>NZ_CP090442.1:0-5645979 GCF_021441945.1 Rhodococcus sp. DMF-1
TTGCCGAGTGGGTGGACGAGTCCCACGACCTCGCGGAGGTATTCCGCGACGACTGACCGATCTGGGATTGGTGACTGGCATCCTTGGAGGACCGACACGAACCCGCCGCGCCGGGGCGAGATCTACTGGGCCGACCTCGATCCAGCTCGCGGGTCTGAACAGGCGGGCCATCGGCCTGTGCGGTGATCAGCTCCCGGACGCGTTCAACAAACACATGCGCACAGTTGTCACCGCCGCGATGACGTCGAAGGTGAAGGACTCCCGTACAGGAAGGGCGCGCCGGTGTCGGTGTACCTGCCGACGGGGCAGCCGATGGAGAAGGAAGCGCGGTGCTCGCATTCCAGATCACCACCCTCGCGCGCGAACGCCTCGAGGACTACGGAGGGGAACTGACCCCCGAGCAGATGCGCGAGGTCGATCGCGCGCTCGCTGCATCGTTCGGACTCGCGAGTTGGTCGGGTCACCCGATACCGAACGGCCGCAGCAAGCCCAGCAGATAGTCAGAAGGAGTCCGCTCCGGGCGTTTTCCAGAAGGCCGGTGTGTGTTGCGAACCATGCTGGTGGCGCGGTGTTCTCGGCCGTCGGTACCATCGCGGTCGGCGCCTCGAAAACGAGTGCAGGACCGGGCGGTGCTGGAATACCAGGCCAGGGCCTTACCGCCCCGACGCGGGGATCCGTTGCGGGACGTGCAGATCATGGCCCGGCACTCCGACCCTCATGACCAGCCGCTATGACCGGGCCCGACACAACCTCGCCCGACACGGGAACTACGTGCTCGCCGCATACCTCGGCGGCGCCGCGTAGGCGTAGTGGGGTCACCCCGGGCACCTACCGTCGCGCGCATGATGGCAGGTCGGGATGCCTGGGGGTGCCCCATGACGTGTGACTGGCCCGTCGATCGCACCTGCCTCCCGACCATCGCGGCACTACCCGACACGCCGACCCCGGAGCAGGTCGCCCAATTCGAAGCCGACCACCTTCGGATGCAGGCCGCGGTCGACTCCGCCGTCACCGTGCTGTGGGCGCTCACCGGCCGCCGATTCGGCGCCTGCCCCGTCGTCGCCCGCCCCTGTCCACGCCGCCCGGATCCGATCACCGGGTGCTGGACGCCCGGCATCGGGTTCATGCCATCCTCGACGCCGGGTATGGCGCAACGTCGCCCTCGCCGCCGGCACCTGCGACCGGCCGGGCCGAACGTCATCGACCTCCCCGGCCCCGTCCAGGACGAGTCACCACCGTCACCGTCGACGGTGTCGTCCTCGCCCGGACTCGTACGAGCTGCACGGTGACCGGTTGTACCGCGCCGGCGGTCAGTCGTGGCCGGGACAGGATCTGTCGCTGCCACCCGGCGCCGCAAGGACGTGGTCGGTGGAGTACCTGCGCGGCACCCCTGCCCCCTGCCGGGGCTGCGCACGCCGTCGGGCAGCTCGCGGTCGAGTTCTGGAACGCCTGCTCCGGCGGTAAGTGCCAACTGCCGCGGCGCGTCACCTCCATCCCCGGCCGGCAAGGCGTGACCGTGCAGAAGGTCGGCCCTGACCCCACCGACCTGATCTCCGCCGGACAGACCGGCATCCCCGAGGTCGACCTGTGGGTGTACGCCCTGAACCCGAACAAGCTCGCCGCCCCGCCGCGGGTCATCTCTCCGGATGCGGCCGCGATGAACTCCCACCAGCGGCTGCTGCGGCTGGTCGCGATCACCCTCGGAGAGCTGCGCGCCAGTTCGTCGACGACCCCGCTCGGCGGAAAGACGAACGAGCCGATGTTCGCCCCGGGTGCGTTCTACGCGGCCGACACCTACGACTACGACGGCTGCGCGAGGACAACCGGTGGTGAACGTGGTGCGGATCTACCCGACCACCGGCCGCGGCGGCGGACCGCTCGACGAAACCGCCACCAGCGTGCCGTGCGGCACGGTGTGGGCGGCGATCCTGCAGATCGGCATCGTCCGCTGCACCTCCGTCATGGACGAACGCGGCAACGTCGGCGACCCCGCAGACATCCAGAACGAAGCACTGGTCCTGCTCGACGACGCGGCCCGGCTGGGACGCATTCGAACCGGAGGGGCCGGACGGCGGACTGGTCGGTGGCCGCAACCCGCCCGGTTCCAACTCGCATAGGAGGCATACCCATGGCGCAGGTGTTGATCAAGGGAAGGATCGCCACCGTCGAGCTCGGTGTGGGGGAGGAGACGGTGGTCGAGCACACCGCCCGCATCGAGCAGCTTGCCGAACTCGGCTACATCCGCATCGTCGGGTCCATCGCCGGCACCCACACACCACCACCGGCGTCCCTGGCCCCCGCAGTGCAGGCGGCGGCCGACGACAAGGACCCGGTCGACCCCGAGGTCGAAGCATCCGCCACCGAGAGTCTCGCGGCGGACGGCGAGGTGCCTCCGCGGTCGGGCCGCGGCTCCCGCCTGACCGCCTGGCAGCGATTCCTCGACCATCGGGACATCACCTACCCGGCCGACGCGACCCGCGACGACCTCGTCGACCTGTGGGGCACCCACCTGCAGGATCAGTCGTGACGCTCGAGGAGCAGATCACCGACTGCCTGCTCCGGCTCCGCCGCGCCCGCACCGAACACGCCCGCATGCTCGCCCGGGGCGCCGGCAAGAATCGGATCACGGAGGTCGCCGACGCCGTGAAGCTCCTCGACGACCGTCTCGACACCCTGCTCTCCCGCGTCCCCCGCACACCGATCGAACAGGCGGTACCGGCATGAGGATCCATCTCGACTACGACGGCGACTACAACCAGGACGACGCCGCGCTGCGCCAGTGGTTCGTGCGGGAGGTCGGGGCCAAGACCCAGCGCGCCACCCGCAACACCATGAACCAGGCCAAGACCAACGCCCCCGTCGACGTCGGCACCCTGCGCAACTCGCACCGGCAGGACCCGGTGCGGATCGCGGGCTGGATCATCGACTCCGCGGTGGCGGCGACGGCGCGGCACGCGCTGTGGGTGCACGAGGGCACCGGCCCGCACCCGATCCGGCCGCGCACCAAGAAGGTGCTGTCGTGGAAGGGCCCCGGTGGTCGGGTGTTCGCCCGCTCGGTGATGCACCCCGGCACGACGGCGCGGCCGTGGCTGCTCAACGCGGCGCGGGTTGCGGCTGGAGCCGAGGGGTTCTCGGTCACCGAATCCTGACGCGGGGTCGTCACCTCGGGGTCGCATGATGCGCGCCATGACCACCACCCCTGAGAACGGCATCGAACTGGAACGTGAGCTCGCGAAGATCTCGGCCGAGCGTGAGGCCCTGGAGAAGCGCGAGGCCGAGCTCGCGGCCCGCACCGGCGGCGACACCCCGTCGGCCGACACCCATCCGGACACCGACAGCGCGGACGACGGCGACGACGAGGAGGCGCCGCCGTGGCCGCACGACACTGTCGAGTTCGCCGGCGAGACCTGGGAAGTGCGCTACCCGACCACCGACGCCGCCCTGGTGTGGAACATGCAGGTGTCCAAGCACGCCCCGGCCTCGGTCCGCAACGACGCACCGATGGTGTTCCTGTCCAAGCACATGTCCGAGAAGTCCCTGGCCCGGATGCTCGAGCGGCTCGCCGACCCGGACGATGCGGACTTCGGATTCGACAAGCTCGACCAGCTGCTCACCACGCTGTTCACCGGGGAGACCTCGCGCCCTACCCAGCCGTCGTAGCCCTCGCCCAGGCCACGACGGAGCAGTGGCCCCCGCTGCGTGCCCGCATGGTGCTCGCCGGGATCCACGACCCGCTGCGCATGCTCGGCTTCCACCAGCTCCTCGACGTCGTCGAACAACTCATCCTCGAGACGATGGCGCCGGAGGAGCGGCAGAAGTACATGCGGCAGATGTATCCGCCGCCACCGATGCCGGATCCGGACACCGATACTCCGCCGCCGGGGTGGAGCCGGGAGGACGAGATGGCCGCGTTCACCGACGGGTGAACGCGGCACCCTCACCTCGTACCGTCCGCGGCCATGACGACCGTCGGCGAAGCGAAACTCAAACTCTCTGCTGACGGTTCGTCCCTGCCCGCCGAGGTGCGGGCCGCGGTCGCCGCCGCGCTGCGCAACATCAACGAGACCCTCAAGGTCGAGGTCGACGCGGACGTTTCCCGCTTCGAGTCGAAGATGGCGACGGTGCTGCGGCCCCGCGAGGTCGACGTCGATGTCGATGTCGACCGCACCGCGTTCGACCGGTTCCTGCGCGACATGGACCGCGCCGACAAGGAATTCGTCGTGCGCGTCGCGTTGCTCGGCGACACCGACGTCGGGGACCGGTTCTCCGATCAGAGCATCGGGGTGCGGCTCGACATCCAGAACGCGGGGGCGTTCAACGCGCAGATGGCCACCCTCACCCGGCCACGGCAGGTCGACGTCAGCATGAACGTCGACCAGTCGCAGCTCGGGGCGTTGGCCGCGGTGCAGAATCGCACGGTCGACATCCGCGCCAACCTGACCAACGCCGGGCAGGTCGAGGCCCAACTCGCGTACCTGACTCGGCCGCGGTCGGTGAACATCGGTATCGACGTCAACCACTCTCAGCTGCAGATGCTCACCCAGATGCTGCAGTCGCTGACCAACCTCGGCGGGTCTCTCGGCGGCGGCGCGCTGTCGTCGGTCGGGTCGATGCTCGGTGGCATCGCTTCGGCTGCGACCTCGGCAGTCGGGGCGATCGCGATGGTCACGACCGCGGCCTCGGCGGCGGCGGTCGCCGCCGGCGCGATCCCCATCGCCCTGGCCGGAGCCATGGGTGCGGTCACTGCCGCCGCCGGTGCGATGTCTGCAGCGATCACCGGCGGCATCGCGGGGTTCATGGCGTGGCAAGGCGTACTCGCCGACGACCGCGTGTACGACAACATGATCGCCAACCTCGACAAGGTCAAGCAGCGATTCTCCGAGATCGCTGAGCGGCTCGGACCAGCCCTGACCAGGATGTTCGATTCGCTGCCGGGAGTGTTCGACCGAATCGCCCCCTCGTTGGAGCGGATCACCGACGGTGTCTCCGGCCTGATCGACCACTTGACCGGCAAGCTCCCGGAGATCGCGGATCAGCTCGGCCCCGCGCTGGAGAAGGCCTTCCAGGCCGGTGTGCCGCACATCAAGAACCTGATCGACAACCTGCCGCGGCTGACCGAGGCGTTCGGCAACTTCATGTCGAAGTTCGGCGACCCGGCCGTGGTCGAGGCTGCGAACCGGGTCTGGCAGAAGCTGCCCGGCATCCTCGAGAGCGTCGGCGACGCCATCCCCGCCGTCGCGCAGGGCTTCTCGGACCTGATGGGCTGGATCGACGCCGGCAACCTCGACCCGTTCATCCAAGGGTTCAAGGACCTGTGGGCGGAGCTGTCCTCGGCGGACTGGTCCGGCACCATCGATTCGATTGCCAACCTCGCCAACACGTGGGGCGAGTTCATGTCCAGCATCGACGGGCAGTCGGTCGCCGACGGCATCACCGCGGTCGCGACCGCGTTCGACGCTGTCCTCAACGCGGGCATGGCCGTGAAGAACACCCTGGACGGGATCTGGGACGTCATCTCCCCGAAAAACGTCATGGGCGAGATGCGTGAGATGGCGCACGCCATCCTGGGCATGCTCAAGGACACTTTCGGGAATCTGCCGTTCATCGGGGACGACATCTCCAAGGCCATCGACGGGGCGCTGCAGAAGCTCGGGCCGGTGAAGTTCAAGGCCACCCCGGAGATCGACAAGGTCGGCGTCGAGAAGCTCGAATCCATGCCGGGTCCGAAGATCAAGGTGGACGTCGAGCCGCAGTGGCATGGTCTGACGACGAACAAGCCGCCGAAGGTCAAGGTGGACATCGAGACCGACAGTCACAAGATCCCGGTCGAGGTCGACGTCAAGCCGTTCAAACTGGATATCCCGCCCAAGGCCAAGGTGATGGTCGACGTCGAGTCCACCCCTTCAAACTCGACATCCCGCCGAAGACGAAGGTCATGGTCGACGTCGAGCAGACCGCCGGGTTCAAGCTCGACGTGCCGCCGAAGGTGAAGGTGATGGTCGAGCCGGACGGCTCGGGGTTCTTCAACTTCGCGCCGCCGCAGCCGCCGCCGGTGAAGGTCAAGGTCCTCGCCGACACGGCCGGGTTCTCCGCGGATATCGATTCGAAGACCAAGGTCATGAAGACCGTGACGATCCCGATCGCCTACGGTCCGCTGCCCGCCGCGCCGCAGATTCCGACTCCGCCGACGGTGCCGGTTCCGCTGCAGTTCCAGGTGCCGCCGATGCCGGCGATCCCCTCGCCACCGCCGGTGCAGGTCCAGGTCCACACTAACGCGGACGAGGTCACCGGGAAGATCAACAGCATCCCAGGGTCGAAGGTCACCGCGCACACGGTGACGTCGAACGTCGGCGCGGTGATCGGGCAGATCGCGTCGATGCAGTCCGGCACCAGCTCGTTCCATTCGGTGTCGTCGAACGTGGGGGCGGTGGCGGCGCAGATCTCCTCGCTCAACGGCCGCAACACGAGCTCGACGCACACCATCCGGGTCGTCGAGACCGGCAGTGGTAAGCGGATGGAGGACGGCGGGTTCAACTTCCGCTCCTACGCGGCCGGGGGAATCACGGCGCTGGAGAAGTACGCGAACGGCAAGCTGCCGTCGGCGGCGACGATCATGCGGCCACGGCGTCGGCTGATCCAGTGGGCCGAACCCTCGACGAAGGGGGAGGCGTTCATCCCGCTGGCCCGGTCCAAGCGCGCCAGGTCGCTCGACATCTGGGAGCAGACCGGTCAGATGCTCGGGGCGTGGGATCAGGTGTATGCGTCGATGGCGGCGCGCGCGGCGGGGGCGCCGTCGCTGGCACCCTACGCGATGGCGGCGGCCGGTCTGGGCAACGCAGGAGGAGTCGGAACGAACCGGACCGAGGTGCACGCGCCGATCACGATCCAGGCGGCGGCGCAGCCGGCGACCACGGGGTGGGCGGTGCAGTCCGCGCTGACCTCCCGGCTGAGAGGGTAGAGGGAGATGGCGTACCGAGGCCTGTTGTTCTACGGCGACACGGAGCTGATCAACTCCCGCCGCACCGTCGCGCACATCCTCAACGGCGTGAGACCGCTGTCGTTGGAGGTGCGGCACGACGACTCGTGGCCCCACACGGCGCGGCTGCTTTCGCACGCGCCGTACGTGATGCCCGACGAAGCACCATGGCACACCCCTGGCAATCCCGACTCGCTCGAGTTCGCCGGGGTGTGGCCGATGTCCGTCGACGGCCTCGACACCTCCACCTTGTCGCGGGAGATCGTCGAAGGGCTCGGCGACGGAGCCACCACGGGTGTGACCCGTTTCGGGTCGAAACAGATCACGATCACCGCGCTGCTGGTGGCGTCGTCCGCGGCCGGTGCGGAGTTCGGGTTGCGGTGGCTGACAGAACGGCTCGCCGACGCCTCGGAAGTCGGGACCGGGACGTCGTTGCGGTTTCTGTCCGCCGCCCCCGAACTCGATCCGAATCTGACAGGTGTGGCGACACGGGCAGCGATGGCCGGGCGGTGGCGGACGCTGTACCAGGTGGTGACCACGGCGCCGCCGACGGTGACAGGCCGGTTCGGATTCACCCGGGGGCAGGACACCCAGGCATCGGTGTTCGCGGTGTCGTGGACGATGACTGCGCTGATCCCGTACGTCTTCCACGACCCCGTCGTCGCGATCGCCGGCTCGTCGTTGACCGGGATCTTGACGTCGACTCCGACCTGGACGGTCGCGGTGGACGGAGAATGCGACGGCGACTGCACGGATACCGGTGCAGCAGTGCTGTTCGATCCGGACGCTGCACCGGCGGCGAGGGTGGTGCGGGAGCTGACGACCGTCGGTTCGGCGGGGGTGTGCGTCCCGCTCGAATCGAAACGGATCGCGCAGGCGTTGCCGGCGGACACGGGCCGCGCGGCGCGTCCGGATGTGGTGCGGGTGGCGGTGACGACTGGTGCGCAGGTGGCGCGGGGACTGCGGCTGCAGATCGTCCCGGGCACAGGCATCGAGGCGTGGGAACTGGCGGAGCGATGCGGCGCGCTCACCGAGATCGGCATCTCCTACATCCCCGCAGGGTCGACCCTGACCCTCGACGGTGCGACCGGCACCGCATGGTGCGACACCGCCGATGGCCGTATGGACGCGGCCGCGGTGGTGCGGGGAAGTGGTGGCGCGCCGTGGCGCTTCCCGCTGCTCGACGACATCGGCAGCTACGGGGTGTTGCTCGATACACCGGCGTCGCTGACCGAGTTGACGGTGGATGTGTGGACGATCGCGAGGGAGTCGTAGACGATGTCGGGGTTGCTCGGGGCTGTGTCGCAGCGCGTCACGTTGACCGACTACGCGGGGGTGTTGCTCGCCGAGATCCCGGCATCGGACACCGCCCGGGTGGAGTGGACTCGCGAATCGCGGTCGGTGTCGGTGGCGTCGACTGCGGTCGTCGCCACCGACCAGGTGGCGCGGGATGTAGAGCCGTGGGTGCATCGGCTCAACGTCTGGCGCGGTGAGCAGCTCGCGTGGACAGGTCCGGTGATCCGCACCGCGGCAGTCGGTACGAAGTTGACTGTGGCGGCAGCCGACCCGGGGGTGTGGTTCGAGCGCCGCAAGATCAAGCGGGGCCGACTGTTCTCGAATACCGATCTGTCGATCATCGCGGCGCAGATCATCGAGGACGCTTTCGAAGGCGACGACCCGGACCGCATCGTCGACCGTATGATCGTCGCCCCGACCGGTGTCTTCAGCTCGGTGACCATCACCCCGAATACCCGATATGTCTCCGAGCAGCTCGCTGACCTCGCCGACCTCGGGTTGGTGTGGCAGTTCGTGGCCGGGGTGCTCATCGTGGGTCCGGCTGTCGAGCAGATCGAGCTCGCGTCCCCGTTGGGGGATGAGCACTTCTCCGAGCCGGTCACGGTGATCAAGGATGGGTCCAAGACGGCGACGTCGGTGACCGTGCTCGGCACCTCGTCGTCGGCGACGGTGGGGGTAGACCCCTCGGAGGATCCGGGGTTCGGTCGGATTGAGCGGATCGTCAAGGCGGACACCGCCGATTCGGTGCAGGCGTGCACGGTTGCGGCGTTGGACGAGTTGAACCGGTCGAAGGTCACCCCGCGGTCGGTCACTGTGTCGGACGCAGCGAGGTTGTCGTCGAGCGCGCCGGTGCAGCTCGGTGACCTGATGCCGGGAGTGCGGATCCCGATCGCGACCACATCCACCGGCATCGACCTGGGGAGTGTGATGCGGCTGCAGACGGTGCGGTCGATCGCCCAGTCCGGTACCGAGTCGATCATGATCACCGTCGAGGACGCGCCGCCGCCGCGCAGCGAGACGGAGATCGCCGAGATCGCGCCGACCTCGTCGTCGCCCTACACCATCGTCACCTCCGGCGGCCCCATCGTGTGCCAGCAGGTGTGGGAGCCGACCGGTGGGTTCATCGGTGCGCTGCTCGGGTGGGGAAAGTGGGTCGAAAAGTGCACGAAGGACGGCAAACCCGTCACCCGAAGCGGCAAGGAGGAGGTCGATACGCTGCCGGCAACGAAACGCTATTCGTACACCCTGTACGTCTCGGTCGGAACCAGACCCGACTTCTACATCAACTGGGAACTGCGGAAGGTGGAATCGTGACCGAACCGATCGATGCGGCGCCGATCGATGCGGCACTGACCGCCCCGGCACCCGCCGCGGGCTCGGGTGTGACCGATCAGGACGCGAAGACCCTCGAGGACATGGCGAACCGCCTCGGCAAGCTGGAGCGGTCCACCGTGGTGCGAATCAACGAGTGGGCGCTGACCCAGGAGTACGAGACGGTTCCGCTCAACGGGCTCACCGCAGGATCTGATCCGCAGCCGCAGGTCGTACTCAAAGCCACCAACGTGACCACCGGGGAAGGGGAGATCCTGGTGCCCCCGGCGGCCACCCAGGAGTGGATCGCCTATATCGAGGCGCTGATCGAACAGAAGTACGCCGCATTGTCGTCGTCGCTGTCGTCGTTGGCGTCACGCGTGTCGTCCCTCGAATCGAGGATGTCGACGGCCGAGTCGGACATCAACGATGTGGAGTCGGATGTCCGCGGCGTCGAGCGGGACGTACGGAGTTGCTGCTCGTAGGCGGTGCGGCACCGGGGGTGCGTACGGTGCGCAGCCATGGTGAATGTGTGTACCTCAGAACAGTTCACCGAGGACGGCGGCATCCTCGGGCTGTCACCGTTCGCGTTCGCAGCGCCGGTCGCGCAGACGACCGCGACGTCGACCGGAGACGGCACGATCACCGCCCACCCCGGCGCCGGCGGCCGCGCCCTGATCGACGCGTCGCTGCACTGGGCCAACACCTATCCGTGCCCCGTGCGGGTGCAGCCGATCCTCCGGAAGCAGCGGCGGGCACTGTCGGCGACAGCCTCGAATATTCTCGTGGTGCGGGACCGGGCGACCACGCTGGTCGGGACCGACGCGCCCGGAGTCCCGATCACCGCGGTGGACCCGGATCCGACGGCGGTGTTCGACTCGGAGTGGGGTGGCGGCAACATCGTCGGCGCAGCCGCGACCGGTGATGCGACACCACGGGTGGAAGTCAACAGGTTCGCGCCGCAGCAAACCGTGTTGCTGCAGATGGTGTCTGTCGGGGCGGGCGAGTCGATCTCGGTTCGCTTCAAGGCCCGGATGTACATGCCCTATGGTGCCGGGGCTGCCGGCACCTTCCATCCGTCGACCGACGCGAACGACGTCAACAGCATCGCGGTGCTCGGGACGAGCATCGAGTTCGTGGCATACCCCACTGCCCTGTAGTGAGAATGGGAGGCAGTCGTGGCGATGATCTGCAGTAGCCGTCAGTTCACTCACAGTGCGGCGGGGGTGATGGGTCTGTCGATGCATGCGTTGCCGCGGCAGGTGGCGGTGGTTCAGTCCGATTCCGGTGGCGACGGTGAGCTGAAGTACCCCGACGATCAGGGCCGGGTCCTGGTAGACCAGGAGCTGCACTGGGCCAACACCTATCCGTGCCCGGTGCGGGTGCTGCCGGTCATCAAGCGACGGTCCAGGTTGCTGCACACCACAGGATCGGTGCTGCTTGTGGTCCGTGAGCGTGTGACATGGTTCGTCGGCCAGGACCGAGAGCAACGGGTGCAGGCTGCTGATCCGGATCCGACGGCGGTGTTCGACTCGGAGTGGGGTGGCGGTGACACCGTCGGGTCGGCGGCGACCGGCTCGGCGGTGCCGCGGACGTATTCGTGGCTGCTCGACCCGGAGACGGTGCATCTGCTGCCGTTTGTCACGGTGCCGCAGGATCGGTCGATCTCTCTGCGGCTCCGCATCGCAGCATGGTTCCGACACTACGTTGCAGACAACGCCGAAGCCGACATCAACGAGGTGTGGGTGCGCGGCAACACCCTGTCCCTCCTGGCGTTCCCCGCCCCGGAGGAGACGACGTGAGTGCACCTATCGGTGGCACCCCGGTGAAGGTGCGGGGTCTGATCTCGCTGGCATGGTTGCAGCGTGGCGACACGACCACCATCGTGTGGGACGCCACGGCTGTCGAGCTGGTCAACGCCGGCTACCTGGAGATCCTCGAAGTCCTTCCCGTCGATCCGGGGGAGCCGGCCCCGACGGTCGCACAGTTGCAGGCTGCCGTCGTCGCGGCCGAGCAGGCCCGCGACGAGGCGGTAGCGGCTCGGGATCAAGTCGTCGTCGACCAGACAGCTCTCGCCGATGCCGTCGCCGATGCGGAGGACGCGCGCGACGCGGCACTCGGGCACGCCGGGACCGCGCAGACCGCGGCGGGTGAGGCGCAAACGTGGGCGGCGGCAGCCGAAGCCGTCGTCATCGACCAGATCCCCAACGCCTCGGCGTCGACGAAGGGCGGTCTCCGCCTGACCGGGGACCTCGGCGGCACGTGGGATGCCCCCACCGTCCCCGGTCTGACCGGGAAGCAGTCCACGTCCGAACGCAATCAGCCGAACGGATACGCCGGCCTCGACGGATCCGGCCTGGTGCCGGCGGTGCTGCTGCCGTCGTACGTCGACGATGTGCTCGAGCACGCCAACCTCGCCGGGTTTCCGGCGACGGGCAGTGTGGGAAAGATCTACGTCGCGTTGGACACCGGCCGCATCTACCGGTGGTCCGGCTCCGCGTACGTCGAGATCAGTGCCTCCCCGGGCTCGACCGATGCGGTGCCCGAGGGCTCGGCCAACCTGTACTTCACCGATGCGCGCGCCCAGGCGGCGACCGCGGCGGCGATCGCCGCGAAGTACACCAAACCCGCCGGCGGCATCCCGGCTGCTGACTTGGCGGCGGCGGTGCAGACCTCCCTCGGCAAGGCCGACACCGCGATCCAGCCCGGCAGCCAGCCGTACGACGTGACATTCGTGGCGCAGTCCGGCACCCGCAAGACCGGCGCCGGCGACGTCCCACTCGGGCTCAAGATCAAACGGCCGACCGGGGTGGTGTTCTCGGAGGTGACGTTCCGCTGCGAGACCGCGGATGCTTCCGGCAACCTCGTGGTCGAGGTCCGCAAGAACGGCTCCGCCACCGGCATGCCCGCCGCGACGATCGCCGCGGCCAGCCAGGTCGCCGGCGTCACCGTCACCGGGCCGTGGTCCTTCGCCGACGGTGACGTCCTGACCGTGCACGTCACCGGTGTCGGCACCACACCGGGCAAGGGCCTGGTCGCGGACTTCGAAGGACTGGCCTGATGCCGCACCTGTTCGTCCGCGGCGGCTCCGCACTGTCGGCGATGAAGGCGCAGCGCATCACCACACAGAACCTCGCCGCCGCGAGCGTGTACGAGAAGATCGTCGGTCTGGCCGCGGTCACCGGTACGCATCCGGAGACGGTGCTCGTCGACGACGAGTTCGAGGCCAATGGCAGCGGCTCGTGGCAGCTGGACGTGGCGATCACCCACAGCACCACTTCCTCCGGGACCGGGGTGCGGTTGCTGCGCAAGCCTGTCGGCGGCAGCTATTCGGTGCTGCAGACGTGGTCGATATCCGGGACGTTCCACACCGGTGTGTCCGGGTCGATCACCGTGCCGGTCGAACGTGGGGATCTGGTGCGCGTGGAGGCGATGCACGCCAACAGCTTCACGCGGGACATCACGAGTACCGTGCTGACCGCGACGCTCGTCTGAGGTCAGCGGCCGGTGTAGAGCAACAGAGTGCCGAGCAGGAGCACGATCGTGGTCACCGTCAGTAGAACGGCCGCACTGCGGGTCGATCCGGTATCCCCGAACAGCGGCTCGTGCTCACTCCACTTCCATCGCGACATGCGCTCAGTGTCCTCCGAATCGGACCTTTCGGACCAGCGTATTTCTGCTCAACTGAGAGGGACGCGCGGGCGGTGCTTCCCGGGCCGCGTGGCTCCACCGCCCGCGCCGCCGCGAACCCTACCTCCAATCGAACACATGTGCGAGAGTATTGAGCATGGGACCGTCAATCGAGCGTGCCCCGACGCGCTGCCCGAACGGGCACTGGCTCGGCCCTCGCACCGTCCTCGTGGGATGGGTGCCGTGCGACTGCACCCCCGGCGCGGGCGGCCACCGGGTCTACACCTGCCGCTCGTGCGACGTCACCATCGGACGCCCACCGCACGTCGGTCCTCCGCGGCCCGGCGTGCAGTGGGCGACTCTGCCGCCCTAGCCGAAGGCTCATCCGTAAGCGGTCACCGAAGCGGCACTTCGACCCCACCGGAGAACATCGAGTCGTGCAGTTCCAGGTGGGAGGGAACGGCGCCGCTGAGGACGTAGGTGAATGTCCCGGAAGCGGACTGCCCGGGGTTCAATGTCGCCAGGAAGAGCTCCGACCCGAGGTTGCCCTCCGGCTCGAATTTTCGGCCCTGAGTGTCGTATAGGTACTGCGCCGAAGTATTCATGAACTGCGGTTCGTCACCGATGTTCCGGACCGTGATGTGCGCCGTGGTTCCGTCCCAGGAGTTCACGACGAACTCGAACTTTCCGTCGCGGTACGGCCGCCCGATCCCTGCCGGTGCTGCCGGAGTCCGTGCAGTTGCAGCGGCAGTCGGGCTGGGGGCAGATGCCGGCGGGGTCGCCTGGAGCGGGGCGGGGGCCGCGGTCGTGGTCCTGGGGGCGGCTGCCGTTCTCGTGGTCGTTCGTGATGACGAGGATGACTCGTCGTCGCCGGCGTTCTGGATGAGGGTGACGAGGATGCCGAGGCCGGCGAGCCCGAGGACGATCCACAGTGGGATATAGGACTTCTTCGACGGGCGGGAAGGCGGAGGTGGAGGCGGAGGCGCCAAGACGCCTCTCGGTCGGGACTGTGGTCCCCACTGGGTGCCATCCCACCACCTCTCCATGTGGGGATTCTGGGGGTCCGAGTACCAGCCGGCCGGTGGGTTCATTCCTGTCCGTTCTCACGCATCTGTTTGGGAGAGGGTCGAACGGACTGCCCGGATTGTTACAGCGTGACCCTTGTTCACAGACAGCTGAGTGCACACGAAGTTCGGTCCGATTCAGCAGTCCTCGGGGTACTCGTCGATCGACGCGATGAACGCCCACTGCTCCTGCGGAGACAACGATGACCACTCCGGATCGTCGATCATCATGTTCCTGAGTTCACGAAGGGCGTCGCGGTCGAAGCACATCTCGTCGGCGAGTTCGTCCACCCACGAGTGCAGGGACGGGTCGGGTTCCGAAGTGGGTGTCCCCGCGGTGCCGCTGCAGGCTGCGAGCATGGCGGCGAGCGCGACGGTTCCCAGCGCGCGTCTGATCACGGCTGGATCGTACGGCCATCTCCGGCACCCCGGCCTCGTACGGTCGCGAATGACTCGGGACATCAGGGGAGGGAACACCGATGGCGCCACGGTACTGGCCACTGGCCCGGGGCCACATCATCACGTCGGGCTATGGACCGCGCTGGGGCACCTGGCACCGCGGTGTGGACTTCGGTTGGCCCGGCGGATCGGCCGGCCAGCCGGTGTACGCAGTGCAGGCCGGCACCGTCGTCTCGGTCGGATGGGACCCGTCGCCGGGCGGGTTCGGCCACTACCTCGACATCGACTCCGACGACTCGCAAGGCGCGAACCTGTGGGTATACGGCCACATCGTTCCCGAGGTGCAGCGCGGGCAGCAGGTTACGGCGGGGCAGCGCATCGCCCACGTCAACGGTGACCGGTCCACGAACGGAGGTGTCGACCCGCACTGCCACGTCGAGGTCCACAACCGCGTCCGCCAGCCGTTCGGCCCCGGTCGAATGGACCCGATGCCGTTCCTGCAGGGCGCGGCCTACCCGGCCGAGGCGTCCGCACCCACACCGGAGGTTCCTGTGTCCCGCGTGCTGTATGGCATCGACGTGTCGAACCACCAGCGTGAGTTCGACTTCGCTGCGGCCAAGCGGGAAGGGTTCGTGTTCGCCACCCACAAGGTCACCGAGGGTGGCGGCTATCGCGACCCGTTCTGGCCGCGTGCCCGCGAGCAGATGCGCGAGCACTTCGCGGGTCTGTTCGGCGGGTACGTGTTCTGTCGGCGCGGCAGCCACCCCGAACGGGAGGCCGACACGCTGCTGCAGCATCTCGGCGATTCGTCGATCCCGATCCAGCTGGACTACGAGGACACGATCGGCGGCGGCTCGCTCGAGGACATGTGGGCGCGGATCCACGCGATCCAGGTCCGCGGTATGCGGGTGTTCTCGGTGTACCTGCCGCGCTGGTTCTGGCGCGACCGCATGGGCTCACCGAACCTGGCCGGGATCCCGGCGCTGTGGAACTCGCACTACGTGAGCGGCAAGGGCTACGCCTCGACGCTGTACGAGACCGCGCCCGGCACCATCACCGCCGGGTGGGCCGGCTTCCATCCCGGCGGTCCGCCGGTGCAGATCCTGCAGTTCTCCGAGACCGCCCGGGTAACCGGGCAGCTGATCGACGTGAACGCGTTCCGCGGCACGATCACCGAACTCCGCGCACTGTTCGCGGGCGACACAGGGGGTTTCCTCATGGCACTGTCCGATGCCGAGCAGCGGCAGCTGTTCGAGGCTGTGTGTAAGCCGCGGCCGTCGCTGGTCGAGCCGGAGTTCCTCGGCGGCCAGCCGCCGGCCGAACTCGACTCCGCCACCTTCGCGCGCACCGCGGACTACCAGGCGTTCCACGCCGCCCGGCAGGCCGAACGGGCCGCGGGCCTGGTCGAGAAGCTGACCGAGCGGATCGCCCAGCTCGAGCAGCGCCTGGCGAACGGAGGCAAGTGATGCTGCAGAAGATCCACACGTCCTGGCCGACGATCCGGCAGGTCATCTACTCCGTCGCCGCCGCGATCTTCGGCGGGCTGACGCTGCTCGGGGTGTTCACCGACGCCGACGTGACGACCTACCTCGGGCACACCGCCACCGTGCTCACCGGCATCGGCACCCTGGTATACATCCTCGCCGGTCTCTACACCCCGAACCCGAAGGGCGCACAGCCCCCGACGATCCGTGACGGCACCGACACGCCGGTCGACTACCGGACCGCGTCAGTGGCACACCCGGGGCCTGGTGCCGTCGTCACCGAGACGCTCCGTGTCGCCACGGAGCGGGCACAGCAGCTCGCCCCCAGTGTCGGGCAGTTGCGCGCGGAGTTGGAGCGCCGCATTTCGGGGCGCGGGTAGCCCCGGCGATGCCGTATCGGATCGTGCGCGTCGTCGCGCGGCGGCTCAACGGGCGGCGGGGCCGGTTCCTGCTCGTGCATGCGGTGGTGTTCGCGGCGATCGGGTACAGCTACCTGATCGCCCCGGCGACCTCGACGAGGAAGGGCGCCTTCGCGTGGCTGCTCGACGCGCTGCCGCTGCAGGTGCTGGGCTGGCCGTGGCTGATCGCTGCGGTGGTCGCGGTGGTGTCGGCGGCGTCGTACGATCCGCCCCGCTCGGACCGGGCCGGGTTCGTCGCGATCACCTCGGTGCCGCTGCTGTGGGGGATGCTGTTCGGGTTCGCGTGGGTGGCCGGGTTCTCGCCGACGGCGTGGATCAGCGCGGTGACCTACATCGGGTATGCGCTGATCGTGATGGTGGTGGCGTCGTGGCCGAACCCGATCGACGTCGAGGTGATCCCGACGCCACCGCCTCCTCCGCCCTCGGGTGGTGAACGGTGACCGCGGCCTCGACGATGTGGGGGAGCGTCGGTGTCATCGTCGCAGCGTTGCTGACCTACCTGGGGGTGCGGTTCTCGTCCCGTTCGTCGGAGAAGGCGGCGCAGCACACCGTGCAGGCGGACGCCTACACGAAGGCGTTGACGATCTGGGAGACGAGCGTGGCTCAGTTGACGAAGGACGTGCAGCGGTTGTCTGCGGATCTGGAGACGGCGCGGCGGGATCTGGATGCGGCGCGTGCGGAGATCCGGGGATTGGTGGACAACCGTCAGACGTGGGAGCGGCGTGAGGCTCTGCTCGAGGCGCGGGTGCGGCGCCTCGAGCAGGAGCTGCTTGCGCACGGGGTGACGCCGCCGCCGTGGGAGCAGGCGACCGGGGCCTGACCGTTCTGCTGCATTTCTGCTGCACGTTCGGGTGGGGCTCTGCTCCTGTCGTCGTGTTCCGGCTGGTGAAGCGTGGTGCCCCCACCAGGGCTCGAACCTGGGACCTGCGGATTAAAAGTCCGTAGCTCTACCAACTGAGCTATAGGGGCGTGGGCGCACAGTCTAACTGCATCGCGCCGGTCAACAGTATCGGACGGCCGTGCCGCTCGAAGGCTCGGGTGCGCACCCCCTGCGGCGCACCCGAGCCGGATAAAAGCATACCACTTGGTGTGTTCTGTGCGAAGACGGGAAATGCCTGGCTGTGCGCGTGCCGGTCGCCCGGCGGCTACAGTGGCGATCGGGGGGACCGCAGGTCACGTTCGGAGGCACGAACCCCCCATGTCACGTCAGCAAGAGCGGGCGCGGCGCACCCGCGCGTCCATCGTCGAATCCGCGGCGATCGAATTCGCCCGGCGCGGATACGGCGCAGCCTCGGTCAACGCGATTCTCGAGCACTCCGGGGCGACCAAGGGCGCGATGTACTTCCACTTCGATTCGAAGGAGGAGCTCGCCCGGGCGGTGCTCGCGGAGGGCCTCGACCGTTATCGGGTGATCACCGAGCGGTGGCTGCACGCGCCGGGGCTGGATCCCTTCGAGCGGTTGCACGGCCTCGTCGGAGATCTCGCCGACGCCCTGCAGGGCGACGTCATCATCCGGGCCGAGTTCAAGCTCGTGACCGAACCCGAGTTCGACGCCGAGGCGAAGCTGCGCGGCAGCTCGGTGTGGGGAGCCGCCGGCCGCCGGCTGGCCGTCGAGGCGCGGGACGCGGGGCTGTTCCGTGCCGGCGTCGACCTCGAACGGTTCCTGGGTGTGCTCGGGGCGTGCCTGGCCGGCCAGCGCTACTTCCACGATCTCACCGCGACCGACGTCGACGTGCGGGCCCGCTTCGCGGAATGCCTGGACGTGTGCCTCGAGGCGACGGCCGCGCCGGAGTGGCTCGAGCGGCGGCGCGGGGCGCCGGAGTCGCCCATGGAGGGCGAACAATCGGCGTGACCTGCTGATTTGTGAATCCGGAAACCGGTGTCCTAAGCTATCCAAGCTCCCAACGGAACGCGAACCCGTTGAGGGTGCGGGTCGGAGTAATCCGGCGGGCCCCCTTCGTCTAGCGGCCTAGGACGCCGCCCTTTCAAGGCGGTAGCGCGGGTTCGAATCCCGTAGGGGGTACGCTTGCGGAAGCAGTATCGCCGCATGCAGTACGGTTTGACCACAAGTGAAGAGCATGGCCCTGTGGCGCAGTTGGTTAGCGCGCCGCCCTGTCACGGCGGAGGTCGCGGGTTCGAGTCCCGTCAGGGTCGCAGAGTTGGCAATTGGCATTCGGTTCGGGTGCCGTCCGGCCAGGTAGCTCAGTTGGTACGAGCGTCCGCCTGAAAAGCGGAAGGTCGCCGGTTCGATCCCGGCCCTGGCCACCACACAACTTCATACGGTAGGCCCACCGCCCGGCGGTGGGTTTTCTGTGGAAATCCCCTTCGGGGATGCACACGGCCCTGTGGCGCAGTTGGTTAGCGCGCCGCCCTGTCACGGCGGAGGTCGCGGGTTCGAGTCCCGTCCCAGGGTCGCTTCACGGCGAAGGCCCGGTCCCGACACGGACCGGGCCTTCGCCGTCCTGCCCGGTTCAGCCGCGGGCCCGGAGTTCCCTGCGAAGAAGCTTGCCGGACACGGTCTTCGGGATCTCGTCGATGATCTCCACCAGCCGCGGGTACTTGTACGCCGCCATCCTCTCCCTGGCGAAGGCGATCAGTTCCTCCTCGGTGACCGAGTGCCCCGGACGGAGGCTGACGAACGCCTTGACCGTCTCGCCGCGGTAGCTGTCCACCACCCCCACGACCGCGGCCTCGCGCACCGCATCGTGCTCGTAGAGCACGTCCTCGACCTCTCTCGGCCAGACCTTGTACCCACCGGCGTTGATCTGGTCCTTCTTGCGGTCGACGATGTAGAACCAGCCGTCGGCGTCCATGTACCCGACGTCCCCGGTGTGGAGGGCACCCCCGGGCAGCGCGGTCGCGGTCTCCTCGGGCTTGTTCCAGTAGCCGGCGACCACCTGCGGCCCCGACGTGACGAGCTCGCCCACCTCCCCGACGGGAAGGTCGTTGCCGTCCTCGTCGACGACCCGCACGACGGTGTCGAAGGTCGGGACTCCGACCGACAGGGCGCCGGAGGCCTCGTCCACCGGAGCCCGGGTGCCGAACGGAACTGCATGCGAGGGAGAGGTGGTCTCGGTGAGGCCGTAGATGTTGTGGATGTACGTCCCCGAGAACGTCTCGAACGCCGCGACGGTGCTCGGCGGTATCGGCGCTCCGCCGGAGAAGATCTTGGTCAGCGTCTTCAGCGACTCACCGCGGGCGCCGGGAACGTTCATCAGCGCGATGAACACGGTGATCGAGCCGACCGTGAACGTCGCCTGTTCCACCGCCACCGTTTCGAGGGTCACGCCTGGGTCGAGCCGGTACATCAACACCAGGGGCGCGCCTGTCAGCAGGGCGACAGCGATGTGCCCGACGAGCCCGGTGATGTGGAACAGCGGGGCGATGCCCAGCACGACGTCGTCCGCGCCGAGTCCCACCCATTCCCGGTAGGTGCGGGCATTGAACACCACGTTGCGGTGAGTGGTCATCGCACCCTTCGGTGGTCCGGTCGTACCGGATGTGTAGGTGAGGAACGCGATGTCGTCCGGGCCGAGGGCGTGCACCGGGACGGGCCGTCCCCAGAACTCGGCCAGGAGCGCCTGCAGGTCGAGAGTGCCGGGCAGATCGAGGCGTTCGATGCCGGAGAAGATCCGCTCGTCTCCACGCGTCTGGTATTCCAGTTCGGACGTGGTGATCACGATCCGGACGGCGGTGCCGGCGACGACGTGCTGTGCGACGTCCCGGTACAGCCCCTGGAGTGCAACGAGCACGGTAGCCCCTGAGTCCAGGAGGATTTCGCCGAGCTCGCGTTCCTTGTTCATGGGGTTGACGGAGACCGGGATACCGCCGGCCTTCCAGACACCGAGCTGCGCCACGACGAACTGCGGGACGTTCTGCAGGAACAGCGCCGCCCGCTCACCCGGGCAGAAGCCGTGGGCCGTCAGTGCGGCCGCGAACGCGTCGGACTGCTCGTCGAGTTCACGGCGGGTCAGACGCCCGTCGAAGTAGCGGATGATGTCCGCGTCCGGGTCGCGAGCGACGGTGGCGCGGAACATCTCCAGCGCGTCGGTGTACTCCGGCTCGATGTGGGTCGGCAGGCCCGGCGCGTAGCGCGCGAGCCACGGCTTGCTGTCGTAGACGCCCGTGTGCGCGTCGCGGGGTCCGGCTGCGCTCATCGGATGACGACCGGATTGACCGGGGCGCCCGTGCCGCCCACGACCTTCAGCGGGGCCGCGGTGTACAGGAAGGTCCAGCGGTTGTCGGCGGCGCACGCGTCGGCGAGGTCCTCGAGCCAGGCGATCTCGGTGAGGGCGACGCCGAGATTGCGCATGAGCGCGCAGTGCAGGGGCAGCGCCACGCCACTGGCCGGGTCGGTGGTCACCTCGTTGGCGATGGTGTCCGTGACCAGGTTGGGGATCTCCCGGTTCCGGAACCATTCGACGAGTCCGCGGCTGTACGTCAGGCCGGGTTCGCAGAAATCGGCGTAGAACTCGGTGGTGTCTTCGAGGCTGTACCAGTACTTCAGCCAGCCGGTACGGATCACGAGGATGTCGCGCGGCTCGATGGTCACGCCCTGGGCGGCGGCGGCCGCCTCGAGGTCGTTGTGGTCGAAGGTCTCGCCGGCGTCGAGCCACTCCTTGCCCCGGTGGCGGGCCATATCGATCAGGATCCCCCTGCCCACGACGCCCTTCTCGGCGATCGGCAGCACCGAGGCCTTGTCCATGCTGCCGACGGTGCTGCGCGCGTCGTATCCGTTCCAGAGTTTGCCGTCGTACCAGACGTGGCCGAGGGCGTCGTACTGGGTGGAGCCCTGCAGGAAGAGGGTGGCGGTGTCGTCGGCGTAGTGCAGTCCGCCGGGGAACTGCGGGGCGTCCTCGCCGTCCCACGACGATTCGTCGAGGGTGTTGCGGCGATCGATGCCGCTGCGGCTGGGCCACAGGGGATCGCCGGGGGCCTCCTTGCGGCCCATGTGGATCTGCAGGGTGAACACGTCGCCGGACTCGACCTCGGCTATTCCGCCGAGAACCTCCTTGGTGCCGAGGAAGTTCAGAGCTCCGATCTCGTCGCCGGCGCCCCAGCGTCCCCAGTTGCTGGGGGCGTCGTCGCCGAGCAGTTCGCGCATGGACGGGGCGTCGGACATACCGTCTCCTGTTTCGGGGGTCGAGGTGCAGTTGCCGCTCACCGAGCGTTCGTACGGTAAGCGTTCGCTTATGGTGTAGGTCACATCTCGAGGTGTCAACCCGCGGAGGACGAGGGCGCGCCGCCCGCTCGTGATGCGCACCGCAGAGCCTGGGCCGGTGTCGTCTCGGCGGGTCTTCGACGGCGGAACGGGTCGCCACCCTGTACGTTCAGTTTGCACCGGACCCGGTGCGGTTCCGGCGCTGATCCGCAGGGCGGAGCCGGGTCGAGCGTCGGATGAGAACATGTTCTAGAGTGAGTTCGATCTTCCGGACGGACGCACTCCGGTGACACGACGAACGAGGTGATCTGTGCGAGTAGCTCTGCTGTCGTACCGCAGCAAGCCGCACTGCGGTGGTCAGGGCGTGTACGTTCGACATCTCAGCCGCGAACTCGCGGCACTCGGCCACGACGTCGAGGTGTTCTCCGGGCAGCCGTATCCCGAGCTCGACGACGGGGTCACCCTGGTGAAGGTCCCGAGCCTCGACCTCTATCGCGACGACGACCCGTTCCGCTTTCCGCACCCGCGGGAGATCCGCGACGCGATCGACCTGCTCGAGCTGGGCACGATGTGGACGGCGGGGTTCCCGGAGCCGTTGACCTTCAGTCTGCGCGTGGCCCGGCTGCTGCGCGACCGGGCCGGGGAGTTCGACGTCGTGCACGACAACCAGTGCCTCGGCTACGGCTTGCTCCGGATCGCGGATGCGGGCCTGCCGCTCGTCGCGACCATCCACCATCCGATCACCCGCGACCGGGAGCTGGACCTCGCGAGCGCCCCGACGCTGCGCCGCAGGATCACGTTGCGCCGATGGTACGGATTCCTGCGCATGCAGGCCCGGGTGGCGCGGCGCATCCCGACCCTGCTCACCGTCTCGAAATCCTCCGAGGACGACATCCGTACCGCGTTCGACATCCCCGACGGGCGCTTGCGCACGATCCCGCTGGGAGTGGACACCGAGATCTTCGCCCCGCCGTCGACCGAACGCGTGTCCGGCCGCATCGTGTGCGTGGCCAGCGCGGACGCACCGCTCAAGGGCGTCGCCAATCTGCTCGAGGCGGTGGCGAAGCTCCGCACCGAGCGGCAGGTCGAGCTGGTGCTCGTCACCAAGCTGGCCGCGGGCGGCGTCACCGAGAAGCTGATCGAGCAGCTCGCCATCGGGGACTCGGTACGCACCGTCTCCGGGATCGACGACGGCGAGCTGGCCGGACTGCTCGGTTCGGCGCAGGTGGCCGCGGTCCCGTCACTCTACGAGGGGTTCTCGCTGCCCGCGGTCGAGGCCATGGCCTGCGCCACGCCGCTGGTGGCAAGTCGCGCCGGTGCGATTCCCGAGGTGGTCGGCGATGCGGGCATCCTCGTGCCCCCGGGTGACAGCGAACAGCTGGCCGCGGCGCTGGCACGGGTTCTCGACGATCCCGCCGAACAGGCCCGGCTGGGGTCGGTGGCGCGGGCCCGGGTGCTCGAGCGATTCAGCTGGGCGGCCGTGGCCGCCCGGACCGCCCAGGCCTACCGGGATACCGTTGCGGCCCAGGCAGGAAGGACCGAAGTCTGATGCTGACAGTCGATTTCGACCGGCTGGGGGTCGAACCCGGTGACCGTGCCATCGACATCGGCGCGGGCGCCGGACGGCACTCGTTCGAGCTCTACCGCCGGGGCGCCGACGTGGTGGCGTTCGACCGCAGCGCGGAGGACATGAAGGCCGTCGGCGACATGTTCGCGGCGATGGAACTCGAGGGCCAGGTACCCGAGGGAGCACTGGCCCGGGCCGAGGTGGGCGACGCCCTCGCCCTGCCCTACGACGACGAGACCTTCGACGTGGTGCTGATCTCCGAGGTGCTCGAGCACGTGCCCGAAGACGACCGCGCCATCGCCGAATTCGTGCGGGTGCTCAAACCCGGCGGCGTCGCGGCCGTCACCGTCCCGCGGTGGCTGCCGGAGCAGATCTGCTGGGCGCTGTCCGACGCGTATCACGAGGTCGAGGGCGGCCACGTGCGGATCTACAAGGCCGACGAACTGGCAGCGAAGCTGACGGCCGCAGGCCTGACGGTGCGCGGCCGGGACCACGCCCATGCCCTGCATTCGCCGTACTGGTGGCTCAAATGCGCCGTGGGCGTCGACAACGACGACAACCCCCTGACGAAGGCGTATCACCGTCTCCTCGTATGGGACCTGATGCAGGGGCCGTGGCTGACGCGCACGGCGGAATCGTTGCTGAATCCGGTGCTCGGCAAGAGCGTCGTGTTCTACCTCGAGAAGCCGACGGTTCCCGTTGTCGGCCGCTGACTTCCGCCCCGGCGGGGCACGGCACGCGGTTCCGGCCGTGCCGGGAGTGCTGTCCGAGGATCAGTGCCTGCGAACCGCCCGCGCGATCGCCGACATGCAGGAGTCCTCCGGAGCGATCCCGTGGTTCCCCGGTGGTCACACCGACCCGTGGGACCACATCGAGTCCGCGATGGCGCTCACCGCCGCGGGGTTGTTCGAGGAGGCCGAGGCGGCCTTCGACTGGTCCCGTCGGACCCAGCGGCCGGACGGCTCGTGGCCCATGCAGTTCCGCGGGGACGCCGTCGAGAACCACGACGCCGACTCGAACTTCACCGCGTACATCGCGGTGGGGGTGTGGCACCACTACCTCGTCACGGGCGACACCGACCATGTGGTGCGCTTGTGGCCGACGGTGCGGGCGGCCCTCGACCATGTGCTCGAGCTGCAGGCACCCGGAGGCGAGATCTACTGGGCTCGAGGCGAACACGGCACGGCCGACGAGGCTCTGCTGACGGGGTGTTCGAGCATCCACCACAGTCTGCAGTGCGGGCTGCGCCTGTCGGAGGTGGTCGGCGACCCCCATCCGGACTGGGAGGTCGCGTGGTACCGGCTCGGCCACGTGCTGCGACGGCATCCGGAGGCATTCACCCCCAAGCCGGAGTACTCGATGGACTGGTACTACCCGATCCTCGGCGGGGCGGTGCGCGGTGCGCCGGCCCGGCAACGGATCCGGGAGCGCTGGGACGATTTCGTGGTCGGCGACATCGGCATCCGCTGCGTCGACCACCGGCCGTGGGTGACGGGTGCCGAGACGTGCGAGCTCGTCCTCGCCCTGGACGCGATCGGTGAGGCCACGACGGCCCGGATCCTGCTGGCCGCCATGCAGCATCTTCGCGACCCGGACGGGTCCTACTGGACCGGAATGGTGTTCACGGACGGAAAGCGCTGGCCCGTGGAGAAGAGCTCCTGGACCAGCGCTGCGGTCATCCTCGCCGCCGACGCGCTCTCGCGCAGCACCGCCGGCAACGGAGTGTTCCGCGACGCCACCGCACCCGCCGGATGGGTCGCCGCCGAGAGCTGTCACGAGGACTGCCGGGTGACGGTCTGAGCCGTCAGCCCGGCAGCATTCCGGCGGTGCCGGAAGTGCGTTCGAGCACGCGCAGCGAACCGGTCACCGACACCTCGGTGAACTCGCCGCTCCCGAGCGCGCGCAGGTAGACCTCGTACGGGGGACGGCCGCCGTCCTTCGGATCGGGGAACACGTCGTGGATGATCAGGGCGCCGCCGACACGCACCCACGGCGCCCAGCCCGCGTAGTCCGCCTGCGCCGCCTCACTGCTGTGACCACCGTCGACGAACACGAACGACACCGGGGTCCGCCAGAACTCCGCGACCTGGCCGGATCGTCCCAGCACCGCCACGACATGAGATTCGAGATCCGCGTCGGCCAGGGTGTGGCGGAACCGTCCCACCGTGTCCAGATGCCCGGTGTGCGGGTCGACGAGGGCCGGATCGTGGTACTCCCATCCGGGTTGGTGCTCCTCGGACCCGTGATGATGGTCGATCGTGACGATGGTTCCCCCGGTGGCCTTCGCGGCGGCTCCGAGATAGACGGTCGAGCGCCCGCAGTAGGTGCCGATCTCGACGCCGACCCCGTCGCCGAGATACCGGACCGCGGCGTCGTGCAGGGCCGTGCCCTCGTCGATCGGCATGAAACCCGGTGTCGCCTCGGCCAGCTCGATCGTCTCCCGGGGCAGGGTGGTGCGGGTCATGATGATCGGTCTCCGTTCGTTGCGGTCCACGGTGTGCTCGGAAGCGGTACGTATCGGAACCACAGTACCCACCGGTTCCGGCGGGCCACCCGGCAAGCCGCCGGATGCAGGTCAGGCGCCGTAGCCGCCGTCGACGTCGAGGATCTGCCCGGACACGAAGTCCGCCCGGTCCGAGGCGAGGAAGGCGACGGCCTCGGCGACGTCGTGGGCGTCGCCGAAGCGTCGCAGGGGAATGTTGTTGCGCGCGACGGACAGTGCGCGCTCGTCGAGTTCGCCGGACCCGATCAGCCGGGCGGCGGTGCCGTCGGTGAGCATGCCCGGCCCCACCGCGTTGACCCGCACCCCGAATCGCCCTTCCTCGGCCGCCAGCGCCCGCACGAGGGCTTCGATCGCACCCTTCGGTCCGGCCGACAGGCCGTCCCGGACCGGGAACCGGCGGGTCGCCGCCGTCGTCACCGCGACGATGTTGCCCCGCGACTCCCGCAGCCGGGGCAGTACCGGGTGGACGAGATTGAAGAACGCCCCCGCGTCGCCCACGAGCTGGTTGCGGAACTGCGCGGGCGTCACCCGGCTCAGGTGCACCATCGGCACGTGCGGTCCCGCCGCGTGGACGAGGGTGTGCAGTGCACCGAAGGTCGCGACGGCTGCGTCCACGACCCTGGCGGCCGCGGCGCTGTCGCTCAGCTCCGCCTGCAGCGGCAGCACCTTCGCCCCGAGGGTGCGCAGGTCCGCCGCCAGTGCGGCGGCGGCCCCGTCGTTGCGGTGGAACGTGAAGGCGACGTCGCTGCCGCGCTCGGCCAGTATCCGGCACACCACCCGGCCGATCCCGCCGGTGCCGCCGGCCACGAGGGCCGCGCCCGGGCGGTCCGCGAAGTCCTGCACTGCTCACTCCTTCGGTTCTCGCGCCACGTGGCCGCCTAGAGCGGGCTCGGGGAACTCCCTCGGTGGGCTCACGCCTTGCGGCGCCGGGCGAGCACGCCGCCGATCATCGAGTCGAGTTCGGTGCCGAGCGGCCATCCGACATAGTGGCACAGGAACAGGGCGATCTCCTTCAGTTGCGGTTCGTCGAGTTCCTCGTTGTGGAGTGCGGCCCCGACCTGGATCTCGGCCACGTCGATCAGCCCCTGTGCGGTGAGCGCGCCGAGCAGCAGCAGCCGCCGGTCGCGGATGCTCAGCCCGGGCCGGGACCAGATGTCGGCGAAGAGGTGGTCTGCGGTGACGGCGAAATGGTCGCCGGGCCCGTCCTGCATCTCCCAGCCGTACACCTGCGACATCATGTCCAGGCCGCGGCGGCGACGGTCGTCGGTCATGCGGGCTCCTCCTGTCGTGCGTTCTCTCCCCGGCCCACCCCGAGACCCGGACCGAGGTCGCCGAGCGCGCGCGCTGCGAGGGGCAGGTCGACGCCGAGCCGAGCGCCGAGACCGAGGGCCAGCGACAGGTCCTTCTCGCCCAGCGCACGTACGTGGTCGAGGATCGGGAACCAGAAGTCGTCCGGTGGGATCGGTGCGGTGGTGTCCCGGAGCATGATCGCCCCGGCGCCCCCGCTGATCGCGTCGGTGTGGCGGACCACCTTCCCGAGCGCGGTGATGTCCAGCCCGGCCGCCTCGGCGAGCCGCTGCGCCTCCGCGGCAGCGGTGAACGACACGAAGTGCAGCAGATTCCGGGCCAGCTTCATCCGGGTGCCCGCGCCGACCGGACCGGCGTGCACGACGAGGTCGGAGAACCACGAGAACGGTTCGCGCACCATGTCGAACGCCGCGTCGGAGGCGCCGACCATCACCGCGAGCCGGCCCTGCTCGGCGCCGGGGCCCCGCCGCTGACGGGAGCGTCGACGAGCTCGAGCCCGCGCTCGGCGCATGCGGCGGCGAGTTCCACGGCGGTGGTGTCGGCGACGGTCGAGTGGACCGCGATGACCGTGCCGGGCCGCGCGCCGCCGAGCAGTCCCGCGACGACTGTGCGGACCTGGGCATCGTCGACGACGGTGACGCAGACGACGTCGCATTCGCGCGCGAGGTCTGCGGGGTCGTCGGCGGCTCGCGCGCGGCCGCGGTGAACGGCGCGACGGCCTCGGGCCGGGTGTCGAGCACGGTGAGCCCACCCGGCCGGTCCAGCAGTCGCTTCGCCATCGGGGCCCCCATGTTGCCGAGGCCGATGCAGCCGAGCCGGGTCACGAGCGGATCACCTGGCCGCCGTCGACGTTGAAGATCTGCCCGGTGATCCAGTCCGCCTCGTCGGAGAGCAGGAACAGGCACATGCCCACCAGATCCCCGGGGGTGCCCATCCGTTTCAGTGGCAGTCTGGAAACCATGTCCGCCACCATGTTTCCCGGTGTGACGGTGCGGGTGGCCTCGGTGTCGATCGGGCCCGGGGCGATCGCGTTGATGCGGATGTTCGAGCCGCCGAGTTCGGTGGCCAGCTGCTGGGTGAGTCCGTTGACGCCGACCTTGGCCAGGCCGTAGAAGCCGGAGTACACCCATGCGGCGGTCGACGACTGGTTGACGAGCGAGCCGCCGTTCGCCGTCATGTGCGGCCACACCGCGCGGGTGACGTTCAGCGCGCCGTCCATGTTCACGCTCATGAATTTCCTGTAGTAGTCCCACGGAACCGTCAGCAGCAGATCGAGTTTCATGCCACCGTAGATCGCGGCGTTGTTGACCACGTGGTCGATGCCGCCGAACGTCTCGACCGTGAATGCCGCGAGTTCGCCGGCCGAACCGGGATCGGACACGTCGACGGTCTTGAAGACGGCGGTCCCGCCGTCGGCGACGATCTGCTCGGCCACGTGCTCGCCGCGCTCGGTGTCGATGTCCGCCACGACGACCGAGGCGCCCTCGGCGGCAAGGGCCTTGGCGTACGCCTCGCCGATGCCCTGGGCCGACCCGGTGACGATGGCGGTACGGTCGGCGAAACGCGTTGTGCTGCGGATCATGTTCGTCAGCCTCTCTGCTTCGCCGCGGGTTCGGCGACGAGTTTGGTCTCCAGGTACTCCTCGAAGCCGGCCACACCCATCTCGCGGCCGATCCCGGACTGCTTGTAGCCGCCGAACGGAGCGTCGGCGGCGTACCAGATCCCGCCGTTGACGCTCAGGGTGCCGGTGCGGACCCCCTCGACGACCCGGCGGATCCGGTCCTCGTCGGTACCCCAGACGGCTCCGGACAGGCCGTAGGGGAGTCGATCGCAATGCGGATCGCCTCGTCGTCGCCGTCGTAGGGGAGGATCACGAGGACCGGCCCGAAGATCTCCTCCCGGGCGACCCGCGCGTCGTTGCCGACCCCGGCGATCAGTGTCGGTTCGACGAAGAAGCCGCGCTCGTGCTCGGCGGGGCGGCCACCGCCGACGACGATCGTCCCGCCCTCCTCGACGGCGAGCCGCAGATAGCCCTCGACCCGGGCGCGCTGGCGCTCGGAGATCAGCGGACCGCACACCGTGCCGGGGTCGTCCGGGTCGCCGGGCCGGATGCCGCGCAGCGCGTCGGCGGTGACGCGGACCGCCTCCTCGTAGCGGCCGCGGGGGACGAGCAGGCGGGTCGTGATGGCGCACCCCTGCCCGGCGTGGGTGCACACGGTGAAGGCGGCCATCGAGCAGGCGGCGCCGAGATCGGCGTCGTCGAGCACGATGAACGCCGACTTGCCGCCGAGTTCGAGGAACACCTTCTTCACGGTGTCCGAGGCGGCGCGCATCACCGACCGGCCGGTGGGGGTGGATCCGGTGAACGACACGAGATCCACCCGCGGGTCGGTCGCGAGCAGGGCGCCGAGGGCATGGTCGCTCGAGGTCACGATGTTCACCACGCCCGGCGGGATGTCGGTCTCCTCGGCGAGGATCCGGCCCACGACCGCGGCGCACCACGGCGTGTCGGGCGCGGGCTTGAGCACCATCGCATTGCCGGCGGCGAGCGCGGGGCCCAGCTTGGCGAAGTTGATCTGGTGCGGGAAGTTCCACGGGGTGATCGCCCCGACGACACCGACCCCCTCGCGGAGCACGTAGCGGTGGGTGGGGATGCCCATCGGCGCGGCGTTGCCGAGATCCTGGCGCCACGCGTAGTTCTCGGCCAGATCGGCGAAGTACCCGAGGTCGCCGACGGGGCCCTCGAGATGGGCTCCGGTGGTGAGGAATCGGGGGGCGCCGGCCTCGGCGATGGTGATCGCCCGCAGTTCCTCGAGGTGACCGCGCAGCGCATCGCGGAGCTGACGCAGGCAGCGGGCCCGGAAGGAATGGTTGCGGGACCAGCCGGTGGTGTCGAAGGCGCGACGGGCCGCCTCGATCGCGGCGTCCGCGTCGGCGGCGGTGCCGTCGGCGGCGGTGCCGAGGACTTCCTCCGTCGCCGGGTTCACGACCTCGAACGTGCCTCCCGAACCGGGAACGAGTTTGCCGTCGATGAGCAGTGCCGAGCTGCCGGTCGGAATCAGGGACATCGGTGCTTCCGTTCGTCGGGGCGGCGTGGCGGGCGGTATCGGAACGGGTCCGGCGGGGCGTCGAGTGCCGGGCGGCACGATGTGAGGCCCCTCATTTTCTGGACAGCTGTCTGGACTATAGTTCGGCTAGGGGGGTGGCGCAATGCCGCCGGACCGGTCCGCGCGGCGGCAGGGACGCGCCGGCGGGCACTCGGGACGGCCGGCAGTTTTTCCTCCGGCGACGGCGTGGGACGGACTCAGGATCGCGCGGAGGCCGCGCGAGCGGCGGCCAGGGCGCCCGCGACCACGTTCTCGTAGATGCGGTCGAGGTCGAGCTCGTCGCCGAGGAAGCCGCTGCGCACGATCACGGCGAACCCGTGCATCGCGGTGAACAGGCTCACCGCGGCCTCGAGCGTGTCCTCCTCCGGCACCCCGCACGAGGCGAGCATCGAGCGGAGGGCCGAATTCGCGTCGAGGGCCGCCGCGAGCAGGGCGCTGCGGTCGCCCGGCGCCACCGTCAGCGCCTGGTAGCGGTGCGGATGCTCGGAGGCCCACGCCCGGTGCGCATCGATGAGAGCGCGCAGGCCTTCGGGCCCGCTGCGGCCCATTGCCACCTCGCGGAGCCGGGCGCCGAGCTCGGTCATCGTCCGCACCTGGATCTCACCGCGGACGTCGTCGAGTCCGCGGACGTGGTTGTAGAGCGAGGCGGTGACGATGCCGAGACGGCCGGCGAGGGTGCTCATCGTCAGCTGCTCCCAGCCGGACTCGTCCACCACCGCCGAGGCCGCGTCGATCACCTTCTCGCGGCTGAGATTCCGACGGCGTATCGGCCTGTGCTCTCCGGTCCCCATGCAGCCATCCTACGGATCTTCCATTTCAAACGAATGTGTGTAGCTTGTAAACGACGGTCATTCGTAGACATGTGCGAGGTGGTCCCGTGACGGCATCCCGTATCGACCTGAAGAACCCCGACCTCTACACCGAGGGCGTCCCTCACGACGTCTTCGCCGAGCTGCGGCGCAATTGCCCGGTCTACCGGCAGGACGAGGAGGACGGACCCGGCTACTGGGCGGTGACGCGGCATGCGGACGTCACCGCGGTCTCGCGCGACAGCACCACGTTCTCGTCGGCGCTCGGCACGACGCAGATCGACGAGTTCGACGAGGAGACCCGCCGCAAACAGGCGGCGATGCTCGTCAACCTCGATCCGCCCGAGCACACCCGGTTGCGCCAGCTCGTCAGCCGCGGATTCACGCCCCGGGCGGTCCGGACGCTCGAGGGACACATCCGCGGCATCTGCAACCGCGTCGTCGACGATCTCGTCGAGCGGGGCCGCGACGGCGCGGTCGTCGACTTCGTACCGGTGGCCGCCGCTCCGCTTCCGCTCGAGGTGATCGCCGCCCTGCTCGGCGCACCCGGGGAGGACGTCGACAGGCTCTGCGACTGGTCCGACCGGATGATCGGGTTCGACGACCCGGAATACGGCAACACCCGCGCCGACGGAGAACTCGCCGCCGCGGAGATCTTCTTGTACGCCAACGAGATCGCCGCGGCGCGCAGGGCGGAGCCGCGCGACGACATCGTCTCCCGGCTCGTCCGGCCGGACGAGAACGGTGACACGCTGACCGAGATGGAGTTCGACATGTTCTTCGTGCTGCTGGTGGTGGCCGGGAACGAGACGACGCGCAACGCCGCCGCCGGCGGCATGCAGGCCTTCGTCGACCATCCGGAGCAGTGGCGTCGCCTGCAGGCCGAGCCGGAACTCGCCGCCGGTGCGGTCGAGGAGATCCTCCGGTGGGTCACCCCGGTGATCGGGTTCCGCCGCACTCCGACGTGCCCGGCGACGATAGGGGGCCAGCCCGTCGAGGCGGGGGACAAGGTGGTGGTCTACTACCCGAGCGCGAACCGGGACGAGGACGTTTTCGAGGATCCGCACGTCTTCGACATCGGGCGCACCCACAATCCGCATGTGGCGTTCGGCGGCACCGGGGTGCACTTCTGCCTGGGTGCGCACCTGGCGCGGCTGGAGTTGCGGATCCTGTTCGAGACGCTCGCACGCCGGATCGAGCGCGTCGAGCCCGCGGGCCCGGTCCGGCGGTTGCGCTCGAACTTCGTCAACGGCATCAAATCCATGCCCGTACGCGTGTACCCGAAGGGGTGACCGGTGTACGGAGGCCGTTGCCCCGGACAGGCGACCGTAGTAATGTCCAGACACGTGTCCAGAAATGTGAATCTCGAATCCACCCGCCGCCGTCTCACCGAGAAGCAGGCCGACACCGTGGATCGCCTGACGCGCGCTGCCGTGGAGGTCCTGCGGGAAGAGGGGTTCGCAGGACTGACCGTACGCAACGTCGCCGCCCGGGCCGGTGTCGCACCGGCGACCGCCTACACCTACTTCTCGTCCAAGGAACACCTTGTCGCCGAAGTGTTCTGGCGCCGGCTTGCCGCCTCGCCCGAACCCGAGGCGGCCACGACCGACCGCGTCGGCCGGGTGGTCGCGGTGTTGCGCAACGTCGCGCTGATGATGGCCGACGAGCCCGAACTCGCCGGCGCGGTCACCAGCGCACTGCTCGGCCGCGACCCCGACGTCGAACACCTGCGCGCCCGCATCGGCCTCGACATCCGGGCGCGGCTCGCCACCGCGCTCGGCCCCGACGCCGATCCCGACGAGATCGAGGCGCTGGAAATGCTCTACGCCGGCGCCCTCGTCCGCGCGGGCATGGGATACGAGACCTACGAGAAGATCGCCGATCGGCTGGAGACCTCCGCCGCACTTCTATTGGAGTAGCGCATGACCCAGGCTTCGCTCGAACCGCTCCTGTTCGATCCCTACGACTACGGCTTCCACGAGGATCCGTACCCGGTCTACCGGCGTCTGCGCGAGGAGGCGCCGCTCTATCGCAACGACGACCTCGGCTTCTGGGCCCTGTCCCGGCACGCCGACGTCGTCGCGGGCTTCCGCGACCACACCCGGCTCTCCAGCGCCAACGGGGTCTCCCTCGACCCGTCGGCCTACGGACCCCACGCCCACAAGGTCATGTCGTTTCTCGCGATGGACGACCCCCGCCACATGCGCATGCGCCGGCTCGTCTCGAAGGGCTTCACCCCGCGCCGGGTCGCCGACCTGCGCGGCCGCATCCTCGAGCTGACCCTCCGATACCTCGACACCGCCTTGGGCACGGGCGAATTCGACTGGATCGCGGAGTTCGCGGGCAAGCTCCCGATGGACGTCGTCTCCGAACTGCTGGGTGTGCCCGAGGCCGACCGCGCCGAACTGCGCCGGCTGGCGGATCTCGTGGTCCACCGGGAGCAGGGCGTGCTCGACGTGCCCGTCGCGGCGATGGAGGCGTCGCTGAACCTCGTCGGCTACTACGCGGACATGCTGGCGCAGCGCCGCACACACCGGACCGAGGACCTCACCTCGGCCCTGCTCGACGCCGAGGTCGACGGAGACCGCCTCGACGACGACGAGATCATCGGCTTCATGTTCCTGATGGTCGTCGCGGGCAACGAGACCACCACCAAACTTCTCGGCAACGCGCTGTACTGGGGTGCGAAGAACAAGACCGAGCTGGCCGGCGTCCTCGGCAACCCGGACGCCGTCTCCGGTTGGGTGGAGGAGACACTGCGCTACGACACCTCCAGCCAGATCGTCGCGCGCACCGCCGCCACCGACATCGAACGGCACGACGGCACCATCCGCGCGGGCGACAAGGTACTGCTGCTCATCGGTTCGGCAAACCGCGACGCCGAGGTGTTCGCCGATCCCGACACCTTCCGCATCGGCCGCGACAGCGCGTCCAGGATCGCCAGCTTCGGTGGCGGCGTGCACTTCTGCCTCGGTGCCCACCTCGCGCGCCTCGAGGCGAACATCGCGCTCGAACAGTTCGCCGCGCGCGTCGCCGACTACGACGTCGACTTCGACCGTTGCGAGCGCGTGCACTCGACCAATGTCCGAGGCCTCGCGGCCCTGCCCGTAGAGGTGACCCGGCGCCATGCCTAGATTCGAGCCCAATCCGCCGCGCCGGCCCGCGATCGTCGGCGGCGCCTCCTCCGGCATCGGTACGGCCACCGCGTTCGCACTCGCCGCCCTCGGTCACCCGGTCGCCCTCGGCGCCCGGCGCGTCGAACAGTGCGAGGCCCTCGCGGAGAAGATCCGCGGCGAAGGCGGCGAGGCCGTCGCGCACTTCCTCGACGTGTCGTCCACCGACTCGGTCGACGAGTTCGTCACCGCCGCCGAGAACGCCCTGGGCCCCACCGAGATCGTCCTGTCCGGCGCCGGCGACATGGATTTCCGGCTCGTGCACGAGATGGATCCGGACCGGTTCGAGTTCCAGGTGAACGTCCACCTCGTCGGCACGCAGCGTCTCGCCCATCGCGTGCTCCCCGGGATGATCGAACGGCGCCGCGGCGACTTCGTCGTCATCGGTTCGGACTGCGCCGACGTCGCGCGGCCCCGCATGGGCGCCTACGTCGCCGCCAAGACCGGTCTCGAGGCGCTCGTGCGCCAGATGCGGATGGAACTCGAGGGCACGGGGGTTCGCGCGTCGGTGGTGCGTCCCGGCCCGACACAGACCGGGATGGGGCTCGACGCCCCCGCGGAGGTCATCGAGCCGCTGCTCGCCGACTGGACCAGATGGGGCTTCGCCCGGCACTCCTACTTCCTCCGCGCCTCCGAGATCGCGAACGCCGTCGTCGCCGTCGTGTCGGCCCCGCGCGGAACCCACCTGGTACTGACCGAAGTGCAACCGGAAGCGCCGCTGCTGAAGGACTCTCGGGGAAAGGACCCTGAATGACCACGATCGTCACTCCCACGCGTGTCTCGGGGGGCGAGCACGAACACGGCCACCTCGAGGAGCTGCGCACCGACCCCATCGGACTGATGCAGCGCGTCCGCGACGAGTGCGGCGACGTGGGGGTCTTCCAGCTCGCCGACCGCAACGTCGTGCTGCTCTCCGGCGCGCGGGCCAACGAGTTCTTCTTCCGCTCCGCCGACGAGGACCTCGACCAGCAGGCCGCGTACCCGTTCATGAAGCCGGTCTTCGGGGAGGGTGTGGTCTTCGACGCCAGCCCCGAGCGCCGCAAGGAGATGCTGCACAACTCGGCGTTGCGCGGCGAGCAGATGAAGGGTCACGCGGCCACGATCGAGCGCGAGGTCCGGGACATCGTCGCGGGCTGGGGCGACGAGGGCGAGATCGACCTGCTGGAGTTCTTCGCGGAGCTGACGATCTACACGTCCTCGGCCTGCCTGATCGGCAAGAAGTTCCGCGGCCAGCTCGACAGCCGGTTCGCGCGCCTGTACCACGACCTGGAAAAGGGCACCGACGCGCTCGCCTTCGTCGACCCCTACGCGCCCATCGAGAGCTTCCGTCGCCGCGACGAGGCTCGTCGCGGGCTGGTCGCCCTCGTCGAGGAGATCATGGTCGATCGCATCGCGAACCCGCCCCGAGGCAGGGAGGACCGCGACATGCTCGACGTCCTCGTCTCGATCGAGGACGAGGACGGCGCCAAGCGGTTCAGCGCGGACGAGATCACCGGCATCTTCATCTCGATGATGTTCGCCGGCCACCACACCACGTCGGGAACGGCGGCCTGGGCGCTGATCGAGCTGCTGCGCAATCCGGAGTACCTGCGCGGGGTCACCGACGAGCTCGACGTCCTCTACGCCGACGGTGAGGGCGTGAGTTACCATGCGCTGCGGCAGATCCCGCTGCTCGAGGCGGTACTGAAGGAGACGCTGCGGCTGCACCCGCCGCTGATCCTGCTGCTGCGCGTCGCGCGCGGCGAGTTCGAGGTCGAGGGTTACCGGATCGGGGAGGGCGATCTCGTCGGCGCCACCCCGGCGATCTCCAACCGCATCCCGGAGGACTTCCCGGAGCCCGATTCCTTCGATCCGGGCCGCTACATCGATCCGCGGCAGGAGGACATCGTCAATCGCTGGACCTGGATTCCGTTCGGGGCGGGCCGGCACCGGTGCGTGGGCGCGGCGTTCGCCCTCATGCAGCTCAAGGCGATCTTCTCGGTCCTGCTGCGGGACTACGAATTCGAGATGTCCCAGCCGTCCGGAACCTACCGCAACGACCATTCCAAGATGGTGGTTCAGCTCGCGCAGCCGTGTGCGGTGCGCTACCGCCGTCGGATGTGAGGACACCCCCCGTGAAAGTGGAAGCAGACCTCGACCTGTGTCAGGGGCATGCGATGTGCGCGCTGGAAGCACCGGACGTCTTCGACGTTCCAAAGCACGGCACGGTCCGGATCCTGATGGACGACATACCCGAAAACCTGCGCGGCGACGTCGAATCCGCCGTCCGGTACTGCCCCACCCGAGCCCTCCGCATCGTCGAGGACTGATCCCGAGGAGACACGTCATGGCACCGTTCGACCGAGCCGAACTCGACGAGATGATCGAACGCTGGATCGGAGCGAACATGAAGGCCGAGGCAGCCGGCGACTGGAAGCCCTTGGCCGAGATGTACACCGAGGACGCGACCTACGGTTGGAACTACGGCCCGAAGGACGACTTCATGGCCGTCGGAAGGGCGGAGATCCGCGAACTCGCCCTCGGCCAGGAGATGGCCGGTCTCGAGGGATGGCAGTACCCCTACCAGCGGTTCGTCGTGGACGAGCGGACCGGCGACGTCATCGGCTTCTGGAAGCAGGTCGCCGACGCGACCCGCGACGACGGATCACACTACGAGGTGTACGGCTTCGGCGGCAGCTGGTTCCGCTACGGCGGGGACTTCCAGTGGTCCTGGCAGCGCGACTTCTTCGACTTCGGCAACGTCTCCCACCTGTTCCTGGAGATGATCACGGCCGGCACCCTGTCCGACGGCATGAACAGGCGGATCGAACGGTCGACGTCGACGAAACGCCTGCCCGGCTGGTACCCGGCCGGACAGGCACCGGTGCCGCTGTGGTGAGCCCGGTGAACGTCCGCGACTCGTTCGCCGCGCTCACCCGGTCGGACCTCGCCGTCCTCGTCCCCGAACTGCTTCTGTGCGGCCAGCTCGTCGACCGGTCCGGGATGGCCCACCTGATCTCGGCGTTCGGACGGCAGGGGATGGCCGAGGTGGCCGTCGAGGAGTGGCAGGCGTCGAGCCCGTGGTACACCCGGCGCATGCAGCGCGCCCTGCGGTACGAGGGCGACGGCGTCGAGACGATCTTCAAGGGGCTGCAGCTCGACATCGGTGCGCCGCCACAGTTCATGGACTTCCGGTTCCGCGTCGACGACCACGACCACGGCGAGTTCCGGCTCGACCACTGCGGTGCGCTCATGGACGTCGAGCCGCTGGGCGAGGCGTATGTGACGGCCATGTGCCACGACATCGAGGACCCCACCTTCGACGCGACCGCCCTCGCCACCAACCCGCACGCGCAGGTGCGGCCGATCCACCGGCCCCCGCGCCGGCCGGCCGACCGCCACCCGCACTGCGCGTGGACGGTGACGATCGACCCGTCGCACGTGCCGCCGGAGACCGCCCCGCACACCGAGGCGATCGGCCTTACCGCGGCCGTCGCGGTGGAACTCGGTCCGATCGACCCGGCGGACGAGGGACGCGGCGACTACTCCGGCCCCTTGCTCTCCGACCTGCGGTTCGCGGACTTCTCGCACTCGGCCCTCGTACGGATCGCGGAGGAGGTGTGCCTGCAACAGCATCTGCTCACGCTGGGCTTCCTTCTCGGCGTGCGCAAACGCACCGACGAGGACACCGCGCTGTCCCTCGCCCGCAAGCAGCTGACCGGCATTGCGGGGCTGGCGTCCGAGCGGCTACGCGACGCCCTCGGCCTGCCGCGCGACGTCGAAGGACTGGCGACGGTGCTCTCGGTCCACCCTGTGTTCGCGCCGAGGCAGTACGTCGATTGCGAGATCAGTTGGGAGCCCGGCAGGCTGCACCTGCGCCTCGGGCGGTCCGGGGGTGCCGACGCGGACGGATCGTGGCCCACCCTGATCGACGGGGACCACCTCGGGCCGTTGCAGGCGCTGGTGCGCGGCGTCGACCCGCACTTCACCGCGCGCGTGGTGTCCGAGGACGCCCACGCGCTCACCGTCGAGGTGATCCGCGAGGCCGAACCCGCGAGCGAGTGCGGCGAGGTCGCGATCACCCGCTTCAGCACCGGCGCGACCTTCGCGTTCGCCGACCGGGGAATCCCCCTGCCGCTCACCGTCGTCTGAACGCCCCGCCCCCATCCGTCCGGCCCGTACCGGCCGAATGTCACATCGGTTCGATTCGATCGAACCGATGTGACATTCGGCCACACCGACGGGGTGGGGGAACGTTCAGGTCGCGGCGGCGGCGATGCCGCGCGGCGGCCGAAGAAGCTGCTGCCCGAGCGACGTGCCGCTCGCGTAGCCGCCTGCGCACACACCGGAGGTGCAGCGGCCCGCGGCGTACAGGCCCGGGATCGGCTCGCCGGAGACGTGCAGGACCTCCGAGTTCACGGTGGTGTGCAGGCCGCCGAGGGTGAAGCCCGCGGTGCAGTTGCGCAGGTCGAGCGCTGCGACGGGGGTCCCGATCGGTCTGACCCACTCGGGCTTCTTCCCGAGGACGGGGTCGGTGCCGGCCGCGGCGTGCCGGTTGTACACCTCGACGGTGGCCTGCAGAGTGCCCTCCGGCAGGCCCATGTCGGATTCGAGTTCGGCGACCGTCTCCGCCGCCCATTTCGGCGGGAACCGGAAGTACGGAGTGGAACTGGTGGTGGCACAGCCTTCTTCGTAGGAAGCCTCGTCGATGACGAGGTACGCCTGGTTGTCGTTGCGCAGAAGGGTGAGCTGTCCGACGCGTCCGGGGTAGGTGTCCTCGGGGACGTACCGCTGGCCGCGGGCGTTGACGAGAATGCCGCGTGCCATCAGTTGCGGATCGGCGAAGAACGCCACCTCGGTGGCGCCCATGTGCGCGAGGTCGGCGCCGAGGGCCTGAGCCATCCGGATGGAGCAGCCGTCGTGCTCCTCGATCGCGGCGGCCGGCCGGCCGATGAGCTGCGGGGCGAACGCGGTGACCATGGCGTCGTTGTACGCGAAGCTACCGGTGGTGAGCACGACGCCGCGACGTGCCCGCACGAAGACCTCGTCGCCGAACTTCTTCGCGGCGATCCCGACGACCCGATCCGCGTCGTCGACGATCAACCGCTGCACCCGGATGTCGAACACCGGTGTCACCCCGAGGGATTCGGCCGTCTCGGCCAGCGGCTTCATCAGCATGTACCCGCCGCCCTGCTCGCCGGTGCGCTTGTTGCTCATCTGCGGCACGTGGCCGCGCGGAGCGGGCGTGGCGATCTCGTTGAAGGGTGCGGAGTTCTCGCCGCCCGAGTACATCAGGCCCTCGTCGCCGGGGATCTCCCAGCCGGGCTCGCCCCAGAACGCCGATCTGAACACCACTCCGTTCTCGGTGAGCCACCGGTAGTGCTCGACGCTGCCGTCGCAGTAGTCCGCGATCTTGGCCTCGTCGGCGCCGGGGCCGAGGGCGGCGAGCATGAACGTCTTCATGTTCTCGGGGGTGTCCTCGAATCCGAGTTCGCGCTGGAGCGGTGTGCCGCCGCCCAGGTAGACGATGCCGCCGGACAGGGCCGCGGCACCGCCCCAGCCGCCGGTGCGTTCGAGGATCAGCACGTCGGCGCCGGCGCGGGCGGCCTCGATGGCGGCCGAGACCCCGGCGATGCCGTAGCCGGCGACGACGACGTCGGCCTCGTGGTCCCAGGCGGTGATCTCGGCGGCGCGCAGTGGGCGGAAGGCGGCAGTGGTCATGGAGGTGTTCCTTCTCTGTCGTGGACCGTCAGCGGGTCGAGTCCAGCGTGGCGGCGAGCTTGTCGAGGTAGGCGAGGATCTCGTCCTCGGGGCGGTCGGGCAGGCCGAACATCACTTCGGTCACGCCGAGGTCGCGCCACCGCTGGAGCCGGGCGGGGTCGGGCCGGCCGGCGAGGACCACGATCTCCGGGGCGCCGTCGCGGCCGGCTTCGGTCCAGGTGGTCCGCAGCCGTTCGACGCGGTCGTCGATGTCGCGTTCGATCGGGGTGGTGATCCAGCCGTCGGCGGAGCGGGCGATCCACGCGAAGGTGCGGTCGGTGCCGCCCGCGCCGATCAGCACCGGTGGGCGGGGCTGCTGGATCGGTTTGGGCCAGGCCCAGCTCGGGCCGAACGAGACGAACTGCCCGGCGTAGGCCGCCTCGTCCTCGTTCCACAGGGCCTGCATCGCCTCGAGGTACTCGCGCAGCGCGGTGCGCCGTTTTCCGGGCGGTACGCCGTGGTCGGCGAGTTCCTCGGCGTTCCAGCCGAATCCGGCGCCGAGGACGACCCGCCCGCCGGAGAGGTGATCGAGGGTCGCGACGGTCTTGGCCAGCGTGATGGGGTCGTGCTCGAGGGGCAGGGCGACCGAGGTGCCGAGCCGGATGGTCGAGGTGACGGCCGCGGCGAGCCCGAGCGCGACCCACGGATCCAGGGTCCGGCGGTACCGGTCGTCGGGCAGCGTCTCGTTGCCGGTGCCGGGATGTGCGGATTCGCGGCGCACGGGGATGTGGGTGTGCTCGGGGACGTAGAACGCGTCGAAGCCGCGTTCCTCAGCTGCCCGGGCGGCCCGCTCCGGCCGGATGCCGCGATCGCTGGTGAACAGGGTGATGCCGTGACGCACGGACGCTGCCTCCCTACTGGTCGAGTCCAGGCAACTGTAACGCGTTCTAGTGTGCGGTGGAACTCGTTCCAGACAGCTGTCCATTCAATCCGCACGGGTCCGGGCGCCACGGGACGGGGAGCGCACTACGCTGGCGGACAGACGTACGAAAGGTGAGGACGATGGCGGAGGCGAGCGCAGCATCGCGATCGAAGGTGCGGCCCGCGTCGTTTCTGGGCGCGGACCTGAAGCCGGCCCAGCGCGCCCGCTACCTGAGGATCATCGAGACCGCGAAGGAGCTGGCCTCGGAAGGCGGCTACGACGCGGTCCAGATGCGCGCCGTCGCCGAGCGCTCGGGCGTGGCCCTGGGCACCGTGTACCGCTACTTCCCGTCCAAGAACCACCTGCTGGTGGTGGCGATGGTGCTGCTGTTCGAAGATCTGAGCAACCGGTTCGGCGAGACCGAGATCCCCGGTGACTCGGCGCACGAGCGGATCATGTCGGTGCTGCACGGCTACATCGGCCGGCTCGAGAGCGACCACAACCTCTACGACGCGCTCGTGCGTGCAGCGATGTTCGCGGACGCGTCGTCCTCGGCCGAACTCGACCGGCTCGGAGCGATCATGACCGGGATGTACGCCCGCGCGGCGGGCGTCGAGGTGGTCAGTGAGCAACTGCTCAACGCGGTGCACGTGATCGCCGACGTGTGGATGTCGAACCTGGTGAGCTGGGCGGCCGGCCGGGCCACCGCGGACCAGGTGATGGCGCACATGGACAGTGTGGTCCGGCTCGTGTTCGACCGGCTGGAGAAGCTCCAGGCGATCGGCTGACGCGATCGTCCGCGTCCGGGGCGTGCACACACACCCCGGACGCGGACGATCAGGCCGGGACCTCCACGATGCCCACGGTCGGCAGGAAGAAGCACGACGTCTCGCCGTTCTGCACCGTGCCGAACACGGCGGCGAGGACGGTTCCCGAGCCGGTGGCGACCGGTGCTGCGCGGACTCCGCCGAGCGGGACCGCACCGGCGAAGAAGTTCTGCACCGCGGTGGCGACGAGCGGCCGGGCGAACTCGGGCACGCCCCCGGGGACGGCGAGCGCCGCGGCCTCGGCGATGGTGCCCATGGGCACGAACCCGCCCTGGAAGGTGTTGACGTTGAACCACGCGACCTGCATCCCGGTGGTGTTCGCGCCGTCCTTCTCCACGCCCATCGGCACGAAGGCGAACAGGGTCTCCCCGGGATCGACGGCGTTGACGGGCCCGACCATCGGGATGTTCAGGTTCGGCCACGGGCCGGGGGCGGCCCCGGCGACGGCGGGGGCGATGCCGAGCGGCAGGCTGCCGCCCTCGGTGCAGAAGGGCGCGCCGGTGGGGTAGAGGAACGGTTCGATGCCGAGGCCGCGCAGGAACTCCACGGCGTCCTCGTAGGCTGAGAGCGGCGAGTCCTCGGCGACGTCGGTGGCGCCCCCGCGCGCGGAGCCGATGGCCTCGGCGGCGGCGACCGCGAGGGCATCGGCGCCCGGCTGGGCCCGGAGCGTCTCGAGGGCGCCGACGAGCGGATCGGGTGCCGGCGCGGCAGCGACGATGGGGTCCGCGGGGGGTTCGGCGGCCGCGACGGCGGGCAGCGCCAGGGCAGCGGCCACGGTGAGGGAGGCTGCGGCGGTGAGCCGGCGCAGCCCGCGCCGGGTGGTCCTGGTGGTCATGCTTCGCTCCTGTACGTGGTCGGAACCGGAACACCGTCCGCCCCGGAGTCCTGCACGGCTCCGGGGCGGAGACCTGCGAGTCACGTGTTACCTGTGTGACTCGTGGTGTTGGTGGGATCAAGCAGAACACAGCGAGAACAGACCGGCCAGTCCGGCGCGGCGTGGTGTTATGCAAACGAAACGAGTCGTGTCCGGTTCGAGACCGGACATTTCACTCGTGAGGGCGTTCGGCCGACTCCAGGCCCGAGGTGTCGTCCGGATTCCGGCGTAGATGCATCAGGCTGGCGGCGAGACCGCCCCACACCAACCCCAGTGCGACGACCATCATCGCGATCGCAGATCCGCTCACAGTCTCTCTCCCGCTTCCGTCGATTCGGTGTGCGCCAACTCGGCGTCCGTCAACCCCCACGGGGCGAACGACAGCGCCACCGCGATCACGATCACCGCCACCTGCACACCCCATCCGAAGGTGGCGACGAGCGCGTCGGGCAGGTCGCCGTAACCTTCGTCGATCCGGTCCACGATCTCGCTGATCAGCATGTACCCGAGCACGACCGGGGTGAGGACGCCGGCGAAGATCCGCCAGAGGAGGCCGACCTTGAACGACGACACCGAGTTCAGGTGATCCTGCAGCTCGGGCAGCCGGCGCAAGCCCCATGCGAGCACGACGAGCGTGACGAGAGCGACCCCGACGATGCCGAACTGGTTGGCGAAGCGGTCGACGACGTCGAGGGTGTTCAGACCGGTGGTGGTCGGGAACAGCAGAACGGACGTGATCGTCGCGACGCTGCCGACGAGCAGGACCGCCGGCACGCGGGTGAGGCCGGTCTTGTCCTCGACCGCCGATACGCACACCTGGATGATGCTGATCAGCGACGTGAAACCCGCGAAGACGAGCGAGCCGAAGAACAGCAGGCCGAACAATGCACCGCCGGGCATCTGCGAGACGATCGTCGGGAACGCGATGAACGCAAGGCCGATCCCGCCGCTCACCACCTCGTCCACACCCACGCCCTGCGCCTGCGCCATGAAGCCCAGCGCCGAGAACACCCCGATGCCGGCGAGGATCTCGAAGCTCGAGTTGGAGAAGCCGACGACGAGACCGGAGCCCGTGAGGTTGGTCCGGTGCTTGAGGTACGACGAGTAGGTGACCATGATGCCGAAGGCGACGGACAGCGAGAAGAAGATCTGGCCGTAGGCGGCGATCCACACGCCGGTGTCCGTGAGCGCCGACCAGTTGGGCCGGAAGAACGCGTCGAGACCGGTCGCGGCGCCGTCGAGGGTCAGCGCCCGCACCACCATGCCGGCGAACAACAGCAGCAGCAGCGGCACGAAGAACCGGTTCGCGGCCCCGATGCCGCGCTGCACCCCCAGCGCCAGGATGACGAGCACCACGACCCAGATCCCGAGCAGCGGCCACGCCACACCCGGCACGAAGTCGAGGCCGAACGTGGCGTCGGCATCCATCTGCAGGAAGTCCTGCAGGAAGAAGGCTTCCGCGTCGTCACCCCACGCCCGGGTCGCCGAGAAGAACGTGTAGCGCAGCGCCCACGCGATGATCACCGCGTAGTAGACGCCGATGACGAAGCAGATGCCCACCTGCCACCAGCCGAGGCTCTCGGTCGCGCGCTTGAGGCGGTGGAACGCCAGCGGCGGCGACCCGCGGAACTTGTGCCCGATCGCGTAGTCGACGAACAGCAAGGGAATGCCCGCGGTCAGCAGGGCCACCAGATACGGCACGATGAATGCGCCGCCGCCGTTCTCGTACGCGATGTACGGGAAGCGCCAGATGTTGCCCAGTCCGACCGCCGAGCCGATGGCGGCGAGAATGAACACCGACCGGCCGGACCAGACCTCTCTCGTGCGCACCGCTGCGTCCTCAGTCACTGACGTACCTTTCCTCGGTTTCAGACTGTCGACGCTAGCGCCCGCGGGCCTGCTCCGTGGGTGATCCGGGCGGACGGGCACGGCGTGTCGGAGCGGGGCTCAGTCCTGCCACAGCTTGTCGAGTTCGGGGCCCGGTTCCTCGTCCGGCGGGGCCCCGCGGTAGCGCAGGGCGAAGATCACCCAGCCGATGGCCGCGATCATCAGGAAGCTCACCAGCCGGTACACGACGACCGCGGACAGGGCCTGCGCGCCGGTCATTCCGCTGGCCGTCAGCGCGGGCACGAGCACGGCGTCCATCACGCCGAGCCCGGCCGGCAGGAGGGGGATCGCGCGGCTGGCGGCGGTCCCCGCGGCGTATGCGACGGCGATGCCGGCCAGGCTGGGCTTGCCGCCGATCGCGTACGCGGCGAAGGCGAGGCACGCGCCGTCGCACAGCCAGTTGAACAGCGACCAGCCGAACGCCCGGGCGGCGTGGGTGCGGTCGAGTTGGACCGCCCGCAGCTGAGCCACGATGCGTTTCCAGGCCCGGGCACCGGCCTGTGCCGGCTTCTTGCGCAGGCGGTTGACGCCGCGCAGCGCGATGATGCCGATCGATTCGAATGCATCGGGCCGGCTGGCCGCGTACTGCACGAGCACGACGAACGCCGCGAACCCGCCGAGGGAGAAGATGAGCGAGAACGGGTTGGTGGTGGCGCCCACGAGCAGCGCGCCCACGATGCCGAGCAGTGCCAGTCCTGCCGCCTGCAGCAGACCGGCCATCACGAGCTGCCAGGTGGAGACGACGGGGCTCGCCCCCCACTTGCGCATCTGCCGGTACGTGAAGGTGGTGGCCACCACCGGGCCGCCCGGCAGGGTCACGCTCATCGAGTTCGCGGCGTACGCCACCGACAGGGACTGGCGCTGCGTCACCGTGACCCCGGCCGCGGACAGCAGGGTGCGCTGCACGCGCGCGAAGCTCGACATCTCGGTCAGTGCGGCCAGGATTGCCGCGCCCACCCACCACCAGCGCAGGTCGGAGAGGTTGCTGACGCTGGTCTTCAGCTCCGGCCAGACGAGGACGACCTCGACGGTGAGGACGACGACGAGCACGAGTCCGAGCAGCCACTTGAGGCGCCGGCGCCGGGTCGGCGACATTCCGCCGTTGCCGTTGCCGTTGCCGTTGCCGTTGCCCGGGGTGCGGTCGTGTTCTCCCACGGCCGCGTCCCCGTTCTCACCCGCATCGGTCATGCGGGCCAATTCGCGAGCGTCTTCCGGTACAGGTCCTCCACCTCCGCGACCCGCGCGCCGAGCTCGTCGAGCGTCCAGTCGCTCACGTCGATGGGGTCGAGAACCACCACGTCGACGGTTCCCGGCCGCAGTACCGTGGAGTGCTTCCACAGCACCTCCCCGGCGTTGCGGATCACCACCGGCACGATCGGGACGCCCGCCTGCATGGCGATGTGGAACGCGCCCTTCTTGAACCGGCCGATCTCCGGGGTCAGGGAGCGGGTGCCCTCCGGCGCGATGATCACCGAGGTGCCCTCGCGCAGTGTGTCGACCACGGGACCGAGTGCCGCCTTCGCCTGCTCGGTGTTGGCCCGGTCCACGAACGCGGCCCCGACGAAGCGGAGCACCAGCCCGAACAGCGGGTCGCTCGCCATCTCCTTCTTCGTGACCCCGGTGAAGCTGTGCCGCAGCACCCGCGCCATGATCACCGGATCGAGCTGGCTCTGGTGGTTGAAGATGAAGACCGCGGGACGCTGTGACCAGGCGTTGGCCTCGTTCCGGATGTCGACATCGATGCCGGCGAGGGCCAGCGGGACCTCGCCCGCCAGGGTGGCGATCGAGTCCAGCGCCACCTTCTTGTTGCGGTTGAGCAGGCCGAGGCCGACACCGGTCCACACCGAGCCGAACAGGCCGCCGTACGCGGCGAGGGTGCGGACCACCTCTTTGGTGCCCGGCGTTCCGCGCGGCCTGAATCGCAGGATCGGCCAGCCTTGCGCGGCGGCGGTGCGCTCGAGGTTCCGGTCCGGGTTGGTCGGCGTCGGATTGCCCATCGTGGCGAGGAAGTCGGCGTCCTCGCCCCCGTTGGAATACGTGTAGCTCTGCTCGCGATCGATGTTGTTCGCCTCGGCGAACGCCGCCACGGCCTGCGCTTTGCCGCTGCGCCACAACGACTTTCCGTCCACCCGACCCGTGAGCACCCCGTCGCGCACCTCGAGCGGGCTGAACAGGACGTGCTCGACGCCGAGCGCATCCGCCGTCGCCTGGATCTGGTAGCGCGACGCCGAGGACGCGATCACCACCGTGTGCCCCGCCGCCTGGTGCGCCCGGATGAGCTGCCACGCCTCGGGATAGATGTGGCCGGCGATCGTGGACGCGAACAACCGGCGCCCGATCTCGTACAGCTCGTCCTCGGTGTGCCCGCCCCACGCCTTGAACGCCACCGCGACGAACCGCTCGAAGTCCGCCTCGGTGTCGTGGCCACGCAAACCGTTGAGCATGGTGGCGGCGAGTTCGGCGGCGCCGACCTTCCCGGCGAGCAACCGGTCGCGGAAGAAGTGCAGGCCGGAGAAGCCGTGGACGATCGTGCCGTCGAAATCGAAGAACGCCGCGATCTCCGGACCCTTCGGCCCGGTTCGCACCCGCTCGAGCGCTTCCTCGAGGATCACCGCTCCGCCTTTCTGTTGGATACGTCGAGAGATTCGGCGAGCCGGACCCGCTCACCCACCGCGAGCAGCTGCGCCGCGAACTCCTCCCGTCGCTGCCGGATCTCGTCGCCTCCACGTTCCAGCAGCCCGCGGTTGGCGGCAAGCTGCAGCGCCGTCGCGAACAGTTCCGACGAGACCGACTCGGGCCCGAACAGCCGGCCCTGCAGCAGCATCTGCCGGCCGACGGCGACGCACTCGTCCAGGAACGTCTTGCGGTCGACCTGCAGGGCCGGGTCACGCCGGGCAAGGCGTTCGGCGACGACGAGCTGCGCGTCCAAGAAGGACCGCAGCGCGCGGTGCGCCATGAAGAACCCGGTTTCGAGCAGCGCGGTCAGCGCCAGCTCCACATCCGGCAGGGCGTCACGCCAGGACGGCATCAGCAGGGCGATCTCGTCGCGCATGTCGGCCTCGAACCGGTCCCGGTCGGGGAAGAAGAACTCGAACTTGAGCAGGTCGCGCACCGCCTTGGCCTCCTCCCACGCCGCCCGCACCGGGTCGAGGTCGGGATTGGCGTGCGCGTGGAGGACCGCCAGCTCCATCAGGGCGCGGTTGACGAACCAGTGCACGCCGCTGTTGCGATAGAACGCGGCGACCAGGTGCTGCCCGGGCTGGATCGAGTAGACCGGCTCGTCCCCACCGGCGTAGGTGGTGACGACGCCGGCATCGCTCAGCGCGGACAGGACGTTCTCCAGGCCGCCCTCGACGTCGAGGACGTCGAGTTCGCCCTGCGGTATCCCGCGGGCGTCGATGTACCGGCGGACCGGTGCGATGACCGCCCGCACCTCGTCGAGGGTCAGCGCCCGGTCCCGGACACCGAGCAGGGCGAGCGTGACCAGGCAGTTCACGGTGACCGGGGTGTGGCAGTTGATGCCCACGGCCACCTCGAACGCGACCTTCTGCAGCGCCTTGCGGCTGCGCTCGGTGTATTCGGTCTCGTCCGCGGCGGGTTCGCCGGACAGCTCCGGGTCCCCGCTCGCGGCGAGCTGCGAGCGCATCGACAGCGGTTCCCCGAACCGCACGTACACGTTGCCTGCGCGGCGTCGCTGGTTGCGCGCGTACCTCGCCAGCCAGGCCAGACCCTCGGGCTTCTTCTGGGCGCCGGTCTGTTCGGCCGCGACGGCCGCGACCTCGGCGAGCCCCTCGTAGGTGATGGAGACCGGCACGAGCATCGCGTCCTCCACCCGGCCGCCCCGGATCGCGTTCGCGACGTAGTTGAGCAGGCCGTAGCGGGGCGAGCGGAGTTTGCCGGTGCGGGTGCGGCCCCCCTCGAAGTACCACTCCAGGTTGAACCGCTTCGTCAGCAGATATGCGAAGTACTCCTCCAGCGCCGCCTTGTACACGGCGTCGTCACCGAAGCTGCGACGGATGAACACGGTGCCGGTGCGCCGGGCGATCGGACCGATCGGCCAGAACGTCAGATTGGCGCCACCCATGAGGTGGTTCCGCGGGAAGTCGTTCCGGGCCAGCACGTCGCCGAGCACGAAGGCGTCCGCGTAGGACCGGTGCGACGGCAGGAACACCAGCGGGTAGCGGCGGTTGAGGTCGCGCAGACTCCGCAGCCCCGTTTCATCGGCGTGCACGGTCCACGCCGCGGAGTGCAGCGGCCGCATCATCTCGGTGAACAGGTCCGTCACCAGCCGGGACTGGACGGCGACGAGTTCCCCGAGCGCGGAGGTCGCGCGTGCCCGCACCTCCTCGGGCGCGATGTTGTGCTCGGTGCCGATCGCGTCGAGCCGGCGCCGGAACGACGCCGAATCCATGATCTGCTCCGCCACCAGCTTCGGCACCTTGTACCGGTCGCCGATGACGGCCCGCTCGGCGCGATCGAGACCCACCACCGCGCGGTGGGTCACGAACCGGGCGAACGACTCGGGTGCCGGATCGCCGTCCTCGGCGAGGTGCCGGGACCGCAACTCGCTCAGCCGTGCCGGCTCGGCGAGGACGATCCGGAATCGGTCGGGGGAACGCCCGACCAGCCACTTCTGCAGGAACCGGTTCGGATTGCGCGGGTTGGTCAGCGCCACGATGTCGGAGAACCGGACCCGCCGCTCGCCGTCGCGGGCCTCCGGCAACCACACCACTCCCACGGGCAGCACCAGGGGATCGTCGTCCCGGCCGACGAGATCCTGCGCGAGACGACGTGGGTCGAGGTCCATCTCCTCGACCGGCCCGTCCGCGCGGTACTCTGCCGGCACCTCGTCCGACCGCAGCCAGTGCGAGATCAACCTGCGCTCGATCGGTGTCGTCGTCTCGGTGAGAACCACCGTCGGGTGCCCGCCGATGTCCGAGTCCCGCCCGTTCGTGCTCATGTCTCCCCATTCCCGGATAGTCCGAATGAAACGTACCGCGGATCGGCCGCCCGCTCCGGCGCAACCACACGAGAGACCTTCGGCACTTCTGCCGGCGCGCGATCCGGTCCACGCTGAGGCAAGGTGGGCAACGTACCGAAGTTCGACAGGCTTCATCGGGGAGGAACTCCGTGACCGGCACCGACCGATCCGAACCGGCGTACGCGGCGATCCGGGAGACCCACACCTCCGTGGTGTTCTTCGTCGGGGGCCGCGTGCACAAGCTCAAGAAGCCGCTCGACCTCGGGTTCCTCGACAACCGGACCCGGCAGGCGCGGGAGCGGGCCTGCCACCGTGAGGTCGAACTCAACCGGCGTCTCGCCCCCGACGTCTACCTCGGCGTCGCCGACGTGCACGGGCCCGACGGTCTGGTGTGCGAGCACCTCGTCGAGATGCGCCGGTTGCCCGACGACCGTCGCCTCGCCGCCCTGGTGCAGCGCGGCGAGCCCGTCGCCGCGGTCGTCACCGCCGTCGCGCGGCAGGTCGCCGCCCTGCACGCCGCGTCGCCGCACGAGCCGGCGATCGACCAGTGTGCCACGGCGCAGTTCCTCGGCGGACTGTGGCGGGAGAGCCTGGATCACCTCGACCGGCTGCCCGTCGGGGCGGAGGCGACGGACCTGCTCACCGCGATCCGGGACATGGCCGGCCGCTATCTCGCGGGCCGCGAGCGGTTGCTCGACGAGCGGATCGCCGCGGGGCGCGCCGTCGACGGGCACGGGGATCTGCTCGCCGACGACATCTTCTGCCTCGACGACGGCCCCCGGATCATCGACTGTCTCGAGTTCGACGACCGGTTGCGCTACGGCGACGCCGCTCTCGACATCGCCTTCCTCGCGATGGACCTCGAACGGCTCGGCGGTGAGGCGGCGGCGCGGCAACTGCTGCCCGCCTACGCCGAGTTCTCTGCCGACGCGTTCCCGTCGTCGCTGATGCACCACTACATCGCGTACCGGGCCGTGGTCCGGGCGAAGGTCGCCGCGCTGCGGCACGAGCAGGGCGACGAGCACTCCCGGGGCAGCGCGCTCGCGCTGCTGGACCAGACCCGGCGCAACCTCGATCGGGGCCGCGTCCGGCTCGTCGTCGTCGGGGGTCTGTCCGCCACCGGCAAGACGACCGTGGCGCACCTGGCGGGGCAGCACCTGGGCGCGACCGTGCTGCGCAGCGATGTGGTCCGAAAGGAACTGGCCGGTCTCGCCCCGACCGCCGATGCCACCGCCGCCGTCGGTGCCGGGCTCTACAGCGCCGCCCACACCGACGAGACCTACGACGAGCTGCTGCGCCGCGCCGCCGTCGCCCTCGGTCACGGCGAGTCGGTCGTCCTGGACGCGACGTGGCTCACCGAGCCCCGGCGGGAGGCGGCGCGGGCGGTCGCCGCCGCCGCGACCGCCGACCTCGTCGAGATCGAGTGCCGGGCGGACCCGGCAGTGCTGGTCCGCCGCATCGTGGCCCGGCGTGAGCGGGGCGGCGACGCGTCGGATGCCACGCCCGCGGTCCTGGACGACCAGCTCCACGTGCGCGACGAATGGCCCACGGCGCGCGTCGTGGACACGAGCGGCGACAGCCTTCCCGACGGCGCGTGGCTCGAACGGGAACTCGGCCCCCGGCCGTGGTAAGGACAGGCTCGCATTGCTACCGCGACGGGTGGAATCGCCCTAGCCTGAGGGCATGTCGACCGATCCCTCGCTCAGCCACGCCGACGTCGAACCGCATTCCGGCGGCATCTCGGCGAAACTGAACTGGCTGCGCGCCGGCGTCATGGGCGCGAACGACGGCATCGTCTCCACGGCCGGTCTCGTCGTCGGTGTCGCTGCCGCCACCACCGACGAATCGACCATTCTCACAGCGGGTTTCGCCGGCCTCGCGGCGGGTGCGGTGTCGATGGCCCTGGGGGAGTACGTGTCGGTCAGCGCGCAGCGGGACACCGAGCGGGCGCTGCTGCACAAGGAACGCCGCGAGCTCGAGGAGATGCCGGACGCCGAGCTCGAGGAGCTGACCGCGCTGCTCGAAGGCAAGGGGATGTCGAGGGTGACGGCGCGCACCGCGGCGAAGGAGATGACCGAGCGCGACGCGCTGTCTGCACACGCCGAGGTCGAACTCGGTATCGACCCCGGGGCGCTGGCGAATCCGTGGGCCGCGGCGCTCTCGTCGGCGGTCGCGTTCACCGTCGGCGCACTCGTGCCGCTGCTCGTGATCGTGCTGCCGCCGGCGGACCTGCGGGTTCCCGTCACCTTCGTGTCGGTGCTCGTGGCGCTGGCCCTGACGGGCTCGGTCAGCGCGTGGCTCGGTGGGGCGCGGCGCGGGCGGGCGATGTCCCGCGTCGTGATCGGCGGTGCGCTCGCGATGATCGTGACGTACGCGGTGGGTCTGGCATTCGGGACCGCGACGGCCTGAGCCCGGCGCCGCCCCGGGACGGGCGGCACCGGACGGTCGTCACTTCTTGCGGCTGATCATGATCGGGCAGGGCGCGTTGTGCAGAAGATTCTGGCTCACCGACCCGAGCAGCGCCCCGGTGAACTGGCTGCGACCGTGACTGCCCACCACGACGAGCTGCGCGTCCTCGAGCTGCCGCAGGATCACCTTGGCGACGGGACCCCGGTCCACGACGCGGCGGACCTCCACGTCGGGGAACTTCTCGTGCCAGCCGGCGAGAGTCTCGGCCAGGACCGCGGATTCGGACTCGCCCACCGCCTCCCAGTCCACGAGCGTCGCGACCGTGCCGACGCCGAGTGCCGCGTCGCCGATCCACGAGTGCACCGCGACCAGCGGTACACCGAACAGGGCTGCGTACTCGAAGGCGTGCCCGACCGCCGCCGTCGACAGCTCACTGCCGTCGACGCCGACGACGATGGGACGGGTGTCCGGCAGCGGACGTTCGGTGTCGCCGCGCCACACCACCACCGGGCACGGGGCGTGGTTGGCCACGCGCAGCACGGTCGAGCCGAGCAGGAAGTTCTCCACGGCGTTGGCGCCGGTGGCGCCCATCACCACGAGCCGGGCGTCCTCGGCGGCCTCGAGCAGGGAGTTGGCGGCGGGGCCCGGCCCCATGAAGCCCTGCACCTCGAGATCCGGATGGTCGGAGCGGATCACGTCGGTGACGCTCGCCAGGATCGCTTCGCCGTCCTCCCGGAGCTGGTCGACCATCTGCGACTGGATGAGCACCGCGGCCTCGCTGTAGAAGATCCCTTCACTGGGCAGCGAGTGCACCAGGTGCAGGGGCGCTCCCAGCCGCGCGGCGAGGGCGGCCGCCCACCGGGCCGCACTCGTGGCGACGGCGGAACCGTCCACGCCCGCTACGACGGCATTCCGGTTGGCAAGTGTGCTCATTCGTTCTCCTTCTCGGTGCGTTCTTCCGCGCTCGGGGCGCAGGACGAGTGTTTCACGGAACCAGGACCGCCGCGCCGCCGAAACGGCCCGCGGACAGGTCCTCGAGCGCGCGGTCGGCCCGGTCGAGCCCGTACGCGGTGGTGGTGACGTGCAGGTGGTGTTCGTTCGCGAAGCCGAGGAATTCGCGTGCGTCGGAGCGGGTGTTGGCCGTGACGCTGCGCACCTGCCGTTCGCGGAACAGATGCTGCTGATAGTTCAGCGGCGGCACGTCGCTGAGGTGGATGCCGGCGACCGCGAGGGTGCCGCCGGCGTCCAGTGCGGCGAGCGCGGTGGGCACCAGTTCCCCGGCGGGGGCGAACAGGATCGCCGAGTTCAACGGCTCGGGCGGCGCGTCGTATGCGCCCTGAGCCGAGGCCGCACCGAGGTCCAGAGCGAGCCGCCGGGCGGTCTCGCCGCGGGTCATGACGTGCACGCGCGCACCCCGGGCCAGAGCGACCTGCGCGGCGAGGTGGGCGCTGCCGCCGAAGCCGTACAGACCGAGCACGCCGCCTTCCGGAACGTCGGCACGCTCCAGAGCCCGATAGCCGATGATGCCGGCGCACAGCAGCGGGGCGAGTTCGGCGTCCGAGTACCCGGACGGTAGGGGGAGGGCGAAAGCGGCAGGAACGGTGGCATATTCGGCGTATCCGCCGTCCGCGTCCCAGCCCGTGTAGGTGGAGTTCGGACACAGGTTCTCGTCCCCGCGCAGGCAGTACCGGCACCGGCCGCACGTACTGCGCAGCCACGGGATGCCCACCCGGTCGCCGACCCGGTGTGTGCCGACGTCGCCGCCGACCACCTCGCCGACGATCTCGTGGCCGGGGACGACGTGCGGCCGGTGCACCGGCAGGTCACCCTCGCTCACGTGCAGGTCGGTCCGGCACACCCCGCACGCGAGGACTCGCACCAGCAGTTCCCCGGAAGCGGGTTCGGGGATCGGTTCCCGAACCGGCCGCAGCGGGTGTTCCGCCGCGGGCCGCGGCCGGTCGACCCGCCATGCCCGCATCTCTCCGTGGGTGCTCACGGGCGTCTCCTTCCGTCGTCCGGGCTCAGCATGCCCCCTCGCGGCGGTGGTCGGCCAGGGGAGAAGGACCCGGACGCGGGTGGTTCACCTCCACAGGGGTTTCGATGCTCGCCGCGCCCGTTTCCAGGCACGTTCGAGGTGCGCGACCTGCTCCTCGCCGACCTCGAGTTCGCGCTGGTAGACGATCCCGAGACCGAAGCTCGACTCGGCGGTGTGCTCCTGCTCGGACACCATCTCGAGCAGGTGCTCGCGCGCGACCACCGAGTCCTGGAACTCGCCGAGCAGATCCTGGAAGTCGTCGAAGTGATCGAGGGCGCGTTCGGCGCGCTTGCGGTGCAGCGGCCGCAGCACCTCGATGGCGTAGCGCATCCGCTTGGCGCCCTTGCGGGCCCGATGGACGATTTCGTCCCGCTCGGCGTGCGTCGCGGCCTCCCCGGCGTGACGCACCCGGCGCGAGACCTTCTTCGCGAGACGCGCGAGCGCGCGGTCGAGATCCTTCGGGCGGACCTGCCGTGCCTCCCGGCCGGCGCCGGACCCGACCGTCCCCGCCGCGAGCCCGTCGATCAGTGTGTCGAGCGCCTCGAGCAGAGCCGCGTAACGGTCCGAGTCGAGGGCGGCGACGGCCTCGAGTCGCGCCGCGTCCGACCGGGCGGAGAAGTACTCGTCGACGCGGGCGCGGATGGCCTCACGCTGCGCCTCCACGGGCACCTCCGCGATGCGGCCCACGAGGCGTTCCCACTGCACCTCCAGGTCCCGCGAGGGGCTGAGTTTCCTTCCCGTCCAACGCAGTTCTTCGACCAGGCCGTCGTCGATCGCGAACGTTCCCGCATACGTCTGCAGCGCGCTGCGGATCCGGCGCAGGGCCTTGCGCATGCTGTGGACGGAGTCCGGAGCGTCCCGGCGCACGCCGATCTCGGCGAGTTCGAGGGTGCGCAGCTCGCCGCGCAGGTAATCGCGCAGGTGTCCGGCCGGACCGGGCACCTGCTCCTCGGCCGGCAGCAGATCGGCCAGCGCCCGATGCAACTTGGAAGGACTCGGTGCCCGCGTGATTCCGGCTTCGGTCAGCCGCTCCTCGACGGCGTCGAGCAGCTCGGTGCCGCCCGACGCGAGCTCGACCTCGATCTCGCGCCATTGCTGCGGTTCGCTGCCCTCCTCCCGCGTCGCCGAGACGTCGTCGACGACGACTTCCGCGAGGACCCGGCCCTCCTCGTCGATCAGGCGATGGCGCCACCGCTGCGTGTTCAGCGCCGCCGCGAGCGTGACGGGACGCGCACGGCGCACCCCGCGCAACAGGGCGAGCAGTTCGGCCGGGGGCCGGTCGGTGTCGTCGCCCAGCGGGAAGCGCACCTCCGTCCGGGTGTCGGTGCCGGCGGGGAGCTTCGTGTGCCAGCCGGCGTCGTGCCCTCCCTCACGGCGGCGCAGGGTGATCCCGGCGCGCAGCAACCGCAGGTCGTCGGTGTCGTAGTACCGCGCGGACAGCTGCTGCAGTTCGGGTTCGGGGTGAGCGTCGACGCCGGGCAGGCCCGACAGGTCCGGCAGCTGCTGCCCGTGCCCGACCGTGTACTTGCGTTCCGATTCCTCGACCGTGTCGATCCTGGGCGGCATGGTCATGCGTCCGACTCCTGTTCCGGCAGGTTCCCTGGTGTTCTCCGCGCGCGTCGGCGGCGTCCGTCAGACCACTCTGCCACCCGGTCGCCCCCCTGTGCCTGTCGCCGGCGATCGGCGCAGCGCCCCCGCCGCCGGACGCCGCTGCGGGGCCTGTGCGCGGGTCCTTCGACTCTGGCCGACCGCGTGCCCGCCGGGCGATCATCGAATAACCTGGGCCGGGGAGGACGCAGATGAGGATTTTGGTCACGGCGGCGAGCAGGCACGGCTCGACCACGGAGATCGCCACGGCTCTCGCGGCCGCCCTGCGCGACAAGGGAGCGCGCGTCGACGTCGTCGCCCCCGAGCAGGTCGACGCCGTGGACGGCTACGACGCGGTGGTCCTCGGCAGCGCCGTCTACCTCGGGCACTGGCTGCACCCCGCGAAGACCTTCGTCGATCGGCATGCCGGCGCCCTGCGGGAGCGCGCGGTCTTCCTGTTCTCCTCGGGCCCCATCGGCGATCAGGACCGGCCCGTGAACAGGCCGTACGACGCGTCGCACGCGTCGGAGCGCACCGGCGCGCGGGAACACCGGATGTTCGCCGGGAAGCTGGATCCGGAGGTCCTCGGTGCCGGCGAACGCGTGGTCGCCCGCATGACCGGAGGGCGTACCGGGGACTTCCGGGACTGGGACGCGATCGGAAACTGGGCGGCGCAGATCGTCGAGTCCGTGGGGCGGCAGGCGGTCGAGTCGAGCGGCTGGGGGAGAGACAGCGATGGTCACTGAGATCCGGCCGGACGTCGCCACGATCCGCGATGCGGTCGAGTCGGCGTGCCGGGCGCCGTCCCTGCACAACAGCCAGCCGTGGCGCTGGGAGTGGACGGGCGGACGACTCGAACTGTATGCCGTGGCCGAGCGGATGCTCGGTCGCACCGATCCCGGCGGCCGGCAGCTGCTCCTCGGCTGCGGTGCGGCGCTGCACCACGTCCGCGTGGCGCTGTCCGCCGCGTCGTGGATCCCCACGGTGACCCGGCTTCCGGATCCGTCGCGGCCGGACCTGCTGGCCGTGCTCGACTTCGACCGGCCGCACACGGTCGACGCCCGTGACGCAGCCCTCGCCCTCGCGATCGACGCCCGGCACACCGACCGGCGGCCGTTCGCAGCGCCCACGACCCTGCGCGAGAGCCTGGTGGACCTGGAGAACGCCGCCCGCCGGGAGGGTGCATCGCTGTCGATCCTCGACGCCGGTGCCCGCTCGGATCTCGCGCGGGCGTCGGAACTGAGTACGGCGATCCGCGAGGGCGACGACGCCTACCGGCAGGAGCTGGCCTGGTGGACCGGTCGCGCGGAACCCGGCGACACCGGCGTTCCGGCATCCGCACTGCTCGACGACGAAGCCGCCGGGGACGTCGACGTTGCGCGTCGATTTCCCACGGGCGCAGGGAATTTGGACACCGTGCAGCCGAAGGTGGACGCGTCGGCGCTGGCGGTCCTGAGCACCCGGAGCGACGAACGGATCGACTGGCTGCGGGCCGGGGAGGCGATGTCTGCGGTGCTGCTCGAAGCCACCGCGGCGCACTTGGCGACGTGCCCGCTCACCCACGTGACGGAGATCGAGGCCAGCCGGGGCATCGTGCGCACGGCGACGGCACGGACCGGGGAGGTCGCAGGATTCCCTCAGGTGGTGATCCGGCTGGGGGCACGCAGCGCCCGCGGGCTGCCGACCACGTCGCGGCGTCCGGTCGACGAGGTCTTCGTCGACCGGAGCGGAGGGGCCGGATAGTCCCGGGCGGGCAGGTCAGTCGGACGGGTTGCGGTACATCTCGGCGAGTTCCCGGGCACGATCTCCCGGTGACCAGTCCACGTCGCGACCTTCCAGCTGGGCTTCGAGGACCTCGAATCCGGCGTGCCAGTCGGCACCGTGTGCGTAGGCAGAGTCCTCGTCCTCGACGGTGTGCGTGAGCGTCAGCCAGCAGCCGCCGGAACCGTCCGGCACCAGTTCCCAGTGCAGCACCTCGGCGTCCCACATGTATTCGAGAATGCGTCCGGGGTGCACGGCGATGACGGTGCCCGTGGCGGTGTGGTCGGCGGGCAGCCCGAGGCGCTCGGCCTGCTGCTCGGTGGCATGGAAGACGAGCTGGGCACCGGGGGTCAGATCCAGTTCCACTCGGGCCGGGAACCAGGCGCGCAGATACTCGGGGTCGGTGATGACCCGCCATACGCGGTCCGGGGGATGGGCGAAGGCATGCTGGAAGCGCAGGGCGACGCGACCGTCGTAGGTGCGCGAAACGATGCCGTTATCCATGGGGTCCTCCAAGACGTGAGCCCGCGCGATCAACGGGGTCCTGGTGTGCTGTGCCTCCATGCTGCCAGGTTTCGTGCGCTGACGAAGCGGGTCCGCCGACCTGTGTACGGATCGTCGAACTCCACCGCGCGGGCCAGCAGCTGCAGGGGATTCGAATAGTCTTGGGGCGCAACGTCGTATGCGTTCGGGTAGAGGTTGTCGCCGAGGATCGGCAGACCGAGGGAATTCATGTGGACGCGCAGCTGGTGCGTCTTGCCGGTGCGTGGCAGCAGGCGGTAACGGCCCAGGCCGGCGTCCGTGTCGAGCAGTTCGACCCGGCTGAGGGCATTGACCTCGCCCGGCACCTCACGCGCCTGCAGCACGCCCCGTTCCTTGACGATGCGGCTGCGCACCTCCCGCGGAAACCGCATACCGGGCACGTGCCGCGCGACGGCCTCGTACTCCTTGTCCACCCGCCGCGCATCGAAGAGCGACTGGTAGGCCCGGCGCGCGCCGGCGTGGACGGTGAACACCAGCACGCCCGCCGTCAGCCTGTCGAGCCGGTGCGCCGGACTCAGTTCCGGCAGGTCGAGTTCGCGGCGCAACCGCACCAGCGCGGTCTCGGCCACCCACGACCCGCGCGGCGTCGTCGCCAGGAAATGCGGCTTGTCCACCACCAGCAGGTGCTCGTCGCGGTGCAGCACGTCGATCTCGAACGGCACCCGCTCCTCGACCGGCGGGTCGCGGTACAGGTACACGAATCGGCCCGCCGCGTACGGGGTGTCCTCGGTGATCGCCGTGCCCGCGCCGTCGACGACCTCGCCTCCTGCGACCTTCTCCCGCACGCGTGCGACGTCGGCGGGGAACCGCGCCGACAGGAACTCCGCCACCGTCGCCCAGGAGCCGCCGTCGGGCAGCCGCAGGCGGGTCGGATTCAGGCCGTCGCGGACGGGCAGCGGAGCGCGGCGCACCCCCGCACGGTAACTGTTTCCGTCAACCGTCCGCGCAGCGACCGGGGTATGGCGACACTGGTGTCGGAACAACCGGGACGAGACTGAGGAGCGGGCAATGGACGATGCGCCGATCGTGGTCGGTATCGACGGATCGGCGCCCGCGCGCGCCGCGCTGCAGTGGGCAGCCGCCGAGGCCGCCGCCACGGACGTGCCGCTGCTGCTCGTCTCCAGCGCGAACGCCGGCGGAATCGGCGCCTCGTCGCCGTTCGTCGACGAACTGCGCTTCACCGCGCGACGGAACCTGGCGTCCGCCGCCGAGTCCGTGCAGCGGGAGCACCCGGACCTGTCCGTCCGCACCGAGCAGTCGAGTCTGGTGGCCGCACAGGCGCTGCTCGGGCACTCCGGCCGGGCACGGATGCTCGTCCTCGGCCGACGTGGGCTCGGCGAGTTCACCGGCGGTCTGGTCGGATCGGTGACCTCGGCGGTGGTCGCGCATGCACGCTGCCCCGTCGCGGTGATCCCCGGCCCCGACGAGGCCGGACGCGGTGCGGACGGTCCCGTCGTGGTCGGCGTCGACGGTTCGCGGGCGAGCCTGCACGCCCTCGACGTCGCTTTCGAGGCCGCCGACCGCTACGGGGCGCCGCTGGTGGCGGTGCACGCCTGGTCGGACCGTGACCTCGTCGACGTGGTGGCCGGCACGCCCGGAGCGACGTGGGACGACGTCGACCAGCAGGAGAGCGTCGTGCTGGCCGAGTCCCTCGCCGGACGCGCGCAGGACTATCCGAACGTCGAGGTGGAACGGGTCGTGGTGCGGGACCGGCCCGTGCGCCACCTGCTCGAACGGGCGGAGAACGCCCGGTTGCTGGTCGTCGGCAGCCGCGGCCGCGGCGGCTTCGAGGGCATGCTGCTCGGCTCGACCAGCCGGGCACTGCTGCACACGACGCCGTGCCCGCTGCTCGTCGTCCGGCGCAGCTAGGGACTACTCCGGCCGGGGCTGCTCGTCCGGCGGCGGAGTGCGGCGGACGGGCAGGCCGAGGGCGCTGCGATCGCAGGCCCGCACCAGGTCGGTTGCCGTGACGATGCCGACGAGGCGGTCTCCCGACACGACGGCCACGAGGTCGAGCCCCGGCCGCAGCAGCACCCGGCTCGCGACCTCGGCGAGCGAGGCGTCGGCCGGTACTCGCGCCGCCGCGGGCAGCGGCCGGGCCCGGTCCGCGACGGTGACGACCGTGCGCTCGCCCTCCGGGACGGGGGTCAGGTCGGCCAGCGACACCACGCCGATGGGCCGGTTCCCGTCGTCGACCACAGGAAACACCCGGTGGTGCGTGCCGCGGGCCGCGACGGTGAGGAGCTGCGCCACGCTCGCACTCCCGGGTGCGGTCACCGGCGACGCCGTCATGACGTCACCGACCCGGGTGTCGCCGAGCTGGTGCCCCAGCGAGGCGTTCGCCAGCTCGGCGTTGGCTGCGGTCCGCAGGAACCAGCCGAGGAGCATCATCCACAGGCCGCCCGCGCTGCCGAGGGCGAGCGTCTCGGCGGCGCCGAGCACGATCAGCGCCAACCCCACCGCGCGGCCGGCGCGGGCGGCGCCGCTCGCGGCGGCGAGCCGGTCGCCGGTGCGGCGCCACAACACCGCCCGCACGACCCGCCCACCGTCCAGCGGCGCACCCGGCAGCAGGTTGAACACGGCGAGTACCAGGTTGGTCGCGCCCAGCCAGCCGATCGTCGCGGTCACCAGCGCCGGGACGGGCGGACCGAGGAACGAGGCCGCCGCCAGCGCCACGATGCCGATCACGACGCTCGCGAGCGGCCCGGCCAGCGCGATCCGCAGATCGGCCTTCGGGCTCGGCGGCTCGTCGCGCAGTTCGGACACCCCGCCGAGCAGCCACAGGGTGATCCCGTCCACCCCCACTCCGTAGCGGCCCGCCACCACCGAGTGCGCAAGCTCGTGGGCGAGCAGCGATACCAGCAGGCCCAGCGCCGCGGCGACGCCCGCGATCCAGAACTGCGTGGTGCTCGGACCGCTGATCCGCGCCGGCAGGATCGTCGCGGCCAGCAGCCACGACAGCAGCCCGAGCGTCGCGAGCAGCGACCAGTGGGCCCGGATCTCTATCCCCGCGACCCGGCCGAGCCGGACCGATCCGCGCAGCATCGTCAGACCCCCGGTCGGCAGATCATGGTCGGGCACGGCGCGTGGTGCAGCAGCGCCTGACTCGTCGAGCCCAGGAGCAGGCCGCCGAGCAGGCCCCGGCCGTGGCTGCCGACGACGCTCAGCTGGGCCCGTTTCGCCAGTCTCAGCAGCAGGTGCCGGGCGCCGATCTGCTCGACGATCTCGGTGACCGGCACGTCCGGGTACCGCTCGCGCTGCCCGGCGAGACACTCGGACAGCAAGGCCGTCTCTTCGGCCTCGACGACCGCCCAGTCGATCAGCTCCAGCGCCGCGGTGCGGTCCGCGACGTCGCCGGCGCCCCACGCGTGGGCGGCGAGGACGCCGACCCCGAGCGCCGCCGCCATGTCGAACGCAGCGGTGACCAGTGGGCCGGCGTCCGCGCTGCCGTCGATGCCGACCAGCACCGGCCGGCGGTCCGTGCCCGGTTCGGGTGCCGGATCGCCCCGCCAGAGGACGACCGGGCACGTGGACCGGTGGGCGACGCGCAGTGCGGTCGAACCGGCGAGCAGCGACCCGAGCGCACCCGAGCCGGTGGCGCCGAGCACCAGCATCCGGCTGCGGTCGCCGTGTTCGAGCAGCGCCAGATCGGCCGGGCCCGGGTGGACGGTCGTGACCACCTCGAGATGCGGGCGCTGCCGGCGCAGCTCGGCCGCGGTGTCGTCGAGCAGTTCGCGGCCCCACTCGGCGAGACGCTGGCTGTATTCGGCCCGCGCGCGCAGCGCGGCGTCACTGAAATAATTCCGGGGGCCGGGCAGCGCGTGGACGAGCTGCAGGTCCGTGCCGAGCCGCTCGGCGACGGCCGCGGCCCAGGTGGCGGCCTGTTTCGCGGCGTCCGAGCCGTCGATTCCGGCGGTGACGGGCGGCCTGCCGCGGTCGCTGCTCATTGCGTCTGCCTTTCGGTTCGGCTTTGCTCGATAACGATTATGTGCAAGCCTCGTACGGGCCGACGTGGACCTCTACCGTGTTGTTGCGTAACTGTCGGGGCCCCAGTTGTTGTTGATACATGATGTGCTGATGGAGCCTGGTGTGACTCATACTTCCAGAACCAAGGCCGGACCTCGGGGGGCTCGGGCGCTCGTCCGATTCCTGATCGCGGCGCTCGTGCTACCGCTCGCCGTGGCCTTCGCCGGCGCGGGCACCGCGTCGGCGGACCCGTACTCCCGCCTGCGGGAGCACTGGGTGCCCGCGCCGGGCGGTGTCGGCCAGATCAAGGTCCGTATCTGGCTGGCGAACAACGGCAGCAACAAGGCCATGTATCTGCTCGACGGTCTGCGCGCCACCGACGACGTGAGCGGGTGGGAGCACGAGACGAACGCCGCGTGGCTGTCCGACCACGGCGTCAACGTCGTGATGCCGGTGGGCGGCCAGTCCAGCTTCTACACGGACTGGTATGCGCCGAGCAACCTCAACGGTCAGCGTTACACCTACAAGTGGGAGTCCTTCCTCACCGAGAACCTGCCGGACTTCCTCGCCGGTACGTACGGCATCGACCGGTCCAGCAACGCCGTCGTGGGTCTGTCGATGGGCGGCAACGCGGCGCTGATTCTCGCGGCCTATCACCGGGACCAGTTCCGGTTCGCCGGCTCGATGTCCGGTTACCTGAACCTGTCCGCGCCGGGCATGCGTGAGGCGATCCGCCTGGCGATGCTCGACTCCGGTGGCTACAACGCCGACTCGATGTGGGGCCCGCCGTGGAACTCGGCGTGGCTGCGCAACGATCCGTTCGTCGCCGCGCCCAGCATGCGGGGGCTGCCGATGTGGATCTCCGCGGGCAGCGGCCTGCCCGGCCAGCACGATCGGCCGAACTCCGCGATCGGCGTGTTCAACACGGGCAACGCGATGGGACTCGAGGCGCTCGCCCTGGCGCAGAACCGCGCGTTCCAGGTGCGGTTGGCGACGTTGGGCATCAACTCCGCCCACTTCGATTTCCCGGCCGCCGGTACCCACACGTGGGGCTACTGGCAGGACCAGCTGTGGGCGATGCTGCCCATGATGAAGTCCTCCATCGGTGCCTGAACGGTTCTCCCCGCCGGCACCGGGCGTCCTGCAGGGCCGCGCCTTCGTGGTGACCGGGGCGAACAGTGGCCTCGGTGAGGCCACCGCCCGGGCCCTCGGCGCCGCCGGTGCCGACGTGGTGCTTGCGTGCCGGAACGTCGCCCGAGGTGAAGCGGTCGCGGCGGAGATCGGTCCCCGTGCGCAGGTGCGACGGCTCGATCTCGCCGACCTGGCGTCGGTGCGGGAGTTCGCGGCGGGCATCGAGACCGCCGACGTGCTCGTCAACAACGCGGGCGTGATGGCCGTGCCGCTGAGCCGCACGGCGGACGGTTTCGAGATGCAGATGGGCACCAACCACCTCGGGCACTTCGCGCTGACCGGGCTGCTGCTCGATCGGCTCACCGATCGGGTGGTGACGGTCTCGAGCACGAGTCACCGGTTCGGCCGGATCCACCTCGACGACCTGAACTGGGAGCGCCGGCGGCACTACAGCCGTTCCCTGGCGTACGCGGAGTCCAAGCTGGCGAACCTGATGTTCAGCCTCGAACTCGGCCGGCGGCTGGCGGCCGCCGGCTCGCCGCTGAAGGCCGTGGCCGCGCACCCGGGGTACGCGGCCACCGAGGTCGGCACGCACACCGGGACGTGGTTCGACCAGCTGTTCCGACTCGGGAAGAAGGTGCTCGGACGCACCCCCGCCGAGGGTGCGGAATCCGTCGTGGTCGCCGCCACCGATCCGGAGGTGACCGGCGGCTACATCGGACCGGACCGCTTCTTCGAGTTGTACGGCCCGCCGACCGTGGCCGCCTACAGCCGACACGCCGCGGATCCGGAGACCGCCCGGCGACTGTGGGAGCTGTCGGAGCAGCTCACGGGCGTGCGGTTCGACCTGTAGCGAACGCGCCTGTAGCGAACGGCGCCGGCCTGCGGCGTCGACGGGGACGCCGTGATGTCGTGACCCGTCGGGGTGGAAGGTCACGGTCCCGGGGGCGCCGCGCTGCGTCCGGCCGGGGCGCCGACCCGGGACGCGTTCCTTCCCCCGCGTAGTCCGCTCACCGTAGGGTGGCCGACATGACGGCTTGGACCACACGCGACATCCCGAAGCAGGACGGCCGCACCTTCGTGGTGACCGGCGCGAACAGCGGGCTGGGCGCGGTGGCCGCCCGTGCCCTCGGGGCCGCGGGGGCGCGGGTGGTGCTGGCGTGCCGGAACGTGGCCGCGGGCGAGGCCGTCGCCCGGGAGATCGGGCCCGCCGCGCAGGTCCGGCGCCTCGATCTGGCCGACCTGGCGTCGGTGCGGGAGTTCGCAGCGGGTATCGACGAGGTCGACGTGCTGGTCAACAACGCAGGTGTGATGGCGGTGCCGCTGCGTCGCACCGTCGACGGATTCGAGATGCAGATCGGGACCAACCACCTCGGCCACTTCGCCCTCACCGACCTGCTCCTCGACCGCGTCACGGACCGCGTGGTGACGATGTCGAGCACCATGCACCGGATCGGTCGCATCGACCTCGACGACCTGAACTGGGTGTACCGCCGCTACGACCGGTGGCTGGCGTACGGGCAGTCGAAGCTGGCCAACCTGCTGTTCACCCAGGAGCTGCAGCGCAGGCTCACCGAGCGGCGGTCCGCGGTCGTGGCGGTGGCCGCCCACCCGGGGTACTCGTCGACGAACCTGCAGTCGCACACCGAGTCGATCCAGGACCTGTTCCTGGGCGTGGCGAACAAGCTGGTGGGGCAGTCCGCCCAGACCGGCGCGCTACCACTGCTGTATGCGGCCACCGCGCCCGGCGTCGAACCCGGCGGGTACTACGGGCCGGGCGGACTGTTCGAGATGCGCGGCAGTCCCGAGCGTGTCGAATCCAACTCCCGCTCGCACGACGAGGCTGTCGCCCGTGGGCTCTGGGAGCTGTCGGCGAAGCTGTGCGCGCCCGCCGGATAGCGGCAGCACGTCAGTCCGAGACGCGCCGGATGTAGAGCAACCGGTCGCCGGTCATGACCGTCTCCACCTCCGGGGACCCGACACGCAGCAGGCGGCCGTTGCGTTCGATGCCCAGGACGATATCCGGCAGGTGCCGCGGTGAGTCGCCGACCTCGTCGGCTTCGACGTCGCGTTCGGCGATCGCGAAGCCTTCCTCCGGAGTGAGCAGATCCTCGATCATTTCCACGACGTTCGGGGTGATGGTGGCGGCTCCGAGCAACCGGCCCGCCGTCTCGGACGAGATCACCACCGTGTCGGCGCCCGACTGGCGCAGCAGGTGGGTGTTCTCCGATTCGCGGATGGCCACGACGATCTTGGCGGCGGGGGCGAGTTCGCGGGCGGTGAGGGTGACGAGTACCGCGGAGTCGTCGCGGTTGGCGGCGACGACGATCGAGTTGCAGTGCGGCACCCCGGCCAGACGCAGCACATCCGATTTGGTCGCCGAGCCCTGCACGGTGACCAGGCCCCGGCCGTTGGCGGCGTCGAGCACCACCGGGTCGGTGTCGACGACGACGATGTCCGAGGGCGCGGCGCCGTCGCCGAGCATCGCATCGACCGCGGTGCGGCCCTTGGTGCCGTAGCCGACGACCACAGTGTGGTTGCGCACCCCGTGTCGCCAGCGTTGGATGCGGAAGGTTTGCCGGGAACTCTCGGTCAGGGCGGAGAGGGTGGTGCCGACCAGGATGATGAGGAAGAAGATCCGAAGCGGGGTGATGACCAGGACGTTGACCAGACGGGCCGCGGGCGTGATGGGAGTGATGTCGCCGTAGCCGGTGGTCGAGAGCGATACTGTCGCGTAGTAGATGCAGTCCAGCAGCGACAGCTCGTTGTCCTGGTTGTCGGAGTAGCCGTCGCGGTCCAGGTAGACGACGAGCACCACCAGGGTCAGGGCGATCAGGGCGTACCCGATTCGGCGCACGATCGCGCGGCCCGGACTGGTCTGCAACTGCGGCACCCGCAGGATGCCCACCAGTGTGAAATCGGGTCGCTCGGTCAGGGTGTCGGAGCGGCTGAACCGGGCCCGGAGCGTGCTACCGGGCACGGCCGGCTTCGTTCGGTGCCGCGGCCCGGCCGGGGGCCCGGGGGCGCCTGGTGCGCTGTCGGAGACATCGTCAGCAGCCTACGTCGTTCCGACGGCCGTCAGGTCAGTTCGCTGAAGCGCTCGGTGTTGCGGACCTGGCCGGAGACGATGATGGTGTCGCCCGGAGCGAGCACGGTGTCGGCGGTGGCGTAGGTGAAGCCTTCGCCGGGGCGTTTGATCGCCACGACGGTGACACCGAAATCGGAGCGGACGGCGGTGTCGCCGAGACGCCGGCCGATCGCGAATGCGGGCGGGGTGGTCTTGACCATCGCGAAACCGTCGTCGAACTCGATGTAGTCCATCATCCGGCCGCGGACCAGGTGGGCGACGCGCTTGCCCATGTCGTGTTCGGGCCGGACGACGTGGTGCACGCCGATCTGGCTGAGGATCTTCGCGTGCGCGTTGCTGATGGCCTTGGCCCACACGTTCGGCACCGCCATGTTGATCAACGCCGAGGCCGTCAGCAGGCTGGCCTCGAGGTCGGAACCGATGCCCACGACGGCGCGCCCGTACTCGTGCACCGACAGTTGCCGCAGCGATTCCTCGTCGGTGGTGTCGGCGACCACGGCATGGGTGAGGCGGTGGGCGACCTTCTGCACGACCGCCTCGCTCGAGTCGATGCCGAGCACTTCCGTGCCCTGGGCCATCAACTCCAGCGCCAGTGATTTGCCGAAGCGGCCGAGTCCGAGCACGACCACGACGTCGGAGGCAGGTTTCCTAGCCAATGAAGGGCCTTTCGGTGGGAAGTTCGTAGCGCCGTCCGCGTTCGCGGGCGGCGAGGGCGCTGACCAGGGTGATCGAGCCGATCCGGCCGAGGTACATCAGCAGTACCAGGACGAGCTGTCCCCAGGCCGGAAGCTGAGCGGTGATTCCCGTGGACAGCCCGACCGTGGCGAACGCGGAGGTGACCTCGAACAGCAGCACGTCGAGATCGAATCCGGTGCCGGCGAGCAGGACGATGGTCGGCACCGCCACCAGACCGACGCCGATCAACGCTACCGACAGCGCCTGGCGCTGCACCCGGGTGTCGATGCGCCGGTCGAACACGGTCACCGAACGCTCACCACGGGCCTCGGCCGCGATGACGAACAGCAGCAGCACGAAGGTGGTCACCTTGATCCCGCCTGCGGTGCCGCCGCTGCCGCCGCCGATGAACATCAGCACGTCGGTCACGAGCAGCGTCGCGTCGTCCACCTGCGCGTAGTCGACGCTGTTGAACCCGGCCGTGCGGGGCATGACGCCCTGGAATGTGGCGACGAGCAATTTCTGGCCGAAGTGGTAGTGCTGCAGGGTGCGGGTCCATTCGAGGATCAGCACGAGCGCCGGTCCCACCACCAGCAGCACCGCGGTGACGGTCACGGTCAGCCGGGTGTGCAGGCTCCATCGAGTGCTGCGGCCCCGTAGGTGCCGGGTCACTTCGAACAGGACCGGGAACCCGATTCCGCCGAGGATCACCGCGGCCATGAGCGGCACGCAGATCCAGGGATCTTCGGCGAAGCCGATCATGTTGTCGCTGTAGAGGGCGAAGCCGGCGTTGTTGAACGCCGAGACGGAGTGGAACACCCCCAGCCACACCGCCCGCAGGGGTGGTTCCTCGTAGCCGAGCGCGAACCGCGCTGCGAGCGCCACCGCAGTGACCGCTTCGATGAGCACGCTCATCCGCACGACGCCGACGACGACCGAGCGGACGTCGCCGAGTCCGGATGCACGCGCCTCGGCGGCGGTGTTCAGTCGGGCCTTGAGGCCGATCCGGTTCGCGAGCAGCAGGCCCACGAGCGAAGCCATGGTCATGATCCCGAACCCCCCGGCCTGGATCAGGGCGAGGATGACGCCCTGGCCGAAACCGGACCAGTGGGTGGGCGTGTCGACGACGACCAGCCCGGTCAGGCACATCGCCGAGGTGGCGGTGAACAGGGCGTCGACGACGGAGGCCGTGGCGTCGGGCCGGCGCGCCGCGGGGGTGAGGAGCGCGGCCGTGCCGACGGCGATCGCCGCGGCGAAGCTCAGCGCCACGACCCTGACCGGGGTCAGGGTCGCCCGCGCTGCCAGTCGCCGCAGCAGGGACGGCGCGGATGCGCCGGCGGGTGTTCTCACCCGGAGGAGACTAGACCCGCTCCGGGTCGCCGGGGAACCGGGTAGAGATGACCGGAATTCGGGCTCCCGCCGCCGGCTCGTGCCACCGGCCGCCGCCGACGAACGTCACCCGTCCCGGGACCGGCGTGGCGCCGCCTCGCGTTCGTCCTGACCGCCGGCGAGCAGGCCGCTGACCCGTTCGCCCGCGGAGTCCAGGGCACCTCTCGTCTTGTGCGCGGCGGCCTTCTCGGTGAGTTTCCCGGCCGGGCCGCCGACGATGTCCGTCAGGCCTTTCGGCTCGGTGGTGGAGATCTCGAGCCTGTTGACCGCCTCGGCGAAACGCAGGTAGGTGTCCACGCTCGCCACCACCACCCGGGCGTCGATGGTGATGATCTCGATGCCCACGAGCGAGACGCGGACGAATGCGTCGATGACGAGGCCCTTGTCGAGAATGGTGTCGATGACGTCGGCGAGGCCGGACGAGTTCGGCCTCGCCATCGTGCCGCCGCCTCCGCCTCCGGATTGGATGGTCATGATCCGCGCTCCTTGCTGTCGCTCGGCGGTTCGCGTGCCGCCGGCCGCGCGGGGAGAGCACTCGTGGGGCGGTGCGCGTACAAGGGCTATAGCCGCGCACCCCCCGGTCGAAACCCACCCGTCGGCAGAAGTGCGGTCGGAGTCGAGCAAATCAAATACCGTTCGACCGGTTTGTTGATATCGTCGTCGCAGGCCGGATCCGGGAGCCCGGCCTCGACGTCTCCGCGTCGTCCGGGATTGGACGAGGGGTAGTCCGGGACGATGCGGAGACGTCACGGCGTCCGGCGCAGCACGTGCGCCTCTTGTGCGGAGATGGCAGGGTTACCGCACACGCGGGACGTTTCGGCGCCACGATGGGGGAATGCAGGTGATGAGCCTTCCCGAGGCGCTGTTCGTACTGCTCGAAACTCCGTCGCGTCCACTGCACCTCGGTGCTCTCGTATTGTTCGAACCGCCGCCGGAGGCCGGGGACGATCACGCCCGCCGCATGTACGAGATCCTGCTCACCCACGACGAGGTGGCGGACCCGCTGCGGCGGCGTCCCGTCCGGACCCTGCGCGGAGCCGGCTACCCGTTGTGGTCGCGTCCCGAGAACGTCGACCTGGGATTCCACGTGCGCCACACCGCCGTTCCCGGCTCGGGTTCGATGACCGACCTGCTGGCCCTCGTCTCCCGGATCCACGGGTCCCCACTCGACCCGCTCCGCCCGATGTGGGAGGTGTACGTCATCGAGGGACTCGACGACGGGCGCACCGCGATGTACGCGAAGATCCATCTGTCCCTCGCCGACGGTCCGGCCGGCCTGCGCCTGCTGCACCGGAGCATGTCCACCGACCCCGAGGCCTGCGACTGTCCCGCCCCGTGGAGCCCGGAGGTGGTCGCCCCCCGGGCTCGGCTGTCGACACTGCCCACGTCGTGGCTGCGCGCCGGGCTGCGGGCGGGCACGGAAGTGTTCGCGATGACCCCGGAGATCGGCAGGCTGGTCACCGACGGCGTGCGCCGGCACCGGGTGGCGCTGCCGTGGCAGACACCGCCCACGATCTTCAACGTCGCGGTGGGCCGGGGCCGGACCTTCGCGGCGCGTTCCTGGCAGATCGAGCGGCTCCACGCGGTCGCGACCGCGTCCGGCACCACGATCGACGCCGTCGCGCTCACGATGTGCGCCGGCGGCTTGCGCGCCTATCTGTCCGAGCGGTACGCGCTCCCGGAGTCACCGCTGACCGCGATGCTCCCGGTGCCGATGAACCTCGGTGGGGCCGCGGTCGGTCCCGGCGGTCGTGAACCCGGAGTGGGAGCGATGGTGATCGGCCTGGCCACCGACGAACCCGATCCCGCGGTGCGGCTCGCCCGGATCGCCGACTCGCTCGTCCACACCGACCGGGTGGTCACCGCGCTCAGCGGAACCCAGTTCCTGATGCTGAGCGCGCTGTCGCTGAGCCCGCTCGCGCTCGAGCCGGTGCGGCGGTTCGTCGACGAGATCCCGCCGCCGTTCAACGTGCTGATCTCGTATCTTCCCGGGCCCTCGCGCACCCGTTACTGGAACGGTGCGCGGCTGACCGGCATCTACCCCGTGCCTGCGGTGCTGAACGGACAGGCGCTGGGCATCACCCTCATGGGGAACGACGGCCGGCTCGATCTCGGGGTGGTCGGCGACCGTCATGCCGTGCCCGCCCTCGACCGGCTGGTCGAACTCCTCGAGGGCGCACTCAGCGAACTGGAGAGCGCTGTGGGTACCCGGCCGCGGTGAAGCCGGCGGGCTCGACGGGGTGTCCGCCCCTGCCGATCTGCCCGAGCAGGTCCAGGGTGCGCAGATAGCGACGGACGAGATCGCCGGCCGACAGATCCGACTCCGCGGCCTCACGCAGGGCCGCGGACACCCCGTCGCCCCGGGCCCACCGGTGGATCGCCCGCATCGCCACCGGGTCCGGTTCGGGGCCCTCGGGCAGGCCGTGCCGGCGCTCGGCGTCCGACACCTCCCGCCACAGCCGGACCGTCGCGCGGTAGGCGGCGTCGACGCCGGCCGTGAGGGCCCCGCCGCCGGGAGCCGGACGGCGCGCTTCGCCGAGCACGCTCGACACGACGGCGGCCAGCTCCGCCGGATCCAGGCCCGCCCACACGCCGGTCCGCAGACACTCGGCGACGAGAAGGTCGCTGCCGCAATAGATCCGGCCCAGGATCCGGCCGTGGTCGGTGACCACCGCCTCGCCGGAATACGGATCGGACAGCAGGTATCCGCGTTCGTCGAGCAGGCCGAGGACCCGGTCGAACGTGCCCACCAGCCGGCCGGTGGCGACGGCGACCTGTCCGCGCAGCACCTCGGTGTCGGCGGCCAGTGCCCGCCGGCGCTCGGCGACGGCGATCAGGCGTTCCCGATCGGGGTACCGGTGACCGGGGTGCGAACGCACGGCCCGCGCGAGCGCGGTCACCGCGTCGGCGGTTCCGGTGGTGCGCGCGACGGCCAACCGCTCCCGCAACTGCTGGTACTCGGCGAAACCCTCGGCGTCCCCGAGTTCGGCGTCGAGCAGACGCAGCGTCGCGGCGTTCGTCGTCGCGGCGGAGGCGAGCGCGGCCACCGAATGCTCCGCCTGGAACTGGGCGAAGGACCGTCCGAGCAGGTCCCGGGCTCCGGCGACCCCGAGCCTGTCGACGAGGTTGACGGCCGTGTTGTAGCCCACCCGCAGCGAGCTGTTCAGCGGATAGGTGCGGGTGGAGGCGAGTCCGGCGACGGTGGCCGGCTGCACCTCCGGACTCCACAGCACGACCGCGTGACCCTCCCGGTCGACGCCGCGACGACCGGCCCGTCCCGTCAACTGGGTGTACTCGCCGGCGGTGAGCCGGACCGGTCCGGCGGCGGTGTGCTTGACGAGGCGTTCGAGCACGACGGTCCGGGCAGGCATGTTGACGCCCACGGCGAGGGTCTCCGTGGCGAAGACGATCCGGACGAGGCCGAGGCCGAACAGTTCCTCCACGGCGTGCCGGAAGACCGGCACCATGCCCGCGTGGTGGGCGGCGAAGCCACGCTCGAGTCCGTCGAGCCAGTCGGCGAATCCGAGCGCATCGAGGTCGGCGGGGGAGACCCCGGCCGTGTGCCGGTCGACGATGCGGCGGATGCGGGTGACGTCGGCGGCCTCGGTGAGCCGCAACGACGAACGCAGGCATTCGGCGACGGCCTCGTCGCAGCCGCTGCGGCTGAAGCGGAACCAGATCGCCGGCAGCAGCGACTCGGCTTCGAGCCGCGCGACGAGTTCGGGCCGGTCGACGCCGGCCGGGCCGGGTGTGGCGGAGCGGCGACGCCGGCGCCGGGACGGAACCGCGGGGGCGGCGTCGACGAGCTGGCGATGCGCGACGTACCGCACGAGATTCTCGTCGATCGCCCCGGTGGTGGGGGAGAACAGGTCGAACAGCCGTCCGCCGGCGAGCACGTGCTGGTGCAGCGGCACCGGCCGGGTCTCCTCGACGACGACGGTGGTCGCTCCGCGGACGAGGCCCAGCCACGCGCCGAACTCCTCGGCGTTGCTGACCGTCGCCGACAGGCTCACCAGCCGCACGGGGGCGGGGAGGTAGAGGATGGCCTCCTCCCACACCGCCCCGCGTTCACGGTCGGCGAGGAAGTGCACCTCGTCCATCACGACGTGGGTGAGCCCGTCGAGCAGGGGCGAGCGGCCGTGCAGCATGCTGCGCAGCACCTCGGTGGTCATCACCACGACGGGTGCGTGCGGGTCGAGGGAGACGTCGCCCGTGAGCAGCCCCACCTGCTCGTCCCCGAGCCGCGCGACCAGATCGGCGTACTTCTGGTTGCTCAGGGCCTTGATCGGGGTGGTGTAGAAGCACTTGCCGCCTGCGGCGCGCGCGAGGTGGACGGCGAACTCGCCGACGACCGTCTTGCCGGCTCCGGTGGGAGCGCACACGAGCACGTCCCGATCCTCGTCGAGGGCGCGGCAGGCGCGGACCTGGAAGTCGTCGAGGGTGAATCCGAGTCCCGCGGTGAACTGCGCGAGCCGCGGCCCGTCCTGCCTGCACACGCACTCCACGCTACGCGCGCCCGACGGTGGGCCGCGCGGGTGTCAGTCCTCGGTGACCTCGAGCTCGACCTCGATGTTGCCGCGGGTGGCGTTCGAGTACGGGCACACTTGGTGGGCCTTGTCAGTCAGTTCGAGGGCCTGGGCGCGCGGCACGTGGGGGAGGGACACCTCGAGGGTGACCTTCAGGCCGAAGCCGCCGCCGTCGGTGCGGCCGATGCCCACGCGTGCCCCGACCGCCGAGTCGGCGACGTCGGCCTTGTCCTGCCGGGCGACGAGCTGCAGCGCCGAGTGGAAGCACGCCGCGTACCCGGCGGCGAAGAGCTGTTCGGGGTTGGTGCCCTTGCCGTCGCCACCCATCTCGGTGGGGACGGACAGGTTCACGTCGACCTTGCCGTCCGAGGTGCGGGCGCGGCCGTTGCGGCCCTCCCCGGTGGCGAGGGCTTCGGCGGTGTAGAGCACGTGCATGTGTTTCTCCTGTCGGTGGTGTGGGTCAGTCGGCCCGGCGGTGTGTGTCGTCGGTGATGCCGTGCAGGGCGGCGGTCAGGCGGTGGAGCGTGTCGCGCAGGCCGGCGAGTTCGCCGGTGTCGAGACCGATGGCGCAGGCCAGCCGCGCCGGAATGTCCTCTGCCTGTGAGCGCAGCGCGCTCCCGGCGTCGGTGAGGTGGATGCGCACGCGGCGCTCGTCCGTGCTCTGCCGGCGGCGTTCGACGAGACCGGCGGCCTCGAGCCGCTTGAGGAGCGGCGAGAGGGTGCCGGTGTCGAGGTGCAGGGCGTCGCACAGCTCGCGCACCCCGCGACCGTCGCGTTCCCACAGGGCCAGCAGCACGAGGTACTGCGGGTAGGTGACGCCGAGCCGGTCGAGCATGCCGCGGTAGGCGGCGGTGGTGGCCCGGGAGGCGGAGTAGAGCGCGAAGCAGACCTGCCGGTCGAGCGCGAGATCATCGGACACGAGAAATAAAGTAGCGCACCGCTATGTTGTGCACAACTGAAATCGGCGGGGCTCCGACGTGACGCACCTCACGCTCCGAGTGGAATTGACAGGCGGCCCGCCACGTTAGTTGAGTGAGAAAGACTCAAGTCCGAGAGAAAGGCTTCGGAATGCCGGCATTCTTCGGGCCTGGTGGCCCTGGGCGTATCGACATCACCCGCTACCTGAGCCGTGGCACCCAGGAACTCATGGCCGCCGCGGCCCGATTCGCCGCCGAACGCGGTGACACGGACCTCGACGCGCTCCACGTCCTGCACGTGATGGCGGAGCAGGACCCGGTCCGGTCGGTCATGACCCGCGCCGGAGCCGATCCCGCCGAGGTCCTGGCTGCGGTGGAGCAGCGACTCCCGCAGGAACAGGGCCGCAGCGCGGTCACCGCACCCGCCCTCACCGGCGCGATCAAGACGGTGCTGCTCGAGGCGCACCAGCTCACCCGTGCCCTCGGCGCGACCTACATCGAACCGCAGCATCTGTTCGTGGCTCTCGCCGCCGACCAGGAGCACGGGGTCGGGGGCCTGCTCGTCTCGGCCGGGATCACCGCGCAGTCGCTCCAGGCCGCGCTGCAACCCGGTGCGGCGACCGAGGCGACGCAGGAGCAGTCCGCCACCCCCACCCTGGACAAGTTCGGTGTCGACCTGACCGAGCGGGCCCGCGGCGGCGGCATCGACCCCGTCATCGGCCGTGCCGACGAAATCGAGCAGACCGTCGAGATCCTCTCCCGCCGCACCAAGAACAACCCGGTGCTGGTCGGCGAGGCCGGGGTCGGCAAGACCGCGATCGTCGAGGGCCTCGCCCAGCGCGTCGTCGACGGCGACGTCCCGGACAGCCTGCGCGGCAAGCGGATCGTGCAGCTCGACCTGACCGGCATGGTCGCCGGTACGCGGTACCGCGGCGACTTCGAGGAGCGGCTGACCAAGGTGCTCGACGAGATCACCGCGCACTCGGACGAGCTGATCGTCTTCGTCGACGAAATCCACACCGTCGTCGGCGCGGGCGGCGGCAACGAGGGCGCGATGGATGCCGGAAACATCCTCAAGCCCAAGCTCGCCCGCGGGGAACTGCACATCGTCGGCGCCACCACGCTCGACGAGTACCGCAAGCACATCGAGAAGGATCCGGCGCTCGAGCGGCGCTTCCAGCCCGTCACCGTCGGCGAACCCGGCCACGACGACGCGGTCGCGATCCTGCGCGGCCTCCGGGACCGGTACGCCGAACACCACGGCGTGCGATACACCGACGACGCGCTCGACGCCGCCGTCGACCTGTCGGTGCGGTACCTGCCGGACCGGCACCTGCCGGACAAGGCGATCGACCTGATCGACCAGGCCGGTGCCCGGCTGCGGCTGCGCAGCCCGCGCGTCGACGAGACGGCGCTGCGCGAGCAGCTGTCCCGGCTCGAAGCCGACAAGGACCGTGCCGTCGCCGAGGAACGCTACGAGCAGGCCTCGCGACTGCGCGACCAGATCACCGAGGTGCAGGCCCGTCTCGATGCCGGGACGCCCGCCGACACCGACGTGCCCGAGGTGACCGCCGAACTGATCGCCGAGGTCGTCTCCCGCGCCACCGGCATCCCCGCGACACGGATGACCCAGGCCGAGAAGGAGCGGCTGCGCGGCCTCGAGGACGAGCTGCACCGGCGGGTCGTCGGGCAGGACGAAGCCGTCCGGGCCGTGGCCCGGGCCGTGCGGCGCAGCCGCGCCGGCATGAGCGACCCGCACCGGCCGGTCGGCAGCTTCCTGTTCCTCGGACCCACCGGCGTGGGCAAGACCGAGCTGGCGAAGGCGCTGGCGGAGGTGCTGTTCGGCGACGAACGCAAGATGCTGCGGGTGGACATGAGCGAGTTCGGCGAGCGGCACACCGTCAGCCGTCTCGTGGGAGCGCCCCCCGGCTACGTCGGCTACGGCGAGGCCGGCCAGCTCACCGAGCAGGTGCGGCGCAACCCCTACTCGGTGGTGTTGCTCGACGAGATCGAGAAGGCGCACCCGGACGTGTTCAACACCCTGCTGCAGGTGCTCGACGACGGCCGGCTCACCGACGGTCAGGGACGCACGGTCGACTTCACCAACACGGTGGTGATCATGACCAGCAACCTCGGCTCGGACATCATCTCGAGCCGCGGCGGGGCGCTGGGCTTCAGCACCGGCGATGCCGAGGCAGCGGAGAAGCCGCTGCGGGACCGGGTGATGGGCCGGCTGCGCGAGTCGATGCGGCCCGAGTTCCTCAACCGCATCGACGAGATCGTGATCTTCCGCAAGCTCGACACCGAGCAGCTGCACCGGATCACCGATCTGCTGCTGAACGACAGCCGCAAGCGTCTGCAGGCCAAGGGCATCGAGGTCGAGTTCACCGAGGCCGCCGTCGACTGGATCGCCGAGCACGGGCATCAGCCCGAGTTCGGGGCGCGGCCGCTGCGCCGGTCCATCCAGCGCGCGGTGGACGACCGCATCGCCGATCTGCTGCTCGACGACGTGCTCGTCGAGGGCGGTCAGATCCGCGTCGACGTGGCCGACGACGAGCTCGAGCTCTCGGTGGGCTAGACACCGGCACGCGAAGCGCGGGCGGTGACCGGCATCCGGTCACCGCCCGTCCGCGTCTGCGGCCACGTCAGCCGGCCTGCGTCATCCGGCGAATCGCGTTCAGGGGCAAACGGATCCATTGGGGACGGTGACGGGCCTCGTACACGACCTCGTACACGGCCTTGTCCAGCTCGTACGCGCGCAGCAGCGCGGCGAACTCGCGCGGATCCACGCCGGACTCGCTCGCGTAACCGTCACAGAACGCCGCGGAGTTGCGCTGTGCCCATTCCTGCGCCCGGAACTCGCGCTGCGCGGCAGCGGCCTCCGACGTCGCATCGTGCAGGGAGTGGTGGGCCGCGTAGTCGAACGAGCGGAGCATCCCCGCGACGTCGCGCAGGGCGCTGTCCGGTTCCCGACGTTCGTCGAGGGACTTGGCGGGCTCGCCCTCGAAATCGATGAGCAGCCAGTGCTCGGGGGTGCGCAGCACCTGCCCGAGGTGCAGGTCCCCGTGGATCCGCTGGACCGTCGTCGTGCCGGTGGCCGCAGCCTCCGCGAACCGCGCCCGCACCCCCGGGGCGATCTCCGCCAGTTCGGGTACGACGGCGCCGGCGGCATCCAGGCGGCGCAGCATCCCGTCGACGATGTCGCCCACGGCTCGCTGGGACGTCCCGAGGGACTGCGCCAGCAGCGCGTGCACCTCGGCCACCGCGGCGCCCATCCGCTGCGATTCCCCGGCGAAATCCGTGCCCACCTCGTCCGCCCGCAGGTCCGCCTCGAGCAGCAGGTCCCGCACACTGCCCAGCGCCATCGACCAGCCGTCGGCGGAGTTGGCGGCGAAGTCCTGCACCATCGCCAGGGTCGTGCGCACCCCACCGATCTCGGCGTCGATCCACGCGCGCACCGGGGCCACCGACCGGCAGCCCGCCTCCCCGAGCGCGAGATGCAGCTCCACATCCGGGTTGACCCCCGGAGTGATCCGGCGGAACAGCTTGAGCAGCAACTGCTCGCCGAGCACGACGGAGGTGTTGGACTGCTCGGCGCTGAGCGCCCGTCCCCGCAGACCCTCCTCGATGACCGTGCCGGGCACGGTGTGCAACTCGACCGGGCCGTACACCTGCCCGGTGGCGATCGAGTGCGCGTACAGGTCGATGATCTCCTGATCGCGCAGGCCGTCGTAGGCGTGGGTGCGATCGTCGCCGCTGCCGTCGGGCCGCGGCAGCGCCCAGGGTGCCAGCTCGTCGGGCAGGTGGAGGCGGTAGCCGAGGGGCACCTGATAGATCTGCTCGTCGCCGGACTCGAACTCGACGGTCACCAGCAGGTGGTCCGCCCCGAATGCGGGAGTGTCGGTGAGGTGTTCCCGCAGCTTGATGCGTACGGCGGCGACGGTCCGGCCCTTGGCGGCGAACCAGCGCTGGTGGGGGAGCCACTCGGCCAGCAGGGCCTCGAGCTCCGCGTCGGAATAATGCTGCACGTGTGGCTCCGTCATGGCTGTACCGCCGCCTCGGCCTCGCTGCTCACCGGATGTTCGCCGACGCCTTCCTTCGTCGGATCCGGTTGCAGCGCAAACCAGTAGAAGCCGTGACCGGGCAGGGTGACCATGTACCCCTCCTCCGTGATCGGTGGGAACGGGACGGAACCGGTGAGCTCCACCGGAATCCACCCCGCGAACCGCGACAGGTCCAGGATGACGGCCTGCGGATACCGGGACAGATTGTTCACGCACAGGATGACGTCGCTGTAGTTGCGGTCCGGTCCGAGCGGCATCTCCCGCAGGTAGGACAGGACGGCCGGGTTGGCGCTGCCGAGTTCGGTGAACGCGGCCTTGCCGAACGCCGGATGTTGCTTGCGGACCTGGATCATCCGCCGCGTCCAGTGCAGCAGGGTGTTCGTCGAGTTCATCTGCCGCTCGACGTTCACGGACTGGTAACCGTAGGTCGGATCCATGATCGTCGGCAGGTACAACCGCGCGGGATCCGCTCGCGAGAAGCCCGCGTTGCGGTCCGGGGTCCACTGCATCGGCGTGCGCACCGCGTCGCGGTCACCGAGCCAGATGTTGTCGCCCATCCCGATCTCGTCGCCGTAGTAGAGCACCGGCGACCCGGGCAGGCTCAACAGCAGCGCCGTGAACAGTTCGAGCTGGTTGCGGTCGTTCTCGAGCAGCGGCGCCAGCCGGCGGCGGATACCGATGTTCGCCCGCATCCGCGGGTCGGTCACGTACTCGGCGTACATGTAGTCACGTTCTTCGTCCGTGACCATCTCGAGGGTCAGCTCGTCGTGGTTGCGCAGGAAGATGCCCCACTGCGCACTGCTCGGGATCGGCGGTGTCTGGGCGAGGATCTCGGAGATCGGGAACCGGTTCTGGCGACGCACCGCCATGAAGATGCGCGGCATGAGCGGGAAGTGGAAGGCCATGTGGCACTCGTCGCCGACCTCCGGTTCGCCGAAGTACTCCACCACGTCGCTGGGCCACTGGTTCGCCTCGGCGAGCAGCACGCGGCCCGGGTACTCCGCGTCGATCACCGCGCGGCACTTCTTCAGGAACGCGTGCGTCTCGGGCAGGTTCTCGCAGTTGGTGCCTTCGCGTTCGAACAGGTAGGGCACCGCATCGAGCCGGAACCCGTCGATACCCAGGTCGAGCCAGAAGCGCAGGACGTCGATCATCGCGTCCTGCACCTCGGGATTGTCGTAGTTCAGGTCCGGCTGATGCGAGAAGAAGCGGTGCCAGTAGTACTGCTTGCGCACCGGATCCCATGTCCAGTTCGACGATTCGGTGTCGACGAAGATGATGCGCGCATCCGGGTAACGCTCGTCGGTGTCGGACCACACGTAGAAGTCGCCGTACGGGCCCTCCGGGTCGGTCCTCGACTCCTGGAACCACGCGTGCGTGTCCGACGTGTGGTTCATGACCAGATCGGTGATGACCCGGATGCCGCGCTTGTGCGCCTCGTCGAGAAACAGGACGAAGTCGTCGACCGTGCCGAACTCCGGCAGCACCGCCCGGAAGTCCCGGATGTCGTACCCGCCGTCGCGCAGGGGGGAGTCGTAGAACGGGGGCAGCCAGATGCAGTCGGCGCCCAGCCAGGCGATGTAGTCGAGCTTCTCGGTCAGCCCGCGCAGATCACCCGTCCCGTCGTGGTTCGAGTCGTTGAACGCGCGCACCAGGACCTCGTAGAACACCGCGGTCTTGAACCAGTCCGGATCCACCGCGAGATTTCTGGCATGGGAGAAGTCCTCGGACTGGGCCTCGACCAGGTGTCCGTCGGCGGTGTGTTCCGGTCCTGTCCCCCGAGCGTTCTCGTCGGGTGGATTCGCTCCGGGCGGGCTGACGCCCAGGGATGGGGCGGCAGTTCCGCCGTCCAGGTCTGGCATGGCACCTCCGTGCTCGTCGCTTCGCGGGACAGACTCTCCAAGGGTGCCCCGGTTCGCGCGTTTCCACACCCGAAGCGGCCGACTATCGACCGTTGTCGTGGTGTTGCGTTCCGTCCGGATTCCGGCTGCGCACCGATGTCGGAACCCGGACCTGATCGGCGTGCCGAAGGGGTGCGTGCCCGCCCCCCGTGCGCGGTTTCGGTAGCCCCCGCTACCGAAACCGCGCACGGGGGCGCCGTGGCGCGGGGGAGGGCGGCCTGTTACGGTGGTCCGCATGCAGCGCGCATATTTCTGGTTTAGCAGGCCGGCCCGGGGTGGGTCGGTCGGCGTAACCGCGCGCTGACTTCTTCCACCTACGAGCCGGACACGGACCGGCTCGCTGGAATCACCGAAGGTTCAGCCAGGGTCGGCCCGGGAACAGGAACCGAACCCCGATGACCACCAGGACCTCCATCTCCACCGCGAATCTCGACGAACAGCGGACCGTGCGGATCAGCCCGCTCGTCGCTCCGGCCGTCGTCCGCGGCGAACACGCCCCCGACGAGGTCGCCGCCGCGACCGTGCGCTCGGGCCGCGCCGACACCGTGGCGATCCTCGACGGCACCGACGACCGCCTGCTCGTCGTGGTCGGGCCGTGCTCGGTGCACGATCCCGCCGCCGCGATGGACTACGCGCGACGTCTCGCCGCGAAGGCCGACGAGCTGCGTGACGACCTGCACGTGGTGATGCGGGTGTACTTCGAGAAGCCGCGCACCACCCTCGGGTGGAAGGGCCTGCTCAACGACCCGCATCTCGACGGCACCTACGACATCAACACCGGACTGCGCATCGGCCGCAAACTGCTGCTCGACGTCTCCGGCCTCGGTCTGCCCGTGGGGTGCGAGTTCCTCGATCCGATCCTGCCGCAGTACTACGCGGACCTGGTGACCTACGGCGCGATCGGTGCCCGCACCGCGGCCAGCCAGGTGCACCGGCAGCTGTGCAGCGCGCTGTCCATGCCGGTGGGCATCAAGAACTCCACCGAGGGTGACGTGCAGGTGGCCGTCGACGGCACCCGCGCCGCCGCCGCGAGTCACGTGTTCCCCGGCACCGACCTCGACGGCCAGGCCGCCCTCATCGAGACCGTCGGCAACCCGGACTGCCACGTCATCCTGCGTGGCGGCTCCGCGGGCCCGAACTACGATGCCGAGACCGTCGCGGACACGATGGCCCGCCTGCGCAAGGCCGGTCTGCCCGAACGCGTCGTGATCGACGCCAGCCACGGCAACAGCAGCAAGGACCACGAAAAGCAGGTCGACGTCGTCACCGACATCGCCGAGCGGCTCGAGGCCGGCGAGCAGGGCATCGCCGGAGTCATGCTGGAGAGCTTCCTCGAGGCCGGCCGGCAGGACCTCACGCTCGGCCGGGCGGACGAGCTCGAGTACGGCAAGTCCATCACCGATGCGTGCCTCGACTGGGCGACCACCTCCGCCCAGCTCGATCGGCTGGCCGACGCCGTGCGCCGCCGTCGCTCCTGAGGGTGCGGGAACCGTGTCGGGGTGTCCCGCCACGGTTCCTGCCTTCGGCGTTCCGAGGCACGCGGACGGTCGCGGTAGCGTCGGAGGCATGCATCAGCACACGCTGTCGGTGGTCGTGCCGGCGTACAACGAGGAACAGTACATCGGTCAGTGTCTTGCGGCCCTGCTGGAGCAGGAGGCGGATATCCACGAAATCGCGGTGGTGGACAACAACTCGACGGACAGGACGGGCGAGATCGTCGATGCGATTGCCGAGCGGTCTCCGATCGTCCGCCGGATCTTCGAGCCCCGCCCAGGTGTCGCATTCGCTCGAAATGCCGGGTTCGACTGGGCGACAGGAGATCTTCTCGGCAGGATCGATGCCGACACGCGGGTCCGTCCCGGATGGGCCCACACGATCCTCGACTTCTTCGCGCGTGCAGACACCGCGAGCGTCGGAGCCGTCAGTGGACTCAGCAACTCCTACGACTCGCCGTATCGGGAGCTCAAGCGCCGGTATATCGAGCAGCGCGTGCGCAAGGGGTTCTTCGGCGGTGAGCGCCGAATCGACAATCTGCACGGTGCCAACATGGCCGTGCGCCGGTCGGCGTGGCAGCGCGTCCGCGACGCGGTCAGCACGGATGCCGGGATCCACGAAGACCTCGACCTGGCCTTGTGCCTGCGTGAGGCCGACATCGAGATCGCCCAGCTCTCCGACTTGTTCGTCGACATCTCCCCCCGGCGTGCGCTGACGCCGCCGCGGGAGTACACCAAGTACATCCGCTCCGGAACCGCCACGTTCGAACTGCACGGCCGGATGAATCCGGTGCTTCGCCGGATTCTGAGGGCGCACTGGGCGTTCCACGTGCTCGTGTATCTAGCCTATCGGCCCTACGATCCGGAGCAGGGCCGATTCACGCTCACCCGGCTGCTGCGCACACCGCGTGCCCGCACGCTGCCGATCGACGTGGCGGACACCGTCCGCGTATGAGTCCTGCGATGCGGGGGTCCGCCCGACTCGTCCCGGGCGCACCCCCGCATCCGTTCGTGTCAGCGCAGCGGCGTGAAGTCGCGGCTGCCGAGGTAGTCGGGGCGCGGCTTCGGTGCCGAGAACGGCTCGCCGAGCGTGTTCTCGACGCTGTTGAACACCACGAACAGGTTCGACCGGGGGAACGGGGTGATGTTGCCGTTCGAGCCGTGCATGCAGTTCGAGTCGAACACCGTCGCGGAACCGGCCGAGCCGGTGAACGTGGCGATGCCGTGCTCGGCGGCCATCGAGGTCAGCGTGTCCTCGTCGGGTGAACCCGTGGGCGGGACGTGCGTGACCAGCGACTGCTGGTAGTAGTCGTCGGGCGTCGTGCCGGCGCACGAGACGAAGGTCCGGTGCGAACCAGGCATGATCATCAAACCGCCGTTGTAACCGTAGTTCTCGGTCAGCGCGACCGAGATGCTCAGCGCCCGCGGCCGCGGCATGCCGTCCTCGGCGTGCCAGGTCTCGAAGTCCGAGTGCCAGTAGAACGGTCCGCCGCGGAATCCCGGCTTGACGTTCAGCCTCGACTGGTGGATGTAGACCTCCGAGCCGAGGAGCTGGCGGGCGATCCCGGCGATCTCCGGTCGCCGGATGATCTCGCCGACGGTGTCGGAGAGGCGGTGCACGTCGAACACGGAGCGCACGTCCCCGCTGCCGGCCTCCCGCACGACCCGATCGTCGTCGGCCAGCTCCCGGCCCAGACGTGCTGTCTCGTCGAGCAGATTTCCGACGTCGTGCGCCGGCAGGAGCGCGTCCACGGTGTGGAACCCGCGCCGGTCGTACTCGGCGACGGCCGACGCGTCCAGCGGCCCCGCGGCTGATCCCCACACCACCGGATCCGGCCGGGACACGCTCACGCACTTCGTGCGGTTCCGGGTCGGGTAGGCGTCGATGACGGCCGTCTGCATTGTTGCGAATCACCCTCTCGAAGTCGATGACGGTTCTCCTCGACGCTCTCACTCACCGTCGGCGGATGCAACCCGTCGCGGAGATCCGCAGCACGAACATGCGCACTCGCGCATGCGGCGGGAGTAGGGTCGCCCCTGGCTGCCGCCGCACAACAGGATGAGGGGACCATGACCGGGACGATGCGCGCCGCGCGCTTTCATGCCGACACCGGAACCAATGTGCTGGAAGATGTTCCGATTCCGTCGCCGGGCCCCGGCGAGGTGCTCGTGAAGGTGGCGTTCTGCGGGATCTGCCACTCGGATCTGAGCCTGCTGGACGGTACGTTCCCGGCCCTGCTGCCCGTGGTCACCCAGGGGCACGAAGCCGCCGGGACCATCGCCGCCGTCGGGGACGGCGTGACGGGCTGGGCGGTCGGGGACCGCGTCGTCCCCGCCGCGGGCCGACCGTGCCTGCAGTGCCGCTTCTGCCGGCGGGGCGACCTGACCAACTGCCCGAACATCCAGCTGATGGCGTTCGCGTACGACGGGGCGTGGGCCGAGTACACCGTCGCCCAGGCGGGCGGTCTCACCCGCGTGCCCGACAACGTCCCGCTCGAGCAGGCGGCGATTCTCGCAGACGCGGTGTCGACCCCGTTCGGTGCGGTCGTGCGCACCGGCCAGGTCGCGGTGGGCGAGGCCGTCGGCGTGTGGGGAGTCGGCGGGGTGGGCACCCACATCGTGCAGCTCGCCCGGCTGGTCGGCGCCGTGCCGATCCTCGCGTTCGACATCAACCCCGCGGTGCGGGAGCGGGCCCTCGAACTCGGCGCCGACCACGTGTTCGATTCCCGCGACCCGGACCTGGTCCGGAAGGTCGCCGAGGCGACGGGCGGGAAGATGCTCGACGTGGCCTTCGACTCTGCGGGCCTGAAGGTCACCTTCGACCAGGCCCTGCAGTGCGTCATGACGGGTGGCCGCGTGGTGGTGGTGGGGCTGAGCGGGCAGGAGGCCTCCCTCGGCCCCACGGCCACGTTCGGCCTGTCGCGCAAGCACGTCATGGGCCACCTCGGGTACAAGAACGTCGACATCGAGACGCTCGCGGCACTCGTCTCCCGCGGGCGCCTGGACATCTCCCGCTCCGTCAGCGAGATCGTCCCGCTCGAGAACATCGCCGAGGGCATCGCGAAGCTGCGCGACCACGTCGGGGATCCGATCCGGATCCTTGTACAGCCCTGACGTGTCGGGGTGCCGTCGTACCGTCACCGCATGGGTTACGGATTCCAGGTGACGGTCGATTCGAGCAGCCCGCACACGCTGGCGAAATGGTGGGCGGCGGCGCTGGGCTGGCGGGTGGAGCCGAGCAACGAGGACTTCATCCGCGGCCTGGTCGCGGCCGGGCACGCCCGGGAGGAGGACACCGAGATCTTCGAGGGCGTCCTCGTGTGGAAGGCGGGCGCCGCGATCTCCGATCCCGAGGTGCCCGCGCGTCCGCGCGTGCTGTTCCAGCTGGTGCCCGAAGGCAAGACGGTGAAGAACCGGCTGCACTTCGACATCCGGGCGGGGGAGGACCGCGAGGCGCTGGCCGGCCGGCTCGCCGAGGCGGGCGCGACCGTCCTGCACCGGGGCCGGCAGGGGCCGAACGAGTGGATCACGATGTCCGATCCGGAGGGCAACGAGTTCTGCGTCGCGTGAACCGGCGACCTACCGGTATGCGCGGGGGGTCTTGCCCGTCCATCGCTTGAAGGCGCGCCGGAACGCACTCGGCTCGGAGAAGCCGAGCCGGGCCGACAGGGCGTCCACCGCCTCGCCGCGGCGCAACCCGGCGATCGCCGTATCGCGCAGCACCTCCTCGCGCAACTGCCCGAGCGAGGTGCCCTCCTGCCTGAGCAGACGCCGCAGATGCGGGGCGCTCACCGACAGCATCTCCGCGACGTCCTCGGCGGTCGCCGTGCGACCCTCGATGCCCGACTCGAGGATCCGCCGCACCTGCGACGCGGCGGTGGAGTCGTAGTCGCGTTCCGACATCATCAGATTCGGTGATTCGCGCAGATAGTCCTCGAGGGTCTCCTCGGTCTGGACGATGGGCGACCGCAGGGCCGCGTTGTCGATCTCGAGCACCGCGCCGGCGGCCTCGAAGGTGACCGGCACCCCGAAGATCGCGTCGTAGTTCTTCGCCAGCACCGGATCCGGCTCGCCGTAGGGGACCGAGACCGACGCCAGCCGTACCCGGCCCCCGACGAGCCAGGCCGCGAAGCGGTGCAGCAGGATGAGCAGGAAGTCGATGATGACGCGGGTCCTGTCGTCGTACGACTCCAGCACCACCTCGAGCCGGGTCGTCCGCGGCCCCGGGGTGAGCCGTAGCCGCGGCAGCGTCGGCAGCACCTGGTTGACCTGGATCATCCGCTCGAGGGCCTGCGCGAGGTCCCGGCAGTGGATCAGCGTCAGGCACACCACCCGGAACGTGCCGCGGGGTACCGGTCCCGGTCCGAGCCCGAACAGTTCGTCACCGGTGAGTTCCCAGGTCTTCTGGGTGAACCGGGTGACCTGCTCGGGGGTCAGGCGCGCGTGCGGGTGGGCGAGCACCGCGCGGCTGATCCGTGCCGCGTTCAGGGCCGGGGCCAGATCCACCCCGTTCGCCTCGGCCAGCACCACCGAACGGCGCACGAAGTCGGAGGGAATGGTGGCGGGGGCGGTCATAGTCAGCCGTGCTCCCGCAGGCTGCGCAGCCGCCGGACACCCTCGAGGAGGACGTCGTCGCGCTTGCAGAAGGCGAACCGCACCAGGTGATTCCATTGCCGGGGGTCGTCGACGAAGGCGCTCACCGGGACCGCGGCCACGCCGATGCGCTCGGGCAGGGTTCTGCAGAAGGCGACACCGTCCGTCACACCGACAGGGGTGACGTCCGCGCACACGAAATACGTTCCGGCCGAGTCCAGCACGCCGAATCCGGCGTCGGTGAGCGCAGCGGAGAGCAGGTCGCGCCTGCGCTGCAGATCGTCGCGCTGGGCGGTGACCCAGGGCTGCTCGTGGGTCAGCGCGTACGTGACGGCGGGCTGGAACGGCGCTCCGGCGACGAAGGACATGAACTGTTTCGCCGTGCGCACCCCGTCGATCAGTTCGCGGGGCCCGAGCGCCCACCCGATCTTCCAGCCGGTGACGTTGAACATCTTCGCGGCGCTGGACACGGTGACGGTGCGTTCGGCCATGCCGGGCAGGGACGCGATCGGCCGGTGCTGCCGGCCGTCGAACACCAGATGCTCGTACACCTCGTCGGACAGCACCAGCAGGTCGCGTTCGCACGCCAGTTCCGCGAGCGCGCGAAGCGCCTCGTCGTCGTAGACCGTCCCCGTCGGATTGTGCGGGGTGTTGACCACCAGCATCCGGGTGCGGTCGGTGACCGCGGCGCGCAGCGCGTCGACGTCCAGGACGAACCCCGATCCGGCACGAGTGAGCGGAACGGTGCGGCGGGTAGCCCCGGCGAGTGCGACGGACGCGGCGTAGGAGTCGTAGTAGGGCTCGGTGAGCAGCACCTCCTCACCGGGCTCGACGAGACCGAGGACGGCGGCGCTGATCGCTTCGGTGGCACCGACGGTGACGAGGACCTCGCCGTCGGGGTCGTGTTCGAGTCCGTACCGGGCCGCCCGGTCCGCTGCGATCGCCCGCCGCAGTTCGGGCGTGCCCGGCCCGGGCGGATACTGGTTGACGCCGTCGGCGATGGCCTGGCGCGCGACGTCGAGCATCGCGCGGGGGCCGTCCGTGTCGGGAAAGCCCTGGCCGAGGTTCACGGCGTCGTGCGTCACGGCCAGAGCGGTCATCTCGGCGAAGATCGTGGAGGCGAACGGCCGCAGCCTTTCGACCGTGCGGACCCGGCGTGAGGACGCGATTTCTGCCATTTCGGCAGCTTAGCCGCGTCCTTCGCGACCCCCGGCAGCGGTCGTGTCACATCCGGCGGGGCTGTCTCGTCCGAAGAGGTGAACGGTCCCGTCCGGGACCCGGGGAACGGAGTAGATCATGGCGCGCATTCCCGCGGTGACACCGGCCGAGGCCGGTGTCGCGACGAAGATCGCCTATCGGATGGCCCGGCGCCGCTTCGGGGAGGTGCCCGAGCCGTTCGCCGTCTACGCCCACCATCCGGCGCTGATGCGGGCGAGCGCCGTGCACGAGACGCTCGTCGAGCGCGCGTCGACGGTGCTGCCGCCGCACGTGCGCGAACTCGCGGTGTACCGGGTGGCCTGGAGCGTCGGGTGCTCCTGGTGCGTCGACTTCGGCACGATGCTGCAGCGGCTCGACGGCCTCGACGTGGACCGCCTCGAGCACATCGCCGACTATGCGACCTCCGACGCCTACAGCGACGACGAGCGTGCGGCGATCGCGTACGCCGACGCGATGACGGGAGCCGGCGGCGACGGCGGTGCGGCCGTCACGGTGACGGACGAGCAGGTCGCCGACCTCGAGCGGCGCTTCGGACGGGCCGGGGTGGTCGAATTGACCTACCAGATCGCGCTCGAGAACATGCGGGCCCGGATGAACTCGGCCCTGGGCATCCACGAGCAGGGTTTCAGCACCGATGCGTGCCGGGTGCCGTGGCTGCAGGACGACGCGGCTCAGGGCAGCACGAGCTGACCGATGGGACCCGGATTCCAGGCGATCTCCCACCGGAATCCGTCGAGGTCCGCGAAATATCCTGTGTAGCCGCCCCACTCGCGTTCGACCGCGTCGGAGACCGGATCGGCTCCGGCGCGTCGGGCGGTGTCCAGCACCCGGTCGACATCCGCTCGGTCGGCGACGTTGTGGGCGAGCGTCACGGGCGGGACGCCGCTCCGGCGAACGGGCCCGACCTCGGCTGCGAAGTGCTGTTCGTCCCACAGGGACAGGACGAGGTGCGGTCCGACCTGGATCATCAGCACCTCGCCGGGCACATCGACGACGGGCGTCCAGCCGAGCCCGTCGACGTAGAAGCGCCGGGTGCGCTCGAGGTCCGCGACGGCAAGGGTGACGAAGCTCAGTCGGGGCTCCATGACCGCGACTCTAACCGTCGAGGCGGACGCCGCGGAGCTTGTCGGGATTGGCCATGTCGTAGGCCGCCCATACCCGCCCGTCACGGACGGTGCAGCCGACGACCCGCCCGGCGAACGCGCGGCGGGTCCCGTCGCCGGGGGAACCGGCGCTGACGAACCCCAGTTCGCCGTTGACGAGCGCCGGCGTGCCGGCCAGGAACGCCTCGGCGCCGTAGCGCTGCATCAGGCCCAGGAAGAACCGGGCGAACCGGTCGGCGCCGACGACGACGTTGATCGCGGTGCGGGTGGTGCCGCCCGCGTCCCCGATCACCCGGGCGTCGGGGTCGAGCGCCGCGACCACCGCCGCGAGGTCCCCGGAGGCGAGGGCCGTCATCAGCCGCTGTACCGCCTCGACGTGCTCGGCGGCCGGCACGGGCGGCGGCGCGGCCGCGACGGCTCGCCGGCCGCGGGAGGCGAGCTGGCGCGCGGACGCCGGCGTGACGTCGAGAATGGCGGCGATCTCGTCGAACGGCACCGCGAAGCCGTCGTGCAGGACGAAGGCGACGCGCTGGGCCGGGGTGAGCGTGTCCAGCACGACCATCGCCGCCATCCGGCTGTCCTCCTGCCGCACAACGGCTTCCAGCGGATCGGGGGAGGACGGTCCGCCGACCGGAGTGACGATCGGTTCGGGCAGCCACTGGCCGACGTAGTTCTCGCGACGTACCGCGGCCGACCGCAGCCGGTCCAGGCACAGACGTCCGACCACGGTGGTCAGCCACGCCCGCAGATCGTCGATCCCGTCCGCGTCCGCGCGGTCGAGTCGCAGCCAGGCGTCCTGGACCGCGTCCTCGGCGTCGGCGACGCTGCCGGTCAGCCGGTAGGCGACGGAGAGCAGGTGCGGCCGATGCTGCTCGAAGGCGTCGGCGAGCACGGCGGTGCGCATGGGCCGATCGTACCGACCGGCATCCGGTTCGCGGCCGGTACGGTAGCGGATCGGACAAGTCAAGGGATTCGCACACGGATGCGCCGAAGCGTTGCCCCGTCGCCGCGGCCCGGGCCAGACTTCCGGAGTCCGATCGCCGCAGAAGGAGTCCACCGTGTACGAGTGTCCGGACTGTTGTCGCTGACCCTCCCGGTGTAGCCCGCCCGTCCGGCCCGTCCGGACGCCGGCACTCGATCTTCCGTTGCTGCACCGCGAATCCCGGTGCCGTGGACGCCTCGCCGTCGCCGCACCGCACTTCTCCGTGCCCGCTGTGCCGGGCCTCCTCGCCGAACGTAAGGGACAACTCTCGCGATGTCGTATTCCATGCTGCGCAGCCGGCTGGCCCGGCCGGTTGCGGTCGCAGCCACCCTCGTCACCCTCGCCGCGGGGGTCGCGGCGTGCTCCCCGGGGTCGGGGACCGCCACCACCGACGACGGGCGCACCGTTCTGCGCTACCAGGGCTCGGCCGGCCAGGTCACCTACCCCGAACTCGCGGAGAGCCTCGGCTACTACGAGAACGTCGCGCTGGACTGGGTGGGTGACACCACCAGCGGTCCGCAGGACATCCAGTCCGCGGCCACCGGGCAGACCGAATTCGGCGGCGCATTCAACGGTGCCGTCATCAAGCTCGCCGCCGCCGACTCGCCGATCACATCGGTCATCAGCTACTACGGCTCCGACGAGCAGTCGTTCAACGGCTACTACGTGCTCGAGGACAGCCCGATCCGCACCGCCCGGGATCTGATCGGCAAGAAGGTGGGGATGAACACGCTCGGTGCGCACCACGAGTTCCTCGTCCGCGAATGGCTCGCCCGGCAGGGGTTGACCCCGGACGAGATCGGGCAGGTCGAACTGATCGTCGTGCCGCCGGTGAACACCGAACAGGCATTGCGGGAGGGACAGATCGACGTGGGCACCCTCGGCAGCGTGTTCCGCGAGACCGCGGTCGCGCGCGGCGGAATCCGACCGCTGTTCACCGACGAGTCCCTGTTCGGGGCGTTCAGCTACGGCACGTACGTCTTCCGCGACGACTTCATCGCCGAGAACCGGGATGCGGTGGCGGATTTCGTGCAGGGCACCGCACGTGCGATCCGCTGGGCGCAGACCACCCCGCGCGACACGGTCATTGCCGAGTTCAAGGAGATCATCGGCAGCCGCGGCCGCAACGAGAGCACCGACCTGGTCGAGTTCTACCAGAGCCCCGGCGTCGCCGGACCGGGCGGGACGATCACGGAACAGGAGATCCGGACCTGGCTCGACTGGCTCGCCCGGAACGGCGAACTGCCCGACGGCACGTTCACCCCATCCGACATCTACACCAACGAGTTCAACCCCTACGCCAACGGCACCTACGAACCGTCGAGCGGTCCGAACGGTGAACCCGTCGAGGAGGCGAAATGAGCACCACCCCGAAGCTCCGTCTCGAGCACGTGACCAAGCGGTTCCCGGTCCGCGGTACGGACACCGCGTTCACAGCCCTCGACGACGTCAGCCTCGACGTCGCCGACGGTGAGTTCCTCGTCCTCGTCGGCCCCAGCGGCTGCGGCAAGTCCACCCTGCTCGACCTGCTCGGTGGGCTGAGCAGCCCGACGTCCGGCCGGATCCTGCTCGACGGACAGCCGATCTCCGGGCCGGGCCTGGACCGGGGCATCGTCTTCCAGCAGTACGCACTCCTGCCGTGGCGCACCGCGCGGCACAACATCGAATTCGGCCTCGAGGCGAAGGGGCTGCCCCGGCGGCAGCGGCGTGAGCGCGCCGAGCACTACCTCGAGCTCGTGGGGCTGCGTGGATTCGGAGATCGTTATCCGCACGAGCTGTCCGGTGGCATGAAACAGCGCGTCGCGATCGCCCGGAGCCTGGCGTTCGACCCCGAGGTGCTCCTCATGGACGAGCCGTTCGCCGCGCTCGACGCACAGACCCGGGAATCGTTGCAGGACGAGCTGTTACGGATCCGCCACGAGACCGGCAAGACGATTCTGTTCATCACCCACGGCATCGACGAGGCGGTCTACCTCGGACAGCGCGTGGCCGTCCTGACGTCCCGGCCCGGACGGGTCGAGGCCGTCGTGGACATCGACATCGATCGCACCGTCGACGACGTCCGCTCCGGCGAGGCGTTCCGACACTATCGACACCGGATCTGGTCCTTGCTGCACTCGGACGTCGAGCGCGCGCAGAACCACGGTGCCGCAATCCAGGAGGTCCACCATGTCTAGTCCGAGCGCCATGTTGATCCACCCCGTCGCGCTCGACGGGGCCCTGGCGGAGCAACGACCCGCACCGGCCCCGCCGGCTCGAGGCGCCGGGACCGGCCCCTGGATCGGTGCCTTCGTGTGGCGCGGGCTCAAGCCGGCCGTCGCGATCCTCGCCTTCCTCGCGGTCTGGGAGATCGCGCCCCGGCTCGGACTCGTCGACGAGGTGTTCCTGCCGCCCTTCACCGTGGTCGCGGACGCCTTCGCCCAGCTGATCGGCGACGGCCGGCTCGCCGAGCACCTCGGTGCCAGCCTGTCCCGGGCCGTCACCGGCTTCGGGATCGCGGTGCTCGTCGCGATCCCGCTCGGTGTGGCGATCGGCTGGTACCGGCCGGTGGCCGAGTTCCTCGATCCGATCCTCGAGTTGTTCCGCAACACCGCCGCGCTCGCGCTGCTGCCGGTGTTCATCCTGATCCTGGGCATCGGCGAGACCTCGAAGGTGGCGCTGGTGACCTACGCGAGCACCTTCCCGATCCTGCTCAACACCGTCTCCGGCGTGCGCACCGTGGATCCGCTCCTGGTGAAATCGGCCCGCTCCCTCGGTCTGCCTTCGTACCGCCTGTTCCAGAAGGTGATCCTGCCGGCCGCGGTGCCGACGATCTTCACCGGCATCCGGATGGCCGCGGCCTCGTCCATCCTCGTGCTCATCGCGGCCGAGATGGTCGGCGCCAAGGCGGGTCTCGGCTATCTCGTCACCGCTTCGCAACTCAACTTCCAGATCCCGAACATGTACGCCGGCATCGTCGCCATCTCTCTCGTCGGTCTGACCTTCAACGGGATCCTCGTCGCGGTCGAGCGCCGGCTCTCCCGCTGGCGCGCAGACCGGTAGTCCCCTCGTTCCCCCACACCTGGAGAGGTTGTCATGTCGCAGTCCCCGAAGCAGTTCCACCTCAACGCCTTCCTGATGGGAGTCGGTCATCACGAGGCCGCCTGGCGGCACCCGCGCACCGACGCGCGCCGCGTCCTCGACGTCGCACACTTCCAGGAGCTCGCGCAGATCGCCGAACGCGGCACGCTCGATTCGGTGTTCTTCGCCGACGGTCTCGCAGTGGGGCCGCGCGTCGAGCACAACGCTCAGGCGATCTTCGAACCGATCACCCTGCTCTCGGCGATGGCCGTCGTCACCGAGCGCATCGGCCTCATCGCCACCGCGTCCACCGGCTACAGCGAACCGTTCAACCTCGCCCGTAAGTTCGCCTCCCTCGACCACATCAGCCACGGCCGCGCCGGCTGGAACATCGTCACCTCCGGAGGGGCCGACGAAGCCCGCAACTTCGGATACGACGAGACCCCCGACCACGCCGGTCGCTACGACCGCGCCGCCGAGTTCGTCGATGTGGCGACCGGTCTGTGGGACAGCTGGGAGGACGACGCCGTCGAACTCGACGTCGAGAGCGGTCGTTTCGCGGACCCGGACAAGGTCCACACCGTCGACCACGACGGCCCGCGGTTCTCGGTACGCGGACCGCTCAACACCCCGCGCTCCCCGCAGGGCCGTCCCGTCCTGGTGCAGGCCGGATCGTCGGAGAGCGGGAAGGACTTCGCCGCCCGGTACGCCGAGGCCGTGTTCACCGCGCAGCGCACCCTGGCCGAGGGACAGGCGTTCTACCGCGATCTGAAGGCGCGGGTGGCCGCGGCGGGGCGGGATCCGCACTCCCTGAAGGTGCTCCCCGGGATCGTGCCGTTCATCGGCGACACCGAGGTCGCGGCGAAGGCGCTCGAGCAGGAGTTCACCGACCTGATCTCGCCGGCCTACTCGCTGCGTCAGCTCTCCGGGATGGTGGGGGTGGACCTCACCGACCATGCTCTCGACGCGCCGCTGCCCCCGCTGCCGCCCCTCGACCGGATCCAGGGCAACAAGAGCCGCTACGAGCTGGTGAAGAACCTCGCCGAGAACGAGCACCTGACCGTGCGCCAGCTCATCGGCAAGCTCGGCGGCGGACGGGGGCACCGCACGTTCGCGGGCACCGCCGAGCAGATCGCCGACGACCTGCAGCTGTGGTTCGAGGGCGGAGCCGCGGACGGCTTCAACGTCATGCCGTCCTACCTGCCCGGTGGTCTCGAGGACTTCGTCGAGCAGGTCGTGCCGATTCTCCGGGATCGGGGACTGTTCCGCACCGAATACACCTCGACGACGTTGCGCGGCCACTACGGGCTCGACCGCCCGGCCGGCCGGTTCGACGCTGTGCCGGCTCGGGCGGCGACGGCCTGAGTGCACGGGCCCAGTCGCGCGGAGGGAACCCCGCGCGACCGGGGCCGGTCCGCGATACTGGGGATCGGCATGCAGGCCCCGATCTCGAAGACAGGAATCCCACATGCGATTCGGAATGTTCGTCCCCCAGGGCTGGCGGCTCGACCTCGTCGGCATCGAACCCGCCGAGCAGTGGCGGGTGATGCGTGACCTGGCTCAGCGCGCCGACAGCGGACCGTGGGAGTCGATCTGGGTGTACGACCACTTCCACACCGTGCCGGTGCCCACCGAGGAGGCCACCCACGAGGCGTGGTCGCTGGTGTCGGCGTTCGCCGCGGTCACCGAGAGGGTGCGGATCGGGCAGATGTGCACCGCCATGGGCTACCGCAACCCCGCCTACCTGGCGAAGGTCGCCGCGACCGCGGACATCGTTTCGGGCGGCCGCATCGAGATGGGCATCGGCGGCGGATGGTACGAGCACGAGTGGCGCGCCTACGGATACGGCTTCCCGTCCCCGCCGGAGCGGTTGCGCCGCCTCGACGAGGGTGTGCAGATCTTCCGTCAGGCCTGGACCACCGGCACGGCCACCCTGCACGGCCGGCACTACCAGGTGGACGGTGCCGTCGTGCGGCCGCTGCCGCTGCAGGAGGGCGGCATCCCGTTGTGGATCGCCGGTGGCGGGGAGAAGGTGACGCTGAAGATCGCCGCGAAGTACGCGCAGTACACCAACTTCGACGGCACCCCGGAGGGTTTCGCCCACAAGTCGGAGATCCTGCGGGGGCACTGCGCCGAGGTGGGCACCGATTTCGACGCCATCGTGCGCTCGGCGAACTACAACGTCGCCATCGGCCGCACCGAGGCCGAGGTGCAGGAGCGTCTCGGCACGCTGCGGGCCCGGCTCGAACCGTACGTCGGGCCCGAGAAGGCCGACGGTGCGCTCGACGCCTTCCGGGGTCTGCCCGCCGTGGGAACACCCGAGCAGATCGTCGAGAACTTCAGGGCGCTGAAGAAGCAGGGCATGACGTACGCGATCCTCTACTTCCCCGAGGCCGCCTACGACACCTCGGGCATCGAACTGTTCGAGAAGGAGGTCCTGCCCGAACTGCTCTGACCGGCCCCGTCGATCACATCGGCCATCCGTCGGCCGGTACGCGTGGGTCGTCGGGCAACAGGCCCGCGACCCACGCGTCGTGCCGGGACCCGCGCTGCAGTATCCCGCGCCGCTGCACGCCTTCGAAGCGGAAGCCGACCCGGCGGGCCACCGCCGCCGACGCGCGGTGCCCGGCCAGCGCCCGCCACTCGATGCGGTCCAGTTTCAATCCGTCCGAGCGGAAAGCATAGTCGCACAGCAGGTTCACCGACTCCGTCGCGAGTCCGCGGGCGCGGGCAGCCGGGGCAATCCAGTACCCGATCTCCGCCGCCGACGCGTCCCGCTCGATCAACCCGACGGTCCCCAACAGCGGACCGTCGGCGGACGTCCGCACCGCCCATACCGGGCTGTGCGCCGCCCAGCCCGCGGGCACCACGTCGCCGACGAACCGTTGCGCGTCCGCCCGCGTGTAGGGGTCCGGGACCGTCGTCCACCGCACGATCGACCGGTCCCGGCAGGCGGCCGTGATCGCGTCGACGTCGCCCGCCCGGGGCACCGTGAGAACGACGGTGCTTCCGGTGAGGACGACGGGGCGCATGGTCAGCGCAGGTCGGCGGGCAGGTCCTTCGGGTCCAGCACGAGCCGGCGCTCCTCGCTGGCCGCGACCTCGTCCGAGCGGGAAAGCTTGCCTTCGAGCACCTTCCACTCGGTCTCGTCGATCGCGGCGGCGGCCTCGCGCAGCACCGAAGCGTCCCGGGTGCCCCATGCGATCGGCATCGGGCTGACCATCTGCCACACGCCGCTCGTGTTGCGGGTGGTGCGGTCCGACAGCACCGCGACGGACGGCACGCGCTCGCCGACCCGCACCCGGTGCCCCGGTACGGCCGTGACGTCCCGGGCGACCAGGGCGTAGCGGTGACCGTCGGTCTGCGGCTTGGCGATGTCGACGAGCGCGAGCAGCGTCATCCCGCGCGGCCGGATTTCGGAGACCACGGCCGGAACCAGCGGGCTGTCCCGGTACAGATCCTGGATCGTGCCCACCTTGCGCGGAGCCCACACCGCGACCCACGCGGAAGTGAGCGCGGCGACGACGACCACGGCCGCGACGACGAAGGACCACGCCCGGCCGACCGCGATCAGCCATACGGCGGCTACGGTGAACAGCACCGCCAGCACGATCGCCGACACCCGTAGTCGTCGCACCTCGGCGACGGTCTGATTGACGGCCTTGGCGTGGGGCAGGTCCACGGGAAAGTCGAAACGACGCACGACGTCAGCTTATGCGACCGGCCCGCCGTGGTGGAGTCCTGCCGGGGCTGGCCGTGGCCTGGTGTCGAGGGGCGTGGTGTCGAGGGGCGTGGTGCCGAGGGGCGCTCACCGGGTGGCGGCCCGTACCGCCGCGACCAGCCACGCGACGAGCAGGGCCAGCAGCGCGACCACGAGCAGGACCGGAGCCAGCAGCGCGACCAGGACGGCGAGGAGGGCCAACAGGATCTTCGTCCTGGTGCTCAGGCCGGAGATCAGGCCCTTGACGGCGGCCCACACGGGGTTCTTGCCGGTCAGGGCGGCCCCGGCGCCTTTGAGGACGGCTCTTGTGCTCGCACTGCCCTCGGTGACGGTATCGATGAGCTGGTCCGTCGAGGCGGGGGCATCGCGCAGCACCGCGTCCCGGCGCTTCCGCACCGCCCGGGCGAGCCGGCGAACGTGGGTCTTCAGCCACTCGACGGCGGCCGCGAAGGGCCGGCGCTTGCGACGCGGAGCGCGGTCGTCGAGCCCCGGTCCGGGACGTTCCGATGTCGCCACCGGTGGGCGCTCGGACGACCGGGGCCGGGAGCCGGTGGACGTGCGCGGCCTCTCACGGGTCCGCGACCGAGCCTGCTCGTCGGCGGTCTGCGTCCGCGGACGGGTCCGGCGCGTAGCGGTGTCCTGCGTCCGGGCGCGCCGTGGGGCGTCCGGCGCCGTACGGGTTTCGGCGGCGGCGCGTCCGGCTCGCCGATCCGGGTCCGTCCGCCGTGGCGCAGCCGTGGCCGACCGCGCGGTGGCCGACCGCGCGGTGGTGGATTTCGCGGTGCCGGATCGCGCGGTCGTCGACTTCGCGGTGTCCGACCGCGTCGTGGCCGACGTCGTCGTGGCCGCGGTCGTCGACTTCGGGGCGGCTGCCCGTCTGCGAGATGTGCGTTCCCTGCCCCCGGCCGTTCGGCCGGCGCCGCGTGCGGTCCGACCCTCTGCTGTGCCCCGTGCACCCATACCTACGGCTACCCCCGGCGGTGCCGGGGAAACCTGTCGTGAGGCTCCGGCCTCAACTCGAGCAGAATGCGCACAACGGGGCTATCGCACGCAACGGTGACCACTCGGAGTGGGCGGCCTCACACTTCGGTGTAGCAGGGATCACACCGGGCGGCGGCCCGGTTTCTCGAACCCCCTCCGCACCGTCCCCAGACGAAAGCGAGCAGATCGTGCTTGTCTTCCTCGGCTTCCTCATGGTCGCCGTCTTCATGTACTTGATCCTCTCCAAGAGGGCCACGCCCGTCGTCGGTCTCATCCTCGTCCCGGTCGCCTTCGGGCTGTTCGCCGGCGCCGGTCTCGATCTCGGCGACATGATCGTCGACGGCGTCACCGACCTGGCCCCGACCGCGGCGCTGCTGTTCTTCGCGATCATCTTCTTCGGGATCATGATCGACGTCGGACTGTTCGACCCGCTGGTGCGGTTGATCCTGCGGCTCGTGCGCGACGACCCGGCGCGGCTCGTCGTCGGCACCGCGGTGCTCGCGATGATCGTCTCCCTGGACGGCGACGGCTCGACCACGTTCATCATCACCACGTCGGCGATGCTGCCGCTGTACCTGAAGCTGCGGGTGAGCCCCGTGATCCTGACGGTCGTCGCGGGCCTGGCGAACGCGACGATGAACATCATCCCGTGGGGCGGGCCGACGGTCCGTGCCGCCAGCGCCCTGGGCCTGTCCCCGTCGGACGTGTTCGTGCCGATGATCCCCTCGCTGCTCGTGGGCCTGGTCGTCGTGCTCGGCTTCGCGCTGCACCTCGGTGTCATGGAGCGCCGGCGACTCGGCAAGCTGGTGTGGACCGTGGAACCGGTCCTCGCGGGTGTCGGCCGCGGCGGATCGACCGGCTCCGGCGGATCGGGCGGATCCCGAGCGACCGGGACCGGCCCGGGGGCCGACGCCGGCGACAGCGACGACCAGACCGGCGGATTCGCCGCCGCCCTCGATCCGAACCGCGCAACCCTGCGACCGAAGCTGCTGCCGTTCAACGCCCTGCTCACCGTCGCGCTGCTCGTCGTCCTCGGCCTCGACGTCCTGCCCATCCCCGTGCTGTTCATGATCGCCGCCGGTCTGGCGCTGGCGGTGAACTTCCCGCGCGTGGCCGACCAGTCCGAGGCGATCGTCCGGCACTCGTCGAGCATCGTGTCGGTGGTCGCCATGGTGTTCGCCGCGGCCGTCCTGACCGGGGTGTTCCAGGGCACCGGCATGGTGGAGTCGATGGCGCTGTGGCTGACCGGGGTGATCCCGGACGCGCTCGGCCCGTTCCTCGCGGTGATCACGGGGGTGCTCAGCATTCCGTTCACGTTCTTCATGACCAACGACGCCTTCTACTTCGGGGTGCTACCGGTGCTCGCCGAGACCGCCGCCCAGTACGGGATCGAACCGGTCGAGATGGCCCGCGCGTCGATCACCGGCCAGCCCGTACACATGCAGAGCCCCCTCGTACCCGCGATCCTGCTGCTCGTCACCCTCGCCGGCGTGCAGCTCGCCGACCACCACCGCAAGGTGCTGTGGCGTGCGACGATCGTCTCGCTCACGATGCTGGTCGTGGGCGTCGCACTGGGTCAGATCCCGCTCGGCTGAGCCCGGCGGCGACGTACCGTCGCGGGAAACGGATCGATCGTGTCGGACCCGGAACCACCGGAGGCGTCGTGAGGCTGCGGACCCAGGTGCTGCTGTTGCAGTCCGCCGTGGTCGCGGCGGCCCTCGGGCTGGGGTTCGCGGCGTTCGTCACCACCACCGAGCACCGCGTCACCGATGAGCACGGACAACGAGCCCTCGCCGTCGCCCGGACCGTGGCAGTCGATGCCACGGTCCGGGCCGAGGTGGCCCGGCTCGCCGCCGCCGACGACGGGGTCGTCGCCCCCGGCAACCCGGAACTCGCCTCCGGCACCGTCCAGCAGGCCGCCGAGGCGGTCCGCGACGCCACGGGTGCGCTGTTCGTGGTGGTCACGGACGAGCAGGGGCTGCGCCTGGCCCACCCCGACCCCGACCTGCTCGGACTACGCGTCAGTACCGACCCGGACGAGGCCCTGGCCGGCCGCGAGGTGGTGCGCAGCGAGCGCGGCACCCTGGGCGACTCCGTCCGGGCCAAGGTGCCGGTCGTCGCGCCCGGCTCGGACCGGGTCGTCGGCGAGGTCAGTGTCGGCATCGCCACGGACCGCATCCGGTCGGAACTACGCGAGGACGTCGCGCAGGCGTCTCTCGTCGCAGCCGGCGCCCTGGCCTGCGGTGCCGCGGGCTCGGCGCTGCTGGCCCGGCGGTGGAAGCGGCTGACCCTCGGCCTCGAACCCGAGCAGCTGGCCGAGCTGGTCCGCGAGCAGGAGGTGGTGCTCCACGGCATCGGGGAAGGGGTGATCGGTGCCGACACGGAGGGCACGGTCACCGTCGTCAACGCCGAGGCCCGCCGGCTGCTCGACCTGCGGGGCGGGGTGGGGGACCGGCTCGAGGGCATCGGCCTGACCCCGCGCCTGCTCGACGTCGCACGCAGCCCCCGCGACGAGCCGGTGGCTGCGGCCGTGGGGGACCGGATCGTCCTCGCCGTGGCGCGTCGCGTCCGGCGCGACGGGCGCGACCTGGGCACCGTGATGTCGGTGCGCGACCGGACCGACGTCGAGAAGCTCACCCGCGAGCTGGACGCCGTGCAGTCGCTGACCACCGCGCTGCGGGCCCAGCGCCACGAGACGGCCAATCGTCTGCATCTGCTCTACGGCCTGCTGCAGCAGGGGCGCAGCGCGCAGGCCACCGAGTACCTCGAGCAGCTCCTCGGAGCCGGACCGGCGGGCCGGCCACTCGACGGGCTCGACGCCGTCGCCGATCCGTACCTGCACGCCTTTCTCACCGCCAAGGCTGCCCACGCGCGGGAGAGCGGGGTGACGCTGGTTCTCGGCGAGAACACCTGGGTGCGAGGCACCGTCCGATGCCCCGTGGACGTCACGACCGTGCTGGGCAATCTGCTCGACAACGCGATCGAGGCGGCTCGCGAGCGCGGGCACGACCCCGCCGAGGTGGAGGTAGAACTCGTCGAGGCCGGGCGCGACCTGCATGTGGCCGTCGCGGACACCGGCGCCGGGGTCGCCGCCGGGCGGGCCGAGGAGATCTTCGGGGAGGGCGTCACCACCCACGCCGACGGCGCCGTCCCGGGTGGTCGCGGCATGGGCCTGGCCCTGGCGCGGCAGGTGGCCCGGCAGCACGGGGGCGATGTGACCGTCGCCGATCCCGGCGGGCGGCGCACCCCGGACAATCCCACGGGCGGCGCGGTGTTCGTCGCCACCCTGATCGACGTACTCGACGAAGGAGACACCGGATGGGCGGATCCGATCTGACGGTGCTCGTCGTCGACGACGACTTCCGGGTCGCGGAGCTGCACGCGAGCGTGGTGGCCGCGGTCGCCGGGTTCCGGGTGGCGGCGGTCGCCGGCACCCTCGCGGCCGCCCGGGCCGCGGTCCGCGAGACCGCGATCGATCTCGCGCTCGTGGACGTGTACCTGCCCGACGGCTCCGGCATCGATCTGATCCGCGAACTCGACTGCGACGCATTCGTACTCGGCGCGGCGGCCGAGGGCACGACGGTGCGGGCCGCGCTGGCCGCCGGCGCCTCGGGGTATCTGGTCAAGCCGTTTCCCAATACCGAACTCGCGCGGCGGTTGTCGGCGTACGCGCAGTACCGGCGTCTGGTCGCCGGAGCCGAACTCAGCCAGGCCGAGATCGACTCGGCGCTGGCCGCGCTGCGGCCCGCCCCGTCGGGCGCCGCAGACCGGGCTCCCCGTTCGGTGACCAAAGAGCTTGTTCTGCAGGCTCTCTCGTCGTCGGCGACGCCCATGTCGGCAGGGGAGGTGGCGGTGACGATCGGGGTGTCCCGCGCGACGGCTCAGCGTTATCTCGCCGCGCTCGTCACCAAGGGGCAGCTGCGGATGCAGCTGCGGTACGGCAGCACGGGACGACCGGAACAGGAGTATCGCCTCCCGGCCGGCTGAACCGCGATCAGCCGATGGCGGGCCCGAGCAGATCGTCGGCGTCGGTGATCCGGTACGCGTAGCCCTGTTCGGCGAGGAACCGCTGCCGGTGCGCGGCGTACTCGGCGTCGAGGGTGTCGCGCGCGACGACCGAGTAGAAGTGCGCCTGCCCGCCGTCGTGCTTGGGACGCAGCAACCGGCCGAGACGCTGCGCCTCCTCCTGACGCGAGCCGAACGTGCCGGACACCTGCACCGCCACCGAGGCCTCGGGCAGGTCGATCGAGAAGTTCGCGACCTTGGACACGACGAGCACCTTCAGCTCGCCGGCGCGGAAGCGGTCGAACAGCTCCTCGCGCTCCTTGTTCCGGGTCGAGCCCTTGATCACCGGGGCGCCGAGCGCCGCGCCGAGTTCGTCGAGCTGATCGAGGTACGCGCCGATGATCAGGGTGGGGGAGTCGCGGTGCCGGGCCAGGATCGACTTCACCACCGCGATCTTCGTGTGCGCGGTCGAGCACAGCTTGTACCGTTCCTCGGGCTCGGCGACCGCGTACGCCATCCGTTCCGCGTCGGTCAGGGTCACCCGCACCTCCACGCACTCCGCGGGCGCGATCCAGCCCTGCGCCTCGATGTCCTTCCACGGCGCGTCGTAGCGCTTGGGACCGATGAGCGAGAACACGTCGCCCTCGCGGCCGTCCTCGCGCACGAGCGTCGCGGTGAGGCCGAGCCGGCGCCGGGACTGCAGATCGGCCGTCATCCGGAACACCGGTGCGGGCAGCAGGTGCACCTCGTCGTAGATCATCAGCCCCCAGTCGCGGGAGTCGAACAGTTCGAGGTTGCGGTACTCGCCCTTCGACTTGCGGGTGATCACCTGGTAGGTGGCGATGGTGACCGGGCGGATCTCCTTCTTCTCCCCGGAGTACTCGCCGATCTCGTCCTCGGTGAGCGACGTGCGTGCGATCAGTTCGCGCTTCCACTGCCGCCCCGCGACGGTGTTGGTCACCAGGATCAGGGTGGTGGCACCGGCCTTGGCCATCGCGGCCGCACCCACCATCGTCTTGCCCGCCCCGCAGGGCAGCACGACCACGCCGGAGCCGCCGGCCCAGAACGAGTCCGCGGCCATCTCCTGGTAGTCCCGTAGATGCCAGGGGTGGGACTCGAAGTCGAGGCTGATCGCGTGCGCCTCCCCGTCGACGTAGCCGGCGAGGTCCTCGGCCGGCCAGCCCACCTTGAGCAGCATCTGCTTGAGCCGGCCACGCTCGCTCGGATGCACGATCACGGTGTCGTCGTCGAGCCGCGCGCCGAGCATCGGGGCGATCTTCTTGTTGCGCATCACCTCCTCGAGCACCGCCCGGTCGAGACTGACCAGGGTCAGGCCGTGCGCGGGATTCTTCACCAGCTGCAGCCGTCCGTAGCGGGCCATGGTGTCGACGATGTCGACGAGCAGCGGCTGCGGGACGGCGAACCGGGAGTGGCTGACGAGGGCGTCGACGACCTGCTCGGCGTCGTGCCCCGCGGCCCGGGCGTTCCACAACGCCAGCGGGGTGACGCGGTAGGTGTGCACATGCTCGGGGGCGCGTTCGAGTTCGGCGAACGGGGCGATCGCCTGCCGGGCCTCGTTCGCGAGCGCGTGGTCGACCTCGAGGAGCAGGGTCTTGTCGGACTGGACGATCAACGGTCCGTCGGGCACGGACGCCTCCTAGCACGGGAACAGAGAACAACCTCTCTATTCTCCAGGCGGGACGGCCGGGCCGCCACCGCCGCCGTCAGTCGACGAGGGCGACCGTGGTGATGCGGTGCAGCACGAAACTGCGGACCGTGCCCGCGGCCGGGTCGAAGGCCTCGAGCTGTCCGCCGCCGACGGCGACGGGATCGACGATGCGATGGGTGGCGACACCCTGCGCATCGACGTAGCCGATCCGGACGCTGCGCTTGTCGTGCGCGGCGAGCTGCAGCAGCGCCATCGTCGCGGCACCACCGGTGCGGGAGCCGTCCCCGCGGACCGTGGCCCCGCGCGGGGCGGCCGCGGCCCGGTCCCCGGCGCGCAGCGTGCGGATCAGGGTGTCGAGTTGCTCCCCGGTGGGCGGCATCGGGCCGGCGTAGCGGGGCCGTGCCCGCGGCACCGACACCCGGGCGCCTCGCGGCCGCAGGTCCAGCACCGCGCCGGTGGCGTCCTCGCCGGCCGGCGCGAATCCGGCACCGCGCAGCTCGGCGAGCACCTCCGCCAGCGGCGCCTGCGAGATCGCGACCGTGGGCGCGACGGCCCGCAGGGCGAGGCGGGCGGCGACGGGGTGCCCGAGCACCTCGGCCAGCAGCGCGGGGTCGTCGGAGCGGACGAACGAGGCGGCGACCCCGGCGCGGAGCCGGCCGTGACGGCGGGCGACGTCGTCGATCAGGTAGGTCAGCGCCTGGGGGACGGGCGTTCGCGAATGCGTGGCGAACAGGGCGTGCAGGTCGGCGGCGCCGGTGCCGGCGTCCAGGGCGCGGCGCACGCCCGCCTCGGTCACCCGGTACACGGTCGCGGCGCCCGCCGACTCGACGTCGGCGACGAGAGCGATGCGGTCCGCGAGTTCCGGTACCAGGGGGCCGGGCGCGACCACCGTCAGGTCGGCCTGGACGAGCACGTAGTCGACCGGCTCGGGCAGGACCGCGGCCATCTCGGCGTCGGCGTCGCCGCCGTGCAGCAGCGCCTTGCCGGGAGAGGCGAGAGCACCGTGCGCGACGACGGCCAGAGCCGTCGCTTCGCGCAGCGTCTCGGCCACCGTGTCACCGCCGAGCCGGGCCGCCCACCGCGGCCGCCGCCAGGCCAGCACGGCTCGAGCCGCATCCGCGTCGGGCGCCGACCCGGGTACCTCGGCGAGCAGCTCGAGCAGCAGGCGCCGCTCACGGGGTGCGGCGGTGGACCGGGCCTCGTCGGAGAGTGCGGCGATCGGCTTGTCGGTGGCGTCGCGACGCCCGACGAGCCACATGCGGCGCGGCGCGTCGAGCCACGCGCCGGCGAGCACGGCCCAGCGCTGCGCGGGAGGCGCGTTCGACCAGCCGTCGGCGGCGGTGGTCGGCGCCCAGTAGTCGTCGATGTCCGTGGTCGGCGCCGGCTGCGGCATGCCCCGTGCGATCAGTCCGGCGGCGGCGAGCACCTCGACGAGCAGCGCGGCGAGCTGCTCGTCCACGTCGACGGTCTTGGCGAGGCGACGCAGCTCCCGTACCCCGAGACCCCCGGACTTGAGCGCGGGAGCGGGGAGGGCGCCGAGCGCGTCGATCAGGTTCTCGCAGTGCCGCAGCAGCTCGAGGGCGGCACCCGCCGCGGTGGCGTTGACGTCGGCGACGACGTGCGTCGCGGGCAGCGGCCGGGGCGGGGTCAGGGCGGCGGGGTCGAACGGCGCCTCGTCGCGCAGTGCCTGACCGACGCGGTGCGGCAGTTCGACGGTCTCGTCGTCGAGCCGGATCAGCAGGCCGGCCGCGATCAGGCGCTGCACGGGCCGGTCGGCGGGTGTGTCCGGTGCGGCGTCGCGGGTCCGGCCGACGGGGGAGGTGCGCGCCAGCGTGTCGAGCAGGCTGCGCCGGGCCGGGTCGAGGTCGGCGAGGACGGCGCCGAGGTCCTGTGGGTCGGGATCGGGGTCGGGGCCGCGCCCGAGGCGCCAGGGCACGGTCGCGGCGGCGGCCTCGACGACCCGCAGCCCCTCGGCCGGGCCCCATACGAGGGAGAGCCGGCGCAGGGCCTCGAGCGACCGGTCGACGTTCTTGGCCGTGACCCGACCGGAGAGGGAGTCGAGCAGAGCGCGGCGCGTGACGGGCACCCGGTCGGCACCCAGCCGGGTCAGGGCCTCGACCACCCCGAAGTCGAGGACGGAGAGCTCGTCGGCGGCGCGGAACACCGACGCGCGCTGTTGTGCGCGGCCGGCCAGGACGGTCATCGTGGCGGGTGGCGGGACCACCAGGTCGGGGCGGGCGCGCAGGAGCTCGCCGAGGTCGGCGTCGCGGCGGTCGGCGAGCCAGCGGGCGAGTGACTCCGGGCCGGTCTCCGGCGCGGCGGGGTCGGTGGCGGTCATCGACACCAAGATTAGAGACCTGAAGTGGCTGTCCGTGAACGTGCCTGCCAAAATGAGCGCATGGCTGACAATTCGAAGAAGCAGTACGTCGATCCGGGGTGGCCCAAGGTGGCGGACGGGGACCACGCCGTCACCGAGTTGTCCTCGACTCGTTCCGGCCCGCTGTCCCCGTACGGCGAGGAGATGGAGTTCCCGCTGCCCGTCGACGCCCTGCCGTACACCCACCCCCGCACCGTCATCAACCGCTGACCCGGATTGCAGAAGAGCCCCGCACCTGCAGGTGCGGGGCTCTTTCGTGTGGCTGTGCCGGGTGTCAGTTCGGCAGTGCGGCGTTGACCGCGTCGACGAGGTTCTGGTCGACGGCGATGCCGGCCTGGCGCAGGGCCTCGAGGCCCTGTTCGAAGCCGGCCCGCAGGCCCTGGGCCTCGGCGGGCAGGGCAGGAAGCTCGGGCGCCTCGGGGGCGGCCTCGACGACCGGGGTGTTCTGGACGGTGCCGGCGCTCGTGGACGGCGCGCTGCGCTGCGTCGGCGCGCTGCTCAGGCCGAGGCTCGAGGAGCAGGACGGCCATGCGCCCCAGCCCTGGCCGGCCAGCACGCGCTCGGCGACGACGATCTGCTCTTCACGGCTGGCCTGGTTGGCGGTCGCGGCATACTCGCCGCCGCCGTAGGCGTTCCACGTGCTGGGGGAGAACTGCAGGCCACCCTGGTAGCCGTTGCCGGTGTTGATGCCCCAGTTGCCGCCGGACTCGCACTGCGCGAGGCGATCCCAGTCGGAGTCGGGAGCGGCGTTGGCGGTGCCGCTGAAGGCGACGCCCGTGACGCCGAGAACAGCGCTGGTCAGCGCGAACTTGGCGACGGTGCGGCCGGTGTTGGTGGGTTTGCGATGGCGTCCGCTCATGTCGGTTCCGATTCCTCTCCGTACGCGCCTACGAGGTCAGCTGTCGGGTTCGGGCTGAAGAGGTAGCCCGGCCTCCTCGCCGGTGGGCGATTCGGCTTCACCCCAAGGACCGTCGCCGGGGCGGCGATCCGGGTGCCTCCTGGGAATCGGTGTTCCCTGGGAGACCGTTGGGTCCCCCGCTTCCTGCTCCCGTGGATCGTTCGTCGGGACACCCGGAATCCGCGGAGCAGGATTTGGCGCGACGGACCCGGGGTGGCCGAACCAACCGGCCGGACATGACGGTAACGGCTCGAGACGGTGATTGTCACCAATTGATAACGCCGAGCGTCGCGCCGGCGGTGCAGAGGTGCCCGGTGTGACGCGATGAAGTCGCAGGTAGGGCCGAAAGTCCATCGCCGGTCCCGGTCCGCGACCCCCTCGTTATGCCCGCGTTATGTGAGGAACGTCACATGTAACTGGGCCGGTTGTCCACCGGGACGATGTCCTTCCCGAGCGGCAGCAGCGAGATCGGCACCATCTTCAGGTTCGCGACCGCCAACGGGATGCCGATGATCGTGATCGCCATCGCGATCGCCGTCACGACATGCCCCAGGGCGAGCCAGATGCCGGCGACGATCACCCAGATCACGTTGCCGATCAGCGAACCCGCCCCCGCCGTGGGCTTGTCCACCACCGTCTTGCCGAACGGCCACAGCGCGTACACACCGATGCGGAACGCCGCGATCCCGAACGGGATGGTGATGATCAGCACGAAGCAGATCAGGCCCGCCACGAAGTACCCCAGCGCCAGCCACAGGCCGCCGAAGACCAGCCAGATGATGTTGAGCAGAATCCTCACGTGCGGTCCCTTCCGCGGGCGCGCCGGCCGGAGCGCAGCGCGAAGGTCAAGGCCAGCACGAAACCGAGCGGCCAGGCGAGAGTCAGCAGATACAGGACCAGGCCCGGCCGGCCGTCGGTGACGACGGGGGTCAGGAAGATCGCCACGACGGCGACGACCCCGACCGCGAAGCAGGCCAGTGCGGCCTTGAGCAGGCCGTTGCCCGGTACGGAAGAACTGGAGGTACCCACGCGTTCCACCGTAGTGCTTCCGCGGCCCGGCACGCCGTCGCCGGACTTTCGGAAGCGGACTGCGCCCCGGGTACACTGACGCAAGTCTGCGCGTCCCGCACTCGAAGCGGGGCGCGTTGTTTTGCATATCCACTCGTGCCCCGCGGGGCACGGCTGTCGAGGAGCGGGTGAACGCAGTGCCTACCGGCAAGGTGAAGTGGTACGACGTGGAGAAGGGCTTCGGCTTCCTGTCCCAGGAGGAGGGCGAGGACGTCTACGTACGCGCGTCCGCGCTCCCGGCCGGGGTCGAGGGCCTCAAGCCGGGTCAGCGGGTCGAGTTCGGCATGGCCGCGGGGCGTCGTGGGCCGCAGGCCCTCAGTCTGAAACTGCTCGATCCGTTGCCCTCGGTCCGCCAGGGTGGCCGGCGCGAGGCGGCTCCCCAGAAGCGGCACACCCCCGACGAACTGCACGGCATGGTCGAGGACATGATCAAGCTGCTCGAGGCCACCGTGCAGCCCGAGCTGCGCAAGGGCCGTCATCCCGAGCGCAAGACCGCCCAGCGGATCTCCGAGGTCATGCGCGCCGTCGCGCGCGAGCTCGACTCCTGACACCCGAGCGAGAGGGGCCTTCCGGTGCTGCACCGGAAGGCCCCTCTCGCGTGCGCGCTGTGGCCCGGAGCGCGTGCGCGCTGGTGCTCAGAACGTCTGGATCGCCCAGACCGGCGCCTGCTCCCCGGTCGCGGGCAGCTGCAGCACCACGTTCAGCAACTGCGCCCCGGGGTCGGACGGCACCGTCACGGCCCGGGCCTGCCCGGGCGTGTAGTCGCGGAACCCCTCGAAGATCTCGCCGGTGCGCGGATCACCGTAGGTGACGTTGAGCCGCCAGTCGGAGTCCGCGATCTCCGACGGCAGCGACAGCTGCAGCGGCCGGCCGGCCGGAACCTCGAGCATCACCGCCTCGAGACCGGCGCACGTGCCGTCGGCGCTGCACAGGCCGGGTTCGACCGTGACCGCACGGCCCTGCGCATACGCCGTCACCGTGGGCAGGCTCGGCGGTGCCGACCGGACGAGGGAGACCACGACCGCGGTGAGCCCGCCGATCGTGATCAGCGCCACGACCACCAGGATCGCGATCGTCTTCTTCGTCCGGGGCTGCAGTCTCATCGGGTTCCGTTTCTCGTCGTACGTCCGCCTGGCCGCGGGCTGCGACCGGTGGTCTCCTGGGTGGCGTGTTCCGGGCGTTTGCCACCGAAGCCCGGAACGACGGTGCCTCCACGGTAGGTGAGGATCGTCTGCGTCAGCCCGAGGGCCAGCACGACCGTGATCACGGTGAACCCGAGCCAGTACTCGGTGGGCAGCAGCACCCCCAGCGCCCCACCGAACACCCAGCTCAGTTGCAGCACCGTCTCCGAACGACCGAACCCGGACGCGATGGACTCCTCCGGGAGGTCCTGCTGCAGCGACGCATCCAGCGACACCTTGGCCAGTGCGCTCGCGCAGGACCCCACCAGCGCCACCAGTGCCGCGGTGAACAGGCTGCCGGTCGCAGCGGCCAGCGCCGCCACCACCGTCACGGCCGCGGTGCAGCGCACCACGATCAGGGCCGGCCGGCCCAGGGTGAGCCGCGCGCCGGTCGCGTTGCCGGTGAAGTTGCCGACGGCGGCAGCCGCGCCGACCAGGCCCAGCATGGCGGCCTGGACCAAGGGCTCGTGCTCGGTCCTCGACTTGGCGACGAAGGCGATGAACAAGGTCAGGAAACCGGTGAGTACCCGGATCGTGCCGTTACCCCACAGTCCGGTGAGCACGGCCCGTCCCAGCGGCTGGCGACGGCCCTTCCCGCCGGCGGCGCGCCCGGGTGCCGCGACCACCTCGGTGCGGGTTCCGACGCGGGGCTCGGCGCCGTGGTACGACAGCGTGGCCGGCACCTCACCCTCGGTGACCTCCACCCACGAGGGGATCCGCATGCTCAGGTACGCGCCGAACGCGGTGATGACGGCACACAGCCACAGGGCCCCGGACGAGCCGAACAACCAGGCCGCGGCGGCGGCGACCGCCCCGGCGCCCATCGTGCCGCCCACCAGGCCGAAGACCGTCAGCCGCGAGTTCACCCGGACGAGATCGATCTCGGGTGGCAGCACCCGCGGTGTCACCGCCGACTTGAGCACGGCGAACGATTTGGACAGCACCATCATCGCGAGGGCGGCGGGGTACAGGCCCCAGCTGTCGAAGTTGAACACCAGCACCACCGCGAGCACGGTGCGGGCTGCGAACGACGTGGCCAGCGCCAGCCGGCGGCCGTGCTGCAACCGGTCGAGCAGCGGGCCGATCAGCGGGGCGATCACCGCGAAGGGGGCGATCGTGATGAGCAGATACAGGGCGACCTTGGTCTTGTCCTCACCCGTCGCCGCGGAGAAGAACAGGGTGTTCGCCAGGGCCACGGCGACCGCGGCGTCGCTGGCGAAGTTCGCCATCGTCGCGTAGGTCAGGGCCGTCAGGCCCGAGCGGTCCGCGCCGTCCGCCGTGGCGGCGCGGCGGAACGTCGCGATGCCCTTGCTCGTGAGCTCACGGCTGCGTAGCGCCGCGACGCGCGTGACCGTGAGCTTGCGCGGCATCCGCGGGGCCCGTGGGGCGTCGGCCCGCTCGCCGCGGGACGGGTCGTCGCCCCGGTGCCGGCGGGCGTCCTCGACCGGGTGCAGCGGTGGCAGGGGAGTGCGCCGCGCGGACGTGCGCCGTGGCGGCGGATAGTTGCCGTTGCCGGGGTGCGGGGCCCGGGCCGACGGGCGGGGACGACCGCCGACGTCGGCACGACGGTCCGCGTCGTCGTGCGCGCGTTCCTCGTCCGAATCGGTCACGGCACAATTCTGTCGCACCGGGCGGATCGGCGTTCGTCGACGTACCCCACCGGTGCCGCGGTCACGGCACGAACCGCACCTCGAACATCGACGGCCAGTACTTGCCGGTGACGAGGAAGCGATCGGTACCGGGCAGGTGGGCGATTCCGTTGAGCACGTCGATGCGCTCGCGCCGGCCTTCGGTCAGGTGTTCGCGCAGTGCCCCGGCGTCCACCACGGCGGTCACCCGGCCCTCGTCCGGGTCGATGCGCAGGATCTCGTCGGTCTTCCACACGTTCGCGTACACCGCACCGTCGTCGGTGCACTCGAGTTCGTTGAGCCGGGTCACGGCGCGGCCCTCACGCAGTACCGTGACCCGGCCCGTCTCGGCGAAGGTCCCGGGGTGCCGGAACGTCAGTTCCGCCGTGCCGTCGCTCATCACCAGCCGGTCGTTCTGTGCACACAGTCCCCAGCCCTCCCCGTCGTAGCCGGCGCGGCCGCGTTCGGCCAGGGTGTCCCGGTCCCGGGCGATCGCGACCCCGTCCTGCCACGTCAGCTGCCACACGGTGGCGCCGGCGACCGTGATGCCTTCGCCGAACATGTCGTCCGGCACCGGGACCCGGACCCGTTCGGCGCCGGTGGCCAGCGACCGCGCCGCGATCCACGACCGGCCGGACAGGCCGGTGCCCTCGAGCAGCTCGTCGCCGGACACCTCGAGGCCCTGGGTGAACGCGGCAGGATCGTGCGGGTACACGGCCACGATCTCGGTGCGCAGCCGCTCGGCCGGCGGACCCGGATCCGCCGGGGCGGAGTCGCACGCGGCCGCCGCGACACCGGCCACGATCGCGGCCGCGACACCGGCCACGACGGAGAGCGGACGTCGGCGCATGCCCACATGATGGCAGCCGAGGCTCGCGGCGACGGTTCCGTGCGGCAGAATGGGCTCCGTGAGTGGTGTGCCTTCCTCAGTTGCGTCCGGCTCCGCGTCCGCCTCTACCGAACAGCTCGTACAGCCTCTGCTGGCCGACGCCGTCGACGTCGCGCGGGCCGCGCTGCTGGACGCCGGAGAGACCGGCGTCGGCGCGTACCTGGGCGTCGCCGCCGAGGACGACTGCGCCGCCACCCACCGGTTCGCCGCGGAACTGCCCGGGTACCGGGGCTGGCAGTGGGCCGTCGTCGTCGCCGCCGCGCCCGGCTCGGATCGGGTGACCGTGAGCGAGATGGCGCTGCTGCCCGGACCGGACGCCCTGGTCGCGCCCCGGTGGGTGCCGTGGAACGAGCGGATCCGGCCCGGCGACCTCGGCCCCGGTGATCTGCTCGCCCCTCCGGCCGGGGATCCGCGCCTCGTGCCGGGCTATGTCGCCACCGGCGACCCCGAGATCGACGAGACGGCCCGCGAGATCGGCCTGGGCCGCAAACAGGTCATGAGCCTCGAGGGACGTCTCGAGGCGGCCCAGCGCTGGTACGACGGCGACTACGGTCCGGAGTCGGAGATGGCCAAGGCGGCGCCCTCGACGTGCCGGCTGTGCGGGTTCTACCTGCCCCTCGCGGGTTCCCTGCGCGCGGCGTTCGGCGTGTGCGGCAACGAATTCGCCGCCGACGGCCACGTGGTGCATTCGGCGTACGGGTGCGGAGCCCACTCGGACACCACCCTGCCGACCGGCGCCGGCTCCCCGGTCCACGAGCCGTACGACGACTCCGCTGTCGAGGTCGTCGCCCTGCCGCCCGCCGCCGAAGGAGAGCAGGACCGTCCCGGCGCGGACGACCGGGACGCCGCCGCCGCAGTGGTCGACGAGGCCGCGATGGAGAACGGGACCGTTGGCACCGAGACGGCGGAGAGCTCCGAGACCGCGGAGAGCGCCGAGACTGCGGAGAGCGCCGAGACTGCAGCGAACACCGAGACGGCGGAGAGCACCGAGACGGCGGAGAGCGCCGAGACTGCAGCGAACACCGAGACGGCGGAGAGCACCGAGACTGCAGCGAACACCGAGACCGCGGAGAGCACCGAGACCGTGGCCGCCGAGCCGGCCGGGGCCGAGCCGCCGGAACAGACCGACTGACGATGCCGCGCCCCGACCCCTTCGGGACAGCGGGGCTGCGCGAGGGCACCCTGCTGGCCTGGGCATCGTCCCCGACCCGGCTGCGGGAGGACGCCGCCACCGAGGCCGACCTCGTCCGGGCCGGCTACCGGGACCGGGTGCTGACCGAACTCGCGCAGAACGCGGCCGACGCGGCCGCGCGCGCGGGCGTGCCGGGGGTGCTGTGCCTGTGGCGCGACGGCGACGACCTGCACGTCGCGAACACCGGCGCGGTGCTCGACGAGGCCGGCGTGCAGGCGCTGACGGCCCTGCGCGCGTCGAGCAAGACGGGCGGGGTCGGCCGGTTCGGGGTCGGGTTCACCGCCGTCGCGGCGGTCAGCGCGGACATCGAGATCCGTTCGCGTTCCGGCTCGATCCGCTTCTCCGCCGCACGCACCCGGGACGCCCTCGCCGACCGCGACCTGCCCGTCCCGGAATCCGGCATCCCGGTGCTGCGTCTCGCCTGGCCGGTTCCCGCACCACCCGCGCCGGGCTGGGACACCGAGGTGGTGCTGCGGCTGCGTGCCGGCATCGACGCCGACGCGCTGCTCGACGGGTTCGCCGCGGAGGCCGTCGACCTGCTCCTCGAACTGCCCGCCCTGACCACCGTCACGGTCGGCGCTCGCACGTTCACCCGCACCTGCACCGACACCGAGTCCGGGCTGCGTGTCGTCGCCGTCGGCGAGCGGACCTGGTGGGAGTACACGGGCCCGCACGCCCGCTGGCTCGTTCCGGTCGTCGACGGGGTGCCGGTGCCGGTGTCCCAGGACGTGCTGCGTGCCCCCACCCGCTCGGACGAGGAACTCTCGCTGCCCGCGCTGGTGATCGCCGACGTGCCGATGCAACCCGACCGGCGCCGCCTGCTCCCCGGCGCCCCGGTGGCCGGGCTCGTCCGCGGTTACGCCGACTTCGTCGCGGCCCTGCCCCCGCGGCACCGGCCGTCGATGGTTCCGGTTCCCGGTTTCGCGCGCAGCGAGGTCGACGCGCTGCTGCGGGAGGCCGTGCTGCAGGAGCTGCGCGCGCATCCGTGGCTGCCCCCCGCCGACGGCGGCGACGATCTGCTCCCGGACCGCGCCACCGCACTGACCGGTCTGACCGACGAGCTCGCCGGTGTCCTCGCCGACGTCGTGCCCGGCCTGATCCGGCCCGATCTGTGCGGGCCGCGGCACGCGGCGGCGCTCGGCGCCGTCGACGTGCACCGGCTCGGGCCGGCGCGGATCGCCGAACTGCTCGCCGGCGTCGAGCGTGAACCCGCATGGTGGTACCGGCTGTACGAGGCGCTCACCCCGTTGGTCGTCGACGCCGTGGTCGCCGAGGAACTCGCCGCGATCCCGGTCCCGCTGTCGGACGGGCGCACCGTGACCGGGCCGCGGACCACCGTGCTGGGCACGGACGTCGGGCATCTGCGGCTGCCGTGGGTGCGTCTCGTGCATCCCGACGCCGCACATCCGCTGCTCACCCGGCTCGGCGCCGGCACGGTCACGGCGGCGGATCTGCTCGCGGATCCGGCCCTGCTCGCGGCGGTCGAGGACGTCGACGCCGCGGACTGCGAGGCGACGACCGAACTGGCGGACGTCGTACTCCGGCTGGCCGCACAGGTACCGGCCGCGGCGGTGCCCCGGGAGCTCGGAGCGCTGCTGCTGCCCGACGTCGACGGTGAACTCGTGCCCGCCGACGAACTGCTGCTGCCGGGGGCACCCCTCGCCGAGGTGCTGGTGCCGGACGCGCCGTTCGCCACCCTCGACCCGCAGGTGGTCGAACGGTACGACGCCGACGCGCTGCGGGCGGTCGGTGTCGGATGGGGTTTCACCGTGCTGCGCGCCGAACTGCCCACCGGTCCCGATCACGACCTGCCCGACGAGGAACAGTGGTGGGAAACCCTCGACGGGGACCCCGACCTGCTCGTGGCCGTGCGCGATCTCGACCTGGTCGACGACGCGTGCTGGGACCGGGCCCTGTCGCTCCTCGTCGCCGATCCCGGCACCGCCGCGGTCCTCGACGATCGCCGTGGCTACACCGCCTGGTGGCTGCGCACCTTCGCGACGCTGGACGGCCGGACGCTCGGGCACCTGCGCGCCCCCGACGACGACGCGTTCGCCGGGCTGCTCGACCCCTGCCCGCACCCGGACGCGGACCGTCTGCGGGCGTGTCTGGCCGCGACGGACGTCGAGAGCACGGAGGCGGCCGCGCTGCTCCTCGACCTCCTGGCCGATCCCGACCGCATCCCCGTCCCGGTCGTCACCGTCCACACCCACGCCGCCCTGGCCGCGGCGAGCGCCGCCGGCGTACTCGACCTCGACGACCTGCACCTGCCCGACGCCGTCCGCAGCCTCGCCGGGACGACCGTCGATGCCGCGCACGCACTGGTCCTGGACCGGCCCTGGCTCGCCGCCGTGATCCCCGCCGACCGGCTCGTGCTCGGCACCCTGCCGGCCGCGCCGGTCCTCGCCGACCTCCTCGACGTGCCCCTCGCCTCGGCCGAGGTGTCCGGCCATGTCACCGGCCCGGGGCGCGCGACCGAATGGCGGAACGAGCCGGCCGCGGTGCTCGCCGCGGCCGTCGCGGGGCGGACGGTGCCGCGCGGACCGCTCGTCGTGCACGAGCGGCTGACCGTGCGCTGCTCGGGCGCGGTCACCGGCGAGCACGAGGTCGCGTGGTGGGTGGACGGCAGCGGCACGACGCACTGCACCGCATCGGGACTGGCCGCCGCCGTCGCGGCGCTCGCGCCGGCGGAGCCGCGATGAGTATCGACACGACGACCCTCGAGGGGGTGGTGGACCTGCGCGAACCCGCGTTGACCGCCCTGGTCACCGTCGTCACCCACTCGGGAGGCATGACCGCGATCGCCGTCGTCACGGCGGTGCTGACGGTGCTGATGCTGCGCGCGGGCCGCCGCGACGATGCGCTGCTGCTGTCCGCGACGATCCTCACGGGCTGGCCGCTGATGAGCCTGCTCAAGCTGCAGTTCGGCCGGGAACGCCCCCCGCAGCCCGAACGCCTCGTCGAACTGACCACCCACTCGTTCCCGTCCGGTCACGCCATGATGACCGCGATGCTGGCGACGGTGCTCGCCGTCGTGATCGCCCGGCGGTCGCCGCCCGGCAGCCACGGGGCCCTCGTGGCGTACTGCGCTCTCGGCGCCTACACGCTCGCGGTCGGGCTCTCGCGGGTCTACCTCGCGGCGCACTGGCTGACCGACGTCGTCGCCGGGTGGGTGCTGGGGTCGTTGTGGGCGTTGCTGTGGGTGGGGTTGATCACGCGGGTGCAGTCCCGGCTGTCACCACGGCCGTGACGCCGGGCGGCACGCGCCCTCTCGTCAGTCCAGTCCGACCTGAGCGCCGCGCCGGCCCAGCCGTGCGGCCCGGCGCTGCACGAGGAACAGGGTGAATCCCAAGAGTCCCACGATGATTCCGGCTACACACACGGGCAGTGCGGCCGACCACCGCTCGTCCGCGACGAGCACGACGATCGTCGCCACCGTCCACAGCGCCGTGCCGATCGCCAGTGCGGCGCGGGGATCGGCGAGGCGCCGGGTCCGCTCGGCGATCGTGCGTGCGTCGTTCACGATTTCAGGCTAGTCCAGCCCGGTTGCAATAATCTCCCGTTGCGACGCAGCCCCCACCCCAGAGCGGAAGTCGATATGGCCCAATCCTCAGAGCGGAAGTCCGGCACGGCGGTCGGCACCTCCTTCCTCGACACCTACTTCAAGATCACCGAACGGGGATCGACGGTCTCGCGGGAGGTGCGCGGTGGTGTCGTCACGTTCGTCGCGATGGCCTACATCGTGGTGCTCAATCCGCTGATCCTGGGCAGCTTCTCCCCGGACGACGCCACGGCCAAGGTCGACGTGCTCGGCAACATCCTGCCGGTCAACCAGGTCGCGGCCGTCACCGCGCTGGTGGCCGGACTGATGAGCATCGTCTTCGGCATCGTCGCCAACTATCCGTTCGCCATCGCGGCCGGCCTGGGCATCAACACCCTGCTGGCGGTCACCATCGCGCCCCAGGTCACCTGGCCCGAGGCGATGGGCCTCGTGGTGATCGACGGCATCATCATCGTGATCCTCGCCGTCACCGGTTTCCGCACCGCCGTGTTCAACGCGATCCCGCCCGAGCTGAAGGCGGCCATTGCGGCCGGTATCGGTGCGTTCATCGCCCTGATCGGCATGGTCGACGCCGGATTCGTGCGCCGCCTGCCGGACGCGGCCGGCACCACCGTCCCCGTCGGGCTGGGCATCGACGGTTCGATCGCGTCGTGGCCGACCGCGGTGTTCGTGTTCGGCGTGCTGCTGATGGGGGTGCTCGTCGTGCGCCGGGTGCCCGGCGGTCTGCTCATCGGCATCGTCGCGACCACGGTGGTGGCCGCGATCGTCGAGGCGGTCGCCGGCGTCGGGCCGTCGCAGGGCACCGACCCGAAGGGCTGGAACCTGAGCACCCCGGAGGTGCCCGACAAGGTGGCCGGCGTGCCGGATCTGAGCCTGGTGGGCAACGTCGACCTCTTCGGCGCGTTCACCCGGATCGGCGTGATCGCCGCGACACTGCTCGTGTTCACACTCGTCCTGGCCAACTTCTTCGACGCGATGGGCACGATGACCGGCCTCGGCAAGGAAGCCGGGCTCACCGACAAGAACGGCAACCTGCCCGGCATCGGCCGTGCCCTCGTCGTCGAGGGCACCGGTGCCGTCGCCGGTGGTGTGGGATCCGCGTCGTCGAACACGGTGTTCGTCGAGTCCGCCTCCGGCATCGCCGAGGGTGCGCGCACCGGTCTCGCGAACGTGGTGACCGGCGTGCTGTTCCTCGCCGCGATGTTCCTCACCCCGCTCTACGAGATGGTGCCGGTCGAGGCCGCCGCCCCGGCTCTCGTGGTGGTCGGCGCCCTCATGATCGGGCAGGTCCGCGACATCGACTTCACCCAGTTCGCCATCGCACTGCCCGCGTTCCTCACGATCGTCGTCATGCCGTTCACCTACTCGATCGCCAACGGCATCGGCGTCGGCTTCATCACGTGGGTCGTCCTGCACGCCGCGGCCGGAAAGGCGCGGACGGTGCATCCGCTGCTGTGGGTGGTGGCAGGCTTGTTCGTCGCCTACTTCGCGGTGGACCCGATCACCGAACTGCTCACCTGACATGCGGCGCGATGTGTCCGGTCGGTCCCGTATTGTGCACGCCATGACATCGGAACATCGCACGCTCGCCGGCGACCTCTCGTTGGCAGTCGTGCGCCTGACGCGCCATTTGCGGGGGCGGCGCTCCGATTCCCGGGTGTCCCTGACTCAGCTGTCGGCCATGACCACGCTGAGGCAGGAGGGAGCGATGACCCCCGGTGCGCTGGCCGCACGCGAGAAGGTCCAGCCGCCGTCCATGACGCGGGTGATCGCCTCGCTCGACGAGATCGGGCTCGTCGAACGGACCCCGCATCCCACGGACGGCCGGCAGGTCATCGTCTCGCTCTCGGACGCGGGCCGGGCACTGCTGATCGACGAGCAGCAGGCCCGGGAGGCGTGGCTGACCGAACGCCTCGCCACCTTGGACGAGGCCAGCCTCGCCACGCTCGGGGACGCGGTGGAGATCATCAACAAGCTGGTCAGCGAAGCGGAGTGAGCCGATCCCGGTCCTCGTGGCCGGGATGTGCCCGGCGAACCCGCCGACGAGCCCGGGACGTGGCCTGGGAGAATCGACGGCGTGGTGCACATCGTCGACATCGAGGATCCCGCCGACCCCCGGCTGAACGACTTCCGAGACCTCAACTCGGCGGATCGCCGGCCCGACCTGCCGGCCGGCAAGGGGTTGGTGATCGCGGAGGGCGTGCTCGTCGTCCAGCGGATGCTCGATTCGCGATTCACACCCGGCAGCCTGCTCGGGGTGGATCGTCGTCTCGGTGAACTCGCCGACGACCTGCGCGACGTCGACGTGCCGTTCTACCGCACCTCGGCCGAGGTCATGGCCGAGGTCGTCGGCTTCCACCTCAACCGCGGGGTGCTCGCCGTGGCGCACCGGCCGCCGGCGCTCGCCCTCGACGACGTCCTCGAGAAGGCCACCACGGTGGCGGTGCTCGAGGGTGTCAACGACCACGAGAACCTCGGCTCGATGTTCCGCAACGCCGCCGGCCTCGGTGTCGACGCCGTCGTGTTCGGCAAGGGCTGCGCCGACCCGCTGTACCGGCGGTCGGTGCGGGTCTCGATGGGTCATGTCCTGCGAGTGCCGTTCGCGCACGTCGAAACGTGGCCGGACGATCTGGACCTGCTGCGGGCGCGCGGCTTCCAGCTCATCTCGCTCACTCCGAATCCCGAGGCCGTGCCGCTGGCCGAGGCGATGACGGGGGAGAAGGTCGCGCTGCTCCTCGGTGCCGAGGGTCCGGGGCTGACCGAGCACGCGATGCGCGCGACGGACGTGCGGGCCCGCATTCCGATGGCCCCGGGCACCGACTCGCTCAACGTCGCCACGGCCGCGGCGATGGCGTTCTACGAGCGGGTACGGATCCCGCGGTGATCGCGCCCCCGCGCGCCCCGTCGACACCGTGGTCGACGGGACTGACGCTGACGGGTTTCGCCCTCGCCGTCACGGTGGTGACGATCGTGGCGTTCGGGCTCGAACTCGGGCGCGTGCACCCCCTGCTCGTGGTGATCGTCAACCTCGTCGCCGCGGCCGGGATCGCCCCCACCCTGTGGTGGTGGCGTCGGGTGCCGCTGTGGCGGTGGATCGCCGCCGGCGTCGCCGCCGGTGTCCCGGTCGGCTGGATCGTCCTGCTCGCCGCGGCGGCGTTCTGAGCGGATCCACGGCCGCGAACGAATCTGCCAGGCGCACCGGTTATTCCGCGCGCGTACGACCGGGCAGTGCGCGGCCGGGCGCGGAGATCCGCCGCGGCCACCACCGCCGACGCGCGGGCCGGGCGCCCGGTGCGTCCCGGTCGGCGGGTGGCCGCTCGCCGTCGCGGTACAACGCGAAGTCCCACACCTCGATCTCGTGGGGGTCGAGCTCGCCGGCGGCGCGGGCCGTGTAACGGAACCCGAGCCACGCGGCGTTGGCGGCCTCGGCGAACCGGCGGGGGTGGAACGGCAACGCCTCGGGGTGGGGCAGTACGTCCAGCGGCCAGCGGATCGGGAACTCCCCGCCCCAGAACGGCCGCTCCCACACGAACGGCAGCCCGTCGTCCTCGGTGATCGCGACGGGCGTGGCGTCGAACGCTCGTCGCGGCGTGCCGCGCCGCCAGGCACCGACGGCGCCGCGCGCCCCGGTGGGATCCGACACGACGAGATAGGTGTTCTCGGACGCGACGGTGTGCCTCCAGCGTTCGGGCAGCTGCGACGGACGCGTCGCCGCAAGGTCCGGGCTGCACACCACCGTCACCCCGGGGAAGCTGCCCACGTAGACCCGGCCGGCCGCCCCGGCTGCGGCCTGCGCGAGCGGCACCCGGCCCAGCGGCTCGGACGACAGTCCCGGATGCAGCCGTCCGACGAGAGCGTGGGCGGTCGTGCAGTCGGCCCGCGCATCGCGCAGCACCTCGCCGGGGTCGGGGGCGTCGACGTACCAGATGGTCGACACCGTCGCGGCCGCCATCGGTGGGTCCGGTCCTCAGCCGCGCCCGTTGCTGCGCACGCCGAGCAGCACGTCGTCCCACGAGGGGAGGGCGGGCTTGCCGCGCTTGTCCTTACCCGGATTCTGCTGCGGCGCCAGCTTCGGCCGGTCCTCCTCCACGTCGGGCTCGGGCAGACGCGCCGCCGCGGGACGGACCTCCTCGACCTCGGCGTCGATGACCGCGGGCGGCGGATCGAGGGTGATCGTCTCGGCGACGACGTCCTCCCGCTCGGACCCGTCGTTGTCGCCGGTGTCGTCGACATCGCGCGCCGTGTACACCGGTGTGAGGCAGCGCAGCGGCCGCCCGCAGTCCGGATCGATCAGCTCGGTGGCGGTGTCGTCGAGCGGGAGGATCGTCCCGCCGTGGGCGTCGGGCTGGTAGCGCCAGTGCGCGGCGTTGGTGGACCGGCCGGCGTCCCACTGCAATTGGGCCACCCAGTGACCCTCGTCGTCGCGCCACGCGTCCCAGGTGGCGGCGTCGATGCTGTGCCCGCGTGCCCGGAACGCCTGGGCGACGATCTCGGCGAGGGTGTGCACGGCCGGGCCGTCCGGACGCACCGGATGACCCTGCTGAGCCATCTCCGCCGCGCGGGAGCGCTCGAGCAGCACCGGGTAGGCGAACCGCTCCACCTTCGCGAGCGGGATCCCGGCCTCCTCGGCGACCTGCTCGACGGATGCGCCGGAGCGGATGCGGGCCTGGATCTCGCGGGGTCGCAGCTGACTGGCGGTCTCGATCTGGATCTGCCCGAGGCGGGCGAGATCACCACGGGAGGCGGCGCGGAGCGTGTCGTCGATCGGGATGCGGAATCTGTCGCCGTTTTCGGGATCGGCGAGCACGACGTGCGTTCCGTCGGGCTCGAGGCCGACCACTCGAAGCTCTCGCACCATGACCTCCTCGCGGGGAATCGCGATTGACCCGCCCGACTGTAACGGACTCGTGATGCCTGCGGAGCAGGACACGCCGACACGCCGGGGGCCCGGTGGCGTGAATCCGCCGACGTGGCGCTATTGTCCAAGGTTTCCCCGAAAGTCTCGACTCGTTGTCGAGAGTTCGAGACGGCTCCGGGACGGCGAACGGGGCCGGACCCGACCCGGATCCGACCCCGCCCTCACGGTCGAGCGACCGATCTACATCCGGTCGACCACCCAGTCGATGCACTTGGTCAGCGCGGTGATGTCGTCGGGGTCGATTGCCGGGAACATGCCGACGCGCAGCTGGTTGCGGCCCAGCTTGCGGTAGGGCTCGGTGTCGACGATCCCGTTGGCGCGCAGGATCTTCGCAACCTGTGCGGCATCGACCGAGTCGGCGAAGTCGACGGTGCCGACCACCTGGGAGCGCAGCGCCGGATCGGCGACGAACGGGGTGGCGTACTCGGAGGCCTCGGCCCACGCGTACAGCCGCGACGACGAGTCCGCGGTCCGGGCCGTCGTCCAGGCCAGGCCGCCGTTGCCGTTCATCCACTCGATCTGGTCGGCCAGCAGCAGCAGCGTGCCCACCGCGGGGGTGTTGTACGTCTGATCCTTCGTGCTGTTGTCGACGGCGATCGGCAGCGACAGGAACTCGGGAGTGAAGCGGCCCGAGGCCTTGATCTCGTCCACCCGCGCCAGCGCGGCCGGGCTCATCAGGGCGATCCACAGGCCACCGTCGGCGGCGAAGCACTTCTGCGGCGCGAAGTAGTAGACGTCGAAGTCCTCCGCGGCGACGGGCAGGCCGCCGGCGCCGGACGTCGCGTCGATGGCGATCAAGGCGTTCTCGGAGCCGGCCGGGCGGGTGACCGGCACCGCGACACCGGTCGAGGTCTCGTTGTGGGCCCAGCCGATGAGGTCGGCCGATCCGTCGGCGACTATCTCCGGTGCGGTTCCCGGCGCGCTGTCCACCACGATCGGGTCACCGATCAGCGGGTTCTTCTTGGCGACCGTGGCGAACTTCGACGAGAACTCGCCGTAGGTGAAGTGCTGCGACTTCTCCCGGATCAGGCCGAACGCCGCGGCGTCCCAGAACGCGGTGGTGCCGCCGTTGCCGAGCACCACCTCGTAGCCGTCGGGCAGGGCGAACAGCTCGCGCAGTCCCGAGCGGATGCGGGCGACGACGTCCTTGACGGGCTTCTGCCGGTGGCTGGTACCGAACACCGAGGCACCGACCTCGACCAGGGACTGCAGCTGCTCGGGGCGAACCTTGGAGGGACCGCAGCCGAAGCGGCCGTCGGCGGGCTTGAGATCGGCGGGAATGATCGGTGTAGCGTCAGCCATCGGTATGCGTGTCCTAAACGTCGAGGAACGAGTGCACCGGTAGTCTAGACGGCCCCCGCCGGTCGGCCGGACGGACGGGCACCCGGTGCGGGGACCCGTCCGTCCGGCTCGGTGGATCAGTTGTGGGTGATCGAATCCCAGCCCTCGACGCTCTCCGGGCTGCGGGCGTCCGGGCCGGTGTAGATCGCGGCGGGGCGCACCAGCTTGCCCAGGCGCTTCTGCTCGAGGATGTGCGCGCACCAGCCGGCGGTGCGGCCGCAGGTGAACATCGCCGGCATCATCGCGGCCGGGACCTCGGCGAAGTCGAGGATCACCGCGGCCCAGAACTCGACGTTGGTCTCGATGGCCCGGTCGGGGCGACGCTCGCGCAGCTCGGCGAGGGCGGCCTGCTCGAGGGCGGCGGCGACCTCGTAGCGCGGCGCGTTCAGTCGCTTCGCGGTGTCGCGCAGCACCCGGGCGCGGGGGTCCTCGGCGCGGTAGACGCGGTGCCCGAAGCCCATCAGCTTCTCCTTGCGGTCGAGGATGCCCTTGACCAGCGCGCGGGCGTCGCCGCTGCGTTCGGTCTCCTCGATCATCGGCAGCACGCGCGCCGGGGCCCCACCGTGCAGCGGGCCGGACATCGCGCCGACCGCACCGGACAGCGCGGCGGCGACGTCGGCGCCGGTGGAGGCGATGACGCGGGCGGTGAAGGTGGAGGCGTTCATGCCGTGCTCGGCGGCCGAGACCCAGTACGCGTCGATCGCGGCGACGTGGGCCGGGTCGGGTTCGCCCTTCCACCGCACCATGAACCGCTCGGTGACGGTCGCGGCCTCGTCGATGCGCTTCTGCGGCACGGCGGGCTGATAGATGCCGCGCGCGGACTGCGCGACGTACGACAGGGCCATCACGGCGGCGCGGGCGAGGTTCTCCCGCGCGGTGGCGTCGTCGATGTCGAGCAGCGGCTCGAAGCCCCAGATGGGGGCGAGCATCGCCAGGCCGGCCTGGACGTCGACACGGACGTCGCCGGTGTGGATCGGCAGCGGGAACGGCTCGGCCGGGGGCAGGCCCTGGCCGAACCTGCCGTCGACCAGCAGGGCCCACACGTCCCCGAACGTGACCCCGCGCGTGACGAGATCCTCGATGTCGACGCCGCGGTAGCGCAGCGAACCGCCGTCCTTGTCGGGTTCGGCGATATCACTGGTGAAGGCGACCACGCCTTCGAGGCCGGCGACGAAATCCTCGGGTACAGACGCGCGCGATGCCATGACGGTTGGGCTCTCCTCGTTCGGTGCAACCCGGTCCGGGCAGCACTGCCGGTGAAGCGGGACTCGGCGGATGTGATCGGCGCCCCACTCCGTTCGTCGGTGCGACTGTAGTCCCCCGGGCGGGAGGATCGGCGCCCGGATACCCGGGAGTAGTGTCCAGCATCGTGTCCACCGATCCACGGCCCGGCGCCGAGAACGCCGAGGGGCTGCCTCCGAGTGCGGACGAGCACGCCGATCTGGCGTCGATGCGTGTCGACTACACCCCTGCCGGCCCTCAGGGCGCGTCCGCCGTCGACGAGGATCTCGAACCCGAGTGGCTCACCGACGGCTGGCTGCCGGTGCTGCGCCGCTGGCTCCTCGACGCCGCCGCGGCAGGACTGCCCGAACCGAATGCGATGGTCCTCGGCACCGTCGACGAGCACGGTCGGCCCGTGACCCGCACCGTGCTGTGCAAGGGAGTCGACGCGGACGGGGTCGCCTTCTTCACCAACTACGACTCCGACAAGGGCCGGCAACTCGCCGCGACGCCCTATGCGTCGGCCACGTTCACCTGGGTCCCGATCTTCCGCCAGGTCACCGTCCGCGGGCCCGTCGAGCGGGTCGGCGCGCAGGAGACCGCCGAGTACTGGCACTCCCGGCCTCGCGGCTCCCGCCTCGGCGCGTGGGCCTCGCAGCAGTCCCGGCCGATCGAGTCCCGGGCGGCGCTCGAGCATGCGCTCGTCGAGGTCGCCGAGCGCTACGGCATGGACGCCGAGATCCCGGTGCCGCCGCACTGGGGTGGACTGCGGATCCGCCCCGAGTCGGTCGAGTTCTGGCAGGGCCGGCCCAACCGTCTGCACAACCGGGTGCGGACCCGGCTGGTCGACGGGCGGTGGCTCACCGAGCGTCTGCAGCCGTGAGGCGGCTGCTCGCCGACACCACGCCGCTCGAGAACCGCGACTACCGTCGGTTGTGGACCGCCGGCATCGTCACGGTCGTCGGCGCCCAGCTCAGCGTCGTCGCGGTGCCGCAACAGATCTACGAGATCACCCGCAGCTCGGCGTACGTGGGTCTGACCGGTGTGTTCGCCCTCGTCCCGCTCGTGGTGTTCGGGCTGTGGGGCGGTGCGTTGGCCGACGTGATGGACCGGCGCCGGCTGCTCACATTCACCACGCTCGGCATGGGCGTGACGTCGCTGCTGCTGTGGGCGCAGGCCGCCGCGGGCCTGGCGAACGTGTGGCTGGTGCTGGTGCTGTTGTCGCTGCAGCAGGCCTGCTTCGCGGTCAATCAGCCCACCCGCGGCGCGGTGATCCCGCGGCTCATCCCGAACGGCCAACTGGCCGCCGCCAATTCGCTGAACATGACGGTGATGCAATTCGGGGCGATCGCCGGGCCGCTGCTCGCGGGCGCCCTGATCCCCGTGCTCGGTCTGCCCACCCTGTACCTGATCGACACCGTCGCACTGCTCGCGACCCTGTGGGCGGTGCTCGCGCTGCCGCCGATCCCGCCGACCGGGCAGGCCCGGCGTGCCGGCCTGCGCGAGGTGCTCGACGGGTTCCGTTACCTCTCCACCCAGAAGATCCTGCTCGCCTCGTTCGTCGTCGACATCGTCGCGATGGTGTTCGGCATGCCGCGGGCCCTGTTCCCGCAGATCGCGCACGACTCGTTCGGTGACCCCGCCGAGGGCGGGTTCGCGCTCGGGCTGCTGTTCGCCGCGATGTCGGCCGGTGCGGTGCTCGGCGGGGTGTTCTCCGGCTGGTTGCCACGGGTGCGCCGGCAGGGGCTCGCGGTGATCGTGTGCATCGTCGCCTGGGGTCTGGCGATGGTCGGCTTCGGCGTCGCGGTGGGCCTCGCCGAACCGGGCGGCACCGCGGTGTGGCTGTGGATCGCCCTGGCGTTCCTCGCGTTCGGCGGCGCGGTCGACATGGTCTCCGCGGCGTTCCGCTCGACGATGCTGCAGTCCGTCGCCACCGACGAGATGCGGGGCCGGCTGCAGGGCGTGTTCATCGTCGTCGTCGCCGGCGGACCCCGCATCGGCGACGTCCTGCACGGCGGGGCGGCGGCGCTGGTGGGCACCGCGGTCGCCGCGGCGGGCGGCGGGGTCCTCGTCGTGGCCGGTGTGCTGGTGTGTGTGCTCGCCTTCCCCGCCTTCGTGCGGTACCGGGTGGACCGCACGATCCACTGACCCGTCCACCGACGGGGCACATGCGGTATCCACGCGGGCAGGGCACGATGGACGGACGTGATCGCACACCCTGACGCGGGAGCCGGTATGCCATCGAATCGTTTCGTCCGATCGCCGGACCGCAACGGAGCGGGGACCGCAGCCCTCGTCGCGGGCATCGTCGCCGCAGGGTGCGCCTTCGTCCCCTTCCTCGGTGATCTGGTCACGATCCCCGCGGGACTGGCTGCGGTGGTGTGCGGCTGGGTCGGCCTGGACCGGGTGGACAAGGGGTCGGCGACGAACCACGGGGAGGCCCTGGCGGGCGCGGTCCTGGGTATCGCGGCGCTGTTCGTGGTGTTCATCGTCTTCGCGGCCACTCACACTGCGGGCGGATGACCACCGGCACATTCGCGGAACCCGTCCCCACCTCTCACCGATCGGGGCCGGACCGCCTGCTCCCTCGGGGTGCCCGGATGGTCTCGGGTACGGAAATCCGTCACCGCCACGGATCCTCGCGCCGCCACACCTGCGGCAGATGCAGCTCCACCCCGTCGCGCTCGGCGAGCCGGCCGAGGACCCGCATGGTGACGTCGAGATCGTCCCCGGCGTAGGGCAGCGCGCGCAGCGGCCGGTCGAGCGGGCGGAAGAAGTCGTCCCAGTGCACGAGCACCACCCGTCGCGCTCCGACCGTGCCGACGGTCTCCGCCCAGTAGCTGCGGATGTACTCCTCGCTCTGCACCCCGAGTTGGCCGACGCCGAGATAGACGACCTCCGCGCGCCGGCCGGCCAGCGCCCCGGGCCGGAAACCGGCGCTGCCCTGGATCAGCAGGGACCGGCCGTCGGCGTGCGCGACGAACGTCGACCACGCCTCGCCGCACCGATAGCTCCCGGCCCGCGCGGGCGGGACGACGGGCGCGTCGATCGTGCCCGGGTACCGGTCCGGCGGACAGTGCTCGGACGCGACGAGCGTGACGGTGAACCCGCCGAACCGCAGCGGCTCGCCGGGCGTGGCGACGACTATCCGCTCCGGCGGGAGGCCGTGCCCGCGCCCGACGTTCGCCGTCGATTCGCCGCCGACGAGCACCGCGCCCGTCCGCTCGGCGACGGCCGCGGAGTCGAGCACGTGGTCGAAGTGGCTGTGGACGGGCAGGACGGCCGCGAGCCGCGTCGCGCCGGCCCGGGTCAGGCACGCGTCGATCCGGGCCGGGTCGGGTGCGAGCCGACCCAGCGCGACGGCGCCGAGACCCGGGCGGGTGAAGAAGCCGTCGGTCAGCAGCGCGTCGGTGCCGTCGTCGACGAGCAGGGTGGACACCCCGAGGAACGTCACGGCCGGGCGGGACGCCGCCGTCGCGGCGGGGACGTCGAACCGGTCGGCGTAGGCGGCGAGATCCGGGCGGCCGAGGCGCAGTCGCATCCGGTCATCGTAGGCGCGGAGGCGCACCGGCGGCCCGATCCGGCTCGGTGACACCACCGCGATCGGCGAGGTCGCCGCCGTGATCGGCGAATCCCCGACCTGCCGCGCCCGTCCGCGGGAGACTGGGCCCATGTCCGATCCGACGAACTACCGGATCCGAAGGGGCGGGTACCGCGCGGAGGTATCCAGCTCGGGGGCGGCGCTGCGGGCACTCGAGCACGAATCGCCGGACGGGCCGTACCCGCTGACGGAGAGCTGGCCGGCGAACGAGCGGCCCCCGCTGCGCTCCGGCACGGTGCTCGCCCCGTGGCCGAACCGCATCCGGGACGGGCACTTCTACTTCGACGGCATCGAGCATCAGCTCGCGCTCACCGAACCCGAACGCGGCAACGCGGTGCACGGATTCGCCTGGCATCGAGACTGGGTCCTGGTTTCCCACAACGACTTCCGCGTCGAGCAGAAGCTGGACGTGGGACTGCACAAGGGGTGGCCGTACCAGCTGCGGCTCACCGTGACCCACGAGGTGGGCGACGACGGCCTCACCGTCACGCACACCGCCACCAACATCGGCGGCTACCACTCGCCGTTCGGGCTCGGCGTGCATCCGTACGTCCGGGCAGGCGCCGCGCCGCTCGACGAGTGCACGCTCCGCCTGGCCGCCGGCACCCGGCTGCCGCTCGATCCCGGGCGCGGACTGCCGAACGCGTACTCGCAGCCGGTCGAGGGCACCGAGTTCGACTTCACCTCGCCGCGGCCGCTGCGCGGAGTCGAGCTCGACCTTCCGTACAGCGCGCTGGACGTGGACGTGGACGGCCGGTCCCGGCACGACCTGCGGGGCCCGGACGGGCGGGGGGTGCGGTTGTGGGCCGGGCGCGAGTTCGGCTGGCTGCAGGTGTTCACCGCCGGCGCCGTCCCCGAACTCGAGTATCCGGGACGGGGGCGGGCGCTGGCGCTCGAACCGATGACGTGCCCGCCGGACGCCTTCAACCTCGGCATCGATCTCGTCGTGCTGCAACCCGGGCAGACGTGGACGGGTCGGTGGGGCCTGACCGCCCTGCCGTCCGCATGACGGGATCCTGCACCGCCGTCCGCAGGACGGGATCCTGCACCGCCGGTGCGCCGCTGCCCGGACACGCGGACGGGTGCTCACCGCGCCGGCGGCGGGAACGTGATATGCAATATCGACGCAGGTGAGCGCCGTGCCGGAGGGGGCATTCGGACGCTCCGGCGTGCGCGCGGCGCGGCGCCGCGCCGGCCCGATCGGGGACCTTCGACGGACCCTCCCTGGGCACATGGCCTGCGCAAGGGCTAGGTTCTACGTGAATGTTCGGAAGAATCGCGTTGATCTGAGCTTGAGAGGGATCCTTCGTGCCCGCTGAGAATGACACCCGACCCACCCTCAGCTACCCCGGTGGCGAGCACACAATGTCTATCGCCAAGGCGACGGAAGGCAACGACGGCATCGAGCTGGGCAAGCTCCTTGCAGAGACCGGGTACACCACCCTTGACCCCGGTTTCGTCAACACCGCCTCCACCACGTCGGCCATCACCTTCATCGACGGGGAGAAAGGCATCCTGCGCTACCGCGGATACCCCATCGAGCAGCTGGCGGAGAAGTCCACCTTCATCGAGGTCAGCTACCTGCTGATCTACGGCGAGCTGCCCACCGCGGAGCAGCTCGAGGTCTTCACCGACAAGATCCGCCGGCACACGCTGCTGCACGAGGATCTCAAGCGCTTCTTCGACGGCTTCCCGCGCAACGCGCACCCGATGCCCGTCGTCTCCAGCGCCGTCAACGCGCTCTCGGCGTACTACCAGGATGCGCTCGATCCCGACGACCCGGAGCAGGTGGAGCTGTCCACCATCCGGCTGATGGCCAAGCTGCCGACCATCGCGGCCTACGCCTACAAGAAGTCGGTCGGCCAGCCGTTCCTGTACCCGGACAACTCGCTGAACCTGGTCGAGAACTTCCTGCGCATGACCTTCGGTTTCCCGGCCGAGCCGTACCAGGTCGATCCCGAGATCGCCCAGGCCCTCGACATGCTGCTGATCCTGCACGCCGACCACGAGCAGAACTGCTCGACCTCCACGGTGCGCCTCGTCGGTTCGTCCGACGCCAACCTGTTCACCTCGATCTCCGGCGGCATCAACGCGCTGTGGGGCCCGCTGCACGGCGGCGCCAACCAGGCCGTGCTCGAGATGCTCGACGCGATCAAGACCGGCGGCGGCGACGTCAAGGAGTTCGTCCGCAAGGTCAAGAACAAGGAAGACGGCGTCAAGCTCATGGGCTTCGGACACCGCGTCTACCGGAACTACGACCCGCGCGCGGCGATCGTGAAGAAGACCGCCGACAGCCTGCTCGCCAAGCTGGGTGGCGACGACGATCTGCTGCAGATCGCGCAGGCCCTCGAGGAGGCCGCGCTCACCGACGACTACTTCATCGAGCGCAAGCTGTACCCGAACGTCGACTTCTACACCGGCCTGATCTACCGGGCGATGGGCTTCCCCACCCGGATGTTCACGGTGCTGTTCGCGCTCGGCCGCCTGCCGGGCTGGATCGCGCACTGGCGCGAGATGCACTCCGACCCGAGCCTCAAGATCGGCCGCCCGCGGCAGATCTACACCGGTTACACCGAGCGCGACTACAGCAGCATCGACGCGCGCTGACCCGTCCCCTACCGGAAGACCGACACATGAGTAGCAAGCCCGAGATCGAATTCCAGGAAGGCCCCGCCCCGACCGGTCTGGTCGTCAAGGACCTCACCGTCGGCGACGGCGCCGAGGCGACGCCCGGGGCCAAGGTCGAGGTCCACTACGTCGGCGTCGAGTTCGACTCCGGCGAGGAGTTCGACTCGTCGTGGAGCCGGGGCGAGTCCATCACCTTCCCGCTCAGCGGCCTGATCGCCGGCTGGCAGGAGGGCATCCCCGGCATGCGGGTCGGTGGCCGCCGTCAGCTGACGATCCCGCCGGAGATGGCGTACGGCCCGGCCGGTTCGGGGCACCGCCTCGCCGGCAAGACCCTGGTGTTCGTCATCGACCTGCTCGACGTGGAGGCCAAGCCCGAGGTGCCGGAGATCGAACCGGCCACCGGGCCGGCTCCCGCCGAACTCGTGATCGAGGACATCACCGTCGGTGACGGCACCGAGGCGCAGCCCGGTGCGGTCGTCGACGTGCACTACCACGGCGTCGAGTACGACACGAACGACGTGTTCGACTCGTCGTTCGCCCGCGGCGAGTCCGTCAAGTTCCCGCTCGGCCGCCTCATTCCCGGCTGGCAGGAGGGCATCCCCGGCATGAAGGTCGGCGGTCGCCGCAAGCTGACGGTGCCCCCGCAGCTCGCCTACGGTCCGGCCGGGTCCGGGCACCCGCTCGGCGGCAAGACCCTCGTCTTCGTCATCGACCTCCTCGGCACCGAGTAGGTCTGCGCACGGCCGGAGCCCCGCACCGCTTTTCGCGCTGCGGGGCTCCGTCGCATCCGGGGGTCCCGGTGGGTCAGTGCCGGACGAAGGGAGTGGGGGCGATGTCGCCGCTGTCGAGGAAGTGCCACTGATCGTCGCTGCGGCAGATCCGCCCGTCGAACCGGGACCCGGGGCTGCGGAACTCGGTGCGCAGGAATTTGCCGTTCCGGTCGAAATGCGTGATCGCGCAACCACGGTCGCGACGGTCGTGGCGATCGTGGTCGTCGTGGTGGTCCGAGGACGCGGCCGCCGTCCCGGCGCCGCCGAAGACGGGCAGGGCGATCAGCGCGGCGGTGACGATCAGCTTGCGGCTCTTCGACATTCGGATCTCCTGGGATCGGTGGAGGGGATGCATACGATCCTGCGCCCGCCCCGTCCCGTGTCGTAGGGACCCGAGGGGTGGAATACGGTCACCCCGCGGCGAACCGCACCGTCAGCCGCGCCCCGCCGAGCGGGCTCTCCTCTAGCCGCGCCGTACCGCCGTGCAACGCCGCCTGCTGCGCCACGAGCGCCAGGCCCAGCCCCGAACCGCCCCGGGCGGCGCCGCTGCCCCGGCGGAACCGTTCGAACACCGCGCCGCGCTCACCGGCCGGCACCCCGCGGCCGTCGTCGTCGACGGTGAGCACGGTGTCGGTGCCGTCGGCGGTGACCGCCAGCCGGATCCGGCGGGCGCGGCCGTGCCGTACCGAGTTGGCCACGGCATTGTCGACGACGAGCCGCAGCCCGCTCGGCAGCGCCCGGATCTCGCGCCCCGTCTCGCCGACCACCTCGATCTGCACGCCGGGATGCCGGCTCGTCGCGTCGGCGGCCGCGGCGTCGCAGATCTCCACCGGGTCGGTGGGCACGAAGTCCCGCGAGGTGGACAGATCACCGCGGGCGAGCCGCTCGAGGTCGTCGAGCGTGGATTCGACACGGCTCTGCATCCGGGTGAGGTCGCCGAGGATCTCGGTGCGTTCCTCGGCGCTCAGGACGTCACCGGCCGGGTCCAGGGTGGAGAGGACCTCGAGGTCGGTGCGCATCGCGGTCAGCGGGGTCCGCAGCTCGTGAGCGGCGGCGGCCGCGAAGTCCCGCGCCGTGGCGAGAGCGGCGTCGGTGGCGGCCTGGGCGCGGGCGACGTCGCTGAGCATGTCGCCGGCTGCGGCAGCGAGTTCGTCGGCCTCGCGGATGCCGGAGCGCCGCGGCTCGAGGGTGGGTGCGCGGGCCACGATCCGGCGGGTGAGGTCGACCAGGGGTCGCACGGCGCGGCCCCCGAAGATCCAGCCGAGGGCCGTCGCGACCGCGACGGCGATCGCACCGGCGACGGCGAGCTGCCGGTGCTGCTCGGTCGTGATGTCCTGCGCCTCGGCATAGGGCACCGCGACGGACAGGAGCGAGGGCAGCCGGTCGGTCGGCGCGGTGTACGTCCGGTAGGCGGTGCCGCCGAGATCGACGGTGTGGGCGCCGGGGGAGAGGGCGGGTAGTTCGGTCGGGGTGCTGCTGAGCAGCCCTCCGGATTCGGTGCGGATGGTGACGGCGAAGGCTCCGGCGTCACCCAGCGCGGGCAGGAACAGGCCGGCGGTCCCGGCATTGGCGACCAGTACCTGCGTGGCCGTCTCGAGGCGGCGGTCGAGCTGCGCGAGGTTGTTCCGGGTGATGGCCAGGGCGACGAGCACACCCAGCACCGCGACGACGAGCGTGGTGCCGAGCGCGGTGGCCGCGGCGACCCGCGCCCGCAGCGAGAAGCGGTGCGTCACGCCGCATCCCGCAGCACGAAGCCCACCCCGCGCACGGTGTGCAGCAGCCGCGGCCGCCCCCCGGCCTCGAGTTTGCGGCGCAGGTACCCGACGAACACGTCGACGACGTTGGTGTCCGCGTCGAAGTCGTAGCCCCACACGAGGGCCAGCAGCCGGTCGCGGCTCAGGACGATGCCCGCGTTGCGGGCGAGCACCTCGAGCAGTTCGAACTCGCGCTTGGTCAGCTCCACCTCGGTGCCGTCGATGCGCGCCCGGCGGCCCGCGGTGTCGAGCTCGAGCCCGCCGGCCCGGACGACGGAGCCGGCGCCGGGGGTGCCGGGCGCGCTGCGCCGCAGCATCGCCCGGATCCGTGCCACGAGCTCGGCGAGCACGAACGGCTTCGTCAGGTAGTCGTCGGCGCCGGACTCGAGTCCCGCGATGCGGTCGCCGACGGTGCTGCGGGCGCTGAGCACACAGATCGGGATGTCGTTGCCGTTCGAGCGCAGAGCGGTGACCACCCCGGTGCCGTCGAGGACCGGCATGTTCATGTCGAGCACCATCGCGTCCGGCCGCCGGCGCGCGACGACCTCGAGCGCCTGTGTCCCGGTCGCGGCGGTGAGCACGTCGAAGCCGGACAGGCGCAGCCCCCGCTGCAGGGAGGACAGGACGTCCTCGTCGTCGTCGACGACGAGGACGGTGGCTGGTTCGATCACTCCTGCATTGTGCCCGCGCCGAGCATGCCGAGGACGAGCTCGACGTAGTTGCCGGCCAGGGCGTCGACGTCGATGCGGCCGGGCTGGTACCAGCGGGCGACGTCGATGCCGAGCGACAGGATCGCCAGGGCGGTGGTCGGCACGTCCCGGACGGCGAAGGCCCCGGCCGCGATGCCGTGCTCGATCTCGGCGCGGATCACCGCATCGGTGTCGCGGCGGATCGCGGCGATCGTCCGGTAGTGCTCCGGGGTGAGGGCGTGCAGTTCGTACTGCGACACCCGGCAGACGGTGTGGTGCACCGCGTGGGTGCGGACGAAGCCGTCCACGATCGCCCGCATCCGGCCGGCCGGATCGGTGGCGGAGGTGGCGGCGGCGACGACGGCGTCGAGGACGTGCTGGTGCCCGATGCGGCTGACCTCGAACAGCACCTCCTCCTTGGACTTGAAGTGCACGTACAGCGCAGCCGGGCTCAGGCCGGCGCCGACGGAGATGTCACGGGTGGTGGTGGCGTGGTAGCCGCGGCGGGCGAAGGACTCCACGGCCGAGCCGATGAGACGACGCGCGACGTCGGATTCGACCTCGGTGAAGATGCCGGCGAGGTCGTCGGTGATGGGCGTGTCGATCATGCTGGGTTCTCTCCGTCGCCGTGCTGGTCCGTTGACATCATGCACCGTCGTTGCTCTACTAAGTGAGCGCTTAGTGAATCTGCGGCCCTGTGAAAGGAACCTCCATGCCCGCTCCCGTCCTGTCCCGGCGTGACCTCGACTTCCTGCTCTACGAATGGCTGGACGTCGAGTCGCTCACCGCACGCGGCCGGTTCGCCGAGCACTCGCGGGAGACGTTCGACGCCGTCCTCGACCTCAGTGCGGACTTGGCTACCAAGCACTTCGCGCCGCACAACAAGAAGGCGGACGCCCAGGAGCCTCGGATCGGCGCCGACGGCAGGGTCGAGATCATCCCCGAGGTCAAAGCGGCCCTGGAGCTGTTCGCCAAGGCCGGGCTCATCGGCTCCTCCTTCGACGAGGAACTCGGCGGCATGCAGTTGCCGGTCACCGTGCTGCGGGCGGCGATGGCCTGGTTCCAGGCCGCCAACGCAGGCACCTCGTCGTATCCGTTCCTCACCGTCGGCAACGCCAACCTCATCGCCACCCACGGCAGCGAGGAGCAGATCGCCACGTACGTGCCGTCGCTGCTCGAGGGCCGGTTCTTCGGCACCATGTGCCTGTCCGAGCCGCAGGCCGGCTCGTCGCTGGCGGACATCACCACCAGGGCCGTGCCGCAGGACGACGGCAGCTACCGGCTCACCGGCACCAAGATGTGGATCTCCGGCGGCGACCACGAACTGTCCGAGAACATCGTCCACCTCGTGCTCGCGAAGATCCCCGGCGGCCCGGCGGGGGTCAAGGGCATCTCGCTGTTCATCGTCCCGAAGATCCTCGTCGGCGCGGACGGGCAGCTCGGTGAGCGCAACGACGTCGCCCTCGTCGGCCTCAACCACAAGATGGGCAACCGCGGCACCACCAACACGCTGCTGAACTTCGGCGACGGCACCTTCACCCCCGCGGGCCGCGCCGGCGCCGTCGGCTACCTGCTCGGCGAGCCGCACAAGGGCCTGTCGTACATGTTCCACATGATGAACGAGGCCCGCATCGGCGTGGGATTCCTCGCCACCTCGCTCGGCTACGCCGGCTATCTGCAGTCCCTCGAGTACGCCCGCACCCGCGCCCAGGGCCGCCCCCTCGGCGACAAGGACCCGTCGTCCCAGCCCGTACCGCTGATCGAGCACGCCGACGTACGCCGGATGCTGCTCGCCCAGAAGGCCTACGTCGAGGGCGCACTGGCGCTGGGGCTGTACTGCTCGCAGCTCGTCGACGAGCAGCAGACCGCCGAGGACGAGGACGCGCGCGCCCGAGCCGGGCTGTTGCTGGACATGCTCACACCCGTCGCGAAGTCCTGGCCGTCGCAGTGGTGCCTCGAGGCGAACAGCCTGGCGATCCAGGTGCACGGGGGTTACGGCTACACCCGCGAGTTCGACGTCGAGCAGTACTACCGGGACAACCGCCTCAACCCCATTCACGAAGGCACGCACGGCATCCAGGGGCTGGACCTGCTCGGGCGCAAGGTGGTCATGCAGGGCGGGGCGGGGCTGGCGCTGCTCGGCGAGACGATCGGACGCACCGTCGCGCGTGGCACGCAGGCCGGCGGCGACGCCGCTCGCTACGCCGAGCAGTTGCAGGCGGCGGTGACGCGGGTGGGCGCCGCCACCGCCCGGCTGTGGGGGACCGGCGATCCCGAACTGGCGCTGGCCAATTCGTCGGTGTACCTCGAGGCCGTCGGGCACGTGGTCGTCGCGTGGATGTGGCTCGAGCAGCTCCTCGCGGCCGGGTCCCGGGAGGGCGACTTCTACGACGGTAAGCGCGCCGCCGCCCGGTACTTCTTCGCGTTCGAACTGCCGAAGACCGGTCCGCAGTTCGATCTGCTCGACAGCCTCGACCGAACCACGCTCGACGTACGGCCCACCTGGTTCTAGGAGGCGGCTGCGCCGCCGGTGTGCCTTTTGGGCGGTCAGGACCGCCCAAAGGCACACCGGCCGCGAAGCGGCACACCGTCACTCCGCTGTCGAAGGTTCTCGTCTCGAGACGGTCGAAGCGGTGCGGCTCGAAACCGTGCCGGAACAACGGGATTCCGTCCCCGGCGACGATCGGGTGGACCTTGAGCACCAGCTCGTCGATCGCGGGCAGCAGCGCGCCGGCGAGCGAACCGCCGCCGCAGAGCCAGATGCCCAGCCCGTCTTGCTGTTTGAGGTCGCGCACGTACTCGAGCGGGTCGGTCGCGACGAGGGTCACCGTCTCGTCCGGCGCCTGCGTCATCGTCGTGGTGAACACGTACTGCTGCAGGTGCCGGTAGCCGCTCGTCCAGCCGGCGTCCCGGGCCGGCTCCCACGTGCGCCGGCCCATCACGACGGCGTCGAAGTGTTTTGGCGGCCCCTCGATGCCGAGCGGCCCGCGGGCGGGCGTCGGGATCGTCTCGGGGAACTCCTGCACCTGGTAGCGCGCGTGGTCACCTTCGAGGGGGAAGAAGTCGTAGCCCCCGGCCGGGTCGGCGATGAAGCCGTCGAGCGTGGTCGCCACGTAGTAGGTCAGTTTTCGCACGGAAGCTCCTCGCGTCGTCGACTACAACACCTGTGGTGGTCAAACTACAACAGGTGTTGTGTTCGGTGCTAGGGTTTTTCCGTGGCAGCGAATCCGGAGCGCCGAGCCCAGCTCGCGGACGCCGGTCTGCGCGTACTCGGCGCGGACGGTGCCCGCAAGCTGACCCACCGCGCCGTCGACCGGGAAGCCGGGGTGCCCCTGGGCACCTGCGCGAACTACTTTCCGACACGGGACGAACTCCTCGGCGCCCTCGGCGCGCGGATCTTCGAGCGGCTCGCCCCCGAGCCGGACCGGCTCGAGTCGCTCGCCGGCCGGACCCCGGATGTCGACCTCTACGTCGACTACATGCGCTACCTCGTCGAGCGCACGACCGCCCAGCCGGACCTGACCGTCGCCCTGATGGAACTGCGCCTCGAATCCCGCCGAAGTCCCGGACTCGCCGAGGTGCTCGGCGCGACGCTCTCCCGCAACTACCGGCTCGACGTCGAGTTCAACGACGCGGCAGGACTACCCGCCACCGCGCTCGACGTCGCCCTGCTGCACTTCGCGATCGACGGGCTCCTGCTGGATCTGCTGACCACCTCGATCGGCGCCGACGCCACCCCGGACCAACTCGTCACCGCGCTCGTCACCCGGCTGCTCGCCCGGCCGGGCACCGGCCCCCTCAGCGCCCCACCCGCTCCGCGAGCAGAGTGAGCGCATGGAAGACCGTCTCGGCCAGCACCTCCTCGGGCTCGCCCGGGAAGAACTTCTCCTCGGCGTGCGTAGGCCCGCGCCCGGCCACCCCGAACCACACCGTCCCCGGCTCCTGCCCGTCCTGGCTGTCCGGGCCGCCCGCGCCCGTCACCGCCACCGCGACGTCGGCACCGAGCAGGTCGACCGTCGACTCGGCCATGGCGCGCGCCGCGGACTCGCACACCACCGGACCCTCCGGCACCCGCAGCAGCGAGTGCTTCACGTCCCGCGAGTAGGCGACGACCCCGCCCCGGAACCACTCGGCGCTGCCCGGCGCCGCGCCGAGCCGCGCGGCCAGGGCGCCGGAGGTGAGCGACTCGGCGCACGCGACGGTCAGGCCGCGGTCGGCGGCGAGTCCGCCGATCCGCTCCGCGGTGGCGCTGGACCGCGCCGAACCTTCGGGAACGTCGTCGGGCATGGGGAACTCCTTCCGCCGGATGCTGTCCGGACTGTACCGGCCGGCGTGTCGTCGCCGGCGGCAACGGGTAGCCCGCAACCATGAACTCCGAAACCTCCCGCCCGGATCCGGGCGCCGGCGTCACCATGGGCGTGGAGGAGGAGTTCCTGCTCGTGGACCCGGCGTCAGGCCGTCCCACACCGGGGTTCGACGCCCTGTACGAACAGCTTCCGCAGGTGCCCGGGGTGAACTTCGTCGGCGAGTTGCACCCGACCCAGATCGAGGCGGTGGGCGGGGTGTGCCGAACCCTCGACGACCTGCGGACCCAGCTGACCGCGTCCCGGTCCGCCCTCCACGGTGCCGCCCTCCGCTGCGGGATGCGCATTGCCGCCACCGGGGTGCCCGAACGCGACGCCGGCCCCGGCACCGTCGTCGGGACGGGGCGCCGGGCCGCCATCGCCGACCGGTACCGCGCGCTGGTCGACGACTACCATGCCTGCGGCTGCCACGTGCACGTCGGCGTCGCCGACCGGGACACCGCGGCCGCCGTGGTGAACCATCTGACCCCGTGGCTGCCCACCCTCGTCGCGCTCGGGGCCAACTCCCGGCGGCACGACGGGCGTGACACGGGATACGCGAGCTGGCGCATCGTGCAACAGAGCCGGTTTCCCGGTTTCGGCCTGCCCCCGTACCTGCGTTCGGCCCAGCACGCCGCGGACCTCGTCGCACGCCTGGTCGGCGCCGGGGTGCTGCTCGACTCGCGGATGACCTTCTGGCTTGCCCGGCCGTCGGTGCACGTGCCGACGGTGGAGATCCGCGCGGCCGACACCGCGGCCACGGTGGACGGCACGGTCGTGCAGGCCGCCCTGGTCCGGGGTCTGGTCGGCGCGGCGCTCGACGATCTGCGCCGTGGTGTCGAGGCGCAGGCCGTCGAACCGGAGGTCGGTGCGGCGGCGGTGTGGAGTGCCGCCCGGTACGGTCTCGAGGGTCCGGCGGTGGATGTGCACACCGGCGCCCGGATCCCGGCTCGGGACCTGCTCACCCGTCTGCTGGACCGCGTCGCACCGGTGCTGCGGACCCACGGTGACCTCGACGTGGTGCGCACACTCCTGCCTGTCACGTCCCGCGTACCCACCGCGTGAGCACGGTGCCGTCGTCGTCGGCGAGGATGTGGGCGGGCCGCATCGACGTCGGCGCCGTCCGCGGGGCGGTGGCGATCCGGCCCGCCGGGCCGGCGGCGAGCAGCGGCGCCAACGTCAGGCACAGGTCGTCGACCACGCCGTCGGCGATCAGCTGACCGAACAGCCGTGGCCCGCCCTCGCACAGCGCACGACTCCAGCCCGCCGCCGAGAGGGCGTCCCGCACCGCGTGCCCGTCGATCGAGTGCTCGGCGACCAGTCGCACGTCCGCACCGGCGGCGGCGAGGGCCCGGCGGCGTTCCTCCGGTGCCGTCTCGCACGTGAGGACGACCGGCGCGACGGTGGTGTCGGTGAACAAGCGGCAGTCGGGGTCGAGGTCGCACGTCGCGGTGACGACCGCGACCGGCGGAATCTCCGGCAGCCCCGCCTCGGCGCGGCGCGCGCGCAGTCCCCCGCTCGTGCGGGCGCCGCCGTAGTTCTCGCTGCGGACCGTGCCCGCGCCGACGACGATCACCTCGGCCAGCGCCCGCAACAGACCGAACACCTTCTTGTCCGACGGCGTGCCGAGCCCACCCGAGCGTCCCTCCACGGCGACGGCACCGTCGAGGGACGACACGAAGTTCACCCGCAGCCACGGGGAGGACAGGTCCGGCGGGTAGGCGTAGAGGGCCCGCAGCTCGTCGTCGTCGAGTGGACGGGCCGGGCAGGTCGGATCGTCGAGGCGCCGCATCGCTCGATCACACCACGCTCCGCCGCGGTCCGGGGGCCCGGCACACCGCACCGGCGGCGGTCGCGTGCCGGCCGTGGCGTTTGGTCCGTCCGTGCCACGGGTACATCGGGAACCATGACCGCAGATCACCGGGTCCGCGACGGGTCGGAGGCCCCGGCCGACGATTCGCGCAAGCCCGACTCGCCGACCGACCTGACCACACCGTCGTGGAAGTACGTGCTGCGCAAGACCGCTCGCGAGTTCAGTCACGATCAGTGCACCGACCTCGCCGCCGGCCTCACCTACTACGCCGTCCTGTCGCTGTTCCCCGCTCTCCTCGTGGTCGTGTCGCTCCTCGGCGTGTTCGGCCAGGGGGGGACGACGGTGGACACGGTGCTGCAACTGGTCGAGGACCTCGGGCCCACCGACGCGGTGAACACGCTGCGCGGCCCCGTCGAACAGTTGGTGCAGGCACCGACCGCGGGCCTGGCTCTGATCCTCGGTATCGCCGGCGCCCTGTGGTCGGCCTCCGGCTACGTCGGTGCGTTCGGCCGGGCCATGAACCGCATCTACGAGATCGAGGAGGGGCGACCGATCTGGAAGTTGCGGCCCTGGATGCTCCTCATCACCGCGCTCGCCCTGATCGCAATGGGCGCGACGGCGCTCATGCTCGTCGTCAGCGGTCCCATCGCCCGGGCCGTGGGAGACGTGATCGGGCTCGGCGAGACTTCGGTGATGATCTGGAACATCGCGAAGTGGCCGGTCATCCTGCTGCTCGTGATCATGATCATCGCGGTTCTGTATTACGCGACGCCGAACGTGTCGCAGCCCAAGTTCCGCTGGATCAGTATGGGCGCGACCATCGCGATCGTCACGTGGATCGTGGCGTCCCTCGCGTTCGCCTTCTACGTTTCCAACTTCGGTAGCTACAACAAGACGTACGGCTCGCTCGCCGGCGCGATCGTCTTCCTCCTGTGGTTGTGGATCACCAACCTCGCGCTGCTGTTCGGCGCGGAGTTCGACGCCGAGCTCGAGCGCGGACGTCAGTTGCAGGCCGGTATCGAGGCGGAGGAGACGCTGCAGCTGCCGCCCCGGGACACCCGCAACATCGAGAAGAACGAGGAGAAGCGGCAGGAAGACATCGAGCGCGGCCGCGAACTCCGGCTCGCGCACGCCGCGTCGGGCCGCGAAGGCGCCGACGATGCGGAGGGCGACAGACCGGCCCCAGACGTCGCACGACACGGAAAGGACTCGACGATGACCGCGTCCCCCGGCGGCACGCACAGTGCCACGGACCCGAGCGAACTGTCCACCGCGCAACTGATCGAGCGGCTCAGCATTCAGGTGCCGACCCTCGTGCGCACCGAGGTCACCCACGCCCTCGACGAGGTGAAAGCCAAGGGTACCCGCGTCGGCGTGGGCGTCGGCGTCGCCGGCGCCGGGCTGATGTTGATCTACCTCGGCGTCGGCGCCCTCATCGCGACCGCGATCCTGGGGCTCGCCACCGTGCTCTCCCCGTGGCTGGCCGCGTTGATCGTCTCGTTGATCGTCCTGGCGGTCGGCGGCACCCTGGCCGCCGTCGGCGCGTCGCGGGCCAAGAACTCGGCCCCACCGGTGCCCAGCGAGACGGCGGAGAGTGTCCGCAAGGACGTGAACACCGTGAAGGAGCATGTGCGATGACCGGTCCCGAACCCGTACCGTCCGTCGAGCAGCAGCGCGCCGAGCTCGCCGCAACCGTCGACGAACTCGCGCAGCGCGTGGACGTGCCGGCACGCACCAAGGCCGCCGCCCACGAGAAGGTCGAAGCCGCCAAGCAGACCGCTGCCGAGAAACCGCAGATCGTCGCCGCTGTCGTCGGCAGCGTGGTGGCCGCGCTCGCGGTGCGGGCGGTGGTGCGGCGCCGTCGCCGACGCTGACATCCGCTCACTACACAGTCATCCGCTGCGACGACGGTCGCAGCGGATGACTGTGTGCGAAGCGGGTGTTGTCCACAGGCGGGCGTTCCATCCACAGATTCGGCCGTTCGGTGGCACGAGCGGCCCGTTCCCGTCACCGTCGCGGCACGCTGAAGCGGTGACCGAACCATTGCTGCGACGTTCCGCACTGGCCGCGGGACACACCGACGCCGAGCTGCGGCGCGCGGTGCGACGCGGGGAACTCCAGCGCCTGACCCCGGGCGTGTATCTCGACGCCGACGGCGTGCAGCTCCTCGACGACGTCGGGCGGCACCGACTGCTGGCGCGGACCGTCGGCACCGGACTCCGTCCGGCCGCCGCGATCAGCCACATCTCCGCGGCGGTCCTGCACGAATTCGACGTGTGGCAGACCGATCTCGCTCTGATCCACACCACCAACGGGCGCTCCGCCGGTGGGCGCCGGGGCCCAACGCGCTACGTGCACGCGGCGGTGCTCGGCGGCGACGTCGTGCAGCTCGACGGCGTGCGGGTCACCTCACCGGCGCGCACCGTCGTCGACCTGGCGCGAACGCTGCCCGTGGAGGAGGCCGTCGTCGTCGGGGACAGCGCGCTGCGCCGATATCCCGACCTCGACTTCCGAGCTCACTTCGACGCGCCGCGCGCGGGGATCGCCGCGGCGCGACGCGTCGTCGGGTTCCTCGACGCCCGGAGCGAAAGCCCCGGCGAGTCCCTGAGCCGGCTGCGCCTGCGCGACGCGGGTCTCCCGGCCCCGGTCCTGCAGCGGACGATCCACACCCCGGGCGGTGTGTTCGTCGCGCGCGTCGACTTCTTCTGGGAGCAGTGGGGCCTCGTCGGCGAATTCGACGGGATGGTCAAGTACGGCACCGTCGACGACGTGCGCGCCGAGAAGCACCGCGAGGACGCGCTGCGTGACCTGGGGCTGCAGGTGGTGCGGTGGACGTGGCCGGAACTGTTCCGGTTCGACGTGGTCGTGGAGCGACTCCGGCGAGCCGTCCATCGCAGCCGCTCGGCCCCCAGTCATCCGCTGTGACGATCGGAAAAGCGGATGACCGGCGGGCGAGCGGTTATCCGCGCAGTTGCTGCTCGAGCGCCTCGAGCACGGACGGGTCCTCGATCGTCGACGGCACCGTGTACTGCTCGTGGTCGGCGATCTGCCGCATCGTCTTGCGGAGGATCTTGCCGGAGCGGGTCTTCGGCAGGGCCTGCACCACGGTGACGTCCCGGAACGTCGCCACCGCGCCGATCTGCTCGCGCACCATCGCCACGAGTTCCTGCCGCAGCGTCTCCGGATCGATCTCGACACCGGACTTGAGCACCACGTAACCGGACGGCCGCTGACCCTTGAGCTCGTCGCGGATGCCGACGACCGCGCACTCGGCGACGGCCGGATGCGACGCGACGACGGCCTCCATGCTTCCGGTCGACAGGCGGTGACCGGCGACGTTGATGACGTCGTCCGACCTGCCCAGGACGAACACGTAGCCGTCCTCGTCGACGTAGCCGGAATCGCCGGTGAGGTAGTAGCCCGGGAACGTCTCCAGGTACGAGCGCCGGTAGCGGTCCTCGTCCTGCCACAGTCCGGTCAGGGTGCCCGGCGGCAGCGGCAGCGCGATCACGATGTTGCCCTCGGTGTTCGGTCCGACCGGCTTACCCTCCGCGTCGACGATGTCGAGGCGGTAGCCGGGCACCGGCACCGTCGGCGAGCCGGCCTTGATCGGCAGGGGCTCGAGTCCGCGCAGGTTCGCCGCGATCGCCCATCCGGTCTCGGTCTGCCACCAGTGATCGACGACGGGCCGGTCGAGCACCTTCGTCGCCCACTCGTAGGTGTCCGGGTCGAGCCGCTCGCCCGCCGCGAACAGCGTCCGCAGGGAGGAGATGTCGTAGTTCTCCAGCTCCTTCGCCTCGGGGTCCGCCTTGCGGACCGCGCGGATCGCGGTGGGGGCGGTGAACAACGCGACGACGTCGTTCTCGTTGATGATCCGCCAGAACGCACCGGCATCCGGCGTGCCCACCGGTTTGCCCTCGTACATCACGGTGGTCGCGCCGATCAGCAGCGGGCCGTAGACGATGTACGAGTGGCCGACGACCCAGCCCACGTCGGAGGCCGTCCACCACACGTCGCCGGGGGAGATGTCGTAGATGTTGCGCATCGACCAGGTCAGGGCCACCGCGTGCCCGCCGTTGTCGCGCACCACGCCCTTCGGCTTCCCCGTGGTGCCGGAGGTGTAGAGGATGTACAGCGGGTCGGTGGCGGCGACGGTCACCGGTTCGGCGGGGGCCGCGTCGGCGACGAGCTCGTCCCAGTCGAACCACGTGGCCAGGGAGGTCTTGTAGTCGGCCGCCGTGCCCGGGATCATCTCCCGGTTCTTGACGATCACGGTGTGCGGCGGGGTCTGCGACAGCGACAGCGCCTGGTCGACCATCGGCAGGTATTCGACGGTGCGACCCGGTTCGAGTCCGCCGGAGGCGGTGACGAGCAGAACGGGCCGGGCGTCGTCGATGCGGGTGGCGAGCTCCTTGGCGGCGAACCCGCCGAACACCACCGAGTGCACGGCGCCGATGCGGGCGCACGCGAGCATCGCGATCGCCGCCTCCGGGATCATCGGCATGTAGATCACGACGCGATCCCCGGCGACGACGCCCTGATCGCGCAGCACCCCGGCGAATGCCGCGACCTCGTCCAGCAGCTCGGCGTAGGTGTAGGTGTGCTTGGCGGGGACCATCGCCGAATCCCAGATCAGAGCGGGCCGGTCGCCGTGCCCGGCCTGCACGTGCCGGTCGAGGGCGTTGAAGCTGGTGTTGAGCGTGGCGTCGGGGAACCAGCGGAACGACGGTGCCTGCGAGCCGTCGAGGGCCCGCGTCGGCGCGGCCACCCAGTCCACGGCGCGGGCCGCCTCGAGCCAGAATCCCTCGGGATCCTCCACGCTCTGCCGGAAGGCCTCCGCGTACGAGCTCATCGATTCGCATCCTCTCTGACCACAGCTTGTGACGCCGACCACCCTATTCGAGATTCCCTGCCGGAAGGCACTGCCCGTTCGGCCGGTGCGCCGGGCGGCGCCTCGGCGTCGGTGAGCGGGGTGGCAGCTACCGGGGCAGGCCCAGCTTCCGGTAGCGCTCGAGCCGCCGCCGGTACCGCAGCGTCGCGTCCTGACCGACCAGCACGCCGAGTTCGCGGGCGACGGCGGCCCCGACGCGTTTGGCGAACTCGGTGGGCTCCTCCGCGGCGTCGGGGAACTCGGGGATCACACCGTCGACGACACCGTCGCGCAGCAGATCCCGGGAGCGGATGCCCTGGGCCGCTGCCATCTGCGGGGCGTGCGCGGTGTCGCGGTGCACGATCGCGCTGGCGCCTTCGGGCGGCAGCGGGGCGAGCCAGCCGTTCTGGGCGCACAGCACCCGGTCGGCGGGCAGCAGCGCCAAGGCGCCGCCGCCGGTGCCCTGTCCGAGGAGCACCGACACCGTAGGGGTCGGCAGAGTCACCAGGTCGGCCAGGCAGCGGGCGATCTCCGGCGCGAGTCCGCGCTCCTCTGCCTCCTTCGACAACGAGGCTCCGAGCGTGTCGATCACCAGCACCAGCGGAAGGCGGAGCTCGTCGGCCAGCCGCATCGCGCGCCGCGCCTCACGCAGCGCGCCCGGACCCATCGTCCGGGCCGCGGACTGGCCGCTGCGGTCCTGACCGAACAGCACGCACGACGCGCCGCGGAACCGGGCGAGCGAGACCAGCACGGTGCGGTCGGACTCGCCCTGCCCGGTGCCCGACAGCGGAACCTGCGCGGATGCCGCATGCCGCAGCAACTGCCGGATGCCGGGACGATCCCGCCGGCGGGAGAGCATCACCGACTGCCACGCCGGAACGTCGGGCACGGCGGCGGCGGAGGTGACCGCGGGACCCGCCGACGCGTCGACGGTCGTCGGCTCGGTGAGCACGCGGAGCATCCGGTGCACGAGCTGGCGGACCGCGGCGAGGGGCACCACCCCGTCGATCACGCCCTTCTGGGACAGGTTCTCGGCGGTCTGCACGCCCTCCGGGAAGTCCTCGTGGTAGAGCGCCTGATAGACGCGGGGTCCCAGGAAACCGACGAGGGCACCGGGTTCGGCGGCGGTGACGTGCCCGAGCGAACCCCACGAGGCGAACACCCCGCCGGTGGTGGGGTTGCGCAGGTACACGAGATAGCCGAGGTGCGCGGCCTTGTGGGCGGTGACGGCCGCTGCGATCTTGACCATCTGCACGAACGCGAGGGTGCCCTCCTGCATCCGGGTGCCGCCGGACGTGGGGGAGGCGAGCAGCGGCAGCTTCTCCCGCGTGGCGCGTTCCACGGCGAGGACGATGCGCTCGGCCGCCGCCACCCCGATCGATCCGGCGAGAAAGGCGAACTCGCAGGCGATCACCGCGATGCGCCGGCCGTGCACGGTTCCGACGCCGGTGATCACGGACTCGTCCACCCCGGACTTCGCCGCCGCGGCCTCGAGCTCCGCACGGTACTGCTCGTCGGGGTGCACGTCGACGGGGGCGGTGTCCCAGGAGTGGAAGCTGCCTGCGTCGAGCACGCTGTCGATGAACTCCTGCGCCGAGATCCTGGGGGCCATGGCACGACCCTAGCGGTGTGTCCTTCGGGCGCCTCCAGCCTCCCGAAGGACACACCGCCGCTACGCGCCCACGGCTTCCTTCCACGTGACGACGCGGCCGATGCGCAGGATGGACCGGCGGTAGATCCGCGCCCCGAGCACGCTCAGGGCGGCGGTCACGAGCAGCATCAGCACGATGGTGCCGACGATCTGCAGCGGTGTCGCCACGCCGGCAGCGATGCGCAGCGGCATCAGGATCGCCGAGAACGGCGGGATCCAGCTCAGCACGGTGCTCCACGTCGACTCGGGGTCGTCGACCGAGGAGAAGGCCGCGAAGAACATCGCGACGATGAGCACCATCAGCGGCGACGCCGTGGCGTTCACGTCCTCCTGCCGGGACACCATCGACCCGGCAGCGGCGTAGAGGACCGCGAAGAACGCGAACCCGAGGACGAACCAGCCCAGGGTGCCGGCGAGCGTGCCCAGGGCCGTGCCGGTCACGGTGAGCGTCCCGGTCGCGAGACCGGCACCGACCCCGGCCACTCCGTATGCGGTGAGTTGCAGCAGCCCCACGGCGCCGATGCCGACGATCTTGCCCCACAGCAGCTGCAGCGGGCGCAGCGTCGACAGCAGCAGTTCCACCACGCGCGACGACTTCTCCTCGACCACGCCCATCGCCACGTACATGCCGAACATCATGATCTGCATGTACAGCAGCACGACCGCGGCGATCGCCAGGGTGGTGCGCTGCCCCTGCTCCGGGTCCGGGGGATCGAGCGCTTCGACGGTCACGGTGGCGCGGGCGGTGTCCGCCGCCAGCGCCGACGGGTCGACGCCGCGCGCGGTGAGGGCGTCGACCTGGGCCTGCTGCGCGACGGCCGTGTCGATCGTCGCGCGCAGGGCCGGATCGATCTCCGATTCGGCGACGGCCGTGACCGAACCTCCCGGGCCCGGGATCAGCGCGACGTCGAGTTCGCCGTCGCGCACCCGGTCGCGACCGTCCCCGGCGTCGGGGACCTCGGAGACGTCGACGGAGCTGCCGGTGGCGTCCCCGATCGCGCTGATCGTTGCGCCGAGCGCCGGGTCGCCGACGACGCCGACGGTGGCGGCTTCGTCGTCGCCGGCGAACAGCGACACGGCGACGATGCCGCCGACGATGGCGAGCAGGACGATCGCGTTGCTGATCAGGAAGCTCTTCTTGCGGACCTGGGTGAGGAACTCGCGGCGGGCCACCAGGGCCACGGCGTGGACGGGACTCAGCGGGGCGCTCACGCGGCCACCACCTCTCGGAACAGGTCGGTCAGCGTCGGGCGATGGACGGAGAATTCGTGCACGGGACCGGTGGCGAGGGCGGCCCGGAGGATCTGCTGGTCGTCGGCGCCCTTCCCGAGCAGCAGAACGGTGCGGCCACCGCCGTGGGCGACGGTGGTGACGCCGGGCAGGTCGGCGGCCCAGCCCTCGGGGGCGTGCGGGGCGTGCACCTCGAGCCGGGCCGCGCCGTGGCCGCGCAGCTCGTCGACGGTGCCGACGGCGCGCATCGTTCCCTTGGAGATGATCCCGACCCGGTGGCAGAGCCGCTGCACGAGGTCGAGTTGGTGGCTCGAGAAGATCACCGGCACTCCGGTTTCGGCCTTCTCGATCAGCACGTCGCTCATGACGTCGACGGCGACGGGGTCCAGGCCCGAGAACGGCTCGTCGAGGACCAGCACCTTCGGATCGTGCACCAGGGCGGCCGCGAGCTGGACCCGCTGCTGGTTGCCGAGGGAGAGCGCGTCGACGGCGTCGTCCACGCGCTCGGCGATGCCCAGCCGGCTCGTCCATCGTGCGACGGCGGCGTCGGCCTCGGATCGTGACAGTCCGTGCAGGCGAGCAAGGTACGACAGTTGCGCTCCGACCTTCATCTTCGGGTACAGCCCGCGTTCCTCCGGCATGTACCCGATGGTGCGGCGCACGTCGAGGTCGACGGGCCGGCCGCCGAGCCGCACCTCGCCGGAGTCGGCGGCGAGGACACCGAGGACGATCCGCATGGTGGTGGTCTTCCCGGCGCCGTTGCTGCCGACGAAGCCGAACAACTCCCCGGGTCGCACATCGAAGGTGACGTCGTCGAGTGCGACGACGTCGCCGTATCGTTTCGAGACACCGTTGATCGTGAGCGTCACGTTTCCTCCGTCTTCCTCGGGTCGTTCTCTGCGTCAGTCGGTTTCGTCGGGATCGGGACTGTTCCAGGCGAGGATCATCGCGGGCAGGCACCCGCCGATCAGCGTCGCGGTCAGCGTCATGAGCCCGCCCGCATAGGCCATCCTGGGATGCATGCCGTCGGTCTGTACGCTGCCGACGACGAGATAGAGCACCGGAATCATCACCAGCGACTGGGTCACGGTCAGGGCGATCGAGCGAGCACTGTTGCGTTCCTGGATCTCTCGTTCGTCGAGTGCCGCGCGCGGGGCGTCGCCCTGCCTGCCGGAGACGATCTGCAGTGAGATCCACAGGGGGAAGAACGCCAGGCACGCCGGCAGCCACAGCAGTGGTCCCCGTTCGAAGAAGTGGCACAGCACGCCCACGGTGAACATGAGGACGAACGTGGCGGCGAGGGCCACGACGAGGATGCGACGGCGTCGTCGAGTGCGCCAGCGCGGCAACATGTTCCGGAACTTCTCCTCGTTCCTCAGGAAGCGCCGGGTGCGGTAGGCCTCGTACCGTTCGAGGAGAGTGGCATCGTGGACGGGCATCTCGGTCACTGTGCGTCACGTCCTTCGGTTGCGGTGCGGATTCGGTACACCTCGGTGGACAGCGGCCCGAACTCGGTGCGGGAGAACACGGCTTCGACCGGGAGGCCGAAGACGTCGCAGATGCGGAAGGCGAGGTCGAGGCTCGGGTAGTGGTCGCCGCGTTCGAGGGCGCCGACGGTCTGGGGATTGACCTCGACGAGTTCCGCGAGTTGCGCGCGGCTCATTCCGCGTTCCGCGCGCAGGACGCGGATGCGGTTGTGGATCGGCAGGGTTTCCCCCCGACGTACCGGGCTCATACAACGAATTGTTGTAAAAACCCAATGTTTCGTCAAGTGGGGGTCGCGGGGGAGCGCGCGAAACGGACATCGACAACTCTCGGTAGGTTCGCCGATGTCCGAAACGGGTGAGGCTACTCGAGCAGCCCGCGGAGCCGGTCGATCTCGCGCCGGTCCCGCTTGGTGGGCCGGCCCGTGCCGCGGTCGCGGCGGGGGAGGGAGGCGAGGATCTCCTTGGGCGGGGGTGGGGGACTGTGGTCCTCGTAGGCCTGTGCTGCGATCGGTGCACCCACCCGCTTGGTGAGCAGCTGCGTCACCCGCACGATCCGTTCCGCCCCGGCGACCCGGACCCGCACCTCGTCGCCGACCTTCACCGCCTGCGACGGCTTCGCGGGGGTGTCGTTGACCCGTACGTGCCCGCCCCGGCACGCGGCCGCAGCCGCGGAGCGCGTCTTGAACAGGCGTACCGCCCAGGTCCAGCTGTCCACCCGCACACTGCCCGGCGTCATGCCGGTTCCTCCGTCAGCCGCCCGCCGTCGAGGTGCCATCGGCGGGTCGAACGGGTGGTCGCAAGCATCCGGCGGTCGTGGGTGACCAGCATCAGCGTGCCCTCGAAGCTGTCGACGGCCTGCTCGAGCTGCTCGATCGCGGGCAGGTCCAGATGGTTCGTCGGTTCGTCGAGCACCAGCAGGTTCACCCCGCGGGCCTGGAGCAGGGCGAGTCCGGCCCGGGTGCGTTCCCCCGGCGACAGGGACGACGCGGACCGCAGCACGTGGTGACCCCTGAGCCCGAACTTGGCGAGCAGCGTCCGCACGTCCGCGTCCGGCCAGTCCGGCACCTGCGCGGCGAACGCGTCGACGAGCGGCTCGTCGCCCTCGAACAGCGCGCGTGCCTGGTCGACCTCGCCGATCTTCACGCCCGACCCGAGGGTCGCGGTGCCGGCGTCGGGGCGGATGCGGCCCAGCAGCGTGCGTAGCAGGGTCGTCTTCCCGGCGCCGTTCGGGCCGGTGAGAACGATCCGGTCGCCCCACTGCACCTGCGTGGTGACGGGCCCGAGCACGAAGTCGCCGCGGTCGACGCAGGCGCCGTCGAGGGTGGCCACCACCGTGCCGCTGCGCGGTGCCGCGGCGATCGACATGCGCAGCTCCCACTCCTTGCGCGGTTCCTCGACCACGTCGAGGCGCTCGATGCGGCGCTGCGTCTGCCGCGCCTTCGCCGCCTGCTTCTCGGTGGCCTCGGCGCGGAACTTCCTGCCGACCTTGTCGTTGTCCTTGGACTTGCGCCGGGCGTTGCGAACCCCGTGCTCGAGCCAGTTGCGTTGCATCCGGGCGCGATCCTCGAGCTCCTGCTTGGTGTCCGCGTACTCCTCGTACGTCTCGCGGGCGTGCCGCCGTGCCACCTCCCGCTCGACCAGGTACGCCTCGTAGCCGCCGTCGTACACCGCGATCTGTTGCTGGACCGGATCCAGTTCGACGATCCCGGTGACCGTGCGGGCCAGGAACTCGCGATCGTGGCTGATCACCATCAGCGCGGTGCGGGTCTCGGCGACGAACCGCTCGAGCTGATCGAGCCCGGCCAGATCGAGGTCGTTGGTGGGCTCGTCGAGCAGCAGCACGTCGTACCGCGAGAGCAGCAGGGCCGCCAGCCCGGCCCGCGCCGCCTGCCCTCCCGACAGCCCCGTCATGGGCGCGTCCAGCCCGACGTCGAGGCCCAGGTCGGCGACGACCTTCTCGGCGCGTTCGGCGAGATCCGCGCCGCCGAGCGCGAGCCACCGCTCCAGGGCGGGGGTGTAGTCGTCGACGTCGGTGCTCCCCAGCGCCTCGGCCGCCGCGTTCATCGCGTGCTCGGCCGCGGTGACACCCGTTCGACGGCCGAGGAAGCCGAGGATCGTCTCGCCCGGGACGCGCTCGGGTTCCTGGGCGAGATACCCGACCGTGGCGTCGGGCGGACCGAACGCGACCGTGCCGGTGACGTCGGCGGTGCCGACCCCGGCGAGCGTCGCGAGCAGGGTGGACTTGCCTGCGCCGTTCGCGCCGACCAGACCGATCACGTCGCCGGGCGCGACGGTCAGGTTCAGGTCGGTGAACAGGGTGCGTTCGCCCCGGGAGGCGGACAGGCCGCTGATGCGCAGTGTTGCAGTCACCTCTCGATTATCCCCACGCCCGCCGCGGGGTTTCCGGATGGTGGGATGCGGGGAACACCGGGCGGCCGGATCCGGTTGCGTCGATCATGACCGTTCCCACGATCACCCTCAACGACGGCAACACGATTCCGCAGCTCGGCTTCGGCCTGTGGCAGGTCGAGGACGAGCAGAGCTACGACGCGGTGACCGAGGCGCTGCGGGTGGGCTACCGCAGCATCGACACCGCGGCGATCTACGGCAACGAGGCGGGCACGGGCCGCGCGCTGCGCGACTCGGGCGTCCCCCGCGACGAGCTGTTCGTCACCACCAAGCTGTGGAACAGCGACCAGGGCTACGACTCGACGCTGCGCGCCTTCGACACGAGCCTCGCTCGGCTCGGCCTCGACTACGTCGACCTGTACCTGATCCACTGGCCGGCACCGGGCCAGGACCGCTACATCGACACCTTCCGCGCCTTCCAGAAGATCAAGGCCGAAGGCCGGGCCCGTTCGATCGGTGTCTCCAACTTCCGGATCGAGGACCTCGACCGGCTGATCGACACCGTCGGCGAGGTCCCGGCCGTCAACCAGATCGAGCTGCATCCGCGGTTCAACCAGGCCGAGCTGCGGGCCTACCACACCGGCAAGGGCATCGCCACGGAGGCGTGGAGTCCCCTCGGCCAGGGCACCGTGCTCGACGACCCCACGCTGACCTCGATCGCGCAGGCTCACGGCCGCAGCGTCGCGCAGGTGATCCTGCGCTGGCACATCCAGCTCGGCAACATCGTCATCCCCAAGTCCGTCACCCCCGAGCGCATCGCGAGCAACTTCGACGTCTTCGGCTTCGAGCTGACCGCGGACGACCTCGACCGGATCCGCGGGCTGCACGACGACAGCGGCCGCATCGGCGGCGACCCCAGCACGTTCTCCTGATCGGCGGCGGCGGCGGCGGTGGTGGTGGTGACCGAATGTGACACGCGTTCGATCTGCGGGCTGTTGCGAAATCGCCGAGGGTCCGCGACCGCGAACCAAAGCGCCGGTCCCGGGGCGGGGTCTCCCGCCCCGGGACCACCGCCTCACACAGCGGCCGGCAACCCGCCCCCACCCACCGCAGCGAGGATCTTGCCGATGTTGTGCACCGCGGCATGAAAACTCCACTCACCACGGGCACGGACCAGTCCCCGGCCGGTGAACCGCCGAAAATTCAGATTGTGTTTGGCATGCCCGAACGGAGTCTCGGCAATGTGAGAACGCTTGCGGTAGGTGGCGATTCCCTCCTCGGTGCGCAACCGGTGGGCCATCACCTCGACCGGTGAAGCCTCGACCGGCGCCGGCCCAGACACCGGTGTGTGCCGGGCCGCGTGTTCGAGGTGGCGGGCCTTGCCGCGGGCGATCAACCGGTCCGGTCCCGGCGCGGTGATGTTGGCTTCGGAGAAGTACCCGGCATCGGCGAGCAGCATCCCGATCCCCTCGCCGTCGGTGCCGTCGGTGCCGTCCGTATCGGCGGTGCCGGTGGGGCGGGCAGCGATGATCGACCCGGCAGCGGCCACCGCCGCCTGCATCATCGGCACGAACGTCGGCGCATCGGTGGGATTGGCCGCCACCGACACCGCCATGATCAGCCCGTCACCGCTGGTCACGGCCTGACAGTTGAACCCCTGCACCCAGCCGCCACCACGCAACGGTTGCAACCCGGACTCCGGGTCGGTGGTGTTGACCACCCGCTCGGGCCGGCCCTCGGTGTCGGCATCGGCTCGTGCCGCCGCGACCGCAGTCGCCGCCGCCGCTGCGGCGGTGGCACGAGCCAGACGTGCCCGGGCCTTGATCACCTTCGGGTCCTGCCCGGCCGGCCGGATCACCCAGCCACCGTATCGGTGGCCTTTCGCTGCCGCTTCGGCCCGCCGCTGCTCGTACCGCCGAACTTTCGCGGCATGGGCAGCCAGGGTCTTCTCCAACGCCAGTTCCGCTGCCGCGACCGCCGCCGAGGCGGGCGGGGCACCCATCGGCATCTGCCCGCCGCGGGCCTGCTCGAGATACAGACGGGCCGAGGTGTCCTTGTCGGCCCGGGCCTGCTCGTCGGCGGCGCGGGCAGCGTCGAGTGCGGCGATCGCCTCGCTGATCCGCGCTGCCCGTGACCGGGGGTCGGTCAACGCCGGTGGGACCGAACCGGGACCGCGGTCGCCGTGATCGTGGGGTTCGTCTTCGGCGGCATCGGTGGCCGCATGCGCGGCCACCGCTGCCGCCGCCACTGCTCGGGCGTGGGCGGCGGCTTCGGCCCGCACCGACGATTCGGTGCGGTTGGCGCCGCCGAGGCGTTGGAGGCGATCTTGACCGAGTCCAACGCGATGGTCTCCAGCCGGCCCAGTCCCAGGGCTGCAGCCAGCAGCAGGACCTGGGTGAACAGGTCTTCGCAGGCGGTGGCGTGGGTTTTGCGGAACCGGGCGATCGTCACGTGATCGGGGATGTCCTGGGCGCAGATCACCCGGTAGGCCACGTCCTCGGTGCACAGCCGTTCGATGCGGCGGGAGGAGCGTTCCCCGCGGGACCAGGCCCACACCAGCAAGGTGAGCAGCATGTCCGGGTGGTAGCCGGCACGGCCGGCGCCACCGGTCTTGGCGGTCCGATGGAATGCGGTGGTGTCGATCCGGTCGATGATGTCGATGACCGTCCACACGGGATGGTCGGTGCCGAGCCAGTCGCGCATGTCCGGGGGGATCAGGAACTGCTGGTCACGATCGACGGGTCGATATCCTTTGGCCACCAACGGATTCTACACGAAACCGCAGGTCAGCCCCGCCGTGACATGACGGGGCCGACCCACGATTCTGCAACAACCCCTCTGATCGACGCAATGTGACATTCGGTCACCGCGTTCGGCCTGCACGATGAGTTCTCCCGGTCCGGCCGGTCCGTATCGATACGGGCTCCGGCCGGAGCCGGGAGAGGAGTCGTCGTGAGTACACCGGTCACCACCACCGTCGATGCGCGTTTCGGGGACGACGGGGAGCCGCCCCTGCCGTGGTCCGACACCGAGGAGCTGCTCGAGTCCGCACAGCTGTACTGGCTCAGCACGGTCCGGCGCGACGGCGTCCCGCATGTGACGCCGCTGATCGGACTGTGGCATGCGGGCGGATTCGTCTTCTGCACGGGTCCGGGTGAGCAGAAGACCCACAACCTGCGGCACAACGATGCCGTCGCGGTCACCACGGGTGTCGCGACCTGGGCGGCCGGCACGGACGTCGTCGTCGAGGGCCGCGCCCACCGGGTCACCGACGGCGACGCGCTACACGCCGTCGCCGAGGCGTACTACGTCAAGTACGGCCAGCAGTGGCGTTTCGAGGTCCACGGTGACGCCGTCGGTCCGGTGGACGATCCGGGCTGGGTCTTCCGCGTCGTGCCGAGCAAGGTGCTCGTCTTCGCCAAGGGCCCGTTCGGCCAGACCACGCACCGGTTCGCCTGAGCTGCCCGTGGGCCGAATGTCACATCCGGTCGATGTGATCGACTGAATGTGACATTCGGCCAAAGGGGTTCGGGGGTCAGCGCGGCGGGCCGACGTCCAGGACGACGCGGGCGGTGCGGTGCCGGCCGGTGACGTCGAGCCAGCCGATCTCCACGCTGTCGCCCGGACGGCGCGCCATCAGCATGTCCTCGAGGTCCACCGTGGTCGAGACGGGGCGCCCGTCGAACGCGACGATGACGTCGCCGATCTCGAGGCCGGTGCCGGCGGCGGGGGTGCCGTAGCCGACCCACAGCACTTCGGCGCCCGTTTCCTCGTTGCCGGTCCGGTCGGTGGTGACGCTCACGCCGAGCAGCGGGGTCGGGCCGACGTGCACCGTCCCCGCGCTCGTCCCGGTACGGACCTGGTCCACCACGTCGAGGGCGGTTCCGATGGGCACTGCGTACGCCTCGGGTGGATCGGGGACGGCGGCCGGGTCCGGTTCGACCGCCCCGGCGGTGTTGACCCCCACGACGGTGCCGAACGCGTCGACGAGCGGACCACCGGAGTCTCCGGGCCGGATCGCCGCGCTGACCTGCAGCATTCCGCGCAACCGACGTAGCGATCCGTCCATCGAGTCGCGCACCGACACCGTCTTGTCGACGGCGACGATCGTGCCGGGTGCCGGCACGACGACGCCGCCGCCGTCCGCGTTGCCGAAGGCCGTCACGGGCGAGCCCGGTTGGGGAAGGGGCGTCTCGGTCACGGCCGCGACGGGCAGACCGGCGGCGGAGCCGAGTTGCAGTACGGCGATGTCGAGGGTGGAGTCGTAGCCGAGCACCGCGACGTCGTAGCTCGCGCCGGTGTGGGGGCTCACCGCGCTGATGTCGGTGGCTCCGGTGACGACATGGTGGTTGGTGAGCACCGTGCCGTCGGCCGTGAGGACGATGCCGGTGCCCGAGATGCCGCGCCAGCCGCGGTTCGCGGTGAGGGTGACGACGGCCGGAGCGATCCGTGCCGAAACCTCCTCCGCCGTCGGCGGCACGATCGGCAGAGCGGGCGCCGCGGGCGGTGGTGGCGGCACAGCGATCTCGACCGTCGCCGGTGCGGTGAGCACCAGGCCGGCGGCCACCATCGCCAGAACGGCGCCGAGGCGGCGGATCACGGCCCCGGCGCGGTGGCCGCGAGGTGGTCGACGAGTTCGCGGGCGGCGGCGCGACCGGCGCGGTTCGCGCCGATGGTCGACGCCGAGGGCCCGTATCCGACGAGATGGATCCGCGGGTCCGCGGCGACCTGCGTCGCCAGCTTGCCCGTCATGGTGATGCCGCCGCCGGGATTGCGCAGGCCGAGGGGGGCGAGGTGGTCGAGGGAACTGCGAAAGCCGGTGCACCACAGGATGACGTCCACGTCGAGCGTGGTGCCGTCGGACCATCGGACGCCGGTCTCGGTGATCTCGTCGAACATCGCGAGGCGGTCGAGTGCGCCGCGTTCACGCGCCGCGCGGATCGCGGGCGTGACCGGCAGGCCGGTCACCGATACCACCGATCCCGGCGGCAGGCCCCGCCGGACCCGGTCCTCGACGAGTGCGACGGCGGACCGCCCGAGCTCCGGCGTGAAATCCTCGTCACGCCAAGCAGGTTCGCGGCGGGTGACCCAGGTGGTGTCGGTGACGCGGGAGATCTCGTCGAGCAGCTGCACCGCCGAGATGCCGCCCCCGACGACGAGGACGTGCCGGCCGGCGAACTCGTCGGCGCTGCGGTAGTCCCGGGTGTGCAGCTGTCGTCCGCGGAAGCGCATCGCCCCCGGGTACCAGGGCACGAAGGGGTGTTCCCACGTGCCGGTGGCGTTGACCAGCCCGCGGGCGGAATACACCCCGTGGTCGGTCTCCACCCGCAGGCGCTCGCCGCGGTCGCACACCACGCCGACCTGGACGGGGCGGTGCACCGGCAGGTGAAAGCGCGCCTCGTAGGCGCGGTAGTACTCGGGCACCGCGGAGGAGGCCGGGACCTGTCCTGCGGTGGTGTCGACCGCCTCGGAGAACGGCCACCCCGGCAGGTCGTGCACTCCGTTGACGGTGCTCAGTGTCAGGGAGGGCCACCGCTGCTGCCATGCGCCGCCGGGGCCGAACGACCGGTCCAGGACGACGAACCCGGACTGCGGTTCGATGCCGAATCGTCGCAGGAAGTAGGCGGTGGACAGCCCGGCCTGACCCGCGCCGATCACGACGACGTCGACGGTGGTGGCCGGTGTGTCCGTCGTCATCACCGCTCTCCCTTCCGTGGGTCCGTCTTCATGATGCACCGACGTGTCCGTCGCATGATGCACCGACGTGTCCGTCGCATGATGCACCGACGTGTCCGTCGCATGATGCACCGACGTGTCCGTCGCATGATGCACCGACGTGTCCGTCGCATGATGCACCGACGTGTCCGTCGCATGATGCACCGACGTGTCCGTCGCATGATGCACCGACGTGTCCGTCGCATGATGCACCGACGTGTCCGTCGCATGATGCACCGACGTGTCCGTCGCCGCTGTCCGGCCGGCCGATAATGTGATATCACTTTAATATCTCATTGGAGTCTCCGGAAAGGGAGTCCCGCCATGTCCGCCACCTCCTCCGTCGTCACGGAGCGGCCCGGAAGGTCCGTCAACGGCTGGTCCGTCCTCGCGATCGCGCTCACCGTGGACATCGCGGCCGTGGCGCTCGCCGTGTTCGGCGCGCTGAACCACAACGTCGCGCTCGTCGTGGTCGGCGCGGTGCTGGTCGTCCCGGCCACCGTCGCGCTCGCCGGCCTGGTCCTCGTCGAGCCCAACGAGGCGCGGGTGCTGCAGTTGCTCGGCAGCTCGTACTCGGGCACCCTCCGGAAGGACGGGTTGCGGTGGATGAACCCGCTCAACACCCGCCGCAAGGTTTCGACCCGGATCCGCAACCACGAGACCGGGATCGCGAAGGTCAACGACGCCGACGGCAACCCCATCGAGATCTCGGCGGTCATCGTGTGGCAGGTCGAGGACACCGCCCGGGCCGTGTTCGATGTCGACGACTTCGAGGAGTTCGTCGCCGTGCAGACCGAGGCGGCCGTCCGTCACATCGCCGGCAGCTACCCGTACGACGCGGGCCCGGAGACGTTGTCGCTGCGGCAGAACGCCGACGAGATCACCACGAGGCTGTCCGCCGAAGTCGACGAGCGGGTCGGATCCGCCGGCGTGCGGGTCGTCGAATCCCGGATCAACCGGCTCGCGTACGCGCCCGAGATCGCGCAGGCCATGTTGCGCCGGCAGCAGGCGGGTGCGGTCATCGCCGCGCGTGAGCAGATCGTCAAGGGCGCGGTCGGCATGGTCGCAACCGCCCTCGAACAGCTCGAGAAGGAACACACCATCGAACTCGACGAGGAGCGCAGGGCCGCGATGGTGAGCAACCTGCTCGTGGTCCTGTGCGGCGACCAGAGCGCGCAACCGGTGCTCAACACCGGATCGCTCTACGCCTGACGCGTCGTCGACACGATGGCCGAACGCAAGAAGCTGCTGCTCCGGCTCGACCCTGCGGTCCACGACGCCCTCGCACGCTGGGCCGCCGACGAGTTGCGCAGCACCAACGCCCAGATCGAGTTCCTGCTCCGTCGTGCGCTGAGCGAGGCCGGACGCATGCCACGCGAGGCCGGGCGCATCCGCAAGCCCGGCCGGCCGCGCGCGGACGAGGACTGACGCGGAGCGCCCTCGCGCCCGCCCCCGGCGGGTGCGATGATGCGTGCCGTCGACGAAAGGTGAAGCACACATGATGGGGATCAGCCGTGACGGCGACGTGGTCACGCTCGAACTGCGGCGCGAGGAGCGCCGCAACGCGCTCAACACCGAGCTGTGCGTCCAGGTCCGGGAGGGGCTCGAGGAGGCCCTCGACGGGGGTGCGCGTGCGGTCGTGATCACCGGGCGCGGCTCGAGCTTCTGTGCCGGCGCCGACCTGTCGGGCGACGTCTACGCGGAAGGATTCCTCGACAGCCTAGGGGAGATGCTCCGTGCGATCCAGGAGGCGCCCGTCCCGGTGATCGCCGCGATCAACGGCCCCGCGATCGGTGCGGGCACCCAGCTCGCTCTCGCGGCGGACCTGCGGGTCGTCGCCCCGGGCGCCCGATTCGCGATTCCGGCGGCGCGTCTCGGTATCTCGGTGGACCGGTGGACGGTCCGGCGGCTGGTCTCCCTGCTCGGCGGCGGCCCCGCGCGGGCCGTGTTGCTCGCCGCCGAACCGGTCGACGCCCACGAGGCGGTCGACCGCGGTCTGGCCAACCGGATCGGCGACCTCGTCGCCGCGCAGTCCTGGGCACGCGAGATCGCCGAACTCGCCCCCTTGTCGCTGCACGCGATGAAGCTGTTCCTCAACGACGACGGCACGCGCGACGAGCCGTCGCCCGAGCAGACGGCCGCGCTCGCCGCGGCGTGGCTCAGCGAGGACGCCCAGGAGGCGCGCCAGGCCCGCTCGGAACGCCGGGCGCCGGTCTTCCGCGGTCGCTGAGCGCGCCCGCGTTCGTGCAGCCGTGCGCGCCCGCGCTCGTGCAGCCGTGCGCGCCCGCGCTCGTGCAGCCGTGCGCGCCCGCGCTTGTACAGCCAGCCGTGCGCGCCCGCGCCCCTACAGTGGTGGAGTGAGCGTCAAGCAGACCGCCTCGTCCGCCCTTGCCGGTGCCGGCTTGCTGTGGGTGGCGCGGGCCGCCCGCGGCGTCCCGGGCTCGATCGGCGCGACCCCGGCGGACATCCGTCCGTACGCCGCCGGCTCACCCCGGTATCGGAACGGGCGCTTCCACAACTCGGAGCCGAGCAGCACCGTGCTGCCCGAGGCCGGCGGCAGCCTCGTCAAGGACATGCTCACCCGCCGGTCCTCGGGTGTGCCGCGCGACGCGGTGCCGCTCGCGCCGCCGCTCGCGCCGGTGCAGGCCGCGGAGCTCGCGGTGACCTGGTACGGACACTCGAGCGCCCTCCTCGAGATCGACGGCCACCGGATCCTCGCCGACCCGGTGTGGAGCGAGCGGGTCTCGCCGTCGGCCGCCGTGGGGCCGGCCCGGCTGCACCCGTCGCCGGTCGAACTCACGGAACTGCCGCCGATCGACGCCGTCGTGATCTCCCACGACCACTACGACCACCTCGACCGCGAGACCGTCGAGGCGCTGGCGGCCACGCAGCCCGAGGCCCGGTTCCTGGTCCCGCTCGGTGTGGGCGCGCACCTGCGCCGGTGGCGGATCCCCGCCGACCGGATCGTCGAGCTGGACTGGGACCAGCACACCGAGGTGGGTGCGCTCACCGTCACCTGCACCGAGGCGCGGCACTTCTCCGGCCGTGGCCTGATCCGCAACATCACGTTGTGGTCCTCGTGGGTGATCGCCGGGCCGACGCGACGGGTGTTCTTCGGCGGCGACAGCGGCTACACACCCCGGTTCGCCGACCTGGGGGACCGCTACGGGCCCTTCGACCTGACGCTGCTGCCGGTAGGCGCGTACGACCCGCGCTGGCCCGACGTGCACATGAACCCGGAGGAGGCGGTGCGCACCCACACCGACCTCGGCGGCGGTGACCATCCCAGCCTGCTCGTCCCCGTGCACTGGGGCACCTTCAATCTGGCGTTCCACGCATGGTCCGAGCCGATCGCGCGGCTCCTGCCGGCCGCGCGCACGGAGGGGGTACCCACGGCCGTACCGATGCCGGGGCAGCGGATCGACGTGCTGCGGCCGGGCTCGCAGGTTCCGTGGTGGGTTCCGCTCGGCTGACTTCGGTGCGCCGGTAGGGTTTCCGGCCTGCCACACGGGGTATCCGGCCGTCCGTCGGGGCGAGTCGGAGGGAGGCCGGTCATCGTCGAATCGTTGATCTTCGGGATCGTCGCGTCGAGCGCGCTGGTGCTCGGGGCGTTGGTGGGCGGCTGGGTGGAGATCCCCAAACGCGTTCTCGCGGCGATGCTGGCGTTCGCCGCCGGCGCGCTCATCACCGCCCTGTCGTTCGAGTTGTTCGAGGATTCGTACGAGAAGGGCGGCATCTGGCGCGCGGCGATCGGCCTCGCGGTCGGCGCGATCGTGTTCACCGTGCTCAGCGCGTGGTTGGACCGGGTGGCCGAGGGTCGGCGCGAAAAGGACCACGGCAGTGAGAAACTCGACGTCGATGCCGCCGCCGAGGGAACCACGCCGTCGTCGTCGTCGGTCAGCGGGGCGGCCGGTCTGGCGCTGCTGGCGGCGGTCACCCTCGACGGGGTGCCCGAGAACGTGGCGCTGGGTGTGTCGCTGGGGGAGGGCACCGGCGGTCTCGCTCTGCTGGTCGCGATCTTCGTGTCCAACTTCCCGGAGTCGCTCGTCGGCAGCGCCTCCATGCGCGCCCAGGGCCGGTCCCGGAGGTACATCGTCGGGATGTGGGTGGCGTGCGCCGCACTGCTGACCGTCGCCGTCGTCGTCGGGGCCGGGCCGCTCGCGGTGACCCCGCCCGAGACGATCTCCCTGCCGTTGGCGTTCGCGGCGGGCGCGGTGCTGGCCTCGCTGGCCGACACCCTGATGCCGGAGGCCTACGAGAAGGGCGGTCCCACGGTGGCGCTGAGCACCGCCGCGGGATTCGTGCTCTCGTTCGTCCTCGCGACGCTGTGAGCGGCGTCAGCTCGCCGCGGCGGCCCGCCTGCGTTCGACGAGTGCCCGCGTGACGAAGAAGGCGATCGCCACACTCGCGACGGTGCGCACCAGCCGGTTGACGTCCACGGCCGGCTGCCACGACAGCTTGCCGCCGCTGATGACGTACGCGCCCACCGGGCGAGCACCCACCCCGAAGCCGCCGCCTTCGCCGTTCTCCCCGTCGGGTGAGTAGCCTCCGCCGCCGCCGGCACCGCCGGAGACCACGGCCGCGGTGATGACGGTCAGGCCGTCCTTCTCGATCGGTTCCGAGTACACGCGCTTGACGGTCACCGTGTCGCGCGCCTTGGCCATCAGGTCCTCGAGATTCACTTCCGCCCCCTGTCCGTCGTGGATTCGACTCCGGCCGACCGGCCGCGCCCCTCATTCTCGGCCGTGACCGGGCGCCGGGGAAGTGCCCAAGGTCCCTGCGAGCGCGAAGGCGCGGCGACTGTGCCGGACGAGTTCGCGCAGTGCCGGCGCGCCGGTATCGGACCAGATCAGCGACAGCACCGCGGGCGCGGTGGCGTCGTCCACGGCGAGCCCGCACAACCGGCCCTCGACGTGCGCGGCCATCGAGCGGCTGAGGATCGCCACGCCCAGTCCACGGGCGGCCAGGTCGGCGACGGTGTCCGGGGAACTGGCCTGCAGGGCGATGTCGGGGCGCAGGCCGGCGGCGGCGCACGCCCGGTCGAACACGGTCCGGATCCCGGTGCCCGGGGGCATGGACACGACGGGATGGGCGCACACGTCCGCGAGGGTGAGAGGTGCGCGTCCGGTCAGGGGGTGACCGGGCGGCACGGCGGCGACGATCGGTTCGCTGACGAGGGTGAGCGCCTCGAGGCCCGGGGGCGGGGCGGCGGCGGTGCCGACGAGGGCGAGGTCCACGGTGGCGGCACGTACCCGCTCGACGAGCCGGTCGGAGGCATCCTCGACGAGGGTGATCTCGACCCCCGGGTGCGCGCGGTGGAACGCGGCGAGCGCGTCGAACAGCCCGGTGACGGTGCAGGCGGTGACCATGCCGACCACCAGCCGTCCCCGGATCAGGGTCGTCACCTCCTCGACAGCCTGCCGGGCGGCCGCGGCGGAGGCCAACGCCGCCCGGGCGTGCGGCAGCGCCGCCTGCCCGGCCGCGGTCAGGGTGGCGGCGCGGGTGGAGCGGTCGAACAGGGCGGCGCCGAGGTCGTGCTCGAGCTGGCGGATCTGGGCGCTGATCCCGGACTGGCTGATGTGGACGCGGTGGGCGGCCCGGGTGAAGTTCGCCTCCTCGGCCACCGCGACGAAGTACGCGAGCTGCCGCAGTTCCATAAGCTCGGATTCTAGTTTCGATCAGAACAATCTGTTGGACTTCTCATTGCAGGAGTCGGAGGCTGGAGGAGTCCCACCCGTCCGTAGAGAGGATCGCCGTGTCCGATGCAGAGAAGGCCTGGCAGCCCGAGGATCTCACCCGCCTGTTCGTCGAGCGCTCCAACGCCGGCGACGCGGCGGGCGTCGCCGCCCTGTACGAGGAGGACGCCGTGATGGCCTACCCGCCGGGTAGTCGCACGGTGGGACGCGAGGCCATCCGCCGCCTGTGGGAGCAGGTGCTCGAGCACGCGCCCCGATTCGAGCCCGAGCCGTCGCTGCCGACCCTCATCAGTGGTGACCTCGCGCTGACCGCCACACCGCCGAAGGACGGCGCCGGCGCCCGGGCCCAGGTGGCCCGCCGCCAGCCCGACGGCAGCTGGCTGCGGGTGCTCGACCAGCCCGAGTTCGTCCGCCCGGACCGCTGAGCCGGGTCGCGAGCCGCGTCACGGTGTGGGGGTGGATCCGCAACGGGTGGCTTAGCCTGTTTCCCATGGCAGCAGAGGAGCCCACCGCGGTCGCCGACCAGGCAGCTGTGCCCCCGACCGACGCGCGGCACGTCGCGCTGGGCCTGACCACCGAGCAGGTCGCCGAACGGGTGGCCCGGGGCGCCACCAACGACGTGCCGGACCGGGCGTCGCGGTCGGTCGGAGAGATCGTCCGCGCCAACGTCTTCACCCGCATCAACGCGATCCTCGGCGTCCTGCTGGCCATCGTCCTGGCCACCGGATCGATCATCGACGGCATGTTCGGCCTGCTGATCATCCTCAACAGCGCCATCGGCATCGTGCAGGAGATCCGCGCCAAGTGGACCCTCGACCGGCTCGCGATCGTCAGCCAGGCCAAGCCGCTCGTCCGCCGCGACGGGGTGGTGGCCGAGCTGCCGCCGCACGACGTGGTGCTCGACGACATCATCGAACTCGGACCCGGCGACCAGGCGGTGGTCGACGGCGTCGTCGTCGAGACCGAGGGACTTGAACTCGACGAATCGCTGCTCACCGGCGAGGCCGACCCCGTGCACAAGGAACTCGGCGCGCGGGTCCTCTCCGGCAGTTTCGTCGCGGCGGGCAGCGGCTCCTATCGCGCCACGAAGGTCGGCCGCGATGCGTACGCGGCCCGGCTCGCCGAGGAGGCCAGCAAGTTCACGCTCGTGCACTCGGAACTGCGCGCCGGGATCGACAAGATCCTGAAATTCATCACCTACCTGATGATTCCGGCGGGCCTGCTCATCATCTACAACCAGCTGTTCTCGAGCGGCCAGCCCCTCGGTCCCGCGCTCAGCGGCATGGTCGCCGCGCTCGTGCCGATGGTCCCCGAGGGGCTGGTACTGATGACGTCGATCGCGTTCGCCGTGGGCGTGATCCGTCTCGGTCACCGGCAGTGCCTCGTGCAGGAACTGCCGGCCATCGAGGGACTCGCCCGCGTCGACGTGGTGTGCGCCGACAAGACCGGCACGCTCACCGAGAACGGCATGCGCCTGGCCGACCTCGTGTGCGTCGACGGCAGCGACGAGGCCGCCGTCCGTGCCGCCCTCGCGGCGATGGCGGCCGACGATCCGCGTCCCAACGCCAGCGTCCTCGCCGTACGCGAGGCCCTGCCCGACGACCCCGGCTGGGGAGAGGCCACCGCCGTCGCCCCGTTCTCGTCGGCGAAGAAGTGGAGCGGCCAGTCCTACGGCACTCACGGCAACTGGGTGCTCGGCGCCCCCGACGTGCTTCTCGATCCGGCCTCGGCGACGGCCCGGCGCGCGGAGGAACTCGGCGCACAGGGACTGCGGGTGCTGCTGCTGGGCCGATGCGACCGGGCCGTCGACGACCCGCAGGCCCCCGGCGCCGTCACCGCGCAGGCCCTCGTCGTGCTCGAACAGCGGGTGCGGCCCGACGCCAAGCCCACCCTCGAGTACTTCGCGAGCCAGCACGTCGACGTCAAGGTCATCTCCGGCGACAACGCCGTCTCGGTCGGCGCTGTCGCGACGTCGCTCGGCCTGCCGCACGCCGAGCATCCCGTCGATGCCCGCGCCCTGCCGGAGGACCGCGACCGGCTCGCCGACACCCTCGACTCGGCCACCACGTTCGGTCGCGTGCGGCCGGACCAGAAACGCGCGATGGTCGGTGCGCTGCAATCGCGCGGGCACACCGTCGCCATGACCGGCGACGGGGTCAACGACGTGCTGGCGCTCAAGGACGCCGACATCGGGGTCGCGATGGGCTCCGGGAGCCCGGCCACCCGCGCGGTCGCGCAGATCGTGTTGCTGGACAACAAGTTCGCGACCCTGCCCTACGTCGTCGCCGAGGGCCGCCGGGTGATCGGCAACATCGAGCGGGTCTCGAACCTGTTCCTCACCAAGACCGTGTACTCCGTGCTGCTGGCCTTCCTCGTCGGACTGTCGGGTGCGTTGTCCCAGGTGTTCGACTACGAGCCGCTGCCGTATCCGTTCCTGCCGCGGCACGTGACGATCGCGGCCTGGTTCACCATCGGAGTCCCCGCGTTCATCCTGTCGCTCGCTCCCAACAACGAACGGGCCCGTTCCGGATTCGTCTCGCGCGTGATGCGCCTGGCGATCCCGTCGGGTGTGATCATCGGGATCAGCACCTTCGTCTGCTACCTGCTGGTGTACGCGGGGCCCGAGCAGACCGAGGCGCAGAAGATGCAGGCCGGCACCGCGGCGCTGATCACCCTGATCATGATCGCGTTGTGGGTGCTCGCCGTGGTGGCGCGGCCGTACGTGTGGTGGAAACTGGTGCTGCTGGGCGGCTCGGTGCTCGGCTACGTCGTCCTGTTCGCGTTCCCGGCCGTCCGCGAGTTCTTCGCGCTCGACATCTCCAACGTCGGCGCCATGGTCACGGCGTTCACGTGCGGGGCGATCGGCGTGGTCCTCGTGGAGGTCTCATGGTGGGTGACCGGGCGGATCCACGGTGAGCACCGTCGGTTGTTCGCCGCCAGTGAAGACCTGCTGCCCGGCGAGCACTGACCGGGGACGAGATCACTGCCCGGCCGCGGCAGGTTTGGGACCGGGCCTGCGGTGGCACGCTGAGGCATCGATCCCCCGAGCGGAAGGAGCAGGCAGATGGGCTTGAAGGATTCCATCAAGGGCCTCGTCGACAAGGGCAGGGCCTACGCGGAGAAGAACCCGGACAAGGCCGACCGGTTCGTCGACAAGGCGGGCGACGCCGCCGATGCCCGGACGGGCGGCAAGTACGCCCAGCACGTGGACAAGGTTCAGGACGCCGCGAAGAAGCACCTCGGTACCGCGGACAATCCCGTCCCCGGAACGACGCCGGCCCCCGGGGGACAACCCGGTCCGGAGTCGGATCCCGGTCCGCAGGCGCAACCGGGCCCGCGCACGCCGTAGGTGCGCACGTGCTCGGCGGGAGATCCCGGCCAGGGGGTCTCCCGCTCGGCCGGTGGCACGGCCGCGTCGACCGGTGGCACGACTGCCTCGGCTGGTGGCACGACCGCCTCGGTCGGTGGCACGCTGGTGACGACCCACGAATGCACACGGAGAAGGGGTGAGCCTGCGATGCGATTCATGGATTCGGTCAAGGGGCTGGTCGACAAGGGCAAGGACTATGCCCGGAAGAACCCGGGCACGGTGAATCGCGCCATCGACAAGGCCGGCGATGTCGCCCGGACCAAGGGACCGCGAAAGTACTCCCGGCATGTCGGCAAGGCGCAGGACGCGGTGAAGAAGACCCTCGGCACCGAACATCACGGTCCCGGCCCGGATCCCGGACCCGGCGTCCGATAGCGGCTCGGCGGACACGGCCCACGTCCGGTCGCGGCCTTGCTGTGTGGCAGGCTGGGCCCGCTCGCTCATTCGGACGAAAGGGATGCGACGTGGGCTTCATGGATTCGGTCAAGGGGATCGTCGACAAGGGCAAGGAGTTCGCGGCACAGAACCCCGACAAGATCGACGACGCGATCGAGAAGGCCGGGGACCTCGCGGACCGCAAGACCGACGGCAAGTACGCCGGCCAGGTCGACAAGGTGCAGGACGCGGCCCGGAAGGCGCTGCGCCCCGAATAGACCGCGCTGACCGAGTGCTGACCAGGTGGATCGCAGCGGATGGTCGGCACGACGGCGAATCCGGTCCTCATGGCTGCCGGATCGCGATCGCGGCAGGCACGTGTGTATATCGCCCGATTCGTCCGCAAGGTCGGACTCCCGGCTGGAATGTGTGACCATGGGACGATGCGGCCGGTAATTCTCGTCGTCTTCCTGATCGTGTGGGTGCTGATCGGCCTGGCGACCGGTCTGTGGATGGCCAGGCGCGGGCACGACCCGAGATGGACCCTGATCGCGGTTGCTCTGGGGCCGCTGTTCGTGCCGATCGCCTACGAACGCGTCGAGCGGCAGCCACGCTCCGCCCGTCCCGAGTCTCCGACAGCGCCGGTCCTCTCGGAGCCGGACGGCCTGCGGGTGCTGATCGGGTTCGACGGATCGCCCCACGCGGAGCAGGCGCTGCGGGAGGCCCGGGCGATCTTCGGTTCCCGGCTCGGCACGCTGAGCCTGGCGCAGGTGGTCTCGTTCGACACGGCGGACGAGGACTGCGCCGAGGCGACGGACGAGGTGTCCGGCCGGCTCGCGGCGGCAACCGCGGACGTCACCGGCGTCGAGGTCCGCCACGAAGTGCTGGCCGGGCCGCCGGGGGAGACGCTGTGCTGGTACGCCGCCGACGGCAAGGCGGACGTGATCGTCGTCGGCCGACGCGGCCGCGGCATGTCGCGGCGACTGCTGGGCAGCGTCTCCGCGCACCTCGTCGAGCACGCCCGGGTGCCGGTGCTCGTCGTCGAACCGGACGCACTCGAGTCGCCGTCCGCGCGACCGTCCGGCCGAGAGGCCCCGTCGCACCCCTGACGCGCACTCCTGACGCACACACGTGGACGACGCCTACGCCCGGCCACCGGCTCGTCCGACGCCGTCGAACCCCCACCCACGTCACAATCGACGGGTGAACGGGACCTGGATTCTGCTCGTCGTCATCGCCGCCATCGCCGTCACCGGTCTCGCCAACCGGAGCAACCTGCAGGCCCCACTCGTCCTCGTGACCATCGGCTCGCTCGCGTCCTTCATTCCCGGAATGCCGCGGCTCGAGCTCCATCCGCACGTCATCCTCGGGGTGGTACTGCCCCCGCTGCTCTACTCCGCGGCACTGCGCTTCTCCGTCGCGACGTTCCGCAGGCACCTCACCCCGATCCTGCGGCTCGGCATCTTCACGGTTCTCGCGACCGCGTTCGCCGTCGCGCTCTCCGCGTCCTGGCTGGTCCCGGAGTTGACCCTCGGGGCGGCGCTGGTGCTCGGTGCGGTGGTGGCGCCGACCGACGCGGTCAGTGCCGTCGCCGTAGGGCGGAAGCTCGGCCTGCCCAAGCGGGTGATCGCGGTGCTCACCGGTGAGGGCCTGGTCAACGACGCGACCGCACTGACACTGTTCGCCGTCGCGGTGTCGGCGGTCGCCGGCACCCGGGTGTTCGCGACGGATTCCCCGCTGGCGTTCTTCGGGTACGAGGTGATCGGCGGCGTGGCGATCGGCCTGCTGCTTGCCACGGTTGTGCACCTGATTCGGGGCCGAATGTACGATTCTCCGCTGGAAACCGTGCTCGGACTGGTCCTTCCGTTCACCGCCTACCTCGCCGCCGAGGAGATCGGGGCCTCCGGTGTGCTCGCCGTCGTCGCGGCCGGGCTGTACATGGGGCACCGCGCCACCGACGCGTCGGTGGCCACGCGGATCCAGGAGCGGGCCGTGTGGGAGAGCCTCGACATTCTGCTCGAGATGTTCGTCTTCGCCTACATGGGTCTGCAGCTGAAGTTCGTCATCGACGAGGTCCGCGACAACGGCCTCGACGTCCACGTCGCCTTCCTCTACGGCTTCGCGATCCTCGGCGTGGTGATCGCCGTGCGCCCCCTGTGGGTGCTGCTGCACTGGGCGCGACGACGTCTCACGCGGAGCATCGGGCTGGACCGGCTGGGCCGGGATCAGTTCAGCGGACGCGAGTACCTGGTCATCTCCTGGGCCGGGATGCGCGGGGTCGTGACCCTCGCCGCTGCCGGCGGCATCCCGTTCGTCCTCGCCTCCGGTGAGCCGTTTCCCGGACGCGAGATCGTCCAGGTGATCGCCTTCGTCGTCGCCGTGGGCACCCTGCTCGTCCAGGGCGCCACGATGCCGGCGCTCATCCGCGCGCTGAACGTCGCCGACCCGTACGAGCGGCTCTACACCGAGCAACAGACTGAACTCGCGCGCACCATCTCGGCCGCGGCGGCACGACAGCACCTCACCGAACTCGCGGCGAATCCACCGGACGGCGTGGACGCCGACGACCTGCAGCGCATCCTCGACCGGGTGAACCGGTCGATGCAGTCCCGCGCCGAGGCGCAACAGGCGGAGGACGCGGGGGAGCGCGATCCGTCCGTGCTGCACGCGGCGGCGCTGTTCGAAACGTTCCGCCGCTCGGTGCTGCGCGCCCAGCGGCAGGCTCTGATCGCTGCGCGCGACGACGGCGACCTCGACGACGAGACCTTGCGCACGGTGCTGGAGGGACTCGACATCGAGGAGGCGGCCGCGGAGGAACGGATCAACCGTCGGCGTCGCTGACCGTTCGGCCCGGACGGGTGGACCATCAGCCGTACAGCTCCCGGTGCCGCCGCCGCTGTTCCACGTACCGGGGCTCCGCCGCGGCCCGGTCCCACGCCTGCTTGAACACCGCTGCGGCCGCAGCCTTCTCCGCGTCCTCGGGACCCCGGGGGAGCTCCGCGCGGCCGTGCGCGCCGCTGCGACCCCGGCGGTCCTGCGGGACGGGCCCGTCGTACTTGCGACCACTCGGACGAGCGGCGTACCGGCGTGCCCGCGTGTACCCCATCTGGAGGAACTTGCGGGCCATGTCCGCGCCCACGAAATCTCCCTCGTCGAGATACGAGAAGAACATCGTCAGGATCGTGCCGGCACTCGTCCGGGCCTGCTCGACCGTCGCGAACCGCCAGTGCGGCAGCAACTCCGACTTGTACGGCTCGACCTTCAGCACGCCCTGCTCCCCGCGGCCGACACGGTAGAGGTGCGGCTGCCGACGCAGGTCGAGATTCGCGTAGTCGAGCGAGTAGTCGAACGGGCGGGGCCCACGTCGAGCGGTCACCCCCGGGAGTCTCCCACGGCCGATTCGGCGCCGCGCCGCCTTCGGTGCTCTGCCCGCGCCGCGAATCGGCAACTCGTAGCGTGGAGCCATGACCGACCCGCTCGACCGTGCATGCGTCCACCCGTCGCCTCCGCCGCCGGCCGGGTGCGAGCATCGGCCGGAACCGGTGACGCGGTGAACGGCACGGTCGTCGCCCTCCTCGCCGTCGCGGTGCTCGTCCTCGCCGGCGTCGCCGCCCTGTGGCTGCGCACCCGGCGCGGCCTGACCACACCGGCCGAACGCGCCGTGCACGCCACCCTGCACACCGCATCGCTCGCCGCCCGGCCGCTGCGGCGGGGCCTCGACGCGACATCCGCGCAGGAGGCCGCCCCGCACCTGCGCTCCCTCACCGGCACACCCTCCGTCGCGCTCGTCGACGCGGACGGCACCTGCCTGGCGTGGAGCGGTCCCTTCGAGGGGCTGTCCGAGCAGTTGCTCGCCGCCGCCCACCGCGCCGTCGCCGAGGATCGGCGCGTCCTCGTCGGTCACGGCGACCTCGTGCGCGGCGCCGACGATCAGGCGGCACGGGCCGTGATCGTGCAGCCGCTCGTCATCGACGGTGTCGGCGTCGTCGGCGCGCTCGGCGTCGTCACAACCACCGAACCCGGACCGGCCCTGCTCGGCGTGCTGACCGAAGTCGCCCGCTACGCCTGCAGCCAGATCGAACTCGCCGAACTCGACGCCTCCCGCGCCCGTCTCGACCGCGCCGAGGTACGGGCCCTGCGCGCGCAGATCAGCCCGCACTTCATCTACAACGCCCTCGGCACCGTCGCGTCCTTCGTGCGCACCGACCCCGAACGCGCCCGCGAACTGCTCCTCGAATTCGCCGACTTCACCCGGTACTCCTTCCGGGCAGCCGGGGAGTACACCCTGCTCGCCGACGAACTGCGCAACATCGACCGCTACCTCACGCTCGAACGGGCCCGCTTCGGCAATGCCCTCGAGGTGCGGCTGCAGGTCGCGCCGGAGGTCCTCAACGTGGTGCTGCCGTTCCTCGCCCTGCAACCCCTCGTCGAGAACGCGGTGCGGCACGGCATCGCCGGCAAGAGCACCCGCACCGGCACCATCAGCATCGTCGCCGCGGACGAGGGCACCGACTGCGTCATCAGCGTCGAGGACGACGGCGTCGGAATGGACCCCGAACTCCTGCGCTCGGGCGACCTCGACGCCGTCGCCGAGGGACAAGGTCGCACCAGCGCCAAGGAGGCGGCGCACGTGGGACTCGCCAACGTCGACGACCGCCTGCGCGCGGCGTTCGGCAACGACTACGGCCTCGTCGTCGAGACTGCCCCCGGGGCCGGGACGAAGGTCAGCATGCGGGTACCGAAGTTCCGTCCCGGGATCCGGGCATGACGCGACCCTTCCGCTACCCGGTCACCCTGGGCGCGAGTGGCCCGGTCCGCTCCGCTCGGACGGTCCGGCATGGCACGATGGACCGGCTGTGAACGAGACCACCGACACCCTCACCGTGCTGGCCGTCGACGACGAACCGCCGGCCCTCGACGAACTCGCGTACCTGCTGCGGCGGCGCGAGGAGATCGGCCACGTCCACACCGCGGGCGAGGCGACCACCGCCCTGCGGCTGCTGCGCGACGGCGGAATCGACGCGGTGTTCCTCGACATCAACATGCCCGGCCTCGACGGCCTCGAGCTCGCCGGCATCCTGCGCAACTTCGCGAACCCGCCCGCCGTCGTGTTCGTGACCGCGCACGACGACCGGGCGGTGGCGGCGTTCGACCTCGGGGCCGTCGACTACCTCCTCAAACCCCTGCGCGAGGAGCGGCTCGCCGAGGCGGTGCGCCGCATCGCCGAGCGCCGCCGCACCCGCGAAACCGAATCCGCTGCCGCGGGTGCCGCGGCCTCGGACGAGGTGATCCCCGTCGAACTCGGCGGCGTGACCACGCTGGTGCCGCGGTCGTCCGTGCAGTGGGTCGAGGCCGACGGCGACTACGCACGCCTGCACACCGGCACCGGCTCCCACCTCGTGCGCATCCCCATCTCCACGCTCGAGAGCCGCTGGGCCGACGCCGGGTTCCTGCGGGTGCACCGCTCCTATCTGGTGGCGTTGCCCCTGGTGACCGGCATCCGCAGCGTCGGTTCCGGCCTCGTGGTGTGCCTGCGCGCCGAGGAGGGCAAGCCGGCCGTCGAACTGCCGGTGAGTCGTCGTCACACCCGCGAACTCAAGGACCGCCTGATCCGCGGCCCGATGCAGACCTGGACGAGCAGATGAGTCCGTCCGGCGGCTCACCGTCGCGCAGCTCGGGGAGCGGTTCGGGCGGCCCGCCGCCGCGTGGTTCGGGCGGCCCGCCGCCGCGTGGTTCGGGCGGCCCGCCGCCGCGGGAACGGGTGGTGCTCGCCCAGCGCCGCGGTGCCCGCATGGTGCGCACCCGCGTGGAGGTCCAGGAACAGACCGAGGTCGGGGAGGCGATGGTGCGCGGCCTGGTCCGCGCCCAGCTCGGCCTCGCCACGCGGCTCGCGCTCGTCGCGGTGTGCCTGCTGTGCGCCCTGCCCGTGCTGTTCCACTTCGTGCCGCACCTGACGGACGTGACCGTGCTCGGCATCCGGTTGCCGTGGCTGCTGCTCGGCTTCGTCGGGTACCCGCTGCTGCTCGGCATCGGCCGGCTCTACGTCCGCCTGGCCGAACGCAACGAGCAGGACTTCACCGACCTGGTCGACGACTGAGCGGCCCATGGACACCGGTTCGATCCCCGTCGCCACCGTCGTCGGTCTCGTCTTCGCCGCCGCCGCCACCGTCGCGATCGGCATCTACGGAGTCCGGCTGGCCCGCACCACCTCCGACTTCCTCATCGCCTCCCGCAGCGTCGGACCCCGCTGGAACGCCGCCGCGATCTCCGGTGAATACCTTTCCGCTGCCTCCTTTCTCGGCGTAGCCGGACTCATCGCCAAGTACGGCGCCGACGCCCTGTGGTACCCGGTGGGCTTCACCGCGGGCTACCTGGGTCTGCTGCTGTTCGTCGCCGCCCCGCTGCGCCGGTCCGGCGCCTACACCGTGCCGGACTTCGCGGAGTTCCGGCTCGGTGCGCGATGGCTGCGCACCCTGTCGATGGTGATCGTCGCCGTCGTCTGCGTGCTCTACCTCGTCCCCCAGTTCCAAGGCGCGGGACTGACGCTGAACATCCTGCTCGGGGTTCCCGACTGGGTCGGCGTCGTCGCGGTCGCCGTCATCGTCGTCGGCAACGTCGTCGGCGGCGGCATGCGCTCGATCACCTTCGTCCAGGCGTTCCAGTACTGGCTCAAGCTCACCGCCGTCGCGGTGCCCGCCCTCGTGCTCGTCGTCCACTTCTTCGACGACGATCGCGCCGTCGGCCGGCCGGCGCCCCCGACGGTCACCGAGCGCACCACCGTCGACGTCACCACCGATGTCGTCGTCCAGGTCGGCGAGCCCCTCGCGGTCACGGCGACCGGACGGGTCGACGGACGGACCGTGGACGGCACCGTGCTGCTCGCGCCCGGTGAGCACGAGGTGGCCGCCGGCACGGCGCTGGTGCTCGAGCCCGGCGCGGCCGTGCCGGTGGTGGCCGGGGCACCCGCCACCAACGACGACTGGGTCGCTCCCGGCGGTGGGATCGGGGGCGCCCACCCCATGTTCCAGGTGTATTCGCTGATCCTCGCCACCTTCCTCGGCACGATGGGCTTGCCGCACGTGCTGGTGCGCTTCTACACCAACCCGGACGGGCGAGCGGCCCGCATGACGTCGCTCGCGGTGATCGCCCTGCTCGGCGTGTTCTATCTGTTCCCGACGCTGCTCGGGGTGTTCGCACGCCTGTACGTGCCGCAACTGCTCATCACGGGCCGCTCCGATGCGGCCGTGCTGCTGCTGCCGGGGTCGGTGCTCTCCGGACTGGGTGGCCAGCTGCTCGCCGCGCTCGTCGCCGCGGGGGCGATCGCGGCGTTCCTGTCCACGTCCTCGGGGTTGCTGGTCAGCGTCGCCGGTGTGCTGTCCACCGACGTGCTGCGCGGACGCGTGCGCGACTTCCGGATCGCGGCCGTCCTCGCGGGCCTGGTGCCCCTCGGCCTGTCGCTGGCGGTGACGTCGCTGGACCTGTCGCGGGCCGTGGGCCTGGTGTTCGCGGTGGCCGCCTCCACGCTGTGCCCGCTGCTGATGCTCGGCATCTGGTGGCGTGGGCTGACCGCGGTCGGCGCGGCCGCCGGCATGGTGACCGGCGCGGTGGTGGCCGGGGGCGCGGCCCTGGTCGTCGTGCTGGTGCGGATCGATCCCGAGGCCGGTGGCGGCTGGGTCGCCGCCGTCGTCGGCTACCCGGCCGCCGTGAGTGTGCCGCTCGCGTTCGCCACCATGATCGTGGTCAGCCTCGCCACCCGCGCTCGCGTCCCGGCGGACGTCGGGCGGGTCTTCTCCCGCATGCACGTGCCCGAGCGGCTCGGGATGGGCCGGGACCGGGAACTCGGGGCGTTCGAGGACACCGGCGTTCCCGCAGAGCCCCGCGGACCGGGCCAGCCGTCCCCGCGTGGGGAGCACTGAGCTGCCACTCGTCGCGCCCGGCAGACCGTTCGCCGCACCGGGCGACAGCTCACCGTGTGACCGGTGCCACCTTCTTTTCGTGTGACTCCGGTCTCACTACGGTCTACTGGTAGTACGCCTCACAGGGGCGATCCCTGAAGCCACGACCAAGGAGTCGGCAGTGACCACAGCTCACCTCGGCAAGGGCGGGGCGCTCGAACGCCGCACGCCCGATGCGCAGGACTTCGTCGACATGCAGGCGAGTCCGGAGTTCCAGGACTTGCGCCGCCGGCTCCGGCGGTTCGTCTTCCCGATGACGGGGCTCTTCCTCACCTGGTACTTCGTGTACGTCCTGCTGGCCACCTACGCCGCCGACTTCATGGCGACCAAGGTGCTCGGCAACATCAACCTCGGCCTGATCCTCGGACTCGGCCAATTCGTCTCGACGTTCGTCATCACCGCGCTCTACGTGCGGTTCGCCAATCGTGACCTGGATCCGCGGTCCGCCGCGATCCGCGAAGAGCTGGAAGGACCGGCCCAGTGACAACGAATGCGCTCGCGCATGTGACAGTTCTGGCTCAGGGTGCCACCGACGTCGGCAACCCGCTGTTCAACATCGCGATCTTCGTCGCGTTCGTCGTCGTGACGATGAGCCTGGTCATCCGGGCCAGCCGCTCGACCAAGAAGGCCTCCGACTTCTACACCGGCGGCGGGCAGTTCTCGGGCCCGCAGAACGGCTTCGCGATCGCCGGCGACTACCTGTCGGCGGCGTCGTTCCTCGGCATCGCCGGCGCCATCGCGGTCTACGGGTACGACGGCTTCCTGTACTCCATCGGCTTCCTCGTCGCCTGGCTCGTCGCCCTGCTGCTCGTCGCCGAACTGCTCCGCAACACCGGTCGGTTCACCATGGCCGACGTGCTGAGCTTCCGGCTCAAGCAGCGGCCTGTGCGCATGGCCGCCGCGCTGTCCACCCTCGCGGTGTCGCTGTTCTACCTGCTCGCCCAGATGGCCGGTGCCGGTGGCCTCGTCGCGCTGCTGCTCAACATCGACGGCCAGCTCGGCCAGGGCATCGTCGTCGCCGTGGTCGGCGTCCTGATGATCGTGTACGTGCTCGTCGGCGGCATGAAGGGCACCACCTACGTGCAGATGGTCAAGGCCGTGCTGCTCGTCGCCGGCGCCGGCATCATGTTCGTGCTCGTCCTGCTGGCTGTCCGCGGCAACTTCTCGCAGCTGCTGGCCGACGCGCAGGCCATGGTCAACAGCTCCACCAACGAGGCCGTCGCCGGTCGCGACGTGCTCGCTCCGGGCGCCAAGTACGGCATCAGCGACATGACCCGTCTCGACTTCGTCTCGCTCGGCATCGCCCTGGTGCTCGGCACCGCCGGCCTGCCGCACGTGCTGATGCGCTTCTACACCGTGCCCACCGCCAAGGAAGCACGTCGCTCGGTGACCTGGGCCATCGCCCTCATCGGCGGGTTCTACCTGTTCACCCTGGTGCTCGGCTACGGCGCCGCCAAGCTGGTCGGACCGGACGTCATCCTCGGCGCCCCCGGCAAGGAGAATTCGGCCGCGCCGCTGCTCGCCTTCGAACTCGGCGGCACCATCTTCCTCGGCATCATCTCCGCCGTCGCGTTCGCCACGATCCTTGCGGTCGTCGCCGGCCTCGCGATCACCGCGTCCGCGTCCTTCGCCCACGACATCTACGCCAGCGTGATCAAGCGCGGCAACGCCTCCGAGGAGGACCAGGTGCGGGTCTCCCGCATCACCGTCGTGGTGATCGGATTGGTCTCGATCGTGCTGGGCATCCTCGCGATGGGCCAGAACATCGCCTTCCTCGTGGCCCTGGCCTTCGCGGTCGCCGCGTCCGCCAACCTGCCGACGCTGCTGTACTCGCTGTTCTGGAAGAAGTTCAACACCACCGGCGCCCTGTTCAGCATCTACGGCGGCCTGATCAGCTGCCTGCTGCTCATCGCCCTCTCCCCGGCGGTCTCCGGCAAGCCGTCCTCGATGTTCCCGGACGCGGACTTCGCCCTCTTCCCGCTCGCCAACCCCGGCATCGTGTCGATCCCGCTGGCCTTCGTCCTCGGCATCGTCGGCACCTTCATCGGGCGCCGCAAGCTGGAGGATCCGGCCAAGCAGGCCGAGATGGAGGTCCGCTCCCTCACCGGTGTCGGTGTCGAAAAGGCTGTCGCCCACTAGGCAACACCCACGGAGCGCGGGTTCGGGGTCGATCACCCCGGGCCCGCGCTTCGGCGTCTACGCTGCCGGGCATGGCCAAACTCGAGGTATCGACCGACCTTCCGCTCGAACCGCACCTCACCTGGGTGCGCGCGTCGGACCTGCACGGATTCGACGAGTGGCTGACCATCCACGACGGGTGGCGCAGCGACCTGCCGAGCGAACTCGTCGTCGGCACCACCGCAGAGTCGGTCGTGTCGGTGAAGGGGATGCGCAACCGGGTCGCGTGGACCGTCCGCGAGATCGACTCGCCGCACCACCTCGTCCTGCACGGTTCCGGCAAGGGCGGCACCCGCTTCAAGTTGCGGATGACGGTCCGGGCCGTCGGGGTCGGTTCCGTGCTCAGCCTGAACATCGACCTGGGCGGGGCGCCGCTGTTCGGGCCGATCGGCTCGGGTGTCGCGCGGGCCCTGCACGGCGACATCGAAGCCTCACTGCGCCGATTCGCCGAACTGTACGGCTGAGCCGCCCATGAGCTGCGCCGAGGATGCACTTTTCGCGGGCGACACGCGGAGGCCGGCGCGAGAACTGCACGCTCGCCGGCCGCGCTCGGCACAATGAGGCGATGACGACCCGCACGTTCGAAGGCCGTCGTCTGAACCTGACGAACCTCGACAAGATGCTCTACCCGGAGACGGGCACCACGAAGGCCGACGTGGTCGACTACTACGTGGCCGTGGCCCCGGTGATGCTGCCGCACGTCGCGGGCCGGCCCGGCACCCGCAAGCGCTGGCCCGAAGGTGTCGGCGGCGAGTCGTTCTTCGAGAAGAACGTCGCCTCCCACGCGCCGAAGTGGCTCACCCGTAAGACGGTTCACCACAAGCAGCGTTCGGTCACCTATCCGGTCTTCGACTCCGTCGCGGCGCTGGCCTGGCTCGGGCAGCAGGCGGCACTCGAATTGCACGTGCCGCAGTGGCGGTTCGCGGGTTCCGTTCCGGGCCCTGCGACGCGGATCGTGTTCGACCTCGACCCCGGGGAGGGGGTCACCCTGGTCCAGTGCGCCGAGGTGGCCCGGCTGGTGCGCGACATGGTCGGCGGGCTGGGCTGGCCGGCCTACCCGGTCACCAGCGGCAGCAAGGGGATACACCTGTATGTTCCGCTCGACCGCGAACTCGCCCCGGGTGGGGCGTCGGCCGTGGCGAAGCAGGTGGCGATCAACCTCGAGACTCTGCATCCGGACCTGGTCACCGCGACGATGGCCAAGGCCGCACGCGGCGGGCGGGTGTTCCTCGACTGGAGCCAGAACAACCAGGCCAAGACGACCATCGCCCCGTATTCCCTGCGCGGCCGCGAGCAACCGTGGGTCGCCGCGCCCCGCACCTGGGACGAACTCGACGATCCCGGGCTGCGCCAGTTGCGGTTCGACGAGGTGCTCGCGCGACTGGACACCGCTCCCGACCCGCTCGCCGACCTCGACCCGCCGCGGCCCGAGCCCGACGCCCTGACCGAGTACCGGGGCAAACGCGACCCGTCCCGCACGCCCGAACCCGTTCCCGCCGCCGTGGGTTCCGGGCCGGGCAACGCCTTCGTCATCCAGGAACACCATGCCCGCCGGCTGCACTACGACCTGAGGCTCGAACGCGACGGGGTGCTCGCGTCGTGGGCGGTACCGAAGAACCTGCCGGACGACCCGGGCCGCAACAACCTCGCGGTGCGCACCGAGGATCATCCGCTCGAGTACCTCACCTTCCACGGCGTCATCCCCAAGGGGGAGTACGGCGCCGGCAGCATGACGATCTGGGACACCGGCAGCTACGAGACCGAGAAGTGGCGCGACGACGAGGTGATCGTGCGCCTGCACGGCGCGCGGGTGCGGGGCCGGTACGCGCTGATCCGCACGGCGGGCAACCAGTGGCTCGCCCACCGCATGAAAGACCAGGGCGGACAGGCGGGTCCGCCCTCGGGATTTCCGCGCGACCTCGAGCCCATGCTCGCGACACCGGGTGAGGTGACCGGTCTCGACGCCGACGAATGGGCCTTCGAAGGGAAGTGGGACGGCTACCGCGCCGTGGCCGAGATCGAGAACGGGCAGCTGCGGCTGCATTCGCGCTCCGGCCGCGACATCACCGGCGACTACCCCGCCCTCGCCGACCTCACCCGCGTCCTCGACGGACACGACGTCGTCCTCGACGGGGAGGTGGTCGCGTGCGACCCCGGCGGAGTCACGAGCTTTCCGTTGCTGCGGACCGGCGGCACCCCGCAGTACTTCGTGTTCGACGTCCTCTACCTCGACGGGGTGACCCTGTACCGCAAGCCCTACGCCGACCGGCGACGCGTGCTCGACGCGCTCGCGGCCGCGACCGACGGATTGATCGTGCCGGACATGCTGCGCGGCAACGGATCCGAGGCGCTCGAGGAGAGCACCCGGCGCGGCTGGGAAGGTGTGGTGGCCAAGCGGCGGAACTCGGTGTACGTGCCGGGCCGGCGCAGCCCCGACTGGGTGAAGTCGAAGAACTGGCTCACTCAGGACGTCGTCATCGGTGGCTGGCGCCTCGGGAAGGGGGCTCGTGCCGGCACCTTCGGCTCGCTGCTGGTCGGCGTGCACGGCGAGGCCGGGCTGGAGTACGTCGGCCGTGTCGGCACCGGCTTCGACGAACCCGAGCTCGCCGATCTGTCGGTCGCCCTGGCCGGTCTGCGGCGCCGCACCACCCCCTTCGCCGGTGACGTTCCGCGCGAGGACGCGCGGGACGCTGTGTGGGTGACCCCGAAACTGGTGGGGGAGGTGCGGTTCCGGGAATGGACCGACGCCGGCAAGCTCTGGCATCCGAGCTGGCGCGGGCTGCGCGACGACATCGACCCCCAGGACGTGAAGAGGCCCGCGCAGTAGAAACCGGATCCGTGGCCGCGCGGGGTCGTCGGCTACGTCTGCCGTGCCCGCTCGAGCATCGTGAGGTAGGTGTCGAGCTGGGCCGCGCCGGCGAGAAGAGCGCGGCTGCGCGTGGTCAGCCGGTCCTGCCAGGCGTCGAGAAAAGCCGTCGACGCGGCGGCGCCGTCTGCCGTGCGCAGGGAGTCGACGAACCGGGCGACCTGGGTCAGCGGATAGCCGCCCCGCCGCAGCTGCCGTGCGATCTCGGCATCGCGCACGCACTCCGGCCCGTATTCGCGGTAGCCCGTGGCCCGGTCGCGGTCGGGCCGCAGAATGCCGTGGGATTCCCAGGTGCGCAACGTGGCCGGGTGCACGCGGAGCCGGCGCGCGAGCTCACCCACCGTCAGCGGTCGACCGCGCACGGGGGTCGATGTCGCGGTGGCCAGGGCGTCCAGAGCGGTCGCCACCTCGATGCGGGTGTCACGTTCGGCGAGCAGCGCGGCGTGCGCGGCATCGACGAGCCGGTAGGCGGATTCGGTGTCGCCGCGATTGGTCGCGTGCATGATCTCCGTCGCCGGCCGGTGTCCGTGGCCCCCGCGCAACGCGAGGAAGGTGCGCAGCGCCTGTGCATGCAGGGGCGTGTAGCGCCGGTAGCCGGCCTCGCTGCGCTCGGTCGGGGGGAAGACTCCCGCGTCGTCGTAGTTGCGGATCGCCTGTGCGGACAACCCGTGTTGCCGGGCCAGGTCGACGGGTCGCACCGCGCACCTCCGGTTTGAAGGTTCGATCTGCCGATCGCAGGTCGAGTTCGCAGAAGCTTCACTCGATTCTTCAACGATAGCGTCGAGGGCAGTTCCTTCCGTAAAGGAGTGTCATGTCATCTGCCGTATCACTGCGCGGGATCGGCCGTCCGCTCGACGACCCGGCCGGCGTGGACCGTGCCCTCGACGAGCTGCTCGCCGCGCGGAGCGAGCCGCCGGTCCTGTTGGCCCTCGGTGAGCCGACCCACGGGATCGAGGCGTTCCCGCTGCTGCGTAACGAACTGCTCGCTCACCTCGTCGAACGGGGGTTCCGGTCGATCGTTCTGGAGACCGACTTCTTCGCCGCCTCCGTCGTCGACGACTACGCGGCCGGGGCGCCAGGAGAGATCGACACGGTGCTCGCGACCGGATTCAGCCACGGGTTCGGCGCCGTGCCGGGAAACCGGGAACTCGTGGAGTGGCTCCGCGCGCACAACGCCGGGTGCGCGCCGCAGGATCGGGTTCGCTTCCACGGCTTCGATGCGCCGGTGGAGTACTCCGGTGCACCGAGCCCGCGACACACCCTGGTCCGGGCCGGGGACTACCTGCCCGCGGCGCTGCGCCCCCGATCGGTCCACGACCTCGACGCCCTCCTCGGCGAGGACGCGGACTGGACCGACCAGGCGGCCATGTTCGACCCGGCGGCGTCCGTCGGCGATTCCGATCGTGCCCGCGCTCTGCGCGTCGTCGCCGACGACATCGCCGGCGCGCTGCGGCGCGCGGCACCGGCCCTGCGTGCCGCCGACCCGGCCGGTTACGACCGGGCCGTCGCGCACGCGCGCACCGCCCGGGGCCTGTTGCGCTATCACGCGGCCATGGCCCATCCCGCCCCCGATCGCATCGCCACCCTGCTCGGCGTGCGCGCCGAGATGATGGCCGAGAACCTGCTCGCGATCGTCGCGCAGGAGCGGCGACGCGGACCCGTCCTGGTGTTCGCGCACAATGCGCACCTGCAACGCGCGCAGTCCCGCATGCAGGCCGGCGAGGACGGGGCGCAGTGGGGAAGCGCCGGCGCGCACGTCGGGCTCGCCCTCGGCGAGCGCTACCTCGTCGTGGCGACCGACGCCGCCCCGCACAGCGAGCCGGGCACCCTTCAGCGTGTGCTGACCGAGGCGACGACCCGACGCGCCCTGTTCCCGGCGCCGGCTCTGCGCGCCGCGCTCGACCCGTCGATCGTCCCGGGCCCACCGATCGTGCCCGGCCACATCCCGCTGGGCCCGGCCGACCTGGACGGCGCCGACGCGATCGTCTTCGTCGCCGACACCGACGGAAAGCGGCACCGGTACTGGTAGCCATCGCAGCGGGCCTGCGGCACGCCGTCCGGACACCCTGCGCGGCAGAGCGTCTCGCGCACAGGCTCCGGCGCGCCCGCACGGGGAAGAACTCGCTCGCATCTTCGGAATTCGCCCAGGCCACGGCGTGGGCAGATACCGAAAGTGCGAGCAAGTCCGGGCGGTGGACGACCGCCGGGGTGCCGGAAAACTCACCCCGGGGTGCCTGTCCTCCTCCGCCGCGTCGGCGCACCGTGGTCACACGGCACATCCGCCGACTGTGGCACGGGCGCCGCGCCCGGAGGAGGAAGGTTCACGATGTTGCAGACGACCGACAGGGGTGGCCTGAGCCGTACCCTGATGACCGCGTACGGCGCGGTCGCCTACGCCGTGTTCTTCGCGGTGTTCCTGTACTCGATCGGGTGGGTCGAAGGTCTCGTGGTGCCCCGCACCATCGACGAGGGGCCGCAGACGCCCGTCGTCGTGGCCGTGATGGTGAACCTGGCCCTGTTGTCCGTGTTCGCCGTTCAGCATTCGGTGATGGCCCGGCCGTGGTTCAAGCGCCGGTGGACCCGCATCGTCCCGCAACCGATCGAACGCTCCACGTTCGTGCTGTTCGCCACCGCCGCCCTCGCGCTGGTGATGTGGCAGTGGCGTCCGCTGCCACAGGAGGTCTGGGACGTGGACGCGACCCCGGTGCGCGTGGCCCTGTACGCGGTGTCGTTCGCCGGATGGGGTCTCGTGCTCGCATCGACGTTCGCGATCGACCACTTCGACCTGTTCGGCCTGCGCCAGGTGCTGCGGAACTTCGCCGGGAAGTCGCCGGCCGAAGCCGAGTTCCGCACCCCGATGCTGTACCGGGTGGTGCGCCATCCGCTGTATCTGGGTTTCCTGATCGCGTTCTGGGTGGCGCCGACGATGAGCGTGGGGCACCTGCTGTTCGCCGCCGTCACCACCGGATACATCCTCGTCGCACTGCGGTTCGAGGAACACGATCTGACCGAGACGTTCGGCGACCGGTACCGCGACTACAGCGCCCGCGTGCCCCGGCTGGTACCGCGCCCGCGCGCGGTGAGCCGAACCTGACCATGTTCCGGGCCGGCTCCGGTGCGGGCGCCCCGCACCGGAGCCGTGCAACGCCGTAGGGTGCTTCGCGTGAGTATCGCGAAGTCCCTCGCCCTGTTCGCCGTGGCGGCGCTGTTCGAGATCGGCGGCGCCTGGCTCGTGTGGCAGGGGATCCGGGAACAGCGCGGCTGGATCTGGGTCGGGGCCGGGGTGATCGCGCTCGGCGCGTACGGGATGGTGGCAACGCTGCAGCCGGATGCGAACTTCGGCCGCATCCTGGCCGCCTACGGCGGAGTGTTCGTCGCCGGATCCCTCGGGTGGGCGATGATCGTCGACGGCTTCCGCCCCGACCGGTGGGACGTGGCCGGGGCGCTCGTCTGTCTGCTCGGCGTGGCGCTGATCATGTACAGCCCGCGCTGAATTCCGACGAAGTCAGCCGACGGTCACCGTCCCCACGGCCGGTGTCGAATTGCAGATCGGGCCGCTGCTCAGGTTCACCGAACCGAACACGGTGGTGAGCACGGTGCCCGGACCGGTGTTCACCACCTTCGCCAGGTTCGGGTACGTCCCCTCGAGGTCGACGATCCCCGCCTGGCCGGTGCTCTGATTGAGCCACGCGACCGACACCTGCCCGGCGGCAGGCATGGGACCCAGTCCCGGTGCGGTGGAGAACAGTACGTGCCCGGGTGGGATCCCGGGATTCGCCTCCGGTCCGGCCTGCGCGGTGACCGCCGTGATCGAGGCCAGGCTGCCCTGGTTGAGGCATCCGAAGGTCAGTGCCGTGCCGAGGGATTGGGGCGGTGCGGCGCCGGCGCTGCCGGCGAACAGGACGGCGGCCGCGATCGGCGCGGCGGTGGCGAGGATTGCTCGGGTGGTTCGGGCGGCGCTCATGCTGATGCTCCTGGGATCGGAATGTCACGTCCGGGTGCCGACCGCCGCGCCCCGCCGGCGGCGCGCCCCGCGCACCGAATGACGCCCCCGAGTGTAGATCGCGGACGGCGGAGCAGACGACGTTTCGCAGATCTTGGTTGCCGGGGATGTCAACGCACGCGGTAGAACTGCGCGGCATTGTCGTGGAGTGCCCGCGCGGCGAGTTCCGGGCCCAGGGTGTCGGTGACGATCTCGACGTCCGCGTCGAGGAACGGCCGCGGGGCCCGGGTGGACGGTAGATCGGTGCCGAACATCAGGGCGTGGGGATTCCGGTCGGCCACGGCGCGCAGCACGGGGGCGACGTCGAAGTCGACTCGGCCGAAACCGGTCGCCTTGACCCGGACCCCGCGGTCGACGAGTGCCGCCAGGTGGGGAAGTCCGGCGGCGGACAGGCCCAGGTGGTCGATGCTGACCGCGGGGAGGGCGGCGATCGTCCCGGTCAGGGTGGGCAGTGTGCGCGCGTCGACGTACAACTCGGTGTGCCAGCCGGCGACGTCGTGCACCCGGCGGGCGAGCGTGCCGAGGTGGTCGGCGGATTCCGAACCGCCGCGGCGCAGGTTGAACCGGATGCCCCGCACCCCGGCGTCGTTCAGCCGCGTGATCTCGTCGTCGGTCACGGTCGCCGGCAGCTGGGTGACTCCCACGAAGCCGGGTCCGAGCAGCGCGAGGGCGTCCAGCAGGTAGCTCTGGTCGAAGCCGTGGAAGGAGCCGGACACGACGACGCCACCGGTGACGCCGAGCCCGCGGACCCGCTCGAGATAGTCGGTCACCGTGAACGGCGGGGGCACGTATCCCTGGTTCGGGATCACCGGGAAGCGGGGATCGACGATGTGGAAGTGGGCGTCGAAGATCGGCATCCGGTGTGCACCGGTCACGTGCGGGTCACCGCGTCCGCGGTGATCTCCTTCACCGACGTCAGCCCGCTGAGCCCGAGCGTCAGGTCGAACTCGGCAATGATGTTCGCGACGGCGTCGCGGGCTCCGTCCCGGCCGCCGACGGCCAGGCCGTACAGGTGGGGGCGGCCGACGGTGACCGCGTCGGCGCCGAGCGCGAGCGCCTTGAACACATCCGATCCGGTGCGGATTCCGCTGTCGAGCAGTACCGGCACCCGGCTGTCGACGGCGGGGACGATGCCGACCAGGGCATCGAGGGCGGCGATCGCGCCGTCGACCTGGCGGCCGCCGTGGTTGGAGACGATGATGCCGTCGGCCCCGGCGTCGAGGGCACGGCGGGCGTCGTCCGGATGGAGGATGCCCTTGAGCAGCACGGGGAGATCGGTGCGTTCGCGCAGCGACTCGATCTCCGTCCACGTCAGGGAGGGTCGCGAGTAGATGTCGAGGAACGTCTCGACCGCGGCCCGGGGTTCGGGGGAGCGGAGGTTGTCGAGGAGGCGGCCGGGGTAGCGCCGGCTCATCGAGAGCAGTGACCTGATCGCGCCGAGGGTCACCTCCACCTCGGGACGGGCACCGGCGGCCGCCGCGATGCGGTCGCGGACGATGCGCACGAACGTCGGGTCCGAGGTGTACTGGGCGATCCCCTCGCCGCGGGCGAACGGCAGGGAACCGAGGTTGAGATCCTGCGGCCGCCAGCCCAGCAGGGTGGTGTCCAACGTGACGACCACGGCGTCCGCGCCGATCGCCTTCGCGCGCGCGAGCAGGCTGTCGACGAGGTCGTCGTCGCTGCTCCAGTACAACTGGAACCAGCGTGGGGCATCTCCCATCGCCGCCGCGGTGGCCTCCATCGGCGCGCAGCCCTGGTTGGAGAGGATGTAGGGCACACCGAGTTCGGCCGCCGCGCCACCGATCGCGACGTCGGCGTCGGGATGCGCGAGTTCGGCGGCGCCGACCGGCGCCAGCAGGACCGGGGCGGGCAGGGTGCGGCCGAACAGTTCGACGCTCAGGTCGCGGTGGGAGACGTCGCGCAGGACGCGGGGGACGATCTTCCAGCGGTCGAACGCCTCCCGGTTGGCGCGCATCGTCGCGCCTTCACCGGCGCCCCCGGCGATGTAGGCCCAGCCGCGGCGGCTCGTCTTCCGTCGCGCCAGACGTTCCAGCCCGGCGAAGTCGGTCGGCACCGGGGGAGTACGCCCGAGCACTCCGGCCCGGTAGATGACGTTCTGACGGGCACGGCCCGCGCCGGGCTGCGGCGCCACGGGTCCCTCGCTCATCGGCGATTCCTCCCAGGTGCATCGGGTCGGGGATCGTCTCGGACGCTACCGGAACGGTCGCGGCGCCGGACCCGGGCGGCCGTCGCCCGGGCGGGGACGGTGGACAGATCTGCATATACCCCCTAGGGTATGTAGTACCCCTCGGGGTATGAACCTCGAACGACGGCACGATGCCCACCGGTGTGGGCCGAGGAGTGGACATGAGGGAAATCGACATCACCGCATTCGCCGACGCGTGGAAGTCCGGCGCGACCGTGGTGGACGTGCGCGAGGACTACGAGTACGAGCAGGCGCACGTGCCCGGCGCCCAGTGGATTCCGCTCGGCGAACTCGGGTCCCGACTCGCCGAGATCCCGGGAGCCGACCTCGTCTACGTCGTCTGCGCCTCCGGTAATCGCAGCCTGCGCGGGGCGGACATCGTGTCCGCGTCCGGGCGGCCTGCGGTCTCGGTCGCCGGCGGCACCAAGGGCTGGCTGCGGGCCGGTCACCCGGTCGAGCAGGGTGGCACCCGATGAGCCTGCTCGAGAAGGTCAAGGCGCGCTTCGCCAAACCCTACGAGACGGTCGACGTCCGTCGCGCACGCGAGCTGCTCGAGGCCGGGGCGGTCCTCGTCGACGTGCGGTCCGCCGCCGAGTACCGGTCCGGGCACGCGCCCGTCGCACAGCACTGCGAGCTGTCCCAGGTCCCCACGCGCGCGGCGCGGATCGTCCGCAACCGGCCGGTGGTGTTCGTCTGTCACTCCGGCATGCGGTCGGCCAGCGCCGCGCGGATGTTCGCCCCGGAGGCGCAGGCGCCCGTGGCCTCGCTGCGTGGCGGCATGATCGCCTGGGAACGGGCCGGGGAGCGGGTGGTCAGGGGCGGTCGCCGCTGAAGGCGACGCCGGATCGAGCGGCCCGTGATCCGGGAGGCGGCATCGAGTCGGAAGGTGGGCGCGGGAATACCCCACGGGGTATGATGTGTTCATCTTCAGTATGAAGGGGCCGACCATGACAGTTAACACCGTGAATGCCGCAGAATCCACCACCCAGGTTCTCAACCGGCTGCGTCGCGCGCAGGGCCAGCTCGCCGGGGTCATCTCCATGATCGAGAGCGGGCGCGAGTGCCGCGAGGTGGTCACCCAGCTCGCCGCGGTCTCGCGTGCCCTGGACCGGGCCGGCTTCAAGATCGTCGCCACCCGGTTGCGGCAGTGCGTCCTCGACGAGCAGGACGACACCTGCGTCGACAAGCTGACCGAGGAGGAACTCGAGAAGCTCTTCCTCGCGCTCGCCTGACATCAGCGAATCACGAAGGAGCGCTATGACACTCGCCCTCGCCACCACGCTGCGCGCCCCGCTCGACGACGTCGTCGAGCGCACTCGTGCGGCACTGAAGGAGCAAGGCTTCGGGGTGCTCACCGAGATCGACATGCAGGCCACCCTGAAGACCAAGATCGACGTCGACATGGAGCCGTACGTCATTCTCGGGGCGTGCAACCCGCCGCTCGCGCACCGGGCCGTGTCGGCCAACCGGCAGATCGGGCTGCTGCTGCCGTGCAACGTCGTCGTCCGGCGCGATCCGGAGGACTCCGGCACGGTCCACGTCGAAGCCATGAATCCGCAGTTGATGGTGCAGGTGGCCGAAGACCCCGAGCTGCAGCCGGTCGCCGACGAGGCCGCGCGGCGGTTGCAGGCGGCGATCGACGCGCTGGGTAGCTGAGCCGTCACGACGGGCGCCGGGATGTCTCTCGGCGCCCGTTTCGCGTTCGTCGCTGCCTCCCGTGTGCCACGGTCTCCCGTGTGTCACGGTCTCCCGTACGCCGCCCGGGCCTTCTCGCGCAGCAGGCGCACGGCGCGGGCCGGGTCGTCCGTGCCGTAGACGGCCGTGCCGGCCACGAAGCAGTCGGCACCGGCCGTCGCCGCAGCCCCGATGGTGTCGAGGTTCACCCCTCCGTCGACCTCGATGAGCAGGTCGAGTTCACCTGCGTCGACCAGGCGTCGCGCCGTGCGCACCTTGTGGAGCATCTCGGGAATGAACCGTTGACCGTTGAAACCCGGCGGCACGCTCATCACCAGGAGCGTGCCGAAGTGCGCGAGCGTGCCGAGGTGCGGTTCGAGCGGGGTCTGCGGTGCGAACGCGAGACCGGCACGGGCGCCGGCGGCTCGCAGGCGACCGGCGAGGGCGATCGGGTCGCGGGTCGCCTCGATGTGCACGGAGACGTTGTACGCGCCGGCCTCGGCGTAGTCGACTGCCCACCGGTCGGGGTCCTCGATCATCAGGTGACAGTCGAGCGGCAGCGGCGTGTGCCGGGCGAGGGACCGCACGACCGGCAGCCCGAAGGTGAGGTTGGGGACGAAGTGCCCGTCCATCACGTCGATGTGCAGCCAGTCGGCTCCGCGGTCGGATCCACCGGCCACGATCCGCGCCTCGTCCGCGAGACGCGCCAGGTCGCCCGAGGCCAGGCTGGGTGCGATGAGGGGCTCGCGGCGGCGGCCGGGGCCGGTGCGGACATCGGGGTCCATGCGACGACGGTACCCGGAGTCGGCGCACGTGGGAGGCACGCCGGAATCGTCGTCAACCGAGCGTTGACGAGCGTCATGCGTCAACCTATGGTTGACGAATGACGAATCCGATCCCCATGAGCAATCCCGTGCGGCTGGACGACCTCATCGACGCCATCGAGAAGGTCCACTCCGATGCCCTCGAACAACTGACGGACGCCGTTCTCGCCGCCGAGCATCTCGGAAAGGTCGCCGACCACCTGATCGGCCACTTCGTCGACCGGGCCCGTCGCTCCGGCGCGTCCTGGACCGACATCGGCCGCAGTATGGGCGTCACCAAGCAGGCGGCCCAGAAACGTTTCGTGCCCAAGGGGTCCGCCGATCTCGATTCCGAACAAGGCTTCAGCCGATTCACCGAACGTGCCCGGAACGTCGTCGTGGCGGCACAGAACGAGGCCCGGGCGGCCGGCAATGCCGAGATCGCCCCGGAGCATCTCGTGCTCGGTCTGCTGAGCGAACCCGAAGCCCTCGCGATGCGCGCGCTCGTCGCGCAGGATGTGTCGCCGGACGCGGTCCGTCGCGCCGTGGCGGCGACGCTCCCGCCGGCGACGGGGGATGTGCCCGACCTGATCCCCTACGACGCGCGCGCCCGGAAAGTGCTGGAACTGACCTTCCGGCAGGCGCTGCGGCTCGGGCACAACTACATCGGCACCGAGCACATCCTCCTCGCCCTGCTCGACCACGAGAACGGCAGCGGCGTTCTCGGCGGTCTCGGGGTGGACGCCGCCGCCGCCGAAGCGCACGTCGCCGAGGCCGTGGCGGCGGAACAGGCCGCGTACGAGTCGCACGGACGATCGGACTGAGCAGGTAGCTGTCCGCTCCGCAGCAGGAAACCGGCTCCGCCGCCTGCTCTTCGGTCTACCGTGGAGTCGAGTAAGCCGAGAGGGGGAGCAATGACCTACCCGCTCGTCGAGAAGACCCGGGAACGCTCGGAAACCGGGCGGCATCTCGTGACCGAGGACTACACGAAGACGCCGTCGCTCTGCCGACGCGGGGTGTGGGTCGGCCGGCAGATCGACTTCTCCGAAACCGTGCTGATCTCCTTCGAGCACGGCCACGAGGATCTGTCCGTCGGCTGGATCGTCGACGGCGCGGCGATCGTGCCGGCAAGCTACTACGCGCCGTGCCAGGGTGCGCCGGCGATCCGGTACCGGTGTCCCGGGGACGGTCGGAACCTGCACACCCTGTCGCTGATGAGTACACCCGGCAGCGACCGGGGCTGTGTGGACCTGCAGGTGGTGTTCACGCGTCCGCCACAGTGGAATCCGCTCGAGTACGGCCCCTCGACGAGGGTGTGCCTCCGGGGGCGGGTCGTCGAGTGGCCGTGGTACCTCCTGCAGCAGGAACACGAATGCTGGGAGCGGTTTCGGAAGGTCTTCGAGAAGTACGTGGTGGTGCCCCGTCCGGTTCCCGCTCCGCCCGGCCCGGTGGAGCGGTGGATCGCCAGCCTTCGCGGCGACGAATCCGTGACGGTACGGGCGCACCTGGACACCGTCGAGCACCTGGACCCCGCGCGGGACGGCGACCTCTTCGCTGAACTACGTGCCGACCTCGCAGCGAGGTTCCTCCGGTGGGCGAACTCCGCGGACGGACCGGATGCCGACGGCCGCTCGGCCGACACGGCGAGCAAGGCCGATATCCCCCGTGAGTGACGAGGGTGGAGCTGCGACCGGCCGGTCCGTGCTCCGGCGACTGGCCGAGCGGGTGTACGACGGCGCCGTGCTCGTCGTCGACACAGCCTTCACGGTGGTGCGTGTCGCCGTGTGGCGCTCGCGTTGGAAGCCCGCCCTGACTGCCGTGCGCCGGTACAACAAGTCCGTCCTCAACCCGGTGATCCTGAAGAGGAGAGGGGCGACGGTCACCGCGGTGCACCACGTCGGCCGCCGATCCGGGAAGCCGTACGTCACCCCGGTCTGGGCGGAACGAGCCGGACAGTCGTTCTTCGTCCATCTGCCCTACGGCACCGACGTCGACTGGTGCCGCAACGTCCTGGCCGGTGGGGGCTGCACCCTCGAGCAGGCCGGCGTGCGCTACGACGTCGTCGCTCCCGTGATCGTGCCCGCAGCGGAAGCGGAACCGCATCTGACACCGGCATCGAGAAGGATGCACCGCCTGTTCGGCGTCCGGTCGTACCTGCGGCTCGACGTCGCCCCTGAAGCGAAGGTCGACTGATCCAGGGCCGGCAGCGGAACTCGGCCGGCGTTCCCGTGTGCCCCCGGCAGGATTCGAACCTGCGACACCGGCTTTAGGAGAGCCGTGCTCTATCCCCTGAGCTACGAGGGCGGCGCGCGGTGAACCGGTTCGATTCGATGCGCGGTGTGAGTGTAGCCGGGATCGGGGTACCGGTGTGAAACGGTCGCGGACCTGGGGCGCAGCGGTTGTACCCGCCCACTCCGCCCGGCCACTCCGCCCGACCGAATGTCACACGCCGTCGATCCAGCCGAACGCATGTGACATTCGGTCGGGCGCACCCCGGCGGCGGCAGTCGGGCGCACCCCGGCGGCGGCAGTCGGGCGCACCCCGGCGGCGGCAGTCGGGCGCATCCCGGCGGAGGTGCGGCCAGTGATCCCGGGGGTGGGAAACGTCCCCCTCGGGGTGACGGGGCGCAGCCCGAAGAGCCCTGGATCGAGACCCCCGCACGCCGGAGGGTGGATCCGCAAGCCGAATCCTCGTCCCCCGGGAGTGCTCATGCCTCGTTCCGTTTCGTGCACGATCCGCCTCGCCGCCGTGGCCGTCGTCGCCGTGGTGCCCGCCCTCGGTGCCGTCGCTCCGGCCGCCGCGGAGGACGAGGCTGCACTGCAACAGCTTTCGCCCACGGCGGAGTGTCCGTTCGCCGCCGGGCCCACCGGGCAGTACACGACGGAGATGATGGGACCGTATGTGCAGTGCTTCCTTCCGTCGATCGAGTCGTGGATCGACGCCACCTATACGGACATGCCGCATCCGAACGCCTACTACGCGGTATCGGCCGGGAAGCCGGGGGAGGCGGCGCCCGGCTGCGCCTACGACGAGAACTCGCTGATGTACTGCGCGGCCGACCGCAGCCTCTACATCGGCGAGAAGGCGGCGAGGGAACTGGTGAGTGACTACGGGGAGATCGCCGTTGCCGCGGTGCTGAGCCATGAGGTGACGCATCACTTCCAGACGATGCTGGGGCTGCCGCAGCCCGACCCGGCAGAACCCAACAGCGCAATCCCGTACGAGAACCAGGCCGACTGCGGATCGGGCGCCTTCGTCGCGTACTCCGAACGGGATCTCGGCGTCACGATCGAGCAGGCCGACCTGGCATCACTGGGGCGGGCGTTCGCCGCGGTGGGGGAGGACAAGGGGCCGGAGCGCACCCACGGCACCGTCGAGCAGCGCATCCAGGCATTCGATACCGGCTACCTCAGCCCGTCGCCGACGCCGTTGCTCTCGTGCGTCGACTATGTCCCCGACGCGCCCCTCGCGTATGTCGGCTGAGGCGGCAGGCGAACCGCTGTGATCACAATCACATAACCGGAGGCGGCTCCGGCCGGTTGTGCGGGAGTGGGACGCGGCGTCGGGGTCCGGTGGACGCTTCCGCCGTGTCGTGCCCACCGCAGGACGGGTTTCCGCTGTTCACGAGGGCGCGGGAAGCGCGACAGCCGACGACGGCGCCGCGGCGTCGGCCGCCCTACCCACCGCGACGGTGTCCGAAACGTAACGCTGGCGCTGGCCTATATCGTTTTGTTACTTTGAGTCGCCAGAAACGGCCGGGGGTCACCCGGCGCGCAACGGACGACGGATGAGGTAGCAACTGTGGGACGGCACCAGCGGGCAGGCGACGAGGCGACCACCTTCGAGATGGACCTGTCCGGTGCGTCCTCCGGCCGCGGCCGGCACCGCGTCGAGCCCGCCGGCCCGTCGGCGCCCGTGAAGGCCGCCACCGTCGCCGCCGCCACCGGCGCCTTCTTCGCCGTCGGCGCGCAGCTCACCGCCGGCACGGCCAGTGCCGCCCCCGCCCCCGCTCAGACCGGCACGCTGCCCTTCGAGGTGCCCCAGGGTCTGCTGCCCGAGGGCTTCGAGCTCCCGCAGCTGCCCGGAGCGCCCGCCCCCGCCGACGAACACGGCCACGGGCATGCCGCCGCTCCCGCCCTGCCGCCGGAGCTCGACGCCCTGGTCGACCAGTTCGCCACGGGTCAGGGCTGGCTGAACAACCTCAACCCGGCCAAGCCCGCCACCGTGCAGCCCGTCTCGGGCACGCTCACCTCGGACTTCGGCCCCCGCTGGGGCAGCCACCACGGCGGCATCGACATCGCCGCCCCCATCGGCACCCCCATCAAGTCCGCCGCCGACGGCACCGTGCTCGACGCGGGCGCCGCTTCCGGCTACGGCCAGTGGGTGCGCGTCCTCAACGACGACGGCACCACCGCGGTCTACGGCCACGTGGACACCTACCAGGTCAGCGCCGGCCAGCGGGTCACCGCCGGTCAGCAGATCGCCACCGTCGGCAACCGGGGCTGGTCCACCGGACCGCACCTGCACTTCGAGGTGTGGGATCAGGCCGGCGGCAAGACCGACCCCAACGCCTGGCTCAGCACACGCGGCGTCGTCGCCGACTGGAGCAGCTACCGCGCCGTCTGACGCTCGCCCCCACCTGCGGTCGCTCGGCCGCTAGGCTGACGAATCATCACCTAGCGGGGGAGAGGGACACGGCTCCATGGGCACGCAGATCAAGGCTCGGTCCTTCACTCGCGCCGACCGGCGCGAGTTCCGCACCAAGGTGCAGGCCTGCCTGGCCGCCCTGGAGCGGATGCTGCGCGAAGGCGCCTTCACCGATGCGCGCGAACGCCCGGAGCCGCTCCTGGGCATGGAGATCGAGTTCAACCTCGTCCAGGACGACATGGAACCGGCCATGTGCAACCTCGAGGTGTTGCAGGCGATCGACGATCACGCCGTGTTCCAGACCGAGCTCGGCCAGTTCAACGTCGAGATGAACGTCGACCCCGGGCCGTTCGCCGGCGACGCCGTCCTCGACATCGAGAACTCCCTGCGCGAGTCGCTGCGCCGCGCCGACACGCGGATGCACCGACAGGACGCCCAGCTCGTCATGATCGGCATGCTGCCGACGCTCGAGCTCGCCCACCTCGACCGGGAACGCATCACCGCCAATCCGCGCTACGAGGCCCTCAACGAGCAGATCTTCGCCGCGCGCGGCGAAGACATCGAACTCGATCTCGACGGCGTGCCCCTGCCCGGCCGCGACGGTGCCGAACAACTGCGGGCCGATGCCAACTCGGTCGTGCCGGAGGCGGCGTGCACGTCGCTGCAACTGCATCTGCGGGTGGCTCCGGAAGACTTCGCCGAACACTGGAACGCCGCCCAGTGCCTGGCCGGGGTGCAGGTGGCGCTCGCCGCCAACTCCCCGTTCCTCGCCGGCAAGGCGCTGTGGCACGAGAGCCGGATCCCGCTGTTCGCGCAGGCCACCGACACCCGCACTCAGGAGCTGAAGAACCAGGGGGTGCGCCCGCGGGTGTGGTTCGGCGAGCGCTGGATCGACTCGGTGACCGACCTGTTCGAGGAGAACTCGCGGTACTTTCCGGCACTGCTTCCCGAGGTCTCCGAGGTCGACCCGCTCGCCGAGCTCGATGCCGGACGGACTCCGGGCCTGCGCGAGCTGCAGATGCACAACGGCACCATCTACCGCTGGAACCGGCCCGTCTACGACGTCGCCGACGACCACCCGCACCTGCGGCTCGAGAACCGGGTGCTGCCGGCGGGGCCGACGGTGCTCGACGTCATGGCCAACGCCGCGTTCTATTACGGGGCGCTGCGGGCTCTCGTCGATGCCGACGTGCCGCTGTGCCGGTTCATGAGCTTCGACGCCGCCCGCGAGAACCTCGGGATCGGGGCCAAGTACGGTCTCGACGCGCGGTTGTACTGGCCCGGACTGGGGTGGGTCGGAGCCGACGAACTCGTGCTGCGCCGGCTGCTGCCGATGGCGGACGCGGGGCTGACCGCCTTCGGCCTGTCGCAGCAGGCGCGGGACAGGTACCTGGGCATCATCGAGGGCCGGTGCCTGAACCGGCAGACCGGTGCGGCGTGGCAGCGCGCGCAGGTCGTCGAACGGGAGGACGCCGGCGCCGACCGGCGCACCGCCCTCCACGGAATGATGCGCGACTACATCCGGAACATGCTCGGTGGCAAGCCCGTTCACGAGTGGCCGCTCGGCGCGGTGTGATCACAACCGGACGGTCCGGGTCACCGCGACCGCCGGGGTGACCACGACCCGGTCGTCCGGAGCGCGGTATTCCGGGACCGCGGTCAGCTCGTCGGTGACATCGGCGACGTGCAGCACGGTGGTACCGGAGCGCGGAACGACGGTCAGCCGCACCTCGATGCCCTCGGCCGGCGTCCCCGAGAACAGGAACCCGAACGGCGCGGCCGGTGCGGCGTTCCGGCCGGCCACCGCGACCTCGCGCACCTCCGCGGTCGTCTCGTCCACCCACAGCCCGACCGTGGGCGCCCCGCGCGGTGACGTCAGCCGCAACGTCAGCGTCCGCTCGTCGCCGTCGGTGACGTCCGCGACGACGTCGAGCCCGGGCGCGGGCAGCGGCGCGGCCGGTGCCCGGCCGTGGGCGAACCTGGTCTCGCTGCGCCACGGGAACGCGTCCGGCAGGGTGGCCGGCGCCTCGGTCAACAGGGCGCGGCTCCAGTCCGACGCGGGGGCGCGCGGCGAGGCCCACACGGCGGCGCCGGTGTCGGCGTTCAGTGCGTAGAGGAGCTGTTCCTGCCGCGGCGGGGTGGCGCCGTCGCGGTTGACCCAACCCCCGGTCGGCGCGGCCACCACCACGACCGCCGCGGCGGCGATCGCGGCGAGCCGCAGCTGCGACGGGTCGCCGGCGGCGTCGACGAGCGGCAGCGCCAGCGCGAACAGCACCGCGACGAACACGCCCGCGAGCGGCGCTCCGGTGAGCAGACCGGCGTCGAACGACGCGACCGCGCCGGGCACGAGCACCACGACCGCCGGCACGGTCCCGGCCACCGTCACGGGCGTCCGCCACCCGCGCCGGTCGGCCGGCAGCCGGTCCACGACGAGCGCGGCGACCGCGGCCGGCAGCGCCGGCAGGACCAGGACGGTCGCGACGCCCAGGAAGGGCAGCGCGGCCACGGCGGTGACCGCGACGGCGAGCAGCGCGCCCGTCGCGAACGCCGCCGGGCCGATGCGGCGGCGCACCGCCGGGTACGCCGCGAGCAGGACGGCGACGGCCGCGGCCACCGCGGCAACCTGATAGGGCACCGGCCGGTACGGTTCCCGCAGGACCGCCGAGGCCTGCCCGGGGGCGATCCGCAGCGCGAGCCACCACGGGACGAACGCCGCACCCGCCGCCGCGGCCGCCACGGCGATCGAGATCCCGCCCGATGCCGCGAGCCGGCCCGCCGAGGCGGTGCCGTCCCGGATCCGCCGGGCCACGAGGGCACCGGTGACGGCGGCGAGCAGCGCGGTCAGGGCGATCTCGAGCCTGCGGGGGAAGTGCACCGGTCCCCAGGGCAGGGTGACGACGACGTCGTCGCCGCCGGAACCGAGTTCGGCCAGGTCGATGGACGAGAATCGCTGTGCCGCAGCGAGGGTCGTTTCGCCCATGCGCTGCAGCGACGAGGTGTCGAGCCGGTCCGCGGTGTCGACGGGGCTGTGATAGTAGGCGCCGCCGCCGGCGACCGCGGTGTCCGCGGCGTGCAGGCCGGCCTCGGTGAGGCGGCGGAAGTCGGTATCGTTGGGCAGCAACTCGAACGCCGTCTGGGTGAACGAGTCCGCGGTCGTGCCCGGCACGTCGGACAGCACACCCACGAGACCGGCGTTGGGTGAGGAGATCCGGAAGGTGACGGGGACGCCGCCGTTGCCGCGGGCCTCGTGGTTGAGCACCACGGTCGGCCGCGCGTCGGCCGGCTGCCGCCTCGTGTACTCCTCGGCGCCGAGCAGGCCGCGTTCCTCGCCGTCGGTGACGAGCACCGTCACGTCGTTCCGGGGACGGGGGCCGGCGGACAGGGCCCGGGCGGCCTCGAGGACCGTGGCGATTCCGATCCCGTCGTCGCCCGCGCCGGGGGAAGCGGGGACCGTGTCGTAGTGCGCGGCGAGCACGACGGAACCGGTGGGGTCGGTGCCCGGGAGGGTGGCGACCACGTTGGCGACCCGGCCGCCGCGCTGGGTGCCCTGCACGGCGGTGGTCGACCAGCCGACGCCGTCGTCGACGCGGGCGGCCCAGCCGAGTCCGTCGAGGACGCGGACCAGGTAGTCCCGCGCCGCGGCATGGCCGGCCGAGCCGGGCGGGCGCGGCTGCGCGGCCACCGCCTCGACGTGCGCCGTCGCGCGGGCGGCGCTGAACTCGGTCGGTGGGGTGTCGGCCGGCGCGGGCGCCACCGGGGTCCGCAGCGTGGCCGTGAGCGCGACGAGGAGCAGCACGAGCAGTCCGATCCGGGCGGGACCGCGGGGCGTGTCCGCACGGGCGGGGACCGCGACGTCGTCCATGCGAGCGAGCCTAGCGCCGGATCGTGGAGACGACCGTGCCCCGGCCGGGGCCGGGGCACGGTCGCAGGGAACTCAGGCGCTGGGACTCAGGCGCTGGGACTCAGGCGCTGGGGGCCCAGCTGTCCGGGCCGAACACCTCGTAGTGGATGTTCTCGGCGGGCACGTTGCGCTCGATCAGGGCCTCGCGCAGCGAGAGCATGAACGGCAGCGGACCGCACAGGTACGCCTTGGTGTTCGGGTCGAGCGGCAGGTCCGACACGTCGGCCCGGCCCACGCGCACGGTCTCGAGCGGTTCGCGGGCACCGAGATCCTCGTACCAGCGGTGCACCTCGGCGGACGGGATGCGCTCGACGAGGGTGGCGAGTTCGTGCCGGTGGGCGTGGTTGGCGACGGAGCGGTCGGCGTGCAGCACCGAAACCTTGCGCTCGTCACCGGTTTCCGCCAGATGCGCGAGCATGCCGATCATCGGGGTGCAGCCGATGCCGGCGGAGGCCAGCAGCAGCGGGGCGCCGTCGTCGGGCAGCACCAGGTCGCCGAACGGCGTGGTCACCTGCAGATCGTCGCCTTCGAAGACGTTGTCGTACAGGAAGTTCGACACTTCACCGGCCGGCGCGACGGCGCCGTCGGGGGTGGTGGTCGCCAGGATCCGCTTGACGGTGATGCGCCAGTCTCCCTGCGACGGCGCGTTGGTCAGGCTGTACTGGCGGATCTGGCGGGCGCCGTCGGGGAGCACGACGCCCACCGAGAGGTACTGGCCCGGGCGGAAAGCAGGCAGCGGGGCGCCGTCGAGCGAGGTCAGGACGAACGAGACCGTGTCGGCGGACTGGTGCCGGCGCTCGGCGACGCGGACGGTGCGCCACACGTCGCCCGGTGCGACGCCCGCGGCCTTGTACAGGTCGTCCTCGAGCTTGATGAGGGTGTTGGCCATCAGCCAGTACAGCTCGTCCCAGGCCGCGGCGACCTCGGGGGTGACGGCTTCGCCGAGGACCTCCACGATGGCCTCGAACAGGTGCTTGTGGACGATCCAGTACTCGTCGGGCTTGATGCCGAGGGAGGCATGCTTGTGCGCGATGCGGGACAGGATGGCCTCGACCCGGGCGGGATCGGGGTCGAGTTGCAGGGTCGCGAACGCGGCGATGGAGCCGGCGAGGGCCTTCTGCTGTTCGCCCTGCTTCTGGTTGCCGCGGTTGAACAGGTTCCGCTCGAGCTCGGGGTGCGCGGCGAACATCTTCTTGTAGAACAGGGGGGTGATGTCGCCGATGGCGGCACCCACGGCGGGGAGGGTGGCGCGGATGACTTCCTTGGACTCGGCTGAGAGCGGCATCGTGGACTCCGTTTCGATCGGGCTGGGCGGGTTCGCGGGCTGTGGAACCCTGCGGTCAGACGGCGGGGCGGGTGAGTTCGAGCAGGACGGTGCGGGTGGGCGGGCGGGCGAGGTCGGCGACGGTGACGGCGTCGAGGGCGGTGTAGAACGCCTCCTGGGCGCGTCGCAGTGCGCCCCGGAGGCTGCACCCGGCGCGCAGCGGACACGGCTTGTCGCCCTCGCAGGCGACGACCTCGTTGTCGCCTTCGAGTTGCCGGGCGAGCCATCCGACGGTGGCGGACCGGCCGAGTTCGGTGATGGCCAGTCCGCCGCCGCGGCCGCGGCGGGTCGTGACGACGCCGAGTTCGCTCAGTCGTGCGACCACCTTGGTGGTGTGGGCGTACGACAACTCCAGTTGCTCGGCAACGCTTCTGGTACTGGGGGAGCTGTCGGGCGCGGCGGCCGCCAGGTACATGACAACTCTCAGTCCGAGATCGGTGAACTGGGTGAGTTGCATGAACCGAGACTAGATAATTGTCATCCCAAATGACAATTTAATGTGACGCAGATCGCTTTCCGGTCTTCAGTGCTCGAGCAGGGGAAGGATATTGCGCCAGCTGACGATTCCGATCGGCCGGCCGTCGCGCACCACCGGCACGGACCGCAGCCGCATCTGCAGCATCGCTCGCGCGATGTCGAACAGCTCCGCGTCCGCGTCGAGGGCGACGGGCGGCAGCGCCACCGCCCGCACCGTCAGCGGCCGGCGGATCGCGCTCACGATCGGCTCGGGCAGATCGGCATACACCGACAGCCGCGCCAGGTGCGCCCCCGCCAGGGCCTCCTCGGTGATCAGGCCGCACAACCGGCCGTACTCGTCCACCACCGGAAGTGTGGTGAAACCGTTGCGCGCCAGCACCTCCCCGGCCCGCTCCAAGGTGGCGTCCACCGTCACCGCCAGCACCGGCGTGCTCATCACGTCCGCCGCGCGGACCTTGCGGGCCGCGGCATCCGTCACGCGGATCGGACCACCGGACATGACGCGCCTCCTCTCCCCACGATTGTGGCCGCATCCTCCCCGCCGGACCAGTGGCTCCGGACTTCCCGGAGAAGGACCAAAGACCATTCCTGGCCCAGGGGGAGCGGGTTAACCTCGAGGCCGAGGACGATCCCTGCGACGAGAGCGGTGACCGACGTGAAGTTCCCCGGCAGCAAGACGCACCACGAACCCGCGCACGACGAGGCGGTGCGGTCGAACACCGTGGTGGTCGGGATCGACGGCTCTCCGGCCTCCGACGACGCCGTCCGGTGGGCCGCCGCGACCGCCGCCGACCGCGGGTTGCCGCTGCACATCGTGCACGCTCTGGACTTCGCCCCCAGCGGGTACAGCGGGGCGCCGTTCATCCAGACCGCGCAGGTCTTCGAATGGGTCGAGGACGAGGGCAAGACGCTGCTGCAACGGGCCGAGGAGGTCGCCCGCACCGTCGCGCCGGCGCTCGAGATCACCACCCGACTCGCCGCCACCGGCAGCGCCCGCTGGCTCATCGACCTGTCCGCCCACGCGCGCATGCTCGTGCTCGGTTCCTCCGGCACCGGCCGGGTGGGCGAGGCCCTGCTCGGCTCCACCCCCGTTTCCGTGGCCAGCCACGGCCGGTGCCCCGTCGTCGTCGTTCGCGGCGAGGCACCGGAGTCCCTGCCCGACACCCGGCCCGTCGTCGTCGGGGTCGACGGCAGCACCCTCAGCGAGAAGGCCGTGCACGCGGCGTTCGAGGAGGCCGGTCTGCGGGGTGTCGACCTGGTCGCGGTCCACGTGTGGAGCGACATGCGGCGCGGGACGTTCGACGAGGCCGTCGAGGTCTCGATCGATCCCGACGCGTTCGCGGAATCCGAGCAGGCCCTGCTCGCCGAGCGTCTCGCCGGATTCCACGACCGCTACCCCGACGTGAACGTGCGCCGCGAGGTGTACGTCGACGGGCCGCGCGCTCACCTGCTCGCCTGGTCCGAGAAGGCGCAGCTGCTGGTGGTCGGCAGTCGCGGACGCGGCGGATTCACCGGCATGCTGCTCGGTTCCACCAGCAACTCGCTGATCCGGGACGCCCACTGCCCCGTGATGGTCGTGCGCCCCGACGAGTCCTGAGGATCGGTGCCGCGCCCCGGCGGTAGGGTACCGGGAAAACGGTACGAGCGTGCCCGTCCGGGCACGCACCAACGGATCACGGGGTATGCCGATGCGCATCGGGATGGGACTGAACTACAGCGGCGGCTTCGCCGAGACGGCGGCGGAGGTGGCCGATCTGGAACGGGCCGGCCTCGACATCATCTTCGTGCCGGAGGCGTACTCGTTCGACGCGGTCAGTCAGCTCGGCTACCTCGCGGCCAAGACCGAACGACTCGAGCTGGCCTCGGGCATCTTCCAGATCTACACCCGCACGCCGAGCCTGACCGCGATGACCGCCGCAGGACTGGACTACGTCTCCGACGGCCGTTTCGTCCTGGGGATCGGTGCGTCCGGCCCGCAGGTCATCGAGGGATTCCACGGCGTCAAGTACGACGCGCCGCTCGGCCGCACCCGGGAGCTCGTCGACATCTGCCGTCAGGTGTGGCGCCGGGAAAAGGTCGAATACCAGGGCAAGTACTACCAGATCCCGCTGCCGCCGGAGAAGGGCACCGGGCTCGGCAAACCGCTCAAGCTCATCAACCACCCGGTGCGGGAACGCATCCCCGTCCTGATCGCCGCGATCGGCCCCAAGAACGTCGAGATGACCGCCGAGATCGCCGAGGGCTGGGAGCCGATCTTCTTCCATCCGGAGAAGGCCGCCGACGTCTGGGGCGATTCCCTCGCGCGCGGCAAGGCCAAGCGCGACCCCTCGCTGGGCGACCTGCAGGTCTACGTCGGGGCCGCCCTCGCGATCGGTGACGACGTCGACTTCCTCCTCGACTTCGTGCGCCCGCACCTGGCGTTGTACATCGGCGGCATGGGTGCGAAGGGGAAGAACTTCTACAACGATCTCGCCGTCCGCTACGGCTACGCGAAGGAAGCAGAGACCATTCAGGACCTGTACCTCGCCGGCCGCAAGGAGGAGGCGGCCGCCGCAGTGCCCGACGACCTCGTGCGGGCCGTCTCGCTGATCGGCCCCGAGAGTTACGTCCGGGAGCGGGTCGCCGCGTTCGCCGAAGCCGGCGTCACCACCCTCACCGTCACCCCGATCGCGGAGAACACCGCCGGCCGGGTCCGACTGATCGAACAGCTGCGGGAGATCTGCAACTGACGCTCGCGAGAACCGGGCCGCCGGCCCGCCGACAGAGGGGACACCTATGACCGATACCCAACCGATCGTCGTCGCGGTCGACGGATCCGACGCGGCGGCCACCGCGGTGATCTGGGCGGCCCGCGCCGCCGCGGCCCGTGCGTTGCCGCTGCACATCGTCACCGTCGTGCACATCCCCGCCTTCTACTACTCCGAGCCCTACCTCGCGGAGAGCTTCCACGAGGAGATGAAGGAGACGGCGCGGGCCCGGCTCGACAGCGCCGTGGTGCTCGCCAAGCGCATCGCCGACGAGCAGGGCCCGGTCGAGATCACCACCGAGCAGATCGAGGGCAAGGTCGTCCCCACCCTCGTCGAGGTTTCGCGCCGTGCCGACACCGTCGTGCTCGGCTCCCGCGGCCTCGGCGAGGTCAAGGGGCTGCTCGTCGGCTCCGTCACCCTCGGTCTCGCCTCGCACGCCCACTGCCCGGTCGCGATCGTGCGCGGCCGCACCCTCGACGGGGCACCCCCCTCCGACGGCCCGGTCGTGGTGGGCGTCGACGGCTCCGAGGCGTCGGTGCGCGCCGTCGAGGTGGCGTTCGCCGAGGCGGCCGCCCGCAAGGCCACGCTCGTCGCGGTGAACGTGTGGAGCGACGTGAGCGTGCAGCCGTCGCTGGGCGCGGTGCCCGAGGATCCGCAGTGGAGCCGGATCCAGACGGGCGAGGAGGTCGTGCTCGCCGAGAACCTCGCCGGGTTCCAGGAGCGCTACCCGGACGTCGTCGTCGAACGCGTCGTCGCGCGGGACCGGCCGGTGCGGGTGCTGAGCGAGTACGCCGAACGCGCCCAGCTGATCGTCGTCGGCTCCCGAGGCCGCGGCGGCTTCAAGGGCCTGCTGCTCGGATCGACCAGCAATGCGCTGATGCAGACCGCCGACTGCCCCGTGCTGATCGTCCGGCCCGACGGCGAGAAGTAGCCCTCCCGTCCCGGCCTGCGCCGCATGTGGTTGCGCGGCTGGGTGCTTCTCGCGCGCGTTCTCACGCGCGCGAGAAGCACCGCACCGCGCGACCGTACCCGGACGCTCGATGCCCGGCACCCGGAAGCGGGTGCCGGGCATCGTCGCACGGTGGTCTCCTCGGTGCGCGAGTCAGCCGAAGTCGTCGAGGCCACGCTCGCGCAGTTCGCGCCAGACGTCGGCGGGATGGATGCCGCGACGGACCGCGTCGTTCTCGATGAGGACGCCCAGCAGCACCGAGCTCAGGTAGGCGACGTCCTCCGGGCGGTGGGTACTGCTCTTGGCGGTCAGCCAGCCGGACACGTCGCCGCGCTTCGCGGCGCGCGCCATGTCCAGAACCGAGCCGAACAGCTTGCTGTCGGTGGTTCCGGTCCGGGGGGTTCCGGTCCGGGGGGTTCCGGTCCCGGGCTCACGCACGCTGGTCATGCGCTCGCCCCCGCGTGCTCGTCGCGGTGGGCCTGACGTGCGAGCGCGCGGTCCCGGGCTTCCTCGAACCGCTCGGCCTTCGTCTGCAGATCGGTGAGGAAGGCGTCGAGGTCCTCGCGCAGCTGTTCGCCGCGGCCGCCGAAGTCGGTGCGCTCGAACACGCGCCACTTGCGGAGCACCGGCAGCACCACGTCGTCGAGGTGCTGGCGCAGGTCGTAGATGCCGCCCTTGGCGATCAGGACGGCGTTGCGCCGGAAGTTCGCCATCGACGCACCGGGCATCCGGAACCGGGTCAGCACGCTCATGATCGCGGCCAACGTCTGGTCGGGGGCGATGTCGAGGGCGCCGTCGACGATGTTGCGATAGAACATCATGTGCAGGTTCTCGTCCGCGGCGACGCGGGCGAGCATGCGGTCCGCGATCGGGTCGCCGCACGCCCTGCCGGTGTTGCGGTGCGAGACCCGGGTCGCCAGTTCCTGGAAGGTCACGTACGACACGGACTCGAGCATCGATGTCGACCCCGGGTCGAAGCCGGTGGTCATGTGCGCCATGCGCGCGTTCTCGAGTGCGACGGGGTCCACCCCGCGGGTGACCACGAGGTAGTCCCGCATGACGACGGAGTGCTTGTTCTCCTCGGCCGTCCAACGTCCCACCCACGTGCCCCACGCGCCGTCGAGGCTGAAGTGCTCGGCGATCTCACGGTGGTAGGAGGGCAGGTTGTCCTCGGTGAGCAGATTGGTGATCATCGCTGCCTGGGCGGTGTCGGACAACGCGGACTGGGCGGGATCCCAGTCGGTGCCGCCGAGGGCGGCGAAGTTGCGGCCCTCGTCCCACGGAACATAGTCGTGCGGATGCCAGTCCTTCGCCATCGCCAGGTGGCGGTGGACGTTGTCCTCGGCGATCGGCTCGAGCTCCCGGAGCAACTGCAGGTCCGTGAGTTCCCTTGTCACAGTGATGTGTTCCCTCTCTGATTGGTCGGGGCGCCCCCCTGCGACGCCCCGTTCGGTCCGGTCAGAACCCGATACGCATGATCAGTTGCGGAAGACCGTCGAGGTCCATCCGTTCGGCGAGCCGGGCCGCGGAGTCCTCCACGCGCAGTGGATAGGTGAGCACGGAGGCGGACAGCCGGGCATCGACCGCCGCCAGCCACGCCCGCTCGGATGCGATGCCCACCCGCACCAGGTCGATCGGATCGGCGGACTGTACCGAGAAGACCAGCACGGTCTCCCGGTCGATGGCCGCCGCGAGTTCGGCGGTGTCCGGCACGCCGGTGGTGATCAGTGCGCGCCCGGCCGCTCCGCCGGCGTCCAGGTCGGCGCCCCAGTCGGTCACCACCTCGGCGTTGCCCTCCGGATGCCAGTGCGACGTCCACCGGAACATCTCGCGCTGGTAGTGCGGGTTGCGGCGCATCGCCTCGGCCGAGTACGTGAGCATGTCGGCGAGGGCCGGTGCCTCGTCCGAGGCCAGCAGGCGAACCCGGACACCGGGGATGTCGGCGGCCGCCATCACGTCGGCGATGGTGGTGGCCGGCACCGGGATCCGGGCGAACGACTCGCGGTGGCTGCGCCGGTGCGAGATCGCGGCGAAGGACCCCAGATCGGTGCTCGACGGGGTGGCCGGAGCCGCCGCCTCGATCCGCGCGATCAGCTCGGGCCGCTCCGGCTCCGGTAGCAGCAGGGTCCGGGTGCTCCAGCCGAGCGCCCGGATGCCGAGTTCGAGATTGGCGACGGCGGCCCCGCACGAGATGAGGCGATCCGGGCGCAGCGGGTCCGGACCGGGCGCGGCGAACTCGACCCGCTCCTCCAGTTCGGCGGTGCGCGCCGGGAGACGCAGATTCCACGGCTGGGTGTCGTGGATGGAGGGGGCCTCGATCACGGCACGCGCGATGACCTCGGTGTCGCTCGTGGACCAGGTGTCGGGCACCGTGGACATCGCAGCCTCCTCGTCCTGGTCGGTCACCCCGCACGGCTCATCGGGGCGACGTTCCGAGCATCGCCCGTGGACTGTGCCGGGCGCATGTGCCGAAGGTCCCGAAACTGCCGTCGAACGGCCCGCGGCAGGTGGTGTGCGAGCATGGTCACCGCAACACCGGTGCCAGGAAAGGTGAGGGACGATGCCTCGGGTATTTCTCGTCGACGACCACGAGATCGTGCGGCGCGGGTTGGTCGACCTGCTCGACAGCGTGCCCGACTTCACGGTCGTCGGGGAGGCCGCGTCGGTCGGCGAGGCGCTGGCCCGCATCCCGGGGAGCGGAGCCGAAGTCGCGGTCCTCGACGTGCGCCTGCCCGACGGCAACGGCGTGGAACTGTGCCGTGAGCTGCGGGCCCGCATGCCGGAGCTGCGCGCTCTCATGCTCACCTCCTACGCCGACGACGAGGCCCTGTTCGACGCGATCATGGCGGGTGCGTCCGGATTCGTGCTCAAGCAGATCCTCGGCACCGACCTGGTGTCGGCGATCCGGACCGTCGCGGCCGGCGGCTCGCTGCTCGACAGCCGGGCCACGGCCGCGCTCATGGAACGCATCCGCGCGTCCCGCACGGCGGATCCGCTCGCCGAACTGTCCGACCAGGAACGGGCCGTGTTCGAGCTGATCGGGGAGGGCCTGACCAATCGCGAGATCGCCGAGCGGCTGTTCCTGGCGGAGAAGACGATCAAGAACTACGTCTCGCGGCTGCTGGCCAAGCTCGGGATGCAGCGTCGCACGCAGGCCGCGGTGCTCGCCACCGAGTTGCGCAAGCAGCGCGAGGTCTGACGCCGACCCGTCAGAGCGGCGCCTGCCACACCACGCGCGTGCCGCCCGTCGCACCGGGGCCGATGCTGCAGCGGCCGCCGCACTGCTGGGCGCGACGCTCGAGGTTGGTGAGGCCGCTGCGGCGCGGGGCGTCCGGCAGCCCGATGCCGTCGTCGACGATCTCGATCGTGAATTCGTCTCCCGCTGAGACGGATACGGAGATCTTCTCCGACTGCGAGTGACGCAACGCGTTGCTGAGTCCTTCCCGCAGCACCGCTTCGGCGTGCGGATGGATGCGGGCGGGGACCAGAGTGTCTATCGGCCCGGAGAACTGGACGTTCGGCGCCACCGGCGACTGGGCGGTCAGGTCGCCGACCACGTCCAGCAGCCGCCGCCGCAGGCTGGTCGATGCCGCGGCGCCGGTGGTGTGCAGATCGAAGATGGTGGTGCGGATCTCGCGGACGGTGCGGTCGAGTTGCTCGACGGCGTGCTGGACCACGTTCGCGACCCGGTCGGGGTCGGTGCCGGGAACCAGCGTGCTCTGCAGGCTCATCCCGGTGGCGAACAACCGCTGGATCACGTTGTCGTGCAGATCCTGCGCGATGCGGTCGCGGTCCGCGAGCACGTCCAGCAACCGCTTCTTGCGTTGCTGCGTGGCGAACTCCAGCGCGACGGTGACGAGATCGGCCATGGATTCGAGCCGCGTGACGTCCTCGTCGTCCCACGCGTCGGATCGGGCCGCCCGGGTGACGATCAGGGCGCCGCTCGCGCCGGAGGTGGCGGACAACGGCAGGACGACGGCGCGGCCGTCGGTGCCCGCCGCGTCCGGGATGCCCTCGAGACTGTCGGTGAGCAGGGTGCGCCGCGTCCGGATCGCCTCGAGCACAGGAGAACCGGTGAGGTCGAGGCGGGTGCCGGCCGACGGCGGGCCGGGTGCGGCGGCGGCCCGGACCGTGCCCTGGGTGCCGTCGACGAGCACGACGTAGCTGCCTTCGGTGTGGGCGAGGTCGCGCACGTGGTCGACCAGCAGTTCCAGCGTTTCGTCGACCGAGCCGCCGACCAGCAGCCGGGAGTTGATCGTCGCCACCGCCTCGAGCCAGCGTTCGCGGGTGACGGAGCCCTCGAACAGGCGCGCGTTGTCGATCGCGACGCCCGCGGAGGTCGCGAGCACCTTCAGGATCACCTCGTCCTCTTCGGTGAACGCCGGGGAACCGACCTTCTCCGTGAGGTAGATGCTGCCGAACACCTTGCCGCGCACCATGATCGGGGTCCCGAGGAAGCTCTTCATCGGCGGATGTCCCGGAGGGAAGCCGATCGACGCGGGATGCCGGGACAGGTCCGCGATGCGCACCGGCCTCGGGTCGTTGATGAGCAGACCGAGGAGGCCGCGGCCCTCCGGCAGATGCCCCATGCGGCCGCGCGCCTCGGGGGCGATACCCACGTAGACGAACTCCGAGAGTCCACCGTCGGGAGCCCGCACGCCCAGCGCGCCGTAGCGGGCGTCGAGCAGCGTGACGGCCGCGGAGACGATGCGCTGGAGCATCGAGTCGAGTTCGAGACCCGACCCGACGACGAGCACCGCCTCGAGCAGGCTCTGCAGGCTCGCGCGGGTGGTGACGGTGTCGGTCAGCCGATCCCGGATCTCGGCGAGCAGTCCGTCGATGTCGGCGGTGCGGTCGCCGGGGCGACCGACGGCGGTGCCGTCACCGGGGCGACCGACGGCGGTGCCGGCGGTCGTAGCGTCACCGGTAGTGCTCACACCGTCAGCATAGGTGCCGTCGAAGACGGCCCCTCTCGTGCACCGGACGCAACCGGCCGCCGGCGCCTCGCCGGCGTGTGAGAATTCGGGTATGGAGAACACACCGGCCCGGACCGGGCTCGGGTGACGGTCGCCGTGCGATTCCCGGGCGCCGCGCTGTTCATCGACCTGTACGAGGTCACGATGGCGCAGGCCTACGCGGTCCGGGGCATGTCGGAGACAGCCGTGTTCGAGACGTTCTTCCGGAAGCTGCCGCCCGGAAGGTCGTACGTGGTGGCCGCCGGCCTGCCCGATGTGCTCGACTTCCTCGAGGCGTTCCGGTTCGAGGAGGACGACCTGCAATACCTGCACGGACTCGGATTGTTCTCCGACGAGTTCCTCGGACAGCTCGCCGCGGTGCGCTTCACCGGCGACGTGTGGGCGGTGCCGGAGGGCACGGTGGTCTTCCCGAACGAACCGATCGTGCAGGTCGTCGCGCCGATCCTGGAGGCACAGCTCGTCGAGACGTTCGTGCTGAACCGGATCCACCTGCAGAGCGTCCTCGCCAGCAAGGCCGCGCGCATCGTCGAGGCCGCGCAGGGGCGCCCGGTGGTGGATTTCGGCGCACGCCGGGCGCACGGCACGGACGCCGCGCTCGAAGTCGCCCGCGCCGGATACCTCGCGGGAGCCGCCGGAACGTCGAATCTGCTCGCAGCCAGGGAGTACGGGATTCCGGCGTTCGGCACGATGGCGCACAGCTTCGTCCAGGCCTTCGACGACGAGGCCGAGGCCTTCGAGGCGTTCGCCCGGCTGTATCCGGGTACGACGCTGCTGGTCGACACCTACGACACCCTGCGCGGCGTGGACCTCGTCGTCGACCTGGCCGGGCGGCTGGGCGATCGGTTCGACGTGCGCGCGATCCGGCTGGATTCCGGGGATCTCGGTGCCCTGTCGAAGGCCGCGCGCGCCCGGCTCGACGCAGCGGGGCTGCACGACGTCCGGATCTTCGCCTCGTCGGGCCTCGACGAGTACAGCATCGCGGCACTGCTCGACGCCGGTTGCCCCGTCGACGGCTTCGGTGTGGGCACCCACCTGTCGATCGCCCAGGACGCGCCGACCCTCGACATGGCGTACAAGCTGGTCGAGTACGCCGGCGTCGGACGTACGAAGCTGTCGAGCGGCAAGGTGCTCCATCCCGGGCGCAAGCAGGTGTTCCGGCGGACCGACGGCGGCGTATTCGCCGGCGACACCATCGGCCGGCCGGACGAGGACCTCCCGGGTGAGCCGCTGCTGGTGCCCGTCATGAGAGCCGGCCGGCGGCTGCCGCAGTACGACACAGGACTCGACGACGCGCGACGGCGTGCACGGCAGCAGATCGACGCCCTTCCGACGGCGCTTCGTTCCCTCGACGAGGCGGGGGCGCCGTATCCCGTGGCGGTGAGTGCACGCGTGCAGGACGATCTGGATCGGTTGCGCGGTGCTCGGCAGGCTCCCTGACCGGATGACTGCCGCGGCGGGCGGAGGCCGCTTCCTGGGCAGCTCGCCGTGCCGACGGTGGCGTTCGCGCTCGTCGACCCCATGGGTTTCCTTCGGCGGCTCTTCGGTGGGCAGCGGCGTTGTGGGCAGCGGCGTGGTCTGCACCGGCGACGGTTGCGCTGGGGGCCGTCCTCGCCGATTCTGAGTCGATGACGGTTGCGGGGGGTGCGGAGTCCGGCACGGATCCGGTCGACGCCGCACGGCGTGCGCTCGCCTCCGTGGGTACGTTCCTGATGCCGGCGGCAGACCTGTGGCGATCCCTCGGTGCCGACGCCGATGCGTGGGTCCGGTTCTCCGCGCATTGGGAGGAGCTCGAGCCCGACCCGTACGCGGCAGAACAGGGCGTGCACCGGCTGCGGCGCTACGGCCGATTCCGGTACCGGACGGCCGACGGCACGCTGGAGCCGGCGGCGCACCGGGACTTCGTCCAGCCGGACGGCTCCAACGTCCTCTACCTCGCCCGGGACCGCCGTTTCGAACCGCTGACGGCCGCGTTCCTCGAAGATCCGCTGTTCGAGCTCACGGTGAAGCTCGTGGGCCGGATCGCGCCGATCCTCGACGAAGCTCCCGAATGGACGGTGTGGGTGCATCCGTTCCGTGTGGTCGCCTCGGCCGACAACGAGGGCCGGCCCACACCCGAGGGCGTGCACCGCGACGGTGTCACGCTGGTCGGTTCCCTGTTGATCGGCGTCGACAACGCCGCCGGGGGCGAAAGCTCGGTGGTCGGCCCGGACGGCGAGCGACTCGTGACGACGACCCTGCGCGAACCCGGCACCTTCCTCCTGGGCGACGACCGTTGCACCTGGCACGGTGTTTCGCCGATCCGGCCCGTCGACCCCGGAAAACCGGCGCGGAGGGACGTGCTGGTGGTCACCTTCGCGCCGTCGGCCCCGTGCGGCGGGACATGAGCACGAAGGCCGCCACCGCCACGGCGACGGGCAGGACGCTGACCGTCAGCATGGTGAGGCGCACCGCGTCGGCCAGGTCCGCTCCGAGATCGAGACCGCCCGCCTGCCGGAGCAGGTTCGGGTCGTACCCGGCGCCACCGAGGCTCTGCGCCACCGCGCTACGCGCGGCATCCACGGCCTGCTCGCCCTGGGTCGCCGTCAGCCCGCGTGCCTCGGTGTCGGCCAGCCATTCTCGCTGGAAGAACACGTTGAGAAGCAGCAGGTACACGGTGGGCCCGAACGCATAGCCGGTCATCCCGAAGGCCAGCTGCACGGAAGCCACCGTTCCGGACTGCCCGCTCGGCGCCTGCGAGAGCACCGTCTCGGACACGGAGGTGGAGGTCACCATCGAGCCCAGGTTGTACAGCCACACGGCCGAGACGAGCAACCACAGCGCCATTGCCGGATCGACCGTGCCCGCCATCAGCAGTCCGCCGGCTGCCATGAACAGGAGGCCGACGACCATCACCGGTCTCGGCGAGAACCTCCCCACCAGGCTCCCGGACCAGACCACGAAACCGGCGATCAGCAGCGTGCCGGGGAGGAACAGCAGGCCGACGGTCTCCGGCGACAGCGCGAGCACCACACTGCCGAACTGCCCCAGGACGATGCCGAGCCCGGCCATGAGGAAATTCAGTGTGAAGGTCGCCGCCAGAGCCACGCTGAAGGCCCGGCTTCCGAACAGAGCCAGGTCCAGTGCCGGTACGGGGGTGCGACGTTCGTGGCGAACGAACAGCACGGCGGCGACCACGCTGACAGCCAACGGCAGCCATGTCTGGGGCCGGAGGATGCCGTTCTGCGCGGCTGCCAGCCCGATGACGAGTGCCAGGAGCGCCGTACCGACCAGGACGACGCCGGCCACGTCCAGCCGAGCGCGATGCTGAACGGGCGTCTCCGGGACGAACCTCGCCGTCAGCAGAAGCGAGATCACGGCCAGCAGCGGTGCGACCAGGAACACCACTTGCCAGCCGGCGGCCGCGACCGCCCAGCCCGTCAACGCAGGGAGTACCCCACAGAGAACCATCTCGACGGCCACGAAGACGCCGATGGCCGTCGGCCGCTGCTTGTCCGTCACGGACGTCTTGAGCAGTGCCAGCGGCACTCCGAGCAGCGCCGTCATTCCCAATCCGGCCACGACCCGCATCGCAAGCAGGAAGGCGTAGTGGGGCGAGAGCATGGAGAGCAGATCGGCGACCGTGACGACGACCAGTCCCGACATCAGCAGGCGTCGAAGCCCGAACGCGTCGCCGAGGTTGCCCGCGGCGAGGACGGCTGCGGCCATCACCAGTGTCGCCGTGCCGCCGAGCAATCCGACGAGCTGCGGTGGCACATCGAGGGCCCGGCTCACCTGGGGCATGTTCAGGCTCAGCACCAGCGGGTCGACGACCGTGATCGTGAAGGCGAGGGACAGGGCCAGGATGATCGGCAGGGTCCTCGCGGGGGTCTGCAACCGAGACGTAGGCACCGCCCACCTCCCTGCTCCCAGGTCCGACGTGATCGACTCTAACCCCCGGATTCCGCATCCCGTCGGAGGTTGGAGGGCCGAATCGACTGCCGGACACCGGCTGCAACGGCGGTTCGGCTGGATGCGAGAGACCGCCCCGGCCGTCGTCGGGGAGGATCCACCCGAGACCCGGCCACCGACGCCCCGCCCGCGGTCGGGGGTGCTACGCCCGGGACGCCGTGTCCGAGAGCAGCCCGGACACGGCGTGCACGATCGACGGTGCCGGATCGGTCCTCGCCTTGCCGAGGTCGTGGGCCGCGCCCGTCACCGGGAGCAGCACGACGGGCGCTGGGATCAGCGGCACCGCGTCGCGCATCTCGTCCAGGGTGCCGAACGGGTCGCGGTCACCGTGGGCGAACACCGCCGGCACGGCGAGCGCGGGCAGGTGCTCGGTGCGCGCCTTCTCGGGCTTGCCCGGCGGATGCAGCGGATAGGACAGCAGGACGAGCGCGTCCGCGACGCCGGGTCGTTCGGCCGCGAGCATCGACGTCTGCCGGCCGCCGTACGAGACACCGCCGAGCACGAGTCGGCCGACTGTGCGGGCCCGCATCGCCTCGGCCGCCGCCGCGATCCCGGCCCGGTCCTCCGCGGCCCGCGACGGCTGCGGCGGCCCCTTCGGGCGTCGGCGCCGGAACGGCAGGTCGAAGCGCAACGCGAGGAACCCCGCGTCGGCGAACGCGCCGCACAGCTGCCGCAGGATCGCCGCGTCGCAGTTGCCGCCCGCCCCGTGGGTCAGGGCCACCGCACCGCGCGGAGCGCCGTCGGGGTGATGCAGCACGCCGTGCACCGAATCGTCGTCGAGGGCCTCGGTCGTCACCGGCCCACGGTAGCCGGACGCGGACGCAGCACCGTGCGCCACAGGTGCACGAGCATCGCGGCGAACACCGCCGCCCACACCGTCACGGCCACCCACAGTTCCGTCCGGCCGACGACACCGACCCACGGCAGCTCGTCGGCCTCGGCGAGGTAGATCCCGGCGACGCCGTACATCCCGAGTGGGAAGACGATCGACCACAGGCCCGGTTCGTAGCGCAGCCGGATGCGGTGGGTGCGGTGCCGCCACCACCCGGCGGCGACGAGGGCGGGCAGCAGCCACGTCGCGAACGCCCAGAACACCACGACCAGCCCGGCGACGAGTCCGCGGGTGGCGTCGACCATCGGGGCCGACTCCATGGCCACGATGCGGGAGCCGGCCACCACGGTGATCGCCGCGGCCCCCATCGACACCCAGTACGACGGCGTGAGGTCCACCGGCCGCAGCGGATACTGCATCATCCGTGCCGCGACGAACACGCCCGCCGCGGCGTAGAGGAACAGGCCCACCGACCACGCGAACACCGCCACCAGCGACAGCGGCCGGCGTAGGTCGTCGTAGACCGGCTCGAGGGTCGCCGCGGCGAGTGCGACCGACTGGGCTGCGACCACCCACACGAACCAGCTGCCGTTGGCCTTGGCGATCACCGGGCGCCGGCGGGTGCCGAGCACCGCCGTCCACGGGATGACGTAGCCGAGCACGAGCCACGTCGCGGCCGCGCCGGCGAGCAGGACCGCGGCCGTCGAGTGCCACCCGTCCATGGTCAGTCGGATCCCCAGCACGTTGCTGCCCGCGACGAACGTGAAGAATCCGAATGCGCGGCTCGCGTCGGTGAGGTCGGTGCGGACCTCGTCGCGGAACCGCACGAGCCGCCACCCGGTCAGCGCGAGCAGGACGACGTAGGCGACGGCGGAGATCAGCAGCAACGCGGCCGACACCGTCGTCAGGCCGTGCAGATGCATGCCGATCGACACGATGCCGGTCGCCATCACGAGCGCGAAGTAGCCGGGGTCGAGCGTGCGGGCGCACCCGCGGAGACCGTCGAGAACCGTCACAGCCGCACGCTACCGCCGGGTGTCCGTCCGGGTCGGCGCGGGTCCGCACGGCACCGCTCACTTGACCAGCCGCGACAGCCGCCGGTCCGCGAGGATCCTGCCGCCGGTCTGACACGTGGGGCAGTACTGGAAGGAGCGCTCGGCGTAGGCGACCTCGCGGACGGTGTCGCCGCACTCCGGGCAGGGCAGCCCGGCGCGGGCGTGGACCCGCATCCCCGACCGCTTCTCGCCTTTGAGCCGTGCGGCGTCCTGCCCCACGGAACGGGTGACGGCGTCGAGCAGCACCGTGCGCATCGCGTCGTACAGCGCCTGTCGTTGCTCTTCGCCGAGCCGGCCCGCCGGCGCGAACGGCGACAGCCGGGCGACGTGCAGGATCTCGTCGGAGTAGGCGTTGCCGATCCCGGCGAGCACCTGCTGGTCGGTGAGGGCGGTCTTCAGGCGTGCGGTGCTGCCGGCCAGTCGCGCGGCCAGCTCGTCGGCGGTGACGGCCAGGGCGTCGGGACCGAGCCGGGCGATGCCGGGCACCTGCTGCGGGCGGTCGACGATCCACACGGCCAGACGTTTGCGGGTGCCGGCCTCGGTGAGGTCGAAGGCGGGGGTGGCGGCCTCGGGGGTGAACAGATGTATCCGCAGCGCGAGCGGGCCGCGGCCCAGCTTCGGCGGGGCCGGCGACGGGTTGTCCTGCCAGCGCAGCCACCCGGCGCGTGAGAGGTGCACGACGAGCCACAGCCCGGCGCAGTCGACCGCGAGGAACTTCCCGAAGCGGGACACGCCGGTGACGTCGCGGCCCTGCAGCGCGGTGACCGGCGGGTCGGCGGTCTGCAGGACGCTGAGCGCCGCCACGTCGATCCGGCCGACGACGGCACCGACGGCGTGCTCGCGCAGGAACACCGCCAGGGCTTCCACCTCGGGCAGCTCGGGCATGGTGCCAGGCTATCGCGCTCGTGCGTGCTTCGGGCTGCCCCGACGACCACAACCACGCACGGGCGATAGCCTGTCGGGGTGACTGCCGTGCCCACCCCGTACGAAGACCTCCTCCGCTTGGTGCTCGAGACCGGCACGCCGAAGGCGGACCGGACGGGCACCGGTACGCGCAGCCTGTTCGGGCACCAGATGCGTTTCGACCTCGCGCAGGGCTTTCCGCTGATCACCACCAAGAAGGTGCACCTGAAGTCGATCGTGTACGAGCTGCTGTGGTTCCTGCGCGGCGACTCGAACGTCAAGTGGCTGCAGGAGCACGGCGTGACCATCTGGGACGAGTGGGCCGACGCCGACGGCGAGCTCGGTCCCGTCTACGGGGTGCAGTGGCGGTCCTGGCCGGCCCCCGACGGCGGGCACATCGACCAGATCACCAAGGCGATCGACACCATCCGCACCGACCCCGACTCGCGGCGCATCGTGGTCTCCGCGTGGAACGTCGGCGAGATCGACAAGATGGCGCTCGCGCCGTGCCACGCGTTCTTCCAGTTCCACGTCGCCGGCGGCAGGCTCAGCTGCCAGCTGTACCAGCGCAGCGCCGACCTGTTCCTCGGCGTGCCGTTCAACATCGCCAGCTATGCGCTGCTCACCCACATGGTCGCTCAGCAGACCGATCTCGAGCCGGGCGAGTTCGTGTGGACGGGCGGGGACTGCCACATCTACGACAACCACGTCGAGCAGGTCACCGAGCAGCTCGCCCGGGAGCCCTATCCGTACCCCACCCTGGAGCTGAACCGGCGCGGGTCGATCTTCGAGTACGAGTACGAGGACGTGCAGGTCACCGGCTACCGGCACCACCCGCCCATCAAGGCCCCGGTCGCGGTATGACGGCGGCGGGGGACGTCGTCCTGATCTGGGCGCAGGACCGCGCCGGGGGCATCGGCCGCGACGGTGCGATCCCGTGGCACATCCCCGAGGACATGGCGCACTTCCGGGCCGCGACGCGGGGAAAGCCGGTGATCATGGGCCGGTTGACGTGGGAGTCGCTGCCGCCGCGCTTCCGGCCGCTGCCGGGCCGGCGCAACATCGTCGTCACCCGCGACCCGGCCTGGTCGGACGCGGGCGCCGAGGTGGCCCACGGGGTGCCGCAGGCCCTGGCGCTCGCCGGGGACGGCGACGTCTGCGTCATAGGTGGCGGACAGATCTACGCGCAGGCCGTACCGCACGCGACGCAGCTGCTCGTCACGGAGGTGGACCTGGACACCGGAGCGGATGCCTTCGCCCCGCCGATCGGTTCCGAGTGGACGGCCGTGGACGTCGGTGAGCGGCAGGAATCCGGCGACGGAATCGGGTTCCGTTTCGTCCGGTACACGCGAACCTGACCGGTGGCGCGTCCGGTGGGCCATACTGCGAGGGCGTACCCCGACCAGGAAGGGCAGCCATGGACAAGCTATCCCTCACGGCTCTGGCGCGACAGCAACTGAAGCTGGCGGCGGCATCGAGCAGCGGCCGCAGCTCGCAGACCATCTTCGGCGGGCACGCCAGGCATCTGCGGCAGACGATGGTCGCGCTGCTCGCCGGACACGAACTCGCCGAGCACGACGGCCCCGGCGAGGGGTCCCTGCAGGTGCTCAGCGGGCGCCTGTCCCTGATCGCCGGGGACGATTCCTGGAAGGGTTCGACCGGCGACTATCTGGTGCTGCCCACCGTCCGGCACAGCGTCACCGCGCTCGAGGACGTCGTGTTCCTGCTGACCGTGGTCAAGTGAGCGCTCACCGCTGCGGCAGCGCCACTCCGCGGTAGCCGCGGTACCCGGCCCAGGCGAGTCGCCGCTCCCGCCACGGGTCGTACTCCACGTGCGTCGGGTCGTCGAAGACGACGGTGGCGCGGTCGTGTTCGTCGTAGCGCGGCCACGACGGCAGCGGCTCTCCCACGTGCGCGAAGTGCAGCCATTGGCGCTGCACCGCGTCGCTCACCGTGCGCAGCGCACGCCGGCCCCCGGCGGCGGTGACCACCCGTCCCAGGGCGGTGTCGGCCTGGCCGAACACGGAGAGCAGTTCGAAGGCGTGGGTGGCGTGGAAGCCGGTCCAGCGCAGCAGCGGCGGCGCGTAGTCGAACCGGTAGCTGTAGGTGGGGGCGTGGCGGGAGTGGGCCTGGGCGATCTCGATCGAGGGATGCCAGAACGTGAGGTCGCCGCCGAGGTCGACGGCCGCCCGGGCGTCCGGATACCCGGGATAGGCCGCGACGACGCGTTCCTGGGCCGTGGGATCGGTGAGCCCGAACATCTGCTCGATGCGGAGTTGATTGGTCGGCAGCGCGTCGAGGACCCGCGGGAACAGCGTCCCCTCCCGGGCGTTGGTGCCGATGACGAGCGGAACCCGATGTGCGGCACCGGTTTCGTAGGCCTCGACGGGGGTGGTGGGGAGGTAGTCGCCGTCGACGACGGGACCGAACGCGTGCAGGCCGGGAGTCTCGTGCAGGATGCGCCCGCTGAGCCGCCGGGCGGCACGGCCGAAGTCGACCGGAGTGGCGGACCCGAGTGCCTCGACCGCGGAATCCCGGTCTGCGCCGAGCAGTTCGACGAAACGTCGCGCCCACTCGGCCGCATGCTCGGCGTCGACGACGAGGTTGGGTGCCGAACTCTGGGCGACGGCGCGGGCGAACAGTCCTTCGGCCGCCGGGGTGGCGAGCAGCGTGGTCACGGCATTGCCGCCGGCGGACTCGCCGAAGATCGTGATGTTGTCGGGGTCGCCGCCGAAGGCGGCGATGTTGCGGCGCACCCACGCCAGCGCGGCAACCTGGTCGCGTAGTCCGAGATTGGAGTCGAACGGTCTTTCGGCCGTGGAGAATTCGGTGAAGTCGAGATAGCCGAGGCTGCCGAGCCGGTAGTTGATCGACACGTAGATCAGGTCACCGCAGCGTACCAGCGATTCCCCGCCGTAGAGCGGCAGCGCCGTAGTGCCCAGCGTGTAGGCGCCGCCGTGGATGAACACCATCACCGGTCGGGGTGCCGCGGCGGGGGCCGCGGGTGCCAGCACGTTGAGCGTCAGGCAGTCCTCGCTCGCGGGCTGCTGTTTCCGGAAGCCGATGGTCAGGCCCCGTGGGTGCTGGCTCGCCGCGGCACCGAAGTGCGTGGCGTCGCGCTCGCCGGTCCACGGCTGCACCGGTTGCGGGGCGCGCAGTCGCAGCGGGCCGACCGGAGGAGCTGCGTAGGGGACTCCGCGCCAGGCGAGCAGGTCGCCGATGCGGGTGCCCCGCAGGGCACCGTCGGAAACTGTGACAAGGGTCTCGTCCGCCATGTTCGAACTGTACGTGACGGCCGGTCATAGGTGCCGCGTTACCAGTGCCGGCCGTGCAGGCCGTGGGCGGCGAGCTCGGCGTCGGTGTGGGCGCGCAGGGCGGCCCGGGTGGGGAAGCACTCGTCGTCGAGTGCGACGAGAGCCAAGGTGTAGCGGTCCCCCTGACGGCACAGGTATGCGGCGAGCCGGGTGGACGTCGCGGCCCGGGCGGTCGCGAGTCCCGGGTGGACGGCGCGGGTCGCGACGCCCGTGGTGCGGTGCGGCCCGAAGCCGTCGAGCACCGCGGGCAACGGTCCGATGTTGGAGCACAGCAGGTCCCGCTCACCGGCCCCGGCGGCGAGGCGCGCGGCGAGCCGGTCGGGCAGCAGTTGCAGCGCCTCGTCCGGCAGGCCGTGCGGTGCCCCCTCCCGGCCGCGGGTGTACGCCGCCCGGGCGTGGTGGCGGATCGACGCCGGGGTGTCGGAGGCGTCGACCACCACCTCGGTCATCGTCACCCCGTTGCCGGCGCCGGGGAGCCCGGGCGCGGCGGTGCGGCCGTCGACGGGCACCGCGATCCGCACCGGCCAGTCGAGCCCGGCGCGGTGCGCGACGCCCGTGGCGAGGGCGAGGAAGAGCGAGTTGGGGGTGCCGCCGGCCGTGTCGGCGGCGGTGTCCCAGGCGAGCGCGTCCACGTCGAGCAGTGCCGTCCGCGCCGGTGAGCGGATCGGACGGGGACGCGGGGGCTTGCCGGTCGTGGGGGACCAGCGGGCCCGGCGCAGGCCGCGGGCGACGCGACGGACCAGGCGTGCGGCGTCGCGGAGGTCGGAGACGCGCTCCGGGTCGGACGGACGGATCCGCTCGGCCAGCGCGTCGGCGACGGCGTCGATCAGACCGCGCGCGTCGGCGAGCACGTGCGAGCACACCAGCGAGACGACCGTTCCGCCGCCCTCGACGCGGGTGGCGGTCAGCGCCCAGCCCGGTCCGAGTTCGGGGTCGACGTCCACTTCCGCCTGCTGGTCCGCCCAGGTGAGGACGTCGGTGGTGGGGATCGGCTCGGGTGGGTAGCGCAGCGGGTAGCTGCGCAGGCCCGGCTCGAGCCGGGGGCGGGCGCCCGGGACGTGCGGGCGAACCACGCGCCGGCCGAGGGGGCCGCGGCCGAGCGCGTCGTGCAGCGAGATCAGCAGGGGTGCGCCCACGGTGTCGCCGGTGCGCCACAGCCCCTGCAGTGCGATGGGCAGGCCGAGGCCGCGATGTCTGTACAGGAAGATCTCGTCCACCACGCTGAGCCGGTTCACCGTCCCGACGGTAGCCGCCGTCCTTGACCCAAGCTGTGAATCGAGGTTCAATTCTTTCGTGGCCTACCGCCGGACCCCCGCCGTGCAGCAACGGCTCGACGCGCAACGCGAGGCGATCGCCGACGCCGCCGTGAGCCTGCTGTCCGAGCGCGGCTACCAGGGACTGTCCATCGCGGCGGTCGCCGAGCGCGCCGGCGTCGCCACCGGCAGCGTCTACCGGCACTACGCCGACAAGTCCGAACTGATGGTGCGCATCTTCCGCAGCCTGTGCGGACGGGAGGTCGACGCCGTCGTCGCGGCCGCCGACGCGGCCCGGCCGGACGGTGCGGCCGCACAGGTGGCCGCCGTCGTCGAGACCTTCGCCCGCCGCGCCCTGCGCAACCCCACCCTCGCCTACGCCCTGCTCGCCGAACCCGTCGACGCGGCCGTCGACGCCGAACGCCTGGTGCTGCGCCGCGCCTTCGCGGCGGCGTTCGAGGACGCCCTGCGCCGCGGTGTCGACTCGGGCGATCTCACCTCTCGCAACCCGGCGCTGTCCGCCGCCGCCCTCGTCGGGGCGGTCGGCGAGGTTCTCACCGGCCCGCTGCAGTCCGGCGTGGCCGCCACCGACACCGTCCCCGAACTCGTCGCATTCGCCCTACGCGCACTAGGAGCCCGGCCATGACCGAATCACCCACGTTTCCCGCCACCCACGAGGTGTTCAACCAGGTGCCCGACCTCGTGCCGTACCAGGCGGCCGACGACGCGGCACTGCTCGAGGGCCTGCGCCGCGAAGGAGCCGCCTGGGCCGAGGACGAAGTCCGGGAGATCGGCGCGCTCGCCGGAGGGACGCGTGCGCAGGAATGGGGCAGGCTCGTCGACGAGTACCCGCCCGTGCTGCACACCCACGATCGCTACGGGCACCGCGTCGACGAGGTGGAGTTCCATCCGCACTGGCACGACCTCATGACGGTGGCCGTCGAGCACGGCATGCACGCGGCACCGTGGCGCGACCCCCGGGCCGGGGCGCACGTCGCCCGGGCCGCCAAGTTCTACGTGTGGGGCCAGGCCGAAGCGGGACACATGTGCCCGATCTCCATGACGTACGCGGTGATACCGGCGCTGCGGCACAATCCCGAACTCGCCGCGACGTACGAGCCGCTGCTCACCGCCCCGCACTACGACTTCGGGCTCCGGGAACCGTCCACCAAGCGCGGCCTGATCGCCGGCATGTCCATGACCGAGAAGCAGGGCGGATCGGACGTGCGGGCCAACACGACGACCGCGACCCCTCAGGCGGACGGCAGTTACCGCATCGTCGGACACAAGTGGTTCACCTCCGCACCGATGTCGGACATGTTCCTCACGCTGGCGCAGACCACCAGCGGCCTCTCGTGCTTCCTGCTGCCGCGGGTGCTTCCCGACGGCAGCCGCAACCGCATCCGCATCCAGCGGCTCAAGGACAAGCTCGGGAACAAGTCGAACGCGTCCTCCGAGATCGAGTACGAGGGCGCAACCGGCTGGCTCGTCGGCGCGGAGGGCCGCGGCGTCAACACCATCATCGAGATGGTGAACATGACGCGCCTGGACTGCGTGATCGGCTCGGCGACCGGAATGCGCGCGGCGACGCTGCGCGCCGTCCACCACGCCCGCCACCGGAAGGCGTTCGGCGCCCTGCTCGTCGACCAGCCGCTCATGCGGAACGTGCTCGCCGACCTGATCGTCGAGTCGGAAGCCGCGACGACCATGATGATGCGGCTGGCCGGTGCGACGGACCGCGCATCGACGGATCCGCAGGAGGCGGCGCTGCGCCGCATCGCCCTCGCGGTCACCAAGTACTGGGTGTGCAAGCGCGCCCCCGCCCACGCCGCGGAGGCCCTCGAATGCCTCGGCGGTAACGGCTACGCCGAGGAATCCGGGATGCCGCGGCTGTACCGCGAGGCACCGCTCATGTCGATCTGGGAAGGCTCGGGCAACGTCGCCGCCCTCGACGCACTGCGCGCGATGGTCAAGCAGCCCGAGACCGTGGACGCGTTCTTCGCCGAGGTACGCCTGGCCGAGGGCGCCGACTCCCGGCTCGACGACGCCGTGGCGCGCGTCGGCAAGGAACTCGCCGATCTCGAGAACGTCGAGTACCGGGCCCGCCGGATCGTGGAACTGATGGCGCTGGTCCTGCAGGGTGCACAGCTCGTGCGGCACGGGCATCCGGCCGTCGCGGACGCCTTCTGCGCCACCCGGCTGGGCGACGACTGGGGCATCGCCCTGGGGACCATGCCCACCGGCCTGGACACCGCGGCGATCCTCGCGCGCGTCTGATCCGCGGCGACCCTCACGCGAGCCGACGGGCGACGACCCACAGGGCATCCTGGAGGTCAGGGCATACTGGAGGTAACGACAACGATCGTCGAGCGAGCCCGGAGCCCCTCATGATCAGAAGCAGCGAATGGCGGGAATGGGGGGTCCCGGTGACGGTGGCCGTCACCGAGTACGCCGCCCTGGCGGAGGCCGAAACGCGGGTGCGCGCCGCGATCGCGGAATCCGAGGCGGCGTGCAACCCGCAGCGCGGCGACGCGGAGATCCACGAGGTCAACCTCGCCCAGGGCATTCCCGTCCAGGTCAGCCCGCGGCTGTCGGCGTTGCTGCGCTCGGCGCTCTGGGTCGCCCGGATGACCGACGGGACGGTGAGTCCCTTGGCGGCCGACGACGCAGGGATCGACGAGGACGCCACCCCGCCCATCCATCCGCTCCCCGACTACAGCGACATCCACCTCGACGGCGAGACCGTGCTGGCCCCGTTCGGCGTCAACCTCGACATCACCGAGACGGCCAGGGCCGACACCGCGGATCGGGCCGCCGCGACCGTGGCCCGCAGCCTCGAATGCGGTGTCCTGGTGCGGATGGGCGACGTGACGGCCACCGCCGGTCACAGTCCCGCCGGCGGGTGGCAGGTGTCCGTCCCCGGCGCCGGGACCGTCGAGCTCCCGGCCGGAAGCGCCATAGCGACGCGCGTGCGCGAGGAATCCGACGCAGAGCAGGACGGCGGGAACGACGTCTCCGGACGGTGGGCACAGGTCACCGTCATCGCCGAGGACGCGTTGTGGGCCGACGCCGCCGCCGCGGCAGCTCTGCGCCGCGGAGCGCCCGCGGTGCGGTGGCTCGAGCAGTACGACCTGGCCGCCCGCCTCGTCGACGGCGGCGACCGGGTGCACACGACCCGCCGCTGGTCCCGCCCGCACGCCGCCTGAGCGGCAGAGCTTGCGCCCGAATCGGCGGGCTTGCCCCGGTTTCCGCAGTCGGAAACCGGTGCAAGCCCGCCACAACGGGTGTCTGCTCTAGTTCTTACGCCACCGCCGGATGGTGCGGACGAGGGTGTCGGTGGAGGTGTCGCCGGTCTCGGGGTCCGCCGCGCCGGTCAGCGCGGGGGCCAGTTGCAGGGCCTGGGTCTTGCCGAGTTCGACGCCCCACTGGTCGAACGAGTCGATGCCCCAGATCACGCCCTGGACGAACACCTGATGCTCGTACAGGGCGATCAACTGGCCCAGCGTCGCCGGCGTCAGCGCCGGGGCGAGCAGGGTGGTCGAGGGCCGGTTGCCGGGCATCACCTTGTGCGCCACCAGCGCCGGGTCGGTGCCGTCGGCGGCGACCTCGGCCGCGGTCTTGCCGAACGCGAGCACCTTGGCCTGGGCGAGCATGTTCGCCAGCAGCACCTGCTGCATGCTCCCGGTCCCGTCGATGGTGGGCAGATCCTCGAGCGCGGTGGCGAACCCGACGAAGTCGGCCGGGATCAGCCGGGTGCCCTGGTGCAGCAGCTGGAAGAACGCGTGCTGACCGTTCGTGCCCGGCTCACCCCAGAAGATCTCCCCGGTGTCGTGGTCGACGGGGCTGCCGTCGAGCCGCACCGACTTGCCGTTCGACTCCATGGTCAGCTGCTGCAGATACGCCGGCAGCCGCGCCAGGTCCTGGCTGTAGGGCAGCACCGCCCGCGTCTGCGCCCCCAGCACCGACGCGTACCACACCCCCAGCAGCCCGAGCAGCACCGGCGCGTTCGCCTCGAGCGGCGCGGTGGCGAAATGCTCGTCGACGGTGTGCATCCCGGCCAGGAATTCGGCGAACCGCACCGGGCCGATCGCGCACATCACCGACAGGCCGATCGCCGAACCCACCGAGTACCGCCCACCCACCCAGTCCCAGAACCCGAACATGTTCGCCGGGTCGATACCGAACTCGGCGACCTTGGCGGCATTGGTGGACACCGCCACGAAGTGCGCCGCGACGGCGTCCTCGCCGAGGGCGGCGACCAGCCAGCGCCGCGCGGCGGTGGCGTTGGTGAGCGTTTCGATGGTGGTGAACGTCTTCGACGCCACCACGAACAGCGTCCGGGCCGGATCCAGGTCGGACAGCTGCGCGGTCAGATCCGCCGGATCGATGTTGGCGACGAACCGGGCGTCCGGGCCGTCGGCGTAGTGCCGCAACGCCCGCGCCACCATCGCTGGGCCCAGGTCCGAGCCGCCGATGCCGATGTTGATCACCGTGGTGATCGTCTCCCCGGTGGCGCCGCGCCAGGTGCCGGAGCGGACCTGCTCGGCGAAGCCGGCCATCGCGTCGAGCACGGTGTGGACGTCGGGGACCACGTCGGCGCCGTCCACGGGCAGCGTCGCCGACCGCGGCAGCCGCAGCGCGGTGTGCAGCACCGCCCGGTCCTCGGTGCTGTTGATGCGTTCCCCGGCGAGCATCGCGTCGCGGCGGGATTCGACCCCGGCGGCCCGGGCCAGATCCAGCAGCAACGCGACGGTGGTGTCGGTGATGCGGTGCTTGCTGTAGTCGATGTACCAGTCGCCCGCGGTCACCGACAACCGCTGCGCCCGACCCGGATCCGCCGCGAACAACCCTCGCAGATCCACCGCCTCGAGCTCCGAACGGTGCTGGGACAGCTGCTGCCACGGTGCGGTTCGAGTCACGTCGCTCATGAATTCAGAGCCTAGTGCGGGCCCGTAGTTACCGGCGGGTTCGGAACCCGTCCGGGTCCCGGAGCGCATGATGTGGGACATGGACACCGACGAACTGATCCGGACCGTACCGACAGAACTGTTCCTCGGCGGGGAATGGGTGGCCGCCGAGAACGGCGCCACCTTCCCCGTCCACGATCCCGCCACCGGCGACATCCTCACCGACGTCGCCGACGCGAGCCCCGCCGACGCCGTCCGCGCCCTCGACGCCGCGGTGGCCGCCCAGCACGAGTGGGCGGCGACCGCGCCGCGCGAGCGGGGTGAACTGCTGCGTTCGGTGTTCGGGAGGATCACCGAACGGGCCGAGGACTTCGCGCTTCTGATGACTCTCGAAATGGGCAAGGCCCTGCCGGAGAGCCGGGCCGAGACCAAGTACGGGGCCGAGTTCTTCCGCTGGTTCGCCGAGGAGGCGGTGCGGATCTCGGGGCGCTACACGCACGCACCCGCCGGCAACGGACGGATCCTGGTGACCAAGCAGCCGGTGGGACCGTGCCTGGCGATCACGCCGTGGAACTTCCCGCTCGCGATGGGCACCCGCAAGATCGGTCCCGCCCTCGCCGCGGGCTGCACGATCCTGATGAAGCCCGCGTCGGAGACCCCCTTGACGATGCTGCTGCTCGCCCAGCTGTTCGTCGAGGCCGGGCTTCCGAAGGGGGTGCTGTCGGTGCTGCCGACCTCGCGTGCCGGCGCGGTCACCGGCCCGCTGATCGACGATCCCCGCCTGCGCAAGCTGACCTTCACCGGTTCCACCGAGGTGGGCCGGACCCTGTCCGAGCGGGCCGGGAAGGCGATGCTGCGCACGTCGATGGAACTGGGTGGCAACGCGCCGTTCCTGGTGTTCGACGACGCCGACCTCGACGCCGCGGTGGAGGGAGCACTGGCCGCCAAGCTGCGCAACGGGGGCGAGGCGTGCACGGCCGCGAACCGCTTCCACGTCGCCAACCCGGTGCGGGAGGAGTTCGTGAAGAAGCTCACCGAGCGCATGGCGCAGTACCGGCTCGGGCCGGGTACCGACCCCGGCACCACGCTCGGTCCGCTGATCAACGCGGGCCAGCGGGAGACCGTCGGCACGCTGGTGCAGGACGCGGTCGCGGCCGGTGCGAGCGTGCGGCTCGGCGGGGACGTCCCCGACGGTCGGGGGTGGTTCTACCCCGCGACCGTGCTCGACGGAGTGACGGCCGACGCCCGGATCCTGCGCGAGGAGGTGTTCGGTCCCGTCGCCGCCGTGACCGGATTCGACACCGAGCAGGAGGCGATCGACGCGGCCAACGCCACCGAATACGGACTGGCCGCGTACATCTACACGCAGAACCTGGACCGGGCGCTGCGGGTGTCCGAGGCCCTCGAATCCGGCATGGTGGGCGTCAACCGGGGCGTGATCTCCGACGTCGCGGCGCCCTTCGGCGGCGTCAAGGCCTCCGGGCTGGGCCGCGAGGGCGGCAGCGAAGGCATCGAGGAGTACCTCGAGACGAAGTACATCGCGCTGCAGTGACCTGCGCGACGGCTACGCCCCCGACCGTCGCGTGCTCGGGGGCGTACCGGGGCCGGGGTGCCTCGGTGACCCCGGCCGCAGCCTCGGTGGGTCCAGGCGGCCGCGGCCTCGGTGGGTCCAGGCGGCCGCGGCCTCAGTGACCCAGGCGGCCGCGGCCTCAGTGACCCAGGCGGCCGCGGCCTCAGTGACCCAGGCGGCCGCGGCCGAGTCGCAGCAGCAGCATGGCCAGCGTGTGACCCTCCTGGCCCAGCTCGCTGAAGCGCTCGAGGACCTTCATCTCCCGGCTGTGGACCAGGCGGGTGCCGCCGGATGCCATCCGGGTCTGGCCGATGATGCGCGAGACCTCGGTGCGGCGCTTGACCGCCGCCAGGATCTCGGCGTCGAGCCGATCGATCTCCTTGCGGAGCTCGTCGATCTCCGCCTCGGTGGTGGGCAGGGCAGCATCGGATGCGCTGGCTCCGGAACCGGTGGCCTCGGTGTTGGTGCTCATGTCGTCTCCTCGCGTCAGCTCTGGGATCGCTTCGGATTCTGCGGGCGTTACCGGTCCGGCCGTCGGCTCGGGCTTCGGTGGCGCGGCAGCCGAAGCCTCGGGGTGCGGTCAGGCCTCGGTCATCGGCTCTCACACCGATGGCAGTGTCGCCGGTAGCGGCGACGTGGAGCACATGACATGACGTTCAGTTTGCCACCCGTCCCCGAACCGGCCAAGTAAGGCATACCTGTCGAATCGCCCCCGCCCGGCCGGCACGGCTGTCGGCGATCGCCGGTAGTTTGGTACCACGATGAACACTCCCGTTGCCTCCGGCCGTCCCGTCCCCGCCCCGAACCCGGGGGTGCGAGCGACGACCTCCGACGCTCTGCTCGAGGGCCTCAACCCACAGCAGCGGGAGGCGGTGACCCACACGGGTTCTCCGCTGCTCATCGTCGCGGGCGCCGGCTCGGGGAAGACGGCGGTGCTGACGCGGCGCATCGCGTACCTGCTGGGGGAGCGGAGGGTGACGCCGGGCCAGATCCTGGCCATCACGTTCACCAACAAGGCGGCCGCCGAGATGCGCGAGCGTGTCGCCCACCTGGTCGGCCCGCGGGCGAACAGCATGTGGGTGTCGACGTTCCACTCGAGCTGCGTGCGGATCCTGCGCGCGCAGTCGGCGCTGCTGTCGGGGATGAACTCGAACTTCACCATCTACGACGCCGACGACTCCCGGCGGCTGCTCACCATGATCGCCAAGGATCTCGACCTCGACGTCAAGCGGTACTCCGCGCGGCTGCTGGCTACGCACATCTCCAATCTCAAGAACGAGCTGATCGGTCCCGAGGAGGCCGCGGCCGCCGCGGATCGCGAGGCGGCGGACCTGCCGCGGATCGTCGCGACGGTCTACGCCCACTACCAGCAGCGGCTGCGCGCGGCCAACGCCTTCGACTTCGACGACCTGATCGGGGAGACGGTGGCGCTGTTGCAGGCGCATCCGCCGGTGGCGGAGTACTACCGCCGACGGTTCCGCCACGTTCTCGTCGACGAGTACCAGGACACCAACCACGCGCAGTACGTGCTCGTGCGCACGCTCGTCGGCGGGGCGGACGACACCGTGTCGGACGACGCGGTCGCGCCGGCGGAACTGTGTGTCGTCGGCGACGCCGACCAGTCCATCTACGCGTTCCGCGGCGCGACGATCCGCAACATCGAGGAGTTCGAACGCGACTATCCCGAGGCTCGCACGATCCTGCTCGAGCAGAACTACCGTTCCACCCAGACCATCCTCTCCGCGGCGAACGCGGTGATCGCCCGCAACACCGGGCGTCGGGAGAAACGGCTGTGGACTGACTCCGGTGCGGGGGAGCCGATCACCGGGTACGTCGCCGACAACGAGCACGACGAGGCGCAGTTCGTCGCCGCGGAGATCGACCGGCTCGTCGACGCCGGGGACGCGAAATTCGCCGACATCGCCGTCTTCTACCGCACCAACAACTCCTCGCGCGCCCTCGAGGACGTGTTCATCCGGCACGGCGTGCCCTACCGGGTGGTCGGCGGCGTGCGCTTCTACGAGCGCAAGGAGGTGCGGGACCTCGTCGCGTACCTGCGGGTGCTCGCGAACCCGGACGACACGGTCAGCCTGCGCCGGATCCTCAACACCCCCCGTCGCGGCATCGGCGACCGCGCCGAGGCCTGCGTGGCGGTGCACGCCGAACGCACGGGCGTCGGGTTCGGCCGGGCCCTGCGCGACGCCGCCGAGGGGACCGTGCCGCTGCTGAATTCCCGCTCGCAGAAGGCCGTCGCCGCGTTCGTCGACCTCATGGACGAACTACGGGCGATGCTCACCGAGACCGACGCCGACGGCAACGACCTCGTCGACATCGGCGACATCGTCGAAGCGGTGCTCGATCGCACCGGATATCGCGCCGAGCTCGAGGCCAGCGACGACCCGCAGGACGGCACGAGGCTCGACAACCTCAACGAGTTGGTCAGCGTCGCAAGAGAATTCTGTTCGGACGCGCGCAACGCCGCGGGTCTCGAGGACGAACGCGAGGTGCCGGAGGGGGAGCCCGAGCCCGGTTCCCTGGCGGCGTTCCTCGAGCGGGTGTCGCTGGTGGCCGACGCCGATCAGATCCCCGAGGAGGGCGACGGGGTCGTCACCCTGATGACGCTGCACACCGCCAAGGGGCTCGAATTCCCGGTGGTGTTCGTCACCGGGTGGGAGGACGGGCAGTTCCCGCACATGCGCGCTCTCGGCGACCCTGCCGAACTCTCGGAGGAACGGCGCCTGGCCTATGTCGGCCTCACCCGTGCGCGGCACCGCCTGTATCTGAGCCGCGCGGTGCTGCGCTCGGCCTGGGGGCAGCCCGTGACCAATCCGGAATCGCGTTTCCTCCAGGAGATCCCGCAGGAACTCGTGGAATGGCGCCGGGAGGATCCGGGGGTCGCCGGTGGGCACGCCATCGGTGCCGGGCGGGGCCGGAGCGGTTACGGCGGAATCGGTTCCGGCTTCGGGGGCGGGACTTCCCGGTTCGGCGGCGACCGGCCGTCGACGCCGAGTTCCGGGCGTTCGCGCAACAACCATCTCGTGCTCGCCGTCGGCGATCGGGTCAGCCACGACAAGTACGGCCTCGGCACGGTCCTCGAAACCCGCGGCTCCGGGCCGACCGCGACGGTGGTCGTCGACTTCGGCAGCGCCGGGAAGGTGCGGTTGATGCTCGTCGGCGGCGTGCCGATGGTCAAACTCTGAGCCGGACGCGATACGGGCCCCGCACCAGCCGGTGCGGGGCCCGTATCGCGAATGCGGTCGGCGGTCAGTCGTTCCGGATGCCGAGGGAGATGCCGCGAGTCGCGAGCCAGGGCAGCGGATCGATCTTGTCGATGCCGTTGAGGTGGACCTCGAAGTGCAGGTGCGGGCCGGTGGACTGGCCACGGTTGCCCATGGTGGCGATCTGGTCACCCGCCATGACCTGCTGACCGACGGTCACGAAGGACTGGTCGATGTGACCGTAGACGGTGACGGTGCCGTCGGCGTGGCGCAGACGCACCCACATGCCGAACCCGGACGCCGGACCGGAGTCGATGACGGTGCCGTCGGCGACCGCGAGGATCGGGGTTCCGATGGGACCGGCGATGTCCACACCGGCGTGCAGGGTTCCCCAGCGGGCGCCGTAGCTGGAGGTGAAGACGCCCGCGGCCGGCAGGACGAACAGGGGGCGACGGGCGGCGGCCTCGCGGGCGGCGCGCTCCTCGCTGAAGCGCTGGCCCTTGGCGAGCAGATTGGAGAACTGGGACAGGTCGTTCGGGTCCGCGATGTTGAGGACCTGAGGGGCCTGGGAGGGAGTCGCGCTCTCGGACTCGGTCTCCGCGGCGAACTGGGCGGCCTGCGGCACCGCGGTGGCGGTGATGACGTTCGAGCCGGTGGTGTCGGCGGCGAGGGCGACCTCGGAATGCTCGGAGTTCTGAGCGGGGCCGCTGGTGGCGGCCTGACCCGCGGCGACGACGGCGCCGGCGGCGACCGCGAGGACCGCGGCACGGCCCTTGAGGGCGGCGGGCGGAGTGGGAACGCGGTGGGCGCCGCCGCGACGAGGCGGGGCGGCCGGATCACCGTCGGACACTGCGGGGGCGGTGAGCGGGCGGGCCGGCTCGTCGCCGTAGAATTCGTACTGCTCGGTGGTGCTGGTGTTACGGAAATTCACAATGCTCGAGACGTCCGGATCGTCCGCAGGGCCCTCGTCGAAGTAGTGCTCGTGCGGCTGCCAGTGGCCCGGGTAGAGGCGGTCGGTCGCCCCTGCGAAGTCGATATCGTCGAACTCGCTGTCGGGACGGCTGTCGGCGCGGGGAGTGCAAGTGTGCATCGACTGCCGTCCTCCGTTCGTGACCTGACCGTTACTCGGACCGAAGCGACGGTAACGAAACGATCGCAAGCGTGGCAACCTAAACGGGCAGGAAATCGGACCTTGTGACCGGCATCACAGTTTGAGCTGGGCAAATCTGGAAACATTTCCCTGGTTACGGGGCGATACCGAAGACTTACGGTGTGTCACGCCGGGATGTACCGGAAGGCCGTCGTAGCGTCGGATCGTGCCGAGCCGCCCGCCCGTACTTCTCGCTGCGCTCGTCCTGGCCGCGCTCGGAGCCACCGCGGTGGCGGTCGCGCCGCTCCTGCCCGTGGTCCGTGCCGACACGGGACCGGTCGGCGCCGCCTCGGGCGCCGCGTCCCTCGTCGCTGCCGTCGTCGCGCTCGCGGTTCCCGCCGGTGCGGTGAGTCTTGCCCGCCGGCGCGGCCCCCTCCCCGCCGTCCGGGCCGCCGCGCTTCTCGCTGGAGCGGGGTTCGTCGCACTCGGCGCGGCCCTGCTCGACGTCGCGCTGTTCACCGACGCCCTCGACGCGGACCGCCTCGAGCTGTTCCGGCCCGTCACCGCCGCGGGACTCGCGGCAGGTCCCGGCGCGGGCGTCGTCCTCGCCGGTCATCTCGCCTCGGTCCTCGCCGGGGCCCTCGGAGCCGTCGCGGTCCGGCAACTGGAAGCCGAGCCCGACGCCCACCTCCCCGGCGAGGACCGGCCCGCGGTTGCCCGCACCGGGGCTCCGGCGGCGGCCGGTGTGGCGGGAGCTGCACTTGCCGCGGCCGGTGCGCTGCTCGCCCCGCCCTTCGTGTCGAACGACCCGGTCCTGCTCGGTTCCGGCGTCCTCGACGCCACGCCGGCTGCGGCGATCGGCGCCCTGGTGGCGGCGGTCGCGGTGCTGCTGGCGGCGACGTGGGCGCTGGTGACCTCGTCGTCGGCCGCCGCAGCCGGGGCGTTGGCCGGTGCGGGGCTCGGTGCGCTGGGCATCCTGGGGCCCCGGCTGGCGGCGGGACTGAGCGGTGCGCGGCTGACGCCGTCGTCCGCGGCCGCCGTCGGCGTGCTCGCTGCCGTCCTGCTCGTCGCGGCCGCGGCCGCGCTGCCCCGGCTCGTCGCACGGTCCGATCACGCCGCCGGGCCGGTGCCCAGGGTGCTGCCGTCCGCTCCCGCGGCGCGGCATCGGCAGGCGGGTGTCGCGGGGCTCGTCACCGGCGCCGTCGCGACAGTGGGTTCGCTGCTGCCGGCGCTGTCGGTGCCCGCCGGTGCGGCGCCCGAACTGCCTGCCGCCCGCATGCTGTTCGCCGCGGGTCTGCTCGTGCTGGCACTGAGCGTGTGGCTGCTGCTCTCCGAGTTCGCTGCTCCGCTGCGACCCGCCGTCGTGGTGCCGGCCGCCGGGGTGGTCACCGCCGCCGGGGCGGTGCTGCAGTCCTGGGTGCTCGCCGCGGGCCTGCCCGGTGTCGGCGCCGGGCCGGGCACCTGGCTGGCCGGGGCCGCCATCCTGGGGGCGGCGGTGACGGGCGTGTTCGTCGTCCTCGCGGGAGGTGCGGAACGCGACGGCATCGACACCTCCGTCGAACGGATCGCCGGGCCCGTCGCGCGCACGGTGGGCGCGGCGGCGGCGCTCACTGCCGGTGCCGGGGTGCTGCTGCCGTTGCAGCCCGGCGCCGGCTCGGTGCTGAGCTACCCCTGGGGGTACGACGTGTGGGGGCGGGCGGTGCTCGCCGTCGCGGTGGTCGCCGCGGTGCTGGTCGCAGCGCGTGCGCGGCCGGCCCGCGGCAGTGTGCTGTTGCTCGGTGCGGCGGCCTCGGTGGCCCTGTACGCGGCCTCGTGGGTGCTCGTACGGACCCCGGAGCAGGAGCCGGTGAACGGAGTCCTCACGCTGCCTGCAATCCTGGGGGTGGTGCTCCTCCTGGCTGCGGCGTGGCTCACAATCCGGGAGGAAAATCCGTGAGGTACCCCTCGGGGCCCCACTCCGGTGACATGCGACACATACCAGGAGTGCGGGCGTTTGGTGGGACTTCCGACTAGTTACAGTCCGAACGGACCCGCTCATACCCCTCGAGCGGGCGTCAACGCAGACGAGACGGTGAGCAGATGGATCTCTTCGAATACCAGGCGAAGGAACTCTTCGCCAAGCATGGTGTGCCGACGTCGCTGGGTCGTGTGACCGACACGGCCGACGATGCCAAGGCTATCGCCGAGGAAATCGGTAAGCCTGTGATGGTCAAGGCCCAGGTCAAGACCGGTGGTCGTGGCAAGGCCGGCGGCGTGAAGTACGCCGCCACCCCCGAGGATGCGAAGACCCACGCCGAGAACATCCTCGGCCTCGACATCAAGGGTCACATCGTCAAGAAGCTGCTGGTCGCCGAGGCCAGCGACATCGCGGAGGAGTACTACATCTCCTTCCTGCTCGACCGTGCCAACCGCACCTACCTGGCCATGTGCTCGGTCGAGGGCGGCATGGAGATCGAAGAGGTCGCGGCAACCAAGCCCGAGCGTCTCGCCAAGGTGTCCGTGGACGCCGTCAAGGGTGTCGACCTCGCGTTCGCGCGCAGCATCGCCGAGCAGGGCCACCTGCCCGCCGAGGTGCTCGACGCCGCGGCCGTGACCATCCAGAAGCTGTGGGAGGTCTTCGTCGCCGAGGACGCCACCCTGGTCGAGGTCAACCCCCTCGTGCGTACCCCCGACGATCAGATCCTCGCCCTGGACGGCAAGGTCACCATCGACGAGAACGCGGGCTTCCGTCACCCCGAGCACGCCGAGCTCGAGGACAAGGACTCCACCGATCCGCTCGAGGCCAAGGCCAAGGAGCACGACCTGAACTACGTCAAGCTCGACGGTCAGGTCGGCATCATCGGCAACGGCGCGGGTCTGGTCATGTCGACCCTCGACGTCGTCGCGTACGCCGGTGAGAAGCACGGCGGCGTCAAGCCTGCCAACTTCCTCGACATCGGCGGTGGCGCCTCGGCCGAGGTCATGGCCGCCGGCCTGGACGTGATCCTGAACGACTCCCAGGTCCAGAGCGTGTTCGTCAACGTGTTCGGTGGCATCACCGCGTGCGACGCCGTCGCCAACGGCATCGTCAAGGCGCTCGAGATCCTCGGCGACGAGGCCAACAAGCCGCTGGTCGTCCGTCTGGACGGCAACAATGTCGAGGCCGGCCGCAAGATCCTGGCCGACGCCAACCACCCGCTGGTCACGCTGGTCGGAACCATGGACGAGGCCGCTGACAAGGCCGCCGAGCTGGCGTACGCCGCGAAGTAAGGACACACGGAGAACATGTCTATCTTCCTCAACAAGGACTCGAAGGTCATCGTCCAGGGCATCACCGGCGGCGAGGGCACCAAGCACACCGCCCTGATGCTCAAGGCCGGGACCCAGGTCGTCGGCGGCGTCAACGCCCGTAAGGCCGGCACCACGGTGTCCCACACCGCGGCCGACGGTTCCGCCGTCGAGCTGCCCGTCTTCGGCACCGTCGCCGAGGCGATGAAGGAGACCGGCGCGGACGTCTCGATCGCGTTCGTTCCCCCCAAGTTCGCCAAGGACGCCATCATCGAGGCCATCGACGCGGAGATCCCGCTGCTCGTGGTCATCACCGAGGGCATCCCGGTGCAGGACACCGCGTACGCGTGGGCCTACAACGTCGAGAAGGGCAGCAAGACCCGGATCATCGGCCCCAACTGCCCCGGCATCATCACCCCCGGCGAGTCGCTGGTCGGCATCACCCCGGCCAACATCTCCGGCAAGGGCCCGGTCGGCCTGGTGTCGAAGTCCGGCACGCTGACCTACCAGATGATGTTCGAGCTGCGTGACTTCGGCTTCTCGACCGCCATCGGCATCGGCGGCGACCCGGTCATCGGCACCACCCACATCGACGCCATCGAGGCGTTCGAGAAGGATCCCGAGACCAAGCTCATCGTCATGATCGGCGAGATCGGCGGCGACGCCGAGGAGCGCGCGGCCGACTACATCAAGGCGAACGTGACCAAGCCGGTCGTCGGCTACGTCGCCGGGTTCACCGCTCCCGAGGGCAAGACCATGGGCCACGCCGGCGCCATCGTCTCCGGCTCCTCGGGCACCGCGCAGGCCAAGAAGGACGCCCTCGAGGCGGCCGGCGTGAAGGTCGGCAAGACGCCGTCCGAGACCGCCGCTCTCGCGCGCGAGATCCTGCAGTCGCTCTAGAACAGAGCGGAGCGGCTTCGCCGCCGGTGTGTCCTTTGGGCGGTCCAGGCAGCCCAAAGGACACACCGGCGGCTCCGCTGCCTACCCGTCGACCCATTCGGTGCCGACGGGCACGAGTTCCCCCGCACCGGCCGTCACCGATGCCACCACGCTCTGCAGTTCGGTCGCATCCCGCGCCGCGACGGTGAAGACGACACGCTCCGTGTAGGACACGTCGAGCACGCTCACTCCGCGGACCCGTAGTTCCGACTCCACGCGTCCGGCATCACCGTGCCCCACCGCCAGCGTGAACACCTCCCGCCGCTCCCGCGGCACCAGCGTCGCCGCGTCGACCGCAACCGCCACCGCACCCGAATACGCTCGGACCAGTCCGCCCGCGCCGAGCTTGATGCCCCCGAACCATCGGGTGACCACCACCGCGACGTTCACCAGGTCGCGGTGGTGCAGCACCTGCAGCATCGGCACCCCGGCCGTGCCACCCGGCTCCCCGTCGTCGCTCGACCGCTCCGCCCGGTGCGCCGGCTCGTCGCCCACCACGAAGGCCCAGCAATGATGCCGCGCATCGGGATACAGCCGCCGCTGTTCTTCGACGAAGGCGAGCGCGGCGGTGTCCGAGTCGACGCGGCGCAGCACGGCGAGGAAGCGGGAGTGCTTGATCTCCGTCTCGGCGACGACGTCCGGTCCGGGCTCGAGGGTGCTGGGCATGGGCACATTCTCGCCGGTGGGGATTCGCCGGATTCGCGGGACTCCTGCCGCCCACGGTGATCGTGCCTAGGCTGGTCGCAGAGCAGCCGACGACATCAGGAGGAGCGATGACCTACCCAGCAGGCTCGGGAACGGGCCGGTCCGACAACCCGGCAGGCCCCTCGGGGTCGTCGACCGGGGCAGGACCCGGGTCCGCCGCCCGCGGCGTCTCCGACAAGGTGGTGCCGCTGCTCCTGCCGATCGCCGTCGCGGTGCTGGCGGTGCTGAACTTCCTGCTCGGCCTGGCGCCGTACGTGCGCATCTCCTTCGGCACCCAGGTCGCGCTGTCGTCGTTCGACTTCGGGTTCGCGGTCGTCCCGCTGGCCTTCTTGCTCTTCGGCGGCGCGGCCGCTGCGCTGTCGCTGCTGCCGGGTCAGGACCTGCGCTCCGTCGCGGTGGCGGCCTCCGCGGTCGGCTTCGTGGTGTCGCTGTTCCAGCTCTTCCACCTCCCGGACGACACCGGCATCTCCTGGGGTGGGGTGTCGATCCTCGTCCTCGGTTTCCTGCAGACCGCGCTCGCGCTCATGGCGCTGCTCTTCGGGATCGGGATTTTGGTGCCCGGCCAGCGTCGTTCGCCCGCGCAGTCGTTCGGCGGCCAGGGCGGCGGCCAGGGTTACGGCGGGCAGGGTTACGGAGCGCAGGGTGCCGGAGCGCAGGGCTACGGTGCGCAGGGCTACGGTGCGCAGGGTGCCGGTGGGGGGCAGGGTTACGCTCCCGGCGCGACGGCGAGCGGATACGGAACGCCGGGCTCCGGGTACCCTTCCGGATCCTCGGCCTACCCCTCCGGGACCTCGGCCTACCCGTCCGGGACCTCGGCGCAGTACCCCGGCTACCAGCAGGCGCAGTACCCCTCGGGTCAGTACCCGTCCGGTCAGTACCCGTCCGGTCAGTACCCGTCGGGCCAGTACCCGTCGGGCCAGTACCCGTCCGGCCAGTACCCCTCCGGCCAGTACGCCGGGGGCCAGTACCCCGGCACCCAGTACTCGGGGGCGCAGCCGCGCGAGCACTACCCCAGCCCGGACGCCGGCGCCCAGACCGAACACCTGAGCCAGCCGCTGCGCGTCGACCGGCAGCACTCCGAGGGCCAGCACCCCGGACAGCAGGCCTACACCCCGACGGGCGCGCAGGCGCCGTACGGTGCGGGGACTCCGGGTCCCGCCGGTCGGACGGGCGAGTCTGCCGGCGGCGACGTCGACGAGCCGACGGTGCTCGCCCCCCGGGACGCAGACTCTGAGCGCGAGGCCACCGGCCGTTCCTCGGAGGGGGACACCGAGCGGACGTCGGATCCGGCGCCGACGCAGGCGTTCCGTCCCGGCGACGAACCGCGGTGAGGGCTCCCGCACATGCTGCGGCGCGCCTGACCGTCCCGATCGTCGCCGGGTGACACTCTCGACACGATGACCTCGACGCTAGGCCGGTCCGACCGGCACACGACCCCGGAAGACACCCCGGTCGAACCGGAGCAGTTGCGGATCCTGCTCGGCACTGCGGCCAAGGTGCCGGCAGTGACCCTCGCGTTGATCGCCACGCTGGTGGTGACCACGATGGTGGCCGCGAGCAGCGACCTGACCGGCATCTACGCGGCCATCGCGGGCAGCTGGCTGGCCCTGCACCAGGTGACATTGACGATCGACGGGGTACCGCTGGGGGTGCTGCCGTTGCTGCCGACAGCGGTGCTGGTGTGGCTGACCGCTCGGGCCGCACGGTCGGCCACCGATGGTGTCGTCGCCCTCGGTGGCCGTCCGCTCGATCGCCGGAACGCCTCGCGCATCGCGGCGGCCACCCTCGCCGGTCCGACGGTGATCACGGTGGCGGCACTGATCGTGATCCAGGATGCGGCAAGTGTCCTGCCTGTCGTCACCCCCAATCCCGCGTCCGCGCTGGCGTGGGTGACCGCGCTGTACCTGGTCGGGGCCGGGCTCGGCATCGGTTCCCGGACGTGGCGGCCGCTGGCGTCCCGCTACGGGGTGCCGAACTGGCTGGTCGCCGCCGTGCGTCCCGCGGCCCGGACGGTGCTGGGGATGTTCGCCGCGGGCGGGGTGGTGACCGTGCTCGCGCTGCTGTGGTCGTGGACCGTGGTCGGTGACCTGATCGGCCGCGGCGGGGGAGCGGTCGGCGCCCTCGGGCTGACGGTGTTGTCGGTGCTGTACCTGCCCAACGTGCTGATCGGGGCCGCCGCCGTGGTGACCGGCAGCACGGTGCAGTTCGGCGACGTGCGCCTGAGCCTGTTCGAGGCGACCGGCGGGGACCTGCCTGCCCTGCCGGTGCTTGCCGTGATCCCACCGGGACCGGCCGCGCCGTTCTGGCCTGTGTTGCTCGCCGTCCCCGCGACGGTGGGCGCGCTGCTCGGGCGGTACGTCGCCCGGTGCCACCTCGAGGCACGCGCCCGAGGGGAACGCGTGTCGTCCACCGACGCCGCCCTCACGGTGGTTGCTGCGGCGGCGCTCGCCGGTGCGGCCACCGCGCTGGCCACGTGGGCTGCCGGTGGCCCGCTGGGGGTCTTCGGTGTGGTCGGCGGAAACTGGTGGCTGGCCGGGGTGCTGGTGTTCGCGTGGACGGGACTGCTCGGCCTCGTCACCTCGCAGCTGCTGCTCTGGCGCGAGCACCGCCTGGCTGCGGTGGAAGCCGCCCGGCAGTCGGCCGCCGAGGAGAAGCTCGCCGATGACGAGGTCGCCGGGGAGCAGCTCGCCGACGAGGAGCCCGGCGACGAGGCGGCCGAGGGCCCCGGCGACGAGCCGGACGAGAACCCCGACGACGACGTCCGGGAGCTCGAGGCGGCACCGGCCGCCGACGTGCTCGATGCCGAGATCGTCGAGGACGACCCCTCGGCCGCCGCCGATACGCCCGTCGCCGCGGACCCGGACACCGCGGACCCGGACACCGAGGACGCGGACACCGAGGACCCGGGCACCGAGGACCCGGACACCGAGGACCCGGACACCGAGGACCCTGTGGCCGAACGTACGGACGTCGTCGACGCGGCGATCGAGGACGCGGCCGACGAGCCGGCCCGGCCCGGCGAGAGGGACCGGGATGCCGGCGCGCCACCGGAGCCCAACGGCGACCTGCCGGAGGGTGCCACACCCCCCAAGGGCTAGGCTCTACCCGGCCGAGCCTCCGGCCGACCCCTCTCGAGTTCCAGGAGTAGAGCGCTGACTGCCTCGCGTGACCAGCTGCCGCCCACTGTGCCGGCACGGGTCGTCGTCCTCGCTTCGGGCACCGGCAGCCTGCTGCGGTCGCTGATCGACGCGACGCACACGGACGGATATCCCGCCCGGATCGTCGCCGTCGGAGTGGACCGCGAGTGTGCCGCCGAGGGGCATGCGGAGGCCGCCGGTATTCCCCACGTCCGTGTCGCGCTGCGCGAGCACCCGGACCGGGCCGCGTGGGACCGCGCCCTGACCGACGCCGTCGCTGCGCACGAGCCGGACCTGGTGGTCTCGGCCGGTTTCATGAAGATCCTGGGGCCGGTCTTCCTGGACCGGTTCGGGGGCCGCATCGTCAACACCCATCCGGCGCTGCTGCCCGCGTTCCCCGGCGCACACGCCGTGCCGGACGCCCTCGCCTACGGGGTGAAGGTCACCGGCTCGACCGTGCACCTGGTCGACGCGGGTGTCGACACCGGTCCCATCCTGGCGCAGGAACCCGTGCCGGTCCTCGACGACGACGACGAGGCCACCCTGCACGAACGCATCAAGGTTGTGGAGCGACGACTGCTGGCCGACGTGGTCGCCGCCGTCGCCACCCGTGGAGTTGTATCCGATGGACGAAAGGCCGTGATCCCCAGTGACCGAACGTAAGGCTGTGCGACGCGCACTCGTCAGCGTCTACGACAAGACCGGTTTGGTCGAACTGGCGACGGGCCTGCACGAGGCGGGTGTCGCGCTGGTCTCCACCGGGTCCACGGCGGCCACCATCGCCGGCGCCGGAATCCCCGTCACCAAGGTGGAGGACCTCACCGGATTCCCCGAATGTCTCGAGGGCCGGGTCAAGACGCTGCACCCGCGGGTGCACGCCGGCATCCTCGCCGACACGCGCAAGCAGGATCATCTCGATCAGCTCGCCGAACTCGGTGTCGAGGCGTTCGAACTGGTCGTGGTGAACCTGTACCCGTTCACGCAGACCGTCGCCTCCGGCGCCACCGCCGACGAGTGCGTCGAGCAGATCGACATCGGCGGCCCGTCCATGGTGCGTGCCGCCGCGAAGAACCACCCGTCGGTCGCGGTGGTCGTCGACCCGGCCCGCTACGACGACGTGCTCGACGCCGTCAAGGGCGGCGGGTTCACCCTGTCGCAGCGCAAAGCCCTTGCCGCCCAGGCATTCCAGCACACCGCCGCCTACGACGTGGCGGTGGCGAGCTGGATGAACGCCGGCTACGCCGCCGGGGAGGCCGACACCGCCGAGCAGTTCCCGGCGTGGGCCGGTGCGACGTGGGAGCGCGCGGCCGTGCTGCGCTACGGCGAGAACCCGCACCAGGCGGCGGCGCTGTACGTGAACGAGGCGGGCGAGCCGGGTCTGGCGCGGGCCGAGCAGTTCCACGGCAAGGAGATGTCGTACAACAACTATCAGGACGCCGACGCGGCCTGGCGCGCCGCGCACGACCACGACCGGCCGTGCGTCGCGATCATCAAGCACGCCAACCCGTGTGGGATCGCGGTCGCGGAGTCCGTCGCCGAGGCGCACCGCAAGGCACACGAGTGCGATCCGGTGAGTGCGTTCGGCGGCGTGATCGCCGTCAACCGTGAAGTGAGCGTGGCGATGGCCGAGCAGGTCGCCGAGATCTTCACCGAGGTGATCATCGCCCCCGGCTACGCGGACGGCGCGGTCGAGGTGCTCAGCCGCAAGAAGAACATCCGCATTCTGCGGGCCGACTCGCCGCAGGCGGCGCAGATCGAACTGCGGCAGATCTCCGGCGGAATGCTGCTGCAGGAGCGCGACACCCTCACCGCGCCGGGCGATTCGGCCGCGAACTGGGAGCTGGCCTGCGGCGAGGCCGCCGACGCCGAGACCCTCGCGGATCTCGAGTTCGCGTGGCGTGCCTGCCGGGCCGTGAAGTCCAACGCGATCCTGCTCGCCGCGGGCGGCGCCACCGTCGGTGTCGGCATGGGGCAGGTCAATCGTGTGGACTCCGCCCGGCTCGCGGTCTCCCGCGCCGGGGACCGGGTCGTCGGATCCGTCGCCGCATCCGACGCGTTCTTCCCGTTCGCGGACGGCCTGCAGGTGCTCACCGAGGCCGGTGTCCGGGCCGTCGTGCAGCCGGGCGGTTCGGTGCGCGACAACGAGGTCATCGAGGCCGCTCGCGAGGCCGGCGTGACCCTGTACCTCACCGGCGCACGCCACTTCGCGCACTGAGCGACGCCGGCCGCCCGCACGCGCCGGTCAGGCTGCGTGCGGGTGCCCGGTCGCCGGGCGGGTCACCGTCCGCGGCGCGGCGTCGCGGGCGTCGGAGATGACCAGCCGGGCGGCGCCGCGGTCGAGCAGTTCGCGGATGAGGTCCGCAGCGGCCGCAGCCTGTTCGGTGCCGACGTGGCTCAGGTCGATCGTGATCGCGTGACCGGTGAGATCGTCGGGCAGGTCCTTGGGGACGGCGCCGGTGGCGCCGAGTCGCAGTTTCATCGTGTTCTCCTCTTACTGGACAAGATCGGTATGCGGGGAAAAGAAAGGGCACCCGAGGCGATGTGCCCGGGTGCCCGAGAAGGAATCGGTCGAGTCGTCGACTCATTCCCGGGGTCGCCACTTGGCGAAGTGGAAGTACGCGTAGGTGTGTCGGCACCAGCTGGGTACGGCAACGCGCATCGACTTCGCCGCGATGACCTTGTCGTCTCGCATCGGACCGTACCTTTCTCGTGTGTTCCTACGGGTTAACCGGACACCATACCCGAGTAAAGCGAATCTGACATCTCTTGTGTTCCGCCCGTCTCGGGCGAGGGGTCAGAGCTTGGCGAGCCACGCCTCGAAACCGCGGGTGAACTCGTCGGAGAAGGGCAGATCGGCGATGTAGTCGGCACCGGTGGACTGCTGGTCGCCGATGTCCTTGAGCACGTGGTTGGACCGGTGCAGGCGCAGGGACGTCAGGTTCGTGTGCACGAGCGCCGAGTCGAGGGCGTCGACGTCCTCGACCCGCACCTGGATGTCCTTCGCCGAGACGCTGGTCAGCACCGGCAGCCCGCCCTCGAGCTGAGCCGCGAGCATCCGCGGATCGAGCGCGTCCTCCTCGGCGAGGGCCTTGGCGTTGGCCGAGACCAGACCGGCGTTGCGCAGCGGCTCGGGCAGGGTGTCGCTGAGGGTGCCGTCGGCGCGCAGCGATTCCACGGCGCCGGCGAGGGCCAGGCGCAGTTCGTCGGCGACCTGGATCGGGAGCTGACCGGCGTCGACGACCGCGTCGAGCTGGGCGTCGATCTGGGCGGTGAGCAGGTCCAGCAACCGCACGGCCAAGGGCTCGAGCAGCGCGATGCCTGCGACCGGGGCACCGGCGTCGGCGAGGGTGAGGGCGATGAGGGCGCCCTCGCTGTGCCCGACCACGTAGAGCCGCTCGGCGTCGATGCCCGGCTGCGCGGCGAGGAACCGGAGGCCGTCCGTGGCGGCGTCGATGAACGTGGAGAACCCGAGGTCGGCGACGTCGGCGACGTCGTAGGGGCCGAGGCCGGTCACACCGCTGCCGAGCTTGTCGTAGCGCAGGCTCGCGAAGCCGTTGCGCTCGAGCACGTCGGCGAGGTGGCGCAGCGTGCCGATCGGGCCGGGCAGCAGCGCACTGTCGCCGTTGCGATCGGTGGGACCGCTGCCGGCGAGCAGCAGCACGGCGGGGACGTTTCCGTCGCTCGCGGCGGGCACGCGCAGGCTGCCGTGCAGGGTCACGTCGCCGCTGGAGAAGGAGATGTCGGTGTCCGCCATGCGTCGTGTCTATCAGAACCGGTCAGACCGTCCGCAGGCGGCTCAGCCGTCGATACCCGCGGTGGACGGCCCACGCGAAGCCCGCGAGCAGGGGCACGACGAGCAGCGGGACGACGAGCGCGATCAGCGACGTGACGAACGACAGCAGGTCGTCGAGCAGCGACAGCGCCGGGTTGCCGAGTCCCGCGGTGGTGACCGTGCTCGCCGCGCGGGTGCCGGTCTGCACAGTGCTCACCGCCATCGCGGTCGGGGCGCCGACGACGATGCCGGCGAGAGCGGCCATCGCCGGGTCGAGATCGGCGAACGCCGCCCAGGCGGCCAGCGCGCCCGCGACGGGCCGCACGACGGTCGCGACGGCCGAGAGGACGTTGTCGACGAGGGGGACGAGGTCGGCGCCGACCTCGACGACGGTGGCGATCGCCAGGGCGACGAGCGCGCCCGTCGACCCGACCCACTGCATCGACTCGTTGAGCGCGATTCCGAACAGGCCGAAGTGCACTGCGGTGCCGAGCATCAGCAGCGGGAGAAAGGTGCGCAGGCCGGTGGCGGCGGCCAGCCCGATGCCCAGCAGTGCCGCGAGGAGCCAGGTGTCCATGGCGGGAGTCTAGGGATCGGTGCCGACAGCGCGCTCCGGCACGGCCCGATCCGGGAAGAGCTGCCGGTACGGCGCCGGTTCCGGGTGGGGCACCGCCGCGGCTGCAGGTGCCGAAATCACCGAACGCTCGTACCTTGGGAGGGGTGACGTCACCCACACTCAGGCCGTCCACCGTCGGAGAGCTGCGTGCCTCGGGACACGAGCACCGCTCCGTCAAGGACGAGATCCGGCAGAACCTGCTCGCCGCCCTGCGCGACGGCCTCGACCCGTGGCCGGGCATCGTCGGATTCGACGACACCGTCGTTCCGCAACTCGAACGTGCGCTGCTCGCGGGCCACGACGTGGTGCTGCTCGGTGAACGCGGGCAGGGCAAGACCCGGTTGCTGCGCACCCTGCCGCTGCTGCTCGACGAGTGGACACCGGTTATCGCCGGTTCCGAACTCGGCGAGCACCCCTACGACCCGATCACCCCCGCCTCGATCCGCCGCGCCGCCGAACTCGGCGACGACCTGCCCGTCGCCTGGCGGCACCGCAGCGAACGCTACGCCGAGAAACTCGCCACCCCCGACACCTCCGTCGCCGACCTGGTCGGCGACGTCGACCCCGTCAAGGTCGCCGAGGGCCGCAGCCTCGGCGACCCCGAGACCATCCACTTCGGTCTCGTGCCGCGCGCCCACCGCGGCATCGTCGCCGTCAACGAGCTGCCCGACCTCGCCGAGCGCATCCAGGTCTCGCTGCTCAACGTCATGGAGGAACGCGACATCCAGGTGCGCGGGTACACGCTGCGGCTCCCGCTCGACGTCCTGCTCGTCGCCAGCGCCAATCCGGAGGACTACACCAACCGCGGCCGGATCATCACCCCGCTCAAGGACCGGTTCGGCGCCGAGATCCGCACCCACTACCCGACGCAGCTCGACGACGAGATCGCCGTCATCGAGCAGGAGGCGCAGCTGCAGGCCCGGGTCCCGGACTTCCTGCTCGAGATCCTCGCCCGCTTCACCCGCCTGCTGCGTGAATCCACCTCGGTGGACCAGCGTTCCGGTGTGTCGGCGCGCTTCGCCGTCGCCGGCGCCGAGACCGTCGCCGCCGCGGCGATGCGTCGCGGCGCCGTGCTCGGCGAGGCCGACCCCGTCGCACGTCCCGTCGACCTCGGCACCGTCGTGGAGGTGCTGCGGGGCAAGGTCGAGTTCGAATCCGGCGAGGAGGGACGGGAATTCGAGGTCCTCGATCACCTCCTGAGGCGGGCCACCGCGGACGCCGCCCGCACCCGGCTCGCCGGGGTGAACCTCGGCCCGCTCGTCACCGCCGTCGAGCAGGGACAGCCGGTGGTGACCGGGGAACGGATCACCGCCAAGGCACTGCTGGACGAACTGCCCGACCTGCCCGTCCTCGACGTCGTCGCCGAGCGGCTCGGCGCGGAGGACATCGGAACGCGGGCTGCCGCCGTCGAACTCGCGCTCGAGGGCCTCTACCTCGCGCGGCGGATCGCCAAGCACGCCGACGACGACGGCGCCGCGGTGTACTCCTGATGAGCCGGGGCGCGCGGTACGGGCCCTACGACGGCGGCGACCCCCTCGCCCCGCCGGTGGATCTGCGTGAGGCCCTCGCCGCGATCGGCGAGGACGTGCTGGCCGGCAGTTCGCCGCGACGTGCGCTGCGGGAACTGCTGCGCCGCGGTCACGGCTCGATGCGCGGGCTGGACCGCCTTGCGGCGCAGGCGAATCGGCGTCGGCGGGAGCTGCTGGACCGGACGAACCTCGACGGCACGCTGCGCGAGGTGCGTGAGCTGCTCGACCGGGCCGTCCTCGAGGAACGCAAGGCCCTCGCACGCGCACTCGACGACGACGCCCGGTTCGCGGAGATGCGGATCGAGGAACTGCCCGCCTCCACCGCGCAGGCCGTGCAGGAGCTCGCCGACTACGACTGGCGCAGCCCGCAGGCCCGGGAGGACTACGAGAAGATCCGTGACCTGCTGGGCCGCGAGGTGCTCGACCAGCGGTTCGCCGGGATGAAGCAGGCCCTCGAAGGTGCCACCGACGAGGACCGTGAGCGCGTGAACCGCATGCTCGAGGATCTGAACGATCTGCTGGACAAGCATTCCCGCGGGGAGGACACCCAGGAGGACTTCGAGCGGTTCATGGCCGAACACGGCGACTTCTTCCCGGAGAATCCCGGCAACGTGGAGGAACTGCTCGACTCGCTGGCCCAGCGCGCGGCGGCGGCGCAGCGCCTGCGCAACTCGCTCAGCCAGGAACAGCGCGACGAGCTCGACGCCCTCGCTCAGCAGGCGTTCGGTTGGCCGAGCCTGATGTCGCAGCTCGACCGTCTCGACTCGCACCTGCGTGCCGCCCGCCCGGGGGAGGACTGGACCGGGTCGGAGCGGTTCCGAGGGGACCGGGGAATGGGCCTGGGCGAAGCGACGGGGGCGCTGCAGGACGTCGCCGAACTCGACGCACTCGCCGAGCAGCTCTCCCAGCAGTACGCCGGCGCCTCCCTCGACGACATCGACCTCGACGCGCTGGCCCGCCAGCTCGGCGACGACGCCGCGGCCGATGCGCGCACGCTCGCCCAGCTCGAGAAGGAACTGCAGCGGCAGGGGTTCTTCGACCGGGGCGCCGACGGGCAGTGGCGCCTGTCGCCCAAGGCGATGCGCGAACTCGGCCGGACCGCGCTGCGCGACGTCATGGACCAGCTGTCCACCCGGGGCGGGCAGCGCGAGACCCGCCGGGCGGGGGCCACCGGTGAGCCCACCGGGGCGTCGCGCCCGTGGGAGTTCGGCGACACCGAGCCGTGGGACGTGGTGCGCACCCTCACCAACGCGACCCTGCGCGCCCCCGCGCGGATCCCGGTGCGGATGGATGTCACCGACGTCGAGGTCGTCGAGACCGAGCAGCGCACCCAGGCGGCGGTGGCGCTGCTGGTGGACACGTCGTTCTCGATGGTGATGGACGGCCGGTGGGTGCCGATGAAGCGCACGGCCCTGGCCCTCAACCACCTGGTCTCGACCCGGTTCCGCGGCGACGCGCTGCAGCTGATCGCGTTCGGCCGGCACGCCCGCGTCGTCACCGCCTCCGAACTCGCCGGGCTGGACGGGGTGTACGAGCAGGGCACGAACCTGCACCACGCGCTCATGCTGGCCGGCCGGCACCTGCGCCGGCATTCCAATGCCCAGCCGGTGGTGCTGGTGGTCACCGACGGTGAGCCCACCGCGCATCTCGAGGCGGACGGCTACGCGGCGTTCGACTATCCGCCCAGCGCCCGCACGCTCGGCATGACGGTCCGTGAGCTCGACCATCTCGCCCGCGTCGGGGCGCACGTGACGATCTTCCGGCTCGGCGACGATCCCGGGCTGGCGCGGATCGTCGACCGGATGGCCCGCCGGGTCGGTGGCCGGGTCGTCGCGCCGGACGTCGACGGCCTCGGGGCCGCCGTCGTAGGCGACTACGTGCGGCTGCGCCGCCGCTGACCCACCCCGTGCGCGATTCTGGTAGCGGGAACTACCGGAAACGCGCACGGGCTACCGGCGCAGCGCCCGCCAGGTGCTCACCGCGGCGGTCGAGAGCAGTCCCGCGGTCACCAGGAACACCGACGCCGTGCCGGCGACGCCGGCGATCGCGCCGGCTGCCAACGGCACCGACACCTGGCCGAGACGGTTGCCGGTGAGGCGCACGGCCAGCGCCGACGCCCGGTCCGCCGGTGCCACCAGCTCGACGACCCACGTCATGGTCAGTGGCTGCCCGAACCCCCAGAAGGCACCGCAGATCGCCAGGAGTATCCCCAGCGCCCACGGGTTCGGCAGGAACGGCAGCGCCGCGACGGGCAGGGCCGTGCACGCCGTCGCCGACAGCAGCAGACGTCGCCGCGGAATCGTCCGCAGTGCCCACGGCAGCACCGCACGCGAGACGATCGACGCGACGGTACGAGCGGTGAGCAGGGCCGACACCAGCAGCACCCCGAAGCCGAACTCCTCCCCGAGCAGCGGCAGGTACGCGACCACGATGTCGACGGACGCCAGCACGACGAGGCTCGAGAACATCGCGGGCTTCATCCCGCGTGTGCCCAGCATCGACCGCACCGACTGCGGTGGCGCGTCGCCCGGGGCGCGACCGGAGCCGGGCGGTTCGCGCAGGCCGACGACGAACGGCAGGGCTGCCGCGGCGAGGACCGTCATCACCAGCAACGCCGGGGTGGTCTCGACGGTGTCCCCGTTGCTCGCCGCGGCGATCACGCCGGCGAGCGGCACCCCGATCGCCTGACCCACCGACACTCCCAGGGTGATGCCCGCGAAGCCGCGGTCGAGTTCACCCGGTGGCGACAGGATCGACACGAACGCCTGTCCGGACACCGTCACCAGAAGCTGACCGAGACCCAGGACGGTGTTGCCGAGGCCGAGGACCCACAGGTCCGGGCTGACCGCGATGATCAGCGCACCGGCCACCGACACCACGACACCGCCCCGGAGAATCCCCGCCGCGTGCCGGCGGTCGACGGCCCGGCCCAGCTGCACCGCCAGGACCAGCGGGACGAGGGCGAACAGGGCCGTCACCACGCCGATCACGGCCGCGTCGCCGCCGAGGGCGAGCACGCGGTAGGAGACGAGGACGCGCACCGACTGGAACGTCGCATGCAGCAGCGCCGTCGCCGTGCACAGGAGCAGCAGCCAGTGCCGGGGGATGCGGGACATCGGTCAGCCGGCCGTCACGATCCGGTCGGCCAGCGGTGCCTGCAGCGTCAGCTCGAGCACACCGGTGACGGCGATCATGATGCACGCCCGGTCCACCGCCTCCGGCAGGGTGCCGCCACGCAACGCCACCGTCACGGCGGAGTCGGACTCGCCGACGGTGGCGTCGACTCCGAAACACGCGGGTGTGCCGGTCTCGAAGTGGACGGCGATGCGGTCGTCGTCCACTCGGGTCCACGAGCGCAGCGGGATCGGGTGCGGCTCGACGAGGTCGTCGCGGGCGGTGAAGACCGTCGCCCCCACCGGTGTCGGTTCCTCCGGTAGGGCGGGGACGTCGGCGCCGCCCGGACCGCACGCGCCGGCCAGGACGCAGCACACGGCGAGCACCGGCAATCGCATGGCTCTCAACCTAGCCGCGCCCGTCATGCGAGGAGCGCGGCGACGACGCCGATCGCGGGGATCGAGGCGAGGGTGGTGACCAGCGCGGCGTCGCGGGCGAGCACCATGCCGCGGCCGTAGCGGCTCGCGTAGACGAACACGTTCTGTGCGGTCGGCAGCGTCGCCACCACGACGATCGCGAAGAGTTCGTGCCCGTCCAGGCCCATCAGGTGCCGGGCCATGACGTAGGCGAGGACGGGCTGCACCACGATCTTGAGCACCGATGCGAGCGCGACGTCGCGGCGCGGGCTGGTGCCCTTCTCGAGCACCCGCACCCCCTGGAGCGACAGGCCGAATGCGAGCAGGGCACCCGGTACGGAGGCGCCACCGAGGAGGTGGAACGGCTGCATCAGCGCGGCAGGCGGCGTCCAGCCGGCGACGGCGACGGCGAGTCCGGCCGCGCCCGCCAGCACGATCGGGTTCTTGAACGGGGCGGTGATCGTCTCCCGTCGTGACGCGCCGGGGCGCATCGTCGACAGGTCCAGCATCGTCAAGGCGATGGGGGAGAACAGCACGATCTGGAACAGCAGCAGCGGCGCGACGAACGAGGCGTCGCCGAGGACGAACACAGCGATCGGAATGCCGAGATTGGCGGAGTTGACGTACGAGGCGGCAAGCGCGCCGATCGTCAGCTCCGGCAGGGGCCGGCGCAGCCACAGCTTCGCGACGACGAGGTAGAGCGCGGCGACGGCGAACGCAGTGGCTGCGGCGACGTACAGGGTGGGGGAGAAGATCACCGACAGGTCGGAGGTGGCCAGCGAGTCGAACAGCAGCGCGGGGGTGGCGACGAAGAACACCATCCGGCTGAGCACGAACTGGGCCTCGGGTCCGAGCGTGCCCGTCCGGCCGAGTACGAATCCGATCGCGATGATCACGAAGATGACGCTGAATCCCGCGATCACGCCCGACACCGACACAACCCTTCGAAAGCACACGATATGCAGGCGCTGCACGCCAGACCGAGAACCTTACCGGCGGTAACGGCACGGGGCACATCCCGCCCTTGTCGCCCCGTCCGGTGAGACGCCGCGAACGGACGCCGACCGGGCACCGGGGCCGGGAATCTGCGATGCTGAAAAAATGCCGACCGACCCGATTGTTCATCCCCCGGCCAACGTCATCGCGCTGGCCCAGCATCCGCGGTATCAGCACGCGGACTGGACGCTCTCGGAGCGGCTCGTACGGCGGCAGGAACTGGTCCTGCAGCATCTCGGCGTCTGGGGCGACGACGGTTCGTGAGGTCTGCCGGGCCCCGGGAACGGCTCAGGGCGTCACCGTGGCGACGAACGTCATCCGGTCCCCACGGTAGAGCGAGCGCCGCTGCTCGATCGGTGCCTCGTGCCGATCGTAGGAAACGCGGTTGAGCAGGAGCATGGGCGTGCGGATGTCGGCGTCGAGGAGCGCCGCCTCGCGTGCGTCGGGCAGGGTGGTCTCGATGTACTCGACCGCGCGCGCGAAGGTGATGCCGCGTGCGCGGATCGCCGCGTACAGCGACGACGTGGCGTCGAAGCTGTCGGCGAGTCCCGGAAAGCGGGCGGCGGGCAGGCGGGTCCGTTCCAGTCCGACGCGGACGCCGTCGGTGAGCAGGACGCGTTCGAGTTCGAGGACGGGATCGCCGACGGCGATCGCGAGGACCGCGGCGAGGTCGGGGTCGGCGGCGAGGTCGGTCCAGCCGACGAGGATGCGTCCCGCGCTCCGGCCCTCCGCGAGGGCCGCCTCGGTGTAGGAACCGATGATCAGCGGTTGCAGGATCTTGGGCTTCGCGACGACGGTGCCCCGGCCGCGGCGTTCGATGCGGCCGTCGACGAGGAGCTCGCGCAGCGCCTGGCGGACGGTTTCCCGGGCCACGTCGAACCGGCTGGCGAGTTCACGCTCGGAGGGCACCGGGTCGCCGACGGAGAGCTCGTCGAGCAGGGCGGTGACCTGATGCCGCACGATCTGGTGCTTGGGGACCCGGGTCTCGCGAGCGGTTTCTGGCACGGTCGAATCGTACCGGATTCTGGTCTATACCAATTGTTCACCGGGCGTTCGCCTGCCGTCCCATTATTGGTCTAGACCATCACTCAGGCTCGGGTCATGCGAGTCCTGATCATCGGCGGCGGCATCCTGGGCACCGCCCACGCCGACGCCGCCGTCCGCCGCGGACACGACGTCGTCCACCTCGAACGCGAGCCGGAAGCCCGGGGCGCCACCGTCCGCAACTTCGGCCTCGTGTGGGTCTCCGGGCGCACCGAGGACGAACTGGCCGCCACCCTGCGCTCCCGCGAGCTGTGGGCCGACCTCGGCGCCCGCGTCCCCGGCATCGGTTTCCGGGCGAACGGTTCGATCACCCTTCTCCGCAGCGACGCGGAGGTGGTCGTCGCCCGGGCGGCCGCCGACCGCGCCGACGCCCGCGACCGGGGTTTCACCCTGCTCGAGGCCGAAGCGATCCGCCGGCTCAATCCCGCCCTCCGGGGCAAGTTCGCCGCCGGCCTGCACTGCAGCACCGACGCCGCCGTCGAATCCCGCGTCGCCCTGCCCGCGATCCGGTGGCACCTCGCCACCTCCGGGCGGTACCGTTTCCGGCCGGAGACCGAGGCCCGCAGCGTGACCCGCACCGCCCACGGCACGGTGCAGGTGCGCGACGACCACGGCACCGTCCACGAGACCGACCTCGTGCTCGTGTGCCCCGGGGCGACCCTGTCCGGTCTCGCCCGTGAACTCGGCGGCGACCTGCCCCTGCGCCGCGTGCGCCTGCAGATGATGCAGACCGCACCGCTGGGCGAGAAGCTCACCACGTCCGTCGCCGACGGCGACAGCCTGCGCTACTACCCGGGATTCGCCGGGGCCGCGCTGGACGAGCTGAAGGCGCGCGAACCGCAGGCGCTCACCGCCGAGCAGCACCGCATGCAGTTGCTGTGCGTGCAGCGACTCGACGGCGGGCTGACCCTCGGCGACACGCACGAGTACGACGAACCGTTCGCGTTCGACGTCGACGAGGCCCCGTACGAGCACCTCGTCACCGTCACCGAGGAGCTGCTCGGACGCCGGCTCCCGCCCGTGGTGCGCCGGTGGGCCGGGGTCTACAGCCAGTGCCTCGATCCCACCGAACTCGTCCACCGTGCCCGCGTCGACGACGACGTCTGGATCATCGCCGGACCGGGCGGCCGCGGCATGACCCTCGGCCCCTACCTCGGTGAGTGCACCGCCGACCTCCTGAGTCTCTGAACATCCTCTCTCGCAACCATTCCGGAGTACCGATGACTGTCATCCGACTGGCCGTGCTCGACATGGCCGGCACCACCGTCGCCGACGGTGGCCTCGTCCTGCGCGCCTTCGACGCGGCCGCCACCGGCGTCGGACTGCCCACCGACGGACCCGAACGCGACGCCGCCCGGCGCTACGTACTCGACACGATGGGCCGGTCCAAGATCGTCGTCTTCCGGTCCCTGTTCGGCTCCGAGGAGCGCGCCCGCGCCGCCAACGCCGCCTTCGAACGTGCCTACGACGACTTCGTCGACGCCGGCGAGGTCGAGCCGATCCCCGGAGCCGCGGACGCGATCACCCGGCTGCGCGACGCCGGGCTCGTCGTGGCGCTCACCACCGGCTTCAGCCGCGCCACCCAGGACCGGCTGCTTTCGGCGCTCGGCTGGCAGGACCTCGCCGACCTCACCCTCGCACCGTCCGACGCCGGTCGCGGCCGGCCGTACCCCGACCTGGTGCTCACCGCGCTGCTGCGCGCCGAGATCGACGACGTGCGCGAGGTCGCCGTGGTCGGCGACACCGTGGGCGACATTCTCTCCGGGCGCCGCGCCGGCGCCTCCGTCGTCGTCGGCACCCGCACCGGCGCCCACGACGAACAGACGCTGCGCGACGCCGGGGCCACCCACATCGTCGGTTCCGTCGCCGACCTGCCCGATCTGCTCCTGCAGTCCTGACCGACACCTCCGACCCCGAGGACTCCCGACATGCACCCGTACTTCTCCCGCCGCACGGTCGCCGCGACCGCGCTCGCGACCGGCCTCGCTCTCACCCTCACCGCCTGCGGCGGCTCCGATCCCGACGCCGTCAATGCTCAGGGCTTCCCCGAGAAGCTCACCCTGGCCGCGATTCCCGCGGAGAACTCGGCGGATCTGCAGGCCAGTTACGATCCGCTCCTCGCGCTCCTCGAGCGCGAGACCGGCGCCGAGGTCGAGTTCGTGCAGGCCTCCGACTACGCCGGCGTGGTCGAGGGCATCATCGCCGACAACGTCGACCTCGCCTTCTTCGGTCCGTTCGCCTACGTCGTGGCCGGCGTCAACGGCGCCGCCGTCAGCCCGCTCGGCGCCGTCGTCCAGGAACCCGGCGGAGAGCCGGGTTACCGGTCCTACGGCCTCACCCGCTCCGACAACACCGAGATCGACGGCATCGACGACTTCGCCGGCAAGGACGTGTGCTTCGTGGATCCGGGCTCCACGTCCGGATTCCTGTACCCCTCCGCGGGACTCATCGAGGCCGGCGTCGTCGAATCCGGCACCGAGCAGGCCGTCGCCGCCGGTGTGAACCCGGTCTACGCGGGCGGCCACGACGCGTCGGCCCTCGCGATCGCCGCCGGCGACTGCGATGCGGGCTTCGCCTTCGACACCATGGTCGACGAGACCATGATCGCCAGCGGTGACCTGGAGGAAGGCGAACTGAAGAAGGTCTGGGAGTCCGAGACGATCGCCGGCTCGCTGTTCGTGGCGAGCAACTCGCTCGGTGCCGACGTCGTCGACCGGCTCCGCGCGATCTTCGTCGACAAGGCCAACGCCGATCACATGCGCGGCGCGGGACTGTGCGAGGGCGAGTGCCGTATCACCGACGAACGGGCATGGGGCGTCGTCCCCGCGACCGACGCCGACTACGAGGGCGTGCGCGAGGTGTGCGCCCTGACCGAATCCGACAAGTGCAAGGGCTGAATTGAACAGCGATCACACCGTCGTGGGCGACGACGCCCCGACCGTCGCGGGCGACGACGTCGTCGTCTCCGCCCGTCGCGTCACGAAGAAGTTCGGCGGCACCGTGGCTCTCGACGGTGTCGACCTCGCCGTGCACCGCAGCGAACTCGTCGTGCTGCTGGGCCTGTCCGGCTCCGGCAAGTCGACGCTGCTGCGCTGCCTCAACGGCCTGCACAGCGTCACCGACGGGGCCGTGGAGGTGGCCGGCACCCGCGTCGATCTGGCGTCGCGCGCCGAGCTGCGCAACCTGCGCCGGGACGTGGGGTTCGTCTTCCAGCACTTCAACCTCGTCGGCCGGCTCAGCTGCCTCGAGAACGTCCTCGTCGGCGGACTCGGACGGCTGCGCGTTCCCCGCTACGGCGCCGCGACGTACCCGAGGCGGATGCGCACCGAGGCCCTCGCCCATCTCGACCGCGTCGGGTTGGCCGACCTCGCGGACCGTCGCGCCGACACCCTCTCCGGTGGGCAGCAGCAGCGAGTCGCGATCGCGCGGACGCTGATGCAGCGCCCCACCGTCCTGCTCGCCGACGAACCGGTCGCGTCCCTCGACCCCGAGAACGCCGGGGTGGTGATGGACCTGCTCTTCCGGGTGTGCATGGAGGACACGCTCACCGTCGTGTGCACCCTGCACCAGGTGGACCTTGCGCTGGGCTGGGCCCATCGGATCGTCGGCCTGCGCGGCGGGCGGAAGGTGCTCGACCGGCCCGCCGTGGAACTGAGCCGGGCCGACGCCATGGACATCTATCGACGGGTCGACCCGGCCGCCCAGCCGGCCTCGGCGCCGACGGGACCGTCGTGAGCACCGCCCTCGCGCCCGCGCCGCCCGACCGCGTCGGGCGGCACCTGCCGGGGTCGGCCGTCCGCCGCCGGCGTCTGCTGGGGACGTGCGGGGCTGTCGCGTTCCTCGCCGTCCTGGCCTCCGCCCGCTACATCGACTTCGCCCCCGCGGCGCTGCTCGACGGGCTCGACGACGTCGCCGGCCTGCTCGGCCGCATGCTGCCCCCCACCCTCGACGATCCGGGCCGGATCTGGAAGCTCGCCCTCGACACCCTGCTGATGGCGGTGCTCGGCACGGTGCTCGCGACCGTCGCGTCGGTGCCGCTGGCCTTCCTGGCCGCCCGCAACACCACCCCGCACCCCGCCGTGTACACGGTGGCGCGCGCGATGATCACCTTCTGCCGGGCGGTGCCGGACCTGCTGTTCGCGGTGCTGTTCGTCCGCGCCCTCGGGATCGGCGTCCTACCCGGCGTGCTCGCGCTCGCCCTGCACTCCATCGGCATGCTCGGCAAGCTGTTCGCCGACGCCGTCGAGCAGACCGAGCCCGGGCCCCGGGAGGCGGTCCGCAGCACGGGGGCCGGGTACGTCCGCGAGATGATCAATGCCGTGTTGCCCCAGGTGGTTCCCGCCTGGCTGGGGACGTTCGTCTACCGCATCGACATCAACCTGCGTACCTCCGTCGTGCTCGGATTCGTCGGCGCCGGCGGCATCGGGTTCGCGCTCCAGGACGCCCTGCGCGGTCTGGTGTATCCGCGGGCGCTGGGCATCGTGTGCGTGATCCTCGCGATCATCGCCGCGATGGAGGTGCTCGCGGTCCTCGTCCGGCGGACCCTGCTGGCACCCACCGATCCGGATCCGCGCCGCGAGAAGGCCGCGCGACTCATCTTCTCCGGCGCGGTCGCCGCCGCCACCGTCGGTGCGCTGATCAGCCTGCGTATCGACCCGCGCGCGCTGCTCACGTGGATCGGCCCCTCGCTCGAGGTGTTCACCCGTCTGCTCCCGCCGGACTTCACCGCGGTCGGCGGCAAGCTGGTCGACGCCGTGCTCCAAACCCTCGCGATCGGTGCGGTCGCCACGGCCGCCGGCATCGTGCTCTCGCTGCCGTTCGGGATACTCGCCGCCCGCAACGTGTCCCCGCATCCGGCCGTGTACTGGTCGGCGCGCTCGGTGATCCTGTTCGTCCGCGCGGTGCCCGAACTGATCCTCGCGGTGATCTTCGTCGCCGCGATCGGACTCGGCCCCGTCGCCGGGGCGTGCGCGCTCGCTCTCGGATCCGTGGGATTCCTCGGCAAGCTCGTGGCGGACGCCGTCGAGGAGATCGACCCCGGTCCCGTCGAGGCGGCGCGGGCCGTGGGCTGCGGTTGGTGGAAGACGTTGTTCGCGGCGGTGATTCCGCAGGCGGTGCCGTCCGTGATCGGCTCGAGCCTCTACCTGCTCGACGTCAACATCCGCACCTCGACGGTGCTCGGCATCGTCGGCGCCGGCGGCGTCGGCTTCCTGCTCTTCGAGGCGATCCGGACCCTGAACTTCGAGTTCGCCGGAGCGATCGTGCTCGTCGTGTTCGCCGTCGTCTACCTGATCGAAAGGGTGTCGGGATGGATCCGGTCGCTGGTGGTCTGACGCGCGCGGCCGTGTGGACGGGCACCGGCGTCGACGTGCGCGACGTGCCCGTCCCGCGCCTCGGTGACCGGGAACTGCTGGTACGGATCCGGCTCGCGACGGTGTGCGGCAGCGACCTGCACACCGTCGCCGGACGACGGCCCGGGCCACAGCCGTCGGTGCTCGGACACGAGGCCGTCGGCGAGGTCGTCGCGGCCGGACCCGGTGCGGGGACCGTCGTCGGCACGCGGGTCGTGTGGACCGTCACGGCCTCGTGCGGTGCGTGCGACAGGTGCGGGTCCGGCCGGACCGCCAAGTGCCGGACCCTGCGCAAGGTGGGTCATGAACCTTTCGACGGCGCCTGGGGGTTGTCCGGCACCTACGCCCGGCACATCGTGCTGCCGGCCGGAGTGGGCGTGGTCCGGGTGCCGGACACGGTGCCGGACGTCGTCGCGGCCCCGGCGGCATGTGCGACGGCGACGGCGGTCGCCGCCGTCGAGGCGGCCGGTGACGTCGCCGGACGGCGGGTCCTGGTGTGCGGCGCGGGCATGCTCGGGGTCACCGCGACCGCGTTGTGCGCGGAGGCCGGCGCCGATGTGCGCGTCGCCGACCCGGACGCGGAGCGGGTCGCGGTCGCCGAGCGGTTCGGAGGCGTCGGCGACGAAGGCGGCTCCGTCGACGTCGCGCTCGACTTCTCGGGATCCGTCGTCGCGGTGGGGGAGTGCCTGCACCGGCTCGACGTCGGCGGCCGCCTCGTCCTGGCGGGATCCGTGACGCCCGGCCCTTCGGTATCCCTCGACCCCGAGGCCGTCGTGCGCGGGTGGCTCACCGTCACCGGAGTCCACAACTACGAGCCCGCCCACCTGCGTCGTGCCGTGGCCTTCCTGACCCGCACCGCGGGTACGTACCCGTGGGACGAGCTCGTCGCGGCACCGGTCCGGCTCGACGACGTCGCGCACGCCCTGCGTCGGCCCGCCGCGCCCGCCCTGCGGGCGTCCGCCGCCCCGTGAGGTCAAGCCCCGTGAGCGCGCACTTCTCGTGGCGACACGCCGGGCAGTGGCACGAGAAGTGCGCACTCGGCGGTCAGACCGGCGCGCCCGCCGATCGAAGTCGCGCCCGCACGCGCGCGACGATCGACGCGGGGCGCAGGCGAAGCTGCTCGGAGTTGACGCGGACGACGGACCAGCCCAGCGCCGCGAAGGCCTCGTATCGTTCGATGTCCTTGGTGCGCTGGCGCTCGTCCGTCCAGTGATGGATGCCGTCGTACTCGACGACGGTGCGCCATTGCTTCCAGCCCAGGTCGGCCCAGCCCAGAATGCGTCCGTCCACCCCTACGACCGGGACCTGGGTGCTGGGGCGGGGGAGGCCGCCGCGCACGAGAAGCAGCCGCACCCGCGTTTCCGGAAGCGACTCGGCTCCTGGGTCCACCAGCGCCAGGGCCTCCCGCAACCGCCGCACGCCACGGGCGCCGCTGTGCCGATCGGCCAGTTCGGCGACACACGCAGGATCCGAGCGGGTGGCACGACACAGTGCGTCGAGCTGTTCGACCGCGGCATCCAGGGCGAGGCGACGGCCGAGGTCGAACGCGGTGCGAGCCGGTGACGTCACTCGCATGTCTGCCAACTCGCACACCTCGTCGTCGGGGAGCGTCCCGGCGTGCACGACGACCCCTGCGGTGCCCCGGCGGCTACCGCGCCGGATCAGCTCCGCGGGCGCGGTCGCATCGATCCACCGGCTGCCGAACAGGGCCGCAGCCGAGTAGCCGGCCAGCACTCCGTCGCCCCCTGCCCAGAGCCATGCCGCTCGCGCGCGGCCGCTCGGTGTGACGGCCGCGTCCCGGTGGATGTACACATTCCGATGGACGCGCCGGAATCGCCGGAGCTGATGCGGCGTCAGAATGCCCGCCTGGACGGCGTGCGTCCCCAGGAACGGTTCGTCGAATTCCCCCATGATCGCCGAGAATGCCCGGTGGCCGTACCGGAGGGAACCGAGGTCACGGGGGCCTGTGGACAACTCGCGCGAGTGTGCACTTCTCGTGGCGACACGCCGGGCAGTGGCACGAGAACTGCGCACTCGACGGTCCACGAATGCGGCGAGGGCCGCGCGGGCACGTGCCCGCGCGGCCCTCGCCGCGAGTGGAGCTCTACTTGCTGGTGGTGGTGAAGGGCAGCAGGGCCATCTCGCGGGCGTTCTTCACCGCGGTGGCCACCTGACGCTGCTGCTGCGGGGTCAGGCCGGTCACGCGACGGCTGCGGATCTTGCCGCGATCGGAGATGAACGTGCGGAGCAGGTTCACGTCCTTGTAGTCGACGTACTCGATCTTCGCCGCGAACAGCGGGTTCTTCTTGGGCTTGCGGCCTTCCACGGCACGCGACTTCTTCGACGGGCCCCTCTTGACTGCCATGACTCGCTCCTCACCAGCTCGACTTGTGGACGCCGGGCAGCTCGCCGCGGTGCGCGAGCTCCCTCACGCGCACGCGTGAGAGCCCGAACTTCCGCAGGTGGCCGCGCGGACGTCCATCCGCAGCGTCTCGATTGCGCAATCGTACCGGACTGGCGTCGCGCGGCAGACGCTGCAGGGCGGTCTGTGCGGCGAGGCGCTGCGCGTCGGTGCTCGACGGTCGCCGCACGATCTCCTTCAGCTCCGCGCGACGTTCGGCGTAGCGGGCGACGACGAGCGCCCGCTGCTCGTTGCGTGCGATCTTCGACTTCTTGGCCATGACCTACTTCTCCTCGCGGAAGTCGATGTGGCGGCGCAGCACGGGATCGTACTTGCGCAGGACGAGCCGGTCGGGATCGTTGCGCCGGTTCTTGCGGGTGACGTACGTGTAGCCGGTGCCGCCGGTGGAGCGGAGCTTGACGATGGGCCGGATCTCGTTGCGGGCCATCAGAGCTTCACTCCCCGGGCGCGGAGACGGGCGACGACGGCCTCGATGCCGTCGCGGTCGACGGTCTTGATGCCCTTCGCGGAGAGCGTCAGGGTGACGCGGCGTCCCTCGGACGGCAGGTAGTAGGTCTTGCGCTGGATGTTCGGGTCCCAGCGCCGGTTGGTGCGGACGTGGGAATGGGAGACGGATTTCCCGAAGCCGGGCTTGCGTCCGGTCACCTGGCAGTGCGCCGACACGGCGGGCTCCCTTCTGTCGGCGCCCCGTGGGCGTAACGACAATCGTTTTCGACAAATGGCCCGAGCGACTGTACGCTCTCGGCGAGCTAATGACAATCGTTATCGAAAGGGGCTCCGGTGGACACCAGAACGCCGCTGATCGTCGTCTCCGGCCGGCGCGGACCCACCGAACGGACCGCGCGGGCCCTGCTGCGTCCGGGGACCGTCGTGGTGCATCACGACCTCGTCCACGTCGGTGAGGGCGTCGTGCGCCGCACCCTCACCACCGAGCACGATCACCGCCTCGACGTGCTCGAACTGGCCCACGGCTGCGTGTCCTGCACCCTCCGCGAGGATCTGCTCCCGCTGCTGCGCCGCCTGCATGCCCGCAGCAACGTCGACCGCATCGTCCTGCTGCTCGACCCGCTGCTCGAACCCGAGGCGTTGTGCTGGGCCGTCGAGCACGTCGTCGTCTCCGGCATCGTCGGGCAGATCGACGGGCCCGCCGCCCACGACGTGCGGATCGAGGCCACCGTCACCTGCATCGACGCCGCCACGTGGCTCGCCGACGCCACCGGCGACGAGGAACTCGACGACGACCGCACCGTCGCCCAGGTCGTCGTGGGCCAGGTCGAATTCGCCGACGCTCTCGTCGTCCGGCCCGGCGCCGACGGCTGGCACCAGGCGAAGCTGCATGCGGTGCTCGCCCGGCTCGCGCCCGACGCCCCCGTCGCGTGGGGTGAGGACGTCGACGTCGAACACCTGCTCCGGCAGATCCCCGCCGGGGCGCGGCGCGGGACGGTCTCCGACGCCCACTCGCCGCTGCTGCGCGGCCAGCCACCGCTCGGCGAGGACTGCGGCGTGCGGCTGCTCGAGTTCGGTGCCCGCCGGCCCTTCCACCCGCAGCGCCTGCACGAGGCGATCGACGTCCTCCTCGACGGCGTCGTCCGGGCTCGCGGGCGGGCCTGGGTCGCGACACAACCGGACACCGCGCTGCTGATCGAGTCCGCCGGGGAAGGGCTGCGCGTCGCCCACGCCGGACCGTGGCTCGCCGCGATGACTCCCGAGCAGCAGCAACGAGTCTCCGGCGAACGGCGCGTCATGGCGGCGCTGCGCTGGGACGACACCTACGGAGACCGCGACACCTCGATGGTGATTCTCACCCACGACGCCGACCCCGACGAGATCCGTCGCGCCCTGGAGTGGGCGCTGCTCACCGACGAGGAGTTCGCCGACCCGGCGGCCTGGCCGACATGGGACGACCCGTTCGGCGACTACCACGAAGACCCGTGCGACGACCTCCCGGCACCCACAGCCGACGCCGCACCGACAGAAGGAGAAGGACGAGCATGAAGCCCGGCATCCACCCCGACTACCACCCCGTGGTGTTCCAGGACGCGAACACCGGATCGACGTTCCTCACCCGCTCCACCGTCACCTCCGACCGCACGGTCGAATGGTCCGACGGCAACACCTACCCGCTGATCGTCATGGACGTCACCAGCGAGTCCCACCCCTTCTGGACGGGAACCGCCCGGGTGCTCGACGCCGCGGGCCGCGTCGAGAAGTTCGAACGCAAGTACGGCAAGCGCCGCCGTCCCTGACCGACCCACCCGAGGAGAACCACGATGGCAGTACCCAAGCGCCGGATGTCCCGGTCCAACACCCGCAGCCGACGCTCGCAGTGGAACGCGCAGGCCCCGGCCCTGGTGCCGGTCACCGTCGCCGGTGTCACCCACCACGTGCCGCGACGGCTCGTCAAGGCCGTGCGGCTCGGGGTTATCGACCCCGACGAGGTGTGACGGCCGGCGAGGGGATCGCCGAGGGGATCGCAGCACCCCCGGATTCCCTCGCCGGACACGCCGCCCTCCTCTCAGACACCTCTCAGCGGTCGGGTCCACACTGGAAGCCATGCGCATTCTGGTGGTCGACGACGACCGGGCGGTGCGGGAGTCCCTGCGCCGATCACTGAGCTTCAACGGATACAGCGTCGAGCTCGCCACGGACGGGCAGGACGCCCTCGAACACGTCGCGGCCGAACGGCCCGACGCGATGGTCCTCGACGTGATGATGCCGCGGGTCGACGGCCTCGAGGTGTGCCGCCGACTGCGCAGCACCGGCGACGACCTCCCCATCCTCGTGCTCACCGCCCGGGATTCCGTCTCCGAGCGCGTCGCGGGCCTGGACGCCGGCGCCGACGACTACCTGCCCAAGCCGTTCGCGCTCGAGGAACTGCTCGCCCGGCTGCGCGCGCTGCTCCGTCGCGCCTCACCCGACCCGGCCGAGTCGGAGGAGACGCTGCGGTTCGCGGACCTGACCCTGAACCCGTCCACCCGGGAGGTCACCCGCGGTGCCCGGTCGATCAGTCTCACCCGCACCGAGTTCGCCCTCATGGAAATGCTCATGGCGAACCCCCGCCGCGTCCTGAGCCGCAGCCGGATCCTCGAGGAGGTGTGGGGCTACGACTTTCCCACCTCGGGCAACGCCCTCGAGGTCTACGTGGGGTACCTGCGCCGCAAGACCGAAGCCGAGGGTGAGCCGCGCCTGATCCACACGGTGCGCGGCGTCGGCTACGTCCTGCGGGAAACCCCGCCGTGACCCGACTCGAAGGCACCGACCCGGATTCCGGGCGCCCGATGCGGCCCCCGCTGCTGCTGACCCGGTCGGTGCCGCTGCGCCGTCGTGTCACGCTGCTGGCGGCCGGCGCCGTGGCGATCGCCGTCGCGGTCACCTCCATCGCGGCGTATGCGGTGGTCGCGCGCGCTCTCTACGCCGACGTCGACAAGCAGTTGCGGGCGCGAGCCGCCGCGCTCGTCGAGAGCAGCACCCTCATCACCTACGACCCCCGCTACATCGGTGGCGCCCAGCTCTACAGCTCCGACATCAGCGTGGCGCTCGTCTATCCCGACCTGGGGCAGTACGTGCCGCCCGGATCCTCCGTCCCGATCGGCAGCGCCGAGTTCGCCGTCGCGAAGGGCGAACGGGAGTCGTCGCTGCGCACCGTCGGTCATCAGCGGGTGCTCGCGCAGCGCATCCCCGACGGCAGCACCATCGTCATCTCGCAGCGACTGCAGCCCACCGCGGACATCCTGAAACGGCTCGCGAGCGTGCTGTTCGTCGTCGGCGGGTGCGGGGTGGTGCTCGCCGCGGCCGCCGGCGCGACGGTCGGGCGCACCGGTCTGCGCCCCGTCGCGCGGCTCACCGCGGCGGCCGAGCGGGTCGCCCGCACCGACGACCTGCGTCCGATCCGCGTGACCGGGCACGACGAGCTGGCGCGCCTCACCGAGAGCTTCAACAGGATGCTGCGCGCGCTCGCCGAGTCGCGGGAGCGGCAGAGCCGGCTCGTCGCCGATGCCGGCCACGAGCTGCGCACCCCGCTGACGTCGTTGCGCACGAACATGGAACTGCTCATCGCGGCGAGTCGGCCGGACGCCCCGAACCTGCCCGAGGAGGACATGGCGGAACTGCGCGCCGACGTCGTGGCGCAGATCGAGGAGCTGTCCACCCTGGTGGGCGACCTCGTCGACCTCGCCCGCGAGGACGCACCCGAGACGGTGTTCGAGCCGGTCGACATCTCCGACGTCGTCGAGCGCAGCCTCGAACGGGCCCGGCGGCGCCGCTCCGACCTCGACTTCACGGCCCACACGGAACCGTGGTTCGTCTACGGCGACCAGGCCGCGCTGTCGCGGGCGGTGCTCAACGTCCTCGACAACGCCGCCAAGTGGAGTCCCGCCGACGCCGAGGTGCTCGTGTCGATGCGCCAGCTCGGGCCCGGCCTGATGGAACTGACCGTCGACGACGCCGGCCCCGGCATCCCGGAGGAGGACCGCGAGCTGGTGTTCGAGCGGTTCTACCGTTCGACCGCGTCGCGGTCGATGCCCGGATCCGGCCTGGGCCTCGCGATCGTGCGGCAGGTCGTGATGAAGCACGGCGGCACCATCGCGGTCGACGCCTCGTCGCGCGGGGGCGCCCTCGTCCGGATCGTGCTGCCCGGCGCGCCGCACCTCGAACACCCGGCGGATTGACAGGAAAATCGGCGTCGGGTCTAAGCGGACTCTCAGCCGCCGCGGGCATGCTGGGAAGCCGACGAGCCACCGACCCGGCGGCCGTGTACACGAAAGCGATGAGATGAGCGAGGACCCCACCCAGGGTGGCGGCCACCGAGAGCCCCACCAGCCGATACCGCCCCAGCCGAATCCCTACCAAGCCCCCTCCGGTCCGGGGTACGGGCACACCGCGCCGTTCGGCGCCCCGCCCCAGCCCGCGCCGGGACCCCAGGGCGCACCGCGGTCCGCGCGGGGCCTGCTCGCCCTCGGCGCCGTCGCGCTGGCACTGGTCAGCGGCGGCATCGGCGGCGCGGTCGGCGCGTGGACCACGCAACAGTCGACCGGCGGTGCGTCCGTCACCAATGCTCTCGACGCGCCGAGGCCGTCCACGACGACGGTCGCCGCCGCGCCCGCGGGGTCGGTGCAGGCCGTCGCGCAGAAGGTCGTGCCGAGCGTCGTGCGCATCGAGGTGGTCGGCCGCACGGCACAGGGCGAGGGCTCGGGGGTGATCCTGTCCTCCGACGGCCTGATCCTCACCAACAACCACGTCGTCGCCGGCGGCGGCGCCGGCGCGCAGCTCACCGCATACTTCTCCGACGGAAGTTCCGCTCCGGCGACCGTCGTGGGGACCGATCCGATCTCCGACATCGCCGTGATCCGGGCCGAGGGCCGCACCGACCTCACGCCGATCGAGCTCGGCGATTCCGCCGCCGTGCAGGTGGGCCAGCAGGTCGTCGCGGTCGGCTCACCGCTCGGGCTCGAGAGCACGGTGACCACGGGGATCGTCTCGGCCCTCGACCGGCCGGTGTCGACCAGCGGGGAGACCGGGAACCAGAACACCGTCATCGACGCGCTGCAGACCGACGCCGCGATCAACCCCGGCAACTCCGGTGGCGCGCTCGTGGACATGGACGGCCGGCTGATCGGCGTCAACACGGCGATCGCCACCGCCGGTGGACAGTCCGGATCCATCGGTCTCGGCTTCGCCATCCCGGTCGATCAGGCCCGTCGCATCGCCGACCAGCTCGTCGACACCGGGAAGGCCACCCACGCCATCATCGGCGTGCAGGTGCCGTCGCAGAGCGACGTGCGTGGCGCCCGGGTCATGGAGGTCACCGCGGGCGGACCGGCGGAACGGGCCGGAATTCCGAGTGGCGTGGTCATCACCAAGGTCGACGACCGGCTCGTCACGGACGGGGACTCCCTGATCGCGGCCGTGCGCTCGTACGCGCCCGGCGATACCGTCCGCATCACCTACACCGACGCTCAGGGTGGCGGCGAGAAGACCGTCGAGGTGCAGCTCGCGGAGGCGGAGGCGGGTGGCCGATGAGAGCAGAATCGACCGCCGGGTTCATTCTCGGACATACAGCTCGTTCGACGGACAGGGGAACTACGGTGGGCATCATGGAATTCGAAACCCCCAGGACCGGACGAGCCCTCGTGGTGATCGTGGACGACCGGGTAGCGCACGGCGACAACCCGGACTCCGCCGGACCGCTGGTGACCGAACTGCTCGCCGAGGCGGGGTTCGCCGTCGACGGTGTCGTCACCGTGTCGGCCGACGAGGTGGAGATCCGCAACGCCCTCAACACCGCCGTCATCGGCGGTGTGGACCTGGTGATCTCCGTCGGTGGGACCGGGGTGTCGCCGCGCGACGTGACGCCGGACGCCACGTCCGACGTGCTCGACCGGGAGCTCCAGGGGATCGGCGAGGCGTTGCGCTCCTCGGGTTTCTCCGCCGGCGCGATGGATGCCGGCCTGTCCCGCGGTCTGGTCGGGCTGTCGGGGTCCACGCTGGTCGCCAACCTGGCGTCGTCGCGCGCCGCGATCCGCGACGGCATGGCCACACTGTTGCCGCTCGCCTCGCACGTGATCGAGGAACTGTCGCGAGTGGAGGGATAGCCATCACAGGCACGGACGAGAGTGCTGCCGGTGCGTCGCCGGACGACGCACCGCAGCGCGGCGACGCCGGCCGGGCCCGGATCGACCGGGCCCGGCTCCGCCGCGTCTTCGGTGACGTGCTCCCCGAGACGACTCGCGACGAGCGCTCGCCGGGCGACGAGTCGTCCGACTCGGACGAGTGGCTGCGACGGCAGGTCCCGCCCCACCACGGCAGTGTGTGATCTACCCCACTTACAGTTGTTTCCCGAGGGGCGGTCGTTCATTTCTCGGCCGACCGTTCGAAATCTCTTCGTAACCCTTCCGCTCGGCGTTTCACCTTGATCATCGGCACCCTTTCAGGTGAGGTCGATCACCGTCGCACCGGGCGGATGCACCGCATCACACCCCGGTTTGCGGGTGTCACCTGTGGGTATGCACGAATGCGGATAAGCCGAACCTAAGATTTGACATCGCGCGGCCTCTGTGTGCCGCCGTGGGTGCTGGTCACCCGTTGTTTCACTGGGCCGAAACATTTCCGTCCCGGCGGGGCTCTGCGCGCCGACGTAGCCGTTGCTGGGGTTCGAGGTCACGGTCTAGTCTCTGTCGTGGTTCGCTGAGGTCAAGATCAACGGCACACGTCGCGGTCTTCATCACGAATCGGAAACGCAACCGTGCGGATGACGCACACGTCGCACCGGCGGGCGGGTGCCCGCCGGTGTTCATGGTGTGGCATGCCTCGCGGGCGACAGGGCAGTTGTCGGACGCGTGTGCGTGACCCGGCACGCAGAGAATGGATGAGGCATTCATGAAGATGCAGACGCGACGCGGTGTGAAGGCCGCCCGCAACGTCACGGTGGCCGCCGCCGCCGTGTTCGGCCTGGTTCTGGGATCGACCGGGACCGCCGGCGCTGTGGTCGACGACCAGAACCGGATCGTGTCGGACGGTCACGAGGTCGTCGTGACCCAGGAGGACACCTTCATCCAGGGTGTCCCCCCGATCGGCGGTAGCCCGCTCAGCCGTGAGTGGTTCCACAACGGTCGTGGCATCGCCAACATCGTCGGCCCCGACGCCGCGGACTTCGAGGGCTCGACGTTCCAGTTCGGCTACCAGTTCGCGTGGTCGGCCGCGGTCGACGGCTCGATCGGCGTCAGCTGGGCCAGCCCGGAGGCAGAACTCGAGGCCACTCGTTCGGTTTCGTACGACCCGCTGTACGAAACGGATGAAGAGGGCGAACCGATCACGGATGAAGCAGGCAATCTCATCCCTCAGACCGACGAGAGCGGGAACCCGCTCTACGTTGCCGTCCCGGGGGCTGAGGATGTTCTGACCGTTGGTAGCCTCCTGCCCCAGTTCACCGCCGGCATCGAGCTGACCCCGGCCCCGGGCATCGAGGAGCTCGTCGTCGCCGAGGGCGAGTTCGACGGCGACTTCAAGTCGGTCCAGATCGCCAACGTGCACGGCGCCGCGACCGGCGTCATCGGCGCGGTCTCGGTCCGCCCCTTCGTCCGCGTGATCACCGCGAACGGCGACAACGTCACCACCTACGGCAAGGTCTGGACGATCTAGTCCTGCTCCGCCTCACCCCGCAGTAATCCCCACCAAGAAATACGGAGAAATCATGGGAATCAAGTCGCGTGGCTTCAAGGCCGCACGTAACGCCGCGGTGTCCGGTGCCGCCGTCCTGGGCCTCGTCCTCGGTGCGACCGGCTCCGCGCAGGCTGCGGTCGACGATCAGAACCGGATCGTCTCGGACGGCCTCGAGGTCGTCGTGACCCAGGAGGATACCCACATCCACGGCGTGCCGGCCCTGGGTGGCAGCCCCTTCAACCGTGAGTGGTTCCACAACGGCCGCGGCACCGCGAACCTGATCGGCGCGGACGCCGCCGACGCCGAGGGCACCACGTTCCAGTTCGGCTACCAGTTCGCGTGGGCCGGCAGCATCGACGGAGCCATCGGCGTCACCTACTCCACCCCGGGCCTGGAGCTGGAGCTCTCGGCTTCGGACGGTGCGACCGCCACCGTGACCGACATCCTCCCGCAGGCCTACGCCGAGCTCGAGCTGACCCCGGCTCCGGGCATCGAGGAGCTCGTCGTCGCCGAGGGCGAGTTCGACGGTGATTTCAAGACCGTCCAGTTCTCCAACGTCCATGGCACCGCCTCCGGCGTCATCGGCGCCGTCCAGGTCCGTCCGTTCGTCCGCGCCATCACCGCGAACGGCGACAACGTGACCACCTACGGCAAGCCCTGGACCGTCTGACACGACGTTCCGGCCACAGGCTGAAACGGGTTGGGCCCGCTCGGAATTCCGAGCGGGCCCAACCTTTTTCGGTGCAGCGGGGTGGCCGTGCCTACCGCTCCCGCTCCTCGAGGCTGGGCTTGGCGTGTGCGCCGCTCTGGCCGGCCTGCAGCTCGAGGATGTCGCGGATCTGGATGAGCAGGTCTTCGGCGCTCGCCTTGGTGTCGTCCTTCTCGGTGGCGAACTTCTTCTTGGCGGCGTTCGCCGGGACGATCAGCACGAAGTAGACGACGGCGGCGATGATGAGGAAGTTGATGATCGCCGACACCACAGCGCCGAAGTTGAGGAAGGTCTCGGGGTTGTCGGGCAGGATCTGGACGCCCCAGCCCATCTCGTTGTCACCGCCGATCGCCGCGATGAGCGGTTCGATGATGTTGCTGGTGAAGGCGGTGACGATGGCCGTGAACGCGGTGCCGATGACGACCGCGACGGCGAGGTCGAGCACGTTTCCGCGGAGCAGGAAATCCTTGAAGCCCTTCAGCATGGTGCGTCTCCTTGACAGGTGTTGTCGTCGTGCTCGCAGTCGCACCATAAACCAGCAGGTGTGCGGCTCAGACCGAAATACGAGACGTCGTCCGGCCCAGTGCAAGGTGACTGTCCGGCCCGGTGCAAGGTCACTGTCCGGCCCAGTGCAAGGTCACCGTCCCGCTCAGTGCAAGGTCACCGTCAGTGCGCTGACGAGTGAGGCCGCGGCCACGGCTGTCGCCGGCTCGGGCGGCAGCGCGAGCAGCACCACCTTCTCTCCGCGGTTGTTCGTCTCGTCCGTTCCCTGAGCCAGCACGACCGTCGCCCCCGTCGCCAGCACCCGTACCTCCGGTGCCGACGGGGCAGAGGCCTCGGCGACGGTGAGGACGTCGACGAGGTCGCCTTCGCGGAGCAGATCCCCGACGCCGGGGTCGGCCAGGCGGACCGGCACCACGCGGGCCGCGCTGTCGCCGGTGGTGGCCGCCGCGAGGCGCGGCCCGAGCATCCGCACCCCGACGAGGACTTCGCCGGCGGGCACCGGTCCGGCCAGGGTGTGACCGAGGGCCTCGGCGGGATCGGTGAGGGCCCCGGACGGGAGCTGGGACGCGTCGCGCTCGACGACGGTGACGTCGTCGACGGTGAGGGTCTGCCCGGGCCGCAGGTCGCGGGCGGCGACGACCGTGCGGGTCCGGTCGTCCGACGCGCCGCCGGTGACGGCGGAGACCGCCGCGACCCCGACGAGACCGGCCGCGATCGCGCGGCGCACGGCGACGGTGCGCGCCCAGCCGGGTCGTGTCAGCGCCGTGAGCCGGTCGGCCAGGGTAGGGTCGAGCGGATTGCGCAGGGGCAGGAACGAGAACGGGCCGGCGGGCATGGCCCGAACCCTAGGGGTTCGGTCGTGCCCGCCGGCCCGTCGAAGCGCCGATCAGGGGCGGACTGTGGATGAATCGTCCGCTTGTGGATGAACGGTGTCAGCTCGCGGCTGCGGCCGGAGCCGAGGTGCTCGACGACGTGCTGGAGGACGAGCTGCTCGACGACGATGCGGCCGGCGACGAGTCGGACTTCGCCGGCTCGCTGGCGGTGCTGCCGCCGCTGCGGGAATCGGTGCGGTAGAAGCCGCTGCCCTTGAAGACGATGCCGACCGAATTGAACAGCTTGCGCAGCTTGCCCGAGCACTCGTTGCATTCCGTCAGGGCGTCGTCGGTGAACGACTGCACGATGTCGAAACGGTTGTCGCAGGACGTACAGGCATAGGAGTAAGTGGGCACCGGTAGATCCTCCGCGAGTTGGTTGGCGACCGCAGCGTTAGCACTCTACAGCCGACAGTGCCAACATCGCTACTGGGGTTCCCTATTCCCCGTCCCGGCCGACCCGTTCAGCGGCACCAGGCCGCGGCCGGGCGTCAGGGCCCAGCCCATCCGGATGTCGTGGGGATCCTCGGGCAGTTCCGGTACGAGTTCCTCGTCGCGGACCACTGCCACGAGGACGGTGTCGGCGGCCGCCAGATGCAGCGTCCGATCGTAGAAGCCGGCCCCGCGGCCGAGTCGCACGCCGCGCTCGTCCACTGCGAGCGCCGGCACCAGCACGGTGTGCGCGCGGCGCACCTCCTCCGGTCCCAGTGCCGGCCCGGTGGGTTCGAGCAGTCCGTACCCGGCCGGTGCGAGCCCACCGGCCCCGGTGTACTGCGCCCAGTCCAGGGTGCTGTCCGCCCGCGTGAGCGGCAGCAGCACCCGGTTTCCGGCCTCGCAGAGCGCGTCGAGCAGGGACAGCGCGCCGGGCTCGGACCCGACCGGGACGTAGGCGCACACCGTCGCCCGGTCGGGGGCCAGGGACCGTGCCGCCGCGGCGAGGGCGGCGTCCTCCCCGCGGCGCTCCTCGTCGTCACGGACCCGTCGCGCGGCAACGATTCGGGCCCGCCATTGTGACTTGGAGAGTGCGCTCATACCCGTCACCTTAGGATCTGACCTATCTACCGGGTGGTAGCCGAAAGTTAGGGTGGGATCTATGACGAACAATGCGACCGGTGCAGCGGGCCACTTCCGCACGGCAGTGGTTCCCGCGGCCGGCCTCGGTACGCGCTTTCTGCCCGCGACCAAGACCGTGCCGAAGGAACTCCTCCCGGTGGTGGACACGCCGGGAATCGAGCTCGTGGCGGGGGAGGCCGCGGACTCGGGTGCCGAGCGACTGGTGATCGTGACGGCGCCGGGCAAGGACGGCGTCGTCGCGCATTTCGTCGAGGACCTGGTCCTCGAGTCGAAACTGAAGGAGAGCGGCAAGTACCACCTGCTCGAGAAGGTCCGCAAGGCGCCGGGGCTGCTCGAGGTGGAGTCGGTGGTGCAGGAGCAGCCGCTCGGACTCGGGCACGCCGTCGCGTGCGCCGAGGCCGCCCTCGATCCCGACGAGGACTCCGTCGCCGTCCTCCTGCCGGACGACCTCGTGTTGCCGCGCGGAGTCCTCGAGACCATGCAGCGGGTGCGGGCCAAGCGCGGCGGCACGGTGCTGTGCGCGATCGACGTGCCCAAGGACCAGGTGAGCGCCTACGGTGTCTTCGACGTCGAAGAGGTGCCCGACGCCGTGAACCCGGACGTGCTGAAGGTCGTGGGCATGGTCGAGAAGCCGGCGCCCGAGAATGCGCCGTCCACGTTCGCCGCCGCCGGGCGCTATCTGCTCGATCGGGCGATCTTCGACGCGCTGCGCCGGATCACTCCCGGTGCGGGCGGTGAACTGCAGCTCACCGACGCAATCGCCCTGCTCATCGAGGAGGGTCACCCCGTGCACGTGGTGGTCCATCGGGGCACTCGACACGACCTCGGAAATCCCGGCGGCTATCTGCGCGCTGCGGTTGACTCTGCGTTGAACAGCGAGGAGTACGGCCCCTCCCTGCGGGAGTGGCTCGTCGAGCGCCTGAAGCACTGACGGCGCGACAGGTCGGGAGGACGAGAAGCGGTATGCGGTCGGTCGAGGATCAACAGGCCAGGGTCACGGCGGCAGCGGTGGCGCCCCGGCCGGTCCGGGTCGCCATCTCCGAGGCGCAGGGCCTGCTCTGTGCGGAGGAGGTCGTCACCGAGCGGCCCCTGCCCGGCTTCGATCAGGCCGCGATCGACGGCTACGCGGTGCGCAGCGTCGACGTCCAGGGTGCGGGCACCGATGCGATCGGCGACGACGGCGAACCGATCGAGTTGACGCTGCCCGTGGTGGGCGAGGTCTCGGCCGGGTCGCGTCAGCCGATCCGGCTGCAGCCGCGGCAGGCGGTGCGGGTGGACACCGGGGCGCCGCTGCCGACCCTCGCCGACGCCGTCCTTCCGCTCGACCGCACCGACGGTGGCCGCGCGCGTATCAAGGTCCTGCGTCCCGTCCGGTCGGGTGAGTACGTCCGCCGGGCGGGCGACGACGTCCAGCCCGGCGATGTCGCGGTCCGGGCCGGCACGATCATCGGCGCCGCCCAGGTCGGTCTGCTCGCGGCGGTCGGCCGCGACAAGGTGCTGGTCCATCCGCGTCCCCGGCTGTCGGTGATCTCCGTCGGCGGCGAGCTCGTGGACGTGGACCGCACCCCGGGTCCCGGCCAGGTGTACGACGTCAACTCGTACGCCCTGGCGGCGGCCGCCCGCGACGCAGGCGCGGACGTCAACCGCGTGGGGATCGCCAGCACCGACCCGAAGCGCCTGCGGGAGGTGGTCGAGGGCCAGCTGATCCGGTCCGAGATCGTCGTGGTCGCGGGAGCCGTCGGCGGTGGTGCGCTCGAGGAGGTGCGCGAGGCGCTGGCAGACCTCGGCAAGCTCGAGGTGGAGCGGGTGGCGATGCACCCCGGCTCGGTGCAGGGATTCGGCCAGCTCGGCCGCGACGAGGTGCCCACCTTCCTGCTCCCGGGGAATCCGGTCAGCGCGCTGGTCGTGTTCGAGGTGATGGTGCGGCCGCTGATCCGTATCGCGCTCGGGCGCCGGCAGCCGATGCGACGCGTCGTCACGGCCCGCACCGTCACGCCGATCACCTCGATCCCGGATCGCAAGGGATTCCTGCGGGGGCAGCTGATGCGCGACGAGGCGACGGGCGAGTACATGGTCCAGGCGCTCGGTGGTGCGGCGGGCGCGTCGTCGCACCTGCTGGCGACGCTGGCCGAGGCGAACTGTCTGGTGCTGATCGATCCGGAGGTGACCGAGGTGCGCACCGGCGATCCGGTGGACGTCGCCTTCCTCGGACAGCGCGGCTGATGAGCCGTCATCCGGGATGGCCGGCGGAGCTGGGTCCGCTGCGGGTCGCCGGTGGACTGGTCACGGTGCGGCCGATCCGGTTGCGCGACGCGGCGGTGTGGAGCCGGCTGCGGATCCGGGACCGGGCGCACCTCGAGCCGTGGGAGCCCACCGGGGACGTGCCCTGGGAGATGCGTCATCACATCACGGTGTGGCCCGGGCTGTACCGCAGCCTGCGGGCGGAGGCCCGCCGGGGTCACATGCTGCCGATGGCGATCGAGCTCGACGGGGAGTTCTGTGGACAGATCACCGTGGGCAACGTCGTGCGCGGTGCGCTGCGGTCGGCGTGGATCGGCTACTGGGTGGCCAAGCACGTCAACGGCCTGGGTGTGGCCACGGCCGCGGTGGCGCTCGGGTTGGACCACTGCTTCGGCCCGGCCGGGTTGCACCGGGTCGAGGCCACGGTGCGGCCGGAGAACGTCGCGAGCCGCGCGGTGCTGCGCAATGTGGGTTTCCGCGAGGAGGGCCTGCTGCGGCGCTACCTCGACGTCGACGGGCGCTTCCGCGACCATCTGCTGGTCGCCATGACGGTCGAGGAGGTACCCGGCAGCGTGTCCGACGTGCTGATCCGGGGCGGCCGGGCCGGCTGGGCCTGACGGCTGTAACGCAGATTACGTGTAGCGATGCGTAGTAATACCCACACGTGGGTATATGCGTGTGACTAGAGTGAAGAGAGTGTCACATGGTTCGCGTGACTCGTGTGACAGCTGTAGTCATCTGAGTCGGCGTTTCTGTCCTGGTGACGGCCTCGGGGCCGCTAACCTGACGGGGTCAGTGGCGTCGACGGACTGGTAGGCGACGACTGGGAGGAGGGCCGCCGAATGCCGAACTCGCTCCTGTGGATCGGGTTGGTCGCCGTGTGGTTGTTCGTTCTGGTGCCGATGCTGGTCACGAAGCGCCCCCGTATCCGTCAGACGACCGACGCCGCACTCGCAACCCGGGTTCTGCACCGAGGTGACGACGAGCCACTCGCCCCGCGCGGGCCGGCCGCAGGTCATCGCCGCGATCCCCACTGGCGTCCGAGTCGGGATTCCGCCCGTCCCACTGCCGGCGACGACTCCGGTCGCGTCCGCACGGTGGACGACCGCAGACACCGCCACCCAGCGGAGGACCGCATGGACACACAGCTCGACACCGACCACGACACCGACTTCGACGACCGTCCCGAACGTGCTCCCGCCCGGGAGTTCGTGCCTCAGCGCCGCGGACGCGGCGGATTCGATCCCCAGGCCGACGCCATGGCCCGCGCCGCGCGCTACGAGTTCCGGCAGCGCACCGTGCTCGGCCTGCTGTTCGCAGCGATCATGACCGCCGCCCTCGCCCTCGTCGTCTCGTCGGCGCTGTGGTGGCTGTGCGCGGTCGCGACGGCCGCCCTCGCGGGCTACCTCGTCTACCTTCGTCGTCAGGTGCGCGTCGAACAGGAGATCCGTCGTCGTCGCATGGCCCGCCTGAACCGCTCGCGCCTGGGCGTCGAGTCGCACAGCGACGACGAGTTACGTCTCGTCCCGGCGCGGCTGCGCCGTCCCGGCGCGGTCGTGCTCGAGGCCGACGACGAGGACCCGGTGTTCGAGCACCTGGACCGCTACGCGGACGACGAACCCGCCTACGAGGCGTACGAACCCCGCTACGACGCCGACGACTACCCGGTGCGCCGGGCATCCGGCGAGTAGCCGTCGGTCCGCTCGGGAGTATTCAGCGCCCGGTGACGATGTGTGCCACGAGAGGCGCCGACACCGAGCCGTCCGGGTCGGTGAACCGGGCCAGCACCGATCGGGCCTCCGAGGTGATCGCCTCGTACGTGCCGGCGTCGATCCGTTCGATCAACGGGCTGCCCTCGACCTCGGTCGCCACCATCGCATCCACGGACGGGAACCGCGCGCTTCCGGTGTGCGTGGTGAACCGATCGACGGTGAGTCCGGCGTCGCGGAACCATCCCCGCAGTTCGTCGCGGTCCCCACAACTCCAGTAGGTGCCCAGGAGAGACGCCGCGGGCGGACCGGCGTGCCGGACCGCGACGTCGACGAAGTCCCGGTAGGCCGGCTGCTCGTCCAACGCGGCCGGCACACACACGGCGACCACCTCCGTCGCCACGCGTCGCATCTCGCGCAGCGCCCGGGCACGATCGGGAAAGAACATCAGCGCCATCTGGCACAGCGCCGCATCGAACGAACCGTCCGCGAACGGCAGCGCGCCGGCGTCACCCCGGCGCCATTCGACGTCGGGACACATCCGGCGTGCCACCGCCAGCATGGCCTCGCTGACATCGACACCGACGACCCGGCCCGACGGCCCTACCCGGTCGGCGGCCACGCGCGCGACGATCCCGGTTCCGCATGCCACGTCCAGCACCCGTGTGCCCGTCGTGATCGCAGCCTGGTCCAGCAGCCGTGGCGCCCACTGCGCGAAGAGCGCGGGTACGAAGCGTGACTCGTACACCTCCGCGGCCGCCGGTGAAATCCCGAAGTTCTCGGTCGTGTTCGTCATGTCCCGAGGGTGGCGCCGCGCCCGGGTACGGCGCATCGGGCAGGTGACCCATCTTCCGGGTGGGCGGCGGCATACGCGGCGGCCTCCGAGCGGTTCCGCACGCCGAGCTTGCGGAGGATATGGCTCACGTGGTGCGCCACCGTCTTGCGGGAGACGAACAGCCGGCCGGCGATCTCCGGATTCGTCAGGCCCACCGCGAGCAGGTCCAGCACCTCGCGTTCGCGGGCGGTGAGGCCGCTGTCGAGGCCCGGGGCGGTGCGAGCGGTGGCGCGGATGCCGGGGCCGCGCATCCCGAGACGCCGCAACAGGGCCGCGGAGCGGTCCGCGGCGGCGACGGCTCCGAGTTCCCGGAAGATCGTCACCGCCGTTCGCCCCCGTGCGGCCGCGAGGGTGGGATCGTCGTTCATCGCCGATTCGGCCAGTTCGAGCAGGCAGCGGGCCGCCTCGAACGGCGCCGCGCGGTCCGCCCAGCGAGCAGCGGCCGTCTCGAAGGCATCGACTGCGGCCACCACGCGGCCCCGCGCCGCGGCGGTCAGCCCCGCCGCCTCCACCGCCTCGGGACCGTCGGGGTCGAGCGCCGCCGCGGTGGCCGTCGCCGCGTCCAGGTCGCCCGTGGCCGCCTGGGCCCGGGCGCACAGCAGGGACGTGGCGCCGCGACGTTCGAGCAGCCGCCGGGCGGTTGCGGGGTCACCGTCGGCGAGGGCGACCTCGGCGCGAGCGGTGTCCAACTCCGCGGTCGGGCGGGGGGATCGATCCAGCATCGCCCGGGCCTCGTCGAGCCGCCCCTGCCGGACCCGGAGCGTGGCGAGGGCCGCGACGGCGCGCGCGTGGACAGCGGGGCAGACCTTCTCGTCGAGCGTGAGCACCGCCGTCAGCAGCCGGTCCGCCTCCGCCCAACGGCCCGCGGTGAGCAGCAGTGCCCCGTAGAGGGTGCGGCACTCGACGTACAGGAAGGGGCACCCCCGGCGGGAGGTGAAGTCCTCGGCGACGCGGCACCACTCGCCGGCGCGACGGGTGTCGCCGGCGAGCGCACACGCGCCGAGCATGTCGCAGCAGACGAACACGACGGTGTCGAATCGGCGGTCCGCATCGCCCAGGGCGGCCGCCGCGGCCTCGTCCAGCAGCGCGAATCCGGGTTCCAGGTCGCCCCGGGCCACAGCCACGTGTCCGGACTGGGCGAGTGCCACCAGTTCGAGATCCCGGTCGCCGCATCGGCGTGCGGCGTCCAGGGCGCGCGCCACCCACGGCGCGGCCGCCGCGGCGTCCGGGAGCAGACGGTGGGCGTGTGCCACCCACACCAGGGCGTGCAACGCGCCCGGTGCCCCCTCGGACAGCAGTCGCTGCGCCCGGCGGACCCAACCGTGGGCCACCGACCGATTGCCGAAATCGGACGTGTAGCTGATGCTCAGCCACGCCGCGCAGCGAACCGCGCTCTCCCGGTCGCCGCTCCGGAGAGCCGTCGTGTAGGCCCTGCGACAGGCGGCGACGCTGTCGTCGAGGCGCCCGAGCCACCACGACGCCTCGCCGATGCCGAGCCACGCCGCCGGATCGTCGGTCGCGGCCGCCACCGACGTCAGGTCGGCCAGCGCGGCGGCCCACCGACCCTCCCGCAGGGCCTGGTCCCCACGTAGGCGCACTGCATCCACAGGTCGATTGTCCGCCGCCGTGACCTGTGCCGATACCTCAATTTCGTCTCCGGCGCGCACGTTTGCTACAGTTTGCGGGCGGTTCCGAACGGAACCCGCGGGGCTGTGGCGCAGTTGGTAGCGCGCTTCGTTCGCATCGAAGAGGTCAGGGGTTCGATTCCCCTCAGCTCCACCACCGAAGGGCGTCTCCCGGGCCGGGAGGCGCCTTTCGTCGTCGATGTCGTGCCGCCGATTGCGGGCCGAACAGCCGCGCGGTCGGGGAGACTGTGTGACATGGAACACAGGATGAGTGACGACGAGTTGCGGCGCGCTATTCGAGTGCTCCGCGAACGTGCCGACAGCGCCCGCAGCGAAGGCCGCGACGCCGACGCCGACGGCATCGAGGAGACGATCCGCAAGTACCAGGAGGAAATGGCCCAGCGCCTCTGACTCACCCCGCGGACGGGAGGACGAACGCTCCTTGCACCACGGCGCCTGCGCGGCGCCGCGGCGGTCGACGTCGCGCTAAGGTGGCCCGCAGACGACGAGAGCGGGGGCGGGCATGGCGATCAAGGACCTGCGGGGCAGGAAGTTCCTCGTGACCGGAGCGGCCAGCGGTATCGGCCGGGCACTGGCCCTGGCCGCCGCCGCGGAGGGCGCCGAACTGGTGCTCACCGACCTCGCCGCCGACGGTCTCGACGACACGGTCCGCACCGTGCGCGAACGTGGGGGCTCGGTGCTGCACGCCGCGGCGCTCGACGTCTCCGACTACGACGCCGTCACCGCCTTCGCCGCCGACGTCCACGAGCGCGCCGGGGCCCTCGACGTCGTCGCCAACGTCGCCGGAACGTCGGTGTGGGGCACGGTCGACGCGCTCGAGCACCGGCACTGGAAGCAGATGGTCGACGTCAACCTCATGGGGCCGATCCACGTCATCGAGAACTTCGTGCCGCCGATGATCGAGGCCGGCCGCGGTGGGCATCTCGTCAACGTCTCCTCCGCGGCGGGACTGCTGGCCCTGCCGTGGCACGCGGCGTACAGCGCGAGCAAGTTCGGTCTGCGCGGCGTGTCCGAGGTGCTGCGGTTCGACCTGCACCGGCATCGCATCGGGGTCTCGCTCGTCGTGCCCGGTGCGGTCCGCACCCCGCTGGTGAACTCCGTGCAGATCGTCGGCGTGGACCGCGACCATCCGGCCGCCCGCAAGCTCACCGCCCGGTTCGAGCGGCACGCCGCGTCGCCGGAGAAGGTCGCCGGGTGCATCCTCGCCGGGATCCGGAAGAACCGCTTCCTGGTGTACACGTCGTTCGACGTGCGTTTCGGCTACTGGTGGGCCCGCAAGTTCGCCCCGCCGTACAACGTGGTGATGCAACTGGCCAACAACTACTTCTCCCGCACCCTCGAGGCCGTCCGCACCCGCCGGTGACGCTCAGGCCGAGGTCTTGTCGAGGGCGAACTCGCGTAACCGCGTTCCCGCCCGCAGCGCTTCCCGATCGTGCGTGACCATCACGACGGCGACGTCGCGCTCGCGCGCCGTGCGTTCGAGCAGTTCGACGATCTCGCGGCTGCGGTCGGCGTCCAGCGCCGACGTCGGTTCGTCGACCAGCAGGACCGCAGGATCGTTGACGAGACTGCGGGCGATCGCGACCCGCTGCCGCTGCCCGCCGGAGAGCTGGTGGGGACGGCGGTCGGCCTGCTGCGTCAGCCCCACCGCCGCGAGCAGGTCGCGGGCGCGGGCCCGGTCGATCCGGCGCCCGCTCAGGTGCGCGACCAGCGCGAGCTGCTCCGTAGCGGTCAGCGAGGGCAGCAGGTTCGCCTGCTGGAACACGAAGCCGATCCGGTCCCGCCGCAGCCGGGTCCGCGTCGCCGCGTCGAGATCCGTGGTGTCCACGCCGTCGAGGACCACTCGGCCGGAATCGGGCACGGTGAGCAGTCCCGCGACGGCGAGCAGGCTCGACTTGCCGGATCCGGACGGGCCGGTGACGGCGACCGTCTCGCCGGCCTCGGCGTGGAAGTTCAGGCCGTCGAGGACGCGCAGGGTGGCGTCTCCGTCGGGATAGGTGAGGACGATGTCGGTGAGCCGCACGCTCATGGTGGTGCCTTTCTCGAACGGATCTCTCGAACAGCTCAGTGGGCCGCGGCGAGCGCGGTCAGCGGGTCGACGGAGCCGATGCGGGCGACGGCCGCCGCGGCACCGAGGAGGCCGATCCCGACCAGCGCGACGAACGGCAGGACGGTCGTGGCCGCGCTCAGCGTGAACGGAACGACGGTGGCGGCGGCCGCCCCGGCGGCGGTGGCGGCGACGGTGCCCAGCCCGGTTCCGAGCACGAGCACCACGGCGGCCTGTCCGAGGGCGTCGCGCAGCAGGTAGGAGGTGGAGGCACCGATCGCGCGCAGCACCGCGATGTCCCGGCTGCGCTGGACGGTCCACACCGTGAAGAACGCCCCCACGACGAGGGCGCCGACGACGAGCAGCATGGCCTGCATCAGCAGCAGCGACCCGCGTTCGGAGGTGTACGACCCGATGGTGTCCAGGGTCGCGGAGGTGTCGAGCACGCTCGTGCCGGTCGCGGTCGCGACCGTGGGCGCGTCGAACCCGGGTCCGGTCCGCAGCGCGATCACCGTCCCGTCGGCGCCGGCCGTCGCGGGCAGGTCGCGCCAGGTGCCGAGGTCGAGCCACACGACGGGCTGATGGCTGTAGTAGGAGTCCTCGACGAGGGCGGCGACGGTGACCTCCCGGCCGCCGACGGTCAGGATCGTGCCCGGCGACCAGCCGTTGTCTGCGGCGAGTTGCGCGTCGACGGCCGCCGTCGCCGGGCGCAGGCCTGCCGGTGCCGCGAAGGACCCGGGAGCGACCCCGAACAGGGCCGCCGCCACCTCGCGTCCGCCCGACCCGACGCGGCCGGGCGCGACCCCGAGCACGGCGGTGTCGGCCACACCGGGCTGCGCGGCGAGTGCGGCGCGTTGCGAGTCGGTGACGGTGGACTCGCCGAACGACACGTCGGACGGATCGGTGCCGCCGCCGTCGAGGGCGAAGTGCTCGGCGCCGATGCCGCGGATCGCGGCGATCGACTGGTTGCCCAGGCCCGCGGTGAGGCCGGAGAGCATGACGACGAGGAACGAAATCAGGACGAGCACCGCCGTCATGACGGCGAAGCGCCCCGTGGCGAAGCGCAGATCGCGCAGTGCGAGGAACATGAGTTCCACCGTGCCCGGCGCGACGGTGCCCGCGCATCGCTCGGCGGATGGGTTCGCGGATCAATCGAAAGTAGGAGGCGGCGGCGTGGTCGGCGGTGTTAGCGTCGGTGCAATGCAGACCGCCCGACCGCACCCTCCCGAGGGGACGGTCCCGGTGCTGCGTGCGATGCAGCTGGGCCAGCACGCGCTGTTCGTGCTGCTGCTGCTGGTCGGGGCACTGCGCGGTGCCGGCTCGGCGGGGGTGCTGGTCCTCGCGGGCGCCGAATTCGCCTGGTACGTCTCGGGGCTGTGGTTCGCCCGGCGCGGATCCCGCGGCGGAATCTGGCTGGCGGTGCTGCTGGCCGGGTGGCTGGCGCTGGTGCTGCTCGCGCCGGATTTCGTGTGGCTCGCCTTCGCGCTGTTCTTCCTGTGCTTCCATCTGCTGCCCACGGTCGCCGCGATCGCGGCGACCGCGGCACTGACGGCGGTCGCGATCGCCGCGAGCATCGGGCACGGCACCGCCAACCCGACGGCCGCCGTGCTCGGGCCCCTGTTCGGGGCGCTCGTGGCGTCCGGCACGGCCCTGATCTACCGCCAGCTCGTGCGCGACGCGGAGCAACGCGACGCGCTGCTCACCGAACTCACCGCGGCGCACCGCGAACTGCTCGACGCCCAGGACGAGCTGGTGCGGTTGCAGCGGGAGACCGGCGCCACCGCCGAACGGGCCCGCCTCGCCCGCGACATCCACGACACGCTGGCCCAGGGCTTCTCGTCGATCCTGCTGCTCGCCCGCGCCGGGTTGCGGACCGGCGGCGACACCGCGGCGCTGCTCGGCCGGATCGAGGAGACCGCGCGGCGCAATCTCGTCGAGGCCCGCCGGGTCGTGGACAAGCTGCGTCCGTCCGACCTCGACGACGCGCCGCTGGCGGCAGCCCTCGGCCGCGTCCTGGACCGGTTGCGCGGTGACACCGGCATCGACGCCGAACTGCGCGTGGACGGTGAACCGCTGCCGCTGCCCACGGGATTCGACGTGGCGTTGCTGCGGGTGGCGCAGAGCGCGCTGGCGAACGTCCGGCTGCATGCGCGGGCCCGCCGCGTGCGGGTGACCCTCGCCTACGCCCCGGACGAGGTCCGGCTCGACGTGGTCGACGACGGAGCCGGTTTCGACGTCGACGCGGCCGGTTCGGGCGGGGGCTTCGGGCTCACCGCCATGCGGGATCGGCTCGCCGAACTCGGCGGCGCGGTCGTCGTCGAGTCGGCGCCCGGCGACGGAACCGCCGTGGCCGCAACGCTGCCCGTGCGGATGCTGCCGTGATCCGGGTGCTGCTCGTCGACGACCATCCCGTCGTGCGGGCGGGCCTGCGCGCGCTGCTCGCGTCGGAGCCCGGGCTCGAGGTGGTGGCCGAGGCCGCGTCCGGGCAGGAGGCCGTCGCCCAGAACGCCGCGCACCGCCCGGACGTGGTGCTGATGGACCTGCGGCTCGGACCCGGGATGGACGGGGCGGACGCGACGGCCGAACTCGCGGCCGCGCCGGATCCGCCGAAGGTGCTGGTGCTGACCACGTACGACACCGACTCCGACATTCTGCGCGCGGTCGAGGCGGGGGCGGCCGGCTACCTGCTCAAGGACGCCGACCCCGCCGTGCTCGTCGACGCGGTGACCCGGGCGGCGCGGGGCGAAACCGTGCTGGATCCCGGTGTGGCGCAACGTCTCTACCGCAGCATGCAGACACCCCGGGTGGAGCTGAGCGCCCGCGAGATCGAGGTGCTCGCCGCGGTGGCGCGCGGCCTGTCCAACCGGGCCGTCGCCAAGGAACTGTTCGTGAGCGAAGCCACCGTCAAGTCCCATCTGGTGCACGCATTCTCGAAGCTGGGTGTGGACTCGCGCACCGCGGCGGTCGCCGCGGCACGCGAGCGCGGCCTGCTCTGAGGGTCAGCCGGCGCGTCGCAGCGTCGCGTGCAGATGGTGCGTGAGCGGGGTCTGCGCGTGCGCCATCCACAGGTCGTAGGACAGGTCGTCGCCGTCGAGTACGAACCGCCGCCGCAGCTCGTGCACCGGCTTGGCGTGCGGAGAGCGCTCGAGGTGGACGGGCGTGAAGTCGAGGACGCCCTGGGTGAGCCGGGAGCGCTGGATCTCGACGAATCCGGTCGGCTGGGAGACCAGCAGCTCCACGTCGTGGTCGGCGAGACGGAGGTAGCCGTTCTCGGTGTGCATGGGCTGACCGGTGCCGGGGTTCTTCGTGCGGCTGACGTACATCAGGAACGGCTTCCCCGGGACGGCGGTGAAGTCGATGGTCTCGTCGTAGGTGAAGTCCTCGATGGTGGGGTAGTGGCCTTCGCCGCCGCCCACCCAGCGGCCGGCGAAGTCGGCGAGGTCACCGAGCGGGTCGGTGTCGGTCATGAATGTCTCCTCGGTCGTCGGGCACCGCCGATCCTGCCACCGCGGATGGACGCCGGGTCGGGTTCGGGGAGTTTCGGCGCACCGTGAGGCGGCCCGCGGCATTACGGTCTATTCCATGAACGCTGCGCTGGGTGTGGACTCCGAGGTGGGGGCGCTGAGAGCGGTGCTCATGCACCGGCCGGGCGCGGAACTCGAACGCCTGACTCCCCGCAACAACGACCAGTTGCTGTTCGACGCGCTGCCCTGGGTGGCGCGGGCGCAGGAGGAACACGACGCGTTCGTCGAGCTGCTGCGGGGGCGGGGCGTGGAGGTGCTGCTCCTGTCCGACCTGCTCACCGAGACCCTCGAGGTCAGCGGCGCCGCCCGCGTCCAGGGGGTGTCGTCCGCGGTGGACCCGCGCCGGCTCGGGCACGGGCTGGCGCACGAACTCGCCGCCCACCTGCGCGCGATGTCCGCCGCGGACCTCACCCGCGTCCTCGTCGCGGGCATGACGTTCGACGAACTGCCCGCCGCGGGACTCGGGGCCGCGCCGTCGCTGGTGCGGTTGATGCACCACGGTGCCGACTTCGTGATCGAGCCGCTGCCGAACCTGCTGTTCACCCGGGACTCGTCGTTCTGGGTCGGTCCCCGGGTCGCGATCCCCACCCTGGCCCTGCCGGCCCGGCGCCGGGAGGCGGCGCTCACCGACCTGATCTACGCGTTCCACCCGCGGTTCCTGGGGGTGCGGCGGGCCTACGAATCGCACACCGCGCCGGTCGAGGGCGGGGACGTGCTGCTGCTCGCTCCGGGCGTCGTGGCCGTGGGCGTGGGGGAGCGCACGACCCCGGCGGGTGCGGAAGCGCTCGCTCGGAGCGTCTTCGAGGACGGTCTCGCGCACACCGTGCTGGCGGTGCCGATCGCGCAGCAGCGGGCCTCGATGCATCTGGACACCGTGTGCACGATGGTGGACGTCGACGCCGTGGTGATGTACCCGGCGGTGCGGGAGACGTTGCAGGCCTTCACTCTCCGCCGGGAGAACGGTGACGTCCGGATCAGTGGGCCGCGCGGGTTCCTCGAGGCGGCCGCCGACGCGATGGGGATCGAGAAGCTCCGCGTCATCGACACCGGCCTCGATCCGGTCGTCGCCGAACGGGAACAGTGGGACGACGGCAACAACACCCTGGCCCTCGCGCCCGGCGTGGTGGTGGCCTACGAACGCAACCTCGAGACCAACACGCGCCTCGAGGACGCGGGCATCGAGGTGCTGCGCATCGCCGGGTCCGAGCTGGGCTCCGGACGCGGCGGGCCCCGCTGCATGTCCTGCCCGCTCGCCCGCGCCCGGCCGACCGCGGGCGAGGCGGGGACCTAGAGGATCTCGCGCACCTTCTCGACGGGCCGGGCCAGGACGGTGCCCTTGTCGGTGACCACGATCGGGCGCTCGATGAGGATCGGATGGGCCACCATCGCGTCGAGCAACTCGTCCTCGGAGGCATCCGCCAGGTTCAGCTCGCCGAACAGCGACTCCTTCCGCCGGATCGCCTGGCTCGGGACCAGGCCGGCGTCGTCGAGCAGCTTGCGCAGCCCGTCGCGCGACGGCGGGGTCTCGAGGTACTTGACGACGGTCGGTTCGAGGCCCGCCTCCTGCAACACCTTCAGGGTGTTGCGGGACGTGCTGCACCGGGGGTTGTGGTAGATCGTCGCGGTCGTTGCCATGGCCACATTCTGCCGTGCGGCACGGGCGAGTGCGGGGGTGCCGCGGCGCATTCGGGAACGGTCGGCCGGCACTGTTAGCCTCGACGCACCATCAGCCCACCTGAGGACGCCCCGATGCTCGACATCGTCATCGACCCCGGCTCGCCGGTCCCGCCGTACGAGCAGTTGCGCCAGCGGATCGTCACGATGGTGCGGCGCGACGAACTGATCGCCGGCACCAAGCTGCCCACCGTCCGCGGGCTGGCCGAACACCTCGGCATCGCCCCGAACACCGTGGCCAAGACCTACCGTGAGCTCGAGCAGCTCGGCATCATCGAGACGCGGGGCCGGGCGGGCACGTTCGTCGCGGATTCCGGTGACCCGACCCGCACGCTCGCCCAGCGCGCCGCCACCGGCTACGTCCGCGAACTGCGCACCCTCGGCATGTCCGACGACGAGGTGCTCGAGTTCGTCGTCGCGGCGCTGCGCGGCGCCTGAAACCACCGACACCCACCCGTCAACGAGGAGTTTCCCATGAGTGGCACCGTGCCGGCGCGCATCGCGTTCGCGGTCGAGGCCATGGATCCGCAACCGGGCAGCGACGTGCTCGAGATCGGCTGCGGAGGGGGCGTCGCGCTCGCGCTCGTGTGCGAGCGGCTGCGCCGCCGCGGCTGCGTCGTGGGGGTGGACCGCTCGGCGACGCAGATCGACCGGGCGCGTCGCCGCATCCGGGACGGCCTCGACGCCGGGCTCGCCGAACTGCGTGTCGGCGAGTTCCCCGGCGTCGACCTGCCGGGGTCGTTCGATCTCGTCTTCGCCGTCAACGTCCCCAGTTTCCGCAGCGACGACCCCGCCGCGCCGACGGCTGTCGCGTCGCTGTTGCGACCCACCGGCGAGCTGTGGGTGTTCGACGAACCCCCTCCGGGGCTGGCCGTCGGACCGGTGTCGATGCGGATCAGCGCGCTGCTCTCGCGCTGCGGTTACGCGATCGTCGACATCGTCGAGGGCGGCCGGACCGTCGGCGTGCGGGCCGCGCCCGCGGACGTCACCGCCAGCTCGGCAGCCACAGCTGCTGGTGCCACGTCTCCACGGTGATCGGCGCGGCCGTCAGGATCGGCCACAGCCACACGAAGTTCGCCACCACCAGGCCGACGTAGAGGCACACGACCAGCAGACCGGTCGACCGCCGCTCGGTCGAGGCCCGCGGCGATCCGAGCACGTCGCCGAGCACCAGTGTCAGCCCCATGACCAGGAACGGCGCGAGCGGAACCGCGTAGAAGTAGTACATCTGCCGGTCGAGCGTGGCGAACCACGGCAGCAACGTCGCCGCGTACCCGGTGAGCACCGCGGCCCACCGCCAGTCCCGCCGCACCAGCAGTTGCCATCCGCCCCACACGAGCATCGGCAGTGCCAGCCACCACATCGCCGGGGTGCCCACCAGCATGACGGCCTTGACGCACTGCTCACCGCCGCACCCACGGATCTGCTCGCCGTCGGCGAAGTAGTACAGCATCGGACGCAACCCCATCGGCCACGTCCACGGCTTGGACTCCCACGGATGCACGTTGCCGGCCGAGTTCGTCAGACCCGAGTGGAACTCGAGCACGGAGGCGCTGTAGTACCACAGCGAGCGCAGCGCGTCCGGCACGAACGAGAACGCCCCGTCCGTGCCGATCTGCCGGCCCACCGCATGCCGGTACACCCCGGTCTCGCCCGCGAACCACGCCCAGAACGTCGCCAGATACACGGCCAGCGGCACCACCACGAGCGCGTAGAGGGCCGGGCCGACGTCACGCAGACCGGTCCCGAGCCACGGTCGTCGCACGCCGTAGGCGCGGCGCGCGGCGACGTCGAACGCCACCGACATCAACCCGAAGAACGCGATCAGATACAGCCCCGACCACTTCGTGCCCACCGCCAGGCCCAGCAGCACACCGGCCCCGAACCGCCACCACCGCACGCCCAGCCGGGGACCCCACACCGTGTCGGCGATGCGTCCCTCGGCGTGCACGCGCGCCATCCGCGCCCGCACCTCGTCCCGGTCGACGATCAGGCACCCGAACGCGGCGACCGCGAACAGCGCCAGGAAGATGTCCAGCATCCCGAGGCGCGACGAGACGAAGGTGACGCCGTCGGCGATCAGGAGAATCCCGGCCAGACCGCCGAGCAGGGTCGAGCGGGTCAACCGCCGCACGATCCGCACCACCAGCAGGACCAGCAACGTCCCGGCGACGGCGGCCGAGAACCGCCATCCCCACCCGTTGTAACCGAACAACGCCTCGCCGAGCGCGATGAGCTGCTTGCCCACCGGTGGGTGCACGACGAGGCCGTAGCCGGGGTTGTCCTCGATCCCGCCGCCGGTGAGCACCTGCCAGCCCTGCGGGGCGTAGTGCTTCTCGTCGAACACCGGTGTCTTCGCGTCGGTGGGGTAGTGCAGCATCGTGAACCGGGTGATCGCCGCGATCGCGGTGACGAACAGCGTCACCACCCAGCCCCGGCCGCGGTCGACCGGACCGAAATCCGATGCCGGCACCGTCGGACCCGGGCTGTGCATCCGGCGACGGTCCGATGCCTCGGCAGGGCGCTCGTCCGTCACGGTCACGTCCCGATCGTAGGCTGAGGCGCATGCAGCCAGACAATCCGGGACAGGGCCGGCTCGTGCTCGCCGCCACCCCCATGGGCGACATCGGCGACGCCTCCAAACGGCTCTGCGACGCGCTCGGCACCGCCGACGTCGTCGCGGCCGAGGACACCCGTCGGACCCGGTCGCTCGCCGCCGCGCTGGGGGTCACCGTCACCGGGCGGGTGGTCAGCTTCTACGACCAGGTGGAGTCCGCCCGGACCCCGGCGCTGGTCGCCGACATCGAGGCGGGCCGGACGGTGCTGCTGGTCACCGACGCCGGGATGCCGTCCGTCAGCGATCCCGGCTACCGGCTGGTGGCGGCGTGCGTCGCGGCCGGGCTGCCCGTCACGTGCCTGCCCGGTCCCTCCGCGGTGACCACCGCGCTCGCGCTGTCCGGTCTGCCGGTCGAGCGGTTCTGCTTCGAGGGCTTCCCGCCCCGCAAGGCCGGCGCGCGTCGCGCGTGGCTGCAGACCCTGACCGCCGAGCCGCGCGCGGTGGTGTTCTTCGAGGCCCCGCACCGCCTCGCCGCGTGCCTGGCCGACGCGGTCGACGTGCTCGGCGGGCAGCGACGCGCCGCGGTGTGCCGGGAACTGACCAAGACCTACGAGGAGGTGCGTCGCGGCACGCTCGCGGAGCTGGCGCAGTGGGCCGCCGAGAGTGCCCGCGGCGAGATCACCGTCGTGCTCGAGGGCGCCTCGGCGCAGGTGGCGGAGCCTGCCGACCTGGTCGACGCGGTCGAACAGCTCGTGGCGGACGGGGTGCGGCTGAAGGACGCGTGCGCCCAGGTCGCGACCGCCGGGGTCTCCAAACGCGAACTGTACGACGCGGTACTGGCCGCGCGGCAGGACGAGTCGTCGTCGTAGACTCTGCCCCTTACCGCGCAGCAGGAGGTACGGATGGAGTCGGTGAACGAATTCCTCGTCGAGGTCGCGTCGGTGGTATGGGGCCCGTACATGCTCATACCGCTGCTGCTGGGCACCGGCGTGATCCTGACGGTGCGGCTGCGGGGGGTGCAGTTCCGCAAGCTGTGGCCGGCCCTGCGGCTGGGGCTGATCATCCGGAAGGACCCGGACGCCACCGAAGGTGACATCTCTCAGTACCAGGCACTGACGACCGCCCTGGCCGCCACCGTGGGCGTCGGCAACATCGCCGGTGTCGCCACCGCCATCTACTTCGGCGGGCCGGGGGCTCTGTTCTGGATGTGGATCACCGGCCTCGTCGGCATGGCCAGCAAGTACTCCGAGGCGTTCCTCGGTGTCAAGTATCGCGTCACCGACGCCAAGGGCGAGCAGTCCGGCGGCCCGCAGTACTACCTGGCCCGCGCCATCCCCAACAAGTTCGGTCTGGTGCTGAGCCTGATGTTCGCGGTGTTCGCGGTGCTCGCCAGCTTCGGCATCGGCAACATGACGCAGGCCAACACCGTCGCCACCCAGATGGACTCCACGTTCGGGGTACCGACCTGGCTGTCCGGGATCGTCATGACGGTGCTCGCCGCCGCGGTGCTGCTCGGCGGCATCAAGTCCATCGGCAGGGTCACCGCCGGATTCGTGCCCGCGATGATCCTGCTGTACGTCGGCGCCGGGATCATCGTCCTCGCGGTCAACATCACCGACATCCCCGAGGCGTTCGCCCTCGTGTTCACCGACGCATTCACCGGCACCGCCGCGACCGGCGGCTTCATCGGTTCGGTGTTCATGATCGCCCTGCGCTACGGCGTGGCCCGCGGCATCTTCTCCAACGAGTCCGGCATGGGCAGCGCCGCGATCGCCGCTGCCGCCGCGCAGACCACCCACCCGGTCCGGCAGGGCCTGGTGTCGATGACCCAGACCTTCATCGACACGATCATCGTCGTGACCTTCACGGGCATGGTCATCATCACCACCGGAGCCTGGACATCCGGGGAGCAGGGCGCGGCGATGACCTCCCTCGCCTTCTCGGACGGCCTCGGCGGTGACTGGGGCAGCTGGATCGTCACGATCTCCGTGGTGTTCTTCGCCTTCTCGACGATTCTCGGGTGGTCGTACTACGGCGACCGCTGCGTCGAACGTCTCGTCGGCCGCGGCGGCGTCCTCCCGTACCGGGCGATCTTCGTACTCGTCGTCTACGTCGGCGCCACCACCGAGCTCGAGGTGGTGTGGAACTTCTCCGATGTGATGAACGGCCTGATGGCACTGCCCAACCTGATCGGGCTGCTCATCCTCTCGGGACTCATCGCCCGCGAGACGAAGGAGTACCTCGCCCGGGATCCGTACCTGCTCGGCGCGAAGGACAGCCGCACGCCGACGCGGTAGCCGCGGCCGGGCGTTACGGCGCGGCCGAGGAGAGCGCGACGATCAGCAGCACGGCGACCGCGACGATCAGGGCCGCGACCAACGTGGGCGGAACGCCGTGGACGATCCGGTCGACGAGCTTGTACACGGTCCCTCGGTTCGGGTCGCGCGCCGCCTTCCCTCCGCACCGGGCGGAACCACCCCTCGTCGGGTTCCGGCCGGTGTGGAGGTGCAGCGCGTCGCGGGGTCTTCCCGCTCGGGAACAACTCTGTCGGGGATATCCCGGGTGACCAACCGGTTCGCGTCCCGCTCGCGATATCATCCCAGGTCAGGACCGGTGAGGAGTTTTTCCGCAGCGGACGATCCGGGCCCTCGGGGGGTGCGGAGCAGGGAGGATGCGGGAGATGGAACCGGTCGACGAGCGAACCGCGGCGGAGCCCCGGCAGCTGTTCGCCGACCAGCTCCGGACGCTGTTCGCGGCGGCGGGACGTCCCGCGCTCAAGAAGGTCGCCTCCGAGGCGTCGGCCGTCGCCCGCTCCGTGGGCAGCGAGCGCACCGTGTCCGTGCAGCGGATCAGCGACTGGCGATCCGGTGCCCGGGTACCCGCCACGTTCGAGACGATCCGTCCGGTCCTGGTGGTGCTGATCCGCTCCGCCCGGGCTCTGCACGCGCAGCCGCCGACGCCCGGCCTCTACTCGATCAAGCAGTGGGAGCGGTGGTGGGAACACGCCCGGGGACCGGCCGGGCGGGCCCGGACGGAGCCCACCGAGCCGCCCGCCGCGGCACTGCCCCCCGGCGTGCGGCCCTACCGCGGTCTCGAGGCGTACCGCGATCGGGACGCGCAGCTGTTCTTCGGCCGGGCCCGGAGCGTGCGCGAACTCGCCGAGACCGTCGTCGCCGCCCACGGTCACGGCATCGTGGTGGTGACCGGTGCCTCCGGCGTCGGCAAGTCCTCCCTCGTGCAGGCCGGCCTGGTCCCGGAACTGTGCCGTGACGACCGTTGGCGGCCGGTGGTCCTGACCCCGGGACGGCACCCGGTGGCGCAGCTCGTCGAGTGCGTACCCGAACTCGCCGACATCTCGGATGCGGACGAGCCGACCGCGGTGGCGCGGCTGCACGCCGCCGCCGCCCGAGAGGGCAGCGCGGGCCTGCTGATCGTCGTCGACCAGATCGAGGAGCTGTTCACCCACTGCGAGGACGCGGCCGAACGCTCGGCGTTCCTCGCGCTGCTCGATCAGGCCGCGACCGTCGGCGACGGCGACACACCGGTCTCGGTGGTGGCCACGCTGAGATCGGACTTCTACGAGCGGGCCGTGACCTATCCCGTGCTGGCCCGGGCGCTGGAGCGGCACAGCAAGACGGTCCAGCCCCTGACCCGGGACGACCTGGTCGAGGTGATCACCGCGCCGGCGCGGTTGCTCGGTCTGCGGTTCGAGCCGGGCCTGGTCGAACTGATCCTGCACGACCTCGGAGTGCTGACCGACGACGACGTCGGCGGGGCCGAACTGCCCCTGCTGTCACACCTGCTCGACGCCCTGTGGGAACGCCGGCGCGGCGGTCACCTGACCGTGGCCGGGTACCGCGCTACCGGCGGGGTACGCGGATCGATCGCGGCGAGCGCGGAACGTGCGTGGGAAGAGCTCGACGACCGCGGCCGCCGACTCGCGCGCGCGATGCTCGTCCACCTGGTCTACGTGACCGGCACCGGCACCGACGTGAAGATCCGGCGCCCGCTGGATCGGCTGCTCGCCGCCGCCGGCGACGACGCCGAGGCGGGACGCCGGGTGGTCGACCACTTCGTCACCGCCCGCGTCCTCGTCGTCGACGACGGCAGCGTCGAGCTGGTTCACGACACGGTCATCGACGCCTGGCCGCGCCTGAAGTCGTGGATCCGGGCCGACCGCTCGTACGCTGCGCTGCGCCAGCAGATCGAGGCGGACGCGGCAGGCTGGGTCGCGGGCCGCCGGCACGCGGACCTGCTGTACCAACGGGGCCGGATGGACCTCGTCGCCGAGCACGAGGATCGGGAGCTCGTGGGGCGGGCCCCGGCCGGCGGTGTCGAGACCGCGCTCAGCCCGACAGCGGTGGCCTTTCTCCGGGAGTCGCGACGGCAGATCCGTCGCCGGACCCGCGTCCGCAACGGTGCCATCGCCGCCCTCGTGCTCTCCACCGTCGTCGCGGTGGTGATGGGGACGCTGGCCTGGGCCGGCAAGAGCCGCGCCGAGGCCGAGCGCAGTGCCGCCCAGTTCCAGCAGGTCGTCGCGCTCGCCGACTCCATGCAGGAGCGGGACCCGTCCACCGCGGCCCAGCTGGCGCTCGCGGCGTGGCGCCTGCGTCCGGACAGCGAGGTCGCGTATTCGCGGCTCGTCGCGACCGAGCAGATGCCGCTGGCACTGTCCGTGGAGGGTCACAGCGGTCCGGTCTACGGGCTGGCGATCGCCCCGGACGGCACGACCCTGGCCTCGGCGAGCGACGACGGCAGTGTCCGCCTGTGGGATCTGTCCGACCGGGGCGCGCCGCGGCCGCTCGGAGCGCTGGTGTCCGACGAGCCCGAGTATCTGGCCTCGGTCGCCTTCAGCCCGGACGGCACCCTGCTCGCGGCGGGTGGTGCAACAGGTGCGGTGTGGATCTGGGACGTCACCGACCGGGACCGGCCCGTCGCGCTGCTGACCGGCGAGGTGTTCGTGCCGGAGGTCGTCCACAATGTGCGGTTCGGCCCGGACGGCCGGTCGCTCGCGGTGCCGTACGACAACGGATCGGTCGTGCTCGTCGACACGAGCGAGCCCCGGACGCGGGGATTTCCCCGCACCGTCCTGCCCGCGCACGGCGCGGCGGTGCGCACCGTGGCGTTCCACCCCGGCGGTACCGTGCTGGCCACGTCGAGCGACGATCGGTCGGTGCGGCTGTGGGATGTGACCGACCCGGCCGCCGCCGTGCCCGTCGGCGCTGCGCTGACCGGTTTCCGCGACGTGGCGCACTCCGTCGCGTTCGCCCCCGACGGCCGGACCCTCGCGGTCAGCAGCGACGACGGTGTCGTCACGATGTTCGACACCACGGACCCGGCGGCGGTGCGCCCGACCGGCCCTCCCGTGCAGGCGCACACCGGCGGGGTGTGGACCGTCGCGTTCGCACCCGACGGCCGCACCCTGGCGAGCGCGTCGTGGGACGGGACCGCGAAGCTGTGGGCGGTCGACCCGAAGACGCGGACGATCGACGAGATGCGGCCGGCTCTCGCAGGCAACGGCGGCGGCGTCCCCGCGCTCGCGTTCACCCCCGACGGCGCCGCGTTGGTCACCGGCGGGCACGACGGCAACATCCGGATCTGGACGCTGCCGCGCGGACGCGTCGCGGTCGCGGACTCTGCGCTGACGCTGCCCGCGATCGATCGCTCCGGCTCGTTCGTCGCCACCGGCGGGTACAACTCCTCCGTGCCGCTGTGGCGGATCGGCTCCGACGGGCACTGGGCGCCGCTCGGCGTCGTGGATCGTCCCAGACCGGTGGGCGGCGCGGTGACCACCGCCCTGTCGCCCTCCGCCGCGACTCTGGTCACCGCCTCGACGACCGACGGCGAGATCCACCTGTGGGATGTCCGCGACCCCACGGCCCCGCGGCTGTGGGTGGACCCGATCGTGACCGAGACCCGGTTCACGTCCGAACTCGACTTCGGCCCCGGGGGCACCACCCTCGTCACCGGCCACGACGACCACTCTCTCGTGCTGTGGGACGTGTCGGATCCGGCGCGTCCGGTGCGCCGGGGAGCACCGCTGCGGGGCCCGACGAATCTCGTGCGGGCGGCCGCGTTCACGCCGGACGGCCGGCATCTGGTCGTGACCAGCGCGGACGGCTCGCTCTATGCGTGGGACGTCACCGATCCGTCCGCCCCCGTCGCGCTGCCGGTGTCGGACGGTCACACCGCCGGCGTCAACGCCCTCGCGTTCAGCGCCGACGGCAACGTCCTCGCCACCGGCGGCGACGACCACACGGTCCGCGTGTGGGACCGCGGACCCGACGGATCGTTCACCGTCCGGCCCGACGCGCTGCACGGCCACACCGGCACCGTCTACTCGGTGTCCGTCACCCCGAACGGCAGCGAGGTGGTCAGCGGCAGCGACGACGGCACGGTACGACTGTGGCACGTCGCCGACTCGGAGCACATGCACCCGGTGGGCGGCCCGATCACCGAGATCGGTGTCGGACGGTGGCAGGTCGGCTTCCTGCCGGGCCGCAACGCCGTGGTCGCGGCGGGCGGCGACGGGACGGTGCGCACCTGGAGCCTGGACGTCGAGTCGATCGTCGCGCGGATCTGCGCCTCGACGACGGGCCGGATCACCGAGACGCTGCCACAGTCCGATCTGCCGGTGGCCGGCCGGACCGTGTGCGAGGGCTGAGCGCCAGGATGCTGGCGGCCTTGTCGAGGCACTCCTGCCATTCGGCGTCCGGATCGGAATCGATGGTGATGCCGCCGCCGACGCCGAGCCCGCACGAACCCGGCGTGTCCGCGTCCCCGCGGCCGAACTCGACGGTGCGGATCGCCACGTTCAGTTCCATCCCGGCGACGGGACTGGCCATGCCCACCGTGCCGCAGTACACGCCCCGCGGGTGCGGCTCCCAGACCTGCAGGAACTCCCGCGCCCGGACCTTGGGGCAGCCGGTCACCGACGCCGGAGGGAATGCCGCATCGAGCAACCGCGCGGTGTCCACCCCGATCCGCAACGAGGCCGCGACGGTGGACACCAGGTGCCAGACCCCGGGGGCCGGATGCACCCCGAGCAGGTCCGGCACGGTGACGCTCCCCGTCTCGGCAACGCGCCCCAGGTCGTTGCGCACGAGGTCCACGATCATCACGTTCTCCGCGACGTCCTTGACGGACGCGCGCAACCGGGCCGGATCGGCGCCGATCGGGAGCGTGCCCTTGATCGGGCTCGACGTCACCCGGTCGCCGTGGCGCGCGAGGAACAACTCCGGTGACAGGGACGCGACCGCACCCCAGTCGCCCGCGACGTACGCCGCCCGGGCCGGGGCGGTGCGCTCGATCCCGTCGGCGAAGAAGTGCAGCGGACTGCCGGACCAGGCACCGGTGAAACGAGTGCACACGCACGCCTGGTAGACCTCGCCGGCGCGGATCGCCTCGAGGCATTGCCGCACGCCGCGGCGGTGGGCGTCGCGATCGGGCGGTGTCCAGTCGATGCGCCACGGTGCCCGAGCGGAGGCGTCGGGCGCCTCGCGGACGGCGCCGGCGAGCCCGGCCGGGCACGCCGCGTCGGTGAGGCTCTCGTACCACCAGCAGCCGTCGTGGTCGAGCCGCAGGACGGTGTCCGTCCATCCTCCGGCCGCGCGAGGCAGCGCCGGGTGGGTGGGCGTGCGGTCCGGATATGCGAGATAGCCGATCCACCCCCCGCCGACGACCGGTTCGCCGCGGCCCGGGGCCGAGCGGCCGCGCAGGACGAAGGCGTCGGCCGGTGGGGTGGCGACGGCACGCACGTGGGGCGCGAGGACCGCAGCTGCGCCGAACCACGTTCCGGTCAGTGCAGCCGGTGGCGGGGCGCCCGCCGCCTCGGCCCGGGCGCCCAGCAGTCGCAGCACCTGCGCCGGGCTGCCCCCGGTGCCGAGCCGTTCCATCCGCATGGGCACAGCTTCCCACGCGGCCCCGGAACGGACCGAATCCCGCCGGGCGGTCAGCGGACGAGCGGCATCACCCGGTCCGCCGCACCGAGCTTGTCCGGGTTCCGCACCACATACAGGCCGGTGACCAGGCCCGCGTCCATCTCGATCAGCATGACCAGATCGAGTCGCTCGCCCGAGTACACGGCCAGCGCGGGCAGGCCGTTGAACGCGGCGAACTCCACTCGCATGTCGGGCAGCGGCCGGCGGCTCAGGCCGCTCAGCACGCGTGCGACCTTCCGCGCTCCGCTCACCGGGACCCGCGCGGCCGTCACCTTGCCGCCGCCGTCGGCGACGTAGACGACGTCCGGTGCGAGTACCGCCATGAGTGCCTCCACGTCCCCGCCGGCAGCGGCGGACAGCAGCTCCGTCACGACCCGGCGCGCCTGCTCGTCGGACGCGGCGTACCGCCGGCGCCGCGCCTGCACGTGGCTGCGGGCGCGGTGCGCGATCTGCCGCACCGTCGCCTCCTGCCTGCCGACGGCCGCGGCGATCTGGGCGTGGTCGAAGCCGAACACCTCGCGCAGCACGAACACCGCTCGTTCGAGCGGGCCGAGTGTCTCGAGCACCAGCATCATCGCCATCGACACCGATTCGGCGAGCAGCACGTCCTCGGCGGCGTCGGGGGCGGTCCGCACCGGTTCGGGCAGCCACGGCCCGACGTAGTCCTCCCGGCGCCGCTGCGCCGTGCGCAGCGAGTTCAGCGCCTGCCGGGTGACCACGCGGCTCAGATAAGCACGCGGGTTCGCCACCTCGTCGAGCTCCACCTCGGCCCAGCGCAGGTAGCTGTCCTGCAGGATGTCCTCGCTGTCGGCGACGCTGCCGGTGATCTCGTACGCGATGCCGAACAGCAGGCCTCGGTGCCGGGTGAACAGTTCATCGTGGGTCGTCTTGTCGTGCGTCGTCTCGTCGCGAGGCGTGTCGTCGGGGGTCATCGACGGACCGCGATCGGCTCGGACGCGGGGGCCGGACCCGCGGGGAACGGGTAGCTGTGCCCTCGCGCCTGCCGTCGCAGCATCCAGACCGTCCCGCGCACCACCGCCTCCTTGCCGAACGACCCCAACGTACCGCGCAGCGCGAGGGAGCGGGGCGTGTCGTCGGGACGGGTGCGCTGCACGACGCCGGAGGAGCGGCCCAGCGAGATGCACTGCGCCGCGAACCCCAGCGACAGCGGCCGCGGATCCGTACCCGTCAGCAGTGCCCAGGTGGTGTCGGCGCCGTGGGCGCCGAGCGGCAGCGCCGCCTGGCAGCTCATCCGGATGTGATCCTGGCCGTCGACGGTCACGGCGTCGCCCACGCCCACGACGTTCGCTCCGTCCGCGCTCCGCAGGGTCGCGTCGACCCGCAGCCGGCCCGTCTCGTCGACGGGCAGAGCACTGCGCCGGGCCAGGTCCGGCACCGTGAATCCGCCCGCCCAGACGGCGAGCTCGGCCGGCACCCCGTCGCCGTCGGCGAGCAGCACCGCGCCGTCCTCGACGGCGACGACCCGGCCCGGCCGGATCCGGACACCGAGCCGTCGCAGCCGCGCGGCGACGAACCGCCGGGTGGACCCGGGCAGATGTGCGACGGGATCCCCGACGAGGGTGACCGACAGGCGTGGATGCGCCTCGGCGATCTCGGCGGCCGACTCGACGCCGGTGAGCCCGCCGCCGACGACCACCACGCCCGCCCCGTCGCCGAGTTCCCCGAGCGCGGCGGCCGTGTCCAGGGCGCGTTCGAGCTCGGCCGTCGAGTGCAGCCGGCCGGCGCCCGGGATCGCGGGTACGGCGGCGCCGCTGCCGACGGCGTAGATCGCGACGTGGAACGGCAACGTCGTCCCGTCGGCGAGCAGCACCCGGTCCGCTCCGATGTGCACTGCGGTGCCGACGTGCACGGCCGCCGCCGGATGCAGCACGTCGGCGAGGTCGTGTGTGGCCGCACTGGAGCCGGCGGCGACCTGATGCAACCGCACCCTCTCGACGAACACCGGTCGCGGCGCGACGACCGTCACCGATACCCCCGGATGCGTGGCGAGCAGACGGTTCGCTGCCATCACTCCCGCGTACCCGGCTCCGAGCACCACCACATCGGTTGTCATCCTGACCACCCCTTCTGTTGTCGACGATGTCCGCGGTCGCACATGGGACACCGCTCGGCCCCCGAACGTGACAGGCGGCGACCGGGGCAGTGCTCACCCGGGCGGGGATGCGAGGAAGGCGGTCTCGGCGGCGTCGCGGCCGGCGAACCATCCCTCGGCATCGACGCTGCGTGTACGGGTCGACCGGGTCGTCGGGAACAGGCGGCGGAACTCCGAGTCCACGGCCTCGGAGCGACGGGCCAGCAGCGGCGCGAGTTGTGTGACGGACATGCTCGCGTCGGCCGCGGCGGTCGCGGTCGCGCATGCGTCCGCCTGCCGCAGCCGTTCGCCGACCCGATATGCGTATCCGGTCAGGAAGGCACGGCGGAACGCCGTCGCCGCGCCGCCGGTGCGGCCACCCGTCCCGGCGGCACGCACGGCCCGGGCGGCCTGCACCGAGAGCGACGCGAACAGCAGCTCCACCTGCTGCAGGTCGACGTCGGCGCCGACGATCGTGGCGATTCCGACCTTGGTGAACCACACCGTGCGCGTGCGGTTCGCGTTCCCGATCGCGGTGAGCAGCAGAACCTTCTCCTTCGCGTACGGATTGTCGACGTGCACGCGGCGTCCTCGCGCAGTGTCCGCGCCCGCACGAGTGACCAGGGCCGTGCCGATCGCGTACCGGGTCATCAGTTCCTGGGCCTTGGCGGTGAGGGTCTCGGCCTCTTCCGGATAGTCCGTGGACTCGGCCTTCGCCAGGAGGCCGCGGATCCGGGCGAGCACCCGCGGATCCGGGGTCGCGGCCTCGCCGGCCGCAGGGACCGGTCGCAGCGGCGGCCACTGCGAGGGCAGCGGCAGGAGTGGGGAGAACTGCGGCAGGTACTTCCAGGCGAACGCCAGCCCCATCACCTGGAAGCGGGACAGGCCGGGCAGCTCGCGCAGCAGTTCCGCGCCCAACTGGCGGGCGGGCGCGTCGGGTGGCACCCGGTCGGCGATCCGCGCGGCGGCGGGACAGCGTTGCGCGATCGCACCGAGCTGGCGCACCCAGTCGAGGGGTGCCCGGTCGGCCGCGCCGCTGCGGCGGGCGTCGAAAAGCACCGCGGCGGCCGCCAGTGGGACGTCCGTGGTGTCGCCGGAACGGGCCGTCACGTGCAGGACGTCGACCGGTTGCCAGCCGCGCTCGTACGCGGCGCCCAGTTCGTCGAGTAGCGGCCGGATTCCGAGGTGGAAGACCTCCTCGGATGCGCCGGACCCGGTCGCCGCCTGTCGAAAGTGTGTTCTATCTCGCCCCATGCGCGGAGTGTGCACGAGGCCACCGACAGGCGGCGTGGCGCTATTCGTAGCGCGGGAACACCGGGGCCGGGGCCGGCAACTGCGTGCCCGGCGCGAGGCGCGTGGCGATGTCCGCGAACTGCCGCGCCTGCGGATCCTGCCCCACCAGATCCAGGATCTTGGCGGCGGAGTCCGGCATCACCGGCTGCACGAGCAGGCCGACGATCCGCACGACTTCGAGCGTCACGTACAGCACCGTGGCCATCCGGGCGGGATCGGTCTTGCGCAGCACCCACGGCGCCTGTGCGGAGAAGTACCGGTTGGTCTCGCCGAGGACGTGCCAGATCGACTCGAGCGCGAGGTGCAGCGCCTGCACGTCGAACTCCGCCCGGACCTTGTCGAGCAGCGCGTCGGCCTGCGCGAGCAACGCTCGGTCGTCCTCGGTGAACTCACCGGGCTCCGGGACCACACCGTCGAGGTTCTTGGCGACCATCGTCAGCGAGCGCTGCGCGAGGTTGCCGAGTTCGTTCGCCAGGTCCGCGTTGATGCGGGTCACGATCGCCTCGTGGCTGTAGCTGCCGTCCTGACCGTAGGAGATCTCCCGCAGCAGGAAGAAGCGCAGCGGATCGAGGCCGTACTGCTCGACCATCTCGAGCGGGTCGACGACGTTGCCGACCGACTTGGACATCTTCTCGCCCTTGTTGAACAGGAAGCCGTGTACGAACACCCGCTCGGGCAGCTCGATTCCCGCCGACATCAGGAACGCCGGCCAGTACACGGTGTGGAAGCGGGTGATGTCCTTGCCGATGATGTGCAGGTTCGCGGGCCAGTAGCGGCGGAACGACTCCGACCCGGTGTCGGGAAAACCCGCACCGGTCAGGTAGTTGGTGAGCGCGTCGACCCACACGTACATCACGTGCTCGGGATGATCCGGCACCGGCACGCCCCAGTCGAAGGTGGTGCGGGAGATCGACAGATCCTTCAGCCCGCCCGAGACGAAGCTGACGATCTCGTTGCGGCGGGTGGCCGGCGCGATGAAGTCCGGGCGCTCCTCGTACAGCTTCAGCAGCTTGTCCTGATACGCCGAGAGCCGGAAGAAGTACGTCGACTCCTCCGTCCACTCCACGGGGGTGCCGGACTCGGTGGCGATGCGCGAGCCGTCGTCGAGCGCGGTCGTCTCGGCCTCGGCGTAGAACGCCTCGTCGCGCACGGAGTACCACCCCGAGTAGGTGTCGAGGTAGATGTCCCCGTTGTCGGCCATCCGCTGCCAGATCGCCTTGCTCGCCTCGAGATGGTCGGCGTCCGTGGTGCGGATGAACCGGTCGAAGGAGATGTTCAGCGACTTGTCCATGGCCTCGAACACGCCGGAGTTGCGGGCCGCGAGGTCCCGCACGTCCAGGCCCTCCTTCGCTGCCGTCTGCTGCATCTTCAGGCCGTGCTCGTCGGTACCGGTCAGGAAGTACACGTCGAAGCCGTCGAGGCGCTTGAACCGGGCGATCGCGTCCGAGGAGATGTACTCGTAGGCGTGGCCGATGTGCGGGGCGCCGTTCGGATAAGCGATCGCGGTCGTCAGGTAGAACGGCGGGCGGGAGGCGGCAGGAGCAGTCATGGTGCGTCCACTTTATAGGTAGATAGTGTATGGGCCGTGAGCCGAACCCGTCCCGCGCCCGAGCCTCCGCAGCCGCTCTCGCCTCTCGTCGACGCCCACACGCACCTCGACGCGTGCGGAGCCCACGATGCCGAATCGGTGGCGGCCGTCCTCGACCGGGCGGCCGCGGTGGGTGTCGGACGGGTCGTCACCGTGGCCGACGACATCGCCGCAGCCCGCTTCGCCGTCGACGCCGCGCACTGGGACGCACGGGTCTACGCCGCCGTGGCGCTCCACCCCACCCGTGCGAACGCGCTCGACGACGTCACGCGCGCCGAGATCGAGAAGCTCGCCGCCGACCCGCGCGTCGTCGCCGTGGGGGAGACCGGCCTCGACCTGTACTGGCCCGGCAAGCTCGACGGCTGCGCCGACCCGCTCGAGCAGGAGGACGCGTTCCGCTGGCACATCGACCTGGCCAAACGTCTCGGCAAGACCCTGATGATCCACAATCGTGACGCCGATGCCGAGTTGCTGCGCGTCCTGCACGACGAGGGTGCGCCGGAGACGGTGATCTTCCACTGCTTCTCGTCGGACGCAGACATGGCGCGGGCCTGCGTCGACGCCGGCTACCTGCTCAGCTTCTCCGGGACGGTGAGCTTCAAGAACGCGAAGGCGCTCCGTGCCGCAGCCCCGTTGGTGCCGCCCGAGCTGGTGCTCGTGGAGACCGATGCCCCCTTCCTGACGCCCCATCCGTTCCGCGGCGCCCCCAACGAGCCGTACTGCCTGCCCTACACGGTGCGGGCGCTCGCGGAGGTGCGCGGCGCGGACCCGGCCGAGCTGGCCGCCACGACCACCGCGAATGCCGAACGGGTATACGGACTTTCGTAACGGTGTCCCCGTTCCGAGGCGGCCGGAGCGGGTGGCCGGGGACAATGGGTGACATGCACAGTTTCGTCTACAACGCTCAGCCGTCACGGGTGGTCTTCGGTCCGGGAACCGCGGCGCGGGTCGCCGACGAGGTGCGCCGCCTGGATCGCTCCCGGGTCCTGCTGCTCGGCGGCGAACACGTCCGTCCGCAGGCCGAGCTCGTCGAGAAGGCCCTCGGGAGCCTCCAGGTCGCCCGGTTCGACGGGGCCGTCATGCACACCCCCGTCGCGGTCACCGAGAAGGTGCTGGGTCTGGTCTCCGAGCACGACATCGACGCCGTCGTCGCCGTGGGCGGAGGGTCGACGACGGGGCTGTCGAAGGCGATCGCGGTGCGCACCGGCGTGGACCAGGTGATCCTGCCGACCACCTACGCCGGATCCGAGGTCACGCCCGTCCTCGGGGAGACCGCGGACGGGGTGAAGACCACGCACTCGTCGCCGGCCATCCTGCCCGAAACCGTCATCTACGACGTCGAGTTCACCCTGTCGATGCCGATCCCGATGGCACTGACCAGCGCGATCAACGCGATGGCGCATGCCGTGGAGGCGTTGTACGCCGAGCACGCCAACCCGATCATCGACACGCTGGCGCTCGAGGCGATCCGCGCGATCGCCCGGGGTGTGCCGGTCCTCGGTGCCGACGCCGCGGACCGCGAGGGTCGCTCGGACCTGCTGCTCGCGGCATGGCTGGCCGGCACGTGCCTGAGCGCGGGAGGAATGGGCTTGCACCACAAGCTGTGCCACGTCCTGGGCGGCAGTTTCGACCTGCCGCACGCGGCGACGCACACCGTGGTGCTGCCGCACGTGATGGCGTTCAACGCGCCGTCGGTACCGGCCGTGATGAGTCGCATCGCCGATGCGCTCGGCACGCCCACCGCCCCGGCCGGGGTCTTCGACCTGGTGGCGGCCGCGGGTGGCCCGACGACGCTCGCCGAACTGGGCATGTCCGAGGGCGACCTCGACGAGGCGGCACACCTGGCCACCGAACGGCAGTACCCCAACCCCCGCGAGGTGACCCGGGTGGGGGTGCGGCGACTGCTGGGCGATGCCTATGCCGGGATCCGTCCCGAGTGAGGGTGCCGCTCGGTGTTCCTGGTGAGGGTGCCCCCTCGGTGTTCCTGGTGAGGGTGCCCCCTCGGTGTTCCTGGTGAGGGTGCCCCCTCAGTGTTCCTGGTGAGGGTGCCCCCTCAGTGTTCCTGGTGAGGGTGCCCCCTCAGTGTTCCTGGTGAGGGTGCCCCCTCAGTGGGCGGTGGGGGGATTGCGGCGCGGCCGGATCTGCGCGTTGGGCAGCGCCGGTGCGGGTAGCCGCGCGACCTTCCCGGTGTAGCCCTCGACCCGGCCGAAGCGTTCTCCCTCGCGCTGCCACTCGTCGCGGAACGCGACGATCTCGTCGTGGCTGCGACCGACGAAGTTCCACCACATGACGATCTCCTCCCCGAACGGCGTCCCGCCGAGCAGCACGGCACGTGCGGGTTCGTCGGTGAGATTCGTCAGGGGGAGCGTGGAGACGCCGGTGCCGACGTAGCCGAGCGCGGAGCGGGACAGGACGGTGCCGGCGAGCCGGATGCTGCCGGTGTCGACCAGCAGGCCGTGCTCGAACGCGGGATCGACGGTCAGTTCGACGCTCGCGCCCGGGTCGAGGGTGATCTCGGCCCCGAGCAGCGGGGTGAAGGTGGGCACCGGCGACGTGGAGCCGGCGAGGGAGCCGAGGAAGACGGCGACGGTCGCGCCCGCGAGCCGGACCGGTTCGGGCACGTGGTGCCGGAAGTCACGAGGAGCGTCCCGGTGTGCGTCGGGCAGGGCCACCCACAGCTGGACGCCGTGCAGGACCGTCGTGGCCGGTGTGGAGACCTCCGAGTGCGCGATGCCGTGGCCGCCCGTCATGAGGTTGAGTTCGCCGGGGCGGACGAATGCGTGCTTGCCGAGGCTGTCGCGGTGCTCGATCTCGCCGGCGAACAGCCAGCTCACCGTCTGCAGGCCGGTGTGCGGGTGCGGCGCGACGTCCATTCCGCCGGTCGCGGCGACGTCGTCGGGCCCGTAGTGGTCGGCGAAGCACCAGGCTCCGACGAGGGACCGGGCGCGCTGCGGCAGCGTGCGGCGGACCGGCATCGCGCGCGGGCCGCCGAGCGGCACCTCACGGGAAGTGATGATCTGTACCCGGGTGGGCGCGGGCTCGGATTCGCAGACGATCTCGGTGGGCTCGGCGTCGACGTTGCTCATCTACAAGACCTTGCTTCCGTACATCTCGCCGAGGGGATCGGCGATGAGTTCGATGCGGGCGCCGTCGGGGTCGCGGAAGTACAGGGAGACCTCGCTGTGCTCGACGAGGTCGACGCCCGCTTCGGTCAGTTTGGTGCGCAGGCGTTCCCAGCGGCTCTGCTCGACGCTGATCGCGATGTGGTGCAGCCCGCCGAGGACCTCCTGGTAGGGACCGACGTCGAGGCCGGGAAAGTCGAAGAAGGCCAGCAGGTTTCCGTTTCCGATGTCGAAGAAGAAGTGCGACGAACCGGGGTAGTCGCGATTCTCGACCAGTTCGGTGAGCGGGAACTCGAGCACGTCCTGGTAGAAGCGCACCGTGCGCTCGACGTCGCTGCTGACGAGTGCGGTGTGGTGCAACCCGCGCGCCGACGACGCGGGTCGTTCGCCGACGGGCCGGAGGTAGCGGGTACGGAGTTCCTCCCGCAACGTCGCGGAGCGGCGGCTGCGTTCCTCTTCCACGCTGGTGCTCACGGGGGGCTCCTTCGGCCGGTGGTTGCGCCTTCGACGAAAGCATACCCCATGTGATTGATCGATCAACTACTTTTCGGATGCCGTCCGGCGGCGGGTGGCCGATTAAGTTGAACCTTCAACCTTGCGTCGCTACCGTAGGGGCGGCTTCGATCGAAGGACGAGCCCCCACCGCCCGCACCGAAAGGTCACCCCCATGAACAACCCCGTCCTGCGCAACGTCGGGCTGCTCGTCGCCCGAGTGGTCATCGGGATCGTCTTCCTGGCCCACGGGCTGCAGAAGGTGAACCAGGGATACTCCGCCACCAAGGCCGGATTCGAGGGCATGGACGTGCCCGTGCCCGCGCTGTCCGCCTTCTACGCCACCTGGGTGGAGACACTCGGCGGCATCGCCCTGATCATCGGCCTGCTCGTGCCGGTCTTCGGTGTCCTGCTGCTGGTGAACATGCTCGGCGCGTTCTTCTTCGTCCACATCGGCAACGGCATCTACGTCACCGACGGTGGATGGGAGCTCGTCGGAGCACTCGGCGCCGGAGCGCTGGTTCTCGCGGTCGTCGGCGCCGGCGCGTACAGCGTCGACGCCCTGCTCGGCCGCCGGGTGCGGTTCCTGCAGACCGCGTAGGCCGAGGGCCGGCGTCCGGGAGACCGGGCGCCGGCCTTCGGAGCACTTTCGCGCGAAGATCGCGCATCCGTTCCCGCCGAACGGCTCCCTCGTGGCGTAACCGTCGGCCGGGAGCAGCTCCCGGCGGCGCTCCCGCGCAACCCGTCGCGTTTTTCGCCGCGCGGATCCCGACCGCCTCCTCCGTCGCCTGTCGCCGCCGGGCGGTCGTCGTTCGCCCCGGCGCGTCGCCGTTCGCCCGCCGGGCAGAGTCCCCGCCGCGCGTCGGACTTTTCGGCCGCTCCTCGTCTGCGGCCCTTCGCAGAACGGCCGTCCGTTGTGACGGTGCCGTGCCTCCCGCCTTGCGCGAGCCGACAGCCGCGGCTGTGCGCAGTTCCGCGTCGCCCCCTGGCCCGGATCGCGGCACCGTGGGTCCACGCGTCGAGAGCGCGACGATGTCCGGGGCGCGTGGAACCGCCCCCCGCCGCGGCCCCGGACGGTGGGTCACCCGCGCAAATTCCACAGCGGTAATTCACGCTTCGCGTGGGGTGATTTTCCGGGCGTCGAATCGACGCGGTTCCGGCTCGGACACGACTCGGTCATTGATCGAAAATTACGAATCGTCACCTACTTCCTTACGGGAAATTCGCAGGTAGACCCACTGCAGTTGCCGTATCAATGCCGATTCGTTACCGTGCTGTGATCGAAGTTGTCGACAGTCCAGGAATTACCGTGTCACCTTTCACCAAGATCAACAGAGCGAAATCGCCGACGCTGTACGTGGTCGTCGCCGCGCTCTTCCTCACCCTCGCGGCCGGCGGAGTCGCCGCGCTGATCCAGCACAAGGAACTCACCCTCGACGTGGACGGCGAGCGGGTCGCGCTCAGCACCATGAGCTCCGAGGTCGGTGACGTGCTCGCCGGCGCCGGCTACCCGGTCGGCGAGCACGACGTGGTGGCCCCGGCCGTCGACGCCGCGGTCTCGGACGGGGACACGGTGGTGCTGCGGCGGGCACGTGAGGTGCAGCTGAGCGTCGACGGTGTCGAGCGCACCGTGTGGACGACGGCGTCGACGGTGGACGAGGCGCTGGCGCAGTTCGAGCTGGCCGCGGACGTGTACACCTCGGCGTCCCGGTCGCACCGGTTGCCGCTCGAGGGTGCCGAGCTCGACGTGGTGAGCCCGAAGACGGTGCGGTTGCTCGACGGTGGTGCCCCGCCGGTCGAGGTGCGGATGGCGGCGCCGACGGTCGGGGAGTTCCTGACCGCGCACGGTGTGGCGCTCGAGCAGGCCGATTCGGTGATGCCCCCGGTCGATGCGGCGCTGACCGAGGGCCTCGAGATCCGCGTCACCCGCGACCGCATCGAGACCCGCATCGAGAACCAGCCGGTGCCGGCCCCCGAACAGCGCGTCGACGACCCGAACATGACCGAGGGCGAGACCGCCGTCGACACCCCGGGTGCTCCCGGTGAGCGCACCGTGACCTTCGAGGTGCACACGATCGACGGCGTCGAGGTCGGCCGCACCGAGAAGGCCTCGACGACCCTCCGCGAGCCGGCCCCGGCCGTCGTCCGCGTCGGCACCAAGCCCAAGCCGGCCGTGCCCGCTTCCGGCCGTGCCTCCACCTGGGACGCCCTCGCGCAGTGCGAGGCCACCGGCAACTGGGCCATCAACACCGGCAACGGCTTCTACGGCGGCCTGCAGTTCACCCAGCAGACCTGGGCCGCGTTCGGCGGCACCCAGTACGCGCCGCGCGCCGACCTGGCCAGCCGCGAGCAGCAGATCGCCGTCGCCGAGAAGGTCCAGGCCGCACAGGGCTGGGGAGCCTGGCCGTCGTGCACCAGCAAGATGGGCCTGCGGTAGGAACTCCGCCTCACGTCCTCGCGGACGAGGATCGCCGACACGCGTTTCGTGCTGCAGCACACCGTCGTCGCGGCGCTCCTGGCGACATCCGTCGCCGGGGCGCCGCGACGACGCTCTTCCGGCACGAGACCTTCCTCCGGCACGACCCCGCCGGTCGACGTCGGCCGGGGACAGCGCTCGCCGGCCACCGTGCGCACCGACGTGACGGCCGGGTACACGGAGTGCCGCGGAGGGCGCGTGAGGTGCCGTCGAGTATCGACGGAGTCGAGACCCGTCGCGAACCGGTCGACGCCCTCGTCGCGGTCACCGTCACCGGCGCCTACGGCCGCCCACAGGTGGACCGGAAGGGTCGACCGAAGCGCCGGGGAGCGTGGCCGTCCTACTCGTCCCGCAGCGGCGTGCGCTAGGTTCGGCACGTGCCAGACCACTCCTCCGGCGATCCCGGCTCGGCCCCCCGCGACGGTTCCGACGGGACCGCCCGCGACGGTTCCGACGTGACCGCTCGCGACGGTTCCGACGTGACCGCTCGCGACGGTTCCGACGTGACCGCTCGCGACGGTTCCGACGTGACCGCTCGCGGTCGTGCCGCCCTCCTCGGCCCCGCCGAGGTGCGCGCCCTCGCGGAGGAGTTCGGTGTCCGGCCGACGAAACAGCTCGGCCAGAACTTCGTGCACGACGCCAACACGGTGCGCCGCATCGTCTCCGTCGCCGGTGTCGGCCGCGACGACGTGGTCCTCGAGGTGGGCCCGGGTCTCGGCTCGCTGACGCTCGCCCTGCTCGACGTGGTCGACCGCGTCGTCGCCGTCGAGATCGACCCCAGGCTCGCCGAGCGACTGCCCGCGACGGTCGCCGACCGCGCCCCCGACCTCGCCGACCGGCTCGACGTCGTCCTGAAAGACGCCATGCGGGTGCACCCCGCCGACCTGCCGGTTGCCCCGACGGCCCTCGTTGCGAACCTGCCCTACAACGTCGCGGTCCCCGTGCTGCTTCACCTTTTCGCCGAATTCGACTCGCTGCGTACGGCTCTGGTGATGGTGCAGGCCGAAGTGGCCGATCGGCTCGCCGCCGCGCCCGGCAGCCGCGTCTACGGCGTGCCCAGCGTCAAGGCCGGCTTCTTCGGCCATGTCCGTCGCGCCGGCTCGGTCGGCCGGGCCGTGTTCTGGCCGGTGCCCCAGGTGGAATCGGGCCTGGTGCGCATCGACCGCTACACCGAACCGCCCTGGCCCACGGACGAGGCGCACCGCCGCACGGTGTTCGCCGTCGTCGATGCCGCCTTCGCGCAGCGCCGCAAGACGCTGCGCGCAGCGCTGAGCGGCTGGGCCGGCTCGGCCGCCGAAGCCGAGCGCCGCCTGCTCGCCGCCGGAATCGATCCGTCGACGCGGGGCGAGAAACTCGATGCCGCCGCCTTCGTGCGGATCGCCGGCACGTCGTGACGGCGGCGCGCAGACCGGTGCCCGCGCAACGCTTGGCAGACGGGCGGATCTGTGCTCTACTGGTACACGGTCGTTAGGTAGTGTGTTCGTGGTTTACCCCTCGCACATTTCTCTAGTTGCGAGCGGATGCGAAATTCCCACGGAATCCTTCTCAGCCGTCGAGTGACAGGCCCGGGCGACGTCGTGTCGTTCGACGAAACGTGAAGGCCTCGAGGCTTTCCGAGATGTATGAGGTTGAAAATGGTTGAGGGTACCGTGAAGTGGTTCAACGGCGAGAAGGGCTTCGGCTTCATTGCCCCCGCCGACGGCTCCGCGGACGTCTTCGTGCACTTCTCCGAGATCCAGGGCCGCGGCTTCCGCACCCTCGAGGAGAACCAGCGCGTGAGCTTCGAGGTCGGCCAGGGCCAGAAGGGCCCGCAGGCCACCGGCGTCACCGTCATCGGCTGACGTAGCTCGCTGCGCGTTCTTCCGGACGCGCGCATTCCCCGACGGCCTCGTGAGGTCGCCGCGGAAGTGCCGCCGGCAGAGGTGTGACAAACAGTGAAGAGGGACCGGTCCGCACGGACCGGTCCTTCTTCCGTCTCCGGACCCCGCGTGTGCTCCGCGAAAAAGGGCTCGCACAATGCGCTTTCGAGTTCTTTCCGGGCGTTTCGCTGGCGGTGCGGGCCTCGATGTGATCTACTGGCTCTCGGTCGTTAGGTTGTGTTCGTGGTTCACCCCTCGCACATTTCTGGTTGCGAGCGGATGCGATAGCCCACACGGAATCGTTCTCTACCGTCGAGTGACAGACCCGAGCGGCGAAGTGTCGCTCGACGAGTGGGGAAGCCCGGCGCTTCCCGAATCTTCTTAGGAATGAACATGGTTGAAGGTACCGTGAAGTGGTTCAACGGCGAGAAGGGCTTCGGCTTCATTGCCCCCGCCGACGGCTCCGCGGACGTCTTCGTGCACTTCTCCGAGATCCAGGGCGGCGGCTTCCGCACCCTCGAGGAGAACCAGCGCGTGAGCTTCGAGGTCGGCCAGGGCCAGAAGGGCCCGCAGGCCACCGGCGTCACCGTCATCGGCTGACCCACCTGCCTCACCGACCGAATGTCACACGCACTCGATCGAACCGAACCGATGTGACATTCGGTCACCGCACGCGCCGGCTCAGTCGCTTCCCGCGACGGAGCCGGCGCGTTCGTATCTCCGGGCGAGCAGCTCGTGCCGGCGGCCTGCCTGCAGACACGCCTCCCGCAGTTCCGGCGGATCCAGCACCGTGAAGTCGACGTCGAACTCCGCGAGCCAGCTCGCGATCGACCCGAGCGACGAGCCACCGAGCGCGACCGCACAGTGATTCTCGTCGACCGGCTCGAGAGTTCCCCACTGCTCGTCGACCATCGGCACGATCGAGTCGAACGGCGCGTGCAGCAGCACCCGGGCCCGCGTCCGGACGATGCCGCGGGCGATGCCCCGGCTCACGAACTCCGCCGCCCCGCCCGGCGGCAGCTCGCGCGGGACGAACCGGGGACCGGTGGGGATCTTCGGCTCCATCCGGTCGACCCGGAACGACCGCCAGTCCTGCCGATGCAGATCCCACGCCATCAGATACCAGCGTGCACCCGACCGCACCAGCCGGTACGGCTCCACCTCCCGCCGAGAGCAGCCGCCGTCGTGCGCGCGATAGTCGAACCGCAGCCGCTCGTGTGCGTGGCACACCGCGGCGACGGCGGACAGCAGCGCCGCGTCGACTGCGGACGCGGCGGGCGCCCGCTCGACGACCTCCACACGCAGCGCCTCGAGCCGGTGCCGCAGCCGCGAGGGCATCACGTGCCGCAACTTGGCGAAGGCACGCCCCGACGCCTCGCCGATCCCCGTCACCGAGCCGGTCGCCCCGGACTGCAGGGCGACGGCCACCGCGACGACCTCCTCGTCGTCGAGCAGCAGCGGCGGCATCTCCGCGCCGGCGCCGAGGCGGTATCCGCCGCCGACCCCGACGGTGGCGTCCACGGGGTAACCGAGGTCGCGGAGTTTGTCCACGTCCCGGCGCACCGTGCGGGTCGTGATCTGCAGGCGGTCGGCCAGCTCGGCACCCGACCAGTCCCGCCGGGTCTGCAGGAGCGACAGCAGCCGCAACAGGCGAGCGGACGTTTCGCGCATGGTCCGAGCATGCCAGCGAACGAGGACAGCCGCCGTCCGCATTCGGGACCGCAGGGGTGCGTAAGCTGTATATCCGTGCTGTCCGTCGTCCCGAGCCCCGTCACCGTGCGAGCACCGTCCAAGGTGAACCTGCATCTCGCCGTCGGTGACCTGCGCGAGGACGGGTACCACGAGCTGCGCACGGTCTTCCACGCGCTGTCCCTGAGCGACGAGGTGTCGGTCGTGCGAGCCGACGTGTTGAGCCTGCGGGTGCGCGGAGCGGACGCCGCGGCCGTCCCCGCGGACGCCACCAATCTCGCCTGGCGGGCCGCGACGCTGCTGGCCGAACGCGCCGGGCGCGCACCCGAGGTCGCCATCACGATCGACAAGGGCATCCCCGTGGCCGGCGGGATGGCCGGTGGCAGCGCCGACGCCGCCGCCACCCTCGTCGCACTCGACGCCCTGTGGGGACTCGGTCTCGCCCGCGACGACCTGGACGACCTCGCGGCGGAACTGGGCAGCGACGTGCCGTTCTGCCTGCACGGCGGCACCGCCATCGGCACCGGCCGCGGCGAGCAGCTGGTGCCGGTCCTCTCCCGTGGCACCTTCCACTGGGTGCTGGCCCTCGCGAAGGGTGGCCTGTCGACTCCGGTGGTGTTCCGCGAACTCGACCGTCTCCGGGCGGAAGGTTCCCCGCCCCGGGTCCGCGGCCTCGACGACCTGCTGCAGGCCCTCGCCGCCGGTGACGCGCACGTGCTGGCACCGCTGCTGGGCAACGACCTGCAGTCCGCGGCCCTCTCGCTCGCGCCCGCACTGCGCCGCACCCTGCGGGCGGGCGTGGAGGCCGGCGCGCTGGCCGGCATCGTCTCCGGGTCCGGCCCCACGTGTGCATTCCTGTGCGCCGACGCCGCCGCGGCGGTGACGGTGAGCGCCGAACTGGCCGGGGCCGGCGTGTGCCGGACGGTGCGCGTGGCCTCCGGCCCGGTCCCCGGCGCGCGCGTCGTCGACAACTCCCACCCCTGATCTCGGAAGGCATTGCTCCGCGTGGCGAATCTGATCAACCTCGAACAGGTCTCGAAGTCCTTCGGCATCAAACCGCTGCTGGACTCGGTGTCGCTCGGTGTGCAGGAGGGCGAGCGCATCGGCGTCGTCGGCCTCAACGGCGGCGGCAAGACCACCCTCCTCGAGGTCCTCACCGGCCTCGAGGAGCCCGACTCGGGCCGGGTCAGCCGGGTCGGCGGGCTGCGCATGGCGGTCGTCACCCAGCGCGGCGTCCTGCCGGCCGGATCCACGGTCGGACAGGTCGTGCTGGGACCGCTGGGGGTGGCCGAGCACGAATGGGCCGGCGACGCCCGGATCCGCTCCGTCCTCGCGGGTATCGGTGTCGACCGGCTCGGCCTCGACGCCCTCGTCGACGGGCTCTCCGGCGGCGAACGCCGACGCGTCGCGCTGGCCGCCGCCCTCGTGCAGGACCTCGACCTGCTCGTCCTCGACGAGCCCACCAACCACCTCGACGTCGAGGGTGTGCAGTGGCTGGCCGAGCACCTGCTCGCCCGGCGCAGCGCCCTGGTCGTCGTCACCCACGACCGGTGGTTCCTGGACACCGTCGCGACCCGCACGTGGGAGGTCGTCAACGGGCAGGTGGAAAGCTACGAGGGCGGCTACAACGACTGGATCTTCGCTCGTGCCGAGCGGGCCCGGCAGGCCGACGCGATGGAGGAACGGCGCCGCAACCTCGCGCGCAAGGAACTCGCCTGGCTGCGGCGCGGGGCCCCGGCCCGCACCTCGAAGCCGCGCTACCGCATCGAGGCGGCGGAATCGCTGATCGCGAACGTGCCGCCGCCGCGGGACACGGTGGCGCTGGCGTCGTTCGCCAAACGCCGTCTGGGCCGGGTGGTCATCGAGCTCGAGGACGCGACACTGACCACCCCCGACGGCCGCGAGCTGGTGCGCGACCTGACGTGGCGGCTCGGCCCGGGGGAGCGGATCGGCCTGGTCGGGGTCAACGGCTCCGGCAAGACGACGCTGCTGCGCACCCTCGCCGGGGAGATCGAACCGGCGTCCGGTCGTCGCATCCAGGGCAAGACCGTCGAGATCGGCTGGCTGCGGCAGGAACTCGACGACCTGCCCACCGACCTGAGGGTGCTCGACGCGGTGAAGGACGTGGCCGAACGGATCACACTGGGGGACAAGGAGATCTCGGCCGGCCAGCTCGCCGAGCGGCTCGGGTTCACCCCGGCGCGGCAGCGCACACCCGTCGGCGATCTCTCCGGTGGCGAGCGTCGACGGCTGCAGCTGACCCGGGTGCTCATGGCCGAGCCGAACGTGCTGCTGCTCGATGAACCCACCAACGACCTGGACATCGACACCCTGCAGCAGCTCGAGGACCTGCTGGACGGGTGGGCGGGCACCCTCGTGGTCATCTCGCACGACCGCTATCTGATCGAGCGGATCTGTGACTCGACGTGGGCGCTGTTCGGCGACGGCGCGCTCACCAACCTGCCGGGCGGGATCGACGAGTACCTGCGCCGTCGTGCGGCGCTCGGTGACGGGGACATCCCGTCGTCGGCCTCCACGGTCGCGAAGACGTCGATGCCCGAACAGGGCGCGGAACAACCGAAGCGCGACGGCGCCGCCGAGCGGGCCGCCCGCAAGGAGCTGGCGCGGCTCGAGCGGAGCGTGGCGAAGCTGACCGAGCGGGAGGAGAAGCTGCACCACGACCTCGCCGACGCGGCCACCGATCCCGATCGCCTGCAGAAGCTCGACGCCGAGCTGCGCGGCGTGGTCGCGGAGAAGGAAGCCGCCGAGGAGCAGTGGATGGAGCTCGCCGAGAACTTGTAGACCGGTGTGTCCTTTGGGCGGCGGTAGCAGCCCAAAGGACACACCGGCGGCGGAGCCGCCCGCTCGGGGGTGTCCCAGGTCTCCCGATCCAGTGCGGTGGTCATCGTCCGCTCCAGACGGGTGCGCGCTTCTGCATGAAAGCCATGACGCCCTCGACGGTGTCGGCGCTGGTGGTCAGCCGGGCCAGGGCGGCCTCGGTCGCGTCCCAGGCCGGTTCCTCGGACGGGACGATGCCGTCGACGATGCCGCGGGCGATCGTCTTGCTCGCCTGCACGGCCAGGGGCGCGCCGGTCGCGACGAGGTCGGCGAGCTCGAGCGCGGTGGTGAGGACGTCGGTCCGGGGGACGACGCGGTTGACCAGGCCCCAGCGCAGAGCGTCGGCCGCGGACATCGGCCTGCCGGTGAGCACGAGTTCCATCGCGACGGACCGCGGGATGGCCTGCACGATGCGGAACACCCCGCCGGCGCCGGCGATGAGGCCGCGGTGGACCTCGGGCAACCCGAACTCGGCGGTGTCGGCGGCGACGACGAGGTCGCTCGCGAGGGCGAGTTCGGTACCGCCGCCGAGGGCGGTGCCGTTGACCGCCGCGACGATCGGCTTGGCGATCGGGTGCCTGACGACGCCGGCGAACCCCCAGTGCGCGGTCTCGGGCGGGGTGACCCCACCCGGTCCGGCGGTCCCGAGGGCCTCGAGGTCGGCGCCGCCGCAGAACACCCGCTCTCCGGCACCGGTGAGGACGACGACGCGCACGTCCGGGTCCCTGTCGGCGCGTTCCCACGCCTCGCCGAGGCCGGTGTGCACCTCGGCGTCGATGCTGTTGGCGGCCCCGGGCCGGTTGATGGTGACGAGCAGCGTGTGGCCGCGCTGTTCGACCAGGACGACGGGCTCGGTCATGCGGGGGACTCCTCGGTGACGGGATCGGTCAGGGTGACGGTCAGGGCGCCGCCGCGGTCGACGACGTGGACGGTGCGCCCGACGATGTCCGCACCCGCGGCGAGCACCTGCGCGCCGGCGGCGTCGGTGTAGCCGGAGACTCGACGGCCGTCGGGGGTGGTGCCCACCAGGAACCCGATCGCCGGATGGCCGTCGCGTCCGTATTCCGCGGTTGCCGTATGGATCTCGACGTCACCGCTGTAGCCGACGGCGGGTTCGGGTCCGGTGGCGGGCAGTACGTGTGGCTCGGGGTCGCCGACGTACCCGCGCGTGTGCGGGGCGGCGGCGAGCACGACGGTGTGCTGGTAGGTCAGGTAGCCGCCGTTGCCGTGGACGAGGGCGATCTCGCCGTCGGTGCGCAGCCGGCGGGTGACGGCGACGAGGGAGTGCAGCGTGTAGCTGTTGAGCGGTCCGCCGAAGAAGGAGTGGCCGCCGGTGACGCTCGGGACGGTCTCGCGGGGCAGGCCGAGGTGTTCGACGAGCAGCTTCGGCACCACCGGGAAGCAGCTGTAGGCGTCGACGATGTCCAGGTCGGCCGGCCGCAGGTCGGTGCGTTCGAGGGTCCGGGCGAGGGCGTCGGCGAGTGCCGCGGACCGGCCGAGGCCGGCGCGGGCGAGGATGTCGGCCGGTTCGGTCGCGCCCGCCCCGCCCCACACGTACACGATCCGGTCCTCGGCGACGCCGAGTTCGCGGGCGGTGGCGAGCGAGGTGACGACGACGGCGGCCGCCTGGTCGACGAACGGCATCGCGTTGAGCAGCAGCGGGTACGGGGCGGTGACCATCCGGTTGCGCGGGCCCACGGTGGTGATGTCCTCGGCGGTGCGCAGATCGGGGTTCCAGGCGGCGGGGTTGCGTCCGGCGATCTCGGAGAACGCGGCGTACAGCTGCGCGGACCAGGCCAGCGATTCGTCGTGGGAGTGCCCGAGTTCGTGGCTGAGCCGGGTCTCGAACAGCGGGTAGACGCGGGTGGGGGCGAGCATCCCGGCGCGTTGCATCGCGGGGCTGCCGAGGTCGTCCGGGTCGAAGGCGGGCGGGCCGCCGGGGTCGGTGGTCCAGCCGAGTGCGGCGGGGTCGGTGCCGGCCTTCGTCGCGGCGGTGACCGAGGCCTGGCATTCGCCGCCGACGAGGAGCGCGACGCCGGTCGTGCCGGTGGCGATCTCGTGGCCGATGCGGTCGAGCAGCGCTGCCGGCCAGTGCCCCCCGAGGGGACTGGTGTGGGTGCGGGCCGCCGCGGCGCCGAGGCGTGCGGCGAGGAGCGCCGGGAGGTCGTCGTACGCCCAGCTCGCGGTCTTGACGGCGTACACGGCGTCGATGCGCCGCGCGATGCCGTCGACGCCGGTGTCGGCGAGGGCCGCCCCGGCGGCGTCGTGGATCAGGTCGAGCGGTTCGCGGGGGTCGGCGGGGGCGCCGGCGCGTCCGGAGCGCAGGTCGCCCACGCCGACGACGACGGGTGTCCGGGCAGGGTCGGTCATGTGCGGCCTCGGGGGAGTGGTCGGGGCAACGGTCACCCGCACAGTAATACGGACTGATTCAGTCTGTAAATGGTCTGGCACACTGCTCACCGTGACCGAGCCGATCGTGCGTCGCCGTGGCCGACCCCGCGATGCCGACCTCGAGGATCGCGTCTACGACGCCGTGATCGAGGTCTACTCCGAGACGAGCTGGCGCGGCTTCACGCTCGACGCGGTCGGCCGGCGCGCCCGGGTGGGACGGGCGGCGCTGTACCGCCGCTGGGCCACCAAGGACGAACTGCTCGTGCAGGCGCTCGAGGCGCGCAGCCCGCTGCCGGTGCCGATCGACACCGGGGCGTTGCGCTCGGACCTGGTCGAACTGGTCACCCAGCTGCTGCGCGGCTACCGCACCACACCTGGGCTGGTGAGCCTGCGCGTCGCGCTCGACGCGCGCGTGCACCCGGACCTGCTGGCCCACCTGACCACCACGCTCAATCGGAGCCGCCTCGTCGCGGCCCGCACCATCGTGTTGCGGGCGGTCGAACGCGGTGAGCTGCCGCCGCAGGTCTCGGTGACCCTCCTGCTCGAGATGGTCACCGGTGCGGCGCTCAGCCACGTGCTGTTCTCCCTCGCCGGACCGGCGGCGGACGACGACGCCTACGCCCGCACGCTCGTCGACGCCGCGATCCGCGCCCTGATCGCGAAACGGGAACACGATCCAGGTCCCGTGACCTAACTGCAATCCAATTGCCCGGCGAGCCGCCGGAATCGATACCCCCCAAGGGGGATCCCGGCTAGCCTGGCAGACAGGCCCTGTGGTGGGAGGCGCGAGAATGGACCTGCAGGCGATACGTGAGATCGAGCGGCTGAAGTACCGCTACGCGCGGGCGCTCGACACGAAGTCGTGGATCGAACTGGCCGACACCATGGTTCCCGAGGCCACCGCCGTCTACGGCGAACACCTGAGTTTCGAATCGCGCGACGCGTTCCTGAACTTCCTCGAGAACACCCTCGGATCCCACGTCATCACCGAACACCACTGCGGCCACCCCGAGATCGACGTCGAGGGGGACACGGCCACGGGTATCTGGTTCCTCGCCGACACGGTGGTGGTGCCCGAGGACGGGCTCGTGATGCGCGGGTCCGCCTACTACCACGACCGCTACGTGCGCGGCACGGACGGGCTCTGGCGCATCTCCCACACCGGTTACGAAAGGAACTGGGAGACAGTCACGTCCGTTGCCGACATGCCCAGTTTCCGGCTCACCTCGAACCGGTGGTCGCTGCTGCAGCAGCCGCCCCGCGCGTCCTGAACCGGCCGCGAACCCGTACCGGCCGAGAGGAGGGGACCCGTCCGATGACCGCGACCGACACCGAAGTCTTCCCCCGGGCCGGTGCGCTCCCGTACCTCATCGTGGGTCGCGCCCGCAGTGCCATCGACTGGTACCGGCAGGTGTTCGACGCGACGCTGGCGGGGGACCCCGTGGTGCTCGAGGACGGCCGGATCGGCCACGCCGAGTTGGTCTTTCCCACCGGGATGGTGTATCTGGCGGAGGAGTTCCCCGAGATGGGCCTGTCCGCGCCCGAGGCCGGCGCGACGTCGGTGAGCCTGATGCTCCCGGTCGACGACACCGACGCCGTGCTCACCAAGGCCCGCGACGCCGGCGGCACCGTCGAACGCTGGATCGCCGAGAGTCACGGTCACCGCAACGCCACGCTGCTCGATCCGTTCGGACACCGATGGCTGCTCGTCGGGCCCCTGACCGGCCGCCGGCAGGGCGCCGCCACCGGTACCGGCAGGTAGGTCCGGCGCCCCGCGCAGACACGTGCGCGATCGGGGCTCCCACATGATCGGCTGCCGGGGCAGGGGCCGGTAGGCTCCGGCGCGTGACCGACACCTTCATCCGCACCCGCGTCGCCAACGGCATCGGCGAGGTGGTGCTCGACCGGCCGGTGGCCCTCAACGCCCTCGACTCGTCGATGATCCGCGACATGTACGAGGCCCTGCTGGCATGGCGCGACGACCCGGAGATCACCGCGGTCCTGGTCACCAGCGCATCCGACCGCGCGTTCTGCGCCGGTGGCGACATCAAGTCGGTGCGGGACGCCGCCGTGGCCGGGGACACCGCCACGGTCCGGGACTACTTCGCGAACGAGTACCGGCTCGACGAACTGGTCGCCACCTACCCCAAGCCGTATCTCGCGCTCCTCGACGGAGTCACGATGGGCGGCGGGCTGGGCATCTCGGTGCACGGCGCGGTCCGTGTCGTGACGGAGAGGGCCGTGCTGGCGATGCCGGAGACGGCGATCGGCTTCATCCCCGACGTCGGCGCCAGTCATTTCCTGCCGCGGCTGCGCGGCACCACGGCCCGTTGCGACGCGGTCGGCCTGTACCTGGCGCTGACCGGCGCCCGCGTCGACGCCGGCGATGCCATCGCCGTCGGCCTCGCGACGCACTTCGTTCCCAGTCACCGGATCGACGCCCTCGCCGACCGGATCCGCGAGGGCCACTGGCAGCCGGCGCTCGACGAGTTCGCCGAGGCGGCCCCCGCGTCGGCGATCGCGGACCGGTACCCGGACATCGATGCGGTGTTCGGTGACGGCACCGTCGCCGACGTCGTCGAGCGCCTGTCCGGCAACCACGACATCGACGAGACGTGGGCCGTCACCACCCGGGCGGCGCTCGGTGCGGCATCCCCGACGAGCCTCTGGGTCACCGCGGAGCTGCTGCGCCGCGGCGCCGAGAGCCCGCTGCGCGAGTGCTTCGCGCGGGAACTCGAGGTCGCGGTCCGCATCACCGCCGAGCCGGACTTCGCCGAAGGGGTGCGCGCGGTGCTCGTCGACAAGGACCGCAACCCGTCGTGGTCGCCGCGGGGGATCGGCGACGTGGACCCGGCCGTCGTGGCGGGGCTGTTCCGGGAGTAGGCACCCCGGCCGGCCATACGCGCACGAAATGGTCAGCTGCACAGGTAATTTCGTGCGCGTTCGACCAGGGGGTGCGCGGATGCGGACGTCAGAGCGCGGTGCGCCGCGGGGCGAGCAGGTCGACGACGATCTCCTGCCCGCCCAGCACGGCGCGGATCTCCGGCTTCTCGAATCCGCCCGCGACGAGGTACTCACCGAGCAGGGTGAGCAGTTCGTCGGTCTCGACCGTCGGATCGGAGGCGTGGGGACGCTGCGCGCGGGCGGCGAGCTCGGTGTGCGCCAGTCGCGCCGCGATCCGCACGGATGCCACTCCCATCGAGTTGCGGCGCGACGCGGCGGTCGGAGTGCTGTCCGCGGCGACGCCGTTCGTGCCGGCGACGATCTCGTCGAAGCTCGGCAGCGAGAGCGGATCGCTGCCGTTGCCTCCGGCCTCGTCGGCGACGTCGTGGTCCGCCGCGTGGCTTCCCACCGCGTGCGGGGCGGACGCGCCGTTGCCGGTCAGGGTTCCCGGCAGGGGATAGACGAAGGTGCCCGCCCGCTTGGGTCCGGGCGACTCGTCCGCCGGCTCGGAACGGCCGCGCAGCGGCGTGCCGTCGGTCGGTGCGGTCGAGTCGTCGTCCATGAACGCTCCTGACATCCGCGAGCCCGGGTCGGCTCGACGGCACAGCAAACTACCAGCAACACCGGTCCCACGCACAGCCACACCGGTCCCACCCACCACAGGTGTCACTGGTCGGCGGCGGCCACCAGCGGCTCGAGGGTGAGGTCGGGCAGTTCCTTGAGGAGGTACTGCAATCGCCACTTGTCGCTGACCAGCGCCAGCAGCACACCGTCGGACCGGGTGAACACCTCGACGCCGCGCTGCCGGTTCAGTTCGTCCACCGAGGCCGCGTCGGTGCGGCGGGCCAGCGCGTAGCCCAGCGGTTCCATCCGCGGCTCGACGTTGTACTCGGCCTTCATCCGGGCCGCCACCACCTCGAACTGCATGGGACCGACGGCGGCCATCACCGGGGACGCGTCGCCGCGGATGTCGTTGCGCAGGATCTGCACCACGCCCTCGGAGTCGAGCTGATCGACGGCCTTGCGGAACTGCTTGTATTTCGAGGCGCTCTCGGCGCGCAGGATCGAGAAGTGCTCGGGCGCGAACGACGGGATCGGCGGGAACTCCACCTTCCGGTCCACGTACAGGGTGTGCCCGGGGGCGAGGGCCGTGGCGTTGACCAGCCCGACCACGTCGCCGGGGTACGCGTTCTCCACCGTGGACCGTTCCCGGCCGAACACCGTCAGCGCGTACTTGGTGGCGAACGGCTTGCCCGTCTGCGCGTGGGTGACGACCATGCCGCGCTCGAACACCCCGGACACCACCCGCATGAACGCCAGGCGGTCGCGGTGCGCGGTGTCCATCCCCGCCTGCACCTTGAACACCACGGCGCTGAACGGGTCGTCGACGTTGCGGGGAGCGTCGTTCACGTCGAGCCGGGCGCGCGGCGGCGGCGCCAGCGCGACGAGGGTGTCGAGGATCTGCCGGACGCCGAAGTTGAGCATGGCCGACGCGAAGATCACCGGCGACGTCTGTCCGGCCAGGAACAGCTCCTGGTCGTGGTCCTGACCGCTGGCCGACAGCAGTTCCGACTCCTCCACCGCCTCGGTCCACGTCCCGCCCTCCCGGTCCTCGGCCTCCGCGGGGGAGAGCCGGTCCTCGGGAGCGATCCGCGCGCCGCCGGCGGTGCGGGTGAACTTGACGTACTCGACGGGTGCCCCGTCCTCCCCGCGCCGCAGCAGGCCACGGAAGTCCCCGGCGATGCCGACGGGCCAGAACAGGGGGGTGGGAGTCAGGCCGATCCGCTCGTCGATCTCGTCGAGCAGTTCCAGCGGGGTCCGGCCGGGCCGGTCCCACTTGTTGATCACGGTGATGACCGGGATGCCCCGGTGACGGCACACCTGGAACAGCTTGAGTGTCTGCGGCTCGAGGCCCTTGGCGGCGTCGATCAGCATCACCGCCGCGTCCACGGCGGTGAGCACCCGGTAGGTGTCCTCGGAGAAGTCGGAGTGACCGGGTGTGTCGACGAGGTTGATCACGTTGACGACGTCGTCGTCGGACTCCTCGGAGCGGTAGTTGAACTGCAACGCCGTGGAGCTGACGGAGATGCCGCGGGCCTTCTCCATCTCCATCCAGTCGGACACCGTGGACTTGCGTCCGGCCTTGCCGTGCACCGCACCGGCCTCGGCGATGACCTTCGCATGCAGGGCCAGCGCCTCGGTCAGCGTGGACTTGCCGGCGTCCGGATGGGAGATCACCGCGAAGGTGCGGCGGCGACCCGCCTCCGCGAGCACTTCCTTCGACGACACGGCGGTGGTGCCGGCGTCGTTGCCGGTGGAAACGGGCGGGGTAGTCAACGCGGAAGTACCTCTCGAAGCGGATGTGCGGCTCGTCGATGCACGCGGGCGGCTCGCGCATCGCAGACAACTCGTCCATGTTACTCGGCAATCGAATGTCGATTTCCGTGAGATTCGGTCACATTCTCCGAAGAGACTTACTCCCGGGACGGATCGGGGGCACCCTGGGCAACGTCGTACCCGGTGCCCGGGGGCGAATCGACGTGAGGAGTGGTTCGTGAGCAGATTCACCGACGAGATGTACGAGACCGCGGATCGTTCCCCGCACGGTCTGGTCACCGGCGAGCCCGACGCTCCCCGGCGCCAGAGCTGGGGGCAGATTCACGAGCAGGCCCGGCGCATGGCCGGTGCCCTCGCCGCGGCCGACATCGGTCACGGCGACGCCGTGGGCATCCTCGCGGGGAATCCGGTGGACATCGCACCCGCCTGTCAGGCGGTGTGGATGCGCGGCGCCTCGGTGACGATGCTGCACCAGCCCACCCCGCGCACCGACCTGGCGCTGTGGGCACGGGACACCGAGGTCGTCATCGGCATGATCGGCGCCCGCGCGGTGGTGCTCGGCGCGCCGTTCGAGATCGCCGCGCCGCTCCTGGCCGAGCGGGGAATTCCCGTCGTCACGATCGCCGAGATGGATGCCGGCACGCCGGTCGACCCGCTGCCCACCGACGAGCAGGACATCGCGCTGCAGCAGCTGACCTCCGGGTCCACGGGCTCCCCGAAGGCCGTGCAGATCACGCACGAGAACTTCTACGTCAACGCGTACGCGATGATCGAGCGGATCAAGTTCTCCCTCGACGACGACGTGATGGTCAGCTGGCTGCCGCTGTTCCACGACATGGGGATGGTCGGCTTCCTGAGCGTGCCCATGCAGGTCGGCGCCGAGGTCGTCTCCGTGACCCCGCTCGACTTCCTGCGCTCCCCGCTGCTGTGGGCCGAGCTGATGAGCAAGTACCGCGGAACCGTGACGGCCGCACCGAACTTCGCGTACTCACTCCTGGCTCGCAAGCTCGCACAGGCGCCCGACGGCGCCGTCGACCTGTCGTCGGTGCGGTGGATGTGGAACGGTGCCGAACCGGTCGACCCGGACACCATGGAGGCCCTCGCCGCCGCCGGCGCCCGGTTCGGGCTCGATCCGGCGGCGCTCGCGCCGGTCTACGGCATGGCCGAGACCACCCTGGCGGTCTCGGTGCCGGATCCGGGACGCGGGCAGATCCTCGATCTCGTCGACCCCGACCTGCTCGAGGCCGGCGGGATGGCGGTCCCGTCGACCCGGTCCAACGCCCGGCGCCTGCCCACCCTCGGGCATCTCGTGCCCGGCCTCGAGGGCCGCGTCGTCGGGGAGGACGGGCAGGTACTGCCGCCCCGCGGCGTCGGCATCATCCAGCTGCGCGGCAAGGCCGTCACCCACGGTTACCTCACCGTCGACGGTCCGGTGCCCGCGCAGGACCCGCAGGGCTGGTTCGACACCGGCGACGTCGGCTACTTCACCGAGGACGGCCTGGTCGTGGTGTGCGGGCGCGTCAAGGACGTCATCATCATGGGTGGCCGCAACGTCTATCCCACCGACATCGAACGAGCCGCGTGCAGCGTCGACGGCGTGCGCCCCGGCAACGCCGTCGCGATCCGGCTCGATTCCGGCGAGAAGCGGGAGTCGTTCGCGGTCGCCGTCGAGACCAACCGGATCGACGACCCGGAGGAGGTGCGCCGCATCGAACGCGACGTCGTGCACGCGGTCGTCGCGGAGGTGGGGGTGCGGCCGCGCACCGTCGCGGTGCTCGGCCCGGGCAGCATCCCGAAGACGTCGTCGGGCAAGCTGCGGCGCGGCAGTTCCGTCCACCTGCTCGGCGGGTAGCGCGGGGTGTCCTTCCGGACCGCGGCCGGTCCGGAAGGGCACACGTCAATGGACCCGGTTCTGGGCGTCCTCCAGGCCGACCCGCAGCAGCAGCTCCACCGCGTCCGCGGCCTGCTCGCGGATCAGGTCGAGTTCCTTGCGTTCGGTCGACGAGAACGGTTTGAGCACGTAGTCGGCCGGGTCCATGCGGCCCGGCGGGCGGCCGATCCCGACCCGGGTACGCAGGTAGAGCTTGGTGCCGAGGGCACTCGAGATCGACCGCAGCCCGTTGTGGCCGTTCTCCCCGCCGCCGAGCTTGAGCCGGACCGTGCCGAAGTCCAGATCCAGTTCGTCGTGCACGACGACGATGTCGGCGGGCTCGACCGAGAAGAAGCGGGCGAGACCCGCGACGGGTCCGCCCGAGAGATTCATGAAGGTGCGCGGCTTGGCGATGATCACCTGCCGGCCGTCGAGGCGGGCCTGGACGATCTCGGCGTTGCTGCGCTTGTGCGCGCTGAACTTCCCGCCGACGCGGGCGGCGAGCGTGTCGGCCACCATGAAGCCGATGTTGTGGCGGGTCTTCTCGTACTGCGGGCCGGGATTGCCCAGCCCGACGACGAGTGCGGTGGCGTCGCTCACCTGGCGGTGTCCTTCCGTTGCGGCGGGTAGTGCTACGACGACGGCGCGTCACCCCGAGGGGATGACGCGCCGCTCGCCCGTGTCACGCGGAACCGGTTGGGGCTCAGGCCTCTTCGGCCTCGGCGGCCTCACCCTCCGCGGATTCGCCCTCCATCGCGGCGGCGGTCGGTGCGGCAACCACGTTCACCAGCAGCAGCTCCGGGTCGCCCTGCAGGGTCGCACCGGCGGGCAGCTGCACGTCGTTCGCGAGGATCTGGGTACCGGCCTCGACACCGTCGATGGACACCTCGACCTGCTCGGGCAGGTTCAGGGCGTCGGCCTCGAGCTGGACGGTGCTGACCTCGTTGACGACCAGGGTGCCGGAGGCGGCCTCACCGGTGACCACGAGCGGGACCTCGACGGTGACCTTCTCGCCCTTCTTCACGACGAGCAGGTCGGCGTGCTCGATGTAGTTGCGGATCGGGTGGACCACGACCGACTTGGTCAGCGCCAGCTCCTCCGAGCCGTCGACGTCGAGGGTCAGCACGGCGTTGGTGCCGTGGGCGCGCAGCACGGCCGCGAACTCGCGGGCCGGCAGCGACAGGTGCTGGGGATCGGTGCCGTGGCCGTACAGGACGGCGGGCACCTGCCCGTCGCGGCGGGCGCGGCGGGCGGCACCCTTGCCGAACTCGGTGCGGACGACGGCGGCGATACGGTTTTCCTCGGACATGCTGAAAGGCTCCTACGCATATGGCTCGAACTGGGGCGGTCTTCCCGGCGAGGGGCGACGCGCGCGGCCAGGAGCGTGGGCACGCTCGAGCGGAGCCGCAGCCGCGTCGATCACGGTGAGCCAGCGATTTCGCGGTTCACCCTCGCCGAGACAACTCGATCGACTCTACCGGATCCGCCCGAGCGGGTCGAATGCCACCCCTGCGCTCAGCCGCCCGCGGCGGCGATGCCCGCCCGCCGTCCGAAGAAACTGCCGTCGCCGAGGGAGACGCCGCTGCAGTACCCCCACGCCGACAGTCCGGCCGCCGCGCGTCCCGCCGCATACAGCCCCGGAATCGGGGCACCGTCGACGTGCAGGACCTCCGCGTGCAGGCTCGTACGCAGGCCGCCGAGCGTGAACCCGCCGGTCATGCCGCGCAGGTCGATCGCCGCGACGGGCGACCCGATCGGCTTCACCCATTCGCGCTTCTTGCCCAGCAGCGGGTCGGCGCCCCGTTCGGCGTGCAGGTTGTACACCTCCACCGTGGACTGCAGCGCCCGCTCGGGCAGACCCATCTCGGCCTCGAGTTCCGCGACGGTCTCGCACACCCACTTCGGCTGGTGGCGCAGCTGCGCCGACGACGTCGGGGCGGCGACCCCGGCCTCGTACGACTCCTCGTCGATGACGAGGAACGCCTCGTTGTCGTTCTTCAGCAGGGTCAGCTGCCCGATGCGGCCCGGGTAGGTGTCCTCGGGCACGTACCGCTGGCCGCGACCGTTGACGAGAATGCCCCGCGCGATCAGCTGGGGATCGCAGAAGAACGCCACCTCGGTGGCGTTCATGTGGGCCAGGTCGGCGCCGAGCGCCTGCGCCATCCGGATCGCGCGACCGTCGTGTTCCTCGATCGACGCGGCGGGACGACCCACCAGGTGCGGGGCGTGGGCCCGCACCATGTCGTCGTTGTAGGCGAAGCTGCCCGTGGCGAGAACGACCCCGCGGCGGGCCCGGATCGCCAGGTCGGTGCCGTACCGCTTGGCCAGCACCCCGACGACCCGGCCGGACGCGTCGGTGACGAGGGCCTGCACCCGGACGTCGTACTCGGCGCGGACCCCGAGGGCTTCGGCCTTCTCGGCGAGCGGCTTCACGAGCATGTAGCCGCCGCCCTGCTCACCGGTCCGCTTGTTGCTCATCTGCGGCACGTGGCCGCGCGGCGCGGGCCGGGCGACGGCGGCGTACGGCGCCGAGTTCTCCCCGCCGGTGTACTGCAGGCCCGCGTCGGTGGGAGGCTCCCAGCCGGGCTCGCCCCAGAATTCGTGCTTGAACGGCACACCGCAGCCGACGAGCCAGTCGAAGTGCTCGACGGAGCCCGCACAGTAGGCGGCGATCTTCTCCTCGTCCACGCCCGGTCCGAGTGCCGCGGTGAGGAACGCGCGCATGCCGTCCACCGAGTCCTCGAATCCGCAGGCTTTCTGCACGGCCGTGCCGCCGCCGAGGTAGACGAAGCCGCCCGCGAGGGCGGCGGCGCCGCCCCACCCGCCGGTGCGTTCGAGCACCAGCACGTCGGCTCCGGCGTCGGCAGCGCCGACGGCCGCGCAGACCCCGGCGATGCCGTACCCGGCGATCACGACGTCGGCCTCGAGATCCCAGGCGGAGATCCGGTCGACGGGAACAGGACGGACGGGACTGGTCTCGGTCATCGCGATCCTCTCGAAGTGGTGCGGGGATTCGCACACCTTGACCGCGTGAGCCGCCGGACGGAACCGGTCGTCCCGGTCGCCGGGACGGTCAGGACCGGGCCAGCGACCGCACGGCCGCCAGGAACCGGTCCACGTCGGCGGGGGAGACGAAGTAGTGCGGGGAGGCGCGCACCACCGACTCGAGCCGTCGCGCCGACATCTCGAGCAGCGTCGACCCGCGCCCGCTGACCGTGACCGTGATCGCCTCGGCGGCCAGCGCCTCCCGCAGCCGCGGCGGCTCCCAGCCGTCGACGGTGAACGAGACGATGCCGCTGTGCTCCTTCCCGAGGTCGCGCACGGCCACGCCCGGGATCCGGCCCAGGCCCTCGCGCAGGTGTTCGGCGCGGTAGGCGACCGCCTCGGTCACCGCGTCGACCCCGAGGTCGAGCAGGTAGTCGACGGCGGCACCGAGCCCGAGGCGGGCGGCGACGTTCGTCTCCCACAGCTCGAACCGCGTCGCGTCGTCGGCGAGGCGGTACTCGCCCGGGGCCGTCCACTGCGCGCTGTGCAGATCGAGGACGGCCGGTTCGAGCTCGGTGACCAGCCGGGGGCGGACGTACAGGAAGCCCGTGCCGCGGGGTCCGCGCAGCCACTTGCGTCCGGTCGCGGAAAGGGCGTCGACGTCGAACTCGGGCACGCTCACCGGCAGCTGCCCGACGGACTGGCACGCGTCGAGCAGCACCAGCGCGCCGACGGCGTGCGCCGCGTCGGCGACCTCCCGCACGGGGTTGACGAGCCCGCCGTTGGTGGGGGCGTGCACGACGGACACCAGTTTGACCCGCTCGTCGAGCGTGCGGGTGAGGGCGTCGACGTCGATGCGGCCGAGCGCGTCCGTCGGCATCGTCTCCACCGTCGCGCCGGTCGCCCGGGCCCGTTGCAGCGCGGAGACCGCATTGCTGGCGTATTCGGAACGGGTGAGCAGGATCCGGTCGCCCGCGCGGAGCGGCACCGGGTAGAAGAAGCTCGCCCACGCCCGGGTGGCGCTCTCGACGAGGGCGATCGACGGCGCCTCCGCGCCGATCAGCCGCGCGATCGAGGTCTTCACCGCGGCGAGGTCGTCGGCGCGTTCCGCGGCGGCGACGTACCCGCCGACCTCGGCCTCGCGTCGCAGGTGCGCGACGGTCGTCTCCAGCACCGGGGTCGGCGGCAGCGACGAGCCCGCGCTGTCGAGGAAGACCCGGTCGAAGCAGCCGGGCGTGTCGCGACGGGCGCGCTGCAGGTCGAGCATCGAGGACGCACCTCCCGTTCATGTCTTCGTGCTTGGAATGTATACGTGAGCGAATCGAAATCCCTGCAACGCCGGCTCGGCACCGGCGACGCCGTCGCCATCGGGCTCGGCGCGATGATCGGGGCGGGGGTGTTCTCGGCGTTCGCGCCGGCCGCGGCAGCCGCCGGCGCGGGCCTGCTCGTCGGCCTGGCCCTCGCCGCGGTCGTGGCGTACTGCAACGCCACCTCGTCGGCGCAGCTCGCCGCGCAGTACCCGACGTCCGGTGGCACCTACGTGTACGGGCGGGAACGGCTCGGGCCGTGGTGGGGTTTCGTGGCGGGCTGGGGCTTCGTGATCGGCAAGACCGCCAGTTGTGCGGCGATGGCCGCGACGTTCGCCTCCTACGTCGTGCCGGAACCGTGGCGGCGGCCCGTCGCCGTCGCCGCGGTCCTCGCCCTGACCGCCGTGAACTACCGCGGCATCACGCGCACGGCCCGGCTCGCCCGCATCATCGTGACCCTCGTGCTCGTGGCGCTGGCCGTCGCGATCACGGCGAGCTGGGCCGGTCCCGGGGCGCAACCCGCCGATCCGTTCGGTCCCGTCGGCGGTGCCTACGGGGTGCTGCAGGCGGCCGGCCTGCTGTTCTTCGCCTTCGCGGGCTACGCGCGGATCGCGACCCTCGGTGAGGAGGTGCGCGAGCCGCGCCGGACCATCCCGCGGGCGATCGTCGGTGCCCTCGGCTTCGTGGTGCTGCTCTACGCCGTCGTCGGCGTGACCCTGCTCGCATGCCTCGGCCCGGACCGGCTCGCGTCGAGCAGCGCGCCGCTGCTCGACGCGGTCCGCGTGGGTGGCTGGGCGTGGGCGGCGCCCGTCGTGGTCGCCGGGGCCGCGGCGGCGTCGCTGGGGGCTCTGCTCGCCCTCGTCACAGGCGTCGGCCGCACCGCGCTCGCGATGGCGCGGCAGGGTGATCTGCCCCGGCCGCTCGCCGCGGTGCATCCGCGATTCGCGGTGCCGTACCGGGCCGAACTCGCCGTCGCGGCGGCGGTGTGCGTGCTCGTCGCGACCGTCGATCTGCGCGGAGTGATCGGATTCTCATCCTTCGGTGTTCTCGTGTACTACCTCGTCGCGAATCTGGCCGCCTTCACCCAGCGGGACGAGAACCGGCGCTACCCCCGGTTCCTGCAGGTCGTCGGCGCCGTCGGATGCGTCGTCCTGGTGCTGACGCTGCCGCCGAGTGCGGTCGTGGCCGGCATCGTGGTGCTCGCGGCCGGTGTCGTCGTCCGGGCGACGCGCCGGGCCGCGGCGTGAGCGTTCAGCCGCCTCCTGTCGCCGGTTGACGTTAGGCTCGTCCGTGAGCTGGCCCACAGGCGAGGGAGGGGCGGACCGAGTGGTGATCACAGTCGACCCGGCGGTGCCGCGCGCGGACGCCGGCATCGCCTCACGAACCGCCGCCGAGCTGCACGTGCGCCGGGTGAGCTTCCGCTTCGGGCCGCCCCGGCTGATCGGCGTGGAACTGGAATGGCTCACCGCCCGGGCCGACGGCACTCGCGCCCGGCCGGAGTTGCAGGCCATCCTCGAGGCCCTCGGTCCGCACGCCCCCCGGCAGCTGGCTCCCGGCTCCTCGGCGCGGCCGTTGCCGTCGGGCAGCGCCGTGACCCTCGAGCCGGGTGGGCAGGTGGAACTGTCGAGCGTGCCGTGTGTCTCGGCGCGGCAGGTCTGCGATCGTCTCACCGCCGACGCCCGCATGCTGGGTGCGTTGCTGGCGCGCCGGTCGGTGGACCTGGTCGACGCGGCGGCCGACGGGCTGCGCCCACCGCAGCGGCTGCTGCGCACTCCCCGCTACAGCGCGATGGAACTGCGGTTCGATCGGATCGGGCCGCTGGGCCGGCTGATGATGAACAGCACCGCCGCCACCCAGGTGAGCGTCGACGCCGGCGCCGACGACGACGAGCTGGCCCGGCGGTGGCGGGTACTGCACGCCGTCGGACCGGCGCTGGTGGCCGCGTTCGCGTGTTCGCCTTCGCTGCGTGGGGCACCGGACGGGAACTGGGCGTCGCAGCGGATGCGCACCTGGCTGGCGCTGGACGCCGACCGCACCACCCCCGTGCCCGATCCGGCGCGCTACCCGGCGTGGGCGCTGGACGCGCCGCTGCTGTGTGTGCGCGCGACCGGCGGGGACTGGCATGCGCCGCCCGGCGCGTCGTTCGCGGACTGGCTGGGTGGCGACCTGGACGACGAGATCGGGCGCCGGCCCACCGTCGCCGACCTGGACTACCACCTGACCACCCTGTTCCCGCCGGTGCGTCCGGCCGGGCACCTCGAGGTCCGGTACATCGACGCGCAGCCGGGGGCCCTGTGGCAGGTCCCGGTCGCCGCGGTCGAGGCACTGCTCACCTCGCCGGCCGTCATGGACGAGGCCCTGGCCGTCGCCGCCCCCGTCGTGGATCGCTGGCAGGAGGCGGCCGAGTTCGGACTCGCGGATCTCGAGATCCGGGCCGCGGCGGTCGGACTGCTCGCCCTCGCCGCGGAGGCGTCGCCGGACATGCGGTTCACCGCGGCGCTGGACGCGGCGGCGGAGCGGTGCTGCCGCGGTCGCACCCCGGAGGTCCAGGATCGGTGAGCGGTCTGCATGCCCGGCTCGACCGGGACCTCGCGCGGGCGCGGGCGCGGGTGCTCGCGCTGACCGACATCGACGACGCGGAACTCACGGCCCAGCATTCACCGCTGATGAGTCCCCTCGTGTGGGACCTCGCGCACATCGCCAACCAGGAGGAACGCTGGCTGCTCCGGGCGGCCGGCGGTCACGCCGGTGTGCGCCCGGACGTCGACGACCTCTACGACGCCTTCCGCCATCCGCGGGCGGACCGGCCCGCGCTGCCGCTGCTCGGGCCGCGGGCGGCCCGCGACTACGCGGCGGAGGTCCGCGCGCACACGGCGGACGTGCTGGCGCGGTGCCGCTTCGACACCGACCTCACCCGCGAGGGTTTCGTGTTCGCGATGAGTGTCCAGCACGAGGTGCAGCACGCGGAGACGATGCTCGCGACACACCAGCTGCGGGCGGGGCCCCCGGTCCTCGACGCGCCGCCGGCGCCGCGGCGCGCCGAAGCACCGGCCGCGGCGGAGGTGCTGATCCCGGGCGGGGAGTTCGAGATGGGGACGTCGACGGATCCGTGGGCGTTGGACAACGAGCGGTCCGCGCACCGGGTGTACGTGCCGGCCTTCGCGATCGACACCGTGCCGGTCACCAACGGGCGCTATCTCGAGTTCCTCGCCGACGGCGGCTACGCCCGCCGGGAACTGTGGAGCCCGCAGGGGTGGCTGCACCGCGAGCAGGCGGGACTCGAGGCTCCCCAGTTCTGGACCCGCGACGACGCGGGCACGTGGTGGCGCCGCCGGTTCGGGGTGACGGTGCCGCTCGACCCCGACGAGCCCGTCGTGCACGTGTGCTTCCACGAGGCCGAGGCGTTCGCCCGCTGGGCCGGACGCCGGTTGCCCAGCGAGGCCGAGTGGGAGAAGGCCGCCCGCTGGGACCCGCTGACCGGGCAGAGCCGGCGCTACCCGTGGGGCGACGAGGAACCGACCGAGGCCCACGCCAACCTCGGCCAGCGGCACCTCGAGCCGGCCGTCGTCGGGGCGTACCCCGCGGGTGCGTCGCGTCTCGGGGTGCACCAGCTGATCGGGGACGTGTGGGAATGGACGGCGTCCGGATTCGAGCCGTACCCCGGATTCGCGGCCTTCCCGTACCGGGAGTACTCGGAGGTGTTCTTCGGGGGCGACTTCCGGGTGCTGCGCGGCGGCTCCTTCGGCACCGACCCTGCAGCCTGCCGCGGCACCTTCCGCAACTGGGACCTGCCGATCCGGCGGCAGATCTTCGCCGGCTTCCGCTGCGCGCGGGACGTGCCGGATGTGTAGACACCTGGGATACCTCGGGCCGGTCCGCTCGGTGAGTTCCCTGGTGACCGAGGGACCCCGGTCGCTGGTGCGCCAGTCGTGGGCGCCGAAGGACATGCGTGGCGGCGGCACGATCAACGCCGACGGGTTCGGGGTGGCATGGTGGGGTGCGGACGGCTTCGGCCGCTATCGGAACCCCACCCCCATCTGGTCCGATCCCTTTGTCGCCGAAGGTCTTTCGCATATCAGCGCCGGAGCCGTCATGGCGTCGCTGCGTTCGGCGACGGAAGGCATGCCGGTGGAGCGCTCGGCGTGCGCCCCGTTCACCCGCGACGGCTGGGCGTTCAGCCTCAACGGCGTCGTCCGCGGCTGGCCCGGGTCGCTCGTCTCGCTGGCCGAGCGCCTGCCGGTGGCCGAACTGCTGCGGCTCGAGTCGCCCACCGACGCCGCCGCGCTGTGGCTGCTGTTGTATTCGCGGCTGCGTTCCTCGCGGCCCGAGCAGGCGTTGATGCGGCTCGTGCACGACGTGCTCGACGTCGCCCCGGCTTCGCGGCTGAACCTGTTGCTGGGCAACGGTTCCGGGCTGTGGGCGACGGCCTGGTACCACTCGCTGTGGACCCTCGTCGACGAGGACGTCGCCGTGGTGTCCTCGGAACCGTACGACGACGATCCGCGCTGGCGCCAGGTGCCGGACCGGCACCTGGTCAGCGCCCGACCGGGGCATCTCATCGTGTCCCCCATGGAGGTGGCCGTCTCATGACGGTGGACGTGTACCTGACGCCGGAGCAGCTCGACGAGTCGCTGCGGGCCGACGCGCGCCGCGGGCTGACGTCGTCGCCGAAGTGGCTCTCGCCGACGTGGCTCTACGACGAGCGCGGCGGCGAGCTGTTCGATCAGATCACCCGGCTGCCGGAGTACTATCCCACCCGCACCGAACGGTCTCTGCTGCAACAACATTCGTCGGAGCTCGCCGACGAGGCGCGGCCCGAGATGCTCGTCGAGCTCGGATCGGGATCCTCGGAGAAGACGGAGATCCTGCTCGACGCGCTGCGACCGTACATCCATACGTACGTACCGCAGGACGTCTCCGAGGTCGCCCTGCAGTCCGCGGTGACCCGGCTCTCCGTCGAATACCCGGACCTGACCGTGCGGGGCGTCGTCGGCGACTTCACCGGATCGCTCACGCATCTGCCCGGCGGCGGACGCCGCCTGATCGCATTCCTCGGCGGCACCATCGGCAACCTGGCGCCCACCGAGCGCGCCGCGTTCCTCACCGACCTCGCCGCGGTGCTCGAGCCGGGGGAGTGGCTACTGCTCGGAATCGGCCTCGTCACCGATCCCGACGTGCTCGTGCCGGCCTACGACGACGCCGCCGGGGTCACCGCGGAGTTCGACCGCAACGTGCTGAACGTGCTCAATGCCCGGCTCGGCGCGGACTTCGAACCCGGGAAGTTCCGGCACGTCGCGGTGTGGGACCCGATCAACGAGTGGATCGAGATGCGACTCGAGGCCACCGAGCCCATGACGGTCCGGATTCCCGGCCTCGACCTCGAGATCGCGTTCGAGGAGGGCGAGCATCTGCGCACCGAGATCTCCGCCAAGTTCCGGCTCGACGGCATGGGCCGCGAACTGACCGAGGCCGGGTTCGTCGTACGGCGCGAGTGGATCGATCCCGACGGCCGGTTCGCGCTGATCGGCGCGAGCCGCAGCTGACCCGCGCGGCCCCGGCCGCCGACGCGACGCCGGTTGGACAGCGCGGTCCCGGCCGCGCGAGGCTGGCAGACGTGACGTCCCCGCGACCCGTGCTGACCACCCCCGTCCTGCTGTTGATGGCGGCGGCCACCGGCCTGTGCGTGGGCGGCAACTACTTCAACCAGCCGCTGCTCGACTCGATCGCCGTCGCCCTGGGCACCTCCCACTCCGCCGCCGCGGCCACCGTCACCGTCGCCCAGGTCTCCTACGGCCTCGGGCTGCTGTTCCTGGTGCCGCTCGGCGACATGTTCGACAAGCGCCGCCTCACGGTGGGGCTCATGCTCGCCGCCGCGGCCGGCCAGGCGCTGAGCGGTTTCGCTCCGACCATCGCGGTGCTGGCCGTCGGCACGGCGATCGCGGGATTGTTCTCGGTGGCCGCGCAGGTGCTGGTGCCGTTCGCCGCCACCCTGGCCGAACCGGAGCGCAGTGGGCAGGCCGTCGGGACGGTGATGAGCGGCCTGGTGCTCGGCATCCTGCTCGCCCGCAGCGTCGCCGGGCTGCTCGCCGGCCTCGGCGGGTGGGCCACCGTCTACCGGGTGAGCGCCGCCGTGATGGTCCTCGTCGCGCTCGCCCTGTGGCGAGCGCTGCCGACGTCGCGCCCTGCCGAGCGCATCGGCTACGGGACCACCCTGCGTTCGCTCGGCACCCTCGTGCGCACCCAGCCGCGGCTGCGGACCCGGTCGGTGCTCGGCGCCCTGTCCTTCGCATCCGTGAGCGCCCTGTTCTCCACGATGGCGTTCCTGCTGTCCGGCGAACCCTACGGATTCGACGAGGTGCAGATCGGGCTGGTGGGCCTGGCCGGGGTCGCCGGCGCGGTGATGGCCAACCTCACCGGCCGCCTCGCCGACCGTGGCCTCGCGCAGCTCGCCTCCGGCGCCGGCGCGGCGGTGCTCGTCGTGTCCTGGGCCGCGCTGGCGGCCGGGGCGCACTCGCTGGCGTGGTTCCTGGTCGGGATGGTCGCGGTCGATCTGGCACTGCAGGCCGTCCACATCAGCAACCAGAGCATCGTCTACGCGCTGGCGCCCGCGGCCCGCTCCCGCATCAACGCGGTGTACATGACGACGTACTTCATCGGTGCCGCGGCCGGTTCGGCGCTCGGCGCGTTCGCGTGGACGAGCGCCGGCTGGACCGGGGTGTGCCTGTTCGGTGTCGCGGCGGCCGCCGCGACCGCCCTGGTGTGGCTGGTGGATCTGCGGGTGGCGCGACGAGCGGTCGCGGTGCCGGCCTGACCCGCTAGCGGAGGGCGGGCTGCGCGGCGGACCGTCGCGCGAGGACCGGAAGGATCACCAGCGACACCGCCGCACCGGTCAGCGCCAGCGCCGGGAACCCCGCCGCCGCGACGACCAGACCCGAACCCAGACCGCCGCCCGCCCCCGCCAGCGCGACGAACAGGTCCGCGGTGCCTTGCGTGGCCGCGCGGGACTCGAGCGGCACCGCATCGGTGACGAGCGCGGTGCCGCTCACCAGGCCCAGGCTCCACCCGAAACCGAGCAGGCCCAGCGCGAACGCGAGGGCGGGCACCGAATGCGGCGGGGCCAGCGCCGCCGACACCCCGGAGGCCAGCAGGACGAGTCCCGCGGCGGCCGCGACCCGGTAGGGCCCGACCCGGTCCACGAGCATCCCCGCGATCGGGGACGGCAGGAACATCGCCGCGACGTGGATCGCGATGACCACGCCCGTCGCCCCGACGTCGTGCCCGTGGTCGCGCATGTGGATCGGCGTCATCGTCATCACCGCCACCATCACGAGCTGTGTCACGATCATCACCACCACCCCGGCGGTCACCGCGGGCGACCACTGCCGGGCCACGGCCGGCCGCTCGCCGTCCGGCGCCGGCTCCGCGGCCGCCGCGCGGCTGCGGGCGAGCAGGAGCGGATCCGGACGCAGCAGGACCCACAGGACGACCGCGGCGAGCCCGTAGGCGACGCCGGAGAGCACGAACGGCCCGGACAGCCGGGGAATGCCCCAGGATTCGGCGGCGTCGCCCATGACGGCGGTCAGGTTCGGGCCGACCACCGCCCCGAGCGTCGTCGCCACCAGCACCGTGCTCACCGCGCGCCCCCGGCGCTCCGGAGCGGCCAGGTCGGCGCCGGCGTAGCGCGCCTGCAGGCTCGTCGCGGTGCCCGCTCCGTAGACGAACAGGGCCGCGAACAGCAGCACCGCGGTGTCGAGCGCCGCGGCGGCCACCACACCCGCGCTGCCGAGCGCGCCGGCGGCGTACCCGAACGTCAGCCCGCCACGGCGCCCGGCGCGCTGCGAGATCCGCCCCACGGCGACGGCCGCCGCCGCCGACCCGATCGTGAACAGGGCGCTGGGCACCCCGGCGAGACTCGTGCTGCCCAGCATGTCTTGCGCGAGGAGCGCGCCGACGGTCACGCCGGCCGCCAGGCCCGCGCCGCTGAGAATCTGCGCGGCCACCAGTACGGTCAGGACGCGGCGCTGTTCCGGGATCGGTTCGGTCACAGCCGGGACGGTACGCCGGTACCGTCGGCGGTGACACTTCGGTGAGGAGACACAGTGACCGATTCGGAGCAGGTCGAGAACGAGAACGCCCGCGTCTCGCGGATCTTCGACGAGATGTCGAAGAACTACGACCGCGGCATGAGCCTGGTCGAGCGGTTGATACTCGGCCCCGCCCGGCACTGGGCGGCCGCGCAGGCTCGCGGCCGCGTCGTCGAACTCGCCGTCGGCACGGGCCTCAACCTGCCGCTCTACGGACCCGAGGTCGAACACGTCGTCGGCGTCGACATCTCGCCGAGGATGCTCGACCTCGCCCGGACGAAGGCCGCCGCCGACCCGCGCGTCGAACTGCGCGAGGGCGACGTGCAGGCCCTCGACCTGCCCGACGCGAGCGCGGACACCGTGCTCTCGACCTTCACGTTCTGCACCGTGCCCGACCCGGCCCGCGCCGCGGCCCAGGCGTACCGCGTGCTCGTCCCCGGGGGCAGGATCGTGCTCGCCGAGCACGGGCCGTCGACGAACCGGGTGCTGCGTGCCCTGCAGCGGGGCATCGAGCCGCTCAGCATCCGCTTCGGCGCCGACCACCTGCTCCGCGACCCGGCGCCCTATCTCACCGAGGCCGGGTTCGTCGTCGACGACGTGCACCGCACCGGGCGGATGGGCATCGTGTTCCGGGTGCTCGCCCACAAGCCGGCCTGACCTTCCCCGGAGCCGAGCGCCTGTGCCGTTGCGTCGGTCCGAGCGGGTGAGCGATACCTCCGCTCGGGTCGGGCGGGCGGCGGCGAGACCTACCGCCCGTGGGGCGGGTCTAGAGATCGCTGGTGACGGGCAGCAGCCGCAGCTCGCGCGCGCGGGTGATCGCCTCGACCCGTGTGTGAACCCCGAGCTTGCGATAGATGCTGCGCAGCTGCGTCTTGACCGTGTTCGGAGAGACGAACAGGAGGCGGGCGATCTCGCTCTGCGGGCATCCCTCGGCCAGTAGCGCGAGCACCTCCCTCTCCCGCGGGGACAGCTCGACCCGTGCGACCTCGTCCGGGAACACCGCCCCGACGGGACCGCCGGGCACCGCAATTCCGCTGCGCTCTTCGAGTTCGCGCCGGTGCCGGTCCGGCACGGTGGTGAACGCGCGCCGATTGCCCAGCGTCTGCCCGAGGGCGCAGGCGCGCTCCCAGCACACGGCCGCGGCCCCCGGATTACCCAGGTCGAGCTGGGCGGCGGCCTCGAGCAGCAGCGCCTCGAGGTGGGCCCGCGGGAAGCCGCAGTCCGGCCAGGACACCCGCGCGAGCTTCTTGACGGCCCGGCCGGGATTCCCGCCGAGCAGATCCACCCGAGCGTCCGGCACGACGAGGATCGGGTGGTGCCGGGGCTCGAGATCTGCCACGGCGCGCGCCAGGTTGCCGTTGCCGAGAGCCAGGTGCAGGTCGATCTCCGTCGCGGTGAGCAGCGTTCGGGAGAACGCGCCGTCGCCGTGCCGATGGGCGTGGCCGGCGACGGTGTGGTGCAACCACGTCAGACCCGCGTACGCCTCGACGGTGAGCAGCGCGTGCTGGGCGTGGGCGTAGGCGACGAATCCCCACAGCTCCTCCCGGTCGCTGGGCGCGCCGAGCAGGTCGATCATCGCCTCGGCCGCGCCGACGTCGAGGGCGTCGAGATGGGTCAGGGCAGTGGCGACCCGGCCGCCGACCTTGACGAGTTCGCCGAAGAGCCCGTCGGACGGTTCCGCCGTCGCCTCCCGGGCGAGCCACCGGCGGGCACGCGGCACGTCGCCGACCAGTGCCCAGTTCAGCGCCGAACTGCCGGCGGCGTTCTGGACGATGTACGGGGTGCCCGCGGCGACGCCGCCCCGGTAGGCCGATTCGAACTGCCGGTTGGATTCGGCGAGATCCGCGGCGAGCTGGAAGGTGATCGCCCACTGGACGCGCAGCAGCGGCAACTGTGGGGTGATGTTGTCCGGCTGGTGCGCGAGCATGCTCTGCACCAGCGGTTCGAGCCGCCGCGTGCACGCGGCACCCTGGACGAAATCGCCGGCGACCCGCAGCGCGAGCGACTGCACCGTCGCTAGGTGCAGGACGTTCGCGGCGTCCGGCCCGGCGCCGAGTGCGTGCAGTTCGTCGGGCTCGCCGGGGAGCGAGGCCCGCAGGATGGGATGGTCGGCGAGCATCTGCACGAACAGTGCCCGCCCGGCGAGCACGGCCGGGTAGTCCTGCAGAAAGTCCTCGGGAATCGTCCGCAGCACGAGAATGAGTTCCTCGAGATGCTCGGCGACCATCTGGCCCCAGCTGCGTTCGACGATGCCCGCGGCCATCGCCCAGTTGCGGGCCTCGGCCGCATACGTCGCGGCCGGCGCCGGCCGGCCCGCGTCCCGATGGCGGCGCGCGAGCACGGTCATCAGCTCGTCGACCCGCCCGGGTTCCTCCTGCCGGGCCTGGTCGAGCACCGCGAGCCGCAGGGCCGACGGCCACGCCCACGTCCGGGTCTCGGCTGCCTCGTCGACGACGAGCAGGCCCCGCGCTTCGAGCCGGTCGAGAAGTCCGGCCGCGTCCGACCGACCGGTGAGCTCGGCGGCGAGTTCCGCGTCGAGAGCACGGGCGGCGACCACGCGCAGCGCGAACGCGCGCTCCTCGGCGGTCAGCGTGTCGAGCAGAACCGATGCGGACCCGGCGATGGCGACGGCCAGTTCGGGCGACGGCCGGCCCTCCTGGTCGACCGGTGCGCCCCGGTGCAGCCGCGCGACGTTCAGCGCACCCGAGATCAACTGCGGCAACCCGCCCAGCGCGCGGCAGAGGTCGCCGTACTCGTCGGCCGCGAGCTCCACCCCGGCGGCGCGGAAGAACTCCGCGGTCTCGCGCGGCGTGAACCGCAGATCGTGGGCGGAGACGAACGTGCAGTCCACGCCGGCCGTGGCTACGGCCGCCGATGCGGCGCTGCCCCGTACGCAGACGGCGACGTCGACGGACGGGCAGCGGTCGAGCAGGTGCCGGATCGCCGGCAGCAGGTCGTCGAGCGCGGTGGCGGGGAGCCCGTCGAGGACGAGCAGGGACGGCGCCGGACGGGATCGGAGGACCTCGGCGAGCCGTTCGGCCGGGTCACCGGGCGCGACGTGTTCGCCCAGCACCGTGCAGACGTCGGACCAGATGCGGTCCGGTGCCGCGTCGTCCGCCACCGGCACCCACGCGATGTCGCGTTCGGGTGCGCCGCCCCGGTGCAGCCACGTGGCCAGGAGCGTGCTCTTGCCGAATCCGCCCGGTGCGTGGACCACCGTGAGCGCGGACCCGCGGTCGAGCATGTCGAACAGGCGGGCGCGGGGCACGGCGGTGGCCAGCGTCCGCCACGTCGGTACCCCGGTACGGACGGCGCCGGGGACACTCACGGCAACTCCTCTCGCTCGGTCTGTCGACGCACGCCGGCATGTGCGGTCTCCACCGTTGTCCCCGGTGTCCCCGACAGACCCCTCGGCACGGGCAGACTACCCGGTCTCTTCCGGACCGAGGAGAGGGATGTCCGGTTTGCGTAGTCCGACCAGGCGTTACAGACGACGAGGGGAGGTTGTCGACTGCGGCACCGGACGGTGCCGCGACAACCTCCCCTGGGGGCGAGAGCTCCTACCTCGTCGCGCTGAGCCGCGCCTTCTCCAGGGCGGCCAGGGTGCGCAGGATGGTGGCCTTCTGCTTCTCGAGGTCGCCGCGGCGGGCGCGGGCGGCGAGGCCGGACTGCTCGGCGACGAGCGCGAGCTGCGCATCGATCGCGGAGAGCTGATCGAGCAGCGCGAGGGCGCGGTTCTGGATCTCGTCGACGTCGACGCCGCCGGTGCGTACCGGCGCGGGTTCGGCGGCGCGCTGCGACGGGCGCACCGAGGGCGTGCGCGGGGTGGCGGGCCGGCGCACGGTCTCGGCGACGACGGCGGCGGCGCGGGGACGCAGAGCCTTGCGCACGAGGGCGGGATCGGGTTGTTCGGCGAGCCGGATGTCGTTGAGGACGCGGCGCGAGTCGCGGGCGGCCTTGCGGTGCTCGTACTCCTCCTCGTCGTCCGACTGCAGTGTGCCGCCGATGGGGCGCAGACCGTACATACCGACGAACTTGCGGGCCTCGTCGATGATGGATTCGTGCGTGCGGCAAGTGCCGCAACGGGGTTCGTTACGGAACGGCTCGACGGACTCGGTGTCGCCGCACCAGACGCAGGCTCCGGGTTTCCACCGTCGGACGGTCTCGAGTTTCGCGTTTTCGGTGGGGGCCTCGAGGGTTCGCGCGTCGATCACGAGGAGCCACCTTAAGTGAAGACCGGTGGGGTCCGCTCGGGCGGGTCCGGCGCGACCTGCGACTGAAGGTGTCGGCGTGACGAAGATCATGCCGACGGCAGGTGTACGGGCGGCAAACTCTTGTGCCACAGCACTTTCCGTACCGATCGGTACGGCACGCAAACCCTCGGATCGTCCGCGATGCGAACGCTTTTCAGGTGGCGGTGGCGGCGGTCAGCCACTCCACGAGGGGCCGGACGTCGCGCCAGGCGGAGCGCACCTCGTCGAGGGTGCGCGGGGTGTCGATCCACTCGGGCGAGGGGTGTGCCCGCGCGGCGGTGAGGGACTTGTGCCGCAGCAGGTCGAGTCGGGGGTGGTCCTCGGCGACACCGCGCGGACGGGTCTTCAGCCGTTCGCCGCCGATCTCGTACCCGGCCCGGTGCAGCCGCCGGACGAGCGGTTCGAGTCGCGGTCCGCGGCGCGAATCGTCCACGGCGGCACGGTATGCGGCGACCTGGTCGGACGAGCCCCGGTAGAAGCCGCCGGCGACCCGCATCCCGGCCGCGTCGATCTGCACGTAGAAGCCGACGCCGGGCCCGGTCTGCACGAAGCCGCCCTGATGGGTCTTGTACGGCGACTTGTCCGTGCTGAAGCGCACGTCGCGGTGCGGGCGGAACGCCTTGCCCGCTCCGAACTCCGGTTCGAGCTCCGCGAGCAGCGCAAGCATCGGGCCGCGCACGCAGTCGTCGTAGACGGCCTTGTGCGCGGCCCAGAACGGCTTGCTGTTGTCCGCCTCGAGATCCTCGTAGAAGTCGAGGGCGGCAACGGGGAAGCCGGTGAACATGCCGGGTGTCCTTTCGGTCCGGTGACGGTCCGAAAGTACACCGCCTCCCGCGGCTACGCGGAACCGTTGAACAGCGACGTCACCGAGCCGTTCTCGAACACCTCCTGGATGGTGCGCGCGAGCAGCGGTGCGATCGACAGGACGGTGAGCGTCGGGAAACGCTTCTCGTCGTCGATCGGCAGCGTGTTGGTGACGATGACCTCCTTGGCGCCGCACGACGCCAGGCGCTCGGAGGCCGGATGCGAGAGCACACCGTGGGTGGCGGCGATGACGACGTCGCCCGCGCCGGCCTCCTTCAGGATCTTCACGGCGCCGGCGATCGTGCCGCCGGTGTCGATCATGTCGTCGATGAGGATGCAGGTGCGTCCCTCGACCTCGCCGACGACACGGTTGGACTTGACCTGGTTCGGCACGAGCGGGTCGCGGGTCTTGTGGATGAACGCCAGCGGGGCACCGCCGAGGGTGTCGGCCCACTTCTCGGCGACGCGGACGCGACCGGAGTCGGGGGAGACCACGGCGATGTTCTCGACGCCGTACTTGTCGCGGATGTACTCGGCGAGCTGGCCCTGGGCGTGCATGTGGTCGACGGGGCCGTCGAAGAAGCCCTGGATCTGGTCGGTGTGCAGGTCGACGGTGATGATGCGGTCCGCGCCGGCGGTCTTGAGCAGATCGGCGATCAGGCGAGCGGAGATGGGCTCACGGCCGCGGTGCTTCTTGTCCTGGCGGGCATAGGGGTAGAACGGCAGAACGGCGGTGATGCGCTTGGCCGATCCTCGCTTGAGCGCGTCGATCATGATGAGCTGTTCCATCACCCACTGGTTGAGCGGGAACGGGTGACTCTGCAGCACGAACGCGTCGGAGCCGCGGACGGACTCCTCGAACCGCACGAAGATCTCGCCGTTGGCGAAGTCCCGCGCGGTCTGCGGGGTGACCTGGACGTCGAGCTCCTTCGCCACCTGCTCCGCCAGCTCGGGGTGGGCCCGGCCGGAGAAGAGCATCAAGTTCTTCTGGTTGTCGATCCAATTGGAGGTCACTGGTCCTGGCCGTCCTTTTGCCGTTCGATCTCTTGCTGCTGCCGTGCTGCAGTCGCTGCCTCGGCCGCGGGGGTCCCGGGGCGGTTCCGCTGGACCCAGCCTTCAATATTGCGCTGTGGCGCACCCGACACCGCAAGCGCCCCCGGTGGAACGTTGCGGCGCAGGACCGTGCCGGCGCCGGTGTAGGCGCCGTCGCCGACCGTCACGGGCGCCACGAACATGGTGTCCGATCCGGTCCGGACGTGGGATCCGACGACCGTGTGCGACTTGTGCACGCCGTCGTAGTTGACGAACACGCTCGAAGCCCCGATGTTCGAGTGCTCGCCGATGGTGGCGTCGCCGACGTAGGTCAGGTGCGGCACCTTCGAGTGCGGCCCGATCTCGGCGTTCTTCGTCTCCACGAAGGTGCCGATCTTGCCGGATTCGCCGAGGTCGGTGCCCGGACGCAGGTAGGCGAACGGACCGACGGTCGCCCCGTCGCCGATCACGGAGTCCGAACCGTGGGTGCGCACCACCGACGCTCCGGCACCGACCCGCACGTTCGTCAGCGTGGTGTCCGGGCCGATCACCGCGTCCTCGCCGACCACGGTCCGGCCGTGCAGCTGCACCCCGGGGAGCAGGGTCACGTCCCGGGCGAGGACGACGTCCACGTCCACCCAGGTGCTGGCCGGGTCGACGACGGTCACGCCCGAGCGCATCCAGTGCTCGAGGGTGCGCCGGTTCAGCTGCGCCGCGAGCGCGGCGAGCTGCACCCGGTCGTTCGCGCCCGCGACCTTCGTCGCGTCGGCGAGCTGGGCGGCGAACACCGCCCGGCCGTCCTGCCGCGCGATCGTGACCACGTCCGTCAGGTACAGCTCGCCCTGGGCGTTGTGGGCCCGCAGCCGGGTCAGTGCGCCGCGGAGGAACTCGGCGTCGAAGGCGTAGATGCCGGCGTTGACCTCGTCGATGGCGGCCTGTTCGGCGTCGGCGTCGGCCTCCTCGACGATCTCGCGGATCTCGCCGTGGCCGTTCCGGACGATGCGGCCGTACCCGGTGGGATCGTCGGCGAGGAACGTCAGGACGGTCACCGCGGACTGCATCGGCTCGGCGAGGTGCTCGGCTTCGAGCGCCTCAAGGGTGTGGCCGTCGAGCAGCGGGACGTCGGCGTTGGTGACGACGACCACGCCGGAGAAGTCGCCGGGCAGGGCGTCGAGCCCGCACTGCACCGCATGGCCGGTGCCGAGCTGCCGGTCCTGGACCGCGATCGACACCTTGCGGTCGAGCGTCTCGGCGATGTCGGCGGTCGCGGCGGACACCCGCTCGCGCTCGTGCCCGACGACCACCACGAGGTGGTCCGGGTCCAGCTCCGCGGCCGCGTGCAGCGAATGGGCGAGCATCGTGCGGCCCCCGAGGGTGTGCAGCACCTTCGGGGTCTTGGACCGCATTCGCGTACCCGCTCCGGCCGCCAGGACGACAACTGCGGTCTGCACTTGCATGAAGCTCCCTCGACGTTCGACATGCGCAGGTTCGGCACCGGCAGGGGAGCTCACGGGCCCCGACTGCCCTGCTCCGCCGCCAGGACTCGAACCTGAACTATCTGAACCAAAATCAGAGGTGCTGCCGATTACACCACGGCGGACTGCCGCATTCCCGGCGCCGACGCCCCGGTCATGCGTCTGTGATCCTCGCATGCCGCCACGCCCGGAGTCGAACGCGGGGCCGGGCGCGTCGTCGTCCCGGATAGGCTGAGCGCAACCCGCCGCGCGTCGTCCCCGGGGTTTTCCGGTGGCCCCGGGGTCCGGCCGGGTGCCGGAAAGGATGTACTACGTGTCGAAACCGTCGCAGAACCACGCCGACCGCAGCCCGCGGGTCCGGATGACGGGCACCCAGCGCCGGGAACAGCTCATCGAGATCGGCCGGGCGATCTTCGCCGAGCGCGGCTACGAGGCGGCGTCGATCGAGGAGATCGCCCATCGGGCCCAGGTCTCCAAGCCGGTGGTCTACGAGCACTTCGGTGGCAAGGAGGGGCTGTACGCCGTCGTCGTGGACCGGGAGATGTCGACCCTGATGTCGATGATCAGCGCGAGCCTGACGCAGAACCGCTCGCGCGTCCGGGTCGAGCGGGTGGCTCTGGCCCTGCTCACCTACGTCGAGGAACGCACCGACGGCTTCCGCATCCTCGTGCGGGACTCCCCGGTCACCGCGGAGGAGGGCACGTACTCGTCCCTGCTGAACGAGGCGGTGCGGCAGGTGGCGCACATCCTCGCCGGCGACTTCTCCCGCCGCGGCTTCGACCCGGATCTGGCTCCGCTCTACGCGCAGGCACTGGTGGGCATGGTCGCGACGGCCGCGACCTGGTGGCTGGACGAGCGCAGCCCGTCGAAGGAGGTCGTGGCCGCCCACCTGGTGAACCTGTGCTGGAACGGACTTACGCACCTCGAGGCGGACCCGCAGCTCGGGACCTCCTGAGCCGGTGGCGCAGTCCCCCGATCGTCCCTCTACCAGGTGGTATCGTTGCCCAGCCGACTCTAGAAGGGATGCCAGGTGATCGCGGTGATCAACCGAGCGGCGATCGGCGCCGATCGCCCGGATCGTCTCCTGCGTACGAGCCCGTCCGGGAGGCCGTGAATGGCTCGGCAGGTCCGCGCGGAAGTCACCCGCGAATCCGTGGTCCGCGGTGCCGCGGAGATCTTCATGAACCTCGGCTACGCGAATGCCAGCCTCAACGAGATCATCCAGGAGTCCGGCGTCACCAAGGGTGCGCTGTACTTCCACTTCGCGTCCAAGGAAGAGCTCGCCCGCGGCGTCGTCGACGCGGGCTTCGCGCGTCTCGCCGAGGCCGCGGTGACGACCATCAACGACCGCACCCCGGCCCTCGAGACACTGATCGAGCTGTCCGTCCTCACCGTCGACCTGTCCCGGAACGATCCGGTCGTCCGGGCGATGTTCCGCCTGGCCGTGGAGATCGGGGACTACCGCGGCACCGGCGACCGCCTGTTCGACACCTGGCTGGCGACGATGCGCGACCTCGCGAAGCGCGCCCTGGCCGAAGGTGACCTGAACGAGGACGTGGACCCCGACATGGTCGGTCTGTTCCTCCTGCAGGTGTTCACCGGGGTACGGATGGTCGCGGCAGCGCTCGACTGTCGTGAGGCCCTCGTCGAATACCTCGAGAACGCGTGGGGACTGATGCTGCCGGCCCTGGTGCCGCCCGCCAAGGCCGAGTACTTCAAGCAGTTCGCCTCGCGCCGGCTCCGGGTCTGATCCCGGAGGCAATCGTTGCGCCGGCCGCCATCGCCTGACACGATCGCCGCCGTGACCCTGGGACCCTTCGACGCGGCTGCGGCCGGCGCGGCACTCGCCCGCACCCTCGACGAGTCCGGAGCCGACGCCGCGGTGACCATCGTCCCGGTGCCCGCGCTGCTGACCACCGCACAGGCGGCGGACGTGCTCGGTGTCGGCCGGGCGTACGTGGCCCGTCTCGTCGACGACGGCACCCTGCCCTCCCGGTTCCACGGTCTGCACCGTCGCATCCGCCGCGCCGACGTCCTCGCCTGTGCCGCCCGGAGGGCCGAAGCCCGGAGCCGGGCCCTGGACGCCGTCGCCGACCTGAGCCGGCGCGACGGCCTGTACGACGACGACTTCTAGGGGGAACGATCGTGCCGATCCGGGCGGTACTCGACGCGCCGGCACTGACGCCGCCGCGCGTGCGCGACGTGCTGCTCGCCCTCGCCGAGGACGCGCTGTACCGGCCCTACTGGAGCGACGGCATCGTCGCCGAGGTGGAGCGGAGGCTGCCGGCGCACATGTCGCGCCCGGCGCGGGACTTCCTGTTCGCCGAACTCGACACGGCCTTCCCCGAGGCACGGGTGAGCTGGCCCGCCACGGTGCTGCGCGAGGTGCCGTACGTCAGCGATCCCCGCGACGCGCACCTGACGGCGGTGGCGCTGTTCGCACAGGCCGACGTCGTCGTCACCACGGACGCCGGTCTCGCGCGCTCGCTCGAGCGGTCCGGGGTCGAGCCACAGACACCCGACGCCTTCGTCGCGTACGTCCTCGACGCCGATCCCCGGCGGGCCGTGCGTGTGCTGCACCAGATGGCGCGACGGCGATGGCTCGGGCCCGGCGAGGAGCTCGCCGACGCCGCTCTGCGGTCGCGGCTGGCCGCGTGGGCGCGCGCAGCGCTCGGCGACAACAGCGCCGACCTACTGGCAGCGGACCCGCCCTGAACCGTCCCGCCCGCGGCAGTGTTGCCGGTGCCGCCCGCGGCAGTGTTGCCGGTGGCCGCCTGCGGCAGTGTTGCCGGTGCCGCCCGCGGCTGTGTTGCCGGTGCCGCCCGCGGCTGTGTTGCCGGTGCCGCCCGCGGCTGTGTTGCCGTGCCGCCCGCGGCTGTGTTGCCGTGCCGCCCGCGGCAGTGGTCCTGGCCGCTCGAACCGGACACCGCATAGACTCGGACGGTCCTCTTCTCGAACCCCAGGAGCGCCCTTCCCGTGTCCGACGTGTCCGTCACCCCCCTGTCCGGATTGGCGCGGATCGCGCTGGCCGACGCGCAGCTCGAGCGTGTGGCCGCCCTCGCCGGGACCGCCGCACAGGCCCTGGTGGCCCCGCCCGCGGCCCGGCCGTTCGTCGCTGCCGCGCTCGCCGCGAAGACGCCGCTGCTCGTGGTGACCGCGACCGGCCGTGAGGCGGACGATCTCACGGCGGAGCTGCGCGAAATGCTCGGCGACGTCGTCGCGCAGTTCCCCTCGTGGGAGACGCTGCCGCACGAGCGGCTCTCGCCCAGCGCCGACACCGTCGGCCGCCGGTTACAGGTGCTGCGCCGGCTCGCGCACCCCGAGGACCGCGACTACGGACCCGAGTTGCGGGTGATCGTCGCGACCGTGCGCTCGCTGGTGCAGCCGATGGCCCCCGGTCTGGGCGACATCGAGCCCGTCACCCTGCGTGTCGGCGCGGAGCACGACTTCGACGAGCTGATCGAGCGGCTCGTCGAGCTGGCCTACACCCGTGCCGACATGGTCGGCAAGCGCGGCGAGTTCGCGGTGCGCGGCGGCATCCTCGACGTCTTCCCGCCGACCGCGGACCACCCGGTGCGAGTCGAGTTCTGGGGTGACGAGGTCACCGAGCTGCGCCCGTTCTCCGTCGCCGACCAGCGGTCCATCCCCGAACTCGAGGTGAGCACCCTCATCGCCCCGCCCTGCCGGGAACTGCTGCTGACCGAGCAGGTCAAGGAACGCGCGGCGCGCCTCGCCCAGGACAACCCGGCCGACGCGGCCCTGGTGGAGATGCTCGACAAGATGGCCTCCGGCATTCCGGTCGAGGGCATGGAGGCGCTGCTGCCGGTGCTGCAGACCGGCGAACTGCAGTTGCTGACCGACGTCGTGCCGGACGGTACGCACGTGCTGCTGTGCGATCCGGAGAAGGTCCGCACCCGCGCGGCGGACCTGATGCGCACCGGCCAGGAGTTCCTCGAGGCGTCGTGGACCGCGGCCTCGCTCGGCGGGGCCGCGCCGCTGGACACCGCGAACATGAAGGGCGTGGACCTGGCCGCCTCCGCATACCGCCCGCTGACCGGGGTGCGGGAGACGGCGGAAGCGGCGGGCCGGCCGTGGTGGACGCTGAGCCCGCTGGCGTCGGGCGCCGACACCGAGGTCGTGCTCGACGTGCAGTCGGCGCCGGAGGTGCGCGGGTCCGAGGAACTGCTGACGATGCTCTTCGCGAACCTGCGCGCGCACGTAACCACCGGCGGGCGGGCGGCGATCGTCGTTGCAGGTGCCGGCACCGGGCAGCGGGTGCTCGAGCGGCTTCAGGAGAACGACGTACCCGCAGCGCGGCTCGATCCGGGGGCCGAACCGGTTCGCGGCACGGTCGGGGTGCTGTGCGGCGCGCTGCACGACGGCCTGGTGCTGCCGGGCGACGGCGCGGACGTGCCCGGACTGGTGCTCGTCACCGAGTCCGATCTCACGGGCAACCGGGTGACCGCCGCCGAGGGCCGGCGCACGCCGGTCAAGCGCCGCAACCAGGTGGATCCGCTGGCACTCACCGCCGGAGACATGGTGGTCCACGATCAGCACGGCATCGGCCGGTTCGTGGAGATGGTGGAGCGGACCGTGGGCGGCGCCCGCCGCGAGTACCTGGTCATCGAGTACGCGCCGGGCAAACGCGGGCAGCCGGGTGACCGGCTGTTCGTGCCAATGGAGTCCCTCGACCAGCTCTCCCGCTACGTCGGCGGCGAGATGCCCGCCTTGAGCAAGCTCGGCGGCTCCGACTGGGCCAACACGAAACGCAAGGCGCGCAAGGCCGTCCGCGAGATCGCGGGGGAGCTGGTGCAGCTGTACGCGGCCCGCCAGGCCGCCCCGGGGCACGCGTTCGCGCCGGACACCCCGTGGCAGAAGGAGATGGAGGACGCGTTCGCGTTCACCGAGACCCAGGATCAGCTCACCGTCATCTCCGAGGTCAAGGCCGACATGGAGAAGGCGGTCCCGATGGATCGCGTCGTCATCGGCGACGTCGGCTACGGCAAGACCGAGATCGCGGTGCGTGCCGCGTTCAAGGCCGTGCAGGACGGCAAACAGGTCGCGGTGCTGGTGCCCACCACGCTGCTGGCGCAGCAGCATCTGCAGACCTTCACGGAGCGGATGGCGTCGTTCCCCGTCACCGTCAAGGGCTTGAGCCGCTTCACCGATTCCGCCGAGGCGAAGGAGACGATCGCCGCCCTCGCCGACGGCGAGGTCGACATCGTCGTCGGCACCCACCGGCTGCTGCAGACCGGCGTGCGATGGAAGGACCTCGGTCTCGTGATCGTCGACGAGGAGCAGCGATTCGGCGTCGAGCACAAGGAGCACATCAAGGCCCTGCGCACGCACGTCGACGTGCTGACCATGTCCGCTACGCCGATTCCGCGCACCCTGGAGATGAGCATGGCCGGCATCCGCGAGATGTCGACGATCCTCACCCCGCCCGAGGAGCGGCACCCGGTGCTCACCTACGTGGGCGCCTACGCGGACAAGCAGGTCGCCGCCGCCATCCGCCGCGAGCTGCTGCGCGACGGACAGGTGTTCTACGTGCACAACCGCGTGAGCTCGATCGACAAGGCCGCCAAGCGAATTCGCGACCTCGTCCCCGAGGCGCGGGTCGCGGTCGCGCACGGACAGATGAACGAGGACACCCTCGAAAAGACCGTGCAGGGCTTCTGGGAGCGTCAGTACGACGTCCTGGTGTGCACCACCATCGTCGAGACGGGCCTCGACATCTCCAACGCCAACACCCTCGTCGTCGAACGCGCCGACTCGCTCGGGCTGTCGCAGCTGCACCAGCTACGCGGACGCGTCGGCCGTTCCCGCGAGCGGGGTTACGCGTACTTCCTGTACCCGCCCGAGAAGCCGCTGACCGAGACGGCGTACGACCGGCTCGCCACGATCTCCCAGAACTCCGATCTCGGCGCGGGCATGGCCGTGGCCATGAAGGACCTCGAGATCCGCGGCGCGGGAAACGTTCTGGGCGCGGAGCAGTCAGGTCACGTCGCCGGCGTCGGATTCGATCTGTACGTGCGTCTCGTCGGCGAAGCGGTGGAGGCGTTCCGGGCCGCCGCGGACGGCCGCCCCGTCGCCACGGAGGAGGCCGCCAAGGAGGTGCGCGTGGATCTTCCGGTCGACGCCCACATCCCGCCGGACTACGTGACCTCCGACCGGCTGCGGCTCGAGGCCTACCGCAAGCTCGCGGCGGCGCACGACGACGACGCGATCGCCGCGGTGGTCGAGGAACTCGTCGACCGGTACGGTCCGCTGCCCGAGGAGGTCGGCCGGCTCGTGTCGGTGGCCAAGCTGCGCCTGCTGTGCCGCGAGTACGACCTCGAGGAGGTCGCGGTCTCCGGCACCCAGTTGAAGATCTCGCCGATGCACCTGCCGGATTCGAAGCAGATGCGGCTCAAGCGGCTCTATCCGGCGGCGCAGTACCGCGCCACGAGCGGCATCGTGCAACTGCCGTTGCCGCGGACCGGCGGCGTGGGTTCCGAGCGGGTGCGCGACGTCGAGTTGCTGCAGTACATAGCGGACTTCCTGCTCGCCCTGGACGGCAAGGCGCAGGGATCGGTGGACGTGCGCGTGCCGACCGCCGCGAGCGTGTGACCGGGGCGAGCGCAGCGACGGGGAAGACGACCGGGGCGAGCGCAGCGACGGGGAAGACGACCGGGGCGAGCGCAGCGACGGGGAATGTGAGGCGACGGCGGTGACGGTGATTCTGCTCGACCCGTACCGGCCCGGATCGGTGCCGTTCGAGGCGGTGCCGCTGCTGACCGGGCCGCTCGACTGCACCGACGACGTGCCGGTGTCGGTGCGCGAAACCCTCGGCGCCACCGTGGGATCCGGCGCCGAGACGCTGATCGCCGTCGATGCGGGACACGAGGCGGTGCGCGACCGCGTACGGCGGGGAGAGCGGGTGATCGCCGCCCCGCCCGCGCCGGGGGAGCGCCTGCTGCGTGCCGTGGACGTGATGGACCGGCTGTGGGGCTTCGGCGGCTGGGAGGTCACCCAGACACACGACTCGTTGCGCCGCTACCTGCTCGAGGAGACGTACGAGCTGCTGGACGCGATCGAGGAGGGTGACCCGCACGGCCTGCGCGAGGAACTGGGAGACCTGTTGCTCCAGGTGCTGTTCCACTCGCGGATCGCCGAGGAGTCCGGCACCGACCCGTTCACCGTCGACGATGTCGCCGACACGCTCGTCGCCAAGCTCGCGTCGCGCAGCCCGCACCTGACCAACGGTCACACCGGCCCGATCGACGTGGCCGAGCAGGAGGCGGCGTGGGAGGTGGCGAAGGCGGCGGAGAAGGCGCGGCCCTCCTGCCTCGACGGCATCGCGACGGCGCAGCCGGCGCTGGCGCTGACCGACAAGGTGATCGCCCGGGCCACCCGGGCGGGGCTTCCCGCGCACCTCGTCCCGCCCGAACTCCGGACGGTGTACGTCACCGGCGACGGTGGCGCGGAGGACGCGCTGCGCAGCGCGACGCTGCAGTTCGTCGCGACGGTGCGCGCGACGGAGAAGGCCGCTCACGCCGACGGCGTGCCGTACGGCGGTCTCGACGCGGACGCATGGGTGCGTTACTGGGAGAAGTGAGTTCCGACCGGCGCCTCGCCGAGCCGCCGCGGCTCCGCACGGGCGCGCAGAGCCGGGGCGACGGGCCGGCCGTGCAGGAAGCCGGCGACCCCGCCCGCGTCGAGCGCCTGCCGGTACACCGCGAGGGCGCCGCGCGCCGCCTCCACCGTCTCTTCGAGGTCGGCGTCGGTGTGGGCCGCCGAGATCACGAACGACTGCCCGAGTACACCCCGGAGGAGCATCTCCTGCAGGAACAGCGTGCGGAATTCCTGAGACGGCTGCAGGTTCGGGTCGCGGGTGACGAAGATCAGGCAGGACGGTCGACCGATCACCTGGACGTACCGGTCCATGCCGAGGTCCGCGGCCGCGGCGTTGACGGCGTCGGCCAGTTTGCGGCCCGCCGCTTCCATCCGCCCGATCGGGTCCTCGGTCGCATAGGCACGCACCACCGCGCGGAACGCGGCCAGTCCGCCGGACTCCGGTCCGTGCGTGGTCGACAGGAGGAACACCCGGTCCTCGTCGGTGCGCAGGCCGCCGAGCTCCATGAATTCGCGCCGGCCGGCGAGCGCGGCGACGGGGAAGCCGTTCCCCATCGCCTTGCCCCAGCACGACAGATCCGGCCGCACGCCGTACACGCCCTGTGCCCCGTGCTCGGACCAGCGGAATCCGGTGATCATCTCGTCGAAGATCAGCAGGGCCCCGTGCCGGTCGCACAGTCGGCGCACGCCGGGTAGGAAGCCGGGATCGGGTTCGGCGAGGGCGGTGGCGGCCTCGAGGATCACGCACGCGGTCGGCCTGGCCGACAGCGCCCGGTCGAGCGAGTCGAGGTCGTTGTACCGGAACCGGTGGGTGTGCTCGGTGATCTCCTCGGGGATCCCTGCGTTCATCGGGGTGGTGCCGATGAACCAGTCGTCGACGGAGAAGAACGGCTGGTCGCACGCCACCACGTGCCGGCGGCCGGTGACGGCCCGGGCCAGGCGCACCGCGGCGGTCGTGGCGTCGGAGCCGTTCTTGGCGAACTTCACCATGTCGGCGCCGGGCACCAGGGCGAGGAAGTCCTCGGCCGCGGCCACCTCGAGAGTGGTGGGCCGGCTGAAGTTGGTGCCGTCGGCGATCGCGGCGGCGACGGCGTCGACGACGGGACGGTAGCCGTGCCCGAGCGTCACCGACCGCAGGCCCATCCCGTACTCGATGTAGCTGTTTCCGTCGGCATCCCACACGCGGGCACCCGCCCCGCGCTCGAGGACGGGCGCCATGGATTCCGGATACTGGTCGGAGCCCCGGGCATACGTGTGCGCACCGCCGGGCACGATCTCGTGGAGCCGGGCCTGGAGTGCGGTCGACCGGGTGAACGATGGTGGAGAAGAGTGCGGCACTGTCGGCTCCCTTCGATGACGACGCGTGGAGCGAGGGGCGGACACGAGAGGAAGTGGGAGGCTCCGAGGGTACACGGGTATGAGCGGGTATGAGGTAGCGTCATCATTCTCGGTAGGAGTGCGCGCGACCGCAACCTTCTCCGGTGTTCCCCAACAACTTTTGGGTTCAATCGGTAGGTCTTGTGCGGTATCGTCGACGGTAACGACCCTCCGCCCTGAACATCTCTACTCGATGGGACGAACAGCTGTCGAGTAGGACGACGCCGTGATCGAACTGTGCTCGATCCGATGGGAGTTTGCGGATGGTGAAGATTCCGCTCGGTCTGTCAGCCCGTGGGGAGCCTCCCATCCGGGTCCTGATCGACAATGGCGAATACTGGCTCAACAACAAGGGTGATCTGGCATTACTCGATGTCACCGTGCGCCGGATCCGAGCGCGCTGGCCCGACGCCCGCATCGGTGTCCTGACCTATGCACCCGGGTTGCTACGAGCATTCGAGCCCACTGCCGAGCCGGTCGGTTACCGACGTGGAGCCCACTGGTCGAGGCTGGGACGGTCCAGTCGGCTGCCGGCACGGTTGGGACCTGCCGTTGTCGGACGAGTCTCGGAAGTGTGGTGGTTCCTGACGAACCCGCCGAGGCAGCAGATGCGCAAACTGCCCGACTCGGTGCGTCATCCGTGGGCACGGATGAAGAAGTGGCGCAGTCACGACCGTGACAGGAACACCGTGAATCCGGCTGCTCGTATTCCGGAGGCCGCGAAGACGGCGTCGCTGATCGTTGCGATGGGCGGAGGTTACCTCGCTGACGTCGATACATACCAGGCCACGCGTACCCTGGATCTGCTCGAATACGCCTGTGAGAATGGAATTCCCACTGCTGCGCTGGGTCAGGGGATCGGCCCGATCGACGATCCGGTGCTCTTCGCTCGGGCCGCGAAAGTGCTGCCGCGGGTCGATGTCATCGCGTTGCGAGAGGACGTGTGGGGTCCGGACCTGCTGGCGAGGATGGGAGTACCGGACGAGCGCATATGCACTACCGGAGACGACGCCGTGGAACTCGGATATGACGCCGGCCGCCCGGAGATGGGCTCCGATCTCGGTGTTTGTCTGCGTATTGCAGACTATTCGCCCGTGGGGGATCGGGCTCGGACAAGTGTGCGGCGGTCTGTGCAGGAGTTCGCTCTCGGAGTCGGTGCCACGCTCGTGCCACTCATAGTTTCCGAGCACGAGTCGGAGGACCGCCGATCGACGCTGCCGCTGCTCGAGGGCTATCCGTCGGTGGCCGTGCCCTTGGATCGCTACGCACGTGCTCGAGATCTCGCTGCTGCAGTCGGACGGTGCCGGGTTCTGGTCACCGGCGCGTATCATGTGGCTGTTTTTGCTCTGTCTCAAGGAATTCCGGTCGTCGGCCTGTCGTCGTCGAAGTATTACGACGGCAAGCTGGGTGGATTGAGGGCGATGTTCGGGGGCGGTCTCGAATTGATTCACCTCGATGACCACGACCTCGATGCCCTGCTTTCGAAGTCGATCCGGGAACTGTGGGAAGCGGCTCCGCAGTTACGTCCGGTACTACGGGAGCGGGCGCGGGCTCAGGTCGCGGCAAGTCGTGAAGCCTACGAGCGGATGTTCGGTCTGGTCGAACGGACTTCCGGTGCATCCGCACAGTCCATGCTCGATCGGCAGTCGAGCGTTTGATTCGCGGCCGAGTGCACGAGTACAGGTGTACCGAGAGCGCAGGGAATATCGCGAGCGCAGGTAATCCCGCAAGGGCCCATCCGAACCTGAAGGCTCCGAACCTGAATGCGCGAGGCCGCTCCCGGCCCATCGGCATGGGTGCAGTTTCCCTGCACTACAGGCGATTCCCGCCCTACAGGAGCCTGGCCTAGAGCAGTACCCGACCTGCAGCAGTACCTGACCTACAGCCTGACCTAGGGACCCGGTCGGTAAACGGGCCTGGTCCGGCGCGAGCCGTTCGGTGTCTTCTCATCCGGGACGGCGCATACGTGCGGTTTCGGCCTCATGTGTGCCGGCCTCGTGTGTGTCCGCCACCACGGGTGTGTCCGACGCTGCGACCTGCTCGAGTTGCGCGCGGAGCAGTTGCTGTTGCTGCCACATCTCCGACGTGATCGCCCAGAGGTCGTGATCTCGGCGCAGTCCGCCGACGTCGAGATAGCTGGACATGGTGCCCTCGCGTCGGCACCCGAGAAGCTGCACCGTACGTGCTGCCGCCACATTCTCCGTGCAGATGGCAGCCGAGATCCGGCGCAGCCCGAGAGTGCCGAAGAGGTAACTCATCGCCAAGCCGCCGACTGCGAGGCCGATACCCGCGCGGGCGAATCGAGAGTCGATCCAGACGCTCGTCTGAGCGGTCAGGGCCGCGGGATCGATACATTCGAAATTGCACTGCCCCGCGAATCTTCCGTCGATCTCGACCACCAGGGGTAGAGCAGTGCCGGACCGTTCGGCCCGGCGGCGTGCGAGACACTCGCCCACCCACACGGTGACGGTATGGCGGCGGTCCCAGTCGTCCGTGGCGGTCAGCCAGTAGGGCTCGATGAGCCGCTGGTCCCGAAGGCGGATCTCTCTCCAAGCCGTTGCGTCGCCCAAGCGTGGACTACGCAACGTCACAGTGTGCCCGGCTACCCGGACCGGCCCGAGGAACAGTCGCTTCTGCCGGATCCGACGAGGGTGGGCAAGGTGCCGCATCGACCTCAGGTGGAATCGGCAGGCGGCGATCACGATCGTGATCGCTGTCCGTGGAGGGTCCACATCTGCTCCTCTCGCCCCGACGTACCGCCCCTGCAAACTTACGACCCGTATTTGACTTATAAAGATACTCCAAGTTGGTTTTATCGGGTAGATTCTTACTCGAGTCGGGAATGGCCTTCATGAACTCGGAGCGTCGAAGCGCTCCCCGGTGCTGCGGAGGGGCTGTGGACAGCACACTCAATGATCGGATTCGCCACCTCGCCCGCTACTGGCCCATCGTGGTGCTGGCGACGCTGCTGGCCGTGGGGGGAGCAGTGTGGACGACAGGGCAGAGTGCTACGGAGTACACGGGCCGTTCGGCCTTGATCGTGTCGTCCCAGAATCGCGCGCCGGAACAGGACGCGGTTCTCGTGCAGGGCTACGTGGATCTGTTCAACGACTCCTCGTATCAGGAGCAATTGCGAGTCGTCGGGAGCCTTCCCGCAGACACGTCCTTCTCCGCTCGCACTGCGGCGGCCGGACCGATCCTGTTCGTCGAGGCTACGGCGGGAGACGCGGAGACCGCTGCAGAGGCGGCCCGCATCATGGCCGGAACGTTTCGTGACGATGTCAACTCCGTGCGCGACCGGGGGCGGGAAGGATCCCTCGAGGAGTTGCGCCAGCGACTCGACGAAGAGCGATCACGGCCGGGAATCGCCGACAACGTGGCGCTCGCTCAGCTGCAGGCGCAGATCAGCGAGCTCGAACTCGACGCGACCAACCAGATCCAGGATCTGCAGCTGAATGCCGGCGTCTCGGAGGACTCGCCATCCCTCTTCCGGAACGTGGCACTCGGTCTACTGGGGGGAATGGTGCTCGGAGTACTCGTGGCGCTCGCACTCGATTCCGTCATGCGGCGGATCAGCACCACCCAGGATGTTCGGGAGCGCCTCGGTATCGAGTCGCTCGGGGTCGTCCCGGCCGGCGGTTCGACCTCGGCGGATCGAGCACGTCAGCTCGCGTTCCACAACCTCGTGAACACCCTCGCCGCCGGCGAGGTTCGCGGGCTCCGCACCGTCGCCCTGACGTCGCCGACCGGAGGCGAGGTGACAGGACAAGTCGCTCGCCAGGTGGCCCGACGCTGGAGTCGATCCGGCGTCCGTGTCGTCGTGATTCCTCAGAACGTGACGTCGTCGACCGTTGCCGGCGCCGGTGCAGAGGCACCCGGCGATGGACTCCGGGTACTGAGCGTGCGGGATACGACCGGTGAGTCCGTGCCGCTGTCCGGCAAACGGCTCGAGGCACTGCTGCAGCAGCTCCGCGGTGAAGCCGACGTCGTACTGTTCGACCTCGCGCCGGTCACCGAGGACGCCGACGCTCAGATCTTCTGCGCGGCGGCACAGAAAACTGTCCTGGTACTCGACCGGCGCCGCGCACGCCAGCCAGACGCGGCAGAGGCCGTCCGATTGCTCACTCAGGTGGACGCCCACCTCCTCGGAGCGGTCGTCGTGGATCCGCGCGGCGATACTTCTGCGCCGTACCCGCCTGCGGAAGAGATCTCCTGGTCCGCTGCTGTGCACAATCACCACGACCTCGGCCGTACCCCTGCGCCGACTCCAGGAATGCGCCCATGACGACGGCAGCGCACCCGGCCACCCGCGGACCGGCGTCGACCGAGCGTCTGCTGCCCCGATCCTTCACAGCCGTCCACCTCGTCCTGATCGCGGCTGCGACGGCGACAGTCCTCGCGATCGCTGCTGTCGCGACCGGGTTTCCAGCGAAGTTCCCAGTGCTGCTGCTCCTCGCGGCAATTGCAGGCGCGATGGTTGCCGCCGGTCTCCGCTCGCCCGTCGTCGCGCTGTTCCTGCTCCTGTTGACGACGTTTCTCCGGGTGGCGCTGCCGCCGATCCTGCCGGTGGATCCGTTCGTACTTGCCTATGCGGGGGTGATTGCCGCACTTGGGATCTGGATGTACACCACATCAGCAGCCGACGCGCGCGTCGGCGCAGTCGAGGCAGCGATGGCGCTGTACGTGGTATGGAACATCGGTTCGATGCTCGCGACGCACCGATACCTTGCGACCGTTCCCGTGACCGGGGCGTCGCTGTCCGTCGTGCGCTTCGTTCTGACCGGTGTCCTGATCCCCTTCACTGCGTATCTCGTGGGCAGATACGTCTTCGTGCGGGTGTCGGCGATTCGAGCACTGCTGTGGATCATCGCAGTGCTGGCAGCGTACTCGGCAGCAGTGAGCATCATGCAGTTCCTCGGCCCCAAGGCTCTCGTATGGCCGCGGTACATAGTGACGGCTCCGATCTGGGAGGGACGCGCTGTCGGGATCTTCAATCAACCGGTCGTCAACGGCATGGTGCTCATTCTCGGTTTCGCTGTCGCGCTCGTGCTGTCGTCGGAACGCACAGAGCCGCGCTTTCGCCGGCTCTGTGCTGCCGTCATCGCGGTCGCGTGCGCCTACGGTGTGTACTTCACGCATACCCGTGCGGTGTGGCTCGGTCTTGCGCTCGTGATCGTCGCCGGAATGCTGTGGGCACGAGGATTCCGAACCGGATTCGTACTTGCGGCAACCACGGCGGTGATCGCCATCGCCACGAACTGGCAACGGTTCACCGGAACCGATCGTTCGGCCGGGGGCGTCGGCTCACCGGCCGAAGTGCAGGACCGGCTCAACACCGCCGGCACCGCCCTGTGGGCGATAGGGCAGAAGCCGCTGACGGGTTGGGGGATAGGCAGATTCACCGCCGTCAACACCTACCACCACAAGCAGTGGTCGCCGGAGGTGCCGTGGATTCGCGGCTTCGCAATCTCCTCCCACTTCAACGAGCTCGGCATCGCGGCCGAACTCGGGCTGATCGGCCTGGGGCTGTGGATTGCCGTCGTCGTCCTGCTCGCGGTGCGGCTGTTCCGGGCGTATCGGATTCTGCCCGAATACGGACTCGACGGCCGCCGGACGGCCCTTCTGGGCCTGCTGGGACTGATGGTAATGGCGATCACCGGATTGACGGTCGATCTGCGATTCTTCGACTTTCCGAACGCTGCCGTGATGGTGCTGGTAGGGGTCGCGATCGGATGCGCCGACCGGTACACAGCCGAGGCCGGGAGCGTGAAGCGATGACGCGGCGCCATGTCGTGTGGGCGTCGACGAGCATGACCACCCGCGGTGGAGTGGGGAGTTTCGTGCGCACCATGCACGACACGCCGCTGTGGGACCGGTGGGACATCGAACACGTGAGTACGCACCGAAACGGATCCAAGCCCGCCCGGATCGGTGCATTCGCGAATGGCCTCGTCGTCTTCCTTCGTGCGCTGGTCAACGATCGTCCCGACGTGGTGCACCTGCACACGTCGATAGCGGGCAGCTTCATCCGGAAGGCGACGTTGGCCTGGGTCGCGTCCGTCTTCCGAGTGCCGGTCGTGCTGCATGTGCACGGTTCCTCGTTCGACAGATTTCACGATCGCGCGCCCTTCCCGATCCGACTGCTCATCCGTTCGACACTCGCCCGCGCTGCGGTCGTGGTCGCCTTGGGGGAGCGCTGGCGACAACGATTGCAGAAGATTGCACCCGATGCCCGGGTCGTAGTTGTCCCGAATGCGGTCCGACCTGCAACCAGAGTCGACCAGTCCAGCCGGAACGGACCCCTGCACGTGCTGTTCCTCGGCGAGATCGGCGACCGCAAGGGCACATTCACGCTGCTGGAGGCCTGGGCTCGGATTGCGGAAGGGACGAACTCCGCGTACGCACGGTTGACCGTCGCCGGTGACGGAGAAGTAGGGCGCGCGCGTGAACGGGTCCGTGCACTGGCGTTGACGGACACGGTCGCGCTGCCCGGCTGGGTTCCGCCGGAGGCGGTGCCCCAGTTGCTCGACAGTGCGCACGTACTGGTACTGCCCTCGCGTGACGAGGGCCAGCCGATGGCAATTCTCGAGGGCATGGCGCGAGGATTGTGTGTCGTAGCCAGCACGGCAGGCGGAATTCCGGACCTCGTCGACGACTCGTGTGGGGTTCTGATCCCCGCCGACGACACGACTGCTCTGGCCGCAGCCCTCGAACGGGTGCTGTGCGACGAGTTGCTGCGCACCAGGCTGGGCCTCGCGGCCTGGGAGAGAATCCGTTCCGACTTCGATGTGGACGTGGTGTGGCGTCGATTCGACGACCTGTACGAGGAGCTCCGACGATGAGCACGCAACAGCCGGTGAGAGTGATGTTCGTGGTCCCCGACCTGCGGATCGGCGGCGCAGAACGGCACGCGGTGACGCTTCTGCCGCGGCTCGACCCCGACCGGTTCACGGCTCGGTTGATCTGCATCGGGAGCGAAGGGGAACTCTTCGGCGAGCTCCAGGCACAAGGAATTTCCGCCCATGCGCTGCACAGGAGCAAGAGGCAGGCTTTACGGGCGCTCGTCGAGCTCCGCCGGGAGATGCGTCTATTCGCGCCGGACGTAGTGGTGACTCGTGGATACAGCGCCGAGAGTCTCGGCAGGATCGCGGCCGTGTGGGCGCGGGTGCCGCACTTGTCGGTGTGGGTGCACAACTGCGGCGACATCGACCCACGCAGTCGATGGCGTCGAATCTGCGACAAGGTGCTGCAACCGTTCACCGACATGTTCCTGGGCGTGGCACGCGCGCAGACGAGGTACCTCACCGAGGATCTCGGAATCCCGCAGCGCAAGATCCGGGTCGTTCACACTGGAGTCGAGCCGCACGAATTCATCCCGTCACCGAATCGGGATGTCGCAGTTGCACTAGGAATCCCATCGCACGAACCGATCGTGGGAATCGTCGCCGCCCTGCGTCCGGAGAAGGATCACCGCACACTCCTGCGCGCGGCCCGCCGCGTTCTCGCAGAGGTACCCGAGACGTGGTTTCTCGTGGTCGGTGACGGCCCCGAGCGTGCTCGTCTCGAACGGTTCGCGCGTGAACTCGGGATCGCGGACCGCGTCGTGTTCACCGGAGCTCGATCGGACGTCAGGGACGTCCTGCGGGCCCTGGACATCTTCGCCCTCACGTCCTCCACCGTCGAGTGCTTCCCGATAGCGCTGCTCGAGGCGATGGCCACCGCACGTCCTGCGGTGTGCACCGACGTCGGCGGCGTCTCCGAATTGCTCGATGAGGGCACCACCGGGATCCTGGTGCCGCCGGCAAATCCGGAAGCGCTGGCCGAGGCGCTGCTCACCCTCTTGCGTTCGCCGGATCTGAGGTGGCGATTCGGGCAGGCAGCCCGTGCGCGGGTGGAGTCTTCCTTCACCCTGACGCAGAGTGTCGCCGAGAGTGAACGTGCGTTGGAGGAGGCCGCCGGTCCACCCCGGAGTCCGGTCCGGCTCACCCTCGTGCTCGACCGCACCTTCGTCGGTGGAATCGAGACCGTGATGCTCGACGTGTTCCGGCGTCTCGACAGACGTCTGGTCCTACCGCGCCTGGTCTGCCTGCACGAGGCCGGGCCGCTTGCCGACGACTACCGGGACGCCGGCATCCAGGTCGAAGTGCTGGACCGGCGAAACCGTTGGGACCTGACGACGCTGCCCAAGTTGATCGACACGCTGCGCCGGGACCGGACCGATGCGGTGCTCGTCACGCATCATCACCGCGCCGCCCTGGCTCTCGGCCGGATCGCCGCACATGCGGCCGGGGTGCGGGCGGATCTCGTTGCCGTTCACGACATGGATCTCGTATCGCAAGGCGGCAGATGCCTTCCGCGATGGACCGTCGCCTCGCTGTGGCTTGCCGACGCCATGATTCTCCTCGGGCACAGCCAGCGGGACTATCTGCACGCGCACGAGGGCGTCGGCAGATCCCGGTGGAGCCGAACCTCGGAGGTCGTCATACCCAACGGCATCGCGGTGGGGGACCCCCCGACCGGAGAAGACAGGGTGCGCGCGCGGCAGGCGCTCGACCTCGGTCCTGAGGACTTCGTCGTCGCCGTCGTGGCCCGGCTCAGCGCGCAGAAGGCGCACCACGTGCTGTTCGAGGCATTTTCTAAGGCACTTCCGCTGCTGCGTCCGGCACGTCTGGTGGTGGTCGGGGACGGCGAGCGAATGGAAGAATTGATCTGCCTGGCAGAGAAACTCGGTATCGCAGATCGTGTGCTCTTCGTAGGGACTCGTCGGGACGTCGCCGTTCTGCTTCCGGGATTCGACGTGACCTGCCTTTCCTCGGTGCACGAGGCGATGCCGCTCGCGGTACTGGAGTCGATGGCTGCCGCAGTTCCTGTGGTCGCGACCGACTGTGGATGCCTGAGTGATCTGATCACCGACGGCGCGGAAGGATATCTGGTGCCGGTCGGTGACGTGGAGGGACTGGCAGATGGTCTACTCGCATTGTCTCGGGACCCCGAACTGCGAGTGCAGATGGGTAAGCGCGCCAGAATGCGTGTGGAGCAGAACTTCCGGATCGAGGACACGGCGCGCGCATATGAGCAGCTTCTCGTCGAGACCCTGGGAGGGCAGCGATGAAGAGACACATTCTGGTGCTGGTGGAGAACCTCTCGGTGCCGTTCGACCGTCGGGTATGGCAAGAGAGCCGGTCGCTGGCCGAGGCGGGATACCAGGTGACGGTGATCTGCCCGATGGGCGGTGGGCAGGATCGGGAGCCGGAGGTCACGATCGAGGGTGTTCGGATCCTCCGCTATCCTCTCCGCGCCGCCACCGGAGGGCCGGCCGGTTATCTCAGGGAGTACACCGCGGCCCTGTGGCACACCACCCGGCTGGCGCTGAAAGTGCGGCGCGAAGGCCGCGTCGACGCGGTGCACGCGTGCAACCCCCCGGACCTGCTGTTCGTCGTGGCACTCGTTCTGCGTCCGGGCGGAGCGCGATTTGTATTCGATCACCACGATCTCGTGCCGGAGTTGTTCCAGTCGCGCTTTCCCGGGGGCGGACGCATGTTGTACCTTGCGACGAGGCTGCTCGAACGGCTGACGTTCGCGGTATCGGATGCAGTCATTGCAACCAACGACAGTTACCGCCGGATCGCGATCGGGCGTGGACATGTGGCGCCGGACCGGGTCACCGTGGTGCGCAGTGCGCCCGATCTCGAACGATTCGTGCGGCGCGCTCCCGATCCGGAGTTGCGCAGGGGAAAGCGTTATCTCCTCGCGTATCTCGGCGTCATGGGACCGCAGGACGGAATCGACTATCTCCTGCGTGCCGTGGCATATCTGCACCGGGACCTCGGCCGGGACGATGTGCACTGCATCTGCATGGGTGCCGGGGACGAATTCGAGGCCATGCAGGCGCTCGCTCGTGACCTCGGCCTCGACGACGTCGTCGAGTTCACAGGCCGGGTGCCGGACGAGTTCGTGCAACGCTGTCTGTCCACCGCGGACGTGTGCCTCGCGCCGGATCCGCGCAATCCGCTCAACGACCTCTCGACGATGAACAAGATCGTCGAGTACATGGCGATCGGCCAGCCGGTGGTGTCGTTCGACCTCGTCGAGGCCCGTGTCTCGGCCGGCGACGCTGCGCTCTACGCGCCGGCGAACGACGAGAAGGCCTTCGCACGAGCGGTCGACATCCTGTTGAGGGACGACGAGTTGCGTGCCCGGATGGGGGCACTCGGCCGATCGCGGGTGGAGCAGGAACTGTCGTGGCGGACGTCGCGAGAAAACCTTCTTCGATGTTACGGGGCGTTGTTCCGCGACGACGTTGCACTTCCGCAGGTCGCGGGGTGAGTCATTGGCTGTTGCGCAACAGGACCACACCGCTGTACGAACGTATCGTCACACGATCCGTAGTGCTTCCGTCGTTGGTTTCCGGGTCGGCGGTGCCGGTCAGGTGCCGGAACGTCCCGCCCAGCGCTACGGTCGCCGGCTCGTCGCTGCTGTTGACGAGCACGATGCCGTGGTCGAAGTCGCGGCGGAAGACATTCGGTGCAACCATCCCGATTCCTGCAGTTCCGGAATACTGCGCCTCGACATGTGCGAGCGTCGGATTCGGGGCTATCGGGTCGCCGAGGTATCCGCTGCCGAGCCCACCGCCGTCCATCTCGTCGATGTATGCGGGTTCGCCGTAGTCGGATCCCATGGGCGCCCAGTAGCCGTCCTGCAGAAGTGTGGCTGTCAGGAAGAACCGTGCACGGGTGAGTTCGCGTTCGGAGCTGGGTTGAGGACCGAGTTTGTTGATGGTCATGGCCAGTCCCGGTTCCCGATGATCGCCCCGCGCGGTGAGACGAATGTACTGCTCGATGTCGAAGCGGGGATCACGCTCGGCACGAGGGTCGGCGAAGTTCTCCCATGCCCGCCCGTCGAGTTGTCGATCGCGCAGGGTTCTGTCTCCGTTGGCGACGAGCAGGGCAGTGGGCATGCGGTCGCGCATGATGCGTTCGGCCTCTTCGATTCCCCTGCCCCACGGCATGTCCTCGCCGTAGATCTGCGCGTCGGCCTCATCCGTGCCGTTCCGGTCGATATCCCATCGGTCGGAATCGGCGCTGTAGATTCGGTCGCCCCACACGTCCAGGAAGATGCCGTCCCAGACCCCCTGCGACCACACCGTGTCGACCACCCAGTCGGCCGCGTATCTGCCGAAGGACAATCCGTCCACTCTCGGTCCCTGGTCGGTGAGGTTCGACATCGACGTGTCGGGCCATTCGCTGACCACCGTGCCGTCCGCGCGCTTCGCCAGCCACTCGTCGGGGAACTGGCTCTCTCCGTGAGAATCGAACTGCCAGAGACGATATCGATTGCGCCAGTACTCCTCGGAACCGAGCCGGTCGGGATGGTCGATCAAGTTGACATAGGCGAGGAGGCGCGTTCGCGGGTTTGCTGCCCGGACGTCGTCGAAGAAGTCCCGCGGCATTCGGTGGCCCCACTCGTTGTCGATGACGACGACGTCGTACTGGGCGAGTTCTTGCGCGGTCGGCAGATCGTGCTGGAACAGGAAGTACGTGGCTGTTCTGGGGAACGTGAGGAGGCCTGCGTCGGACGGCACGGGCGGCGGGACGCCGTCGGATGTACTGCATCCCGCGACCGATGCCAGAAGGGCGACGGCGAGGGTCACACACGAACGCTGTACGTGGCGTTGCCACATGGTCGAACCGATCACATGTTCAGACTTCCACGGGGGATGGCGGTTGTCATCCGTCCGGCGCAGACTGATTTCGAGCGGAGACATGATGAACCTCGGTTGGTATGCACACAGATTGGGTTCGATGAGTGCCCCGGAGGTGGTCTGGCGCCTGCGTGGCGTCGGACGTACTTATCGGTCCGGCGGCAGGTACGGAGTCCCCACGGATTCCGAACTGCTCGGATCCGGTAACCGAACCTGGAGTGATGCCCTGTCGGCATTCCGCGAAGGGGCAGGGGGGGCGTTGCTGTTCGGGAAGACCCGAGCCGAGGAGATCGCGGATCGGCTCCCTCTCCAAGTCGAGGCGCTGATCCGGGCTGCAGAGCGGACATGTGAAAATCGATTCGAGTTCTTCGCCGATCCGGAGGTCCGGCTGGACACCCCGATCGACTGGTGGTCCGATCCGCTTCGAGGTGTGCAGTGGCCGTCGAAACCAGCTCACCGGATCGATCACCGAAGGGGACCGGGTGACCCGAAGTGGATCTGGGAACTGAACCGGCTGCAGCACCTTCCGTGGCTGGCATCGGCTCGGATGTTCACCGGCGAAGAGCGTTTCGCTACTGTTGCGTTGTCCCAGCTCGATTCCTGGATAGCCCGGAATCCACCGGGGTGGGGTATCGCATGGCGCGGTGCGTTCGAGGCGGGTATCCGCTCGATCTCGGTCGCACTGACTCTAGACGGACTGCGTGACGCCCAGGCATTGACGGAGGCGCGATTCGCCCGGGCCGTACGGATGCTTGCGGCCGGTGCGGAACGCTGTCTGCAGGATCGTTCGCGGTTCAGTTCGGCCAACAACCATCTTGTGGGAGAACTGGCAGGGCCGGCGATCGTAGCTCTGCTCCTACCGGAGCTGCGCCATGCCGCGCGGTGGGAGGCGGACGCGGTCGCGGCACTGGCCGTGGAAGCTGACCGGCAGATTCTGCCGGACGGCGCGGGTGCCGAGCAGGCACTGGGTTATCAGGTCTTCGTCGTGGAGTTGCTGACCGTCGTCGCTGCTGTGCTGTTTCGCAGATACGGTCACGCGCCGGACCGCCTGACTGCCGCAATCTTCCGCAGCAGGGAGTATCTCGAGGCAGTGATCGGTGAGTGTGACCCGGAGCCGCACTACGGCGACGACGACCAGGGATTCGCGGTACGGCTCGGTCCGGAACCACGCCGAACGGTCAGAGAACATCTCGGAATCGTGGATGCTTTCTTGGCTGACAGGCCGGCCGGCGCGGTGGAATCTCCGGAGTCGCTGACGGCGGCGTGGTTGTCGTCAGCGCGTCCTGTGAAGGTCCGGGAGCAGATCACCCTGCGAACGACGGCAGCGGGTTCCGCCTTCGCGCCGGACGGGGGTATGGCAGTGCTGCGGTCCGGCCCACGGACGATTCTCATGGATGTGGGGGCACTCGGATACCTCTCGATTGCCGCGCACGGCCACTCGGATGCGTTGGCGATGAGTCTGAACTTCGCCGGGGAGTCGCTGATCGGGGACCCGGGGACGGGGAGCTACTACCGGAATCCGGAATGGCGCGAGGCCCACAGGAGTACGCGCGCTCATGCGACGGCGTGTGTGGACGGGCTCGACCAGTCCGTACGCGGCGGTCCCTTCCTGTGGATGCGGCATGCGCAGGTCCGGGTTCGTGAGATCGATCTTCTCGGTGGCATCGTCGACGCCGAACACGACGGCTACCGAAGACTTCCGGCGCCTGTTGTCCACCGTCGCCGTGTGATGGCACCACCGACGCTGAAGTCGGTGCTCGTGTTGGACCTGTTCACCGGCCGCGGCCGACACGACGTGCATGTGTCCTGGCCGATGGCCCCCGATCTCGAGGTCGAGCCCGCCGGTGCCGGCCACCGGGCTCGGCGGCGCGGCGTACCGGTGCTGGAACTCGCATATGCGGTCAGCGGCGGGGTCGTGACGACGGAGGCCGTTCGCGGGGACGACGACAGCGCGCTCGGTTGGTGGTCGCGTGAGCTCGAGCACCGCGTGCCCGCGTGGGCGCCGAGCGTCCGCTGCCATGCCGATCTGCCCTTTGTGTGCGCCACGGTGCTCCTTCCGTTTCCTGAGTCCCGTGCACCCGGACCGCATGCGGTGGTGCCTGCTCGGTCGATAGCCGATCTTCGCGTCGACGTCGAGGAAGGCCGGGTGCAAGTGGAGTGGATCGACCTGGACGGTCCACATCGGGTTGCCTTCGAGATGGATCGCGTAAGGACTTAAACCAACCTCAAGTCTGTTATATGCTCGATTGCGAGGTTAACGGTCTGATCTGGGCGGTGAAAACGTGGAATCAGTCAAGTTGGATCATCGGATAGACGCGACGCGCTCGAAGCTCAGCGTCTTCGGTCTCGGGTACGTCGGATGTGTCTCCGCAGCATGCCTCGCGAGCCGGGGTCACTCGGTCGTCGGTCTGGACGTCGATCCCAGGAAGCTCCGATGTCTTTCTCGCGGTGAGGCGCCGGTGGTCGAACGACGGATCGCCGACATCACCGCCGAAGCTGTAGCGAGCGGGCGGCTGACCGTGAGCGACGACCCCGTCCGCGCCGTGTGCGAGACCGATATGTCCATAGTCTGCGTCGGTACCCCCTCCGGGGCCGGTGGTGGCCTGTCCACCGAGTACCTCGAACGGGTCACCGACATCATCGGGTCGGGGTTGGCGGCGAAGGACTCCTGGCATGTGGTGGTCTATCGCAGCACGATGGTTCCCGGCACTTGTGAAAGCCTGCTCGTGCCTCGTCTCGAGGCGGCGTCGGGAGGAAAGCGTGCCGGCATCGATTTCGGCGTGTGCGTGAATCCGGAGTTCCTCCGTGAGGGGAGTAGCGTCGAGGACTTCTTCGATCCGCCCAAGACTGTCGTGGGCGAGAGCGATCCCCGGAGTGGGATGCAGGTCATGGCACTCTACGAAGATTTCGGGGGATCCCGATTCAGAGTTCGGCCGGCCGTGGCCGAGATGGTCAAGTACGTGGACAACAGCTTCCACGCGCTGAAGGTGGACTTCGGTAACGAGATCGGTGCGATCTGCGGAGCGCTGGGACTCGACTCGCACGCCGTGATGGAGATCTTCGTGTCGGACACGAAGCTCAACATCAGCCCCGCGTATCTCATGCCCGGTTTCGCGTTCGGTGGTTCCTGCCTGCCCAAGGACGTACGAGCTCTCGTCCATACTGCGCGCCGACACGACGTCGAGGTGCCTGTGCTCTCGAATGTGTTGACCTCGAACGAAGTCCACCTCCGCCGCGTCGTCGACCTGGTGCTGTCGCTCGATCGACACCGGATCGGGCTGTTCGGGCTGTCGTTCAAGCAGGGCACGGACGACCTAAGGGAGAGCCCGATGGTGGAGCTCGCCGAACGGTTGATCGGCAAGGGATTCGATCTCAAGATCTACGACGCCGACGTGGCACTGTCGCGGTTGACGGGATCCAATCAGGCATTCCTCGACCATCGCCTGCCGCACATCGGGTCTGCACTGACCGACGATCCCGACGAGGTCCTGTCGCACGGTGAGGTACTCATCGCGGGTTCTCGTGACGAACGGGCGGTCGCTGCTCTCGACCGAGCCGGCGCCGACCATGTGATCGTGGACCTGGTCCGCCTGCCTCACGCCGAGGACCGGCGGCGACGTGGAGGCTACGTGGGAACGGGCTGGTAGCCGTGGGCGCCGAGTCCCCAGAGCCGTTCTTCAGTATCCTCACGACCGCGTACCGTACCGAGCAGTATCTTCCCGAGGCGATCGAGTCCGTCCTGTCCCAGACCCGTGGCGACTGGGAGTTGATCGTGGTCGACAACGGGTACTCGGACGACATCGCGCGGATTGTCGGCACATACGCCGACGACCACCGGATCGGATTGATCCGACAGGCCAATCGGGGTTACGGCGGCGGAGTCACGGCGGCTGCAGGGACGGCCCGCGGCCGTGTGCTCACAGTGCTCGACAGCGACGACCTGCTGCGGCCCGACTTCTGCGAACGCGTGGGGGCCGTCTTCGAGGCGGAACCACACGTCGCCGCGGTCGGCTGCGACGCGACGCTGTTCGGTTTCGGCGACGGCACCGAACGCGGGTACCTGAGAAGTATCAGTTACCGCAACCGGAAACGTCACGTGGATGTGCCACTGACGTTTTCGGATGTGCTCGGAGGGATCGTGCCCTACTACAGCGGCGCTGTCCGGCGCGACGTGTGGAATGCTGTCGGCGGCTACACGGCCCCCGCCGGTGTCGAGGAGGACGTCCTGCTGTGGTTGCGCATCACGGCCGCAGGCTGGGACGTGCGGTTGCTCGACGACCGATTGGCGCGGTGCCGGGTGCGAGCGGACTCGTCCTCGCGCGATCCGTCCCGGGTGGAAGCCTTCGACGAGCGACTGCAGGCGACGTTCCTGTCTCTAGCCGGGGGGCCGGTCCAACGTCGTGCCGTGGACCCGACGTTGCGGCGCTTGCGGTACCACCAGTCCCTCCGCCGGGCTCGGTGGGCATTGCTCGAGGGAGACGTGCGCTCGGCTCGCCGCGCCGCGCGCACCGCGTTCGGCCAGAAGCCGAGTCTCCGAGCTGCCACTGTGGTCTCGGCACTGGCTGTCGCGCCGGGCGTGCTTCGGCGCGTCCATCCCCTCAAGCAGCACCTCTCGGGCACTGTGCGGCGATACGGCGTCGCGGGTGCCCGGATCGTCCGCCCCGTCCGGGGATCCGGGTGACCATGTCGAAGCCTACGGAACGCCCGGAGTCCGCCGAGGCCCCTCCTGTCGGACCGCTCGCGGGACGCTTGCGGCGTGGAGCGGCAATGGCTGCGGCGGGGCTCGTCCTCGTCCAGGGAATCACCTTCGTGCAGACTCTGGTCCTTGCACGTCTGCTCACCCCGGAAATCGTGGGTGTGTTCGCGGCGGCAACGGTACTGACGACATTCCTCGTGGTATTCACCCATGGGACCTTGGCCCAGGCGCTGATCCAACGCGAGAACGAGGTCGACGACGCCGTCACCACCGTGTTCTGGGTGACCCTCGCGACGGGATCCCTCATGGCAGTCGGGGTCCTGACAGCTGCACCGATGATCGGGTGGTTGTTCCACAGCGACGAAGTGGCGACAGTGGCAGCGGTGATGTCCGGGTCGGTGCTGTTGACGGCTGCGACGAGTGTGCCCGATGCCGTCATGCAGCGACGGTTCCAGTTCAGTCGCCGGGTCGTCGTCGATCCGGCAGTCGGCCTGACCTACGCGGTGGTCTCGATTGCATGCGCAGCCCAGGGGCTGGGGGTGTGGGCGCTTGCGATAGGTTCGTACGCATCGTTGGCCGTATGGATTGCAGCGAGCTGGTCGCTCTCGCACTGTAATCCGTTCCGCGGACACTTCTCGGTACGGCTGTGGCGCGAGCTCGCCGTGTTCTCCTTCCCCCTCCTGCTGGACGGTATGGCTGCACGTGCGCAGGAAGCCGTCGAGCTGACCATCATCGGTCGAGGTCTCGACGAAGCGGCTCTGGGCAACTACCGCTACGGACGTCGAATCGCCTTGATCCCGTCCATGGCGATCGTCCAGGTGTGCTCGTATGTCCTGTTTCCGGCCTTCTCCAGGATCGCCTCGGACGTCGAACGGTTCCGGGCGGCATTCCTGCGGTCTCTCCGATGGATATGGCGGGTGACAGTGCCGGTGGCGGCATTGACAGCTGCGCTGGGCGAGTCAGCTGTCGTGTTGTTGCTCGGTGAACCTTGGCGCGGCGCCGGCGTCGCATTGGCGTCGATGGCCGGTATAGGCATCGGAGTGGCGATGACCTCGGTCAGTGCGGAGTCCCTCAAGGGTGCCGGGCGATCCGTGCGGATGAACTGGATGACGGGGGCGGGGATACTCTCCGGCATCCCGTTGCTCCTCCTGCTTCTTCCGCTCGGGCTGTCCGGAGTAGGGCTGGCTGTCTCCGGAACGGCAGTTGTCGTCGGGGTCACGGGACTCGCCGTGACGCGCTCGGTAGTAGGGGTGACCGGACGCGACATGCTGCGGGTAATGTGGTCGCCTGTCGCGGCGTCCGTCCCGATGTTCTTCGCCGTCATGTACTTCGAACGATCGGGAGGGAGTCCCGACGAACTGTCGCTCGTCGCAGGTATCGGCCGGCTCGTCCTCGAGGTTCTGGTCTTCGGTCTCGGGTATCTCCTCGTCACGAGGTTGGTCGCCCCGGCAGATTTCGCCGAGATCCGGGCGGCGGGGGTGTCGCTGATCGCTCGTCTCCGGGGACGGACATGCACGAGAGCGTGACGAGCGCTCGGGCGAGACGGATCCGGATCGGACGGCGGTTGTCGTTCGTCGTCTTCGTGCTCCTGGTGGTGGTCGCCGGAGGCATCCCCCTGTACGTAGCACCCGCTCAGGATCACCTCCTCCCGGCAGACGCAATCGTTGTGCTGGGTGGCCCGGGAGAGGAGCGCTACGCCTACGGGATCGAGCTCGCGAACAGGGGTCTCGCGGCACACGTCGCGCTGTCGGATCCCAGCGGCGGTGAGGACGATCGGCTCACGGGTCTGTGTGCGGAGCCGTCGATTCCGACGGTGACCTGCTTCGCACCCCGTCCTCCGACGACATCCGGGGAAGCGTGAGCGATTCGTGACCTGGCCGCTCGGGAGCATTGGCGGAAGATCATCGTGATCACGTTCCTGCCGCATCTTTCACGTGCGGGATTCATCATCCGGCGCTGTTTCGCCGGCGATGTGCTGATGATCGCCAGTCCGGACGGGCTCTCCCCTGGGGAATGGGCATGGCAGTATCTGTATCAGACCGCCGGTTACGCGCGTGCGTTGATAAATCCTCCTTGCTGAAACGCCTGTGCGTACCCGTCGAGCGGTACCCAGCGGCCCTCCAGTTCCCGATAACGCTCGCGCACCTCGGGAAGTAGATCCGGCAAGGTGAGCAGAACCCGGTCGGGCTCCGCCATCATCATTTCCTCCGGCGCGACGATCGGCACGTCGGTTCCCGGCATGCGCCGGCCCTGCTTGGCCGGTGAGGCATCTGCCACAGCGGTGACGAGGCGCCGATCAAGCCCGGCGCGTGCGAAGAGCGCTACCGCCCGGGACGCAGCCCCGTAGGCGAAGATCCGTCGCCGTCGGCGTGCCGACGATTCGAGCCAGGCGCGCAGCGCGCGGGACTGCGTGTCCGCTGCCCTCTGCAACCGGCGTACCGACGACACGTCCGTGACACCGATCGCCGTCTCCTTCTCGAGGATGTTCCGGGTCTCCGCCGCCGGCACGGCACGCGGCGTCCGCCGTGCCGCGACCAGCACGGTGCCGCCGTACAGTTCGAACTCGCGGGCATACACAACGTACAGACCCACCTCGGCTAGCAGCGCGCGCAGTGCGGTCAGTGAGTAGTACGCATAGTGCCCGTGCCGGAGTGCCGTCCACTGGCCCCCCGAGACGATCGTGGCCAACGAATGGAACTGCAGCAGCAGCACGCCGCCGGGGGCGACAGCCGATGCGCGCTCGCGAAACGCCGCGCGCTGGTCGGGAGCGTGCATGATGCCGAACGAGTCGAGCACCACCGAGGCCGCGGCGCCCGCCGCAGCTACCCGGAAGCCGTGTTCGGTGAGCAACGGAAGCCAGGTACCGCCGTGCGGGCTGCCGAACTCGGCTACCGTCCGGCCGACGAGGAGACCTTCCGAGGCCGCAGCACGTACGGCGGCGGCGGCCTGGTCGCGCAGCGCCTGCGGTTCGACTCCACGAGGCTCGTCGGGCACCGAGTCGTCCTCGGCGAGCTGTGCGAGCCCACAGTCGCGGCACAGGTTCATCGCGAGCGGGTGCGCTGTCTCGTCGGCCGTGACGGGAGTGTCGACGGCAGGGAAGCAGTCCGCTGCGGGCATCGGGCCGAGGTCGACGACGCGCTCGACGTCCGGGCTCCCGCATCCTCGGCAGGTGCTCACAGCGCTCTCCTTCCGCCGCAACGGTGCACGGTTCGGCCACGCGGTCGGCGTCGATGCGCGACGATGGGCCGATGCGGGTGGAAACGACGGAACTGGCGGATGTGGTCGTCCTGCGCCCGGAGCCGTTCCGGGACGATCGGGGACTGTTCACCCGCACATTCGACGCCCAGGTGTTCGACGACCACCTCGGCGCGAGCGGAGTGCGCGCCGCCGATTTCGTCCAGGACTCGCAGTCGCGTTCGAAACGCGGCGTTGTACGCGGTATGCACGGACGGTCCGGACGGGGCGAGGCCAAGCTCGTGCGGTGCGCGCACGGCGCGATCCACGATGTGCTGGTCGACATCCGGCGAAGTTCGCACACGTTCGGCCGCCACAGCGCCTTCCTCCTGGACGACGTGGAGTTCGCCCATCTCTATGTGCCGCCAGGCTTTCTGCACGGGTTTCAGGCCCTCACCGAGGTGGCGGACGTGTGCTACCGCATCGACCGGCCGCACGACCCGGCGGAGGATCTGGCGGTCCGGTACGACGACGCCGACCTCGCGATCGGATGGCCCCTCCCGGTGACGGTGCTCAGCGCCCGGGATGCGGCAGCGGGGCCGTGGTCCGCCCTGGCGGCCGGCCTCTGACTGCCCGGACGCCGGCATCCTCACCGCCGCCCGGCGCCGGAGTGCTCGAAGCGCATCGTGCTGTCGAGCACCCCGGCCTCCTGGAGACGCTTCAGGTGGGCGAGCCGGACGAACCGGTTCGAGAAGCCCTCGCGCGTCAACCCGTACTGGAGGTAGCGGGCATACAGTTCGGCTGCCCCGTCGGCCACGGTCCACTGCGGCAGATAGTCGTCGAACGCCTTGCGGATCGCGCTGAAATCGACCCGGTACGAGCGCGGGTCGGCACCGGTCTCGCCGGTGATCACGACCTCCGCGCCCTGGACGATGTCGGCGACGGTCTGAGCGATCTGGGCGACGGTCACATTGTTGGCCTCCATGCCCACGTTGAACGCGGCGCAGTGGATCCGGTCGATCGGCGCGACCAGCGCGTGCGCGAACGCCTCGGCGATGTCCTGCGCGTGTACCAGCGGCCGCCACGGCGTGCCGTCGGAGAGCACACGCACCTGGCCGGTCAGCACCGCGGTGCCGACGAGGTTGTTCAGGACGATGTCGGCGCGCAGGCGCGGGGAGAATCCGAACGCGGTGGCGTTGCGGAGGAAGACCGGCGAGAAACCGGAGTCGGCGAGGGCGGTCACGTCGTCCTCGACCCGCACCTTGCTCTCCGCATACGGCGTCAGCGGACGCAGGGGCGCGTTCTCGTCGACTGCGTCCTCGCCGGCCGCGCCGTAGACGGAGCAGGTGGAGGCATAGAGGAACCGCCGCACCCCGGCTGCCTTGGCGCAGCGTGCGAGCCGTACGGACGCCTGATGATTGATCGCATACGTGATGTCCGGCTCGAGCGCTCCGAGGGGATCGTTGGACAAGGCGGCAAGGTGGACCACCGCGTCGAATCCGGTGAGGTGCGAGGCGGTGACGTCACGGAGATCGATCCGGATCGCGGACGGTTCCTCCGGTGCGGGCCCGAGGACGCAGTCCGCGAAGAGGCCGGAATCGAGTCCGGTCACGATGTGACCGTGGGCCCGAAGAACCGGGACCATGACGGAGCCCAGGTATCCCTGATGCCCGGTGACGAGGACGCGCATGGCATGCCTTTCAGAAGTGGACTGTGGCCTTCTCGACTACGAACGCCTCAGCGTGCGGGCGACGGCACTGCACGCCGCGCAGCCGCGACAGACCGAGGAAGGCCTGTTCGTCGAACCAGTCGTGGTCGAGCTGAGAGGGGTAGTGCTTGAGCAGGATCCGGACCTTCTCCTCGGCCACCTTGCGGGTCAGGGGGTGGTAGAGCACCGGGTGGGGGGTGTCGGCCTCCCACTTGAGAATCTCGTATCCGAGCACGAGGTGGTCGCGGAAGACGGTGGGGACGAGTTCGGCGAGCAACCGGTGGTCCTGATGTGCGTCACCGCGCTGCGGTGCGAACACCACGTCGGGTTCGCAGGTGTGCCGGAAGGATTCGAGGGCGGTCTTGATCGCGTCCCAGTACGCGGGGGCGCGGCCGTCCGGAACGTCGAGGACCGTGAGTTCGACGTCCGCCCCGGGGCACAGTGCCGCAAGCGCGTGGCGTTCCTCGATCTCGCGTCGCGAGTCTTCACCCGACAGGACGAAGGCGCGTACCCGCAGGGGTTGTGTCGCCCGGCCGGTCAGGGTGAGCAGTGTGCCGCCGATGCCGATCGCGATGTCGTCGCAGTGGGCTCCGAGCACCGCGACCTCCCCGATGTCGCGGGCGTGCAGTTCGATCACGACGTCACCGTCGCACGGGCGGTCTCCCACACGGTCCACGGATGGATGCCGCGGGCGTAGTTGTCGTCCAGCTCGGCGCGTTCCTTGAACGTGTCGGCCGGTTTCCAGAACCCGTCGTGCCGGTAGCCGTACAGCCGGCCCTGCCCGGCGAGGGTGCCGCAGACGTCGGCGACGAGGTCGCCGCCGGGTGGGAGCAGATCGAAGATCTCCTGACTGAGCACGAAGTACCCGCCGTTCTCCCAGATCGGGAAGCGGCTGACCGGGACGATCTCCTTGATCTCACCGTTCTCGGCGACATCGACGCAGTGGAACGACGACTGTGGGGGGACGACGAGCATCGACGCCGTCGCGCCGGACCGGTGGTAGCGCTCGATCATCACGTCGAGGGGAGCGTCGGTCAGGACGTCCGCATAGTTGGCGAGGAAGTACCGGTCCCCGTCCAGGTGGTCACGCACGCGGCGCAGGCGCTCGCCGATCGCGGATTCGAGGCCGGTGTCGACGAACGTGATCGACCAGTCGCTGATGTCGGTGTTGAGCAACTCGACCCGGTTGTCGTGGAGGACGAAGTCGTTGGACTGTTCTTCGTGGTAGTCGAGGAAGAAGTCCTTGATCTTGGCCGCTCCGTAGCCGAGGCACAGGATGAACTCGGTGTGGCCGTAGTGGGCGTAGTACTTCATGATGTGCCAGAGCAAGGGCCGTGGGCCCACCATCTGCATGGGCTTGGGAATCTCGTCGGTACGGTCGTTGCGCATGCGCATGCCGTAGCCGCCGCAGAACAGGACGACTTTCATACCGTGATCCTCCTGACGAAATCGGCAGGGCCGATGGTGGTGTGCAGTTCGGGCAGCGGGAATACGAGCCGGCCGCCCCAGGCGGAGATGTACTGCAATTGGGTCGTCAGTTCCGCCGCCAGGTTCCACGGCAGGGCGACGACCACGTCGGGCCGGTCCTTCTCGATCTGTTCCGGCGGGAGGATCGGGATCCGGGCGCCGGGTGTGTAACGCCCGTGCTTGTACGGATTGCGGTCGACGGTGTAGGCCATCAGGTCCGGCCGGATTCCGCAGTAGTTGAGCAAGGTGTTTCCCTTGCCCGGGGCGCCGTAGCCGACGACGGACAGGCCCTGGTCGTAGCAGTCGAGGAGGAATCGCAGCAGGGTTCGGCGGACGGAACGGGCGCGGGCTTCGAGTTCGCGGTAACCCGCCGTCGTGTGCAGACCGGCCCGTCGCTCCTCCTCGAGCACGGCTTCGACCCGTGCTCCAGGAGAGCTCGAGGCCTCGTCCGGTCGGGCCCAGAGCCGGATCGATCCGCCGTGAGTGCCGAGCAGTTCGACGTCGACGACCGACAGACCGCCGGTGGCCAGCGCCCGCATCGCCGACAGCACGGTGTAGTACTGGAAGTGCTCGTGGTAGACGGTGTCGAACTGTGCTTCGCGCACCAGGTTCAGCGCGTGGTGCACCTCGATGGAGATCCAGCCGTCGTCGGCGACGAGGGTGCGCAACGAACGGGTGAACCCGAGCAGGTCCGGGATGTGGGCGTAGACGTTGTTGGCCACGACCAGATCGGCGGGCCCGTACTCCTCGCGAATGTCCTCGGCGAGTCCTTCGTCGAGGAACGCGGTGACGGTGGGGACACCGATCGCGCGCGCCGCGGCGCCGACGTTCACCGACGGTTCGATGCCCAGACACGGGATGCCGGCGGCGACTGCGTGCCGCAACAGGTAGCCGTCGTTGCTGGCGACCTCCACGATCGAGGAGTCCGGTCCGAGTTGCAGGTTGCGGACGGCGGTTTCGACGAACTGCCGGGCGTGGTCGACCCACGAGTCGGAGAACGACGAGTAGTAGGCGTATTCGGTGAAGGTGTCCTCGGGGGTGATCAGCGCCGGGATCTGCAGCAGCAGGCAGTCCTCACACAACCGCAGATGCAGGGGATAGGTGGTTTCGGGCAGGTCGAGTTCGTCCGCGGCCAGGAAGCGTTCGCACGGTGGCGTGGCACCGAGATCGAGCACGCTGAGGAGCCGCTCCGATTCGCACAGTCGGCACTTCATTGATCACACCCCTCGGGCAGTCGGCCGGGGACCGCGCTTGCGAGATTTTGCAACATCGGGTCCGACTCAACTAGATAACCATACTGAGAGATCGAACGATAGCCTTAAACAAACCTCAATATTGTTTTGGCGGCTGTTTGGCGCCGATCGGTAGACACACCTAGACTCGGGACTATTCACTCCCCCGCTCGTGGGTCGGGCACGCCGGGGGCGAGGCGTACTGTGAGGTCCTGGGGAGGTCTCCCGATGTCGTTTCAGATCGTTCAGCGCGAACGGACTCTCGTCGCCGGTCTGCCCGTGCGCAGCCCGCGCCGGGCTCTCGGCAAGGTTCGCGACCGCGCGCTCGACCGGGCTTGGTCGGCGGTGCTGAAGCAGGAGCTCGGCGGTCCGCTGGCCTCCGCCTATACCGATCACGCGGTCGACATCGACTCCTACTACACCCAGACGGTCGGGTATCAGTGCGAGTCGCTGGACCAGGTGACGGAGGGGCACATAGTTGCCTGCCTGCCGGCCGGGACGTACGCGAAGTTCTCCTCGACCGGTACTTTCCCCGGCGTCTTCATCGATCTGTGGGACCAGATCCGTGCGGCCGAGGAGGCCGGCGAGATCGTCCGATCCTTCACCGGTGATTTCGAGTTCTATCCGCACGCGTACCGCATCGACATGTACGTGTCGATCGTGACCTCGGAAAAGGCTGGTGTGCAATGAGTTTCGAACTCACCAAACTGCACGACCACTATGTGGGCGGCCTCGTTCTGCCGGGACTCGAACCGGGATCGACCGGCCAGCAGTCCGAACTGCTGGCCTTCACGGAGGATCGCATCCGCGCGCGCGGCGTCGGCGAGGTGCTCGTGGTCTACATCTGCCATCCCGAGGTCGGATGGAATGCGGTAATCGGCAGTCGTTGCGAGGGCCTGAGCGAGCTGACGATCGGGGACTCGCTGGTACGGGTCCCCGCCGGGTACTTCGCCCGCTTCGTGCCGGACGGAGAGCACTCCGATCCCGTCGACGACGTGTGGCACCAGGTGGAGATCGCCGAGAAGGAGGGGCTGATCGAGCGGGCACACCGGGAGGAGGTGGCAGTCATCGGACCGTCGGGACTGACGGAACTCTACATATCTCTGGCTTGAACGCTGTTGTGTGCTTCGAACACCGTTCTTCGGCGTGAACACTGTGGGGAGCACCCGGATACTGCATACTCGATCCATACAGCCACATATACGATCCGCACCGTCCCGGGTCGGGGATTTCGACCGCGAGGAGCGCGAGGATCCGATGTGGTCCGCCGGGTGACTCCGACCGGGGTCTCCCGCAAAGTCGGGAGGCCGACCGTGGATCGAGCAGTGCGCGCCGCATCGCACTCGGTGCGGGAGCGAGTCTCGACCTACCGGGATCAGGCCTCCGGATATTCGTTCGTCGCAGCCGCACCGAGTGCGGCGCCGGATCTGTGGAACGAATACATTGCCCGGGCGTTGGGCGCTTATCGTCGATTCGGCGTCGAATCCGCACTGGAGTACGAAACTGTGCGAAGCGGGGAGAGCACGGCAATATTCTGCGCGGGACTCGATCGAAGGGGGGTCGTCGTGGGCGGGGTGCGGGCCCAGGGGCCTTACCAGAACGCGGACGAGTCCCACGCCTTGACCGAATGGAGCGCGCCGGAGCACGTCGACCATCTCCGCCGCATGATCGAGAGCCGAATCCCATTCGGTCTGATCGAAGCCAAGGCGGCGTGGGTGTCCGAGGATGCGCCCAAGCGCCGAGAACTCACGCTTGCCGTGGCGCGCATGGGCGCGAAGTTCATGGGCCTGCTCGACTCGCGATACATGATGGCCACCGCCGCCGACAACCTGCTGGATCTGTGGAAGACCTGCGGGGGTGTGGTCGACCCGAGCATGCCGGCCACCCCGTACCCGGACGCCCGCTATCGGACCCGGCTCATGTGGTGGGACCGTCTGCGCACCGATCCGTTCGGCGACGAACTCCGACGAGAAGTGGGTGGGATCCGCTTCGACGGGGAGCCGATGTGAACGCCGACGGCGAGACCGGATGGACGCCCTCTGTGTTTGCGGAGGACCGGCCGCAGGACATGGAGGAGCTTCGACGTCTCCGCTCCGAACCCGGGCTCGTCGTCGTCGACCGTCTCGCCGATCAGGTGAGAGGACTGCGCGAGGTGCTCCCGCGGCCGGAGAGCGACCTGCTCGACGAGCCGGCGCGGTGGGTCCATTACCCCTGGCATCGGACCGTCGTCCGCGTACTCGGCCCGAACTCGTTCCGGCGGTTACGGCTGGATCGTAACCGGAACAAGGTGACGTCGGCCGAACAGGATCGGCTGCAGGAAGTGACGGTCGGAATCGTCGGTTTGAGTGTCGGCTTCTCGGTTGCGCAGGCGCTGGTGCTCGACGGAGTGTGCGGAGAACTGCGACTCGCAGACTTCGATCCGATCGAGTTGTCGAATCTCAATCGGCTGCCGGCTTCCCTCGTCGATCTGGGCACGAACAAAGCGGTCGTGGCCGCGCGACGACTCGCGGAACTGGATCCGTACCTGCCCCTGTCGGTGTGGCCCGAGGGAGTGGGGCCGGAAACGATCAGCGAGTTCGTGGACGGACTCGACATCGTGGTGGACGAGTGCGACTCGCTGGACGTGAAGGTCGCGTTGCGTGCGGAAGCGGCCCGGCGGGCGGTACCGCTGGTGATGGAGACGAGTGACCGGGGACTGATCGACGTCGAACGCTTCGATCTGCAGCAGGGGCGGCCGTTCCACGGTCTGCTGGGAGAGATCGACCCGGAGCGGCTCGCCGCGCTGTCGGGCCGGGAGAAGATTCCGTACGCGCTGCGCCTGCTCGGACCGGAGCGGATCTCGGCCCGGATGGCCGCTTCCCTCCTGGAGGTGGAGCAGACGCTGGCCACCTGGCCTCAACTGGGCAGCGAGGTGATGCTCGGCGGCGCGACGGTCGCCGCGGTCGTGCGACGGCTGGGGCTCGGGCAACCGCTGAACTCGGGACGCGGCCGTGTGGACGTCGAAGCCTGCCTCGACGCCCTGACCCTCCCGGCGGATCCCGGAAACCGGCCGGATGCGGATGCACCCCCGCCCCCGGAATCGGACGATCCGATCGACCGGGTACTGCACGCCGCGAGCAGAGCCCCCTCGGGCGGCAACAGCCAGCCGTGGTCCGTCACGGCCGGCGGCGGAACCCTCGAGATCGGCATCGCGGACGACTTCGTGCCGACCGCGATCGACATCCACGCCCGAGGCAGCTACGTCGCGCTCGGCGCGGCCCTGCAGAACGCGCGCATCGCTGCCGCGGCACACCGGATACTCGGTCCGGTCCGGGTGCTCGAGCGGGACGTCGGCGAGCCTGCGCGCAAGGTGATCGCGACGATGCAGTTCTCCGACGGAACGGACTCGGTCCTGGCCGCCCAGTACGAGCCGATGCTCGCCCGCGGAACCAATCGGCAACCCGGCGACGGATCGCCACTTTCCGACGCCGAGACGGCTGCCCTCCACCAGGCAGCCGAACAGGAGGGGGGCCGGATCAGGATCGTCACGGGCGCCGATCGCCTCGCCGAGGCCGCGGAGCTGCTCGCAGAATCGGACAGGATCCGCTACCTGACTCCCGTTCTGCGACGCGAGATGCTCTCGGAACTACGGTGGCCGGATTCGGAGGATATCGACAGCGGCATCGACGTCCGGACACTCGGGATGGACGACGCGGAGCGCACGATGCTCGACCTGGCGCTTCGAAACGATGTGCTCGATCAACTCGGGGAGTGGGACCTGGGGCACGGGCTGGGGCGGCTGACCGGAATGCGGGTGCGGAGCAGTTCGGCACTCGTGGCGGTCTTCGCGGCGGGTCCACGGCCCGCCGACTACGTCCGTGCGGGGATGGCAGCCGAGAGCGTGTGGATTTGCGCCCACAGTCTGGGGCTTGCGGTCCAGCCTGCTTCACCGGTGTTTCTCTACGCCGAGGACGACACCGACCTCGTCCGGCTTTCGGAGGTCCGGTTCGGCGCGCTCGGAAAGCTGCAGTCGACGCTCGACGACGCGTTCGACCGGCCGGCCGACCTGCGCTTCGCCCTCCTGCTCCGGGTGGCGCGGGCGCGACCGGAACGGATTCGCAGTGCGCGTCGCTCGGATAGAGTTCGAAAACATCCCTGATCCGGTCCGCTCGCGTCGAATGTGCTGTTCCCAAGGGGTTTGAGATGGCGGAGAAGAGCTTCGAGAACATCGTCACCCGGGTGGCTTCCCACCTCATGCCGGCGGACGCCGTGTCTCATCACTCGGTGATCGAACGGGTGCTCCAGGAGCTCGTCGAGCACTTCGAGGTCGACACCTGCTTTCTTCGCTACAACGATCACGAGATCCACGCGACGGTCCTCGTCGCCGAGTGGCCGCCGCGGGAATTCGTGCCGGACCCGGACCCTCTGGGAGTGGTGCACTTTCGGGACGCCGACCCGATCTTCGCCATGACGGAGACCATGAAGGAACCGGCCGTCACCCGCCCGGGACAGTCGGGGGACGAATACGCCGACCGGGTGCGCGCGGGTTCGGGAGTGCCCGAGGTCTCGGTCGCGGCGGTGCCGCTGATCTCCGGGAGCGTCACCACCGGCACCCTGGGCTTCATCAAGGCCGGTGATCGCGACTGGAGCGAGGACGAGATCAACACCTTGATGATGATCGCGGCTCTGCTGGCGCAGGTGCAGGCCCGTGTCCGCGCCGAACAGGACCTGCGCGACGCGGCCTATCACGACGATCTCACCGGCCTCGCGAGCCGGCGCGCCCTCCTCGAACACCTCGAGGAGCGGCTGAAGCGGGGGCAGCCGGGGCCGGTCGCCGTTCTGTTTCTCGACCTGGACCGGCTCAAGCCGCTCAACGACTTCCTCGGTCACGCCGCCGTCGACGTGTTCCTGTGCCGTACCGCACAGCGATTGTCGCGCGTGTGTGATCCGAAGGACATGGTGGCACGCCTCGGCGGTGACGAGTTCGTCGTCGTGCTCGACGGGCCGGTGTCGCTGGAGGCGGCCCGGGAACGCGCCGAGGCGCTGCGGTGGGCGGTCGGGATGTCGGTGCAGCTGGGCAGTCAGGTCGTAGGCCGCGGGGGCAGCCTCGGCGTTGCCGTCGGCGAGCCCGGACGGATCACGCCGGTGGCGCTGCTCGGCCGGGTCGACGAGGCGATGCTGATGGCCAAGAGCAAGGGTGGCAACAGCGTCGTCGCATACACCGAGGACATGCGAGGCGCGAGCGAGCGCCGCAACCTCATCGAGCTGAGCCTGCGGACGTCGATCGACGACGAGCATCTCACCCTGGACTATCAACCCGAGTTCGACCTGCGTGACGGCAGCATTCTCGGTGTCGAGGCCCTGGTGCGATGGAATCATCCGGTGCTGGGCAAGCTGCAGCCGGCCGAGTTCATCGAGGTGGCCGAGTCGACGAACCTGGCGGGCGAGCTCGGAGGCTGGGTGCTGCGAACGGCGTGCGGGCAGTTGGCGGAGTGGCGACGGCGTATTCCGGGACTGAACATTCGGATGAGTGTGAACGTCTCGCCCGTGCAGCTGGTGAGCCTCGATTTCGTGGAGACGGTGGAGAGCGCACTCGAGGAGTTCGGCCTCGGCAGCTCGTGCCTGTGCCTGGAGATCACCGAGTATGTGGTCGTCAGCGATCTCGAACGTTCGCGCAAGACGCTCCGGCGGCTCGAGCGTCTGGGCGTGTGCTGCGCGATCGACGACTTCGGAACCGGGTACAGCTCACTTGCCCACCTGAAGTCGCTGCCGGTCCACACGCTCAAGATCGACAAGGCGTTCGTGCTGAACCTTCAGCGCAGCGAGAGCGATCGCGTCATCGTCGAGTCGATCATGGGACTCGCTTCGGCATTCGGCTTAGAGGTGGTGGCCGAGGGTCTCGAGTCGGTTTCGGCAGCGACCAAGCTTCTGGACATGGGATGCCGGCGCGCGCAGGGCTTTCTCCTGAGTCGGCCGAAGCCGCCCGAGCAGATCGAGGAAGTATTGCGCCGCGGAAGAATCGACCTTCCGTGGAAGGTGCCGATCCCCCTGCATGAATGAACCACCGGTCCGTTATTGTGTCTAAAACAATCTCCAGGTAGGTTTTAAGGGGTCCGAGGCTCCTCGACTCCGAAATGGGGATGACTCCGATGCGGAACCGCGAGATGAACACCCCCGTTGCCGGTGCGGGTGGCGCCACAGTCCGGACCACGGTGGACCACGCGGGCGCCACGCGGTCGGATGCGGGGCGGAGCCTGCCTGGACTCTGCGCCCCGAATCCTGTTCCGAGGCCCCGGTGGGAGCGCCGGTATGCCGTTCTGGTGTTCTGCTGCGACCTGTTCTGCATCCTGGTGGCCGACCTGGCAATCACCTTCGGCTATCACACACCGGAGATTCCCACGGGGCAGACGCTCGCCGTCGTCGCCGTGGTCCCGGTCGCTGCGATGTCGAGCCTCGCGATCCAGAGGGCTTGGGACGTCAGGGTTCTGGGAGCCGGCGTCGAGGAGCTGCGCCGAGTCGGCCGGGCGTACGTGCTCGCCACGGCGACGTTGGCCGTGGCCGGCTACGCGTGGGGGACCGCGAGCGGTCAGTCCTGGGTCTTCGGCGCACTACCGCTGGCCGCCGTCGCGACGCTCGGTGCCCGCCTGCTGCTGCGTCGCTTCGTGCGCAGCCGCCGGCGGCGGGGACGCTTCGTGCGATCGGTCCTGGTCGCGGGTGACACGCTGGAGGTGCACGAACTGCTCGCCCGAGCGGAGGAGTTCCGCGACGCGGGCTGGCAGATGGACGGGATCTGCCTGCCGGTCACGAAGTTCGACGAGGCACTCCCGCTCGCCGTCGACGACGTGCCGGTGCTCGGCACCGAGGACGACATCGTCGGGATTGCACAGTTGCACGAGTTCCAGGCGGTCGCCCTGCTGCCGTCGAGCGGCTGGACTCATTCGAAGACCCGCAGACTCAGCTGGGACCTGGAGCATACGGGCGCCGATCTGCTGATGGCTCCGGTCCTCATGGACCTGGTGGGACCGCGCCTGCACATGGCACCGCTCGCCGGGCTGCCGCTGCTCCAGCTCAGTGCCCCCCGCTACGTCGGCCCGGCCTGGGTGGTGAAGAACATCTTCGACCGGGTCGCTGCCCTCGCGATCGTGGCGCTGCTGGCGCCGCTGTTGCTGGCAATTGCCCTGGCCATTCGCGTCACGAGCGCAGGTCCCGTGCTCTTCCGGCAGACCCGTGTCGGCAGGGACGGGCGGACGTTCACGATGTTCAAGTTCCGCAGCATGGTGGTCGACGCGGAGGACCGTCTCGCGGAGCTGGCCGACCGCAGCGACGGCAACGGGATTCTGTTCAAGATGCGGGAGGATCCCCGGGTCACGCGGGTTGGCCGCGTCATCCGCCGGTACTCGCTCGACGAGCTGCCGCAGCTGTTCAACGTAGTCACCGGCGACATGTCGCTGGTGGGCCCACGACCTCCGCTCGAGTGCGAGGTGGCGCGTTACGGCGAGGACGGCGCGCGCCGACGGTTGTTCGTGAAGCCGGGGCTGACCGGATTGTGGCAGGTCAGCGGACGCAGCAACCTGAGCTGGGAGGAATCGGTGCGTGCCGACCTGCGGTACGTCGAGAACTGGACGTTCGCGCTCGATCTGTCGATCCTGCGCAGGACCCTGCGTGCCGTGTTGCACAGCGACGGCGCCTACTGAACTGAGAGCCCGCGCTACGCGCCGTCTCATCACGCTTCGAAGAGCGCCTGCCCCCAGTACTCGCCCGGCGCCGGGCCGGCCGGGCACGCGAACACCGCCGACCCGACATGCTGGATGTACTCGTTGAGTGCGTCCCGTCGTGCCAGTTCGCGCTGCATCGGCACGAACTGTTCGAGCGGGTTGCGGCAGAACGCGATGAAGAACAGGCCCGCGTCCAGGTGGCCGAGGCCGTCGGAGCCGTCGGTGAAGTTGTATCCCCGGCGCAGGATCTTCAGCCCGCCGAGGTGCTGAGCCGACGCGAGCCGCACGTGCGCGGCGACGGGGACGAACGGCCCGTCCGGTCCTTTGGACTCGAGATCGAGTTCGTCGAATTCGCCGGTCTTCCCGAGCGGAGCGCCCTCGCGCTTGGTGCGGCCGATCACCTGTTCCTGCTCCTGCAGCACCGCCCGGTCCCACTGCTCGATGAGCATGCGGATCCGTCGCGCCACCAGGTAGGTGCCGCCGGCGAGCCAGGCCTGGTCGTCGCCGGCGTCCACCCAGACCGATTCGGCGAGCGCCGCGGGATCCTCGGCCTTGAGATTGTTCGTTCCGTCCTTGAACCCGAACAGATTCCGCGGTGTCTGCTGCGACGTGGAAGTGGACGAGGTGCGCCCGAAGCCGAGCTGCGACCAGCGTACCGACGCGGTGCCGAACGCGACCCGGGCCAGATTGCGGACGGCGTGCACCGCCACCTGTGGATCGTTGGCGCATGCCTGGATCGCGATGTCACCGCCGCTGCGCGCGGGATCGAGGTTGTCCGCCGGGAAGTGCGGAAGATTCTGCAGCGCAGCAGGTCTGCGCTCGGACAGTCCGAACCGGTCGAAGAACGACGGTCCGAACCCGATGGTCAGGGTCAGCTGCGAGGCGTCGAGGTCCAGGGCCTCGCCGGTGTCGGTGGGCGGATGGTAGGGGCCGTCGCCGGTGGCGCCGTCCTCGGTGGCCTCGCGACCGGCAGTCATCCGCTCGGCCATCTCGGTCCACGTCCTCAGCAGCGCGATCACCTCGTCCCGGTCGTCGGTGGTGACGTCGAAGGCGACGAAGTGCATGCGGTCCTGGGCCGGGGTCACGATCCCGGCCTGATGCGCACCCCGGAACGGGACGGTGCCGGCGGTGCCGACGTCCGTACCGGGGGCGGTGACCCGGCCGACCACCGCGCCCGCCCCGGCGAGCGCGGCTCCGGCACCGACGGCACCGAACAGGCGCCGGCGGGAGATGCCCGCGCGGGACGCGGGCGCGGAGGTCGGCGTCTCGCTCATGCGCCCGCTGCCCCCGCGACGACGCCCTGCACCTTGCTCACCTCGGCCGACAGTGCGTCGAGCAGGCGGGACAGCTCCTGGCGCTGCGGCTCGGTCACGGTGTCGTAGGAGACGAAGCCGTCGCCCTGCCGGTACTGCGCGAGCGCGGCGTCCAGATCGGCGAAGCGGGCGTCGATGGCCTGCGCCAGCTGCGGGTCGTTCGCGTCGAGAATCGGGCGCAGGGCCGCGACCGCGGCCTGGGAGCCGTCCACGTTGCCCTGGAAGTCCCACAGGTCGGTGTGCGAGAAGATGTCCTCCTCGCCGGTGATCTTCGAGGTCGAGACCTCGTCGAGCAGACCCTGCGCGTTGCCGGCGATCTTGGTCGGGTCGACCGTGTAGTCGTCGGCGTTCACCAGCTCGGCCAGCTCCCGGACGTCGGCGGAGAGTTGATCGGCGATCGCAGCCGTGTCGGGCTGGGCGCCCTGCACCCACAGGTCCTTCTCAAGCCGGTGGAAGCCGGTCCACGCCTGACCGGGCTCGAGGTCGGCCTCGCGCAGGTCGATCCGGGGGTCGAGGTCGCCGAAGCTCTCCGCCTCGGGTTCGATTCGCTCGAAGTAGGTGCGGCTGATCGGGAACAGCCGCTTGGCCTCGTCGACGTTGCCCGCCTTCACGGCGGCGACGAATTCGCCGGTGGCGGAGACGAGCGCCTCGGTCTGGCTGCGGATGTACCGGCGGTAACCGTCCCCGGCCTCGGCGAGCTTGCCGTCGGCGTCGGTGGCGGCCTTGGAATCACCCGTGACCACGAATTCCTGCCGGATGCCGTCCCCGACCATCCCGGGGCGGCAGGACAGTTCGTAGGTGCCGGCCTCGGGCAGGTTCACGATCAGCTGCCGGGTGAGTCCTGGGCCGATGTTCTCGATCTCGCCCATCACCCGGTCGCCGGCGGCGAACACGTAGAACTCGGTGACCGTGGTTCCGTTGTTCGTGATCCTGAAGGAGGAGTGCCCGGTCGTGCCCTTCGCCGCCGCCACCTCGCATGCGTTGTCGGTGGCGGTGACGGCGATCGAGTCGTCGGCTGCGGTCGACTTCTCGGTGCAGCCCGCCAGAGCGAGGGGCAGGGCCGCTGCCGCCGCGAGGGCGTACGTGGATCGGCGCATGTGATCGGTGCCTTTCGAACAGGAGGGGTCAGGCGGCGACGGCGGGTTCGGCCGTGCGCGCCGGCGCGACGGGACGCAGGAACAGGGACAGGACGACGGCGAGGTAGCTCACCCACGCGACGGCCTGCAGGATCGTGGGATCCGGGCGGAGGTTGAGGATGCCGGCCAGCACGGTTCCGTACCAGCTGCCGGCGTCGTAGTGGGCTGAGGCGTCGAAGGCGAGAGTGGAGCCGCCGGGCAGGACGCCGCCGATCTGGAGGGCGCGCAGGCCGTAGGCCAGGATGCCGGCGGCGACCACGACCAGGAAGACACCCGTGTACCGGAAGAAGCGGGCCATGTCGATCCGGATCGCCCCGAGGTACATCAGGACCGTGAGGACGGCGGCCACGCCGAGCCCGAGGAGCAGGCCGACGAGCGGCCACGCGCTGCCGGCGGTGTTCTCGGCGTACCCGACCATCAGCAGCGCGGTTTCCAGGCCTTCACGCCCGACCGCGAAGAACGACAGGGTCAGTACCGCGGCCGGTCCTGCGAGCAGTGCCTTCTCCATCCCGGCGCGCAGATCGCCCGAGATCGACCGCGATGCGGTGCGCATCCATAGCACCATGGCGGTCACGATCACCACCGCGACGAGCGAGGCGAGACCCGCGGCGACTTCGGCGGCGAGCCCGGTGAGGGTGGTGGTGCCGAGATGGATGATCGCGAATGTCGCGGCCACCATGGCGACGGCAGTGCCGACGCCGAGCCGTACCCACCGCAGTGCATCGCGGCGCTCGGACTTGACGAGGAAGGCGACGAGGATCATCACGACGATGCCTGCTTCGAGGCCTTCGCGCAGGCCGATGAGACCCGAACCCATCAGCTGGGTGGCGATCGAAGGCGCCCCGGAACTCGCGGCAAGCACTGACATGGACACGACTCCAAAAGTTAGGTGAGGCGAACCTCTATTAGGTGATGCAAGCCGAAAACATACACCCGGCGAGAGCGCCGTCGAAAGGGACCTTGGTCTCTTTACCTGCGCTTTGCCGGCGATATGGATGATGGGAACCATGCCCCCTGCCACCTCGCCGCGACGCTCACCGTGGCCGCGCGTCCTGTTCGGCGCGGTCGCTGCGACGATCCTCGTGGTCGTCGGGGTTGCGGTCTGGAGCCCACGCGAGCCGCGCATCCCGATCCCCGACGGCGTCCCGCCCGTACCCGGCACCGCCGTCCCGGCGATCGACGTCGACGCCCCCGGCCGCACCGCCGACCAGTTGCGGGACTGGGCCGCGCCGCAGGCCGAGGCACTCGGCATCCCCCGCACCGCCCTCGAGGCCTACGGTCACGCCGCCGCCGTGCTCGCCGCCGCGCGCCCCGGCTGCGGTCTCGCCTGGACGACCCTCGCCGGTATCGGAAGCGTCGAGAGCCGGCACGGCCGGTACAACGGCGCCGCCATCGCCCCGGACGGCCGCGTCGACCCGCCGATCCGCGGTGTGCCCCTCGACGGCGGACCCGGACTGGCCGAGATCCGCGACACCGACGGGGGCCGCCTCGACGGTGATCCCGTTCTCGACCGGGCCGTCGGGCCCATGCAGTTCATTCCCGAGACCTGGTCCCGTTGGGGTGTGGACGCGAACGGCGACGGCGTCGCCGATCCCGACAACATCGACGACGCGGCCCTGTCCGCCGGCCGCTATCTGTGCGACCGCGGAGGCGACCTCACCACTGCCGAGGGGTGGACGCGCGCTCTCATGGCCTACAACCTCTCGGGTGAGTACCTCGCTCTGGTACGCGACCGCGCCGCCGCGTACGGGGTGGGCCGTCGACCCTGACGCGACTGTCCGATCCGTCCGCCTCGCCACCGGGCAACCCGCCGGTGGCCGCCACCGCGGGGCGCGCCGTGCTTCGGGCGCAGGTCGGGGCGGTTAGGCTGTCCCCAGCGTGCAGACCCCGCAGCGTGAAGTCCATCGAAGGAGAATCAGCCAGTGGCCATCATTGAGCAGGTAGGAGCCCGCGAGATCCTCGATTCGCGTGGTAACCCCACGGTCGAGGTCGAGGTGCTGCTCGACGACGGAAGTTTCGCCCGCGCTGCGGTGCCGTCCGGTGCTTCCACCGGTGAGCACGAGGCCGTCGAGCTGCGCGACGGCGGCGAGCGCTACTTGGGCAAGGGCGTCGAGCAGGCCGTCGAGGGCGTCCTCGGCGAGATCGCCCCGGCGATCATCGGTCTCGACGCGACCGAACAGCGCACCGTCGACCAGGCCCTCCTCGACACCGACGGCACCCCCGACAAGGGCCGGCTCGGAGCCAACGCGCTCCTCGGTGCCTCCCTCGCCGTCGCCAAGGCGGCGGCCGAGTCCTCCGGGCTCGAGCTGTTCCGCTACCTCGGCGGCCCGAACGCCCACATCCTGCCCGTGCCGATGATGAACATCCTCAACGGCGGCGCTCACGCCGACACCGGCGTCGACGTGCAGGAGTTCATGGTCGCCCCGATCGGCGCGCCCACCTTCAAGGAGTCCCTGCGCTGGGGCGCCGAGGTGTACCACTCCCTCAAGTCCGTGCTCAAGAGCCGCGGCCTGGCCACCGGCCTCGGTGACGAGGGTGGATTCGCGCCCGACGTCGCCGGCACCAAGGAGGCCCTCGACCTCATCAGCGAGGCCGTCGCCAAGACCGGTCTGAAGCTCGGAACGGATGTCGCGCTCGCGCTGGACGTCGCCGCCACCGAGTTCTACACCGCGGGCACCGGCTACAAGTTCGAGGGCAAGGACCGCACCGCGGACGAGCTCGCCGACTTCTACGACGAGTTGCTCTCCGCATACCCGCTCGTGTCCATCGAGGACCCGCTGAGCGAGGACGACTGGGACGGCTGGGTCGCGCTGACCGACAAGATCGGCAACAAGGTGCAGCTGGTCGGCGACGACCTCTTCGTCACCAACCCCGAGCGCCTCGAGGAAGGCATCGTCAAGGGTGCCGCCAACGCGCTGCTCGTGAAGGTGAACCAGATCGGCACCCTCACCGAGACCCTCGACGCGGTCGATCTCGCGCATCGCAACGGGTACAAGTCGATGATGAGCCACCGCTCCGGCGAGACCGAGGACACCACCATCGCGGACCTCGCCGTCGCCGTGGGCAGCGGCCAGATCAAGACCGGTGCTCCGGCCCGCTCCGAGCGCGTCGCCAAGTACAACCAGCTGCTGCGCATCGAGGAGTCGCTCGGCGACGCCGCCCGGTACGCCGGCGAACTGGCGTTCCCGCGTTTCAACATCGAGGGCTGAGCGCACCCGCATGAGCCAGCGCGGTAGGTCCCGGCCCGGCGCCCGACGCACCCGCACCGAGGGTGCGCCGGGCGCTCGGCGGCCCGGCCGGGCCCGCCCGGCCGGACCGACTGCCTCGACGGAACCGACCGCCGACGCCTCCGGTGCCCGCACCGGAGGCACCGGGGGCCGGGCCCGGCCCACCCGGGTCGGGACGCCGCGCGAGTCCCGGGCCGCCCGCGCCGAGCGCACCTTCTTCGGCCTGTCCACCGGCCGTGCCGTCGTCCTCGCCCTCGTGGTGTGCGGGCTCGCCCTGACCCTCGCGGTTCCGCTGCGCACGTACGTCAGCCAACGGTCCGAGGCCGAGCGGGTCGCCGCGGAACGGGCGCAGCTCGAGCAGGAGATCGCGGCGCTGCGCGAACAGAAGGCGCAGATCGAGGATCCCGCGTGGATCCGCGCCCAGGCCCGCGAGCGCCTGCGGTTCGTCATGCCCGGCGAAACCCCCTACCAGGTGCAGTTGCCCGGCGACTATCAGGAACCGGTCGCCGAGCAAGCCGAGGAACTGCCTTCCACGGGCGCCTGGTACAGCGACCTGTGGCAGTCGGTGTCCGTGCCCGCGCCAGAACCCGAACCCGCCCCGGTGCCGCGGCAGATGCCGGTGGCGCCCCCAGAACCAGGAGAACCGACCGGGTGACCGATCCCGTCGCACAGGAAGACCTCGACGCCGTCGCCGCCCAGCTCGGGCGGGCTCCGCGTGGCGTTCTCGCCATCGCCTACCGCTGCCCGGACGGCGCCCCCGGCGTGGTGAAGACCGCACCCAAGCTGCCCGACGGCACGCCGTTCCCGACGCTGTTCTACCTCACCGATCCGCGGCTCACCGCCGAGGCCAGCCGGCAGGAATCCGGTGGGGTCATGAGGGAGATGACCGAGCGGATCGCCGCCGACCCGGAGATCGCGGCCGCGTACCGCCGTGCCCACGAGTCCTACCTGGCCGAACGCGACGCCATCGAATCGCTCGGCACCGACTTCAGCGGCGGCGGCATGCCCGACCGCGTCAAGTGCCTGCACGTACTCATCGCTCATTCCCTCGCCAAAGGACCCGGGGTGAACCCGTTCGGCGACGAAGCCGTCGCCCTCGCCGCCGACGCCGGCCTGCGCGGCACCGCGATCCCCGCCGACTGGCCCACCTACGCCGAACTGCGCGGGCAGGGCGAGTGACCGCGGGTACCCGCCGCGTCGCGGCGATCGATTGCGGCACCAACTCCATCCGCCTGCTCATCGCCGATCTCGACGACGGCGGCCGGCTCACCGACGTCACCCGGTTGATGCGGGTCGTGCGGCTCGGCCAGGGCGTCGACGCGACCGGCCGGCTCGCCCCCGAGGCGATCGAACGCACCCGCGTCGCCCTCGTCGAATACGCCGGCCTCGTCCGCGAGACCGGGGCGCAGGCGGTGCGAATGGTCGCCACCTCCGCCACCCGCGACGCCGCCAACCGGGACGACTTCTTCGCCATGACCCGCGAGGTCCTCGGCGCGGTGATCGCCGGTGCCGAGGCCGAAGTCATCTCCGGCGACGAGGAAGCGCGGCTGTCCTTCACCGGCGCCGTGGGCGAACTCGACCCGGCACGCGGGCCGTTCGTCGTCGTCGACCTCGGCGGCGGTTCCACCGAGGTGGTGCTCGGCGACGCGGACGGCGTGCACGCCGCCTACTCCACCGACATCGGGTGCGTGCGCCTGACCGAGCGGTGCCTGCACGACGACCCGCCCACGGCCGAGCAGGTCGCCGCGGCGCGCACGTTCGCGGGGGAGAAGATCACCGAAGCGCTCGCCCACGTGCCGGTGGAGCAGGCTCGCACCTGGGTCGGCGTCGCCGGCACCATGACCACGATCGCGGCGCTCGCGAACGGGCTCGAGGAATACGACCCCGAGCGGGTGCACCTGTCCACCGTCGGCTTCGACCGGCTGCGCCAGGTGTGCGACGGCCTGCTCGCCGCCACCCACGACGAACGCGCCGCGCTCGGCCCGATGCACCCCGGACGGGTCGACGTCATCGGGGGCGGAGCCGTCGTCACGACGGTGCTGGCCGACGAACTCGCTCGTCGCGCGGGCATCGGCGAGCTGGTCGTGAGCGAGCACGACATCCTCGACGGGATCGCACTGTCGATCGCGTAGGCAGCCGCGGCACTCAGCCGCTCCGCGCCCAGCCGTACGCGCTGACGATCGTCTCCGCGGATGACTGGGCGCGACGCGGCTGCGGGCCCCGAGGCGCCACGCTCTACTCTCTTCATGCGCCCCCATAGCCCAATTGGCAGAGGCAGCGGACTTAAAATCCGCCGAGTGTCGGTTCGAGTCCGACTGGGGGCACCACAACCCAACCAGCTGTGAGCCGACCCGACCGGCGCGTTCGATACGGCTTCCAGACCGCCCCGCGTGGGGCCGAGGGCGATGGTCGTGACGGGCATCACTGGCAGCCGCGACTTCCGCCCCTACAATGCCCTGTGTGCTTACCGAACCAAACGATCGCCTGGGCGCGTCCGTCCGGAGGGGTGCAGTGCGGCTCGGCATCGTGTGGGGGTCGCTGGCCCTCGCAACCGGAGTCTCACCCCTCGCCGCCGCGGATCCGGGTACCGCCGACGAACAGGTCCGCGCCTCCGCGCCGGAGTTCGCTCCGATTCCAGGGATGGCAGCCTCCCCGCTCGTGGCCACCGCCGACGAGGGGGTCGAGGGCATCCGCCGCGCACCGGCTCCGCTGGTCCTGCGTGCGGCCGACGACTTCGATCGTCCGGACGGTCCGCTCGGCCCGAACTGGATCACCCACGGGGGCGGCACCCTGAAGATCGTGAACGGTCATCTCGACGGCCGGGGGACTCCGTCGACCCCGCTGAGTCTCGCGTTCTGGAGTGAGCCGATGCCGAGCGAGACGCAGGTGATGCGGTGTGTGGTCCGCTGGAACGGACGCGACCCGGAGCACTCGTCGATCGGTCCGGTGGTGCGTGCCAATCCCGGTGTCGACACCGGTGTGCAGTTCGCGTTCACCGAGAGCATGATGGCGTTGTACTACGAGGATCCTTCCAGCCCGAACGGATTCGCTCCCGCCGCGGGGACGCCGCAGTACGCGTCCACGTCGAAGTTCCCCGAAGGCGCGGTCGTCGAGCTGCGTGCCGACGGGAACCGGTACACGGCCAGGGTCAATGGCAGGATCGTGCTGCAGGGGACCGTGGAGGCCGACCAGATCCCGTTCACCAATCGGTACGTCGGCACGGTCATCCAGGACGACAGCCGGGAACGGGGCGGTGGACAGCCCCCCGCTCAGCTCGACGATTGCCGGGCGTTGACTCCCTGACGGGGCCCGTCGAGCAGAGACCCGGCGGAAGCGGCGAACCGCTCACGGCATCCGGGAGGGTTCGGCAGGACACGTCGTCAGGCGGGGAGAACCGACGACACGCCACCGATCCAGTTGCCGTCGGGTAGTTCGATCGCTCTTCCCACCCGGCACGGGGTCCGCGATGACGATACGTTCGGAACATGTCGAACGAATCCGAAAGTGCCGTTCTGTCCCTCACGACGCCGGTCACGATGAGTATCGTCCGGGCCTTCCTCGCGGGCGCTCCCGAAGACGCCACGCTGGAACTCGATTCTTCCGATCCCGGAGAGCCGAAGCTTCTGCTGACCTGGGCGAAGCGTCAGAAGGGGTGATCCACGGCCGGGACGGTCCCGACCGGTCGGGTCAGGACCGCTCCCGGTTCTCCCGTTTCTCCCAGTCGTGCCCGACCTGTTCCTCCAGCGTCCATTCCGGGGCTCCCGACCGCGGGTGGGTGTGCGCCCATGCGAGGGCTTCGTCCTGGGTCTCGAACGACTGCTGGTCGATGACGGCACCGTCTCGGTCCACAATCCGAAAGTGCTTCACACCCGGAATCGTTCCAGGCGAACATTCCCTTCGGGCCGCATTCGGCCGAATACGACGCCCGGAACGCAGGGGAGGGGTGGCACGACGGCCGCCGGCGAGTCTTCCGCCGCAGTCTCAGCGCAGCGTCCCGCCCGAGGCCAGCAGCAACAGCACTGTCGCCGAGACGACGACCGCGACGACGACGGCGACGATCGCCACCATGCCGCGCGGGGCCTCGGGGTCACCGAAGAGCGGTTCGTCCTTGTTCCACTTCCACGGGCAGCGCACAGCTACAGGAAACCGGATGTCCGGTATGTCTGCAAGGCGTAGTCCCGCCGGCGGTTACGAGCAGAGACGATTCCTGATGCAGTCGTCCAGCTCGGCCGGCATGATGTGATAGGCCTCCGCGATGTGTTCGCGTGGGATTCTTTGCGTGACAACCTCTTTCGGGTTGAGGTAACCGTTACGGATGTGCTCGGACAAGCGTGGCGATCGACGCTCGACCGGGCACTGGTTCATCCGCAGCGTCAGTCCCTCGTCCATGGAGTCCCCGAACTTCACGGCGCTGAACGTCGAGCCGTACGCGCCCATCACCGGGATCGTCCCGGCCTTGCGGACCGAGTCGATCGCCCAGTTCAGGGTTGTACATCTCGGCGTGCGCGAACGTGCGCGTCTTCGCGAGTCGGTAGTCGAGGGGATCGATCACGATCACGCGTCCGGCTGTGAACCACAGGGTGTCCGATCCGCCCTCCGAGAGTCCTCGGGCGCCGAAGGGGCTAACTCTTCGTCGCCTCGACCACTCGCTCGGCCACCGCCCGCGACGACGCCGGGTTCTGCCCGGTGTAGAGGCTGCGGTCGACGACCACGTGTGATTCCCATGCCGGTCCCGCGTCGAATCGGGCGCCGCTCTCGCGGAGGCGGTCCTCGAGCAGCCACGGCGCCTTCTCGGCGAGCCCGGCCTGCGTCTCCTCCTCGTTGGTGAAGCCGGTCATCCGGTACCCGTCGAAGAGCCAGCCGCCGTCGGCACCTCGTGCGGGCAACAACGCTGCGGGAGCATGGCATACGACGGAGACGAGCTTGCCGGCGGCCATGAACTCCGCGAGCAGCCTGCCGAACGGTTCGGACACGGCGAGGTCCTCCATCGGGCCGTGCCCGCCCGGGACGAACACGAGGTCGTAGTCCTCGGCGCGCACGTCCTCGAGTACGGCGGGCGAGTCGAGGACCGGCCTCAGCTCCGTGAGGGTCCGCCGCAGCTCGTCACTGCGGTCCTCGCCGCCGGCGGCGTCGGGTGCGAGGCTGGCCTCGTCCACGACCGGGCTGCGGCCGCCCGGCGTGGCGAACGTGAGATGGAAGCCGGCATCGGTGAACACCCGGTACGGCTCGATCAGTTCCTCGGCCCAGAATCCCGTCGGGTGTTGCGTCCCGTCGGCGAGCGTCCAGTGATCGGCTCCTGTCACGACGAACAGCACCTCGGTCATGATCAATCCTTCCGGTCGGGAACGGGTCGTGGGGCGACCCACAGGGTGCGTTCCCGTTCCCGGCCGGTTCCAATCGTCGTTCCGGGCATCGCCCGGAATGACGAACGCCCCGGCACGGAGCCGGGGCGTTCGCGTGGCCGGGTCTTCCCCTCCGGCCGTGGTCCACTGTACGCGACCGGGCGGCGGTCCGGCCGCACGGGTCATCCGTTGCGAGGGCGGCGCCGGGATCGTCTGGCGGGCACGTCATCCCGCAGTCCGAAACCGATTTCCCGCAGTACGGAACGACGCGGACGGCGATCAGGCCCGGGCGGAGAAGATGGCGTTGTAGTCGTAGGGGCCGCTCGGCGGCTGCGAGGTCGCGACGGGCTCGGTGCTGCCCTCGTCGCCGGGAGTGGTGGGCTCGACGAAGAGCGGCGTCTGGAACTCGGTTTCGTTGTGCATGATGTCCTTTCGGGCCGGCGAGCCGTGTCGGGCGGCGTAGCTGTGGTACCCCGACGCTGCCGCCGCTACACCCGCACCCGGTATGCGGGTACGGCAGTTCCGGGGCAGGGCTCGGTGGGTGGTGCTCGACCGAAATCACGCTGTACTCGCCCGACCGGAAGCGATCGACCGAGACGTGTCGTCGATGCCCTCACCCTACACGCCGCTGGATGGCCGATGCGTTACGCGCACGGAACCGGTGCGTGACGTGTCGCGGGGTGCGGCGCGGCGAGGTGGGGCAAAGTCTTGTTCGTCCGGTTCGGTCGCGTCTACGGTGAGTTCGGACCGCGTGTACGACACTCCGAATCGGAGGCCGCTATGAAGGCCGGCAACATCGTCATGTTCGTGGTGGGTGTTCTGCTGTCGATGCTCGGACTGGCCCTGCTCGCCGCCGCCGGCGTGCTCGGCTGGGGGTACTTCGTCCAGCGCGACGACGGCTGGTTCACCGCTCCGACCGAGCGTTTCCGCACCGACTCGAGCGCCCTCGTCTCCGAACGCATCGACCTGGTCTTCGACGACACGCCCACCGGTTTCGGCGCCGAGGACTTCGGCCGGCTCAGGTTGCGTGCGGCATCGGAGGATCCCGGACAGCCGGTGTTCGTCGGCATCGGCCCGCAGCGGGAGGTCGACGCCTTCCTGTCCGGGGTCGCACACGCCGAACTCACCGACGTCCGGTTCGAGCCGTTCCGCGCCGAGTACCGCGAGATCCCCGGCGACGACCCCGCCCGGGTGCCCGGTGACGAGGACTTCTGGGCCGCGTCGGCTGCCGGACCCGGGACACAGGAATTGCGCTGGGACTTCCAGGAAGGGGTGTGGTCGATCGTCGTGATGAACGCCGACGCCACCCCGGGCGTCGTCGTGGACCTGCAGGCGGGCGCCCAGTTCCCGTTCCTGGGACCCCTCGCGCTGTGGCTGCTCGTCAGTGCTCTCGTCCTGCTCGTGATCGGGGTGCCGCTGCTCGTCCTCGGCGCGGTGGGGCTCGGCCGGCACGGTCCGCCCTCGGCGCACGCTCCGCCGCCGGCCGCCGTCGCCCCGGGCACCTACCCGGTGATGTTGCGCGGCGACCCGGACTCGCCGTCGCGCTGGCTGTGGCTCGTGAAGTGGCTCTTGGCGATCCCGCACTACATCGTGCTCTTCTTCCTCGCGATCGCGCACTTCGTCACGACCGTCGTCGCGGGCTTCGCGATCCTGTTCACCGGCCGCTACCCGCGGGCGCTGTTCGACTTCAACGTCGGCGTGATGCGGTGGTGGTGGCGGGTGGGGTTCTACACCTACTCGGCGCTGGGCACCGACCGGTATCCGCCCTTCAGCCTGCATCGCACGGACTACCCCGCCGACTTCGACGTCCCCTATCCGGAACGTCTCTCCCGGGGACTGGTGCTGGTCAAGTGGTGGCTGCTCGCCGTCCCGCACTACCTGATCCTCGCCGTGCTCGTCGGAGGCGGGGCCACCGCGACCTCAGGCGACTGGGACGACGCGGCGTGGACCTACTCGTGGTCCCTGCTCGGCATTCTCGTGCTCGTCGCGGCGATCGCCCTGCTGTTCACCGCCCGCTACCCGAGCGGGGTGTTCGATCTCGTCGTGGGCATCAACCGCTGGCGTTTCCGGGTGTGGGCCTACGCGGCGCTGCTGCGCGACGAGTACCCGCCGTTCCGGCTCGACCAGGGCCCCCGGGAACTGCACGAGTACGCGCCGCTGGCCGGGCCGCGCGACGACCTCTCACCGGAACCCGGTCGAACGCAGATTCCGCTGTCGAAGGAGCAGTACGGCAACGCGACCTCCGGGGAGCAGGCACGGCCGGGGGAGGGACGCTGACGGCCCCGGAAACGAGCCGTGGCCCCGTCGACGGGGTCGACGGGGCCACGCGCGTGCTTGCGCGCCGCGGCGCTACTTCTTGAACGAGTCCTTGACCTTGCCGGCGGCATCGGAGATCTTGTCGCCCGCCTGCTTCAGACCGCTCGACGCCTGGTCGCCCCGGCCCTCGGCCTCGAGGTCGCGGTCGCCGGTCGCGCGGCCGGCGCCTTCCTTGGCCTGACCGGTGACGTCCTCGGCCTTGTGCTTGGCCTTGTCGATGAAATCAGCCACTTCATCCTCCTTCGTCCGTGGTCACTTCCATCCCCGGATACCCCGGCCCCGGCCATGCCAATCCTGGGGGCTCGGGTTTGAGTGCCGGATCGCCGGGGAAAGCCCCCGGCATGGCTACATACCGAGTGATCGACCCCAAGGGCGAAGTGGTGGCGACCAAGGACATCGAGAGCGCGGACGACGCGCACGCCTGGTTCGTGGACTCCAAGGCCGACAACAGCGAACTGGGCTGGCGTATGGAGGTCAGGGTCGAGGGCGACGACGACTGGCGGTTCTTCGACGACTCCGAAGGAACCACGTAGCCGAGCAGACACGTGCCGTACCCGGCGTCCGTCACAACCAGTTGCGTTGCTTGAACACGATGTAGAGGGTTCCCGCGGACGCGGCGATGACCGCGGTGCTCGACAGCACCCCGCTCCACTGCCCGAAGCCGGGGTACGGCACGTTCTGTCCGTACCACCCTGTCACCGCGGTGGGCACGGCGATGATCGCGGCCCACCCCGTGAGCTTCTTCATCACCGTGTTCAGCTGCGCGTCCTGCAGCGACAGGTTCGTTTCGAAGACCGTGGTGACCATGTCACGCAGGGATTCGGTCCATTCCGTCGCGCGGATGACGTGGTCGTACAGGTCGCTGTACCAGCCGTCGAGTTCGACGGAGTTGCCCCGCTCGGCCCGGTGCCGCATCACCGCGGCGACCACCTCGCGCATCGGCAGGACGACACGGCGCAACTGGACGAGTTCCTTGCGTACCCGGTAGGTGCGACGCTGGAGCGAGCGTATGTGCGCACGCTCGTCGAACAGCCCGTCCTCGAGTTCCTCGATCGCGTCGTCGAGGCCCTGGATGGCCTCGAACTGGCCGTCGACGACGACGTCGAGCAGCCCGTGCAGCAGCGCGGCGGTGCCGTGCCGCAGCAGGTCGGCGTTGTCGTCCCAGCGCCGCACCATCTCCTCGACGTCGAATCCGGTACCCCGGTGCACCGTGACCAGGCCGCGTGGGACCACGAACACCGAGACCCGCGTGGTCTCGAGCCGGGACCCGAGCGTGTCGGCCGGCTCGCTCCCGTACGCCAGCGACGTGGCGTAGACGGTCAGGAAGGTGTGCGTGGAGTAGCGGGTGACTTTCGTGCGTTCCCCGTGCGCCACCACGTCCTCGACGGCGTGCGGATCGAATGCCAGCTCCTCCGCGATGTCGGTCAGCTCGCGGTGCGTCGGATCGTGCAGATCCACCCACACCAGGGCGGTCTCGTCCCGGAGGTAGTCGGAGACGTCCGCAAGCGGGTAGTTCTCGGCGACGAGCCGTCCGTCGCGCCAGAGCCTGGTGCGGATGTGGTCGGGGACGGCAGCGGTCACGCTCGCAGTCTGCCCTACCCCGGGGTGTTCGGGGCGGCCCGGGTTCACAGCGCGATGCTCGCGCCGCCGGCCTCCGCCAGCCGCACCATCTCGTCGAGGAAGGCCTCGTCCACGGCCGGCCAGTCCGGGGGCCACAACAGGGTGCGCAGCCGATCGCGTAGCAGGGGCAGGAGCGGCACCACGTGGGCCCCGCCGTCGACGAGGTAGCGGAGCATGCCCAGGCGCCCGCACGTCGCCACGGCGGGGGCCAGCACGTGCTGGGCCTCCTCGATCCGTCCGGCGGCGTGCAGGCACGCCACCAGCAGCCGCAGCGCCTGCAGTTCGGCGCGACGGCGGCCGCGTCCGGAGACGCGGCGGTGCCACAGCCGGGCCCACTCGCATGCCACGGCGGCGTCCTCGGGCCTGCCGCTGCCGTAGAGCAGCCGGATGGCGGTGGCGTCCTCCACCTGCGCGGTGATCTCGGCGACGCCGTCGGGGTCGGGGGCATCGGAATCGGGCATCTGTCGCGGGGCGGGCTGCGGCCCCGGCAGGCCGAGCCGCACGCGTTCGTTGACCACCCGGGCACGCAGTCGCGGCAGCCGATAGTCGTCGGCGGCCCGCGCTCCCTCGTCGAGCAGGGCCGCCGCGGCGACGCGGTCACCGCGCAGGGACTTGAGCCGCGCGGCCGTGACGAACCGGGCGATCATGAAGTCCGGTACGCCGCCCTCGGTTCCGAGCTCGTGACTTTCGTCGAGCAAGGCCTCGGCCTCGGTGATCCGGCCCTGTTCGTAGAGCAGCTCCCCGAGCATGGCGGCGGCCAGCCGCGCGGCGTGGGTGTGGATGCCGCCCACTTTGCGCGCGGCCCGCAGTCCCGCACGGAAATGTCCCTCGGCCGCGGCGACGTCGAGCTGCTCGTTGGCCGCGATGCCGAGCAGGCACTGCCCGTACACGCGGCTGAAGGGGCCGTTGGAGGCGCGGTGGTAGGGCTCGGCCCACCGCTGCCGCCGCCGGGCGGCTTCGAAGTCGAACCGGTAGATGTCCACGAAGGTCGCCACGTTCGCCGCGACGGACACCACCCACGGCCGGAAGGCGTCCGGATCGTCCAGGCACGGCGCGACCTTGTCCGCCACGTCGGCGATGCGGTCGGTGGAGACTGCGACGACACCCTCGACGACGTCGGCCTCGACCTGCAGGACCGCGATGTCCTCCGCCGCCGCATTGCAGCAGCTGAAACATCCCCGCGCCGCCGCGAGTGCGGTGCGGGTCTGGTTGGCCCGCTGCAGCAACGCGTTCGCCCACGCCACCGTCATCTGCAGCCGCGGGTGCGTGGCCACCACGCGGGGCGGTAGCTTCGCGACCAGCGCCAGCAGGGTCGTCATGTGGGAGTGCTCGATCAGGAACATCCCGTCGGCGGCGATGATGTCGACGGCGAGTTCCTGGTCGTCGGCGCTGAGCGCGTGGTCCACGGCCTCGCGCAGCATGTGCTGGTGTGCGAACCATTGCGCAGCGGCACGATGGAGCGGCTCCACGCGTTCGGGATGATCACGCTCGAGCCGACGGCGCAGGAAATCCGCGAACAGCCGGTGGTAGCGGAACCAGCTGCCCTCGTCGTCGACCCGGCGCAGGAACAGATCCCGGGCCTCGATCTGCTCGAGCATCGCCTGTCCGTGCAGGTCGCCGGTGAGCGCGGTGGCGAGGCTGCCGGTGATCTCGTCGGTGACGGACGTCGCGAGCAGGAACTCGTACACCTCCGGCTCGAGGGTGTCGAGCACGTTGTCTGCGAGGAACTCGCCGATGGCGTGGTGGCGGCCCGAGAGGTTCTCGATCAGATCGGTCGGGTCCTCGCTGTCGCGCAGGGACAGGGACACCAGTTGCAGCGCGGCGACCCAGCCGTCGGTGACTTCGGTCAGGCCCCGGATGTCCTCGAGTCCGAGGTCGAGGCCGCTCACGTCGCGTAGGAAGCCCTCGGCTTCCTCGGCGTCGAACCGCAAAGCCTCGGAGTCGATCTCGACGAGCTCGTCGAGGACCCGCATCCGGCTGAGCGGCAGCCCGGCCCGGCTTCGGCTGGTCACCACGAGCTGCAGGTGATGACATCCTCGGTCGAGGAGGAAGTCCAGTGCCGCGACGGTTCCCGGTGCGGTGACGAGGTGCCAGTCCTCGATCACCAAGGCCATCGGGGTCTCCTCGTGATGGATCTCGTCGATGAGGGTGGACAGGACGTACCGTTCGGCGTCGTCGCCGTGGGCCTCGAGCACCTGCCGCAGCTGGCGGGCGAACTGCGGACGCACCTGCCGGAACGCCTCGATCAGATGGGTGAGGAACCACACGACGTCGTTGTCGTCCCGGTCGACCGCGAGCCAGGCCACCGCGACGCCCTCGGCGGTGAGGACCTCCCGCCACTGTGCGGCCAGCGTCGACTTCCCGAATCCGGTCGGGGCATGGATCGCGACGAGGCGGCGGCGGCGGGCGAGGCGCAGCCGGTCGATGAGGTGGGTGCGCGGGACCAGCGGTCGGCTGGCGGCGTGCGGCCGGAACCGGGTCACCGGCACCGGCGGCGTGGTGATCGAGGTGGGCGTGAGGTGGGGTCCGGTGGTGTGCGGGGTTCCCGGGACGGGCAGCGGCCCGGGTCCGTCCGGATCCGCGGGCAGCGCCATCTCGTCCACGTCGCAGCCGCCCCGCTCCTGGGCCCGCTGCAGCAACTCCCCGAACTCCGCGGCGGACTGCGGACGGGCATCCGGATCGGTGGCCATGCCGCGTTCCAGGGCAGAGCACACCTCCTCGGGGACGCCGGTGCCCCGCAGATCCGGGACCGGTTCGGTGGTGATCCGCAGGAACTGCGTGACCACCTGCTCCCCGCGGCGCCGCTCGAACGCCGCATGCCCGGTCAGCGCGCAGAACAGGGTGGCGGCCAGACCGTAGACGTCGGCGGCCGGGGTCGGCGGCGACCCGGCCAGGATCTCCGGCGCGGTGAAGGCGGGGGAGCCCGTGATCGCGCCGGACGAGGTGCGGAAGCCGTCCGCGATGCGGGCGATGCCGAAGTCGGTGAGCTGCGGTTCGCCGTACTGGGTGAGCAGGATGTTCGCGGGCTTGACGTCGCGGTGCAGCACGTCGGCCCGGTGCGCCGTCTCGAGCGCCCCGGCGAGCTTGACGCCGATGCGCAGCACGTCCGGCCACGGCAACGGCCCGTAGCGGCGGATGCGCGCCTCGAGCGAGTCGTGGGGGTGGTAGTGCATGACCAGGTAGGGCCGGCCACTGCCGGTGGTGCCGACCTGCAGGACGGTGACGATGTGCGGATGCCCGGAGAGCCTGCCCATCGCGCGCTGCTCGCGGAGGAATCGGTCGAGGTTGTCGGCGTCGAGCGGGGCGGTGAGCACCTTCACCGCGACGGTGCGCTCGAGCGCCGTCTCCCGGCACCGGTACACCACCCCGAAGCCACCACGGCCGATCTCGGTTGCCTCGGCGAACCCCGCGAGGCGCAGATCCTCGACGGTCTCGTCCTCCGCCGCGGCGACGTGGGAGACCGTGGCTCGCTGGGTGGCGAGGGGATCGTTCTCTGCCATCGGGGCACTCACCTCATGTGGATTCCTCCAGGATAGTCCCGGGTGTGGCGGGCACGACACGGATGGATCGCCGGTTCTCCATTACCGTTGTCCGGCCGGGGCTCCCGGCAACGACGGCCGGATCTTCCGGGAAACGACACTGCGATCGGAATTGGGAAACGATGAAGAAGACTCTCGCGGCGCTGTTCGGTACGGGTGCGGTGCTGCTCGCGGCGGCCTGCGGCTCGTCCGGTGACTCCGGCTCCGCAGCCGAGGGGACCACCGAGTCCACCACCGCCGCGCCGAGCACGAGCCAGGTCACCGGAAGCACGGGCATCGAGCTGGGCCAGAGCTACGACGAGATCTGCGGCGCCCTCGTGCCGTACTTCGACCAGCTCGAATCCTGGGGACAGGACCGCGCCCAGGCTGCTGCCTCCGTCGCCGACGCGCAGAAGTCGCTGCCGGCGTGGGCGGAGCTGAGCGAGGAGCAGCAGGCCGACACCCTGCGTGCCATCGAGAACGCCGGCAAGGGGCAGTGCTGACCGGCGAGGAGCTGTTCGCCCGGTTGCGGCGCCTCCCCGACGTGGAGGCGCCCAACCTGGTCGCCGTCGACGCCGCCGACCGGTTGATTCTCGACGAGGCCGGTGCCGCGCTCGCCGCGGCGCCGGCCGGGACCGTCGCGGTGATCGACGACCACTACGGGGCTCTCACGCTCGGCGTCGCCGTGCGGCACTCCGCGTCGGGGATCCGGGTTCACCAGGACTCGGTGGTGGGGGAGCGGGCCCTGGCCGCGAACGCCGCCCGCGAAGGACTGACCGATCGTTACACCACGCACGACCTCGGCAGCGACCTGCTCGCCGGGGTCCGGGTGGTGCTGCTGCAGTTGCCGCGGTCGCTCGCCGCGCTCACCGAGATCGCCGAGGCCGTCGCCCGGTATGCCGATCCCGGTGTGACGGTGTTCGCCGGGGGTCGCGACAAGCACATCACGCCCGCGATGAACGAGGTACTGGCCCGGTGCTTCACGGAGGTACGCGCCTCCCGCGGCCGGCAGAAGTCGCGGGTGCTCACCGCCCGCGGCCCGATCGCGACCGAGCCGACCTACCCGGTGACCGGCACGGTGCCCGAGGCGGGGCTGACCGTCGTCGCGCACGGGGCGGCGTTCGCCGGCCCCCGCCTGGACATCGGCACCCGGTTCCTGCTGGGCTTCGTGCCCCGGTTGCCGCGCGACGCGAGGACCGCCGTCGACCTCGGCTGCGGCACCGGCATCCTGGCCGTCGCCGCGGCCCGGCAGCTCCCCGGCCTGCGGGTGACCGCCACCGACCAGTCGGCCGCGGCGGTCGCCTCGGCCGCCGCCACCGCCGCCGCGAACCACGTCGCCGACCGGGTCGACGTACTGCGCGACGACGTCGCCGGGACGCTGCCGGACGCCTCCGTGGACGTGGTGTTGTGCAATCCGCCGTTCCACGTCGGCGCCGCCGTGCACACCGGTGCCGCCGTGAAGATGTTCGACGCGGCGGCCCGGCTGCTGCGTCCGGGCGGGGAACTGTGGACCGTCTACAACACCCACCTGAACTATCGTGGGATCCTGCAGCGGACGATCGGCCGCACGGAAGTTGCCGGACGCAACCGTAAGTTCACCGTGACCAGGTCCGTGCGCACCCGGTAGAGTCCGGTTTGTCCGTGCTCGGCTCGGGTCCGGGAACTCCCGGCGTCCGCGGATCGTTGAACGGACAGAACCGACCACCAGAAGGGATGTGCACGGTGCGCACCACCAGTAACCCGGTGTTCCGCAACCTGCCCAAGCAAGAGGGCGGCGGATACGCCACGTTCGGCTCTGCGACGGCGGGCGCCGCGCAGGTCACCCAGCAATTCGGTCAGCCGCAGTACGCGCCGACGGACCCGTGGGCCCGGCCCGCCACCGAGCGGTCGATGACGATCGACGACGTCGTCACCAAGACCGGCATCACGCTCGGGGTGCTGGCGATCTCGGCGCTGATCTCCTACGTCCTCGTCAACGGCAACGCGAACCTCGCCGCGCCGTTCGTCATCGGCGGCGGTCTCATCGGCCTGGTCCTGGTCCTCGTGGCCACCTTCGGCCGCAAGATGGACAACCCGGCCATCGTCCTGGCCTATGCCGTCGCCGAGGGCTTCTTCCTCGGCGCGCTGTCGTTCATGTTCACCGACATCACCTTCGGTGGCGCCGGCGGCGGAACCCTGATCGTCCAGGCGGTGCTCGGCACGTTCGGCGTGTTCTTCGGCATGCTCGTCGTCTACCGCACCGGCGCGATCCGCGTGACCCCGCGCCTGACCCGCATGATCGTCGGCGCCCTGATCGGTGTCCTCGTCCTGGCGCTGGGCAACCTCGTCGCGAGCTTCTTCGTCGACGGTGGCCTCGGCCTGCGCGACGGCGGCGCCCTGGCGATCGTCTTCAGTCTCGTCTGCATCGGCATCGCCGCGTTCAGCTTCCTGCTGGACTTCGACGCCGCCGATCAGCTCATCCGCGCCCAGGCGCCGGAGAAGGCCGCGTGGGGCGTCGCCTTCGGTCTGACCGTCACCCTGGTCTGGCTGTACGTCGAGATCCTGCGCCTGCTGTCGTACTTCCAGAACGACTAGCCCAGCTCTCCGGCCACCGTGCCGACCGCGGGCCCCGGGAACACCCGTTCCCGGGGCCCGCGGCGTGTCCGGGGCAGCCACAGCCGCGCGGCCGCCGACGTCTGCGGCGGAGCCGGCACCGGGCCACCGGCCCAGAGTCCGAGCGCGGCGGCCAGCACCGGCAGCAGGTGTCCGGCCGCGAGTTCGTATCCCGCGGCCGAGGGATGAAACCCGTCCGCGGAGAACAGGCGGTCGGGCGCGGACAGGAACTCGGGTGTCAGCAGGTCGGCCAGCGGCACCGGATACCCGCCGGCCGCGCGTGTCGCCGCGGCCTGCGCGCGGGCCAGTTGCCGCCCCCACGTCCGTACCACGGTGCGCAGCGGCTGGGGAATCGCGCCGACCACCCCCAGGTCGGGACACGTACCGACGACGACGGCGGCGCCGCTCGTGCGCAGACGCCGCACCGCCGAGCCCAGTCGCTGTGCCGAACGGTGCAGCGACAGTTTCGCGGTCACGTCGTTGGCCCCGACCAGGATCACGGCCGCGTCGGGCGGCGGACCCGCCACGAACATCGCGTCGACCTGCCCGGCCAGTCCCCGCGACGTGGCGCCGGCGATGGCCTTCGTGTCGAGCCGGACGCTGCGGCCCGACTCGTCGGCCAGCGCCCGGGCCAGCAGCACTCCCGGCACCTCCGCGGCGCTGACGCAGCCCAGGCCGGCGGCCGTCGAATCCCCGAAGATCATCAGGTGCAGGTCGAACGGCACGCCGCGGCGCCACGGCACCGGGGACTGCGCTCCGGGCGGGTACACCCCGTCCGCCTCGGGCGGCCTCGCCCAGGTACGGCCGATGACACCTCTCGCCGCCGTCGCCTGGCGCATCAGGTACGTGTACGTGAGCCAGGAGGCGCCGCCGGCGCCGGAGCCGGCGGCGACGGCCGTCGCGCCGGCCAGCGCCGCGGCGCGCCACGAGGTTCGGGGCACGGGAGATCACCTTTCCGAGCGGACGGCCCTGACGTTGCCGTGTCCAGTGTGCGTCGAATCCGCCGCTCGAGCAGCCGGAACGCCGTCGTGCGCCGGCATCTGAGAGCATGGAGGAATGCGCATCGCGGATTCCGTCGTCGACCTCATCGGAAACACCCCGCTGGTCAAGCTCAACTCGGTGACGACACCGGGTTCGGGCGTGGTCGCGGCGAAGATCGAATACCTCAACCCGGGCGGCAGCTCGAAGGACCGCATCGCGGTCAAGATGGTCGACGCCGCCGAGAAGTCCGGTGCACTGAAGCCGGGCGGCACCATCGTCGAACCGACCTCCGGCAACACGGGGATCGGTCTCGCGCTCGTCGCCCAGCAGCGCGGTTACAAGTGCGTGTTCGTGTGCCCCGACAAGGTCAGCGAGGACAAGCGCAACGTGCTGCGCGCGTACGGGGCCGAGGTCGTGGTGTGCCCGACCGCGGTCCCCCCGGAGCACCCCGACAGCTACTACACCGTCTCCGATCGTCTCGCCCGTGAACTGCCGGGTGGATGGAAGCCGGACCAGTACTCCAACCCGGCCGGTCCGGAGAGCCACTACGAGACCACCGGTCCCGAGATCTGGCGCGACACCGACGGCAAGGTGACCCACTTCGTCGCCGGCGTCGGCACCGGCGGCACCATCACCGGCACCGGCCGCTACCTCAAGGAGGTGTCGGGCGGCACGGTCAAGGTGATCGGCGCCGACCCGGAGGGCTCCGTGTACTCCGGCGGCACCGGTCGCCCGTATCTCGTGGAGGGCGTCGGCGAGGACTTCTGGCCGAGCGCCTACGATCCGTCGATTCCCGACGAGATCATCGCCGTCTCCGACGCCGACTCGTTCGACATGACCCGCCGGCTCGCCCGCGAGGAGGGCCTGCTCGTCGGCGGGTCGTGCGGCATGGCCGTCGTCGCCGCCCTGCGGGTCGCCGAGCGCGAGGGTCCGGACGCCCTCGTCGTGGTGCTGCTGCCCGACGGTGGGCGCGGTTACATGTCGAAGATCTTCAACGACAACTGGATGGCCTCGTACGGTTTCCTGCGGGCCCCGCTCGACGGCAAGCCCGACGATTCGACCGTCGGCGACGTCCTGCGCAGCAAGTCCGGCGAGCTGCCCGCGCTGGTGCACACGCATCCGTCCGAGACGGTCCGCGACGCCATCGAGATCCTCCGCGAATACGGGGTCTCGCAGATGCCGGTCGTGGGCGCCGAGCCGCCCGTCACCGCCGGTGAGGTCGCGGGCAGCGTCAGCGAGCGGGAACTGCTCAGCGCGGTCTTCGAGGGCCGCGCCCGGCTGGCCGACCCCGTCGCGAAGCACATGAGCCCGACCCTGCCGCTGATCGGCGTCGGCGAGTCGATCGCCGCCGCCACGAAGGCGTTCGGCGACACCGACGCGCTGCTGGTCATCGACGACGGCAAGCCCGTCGGGGTGATCACCCGCCACGACCTGCTCGGGTTCATCAGCGCCGGCTCCTGACGCCTTTCCCGCGGTGACCCACGGGCCGGGGAATGTTCCCCGGCCCGTGGTTCTTCCGCCCCCCGACTACGCTGAGCGGCATGAGTGAGCAGCGCAGCCACGGATTCTCCACCCGAGCGGTCCACGCCGGATACGATCCCGACCCGGCCACCGGTGCCGTCAACGTTCCCATCTATGCGAGTTCGACGTTCGCGCAGGACGGCGTCGGCGGGATGCGCGGCGGATTCGAGTACGCCCGCACCGGCAACCCCACCCGCAAGCCGCTCGAGGCGAATCTCGCGGCCATCGAGGCGGGAACGTTCGGCCGGGCCTTCAGTTCCGGCATGGCCGCCACCGACTGCCTGCTGCGTTCGGTGCTGCGCCCCGGCGATCATCTCGTCATCCCCAACGACGCCTACGGCGGCACCTTCCGGCTGATCGACAAGGTGTTCACGCAGTGGGGCATCGAGTACACGCCGGCGCCGATCTCCGACGTCGACGCCGTGCGAGAGGCGATGCGGCCCACCACCAGACTGGTGTGGGTCGAGACCCCGACGAACCCCCTGCTCAACATCGGCGACATCGCGGCACTCGCCGACGTCGCGCACACCGGTGGGGCGAAGATCGTCGTCGACAACACGTTCGCGTCGCCGTACCTGCAGCAGCCGCTGACCCTGGGTGCCGACGTCGCGCTGCACTCGACCACCAAGTACCTCGGCGGCCACTCCGACGTCGTCGGTGGTGCGCTGGTGACGAACGACGAGGAGCTGGACGCGAAGTTCGCGTTCCTGCAGAACGGCGCGGGCGCCGTCCCGGGCCCGTTCGACGCGTACCTGACGATGCGCGGTATCAAGACGCTGGCCCTGCGCATGGAACGGCACAGCGACAACGCCGAGAAGATCGTCGAGTTGCTCGACGGGCATCCCGCCGTCACCCGGGTGATCTACCCCGGCCACGAGTCGCATCCGGATCACGCCGTCGCCTCGAAGCAGATGCGCCGGTTCGGCGGCATGATCTCGCTGCGTCTGGCCGGGGGCAAGCAGGCCGCCCTCGACTTCTGCGCACGCACCGAGATCTTCACGCTCGCGGAGTCCCTCGGGGGTGTGGAGTCGCTGATCGAGCACCCGGGCGCGATGACGCACGCCTCGACGGCCGGGTCGCTGCTCGAGGTTCCGGACGATCTGGTGCGCCTGTCGGTGGGTATCGAGGATGCCGCCGACCTCCTCGCGGACGTCGAGCAGGCGCTCACGGCCTGACGGGGCGTCGGCCGGCCGGGTGTGCGAGCGGCGACGACCATGTTGCTGTAACTTCAAGTCCCGTGTGTGTGGCGCGTCACAAGTCCGGAACTAGAACGCGTTCTCGCATATATATGATATGGATGTAACGAACCGCATCGGTGATCGAGATCACACAGTACGGTGAAGTCGTTCGTCAGAGGGATGGGGAGTTCGCGAATGTCAGTTGACCCGTCGGCGGTGATTGTGGCGGTAGCCACGGCGGCGAGCGCCCTGGTACAGGGAGTGGACATCCCGGAGCATCTGGAGGAACAGGTCACGCAGGTGATCGAGTCGTTCCAGGCGTCCGCCGAATCGTCGGCCGCGGCCACCGATCAGCAGGTCACCGACCTCGTCGCGGCGCTGCCCGAGCCGATGCGCCCGGCCGCCGAGCAGGCCGTGGCGGATGCGACGTCGGCCGCGAAGGACGCGCTGATGCCGCATCTGCCGCCGGAGGCGGTCGCGGTGCTCGAACCACCGGCCGAGAATCCGGTACAGGCCGCGCCCCCGCAGGCGCCGTCGGTGCTGGCCCCGGCCGCGCCGGCGGGGCGGCCGTCCGTGTTCGGCGCCCCCGCCCCCGGCGCTGCGACGGGCAGCGGTGCGTGGGGGTCGGCACCGGGCGGGGTGGGGACCGGCGGCGCGGCGGTGACGTTGCCGTCGATCCCGGCGATCCTGCCCGGCACGAACCTGGCGCCGATCGGGGCGATCGCGGTGTTCGCGCCGTGGCTGCGCAAGGCCGGGAAGTTGTGCGAGGGGGTCGGGGCGCCGGTGCTGGCGGCGTTGTATTCGGCGGAGAACGGTTTCCGGTACGGACCGAGCGCCCCCGTCTCGCCGGTGGGTGCGAAGGGGCCGGGGCAGTTCATGCCCGGTACGTGGGATGCCTACGGCAAGGACGCCGACGGGGACGGGCGGGCCGACGTGCTCGGCATCGCCGACCCGGTGATGGCGTCCGGGAATCTGCTGTGCGACAACTACCGGCAGATCGAGCAGTGGAAGGCACAGGGGGTGGTGCGCGGCGACACTCTCGACCTCACGCTCGCGGCGTACAACGCCGGTCTCGGGGCCGTGCGCCGATCCGGGGGCATGCCGTCCGGCCTACCGGACTACGAGAACCAGACCAAGCCGTACGTGGCGAAGATCCGGGCGACCGAGATGGTGTTCGCGCGGCTGCTCTCGCCGTTCTTCGGGCTCGGGTTGCCGGGGATGACCGAGACCGGCAACCGGGTGGTGGATCTGGCGTTCCGGTATCTGGGGCTGCCGTATGTGTGGGGCGGCGGCAACATCAACGGTCCGTCCGGCGGCGGGTTCGACTGTTCGGGCCTGACGTCGTACGCGGTGTACGCGGCGACGGGGGTGACGTTGCCGCGTACGTCGCAGACGCAGTGGCGGGTCGGCACCGAGATTCCGATCGAACTGGCCCGGCCGGGAGATCTGGTGTTCGGAAACTGGCAGTCCGACGGACCCGGGCACGTGGGCATCTACATCGGCGGCGGCCAGATGGTGCATGCCCCGACGTTCGGAGACGTGGTGCGCGTCGGCGCGGTCTTCCCCGGCATGAAGGCCCGTCGCCTGATCTGAGGTGCCGTACGCGAGAAGGGTCCGACCGGAGGCGCCGGTCGGACCCTTCTCGCATGTCGGTCGAGCCGCACGACGGCTCGCCGTCGGTCAGCTGTGGTACGGCTCCGCGCTGACGAGCGTCACCTTCATGGTGCTGCCGTTGGGGAGCGTGTACTCGCGGGTCTCGCCGACCTTCGCGTCGATCAGGGCACCGCCCAGCGGGGAGCTGGGGGAGTAGATCTCGATCTCGTTGCCCCGGGCGCCCTCCTCGCGGGTGGCGATGAGGAACGTCTCCTTGTCGCTTTCGTCGCCGTCGTAGTAGACCGTGACGACCGAGCCGGGCAGCGCGACGCCGGACTGCGTGGGCGCGACACCGACCTTCGCGTTGTTCAGCAGTTCCTGCAGCTGACGAATCCGGGCCTCTTGCTGACCCTGCTCCTCGCGAGCGGCGTGGTATCCACCGTTCTCCTTGAGGTCGCCCTCCTCGCGGCGCTCGTTGATCTCGGCCGCGATGACGGGACGATTCGCGATGAGCTGGTCGAGTTCTGCCTTGAGTCGGTCGTACGACTCCTGTGTCAGCCAGGTCACCTGGGTCTCGGTCATCCTCGATCACTTCCTTCGGGTTGGAGCTCCCGGCTCCGTCGACTGGTCGCCGCAACTCGCAGCGACGACGGCAACGCGGATCCCTCGAACGTTCCCCCCAAGCCAGTGGCGAACAGGACCGCACTGCTTCCTATGCAGCAATACACGGCCCCAAAGGGTGGAACCGTGTATCAGGCAATTCTAGCACCAACGTGGTCGCGACCACGGAATCCGCAGCGTGCGGTCAGTGCGCGCGCAGGTATTCGGGCACCTCGAAGCTGCAGCCGTACATGTCCGCCATGCCCGGCCGCTGCGACGTGACCACCGGCGCGTCCATCAGCAGGGTGCCGGACTCGGACGACGGGATCAGCACCTCGCGCCGGCCCGTCTCGGATCCGTCCTTCGACCGCGAGCGGATGATGCACACCGCCTCCTGCGACGGGTCCTTCCGCGTCACGGTGAACTGCACCTGCACGGTCGAGTCGTCGACGACGGTGTAGGTGACGACCTCGCTCTCGATGTCCGGGGTGCCGAACTTCTGGTAGAGCAGGAACGCCGCGAGCACCCCGGCGACGAGCCCGACGGCGACCAGTGCCCACAGCCAGGTGCGGCGGGATCCGCCCGTCGCCGGGTAGCGGTCGGTCGGGTAGCGGTCGGTCGGGGTGGTGTCGGTCATCACACTTACTTTCGTGCACCCGCGGGCGCAGCGGGGGCGTGGCTGACGAGGGACGTGTCAGGTGGAACTATAGGGGAGGAACCCAGGACACCGGCCCGCAGTGCCGGTGGTCCGGGTAGCGACGATGCAGCCGACGGCGAGGTGGAGGAAAGACGTGAGCGGACTACGGCTCATGGCCGTGCATGCCCATCCCGATGACGAGTCGAGCAAGGGTGCCGCCACGACGGCCCGCTATGCCGCGGAAGGGCACGAGGTGCTGGTGGTCACCCTGACCGGGGGTGAACGCGGCGACATTCTCAACCCCGCGATGGACATCCCCGGGATCCGGGACCGCATGCCCGAGGTCCGGCGCGAGGAGATGGCCGCGGCCGCCCGCATCCTGGGGGTGCAGCAGCGGTGGCTCGGGTTCGTCGACTCGGGGCTGCCGGAGGGCGACCCGAAGCCGCCGCTGCCCGAGGGTTGCTTCGCGCTGGTGCCGCTCGAGGAACCGACCCGCAAGCTCGTCGAGGTGATCCGGGAGTTCCGGCCGCACGTGATGACCACGTACGACGAGAACGGCGGCTACCCGCACCCCGACCACATCCGGTGCCACGAGGTGTCCGTCGCGGCGTACGAGGCGGCCGGTGACCCGGACCGCTTCCCCGAGGCCGGACCGGCGTGGAAGGTGCAGAAGCTGTACTACTCGCACGGGTTCATCCGCAAGCGCCTGGAGCTGTTCCGCGAGGAGTACGAGCGGCGGGGCGAGCCGTTCCCGATGGAGGAATGGCTCAAGCGGTGGCGCACCGAGCAGGGCGACATCATGGCGCGGGTGACCACGCAGATCACCTGCAGCGACTACTTCCCGAAGCGGGACGACGCGCTCCGCGCCCACGCGACGCAGATCGATCCCAACGGCTCCTTCTTCGCCGTGCCGCTGGACATCCAGCAGAAGGTGTGGCCGACGGAAGAATTCGAATTGGCCAAGACCCGCGTGCACACGGCGATCCCCGAAACGGATCTGTTCGCGGGCATCGAGGACGGACAGGTGAGATGACGGTAGGCATGCTGGCGGCCGAGGTCCTGGCCCAGGACCCCACCGGCCCCGAATTCGGCAAGGCGTCGCCGCTCGGTCTCGCGCTCATCGTGATCCTGCTCGTGGCCACCGCCCTGCTGATCCGCTCGATGAACAAGCGGCTCGGCAAGCTGCCGGAGACGTTCGAGCCCGAGCACCCCGAGCCGGACCAGGCCGCGGACGAGGGGACCGATCGCGGGGCCGCGGAGAGCCGCAAACCCGACCACCCCCAGCCCCCGATGGCCACGAACTGACGGACGCGTCGTGACACCCCCGGAGGCCTCGGCGCCCGACACCCGCCACCGGAACACCCTCGGCGAGGCGACCAGCCCCTACCTGCGGCAGCACGCCGACAATCCGGTGCACTGGCACCAGTGGGGCGAGGAGGCGCTGAGCTGGGCCCGCGAGCGGGACGTGCCGGTTCTGCTCTCCGTGGGGTACGCGGCGTGCCACTGGTGCCACGTGATGGCGCACGAGTCGTTCGAGGACGAGGCCACCGCCGCGTCGATGAACGAGCACTTCGTGTGCATCAAGGTCGACCGGGAGGAACGCCCGGACATCGACGCGATCTACATGAACGCCACCGTCGCGATGACCGGGCAGGGCGGCTGGCCGATGACGTGCTTCCTCACCCCGGACGGCGCTCCGTTCTACTGCGGCACCTACTACCCGAAGATGCCGCGCGGCGGCATGCCGTCGTTCGCCCAGCTGCTCGAGGCGATCTCCGACACCTGGCGCAACCGTCGCGCAGACGTGCACCGCTCCGCCGTGGCGATCGTCTCGGAACTGCGCCGCGGCAGCGGCGGGCTCGCGCCCGGCGAGCGGCCGGTGGACGCCGCCCTGCTCGATGCCGCCGACGCCTCCGTCGCCGCCGACGAGGACGCGGTGCACGGCGGGTTCGGGGGCGCCCCGAAGTTTCCGCCGTCCGCGCTGCTCGAGGGCCTGCTGCGCGGATACGAGCGCAGCGGGAACCCGGCCGTGCTCTCCCTCGTCGAACGGACGGCCGAGGCGATGGCGCGCGGCGGCATCTACGACCAGCTGGCCGGCGGTTTCGCCCGCTACAGCGTCGACGCCGGGTGGGTGGTTCCGCACTTCGAGAAGATGCTCTACGACAACGCGCTGCTGTTGCGGATGTACGCGCACCTCGCGCGACGGACGTCGGCGCCCTGGGTGCGACGGGTCACCGAGGAGACCGTCGAGTTCCTGCTGCGGGACCTGCGCACCGCCGGACGATGCTTCGCCTCGGCGCTCGACGCCGACACCGACGGGGTCGAGGGCCTGACCTACGTGTGGACACCCGCGCAGCTGGCCGAGGTCCTCGGTGACGACGACGCGCAGTGGGCGGCCGAGCTGTTCACCGTGACCGGCGCCGGCACCTTCGAACACGGCTCGTCGGTGCTGCAGCTGCTCGCCGAGCCGGACGATGCCGAACGCTACGAGCGGGTGCGGGCCGAGCTGTTCGCCGCCCGGCTGCAGCGTCCGCAACCCGGCCGCGACGACAAGGTCGTCACGGCGTGGAACGGTTTCGCGATCACCGCGCTGGCCGAGGCCGGCGCCGCGTCCGGTCGGGCCGACTGGGTCGAGGCGGCCGTCGACTGCGCGCGGGCACTGCTCGACCTGCACGTGGTGGACGGACGGCTGCGACGGGCCTCCCTCGGCGGCACGGTCGGTGCCCCGGCGGGTGTGCTCGAGGACTACGGCGCCCTCGTCACCGCCCTGCTCGCGGTGTACCAGGCGACGGGTGACGCCGCGTGGCTGAGCCCGGCCCGGGAGCTCGCCGACGTGGCGCTGACCCATTTCCAGGATCCGGCACGGCCCGGTAGTTGGTTCGACACCGCCGACGATGCCGAAACCCTGGTGGCGCGGCCGCGGGATCCGATCGACAGCGCCACCCCGTCGGGGGCGGCGCTGATCTGCGAAGCCCTGCTCACCCTCGCCGCGGTCGTGCCCGAGGACCCGCGGTACACGGATGCGGCGGACGCGTCGCTGCGGTCCGCGGTGGTGCTGCTCGAACGGGCGCCGCGTTCGGCCGGGCACTGGCTGGCCGTCGCCGAGGCGGCGGTGCGCGGACCCGTCCAGGTGGCGGCGGTCGGCGGCGGCGAACTGCTCGCCGTCGCGCGGCAGGCAGCTCCCGGCGGCGCCGTCGTGGTCGGCGGGGATCCGGACTCGTCACCGTTGCTGGCCGACCGACCGCTGGTCGACGGACGTCCGGCGGCGTACGTGTGCCGCGGATACGTGTGCGACCGGCCCGTCACGACGGCGGCCGAACTGCGCGCGGCGCTCTCGGCCTGAGCGATCCGGGTCTCAGCCGGCGCGGGACGAGGTCAGCAGTGCCGGCAGCGGGGCATCGATGCTGTTGTCGTCGAACGCCTCGAGCACGGCGCGGGCGATCGCGCGCTGCACGGCCCACTGCTTGCCGGCACGGGTGCGCACGGTGATCCGCAGCGTCACCGATTCGGGGGTGACGGAGTTGACGCCGAGCATCTCGGGCGGCTCGAGGATGTCGCGGGCCAGGTCGTCGCGTTCGACGGTCTCGAGCGCGGCGCGCAGCGCCACCTCGCACGCCCGGTGCACGTTGGCGGCGTGCGCGATGGGGGCGTCGACGACGGCGACGGCGTAACCCTGGCTCATGTTCCCCACGCGCAGGATCTCGCCGTTGCGGCAGTACCAGAGGGTGCCGCTGATGTCGCGGACGGTGGTGACCCGCAGGCCGACCGATTCCACGGTGCCGACCGCGTCGCCCAGGTCGACGACGTCGCCGACGCCGTACTGGTCCTCGAGCAGCATGAACATCCCGGAGATGAAGTCACGCACCAGGTTCTGCGCACCGAAACCGAGCGCGACGCCGACGATGCCGGCGGAGGCGATGAACGGTGCGACGTTGAGTCCGAGGGTGCCGAGTATCTGCAGGACGCACCAGACGAGCAGCACGACGGAGACGCCGGACTCGAGCACCGAGCCGATCGTCTCGGCGCGCTGCGTGCGCCGCTCGTTGACCAGCACCCCCGGCAGACCCTTCGGGGCGCGCTCCTGGAAGGGGCGGAGCAGGCCGGGCTTGCTGCTCTGGTGTCGCGGCTTCGTCATCCGGTCGATGAACCGGTGCAGCACAAACCTCAGGATCAGCGCCGCCAGGACGTATCCCGCGATCGCCAGCGGCCGCTCGACGAGCCACTCCCGGTTGGTGTCGGTCAGTTCGAATGCCAGTCGCTGAACAGTCATCCCGGCCGAGTCTACGGATCCGCGACGCGGCTGCCACCGATGTGATCTTCGTCCGATCGGGTTTACCCGAACACCACCAGCCACACGGCGACGGCGTGACAGAGGGCGGCGAGCACGGTCGCCGCGTGGAAGAACTCGTGGTAGCCGAAGACGTGCGGCCAGGGGTCGGGCCACTTGGTGGCGTAGAGGATCGCGCCGATGCTGTAGAGGATCCCCCCGACCAGCAGCAGCACCATCGCGGCGATGCCCGCCTCGTCGATCAGCTGGCCGGCGACGGGGACGATCGCCCAGCCGAGCAACAGGTACAGCGGGACACCCACCCAGCGGGGCGCGGTGGGCCAGAGCATCTTCAGGGCCACGCCGGCGAGGGCCCCGGTCCACACCACCGTCAGCAGCGTGCGGCCGGTGTCCGGGGGCAGCGCCAGCGTCGCGAAGGGGGTGTAGCTGCCGGCGATGAACAGGAAGATCATCGAATGGTCCGCGCGTTTCATCCACGTGCGCGCCCGCGGGTCGTGCCAGTGGACCCGGTGGTAGAGGGCGCTCACGCCGAACACCCCGCACACGGTGAGGCTGTAGATCACCGTCGACCAGCCCGCGGGCGGATCGGCCACGGTCTGCGACAGGACCACCAGCACGGCGCCGGCCACCACGGCCACGCCGAACGCCCACAGATGGATCCAGCCGCGCATCCGCGGCTTCACGGGCAGTTCGTCGATCCCGAATACCGTCATGGCCGGGCCTCCCTTCGGTACCGAAGAGTAACCTACGCTTCCGTAACTTTCTCGGCGTGTCGGGGCGGGGGCGGGGAGCCGCGTTCGAGGGACGCACCCGACCGCCGTCGCGCCCGGAGGACATCGTGAGCGTAATGTGACCCGCGTGGTGATCTCGGGGTGAACGCGCGCGGCCTGCTGTACCAGCTCTACGAACGACGGCTGCTGAGCAAGCTGGACGGCGCCCAGCACCCCCGGCACGTCGCCGTGATGTGCGACGGCAACCGTCGCTGGGCCCGCGAGAACGGGTTCACCGACGTCAGTCACGGGCACCGCATGGGCGCACTCAAGATCGCCGAACTGCTGAGCTGGTGCGATGCCGCCGGCATCGAGCGGGCCACCATCTACCTGCTCTCCACGGAGAATCTGCAGCGTGAACCCGAGGAGCTCGAGGCGCTGCTCGAGATCATCACCGACGTCGTCGAGGAGATCTCGGGCCCGGAACAGAACTGGAGCGTGAAGATCGTCGGCACGCTCGACCTGCTGCCGGACGAACTGAGCCGGCGCCTGAGCGAGGCCGCCGAGCGGACACAGGGCCGGACCGGCACCCACGTCAACGTCGCGGTCGGCTACGGCGGCCGGCAGGAGATCGCCGACGCCGTGCAGGCTCTGCTGCGGGCCAAGCAGCGCGAGGGGCTCGACGGCGAGGGCCTGGTCGAGGCCGTCACGGTCGAGGCCATCAGCGATCATCTCTACACCTCGGGGCAGCCCGACCCCGACCTGGTCATCCGGACCTCCGGCGAGCAACGGCTCTCGGGCTTCCTGCTGTGGCAGAGCGCGTACTCCGAGATCTGGTTCACCGAGGCCTACTGGCCGGAGTTCCGGCGCGTCGACTTCCTGCGCGCGCTGCGCGACTTCGCGGCGCGGCACCGCCGCTTCGGCGCCTAACCGCCGGTGCGTCCTTTGGGCTGTCCCCGCAGCCCAAAGGACGCACCGGCGGCGAAGCCGCCTACAGCTTGCGCAGGCGCAGACGGTTGATCGAATGGTCGGAGTCCTTGCGCAGGACCAGCGTTGCGCGCGGCCGCGTCGGCAGGATGTTCTCCACCAGGTTCGGCCGGTTGATCGAGTGCCAGATCTCCTTCGCGGCGCCCACGGCGTCGCGGTCCGACAGGTTCGCGTAGTGGTGGAAATGCGCCTCGGGATCGGAGAACGCCGTCTTGCGGAGCGCGAGAAACCGCTCCACATACCATTTCTCGATGTCCTCGAGGCGGGCGTCGACGTAGATCGAGAAGTCGAACAGGTCCGACACCATCAGCCGCGGACCGGTCTGCAGGACGTTCAGGCCCTCGATGATGAGGATGTCCGGTTGCCGCACCACGTGATACTGGCCCGGGATGATGTCGTAGGAGATGTGCGAGTACACCGGGGCCGCCACCTCCGCGGCGCCGGACTTGACCTCGGTGACGAACCGGAGCAGTTTGCGCCGATCGTAACTCTCCGGAAACCCCTTGCGATGCATGATGTTCCGTCGCATCAGCTCCCGGGACGAGTACAGGAAGCCGTCGGTGGTCACCAGGTCCACCCGAGGGTGGTGTTCCCAGCGCGCCAGCAGTGCCTGCAGCACGCGCGCCGTGGTCGACTTGCCGACCGCGACCGAGCCGGCCACTCCGATCACGAACGGCACCTGCTGGTCCGGATGCTTCTCGCCGAGGAACGTGGCGGTCGCGGCGAACAGTCGCTGTCGCGCGGCGACCTGCAGATGGATCAGACGGGCCAGCGGAAGGTACACCTCCGCCACCTCCGCCAGATCGATCTGCTCGCCGAGGCCCCGCAGGCCGCGCAGCTCCTCCTCGGTCAGCACCAGCGGCGTCGACTTGCGCAGCGTCCGCCACTGCTTGCGGTCGAACTCGACGTACGGACTCGGCTCGCTCAGACGCGCCACCGGCACACTCCCGACTCGACGGGCCCGGCGGCACACCCCGGGTATGGCTCGCAGCGAAGGATGTCCATATCGGCCGATTGTGCTCGCTGACACATCCGCTCGCTGCGCGGGGTCCGGTTTCCGGGGTCGCCGACGGGCCGGGGGCCGGTTCGGGGGACTAGGGTGCGAGGGCATGGACCCGGACTCGCTGGTGCGTGAATACCTCCTGCTCGGCTTGGCGTTCGACCGGCTCGAGGAGGGTTTCGTCGACGCCTTCACCGGCGACCCGGAGCTGCGTCGCCGGGTGGAGAACGCGCCGGCCCCGGACCCTCGTGACTTGTCCCACACCGCACGGCGGCTGCGTGCCGAGCTGCCCGCGACGGGGCTCTCGGGTGAGCGCACCCGCTTCCTCGACGTGCACCTGCGCGCCCTCGACTGCTCGGCCCGCAAGTTCGCCGGTGAGGACATCGCCTTCGTCGAGGAGGTCGAGGCCTACTTCGACGTGCGTATCGGCCTGGGCGACGAGGACGCGTACCGCGACGCTCACCGGCGGATCGATGCGCTGCTGCCCGGCAGTGGCCCGCTCGCCGAGCGGCTGCAGGCCCACCGCAAGTCCGAGGTCGTTCCCGCCGACCGCCTCGCCGAGTGCGTCGACGCCTTCTCGAGCGCCCTGCGCGACAAGGTCCGGGCGGTGTTCCCGCTACCCGAGACCGAAACCGTCGAGTACGAGGTGGTCGGCGACAAGCCGTGGTCCGGGTTCAACTACTACCTGGGCCGCTACCGCTCCCGCGTCGCGATCAACTCCGATCTCGACCAGCACATGTCGCACCTGCCGCGGCTGATCGCGCACGAGTCCTATCCCGGCCACCACACCGAACACTGCCGCAAGGAGGCCGGACTGGTCGCCGGGGGGCACGACGAGCAGACCCTCTTCGTCGTGAACACCCCGCAGTGCCTCATGGCCGAGGGGCTGGCAGACCTCGCGCTGGAGACGATCGTCGGACCGGGCTGGGGGCGGTGGGCGCAGGACATCTACGCCGACCTGGGCCTGCGGTTCGACGGTGAGCTCGCCGAGAAGCTGCACGAGGCGTCGGCCGAGTTGCTGAGCGTCCGCCAGGACGCCGCTCTGCTCCTGCACGACCGGGGACGCACCGGCGACGAGGTCGTCGCCTTCCTGCAGCGGTGGTCGTTGTCGAGTCCGGAACGGGCCCGGCAGTCGCTCCGCTTCCTGTCGTCGCCGTTGTGGCGCGCCTACATCAGCACCTACGTCGAGGGGTACCGCCTGCTCGGCGGCTGGCTGGCGCAGGCCCCGGCGGGCCCGGAACGCGTCGAACGGTTCCGTCGCCTGCTCGACGAACCCCTGGTGCCCGGCGTCCTGCGGTGCGAGCAGTCATGACCTGCGCCGTCGCCCGAGGGGACCGGGTTCCTGGACCGGGGGTCGGGTTCGTAGACTGGTAGGTGAATTCCCGCCGTCCCCAGCTTGGAGAAACCTCGATGACCGTTGTGCCCGGCACCGACGTCAACACCGCCTCGCTCGCAGATCTCGACCCCGAGCTGGCGCAGGCCATGGCCGGCGAGCTGTCGCGCCAGCGTGACACGCTCGAGATGATCGCGTCGGAGAACTTCGTGCCGCGCGCGGTGCTCCAGGCGCAGGGCAGCGTGCTCACCAACAAGTACGCCGAGGGATACCCGGGACGCCGCTACTACGGCGGCTGCGAGAACGTCGACATCGTCGAGGACCTCGCCCGCACCCGCGCCAAGGAACTGTTCGGCGCCGAGTTCGCGAACGTCCAGCCCCACTCGGGGGCGCAGGCCAATGCGGCCGTGCTGATGGCGCTGATGAACCCGGGCGAGAAGCTGCTGGGGCTCGACCTCGCCCACGGCGGGCACCTGACCCACGGCATGAAGCTGAACTTCTCCGGCAAGCTGTACGACGTCGCGTCCTACGGGGTCAGCAAGGAGGACCACCGCGTCGACATGGACGAGGTCCGCTCGATCGCGCTGGCCGAGAAGCCGAAGGTCATCGTCGCCGGATGGTCCGCGTACCCGCGGCACGAGGACTTCGCGGCGTTCCGCTCCATCGCCGACGAGGTCGGTGCCTACCTGTGGGTCGACATGGCGCACTTCGCCGGTCTCGTCGCCGCCGGGCTGCACCCGTCGCCGGTGCCGTACGCGGACGTCGTGTCCACCACCGTCCACAAGACCCTCGGCGGTCCGCGCTCGGGTCTGATCCTCGCAAAGCAGGAGTGGGCCAAGAAGATCAACTCCGCGGTGTTCCCGGGCCAGCAGGGCGGCCCGCTCATGCACGTCATCGCCGCGAAGGCCGCCGCGCTGAAGATCGCCGCGAGCGAGGAGTTCAAGGACCGGCAGCGCCGGACCGTCTCCGGCGCGCAGATCCTCGCCGAGCGGCTGATGCAGTCCGACGTCACCGACAAGGGCATCACCGTGCTGACCGGCGGCACCGATGTGCACCTCGTCCTCGTCGACCTGCGTAATTCGCAGCTCGACGGCCAGCAGGGCGAGGACCTGCTGCACGAGATCGGCATCACGGTCAACCGCAACGCGGTGCCGTTCGACCCGCGTCCCCCGATGGTCACCTCCGGCCTGCGCATCGGCACCCCGGCGCTGGCCACCCGCGGCTTCGGGGACGAGCAGTTCACCGAGGTCGCCGACATCATCGCGGCCGCACTGACGGGTGCATCCGACGCCGCGGCGCTGCGCGGCCGGGTGAGCGCGCTCGCCGCCGCCGCGCCGCTGTACCAGGGTCTCGAGGACTGGAAACTGATCTAGGCGCGGCTCCCGGCACGTGCCGGGATTGCCACGTTTACCCAATCTTCACCGACACGCCTCTTCGCTCGTCGAGCGAACGGGGCGTGTCGGCGTTAGCGTCGGGGGTGTAGACGGCGCAGTTGCCGGCTACGCGGGAGGTCCTGATCGTGACTGTGACAGACAGAGCGAGGGGCCGGCACCCGGCCCTCGTGTCCCTCGTGGACACCAGGTTCGACCGGCCCATCGAACGAAGTCTGTGTGGTGCTACACAGGCCTAGGAGCCTCACGTGACTGCAACACGCTCCGTCCCCGCCCGCCGCTCCGGCCGGACCCCGGCGAAGAAACCCGATGTGCGCACCTACGTGCTGGACACCTCCGTGTTGCTCTCCGATCCGTGGGCGGTGACCCGCTTCGCCGAGCACGAAGTGGTGCTACCCCTCGTCGTGATCGGCGAACTCGAAGGCAAGCGGCACCATCACGAACTGGGTTGGTTCGCGAGGGAATCGTTGCGGCTGCTCGACGACCTGCGCCTGCAGCACGGGCGGCTCGATCAGCCCATTCCCATCGGGGACGCGGGAGGCACCCTGCACGTCGAGCTCAACCACACCGACCCGCAGGTGCTGCCGGCCGGATTCCGCACCGAGACCAACGATTCCCGGATCCTGGCGTGCGCGCTGAACCTCGCCGGCGACGGGCACGACGTGGTGCTGGTCAGCAAGGACATCCCGCTCCGGGTCAAGGCCGGCGCCGTCGGGCTCAGCGCCGACGAGTACCACGCCCAGGACGTGGTGACGTCGGGCTGGACCGGCATGACCGAACTCGAGGTGGACCGGACGCTGATCGACGACCTGTTCGCCGAGGGCATCGTCGACCTCGACACCGCGAGGGATCTGCCGTGCCACACCGGGATCCGTCTGCTGGGCGGCTCGTCCAGCGCGCTGGGCCGGGTCACGCCGGACAAGCGGGTGCAGCTGGTGCGCGGAGACCGGGAGGCGTTCGGGTTGCACGGGCGTTCCGCGGAGCAACGGGTGGCGCTGGACCTGCTGCTCGACGAGTCCGTCGGCATCGTCTCGCTCGGCGGTAAGGCGGGCACGGGTAAGTCGGCACTGGCCCTGACCGCGGGTCTCGAGGCCGTGCTGGAGCGGCGCACCCAGCGCAAGGTCGTGGTGTTCCGGCCGCTGTACGCCGTCGGAGGACAGGAACTCGGCTATCTCCCCGGCAGCGAGAGCGAGAAGATGGGGCCGTGGGCGCAGGCCGTGTTCGACACCCTCGACGGCCTTGCGAGCCCGGAGGTGATGGACGAGGTCATCAGCCGGGGCATGCTCGAAGTGCTTCCGCTGACCCATATCCGGGGCCGGTCGCTGCACGACTCGTTCGTGATCGTCGACGAGGCGCAGTCCCTCGAGCGCAACGTGCTGCTCACCGTGCTCTCCCGCCTCGGCGCCGGGTCACGGGTGGTGCTCACCCACGACGTCGCCCAGCGCGACAACCTCAGGGTGGGCCGCTACGACGGCGTCGCTGCGGTGATCGAGAAGCTCAAGGGGCACCCGCTTTTCGCGCATGTCACCTTGACCCGCAGTGAGCGTTCGCCGATCGCGGCGCTCGTGACGGAGATGCTCGAGGAGTTCGCACCCGGCGCCTGAGGCCGGCTGCCCGGTGGTGACCGAATGTCACATTGCGTCGATGTCATCGACGCAATGTGACATTCGGCCCACCACCAACGCCGTTCACACCGCGGCGGCGGGTCAGTCCTGCTCGGGGCGCGGACCGAGTTCGGCCTCGAGGACTTCCTGGACGACGCGCATCGCGGCCAGGCCGGCCGGGGCGCCGCAGTAGGCGCCCGCGTGGATGACCGCCTCGACGATCTCGGTGCGGGTCAATCCGTTCCGCAGGGCGCCGCGCACGTGCCCGCGCAGCTCGTTCTCCGCGCGCAGCGCGATCAGCATGCCGAGGTTGAGCAGGCTGCGGCTGCGACGGTCGAGTCCCGGCCGGGTCCACACCGAGCCCCATACGTGCTCGGTGACGAACTCCTGCATCTCCTCGGCGTCGGTGCCGCGGGCGCGGTCGAAGGCTCGCTCGACGAAGTCGGCGCCCATCACCTCGCTGCGGACCCGGACTCCGGCCTCGAACGCGGGCGTCCGGTCGGCGTCGGTCATCGTCGTGCTCCCTGCGTCGTCGCCGTCGAACGGTTCGACGGCCGAGGAGATTCTACGACCGGCGCAGCACCGCCCGGAGGACGCCGGCACCCGTGGCGCCGACGAGTGTGCCGACGTTGTAGTGGTCGTCCCACACCGTGATCTTCCCGTCGCGCAGCTCGAAGGTGCCGCACACCCAGAACCGGACGGACACCGGGCCGACGCGCATGACGTCGGTGCGCTCGGTGAGCACCACGTTTCCGGTCGCGGCGATGTGGTGGACGACGACGTCGAAGCCCAGCGACGGCCGGCGCAGGCCCTCGAGGATGCGCCGCACCCGGGGCAGGCCCCGCACGGTCGGCAGCGACGTGTTGTGCCAGGCGATGTCCGGGTCGAGGAGGGCGGTGGCTCGTTCCATGTCCTCGGCGACCATCGCGTCGAGGAATTCGCGGACGACGGCGACGGACTTCTCGTCCGCGACGGTTTCGGGTGCGGTCATGACGCTCCTGTTCGGGTGAAGGTTCCCAGGCCGTTCTCGTTCCAGTATTCGAACGTGACGCCGTCCGGGGTGAAGGTGGCGGTGGAGACCGTCCCGTCCGGGGCGTTCTCACCGCCCTCGATCGGGAAGGTGAACACGTCGCCGTCCCAGTGGTCGAGCCGGTAGGTCTGTTCGGCGGGACCGATGGTGAGCACCAGGGCGCCCGCGCGTTCGTCGATCCGCGCGGGACCGTAGTACTCGCTGGTGTAGGCGCCGGTGTACTGCCCGAGCGGACGGGCGGGGGTGGGGTTCGTCGGGGCGGTGCGCCCGACGAGCGAGCCCTTCGGGTCGTCGAACGTGGCGAAGCGCTGCTCGTACAGGTCGGTCCAGTCCTCCCGGATCTCCCCGAACTGCACGAGATCGGTGAACTCGGCGGCGAGGGTTTCCGGCACCCCGATCGGGGCGGCGTTGGTGAGCGCGACGATCGCGACGTCCGCCGACGGGATCGCGGTGAACGCGGTCGCGGCGCCCAGCGCGAACGCCCCGGAGTGGCTCAGCGTCACGCGCCCGGCTGGGCTCGTGCCCACGTTGAATCCGTACCCGTAGAACCCCGCCCGGCTGTCGACGGTGCCCGGCGGGCTCGCCACGGCCTGCGGGGACACCGCCGGGAGCAGGGCGTCCGCGTCGACGATGCGGCGGCCCTGGTACTCGCCGTCGCCGAGCAGCATCGTCAGCCACCGCGCGACATCGGTGACCGAGGCGCTCACCCCGCCGGCCGGGGACTGCGCGTCGGGATCGCGGACGGCGCGCGCGACGTAGTCGCCGTCGACGAGCTGATGGCCGACGGCCCGATTGGGCCGGGCCGCGTAGTCCTCGAATCGGGAACTGGTGGAAGTCATTCCGAGAGGCTCGTACAACACCCGCTGCGACAGGTCCGCCCACTCGGCGCCGGACGCGTCGGCGACCGCCTGTGCCGCGGCGGTGAGCCCGAAGTTGGTGTACTCGTACGAATCACGGAACGGCCCGAGCGGCAGCAGGCGGAATCGGTCGAACACCTGCTCGCGCTCGAAACCGAGGTCCTCGAGTTCGTCGCCGGCGTGGTCGGGAAGTCCGGAACGATGGGCGTAGAGATCGCCGACGGTCACCCGGCTGGTCACGTACGGGTCCGCGAGCGCGAACCCCGGCAGGCGTTCGACCACCGGAGTGTCCCAGCCGATCACGCCCTCGCCGACCTGGCGGGCGACGACGGTGGCGCCGAGCGGCTTGGACATCGAGGCCAGCTGGAAGACGGTGTCGGCGTCCACCGCACCGTCGCGGCCGGCCTCGCGCACCCCGAACCCCTCCGCGTACACGATCTCACCGCGGTGCACGACCGCCACCGCCATTCCGGGAATGCCGGTCCGATCCATCAGCTCCCGGGCGAGGTCGTCGAGGCGGGCGACAGCGTCGTCGACCTGTCCGTCCGGGATGTCGATGCCGGCGACCTGCGGGGGAGAGAGGGACTGGGCTTCCGGCGAGGCCGGCGCCGAGGACGCCGGAGAGTCGGCGGTGTCGACCGAGACGCAGGCGGCCGACAGGATCGCCACGAGGGCGAGGGCGGCGCCGATCCGGCGACGACGGGGTGCGCGCATGTCACGGCCTTTCTCGTCCGTCGCATGGTATGCCCCCGGCTCGGCGCGCGGAAGACTCTCGAAGCCTCGGGCCCCGCAACGACGATCGTTGTGCAACCGTGACGTCCGGGCGCGGGACCGGGGTCACCGCGACGACCAGCGCCGACGCCGGCGTGCGGCGCAGGGCCGCGGGCAGGTCCGGACGGAAACCGCCCGGGGCCCGGGGCCACTCGCTAGCGTCGAGACACCGGTGCCCGATCTCCGAGGAGGATGCCATGAACAGACGAGCCCGTCGCACCGCCACCGTGGCCGCGGCCGCTGCTGCCGCGGGACTGGTCCTGGCCGGCTGCAGCAGCGACGACGGCACCAGCGCCGAGGACGCCGTGGCCGGCGTGACCAGCGCGGCGGAATCGGCAGTCGAGCGCGCGACGTCCGCCGCGGAGTCCGCGGTCGAGGGCGCCACCGGGGCCGAGAACACGGAGCCGGGCGCCTCCGTCGAGGAGACGACGACCCTGCCGGGTGCGGGCGGCGGCGAGTACACCATCAGCGGGCCGATTCTGGCGAAGTACAACGAGATCGGCGGTGCCGACAGCCCGCTGGGCGCACCGACCGCGGATCAGCAGGATGTCGGCGACGGCTACGTCGCGGAGTTCGAGGGCGGCATCGTCGCCTGGAGCCCCGACACCGACGCGCACGTGGTGTGGGGCGAGATCCGCACCGCCTGGGAGGCCCAGGGCGGTGCGGGTGGCGAACTCGGATTCCCCATCAGCGACGAGCGGCCCATCCCGAACGGGCTCGAGAGCGAGTTCGAGATGGGCACCATCACCTATGTCGACGGTGCGACGCAGGTGATCCCGAAGTAGCCCGTCCGGATGCGGCCGGTCACGGCTGGAAGACGAGCCGGCCCACGGTGTGCCCGTCGCCGAGGCGGGCCACGCCGTCGGCGACGTCGTCGAGGGAGAGTCGCTCGCTGATCAGCGGTCGGATGGCGCCGTCGTCGGCGAGGCGGCACAGTTCTTCGTGGCAGGCCTCGATCGCGGCACGGTTGTACTGCCGGTACAGGCCCCAGTGCAGGCCGATGATCGAGTAGTTCTTGATGAGCGCGTGGTTCAACGCCGGTTGCGGGATGGTGCCACCGGCGAACCCGATCACCAGGATGCGGCCCTCGAACGCGATGCACTTGGTGGAGCGGCTGTACGAGTCGCCGCCGACCGGGTCGTAGACCACGTCCGCACCGCGACCCGCGGTGACGTCCTTGACGACGTCGACGAAGTCTTCGCGGTGCCGGTCGACGACGACGTCGGCGCCGAGGGCCCGGCAGTAGTCGGCCTTCTCGGCGCCGCCGACGACACCGATGACGGTGGCGCCGGCGGCCTTGCCGAGTTGCACTGCGGCACTGCCGACGCCGCCGGCCGCGGCGTGCACGAGCAGGGTCTCCCCGGCCCGCAGCTGGGTGCGCCGGTGCAGGGCGAACCACGACGTCTGGTATCCGATCGACAACGCCGACGCTTCGGCGTCGTCGAGGGACGCCGGGGCGCGGTAGGCGTCCTCCTCCGGAACCACGGCGAGCTCGGCGAAACCGCCGAAGGGGAACTCGGGATTGCCGATGATCCGGTCGCCGACGGCGAAGCGGGTGACGCCCTCGCCGACCGCGACGACCGTCCCGGCCAGTTCGACGCCGGGGGTGAAGGGCAGTTCCGGCTTCATCTGGTACTGCCCGCGGCACAGCAGCACGTCGGGGAAGTTGGCCGGCGTCGCGGCGACGCGCACCACGAGCCGTCCGGGGCCTGCCTCCGGATCGGGGACGTCGACGAGTTGCAGCGCTTCCTTGGGCTCGCCCACTTCGTGAATTCGCCAGGCCTTCATGGGATTACCTTTCCATCGAGTTCGGTGTGCGGGGTGCGCTCACGGGGCGACGGCGACGCCGGCCTCCGCTGCGGCGGCGGTGCCGAGCATCGCGCCGCCGTCGACGACGAGGGTCTCGCCGGTGATCCAGCTCGCGGCGTCGGAGGCGAGAAAGGCCACCGCCGAGGCGATGTCGGCCGGCTCGCCGATCCTGCCGAGCGGCAGGGCCGCCTCGAGCCGGTCCTCGTGGTCCTTCCAGAGGGCTTCGGCGAGACGGGTGCGCACGACACCCGGGGCGACGGCGTTGACCCGCACCCGCGGCGCCAGTTCCAGGGCGAGCTGGCGGGTGAGGTGGATCAGTGCCGCCTTCGAGGCGTTGTACAGGCCGATGTTCGCCTCGGGTGCCATCCCTCCGATGGAGGCGGTGTTGACCACTGCTCCGCCGTGCTCGCCCATCCACGCCTGCACGGCCAGTGAGGTCCACAGCACCGGACCCCAGAGGTTGACGTCGAAGGTCTTGGCGAAACGTGCGTGGTCCTGGGCGAGCACCGGACCGAACGCGGGGTTGGTGCCGGCATTGTTGACCAGGATGTCCAGGCGCCCGAACCGCTCGACGGTGAGGTCGACGCACCTCCGGGCCGCGTCCTCGTCGACCGCATGCGCGCCGACGCCGAGTGCCGTGCCGCGCACCCCGGCCGCGGTGACCTGGGCGGCCGCGGCGTCGGCCGCGTCCTGCTTGCGGGAGGTGAGCACCACGTTCGCGCCGGCCGCTGCGAGGTCCCGGGCGACGGCCAGCCCGATACCGCGGGAGGCGCCGGTGACGATCGCGGTGCGGCCGGTCAGATCGAGTCCGGTCATCGTCAGCCCACCGTCACCTTGTGGCCGTTGACCGAGGCGGCGGGAGCGGTGCGGTACTTGCGCAGTTCGGCGACGGCGATGGACCGCTTGTGCACCTCGTCGGGGCCGTCGGCCAGGCGCAGGGTGCGCATGTGCGCGTACATCATGGCGAGCGGGAAGTCGTCGGTGACGCCTCCGCCGCCGTGCACCTGGATGGCGCGGTCGATGATCTTCAGCGCCATCGCCGGGGCGGCGACCTTGATCGCGGCGATCTCCATCCGGGCCTGCTTGTTGCCGACGGTGTCCATCAGGTGGGCAGCCTTGAGCGTGAGCAGCCGTGTCATCTCGATCTCGATCCGGGCCTCGGCGATCCAGTCCTGGATGTTGGCGCGCTCGCTCACGGGCTGACCGAACGTGACCCGGCTCGACGCGCGCCGGCACAGCAGTTCGAGGGCTCGCTCGGCCATGCCGATGGCGCGCATGCAGTGGTGGATGCGGCCGGGGCCGAGGCGGGCCTGGCTGATCGCGAAGCCCTCGCCCTCGCCGGCGAGCACGTCCTTGCTCGGCACCCGCACGTTCTCGAAGGTGATCTCGGCGTGGCCCTCGCGGTCGGCGTAACCGAAGACCGGGAGGTTGCGCACGACGGTCACGCCGGGAGCGTCGATGGGCACCACCATCATCGACTGCTGGCGGTGCGGGGCCGCCGTGGGGTCGGTCTTGCCCATGACGATGAGGACCTTGCAGTTCTTGTGCATCGCGTTGGAGGCGAACCACTTGCGCCCGTTGAGGACGTACTCGTCGCCGTCCCGGACCATGGACAGCTCGATGTTGGTGGCGTCGGAGCTGGCGACGGCGGGTTCGGTCATCGCGAACGCCGAGGCCATCGTGCCGTCGAGCAGCGGGCGCAGGTACTTCTCCTTGTGCTCGTCGGTCCCGAAGAGGGTGAGCACCTCCATGTTGCCGGTGTCGGGTGCGTTGCAGTTGCACGCCTCGGAGGCGATGTGGCTGCGGCCCATGATCTCGGCGAGGGGCGCGTACTCGAGGTTGGTCAGGCCCGGGCCCCAGTCGGGGTGGGGGTGGAAGAGGTTCCACAGGCCGCGCCGGCGGGCCTCGGCCTTGAGCTCCTCGAGGATCGGGGGCTGGAAGTGCGGGTCCCCGGAGGCGCGCATCTGTTCCTCGTACACCGACTCGGCGGGGTAGACGTGCTCGTCCATGAAGGCGAGGAGGGCGTCGCGGTACTGCACGGTGCGTTCGGACATTTCGTAGACCGACATGGTCACTCCTGGCGGAAGGGGAGGGGCAGGGCTGGGGATCGCCCGTCGTCGAGGTACGTCGCGAACAGGATGGTGACGGACGTCTCCCTCCCTGTATAGTTGAACGCGGTTTCAACTTCAAGTTTTGATTCGGCGCGAGTCGCTCCGGCCGCGCGGAGAGGAAGCATCCATGACCGACGACATCAGCACCCTGCCCGTGCGACCCACGGGCCTCGACGACCTCCGGGACCTGGTGGGACGGGACATCGGACCGACGGACTGGGTGACCGTGACCCAGGAACTCGTGAACGCCTTCGCCGAGGTCACCGACGACCACCAGTGGATCCATGTCGACCCCGAGCGCGCCGCGACGAGTCCGCTGGGGACGACGATCGCGCACGGTCTGCTCGTGCTCTCGCTGGGGCCGGGCCTGTCCTACAAGCTCATGAGCTTCGACGGGTTCGCCCACGGCCTCAACTACGGCTACGACAAGGTGCGCTTCGTCTCGCCGCTGCCGGTCGGTTCCCGCATCCGGATGCGCATGCAGGTGCTCGGGGCCGAGGCCGCCGGTGGCGGCATCCAGATCCGGACGCTGCAGACGTTCGAGCGCGAGGGGCAGGAGAAGCCGGTCGCGGTGGCCGAGTCGCTCGCCCGCGTCGTCGCCTGAGCTGCGTACGGCACAGATGCTGCCGGCCTCCACGAGCGATCGTGGAGGCCGGCAGCACCCGTTCGGTTACCGTGCGTGGGCGATGCCCGGGACGGCCTTCGGGTCGCGGCGCACCTCCGCGGGGTTGGTCTCCTTGAGCACCCACGCCGAGAACAGCGTGAGGGCGCCCATGAGGGCCACGAACACCGAGACCAGGGTGGTCGTGCCGGTGTTGGCGATCAGGGCGGTCATGATGAACGGCGTGCCGCCGCTGACGGTGACGGCGGCGAGCTGGTAGGCGAGCGACGCGCCGGAGAGCCGGACGTTGGGCTCGAAGAGCTCGCCCAGGTACGCCGCCAGCGGGCCGTAGGTCATGGACTGGAAGATCGACCCGACCGTGACGGCCACCGCGAACAACGCGAGGTTCGCGGTATTGACGAGCCAGAAGTAGGGGAATGCCCACAGCACGAGTGCCGCGGCCCCGATCATGATCATCGGCCGGCGGCCGATGCGGTCGGAGATCCACCCCGACCACAGGATGAACCCGAGGCCCACCAGCGAGCTCGCCAGCGAGATGGCCAGGATCGAATTGCGGTCCATGCCGAGTTCGGTTGTGCCGTAGCTCAGGACGCCGGCGATGCTGATGTAGAACAGCGAGTTGGTTGCGGCGAGCAGACCGCAGCCCAGCAGGATCTTGCGCCAGTGGGTGCGGATCGCCTCGGCGAGCGGGGCCTGGACGACCTGCTGCTCGGGCCGCTTGGCCGCGACTTCGGCCTGCAGTTCCCGGAATTCGGGGGTGTCCTCCACCTTGGTCTGGATGTAGAGGACGACGGGGAACAGCGCGGCACTGGCGAGGAACGGAATCCGCCAGCCCCAGTCGAGGAACACCTCGTTCGACATCGCGGCCGTCGCCGTGAGGAACGCGACGTTGCCCAGGATGACGCCGCACGGCACGCCCATCTGCCCGAACGTGCCGGCGAAGCCTCGACGTTTGGGATCGGCGGACTCGGTGAGCAGCAGGACGATTCCACCCCACTGCCCGCCGCAGGCGAGGCCCTGCAGGAAGCGGAGCGTCACCAGCAGGATGGGGGCGAGGACCCCGATGGCGGCGGCGGAGGGCAGGCAGCCGATCAGGAACGTCGCCAGACCCATGAGCAGCAGGCAGACCACGACGACGGGTTTGCGGCCGTAGCGGTCACCGAAGTGGCCGGCCACGAGCCCGCCGAGGGGCCGGGCGACGAACCCGGCCCAGAAGGTGCTGAAGGACAACAGCGTTCCCATCAGGGGGGAGCTGTCGGGGAAGAACACGTGCGGGAACACCAGCGCCGCGGCGGTGCCGTACAGAAAGAAGTCGTACCACTCGATCGAGCTGCCGATGAGCCCGGCGGCGAGCAGTTTACGATGAGCGCGCGTGTGGTGCGACGTGCCGGCGGTCGTGATGCCGGTCGGACTCACGGATGGCGATGTCACAGATCAATTCCTCCGGTCGGACGGGCCGAGAAACAGCACTCAAACATGAATTCGGGTTCAGGCTGTGGTGCTAGTCTGGGGCATCGGTCATGTGATGTCAATCACGAGCCGCTCTCCCCCACTGTGTCTCTCGACGAAGGGAAACCACTCATGGCCAGTGTTCTCGACCCCGTCCTCGCCCACGCGGACGCGGCGCCGGAACGCATCGCCCTGCGCACGCGGGACGGGCAGCGGAGCTACCGCGAGCTGCGCGACGACGCGCTGCGCTACGGCGCGCTGCTCCGCAGCCGCGGCGTCGCCGCCGGCGACCGGGTGCTCCTGCTCGCTCCCTCCGTGCCCGAGTTCGTGGTGGCCTACCTCGGCATCCAGGCGCTCGGTGCCGTGGTGGTGCCGGTGAACACCATGTCCACCGCGGCCGAACTGCGCTACACCCTCGGGGATTCGCGGGCCGTGCTCGCGATCGCCTGGCATGCCGCCTCCGGCTCGGTGGCCGAGGCCGCGGAGGGGCTCGGTGTGCCGTGGCTGTCGCTGGAGCCCGGCGCCGCGGTCGAACAGGAGCCCGTCGATCCCGTCGACCGTGCCGACGGTGACACCGCGGCGGTGCTGTACACCTCGGGCACCACCGGCCGCCCGAAGGGGGCTCAGCTCACCGTCTCGAATCTGCTGTCTGCAGGACGCATTTCGTGCCGATTGTCCGAATCGGGACCCGAGGATCGAGTCGGGACCGGGCTGCCGCTGTTCCACATCTTCGGCCAGGCGTCGGTGATGATGTCGGCCTTCACCGCGGGGGCCTCCCTGTCCCTGCTGTCCCCGTTCGATCCGGCGGCGATGCTCGACCTCGTCGTCCGGGACCGGCTGACGGTGGTGTGCGGGGTGCCGACCATGTGGAACGCGATGCTGCATGCCGAATCTCCCTACGGACCAGCGGACTTCGCGGGACTCCGGCTGGCGGTATCGGGGGGTGCGTCGCTGCCGGGGGAGGTGGCCCGTGACTTCGAGCACCGCTTCGGCTGCACCATCCGGGAGGGATACGGCCTGACCGAGACCACGGCCATGGCGACCTTCTCGTGGGGGGACGTCCCGGCGCGCATCGGGTACAGCGGCACCGCGGCCCCGGACATCGAGGTCGAGGTCTACGGGCCGGACGGCGTCGCGTGCGGCCCGGGGGAGGTGGGCGAGGTGTTCGTCCGCGGACCCGTCGTCATGGCCGGCTACTGGCAGCGACCGGCCGACACCGCGGCCGTGCTCGACGACGAGGGCTGGTTCCGCACCGGCGATCTCGGGGAATTCGACGAGCAGGGCCGGTTGCGCATCGTCGACCGGGTCAAGGACCTCGTCATCCGGGGCGGCTACAACGTGTATCCCAGCGAGGTGGAGGAGGTGCTCTACGAGCATCCCGACGTGGTCGAGGCCGCCGTGGTGGGCGTGCCGGACCGCCACTACGGCGAGGAGATCGCCGCGGTGGTCGTGCTGCGCGACGACGCCGGCGCCGGTGCCGAGGACGTCGTGCGCTGGTGCCGGGAACGGTTGTCCGCCTACAAGGCGCCCCGCATCGTCCGCTTCGTGGACGCCCTGCCGAAGGGGGCGTCCGGGAAGATCCTCAAGCGGGCAATCGACCGGGACGAGTTGTCCCGGTTCGTCGTTCGCCGTTCCGAGTCGGCGGTGTGACCGGTGCCGTCCGCGGCCGGGTGGCGTGCCCGGCCGCGGACGGCCCGCCGGGCTCAGTACGTGTAGCGACGTTCGAAGATCTCGCGCGGGTTGTCGATCAGCATCCGGTCGATGTCCGTGTCGCCGACCCCGGCCTCCCGCAACGCGGGCAGCACGTCGTTGTGCAGGTGCATATAGCTCCATCGCGGCGTCGCGACGGCGAGCATCTGCGGGTCGAGCCAGTCGTTGAGGGTGGCGTAGTCCTGCGAGAGCAGCATCCGGCCGGCATAGCCGCGCTCGACGAGGGCGGCGATGGTCTTCACCCGCTGCTCGAAGCCGAGATACACGTCCACGCCGCAGCGATCCATGCCGATGTACGAGCCGGCGTCCATCAGCGCCGTGAGATAGCCGATGTCGTCGGAATCGCCGCTGTGGCCGACGATCACACGCGAGAGGTCGACGCCCTCCTCGGTGAACAGGCGCTGCATCACCCGTCCGGACTCGGAGTGGGCGTGGGTGTGCACCGTGATCGGTACGCCGGTGCGGCGGTGGGCGACCGCCACGGCCCGTGCCGTCCGCTCGACTCCCGCGGTCAGGCCCGGGGCGTCGATGGCGCACTTGAGCATTCCCGCCCGCACTCCGGAGTCGAGGATGCCTTCCTCGATGTCGCGGACGAAGAAGTCCACCATCGGTTCCGGGCCGCCGAACAGGGTGTCGGGGCCGCGGTAGTGGAAGTAGTGCGGCAGGTCCATGTAGGTGTAGAGACCGGTCGCCACGACGATGTTCATGTCGGTGGCCTCGGCGACCCGTCGGATGAGGTCGATGTTGCGGCCGGTGCCGACCACGGTGAGGTCGACGAACGTGTCGAAGCCGGCCGCGTGCACCTCCCGGACGCGCGTGATCGCCTCGGCGACCGCCGCGTCCAGGTCGACGCCGATGTCCCAGTTGCCGTGCAGTTCGGGGGAGAGGACGAACAGGTGCTCGTGCATCAGTGTCCGGCCGAGGCTGCCGCTGTCGACGGTGCCGGTGACGGTGGGGACGGTGGTCATGACGTCTCGCTTCCTACGACCTGAATTAGAATTCAGCTTCGTATCAGATCACGATGAGACGCTCATCACAAGACCCCGGGTGTCGTCAGTCTCGCGGCTCCACCCGTGTCATCGCGAGCACGTCGAGCCGCCGATCCAGCTCCTCCTCGCTCAGGCCGTCACCGATCAGCCCCCGGTCGACGACCGTCTGCCGGATGGTCTTCTTCTCCCGCAGCGCCTCTTTCGCGACCGCAGCGGCCTCCTCGTACCCGATCGCCGAGTTCAGCGGCGTCACGATCGAGGGAGACGATTCGGCGAGGGTACGCAGATGCTCGGTGTTCGCCACGAGCCCGTCGACGCACCGCTCGGCGAACAGACGCGAGACGTTGGCCAGCAGGCGCAGCGACTCGAGCAGGTTGCGGGCCATCATCGGGATGTAGACGTTGAGCTCGAACGCGCCCGCGGCACCACCCCACGCCACGGCCGCGTCGTTGCCCACGACCTGCGCCGCCACCTGGGTCACTGCCTCCGGCAGCACGGGATTCACCTTCCCCGGCATGATCGAGCTGCCGGGCTGCAGATCCGGCAGCTGGATCTCGGCGAGACCCGTCAGCGGGCCGGACCCCATCCACCGGATGTCGTTGGCGATCTTCGTCAACGACACCGCGACGGTCCGCAGCGCCCCGGACGCCTCGACGAGACCGTCCCGCGCGGCTTGCGCCTCGAAGCTGTTCTTCGCCGGCGTCAGCGCCTCCACCCCGGTCACCCGCACCAGTTCGGCGACGACGCGGGGACCGAATCCCTCGGGGGCGTTCAGGCCCGTGCCGACCGCCGTGCCCCCGATGGCCAGCTCACCCAGCCGTGGCAGGGTCGCCTGCACCCGCTCGATGCCGGCCTCGATCTGCCGGGCGTAGCCCCCGAACTCCTGGCCGAGGGTGACCGGCACGGCATCCATCAAGTGCGTCCGCCCGGACTTGACGACGCGTCTCCACTCCTCCGCCTTCGCCGCGAGCGAGGCCCGCAGCTGGTCGAGGGCAGGGACGAGATCCTTCACCGCCGCCTCGGTGGCGGCGACATGCGTCGCGGTCGGGAAGGTGTCGTTCGACGACTGCGACATGTTGACGTGATCGTTGGGATGTACGGTCACCCCGCGCTGCGCGGCGATGCTCGCGATGACCTCGTTGGCATTCATGTTCGAGCTCGTGCCCGAACCGGTCTGGAACACGTCGATGGGGAACTGGTCGTCGTGCAGACCCTCGGCGATCTCGGTAGCGGCGGCGACGATCGCGTCGGCCTTCTCCGCGTCGAGCAGACCCAGATCCTTGTTCACCTGGGCGCACGCCGCCTTGAGCAGGCCCATCGCGCGGATCTGGGTGCGCTCGAGACCGCGGCCGGAGATCGGGAAGTTCTCCACGGCCCGCTGGGTCTGAGCGCGCCACAGGGCGTCGGCCGGGACCCGGACCTCGCCCATGGTGTCGTGTTCGATTCGGAACTGCTGCTCGGAATTGTCGGCCATGGCTTCACAGTAGGCCGCTCGAGCCGCAGCGGCGCCCCTTCGGACCGGCGGAGATCCGAAAGGGCGCCACGACCGCGAACCGGGTCACGGCATGGGAGGAACGGCCCCCGCGACGCCGTGGAAATCGATCGAGGTGAACTCGCTGAGCTTCTTCAGCCGGTGGTACGCCTCGACCATCCGGACGGTGCCGGACTTGCTGCGCATCACGATCGACTGCGTCGTCGCGCCGCCGCCGTAGTAGCGGACACCCTTCACCAGCTCACCGTCGGTGACGCCGGTCGCGCAGAAGAAGATGTTCTCACCCTTGACCAGGTCGGTGGTGGTCAGCACGCGGCCCGGCTCGTGACCCGCGTCGATCGCCTTCTGCCGCTCCTCGTCGTCCTTCGGCGCCAGGCGACCCTGCAGCGCGCCGCCCATGCACCGCATCGCGGCCGCGGCGATGATGCCCTCCGGGGTGCCGCCGATGCCCAGCAGCATGTCGACACCCGAACCCGGGCGCGCCGCGGCGATCGCACCGGCGACGTCACCGTCGGAGATCAGCCGGATACGGGCGCCGGTCGCGCGCACATCGCTGATGAGCTGCGCGTGCCGGGGGCGGTCCAGGATCGTGACGGTGATGTCGGAGATCTCCGAGTGCTTCGCCTTCGCAACGCGGCTGATGTTCTCGGCGACCGGCGCGGTGATGTCGATGACGTCCGCGGCCTCCGGGCCGACAGCGATCTTGTCCATGTAGAACACGGCGGACGGGTCGAACATGGCGCCGCGCTCGGCGACGGCGAGCACCGCGATGGAGCCGGGTGCGCCCTTCGCCATCAAAGTGGTGCCGTCGATCGGGTCGACCGCCACGTCGCACAGCGGTCCGTCGCCGTTGCCGACCTCCTCGCCGTTGTAGAGCATGGGCGCCTCGTCCTTCTCGCCCTCGCCGATCACGACGACGCCGCGCATGGACACCGAACTGACCATGTGACGCATGGCGTCGACGGCGGCGCCGTCGCCACCTTCCTTGTCGCCACGGCCGACCCAACGGCCCGCAGCCATCGCCGCGGCCTCGGTGACACGCACCAGCTCGAGGGCGAGATTGCGGTCCGGGGCCTGGCGGCGGGTCGGGGTGCTGGCCGTCATGGGCTACTGCCTCCTGGTGCGGTCGGTCGACGTGGTTGCCGACGCGAGACGGACGTCGAAGGGACGACCGTCGGGTTCCGATGGTTTCGAGTGGTAATTCTCTCATCACCGCCCCGTGAGCGGGGCTCGGACCCGGCCACGTGCGGGTATCGGTGCCGACGGCTGTCAGACTGGAGGCGTGGCCCCCCAGAAACCCCGCATTCTCCACGACACGCGCGACATGGCGTGGTCGCTGATTCCGCTGCTGCTGATCATGGTCGTCGTGGCCGCCATCGCCAGCCAGTGCTCCTTCAGCCCCGGCGGCCCCACCGCGGGACCCGTGCCCAGCTTCGACGTCGACGCGGGCCTGAAGTACGACGCGCGTGAGCTGGACTTCCCGATCCGGCAGCCGAAGGTGCCCGAGGACTGGCAGGCGAACTCCGGCAGCCGCAGCATCATCACCGGCGAACAGGGCGGCGACTCGAGCACCGTCGGGTACATCACCCCCGCCGGCCGGTACGTGCGGTTCACCCAGTCGAATGCGGGGGAGGACGAGCTGGTGCGGTTCGTCGCCGGGGAGCCGCGTACCGCGACGGGGGCGCAGGACATCGCCGGCCGCGACTGGGTGGTCTACGGCGGGCAGGGTGTCGAACCGCTGTGGGTGTCCGACTTCGGCGACGTCCGGATCCTCGTCGGTGGTTCCGGCGACGAGGCCGAGTTCCGCGAACTCGCGGCCGCAGCGGGGGCGGCTGAGCCGCTACAGCCCTGACGGGCGCGCCGCTACAGCCCTGACGGGCGCGCCGCTACAGCCCTGACGGGCGCGCCGCTACAGCCCTGACGGGCGCGCCGCTCACTCGTCGTCTTCGTCCACCTCGTCGTCGCTGTGCGCCAGCGCGGCCTCCACGCGCTGCCGGGCGCCGGCGAGATGCTCCTCGCAGCGGCGCGCGAGCGCCTCGCCCCGCTCCCACAGCGTCAGCGACTCGTCCAGGTCCAGGCCACCCTGTTCGAGCATCTTGACCACGTTGACCAGCTCGTCGCGCGCCCGCTCGTAGCCGAACTCCGCAACGTCGTCGTTCGGGCCGCTCACGGGCGTGTCCTTCGTCTCGCTCATCCGTTCCTCGTCACTTCTCTCGTCCGATGACGGCCGCGCGCACCGCACCGTCGGCGACCCGCACCCGCAGCTGGGTGCCGGGCGGTGCGTCGTCGACGGACCGCAGCACCTCCGCGTCCCCGTCCGGGATCATCCGCTGCACCACCGCGTAGCCGCGGGCCAGGGTGGCGGCGGGACCGAGCGTCCCGAGTCGCGCCCCGAGATGTTCGATCCGGGTGGCCTCGGCGGCGATCGCCCGGGCCACGTCGCGTCGGGCGCACTGCCGCAGCCGCTCGATCTCCTCGCGCCGCTGGTCGACGGTGCGCAGCGGGTCTGCGAGCACCGGCCGGCTGCGCAGCTGTTCGATCACGTGCTCCTCCCTGCGCACCCAGTTGCGCAGCGCCGCCGCCGCTCGCTCTCGCAGCTCGTCCACCAGGTCCTGCTCGGCCACCGCGTCCGGCACGATCCGTTTCGCCGCGTCCGTGGGGGTGGCCGCCCGCAGATCGGCGACGTAGTCGGACAGCGGGCTGTCCGGTTCGTGCCCGATCGCGCTGACCACGGGCGTCGTGCACCGGACGATCGCGCGGCACAGCGCCTCGTCGGAGAACGGCAGCAGGTCCTCCACGCTGCCGCCGCCGCGCGCGAGCACGATCACGTCGACGGACGGGTCCGCGTCGAGTTCCTCGAGCGCCTCGAGGATCTGCGGGACCGCGGTGGGCCCCTGGACGGCGGTGTTGCGGATCTCGAAACGGACCGCCGGCCACCGGCGCTGCGCGACGCTGAGCACGTCCCGTTCGGCGGCGCTCGCCCGGCCGGTGATCAGACCGATCCGGTGCGGCAGGAACGGCAGGGGCCGTTTGAGCCGCGGGTCGAACAGCCCCTCGGCCGCGAGCAGCGCCCGTAGCCGCTCGATCCGAGCGAGGAGTTCGCCGATTCCGACGGCCCGGATCTCGGTGACCCGCAGGGCCAGGGTGCCGCGGCCGGTCCAGAACGACAGCTTCCCGAACATCACCACCCGGCTGCCCTCGGTGAGCGGCACAGGGGAGTTCTGCACCAGCTGCGGCGAGCACGTCACCGACAGCGACATGTCCGCCGACGGGTCCCGCAGCGTGAGGAAGGCGGTGCGGGTGCCGGGACGCACGTTGAGCTGGGTGATCTGTCCCTCCACCCAGACCGAGCCGAGCCGGTCGATCCAGCTCGCGACCTTCTGCGAGACGGTCCGGACGGGCCACGGATGTTCCGCGGAGTTGGACGGGGTGGCCGTGGGCGCGGAGGTCACTTGGTGCTTGCGTTCGCGATCCGGTTGGACAGCATGGTCTCGAACGGGTCCCGCGCGCGGGTGGCGCTTTCGTACTCGAGCAGCGCCCGCAGGTCCTCGACCGACAGGGTGCGCATCCGCGCCCGCAGTTGCGCCAGGGTCAGCGACGGGTAGTCGAGCAGTTCGACGATCTCGGGAAGCTCGGCCCCGGCCGCGCTCCCGGCGGCAGCCTTCTTCGCGGTCTTCTTCGCCGGTGCCTTCGCTGCCTTCTTCGCCGGCTTCGTCGCGGTCGTGTCGGCGTCGCCGCCGGCTGCGGTCGTGCCGGCACTGATCTTGGCGGCGGTGGACTCGGCGGTCGACTCGGCTCCGGCGCGGGGCCCGGACCCCTCCGTCCCGGCGCCGGCGGACTTCCCGGCCCTCGAATCGGTGGGGACCGGCACCGCCGCCTCCGTCGCGGGCGGCATCGAGTAGAGGGCGAAGCGTCCCGGTGCCCCCGCGGTCGACGGCTCGGCAATGCCCACCGGTTCGGCGTCGTCGTCGAAGGTGGCCCACGACGGCGCCTCGGCGGGGGCAGCGCCGAGCAGCTCGAACAACTGGTCGCCCTTGATCGCGAGCGACGTCATCGTCTGCTGGATCCGCATCGTCGTCTGAAGGATCTGGCTGACCGTGGTCATCGGCAGGGCGACCGCGGTGGACGGCAGCTTGAGGGTCTCTTCGTACGCGGTGACGGCCAGCCCGGCCGCCACCCGCGCCATGAACGGTGGACGGATCATGGGAAACAGACTGCCTCACGTGCCGCCCGATTGGTAGCCGAGGACGGCCGGCCCCGCGGACGGCCCGTACCCTGGAGGCATGTCTGCGCCTGTTCCCCTCGAAGTCGGAATCACTCGGTCGGCCGGTTCACCGGCTGCCGGCAAGCGCGTCCTGCTCGCCGAGCCGCGCGGGTACTGCGCCGGTGTCGACCGGGCCGTCGAAACGGTGGAGAAGGCACTCGAGAAGCATGGTGCCCCGATCTACGTCCGCAAGGAGATCGTCCACAACCGGCACGTGGTCGAGACCCTCGCCGAGCGAGGTGTCGTCTTCGTCGAGGAGACCGACGAGGTACCCGAGGGCGCGGTGCTCGTGTTCTCGGCGCACGGTGTCTCCCCTGCGGTGCACGCCTCCGCCGCCGAACGCAGCCTGCGCACCATCGATGCCACGTGCCCCCTGGTGACGAAGGTGCATCAGGAGGCGAAGCGCTTCGCCCGCGACGACTACGACATCCTGCTCATCGGTCACGAAGGCCACGAGGAGGTGGAGGGCACTGCCGGCGAGGCCCCCGACCACGTCCAGCTCGTCGACGGTCCGGACGCGGTCGACCAGGTCACCGTGCGCGACGAGGCGAAGGTCATCTGGCTCTCGCAGACCACCCTCAGCGTCGACGAGACCATGGAGACGGTCCAGCGGCTGCGCGCGAAGTTCCCGCTGCTGCAGGATCCCCCGAGCGACGACATCTGCTACGCCACCCAGAATCGGCAGGTGGCGGTCAAGGCGATGGCGCCCGAATGCGACCTGGTCATCGTCGTGGGGTCCCGCAATTCGTCGAACTCGGTCCGGCTCGTGGAGGTGGCTCTGGGGGCCGGTGCCCGGGCCGCGCATCTCGTCGACTACGCCCGCGAGGTCGACCCGGCATGGCTCGACGGCGTCCGGACCGTGGGCATCACCTCCGGCGCCTCGGTGCCGGAGGTCCTCGTACGCGGCGTGATCGACCTGCTCGCCGAGCACGGTTTCGCCGACGTGCAGTCGGTCACCACAGCCAACGAGACCCTGGTGTTCGCGCTGCCGCGCGAACTGCGCTCCGCGCGTCGCGCGTAATCCGGCGCGCGTGATCCGGCGCGTGTGATCCGGCGCGGACTCGGTCAGTCCTCGTACCGGTCCCGATAGCGCACCCGGGGCTGCCGGTAGTCCGGGGTCTCCGGTCCCGGCGCCCGCCGACGGGACGGCGGGGGCACCTCTCCCCGCTCGTAGGGACGGTCGGGGCGGGAGCGGTGATCGCCGCGCCGGTCGTAGTCCCGGCGGGTCTCGGCGGCCCGCCGTGGGGCCGGTTCGGCTCGCCGTGGGGCCGGTTCGGCCCGTCGTGGGGCGGGTTCGGCCCGTCGTGGGGCCGGTTCGGCCCGCCGGGTCCGGTAGGCGACATCGGGTGCCGCGGGCGGCTCGCCGGCGCCGCGGCGCGCCGCGTCCGGAGCCGGGGCGGTGGTGCGGCGCCGCACCACCGGGTTGTCGCGCGTGTCTGCAACTTGTCGCACGCTGGCCTTGGTGGAGGCCGGGGGTCGGGCGGCCGCACGGGCGCGACGTCCCCGCGCCGGCTTCGCAGCCCCACCACCGTCGCGGTCCAGCTGCGAGTCGCGTGACGGGGCCCCGGCGGCGCGTGCGCCCCGCCGGCGCGGACGGGCCGGGGCCGGTACCTGCGACCGGCTCAGGAAGATCCGCAGCCCGCCGACGACCAGGACCGCCACCGTGGCGGTGAGCATCACCGGGAACCGGTTCACCAGCGGATACGCCACGTTGAGCGCCAGGTCCTTCAGGCCCCCACCACCGGATTCGACGAGGAACTCCTGCGCGATCGGAACGGCGACGAGCAGCAGCAGCGGCGGCTGGGCCATCGCGGTGAACAGCGCCCGATGCTGCACGGCCGCTACCGCCGCGACGCAACCGAGCACGTAGAACGCGGAGAACGCCGAACCCAGTTCGTTACCGCGTGCCGCATCGATGAGGAAGCCGAGCAGGGTCGAGCCCGCCGCGACGAGGACCGCGCCCCACCACGGGACGCCAGGCACAGTGGGCGCCACCGACCGCATGTCGAGCGGCACCGCCGAGCGAGCACGTTGCGTTGCAGACACATGTCGACACTAGACCCCTCGGGTCAACTTGCTTCGTCGACAGGACCGTCGGACTCGGAAGTATCCGTCGGCGTCACGCGGCGCGGCCACGCATCGACCGGTCGCACCTCCGGGTGTTCGCCGTCGAAGATCTCCAGTTCGCTCAGCTTCCGGGCCGTCACCCCGACCCGGGACTCCATCGACGCGACGGTCAGGTTGAACGAGTCGACGGCCTTGCCCAGCTGGGACCCGAGCCGATCGAGGTGTCCGCCGACGACCCCGATCCGCTGATACAGCTCCCGGCCGAGCTGGTGGATCGTCGCGGCCTCCTTCGACAGGGCCTCCTGGCGCCAGGTGTGCGCGATGGTGCGCAGCAGCGCCACGAGGGTGGTGGGGGTGGCCAGGATCACGTTCCGCGCGAACGCGTACTCGAGCAGGTCCGAATCCGCGGCCAGCGCCGCATCGAGGAACGGGTCGCCGGGAACGAACAGCACCACGAACTCGGGCGTCGGATCGAACGATTCCCAGTAGGCCTTCGCCGAGAGCTGGTCGACATGCGTGCGTACCTGACGGGCGTGCCGCACCAGGTGCTGGTCACGCCGAGCGACGTCCTCCTCCTGGGCGGCGTCGAGATAGGCGGCGAACGGCACCTTCGCATCCACGACGATCTGCTTGCCACCGGCGAGATACACCAGCAGATCCGGGCGGACCCCGTCCCGGGTGACCTGGGTGTCGAAGTCGCAGTGCCGCACCATGCCGGCGAGCTCGACGACGCGTTCGAGCTGGATCTCGCCCCACCGTCCGCGCACCTGCGGGGCGCGCAGGGCCGTCACCAGCTGCTGCGTCTGCGTCGAGAGCAGCTGCGAGGCGCGGTGCATGCCTTCGACCTGCTCGGTGAGACCGGCGTACGCGTGCACCCGGTTGCGCTCGACGTGCTCCACCTGCCGGGCGAGCGCCCCCACTGCCTCCTGCAAGGGTCCGACGAGACGTGAGACCTGTTCACCGATCGCGCCCGAATGGCGGCGGGCGGAGTCCTCGCTCACGGCGCCGAGCGCTTGCCGCAGCTGCCCCTCGTTCTCGCGCAGGGCCGCGAGCTGGGCCTCCGCCCGCGCGGCGCGGTCGCCGCTGCGGGCGGCGTGCAGCAACCAGCCGACAACCACGCCGAGCGCGAGGGCCGCGAGCAACGCCAGTGCCGTGAGTGCCGTCATGGTGCGCATGATGCCCGAGTGGACCGACAGGCTCACCCGGACCGGGCGACGGCGTGTCGGTGCGCTGCTCTACGGTCTGACGGCATGCGGATCCTGCACACCTCGGACTGGCACATCGGCCGCACCTTCCACGGTGTGGATCTGTTGTCCGACCAGGCCCAGGCCCTCGCCGCCCTCGCCGACCTCGTCGCCGAGCGGCACGTCGACGTGGTCGTGGTGGCCGGGGACGTCTACGACCGCTCCATCCCGAGTGCCGATGCCGTCGCGGTGTGCAACGCGGGGCTCGAAGCGATCCGCGCGGCCGGTGCCGTCATCGTCGCGACGTCCGGCAACCACGACTCGCCCGTCCGCCTGGGCGCGGGCGCGGCGTTCGCCGCCGAGGGCGGGCTGCATCTGATCACCCGGGTCTCCCAGATCGACCGGCCCGTCCTGCTCGACGATGCCCACGGCACCGTCGCCTTCTACGGCATCCCCTACCTGGAGCCGGAGATCACCCGCGCCGACCTGGGCGTGCCCGAGGCGCGCTCACACGCGGAGATCCTCGGCGCGGCGATGAACCGGGTCCGCGCCGACGCCCGCGCCCGCGGCGTCCGCGCCGTGGTTCTCGCGCACGCCTTCGTCGTCGGCGCCGAAGCCTCCGGTTCCGAGCGGTCCATCTCGGTCGGCGGCGTCGAAACCGTCCCGGCGTCGGCGTTCGACGGCGTCGACTACGTCGCGCTCGGTCATCTGCACTCCCCGCAGACCGTCGCCGAGCACGTCCGTTACTCGGGTTCGCCGCTGCCGTACTCGTTCGGGGAGCGCACCCATCGCAAAGCCGTGTGGCTCGTCGAGCTGGATGCGGCCGGGCGGGCGGGCGTCGAGCGTGTCGACCTGCCAGTCGTGCGGGGCCTGAGCCGTCTCACCGGCGTCCTCGACGAGCTGCTCACCGACGACGCGCACGCCGCGGCGGAGGAGCACTACGTCTCGGCCGTTCTCACGGACGCCGTGCGCCCCCTCGACGCGATGCGTCGGCTGCAGGCCCGTTTCCCCCGGGCCGTCCACGTCGAGTGGGACCCGCCCGTCGCGACCTCGACCGGCACCTATCGGCAGAAGGTGCGCGGCCGGACCGACCTCGACATCGCCCGGGAGTTCCTCACCGACGTGCGCTCCGAGCCGTCCGCGCGGGAGTTGCGCTGGGTACAGCAGGCGCTGCGCGACGTCGACCGCGCCGCGGGTGTCGGAACCGAGCAGACCGTCGCACCGGGGGAGGCGTCCGCGTGAGGCTGCACCAGCTGGAGGTCACCGCGTTCGGCCCGTTCGCCGACACCGTGCGGGTGGACTTCGACGAACTCGGCGCCGACGGACTGTTCCTGCTGCACGGCCGCACCGGCGCCGGCAAGACCTCCATCCTCGATGCGGTGGCGTTCGCCCTGTACGGCACGGTGCCCGGGGCCCGCGCCGACGGGCGCCGGCTGCTGTCCGATCACGCCCCCGCCGGCACCGCACCCCAGGTGAGCCTCGAGGCGACCGTCGCCGGCCGGCGGTTGCGGATCGTGCGCAGCCCCGACTACGAGCGTCCGAAGCTGCGCGGGACCGGGACCGTCAAGCAGAACGCCAAAGCGAGCCTGACCTGGCTCGACGGCTCGGGTGAGCACCTCTCCCGGCTGCCCGACATCGGGGAGGCCGTCCGGCGGCTGCTCGGGATGAGCGCCGAGCAGTTCTTCCAGGTCGTGCTGCTGCCGCAGGGCGAGTTCGCGAAGTTCCTGCGCGCCGACAGCGAGGACCGCGGCAAGCTGCTCGAGCGGCTGTTCGACACCACCCGATTCGGCTCCGTCGAACGCTGGTTCAAGGACCGGCGCAGTGCCGCAGCCACCCGCCTCGAGGAACAGCAGCGTGCCGTCGACCTGCTCCTCGCCAAGGTCAGCGCGGCCGCCGGCCTCGAGGCGGGCGCCGACTCCGAACCGGTCGTGTGGGCGCATCGACTGCGCGACGACGCCGCCGAGAACCGGGACCTCGCGCTGGCGGCACTCGACCGTGCGCGCGCCGACGACATCCGCGATCGGGCGGCCCTCGCGGAGGCGACCGAGCTGCGACGGTGCCAGGAACGCCGCGCCCGCGCGGTCGCCGAGCTCGCCGAGCTGGATGCCGCGGCCGCCGAGCTGCAGACTTTGACCGCCGAACTCGACACGGCCCGGCGGGCGGCGCCGGTCGTCGAGATCGCCCGGGACGCGCACCGCGCCGCCGAAGCCGCCGCCACCGCCCATGCCGCCGCGGTGGACGCGGCCGCGCCCGTCGCCGCCGACCGGGAGGGTCGGGCCCTCGTCGCGCAGCTCGACGGTTCCCCCGCCGACGCCGACCGCGGACTGATCCGGCCCCACGAACAGCGTTGGTCGGCGGAGGTGGTCCGCCTCGACGGCCTGCTCGAGCAGGAGCAGCGGCTGATCCGGCTCGAGACCGACCGCGCCGCCCTGCAGGAGCAGCGCCGCGATCTGGCGGTGCGCGCCGAACGGATCGCCGAGGAACTGGACGAACTCCCCGGTCGCCGCGACGCTGCGGAGAAGGCCGCGCGCGAGTCCGAGCAGGCCGCCGCCACGCTGCCCCGGCTCGAGGCCGACCTCACGCGAACCAGCGACGCCCTCGCCGCCGCCACCGAACTGCAGAACCTGGCCCCGCAGCTGCACCGGCTCGAGGACGAGGTCGTCGCCCGTCGCGACGCACACCTCGACGCGCGCACCGCCCTGCTCGACGTGCGTGAGCGCCGCATCGCCGGGATGGCCGCCGAACTGGCCACCGATCTGGTCGACGGGCATCCGTGCGTGGTGTGCGGAGCCACCGCTCATCCGTCCCCGGCCCGGCCGGCGCCGGACACCGCCACCAAGGCGGACGAGGACGCGGCCCGGGACGCCGAGCAGCGAGCCGGCGCGGAACTGACGCGGGCGCAGGCGGCCGTCGCGGACCTCGCCAACACCGTCGCGGTGCTGCGGCAGCGCTGCGGCGACGCCGGTCTCGAAGAACTCACCGAGGCGCGGGCCGGGGCCGCCGCCGCGCACGCCGCGGCGGCGGCCACCGCGGCCGAATGCGAGCGCCACCGCGGTGAGATCGCGCGGCTGCGCCAGCTCGACGCCGACCTGCGCGAGCAGGCGCACGCGGTGGATGTCGAGGCCGCCCAGGCTGCGCACCGCGAGGAGAGCGCCGCCGCGGAGGCCGACGAGATCCGTGCCCGCATCACCGCGGCAGCCGGGGACGAAGACTCCCTCGCCACCCGCCGACGTCGGATCGCGACGCTCGCCGCCGCCGCGGCGAACCTGCTCGACGCCCGGGTTCGGGCCGCGAACGCGGCGACGAGCGCGCGCGAACGTGCCCGGGAGGCGGCCGCAGCCGCGGAACGGGCGGGATTCGCGAGCGTCGAGCAGGCCCTGGCGGCCGTCCGTCCCGAGGCGCGTCTGCGCGAGATCGACCAGGTGCTGCGCGCGGCGGCCGACCGGCGCGCGGCGGCGCAGGGCGTGCTCGACGACCCGGATACGGCACGGGTCGGCGACGACCCGGTGGACCTGGCCGAACCGGAGGGCGCGGTCGCGCGCAGTGCGGCCGCACTGGCCGCGGCCGTCTCCGCAGCCTCCGAGGCCGAGCGACGCCACGCCGACATCGAGAAGTTCGCGACGCGCCTCGAAGACGAGTACGCGAAGCTGGTGCCGCTGCGGGACGAGCAGGCCGAACTCGCAGCCCTCGCCGAAGTCGTCGCGGGCACCGGGCAGAATGCGCGCAAGATGTCGCTGCGCTCGTACGTCCTCGCGGCCCGCCTCGAGGAGGTCGCCGAATCGGCCTCGGTGCGGCTGCGGCGCATGTCCGGTGGCCGCTACGAGTTCGTGCACTCCGATGCGGCAGGCACGCACGGCAAGCGCGGTGGCCTCGGGCTCGACATCCACGACGAATACACCGGTGTGGTGCGGTCCACGAAGACCCTCTCGGGCGGCGAGTCGTTCCAGGCGTCGCTGGCGCTGGCGCTCGGGCTCGCAGATGTCGTCGCCGCCGAATCCGGGGGACTGGTGCTCGACACGATGTTCATCGACGAGGGGTTCGGCACGCTCGACGCCGACGCGCTCGACGCGGTGATGGGCGTGCTCGACGAACTGCGCGCCGGCGGCCGGGTGGTCGGCGTGGTCAGCCACGTCGACGAAATGCGTCAGCGTATCCCCAGCCGCCTGCACGTCGTGCGCGGCCGCGCCGGGTCCACGGTGGAGATCGCCGGCTGAGCCCGGCCGATCAGGCCGGGCCGGGCTCGGCCGGTGCCGGTGGCAGTGCCGGGGTCTCCTCGGTCGTCTCGAGTTCGTCCGTCGCAGCGCTGCGCTCGTCGATCTGCTCGCCGACGTAACGCAGCACCACCGCGGCGACGGCCGCGACGGGGACGGCGAGGAACGCGCCGATGATGCCGAACAGCGACGATCCTGCGGTGACGGCGAGCAGCACGACCACCGCATGCAGATGCATGCTGCGCGACTGCAGCACGGGCTGGAGCACGTTCCCCTCGAGCTGCTGCACCGCGATGATGATGACGAGAACGATGATCGCGGTGGTCAGCCCGTTCGCGACGAGCGCCACGAGGACGGCGAGCGCTCCGGCGACGAAGGCACCGACGATCGGGATGAACCCACCGATGAAGGTGAGGATCGCCAGCACCGGCGCCAGCGGCACCCCGAGGATGACCAGGCCCAGACCGATGAAGAACGCGTCGATGAAGCTGACGAGCGCCTGCGTGCGGATGAACCCGCCGAGGGTGTTCCACATCCGGATCAGCACCTCTTCCAGGTGCCGCCCGGCACGACCGCCACCGACGGCGTGCACCCACGGGATGAATCGCGGCCCGTCCTTGATGAAGAAGAACACCAGGACGAGGACCAGGCCGATCGTCACCAGCAGGGAACCGGCCGTGCTGACGCCGGTGAACACGCCGCTGGCGATGGTGGCGCCGCTCTCCTGGACCTTGTCGATCACGACCTGGGTCGCGTTCTCGAGCTGCTCGTCCTTCAGGTTGAACGGGGGGCCCTGCACCCAGTCCAGCACCTTGTTGATGCCGTCGGTGGTCTTGTTCGCGAGTTCCGGTGCCTGCGCCACCACCGACGGGACGATGCCCGCGATGATGCCGCCGACGATCGCGAAGAACAGGAACAGCGTCAGGCCGGCGGAGGCCGCGGGCGGCACGCCGCGCTTCATCATGCCGCGGGTGGGCGGCCACAGCATGGTGGCGACGACGATCGCCAGTGCCACGGGCAGGACGATCACCCACATCTTCTCGATGATCCAGCCGATGACCAGCGCGCCCGCCGCGATCACGACCAGCGCCGCCGACCACTTCGCCAGCGCCAGCCCGCCGGAGGCGATCAGCGTGGTGCGGTCCGGTTTCGGTGCCGGTGGCTTGCGCTCGGTGCTCTGCACATCGCTCAACGGACGGTCCTTCCGATGCTCTCGACGCCGCGGATCGGGCTCCGTCTGCAATCTACGGGAACGGCGGCTCGGGGGGCGGTTCACCGGCGCGAAACCCACGGATCGTGGCAGGCTTTCGGCCATGAAGAAGTTCACCGCCGTGCTGGCCGCGAGTGCCGCGGCTGTCGTGCTCGTGTCCTGCAGTTCCGGTGACGACGCGTCGAACGAGTCCGATGCGGCGCGCACAACGATCGGCGGGGCCGCCTCGAGCCTCGCCTCGGCCGCGTCGAGCGTCGCCGAGCGGGCGCGCGGCGCCTTCGACGAGGCGAAGCTCGCGACGTTCGTGGCCGCGTTCCGCACCGGCTACCCCAACCTCGCCGCCGACCGCGACGACGCCTCCATCGAGGCGATCGTCATCGAGACGTGCCCGCTGATCGACTCCGGCGCGAGCGATCAGGAGGTGATCGCCAAGGTCGGCGAGCTGGCGCAGAACGGGGACACCGCGCCCACCGAGGAGCAGGCCGGCCGGATCTCGCAACTCGTCCGTGTCGCCTGCTGACGACCGGGGCATCGGGTCGAGCTCCGCGACGCGATGGCAGTCCGAGCGTAGCGCCGACGACTCCCGCGCCTACATCGAGCGGTTCGCCGAACTCGCGCACGCGGGGACGGATCTGCACGGCGAGGCCCGGTTCGTCGACGTGCTCGTCCCGCGTGGCGCGCGGATCCTCGACGCCGGCTGCGGCACCGGCCGCGTCGGGCTCGAGCTGGCCCGGCGGGGCCATCGGGTGACCGCGGTCGATCTCGACCCGGTGCTCGTGGAGGCGGCCCGGTCGCACCCGGAGCTGACCGTGCATCTCGCCGACCTGGCGCAGCTGGATCTGCCGGGCCCGAGGTTCGATGCGGTGGTTTCGGCCGGCAACGTGATGGTGTTCCTCGCGCCCGGCTCCGAGCGGTCCGTGCTCGGGCGGATCGCCGCGCACCTGCGCCCGGGCGGGGTGTTCGTCGCCGGGTTCACTACCGGCGCGGCATACCGTCCGTCGCAGTTCGCCGCCGACCTCGCGGCCGCCGGCCTGGTACTCGAGCAGCGTTTCGCCACCTGGGACCTGCGGCCGTGGCACGACGATGCCGACTGGCTGGTGGCCGTCGCGCGCCGTGCGGATGACGGGGGCGTGACCGCGACCCCGTAGAATATCGATTCTGTGAGCCTAACCCTCGGAATCGTCGGTCTTCCCAACGTCGGAAAGTCGACGCTGTTCAACGCGCTGACCAAGAACGAAGTGCTTGCCGCGAACTACCCGTTCGCCACCATCGAGCCGAACGTCGGCGTCGTCGAGCTGCCCGATCCGCGGCTGGAGCGGCTCGCCGAGATCTTCGGGTCGCAGCGCATCCTGCCTGCGACCGTGTCGTTCGTCGACATCGCCGGCATCGTCAAGGGCGCCTCCGAGGGCGCCGGGCTCGGCAACAAGTTCCTCGCCAACATCCGCGAGGCCGACGCCATCTGCCAGGTCGTGCGGGTGTTCGCCGACGACGACGTCGTCCACGTCGACGGCCGCGTCGACCCGCTCGCGGACATCGAGATCATCGAGACGGAGCTGATCCTCGCCGACCTGCAGACCCTGGAGAAGGCCCTGCCGCGCCTCGAGAAGGAGGCGAAGAAGAACAAGGAACTCAAGCCGCTGTTCGACGAGGCCGTCAAGGCCCAGGGCGTGCTCAACGAGGGGAAGACCCTGTTCGCGGCGAAGGACTCGCTCGACTTCGGCCTGCTGCGCGAGCTGAACCTCATGACGACCAAGCCGTTCCTGTACGTGTTCAACGCGGACGAGGCGGTGCTCACCGACGAGGCGAAGCAGCAGGAGCTCCGCGCGGCCGTCGCCCCGGCCGACTGTGTGTTCCTCGACGCGAAGGTCGAATCCGAGCTGATCGAGCTCGAGGCCGACGAGGCCCAGGAACTGCTCGAGTCCATCGGACAGACCGAGCCGGGCCTGCACTCGCTCGCCCGCGTCGGCTTCCACACTCTCGGCCTGCAGACCTACCTCACCGCCGGTCCGAAAGAGGCCCGGGCCTGGACCATCCCGCAGGGCGCGACCGCCCCGCAGGCCGCCGGTGTCATCCACTCCGACTTCGAGCGGGGCTTCATCAAAGCCGAGGTCGTCTCCTTCGAGGACCTCGACTCGGCCGGATCGATGGCCGAGGCGAAGGCCCGCGGCAAGGTCCGCATGGAGGGCAAGGACTACGTCATGGCGGACGGCGACGTCGTGGAGTTCCGCTTCAACGTGTAGTGGGGCCCCGACGTCGGGGACACCGGCTCGGTGTCTGCCGTCGCCTCCCCCAGGTTGCCGAGCGCGACGCCACCACACACGCTGCGCTCAGCACCCCGGCACGGGTGCCTCGCCCAGCGTCCGGCGGGTGACGAACCTCCGCGGCGTCCCCGACAGCGGATCTCTGAATTCCAGTTCCCGCGCGAGCAATTGGAGTGGGAGGGAATGATCGTCCGGGGCCTCGGGCAGCAGGTCGGGATACCAACGGTCGCCCAGGATCCCGGCGCCGAGCGCCGCCAGATGCACCCGCAACTGGTGCATCCGTCCGGTGTGTGGACGCAGAACCGTGTGCAGCACAGCACGTCCGGAGGCGCTCACGCCGGTCCCGCACACCTCCACCACCGTCTCGGCATTGGGCTCACGGAGGTTGTCGACGACCACCCGTAGTTCGCCGCGCCGCGCCTCGATGTGGTTGCGGTAGACGGTGGGCAGGGCGCGACCGGCAAGCGCCGGTGCGTCCGGGTCCCACCCGGGCGGTCGCGCCGACACCGCCTCGTAAACCTTGACGACCCGCCGCTTTTCGAACAGCGACTGGTAGGCGCCGCGCGTCGCGGGGCGGGCCGAGAACATCACCAGGCCGGCGGTCGCTCGGTCGAGTCGATGGATCGGCGTCAGGTACGGGTTGTCGAGGCGGGTCCGCAACCGGACGAGCGCGGACTCGCGCAGGTATCGTCCGCCCGGGGTGGTCGGGAGGAAGTGCGGTTTGTCGATCACGACGAGATCGTCGTCGACATGCAGGATCTCCTCCTGGAACGGCATCGGTTCCTCCACCGGCAGATCGCGGTAGTACCAGATGAACCGGTGCGCGCCCAGCGCGGTGCCACGACCGATCGGACTGCCGTCGGAACCCACGATCTCGCCGGCGTCGAACCGCCGGTACAGGTCGTCGGCGTCCAGGTGGTCGAACCTCGCGACGACGTACGCGGCGATCGTTGCCCACGGACCCGACGCCGGGACGCGCAGGCGCGTCGGTCCGATCCCGTCCTTGACGGGAAGCGGTGAGGGCATCGGCACGCCCGTCATCATCCCACCGCCTGCCGGCTCGTCCGCGCCGCGGGTCGGGCCGAGACGTGGGTGGGACGGTCCGGCCCACAAGCGATCGCCGGGCCCCGCGGCGCGGAACCCGGCGATCTGCTGCGACGGTCGATCAGTGGAGCCCGACGACCTCCTGGGCGATGGCGGCCAGGCGGGTCTGGGCGGCCGACACGACGCCGTGCCGGTTCTTGTGGGCCTCCTCGTATGCGACGATCGCGCGCACGTCGGCCGGTTCGGTCAGTTCCTTGACCTCGGCGACCGCCTGGGAGACGTTGAGGCTGTCGTAGTCGGCGATCGGAAGTTCCTCGGCGGAGAGGATGCCGGTGGCGCTGCGCGCCGTGTGGATGGCCCGGGCGGTCCCGTCCGCGCCTTCGCGGCGGGTGATCCGTTCGGCGGTCTCGAGCGCCGCGTCCCGGCTGGCCGTGAGGGTCTTGGTGGCGACGTCGCCGGCATGTGCGCCACGGGCCAGCAGCGACCCCAGGGCGGGCCGGGTCGAGCGGGCGGCGTCGATCGCGCGGTCGATGCCGCGCGTGGACCACATCAGCGGGACGTTGACGATGCGCACGGCCGCGCCGGCGGCGGCCTGCAGCGGGGTCCGTCGCAGCGCGGCGGGCCCGCCGAGGGCGTCCTCGGCCAGGACGGTGGTCAACCACTCCACGGTCGCGCTGTGGGCGGTGATCAGACGATCGGCCAGGCCGACGACCGCGGGGGTCTGGGCGGCCGTGGCGAGGGCCTTGAGGTAGCGGGCGCGGTCGAGAAGCTGGTGCTCGAGCGCGAGGTCGCCCAGGAGCGCCTCGTCGAACGGCTGGGCCTGTTCGGCCATGGCCTTCACCGCGGCGGCGGCGCGGCCGACGAACGGGCCGATGACGTCGGGCAGGCCGCCCAGTTCGCGGATGGTGCGTTCGATGGCCTCGGCGCGGTCGCGGCCGTTGGCTGCGTTCTCGGTCAGTTCGCGGCGGACCGCCTCGGTGCGGGCCTGGGCGATCCGGGTCTCGGCGACCTGGATCTCGGTGTTGGTCAGGTCGAGCAGTGCTCGCAGCTGGGTGAGCAGCGTGGCGGTGTCGGTCTTGGTCATCGTGCGTTCGCTCCTTCGGTCGATGTCATCGATGGGGCTCACCGACGTGACATCGTTCGGCTACCCGGCACCTACTGGCGGGTAACACTGTGTGAGGGAGAACACATCCGAGGGGCGCGTGACCTGCGTCCGGGTCCGGCACCGGCAGAAGGGACGGGGATCAGTCCGCGCGCGACAGCACCGCGACCAGGAACCCGGACCCGTCGGTGAACGGGCGCAGATCCCAGGTCGAGAGCTTCAGGTCCACCGCGAGACCGCCGGCCGCGGCGTCGGCGAGGAACTGCGGGAACTCGTAGCCCCGGTCCGCGCCGAACCCCACGACCGCCCGACCCGTCGGGGCGAGATGACGGGCGAAGCCCGCCAGGACCGCACCGCGAGTGGAGGGCGCCAGGAAGGTCATCACGTTGCCCGCGCAGACGATGACATCGAAATCGGCCGCGACACCGCGGGCCGGCAGATCCAGTTCGGCGAGATCGCCGACGAGCCAGGTCGGGCCGGGATGGTCCTGTTCCGCAGCAGCGATCAGGACCGGATCCACGTCGACGCCGACCACCACGTGACCGGCATCGTGCAGATAGCCACCGATCCGTCCCGGGCCGCAGCCCGCGTCGAGGACTCGTCCGCCGCGGTCGAGCATGGCGTCGACCAGCCGGGCTTCGCCGACGATGTCCTTGCCTTCCGACGCCATCGTCCGGAACCGCTCGACGTACCAGGTGGAATGTGCGGGGTCGGCCGCGGTGATCTCTTCCCACTGGCTCGGGGTGCGATCGCTCATCGTCGTTCCTCCTCGATTCGGCCGTGCGGTGGACCGCAGTCCCCGGCGCGGCGGGCCGTAGACCCGGCACGGCGGGCCGCAGTCACCGTATGCGGTCACCTTAGGCACCCGGGGTGGAGCTCTGTCGAGCGCACCCGCCGGCGCTCCGGCTGCGCAGACCCGTTCGATGACCGGTCACCTGCCGGGACCGGTTGACATCCGTGTGCCCGACCGCGAACGTGCAGTGGACGAGTCCGGCAGACGCTGCGCGGGTGCGCGAGTCCGGCTCACCTGTCCTCCGTACAGAGGAGTGCGATGTGAAGTCCGACTCCCGGCCCGGCGAGCCCCGCCGGTATCGCAGGGGCCGCACCCACCGCCTGGAGAACGTCGTGATGAGCGCGTTGGTGCGGGCCGGCGTCGTCCCGCATTCGTACCTGCTGACCACGCGAGGGCGTCGCACCGGCCGCACCCGCGCCAACCCCGTCACCGTCGTCGAGCATGCGGGCCGGCGCTGGCTGGTGGCGCCCTACGGTGCGGTGCCGTGGGTGCTCAACGCGCGCGCCTCCGGCCGCGTGGGCCTCACCCGCCGCTTCCGCACCCGCCACTACACGATCCGAGAGGTGCCGGCGCACGAGGCCGGCCCGGTCCTGCGGACGTACGTCGGCGTCGCGTCCGCCACCCGGGACTACTTCCGGGCCGGCCGCGACGCCTCGACGGAGGAATTCGAGGCGGAGGCCGACCGCCACCCGGTATTCGAACTCACCCCGGACCGCCGGCCCGAGAACTGAACGACGACGGACGACGGACGCGCTCGGCTGCGTCGGCCCCGATTCCCGACGGGGAGGTGCCCGCAGTTCTCGAAGAGGGACTGCGCCCGCGCGGAGATGCGGTCGCCGAAGCGCCACTACCGGCCCTGTTATTCGTTCGTGATCGAATGTTGCCGTTCGGTGATGTGAGTGAGGGTGGGAACGTCACCGGAGGGAGGAATGCTCGTGCACGGCAGGCTCACGAGTATCAGCAGCAACGGTCGAGCGCGGCCGTGCGGTGCGCACGAGGTTGGGACGTGACCATGGCGACCACACCGGCAATCCCCGAGATCTCCGGCGAACGGGCTGCATCGCTCGTCGAGAGTCCGAGAGTCGGGTGGATCCTGCTCGCGCTCTTCGGTCTCGGCGGTGGCCTGGTGGCGGCGTCGATCGCCGGGTCGCTCCTGATCGGGGTGTCGGTGGTGGTGCTCGTCGGAGGCCTCGCCGCGGTGCTCGTCGCCGCCGTCTGATCCCGGTCCCGGCTGGGGAAGGCCGGGACCGGTCCCTGGCCCGCCTTTGCGGAGCAGGACGGGCGTGCGACGCTGGGCTCATGGTGTTCGTCCTCGCCGACCCCACCCGGCCCGCGGTTCCCGAGACCGTCGGTTTGCAGGTGACGCCCTTCTACGCGCCGGTGCGCCGGCTCGACTCGGGCGCGCTGGCGGCGGTGGAGGTCCAGTTGCGTGGCCCCGCGGGAGGACCGCTCGCCACTGCAGAGTCGCTGCGGGCGGCGGCACGGACGATGAGCGAGAAGCGGCACCTCGACTGCCTCAAGTGGTCCGTCGCGCAGTCGAGACCGATCCGGAACGTTCCCGCGCTGGTGGCGATGGACCTCGAATCGGTCGAGACCCTGGACGTCCCCGACGCGGAAGGTTTGCGGCGCGACGTCGTGGTGATCACCGAGGAGTCCTTGATCGCCAATCCGTCGCGGACGTTGCGTGCGGTGGCCGACGCCCGTCGCAGCGGCAAGGTCGTCGCGGTCGACGACGTCGGGTCGCGTCCGCAGTCCCTGGCCCTGCTGCCGCTCGTCGAACCGGACGTGATCGTCCTGGCCCCGCGGCTGTCGGCTCGTCGCGCGGACGACGCCACGGCCCGTGCCGCGCACGCCGTGGCCGCGCAGGTCGAACGGACCGGTGCGCTCGTGATCGCGGACGGCGTCGACTCGGAACCGTGCCGGCGACGGGCCCTTGCGCTCGGGGCCACCTACGGGCTCGGGGCGCTCTATCCCGCAGTCGACGCCCCGGAACAGCTCGCGGAAGAGAAGGTCGATCCCTTCCCGTCCACCCCCGTCCGCAGCGACCTCGCCGCGGAGGCGAGCACACCCTTCGCGATCGCCACGGAAGGGCGCCGGCCTGTGCACAGCCTCAAGCGCCTCCTGGTCGCGATGAGCACCAGTCTCGAGCAGCAGGCCGGGGCCGCGGGGGCGGAGACCATCGTGCTCGGCACGTTCCAGTACGCGCGGAACTTCAGTGAGCGCACCCGTGCCCGCTGGCAGTACATGGCGGAGCGGATCGCGTACGCCGGCGTGTACGGCGTGGGCCTCGGCCCCTGTGCGGAGGCGGGCATCCACCACGCGTCGCTCGACCCGGACGACCCCCTGGTCGAGGAGTGGAACGTCGTCGTCCTCGGCCCGTACTTCGCGTGCGTCCTGTCGGCCGTGGACCTGCATCGGGGCACCGACGACCTCGATCGCGAGTTCGACTACGTCGTCTCGTACGACCGCGGCACCGTGGTGCGATGTGCCCGTTCGATCCTGGACCGGTTCACCTCGGCGTAGGACGGCTCGGCGCGGGATCGACGAGGACCCCCGGGTTCAGAATGCCCGCCGGGTCGAGAACGGACTTGGCCGCCTGCAGGACCGCGGCGAACGTGTCGGGACGTTGGCGGTCGTACCAGGGCCGGTGATCCCGGCCGATCGCGTGGTGGTGGGTGATCGTGCCGCCGGCGGTCAGCAGCGCCTCCGACACGGCGGCCTTGATGTCGTCCCACTGCGCCACCGTGCTGCCCCACCGGCCCGCGGCGTAGATGCCGAAGTAGGGGGCGGGGCCGTCCGGGTACACGTGGCTGAACCGGCATGCGACCACCCCCGTCGCGCCCGCCCGGCGCAGTGCCTCGTTCGCGGCGTCGTGCACCGCCTCCCGCAGGGTGTCGAATACGTCCCAGGTACAGGAGGTTTCGAAGGTCTCGACGATCATCGACCGGGCGGCCAGGGCGTCGCGCAGGTACGGCATGCGCAGGAACGACGACCGCCACCGCCCCGCGGCGTCCGTGTCGGTCCCGTCCCCGGACGAGTGCCGCGGCGGTTCCGGCAGCGTGCCGCCGTGCTCGCGGCACAGGTCGACTGCGCGGTCCGACCACGCGTCCACGGGGTGATCGGCGGACTCGAAGGCGAGCAGGAGGACACCGCCGGGGGACGCCGTGCCCGCGTTGACGAACGCCTCGACGGGGTCCAGCAGCCGGCAGTTGGCGGGCTGCAGCCCCGACTGGGCGACGGCGCGCGTCGCGGCCACCGCCGCGCCGTAGTCGGCGAAGTGCACCGAGGCGTCGGCTCGCCACCGGGGGCGAGGCTGCAGCCGCATCCAGGCCTCGGTCACGATTCCGAGCGTCCCCTCGGAGCCGAGGAACAGGCGATCCGGTGACGGACCCGCTCCCGAGCCGGGCAGGCGCCGCGACTCGCACGTGCCCGCGGGGGTGACGATCCGCATCGACTCGACGAGATCGTCGATGTGGGTGTACCCGGTCGCGAAGTGGCCTCCCGACCGCGTGGCCAGCCAGCCGCCCAGTGTGGAGAACTCGAAGGACTGGGGGAAGTGCCGCAGCGTCAGACCGGACGGGCGCAGGCCGTCCTCGAGTGCCGGGCCCAGGGTGCCCGCTCCGATGCGGGCCGCCCGGCTCGTGGCGTCGATCTCCCGGACCCCGGCGAGGCCGGTGAGATCCATGCTCACCACACCGGTGAAGTCGCCGTCGAGCCGTGGCTCGACACCACCGACGACGGAACTGCCGCCGCCGAACGGGATCACGGCGACGCGCGCCCCGGCGCACCAGTCCAGCACGTCCACGATCTCGGTTTCGGTGGTCGGCCGCACGACGAGATCGGGCGGATGGCGCAGGTCGCCGAGCAGGTTCCGGACCACGTCCCGGAACGCGCGGCCGTGGGTGTGGGCAGCCCGGTCCATCGGGTCGGAGGAACACAGCGGTGCAAGGGAATCGGGCGCGGCGATGCGCGCGGGCGGCAGTCCGAGCGACCGGACGTCGGGTGGTGGGTGGTCCGTCAGGTCGGCGCCGGGCAACAGGGCCGAGGCACGTGCGATCAGCTCCTGCAGTTCCGCGCCGCGTACCGCGTCCTCGACGGTGCCCCAGCCCCACCACGAACGCGTCCGCGTCATGACGCCCGCATCGCGGTGCGCGGTCTCACGACGTGGCCTCGGGCGCCGACAGCACGAGGTCGGCGGTGGTGGTGAAGCCCACGGGTCCGCGCGGAGCCCGTCCGGAACGTTCCAGCATCAGATGCGCGGCCCGGCCGGCCAGGCGCAGCGTCGCGATCTGATTGCCGAAGAACGGGCCGGTCGCGCGGGTCCACTCGACCGGCACCGGGGGCACCTCCGACACCCGACCGAGCACGAAGCGCACAGCCCGTTCCATCGCCCGGCTCCACGAGATGCGGAACACCACCCGGACCGCGGCGGGCACATAGTTGTGCAAGGGCGAGCAGGTCAGCTGGTACACCCGGGTCGACATCGGATCCGGGAACCACGCCTGCGCGACGTAGGCGTGGTGCACGTCGCCCGAGAGCACGCAGATCGTGGCGGGCGGACGGCCGGACGGTCCGGTGCAACGGCCCCGGCCGATATCCGCGAAGAGCCGGCCGAGCCGGTCGAACGAGTCGCGGAAGGCCGCCCAGTGTTCGAGGTCCGCGCCGCGGCGGACGATCTCCGCCCAGCGGGCGACCCGTTTTCCGCGCACTCCCGCGGCGAGCCGTTCGTCCCAGGACTCGAGGTCGTGCAGCGCCCGCGGCAGCAGCCAGGGCAGCGACGTCCCGACGAGCAGGTGGTCGTAGTCGCCCTCCGTCTGCCGCTCGATCCAGGAGAACTCCGGGTCCGAGACCATCTCGCGACGCCCGCCGGCCAGGATCCGGCCGCAGCGCGAGTCGATCACCAGCAACCGGACGTTCCCGAGGTCGCGCCGGAAGGACCACAGGGTGCCCTTCGCGCCGTCGGCCTCCTCGTCCGCGGCCGACGCGAATTCCCGCAGCAGCGGCTCAGCATCCCCGTCGCACTTGCGGACGCGCTGGTACAGCTCGTTGCCCGCGAGCTCGGCGGGATCGAGGTTGCCGAGGTGCTGGTACACCCAGTACGACGCGAGGGCGCCGACGATGCGTTCCTCCCACCACGAGGTGGCTTCGACCTCGTCGCGCCAGGACTGCGAGGTGTTCCAGTCGTCGTGCACGTCGTGGTCGTCGAAGATCATCGAGGTGGGGACGGTGGACAGCAGCCAGCGCACGTGGGGGTCGGACCACGACTCGGCGTAGAGCCAGGTGTACTCCTCGTAGTTGCGGACCTGCGGGCCGGGAGGCTCGTCGAGGTCGTGGCGCTCGCGGACCCGCTCGAGGGTCTGGGCGGACAGTTCGTCGGCGTAGACCTGGTCGCCGAGGAGCAGCAGCGCGTCGGGCCAGCGGTCCGGTGCCCGGGTCGTCATGCGCTGCGCGTACGCGTCGAGCGCGTCGGCGCCGAGCTTGTCGTCGTTCTCGGTGGCGGCCGTGGTGGCGAACCGGCACGAACCGAAGATCAGTTCGAGGGGGCGGCCGGTGCCGAGGGTGCGGACGACGGACGCCGGGAAGTCGGGGGGCGGCCAGACCGGATGTCCGTCGAGGCGGACCTCGTACGGAGTGGTCGAGCCGGACTCGAGGTCGTCGATCACCACCAGTGCGTAGTGGTGACCGGCAACGGTCCAGGTGTGTTCCCGGTGGCCGAGGATCTCGACGGTGCACGGGTCCGACGTCTCCACCCACACGGTGGCGTCGCGGCGACCGACGTGCCGCAGGACCGGACCCAGGACGAGTTCTGCCATGGCGCCACCTACATCGGAGTTCGGCTCGGCGTTACAGCCATGCGCACGAGCCTACTGGCGCGCGGGGTCTGCGCGGTCCGGCTCGGCCGATTCGTCGTCGGGGGTGGTGCCGGGTGCCGATGCGGAGGATGGTGAGGGGTGCCGGGTGACCGGCGGACAGATGCGCACTGCGAGGGGAACGGAGCGGAGCAGTTGAGTACTCAGCCCAGGTCCGAGGACCCACTGGAGAACATCGACGAGGACACGAAGCGCCGGGCATCGGAGCAGGCGGAGGAGATGCAGCGCCGGTACGAGCCGGGGGCGCGCCCCACGGTGACGCTGCCCGGAACCGGGGGGACGGTGTCGGGCACGGCGTTCGCCGACATCGTCGAGACGGGGAGCGACGAGGTCGACGAGGAGGGCGACACCGCCCCCGGCCGGTGATGCCCGCAGGCCGTGGCACCCGCACTGCGGGTGCCGGGCGCGGTCACGTCCGGGCGAGCAGTGCGTCCAGTGCCGCGTAGCTCTGGCCGAGACCCTCGGCCATGCCGGAGTTCAGCATGCCGTCGCGTTCCTCGGAGGTGTGGAACTGCGAGACGGTGACCACGCGGGTGCGGCCGTCGCCGAGGTCTTCGAACGTCGCGGTGTCGATGGCGACGTACGCCGGCATGCCGTCCCATTCGAAGGACTGGACGATGCGGTCCTTGGGGGTGATCTCCCGGAATCGCCCTTCGAATCCGTGGGCTTCACCGTCGCTGTGCTCGACGAACCGCCAGTGTCCACCCCGTTCGAACTCGAAGCGTTCGACGTCGAGGCGGTTGCCCCGGCCCCACCACCGGGCGAGCAGCTCGGGGTCGGTGTAGGCGGCCCAGACGCGGTCGCGGTCGGCGTCGAAGACGCGCTCGACCCGGATCTCCCGCTCGTGGGGAGTCGTGACCGTAAGCGGGGCAGAGGGATTCGTGGTTGTCATGGCGTTCCTTTCGTTCGGTCGAGGAACTCCGCAAGGCGGTCCATGCGGCCCTCGATCATCTGCTGGTGGTCGCGGATCCAGTCCGCTTCGTGCTCGAGTCGGTTGATGCCGAGCCGGCAGTGGCGCACGCGGCCCTTCTTCTCGGTGACGACGAGACCTGCCTCCTCGAGGAGCCGGACGTGTTTCGTGATCCCGGTCGGTGTCATCCGGTACCGGGCGGCCAGGTCGCTGATCGAGGCCGGTCCGGCGCGCAGATCCTGGAGGATCCCGCGCCGGGTCGGGTCCGACAGCGCCGCGAACGTGGCATCGAGACTCGAATACTGAACCATCAGGTTCAGTGTTGCAGGGCTGCGGAGCCCTGTCAACGGTCCCGACCGGCCGATACTGTGCAGTTCATGCCGAAGTCCTTCGCCTTCACCACCGAGCTGGACCACCACGTCCGCGACGTGCACGCGGTGCTGCTCGACGAGCGGTACTGGCTCGACCGGGTGGCGGACCGGGCGAGTGCCACCGCGATCGTCGAGGAACCGCACGGTCCGGGCAGTGTGCGGGTGACCGTCACGGACCGGTCCGAACCCTCGGATCTGCCGTCGATCGTGCGCGGCGTGCTGCGCGGGCCGCTGATCGTCGAGCGCACCGACGAATGGGGTCCGCTGGTCGACGACGTCGCCGACGGGCTGCTGTCCGGAGGCGCCACCGGCCTGCCGGTCGCCCTCGAAGGACGATCCCGGCTGCGGACGAGCCGCACCGGTGGGACGTACGTCGACGTGCAGGGGCAGGTCGTCGTCCGGGTCCCGCTCCTCGGCGGCCGGATCGAGTCGATGGTGCACGGGATGGTCCGGCAGATCGTCGAGCACGATCGGATCGCGATCGCGGCGTGGCTGTCGCGCTGACCTGCCCCGACCGGTCCGGCAGCGCGCGTCGCGCGGCCGCCGCGGCGAGCGCTGTCGCCGGGATGTGATAAGCCGGTGCAGGACCGGAACACACCGAGCGACGAGGGGACCCGCGTGCTGACGCTGCACCGCGCCGAGCGCGCCGACACCCTGGCCGCCGCTCTCGCCGAGTTGCTCGTCGTGCCCCTCGCCGACCCGTTCGCCCGCGAGATCGTCGCCGTCCCCGCCAAGGGGGTCGAGCGGTGGCTGACGCAGCGGCTGTCGACGGTGCTCGGCGGCACCTGCGGTGACGGTGTCGCCGCCAACATCGACCACCCGTCGCCGGCACGGCTGGTGGACGAGGCGCTGGCCGCTGCCACCGGCCGGACGGCGGCGGACGACCCCTGGCACCCCGACCGGATGCGGTGGACGCTGCTCGACGTCGTCGACGACTGCCTCGACGAACCGTGGTGCACCGTCCTCGCTCGGCACCTCGGCCGCGACGGCGTCGATCACCGCGCCGGTCGACGCTACGCCACCGCCGCCCACCTGGCCGACCTGTTCCGCAGCTACGCGTCGCAGCGCCCGGAGATGCTCGTCGACTGGGCCGCCGGGCGCGACACCGACGGCACCGGCCACGACCTCGCCGAACACCTCGTGTGGCAGGCCCGGCTGTGGCGGCGGCTGCGCGAGCGCCTCGGCGACGACAGTCCCGCCGAGCGGCTCACCGCCGCCTGCACGCGGTTGCGCACCGACCCGGAGCTCGTGGACTGGCCGGCTCGGCTGTCGCTGTTCGGCCCCACCCGGCTCACCGTCGCCCAGTGCGCGGTGCTGTCCGCGGTTGCCGCGAACCGTGATGTGCACCTGTGGATTCCGCATCCGAGTCCGGCGATGTGGGAAGGGCAGGCGGCCGCGGCGCCGGTTCGTCGTCGCGCCGACGACCGCAGTGCCCTCGCGGTGCAGCACCCCCTCCTGGCGAGCCTGGCCCGGGACGTGCGCGAACTACGCGCGCACCTCGCCGGTCCCGGAGTCGCCGACGTGCACCACCCCGGCGGGACCGGCCCCGACACGCTCCTGGGGCGCCTGCAGGACGACCTCCGGGCCGACCGGCCCCCGGCCCGCTCCGCCGCCGCCGACGGCACGATCCGCATCCACGCCTGTCACGGTCCGGCGCGGCAGGTGGAGGTGCTGCGCGAGTGCCTGCTGCACCTGTTCGCGGACGATCCGAGTCTCGAACCCCGCGACGTGGTCGTCATGTGCCCGGATGTGGAGACCTACGCGCCGCTCGTGCAGGCCGCATTCGGCCAGGGTGCCGCCCGGCACGACACCTCCGGGCACCCGGGACACCGGCTGCGGGTGCGCCTCGCCGACCGCGGCCTGCGCCGAACCAACCCGGTGCTGGCGGTCGTGGCGACGCTCGTGGGTCTCGCCGACGCGCGGGTGACCGCCAGCGAGGTCCTCGACCTCGCCGGGGCCGCGCCGGTGCGCCGGCGGTTCGGCTTCGTCGACGACGACCTCGAACGGCTGCAGGAATGGACCGCCGCTGCCGGGGCCCGCTGGGGCATCGGCAAAGGGCAGCGGAACACCTTCGGCCTCGGGGACTTCCCGCAGAACACGTTCGGCACGGCCCTGGACCGGATCCTCCTCGGCACGGCCGCCGACGAGTCGCAGAGCGAGTGGCTCGGACTCACGCTCCCGCTCGACGACGTCGAGAGCAACGACATCGACCTGACGGGACGGTTCGCCGAGTACATCGACCGGCTCACGGTGGCACTGCACGGCCTGCGCGGTCCCCAGCCGGCCGCGCAGTGGGCCGACGCCCTCACCCGCGCACTGGATCTGCTGACCGATGTCGATCCCGCCGACGCCTGGCAGCTCACCCAGGCTCACCGGGAACTCGCCGCCGCCGTCGAGCACGCCGGGCCGGCGCCGCTGCGGCTGGCCGACGTGCGGGCCATGCTGACAGCCCGGCTCGCGGCACGCCCGACGCGCGCGAACTTCCGGACCGGCGAGCTGACCGTGTGCACGATGGTGCCGATGCGGTCGGTGCCGCACCGCGTCGTGGTCCTGCTCGGCCTCGACGACGAGAGCTTCCCCCGCTCCGCCCACATCGACGGCGACGACGTGCTGGCAGTGAATCCCTGCCTGGGGGAACGTGATCCGCGCAGCGAGGACCGGCAGTTGCTGCTCGACGCCGTCATGTCGGCGGGGGAGACGCTGCTGCTGTTCTACACCGGTGCGGACCCGGTCACCGGTGCCCGCCGCCCCCCGGCGATCCCGCTGAGCGAACTGCGCGACGTGGTCGAGACGATGGTCGGTCCCGACGGCATGGCCGAGCTCCTCACCCGGCATCCGTTGCAGCCGTTCGATCCGCGCAACTTCCGGCCCGACCGCCCGCTGAGCTTCGACCGGGCCGCACTCGCGGGGGCGCGCGCCGCGCAGCACCCGGCGAAACAGCGTCCCGGACTGCTGCAGCGGCCGCTCGCGCCCGCCGCGCGCACCGACGTCGACCTGGCCGACCTCGTCGCGTTCGTCACCCACCCCACCCAGGCGTTCCTGCGGCAGCGCCTCGGGGTGCGGGTGCCCGATCGCGACGAGGACATCGCCGACGCCCTCGATGTCGGCCTCGACCCGCTCGCCCGGTGGGACCTCGGCGACCGCATGCTCGAGGCGCTGCTCGCCGGCACGGACCCCGCGGACTTCCGGGCCGCCGAATGGCGGCGCGGTACCCTGCCGCCGTACCGGCTCGGTGAACTCGCGCTCGACGACGTCGCCGCCACCGTGGACACCTTGGTGGCGGTGTGCCGGCCGATCTACACGGGACCGGCCGACACCGTCGACGTGAACGTCGACCTCGGGGACGGCCGGCGCCTGACCGGGACGGTCGGCGGGGTCCACGGCGCCGTCGTCGCCCGCAGCACCTTCTCCCGCCTGGCGCCGAAACACCGCCTCACCGCCTGGGTGCACCTGCTCGCCGTCGCCGCGTCGGACCGGCCGGGGCCGTGGCAGGCCGTCACCACCGGCCGTGGGCGGTTCCGCGGCACCCCGGCCTGGCGGTCCACGATCAACGCCCCGGCCGACCCCGTGGAGCAACTCGCCCGCCTCGTGGACCTGCGCGACCGCGGGTTGCACGAGCCGCTGCCGACCGCCACCGCCGCCGCCGCGGAGTACGCCGAGCGCCGCCACCGCGGCGACTCCGTCGAGATGGGACTCGACGCCGCCGCCCAGGAGTTCGGATCCACCTACGGCGAACGCACCGACCGCCACCTCGCCTACCTGTACGGCCCCGACGTGACGCTGCGGGACCTGACCTCCGTCGCCGCCCGCGACGACGAGCAGACGTGGCACGGCGAGCCCACCCGATTCGGCGCCCTCGCGCGAAGCCTGTGGGAGCCGTTGCTGTCCAACGAGATCCAGGGGCGGCCGTGACCCGAACCGTGTCCGAGTTCGACCTGCTGGGGACGCTTCCCACGGGCACCACCGTGCTCGAGGCCAGCGCGGGAACCGGCAAGACCTACGCCCTCGTCGGCCTGGCCACCCGGTTCGTCGCCGAGGGCACGGCGGAGTTGTCGGAGTTGCTGCTGGTGACGTTCAGCCGCGCCGCGACGCAGGAGCTGCGCGAACGCACCCGGGACCGGTTCGCCGCCGCCGCGCGGGCGCTGGCCGATCCGGACGCCGCCCGCCGCCATCCCGACGAGCTGATCCGGCACCTCGCCGCCGGCGACGTGGCCACGCACCGGCGCCGGCTGCTGCGGGCGCTGTCCGACTTCGATGCCGCCACCATCGCCACCACGCACGGGTTCTGCCAGCGCATGCTCGACGAGCTCGGCACCGCCGGGGAACGCGACTCCGCCGCGGTACTCGTCGAGGACGTCGACGACCTGACCGCCGAGGTCGTCGCGGACCTGTACCTGCGGCGGTACGGCCGCGCGGATGCGGCACCGATCTCACACGCGGAGGCGGCGGAGGCCGCGCGTGCCGCGATCTTCGACCCGCAGGCCACGCTCGCCCCCGAGGGCGCCGACGGCACGCCCGCGGGTGAACGCGTCGAGTTCGCCCGGGCCGTGCGGGCCGAGGTCGACCGCCGCAAACGCCTCGCGGGTCTGCGGGACTACGACGACCAGCTCTCGCTGCTGCACGCGGTGCTGACCGATCCCGGGCACGGCGAGGCCGCGTGCCGCCGCATCGGCTCCCGATTCCGGGTCGTGCTCGTCGACGAGTTCCAGGACACCGACCCGCTGCAGTGGGAGATCCTGCGCAGCGCGTTCCACCGGCGCACGACCCTCGTCCTCGTCGGCGACCCGAAACAGGCCATCTACGCGTTCCGCGGCGCCGAGGTGCTCAGCTATCTCGGCGCGATGGAGTTCGCCGACGAGCACCAGGAACTCGTCCGCAACTGGCGCAGCGACGGGAACCTGCTCGCGGCCCTCGACCACCTGTACGGCGGTGCGGCCCTGGGGGATCCGCGAATCGTGGCGCATCGGGTCGAGGCCGCGCAGCCGCCGTCCCGGATCACCGGGGCGGTGCCGCTGCGGCTGCGGCACCTGCCGCGTGCCGGGGCCGGTCCGTGCGGCGCCTCCGGTTTCCCGAAGGCCCCGGCGTTGCAGGCCCGGGTGGCACGCGACGTCGCGGCCGACATCGCGGCACTGCTCGGCGGCGAGGTCACGGTCGACCTCGGCGGCGGCCGGCGATCCGTCGAACCCGGCGACGTCGCAGTCCTGGTCCGGACCAACGCGCAGGTCGCCCTCGTGCACCGTGCCCTCACCGGCGCCGGGATCCCGGCCGTGCTCGCGGGAGGAACCAGCGTCTTCGCGACCCCCGCCGCGCAGGAATGGCTGCGGGTGCTGCAGGCGCTCGAGCAGCCGCACCGCCCCGACCGGGTACGTCTGGCCGCCCTGACCTCCCTGATGGGGCACACCGCCGTGGATGTCGACACCCGGGGCGACGAGCTCGTGGCCGCGCTCGGCACCCTGCTGCGCGAGCTGGACCTCGTGTTCGAGCGATCCGGCTTCGCCGCCCTCTTCGAGCGCCTCGCCGCGTCCTGCGCCCTCGAGCCGCGGCTGCTGGGCTGGCCGGGCGGTGAACGGGAACTGACCGATCTGCGGCACCTCGCGCAGCTGCTCGACGAGACCGCGGCGGCCGGGGCGCTCGGTGTCACCGCCCTGACCCGCTGGCTGACCGAACGGATCGCCGAGGCGGGCACGGCCCGCGCCGACCGCAGCCGCCGGCTCGACAGCGACGCCGCCGCGGTACAGGTGCTGACCGTCCACGCCAGCAAGGGACTCGAATTTCCCGTGGTCTACGTGCCGTTCGCATGGGAGTCGGGCGTGCGGCCGAAACCCGACCGGCTCCTGCTCCACGACGACTCCGGACGCCGGATCCTCGACGTCGGCGGGGAGGGCAGCCCCGGGTACGGCGATCGTCGCCGGCGCCACGACGACGAGGTGGCCGGGGAGGAACTGCGGCTGCTGTACGTCGCGCTTACCCGCGCCCGCTGTCACCTGGTGCTGTGGTGGGCGCCCGGGTACGGCACCCCCGGCGCCCCGCTGCACCGCCTGCTGTTCGGCCGGGCACCCGGCACGTCCGACATCGCTCCCAAGGCACGCGTGCCCGAGGACCCGATCGTGGCGCAGCAACTCGACGCGTGGGCCGACCGCGCTGCCGGATCGGTGTCCGTCGAGGCCGTCGGATCGGCGCCGATCCCCACCGTCACGTGGGTGCGTCCGCGTGAGACCGTCGTGGACCTCGAGGCGGCACGCTTCGACCGCGAGCTCGACGACGCCTGGCGGCGCACCTCGTACACCGCCCTCACCGCCGCCGCCCACGACGAACCCCAGGTGCGTGCGGAGACGGAGCAGCCGGTGCACGTCGACGAACCGGAGGAACCGCCGCTGCTGCCGGCCGACGTGCCGAGTGACGGCATCGTGTCCCCGATGAACTCCCTGCCCGGCGGGGCGGTGTTCGGCACACTCGTGCACGCGGTGCTCGAGGTCGTCGACACCGCTGCCGCCGACCTCGGCGCGGAACTGCTGCGCTGTTGCCGCGACACCGTCGCCGAACAGTTCTCCGACGTCGACCCCGAGGAGCTGGCGACGGCACTGCTGCCGGTCCTGCGTACCCCGCTCGGCGGGGACGCGGGCACTCTCGCCGACATCGCCCCGGCCGACCGCCTCGCCGAACTCGACTTCGAGCTGCCCCTCGCCGGTGGGGACGATCCGGTCGCCACCACCGTCACCCTCGACGGTGTCGCCCGGTTGCTGCGTGCGCACCTGCCCGCCGACGACCCGTTCGTCTCCTACGCCGATCTCGTCGCAACTCTCGAGCCCACCCCGCTGCGCGGCTATCTCACCGGCAGCATCGATTCGGTGCTGCGGATCCACGGCACCGAGCCGCGGTTCGTGATCGTCGACTACAAGACGAACCGCCTCGGACCGGAGGAACTCACCACCGCCCACTACACCCGGGACCGGATGGCGCAGGAGATGCTGCGCGCCCACTATCCGATGCAGGCGCTGCTGTACGCCGCCGCCCTGCACCGGTACCTGCGGTGGCGGCTGCCCGGCTACGACCCGGCGGTGCATCTCGGCGGCGTGCAGTACCTGTTCGTGCGCGGCATGGTCGGTCCGGAGACCCCGGCGGGCTGCGGTGTGTTCGACTGGACGCCGCCGCCCGCCCTCGTCGCCGCACTGTCCGATCTGTTGGCAGGCAAGGAGATTCCGTGACCAACGCCCAGGTGGCCCAGCGCGGCAAGGGTGCCCTGCGGGTCTTCAACGAGGCCGGGGTGCTCGCGGCCGCCGACGTGCACGTCGCGCTGCGGCTCGCCCAGCTGGCGGGGGAGACCGCCGAGGAGGTGCACCTCGCCACTGCGCTGGCCGTGCGCGCCGTGCGCGCCGGTTCGGTGTGCCTGGACCTGACCCGGCTGCGCGAGATCACCGTCGACGAGTCCGCCGAGGTGGATCTCGCGGCGCTGCCGTGGCCGGAGGACGACGCCGTCGTCGCCGGCTTGCGGCGCAGCCCGCTCGTCGTCGGCGGCGACCGCGGCCCGCTGCGTCCGCTGCGCCTGGTCGAGACCGCCGACGGTCCGCTGCTGTACCTCGACCGCTACTTCCGTCAGGAGGAGGCGGTCCGGCGGATCCTCGACGCCCGCGGGCTCGGTCATCCCGTCGTCGACGAGCCGGCGCTCGAGCGGGGACTGCGCGAGTTGTTCCGCGACCAGCACGACCCCGGTCGTCCGTCCGCCGCACCGGACCGGCAGCGCATCGCCGCGGCGCTGGCCGCCACGGGGTGGACCACGGTGATCGCGGGCGGGCCGGGCACCGGCAAGACCCACACCGTCGCCCGGATACTCGCGCTGCTGACCGCGCTGCACGGTCCCGCCCTGCGGATCGGACTGGCCGCGCCCACCGGCAAGGCCGCGGCCCGGCTGCAGGAATCCGTCCGCGAGCAGGCCGGGCCGCTGGGCCTGCGCGCCGACCTGACCGCGATGACCCTGCACCGCATGCTCGGCTGGCAGCGCGGCCGCACCCGGTACCGCTACCACGCCGGCAACCACCTGCCCTACGACGTCGTGGTCGTCGACGAGACGTCGATGGTGTCGCTGACCATGATGTGCCGGCTGCTCGAGGCCGTCCGCTCCGGCACCCGGCTGATCCTGGTGGGCGACCCGGACCAGCTGACGTCGGTCGACGCCGGCGCCGTCCTGGCCGACCTCGTCGCCCGTCCCGTGACCGCGGCGGGAAACCCCGTCCTCGGGCGCGTCGTCGCAGCCGACCTCGATGCCGGCGACGACCCCGCCGAGGCGTCGCTCTCCGCGGGTGAGCGGAACCGGTTGCGCGGCGGCGTGATCCGGCTCAGCCGCGGCCGGCGGTTCGGCGGCGACATCGCGCACCTCGCCGTCGCCGTGCGGGAGGGCGACGCCGACGCGGTGATGCGGATCCTCGACGGTGGTGGCCCCGAGGTGTCCTTCCACGCGCCGGACGACCTCGAGGCCCTGCGGCGCGACGTCGTCTCCACCGCCGCGACCGTCACCGCCGCCGCCGTCGCGGGCGACGACGTGACCGCGCTCGAGAAGTTCGAGACGCACCGCCTGCTGTGCGCGCACCGGGAGGGGCCGTACGGGGTGCAGTGGTGGGCGCGGCGGGCGATGGAGTGGATCGCCGCCGACACCGGCCGGCGGCTCGACACCGAGCGCTGGTACCCGGGGCAGCCGCTGCTCGTCACCGCCAACGACCACGAGACCCGCATCTACAACGGCGACACCGGCGTCGTGGTCGTCGATGCGGACGGCGAACCCGTCGCGGCGTTCGCGCGCGGCAAGGAGCCGTTCCGGCTCCACCCCAGTCGGCTGTCGGCCGTGCAGACGGTGTACGCCATGACGATCCACCGCAGCCAGGGCAGCCAGTACGGCACGGTCTCGGTGATCCTGCCCCCACCCGAATCCTCGCTGCTGACCCGCGAATTGCTGTACACCGCGATCACCCGGGCGCGCGGTCACGTGCGCCTGATCGGCACCGAGGAGGCGGTCCGCGCCGGGGTCGGGCGGCGGGTGTTGCGAGCCAGCGGACTGCGCCGGCAGCCGCGCGCCTGACTCCCGCGCGGGTGGCCGAATGTCACATCGGTTCGATCGGATCGAAGCGATGTGACATCGGGCCGACCGGCGCGCGGTGCTCGACGAGGTGCCGGACGACGTGCCCGGCGTCCGCGCCGGCCCCGCCGACGAGCATCGAGCGGAACGACGACTGGAAGCACAGGCCGGTGAAGTACAGGCCGGGAATGGTGGTCACCACCCCGTGCTCCTCGAGCGGCCAGCCGTCCGGGCCGAGCACCGGCAGCTCGATCCAGTCGTAGGCCTGACGGAAGCCGGTGCACCACAACACGTTCGTCACGTCGAGGACGCGACCGCCGGCGAGGACCGGGCGGCCGTCGACGACCCCGGTGACCCGTTCGGTGATCCGTTCGACGCCGAGCGCGGCGAGGTCCTCCCGCTTGACCCGCAACAGCGGTGCGCCGTGGCGGCGTTCGAGTTCACGTACCTTCCGGCCGAGCGGGGTGCGTACGGAGAGCACGTGGCCCCACGCGAACCACACGATCGGGAAGAGCACCCGCATCCGGCGGCTCTCGAGCCGCACCGGGAGCTGTCCGGTGTCGCGGCCGCACAGGATCGTCGGATGGGACGTCGCCACCTCGTAGGCGAGGTCGCCGCCGGAGTGGGACGCGCCCACCACGAGCACCGGGCCGTCGGTCAGCTGCGCCGGATTGCGGTACTCGCTCGAGTGCAGCTGCACGATCCGCGGGTCCAGCTCGGCCGCGAAGTCCGGGATGCTGGGGGTGCGGCCGAACGTGCCGGTGGCGACGACGACGTTGCCGGCCTCGATCCGCATCTCGCCGCAGTCGAGGACGAAGCGATCGCCGTCGCGCGACAGCCGTCGCACGCGGGTGCCGCCGCGAACGGGCAGCTCGAACCGCGCGGCGTACGCCTCGAGGTAGTCGGCGACGTCGTCCTTCGTCGGGAACCGGTGCGGATCGCCGGGGAACGGCATGCCGGGCAGGCCGTCGTATCCGGCGGGGCTGTACAGGCGCAGCGAATCCCAGTGGCTGCGCCAGTTGTCGCCGATCCGCCGGTTCGCGTCGACGATCAGGAAGGGGCGCCCGTGCCGGGCGAGGTGGTAGCCGGCGGACAGCCCCGCCTGGCCTGCGCCGATCACGACGGTGTCGATCCGTCGGGGTGCACTGTCGGTGGTCATCGGAACTCCCGGGCTCGAGGGGACTGGACGGATGACGTTAGGCGCCGCCGGCATCGGCCGCGTCGGGCGAAGTACGCAGCCGTCCGCGGACCCGGATGGGTAGTTCTGTGCAGCTCAGAGCAGGTGGTGCTCGTACGCGTATGCCGTCGCGGCCGCCCGGGACGACACGTCGAGCTTGGTGAAGATGTTGCTCAGGTGCCGCGCCACGGTCTTCTCGCTCAACACGAGTTCACGGGCCACGGCGCGGTTGGTCTTCCCCGTGGCGACGGCCCGCAGCACCTCGATCTCGCGGGTGGTCAGCCGGCCCCGCGCGGCCGGGCGCCCCGGCCTCCGCGCGAGGTCCCGCAGGTCCGGCTCGGCGTGCAGGTCCCGGAACGTCGCCGCCGCGGCCTCGTACTCGAGCCGCGCCGTCTCGGCGTCGCCGAGCGCGTCACAGCACCGGCCCTGCAGCACCCGCACCCGCGCGCACTCGTAGGGCGCCTCGAAGCCGCGCCAGAGCCCGCACGAGCGGCGCAGCCGGTCGAGGGCGGCGCGCGGTGCGCCCTCGGCGAGCAGGACGGCGCCGGTGACCTGCTCGGCGATCGCACTCAACGCCGGAGCGTCCTGTTCCCCGGCCAGCGCCGCGAGTTCGTCGGCGCTGCGGCGCGCGGCCGCGACGTCGCCGACGGCGAGCGCGATCTCCGCGTGGCCCGCCAGCAGCCGCGGACGATAGAGCGGAAGCGATTCGCCGAGCGCCCGCCGGATCCCGGCGAGCGCCGCGTCGGTGTCGCCCCGGCGCAGACGCAGCAGCGCCATGCCCGGCTGGATCTCGCGGCCCAGCCGGCCGGCGCGGCGGTAGGCGTCCTCGGCCTCGTCGAACTCGCCGCGCAACCGGTGCAGTTCGCCCTGTTCGTACAGGGCCATGCCGACGGCCGGTTGACCCGGTGGGTCCGACAGCCGCCGGAACGCGAGCCGGGCCAGGTCCATGGCCTCCGTCCAGGCGCCCTCGAGTTGCAGGATCTCCGCGCGGTGTACGAGGCACTGTCCCCGGAAGGGAACGAGGCCGGGCTGGGCGTCGCACCAGCGGCCGAGTGCCCGCGTCCATTCCCTGGCCCGCTGCAGCTCGAACGTGCCCTGGCAGGCCTCGATGACCGCGCAGTACACCAGTCCGGCCACGACCGGCGAGACCTCGTCGAGGCTCACGCCGACCATCACCTCGTCCAGGGTGCCGAGACCGCCGGCGACGTCGCCGAGCAGGATGCGGCACTGCCCGATGCCGAGGGTGCTCAGCGCGACGAGGTCGGCGTCGCCGCAGGCTCGGCCGATCGCCTGGGCGGCGGTGAACGAGGGCAGGGCGTCGGCCGGCCGGTTCGCATGCATGTCCTGCACCGCCGCCGGCAGCATCAGGAGGCCGCGTGTCGCGCAGTCCGGGCGCCCGGGCTCGGTCAGGTGCTGGGCCCGGGCGAGCCAGCCGCCGGCGCGCGCCACCTCCCCACGGTTCATCAGCAGGAAGCAGAGCCAGAACGCACTGAGTCCGGCCTGCTCGGGGTCGTCGGCGTCGAGATGCGCCGAGAACGCACGCTCGCACAGCGTCGCGCAGTCGTCGTCCCGGCCGACCAGATACGCCGACCGTGCGAACAGGTCGAGGTCGTCGGCGGTGAGGGGCTCGTGCGCGTCGGCGGTGCGGAACGCGTCGAACGCCCGCGTCCAGTCCCGCGCGTGGAACGCTGCCCGCGCGTGGTCGAGCACCGTCGACGTGCCCATCCTCGCTCCCTGCGGCGACCGAACGTGCACCGAGTGGTTGCCTGCGATCCTACGCCCACCGGCCTCCGGTTCCGGGGTGCGCAGTGGGAGGTCAGTCCGGCAGGCCGGGCCGGGTACGGACCGGTGCCAGACCGGAGACGAGGACGACGGCGGTGATCGTTCCGGCGGCCATGATCGCGGCGAGCACCACGATCTGGAAGCGTCCGGCCTCGAGCGGGGACACACCTCCGAAGATCGCGCCGACGAAGGCACCCGGCAGCGTCACCAGCCCGGTGGTCTTGGTCTGGTCGGTCGACGGGATCAGCGCCGAGTGGACGGCCAGTCGCGTGAGCTCGCGGGTGGACTGCCGCGGCGTCGCACCGAGCGCGAGCCAGCCCTCGACCGTGTCCCAGTTGTCCCCGGTCAGTTCCGTGAAGCGCCGCCCCGCGAGGGTCGCGATGGTCATCGCGTTGCCGACGACGATGCCGCCGATGGCCAGGACGTACCGCGGGGAGAACTCGATGGCGCCGGTGACGAAGACGATCGTGAGCGTCACGGCGATCCCGAGCGCCATCGCACCGGATACGAGGGCCACGTGCCCCGGGCTCCAGCCGATCCGGCGGGATGCGGTGGCAGCGGCGACGGTGAACATGACCAGCAGCGCGGCCCCCACCCAGACGGGACTCGTGATCACCCCGGACAGCACCACACTGATCAGGGCGAGTTGCACGGCGCCCCGCAGCACCGCGACCGCCGGCGCGAAGTGATGCGGGGCGCGGTAGCCCCACAGCACCGCGGTCGTCGTCCCGACGAGCAGGGTCACCCCGACGGCGGTGGGAACCAACTCCAGGGACCAGGTCACCCTCCGGAGGGTATCCGCCGGGGGACGGGGGTGGCCGAATGTGACATGCGTTCGATCAGATCGAAGCGGTGTGACATTCGGCCCACCGGCAGCGGGTTCAGCGGATCAGGTTCCCCAGGTCGACGGGGATCTGCGCGCCGGTGATGTACTTCGCCTCGTCGGAGCACACCCACGCGACGACGGCCGCGACGTCCTCGGGCTGCAGGATCTCGTAGGGCAGCGAGTTCATGTAGATCGGGCCCAGGGTGGTCGCGTACTTCGCGATGAGCGGGTGCAGGTCGCTGACCTTCATGCCGGTCTCCACGCCGGCCGGGTGGACGGTGTTGACCCGGATCCGGTGCTCGCCCAGTTCGTTCGCCATCGTCTTCGCCAGGCCGGTGATGCCGTGCTTGGTCGCGACGTAGTGGCCGGTGAAGGGGGTGCCCTTGAGCCCCGAGACGGAGCTGGTGAAGACGACCGCCCCGCCCTCGCCCTGCTCGATCAGGTAGGGCACGGCGGCCTTCGCGGTGTGGAACACGCCGGTGAGGTTGACGTCGACGGTCTCCCGCCACTGCTCGAGGGTGATCTCCCACGACAGCGCGCCCGAGCAGATGCCGGCGTTCGCGACCACCACGTCGAGGCGGCCGAGCTGCTCGACGCCGTCGGCCAGCGCCCGCGACAGCGCGTCGAAGTCCCGCACGTCCGCGGTCGTGGCGACGATGCGACGGCCCGTCTTCTCGACCAACCGCACCGTCTCCGCGAGATCCTCCTCCGTGGCGCCCGGGTAGGCGGTCGAGGCGAAGTCGGTGCACGCGTCGACCGCGATGATGTCGGCGCCCTCGCGGGCGAACTGCACGGCCTCGGCGCGGCCCTGACCGCGCGCCGCGCCGGTGACGAAGGCGACCTTGTTCTCGAAACGGCCGGCGGTCTCCATGCTTGCCTCCTCGGTGGTGTCGGACGCGGATTCTCCCGGTCCGAAGCGGGGGACGGCAGCGCGGGTTCCGCTCACCGGGACCGCGGTCCGGAAGGCGCACGGTGTCCCGTGTCCGGCCGGGCGCCCCGTTCGGTTACCCGCTGGTAATAGAGCATGCGTTCTGTTATGGTCCCGCTGTGCCCCGGCCCCGCATCCACGACCTCGACGAGGTTCTCGACGCCACCGAGAATCTGGTGGTGGCCGGTGGTGCGAGCGCGGTGACGCTGCGTGCGGTCGCCGCGGCCACGGGGATGTCGAACGGGGCTCTGTATCACGCCTTCGGCTCCCGCGGTGGGCTGGTCGGCCGGGCCTGGTTGCGCGCGGCCCACCGCTTCCTCGACCTGCAGCGCGCGGCGGTCGACGAGGTTCTCGGCTCCGCGTCGACGCCGGACCGGGGGATCGACGCCGTCGTCGCCGCCGCCGATGCCCCCGCGGCGTTCGCCGCCCTGTTCCCCGAGTCCTCGCGCCTCCTGCTCACCGTCCGGCGCGAGGAGTTGCTCGGGTCCGACCCGCCGGCGGACGTCGCCGCAGAGCTGGGGCGGCTCGATTCGATTGTGGTCGCGCTGCTCGTCCGCCTGTCCCGGGCGTTGTGGGGCCGCGGCGACGCGCGCGCGGTCGCGGTCGTCGAGGACTGTGTCGTCGGTCTGCCGACAGGTCTGTTGCTCCGGCGCGGGCGTGTCCCCGACGCGGCCATGCGCCACCGTCTCGAGGCCGCGGTCCGCGCGGTGCTCGCCCTCGATCCTCCGCCCGCGCCATCCGGGCGCGGCGGCCACACGAAAGGCTCGCGATGACCGTCACTCTGACCTACCGGGACAAGATCGCCGTCCTCGACCTCGGCGACGACGAGAACCGGTTCTCTCCCGACTGGCTCGACACCGTCGACCGGCTCCTCGACGAAGTGCAGCAGAACGCGCACGCACTCGTCACCACGGCGACGGGGAAGTTCTACTCCAACGGCCTGGACCTGGAATGGCTGACAGCTCACGGTGATCGGGCGCAGTGGTACGTCGGCCGGGTGCAGGCGCTCTTCGGCCGCATCCTCACCTTCCCGCTGCCGACGGTCGCCGCCGTGGTCGGGCACGCGTTCGGGGCGGGTGCCATGCTCGCGATCGCGCACGACTACCGGGTGATGCGCGCGGACCGGGGCTACTACTGCTTCCCCGAGGTCGACATCCACATCCCGTTCACGCCGGGCATGGCCGCGCTGATCCAGGCCAAGCTGACCCCGCAGACCGCGGTCACGGCGATGACCACCGGTCGCCGCTACGGCGGTCTCGAGGCCGAGGCCGCCGGTCTGGTCGACCGCACGGCGGGCGCGGACGGCGTCCTCGACGCCGCCGTCGAACTCGTCACCCCGCTCGCGGGGAAGGACCCCGGCACCCTCGGTGCCATCAAGTCCACCATGTACGCGGCCGCGGTCGACGCACTCGCCCAGGGTCGGGCCTGACCGGTCACGAACTTCCGTGATGGGACGGAAGTGGTTGCTGCGGAACGGAATCCGTCCCCGGTAACAGTGCGCGCACCGCGTCGACGGTGTCCGCCTCGGCGGCGGTCTTGTCGGGGCGGTAGCGCAGCACACGGGCGAAGCGCAGCGCCACCCCGCCGGGGTAGCGGGGGCTGACCTGTACGCCGTCGAGTTCGATCTCCACGACCAGCTCCGGACGCAGGTACACGGTGTGCGCGTCGCGGCTGCGTTCGTGTCGCGGGAGCTCCTCGGTCTGCCATTGCAGCAGGGCGTCGGTCAGTCCCTTGAACGTCTTGCCGACCATGATCGGCTCGCCGCCGTCCGGATCCCGCGCGCCCAGATGGAGATTGGACAGGTAGCCGGTGCGACGGCCGTAACCCCACTCGGCGCCGAGTACCACCAGGTCCAGGGTGTGCTCCGGTTTGACCTTCTGCCAGGCGCGGCCGCGCCGGCCCGCCGCGTAGGGCGCGGTGAGGTCCTTGACGACGACGCCCTCGTGCCCGGCGGCGAGGGCGGCGTCGAACTGGGCGTCGGCGGTGGCCGCGTCCGGCCGCAGCACGCCCGGGATCCGATGGTTCGGCGCGACCCGCCGCAGAGCGTCGAGACGCTCGGTGAGCGGCGCGTCGAGCAGGTCGGTGCCGTCGAGGTGCAGGCAGTCGAAGAAGTACGGGTGCAGCATCAGCTCGTGCGCGGACTCGGCACCGAACCGGCTCATCGTCTCCTGGAACGGCCGGGGCCGGCCCGCAGGGTCGAGTGCCAGGGTCTCGCCGTCGAGCACGACCGACGTGCAGGGCAGCGTCGCGACCAGCTCCACGAGTTCGGGGACGCTGCGGGTGATCTCCCGCAACGTGCGGGTGAACACCCGCACCGTCCCGCCCCGGCGGTGCACCTGGATGCGGGCGCCGTCGAGCTTGTACTCGACGCTGACCTCGCCGCCGAACTCGCTGTGGGCACCGGCGAGGGACTGGGCCGGGGCGGCGAGCATGGGCCGGATCGGCCGGCCCACCTCCAGCCGGAAGGCGGCGAGCGCGTCCGCGCCGCCGCCGAGCCCGGCCGCCGCGGTTGCGGGCAACCGGCCGGAGAGCATGAACGCCCGGCGCACCGTCTCGGCCGGCAGCCCGGCCGCGGCGGCCACCGCGTCGGTCATCACTCCGTCGAGCGCGCCCTGCCGCAGGTCGCCGGTCAGCAGCCGCACCAGGAAATCCTGCTCCTCGGCGGTGGCCGCGCCGAGCAGACCGGCGAGCAGTTCGCGCCGCCGCCCCGTCGAGCCGGTCCCGGACAGACCGGCGAGCTCGGTGAAGGTCCGGTCGACGTCGGCGACGGTCAGCGACGGCTCCTCGGACGGGTCGATGCGGGATCCGGCGAGGGTGCGCCATCCCACGCCGATCCGGCCCTGACGTGGCTCACCCGCCAGCCACGACACCACGGGTTCGACCTCCCCGGCGTCGAGGACGGCGAGGAGGGCGCGCAGTTCCTCCACCTTGCCACGCCGCGACCGGGTGGCACCGACGGCATGCGAGGTGGCAACGATCGTCGAGAAGAGCACGCCCCGACCGTACCGACCATCGCCGGTTCCGGCGCGGGTTCATCGCCGGTTCCGGCGCGGGTGCCCCGCCAGTTCCGGCGCGGGTGCACCGCCGGTTTCGGCGCGGGTGTACAGCCGGAGGGTCAGTCGCCGACGCGTTCGCCGGTCCCCGGATGGAACAGGTGCACCGTGCCTTCCCGCTTGCGCAGCCGGATCGTGTCCGCCAGCCGGGCCGGGGTGCGGGTGAGCGAGCGTGCGACGAGGGGGGTGTCGCTGCGCGCGACGCGGGTGTACACGTACGACTCGCTGCCGAGTTCCTCGACGAGTTCGACGATGGTCTCGACGCCGTCGCCGTCCGTGATCTCGAGCTGTTCGGGCCGGATCCCGACGGTGACGGTCTCGAGGCCGGCGCGGTGCAGCGAGGCGATGCGGTCGCGTTCGACGTCGACGACGGTGCTGCCGATCTGCACGCCGCCGTCGACGATCCGCGCGTCGAGCAGGTTCATTGCGGGCGAGCCGATGAACCCGGCGACGAACGCATTCGCGGGCCGGTCGTACAGCTCGGTGGGGGAGGAGAACTGCTGGAGCTTGCCGCCGCGCAGCACCGCCACCCGGTCGCCCATGGTCATCGCCTCGACCTGATCGTGCGTGACGTACACGGTGGTGGTGCCGAGACGCCGCTGCAGCGCGGCGATCTGGGTGCGGGTCTGCACGCGCAGCTTGGCGTCGAGGTTGGACAGCGGTTCGTCCATGCAGAACACCTGCGGTTCGCGGACGATCGCGCGGCCCATCGCGACGCGCTGGCGCTGCCCGCCGGAGAGCTTGGCGGGTTTGCGGTCCAGGTAGTCGGTGAGGTCGAGCAGCTTCGCCGCCTGTTCGACCTTGCGGCGCCGTTCGTCGGCGCCGACGCCGCGCATCTTCAGCGCGAAGCCCATGTTCTCGGCGACGGTCTTGTTCGGGTAGAGGGCGTAGTTCTGGAAGACCATCGCGATGTCACGATCCTTCGACGGCACGCCGACCATGTCGCGGCCGCCGATGCTGATCGAGCCCTCGTCGATGTCCTCGAGCCCGGCGAGCATTCGCAGGGCGGTGCTCTTGCCGGAGCCGGACGGCCCGACCAGGACGACGAATTCTCCGTCCTGGATGTCCAGGTTCAGGGAGTCGACGGCGAGGGTGTCGGAGTTCTCGTAGAGGCACGACGCGTTGCGGTAGGTGATCTCGGCCATGACGGTTCCTTCGGAAAGTGAGTGGGGGAGTTACTTGATCGCGCCGAACGACAGGCCGCGCACGAGCTTGTTCTGGGCGAGCCAGCCGGCCAGGACGACGGGCAGCGCCGCCATCGTGGCGGCCGCGGACAGGCGGGCCCAGTACAGGCCCTCGCCGGTGATGAAGCCGACGAGGAACACGGGAATGGTCTGCGCCTGCACCGCCGTGAGGTTCACGGCGAAGAAGAACTCGTTCCAGGAGAAGATGACGCAGATCAGGGCGGTGGCGGCGATGCCGGGCGAGACGAGCGGCAGGATCACCTCCCGCACCGACGTCCACAGGTTCGCGCCGTCCATGCTCGCGGCCTCGAGCAGCTCGCCCGGCACCTCGAGGAAGAACGAGCGCATCATCCACACCGCGATCGGCAGATTCATCGCGGTGTAGAGGATGATCAGTGCCCAGATGTTGTCGAGCAGACCGATGTTCGCGACGATCACGTACAGCGGGATGATCGCGGCGACGATCGGCAGCATCTTCGTGCTGATGAAGAAGAACAGGGCGTCCTTGGTCTTGCGCACCGGCCGCAGCGACAGGGCGAACGCGGCGGGCACGCCGAGCAGCAGGACGAGGATCGTCGACACGCCCGTGGCGAACGCCGAGTTGAGCAGGCTGACACCGACTCCGGTGTCGAACACGGCGCGGAACTGGTCGAGGGTGGGCGTGAAGAAGAACTTCGGCGGATCGGAATAGGCGTCGGCCTCCTGCTTGAAGGCGGTGAGCACCATCCAGAACACCGGGAAGAAGAACCCCAGGGCGGCGATCCAGGCGACGACGCCCCACGGATTGGCCCTGCGGTGCTTGCGTTTCCGGGTTCGAACCGGGACGGTCTCCGGTGTGGGAACCTGTTGTGCGGTGGGGGCGGTGGTGCTCATCAGGCGGCCTCCTCCTTGCCGGTGAACGATGTGAAGATCAGCCGCAGCGCGACGGTGGCCACGACGATGGTGGCGACGACGACCACCACGCCCATGGCGGCGGCCTGGCCGATGTCGAAGCCGAGGAACGCGCGCTGATAGATGTAGAAGGGCAGGTTGGAACTCGCGGTGCCCGGTCCGCCCTGGGTCATCATGTAGATGGCGTCGAACGTGTTGACCAGGTGGATCGCGCCGAGCACGGCGCCGAGTTCGATGAACCGCCGCAGGTGCGGCAGCGTCAGCTCGCGGAACAGGGCGAAGGCGCCCGCCCCGTCGACCCGCCCGGCCTCGAGGATGTCCCGCGGCATCGACTGCAGACCGGCCAGGATGAGCAGCATCATGAACGGGGTCCACTGCCACACCAGGTTCGCCATCACCGCGGCGAGCGGGTAGCGGCTGACCCAGTCGATCTGCCCCACGCCGAACGGGGAGAGCACGAAGTTGACGATGCCGAACACCGGGTCGAACATCGCGGTCTTCCAGATCAGTGCGCCGGCGACGGGGGTGACGAGAAACGGGGTGATGAGCAGGGTGCGAACGATGCCGCGGCCGAGGAAGACCCGGTCGAGCAGCAGCGCGAGCAGCAGGCCCAGCACGACGGAGATCAGCACCGTGCCGACGATGAGGATCACGGTGTTGACCGCCACCTCGCGGAACTGACTGTCGCGGAAGACGTCCGCGTAGTTCTGCAGGCCGACGAAGCTGCGTGAGCCCGGGCGCACCAGGTTCCACGACTGCGTCGAGTAGTAGAGGGTGAACGCGAACGGGATCTGGGTCACCACGATCATGAAGATCAGGGCAGGCAGCAGGGGCCCGCGTCGGCGCCAGCCCTCCGCGCGGGAGACCGCGTCGTTCTTGGCGTCGCGCACCCGGCGGATGCGCTCCGAGTCGTCGGCGGTGGAGGCGCCGACCGCCAGGGTTGTCATCGCTGATCCTCTCGGTAGGTGGCGCCGACCACGTCGGCGTACTCCTGCGCCTGTTCCAGTGCCTCGGTGACGGTCTTCTGGCCCGCGATCGCGGCGCTGATCTGCTGGCTCACCCGGGTTCCGAGGTCCTGGAACTCGGGGATGGCCAGGAACTGGACACCGGTGTAGGGCACCGGCTCGACCGTCGGGGCGTCCGGCGTCGCGCTCTCGATGGACTCGAGGGTGAGCGGCCCGTATGCGGCTGCGGCCTCGCGGTATTCGGGGATCTCGTAGGTCGACAGCCGGCTGCCCGGCGGTACCCGCTCCCAGCCGAGGGTCTCCCCGACGGTGCGCAGGTACTCCTTGCTCGTCATCCACGAGACGAACCGCCACGCGGAGTCCGCGTTGTCGCTGTCGACGGGGATGCCGAGCGACCAGCTGTAGAGCCAGCCCGCGTCGTCCTTGACCCGGATCGGTGCCGGGGCGTACCCGATCTTTCCGACGACGTTGCTCGACGCCGGGTCCTCGAGGGTGGAGACCGCCGAGGTGGAGTCGTACCACATCGCGACCCGGCCCTGCGCAAGCTGCGTGGCGCATTCGCTGAAACCGCTCGTGGCGGCGCCGGGCTGGCCGTGCTCGCGGACCAGGTCGACGTAGAACTGCACCGCCTCGACGACCTCGGGGCTGGTGAGCTGCGCGTTCCAGTCCTCGTCGTACCAGCGGCCGCCGAAGGTGTTGATCACGGTGTTCAGCGGGGCGAGCACCTCACCCCAGCCGGGCTTGCCGCGCAGGCAGATCCCGGCGGTGTCGGGGGTGTCGAGCCGGGCGGCGGCGGCGGCAACCTCGTCCCAGGTGGGGGTGGGGGACAGGACGATCCCGGCCTGCTCGAACAGGTCCTTGCGGTACATCAGGAACGACGACTCGCCGTAGAACGGCACCGAGTACATGTCGCCCTCGTAGGACAGCGAGTCGCGCAGGGTGGGAATGAAGTCGTCCTCGTCGTAGCCCTCCGTCTGCCGGGCGTACTCGGAGAGGTTGGTCAGCCACCCGTTCGCCGCCCACTGCGGCGTCTCGTAGTTGCTGATCATCACCACGTCGAACTCGCCGCCGCCCATCGCGGTGGAGGCCGTGATCTTCGCGCGGGCCTGGTTCTCCGAGAGGGTGACGAACCGCAGGTCGATGTCCGGGTTCTCGGCCTCGAACTGGGCGGCGAGTTGCTGGGCGTCCTGCATCTGGGAGTTCGACACCATCGCGATGGTGACGGTCTGGTCGGAGGCGCCGAGCGAGCCGGCGCCGGCGCAGCCGCTGAGCGTGAGGCTGAGCGCCCCGGCCCCGGCCGCCAGCATGCGGGTGGTTCTTCTGGATCTGTTCACCGATCGTCGCCTCTTCTCCGGTCTCTCCGGTGGTGTCATCGGTCGAGTAGCCAACGTGCGCACTCGATGTCGCATACGAGCATGGTGACCAGGCCGCCGCGCAGCGCTCCCAGCGCGGCCTGGTGTTTGGCGGCCCCGCCGGTGACGAGGACCGCAGCCGGGCAGGCGCGGATGTCGTCGAGCGAGACCGACACGGCGCGACGGTCGAGATCCCCGCCCACGGCCGTGCCGTCGGCGTGGAAGAACCGTCCCGCGATCTCCCCGACCGCGCCGAGGTCGGTGAGGGTGTCGAGCATGGCGGTGTCGAGATAGCTGCCCTCGAACAGGGTGGTCGACGTGGACACCGCCCCCACACCGAACATCATCATGTCGGCGCGGCGGCCGACGTCCAGGGCGCGGGAGATCATGGAGTCGGCCCGCAGGGACGCGACCGTCGCGGGGTCGGCGTACAGGGGGACCGGGAGCCGGACCATCTTGGCCTGCAACTGTTCCGCGCAGCGCCCGAGCACGTACTCGGCGCCGGTCTGGTAGTCGGAGGTGGTGACGGCGCCGTCGAGCTGGACGATCGTCGCGCATGCGGCCCCGCCCGGCGGGAGGGCCTGCGCGACGGCCACGGTCTCCGGCCCCCACGTGAACCCGAGGGTGTCGGTCGCGCGGATCCGCCGGCTGATCAGGGCGGCGGCGGCCCGTCCGACGCCCGCGAAGCTGGCGGCCTCGTCGAGCGGGCCGGCTGCGTCCACCCCGTCGCCGACGACGACGGCCTCGAGCAGGCCGAAACGCTCCTCGAGCGCGCGTTCCTCGTCGGCGTGCAGGTCGTCGCGCAGGTTGGCCGGCACGTTCACCTCGATGCGCACCAGGCCCTGGGCCCGGGCCCGGGCGACGAGCCGTCCCGCCGTCGGGCGGGAGACGCCCAGGCGCGTCGCGACCTCGGCCTGGGTGAGGCCGTCGAGGTAGTACAGCGTCGCGGCGCGCAACGCCAGGCGCAGATCCTCCGGTGCCGCGGTGGCCGCGGGCGGGTTCGTCGCGTGGGGGACGGTCACGTCATCTCCTGGGTCGGAGGGACTCGGGCCGGGGAACCGGCGAAGTCGGTGGAGCGTGAGCAAATGCTCATGGGTGCGTTCATCTGCTCAGTACGCTAGCATCGGCACTGTGACCCACACAACACCCCCGTCGATCCCGGAGCGCATGCGCGCCGCCGTTCTGGTCGAACCCGGACGGATCGAGATGCGCGAGCGCCCGGTCCCCGAACCCGCACCCGGCGACGTGCTCGTCCGGGTCACCACGGTCGGCGTGTGCGGATCGGACACGCACTACTACCGCGAGGGCCGCATCGGTGAATTCGTCGTCGAGGCCCCGCTCGTCCTCGGCCACGAGGCCTCCGGCACGATCGCCGCGGTCGGTGCCGGCGTCCCCGCCGAACGGATCGGGCAGCGCGTGTCGATCGAGCCGCAGCGACCCGACCCGACCACCGAGGAAACCCGGCGCGGGCGCTACAACCTCTGCCCGCACATGCGGTTCTACGCCACCCCGCCCGTCGACGGCGCCTTCTGCGACTACGTCACCATCGGGGCGGAATTCGCCCATCCCGTCCCCGACGCCGTCTCCGACGACGCGGCCGCCCTCTGCGAACCGCTGTCCGTGGGCATCGCCGCCGTCCGCAAGGCGGGCGTCACCGCCGGATCCCGGGTGCTCGTCACCGGCGCCGGCCCCATCGGCATCGTCACCGCGCAGGTCGCCCGCGCCTTCGGCGCCACCGACGTCGTCGTCACCGACCTCGACGCGGACCGTCGCGCGCTGGCCCGGAAGTTCGGGGCGACCACCGCCCTCGACCCGCGCACCGACGACGTCACCGACCTGCACGTCGACGCCTACATCGACGCCTCCGGCGCCCCCGCCGCGGTCGCCACCGCGATGCGGGCCGTGCGGCCCGCCGGCGCCGTCGTCCTCGTCGGCTCCGGCGCCGAGACGATGAACCTGCCGGTCCAGCTGATCCAGAACCGCGAGCTGGTCCTCACCGGCGTCTTCCGGTACGCCCACACCTGGCCGACGGCCGTCGCCCTCGCCGCCACCGGCCGCGTCGACCTCGACGCGATGGTCACCGCCCGGTTCCCGCTCGAGCGGGCGGCCGAAGCACTCGAATCCGACCGGACACCCGGCAACATCAAGACCGTCGTGCGGGTCCACCCCGGCGACGACACGTAAGGAGCCCCGACATGGACCTGGGGGAGAACGCCCTGACCGCCCTGCCCGTCCCCGGCCCGACGTACCCGCGCCGCGACATCGGCGTCGGCATCGTGCATTTCGGGGTCGGCGGATTCCATCGTGCCCATCAGGCGATGTACGTCGACCGGTTGCTCGAAGGCGGGGGCGCCCGCAACTGGGGCATCTGCGGTGTCGGCGTCATGCCCGGCGACCGCCGCATGCGCCACGCCCTCGCCGCCCAGGACGGCCTCTACACCCTGATCCTGCGCCACCCCGACGGCACATGGGAACCGCGGGTGATCGGTTCGATCGTCGACTACCGTTACGCACCCGAGGATCCCGAGGCGGTGATCGAGCTGATCGCGGCGCCCACCACGCGCATCGTCTCGCTCACCGTCACCGAGGGCGGCTACAACATCCGCCACGACACCGGCGAGTTCGACGTCGACGACCCCGCCGTCCGCCGCGACGTCGAGCACCCCGATGCGCCCGCCACCGTCTTCGGGCTCGTCACCGCCGCCCTCGCGCGCCGCCGCGAGCGCGGACTGCCGTCGCCGACGATCATGTCCTGCGACAACATCGAGGGCAACGGCACCGTCGCGCGGCGGGCCTTCACGTCCTTCGCCGCGCTCGTCGACCCCGGTCTCGCCGACTGGATGCGCGAGCACACCCGGTTCCCCAACTCGATGGTCGACCGCATCACCCCGGTCACGACCGACGACATCGCCCCCGAACTCGACGCCCGCTTCGGCGTCCGGGATCGCTGGCCCGTCGTCGCCGAGCCGTTCACCTCCTGGGTGCTCGAGGACGACTTCTCCTGCGGCCGTCCGGCATTCGACGAGGTCGGGGTGCAACTCGTCGACGACGTCGCCCCGTACGAACTGATGAAACTGCGCCTGCTCAACGCGAGTCACCAGGCACTGGCCTACTTCGCGCACCTGTGCGGCTACCGCTACGTGCACGAGGCCGCGCAGGACCCGTTGTTCGCGGAGTTCCTGCTCGAGTACATGGACGCCGAGGCCACCCCCACCTTGCGTCCGGTGCCCGGCATCGATCTCGCGCAGTACAAGCGCACCTTGATCGAGCGCTTCGCCAACCCCGAGATCCGCGACACCGTCGCCCGGCTGTGCGCCGAATCCTCCGACCGCATCCCGAAATGGCTGCTGCCCGTCGTGCGGGAGAACCTCGCGACGGGCGGGTCGGTGCGCCTGGCCGCCGCCGTCGTGGCCAGCTGGGCCCGCTACGCCGAGGGCACCGACGAGGCCGGCGAACGCATCGAGGTCGTCGACCGGCTCGCCGGCACCCTCGGACCCCTCGCCCGCAGCCAGCGCGGGAATCCGACCGCCTTCCTCGAGAACCGCTCCGTCTTCGGTGATCTCGCCGACGAGCCGCGGTTCGTGGACGCCTACCGGTGGGCGCTCGACTCCCTGCACCGCAACGGCGCCCGCGCCACGCTCGAGGCCCTCCGCAGCAGGGTCGGATCGTGAACGGGCACGTCCTCGTCCTCGGCGAGGCCCTCGTCGACATCGTCCGGCGCGGCCCGGCCCGGCCCGTCGAACACGTCGGCGGCAGCCCGCTCAACGTCGCCGTCGGCCTCGGCCGCCTGGGCCGCGACGTCGAATTCGTCACCCACATCGGCGACGACGACCGGGGCCGCCGCATCGTTCGCCACCTCGCCGACTCCTCGGTGCGGCTCGCCGCCGGCAGCAGCACCGCGCCGCGCACCCCCACGGCGACCGCCACCCTGGACGAGAACGGCGCCGCCACCTACGAGTTCGACCTCGAGTGGCAACTGCCGGATCCACGCCCGGAGCCCGGCGCAGGGCACGTGCACACCGGGTCGATCGCGGCCCTGCTCGAACCCGGCTGCGAGGCCGTCGCCGCGCTGCTCGACCGGCACGTGCCCACCGCGACCATCAGCTACGACCCCAACGTCCGGCCCGCCCTCGTCGGCGACGACCCGCGCACCCGCGACCGCATCACCCGCTTCGTCGCGGGCGCCGACGTCGTCAAGGCCAGCGACGAGGACCTGCGCTGGTTCGCCCCCGACCGCGACCCCCGCGACGTCGCGCAGGAGTGGCTCGCCCTCGGCCCGGCGCTCGTCGCGGTGACCCTCGGCGCGGGCGGTGCCGTCGCCGTCGCGCGGTCCGGCGCCGTCGACGTCGCCGCGCACCCCGTCGAGGTCGTCGACACCGTCGGCGCCGGCGACGCATTCATGGCCGGTCTGCTCGACGCCCTGTGGACGCAGGAACTGCTCGGCGACCGCGAGGGCCTGCACGGAATCGAACCGGACGCGCTGCGCGCGGCCCTCGACGTCGCCGCGCGCACCGCGGCGCTCACCGTCGCGCGCCCGGGTGCGGACCTGCCGACCCGCGGGGAGCGGGACGCCGACCCGAAGGAGCAGAGGTGACGCTCGTCGCCGGGATCGACTCGTCCACCCAGTCCTGCAAGGTGCTCGTCTGCGACGCGCGCACCGGTCACGTCGTGCGGGAGGGCCGTGCCCCGCATCCCGACGGCACCGAGGTCGACCCGCGCGCCTGGGCGGACGCCCTCGACCGCGCCGTCGCCGCCGCGGGCGGGCTCGACGACGTCGCCGCGGTGTCGGTCGGCGGTCAGCAGCACGGGCTGGTGACCCTCGACGAGACCGGGACGGTGGTGCGCCCGGCGCTGCTGTGGAACGACACCCGCTCGGCCGCGGCCGCCGCCGACCTCGTCGCCGACCTCGGCGGCGGGCAGGCGTGGGCCGACGCCGTGGGGGTGGTGCCGCTCGCCGCGATCACCGTCGCCAAGGCGCGCTGGCTCGCCGACCACGAACCGGGCCACGCCGACCGCGCTGCGGCACTGTGCCTGCCGCACGACTGGCTCACGTGGCAGCTCGCGGGAGCCTCCGGCGTCGGCGCGCTCGTCACCGACCGCAGCGACGCCAGCGGCACCGGCTACTACAGCGCCGCCGACGGCTCCTACCGCACCGACCTCCTCGACCTCGCGCTGCGTGGCCGCCGGCCCGTGCTGCCCCGGGTGGCCGGACCGGCCGAACGGGTCGGGGAGACGGTCGCGGGCGCCGCCCTCGGACCCGGTGCCGGGGACAACGCCGCCGCGGCCCTCGCCCTCGGCGCGCACGAGGGCGACGTGATCGTCTCCGTCGGCACCTCGGGCGTGGTCTCGGCCGTCTCGGCCACCCCGAGCCGCGATCCGTCCGGGCTCGTCGCCGGATTCGCCGACGCCACCGGCCGGCACCTGCCGCTCGTGTGCACCCTCAACGCGGCGCGGGTCCTCGACGCCACGGCCGCGCTGCTCGGGGTCGACCACGACGAACTGTCGCGGCTCGCGCTGTCGGCCCCGCCCGGCGCCGGCGGTCTCGTGCTGGTGCCGTACCTCGAGGGCGAGCGCACCCCCAACCGGCCCGGCGCCACGGGCGCGATCCACGGCCTGCACCTGACGAATTCGACACGGGAACACCTGGCGCGCGCGGCCGTGGAGGGACTGCTGTGCTCGCTCGCGGACGGTCTCGACCACATCACCGCGCAGGGCGTGCCGGTGCGGCGGGTGCTGCTCGTCGGCGGCGGCGCCCGTTCCCGGGCGCTGCGCGAACTCGCGCCCGGCATCCTCGGGGTCCCGGTGGAGGTGCCGGAGCCGGGCGAGTACGTCGCAGCCGGCGCGGCCCGGCAGGCCGCCTGGGTGCTGGCCGGCGGCACCGAACCACCCCGGTGGGAGGGTGGCGGCGTGCGGCGCTACGAGGCGGACCCGGTCCCGGCCGTGCGCGCCCGGTACGCGGAGGTCCGTGATCTCACGGACGGCAGCGACCTGACACCTCTTTCCGGAACCTGACACCTCTTTCCGGAACCTGACACCGGTTCCGGCCGGCCGGAAAGGCTGTCGGCATCCCGAAACGGATGCACGCTCCGGACCGCGGCCGCGATGAGTTCCGGCGTCGGCCCGGGTCGATATCTGTGACGCCGACAGGGCGCCGTCATCCACCGAGCAAGGAGAAGGCGATGCCGAAGATCACCCCGTTCCTGTGGTTCGACACCGAGGCCGAAGAGGCCGCCAAGTTCTACACCAGCGTGTTTCCCCGCTCGCGCATCCTGAGCACCACGTACTACCAGGACACCGGGCCCAAGCCGGCCGGCACCGTCATGACCGTCGACTTCGAACTCGACGGCCAGCGCTACGTCGCGCTCAACGGCGGCCCGGAGTTCTCGTTCACCGAGGCGGTGTCGTTCCAGATCGACTGCGCCGACCAGGACGAGGTCGACCACTACTGGAACGCTCTCACCGAGGGCGGGGAAGAGAGCCAGTGCGGCTGGCTGAAGGATCGGTTCGGGCTGTCCTGGCAGGTGGTGCCGCGACGGCTCTTCGAGCTGCTCTCCGACACCGGCCCCGAGGTGGGGCGGCGGGTCACCGAGGCGATGCTGCAGATGCGCAGGATCGAGATCGCACCGCTCGAGGAGGCCGCCCGCGGCTGAACCGGCGAGCCCAGCGGGCACCGCGGCGGCGGTGATAGCTTTCGGTCGATGACCACGCGCACCGAGCGGCTCGACGAGCTGCCGCTGACCCGCAGACACGGCAGGCTGCTGCTCGGCTCCGGTGTGGGCTGGGCACTCGACGCCATGGATGTCGGGCTCATCTCCTTCGTGATGGCCGCCCTGGCCGTGCAGTGGAATCTGAGCACGACCCAGCTGTCGTGGATCGGGTCGATCGGCTTCGTCGGAATGGCAGTCGGAGCCGCGGTCGGTGGGCTGCTCGCCGACCGGATCGGCCGGCGCCAGGTGTTCGCGGTGACACTGCTGGTGTACGGCCTGGCCACCGGCGCGGCGGCGCTCGCCGGCTCCGTCGCGGTGCTGATCGTGTTGCGGTTCGTCGTCGGCCTGGGTCTCGGCGCCGAGCTTCCCGTCGCGTCGACCCTCGTCAGTGAGTACGCGCCGCGCCGGCAGCGGGGTCGCATGGTCGTCGCGCTCGAGGCGTTCTGGGCGGCCGGATGGATCCTCGCGGCCCTCATCGGCTACTTCGTGATCCCCCTCGGCGACGACGGCTGGCGCTGGGCGCTGGCCGTGGGAATCGTCCCCACCCTGTACGCGGTGGTCGTGCGGTTCGGACTACCCGAATCCGTGCGATACCTCGAGCGCCGGGGCCGCTACGCCGAGGCGGAGAAGGCCGTGCGGTCCTTCGAGATGTCCGCCGGCATCGCGGCGCCGACGGACGCGGAGGAGACGTCGCGTCCGGTGCTCACGGAGACGAGCGCCGAGTCGATCTGGTCGCCGCGGTTGCGGCGGCGCACCGCCGCCCTGTGGACGGTGTGGTTCTGCATCAACCTCTCGTACTACGGGGCCTTCATCTGGCTGCCGAGCCTGCTGGTGAACCAGGGCTTCGACCTGGTGAAGTCCTTCCAGTACACGCTGATCATCACGCTCGCGCAGCTGCCGGGATACGCCGTCGCGGCGTGGCTGATCGAGGTGTGGGGGCGCCGCGCAACCCTGGCGAGCTTCCTCGTCGGCTCGGCCGCGGCCGCGGGCCTGTTCGGGCTGGCCGACACGCCCACCGAGATCGTCGCCGCCGGAATGGCATTGTCGTTCTTCAACCTCGGCGCCTGGGGGGCGCTCTACGCGATCGGACCGGAGCTGTATCCGACGTCGGTGCGCGCCGCCGGGACCGGCGCGGCGGCCGCGTTCGGGCGCATTGCGTCGATCGTGGCGCCGCTGCTCGTGCCCTGGCTGCTCACCGGCGGCGGCAACGCCCTCGTGTTCGGGGTGTTCGCGGCGGCGTTCGCGCTCGCCGCCGTCGCCGCCTTCACGCTGCCGGAGCGCAAGGGGCACGTGCTCGAGGCCTGAGCCCTACGCCCGGGCGGCCGGCGCCGGGCCGCAGGCCGCCGCCACCGCGAAGGTCCCGAGGGCCGTGCCCGTGACGAGGCGCTGGGTCCGCACGGCCCGCGGGGGCGTCGCCATGCGGCGCACCGGTCAGCTCGACGACCCGACCCTCGCGCACGTCGTGTCGCACCTGCGGATGTCGTCGGGCGCGTAGCCCGCCGGCCCCCGCGCGTGCGCACGTCTCGCACCGATTCCGAAGGCAGCGCCACGGGATGTGCGCCCTCGGTGCGCGTGGAGTCATCCTTCTGTGCATTCCCAGCCATGTTCGCCCGCACTCCGGGGACCTAGTGTTCCAGATCACAAGCATCCGGCGGCGGGCCGTGCGCATCCGAGGCCTCCGCCGCGACCGAAAGGACGGACCTGGACGTGGCGTCACTGCAGACGGTGCAGAGGATCGGACCGGTGCTGGACCTGTTCACGGTGCAGCAACCCGAGTGGGGGGTCTCCGAGGTCGCGGCGGCGATCGACGTTCCCCGATCGAGCGCGCACGCTCTGCTGTCGAGCCTGGTCGACACGGGGCTGCTCCAGTGCCGCGCACGCGGACGCTACCGGCTCGGGTGGCGCGTCGTGGAGCTGGGGGAGACGCTGCGCGGCACCGTCGACGTCCGGTCCTGTGCCGCCCCCGTCCTCGAGCGTCTGGTGGAGAAGTACGGCGAGACAACTCATCTCGCGGTCATGGATCGATGGAACGTCCTCTACGTGGACAAGATCCTCGGCAATCACAACATCACCGTGCAGGGCGCCCGGGTCGGGACGCGCCTGGATGCGCATTCCACGGCGGTGGGCAAGGTGCTGCTCGCGCAACTCGAGGAGATCGAGGTGCGCCGGTATCTGGCCATGCGCCCGTTGCGGCGGCTGACACCGTCGACCACCACGAACCCCCAGGCACTTCTGGACGCTCTGGCCGGTGTGCGCTCGGCCGGCTTCGCTGCGGACCTCGGGGAGACCGTCTCCGAGGTGCACTGCGTCGCCGCCCCGGTGCGCGACGACCTGGGCTCCGTCGTGGCGGCCGTGAGCGTGAGCGTGCCCGCGACGCGCTTCGCCCAGCGGCGACCGCAGCTCGAGCGGGCCGTGGTCGGCGCCGCGCACGAGATCACCCGGGCGATCGCCGAAGCCCACGACTGCAGTCCCGTACCGCTGCGGGACGACCCGAGTGCCGCCGCTCTCGTGGAGGCGAGTCCGCGCGCCTCCTGATCACGATCCGACTGCACGAACACGACAAGCGAAAAAGAGGAGCCATGGACACCGCCGCCCACAAGGCCGCAGACCGACTGCTCGAGGTGTATCGCACGGGGGAGCCGATCGATCCGCTCACCCCCGATCATCCCGACGCGTCGATCGAACTCGCCTACCGGATCCAACAGCTGCAGGTCGAGCAGTGGACGCTGGCCGGCGATGTCGTCAAGGGCCACAAGGTGGGCTTGGCCTCCCGCGCGATCCAGCGGCAGATGGGTGTCGATCAACCCGATTTCGGGCATCTGACCGCGAGCATGTTCCACCTCGAGCATCAGCCGATCCCCGCCGGCCGCTTCCTGCAGCCGCGGATCGAGCCCGAGGTGGCGTTCGTGCTCGGCAGGCCGCTGGCCGGTCCGGGCGTCACCGCCGCCGAAGCTGCGCGGGCCGTGGACTTCGTGCTGCCCGCACTCGAGATCGTCGACTCGCGGATCCGGGACTGGAAGATCGGCATCTTCGACACCATCGCGGACAACGCCTCGTCCGGCGGCGTGATCCTGGGGAGCCGGCCGGTCTCCCTCGGTGACGTCGACCTGAGGCTGATCGGATGCACACTCCACATAGGCGGTGAACTCATGGCGACGGGAGCCGGCGGAGCCGTCCTCGGGTCCCCGCTCAACGCGCTGGTGTGGCTGGCCAACACGGTCGGCCCGCTCGGGGTCACCCTCGAACCGGGGCATGTGGTGCTTCCCGGCTCCATGACCAGGGCGTTTCCCGTGGCGGCGGGCAACTCCATCGTGGCGAACATCAGCGGGCTCGGCAGCGTCACCGCCGTGCTCGGCGGAAAGGACGAGAAATGAGCGACCAGTCGTGGAGCGCGGCCCGCGTCGCCGACGTGCTTCTGCGGGCGGAGGACACGGCGACCCCGCAGACGTCGATCCTCGCGGAATGGGACGGACTGGACCTGGGGACCGCGTACGCCGCGCAGGACATCGCGTTGCGCATGCGGCTCGCCCGCGGCGAGCGGCTCACCGGCGTGAAGCTCGGGGTCACGTCTAAGGCAAAGCAACGGCAGGTGGGCGTGGACTCGCCGTCCACCGCGTGGCTCACGGACAGGATGATCCTGCCGATCGGCGAGCCTGTCCCGCGCGAGAAGATGATCCACGCTCGCGCGGAGCCGGAGATCGCGTTCGTCATGGGCCGCAGGCTCGAGGGGCCGGGCGTCTCGGCCGCGACCGCACTGGCCGCGGTGGAGCACGTGGTCGGCGCGATCGAGATCATCGACAGCCGCTTCTCCGGCTACCAGTTCTCGATGATGGACGCCGTCGCGGACAACAACTCGTCCGGACGGTACGTGACCGGTCCGGTCGGCCGCGCGCCGGAGGGTCTCGATCTCGCCCTCGAGGCGTGTCTGCTCGAGATCGACGGCGAGGTGGTGGATTCGGCAACGGGCGCTGCGGTACACGGACATCCCGCGGAGGCGCTGGCCTTCGCCGTGAACACCCTGGCCGAGCGGGGACTCGCCATCGAGGCAGGGTGGGTGGTGCTCACCGGCGGCATGACCGACGCCGTGCCGGTGCAGCCGGGGGCGCGCATCGCCGCGCACTTCACCACCCTCGGCACCGTCACCGTGGCGGGAGGCTGACGATGCCGCTCATCGACGTGACGATCGCGGAGGGGCGCAGCCCGGACGAGCTCCGGAGGCTGATCCACGAACTGACCCAGGCGGCGCACCGGGCCCTGGACGCGCCGCTGCCCAACATCCGGGTGGTGCTGCGGGAGACGCCGAAGACACACTTCGCCGCAGGCGATGTGACGATCGCCGAGCGTGAGACACGGGCCTGAACGGTCCGGATATCCCGGACTGCGACAGCGCCGGCCGGCGACGACGTCGAGCATCGTGATCGAGCCGCATCGGGGCGGGGAAGCGGGATACACAAGGGAGACACCATCCCCTGCGTCCCCTGGAGAACCCGATGACGTCGAACCCACAGCGCGCCCTCACCCTGGTTGCCGAGCCCGAGCCCGGCTGCGAACGGGTGGCGGACCGGATGTACCACGACCTGCTTTCGCCACCGGAGGTGCAACAGGTGCGCGACCGCGTCCGGGACTTCGCCGCTCGGGCTGTCTCGCCGATCGCCGGCCGGATCGCCGGCGGGGACGAGCGCCTCGACGGGTTCCCCCGGGACGCGTTCGAGGCCATGGCCTCGAACGGTCTGTTCCGCCTTCCCTTCACCGCGGACGTCGGTGGCGACGGACTCACGCACCGCGCCACGGCCACCGCAGTGGCCGTCGAGGAACTGGCGTACTACTCCAACAGCGTCGCCGCGATCTACGACGTCCATTGCATCCTCGCCGGCACGGCACTGGACCAGGGCACCGAGGAGCAACGGCGCCGATGGCTGCGTGCCGTCGTCGACGGGGAGATCGTCGGATCGTTCGCGACGAGCGAGCCCGGTGCCTCGAGCGATCTGTCTCCCGAGGCGGTGCAGACCGTCGCGAGCCCGGACGGCGACGGGTGGGTGCTCACCGGCCGCAAGCGGTGGATCACCAATTCGGTCGTCGCCGGTGTCGTCGTCGTGCTCGCCCGGACCGGCGACAGCCTCACCACCTTCATCGTTCCCACCACCGCACCGGGCGTCACCGTCGGCACACCCGACCGCAAACTCGGCAACCGCGGGCAGATCACGGCCGACGTGATCCTCGACCGTGTTCCGCTCGGGCCGGAATCGGTGCTCGGGCGGGTCGGCGGTGGCCTGCGCGTCGCGCTCCGGACACTCACCTACGGCCGCATCGGAATCGGCGCCGCCGGCGTCGGCATGGCGCAGGCCGCCTTCGACCGGACCGTCGCGCATCTGAAGTCGCGGCACGCGTTCGGTGGTTCGCTGGCCTCCAAACAGCATTGGCAGTTCGTGATGGCCGACTACGCGGCAGATCTCGAGTCCGCCCGTAGCCTGTACCTGAAAGCGGCGCTCCGGCTCGACGCGGGGGAACACTTTCCCGAGCCCGAAGCGGCGATGGCAAAGCTGCGCGGCACCGACCTGGCGGCGCGCATCGCCCGGGATGCCGTGCAGGCGTTCGGCGGACTCGGATTCGTGCAGTCCCTCGGTGCCGACGACACCGAAGGCCCGGTCGAGGCGATCTACCGGGACAGCAAGATCGGCGAGATCTACGAGGGAGCCAACGAGATTCAGAAGTGGGTGCTCGCCCGGCAGATTTTCGGCCGGGACCACACCGGGTAGGACTTCGGATTCCGCATCGTCCGTCCGAGACTCGTCGGTTCGGACGATGCGGCAGGCTGACCCGCGCTGACAGGTGTCGCCCTCATCGGGTTCCCTCAACGGAGCCCGATGAGGGGCGTCGGACTCCTCCGCCGAGATCAGAGGGTGCATGGACCGCGGTGGGCCTAGGACACCGCCGCCCCATGACGGCGCTCTGGATCCGTTCGCAGGAGCCCGTCCGGCTCATGAGCAAGACCGGGCCGCGCAAGGCGCTGGATCGCCGTGTCGACGACCAGGACCGTCCGCGGCAATGGTGGGTGTCTTGCAGGATCGCGCCGAGGTACGCCCTCTCGGGCACCCGCCGGAGGAGATGGCGGACACGTTGGATTCGGTCGCCGGTGTCCGGCCCCGGGGCACCGTGGCGGGGTCGATGTCGAGGACATTGGTAGCGACACTTCAGGTTCAGGTCGACGCTGGATTCGCAGTGCACGTCGTCACTCGTCCCACAGCTCCGGTGCCTTCGCTCGACAGCATTCGACGCGAATGGTGACCGCTTCGGAGGCGGAAGTACGGGATCTGCACATCGTTCTCGTCGAAGACGTGCCGGTCCGTGGTGTTGGTCATGCATTGCGGGAGACCCGTCGATCGGTCGACGAGAACGCCTCGCCGAGCACGAAACAGTCACCGTGCCCCGGATGGACACGGGTGTCGGCCGGCAATCCCGACAGGGGTTCGAGCGCCGGAGCCGGTGCCGGGAAATGTCCGGGCGGTTCACATCCGTGCCGCAGGGCGTCGCCGGTGAACACCACGCCCCGGCGCGCGAGGTGCAACGCCACCGAGCCGGCGGTCACCGACGGGGTGTGCAGCACCCGGATCTCGTCACCGGCCACGGCGATGCGTTGCCCGTCGTCGAGTCGCCAGTACTGCCGCTGCCCGTGCACCGCCTGCCACAGGTCGTGGTCGCCCGGATGCAGCAGGATCGGGGCACACAGCCCTATGCCCACCTCGACCGCCGCCGAGACGTGGGCTCGGCGTCCTTGGGTGCAGATCACTGCCGTGACACACCGGTCACCGACTACACCGGCGATATCGACGGCCCGACCGCCCGCATCGACAATCACCACATCTCGGTCGTCGCCGACCACCCAGACGTTCGCCTCGCAATGCTCGGACAGGAGCGGCCCGGAGCGCTGTGATCGTCGATTGTCGACCCGCTCGATCCGAAAGCGGCTACCCACTGCAGGACCGTTCCGTCCGTTGCCTCACTGCGGCGGTCTCCGATCGGTATCCAGTCCTATGTTGAGTTGCGCCCGCGGAATACGCTCTACAGTCGGCTCCGCATCGCACACGGGAGCACCTCGTACAGTCATCGATTGCATCTGTCCTCCCGGGTCTTCGGTGGTAGCCGGCTCCACCGTAAGGCGTGCCGGTTTGCCGGCGACCTGGTCGAACGATCAGACCGGCCCCTCCCGATGGACAGTGCGCCCGAGCCTCGAGCTCCGCCGTCCCCGCTCGATTCAGGGTCGAGCCGGGACGCGCCCTATCCCGCCGCGACCTGAGCTCCGACATACCGCTCGGCAGCTCGTTCGATCTGTTCCCGCTCGGAAGGAGACAGCCGACTGGGAACCTGGCTGCGGAGGATGCGAACGATGTTCTCGTAGAACCGTGTAGTGCTCATCCCGAAGCGAACGAGGATCTCCCCGACGGGTGGACCCCCATACGGTAGCCAGATGCGGGCGAGCTCGAGGAGTTCACGGTCTTCGGCTGACATGAGTCATTCCTTTCGTCAACCGACCGACGACAGCGGGGAGGAAGGGACGGCAGGACGATCGGTCTGTGACTGGCACTGTGACAGAGAATGTTTGAGATCGAAGTCGACGTCGCGGGCTTGTTCCGGCGTGAGCGGCATCGTGCAGGCCAGCATCTTGCGCGCCGCCATGTGGTCCCGCGGCCTGTTCACCGATTCGACACCCAGCAGGCGTCCCTGCCGGAAACAGAAGACGGAAAAAGCACCGTCCGCGACCGATCCTCGAACGACACTGGTATCGGTGCCGGTGGTGAGCCCGGCAATCTGCAACTTGGCCTCGTACTGCTCCGACCAGAACCACGGCACACTGCGGTACGCCGTCTCGGTACCGGTGAGTTGTGCGGCAATGCAGCGGGCTTGGTCGACCGCATTCTGGACCGACTCGAGTCGGACGAGCCCTTCGTCGCTCACTCCGGGAAACGCTGCGCAGTCGCCGATGGCGGAAATCCGCTCATCCGAGGTACGTAGGTGCGCATCGACAACGATGCCGTTGGCGACCTGCAATCCGGCGTGCTCGGCCAGTTCGGTATTGGGGACGACGCCGATTCCGATCACGACGGCATCGGCGGGGATCGTCTCCCCGTCACAGGTGATCACTCCCCGGGCGCGTCCGTCGTCCACCACGATCCGCTCGACTCCGGTCGACAGCCGCAGATCGACACCGTGGGCGAGGTGGAGGGAGGAGTAGAACTGTGACATCGTTTCGGTCAACGCTCTGGCCATCGGACGGGCCATCGCCTCTACGACGGTGACGGGCAGTCCGTTCTTGCGGGCGGCGGCAGCGACCTCCAGACCGATGAATCCGGCGCCGATGACCACGAGCGACGAACATGCCTTCATCTGCGCCGTCAGCGCCTCGGCCTCGGCGGCGGTGCGCAGGTAATGGACGCCGGCGGCGTCGGCTCCGGGGACCGGTAGGCGGCGATTGCGTGCACCGGTGGCGAGGATCAGGTGATCGTAGTCGGCCGTGGACCCGTCCACCAGTTCCACTCGTCGGTCGATCCGGTGAAGTCGCGCGACGGGTTTGCCGCACCGCAACTCGATATCGTGTTCGGTGAAGTACCGGGCCGGACGCAGTGCGAGCGAATCGCGATCGGGCTCGCTGCGCAGATAGGCCTTCGACAGTGGGGGGCGCTGGTAGGGAACGCCGCTCTCGTCGCCGATGAGGGAGACGGCTCCGTCGAAGCCGTGCCCGCGGAGACTGACCGCTGCCTCGAAGCCGGCCTGTCCCGACCCGACCACCACGACGCGGGGGGTGCTCATACCTGTTCCTCCGGCAGGCGGACGATCAGGCCGTCGACCTCGTCGGTGACGACGAGCTGGCACGAGAGCCGGCTGGCGTCAGTACGTGGGCTGACGGTGTCGTCGAGCATCTCGTCTTCTTCCTCGGAGACCGGGGGGAACTTCTCTGCCCACGGACCTTCGACGTAGACGTGGCACGTCGCGCACATGGCCTGGCCCCCGCACTCGGCGACGATGCCGTCGATTCCGGCCGCGATGGCGGCCTGCATGACTCTCTTGCCCGGGGCGACTTCGACCTCGTGCTTGGTTCCATCGGGGTCGATATAGGTGACGGTAGGCACGTCATCTCTCTTTCACGAAAATGCAGCGGTGGTGACGTGGGGTGCGGCTGCAGCACCCGGCACCCCACGGGTGGGTCAGGGCAGAACCGTGTCTTCGTTGCTGAACAGCAGCAAGATCCCACCGGTGGCGAAGTTCGCGACATCTCCGGCCGCGGACTGTCCTTGGGGGGAGGCAAAAGCTCGCCCGGCCTCGTCTTCGGACTCGAAGTACAGCTCGGCGAGCGCATAGGCAGCGGGGGGATTGCCGTCGAGCGGCTCGCACCTGCCGACGGCGAACTTCTTCACGTTCGGTATCTCTCGTACCAGCGGGAGATGCTTGGTGGCGTAGTACTCGTCGAATGCCGCCGAGTCGGTGGGCTGGTTGTAGACGATGGTGATGCGGTACATGATGTCCTGTCTGGTCGATGTTGTCAGGGGCGGTCGGCCGGGACGGGATTCTGCTGAGGGTCCCACTCGACCAGCACGTGCTCGGGGCCTCGGAAAGAGGTGTTGGGCAGGTAGGTGAATTCCTGTCCGGGTACGAGCGACATGTGTGGAAGACGGCGGGAGGTCTCTTCGAGGAAGATCTTCATCTCCAGTCGTGCCAGTGTCGCACCGAGACAGGTATGGCTACCGATCCCGAACGTCAAGTGCCGGCGTGCGTTTCCGCGGTGGATGTCGAACTCGTCCGGCTCGGGGAAGATGTCGTCGTCGCGATTCGCCGACGCGGTGACGATGAGCAGGCGCCCATCCGCCGGGATGTCGACACCGCCGACGGTGGTGTCGGTCACCGCCATACGGCGCCAGGCGACGACGGATCCGCTGTAGCGCAGGCACTCTTCGACGGCCTTGGGGACGAGTGTGGGATCGGCGCAGATCTGCTTCCAGGCACTGCGGTTTTCGAGCAGGGTGCGGAAGGCGTTGCCGGTGGCGTTGGTGGTCGTCTCATGGGCGGCGACGACGCCACTCATCATGATGTTCTGGAGGTAGTTGTCGTCGAACAGGTCGGGATGTCGGCGCTGCATCTCGATCGCGTGCGGGATCCAGCCCTTGGCGTCGGGGTCCGCCTTCAGCTTTTCGACCAGTCCACCGGCGAACCTCCAGAACTTGCCCATGCCGGTGGCGACGCGGACCTGTTCTTCGCCGTCGGGGCGGCCCCAGGTGAACAATGTCTGCTGCATGCCGAAGTGGCGGCAGGTTTCGATGTCCTCGTCCGGGACTCCCAGGAAGATCAGGGCAACGATGCAGGGCACCTCGTAGAGCAGATCGTCGACGAGGTCGGCGCGGCCGGTCTTGACGACCCGGTCGAGGTAGGCGTTGACGACTTGACGGATCTTCGGCTCGAACGTGGCGACGTTGTCGGCTTCGAACGGCTCCATGAGCAGGCGGCGTCGCTGCGTGTGGATCGGCTCGTCCTCGTTGACGATGGTCGGGCCGGGAGCGAACTCGTAGCTGCCGAGGATCTGCAGGGCTTCGTCGCTGATCGGAGTGATCTGATCGAGGGTGATCCGCGGTGAGAACACCTCGGGATTCTTGAAGATCTGCTTGATGTCTTCGTAACGGGTGACCACCCAGTAGTCGAGCAGGGGGCTGTAGAACACCGGTTCCTCGGCGCGCGCCTGCCTCAGCGACGACGACGGATCCACCTGATACGAGCCCTGGAACGGATCGAATCCGGCGGCCATCCGGGATACCGGGCATCCGGTCGGGCTGGTGACGCCACGCGGCGCTTGATCGACGGTCATCTGGTTCCTCCGGTTTCGGGAATCGAAGCTGCCGTGAGCTTCTCGAAGAGACTGTGATCTCGGTCACAGCGACGGCTATCCTCTACGCGTAGAAGTACAGCCAATATGCGCACACGCATGGCGACGATCCGGGCGGAACATGGGCACAGTGGAATCGAGCGATACCGGCATCCGGCAGTCCGCGACGACTGCATTCCGGTCGGACGACATCGACGCTTCGCGCACAATCGGCGGCGGGGTGTTCTACCCGCACGAGGTGCGGGTCCTCGGGAGCGAGCGCACATTCGAGATGCAGCTGAGAGCGGTGACCTGTGGGCCGATCACTCTCGGAATGCTGGACTATTCGACCGAGGTGGAGATCAGCACGGGTGAGCTGCTCGACGCGTATCAGATCAACATCCCTCTGAGGGGTGAGCTGGTGACGGGCTCCGGGGACGGACGGATGGTTGCTACCCCGGATGTTGCTGCTGTGTACCGATGCGATCGCCGTACGATACTGCGGGGATGGTCGTCGGCGCATCCGGCACCGGTACTTGCCGTGAAGATCGACCGGCGTGCTCTCGAGGACCAATTGTCCGAGCGTATCGGTCGCGCGCTCACCGATCCGATTGCCTTCGGTGTCGAATTCGATCTACGCACCGTCCGCGGCCGACAATGGCTGTCGGTGGTGCGGGCGCTGGCTGTCTCCCTCGACGACCCGACGGCCTCAGGACTGCATCCGATTGTGGCCGCTCCGATGGCAGAATGCCTGATGAACGGGTTGCTCGTCGCCGCGGACCACGACCATCGACGCGGGCTTGACACACCGAAAGCGGTGCTGCCCGCAGTGGTGCGGCGAGCGGTGGACTTCATGGACGAGCACGCTGACGAGCCGCTTTCGGTGGCGCAGATTTCCCGCCACCTCGGGGTCAGCGTCCGTGCCTTGCAGTTGGGCTTCCAGACCTCGCTGGGAACGACACCCATGCGGCATCTGAAGCGAATCCGATTGCAGCGGGTACGCAGGGAACTGGTGAACGCCGATCCGCAAACGGCGGGGGTCACCGAAATCGCTCGCCGGTGGGGCTTTCTACATGCCGGCCGCTTCGCGGGGGAGTATCGGGAAGCTTTCGGAGTGAGCCCGTCGCGGGATCTTCGCGCGATGCCGTACCGGTAGCCGACGAAGCTAGGGCGATGCACTGACGGTGGCCTACCGAACGACGGCCGATGCAGTCGAGAACATGCCGACCAACCGGTCGAGGTAGGAGCGGTATGCCCGCCTTCTCGCTGGATGCCGCCACACGAGGTTTCGCCACTCGATTGGGGTGGGGGCCGACTTCCGGCCAGGGTCGATCGATCACGAACGGAGCGATGGGCCACCGTCGTGGACAGCGTCACGTCGGAACTGGGCGGGGCTCCTGTCGAAGCGGCGGCGAAACGCGCGACTGAAGTGGGAGACGTCTCGGAAACCCACGTGCTCGCTGATCTCCGCGACCGTGAGGTCGGTCGTCAGCAGTTGGTTCCGGGCCTGCTCCAGACGCAGCTCGTACAGCCATGCGCGCGGTGTCGTGCCGGCGGTACTGAACAGTTTGTGGATGTACCGAACGGACATCCCCAGCTCGGCGCTGATCTCCGCAGTCGTGTGATCGGGGTCGTGCAGATGCCGCTCCATCGCACGCTGCACGCTCCGCAGGTCCTGCGCGTGCACGCGCCTGGTGGATCTCGTCGGAGGCGCCGACTCGCCGATCGCGGTGGCGAGCAGGTCGAGCGCCGAGCCGGCGACCGACAGGGAGGACCGGAGGGACAATGGCTCGGCGGTCGTCGCGAGCTCCACGAGGAGCCGCGACACGATCCGTCCCATACCCGCCTGTCCCGAGAAGCCGGACCCGGTGATGTGGTCCATTGTGTGCGAGGGCAGGCGGGTGGCCAGTAGTTCGCGTGGGCTGCGCACCACGACTTGTTCGAACGAAGTCGTCCCGTCGACCACGAACGGCGTCGTCGCGTCGAGGATCGCGAACGCTCCGTGCTCGAGCACCGATTCCCTCCCGTTTTGTCGCAGGACCGCGGATCCGCGCCTGATCAGGCAAAGCAGATAGTCGTCGCTCGGATCCGACCTGATCATCGCCGGTGTGCGAACCACGGCGTGCGGATCGGCGCGCACCAGGCTTACCGTCAGCTCCCCGAGCGACCGGACCGCCAGGTCGGCTTCGAACGGACCCTTCTTGTCCGGCCAGTCGACATCCATCTCGCAGTAGGTTGCCTCCAGAGTGTCCGCCCAGCGCACGCGTCTCTCGGTCGAGGCGAGGCCGCGGGTGCTGAGCACGACCTGCTTGCCGGAATCGTCGGTGCAGACGGAGTCAACCATCGGTGCACTCTCGGTCATGTTCCTACTCACCTCCACACCCTAGTGTTCCAGATCACAAGAGCTCGAGCGACGGGCAATCCGCACGGCGTCCGCCGCTCGTCGGCATTCCTACCTCCGAATCCGGATGAGTACAAAGGAGATACGACCATGACGGCGAGTGCCACTACCTGGATCGACGAGATCACCATGGAGGAACTGGATCGCGACCCGAATCCGATCTATGAGCGCCTCCGCCGTGAAGCCCCGGTCGCGTATGTGCCCGCAGTGGGGATGCACGTCGTGGCGACCCGCGAGTTGTGCCTGCAGATCACGCAGGACCCGCAGGCGTGGTCCACCGTGATCGCCCCCTCGGGAGGCCGGACGTTCGGCAAGGGAACGGTTCTCGACTCCAACGGCGAGCAGCACCGCAGGATCCGGGAGTGGATCGATCCGCAACTGCGTCCCGCCGCCGTCGACACCTATGTCGAGGCCCTGGTCCGGCCGCAGGCGCAGCGGATCCTCGAGCGCATCGAAGACCTCGGAGCCGCCGACATCCAGGAGGCATACTTCGCGCCGGTCAGCGTCCGCGCCGTCGGCGACCTCATGGGCCTGACGGACGTCCCGTCCGAGACGCTCGTGCGCTGGTTCCAGACGCTCGCCCTGTCCTACGGCAACGCCGCGGTCGACGAGCACGGCAACTTCGCAGATCCGGCACCCTTCGAGGCCGGTGACAGGGTCAAGGAGGAGATCGTCGCGACAGTCGACCCCATGCTCGACCACTGGACCGCCCACCCCGACCACACCCTCATCTCGCACTGGCTGCACGACGGGATGCCCGAGGGACAGGTGCGCGATCGCGCCGAGATCTACCCGAACATCTACGTGTTCCTGCTCGGTGCTCTGCAGGAGCCGGGCCACGTCATGACGACCACCCTGGCGGGCCTGCTGCAGCACCCCGACCAGCTCGAACGGGTCGTCGACGATCCGACCCTCGTGCCGCGCGCGATCAACGAGGGCGCTCGGTGGGTGGCGCCGATCTGGAGCGCTGCGGTGAAGGTCGCGAACCACGATGTCACGATCGGCGGTGTCGACCTGCCTGCGGGTACACCCGTGATACTCGCCTACGGCTCGGCGAACCGGGACGAGACCGCCTGGGAGAACCCGGACGCCTACGACGTGGATCGGCCGGTCATGCCGCATCTCGCGTTCGGCTCCGGCAACCATGCCTGTGCCGGAACCTACCTCGGCACCGCGATCGTCCGCATCGCGCTCGAGGAGCTGTTCGAGACGATCCCGAACATCGAGCCCGATCTCGACCACACGCCGGACTTCTGGGGCTGGACCTTCCGCGGCCCGCAGGGATTGCGTGTGCGGTGGGAGGTGTGACAGTGGAACATTCGGTGACCGTCTCGGACGGCGAGCAGCCCTTTCGTGCCGCAGCGGACCGCTCCATCCTCGAATCCGCGCTACGGGAGAACCGGTGGCTCCCGCATGCCTGCTCGCAGGGCACGTGTGGCACCTGCAAGATCCGCGTGCTGTGCGGGGAGGTGGACCACGGGCGGGTGGACGATACGGTCCTTTCCGAGACGGAGCGTGCGAGCGGGCTCGCGCTGGCCTGCCAGGCGAGCCCGCGCACCGATCTGACCGTCGCGCCGTTGAGCGAGACTGCGCCGGTCGGCCCGAGGCATCCGTTGCGCGATCACGCCGGCACCGTGCTCGAGCTGACCGACATCGCCCGGTGCACCCGCCGGCTCGTCGTGGAGCTGGACGAGCCGATGGAATTCTCCGCCGGCCAGTACGCCGAGCTGGTTGTGCCGGGTTCCGTGGTGGCACGCCAATATTCGATGGCCAATCCGCCGTCCGAGTCGCGCCGGCTCGAGTTCCACATCAAGAAGGTCGACGGTGGGCTCGCGACGGAGGGGTGGATCTTCGGCTCGCTTCGCCCGGGAGACCGGATCGAGTTGCGCGGGCCGCTGGGGCAGTTCGCCCTGGTTCACCCCCAGGAGGAACCGGCCATCCTGATCGGCGGCGGGACGGGACTAGCCCCCTTGAAGTCGATTGTGCGCCATGCTCTCTCCAGCGATCTCGTCCCGAGCATCGACCTGTACCACGGAGGGCGCGGGCAGGCGGATCTGTACGACGTGGACTTCTTCCGGGCACTCGAGGCTGCCGATTCCCGATTCCGCTACCACCCCGTGCTCAGCGAGGAGCAGTGGGACGGCGCGACCGGCATGGTCACCGACGTCGTGCTCGACGACTTCGCCAGTTGCCGGGGGCGCAGCGCGTACCTGTGCGGACCACCCGCCATGGTCGCCGCGGCGGTCAAGGCGCTCAAACGGCGTCGCATGGCGCCCCGGTCGATATTCAAGGAGGAGTTCACCGTCGGCGCCGCGCCGCCGGTGCTGTCGCCGACGTGACCGGTTCTGCGGCCGGGTGTTCGGGTTCGTCCCGGGCACCCGGCCGTTCGCCGTCAGTGCCGGTGGCCCGGTGGGCGGTCGGTTCTTCCCTTGCGGTACTGACCGGGGCTGGAGCCGAAGGAGGCGCGGAACGTCCTGCTGAAGTGGGAGACGTCCCGGAAACCCGCGCATTCGCTGACCTCCGCGACGGACATCTCGGTCGTCAGCAGGTACTTCCGCGCGCGTTCGAGGCGGGCCTGGTACAGCCATGCCCGGGGGGTGATCCCGGCCGCGCTGAACAGTTTCTGCACGTTACGCAACGACATCCCGGCGTCGGCCGCGACGTCCGACAGCGTGAGCTCGGGATCGTGCAGTTTCTGTTCGATGACCCGCTGGACGCGGGTGAGGTCCTCGGTGCGATGCAGTTGCGAGGCGCTGGTCGCGAGCGGTCCCTCCGCGAGCGCGGTGGCCAGCATGTCGACGGCCGAGGAGGCGAACGACACGGCGGCCCCCGGCGAGATCGGCGCCGTCGTGGTCGAGAGGTCGACGAAGAATCGGCCGACCAGTTCGCCGGCCCCGGTGTCGCCGCCGATCGACCGGGCGGTGCCGTGCTCGACGATCCGGCCGGGTAGACGTGAGGTGAGCAGCTCGGCGGGGGACCGCACCACGATCTGCCGGAACGGCGCGGGGGAGTGGAAGACGAACGGTGCGGAGCAGTCCAGCAGCGCGAATCCCCCGCGCTCGAGAACGGTGGCTCGACCGGACTGCTGCACCTCGACGCGGCCCTCGGTCACGATGCACACGAGGTAGCCCGCCCAGTTGTCCGAGGCGATCATCTCGGGGGACCGCACCACGGTGTGGGCGTCGGCGCGGATCGTGCTGATGTGCAGGTCCCCGAAGGGCCGTCCACCCCACTCGGCGTCGAAGTGCTGCCGCGGATCGGGCCACGCCACGTCCATCTCGCCGTACAGCAGCTCGAGGGTGCTCGCCCACTGTGTGCGGCCTTCGCGGGTGTCGAGCTCCCGCGTGCGTAGGGACACGAGGGCGGGCGCCGCTCCGTTGCGCGCGGAGTCACCCGATTGTTCGCGCTCAGCCATGTTCCAGCAGACCTCCGCCTTCTAGTGTTCCAGATCACAGGGACTTGGCGTCCGGAACGATATTCCGACATCGCGCCGAAGGCGACATCCGAGAGCGGATCCCCAATCAGGGCAACGCAATCGGTGCCGACCGCGTCGCAGCGCGACGCCGGTCGATCCCGCCGGTCCCCGAAACGACTCTCCACCGCCCGAGACCAGGAGTGAACATCATGACGACATCAGCGATCATCGGCGACGCCGTGGGAGCACCCAACACCGTCCGTCCCATGACGGGCGAGGAGTACATCGAGTCGCTGCGCGACGGTCGCGAGGTGTACTTCCGTGGTGAGCGGGTCGACGACGTCACCACGCACCCGGCCTTCCGAAATTCGGTTCGGTCGGTGGCACGGATGTACGACGCGATGCACAAGCCGGAGGCGAAGGGCATCCTCACAGTGCCGACCGACACCGGCAACGGTGGCTTCACCCATCCGTTCTTCAAGACGGCACGCAGCGCCGACGACCTGCTCCTCGCCCGCGACGCGATCGCCACGTGGCAGCGCGAGGTGTACGGCTGGCTGGGCCGCTCGCCCGACTACAAGGCGTCGTTCCTCGGCACCCTCGGAGCCAACGCCGACTTCTACGGCGAGTACAAGCAGAACGCCCTCGACTGGTACAAGAAGTCCCAGGAGCGGGTGCTCTACCTCAACCACGCGATCGTCAACCCGCCGATCGACCGCGACAAGCCCGCCGACGAGACCGCCGACATCTGCGTGCACGTGGTCGAGGAAACCGACGCGGGTCTGATCGTGTCGGGCGCGAAGGTGGTGGCGACCGGTTCGGCGATCACGAATGCCAACTTCATCGCGCACTACGGCCTGCCGCTCCGCAAGAAGGAGTTCGGCCTGATCTTCACCGTTCCGATGGATTCACCGGGGCTGAAGTTGTTCTGTCGTACGTCCTACGAGATGAACGCCGCCGTCATGGGTACGCCGTTCGACTACCCGCTGTCGAGCCGATTCGACGAGAACGACGCGATCATGGTGTTCGACCGGGTGCTGGTGCCGTGGGAGAACGTCTTCGCCTACGACGCCGAGACGACCAACGGGTTCGTCATGAAATCCGGGTTCATGTCGCGCTTCATGTTTCACGGTTGCGCCCGTCTCGCCGTGAAGCTCGACTTCATCGCCGGCTGTGTGATGAAGGCGGTGGAGATGACCGGCTCGGCCGGATTCCGCGGGGTGCAGATGCAGGTCGGCGAGATCCTCAACTGGCGCGACATGTTCTGGGGACTGTCCGACGCGATGGCGAAGACGCCCGATCCGTGGGTGGGCGGGGCCGTGCAACCGAACCTGAACTACGGCCTGGCGTATCGGACCTTCATGGGTGTGGGCTATCCGCGGATCAAGGAGATCATCCAGCAGACTCTCGGCAGCGGTCTGATCTACCTGAATTCCCATGCGAGCGACTGGGGCAACCCCGACATCCGGCCGTACCTCGACCAGTACGTGCGCGGGTCGAACGGCATCGCGGCCATCGACCGTGTCAAGCTGCTCAAGCTGCTCTGGGATGCCGTCGGCACCGAGTTCGGCGGCCGGCACGAGTTGTACGAGCGCAACTACGGCGGTGACCACGAGGCCGTGCGCTTCCAGACGCTGTTCGCCTACCAGGCCCAGGGCCTGGACAACCAGCTCAAGGGCTTCGCCGAGCAGTGCATGTCCGAGTACGACGTCGACGGCTGGACGCGCCCCGATCTGATCGGCAACGACGATCTGAAGATCGTCCGGGGCTGAACGGAGCGAGACGATGAGGAGCACTGCTGTGGCCGATCTCGAGGTCACTCCACAACATATGCGAAAAGCGCTTGGGCGGTTCGCGAGCGGCGTCACCATCGTCACCACCGCCGAGTGCGAGGACGAGGCTTCGGTGCACGGGATGACCGCCAACGCCTTCACCTCGGTGTCGCTCGACCCGCCGCTCGTGCTCGTGTCGATCGCCAACCGCGCCAGGATGAACGAGCGGATCCGGGAGACCGGTAGGTACGGGATCTCGATCCTCGCCGGGGACCAGGAACCGTTGTCCCTGCACTTCGCCGGTGCGGCACACCAGCCGGATCTGGTCCGGTTCGTGTGGCGGAAGGAAGTGCCCCTCCTCGAGGGCGCGCTGGTGCACCTCGCGTGCACGGTGGTCGACTCCCATCCCGCGGGTGACCACACGCTGCACGTGGGCCGGGTGGAGCAGCTCTGGTACGACGACGGGCACCCCCTGGTGTTCTACACCGGCAGTTTCCGGTCGCTCGAGTTGCAGGGCAGGGACGACCCCTGGGGCTTCTGATCGAGGTAGAGCGGGGGTGGCCGCGGCGGGTGTCGCGGCCACCCTCCCGCGTATCCGACGGCATCCCTCCGTGCCCTGTCTGCGGACATCTGGTTCGCAGGAGGGACGCGACGCCAGGTGGGCGCATCCGTGCGGTCGCAGCGGGACGGGGCGGGGAGTTGTTCCCGGTGGTCGAATCGATCCGGCGGCGCCCGCTCGACCGGTCACGGCCGCTGTGGGAGCTGTGGGTGATCCCGGCGCTCGGAGAGCATTCACATGCGGTCTACCTGCGGGTCCACCATGTGATCGCCGACGGCCCGGCGGGGGTGGCGATGCTCGGCGTGCTCCTCGACGCCGCCCCGGACGTGCCGCTGACGCCCGCGCCGCCTCGGCACGAGGAGAAGATCGACGACGTGCTGCTCTCGGTCTTCGCCGGGGGGCTTGCGCGAACTGCTGTGTCGCCGGGGCGAACCGGCCGACGACGTCGTGCTGCGGGCGGTCGTCCCCGTCTCACTGCACGGGCAGCAGTCGGGGCCGGCCCGCGGAAGCCTGCTCGGTCAGATGATCGTTCGGCTTCCGGTGGGCAACACCAGCCTCGGTGCGGGCGCGTTCTCGTACGCGGGGCGGTTCACGATCACCGTCGTCGGCGACAGTGTCGTGTGTCCCGAAGTGGACGTGGTGGCTCGCGGGATGGAGGAGGCGCCGCGAGTGCTCCGCGGCGGACGCCCGAGCGAATGTGCCGTGGTGTCGGGTAGACCGACGTGACGGCACATTCGCTCAGGTGCGGCGATCAGCGCGCCCGCTGTGTGGTTGCCGCCCGTGCCGCGACCTCGTCGGCGCGGGCGGCGGCGGCGGGGTCGCCTGCGATGAACCAGTTCACTGGGTCCGCCTCCACGATCCGGCCACGCACCGACTCCCTCGGCGCCCCGAGAATCTCGACGATCAGATCGGTGAAACGCGCTGCCAGCTCCTGCCGCTGCGCGATGGGGCGTCCGGCCAGGACGATCGCGGTGAAGTAGGGGGCCGGGGTGCCGCCGTCGGCGATCACCGTGCCGGACGTCGCGACGTCGTCGGGGTCGTACCGGACGACGAACGCCCGCACCCGCTCGATCGGGGAGTCGAGGACCTCCGCATAACAGCGACTCGCGTCGGCGAGCAGACGACGTCGTTGCCCGGCGGTGTAGGCGCCGTCGACGAGGTGGAAGTGTGCAACGGGCATGGATGCTCCTTCGTGACGCTTCGGGGTACAGGATTATTGGACTCCGTGCCGGGTCCCGCCGTCGACGTTGAGGACGCTTCCGTGCAGCACGGCGGCCTCGGGAGCGAGGAGCATCTCCAGAGTCCAGCCGATCTCGTCGAGCGTCGGTAGCCGGCCGAGCGTGGTCGCGGCGCGATAGCGATCCCAGATCTCGCCGGGGTCGCGCCCGGTCTCGGCGGCCTCGGTCTCGACGAACTTCCGCAGCCGTGGAGTGTCGACGGGTCCCGGTGCGATGGTGTGGGTGGTGACGCCGCTCGGGCCGTAGAGTGCGCTGAGCTGGCGCATGAGATTGAAGACTGCGGCGTTCACCGTCCCCGGCCCGGCGTCGAGCGGGCCGGGTTCGAGTCCGAGCGAACCGGCGATCGTCACGAAACGCGAGCCCGGTACGAGGTGGTCCCGGACGGCGTGCAGCAGCCGCACCAGTCCGCCCACCTTGATGTTCGCGCCTACCGCGAGGTCCCCCGGTGCGATGGTGTCGGCCGAGCCGCGCACCGGGAGCCCGGCCGCGAACACGGCCAGGCGCACGGGCGCGTCGAGACGGGCGGCGATCGCGCCGATGGCACTGTCGTCGGCGATGTCGGCGACACACGGAACGATCAGATCGCCCTCGGTCGCGAGCTTGTCGAGGTCCTCGGCATTTCGGGCGACCGCGACGACGCGCATCCCGCGCCGGACCAGGCGCCGGGTGAACTCGGTGCCCATCGCGCCGGTTGCGCCGACGACGACGCACAGTGCGGGTGAGGCCATGTCTGTGCTCCTTGATTCGTGGGTGTGGCCGCAATCGAGACGCGAAATCGGAACTCGCCCAGACATGGTCGTGGGCGGATTCCGATTCGGCGTGCGTATCCGTTGCTCCGTTTCAGCCGCGCAGCCGGAGGGTGACTGCCCGCGGCTCGGTGAAGAAGTCGCGGGAGTACTGCCCGCCCTCGCGTCCCAGGCCGCTGGCGCCCTCGCCACCGAACGGCAGGCGCAGGTCGCGCTCGAAGAAGCAGTTGATCCACACGGTGCCGGCCTTCCAGCGGGCGGCCATCCGGTGGGCGCGGTCGAGGTTCTGGGTGAACAGCATTCCGGCGAGACCGTAGGGGGAGTCGTTGGCGATGCGCAGCGCTTCCTCCTCGGTATCGAATCCGAGGACGGTCTCGACCGGGCCGAAGATCTCCTCCCGTGCGGTGCGGGAGTCGTTTGTCAGCCCGGTGACGACGGTGGGCGGGTAGTAGAACCCGGCGGCGCGGGCGTCGTCGGTCAGGCGGGCACCACCGGTGACGACCTTGCCGCCTTCCTCCTGGGCGAGTTCGACGTAGCCGTGCACCTTGTCGAGGTGGCGCTGCTCGATGAGCGGGCCCAGGAAGTTGGCCGGGTCCTTCGGGTCGCCGACGGTGAGCTTGTCCGCCTCCTCGGTGAACCGGGCGAGGAACTCGTCCATGATGCTGTTGTGCACCAGAAGGCGGGAACCGGCCAGGCACACCTGCCCGTTGCCGCCGAAGATCGCCCGGATCGCCATCGGCACGGCGACGTCGAGGTCGGCGTCGGCGAAGACGATGTTCGCGGACTTGCCGCCCATCTCCGCGGAGACCGGGGTGTGATGGGCCGCGGCGGCCTGCAGGATCTTCACGCCCGTGGCGCTCGAGCCGGTGAAGGTGATCCGATCCACCCGCGGATCCGAGGTCAGCGGCCCGGCGACGGCCTCACCGCCGAACCCGTGCACGACGTTGAGCACCCCCTCGGGCAGCCCGGCCTCGAGGGCGAGCTCGGCGAAGCGGTGCGCGGTCAGCGGGGTCTGCGGCGCGGGCTTGAGAACAGCGGTATTTCCGAATGCCAAGGCGGGAGCGATCTTCCACGTGGCGAGCATCAGCGGCGCGTTCCACGGGCTGATCGCCGAGACGACACCGGCCGGTGGGTAGAGCACGTACGACAGCAGGTCCCCGTCCGGGTATGCCTCGTTCGCGGCCATCGCGACATAGTCGGCGAAGAAGCGCAGATTGTGTGCCACCCGCGGGATCTCGGCGTGCAGGGACTGATTGATGCTCTTGCCGCCGTCGCGGGTCTCGAGCAGGGCGAGTTCCTCTCGGTGGGCGTCGACCGTGTCGGCGACCGCGTGCAGGATCTTCGCGCGCTCCTTCGGGGACAGCAGCGGCCACGGGCCGTCGTCGAACGCACTGCGGGCGGCGGTGATCGCCGCGGCACCGTCCTCGGCCGTGCCCGCGGGTACGATCCCGAGTAGCGCACCGTCGTGCGGGTCGCGGGATTCGAAGGTGGCCCCGTCCGACGCCTGCTTCCATTCGCCGCCGATCAGGTGACGGACCTGCGTGACCGATGGCGGGTTCTGGGTCTGTGTCATGGCAGTCTCCCTGTGTCAGACTCCGGCGCGGGCCGGGAGCTCGTAGGTGCGGCCGGCCAGTTCGGAGGCGACGTCGACGATCATGTCCTCCTGGCCGCCGATGACGCCGCGGCGCCCGAGTTCGAGCAGGATCTCGCGGGTGGAGATGCCGAACTTCTTCGCGGCCCGCTTGGTGGGGTGGAAGAAGGTCGAGTACACCCCGGCGTAGCCGAGGATCAGCGCGGTCTCGTCGATGATCTGCGGGTCGGTCATCAGCGGCGCGACGACGTGCTCGGCGGTGTCGATCAGCGGGAACAGGTCGACGGCGGTATCCCAGCCGGCCCGCTCGAACGCGGCGGCGAGCACCTCGGTCTGGGCGTTGCCGGCGCTGGCGCCGAGCCCGCGCAGAGACCCGTCGATGAACGTCGCGCCGTTCTCGGCGGCGGTGAGCGCGTTGGCGATGCCCACTCCGAGATTGTTGTGGGCGTGGAAACCGATGTCGGCGGAGATCGCCTGTCGCAGGGCCGCGACGCGCTCACCGGCGTGCCGGGGCACCATCGCGCCGGCGGAGTCGACCACGTAGACGACATCGGCGCCGTAGGAGTCGAGCTTGGCGGCCTGCTCGGCGAGCGGCTCCGGGTCGAGTTTGTGGCTCATCATCAGGAACGTCATCACGTTCAGGCCCTGCTCCTTGGCCCACTCGACGGGCTGCTGGGCGCAGTCGGCCTCGGTGCAGTGCACCGCGACGCGCACGGTCTTGATGCCGGCGTCGATCGCGGACTTCAGTTCGGCGAGGGTGGCGATGCCCGGGACGTACAGCACTGCGATGTCCGCATTGTCGACGGCATTGACGGCGGCGCGTACGTACTCGGGGTCGGTGGCGGCGGCGAAGCCGTACTGGATCGAGGAGGCGCCGAGGCCGATGCCGTGGGCCACCTCGATGGTGGGGATGCCGGCCCGGTCGAGGCCGCGGGCGATGTCGGCGACATTCTCGGGGGTGAATCGGTGCGAGACCGACGACATGCCGTCGCGCAGGGTGGTGTCGACGAGGGTGACCTTGCGGCGCCCGGTGTGGGGGGTGGTGTCGGTGGTGCTCACTGGGCTGCTCCCTGGACGAGGTTGCGCTGCGCCAGGACGTCGGCGACCTGTACGGCGGCGGCGGTGATGATGTCGAGGTTTCCGGCGTAGGTGGGCAGGAAGTCGCCGGCGCCGACGACCTCGAGCATGACGGTGACGAGGTCGCCGTCGACGTCGACGAGCCGCAGGGTGTAACCGGGGACGTACTGCTGCACCCTGGCGACCATGTCGATCACGGCGCGTTCGATCGCGTCCGGGTCGGGGTTGCGGACCTTGGCGTAGACGGTGTCGCGCATGTTCATCGGCGGTTCGGCCGGGTTGATCACCGAGATGGCCTTGGCGCGGTCCGCGCCGGCGACCTGCGCGAGTGCCCGGCCGGTCTTCTCGCTGAATTCGCTGAGGTTCTGACGGGTGCCGGGGCCCGCGCTCTTCGACGCGATGGCCGCCACGATCTCGCCGTACGAGGCGTCGGCGACCTCGTTGATCGCGTACAGGATCGGGATGGTGGCCTGCCCGGCGCAGCTGACCATGTTCACGTTCGGCGCGTCCAGGTGCTCGGTGAGGTTGACGGCCGGCACGACGTACGGGCCCACCGACGCGGGCGTCAGGTCGATCGCCTTGATTCCCGCCTCCGCGTAGCGGGGCGCCGTTGCGGCGTGCACCTTTGCCGAGGTGGCCTCGAACACGACGTCAGGGAGTTCGGGGCGGCTCAGCAGCCAGTCCACGCCCTCGGCGGACGCTTCCAGGCCCGCCTGCCGGGCCCGTTCGAGTCCCTCGCTGGACGGGTCGATGCCCACCATGTACACCGGCTCGACATGCTCGGACCGCAGCAGCTTGTACATCAGATCCGTGCCGATGTTCCCGGAACCGACGATCGCGGCTTTCAAACGACTCATCTGTGGGGCCTTCCCTCAACTCGGGGGTGATGCGGACCACGCTAGGGCGGAAGGTCCCCTTGTCGGCCCCTCGTCCGGAGGTCTCGAACGCGGGACCGATGCCCCGAGTGGCGATTCGGCTATTCCGAACGACGTGCACAGCGGACTCGAGGTGCGCGCACGCTCGTGACGAAGAGCACAGCCGGTATCCTCGCCGGCCAGCGCAGATCAGGAGAGATCATGACGGACACGACCGCCCGTTTCGACATCGCGCACCTCGCCCGCGCGGAGCTGTTCACCCCGAGGCCTCAGGAAACCCTCGACTTCTTCACGAAGTTCCTCGGCATGTACGTCACGCACCGGGAAGGACAGTCCGTCTACCTGCGCGGGTACGAGGATCCCTACCAGTGGAGCCTGAAGGTCACCGAGGCTCAGGAGCCCGGCATGGGCCATGCTGCGCTGCGCGCCAGCTCGTCGGAAGCTCTCGAACGCCGCGTCGCGTCCCTGAAGCAGGGCAACGTGGAGGGCAAATGGAGCGAGGATCAGTTCGGCTACGGAAAGACCTTCGAATTCCAGTCCCCGGACGGCCACAACCTGCAGTTGCTGTGGGAGGTCGAGAAGTACGTCGCCCCGCAGGAGCTGCAGAGCAAGATCCTGTCGCGTCCGTCGAAGAAGCCGCTCCAGGGTATTCCGGTCAAGCGGATCGATCACCTGAACCTCATGTCCTCCGACGTGACCGCGGTGAAGGACTCGTTCGAGCGGCACCTCGGATTCCGCACGACCGAACGCGTGGTGGACGGCGGCGTGGAGATCGGCGCCTGGATGAGTTCGAACCTGCTCGGTCACGAGGTCGCCTGCATGCGTGACATGACCGGCGGACACGGCAAGCTCCACCACCTCGCGTTCTACTACGGCACCGGCCAGCACCTCGCAGACGCGGTCGAGATGTTCCGGGACTACGACATTCAGATCGAGGCAGGTCCCGACAAGCACGGCATCACGCAGGGGCAGTTCCTCTACGTGTTCGAGCCCGGCGGCAACCGCGTCGAGCTGTTCGGCGAGGCCGGTTACCTGCATCTCGATCCGGACGCCGAGACGAAGACGTGGCAGATGGCCGACATCGACACCGGCCTCGCGGTCGGTGGGGCCAAGCTGCCGTGGGAAACCTACTTCACCTACGGCACCCCGAACCCGCTCGCACTCGATCAGCACATCGAGAAGTTCTCGCACTTCGGCCCGGGCGCTCCTGTCGAGGACCCCGAGGTGCTCGCCGCGGAGCAGACGATCCCGGACGACATCGATCACTCCCGCGCGGTGTCCGGCTCCCCGGTCTGAGTCCTGGCGGGTGCGCACCTCCTGCACCGTCTTCCGGCGTGCCACGACGAGAGGTGCGCACCCGCGTGTCAGCCGGCGTCCGGGAACGTCACCTCGAGCGCCGCGAGCTGCTCGGGATCCGACACCACCTCGATCTCGACGATCGCGTCGTCCTCGATCGTGAAGGCGAACACCGTGCGCGGACGGCCGCCCGGCGCCCATGCGGCGCCGGGCATTCCGTCGACGAGCACTGCCCGGGCGGCCTGGGCGCGGCCGTCGAAAACCTCTGCGACGCTGTGGGGGCCGTGAAGCTCGCGCGCGAGCGCCGGTGCGCCGTGAGCCGCGCCGGCACGGGCCGTCGCCACGGCGATGTCGTCCGCGCGGAGGATCACACCCGGATCGAGCAGGGCCAGCAGGTCGTCGAACCGCCCCTCCCGCGACGCGGCGAGGAACGCATCGACGAGGCGACGGCGGCGCATCAGGTCGGCCCGTGGAGCGGTCGCGCCCTGGATGCGCCGCCGCGCTCGGCTCGCGAGCTGGCGGGTGGCGGCGGGGGAGCGTTCCACGATCGGGGCGATCTCGTCGAAGGGGACGGCGAACAGGTCGTGCAGCACGAACGCAAGGCGTTCGGCCGGGGCGAGGGTGTCGAGCACGACGAGCAATGCCACCCCGACCGAATCGGCCAGCAGTGCAGCGCTTTCCGGAACGTCGCGCGGGTCCGTCGACCGAGGTTCGGGACGATCGGGCATCGAGGGGGACCTCCCGGCGCGAGCCCCGCGAGCGCAGCATGTCCAGGCACACCCGGCTCACCACCGTCGTCAGCCAGCCTCCCAGGTTGGCGACCTCGTCGGTGCCGGAGCGGTGCAGACGCAGCCAGGCCTCCTGCACGGCGTCGTCGGCCTCGCTCGCCGAGCCGAGCATGCGGAAGGCCACTGCCCGCAGACGGTCCCGATGTGCCTCGAACTGTTCGGCGGGGAAGGCGCCGCCGGGGTGGGCCGAGAAGTTTCCGTCGCTCATGTCGTCACATTCTGTCGTCGGGATCCGTCATGGCTGTGACGAACGCACGACCCCGGATGTGACAAGGAGACGATCATGAAGGCTCGAATGACGAATCCCGCGCTTGTTCTGCCCGACGCGGTGACGGCGTTGCAGGCACTGGGGAACGCCGCCGACGGTGGCGGACTGCCGGCGCGCACCACCCACCTCGTGCATCTGCGGGCAAGCCAGATCAACGGATGCAGCGTCTGTGTGGACATGCACCCGCGGCTGGCCAAGAAGGACGGGGAGACCGACAAACGGCTGTTCGCGGTGGCGGCGTGGCGCGAGGCGCCGTACTTCACCGATGGCGAGCGGGCGGCCCTGGCGCTGACGGAGGCGGTGACCCGGCTCGCGGACCGGCCCGACCCGGTGCCCGACGACGTCTGGGACGAGGCCGCCCGCCACTACGACGAGCCGCAACTGGCGGCGCTGATCCTGCAGATCTCGCTGATCAACGTGTGGAACCGGCTCGACGCGACGGTCGAGCAGGTGGCCGGCGCGCAGTGGTGACGACCGGCGTTGCCCTCCGGCAGATATTCTGGAATGATTCCAGATAACATCCCGGAGTGTCGTGCTGCGGCGCCCGGAACGAAAGGAAGTGCGCTCATGTATGCCGTCGATTCCCGTGCCGTCGCGCTGCCGTCGATGGTCCTCGGCGGGTTGCGGCCGCTGTACCGGCAGATGGCCCGCGCCAACGTGCGCGCCGTGGGCTTCGTGCACACCACGGGCGCGAACCGGTTCGAGGTCCGGCTGATCGCGTCCGTGGGTGGGCCGACGCTCGAAATCCGCTCGCAGGAAAGGACAGTCGTGTTCACTGTCCCGCTCACGGCCCAGTTCCGGGCGCAGCCCGAACTCGACACCGACAGCTACCGGCGGCTGTGCGCGATGCTGACCCCGGCCGCCGATCCCTCGCCCGACACCATCGTCCGGTTCCTGCAGGGTCTCGTCGCTCAGGCGCCCGCCGTCCTCTCGCGCACCGACGCCCGCGCTGCCTGAGGGCGCCCCTACGATGTTCGGCTGCCGGGTCGCGTCCCGGGGTGCATGATCGGTTCGGGACCGAACCGTAGTGATGGCGGAGAGGGGTAACGATGGCGGAGGACGGCGAGACGCGTCGATTCGGACTGCTCGGGTCCGCGATGGAGGAGTTGCTCGAGAGAACCCGCGCGGTGGCCGACGAGGTCGCATCGATCGGGAGCGACGCCCTCGGGTCGATTCCCGACCCCCTGTCCAGACCTGCCGACCGGATGCTCGCGTCGCTCCGGGAGGTGATGGAGCTGGCCCCGCCCGTCTTCACCGAGTTCGACGCGCTCGTCGAGCAGCTGCACGCGCAGCGGAAGTCGGTGCAGGCGCTGCAGGCGCAACTGTCGGCGTTCGACCGTCAGTTGGAGGTGGTCGAGAAGTCGTTGGCGCCCCTGCAGGGGCTGGCCCACCAGTGGGCGCGGTTGCAGCAGACGCTGCTTCGGTATCCCCCCACCGACGAACCGGAAACCGGCCCGCCGAAGTCCTGACGGACCGGGTCAGAAGTCACCCTCGGCCACCTGGAAACACACCAGTCCCATTCGCCGCCACATCCGCACCACCTGGTCACGATCGTCGAGGACGGCGACGACCCGGTACCGGTGCCGGACGAACCGGTCGAACAGCTCGGCCTTGACGATGGAGTCCTTGCGACTGTCGCCGGGCGTGCGCATGTGCAGTTCGGTGTAGGGCACCCGATGCTCGGCCAGCCACTGCTCGGTCTCGGGCCGGCACACCCCGTCGCGCCCGGAGACGAGCACGATCGCCGGCTTCTCCGGCGAGGCGGCGAACGCCGTCACCGCGGCCATCACGGCGGGGGAGAGCGAATCCTCGCCCACGCGGTGCCAGTGGTAGGGGCTGCGGTCGCTCATGTGGGCGAGCGTGCCGTCGATGTCGACGATCCACGCCGGGGGCAGCGTCGGATCCGGCACGTACGGCGCCGGGTAGGGCACCGGCTCGGCCCCTGGTCGGTGCCGCCCCTGTCGCCGCGCCCCGGTGCGTCCTTTGGGCTGCTGGGACCGCCCAAAGGACGCACCGGCGGCGCAGCCGCCTACAGCCCGGGGCGCTTGCCGATCGTCAGGGTGACCTCGCCGGTGCCGGCGAAGAAGTCGTTGCCCTTGTCGTCGACGACGATGAACGCCGGGAAGTCCTCGACCTCGATCTTCCACACTGCTTCCATACCCAGTTCCGGGTACTCGAGAACCTCGACCTTCTTGATGCAGTCCAGGGCGAGGCGCGCGGCGGGTCCCCCGATGGAGCCGAGATAGAAACCGCCGTGGTTCTTGCAGGCGTCGGTGACCTGCTGCGAGCGGTTGCCCTTGGCGAGCATGACCATCGAACCGCCCGCGGCCTGGAACTGCTCGACATAGGAGTCCATCCGGCCCGCGGTGGTGGGACCGAACGAACCGGAGGCCATGCCGTCCGGCGTCTTGGCCGGGCCGGCGTAGTACACGGGGTGGTCCTTCAGGTACTGCGGCATGCCCTCGCCCGCGTCCAGACGTTCCTTGATCTTCGCGTGCGCGATGTCGCGGGCGACGACGAGCGGGCCCGTGAGGGACAGCCGGGTCTTGACGGGATGCTTGGACAGTTCGGCGAGGATCTCCGGCATCGGCCGCGTCAGGTCGATCTTCACCGCGGCGCCCTTGCCGGTGCCCGACACGCCCTCGGTCTCGGCGTCGAGCTGCGCGTCGGTGATCTCGGGCAGGAAGCGGCCCGGATCGAACTCGAGCTGCTCGAGGAACACCCCCTCCGGGGTGATCTTGGCCTTCGCCTGCCGGTCGGCCGAGCAGGACACCGCCAGCGCCACCGGCAGCGACGCGCCGTGCCGCGGCAGCCGGATCACGCGCACGTCGTGGCAGAAGTACTTGCCGCCGAACTGCGCACCGATGCCGATCTTCTGCGTCAGCTCGAAGACCTTCTTCTCGAGTTCGAGGTCGCGGAAGCCGCGGCCGGTGATCGCACCCTCGGTGGGCAGCTCGTCGAGGTAGTGGGCCGAGGCGTACTTCGCGGTCTTGAGGGCGAACTCGGCGGAGGTCCCGCCCACCACGATGGCGAGGTGGTACGGGGGGCACGCGGCCGTGCCGAGCGAGCGGATCTTGGCCTCGAGGAACTGCATCATCGAGTCCGGGTTCAGGATCGCCTTCGTCTCCTGGTACAGGTACGACTTGTTGGCCGAACCACCACCCTTGGCCATGAACAGGAACTTGTAGGCGTTCTCGTGGCCGGCCGCGGTGTCGGCATAGAGCTCGATCTGCGCCGGCAGGTTCGAGCCGGTGTTCTTCTCCTCCCACATGGTGAGGGGAGCGTTCTGCGAGTACCGCAGGTTGAGCCGGGTGTAGGCGTCGTACACGCCGCGGGCGATCGCTTCCTCGTCGTCGCCGGGGGTGAGGACGTGCTGGCCGCGCTTGCCCATGACGATCGCGGTTCCGGTGTCCTGGCACATCGGCAGCACTCCGGCGGCGGCGATGTGGGCGTTCTTCAGGAGGTCCAGGGCGACGAACTTGTCGTTGTCCGACGCCTCCGGGTCGTCGAGGATGCTCGCGAGCTGCTTCAGGTGATCCGCCCGCAGATAGTGCTGGATGTCGTGCAGCGCGGTCTCGGTGAGCAGGCGCAGCGCCTCGGGCTCGACCTGCAGGAAGGTGCGGCCGCCCGGGCCTTCGACGGTCGACACCCCCTCGGTGGTCAGCAGCCGGTACTCGGTGGGGTCTTCCCCGATCGGCAGCAGGTCCTCGTAGAGGAAGTCGGCCATTTCTTCTCCTGAACTGTCCTGGACAGCGGGGCTGATGTTCGGGACAAGGTTAGTCCCGGCAACGGGACGCTCCGACGCCGGGGCGTGTGACGCAGACCGCCTCCGCACCCATCGTGACCTGCATCACTGCCAAAATCGGTCGCCGGTGTGCCGCCGGTCACGGTCGCTCCGGCACGGAATCCGTACACTGGTACGGATGGTTCGTACAGTGCAGGAACGGGTACTCGATCGGTTCCGACAGACCCGACAGCGGGGGTTCGAGAACACATGACTGCGGAGACCCTGCCGACGACGGCACCTGCCCACCGCGGATCGCTCCGCGGCTTCCATGCCTGGTTCGACGTCGCCGTCGTGGTGATCGTCCTCGTCGCCACCAACCTGATCGCGCACTTCACCACCGTGTGGGCCAGCATCGCGACGGTGCCCGCTGCGGCGCTGGTGCTCGTCGCGCTGATGCGCCGTCGTGGCATGCGCTGGTCCGAACTCGGGCTCTCGCCGCGCCATTGGCGCTCGGGTTCCCTCTACGCCCTGGCCGCCGTCGGGGTCGTGCTGGCCGTGATCGCCGTGGGGGTGGCGTTGCCGCTCACGCGGCAGTTCTTCCTGTCCGACCGCTACGCCACGATCTCCGGCGCGCTCCTCGCCTCGATGATCGTGATTCCACTGCAGACGGTCATCCCCGAGGAACTCGCGTTCCGCGGCGTGCTGCACGGCACGCTCGAACGCGTCTCCGGTGCGCGCGGAGTGTTCGCCGCCGGGTCGCTGCTGTTCGGCCTGTGGCACATCGCCTCGTCCCTCGGGCTCACGAACGGCAATCGCGGCCTGAGCGGCATCCTCGGCGGCGGCCTGTGGGGGCAGGTGCTGGGCATCGCCGGAGCGGTCCTGGCCACCGCCGCTGCCGGGTTCGTCTTCACCTGGCTGCGCCGCCGCAGCGGAAGCCTGATCGCCCCGATCGCCCTGCACTGGTCCCTCAACGGTGCCGGGGCGCTGGCCGCGGCGCTGGTCTGGCACGCCACCCTGAACTGACCGCCCGAACCGGCCGCCGGCCCGCCGGCGCCCGCGGTACCGTGCGCTGATGGCACTCGCAGTCTGCCTGGTCTTCGACGCCGCCGCCCGGCGCGCCCTGCAGCAACTGTGGGCCCGGCTCGAAGACCTCGGGGTGCCGACGCTGCTCACCCATACCCACGGCCGGCACGTGCCGCACCTGTCGTACGCGGTGTTGCGCAGCTACGACGTCGAGGACGTGACGGCCGCGCTCGCGACGCTCCCCGACGGTGGACCGCTGACCCTCTACTCCGACGCGCTGGGGGCCTTCCGACGCGGACGGGTCTGGCTCTCGCCGGCACCCACCGCCGACCTCCTGCGCCGTCAGCAGCGCGTGGTGGACACCGTCACCGCCGTCGGCGCGGACCTGCACAAGCACTACCGGCCGGGCGTATGGACCCCGCATCTGACCCTCAGCCCCCGAGCCCGGCTGGAGGACCTGCCGCGGGTGGCCGCGGTCGTCTACGACGTGCTGCCCCTCGAGACGGTCGTGTCCGGCGCGGCGCTGATCGACACCACGACGGGGGAGCGGCGGCCGCTGCGCCGCGTCCCGTGACCGGCGGTGCTCACTCCTCGGGGTTCTCCACCCACTTGCCGTACGGCGGCGGGCCCTCGCCCATGATCTGCACCCCGAAGTGCGGGGCGTGCTTCCACACGTAGCCGTGCAGGGTGTGTTCCTCCGAGGTCTGCGTATTGACGAGGACGAGGTCTCCCGTCGCTCGCTCCTCGAGGGAGAACCCGCTGTCCGGGCCCTCGAGTACCCACCACTTCGTCCTGCTCATGATCGATGCCTCCGGTGTGGGACGGGACAGGTCTCGGGGCGGACGTTACTCCCGACAGTGCCCGTGCGGCACCGGTTCGCCGATCCGGATCATCGGCCTCCCAGCACCCGTCGGGTGGCCTCGTCGGCCGGGTAGAACGCCTCGATCGCCAGTTCCGCGACGGTGACATCCAACGGCGTGCCGAACAGCGTCGTCGTGCTCAGCAGGGACAGCTCGCCGTCGTCGGTGCGCAGCCGCAGCGGCACCACCAGGGCGTGGGCGCCGGTCGGATCGAGCTCGGCGTCGTGCCCGTCGTCGCAGGGGTAGTCGGCCAGTTCGGCGTGCAGCCGGCGCAGCACCGGGTCGCCCGTCGCGGCGAGCTGATGTCGCAGTCGGGTCAGCAGGTGCGCCCGCCACTGGCCGTGATTGACGATGCGCGGCGCCATCCCGTCCGGGTGCAGCGTCACCCGCAGCACGTTCACCGGGGGCTCGAGCAGCCGCGGGTCGCATCCGCCCAGCAAGCCCATGACGGCGTCGTTGGCGTCGACCATCGTCCAGTGCCGGTCCACCACCAGCGCGGGATACGGGCGGTGCGACCGCAGGATCCGCTCGATCGCATCGGCCACCGCGGCCATCGGCACGTCCCCGAGACGGTGCTCCGGGTACGCGGGCGCCAGACCCGCCGCGAGCAGCAGCGAGTTGCGCTCCCGAAGCGGGATGTCGAGCTGATCGGCCAGGCGCAGCAGCATGACGCGCGTCGGCCGGGACCGGCCCGTCTCGAGGAAACTCACGTGCCGCGCCGAGACCTGCGCCCGGTTGGCGAGGGCGAGCTGGCTCAGGCCGCGACGCTCACGCCAGTGCCGCAGCAGTGCTCCGACGGGTTCCTCGTGCACGGTGGTCATGGAAGTCACGGTAGGCGCGGAAGGGAACGACGGCCATTACCTGCCGGGTAATCGATTCGGGCACCGCGGCCCGGCACTCTCGTCGGTGTGCGGCACACCGTCGCACCCGACCGACCCGGAGGACCCCATGACTGCCTACGCGATCGCCCATCTGCGCTCCGTCGACTTCGGCCCCGAGATCGTCCGCTACATCGAGGAGATCGACGACACCTTCACGCCGTACGGGGGCAGGTTCCTCGTCCACGGCGTCGAACCCGAGGTCCACGAGGGACCCTGGCCCGGCCACGTCGTGATCGTCGAGTTCCCCGACATCGAGCAGGCCCGCGCCTGGTACCGGTCGCCGGCCTACCAGGAGATCCTGCCGCTGCGCACCGAGCACTCCGACAGTTCGGCCATCCTCGTCGAGGGTGTCCCGCCGGGCTACCGGGCGCGCGACTATCTCACCAAGGTGGGGCACCGCTGAGCGGCCCGGACCTACCGGCTCAGGGCAGGATCCCGGCCGCGCGGGCCGGCGCCGCATACGCCTCGGCGAGGGTGTCGACCGTCTCGTGGGCGTTGAGGCCACTCGGATTCGGCACCACCCATATCGGCACCCCGCCGATCGTCGCCTCCTGCAACCCCGCGGCCGCCTTGCGCTGCCCGAACGCCGACCGGTACGCCGTGATGCCGGCGACGGCCACCACCCGCGGCCGGTGCTGCGCCACCACCCCGGCCAGTCGCGCGGCCCCGGTCCGCAGCTCGTCTGCCGTGAGTTCGTCCGCGCGGGCGGTGGCGCGGGGGGCGAGATTGGTGATCCCGACGCCGCGCTCGAGCAGGTGCGCCTTGTCGTCCTCGCTCATCCCGGAGGTGGGGTCGACGGGCCGGAGCAGGATGCCGGCCCGCAGCAGGGCCGGGTAGAAGCGGTTCCCGGGCCGGGCGAAGTGCGCACCCGTCGCGGCCGTCCACAGTCCCGGATTGATGCCCACGAACAGCAGCCGGCAGCCCGGCCCGATCAGGTCGGGCACCACCGCGTCACGGCAGCGTTCGAGTTCGGCGCGCGTGAATCCCATCCGTCCCACGGTAGCGAGCGGCGCCGTCCCGGTCCGGCCTCGCCGGACACGAGGAGTGCGGCCGCCCTCGCTTCCGCGGTCATCGGCTAGGGTGAAATGCGCGTCGTGGCGGGACCGGACAGCCGCGGCGAGCAGGGCCGAAACGATAGGGGAAGGTGTGCAGCGCCGGAACGTGATCGGTAACCCCGTCGAAGACCCGTCCGGCCGCGAGGTGGCGCTACCGCCGTACACGGATCTGCTGTGGCCCACCCTGCAGGCGCTGATCGGGCTCGGCGGCTCGGCTTCGATCGAGGAACTCGAGAAGGCCGTCGTCGCGCGCGAGCGTCTGTCCGAGGCCGCGCGGTCCGTACTGCACGGTGACGGCCCGGTCACCGAGATCGAGTACCGGATCGGCTGGGCGCGTACCTATCTCAAGGGCATGGGTCTGCTGGCCAACACCCGGCGCGGGGTGTGGAGCGTCACGGACCGCGGTCGCGCGGTGCAGGAATCGGAGATCAAGCCGCTCCAGGTGGCCTACACCGCGGAGAAGCGACGCAAACGACTCGTGCGCAACGCGTCGTCGCGGGCGCAGGTGGTGCCTCTCACGGCGGCCCCCGAGGATCCCGAGCTGTGGCGCGAACCCGTGCTCGCCGCCGTCGCCGAGCTCCCCGACGAGGGGTTCGAGCGGCTCGCCGTCGCGGTGCTCCGCGCCGCCGGATTCACCACCGTCTCCGTCCCGCCGCACGGCGGCCATCTCGACACCGGCTCCGACAACGACGTGGACGTGGAGGGCACCGGCGTGCTGCGGGTGTCGCTGCTCGGCTTCTCGGTGTTCTTCCGGTTCCTGCGCGGCCCCGAGCGGGCGGGCGCGGACGTGGTGCGCGAGTTCCGCGCCGCGATGGCCGGTCGCGGTGAGAAGGGCCTGCTCGTCACCACCGGCACGTTCGGCGACGACGCCCGCTCCGAGGCGCACCGGCTCGGCGCGCCCCCCATCGAACTCGTCGACGGCGACGGGCTGTGCGATCTGCTCAAGGAGCACGGTCTCGGGGTCCACACCACGGTGCGCACCGTCGAGGACGTGGCTCTGGTTCCGGCCTTCTTCGCCGAGCTCGGCGGCCGCTAGCCCCGCCCGTCGTCGGGCCGCGAATCCCGATGTGCCCCCGCGGGACCCGGGAGTGTGATGCAATACCGGAGGCTCGACACCCTGTCCTCCGTGCACGCTCGTCCAAGCGAGGTTCGATGGCCGTTTCACGTCGGGAACTGTTGCGATATGCGGCCGTCGGCTCGTGCGCGGCCTGGATCTCGGCCGTCGCCGCCCCCGGGGTGGCGCGCGGCCGGGAGGTGCTCGGCACGATCGTCGACTACTCGGCGGCGGTGCCGTCGCCGTCGTCGATCCGTGCCGCCGGGCACATCGGGGCCATCCGGTACGTCTCGGACCGGCGGCCGGGCGCCGAATGGATGCTGGCCAAGCCGCTGACCGAGTCGGAGGCCGCCGCGCTCGTCGCCGGCGATCTCGAGGTCGTCTCGTGCTACCAGTTCGGCAAGGCCGACACGGCGGACTGGCTCGGTGGATACGACGCCGGGGTCCGGCACGCGACGCGCGGCCTCGAGCTGCACCGGGCGGCCGGGGGCCCGGCGGACCGGCCGATCTACGCCTCGATCGACGACAACCCGTCCGAGCAGCAGTTCGCCGACCTCATCGCGCCGTACCTGCAGGGCTGGCACGACGTGCTCGGCGCCGGGAACACCGGCGTGTACGCCAACGCGCCGACCATCTCCTGGGCGCGCGACGCCGGGCTGGGATCGTTCTACTGGCAGCACGACTGGGGCACGGCCGAGGGCTACGTGCATCCCGCGGCCGACCTGCACCAGGTGGGCGGCGGCACGATCGACGGTATCGGCATCGACGTCAACAACGTGTTCAGCACCGACTACGGGCAGTGGTCCCTCACCGCCGGGTGAGGCCGCCGGGTCGTGACCGCGGCACGGCCACCGTCAGGGCCAGGCCCACGACGGCGGCCAGGGCCGCCACCAGGAACGTGGCGCGGAAGGCGTCCAGGGCGGGGACGGTGGCGGTGCCGACGTTCAGGGTGTCCGCTGCGAGCAGGACGCTCACGACCGCCGCGGACGAGGAGGTCCCCACCGAGCGCATGAGCGCGTTGAGACTGTTGGCGGCCGCGGTCTCCGACAGCGGCACCGCGGTCATGATCAGCGCCGGCATCGCGGCGTAGGCCAGGCCGATACCGGCACCGATGATCATGGCGGCGACCACGATGTGCCAGATCTCCGAGCAGGCGACGTAGGCCAGGAGGTAACCGAGGCAGACGACGACCGCGCCCGCGGCGAGGGTCGTCCGGGGTCCGTACCGCGTCGTGATCCGCGCCGACACCGGCGACAGCGCCATCATGACCAGACCGCTCGGCGCGAGCACCAGGCCCGTCGCGACCATGGACAACCCGAACCCGTAGCCCGTGACGACCGGTGCCATCAACAACTGCGGGAAGGCGAGGCTGTTGCTGTAGAGCGCGAAACCGACCGCGACCGACGCCAGATTGGTGAACAACACCGGACGTCGCCCCGACACGCGCAGATCGACCAGCGGTCGCGGCCGTCGGAGTTCGTACCGGCCCCAGGCGACGGCGGTGGCGGCGGCGCCGGCGAACATCGCGAGCGTCGCGGGCGCCGTCCAGCCCCAGGTGCTGCCCTTGGTCACGGGGAGGAGGAACAGCGTCAGTGCCACCGCGAGCCCGATCGCACCGAGCAGGTCGAAACGTCCGGGATCCGCCCGGGGGGATTCGGGAACCACCCACAGCACGAGGGCGGCGGCGAGCACTCCGACCAGTCCGCAGAACCAGAACAGGGTGTGCCAGTGGGCGATCTGCGCGACGGCCGCGGCGACGGGGAAGCCGACGGCTCCGCCGACTCCCATCGTCGCGCTGATGGTCGCCATCGCTCCCGGCAGTCTGCGCGGGCGCAGTTCGTCGCGCAGGATCGCGATGCCGAGCGGGATCGCTCCGCTCGCGGCGCCCTGCAGGGCGCGGCCGGTGATCATCGGCCACAGCGTGGTGGACAGCGCGCAGACCGCGGAGCCGACGACGAGCGTGCCGAGGCACACGAGCAGCATCCGGCGTTTGCCGAACATGTCGCCGAGCCGGCCGCTGACCGGGGTGATCACGGCGGAGGCGAGCAGGGTGGCGGTGACGGCCCACGAGGCGCTCTCCACCGAGGTTCCCAGCAGATGCGGCAGTTGGGGCAGCAGCGGGACGACGAGGGTGTGCATCAGGGCGACGACGATGCCGCAGAGGGAGAGCACAGCGACGAGGCCACGGGGTGCCGGACGTTCGCCGACCGACGGGATCCGGGTCTCGACCGCCATGCGCCTCCTCGAAGCCGGGCCGCGACGACGACCGGACGTACGACATCTACCAGGTGTGGCGGCGGCGCGGGAGAACGGGCCCGTTCAACGGGACAGCGCCTGCCCGGTCAACTCTGGCAGTGCGCGGCGGGGTCGGGTTCGGCGGCGGTGACGACGAGCGTGGGGTGCGGGTCCTCGGGGGCGTCGTGGACGCCGCGCCACGACAGCAGCGACCAGCGGGACAGTCCCGACAGCGCCGAGCCGAGGCTGGCGAACGACAGCGACGACAGGGCCGAACCGAACGACCCCACCGAACCGACCGACAGCACCGACCCGACGCTGCCGACGGACAGGATCGAGTACGCCGAGCCGATGGACAGGATCGAGCCCTCGGAACGGAGGGAGAGGATCGACCGGTGGGAGCGGCGGGAGCGCAGCGATCGGGAAACGGTGTGCCCGAGGGGTGTTTCGGCCATGTCCCGGTCTACCACGCAGCGGGCGGCGCGGGAAGCGTGCGGACGACGAGCGTGCGGACGACCGAGGCCGCCGGGACGATCCCGGCGGCCTCGGCCAAGGTGCGGACGATCGATCAGGCGACCGTGACGAGCCCGATCGTCGGCAGGAAGGTGCACGAGCGCGGGGCCGCGCCCTCGGCCTGCGTGGTGATGCCACCGGAGATCACCGCGGCCACGTTGCCGGAGCCGGTGTCCGCGATCGCGCTGAGCGTCGTCGGGCCGTCGGGGTTGATCCGGGCCTCGTCGGTGAGCGTCGCGGTGCCGCTGCGGCCGTTGGAGACGTTGATCCAGCTCACCGTCAGCGGCTGGGCCTGCTGCGCGGCGAACTTGGCGGTTCCCAGCGCGGTGAACACGAACCCGGCCTGGCCGGCCTTCGGGCCCGGCGGCGGGAGCGGTGCGGGACCGGCGACGGCGAGTGCGGTGCCGATGGAGTCGCCGCCGTCGCGGATGCAGTCCTTGCCGATGCTCGGGTACAGGAACTGCGAGATCGGCACGGCGTTCGGGTCGGGGAGGTCGGGACCGCCACCGCCGCTGCCGTCGAGGAAGGTGATCACGCGCTGGAGCAGGGCCTTGACGGAGTCGGGCAGCTGCGAGTTCGCGAGCAGCTCCTTCGCCTGGTCGAGCAGCTGGTTCCGGCCGTCGGCGACGTCCGTCGGCCCGGCTGCCGCGCCGACGATGGCGGGGGCGAGGGAAGCGAGGGCCTCGACCTCTTCGGGTGCGGCGGCCTGGGTGCTCAGCATCCCCATGAGGGACTCGATCGTCAGGTCCGCCGGCAGCGGGTAGCCCGCGAGCTCGACCGGCAGCTGAAGCGTGTCGGGGAGGCCCGGAACGACGGGTTGCGCGACCGCCTGCGAGGGCACGGTGAGCGCCGCGGCGGCGGCGAGAGCGCAGGCGGTGATCATCCTGCGCGTTGCTCGGGTTCGAAGCACTTTTCCCCATCCTTGTCGTTGAAGCGGCGCCGGAGCGAGGGGCTCCGATGCCGCTGACGGCTCGGGGAGACACTTTATGTAGGCCCCCCGATCAGTACAAGCCGTGGCCGGTCTCACAGCCGCCGCCTGTATTCGCGGGAGTCTAGCCATAACGTGTTCCGATCAGTGGTGTCCGCTCGAGACTACGTGTGACGCATGTGGTTTTTGTGAGAGTAGATGAAACTGTTACTGATGTGAGTATCGTGTTCGGCCCGCCGTCGTGGACCGGATAGTCTGCATCAGTCCCCGGTCCTTCCCCGGGGCGACGTGACGACGGGAGGCCGCGCCGCAGTGTCCGATCCGGTTCGCCCGCATCGACTGTGGTGGTGCGCGGCCCTGCTGGCCGTGTCCGTCGGGGTGCGCCTGGCGTGGAACTTCCTCACCCCCAACGGCATGAATCTCGTGGATCTGCACGTGTACGTCGACGGGTCCGCGGCGCTGTTGCGCGGGGAGCTGTACGACTTCACCTACACCCGGGACACGCCCGAGTTCTCCCTGCCCTTCACCTACCCGCCGTTCGCGGCCCTGGTCTTCTTCCCCCTGCACTACCTGCCCTTCCCCGTGGTCGGAGTGCTGTGGCAGCTGCTGACCGTCGCCGCCCTGTTCGGCATCCTGCGCATCTGCCTCGAGCTGCTGTTCGGTCCCGCGGCCCACAGCGCCCACTGGACGGCGGTCGCGCTCGGATGGACGGCGGTCGGTATCTGGACCGAGCCCATCCGCACGACCCTCGACTACGGGCAGGTCAACGTGTTCCTGGCCTTCGGGGTGATGGTCGCGGTCCGCAGCAACCGCTGGTGGCTCTCGGGCGGACTGGTCGGGGTGCTCGCCGGCATCAAGCTGACCCCGGCGGTCGCCGGTCTGTACCTCGTGGCGCGACGGCGGTGGTCGGCGGCGTTCTTCTCCGCGGCGGTCTTCGTCGTCACCGTCGCCGTCAGCTGGCTGGCGCTCGGCGAGCAGGCACGGACCTACTTCACGACGTTGTTCGGCGACGCCGAGCGGATCGGACCGGTGGGGTCGGTCTGGAACCAGTCGCTGCGCGGCGCGCTGAGCCGCATCGTGGGGCACGACGTCGGCACCGGGCCGCTGTGGCTGGCGGCCGTCGCGGTCTCGGCGGCGCTGGCCTTCACGGCCTGGCGTGCCCTCGGCCCGGACGATCGCCTCGGCACCGTCGTCGTCGTCGAACTCTTCGGGCTGCTGGTGTCGCCGATCTCCTGGATGCACCACTGGGTATGGGTACTGCCGATGCTGGTGTGGCTGGTCTACGGCCCGCTCGCGGACCGGCGGGGGGCGCGCGTCCTGGCCGGAGTCTGGGCGGTGCTCACCGTCGTCGGGGTGCCGTGGCTGCTGGGACTGGCGCAGGACTCGATGTGGGACATCTCGCGGCCCGCGGTGCTCGCCTGGGCCGGTGCGTGCAACGTGCTCGGGGTGCTCGCGGTGTACGTGTGGACGATCCTCGCCCGGCGCATCCCGGCGCGGCACCCCGCTCCGGCCGTATCCGTCAGCCGTGGACCAGCGCGTCGATCGTCCGGGCCAGTTCCACGTCCGACGCGGTGATCCCGCCGGCGGAATGGGTGGACAGCGAGTACGTCACCTTCCGCCAGCGGATGTCGATGTCGGGATGGTGGTTCGCCGCCTCGGCGGCCTCGGCCACCCGGTCCACCAGCGCGACGGCCTCGGGGAACGAGGGGGACTCGACGGTGCGCACGATCGCGTTCCCGTCCCGCTGCCACGCGGGGAGGTCGACGAGGGCGGCCTCGATGTCGGCGTCGGAGAGCAACTCGGCCATGTCTCATTCTGGGACGATGCCGCACATGAGTGCAACGACGGGCCGGGCGGACGAGGTGGTGGCCGGGGCGATCTTCCGCGACGGCCGGCTGTTGCTGGCGCAGCGGGTCGGCCCCCCGGAGCTGGCGGGGTTGTGGGAGCTGCCCGGCGGCAAGGCGGAGCCGGGGGAGTCCGCCGAGGCGGCACTGCGCCGGGAGCTGCGGGAGGAGCTGGGCGTGGAGGTCGCCGGGGCGCAGCGCGTCGGGGCCGGAGTGCCGCTGGGCGGGGGCCGGGTGCTGCGCGCCTACCGCGTGGAGCTGGTCTCGGGGGAGCCGCGGCCGCTCGAGCACGCGGCCCTGCGCTGGGTGGACGCCGACGAGCTGGAACGGATCGACCTGGTGCCCAACGACCGGGTGTGGCTACCGGAGCTGCGCGCCCGACTCCGGGGCTGACGGTGGTGCGGCCGGTCAGGCGGCGCGGGCCTTCTTCAGGCGCTTCGCGAGCTCCTTCTTGCCCAGTCCCTCGTGCTCGAGTCTCTTCATCCGCATGACCACCACCGGGCAGCGCACACAGCGGGTCTTCTTGCGGCAGCACTTCTTCTTGGGCTCGAGCTGCGCGACCTTGCTCGCCTTCACCTTGCCCATCCGGGTCGCCGGCCTTTCGTCGGTGGGGTTCCGGACCAAAGGTTAGCATGCCCTTACCTGGATGGCCGGGCCGCCGAATACAGGGTGCGCCGACGAATGCAGGGTGCGCCGGCCGGCGCGGGGCGACGTGGCGAACGTCACGCTCTGCGTCGCGAGCTGGTGAATCCGGCGTCGGCGCGCGCGGAGCACCGGGACCGGCCTGTACTGTATTGGAGGCCGCAGTGCCTGTGCGGGCCGTTCACGGCCGCGAACAGGTGACTCGCATTCGCGACGCGGCCACCGCAAGAACGCCGTACGGGCGAGGTGCCGTCTGGGTCCAGTGCCGTGTGGCCGGACAACAGCCAGGAGAGCCATCGCGTGAGCACCGCCAGTTTCCGCAACGTCGCCATCGTCGCGCACGTCGACCACGGAAAGACCACCCTCGTCGACGCCATGCTGCGCCAATCGGGCGCCTTCGCCGAGCGCGCGGAACTCGTCGACCGGGTCATGGACTCCGGTGACCTCGAGCGCGAGAAGGGCATCACGATTCTCGCGAAGAACACCGCTGTGCACCGGCACAACCCCGACGGCACCGTCACCGTCATCAACGTGATCGACACCCCCGGTCACGCCGACTTCGGTGGCGAGGTCGAGCGCGGGCTGTCCATGGTCGACGGCGTGGTCCTGCTCGTCGATGCGTCCGAGGGCCCGCTGCCCCAGACCCGTTTCGTGCTGCGCAAGGCGCTCTCCGCGTCGTTGCCGGTGCTGCTCGTGGTCAACAAGACCGACCGTCCCGACGCCCGCATCGCCGAGGTCGTCGAGGAGACCCACGACCTGCTGCTCGACCTCGCCTCCGACCTCGACGACGAGGCTTCCGAGGCCGCCGAGCAGCTGCTCGACCTGCCGGTCCTGTACGCCTCCGGCCGCGAGGGCAAGGCGTCGACCGAACAGCCCGAGAACGGACAGGCGCCGTCCGCCGAGAATCTCGACGCGCTGTTCGACGTGCTCATGAAATACATCCCCGCCCCCAAGGGCGATCCGGCCGCATCCTTGCAGGCGCACGTCACCAACCTCGACGCCTCCGAGTTCCTCGGCCGCCTGGCGCTGCTGCGCATCCACAACGGCGAACTGCGCAAGGGCCAGACCGTCGCGTGGATGCACGCCGACGGCGTGAAGAACGTGAAGATCACCGAGCTGCTCCAGACCATCGGTGTCGAGCGCCGGCCCGGTGACGTCGCCGTCGCCGGCGACATCGTCGCCGTCGCCGGCATCCCGGACATCATGATCGGCGACACCCTCGCCGATGTGGACAACCCGGTCGCGCTGCCGCGCATCACGGTCGACGAGCCGGCCATCTCGGTGGTCATCGGCACCAACACGTCGCCGCTCGTCGGCCGCGTGCAGGGTCACAAGCTGACCGCGCGCATGGTCAAGTCCCGGCTGGACTCGGAGCTGGTCGGCAACGTGTCGTTGCGCGTGCTCGACATCGGCCGCCCCGACGCGTGGGAGGTGCAGGGCCGCGGCGAGCTGGCGCTGGCCATCCTCGTCGAGCAGATGCGCCGCGAGGGCTTCGAGCTCACCGTCGGCAAGCCGCAGGTGGTCACCCGGCAGGTCGACGGCAAGGTGCACGAGCCGTACGAGGAGCTCACCATCGACAGCCCCGAGGAACACCTCGGCGCGATCACCCAGCTGCTCGCGGCCCGCAAGGGCAAGATGGTGCAGATGTCCAACCACGCCGCCGGGTGGGTGCGCATGGAGTTCATCGTCCCGTCGCGCGGCCTCATCGGGTTCCGCACCGACTTCCTCACCGAGACCCGCGGCACGGGCATCGCCAACGCCGTCTTCCACGGCTACGCCCCGTGGGCCGGCGAGATCCGCGCACGGCATACCGGCTCGCTGGTCTCCGACCGCTCGGGCTCGGTCACGCCGTTCGCGATGATCCAGCTCGGCGACCGCGGCACCTTCTTCGTGGAGCCGGGCAGCGACACCTACGAGGGCCACGTCGTGGGCATCAACCCGCGCGCCGAAGACCTCGACATCAACGTCACCCGCGAGAAGAAGCTCACCAACATGCGCTCCTCCACGGCCGACGTGATGGAAACCCTCGCCAAGCCGATCACCCTGAGCCTCGAGGAGGCCATGGAGTTCTGCGCCTCCGACGAGTGCGTCGAGGTCACCCCGGAGATCCTCCGGGTCCGCAAGGTGCACCTCTCGGCCACCGACCGGGCCCGCGCCCGCTCGCGGGAGAAGGCTCGCAACAAGTAGTCGCGGCACTGGACGAGTAGTGCGGCAGGGGTGGTCCCGGTGCGGCCGGGACCACCGCCGCATCCCGGAGGGAAGGGAGGCCGGATGCGCAGGTTCGCCGGGATCACCGCCGTCGCCGCGGTGCTGGGGTTGTCGGCGTGCACCGCCGATCCGCCGCCGCCGATCGAGCAGACCGAACCCACCCGGACCCCCGCCCCGGTTCCCCAGCTGAACACCGTCGTGGTGGCGGTCGACGACGTGGGCGCCGGGTTCAATCCGCACCTGCTCGCCGACCAGTCGCCCGTCGGCAACACGGTTGCCGGGATGGTGCTGCCGAGCGCGTTCCGGCCCGTGCCCGATCCCGCGCGGCCCGGTGCCACCGTGTGGATGCTCGACGAGTCCGTCCTCGTCTCGGCCGACGTCACCTCGCAGGCGCCGTTCACCATCACCTATCAGGTCCGCGACGAAGCGCAGTGGTCCGACAGCGCACCCATCGCCGCCGAGGACTTCCGGTACCTGTGGCAGCAGATGATCACCGAGCCCGGCGTGGTCGATCCCGCGGGCTACCGCCTCATCGAGGACGTCGGATCCTCCGGCGGCGGCAAGACCGTCACCGTCACCCTGCGCGAGCCCTACCCGGCGTGGCGGGAACTGTTCACCCACCTCCTGCCGGCCCACCTGGTCAAGGACACGCCGGGTGGATTCGCCACGAGCCTCGCCGAATCGATCCCGGTGTCCGGTGGGCAGTTCCATGTCAGGTCCGTCGACCGCGGGCGGGGCGAGATCCTGCTCGAACGCAACGACCGGTTCTGGGGGACCCCGGCCCGGCCCGACCGGATCCTGTTGCGGCGCGGCGGAACCGACGCACAGCTCGCCGAGTCGATGCGCACCGGCGACGCCCAGGTCGCGCAGATGCACGGCGGCGGCTCCGCGCTGCTCGCCCAGCTCGGCGCGATCCCGCACGTGCGCACCGGCACTCAACTCCAGCCCCGCGTCCTGGAACTGACCCTCAACGGCCGCACGACCGAGTTCGCGGATCCGCGCGTGCGCCGCGCCGTCCTCGGACTTCTCGACCCGGACCTGCTGGCCACGGTCGCGGCCGGCACGGAATCGGCCGTGGTCGCGGCCCGTGCACAGGTGCTCGCCCCGTCCGACCCCGGATATGCGCCGAGCATGCCGCCGCGGCCGGGCCGCGAGGAGTCCCTCGCGCTCCTCGCCGCGGCCGGTTACGTACCGGCCGACCCGGCGACGGTCGAAGCGACCCGCACGCCGGTACCGGAAGCGGCGACGACCGGGCTGCTCGCCCACGGAGACGCGCCCCTGGCGCTCGTGCTGGGCGTGCCGGAGAACTCCCCGGTGGCCGACGCCGTCGCCCACACCGCGGCGGACCAGCTGCGCGGAGCCGGCGTCGCGGCCACCGTGACCACGCTGCCGCCCGACGAGCTCTACGGCGAGGCACTCGTCCGGGGAACCGTGCACGCCGTGGTCGGCTGGACCCGCGCCGGCGGCGACCCCGCCACGGCCGCGATGTCCCGATTCGGTTGTCCACCGGCGATTCCCGGGCAGGGGAGCCCCCCGGTCGAGCCGGATCCTGCGCCCGCCCCGGACAGCGGCACCGTGCCCGGCGCCGACACCGCTCCCGGGGGTGACACCGTTCCCGACGACGAGATCGAAGCCGCCGAGGCGCAGCTCGCCGCACCGAGCAACGTGTCCGGGGTGTGCGACCCCGCCCTCGAACCGGAACTCGCCGGCGCCCTGCGCGGCGCCGGCGACGTGCCCGCCGTCCTGGCCGGCGCGCAGCCGAAGCTGTGGGACCTCGCGGTCACCCTGCCGATCCTGCAGGACCGCACCGTGATCGCCGCGGGACCCGGCGTCGAGGGCGTGACCCTGACCGGCGCGATCCCCGCCGGGCCCCTGTCCGATGCGCAGAACTGGTGGAGGACCACCCCGTGACCGACCGAACCGACCCCGCGTCGCGGCGCCTGCTGCTGGTGCACGCCCACCCTGACGACGAATCGATCACCACGGGCGGGACCATCGCGCACTACGCCGCTCGGGCCGCCGAGGTCACCGTCGTGACGTGCACCCTCGGGGAGGAGGGCGAGGTCATCGGGGACGAATGGGCGCAGCTCACCGCCGACCGCGCCGACCAGCTCGGGGGTTACCGCATCCACGAGCTCGGCCGGGCGCTGGCCGCCCTCGGCGTGCCCGCGCCGCGCTTCCTCGGCGGTGCCGGGCACTGGCGCGATTCCGGGATGGCCGGGACCCCGTCGGCTGCGAACCCCCGGGCCTGGGTGAACGCCGACCGGGACGAGGCGGTGGCCGCCCTGGTCGCGGTGATCCGCGAACTGCGCCCGCACGTGGTGGTCACCTACGACCCGGTGGGCGGCTACGGCCACCCCGACCACATCCGGGTGCATCACGTCGTGACCGCGGCCGTCGAGGCCGCGGGGACCGACGCCTACCCGCACGCCGGCCCGCCGTGGGACCCGGCGAAGCTCTACTGGACCGTCACCGAGGCGAGCGCCCTGCGCCGCGGCATCGAGGACATGACCGCCCTGCCCGACGGGTGGCGGCGACCCGGCCCCGACGAGCTGCCGAGCGTGCCCGACGACCAGGTCACCACCGTGGTCGACGTCGCCGACGTGCTCGACGCCAAGCGGGCGGCGCTCGCGGCGCACGCGACCCAGGTGGTCGTGGCACCCGGCGGGGCACAGTTCACCCTGTCCAACCTCGTCGCGCAGCCCGTGCTGGACCAGGAGCACTACGTACTGGTCCGCGGCGACCGCGGCGACGGCCCCGGACGGGAGCGTGACCTCTTCGCCGGGCTGGGTTAGTGTGACCACGAGCACCGGAAAGGTGATCGCGATCACACGAGAGGGTTTCGATGTACAACTGGTCCGTCCAGAACCAGATCGTCGCATTCGTCGATTCGTTGCGTCCCTACGCGGACCAGATCAATGCCGCCTACTACCAGGCGCTCTACGGCTTCGCGGACCAGGCCAGCCACGTGCTCACGCTCATGGGCTACCCGCCCGTGCCGTGATCGGCCGGGACCCGGTGCCCACGGACCCGCGCCCGTGGCGCACTATCGAACCATGACGGTCGATCCCGCCACCACCGCCACGCAGGCCTCCGCGCCCCCGGCGGCGACGCCGCGTACGGGCATCGTCGCCCTGCTGACCTTCGACGGCTTCCTCTGCGCGCTGCTGTCCGTGTTCTTCCTCGGCCTGTACATCGGCACGGTGCCGTTCCCGATCACGATCGTGCTGGCCGGCGCGGCGAACGTGCTGCTGGTGATGGCGATGCGCGCCGAAACCGGATCCACCTCGCGCGCGGCGTGGCCGCTGCTGGCGTGGATCGTCGGATTCGTCCTGTGCCTGGCCGGCGGTCCCGGCGGCGATCAGCTCCTCGTCGCCGACTGGCGGACCCTGCTGCTGCCGGTCGGTGCCCTGGCCCCCGCCGGGTTGTACCTGTTCGTCGCGCGCATGGCCGCCCTCACGAGTGCAGTCCGGCAGCCCGCGCCGCGTCCGTGAGCACGGCGGTGAGCATGGCCGGGGTGAGCCGGCCGGTGAACGTGTTCTGCTGGCTCACGTGATAGCACCCGAACACGTGTAACGGCCCGCGGTCCGCGGCGTCGCCGCGCGGCAGCAGTTCCACCCCCGCCCCGTGCCCGAATCGGGGGCGCGGACGCGGCACGACCCAGCCGGCGTCGTCGAGCACCGGGAACAGCGCCTGCCATCCGAAGCCGCCGAGCACCACGATCGAGCGCAGCGTCGGCGTCAGCAGCTGCAGCTCCGCGTCGAGCCAGGTACGGCACGTGTCCCGTTCCTGCGGCGTCGGCCGGTTGGCCGGGGGCGCGCAGTGCACCGGCGACGTGACGCGGGTGCCGAACAGCTCGAGGCCGTCGCCGCGGTGCGTCGCGGTGGGCTGCGACGCCAGGCCCGCCGCGTGCAGCGCGGCGTAGAGGAAGTCGCCCGAGCGGTCGCCGGTGAACATCCGCCCGGTCCGGTTGCCGCCGTGCGCGGCCGGCGCGAGGCCGACGATCAGCAGAGACGCGTCCGCCGGACCGAACCCGGGCACGGGACGCGCCCAGTACTCCTCGTCGCGGAATGCGGCACGCTTCTCCCGGCCCACCTGCTCGCGCCACGCGACCAGGCGGGGGCAGGCCCGGCACTCGATCAGGCAGGCGTCGAGCGTGGCCAGGTCGCGTGGCCGCCCGATATCCGGGTTCATCGTCGCACCCAGGCGTCGCCGGCGCCGGGTGTGACCGCCTCGACCAGCGCCCACGCCTGCTCCGCGGGAAGGTCCACGACCTCGTAGCGGCCCGTGCCGGCCGGCGTCGCGGCGACGACGGTCGCCACTCCCGCGCGGCGCTGGAAGAACGACTGCCGCACCGTCCAGCCGATGATGCCGTCCGCCTCGAGCGAGACGCGGCGCCGATCCAGTGAGCCCCCGCGGGTGATCAACCACGCCGGCGCGTCCGCCGTTCCGGCGCCGAGCACGGCATGACCCAGGCTGCGGTAGCGATCCCACGCCAGCCCCACCGCCCCCGTCGCGACGACCGCGACCACCGGTATCCACGCCGCCACCGGCACCGTGCGGCCGGTGACCGCGACCGTCGCCGCGGCGGCCGCGACGGCCAGTGCCACGGGCAGCAGCGCCCGGGTGAACCGTCGTCGCCGGGCCGCCGGCCCGTGCGCACGCAGCGGTGCGTCGAGCTGACGGGTGTCGCGCAGCACCGCCGCCGCGACCCGTCGCGCCTCGGCGGACGGCGCGGGCGGCAGCAGCAACGACGACTCGCCGTGCTCGGCGGCGACACCGGTCATCACCGCATCGAGCCGGGCCCCGCCGACCAGGCGCAGCGCCAGCGGCTCGCGCAGGCTCACCCCGCGCAGACGGCGCCGATCCAGGGTGGTGTGCCGGTGCCGCAGCAGGCCGTGCCCCACGCGCAGCATCCGTCCGTCGTCGGTGACCGACAGGTCCGCATAGAGCAGCACGTAGCGCACGCACGCCACCAGGCTCGCCACAACGACAAGGACGAGCAGGCCGAACCCGGCGGCGACGAACGGCCCGGTGGCCTCGACCGACGACAGCCCACGCTCGACGGCGGCCGACTCGCCGAGCCGCTCGGCGAGTCCGTACTGGAAGGCCAGTCCCACCACCGCCGCGACGGTGACCAGCCCCGTGGTCGAGAACGGGGCGTAGCGCACCCAGCCCGGCCGGAACCGGGCGACCTCGGTCTCGGCGGGTGCGACCACCCCGGGCTCCTCGGCCGGCGTCCCCGGGTGCGTGCCGAGCAGGGCGTCGCGCAGCGCCGGCACGGCGCCGATCGCCAGGCCGTTCAGCTCGAACCGGTTGCGGTCCCGGCCGGCGCCGGTGCGCTGCCCGGTCCCGAGCCGGACCACCGCCAGCCCGAGCAGCCGGTGCAGCAGACGCTGCTCGACGTCCACCGACCGGATGCGGCTGCGCGGCACCGACAACAGCTGGCGCTGCAGCAGGCCGCGGCGCAGTTCCACGTGCACCGGCCCGATCCGGTAGGTCGTGGTGAACCAGCGCAGCACGCCGATCCCCACCAGCAGCACCGCCACCGCCAGGCCCCAGCCGTGATTGCCGCTGCTGCTGCCGAGCACCACGGACGCCACGAGCACGGGCAGCAACCGCAGCACCTCCTCGACGGGATGGATCAGCAGCATCCGCGGATCGAGCCGCAACCACGGCTGCTCGGCCTCGGCGGCGAGGGCGGCGGCGTCGGACCGCGCCGGCGGGACGGGGACGTCGCTCACGTGGCGTCCGCCTGGTTGCTGCCGGCGATCGCGGTGAGCCGCGCGGCGGTGGCGTCGGCGACCCCGACGTCGAGGGCGGTGATCGCCACGGCCCCGGCGGACGAGGCGGTGGTGACGGTCACGGTGGCGAGACCGAGCCACCGGTCGAGCGGCCCACGCTCCGTGTCGACGGTCTGGATCCGGGAGATCGGCGCGATCCGGCGCTCCTGGGTGAACCACCCCGAGCGCGTGTACACCGCGGTGTCGGTGATCTCCCAGCGGTGCACCCGGTACCGCCACAGCGGCATCACGCCGACGTGCGCGACGGCGAGAACCGCGGTGACCACGGCGGCGGCGACGTGCCAGCCCGGATACCGGCCGGAGTCGACGATCGCCCACACCACCTGGGCGGCGACGACCGGTACCCACAGCAGTGCCGCGCCCACCGCCCACAGCAGCCGCGCTTTCGGGCTGGGACGCCACGCCGGGTCGGCCATGGTCACCGGTGCCGGCGGGGCGGCATCGCCGACGGCGGTGGGCGGGGGAGCGTCCCGGGTCACGTGGTTCTCCTCGTCGGTGGTGTCCTGTCGGTTCCAGGCTAAGCTGATCGGCGAGCAGACCCGGCAACGCTGCGCCCGGGTTCGGAGTCGACACGAGGAGGAGGACCGCCGTGACCGAATCATCGGAGACCACCGAATTCACGGAACTGCCCGAGGCGGATCGGATCGAGCAGGAGATGCCGGCGGAGGACGAACCGGCCGACGACGAGGTGACCTCGGTCCCGCTCGAGGTGGAGCCTGCGGATGCTCTGGAACAGAGCCGGGTCGTCCCGGGCGACGAGGACTATCCGCGCGAGTGAGCGCGCCGGGGACGTGGCCCCGAGGTGGCATGGGTCCGGCGGGTGGCGCATGATCGGCCAATGACCGATTCGACCCACGACGGTGCCACCCCCGCGACGTTGCCCCTGCCCACGGTCCGCGCCGGCGCGGGCGAGCCCGCCTCGTCCGCGACGGATCCGGCGCGAGTGTCGCCGTCGGGCATGCGACGGGCGTTGCGCCGGGCGCGGGACGGGGCGACGCTCAACGTCGACGAGTCCGCGATCCTGCTCTCGGCGCGTGGTTCGGACCTCGAGGACCTGTGCGCTTCGGCCGCCCGGGTGCGCGACGCCGGTCTGCTCGCGGCGGGCCGGCCGGGCACGGTCACGTATTCCCGGAAGGTGTTCGTGCCGATCACCCGGCTGTGCCGGGACCGCTGCCACTACTGCACGTTCGTGACCGTGCCGGGCAAGCTGCGCGCCGCCGGGCACGGGATGTACCTCGAACCCGACGAGATCCTCGACATCGCCCGGCGTGGATCCGAATTGGGTTGCAAGGAAGCACTTTTCACGCTCGGTGACCGGCCGGAGGACCGCTGGCCCGAGGCGCGGCAGTGGCTCGACGAGCGGGGCTACGACTCGACCCTCGACTATGTGCGCGCGATGGCGATCCGGGTGCTCGAGGAGACCGGGCTGCTGCCGCATCTGAACCCCGGCGTGATGAGCTGGGCCGAGATGTCCCGGCTCAAGCCGGTGGCCCCGTCGATGGGCATGATGCTCGAGACCACGTCGGCCCGGTTGTTCACCGAGCAGGGCGAGTGCCACTACGGCAGCCCCGACAAGGATCCGGCGGTGCGCCTGCAGGTGCTCACCGATGCGGGCCGGCTGTCGGTGCCGTTCACCACCGGCATCCTCGTCGGTATCGGCGAGACGCTCACCGAGCGCGCCGAGTCGATCGCGGCGATTCGTAAGTCCCACAAGGCGTTCGGGCACATCCAGGAAGTGATCGTGCAGAACTTCCGGGCCAAGGACGACACCGCGATGCGCGAGCACGACGACGCCGGGCTCGACGAGTTCCGGGCCGCGATCGCCGTGGCCCGGCTCGTGCTCGGACCGTCCGTGCGCATCCAGGCGCCGCCGAACCTCGTCGCCGCCGACGAGTGCCGTGCGCTGCTCGCCGCGGGCGTCGACGACTGGGGCGGGGTCTCACCCCTGACCCCGGACCACGTCAACCCGGAACGGCCGTGGCCGAACCTGGATCTGCTCGCGCAGCTCAGTGCCGACGCCGGGTTCACCCTCACCGAGCGGATCGCGGCCCAGCCGCAGTACGTCCTGGCGGGGCAGCCGTGGATCGACCCGCGGATCGGTGCTCACGTCCGAGCGCTGGCGGACCCGGAGACCGGTCTGGCCCGGGACGTGACCCCGCAGGGACACCCGTGGCAGGAGCCCGACCTCGACTGGGAGTCCAGCGGCCGCGTGGATCTGAACTCCGGGATCGACGTCACCGGTCGCAACACCGAGTACCGCTCCGACCTCGGCAGCGCCTTCGGCGACTGGGACACCGTGCGCGAGCAGGTCCTTGCGCTCGGCGCGCACGCCCCGGTGCGGTTGGACGGGGACGTGCTCTCCGCGCTGCGCGCCGCCGAGAAGGACCCGGCCGGATGCACCGACGCCCAGTACGTCGCCCTCGCACACGCGGACGGGCCGGGTCTCGAGGCGGTCGTCGCGCTGGCCGATCAGCTGCGCCGCGACACGGTCGGCGACGACGTCACCTACGTGGTGAACCGGAACATCAACTTCACCAACATCTGCTACACCGGCTGCCGGTTCTGCGCGTTCGCGCAGCGCAAGGGTGACGCCGACGCCTTCACCCTGTCCACGTCCGAGGTCGCGGACCGCGCGTGGGAGGCGCACGTCGCCGGCGCCACCGAGGTGTGCATGCAGGGCGGGATCGACCCGGAACTGCCCGTCACCGGCTACGCCGACCTGGTCCGCGCGGTCAAGGAACGGGTGCCGTCGATGCACGTGCACGCGTTCTCCCCGATGGAGATCGCCAACGGCGTCGCCCGCAGCGGCATGTCGGTGCGCGACTGGCTGACCGAGTTGCGCGAGGCCGGCCTCGACACGATCCCCGGCACCGCCGCGGAGATCCTCGACGACGAGGTCCGCTGGGTACTGACCAAGGGCAAGCTGCCGACGGCGGAGTGGGTCGAGGTGGTCACCACCGCGCACGAGGTGGGGCTGCGGTCCAGCTCGACGATGATGTACGGCCACGTCGACCAGCCGCACCACTGGGTGGGGCACCTGAACGTGCTGCGCGGGATCCAGGACCGCACCGGCGGGTTCACGGAGTTCGTGCTGCTGCCGTTCGTGCACCAGTCGTCGCCGCTGTACCTGGCGGGCGCGTCGCGGCCGGGACCGACGATGCGCGACAACCGCGCCGCGCACGCGCTGGCCCGGATCATGCTGCACGGCCGGATCGACAACATCCAGACCAGCTGGGTCAAGCTCGGTGTCGCCGGTACCCAGGCGATGCTGCAGGGTGGAGCCAACGACCTCGGCGGCACCCTGATGGAGGAGACCATCTCCCGGATGGCCGGTTCCCAGCACGGTTCGGAGAAGACCGTGGCCGAACTCGTGGCGATCGCCGAGGGGATCGGTCGGCCGGCCCGCCGACGGACCACCGCCTACGCGCCGGTCGACGGGGGCGCCCTGAGCGGGGCGCGCCCGTGACCCCCAGGCTGGGCGACGGGGTCGTCGCGGCGGCTCTGGACGCGACCGCAGCCGGTGTCGGGCCGCTGTTCGGCCTGGCGTACCTCGACCCGTTCGGGCTCAAGGCCCGCACCTTCGTTCCCACGGTGCGGGAGCGGACGGCGATCGGGCAGGTGCTCGATGCGGCCGCGGCCCTGCTCGACGCGGGTCGCGTGCCGGGCACGGCGGCGTGGGCGGACGCCTCGGAACGGGAGCGCGTGAACTGGTGGATCGGCGGGCTCGGGTCGGTCTCGACGCTGCCCGTCGCGTTCCCGGGGATGCTGGGCGTGCTGGGCCGGATGCTGCCGTTGCAGGACGCCCTCGGCTTTCTCAACCAGGCGGTCGTGCTGCTCGCCGTCGCCCGGGAACGGGGAATCGACGACCGCGACCGGCAGGTGCGGATGCTCGCGGCCGTGCTGTGCCGCCGCGACCTCCCCGGGGGCGGCGACGCCGGGACGGCGCTGTCGTGGGTGCGGCGTCCGGTGCGGTCGACGATCGACCTGGTCCGGGCGGTGAACGCGGAACTCGCACGGCGTCCGCAGCCGGCCGGTGCGTGGCGCGCGCTCGGGGTGCTGCCGCTGGTCGGGGCGCTGGCCGGATACGTCGGTGAACGGGCGGCCCTGTCCCGGGCCGCGGCGGACGGGCAGCAGTGGCTGGCCGCCCACCCGGAACCGGGCTAGTCAGGGCACCCTAACTCCGAGGGCGGTGCCCGCGGCGGGGGATACTGGACGGCGACGGACGCGGAGCGCGCCCCGATTCGGCGTGACCGTGCAGGTCGGCGGGCTACCAGAGAGGCAGGGAGAACACCAGTGACGTACACGATTGCGGAACCGTGCGTGGACGTGTTGGACAAGGCGTGCATCGAAGAATGCCCGGTGGACTGCATCTACGAGGGCGGTCGCATGCTGTACATCCATCCGGACGAGTGCGTGGACTGCGGTGCCTGCGAGCCGGTGTGCCCCGTCGAGGCGATCTTCTACGAGGACGACGTGCCGGACGAGTGGAACGCGTACGTCAAGGCCAACGTCGACTTCTTCGACGACCTCGGGTCCCCGGGCGGCGCCGCCAAGCTCGGCAAGGTCGACTACGACCCGCCGTTCGTCAAGGCGCTGCCCCCCATGGGCGAGGAATAGTGATCGGCGGTACCGTGACGCGCACTCGTCGTTCGGTGGCCGCGAGCCTGCCGGACTTTCCGTGGGACTCGCTGACCGCCGCGAAGGAGAAGGCGGCCGCGCACCCGGACGGCATCGTCAACCTCTCGGTGGGCACGCCCGTCGATCCGGTCGCACCGATCATCCGTGACGCGCTGCTCGCCGTCGCCGACGTGCCCGGCTACCCGACCACGCACGGCACCGACGAGCTGCGGGCCGCCGCCGTCGGGGCGCTGGCCCGCCGCTACGGCGTCACCGGCATCGACGAGTCCGCGATCCTGCCCGCCGTCGGCACCAAGGAGATGATCGCCTGGCTGCCGAGCCTCCTCGGCCTCGGCGGCGGTGACCTCGTGGTGATCCCCGAACTGGCGTACCCGACGTACGAGGTGGGCGCCCTGCTCGCGGGCACCCGGATCATCCGTGCCGACGGGCTCAACCGGCTGGGACCCGAGGGCGCGGCGCTGGTGTTCGTGAACTCGCCGTCGAACCCCACGGGCAAGGTGCTCGGCCTCGAACACCTGCGCAAGGTGGTGGACTGGGCCCGCAGCCGCGACGCGATCGTCGTCTCCGACGAGTGCTACCTGGGCCTGACCTGGGAGGGTGAGGCGCTGTCCGTCCTGCACCCGAGCGTGTGCGACGGCGACCACACCAACCTGCTCGCCGTGCACTCGCTGTCGAAGACGTCCAACCTGGCCAGCTACCGGGCCGGCTTCGTCACCGGCGACGCCGGACTCGTCGCCGACCTGCTCGAGGTGCGCAAGCACGCCGGGATGATGGTGCCGCTGCCGATCCAGTCGGCGATGACCGCCGCCCTGAACGACGACGGACACGAGAACGCGCAACGCGAGCTGTACCGCGCGCGCCGCGAGATCCTGCTCGCGGCCGTCCGGGGCGCCGGGTTCACCGTCGACCATTCCGAGGCCGGCCTGTACCTGTGGGCCGGCCGGGGCGAGGAGTGCCGCGCGACGGTCGACTGGTTCGCCGAACGCGGGATCCTCGTGGCACCCGGTGAGTTCTACGGTCCCGGGGGCGTCCAGCACGTGCGGATCGCGCTGACCGCCTCGGACGAGCGGATCGCCGCCGCCGCGCAACGACTGGCGTGAGCCGTGCTCGGCGGTGGACCCACCACCGCCGAGCAGCGGAAGCGCCGTTGCCCGAGCAGGATTGCCGTATGCAGGGCGGTGTTCGGCGCTACCCTGGGCCCAGGGAGGCCCCATGGACGCCGTCACTGCAGTTCCTGCGCCGGCCAACGAGCCGGTCCACACCTACGCTCCCGGCAGCCCGGAGCGGGAGCGTCTCACCGCCAAGCTGAAGGAGCTCGCGGCCGAACCGGTGGACGTCTCGCACGTCCTCGGCGGCGAGCACGTGCACGGTGAGGGCGATCGCTTCGACATCGTGCAGCCCCACAACCATCGTGCGGTGCTCGGCACGCTGCGCAACGCCACCCCCGCGGACGCGACGGCGGCCGTCGAGGCGGCGACGGCCGCGGCTCCCGCGTGGCGGGAGATGTCGTTCGACGCCCGCGCGGCCGTGCTGCTGCGGGCCGCCGACCTGCTCGCCGGGCCGTGGCGGGAGACCGTCGCGGCCGCGACCATGCTCGGGCAGTCCAAGTCGGTGCAGCAGGCGGAGATCGACGCGCCGTGCGAACTCGTCGACTTCTGGCGGTTCAACGTGCACTTCGCCCGCGCCCTGCTCGCCGACCAGCCGTACTCGTCGCCCGGCGTGTGGAACCGGATGGACTACCGGCCGCTCGAGGGATTCGTGTACGCGATCACCCCGTTCAACTTCACCGCGATCGCCGGGAACCTGCCCACCGCTCCGGCGCTGCTGGGCAACACCGTGGTGTGGAAGCCCGCACCGACGCAGTCCCTGGCGGCGTACTGGACGATGCGCCTGCTCGAGGCGGCGGGGATGCCGCCCGGCGTGATCAACCTGATCACCGGGGACGGCCGGGTCGCGTCGGAGGTGCTCCTGCGCGACCCGCGGCTGGCCGGTATCCACTTCACCGGCTCGACCCGGACGTTCCAGCACCTGTGGCGGGAGGTCGGGGCCCACATCGACGGCTACCGCACGTATCCGCGGCTGGTGGGGGAGACCGGCGGCAAGGACTTCGTCCTCGCGCATCCGTCGGCCGATCCGGGCGTGCTGTCCACGGCCCTGATCCGGGGAGCCTTCGAATACCAGGGTCAGAAGTGCTCGGCGGCCTCGCGGGCGTTCGTGCCCCGCTCCCTGTGGCGGCGCATGCGCACCGAGTTCCTCGACGAGGTCGAGAGCCTGACCTACGGCGACGTGACCGATCTGTCGAACTTCGGGGGCGCCCTGATCGACCGGACCGCCTACGAGAAGGTCGTCGGCGCGCTCGAGCGGGCCCGCGACCGCGAGTCGATCGAGATCGCCGTGGGCGGTGGGTACGACCAGTGGGTCGGCTGGTTCGTGCGGCCCACCGTCCTGCTCACCGACGATCCGGGTGACGAGGCGATGTGCACGGAGTACTTCGGCCCGGTGCTGAGCGTGTACGTCTACGACGACGCGGAGCCGGACGCATGGGGACGCGTGCTCGACCTCGTCGACCGGGGCGCCCCCTACGCGCTCACCGGTTCGGTGATCGCCGAGGACCGTGCGGCGGTCGAGGAGGCCACCGCCGCGCTGCGGTTCGCGGCCGGCAACTTCTACGTCAACGACAAGCCCACCGGCGCGGTGGTGGGGCAGCAGCCCTTCGGCGGGGGACGGGCGTCCGGCACGGACGACAAGGCGGGCTCGCCGCTGAACCTGCTGCGCTGGGTGTCGGCGCGGACGATCAAGGAGACGTTCGTGCCGCCCACCGACTACCGGTATCCGCACATGAAGGGCGGGTGAGGTCCGTGGTCTCGGCGAAACCGGTGCCGGCGCCGCCCGCGCCGTCGCGGGCGTTGCCGCGGCTGGCGTCGAACCCGCTGCGACCGGTGATCCTCGCGGCAGCCAAGTCGTCGCGCGTCCGGGCGCTGGTCACCGCGGCGCCGCCCACCCGGCGGCTCGTGGACCGGTTCGTCGCCGGCGACACCCGCGCCGACGCCTTGGCAGCGACGAAGGCCCTGCTCGACACGGGGCGTTCGGTGAGCATCGACCATCTCGGCGAGGACACCACCGACCGTGCGCAGGCCCGGGCGATCGTCGCGGAGTACGAGGCGCTGATCGCCGACCTGGCTTCGTCGTCCGGGGCCGGCGGCCCGGTGCCGGCGGTGGAGGTGTCGGTCAAGCTCACCGCGTTGGGTCTGGCGCTCGGCGCCGAAGGTCCCGCCGTCGCGCTCGGGCACGCCCGGCAGATCTGTGCGGCCGCCGCCGAGGCGGGGGTGTGGGTCACCGTCGACGCCGAGGACCACACCACCACCGACGCCACCCTGTCGATCGTGCGGCGGCTGCGTGCGGACTACCCGTGGGTGGGTGCCGTGCTGCAGGCCTACCTGCACCGCACCGAGTCGGACTGCCGGGAGCTGTCCGGCCCGGGCTCGCGGGTGCGGCTGTGCAAGGGCGCCTACCGCGAACCGGCGTCGGTGGCGTACCAGGACGCCGCCGAGGTGGACGCCTCGTACCTGCGCTGCCTGCGGGTACTCATGGCCGGGCAGGGTTATCCGATGGTGGCCTCGCACGACCCGGCGATCGTGGCGGCCGCGGGACCGCTCGCCGCCGAGTACGCCCGCGGCCCGGACGGATTCGAGCATCAGATGCTGTACGGGATCCGCGACCTCGAACAGCGTCGGCTCGCCGATGCCGGGCACCGCATGCGGGTGTACGTCCCCTACGGGGCGCAGTGGTACGGCTACCTGATGCGGCGGCTCGCGGAGCGGCCCTCGAACCTGAAGTTCTTCCTGCGCTCGGTGGTGTCACGGGGTTGACGACCCGGCGCCGGGAGAGCGGACCCGCCGTCGCCGGAACCGGACGCCGGGTACGTCCGCAGGTACATTGACGCCCGTGAGCACCTCCGACGCCGCCCCCGGTTCGGTGCTCCTGCTCGCCCTCGTCGCGGCGCTCGCGGTGCTGCTCGCCCAGCGTCGACTCGCGGTGCCGCCGGGGCGGCTGCTGTGGCCACCGCCGGTGACGGCGCTGGTGCTGTGGCTCGTCGTCGCGGTCCCGTCGCTGCTGCGCCTGGCCGTGCCGTCACTGCTCGGAACGTTCGGCCGCGACCCGCTGCGGATCCGTGCCGAGGAGGAATGGTGGCGGGTCCTGACCTCGGTGCTCGTGCAGGACGGCGGCGTGCTCCTCACCCTCGTCAACCTGGTCCTCCTCGCCGTCGTCGCGACCGTCGCGGTGCGGGTGTGGGGGCCGGGCCGGGCGATCGGGTTGTTCGCGGTGAGCCAGCTGCTGTTCGGACTGTTCACCGCGTTCGTCTCCCCGTCGACCGGGGCGGGCAGCTCCGGTGTGTCGTTCGCGGTCGCCGGGTCGATCGCGGGTCTGTGGCTGGCGGTCGGTGCCCGCGGCGCCGTGCTCGCGGCCGCCGTCGGCAGCTGCCTCGCCGGCGCGGTGCTGGTGGCGGCCGGGGACGGGCACGGCGTGGCCGTCCTCGTCGGTGCGCTGCTCGGTGCGGTGCTCGGGACGGTGGCGCCGCCGCGCCGCGCCGTCCTCTCGGCGGCTGTGCGATCCTGACCGACGTGTCTTCGCTGCTTCGTTCCCTCAACCCTCTGGCCGTCGCGCGCGGCGACGACCTGCCCGACGCCGTCCGCATCGACGGCCACACGCTCTCGCGCAGCGACATCCTCGGCGCGGCCGGCGCCCTCGCCCGCCGCATCGGCGGAGCCGAACGTCTCGCGGTGCTCGCCGCGCCGACGGCGACCACGGTGGTCGCGGTCGTGGGCTGCCTGCTGGCCGGGGTCACCGTCGTCCCGGTGCCACCGGACTCCGGTCCCGCAGAACGCGAGCACATCCTGCGCGACTCGGGCGCGCAGGCGTGGCTCGGGGACGCGCCGGACGAGCCCGGCCTGCCCGTGGTGCCGGTGCGGCTGCACGCCCGCGACTGGCACAGCCACCCGGAACCCGATCCGTCCCGCACGGCGTTCGTGCTGTACACCTCCGGCACCACCGGGGCACCGAAGGGCGTGCTGCTGAGCCGCCGTGCGATCGCGGCCGGAATCGACGCCCTGGCCGAGGCATGGGACTGGACCGAACGCGACACCCTGGTGCACGGGCTGCCCCTGTTCCACGTGCACGGCCTGATCCTCGGAGTGCTCGGTCCGCTGCGCGTCGGCAGCCGGCTCGTCCACACCGGCAGGCCCACCCCGGAGGCGTACGCCCAGGCCCACGGCACCCTGTACTTCGGGGTGCCGACGGTGTGGTCGCGCGTGGTCGAGGACGAGGAGTCCGCGAAGGCCCTGAGCGGCGCGCGGCTGCTCGTGTCCGGCAGTGCGCCGCTGCCCGTCCCCGTGTTCGAGCGCCTGCGCGAGCTGACGGGACTCACCCCGATCGAGCGGTACGGGATGAGCGAGACGATGCTGACGCTGAGCACCCGGACCGACGGGGAGCGCCGTCCCGGATGGGTGGGTACCCCGGTGCGCGGTGTCGAGACCCGGCTGCGCGACGAGCACGGCCACGACGTCCCCCACGACGGGGAGAGCATCGGCGGACTGCAGGTGCGCGGACCGATGTTGTTCGACGGCTATCTGAACCGTCCCGACGCCACAGCCGCGGCCTGGACCCCGGACGGGTGGTTCGTCACCGGTGATGTCGCGGCGATCGACGCAGGTGGGTTCCACCGCATCGTCGGCCGCGAGTCGACGGACCTGATCAAGACCGGCGGGTTCCGGGTCGGGGCCGGCGAGATCGAAACCGTGCTGCTCGGCGATCCGTCCGTGCGGGAGGTCGCGGTGGTGGGAGTCCCCGACGACGATCTGGGCCAGCGCATCGTCGCGTTCGTGGTGCCCGCACCGGGCGGCCCGGCCGTCGACCCGGCCGCGCTGATCGAGCTCGTGGCCCGTCAGCTCTCCGTGCACAAGCGCCCGCGCGAGGTGCGCGTGGTGGACACCCTCCCGCGCAACGCGATGGGCAAGGTCCAGAAGAAGCAGCTGCTGACCTGACCGCACCCCCGGCGACGGCTCCGAGTGTGAGCCACGTCGCCGCGGGCCTTGTCCGATTCGCGCAGGGCACGTACCTTCCTACGGCAGAGTAAGATCGTTCTCTTTCCGGAGTCATGGGGGGTTCCGCGGAATGTCGGTGTCCGAATTCGGTTCCAGGCCCGGGGTGGCGTTCGTCGTCGACGGAAGGCCCGCCTCGGTCCCGCTGCGCGACCTGCGCGCGGTCGCCCGCAAACTGGTCGCGCACTTCGCGGACAACGTCGCGCCGTGTTCCCTGGAGCCGGGCGACACCCTGCGCGGCGACGTCACGGAGATCACCGTCCGGTGCCTGCGCCTGGCGATCCAGGTGCTCGACACGGGCGAGCTGCCGACCGACTCCGATCTGTCGGAGCTGCGCAGCAGCGCCGCCCAGTGGGCGCGCGCGGGATTCCGGCTGGAATACATGCTGCGGATCTACCACGAGGGCATCCGGCTCGGCTGGGAACTCGTCACCGCCCGGGCCCGGGAGGGCGACGTCGAATCGGTCGCGACCGCGTCGCGGCTGTGGATGGCGCTGCTCGAACACGTCACCGTCGCCGCGACGACCGGGTTCGTCGCCGAGCTCGAGGCGATGCGCCGCAACCGCGACGTCGCGGCCCAGGAACTCGTGACCGCCCTGCTCGGCGGGCAGGACGCCGCCGCCGTCGCGCGCCGGTGCGGGCTCGAGCTGGCCGAGCGGTACACGGTGCTCGGGGTGCGGCTCGACCGGCATCCGGACGAGCGCAACCCGCACGTGCGGCCGGAGGTCGTCGCCCGGCGCACCCTGCGGCGGCTCGAGACCGAACTGGACCGGGTGTGCGACGGCCGGCAGCTGACCATGCTCGGACCCGAGGGCGGCACCGTGCTGCTCGGCGACACCCCGGACGAGCACATCCGCACCGTGCTCTACGAGCGGGTCGCCCGTGCCGCCGGGGTGCCGGTGACGATGTCGCTCGTCGAGTCGGACGTCCCGGGTATTCCCGCCGCGGCCCACCAGGCACACGAACTGCTCGAACTGGTCGGTCACCTGCGCCGGCCCGCAGGCGTGTACCGGATGCAGGACCTGGCATTCGAATACCAGCTGACCCGCCCCGGGCCGGCCCGCGAGCATCTCGTGCGGGTGCTCGATCCGCTGACCCACGCGCCCGAGCTGGTGGAGACCCTCGAAACCCACATCGCCCACGAACTGAGCCGCCAGCGCACCGCCCGGAGCCTGCACGTGCACGCCAACACCGTGGACTACCGGCTCAAGCGCGTCGCGCAGCTCACCGGCTTCGACCCGACCGTCCCCTCCGGGCTGCGGCATCTGCACGCCGCCCTGGTCGCGCGACGGCTCCAGGCCGGCGCGGAAACCGGCGGCCCACCTCGGGACGGCACGTGAGACCGGACCGTTACGATGTGGCGCAGATCATGACGACGGTGTGTGCCGCGCGGCCCGGCACCGGCAGGGGAGGACCAGATGGCAGGAGGCCGCCACAGTGCGCGGACGACACGTGACGGCCGATCGACCCGGGTAGTCGTACTCGTCGGGGTGGCGGTCGTGGCGTTCGCGGCGGCCGGTGTCGGCGTGGTCCGTGCCCTGGCCGGCGGATGCGACACCGTCGAGCAGTACAGCCTCGCCGTCGCCCCGAGCATCGAACCGGCTGTGAGTTCCGTTCTGTCGGGGGGCGCGGACACGCGGTGCTACGAGTTCACGGTCGACGCCGCCGAACCGGGTGACGTCGCCGGGTTGCTCGGCAAGGGAATCGACGCGCCCGACCTGTGGATTCCGGACGCCCGCTGGTGGGCGAGCCGTGCGGCACCGACTGCCGCCGGGCCGGTACAGATGATCGCGGGCGCGGTCGCGAGCACCCCCGCGGTCCTGGTGGGACCGCCCGGGCAGGTTCCGGAGGTGCCCACCTGGCGGGCCGCCCTGGCGATTCCCGATCTGGTGCTGGGCAATCCGCTCCGCACCGGGGTGGCCGCCGCCCCGATCCGGGCGGCCCTGGCGGAGACCCAGGACGACCCCGTCGCGGTCGGCACGGTGCGGACCGCGATGGTGCCGCTGGCTCAGCAGGAGAGCATTCGCACCGAGGAGGCACCCAGCGGTGCGGACCTACTGGCCGCGGCCGGTGCCGACGACGCTGTCGGAATCTCCACCGAGCAGCAGGTGCTGGCGTTCTCGGAGGCGAACGAGTCCGCTCTCGAGAGCCGGGTACCGGCGAACGGCAGCATCCTGCTGGAATACCCGGTGGTGGTGACGTCGCCCGTCCCCGACCGGCACCATCGCGCGACGGACGCCGCGCGGGTGCTGGTCGACGTGCTGGGCACGGAGGACGCCCTCGAGGTGCTGCACGACGAGGGATTCCGCGGACCCGACGGCGAGCCGCTGCCCGAAGGGCGCGGCATCGGGGGTGTGCCGCTGCTGTCGCTGCGGGACGAGGCGATGGCGGAGGAGGCGCTCGGCGCCTGGTCGTTGATGGCACTGCCGATCCGCACGCTCGTCGCGATCGACGTGTCCGGTTCGATGCAGTTCCCGGCCGGTGACGGCACCCGCATGGACCTGACGGTGCGGGCCGCCCTCGCGGGCAATGCGATGTTCCCCGACAGCGTCTCGGCGGGACTGTGGGCCTTCTCGCAGAACCTCGGCGGCGAGGGCCAGGACTACGTCGAGCTGGTGCCGATCCGGCGGTACGACACCGATGTCGACGGGCGCACCCAGCGGGAGGTGATGGCGGCCCAGGCGGAGAAGGTGCCCGGTCTGGTCGGCGGCGGCACCGGCCTGTACGACACGACCCTCGCGGCGTTCCGTGCCGTCCAGCGGAGCTACGACCCGCGCGCGGTCAACAGCGTCATCGTCCTCACCGACGGCGCGAACGAGGACCCCGACAGCATCACCGAGGCGCAGCTCCTCGACATCCTCGCGCGTGAGCAGGATCCGGCGCGGCCGGTGATCGTCGTGACGATCGGCATCACGGAGGACGCGGACGCGCGGACCCTCGCCGAGATCTCCCGGGTGACCAGCGGCTCGAGCTACGTCGCGCGCGACCCCGCGGACATCGCGAACGTCTTCGTCAACGCGCTCGCCGACCGGGGCGAGCGCTGAAGGTCGCCGGCGGGAACCCGGACTACTGCACTCTCGCGCGGGCGCGGCGCTGCCACAGTTGCGACACCGCGGCGATGAACAGGAACAGCACAGCCGTCGAGGCGAGCTGGATCCGGGCGGCGGGATCGAACAACATGAGCACGATGAACGCGCCGAGCATGCCGAGGGTGAGCCAGCTCAGGTAGGGGAACGCCCACATCCGGACGGTGAGGCGGCCCTCCTGTTCCAGGGTCGGCCGCAGCCGCAGGTGGGAGACGACGACGAAGATCCAGATCGCCAGCAGGGCGGAGCCGACCGCGTTGAGCAGGATGCCGAGGATGTCCTCGGGCAGCCACCAGTTCAGCAGGACCGAGACGAATCCGAAGAACACGGACAGCAGCACGGCGTTGCGGGGGACGCCCGTGCGGGAGAGCTTCGCGAGCACGGTCGGACCGTCGCCGCCCCGGGCGAGGGAGTAGGCCATGCGTGAGGTGCCGTAGACGTTGGCGTTGAAGGCCGACAGCAGGGCGATCACCACGACGAGCTCCATGAAACCCGACACGTAGGGGAGGCCGGCGATGTCGAGGACACTGACGAACGGCGAGGTCTCACCGCTCGCGGACGTCCACGGCAGCACCAGCACCATGATCGAGATCGAGCCGAGGTAGAACAGGCTGATACGCCATACGACGGTGCGCACCGCGGTCGCGATGGACCGCTCGGGGTCGCGCGACTCGGCCGCGGCGATGGTGACGATCTCGATGCCGCCGAAGGCGAAGGCGACGGCCAGCAGGCCGGCGGCGATGCCGGCGAGGCCGTTGGGTGCGAATCCGTCGCCGTCGCCGAGCAGGTGGGTCAGCCCCACCGGCTCGGTGTCCGGCAGCAGGCCGAACACCAGCAGCACTCCGATGACGAGGAAGGCGATGATGACCGCGACCTTCAGCGCCGCGAACCAGAACTCGAACTCGCCGAAGTTGGCAACCTTCGCGAGGTTCACCACCGCGAAGAACGTGACGAACACCAGGGCCACGACCCATTGCGGCACACCCGGCAGCCAGCTGCTCACGATCGCCGAGGCGCCGGTGATCTCCACGCCCAGGACCATGATCAGCATGAACCAGTAGAGCCAGCCCATCGTGAACCCGGCCCATTCGCCGATGCCGATGCGGGCGTAGTGGGAGAAGGATCCGCTGGCCGGAAGAGCCGCCCCCATCTCGCCGAGCATGCGCATCACGAAGACGATCATGATGCCGGCGAGGACGTAGGAGACGATCACCGCGGGCCCGGCGGCGGCGATGCCGACGCCGGACCCGAGGAACAGGCCTGCGCCGATCGCGGAACCGAGTCCCATCATCGTCAGGTGCCGGACCTTGAGTCCGTGCTCGAGGTGGTCGGCTTCGGTGAGGGTGTGCTCGGTTTTCGACACGATCGGTTTCTCTGACTCAGTCGTTGGCGTGCAGCGCCGCATTCAGTTCGACGCCGGTGCCCTTGGTGGGGACCACCTCGACGGCGCCGCTGACCGAGTTGCGGCGCAGCATCAGGTTGGAACGGCCGTTGAGGTCCTTGGCCTTGACGACGGTGCCGTCGGGACCGGTGACCTTGGTGCCGGCGGTGACGTACAGGCCGGCCTCGACGATGCAGTCGTCGCCGAGGGAGATGCCCACACCGGCATTGGCGCCGAGCAGGCATCGCTTGCCGATGGAGATGACCTCCTTGCCGCCGCCGGACAGGGTGCCCATGATCGACGCACCCCCACCGATGTCGGAGCCGTCGTCGACGACGACCCCGGCGGAGATGCGGCCCTCGACCATCGAGTTGCCGAGGGTGCCCGCGTTGAAGTTGACGAAGCCCTCGTGCATGACGGTGGTGCCGGAAGCGAGGTGCGCGCCGAGACGGACACGGTCGGCGTCGGCGATGCGCACCCCGGACGGCACGACGTAGTCGACCATGCGGGGGAACTTGTCGACGCCGTACACGGCCACGGGCCCCCGGATACGCAGGCGCGAACGCACCAGTTCGAAGTTGTCCACGGCGCACGGGCCGTAGTTGGTCCACACGACATTGGCGAGCAGGCCGAACACACCGTCGAGGTTGGTGCCGTGCGGCCGGACGAGGCGGTGCGACAGCAGGTGCAGCCGCAGGTAGGCATCGTGGGTGTCGGCCGGCGGCCGGGACAGGTCGGCGATCGTGGTGCGGACCGCGACCTGCTCGACCTCCCGCGCCTCGTCGGGGCCGACGAGCAGCGCGAAGTCGGAGGGAATGTCCGTGCCCTCGAGCCGGGACGTGCCCGTTTCGGTGAATTCGCCGAGCTCGGGGGCCGGGTACCAGGTGTCGAGAACGGTGCCGTCCGCCGCGATGTTGGCGATGCCTACTGCTGATGCTCCCTGTGCACTCACGGTCGAGAAGCGTACGCGAGGCGTCGTCGTTCTCGCGGACGGCCTGGTAAATCGCCCCACGTATTGTTCTTGCATGTCTGCACCGCACCTGGACCTGCATGCCGATCCGATCGAGCTGACCGCTGCCCTGGTGGACATCCCCAGTGTCTCCCGGGACGAGGCGGTGATCGCCGAGTCCGTCGAACAGGCGCTGCGCACCCAGACCACCGGTTTCGAGATCGTCCGCAGTGGTAACGCGGTTCTCGCCCGCACCCGCCTCGGGCGGCCGAGCCGGGTGTTGCTGGCCGGTCACCTCGACACCGTGCCCATCGCGGACAACGTGCCGTCGCGGCGCGCGGGGGAGTTGCTGTACGGGTGCGGCACGGCCGACATGAAGTCGGGCGACGCGGTGTTCCTGCACCTGGCCGCCACGATCGCCGAGCCGGCGCACGATCTGACCCTGGTGTTCTACGACTGCGAGGAGATCGCCGCGGTGCACAACGGTCTCGGCCGCATCGAACGGGACCTGCGCGACTGGCTGGACGCGGACGTGGCGATCCTCGGCGAACCGACGGCCGGCCAGATCGAGGCGGGCTGCCAGGGCACCCTGCGGGTGCGGATCGCGGCGAGCGGGGTGCGGGCGCATTCGGCGCGGTCCTGGCTGGGAGACAACGCGATCCACCGGCTGGCCCCGGTGCTCGGGCGGCTCGCGGCCTACGAACCGCGCTCGGTGGACATCGACGGCTGCGTCTACCGCGAGGGTCTGTCCGCGGTGCGGATCGCCGGCGGTGTCGCCGGCAACGTGGTGCCCGACGCCGCGGACCTCGACGTCAACTTCCGGTTCGCGCCCGACCGCACGGTCGAGCAGGCGCTCGCGCACGTGCGAGAGGTGTTCGACGGTCTCGACGTCACCCTCGAGCTCACCGACAGTTCGCCCGGCGCGCTGCCCGGCCTGGCCCACCCCACCGCGGCGGACCTCGTCGCCGCGGCCGGCGGCCGGTTCCGGGCCAAGTACGGGTGGACGGACGTCGCGCGGTTCGCCGCGCTGGGGATCCCGGCGGTCAACTACGGTCCCGGCGATCCGAACCTCGCGCACACCCGGGACGAGCACGTGCCCGTGGGACAGATCACCGAGGTCGCCGACACGCTGCGCAGGTACCTCGCCGGCTGACGCGCACAGCGTCGGATGCGGCAGGCGCGGTGTGCCGCATCCCCTAATCTGAGCGCATGGCGCGCGACACCGACCCCGGATCCCGCGACCGTGCGAGTGCCGACGTGGTGCACCGCGGTCCCGTCCAGCTGCGCCGTGACCGGGCGGCCGAGACCACGACGATGGACCAGCGGCTCCTCGATCGCCGGGGTCCGTCGGACTGGGTGCACACCGATCCGTGGCGGGTGCTGCGCATCCAGAGCGAGTTCGTCGAGGGCTTCGGGGCGCTGGCCGAGGTGCCGCGCGCGGTGGCGGTGTTCGGGTCGGCCCGCACCCCCGTCGACCACCCCGAGTACGTCACCGGACGCGCCCTCGGGGCCGCCTTGGCGGCGGCCGGCTATGCGGTGGTCACCGGTGGGGGGCCGGGGGCGATGGAGGCCGCCAACCGCGGTGCGAGCGAGTCGGGGGGATTCTCGATCGGCCTCGGCATCGAACTGCCGTTCGAGCAGGCCCTCAACGAGTGGGTCGACCTCGGACTGAACTTCCGCTACTTCTTCGCCCGCAAGACGATGTTCGTGAAGTACTCCCAGGCATTCGTCTGTCTGCCCGGCGGATTCGGAACCCTCGACGAGCTGTTCGAGGCGCTCACGCTGGTCCAGACCCGCAAGATCACCAGGTTTCCCATCGTGCTGCTCGGCACCCACTACTGGGCGGGGCTGGTCGAGTGGATCCGGCAGTCGATGATCGGCGAGGGGCGGATCTCGCCGGGCGACCTCGACCTGCTGTATCTGACCGACAGTGTCGAGGAGGCGGTGCAGATCGTGGTCGATGCCCATCGCGGTCAGGACGAGTCGGCGCTGTACGGGGAGGGCGGGTCGTGGTGAGCGGGTTCGATCCGGTCGAGGGCGTCGGCGGCGAGCGCGCGGTCGAGGCGCGGGCGGTGTGCGTCTATTGTGCCTCCGGTCCCGTCGGGGACTCCTACCTCGAGCTGGCGGCGGCGGTGGGGACCGCCATCGGACGACGCGGCTGGCAGCTGGTCTCCGGCGGCGGCAACGTGTCGATGATGGGCGCGCTGGCGGAGGCCACCCGGGCCGCGGGCGGGCACACCGTCGGCGTGATCCCCAAGGCGCTGGTGCACCGTGAGGTCGCCGACGTCGACGCCGACGAGCTGATCGTCACCGACACGATGCGCCAGCGGAAGCAGGTGATGGAGGAGCGGGCCGACGCGTTCGTCGCGCTGCCCGGCGGGATCGGCACCCTCGAGGAACTGTTCGAGACGTGGACGGCCGGCTACCTGGGCATGCACACCAAGCCGGTGGTGCTGCTCGATCCGGTGGGGCACTACCGGGGACTGCTGGACTGGCTCGAGTCGATGGTGCCGACCGGCTTCGTCAATCGTCGCGCCCTCGACGACCTGCAGCTCACCGAGGACGTCGAGGACGCGCTCGACCGGTGCGCCGGGTGAGGGGCTTCCGCAACGCGCCGCGGTTGCTTACTCTGCAGTAAGTTGTTGTCCACCGCCACGAAGGATGCCATGCCCGAGTCCGGTTCGACCATCTCCCTGGTGGGTCTCGCCACCCAGCTTCCGCGAATGCTGCCCGACGTACCGAGCCTGCTGCGCGGCGCGGCGGGCCTGACCCGGCGTCCGGAGGCGCGCGAGTCGATCGGGTCGGTGTTCCAACGCCTGGCCGAGCGGAACCCGGACCGGCCGTTCCTGCGCTTCGAGGGCGACGCCCTCAGCTACGGCGACGCCAATGCGCAGGTCAACCGCTACGCGGCCGTCCTCACCGCGCAGGGTGTGCGCACTGGCGACGTCGTCGCCGTGTTGATGAAGAACCGCCCGGAGGCGTTGCTCGTCGCGCTCGCCACGGTCAAGCTCGGTGCCGCGGCCGGCATGCTCAATCACCATCAGCGCGGGGAGGTCCTCGCGCACAGCCTCGACCTGCTCGACAGCCGGGTCCTCGTGGTCGGCGAGGAGTGCGAGGAGGCCCTGGAATCCCTCGACGGGCCGCCACCGGCCGGAAAGGTGCTGCGCGTCGGCGAACTCGACGACCTCGCCGTCGCCGCCGACTCCGCGAACCCCGCCGTCACCGAGCGCCTGCAGGCGAAGGAGACCGCCTTCTTCATCTTCACCTCGGGCACCACGGGCATGCCCAAGGCCAGCCGGATGACCCACTACCGCTGGCTGAAGTCCATGTCCGGCCTGGGCAGCCTCGGTGTCCGGCTGCGCCGCGACGACACCCTGTACTGCTGCCTGCCGCTGTACCACAACAACGCGCTCACCGTGTCGCTGTCGTCGGTGCTCGCAGCCGGGGCCACGTTCGCGCTCGGCCGCAAGTTCTCCGCCACCGGCTTCTGGGCCGACGCGAAACGCAACGACGCGACGGCGTTCGTCTACATCGGCGAGATCTGTCGCTACCTGCTGAACCAGCCGCCGTCGCCCGACGACCGCGATCACGGCATCCGGTTGATGGTCGGCAACGGACTGCGCGCCGAGATCTGGACCGAGTTCACCGAGCGGTTCGGCATCGCCCGCGTCGCCGAGTTCTACGGTGCGAGCGAGTGCAACATCGCGTTCGTCAACGCCCTGAACCAGCCGCGCACCGCGGGAATCTGCCCACTGCCGTATGCCGTGGTCGACTACGACCACGAGACCGGCAAGGCGCTGCGGGGACCGGACGGCCGGCTGCGCCGGGTCGGGCGCGGCGAGGTGGGCCTGCTGCTGGCGAAGGTCACCGACCGCGCCCCGTTCGACGGTTACACCGATCCGGACGCGAGCGAGTCCAAGCTGGTCCGCGACGGCTTCGAGGACGGCGACACCTGGTTCGACACCGGCGATCTCGTCCGCAGTCAGGGCTTCATGCACGTCGCGTTCGTCGACCGTCTCGGCGACACCTTCCGGTGGAAGGGCGAGAACGTCGCCACCACGGAGGTCGAGGCGGCCGTGTCGGCGAGCGAGTCGATCTCGCAGGCGGTGGTCTACGGGGTCGAGATCCCCGGCACCGACGGCCGGGCCGGGATGGCCGCGGTCACGCTCCACGAGGGCGCCGAGTTCGACGGGGCCGCGGTCGCGGCGCAGCTGTACCGGGCGCTGCCGTCGTACGCGGTGCCGCTGTTCGTCCGGATCGTCGACGAACTCGAGCACACCTCGACGTTCAAGAGCCGCAAGGTGGACCTGCGCACGCAGGGCTACACCGACACCGGTGAGGATCCGGTGTACGTGCTCACCGGACCGGACGAGGGCTACCGGCCCGCATACGACGGCTACGTCGAGTCCGTCGCCGGTGGCGAGCTGCCGGCGGGCTGAGTTCCGTCGCCGCACCTGCGATTCGCGCGGGCGTCCGGAATCCGCCCACGCCGTGCGGAGGGCGGATTCCGGTTCACCGCTCGGATTCGGCCGCCCGGCGTGCATGCCAGGATGGATCCATGACCGCTTCCGTCACCGTCTCGCCGACCCTCTGCGGCCGCCCGGTCGCCACCGACCGGGCCCTGGTGATGGCAATCGTCAACCGCACCCCGGACTCCTTCTACGACCGGGGTGCGACCTTCACCGACGAGGCCGCGATGGCCGCCGTGGACCGGGCCGTGGCCGAGGGTGCGGACCTCGTCGACATCGGCGGCGTGAAGGCCGGCCCCGGTGAGGTGGTCGACGCAGCAGAGGAGACGCGACGGGTGGTGCCGTTCGTCGCGGCGATCCGGGCCCGGCACCCCCGGCTGCTCGTCAGCGTCGACACCTGGCGCAGCGACGTCGCGCGACGCGCGCTCGCCGAGGGCGCGGATCTGATCAACGACACGTGGGCGGGTGCCGACCCGGAACTGGTGTCCGTCGCCGCCGAACTCGGCGCGGGCATCGTCTGCTCGCACACCGGGGGTGCGGTCCCGCGCACCCGGCCGCACCGCGTGCGCTACACCGACGTCGTCGCCGAGGTGACCCGGGAGATCGTCGCCGCGGCCGAGCGGGCCGCGAAGGCCGGAGTGCCCGGCGACTCCATCCTCATCGATCCGACGCACGATTTCGGCAAGAACACCTTCCACGGGCTCGAGTTGTTGCGGCACGTGGACGTTCTCGTAAATACCGGGTGGCCGGTGCTCATGGCGCTGAGCAACAAGGACTTCATCGGGGAGACTCTGGGGGTGGAACTCGCCGACCGGTTGGAGGGCACATTGGCAGCGACAGCACTTGCGGCCGCGGCAGGCGCGCGGATGTTCCGGGTGCACCAGGTGGCGGCGACCCGGCGTGTGGTGGACATGGTGGCGGCCGTCGCCGGAACCCGGCCCCCGGCGCGCACCGTCAGGGGGCTGGCATGAGCACGGCAGTGACAGGGCCGTCGGCCGGGGCGTTCACCCGGCCCTGGGCCGAGGCGAACAGCTGGGACGAGCCCGGCTGGAGCATTTCCGAACTGGAACGCGCCAAACGCGGCCGGACCGTATCGGTGGTGCTGCCGGCGCTCGACGAGGAGGCGACCGTCGCGGGGGTGGTGGACACCATCCATCCGCTCCTCGGCGGGTTGGTGGACGAGCTGATCGTTCTGGACTCGGGGTCCACCGACCGCACGGCGGAGCGAGCCCGCAGCGCCGGTGCGCGGGTGCTCTCGCGGGAGGAGGCGGTCCCGGGCCTCGCCCCGGTGCCCGGCAAGGGCGAGGTGCTGTGGCGGTCCGTCGCGGCCACCACCGGTGACCTCATCGCGTTCGTCGATTCGGATCTGCTCGAGCCCGACCCGGCGTTCGTCCCGAAGCTGCTCGGGCCACTGCTCACCGGCGACGGCATCCACCTGGTCAAGGGCTATTACCGTCGCCCGCTGCGGGTCAGCGGCGCCGAGGAGGCCAACGGCGGCGGACGGGTCACCGAACTGGTGGCGCGGCCCCTGCTCGCGGCGCTGCGACCGGAGCTGACATGCGTGCTGCAGCCCCTGGGCGGTGAGTACGCCGGGACCCGGGAACTGCTGTCGGCGGTGCCGTTCGCGCCCGGGTACGGCGTCGAGATCGGGCTGCTGCTCGACACCTACGACCGGCTCGGCATCGACGCGATCGCCCAGGTCAACCTCGGTGTGCGCAAGCATCGGAACCGGCCGCTGGGGGAGCTGGGGGTGATGAGCCGGCAGATCGTCGGCACCATGCTGGCCCGTTGCGGGATCCCCGACTCGGGAGCGGGCCTGACCCAGTTCCTGGTGGACGGCGACGGGTTCGTCCCCGTCACCACGGAGGTCAGCCTGGTGGACCGGCCCCCGGTCGTCACCGTCACCTGACACCCCGTCGTGTCGGGGGGTCGTGCCAAGATCGGTACATGCTGACGGTTCTGCTCTACCTGCTCGTCGTGGTGGTCGTCGGCGCGGTGCTGTTCCTCGTGGCGAGCGCGGTGTTCGGTCGGGGGGAGACCCTGGCGCCGATCCCGCCGGGCGCCACGGCGACGGCGCTTCCGGTCACCGACGTGACCGGCGCGGACGTCCGCGAGCTGCGTTTCCAGCAGGTGCTGCGGGGCTACAAGACCGCCGAGGTGGACTGGGCGCTCGACCGGCTCGCGCACGAGATCGACGATCTGCGGGCCCGGCTCGCCGAGTACGAGAACACCGGATACGACAACACCGAGTTCGAGAACACCGAGTACGAGAACACCGAATACGACAACACCGGTGGGGTCACTCCGGGCGGCGACGAGGCGGACAGCGGCCGGACCGGGGCATCCGTCGCGGCGGAGGCCGCGCCGGACCGTCGGACAGGGGGGAGTGACGATGGGTGAGGATCGGGTGCGGTGCCCGTGGGCGGTGGATCCGCCGGGGTCCACGCTGTACCGGGACTACCACGACGAGGAGTGGGGCCGCGAGTTGCACGGGCGCGACGAGTTGTTCGAGCGCCTGGCCCTCGAGGCGTTCCAGTCGGGGTTGTCGTGGCTGACGATCCTGCGGAAGCGGGAGGCATTCCGATCGGCGTTCGCGGGTTTCGACGTCGACGTGGTCGCCGGCTACACCGCCGCGGACGTCGACCGCCTGCTCGGCGACGCCGGCATCGTCCGGAACCGGCGCAAGATCGAGGCGGTGATCGGCAACGCCCGGGCGGTGCTCGACCTGCGGGAGACGGACCTCGACACGTTGCTGTGGTCGTTCGCGCCGGCGCGGCGCGCCCGGCGTCTCCGCTCGGTGGCGGAGGTACCGGCGGTGACCCCGGAGTCCACGGCGATGGCCCGGGAACTGAAGCGGCGCGGCTTCGCGTTCGTCGGTCCTACCACGGCGTATGCGCTCATGCAGGCCACCGGGATGGTCGACGACCATCTCGCCGAGTGCTGGGTCGATACGGACGTTCGATCAGGTTCCGGCGACATTAGGGCGGAGTCAGCTACCCGGCGGTCGGCCGGATAGGGAAGAATGATGTCGCGAGCCTCGTCGATTTCCGGCGAGGCCCCCACGGTAACCCACGCGCGCAAGAGTCGAGCGCAGATTTGGAGGGAGCAGAGGATGGCGGCCATGAAGCCCCGGACCGGGGACGGTCCCCTCGAAGCAACCAAAGAGGGACGAGGAATCGTCATGAGGGTTCCACTCGAGGGTGGCGGACGTCTGGTCGTCGAACTCACGCCGGAGGAAGCTGCAGCGCTCGGCGAAGAGCTCAAGGGCGTCACCAGCTAGGTGTCGGCAGCCGGCGACGATTCGCCGGTTCCCCGGGGCCCCGCGCGCCACGGTGCGCGGGGCCCGTTGCTGTTCGTACTCCGGTGCTCTGTGTTTCTCGGAAGGACTGCCCGTGCTCGATGCGGTGACCGACCTGCTCGCCTGCCCCCAGTGCGAGCGTGGGCTCGACCTCGACGAGGGCGTCCTGCTGTGCGAGGCCGGGCACAGCTTCGACGTCGCGCGACAGGGCTATGTCAGCCTCCTGACCGGGGCCGCGACGCGATTCACCGGCGACACCGCCGAGATGATCGCCGCGCGCGCGGACTTCCTCGACGCCGGACACTTCGATCCGCTGCTCGGCGCCGTCGCCCGGGCCTGTGCCGAGCACCCCGCCGGCGACGACGGTGCCCGCGTTCTCGAAGTGGGTGCGGGCACCGGAAGGTACCTTGCAGCGGTGCTCGACGCGCTGCCGGACAGCCGCGGCGTCGGGCTCGACGTGTCCAAACCCGCGGTCCGGCGCATCGCCCGCAGCCACCCCCGCGTCGGGGCCGTGCTCGCCGACGTGTGGCGGCAACTACCGATCCGCAGCGGCGTCCTCACCCACGTGCTGTCCGTCTTCGCGCCCCGCAACGCCGCCGAGACGCATCGCGTTCTCGCCCCCGGCGGTGTGCTCGTCGTCGCGGCTCCCACCCCGGCGCACCTGCGCGAGCTGGTGACGCTGCCGGGGATGGTCCAGGTGGACGAACGCAAGACCGAGCGGCTCGGGGCGGCGTTGTCCGGCGGGTTCGAGCGGGTCGACCGCGCCGACGTGCAGTTCACCCTGGAACTCGACCGTCCGGCACTGGGCCGGCTGGCCGGGATGGGACCGTCGGGGCACCACCTGACCGGCGAACGGCTGGCCGAACTGGTCGGGGGACTGCCGGAGCCGTTCCCGGTGACGGCCTCGGTGACCGTCACCGTGTGGGCACGGCGCTCGGACTGATCCGGCCCTCCGTCCCGCGCTCATTGCCGCGTGGCGGCGACCTCCTGCTCAGTGCCGCGTGGCGGCGACCTCCTGGTAGACCGCGAGTGTCTGCCGCGCAATCTGTGCCCAGGAGAACTCCGCGATGGCCCGCGCCCGCCCGGCCCGGCCCATCTCGGCAGCGAGCACTGCGTCCCCGGCAACCTCGTCGATCGCCGCCGCCAGCGCCTGCTCGTACGCTCGCGGCTCGTAGGAGTTGTAGTGCACCAGCCGGCCGGTGACCCCGTCCTCGACGACCTCGGGGATGCCCCCGACGTCCGATGCGACGACCGCGGTCTCGCAGGCCATCGCCTCGAGATTGACGATTCCCAGCGGTTCGTACACCGAAGGGCATACGAAAACTCTTGCTGCCGAGAGGATTTCGCGGACGGACTCGGTGGGCAGCATTTCCCGGACCCAGAAGACGTTGCCGCGCCGGCGTTCGAGTTCGGCCACGGCCTGCTCGGTTTCGGCGGCGATCTCCGGGGTGTCCGGGGCCCCGGCGCACAGCACCAGCTGGATCCCGGGATCGACGTCGTGGGCGGCGGCGATCAGGTGCCCGACACCCTTCTGGCGCGTGATGCGCCCGACGAACGCGACGATCGGCCGATCGGGGTCGACTCCGATCTTCTCCAGCGCGGACGGCTCTCCCGGTTCGGCCGGGCCCGGATGCCACACGCCGGTGTCGATGCCGTTGCGCACGACATGCACGCGCGCCGGGTCGACGAACGGATACGCGTCCAGCACGTCGAGTCGCATCCCGGCACTGACCGCGACGACCGCGTCCGCGTGCTCGACCGCGTTGCGTTCGGACCACGACGAGATGCGGTAGCCCCCGCCCAGCTGCTCGGCCTTCCACGGTCTGCGCGGTTCGAGCGAATGGGCCGTCAGGACGTGCGGCACGTCGTACAGCTCGGCGGCGAGGTGCCCCGCCAGGCCGGTGTACCAGGTGTGCGAGTGGACGACGTCGGCGCTGTCGGCGGCGTGCGCCATCCGCAGCTCGGCCGACAGCGTCGTCAGAGCCGGGTTGGCGCCTGCCAGGGCGGGATCGGGGCCGTGGACGAAGACGCCCTCCCGGGGTGCTCCCATGCAGTGCACGTCGACTTCGCACAGCCGGCGCAACTGCGCAACCAGTTCGGTGACGTGCACGCCGGCACCACCGTAGACCTCCGGCGGGTACTCCCGCGTCATCATTGCCACCCGCACCGGATCAAACTATCCGGCGCGTGACGTTCCGGCCACCGATGGGCTCTTCGCTGGCGGTGGCGGGGGGTGGCGGATAGGTTGACTGTGTGAGGAGCCAGCCCCATGTGCTTGGAATCGTGCTCGCCGGCGGCGAGGGCAAACGCCTGTATCCGCTGACGGCGGACCGCGCGAAACCGGCGGTACCGTTCGGCGGTGCCTATCGACTGATCGACTTCGTGCTCAGCAACCTGGTCAACGCCGGGTTCCTGCGGATCTGCGTGCTGACGCAGTACAAGTCGCACTCGCTGGACCGGCACATCTCCCAGACCTGGCGGCTGTCGGGTTTCACCGGCGAGTACATCACCCCGGTACCGGCGCAGCAGCGGCTCGGCCCGCGCTGGTACACCGGCAGCGCCGACGCCATCCTCCAGTCGCTCAACCTCGTCTACGACGAGGATCCGGAGTACATCGTGGTGTTCGGCGCCGACCACGTCTACCGGATGGACCCGGAGCAGATGGTGCGCCAGCACATCGAGTCCGGCGCAGGGGTGACCGTCGCCGGTATCCGGGTGCCGCGCAGCGAGGCGTTCGCGTTCGGCTGCATCGACAGCGACGAGCAGGGGCGCATCACCCAGTTCCTGGAGAAGCCCGCCCACCCGCCCGGCACCCCGGACGATCCCAACGTCACCTTCGCCTCGATGGGCAACTACGTCTTCACCACCAAGGTGCTGGTCGAGGCGTTGCGGGCGGACTCGGAGAACCCGGACTCCGACCACGACATGGGCGGCGACATCATCCCCGCCCTCGTCGCCCAGGGCGCCGCCCACGTCTACGACTTCAACGACAACGTCGTGCCCGGCGCCACCGAACGCGACCGTGGATACTGGCGCGACGTGGGTACCCTCGACGCGTTCTACGACGCGCACATGGACCTGGTGTCGGTGCATCCGATCTTCAACCTCTACAACCGGCGCTGGCCCATCCGCGGCGCCTCCGAGATGTGGCCGCCGGCGAAGTTCGTCCAGGGTGGTCTCGCGCAGGAGTCGATCGTCGGATCGGGCAGCATCCTGTCCGCCGCCACCGTCCGCAACTCGGTGCTCAGTTCCAATGTCATGATCGAGGACGGCGCCACCGTGGAGGGCAGTGTCCTGATGCCGGGGGTGCGCATCGGCAAGGGCGCGGTCGTGCGGCGTGCGATCCTCGACAAGAACGTCGTCGTCGGCGACGGCGAGATCATCGGCGTCGACCTCGAACGCGACCGGCAGCGCTTCGCCGTCAGCAGCGGCGGCGTCGTCGCCATCGGTAAGGGCGTGTGGATCTGACCGTGTGAATCCGACCGTGTGAATCCGACCGTGCGAATCCGACCGTGTGAATCCGACCGGGGTCCGCGCCGGGGCTCAGAGTTTGGCGGCGCAGAGCAGTCCGTCGCCCACCGGCAGCAGTACCGGGGCAAGACGCTCGTCGGTCACCACCGCCCGGGTGGCCTCCCGGACGGCCAGGACGACGGAGTCGCGTTCGGCCGGATCGGCCACCCGGCCGCAGAGCAGCGCATGGTGCAGCACGATGGCCCCGCCCGGACGCAGCAGCCGGACCCCTTCCCGGACGTAGTGCGGGTGATCGGCGGGGGTGGCGTCGACGAACACCAGGTCGTACGCGGAGTCGGCCAGCCGGGGCAGCACGTCCAGCGCGCGCCCGTTGATCAGGCGGGTGCGCGAGGCCGTGACCCCGGCCTCCCGGAACGCGGTCTTGGCGGCGCGCTGATGTTCGGGCTCGCTGTCGATGGTGGTCAGGACACCGTCTTCGCGCAGGCCCCGCAGCAACCACAGCCCGCTGACGCCGGCACCGGTGCCCACCTCGACGACCGTCCGGGCGTCGAGCATGCGAGTGAACATCGCGAGAGCCGCACCCACCGCTGCCGGGATCGGCTCGGCCCCGAGATCGAGGGCACGCTCGCGCGCCGTGGCGAGGTTGTCGTCCTCTGTGACGTTCTCGACGTGAGCCAGTATCCGTTCGGCATTCGTGTGCACCCCAGTGAGGTTATCGTCGCCGGGGTCCGGTCGCAGGCAGGCGCGCACGGCGACAGGATTCTCAGGCGATGCTCAGGTTGCTCATATCGGCACCACATCACCGTGCGTGAAGGTGTAGGTACCACAACAGACCGCACCGACAGGCGCTCGCGGGCCCGGGAACAAACCCGGCGTACACGGTGTTGGACCACGACACCCGACATCCGACACTCGCGATCACGCGGTCCCGAAGAGGAGGATCCAGCGATCCACATGGCCGATTCCCCCCAGCTCCCCAGCCCCGACGTCGAGCCCACGGCCGACGTCGAGCTCACCGGCACGGCAGTGTTCGACGCCACCGGTGACCGTGCGGTGATGCCGTCGTGGGACGAGCTGGTGCGCGAGCACGGCGACCGGGTGTACCGGCTCGCCTACCGCTTGTCCGGGAACGCGCAGGACGCCGAGGATCTCACCCAGGACACCTTCATCCGGGTCTTCCGCTCGTTGCAGAACTACCAGCCGGGCACCTTCGAGGGCTGGCTGCACCGCATCACCACGAACCTTTTCCTCGACATGGTCCGGCGCCGCAACCGCATCCGCATGGAGGCGCTGCCCGAGGACTACGACCGCGTGCCCTCCGCGGGCCCCGATCCCGAGCAGATCTACCACGACGCCCGGCTCGGCGCCGACCTGCAGTCCGCGCTGGACTCGCTGGCGCCGGACTATCGTGCTGCTGTGGTCCTGTGTGACATCGAAGGTCTGTCCTACGAGGAAATCGGTGCCACACTGGGAGTCAAGCTCGGCACGGTGCGCAGCCGCATCCATCGCGGACGGCAGGCGCTGCGTGAGCACCTGCGCGAGCATGGGAAGGTCGAAGTCGGTCGAGTCGATGCGGGGTAGCCGCCAGGAGGGTTTCATGACGAGGGCACACCCGACCCGCCGGTTCGGTTCCACGGAGCACCTGGCGAGTGAGGCTGTGGCAGCGTACGTGGACGGCGAACTGCGGATGAATGCGTATCTCCGCGCGGCCGAGCATCTGGCCGTGTGCCCGGAGTGCGCCGCGGAGGTCGAGGCACAGCAGCAGGCCCGTCGCGCGTTGCGCGACGCCGCCCGGATGGCTCCGCCCCCGATGTCGAGTACTCTCCTGGGCGCTCTCGCCGACATCCCGCAGCATCATCGGAACCTGCCCGCGTCCGGTTTCCAGGGCATGCCGGCGACCGACCGGTTCGGGTCGGCCGCGCGACGCTGGCCGATCCGCTGGCGCCGTTGACGGTGCCCGAACCCGTGTGCGGTGATCAGTCCGGGACGTCCGGTGGCAGTGCCGTCGGTGATACGAGTCGCTGGTGATACGGGTGGCTTCGGTGACGGCGGGCCCATCGGTGATACTGGGTCCATCGGTGATACTGGGCACCGTGACTGACGGACACGGGGGAGACGGGCACGCGTGACAGCGGAATCAGTAGAGTCCGAGCGTCGGGCCGGGGAGTCCGAGCGTCGGGCCGGCTCTCCGGAGACGGACGGTGCCGCCGCGCCTGAGGTGTCCTGCCGTGCCGATGCGCCCCGTCTGCAGCCCCGCCCGGTCTACCGCCCGGCCGTCGACGATGCCGCCAACCGCGTCTTCGGCCGTCCGGCCGGCACGACCGGCCCGTTCGGGCGGTCCGCCGAGGAACGCGCCGCCGAGCCGCCGGTCCGTCACGGTGCGCCCACCGATCCGGTGCTGGCCGAGGCGTTCCGCCGACCCGCGGACACCTCCGAGATCCTGCAACGGCCCCCCGTCGACCCGGACGCCGAGGCCGATGCGGACGGTCCCGAGCCGGACCCGTGGCGAGACCCCGCCACGAACGTGCGCCTGGGCGCGCCCGCACAGTCCCACGACGAGCAGCCGCTGCCGCCCGCCCCGAAGCTCACGCTGCGGGAGGTCCTCTTCGGCGGCCGGATCGAGACCCGCGCCCTCGCCACGCTCGCCGCGGTCGCGCTGACCATCGGCATGGTCGGCGGCCTCGTCGTCGCGCTCGTCACGTCCGACACCGGATCCCTCACCAGCCGTAGCGTGACGCTGGCCCAGGTGGATCAGGACGGCGACCTGCCGTCCGGGCAGGTGGCCCGCGTCGCCGATGCGGTGCTGCCCGCGGTGGTCTCGATCCAGGTGACCCTCGGCGAGGAGGCCGGTACCGGGTCCGGTGTCGTCATCGACGGCGCCGGATACATCGTCACCAACAACCACGTCGTCTCGATGGCCGCCACGGCACCGGACGCCAAGATCCAGGTCACGTTCAACGACGGCACGAAGGTGCCTGCCGAGATCGTCGGCCGGGACATCAAGACCGATCTGGCGGTGCTCTCGGTCGACGCGGACAACCTCACGGTCGCCGAACTCGGCCGTTCGGAGGACGTGCAGGTGGGGGAGGACGTGATCGCCGTCGGTTCCCCGCTCGGACTGAGCAAGACCGTCACCCGCGGCATCGTCAGCGCACTCAACCGCCCGATGCGCTTGGGCGGGCAGGGCACCGACACCGATGCCGTGATCGACGCCGTGCAGACGGACGCCTCCATCAACCCCGGCAACTCCGGCGGCCCGCTCGTCGATGCCGAGGGCCGCGTCATCGGCATCAACTCGGCCATCAAGACCGAGACGGGTGGTTCCGTCGGTCTCGGGTTCGCCATCCCGATCGACGACGTCACCGCCGTCGCCCAGGAACTGATCCGCACCGGCGAGATGCGCCACCCGGAGATCGGCGTCAACACCCGTAGCGTGGCCAACGACGTCGCCAGCGGCGCCGAGGTCGCCAACGTGCAGCAGGGCAGCCCGGCGCAGCAGGCGGGCATCGTCGAGGGCGACGTCATCGTCAAGGTCGGGGACCGCGAGGTGACCAGCGCGGACGAATTGGTCGTCGCCGTGCATGCTCAGGAGATCGGCAAGCCGGTCACGGTGCAGCTGGTACGTGCGGGACGCCTGGTCGACGTGCAGGTGACCCCGATGTCCGACTGACCGTCCGCTGCCGCTTCGCTGGGAATCCGCTGTGACCTGGGTCCTCCGGGCTGCGAACCCCGCGTCACCACGTACCCTGGAACGGTGTTCGGCAATATCGGTTGGGGCGAATTCATGGTCCTGCTCGTCGCGGCGCTCGTGGTCCTCGGCCCCGAGCGGCTGCCCGGTGCGGTGTCCTGGGTGACCAGGTCGCTGCGGCAGGTCCGCGACTACGCATCCGGCGCGAAGGAGCAGCTGAAGGAGGAGCTCGGCCCCGAGTTCGACGACCTGCGGCAACCCCTGTCCGAACTGAACCAGCTCCGTGGCATGACGCCGAAGGCGGTCATCACCAAGCACTTGCTGGACGGCGACGACTCCCTACTCACCGGCGACTTCGACAAGCCCGGCACCAAGCCGGTGAGCAAGCCCGTCCCGCCGCCGTTGACAGCGGGAGAAAAGCCCCCCATCGACTCCGACGCGACCTAGACCTAGGCCGCTGCGCGGCCGGTGTGTCCTTTGGGCGGTCAGGACAGCCCAAAGGACACACCGGCGCCGCAGGCGCCTAGAGGTGACGGGTGGTGTCGATCCCCAGCGACATGCCGGCCAGGCCGCGGCGACGCACGGCGAGCTTCTCGGCGATCTCGCGCAGCGCCGTGCCTGCGGGCGAGTCGGGGGCACTGAGAACGATCGGGGTTCCGGCGTCGCCGGCCTCGCGGATCGCCGGATCGAGCGGGATCTGACCCAGCAGCGGGACGGTCGCGCCGACGGCGCGGGTGAGCCGCTCGGAGACGGCCTGACCGCCACCCGTGCCGAACACGTCCATCCGGGTGCCGTCGGGCAGCTCGAGCCACGACATGTTCTCCACGACGCCGACGATGCGCTGGCGGGTCTGCAGGGCGATGGAGCCGGCCCGCTCGGCGACTTCGGCGGCCGCCTGCTGCGGAGTGGTGACCACGAGGATCTCGGCGCCGGGGATCAACTGCGCGACGGAAATCGCGACGTCGCCCGTGCCGGGCGGCAGGTCGAGCAGCAGCACGTCCAGATCGCCCCAGAACACGTCGGCGAGGAACTGCTGCAGCGCGCGGTGCAGCATCGGTCCCCGCCAGACCACGGGCGTGTTGCCCTGGGTGAACTGGGCGATGGAGATCATCTTCACGTCGTGCGCGATCGGCGGCATGATCATCCGCTCCACCTGGGTGGGCTTGGCGTCGGTGCCGAGCATGCGCGGAATGGAGTGGCCGTAGATGTCGGCGTCCAGCACACCCACGGACAGGCCCCGTGCGGCCATGGCGGCGGCGAGGTTGACCGTGACGGAGGACTTGCCGACCCCGCCCTTGCCGGAGGCCACCGCGTAGACGCGGGTGAGCGAGCCGGGCTGGGCGAACGGGATGACCGGCTCGGTGGAGTCGCCGCGCAACGACTTGCGCAGCTCGGTGCGCTGCTCGTCGTTCATGACGTCGAGTTCGACGCGGACCGCGGAGACACCGGCGACGTCGGCCACAGCCTTGGTGACCCGGTCGGTGATCTCGGTGCGCAGCGGACAGCCGGCGGTGGTCAGGTAGATGCCGACGTCGACGCTGCCGTCGCCGCCGATCTCGATGCTCTTGACCATGCCGAGTTCGGTGATCGGCTTACGGATCTCGGGATCCTGAACCCGCGCCAGGGCGCTGCGGACGTCGGACTCGCTGACTGCCATGGCATCAATCGTAGGTGGCACCCGCTCAGTGGATGCGCGGCAGGTCCGCCGCGCTGGGGGTGACGCCGGTCGAATAGGCGGCCGACCAGGCGAGCACGTTCGCGACGTACGCCATGGAGTTGTTGTAGCGATGGATGGCCTTGGTGGCCTGCGCGAGGTCGTGCATGTTGTTGCCGCCGTCGCACAGGTACTTGGCGGTGGTGAGGGTGGAGTCGTACAGGTTCTGCGGGTCGGCGACGCCGTCGCCGTTGCCGTCGCCGGCGTAGAGCTTCCACGTGGAGGGGATGAACTGCATGGGGCCGACCGCTCGGTCGTAGACGGTGTCGCCGTCCAGGGTGCCGCCGTCGGTGTCCCGGATGACGGCCTGGCCGCGCAGGCTGCCGTCGAGGGGCAGACCGATCACGGGTTCGAGGAGGTTGCCCTTGTCGTCGGCCTTACCGCCCTTGGCATGGCCGGACTCGACCTGGCCGATGCCGGCGAGCAGTGTCCAGTACATGTTGCAGCCGGGGGTCTCGGCGGCGAGGATCCGCTCGGCGTTCTGGTAGGCGGCGAAGTTGATGCCGGGAATCCCGAGGGGGCCGGGCTGGAGCGGTGCCGGGGCGGCGGGGGCAGGCTCCGGGGCGGGCGCGGGGGCCGCCGCGGGCTCCGCGGTAGGCTCCGGTGCGGTCATGAGGGCGGCCGCGGCGGCGACGTCGCGGGAGATCCCGTCGGCGATGTAGGTGGTCTCGGTCGCCGCAGTCACGGGCTCGGCCACCGCTTCGGTGTCCTGCACGCCGAACAGGGTCTTGGGGCTCGCCCCGGCGCTGGTGGCCGCGGCGACCACGCCGACCGGAACCAGTCCGGTGAGGGCGATGACCGAATTGCGGCGGAGCTTGGACTCCGAAGGCTTCCTGTGCCGACCCACTCGATACCTCCTGGGCGCCTTCCCCGAGACGCTTTCGTTACATGGCGGTACCGACCATACAGGAAGCGATGCGTTTCCGTTACCCTACCGTGATGTAACGCGCTGAGCTGGGCAAACGGCTGGAGCTGGGGGTTACGACGAGATCGAGGCGTGACCGATCAGGGTGCGGGCGGCGCCGGGCACAGCGCCGGGACGAGACACGGCAGCGGCGGCAGCACCGGCGCAGCCGGCGGTGCCTCGACAGCCGGCGCAGCCGGCGGTGCCTCGACAGCCGGCGCGGCCGGCGGTGCCTCGACTGCCGGCGCGGGGACGGGGACCGGCTCGACCGCGGGAGCCGGGACCGGCGCCGGCGTGGGTGCCGTCGTGGTCCCGGACACGGGTGCGGGAACGGTCTCCGCGACGTCGACGGTGTTCGGCCGGGCCGGAACGGCCGGCGGCGCCAAGGGCGGGACGACGATCCCCGGCGAGACCGCGGCGCCCTTCTCGTACGCGGCCGACCAGGCCTGCACGTTGGCGACGAACTCCGGCGACGGATCGAACCGGGCAGCCGCGCGGGCGCGGGCGTCGGCCTCGGCCAGGCGCGCGTCGTCCGAGCACAGCCAGGCGCCGGCCGCCAGACCGGCGTCGAAGACGTTCTGGGGATCCGCGGTGCCGTCCGCGTTGCCGTCGGCGGAGAACTGCGACCAGACCGCCGGGGGCAGCTGCATCGGCCCGAGTCTGCCCGTGCCGGGAGCCACGCGCGCGGTCGTGAGCGTGCCCAGCACGTCGGTGCGTCCCGAGTCCGCGTGCTGCGACGTGATCCGTCCGATCGCGGCGAGCAGATGCCACGGCAGTGCGCACTCGGGCTCATCGATCGCAAGCTGCATCTCGGCCGCCCGATACGCGTAGAGCACCAGCTCCGGGATCGCCAGGGGGCCCTCACCGGCCAGCACGGGCGACGGCTGTCCGGGTGCGACCGTGACCTCGGGCGGAAGATCCGCCGCGGGAGCGCCGGCCGGAGCCTCGGCCCCGCGTACGGGTCGCGGCGCCGCCGGGTCCGCCGGCAGGACCCCGACCCCGGTGCTGCCGTCCGCCGCCGTCACGGCGACCGGCTCCCTGTGCTCCGTCGCAGCCACCGGTGCCGGGGACGACGCGACCGCCGCGAACCCGGCACCGAGCACCACCGGCACCGCGATCAGACCCTGCCAGCGCACGCCATCACCCCACAGACCTACTCGTCGCGGACAGTCACCCCACCGACACCATCGACGGGCTGTGATGGACGTTACAGCGCGTCACGTCTCAGCGGCGGGCCGGGCGCGTTTTGCCGGATGCCGTCGACGTCGTGTCCTCCTCCTCCGGTTCGATCAGCAGCGCGCGCAGATCGTCGAGCTCGCGCCGGAGGTAGTCGCGGGTGGCCACCTCGCCGACCGCCAGCCGCAGCGCCGCCAGCTCCCGCGCGAGGAACTCGGTGTCGGCCTTGGTCTGGGCGGCGCGTGCCCGGTCCACCTCGAGTGACACCCGGTCCCGGTTCTCCTGCCGGTTCTGGGCGAGCAGGATCAGCGGCGCGGCGTAGGCGGCCTGCGTGGAGAACGCGAGGTTCAGCAGGATGAAGGGGTACGGATCCCACTGCAACGTCACGGCGAAGACGTTGAGCAGGATCCACACGATCACCACGACCGTCTGGATGGCCAGGTAGCGCCCGGTGCCGAGGAACCGGGCGATCGATTCGCTGACGCGGCCGACCGCCTCGACGTCGAAGTTGACCCGGAACCGGCCGGTTCGGGGAGTGTCGAGGCGCTGCCGGGCCACGGCGGAACGGTCACTCATCGTCGGCCTCCTCTTCGCGCCAGTCCTCGGGCAGCAGGTGATCGAGCACGTCGTCCACCGTCACGGCACCGAGCAGGTGCCCCTCGTCGTCCAGCACGGGCCCGCACACCAGGTTGTACGTCGCGAAGTACCGGGTGACCGCGGTGAGCGAATCGTCGGGGTCCAGTCGTGGCAGGTCGTTGTCCACGATCCCGCCCACCAGGCCGGCCGGCGGCTCCCGGAGCAGCTGCTGCAGGTGCACGCAGCCGAGATACTTGCCCGTCGGGGTCGCGGTGGGCGGCCGGACGACGAACACCATGGACGCCAGCGCCGGGGTGAGGTCCGGGTTGCGCACCCGGGCCAGTGCCTCGGCCACCGTCGTCGCCGGGGTGAGCACCACCGGCTCGGGGGTCATGAGGCCGCCGGCGGTGTCGGGGGAGTGCTCGAGCAACCGCCGCACCGGCTCGGAATCCTCCGGATCCATCAGGCGCAGCAGCGACTCGGCGTCCGAGTCGGGCAGCTCGCCGAGCAGATCGGCGGCGTCGTCGGGGTCCATCGCCTCGAGCAGGTCCGCGGCGCGTTCCACCTCGAGGTGCATCAGCAGATCGGTCTGGTCGTCGGTCGGCAGCTCCTGCACGACGTCGGCGAGCCGCTCGTCGTCCAGGGCGACCGCCACCTCGTGCCGGCGCTTCTCCGGCAGCTCGCGCAGCGCGTTCGCGACGTCGGCGGCGCGCATGTCCTCGAACTGCAGCAGCAGCTGCGAGACACCCTGGCCGGGCATTCCGAGGTTGCTGTAGGTCAGCCCGTGCACGTGCTGCCAGTCCACGACATGGATCGCGGACCGCCGGCCCAACCGGCCGCGCTGGGCCCGCACGGCCACGCGCGAGACCACCCAGTCCCGGGTGCGGGTCAGTTCGATGCCGAGATCGACGACGACCACGTCCACGCCCGCGAGCTCACCCAGCTCGGGGTCGTCGACCCGGACCTTCGAATCGAGCACCTGCGCGAGCGCCAGCACCTCGGTCGGTCGCTGCGTGAACCGGCGCAGGCTGACGTTGCCGGTGTTCAGGGTGACGGCCCCCGGCTCGATCGCCGTCACCCGCAGCATCGGCACGAATATTCGCTTGCGCGTCGGCAGTTCGACGACCAGACCGAGCACCCGGGGCTGCTGCCGCCCGATCCGGATGGTGAGCACGACGTCGCGCACCCGGCCGATCGACTCGCCGTCGGGTCCCAGGACCACCAGACCTGCGAGCCTCGCCGCGAATACCTTGCTCACTGCTGCCATGATGGTCAGGCTAGAACGTGCGGTCGTCGATTTCGGAACACGGAGGTCTGCCCAGCCCATGTCGTTCGACTTCAGGCCCCGCAGGTCCGTGCTCGCCGTTCCCGGCAGCAGCCGCAAGATGATCGACAAGGCCAAGGGCCTGCCTGCCGACGAGGTGTTCCTCGATCTCGAGGACGCCGTCTCCCCGCTGGCGAAGGAGCAGGCCCGCACGACGATCGTCGAGGCGCTGAACGAGGGCGGGTGGGGCGAGCAACTGAAGGTGGTGCGGGTCAACGACTGGACCACCGATGCCACCTATCTCGACGTCGCCACCGTGGTGGGGGGCGCCGGCGCGCACCTCGATGCGATCCTGCTGCCGAAGGTTCCCGACGCGAGCCATGTGCAGGCGCTCGATCTCCTGCTGACTCAGGTGGAGAAGGCCCACGGGCTCGAGGTCGGGCGCATCGGTATCGAGCCGCAGATCGAGGACGCTCTCGGGCTGACCAACATCAACGCGATCGCCACCGCCAGCCCGCGCGTGCAGACGCTGGTGTTCGGCCCGGCCGACTTCATGGCGAGCATCAACATGCGCACCCTCGTCGTCGGGGAGCAGCCCGACGGCTACGACCGCGGCGACGCCTACCACCACATCCTCATGACCATCCTCATGGCGGCCCGGGCCCACGGGCTGCAGGCGATCGACGGGCCGTATCTCCAGATCCGCGACGTCGAGGCGTTCCGGCGCTCCGCGCAGCGGACCGCGGCCCTCGGCTTCGACGGCAAGTGGGTGCTGCACCCCAGCCAGATCGACGCCGCGAACGAGGTCTTCAGTCCGCGGCAGGAGGACTACGACAAGGCCGAGATGATCCTCGACGCCTACGAGTGGCACACCTCCGCGGCTGGCGGCGCGCGCGGCGCCGCGATGCTCGGGGACGAGATGATCGACGAGGCCAGCCGCAAGATGGCGCTGGTGATCTCGGCGAAGGGCCGGGCAGCCGGAATGGCCCGCACCACGACGTTCGAGCCGCCGCAGTAGGCGGCTGCGCCGCCGGTGTGTCCTTTGGGCGGTGGGAGCAGCCCAAAGGACGCACCGGCGCCGAAGGCGCAGACGGGCAGAATGGACAGGGTGCGCCGGATCGGGGCGCGCAGTCACGAGAAGGAGCCGAAGATGACCAACCCCCTCGGACAGCCGGGACGCGCCACGCCGGGCCTGCCGACTCCGCCGAGCGGCTGGCCGGTCGGTTCGTACACGACCTACGCCGAGGCGCAGCGCGCTGTCGACCATCTCTCGGACCAGTCCTTCCCGGTCGAGGACGTCACCATCGTGGGTGTCGATCTCATGCAGGTCGAGCGGGTCACCGGCCGGTTGACGTGGGCGAAGGTGATCGGCGGCGGCATCGCCTCCGGCGCCTGGCTCGGTCTGTTCTTCGGGCTGCTGCTCGGGATCTTCTCGACCGATTTCCTCGGCCCCCTGCTCGTCGGCATGGTCGGCGGCATCGTCTTCGGCCTGATCTCCACGACCATCCCGTACGCCGCGACGCGCGGCCAGCGCGACTTCTCGTCGACGATGCAGCTGGTGGCCGGCCGCTACGACGTGCTGTGCGCGCCGCGCAACGCGGAACGGGCACGGGACCTGCTCGCCAAGCTCGCGTTGTAGACCGTTCGATCACAGTTCCGTTCCGGGCGGCAGTTGAGTCGCGCGGCGGCGTCCGGTGCGTTACGTTCGCACCAAGTGTGACGGAAGTCACCGTCGCGCAGGACGACGGCTGGAGGCTGTGGTGCGGAGACGGGCGGTGCGGGTCGTACTGGTGGGCGCCGCGGCGGTGTTCGCCCTGTCGTCGGTCGCGGCGTGCGGCAGCGAGTCCGACGGGACGGTACTGAGCTTCTACACCGCCGCCGACGGCGCGGAGCAGTACGCGGCCGCGGCGGCGAACTGCACCGCCGCCGCCGGTGGCCGGTACACCATCGAGCAGCGCACCCTGCCCAAGGGCGCCGACGACCAGCGGCTGCAGCTCGCGCGGCGGCTCACCGGCGGGGACGAGACCCTCGACCTGATGACACTCGACGTCGTGTGGACGGCCGAGTTCGCCGAGGCGGGCTGGGCGCTGCCGCTGCCGCCGGACGTCGCGGCCGCGGTGTCCGAAGGCACCCTCGCCGGACCGCTGGAGTCCGCCACGTGGCAGGGCACCCTCTATGCGGCACCGCTGAACACCAACACCCAGTTGCTCTGGTATCGCAAGGACCTGATGCCCGACGGGCGGCCACCGCAGACGTGGGACGAGATGATCGACATCGCGAGCGGGCTCGCGGCCGAGGGCCGCCCCAGCTGGATCGGGGTGCAGGCCCGCCAGTACGAGGGCCTGATGGTGTGGTTCAACACCCTGCTCGCCAGCGCCGGCGGATCGGTCGTGGCAGAGGACGGCACCACCGTCACCGTGGCCGACGGTGACGCCGCGGTGACGGCTCTGGACATCATGAAGCGGGTGGCGACCGCGCCCGGTGCGGACCCGTCGCTGAACCAGTCCGACGAGGCCGCTGCGCGTCTCGGTATGGAGAGCGGCAAGGCCGCGTTCCAGGTGAACTGGCCGTTCGTCTACCCCGGCATCGTCGAGAACTCCGAGAAGGGCTTTCTGCCCTTCGTCGACGAGAACGGCAACGTGACCGCCGAGAACACCGGCAACACGGTCCTGACGGTGAACGGCGAGCAGAACTTCCTCCCCGCCCCGTACCCGTCGGTGGTCCCCGGCAAGCCGGCCGAGGTCACGATCGGCGGGTTCAATATCGGGGTCGCCCGCACCACCAGGTATCCCGACCTCGCGTTCGAAGCCGTGCAGTGCCTGCGCAACGAGGAGAACCAGCGCAACAACGCCGTCGACGGCGGTGTCCCGCCCACGCTGGCATCGCTGTACGACGATCCGGAGTTCCAGCAGGCATACCCGATGTGGCGGGAGGTGCGCGAGAGTCTCGAGAACGCGGCGGTGCGCCCGGTTTCGCCTGCGTATCAGAGCATTTCGACGCTCATCACCGCGACTCTCAATCCGGTCGACCAGATCGACCCGCCGCGCACGGTCGACGAACTCGCCGAGCAGGTCCGCAAGGCGGTCAATTCGGAAGGGCTGATCCCGTGACCACCACGCCCGCAACCCGACCCGTCCCACCGGCCGAGGGCGACCGGCCCGTATCGTCCGAGCGCGGGAAAGTTGTTCTGTCCGAAGGGAAGAAGGCCGAACGCCGACTCGGGCTGTGGCTGGTCGCGCCCGCGGCGCTGATGATGCTCGCCGTCACCGCCTACCCCGTGGGGTACGCGGTGTGGCTGAGCCTGCAGCGGTACGACCTGCGCTTCCCCGACGAGCGTGAATTCGTCGGATTCGCCAACTACGTCTCGGTCCTCACCGATGCGTTCTGGTGGCAGGCCTTCTTCGTCACCGCCGGCATCACCGTCGTGTCGGTGGCGATCGAATTCGTCCTGGGGCTGGCGCTGGCGCTGATCATGCACCGCACCATCGTCGGCAAGGGCACCGTCCGCACCGTGGTGCTGATCCCGTACGGGATCGTCACCGTCGCCGCCGCCTACAGCTGGTACTACGCCTGGACGCCGGGCACCGGCTACCTGGCGAATCTGCTCCCCGAGGGCAGCGCCCCACTGACCGAACAACTTCCGTCACTGGCGATCATCGTGCTCGCCGAGGTGTGGAAGACCACCCCGTTCATGGCGCTGCTGCTCCTCGCCGGGCTGGCGCTCGTCCCGGACGACCTGCTGCGCGCGTCCCAGGTCGACGGCGCGGGTGCGTGGACCCGGCTGACCAAGATCATCGTCCCGCTGATGAAGCCGGCGATCCTGGTGGCGCTGCTGTTCCGCACGCTCGACGCGTTCCGCATCTTCGACAACATCTACGTCCTCACGCGCGGGTCGAACGGCACGGGCTCGGTGTCGATCCTCGGATACGACAACCTGTTCAAAGCATTCAACCTGGGCATCGGCTCGGCGATCAGCGTCCTGATCTTCCTGTGCGTGGCGATCATCGCGTTCATGTTCATCAAACTGTTCGGGGCCTCGGCGCCCGGCTCCGATGCGGAAGGGAAGCGGTGATGACGACGACCGAAACCCCGCGGCGCAAACTGAGCTGGTCGGCGGTGAACCTGCTCGTACTGCTGTACGCACTCGTGCCGGTGCTGTGGATCGCCAGCCTGTCGTTCAAGCCGGCCGGCACGATCAAGGACGGGCGCTTCATCCCCCAGGAATGGACCCTGGACAACTACCGCGGCATCTTCCGCACCGACGCATTCACCAGCGCACTGATCAACTCGATCGGCATCGGACTGATCGCCACGGTGATCGCGGTGGTCATCGGCACCATGGCGGCGTACGCGATCGCCCGGCTCGACTTCCCGGGCAAGAAGATCCTCGTCGGTGTCGCGCTGCTGATCGCGATGTTCCCGCAGATCTCGCTCGTCAGCCCGCTGTTCGACATCATCCGCAGACTCGGGCTGTTCGACACCTGGGCGGGCCTGATCATCCCGTACATCACCTTCTCCCTGCCCCTGGCGATCTACACGCTCTCGGCGTTCTTCAAGGAGATCCCGTGGGAACTCGAGAAGGCCGCCAAGATGGACGGCGCCACACCCGGGCAGGCCTTCCGGAAGGTGGTGGCGCCGCTGGCGGCGCCGGGCATCGTCACCGCCGCGATCCTGGTGTTCATCTTCTGCTGGAACGACCTGTTGTTCGCGATCTCGCTGACGTCCACCGAGCGGTCCATCACCGCGCCCGCGGCAATCGCGAACTTCACCGGAGCCTCCCAGTTCGAGGAGCCCACCGGCTCGATCGCGGCGGCCGCGGTGGTCATCACCATTCCGATCATCGTGTTCGTGCTGATCTTCCAACGTCGCATCGTGGCCGGCCTGACGTCCGGCGCAGTGAAGGGATGACCCACATGGCTGAAATCGTGCTGGACAAGGTGACCAAGCTCTACCCCGACGGGGCGCGAGCGGTCAGCGACGTGGACATGACGATCGCCGACGGCGAGTTCATCATCCTGGTCGGCCCCTCGGGCTGCGGAAAGTCGACGACGCTGAACATGATCGCCGGCCTCGAGGACATCTCCTCCGGCGAGTTGCGGATCGGGGGCGAGCGGGTCAACGAGAAGGCGCCGAAGGACCGCGACATCGCGATGGTGTTCCAGTCGTATGCGCTGTACCCGCACATGACCGTCCGGGAGAACATCGCCTTCCCGCTCACCCTGGCCAAGGTCCCCAAGGACGAGGTCGCGCGAAAGGTGGAGGAGGCGGCGAAGATCCTCGACCTGACCGGCCACCTCGACCGCAAGCCGTCGAACCTGTCGGGCGGGCAGCGACAGCGGGTGGCGATGGGACGGGCGATCGTGCGCAATCCCAAGGCGTTCCTCATGGACGAGCCGCTGTCCAACCTCGACGCCAAGCTGCGGGTGCAGATGCGCACCGAGATCGCCCGGCTGCAGAAGCGCCTGGGCACCACCACGGTGTACGTCACCCACGATCAGACCGAGGCCATGACGCTCGGGGACCGCGTGGTCGTCCTCCGCGGCGGGCTGGTGCAGCAGATCGGTGCCCCGCAGGAGCTCTACGACCGGCCGAAGAACCTGTTCGTGGCGGGGTTCATCGGCTCGCCGTCGATGAACTTCTTCGCCGGCCGGCTCGACGGTGACAGAGTGCGCACCGCGATCGGGGACTTCACGCTGCCGGCCGAGCGGTGGGCGGCCGTGCAGAAGCACGATCCGGGACGTGACGTCGTCGTCGGCATCCGGCCCGAGCACTTCGAGGACGCCGCGCTCCTGGACCCGGCGCAGCGCGAGCAGGGCACCATCTTCACGGTCGACATCGACGTGCTCGAATCCATGGGGTCGGACAAGTACGCGTACTTCACCGTCGAGTCCCCGGAGCTGCATTCGAGCGACCTCGACGATCTGGCAGCCGATGTGGGCGTCGCCGATCTCGCCGGCGGCTCGATGGTCGCGCGGCTGCCCGCCGAGTCCGACGTCGCGAAGGGCCGGCCGGTGCAGCTGTGGTTCGATCCGGCGAAGGTTGCCCTGTTCGACCAGGCGACGGGGGAGAACGTCACCCTCTGACCGAGGAGTGCATAGTAGGCCGGTGGACCTCGACGACATCGCCGACGAGCTGTACGGGCTCGATCCGGGTGAGTTCACCGCGGCCCGTAAGGAGTACGTCGCCCGTGCCCGCGACGCCGGCGACCGGGAACTCGCGGCGGCGGTCGGCCGGCTGCGCAAGCCGACCGTGTCGGCGTGGCTGGTGAACCTCCTCGTCCGCGAGAGACCCGAGGAGATCACGGCCCTGCTCGGACTCGGCGAGGCCCTGCGTACCGCGCAGCGTCAGCTCTCCGGAGCCGAGCTGCGGCGGCTGTCCACCCAGCGACGGCGGGTGATCGGTGCGCTCGAGAAGACGGCCTCCCGGCTCGCCGCCGAGCACGGTCGGCGGGCATCCGAAGCCGCGCTGCGCGAGGTGGGCCAGACCCTGCACGCCGCACTCGCCGAGGCCGAGCTGGCCGAGCAGGTGCGCGGTGGCCGACTCGAGACGCCGCTGGACTACAGCGGGTTCGGACCGGTCGGACTGTCGGTCGTTCCGCCCGCGCCGGAACGGAAGGGCACCGGGGCGGACGACATCGAGGAGGCCGAGCGCACGCGGCGAGCGCTGGAGGCCGCCGTCGCCGAGGCGGAAACGGCGCGGAACACCGCCGACGAGGCCCGGTCGGTGGCGGAGCGCGCACGTGCCGCGGTCGAACAACTCGACGAGCACGTCGCGCGGCTGCGCGAGGAGCTGGGCCGGGTGGAACACCAGCGCGAGTTCGCGCGACGCACCGCCCGGACGGCCGACGAGGACGCCGCGAAGGCCGAGGAGGCGGCGCAGCAGGCGGAGGAGGCGGTGCGCGCACTGCAGGGTTGAGCGGACGCAGAACGGGAAAGGGCTGAGGACGCCCGGTTCCGTCCCGTTCCCGACCGCGAGGTCAGCCCCGGCGGACCGCGTCGGTCTGCCCGGTCGCGGTGTGCTCCGCCGCGAGACCGGACACCGTGCTCCATTCGGCGGCCAGGGCCGTCGCCTCGACCTCGTCCTCCTCGCGGTCGCTCAGTGCGCGCGTGGCCGGTCGCCCGCCGATGAGAACGAGCAGTGCGGCCACGGCCGCGGCCGCGACACCCAACCCGAATGCCGCGACGAATGCGCTCTCGCGGACGACGCCCGTGCCGCGAACGGTCAGCGTGGCCAGCAGGGTCGTGACCACCGCACTGCTGAGCGAACTGCCCACCGTGCGGGCGATGGAGTTGATGCTGTTCGCAACCCCGGTCTGATCGGGACGGATCTCGGCGACGAGCAGGGCGGGCAGTGCGGCATAGGCGAGGCTGACGAAGGTGGTCACGAGGATGCCGGAGACGATCAGCTGCCAGCTCCGGTCGTGCACGACCGCCACCAGGGCGAAGCCGGCGATCCCGAGAATGCACGCTCCGATCAGCACCCATCGGGCGTCGAACCGGTGGATGAGCCGGCCCGCGAGTGCCGCGGCGACCACCCCGACGAGCGCGCCGGGCAGCATGTACACCGCGGTCGCCTCGAGCACGGTGGCGCCGAATCCGTATCCGGCGACGGCGGGCGGCGTCTGCACGAAGTACGCCGTCGCGAGGAAGCTGACGAACATGGCCATGCCGACGAGGAACGCGGCGCCGTGCACCACGAACACCGGCCGATCGGTGAGCATCCGCGGCGGCACGAGCGGCTCGTCGACGTGCCGTTCGAAGAGCAGCCACGCCGCGAGCACGGCCAGCCCGAGTGCGGCGCTCCCGAGGGTGAGCGCCGACGCCCAACCCCACGTTCCGCCCTCGGACAGGGCCAGCAGCACCAGCGCCAGCCCGACGGCCAGCAGGATCGCGCCGAGCCAGTCGATCCGTCCGTCCGCGGACCGCGGTCGTCGCGGCACGACGAGGAACGCGCTCAGCAACGCGACGGCGTTGAACGCCGCCACCAGCCAGAACACGCGACGGTAGTCGCCGCCCGAGACCATCAGGCCGGTGAGCACCATGCCGATCGCGCCACCGACGCCGAGCGTTCCGGAGAACAGGCCCATCGCCCCGATCAACCGCTGCGGCGGCAGTTCGGCCCGCAGCACGGCGATGCCGACGGGGAACAGCGCGAACGACACGCCCTGCAGGACCCGGCCGATCAGCAGGAGCGCGAACGAGTCCGCGGCGGCGCACAGCAGCGAACCGACGAACACCACGACGAGGACGGTGAGCAGGACCGGGCGTTTGCCGCGCAGATCGGCCAGCCGGCCCAGCAGGGGAGTGGTGACGGCGGCCGCGAGCAGGTTCGCGGTCAGGACCCAGCCCGCGGCGGTCGTGCTCACCCCCAGCTGTTCCTGAATGGTGCCGACGATCGGTACGACGGACGTCTGCATCACGGCGATGGTGGTGACGATGAAGCACAGCACCGGAACCAGCAGCCGCGCACCTCTCGGATCGGACATCGGCTCTCCTCGACGCTGCAACATGAAACTAAACTCAACTAAACATCTACCGGACGCTCGGTTGCCCCGTCCAGGTGCAGGCGCCGACGAGGCCGTGTCGGTCCGCCGTGGCAGGGTGTTCCCGTGACGCCGCGCACCCTCACCGTCCGTGCTCTCGGCCGCGCCACCCTCGCCCGTCAGCATCTGTTGCATCGTGCCGACCTCCCGGTGCTCGACGCGGTCGAGCACCTGCTGGGCCTGCAGGCGCAGGCCCCGACACCGCCCTACTTCGCGCTGTGGGCGCGGTTGCGGCGGTTCCGGCCCGCGGCCCTCGCCGACCTCATCGAGGGACGGCACGTGGTGCGCACCGTACTCATGCGCGGCACGGTCTTCGCAGTCTCGGCCGCCGACGCTGCGGCGCTGCGGGACTGGGTCCAGCCACTGCTGGACCGGGACCTGGCCACCAACACCCAGTACGCGGCCGGTCTGGCCGGGGTGGACCTGCGTGAGCTCGCCGCGGCAGGCCGCGACCTGCTCGGCGACGCCCCCCGCAGCCTGCAGGAGCTGCGCCCGTTGCTCGCGGAGCGATTCCCCGGCCGCGATCCGGCCGCGCTCGCCTACGGGCTGCGGAACCTGCTCCCGCTGGTGCAGGTGCCGCCGCGGGGGCTGTGGGGGCGCTCCGGGCAGCCGCGACTCACCCCGCTCGACGAGTGGACCGGTCGCGGACCGGCACGGCCGGACCCGGCCGTCGTCCTCCGGCGATACCTCGCCGCGTTCGGGCCCGCGAGCGTGCGCGACGCCCAGGCCTGGTCGGGGCTGACGCGGCTCGGGGAGGTGTTCGAACGGCTGCGCCCGTCGCTCGAGGTGTTCCGGGACGAGAACGGCGTCGAGCTGTTCGACCTGCCCGACGCCCCGCGCCCGGATCCGGCGGCACCGGCGCCGGTGCGGATCCTCGCGCCGTACGACAACGTCCTGCTCTCGCACGCCGACCGGACCCGGATCGTCTCCGACGAGCACCGTCGCCGGATCGTGACGCAGAACGGCATCGTGCGCTCCGCCGTCCTCGTCGACGGGACGGTCGCCGGAACCGCGAAACTGGCCGTCGCGAAGGACTCGGCCGTACTCGAGGTGACCCCGTGGCGGCGCCTGACGGCCCGGCAACGCTCGGCGGTCGAGGCGGAGGGGCTGCGGCTGGCGCGGTTCGGCGGGGCGACCGCCCCCACGCACGAGGTGCGATTCCCCGCGGGGTAGCGGAGAGGCGTGGCGGCAGCCGTGCGTGGGTACAGCCGTGCGTGGGTACAGCCGTGCGTGGGTACAGCCGTGCGTGGGTACTACTGCGCGGACCGAGCTACGTGCAGGAGAAGCAGATGAGCAATCAGACCGAGACGTCCGTCGACCTCGTCGACGCCGTCCGCGAACAGACCCGCGAGTACACCGGCGGGGAGGACATACCCCTCCGGGGCTACACGAAGGTCCTCGCCGGGTACAGCACGCTGGTCACCGTCGCGGTGATCGCCGCGGTGGTCACCGGGCGTCGACTGCCGGAGCGTCTGAGCGGGCAGGACCTCGTCGTGCTCGCCCTCGGCACGCACAAGCTGTCGCGCACGGTGACGAAGGACGCGGTGACCAGCCCCATTCGCGCGCCCTTCACGCGCTACAAGGAGCAGGGCGGCCCGGCCGAGGTGATGGAGGAGGTCCGCGGACCGAGCAACAGTCTCCGGCACAGCCTGGGCGAGTTGCTGAGCTGCCCCTTCTGCTTCGACATGTGGGTCGCGACGTTCTTCACCATCGGAATGGTCTTCGCACCGCGTCCGACCCGGCTCGTCGCCGGGCTGTTCGCCGCCCTCGCCGGGGCAGACTTCCTCCAGTTCGCCTACGCGAAGGCGCAGCAGAGCGTCGAGTGAGGGCCGCCGTTCGAGGGTGGGGCAGGATTACCGCGCCGGTTCGGAATCCGCCCACGCCACGGCGGGGGCGGATTCCGAAGTCGCGGGCGGATTTACGGGGCGCCCCCTGGGATCCGTCAGGCGATGTCCGGCTCCGGTTCGGGCTCCGAGTTCTCGGGGCGCAGCAGATCGTGCTCCTCCACCGCCTCGAGCGACAGCGTGCGGTAGCCGTACTCGTCGAACAGCACGGTGATCCGGTCCGGCTCCGCGCTCATCACCTCGCCGGGACCCCACTGCGCGTGCACCACTCGGGTGTGCAGCGGAATCGGCTCGTAAGGACCGTGTTTCGGCGATTCCGGTCGGTGCTCGTGGATTCCCTCGCGGCAGCAGTCACAGTGCCCGCACGGATCGGGCAGCGACTCGCCGAAATACCCGAGCAGGAACTGCCTGCGGCAGCCACGGGTTTCGGCGTAGCCCCGCATCATCTCCACGCGCGAGCGGTCCATCCGTTCACCGACCGCGGCCACCTCGGCCGCGCGGCGGACGGCGATCTCCACCTCGACGGTGCGTGCGGTGAGCCCCTTGCGTCCCGAGGAGACCACACCCGCGCGTTCGAGCAGGTTGACCGCGTTGGTGAGGGTTCGTCCCCGGATATCCAGTTCGGCGCGAAGGTCTTTCAGTCGCTTCGGTGACTTCGCGCGCGCCAGCGCGGTGAAGGCCCGGCCGAGCAGGTCCTCGTCCGGACGGTGGGTGGTGAAGAACTTCGCGAGCGACAGGTCCTCGGGCCGGTAGAACAGCAGCGCCTTCGCCTCGAGCCCGTCGCGGCCGGCGCGGCCGATCTGCTGGTAGTAGCTGTCCACGGAATCCGGCGCGGAGGCGTGTGCGACGAACCGCACGTCGGGCTTGTCGATGCCCATGCCGAACGCGGAGGTCGCCACCACCACCTCGAGTTCGTCGTCGAGGAATCCGTGGTGCACCCGCTCGCGCGTGGCCGCCGGCAGACCGGCGTGGTACGCAGCCGCCCGCAGTCCCCGTTCGGTCAGCTCGGCCGCGTAGAATTCGGCGTCCTTGCGGGTCGCGGTGTACACCAACCCGGGGGTCTCGAGTCCGGCGACGGTCTCGACCACCGCCCGGCGCTTGTCGGCGTCGGCGGTGTACCGCTCGACGGCCAGGTCGATGTTGGGCCGGTCGAACCCGCTGGCGATGACCACCGGGTCGCGCAGGCGCAGCTCCTCGACGATCTCCTGCCGCACCGGCGGCGACGCGGTGGCCGTGAGCGCCACCACCGGGGGCCGGCCGAGGCGGTCGAGCGCATCGGCCAGACGCAGGTAGTCGGGCCGGAAGTCGTGACCCCACGCGGACACGCAGTGCGCCTCGTCGACTACCACGAGGGAGACGCGGGCGGCGGCGAGTCGGGCCACCACCTCGTCGTTGGCGAGCTGTTCCGGCGCCAGGAAGACGTACTCCACGGTGCGCTCACGGATCGTCTCCCACGCGGCTGCGGTCTCCGAAGCCCGCTGCCGGGAGTTGATCGCGACCGCGTCCGGCGCCGAGGTGGCGTCGAGCCCCGCGATCTGATCGTTCTGCAGCGCGATGAGCGGGGAGATCACCAGGGTGGTGCCCTCGATCAGCAGCGCCGGCACCTGGTAGATCGCCGACTTGCCCGATCCGGTGGCCATCACCGCGAGCACGTCCCGGCCCTGCACCAGTGGTTCCATCGCGTCGAGCTGGCCGGGACGCAGCTCCTCCCAGCCGAACACGCGGCGCGCGGCCGCGCTCAGCTCGGTCCGGACGTCCCGGGTGGTGTCCGCTGCGTCCTGCACGGTCGCCGTCAAGCGCGTTCTCCTGTCGTGGGCCCGGTCCTGCCGACCAGGGTACGGAGCGCGGGGTCCCCCCGCGCGGACCGGCGCCGGCACGTTGCTCGACCGGCCCGGGCGTCCGCGCGCCCGGCGGACGTCCTCGGTGGCTGCCGGGGGCATACCTCCGGCGCCGCGGGATCAAACCGGCCGGCGTGCGCTCACCGGGGGGCCCGCCGCTTCAGCCGCTCGATGATCTCCTCGTTCCACACGTGCCGCCGCACGAGCCGGTACCGTTCGCCGGCCAGCCACAGGTACGCCTCGGCGTCGGTTCGGGTGCGCAGCATCCCCGCCGCCCGCACCATGTCGACCACGGGCACGAACTCCTCGTCGAACCAGCGCTGCGCCACCACGTCGCGGGTGAGGAACTCGCCGCGCTCCTGCATGAGCCGGAAACCCCACGCCTCGATGCACTCGGCCAGCTCGGCGTAGTCCCACGGGTCCCGGACGGTCACCGCGTCGCGCCGCTCGCCGGTGAGTGGCACCCGGCTCAGGAACATCCGGTAGTGGTCCTTCCGCATCAGGTCCGAGTGCTGGCTCACCCCCTCGGGCGAGATCCGGGTGACGATCTCGGTCACGTAGGCGTCGATGGTCGCGTCCCCGCGGGCGTAGGCGATGGAGACGCGATGGTGCCCGTCCACCACGAAGTGCATCGACCCGACCCGGTACACCGTGATCGGCGGCACGGCCTCGCCCCGGCGGCGGGCCGTGGCCAGCTTCTCCCATCGCTGGCGCAGCCGGGCCGACGTGGGCCGGAACCGCCGGTCGAAATCCTCGGTCCGGTCCACGCTGCCGACGATCGAGGCCACGTCGATGCTCTGCAGCCCCAGACGCCGTTCCCCGACCCGGCCCAGCGCCCGCACGACGGCGTCGAACGGCAGCACGGCGTTGACGTCCCCGGGTTCGCGGCGAAGCCAGGCGATCAGTCGCGCGTACTCGGCGCGCCGGCGCTGCCGGGAGAAGTCGTCGCCGGCATCGGCGCCGGGGAAGCCGGTGTCTCGCACCATGACACGACGGTACCGGCGGACGGGCTCCCGGTGACCCGGATCGGTGCGGGACGCACCGGCGGCACGAGCCCCGCGCCGGGTCTACATTGCAGGGGTGATCGACGCCGTGCTGCCCGCCGTCCGTGCCCATCTCAGCGCCCGCTTCGGGGGCGCCGAGCCGGAGACGGCGTCCGTGACGTTCCTCGGACTCGAACCCGTCGAGGTGCTGCGGTTCCGCGTGGAACAGCCGGACCTCGTGCGGTTCGCGACTCTGGGGTGTTCGCGGCATCCGATGGGCGACCCCACCGCGACGGTCGCCGACCCGACGCGGGGGCCGCGCGCCGAACTGATTCTGAGCATGCGCGGCCTCACCGGCACTCTGCCGGGGCTGGTCCGCACGCTCGCGACGCTCGCGGCACTGCCCGCGGTGGAGGGCGTCGTCCTCACCGACGACGCCCTGCTCGACCTGGGGGAGCCGTTGTGGCAGGGGGCACCCTTCACCGCGGTGATGCTCGAGCCGAGCGACGTCCCCGAACTGGTACTGCCCGAGCCCGCCGACCCGGTGCGGTTCTTCGAGGTGATCCCGCTGACGGGCACCGAGGCCGCGTGGAAGCGGTTGCGCGGCGGCGACGCGCTGCGCGAGGCGTGGTCGGAGGCCGGCATCGACGTGCGGGACCCGAACCGCGCCCCGGCCCGAATGTGACGGGAGCCCGAATGTGACGGGCGCGGTCAGCGCGGGACGACGACGCCGATCGGGCCCCCCGCCAGGCACACGTCGAGTCCCGCCGATGCCGAGCGGGCCTGCAGCCCGGTGCCTGCGCCCGGGACCCGTGCGTAGGCCGTGCCCAGTCCCTCGGTGACCGGTACCCGCACCCGCGGGGCGGCGGGAAACCCCACCTCGATCTCGCCGTCCGCGGAGGCGCGGTAGTTCAGCTGCACCGTCCACTCCCCGCCCACGAGCGCCGTGTCGGCGGGCAGCACGGTCGTCCTCGACTCGGTGAGCAGATGCCCGCAGTCGGGCACCGGACCGGGCAGCACGTGCCGCACCGGAACGAGTTCCGCCGGCACGAGTCGTCCCCGGTCGTCGAGCACCTGCAGTTCGGTGGTGACGGCGCCGATCTCGGCGCGTCCCGGCAACGGCGAGAACACCCGGCTCAGGAGGTTGTGGGGGTGGGTGACCGGCAGGAGCACCCACACCGACACGGGATGGTCGAGGATCGGCACGTCGGGGCGTGCGGTGAGCGCGGACCTCGCGGCGGCCAGGTAGGCGCCGGTGGGGTTGTCGGCCCAGGTGCGCGCGAAGGTCGTCGTGGACCACAGACAGCTCGCCGTGAAGACCACCGCGCACCCGGCGGCGACGATCCGCCGCGCGGGTGCGCGCCGCGGGTCGTCGCGTGGGCCGGCGCGCAGGATCAGGGCCGTTCCGATCGCGACGACCACGGCCGTGTCGGTGTGGTAGCGCAGGGTCTGGGCCAGTTCGTACGTCGTGTCCGGGCCGAAGCGGGTGGTGATCATCGCGGCCGTCGAGGCCGCCACGTAGGCGGCCGTCGCGGCCCACACCCAGCCCGTGCGCCGGCTGCGCCGCAGCGACCACACCAGGACGGCGAGCACCGCGGCCCAGGCCGCCACGACGAGCCCGGTCGGCGGATCCGCCCACGGCGGTCCCGGATTCCAGCGGTCCCATCGCCACGGCCCGCCCAGCAGCGCCGGCAGCACCCCGAACGAGACACCGTGGTGCGTCAGCCCCCGGACCATGTCGCCCGTCGGCGCCCCGAACCGGGACTCGACGAGGGACAGGTACGCCGCCGCCCAGGCCGCGAGGACCAGCGCCGAGCCGAGCCACAGCGGCGCCGCGCGTCGCGCCGCGGTGCGCACCGGCCGGGGGTGGCCGTCCAACCCGTACATCAGCGCGACGGTCGCGAAGGCCACCGCCGGTACCAGCACCGACTTCTCGAAGAACAGCAGTGCGACGCCGGTGACCGCCGTCCCGCTCAGCGCGTAGCGGAGTCGGCCCGTGCGCGCCGCACGGATCGCGTCGCCGGCCACCCACGCCAGGCCCGCCTGCAGCGGCAGCGAATTCAGGCCCGCCGCCCACCACGCGAACGCCGGCAGCGTCAGGGGCGTGAACAGGTAGAACAGCAGCGGGCCGAGCAGCGCCGGCCGCGGTCCGAGCAGCAACCACAGCACGCGCAGCACGGCCAGCGACGCCAACGCCTGGCCGGCCACGAGCGTCGCAGCCGCCGGCCACCACTGCAGCGGTGCGAGGCTCGTGATCACGTCGGCCACCACGAACGCACCCGGCATGAGATGGCCGTCGTGGTCGTAGCCGAGCAACTCGAACGACAGCAGCGGGTGCAGGCCCGCCCGTCCGACCAGAATCAGGTCGTCCCAGTAGAACTGCCCGCCGAACGCGAGCAGGGAGCGCACCGCCAGCTGCAGGACGATCAGGACGAGGGCCGCCGCGAGCACCCACGTCCCACGGGTGTGCCCTGCGGAAGCGACCGGCGTCAGGCGGTCCCGCGCCGCGGTGATCAGAGCCATTTGTTGCGGCGGAAGGTGACGAACAGGCCGACGGTGATCGCGACGATCGCCCCGATGACCACGAAGTACCCGTGCTCCCAGTGCAGTTCGGGCATGTTGTCGAAGTTCATCCCGTAGATCCCGGCGATCATCGTGGGCACGGCCGCGATCGCCACCCACGCCGAGATCCGGCGCATGTCGGTGTTCTGCTGCACCGTCACCTTCGCGATCGCGGCATCGACGAGGGTGCTCAGCGTCTCGTCGTAGTCCGCGATGCGCTCGGCCACCTTGGTGTGATGATCGGCGACGTCCCGGAAGTAGCGCCGCACCTCCTTGGGCACCGGATTGCCCGCGCCGCGGGTCAGCTGGCGCAGCGGCGTCGCGAGGGGGAGCACCGCCCGTCGCAGTTCCACGATCTCCCGCTTGAGCAGATAGATCTGCTCCACCGCGATGCGGGTGTCGGGCGTGAACACCAGTTCCTCGAGGTCGTCGATGTCCGGCTGCACGGCGTCGACCACGGCGAGGTACGTGTCCACGACGTGGTCGGCGACGGCGTGCAGCACCGACGACGGACCCAGCGCCAGCCGCTCCGGGGCGGCCTCGAGCCGATGCCGCACGTCCGCCAGCGCGGAGTGGTCGCCGTGGCGGACGCTGACGACGAAGTCCCGGCCGCAGAAGAGCATGATCTCGCCGGTCTCGACGATCTCCTTGGTCGTGGTCACCGACTCGTGTTCGACGTAGTTCACGGTCCGCAGCACGAGGAACGTCACGTCGTCGTAGCGTTCGAGCTTGGGCCGCTGATGCGCGTGCACGGCGTCCTCGACCGTCAGTTCGTGCAGCCCGAACGTGCGGCCCACGCTCGTCATCTGCTGTTCGTCGGGCTCGTGCAGGCCGAGCCACACGAATCCGGCGCCGCGCCGGCGCACCTCCTCGAGCGCCGCGCCGTGGGCGTAACGGCCCGGCAGCCGCACGCCGTCGACGTAGACGGCGCAGTCCACCACCGCCCGCTCGGCGGGGACGCGCAGGGTGGACGCCGGGGCGCCGGTCCGGCGCGACGGGTGCGAGGGCAGGTTCGGCATCGGTTCCCTTCCGCGCAGCACGCTCCGGCCCGTCCGGGCGGTCGCAGCGTCATGCTAACCCGCCCCGGACCGCCCGCCGGGGCCGCACGACGGCACCTGACACACTGGTGGGGTGCGTATCGATCTGCATACCCACTCGCTGGCCTCCGACGGGACCGACACCCCGGCGGGACTCGTCCGTGCCGCGGTCGAGGCCGGGCTCGACGTGGTCGCCCTGACCGACCACGACACCACCGCCGGCTGGGACGCGGCGGCCGACGCCCTGCCTGCGGGACTGCGGCTGATCCGCGGCATGGAGATGTCGTGCACCGGACGCGGTGAGGACGGCCGGCCCGTGGCGGTGCATCTGCTCGCCTACCTGTTCGACCCGCGGAACGAGGCGTTCGCGGTCGAGCGGGAGCGCCTGCGCGGGGAGCGGGTGGGCCGTATCCGGACGATGGCCGAGCGGATGGCCGCCGACGGGCTGCCCGTCGATCCCGAACGGATCGTCACCGCCGCCGGTCCGGTGGCCGGGCGGCCGCACCTGGCGCGCGCGCTGGTGGAGGCGGGGGTCGTTCCGAGCATCGAGGCCGCGTTCGCGGACCTGCTGTCGTCGCGGGGTCGCTACTACGTCACCAAGGCGGACACTCCGCTGTCGGAGGCCGTGCGCATGGTCGCCGACGCCGGCGGTGTCACCGTCGTGGCGCATGCCCGTGCCCGGTCCCGGGGCCGGCTGCTCGCACTCGACCACATCGAGGAACTCGCGGAACTGGGCCTCGGCGGCCTCGAGGCGGACCATCCGGACCACGCTCCGGCCGACGCGCAGCTCATGCGGGACATGGCGGCGAAGCTCGATCTGTTCGTCACGGGGTCGTCCGACTACCACGGCGGCAACAAGGCCGTCCCGCTCGGCCGGTACACGACGGACCCCGAGGCGTTCGAGGCGCTGACGGCACGGGCCACCGGGGTCGAGGTGCTCGAGGGATGAGCACCTGGGGCCGCCCGGCGCGCCGCGACGACCGCGCCGTCGGGCACGACGACTTCTACGACGACTCCGCTCACCGCTCCGGGCGCGACGCCTACGAGGCGCCCGCGGCGGCATCGCCCCGCGGTGGGACGCCGAGTCGGGACGGGTTCGTCGTGCGGGGACTGCGAGCCCTGTCGGGTGTGGTGTGCGGCGCGGTGATCGTCCTGACAGCGGTGGTCTGGGTGGCGCAGTACCTGGGGGACAAGCGGGATTTCCCGGGGCCGGGTTCGGCGTCGCTGTCCGCGCACGTCGTCGCGGCGCTCGTCGCCACGGCCGCGCAGCTGTTCGCGGACCGCCGGCGTGGTCTCGCCGCGGTCGCGGGCGTGGCTGTGGTCTATCTCACGGGCGCGGTTCTGATGTTCACCCAGTGGTGGGGCTGACGTTCGGACCCCCGTGCGTTACCGGCAGGTAACCGGTCGGCATCTCGGGCTTTTGCCTCGGAACGACCCCGATCGTGGGGTCGACATTGCGGCTCGGCTGTCCAAACTCACAGGTGAGCGCCGAAAATCGTGAGACATTCGCAAGAAATACCGATTTGATTGTTGGCTTGTGAAGGTGGCAAACTTTTCCTCAATCCGGCCTCGGTGCCACCGCCTCGAAGCCGGACGAAGATGGCAGACCCTGTAGAGGGCTCGTCGCCAGGGCTCACCCGCCTCGGCGCCATCACGCTCCGGAAGTCGTACAGCGTTGTACAGCGGTAACCGTGATCGCGCCCGGAAGCTTCACCGAAATGTCCTTGGCGAAGCGCTGCACCCGATGTCCGTCGCGCAGCTACTTCGCAGTAACCGGAACCCGAGTGGTTCCGGCTCGAGCAGGAGTGTCATCGTGTCAATCGTGTCTGATGCACCTACCCCCCAGAAGGTCGAGTTGACCGACGAGGAAATCTTCGGCAGCCACGTCGACGGCAAGCTGTCCGTCGAGCTCACCGCACCGCTGGAGACGCAGCGGGACCTGTCGATCGCCTACACGCCCGGCGTCGCGCAGGTCTCCCGCGCGATCGCGGCCGACGAGACCCTCGCCGACCGCTACACCTGGACCAACCGCCTGGTGGTGGTCGTCTCCGACGGCTCGGCCGTCCTCGGCCTCGGTGACATCGGCCCGCGCGCGTCGCTGCCGGTGATGGAGGGCAAGTCCGCCCTGTTCAAGAAGTTCGCCGGCCTGAACTCGATCCCGCTGGTCCTCGACACCAAGGACCCCGACGCGATCGTCGAGACCCTGATCCGGCTGCGCCCGAGCTTCGGCGCGGTCAATCTCGAGGACATCTCGGCCCCGCGTTGCTTCGAGATCGAGAAGCGCGTGATCGAGGCGCTGGACTGCCCGGTCATGCACGACGACCAGCACGGCACCGCGATCGTCGCGCTCGCCGCGCTCAAGGGTGCGGCCAAGGTGCAGAACCGGGAGCTGTCCGGCCTGCGCATCGTCATCTCCGGTGCCGGCGCGGCCGGCGTGGCGGTGGCCAACATCCTGCTCGCCGCCGGCGCCGCGGATGTGACCGTGCTGGACTCGAAGGGCATCGTCTCGCGCGAGCGCACCGACCTGAACGAGGTCAAGGTCGACCTGGCCGCGCGGACCAACCCGGCCGGCCGGCACGGCGGCCTGATCGAGGCCCTGAGCGGTGCGGACGTGTTCATCGGCGTCTCGGCCGGCACGGTGCCCGAGGAGATCGTCGCCGAGATGGCCGACGGTGCGATCGTGTTCGCGCTGTCGAACCCGGACCCGGAGATCCACCCGACGATCGCCGCCAAGCACGCCGCGATCGTGGCGACCGGGCGCAGCGACTTCCCGAACCAGATCAACAACGTGCTGGCCTTCCCCGGTGTGTTCAAGGGCGCGCTCGACGCCGGTGCCCGGCGCATCACCGAAGGCATGAAGCTCGCCGCCGCCGAGGCCATCCTCTCGGTCGTCGGTGACGAGTTGGCCGTGGACAAGATCGTCCCGAGCCCTCTCGATCCGCGGGTGGCGCCCGCCGTCGCCGAGGCCGTCGCGGCCGCGGCACGGGCCGAGGGCGTCACCGACTGACGCGATCGACCGCACGCCCCGGCCGGAGCCCGCACCCAGGTTCCGGCCGGGGCGTTCGGCTTTCCGGGGATGCGCGAGGATGGGCAACGTGTGGAACGTGAGGAGACGGCGCGGCGGGGGATTCGTACGGACGGCGGCCGGGCTGACGGTCGCCGTCGCGGTGCTGACCGGGTGCGGCCCGTCGGTTCTCGACGAGTCGGCGGATGCCGCCACGGTGGTCGTCGGATCCGGGGACGACGTCGCGAGCGAACTGCTGGCCCGCATCTACGCCGGCGCCCTGGCCGGAAGCGGAACCCGTACCGAACTGCGAACCGGGCTCGGTGACCGGGCCGGATACCTGGCGGCGCTGGACGCGGCCGAGGTGACCCTCGTGCCGGACTACACCGGCCGGTTGCTGCGGTACTTCGCTCCGGCTGCCCCGGACACGGACGCCGAGGACGTGTTCGAGGCCCTCGCCCGTTCCCTGCCCGACGACCTGGCGATCACGGATTATGCTGCCGCCCAGGATCGTTCGATGCTCCTCGTGTCCGATGCCACCGCGGAGCGGCTCGGCACCACCGAAGTGGCCGGAATTCTCGGCCGGTGCGGCGAACTGACCGTGACGGTGTCCGGCGGGTTCGAGGCGAACGACGGCCTGCGGGACCTGGCCGAAAGAGGTTGCGTCCCGGGCCGTGTCGAATCCGGCGACGACGACGTGGCGCTGCGCGCGGCCACGCAGGGTGCGAGCGCGGCCGCGCTGACCACCACCTCGGTCGTCGCGCGCGACACCTCGGGGGTCGCGCTCGAGGACGCACCGGACCGCGCGCCCGGGACGGATCCGGAGGACGCAACTGCCACGGAGCCACCGGTGTTCGCTGCCCAGAACGTCGTCCCCGTGTTCCGCGAACACGTCCTGGGGGAACGTCAGCTCGAGGCTCTGAGCCTCGTCGCGGGCGAGCTCACCACCGCCGACCTGGCCGAGATGCTCGGCCGGATCGACGGCGGCGAGGACTCAGCGGTCGTCGCGCAGGCCTGGCTCACCGAGCACGTGTGAACGCAGGAACCCGCCCAGCTGTGCCACCGCGTCGGCGGCCTGACCCACCAGCGCGGCCTGCAGATGGGCCACGTGCCACAGATCGCGCTGCTCGGTGACCGTCACCTCCACACCCGCGTCGCGGAGCTTGCGGGCGAACTCGGTGACCTGCGGGTACAGCATCTCGCCGGTGCCGACATGGATCAGCGTCGGCGGCAGCCCGTTCAGGTCTCCCCGCAGGGGCGCGTAGCCGGGGTCGGCGGCGTCGTGCCCGCCGAGATACGCGCGGGCCGAGGCCGAGATCCAGGCGGCGTTGAGGACCGTGTCCCGGTCGAACGGGAAGTCGCGCGAGCCGGGGTCGGCCAACGGTGCGATCAGACCCAGGGCGGCGGGACGGACCCCGTGCCGGTCGATCAGCCGTCGCGCCGTCGCGACCGCCAGCCCGCCCCCGGCCGAATCCCCGGCGATCGGGGCGGTCCCCGGGGTCACGCCGTGCTCGGTCACCAGCTCGAGGTACGCACCGACCGCGTCGTCCAGGGCGGCGGGGTAGGGGTGCTCGGGAGCCAGCCGGTAGTCGAGCACGTAGACCGCCGAACCCGAGGCCGCGGCCAGGTGCGCGGCCAGGGACCGGTGCGTGGCGGGGGAGCCCACCGTGTACGCGCCGCCGTGCAGGTACAGCACCGCGGTGGGACGTTCGGTGGCGCCGACGGTGACGCGTTCGGCCGGCCGGCCCGCGAGCGTGACCTGCCGGACCACCGTGCCCTCGGGCAGGGTCTGGATCGGGGCGACCGGCTCGAGCAGCCGTCGCTGGGCGGAGTACGGCAACCGGGCGTTGAGGGCCAGCCGGTACGCCGGACGCAACGCGGCCCGCACGACGGGCAGGGGGAGCTGTGGCATGACCGCGACCCTAGCCCCTGGGCACGAAGCGGCCACTGACGAATGCGACGACACGCTGGTAGGACGGGCCCACCGCGCGTACCCAGGCGTCGAGGACCTTCGCGTCGGCGCCCACGAGTATCCGGGGCCGGCCCTTGCGCACCCCCTCGACGATGGTGCGGGCCGCGTCCTCCGGGCTGGTGCGCGCCAGCTTGCGGTCGAAGAACTGGGCGAAGGACTCCTGGTCGTCGCCCGCCGGGACGGCCGCATTGCGGGCGATCGCGGTCTTGATGCCGCCGGGATGGACACAGCTGACCTTGACGGGGTGCCCGGCGATCAGCATTTCCTGGCGCAGGGACTCGGTGAAGCCGCGGACGGCGAACTTCGCGGAGTTGTAGGCGCTCTGACCGGGGATGGACAGCAGCCCGAACAGGCTCGAGACGTTGACGATGTGTCCGTCGCCGGACGCGACGACGTGGGGCAGGAACGCCTTGGTGCCGTTGACCACGCCCCAGAAGTCGACGTCCATGATCCGCTCGATGTCCTTGAACTCCGAGCGCTCGAACTCTCCGTGGTAGGCGATGCCGGCGTTGTTGTAGATCTGGTTGACCTGGCCGAAGTGGGCGGCGACGGCGTCGGCGTAGTCGAGCACCGCCTCGCGCTGCGTGACGTCGAGGTGGTCGGCCTTGACCTCGGCGCCGAGATCGCGGGCCCGGCGCGCGGTTTCCTCCAGCCCGACGGTGTCGACGTCGGACAGGGCCAGCCGGGCGCCGCGCCGGGCGAGCTCGAGCGCCAGAGCGCGGCCGATGCCCGATCCGGCGCCGGTGATGACAGCTACCTTTCCTGCGAACTCGCTCACTGTGCTGCCACCTTCCGGGCGTCGGTCTCATCGGTGTCACGAACGGCCGCCGGCGTCTGCGCCGGGACCGGGGGGAGATCTGCCGCAGCGACGCTGCGGTAGGCATCCAGATCGAAATGCCGGGTGATACGGCGGAACTCGAACGTAAAGCTCGGCCACAGGGTGGTGTTGTTGCCGTGCTTGTCGAGGTACCAGCTCGCGCAGCCGCCGTTGTTCCACACGCTGCGCTTCAGGGCGTCCTGCAGGTTGCGGTTGTAGTCGTCCTGCACCTCGGCGCGCACCTCGACGGTGCCGATCCGATGGCGGTCGATGGTCTCGATCGCGTCCACGACGTAGTTCAGCTGGGATTCGATCATGTACACCATCGAAGTGTGGCCCAGGCCGGTGTTCGGTCCCACGAGGAAGAACATGTTGGGGAACCCGGCGACCGCGGCACCCTTGTAGCCCTGCATGCCGGTGGCGTCGAAGACGTCGGCGAGACTGCGGCCGTCCTTGCCGAAGATGCCGGCGAAGGTGGGCGAGTCGGTGACGTGGAAACCGGTCGCGACGACGATGGCGTCGACCTGCCGGGTGGTGCCGTCGCGGGTGACGATGCCGTCCGCGGTGACCTCCGCGATGCCGTCGGTGACCAGGTCGACGTTCGGGCGGGCCAGCGCGGGGTAGTAGTTGTTGGAGATGAGCATCCGCTTGCAGCCGATCTGGAAGTCCGGGGTGACCTTGCGGCGCAGCTCGGGGTCGGCGATCTGGCGGCGGATGTGCGTGCGGGCGGCGAGCTCGAGCGGCTTCATGAACGCCGGTGCCTTGGCGAGGCCGACGACCTGTGTCTCGCGGGTGAGGTACTGCAGGGCGCGGGACAGGCGCTGGAATCCGGGCAGGTGGCGGAACGCGAGCCGCTCGACGGGGGTGTACTCGCGGTCGGCGCGCGGCAGCACCCATGGCGCGGTGCGCTGGTAGACGTCGAGGTGGGCGACCTTGCCGGCGATGGCGGGCACGATCTGGATCGAGGAGGCGCCGGTGCCGATCACGGCGACGCGCTTGCCGGTGAGGTCCGCGTCGTGGTTCCACCGGGCGGAGTGGAAGATCTCGCCCCGGAACCGGTCGATGCCCTCGATGTCGGGCAGCGCCGGTTCGCACAGCGCGCCGACGGCGGAGACGACGATCCGGGCCTCGAACGCGCCCTTGGTGGTCTGCACGTCCCACCGGTGGGTGGCGTCGTTCCAGCGGACGGTCTGCACGTCGCAGCCGAAGACGGTGCGGCGGCGCACGTCGTACTTGTCGGCGATCGAGGCGATGTAGGCCTGGATCTCGGGCTGAGGCGAGAAGGACCGCGTCCAGCCCGGGTTCAGGGCGAACGAGTAGGAGTACAGATTGGAGGGAACGTCGCACGCGGCGCCCGGGTACGTGTTGTCGCGCCAGGTGCCGCCAACCTCCGAGCCGCGTTCGAGGACCACGAAGTCCTTGCCGGCCTGCGTCAGTCGGACGGCGGCGCCGAGTCCGGCGAACCCGCTGCCGATGATCAGCGTGTCGACCTGACGCGGGTGCGCATCGGTGGCGATGGTGTCTGTTACCGGAAGACTCATGTAAATGAGCGTAGGGCCATACTGAGTGGGGGTCAATAGCTGTTGACTACGATTCAACAAGAATGTTTGCATGGCACCTGTGAAGGGCAACATCGTCAAGCGCACCAGGCTCAGTCCTGCCGAGCGCCGGGCCCAGCTCGTCGACCTCGGCGTCCAGCTGCTCGCCGAACGGCCGCTCGAGCAGATCTCCGTGGAGGAGATCGCCGATCAGGCCGGGGTGTCGCGCGGGCTGCTGTTCCACTACTTCGCGTCCAAGCACGACTTCCACGTCGAACTCGTCCGGCACACCAGCCGCGACATGCTCGAGCGCACCGCACCCGACGACAGCCTCGAACCGATGGACATGCTGCGCGGCACGATCGTCGCGTACGTCGACTACGTCACCGACCACCGCGACACCTACCTGTCGATGCTGCGCGGCACCGCGAGCGGGGATCCGGACATGCGACAGGTCTTCGAGGACACCCGCACCGCGATGGTCGAACGTACCGTCGCGCACCTGCACCGCATCGGCATCGACGCCGGCCCCGCCGTAACCCTGGCGGTGCGCGGCTGGATCGCGTTCGTCGAGGACACCACGATCGCCTGGCTGCGGGACCCGCAGCTCACCCGCGAGGAGTTCGTGGACCTCGCCGTCGCGGCTCTGCCGGCGCTCGCCCTGGCTGCCGGCGGGCCGAATGTGACATCCAGTCGATTCGATCGACCGGATGTGACATTCGGTCACGTCGCTGGATCGTAGGAAACGGCGCGAGCCGGGCCGGCTGCCCCGAAGGGCAGGCGCGACCCGGCTCGTGTGAGAACCGCGGGGTACCGCCGGTGACCTACTGACCGAACGCCTTCTCCAGGATCTCCTGCTGCTCGACAGCGTGCACCTTGCTCGACCCCGACGACGGCGCCGACATCGCGCGGCGCGACGCCCGCTTGATGCCCGACAGCTTCTCGGGCAGCATCTCCGGCAGCGCCAGGCCCAGGAACGGCCACGCGCCCTGGTTGGCCGGCTCCTCCTGCACCCAGAAGAACTCGTGCGCGTTCGGGTACCGGTCGAGTGCCTCGGCGATACGGCGGCGCGGCACCGGGTACAGCTGCTCGATCCGCAGGATCGCGACGTCGTCCCGCTTCTCCTTGTCCTTCTTGGCCTTCAGCTCCCAGTAGAGCTTGCCGGAGGTCAGCAGAACGCGGGTGACCTTCTCGCGGTCGCCGCCGTCGCTCTCGTACATCGGCTCCTCGAACACCGAGCGGAACTTACCGTTGGTGAAGTCCTCGAGGTTGCTGACCGCGGCCTTGTTGCGCAGCATCGACTTCGGCGTGAACACCACCAGCGGACGGCGGATCCCGTCGAGGTGATGCCGGCGCAGCAGGTGGAAGTAGCTTGCCGGGGTGGACGGCATGGCCACCGTCATCGAACCCTCCGCACACAGCTGCAGGAACCGCTCGATGCGGCCCGAGGTGTGGTCCGGGCCCTGGCCCTCGTGGCCGTGCGGCAGCAGCAGCACCACGTCGGAGAGCTGGCCCCACTTGGCTTCGCCGGAGGAGATGAACTCGTCGATGATGGACTGCGCGCCGTTGACGAAGTCGCCGAACTGCGCCTCCCACAGCACCAGCGCCTCGGGGTTGCCCACGGAGTAGCCGTACTCGAAGCCCAGGCCCGCGAACTCGGTGAGCGCCGAGTCGTACACCATGAACTTGCCGCCCTTGCCGCCCTCGGCCGCGACCTGCTGCAGGGGGGTGTACTCGGCGCCGGTCTTGCGGTCGATGAGCACCGCGTGACGCTGGGTGAACGTGCCGCGGCGCGAGTCCTGGCCGGCCAGACGCACCAGCGCGCCCTGCTCGACCAGCGAACCGAACGCGAGCAGCTCGGCGTACGCCCAGTCGATGTGGCCCTCACGGGACATCTCGCGACGCTTCTCGATGACTGGCTTGACGCGCGGATGCACGGAGAAGCCCTCGGGGACGTTGACGAACGCGTCGCCGATCCGCTCGAGCACCGACTTGTCGACCGCGGTGGTCAGCTTCGCCGGCGGCGTCTGGTCGAGCTCGACCGACTCGGACGGCTCCGGCTTGAACTTTTCGAGCTCGCGGACCTCGTTGAAGACCCGTTCGAGCTGGCCCTGGTAGTCGCGCAGCGCGTCCTCGGCCTCTTTGAGCGAGATGTCGCCACGACCGATGAGGGACTCGGTGTAGCTCTTGCGGACGCTGCGCTTGGTGTCGATCACGTCGTACATCGCCGGCTGCGTCATCGACGGGTCGTCGCCCTCGTTGTGGCCGCGACGGCGGTAGCAGATCATGTCGATGACGACGTCCTTGTTGAACTTCTCGCGGAAGTCCACGGCGAGGCGGGCCACCCACACGCACGCCTCCGGGTCGTCGCCGTTGACGTGGAAGATCGGCGCGCCGATCATCTTCGCGACGTCGGTGCAGTACTCCGACGACCGCGAGTGCTCGGGGGCCGTGGTGAAGCCGACCTGGTTGTTGACGACGATGTGCACGGTGCCGCCGGTGCGGTAGCCCCGTAGCAGCGCGAGGTTGAGGGTCTCGGCCACGACACCCTGGCCGGCGAACGCCGCGTCACCGTGCAGCAGCAGCGGCATGACGGTGAAGCCACCCTCGCCCTTGTCCAGGATGTCCTGCTTGGCGCGCACGAGGCCCTCGAGGACCGGGTTGACGGCCTCGAGATGCGACGGGTTCGCCGTGAGCGAGACGTTGATGTCGTTGTCGCCGAACATCTGGATGTAGTTGCCCTCGGCGCCGAGGTGGTACTTCACGTCGCCGGATCCGTGGGCAGCGGCCGGGTTCAGGTTGCCCTCGAACTCGGTGAAGATCTTCGAGTACGGCTTGCCGACGATGTTGGCCAGCACGTTCAGGCGGCCGCGGTGCGGCATCGCGATGGCGACCTCGTCGAGCTCGTGCTCGGCGGCCTGGTCGATGATCGCGTCCATCATCGGGATGACCGACTCGGCGCCCTCGAGCGAGAACCGCTTCTGGCCGACGTACTTGGTCTGCAGGAACGTCTCGAACGCCTCGGCGGCGTTGAGGCGGCTGAGGATGTACTTCTGCTGTGCCACGGTCGGCTTGACGTGGTGCGCCTCGACGCGCTCCTGCAGCCACTGCTGCTGCTCGGGGTCGAGGATGTGGGTGTACTCCACGCCGACGTGGCGGCAGTAGGCGTCCCGCAGCACCGACAGCACGTCGCGCAGCTTCATGCGCTGCTGCCCGTGGAAGCCGCCGACGTTGAACTCCCGGTCGAGGTCCCAGAGGGTCAGGTCGTGGGTGGTGACGTCGAGGTCCGGGTGCGACCGGAACTTGTCCTTGACGAACTGCAGCGGATCCGTGTCGGCCATCAGGTGGCCGCGGCTGCGGTAGGCGGCGATCAGCTCGAGGACGCGGGTGCTCTTGTCGACGGCGCCTTCCGGCACGTCCTTGCGCCAGCGGACCGGCTCGTAGGGGATGTGCAGCGTGTGGAAGATCTCGTCGTAGAAATCGTCGCTGATGAGCAGGTTGTGGACGGTCCGCAGGAAGTCGCCGGACTCCGCGCCCTGGATGATGCGGTGATCGTACGTGGAGGTCAACGTCATGAGCTTGCCGACGCCGAGCTCGGCGATGCGCTCGTCGGAGGCACCCTGGAACTCGGCCGGGTACTCCATCGCGCCGGCGCCGATGATGGCGCCCTGGCCCGGCATCAGGCGGGGCACCGAGTGCACGGTGCCGATGCCGCCCGGGTTGGTCAGCGAGATGGTGACCCCGGAGAAGTCCTCGGCGGTGAGCTTGCCGTCGCGCGCACGACGGACGATGTCCTCGTACGCGGAATAGAACTGCGCGAAGTTCATCGACTCGCAGTTCTTGATCGCGGCGACGACGAGCGAACGGTTGCCGTCCTTGCCGGCCAGGTCGATGGCCAGCCCGAGGTTGGTGTGCGCGGGGGTGACCGCGTTCGGCTTGCCGTCGATCTCGGCGAAGTGGCGGTTCATGTTCGGGAACGCCTTCACCGCCTGCACGATGGCGTAGCCGAGCAGGTGGGTGAACGACACCTTGCCGCCGCGGGTACGGGCGAGGTGGTTGTTGATGACGATCCGGTTGTCGACCATCAGCTTCGCAGGGATGGCGCGCACACTGGTGGCGGTCGGGATCGAAAGCGAGGCGTTCATGTTCTTCGCGACGGCAGCAGCAGCGCCACGGAGAACCTTGGACTCTTCCTGGGTAGCCGAAGCGGCGGGCTTCGCGGGGGCCGGCTTGGCGGCGGGCTTCGCGGGGGCCGGCTTCGCGGCCGCCGGCTTGGCGGCGGGCTCGGCCGGCTTCGGAGCGGCCTTCGCCGGGGCGGTGCCGGCCTTCGCCGGGGCGGTGCCGGACTTCGCCGGGGCGGTGTCGGACTTCGCCGGGGCGGGGGTGGCCTTCGGCGGAGTCTCGGCCGGGGCGGCCTTCGAGGCGGGAGTGGATTCGGTGGAGGTCGGAGCGGAACTCTGCGCCGGACGCTGGGTCTGCGTGGCACCGTTCGCGCCACCTGCGACCGCCGCCTCCGGGGAGTAGTCCGTCAAGAATTCGTGCCAGCTGGCGTCCACGGACGACGGATCGTCCTGGAACCGCTGGTACATCTCGTCAACCAACCACTGGTTCTGTCCGAACTGGGAAGTAGAGCTGCTGCTCACGGCAGTTGTTCGCCTCGTTTCTTTCTTCGGTACCCGATCGGAGTGCCTATGTATATGAGGCTAGCCCGCGACTGTGACGAACAAAAAAGCTCTGCCACGGTCGAGACCTACCTCACAATCTCTGAGTCGACGGGGTCCCCATCGACGACGGTTCTCGACAGCCGATTATTCCCTGCCCGCATTTGGGCCGCATCACAGAGGGTCGTGTACACGCCTCCGGCGTGACGCAGCGCGTCGTGCGATCCGGTCTCCACGATGCGCCCGCCGTCGACCACCACGATCAGGTCGGAGCGGGCCGCGGTCGCCAATCGGTGGGCCACCACCACGGCGGTGCGGCTGCGGGTCACCGACTCGCCCGCCGCGAGCACCGCGCGTTCGGTGCCCGGGTCGAGAGTCGCGGTGGCCTCGTCGAGCAGCAGCAGGTCCGGATCGACGAGTTCGGCCCGGGCCAGCGCGACGAGCTGACGTTGCCCGGCGGACAGGCCTTGCCCCCGCTCGCCGACGGGGTGCAGCATGCCGCCCGGCAGACCGGCGATCATGTCGAGCGCCCCCACTGCGCGGGCCGCCGCCTCGATCGCCGTGCGCTCCGCGTCGGGCCGCCCGTAGGCGATGTTGCTCGCGACGGTGCCGGTGAACAGATGCGCTTCCTGCGGGACGACGCCGAGCCGGGCCCGGTACTCGGGCAGTCGGTAGCCGCGCAGGTCGACGTCGTCCACGCGCACCGAACCGGACGTCGGATCGTAGAACCGGGCCAGCAGTTTGACGATCGTGGACTTGCCGGCCCCCGTGCGTCCGACCAGTGCCACCGTCGAACCGGCCGGTAAGTGCAGGTCCACGCCGGTGAGCGCGTCCGCGTCGGCACCCGCGTAGCGGAACCCGACCTGCTCGAGCCGTACGTCGCCGCGCAGATGTCCCGGGATCGGCACCGTGCCGGTGCCGCCCGTCTCGAGGGAACTCTCGGTCCGCAGCAGGTCACCGATCCGGCGCAGTCCCACCCGGGCCTGCTGATAGCTGTCGAACACCTGCGACAACTGCTGGATGGGACCGAACAACAGACCGAGGTAGAGCACGAATGCGACGAGCACGCCCGCGGTCGTCGCGCCCGACGCCACCTCCCGGGCCCCGACGAACACCACCGCGGCCAGCGCGAGGTCGGACAGCAGCGCGATGAACGGGAAGTACAGCGAGATGGCCCGCTGGGAGCGCATCCGGCTGCGCCGGTACGCATCGGCGCGTTCGGCGAACCGGCGGGCCGCGAATTCCTCGCGGCGGTATGCCTGGGCTGCCCGCAACCCGGTGATGTTCTCCTGGAAGTCCGCATTGACCAGCGAGATGCGTTCACGGGAGACCGAGTAGGCCGTGGACGAGACCCGCCGGAACCACAGTGTCGCCGCGAGCAGCGGCGGCACCACCGCCAGCGCCACCAGCCCCAGGGTGAGGTCGGTGGCCAGCAGGGCGACGGAGATCCCGGCCAGCGTCAGCACGCTCACGACCGCCGTGGACAACCCGGTCTGGATGAACGACGAGAGTGCGTCGACGTCGGTGGTCATCCGGGTCATGATGCGGCCGGACAGTTCCCGCTCGTAGTAGTCCAGCCCCAGCCGCTGCAGGTGCGCATAGCTGCGCACCCGCAACCCGAACAGCACCCGCTCACCGGCACGCGCGGTGAGCACGGTGAGCAGCGCCACTACCAGCCACGCCAGCAGCGCCAGCGCGGCACCCACGGCGGTGGCCGCCCACAACGGGCCGGGTTCGCCCGGCGTGACGCCCCGGTCGACGGCGTAGCGCACGATCGACGGGAACGCGATCGACGTCAGCGACTCGACCGCCAGGCACAGCACCACCGCCGCCAGCAGCCACCGCACCGGCCGCAGCGTCCGGGAGAGGCGGAACTCGGGGTCGGGGCGCCGCAGCTGTGCCGTGTCCAGCCCCGGTCGCTCGGTGGCCGGGGGCAACGCCTCGACCGCCCGGCGCAGCGCCGGCGTCGGGGCGACCGACCCGAGGGCGCCGCTCATCGGACCGCCGCCGCGGCCGCCACCGCCCGGGCCCCCCTGCGGTGCGGCCGCCCGCACCACGACCGGATCGGAGCCGGGCGCCGCCTCCGGCCACAATGCGCCGAGGGCGTGCCCGTCGGTGCGCTCCGGCTCGGGCGCCTCGTCCTCGTCGCCAGTGAGCAGGGCCCGGAACAGGGCATTGCGCGTCTCGAGTTCGTGGACCGTTCCGGAGTCGGCCACGCGGCCGCCGTCGAGCACCGCGACCCGGTCGGCGAGGGAGAGCGTGGACCGCCGGTGCGCGAGGATCAGCGTGGTGCGCTTCGGGCGTGCCCGCAGCGCCGCGAAGATCGCGGCCTCCGTCTCCGCGTCCACGGCCGAGGTCGCGTCGTCGAGAATCAGCACCCGAGGATCGAGCAGCAACGCACGGGCCAGCGCGACCCGCTGCCGCTGCCCACCGGAGAGCGTCAGCCCCCGCTCGCCGACCACGGTGTCGTACCCCTCGGGGAGCGCCTCGACGAACTCGTCCGCGCACGCCGCCCGCGCGGCGGCGCGGATCTCCTCGGCGCTCGCCTCGGGCCGGCCGAGCGCGATGTTCGCGGCGATCGTGTCCGAGAACAGGAACGGCTCGTCGAACACCAGGCTCACCGCCTCGCGCAACTGCTCGGCACGCAGGGCCCCGACGTCGATTCGTTCGCCGTCGGCGGCGGTGACGTACACCGTCCCGGACTCGGGGGCATAGAACCGGGGTAGCAGCAGCGACAGCGCGGTCTTGCCGGAGCCGGCGGCGCCGACCACGGCGACGGTCTCGCCCGGCGCCAGTTCGAGATCGAGACCGTCGAGGACGGGCCGGCCGGGCTCGAAGCCGAAGGTCACCGAATCGAGGACCAGCCCGAGCGGTCCCTCCGGCAACGGCACCGGGTGCGGCGGGTCGGCGACGTCGGGTTCGGTGTCGATCACCTCGTACACCCGCTCGACCGCCGCCCGGGAGAGCTGCGCCATGATCACCACCGACGACAGCGTGCGGGTGGTCGCCGTCATCGTCGCCAGGTAGGCGGCGAACGCGAGGAACGTGCCGACGGTGACGGTGCCCTGCAGGGCCAGCCAGCCGCCGAGCGCGATCACGGCGACGAGCCCGAGCTGCGGGATGGCCCCCATCGGGGCGGCGAACGCGGCGTTGATCCGGGCGGCGCGCATGCGCTCGGCGTAGAGGGCGCGACCGTGCTGTTCGAGCTGGTCGACGGCGCGGCCCTCCTGCCCGAACCCCTTGACCACCCGCACCCCGGTGACGGTCTCCTCCACGTGCTGGGCCAGGTCGGCGGCGCGTTGCTGCGCCGACCACGTCGCCGCGAACAGCTTGGGCCGGACGAGGGCCACCACCCCGGCGATCACCGGCACGGTGACGAGGGCGACCAGGGTCAGCAGCGGGGAGAGCACCGCCATGATCACGAGTGCCAGGACGAACTGCAGCAGCGCCCCCGCCGACATGGGGACCATCGCGAGCAGACCCTGGACGAGTTGCAGGTCGGTGATGGAGCGCGACACCACCTGCCCGGTGCGGATCTGGTCCTGGCCGCGTCCGTCGAGCCGCTGCAAGGAGGCGAGCAGACCGAGCCGCAGGTCGTGCTGCACGTCGAGGGAGAGCCGGCCGGCGAGCATCCGCCGGCCGTACTGGCACCCGAACCGCACCACCGCGCCCCCCGCGATCGCCGCCGCCGCCAGACCGATCAGCTGCAGGTCGTGCCCCTCCGGGTGGGTGGCGCTGTCGAGTGCCAGCTTGGTCAGCAGCGGGAAGGTGATGTCGATCAGTGCGGCGACGACGGTGACGGTCAGTGCGCCGAGCGCGACGCGGCGGTGCTGCCAGGCCTCCGCGCCCAGCCGACGGATCCAACCGGGGGAACGCGCGTCGTGTGCCATCGCTTTTCGACATTAGCCCCGGCGGCCGACAGGACGCGGGCCACGGTCACGGCTCTCCACGATCCGCTTCCGTCGAAGCGGATCCACTCGGCCCTTCGGAATCCGCTCCGTGCGCGACCGGCGCGAATTCGCAACGAGCGGACGAATCCGCGCAGAGGGAATCAGACGATGTCGCGGGTACGGGTACGCCACCAGCCGAGGCCGCACAGCAGTACCGTCCAGCCGAGCAACCCCAGCGGCGCCGCCGGCCACGTCACAGCCGGGTCGACCTCCTCGGGCAGGTCGATGGCCGTGAACACCGTGTACCAGGTGAGCTGTCCGGGCAGCAGCCGGGCGAGCGCACCCGCCCCGAGACCGTCGAGGATCAGCGAGACGATCAGCTCCCCGAACGGAACCCAGGCGGTGATCGCCAGGACGCTGCCGGCCGTCGAACCGGTGAGCAGGCCGAGCCCCGCGCCCATGAGGGCCCACAGCATCGCGGCGAACAGGCCGGCGCCGAGGACCGCGGCGACATTGCCCGCCCCCGAGCCGTCGCCGGACGGTCCGCCGCCGAACATCAGGACGGTCAGCACCGACACGGTTTCCACCACCACGCAGTACAACAGGCCGAACGCGACCGCCGTCGTCAGCTTGGCGGCGACGACCCCGTCGCGGCCGCGGGCGGTCAGGAAACTGGTGACGATGGTGCGGTGCTGGAACTCGCTGCCCGTGTTGACCACCCCGAACAGGGCCGCGAACAGGAACACCAGCGCCAGTGCGACCGCGACACCGATCGCGGCGGCGGCGGCTTCGGCGAAGTTCTCGCCGACGAGTCCCTCGAGGGTGGTGAGGATCGGCAGGGTCAGAGCCCCCGAGAACAGGCCCACCACCGCCGGGGCGATCCCGAGGATCCACCAGTAACGCAGGCCCAGGACCTTACGGAACTCGGCCGTCAGCAACGCAGTCAACGGGGTCCTTCCCAACCGGTCGGCGGATGAGGCTGTGGGGAGTGCGGGAACTGCCCCGGGTACGGCGGCTGTTGCGGGGGCTGTGGGAACTGCCCCGGGTACGGGGGCTGTGGAGCCGGCGGTCCCTGCATCCCCCACCCGGGCGCGGCACCCACGTACTGCCCCGCCGTCATCGCCAGGAACACCTGCTCGAGGTCGATGTGCTCGACGCTCGTTCCGAAGACGGTCACGCCGTACGCGGTGGCGAGCTCGGCGACACGCTCGGGTTCCACCCCGACGATCGCGAGCCGCCCGTCGGACTGGACCTGCGCGTCGGTGTGGCCCGATGCGGCGAGAGCCGTCGCCAGGCGGGCGGGATCGGAGACGGCGACGAGGACCCGGGCTCGATGCGCATGCCGCAGATCCGCCGTCGTGCCCTGGTGCACGAGCCTGCCGCGGCTGATGATCACCAGACGGTCGGCCGTCTGCTCGACCTCCCGCAGGATGTGACTCGAGATCAGCACGGTGCCCCCGGAGCGGGCGTAGCCGAGCAGGAAGTCGCGCAACCAGGCCATGCCTTCGGGGTCGAGGCCGTTCGCCGGTTCGTCGAGCACGAGGTAGCGCGGTTCGCCGAGCAGCGCGGTGGCCAGCGCCAGCCGCTGCCGCATGCCGAGGGAGAACTCGCCGATCCGCCGGCGGGTCGCCGCGGCGAGCCCGGTCAGGTCGAGGACGCGCCGCACCTGTGCCGACGGCACGCCGATCGCCGCGGCGTACACCTCGAGATGGGTGCCGGCGGTGTGCTTGGGATGGAAGCTCTGCGCGTCCAGCACCGCACCGACCACCCGTGCCGGGTGCGGCAGCGAGGTGAAGGGCACCCCGTCGACGAGCGCGACACCGGCCGTCGGGCGCACCAGGCCGAGCAGCATCCGCAGGGTCGTCGTCTTCCCGGAACCGTTCGGCCCGAGAAATCCCGTGATCGAACCTGGCGGCACGGAGAACGACAGGTCCGACACCGCGGGTACGTCGCGGAAGTTCTTCCACAGGCCCTGCACGGCGATACCCGCCGCGGGCGCGTACCCGGCGCCGGCGGCCGGCTCCGTCGGGAACGGCGCTGTCATCGACTCCCTCTCTGGTGGGTCCTGCTCGGACCCCGAGAGCCTACGTGCCCGGCGCGGCAGGCCGGGAGAAGGACCGCTCGAGGAACGGCAGCACCAGTTCGAGGAATTCGCTGGGGGAGTCGAGCTGCGGGCAATGCCCGGCGTCCGGAATGATCGCGACCCGCCGTCGGGCGCCAGTATGCACCCGGCCCGCGGCGCGCGCCGGGGTGATCAGATCCCGCTCACCCCACACCAGCAGTGCCGGCACGGACAGGGAGTTCACCATTTCGGGGATGGGCAGCCGGGCCAGTTCGGGGATCACGGCCCGGCCGACGGCCAGCAGGGTCTCGATGCTGCGCCGGCTCGCGTAGTTCGCCGCGAACGCGGTGCGGGTGTCGACGCCCAGCCGGTCCGGACGGTGCAGCGCCGCACGGGCGTAGAGAGTGGCGACGGCGAACTGCACCAGGGCGGGCGGCACGGGCCGGGACAGCGCGCGCGACACCATGTCCAGCGGCAACCGCGCGCCGCTCGACCAGCTGCGCGGGATCCCGGCCATCCCCGGCATGTCGGCGAGCACGACGCCGTCCACCCGGCCCGGATACGTCGATGCGAACGCCAGCGAGGTCACCGCTCCCAGCGAATTGCCGATCAGCGCCACCGGATCCGCGCAGTCGGCGATCACCTCGGCGACGGTGTCGACATAGTGATCCAGCACCGGCGCCCGCCAGTGTCCGGCGCTGCGGCCGAATCCGGGCAGGTCGACGGTCAGGACCCGGTGGCGCTCGGCCAGCGCCGGGACCACCTTGCACCAGGTGCCCCCGTGATCGGAGTATCCGTGCAGGAGAACCACGGTGCGGGTGCCGGATCCGCTCTCGCGCACGAACACCTTGCCCGCGGACATGTCACCAGCCGGTCAGGGGGGAGGACAGCGCCTGCCAGTTCGGATCCCCGTCCGGTCCGGACGCTGCGCCGGTGAGCGGTGGACGCTGCGACGGCCACTGCGCCGGCGGCGGCCCGAACGCGTCCCGGGCGTTCGCGATGACCCGCTTGCCCAGCGCGCGGTTGCCCGCGCCACCGATCGCGGCACCGATGCCGGCGGGCACGAGCTTGCCGAACACCAGGGCGCTGCGCTTGGCGAGGTACTTGCGGACGAAGGTCCGCACGAGCGATTTGTTCACGGACTTCAGCTGGGCACCGGGGATCTTGCCGGTGAGCGCCGACGTCCACGTCTTCGCGGTCGTGCCGGTGGCGCGCTCGACGATCTCCATGCCGGCTTCGCCCAGTGCCACGGCGAGCACGAGGGCGCGGCGCTGCTCGTGCTGGTGCGGTTCGATCCCGTGCACCGATGCCACCGCCAGGGTCAGCAACGCGGCGGCCTCGAGGAAGAACGCGGTCTCGGCGCCGACCGCGGCGATCGACGCGAGTGTGCCGATCCCGGGCACGGTCGCCGCGGCGCCGGCCGCCGTGCCGCTCCCGGTGACTCCGTTGAGGAAGGTCTTCTCCAACCGCCTGATGATCTGCTCGGGAGTCTCGTCGGGATGGGCACGCCGCGTCAGGTCGACGTAGCGTGCCACCGCGGGCGCTTGCAGCCTGCTGCCGTTGTCCAGGAGCGTGACGAGATACTTCTCCACGCGTCCTACCCTGTCGCTCATCGTTCCGTCCTCGATCCTCCCGGCCCTCCCGGGCCTGCATACACCGCCGTGAGTTCCACGGCTGCTCACCCTGTGTACCCCGTGGGCGTGGCGTCTATCCGTGTTTACCCTGGGACCGTGACCGGCATCTCGGACGGTGCCCGGCGGCGGCCCGCCCCGCCGCTGTGCCCCTACGTGCGCAGTTACGACGGGTACCGGCTGACGGGATTCGCCCCCGGTACCCACCTCGGTCTGCCGTCCCCGGACCTGACCGTCGTGCTCACGATCGGTGCCCCTGTCGAACTCGCGCGGGCCGCGGCACCGGGTCAGGGCCCCGGCCGGTTCGGTGCGCTCGCGAGCGGCCTGGCCACCACCGCCGTCACCATCGCCCACGACGGCAACCAGCACGGAATCCAGCTCGCGCTCACCCCGGCGGGAGCCCGGGTGTTGCTGGGGGTGCCCGCCGGTGCACTCGGCGCGTGGGTCGTCGATCTCGAGGACGTGCTCGGCGCCGCCGCCCGGGAACTCGGCGAGCGGATCGCCGCCGCTGCGGGGTGGGAAAGCCGATTCCGGGTCCTCGACGAGGTGCTCGCCCGGCGGCTCGCCGCCGAGCACGGCGAGATCGATCCACACCTGCGTCACGTGTGGCGCAGGCTGCAGGATCCCCGCACCCCCGGTGTGCGGATCGCCGACCTGGCCGACGAGATCGGTTGGAGTCGAAGGTATCTGAACGCACGATTCACCGCCGAGTTCGGGGTGGGGCCCAAGGAGGCGGCGCGGGTGGTCCGGTTCGACCGGTCCCGTCGGCTGCTGCGCCGGCCCGGACCGCACGTGCTCGCCGACGTGGCCGCCCGGTCCGGGTTCTACGATCAGGCCCACCTCGCACGGGAATGGCGCGCGATCGCCGGGGTTCCGCCGTCGCACTGGCTGCGCGACGAGCAGTTCCCAATCGTCCAAGACGGCGACCCGGCTGCCGACGAACACTGGCAACCATGACTACGACAGCACTCACCACACCCGTGTGGCCCTGCCTCTCCTACACCGATGCCCGGGCGGCGATCCGCTTCCTCGTCGACGCGTTCGGTTTCACCGAGAACGCCGTCTACGGCGACGGCGGGCGCGTCGACCACGCCGAGCTGCGCTGGCCGCACGGCGGCGGCGTCATGCTCGGCTCGGCCGGCCGGGGCGGCCCGATCGAGATACCCGCCGGCACCGGCTGCATCTACCTCGTCCTCCCCGACGCCCCCGCGGTCGACGCGCTGCACGCCCGCGCTGTGGCCGCCGGTGCCACGGTCGTCCTCGGCCTGCACGACACCGACTACGGATCGCACGACTTCACGTGCCGGGACCCGCAGGGGGTGTACTGGAGTTTCGGAACGTACGCGGGCGCGTGAGTCGGACTCAGGCCGGCACCGCCTCCTGCGCCCGCGGCGGGGGCGGCGGCGTGCCGTCCCCGAACGGCGTGCCGCCCAGCTCTTCCCGGCCGTGCGGGGTCAGCCATCCGCTCGGGTCGGGGCCCTTCGGCACGATCTGCGTCGGATTGATGTCGGTGTGCACGATGTAGTAGTGCTGCTTGATCTGCCCGAAGTCGATGGTGTCGCCGAAACCGGGCGTCTGGAACAGGTCCCGGGCGTACCCCCACAACGCCGGCATGGACGCCAGCAGATTCCGGTTGCACTTGAAATGCCCGTGGTAGACGGCGTCGAAGCGGGCCAGCGTGGTGAACAGCCGCACGTCCGCCTCGGTGATCGTCTCGCCCACCAGGTACCGACGGGAGCCGAGCCGTTCCTCGAGCCAGTCCAGCCGCGCGAACAGCCGGTCGAAGGCACGGTCGTACGCGCGCTGGGACCCGGCGAACCCGCACCGGTACACGCCGTTGTTGACGTCCTGGTAGACGAGCTCGGCGACCTCGTCGATCTCGTCGCGCAGCGGTTCCGGGTAGAGGTCGGGGGCGCCGTCGCGGTGCAGTGCCGTCCACTCCGTGGCGAAGTCCAGGGTGATCTGCGGGTAGTCGTTGGTGACCACGCGGCCGGTGGGCACGTCGACGACGGCGGGCACCGTGATCCCCCGGGAGTACTCGGGGTCCCGCGCGAAGTACGCGTCCTGCAACCGCGGGATCTGCAGCACCGGATCCACCCCGCCCGGGTCCAGATCGAACGTCCAGCTGCGCTCGTCGTGCGTGGGGCCGCACAACCCCAGCGACAGCGCGTCCTCGAGCCCCAGCAGCCGCCGCACGATGAGCGCGCGGTTCGCCCACGGGCAGGCGCGGGCCGCGATCAGCCGGTACCGGCCGGCCTCCACCGGGTACCCGTCGCGCCCGTCGGCTGTGATGCGCGTGGTGATGTAGTGCGTGTCGCGGCTGTACTCGGCGCCGGGCGTGACGTACCCGTCCCCGTCGCCTCCCGAGTGCTCGTTCACTGGGCTCCCCTCACTCGTTACGTTCCTGCGGCTCGTTACGTTCCTGCGGCGGCCGGTACTGCCACCGAGATGTGGGTTCCCAGTTCGGTGTACCCCAACACTGCGGCCAGGCCACGGCCCGCGGTGTTGTCGCGCCGGGCCCGCCACTGGGGGACGAGTCCGGCGTCGAGCGCATCGTGCGTCGCCAGGGTCGCGACGGTCGCCGCCAGGCCGATCCGCCGGTGCTCCGGCACGGTCAGCGCCGTCACGTCCGCCAGGATCGACTGCACTTCGGTGTACACCGCACCCGACAGCGGCCGGTGGTCGTCGTCGAGCAGCACGAACGACGACGCCTCCCCGGTCACGTTCTCAAGCCCCGCCTCGGTCACGTTCTCGAGGCCCGCCTCGGTCACGTTCTCGAGGCCCGCCTCGGTCACGTTCTCGAGGCCCGCCTCGGTCGCGTCGTCGGGTGGGCAGCGCCGCAACAGCTCCGCCAGGTCGTCGACCTCGTGGGAGATCAGCGGATCGCGGACCCGTGTCGCGTCGACCCAGTCGGCGCAGTAGCTCAGCGCGTGGCTGCGCACCGCGTGCCCGCGCGTCAGGTCGAGCAGCGCCGACGCGTCCAGCTCCGCGTCGGGCACCGCCGCGACGGCGTCGACCACCCAGCCCGGGCCCACCACCGCGCTGACGTCGCCGAGTCGTAGCACCCGGACCAGGGCGGATGCGTCGTCCACCCGCGTTACCCGGCCCGGGGTGGCGAGCGCTGCGTCGTCGAGCCCGAGTTCGCGGCACCAGGCCAGCCGCACGATGTCCAGGAGATGTCCGTCCACGGCGCTACCGTAGACGCCTACGAGCGGAGGGCGTGCGGGTGGAGACCGAGACAAGTCCGTGGCCGGCGCTGTGGGCGCTGTGCCTCGGGTTCTTCATGATCCTGGTGGACAGCACCATCGTGGCGGTCGCCAACCCGGCGATCATGCGGGCGCTCGACACCGACATCAACAACGTCGTGTGGGTCACCAGCGCCTACCTGCTGGCGTACGCGGTGCCGCTGTTGGTCACCGGCCGCCTCGGGGACCGGTTCGGCCCGAAGCGGGTCTACCTGGCGGGGCTGGTGGTGTTCACCGCGGCGTCGCTGTGGTGCGGGTTGTCCGGCACCGTCGCCGCCCTCGTCGTCGCCCGGGTCTTCCAGGGCCTCGGCGCGGCGCTGATGACCCCCCAGACCATGGCGATCATCACCCGCACCTTCCCGCCGGACCGGCGGGGCACCGCCATGGGACTGTGGGGCGCGGTGGCCGGTGTGGCCACCCTCGTGGGTCCGCTGGCCGGCGGTGTCCTCGTCGACCACCTCGGCTGGGAGTGGATCTTCTTCGTCAACGTGCCGGTCGGGATCGTCGGGTTCGTCCTGGCGGCGCGCCTGGTCCCGGCGCTGCCCACCCATCCGCACCGGTTCGACCTCCTCGGCGTGCTGCTCAGCGGCGCGGGCATGTTCTGCCTCGTGTTCGGAATCCAGGAGGGCAACTCCTACGACTGGTCCACGCCCGTGTGGGTGCTGATCGCCGCCGGAGTGGCGCTGCTGGCGGTGTTCGTGTGGTACCAGTCCCGCGGGCGCGGAGAGCCGCTCGTCCCGCTCGGCTTGTTCCGCGACCGCAACTTCTCGCTGGCCAACATCGGCATCGCCGCGATGGGCTTCTCGGTCACCGCGATGGTCCTGCCGTTGATGTTCTACGCCCAGGGCGTGCGCGGCTGGACACCCACGGAGTCGGCGCTGCTGATGGCCCCGATGGCGGTCCTGACCGGCGTGCTCGCCCCGATGGTCGGCCGGCTCGTGGACCGGACCCATCCGCGCTACATCGCCGGCACCGGCTTCGCGCTGCTCGCGGTGGCGCTGGCGTGGCTGGCGGCACTGATGACACCCGACTCGCCGGTGTGGCAGCTGCTGCTGCCGATCGCCCTCATGGGTGCCGCGATGGCCGGCATCTGGTCGCCGCTCGCCGCCACCGCGACGCACGGCCTGCCGCCCCATCAGGCGGGGGCCGGGTCGGGTGTCTACAACACCACCCGTCAGGTCGGTGCCGTCCTGGGCAGCGCCGCCGTGGGGGCGCTCATCACCTCGCGCCTCGCCGTGCACGGGCTCACCGGCGGCGGGACGGCCGAGGCGGCCGAGGGCGGGACGACGGCCCTGCCGGAGCCGGTGCGCGCGCCCTTCGCCGCCGCCATGGCCGAGTCGACGCTGCTGCCCGCCGCGGTCCTGCTCGTCGGCTTCGCCGCGGCGCTGTTCTTCGGTCGGCCCGGCCGGGCCGAGCCGGTGCCGAGCCTGTCCCTCGAGGAGCGCAGCACACTCGCCTAGTGTGGCGCGCATGACGCAGACCACCCACCCCACCCGCCTCGAGCGCCACACCACCGCGGCCGGTGCCGAGGTCGCCGTGCTGACCGTCGCGCACGGCACGCTGAACCTGTTCGACCGAGCCCTGTTCGACGCCGTGATCGCCGACGTCGCCGCGCTCGGGGCGGCACCGCCGCGCGCGGTCCTGATCCGCGCGGAGGGCAAGGTCGTCTCCGGCGGTGTGGACGTCCACCTGTTCGAGGGCCTCGACGCCGGCCAGGGCGCCCAGCTGTGGCAGGACCTGTTCGCTCGGATCATCCATCCGCTCGAGGCCCTGCCGTGCCCCGTCGTGTTCGCCGCGCACGGGCTCACCCTCACCGCGGCATTCGAGATCTCGCTCGCCTGCGACATCGTCCTCGCGGCGCCGGGCGCGAAGTTCGGGCTGGTGGAGACCGTCGTCGGTCTGACTCCGTCGATGGGCGGGCCGCAGCGGCTGGCGGAGCGCGCCGGCTCCGGCCGGGCGCGCGAGCTGGTGATGACCGGCGACCTCTACGACGCCGAGACGCTGCGGTCGTGGGGAGTGGTCAACGCGGTGCACGGCGACGTCGACGCCGCGGCGCGCGCCCTCACGGACCGGCTCGCCGACGGTCCCACCCGCGCCCACGACGCCACCAAGCGCATCATCGGCGCGTGGCGGTCCGGTGGCGTCGCCCACGCCGACTCGGAGACCCCGGAGGTCTCCGGTGCGCTGTTCGGCACCGACGACCTGAAAGGTGCGGTGCGGAGCTTCCTCTCCGTCGGGCCGGGGAAGGCGTCGTACACGGGAAGGTGAGCCGATCCAGCCCCCAGCTGTGACCCGCGCCATATAGTGCAGGCACACGACGAGGCGGAGGTGACGATGTCGGTGGCGCTGGTCCGGGTTTCGTGTGCAGCCGGGTGGTTCCGTGACGAACGCGTCAGTCGCCGCTTGGACGGTGTCCTGCGGTACGAGGACCTCGAGCCGTGCCTGGCCGAGCTGCTCGACCGCAGCGCGCTGCGGCATTCCGCCCGCGTCGCCGCCGTGGACCGGGCCGGCAACGCCCTCACCTACGGGCAGATGTGGTCGTCGGCGGCCCGGGTGGCCGGCGGCCTGCTCGATCAGGGCGTGGGCCCGGCCGACCGCGTCGTCGTCCACTGCCCGAACGGATTCCGCTGGCTGTACGCGTTCCTCGGGGTGGTCCTCGCCGGTGGCGTGCCGGTGCTGCCGGATCCGACGTGCAGCGAACCGGAACTCGAGTGGATCGCCGAGGACAGCGGCGCCGTCCTGACCCTCGACGGAGAGCTGCCCGACGGGGTGGCGTTCCTGGACGAGGGCGCCGCGCCGGACGAGCTCGCGGTGTTGTACTACGTGCGCAAACGCGGCGGGGGACTGCACGGGGTCGAGCTCACCAACGAGAACATCCTCTCCACGATCGAGGCCGTGGTGCACGCCATGGACCTGACCGCGGAGGGCGCGCGCACGGTGCTCACCGCACCGCTGTCCACGGCGGCGGGCAGCGCCGTTCAACTGCTGCCGACCCTGGCGGCCGGCGGCACCGTCGTCGCCGCCGGGGCGCGGGGGGTGCGCGTGCCGTGGCGGCACCTGCGTGCGTCGTTCCCCGCGGCGAGATGCGTGCGCGGTTGGGGGGTGGCCGAGACCGGCGGCATCGGGTTGCTGCTGCCCACCGATCAGCGGGCCGCACACCCGCGCAGCGTGGGGGTTCCGTTCGGCGGGATGGAGGTCGCCCTCCTCGGTCCGGCGGCCGATCGAGGTGAAGGCGAACTGCTGTGCCGCGGCCCCAGTGTCGCTCGCCGCTATTGGAACGACCCGGAGGCGACCGCCGAGACCTTCGACGACGGCTGGTTCCGCACCGGCGACCAGGTGCACATCGACGCGGACGGTTTCGTCACGCCCGTCGCCGTCCGCGTGTCGTGACACGGCGGTCCGCTGCCGTCGGGTTCGAGTGCGGTACAAGCGAACGGACCGCGGCACGCGCGATCGGCAACCGAACCCCGTGAAAGGTGTGCGCATGTCCGACGAGGTCCTGCTCGAGCGTCGCGGTCGAATTCTGGTGATCACCATCAACCGTCCCGAGGCCCGCAACGCCGTCGACGCGGCCGTCAGCCACGGCCTCGCGGCCGCCGTCGACGAACTCGACGCCGACCCCGACCTGTCCGTGGGCGTGCTCACCGGTGCCGGCGGCACCTTCTGCGCCGGTATGGATCTCAAGGCGTTCGTCGCCGGGGAGAACATCGCGGTGCCGGGCAAGGGTCTCGGCTTCACCGAGGCGCCGCCGCGCAAGCCGATCATCGCCGCCGTCGAGGGCTTCGCGCTCGCCGGCGGCACCGAACTCGTCCTCGCCACCGACCTCGTGGTCGCCGCCACGGACGCGAAGTTCGGCATCCCGGAGGTCAAGCGCGGACTCGTCGCCGCGGGTGGTGGCCTGCTGCGCCTGCCCACCCGGATTCCGTATCAGAAGGCGATGGAACTGGCGCTCACCGGCGACGCGTTCACCGCCGAGGAGGCCCACGGCTACGGTTTCGTCAACGTTCTCACCGAGCCGGGCGGTGCGCTGGCGGGCGCCCTGGCTCTCGCCGAACGGATCACGGCCAACGGCCCGCTCGCCGTGGCGGCCACCAAGGAGGTCATCGCCAAGGCCGCCGACTGGCCGGCGGACGAGGCCTTCGACCGCCAGCGCGAGATCGTCGGCCCGGTGTTCGTGTCCGAGGACGCCCGCGAGGGTGCGACGGCGTTCGCGCAGAAGCGTCCGCCGGTCTGGAAGGGCCGCTGACGACCCGCGCCGACGAAGGAGATCGATCGTGCTCGCCGAACTGCACGTCCACATCGAGGGCACCCTCGAACCGGAGCTGATCTTCGCTCTCGCCGAGCGCAACCGCGTCTCGCTCCCGTATGCCGACCTCGACGAGCTGCGCGGCCGGTACGAGTTCACCGACCTGCAGTCGTTCCTCGACCTGTACTACGCGAACATGCAGGTGCTGAGGACCGCCGAGGACTTCACCGATCTCGCGACGGCGTACCTGCGCCGGGCGGCGCAGGCCGGGGTGACGCGGGCCGAGTTCTTCTTCGACCCGCAGGCGCACACGAGCCGCGGCGTGCCGCTGGCCGAGGTGGTCGAGGGCCTCGCCGCCGCCGTCGCGGCGGGCCGGCGGGAGTTCGGCGTCGACGCGGCGATGATCGCGTCCGTCGTGCGGGACCGGCCCGTGCACGAGGCCGAGGAGGTGTTCGGGGAACTGCTGCGCCTGTCGGCTCCGATCAGCGGGCTGGGCCTGGACTCCGCGGAGGTGGGTTATCCGCCGTCGCTGTTCGAGGACGTCTTCGCCCGCGCCCGCGCCGAGGGCCTGCACGCGGTCGCCCATGCGGGGGAGGAGGGGCCGCCCGAATACGTCTGGCAGGCACTGGATCTGCTCGGGGCCGAACGCATCGACCACGGAATCCGCTCCCTCGAGGACCCGCTTCTCGTCGCGCGCCTCGTCGACGAGCAGATTCCGCTCACCGTCTGTCCTTTGTCGAATGTCCGCCTGCGCGTGGTGGATTCGATCGAGCAGCATCCGCTGCCGCGCATGCTCGAGGCGGGTTTGCTGGTGACCGTGAACTCCGACGATCCGGCGTACTTCGGCGGGTACGTCGACGACACGTTCGCGGCGCTGCGCGACCGGCTCGGGCTCACCGACGAGCAGCGGGAGACGTTGGCGCGCAATTCGATCACGGCATCGTTCGGATAGGACGTGCGGTCCGGGCGCGAGCTACGGGCCGAGCACGCGGTCCAGGTACGGGTTGGCGAACGTGCGCTGCGGGTCGACGCGGTCGCGGACGGCGAGGAAGTCGTCGAATCGCGGATACGTCGCGCGCAGGTCGGCCGCGGTGCGGCCGTGCATCTTGCCCCAGTGCGGCCGGCCGTCCACGGCGCGGGCGATCGCCTCGACCGCATCGAAGTACGGCCGGTGTTCGCGACGGTGGTACTGGTGCACCGCGAGATAGGCACTGTCGCGGCCGTGGGCCGTCGACAGCCACACGTCGTCGGCGGCGGCGAAGCGTACCTCCACCGGAAATGCGACGTGGAAGTCGCTGCGGGAGAGCCACGTATCGATCTCGGTGAGCACCTCGGTCGCGGATTCGACGGGGACGGCGTACTCCATCTCCCGGAACCGGACCCGGCGCGGGGAGGCGAAGACGCGGTAGCTGCGATCGACGAACTCCCGGGGGGACAGGGTCCGCGCGGCGAACCCGTTGAGCTTGGGGACGAGGGCCGGCGCGCGGGTTGCGAGGCGCTGGACGACCTCGAACATGCCGTTGGCGAGCACCTCGTCGTCGAGGAAGCCGCGCAGCCGTCCCACCGGGGCGCCCGGTGCGTCGTCGGGCAGCCGGGTGTTGCGCTTGGTGAGTACCCGGTCGGTGTGCGGAAACCAGTAGAACTCGAAGTGGTCGACGCCGAGCCGGTCGCGCTCGAGCACGGCCAGGGTGTCGTCGAGCGTCCCGGGTGCTTCCGCCGCATGCAGTGCGAACGCGGGCACACACTCCAGGGTGATCGTGGCGAGGATGCCGACGGCGCCGAGGCCGAGCCGGGCGGCCTCGAAGAGTTCCGGCTCGGCCTCGGGGGAGCAGCGCACGACCGAGCCGTCCGCAAGGACGAGGGTGGCCGCGCGCGCGACGGTGGCCAGGCCCCCGAACCGGGCGCCGGTGCCGTGGGTGCCGGTGGACATCGCGCCGGCGAGCGACTGCACGTCGATGTCCCCGAGGTTCGGCACCGCCAGACCGTGCTCCCACAGGAGCCGGTTGAGATCCCGCAGCCGGGTGCCGGCCCGCACCGTGACGAACGCACCCGCAGGGGTGGGACGGACCTCCTCGATGCCGGTGAACCGGTCGAGGGAGACGAGCACGCCGTCGGTGACGGCGACGCCGGTGAAGGAGTGGCCGGCCCCGACCGCCTTGACGCGCAGCCCGCGTCCGGATGCGTGTGCGACGACGGCGACGATCTCCTCCAGGGTTTCCGGGGTCTCGTACGCGTGCGGCGTCGCGGATTCGGTGTGGGCCCAGTTGTGCCAGGTGGCGACGGGGCGGTCGGTGGCCATGCGCCAATCATCGACTTGGACGACCGTCCAGGTCAATAGGCGCCGACGGATCCGGACCGGGTTCTACGATCGGAGGCATGCTGAACCGGTTGCCGGCGGACCAACGTCGAGCCCAACTCGTCGAATCCGCTCTCGCGCTGGCAGAGGGCGGGGGTCTCGGGGCCGTCACCGTGCGGGCCGTCGCCGAGCACGCCGGCGTCTCGCTCGGGGTCGTGCACTACTGCTTCGAGAGCAAGGAGGCCCTCGTCGCTGCGATGGGGGAGACGCTGGTGCTCCAGCTCAGCCAGGCGCTGCGCACCGCCTTCACCCTTCCGCAGGACGGACCCGACCCGCAGGGCCTGCGCGGTTTGCGGCAGCTGCTCTACGTGGGGATCAACGCGATGTGGCCGACGATCGAGAAGACGCCCGACCGGCAGCTGCTCACCTACGAGATCACGGCGTATTCGCTGCGTCACCGCGCCGCCGGCGAACCCCTCGGCGGCAACATCGCCACCGATCAGTACCGCATCATGGATGTCGAGGCGCGCACGTTCCTCGAGGAGTGCGCCGCCCGCACCGGCACCGAGTGGATCGAGCCCGTCTCGACCGTCACCCGGCTCGCGCTGGCCATGCTCGACGGCCTGGTCCTGCGCTGGCTGGTCGATCGGGACAGCGACTCCATCGTCACCGAGCTCGACGACATCGCCGCGATCGTCGCTGGGCGGGCCGTGGAAACGACCTGAACCTGGACACAGGTCCAACTCGGTGCTTGACTGGCCGCGACCCTCGACCTGCCGTGGATTGGACCCCGCCGTGACCCACCCCCTCGACCGGCTCCACGACGCGACGGCCGACCTGGACCCTCCGCTCGCGGCCGCCGATCTCCCCACGCTCCGGAGCAACGCCGCCGACCTCGTCCGTCGGGCCGGGGGTACCCCCGTGCGAGTGGCGAGCAAGTCCGTCCGGTGCCGCGCCGTCCTCGAGGAGGTGCTCGGCACCGGCCTCACCGCCAGGGCCGGATTCCGTGGGATCATGGCGTACTCGCTGCGCGAAGCGCTCTGGCTGGTCGAGCGCGGCGCCCGCGACGTGCTTCTCGGCTATCCGACCGTCGACCGAGCCGCGCTCGCCGAACTGGCCGGCCGGCCGCAGGCGCTCGACGCCGTCACCCTCATGGTCGACTCCGCCGCCCAGCTCGGCATCGTCCGCGACGCCCTCGGCACCGCCCGCGTGCGTCCCCGCGTGTGCCTCGACGTGGACGCGTCACTGCGGCTCGGGCCGGTGCATCTCGGTGTGCGGCGCTCGCCGCTGCGCACCCCCGACGAGGTGGCGCAGCTTGCGCGCTGCGCGACGACCGCCGGTTTCGCCGTCGTCGGCGTGATGTTCTACGAGGCGCAGATCGCCGGTCTGCCCGACACCTCGCCGGCGGTCCGGTGGGTCAAACGCCGCTCGGCCGCCGAGCTGTCCACCCGGCGCGGCGCCGTCGCCGGGGCCGTCCGTGCTGTCGTCGGCGACCTCGAGATCGTCAACAGCGGCGGCACCGGCTCGCTCGAGGTCAGCTCCGCCGACCCGGTCGTCACCGAGGTCACCGCCGGCTCCGGTCTGTACGTGCCCACGCTGTTCGATCGCTACCGGGCCTTCACCCCGCGCCCTGCGCTGTATTTCGCACTGCCCACGGTGCGCAGGCCCGGCCCCACCGTCGCCACCCTCTTCGGGGGCGGCTACATCGCCTCCGGCCCGGCGGGTCCCTCGCGGGTGCCGCGTCCGGTCCGTCCCGCCGGCCTGCGGCTGCTGCGCGCCGAGGGAGCCGGTGAGGTGCAGACCCCCGTCACCGGCCGTGCCGCGGCGGATCTGCCCGTCGGCGGGCGCGTATGGTTGCGGCACGCCAAGGCGGGGGAGCTGTGCGAGCGGTTCGCGGAACTGCACCTCGTCGACGCCGACGGCACCCGCACCACCGTCCCCACCTACCGCGGCGAGGGGCGCTGCTGGTGACCTACGGCCCCTTGTCGCACAGCGCCCGCCAGTCCTGCTCCGTGCGATCGGCGTAGGCGGCCGACCACCGCGCGACCGCCTCGTCGAAGACCGTCCCGCGGCCGAGGTACCCGGCGACGAACGCGCCGACCGGGCTCTGGCTGTGGGCACGGGCGAGCAGCGCCCCGCACAACCGGCCGTACCGCTCCGACTGTGCGGCACTCAACCGATCCCACTGCACCGATCCCTTCATGTCACGGAACTGCCGGACCTAGAAGTCCCGTCGCACGCCGTCCGGACCGGGCACGCCGGTGATCCAGCCGAGGAGCGGATCCGAGTGGGCCTGCAGGATTCGCTGCGCACCCACGACCCGGGCGCCCTGGCCGTGCGTGATGAGTTCGGACGCGACGCGGTGGGGAGTCTCGCGGATCCCGCCGTGCGTCTCCAGCACCGACTGTCCGGCCTCCTTGACCTGGAGGAACAGCGGCTCGTCGGCCGGCCCGAGCAGCAGGACGACGAAGCACCGGGTGCCCACACTGCCCACTCCCACGATCCGCATCGCGAAATCCACGACGCGGTACTGGGAGAGCAGCAGCAGGACGTCCGCCCGCACCGTCGCCCGGTAGGACGCGACGATCCCGTCGATGGCTTCGAGCGACCCGATGTCGAGGTGCCGGACGATCGGGGGTTGGTCGACGATGCGCGGTGCGCCGTCGGCCGTGGTAACCGTCAGCTTCCTCAGGACCTGTTCGGAGGTGCGGCCCCGTGCCTTCTGCACGACGGCGCGTATCGCCTCCGGATTCCGCGACGCCTGCTCGATCTCGTCCGCGTCGACCTGGAAGTAGAACCGCTCGGTGGCCGTCAGGTCGGACAGGAAGCGGATCGTCTCGCGGTACGAGCGCACCGTCGTGAGGGTCGCGTCCCGGCACTGCTGCTCGGTGCGCCCGGTCTGACGGCCGGCCAACCACACCGACGCGGCCAGCCGTTTGACGTCCCATTCCCACGGCGCCGGATACGCTTCGTCGAAGTCGTTGAGGTCGAACAGGACTCGGCGCTCCGGCGAGGCGTACAGGCCGAAATTCGCCAGATGTGCATCGCCCGACGCCACCACGTGGGGCCCCGTCACCGGCTCGGTGGACAGGTCCCCCGCCATCGCGGCGGCGCTGCCGCGGTAGTAGGCGAACGGCGACTCCGTCATCCGTTCGTACCGGATCGGCACCAGTTCCGGCAGTCGGGTGCGGTTCTGCTGTTCGAAGATCGCGACCGGATCCCTTTCGGGACAACGAATTTCGCCGTGCGCACTGCGGGGCATGCGGGTGCGGGCGGCGCGCCCCTCGGCTCGGCTGCGCTCGACGGCGGTGGTCGGTGTCATCCCGCGATTGTGCACCGGCGCACAATGGCCGCATGCCCTTTTTCGACGGCAGCACCGGCCGCGTCCACTACCGGCACTGGTCCGTCGACGGCGCGACGGCCGCCGTCGTCTTCGCCCACGGGATGCGTCAGCACACCGGTCACTACCATCGCTTCGCCGCGGGTCTGGCGCCGCACGGCATCGCGGTGTGGGGCCTCGATCTCGCCGGGCACGGCCTGTCCGAGGGCAACCCCGGTGAACCGGGCGCCGTCGACGACCTGGCGGCCGACCTGCTGTGCGTCGCCGAGCTGGCCGAGCGCGCGGAGCCGGGGATGCCGTTGGTGGTGATGGGGCACTCGCTCGGCGCGGGAACCGCCCTCACGGTGCTGCGCACCGACGCCGGCCGATTCCGCGGCGCCGTGCTGTGCGGGACGCCTCGATCGGCGGCCGTGCCCGCGACGGCCGAGATCCTCGCGCAGGCGCGCATACCGCTGCTCGCGGTGCACGGCGTCGACGACCGGCTGGCCCCGATCGAGCCCGTCCGGGCCTGGTCCCGGACGATCCCGGCGTTGGAGCTGCGCGAGTACCCGGACGCAGGCCACGACCTGCTGCACGAGCCGGTGCACCGCACGGTGACCCGCGACGTCGCCGAGTTCGTCCTGGCCGTGACCGACGTGCCGGCCCACCGACGCGAGTGAGCGAATGCATCCCTCGCCGCGGAGGTGGAGGATGCATTCGCTCAGCCGGGGCATGGCCCTACGAGTAGATGGCCCTACGAGTAGATGGCCCTACGAGTAGATGGCCTCGATCGCCGTGCCGTGCGCCTCGTGGATGACGTTGCGCTTGAGCTTGAGCGTCGGGGTCAGCTCGCCGGTCTCGATGGTGAAGTCCACCTCGAGGATCCGGTACTTCTTGATCTGCTCGGGGTTGGAGACCTTCTTGTTGCCCTCGGCGACCGCGGCGTCGATCTCCGCGATCAGGTCGGGATGCCCGAGCAGCTCGGAGACCGGAGCGTCGGCGGCGATGCCGTGGCGTTCCTTCCAGCCGGGCAGGGCCTCGGGATCGAGGGTGATCAGCGCGCCGATGAACGGCTTCGCGTCGCCGACGACGATGACCTGGCTGATCAGCGGGTGTGCCCGGAGCGCGTCCTCGAGCACGGCCGGGGCGACGTTCTTGCCGCCGGCGGTGACGATGAGCTCCTTCTTGCGGCCGGTGATGTGGACGAACCCGTCCTCGTCGATCCTGCCGATGTCACCGGTGTGGAACCAGCCGTCGACGATCGCTTCGGCGGTGGCCTTCTCGTTCTTCCAGTAGCCGCCGAACACCGCGGGGCCCTTGAGCAGCAGCTCGCCGTCCTCGGCGATGCGTGCGGCGTGCCCGTTGACCGGCCGGCCGACGCTGCCCACCCGCTGGTGCTCGGGGGTGTTGAGGGTGACGCCACCCGTGGTCTCGGTCAGGCCGTAGCCCTCGTAGATGGGAATGCCGACGCCGCGGAAGAAGTGGCCCAGGCGCGCGCCGAGGGCGGCGCCGCCGGAGACCGCCTGCTCGCACTCGCCGCCGAGGGCCGCGCGCAGCTTGCTGTACACCAGCTTGTCGAAGACGAAGTGCTTGATCTTCAGGCCGAGGCCGGCCCCGCCCTTGTCCAGCGCCTCGCTGTACGCGATGGCGGTGTCGGAGGCCTTCTCGAAGATCTTGCCCTTGCCGCCGTCGTACGCCTTCTGCTTGGCCGAGTTGTAGACCTTCTCGAACACGCGCGGGACCGACAGGATGAAGTTCGGCTTGAACTCGCCGAGCTGGTCGAGCAGCGTGGTCAGGTCGGAGGTGTGCGCGACGGTCACGCCGTGCTCGAAGGCGCCGAACGAGATCTCGCGGGCGAACACGTGGGCGAGGGGCAGGAACAGCAGGGTCCGCTTGCCGCTCACCATGGAGTTCGGGAGGGCGAGCTTGACGGCGGCGGCCTCGGCCCACAGGTTGCTGTGGGTCAGCTGCACGCCCTTGGGGCGGCCGGTGGTGCCCGAGGTGTAGATCAGTGTGGCGGGGGACTCGGCCCGCACCTGGTGGCGCCGCTCCTCGAGCTGTGCGTCGGTGATCGCCGCACCCCGGGCGATCAGCTCGTCGACGGCGCTCTTGGCGCCCGGTGCGCCCTCGATCTGCAGGACCTCGCGCAGGGCCGGCGCGGCCTCGGCCACCGTCGCAACCGTTCGGGCGTGGCCGTCGTTCTCGACGACGAGCAGCGAGGTCCCCGAATCCTCGAGGATCCACTGGGCCTGGTCGGCCGAGGAGGTCTCGTAGATGGCGACGGTGCAGCCACCGGCAGCCCAGATCGCGTAGTCGATCAGGACCCACTCGTAGCGCGTGCTCGACAGGATCGCGACCCGGTCACCGAGCTCGATCCCGGACGCCATCAGGCCCTTGGCCACCCCGCGGACCTGGGCGGCGAACTCGGCGGCGGTGACGCTGACCCACCGGCCGTCGATCCGGCGCTCGAACGGCACCCAGGTCGGCGACTCCTTTTCGTGCCGGAAGACGGCCTCCGCCATCGATGCGTCCTCGGGGATCGAGAACGACTGTGGCACGGCAAACTCTTTCACGGTGACCCCTCCATCAATTTTCCACTTGTGGATGTGCATTGCATCACACGAGGCTGGAAAATGCAGCAGCGGGGGTGCCCGATTTGTAGCCTTTTCGCGCTGACCTGTAGATATACCTGTGAATTCTGGACACGGATACCGGTCGGCGCGGCAGGTGCTCAGGCGGATTCGAGCAGGCGGGCGGCCTCGTCGTCGGAGAGCTGATGGAAGTCGTCGTACGCGGCCCCGACGCTGCCCAGGTCGGCAGGCGTGAACGGGCACACCACCTCGTCGGCCACCGCTCGGACGCGTCGCGCCGCCTCCGGGGAGGCCACGGGAACCGCCAGCACCACCCGCTCGGCCCCGGACTCCCGCGCGGCCAGGCAGGCGACGGCGGCGGTCGCGCCGGTGGCCATGCCGTCGTCGACGAGGACGACCGTGCGTCCCGACAGCGACGTGCGCTCCTTGCCGCCGCGCAGCAGCCGGGCGCGACGGTCGAGTTCGGTGCGTTCGCGGGCCTCGATCCGTTCGATCGAGTCCTCGGCCACCCGGCCGATACGGATGACGTCCTCGTTGAGCACGCGGAAGCCGCCCTCGGCGATGGCGCCCATCGCCAGTTCCGGTTGCCACGGCACCCCCAGTTTGCGGACGACGAGTACGTCGAGCGGGGCGTCGAGCGCGTGTGCCACCTCCCGTGCGACGGGGATCCCGCCGCGGGGGAGCGCCAGGATCACAGGGTTCGCGTCGCGCAGGTGGGCAACCGAGCGGGCCAGCCGCCGCCCGGCCTCCGGACGGCCGGAGTAACGCATGCGTCGAGTATGCGCCCGGCCGACGGGTGGCCGGGCGGGTTTGCCGCGGCCCGCGGGGGTCGGTCAGGCGACGCCGGACAGGGCCCGGGCCGGGCGCAGGGCGTCGAGGAGCGGCTGCCAGACGGCGGGGTCGCCCCCGGCCCGCTGCCACTCGTCGGCGAGGGTCGTGTCGTCCGTGCCGGCGAGGTCGTCCACCGAGTCGACGCCGTGCCGGTGCAGGACATCGGCGGCCAGTTCGACGGTGTCGGCGGCGATGGGCGCGTCCTCGGGGCTGTAGCGACGACGGTAGTGCCCGACCTTGCCGGCCCACTGGGCGCTGCCGCCGGTCTCCTCGAAGGTACGCAGAAGCGCGCGGATCCCGTCGTGGCCGGCGTCCGCGCCCTGCGCCGCCCGGTAGGCCCGGTAGCGATCGGTGACGATCCCAGGGTCTATCCCTCGGGTGCGGTGCACTGCGTCGAGCAGGCGCAGGGCCAGGTTGTCGGCTGCGTCGGGCATCAGGGCCTCCCGGTGGTGACATCGCGCGATGAAGCGGTTCCACAGGTGTATCGCCGATGACCGGCAGTGTGTTGCATCACAGCGTTCTTCGGCGTGTCTTCCCCCCGATCACAGGGGGAAGACACGCCGGCAGCGCTATCCGAGCTGCTATCCGAGCTCGCCGTGCAGGTAGGCGGCGTAGGCCGGCAGGTCGAGCTGCCCGTGCCCCGACAGCCCGATCACGATCACCTCGGGTTCGGTCACGGTCCGCGCGTACTCGGCGGCCGCCGCGATCGCGTGGGCCGACTCGGGGGCCGGCACGATGCCCTCGGTGCGGGCGAACTCGACCGCCGCACCGAAGGCGTCGGTCTGCGCCACGGCTGTGCCCTGCACGTATCCCAGTTCGACGGTGTGACTCAGCAGTGGCGCCATGCCGTGATAGCGCAGCCCACCGGCGTGGATGGGATCGGGAATGAAATCCTGACCGAGGGTGTGCATCTTGAGCAGCGGGGTCAGGCCCACGATGTCGCCGTGGTCGTAGCGGTACTCGCCGCGCGTGATGGACGGGCACGCGGCGGGCTCGGCCGCCACCACCCGGGTGGTGGCACGGCCGTGCAGCACCTCGCGCAGGAACGGGAACGACAGACCCGCGAGGTTGGAGCCGCCGCCGGCGCACCCGAACACGACGTCGGCCTGCTCCTCGCCGGCGGCACGCAGTTGCTCGACGGCCTCGAGGCCGATCACGGTCTGGTGCAGCACGACGTGGTTGAGCACGCTGCCGAGCGCATACCGGGCGGCGGGATCGCCGGCGGCGACCTCGACAGCCTCGGACACGGCGATGCCCAGCGAGCCGGGGGTGTCCGGCTGCTCGTCGAGGACCTTGCGGCCGGACGCGGTGAGGTCCGACGGGCTCGAGTGCACGGTGCCGCCGTACACCTCGATGAGGTGCCTGCGGTACGGCTTGGACTCGTACGAGGCGCGCACCTGCCACACCTCGAGGTCGATGCCGAACTTGGCGCATGCGAACGACAGGGCGCTGCCCCACTGGCCGGCGCCGGTCTCGGTGGTGAGCTTCTTCACGCCGTCGACGGAGTTGTAGTACGCCTGCGCGAGAGCCGAATTCGTCTTGTGGCTGCCCACCGGGCTCACGCCCTCGTACTTGACGTAGATGCGGGCGGCGGTGCCGAGCGCCCGCTCGAAGGACCGGGCCCGCAGCAGCGGCGTGGTGCGGTAGGTCGCGTACGCCTCCCGGACGGGCTCGGGGATCGCGATGTCGGTCTCGGTGGAGAGCTCCTGTTCGATCAGCCCCGCGGCGAACAGCGGTTCGAGATCGGCGGCCGTGACCGGCTCCCTCGTGCCGGGATGCAGGTGCGGCGGCGGAGCGTCGGGCAGATCTCCCGCGATGTTGTACCAGTGGGTGGGAATGCTGACGGGCTCCGACACCGGACGGTCCTTTCGTCTTACGAGAGTGGAACGGGTTCAGTGTGCCTTCCGTCGCATGCGGGCTGTCGCGCCAGGTCCGTCGGCATCGACAGAAATATGTAGACCGGTCTATTATTTAGGGGTGACCACCAAGGGAGCGCGCACGAAGGCGCGCATGATCGACACCACGCTGGATCTGATCCAGTCCCGCGGCTACCACGGCACCGGGCTGGGCCGCATCACCGACGCCTCCGGGGCGCCGCGCGGCTCGGTGTACTTCCACTTCCCCGGCGGCAAGGACGAACTCGTCGTGGCGGCCCTGGACCGGGTGGGCGCGGAGTTCACCGGCCTGCTCGAGGAGCTGCTGGCCGAGGGGCGGACCGCCGCCGAGATCGTCGCCGCGGTGTTCGACGACCTCGCGGCCCGGCTCGAGGGGTCCGGGTTCGCGGCCGGCTGCGCCGTGGTCGCCGTCGCCGTCGACGCCGCCGCCGACAACCCTGTGCTGCAGCAGAGCTGCGCCCGCGTCTACGAATCGTGGCGCGTGATCCTCGAGCGCGTGCTCGCCCGCGACGGGGTACCCGATGCCGCCCGGCTCGCCGGGGTGATCGTCAGCCTCGTCGAGGGCGCCACCACCGTCGCCCGTGCCCGGCACGACGTGGCCCCCCTCGCGGACGCCCGCGCGGTCGCACTCGACCTCGTCGGAGCCGGACGATGAGCGCCGCGGTGGTCTTCGGGGCGACGGGGTTCCTCGGCCGCGGACTGCTGCGGGACCTGCTCACCGGCCCCGACGGGGACGTCCTCGTCGTCGCCGCGGTGCGTTCGGCGGAGTCCGGGGCACGCCTGCGCGACCGGCTCGCCGCCGACGGGGTGCCGCTCGACCGGCTCTCGGTCCACGTGTTCGACCCGGACGCCGCCGAGCTCGCCCTCGATCCCGCGCCGGCGGACGTGCGTGACGTCTACAACCTGGCCGCCGCGTTCGCCTTCGGGATGACCGCGCACGCGGCGCGGGAGGTGAACGTCGTTCTGGCGGCGAAGATCACCCGATTCGCGGCGGTGGCGGGCGCGCGCCGGCTCGTGCACGTCAGCGGCTACCGGGTCGCGGCGTACCCGGCCGTGCCGGCGCCGTGGCCCCGACGGCACCGGCGGCGCACCTACCGCAGGTTCGGCGCGTACGAGGCGTCGAAGATCGAAGCCGACGCGGTGGTGCGTGCACTCGCCGCCGAACTCGGGGTGCCCCTCACGGTCGTCAATCCCGGGACGGTGATCGGCGACTCCCGCACCGGGGCGGCCGATCAGTACCTCGGTCTCGCGGAGCTGGTCGTGCAACTCGCCCGCGGGCAGCTGCGCGCCGTGCCCGGCTCCCGGCGCACCGTGCTGCCCGTCGTCACCGTCGACCATCTGGCCCGGTTCCTGGCGCTGGTGCCGCGCGATCCGGAGACGGTGGGGCAGGCCTACTGGGTCCTCGACGAGGCCACCCCTCCGCTGCCCGAACTCGTCGCCCTGCTCGCCGACGAACTCGGCGTCCCCGCACCACGCCGGCGGATACCCGTGGCGGTGCTGCGGGCGCTGCCGTCCCGCGTGACCGGTGCGGAGAAGGAGACCCTGAGCTTTCTCAGCGCCGACACCTACCCGACGGCGTCCACCGCCGCCCTCGCCCGCCGGCACGGACTCGAGTACCCGCCGGTGCGGCCGGCGCTGCGGCTGTGGGCCCGCCATCTGGCGGCGACGGCGCCGGGTTCGGCGGGCGGATAGGGTGGTCGGGGACCCCCGTCCGGGCGCTGTGGAGGGGTCATGGCCGTCCATCCGATAAACTGCAGGTCAAATGAGTGATACTGTGCAAGACCCCGAAGCCGACACCGCCACCCCCACGTTCGCCGATCTCGACATCGACGCCCGTGTGCTGCAGGCGCTTTCGGATGTGGGCTACGAGAACCCGTCGCCGATCCAGGCGGCCACCATCCCGCCGCTGCTGGAGGGGCGCGACGTCGTCGGTCTCGCGCAGACCGGTACCGGCAAGACCGCCGCGTTCGCGGTGCCGATCCTGTCGCGGATCGACACCGCGGTGAAGCGGCCCCAGGCGCTGATCCTGGCGCCCACCCGCGAGCTCGCCCTGCAGGTCGCCGAGGCTTTCGGCAAGTATTCGGCGCACATCCCGGGTCTGCACGTGCTGCCCATCTACGGCGGCCAGAGCTACGGCGTGCAGCTGTCCGGGCTGCGCCGGGGCGCGCAGGTCATCGTGGGCACGCCCGGACGTGTGATCGATCACCTCGCCAAGGGCACCCTCGACATCTCCGAGCTCGAGTTCCTCGTGCTCGACGAGGCCGACGAGATGCTCACCATGGGCTTCCAGGAGGACGTCGAGCGGATCCTCGCCGACACCCCCGAGAGCAAGCAGGTCGCGCTGTTCTCGGCGACCATGCCGGGCGCCATCCGCCGGTTGTCCAAGCAGTATCTGCACGACCCGGTCGAGATCACGGTCAAGTCGAAGACGACGACGTCGGCGAACATCTCCCAGCGCTGGGTGCTCGTGTCGCACCAGCGCAAGCTCGACGCCCTGACCCGGATTCTCGAGGTCGAGCAGTTCGAGGCGATGATCATCTTCGTCCGGACGAAGCAGGCCACCGAGGACCTCGCGGAGCGGCTGCGGGCCCGGGGCTTCTCGGCCGCCGCGATCAACGGCGACATCGTCCAGGCCCAGCGCGAACGCACCATCGGGCAGCTCAAGAGCGGCGCGCTGGACATCCTCGTCGCGACGGACGTCGCGGCCCGCGGCCTGGACGTCGACCGCATCAGCCACGTCGTGAACTACGACATCCCGCACGACACCGAGTCCTACGTGCACCGCATCGGCCGCACCGGCCGGGCCGGCCGCAGCGGTGACGCGCTCCTGTTCGTCGCCCCCCGCGAGCGGCACCTGCTCAAGGCGATCGAGCGGGCCACCCGGCAGCCGCTCACCGAGATCCAGCTGCCGTCGGTGGAGGATGTCAACGCCCAGCGCGTCGAGAAGTTCAACGACTCCATCACCGAGGCGCTCACCTCCGACCATCTGGCGTTGTTCCGGCGATTCGTCGAGGACTACGAGCGCGAGCACGACGTGCCTCTCGCCGACATCGCGGCGGCGCTCGCGGTGCTCTCCCGCGACGGGGAGTCGTTCCTCATGGAGGCCGAACCCGAGCCCGTGGCACCGCCGCGGCGCGAACGCGAGCCGCGGGAGCGGCCGCCGCGCCGGTTCGACGACGACGGTGCGTCCCGTGTCGGGCGGGACGGGCAGGAACTGGTCACCTACCGCATCGCCGTGGGCAAGCGCCACCGCGTGGTGCCCGGCGCGATCGTCGGCGCCATCGCCAACGAGGGCGGCCTGCGCCGCAGCGACTTCGGGCACATCAGCATCCGCCCGGATCACAGCCTCGTCGAGCTGCCGAAGGACCTGTCGCCGGAGACGCTCGAGGCGTTGCGGGGCACCCGCATCTCGGGTGTGCTGATCCAGCTGCAGCCCGACAGCGGGGCCCCGTCGGGCCGCCCGTCGTCCTACCGTCCGCGCGACGACCGCGGGGAGCGCCGCCAGGGTGAGCGCAGGGAGTACGGCGGCAAGAAGGACTGGGGCGATCGCGGCGGCCGCGGCAAGGACTTCGGCGGGCGCGGCGACAAGCCGCACCGTGGCTTCCGGGAACGCTCGGGCGAGCGCGGGCAGTCCGGTGGACACGGCACCGGCGGCTATCGCGGGCGCGACTGAGGGCACCGGTGGTGATCGCGGGCGCGCCTGAGCGCGCCCGCGAGACTCACATCTTCCCGTACCGCGCCAGGACGAAGCAGTACACGCCGTACGCGGCGATGCCGAGACCGGCCGCGACGAGCAGGATCTGACCGAACGGGGCGGTGCCCAGCGTCTTGAGGGCACCGTCCAGTCCCGTCGCCTTGGACGGGTCGGCGGTGAACGTCGCGACGAGGACCAGGACGCCGGCACCGGCGATCGCCAGGCCCTTCGCGACGTACCCGACGACACCGAGCGGCTCGGCGTACCGGGGCAGCCGCCCGCGGTGCAGGTCGTCGAGGAACTTCTTCGCCGCGCCCTTGTAGACGTGGTAGGCGCCGATGCCGATGATCACCAGACCGGCCGCGACGAGCAGGACCTTGCCGCCGCCGGACTGCATCAACCGGGCGCTCAATCCGGCGTTCTGCTCACTGCTCGACTTGCCGCTGCCCCGCGCGAACTGGAACGCGGTCAGCGCCAGCGCCAGGTAGGCCACAGCGACCCCGAGGGTCTTGACCCGGTCCAGGGCCGAGGGCTTCTCGAGGTCCGAGCGTTTGCCCACCGCGGCTTCGACCAGGCGCCACACCGCCAGGGCGGTGAGCGTCACGGCCAGGACCCACAGGACGATCCTGCCGCCGGGCTGGGCGGCGAGCTGGCGGAGCGCGCCGGACTGATCGGCGCTGGCCGGATCGCCGAATGCAACCTGGATCACGACGTACGCGATCAGCAGGTGCACCACCCCGCTCGCGGCCTGTCCGGCCCGCGCCACCTTCTCGAACATCGGGTGCTGAGCGGCGCCCGCAGCGCCCGTGCTGGTCTGTTGTCCGGTCACGCGACAGGCCTCCAGGATCTCGCGGCGACGGCGCCGGGGCGCCCGGGCAGTGGTGCCTACGGGCAGCCTATCGCGGCTGCGGGGCGCCGTCCGGGTTCGCCGGTGCCGGCTACCGGACCCGGCCCGCCAGGACGTCGGCGGTGGCCCCGTCGACGGATTCGCGGATGATGTCGGCGTGGCCGGCGTGCCGGGCCCATTCCTCGATCTGGTGCAGGACCAGGAAGCGGACACTCAGCGGCACGCCCTGGTCCAGCCAGCGGGCGATGCTCTCCGGCAGGTCCACCACCCGGCCGAGGTCCGGCTCCGCCCGCAGCACGTCGGCGAAGCGAGCTGCGACGGTGTCGAGCCGGGCGAGCTGACCCGCGACGGTCTCGTCGTCGCGCACCTCCCACCCGGCCGTCCAGGCCGCGACGGGGTCGGGGTCGCGGGACTCGGTTCCGGAGATGCGGTCGGCGGCCGCGACCTCGCCGTCGATCACATGGTTCAGCAGTGAGGCCAGGCTCATCGTCGAGGCGCTGGGTGCACTGCGGGCCTGGTCCTCGGTCATGCCGGACAGCGCATTGCGGAACGCGGTGCGCTGAGTGTCGAGCAGGAGGAGCAGCAGGTCGGTCTCGTTCGTCGTCATGTGCCCAGTGTCGGGGCCATTGCGGACATCTTCGGTCCTGAATCGGCGAACTGGGTGCGGTACAGCTCGCCGTAGCGGCCGTCGGCGGCAAGCAGTTCGGCGTGGGTGCCGCGCTCGACGATGCGGCCGTCCTCGACCACGAGGATGAGGTCCGCCGCGCGGACCGTCGACAACCGGTGCGCGATCACCACCGCCGTCCGGCCGGCCAGCGCCTCCGTGAGCGCCTCCTGCACGGCGGCCTCCGAGGTCGAGTCCAGGTGCGCGGTGGCCTCGTCGAGGATCACCACCCGCGGATGGGCGAGCAGCAGGCGCGCGATGGTCAGCCGCTGGCGTTCACCCCCGGAGAGCCGGTACCCGCGTTCGCCGACGACGGTGTCCAGGCCGTCGGGAAGGGAGCGGATCAGCTCGGTGAGCCGGGCCCGGTGCAGTACGTCCCACAACTCGTCCTCGGTCGCCTCCGGGCGAGCCAGGAGCAGGTTCGCCCGCACGGTGTCGTGGAACAGGTGCCCGTCCTGGGTCACCATGCCGACGGCGCCGCGGATCGAGGCGGTCGTCAGCCGGCGCACGTCGACGTCGCCGAGCAGCACGGATCCGGCGTCGGTGTCGTAGAGCCGCGGCACCAGCTGCGCGATGGTGGACTTGCCGGCGCCGGAGGAACCCACCAGGGCCACCATCTGCCCGGGCGCGGCCCGGAAGCTCACGTCGTGCAGGACCGGTGCGCCGCCGCGGGTGTCGAGGGTGGCCACCTCCTCCAGCGAGGCCAGCGAGACCTTGTCGGCGGAGGGGTACGCGAAGTCCACGTGCCGGAACTCGACGGCGACCGGACCGTCGGGGACGGGGCGGGCGTCGGGCGCCTCCTGGATCAGCGGCCGCAGGTCGAGCACCTCGAAGACCCGCTCGAAGCTCACCATCGCGCTCATCACGTCGACGCGGGCGCTCGCGAGCGCGGTCAGCGGCGAGTACAGCCGCGTGAGCAGCATCGCCATCGCCACGACGGCGCCCGGCTCGAGTTGTCCGCGCAGCGCGTAGAAGCCGCCGAGGCCGTAGACCAGGGCCAGCGCGAGGGCGGACACGAGCGTCAGAGCGGTGACGAACACCGACTGCAGCATCGCCGTCTTCACCCCGATGTCGCGCACCCGGCGGGCCCGGACGGCGAACTCCGACGATTCCTGCGACGGGCGTCCGAACAGCTTCACCAGCGTCGCCCCGGGCGCGGAGAACCGCTCCGTCATCTGGGTGCTCATCATCGAATTGTGGTTGGCTGCTTCACGATTCAGTCGGGCGAGTCGTACGCCCATGTGCCGGGCGGGCACCACGAAGATCGGCAGCAGCAGCAGCGCGAGCAGCGTGATCTGCCACGAGATGCCGATCATCACCACCAGCGTGATCGCGAGGGTGACGAGGTTGCCGACCACCCCGGAGAGGGTGTCGCTGAAGGCCCGCTGGGCACCGATCACGTCGCTGTTGAGCCGGCTGACGAGGGCGCCGGTGCGGGTGCGGGTGAAGAACGCGACGGGCATGCGCTGCACATGGTCGAACACGGTGGTGCGCAGGTCGAGGATCAGGTCCTCGCCGATACTCGCGGACAGCCAGCGGTTCAGGATCCCCAGGCCGGCCTCGACGAGCGCGATCGCGGCGATCAGCACCGCCAGCCACGTGATCACCGAGAGGTCGGCGCGGTCGACGATCGCATCGATCACTCGGCCGGCCAACACGGGGGTGGCCACTCCGAGCGCGGCGATCACGACGCTCAGCAGCAGGTACATGCCGATGTTGCGGCGGTGGGGGCGGGCGAACTCGGCGATCCGGCGCAGGCTGGCGCGCGAGAACGGGCGCCGGTCGCTCTGCGCGTGCATCGCGTTGTACATCGCGTTCCACGCGGTCACTTCCATGCTCATGTGGGGAGCCTCCTGAAGTCGGTCGCCCGACCGTAGAACCTCGAGTGGACTCGAGGTCAAGGGTAGGTCGCGCGGGGCCACGCGACCGTGTCGTCACCACCGGATCCGTCGGCGCGGTCGCGTCCCGCCGGGGGAATTCTGCCCGGCCACTCCGACAGGAAGGCTCGTCGTCGTCGCGGCCGCGGACGTAGGGTCGGGAGCATGGCACCGAAGATCGCAACCGCAGACCGCGTGGACCGTGACCGGTTGCTCGAGTTCGTCCGCCCGCGTCACCGCGGCACGCTGGTCACCACCCGGTCCGACGGCCGGCTGCAGATGTCCCCGGTCACGTGCGGGCTCGACGACGCCGGCCGCATCGTGATCGCGACCTACCCGGAACGCGCCAAGGTCGTGAACATCCGCCGCCGCCCGGCCGTGTCGATCATGATCCACTCCGACGACTGGAACGGCCCGTACGTCCAGATCGACGGCACCGCCGAGGTGATCCACCTGCCGGATTCGGTCGAGCCGCTGGTCGAGTACTTCCGCGCCGTCGCCGGGGAGCACCCCGACTGGGACGAGTACCGGGAGGCCATGCGCACGCAGGGCAAGTCCCTGATCCGCATCACCGTCGACGACTGGGGTCCCGTGGCGACGGGCGGCTTCCCGCCCGGCCGGGTCTGAACCGCGGGATCAGCGCGCGACGTCTACGACCAGCCGGGTCGGGTTCGTCAGCGTGTACACGTCGAACGGGGTGTTCGGCTCGGCGACGCCGATGAACGACTGGGTCACGCCCTCGAACACCCCGGAGCCGTTGACCTCGACGACCGAGCCGCCCGGCTGCGCGAGCACCGGGTTCGGGCCGGAGTAGGGCTCGACACCGCTGTCGAACGGGTACGCGGACCCGTCGATGAGCACCTGCAGGATCGCGCCGCCCGCGACGGTCACGTCGTTGCCGCTGCCGTCCTGCACCGCCCGGTCGACGTAGCCGACGCGCCATCCCGGGGTGCCGGTCCCGCCCATCTCGTACACGACCCGGTCGAAGTTCTCGTGCCGGCCGGTGCGGATCTCGGTGACGGTCAGCTTCGCGTCCGCCGAGGCGGGTGACGTCTTGTCCGCCGCGTCGGTGGGGGCGGGCTCCTCACGCGACGAGTCCGTCGACCCCGACGAGGACCCGGACGGGACGGACGAGGTGGCGGTGCTCGCCGACGCGGACGGCGCAGGGCTGTCGGCGTCCGAGCAGCCCGCGAGGACCAGGGCGAGGGCGACGACGGCGATCCGGGCGTGCTTCATGGGGAAGATGTTACGGCTGTGACGGAGCGGTTTCCGGGAAGCGGGCCTCACTCCAGGAGTTCGCGCAGGTAGGCGATGTCCTCGGCAATTCCCTCCGCCGGGGTTTCGAGGACGACCGGGGCGTCCGCCGCCCGGCACACGGCCACCAACAGGTCGGGATCGATCGTGCCGGAGGTGATGCCGGCGTGGCGGTCCCGGCCGGAGCCGAAGCCGTCGCGGGAATTGTTCAGGTGGACCAGGTCGATCCGGCCGGTCGCGGCCCGGACCCGTTCCACGACGTCGACGAGGTCCTCGCCGCCCGCCCAGGCGTGGCAGGTGTCGAGGCAGAAGCCGACGTCGTAGTCGCCGACGGCGTCCCACAACCGGGCGATGGCATCCACGTGCCGCGCCATCGCGAAGTCGCCGCCCGCGGTGTTCTCGATCAGGACGGGTACCGCGAACCCGCCCTTGTCCTCCTGCCGCTCGAACAACTTGCGCCAGTTCTCCACCCCCGCCGCGATCTCCTCCCCGGACCGGACGTGGCCGCCGTGCACCACCAGGCCGAAGGCGCCGATCCGGGCGGCCGCCTCCGCGTGCTCGGCCACGGCCTTGCGCGACGGCATCCGCAACCGGTTGTTCGTGCTGGCGACGTTGATCACGTAGGGGGCGTGCACCACCACCGCGACATCCGACGCACGGATCTGCTCCTGCCGGGGATGCGTGCCCGGCTTCGTCCACCCCTGGGGCTCGCCGAGGAACAGTTGCACCAGGTCTGCGCCGTATCGTTCGCCGCGGCCGATCGGATCGTCGTCCTGCCGGACGTGTGCTCCTATCCGCATGATCTCGACGGTAGCGCCCGGCGGCGCCGCCACAGCACCCCGCCGCGCGTCACCCCGAGATCCGGCCCCGAGGAATCCGGGACGTCCCCGATGGTGCCTCGTCGGAAAAGTCAGGAAGATGGTGGACATGCCAGCCCACACCGCCACCGCCGCGCGCGCTATCGACCTGATCAAGATCTACGGAACCGGTGAGACCGCTGTCCACGCCCTCGACGGGGTGAACGCGGAGTTCGCGGCGGGGGAGTTCACCGCCATCATGGGCCCCTCGGGTTCGGGGAAGTCGACGCTGATGCACTGCCTCGCCGGCCTCGACACCGCCACGTCCGGTGCGGTGGTCCTCGGGGACACCGATCTGACCGACCTGTCCGACAAGCAGATGACCCAGTTGCGCCGCGACCGCATCGGCTTCGTCTTCCAGGCGTTCAACCTGGTGCCCACGCTCACTGCCCTCGAGAACATCACGCTGCCCGTCGACATCGCCGGTCGCAAGGTCGACCGGGAATGGCTGGACACCGTCGTGACCCGTCTCGGGCTCGGCGACCGGCTCGATCACCGGCCGGGGGAGCTGTCCGGCGGTCAGCAGCAGCGGGTGGCGTGCGCTCGCGCGCTCGCCGGCCGGCCCGACATCATCTTCGGTGACGAGCCCACCGGTAACCTCGACTCCCGCTCCTCGGGTGAGGTGATGTCGATCCTGCGGGCCGCGGTCGACGAGTTCGGGCAGACCGTCGTGATCGTCACGCACGACCCCCGGGCGGCCAGCTACGCGGACCGCGTGGTGTTCCTCGCGGACGGGCGCATCGTCGACGAGATGCGCGACCCGACCGCCGAGTCGGTCCTCGACCGGATGAAGCAGTTCGACGCCGTCGTCGTGCCCACGGCGAAGTAGGGGCGAGCCGACCATGAGCGCGAATCCCATCCGCAGGGTTGCCCTGCGCAACCTCGCCGCCCACAAGGTGCGGCTGCTGCTGACCGTTCTGTCCGTGGTGCTCGGCACGGCGTTCGTCACCGGCTCCTTCGTCTTCACCGACACGCTGCAGCGCACGTTCGACGACCTCTTCGCCGACGCCGCCAAGGGCGTCGACGTCCGCGTCAGCAGCGAACAGCAGGGCTCGAGCGGCGTCCCCGACTCCGACGTCGCGGTCGTCTCCGCGGTCCCCGGTGTGCGAACCGTGGTGCCGGCGTTCGAGGGGCCGGTCATCGTCCTCGACTCCGAGGGGGCGGCCATCCAGACCGGCGGTGCCCCCAGCGAGGGGACCGCCTATCTGCCGCCCGACCAGCAGCTCGGTGATCCCACCGAGTTCGTCGCCGGCCGGCCGCCCGCCGCGGACGGCCAGATCGCGCTCAACTCGAGCGCCGCCGAACGCGCCGGTCTGTCCGTCGGTGACCCGACAAAGATCCTCGCCGCGTCGGCCGGGATCGTTCCGGTCACGGTCAGCGGCATCTACGACGTCGAGACCGACACCGGCGGTTACGTCGGGGCGATGTTCACCGAGAACCAGGCCCGTGCCCTGTTCACCGACGGCACCCACGTGCAGTACATCGACGTCGCCGGGGACGGAGTGCCCGCCGACGAGCTGCGGGACCGGATCGCCGCCGCCGTGCCCGACCAGAAGGTCCAGACCGGCGCCGAGGTGAGCGAGGAGATCAAGACCGAGATCGAGGAGGCCCTGAGCTTCCTGAACTACTTCCTGCTCGCGTTCGGCGCGATCGCGCTGCTGGTGGGCACCTTCATCATCTACAACACCTTCTCGATGATCGTCGCGCAACGCCTGCGGGAGCTCGCCCTGCTCCGGGCGATCGGGGCGAGCCGCAGCCAGGTGGGCCGGTCGGTGACCCTCGAGGCGCTGGTCGTCGGGGTCGTGGGCAGCGCCCTCGGCATCGTCGGCGGCGTGGCCCTGGCCTACGGGCTGCGCGCCGCGCTCAACGCGTTCGACGTCGGCCTGCCCTCGGGTCCCCTGCAGCTCGCACCGCGGACCGTGCTCGTGGCCCTGCTCATCGGCATCGTCGTCACCGTCGTCAGCGCCTACGCCCCGGCCCGTCGCGCGAGCAAGGTTGCGCCGGTCGCGGCCATGCGGGAGGAGTCCACCGCGACCGTCGAGTCGCTGCGGATGCGCACCGTCGTCGGGGCCGTCGCCGCCGTGGTCGGTGCCGCCGTCGTCGTCGTCGGCGCCCAGGGCACCGGCGGGGGCGCGGCCTCCACCGTCGGCATCGGGGCGTTCGCCCTGATCATCGCGGTCCTGCTCGCGGCGCCTGCGCTGTCGCGGCCGTTCGTGGCGGGGCTCGGCGCGGTCGTCGCCCGCCCGTTCGGAGCGGTGGGCCGGCTCGCGCGCACCAACGCGGTGCGCAATCCCCGCCGCACCGCCGCCACCGCGTTCGCCCTGACCCTGGGCCTGATGCTGGTGTCCGTGATCGGGGTGTTCGGCGCGTCCGCCAAGGCGAGCGTCAACTCGCTCGTCGACACCGGCGTCAAGTCCGACTTCATGCTCACCGGACCGCAGATGATCGGGGTGCCCGTGGGGGCGGCCGCGGCGGCCGCCCGCGCCGACGGCGTGGAGGAGACCGTCGCGATGCACGGCGTCCCGGCGCGCATCGGCGACGAGGACACGTTCGGCGTCGCGCTGTCCGGGCCGCTCGGCGACGTGCTCGAGGTCGACGTCGTCGAGGGACGGGAGGACGTCGCCGGCACCGACCTGCTGGTGTCGCAGACCACGGCCGCGGAGAAGGGCTGGCGGGTCGGCGATGTGGTCACCCTCACCAGCCGCGACGGCGAGGACGTCGCCACGACGGTGAGCGGCATCTTCGCCGACAACCAGCTGCTCGGCTCGTGGGTCGTCTCCGAGGAGGTCTACCAGGAGTTCACCGCCCCCGCCTCCCGCGCGGACTTCGTGGTGTTCGTCGACACCGCGGCCGGCAGCGACCCGGATGCGATCCGCGCGGCCCTCGAGGACGCCACCAAACAGTTCGTCGTGGTGCAGGTGCTCGACCGGGAGCAGTTCAAGGGCCAGCAGGCCGCCCAGATCGACACCCTGCTCGCCGTGCTCTACGGGCTTCTCGCGCTGGCGGTGGTCATCGCGATCCTGGGCATCGTCAACACCCTCGCGCTGTCCGTCGTGGAACGCCGCCGGGAGATCGGCATGCTCCGCGCGGTAGGCATGCAGCGGGTCCAGGTCCGCCGCACCATCTACCTCGAGTCGATGCTCATCGCGGTGTTCGGGGCGGTCGTCGGTCTGGTGCTGGGTCTGGCGTTCGGCTGGGGCTTCGTCCGGACCCTGGCCGATCAGGGCCTCGACCAAATCGCCGTCCCGTGGGGACAGGTGCTCGGCATGCTCGTCGGCTCGGCCGTCGTCGGGGTGCTCGCCGCCCTGTGGCCGGGTGTGCGCGCCGCGCGCACCCCGCCGCTCGAGGCGATCTCCGACATCTGACGCCGCAGTCCTCGTCGTCCGCCCCCGGTGCCACGCACCGGGGGCGGACGGCGTCCGGCCGCCCGTGCCGGTCGCGAGTTGTCCACACCCGGACCGTTTCTCCACAGTTCGCCCGCCGCAGGGTCGCATCGCGCCGCGGCGGGCGCGCGGCCGGTTAGGCTGCCGCGCCAGGGGGGTGGATCGATGGATCTTCGGCAGTTGCAGCAGTGGGACCCGGATGCACTGGACGGTCTCGGCACGGTGCTGGACCGGCACGCGGGGGAACTCGAGCGGATCGGGACACAGATCACCGGACGGTTCGGCGGACAGTGGTCGGGCATCGCCCACGCCGCCGCCGAGCGGCGGATCGGTGACGTCGCCGAGCAGATCGCGCGGCGGTCCGACGCGTATCGCGAGGTGAGCCGCTGCGCGACATCGTGCGCACCGCGGCTGCGGGCGCTGCGCGCGGAACTCGACGACGCCACCCGCTGGGCCCGGGACCGGGCCTTGACGGTGCGGGACGACGGAACCGTCACGGCCGGCCCGGGACCGGACGCGGACTCGCACCGGCACGAGGCCGAGGCCCGCATCCGGGCGGTCCTCGACCGGGCCGAGGCGCTCGATCGGTGGGCCGCGGCCGATCTCGCCGGGACGGTGCACGAACCGGCGTCCCGTCCGCTCGGTTTCGGTGCCGTGCGCGCTGCACCCGCACCCACCGCCGTGGTGCCGCCAGCCGGGACGGCCGCGGCCGAGGTGGCGGCATGGTGGGCCGGACTCGACGACGGCGAGCGCACGTGGCTCGCCGCCTCGGCGCCCGAGCGGATCGGCAACCTCGACGGGGTGCCCGCCGCGGTGCGGGACCCGGCCAACCGCGCGCAGCTGGCGGCCGAACGGCACCGGCTCGAGGCGGTCGCCGCCCGCTTGCAGGCCCAGCTCGACGCCGCTCCGTTCGGCGGACTGACGAGCAACGCCGACGCCGGGCTCGCCCAGACCCGCAACAAGATCGCCGCGCTCGACGCCGTCGAGGTGGCGCTGTCCCGGCCGGCACGGCAGTTGCTGACTCTCGACCTCTCGGGCCGCGAAGCGATGGCCGCCGTGGCGGTCGGAGATGTCGACACCGCCGACCACGTCACCGTCTTCACCCCGGGCGCCGGGTCCACCGTGCAGGGCCATCTCGCCGGATACGACAGCCGGATGGCGGCGCTGAAGGACGAGACCGAGCGCCAACTGCAGGCGGCGGGCCGCGGCGCCGAGTCGGTCGCCGCCGTGACCTGGCTGAACTATCAGGTGCCGCAATGGGGCTGGGGCCTCGCCCGCACCGAGTCGAGCCCGGTCTCCGACCTCGCCGCGGTCCGCGCCGCCCCGCGGCTCGCCGGATTCCTCGACGGCCTGCGCGCCGAGCGGGATCCGCACGTGACCGCAGTCGGTCACTCCTACGGCGCTCTCGCCACCGGGCTGGCGCTGCAGCAGGGCGTCGGTGTGGATGCCGCCGTGTTCCTCGGCGCCCCGGGCATCGGCACCGACGACGTCGCCGAACTGGGGGTGCCACCGGGCGCGGCGTACCTCGTCGAGGCCGACCGCGACCCGGTCGGGGACCTCGGCACGTTCGACGGCGATCCGAGTTTCCTCGACGGGGTGACCCAGCTGTCGAGCGACGCCGGGCCGGACGCGTCCGGCCGGCCGCGTCTCGGCTCGACCGGGCACAGCGAGTACCTGAACGACGGCACGATGAGCCTGTACAACGTCGCCGCGGTCGCCGGCGGGCTCACGGATCGAGTGGTGCGATGAGGGGGGTGCGGCTCGGTGTGCCGATGCTGGCGCTGGTGGTCGCCGGGTGCGCGGGTGGACCGTTCCCCGTCGCCGTGCCCGAGCCGGTGGCCGCGGACCGCGCCGGTGCCGTCGAGTACTACACCCGGGTCCGGCACGACGCGACCGCCGCCCTGTCACGCGCATTCCCGGAGATGCAGTTCCGGCAGTCGACCCGGGGGACGACGGGTTACTGCGAACTGCCCGACGGCTCGGCGGGCACCACGGTGTTCCTCCCCGCGCTGCTCTCCGATCGGCCCGTGCCGGCCGGGCAGCTGGAGCGGGCGGCGCGGGTGTTCGAGGAATCGTTGGTGGGCAGCGGATTCCACGGCTCCCGGTCCATACCGGTCGGGACGGGGCTCGAGATCCGGATGTTCGCCGCGGATGGTTCCGTCATCGCGTTCGGCAGCTATCTCGCCGCGACGGTGGGGCTGACGGTGGGGTGTTACCCCGAGCCGCCGTAGTCCGGGCTCGTCCGGCACCGACCGCGCGGTTGCTCGACCGCGGCGTGTCCCTTCCCGCTCGCCGTGTCCCCACCTCGCCGTGCGTTAGGCTCGAGCCTCGTCCCGTCGGCGAAAGGGCAGTGATGCGTGCGGTGCTCGGCGTCGCGATCGATGCCGGTGAGGTCTGTGCGGTGCTCGTGGACGCCGACGTTCCGGCCCTCGGCCCGTTCGACACGCAACGCTGGCCCGTGGGGGACCGTGCCGAGGCTGAGGCGGTGAGCCGGGCGTTCACGGCGATGACCGAGCGTGCCGCGCGGGCGGAGGTGCACTTCACCCGGGCCGGACTGGTGGCACCCGCGACGGTCGTCCCGGACTCCGGGACGACCGAGGTGCGGACCGTGGGGATCGACGAGGCCCGGCTGGCCTTCCTCGCCGCGGTCCCGGAACTCGACGGGGTGCGGACGGTGGTGCTGATCGGCCGCGACGATGCCACCGTGCGCGTGTCGGTCGCCGACCTCCGCTCGGGAGCGGTGCTCGCGTCGGTTGCCGCGGCGGAGGACGACTTCGGCCGGATCGTGCCCGCACTACCGGAGGCCGCCGACGAGGCTGTGGCGCTCGCCGGTGTCGCACCGGAGGCGCTGGTGTTCCCGGACCTGCGCCCCGGCGACGTCGCCGCCGCCCGTGCACTGGCGGCGGCGGTCGGTGTGCCGTTCGTGACCCCGCACGGCGGGCCGTGGCACCGGGCCACCGGCGCCGCACTCGTGGCCGCACGCACCGAACCGCTACCGGCGCCCTCGTCGCCGTCGTCACGGCGAGTCGCGCTGCTGGTGGCGGTCGTCGTCGCGCTGGCCGTCCTGCTCGGCGGCGGGCTGGCCGTCGCCATCGGTGGGACCGGACCGTCCGAGCCGCCGCGCCCGGCCGACGCCGCCCGGTCCGTGCCCGCCCCCTCGGCCGGTCCTGGCCCGGACACCGGGGTGCCGACCGCGGTCCCGTGTCAAGGGGACGACACTCCGCAGGTCCGTCCCGCGGGCTGGTCGGTGCGGGCGTCCGACCCCGATCTCGGCCCCCGTCCCGCCCCCGCGCCGCCGTCGACCGTCGCCGCCCCGCCGTGCGAATGACGTTCCCCCGGAATGCCGTTCGATTCAGGCGCGGGATGCGAGCCGGGCACCGGCCGCGCGCAGGGCGTCGAGATCGGTGGCGACCATGATCTCCGCGAACCGGTCCCGGTAGTCGCCGAGATCGTCGCCCACGGATCCCACCACCGCCACAACCGGCGCCGCGTGCACCCGGGCGAGGATCGCCGAGACGATCTTTCCCGAGCGGGACTGCCCGTCGAGGCGTCCTTCGCCGACGACAACGAGGTCGGCGCCGGCGAGTGCGGTGTCGAAACCGACAGCGTCGAGCACGAAGTCGGCTCCCGAGCGCAGATCCGCGCCGAACTGCGCCCACATGCCGCCGGCGAAACCCCCGGCCGCGCCGGTGCCGTCGACCTCCCGCGGATCACGCGGCAACGTCACGGCTGCGTCCTCGAGGCGGCGGGTGAGCCGCTCCACGGTCGTCGCGTCCGCGCCCTTCTGCGGGCCGAACACCCGGGCGGCATCGGCGTAGCGGGTCGTCACGTCCGTCAGCACCGTGACGGTGGCGGTACCCAGGCCGCCGGCGTCCATGACGGCGGCGATCGCACCGAGCCCACCGTCGGTCGTGGCCGATCCTCCCGCCGCGACGACGACGTGCGTGGCGCCGCGCCGCACGGCCTCGGCCATCGCCAGCCCGGTGCCGTAGGTGTCCGCCGTCATCGGATCGCGGAAGCCCTTGTGCGGTGTGGTGATTCCGCTGAAGGTGGCGAGCTCGACGACCGCGGTGCCGTCCTCGCCGAGCCCGAACGAACCCGAACACGGGGCGCGCCACGGATTGACGGAGTCGATCTCGATCAGCTCGAGACCGAGCGGGCCGGTGAGCACCTCGAGGGTGCCGTCACCGCCGTCGGCGACCGGCATCCGGATCGTCTCGAGCCCGGCCGATTCCGCGCCCGCCGCCACGGCGGCGGCCACCTCGGCGGCGCGGTACGTGCCCTTGAAACTGTCCGGGGCGATCAGCACCTTCACCGCCGCACCACCCATTCGAACGCCGCGGCCTCGGATCGGGCACCCTGCGCGGCGCGCGAGCGGTTCGGCTCGCCCAGCTCGGTGACGACGGACTCGCCCAGCCGGACCAGGTCGGCGAACACCGGCGGGGTCAGCCACGCGGGCCGGGTGGCGAACAGCAGGTCCTCGCTCGCGGTGTTGCCGCTCGCGCCGGGTGCGAAGGGGCAACCACCGAGTCCGCCGAGCGAGCCGTCCACCACCGCGGCGCCCGCCTCGATCGCGGCGAGGCTGTTGGCGACGCCCAGGCCCCAGGTGTCGTGGCCGTGGAAGACGATGCGGCGGGCGGGAGAGTCCGCACGTACCCGGGACACCAGCGCCGTGACCTGCGCGGGCACGGCCTGACCGAGGGTATCGGCGAGGACGATGTCGGCGGCGCCGTCGGCGCGCGGGTCGCACGCGATCTCGAGCACCCGGTCGGGGTCGACGGGCCCGTCGAACGGGCACGTGAATGCAGTGGCGAGGCAGAGCTGGATGGTGCCGCCGGCGGCGCGGGTGTGTTCCACCGCGGCGGGCATCGCGGCGAGGCTCGCGTCGGTGTCCCGTCCGATGTTGGCGCGGTTGTGGGCGTCCGACACCGACAGGCAGTACTGGAAGTGCCGGGCGCCGGCGGCGGCCGCCTTCTCCACGTGCCGCGGCGTGGCCACCCAGATGTAGCAGCGGTCGAGTTCCTCGGGGGTGAGCATCCCGATCAGCTCGACCGTGCCGGCCATCGGCGGGACCAGGTCGGGCCGGGCCATCGAGCCGATCTCTAGCTGCGGCACGCCGGCGGCCAGCAGGGCGCGGACGATCTGCGCCTTCCGCTCGGTGGGCAGCACCTTGCCGGTCAGTTGCAGCCCGTCGCGCAGGGTCACGTCGCGCAGCTGCGGTGCCCCGGCACTCACGACACCACCGCTCATCACACCACCGCGCACCACACCGCCACTCACGACACCACCTCCAGGAGCTCGTCGATCTCGGCCTCGGTCCGGCCGAGCAGACCCCCGAGCACCTCGCGGGTGTGTTCGCCCAGATCCGGTCCGACGTGGCGGATGGGCAGCGACCGGCCGCCGAGCACGGGGACGATGCCCGGGAACCCGACCTGCTTCGGCTCGTCCTCGCCGACGTCGACGGCGAAGTGCTGGATCATGTTCCGCGCCCGGTACTGCTCGTCGTCGACGATGTCGGCCGCCGTGTAGATCGGCCCGCTCGGCACCCCCGCGGCGTCGAGGATCCCGAGCACCTCGTCGCGCGGCCGACGCCGCGTCCAGTCGGCGATCGCGGCGTCGAGTTCCTCCCGGCGGGCCCAGCGACCGGCGTTGGTGGCGAGGTCGGGATCGTCGGCGAGGTCGGGTCGCTCGATGGTGCGCATGTAGCGCTGGAAGATGGCGTCCGCGTTCCCGGCGATGATCACGGAGGTGCCGTCCGAGCAGGGATAGGCGTTGGAGGGGGCGATGCCCTCCATGCGGCCGCCCACCCGTTCCCGCCGGACCCCGTAGGCGAGGTAGTCGGGAATCAGCGACTCCATCATCGACAGCATCGACTCGTTCAGGGCGACGTCGACGACCCGGTTCGCCGGCGGCAGCGACCCGATCAGCTGCCGCTGCAGCAGCGCCGTGACCGAGCCGAAGGCCGCGTACAGCCCGGCGATGGAGTCGCCGATCGACACCCCCACCCGCACCGGCGGCCGGTCCGGGTCCCCGACGAGTTCCCGGAACCCGCCCACGGCCTCGGCCACGGCCGCGAATCCGGGACGCTCCGCGAGCGGGCCGGTCTGGCCGAACGCGGAGATCCGGGTGATCACCAGGTCCGGTTTGATCTGCGCGAGCACCTCGGGGCCCATTCCCCACCTCTCCAGGGTGCCGGGCCGGAAGTTCTCGAGCAGCACGTCGCAGTGACGCACCAGATCGAGGATCACGGCCCGGCCCGCCTCGGTGCGCAGGTCCACCACGATGGACTTCTTGTTGCGGTTCACCGTGCGGTACAGCATCGACGTGTCCCCGGCGTACAGGCGCCAGTTGCGCAGTTCGTCGCCGGTGCGGGGCCGTTCGACCTTGATGACCTCCGCGCCGAAGTCGGCGAGCAGCCGGCCCGCGGTGGGCGCGGCGATGTAGTTGCCGAGTTCGAGGACGCGGATGCCTTCGAGAGGGCGCAGGATCTCCTCCGAGTTCATGGGCAACAGTGTGCCCTGTGCTGCGCCGCAGCGGTGTGCCCTGTGCTGCGCCGCAGCGGTGTGCCCTGTGCTGCGCCGCAGCGGTGTGCCCTGTGCTGCGCCGCAGCGGTGTGCCCTGTGCTGCGCCGCAGCGGTGTGCCCTGTGCTGCGCCGCAGCGGTGTGCCCTGTGCTGCGCCGCAGCGGTGTGCCCTGTGCTGCGCCGCAGCGGTGTGCCCTGTGCTGCGCCGCAGCGGTGTGCCCTGTGCTGCGCCGCAGCGGTGTGCCCTGTGCTGCGCCGCAGCGGTGTGCCCTGTGCTGCGCCGCAGCGGTGTGCCCTGTGCTGCGCCGCAGCGGTGTGCCCTGTGCTGCGCCGCAGCGGTGTGCCCTGTGCTGCGCCGCAGCGGTGTGCCCTGTGCTGCGCCGCAGCGGTGTGCCCTGTGCTGCGCCGCAGCGGTGTGCCCTGTGCTGCGCCGCAGCGGTGTGCCCTGTGCTGCGCCGCAGCGGTGTGCCCTGTGCTGCGCCGCAGCGGTGTGCCCTGTGCTGCGCCGCAGCGGTGTGCCCTGTGCTGCGCCGCAGCGGTGTGCCCTGTGCTGCGCCGCAGCGGTGTGCCCTGTGCTGCGCCGCAGCGGTGTGCCCTGTGCTGCGCCGCAGCGGTGTGCCCTGTGCTGCGCCGCAGCGGTGTGCCCTGTGCTGCGCCGCAGCGGTGTGCCCTGTGCTGCGCCGCAGCGGTGTGCCCTGTGCTGCGCCGCAGCGGTGTGCCCTGTGCTGCGCCGCAGCGGTGTGCCCTGTGCTGCGCCGCAGCGGTGTGCCCTGTGCTGCGCCGCAGCGGTGTGCCCTGTGCTGCGCCGCAGCGGTGTGCCCTGTGCTGCGCCGCAGCGGTGTGCCCTGTGCTGCGCCGCAGCGGGTGCGATGCGTTCCCCGTGGTGGACACGCCGCGACCCTCCCGCGCTCGTGTGACCTGGCGCACTATTCTTCCTCTCGGGCAGGGGGCCTCGGGAAGGTGCTTGGGTCATGGTGGTCGCGAAAGTCGTTCTGTGGTGTGCGCTGCTGGTGGGGCTGGTCGGCGCCGGGGTCGCCGTCAACGCGCTGCATGTGCACGGCGCCGTCGGGTCACTGATCGTGGCGTCCGTCGCGGGTCTGGTGCTGCTGCGGCTCCGGCCCGCGGCCCAGCTCGAGGTCGAACCGGAGCGCGTCACACCCTGACCGCCCGCACGCTGGGCTTGCGAGGGCAGGCCGAAGCAGCGGACGCGCGTCGGCAGACGCACCCTCTCCTCCTTGAGCCTGTCATGGCAGGCACAACCCTGGACAATCGCGCGCAGTGGGGGCACACTCGCATCAATGCCTGCCGTCGCAAGCACAGAGAGGAGAGGCCGTGGCCACGCCCCGTCGTCGCGCCCGCACGGGACGCGGCGGTCTCGGTGACCACTTCGTCGACCGTCGGCACCGGCTCGGCCTCACCCAGTCCGAACTGGCCGACCTCGCCGGTGTGTCGCGTTCGAGCGTGCAGTCGCTCGAGTCCGGCCGCGCCACCGTGCAACTCGATCTCGTCGTGGCCATCGCCGACGCGCTGGGCTGCGACCTGACCCTCACCACGCGCGGCGACCGGGCCGGGTGAGCCGGGTGGTCGAACGCCTCGTCGCCGTCGACAGCGCCGACGTGTACAAGGGCGACCGGCTGGCCGGGCACCTCGCCCGGGACGGCCACGATGTCGTGTTCCGGTACGCGCAGGACTACCTCGACGATCCGGCCGCCCCCGCCCTCGCGTGGACGGTGCCGAAGACCGCGGAGGAGGTCCGCGCCGGCGGCGGCAGCGTGCCCCCGTTCTTCGCCGGCCTGCTGCCCGAAGGCATCCGGCTCCGCGGCGCCGTCGCCGCCACCAAGACCTCCGAAGACGACCACCTCACCATTCTCATGGCGGTCGGCGCGGACACCATCGGTGATGTGCGGGTGCTCCCCGCCGGCGCCCGGCCCCCGACGTCGACGCTCCTGCTGGACCCGGAGGCCGTCCGGCGTGAGGACCTGCACGAGCTGTTCGACCGGATCTCCGGCCACGAGTCCGTCGTCCTCGACCCGACCTCCCTGCCGGGAGTGCAGGCGAAGGTGTCGGCCCAGATGTACTCCGCCCCCGTCGCGACGGTGCAGGGCCCCGCCATCCTCAAACTCGCACCGCCCCGCGGCTACCCCCGCCTGGTCGAGAACGAGCACTTCTTCATGGGTCTCGCGACCGCCTGCGGCCTCGCCGTCGCCGGACACCAGCTGGTCTACGACCGCAGGGGCAACGCGGGACTGCTCGTCGCCCGCTTCGACCGATGGATCGGTCCCGGCCACACCGTCCACCGCACCGCGCAGGAGGACGCCTGCCAGGTCCTCGGTGTCTACCCGGCGGCCAAGTACCGGCTGAAGACCGAACGCGTCGTCGAGGCGCTGGCCGCCGCGTGCGAGCGCGGCGGCGGATCGGCCCGCGTCGCGACCCTCGAACTGCTGCGGCTGGTGGCGTACTCGTACGCCGTCGGCAACGGCGACCTGCACGGGAAGAACTTCTCGATCCGCCTCACCGAGGCCGGGCTGTGGGCCGTCACCCCGGCCTACGACCTCCTGTGCACCCAGCCCTACCTCGGTTGGCGCGACCCGATGGCCCTCGACCTGTACGGCAAGGGCAACAAGCTCACCCGCCGCCACTTCGTCGAGTCCGGCGGCCGGCTCGGGGTGCCCGAACGCGCCGTCACCCGGATGCTCGACGGGATCCGGCGCGGGATCGCCGGGGGCCTCGACCGTCTCCCCGAGATCGGGTTCGGTGAGCGGGACACGGCCCGGCTGCGGGACATGCTGGTCCGGCGCGCCGACCAACTCGGCTGATCCGGTCGTCGTGCATCGGCCGGACCGCCGGCCGGTAGAGTCCCCGGCGGGCGTCCCGCACGAGACCGCGGTCGCCAGTCGCGCATCGAAGAGGAGCACCGGGTCGTGTCGCTGTGGTCGACTGCACTGTCCCCCGGGATGCTCAGCGAGTACGTCTGGATCGACCTGATGCCGTGGCTCGACCGGTACGGCTCGGCCCGCAACGCGCAACTGGCCGCCCTCGCACCCGACGAGCGCTGGTGGGAACGCCGGTCCCCGGCGGAGACCGCCGCCTCCGCCGACGTCGTGGCGATCTGTGGGGAACTGGCCCGCATCTACGTCACCGAGCATCCCGATCTGGTGTTCTCCGCGGGCATCGCCGACACCGTCGACGTCCCCGTCGCCGCGCTCGGTCTCGGCACCCGGGCCGCCGCCACCGTCGCGCGGCTGCCCCGCGCCGCGACCACCGCCGGTCTGCTCGGCTACACGCCCGCCGCGTTGTTCTCCGTGCGCGGCGCGGGCCCGGAGACCGTGCACCAGATCGTGCAGGCCGTCCTCGTCCTCGCCATCCTGCGGGATCCGGCGTCGCTGCGAGTGGCGACCGACGCCCCCACGCTCCCGCCCGCGTTGTCGCTGCTGCTCGACGACCTCGTCGCGCTCGCACGGTGGCGCGCGCTGCGCGCCGACCCGGACCGGCCGCTGGTGCGGGTCGAACTCGAGGACGGCACCCCCGAGGAGATCCAGCAGGTCGCCGCGCGCATCGCCGCCCTGACCGCCCGCGACCTGCCGGTGCCCGCGCCGCAGCGGGCCCTCGACGAGCTCGCCGCGTACGTCGCCGGGCTGTCCGCACCCGAGCGTGACGCGATCCGCCGCCGGGTGCTCGGCGACGAGCCACCGGACCCGGACGCTCCGTCGACCTTCGCGTTCGGCACCGCCGTCGGCGATCTGCTCGCGGCGCTGCGCGTCGATGTCCGCCCCGTCGCCGCCCTCGAGCGGATCCTGGGGTTGCGACCGGAGCTGGCCCAGCCCGTCCCGGGACTCGACGTGCCGCTGTGGCGGGCGCTCGCGCGCCTCGACGATCGCTTCGAGGTGGCCGACGGGTGGGTCGCGGTCCCGGGCCTCCCCGAAGCCGAGCGCCACACCCACGCGCTGCTCGCCGAGTTCGAATCCCCGAACGGGGTCGTCGAACCCGCAGCCGTCGCCGTCGTGTGGAACCTGCCCGCCGCGGAATTCGCCGCGTGGCTGCACCGGTGCGGCGTCCCGATGTTCGAGGGCCGTGCTCTGACCCGGCAGTCCGCGTTCGCCGATCACGCCGCCGCGGTGCTCGAGGTGATCGGGGATCCGCTCACGGCCGCGGAGCTCGTCGACCGCATGGGCACCCCCGCCGGTCCCGCCGCCGTGATCGACGCGATGGGCGCCGACGAGCGGTTCTCGCTCGCCGAGAACGGCCGGTGGTCGCTCACCGAATGGGAGACCGACGAGGCGGGCGCGGTGCGCGGCCGCATCGCCCGGATCGTCGACGCCGACGGCGGCTCCGCCGACCTCGACCGTGTCGTCGACCGTCTGGTCGAACGCTTCGGGGTGTCGCCGACCAGCGCCCGGATCTTCGCCGGCAGCGGCGACTTCGAGATCGTCGACGGCCGGGTGCGCCGGCGCCGTCGCACCCACGTGAGCGTCAAGCCCCCGCACCGCACCCGCCGGCTCTACCGCCTCGGCGACGTGTGGCGGCTGCGGGTCACCGCCACGCGGGACCACCTGCGCGGCGCCGATTTCCCGGTGCCGTCCGCGGTCGCGGGCGTCATCGGCTGCGCCCCGGGACGCGAGGTCGCCCTGTCGTCCCGGCTGGGCACCCAGGTCGTGCGCTGGACGGGTGCGTCCCCGCATCTCGGCAGCGTGCGACGGTTCCTCGAGGATCTCGGAGTGGACGAGGGCAACGAGATGTTCCTCGAGTTCCACCCCGGCGGACGGTTCGACGTGCTCCCGCTGCGCACCGTCGCCGACAACGCCGAACCGCTGCGCAAGGCACTCGCCCTCATCGGCCACTCGGCCCCGGAGATCGTGCCGGAGGAGGGCGTCGCGCCGGCCTTCGCGGCCGCCGTCGGTCTGGGCGACGAGACCCGCCCGCGCCGGGTGCTCAGTGCCTACCGGGCCCGGCACGAGGCCGAAGTGACCGCATTGCTCGAGCAGGCGTGGGTGCGCGTGCCAAGCTGAGCGCATGCCGATCCGCAGACCCGAGCGCCCACTGCTGGCGAACGACGCCGAACGCCTCGTCTGGGAGGCACTCGTCCGGCAGCTCGGCGACGGGGATCTCGTCGCGGCGGGCCTGCGGGTCACCGACCACCTCAAGGACCACGAGATCGACTTCGTCGTCGCGCTCGAGGGCCACGGCATCGTGTGCCTCGAGGTCAAGGGTGGTCAGGTGTGGCACGACGGCTTCCAGTGGGTGCAGGCCCGGCAGGGCAAGGACCGGTCGATCGATCCGGTCCGGCAGGTGCTCCAGTCCTGCTACGCGTTGCGGCGCTACGTCGAGGCCGATCCTCGCTGGACGCAGGGCCGGCTGCGCTGGGACCACTTCGTCGTCCTGCCCCACACCGAGATCCGCGCCGACTTCGCCCTGCCCGAGTGTCCGCGGTGGAAGGTGATCGATCGCAACGACCTCGGCAGCATCGCCGAACGACTGCGGGCGGTGCTCGACAAGCAGGAGCTCGACCGGCCGGCCCTCACCGCCGACGGCGTCGACCGGTTCGCCGAGGTCCTCGCGGGCCGGGGCCTGCCGCAGCGCGACGTGGTCTCGCGCGCCGTCGCCAACGAGGACGCCGCGGACCGGCTCACCGAGCAGCAGGCCGTCATCCTCGACGCGACCCGCCTGCTGACCCGTGTCGAGGTGCGCGGCGGCGCCGGCACGGGGAAGACGTTCCTCGCGCTCGAGCAGGCCCGGCGCCTCGCCGAGCAGCACCAGCGCGTCGCGTTGATCTGCTATTCGCACGGTCTCGCGTCCTACCTGCAGCGGATCACCGCGACGTGGAACCGGAAGAAGCGGCCCGCCTACGTCGGCGAGTTCCACGCCCTCGGCCGGCTGTGGGGTGCGGCCGAAGGCCCCGACGAGGCGCTGCGGACCGCCGACACCGTGCGCTTCTGGGAACACGACCTGCCCGCCCAGATGACGGAACTGGCCCGGTCCCTGCCGGAGGGACAGCGCTTCGACGCGGTCGTCGTCGACGAGGCGCAGGACTTCGCCGACGCCTGGTGGGATCCGATCATGGCCGCCCTGCGCGACGAGGAGACCAGCGGCATCCACGTGTTCACCGACGAGGCGCAGCGGGTGTTCGACCGGGAGGGCCGGCCCCCGGTGCCCCTGGTTCCGCTGGTGCTCGACCACAACCTGCGCAACACCCGGCAGATCGCCGGGACCTTCGGTCCGCTCGTCGGGCAGCGCATGCGGCTGCTCGGCGGCGACGGCCCCGACGTGCAGTTCGTCACGTGCCGCGGCGACGAGGCGCTCGCCGTGGCCGACGACCGGATCGACGCCCTGCTCGACGAGGGCTGGCGGCCCGGCGACGTCGCGCTGCTCGCGACGGGCAGCCGGCACCCGGAGCAGGTGGCGCGGCAGGCCGAGGGCAACGCGGCGTACTGGGACAGCTTCTGGGACACCGAACAGGTCTTCTACGGGCATGTCCTCGGCTTCAAGGGACTCGAGCGCCGGGCGGTGGTGCTCGCGGTGAACGAGACACAGCCGCAGGAGCGTTCCCGCGAGCGGCTGTACGTCGGGCTGTCCCGGGCCCGCGACCAGCTGATGGTGTGCGGGGACCCGGACTTCGTCCGGCAGGTCGGCGGGCCGGAACTGGCGGCCCGGCTGGGGCTCGGCCGATGAGCCTGCTGCGGGACTGGACCGTGTCGGCGACGGCGGGGGAGTTCGCCGGATTCCTCGTTCCCGCCGTCGTCGGGGCCGTGCTGTTCGACAGTGCCGCGGCATTACCGGCGCTGATGGCCGCCGGTGTCGTCGAGGGGTCGGTGCTGGGCTGGTCGCAGGCGCGGGTGCTGCGACGCCGGCTGCCGGCGATGTCGGTGCGGCGCTGGGTGCTGGGCACGGGCGTCGCCGCGGCGTGCGCCTACCTGCTCGGGATGTCGCCCTCGACGTTCCACGAGACGTGGTCCGCATGGCCGATGGCGCTCCCGATCGCGCTCGGAGTCGTCTTCGGCGTGGCGTTGCTGGCGTCCATCGGATTCGCGCAGTGGCTCGAGCTGCGCCGGCACGTCGCCCGTGCCGGGCGCTGGATCGTGTGGACCGCAGCCGCGTGGCTGGCCGGCCTCACCGTGTTCCTCCTGGTGTGCACCCCGCTGTGGCAACCCGGTCAGCCGTGGTGGCTCGTCGCGGCGATCGGGGTGCTCGGCGGCCTGCTGATGGCGTTCGTGACCGCCCTCGTCACCGGCTACGGCATCCGCCACCTGCTCGCCGCGAAGGATCCTGCTGCGTCCGTCGCGCGCACGTAGCACCATGGAGCCATGACCGACGACGTGCACCTCGAGGAACCGGGTCCCGCCGACGACGCCGTCGCCCGCGCCCTGCGGGCCGCGATCGTCTCGGTGGAGGCCGCCGTCGCGCGGGTGCACGAGCTCTCCGCGGAGATCCTCGAGCTGGTCGGTGCCCCCGACGGTGGGGACGCCGTCGACCATCACAACGCGCTGACCCGGGTGGCGGGGATCCTGGACGGCACCGGCCGGCTGCGCGCTGCAGACTGGGAATCGGTGCGCGGGCTCGGCGACGTCCTCGCCGATCGAGCCGAGCGGCTCCACGCCCACGCCGGACGGCTGCTCGACGGGCTCGCCGTCGACGCACCCGCGCAGGACCGGGTGGCCTGCCTGCAGCAGGCCGTGGCGACCGACCGGCTCGGGGAGACGCTGCAGCTGCTCGTGCTCGTCGAGGACTCGCTGAACCTGTGGCAGCGGCTGCGGCTCGAGCAGGTGCGTACCACCGAACCGGACCGGCTCGAGCACGAACGCGCGACGATCGGCACGTCGCTGGCCGGGCGCGTCGAGCGGGACGTCGCGCTGCTGCTGCGCGCCCGCGCGCGGCTCGCGAGCTACGCGGGCCTCACGCCGTTCGAACTGGTGCGGTGGCTGTCGTCCGCCCGGGTGAAGCGGGACATCGCCCGGTTCCGCACGGACCTGGACGACGTCGCCGCGGCGTTCGGCAGCGCCGCGCAGCGTGCTCTCGAGGCCGAGGACCCGGCGGTGGCCGAGAACCTGGTGGAGCTGGGCAAGCCGGTCCGGGCCGCGGGCGGTGCCCTCGGCGAGAGTGCCCGCACGCTGGGCGACAGTGCCCGCACGCTGGGCGACAGCGCCCGCACCCTGGGCGGCCGGGCGGTCGGGGCGGGCACCACCGGGGTCGGCAAGCTGGGCCGGGGGCTGCACCGGGTCGCCGAGCCCCGCCGGCGGCCGGACGGCGACGTGCCGCTGACGACCGCTCCCGACGCCTGACGGCCCCGGGGCGGACCGCCCATATGATCGATTCATGAGCAGCGATCGGGCGCCGGCCTTCACGATGCGGCAACTGGTCGCCTTCGTCGCCGTCGCCGAGACCGGCACGATCAGCGCGGCGGCCGAACGGTTGCTGGTCTCGCAGTCGGCCGTGTCGCTGGCGGTCACCGAACTCGAGAAGGCCCTCTCGACGCAGCTGTGCGTGCGCCGCCGCGCCCACGGCGTGCAGCTCACGCCGGCCGGGGAGTCGCTCCTGGCCCGGGCGCGGACGCTCCTGCAGCAGGCGAGCGAGATCGAGGACGAGATGCTCGGTTCGGGCGGCGAGCTCGCCGGCCGTCTCGCCATCGGGTGCTACACGACGGTCGGGCCGACGATCCTGCCGCCGATGCTGTCCGAGTTCACCGACCTGCATCCGCGGGTGTCACTCGAGTTCCGGGAGGCGATGGCCGACGAGCTGGCCGAGCGCCTCGAAGGCGGGGCGCTGGACGCGGTGATCACCTACGACCTCGAGCTGCCGCCGACCTGGCGTACCGCCACGCTGATGACGAGACGCCCGGCCCTGGTCGTCGCGGCGGGCCATCGGCTGGCGGCGACGCCCGGCCCGGTGGAGCTGGCGGCGGTGCGGGACGAACCGATGGTGCTGCTCGACGCGGCCCCGGCATCGACCCACGCGCTGCAGGTGTGCGCACGGGCCGGGTTCACGCCCCGGATCGAGTACCGGTCGGCGAACTACGAGACCGTGCGGGCGTACGTCGGCCGGGGCCTGGGCTGGACGATCATGCTGCACCAGCCGCAGGTCAACCGCACCTACGGGGGCCTGAAGATCGTGTTGCTGCCGATCGACGTGCCGGCGCTCGATCCGGTGCGGCTGGTCATCGCGTGGCGCCCGGACGTGATCCTGAGCCGTGTGGTGCGCGAGTTCATCTCCTTCGCCACGGTCCGGGTGCCACAGTTGTAGGCGGTGTCTCCTTTGGGCTGCCAGGGCCGCCCGAAAGACACACCACACATTTACTCATAACCATCAACACATTCTTGTTCTTTTCTGGGGTTGTGACTGCGGACATACTGGGTTCCGACGCGCTGATCGGCAGCGCGCGGCCCGGGTGTTCTTCCCGGCGCCGACGACAAGCGCTGATTCACAACCACTTCGAGGAGATCGATCATGTCTGCCACGGACGCCCTGCACCCGCCGGTTCTCTTCGCGCCGGAATACGAGGAGTTCGCCCAGTGGGTCCGAGAGTTCGCGGCACCGCACGCCGAGAGCTACCTCGAACGCGCCCACCGCGAGGAGTTCCCGTGGGATCTCGCCGAGAAGATGGCCGCGCAGGGCCTTCTCGGGCTCGGCGTCTCCGAGGAGAACGGCGGCCAGGGCCGCATCGGCGAGGTGCTCACCAAGACCCACCTCGGCATCGCCCACGAGGAACTGGCCTACTCGAACTTCTATCTCACCCAGCTCGCCTACACGAACAACCTCACCGGCCCGCTGCTCGAGCGCTTCCTCGCCCCCGAGGTCGCGAAGGACTGGGTGCGCGGCATCGTCGAGGGCCGCCACGTCGTCGCCCTCGGCCTGACCGAGCCGGGCAGCGGCTCGGACGCGATGGCCATGCGCGCCAAGGCAGAGAAGGTCGACGGCGGCTGGAAGCTCAACGGCGAGAAGACGTCCATCACCTTCGCTCCGCACGCCAAGGCGATGATCACGTTCGTCAAGGCCCGCGGCGCCACCCCGGAGGAATCCGGCGTCACCGCCTTCCTCGTGCCCCTCGACGCCGAGGGTGTGAGCATGCAGAAGTTCCCGGACGCCGGCTGGAAGCCGCTCGGCCGGGCCGGGGTGTTCCTCGACGACGTGTTCGTCCCGGACGAGTACGTCATCGGTGGTGTCGGCAACGGATTCCGGCTCGTCATGAGCGAATTCGACTACACCCGCTCGGTCATCGGCCTGATGTCGACCGGCGTCGCCCGCAAGGCCCTCGACATCACCATCGACTACGTCAAGTCCCGCAAGGCATTCGGTAGGCCGGTCTCCTCGTTCCAGGGGGTGTCCTTCCCGATCGCCGAGAACGCCACCAAGCTCGAGGCGGCCCGCTGGCTCACCTACCGCGCCCTCTCCCTCGCCGACGCCGGCAAGCCCTTCACCAAGGAGGCCGCGATGACCAAGCTCTACGCCACCGAGGTCTCGCTGCAGACCATCCGGGACTGCATCGTCGCCCACGGCCACAGCGGCTTCGCCGAGGAACTGCCGCTGCAGGCCATGCTGCGCGACGTCTCCGGCCTCGAGATCGGCGAGGGCACCCCGCAGATCCAGAAGGTCGTCATCGGCCGCGCGCTGCTCGGGCGGGAGGCCACCGCATGAACACCACTGCCCGCCGCGCCCTCGACGGGGTGCGGGTCGTCGACCTCACCCAGGCCCTCGCCGGGCCGTTCTGCACGTCGCTGCTCGCCGACCAGGGCGCCGACGTGATCAAGGTGGAACCGCCGCGCGGCGACTTCCTCCGCTACGCCGGCCCGTTCGCCTCCGACGACGAACCCCGCGACTACGGCGGGGTGTTCCAGTCGGCCAATCGCAACAAGCGGTCGCTCGTGCTGGACCTGAAGAAGCCCGAGGCCCGCGACGTACTGCTGCGCCTGATCGACGACGCCGACATCGTCGTCGAGAACTTCACCGCCGGCGTCATGGACCGCTTCGGTCTCGACTACGACACCCTCGCGGCACGCAATCCCCGCCTGGTCTACGCCTCGATCCGCGGCTTCGGCGACAAGACGGGCGGGCACAGCCCCTACCGGGACTGGCCGGCCTTCGACATCGTCGCGCAGGCCATGGGCGGTCTGATGTCCATCACCGGGACCGACGCCGCGCACCCCGTCCGGGTGGGATCCGGTGTGGGAGATACCGTTCCGGGATTGTTCGCCGCGTTCGGCATCCTCGCCGCGCTGCGGGACGCCGAGCGCACCGGGCAGGGCCAGTACGTCGACGTCGCCATGGCCGACGCCGTGCTCGCGATCTCCGAGGTCGTGGTCAACACCTACGGCCACACCGGTCAGGTCCCCGGGCCGCTCGGCAACCAGCTGCAGGGATTCGCGCCGTTCGACACGGTGCAGGCGAAGGACGGCGTCGTCGCGCTCGGCGCCCCGCACAATCCGCAGTGGGCCAAGCTCGCCGCCGTCATGGGTCAGCCGGAACTCGTCGACGACCCCCGGTTCGCCACGGACCACGACCGGTGGCTCAACCGCGACGCCGTCTACGAGGTGGTCAACGCCTGGACCCGCACCCACACCGTCGCCGAACTCGTCGAGTTGCTCGGCGGCAAGGTGCCGCTCGGCCCGATCCTCGACGCCGCGGACATCTTCGCGGACCCCCACTTCCGGGCCCGCGACATGCTGCCGACCGTCACGCACCCGCACGACGGCCGCGCGGTCACCGTCCCCGGCATCCCTGCCAAGCTCTCCCACACCCCGGGCACGATCGAGCGCCGCGCTCCGCTCGTCGGCGAGCACACCGTCGAGATCCTCCGCGAGGCCGGCCTCGACACCGCAGAACTCACGGCTCTGGCCGACGCCGGCGCCACCGTCATTCCTTCGTCTGCTCAGGAGCACGTCGCATGATCATCACCAAGGTCGAACTGATCCCGGTCTCCACCCCGCTCGTCAAGCCGTTCATCATGCCGGGAACCCGGATCACCCACATCCATTCCGTCGTGCTGAAGCTGCACACCGACGAGGGAATCGTCGGCTACGGCGACAGCGGCGACACCTCCACCTGGTACCGGGGGGAGACCCAGGAGTCGATGACGGCGATGATCGCGAACCACATCGCCCCGGCATTCCTGATCGGCCAGGATCCGCTCAACATCGAGAAGATCGTCGGGCAGATGGACACGTTCGTCCGCGACAACAACCAGGCCAAGGCGCTCGTCGACTTCGCGCTGCACGACCTCAAGGGCAAGGCGCTGGGCGTACCGGTGTACCAGCTGCTCGGCGGCAAGAACGCCGAGGCTTCCGTGCAGGGCTGGGTCGCGTCCGCCGGACCGGTCGACCAGGTGGTCGCCGAGGCCGTCCAGGCTCACGAGAACGGCTTCTGCCTGATCAAGCTCAAGTCCGACGGCAACTCCGACCACGACGTGGACAACGTCCGCGAGGTCCGGGCCGCACTCGGTGACTCGGCGCGGATCGTGGTCGACGCCAACGGCTTCTGGAACTACGACCAGGCCCTGAAGACGATGCGCCGGCTCGACCGGTACGGCATGGAGTGCATCGAGCAGCCCGTCCCGCACTGGGACATCGAGGGCATGGCGCGCCTGCGCACCCGCATCGACACGCCGATCTTCGCCGACGAGTCCGCGCAGGAGCTGCACAACATCCGGGAGATCATCGAACGTCGCGCGGCCGACGGGTTGTTCATCAAGATGCAGAAGGCCGGCGGCCTGCTCAAGGCGCAGCGCTGGCTGACGATGGCCCGCCTCGCCGACATGGCCGTCATGAGCGGGTGCATGATCGGCTCCGGTCTCGAGGCCAGCCCCTCGGCGCACCTGATGATCGCCAACAACTGGGCGTCGCAGTTCACCCACGAGAACCTCGGTCCGCTGATCATCAACAACCAGTGGGAGAACGCCGAGCAGACGATCACGCAGGACATCGCCCTGAACGTCCCGGTCTTCTCCGACGGCAAGCTCTACCCGAACGAGGGGCCGGGCTTCGGGATCGAACTCAACGAGGAGTTCATCGCCACCCACATCACCGAGGGCAAGCAGACCGTCACCGTCGGCGAACTCGTCGGAGTCTAGACGGTAACGAACCCCTGGCCGGCGGCCGTGTCGTGTGCCGCCGGCCGCACCCTCACCTGCAGGAGTAGATCACGATGACCGAATCTCGGCAGGGCCCGCTGGCCGGACTGAAGGTCGTGGAACTGGCGGGACTCGGTCCCGCGCCGTTCGCCGCGATGTTCCTCGCCGACCAGGGCGCCGACGTCGTGCGCGTCGAACGCACCGGCGCCGGGTTCACCATGCCCATCGACCCGCGGCTGGACACCCTCCAGCGCGGCAAACGGATGATCGCCGCCGACCTGAAGGACCCCGACGGGCTCGCCACCGTGCTCGCGCTGGCCGAGAAGGCCGATGTGCTGATCGAGGGCTACCGGCCCGGCGTCACCGAGCGCCTGGGTCTGGGCCCCGAGGACTGCTGGGCGCGCAACCCGAAACTGGTCTACGGCCGGATGACCGGCTGGGGGCAGGACGGGCCGCTCGCGCAGCGTGCCGGGCACGACCCCACCTATCAGGCCCTGGTCGGATCGCTGCACGCGATCGGTCGGGCCGGGGGACCGCCGCAGCTGCCCCTCAGTCTGGTCGGCGATTTCGGCGGCGGTGCAATGTATCTCGTGTCCGGCATTCTCGCCGCCCTGTGGGAGGTGCAGCGCTCCGGGCGCGGTCAGGTCGTCGATGCCGCGATCGTCGACGGCGTCGCACACCTGATGGCCAACCCGTACTCGATGCTCGCCGGCGGCGCATGGAACGACGAGCGCGGCACCAACCTCATCGACTCCGGGGCACCGTTCGTCGACGTGTACGAGGCCTCCGACGGGCGGCACGTCGCGGTCGCGGCCCTCGAACCACCGTTCTACGCGCGGCTTCTCGCGGGCCTCGGCCTCGACGCGGACGGTGCGCTGCCGGGGCAGTGGGACCGTCGGCGCTGGCCGGAGCTGCGCGCGCGGATCGCCGGCGTGTTCGCCACCCGCCCCCGCGACGAGTGGGCGGCGATCTTCCGGGACACCGATGCGTGTGTCGCGCCGATCCTCTCGATGACCGAGGCGCCCGCGGACGCACACCTCACCGCCCGGGGCACCTTCCTGTACCGGGACGGTCACCCCGAACCCGCGCCCGCGCCCCGCTTCTCGCGTACACCGGCGGGGCGGCCCACGGCCCCGCCCGTACCCGGGCAGGACGATCCGGATGAGATCCTGCGCACCTGGGGCGTTCTCGGCCCGGCCGTGCCGAGTTCCTGACCTGCCTACTCGGCCGATCCGCGGGCGGCGACCGGCTCCGGTGCCGCCCGCGGTCCCGCATGTCGCCGTTGTTGAGCAGACCTGGGGAATATCACCGGCTAATTCTACTTTTCACGTCAATGTGACGTGACCCATACTTCAGGGGCCGAACGGAGAGCTCGCTCCACCGAGCGAGCGCCCAGCCCGCACCGTGCGGCCCGCACTGTCCGGCCGTCTCGGCCGTCCCTTCACCCGCAATCGCGCCCGCCGCGTCCCGCGTCGCCCGCCGGCCGGTCCGGCACCCGTACACAAGGAGTTCGTGATGGCCCTTCTCGACGAATCCATCTGGCAGGGAAAAATCTTCACCGGGGACTGGACCCCCGGCGGGGGCGGTGAGATCAAGGTCGTCGAACCGGCGACCGGCGCGACGCTCGGCAGCGCCGGCCTCGCCGACGAGGGGGACCTCGAGCGCGCGGTCGACCGTGCCGTCGCGGCCCAGCGCGACTGGGCGGCCCGCCCGCACACCGAGCGTGCCGCGGTCATGCGCCGGGCCGGCGACCTGTGGCAGCAGCACGCCGACGAGATCGAGCGCTGGATCATGCGCGAGTCCGGCTCCCTGCGTCCCAAGGCGCAGCTCGAGACGCACGTCGCGGCGCAGGAGTGCTACGAGGGTGCGGCCCTGCCCTCCCATGCGCTCGGCGAGATCCTGCCCAGCGAGGCACCGCGTCTGAGCATGTCGAAGCGGGTCCCCGTCGGGGTCGTCGGTGTCATCGCGCCGTTCAACTTCCCGTTGATCCTCGCGATCCGTTCCGTCGCGCCGGCGCTGGCCCTCGGCAACGCCGTGATCCTCAAGCCCGACCCGCGTACCGCGGTCTGCGGCGGCGTGGCGCTCGCCCGCATCTTCGAGCAGGCGGGCCTGCCGGCCGGGGTGCTGTCCGTGCTGCCCGCCGGCGCCGACGTCGGCGCCGCGCTCGTCGACGACCCGCGGGTGCCGGTGATCTCCTTCACCGGTTCCACCCCGGCCGGCCGGGCCGTCGGTGCCGCCGCCTCCCGCAACCTCAAGAAGGTCCACCTCGAACTCGGCGGCAACTCCGCGATCGTCGTGCTCGACGACGCCGACCTCGCCGCCACCGTCTCGGCCGGTGCCGCCGGATCCTTCCTGCACCAGGGCCAGGTGTGCATGACCACCGGTCGGCACATCGTGCACGAGTCCGTCTACGACGAGTACGTCGCCCAGCTCGCCGCCAAGGCCGAGGCACTGCCCGTCGGCGACCCCGTCACCGAGCAGGTCGCGCTCGGGCCGATCATCGACCAGGGTCAGCTCGAGAAGATTCATGCCCTGGTCACCGCGTCGGTCGATGCCGGCGCCCGGCTCGTCGCCGGCGGCACCTACGAGGGCCTGTTCTACCGGCCCACCGTCCTCGCCGACGTCCCGGCCGGTGCGCCCGCCTACGCCCAGGAGGTGTTCGGGCCCGTCGCTCCGGTCGTGAAGTTCTCGTCCCTCGACGAGGCGGTGGCGCTGGCCACCGACACCGACTACGGGCTCTCGCTCGGCATCTTCACCCGCGACGTCGGCAAGGGTCTCGCGCTCGCGGACCGGATCCCCACCGGCATCGCCCACATCAACGACCAGACCGTCGGCGACGAGGCCAACATCCCGTTCGGCGGTCTCGGCGCCTCCGGCAACGGTGCCCGCTTCGGCGGTGCCGCCAACAGCATCGAAGCGTTCACCGAGTCGCGCTGGATCACCGTCAGCCGCGACGTGCCCGCTTACCCCTTCTGAGCGGCCCCGCCGACCGGATCTAGCATCGTCCTCGCAAAGTAAGGACCCACCATGACCCTCGCTGACCCAGAACGCACGGCCGTCGCCGCACCGGCGGAGCGGAACAAGGACATCCGTCGCGTCGTCTTCTCGAGCTACCTCGGGAGCACCGTCGAGTTCTACGACTTCATCCTCTACGCGACCGCCTCCGCGCTGGTGTTCGGTCCGGTGTTCTTCGCGAACCTGAGCCCCGGCCTCGCGCTGATCGCCTCGTATGCGACGTTCGCCATCGGCTACCTGTCCCGTCCGCTCGGCGGCATCGTCTTCGGCCACTTCGGCGACCGCGTCGGCCGCAAGAAGATGCTCATGCTGTCGATGACGATCATGGGCGTCGCCTCGTTCCTCATCGGCCTCGTCCCGGCGATCCCCACCTGGGGCGCGGTGATGCTGATCCTGCTGCGCGCCGTGCAGGGCATCGCGATCGGCGGCGAGTGGGGCGGGGCGGCGCTGATGTCGCTCGAACACGTCAAGGGCCGCAACCGCGGTTTCGCGGCGGCGTTCACCAACGCCGGCGGACCCACCGGCGCCGTGCTCGGCACGGTCGCCCTCTCGCTCGCCGCCCAGCTGCCGGAGGACGACTTCCTCTCGTGGGGCTGGCGCATCCCGTTCCTGTTCTCCGCGGTCCTGCTCGCTGTCGGCTTGTTCGTCCGGGCCCGGATCGCCGAAAGCCCGGTCTTCGAGGAGGCCCTGCGCGCCGCCGAGGAGAAGAAGTCCCACACCAAGGAACCCATCCCGCTGCTGACGATCGTGCGGGCCCCCCGCACCCTGATCCTCGCGGGACTGGTGTGCACCGCGCCGTTCGTGATCCAGGCACTGTTCTCGACGTTCGTGATCAGCTACGCCGCCGAGAACGGCGTGTCGCGCTCGGCCGGCCTCAACGCCTTCGCGATCTGCCAGTTCGTCGCGATCTTCGGCATCCTCGGCGCCGCCCGGCTGTCGGACACCTACGGGCGCAAGCCCGTCATGATGACCGGCTTCGTCGGCATGGTCGTCCTGGCGTGGCCGCTGTTCCAGCTCGCCTCGTCCGGCAACTTCCTGCTGGTCGTGCTGGCCTTCGTGATCGCCTGCTCGGTCCTGCAGTCGCTGACGTTCGGTCCCATGCCGGCGTTCCTCGCCGAGCAGTTCGGCACCCGCGCCCGCTACACCGGCGCGTCGCTCGGCTACCAGATCGGCAGCCTGCTCGGCGCCGGCTTCACCCCGGTCATCGTCGCCGCGCTGTACGCCGGTTCCGGCTCCATCGGCAGCGTGATCGTCTATCTGGTCGCCGGGTGCGCCCTCAGCGCCGTGGTCCTGGCCCTGTTCGTCAAGGAGAGCAAGGACGTCGACCTGAGCGCCTGATCCGCGTCACCCGGGGCCGGGCACCGCACCGGTGCCCGGCCCCGCCGCGCGTAGTCGAGGTCGGGATGTCGCGCTGCTGCTGCTGCGCGCCCGCCGGACCGGCGCGGACCCGGGGAGCGGGAGGTTGCCGCGACCACCGGGCGGTCGCTGCGCCATCCGTCGAGTGGCACCGGCGACAACCTCCCGCTGGGGACGGAAGGCTCCCGCTCGATACCGTTGCCTGCATGACCCGGCCCGACGCGGTTCCCACCTTCACCATGCGTCAGCTGGCGGCGTTCGTCGCCGTCGCCGAGACGGGAACGATCAGCGGCGCCGCCGAGCGGCTGCACCTGTCGCAGTCCGCGCTGTCCGCGGCGCTCACCGACCTCGAGAAGTCGCTCCAGACGCAGCTGGCCGTGCGACGGCGGGCGCGGGGCGTGCAGCTGACGGCGATGGGGGAGGCGGTGCTCGCCCGCGCCCGCGTGCTGCTGCACCAGGCGGGCGAACTGCAGGCGGACGCGGTGGGCGCGGGCGGCGGTGTGGCCGGACCCGTCGCCATCGGGTGTTATCCCGCCCTCGGACCGACGGTGCTGCCCGCGCTGCTCGCCGGATTCACCCAGCGCTTCCCGCGGGCGCGGGTCGAGTTCCGGGAGGACACCCAGAACCGGTTGCGCACCCAGCTCGACAACGGCGAACTCGACCTCGCGATCGTCTACGACCTCGAACTGTCCGCGGAATGGCGCAAGGCGACCCTGATGACGCGCGAGCCGACGGTGCTGCTCGGCTCCGACCACCGTCTCGCCGGCGGGGACGGTCCGGTGCGGCTGGCCGATCTGCGCGACGACCCGATGGTGCTGCTCGACGCGCCGCCCAGCAGCAACCACGCGATGGAGGTGTGCCGGGGCGCGGGGTTCGCGCCGCGCGTCGCCTACCGCACCTCCAACTACGAGACGGCGCGAGCCTTCGTCGGCCGTGGACTCGGGTGGACCCTGCTGCTGCAGCGGCCCCCGCTCGACGTGACGTACGAGAATCTTCCGCTCGTCGTCCGGCCGCTCGTCGACCCGGTTCCGGATTCGGTCGACGTGGTCGTCGCGTGGCATCAGGACTCGATGCTCAGCCGGGTGACACGAGCCTTCATTCACTTCGCGTCCACCGGCGGGGCACCGTCCGCGAGGTCCTGACCTGCGCCGACCCGGAGTACCACGGATTTTCCGGGGAACCAGCGCGAATAGTTGAGCTTTTCAACGGCTTGTGATGGGGGTCATGCTTGCCGGGTCCGCCGTGACGCGGGCCGCATCGTGAAAGGCAAGCATCCATGACGATCACCGCACCGGCACCCTCGCCGGAGGTACTGCAGCGCAAGGCCCGCAAGGCCGCGCTCGGCAGCTTCGTCGGCACCGCGATCGAGTGGTACGACTTCTTCATCTACGGCACCGCCGCGGCCCTCGTGCTCGGGCCGCAGTTCTTCCCCGGAACCTCCGAACTGGCCGGCACCCTCGCCGCCTTCGCGACCCTCGCCGTCGGCTTCGTGGCCCGGCCCATCGGCGGCATCGTCATGGGTCACTTCGGCGATCGCGTCGGCCGCAAGTCGATGCTCGTCACCTCGCTGCTGCTGATGGGCTTCGCGACCGTCGCGATCGGCCTGCTGCCCAACTACGCCGCCATCGGCGTCGCCGCCCCGATCCTGCTGGTGGCCTTGCGCTTCGTCCAGGGCCTCGGCGTCGGCGGCGAATGGGGCGGCGCGGTCCTCGTCGCCACCGAGAACGCCCCGCGCGGCAAGCGCGGCCTCTACGGCGCCGCCCCCCAGATCGGCGTCCCCGCGGGCGTCCTCCTCGCCAATCTCGTCTTCCTGCCGCTGACGGCCGTCCTCGACGACGCCGCCTTCGCGGCCTGGGGCTGGCGCGTGCCGTTCCTGCTCAGCGCCGTCCTCGTCGTCGTCGCCCTGTGGATCCGGCTCGGGCTCGAGGAGAGCGCCGACTTCGAGGCCAGCCGCGACGCGGCCGGTGAGGTCAAGCTCCCGCTCGCCGAGGTCCTCGTCAAGCACTGGAAGACCGTGCTGCTCGCCGGCGGCACCTTCGTCGCCACCAACGGCATCGCCTACGCCTACATGGTCTACGTCCTCAAGTACGGCGAAGCGGAGCTGGGCTTCGGCAAGTCGACGATGCTGTTCCTGCTCATCGCCTCGTGCCCGTTCTGGATGGCCGGCATGGCGATCAGCGCCTACAAGTCCGACATCATCGGTCGGCGCCGGGTCTACATCATCAGCTCGAGCGCCCTCGTGATCGTCGCGGCCCTGTTCTTCCCGCTGATGGACACCGCGATGCTGCCCGTGATGCTCGTCGCGATGGTCGCCCTCGGCTTCGTCCTCGGTGCCTGCGCCGGACCCCAGTCCGCCCTGTTCGCCGAGTTGTTCCCCGCCCACATCCGGTACAGCGGCGCGTCGCTCGGCTACCAGATCGGGGCGATCCTCGGCGGCGGCCTCGCCCCCATCGTGGCGACCTCCCTCTTCGCGGCCTTCGGCACCTCGCTCGCCGTCACCGCGTACTTCGTGCTGATCGCGCTCGTCAGCCTGGTCAGCATCCTCCTTCTCCGTCACCCGCACGACCCGGCGGTCGCGGTGGCGCAGTCCCGTCGGTCCGAGCAGGAAGTGGCCTGAGACATGTCGACCTACTACCAGCCCCGCAAGTACCCCGCCTCCGACTTCGCGTCGATGCAACCCGACGCCGAGGCGCTGCCCGTGGTCGTCGTCGGAGCCGGACCCGTCGGCATGGCCGTCGCCCTCGGCCTCGCCCAGCGCGGCATCCCCGTGACGATCCTCGAGGCGGCAGACCAGGTCTCCTTCGGCAGCCGTGCCATCTGCATCTCCCGGCACAGCCTCGAGGCCGCCGCACGTCTCGGCTTCGGCGCCGAGCTGGAGAAGATCGTCCTGCCCTGGGTCGGCGGCCGCAGCTTCTACCGTGACCAGCAGGTGCTGCACTTCCGGATGCCGCAGCGCGAGTTCGACGTGCGACCGCCGATGATCAATGTCTCGCAGTCCGAGTACGAGCAGATCGTCGTCGACACCATCGAGCAGAACCCGCTGATCACCCTGCACTGGCAGGCGAGCATCGCCGGCATCCTGCGCGACGACGACCAGGTGACCCTGGAGGTCGACACCGCCTTCGGCAAGCGCCACCTGCGGGCCGCATGGGTCGTCGCCGCCGACGGCGGCCGCAGCCGCATGCGTGAGCTCGCCGGTCTGCGACTCGAGGGCACCAACTACGAGGGCCGCTACGTCATCGCCGACATCCACTGGGAGTCGGAGCTGCCCGCCGAGCGGATGGTCTGGTTCGATCCGCCCAGCAACCCCGGCTCGACGATCATCATGCACAAGCAGCCGAAGAACATCTGGCGCATCGACTACCAGCTCGATCCGTCCGAGGACGCGGAGATCGAGACCCGCGAGGACGCCATCCGGGCCCGCATCACCAAGCACCTGGACTGGCTGCAGAACGACCTGCCCTGGACGCTCGAGTGGCACGGGTTCTACAGCGCCCGCGCCCTCGCGCTGCGCGAGTTCACCCACGACCGCCTCCTCTTCGCCGGCGACGCCGCGCACCTCGTGCCGATCTTCGGCGTGCGCGGCCTGAACTCCGGCATGGAGGACGCCGAGACCCTGGCCTGGCAGCTCGCCGCCGTCGTCCACGGCAACGCCGACCGCGCGCTGCTGCAGGCGTACTCGATCGAACGACACGACGCGTGGGAGCAGAACGTCGCCAACGCCGGTAAGTCCACGCTCATCATGTCCCCGGGCACCCACGGCTACCGCACCACCCGCGATGCCGTGCTCGCGCTCGCCGTGAACCGCCCCGAATTCGGGGAACTGATCAACCCGCGCCAGTCCAGCGCCACCCACGCCCGCCTGTCGCCGCTGACCTGGCCGGTCGCGGAAGGCCTGACCGGGGTCCTGCCCGGCGACCCCGTCGAGGACCGCCGCGTGCGGGTCGCCACCGCCGGCGGCGGCACCGAGTCGTCGCTCAACGCGGTGCGCGGCACCGGGTTCGCCGTCGTGGGCTTCGGGCTCGACGCCGCCGGCAGCGCCGCGCTCGCGGCGGCCACGGCCGACCTCGCCGCCGCGCTGGCGCCGGAGAGCGTGCGTGCCGTCGTCGTCGGTGCCGACGGTTCCGGTGCCGACGGTTCCGGTGCCGACGGTTCCGGTGCCGACGGTTCCGGTGCCGACGGTTCCGATGATGTCACGGTGCTCGACGCGCCCGACCTGGCCGAGGCGCTGGGCGCGACCCCGGGCGAGGCCTTCGTGATCCGGCCCGACGGGCTGCTGCTGTGCCGGGTGCCGGTCGGCGACCTGTCCGGCGTCGCCGCCGCGCTCCGCGCCGGCACGGCCCCCGAGGGACCGGCGGTTCCCGCGCGCCCGGCGCAGATCCTCACAGAGGGCGAGCAGCGTCGTGAGAACGTCTGGCTCGGCCTGTCCGACGCGCTCGACCAGGTCGATCCGTCCGACCGGGAAGGGTTCTTGGTGCGGCTCGCGCTGCAGCTCGGGTCGCAGGCCGGTCACCGCGAGTTCGAAGAAGCCATCGCAGCGGCGACCGACACGTCGCCGGTGTCCGCCCGGGAACTGGCGCCACAGGCCTGATTCCGTCCGGCGGCGGCGCCGGCGCCCGGCGATCCCGGGCGTCGGCGCCGTCGTGTCTCTCAGGCACCCACCGAGGCACCGAGCATGGGCCACGCGCGGTGCAGGTCCTCCTGCCAGTAGCCCCACGAATGGGTACCCACGGGCCGGAAGTCGACGGTGGCCGGGATGCCGAGCTCGGCGAGGCGGCGGGCCAGCTGGTGTGTGCACTCGTTGGTGGCGGCCTCGATGATGCCTCCCACGACGACCTGTTCGGCGAGGTTCGCCGGGTCGCCGCCGACGTTCGGATGATCGAGCCGGTCGTACGGACCGGGCAGCCCGGTGCCGTTGGACAGGTAGATCTGTGTTCCGCGTAGCTTCTCGGCGTTGACGTACGGGTCGTTCGCCACCCATGCGGGATCGCCCTCGGGTCCCCACATGTTGTCGGTGTCGCCTCCGCCGCGCACCTCGACGACGAGCTCGACGTAGGTCCGGCCGGGACGGGTGCTGGTCTGGGCGCAGCCGCTGAACGCGCCGACCCCGCGGTACAGCCCCGGTGCGGACTGCACGAGGCTCAGGACCGACGTTCCCGACATCGACAGTCCCGCAATGGCATTGGCTCCCGTGGTGCCGAGAGCCGCGTCGACGATCGGCGGCAGTTCGCGGGTCAGGAAGGTCGTCCACTTGTTCCGGCCGAGGACGAGGTCGTCCTGCTTCCAGTCGGTGTAGTAGCTGAACGCGCCGTCGAGCGGCAGCACGACGTTGACGTCCTTGTCGGCGAAGAAGTCGGCCACGTCGGTGCGGTCGAGCCAGGTGAGGGTGCCGCCGTCGCCGCCGCCCGCGCCGGCGAGCAGGTAGAGCACCGGGCGTGGGGCGCCGGTGTTCCGCGGCGTCAGCACGGCCACCGGGATCACGCGCTGCATCGACGCCGAATACACGAACAGGGTGCGCTGCCGGGCGCCGTGCTCCTCGACCCGCTGGATGTACGAGCCGCCGGGATCGGGTTGGGCGGCCGCGGGTGCACCGACGACGAGGGCGGCCCCGGCCAGGACGGCCGCCAGCGCCGCGGTCGTTCGCGAGCGGGACGATCGCGCACGGCGCATATGAGTCACCTTCGAGGGTCGGCGGGTCCCGGATCTTCGATGCTGCGACGGGAGAGGGTCCGCACGGGGCGTGTGCGGACCCTCGCTTCTCCGATGATCAACTACCGAGACTGTCCAGCAGTCGCTTCAGGATTTCTCCGAGGTCGAGGGAGCCGAGCAATTCCAGAATTTGCGCTGACATGCGAGTCCTTCCGTTCGATGTGCGGGTGTTCGTTCCCTGTGTAACACGGGGCGTGGGCGTGTCGCAGGCGTACGAAGATACCGATCAACCTGTTTTGGCGATCGTCGTGTATCGCCGCTGTTCAGGGCGTTCCGCCGGTGAAATAGAATTTCTGCCGGACCCGCGCGAAGATGCGCCGGAAAATAGCCGAAATGTGCCTTTCGCGTGAAATACGAGGTCGATCGGAAACGTGATTTTCGGCTACGGCCGGTCGATATTCCGGATGATCCGGGCGGCGAAGGCATCGATGTCGGCCCAGTCCCGGTGATCGCCGTATCGGCCGCCGGCGAGGCGGAACACCACCCGGCCCACGATCCCCGGCCACTGCTCCGGCTCGATCGCGCCCGCGAAGGCCCGGTACTCGCGCACCGTCGCCGTCGCCCGCAGCGTCGCCGCCACCTTCGGTTCCTTCATCTTCGGCCGCACCCAGCCGGCGAGCCGCCCGGAGATCATCGCGCTCGTCGCACCGATGGTCTGCACCGAGAACAACCACGCGGGCTTGCCCGCGAGGTGCGCGCGATGCAGATCCGCGAATCGGGCGGCGGGAGCGAGCCACTGCCCGTTGTGCACCGAGCTGCCGAGCACGACGGCGGCATGGGCCGACGGATCGACCGGCTCGGCGAGATCGTGCAGGTCCGCCTCGTGCCCGGCCTCGGTGAGCCGCTGCGCGATCCGTTCCGCCACGCCGCGCGTCGCCCCGTACGCCGTCGTGTACGCGACCAGTACCTTCACGTGCGCTCCCTCCGCCGGCCTGTCCCGATGATCATCCGGCCACGCCGGACGTGCCGATTATCCGGCCGCGACGGAGGGGGGGCTGCCACGTCTCGGGGAAGCCCGGCGTGCCGGGCGTGTCGAGGAAGCTCGACGCGTCCCGCACCCACCGGTCGCCGGTCATCACGCCCAGATGGCCCACCCCGGGCCGGACGACGGCTCGTCCCCGCGGCACGGCGGCCGCCAGCTCCCGGAACAGGTCGGCGCCGTAGAACCCGTCCCGGTCACCGCCGAGCACCAGCACCGGACACGTCACCTCAGCGAGCCGGGCGGTCACGTCGAACCGGTCCTCGGCGTCGACCACGACGAGGAAATCGTCGTACCCGTGCCGGGCCCCCGACGGCTCGAGCAGCCATCCCAGCACCCACAGCAGCGCGCGCGACCATCGCCGCGCCCCTGTCGTCGCCGCGAGTTCCGCCATCGCCCGCCGCGGGTGCCCCGCCCGCACGGCCGCCGCGGCCCGGCGCTGCACGTCGCGGCCCGGGCCGAGGTGGGCCGCCGAGGCCACGAGCACCAGCCGGCGCACCAGCTCCGGATGGTCGAGAGCCAACTGGAGCGCGACGCTGCCGCCGGTCGAGACGCCGAGCACATCGACCGGACCGGGGAAGCGGCCGGGCATCGCCACCGCGTAGTCGCGGGCGAGATCGGCCATGGTGGTCCCCGGCGGCAGGCCCGGCCGGCGGTTCACCCACCACACCCGCCGCATCGTCGTCCAGGGCGCGATCTGCGCGAGCTGGGTGCGCCGGTCGAAGCCGCGGGGCAGCCGGTGGTGAGTCGACAATCCGGGCATGAACAGCAGGGGCGGTCCCGTCCCGGCGCACAGGTAGGGCATGCCCGGGTCCCAGGTGCCCTCCTGTGCTGCGATCACGCCAGCGCCCGGACGATGCTCCGCGCCCAGTCCTCGATCTCCTGCCAGTCCCGGAAATCTCCTTCGGGCAGCAGCTTCCGGCCGGCCGGAAGCTTGCGCATCACCCGCGCGCCGACCCCGAGCGTCTTCGGGTCCAGCGCGCCGAAGAAGACGTGATGCTCCCGGGGTGCGATCGCATCGGTCAGCTCCGGCAGTTCCCGCGGGGCCGCGCTCTCCCGCACGTCCTGTCCCTGCTCGTCGACCTCCTCGGTGCCGAGCGGTCCGCTGGTGAACAGCCAGACCGGGCGGGCGACGAGCCCGTCGCGGTGCTCGCGGACGAACGCGCTCGCCGCTTTCTCCCAGTGCCCCAGGTACGCGGAACTGCCGACGACGCACGCGTCGTAGTCGTCCACCGAGGTCGCAGCCGGGAGCTGCACCGTGTCCGCCGTGTGCCCCTCCGCCCGGATCACCTCGGCGATCCGCTCCGCGATCCCGGCGGTGGCGCCGTGCCGGCTGGCGTACGCAACGAGAACCTTCATGGTGGTGCCCCTGTCGTCGAGCCGCGATACTGCCGACGGTGTCCACGATCGGCCTCGCCCGCGGCGTCCGTCAAGGGCGGCTCAGCCGAGCGCGTCGAGGACGTCCCCGATCGGGGTGTCCCCGTTGTTGAACTCGATCGTGCGTCGCACCGTCGCGGGCCGGTGCAGTACCGCGGCCGCGACCGCCGCCACATCCGCCCGCGAGACCTGTCCCTTGCCGGCGTCCGGGCCGGTCTCGATCCGGCCGGTCGGCGGATCGAGGGTCAGCGCGCTCGGGCCCAGAATCGTCCAGTCCAGGTCCGTGCCGCGCAGGTGCGCGTCCGCGGCCGCCTTCGCCTCGGCATACGCGTAGAAGCCGTTGTCCTCGGGAACGCCGTGGTCCGGGCCGGCCCCGAAGTACGACACCATCACGTAGCGGCGGACCCCCGCACGCTCGGCCGCGGTCATGGACCCGATCGCCGCGTCGCGGTCCACGGCGTACGTGCGCTGCGGGTTGCCGCCGCCCGCGCCCGCCGACCACACCACCGCGTCGTGCCCCTCGAGCAGCGGCACGAGGTCGTCGACGCCGAAGTGCTCGACGTCGGCCACGACCGGCGTCGCACCTGCGGCGCGCACGTCGTCGGCGTGGTCGGGGTTGCGGATCACCGCGGTCACCTCGTCGCCGGCGTCGGCGAGCAGCCGCTCGAGGTGCAGGGCCACCTTCCCGTGGCCGCCGATGATCACGATCCGTGCCATGTCGAATCCTTCCGTCGCGGGCCCGCCCGTCGGGCCGCCTTCCCCCATCGCACCACGGCGACGGTCGTCGGTGGGGGAGCACCGACGGCGACGTTCGCTCACCGAACGTTCACGCTCCGGGCACCCGCGGGGCAACGTGCAGCGGGCATGCTGAGGCGATGAACCCTGTCGTCCTGGAACTCCGCCACCTCGACTGCGAGGGCCCGGCCGCGTATCTGCCGGTGCTCGAGCAGTACGTGCAGGTCCACACCGTGCGGCTCTGGCGCGACCCGGTGCCCGCCGCGCTCGACTACGCCGCCGTCGTGGTCATGGGTGGCCCGATGGGCGTCGCCGACGCCGCGACGGTGCCGTGGCTCGGCGAGGAGATCGCCTACCTGCGGGCGGCCGTGGCCGCCGGCATTCCGGTGTGGGGGGTGTGCCTCGGCGCCCAGCTGCTCGCCGCGGCCCTCGGCGCCGACGTCCACACCGGCCCCGTCCCGGAGGTCGGCGTGGGCGAGGTGGAACTCGCGCACGCCTCGGCCGCCGACCCGGTGTGGGGCGAGCTGCCGTCCACCTTCCCGGTGCTGCAGTGGCACGCCGACACCTTCGACCTGCCGCCGGGCGCCACCCTGCTCGCCTCGTCGCGGGCCTACCCGAACCAGGTGTTCCGGCACGGGAGCAGCTACGGGGTGCAGTTCCATCTCGAGGCCGATGCCGACCAGCTGGCCGACTGGCTCGCGATCGACGAGTACCGGGCGTCGCTGGAGGCGACCCTCGGGGCCGGGGCGGCCGACGCCGTCGCCGCCGACCTGCGGTCGGTGCAGCCCGAGACGCTCGCGCACGCCACCGCCGTGATGAAGCGGTGGCTCGAGACGTACGTCGTGTGAACGGACGGATCCCTCGTGCGCCGATGAGTTTGCCCGCCTCGCGGAGTCCGAACCTGTGCAATGCTGTCGACAGTGCAGGAGGTGCCCGGTGGATCAGCTGGTGAGGGTTCAGAACTTCGCCGTCTCGGGGGACGGTTTCGGAGCCGGGGAAGGCCAGAGCCTCGAGCGGCCGTTCGGGCACGCGGACCCCGGTTCGATGTTCGCGTGGGCCGGCGCGACCGCGAGCTGGCCCAACCGTACCGATCCGGGCGGGAGCCGGGGCCTCGACGACTACTTCACGCGGGACTTCGCCCGCAACATCGGTGCCGAGATCATGGGCCGGAACAAGTTCGGTCCGCAACGGGGGCCGTGGCAGGACCACGACTGGCGCGGCTGGTGGGGCGGCGAACCGCCCTTCCACACCCCGGTGTTCGTGCTGACCCACCATCCGCGACCGTCGTTCACGCTGTCCGACACGACGTTCCACTTCGTCGACGGCGACCCGGCCACGGTCCTCACGCAGGCGCGGGAGGCGGCGCAGGGCAAGGACGTCCGGCTCGGGGGCGGGGCCACCACCATCCGGGAATTCCTCGACGCGGACCTCGTCGACACCATGCACGTGGCGGTCGTACCGGCGGTGCAGCTCGGAGCCGGGGTGCGCCTGTGGGAGTCGCCCGACGAGCTGCTCGATCGGTTCCACCTCGAGGTCGTGCCCAGCCCGAGCGGCGTGATCCACCACCTGTTCTGGCGACGGTGACACCGGGGCGTCAGGTCCGCAGGCCCGCCCGTTCGAGGGCCGCGTCCACGAGGTACTCGGCGATCGCCATCGACGACGTCGCGCCGGGGGAGGGCGCATTGCGCAGGTGCACCACCCGCCCGTGCCCGGTGATGACGAAGTCGTCGACGAGCGAGCCGTCGGCGTCCATTGCCTGCGCGCGGATCCCCCGCGGGCCCGGCAGCACGTCGGCGACGGTCAGTCCGGGCACGTACTTCGCGGCCTCGGCGACGAACCGCCGGATGCTGACCGCCGTGCGCAGCTCGCGCATCGCGGCCGGGACGTTGCGTGCGGCGAACCTGCGGAAGCCGGGGAAGAGCACGGCGTCGCGCAGGTCCCGCAGCGACCTCGACCGGCCGTCGTACGCTTCGCGTCCCGGCGCCAGGAATGCGTTGGGCCCCAGCATGATCGCCCCGTCGATCCGTTTGGTCAGGTGGACCCCGAGGAACGGGTACCGCGGATCGGGCACCGGATAGATCAGTCCGCGCACCCGCCCGGCCACGTCGGGCCGCAGCAGGTGGTAGTCGCCGAGGAACGGCACGATCGCGGGCGTCGCGGGGTCCCCGGCGTCGTGGGCGAGCCGGTCCGACTGCAGGCCCGCGCACGTGATCACCAGGTCGAAGCCGTCCGTGCCGGTGCCGGTGCCGACGAGCACCTCGTCGCCGCGGGGGCGGATCGCCGTGACGGGTGTGGCCAGGCGGACGGTGCCGCCCGACGCCGTGACGTCGTCGGCGAGGGCGGTGGTCACCGCGACGTAGTCGACGATCGCGGTGTGCGGGGAGTGCAGCGCGGAGATGCCGCGCGCGTGTGGCTCGATGTCGGTGATCTCCTCCGGCCCGATGCGGCGGATCCCGGGCACGCCGTTGGCGACGGCGCGTTCGTGGATGGCGTCGAGCCGGTCGAGCTCGCTCGCGTCGAGTGCGACGACGATCTTGCCGCACTCGTCGTACGGCAGGGCGCGGGCGGCGGTGAACTCGGCGAGCAGGTGCACCCCGCGCCGGCACAGGCGTGCCTTGAGGCTGCCGGGCGGGTAGTACAGCCCGGCGTGCACGACGCCGCTGTTGTGACCGGTCTGGTGCGCGGCGAGCCGGGGCTCCTTCTCGAACAGCGTGACGTCGGCGCCGTGCGTCGCCAGCTCGCGCGCGGTGGCGGCCCCGATGATCCCCCCACCCACGACGGCAGCCCGCAGTGACCCCATGCGCGCCAGCCTACGAGCCCGTGGCCGAATGTCACACCGGTTCGATTCAATCGAACCGGTGTGACATTCGGCCCGCGCATTCGGGCGATCGGACCGGCGACGGTGGGAGTCAGCGGTGGCGGTTGGAGCTGTAGCCCCAGAGCCAGTCGGTGTACTTGTAGCTCGACGTGTCGCGGGTGCGGAACAGTTCGTTGCGGGCCTCGCGGCCGGCGCCGTCGAGGTGCCACAGGTCGCCCCACATGCGGCCGGTGGTGAGGATGCGGTTGCAGCGCGGGGCGCGTTCGGCGTTGACGTCACGCAGGATCTGCGGCCAGTTGGCGTTGTCGCCCCGGTAGTCCTCGGCGGCGTAGTCGGCCAGGCACTTGGCGTCCTCGAGGGCCATCACGGCGCCGGAGGCGAGGTACTGCAGCGGGGGATGGGCGGCATCGCCGAGCAGGATCATGCGGCCGTCGACCCAGTTGTCGATCGGGTCGCGGTCGAACATCGGCCACCACCGGTCGGTCCACAGGTACTTCAGCGCGGTCTGCACGCTCTCGTGGCAGTGGTCGTAGGCGTGCGCGAGTTCCTCGGGGCTGCCCCACTTCTCCTCGCCGCGCAGGAAGGCGGGCGACTGGAAGACGGCCACCTGGTTGAGCATCTCGCCCTGGCGCAGCGGGTACTGGATGAAGTGGCAGCGCGGGCCGATGTAGCCGACGACGTCCTCGATCTCCTCCTCGAGGGGGACCTCGTCCATCGGGAACGTGCCGCGGAAGGCGACGTACCCGGAGCCGACCGGCTTGTCGTCGGACAGCTTCGGGCGCAGCCGCGAGTGCAGGCCGTCCATGCCGAGGGCGATGTCGCCGACGTGCTCCTCGCCGCTCTCGAGGATGACGCGGACCTTGTCGCCCTCGGTGACGACGTCGTGCACGGCGGCGTCGGTGCGCAGGTCGGCGCCGGCCCGGCGGGCGGCCTCGACGAGCACCGAGTGCAGATCGGAACGGTGCACGACGAAGTACACCCCGCCGTAGTGCTGCTGGTAGTCGTGGCCGAGGTCGACCTTGGTGAGGATCTCGGCGGTGACGGCGTCGCGGAAGACGAGGTTCTTCGGCAGGACCCCCTTGGAGATGACCTCGTCGTAGACGCCGAGCGCCTGGAGGATGCGGGAGCCGTGCGGGCCGATCTGCAGTCCGGCGCCCACCTCGCCGAATTCCGACGCGCGCTCGAACAGCGTGACCTCGGCACCCCGGAGGGCGAGGGCGAGGGCGTTGGCGACGCCGCCGATGCCGCCGCCGGCGACGAGAACCCGGGCGTCCTTCAGATCGGACATGACACTCCTTGTGATCGGTATCGGGATGAGGGGTGGATCAGTGGGCGAGGATCGGGCCGCGCGGCGCGTCGTCGCTGACGGGGAATCGCTTCCACACGACGGTCAGCAGCAGCGAGGCGATCAGTGCGCTCACGGCGAAGAGGATGAAGTTGGAGTTCGCGCCCAGCCCGGCGGCGAGCAGCCAGCCGCCGATCTGCGGGGCCGCGACGGCGCCGATCCGGCCGACACCCAGAGCCCAGCCGAGCGCGGTGCCGCGCAGGTGGTCGGGGTAGTAGGAGGCCACCGCCGCGATGATCAGGCACTGCGTTCCGTGGGTGCCGACGCCGGCGAGCACGAAGATCGCGTACACGATCGCGGTGGGCGGGGAGAGCAGCAGGGCGAGCAGCGCGACACCGGCGACGAACGCGGCGACGATGCTCGTGGGCACGGTGCCGAACCGCACGCCGCCCCACGCGGTGATGAACGAGCCGGCCACCGCGCCGAGGTTCAGCGCGAGCGCGAAGGTCAGGGCGCTGCCGAGGTCGGTGCCGGTGTTCTGCATGAGCTTCGGCAGCCAGGTGCCCAGGCCGTACCAGGCGAGCAGCGTCACCACGGTGACGAGAGCGAACATGACGCTGATGGTCCGGAACCGCGACCCGAGCAGCTCGCGGAAGCCGCCGCCGGTGGGGGCGTCCGTCTTGGAATGCGTGTCGGGCAGGTACTTCAGCGCCAACGGCACCAGGACGAACAGGGGCACGAGGGCGAACAGGAACATCGGGCGCCAGCCCCAGTGGGGAATGACGGGGATGCCGAGCAGGGCCGCGACGGACCCGCCGATCGGCACGCCCGACATCATCATCGTCGCGACGGCCGCACGCCATCGCGGCGGGACCAGTTCGGCGGCCAGCGCGTTCGACGTGGGGACCAGGCCGCCGAGGCCCAGGCCGGCGATCAGCCGCATCGCCCCGAACATGATGGGGCCGGTGGCGACGGCGCAGAGCGTGGTGAACACCGACAGCACCACGACGCAGCCGATGACGGCCTGCTTGCGGCCGATCGCGTCGGACAGGCGCCCGGCGAGCACCGCGCCGATCATCATGCCGAGGAAGGCGAGGCTGCCGAGGGTGCCGGCGGTCGCGGCGCTGATGCCCCACTCGTCCTGGAGGCTCGAGATGACGTTGCCGTAGACGATGAGGTCGTAGCCGTCGAAGACGACGAACAGCCAGCAGACGATCACGGCGAGCGCTGTCCCGCGATGCAGGACGATCGTGCGGTCGCCGGTGGCGACGGCGTCGGGGGAACTGTGCATGCTTCTACCGTGATGCGCCCCACTCCGCCGCTGCAATAAAGTTCTGTTGTGCAGAAAAAACCGTCGGCGCCGAAGAGGGCGTCCAAGACCATCACCCGGCCGTCGTACGCGCTCGAGTCGGTAGACAACGCGCTGCGGCTGCTGCAGATGCTCCGCGACGTCGGCGCGCTGCGGCTCAAGGACGCCGCGGAGGAACTCGGGACGGCGCCGTCGACGGCCCACCGTCTGCTCTCGATGCTGGTCTACCGCGGGTTCGCCGTGCAGGACGAGAAGCGCCGCTACCATCCCGGGCCGGCGATGGGGGTGGGGCCCGCACAGCAGGGCTGGACGCGCGAGCTCGCCGACCTCAGCAGGCCGCACATGGAGGCGCTGGCGATCCTGACCGGCGAGACGATCAACCTCGTCGTCCGGGTGGGGTCGCAGGCCCGGTTCCTCTACTCCGCGGAATCCGAGTCGATGCTGCGGGTCGGCGACCGGCAGGGCCAGGTGCTTCCCGCGGAGCTCACCGCCGGTGGTCGAATCCTGTTGGCGGAGTTGCCGAGACAGACGCTGGAGCAGCTCTACCTGCGACCGCCCGAGGAGCCGCACGTCGATCCGCGCCCGACGGTGGGCTACGGGGTGGACCGCCGGCTCGCCCCCGGCGAGTTCGAGGTGTTCCTCACCGAGCTCGAGGCGGCCCGCAAGGTGGGGTTCGCCGTCAACGTCGAGCAGACGGAGGAGGGGGTCGCCGCGTTCGGCGTCGCCGTCCGCAACGGGCACGGGCGGGCGATCGCGGCGCTCACGGCGGCGGTGCCGATCACGCGCTACCGCCAGCACCTCGACGGCTCTCTCGTCTCCCGGATGCGGACCGCGATCCGGGGGATCGAGGTCGAGGTAGCGCACATCGAGTGACGCGGGGCGATGCGGCACGGATCGGGCCTCGGATTCCGTATAGCAGAATTGCATGGGCGGCGCGGGACCGGGCGACCTACGTTGAGAGCAACGCCGCAGGTGTCCCGCTTCACGAGGAGAGGTCATGACCGCAACCGAGAACACCGATCCCGAGCTGCAGCAGCTCTACACGGACTTCGAGGCCGAGCACCTCAACCCGCTGTGGACCCAGCTCGGCGACCTGATGCCGATGGTGCCGACGTCGAAGGCCGTGCCGTTCGTGTGGAAGTGGTCGACCCTGTACCCGCTCGCTCAGCGGGCCGGTGACCTCGTCCCTGTGGGCCGCGGCGGTGAGCGGCGTGCCATCGCCCTGGCCAACCCCGGACTCGGCGGCGTCCCCTACGTCACCCCCACGCTGTGGGCGGCGATCCAGTACCTCGGACCCAAGGAGACCGCGCCCGAGCACCGGCACTCGCAGAACGCCTTCCGGTTCGTCGTCGAGGGTGAAGGCGTGTGGACCGTGGTCAACGGCGATCCGGTGGCCATGTGCCGCGGCGACTTCCTGCTCACCCCCGGCTGGAACTTCCACGGGCACCACAACGAGACCGACCACCCGATGGCGTGGATCGACGGCCTCGACATCCCGTTCGTCAACTACACCGACACCGGGTTCTTCGAGTTCGGATCCGACGGCGTGACCGACGAGTCCACCCCCGACGTCTCCCGGTCCGAGCGGCTGTGGGTGCACCCGGGCCTGCGCCCGCTGGTCGGTCTCGACGCCAAGGCCAGCTCGCCGATCGCGTGCTACCGCTGGAAGTACACCGACGCCGCGCTGAACGAGCAGCTCGCCCTCGAGGACGAGGGCTACGCCGCCACCCCCGAACCGGGCCATGCCGCGATCCGGTACACCAACCCGACCACCGGCGGCGACGTCATGCCCACCATCCGCGCCGAGTTCCACCGGCTGCGGGCCGGCGCCCACACCCGCACCCGGCGCGACGTCGGCTCGACCGTGTTCCAGGTCTTCGAGGGCGAAGGCCGGTTCCACCTCGGCGGCACCGACCACGACGTCACCAAGGGCGACATGATCGTCGTGCCGTCCTGGGTGGAATGGTCGCTCGAGACCGACGGCGGCGTCGACCTGTTCGCCTTCTCCGACGCCCCCATCGTCGAACGCCTGCACTTCAACCGCACCTACATCTCCGAAGGAGCCTGACCCGACATGCGACTCGCCACCCTCCGCCTCGACGGCACCACCGCCGCCGTGCGCGTCGATTCCGACACCACCGCCACCGTCGTCGACGGCTACGCCGACCTGTCCGCACTGCTGGCCGACCCGACCTGGAAGACCGTCGCCGAGCAGGCCGCCGGCCGCACCGTCGACCTGACGGACGCCGACTACGCGCCGGTCGTGCCCAACCCCGGCAAGATCGTCTGCGTCGGCCTGAACTACGCCACCCACATCAAGGAGATGGGCCGCGACCTGCCCGAGTATCCGACGCTGTTCTCGAAGTTCAAGGAGGCCCTCACCGGCCCCTACGACGACGTGATCGTCCCCGAGTACGCCGCCGGTCAGCTCGACTGGGAGGCCGAGCTGGCCGTCGTGATCGGCAAGCAGGCGTACCAGGTGTCCGAGGCCGACGCCGAGCAGTACATCGCCGGCTACTCGGTGATCAACGACTACACGATGCGCGACTACCAGTACCGCACGCTGCAGTGGGACCAGGGCAAGACCTTCGAGAAGACCAGCGGCTTCGGTCCGTTCCTGAGCACCGACTACACCCTCGGCAGCCGCATCGAGACCCGGCTCGAGGGTGAGGTCATGCAGTCGGCCACCACCGACGACCTGGTGTTCACCCCGGCCAAGCTGGTGGACTACATCTCCCACATCGTCACCCTGCAGCCCGGCGACGTCATCATCACCGGCACCACCGGCGGGGTGGGGCACGCCCGCAAGCCCGCCCGCTACATCGGCGACGGGGAGACGGTCGAGGTCAGCATCGAGGGCCTCGGTACGGTGCGCAACAAGACCGTCGTCAAGTAGGAGCATGCCTGTGGGGTTCAACGATCTCGACCTGTCCGAGCGGCTGCTGATCGCCCGGCGCGGCACCGCGTACTTCTCCCAGCGGCTCGCCGAACTCACCGACGACGAGCTGGACACCCCGACCGCGCTCGAGGGATGGACCCGCAAGCACCTCGTCGCGCACGTCGGCTACAACGCCGCGGCGTTGTGCCGGCTCATGGACTGGGCGGCCACGGGCGTCGAGACACCCATGTACGCCTCCACCGAGCAGCGCGCCCAGGAGATCGCCGAAGGCGCCACCCTGAACGCCGCGGCGCTGCGGAACCTGTTCGCCCACACCGTGGCCCGGCTCGACGAGAAGTGGCGGCACCTGCCGGAATCGGCGTGGCAGGCACAGGTCCGCACCGCACAGGGCCGGATGGTGCCGGCCGAGGAGACCGCGTGGATGCGCACCCGCGAGGTGTGGATCCACGCGGTGGACCTGGGCAACGGCGCGCGCTTCGGCGACTTCCCGCCCGTCGTCCTCGACTCGCTGCTCGACGACGTCGTGGGCATGTGGCGCAGGAAGGACCTCGGGGCCGGTCTCGTGCTCGAGGTGGAGGGGCGCGCCCCGATCGCGGTCCGCGACGATGCCGCCACGACCGCGAAGGTGAGCGGCCCGCTCGCCGCCGTCGTGCGCTGGGCCGCCGGGCGCGGCGCCGTCGGACTCACCGCCGGCGCCGACGAACAACCGCCGCGCTGGCTCTGACCACCGCGCCGGCTCCGACCACCGCATATTGCAACGGGGGCCTGCGACCGGCGACGGTCGCAGGCCCCCGTTGTCGTGGAGGGCGGTCCTAGCGGGGATCGACCTCGCACGCGACGCCGTCGTCGTCGCGGTCCAGCTTCGGCGCATAGCCGGGCTCGTCCCGGTACAGCGGTGCCACGCCCGCGTTCCACGCCTCCGTGCAGTTCTTGTAGCCGGCGCTCGGCGCAGGGGCCGGGGCCGCCTGGGGCGCCGGGGCGGGGGCGGGAGCCGGCGGCGCGGCCTGGGGTGCCGGGGCGGGTGCCGGCGGCGCGGGCTGCGGAAACAGGAAGTCCGCGGAGCCGGTGGGCAGCAGGTCTGCGAGCGAGAAGGCGTTCGCGGTGGCCGGCGCGGCGACGACGAGGGCAGCGCACCCGGCCGCGGTGGCGACGAGTCGACGAATCTTCATGCGTGTCTCTTTCTCTCGGGACGACGCACGGACCGGGGGATCCGTGCGGTCGATCGATTGTCCGTGCGGCGCCTCGCAGCACAGCACCCACCCCCCGGTTTTCGATCATGAGAACTCCCTCATGCCGGTCTCCCCGAGGTTTCACGCGCGGGATCGAGAGTGGGTGTTGCGCAACAGGGCGCACCACCGACAGGAGGTTGGTCATGGAGTTCGGCAGGAAGTGGATCGCGGTAGGCGCTCTCGCCGCGGCGGCGACCCTCGGTGCCGCGGGGGTCGCGACGGCAGACGATTCCGACGACACCCCTCGCGTCCCGGCGACGTCGGCGCCCCAGCCCGGTGCCGCCGCGGTCGTCGTCCCGCCGGGGGACGGGTGGCCCGCGATCGACGTGACCACCTGCGAGGGGTGGTTCGACGACTGGGACGACGCGTACCCCGACTACGTCGAGGAGCACTTCGAGGCGTGGGACGACCGCTGTGACGACCTCGACGACGACGGCAACGACCGGGACGACGACCGAGACGACGACGGCAACGACGATTGGGACGACGACCGGGACGACGACTGAGTCATCGACGGCGCGGGGGCGCGGCCGCGTGCCGACGCCTCCCGCGCCGCCGGCAGGTCAGGGGTGCGCGAGCAGTCGATAGCCCATCCCGCGCACCGTCTCGATACGTCCGGCGCCGATCTTGGCCCGCAGGTACCGCACGTAGACGTCGACCACGTTGGAGCCGGGGTCGAAGTCGTACCCCCACACCTGCGAGAGCAGCTGTTCCCGGCTCAGCACCTGTCCCGGGTGCCGCAGGAACGCCTCCGCGAGAGCGAACTCGCGGGCCGAGAGGTCGACCGTGCGCCCGTCGACCCCGACCTGGCGGGTCCGCAGGTCCAGGCTCAGGTCCCCGTTGCGCAGCACCGTCGTTTCTGCGCCGCGATCGGGGTTGAGCCGCAATCGGATCCGGGCCACGAGTTCCTCGAACTTGAACGGCTTCGGCATGTAGTCGTCGGCGCCGCCCTCGAGGCCCGCCACCACGTCCTGCACGCTGTCGCGGGCGGTCAGCACGATCACGGGGAGGGTCGAGCCGTCGCGTCGCAGCAGGGCCAGCACCGCGAAGCCGTCCATCTGCGGCAGCCCGATGTCGAGCACCATCAGGTCGTGGTCGCCGCTGCGTGCCCGCCCGTACGCCGTGACCCCGTCGGCGACGACCTCGGTGCTGAATCCGTTGGCGCGCAGGCCCTTCTCGATGAAGGACGCGATGCGCTGCTCGTCCTCGGCGATCAGGATCCTGCTCATGGGTACTCTCCTGCGGCGTCCGGCCCGGTGGCGACGGGCTCGACGGGAACGGTGACGGTGAACGTGGAGCCCTGGCCGGGCACGCTGCCGACGGTGACCCGGCCGCCGTGCGCGACGGCGATGGCACGCACGATGGACAGGCCGAGTCCGGCGCCCTCGGAGCGGACGCTGCCCGAGTCGCCCCGCGCGAACCGATCGAAGATCACGGCCTGATCTGCCGGGTCGATTCCGGAGCCGGTGTCGGACACCCAGAAGCGGAGCTCGCGGTCGGAGAACTGTGTTCCGAGGCCGATGCGGTCGCCCGGCTCGGTGTGATGACTTGCGTTGTCCGCCAATGCGAGCACGGCCTGCGTGATGCGTTGCGCGTCCAGTTCGACGGACACCGGCGACGACGTCTCGAGCCGCCAGTCCCGGTCGGCGAGACGACGTGCCTTGTCGAAGATCTCCGCCGTCAACTCCGCGACGTCGACCCGGTGCGGCCGGACGAATGCCGGCTGTTCCGCCCGCGCGAGCAGCAACAGGTCCGACACGATCCGGTTCATGCGTTCGAGCTCGTCGTCCACCAGCGCGACGGTCTGGCGCACGTCCTCGGCGTCCTGGGCATCCATGACCTCGAGGTGTCCGCGCACGATCGTGATGGGCGTGCGCAGTTCGTGACCCGCGTCGTCGAGGAAGCGACGCTGTGCCGCGACTCCGGTTTCGACCCGGTCGAGCATCGCATTGAGAGTCGTTGTCAGAGCGGAAATCTCGTCCCCTGGACCCGGTGGTTCCGGAATGCGGCCGGACAGGTCGGTGTCGGTGATGGATTGGGCGGTGGCCGTGATGTTGCGGACCGGGGCGAGGATCCGCCCGGCGAGCAGCCAGGCGGCGCCGGCCGCGGCCAGGGCGGTCAGGGCACCGCCGAGCACCATGAGCCGGGCGGTGTCCGCTGCGCTCTCGCGTTCCTGGTCGGCGAAGTACGCGGCGACGACGACTCCGCGGGCGGGGTCGCCGTCGAGCCCGACCGGCACGGCGAGGTACAGGACCTCGCCCGCACCGCTCTCGTAGGAGCCCTCCTGGGGCGCGGTGACCGATCCGGCGACCGCGGTGAATCCGGCGTCCTCGGCGAGCCGGATCGGTGCCTGCTCCCGGCTCTGGAACCGGAACTGCCCGTCGACGTAGCCGAGGAACTTCTCGTTGGGGCGCGCGAGGTTGTAGGTGATGACCACCCGGAGTACGTCGGCGACGTTCGCGAAGGGCGCACCGGTGGCGGGGTCCACGCCCGATTCGGTCAGCGCGGTGAACTCGGCGATCTCGGTGCGCAGCGAGTCGAGCATGCGCTGGTCGATGGAGCGGATCATCAGTAGCCACGTCAGGCCGCTGACGACGGCCAGTGCGCACAGCACCAGCAGCAGGACCCATCCGGTGATGCGGGTACGTGCGCTGCGGAATCGAGGTCGCCGGATGCTCGGCAGCGACCGGCCCGGACTCACGTGGCGATCCTACCCGTCCCGATCGTCGAGGTCGTCGTCCCAGTCGTCGTCGAGGTCGTCCTGATCGTCGTCCCGATGGTCGTCGTCCCGATGGTCGTCGTCCCGGTCGTCGGCGGGCGGGGGCGGGACCAGCCCACCGGGCACGGTGGGGGCAGAACCGCGGGACTGCTCGGCCGGCGCGGAGGGGCTGGGGGCCGGCGCGACGACGGCGGGCGCGACGATGGGGGAGCGGGGCATCGGCTCCGACGGCGGGGACGGCCGCAACGTCAGCCAGGCGAGCAGACCGACGCCCACGGCGGCGGCGACGGCGATCGCGGCGGTCCACACTGTTCGCATGACTCCACGGTGCGGCCGCGGCGTGACGCGCGAATGAGAGAGGGATGAGAAGATTCTCATCCGGAAGGGGTGGATCCCATGACCGAGGTGTGCAGGGTCGCGTTCGACGACGTCGACCTCGAAGTGCTCGTCGACGGAACCGGACCGGCCGTGGTGTTGCTGCCGTCGCTCGGCCGTGACACGTACGAGTTCGCACCGATCGCCCGGGACCTTGCCGAGGCCGGGTTCCGTGCGATCCGGCCCCAGCCGCGCGGCGTGGGCACGAGTCGCGGTCCGCTCGACGACCTCGACCTGCACGACCTCGCCCGCGACGTCGCCGAGGTGATCGAGCGGCTGGGTGCGGGCCCGGCCGTCCTCGCCGGGCACGCCTTCGGCCACTACGTCGCGCGGGTCCTCGCGGCGGATCGACCCGATTTGGTGCGTGGGGTCGCGATTCTCGCCGCGGGTGCCCGTCGATTTCCGGATTCGCTCACCGAGCGCGTCGCCAAGTGCTCCGACCTGTCGCTGCCGGATTCCGAACGGCTCGAGCACCTGCGGGCGGTGTTCTTCGCGGACGGGCACGACCCGTCGGTCTGGCTCGACGGCTGGTGGCCGGAGGCGATCGTCGCGCAGCGCCGCGCGATGGCCGCCACCGACAAGGAATCCTGGTGGCCGGTCGCGCCGTCGCCGCTGCTGGACGTGCAGGCCGGCGACGACGTGTTCCGTCCGGCGTCGACGCGGGCGGAGCTCACGGACGAGTTCGGCGCCGACCGGGTCACCGTCGTGCTGGTTCCCGGTGCGGGACATGCCCTGATCCCGGAGGTTCCGCACGAGGTCGCGAGGGCGATCGTCGACTGGGTCCGCACGTTGCCGTAGCAGAGCGCCGGCAGAACACAGCCGCTCGGCCCCCAGTCGTCCGCCACTGCGATTGCAGCAGCGGACGACTGGGGGCCCGCGCGGGTAGCCGGGCCGGCTACTGTGCGATCGCCACGACCGCCGGGTCGATCCGCATCACCGAGTAGCCGGCGACGGCACCGGCACCGAAGCCGGGTGCGAAGATCCGGACGGGCTCGGTGATGACGCCGTCGCGGACCGCGTCGTGGATTGCGAGCGGGATGCTCGCCGACGACGCGTTGCCGACCTGCTCGATGTTGAAGTACAGCCGGTCCGCCGCGAGTCCGGCCTTCGCCGCCAGGTCGATGATCATCGTCTTGTTCGCCTGGTGCGGGACGACCAGATCGATGTCGTCGAGCAGCGACTCGCTCTCGTCGAGGCCGGGCAGAGCGCGGACCTCGTCGAGCATCTGCGTGAGGTAGCGGCCCGCGAGGCTCTTGACCTCCGGCCCGTACACCGTGATCGCGTTGTCGAAGTCCGGGTTGGGCCAGATGATCGAGTTGACCTCGCTGGTGGGTCCACTCGCGTAGGTCTGCAGGTACTCGATGTCGGGTTCGGCACCCTCGGGGGCGACGCCGACGACGAGCGCGGCCGCACCGTCACCGAAGATCATCCGGGACGGACGGACACTGCCGATCTTGTCGGAGAACTTCTCCACGCAGACCACGAGGACGGGACGACGGATATGCTGCAGGATCCGGGTCGCCTCGGCCAGCCCGTACGGCAGTCCCGCGCACGCCGCGACCAGGTCGAACGACGCGTGCGTCTGGGCGATACCCAGTTCGCCGGACAGGTACGTCGCGAGCGAGGGGATGAGCCGGTCGCTGGTGCAGGTGCACACCAGCACCGCCCCGATGTCGGCCGGGCCGACCTGTGCCTTCTCGACGGCCGCGCGGGCCGCCTGCAGGGCGAGCTCGGAGAACGAGCCCGACGTGTAGCGGCGCTGCTCGATCCCGGTCTTGGCGGTCACCTCGTCGGCGGTCATGGCCGACCAGTTGTACGCCGAGTTGCGGATCAGGTCCTCGTTGGTGCACACCACGTCACCGTGCGCGACGGCGAGCGCCTCGATGCGCGGCTGCACCGCGAAGTCGCGGCGCACGTCGATCGTCGGGTACGGCGTGGCCGGCGGGACGGGCTCGACGGCGGCGCGCTGGGGCGCCGGCGCAGTCCGGCCCGAGGTGACCCGCGAGATGAACCGCTGCACGTGCCGGTCGCGGGGGTGGAACACCACGACGTAGTCGTCGTCGCGGAGCTGCCCCACCTCGACGAGTTCGACCTGCTTGCGGTCCCAGGGCTGCTGGTTGTGCAGCACCATCGACCAGCGCCGCAGCGCCTCGAGCGCGGGGACGTCCTCGTGGCAGTCGAGGATCTCGTCGTAGCTGTAGACCCGGAAGTTCGGGTCGTAGCTGCCGAGGCGCAGCGTCATGTTCTTCGGGTCGGCGGTGAGCTGCGCGACGGTCGGCTTGACCGTCGGCAGGGCGCCCGCGACGTGCTTGCGGGCGGCGAAGACGTCGAAGACGGTCTCGAAGATGCAGTCCTCGGCGGCGTCGTCCCAGCCGGCGGGCAGCTGCCGGAAGGCGGCTTCGACCTCGGCGACCTTGCTCTCCTGATCGGGCCAGGGCGTGAGGACCGGCATGTACAGGTCGTCGCGGGTGCGCGGCACGTCGGCCCATCGGGTCGGCCGCTTGTCGAACATGGTGAGCGCGAAACGGTTGGCCCAGTACGCATTCAGTGCGACATCACGCAGGAGTTCGACCTTGTTGCGGTAGTCGCCCCGCGTGTGGCGGGCGAGGATCTCCGAGGCCGTCGGCGCCTTGGTGTCGAAGTCGCGGCGGATCACGGAGTCGAGCTGCTCGACGTCGGTGACGGTCGAGAAGTCGATGTCGGGAAAGAAATTGGACGGGAAGACGATTCGCCCGTGGCGGTTCGTTTCGAAGGGCTGCATGTGCCGGGCCGTTCAGTCGTGGGTGAGTTCGTGGAGCCGGGACGGCCGGGTCACATGTCCAGTCCGCCGTTGACGCCCCACACCTGACCGGTGATGTAGGACGAGGCGTCGGCGGCGAGGAAGTGCACGACGCGGGCGATCTCCTCGGGATCGGCGAGGCGGTTGACCGGAATGGTGCTCTTGATGCGGTCGAGGACCTTCTCCGGGATGGACTCGACCATCTCGGTCGCGACGAAGCCCGGGGTGACGGCGTTGACGGTGACGCCGATGCTGTCCGGGGTGAGCTTGCCGGAGCGGGCCAGCGCGAACGCCGCCTCCTTGGCGAGGGTCTTGGTCAGGCCGAACATGCCGGCCTTGGACGCCGCGTAGTTGGCCTGGCCGATGTTGCCGGTCTCGCCGATGACCGAGGAGATGTTGACGATGCGTCCCGTGCCGCGCTCGAGCATGTGCCGCAGCGCCGCCTGGGCCAGGAAGAACGTGCCGGAGAGGTTGGTGGCGATGACGTTGTTCCAGTCGTCGTCCTCCATCTTCAGCACCGTGCGGTCGATGGTGATGCCGGCGTTGTTGATCAGGATGTCCAGACGGCCGTGCCGCTGGATGACCTCGTCGATGGTGCGACGGCAGTCGTCGGCGTTCGCGACGTCGCCCTTGTGCACGCTGTACTCGACGCCGTCCTGGCCGTGAGCCTGGATGCCCGCGAGGAACTGGTCGGCCTGGGCGGTGTTGCGGCCGTACCCGGCAGCCACCGTGGCGCCCTGGGCGGCGAGGCTGCGGCTGATGGCCGCGCCGATGCCGCGCGTTCCACCGGTCACGAATGCGACCCGGCCCCGCAGCTTGGTGCCGGCGGCGGTGGTGCGGGACGACGGTTCGATGGTGCTGGTCATGTCGGTTCTCCCTCGAATGCGGCGAGCTCGACGGATGCCGTCGAGTACAGATGTGTCGGACCGGTGATACCGGTGTCCCGAGCGTCGGTGCCCGGAATCCGGCCGGCGTGGCTGCTACCGCGAGATGCTGATGTGAGCGCCCCTGCACGCTCCGCGATATTCGCCCCTGCCAACCGAATTCACGTAGATGCTCCGCTCGTTCTCCCCTGTCGACACCAATGATGCAGCATTGCGCCCGGTGTGTCATGTCCGACGGCAAATATCTTGTGCAGGGCCATGACTTACGCTAACGACATTGAATACTGTTGTTCGGCAAGGAGTTACGGTCGAATCTCGGCCGTTGTTCACCTACCGGCCGACTGCATGTCCGTTCCGGGACCTTTGCCACAAAACGCAACGGCCGGAGGGTGGTTCGAAATGGCGCGCGATGCTACCCGGCGGTCAGGACTACGTCGTACATGCAGCCGGTTTGTCGGAGACTCGATGTGATCGAGTTCGAATCGACTGTATGACAACAGCATTCGATAGGGAGCGCCCACGGAGCGGTCCGGCAGCGACCGTGCTCGCTCGGTAGCACCGAGTGCCAACAGGGTGCATGTAGCGGCATCGACCGGGGTCGTGCGCGGTGAAATCCGGTACCCATACCCCCACTTCCTCAAACCTGTGAGCTTGCTCACCATCCAACGATTTTCGGGCCTGGGCCCCCCCGATCCGGGGGTGGTGGGCACGAGCGGACCGACTCGACCGGATGTCCCCAGGGCGTCGGACAGCCGCCCCGGGCGGGGGAGGTACCGGGGACGGCCGGCAGAGGCCGTGACGGGCTCCTCGGGGCACGAGAAAGGGCCCCGCACCGGCAATCTGTGCGAGGCCCTTTCGGGGGTCGTGCTGCTTACTGCGCGAGCACCTTCGCCATGCCCCGCTCGACGGCGGCGACGATCTCCGGCCGCAGGCCCGCCGCGGGGATGATCGAATGCACGGAGCCGACCTGCTGGGCGCGCTGGATGTTGTGGATGGCCTCGAACTCCGCAGCCACCTCACCGAGCTTCTCCGACCGCACCGCGGTGCGCTGCGTCGCCAGCTCGACCCGCAGGCGGGCCTTCTCGCCGTCCTCGGCCGCAGCGAGCTGCGCCTCGAGCTCGGTGATCCGCGGATCGGCCGCGGTGCGCGCATTGACGTCGCGGGTGAACACCACCGCCGCGGCGGGGGCACCGCCGAGCACGGAGGCGAACGAGCCCTCCACCGCGAGCACCTCCATGTTCTCGTTCAACGCGCCGGAGAACACCACGAAGGCACCGCCGTGGTAGCGGGAGACCACGACGAAGACGATCGGGCCGTCGAAATTGACGATCGCCCGGCCGATCTCGGCGCCGTTCTCGAGCTGCAGGTTGCGCAGCGACTCGGGGGAGCCGTCGAACCCGGACAGGTTCGCGAGCACCACCACCGGCCGGTTGCCGCTCGCCGCGTTGATCGCCCGCGCGGTCTTCTTCGACGACTTCGGGAACAGCGTGCCCGACGTCCACTGGTCCGGCCCGTCGGTGGGGAACCAGCCCTTGCGGGAGATCGCGCGGGACTCGATGCCGATCACGGTCACCGCGTTGCCACCGAGGTGCGCGTCGAACACCACCGACGTGTCGGCGTCGGCCATGTCCGCCCACCGCTCGAGCACCGGATGGTCCTGGTCGACCACCGCGCGCATCACCGTGCGGATGTCGAAGGGCTTCTTGCGGTCCGGGTTGGTCTCCGCGGAGAAGATGTCGCCCACCGTCGTGAAGTCGCTCGACGGATGCACGTGCGGGTACACCCGCACGTCGCGGTCGACCGGGTCGACGGTCTCGGCCTTGCGGGGGAACCGCTCGCCCGGGGCGAGGTAGGCGTGCTCGTAGTGCCCGAAGAGCACCTCCACCGCCGCCGACAGGTTCGGCGCCCAGTACTGCGCCTGACCGTTGGGGCCCATGACGCGGTCGTAGCCGCCGATGCCGAAGTTGTCCTCGGCCGAGACGCCACCGGAGTAGTCGAGGGACTGCTTGCCGGTCAGCACCATCGCGCTGTCCGGGGTCATCACCAGGATGCCCTTGGTGTGCATGAGCATCGTCGCCTCGGCGTTCCAGTACGGCTGGGCGCCGACGTTGATGCCGGTGACCACGACGTTGATCTCGCCGCCGCCCTGGGTGAAGGTGATGATGCGGCGCAGGGCCCGCGAGACCCAGTCCATGTTCTCGGTGCCGGACTCCATGGAGATCGTGGCGCCGGAGGACAGCGCGAACCACTCGACGGGGACGCCGAGCTGCTCGGCCAGGTCGATCGCGGCGACGACCCGCGCGCACTCGGCCTCCGCGACGGTGCCGAGCGCCTTCGTCGGATCACCGAACAGCGCCACGCGGGTCATGCCCTCCGGGTACCGCGACGTCGGGGTGGTGACCAGCCCGACGACGAGCCCGGCCGTGTTCCGGCCGTACGGGCGCTGCACCGGCACCACGGCACCGGACTCGTCGAGGTCGTACTCGACGAAGCTGCCGCTCCTGCCGGTGAGCAGCGGGACCAGCTCGTACGGGTACACGGTGCCGCGGGCACGCGAACGCTGCACCTTCTGGGTGTACTCGTCGAGCGGCTGCAGCGGCTCCTTCGGCGGATCGGTCACGCGCACCACCACGCCGGCGCCGGAGCGGTACGAGAACCGCAGGGCCACCTCACGGGCCTCGGCGTCGGCGGTCTCCCGCCACCAGCCGATGACGGTGATCTCCTCGAGCCCGGCGCCGACCGTGAGCGGGGCCGCCCCACGGCTGACGCGCTTGAGGTCGTCGATGCTCAGGTCCACCTCGGGCCACACGAACAGCACCACGCGGTTCGCGTCGAGGCGGCGCTTGCCGCGGCCGGCCTGCGACCGGCGGATGGCGTCGAGGCAGCTCGACAGGGCCCGCTCGAACGCGGGCAGCCCCACGATCGTGCCGGTCTCGTCGCGCTGCGGGGTCAGGTCCCGCACCTCGGCGAGGGCGATGAGCCGCTCGTCGGACGGATTCTCGTTCGCCGCAATGTGATACAGGTACGAGTCCGGGTTCGCCGGCAGGCGGGTACCGACGAAGTTCTTCAGCCGCCACAGGTCCAGACGCTGACCGGTGAGCGGGTGCATGTCGCGGATGTTGGCTTCCTCCGCGTACCCGGTCTCGAACGGCCGGAACGTGAAGACGTGCTCCTCGGCCCGGTCGGTGTGGCACACCGTCACCGTGACGCGGCGGGCGGAGGCGGTCACCGCGCGCTCGGACAGCACCGCGCGGAGCGACTCGGCCTGCGCGTCGGCGTCGGCGGGCGCGTCGTCCCAGGCGAGGTACAGGTCGATCACCAGGTTCTCGGTGCCGGGCAGGGTGCCCGCCGACTCGTCGACGATGTCCAGTGCCGCCCCGAGCTCGGCGTGCCGGGCCTCGGTGGAGATCAGGTACAGCCGGGTGCCGCGCAGATCGAAGTTGCCGGTGACGAACTGCCGGCCGCCGCGCACGTCGGACTGCACCTGCTCGAGCGTGCGGATCTTGTAGGCGCGACGGGTGATGACCTCGAGCAGCGGCCCCGGAACGGTCTCCGGCCGGGCGATCTGCTGCGCGAGCAGGTCGATCAGCGGCTCGGGCGTGGCCACGAGGGACTCGACCCGCTGCGCGTGGTCGGCGGCGCCGGGGTTGTCGGCGAGGTGGGCGAGGCTGCCGCGGACCCCGTCGTACACCTGCTCGCGGACCTTGCGGATCACCGGCTCCTCGAACAGGCGGTAACGCAGGTTGCGGGCGGCGTCGCCGATCACCGGGAACCGCACCTGGGTGGCGACGATGAGCCGGTCGAGGACCTCGTTGAGTTCCTGCGAGATGCCGGCCGGTCCCTCGGTCTCCGCGAGCCAGCGCTCGAGCAGCGCCGAGACCACCGGCACCTGCGTCTCGATGCGCTGCTGCGCGAGGAACAGCCGGTAGACGGCCTCCTCGAGCTCGGGGGTGCGGTCCAGCTCGGTGACGTCGTAGTGCCGCAGCGCCTGCGCCAGCCGGGCCCGGAAGCTCTCGGGCAGGCCGCCGACCTCGACGTCGAGGGACTGCAGGTAGCCGTGGAAGTGCTCGCGGGGGCTGTGCACCCGCTCGTCGCCGGTCTCCTCGTCCTGCGTCGGGCGGTTGCGCGAGAGCTCGCACACGTCGGCGAACGTGGTGAGCAGGGCCAGCTCGGCGCGCACCAGGTCGCAGTTCTCGGTGGTCTCGCCGCGCAGCCGGTCGTACTCGGCGAGCAGCGTCGCGGTGCGCTTGCCGGAGACGTCGTAGCCGGTGACGAGCGCTTCGAGGGCGTCGAGCCGGGCCAGCGCGTCGGCCGCGGCGTCGCCGGTGACGACAGCGGCGGGCGCGGGGAACTGCACGCGCTCGACGGTCTCGGTGACGGCCTCCTCGGCGATCTGGTCCACCCGCAGGAGCGGCGTGCCCGCGTCGACCTGCGAGTTGACCACGGCGAGGACCTCGCGGACGCGGCCGGCGAACGGCGCGCGCACCGCGGTCTCCATCTTCATGGACTCGAGCACCACCAGGGTCTGGCCTGCCTCGACCTCGTCGCCGGGCGCGACCGGCACGGCGACGACGACGGCGGGGGCGGGGGTGCGCACGACGCCGGCCTCGTCCTGGCTGATCTGGTGGCTGATGCCGTCGACCTCGACGAGGTAGCCGGTGGCGCCGGCGATCGAGACGACGTGGTGGCGGCGGCCGGCCAGGACGAGCCGGGACTCGAACTGTCCGAGCCGGTCGACGTCCACCTCGAGTTCGCCATTGCCGGCGTCGACGCGGTAGCGGTGCGGGCCGACCTGTCCGACGAGCAGCTCGTACGCCTGGCCCTGGTAGCTCAGCTCGACCTTGCGGCCGACGGAGTGCCGGGCGCGGGGGCGGCCACCGCGGGCGGAGGTGAGGAACGCGGCGCGCTCGTGGGTCTCCTCGGCGTCGTAGACGTCGACGGCGGTGGCGATCAGCGCGATGTCGGCCACCCGGGACGGCCCGGTGGCGGTGCCGGCGCCGGTGCGGTCGAGCCAGCCGGTGTCGGCCGAGGCGGAGATCACCTCGTCGCGGTCGAGCAGGTCGAGCAGGAACGACTTGGTGGTGGTGCCGCCCTCGAGGACGACGGTGGTCTCGCGCAGCGCGGTGCGCAGGCGGGCCAGGGCCTCGTCGCGGTCGCGGCCCCACGCGATGATCTTGGCGACCATCGAGTCGTAGTCCGGCGGGATGACGTCGCCCTGGGCGATGCCGGTGTCGACGCGCAGGCCGGACCCGAGCGGGAACTTGAGCAGCTGCACGGAGCCGGGGGCGGGGGCGAAGCCGTTGTCGGCGTCCTCGGCGTTGAGCCGGGCCTCGACGGCGTGGCCGAACTCGGGCGGGCAGTCGCCGGGCAGCGTCTCCCCGGAGGCCACGAGGATCTGCAGCTTGACCAGGTCGATGCCGGTGGTGGCCTCGGTGATGGGGTGTTCGACCTGCAGGCGGGTGTTGACCTCGAGGAAGGTGAAGATCTTCAGGTCGGGCTGGTAGAGGTACTCGACGGTGCCGGCGCCGCAGTAGCCGGCGGCGCGCACGAGGTCGGCGGAGACCGAGCGCAGGTGGTCGGCCTGCTCCTTGGTCAGCAGCGGCGACGCCGACTCCTCGATGACCTTCTGGTTCTTGCGCTGGATGGAGCAGTCGCGCACGCCCGGCGCCCAGACGTTGCCGTGGGCGTCGGCGATGACCTGGACCTCGACGTGGCGGGCGTCGGTGACGAGACGCTCGATGAACACCACGGGGTCGCCGAACGAGCGCTCGGCCTCGCCCTGGGTGCGCTCGAGGGCGAGCTCGAGCTCGTCCTCGGAGTACACCTTGCGGATGCCGCGGCCGCCGCCGCCGGAGCGGGCCTTGATGATCAGCGGGTAGCCGATGGCCTGCGCGTGCCGGCGGGCGTCGGCGCGGGTCTCGACCGGTCCACCCGACCACGGGGCGACCGGCACGCCGACCTTCTCGGCGAGCAGCTTGGCCTCGACCTTGTCGCCGAGCAGGCGCATGGCCTCGGCCGACGGGCCGATGAAGGTGATGTTCAGGCGGGCGCAGACCTCGGCGAAGGCGGGATCTTCGGCGACGAAGCCCCAGCCGACCCACACGGCGTCGGCCTCGGCCTCGAGGAGGGCGCGCTCGAGTTCGGCATGGTCGAGGTAGGGGGTGGCGGCCGTGGTGGACGGCCGCAGGGTGACGTCCTCGTCGGCCTGGCGGACGAACATCGCCCGCCGCTCGGCCTCGGTGTGCAGGGCGATCGTCTTGATGTCGTAGTCGTGCTCGGAGTTGAGCTCCCGGACTGCTCTGATGAGACGTACTGCCGCCTCACCTCGGTTGACCACCGCGATCCGTTTGAACATACTCGTTGCCACCGTTCTCCAGGTTTGTGCGCGCTCGTGCGACGCTCGTCGAAGCTTCTCGCCAGTGAGTGAAGAAAGTTAACCGATGCCGAGGCCCACGTCACGGGTTGATAACGCGAGCAAGAACATGTATCGGTCGGCTCCTCGTGTCGGCGTATGCGTGCGGACGTGTGCGCCGACTGTCCCGGCGGGTGCCTGGGAGTCGGCGGACAGGCGGTCGGCCTCGTCCCGCGGACCGTCGTCGTCGACGGCCGAGTGCCCCCCGGTGGGGACGATCCTTCCGCTAACAGCATGAAGGAAACATGAGGGTTTGTCACGTTTTAGGGCCTCGGGGTCCGGGTTCGGTGGCTCTCGTCGGATATACCGGTGAAAGATGTTGGCGGAAGCTGTTTTCCGATCCCGGAATGTGGCGCGGACTCGGTTCGATTCGGCCGCGCTCACGAATACCGTCGGGTAACACCGGGCAGTAACATTCGGCCCGTTGATTTTTCGGGCACGGTGCCGCCGGGCCCGCGAACACCCCCGCCTACGCCAATTGTCCAGTATCGGACCGGCATCCACCCCTCGAAAAGGTCGAAACGGACACGCGCCGGCGGATGCCGGGTCTCTCGCCTCCGCGCTCCGGCGGCGCGAGCGGGCGGAAAACCGCTGTGACGATTGTCACGGCCGCCCGGGGTGCTCGCGGGTGCCCGGGGTGCCCGCGGGTGCGGCCGAATGTCACACCGGTTCGATCACATCGACGCGATGTCACATCGGGCCCACCGGCGCATCGCCTATCGTGACTCCAGGCTTCGACAGGGGAGGATGAATGCCCGAGATCGTGCACGCCCCGGCCAGGCACCTGGCCGCCGTGGAATTCCACACCGACTTGGCCCACATCGGTGAACACATCGGCGAGGCGTACGGCGCCGTCGAGCGGTACCTGGCGGGCGCGGGCACGCCGCCGTCCGGCCCGGCCTTCGCCTACTACCGCAACTTCACCGAGGACGGCTTCGACGGCGCCGCCGGCTTCGAGGTCGCCGACCCCGTCGACGGCGACGGCCACGTGGTCCCGGTCGACCTGCCCGCCGGTGACGTCGCGACCGAGACCCACCTCGGTCCCTACGACACGCTCGAGCACACCTACGAGGCCCTCGCCGCCTGGGCCGCCCGGGAGGGCCACGATCTCGACCTGAGCACCGCGTGGGAGGAGTACTGGAGCCCGCCGGGCACTCCCGCGGAGGAGATCCGCACGGTGATCTACGTACCCGTGAAGACCTGAGGCGTATCGCGGAAGAGCTCCCACGCGTCCCGGCGGCGGGAGACAATCCGCGAATGTCCCTCGTCGTCGGATTCGCGCCGTGGATCCTGTACTGGATCCTCGTCGGCAACACCGGGTTCGTCACCGCCGTGGCTGCAGCCCTCGTCCTCGCCGCCGCCGGCCCGCTCGTGCAGCGCATGCGCGGAAAGCCGTGGCGCTCCCTCGACGTCGGCACCGTCGTGGTCTTCGCGCTGCTGCTCGTCGCCGCACTCACCCTCGACGACGCCGTCCTCGAACGCTGGCTGCAACCGATCGGCAACCTCGGACTGCTGCTCGTCGTCCTCGGCGGCATCCTCGCCGGACGGCCCTTCGTACGCGAATACGCCGTCGAGACAGTCGATCCCGCGACCGCGGCCGCCGGCGGATTCCGGTACGTCACCACCGCGATGACGTGGATGTGGGCCGCCGCCTTCGCCGTGATGACCGTGTCCTCGCTGATCCCACCGATCGTCGACGGAGACGCCACCGTCCGCGACGAGACCGACGCGCTGTCCGTCGTCGGCTACTGGGTCGTCCCGTTCGTCGTCCTGGGCGCGGCCGGGCTGGCCTCGGCCCTGTTCCCCAAATGGTTCGACACGAACTCCACGCTCGCCGCCACCGCGAACCCGCACCCCGAACCCGAATCCCCGGCCGCACCACCGCCGGACCTCGACTCCGCCCGCGTCCACCTCGTCGCACCGCGGCAGTCCCGGCACGACGAACCGTTCCGGCTCACCGTCGCCGGATCGCGGCCCGACGCGACGATCACCGTCACCGCGGAGGGCACCGACATGTTCGGCGCCCGCTGGCGGTCCTGCCGCACCTACGACGGCAGTGTCGACGTCGTCGACGAACCGTTGTGGGACATGCGGTTCGACGAACCCGACCGCGTGCCCGACCTGTTCGTCCCCCCGCCCGGCCGGTGGCCGGTCACGCTCACCGTCACCGACGGCCCCCACACCGCGCGACGCACGGTGATCCGCGCCGACGCCGCACCGGGGGTGACCGTCGAGGACCTCGACATCGCCGGCCGCCCCGGGCTGCTCGCCCGCCCGGACGGCCCGACGCCGCCCCGCGGGTGGCCGGCGGTGCTGTGCGTCGGCGGCTCCGAGGGCGGCGTCGACTCCCAGCGCGCCACCATCGCCGTCCTCGCCTCGCACGGCCACGTCGCCCTCGCCTACTCGTGGCTCGACGAGAACTCCGAGGTCGCCGACGTGCCGCTCGAGCGTTTCACCGGCGCGCTGCGCCACCTCGCCGGCCGCCCCGAGATCGGCAGCATCGCCGCCATGGGCAGCTCCCGGGGAGCCGAGGGGCTCCTCGCCGCCGCCGCCGCCGACGGCACGCCACTGCGGGCACTGGTGCTGATCAGTCCCAGCTCCGTCGCGTGGCAGGGGCTCGGCCCGGACGGCGAGATCCCGGACACCCCCTCGTGGACCCTCGGTGGCGAGGCCCAGCCCTGGGCGCCGCTGCCGAGCTCCGCGCTGATGCCGCAGATGATCCGCAACGCCTGGCGGGCCGGCCGCGACGTCGCCCGGCACCGGCCGTCGCTGCTGCGCCTGGCCGACGCCTACCGCGCGGGACTGCGCGACGCACCCGGCCCCGCCCACCTGCGGGCCGAGAAGGTCGACGCCCCGATCCTGTGCATCACCGGCACCGACGACCAGCTGTGGCCGTCCACCGACATGGCGGGCGCACTGCTCGCCCGCCGCGGCGACGGCCGCGACCGGCACCTGTCCGTCGACAACGCCGGCCACCTCATCCGTCTCGGCATGTTCCCCGGCGACGCCCAGTGGACCGGCGGCATCGCCTTCGGCGGCACCCCGGCCGGGCAGGGCCGGGCCCAGCGCGCCGCCGTCGACGCCGTCGCCGAATTCCTCGCCTGACCGGCGCCCCCGCCGCGGCACCGGGATTTCTGGAACAGTGGAGAGGTCCGGACGCCACGAGGAGGTCCCGATGTCCGACGCCCCACAGTTCCCGGTCGGGTTCGAACCGGCCGAGCAGCGCCGCGAGCGGATGGCCGCGCAGGTGCGCCGCTGGTGCGAGCAGCACCGGCTCGACGGCCGGCACGCCCCGCTGTCGGACGCCGCCGCCCTGTGCCTGGCCGCCGGCCGTCTCGACGACGAGACCCGCGACATCCTGGCCCGGCGCCGCCGGATCGGGCGCGGGCTGCCGACCCTCGGCGGTTTCGGTGCGTTGCGGCACCTCACGGACGAGCACGCCCGTCTCACGGTGCGGGCCGCCGACCTGCGCCCCGGCGCCGCCCGGCTGGTGTTCGAGTACCGGGCGGGGGAACTGGCCAAGCGGCTGCGCAACGCCCACTACACGCTCACCGTCTCCGGCCGGCACTACGCGCAGGGCGTGCGGGCCGTGCGGCGGGAACGACGCGACGGCGTGCACCTCGACCCGCACCAGCGCGACGCCCTGTTCGCGGCGCTGCAGCACACGCCCGCGCCCGTCCCCGAGAAGATGGCCGATCAGGTGCGCGGTGCGGTGCTCGGCGTGGCCGTCGACCGCGTGACGCGCTGGTCGGACGGCACCGCGGCGGCCGCCGCGGGACGTCGCGCCGCCGACGCCCTCGGCCGGCAGGTGCCCGACGACGACGACCACTTCGTCGACCGGTACGACACCCTGCTGTTCCTCGCCGGCACCCTCTACGACCGCATCGAAGGCTCCACCGCGTGGCGGTCCGAGCACCTCGCGGTGCAGCGGTCCCAGCTCGATCTCGCCGACGAGCTGACCCAGATCGCCGTCGACACCGTCACGCTGCGCGGCCTGCTCGCCGAACTCACCGACGCCCGCCGCGCGGCCCCGTCCGCTCGTGCGGCCGTCGACGCGCGCATCGCCGCACTCGAACCGGTGTGGGATCAGCTCCTGGACCGGGTGGCGGCCCTGGCACGCATCGGCGAGCTGCTCACCGTCGCCGAGATGCAGTTGCGCACCGCCGAGGTCGAGGCCCGCACCGCCAGCCTCGACGAGCGGATCGACTCCCTCATCGGCCGCTCGGGAGCGCGGGAGCTCTCGGCCGACAACACCCACTTCGTCGGCGATCAGTTCGGGATCACCGCGGAGCTGATGGGCTCGCTCCGGTCGGAGCTGCACGGCGACATCGCGGAGCTCACCGCGCGGGAGTAGAACCGCCGGATTGTCAGCGGTCACAGACCTTCTCGTCGACGGTTCCGACGTGGCCCGACGCCCCTGCTCCGCGAGCGCCCGGTGCTGTAGCTTTCACGCGTTCTCGACCGAAGCGACTGGGGGTGACCGGGTGCTGCACACGATGCCGATGGCGAAGGGCCTGGTGACGGCGGTGCTGCCGGCTGCCGTGCTCGTGCTCGCCGGATGCGGCGGATCGGGTGAGACGGTCCGGGTGCAGGACGACCCGATCCTCGAAGCGGGGTTCGACACGGTGTTGCTCAGCGGTGAGCCCCGCTCCCTGTCCTCCGTCGCCGAGGGGGCCGGGCTGCCGCCGGGGTCGTGGGACCGCATGTACCGCTTCTCGATGCCCCTGCTGATGAGCTCGATCAACCGGGACCTCGGCCTGACCGGCACCGTGTGGGAAAACCTCCCGCAGACCACGGGTCAGGGTCTGATCGTCTTCATGTCCGACGGTGCCGTCGTGCGCGCCACCGTCGACCGCGCGCCCGTCGTCGAGGTCGACGGGTACGGCACCCCCGAGGCCCTGGTCGAGGCGAACCCGGGCACCGACCGGCTCGCGATCGTCGCCGGCCACTGATCCGCCCCGGTGGGACCTCCACCCGCCCGATTCGAGGCCCAATGGCCATTTTCCGACGGCGCTGCGGGTGAGACGCTGGACCCGGCACCCACCGATCGGCGAAAGGGCCGAACCAATGAAGGCACTGGTGTTCCACGGTCCGGGCAAACGCTCCTGGGAGGACGTCCCCGACCCCCGAATCACGGACCCCACCGACGCGATCGTCCGCGTCGACGCGGTCACCATCTGCGGCACCGACCTGCACATCCTCGGCGGCGACGTCCCCGAGGTCACCGACGGGCGCATCCTCGGGCACGAGGCCGTCGGCACCGTCGTCGAGGTCGGGCCGAGCGTGCAGAACCTCGCACCCGGCGACCGAGTCCTCGTCTCGTGCATCACCTCGTGCGGCCGCTGCCGCTTCTGCCGCGAGGGTCGCTACGGCCAGTGCCTCGGCGGCGGTGGCTGGATCCTCGGCCACCTCATCGACGGCACCCAGGCCGAACTCGTGCGAGTTCCGTTCGCGGACAACTCCACCCACCGCGTGCCCGAGGGGGTGAGTGACGAGCAGATGCTCATGCTCGCGGACATCCTGCCCACCTCCTACGAGGTCGGCGTGCTCAACGGATGCGTGCGCCCCGCCGACGTCGTCGTGATCGTCGGTGCCGGCCCCATCGGTCTCGCCGCGATTCTCGCCACCCGGCTGCTGAGCCCGAGCCACGTCGTCGCGGTCGACCTCGCCGACAGTCGGCTCGAGGCGGCCCGGGAACTCGGCGCGGACCTGGTACTCAACCCCGGCCGCGACGACGTCGCCGCCGTCGTCCGCGACCTGACCGACGGTCTCGGCGCGGACGTCACCATGGAGGCCGTCGGCGTGCCCGCGACGTTCGAACAGGCCGTCGAGCTGGTGCGACCGGGCGGCCACGTCGCCAACATCGGCGTCCACGGTGCGCCGGCCACGCTGCACCTCGAGAGCATCTGGATCAAGGACCTCACCATCACCACCGGGCTCGTCGACACGCACTCGACCCCGACGCTGATCGGCCTGGTCCGCAGCGGCAAGCTCGACACCTCGCCGATGATCACCCACCGGTTCTCCCTCGACGAGTTCGAGGAGGCCTACGACGTGTTCGGCCGGGCCGCCGAGACCGGTGCGCTCAAGGTGCTGCTGACGGCGAAGCCGGGAGACTGATGGGGCGGCTGCGCTCGCTGTCCGAGTCGGTGGGCGGTGCCCTGCTCATCGCGTTCCACCTGCTCACCACCCGGATCCTGCGGCGGTGGCGCACCACCTGGGGCGCCACCGCCGGGGAACTGGCCGCGCAGTATCCGGGCGACGACCTGGTCCCCGCCCCGGACTGGGGCTTCACCCGCGCTGTCACGGTCGACGCGCCGCCGGAGCGGGTGTGGCCGTGGATCGTGCAGATCGGTCAGGGCCGCGGCGGCTTCTACAGCTACGAGGGCCTCGAGAACCTCATCGGCTGCCGCATCACCAATGCCACCGCGATCCGCCCCGACCTGCAGCACCTCGCCGTCGGCGACCCGATCCGCCAGCACCCCAAGGCCCCACCGCTCACCGTCGCGGTGCTCGAGCCGAACCGCGATCTCGTCCTGCACGGCGCGACGGAGCAGACCGGCGACGCATTCCTGTGGTCGTTCCACCTGCGTCCGGCCCCGGGCGGGGGCACCCGCCTCCTCGAACACGGCCGGGGACGCTACGGTCCGTCGCTCGGGAGCCGGCTCGCGTTCGGCCCGACGCTGATGGAACCGATCACGTTCGTCATGGGGCGGAAGATGCTGCATACGATCGCATCCCACGTGGAGTGAGGACGCAGGTTTCGGTTCACGCACTTCGGGAACTCTGTGCTGCATGCCGCACAGCGAACCAGGACCCAGAACGCACCTGTGTCTGTTGACCCCATGGAGGCAGGCTCTGGCTTGCTATGGGCCCGACGACGACGCGGACATCAGGGATCTGCACTGGGGCATGCCTGACAAGTATTCCGCTGACGACACACTCGTGGTCGTGGTATCCGCGCGGGAACTCGCAATACTCAACGTCGAGGTCCTCACGACCGGATCGGAGGACGACTTCATCGGCACGGAGACCTACGACTTTCCCTTTACAGATGGGATCTCGGTCCGGGCCCTCGAACTCCGGATGCGGGAACCGTTCCCCGCGCCTCCGGTGACCCTGGGCGACGGATATGCCCAGCGCCTGCTCGAAGCTATCGATCGAGAGCGGCACGAGCCGACACCCTGGCAGGTCACCGACACGACCGGCTGCGCGCAGGCGCCACAGCAATCCGACAGCGCCTACGGCCACCCCGGCGAATGCCTGTGCTGCGGTGAAATGGCTGGCGACACCAGTGGCGGGAGCGGACCCGATGGTTTCGAACTCCACTGGTACGACCCCGGTCGGGATGGCGTCGATGCCTGGACTTCTACAAGAGCCGAGCCACTCGGTCGAGCTGCGCAGGCAGCATGGGTGTGCGAAAGCTGCCACAGTACTTTGCATCAGCCGTTCGGTCCGTCCGTCGAGGATCTGATGTACTCCCGCCGCCCGCGCTGCCCGGCTTGTCGAGCCCGGCGCACAGATCTGTGTCTTTGGGGAATGCCACCGGGACCGCCGCCTCCCGGTGTGGCGGCCATGGGCTGCGTGATCCCTGTGGGCACCGGGATGCCCGAATACTCGTGCGCCCAGTGCGGGTTCCTCTGGTCCGAGGACGGCGGCCCAGTTGCCGGGGACGGTGGTCTGCTCTCGGCCCGTCGCCGACCCCGTCCCCGGGAGCGGGTCCGCGCCCGCACCCTTCCACGAGAGCCGGCGGGGGACGACGAACTCGTGATCGGCGAGTACCGCGCCGAACTCGTCGACTCCGCGTGGGGTCCGTACGTCCGGCACTCGGTCATTACTGCAGACGGAGCGCGGTCCGACGTGCAGGGCCATACCGTGCGACGAGAACCCCAGACACCTGGACCGCTGGAACCCGGTCGGCCCTCTACTCCGCTGTCCTCGGGTCCGGTGGTGTGGATGGAGACAACCGACCACGAATGGGACACCCTCGGTGAGACCATCGACGTTCCCTACTTCGAGGAGGAGGGGAAGGTGTGCGCCTCCGCAGCGCTTGCCCAGCGCATGCTGCCCGGCGACGTGGTGTTGCACTGGTGGTGCGGCGACGACGCCCCGTCCGGCATCTGGGGGTGGTCTGTGGTGGTCGACCACCCTGCCCTGTATTACACCGCGACGAATGATGACGCCGAGTCCATCACCCCGAGGTCGGAGCCCGGTGACTCCGAGGCCGAATCACTCGACATCAGTCGCAGCCGATTGTTCGTTCCGTTGTCCTGGCAAAGGGAACTTCCCGAGCCGGTGACCCTTGCCGACGTACGCCGCGCGAGCAAGACCGTCCTCGCCGTCCAAGAGTCGGAGAGCTCGGACGATTCACAAGGCCCGCTCGCTGTCCCATTCATGAAGAACAAGAAACGCGAGATCAGGAAGCCACGTCCTTATGCGATAGCGTGGTTCCCGACTCCACTGCTGGGAGTTCTTCCCCGGTTGCCTGAGCTCGCGACTCTGACTTCGGGTGCATCGAAGGTACTCCGGAAGCGCTCCGTCGTCCGGGACTTGATCCCGCAGTATCGCGCCGCGATACAGGGTCATGCACTCGAAGCCGCGAGCCGATTCCTCGAGGCTGATGGATACCGGGTCACAGATGTCAGCGGGTTCGCGGGGCACCAACTCGAGGCGGTCAAAGGGAGTGAACGGTGGGCCGTCCATGTCGTCGGCACGGGCGACGCGGAGCCGGCTACGGTCGAACTGCGGATCTCCGACCGAACACCTTCCACCGCTTTGATCGTCGTCGACGATATCGAGATCGTGCCGGATTTCGAGGCTCTGGCGCGCGGCGACGTGGAGACTCTGTCCGAGTGGGAGGACGGAAGCACCCGACTACGTGTGCCACTCGCCGGGTCCAACGGCCGCCTGCGCGCATGGTGGCCGTGGCAACCCGGACCGGTGGACGGCACGGCGACGACATACGACGTCGGTCTCGGTGCATGCGACATCGAAATGGCCGTCCAGCAACCGGATCCGTACTCGTCTCGACCGAGCAACGGTCGCATCCCGGTCGATGGGTCGAACGTCTGAAAACCGACGGCCGTCCGCCGGAAGGAGGGAGATACCGCCCTCTCGGCATGGGGCGGTTTCCCCGACGGGACAGCCGAGGGGTAGTGGATATCCTGCCGGGTTCCATCTTCCCCAGAGTGCGTCGACCGATTCGGACGCCCCGTGTCCCACGGGGCGGTCATGATGGGATCGTGATCATCGACGCGTACGACCGGCTCTCGGCCGCCGTCGCCGACGCCAAGGCGGGGCGGCCACTCGCGCCGGTGACGGTTGTCGTCCCCGGGCACGGCGTCGGCCGCGACGTCACCGCCCATCTCGCGCGCACCGGCGGGCTCGCCAACACCCACGTGCGCACGCTGGAGCAGTTCGTCGAGCACCTGGCCCGGCCGGCACTCGCCCCACGCGCGCCGTTGCGCTATCCGCTGCTCGAGGCCGCCGTGCAGAAAGCGCTTCTGGACGATCCCGGAGTGTTCGCCGATGTCGCCGACCAGTCCGCGACCGCGGAATCGCTCGCGCACGCGTCGTGGCAGTTGTGCGCCCTCGACGTTCCGTGCCCGGAGGACGCGAACCCGCTGGTAGACGGGGTGTTCCGCATCCACCGGCGCTGCATCGCCGCCCACGCTCACCGGTTCCACGTGCAGCACGAGGCATACACGGCTGCGCGCGAGCGTCTCGGCGAGGCCGGCGCGATCGTTGTCTTCCTGCCGTGTGAGGAGGACCCGGCGGCGCGGCTGTTCCTCGAACACCTGCGGGACCGCACCGTCACCGTCGACGTCGAGGATGAAGCTGCCCCGCCCGGCACCCTGGTCGTTCATGCGTCCGACTCCGACGACGAAATCCGAGCAGTCACCCGGCTCGTCCGGCGGCATCTTTCGAACGGTGTTCCGGGGCACCGCATCGGCGTGTTCTATGCGGCCGAGGATCCGTACCTGGTCCTACTGCACGAGCATTTCGGACGGGCCGGCATCGGGTTCCACGGCCCCGAGCACCGGTCCGTCGGTGATCGGGCGGCCGCGCGCAGTCTGCTGCGGTTGCTGCAACTCGACCTCGACGCCATGCCGCGTCGAGCACTGCTCGCCATCCTCGCCGAGCAGGCCGTGTACTGGCGCGACGACAGGGGTGGCGTCCTCGGCGTCCGTCTCGCCGAACTGCTCACGTGCCATGAGATGCCGATCGTCGCCGGCGACGACTGGCACAAGCTGACCACCGTCGAATCGGCGAGCCCCCTGTTTCGGACCGCGGAGCAGTTGCGGGGGCTGATCGATGCGTTGCGCGGAGACCTCGCTGCCGTAGTTGGCGCGGACACGTGGTCAGATGTGGCGACGGGGCTCACCGGCCTGCTCGGACGCTACTTCCGACCGACCGCCGGAGACCCTGACGACCTGGCAGTCCTCCACCACATCGCAACCGGCCTGGGCGATCTCGACAGCATCGCCCCGCCGCCCTCCCCGGAACGCATCGTCGGCGCGGTCGCCGTGCGGGTGCAGGCACACCGCCGAACTGTGGGCACGGGCGGGGCGGGAGTCACGGTGGGTCCGATTCCCATCGGCAGCGGACGCAGCCTCGATGTGAGCATCGTCGTCGGCGGAGCCGAAGGACTACTGCCGTTCGTCCGCCGCGACGACCCGCTGTTGCCCGATGCGGTCACCGGGTTCGGGCAGTCCGACCGGCTCGAGGTGCAGTATCGACAGTTCCTCCGGACCGTCGCAGCGGGACGCCACCACCGCGTGCTCACCTTTCCTCGCGGCAGCCTGCGCGGCGGGGGAGAGCGGGTGCCCTCGCGCTGGGTGCTGCCTACCCTGGACGCCCTCACGGGTATCCGGGTCGGCACCACGAGCTGGGCGAAGGACACGGACAGGTGTGACCACGTCGTGATCGTGCCGTCGTTCGACGCCGCGACACAGAACTCCGACCCCCGGATCGGCACCGGCGCAGCGTCGGCAACCGAATGGCGGCTGCGCGCCCTCGCCGCGGTCCCGGCATCCCGTCGCTCCGGTCTGCTCGACGACGCCGTCGTCGAGCGTGGAATGCAGATGCGCAGCGACCGGCTGTGGGGCAGGTTCACTCGGTTCAACGGCAACCTGGCGTCCGCTGCCGACCTTCTCGGCGTGTTCGACGAGCCGATCGCGCCGACCAGCCTGGAGGCGTGGGTGACGAGCCCGTACGTGTTCTTCATCCGGAAGATCCTGCACGCCGAACATCTCGAAGATCCGGACGAGGTGATCGGAATCGACCCGCTCACCCGCGGCAGCCTCATCCACGAGATCCTGAACAGATATGTGGCCGAGCGTATCTCGGGATCCGACGGCGGACGCACGCGGTTGCGCGAGATCGCGGAGCATGAGCTGTGCAAGGCCCGTGCCGCCGCACCCGGCTGGCTGCCGCAGTTGTGGGAACGCGACAGCGCGGCCATCCGGCACGATTTGGAATCGTGGCACGACCACGACGCCGAGGACCGAGCCGACGGTTGGGCGCCCATCGGCACGGAGATCGAGTTCGGCGGAGCGGACCGACCTGTCGAGTTCGACATCGGTGCCGCAACGCTGATGTTCAGAGGGACGGTGGACCGCATCGACCGGCACCGGCAGGGGCGCCTTCGGGTCACCGACTACAAGACCGGCGGCACGGGCGACTACGAGTCCCTGACGGCTGACGCCCCCACCGCCGGGCGCACCCGCTACCAGCTTCCGGTCTACGGCGTGTTTGCGCGGGCGACGGCCGACGTCGACGACCCGGTCGAGGTCCGCTACTGGTTCATCACCGAGCGCTACCGTTTCGCGGCTATCGGCTACACGATGACCGGCGACGTGTTCGCTACGGTGCGAGACGACCTCGCATTCGTGCACCGTGCGATTTCGGCCGGTCAGTTCCCACCCCGTCCCGGCAAGCGGTACTGCTACACAACGAATGTGATCGGACGGCTCGGTATGCAGCGTTGGTGGCAAGTTCTGCGTGACGACCCGCAGCTCGCGGAGTTCGCCGCCGTCCACGCCGACGAGAGCGAGGCAATGTGACGGCAGTAGGCGAGGACCTTCGTGACCGATGCGAGCGCGAACGCATCGAGAACGACACCGAAGCGAATCTCTTTGTCGAGGCGGGTGCCGGGAGCGGCAAGACGTACGCCCTCGTCGGACGCATCTGTCACCTCGTCCTGCACGACGGGGCCGAACTCGACCGCATCGCCGCGATCACTTTCACGGAAAAGGCCGCTGCCGAGCTGCGGGAGCGCGTGCGGGCGCGCCTGGCGGAGAGTCCCGAATCGGAGCGGCAGAAGGCGGCGCTCGCTCAGGTCGACACCGCTGCGATCGGCACCCTGCATTCGTTCGCGGCACGCCTCGTCGCGGAGCATCCGCTCGACGCGGGCGTGCCCCTGCGCGTCCGGGTCGTCGACGCGATGGGCTCCCACCTGGCGTTCGAGCGACGGTGGCAACGCATCCGCGCCGCGCTGTTCCCGGTACAGGAGAATCAGGTGGGGCAGGCCACCCGAGTCCTCGTCGCCGCCGACGTCACGTTCGACCGGTTCCGCGACCTCGCAGACCGCCTCGACCGGCACTGGGACCGGCTCACGCCCGTCGACCCGCCCGTCGCGTTGCCGGTCCCCGATATCGACTTGATCCTGCGACGCGCCGACGTGCTCCTCGACGCCCTCGCCGACTGCACCGACCGCACCGACAGGTTCGCCGCACAACTCGACAAGGTCCGCGAGTGGCGGTCGTGTCTCGCCGCGGCTCGCGACGACGAGTGGGCGGCCGTAGCGGCCGGATGCCCCGGGGTCGGGACCGGCGGGGCGGGAAAGAACTGGCTGGGGGGCACGAACCGGGTCCGGGAACTCAGGGAGGAACTGAAGCAGCTGGGTACGGTCGCACGTGAGGAGTGCGAGCGCTTCCACGCGGCCGCCCTCGAGATCGTCGGCGGCGAGATCATCCGCATCGTCCTCGACGAGGCCCGTGCTCGTCGCCGCAGCGGTGAGCTCGAGTTCCACGATCTGCTGATCCATGCGCGGGACATTCTCGAGGATCCAGGCGTGCAGGCGGCGCTGCACGAGAACTACCAGCGGATCCTGCTCGACGAGTTCCAGGACACCGATCCACTGCAACTCGACATCGCCCGGCGCATCGTCGCCGGCCCCGACCGAACGGGCCGGCTGTTCACCGTCGGGGATCCCAAGCAGTCCATCTATCGCTTCCGGCGCGCCGATATCGCCACCTATATGGCCGCCCGCGACGAGGCCGACCAGGTGGTGTCACTGACCACCAACTTCCGCTCCACCCGCCCGGTCCTCGACTGGGTCAACGACGTCTTCGGACGCCTGATCGTGTCGGACGGACACCTCCAGCCCGGGTACACCCCGCTCGACCCGGCGCCGGGTCGAGCGGAGTGGGACACCTCACAGGGCCCCTTGCCGTTCGTGTTTGCGACCGAAGACCTCGACGAGAAACCGACCGCCGATACAGTACGCGGGGCCGAGGCCCGCGATGTCGCCCGCGTCGTCGCCACCGCTCTCAGGCGCGGCTGGTGCAAGGAGACCGGCCGCGACGGCGACTATTGTCACGAGCCGGTCCGGGAGAGCGACATCTGCGTCCTCATCCCGGCCCGAACCTGTCTGCCGTTCCTGGAAGACGCGCTCGACCGCGCAGGGATCGAGTTCCGCGCCGAGGCGTCCTCACTGGTGTACTCGACCCAGGATGTCCACGACCTGCTGCTCACCGCCCGCGCGCTTACCCATACCGCGGACGAGGCCGTACTCGTGGCCACACTGCGTACTCCGCTGTTCGGTTGCGGCGACGACGACCTGTTGCGCTGGAAGAAGGCCGGCGGTCAGTGGTACCTCGGCGCGGAACCACCGCTGGGGCAGGAGGACTCGCCGGTCGCCGAGGCGCTGAGGTATCTGCGGACGGTGCGCCGGGATCTGTCCCACACCGATCCGGGAAGCCTGCTCGCCCGCCTCGCCGACGAGCGGCGTGTGTTCGAGGTCTCCATGGGTTCGCCGCGGCACCGGGATGTGTGGCGGCGGCTGCGCTTCGTCATCGACCAGGCCTACGCCTGGTACGACGCCGAGCGCGGTGACCTGCGCGGCTACTTGGCGTGGGCTGCAACGCAACAGGAGGAGGACGCTCGCGTCACCGAAGCGGTCCTGCCGGAGGTCGGGGTCAACGCCGTACGCATCATGACCATGCACGCCGCCAAGGGGCTGCAGTTCCCGATGGTCGTCGTGGCAGGGATGAGCAGCGGATTCCGCGCGGTCGACGAGGCCGCCCTGTGGGACGAGCACGGTCGTGTGCGCCTGCGGCTTTCCAAGGCAGTTTGCGCGCCCGGCTACCAGGAGCTGGCCGACGTCGAACGCCGGCACATCCGCGCCGAGCGCATCCGGTTGCTGTACGTCGCATGCACTCGCGCCGAGAGCCTGCTCGCCGTCTCCGGATACCGGTCTGCCCGGGACGGCTGGGGCGCTCTGCTCGCCGCTGGGATCGAGGGACACCCCGATCGGACACCCGAGCTGATCGAGCCCGTCGCCGAACAGCACGACGGCGCCACCGCAGCCGACCACGGTGTCAGCTGGCAGCAGTGGGAGGACGAGAGCGACCAGGTGGAGGCGACGTCGGGGCTACCGGCATCCGTCTCCGCCACTCGCCTCGCGCACGACCCACCCGAGCCGGTCGCCACGCTCGCCGCCGCCTGTCGTGCCCTGGTCCCACCGCCCGTCGGCCCGGAGGTCGTCCCACCGGCCACCGGAGTGCTCGAGAGCGGCACGGATCTCGGCATCGCTCTGCATGCCGCGCTCGAATCCGTCGACCTGCGTGCCCCGACGGACGAATCGGATGCGAGTGCCGCCGCGGTTGCGGTGGCAACCGGCGTGCGGGACCTGGACCGGTTCGTTGCCCTCGTTCGGGCGGCCCTGACCTGTGCGCCTGTGCGACGAGCCGCCACCCGCGAACACTGGCGCGAACTGCCGCTCGCGGGCGTGCCAGCCGATTCGGACACCGTCGTCGAAGGCATCGCGGACCTCGTCTATCGCGAGGACGACGGAACTCTGGTGATCGTCGACTACAAGACCGACGTTGCCGTGACGCATGAGACGCTCGAAGCGTACTGGACCCAGCTCACCCTGTACGCGGAGCTGCTTACCCGAGCCGCTGGGGAACGGGTGGGCGCACTGCAACTGGTGTTCGTGCGGGCGGGAGAGGCGTATGTGCTCGACCGCCGATTCGGCGCTTGAAGACGTAGGGTCCCACCTACGACGACGTCCGAGGTGCTTGTTCGCGGGATGCCAACCGGTGCAACGCCGCGAGTCCGAGTTCGGCTGCGGCGGAGGTGAAGTCCGGGTCGAAGAGCAGGAAGCTCAGCAGGTCGCCGTGGTCCTCGCGGGTCCCTCCCACGAGGCGGCCCAGCACCGACAGCCAGGGGTGGCGCAGGCCGCCCACCCCCGCGCCCTTCTCGCTGTAGATGTCGTAGGCGAGCCGGCCGAGGTCGTATGCCTGCTCGAGCGACGGGCCCGCGAACCGCACCTCGATCTCCCGATCCGAGGTCACGTCCGCGCTGTCCACTCCGGCTGCGCGGATGCGCATCAGCCGGTCGTTGCGGACCTCGAGCTGGTGCAGGTCTTCGATCATGCGGTCCGAGAGGACGGCGCGCAGGACGAGTGCGGCGGCACCGAACACGTCGGGTGGCTCGTCGTCGCCGGGCGCGAGATCGGCGGCAGGCTGTTCGATCCAGTGCCGCGGCTGGGTCGCGACGACTCCGAGGGTGTCCGCGCCGAGGGCGAGGGCCGGCTTCAGCGGGGTGTTGAGCTGCAGACCACCGTCGACGTACCAGCCCGCCCACGCCGCCGGTTCGGTGACCCGGACGGGCCGGAACAGCACCGGCACCGCCGCCGAGGCCAGTACGTGCTCGACGGACAGTTCCGTCTCGACGTAGGTGATGTTGCGTTGTTCGTCGTAGTCGGGCAGCGGCACCGACGGGTGTTTCTCGACGAAGACCACGGTGCCGCGGGTGGCGACGGAGGTCGCCGTCACCGCGACCGCCCCGATGGCCCCGCTGCGGATGTTGGCGTGCAGGTCCTCCCAGCAGATGAGAGATGTCAGCAGGTCGCGCATGCGCTCGGTGTCGAGAAGGCTCGGCAGCGTGACGTCCAGACCGGCGGCCTGACCGAGGTAACGCAGGCCGGTGCCGACCAGCGTGCCGACGGGCCCGAAGACGTCGTCCAGTCCCACCGTCGACCACAGGCTCACGATCTTGTGGGTGGCGGACTTGTACCCGTCCCCGGCGAAGGCGGCCAATCCGACGACGTTCAGCGCGCCGGCGCTGGTTCCCACCAGAATCGGCGGGCGCTCCGACCGCGGCAGGTGGGGCAGCAGCGATGCGATCGCCCCGGCCTCGTACGCCCCCCGGGCGCCCGCGCCGGACACCACCAGCCCTACGGTTTCGCTCACGGTCGTCCCCCTCACGACGTGCATACATCGGAGAACGATACGCGCCGATGCGGCGCCGATCGCGTGATCCGCAGAAGCCGAGCGACGCTCGCAATGAGCGGACGTGCCGGCTATCCGGGCGAACGGTTCACTCGCTCGCCGGCCGGCTGGGCGGTCGTCGCGGCCGGCCGCGGCGCGAGCCCCGGGATCACGGTCTCCCCGTATGCCTCGAGGGTCGACGTCTTCGCGTCGTGCTGCAGGTACACGGCGAACTGGTCCACCCCGATCTCCTCGAGTTCCCTCAGCCGGTTCAGATGCTCCTCCGCGTCGCCGACGATGCAGAAGCGGTCGACGATCTCGTCGGCCACGAACTCCGCGTGCGGGTTCCCGGCGCGGCCGTGCTCGTTGTAGTCGTACCCGGAACGCCCGGCGACGTAGCGGGTGAGCGCCTCCGGCACGTCGCTGTCGGTGCCGTACCGCGCCACCAGGTCCGCGGCGTGATTCCCGACCATCCCACCGAACCAGCGGCACTGCTCGCGGGCATGCGTGAGGGCCGCGGCGGATCCGTCCGTCACATAGGCGGGTGCCGCCGCGCAGATCGTCACCGCCGCCGGGTCGCGACCGGCCGCCTCGGCGGCCGCGCGGACCCGCAGGATCGTCCACCTCGCGATCTCCGGATCCGCGAGTTGCAGGATGAATCCGTCGGCCACCCGGCCGATCAGATCGAGCGCCTTCGGCCCGTACCCGGCCACCCACACCTCGAGCGCCGACGTCTCTGCCCACGGGAAGCGCACTGTCACGTCCCGCACCCGGGCCTCACGGCCGTTGCCGAGCTCACGGATGACCTCGATCGCGTCGCGGAGCGTCGCCAGCGTCGCCGGCGCGCCGCCGAGGGTGCGCACCGCCGAATCGCCCCGGCCGATCCCACAGACGGTGCGGTTGCCGAACATGCCGTTGAGCGTGGCGAAGGTCGAGGCCGTGACCGTCCAGTCGCGGGTCGCCGGATTGGTCACCATCGGCCCCACCGTCACGGTGCGCGTCGCGGCGAGGATCATGCTGTGGACGACGTACGGCTCCTGCCACAGCAGGTGCGAGTCGAACGTCCACACGTGGGAGAAGCCGTGTGTCTCCGCCTGCCGGGCCAGCTCCACGACCCGCGCCGCCGGCGGGTTGCACTGGAATACCACTCCGATGTCCACGGGGCTCCTCCCGCCGCGACGTCATGTCGGATCCGATTCTGCGCGCACAACACCTCGGGTGTCCGGCACTCGGCGGGTTCGGGGATCGCGGGCCCATCTGCGGCGAGGGGCCGGTCGTGCCGCTCGTCTGCGTGTCGGTGTCCTGCCGGCGGGCGGTGTGGCCGAGACTGGTCCTGTGTCCGACAACGGTGGTGTGGAAGCGGTGGTGTTCGACCTGGACGGGGTGCTGGTCGACTCCGAACCGCTGTGGGAGCAGGTGCGTCGGCAGGTCGTGGCCGAGCACGGGGGCCGCTGGACCGACGATGCGCAGAGCCGGTTGATGGGCATGAGTACCCCGGAGTGGGCGAGGTATCTCAGTGAGGGTCTCGGTGTCGGCCTGCCACCCGACGACGTGGCGGCGCTGGTCATCGAGCGCATGGGCGCCCGCTACGCCGAGCGGTTGCCGCTGATTCCCGGTGCGGTCGAGGCGGTGCGCGCGATGGCGGCGCGGTGGCCGCTCGGGCTGGCCAGCTCGTCCCCGCAGGCGCTGATCGAGGCCGTGCTCGACGCCGCAGCGCTGGGGGATGCGTTCGCGGTGGCGCTGTCCACCGAGGGTGTGGCGCGGGGGAAGCCGGCCCCCGACATCTACCTGACGGTGGCCGAGCGACTCGGGACGAACCCGGCTCGGTGTGCGGCGGTGGAGGATTCCAGCAATGGGCTGCGGTCGGCGGCGGCGGCCGGCATGCGGGTGATCGCGATTCCCCATCCCCGGTACCCACCCGACCCGGATGCGCTCGCCCTCGCCGGGCTGGTGCTGCCCGGCTTGGACGGTCTCACCCCGGCCGCGGTGGCAGCGATGAGGTGAAAGGCGGAGGCCGGGGCCCCGCCCCGGTGCGGCCGGTCTCGCCCCTATGCCGGCGGACTCGGCGCAACGCCGACTGGCTGTACCGAAATACGTTCGGGGAAAACGGAAGTGGGCGCCGGGACCGCACAGGGCGCGAATCGCGCGGCCTGGAACAGATTGTCGGTGACGCACTCTCCGTCGACACCGCCGGGGACGGAACCGGCGACGAGACCACGGACCTCCCGGTACAGCGCGGTGGTGTGTTCGACGGCGAGTTGCACCGCGAGCTGGTGGTACGTCGTCCCGTCCTGTCCGGGGACCGGCTCACGGCCGCGGAGCGTGCCCGGATCGTCCTTGTTCAGGGTCAGGTGACACTCCTCGAACGAGGCGGGCGGGGCGGGCGGACCCTCGCTCGGCGGGACGGACGACCCGGCCGGGGGAGCGGGCGGACCGCTCGGGCAGCCGTCGAGACCGTTGGCCGGGGTCAGCTCGAAGAACCCGGTGTGCAGGCCGGCCGGAAGAGCGGCGGGATCGCACGTCGGGAAGAGCGGAGCGAGCCCCGGGGCCCGGTTCGCGGCGACGGCCAGCTCGACCCAGTTCGAGTGGGAGTAGAAGTCGGCGAGGGCGTGCGTCAGGCCGCCGAAGGCGCTGCGGGCTCCGAAGCCGTTCACGGAGGTGCGGAACTCCGGTGGTCCGGCGGGTTGCGCGCCGGCGATCACGGCGGGCACGAAGAAGTTCCACGCGTCCCGGGCACGGTCGCAGACGTCCGCCGGCCCCGCGGCGTTGTCGAAGTGCCGGAAGGCGTCGCCCTGGAACAGGTCGCTGCCTTCGTTGCCGGTGCCGGTGAGGAGGCTTCCGGTGATCTCGGCGAGTGCCAGGTCGTCGACGCCCCCGTCGCCGGGGGCCGGCGGCAGCGCTGCCCGCAGAATCGTCCCGTGAACGTCGGGCGCGAAGGCCGGGGCGTTCGGTGGCATCGACACGGACAGGAGTGCGGCGGCGGCAACCGTCACGATCGCCGACAGACCGGGGCGGGGAAGCAGTGTCATGGGTACTCCGCAGTCGTTCGTCGTGGCGGTCGTTGGTCGTGAGCACCGCGCTGCGTCCGGCGATGCCGTTGTTCGGGACCGGTGGTGGCCTCCTCCGAATATCCCCCTCGGCGGCGATCGTCGCGGGAGAATTCGGGATCAGCGCAGCGCCTGCCCGGCCGGCACCCCGAACGGCCGCACGAGCACGGCACCCCAGTCCCGCCACGGCGGGCACGGTGGGGGAGGCCGGCCGTTCAGGAACCGGATGGCGGCGTCCTCGAAGGCCGCCGACTTGGGCAGGTACGGGTGGGCGACGCGGGCGGGACACTCGTTGCGCTCCACGTCGAGCTCCCGGCCGTCCGGCATCAGCGGCAGATCGGTGGCCGAGGGCAGGCTCGAGGCGCGCACCGCCCCGGGCAGCGGCCGAGCGAGGACGGACTCCGCGGCACCTGCCGTGCCGAGCAGGTCCCGGGCGGCCGGGGTCTCCGGATCGAAGTGGAACCGGACGAGGTCGGTGGCCGGTGCGGCGAGGCGCAGCAGGTCGGCGAAGACGCGGCCGGGGGCGTTCACGCCGGGCGGAGGGTAGCCGGTCGGGGTGCTCGGGAACGGGCCGACGAGCAGCAGGGCGTCGACGTCGACCCGCCCGGTGGCGACGGCCTCCCACACCACCCACACCGCGTGCGAATGCGCGGCCACCACCAGCGGACGAGGCAGCCCGGACGCCTGCTCGACGAACAGATCGACCTGTTCCTGGAACGGGCGCTGGGTGTCGCTCGGTCCGTAGGGGGCGCCCGTGCGGATCGGGCACGTCGCGTCCCGCTGCGGCTGCCCGTCGCCCGGCCCGGCATACGAGAAGTAGTACACCTGCTCGCAGCGGTAGCCGAGGCGGTGTACGTCCGTCGCGTGGATCGCGCCCCGCCCCGACGCCGAGTTGATCCCCGAGAGGATCAGCAGCGAACCCGGTTGCGGCGGGCCGGGTTCCGGCTCGTCGTACCCGCGGGTCGCGACGAAAGCGATCGATACGGCGACCAGCGCCGCGACGAACGCGCTCACGGCCGCCCCCGGCCGGCGCAGTGCCGGGCGGTGCATCGCCCGGATCGCCAGGCCGGTCGTGACGGCCGAGACCGGGACGAGCGGCACGGTCAGGACAGGGACCCGTTCGGCCAGGGCGCCCAGCGCCAGGACCACGGCGCAGTACGGCAGCGTCACCTCGACGCGCAGCCCCCGCCGCCGGGTCAGTGCGAGCGCCTCCCGCAGCCGTACGGTGCCCTGCCACGGAACCGGACCGAGCGTCAGCACCAGCACCCCGACCAGGGCGACGGCCGGCCAGAACAGCCGGGAGTACAGGACGGCGTAGGCGGTGGCGTCGGCGAATGCCGCCAGCAGCACCGGCCCGAACGCGACCGCGTAGAACAGGGCCGCGAATCGCAGGCGGCGGGCATCGAGACCGCCCAGCAGCCACGCCATGAGCGCGACCCGCGCCGCGGACACGGCGGCGAGCAACATCAGGAACACCGGCCACGACGGCGCCCGCGACAGCACGAGCCGCAGGTCGGCGAACTGGTCCAGCGGGGGCAACGCCACCAGGTGGATCAGCCCCGGCCACGTCGGAACCGCGTTCGTCACCGCGAGCAGCACGACGAGCGCCGCCGCGGCCGCGAGCGGCCACCAGCGCCACCACCGTCCCTCGCGCACGCGGCCTCCCGTCGCCGACTGCCTCGAATCTAGGGGGTGCGCGGGTGCCCGGCGCCGGATTCGTCCGGGTCCCGGTGTGCCTTGCCGAGCGAGCGAGTGGCGAGGGCGCTGGGGTGCGGCAAACGTGCCCCGGGGCCCTTCGTTCCGTTCCGTGACGGCGGCGAGGCCGGCCTGCGCGAGAAGCTGGCGCCCCTCGATGTCGAGCAGCTCGAGGACATCGTCGCCGAGCACGCGATGGACCACGACCGCCTCGCCATGCGCTGGCGCACGCCGAAGAAGCTGCAGGACAGGATCGTCGAACGGGTCAGGACGCTCACGACGAAGGGCGACGCCTTCCGCTGACGCAACAGGACCGGGGAGCGGTCCCGGTCAGGGTGTCCGGGTCCGTCGATCCACTTCCTTCTCGACGGCGAGGGCCAGGTCGTGAACGACCCGGGAGTGCCATTGCTTGTGCGCCGCGAGGTCCGCGGCGAGCGCATGGCAGTCCGGGCATTCCTGGGCGGCGCTGTTCTGCTGGGTGTGCTCCATGGTGTTGCACCTCCTGGAAGAGATATCCGCCTCCACCGTGGCACGGATGCGGAACGTAGTCCACGGCTGTGTGCCCGCCGGTCGTGTGGGTGCCGGCTACCGCGCCGGCGGCTTGCACTCCCTGTGGCGTGCTTGCACCCGTTGTGGCGGGACAGAGGGGATGCACGGTGCGCAGTACGGATGCAAGCTCCGGGGACGGGCAGCGGATACCGTGACGTTCGTGAAGACGGTAGGTGTCGATCTCGCGGCCGAGCCGGCGAAGACGGCGGTCGCCACCCTCGCGTGGGAGCACGGCACCGCGACGGTGCAGGCGCTGCGGCTCGGCGCGACCGACCCGGAGATCGTGGCCGCGATCGTCGCGGCGGACCGGAGCGGGATCGACGCGCCCTTCGGGTGGCCCGACGCGTTCGTCGAGTTCCTCGGCGCGCACCACCGCCTCGAGTACTCGCGCGAACGCGCCCTGAGCAGCCGGCCCGGACGCCTCCCGCTGGTGCGACGGTCGACCGACCGCGTGGTGCATGCCCGGACGGGGATCGTCCCGCTGAGCGTGTCCGCGGATCTCATCGCCCACGTGGCGCTCCGGTGTGCGGGCCTGCTCGCGGAACTCGATGCCGTCGGAGTGGAGGTCGACCGCGTCGACGGTACGGTGGTGGAGGCGTATCCCGCTGCCGCGCTGCAGGGTTGGGGACTGCCGTTCAAGGGGTACAAGAGCGCGAAGAACCGCGAGGTGCGCGCCGCATCGGTGGCTGTGCTGGAAGGGGCCCTGCCGGGACTGACGCTCGGCGGCTTCCGGGACCTGTGCGTCGACTCCGACGACGCGTTCGATGCGGTCGTCGCCGGCCTCGTCGCCCGCGCGGCCGCCCTCGGCAGAACCGCCCGGCCCGATGCGGCGCAGCACCCCGTCGCGGTCCGGGAGGGGTGGATCCACTTGCCGGTGTGCGGAATCGGCGAACTGCTCTGAGGTGACCGGACCCTCGGCGCCCCGCCGGTACGCTGCAGGCGACGAGAGGAGCCGCATGGACCCGGTGAGCCGGATATCCGACGAGGTGCGCGCCGCCGTCGCGGCCCGCCGCCCGGTGGTGGCCCTGGAATCGACGATCTTCACCCACGGCCTGCCGCGTCCGCGCAACCTCGAGGTGGCGCTCGAGGCGGAGGCGCGATTGCGGGCGGCGGACGTCGTCCCCGCCACCGTCGGCGTGCTCCGCGGCGTCCCCACCGTCGGGCTGTCCGCGGACGAGATCACCGAGCTCGCGACGTCGCAGACCGTGACGAAGCTGAGCGTGCGCGACCTGCCGATCGCCGTCGCGCGACGGCTGTCCGGCGGCACCACCGTCGCGGCGACGGCCCTGCTCGCGCACCGCGCCGGTGTCGGGGTCTTCGCGACGGGTGGGCTCGGGGGCGTGCACCGCGGCGCACAGAGCACCTTCGACGAATCCGCCGACCTGGTCGCCCTGTCCACCGTGCCGATCCTCGTCGTCAGCGCCGGCGTCAAGTCGATCCTCGACATCCCGGCCACGCTGGAGCGGCTCGAGACGCTGAGCATTCCGGTCGTCGGCTACCGCACCCGGAGCTTCCCCGGCTTCTACATCCGCGACAGCGGTTGCCCGCTCGAATACTCCGTCGACTCCCCGGCCGAGGTCGCCGAGCTGGTCCGCGCCCGGGACGCACTCGGCCTGAAAACCGCTGTCCTGCTTGCGAATCCGGTCCCGGAGGACGCACAGCTCGACCCCGGACTGCATGCGCGGGTGCTGCACGAGGCGGAGGAGCGGGCCGCGGGCGCCGGGGTCGCCGGCAAGGACACGACGCCGTTCCTGCTCGACCACTTCCACCGCGCCACCGGCGGCCGCAGCCTCGACGTCAACGTCGAGGTCTACCGGGGCAACGTCGCGCTCGGCGGCGCCGTCGCGACGGCACTCGCCGGCGGTCCGACCTGACGACCGCCGCAGCGGTGCGTCCTTTGGGCGGCCAGGGCAGCCCAAAGGACGCACCGCACCTTCAAGCATCAGCCGCGCCGCTTGTTCCACTCGATCGCCGGGCACGTGTCCATGACCATCGCCACCCCGGCCTCGGTGGTGCGCGCGAACGCGTCCTCGTCGATCACCCCGAGCTGGAACCACACGCCCTTCGCGCCGATCGCGACGGCCTGGTCGGCGAACTCGCCCGCCGACTCCGAGCGGCGGAACACGTCGACGACGTCGACCGGGAACGGCACGTCCGCGAGGGATGCGTAACCCTGCTCGCCGAGCACCATCGGCGCACTCGGATGAACGGGGACGATCCGCTTGCCGCGCTCCTGGAGCAGCCGCGCGATCCGGTACGCGGTGCGGTCCGGGTTGCCCGAGAGCCCGACCACCGCCCAGGTGGCGCAGTCGTCGAGCATCAGGCTCACAGCCTTCGGGTCCTGCCACGTGGTGCTCATGACAGCGAAATTACCCCTCGCCGGCGGAGGCTGTAGGTCGCCTCGGCACCCGGCCCGACCCGCCGGAGGCCGAGGCGGCCCGCTACCGCCGAACCCCTGCCCGTACTCTGGAGTACAGAAACTCGAGTCGTGGCGCGGGACCCCGTCGCAACACAGCTCACCGATGCGTACGGGGCGCAGCACAGGAATGGACGCAGTCGAGTGCACGACACTGCCGGTCGAGGGATCCAGGCCTTCATCTCCGAGGTCATCCAGCGCGGAGGCCGCGCCGAGAAGCTCGAGCACCTGCCGCGCAACCCGGTCCAGGTGTGGGGCGTCGACGGGAGCAGCTGCATCGTCCGTGTCCGCACCAGGATCGACGGGGACTGGCAGGCCCGCCGGCAGGACGCCCTGCCCGACACCGACGACACCGGGTCGCAGTTCTGGGTGTTCGTCGATCTGGGAAGCGACCCGGCGGAGTACTTCGTCCTGCCGTCCGACGAGGTCGCGGCGGGCATCGCCGCCGAGGTCGACATCTGGATGTCCGACGGCCCCGGCCGGACGCACACGGGAAGCCACGCCATCCCCCTCAGCAGCGTCGCCCACGGCAAGGACTGCTGGGATCTGCTCGGCCTGACACCCGCCAAGGACACCACCCGCTACACCGACGACGACGCGGCCGAGGCCGAACAGGAGCGGCTCGCCCGCAACCGCGCACGGAAGGCGAGCGCCGGCGAGGCGCGCGGGTCGGCCGAACCCGAGGTCGTCGAGGATCCGCGGCTGTCGGTGGTGGCCGACCGGGACGGCTACCGCGTCAAGGGACGGTTCGATCCCACCACCGGGACCCTCGAGATCACGGCCGGCCCCATGGAAGGTCGGCGGTTCCCCGACCCGACCACCGCCGCCGTCGCTGTTGCGAGCTACCTCAGCGGCGACACCGAGACCTGCGACGGTGGCACGTTCTGGCGGCTCGACCAGCCGGAATCGACGCCGTTGGGGACGCACCTGGCGTGACGCCACCCGAGGTTCGCGTCCCGTTCGCCGTCGCGTCGACTCCGGGGTGTCCGAGGGCAACCCGAATCCGTTCGACTATCGTCATACTCGACGTGTGCCCCTGAGCACGTCGGCGAACGGAAGCGAGAGATCATGGGCAGCCCTCGTGGGGCCGAGCGAATAGCCGAATACCCGAGGCCGTCGCACACCCTGCTGCACATCACCGACACCCACCTCGTCGGCGGCGACGAGTTGCTCTACGGAACGGTCGACGCCGACGCCCGGGTGCAGCAGATCCTCGCCGACATCCGCGCCTCCGGGGTGCAGCCCGATGCGCTCGTGTTCACCGGCGACCTCGCCGATCGCGGCCAGCCGGACGCCTATGCGAAGCTGCGCGGTCTCGTCGAACCCGTCGCGCAGGCGCTCGGCGCGCAGATCGTGTGGGCCATGGGCAACCACGACGACCGCGCCACCTTCCGGGAACTGCTGCTCGATCAGGCGCCGTCCACCGGCCCGATCGACCGCGTCTACCACGTCAACGGCCTGCGCATCATCACCCTCGACACCTCGGTGCCCGGCTTCCACCACGGCGAGGTCTCGCAGGAACAGCTGAACTGGCTGGCGCAGGAACTCGAGACGTCGGCGCCCTTCGGCACCATCCTCGCCATGCATCACCCGCCGGTGCCCAGCGTGTTCGACCAGGCCGTGCTCGTCGAACTGCGCGACCAGGCCGGCCTCGCCGAGGTGCTGCGCGACACCGACGTGCGCACCATCCTCGCCGGGCACCTGCACTACACCACGACCGCGACGTTCGCCGACATCCCCGTTTCCGTGGCCTCCTCGACGTGCTACACCCAGGACCTCAACGTTCCGGCCGGGTGCCAGCGCGGCCACGACGGTGCCCAGGGCTTCAACCTCGTGCACGTCTACCCGGACACCATCGTGCACTCGGTGGTGCCGACCGGCAGCTACGCGACCGCCGGGCGGCCGTCCACCGCGGAGGACGCCGCGCAGCGTCTCGCCGAGGCCGGGATCCGTATCCCCGAGAACCCGGACGTCACCGTCCGCGTCTAGCAGACGGATGCACCCGGGAGGCCCGCCACTCGGCGGGCGCGAGCACGATGTCGAAGTCGACGCTCGCCCAGCTGCGCCCCGCGACATCGCGTCCGTCCGGCGGTGGCTCCTGAGCCGAGTGCCGGACGAAGTCCTTGACGAGCGAGTCCTCGACACCGAACACGCTGTCGCGGTCGAGGTAGTCGCAGCCGTCGACGAAGATGTGAGTGACGAGCGTTCGAAGCCCCGGCGCGGACACCATGAAGTGCAGGTGGGACGCGCGTATCGGTGAGCGTCCGGCGGCTTCGAGCAGCCGCCCGACCGGTCCGTCGTGCGGAATCGGGTAGGGGGTGGGGGTCAGCCCCCAGAAGCTGTACCGGCCGTCGTCGCCGGTGAACAGGTGGGCGCGCGCCGCGACGCGATCGTCGCGGTACTGCACGTCGTACAGTCCGTCCTCATCGGCCTCCCACACCTCGATGCGCGCCCCCGGCACAGGCCGGCCGGTGAGGTCGCGGACGGTGCCCTGCACTCGGCACGGTTGGCCCTTCGCGCCGAACGTCAGGTCGCCGCCGGATTCGATGCGCGGTGACCCGTCGACGAAGAACGGCCCGAACACGGTCGCCGCGGTGGCGTCGCCGACGGTCTCGTTGCCGACGGCGATGGTCTGCATCGAGACCCCGAGGACGTCCGACAGGAGGACGAACTCCTGGCGCTTGTCGTCGGTGACGTGTCCGCACTCGGTGAGGAAGGCGACCGCGGTACTCCATTCCTGTTCGGTGAGCCGAACCTCGCGCACGTACGTGTGCAGATGCCGGACGAGTGCCTGCATGAGCTGACGCAGGCGCGGCGACTCGGTGTCGTCGAACGACGCGACGACCCGGTCGACGAGATCCTGCTCGCGTCGTGCCTGTTCGGGCGATACGGAGGGCGCCGGGTCGACCGAACGGGCGGGCGGCTGGAGCGGTTGGTGATCGGATGGGATGGTCACGGAGTCCTCCGGGTCTGCCGACCCGACCACGCCGCGTAGAGCAGCTCGGCCAGGTTCTGCGGCGTGACGGGCATGGGATCGGTGTCGGGAACGGCGGCAAGGCAGCGCTGCACCGCGTCGGGCAGGTCCGCCTCGCGCATCCCCAGCTCGGCGAGGGACGTCGGGGCGTCCAGGCGCCGCCGTAGTTCGTCGAGCGCAGCGGGGGCCGCACCGGGATCCGTCGGGGTCGGGGACCCCAGCGCGACGGCGAGGCGCCGGCCGAGCGTGCCGAGCGACGCGGCGTTGAGGGCCAGCACGTGAGGCAGCACGACGGCGTGGGTCTGCGCATGCGGCAGACCGTATGCGCCACCGAGGACGTGGCAGATCTTGTGGTGCATGCCCGCGCCGGCCGACGCGAACCCCACGGCGGCGAGGTACGCGCCGTACAGGCAGCGGTCGCGGCCGTCGATTCCGTCCGGGTCCGCGACCACCTCCGGCAGGCCGGTGGCGAGAGCGCGGGCGCCCTCGAGGCAGAGCGCGGCGTTGATCGGATCGGCGCGCGGGGCCCACAGCGAGTCGACGCAGTGGGCGAGCGCGTTCAGGCCGCTGGCGACGCTCAGGTCGACCGGCAGGCCGACGGTCAGTTCGGAGTCGTAGACGACCGAGGTGGGCAGGACCGCGCCGTCGGCGCCGGTGGTCTTCACGCCGTTGTCGGTCAGCCCCCACACGTCGGTCGCTTCCGAGCCGGCGTAGGTCGTCGGCACGGCCACGATCGGCAGGGCGGTGGTCATCGCGACGGCCTTGGCCAGGCCGACGGCCGACCCGCCGCCGATACTGACGAGGGCGTCGGCCTCGGCGTCGAGTGCGGCCCGCCGTGCCCGTCGCGCCACCTCGACGGGGACGTGCGGGTGGACCTCCGACCAGTGCCGAACGACCGGCAGGTCCCCGACGACGCGGTCGGCGAGGGCGCCTTCCGCCGCCGATGCCACGAGCATGACCCGCGCGGCGCCGAGCCGGTCGATCTCGGCCGCGAGGTGACGGCGTGCACCTCCGGCTTCGAACACCACGCGCTGCGGACGGGTTTCGTGGGTGAACGACAGTCCCATCGGTCACGCCTGCCGGTGCAGGATGCGGAGCATGGCGTCGCGCAGTGCGCTCACCGGGTCGTCCGTCATGCGGTGTGCGCGCCATCCGATGTGGGTGTCCGGCCGGACCAGGACCGCCCCGTCCTCCGCCACCTCCCGCAGCCTGCCCCAGTCGAAGTACAGGTCCTGCACCAGCTCGCCGGCTCCGATCACGATCGGGACCACGTCCACGCCGAGCTCCTCCGAGACCTTCGCCGCCGCGCCGGCCCACGCCCGGCCGGTCTTGCCGGTGAAGAGCGTGAACTGCGTGTACTGCGCCAGATCGTGCGTCGACATCCTGCTCGTCGAATCACCCACCCAGCAATGCGGCAGGCGCACGCCGGGATACGTGTGCGGCTCGTAGTGCAGTTCCGGATCCCGGGTGGGGACGGGCGGGGCGCTCCCGTCCTCGACCACCGCGGGGGAGCCGGCGTAGTTCTGCCCGAGTTCCACGCCGAGGGCGTTGAACTCGTAGTTCTTCAGTTCCATCGCCGCCGCGAGCGCCTGCCTCTTGGCGGCGCCCTCGGGTGTGTCGGCCCGGAGTTCGGCGAGTTCGGCCTGCATGTGTTCGACCGTCGTCGCCCGGGTCGTGCCGAGGGCTTCGAAGATTCCCACGAACTCGCGACTGGACTTGTTGGCCCGCTTGACGATCTGCTCGGCGACGGGGACACGTTCGACCGAGTAGGTCTCGAGCAGTCCCGGACCGGCGCGTCCTTCCAGCACGGCGGCGATCTTCCAGGCGAGGTTGTAGGAGTCCTGGATGGAGGTGTTGGAGCCGAGGCCGTTGCTCGGCGGGTGCCGGTGGGCGGCGTCGCCGGCGATGAAGACCCGTCGGGTCTGCATGTGCGTGGCGTACATCTCGTTGTTGCCCCACAGCGAGTAGCCCGTGATCTCGACGTCGATGTCGTCGCGACCGATCATGGTGCGGACGATCTCCCGGGCGCGATCGTCGTTCATCTCCGGTGCCGGCAGTTCGATGTCGTAACCCCACACGGCGAGCCACTCGTTCCAGGGGCGCACCATGCGGACGAGTCCGGCGCCGATGCCGCCGACATCCGAGCCGGGCTGCACCACCCAGTACAGCACCGAGGGGCGGTGCGCGACGAGGTCGGTGAGGTCGGCGCGGAACGTGATGTTCATCGAACCGGCAATGTCCATCCGGCCCTCGAACGGCAGCCGGAGGGCGTTTGCGATCGTGGAGCGGGCGCCGTCCGCCCCGATCAGATACCTGGCGCGGATGTCGAACTCGCGGCCGTCGAGCCGATCGAGAACCCGGACGGTGACCCCGTCGGCGTCCTCGGAATGGGAGAGGTACTCGGTCGAGAACCGCGTCTGCGTACCGCGGACCGTGGCGTTCTTCACGAGGATCGGCTCGAGGTGCGTCTGCGGGATGTCGCAGTTGAGGGACGGCGAAGCGAGCACGTAGTCGGCCTCGCGGGCGGGGTGGGTTCCCCACGACAGGATCCGCCCGAGTTCCTCACCGGCCAGGGCGGTGCAGAACACGGTGTCGCCCATGATGTCGTGGGGGGACGCTTCCGCAAGGACCTGCTGTTCGATGCCCACGTCACGGAAGATCTCCATTGTCCGCTGATTGGTGATGTGGGCGCGCGGCGTGTTGGCGGTCCACCGGTACTTGGTGATCATGATGTTGTCGATGCCGAGGGTGGACAGGAACAGCGCGGCCGACGCCCCGGCGGGGCCGGATCCGACGACGACGACGTCGGTTTCGACGACCGGGCCGGGGGGAGGAACGGTCTCGTCGAGACCGTCGTGGAAGACAGGCATGGGTACTCCGAAGGCAGGGGGCGGAAGGTGGGTGTCAGTCGTAGTAGCGGAAGATCACCTCGGCGACGCAGGCGGGTTTGTCGCCGTCCTCGATCTCGATGACGCACCGGTAGACGGCATCGACACCACCGTCGAAGGGCACGGTGTCGGTCAGGTGCAGGTCCAGCCGCACCCGCGAGTCGACCGGAACCGCGGCGGGGAAGCGAACTCGGTCGAGGCCGTAGTTGAGTCCGACGGAGCAGAAGGAGGTATCGATGGTCTGCTGGATGAGCCCGCCGATCAGCGCCAACGTGTGGTACCCGTGCGCGATGATCGAGCCGAACGGGGAGGCCGCGGCGCGCTCGGCGTCGAAGTGGATCCAGTTGAAGTCGTGGGTGGCTTCACCGAATCCGCGGATGTGCTGGTGGTCCATCGTCACCCACGGACTGGAGCCCAGGTGCGTGCCGACGTGGTCGGTGAGGTCGGCGGTGCTGTCGAAGACGATCATCGTTCCTCCTGGGACGGGACGGGGGCGGGCGTATCGGCTCTCGGGTCGAGCATCTGTTGCACGCCCCGGCGGTCGAGCTTGGAGTTGGCGAGCAGCGGGATCCGGTCGCAGAACCGCACGCTCTTGGGGATCTTGTAGGAGCTGAGACGCTCGCGAAGGAACTTCTTCACGTCGTCCTCGGTCGGGGCGTGCCCGGGCGCCGGGATCGCAAGCATGTGGGCGGCCTCGCCGAGGTCGGGATCCGGCACGGCGGCCACGGCGGCGAGCTGGATGCCGGGGTGATTCTCGACGATCTGCTCGATCTCCATCGGCGAGATGTTGTAGCCGCCGGAGCGGATGAGCAGTTTCGAACGTCCAGCCAGGACAAGGTTTCCCGAGTCGTCGAAGTACCCGAGATCGCCGGTGCGCAGCCAGCCCGTCGGCGTGATCGCCTCGGCGGTCTTCTCGGGCTTGCGCCAATACCCTTGCATCAACGGGTTTCGGCGTACGAGGATCTCGCCGGGTTCGCCGGTGTGGTGCCCCGGGATCGGTTCGATCCGGATGTCGACGTCGTCGAGCGGCTTGCCGACGGTGCGGGTCGCATCCGCAGGAGTGATGTCCCGATCGGTCATGGTGATGCACCCGACCTCCGTCATGCCGTAGGAGGCGCCGACGACGGGGATGCGGGCGGCGAGGCGTTCGGCCAGGCTCACCGGCAACGGTCCGACCCACCACAACCGCTCGAGCGAGCCGAGGTCCGCGGTCTCGAACCGATCGTGTGCCATGAGCCTGTTGAGCATGGTCTGGATGACTCCCTGCCAGAGGGTGACCTTCTCCTGCTCGATCGCGGTGAGCGCGGCGCCGGCGTCGAAGCGCGGCAGCTGGACGAGGGTGCCGCCGGACAGAATCGCGGACACGATCTCGTTGCCCTGACCGCCGATGTGGTCGATCGGCATGAGCGACAGGATTCGTGGCGCCTCGACGGGGGTGTGGCGCAGGAGCGCGGAGAAGGTGAGGATGCCGCGATGGGTCACGACAGCGCCCTTCGGGTCCCCCGTCGTCCCGGACGTGTAGACGATCGACAGCGGGGCGTCGGGATCGACGGGCCGCACGACGGATCGTGCGGGAGCCACCTCGAAGGGCAAGGGCCCGCCCGGCTCGTCACCGAGATGGACGACGGCACGAATGTCGTGGCGTTCCGCGGCCCGATCGACGAGGGCACCGAACTGCGTGCCTTCGAATCGGTCCACGGTGACGAGGACGGAGGGTGTGGCGTCCGTGAGGATGTAGTCCAGTTCCTTGTCGTTCACCCGCGTCCCGATCCCGAGGAAGATCGCGCCCAGCCGGGCGCACGCGAGATAGACGGCGACGACTTCGGGGCGCGGGTACGAGAGCATGCCGACCCGGTCGCCGGCGCGCACCCCCAGCGCCTCGAGACCGGCGGCGGTGCGTTCGGCCTGCTCGCGCAGTTCGCCGTAGGTGCAGCGGAACGGACCGTGCACGACGGCCTCGCGATCGGGGTGGGCGGCGGCGCGACCGGCGAACACGTCCCAGAGGCTGGTGCTCGGTGTGCCGGGGTCGGGGTGCGGTTGATCGATCATGATGGTCCTCGGCGTGCGGTGGTGGTCAGAAGCGGGTGGACGGTGAGAAGCGTTCGGCGGAACCGGATGTCACCCGGCTGTCCAGCCACATTCCCGGCCGGCTCCACCAGCGCGCGGCGAACGCCGCGCCCCATTGTGCGGCCCGGTCGAGCACGGTGTTCGCCTCCATCTGGGCGAGCGCGCCACCGGCCGCGTCGGCGTTGAAATGCCCCGCGCGGCGGCGTGTCTCGCCGGCCGCACCGACCTGTTCCCGAGCGGCGGCGTCCCCGCCGTCGCGCGCTGCGGCGGCGAACGCCTCGATCGCGGCTTGCGCGTCGCGCACTCCGGAGTTCAACCCGCGTCCGCCGCCGAACGGTGCGAACAGGTGCGCCGCTTCACCCGCGAGGAACACACGGTTGTGCGGGTCGGTGAATCGCGCGGCGACCGCCCGATGGAATCGGTAGCGCGAGACCCACGCGATGCGGTCGCGGTAGCGTTCGCCGAGGACGGCCGCGACCCAGGCGGCGGTGCCGTCGGCCGACTGGAGGGCCTCGACGTCGTCGTCTCGGCGCGCCTGCAGGTCGAGACGCCACCCACCCCGGAAGGGCAGGACGAGGACGTTGCGTCCCTCGACGGCCGGGTGCCGGTAGTGGAACTCCCGTACGAGGGGCAGCGGGCCGTCGGCCACCTCGTCGACGTCCACGATGACGAAGGACGCGTCGGAACGGGGGCCTTCCATCTCGATTCCCAGTGACGTGCGTACCGCGGAGTGCGCACCGTCGGCGGCGACGACGTAGTCCGTGTCGATTGTGCTGCCGTCGACGAGGTGGACCGCGACCCCGTCCGCGGTGGACGACACGCTGCCGACCCGGGTGTTCCACCGGATCGGAATCCCGGCCGCCTCGACGTGCTCGAGCATCGCCCGCTCCTGCAGTCGCTGCGAGATGCTCGAGCCGAACGCGCCGTGGGGTGCGCGCGGGAAGGTCCGTTCGTACACGGTGCGGCCGTGGTACGTCGAACGGATGCGCGGCCAGGTCACGCCCTCGCGGGCGAGTCGCGCGCCCAGGCCGGGGGAGAAGGTGTCGAGCTGGTCCAGCGTCTCGCGGTAGAGGTAGGTCGCGCGGCTTCCGGCGCGGAGGCGGTCGCTGCCCTCGGCCTCGAGGACGGTCGCCCGGAGACCGTGCGAGTGCGCGGCGAGGGCGGCGACGAGTCCGACGGGGCCGGCGCCGACGACCACGACATGACTTCGTGACGCCGAGGTCGGGTCCGGGGGAGCGGGGGATTCGGAGGTCATGGCTTCGACTGTTGCCGGACCCGGGTCGGTGCTCAATGGACGATTCGCCCAGTGATCGGGCCGGGTGTTGTGCGGATCGACCCGAGGCGGTGGGCCCGGCGAGGCGGCGCAGGAGGCGGGCGGGCGTGCTCCGTTGACAGGGTGCCGGCCGGTCGCTAGCCTCGTTGGAACGATCGTTCTAGCCAGCTTGGAGGCGTTTCTATGGCAGAAGATCCCCGCCCCGGACTGAGGTGCCGCACAGTCTCGGCGCCGGACGATCGTGCGACGTCCGCATCGTTGCTCGGCCGGGCCTTCGAGATCCTGGGCGTGTTCACCCAGTCCCGGCGGTCGATGACGTTGAGCGAACTTGCGCGCGGAAGTGGGTTGCCCAAGTCCACGACGCACCGCCTCCTGGCCATGCTGCAGGAGGTGGGCGCCGTCGAGCGCATCGACGACCGCTATCAGGTGGGGCTGCGGCTGTTCTCGGTGGGGATCTGCTCCGCCGAGGTCGAACTGCGCGATGCCGCGCTGCCGTTCCTCGAACGAATCCACCGGGCCACCAGGCAGACCGTGAATCTTGCCGTGCTGCGCGGACACGACGTGGTCTATCTGGCGAAGACGACCGGCGGTGCAACCCCGACCCCCGCCTCGGTGGGCGGCAGGTTGCCGGCTCATGCCACGGCGGTCGGCAAGGCGCTGCTCGCTCACACCCCGGTGGACCCCGACGGGTCGCGATCGCACCCCCTCGTCCCGCGAACGCCCGCGACGATCGTGCGTCCGGACGACCTGCACGCCTGCCTCGAGGGCGTCCGCCTCCGCGGGCACGCGATCGACCGTGAGGAGGCGGCGAAAGGCTTGGCGTGCATAGCGGTTCCCGTTCTGGTGGGCGGCGAGGCGATCGCGGCGATCTCGGTGGCGTTCCCGAGCGGGTACGGCAGCGGCGAGCAACTCGTCTCGCCGCTGCGGGAGGCGTCGGCCGCGATCGGCCGGTCGCTCGGGGCGCGCTACGCATCCGCATAGACGAGTCGAGGGAGGGGGGACCGCATCCATGTCCAGCGCGGAGGCGACGTCGCAGAGCAGTCGCGAGTACCTGATGAACGTCGCGGAGCAGTTGATGGCCGCTCGGGGTTACCACCGGACGTCCATCGCGGACATCCGGCGTGCATCGGGGCTGCCCGTCGGGTCGATCTACCATCACTTCAAGAGCAAGTCCGGCCTGCTCGCCGCGGTGATCGAGCGGGGCAGTCGCAGGTTCTTCGCCAATCTGCCCAGGGCGGTGGATATTTCCGGTTCCTCCGAGGAGACGATGCGCGCGTACTGGTCGGCCGCGGCGGCGACCATCGCCGAGCACATCTCGTACTTCCAGCTCGAGGCGGACATCGTATGGCACGGGGCGGCCGACCCGGAGCTCGCCGCCGTGGTGGCCACGGCCACCGACTACGCCCGCGACCAGCTGGTGGCGGTCGTCGAACCGTTCGCGCGGGAGAGCGGAGTGGGAGACCCGCGCGCGCTCGCGGTCGAACTCGCGCTGACCAGCGTGACCTTCGTGCGCGGTGCCGTCATCGAATCCGGGGGGGACGCCGCGTACCTCGAACGCAAGATCGGCGCCCTCTACCGGATGCTGCGCGCCGACATCGTCGTCCAGGGCGCCGACCGCGGCGCCCGCCAGTAAGGTTGGGGGGTACGGTCGCGCGGCCCGCGTCAGTGGCCGTCCCGGCGTCCCACGACGGTGCTCAGCCGCAGCGCGAGCAGCAGGAAGAAGCGCGCATCCGGGTCGTCGAGATCGACGCGGAGCAACTTGCCGACACGTTCGATGCGGTAGCGCAACGTGTTCACGTGCACGTGCAGTGCCCGGGCCGTTTCCGCCGCGCGCCGGTCCTTCTCCAGATACGTCTGCAGTGTGTGCAGCAGGTCGGAGCCGTCGCGACTGTCCGCGCGGAGCACGGGGGCCAACGTTTCCTCCGCCGCGGCCGCCACGGCGTCGACCCCGCCGACGTGCGCGAAGAGGCGGTACATTCCGAGCGACTCGACGGTGACGACGGTGCGTTCGCGCAGTCCGTGGACGCCCACGCGCAGCGCGAAACGCGCCTCCCGCACGGCCGCCGGATAGTCCTCGGCCCGGCGGCAGACCGGCCCGATGCCGGCGCCGAGCGCGTGGGGGCGGCACTCCTCGATGATCGTCGCGAGGTGCGTTGCGAGGGCAGATGATTCCGCGTCGCCGCGTAGCGGCCACAGCACGAACGCGTCGCCCTCGAACGTGGTCAGCTGCGCGTCGGGGACCCGAGAGCGCACCCGTCGGCTCAGCGTGTCGAGCAGTGCCCGATCCACGGGCCGGTCACCTCCCACGGCGACGACCGCGCGCGGGACGCCGAGGTCGAGCCCGACCAGCAGCGCCCGATGCCACAGCCGGCGCAGCTCGTCCTTCGACCCGTCCAGCAGACTGCGCACCAGGTGATCGGTCAGGCGGATCTCCGCTTCGAGGGCGGCACGGTGCCGCGCCAGGTCCATCCCGACCAGAGCCGCCAGCACGCGCACCGAGTCGTCCCCGGTGGCCGCGGCGCCCCGCAGGGTCAGCGTCGCGTCGCCCGTCCCGGGGACGCGGAACTGCCGCACGCACACCGTCGTGCGGCGCCCGTCGACGGTCGGCTGTGCGGGACCGGCGTTCGGCCCGTCGAGGTGCAGCGACCCGCCCAGCGTGTCGCCGGCGAGTTCGAGACAGTGGTCGACGCCGGCGCCGGTGAGCATCGATTCGGCCGCGGCCAGGAACAGCTCGCGCTCGGCGCGGGTCCGCTCGCGGTCGTCCTCGAGCGTCCGCAGGGACTGCGCGACCCGCGCTCGTTCCGCGGCCCGCCCGCGCAGTTCCCCGGCCATCGAGGCGAGTCCGGCCAGCGCGCGCAGCTCCGCCGACTCGAACGGCCGGCGTGCGCGCGAGACCACATACAGCACGGAGTCGATGTGTCCGGCGCCGCTGACGGGCACCGCCGCCGCCGAGACCAGTCCCTCCCGTTCCAGCAGCTGCCGCATCCGGGGGATCGCCCGGGGATCCGCGCCGTAGTCGGGTGTCGACACCGGCCCGCCGCTGCGCAGCACCTGGCCCCCGAGCCCCCGGTCGGGCGGTATGTGGCTCAGCGCATGGGCTTCGGGCTGACTCAGACCGGACCCGGCCACCATGCGGAGACCGTCCGCGTGGGCGTCCATCCAGAACGCCGCGTCGGCTCGCGCGGTGGCGCGGGCCGAGGTGAGTGCGGCGCGCAGCACGGCGTCGGCGCTGTCGGCCGCGACGATGTCGCGAAGAGCCGTCAGGATGTCGGTGTACTGAGCGCGCCCGGATCGTTCGACAGGCATGCGGTGAGCATACGCCCGGCCACGGCCGCGCTCCGGCGGATCCGTGCGTCCAGGGCTTGGAAAAACGAAGCTACATAACGCTTCACGCCGTCCTCGCGGGCGGAGTTCCGGCGCACGGAACAATCGATGGACGGCGGTGTCCGCCCGGACCTACTGTGACCCGTACAACATGCCTGCGGAGTGGGGCACATCCCAACCGCTCCGTGAAGGAGATGGCACTTTGACCCGTATCGAGCACCACGTCGTCGTCGGAGCCGGCGCTGCCGGCCTGGCCGCGGCATCGGCGATGAGAGACAACGGCTTCGCCGGCCGAATCACCGTCGTCGACGCCGACCCCCACACCCCCTACGAACGCCCGCCGCTGTCGAAGGAGTACCTCGCCGACCGCAGGCTGCGGGAAATCGTGGCCGAGACGGAGTACCGGCGTCTGGACATCGAGTTACGCCTCGGTGTCGGGGTGCGCCGGTTGCGACCGGCGGACCGGCGGATCGACACAGCCGACGGGGACGCGCTGGCCGCGGACCGGGTGCTGCTTGCCACCGGTGTGTCGGCACGACGGCTGGACGTCCCCGGGGCCGATCTCGGGAACATCCTCACGCTGCGGGATGCGGACGACGCCGCGGCCCTGGCCGCCCGGCTGAGCGCGGGGGGACCGCTCGTCGTGGTGGGCGGCGGCTTCGTCGGCCTCGAGGTCGCCGCATCCGCGGCGGACCGCGGAATCGACGTCACCGTCGTCGAACTCGGCGATCTTCCGCTTCTGGCGGCCGTCGGCCCGGACATCGCCCGGCGCATCTGCCGGCTCCACACGGAACGGGGGGTGCGCATCCTGACGCGCCGGACGGTCGACGCGTTCGTGGGCTCGTCCGCCGTGGAGGCGGTGCGGCTGTCGACCGGGGAGCGGCTGGACGCGGCAACCGTCGTCGTCGGATGCGGTGTCGTCCCCAACGACGCGCTGGCGAGGCAGGCGGGCACAGCCTGCGCCGACGGCATCACGGTCGACGACCTGGGCCGCAGCAGCGACTGGATCTGGGCGGCCGGAGACGTCGCGGCGCACGTCAATCCCCACCTGGGCCGCCGGGGGCGCATCGAGCACTGGGACGTGGCCCGCCGGCACGGTGCGGCCGTCGGGGCCTCGATGGCCGGCACGGCCACCGTCAATCGTGAGATCCCCTACTTCTGGTCGCACCAGTACGCGCACACCCTGCAGATGTACGGGCGCGGCCGGCCCGGCGACCGGGTGGTCGTCCGGGAGTCCACCACCGAACCGGGATTCGTGGCCTTCTGGGTGCGCGACGGACGTGTCGCCGCCGCAGCCGCCCTGGACGAGCCGCGCGACGTGCGGTCGGCAAAAATCCTGGCGGAGAACAGAAGTGCGGTCCCGGACGAGGTTCTGCGGTCCGCGGGTACCGACCTGCGCCGGGTGGCCCGGCAACTCGGTCGTTCGGGCGCCCCGCGCGCCGCCGATGTCGCCGGGTGATCCGCGACAGACCGGACCATTCTTCCCATCCACATCCGGCCGGGCCGGGGCGCGGCTGCCGCGCACCCCGGACCGCGTCGAAGCCTGTGCCCCACCGCACGCAGAGAGGACGACGATGACGACGACGATGGAGACCTCCGACGTGGAGGCCGGCGGCTTCCGCATCCGCCTCAACCGGGCAGGCCCGCGCACCGGGGAGGCGATCCTGTTCCTGCACGGATCGGGACCCGGCGCGACCGGCCTGTCGAACTACGCCGCGACCGTTCCGGCATTCGCGGACGACTACGACTGCCTCGTGATCGACCAGGTGGGCTGGGGCGACTCGAGCCACCCCGCCGAGCTCCCCCCGAGCGGACGTGTCCGGCAGCTCGTGCTGAGCAACCTGGCACTGCTCGACGCCCTCGGTCTGGACCGGGTGCACCTCGTGGGGAACTCCCTGGGCGGGGTCGTCGCCCTGAACATGCTGACCGCCGCGCCGGAGCGGATCGGGAAGGTCGTCGGCATGGGCGCCGGCGGCGGCGGGAACACCGCTCCGACCGGGGAACTGCTCAAGCTCATCGAGTTCTACAACGACCCCACGCTCGAGAGCATGAAGCAGCTGATCTCGTACATGCTCTACGACCCGGACCTGTTCGGCGCCGAGATCGACGCGATCGCCCGGGATCGGCTCGAGACGGCGCTGCGGCCCGACGTGCGCCGATCCCACCTCCTCACCTTCGGGCTTCCCGGGCCCGGACCCGGTCTGCCCGGCCTGCGGGTCCCGGAGACGTCGCTGCGGCGGATCGACAACGACGTCCTGCTCGTCCACGGCCGCGAGGACTCCGTGGTTCCCGCCGAGAGCAGCGAATGGCTCGCCCGGCGAATCCCCAACGCACGCCTGCACGTTGTGCCGCACTGCGGTCACTGGGCGCAGATCGAACAGGCCGACCGATTCGTCCAGCTCAGCACGCTGTTCCTGCGCGGCCGAATCTGAGATGTCAAGGAAAGGAAGTCCCGTGAGCACTGTGAATGCTCTTGCATACCTGCGGGTGCGCGGCCCCGTCGACGAGTGGAGGGAGTTCGGCACGCGCATCGTCGGAGCCCAACTCGCCCCGTCCGACGACCCCACCGAGGCCCGCTTCCGGTTCGACGAGCGCGAGTACCGGCTGACGGTCGAGGACGGTCCCGCCGGCGAGGACGCCCTGCTCGCCCTCGGGTTCGAGACACGGACCAGTGCGGACCTCGACGCGCTCGTGCGCCGACTGGACGAGAACTCGGTCCCCGTCTCCGAGGACGCCGATCTGGCACGCGCGCGGAACGTGCAGCGGCTCATCGCCTTCGCGGATCCCGACGGCAACTCGATCGAAGTCGTGTTCGGCCATCCGCACGACCACACGCCGTTCGTCTCACCGCGAGGAATCGACTTCGTGACCGGCGATCTCGGCCTCGGGCACGTGTTCCTCTTCGCGTCCGACGCGCAGGGATCCGCCGAGTTCTACCAGTCGATGCTGGGCTTCCGCCCCAGCGACACCATCGCCTTCGGACCCACGAACGCGGTCTTCCTGCACTGCAATCCGCGTCATCACACCGTGGCCCTCGCCACCATTCCGGGCCCCGGGCCGGGGATCGGCCATCTGATGCTCGAGCTCAGCCGCCTCGACTCCGTCGGGCGTGCGCTCGACCTGGCGATGGAGACGCCCGGACAGGTCGTGCGTGCCCTGGGGGAACACACCAACGACGCGATGACCTCGTTCTACCTGGCCACACCGTCCGGATTCGCCATCGAGTACGGGTGGAACGGCAGACTCGTGGACGACGACTCGTGGACCGTCGGCCACTACCGGTCGGCCAGCACGTGGGGCCACCAGGTTCTCGCCGACGTCCCCAGCGCCGTCGCGGTGGGAGCCGACGATGAATGACATCCATGCACTGGTCGACCCCGCCGGCGGCCGGCTCAACCCCACCGTCTACACCGACCCGGACATCTACGAACTGGAGCTCGAGCGGGTGTTCGGCCGCACCTGGCTCTTCCTCGCGCACGACAGTCAGTTGCCGAAACCCGGGTCGTTCGTCCAGACCTACATGGGGGAGGATCCGGTTCTGGTCGTGCGCCAGCGAGACGGCTCGGTGAAGGCGTTCCTCAATCAGTGCCGGCATCGAGGAATGCGGATCTGCCGCTCGGACGAAGGCACCAGCCGCGCGTTCACCTGCACCTACCACGGCTGGTCGTACGACCTCGAGGGCAACCTGATCAACGTGCCGCAGCAGCAACGCGGATACCGTGACCGGATCGACAAGTCCTCCTGGGGCGCCACGAAGGTCCCCCGCATCGCGAGCTACCGGGGCTTCCACTTCGGCACCTGGTCGGAGGACGTGCCCGACTTCGCCGAGTATCTGGGCGAGATGGCCTACTACTTCGACGCGACCATCGATCGATGGGACAACGGTGTCGAGTTCGTCAAGGGCGCCGCGAAGTGGGTCATCGACTGCAACTGGAAGCTGCCGGCGGAGCAGTTCGCCAGCGACATGTATCACGCGGCGATCTCGCATTCGTCGGCGATGCTGGCCCTGCACGAGGATCCGGCCTTCCACGGCCTGCTCAATCCGCCGCCCGACGCGCCGGGCCGGCAGTTCGCCGGCAACGGCCACGGATCGGGCAGCTTCTGGCTCCCCGAATTCGGCCCCGACCTGCACGCAGGTCCCGAGTACAGCGCGTGGCAGACAGCCAACCGCGACGAAGTCTTCCGCCGGATCGGCGCCGACCGCGCCGTCAAGGTCTGGGGACACAATCTGATCTTCCCGAACTTCTCCTGGCTCGGGCCCGTGAACACGATGCGGGTGTGGCATCCGCGCGGGCCCGGCCAGATCGAGGTGTGGGCATGGACCTTCGTGCCGAAGGACGCCTCGCCGGAGGCGAAGGCGGGCATGCGGCGCGGCACCCAGCGCTCCTTCAGCCCGGCCGGGGTCTTCGAGACCGACGACGGCGAGAACTGGACCGAGGTTCAGCAGGTGCTGCGCGGGTGGAAGTCGCGCAGCACGGAGTTGAACGTCCAGATGGGGATGGGATTCGAGGAACGAGACAGTCACGGCCTTCCGGGTCTGTCCAACGACGTCTACAGCGAAACCGCCGCCCGGGGGTTCTACCAGCGGTGGCTGGATCTCGTCGACGGCCTGCCGTGGGACGAGATCCTCCGCCGGGCCGACGAGGCGACGCGCTCCGAACACGCAGGAGAGAACCGATGACCACCGACACCCGCAGCACCGAGGGGTCGCCCGCGTCCGTCCGGCGCGCCGACGTGCATCTGCAGCACGCGGTCGAGCAGTTCCTGTACGCCGAGGCGGAACACCTCGACAACCACCGCTACCACGACTGGCTCGACTTCTTCGGGGAGGACGTGCACTACTGGGCGCCCACCCGCATGACCCGCACGTTCCGCGAACGCGACGCCGAGATCTCCGGCCCGGACGAGGGGGCGTTCATCGACGACGACTTCCACTTCCTGCGGGGCCGGGTCCGGCGGCTCACCTCGGGCCTGTCCTGGTCGGAGGAGCCCCCCTCGCGCACCCGGCGGTTGCTGACCAACGTCCGCGTCGCGCACCGCGAGGACGGTGATCTCGACGTGGTGTGCAACTTCAGCGTCTACCGCAGCCGCCTCGAGCGGCACGAGGACTGGTTCGTCGGCGAGCGCTTCGATGTGCTGCGCCACCACGGCGGCGCCCTGCCCTTCAAGATCCGCGAGCGCCGGATCGTCCTCGAGCAGACCACGATCCTCGCCCCCAGCATCAGCATCTTCCTGTGAGGTATCCGACGATGACGGCTGAAACATCCAGTGAGAACACGCGGTGGGTTCGGGTCTGCGCGGTCGGCGACCTCGACGACGACGACGCGGTGCGGCTCGACTCGCGTCCGCCGGTGTCGGTGTTCAGGTCGAACGGGGAGTACTTCTGCGTCGACGACACCTGTACGCACGAGACCTACTCCCTCGCCGACGGATGGATCGAGGACTGCGTCGTGGAGTGCCCGCTCCACCTGGCGAAGTTCTGTCTCCGAACCGGCCGGCCCCTGAGTCCGCCCGCGACGACCGCGGTCCGCACACACCCGGTCCGGATCGAGGGCGGCGAGATCCACGTCGGTCTTCCCGGCGCGTACGAACTGAAGGAAGGAGCCCGCAGTGGGACGGCTTGACGGAAGGTCGGTTCTCGTGACCGGCGGCGGATCCGGGCTCGGCCACGCCCTGGTCAGACGGTTCGTCGAGGACGGCGCTCGCGTGACCGTGCTCGACCGGTCGGAGCCGAAGCTCAGCGCACTGCGCGAGGCGTTCGGCACCGGCGTGCGCACCCTGGCGGGCGACGTCACCTCGTTCGCCGACAACCAGGAGGCGGCCGATCTCGCCGTGCGCGAGTTCGGTGCCCTCGACACCTTCGTCGGCAACGCCGGGGTCTGGGACTTCGGCCGGTCGCTGCTCGACGCGTCGCCGGACGAACTCGGGACCGGGTTCGACGAGCTGTTCTCCGTCAACGTGAAGGGCTATCTGCTCGGCGCGAAGGCCGCAGCGCCGCACCTGAAGTCCTCCCGCGGCAGCATGATCTTCACCCTGTCCAACGCGGCGTTCTTCCCGGGCGGCGGTGGCCCGCTGTATGTCTCGTCCAAGCACGCCGGTGTGGGACTCGTGCGACAGCTCGCGTACGAACTCGCCCCGGAGGTCCGGGTCAACGCGGTCGCCCCCGGCGGCATGGCCACCGACCTGCGCGGGCCCGGCGCGATGGGGCTCGCCGACCGCTCCGTGGCCGATGCCATTCCGATCCGGCAGGTGGTGCGCGACAACGGCGCGCTGCAGATCGAGGTGGAACCCGACGACTACGTCGGCGCCTACCTCTACCTCGCGTGCCGTGACGACTCCGCGACCGTGACGGGAACGGTCGTGGATGTCAGCAGCTGGGGAACACCCAAGCGGACCGGCGCCGTCTGACGGGCGCCGGCACAGGGAACCGGGGCGGGTCTGTCGTTCGCGACAGACTCGCCCCGGCGCGTGTGCGGACCCCGGGTCACGCCGGGCTGCCGGCACGTTCCCCCAGCAGGTCGAGGGCGATGTCGACGATCATGTCCTCCTGCCCGCCGACGAGCGCGCGCCGCCCGACCTCGAGCAGGAGGGTGCGCACGTCGATGCCGTAGCGCTCGGACGCGGCCTCCGCGTGCCGGAGGAACGAGGAGTACACGCCGGCGTAGCCGAGGGTGAGGGTCTCCCGGTCCACCCGCACGGGCCGGTCCTGAAGCGGCCGGACCAGGTCGTCGGCCGCGTCCTGCAGCGCGAACAGGTCGCTGCCGTGGGTCCAGCCCTGCAGGTCGGCGACGGCGACGAACGCCTCGAGCGGGCAGTTGCCGGCGCCGGCGCCGTGCCCGGCCAGGGAGGCGTCGACGCGGGTGACCCCTTCCTCGACGGCGACCACGGAGTTCGCCACCGACAACGACAGATTCTCGTGGGCGTGGATCCCGAGCTCGGTGCCCGGGTCGAGCACGTCCCGGTAGGCCCGCACCCGCTCGCGTACCCCGTCCATGGTCAGCCGACCGCCGGAGTCGGTGACGTAGACGCAGTGCGCGCCGTACGACTCCATCAGTTTCGCCTGCCGCGCCAGCTCGGCGGGCGGTGCCATGTGGCTCATCATGAGGAACCCGGAGACGTCCATGCCCAGCTCGCGGGCCGTGGCGATGTGCTGGGCCGAGACGTCCGCCTCGGTGCAGTGCGTGGCCACGCGCACCGAGCGGACCCCGAGCCGGTAGGCGTGCTCGAGCTCGCGGATCGTGCCGATCCCGGGCAGCAGCAGGGTGGTCAGGCGCGCCCGGGACACGTTCGCGGCCGCGGCCTCGATCCACTCCCAGTCGGTGTGGCTGCCCGGTCCGTAGTTGAGGCTGCCGCCGGCCAGGCCGTCGCCGTGGGCGACCTCGATGGCGTCGACACCGGCCGCGTCCAGCGCGGCCACGATACGGCCCACGTCCTCCGGGGTGATGCGGTGCCGAACGGCGTGCATCCCGTCCCGCAGCGTGACGTCCTGGATGAACAGTTCGGTCGTCATCGGGTGGCCTCCAGTTCTGCCGCGCGGGCGGTGTCCGTCTCGGCGGCGGCCTCCGCGAACCGCAGGGCCGCCGAGGTCATGATGTCGAGATTGCCCGCGTACGCGGGCAGGTAATGGGCGGCACCCTCGACCTCGAGGAACACCGACACCTGGTGGGTGGGGGTGGCCGGGGCGCCGTCGGCGAGCAGGGTATGCACCGGTTGCCCCTGCGGGACCGGGGTGATCTGCACCTGCTGCTTGAGCCGGTAACCCGGCACGTAGGCGGCGACGTCGGCGACCATCCGCTCGATCGACTCCCGGACGGCGTCGTGCACGACCGCGCTCGGCTCGGAGATCAGGCAGAACACGGTGTCCCGCATGATCAGCGGCGGCTCGGCCGGGTTCAGAACGATCACCGCCTTGCCCCGGGCCGCCCCGCCGACCGACTCGATCGCGTGCGCCGTCGTCTCGGTGAACTCGTCGATGTTCGCGCGGGTGCCGGGTCCGGCGGACTTCGACGCGATGGACGCGACGATCTCGGCGTAGGCGACGGGCGTGACGCGCGAGACCGCCGCCACGACGGGAATGGTTGCCTGCCCACCGCAGGTGACCATGTTGACGTTCGGGGCGTTCCGGTGGGCGTCGAGGTTGACGGCCGGAACGACGAAGGGGCCGATCGCTGCGGGGGTGAGGTCGATCAGCCGCTTGCCGTAGGGTTCGAGCGCCCGGGCGTTGGCCCGGTGCGCCTGCGCCGACGTCGCGTCGAACACGACGCCGATCTCGTCGAAGTTCGGCAGGCCGATCAGGCCCGCCACGCCGTCGGCGGTGGTGGGGACACCCAGCCGGCGGGCGCGGGCCAGGCCGTCCGAGTCGGGGTCGATGCCGACCATGGCGCCCATCTCGAGGTTGGTCGAGTTCCGGATCACCTTGATCATCAGGTCGGTGCCGATGTTGCCGGAGCCGATGACGGCCACCTGTGTTCTAGGGGTGCTCATGCGTTGTCCTCCTGGGTGAAGGTCGCGGTCACCGAACCGAGTCCGGTGATGTCCGCGGTGACGGTGGAGCCGGGGTGGACGGGCGCCATCGGCCCGAGGGCCCCGGACAGGACGATCTGCCCGGCGCGGAGCGGTTCGCCGAACCGGCGGGCGGTGTCGGCGAGCCACGCCAGGGCCCGCAGCGGGTCGCCCAGGCAGGCCGCGCCGTTCCCGGTGGACACCGCCGCGCCGTCGACACGCATCTGCATCTCGGTGTCGACCGGTTCGAACTCGTCGAGCCGGCGGCGCCGGGTGCCGAGGACGAACAGCCCGGACGAGGCGTTGTCGGCGACCGTGTCCCCGAAGGTGATGTCCCACCCTGCGATCCGGCTGTCGACGATCTCGAGGGCGGCGACGGCGTAGTCGACGCTGTCGCGGATACGCCGGTCGTCGAGTGGGCCGTCGGTGAGGTCCTGCCCGAGCACGAAGGCGATCTCCGCCTCGACCTTCGGTTGCAGCAGGCGCTGGAAGGGCACCGGTTCGTCCTCGGTGTACTGCATGTCGTCGAACAGGACGCCGAAGTCGGGCCGGTCCACGCCGAGTTGCCGCTGGACCGCCGGTGACGTGAGCCCGATCTTGCGACCGACCACCCGAGCCCCGGCATCCGCGCGTGCGGCGTTCAGCTTCGTCTGCACCGCGTAGGCACGCTCGATGTCGGTGCTGCCGATGAGGTCACGCACCGGCGGGCAGGGCGTGCGGGTCTGTACCGCGTGGTCGAGTCGGACGAACGCCGCATCGACAGCCGGATCGTCCGTCGCGGCGGAGGGCGGAGCCGGCATGCGGTCGGTTCCTGGGGAGGGGGTCATGGCGGTCCCGGAAGGTCGAAGGGAATGGACCTGTCCACTGTCACCGGGCGGCCCGGCGCCCGGCCAGCGTGGCGTTCGACTCAGTGGAACGTACAGTGGCGGATGACCCGAACTGCCAGGTCACCGGACGAAAGGGGAATGCGGTGGGCGCTCCCGGCGACGCGCAGATCGACCCGAACACCGTGCTCGGCAAGGTCGTCACCGTGCTGTATGCGTTCACCGTCGACGACCACGGGCTCAGCCTCGCGGAACTCGGCCGACGCACCGGCATCCCCAAGGGCACCCTGCACCGGCTGCTCTCGGACCTCGTCAAGGTGCGCCTCCTCGACCGCACCCGGGCCGGCTACCGGCTGAGCGGGCAACTGTTCGAACTCGGCATGCGGGCGTCCACCGAGCGCAGCCTGATCGAGGTCGCCACCCCGTTCCTGGAGGACCTGTACGAGCGGACGCACGAGACGGTGCACCTGGGCATCCTCGAGGGCACCGAGGTCGTCTACATCGCCAAGATCGGCGGACACCGGCAGGCCCGCTCCCCGTCCCGTCTCGGCGGCCGAATGCCGCTGCACTGCACGGCCATCGGAAAGGCGCTCCTCGCGCACTCCGATCCGGAGATCATCGACAGGGTGCTCGCCGAGCCACTCGAACGGCGCACCCCGAAGACGCTGTCCGGGCCCGGACTGCTGCGCGCACAGCTCGAACGCATCCTCGACGAGGGGGTCTCGTACGAACGCGAGGAATCCGCGATGGGCATCACCTGCGTCGCTGCGCCGGTGCTCGACACGGACGACCGGCCGATCGCGGCCCTCAGTGTCACCGGTCCCGTGGCCCGGTTCCATCCCGAGCGGCACACCACGTCGGTGCGCGCGGCCGCAGCCGGGGTCGCCGCCACCCTCGCGCGCCGCGCGCGGATGGCGGAGCCGGAATGAGACGGGCCGCATGTGCCCGGCGGCCGGCCCGGCAGTCCCCGCTGGGGAATTCCGGTCCGTCGCGGAGGCGGACGAATCGGACAGCGCGCGGAGCGTGCGTCGTCTAGGCTGCCGCGCATGACATCGGTGAATGTGGACAATTTCGTTCGCGCGGAGACGGATCGGATGTTTCTCGATCTTCAGCGGGACGCCGGGGGCATCAATGTGCTCCGGCACAACCGGGAGCCCGCCTCGGTCGAGCAGCAGACGGTGATCCGGATGAACCGCGACACCCTCTACAGCCTCGCGATCGTCGACACCTCGGAGGGCGCGACCCTCACCATCCCCGACGGCGGTCGACGGTACCTGTCCGTGATGGTGGTCGACCAGGACCACCACGTCGATCGGATCCTGCACGACCCGGGAGAGCACAGGCTCACCGCCGACGAGTTCCCGACACCGTACGTCGCCGTCGCGGTGCGGATTCTCGTCGATCCTTCCGATCCGGACGACGTGCAGGCCGTGGCCTCGCTCCAGGACCGGTTCCGTCTCGACGCCGGGTCGTCGACACCGTTCACGGCGCCCGACTACGACCGGCCGAGCTTCGACGCGACGCGGGAGGCGCTGCTGGCGCTGGCGCGAGGACTGACGGGTTTCGACCGGATGTTCGGCGCCCGAGGTGAGATCGACCCGGTCCGGCACCTGATCGGCACCGCCGCCGGCTGGGGTGGCCTGCCGACCACGGAGGCCGCCTACATCGGCGTCGATCCGGGACTGCCGGTCGGCGAGTACGAGCTGACCGTCCGCGATGTGCCCGTCGACGGGTTCTGGTCCGTCTCGGTCTACAACGCGCAGGGCTTCTTCGAACCGAACGCACAGAATGCCTACAGCGTCAACAACATCACGGGCGTGCCGAACGCGGACGGTTCGATCACCGTCCGATTCGGGGGCGGCGGCGATGCGGACCGTGCCAATTACCTTCCCGTCACGGAGGGGTGGAACTATCTCGTGCGCCTGTACCGCCCGCGCCCGGAAGTCCTCGACGGAAGCTGGACATTTCCCACCCTGTCGAACGGGCGGTGACCGGATTCGCGTTCCACCCGGCCGCCCCGCGGAAAGCGGGGCGGCCGGATCGAGGGGCTACGCGGTGCGGGTCACGACCGTCCCGGGTAGTCCGTCTCCCACGGCGCCGGGATCGGGTAGTACCGCTCCAGGAATTGGGTGACCTTCGCGGTGCGCAGCTCGAGGTCGACCTCCGGTGTGCTGCCGTCGTTGAGGCAGAACAGGTCCGTCGTCCGCTTCGCCAGCAGCGTGTCCAGTTCCCGCAGCCCCGACTTCACCGTCGTGTCGACGTACTTCACCCGCGCCGCGGTCTGCTGCACCGCCCGGCCGGTCATCAGCGCGTAGTAGTGGTAGAAGGAGTTCGTCACCGAGATGTTCTCCGCGGCCCGGAACGTGCTCGCCGCCGTGGCCGCGAACTCGTCCGCGAACTCCCGCTCCATCTCCGCCATGATGCTCTTGCGCAGCGGCACCGGCGTGTGTTCGAGGTGCCGGGTGATCGTCACCCCGAACCGCTCCTCGAGCAGCCGGCGATTGACGCGGGCCGCGTTCTCGAAACCGCTGCGCTTCTTGTGGTTCCGGCCCAATCCGATGCGGGTGTCCGCCTCGATGAACTTCGTGACCCCGCCGCCGGAGAAGAACATCTGCGGATCCACCGGGCGACCGAAGAACATGTCGTCGTTCGAGTACAGGAAGTGCTCGGACAGACCCGGGATGTGGTGCAGCTGGCACTCGACGGCCTGCGAATTGTGGGTGGGCAGCACCGACCGGTCGGCGAAGAACTCCTCGCTGCGCACGAACGTGACCTGCCCGTCGTCGGCCAGCCAGTCCGGCCGGTCGGAGTCGGTCGCGACGAAGATCCGCCGGATCCACGGCGCATACATGTGCACGGAGCGCAGCGCGTACTTGAGCTCGTCGATCTGCCGGAAGCGGGCGGGGGAGTCGTCGCCCTCGCCCACCACGTAGTTCTGCAGGCGTTTGGCGCGCTCGGCCTGCCACTCCTTCGACGAGCCGTCCACCCACGAGAACACCAGGTCGATCTCGAACGGGACGTCCGACGGGTGCGCCGCGAACATCCCCTCGATGGTCGGCCACGTCTGTCCGTAGCGTTCCACGGTGCCGCGCGTGACCTCGTCGCGCAGCACGCTGCGCCGGGTCAGCGCGTTCTCCCTCGGCAGGAGGATCTCGTCGTCGGTGTGCGACCACAACTCGATCTGCACCCCGTTCGACGCCCCGTACCGCAGGCCGCTGGTGAGTTCCACCCGCGGCCGGAACAGGCGGAAGATCCGGGCCTTGGAACTGTACGAGAGCCGGCCGTCCGCGACGAGCACGGGACGGTGCCGTTTCGCACCCACGGTCTTGGAGTAGAACGGCTCGTCGGTGCAGGCGCCGACCAGCGCGGCACGCAGCTCCTTGCGGTCGGCCCAGTCCACCGCCAGGACCGGGCGGGTGCCGTCGCCGCGGACCAGCAGATAGTCGATGCCGGCGTCGTCGAGGACCCGGCGCACGAACTGCAGATCCTCGAGCATCGCCTGGCGCGGCGTGGTCGTCGAGATGGGGATCGCGTAGCGGTCCCGGAACCACACGATGTGGGGGTGGCCGTGCAGCCGGGGCCGCTCCGAGGCGAGCGGAGGAGCATCGCCGACGCTGTGGGGCAGGGAGACGAGATGAACAGTGTGGGGGGCTGGCGTGTGCGTCGGAGTGCTCCTTTCCTGTGAAGGGAATTTCCCGGGCGAGAACCCGGGAACGAGAAGTTCGATTCTAGTTCACTATTGCAACTTCAGGCACATCGTGAAGGCGCGGGTGGTGAGGCGTCTCCGGAATCGGTGGCCTGTGCGGGGTCCAGTTTCGGGACTGCGGCGTTCGTGGCGACTCAGCCGGCACTCGCCGGTCCGATCCATTCGGGGTATTGCTGGGCGACGGGCATGGTGGGTGGTTCGAAGCCTGGGGGTGGCGAGAGCAGGCCGTCGCGGAGTTCGAAGGTGGGGAAGCGTTCGTGCCACCACGCCGTACACGTGTCCGGTATGACCCAGTTCGGTCCCCCGGTGCGGAGCTGGACGATCTTCCAGGTGCCGAAGACGTTCCAGTCGGGGGCGATGGCGGCGCGGGGATCGTGTCCTTCCGGGTCGGTGTCGGGGATACCGGCCGCGCCGGGTGTGTCGACAGTGTTGCGCAGGGTCACGGCCCACACCCACTTCATGGGATCGAAGGAGAGGTTGAGCCCGGGTTCGGTTTTGACTCGGTATTCGCATACTGCTGCCGTGATCTCCGAGTTGCCGGCAGACAGCATCGTGAGATGGTGAAAGTACGTGGCTCGCCACGGTGGTGGATCGACGCGACTGGGACGTACCAGATGAGCCCACACCTCGCCGTGGTCGAAATCGTACGGTGCGCCGATGGCGTCGAAGTATCCGGGGAATGTGAACTTCGTACCGTAGTTGAACGTGCGAAGTCCGGATTCGACTGCGGCGCGGACCAGTTCGGCGCCGCGACCGAAAAGGTCGATGTCGGGGTCCGCGGACCACACGTGCGTGTACGCGACCGGCGGCTCGGGAACGGGAACCGGACGTGGATCGGTTGGGCTGTCGGTGCCGCAGCCGGTGACTGCGAGTAGGGCAGTGGTGACGACGGCAATGACGCGCCGCCGGCGCGGTGCGTTCATCGGGGCCCTTCGCTGTTCGCTGGCGGTGCGGCGGTGCCGCGTTATGGGTTCAACCGGCATTCGCCGGTCCGATCCATTCGGGGTATTGCTGGGCGACGGGCATGGTGGGTGGTTGGAAGCCTGGGGGTGGCGAGAGCAGACCGTCGTGGAGTTCGAAGGTGGGGAAGCGTTCGTGCCACCACGCCGTACACGTGTCCGGTATGACCCAGTTCGGTCCCCCGGTGCGGAGCTGGACGATCTTCCAGGTGCCGAAGACGTTCCAGTCGGGGGCGATGGCGGCGCGGGGATCGTGTCCTTCCGGGTCGGTGTCGGGGATACTGGCCGCGCCGGGTGTCTCGGCAGTGTTGCGCAAGGTCACCGCCCGGACCATTCTCAGGGGATAGACCGAGTACTCTTCTCCCGGTTCTGTGCCGACGCCGTACTCGCACACGGCTCCAGTGACTTCCGTGGCCGTCGCCGACAGTGCCGTGAGATGCATGAAGTACGTGGCTCGCCACTGTGGTGGATCGACGGGACCGGGGCGTACCAGATGATCCCAGACCTCGGCGTGGTCGAAATCGTACGGTGCCCCGATGGCGTCGAGGTATCCGGGGAATGTGAACTTCGTACCGTAGTTGAACGTGCGAAGTCCGGCTTCGACTGCGGCGCGGACCAGCTCGGCGCCGCGGCTGGACAGGTCGATGTCGGGGTCCGCGGACCACACGTGCGTGTACGCGACCGGCGGCTCGGGAACGGGAACCGGACGTGGATCCTCCGGCGCGCGGTCCCCGCACCCGGCGGTGAAGGCGAGCAATGCGACGCATCCCAGGGCCGACAGCCGTGTCTCAGCCATTCGTGCGCACCACCGTGTCGTAGGCCTCCTGCATGGCCGTCTCGTGCCCGTCGGTCGGGTTTCCGTACTCGTTGAACGCCTCACGCAACATGGCATGTCGCACCTCCTTGTCCGATTCCGAACCGACGATTTCGTCGTACGGCTCGAGCCGACCCGCCTCGTCGAACAGGTTCCGATGGTGGGCACGGATCGGTACCGGCACCTCCGGCGCGGCCGCAAGCACGTTGTAGTACTGCCGCACCAGGTTCGGGCCCGTGAGCTCGGCTGATTCCTCCGTGCCGGGCTCCGGGCCGATGTGCAACTCCTTCAACGGATCACCGCCTGCTTCGTAGAGCGTCGCGATGTACTCACCGCCGGGGAACTTCTCCAGGCCGAACGCGCCGAGGGCAAGGACTGCGTCGTAGGCGGCGGACTTGCGGTCGTAGATCGCCTGCTGCCGCTCGGTCTCGTCGTGGAAATCGTCCTGGGTCGACAGCATCAGCCCCCGGTCGGTCAGCCCCAGGATGCGACCGGCCGTCGAGAGCTCCGCCGTCGTGCCCGAGGTGTACGGGTCCTGCGCGTACCGGGTCTCGGCCGCCACAACGGACGCGAATGCACTGCCGGTGAAATGCGTGCCGGCCTCGGGATCGGTGTTCATCGCGGCGAAGACGTTCGCCGAGCCGCGATAGCTGCTGTTGTCCTTCGGATCCGCCCAGTCGCCGACGTCGAATCCGGGCCGATCCGCCTGTGGGGATCCCGCCAGGTCGGGAATGTAGGGGCTCAGGCCGTGCGAAACCGTTCGCAGCAGATCAGGATTCAGCTGACCCACCGACTGCCCGTCGGTTTCCGGGATGGCGGACAACGTCTTCCACGCCTCTCCGGAACTCATCGCGCCCGCGACGGCGGCCATGATCGCGCCGTGACGGGTCGCTGCGGCGACGTCGGCGGCGTTGTGAGGATCGTCGACCACTCCGTCCTTCACGTCGGCGCGGAACAGCGACGACACCGCCGCACCGTCGTCCGACCAGTCGTGCACCAGTACGTTCCGCACGAAATCGGTGCCGTGCTCAGGGTCGGTGACGGCCTGTTCGACCGCGATGCGGTCGTCCGCCACCGCGGTGAGGATTCCGGCCGTCAACGCACCGTCGCCCGTGCCGCGTCCGTCGACGGTGAAGAACTCGAAACTGCGGTTGGGGTCCTGCGCGAACGCGACCTGGGCGTCGAGATATCGGCGACCGACATCCAGGAGATCCCGGTCGAGCGTGCTGCCGGACCGGTACACCGCATCGCCCTCGGCCACGATCCCGGCGACGGCCTGGTTGTCGGCGACGCCGTTCAGTTCGGTGCTCGTGTAGGTCGTGCCGCCGATCGTCCGGAAGCCGTGAACAACCAGATCGTCGCGGTCGAGTGCCGCCCGGATCCCGTCCGGTAGCAGGTCCGCCCCGCCACGCGGGGCGATGTCACCGTCGGCGACGGCGACAACGACGTTCTCGGTGGAGACGATCTGCAGCGCGTTGGCCAGCGCGCTGCGAGCCCCGGCCGGCAGTCCGGCCATGAGGTCGGCGATCTCCCGGGGCGTCCTGCCGTCCAGGGACCGGCTGAGGGCCACCAGGTACTCCATGTGCGACGACGGGATGGTCGCCGCCGCGCCCGCGCGCAGGGCGTCGACCTGTTCCGGTGTCAGCGCACCGGCTTCGAGTAGGCGCCGCAGCGCCTCCGGCGTCACCGATCCGTCGACCAGTCGCGCGCCGTCCGCGTGCCCCTGGTCCGTGCCGAGCGCAGCCACCGAGGTGAAGTCGGCTCGCAGCAGAGCCCGCGCGGCGCTCAGTTCCTGCTGCAGCGCCCGGTCGGCGTTCTCGACGGTCGACACCGCCTCGGCCAGGTACGCCTGCAGGCCGGCTCGGGCCGCTTCCCGGTCCGGGTCCGGCGCCGGATCGCGCACCGTCAGGTCCTCGCCGACGACGAACCCTTGGGCCTCGGCGTCGAGGATCGTCGCCCGGGCGCGCTGGAGTGGCGCGTCGACCTCGTGAAATCCCTGTTCGAGCCGACGAGCGAGCGTGTCGAGCCGATCGACCAGGGCGACGACGGTCCGTCTGTCGGCCGCGGCGCGTTCCTGCGCGGCCTCCGCGGTACGTCCCTCCCAGTACGTGCCGCCGACGTCGGTGACGGCGGCGACGTATCGATCGAACAGCTCCTCGATCCGGCCCCCGGCGTCGCGCCACGCGCGACCGATGTCGTCGAGTTGTCTCGGATTCCATTCCCGAACCTGCCCCTTGGTCAGGGTCATGCCGGATCCTCGTCGACGCGCCAGTCGCCGGTGGCCGAGAGATAGGCCGAGACCAGTCGCGTCGCCGACGTGTCGTCCTGGTCGCGGTACTCGCGCGCGGTGGCGCGCATGACGTCACCGGTCTCGCCGAGACGCTCCGCGAGCGCGGGAATCAGGGCACTGTCGACGTTTTCCTGCGAGAGGCGAGCCGCCTCCAGTACCGACGGCATGAGCGCGTCCAGGGCCGGCGCATACGGTCCCGCCGCCGGACCCACGCGCAGCCGCGACGCCTCCGCGGCCAGGCCGTGCAGTCGTCCGCTCAACTCCTCGAGACGCGCCACATCGGCGCGCAGTTCCCCCACCATTCGTCCCCCCTACGAATCGACGCGGGGACTCTAACACCGGCGTGCGACAGGCTCGACGTCCGCGGCTACAGTGCCGCGAGATGCGCGACGACGTACGGCCACGGGATCCGCTCCTGCTCGAGCCGAAGCCCTTCCGTGCGCACCGCGTCGAGGGCGTCGCGTTCCGGCCCGGTCAGGTGCGCGGGCACGTGCGGAGCGGGGGACGCCTCGGGCACGGCGAGGTCGCGCCACCGCTCGACGGTGCCGCGGTCCATGAGCAGGCTGCGCACGTGCGGGAGGTGGCCGCGGAGCCGGTCGAGGATCGCGAAGCCGTGCGTGTCCAGGTCGCCCCAGTACACGACGTCGGAGGCGGCGAGCCACGGCACGTCCGCCAGTTCGTGCACCGCGTAGCCCCCGCCGTGCACCGCCACCGTCGCCGGCAGCTCCGGCAGCGCGTGCAGACCCTCCTTGTTCTCGAGGATCAGGGTGCGGGCCGGTGTCACCGGCAGTGCCGCCAGCTCGTCGAGCGACGTCGCGAAGATCCGCGGTGCCGTGGGCAGCAGCGTCCGGTCACACACGGCCACCCCGCACATCCGCGGCAGCGACCGCACTCCCAGATCACGGTCGCCGCGCACACCGTCGAGCAGCGTCTCGACCAGACCGCGATGCCGCGACACCCATTTGGTGTCGACGCCGGGCACCGGCAGCTGGCGGATGAACAGCCCCGACGACGGATGCTCGGCCAGCCAGCGGACCGCCGCGACGAGCCGCGCGAAGTCCGGCTCGTCCAGCTCGAGCCAGCGGGCATGCGTGGCGGCGATCGCGGTCGCGAGCGTCGCGGTGCCGGGGCCGAGTCCGTCGAGCAGTCGCGCCCGCCGTTCGGTGAGGGTGCGCCACTCGGGCGCGCGTGCGGCCGCGGCGGCGATCTCGGTCGCGCCCGAAAGCATCAGGCGCACCGGCACTTCCTGCGTGCCGAAGCTCGGCCAGCGCCGCGTCTCCCACTCGACCTGGCCGGCGCCCCGGTAGCCGTGCCAGGCCCGCACCCACGCCACGACGGCATCGGGATCCTGCGCCACCCGCCGCTCGGACGGCGGATGCAGCACAATCGACAGCGAATCCGACTCGGCCGCAGCGGGATCGGTGATCCATCGAGCGCGGCGGCTGCGGTACGCGGCCTGGGCCTTGCCGGCGACCGCGGACGGCGGCACGCACAATGCGCTCACGTGCCGGCGCCGCGGATCGGCAACAGTGCGATCTGCGAGTAGCGCTTGTCGCGGATGCTCACCGCGGCCACGCCGTCGATGTAGTCGTCGAGCGTCTGCAGCAGCTTGAGCGGGGTGGCGAGCACCATGTGGAACCCGAACTGGGTGAACACGTCCAGCGCCCGCCGCGTGTACGCGGGGTCGGCGCGGTCGAACGCCTCGTCGAGGATCACGGTGCCGTAGCGCGGCAACTCCTCGCCGGCGGCGGCCAGCTGATAGCGCAGCGCGGCCGCGAGGCAGAAGAACACCAGCTTCTGCGCCTGCCCACCCGACAGGCCGGAGCTCGAGTCGTGATAGTTGGCGTCGTTGCCCTCCGGGTCGACCTCCACCCCGATGAATCCGACATGCAGGCGGGTGTCGAGCACGAGGCGCTTCCACCGCAGATCGGCGGGCTCGCCGGAGTCGAGCCGTTCGAGCACCGCCGCCATCTGTTCGAACCGTCGCTCCGCCGCGGCCCGGTCCTCCTCCTTCCACGCGCCGCTCGTGATCTGCAGCAGCTCCGCCAGGAACTCCGACGCGGCGGGGGAGCGCCGGTCCTTGACGTCGATGCGCAGGATCCGGTCGGTGTCGAACGGCGAGCGGCGCAGCGATTCGTTCACCGGCTCGATGCGGGAGCGGATCTCGCCCGGCGCCTTGCGGATCGCGCGGGCCAGCTCCCCGATGTTGCGGTGCGACTGCTCGCGCAGCAGCCGGAAGAACTCGTCCTCGTAGGCGGGCAGGCCGTCGCTGCGCAGCCGAGCGAGCACGGCGAGGGCGTCGTCGACGTACTCGGCCTCGGAGCGCATCTCGGCGCGCCGCGCCTCCCACTCGGCAAGGTAGCCGGTGAGGATGGCGGTGATGCGGCGCTCGGCGTCCGCGGTGTCGCGCTGCGCGGACCGCATCTGCTCGTTGATCGCGCGACCCACCGTGCTCAGGGCCCGGTCGATGTTGTCGACAGTGACGCGGCGGACGGCCGCGGCGAACCGGGCCCGGATGCGCGCGAAGATCGGGTCGGGCACCGCCGTGCCGGCGTGGGCCTGCGCGTCGTCGAGCCGCGCCTGCACCCGGGTCAGCTCGTCCCGGTGCTGTTCGAGCTTGGCCAGCGCCGCGGTGTGCGCCTGCCGGGCGGCGCGTTCCTCGCTCTCGGCGCGGGCCAGATCCGCGGTGAGCGTGGCGTATTCGGTGTTGCCCTGCATCCACTCGCGCAGCCGCTCCTCGATCGCGTCCACCGCGCTGCCCGCCGCCGCGACGTCGACGTCGGCCCACGCGGACTCGCGGATCACCGCGGCGGCCTGCCGGCGCTGCTGGATCGCGGACTCGGCGCGCTCGAGCGCCTCCTGCCGCCGTTGCAGCGTGTCGACGTCGGTCTCGGCGTCGCCGATACGCCGGCGCAGGTCGGCGAGCTTGGCCTCGTTGTCGAAGCCGAGGACCCAGCGGCTGCGGTCGTCGATGCGCCGCCGGTCGTCCTTCTCGTGCCGGTCGCCGCCGTGCTTGACCTGCCCGGCCCGGGTCACGCCCCGCGGGACGCGGCGCAGGTCGTCGGCGGTGTCGACGCACGCGTAGTCGAAGCGGTCCGCCAGGTGGTGGTGCAGCCACGCGGCGAGCGGGCCGGGGCGCACCTCGAGCTTGCGGACGAGCGAGCCGTCGGCGGTGGTGGGTGCGTCCGGCGCGCCGACGCCGGTGCGGACCCGCCGGTACACGAGGCGGGCGCCGAGATGGTGTGCGTCGACGGCGGCGGCCACCCGCGGATACAGCTCGTCGGGCACCAGCAGGGTGCGCCCGAATCCGCCCAGGACCCGCTCGATCGGACCCGTCCACTCGGCGTGCTCGGCGCGCACCGCGATCAGCTCGCCCGCGAAGTGCAGGGCGTCCTCGCCGAGGCCGGCCGCCGAGCACACCAGTTCCCGGGCGCGCAGCAGGTCGGGATCGAGGTTGGAGCGGCGCCGGGCCAGGACCTCCCGGTCGGCGATCAGCTCGCGGATCGTCTTCCGGCGTTCGGCGAGCGCACCGGCCACCTCGTACAGTTCCGCCTTGCGCGTGTCGGCGGTGGCGTCGAGCTCGCGCAGTTCCCGCTCCAGCTGGGCCTGCAGATGCGCGAAGTCGTCCGCGGTGCCCGGTGTCTCCGCCTCCCAGTGGGCGAGGGCGACGTCGAACCGTCTGCGCTGCTGGGTGATTCGTTCGAGTGCGGTCTCGGCGGTCTCCTTGTGCACGCGGAGGGTTGCGAGCCGGCCGTCGCCGGCGCTCTCGGCGCGCACCCGCAGATCGAGGGTGCGTTCGCCGGCGCGGTCGGCCTCGTCGGCGGTCTTGTCCGCGGCGGCCTGCAGCAGACCGGTCTGCGCCCGCGTCTCGTCGAGCCTGTCGCTGAGCAGGTCCACCGTCATCCGGGCGTGCACCGCGTCGAGGTGATCGGTCTCGTCCTGCAGGTCGCGCTGGGCCTGCAGCCCGGTGCGACGGGCGTCGGCCAGCGCGACGAGCGGCTCGAGCGTCTCGACCTGACGACGAGCGTCGACGACGACGCGATGCGCCTCGCGCAGCTCGCGGAACTGGGTGGTGGCCCGCTCGGCCATCGCGAACGTGGCCGGCTCGTCGAGCATGTAGTCGCGCAGCAGCTGGTCGAGGCTGTTCAGGCTCTTCGCGGACAGCGTGCGGTGCAGCAGCCGCTGCGCGGCCTCCGACGAGATGCCGAGCTTGGACCGGAACGCGCGGGCGAACGGCGCGTAGCTGGGGTTCACAACCGCATCGGGCCAGCGCTTGCGGATGCCCCGGGTGTCGATGCCCCGCGCGACGAACGGTTCGAGGTCGGTCAGCTCCAGGTCGGTGTCGAGGATCAGGTGCAGGTGCGAGATCTCGTTGTTGGCGTTGGCGCCCCGACGCAGGTGCATGAGCTTGACCAGGGTCACCGGGGCCGTGCCGTCGGCGGCGTCGTACGTCAGTGCCACCGCACTCCACGTGGCGCCGGTGCGCAGATACGAGGCGGTGAGCGCGTCGGTGTCGGCGTCGGCCTCGCGCCGCCACGCGCCGCGGATGTAACTGACGAAGTTGCGGCCCGACCCGGCCGCCGACTCCTGCGCGGCCGCGTTGAACCGCACGCTGCCGCCCGGCATGAGCACCGTCGAGATCGCGTCGATGAGCGTCGACTTGCCCGAGCCGGACGCCCCGGTGATGAGAAAACCCTTGCGGGCCACGGGAATGTCGTGATGCCCGTGCAAAGTGCCCCAGTTGACCACCTGCACCCGCGCGAGCCGGAACTGGCCGGGGTGGACGGGTGCGGCGCTCACGGCGCGTCCTCCTCGACGATGCGCCGGAACTCGGCCTCGACGGCGGCGACCTGATCGGCGTCGAACAACTGTCGCAAGACCGGAGAGACCTCCATCCGGCCCTCCGTGGACGTCGACGCCAGCAGCGTGTACTTCTTCAACTTCTCCCACGACGCGTTGACCCGTTTGCGGAAGCCGGCCGGATCGGTGCTCGTCGCCGCGCGGTACATCTCCAGCTGCCCGGCCACCTCGTCGAAGTCGACGATCACCCGCTCGCCCGGCTGGGCGCGCAGCAGCCGGTGCCGCAACGCCAGCAGCATCACGGTGTCCATGAACGTGAGGCGCTCGGTGCGCAGCACCGTCGGGGCCTTGTGGTCGCCCGTGTCGGCGGGGCGGGTGAACGCGAGCTGATCGTCCTCGTCGACGACGAGATCGAGGAACACGTCCGCGAGCCGGGACCGCAGCACCCGCTCGTCGCGGATCACCGTCCGCCACACCTCCGGGTGCTTGTCGGCGGTGACGAGCGGTCCCTTGAGCAGTTGCACCAGCGCGCGACGGGTCTCGAGGTCGAGTTCGCCGGTGTCGCCCGGATACAGCCCGGTGCGTGTGGTCGATTCGGTCATGACGCGTCCTCGGTGATGCGGGCGGTGAACTCGGTGTCGGTCGGGTCGAACAGGTGCCGGCGCACCGTCGCGACGCGGGTCGCGCCCGACGGGGACGTCCACGCGATCTCCTCGGTGCCGTCGACGCGGTGACCGTGCTCCGCGGCGAGCACCAGCAGGCCGACTGCGCTGGCCAGTCCCTGCGTGGCGGGATGATCGCGCAACACGTCGCCGATCGTGGCGCTGCCGCGGGAACGGAGCGTGGCGGCGACGTTGCCGGCCAGCTCGTCCATGTCGATCTCCGATTCGCGGACGATGCGGCGCAGCTCCGCGAGATCCACCTCGCCGACCGGCTGCGTCACCACCGGCTCGGCCACCAGGTCGTCGGCCGGGTTGTGCAGCCGCAGCGCCGCCACCGAATCGATGCCCATGCCGACCCGCACCAGCTCGAGGTCCAGCAGGTCGTATGGTTTGCGGCGTTGCGCCACCTGCAGGGCCTGCTGCTGGGCCGAGCGCAACAGCCGCTGCAGACGCCGGTGCTCCTCGTAGTGGCGGGACTGCACGAAGTGGCGCAGCGAACGCGACAGTGACGTCATCGTCGCGTGGACCTCGCCGCCCGCGTCTTCCATCTCGGTGAGCAGAGTGCGGAACCGGTTGCGTTGCTCGGTGGTGAGCTGCTGCGCGAAGGGGCGTTGCAGCACCGCCTCGATCCAGTCGTCGAGCTGCGACGACCGCTCCGGATCGATGATCATGTCGTAGAAGCCGGCGAAGCTGCGGCCGGCGTCGGAACTGCCGATCAGATCGACCCCACGGAACACCTCGCCGAGGGTGTCGCCACGGTCGCCCTCGTCGTCGAGGATCCGGGCCCGCAGCTCCCGGTTGAGCGCCTCCAACTCGGCGCGCACCCGCGCGAAGTCGCCCGGTATCTCCCCGGCCAGCGCCAGGATCTCCGCGGACCGTTCCACCGCCCGGTTCCCGTCCAGCACGGGAAAGTCCCCGGATTCGACGGCGGCGATCTGCCGGTCCAGCTCGTCGCGCTCGGCCCGCAACGCCGCCAGGCGGCTCTCGCTGCGGGGGTCCGAGTCCCGTGCCAGCGCCTGGAGTTGGCTCGACAGGGTGGTCAGCCGCGACTCGGTGACCGAGCTCGTGGCGGTCGTCAGGCCCGCGACGAAGGTGAGCGCGGCGAACGTCGCCTCGGTCGGCTCGAGAGTCTCCTCTCGGGCGTCGGCGCTCGCACGGCGCAGCAGAAACCCCGCGCGCACCCAGTCCGCACAATAGGCCTGACCGGTGCGCGGCAGCTCGAAGCCCTCGTCGCGCAGTTCCTGCAGGTCCGCATCGAGGCGGGCGAACAGCTCCGGGGCCGGCAACCGTCGCGTGCCGCGGTCGAAGTGCCGGCCCAGCAACGCCAGCACCGCGGCCGCATTGTCCGACCGCAGCAGCGCCCACGCCGGGTGCTCCTGACGCAGACGCGTCAGGCGGTGCAGGTCGGCGGTGGACACGACGCTCCCTCCGAGATCGGGTTCGACCATGCTGACACACGGGGACGACAGCGTCGCGAGCGTGGCCCGGCGAACTCGGGCGGGTTCGAGTTCGGCTTCCGGGGGGAATGCAGACGGGATGCTGGGTCAGCGGGTGCGCGACTCGACGTCGTCGAGGACGGCGACAATGCGGCTGGCGGTGTCCTCGAGCCCGGTGCACCATTGCGATATGGGCAGGTACTCGACTTCGGAACCGAAGACCACGAGGCTGAATATGAGTACACCGTAGTCAGTTTCGACGCTCATGCCGCAGCTCTCTGGGAACGACTGATTAGTCTTCAGCAGTGCGCGACGGCCAGCAATCTCGGTTGGTATGACGTCATCGCCGTTGTCTGCGGTCTTCTGCAGTTCGATCGTCCAGTCGAAGTTGGCCGAGATCACGGTCAGTCCGTAGGCGTCCAGCCCGGGGATCTTCCGGCTGCCGTCGAAGGAGCATCCAAGCATCGTGTAGTGCGTAGCGGCAAAATCGGCGTTGTCCTCCGATTTCGGATCGTAGCCAACGGCGGCGAGCACGTCGTCCGGGATGTCGAGGCAAGGATCGAAGGCGACGAGTGGCCGGTCGGACTCATCCACCAGGCGCGGTGCACGAGTTGTAGTCGTTGGCGGACCCTGCGACTCGTCGACGGCGACCTCAGGGTGGGTCGGAGCAGTGCAGCCGGCGAGCGCCGCGCAAGTCACGAGCACACCTGCGGCCGCGACCCTTGGCCTGCACGCGGTCACAACTCCTCCTGACCTACGGCGTGCAGACGGACGGTCCAGTCGTACTCTGCGGAGAGGAACGCTTCACCGCCAGCGGCGAAATTGTTCCGCATTTGGGTGAGCACGGCTTCGAATTCTTTGAGGCGTTCGTAGAGCGATTCTGGGGTACCCCGGGCCTTGCGTACGAAGCCGGCGCGAAGCTCCTCGGCCGACGTGAAACCCCCGAAGCTAGGCGCATCGGCCAGCACCCTTGCCTGATCTGCCGCATTGTGGAGCGTCGCGAGCATGGTGTCGCAAATGGCGACGATCTCCTCGATCGTCTGCGGATCCAATCGAAGTCCCTCGGCCATGAATCCCCCCGGTATCAGTTGGCCCGGGCACTGTACCGCACGAGTTGTGCGGTCGAATCCGCACAGCACGCCCTACCCGAACAGTGCGCGCAGCTGTTCGTTGGCGTCGTCGCGGTCGAACCACTCCGGGTCGATGCGCTCACTCGGCCGCAGCCCTAGCCACTGCCGGATCTCGTCGTGACGCTCGTGGGTCGGGTCGTCGGCCGCGGCGAGCATGTCCGTCCAGCCCCACGTCCCGCCGGAGTCCTCGGCCGGTGCCAGGCCCTGCCCGTCGAGACAGGCAGCGCGCGGTGCCTCGGCGTCGAAGTCGGCGACGGACTCGACGACGATGTCGTGCGTCCACCCGTCGCCGTAGTCGTACAGGTACGTCAGCGATGCCCCGACCTCAGGCAGTGCCGTCCCGATGGTCACCATTCCCTCGTCGACGACCTCGTCCTGACCGTTCGCGAGCTCGTCGTCGAGTTGATCGTCGGGCACGTATACGCAACCACCGGTGAACGGCTCGCCCTCGGTGAATTGGTGCAGGTGGTAGTCCTCCCAAGCGAAGCAGCTCTGGATGGCGAAGTGTAGATGCAGCAGACTCAGAGAATTGTCGACGACCACCCGTCGCCACACCGCAGGCTCGCTGTCGCGCAACGTGATTCGCAGGGTGCACCGCGCGGGCGGGTGGATGGCGACGGGTGTCGCGTCGCCGAGGAGGATGCGCACGGCGGCCCGCACGGCAGGACGGAGAGGCGTCGGAACGCGGTAGCCGTCCGCGTCGTCGAGGATGCCGTCGGCGACGAGGTCGTCGAGGCGGTCGACGAGCATGCTGCCGAGAAGACTCGGTCCGACCGGCATGCCGGGGAACAGCACGGACAGTGCGTGCAGGCGCTCGTCGGGACCGGACGGCAGAGGGTGCTCACCGAGACCGGCAGACAGGACGGCAGCGGTCGCCTCGTCGAGGACGGAATGGAATGCCACGAGCCGCCCCTCGCCGCGCCTGTCGAGGGCCACGATGAGGGAATGTGTCACTGCGTCTCGGCACAGGGTGAGGTACTCGCCGGGATTACGGTCCGGATCCTGCCACACCGGCGCGGCAGGACCGGGCTTGACGACGGTCTTTCCGATCGAGATCAAGTCCAGCATGGCTGCAACGACCCAGGTCTGTGCCAGTACGGGAAGATCCCACATCGACTGGACCTTGCGTGGTGCCAGATCCTCGCGCTTGCCGCCGACAGCGTCGAAGGCCTCCATGACCAGGGCACGCTTCAGCGCTCCGGTCGCGGTCACAGGCCGGCGTTCACCGATCCAGCCGAGCAGGGCGTCCAGCCGTGCGACGACCGGTACGACCGTCAAGGCGGCACGTTCGACCTCGGGCTCGACCGGTGGTTCGTCGACCTCGGTGGGTGGAAGAGACGCGAGCCTCGATTCGATGTACGACGTGAGCGTGGACAGACCGTACCCGAGGTCCTCGTCGGTGCCGGTCCACCGGTTCGTCGCCTCGAGGAACCGCAGGAAGGCGATGACATCCCCGGCGATGTGCGCCCGCGTCTCGTCGTCGTCCTCGACCAGTTCACTCGTCAGCACCCGCTCGAGAAGGTGGTCCACGTCGCGGCTCCGCCATGCCGTGGTCGCAAACCCGGAATCCGCACCCGAGAGCGCGTCGATCGCGTGCGCGACGCTGACAACGAACTCCTCCGCCTGATTCGCGGGGCACCCAGCGTTCTCCATCAGCCATGCGGCGAACTCCGGCGCCAGTGTGCGGTACTGCTCGATCGGTGTGTCTGCCCGGCGCCGGCGCGCGGCCAACGACACGACATTGTCGGGAAGTGGCTTACGAGGTGATGATCCGCGACTCGACCCGGAGCGCTTACGGGACATGGACGTCCGACCTCGATTCGGTGGGCATGGCACAGTTCTCGCCGATGCTATCGGTTCGCCACCGACGGTGCTCACGCAGCGACCGGGCGGTCGGGCGCGTCGAAGCGACGGCACGGACAGCGCACGGCGCGGCCCCGATCGTCGTCGGGCAGCCAGCCGTACTCGTCGCACCGGCCGCATCGGGGCGGCAGGGGAGAGCGGGGCAGGGGCAGCGCTTGCCACAGCGGGATCCATGCGTGGGCGAAGCGCGTCGGGTTGTTCGGTCGATGCGTCGATCGTGCCGCCGTGACCAGGGGTGGGATTCCGTGGGAGTCGATCAGTGCGACGATCTGGGAGCGCGCGGCGGCGGGCAGATAGTCGAACGTCGCCGTCAGGCCCGCGGCGCGGCATGCGGTCGCCAAGTCGGCGATCTGCTTCTTCTGCGGAATGCTGATCACCCCTCGTTGCCGCGCAGGGGGTGCCGTCGGCTCGGCGGCCGGTGCGGGGTTTGTTTCAGTCTCTTGGTCTTCAATTCTTTGTTCAGTGCCGGGTTCTCCGGTGTCCGGTTCGCCGGGATTCGGAATTCCAGGCCCCGGCTCGGGCCGGACCGGTACTTCGTAGACGGTCTGGACGGTGATCCACTGGCCGTGATGGTTCTGGCGACGCTCGGTGACGAGGTGACCGCGCGCAGCCAGCTCCCGCATCGCGGACCGGATGGCGTCGCGACCCTCGGTCGGTGATTCCGCGGCGATAGCGTCGGAGCGGATGCGCCAGTCGGCCGGCTTCGACAGCAGCCAGATCAAGACCGCCCGGGCGCGGAAGGAGAGGTCCTTGTTGCCGATCGTCTCGTTGCGGACGACGGTGTAGTTGCTCGTCGGGCGCGGCGCGCGGCGCACGCCTCCGACGCGGGTATCCTTACCCACGTTCGACTCCTATTCAGTCGGACATCCGGCCCGTCGGGAGTTGCCGCTCCTGGCGGGCCTTCTTCAGTTGTGACCCTCGCGGGCGCGGGGGATGACACATGGTGGCATCGTGCTGCGGACGCGTCAATCGATTCGTCTCGCTGGTGTGGAATACGTTGGGGGCGAGCGATAGTCGCAGTCTCGGCGTGTCGCGCTCACCGATACCCGGTCGGATCCGCCGGCAGACCTCGATCTTGAACCTCCACCATGTACCGCCAGCAGTCCGGCTGCGACCCGTCGACGTCGGTGAAACCGTACTCGCGCGCCAGACCGCTCGACGAGAACGAGCCACCGTTGCGGCGATGCACGTCCGGATCCGCAGCCAGCGCCGCAACGGCCCGGCCGACGAAACGCGGCGACTCGGAGATCGCGACGAAATGTGGCACGGCGGCGTCGCGCCAGTTCTCCTCCGTGACCGCGAAGTGCTCGAGCATCATCTCCGACCGCATCCACCCGGGCGTCAGCGCGACGGCAGTGCACCCGTGCGGTGCGAGCTCCTTCGCCTGGGAGAACGCAAGCCGGAGCATCGAGGACTTGACGAGGTCGTAGAACACCGAGAGCCGAAAGTTCTTCGCGTTGTACTCGGCAGTGCCGTCGGTCATCTCGACGACGAGCCCGCCCGGGTTCCGGATCAGCAGCGGCAGCGCGAAGTGGCTGGTGATCAAATGCGTGTCGACCGAGAGATGCACCATCCGCAGCCCGCCGGCGAGGTCGTGCTCCCACAGCGGAGTCTCCCACTCGATGAGCTTCTCGCCGCCCCAGATGTCATTGACGAGGGCGTCGAGGCGGCCGTGCTCGTCGTCGATGCGCTGCACCAGCCGACGCACCTGCTCGGGATCGAGGTGGTCGACGGCGACGGGAATGCCGACCCCGCCCGCAGCCGTCACCAGCTCGGCGGTCTCCTCGATGGTCTCCGGCCGGTCGTACTCCGAGCGGCGCTCGCGGGTGGTGCGGCCGGTGCAGTACACCGTCGCGCCGGCCTCGCCGAGGGCGATTGCGGTTCCGCGGCCGGCGCCGCGGGTGGCGCCGGCAACCAAAGCGATTTTGCCTTCGAGTGGCTGTGCCATGGCTGGAACGGTACTGCCCGCGGGCGTCGGAGGCGGGCGCGCTCGGCGTGGCGCGGTCGGCGGTGTCGTGAGCATCAGTCACTATGTTCGGGTGCGCCGGTGGGGCCGGCAGCAGAACACTCGGAGGTAGAGCAGGTGCAGGTGATCGACACGCAGTCGCACGCGTCGGGTTCGCGGACGCTGCCGAAGGGTCATCGCTGGGTGGTCGTCGATGTCGAGACCTCCGGCTTGCGCGCCTACGCGCATCGGGTGCTCAGCGTCGCCGCGCTGGTATTGCGGGAGGACGGCAGCGTCGAGCAGGAGTACTCGACGCTCGTCGACCCGGGTTGCGACCCCGGCCCGGTTCACGTGCACCGATTGACCCGCGAACGGCTCGCCGGAGCTCCCCGCTTCGAGCAGATCGCCGGCGAGCTCGCCGAGGTTCTGGACGGCGGGACGATCGTCGCCCACAACGCGGCCTTCGACTACGGATTCCTCGACGCCGAATTCCGGCGCACCGGGACTGAGATCCCGGTCAAACAGCGGCTGTGCACTCTTGCCCTGTCGAGGCGGCTCGAGCTGGACGTGGCCGATCACAAGCTCTCCACTCTGGCCGCGCACTGGCAGGTCCAGCAGTTGCTCGAGCACGACGCCTACGACGACGCCCGCGTCCTGAGCGAGGTCTTCGTGCGCAGCGCCTCGCTCGCCGATAGCCTGCAACTTCCGCTGCCGGTGGTCGACTGCCTCAGCCGCAGGTCCGCCTACCCGGACTCCGTGCCGCGTGTGCCGTGCGAGTGGAAAAACCCGGGACGCCTGTCGCTGGACGTCGGTCTGGTGCAGGGAATGAAGGTGGTGATCACCGGCCACACCACGACGCCGCGGGTCCCGCTCGCCGGCCGGATGACCGACGCCGGCCTCGACGTGATGAACTCCGTCAGCCGCCAGACGAGCGTGGTCGTGTGCAACGACGCCGGCGTCCAGACGGGCAAGATCCGCAAGGCGATGGCCGAAGGCATTCCCGTCGTAACCGAGCGGCAGCTCGAGGACATGCTCACCCGGGTGTTGCCCGGCGAACCGAAGAAGCGTCCGGTGGTCGAGGTGGCTGCACCCGCTGCCGAGCCGGTGATCGAACCTCCGCCGCAGCCCGGGACTGCTGAGTCCGTTGCTCCGAGCCTTCCGGAACGGATGCTCACGGGTCAGAAGCCGAAGCTGTGGCAGGGTCGGCGGGTGCTGCTCCTCGGCGGCACCCATCTCGACGCCGTGCTCATGCGTTCCCGTCTCGTCCAGCTCGGCGCACGCCCCTCACTCAACCTCACCGCCGCCGTCACGGACGTGCTGATGCTGGAAGGCGGAGACAGCGACCGGCGCATGGCACGCATCACCGCGCGCGAGCTTCCTGTTCTGACCAAGACGGACGTCAGCGCCGCGGTGGAGAAGGGCGTCGTGCCGTCGCACATGCGCATCGAGTCCCGCATCTCCGCGCCGGCGCTCGCCCGGGGCGAGGTCATCGACTTGCCGGCGCGGAAGACGGCCTGGACGGTCAACGTCGCATGGCGCGCCGAGACGGACGACTTCGACGTCGACGTCGTCGCCTTCCTGCTGGGACAGGACGAAAAGGTCGACAGCGACGACGACTTCGTGTTCTACAACAACCCCTCCGCCGAGGACGGCGCGGTCGAGCTGTCCATCGACGGCAGCAGCGAACAGAGCGTACGGCTCGATCTCGCCGCGCTGCCCGACGAATGCGCGCGCATCGCGATCGCCGCAGCCATCGACGGCGAACGCACCTTCGGCGAACTGGGTGCAGTGTCGGTGAGCGTGGACGGTGAGGACGGCACGGCGGCGACGTTCGTGCTCGACGCCGGGACCACCGAGCGGACCATGGTACTCACCGAAATCTATCGGCGGGCGGGGAAGTGGCGGCTGCGCGCGGTGGGGCAGGGGTACGACGACGACCTCGGAGGGCTCGTCGCACTCTACGGCGTGGATGTCGAAAAGGACAATTGACTCTCGAACGGGCGTCCCATCTTCTATTCACCTATACGTGCGATTCGAATGGGATTTGCCCCCTCGGGTCTCTATCGAGGAAATAGTTCTGTCAACGGTCAAGTACACGGCAGATATTATGACTTCAATCTTGCGGAGCGCGTCGCGAAGTAGTCCCACTCAGGTCTAAATCGACCAGTACATACTCGGATAGCTGGCACCGGGACCGCCGCCTGGGTGCACGACCCGGCGGAGCCTGTCGTGAATCCGGCCAAGAATGCAAGAATGCAAGCAACCGTTGCTCCTAGGACGTCCTTGGTCGAGGAGAATTATCGGATCTGGACAAAGCGGCGGCTGTAGCAGCTTGGCGTCCGGGCGAGCCGGAGTGCCAGGACGGGTCGTCGCTCTGGCAAATCGATGACTGGACCGATCGGCAGTTGGTTACGATCCGCGATCTCCAACGCCGGGTCTGAGGTGGGTGGTGAGGCTCTTGCCCTCTGGGCGTCGAGGGGAGAAATCTCTACACGGGTGAGGGCCGAGCGGCCACAGGATGGGATCGATAAGATCACTCCCATGACTAACGCCAGTTTGCCCCCTCTGCCTGGGAAAACGCGCATCGTCGACTTGTTCGCGGGTCCCGGCGGGCTCGACGTTGCTGCGCGTTGGCTGGGTCTCGAGGTTACTGGCGTGGAATGGAGTGACGACGCTTGTGAAACTCGTACGGCGGCACACCTCGACACCCAACCGGGAGACGTCCGTGACTTCTCTCCATCCGACGACGAGTTCGACGGATGCAATGTTCTAGCCGGTGGGCCCCCATGTCAGACCTACACCGTCGCGGGAGCAGGTGCAGGCCGGCGCGCTCTGGATCTGGTGCGGACGTACGTCAGACGCATGGCGGATGGCGAGGACGTACGCTCAGGTCTCGCGGAACTCGATGACGACCGGACAGGCCTGGTTCTCGAGCCGCTCCGCTGGGTTCTGGAGGCAGTGCGAGCCGGAAATCCGTACGAAGCGATAATCCTGGAGCAGGTGCCTGCAGTGCTGCCCGTATGGGAATCGTATGCGGAAGTGCTCGGCGAGGTCGGATACAACGCGGAATTCGGTGTCTTGTGCGCAGAGCAGTTCGGTGTTCCTCAAACAAGGCGTCGCGCCATTCTGATTGCGCGCCGTGATGTCCGGCCTCGAATGCCTGACCCGACTCATCGCCGATACCGGAAAAATACCGAAGTTCCGGACAACGAAGCGACACTTCTTCCCTGGCGGAGTATGGCCGATGATCTCGGCACGACGTACCCGTTCAGAGTTATTTCGAATTATGGTACCGGCGGTGATCCCAAGGCTCGGGGAGTCCGCTCGTCCGCCGAGCCTGCTGCGACGGTGACCGGAAAAATCTCTCGGAATCGAGTGGAAACGTGTAGCGGCGTCCGGCGATTCACAATGCAAGAAGCCGGAAGATTGCAGACGTTCCCGGAAGACTACCCTTGGCGGGGCAGGGACATTGCGCAGCAGATCGGGAATGCAATTCCACCGCGCCTCGGCGTGCACATCCTGGCCGCGGCGCTCGGACTGACAGACCGCGTGAACGAGGAGTTCTTCCAATCAACGGTCGGCGGACTATGGATCGGGTCGGAGTTTGCGATGAGTGGTGAGTTGGCCGCAGTGCGCTGATCGGAAAGTTTCCTACCCCTGCCTCACCTATAGGTTTTTCTCGTACCGACACGCGATGGCATCGAGTGCCCGCGTCTTGACTTCTAGACGATCTATGGCAACGTAGTCCGGCTCGGCGTCGAGTGCCCGTTATGTCTCGTAACGAACTGTGCTCGATTGACGACATTCCGCAGACGGCTTCGGCCGGGGGTGGCAATTTTGCGGTCGACGAGATAGGGCAGGGATGAGTGCACAGTGGAGCGGTGTCGCGGGGCCATTGGCAGAGCACGTACGAGTGCAGACTGAGCAGTGTTTGGCTGCATACCGGGCGAAGCCGAACCTGGTTGAACAGGATGCCGGCATCGAGATTTCCAACGTCGAAGGAGGATACGGACGCAAGCAGCTCCACGAACTCGTCCAGAACGCGGCGGATGCGCTGGTCGGCACGCGCGGGCAGATCGCGCTCGTCCTGACCGACGATACGCTGTACTGCGCCAACGAGGGCGATCCCCTCACGCGAAACGGCATCGAAACCCTCATGGCTTCCCATCTGTCGAGGAAGCGCGACGAGGAGATCGGCCGTTACGGTCTCGGGTTCAAATCTGTCCTCGGCATCTCCGACGCGCCTGAGATCATCAGCCGGGACGTATCGATCCGGTTCGACCGGAAGACCAGTGAGTCACTTATCCGAAAAGTTGTTCCGAATGCAGACCGCACACCAGTTCTTCGTACGGCAACCGCATTCGATCCGACAGTGGCAGCCGTAACCGATCCGGTCCTCGCGGAGCTCATGGCATGGGCGACGACGGTCGTCCGGCTTCCCTTGTTAGAGGGCTCCGAGTGGCTTCCTGAAGCGCTGGCAAAGTTCCCGCCAGAGTTTCTGCTCTTCAGTGAGCACGTTGACCGACTGGATCTCGACAATGTTCGTGATGGCGAGCGGCGAGAATGGCAAGCTATTCGACAAGGCAGCCGAGTGGTCTTGGAATCGTCCGACCAGGTCGCAGTATGGAATGTCTACCGCGCCACACATCAGCCGAGTGCTGCCGCGAGGAAGGACGCGGGGGAAATCACGGGGCGTGGCAGTATCGAACTCACGTGGGCAGTCCCCGAGAAGGGGCGTACGAAGGTGGGTACCTTCTGGTCCTACTTCCCGACGACCTCGACAACGTCCTTGACCGGGATTATCAACGCGCCCTTCAAGACGAATGAAGACCGACACGACATTTTGAAGGGGCTTTACAACGAAGAGATTCTCGGCGTCCTTCCTGCGCTGGTTTCGGCGAACTTGGCCGACGTCGTTGACACTTCGGACCCCGGCTCAGTGATGGACATCCTGCCCGCGCGTGGCAAGGAGATCCGTTCGTGGGCTGATGCATGGATCAACGATCGAATCATGGAAGCGGCTGCGGCGGCACCGTCTCTACCCGACATGAACGGTCGACTGTTCCTTCCGGGGAAGGTGAAGTGGCAGCCTGCATTCCTGTCGGAGTACGAACCGTGGCTGACGCGCTGGGCATCCGTCGCCGATAGACCTCACAATTGGGTTCATACGTCAGTTTGGCGGACCGAGGCACGTGTAGCGACTGCGGCGCGCCTGGTCAGGCTCGCCGGTGAGAGTTCGCAAAGTGTGGGGGAGTGGCTACACGATCTGGCAACAGCGGGACTGGCGGGTGCACGGGAAGCGATCCGGCTTGCATCCGATATCGATAGATCGGCATCCGACCACATGGTCGAAATGCGCAAGGGTGCTTTCGTTCTCACGGCGGGTGGGAAGCTGGTGCCGCCGCGCCCTGGCACAGTATTCCTACCCGATACCGACACAGAGGACGACGACCGCTTCGTCCATCCCGCAGTTGTCAAAGATCTAGAAGTGCGAAAAGCGCTCGAAGGGCTGGGTATCGGCCGCCTCGACCAGAAAGGTCGCCTGAGGGCGTTGATCGACCAGATGACGAAGGTCGAGATCACCGGGCGTCTGGTCGAGTCGCTGTGGGATATGACGCGCGGACTTCCGGTAGTCGAGGTCGGGAAGCTACTGGAGACAGGATTCGGTCGAGGTCGGGTCCCCGTGCGAACTGTTGCGCGTCGCATCGAAGTGCTCGACGACGTGCTACTTCCCGGGGTGGTGGTCCCGGAGGACGGAAGTCGCGATGCAGGGGTAGCAGTGGACACGACCTTCCATGCGAAGGACCTGGCGCTCCTGCGACATTTAGGGGCGCTCTCTGAGCCCGAGTTGGAACATCCACGCGCTGACGAGGAATGGTTTCAGCAGTGGGAAGAAGCTGCACGTTCGGAAGCGATCCGCGAGGCCAAAGAACTTGGGATCAAGATCGCTGCGTCGAGAGTCAAGATAACGCGAGGTGTGACTGTTCGCGGGCTCGATATCGCCGATCGCCTCAGCGACCTGGGACGGAGTGCCCTCACGAAGCACGTGCTGCGGATGTCGACGAGACCGTGGAGCGTCGAGATCACGGGCAACAGCGGGGTTCCTCCGATGTCGTTCACCAACCCGGCGGTGTGGTGGATGGTCCGTCACGGTCGACTGGAAACGCCGCTGGGTGTCAGACCCGTTGGCGAAGCTTTCGCGAGCATCCCGGGCGTGCCGGACGACGTCATGCCGGTTGCCAAGGTCACTCCGGAGCAAGCCCGAGCTCTGGGATTGCGCGAGACAGTCACCGCGCGTGATTGGAAGCAGATCCTTCTGGCGCCGTGGACACATCTTGATCAGGACGCGCTCAATCGCCTCTACTCGGCAGCTGCGAAGGTCGGTGCGCCGGCACCCGATGAAATCGGAGTAACGCATGCGCATGCGACCCTCGCCGCTCCTACCGAGGCATACGCCACGGACAACCTCAGCGACTACCGGGCGTTGGTCGACAGTGGCTATGCGGCGGTTCTCGCCACCGACACCGCGGCGAAGGATGCGCTGATCGCGAGCTGGGGCCTGTCCGACTCTCAAGGAATCATCAGTCGTACGGTCCTCGCCGCTGCGTCCGGCGAGCCTGTACTGATTGCTGATCGCTTCCCCGGGCTTCGTGCGTTCGTTCCTCGCGTGCCGGCGATCGAGCTGATCCCATGCTCAGACGTGTCTGTCGAGGTGCGAGCCGAGTCCACCTCCGGAACGAAAATCACTGACCACGATCTGCTGCGTGAGGGCGAAGCGACGGTCTATCACCTCGATAGATTGTCCGAGGACGACTTGCTGGCGAGACTGTCGCACGAGTTCAACTTCGGACTCACCGAGAGCGATCGTAAAAAGGTCTTCGACATCGGAGCTCGCGGAGAGGCGAAGAAGCTCCGGCAGCAGGTGCGTGCAGAGAAGGACGAGAACCGCAAGCTTGTTCTCCTGGCCGGCGTTGACGCCCTCGAGAAGGAGATCCCGGCAGGAGCCAAAGCTCTTGCTGAGAGGCGTACGGGTCGCAAGTTGTCGGATACCGAAGTCGCGGCGATGGCCAAAGCGTCGAAGGGGGCGGGCCTTCTCACCAGGATCGCTCCAGCGATCGAGGAGAACGGAATCGTTCTTCCTCGGCTGTTGGGTGGTGTCGAGGCTTCGGCTGCGGTGCAGGAACTTGGTCTGTCCGCTGAGTTCGCAGGTAGCCGCACGCCGGCGCCGCCTCCTCGATTCCAGGTGATCGGACCGGTCGGGCTTCCTCCGCTCCACGGCTACCAGGAACGAGTCGTCGCGAACCTCATCGAGGTACTCGGTCCGACTGGTCCGAACCGTGGCATCGTCTCGCTTCCGACCGGTTCTGGAAAGACTCGTGTTGCGGTCGAGGCCATCATCCGGCACATGAAGGCGTCCGAGTCGGAGCCCACCGTAATCTGGATCGCGCAATCGGACGAGCTGTGTGAGCAGGCAGTCGACACCTGGTCGTATACCTGGTCGGCCATCGGGGAACCGGGTGCCAGGCTGACGATCAGTCGCTTGTGGGGAGCGAACGACGCGACTCCTGCGGAAGACGGCGCGCACCTGGTCGTTGCAACCGATGCAAAGCTCTTATCGCTCAGCCGTAAGGGCAAGCACGAGTGGCTCACGGAGGCAGAGGTCGTCCTTGTCGACGAAGCGCATACGTCCATCTCGAAGACCTATACCGAGCTATTCAAGTGGTTGAAACGTGGGACCAACCAGCGTGATCGGACGTTGGTCGGACTCTCGGCAAGCCCCTATCGGGGTCACAACGAGGATCAGACGAAGGGTCTGATCAATCGTTACGACTCGAATTTGCTGACCGAAGGCGTATTCGACAAGGACCCGCACGCAGAGTTGCAGGACATGGGGATCCTCGCGCGAGTGCGTCATCTCGAACTCGAGGGAATGACCCTGACTCCGGCCAAGGTGCGCAAGGACCCCGATGCCGCAGCTATGCACCTCGACGACTATCGGATCGATCTCAACGAAGTCGCGATGGACAACGATCGGAATAGGGTGATCCTGGATTCGCTGGAGTCGCTCCCGTCGGACATGACCGCGTTGGTGTTCACGGCGTCGGTGCAACACGCCGAACTATTGGCCGCGGTGTTGGCGCACAGTGGGGTGCCAGCTGCGTCGATCGCCGGTTACACGCCTGCGCCCGAACGTCGTCGTCTCGTCCGAAAATTCCGGGAGGGAGAGATCCGGGTATTGACCAACTACAACGTGTTGTCGCAGGGATTCGACGCTCCCAAAGTCGGTGCCGTATACGTGACGCGTCCGACTTTCAGTCCCAACCGGTATCAACAGATGATCGGACGTGGGCTGCGTGGTCCGAAGAACGGTGGTTCTGAGGAAGTTCTGATCGTCAACGTGCGGGACAACATTGATGCTTTTGGAACGCAACTCGCGTTCCATCATTTCGACCACTTGTGGAACAGAAAGTGACGGAAGTGCAGGACACAATCGAGCTGAACGAACAGCAGCGCGCTGTTGTCGAGGCTCCGATCGATGAACGGCTGCTGGTGATCGCAGGTGCCGGTCAGGGAAAGACCGAAGTTGTTGCTGCGCGGATCGGCTTTCTGGTAGACGAAGAACAGCTCTCGGCGTCCACCGAGGTCCTGGTCCTGAGTTTCTCTCGTGCCGCTGTAACGGCGGTGACTACGCGTCTGGAACAGCGTGAGGTCGCAGCTGCGAACGTCCGCACATTCGATTCGTTCGCGGGGAAGATTCTGCTCGACGCAGACATCGAGCCGATCGGTTCGTACGAAGCTCGAATCCGGCAGGCCACTACCGTGCTCAATGAGTCCGACGAAGTACCGTTCCTAATCGAGGCTCTCCGGCACGTCGTGATGGACGAGGTACAAGATCTGGTAGGAGATCGCGCCGACTTCGTCTTAGCCCTGCTGCGCAAGCTAGAGCCCGAGGTCGGTGTGACCGCCCTTGGCGATCCGCTGCAAGGCATCTACGACTTCCAGCTCGGTAAGTCGAAGAGCAAGACATCCTCGCAGCAAGTCTTCGAGGCGCTGAGGAATGAGTTCGGTGCCCGAACCGTCGGGCTCGGGGAAAACTACCGGGCCCGTGGAACTGATCCTCGTGAGGTCGTCGAGCTGGGGCACCGCCTACGCGATATGACGGATCCAAGTGAAGCTGAAGTCGCGCTGGACGAATTCGAAGCCGGCTTGCTTTCGCTGGGGGAGATCGACGAATGGGCGGACATGTTGTCGCTCGAAAACAGCACCACTGCCGTGCTCTGTGCGACGAATGCAGAGGTCCTTCGGGTCTCGAAGTATCTGAACGAGCACGGTATCGGGCACGCTGTGCGACGGCAGTCGCAAGACTTCGGCGCAGCACGCTGGGTTGCCCAGGCTCTAGGTTCGTTGGATGGCACAGTGGTTCGAAGGTCAGAGGTTGAAGCGTCTCTGGAACGGATCCTGGGCCAGGACCAGGGAGAAGATGCCTGGTACCTTCTCAAAACTGCGGAAGGCAATGCGCGTCAGATCGATGCCCTCAACGTGGCGCGGATCCGGACTTTGATCAAGTCGGGTGCCATTCCGTTGACCCTGACCGAGCCTGATTCGAGCAACGTGATCGTCTCCACGGTGCACAAGGCCAAGGGGCTCGAGTTCGACCGAGTCTTCCTCGTCGATCGCCCGTACATGAATGCGGGGGAGGAAGCGTGGGCTGGTATCCGGGAACGGTATGTGGCACTCAGTCGAGCGCGAGACTCGATCTATTTGTGTGAGCTGCCGAAGACATACGCCATGTACAAGGAGATGACATGGTTGCCTGGACGAATCCAGGAGCGCGTCAACAAATGGAAGTCGACAAAGAAGCGCACCAGGGCAGTCGAGTTCCAGTACACGGACGTCGAAGTCGATGTCCCAGTCTCGATTGCGAATGATGCAACCATCGTCCAAGCGACTCTCGCTTCTCAGAATCTCGTCGGAATGTCTGTAGAGGCGATCTTGGATTTGTCGCGGTCCACAGCCGACTTACCTTCGTACCTCCTGCAGACGGAGGACGGACGGGTGGTCGGACGTACGAGTCAGGAGTTCAATGAGTCCTTCGTCAAGGCATTCAGCATGAATGGTGGCTCCTGGCCGGCGACATTGTCCGGTCTGTCGCTCGTATCGGTCGAAACCGTTGCCGGGGACCCGCGGCGTTCGAGGGAACTTGATGTCAGCTTCTCTGGGCTATGGCTTGCGCCGCGAGTCATCGGTCTGGCACAACCGGATTGGTCGAACATGGAGGAGATTTCGTGAGTTCGAGGGTTGCGTCCCTGGACGAGAAATATCGGTTCAGGACGGAGATGGTCGACGAGCTGGCAGCGGATGTAATTGGTCCCGGCGGTGGTGAGAACGAGACCATCGCAGAGCCGCCGCTCGACAGGTACATCGTCGGTGCGCTGTGGCCGAGCGTTGATGAACCACAGGAAACCCCGGAACCGGACAGCGCTGACGCGGATCGCGAGTCGACGGATGACAGCCCTGTTGCGCAGGCGCTGATGCGATACCCGTCGTCGGTCGGTATGACATTCTCGGTCCGGCTCGCGGACGCTCAGAACATCACCATCGGGATCGATGGTGCGAGCTACGTCCGAACAGGGGTCGAAGGTGACGACACCGTTGCGGCGAAGGACAAGCGTTCCGGCGACTGGCAGCGGGTGCCCCTCGCCATCGAGCCGATCACGTTGTCGGTAGGTTCCCCCGGTGTGGTCGGCCCGACGAAGGACATTGTCGAGGGACTCCAGCTGTACGTGTACGTGAGGCCTCCGCGGGACGGTGTATCGACGATCTCGGTAGCGCTACGCAACACGAACACGGTTGCCAAGGGTGAACTGCGCGACGGCAAGGCGTGGTTCCAGGTGGGGCTGAGCATCTCGACTGAGGTGCCTGCGATCGTCGATCGCACCAGCCACGTGAACATCGGTCACGACGAGGATCTCGACAGTTCGGCCCTGCTGTACCGCAACAAGCGCACGTTCGCGATCGGGCACGGCTGCGCCGCGAGGTGGGACACGGAAACCTCGGCTGAGGCAGTAAACCGTGTCGCGACGACCTTCCTGCCCACCTACGAGGTGTCGCGGGCGCGACCGGGTCTCGTCGACGAGTCCGTGAACCTCCGAATGTCGTTCCTGGCGAAGAACTCCGACGAAGAGATCATCGCCAGTCTGCGTGAGTTGGCAAACCGGTACCGCGAGTGGATCAAGACGCTGGACGGCGACCTGTCGTCGGGTAAGGCAGATGTCCCTGCAAATCTGCTCGGTGTGGCACGCCGGCACGTCAAAGCGGCGGGTACCGCTGCCGACCGTATCGAAGCGGGTATCGATCTGCTCCGGGACGACCCTGTAAGCATGCGAGCCTTTCGTCTGTCGAACCACGCGATGCAGTTGCAACGTGCGCGACAGGACTGGGTTCGCGGGGGAGCGAAGGGGACGGTCGGTGACGGCGCCGAGGACAGTTGGTACCCGTTCCAGCTCGCATACATCCTCCTGAACCTTCCGGGACTCGCCGACAGGCACCACCCTGACCGGGAAATCGCAGACCTGCTGTGGTTTCCGACAGGTGGTGGCAAGACGGAGGCGTACCTGGGTCTCGTCGCGTTCTCCATCCTGCACCGCAGACTCTGCGACCCCGAGGCGCAGGGCGTCGCCGTCATCATGCGCTACACCCTGCGGCTGCTCACCATCCAGCAATTCGAGCGGGCGACCATGCTGATGTGCTCGCTGGAAACGGTACGCAAAGAGAACCGAGACATTGGCGACCTGCCGTTCTCGATCGGACTGTGGGTCGGTGGCGGCGGCACACCCAACACGCTGGCTGAAGCTCGTCGATCGCTGAGCGACCTCGCCTCCGGGCAGGAGCTGCAGGAGAAGAACCCCGTGCAGCTGACTCAGTGCCCCTGGTGTGGAACGCTGATGGACCACAACAACTACGCGATCAAGAAGTCGCCGGAACGGCACCTTCAGATCGCATGCGGAACCGCCGGCTGCGACTTCGCAACTGGGCTTCCGGTGCACGTTGTCGACGAGGACATCTATCGGGAGCGTCCTGAGCTGATCCTTGGTACCGTCGACAAATTCGCTGCGATGGCGTGGAAGGAAGACGTCGGAAAGCTCTTTGCCCGCGATGGTGTCGGGTACCCGCCCAGCCTCATTATTCAGGACGAGCTGCACCTCATTTCCGGGCCCCTGGGCTCGATGGTCGGCCTGTACGAGACGGCCGTCGATGCGGCGTGTTCGACCGATCCCCTCGCGGAGTCGGACGACCGTGGCCGGCCGAAGGTCATCGCGTCGACTGCGACAATCCGACGGGCGGAAAAGCAGATCCGTTCCGTCTTCGCGCGTCGGGCAGCACAGTTTCCGCCGCCGGGCATCAACCCGGACGAGTCGTTCTTCGCTGAGCCCGCCCCGCGGGAGACGCACGGCACCCGCGAGTACGTCGGCGTCATGTCCCCGGGTTCCAGCCATGCGACTCTGATGGTGCGCGTGTACTCCGCGCTGCTGCAGGCGGCCAAGGACATCGACGGCGATGATGGGACGCGGGATCCGTACTGGACGTTGCTCGGCTACTTCAACAGCCTCCGTGTTCTCGGCAGCGCGAACCTCCAGGTGGAGGGCGACGTCCGTGAGCGACTGCGGGTGGTGGCCAACAGGAAGGAGACCGGGGGGCGGGAACTGAAGCCGGCAAACGAGCTGACCAGCCGCGTTGCCTCCTCGGAAATTCCCCTGCGCCTCAAGCAGATCGAGGCGACGCTGACCGACGGTGACCCGGACGACGTCGTGCTGGCGACCAATATGATCTCCGTCGGTGTCGACATCGACCGCCTGGGGTTGATGACCGTGATGGGCCAGCCTCAGTCGAGCTCCGAGTACATCCAGGCGACCAGCCGCGTGGGTCGTAAGCACCCGGGCCTCGTGGTCACCATCTTCAACGCGGCTCGTTCGCGGGATCGTTCGCACTACGAGAGTTTCGTGCCGTACCACCAAGCGCTGTATCGGGCGGTAGAGGCTACGAGCGCAACGCCGTTCGCCGCGCGGGCCCGCGATCGTGGTCTGCATGGTGTGTTGGTTTCTCTGGCGCGACTGCTGGTGCCGGGGCTCGCGCCGGACACGGCCGCGTACCTTGCCGAGGACCACTGGGACGACCTGCGCAAGATCGCCGATCTGATATCGAAGCGGGCGGCAGTGGTTCTCGAGGATCCGGCGAATCCGGGCGACGCGGAAAGCGAACGGGAACGTGCGGACACGGTGAATCAGGTGGACGAGCTCCTCACCGTGTGGGCTGACGCGGGTGAGGCCAAGCCGAACATGCGGTATCAGAACGTGCGCAACCTCGACGCTGCACTGCTCGTCGACCCCGCCGACGCGTTGACGAACGACCACATCGAGTACTCCCAGGAGGAGGTCCCGTGGCCGACGATGCGCAGCATGCGTGAAGTCGACGCGGAGAGCGGCCTGTACCAGATTCCGATGAAGAGGAAGTAATGACGACCGGAGCGAAGGCCCGTAGGGGTCAACTTCTCAGCACGTACGGTATCGGCGGGCTCTTCCCGTCTGAAACAACCAGTTTCATGATCGTCGGACTGGACGAATGGCACGTGAATCGGACTCGACCGGTGAGTGAGCCGCGCCTGGCGCGTTCTCTGCGGGTGTCGGAACTGAAGTCACCGCCCGCGGGTTCGCGCGACGGGCGCGATGTTCCTGTGATCCGATTCCCGCTGACCCAGGTCTGCCCGAATCCGAAATGCCGCCGAATCGGTTCGCTGTATGACCTGGCGAAGGACTGGAACGTCGCGAAGTGTGCTCAATGTAAGGACAAGCCGTTGCTGACGCCGTTCCGTCTCATCACCGCCTGTTCGAAGGGCCACATCGACGAGTTCCCGTACTTCAGATGGCTCCATAAGGGCGCGGCATGGGGTGAGGGAGCCACGCATGAGATGAAGATGGTGTCCCTCGGACGTACGTCCTCACTCGCGGACCTCGTCCTCAAATGCACCTGCGGAGTCGCTCCGAAGAACTTGGATGGAACCTTCGGACCGAAGGCACTCGCCGAGTTCGGTACCTGCAGCGGTGCGCGGCCGTGGCTGGGTGCAGAAGCGAAGCAGGACTGCACCGAGACTCCGCGGGTGCTGCAGCGTGGTGCGTCGAACGTGTGGTTTCCGGCGGTGCGGTCCGCGATCTCTATTCCCCCGTACTCGGAAGCGCTGGCGAAACTGGTCGACAAGCACTGGATCCTGCTCGAGGATCTCGACCCGGTTCCGCCGAAGGTGCTCGAGAAAGTCGCAAAACTGTCCAATGATAAGTACTCGACCGCGGACATCGCCGCGGAAATCGAACGCCGACGCGGATCCGAGGCGGACGACGACATCAGCGAGGACGCGTTGCGTCGCGACGAGTTCAGTGCCCTGATGACGGGGCGGGAGGACATCGGGATCGAAGCAGACTTCGTGTGCCTTCCGATGCCGCGGGACCCGTCGTTGCCGGAACTGGTGACAGACGTCCGGAAAGTGACGCGTCTGCGCGAGGTCCGAGCGCTGTACGGGTTCTCGCGCCTCGACGGTGTGACGGAGCCCGGGTCCGAGGCACTGTGCGATTTGTCGCGCCAGCGTACGCATTGGTTGCCGGCTATCGAGGTGATCGGTGAAGGCGTGTTTATCGCGCTGGATCGTGCCGAGCTGAGGGAATGGGCTGCGAAGCCCTTCGCGCAAGGGCGACGGCAAGCGCTCCAGACGGCTGCCGGGCGTCGGGCCGCGGAGTTCGGACGTCCCGAAGCGCCACGTGTCGATATCGTGGAGGTCGCCGTTCACACGCTCGCGCACGTCCTGATCGACCAGCTGTCTTTGGACGCCGGCTACCCGGCGGCGTCGCTGCGGGAGCGCCTCTATGTCGACGACGACATGGCGGGCATTCTCGTCTACACGGCGAGCTCGGACTCCGCGGGCAGCCTCGGCGGCGTGGCATCGCAGGCCGCACCCGAGAGCTTCGCCGGCGTGTTGCGTGAGGGGCTGACCAGGCTGTCCTGGTGCTCGTCCGACCCTGTCTGCATCGAATCGACGGCGTCCGGTACCGATGCGTTGAACTTGGCCGCCTGCCATGCGTGTGTGTTGGTTCCGGAAACGTCGTGCGAGCTGAGCAACACCTTCCTTGACCGCGCACTGCTGTTCGGCACTCCCGAAGAGGGGCGCGAGTCGGAGGGTCTGTTCAGCGAATTCATCTCCCACGGCTGATCCGACCAACGGCCGGGGCGAGGCGTCAACAATCTTCCAACCCCGGCCGGCGGTGCATACGGTGGTCATCCCACGAGGTCGCCGTCTCGGGGACTAATCTGACCCCGATCGTTAATTGTTCGAAGGAGTTTGGGTGGCAGACATCGCCGCTGGTGAGCGCGTTGTAATCCGTGACGAGGAGTGGCTCGTGCGATCGGTGCGGACCACCGAGCGTGACGGCACGCGTGTCGAGGTGACCGGAATCGGCGAGCTCGTCCGCGACCAGGACGCGGTCTTCTTCGATTCCCTCGACACGATCGACCGTCTCGATCCGCGTGACGGCAAGCTTGTGCTCGACGAATCGGCGGGCTTCCGGCGCTCGCGGCTGTGGCTCGAGTCGGTGCGTCGCAGCAGCCCGGTCCCGGCCGGCGAGACGCGCATTGCGGTCGGCCACCGGGGGCTCCTCGACAGGATGGACTATCAGCTCCGTCCCGCAGCGCAGGCGTTGCAGAACCTGCGTCCGCGGATCCTCATCGGTGACGCCGTGGGTCTCGGTAAGACTCTGGAGATCGGCATCCTGTTGTCGGAGCTGATTCGGCGCGGCCGGGGCGAGCGCATCCTTGTGGTCACGCCGCGCGCGGTCCTGGAACAGTTCCAGCACGAGCTGTGGACACGGTTCGCGATCCCGCTTGTTCGGCTGGACTCGGGTGGTATCCAGAAGGTCAAGCAGACCCTGCCGAGTTCCCGGAACCCGTTCAGTTACTACAAGCGGGTGATCGTTTCGATCGACACCCTCAAGAACCCGGCCAAGTACAAGCACCATCTCAAGAACCACAAGTGGGACGCCGTCGTGATCGACGAGTGTCACAATCTGATCAACCGCGGAACTCAGAACAACGAACTTGCGAAACTTCTTGCTGCACAGACTGATGCACTAATCCTGGCGAGTGCGACACCGCATAACGGCAAGCAGGAGTCGTTTGCGGAACTGGTGAACCTACTCGACCCGACCGCCATCGCCGACCGCACCGAGTACACCGCCAAGGACATCGAGCACCTCTACGTCCGGCGGCACCGCAACTCTCCGGACGTCAAGCTGGACGTCGCGCACAAGTGGAAGCAGCGGCGGACGCCGAAGATCGTCGAAGTCGTACCCAACGCAGCGGAGATCGCGGTTCTGCGAGAGCTCGAAGACACCTGGCTCCACCCGGGCGGCGGCTCGGTGGTGACTGGACAGGGTCGGCAGCTGTTTCCGTGGACCCTGTTCAAGGCCTTCCTGTCCTCGCCGAAGGCGTTGCGTGCGAGCGTCGAGCGCCGCCTCAAGACCCTTGACTCGACGACGTCCGCGGAGGCCAAGGCGTTGCTGCGGCTCGACGAGTTGGCGGAGGAAGCCGACGCGAGAACACCGTCCAAGCTGGTGAAGCTGATCGACCACCTCTCAGAGGTCGGAGTCGGCAAGGGCTCACCCATTCGCGCTGTTGTCTTCTCCGAGCGCATCGATACTCTCACCTGGCTCGAATCTGAGGTCGCCAAGCGACTCAAGCTGCCCGCGAAGGCGGTACAGGTGCTGCACGCCGGCCTTCCCGACGAGAAGGTGCAGGCGGTCGTCGAGAGCTTCGGCCAGGCCGGCTCGGACATCCGCATCCTGCTGGCCTCCGACATGGCCTCGGAGGGTCTCAACCTGCACAAGGAATGCCACCAGCTGGTCCACTACGACCTGCCGTGGTCGTTCATCCGGATCCAGCAGCGCAACGGCCGCATCGACCGGTATGGGCAGATGCACGAACCGCAGATCGCCGCCCTGGCGCTCGCCAGCGACGCCGACGACGTGCCGAGCGACCTGCGGGTGGTCACCAAGCTGCTACAGAAGGAGCACGAGGCCAACCAGGCACTCGGTGACGCGGGCGTTCTCCTCAATGTGCGCGACGCGGAGATCGAAGAGCAGACCGTGATGAAGGCCATCCGCGACGGCAAGGATCTGGATGCGGTGGTCCCGGAGGCTACACCGGCGGCACTGAATCCTTTCGCCGGTCTGATGGCAACGGGGGGCGGTCACGAGGGAGACCCGACACCGGAGGAAGTACCGCGGCGGTCGCTGTTCAAGGACGACGACAACTACCTCACCGACGCCCTCGAGGACGTTGCTGCCGAACCCGGCGGTCATGCTTTGGATGTGACCCGCGACGACGACAAGGACATGATCGCGTTCAATCCGCCTGCTGATCTGGTTCCGCGGCTCCGCGACCTGCCGTCCGAATATCTCGACGAACAGAAGATCGTGGATCGGCTGCGGCTCTCCGGGAGCAACGAGTTCTCGGAGGAACGTCTGGACCGTGCGCGGAAGTCGACGGACAGCGCGTGGCCGGACGTGCACTTCCTCGCCCCCATCCATCCCGTGCTCGACTGGGCGGCCGACCGATCGATCTCGCGATTCGGGCGCAATGAGATTCCTGTCCTGTCCGGCGACGTGGACGAGCCGGTGTTCCTCACGCAGGCCGTGTGGTCCAACTCGCTCGGCCAGCCCGCGATCGCGCACTGGGGTGCGGTGCGGGGCCTTCCCGACCACCCCGAGGTCGGGGACTTCGACGAGACCCTTGACCAGGCAGGTATCCGGGAGGGTGCGTCGAATGCCGGATTCGCCGACGTCGACCTCGACGCACTGCAGTACCGAGTGGGTGCCGCGGTCGACGCCGCCACCGGACACATTCGTGATCGCCGCGACGACTTCGAAGCCGACCTTCTCCGCCGCATCGACGACTACCGCAGCGGGCTGAAGGGTTGGGAGCAGACGGCTCTCGGCATCGTCACCGACAGTGGCCGCCGAACCGGCTCGAGACTCGATATCGAGGCGACCGTCGACCAGTCGACGGCCCTCATCGATGCCCTCGCCGCCAGCGGCGACCCCTTCGTTCGCGTCGTCGCCGTGATCGTGCCGAAAGCAGGTAACTGAGCCATGTTCGACTCCATCTCCAATGTCAACGACTACTTGTCGGAGCACTGGCTCGCGGAGGTCTTTCCCAGCAAACTGAAGGAGTTGGGGAAGGTTTGGAAGGAACGCGCGGACCAGGAGAAGACCACGCCGATCAAGGGTCTGATCGGAGTCAGTGGCAGCTACCTTCGGACGCTGGGCGACCTTCCCGATCCGACGCATCCCGACTACGCCACCGTGGTCGCGGAGGCGCACGAGAGTCTATTACGGGCGGTCGGTTTCGAGGCGAGCGAGACCGTGCTGGAGACGTTCCAGGGAGAGACGCCGATATCCGTCCCGCTGATCGCGCGATTCCCCGGCGCGGCCGACACCGACGCCCTGCACATCCTGCAGGCAGTGCCTACGGCCGACGCTGACTCCCTGTTTTCCGACGACGCCGAGTTGCTGCACCCGCTGCAGCTGACTATCACCAGCGAGAAGACCGAAGAGCTTGCGTCGGTGTCCAAGTCGATCACCCAGCTGTTCGTCAGCGACCACGCACCGAGATACCTGCTCGTGATTGCCGGTGGTACGGTGCTGCTCACGGACGCCGCCCGGTGGTCGGAGGGTCGCTACCTTGCCTTCGACGTCGCGACCGCATTGGACCGGCGCGACGAGAAGGCTGCTGGCGAGCTCGCTCACCACGCCGGACTCTGGTCTGCGGACGTGCTGCTGCCCAACGACGACGGTAAGGCGACCCTCGATGCCTTTACCGAGGACTCCGAGAAGCACGCCGTCGGCGTCAGCGAGGATCTCCGCGAGGGCCTGCGCATCTCGATCGAGAAGATCGCCAACGAGGTGCTTGCGCAGCGTCGCGCGGCAGGCCTTCCTGTCGAGGGGATCCCGGAACTCCCAAAGGACCTGACGATCCAGTCGCTGAGGTTCCTGTACCGAATCCTGTTCCTACTCTTCGCGGAAGCTCGTCCAGAGCTGGGCATTCTTCCCGTCGGTGCGCCCGAGTACGGCTCCGGGTACGGCCTGGACCGGCTCCGCGAGATCATCCAAGTCCCCCTGACCGGACGCTCGGCCGACGGCCATCACCTGCACGAGTCACTGGACCTGTTGTTTCGGCTCGTCAACGACGGTCACGGCGCTGGCACCGAGGACAGTGACGGGCTGGTGTTCGAGGCGATGCGCTCGGACCTGTTCGATCCCAATCGCACCCCGTTGATCGACGATGTCAAAATCAGCAATCGGGTGCTGCAGGAGGTGCTCACCCTCCTGCTCCTGTCGAAGCCGTCGAAGAACAAGAACAAGCAACGCGGCTACATCTCCTACGCCCAGCTCGGCATCAACCAGCTCGGTGCCGTCTACGAGGGGTTGATGTCGTACTCGGGCCTGATCGCTGACGATGACATGGTCGAAGTCGCGAAGGACGGCAACGCCGACAAGGGCTCGTGGCTTGTGCCCTCCACCAAGTCTGGTGATTACGCCGCTGAGGACATCGTATGGCGCGAGGACCGGCTGACGGGGCGCAAGGACATCGTCCGGCATGCCAAGGGCAGCTTTGTATTCCGGCTCTCGGGCCGCGACCGGCAGCGCAGCGCCTCCTACTACACACCCGAGGTGCTGACCAAGACCGTCGTCAAGCACGCACTCGCGGAACTCATCACCCACGAGACGACGGCGGCCGACATACTTGAGTACCGCATCTGTGAGCCGGCACTCGGCAGCGGTGCCTTCCTCAACGAGGCAATCAACCAGCTCGCCGCCGAGTACCTGGTCCGCCGGCAGAACGAGCTGGGGGAGCGGATCGAGCCGGAGCAGTACACCACCGAGCTGCAGAAGGTGAAGGCGTATTTGGCACTGCACCGTGCCTACGGAGTAGACCTGAATGCCACCGCCGTGGAGTTGGCTGAGGTGTCCCTATGGCTCAATGTGATGCACCGCGGACTGCAGGCCCCGTGGTTCGGTCTACACCTTCGGCGTGGAAACTCTCTAATCGGCGCCCGACGCGCCACCTACGACTTCACGTCGCTCGGCAAGGCGAAGAAGAGCTGGCTCACGACCCCGCCCGTCGACCGGCCGCTGTCTGAGGGGCCGATCGGCGACGGCGAGATTCACCACTTCCTCCTGCCTGCCAGTGGCTGGGCTGCCGTCTCAGACGCTAAGCAGGCCAAGGAACTGATGCCGGAAGCAGCGGACGCCCTCAAGAAGTGGCGCAAGGAGGTGACGAAGAAGCCGGACAAAAGGCAGCTCGACCGGCTGCGGGCGCTGTCCCGCCGTGTTGAGCGCTTGTGGGGGCTGACGCTTCGTCGCCTCGCGATCAGCGAGCGTGAGATTTCCCGCCAGATCAGCGTCTGGGGAGTTGATCTTCCCGCTGTCGAGGCGGCTGTTCCTCGTGAGCAGGTGGAGTCGGAATTGCTCGACCCCGAGGGTCCGTACATGCGGCTGCGGCTCACGATGGACACCTGGTGCGCGATGTGGTTCTGGCCGCTGACCGGATCGGTTGAGGACTCGGATAGCGATGACGACAATCACCCGGGTCCGCCCAGCCTTGAGGAGTGGATCGTCACTCTCGAAGGGCTGCTCGGCTTCGACGGCGTACGCAAGAGCGACGAGGCCCAGGCCATGTTCCACGAAACCGTTGACAGCTTCGGTCAGCTAGCGGAGATGGACGAACTCGAGCGCGACTTCTATGGCATGCGGCCGGTATGGAAGCTGGTGTCGAAACATCAGTGGTTAGGGACTGCGCGCGGAATTGCCGAGGAGCAGGGCTTTTTTCACTGGGAACTTGACTTCGGGCAGATCTTCCAGCGCGGTGGATTCGACCTGCAGGTGGGTAATCCGCCTTGGGTGCGACCCGATTGGGTCGAGGCTACTGCGCTTGCGGACTTTGACCCTTTCTTTGGCCTCGAGGAGCGGATCCCAGAGCACTCGTTCGCGGCGCGACGATCTGCACTGCTTTCGAACGCAGGCGTGCTCCAGCGTTACCAAGAAGACATCTCGGCTTGGGCAGGAACAGCGGCGCACCTTGGCTCATCAGTGGAGCACCCGGTGCTTACTGGAGTGAGAACGAATCTCTATACGAATTTCATGGAGCGGGTGTGGCGCGGATCGGGGCACCGCGGGATCGCCGCGTTGATCCATCCGGAAGGCCATTTCTCTGATCCGAAGGCGGGTAACATGCGTGCGCAGACCTACTCGCGTCTCAGGAGACACTGGCAGTTCGGCAATAACTTGCTGTTGTTCAGTGACGTCGACAACAACGTCGCATTCGGTGTCTCAGTATATGGTGCACCTAACGAACCGCAATTCCTGAATATGTGTACGATTCAGGACCCCTCTACGGTTGATGGATCATTAGTGGACAATGGATTGGGCGAGGTCCCAGGGACTCAATATCCCTGGGGCGGATGGGACCTACGGCCGCATTCGTCACGGGTAACAATGATCGACACGTCGGTTCTTCGGGACTGGGCACAGCTTTTTGATCCCCCAGGAACGCCCTCGAACGCAGCGCGGTTGGTTCGTCCGTTGACCCGTGAGCATGTTGACGTGCTGAGCGTGTTCGCGCGGCACGAGGTGCGAATCGGGGATTTGAGCTATAGGTGTTCGGCCGTTTGGAATGAAAAGATGTCGAAAACGGCTGGATACTTGAAATGGAAGACTGCTGCTGCCTCGAGCTGGGATGAGGTCATCTATCAAGGCCCGAATTTTACAGTCGCGAACCCGATTGCGAGGGAGCCCAACAATCCATGTAAGTCCAACAAGGACTGGAAGCTAGTAGACCTCGAGAGCATCGCGGAGGACGCGATTCCCGCTACAAACTACCAGCGCGAATGTGAACGTAGCGTCTATGACAACGGTCTTCCCTCGTGGGACGGTTTGCCAGCGACCGTCTACTGGCGTGTCGCATGGCGAAATATGACGCAGCCAGGGCTGGAGCGCTCGTTGCATGCTGCCATAATCCCGCCGGGCACAGCACATGTCGACGCCGTCCGGTCGTCGGTGATTGGAGCTGGCAAGCGAGGTGAGTTTGCAATTTCGTCGCGAGTGACGGATTCGCTGAACACCGTTCTGGTCGCGGGTCTCCTCGCCTCGTTGCCGTTTGACTATCTTATTAAGGTCAGTGGATCGGCTCATGTGAACGCTGAGTTGGTGGAACGATTTCCGGCTCCGATTGAACATATGGCCTGGCCGTACCTCCTTCTACGCACCCTTCGCCTCAATTGCCTAACCCGTGAATATGCGCCATTGTGGGAAACGCTTTATCGGGATGAATTTTCTGACGATTATTGGACGTCTCACTTTGCTATTGGAGCCAAATCTTCAGTCGTCGAGCCGGAGTGGACAATGGATACCCCGCTACGCTCCGATTTTGAGCGGCGTGCCGCCCTGGTCGAAATCGATGCCCTTGCCGCTCTGATGCTCGGACTCACAGCTGACCACCTGGCATTGATGTTCCGAGCACAGTTCCCGGTCCTCCGGAAATATGAGTACGAGATGCACTTCGATGCGAATGGGCGGAAGATCGCCAAGGACCACCACGCTCAAGGTGTCAAGCAGCAGAAGGATGATTACAAGCTCTTGCAGGCTTACCTCGAAGGCGAGGACTGCGGCGACCTGCTCGACCGTTACACGCCGTTCCCTCCCGACGAGAACCATGACGAGCCGTGGTTCTTCAAGCCCAACCGTGAGGCCGAGATGCGCACCGCGTACGCGGAGTTCGAACGGAGGCTCGGTCTGAATGGGTGACATCGCGGCGCCGACCTTCCCGTCCCTGCTCGCCGAGGAAACGAAGGACTCGATCACCGAGTACCTGTCCACCACCTTCGCTCTGGCCGACCCCAACGCAGGATCGGCGCTCAGCGAGTTCCTGAGGAACCCGGAGACCGGGATTTTCCGCGGCCCGTACCTGAAGGTGCGCACGCCCTACCAGGAAGTGTCGGCGAAGTGGACGTCGCCGCTTGAATGGATGCCCAAAGGGTTCCGCCCATTTCAGCATCAGGCCACAGCATTCGATCGGCTCTCGACTCGGGACGGCGCTGCACGGCCGACGATCGTGACGACCGGAACGGGCTCGGGTAAGACCGAGTCGTTCCTCGTCCCGCTCCTCGACCACGCGCGGAGGGCGACCGCACGCGGCGAGCAGGGCATCAAGGCGATCATCCTGTACCCCATGAACGCGCTCGTCACCGACCAGGCGCGGCGCCTCGCGAACTACCTGCACGATGACCCGCGGTTGAGCGAGGTCACCGCCGGCGTTTACATCGGCGGCACAGGGCGGCGTCGCACTCCCACCCGCAACCAGCTCGTCGACAACCGCGACGAGCTGCGCAAGAACCCACCAGACATCCTGCTCACCAACTACAAGATGCTAGACCTGCTGCTCCTACGGGCGGGTGACAACCCGTTATGGGACAACGCCGCTTCTACGCTGCAGTACCTCGTCCTCGACGAGTTCCACACCTACGACGGCGCGCAGGGCACCGACGTCGCCATGCTCATCCGCCGGCTCGGCGCACGAATCGGCGTCGCCGAGACCGGCCGCCCACTGGGCCGCGTTACCCCCGTTGCGACCTCCGCGACGCTCGGTGGGGGAAGCCGCTCGAATGAGCTGCGTGAGTTCGCCGAGACCATCTTCGGAACTGAGTTCCCGCCTGAATCGCTCGTCACGGAAGTGTCTCTGACCGCTGCCGACGTGGTCCCGCATGTCGATTTCAGCCTCGACATTCCGGCGGTTGAGGTCATCCTCGAGGCGCCGATGCCCGATGCAGCTGTGGAGGGGTCGTGGGAACCTTTGGCGCGCGCCGTCCTCGAGCCCGTAGGCGAACAGGGCGCCCACGCCGCGCCTGTCGACTACGCCGACCCCGTCGCGATCGGTGAGGTACTTCGCACCCACTTCCTTACCCGAGCCGTCATCGACGCTTTGAGCGATGAACCCCTTACGCCACCAGATGCCGTCACCCGCATCACTCAGGCCGGCGTCCTGGCCTGGGGCGTGCACAACGCCAGCAGGCCCGTCGAGGTGCAGCAAGCGCTCCTGAAATTCCTCGCACTCCTGTCACTCGCCCGCATTCGCGACGACCACGGCTCGCTCCGTCCCCTCCTCAACGTGCAGGTGCAGCTGTGGGTGCGGGAGTTGACCCGAATGCTGCGCCAGGTGTCCCGAGAGCCGAGCTTCGACTGGTGGCACGACGGCCCGCCCGCCGACGGCACCTACCTCCCGGCGGTGCATTGCCGAGTGTGTGGACACTCGGGATGGATGACCTCCACCACCGAACTCGGGGACTCTTTCGCGCACGAGCCGCAGACGATCTGGCGCGACAGCGTACGCCCCGCTACGCGACACAAGACCCGCGCATTGCTCCTGGCCGACGCCGCCGACCAGGGTGTCAGCTTCATCGACGTGGACACCCTCGAGCTTGGCTCCACATCGAGCGCGAACACCATTGCGGTGCACTGCACCGCGGGTGAGGACGCGGCCGTCGACCAGACGTGTCCGGCGTGCGGTGCGCGCAACGCGATCCGCTTCCTCGGATCCAGCGTCGCCACCCTCCTCAGCGTCGGCCTCACCAGTGAATTCGGCTCCCCATTGCTTGCGGAAGACGAGAAGAAGACCCTCGTGTTCACAGACTCCGTGCAGGACGCGGCCCACCGCGCCGCGTTCATCGAGGGACGTGCCTTCCAGTTCAACTTTCGCTCGGCACTGCTCGCGGCCGCCCGCGGCAAACGCACTACGCTCCAGACGGCGGCAGAACGACTGTCGTCCGACACTCCGGTCGCGCAGTTGTACTCGATCACCCCACCGGACTTCGTACGCCGCACCGGCGCCGAAGGTGCCTGGCTGGAACACGACGTCGACGGATGGTTGCGAGACCTACTCGACGTGCGCATCGCGTTCCAGGCGCACCTGGAAGCCGGCCTCAACGCCCGCACAGGTCGCACGCTCGAACTGACCGGTGCGGTCGCCGTCGACATCGACATTGATTTGGACCAGTTCGCGTCGCTAGCCCGCGACATCCACCAGAACCTTCCGCAACTCAGCCTCACCCTGAGTCGAAGCCCCGCCGAGCAGTTGAGTCTCGACGTGCCGGACGACCGGCCGAAGCAGCTCGCGATCGACACCGACGTGTATCCCGGTCCGCGCTACGACATCTGGATCCTCGGATTGCTCGAACAGCTGCGTACGACGGGCGGCATTCACCACCGGTGGCTCGCGCGGTACATCCGCGACGAGGGCAAGCGGTGGTCCATCTGGGGTGGGAGCGCCGAGGGCATGCCGAAGTTCCCCGCCGGTCGACCAGCCCCCGGCTTCCTCACCACCGGCGCGGCAGGCGACACCGACTTCATCGCGTTGGGTCCGCGGGGCGAGTCGCGGCTTACCGACTGGACCCGCAGGTGTCTCGGCGTCACCGCGCCCGAGGCTCGTGCCCTCCTCGTCGACGTCGTCGACATCCTCGCGGGCGACGACGGTCCGCTCGAACGTCGCAGCGGCGAAAAAGGATCCAAGATCTACGGCCTTACCGCAGATCGCATCATTCTGGATCCCAACGGTATCGAACGGCTGCAGTGCCCGGTGTGTCACCACGTGCAACCCGCCGCCTCGAATCGCGCCGCCCTCTGGGACGGAGCGCCCTGCCCGCGAATGCGTTGCCCCGGCACCTTGGCGTCGGTCGAGATCGAGCCGACGAATTTCTACCGGACCATGTACCGATCCGGTCACATCCGACGCATCGTCAGCGAGGAGCACACCGGCCTGCTCGACCGTGAGGAGCGGGAGGAAGTCGAGGCACGTTTCAAGACGGGTGGATCACCCGTGGATCCGAACATCCTCGCCTGCACACCCACCCTCGAACTCGGCATCGACATCGGTGATCTGAGCACCGTCGCGCTCGCGTCGTTGCCGCGGTCTACCGCGAACTACCTTCAGCGGATCGGCCGCGCCGGCCGCTCCACCGGCAACGCGTTTGTCCTCGCCGCCGTACCCAGCTCGCCGCGGGACCTCTACTACTTCGCGGAGCCGACCCACCTGCTGGCCGGTGAGGTGCTGCCGCCCGGCGCCTACCTCAACGCCACCGAGTTACTACAGCGGCAGTTCTTCGCCTTCGCACTCGACCGCCTCGCTGCGGGTGGGCTCGGTACGCTTCCGGTGATGCCGTCCAAGCTTGGTGTTGCACTCGGCGGGGGCATGGACGACGGAGCTTGGCTCCGATCCGTGGTGGACGCGGTCACCGCCGACGCGGACGCGCTGAGCACCGAGTTTCTCTCGCTGTTCGGGAACAACCTTGTTGTCGACGCGCAGCAGGCGGTCCGTGCTTTCGCAGCAACAGGTCTGCGGGAGGAGGCCGCACGCGTGGCGCTGGCGTGGCAGACCGAAACCGACGAGATCCGGAAACGTCTGAACGAACTCGCGCAGACTGTCGCCGAACTAGACAAGCACGGTCACCTCGACGACCAGCAGAAGGACGACCGCAAGCGCTGCATGGGGGAGTCCCGGGCGCTCGGTGACCAACTGCGCGAGCGCGGCCGCCAGGAAACCTTGACCGGCCTGAGCGGCGTCGGCCTGCTTCCCAACTACAACCTCCTCGACGACGCAACCACTCTGGACGTGCACCTATGGTGGACCGCGAACGAGGGCGGCCAGTCGCCAGAACCACAGGCACTCGACCTGACGTACGAGCGCAGCAGCAGCAACGCGCTCACCGAACTGGCGCCGGGCGCCTACTTCTACGCCAACGGCAAACGCGTTCAGGTCGACGCCGTCGACGTCGGCCCACTGTCCCAACCACTGTGGTCTCGCACCCGGCTGTGCCCGTCCTGCGGGTGGGGAACCACCAACGTCGAAGCGTCGCTCGCGTCTTGTCCGCGCTGCCACAGCGGAGCGGTCACCGACTCCGGTGCCGTCCACAAGGTACTTCCGCTGCATAAGGTTTCGGCGGTGCACCGACTCGACGACGTCCTCATCGACGACGACGTCGATGACCGCACCCGAACGTTCTTCACGAAGATCACCGGCGTCGACATCGACCCCGCCGACATCGTCGACGCATGGAAGTTGAAGGCCACGGTGTTCGGGGCGGAGTACGCGCGATCCGCTGTCATCCGATCGCTCAACGTCGGGCTCGGCGACGCCCCGGGCGGTGAGACGATGATCGCGGGGGAGACAGTGACCGCCGCCGGGTTCACCACGTGCTCGCACTGCGGTGTGGTCGCGACACGGCCGACAGAGAAGGACCGCACCAGGCACCGAGGCTTCTGCGCCACCCGTCGCGGGACCGCCGAGACGTGGGAACGCCTGCTGCTGTCCCACGAACTGCGCACCCAGGCCGTCCGCCTGTTGCTGCCGGTGTCGCTACTGCACTTCGAGACGACGATGACATCATTCAAGGGCGCGTTGTTGCTTGGACTGCGTCGCGATTTCGGTGGCGACCCGCAACACCTCGACGTCGTCGCGTCCGGCATGAGTGACGGAACAGGGTCGGTGCGGCGGTTCCTGGTCCTCCATGACACCGTCCCCGGCGGTACCGGATACCTCGATAGGTTCGGCCAGCCCGACCGACTTCGAGGCATCCTCACCCTCGCCCGCGACGTGCTCGCGACGTGCCCGTGCCGGCTCGAAGGGCGCGCGGCCTGCCACCGCTGCCTCTACGGCGTCCTCTCCTCCCGCGAAATGCCCCATGCCTCCCGCGAATCCGCGCTCAAGATGCTCGACGAGTTCCTCAGCGACTGGGAAGTCGAGACCATCCCCACGGTAAGCACCGTCGACATCGCGAAAGTCCAACTGAGCGAGCTCGAGCTGCAGTTCCGGGAAGCGCTCAAGGAACGCATAGCGAGCCGGGACGGATGGTCCGTGGAGACCGCCGTCGGGTCGAACGGACAGGAGCTCGACCTCCGGCTCGCGAACACCAACGGCGATCCGCGGCGCTGGCGTATGCGTCCCCTGGTTGACCTCAAGGCGGGCTCGATCACCACACAGCCCGACTTTTTGTTCACGCGCAGTGACGCACAGGGATGTGATGTGGCGGTCTACCTCGACGGCGAGAAGTACCATGCGAGCATCCAACACAACAACACCGCCGACGACGCGCGGAAGCGGGACGCACTGCGTCGCGACGGTCGACGGGTGTGGTCGATCGCTTGGGACGACGTGCAGGCGTTCTTGTCGAAATCGCTGAAGGCCACGGTGCCTCCGTTGATCCACCAGCAAATGCAGAACACGGCGAGTACCGGAATCGACGACCAGCGATTGAAAGCGATGTGGGGTAACCCGATCGACTTTTTAATCGAGTATCTGGCCGATCCCGACGCCGGGGTGTGGGGCGCGGGTGCGGACGGAACCGTGCTTTCCATCGTCAACGCGGGCAAGCACGGATCCGAGGCACCGATCATGCTCGCGCCCAGTGCCCTCATGGTGGGCTTGAGTTCCTTCTTGGCGGGCGAGACGCCCGCATCCGATCCGGCAGGTTCGGTGATGGTGGTGCCCCGCGTTGGTCTGAGTGGGCTGCCGCTCGTGATCGTCGCGGACCCGAACGATCATGTGTCGACCCTCGGGGTGCTGTGCGTGCTTGACGACCGTGCATCGGAGGTCGGCGGCCCGGCGCACGTCGCGCGCTGGCGCGACTGGCTGCGATGGTCGAATGTTCTCCAATTCCTCACGCGGCCCCGGTTCGGGCACGACCTGCCGATGCGCATGGTCGAGATCTGGACCCGGCGTTCGGACGGTCCATTCGCGGGCGCGTTGATCCCATTGGCGGGATCGGGGCTCGGCAAGATATCGGATACGGCGATCGAGCTGAGCCCTGAGTGGTCGCTCGTGCGCGACTACACCGACCCTGTTCTCGCCCGGCTCATCGAGATCATGGCTCAGGAAGGCGTCGACGTACCCGAGGCGGGCTCCGAGGTCGGACCTGAGGAGTCTGTGTGGCAGGTTGAGCTGGCTTGGCCCGACACCAAGGTCGCGATCGTCGTCGACCGCGACGCAGACCGCGACGAGTGGCTCGAGAAGAACGGGTGGACGGTAGCCTCCGCGGAGGGGGCGTTCGAGCCGGATACTCTTGCACGCGAGATCGAAGATGCGGTGAAGGGGAGTACGCAGTGAAGGCCGAAGTGCGGATGCACGACCTGTTCGACAGCTCGTACGATCGCCTCGAGGGCAGCGTCAAGCAGCGCGTCGTGGACTTCATCATGAAGATCCAGCGGGACCCTGAGGCTCCCGGTCTCGACTACAAGATCCCGAAGCTGGCGCAGAACAACCGGGTGCGCACGGCACGCGTAACCGACCATTACCGTGCGGTGCTCGTGGTTGCAGGTGAGGATGATGGCACCGCAATCCTGTATCTCGTGGCGGTCAAGAAGCACGATGCCGCGTACGACTACGCCTCTAAGCTCACCCTCCAGGTCAACGCCAAAACCGGCGCCGCGGAGTTGTTCGATGCCATCGCGCTGGAGGAGGCGGTCGACAAAGCCCGCAATACCCCAGCGGTCCTAGCGTCCGCAAAACCGATCATGCCTGCGAAGGTCAAGCAGAAGGACCTCGAGCGATTCGGTGTCGCCCCCGAGATCGCCGAGCAACTGATGAAGGTCACGGACGAGGACGACCTCATGGCGATCGCGGACGCACTGCCATCCTCGCAGGGGAACGCCGTGCTCGACCTCGCCTACGGTAAGAGTCCCGACGAGGTGTGGGCCGACCTGGTGATCGAGGATCCGGGCGAGGTCGATGTCGACGACCTCGAGGCGGCTCTGCAGCGTCCGCTGTCGCGGCTCAGCTTCACTACGTACGACGGTGAGAACGAGGAAGAACTGCGTGCTGTTCTCGAAGGAGACTTCGCGAAGTGGCGCGTGTGGCTGCATCCGTTGCAGCGCAAGCTCGCCCAGCACACGGGATGGAACGGTCCGTTCCGCGTGACCGGAGGAGCAGGCACCGGAAAGACGGTGACTGCAATCCACCGGGCGCGTCACCTTGCTCGTCGGCTCGACGCCGAGTCGTCCGCACAGAAGGTTTTGTTCACGACCTTCACCAAGAACCTGTCTCGCGCGATCGAGTTCCAATTGAAACAACTGGCAGGTCCGGAGATCGTCGATCGAGTCGATGTCGTCAATATCGACGCGTTGGCCCGCCGGGTAGTTACTGCCTCGGACGCGCGCCGCAAGGCCGTGAGTTCAGTGAAGTTCGTCGATGCCGATTCTCCGCAGGTCCAGGAACTCTGGTCCAGTGCGGCGTTGGTTGCCGTCGGCCAGTGGGAGCCGGAGTTCCTCGCAGACGAGTGGTCGCAGGTCGTGTTGGGTAATGCAATCGTGGACGAGGCTGGGTACCTCCGAGTCACGCGAAGCGGTCGCAGTCAGCGATTGACGCGGCCGCAGCGTGCCGACGTGTGGCAGGTCGTCGAGCAGTTCGAACGGCTGATGAGGTCGCAGGGATACATGACCTTCACCCAACTCGCCGCGCAGGCAGCGGCGATGTTGGTGGCAGACCCGTCGCTGCGGGACCAGTTCGGCTATCGGCATGCCGTCATCGACGAAGCACAGGATCTTCACCCCGCGCACTGGAAGTTGTTGCGCGCGCTCATTGCTCCCGATACCGACGATCTCTTCATTGTCGGTGACGCACACCAGCGCATCTACGGGCGGCCGGCCCCCTTGTCTCGCTATGGGATCGAAACCCGAGGTCGCTCGCGCAGGCTCACTATCAACTACCGGACATCGAGAGAGATCCTGCGGTGGTGCTTGACGACGGTCGACCATGATGTCGACGACCTCGACCTCGCGTCCGACACTCTTGCCGGCGCGCGGTCGGTATTCGGCGGCCCGGAACCGGATGTACGTGATTTTGTGTCCCTCAAGAACGAAGATGCCGGGCTGGTCGAACAGATCAAGTCCTGGATCGGAGAAGGGATCCGTGCATCCGACGTCGCTGTCTTCGTATTCGACCAGTCAACCGTCAGCGAAATCGCCGATTTGCTGTCGGGGGCAGGAATCGACAGCGTGGTGGTGACCGAGAGGTCGGAAGAAGACAAGCTCGGCAATGCAGTTCGCGTGATGACGATGCATCGTGCGAAGGGTCTCGAGTTCCGAGCCGTGGCCTTGCCTCGCCTCGGTGCCGACACCTTCCCTCCGTACTACGTCCAGAAGATGTCCGGGCCGACACGGGAGCTCGAGGAGAACAAGCTTCGAAACCTTCTTTACGTCGCGGGCTCCAGGGCGCGCGAGAGGCTGGCGGTCTTGTGGACGACGGAGCTGTCGCCGCTCGCGCGCGCGAGCCATTAGCGTTTACCGAACGGCATCGACCGCAGCAAACGCCGACTTGATCAGCGGGCTGGATTCATCCAGCCGGCCGAGATGGATTCGCTGTGCATTGAGGATGTCCGAAGCGGGAACCCTCGCAGTTTTCGAGTGCCCGAAGATCGCTCGCGCGATCTCGACGAACCGTGCTTTCGCGCTGGAGGTCGTCGAGTTGGGGTCCCACTTTTCGGTTTCCGCGAGAATCGCAGCTTCTGGCACATTGCCGTTAAGGTAGTAGATGTTCTGTCGTGCCCACAGAAGGATCTCGCGGAGGTTCTTAACGACGCTTGCGTCGTCACTGCTACCGTCCTTCGAATTCGCGAAGTGCTGAGGAACACAACCGAGCAGGTCTAGGGCATGATTCTCCCACTCAGCGTTGTGCTCGGTGTTGGCCGGGGTGGAATCGCAGACGCTCCAGTCCGCTTCAACGATTCGTTGGTCGCCATCGAGGAGCATCACAGCATCGGTAGACTTGGCGAGCGCAAGCGTCGGCAATAAGTATCGCACGAGGCTGTCGGCGCCTCCCGGAACTCCCCTGGGTTCGATACGTTCCTCGGAGGTCGTCGCAGTCTAATGTGACAGCACGGGAGACAAGCTCGGAGGAAAGGGCGTCGTCGACCACGATTCGCTTGCTTTCCGACCCTGGTGTGTGTGTCCGAAATGAAAGAACGCCTCGTTAGGGTGTGTTTCATCGGAAATCGGGTGACCGACCTTTGGCGAGGGTAGCCCGACCGGATTCCGGCCATGACACCCGACTGCGGTTGAGCCCCGGGCCGAGCAAGAGTGACCCCACGGATTGGGAAACAAAAGTTCCTCCGCGGGATGAAGTTTGGGTGGTCCCGAAAGGGGGACTGTTGCGGGATGCGAAATGGCTTCGGGCGCGCACTAGGGTGATACATGTGAATTTCAAGGTTGATCTGTCTATCATCACCCGACCCGCGGTGCTCTCCGCACTCGAAGAGTTCGACGAGCTCGGACAGGCGGAGTTCTTGCGGCGACGCGGATACGCCGAAGCGAGGAACTTCAGGCTCGTCTACCGCGGACGGTTCTACGATTCGAAAGCGATCGCGGGTGTTGCCCACGGATATGCAACGGGGTACTTCTGTGGTAGCTCGGAGTTCTCGGGTGGTTTGGCGACGGTCGCTGACTGTCTCACGGGTTTGGGATTCGTCGTCGACCACGGAGGCAAGCACTCATGTGGTGGACTCCTGTGGGACCTGGAAACAACCAAGGTGTTCAAGGTGAGCGGCCGGAGCGCCGCCTACAAGTTCGTCGTTCTGCTCTGGGCGGTGAAGCGCGCCAAGGCGCAACCCGAACTCATCCACTTCTCCGACGTTCGTGCAGAACTGGCGGAACTGTTGGCTCCGTTTGCGGTAGCGAAGTCTGCCCCGAACCCTGCGGACCCGTGGCTCGCGTTGCGCGGGAGCAGTTGGTGGACTCTTGAGGTCTCCGAGGGCATGGACTTGGCCACCGCAGGACATCAGGTTTTGAGTGCTCTCGCCTCCCGCGAGGATCTACGCGCCGGCCTCTCGGAATCTGTGCGGCACAGGCTTCGAGAGGCTACTTGGCGTGACGAGGCGACTCGAGTGCTCGAGCGGCGAATCGCGGAGCTGAGCAGTCCGGCCCGCGCCTACGAACTTGTCAGGCAACTCGGTAGTTGACGTGCCCGCGGCGCTTCGGGTGCCCCCCCGCCCGACCACAACCATTCGTCTACCCCGCTATTGCCTGAGCACGTCCCACTTCGGTTCTGGCTGAACGAGTACGTGCCGTCGTCGCAGCGGGCCGACGCTCGGGTGGGAGCTGTGGTGCCTGGACGGGACCGGGAATGCGGTTGCCATCGACGTTGATGTAGCTGTTCTGTCTGCAGCCACCACTGTGACCACTGTCCGGCGCTATCTCGGTGTGCAGGGGAGGAGCAACGAATGCAGCCGGCGGAGGTGCGCACTTCTCGGTGGTCGGCGACGGCGTAGACTCAATAGTCGCCGGCGCTGTGGTCGGAGCCACGCCGCCACATGTGCGCAACTCTTCTTCGAGCGCTCAGTGTTCGGTGATCGTGGTCCACTGCTGGTAGGCCGCCTTCACCTCGACCTGCCGCGTCACATAGGTGCACTGATAGTTCTCGTTTGGTGGCAGCCACGCGGAAGCATCTCTCCCGTTCTCTGCGCTGACGCTCCGTGCTACCGACTGAAGGTGGCGAGGATCGTTGGCTAGGTTCTTGTGAGCCTTGGCGTGGAGGTCCTGTGCACCCTTCCGCCATGCGTCGGTCAACGAGACCACGTGGTCAATGACGAGGTCGTCGAGGGATACCGAATCCCCTGTGTAGACGTCTTCGAGCGTTCCGGAACGGACTATGCACGCAGACTGCGGGTCGAGAGACGCGGCCGTCAAGTCACGACGCAAGATGTCATTGAGGGTGTCGCATCCGTTGTGACCGCTGTCGACGGAGACATCGTCGGACCACTCCTCGCCGAACCGAGCAAGATCGAAGTCCTGAATCGGTGCTTCGCTGCGGACAGCCACCGTCGCGAGTGTATTCAGGGCTCCGGTCGCTCCCTCGTTATCGACCAGTTCGAAGCTTGCCGGGACGGGCAAGAGTACCGGTGAGGACGTCGCACTCGATGTGGCTGCGGGTACTGGTGGAGCGGTGACCGACGGTTACTCGGCGACGGGCGCCTCTGACCCGAGTTGGCTCACGTTTTCGGGATGAATGGCGGCCCACGTCTGTGAACTGCTGGTTCTCGTCGCGATCGGCCTGACTTCACGCACCAGCAGCGCGGGTTCTAGGCTCGGCGAGTGGCGATTGTCAGGAAGGTGCGCACCAAGTCCGGAGCCACGGCCGTGCAGATCGCCCTATACGTGGGCGGCCGGCAGGGGATCGTCAAACACATCGGCTCGGCCGACACCGACCTCGAACTCGAACTCGGAATGCTCCTCGAACGAGCCCGGGCCTGGCTCGAACCCGATCAACAGGCCCTCGACCTGGGCGTGACTCCCCAGGTCCCGGTCGAGAAACCCCTCGGCATCGTTGGCTCCACTGTTGCATGACTTATCACCCGCTCTAGCAGAGCGGACGTGAGGTGACGCGAGATCGATGAATAGCGCTCGCGAGCAGCAGCGCTCGCGACGAGGTGACCATTGCGGTCGCGGAGGAGCCGTCATTGGTAACGGTCGACCCTCCGCGACCCCACATCGGTCATCTGGATCCGCAGCGACACTCAGGATCATTCGACTGACGCTTACACACCCCGCAGGGCTGGTAGTAGAGGCGTTCGTCGTCTTGGACGTGCGGCGGATTCTTCGCACGACTGAAGTACGTCGAGTTATACGTGTATAGCAGCTCGCCGGGCACGTAGAAGTCGTCCTTCTTGTCGGCTATGTTGGCGCGGATCACGACCGCACCCGGCTCGGGAGCTTCATCCTGGACCATGGCCGGCGGGCCCGGGTCATCAGCGATACCCGAGACCGAGTGCGCGGAGCCGAGGGAGATACCGAACTCGAGATCGTGCAGCGACACTGTCTCGGGGACCTTTCGGAGCTCGGACTTTGCAGTCGCATGGAGCACGCCGTCCGCATCGACGACTGTCCGTAGCGTCAAGCGCTCGATGAACGGCCGAGCGTACTTGTCGACATCGATACTGAGATTCCCGAGTTCATCGCGAGGATCCGACCGCTGCGCGTTACCCCCAGGTCGGCTCGGAGCGCAGAACTGGAACTTTGCGTGGCCGTCCCGAGGATCGGCGCAGTACAGTTCCACGGCATCGCCCGACAACTCCTGCCCTTCGAAAGGCACCTGGGTGCCGGCGCGCAGCAGCCGATGATAGGACCCGCGAGCCAACCGAACCTCGATGTCCTTCGCCAACTGCAACTGCTGGCGGTCGTATGCAATCCACGCAGCGCCCTGAGCGATGAGCGTGCCGCTGTTCTTCGATACTTCGACGCGGTGCGCCCCGAAGAACTCCCGCAGACGGGCTGCGATCGCGGGCATCCTGGACATGCCTCCGGTCACCAGACACAGCGCGACCTGCGAGTCGCTGATATGCGCCGCGTCCAGTAGGGAGGTCACGTGGTCCACTGCCCGGTCGATGAGCGGCTTCGCAATGGTCTCGAGGTCCGATCGGGTCACCTGGTGCATCAACGCGGCTCCAGTGCCTGGATTGAAGTTCCGGATGTACAGCGTTGCGGATTCTTCTTCGGACAGCTCGATTTTTAGATTCTCACACTTGTGGCGGAGCTGTCGTCGACGGTCAGGATCTACATCGCCGGGCTCGTCGGTGGCGTGCATGAGCACCCAGTTCCGAAGAGCATCATCGAAGATGTCGCCACCCAACTCGCCGGTGCCGCTGTTCTGGAGCTGGACAACTCTCCCGTCTTCGAGGCGACACAACGTGAGGTCGAGGGTGCCGCCACCCCAGTCGACCACCAGGATGTTCTTCCGATCGAATCGACGAACGAAATCTGTCCCCAGTTTGGGCCGGAAATGGCCGTAAAGAGCCGCGAACGGTTCGTGGACGAACTGGACGACTCGAATCCCCGCGCGAGCGTATGCCTCTCGAAGAGCGCGGCGACGGTGGCCATTCATATCGACCGGGATTGTCGCGACCGCGTCCGAGATCGTCGAGAGGTAGTCGTTGTTCCGTCTCGAAGTCAGCGCGCGGTTCTTCACGTGTTCGATCACATCGTGTGCCACGTCGACCGGGCTCATCTCGACCCCACCTACCGTGATGGTCTCGTCACCCAGATACGTCTTGGGCGACTTCACGAAATCGCCGTGCACTCCGAGGCCGCTGGCGTCGAGGGCAAGTTTGGCCTCCTCGCCAACCAACTTTCGGACGCCCTCGTACTTCACAATCGAAGGCGTCGGTTGCCCTTGGTCGTCGAGAAGTTCATGGACCTTCTCTGCGTCGACAACGCACACCAAGCTGTTCGTGGTGCCGAAGTCGAAACCTACTACAGTCATATCTGTGTCCTACTTGTCCTCTACCGCGTCGGGTTGGAGGGCATTCAAGCCCTTCCGGAACTTGATCACCGAGCGAGACACGAATTCGTCAGTGACTTGGGTATGTCCGTGCTTGAGAGCGTCGAGTGCGTCCTCGAGTACCTCGATCTGGTCGGCGATCAGCTTCGCGGTGTCGACTCGAAGAATCTCGAACGAGTTCGTGGAGCTCATTCGTTCACTTCTGCGCGCGTTGACTTCTTCGTCGAGAGCTGCGCGGACGCCTGATAGTTCGGTCTCGAGGTCCTCTACGCGAAGGCGGGCGGCTTCCAGTTCGCCTATGAGCCGGGCATTCTCGGCGTGGGCGATGTCGACTCGAGCAAGTGCGGAATCGCGTTCCGATTCGACCGCACGGATCCGCTCACGCGCGGATCCGACGATGACCGCTGCCGCTCGGCGCGTGCTCTTCGGGATCGTCGCGAGCTTCTCCCGATCAGCCGTCGTACCGGACTGAACAGTCACGGCATCCCAGACCTCGTCGGCTAGTGCGTCGATGTACTGCGGGAGATCCCATTGTGCGGCGGAACCGGCAAGAAGGACGACGATGTGAACCGCGTTGTCCTGCAATGCCTGCAATGCGGGGGCCTTCATCGACTCTCGGCCGTCGAATGGTCGGCCCACGAGATTCTCCACACGTACGACGGTCTGTGAAAGTGTCTCCGTATCGACTGTTTCCGTGCGGAGTTGCGCCACTCGGTCCTGGAGCGGTTCGTCGCCGATGAATGCTGGGTGCTGTGTCAGGATCCGCGCCGCGAGCTCGGTGATGTTCTTCCGTGCTGTACCGCTGAGCTCCGATTTCTCGGTTGTGAGTAGCAACGCGAGGGCAGTTGCGAGCTTGGTATCGCGCGAAGCGACAGCTGCGATACGGTCCTGAAACGGCGTCAAGTCGATTGACTTGGCGACAGCGATGCGTGCGGGACTGCTCCGTCGCATCTCGAACGGTCTGAGGTCGCCGTCGAGTTCCTCGATGTACCGGAGTAAGTCGCTGAATGATTCGACTGTATCGAGCGTCAGCTTTTCAGACGCCTCGCTCGAAGCAGGCGAGACGGCGGTCGGTTTCTGGGCGGGCTTGGAGGTTTCTCCCTCGGCGACCGGCGACGAGTCCTCCACCCGGACGGTCGCAGGAGCGTCGCCGGCCCCCTCAGCAGGGTTCGCGTTGTCTTCCTCGGCGTCCGAGGCGATCTCGCTGACATCCTGGCTGGTTGCGGAAGGTGTTGTCTCCTCGGTTGATGGCGCGACGGTGGCCGTTTCGCTGCTCGGAACCGAGGTGGCCACGTCTTCGGCCGGCTCGGCTACTTCGGCGACCGGTCCCGCGGGGGTGGTTGTGCAGTCATCTGGAACCTCGATCTCGGAGTCCGCGTGTGCTGCTTGGTCCGGTGTGGACTCGGCATTGGTCGCGTCGGTGGACGGCGACGCCGTCTCGGCCGCGGGAGACAGCTCGCCCACCGTGACCTCCGAGACGGCGTGTGCTGATTCAGCAACCGACTCTCGTAAGGCCGACTCTTCGTCAACTTCGGCGATTGGTTTGGGGGGACCGGCAACTTCCACTTCCGGAGCCTTGGTGATCTCGGACTGCGTGGGTGCTGTTTCGTCCGATGATGTCTCTGCGGCGGTCGGCTCTGTCGGTGTCGATGCCGCGGACGCCTCCGACGAGGAATCAGTCATCGTGATTTCGACTTCCGCCACGGCAGGAGTCGGTCCAGCAGAGGACTTGTGCTCGGCCGACTCTCCGTCGATTTCGGTGCGTTTGACGGGTTGCTGGACGTCGGCGCGCTTGCTGATGTCTCCCACGGGGGTGTATCCGCGATTTTGGTTGTTTCTGCGTCGGCGCCGGCCCGGCCCGAGATCGTTGGTTCGGGGTTCTCGGTCGGCGGAGCGGTCGGTTCCAGGAAGATCGGAGGAGCCGGTCGCGACCGAGGGCTTCGATTTGTTCCCGTAGTTCGGCCGTTGGCGCCTGTCCTCGCCGTCGCCGCGGGGACTGGCCGTCCCGTTATCGGGACGGCTCCCGTGCGGCTGTTCACCGTTTCGCTGCTCCTTGGAGGGGGCGGAGGATCGCTTGTCGGAGCGCCTGCGCTGGTGGTGCCCGCCGGAGTGCGTCGTTCCTTGCTTGTTGCCGGATTGCTTGGTGCGGTGGTCGGTCCCTTGACGTTGGGCATCCTGTGATTCGGTGCGTTGTCGCCCGTTGTGGTCGCGTTTCGATTCTGCGTGGCGGCCTTCGTTGTCGTGCGGCTTTGTGCGGTTTGCGTCCTGCCGCTTATGGGAGTGCTTGTTGCCGGAGCCGTGTTCCATGGGGGTCCTTCATCGGTAATGCAATCCAAACGGGCGTTCACCCAATGGTCGGGCAGACCATTCTTACTGCCCGCGCGTACGAGCGGTACGGCGCGGGGGTCTCCTGTGGCTAGATGATGTTCCGCGATGAAGAGTGCTGCCTTGGTCAGGTCGTATCCGTCCACCATCTCAAGGTCGAAGTTGGAGACCTCCGCGGAGCTTTCGGCGGACAACGGGAGACTGCACAGCTTGATGAGATTTCGAGTCCGATCATCCGCAAGCAACTGTTCGAGGTGGGCAGGTGTGCCGGGAACCTCGATCAGGTCTGCTGCGGTCGTCCGGACGGTCAGCATTCGGCCCAGTCGTTCCGCAACGGTCCCAAGGTGTGGGCTGAGGGCACGATGCGCGGACTCGCCGAAGTGATTGAAGTGAAACGAAATCAGGCTGGTGACGGCCAGCGCAGCTGGGCGGTGGATGTCACGAAGCATGTCGGCGGCCTTGTTCAGCTTTTCGCGATTCCGGACCTCGGCTGTGGCGTCGAGGACGTGCCCGCGCCCTGCGAGCCAATAGAGGTACTCGGTGATTCCTCCGGCGTAGTTCCGGGCTGTAGGGAAGGCGAGAGCGCGCTCGAAAAATGCGTTGATCGAGCTCGAGTTGGGGACTCCGTCTGCGATGAAGCGAGCAAGCTCGTCCTCTACACCGCGAAGATCTGCTTCGTCAGCGATAGCAAAGTCGAACTCGTATTCTCTCTGCGACCGGTCATTGCCCAATCGCACTTCGACTATCCCTTGACCGGCGGACAGAAGACGACCGACCTCATCGGGATCGACGTCGATTCCGTTCAGACGTGCCTTCGTGCAGTTCGTAAGCGACCAGTCCGCCGGATCCGTCCGAACTTGGACCAGCTCCCGTCTGTCCCCGCACGGTCTTCCTCGGAGGAGCAGAACGGGATGAGCAACGGGATGTGCCACGAACACGTGCTCCCGCAGTGCAGCGAGCGTAGTGAAGGTTGCGTCGCAGTCGGAGCACGGCAGGGCCGGTGGTGTCACGGGACGAGGAGGAGCTGCGTACAGCTCCTCATGGAAGTCCGCATATCCGGAAGACCAATGGGCCAAGGTTGATCCTGTCTACGTCAGTCCGATCGGAACTACATGACACTGAGGGAACGGGTTCCGGTAGGTTGCGGGGCTGCGCTCAGCTGCCCGCTCGGATCATCCGTCCTATCTGAATGAGCCGACCATTCGCCACGCCGAGGTCGAGGCACGCCTCGAGACGATCTCGACTCGGCCCGCCGAGTCGACTCTGATTGAAGAGAGCCATCGTCTCCCGGATCAGGGTCTCGACATCGAGTTCGCGACCCGTGCAAGCAGCGTTCATAGCATTGAGGATTTCCTCAGGCGCAATTTCGTTCAGTGAGCGAATTACATCGTCGGGAGTTGTGCGGAACCCCCGCCAGGAAGCTCGGTCCAGCTGGGGAGGCCATACGAACTTCCCCAATGGGGTGGAGTGAACCAGATCGGCCGGGACGCATTCTCCGACGAACTCCTTTCGTGCGGCTCCCACCCGCTCGAACCCGAAGCGTCTCGCAACGTCTCGTGTCAATCGGTCCAACAGGATCGGACCTTCGATCTCCACAGTTTCGCGCACCGCGTCGGTGATGATCCGCCGAATCGAAGCGGAGTGGACGCGGTCGAGGTCTTCGCGCTCCCCGAGCGGGGTAGTCGGCGCACAGGTGTAGGCAATGCCGCGACCATGCCAATCGCGTTCGGCGGAGGACGACGCCGGAGCTTCCTCGAAGTAGATCGTAGGAGTGGACGTCGTCGCGACACCTGCGACGAGCTCGTGCCGTTCCTCGGGGATCGTGTCGGGCACAAGCATCTGCTCGGGCTCACCCTTCGCGAAGGAGAGATCGGCCAGCGCCTCCAGGTTCTCGATGACGAGCTCATCCGCGGCACATGCTTCCGCCTCGGCGATCTTGATTGCGCGTGCCTCCGCTTCCCGCGCGAGCTGTTCCTCGTACTCACGCCGTCGTTCCCGCGCTGTGCCGACAGCAGCATCGATACGGTCGAGCACCGCTCCGGGATTCTCGATCCACTCGGGAAGCCACACCCGCACCGACGAACCCCAGTGCATCAGAGTTTCGAGCAAACGGGGAGTGAGGTCGCGGTCGGACACGGTCGGACGGCCGGCCCAACGCGGACCGTCCAGCATCACCGCGACCTGCCAATGATCAAAACCAGGTTCACGTACAACGATGTCGAGAACGAACTCGGACAGGCCGTAGTTCGTGGTCACCTCGTACCCACGCTCGGCGAGGGCCGTGCGAATGCTTCGTTGGACGGCGTCGACGTTGTCGTTCGTTGTCACCGACGGGTTCGGAGCCACCCGCTGCGCCGCCATCTCCAAGTAGCCGCGCAGATGCGCGAGTCCCACAGACTTCGTGCGCGACAGATCGATATCGGACGGATCGAACGACGTGAAGATCACGACCTTCCGACGCGCTCGCGTGATGGCGACATTGAAGCGCTTCTCGCCACCCGCCCGACTCAAAGGACCGAACTGGAGCGGCAACTGGGACTCACCGGGCTTCTTCGAGAACGCCGTGGTGAAGAGGATGACGTCGCGCTCGTCGCCCTGGACGTTCTCGAGGTTCTTCACGAAGATGCCCTCTTCCTTGTCAGGACGAAGCTGCTCGCGGACGAGAGGGTCGTCGCATGCCTCCAAGAGATCCTGGACAAGGACGCGTTGCTGGAGGTTGAAGGTGACGACGCCGATGCTCTGACCTGCCAGGCGCGGAGTGGCGAGGCGGGTGCGGATCTCCTCGACGATGGCTTCTGCCTCGACGCGGTTCGTGCGGTACCCGTCCTTGCGATTCTCACGGTTGAAGTGACCGTCGATACGTCGCCACTCGACACCTGCCGTGTCGTCCCCTCCGGGCGACGGAAGGCTCGCGAGCCGGCCTTCGTAGTACTTCTGGTTCGAGAAGTTGATGAGCGTCTCGTCCTGACTGCGGTAATGCCACGACAGCCACAGGCGTGGAACCCCGGACTCGACGCACTCGGTCAGGATGCTGTCGAGGTCCTCCGGCACGATCGTTCCGTCCTCGTCCGCCTCGTCGTCGTCGACCGCGCTGACCTGACCGAAGGACGACGGAGGCATCTGCTGCGAGTCGCCGACGATGACGGCTGCGCGACCCCGGCCGAGCGCACCGATTGCCTGTGCGACTGTCACCTGAGATGCCTCGTCGAACACGACCAGGTCGAATGTCGCCGATCCGGGCGGGATGAACTGCGCCAACGATGTCGGGCTGACGAAGACACAGGGTGTCGCCGCCAGGATGTGGTGCGAATACCGCGCCATGAGGTTGCGGAACGTCGCACCGCCACGTTTGCGTTCGAGCGCGCGGCGGAGTTCGCCTACCTCGCCCTGGAGCGCACCGGCCTGGAACGGCCGACGAGACAGCAATGCGGCCGGCAGCGCCTTGACCTGTTCTCCGCGTAGCGCGTCGGCACTACGCACGAAATCCGAGATCTCGCCGTCGCGCAGGGCGGTGGTGAAGTTGGCGACCCCGGTGGCGCGTCGCCGCTCGTCGAGCGAAGCACGTGCTACGCCGCGAATGAAAGCGACCGCCGCTTCGGCCGCGGGAATCCGTCCGGTGAGAAGGGCTTCGACGAAGTCGTGCAGTTCTGCGCGACGCAAGGGCTCGAGATATGCGGACATGCGTGACCACGCGAAGAATCGCTGAGAACCGCCGTACTGCGCCTCTTCTCGCACCGTGCGGCTGTCCCGCTGCCATGCCGTGAGCCAGTGGTCGCCGTTCGTCCAACGTGCTACATCGGTATCGGACGTTCCGAGAGTTGAACGCAAGCTCACCCATGCACCGGCAACCTCGTCGAGTGCGCGAATCTCGCGATCCGACAGGAACCCGACGGATTCGAGCTCCTTCCACAACTCCGGCGCCTCGTCGACAAAACGGACCGTGTCGTCGACGTATTCGAATACCGGCCGCAATTCGTCGGCACTCGTGGGGGAGAGTGGGTTCCAGGTTGCCGCAGCGAACGGACCCAGGAGATGGCGGACGGCTGTACGCAGGTGTGCTACCTGCTCGCGGGCCATGCGGATCATTCGTAGTAGCGGAAGGACGGCTTGCGGAACGAGGTCGGCATCCGGGTGTGCGAACGGCGCCAGGCTCCGCTGGAATTGCTCGGCCTTCTTCTTCTTGCCGAACAGACCCTTGTCGCACTCCTCCGCTTCGGTGATGAAGAAATCGACGTCACCCGACTCCAGGAACATTGGAACGAACGTGCGCAACAGCGGTGCGCAGTTCTGGTGTGCCCGGTCGAGGTCGGCAAACAAAGCATCACGTGCCGCGGCGAACTGGGGACTGCGCATCCACGCGAGCGTCGCCGCGTCAGGAACCTGACGCCCGAGCTGGCGACGCGCCGCGGGGAGCAGCGCAACGGCATCGTCGGGCGCCGCCACACGTTCGAGCAGTGCGCGTGTCCGGGAACTCTCCAAAGCAGCGTCGATCGCATCCGCGAATCGGCGAACAGCGAGGGAGACCTGCTGGTCTTCGATTCCCTGCGGAACGGATCCGGCCAGTGACCACGGAGAACCAGGGCGGATCTCCAGCGGCTGAGCTGCACGAGAGAAAAGTTCGAGGGTGTCCCGAATGGTGGCCCAGGGCTGAGTCGGCCGCGCAACGTACCAGCCGGGGATCGGCGCAACCGGTCCGTCGCCGACCTCCAGAACCGATTCGAAGGCACGCCACAACGAATGGTCGATGCCATTGCGGCTGTGGATCTTGTCGGGGTAGTCGGCGAGGGGTACCAGCTTGGACCTGAATTCGGCGACCTTCGCGTCCCAATTATGCGGGTTATAGTAGAGGTGATTGTCGATCGCAGCCTTGAGCTGATCGCGAATTGCGTTCGGGCTCTGACTTTTCCCGTGCAGATCCAGAGTGAAGTTGCGCAGGCCGACTTTCGTCAGACGCTTCTTCACCACGTCCAGCGCAGCCTGCTTCTCCGCTACGAACAGGACGGTCTTACCGCACCCGAGAGCGTGAGCGACGAGATTGGTGATGGTTTGGGACTTGCCGGTTCCGGGAGGACCTTCGATCACGAAGGTGCGCCCGGAAGCAGCCAGCGCAACCGCCCGAAGCTGTGACCCGTCCGCGGGGATGGGGACAGGGACGGACGCCTCGTCCACCTCCACACTGTCAAGGTTCTCGTTGCCCTGCGGGTCGAGGAACGACTCGCCGGCGTGGTGCGTGAGGTGCCGGACTATCGGGCTCTGCTCGAGGACGTCCCAATGATCGTTGAGGTCCTTCCACATCCCGAAGGTGCCGAACTGGCAGATCGCGACAGTGGCAATCTCGTCGACCCGCAGATCGATGTTGTTCTCGACGAGCGCTGCTCGAATACCGCGGAGCGCGTGAACAATGTCGAGGCCGCTGTCGTCCAGCTTCGGCGACTCGAGAGACTCGATCGACACGTTGTGCTTGAGACGAAGCCACTCGACGAGGCAATAGTTCGGAGTCGCGACCTCGGTGGTGTCGACGGTGATCTGGAACGGCTTCCGCCCGACGCCACCGACGAGACGGACTGGCAACAGGAAGAGGGGAGCGCGGGCCTCCACGCCAGTCGATGTCCGGTGGATGAGCGCGCCGAGGGTCGGTAGAGATTGGAGCTACCCGTTTCCTCGAGCATGGTCCGCGCTGTGCGGGCGAGTTCCTTGAACCGCTTGGCATACAGGTCACGCGAAATCGCGCCGTACATCCGATGGTCGTCCGCCAGATAGGACAGCAGCACGTCGGATTCGATCTCGGCCGCGCGACGCGCACCCCGCAGTTCGTGGATCGACGCCAGATCGTCGTGGGGGGTCAGGGTGATCGCGTCGCCGGCATGGATGATGTCGTCGAGAAGTGGGAGCCCGTCTTGAGGTACATGAAGATCGATGACCTGCGCGGACGGTTTCAGGTTCAACAGGCGGTTTCGGGTACTCAGATCGAGTAGTGCACGTTTCCACTTGCGAACCCTTGCGGGTGCACGGTCAGTGGTGTCGAGGACGACGTCGTCGGTAGCGCCGCGGACCTTCAACTCGTCGGGAAGCGTGAGGACGACGTCGTGAAGGCTGGCTGGCCGGGGTTGGGGCGCGGGCACAACCTCATCGGCGGACAGCAACGGACGGATACCGCTCTTCCTGGCGGCGACGACATCGACAACACCACACAAGGTGTCGGGAGACGCGAAGCGTTCTCGGGCGCGCTTCACCGCACCCTTGAATTCTCCGGCATCGGTCTGGTCGTAGTAGACCGCATCCACCGCCACGGCCTTGCCGGACTCGACCAGATTGACGAGCGCGTTCGGTTCTGTGATCGTCGCGTGAGGCAGGGAGGCATCATCGCTCAGGAAGCCAGCGAAAGCGTGACCCTGGACGAGCCAGAGCAAGGGTCGGAGCCCCGCCGCTTCGAGGCACGCGGCGTAGGTGACCGACAGGTCGACGCAGGTACCGAAGCTTTCGTCCAGAACCTGAGCGGTGGTGCGAACCTTCTGCCCTGTGTCCTCGAAAGATGCCGGAGGATTGATGTATCGGATTCCGCGCGACCGCAATGATGCGTAAATAGCAGCCGCGATGAGCGCGGCCCGCTCCGGCCCGTTCTGATATCCCTCCAGCGATGAATCACCGGTGTTCGTGCGTAGCAGTTCGGCTGCGTCGCTGAGGACGGATCGCACGGCCGACGTGTTGGGCTGGACGAACGCGGCCAGAGAATCGTAGAAGATCGGGGCGTTGAACCACTCGTTGTATGCGAGGACCTGAATCGGCATCGTCAGGTGGACGTCTGCTGCCCACATCCTCGACACGGTGACCGCAATCGTCGCCGGATGAGCTTCGTTCAGCGCACGCAGATAGGGTACTGCGGGCACAAAGTCCGTGAAATCGTCCCAGTAGGCGTCGGTGCCGTCGAGAAGTTCGCCGTCGTACGTGCGGGTCCAGGCCGGCGCGAGCTCCTCACCGTTGCCGAACAAGCGGACTGTGACCGTTGTGTCGACGGCCGGCTGACCGGACGCGTTCGTAACACGAAGCCCCCCGACCAAAGGGACGGAGTTGTGAACCAGTGCCAGGTTGACGGCTGGCTGGGTAAGCATCCGGACGACGAGTCCGGATTGCTCGGCCGTGTTCTCCTGCCACAACGACTCGTGTCTCACTGCTTCACTCCACCCCTTCTTCGAACAAGCAGACGTATATCAGCCGGAACCGACACATCGCCCACTCCCCCCTATCGGAGCGCAGCAGTCAAATGTGACATAAATCTATTGAAGCTGGTCAACGCCGTCAGTGAAGGGGTGCATACTCTCCCGGCATGACCGGATCGCGCACCGAAGACATCTTGCTGCCCAAGCGTCGTGTGTATGCCGCCGAGACGTGGGAGGAGCGGCATCGCGACGCTTGGGCCTCGTTCGCGGGTTGGCTTCGAGGGGAAATCTGGGACATCGACGGTCCGGCATCGATCGTGCTCGAAGCCGAACTCGGTGTGCGTACGGTAGGAGTGGAGATCGAGTCGCGGTCGGGCGGGCCGTCGCGCGTGGGCGTACCCGCCCGGCTACTCAACGAACAAGAACTCGAAAGGATACGTTCTTCATCTCGGTGGGAAGAGAAGTCGATGCGGGCGTCGGTCCCCACTCCCTCGGAGCTCGTCGAGTTTCGCTTGAAATCGGCCACCAGGGCTTTCGGCGTGCGCGACCTGGCTGAACTGTTCGAACGTGTATTCGCGCTTCCCCATCCCAATGGGACATCGGTGAGGATTATCGATCATACGACCGGAGGCATCCGTACCCGTCGTTTCGAACACCGCACCGTTCCGCCGGGGCGGGAAACTCGTCACTACTCGCTGATGACCGAGAGCGAATTGAACACCGCCGTCATCGTGCAGGACCGAAGTGAGCTCGGAAAACTGGTATTTCGTTCGCTGAAAAGGATGTTCGACGACAGAGTGAGATTGGTGGGTCCCGAGTCCTGGGAGATTCCGTTGGGGTCGCAGATGGTTCGGGTAATGGTCGGGCCATCTTATCCTCGGGTTCTGCTCATTGCGCCGAAGATGGCCCGTCCGTTCGGTTTTGCAGAGTTTCCCGAACGACGAGTGGAGATGTTGGTCAGGACCTCGTACCTGCGTTTCGTCGACGACGGAAAGCACTTGTCCGTCGTGGTGGATATTCCCGCCCACCCATTTGTGCCGCGACATCTTGACGACGCCGTCGGGCAGTTGCAGGACTTCATCAACCGTTGCAGGTCGGAATATGCCGCGGGAAAAGAGGGTCGGACGAGGTATCAAGCCCTATATCAGGACGGACCGCCAATAGTCGACGAGGGGGATGGCAAGGATGAGCCCCTCCCAGCTGCTCTCTTGGCTTTGATGCACCTAGACGAGGACGGAACTAAGGCGCTCGAGCCCGTCAAAGTTGCTCACGTATGCAACCACGATCGGGATGCCATCCTCGAGTATCTGCGCCTTGTGAAGGAACAGGAATTGGAATGGTTGGCGTCTGCGGATGGAGCGACCGCATCGGGGGATGCAGAGGAAGCTGCCTCGTGCAACCACGAAGCAGCAGCCTGGGAGAACACCTACCAACGCCTGCGGGCGGCTCTCGAAGTCACGGTGCTGCCCGGGAGCGGCGGGGCGTGCGAGGACTGCGCCGCAAAGGTCGGCAACCCGTAGACATTCGTACCGAGCGCGAAAGATGTTCGAGCGAGACTGCGAATAGCGCCGGGTTCTCGGGACTGCACGGTCGTTGTCGTGGGCAACCTGATACCCGAAGGGGACACCTTGGACCGGTTTCAACCTGCTGGAACAGGTCCAAGCCGTCGTCGACGGGTGCAAGCCTGAGCGCCGGGAGCGGCGATGCGCACCTAGAATCCGTGCGTGGGCAACAAGTCGGTCACCAGCTACGACGTCGCACGCGCCGCAGGTGTGTCGCAGTCGACGGTGTCCCGCGCCCTCCGGGGCGACCCCCGCGTCATCGAGGAGACCCGTGAGCGCATTCAGGCCCTGGCGAAGGAGATGGGCTACGTCCCGCACATCACGGCGCGGAGCCTGATCACGCGGCGGTCGTCGTCGATCGCGGTGGTCAGTGGTGACCTGCGGAACCCGTCGTATCCGACGCTAGTAAACACGCTGCAGGACCGGTTCGCGCAGCACGACTACCGGGTGCTGCTGATGAGCGACCGGACCGAGGGGTCGCTGGAGAAGGACATCCTGGCGCTGCGCGGCGGGCTGGTGGACGGGGTCGTGTTCATCTCGGCGCGGCTGGACTCGCCGATCGTGTCGGAGATGATCGACTGGAAGATCCCGCTGGTGATCCTCAACCGCGACGTCGACGGCAGCCAGGCCGGCCGGGTGGACCGGGTCACGTCGGACAACGTCGGCGGGGGCCGGCTCGTCGCCGACCACCTGGTCGAGCTGGGGCATCGGCGCATCGGGCTGATCTCCGGCCCGCTGGAGAACCCGAGCGTGAAGCTGCGCGAGACCGGCTTCCGGGAAGGCCTCGACAGGCACGGCGTCTCGCTGGACGAGACGCTCGTCCACCGTGGCGCCGTGGATGCGAAGACGGGCTTCGAGGGCGGCATGGAGCTGCTGAGCCGGCCGGACCGGCCGACGGCGGTGTTCTGTGCGACGGACTACATGGCCTACGGCACCCTCGACGCCACCAAGCGCCTGGGTCTCCTCGTGCCCGACGACGTGTCGATCGTCGGATACAACGACCTCGACGCGTCGGGCTGGTCGATGTTCGACTTGACGACGGTGCGGCAGCCGCTCGAGGACATGGCCTCGGCCGCCGCCGAACTGCTGCTCGCGCGGATCGACGGCGCGGCGGGCGCGCCGGTGCACCGGAACTTCGCTGTGGAATGGGTGCAGCGGGGGAGTGCGGCCCCTATCGGTCAACTGGGGCGTGCGGAGTCCGTCAAAGATCGTTAACCGGGGCAACAAGTCCGTTACCCACGTGCTCCGATCCGGCAATAACCCCTGCATACATTCGAAGTCATAGCGAGCAGGGCAGTGTTGCCCCACCGCTTCTTCGAATCCCCGCAGCTTCAGGAGCGACATGGAAATCGGCGTCTTCATCCCCATCGGCAACAACGGCTGGCTCATCTCCAAGAGCGCCCCGCAGTACATGCCGTCGTTCGAGCTCAACAAGACGATCGTGCAGAAGGCCGAGAAGCACGGCCTCGACTTCGCCCTGTCGATGATCAAGCTCAAGGGCTTCGGCGGCGAGACCGAGTTCTGGGATCACAACCTCGAGTCGTTCACCCTCATGGCCGGCCTCGCGGCTGTCACCGAGAAGATCAAGCTGTTCGCCTCCACCCCGATCCTCACCCTGCCGCCGGCCATGGTCGCCCGCATGGCGTCGACCATCGACTCGATCGCCCCCGGCCGCTTCGGCGTCAACATCGTGACCGGTTGGGCGCCCAACGAATACACGCAGATGGGCCTGTGGCCGGGCGAGGAGTACTTCGGCTACCGCTACCAGCAGGCCACCGAGTACGTGACCGTCATGCGGCAGTTGTGGGCCGACGGCGTCAGCAACTTCAAGGGCGAGCACTACACGATGGACGAGTGCGTCCTCTCGCCGAGCCCCACCGGCGGCGCCGTGCCGATCGTCGCGGCCGGACAGTCCAAGAGCGGCATGAAGTTCGCCTCCGAGATGGCCGACTACAACTTCATCATGGGCACGGGCATCAACACGCCCACCGCGATCTCCGACGCCACCGCCACCCTCGTCGAGGCGGCGAACAAGACGGGCCGCGACGTCGGCGCCCTGACCCTGTTCATGATCATCGCCGACGAGACCGACGAAGCGGCCCAGGCGAAGTGGCAGGACTACCACGACAACGCCGACCTCGCCGCCCTCGGCTACATGGCCGACCAGTCCGCCGCCGACGCCACCGCAGACGACGTCTCGACCGCCAAGACCATCTCCCTGCCCGAGGGCGCGGTGAACTTCAACATGGGCACCCTCGTCGGCTCGTACGAGACCGTCGCGAAGATGCTCGACGAGGTCGCCGAGATCGAGGGCATCAAGGGCATCATGCTCACCTTCGACGACTTCGTCGAGGGCATCGAGAACTTCGGTACCCGCATCCAGCCGTTGATGAAGAGCCGCACCACCGTTCAGGCCGAAGCCGCCTGACCCCGAGCGGCGGGTGGGGGCGCGTGCCCCGAGCCGCGCCCCCCCCCGCCACCCCACACCCGGAGGTTCCCTCTTGCATCCGCGCACCCTCGACGTCGCGATCGTCCAGGCCGGCGAACTCACCGAGGACCTCCTCGGCAACCTGGCCCGGCTCGCCGCCCTCGTCCGCACCGCTGCCGCACCCGACGCGACCGGCGCCGTCCCCGATCTGGTGGTGCTGCCCGAACTCGTCACCACCCCCTACTTCTGCACCAGCCACGACGTGGACCGCACCCCCTGGGCGCAGACCGTTCCCGGCGCGGCCACCACGCTGTTCGGCGACCTCGCCCGCGAACTTGGCTGCGCCATCGCCTTCGGGCTGTACGAGCGCACCGCCTCCGACGTCACCCACAACTCCGTCGTGCTCGTCGACCCGACCGGCGAGGTCGTCACCTGGCGCGCCCCCGACGGCGGCGCGGTGCCCGCCTACCGCAAACTCTCGCTGCCGGCGAGCAAGGTCGGCGACGTCGACATCGACGAGAAGTACCACTTCGCGCCCGGCCAGGCCCCGGCGACGGCCGACCTGTTCGGCACCCGCTTCGGCTGCGTGATCTGCTACGACCGCACCTTCCCCGAATACTGGGCGGTCGCCCGCGCGCTCGGCGCCGAGGTGATGCTCGCGATCGTCTCGTCCCTCGGCACCCGCGAAGACCTGTTCCTCGCCGAGCTGCAGACCCGCGCCCTCGAATCGCAGATGTGGATCGTCGCCGCCAACCGCGCCGGGCCGGAAACCCTCAACGGCGTGACCGTCGACTACTTCGGCCTCTCGTGCGTCATCGCCCCGAACGGCGAGATCGTCGCACAGGCACCCGCGCACCGGGCGGGGGAGACGCTGCGTTTCACGCTCGACCTCGACGCCGTCCCGTTCGTGCGCGCGGCGTTCCCGCTGGCCCGCGACCGTCGCCCCGACGTGCTGCGCCTGCTTGCCGACCTCACCGCCGGCACCGTCCGGCCCGCGCCGCTGCCTCGGCCGAGCGCCCTGCCGCTGGAGGTGAGCGGGTGACCACCACCGACTACCCCGACCTCACCGCCGCCGCGGCCACCACCGTCGACGACCTGCTGCCGCAAGCCCGCGCCGACATGACGCCCCTGCTCGAGACCTCCCGGCTCACCCCGCTGCCGCCCGCACCCGACGCACCGGCCACCGAGCCCGCCCACTCCGTCGCCCTGCTTGCCGCGAGCCCCGTCCCGCCCCCACCCCTCCCTGCCCCGGCATACCGCGCGCACACCGACGCGGCGCTGCACGACCTCGGAGTGCTCGACCTGCTCGCCGCCTACGCCGCCGGCACCACCACGCCCACCGCGGTGCTCGCCGCGCTGCGCGCCCGCTGGGCCGACCCGGCGCTCGTGGGCGGGGCGATCCTCGCCGTCGTCGACGGCGCCGACGCGGCCGCCGCCGAGTCCGACCGTCGCTGGCGTGACGGCACCGCCCGCCCGCTCGAGGGGATCTTCTTCGGCGTCAAGGACATCGTCGACGTCGCCGGCGCGCCCGTCACCGCGGGCTCGCACACCACCGGCGACCGCATCGCCGGCACCGACGCGACGGCCGTCGCCCGGCTGCGGGCCGCAGGCGCCATCCCTGTCCTGATCACCGCGACCACCGAATTCGCTTGCGGTGCCCCGCACAACGCCCGCTACGGGGCCGTCACCAACCCGTGGGACCGCAGCCGCTGGACCGGCGGCTCGTCGACCGGCTCGGCCGGCGCCCTCGCCGCGCGCCTCGTCCCGCTCGCGCTCGGCACCGACACCGGCGGCTCGATCCGCGTGCCCAGCGCCCTGTGCAACCTCACCGGCATCAAGCCCACCTACGGGCTCGTCCCGCGCACGGGCGTCGCGTCGCTGTCGTGGACCCTCGACCACATCGGGCCGATGGCCCGCTCCGCCGCCGACCTGCGCGTCGTCCTCGACGTCCTCGCCGGACCCGACGGCCTCGACCCCGCCGCGGCCCCGGATGCGGTGGCGCGGCAGGTGCAGGCCGGCCTCGCCGAACCGGGCACGCCCGGCGCGCCGTCGCTGGCGGGCGTGCGGCTCGGCATCCCCACCACGTGGTTCACCGAGCTGTGCGACGCGGGCGTGCTGGCCGCGTGGGATGCGGCCGTCGCCGCGCTGCGGGGCCTGGGCGCCGAGGTGGTGCCCGTCGACGTCCCCGACGCCCACCGCCTGCACGAGGACGTCACCATCGTGCTCACCTGCGAGCTCGCCGCCAACCAGGAGGGCGCGCTGGGGCGGTTCGCGCAGTACGACATCGGCACCCAGGTGCGCATCGCGCGCGGGCTGGTGCCGTCGGCGGTGGACTACCTGCGCTCGCTGCGCCGCCGCGCCGGCGCCCAGCGCGCGACGGTGCAGGCGTTCGACGCCGCCGGGATCGACGCGCTCGTCACCCCGGGCATCGGGGCGACGGCCGCGCGGCTGTCGGACGTCACCGTCGAGATCGACGGCGTGCGCCACCCCATGCAGTCGATCGTCGGCCGTAACACCGGCCTGTTCGACTACCTCGGCCTGCCCGCGGTGATGGCGCCGGCCGGTTTCGTCGACGGCCTGCCCGTCGGCGTGCAGATCGTGGGCCGGCCGTGGGCCGACGACACGTGCCTGCGCCTGGCGCAGGTGCTGCAGACCGTCACCGGCGTCCACGAGCGTCGCGCCGATGGATAGCGTTGCCGCACGGCATCATCCGCATCCGTGGCGGGTGTTCGCGGCCACCAGCATTGGCGTGGTCGCGGTATTTCTCAGCATCAGCGGCCTCACCGTCGCGCTGCCCACCGTCACCCGCGAGCTGGGGGCGTCGGCGGCGCAGTCGACGTGGATCCTGTTGGGCTACATGCTCGTCACCACCGCGCTGATCCTCGTGTTCGGCCGGCTCGCCGACATCGTCGGCCGGCGCCCGCTGTATCTGGCGGGGCTGGCGGTGTTCACGGTCGCGACCGGGCTGTGCATGCTCGCCCCGACGGCCGGGTGGCTGATCGCGGCACGGGTGCTGCAGGGCGTCGGGGCGGCGGCCGTCGTCACCAACAACACGGCGCTGCTCACCGACACGTTCCCGCCGCACAGCCTGGGCCGTGCCCTCGGCTGGAACGCGACCGTCGCGGCCATCGCGCAGGTCGTCGGGCCGGTGATCGGCGGTGCCGCGACGGCCGCGTTCGGCTGGCGCGGGCTGTTCGTCGTCGTGCTGCCCGTGGGGGTGCTCGCGATCGCGTCGTCGCTGCTGGTAATCCCGCGCGGGGCTCGCCGTCGCGTCGAGCGTGAGCCGTTCGACCTGGCCGGCGCGGTGCTGTCGACCGCGTTGCTGACCGCCGTCGTGCTGGCGCTGACGCCGGGGGTGACGTCGTCGCCGGGGTTGCCGTGGGTGTGCGGCGCGGCGAGCCTGGTGCTCGGCGCGGTGTTTGCGGCGGTGCAGATCCGTCGCACCCACCCGCTGGTGGACCTGACGCTGTTCCGCAACCGCGGCATCGCGCTCGTCCTCGTCGCGGTGCTCGTCAACGCCGTCGCCACCTACGCGGTGACGCTGCTCGTGTCGCTGTACGGGCAGGCGGTGGGCGGGATCTCGGCCGTCGCGGCCGGGCTGCTGGTGATGCCCGTCGCGGTGGGCACCGTCGTCGCGGCCGCCGCCGCGGGCTCGCTCATGCTGCGCTTCACCCCGCGCACGCTGACCGCAACGGGCATGGCGCTCAACGCCGTCGGTCTGCTCGGCGTCACCGCGATGCTCTCGCCGGACGGCGGCTCGCTGGGGGCGACGGCGCCGTTCCTGTTCGTCCTCGGCTGCGGCACCGGCCTGTTCATGACTCCGAGCACCAGCGCGCTGATGCTCACCGCGCCCGCGGAACGTCGCGGGATCGCCAACGGGCTGCGCTCGACGCTGCAGAACGTCGGCTACCTGCTCAGCACCGCGCTGGCGCTGGCCGTCGCGACCGTCGGGCTCAGCGCCACCGCGCGGCAGGCCGCGTACGGCGGCACCCTCGGCACCCTCGGCAGCGCCGAACTCGCGCGGTTCGTCGACAACGTCCGCGCGGTGGGTCTGGCCTTGGCCGTCGTCGCTGCCGCGGGCGTCGCGGTGTGCCTGGCCTTCCCGCGACGGGACGTCGCCACGCCCGCGGTCGTGCGTCCCCTCGAACCCGTCACCACCCTGAAGGAATCCGCATGACCCTCGCCGATCGCACCGCCCAGGCGGCCGACTACGCCCGCGCCGGCTTCGGGCAGGAACTTCAGCCCGGCACCCGCCCGGCCCTGATCGTCGTCGACCCGGCCCGCGCCTACATCGACCCCGACTGCCCCTTGTATGCCGGGGTGGAGGAGAACGTCGCGGCGATGCGCACGCTGCTCGCCGACGCCCGCGCCGCAGGAATCCCCGTCGTGATCACCGAGGTGCGGCTGCGCGCCGACGGTGCCGACGCCGGGGTGTTCTTCAAGAAGTCGGGCACGCTCGTCGCGTTCTGCGAGGGCAGCCCGTACGGGGAACTCATCGACGGCCTCGAGCCGACGTGCGCCGAGCTGCTCGTGACCAAGAAATACGCGAGCGCGTTCTTCGGCACGTCGCTGAACTCGTACCTGACGTCGCTCGGGGTGGACACCGTCCTCATCGCAGGCCTGTCCACGAGCGGCTGCGTGCGCGCGACGACGCTCGACGCGATGCAGCACGGCTACATCCCCATCGTCGTGGAAGACGCCGTGGGGGACCGGGATCCGGCCATCCACCACTCGAACCTGTTCGACATGCAGCAGAAGATGGGCGAGGTCTGGCCGCTGACCCGCGCCCAGTCCTACCTCGCCCGTGCGTGATTCCGGTAGCTCTGGCTACCAGAAACGCGCACGGGCGGCGGAGCCGCACGGTAGTTAACACGAACGAACCAACGGTGTTGCCGGACGCAACACGACGATCGATACATTCGAAGTCATCGACCGCAAGGGCCGGCTCCGCAACGTCGCGCCCCGCCTCTCGTCGAACGCAGCCTCTCGTCGAACCTCCTCTTCCCCTCCAGGAGAACCCATGCGCCCCAACCTTCCCGGCCGCGCCGCGATCGCCGCGCTCGCCCTCACGGCCGCCCTCGGTCTCGCCGCATGCAGCAATTCCGGCTCCGGCGGCGGTGACGTCTCCGCCGCCGACGTCGCCGCCGGCATCGAGTACGCCCGCGCCCAGCTCGCCAAGTACGCGGCCGACCCGGAGTTCACGCTCGAGGCCGAGCCCTTCCCGATGCGGAACATCGCCGGCAAGACGATCTTCGCGATCCCCACCAACAGCGAGAACCCCTACAACGTCGCGGTCGACGAGGAATCGAAGAAGGTCGCCGAACGCTACGGCGCCACCTGGATCGAATACACCAACCAGGGCCAGCCCGCCCAGTGGGCCACCGGCGTCGAACAGGCCGTCAACCAGCGCGTCGACCTGATCATCCTCTCGCAGGGCATCGACGCCTCCCTCATCAAACCCTCCCTCGAAAAGGCAGACGCAGCAAACATTCCCGTCCTGCTCACCCACACCATCCTGCGCGGCGAGCCGCTGCCCGCCGACCTCGAGGACCTCGTCGACGCCACCACCGACGCCCCGCTCGCCGAGGCCAACCGTCTCACCGTCGACTGGATGATCGACCGGACCGAGGGCGAGGGCAACGCCCTGATCATCACCTCCAACGAGGTCCCGCCCGCCAAGGCCGAGGTCGCGGCGATGGAGGACGAGATCGCGCAGTACTGCCCCAGGTGCGAATACAAGATCGTCAACGTGCCCGTCGCCGAGTGGGCCACCAAGATCCAGTCCGAGGTGCAGTCCGCCCTCTCCGCCGACCCCACCATCGACTTCGTCCTGCCCATCTACGACTCGATGTCGCTCTACGCCCAGTCCGGCATCAAGGCCGCCGGCAAGACCGGACAGGTCGAGATCTCCTCGGTCAACGGCACCCCCGCCGTGCTGAAGATCCAGCAGGACGACGGCATCGTCACCATGAACGTCGGCGAATCCATCCCGTGGCTCGCCTGGGCCACCATGGACCAGGCCGGCCGCCTGCTCCTGGGCTACGACCCCGTCCCGAACGGTGCCCAGCAGACCCCGCTCAAGCTCATCACCGCCGACAACATCGACGAGACCGGCATCCCGCCGCAGCCCAACAGGGGCTACGGCACCGCCTACGTCACCGGCTACGAGGCCCTCTGGGGGTCCAGTGAGCAGCCCTGACCCCATCGTCAACATCGTCGGCCTGTCCAAGACCTTCGGCAGCCACACCGTCCTGAAAGACGTCGGCCTGACGATCCACGCCGGCGAGGTGCACGGCCTGCTCGGCGAGAACGGCTCCGGCAAGTCCACCCTCATCAAAGTCCTCGCCGGGTTCCACGCCCCCGACCCCGGCGCCGCCCTGCAGGTCCGCGGCCGCGACGTGCCCCTGCCCGTCCCCGCCGGCGCGTTCCGCGACATCGGCATCAGCTTCGTCCACCAGGACCTCGCCCTCGTGCCCGACCTGTCGGTGGTGGAGAACCTGCGCGTCGGCCCCGTCGTCGCCGGCTCGCGGCCGTGGATCTCTTGGCGGCGCGAGAAGTCCACCGCCCGAGCGCTGTTCGACCGCTTCGGCCTGGACGTCGACCCCGACGCGCCGGTGTCGAGCCTCGGCGAGACCGACCGCGCGCTCGTCGCGATCCTGCGGGCCGTGGAGGAGCTCGGCGACCGCCGCACCCTCCTCGTCCTCGACGAGCCGACCGTGTTCCTGCCCCGTGAGGGCACCGACCTGCTGTTCTCCGTTGTCCGCGAGATCGTCGCCGACAAGAAGGCCGCGGTCCTGTTCGTCTCGCACGACCTCGACGAGGTGCTCGACCACACCGACCGCGTCACCGTCCTGCGCGATGGCGTCTCCCAGGGCACCCATCGCACCCGCGACCTCACCGCCGCCTCGCTCATCGACCTCATCGTCGGCCGCAGCCTCGACTCCGCCGACCCCCGCGTCGCCGGTCCCGTCCGCGACTTCGACGACGCGGCGCCGCTCGCGCGGATCGAGGAGCTCGAGACCGCGACCGTCGACGGGATCGGCTTCGACGTGCGGCCCGGCGAGATCGTCGGCCTCACCGGCATCGCCGGCTCCGGCTACGACGACGTGCTGCCCGTCCTCTACGGGGCCCGTCCGGCCCGCGGGGGACGGTTGGCGCTCGGCCCCGACACCGTGGCGCTGCAGACGATCACCCCGATCGACGCGCTCGACCGCAAGGTGGTGTACGTGCCGCCGGACCGCAAGGTCGAGGGCAGCGCACCGGAGCTGACCGTCGCCGAGAACGTCACCCTGCCGATCCTCGGAGCGGGCCTGGTCAAACCAGGCGCGCTCAGGGCCGTCGCCGGGTCCCTCGCCGAACGCTGCGACGTGCGGCCCCGCGACCCGCAGGCCGTCTACGGTTCCCTCTCCGGCGGCAACCAGCAGAAGGCCCTGCTCGGCAAGTGGCTCCAGACCGACCCGGCGCTGGTGCTGCTCGCCGAACCCACCCAGGGCGTGGACATCGGTGCCCGCGCCCGCATCTTCGAGATGCTCCGCGAGACGGCGCGCGGGGGAGCGGGCATCGTCGTCGCCAGCTCCGACTACGAGCAGCTGTCGGTGCTGTGCGACCGCGTCCTCGTCTTCTCCCGCGGCCACATCGTCGCCGAACTCACCGGCGACCACCTTTCCAAGCACCACATCTCGGACAGCGTCCTCGGACTGACCCGACAGGAAGTGAAAGCCTGATGTCCGTCACCCTCGACAAGACCACCACCACGAAAACGCCCGCCACCGTTGCAGAGTCGACCCGGCCACGCGTCGCGCTCGGCCCGCTGGTCGAGAAGTACGCGCTCGTGCTGGCCCTCGTCGCCATCGTGCTCGTGTTCAGCGCGCTGCGCCCCGAGATCTACCCGACCGCGAACAACCTGCAGAACATCCTCGGCTCGCAGGCCGTGCTGCTCATCCTCGCCCTCGGGCTGATCGTGCCGCTCACCGCCGGCGAGTTCGACCTCTCGGCCGTGTCCACCATGTCCCTCGCCGCAATGACCATCGCGGTGCTCAACGTCCAGCAGGGCTGGTCGCTGCCGCCGGCCATCGCTGTCGCCGTGCTCGTCGCGCTGTTCGTCGGCATCGTCAACGCCGTGCTCGTCGTCCGGCTGCACATCGACTCGTTCATCGCGACGCTCGGCAGCGGCACCGTCGTCCTCGGCGTGGTGCAGTGGATCTCCGACTCCACCTCGGTCACCGGCATCGACGCCGCGCTCGTCGACGCGACCATCGGCACCCGCCTGTTCGGGGTGTCGCTGCAGTTCTACTACGCCCTCGCCCTCGTCCTGCTCACCGCGGTGATCTTCCAGTACACGCCGATCGGGCGCCGGCTGCTGTTCGTCGGGCGCGGCCCGCAGGTCGCGCGGCTCAGCGGCCTGCACGTCGACCGCATCCGCGGCGGCGCGCTCGTCACCTCCGCGCTCGTCGCAGCCCTGGCCGGCATCGTCTACGCCGGCATGCTCGGCGGCGCCGACCCGTCGTCCGGCCAGTCGTTCATGCTCCCGGCGTTCGCCGCCGCATTCCTCGGCGCCACCGCGATCGTGCCCGGCCGCTTCAACGCCTTCGGCACCCTCGTCGCGGTGTACTTCCTCGTCGCCGGGGTCGTCGGCCTGCAGATGCTCGGCGTCGCCAGCTTCGTCCAGCAACTGTTCTACGGCGGCGCACTCGTCGCCGCCGTCGCCCTCTCCGGTGCGGTCCGTCGCCGCACCGCCTCCCGATCCGCGCGCTGAGCGCCCGACCGAAGGACACCCGCCATGAAGACCACCGTCGTCGCCGGCAACCCCAAGCCCGGCTCCCGCACCCTCGACGCCGCCACCCTCCTGGCCACCGAACTCACCGGCGCCGCACCCGACCACGTCGTCGACGTGATCACCCTCGGACCCGGCCTGCTCGGCTGGGGCGACGACGCCGTCAAGGCGGCGGTGGACACCGTCGCCGCCTCGGACCTCGTGGTCGTCGCCAGCCCCACCTTCAAGGCCACCTACACCGGCATCCTCAAGCTCTTCCTCGACCAGTTCGCCACCGGCGACGGCCTGCGCGACGTCACCGCCGTGCCGCTCATGCTCGGCGCCGGCCCGGCCCACGCCCTGGCCCCCGACCTGCTGCTCAAGCCGGTCCTCGTCGAACTCGGTGCCACCACCCCGGCGCCGGGTCTGTACCTGCTCGACTCCACCTACACCACCGACACGCGGATCGCGGACTACGCCCAGCGCTGGGCTCCGGTCCTGCGGTCCACTCTCCGGACGGAGGCCCGATGACCACCCTGACCCTCGACGGCGCCGCGCTGCGTCGCGCCTTCGCCCACATCCCGTCCGGGGTCGTCGCGATCTGCGCCGACACCGGCACCGAACGCCTCGGCATGGCCGCGAGCACGTTCGTGCCGGTGTCGTTGGATCCGCCGCTGGTGGCATTCTGCGTGCAGAACACCTCCACCACCTGGCCGAAGCTCGCGGCACGACCGCGCCTCGGCATCAGCGTCCTGAACTCCGACGGTGCCGCCCGGGTGCTCGCGGCCAAGGACGGCGACCGGTTCGCCGGCATCGACACCGAAACCCGGGACGGGGGAGCGCTGTTCGTCGCCGGCTGTAGCGTCCGGCTGGACGTGTCGATCGAACAGCAAGTGCCCGCGGGCGACCACGCCATCGTCGTGCTGCGGGTCCACGAACTGCACTGCGACGACTCCGGCACCGAGCCGATCGTGTTCCACCGCAGCGCCTTCCGCCGGCTGGTGGCGTCGTGAGCCGGATGGAGGCGGCGCTGTCCGCACTGCGCGCGGGGCGGCCCGTCCTCGTCGCCGACGACGCCGACCGCGAGAACGAGGGCGACGTGATCCTCGCCGCCCACCATGCGAGTCCGGAGTGGATCGCGTGGACCGTGCGGCACACCTCGGGCCTGCTGTGCGCACCGATGACCGGCGCTCGCGCCGACGTCCTGGACCTGCCGGCGATGGTGACCGACAACCAGGACCCGAAGCAGACCGCGTACACGGTGACCGTCGACGCCGCGCGCGGGGTGAGCACCGGCATCAGCGCCGCCGACCGCGCCACCACGCTGCGGGTGCTCGCCGACCCCACCGCCACCGCCCGCGACCTGATCCGGCCCGGGCACATCCTGCCGCTGCGCGCCCGGCCCGGCGGGGTGCTCGAACGTCCCGGCCACACCGAGGCCGCCGTCGACCTGTGCGCTCTCGCCGGGCTGCCCCAGGTCGGGGTGATCGCCGAACTCGTCGCCGACGACGGGTCCATGATGCGCATGCCCGGCATCGAGGACCTCGGCGCCCGGCACGACCTGCCCGTCCTCACCGTCGCGGAGCTGATCAACTACCGCGCCGCGCACCCGCTGCCCGCAACCGTGGTGCCGGCCGGGAGGGTGATCCGCGCCGACGAGACCGTGATGCCGACCCGGTTCGGCACCTTCCGTGCCGTCGGCTACCTGGACCGGCACACCGGTGCCGAGCACCTGGCGCTGCTCGCCGGCGACCCGGTCGACGGGGCGCTGGTGCGGGTGCATTCGGAGTGCCTGACCGGGGAGTCGTTCGCCTCCCAGCGCTGCGAATGCGGCCCGCAGCTCGACGCCGCCCTCGAGCGTCTCGCCCACGAGGGCGGGGTGCTGGTGTATCTGCGCGGGCACGAGGGCCGTGGCATCGGACTGCTGAAGAAGCTGGCCGCCTACCGGCTGCAGGACGGCGGCCTGGACACTGTGCAGGCCAATCTGGAACTGGACGAACCCGCCGACGGCCGCGAATACGGCGGTGCCGCCGCGATCCTGCACGACCTCGGTGTGCGGTCGGTGCGGCTGCTCACCAACAACCCGGCCAAGATCTCCGGGCTCGAGGACAACGGCATCGTCGTGTCGGGGCGGATACCGCTGCACGTGGGCAGGGCCCCGGCGAACGTGCGGTACCTCGAGGCCAAACGACGGCGGATGGGGCATCTGCTGCCCGCTGCGGAAGGCTGAGGCGCAGAACGGTATCCGCGCGTCGCGCAGTCATCCGCACGTTCAATTGTGGGAGCGTATGACTGACGGTGGAGCGGCTGTGAATGTCACTCAGCGGCTGCGTGACTCGAACTCGCCTAGGGCGGCGACGATACGCGCGACAGTGTCTTCGATCCGGCAAGCTCCAGAGATGGACTCGGAGCGAGGCCGCGGAGCTCGTCCGGCGCGCCGGCGGACACGTGAGGATGCCGTCGGCGACTCGACCACGCTGCTCGTGCGAGGGGACGTCCGCAACGGACTGAACGAGTCCGAGGGACGCAAGCTGTACGCGGTGCGGGAGCGCCTGCGGCTCGGGCAGAGGATCTCGATCATCGGGCAGACGGGCCTCGAGCGTCTGCTCGGACAGCGGCACGGCTGACCGGAACGAGCCACGGGGATCACGCCAGGGGCTACGTGCCGGTCGGAAGCGTGTCGGGGAACTCGTACTCGCATCCCAGTTCGTCGAGCGGGGGCGCGTCCGGGTTGTCGCGGAACCACGAAACACATGCGTCGGCAGCCAAGGTGACGTCGCGGGTGAAGAGGTAGCCGTCGGTGCAGTCGTCGAAGTGGCCGTCGAAGAACCACCGGTCGAGCTCGAGCCCGTCCACAGCGTGAGTATCCAGCCGCAGCCGGCCGAGTACGGTCCGGGAGCGGCGGACCATCAGCACACCGACTGCCAGCACGTGTACCTGCACGCACACCACCAGATCCTCGTCCTCGTCCTGGTCGAGCGGAGCGACGTAGCCGCTCGGTCCCAGGTCGATGACGAGACCCGTCGGCTTGTCGGTGAACGAGTCGACGAGCCAGTCGATCATTCCGTCCCAGGTGTTGATCTCCGGGACGTCCGTGCTGTCGTTCACCGGCCGCCTCCTCTGTGGTTTCCTCCAGTGTGATCAACCGTAGCGCGGGACGCCGACACAAAAGCGGTGCACTCTGCCTGAATCCTGCGGATGTCGTTCAGCGCGATGCCGATTCGAAGTCGTCGAGAACCGCGACGATCCGACCGACGGTGTCCTCCAGGCCGACGCACCACTGTGATTCCGGTAGGGGAGCGCTGCTGTCGCGGAAGTGGATGCGGGCGAAAATGAGCACCCCGTAGGAACTTTCGACGCTCATCCCGCAGCTGTAGGGCAGAGACGAATTGGACTTCAGCAGCGCACGTCGACCGACGATTTCGGTGGGTACGATGTCGTCACCGTTGCCGGTGGCCTTCTGCCACTCTTCCTCGAAGGTGAAGTTGGCCGACATCACCGTCAGTCCGTAGCGGGCCAGGACTCCGGGTATGCGGAGGGTGCCCTTGTAGGAGCAGCCCAGCATGGTGTAATGCGTGGCGGCGAAGTCCGCTTCGTCTTCGGTTTCCGGGTCGTAGCCGGCGGTGGTGAGCACGTGGGCGGGGATGTCCAGGCACGGGTCGAAGGCGACGAGAGGCCGATCGGATTCGTCGACCAGGCGTGGCACTCGGGTCGTGGTGGTCGGCGCGTGCGGGGATGCGCCTACGGTGACCTCGGTAGGCGTGGGCGCGGCGCAACCGGTGAGCACGACGAGTGCCAGAAGCGCACCGGCTGCGATCGCGGTGCGGCGTCCGGTCACAGCTCGTCCTGGCTTGCACGGTGCAGGCGCTCGGTCCAGTCGTACTCGGCGGTCAGGAAGCCGTCCCCGCCGGCGGCGAACGTCTCGCGCATACCGCTGAGCACCGCGTGGAACTGTTCGAGCCGTTCATCGAGCGACTCGGGCGTGCCGTGAGCCTTGCGCACGAAACCGGCGCGTAGATCCTCTGCCGATCTGAAGCCCCCAAAGCTCGGCGCATCGGTGAGGCGTCTTGCGTTCAGCGCCGCTTCTCGCAAAGTCTCGAGCATGGTGTCGCAGATCGCGACGATCTCGTCGATCGTCTGCGGATCCAGACGAAGTCCTTCGGCCATGAAATCCCCCCATGATGTCCATCGGCCCGGGTACTGTAGCGCGCCGACGGCATGGGAACGCCACCGCTCGAACGCGAGGCACTGGCGACTGATGGGCGGGACGACCGGGAGTCTGCCGACTCGGTGAGCGTTGCCGCGCAAGCCGTCAGGTTTTCGGCATCGGGTCATCCGACAGTCGCAAGTAGGGGCGGTCCTTCTGTGTAAGGTGCATCGGGCACGTTGGGGACACAGGGGGCAACTGCATGGGGGAGAGCGTTTTCGTCGTGCCGGAAGAACTCCGGTTGCTTGCAGCAAGGGCTGCCGACGCCGGTGCCGCACTGGAGAAATGCACCGACTGGTCGGAGGTCGGGGATCTGCTTTCCGGATCGTGCACCGCGGTGGCATGTGAAGAGGTGTGGGTAGCCGTGGTCGCATCGACGTCCCAGTTGGCCGCTCGTCTGCGCGACGTGGCGATGAGGGCTGATGCTGCTGCGAACTCGTATTCGGAGGTGGATCGTGCGTCGGCCGACGCATTGCGCGACCTGCGGGGCAGAGTGTGAGTCCGGCGACGAGAGAGCAGGCCCAACGCTGGGACACCGCTTCGCTGGTCGTGATCGCAGCTGCATGGGAGGAACTTTGTGACGAGATCGACCGGCGTAAGCGCGACGTGGAGCGCGACTTCGACGACTCGCACCGGTTCTGGCTAGGAGCAGCCGGCGATCACGAACGCACCAGGATGCAGCGATTCGTGGATGCGGCGAATCGCGCGGCAGGAGCGCTCGAACTTTGTGTCGATGTTGCTCACCGCGGAGCCTCGAGCATCGAGGCCGCGCGATCGTACGTATTGCATGCCGTCGCGTCGGCGGAATGTGAGGGGTTTCGGGTTGCGAACGATGGGCGTGTCTCGGCGGTCGACGTGACCGGAGCCTCGAAAGAAGCCGCGAGCCGACACGAGACGGAAATTGTCCGCGCGTTGACCGTACTGGGCGACGAAGACGCGCGGGTTGCAACGGCGATGCGGAGAGCGCTCGAGTCGCTCTCCGCGATGCAATCGGACGAGGTTCGGTTTCCGGCGGACGTGGTGCTCGCAGGACCCGCGCCTGCCCCGGGGGCAGACTCCGGCGACGAGCGGCGGGCGGATGCCGCCGATGCATTCGAACGACTCACAGGTCGGCTCCCGCTCGACCCGGTGGACTGGGCGACGGCGTACATCCTTGTGGCGAACAGCTTCGCCGAGAAGTACGCGGGAGTCGGGCCGGAGGTCGTCGCGGGTCGGATCGGGCCCGTGCCGGGTCAGGGCGTAGTGCGGATCGGGCTCTACATCCCGTCCGAAACGGTGGTGAACCTGCCGCAGGATCTGGGTGACCATCGGTCCGAGGATCCCCGATTCGACGTCGAGGACACACGAGTCGCGATCTACGTCGACTACGAGAACGGCATGGTGATCGCCCGTCAGAATCCTTCGGTGTCGGTCGACGGTGACGTACGGGTCGGTGTGCCGACCGTAGACGTCCAGCAGGCGGCCGACGGTGCCGTTCGGATCCAGTACCACGCGAGAAACCCTCTCGCTCCGGATGTGTCGACACCAACGCATACGGTCAACGGTGACATCGTGATATCGCCGCGGCCGGAAGGAATTGCTGTCGACGGTGTGATCACGGACTACCCGGCGCTCGAGGTCTATCGGGATACGCCCATGGGCGGTACGGAAACTGTCACGATCGACCCTGCCGACAGCGGCAGCGAATACGGACCGCTCATCAACCTTCCGTTCCATCATTCGATCGGGGTCGGAACGGAAGCGTTCGAGCGTTTCAGGTCTGCGTACGCTCAGTTGCCGCCTTACGAGGCGGGGACACGTCCGGATGCGGATCCGCACCAGCCCACGAGGCTCGGTGGTACGGAGGATCCGCTTCGCGTGGTGGTCGTCCGATGATTCGGCCGGTCCTTCCGTCGGGAATCTCGCAACGGCTCGATCGGATCGGCTTCTGGGAGGCCGCCACGTGGTCCCTGCCGCTCGCCGCAGGCGGCGGAGCGTCGTTGTTCCTCGGTATCGTTGCCGCGATCGGCACGATCGACTATCGGGCGAACCCGCCGGAAGGGTGGATTCTCGTTGTCGTCGCCGCGGTCATGGCTGCCATCGCTGCTGTGCTGGCGCGCTCACGCGTCGAACGTCGCCGCGGCATTGCGCTCGGAGTCGGTGGGGCCGCGGTAGTTCTCTGTGTCGTGTGGTCGTTGTCGTGATGAGCCGTGAGTCGCGGTGGACCGATCGCATCGACTGGTTCGGCCCGGAGAGCTTCGCCGGGGCGCTGTGCGGACTGGTGTGCGTGGCGTCGGTCCCTCTCGGCATTGCCGGCAGCGACGCAGCGTGGCCGTACCTCGGTCCCCTCGTCGGTGGGGGAGTGCTGACGGCGTTCCGCGGGCCGGTCCGTCGATTCGGCACAGGGTTGGCCATCTCCAGCGTCGCGGTCCCGTCGCTGCTGGTCGGTGTTCTGTTGTTCGGTGGGGTGGCGGCGGCACTTCGATGAACGGCAGCCCAGGGCGGAGGGCACGTCCGGGCGGTCCCGTCGCCGCGATCCCCGTATGCTGCGGTAATGCCGGAGATCCGGGTCCTCGAGACCGAATCAGAGCTGCTGTCGGCGGCGAAACTGTTCCGTACCGCGATGATCGGGATGCCCGCCCCGAATCCGCTCCAGCCGGGCCAGATCCTGACCCAGCGCGAGCAGGGCCGCACGCTCGGCGCGTTCGTCGACGGGCAGTTGGTGGGCACCGTGGAGTCGGCGTCGAGCGGGATGATCCTGCCGGGCGGGCGCCGCGTCCCGCACGCCGCCGTCACGCACGTCGGGGTGCTGCCCACGCACACGCGTCGGGGCGTGCTGTCGGCGTTGATGCGGCACCAGCTGAGCGACGCCCAGGACCGGGGTGAGGTGGTGACGTCGCTGCGGGCCTCCGAGGCGACGATCTACGGCCGTTTCGGGTACGGCATCGCGACCACGACGCACACCGTCGAACTGGACGTGCGGCGGGCTGTCCTGCGTCCGTCGGTGGGGGAGGGCGGGCCGGTGCGGCTCGTCGACCCGCACGACGCGTGGGACCTGCTCTCGCGCATCGCCGACGACAATCCGTCGTCGCGGCCCGGGAGCATCGACCGCATCCCGCCTTGGTGGCGGTCGCAGGAGCACCGGATCGTCGGGGACCGCGAACCCCGGTACGTCGCGGTGCACGGCGAGCCGGGAGCGGAGACGGGCTTCGCCCGCTACCGCCCGATCGGCACCGACACCTGGTTCGGCAGCCGGGAGCGCACGGTCGTCGTCGAGGACTTCTTCGCGCCGACCCGCACCGCCTACCTGGGCCTGCTGCGGTTCCTGCTGAACCTCGATCTCGTCGACACGTTCGTCTTCGCCGCGATGCCGCAGGACGACCCGTTGCCGTGGTTGTTGACGGACTCGCGCGCGGTGCAGCTGCGCCGCGCCGGCGACGAGACGTGGCTGCGGATCGTGGACGTGCCCGCCGCGTTGCGGGAGCGGACGTTCGCCGGCCCCGGTGAGGTGCGGTTGGCGGTGGTCGACGACCGGCTGCCGGAGAACTCCGGCACCTACCGGATCTCGGCGTCGGGCGCGGAACGCGTGGACGAGCCGGCACAGCTGGAGGTGGACGCGTCCACGCTCGCCGCGACGCTGCTCGGCGGGACCCGCTGGCATCAGCTCGAGGTCGCCGGGCTCGTGCAGGTGCACGACGCGGACGCGCTGCCGGTGGTCGAGCAGTTGTTCGCGACGGCCTCGGCGCCGTTCGCGGGCGTCATGTTCTGAACCCGAGCCTGCGCCCGTTTCTGCGTGCTTGCACCCGTTTCGTCGCGCCGGAACGGATGCAAGCCGACAGGAACGGGTGCAAGGTCGGCTAGTTCGCGTCGGTCTGCGCGCGGCGCTTGCGCACCCGCTTGACCACGGCGTACCCGGCGACGAGCACGACGCCACCGATCACGACGTTCTGGAACACCGACGCGTACGGCTCGACGCGGGACCAGTTCGCGCCCAGGCCGTAGCCGGCGAAGACGAAGATGCTGTTCCAGATGAGGCTGCCCGCGGTCGTGAAGAGGACGAATCGCCACGCGGGCATGCGGGTGACGCCCGCGGGGATGGAGATCAGGCTGCGGAAGAGCGGGACCATGCGGCCGAAGAACACGGCCTTGCCGCCGTGTCGTTCGAACCAGGCGGTGGTGCGGTCGAGGTCTGCGACGTCGACGAGGGGAAGCCGGTCGACGATCCGCCGGATCCGGTCGGGGCCGATGCCGCGTCCGGCCGCGTAGAGCCCGAGGGCGCCGACGAGCGAGCCGAGGGTGGTCCAGAACAGGGCACCGAAGAGGGTGAAGCTGCCGAGGCTTGCGGCGAACCCGGCGAGCGGCAGGATGACCTCGCTGGGCAGCGGCGGGAAGAAGTTCTCCAGCGCGATCGCGATCCCCGCTCCGACGCCGCCGAGCCGGTCCATGAGGGACAGCGCCCAGCCGGCGAGGCCGTCGGTGGGGGCGCCGGCGTCGGCGGGTATGGCGGCGAGGAGTGCGGCAGTCACCTGATCCACCATAACGACCGATCACGCCGGATCCGGCCGACGTGAGGGCCGCCACGGCCGTCGTGCGGTCAGGATCCGGCGAGCGCGGCCTGCAGTTTCTGCACCACGGTGGGTGCCGGGTTCTGGTTCTGGGCGTTCGGGATGTCGCTGTTGACCGCGACGAGGATGATGTCGCGGGTGTCCTGGTTGTAGCCGAAGTAGGTGTTGAAGCCGGGCAGTTCGCCGGTGTGGCTGAGCCAGCCGTCGGCGTCGCCGAGTCCGAGCCCGTACGCCGCGGTCGCGGTGTTCGGCGGCAGCCCGTACAGGAACGACGACATCCGCACGTCCTGGGTCTGCTGGTCGTAGAGTCCCTCGCCGGTGCCGATGGCCTTCGCCCAGATCTCCAGGTCGTCGAGGGTGGAGATCATCGCCCCGGCCGCCCACGCCCACGACGGATCCCAGTTGGTGGCGTCGGTGGTCTGCCCCTCCGGCTGTCCCTGTTCGGTGACGCCGTCGAGGTGGGGGGAGGGGATGTCGGTGCCGTCGGGGAACGACGTCTCGCTCATGCCGATGGGCTCGGTGATCCGCTCGGTGATGTAGTCGCCCAGGCTCTGCCCGCTGACCTGCTCGACGACCAGGCCGAGGGCGATGAGGTTGGAGTTGGAGTACTCCCACTTCTCACCGGGCGCGAAGTTCGGCGGGTCACCACGCACGATGTCGAGCAGCTGCTCGGGAGTCCAGGGCTTGGTGGGGTCGCCGAACAGCTGGTTCTGGAAGTTCTCGTCGAAGGTGTAGCTGGGGATGCCGCTGGTCATGTCGGCGAGCTGGCGCAGGGTGGCGGTGTCGCCGTTGGGCAGGCCCGGCACGTACTTGCCGATGGGATCGTCGAGGGAGAGCTTGCCGTCCTGCATCAGCTGGAGGATCGCGGTGACGGTGAACGTCTTGGTGATGCTGCCGATGCGCGTGTGGTCGGAGGCGGTCGGGGGCTCGGTCGAGTCCCGGCCGGCGGTCCCGGAGCTGCCGGTCCACTCGTAGTCGGCGGTGATCACCCGCGCGACGACGCCGGGGAACTTGAAGTCGTCGCGCACGTCGTCGAGCGCGGCCTGGAACTGCTCGGCCTGGGCCGAGTCGGGCGCGCGGGTGGTCGTCGTCGCGGAGTCCTCGGTGCCGCTGTCGGAGCCGCAGGCGGCGGCCGCCAGAACGAAGGTGGTCATCGCAAGGATCGACAGCCGGCGCATGGCGTCTCCAGAGTTCGGGGGATTTCTCCGGATTTCAGTGTGACGTCTGCGCCGGGGTCATGCGCCGGATTCGATCATGTTCCCCCCGCAGCGGGGATATGCCGGTCAGTTCGGAGCCGAGAAGAGCCCGGAGTAGTCGTGCGGTCCGTGCCGGCGGGGATCCGTCTCGGCCTCGGTGGGAGTGTCCGCGTCGGCGGGGGTGCCGGGCTGAAGGAAGATCGGGTACTCGTGGTGCTGCATGGTGTCCTGTTCTGTGGTGGTAATCGTCGGGGGAAGCGGGTCAGTGTTCATCGGGCACACCGGCGACGGTCCGCATGATCTCGTAGGCGCGGTCGGGGTCGGTGTGGGGCGCGACGATCGTCAGCGCGAGCCGCGTGCCGTGTTCGCCGAACAGGTACATCAGAGTCGACGGCTGGCCGGGGATCGGACCGGTGATCTCGATGCCGTCGACGTCGTCGATGCGCCGCTGGGCGGAGCTGACCGCATTCCATTCGAACGCGATCCGCACGACGGGCCCGAGCCTCGGGGCGAGCGCCGAGACCAGGTCGTGCAGCTCCGAGGTGATGTTCTGGGTCCAGGGGAACCAGGCGCCGTCGACGGACGACGTAGGCGCCCCGGCAGGTCGCAGCAGGAGCCGCGGGGTGCGGGTGGGTTCGGGGAACGGTTGCGTTCCCGGCTGCGCCGGCACACCCCGGTCGGTGCCGCGCTGTCCGGGCCGCGGTGTGTGCGTCACGGGACGCTCCTTGGTCGGCCGCGAATCAGCCGGAAGATGTTCCAATCGGGGCCCACCGGGCGGGAAGCCCGATGCGAAATGCCCATCGATGACTCGAAGCCTACAGGGTGGGGTGGAAACGGGCGAATGCGCCGCGGGTCGCACCGGCGTTCGGACCGCGACGGGCCGGTGGCGGCGGTAATCTCACGGAGTGGACGAGTTGAACGAGAAGGGCGAACCGTTCGAACTCGCGTCGGACGGTCAGATCGACGTCACCCCGGAGATCGACGAGATCGGCGAGCTGCTGCGGAAGTCCGGCCGCAAGAATCGGATCGCCGACGTCGACGAACCGTGGCGGAACGGCTATCCGTACGACACGAAGATGACGCGGCGGCAGTACGAGGCCCGCAAACGCAAGCTGCAGATCGAACTGCTCAAGCTGCAGGCCTGGGTCAAGGAGCACAACGAGAAGATCGTCGTCATCTTCGAAGGGCGCGACGCGGCCGGCAAGGGCGGGGCGATCAAGCGGTTCACCGAACATCTCAATCCCCGCGGTGCGCGGGTGATGGCGCTCGAGAAGCCGACCGAGCGGGAACGCACGCAGTGGTATTTCCAGCGCTACGTCGAGCACCTGCCGGCGGGCGGGGAGATCGTGCTGATGGACCGGTCCTGGTACAACCGGGCCGGTGTCGAACGGGTGATGGGCTACTGCACCCCCAACGAGTACCGCGAATTCACGCGCTCCGCACCGGAATTCGAGCGGATGCTGGTGCAGTCCGGGATCCACCTGGTCAAGTTCTGGTTCTCGGTGGGCCGCGAGGAGCAGCACGCGCGGTTCGTCGCGCGCAGCACGGACCCCGTCAAGCAGTGGAAGCTCTCGCCGACGGACCTCGCGAGCCTCGACAAGTGGGATGCGTACACGGAGGCGAAGGAGGCGATGCTGTTCTACACCGACACCCCGCACGCCCCGTGGACCATCGTCAAGGCGAACGACAAGAAGCGTTCGCGGATCGAGGCGATGAAGTGGGTGCTGCATCGCTTCGACTACACCGGCAAGAATCCGCGCGTGGTCGGCACCCCGGATGCCCAGATCATCGGCTCGCCCGAGACGGTCTACGACGAGGGGGAGCGCCCCTCGGAGACCTTCCCGACGGTGTGATGTGCGCCCGGTGCGCGGTTTCGGGGCGCGGGCGACCGGGTAATGCGGGAGGGCTGCACCGACCGAGGTCGGCCGACATCGAAAGGACGTCACACCGTGGGAAGTCCGGAACAGCGCGATGACCGAGAAGAGCCCGTGGAGGCCACCGACCGTCCCGCCCCGGTCACCGGGGAGGACCTGGAGAACCTGGTGGACGACATGGAGAAACGGGTCGAGAGCGAACGCGAGGAGGAGGGCGTCGAGGGCAGCGTTTCGGACCGCGAGGAGCAGCGTCCGATCGAGACCGGCGACGAGGCGCCGGACTGACCGGCCCCTCTCGTGACGGATCGGCCGCCGACGATGCCCGGTGCCACGACCCGCAGCTTCGTCCTGTTGCCGGGGGCGGGGTCGGACTCGTGGTACTGGCACCGGGTGGCGCCGTTGCTGCGCGGGCACGAGGTCGTGCCGGTCGACCTCCCGTACACCGATCCCGGCGCCGACCAGTACGCGTACGCGGACGTCGTGGTGGCGGCCTGCCGTGACCTCGCGCGCCCACCGACGGTGGTGGCGCAGTCGATGTCCGCGTTCACCGCGGCGATCGTCGCCGAGCGGATGCCGGTCCACGCGCTGGTCCTGGTGGCGCCGATGATCCCGGCGCCGGGCGAGTCGCCGGGACAGTGGTGGTCGGCGGTGGGCCAGGCCGAGGCGAAGCGCGCGCAGGACGTCGCCGACGGACGTGACCCGGACGCGCCGCTGGATCCGCGCGCGTTGTTCTTCCACGACGTGCCGGACGACGTCGTCGACGAGGCGTTCGCGCACGAGCAGCCGGACATGGCGGAGTCGGCGTTCGAGCCGGCGTGGCGGGCGCAGCGGTGGCCGGACGTGCCGGTGCGGGTGATCGCGGGCCGGCACGACCGGCTGTTCCCGCTGCCGCTGATCGAGCGGCTCGCGCACGAACGCGTGGGGGTGGAGCCGGAGGTGATCGACACCGGCCACCTGCCGGCCCTCGCCCGCCCGCCCGAACTGGCGTCGCTGCTGCTGCGGGAATGATCTGACCGGGACGCTACCGGTTTCCGTTGCGGGACTTGCCGTTCGACGTGGACTCGCGCTGCCCGCCGGTGAACTGTGCCGCCGCCGCGGCCGGCATGGGCTCGTAGCGCAGGTGCATCCGGGAGAACTCCGCGGTGCCCTGCGTGAGCGACCGCAGATCCACTGGGTAGCGGGCGAGTTCGAGTTCGGGGACCTCCGCGCGCAGCAGAGTGCGGCCCGGCTCGGCGCTCTCGGTGCCCAGGACCCGGCCGCGCCGGGCGGACAGGTCGCCGAGGACGGCGCCGAGGTACTCCTCGGGCAGGATCACCCGCACCGCGGCGACGGGTTCGAGCAGCGTGACCTCGGTGTGTGTGGCGGCGTCACGCAGGGCGAGCCCGGCCGCGGTCTGGAACGCGGCGTCGGAGGAGTCCACCGAGTGCGCCTTGCCGTCGACGAGGGTGACGCGGACGTCGATGAGCGGGTTCCCGGTGGCCACCCCCTTGGCGGCCTGCGCCCGCACGCCCTTCTCCACGGACGGGTAGAACTGCCTGGGCACGGCGCCGCCGACGACGCGTTCGGCGAATTCGATGCCGCCGCCGAGCGGCAACGGTTCGACCTCGACGTCGCACACCGCGTACTGGCCGTGCCCGCCGGACTGTTTGACGAGCCGGCCGTGGCCCTTGGCCGGGGTTGCGAACGTCTCGCGCAGCGCCACCCGGTAGGGGACGGCGTCGACGTGGACGCCGTGGCGGGTGCGGAGCCGGTCGAGGACGACCTCGGCGTGGGCCTCGCCCGTGCACCACAGCACCAGCTGGTGGGTGTCAGGGTTCTGTTCGAGGCGCAGGGCCGGATCCTCGGCGGTCAGCCGGGCGAGGGCCTGGGAGAGCTTGTCGTCGTCGCTGCGGGTGTGGGCCTCGACGGCCACCGGCAGCAGCGGCTCGGGTAGCGGCCAGCGGTCCAGGAGGGTCGACTCCCCCGCGTCGGAAAGGGTGTCGCCGGGCTGGGCGGTGAGGAGCTTGGCGATGCAGACCAGGTCGCCGGCGACGGCCTCGGGCACCGGGCGCTGTTGCCGGCCGAACGGGCTGGTGAGGGTCGCGACGCGTTCGGTGGTGTCGTCGCCGGCGGCTCCGGCCAGCCGGATCGTCGTGTCGGGCCGCAGGGTTCCGGAATACACCCGCACGAGGCTGATGCGTCCGACGTAGGCGTCCCCGGCCACGCGGATCACCTGCGCCGCCAGCGGTGCCTCGGGGTCGGCGGCGGGGGCGGGCGGGCGACGGTGGGTGGGGTCGGGGAAGGCCATCGCGAGGAGGTCGAGGAGCTCGGCGGCACCCACCCCGTAGTCGGTGGTGGCGAGCGCGGGATGCAGTGCGCAGTCGACGATCTCGTGCCGCAGCCCCTCGTCGAGGGATTCGGTGTCGAGGGCTTCGCCCGCGAGGTAGCGCTCCATGAGGGTGTCGTCCTGGCCGGAGATCGCCTCGACGAGGCTCTCGCGTGCGGCGCCGGTGTCCGGCACGGCGGCAGGATTGCCGTAGCCGCGGCCGGTGAGCAGATCGATCGAGCCGCAGGGGCGGCCGCCGTCGAAGACCGGCACGTAGACCGGGCGCAGGGTGTCCGGGCCGAGGTCGAACGCGTCGTGGCACGCGGTGAGCATGTCGTCGAAGCCGGTGCGGGCGACGTCGAGCTTGGAGACGACGATGGCGCGGGGGATCGCGGTCTCGGCGCACTCGCGCCACAGGGTGCGGGTGGCGGCGGAGATGGGATCGGTTGCGGAGACTACGAATACGGCCGCGTCGGCGGCGTGCAGTCCCGCGCGGACCTCGGCGTCGAAGTCCGGGTGCCCGGGGGTGTCGATGATGTTGATCTTCACCCCGTTCCACGCGAGCGGTAGCACGGCCAGCTGCACCGAGCGACGGTGCTGCTGTTCGATCGCCTCGTAGTCGGAGACTGTGGTGCCGTCGGCGGTCCGGCCGGCCCGGCCCACGGCGCCGGCGGCCAGCGCGAGGGATTCGGCGAGGGTGGTCTTGCCGACCCCGCTGCAGCCGACGAGGACGACGTTGCGGAGCTGTGCGGGGCGCTCGACGGCGGGCGCCCGTTCGGTGCGTGCGGCAGAGCGGTCGGGCATCGGCGACTCCTCCCGTGGCCTGTGCCAAAAGTGTAGGAGGCGCCTCCGTCGCCGTGGCGTCTTTCGGGCACGCCGACGATCCGGAAAGGCACCACGAAGCCCGCGCGTCGGCTACTCTCAACCTGAACTTGAGGTTTAGGGAGGTCCTCGTGGTGGTTGCCCGGCGTCCGGCACTCGTCCGCCTGCTCACGACCGGTACGGCCCTCGCCGCCGTGACCGTGCTGGGTGCGGGAGCCGCCGTCGCGGCACCCGGCACCGGGTCGAACTCCGGCTCCTCGGTGCCGGCCGCCTTCCAGGAGGACCCCGGCCCGCTGCCCGAGCTGCGTGACATCGAGACCGCGGCCATCGTGGGGGAGACCCCGATCGCCGAACGCGCGGTGCGGCTGACGGTCGCGAGCCCCGCCCTGCGCCGCGACGTGGGCGTCGAGGTCCTGCTCCCCGCCGACAACTCCGTCCCGCGTCCCACCCTGTTCCTGCTCGACGGGGTCAGCGCCCGCAACCACACGAGCGGCTGGATGAACATCGGCGGCGCGCCCGCCTTCTTCGCCGACAAGAACGTCAACGTCGTCATGCCCAACGGTGGGCGCGGCAGCCTCTACAGCGACTGGCTGCAGTCCGACCCCAAGCTCGGGCTCAACAAGTGGGAGACCTTCCTCACCCAGGAACTGCCGCCGCTGCTCGCCGCGCGGCTGAACAGCAACGGGGTCAACGCGATCGCCGGGAACTCGATGGGTGGGCAGGCGGCGATGATGCTCGCCCACCGCCACCCCGAGCTGTACCGGGGCGTCGCCGCGTTCAGCGGCTGCTACTCGACCGTCGACCTGCTCGGCAGCGCCGTCGTGCAGACCAGCACCTCGTCGCAGGGCGGCGACGCCGTGAACATGTGGGGGCCGCCCGGCAGCCGGGAGTGGGCCGAGCACGACACCGTCGCGCACGCCGAGAACCTCGCCGGCAAGGAGCTGTACCTGTCCGCCGCGACCGGCGTGCCGGGACCCCACGAGACACCCGACACCCCGGACCTCGCACGCACCCTCGTCCTCGGCGGCATCCTCGAGGCCGGCTCGCGGATGTGCACCCAGCGGCTCGAGGAGCGCCTCGGGGCCCTGAAGATCCCCGTCACCGTCACCTACGAACCCGTCGGGGTGCACGCGTGGGGCTACTGGCGCGACCAGCTGCCCAAGGCGTGGCCGACGCTCCAGCGCGCCCTCGAGACCCGGCCCTGACCCGCCGCGGCGGGCCGGACCGGCTTCCCGCTGCGCGTCGGACCCGCGTCGTACGCTGCCTGTGAAGCACATCACTCAGGGGAGAAGGACCGACACATGAACAACGTGCTCGATCGCACGAAGATCTACATCGGCGGCGAATGGGTGGACTCCGACGGCACCGGCCGGATAGACGTGATCGCCCCGGCCACCGAGGACGTTATCGCTGTCGTCGCCGAAGGCACCGCGCAGGACGTCGACCGGGCCGTCCGCGCCGCGCGTGCGGCGTTCCCGGCGTGGTCGGCGCTCAGCGGCGCCGAACGGGGCGCCCACCTCGGCAAGGTCGCGGCCCTCATGGCCGAGCGCATCGACGAGCTCGCCGAACTGGTCTCGCGCGACATGGGCATGCCGGTGGCGCTGGCCAAGCCGGTCCAGATCGGCATGCCGCTGAAGAACATCACCCGCTACGCCGAACTCGCCGCGACCTACGACTTCGACGCCGGGGAGGTGGGCAACGCCCTCATCGTCCGGGAACCCATCGGCGTCGTCGGTGCCATCACCCCGTGGAACTACCCACTGCACCAGGTGGTCCTGAAGGTCTTCGCGGCCCTCGCGGGCGGCTGCACCGTCGTGCTCAAGCCGACCGAGGTGGCGCCCCTGATCACCTACGCGCTCGTCGACCTCTGCGACGAGGCCGGGCTGCCGCCCGGCGTGTTCAACCTCGTCAGCGGATACGGTCCCGTCGTGGGGGAGGCCATCGCCGCGCATCCCGACGTGGACATGGTGTCGTTCACCGGCTCCACCCGCGCGGGCAAGCGCGTCGCCGTCGTCGCCGCGGAGACGGTGAAGAAGGTCGCGCTCGAACTCGGCGGCAAGTCTGCCAACGTCATCCTCGACGACGCCGACCTGACCCGCGCCGTCACCGACGGCGTCGCCCAGTGCTTCCTGAACTCCGGGCAGACCTGCTCGGCCCTGACCCGCATGCTCGTCCCCGCCGAGCGGATGAACGAGGTGGCGGCCCTCGCCGAACAGGTCGCGCGCGCCTACACCGTCGGCGATCCCGCCGCGGCGACCACCCGCCTCGGGCCGCTGGTCAACGCCAACCAGTTCAAGCGGGTGCGGTCCTACATCGACAAGGGCATCGAGGAGGGCGCCGAGCTGGTCCTCGACGGCCGCGAAACCGGCCTCGGCACCGGCTACTTCGTCGGACCGACCGTGTTCGCGAACGTGACCGAGGACATGACGATCGCGCGCGAGGAGATCTTCGGGCCGGTGCTGTCGATCATCGGATACCGCGACGAGGACGACGCCGTGCGCATCGCCAACGACAGCGACTACGGGCTCTCCGGCGGCGTCTGGTCCGCCGACCGCGCCCGGGCCGAGCGAGTCGCTCGGCAGCTGCGCACCGGGCAGGTCTACCTCAACGGCGGCGCCTTCAACACGGACGCACCGTTCGGCGGCTACAAGCACTCCGGTGTCGGCCGCGAGGCAGGCGTCTTCGGCCTCGAAGAATTCCTGGAGGTCAAGGCACTGCTGCGGTGAGAGGTCCGTCACGTTCGGGCCTCGCCGAACGATAGACGGGGAGACGGCATCGGTTTCCCCGGGCCGGAATGCACGGAGGGAGCGGACGATGTACATCATGCCGCCGGAGCCCAGTGGCGGGTCCACGGGCGACCCGAGTGGTCGTGGTCTGCGCGAGGTGCTCGAAGGCCGGCTCCCGGACCTCGCCGCGTGCGCTCGGCTGCTGTCCGTCGGCTCCGAGCGGGCGGCTCCGATCCTGGACCGGGCGCTGGCACGGGCGGTCGCGACCTGGCGCGGCCCGATCGGTCCCGAACTGTGCGCGTACGCCGTGTCGTGGTTCGTGTACCTGTTGCACGCGGAGGGCCGGGCGCCCCGGCGTGCGGAGGGCTGCGGTGACGACGCCGTGCTGTTCTCGACGTTGCCGCCGATCGAGCAGATCGCCCTCGTGCTCGGCGAGTTCGAGGAGCTGCCGCCGGCGGGCATCGCCGCCGTCGCGGGCCGCGCGCTCGCCGAGTTCGAGCTCGAGGCATCTCGGCCCGCTTCGGTGCGGGAGGGTCTGCTGCACGCGAGGCACTGAACGTTCGTGTTCCGGCAGTGCCGACGATGCGGCCCCCGCACCGATCGGTGCGGGGGCCGCGGAAGTCGTCAGGTCTAGGACAGGCGGGTGCGTCCGAGGCGGAGCAGCGTCATCGCCAGGGTCTTGCCGTCGGCGCCGAGTTCGGCGAAACGGTCGAGGACTCGCATCTCGAGGTTCTGGGCCTGCCGAGCAGTCCCGGACTCCTTCGCAGCGATGCCCGCCCGGCGCGACAGCTCGCTGCGGCGCTCGATCGCCTCGAGAATCCGCGCGTCGAGCTCCCCGATCTCGTCGAACAGTCGACCGAGGTCTTCCTGGGTCGAAACCACCTCGCGGGCGGACTCGAAGCCAGGCGAATCAAGCTGGACAGTCATGCAGATTCCTCCGGTCTCGTCTGGATCGTCGATGATTGTGTCGTTCCCGTCGGCGCCAGTGTTACTCATCCGTAGACAAGATTTTCGTGTCCCGCCGCCCGGGATCGACGGCCACGAGATGAACACCTCTTGAACTGGGCTTTATGTCCGTCCTGGGGCGTATGTGGCAATGGTCACACCGCGGCGTGCGGGCCCGGATCCGGCCCCCGGGCGTAGGGTCGAAGGTCCCTTCGGCGGGCGACCGCGGTCGCGGTGCGTGTCGTGCGCCACGATCGGTGAGCCCTGCGGTAGCGTTCCCCACCTACCGGCAACCGGTCGGGGCGGCGGGGTCCCCGGCGCTTCCGGAAGGGGAACGCAGTGGGACGGGTGTTTCGTGCACGGCACCGATGAAGACGAGTCCGCCTCCGCGCGAATGATCCGCCCGGAGGAGTGGCCGCCTCCCAAGGTCAATACCCGGGTCGCCGCCGCGATAGTCCTGGCGGGTGTCGTGATCCTCGTCTCCCTCTGGCGGGCTTGGGATGCCGGTCACGCGGGGGCCTGGGCGGTGATGCGGTTCTTCCTCATCCTGTCCGGCCTGATGGCCCTCACCGCGCTCTTCGGATACGTGTTCTGGCGGCCACGGCGCGGCGACCCGGAGATCCGTCTCGTCGAGGCGTGGGGCCGCGGGGCCACCGAGATCCGCGCATCCGGCCCGGTCTTCCATCTGATGGGCGCCATGACGACGAGTGCGGCGTTGCTCTCCCTCGGCGCTGCCGTCGAGATCGTGCTGTTCGCCCCCGGCGTTCCGTGGGTGAGTGTGCTCCTCGCGGCATTCGGGCTGCCGTGCGCGGCGTTCGTCGTGGAGGTGCTGCGCGGCGGGATCCGCCGGGGGGCGCTACTGCTGACACCGGACGGGATCCGGCAGCGCGACTGGACCATCGAGTCGTATCTGCCGTGGGTGTCGGTGGCCGGGGTGCATGCCGTCCACCACGGCTTCCCCGAGATCTGGGTGCTGGGCACGCCGGCCGCGGCCTGGGCGCGACGACGGACCAGCCGGCTGTTCCGCCTGGACCGGTTGCCTCCCGAACCGGTGATCGAGATCGACTCCCGCAAGTTCGACTGCGACCCGGTGCTGCTGTTCCGGGTGCTCGAGTTCTATGCGAGCAATCCGCAGGCCCGCACGGAACTCGGGTCGGCCGCGGCGACCGAGCGCGTGCATCGGCACGACCTCGGCGATCCCACCTGACAGTGCCCGCCTTGCGTCGCAGTGCCACCCGACTGTGTTGCGGCTCACTGCTCCGGTATCGTCGACCGCAAGATATGGCACTCGGTGCCGCTCCTGCGAGAGATGGGACGTGAGATGAGCACAGCGGAACGGATCGTCGTCGTCGACGGCGCGCGCACCCCGGTCGGCAGCTTCGGCGGCGCGTTCGCCGGCGTGCCGGCCCACGAACTCGGCGCGACCGCCGCGAAGGCGGCCCTCGAGCGTGCCGGCGTGGCGGCCGAGGACATCGACGAGGTCGTCATGGGCTGCATCGGGCAGGTCGGACCCGACGCCTACAACGCCCGCCGCGTCGCCCTCGCGGCCGGACTGCCCGTCTCGACCCCCGCGTACACCGTCAACCGGCTGTGCGGCTCGGGCCTGCAGGCGATCTGGTCGGCGGCGATGCAGATGCGCTGGGGCGGGGTCGACCTGGCCCTGGCCGGCGGCGACGAGAACATGTCCCGCATGCCGTTCTACGACTTCGGCGCCCGCTCCGGCTACAAGCTCGGCGATCGCACCCTCGTCGACGGCACCGTCGGCATGCTCACCGACCCGTTCCACGGCATCCACATGGGCGTCACCGCCGAGAACGTCGCCCGCGAGTACGGCATCGACCGCGTCGCGCAGGACGAGTTCGCCGCCGAGTCGCAGCGCCGCGCCGCCACCGACGCCGCCCGCGCCGCGTTCGCCGAGGAGATCACCCCCGTCGAGATCGGCGGCCGCAAGCCCACCGTCGTCACCACCGACGAGCATCCCAAGCCCGACACCACCGTCGAGACCCTGGCGACGCTGCGCCCGGCCTTCGTCAAGGACGGCACCGTCACCGCCGGCAACGCCTCGGGCATCAACGACGGCGCCGGCGTCGTCGTGCTCGCCCGCGAGTCCGTCGCGGTCGAGCGGGGCCTGGGCGGGCTCGCGGTGCTCGAGTCCGTCGCCACCGCCGCCCTCGAGCCGGAGCTGATGGGCTACGCGCCGGTGCTGGCCCTGCAGAAGCTGTTCGAGCAGACCGGCACCACCCCGGCGGACATCGACACGATCGAGCTGAACGAGGCGTTCGCGTCGCAGGCCGTCGCGGTGATCCGGGACGCCAAGCTCGACCCGGCCCGCACCAACCCGTACGGCGGGGCGATCGCCCTCGGCCACCCGGTGGGTGCGACCGGCGGCATCCTGACCCTGCGGGTGGCCAAGGACCTGGTGCGCCGCGACCTCGAGCTCGGCATCGTCACCATGTGCATCGGCGGCGGCCAGGCCCTGGCCGCCCTGATCCGCCGCATCCGCTGAGCCGGGCCGCTCCGCGGCCGGTGCGTCCTTTGGGCTGCTGCAGCCGCCCAAAGGACGCACCGCTCAGATGGTGCGTTCGTGCCCGGCCCAGTACGGGGCGCGCAGGGAGCGCTTGAGGATCTTGCCGGTGGGGTTGCGCGGGAGCATGTCGACGATGTCGATGCTCGACGGGCACTTGAAGTGCGCGAGGTGCCGGCGGGTGTAGTCGACGAGTTCCTGCTCGTCGGCCTTCTGATCCGGGGCGAGGACCACCACCGCCTTGACCGTCTCACCCCACTTCTCGTCCGGGACGCCGATGACGGCGACCTCGGCCACGGCCGGATGCTCGACGAGGACCCGCTCGACCTCCGGGCAGTACACGTTCTCGCCGCCGGTGATGATCATGTCCTTGAGGCGGTCCTCGATGAACACGAACCCGCCGTCGTCGACCCGGCCCATGTCGCCGCTGCGCAACCACCCGTCGGGGGTGATCGTCTCGGCCGTCGCGTCGGGCCGGTTCCAGTAGCCGGGTGTGGTCTGCGCCGAGCGCCACCACAATTCGCCGATCCCGCCCGGCGCCACGTCCTCGAGCGTGGCCGGATCGACGACGCGCATCTCCACCCCGGGGATCGGGGTGCCCGCCGACGCCATCCGCCGTTCCTGTGCCGGGTCGCGGTGCACGTCCGGCAGCAGCGCGGTGATCACCCCGGCGAGTTCGGTCATGCCGTACACCTGGACGAACTCGGTGTCCGGCCACGCGGCGAGCGCGCCCCGCAGCAGCGGCAGCGGCATCGGCGCGGCGCCGTAGGTGATGCGCTTGAGCCGCGCGAACGCCCCGATCGCCCGTTCGCCGGCGGCGAGGACGGCCGCGATCACGGGGGGCACCAGGAACGCGATGTTCGCTCCCGCCGCCAGACCCCCGAACAGGGAGGGCGCATCCGCCTCGCGGGTGAACACGCAGCGGCGGCCGTCGTGGATACCCATGACGGCGTAGCAGGTGCCGCCCACATGGAACAGCGGCATCGCCACGAGCAGGCAGTCGCCGTCGGTGAACGGCAGCACGGCGAGCACGTCCTCGGCATGGGCGAACAGGTTGCGGTGCGTCAGCTGGACGCCCTTGGGCCGGCCGGTGGTGCCGGAGCTGTAGAGCAGCAGCGCGGTGGTCTCCGCCGCGACGTCGGGCAGGGTCGCCGGAGCGGCGGCCGCGAGCCACGGTTCGAACTCGTCGTTCTCCCCGCCGACGACGACGATCTTCTCCACGGAGGACAACCGCGACCGCAGCGACGCGATCTCCTGCGCGAACTCCGCTCCCACGAACAGGATCCGCGCCCGCGAGTCGTTGATCACGTAGTCGAGTTCGTCCCCGGCGAGCCGGAAGTTCGGGATCGCGTTGGCCGCGCCGAGCGCGGACGCGGCGTAGGTGACCTCGAGGCAGGCGAGGTTGTTCTTGTCGACGAACGCGACGGTGTCGGCCGGCCCGATCCCCTCCGCGGCGAGGGCGCCGGCGAGGTGGAGCAGCCGCTCGTGCCATTGCGCCCAGGTGTGGGTGCGGTCGAGGTACTGCACCGCGACCTCGTCCGGCTTGGTCTGCGCCCAGTGCGCGACGCGGTCGAGGATGACGGACGGAGCGGGGACGGACATGCGGGGGCCTCCTGGAAGAACAGCTGCCCGCCCTGTGGCGGGTGTCACACAGGTTATTGCCGGGGCGGCGCGGCGTCTCGGAATCGGGCGTATCGCCGCAGACCCCAGCGGCCTCACTGTCCGGGCAGGCAGGCCGCGACTCCGCCGGCCTCGAAGGTGGAGGTCTCGCAGTAGGCCCCTCGGGGGTAGTAGGGCCCCATCGTGGCCGCCGGATCGCCGCCCTGCGCGGACTGCACCGACTGCGGCAGGAACTCGTCGGACGGGAGCATGTTCCGGTAGAGCAGGGTCTTCTTCGGGACCGCCGTCGAGCCCCACGGCAGGACCGTCACCGTCGGATCGGCCGTGGCGCGGGCGGGCACGTCCTCGGGCGCGGCGACGACGTAGGTGAACCAGCCCTCCGCGTCGACGGCCGTCTCGAAGTCGGCCGCGCACGCGACGACCGGGTACGGGGTGACCTGGTCGTTCTGGCACATCGACCAGTACCGCACCTGGCGGCCCGGTGTGGTGACCGGTTCGCCGGCGCGGGTGTCGGGGAACGTGGGGGCCTTGCCGCGCACGACGGCGATGCGGCCCGGCTGGTAGGTCAGGACGGTGCCGATGTACTTGTTGTCGCCGTTGGGAAACAAACCGGACGTGGTGGCGGGGCTGACGAACGTGGTCTCGGGAACGTCACCGGGGAAGGCGCCCGAGGCGGCGCTCTCGACGATGCGGTCGACGGCCGCCTCGGCGGCGCGCTCGACCGGTCCGCTGCCGTAGTCGGCGGGGTCGAACTCGGCGGTGCACGTGGGTACCGGCACGGCGCGCCCGCCCTGGTGCAGGGTCACGTCCGGCAGGGGAACCCCGCCGGACGCGGAGGCCGGGTCGTCGGGCACGTACACCCGGATGATGAGGAATCCGACCGGTGCGGTGGGCGACCCGGTGGGGAGCGCGGCGATCTCGTTGCGGGCGGGGTCGGCCGGACCGGTGACGACGGTCGCGCTCCAGCGCCGCGCCGACGGGGGCAGCGCCTCGGCAGCCGCGTCCGCGAACGGATTGCCGCTGCCCGGGTCGGGTGCGATCTGCGCGTCGCGCAGGGTGTCGACGGTGTCGAAGTTCGTTCCGTAGGTGTTGAGCGAGAAGTACCGCGCCGCCGGATAGGTGCCGTGCAGTTCGATGCTGTCGCCGGGGGTCAGCGCGTACGGCAGCACCCAGTAGGTGGCGGCGGCGTCGGGGAACGCGATGTCCAGCACGGTCGCATCGGACCGGAACTGCCACGCGCAGGACCCGACGGGTTGCTGCGCCGCGGTGACCGCCGGCATCACCAGGGCGTGCGCTGCCGCGAGCACGCCGACGAGCACGGTGGTCAGGCGACGGCCGCGCCCGGCCGTCGAAGGATCGCGTACGGCCATGGGAACTCCTCGGGTGAGGGAGAGTCCTGTCGCATCATCTGTACCCGACCCGGGCCGGCCGCACCGGCGGTTCGGGCGAATCCGCGGCCGGCGGTGCGGCCGTGGTCGGCTGGACCCCCGGTGGTTCCGCACCGATCGCGCGGCCGCGGAGGGCGGCATGTCGGCGGGCTCATCGTCAGCGGGATCCACACCCGGGCCGTCGCCCGGCGCCCGAGCGTGGCGGCCGCGTACGGGTGCCGGCGCGTCGTCGCCGGACGGGTCTGCGCGAGGTGCGCTTCCGGCGTCCGAGGCGTCCCGGCGACGCCCTGACCGGCACCGATGCGATCGACGACGTGCGTCTCGACGAGCGCGGCCGGGGCCTGGTGCCGGCGACGGTGCGGCTCGTCGACGGCGCCGGCGACGGGGTGCTCGATCGGGGCGTCGAGTCGTGTGTGCGGCGCCGCGGGTAGAGGCGATTGGGGTGTCGAGCGGCACAGGGCTTACAGTTGCGTCGTGCAACACAAACGGGAGGTTGCGGCGCAGTCCGCAGCGACCGGTGTATCCGAGGTCTACGACGAGTTCGTGTACCTGGTTCGCCATCTCACAGCGGGGGAGCGCGCCCACGACGACGTGCTGTCCCTGGCGCAGCATTCGATGCTCGGCTTCATCGACCGCAACCCGGGCTGCCGAGCCACCGACATCTCGGATGCGTTCAGCGTGAATCGGTCCACCGTCTCCCGTCAACTGCGCAGCTGCATCGACGCCGGCTGGGTCCACGCCGAGGCCGGACCCACCCGGCTCGGCCATCCCCTCCGGCTCACCGACCGGGGCCGCGAGATCCTCGCCCGCACCGTCGCCGGACGCCACGACGAGATCCGCGCGGCGCTGACCGGCTGGGACCGGGACGACATCGACCGGTTCGTCGACATGCTGCGCCGATTCCGCCAGGGAGTGGAACACCGGTCCACTGCCCACCCCGACCACAACGAGGGAGACGCTCGTGCGTGAGTACACCACCCCCGCCCAGTTCACCGTCGGCGACGACGAATCGGTCGTCCGCACGGTCTTCACGCACGCGGAGAAGACGCCGCACCGCGTGATGTACTCCCGCCCCGAGGGCGAGGACTGGGTCGCCGTCACCGCCCGGCAGTTCGCCGAGCAGGTCTCGGGGGTCGCCAAGGGCCTCGTCGCGGCGGGCGTGCAGCCCGGCGACCGGGTCGCCCTGCTCTCGGCCACCCGCTACGAGTGGGCGCTGTTCGACTACGCCATCTGGGCCGCCGGTGCCGCGACCGTGCCGATCTACGACTCCTCGTCCACCGAGCAGATCCGCTGGATCCTGCAGGATTCCGAGGCCGGCATCGCCGTCGTCGAGACCGCACGCCACGAAGCGCTGTTCGTCGACATGCCGGACACCTTGCGCCGCACCCTGCGGATCGACGGCGGTGCGGTGGAGACGCTGATCGCCGAGGGCGCCGGCGTCGACGACGCGACCCTGCAGGCCCGCCTCGACGGCATCCGCGCCGACGACCTCGCCTCGCTCGTGTACACCTCGGGCACCACCGGCCGGCCCAAGGGCTGCATGCTCACCCACCGCAACTTCTACAGCGAGGTCCGCGGCATCCTCACCGCGTCGATCGGCGAGGTCGCCAAGCCGGGCAGCCGGGTCCTGACCTTCCTGCCGCTCGCGCACGTGCTGGCCCGGGCCGTGTCGCTGGCCGTCTTCGAAGGTGGTGCGGCGCAGGCGCACTGGTCGGACTTCGGCACCATCTCCGCCCAGTTCGAGCGGTACGCCCCGAACACGATCCTCGGCGTGCCGCGCGTCTTCGAGAAGGTGCGCGACGCGGCGGCCCGCAAGGCCGCGGCCGGCGGCCGGTTCAACGCGGCGATCTTCGCGTTCGCCGAGGAGACCGCCATCGCCTACAGCGAGTCGCTCGACCGCGGCGGTCCGTCGTTCGCGCTCAAGGCCAAGCGCAACATGGCCGACAAGCTCGTCTACGCCAAGCTGCGGCAGGCGATGGGCGGCGAGTGCTGGTTCGCGATCTCCGGTGGCGGCGCCCTGAGCCCCCGCCTCGGCCACTTCTTCCGCGGCGTCGGCGTCCCGATCTACGAGGGCTACGGCCTGACCGAGAGCACCGCCGCGCACAGCGTGAACGTCCCCGGCGCCCAGAAGATCGGCACTGTCGGACAACCGATGGGCGGCAACAGCACCCGCATCGCCGACGACGGCGAGATCGAGCTGCGCGGCGGGGTCGTGTTCCAGGGCTACTGGCGCAACGAGAAGGCCACCGCCGAGGCCTTCCACGACGGCTGGTTCCGCACCGGCGACCTCGGCGAGATCGACGAGGACGGCTACGTGAGCATCACCGGCCGCAAGAAGGACCTCATCATCACCGCCGGCGGCAAGAACGTCTCCCCGGGTCCGCTCGAGGACCGGATGCGCTCGCACACGCTCGTCTCGCAGGCCGTCGTCATCGGCGACGGGCGCAGCTACATCACCGCGCTGCTCACCGTCGACCCCGAGGTGCTCGACAACTGGAAGGCCGAGAACGGAAAGCCCCCCACGGCCACCATCGCCGACCTGCGCCGCGACCCGGCCCTGCACGACGCGCTGCAGTCCATCGTCGACGACGCCAACTCCATGGTCTCGCACGCCGAGGCCATCAAGAAGTTCGTCGTCCTCGACCGGGACCTCACCGAGGAGACCGGTGAGTTGACGCCGACGCTGAAGATCAAGCGCAACGTCGTGACCGAGCGGTTCGCCGCCGACATCGAGAGCATGTACGCGAAGTGACGCTCGGCCGGCTGCCGGATCCCCGGCAGCCGGCCCGAGGCGTTCAGGCCTTGTCGGCGGACGACTCCGGGGCCGCCGCGGCGAGCAGGGCCGCGAACCGCGCGTTGCCGGGCAGGTCCTCGAGCAGCACGGTCCGGCCGTTCTCGTCGGCCAGCGGGATCCGCCAGTTGGGGTACTCGTCGGACGTGCCCGGCTGATTCTGGCTGCGTCGCTCCCCGACGGCGTCGGCCAGCGACACCCCGATCAGCGCCGACGGGCTCGCGGCGACGAACCGGTGCAGCGCCTCGACGGTGCGCTGCTCGTCGGCGTCCGCGTCGAGCAGTCCGCGCTCCCGCAGCGCCGCCAGCACGGCGTCGCGTTCGGCGGCCGCGTCGGCGGCCTCGGTCTCCAGGTCCCGCTCCAGCAGGCCCAGCTCGGAACGCAGCGTGATGTGTTCTCCGGCAAGGAAACCCGCCGTCGGCGGCAGGTCGTGCGTGGTGACCGACGTCAGGCACAGCCTGCGGTAGCTCTCCGGTGGCCGCGGATCGTCGCCGTCCCGCTCGAACCACAGGATCGACGTCCCGGCGATGCCGCGGCGCGACAGGTACTCCTGCACCCAGCCCTCGAACACACCGAGGTCCTCGCCGATCAGCACGGCGCCCGCCCGGTGCGCCTCGAGCGCCAGGATCCCGATGAAGGCGTCGTGGTCGTACTTGACGTACGTGCCCTGGTCGGGCGTGCAGCCCTCGGGAATCCACCAGGTGCGGAACAGGCCCAGGATGTGGTCCACGCGCAGGCCCCCGGCGTGGCGCAGCGCGGTGCGCACCACGTCGCGGTACGGCCGGTAGCCGAGCTCGGCGAGCCGGACCGGATGCCAGGGCGGCTGGGTCCAGTCCTGACCCTGCCGGTTGAAGTCGTCCGGCGGCGCCCCGACGGTCATGTCGCGGATGAGCGCGTCGCCGAGTGTCCAGGCATCCGCGCCGTCGGGCCGGACACCCACCGCCAGGTCGTGCACGATCCCGATGTCCATGCCGGCCGCGCGCGCTGTGGCCTGTGCCTCGGCGAGCTGCTCGTCGCACAGCCACTGCAGCCAGCAGTGGAACTCGATGCGCTCGGCCAGCTTGGTCCGCTGGCGCGTGACGTACGGCTCGTCCGGGGTCGCCGCCAGGGTCTGCCAGCGAGTGCTGCGCTCACCGAACTTCTCGCCGAGGGCGCACCACAACGCGAAGTCGGTCAGCGCGTCGCCACCCGCCGCGCGGAACGCATCGAACTGTGCCTGCCGCGCCGGGCTGCGCGGCACCCGGAACACGTGCCCGAGCACCTCCAGCTTGGCCCGGTACGCGGTGTCGCGGTCGATGCGCTTGTCCTTGCGGTTCGACTTGGCGAACTTCTCGGTGTACGCCTCGAGCGTCTTGCGGTGCTTGCGCGGCAGCAGCGCCGCCTCCCGGATGTTCTCCACCCGCAGGTAGATCGGGTGCACGAACCGCCGTGAACTCGGCAGGTACGGGGACGGCTCGAGCGGCGGCTCCGGCTCGCCCGCGTGGACGGGATTGACGAGCACGAAGTCACCCCCGTGCACGGAGGCGGTGATCGCCGTCAGGTCCGCGAGGTCCGCGAAGTCGCCGACGCCCCACGACCGCGTCGACCGCACCGAGTACAACTGCGTGGCCAGGCCGCGGCGACGTCGCTCGAGGAGCCGGTCGGCGGTGGCGAGGCGGGCGGGCGTCACCACCAGGGTGGCCTCGGCCTCGGTGTCGTTGCTGCGGGCGTGCAGGGTGTGCCACCCGAGCGGCAGATCCGGCACGGCGAACGTCGCGCGGCCGACGAGCCGGCCGTCGACCTCCCGGGGATCGACCCACACGTCCCGCTGCGCGACGTCGACGACGTCGCCGTCCTCGGTGCGCACCTGCACCCGCACGGGATCACCGTGGGCCACGTGCACGGGGAAGGTGTGCTCCTCGCCCTGCACGACGACCAGCGCGGGCGGCAGCATCCGCCGCCACGGCTGATTCGGCACATCCGCGAGGGCGGCGTCGATCTCCGCCTCGGTGCCGGCGGGCACCCCCAGGGAGGCCAGGACCCGGCGCAGCGTGTCGTCGCTCGCGTAGTGGTCCTGCTGATCCCACCCCACGTACGTGGTGGCGATCCCGAATCGTTCGGCCAGTTCACGCAGCTTCACCGTCGATGTCACGACACCCGATCATGCCAGGTCGCGGACGGGTCGGCAGACCTGGCGAGATCAGCTGCGGACCGTGGGGCCGAGGTAGCCGAGCACCGCCCGGACACGGTGGTGGTCGTCGGGCTCGGGTGGCAGACCGAGCTTGTCGAAGACGGCACGCACGAGCACGTCCACGGAGCGTTCCCCGAGGGCCAGGGCGGCTCCGATCATCCGGTTCGAACAGCCTTCGACCACGAGGGTGAGGACCTCCCGCTCCCGGGGGGACAGCTCGTCGAGGGCCCCCCGGTCGCGGTGCGGCCGGGAGATCAACCGGCCGGCCACGTCGGGATCGAGTGCCGTTCCGCCCGCCGCGACGCGGTGCAGCGACCCGAGGAACCCGTCGATGTCGGAGAGGCGGTCCTTGAGCAGATATCCCAGGCCGGCGGTCCCGCCGGCGAAGACGTTCATGACGTTCTCGGTTTCGACGTACTGGGACAGCAGCAGCACGGCGGTGCCCGGGAAGCACCGGCGAACGGTGAGGGCGGCGTCGATGCCCTCGGTGGTGTGGGTGGGCGGCATCCGGATGTCGACCACGGCCAGGTCCGGATGGTGCTCTTCCACCAGGTGCAGCAGACCCTGCCCGTCCGCGGCCTGGCCGACCACCTCGATTCCCTCGTCGCGCAGCAGGCCGGCGATGCCCTCGCGGAGCACCGCGGAGTCGTCGGCGAGCACCACCCGCAGGTTCATGACGGCTCCCCGGATGTCCCGGCGGTGAGGGGAAGCGACAGCGTCAGGGTCGTCCCGCCCCCCGGGGGACTGTGCACCCCGAGCACCCCACCGAGGGCCGCGGCGCGGTCGCTCAGTCCGCTCAAACCGCCGCCGGCAGTCAGCGTCGCACCGCCGCACCCGTCGTCGGTGACGACCATCCGCAGCATCCCGCCGTCCCGGCGGAGGTCGATCTCGATGTGCGTGGCGCCGGAGTGCTTGGTGGCATTGGCGACCGCCTCGGCGGCGATGAAGTAGGCGGCGAGTTCGATCGACGCGGGAGCTCGCCCGGTCAGGGTGTCGACGATCTCCACCGGCAGCGGAGCACGCTCGGCCAGAGCGGTCAGCGCGGCGGCGAGACCGTGTTCCTGCAGCACCGGCGGATAGACGCCCCGGGCCAGTTCCCGCAGCTCCACCAGCGCCGAGTCCAGTTCGGCCGTGCCCTCGGTGAGCAACTCCTGCTTGCGCTCCGGCTGGGACGTCCGCTGCGCGCGCCGCAACAGGATCGTCGCAGCGACCAGGCGTTGCTGCGCACCGTCGTGCAGGTTGCGTTCGAGTCGCCGCCGCTGCGCGTCCCCGGCGGCGACGATCCGCTCCCGGGACCGGCGGACCTCGGCGAGCTGAGCCTGCAACTCGAACTGGAGCCGCTGGTTGTCCAGCGCGAGGGTCGCCGCGCTGCGCACCGCCGCGAGCAGTTGCGGCTGATGCCGCAGCGACCGGTCGTACACGAGCGCCCCGACCGGGACGCCGTCGCGTTCCAGGACGGTCGCCGCACGGGGGTCGCCGCCGCCGGGCAGGCGCTGCGGGTCCCCGTGCGCGTCGAGGTAGCTGTTCGACCGCGGCGACCACGACCACAGGACCAGACCGGGGTCGCGCAGCGCCTTGCGCAGCGCGTGGACGAACTCCTCCCCGAGCGGGGCCGCACCGACCTCGACCATCACGTCGCTGACCGCCCCGCGGGCCACCCGGTAACGCCACAACCCCACCAGCACCGCGATCGGAAACAGCGCGGTCGCCAGGTAGCCCACGTAGGCCGTCCACACGTTCCCCACGCCGGACGAGCGCGCCGTGACCAGCCCGGTGCCGATGACCGTGGCGAACCCCAGGATCCCCGCGATCCACAGGGGTGCGAACGCGGCCCGATAGGCCGGAGAGCCCGACCGCCACCGGGCCAGCAGCACGCCGATCACGACCACACTGATGCCGATGGCCACCGCTCCGAACACGAGCTGCAGCGCCGCGAAGATCGTCGGATCGTCCCGGACCAGCAGGAGGTTGGGTGCGGTGAAGCGGTCGGTGCCGATCATCACGGAGGGGTTGTAGAACATCAGGTCGAGCAGCACCGAGGCCAGGAAGTACACGTAGCAGCCACCCACGAACCACCGTTCCCACCTGCGGGTCAGTCGTCCCGTCGGAAAGCCGAGCAGTACGTGGATCAACACCGGCAGGTACATCACCGTCAGCGCTGCCCCGACGGTGAAGACCACCGGGTTGCGGGCCGCGGCGCCCCCCTTCACCAGCCACAACAATCCGGCCAGCACCATCAGCCGTCCCGTGTTGTCGTCCGGCCGGCTCTGCCACGCGACGACGCCCGCCGCGACGAAGGCGACGCCCACCGCGAGGAACGCGATCAGCTCCGCCGGTCCCGCGGGCGGACCGCCCGGCCAATCGACCGACACCACCGCCACCCCGACAACCAGCAGGGTGGTCACGGCGACGACCGCCGGCAATGTTCGACGACTCACGACGAGGCCTCCGATCCTCGCTCTCAGCATCCCGCTTCGGGTCCCGGCCGACCACCGTGCTGGCACTGTTCGAACATCTGGGATTCGGCCTCGGTTCCGCCGACGATCCCCGAGGGGTTGAATAGAGGAGACGGGCCGCTTCGGGAGGTGGTGGCGGTGAACGGGAACGGGGCTCCCGGGCCGGGTTCGGTGTTTGCCGGATACACCATCGAACGGCTGCTCGGCGCGGGCGGCATGGGGTCGATCTACCTCGCGCAGCACCCGCACCTGCCACGCAAGGTAGCCCTCAAACTGCTCCACCCGGTCCTGACCGCCGACGACAGCGTCAGGGCCCGCTTCGAACTCGAGGCCGACCACGCCGCGCGGCTCGAACACGCCAACATCGTCCAGGTCTACGACCGCGGCTGCGAGGACGGCCGGCTCTGGATCGCGATGCAGTACGTCCCCGGCACCACCGCCGCCGCGTTGCTCCGGCACGGCCCCGTCCCACCCGAGCGGGCAGTGCACATCGTCTGCGAGATCGGCAAGGCCCTGGACTATGCGCACCAGGCCGGGGTGCTGCACCGCGACGTGAAACCGACGAACATCCTGCTCGCCGAGCCCGCCGGTCCGGGCGAGCCCGAACGGGTCCTGCTCACCGACTTCGGCATCGCCAAGGCCCTCGACGAGGCGAGTGGGCTCACCCGCACGGGGACGTTCGTCGGCAGTCTGCAGAACGCCGCACCCGAGCAGTTCGACACCACCGTCGCGCTCGACCACCGCACCGACATCTACTCGCTCGGCTGCACCCTCTACCACCTGCTCACCGGCCGGCCCCCGTATTCCGGTGACACCCTGCCCAAGCTGTGGCACGGGCACGTCCGCAGCCCGATACCCCGGCCGAGCGAGGCCCGGCCCGACCTGCCGACCGCGTTCGACTCCGTCGTCGCGCGCGCGCTCGCGAAGGACCGCAACGACCGCTACGGCACCTGCCGGGAACTCACCGCCGCCGCCCGCGATGCCCTCGCCACCGAGGCCACGGCCACCGTCCCCACCCCGGTTCCCGGTGCGGCGGGCGACGACACGCTGGCCCGCACGGTGGCGGTGGACGCCGCGGCACCGACCCAGGTGGCCGCGACGCGGCGCGCCGCACGGCGCGGCGACAGTGCGGCACCCCTGCGGGTGGTGCTCGCCGACGACTCCGTACTCCTGCGCGAGGGCATCTCCCGGCTGCTGTGCGACGAGGGGATCGACGTCGTCGGCGAGGCCGGTGACGCCGCCACCCTGCTCGCTCTCGTCGCCGACGAACGTCCCGACGTCGCCGTCGTCGACATCCGGATGCCCCCGACCCACACCACCGAGGGCATCGGTGCCGCCGCGACCATCCGAGCCGACCACCCCGACACCGCGGTGGTGCTGCTGTCGCAGTACGTGGAAACCGACCATGTCATGAACCTGCTCGCCGACGGGGCCGCCGGCTTGGGCTACCTGCTCAAGGATCGGGTCGCCGACATCGACGAGTTCGTCGACACCCTGCACCGGGTCGCCGGGGGCGGTTCGGCCATCGACCCCAGCGTGGTGAGCCGGCTGGTGGCCCGCCCGCACCGCGACAGCCGTCCCATCGACACGCTCTCCACCCGCGAACGCGAGGTCCTCGCGCTCATGGCCGAGGGCCGCTCGAACCGGGCGATCGGGGCGGCCCTGTTCCTCGGGGAACGCACCGTCGAGGCGCACGTCCGGGCGATCTTCCTCAAGCTGGGTCTGCACCCCGAACCCGAGGACCACCGGCGCGTCCTCGCCGTGCTGAAGCACCTCGAGGCGACCACGCCCTGAGCCGTCCCGGGCACGGCCCGACCCTCGGAAACGGAAGGCCGGCGTGAGGTGCTCAGTCGGAAAGTTCGTCGAACAGGGTCGGCTCGTCCGGATTCTCGAACAGCTCGATCTGCTCGGGCGGGGACGACCGGCGCCGGCGCCGGCGTTTCCCGGTGGTGCCGGCCGGGGGCACGAGCAGCCGCATCGCCGCCGTGAGCGACCGGCAGGTCGATTCCCACTCCTGCGCCTTCGCCTCGGCCCGTGCGGTACCGGCGCCGTCCCCGGCCGCGGCGCGTCCCATCGCCTCGGCCTGCCAGCACACCTGCGCGTCCACGCTCATCCGCAGGAAGCGCAGCAGCTGGTCCGGTTCGTCGTCGGCCATGCGGGCCACCGTGCGGGGCTCGACCGCCACCTGTCCGTCGAGATGGAAGTCGCGCAGTGCCAGCAGCGTCAACGGAAGATCCGCCTCGGACTCCGCCGTCCACGGCGGCAGCTCGTCCGCGGGCGGCGGCACACCGTCGTGGTCGATCTCGTGCAGCAGCTCGCCGCCGAGACGGGTGCCGAACCCCTCGTCCAGTCCCTCGAGGAACTGCACGACCAGGTCGAGCGTGACCAGCAGGTGGGCCGGCACGAACGGCGACGCGGGCAGGTGTGCCGCCACCGCCACCCGGTCCTCGACCAGCACGAACTTCAGGTGCGGCCACCGCCGATTGAGGTCCGCGACGACCTCGGCGGCGCGGGTACGTCCGGTGATCTGGTGGACGATCGGGGCGAACACGTCGACGGTGCGCTCGTGCGGTCCGACACCGACGAACACAACCATCCCCGCGACCCGCAACGCCAGGTCGCCGTCCTCGTCCCACAGCGGGACGTCGCCGATCCGCTCGCGCAGTGTCGACTCGATCAGCTCGCGTACGTGCTCCTCGCCCGCCGTCTGGACGGCGAGGGGGAGCGCAGCCTGCGGCGGGATCTCCTCGGCCGGCGGGGGTAGCTCGAAGTCGGCCCGGCCGGTGCCGAACGTGTCGGTGCGCAGGAACAGCGGATGCGGCACCCCCCACACCCGCCGCAGCGCCGTCACCGCGACGGCCGCGAGCTGGTCCGCCCACGCCGCGGGCCGGTCCATCCAGTAGGCGGGCGACCCGCCGTCCTCCGGGTCGTCGGGTCCCCGGGACGGTGCGCGCCAGCCGAGCTCGGCGAGCAACGCCTCGTCGCCCGGGCCGAGACGACGATCGGGGTCGAGGTGGGCATTGGACGGCACCTCGCACCGAACCTGGCCCTCACCCCACGCGTAGAACTGCACGCACGGTCCGGCCGGGCCGGTGTCCTCCTCGACGAGTGGCTCGAGGACCAGCCCGTCGCCGTCGCTCATCGCCGCCACGTGGTCGGCGAGACGTGCCCGGAACTCGTTCCAGGACCGGTCGACGTCGCGGTCGAATCGGCTCTCGGTGTCGGTCACGATCCACCCCCTTTTCCGCTGTCGCGGGACCGTGTGACGACACTAGCCGGGGGGACCGACAGTCGCCGGGCGGGCAGCATCACTCGGTGGCGGGCCCGGAACATCCGGCCGCCCGGGTCGCCGTCGGCGCAGGCTGCGGGCAGCCGACCCGTCAGCGCAGGCTGCGGACGAACACCCCGATCGACGCGACGGCCCGTCCCGCCTCGGGCACGATGCCCGCCGCGGCCTGGAACACGTGCACCTGCCGCTCCCACACCTGCAGTTCGCAGTGCACACCCGCGCCCGCGAGACGCGCGGCCATCAGCTCGGCGTCGACGTACGTCATCTCCTCCGAACCGGTCTGGATGAGGGTGGGCGGCATGGCGGTCAGGTCGGCGTCGACCGGGGACACCGCGCGCGGACCAGGCCCGCCGGCGGCGGCGTCGATGCGGGCGATCACGTCGGCCAGGGCCGGAACGGCGCGGCGCGGGAACAGGGCGCACCGATACGAATTGGGATGCGCGAGCTTGCCGCGGGTGTCGAGGTCGGTCAGCGGCGAGAGCGCCACGTTGCCGGCCGGACGGCCGAGGCCCAGCCGCAGCGCCTCGAGCGTGACCTGGAAGGTGAGGAATCCACCCGCCGAGTCGCCGGCCACCACGATCCGCTCGGCCGGGTAGCCGTGCGCGATCAGCCACCGCAGCCCCTCGATGCCGTCCTCGACCGCGCTCTCGATCGGGTGCCCCGGCAGCATGCGGTAGGCGACGCTGAGCACGGGGGCCCCGGCTGCCGACGAGATGCGGGAGACCATCTGCCGGTGGGTGGTCAGCCCGCACACCAGGAACGCCCCGCCGTGCAGGTACAGGATCGCGGTGGAGCCGTCGGCGCCCGGCGCGGCGAGGAACTCGGCGCGGCAGGACGGCAGCCGCACCGCATGCCGGTGCGTGCCGGGGACCGGCTTGAGGGGGAACGCGAGCCGGTCGACCACGCCCGTCGGCCAGGGCAGGTGCGGGGCACGCGCCCACGCGTCGATGACCGGCTTGACGGTGCTGCGCACCGAGAACGTCAGGGCCTGCGACGGCATGCTCACCCCGGCGATCTCACGCCGCAGCACCGGCCGCGGCACGGGCGGATACGACAACGAAGGATGGTTCGACGCGGTGCTCGTCACCGGGACCTCCTCGTCCTCGTCCGCTCGGGCGGAGCTGCACTCGTCGTCGGCTCCGGCTCGTCCTCCGCGGCCCGTCCGCCGTGGCTTTCGCAACGTTCGTCCGGGTCGGTTGATCGACAGTACGACGACGATCCGCCGGGGCGAAGCACCGTGACTCGATGGAGACCGGACATCGAGGTTTTCGCAGGTCGCAGGCCTTTCTGTTACCGATTCGGTACGGCATGGGCGGGGCCGACGTACGATCCATCCCAGCATGCGACGGCGGACGAAAGGGGGCAGTCCCCGTGGGGTACATGCCGGTGACGGACTCGATGTTCCTGCTCGCCGAGTCGCGGGAGCGCCCGATGCACTTCGGTTCGCTGGAACTGTTCACCCCGCCGCCCGACGCCGGACCGGGGTACGTCACCGACCTCTACAACCGGCTCGTCGCCGACGCGCACGTCGACGAGCTGTTCCGCAAGCGACCGGCCGATCCGGTGTCGAGTCTCGGCTACACCTGGTGGACCGTCGACGACGAGATCGATCTCGAGTACCACGTCCGGCACTCGGCGTTGCCGGCACCGGGGCGGATCCGCGAGCTGTTCACCCTCGTCTCCCGCCTGCACAGTGGGCTGCTCGACCGGCACCGGCCCCTGTGGGAGGCGCACCTGATCGAAGGGCTCGCCGACGGCCGGTTCGCCGTCTACACGAAGATGCACCACGCGCTGCTCGACGGGGTCTCGGGGCTGCGGCTGCTGCAGCGCACCTACACCGTCGACCCGAGTGTGCGCGACTTCCCGGCGCCGTGGCACCTGCCGCCCCGCCCCCGATCCGGGAACGGATCCGGGACGCCAGAGCGGACGTCGACCGTCGGTACGGTGCGCTCCGTGGCCGGTGACGTGATCAGTGCGGCACCCGTCGCGCTGCGGATCGCGCGGACCGTGCTCGGCGGGCGCCGCGTCGCACTGCCGTACGAGGCCCCGCGGTCGATGTTCAACGTCCCGATCGACGGCACGCGACGTTTCGCGGCGCAGTCCTGGAGCCGCGCACGCATCACCCGGGTGCGGCGCGCGGCCGGTGTGTCGAGCAACGACGTCGTCGTCGCCATGTGCGCCGGGGCCATCCGCGCGTACCTCCTCGAACGGCAGGCGCTGCCCGAGACCCCGCTGATCGCGATGGTCCCGGTGTCGCTACGCGCGAAGGACACCCCCGAATCGGCCTCGGGCGGCAACAGCGTCGGGGTCACGCTGTGCAACCTCGGCACCCATCTCGAGGATCCACTCGCCCGGCTGTCGACGGTCAGCGACTCGATGGCGGAGGGCAAGACCCTGTTCGGTGGCATGACACCGCTGCAGGCGACGGTGTGGTCGGCGCTCAACATCGCCGGACTCGCGCTGGCACCGATCTCGGGCGCGGTCGCCCTGGCGCCGCCACCGTTCAACCTCATCATCTCCAACGTGCCGGGACCTCGGGAACCGGTGTACCGGGGTGGATCCCGGCTCGACGGCATCTATCCCGTGTCGGTCGTGCTCAGCGGTCAGGCGCTCAACATCACGCTGACCAACACCGCGGACACCGTCGACTTCGGCGTGGTCGGGTGCCGCCGCACCGTCCCCGCACTGCAGCGACTGCTGGGACATCTCGAGGACGCCCTCACGGAACTCGAACTCGCACTAGATATTTCGTGAGCGGTGTCAGTCCCGCAGCGACGAGCTGCGCGGGTCCTGGGGTGTCGAACCCCGCGCGCCCGTGCTGTGTAGGACGTCGACGAGTTCGCCTTCGAGCGCCACGAACTCCGGAGACGTCAGCGCGTCCAGGCCCCGGGGGCGCGGCAGCGGCACCGACACCTCGTGGCACACCCGCGCCGGGCGGGGCGTGAGCACCAGCACCCGATCCGACAGCAGCAGCGCCTCCCGCACGTCGTGGGTGATCATCAGCACCGTCCAGCGGTCGCGCTGCCACACCTGCTGCAGCCACAACTGCATCTCGGTGCGGGTCAGCGAATCCAGGGCGCCGAACGGTTCGTCCAGCAGCAGCACGTCGCGGCCCTGCAGGACGGTCCGCGCGAGTGCCGCACGCTGCCGCATCCCACCCGAGAGCTGCCGCGGCGCGGCCTCCTCGAACCCGGCGAGACCGAAGGCGGGGAACAACTTTCGTGCCCGGTCCCGCGCCTCACCGCGGGGCGTGCCCTGGACCTCGAGGCCGAGCGCGCAGTTGTCGAGCACGCTGCGCCACGGGAACAGCAGATCCTTCTGCGGCATCAGCGCGGCGCGTCCCGGTGCGGCCGGCCGACCGGCGACCGTGACGGCGCCGGTGTCGGGCACGTCGAGGCCGGCGACCAGCCCGAACAGGGTGGACTTGCCGCAGCCGCTCGGGCCGATGAGCGAGACGAACTCGCCGTCGGCCACCGCGAACTCGGCGCCGTCGAGGACGGTGCGCCCATCGAACGCCTTGTGCACGCCGGTGACGGCGACGGCGTTCACCGCAGGCTCCTCGTCGCCAGCGCCCACGGGGCCACCACCCGCTCGGCGGCATAGGTGAGCAGGTACAACGCGAGGGAGAGCACCGCGGTGACGAGCACCGCCGCGAGTACCAGATCGGTCCGGAACGAGTTCTTCTGGGTGCTCATGTAGATCCCGAGTCCCGACGTGGCGCCGACGTACTCGGCGAAGACCGCGCCGACCACGGCGTAGGTGACCCCGATGCGCAGCGCCGTGAAGAATCGGGGCAGCGCCGACGGGAGCCGCACGTACCGGAACTCCTGCCGACGCGAGGCGCCCATGCTGCGCAGCAGCGCCCCCGCCTCCCGGTCCGCGGCCGCGAAGCCCTCGATCAGGCCGATCGCCATGGGGAAGAACGTGGCGAGCGCGATCACCAGGATCTTCGGCAGCAGCCCGAATCCGAACCAGATGATCATCAGTGGCGCGATCGCGATGATCGGCAGGGTCTGCGACACCACGAACAGCGGCACCAGGGCCCGGCGCAGCCACGGCGAGAAGTCCACGACGATCGCCAGCGCCCAGGCGACCGCCAGGGACACCGCGAAGCCGACGAGCGTGACCTGCAGCGTCGACCAGGCGTGACCGGCGATGTCGGTGCGGTGCGCCCACCCCTGCTCGAGGACCCGGGCGGGGGAGGGCAGCACCTGCGGGCGGATGCCGCTGACCGCCACGTACAGCTGCCAGCCGAGGGCCAGCGCGGCGACGGTCAGCGCGGCCGGGGCCACGCGCCGCGCCCAGGAATTGCGGGTGGGGTCAGGGGGTGAGGTAGTCATCGGTGAAGTAGGTCGACCAGTCCGGCTCGGTGGTCAACGGTGCGCCGTCGGGACCGGAGAGCAGGCCCTTCTCGAACAGGAACCGGGAGTACCCGGTCCATCGCTCGAGGGTGAGGGTGCCGACGCGGCCGTTCTCGTCGCGCAGGTAGTCGGTCGACAGCATCCGCTGGCTCTCGTAGACGAGGTCCTCGTCGGAGAAGGCCCCCGGGTTCGCCTCGATCAGCGCGCGAGCGCCGCGGTCGGGGTCCTGCGCGGCGATCTCGTAGCCCCGCTGGACGGCCTGCACGAAGGCCCGGGCCTGGTCCGGGTGTTCGGCCAGCCAGTCCTCGTTGCCGTCGACCACGATCGCGTAGGCGTCGGGGAACCCGTAGTCGGTGTAGCGGAAGTAGCGCATCGGCAGCCCGCGGTGCTCGGCCTCGATGCCCTCCCATGCCAGGTAGGAGACGGTGAAGTCGGCGGTGCCGGAGTACACGGCCTCGTACGCGGAGGTGCCGAGGGTGACCGAGGTGAAGTCGCCGCGCCCGCCGTCGTTGCGGATCACCTGGGCGAGCGTCTCCTCGTCGCCCGGGTCGCCGAAGCCCGCATAGGTGCGGGAGTCGAGGTCCGCGGGCCGGGTCAGGTCGGCGCGGTCCGCCTTGACGGCGATGCCGGTCGCCCAGTGCTGCAGCGGCGCGAGCACCGAGACGGTGCGCGAGCCGGCCGCCCGGGAGAACGTCGCCTGCGCCTGCGTGGAGATGCCGAACTCGGCGTTGCCGGCGTCGACGAGGGTGTCCGGGGTGGTGTTGTTGTAGGGCAGGAACTCGACGTCGAGACCGGCGTCGGCGAACAGGCCCTCCTGCTGGGCGACGTACAGGCCGGTGTGGTTGGTGTTCGGCGTCCAGTCCAGGGCGAATCGGATGGTGTCGCCGGACTCGTCGCCGTTCCCGGCGCAGGACGCGGTGAGCAGCAGCGCGGCGGTGACGGCGGCCAGGACGGTGAACCGGCGGCGCAGCCGGGGGAGCGTGGTCATGAGGCCGGCCACTCCTGGGTGTTGAGCGCGGTGTCCCAGAACAGCAGCTCGTAGCGGGTGGCGATGGTGAACGCCTCGGCCATGGCGTCGCGCTCGGCGTCGGTGGCGGCTGCCGCCGCGGCGTCGACGAGGTCACGGGCGCCGGCGACCGCGGCATGGAACTCGGGCGCGTCGTAGGTGGTGACCCACTGGGCGTAGGGGTGGGCGGGATCCGCGGCGAGCACGTCGGCGGCGCGGACGGCGAGGTCGCGGCCGACCTCGGCGTAGATCCAGAAACAGGGGAGTACCGCGGCGGCGCCCACCGGATACGGGTCGGTGGCGACGGTGGCGGTGAGATAGGAGACGTAGCCGAGGCAAGCGGGCGAGTGCGCGGGGGTGTCCTCGGCGGGCGGCAGGACGCCACCGGTCAGCAGACCCCGGTGCAGGGCGGATTCCTCGGTGGCGGCCGTGGCCGCGCTGTTCGCCCAGAACGCGGCGGTGCCCGGGTCCGGGGCCTTCGCCGCGAGCAGGGCGAGTGCCTTGGCGTACCCGGCGAGGTACAGGGCGTCCTGCTCGATGTAGAAGCGGAACGCGTCGAGCGGCAGCGTCCCGTCGCCGAGGCGGCGCAGGAACTCGAGGTCGTCGATGGCCTCGCGCAGGACCTTGGTCCGGTCCCACAGCAGATCGGTGAAGCGGTCGGTCCCTGCCGGGACCGACGCGCGGGCAGGCATGGTCATGCCAGGACATCCCTTCGTCAGCATTACCTGATCAGGTTCGACGGGTGTGATCTCAGCCCCGCGCATGTGCGGAGCACCCCGTGTCTACGGAGCCGACGATAGCACTCGGCGCAGACCGCCTCCGCCGCCCGGGCCACCGGGCTCCGCATGCAACCTGTCTGTTGTTGGTACCTTGGCCCGAGACCGTTCGTTCGGGAGGAACCGTGGACGCCGAGACGCTCATCGTCGGCTGCAAGTACGGCGACGTACGCGGCTACCGCGACGGCTCCGTCTACACGTGGAAGGGAGTCCCGTACGCCGCGCCGGCGTCCGGCGACCTCCGGTTCCGCGCCCCCGAACCGCCGGAGCCGTGGACCGACGTGCTCGACGCGCGGCGCTTCGGGCCCATCGCGCCGCAGGGACGCAACAACCCGATCCCCATCGATCCGGGGCTGACGATCGGTGAGGACTGCCTCTCGTTGAACATCTGGGCGCCGGAGCCGGACGGGGAGCCCCGGCCGGTGATGGTGTGGATCCACGGCGGCGCCTACGTCCTCGGTTACTCGGGTCAGCGGATCTACGACGGACGGTTGCTCGCCGAGCGCGGCGACGTCGTCGTGGTGACGGTCAACTACCGGCTCGGCGCGCTCGGGTTCCTCGACTTCTCGTCGTTCTCGACCGCCGGGACCACCTTCGAATCCAATGTGGGGCTGCGCGATCAGATCGCCGCGCTCGAGTGGGTCCGCGACTGCATCTCCGCGTTCGGAGGCGACCCCGACCGGGTCACCGTGTTCGGCGAGTCGTCGGGTGGCGGGTCGCTGACCACACTGATGACCGTGCCCCGCGCCGAGGGTTTGTTCCACCGGGCCATCGCGCAGAGCCCGCCGGCGACGTCGGCGTACGGGTCCGAGCGGGCTGCGCGGGTCGCCGAGCGGTACCTCGAGATCCTCGACCTCACCCCGGCGCGGGTGTGGGCGCTGCGGGACATGCCGCACGAGGCGCTGACCGATGCGGGGGACGTGCTCGTCGGCGAGATCCCCACGAAGTTCCCCGGCACGCTCGCGATGGCGCCCGTGGTCGATCGCGACCTGGTGCCGAAGTATCCGGTGGCGGCGTTCCAGAAGGGGCTCGCGCACCGGATCCCCCTGATCATCGGCTCCAACAAGGACGAGCCGTCGATCTTCCGCTTCATGAAGTCGCCGTTGATGCCGGTGAGCGACGCCTCCGTGCAGGCGATGCTCGACGCCCTCGCCGAGGACCACCCGGAGTTGCCGCCCGACCGCATCGCGGAGATCATCTCCGCGTACCCGGATGTCACGAAAACGTCCGGGGCGATGGCTCTTTCGCGGGACGCGGGGTTCCGGATGCCGGTGGTGTGGATCGCCGACGCGCACAGCGCCCACTCGCCGACGTGGGTGTACCGGTTCGACCATGCGACCCCGATGCTCAAGGCGGCACGGATCGGTGCCGGCCATGCCACCGAACTGCCCTACGTCTTCGGCAATTTCGGGACGCTCGATCGCGATCCCACGTTCTGGCTCGGCGGGCGCAAGGCTGCGACGACGATCTCGGGCCGGATCCAGCGTCGCTGGCTGGCCTTCGCGCACCACGGCGTGCCGGCCGCCCTGGACGGATCCCGGCACTGGGCGCCGTACGACACCGACAAGCGCATGACCCTCCTGATCGACAACACCGACACCCTCGTCCCGGACCCCGACAAGATACTGCGCGAGGTGTGGGGCGACCAGGTGATGGGCTTCAGCTGACCGCTCGGGGGGCGGCCGAATGTGACATTCCGTCGGTCTGAGGGGTTGTTGCAGAATCGTGGGTCGGCCCCGTCATGTCACGGCGGGGCTGACCTGCGGTTTCGTGTAGAATCCGTTGGTGGCCAAAGGATATCGACCCGTCGATCGTGACCAGCAGTTCCTGATCCCCCCGGACATGCGCGACTGGCTCGGCACCGACCATCCCGTGTGGACGGTCATCGACATCATCGACCGGATCGACACCACCGCATTCCATCGGACCGCCAAGACCGGTGGCGCCGGCCGTGCCGGCTACCACCCGGACATGCTGCTCACCTTGCTGGTGTGGGCCTGGTCCCGCGGGGAACGCTCCTCCCGCCGCATCGAACGGCTGTGCACCGAGGACGTGGCCTACCGGGTGATCTGCGCCCAGGACATCCCCGATCACGTGACGATCGCCCGGTTCCGCAAAACCCACGCCACCGCCTGCGAAGACCTGTTCACCCAGGTCCTGCTGCTGGCTGCAGCCCTGGGACTGGGCCGGCTGGAGACCATCGCGTTGGACTCGGTCAAGATCGCCTCCAACGCCTCGGCCGGCGCCAACCGCACCGAATCGTCGGTGCGGGCCGAAGCCGCCGCCCACGCCCGAGCAGTGGCGGCGGCAGCGGTGGCCGCGCATGCGGCCACCGATGCCGCCGAAGACGAACCCCACGATCACGGCGACCGCGGTCCCGGTTCGGTCCCACCGGCGTTGACCGACCCCCGGTCACGGGCAGCGCGGATCAGCGAGGCGATCGCCGCACTCGACGCTGCCCGCGCCGCCGACGAGCAGGCCCGGGCCGACAAGGACACCTCGGCCCGTCTGTATCTCGAGCAGGCCCGCGGCGGGCAGATGCCGATGGGTGCCCCGCCCGCCTCGGCGGCGGTCGCGGCAGCGGAACTGGCGTTGGAGAAGACCCTGGCTGCCCATGCCGCGAAAGTTCGGCGGTACGAGCAGCGGCGGGCCGAAGCGGCAGCGAAAGGCCACCGATACGGTGGCTGGGTGATCCGGCCGGCCGGGCAGGACCCGAAGGTGATCAAGGCCCGGGCACGTCTGGCTCGTGCCACCGCCGCAGCGGCGGCGGCGACTGCGGTCGCGGCGGCACGAGCCGATGCCGACACCGAGGGCCGGCCCGAGCGGGTGGTCAACACCACCGACCCGGAGTCCGGGTTGCAACCGTTGCGTGGTGGCGGCTGGGTGCAGGGGTTCAACTGTCAGGCCGTGACCAGCGGTGACGGGCTGATCATGGCGGTGTCGGTGGCGGCCAATCCCACCGATGCGCCGACGTTCGTGCCGATGATGCAGGCGGCGGTGGCCGCTGCCGGGTCGATCATCGCTGCCCGCCCCACCGGCACCGCCGATACGGACGGCACCGACGGCACCGACGGCGAGGGGATCGGGATGCTGCTCGCCGATGCCGGGTACTTCTCCGAAGCCAACATCACCGCGCCGGGACCGGACCGGTTGATCGCCCGCGGCAAGGCCCGCCACCTCGAACACGCGGCCCGGCACACACCGGTGTCTGGGCGGCGCCGGTCGAGGCTTCACCGGTCGAGGTGATGGCCCACCGGTTGCGCACCGAGGAGGGAATCGCCACCTACCGCAAGCGTTCTCACATTGCCGAGACTCCGTTCGGGCATGCCAAACACAATCTGAATTTTCGGCGGTTCACCGGCCGGGGACTGGTCCGTGCCCGTGGTGAGTGGAGTTTTCATGCCGCGGTGCACAACATCGGCAAGATCCTCGCTGCGGTGGGTGGGGGCGGGTTGCCGGCCGCTGTGTGAGGCGGTGGTCCCGGGGCGGGAGACCCCGCCCCGGGACCGGCGCTTTGGTTCGCGGTCGCGGACCCTCGGCGATTTCGCAACAGCCCGCTGACCGACGCGATGTGACATTCGGCCACTCCCGACGGTGGTGGGAACTGGTCTTACCACTTGACCTCTGTCCGGATGGGGGCTTACGGTCGGGTCGTGATGTTCGAGCCGATCGCCCGCAAGTCCGCCTCCGGCGAGGTGTACGACCAGATCGCCGCCCGGGTGCTCGGCGGCGACCTCGCCGCCGGGGTGTCGCTGCCGAGCGAACGCCACCTCGCCGAGGCGTTCGGAGTGTCGAGACCCGCTGTGCGAGAAGCCCTCTCTCGGCTCGCGCACGCCGGGCTGGTGGAGGTGCGCCAGGGGGAGGCGACCTCGGTGCGCGATTTCCGCACCCAGGCCGGGCCGGAACTGCTGCCGCGGCTGCTCGTGCGCGACGGTCGGCCCGACTGGGGTGTCGTCCGCAGCGTCCTCGAAGCCAGGCAACTCATCGGCCGTCAGGTCGCCCGCCTCGCGGCCACCCGCGCGACGGACGAGACGCAACCCCGATTGCGCGAGTCCGTGGCACGCCTCGCCGCGGGGGACGACCCCGTCACGCTGCAGGTCGCCGCCCTCGAATTCTGGGAACACGTCGTCGACGCCGCCGACTCCCTCGCGTTCCGGCTGATCTTCAACAGCCTGCGCAACGCGTACGAGCCGGCCATGACCGCGATGGCCGGGGTGCTGATCGTCGAGGTCGGGCGCGCCGACCTCTACGAACGGCTCGCCGACGCGATCGTCGCGTGCGACGAGGACGGCGCCGAGCACGCCGCCGGCGAACTGCTCGACCTGGGCACGTCGGCCCTGACCACCGCCATCGACCAGGCCGAACACGGAGAGGCGAGGAACCGGACATGAGCACGAATCGGACCGAGGGACGGGGCCGTCGCGCCTCGATCGGCCTGCGGGACGCCGCCGTCGAGTTCGTGCGGCACCCGTCGCCGTGGATGATCGGCGGGTTGCTCGCTGCTGCGGTCGTCGCACGGATACTCGTCGGCGACTGGCAGGTCACCGACGCGCTGGTCCCGCTGGTCGCCCTGCTGGTGTTCCCGCTGGTGGAGTGGGTCATCCACGTCGGCATCTTGCACTGGCGGCCGCGCCGGATCGGTGGGCTGACGCTCGACTCGCTGCTGGCGCGCAAGCATCGCGAACACCACAGCGATCCGCGCGACGTGCCGCTGGTCTTCATCCCCTGGCAGACCCTGGCGTGGCTGCTGCCGGTGCTCGTCCTCGTCGCGTGGCTGGTCTTCCCCCGGCCCGGACTGGGACTGACATTCCTGGTGACGCTCGGTGTCCTGGGCCTGACCTACGAGTGGATGCACTACCTCATCCACACGGACTACCGCCCCGGCTCGCGGCCCTACCGCGCGGTGTGGCGCCATCACCGGCACCACCATTTCAAGAACGAGCACTACTGGTTCACCGTCACCACCGCCGGCACCGCCGACCGGATTCTCGGCACCGAGCCGGACCCGGCCACGGTCGAGACCTCGCCGACCGCCCGGAACCTGCACGCGACCCGGTGATCCGGTGCGCGAACCGCGCTCGCGGGGAGGTTGCCGGCGAGAGGCGGTGACCTTGTGATGCCGTCGCCGAAACCGTGCACCGGGTAGCATCCCCAGAACCAGCATCCAGACCAGGGAGGGGCTGTGGCGAGCGATTTCTCCGTCGGTGACCATGTCCGGTGGAACTCCGAAGCCGGATACGTCGAGGGCGTCATCATCGCAAAGCACACCGAGGACGTGGAGTTCAAGGGACGTACTCGGCGGTGCAGTGAAAGTCACCCTCAGTACGAGATCAAGAGCGACAAGACCGATCACATCGCGATGCACAAGGGCGATGCACTCACCAAGCTGTAGCGCACCCGAATATCGATGAGCATGATCGACGCTGTCCGTGAGGCAGTCCTCGCCATCCCTCCGGGCTCGGTGGCCTCCTACGGAGACATCGGCAGGAGAATCGGGGCAGGTCCACGACAAGTGGGCCGAGCGATGGGCATGCTCGACGACAACATTCCCTGGTGGCGAGTCGTCTACGCCGACGGAACAACGGCCTCGTGTCACGGCGGTCGTGCGTGGGCACTGCTCCTCGAGGAGGGCACCCCCGTCTCGGGGAAGCGGGTAGACATGCAACGTGCTCGGCAGCGAGGGACGGCCTGACGATCGCCCCGACGCTGCCGGTCGGATGTCCGATTCCGGCCCCGCCTCGCGGCTGCAGCGAGCCGGGGTCACTGCTGCTCGGCGGTCTCGCGTCGGGTGCCTGTCGAGGCCGTGTGCCGGTGACTCGGCTCGGGAACGACGCGACGCTCCATGTCGTGCAGGCGCCGACAGTCCGGGCAGGCCACCCCTTCCTGGGTCGGTCGACCCGGCTTCGGTTCGTCCCGGCAGTGGCCGCACCCTCAGCCGCTTTCCGGCCGCGAGGGCATGCGCTGTGCCGTGACGGTCCCGGTGGAGCCGATGGCGGGGGCGAGCCGAAACAGTCCGGCCGCGGCGAGAAGATGCCACAGCGCGTGGCCCTGAAGGATACTGCTCGGCCGGCAGAGCGACGTCCGGTCGCCGAGGGTGCCCAGCACGGCACCGGACGCGAGGAGCAGTGCCGCGACGATCGTCGACCGCCGCAGGTCCGGACGGATGCGGGCGCGGTCGAGCGCGAGTCCGACTGCGACGACGGCCAGCAGCGCCTGCACGCCGGTGGAGACCGACGGCCCGGCGGCCACGACGGGAACCATCAGCAGCGGAACGACGCGCCACCACCACGGCGACAGCCGGGAGCCGAACCGGTCGGAGGCGGCGTCGACGGCGACGTAGGCGAGCAGTGTCGCAAGCGGGAGGTCGTGTGCGTACGCCTGCCACGGTGGGTTCGGTCCGTGCGCGACGAGGGATCCGGCGCCGACCGCGACGACGAGCAGGCCGTAGGTGACGCTCGCCGTGCCCCGGCGTGCGAGGACCGCGAGGCCGGCGACCACGAAGGCCAGGCTGCTGACGGTGGCCGCGGGCTGGCCGACGAGACCTGTGCCCCGATACAGCTCGCAGGCGTTCGCCAGCATCATGGTTCGAGGCTAGCCGCCGCGGGCCGGTCGCAGACGTGCGCAATGGAACGGGGAATGGGATGCCGCCACCGGTCCGGGACGCGACGCGGTGCCCGTTTCGGGCGGGCTGCGCGGATCGGGAGCGAACGCGTGTGCCCGCCCGGCGGACGGCCGGTCGGACATACAGCCCGCATGCAGTCGGTGGACGGGACCGACCGGGTCTCGGATGAGTAAACAGCATGTCCGCCAGCGCGAGTCGGAGTTGAATGGAGACCCCAGGGGTAGTGGAACTCGACAACGACCAATCCCAAGTCATGGTTCACCGTCGCCCGTCCCGGTTGCGACCTGTACGGGCGGCGCAGCGGTTCGGGGTGCACGATGAGCGAAGCGGTGACAGAGCTCCCGGGGAGAAGGCGTGAGCCTGTCGAACCCCGATGGGACCCGTCCGTCCTCGGCGACGAGACTCGTGGCGACGGTGTGACGCTCCGGCGTCTTCTCGCGGTGGCCGCGCTGACCCGAGCGCAGACCGCACTGCTCGTCGACGATCTGATCTGCCGGGTCGAACGCCGTCAGCGCGGCGGTCCGAGCCGGCTGCGGGACGACGCCGTGACGGTGTCCGAGACCGGACGGCTCACGATCGCATGGAACGGGAGCGCGACGGACGGGCACGCAGCCGACGAGTCGGTGGCGAGGCTGCTCGGCAGCATCGTGACGAGCTGCCGCTGTCCGGAATGGGCCGACCGGGTGAGCGAATCGATCGGCGAAGCAACAGATCTCGAGGACCTGATGCACCGGGTTCGTCGCGTGGTCGCAGCCGACCGCGACCCGGCCGAGGAGTCCCGGGTGCGGAGCCAGCTCGCCGCGCTCGTCGCGGTGGTGGCGGGGCGCCGCGTTCCGGACGATCCGGTGGTGGCGCGGGCGGCTGCACCGCGGGGCCCGGGCAGCGGGGCCGGAACGTCCCTCGCACCGGCCGGCTGGTATCCACCGGCCGGCAGTGGGTGGCATCGCCGGCGGAGACGGCCGTCGCGACGGCAGGGGGTTCTCGGTCTCGTCGCACTCCTGATTCTCGTCGGGACGCTGTGGGCGGCACCGCGGGTGTGGGCGGAGCTGCGCCGCGGCTGGGATGCCGTCCTCAACCCGGTGGATACGGCGGAGCCGAACCGGATCGAGCCGGTCTCGCCTCCGCCGCCCGAACCCGTGGGCGGTCGAGACGAGCCGGCAGCAAGCGCAGGCACGACGGCCCCCGGACCGGTCCAGGTCGGTGCGCCGGCAAGCGCGGGACCGATCAGGCTGGTCACCGCCACCTTCGCCAACGGCGAGTGCGCGCCCGGACGCATGTGCGCCGTCCGCGTCGACGTACACCTCGACTCCGCGGCACGTGTCGGCACCGTGACCTGGGCGCTGAACGTCTACGACAGATGTTCCGGCGCGGTCGGCGCGAGCGCCGAGGTCTCGCTGGCCGCCCAGCCGGGCGATGAGGAGGTGTACGGAATCAGCTGGGCGGATCTGCCACCCGGTGGGGCGCTGGCTGTCGCCGCGGTGACCAGCGCCCCGGCAACAGCCGCCTCGGAGCCGCTGTCGGTGCCCGCCGAGAACGCGACCTGCTGAGGCGGCGGAGGAGGGGACATGGCCGAACGCCGGCGGGAATCCGATCCGTGGCTCGTAACCGCGGCCGTGGTCCTGGTCGTGCTCGGCCTGTTGAATCTGACCGCGATCGGGATGACGTCGCACGCCGTTCGGCACGCACTGTTCGCCGCGGCCGGTCTCGTCCTGATGCGCGTCGTCTCTCGCCTGCGGACGAGTGACCTGCGAGCATTCGGGTGGACGGTGCTCGCCGTGGCGACCGTGCTGTTGGCCGCGGTACCGCTCGCCGGGGTCGCGACGAAAGGCGCCCAGCGCTGGCTGGATTTCGGCGTGTTCACCGTCCAGCCGTCCGAACTCGCCAAACTCGCTGTCGTGCTGGTCCCGGCCGGCATCCTGGCCGGTGGCTTCACCCTCGGCCGGTTCGTGGCGGCCCTGACGGCCACCGGGGTACCGATCGCGCTCGTCGCGCTGCAACCGGACCTGTCGACTGCCCTGGTGCTCGTCGCGACGGTCATGGTCATGCTCATCCTGGCCAGGGTGCCGCTGCTGCCCCTGCTGCCGTTGTTCGCGGTGGGAGTCGCGTCGCTGCCGCTCGCCGTTCTCGTCCTCCGCCCCTACCAACTCGAACGCGTGCACGTGTTCCTGTCGAGCAACGTCGACCCGAGCGGGGCGGGGTGGGCCGCACTGCAGGCGGACATCGCCATCGGCAGCGGCGGCTGGTGGGGTCTGGCGCGAGACCCCCTGTACGAGGTGAGAGCCGACTATCTCCCGGAATCGGAACACGATCTCGCCTTCGCGAGCGTCGTGTACGGATGGGGACTGTTCGCCGGCCTGGCAGTCGTGGTGGCCACCACGGTGATCGTATGGCGGGCCGTCCTCGCCGCCCGCACCGCCCGGACCCGTGAGGCGGCGCTGGTCGCGGCGGGGATCGGCGCGTCGTTCGGGATCCACGCCCTGGTATCGATCGGTGCGAGTCTGTCGCTGATCCCGCACACCGGCATGCCGATCCCCCTGTTCAGCTACGGGGGGACTGCCGCGGTCGTCGCATTCGTGGCAGTCGGACTGGTACTCGCGGTGCGCAGGGACGGCGTCGCGCGGCCGCTGTGGCGTCCGGACCCGCGACGGCACCGTCGACTGCGAGGGGTCTCGGCAGGGGCCGTCGGCCTGACAGCGTCGCTCGTCGCGATGTCGATGGTCACCTGGCAGCTGCAACACGTCCGCGGTGCGGAGCTGCGCACCGCGGGCGAGGCGCAGATGATGCGCTGTATCCGGCTGCCCGCCGAGCGCGGTCTCATCGTCGACCGCAACGGTGTGCCGCTCGCGCTGAACGCCGCGGAGTACGCCGTCGCCGTCCTGCCCGAGGTGTTCGACGAGCACGATGCGGACTCGCGCCCGCGACTCGCTGCGCTGATCGGCCTCTCCCCGGACGAACTGGCCGAGGTGATGGGTGGACGTGCCGAAGGGGAACCGCAGGTCCTCGTCGGCAGGGTCGCGCCCGAACAGGCTCGGCAGGTCGTGAATGCGCGACTTCCCGGGATCCTCGTCGCCCCGTCCGGCCGCAGGACGTACCCGCACGGCGCGACGCTCGCGTCGGTACTCGGCCATGTCGGGGTCGCCGACCAGCAGGACATGCAACGCTGGCCGCATCTCGCGCTCGGATCGCGGGTCGGCAAGGCCGGACTCGAGAAGCAGTACGACGCGTTGCTGCGCGGCAGCGACGGCAAGCAGTGCATGTACGTCGATCCGACGGGACGTCCGGTCGCCCCCGGCACGCGGGTGGACCCGATACGGGGACACGACCTGCGGTTGCACCTCGACATCGGTCTGCAGGACCTGGCGACCACTGCGTTGACCGAGGCCGTCCGCACCAGCGGAGGCGACCTGGGCGCCGCGATCGTGATGGACGCCCGCACCGGAGCGGTACGGGCGATGGCCAGCGTGCCCGGATTCGACAACAACGCCTACGGCCCGCCGGCCGACCTCGTCGCCCTCGCGGCGCAGGCTCAGTCGTCCGGACCGGGGGCGATGGTCAACCACGTCGCCCAGACCGCCGCACCGCCCGGGTCGACGTTCAAGATCGTCACCGCCGCCGCGAACGCCGAGAACCCGGTTCTGGCACCGGAGACCGTGATCGCCACGGGCGCGGCCTACACCTACGGCGGGCACACCTTCCGGAACTGGCAGCCGATGGGTCCGCACGACCTGCTGCAGGCGATCCAGTGGTCCGACAACGTCTACTTCTACCGCCTGGCCGAGCTCCTCGGTCCCGAGCGGATCGCCGCGGTCGCCGGGCAACTCGGCGTGGGGCAGCGATCGGGAATCGACCTGCCGGGCGAGGCCGAAGGTTTCCTCGGCACGCCGGAGTCGGTGGCACGGATCGGGGCCACCTGGTATCCGGGCTCCACCCTGCTGATGGGCATCGGCCAGGGCACCGTCAGCGCGACCCCGCTGCAGGTGGCGCGGTGGACGTCGGGCATCGCCACCGGTGCGATGGTCACCCCTCGGCTCGCGGCGGCGTACGGGTCCGAGGACAACATCCCGATTCCCACGGCGCAGCCGCGCCGGCTGCCCTTCGCCGACCGGCTCGACCCCGTTCGGGCGGGGATGCGGGCGTCGGCGTCGGCCGGTACGGCCGGGCAGCTGGCCGATCTGCCGGTGCAGGCGGGCGCCAAGACCGGCACGGCGGAGGATCCGTCGGCACCCGGGGAGGGTCTGAACGCCTGGTTCTCCGCGGTCGCGCCCCTGGACGCGCCCGAGATCGTGGTGTCGGTGCTGGTGCGCGGCGGCGGGTTCGGGTCGGCGACCGCCGGGCCGGTGGTCGAGAGACTCCTGCGGTGGTACTTCCCGTCACCGCCGGTCGTGGAGTCGAATCGGTGATCAGCTGCTGTACGCCGCCACCACCTCGGGGTGCTCCAAGCAGGCCTTGGCGCCTTCCGCGACGCAGGTGAGGGGACGCTCCGCGGTCTTCACCGGGAACCCGAAGGCCTCCTCGAGCAGCTGCGACAGACCGCGCAGCATCGCCCCGCCACCGATGGTGAGCAGCCCCTCCGACATCACGTCGCCGATCGCCTGGGCGGGCAGGTCCTCGAGGCAGTCGGTCAAGGTCTGCACGATTCCCGCCGTCGTGGGTCGCAACGCATCCACGATCTCCTCGGTCTCGAGCGTGACCAGCCGGGCGCGGCCGGTGACGGCATCGCGTCCCTCCACGACGAGGGCCTGCCCGTCGGGCGTTCCGGGGGTGGCCACCTTCGCCCGCTCGGCGGTGAGCTCGCCGACGACGATCTTGTGCTCCGCGCGCAGGTACTGGTACAGCGCGTTGGTCAGTTCGTCTCCGGCGAGTCGGCAACTGCGATGGGAGAGGATGCCGCCGAAACAGATCGCGGTGACTTCCGAAGTGCCGCCGCCGATGTCCACGACGAGGTGGGCACGTGCCTCGAGCGGGTTGATGCCGCAGCCGAGGGCGCCGGCGACCGGCTCCGGCACCAGACCGACCTTCCGAAGGCCGGCCTCGTGTCCGACCTCGAGCACCGCGCGACGCTCGAGGGGCGTGGCCCCTGCGGGAACCGAGATCACACCCTTCGGTCGCAGACCGTAGGACCGGTGCGGGGCAACCCGTTTGACGACGGCCGTGACGAAGGTGCGGGCCGACTCCAGATCCACGATCACGCCGTCGCGCATCGGGCGAACCGGGGTGATGCCGACGGGGGTGCGACCGACCAGATCACGCGCATCCTGACCGATCGCGAGTGCGCGATGCGGGTCCTTCGTGCGAACCAGCAGGAACGACGGCTCGTTGAAGACGACGCCGTCTTCGGGGGTGGCGACGACTGTGTTGGCAGTGCCGAGATCGATTCCGAGTCCACCCATGTCGGCCTCCGAAGGGTTCGAACCGAGACCGTCTCGATGTTACGCAGCACCGGCTCCGCGGGGGCGGATATGGCGTGTCACCGACGAGGACGTCCGTTCGTCGCCGACCGTGCCCGTGCCCGAGCCCGAGCCCGACGCCGCCGGGAACCCGCGTCCCGGGATCCGCTGCGGGTCAGTTGCGGTATTCGGGGTTCGCGTCGAGGAACTTCGCGACGTACCAGCACGAGGCCGCGATCTTCAGACCCTCCGAGCGGGTCGTGTCGAGAGCGTGGCGGACCACCTCGGCGGCGAGTCCGTGGCCGCGGAACTGGGGCTGGGTGACGGTGTGGTCGAAGTCGCGCACCCCGTCCGAGTCGGTGTAGTCGGCGAACGCGGCGAGGGTGTCCCCGGTGTACAACGCGAACCTGGACTGGCCGGGGTGATGTTCGATGCGGTGCTCGTCGTTGGTCACACCATCGACCCTACCGGCCTGCACGCGGGCAGTGGGATCTGCCCGAGCCGGTAATGGGCCCGGGGTGGGATGCGATGTTCTGGTTGTGGACCTGTGTCGCGGGCGGGCCGGTACGAGTGGTGACGTGGTGGTGACGCGATGCAGGCGACGGCGGCGACGGGGTCAGGCGGGGACCTGGCCGGCGGGGGGGTGGGCCGCGCGGACGGCGTCGACGAACGCGGACTTGCGCGCCAGGTAGCGGTCGCGGAACTCGTCGAGATCGTCGGTCCCGTCGCTCGAGACGGCGGTGAGGTAGCCGAAGAGGGCGACCGCGGCGGTGAGCACCGGCTCGGGGGCGGACAGCCGCATCTCGTTGACGATCGCGTCGAGGTCGACGATGCCGCGGGCGACGGAACGCAGGTGCAGGTCGTCGGACTGCAGGGCTTCGGCGAGGTCGGCCTCGGCGAGGGCCGAGTGATCCGCCTCGAACAGATGGTTGTAGACACTGTCGGCGGCGTGCAGGAAGCGGACCTGCAAGGCGCGATCGGCCGCCCGCAGGGGCGCGGCGACGGTGGCGGCCGGCCGCGACGGTCGCGCGCCGATCCGGGTGGCGAAGACGCCGAGCAGGACGCCGGCCGCGAGTCCCACCGGTACGGCCCACCAGGGCGCCGCACCGCTCGTGAGCAGGTCGGTCAGTGTCTCCACCGTAGGAATGCTAACAGCGGAAGTCACATCAGTCGCACCAGTCACTCTGTTACCGAATCGTGCCGCCGGTGCGATCGGGTGGTTGTGGCAGGTCACTAACGTCAACGGTCGTTCGAAGGAGGTGCCGTATGACCGCATCCGTGCTGTCGGACGCACGACTCGTCCGCGCCCTGTCCGACGAATTCCTCTCGCGGCGGGTCGATTACCAGGCTCTGGAGAGCCTTCACCACGGGAACGTGGCGGACTGGGCCGCGGCGGCGAGCCGGGTCGCGGCGCTGTCGGACGAGGAGGAACGGCAACTCGTGCTGCGCTGGCGGGACAATCCCCGGGAACTGCTCGACATCCTGCTCGCCCGCGCCGACGAGGTCACCGCCCGCCGGTGCCGCACGGCCTGGGTCTCCCTCGACCGGTTCGCGCCGTTCGTCCACGCGAGCAGCGGCCCGTGAGCGACCGCGCCGGTACGCCCACTCACGCCTCGTCCACGACGATCACCTCGTCGTCGTCGAGTGCCCGGAACGGCAGCCGCTGCTGCGCGAGATATTCCAGCGTCCGTGCGACGCCCGCGTCGGCCAGGGCCGAGTCCCCGGCGTGCGGGACGATCGCGTAGTCCACCCACCCCAGACCGTCCCAGCGGGCCGGAACCCCGCAGACGACGTCCGCCTCGCCGGGGTCGTCGGAGAATTCGAGACCGCGCAGGGACGGCGTCACCAGGCAGGCCCCCGCGCTGTACCCCGCGTAGGCCGTCCGGCCGGAACGGACCAGGTCCGTGAGGATCTCGTCCCCGCCGCACAGGGCGAGCCGCGTGCGCAGCACGAACGTGTTGCCGCCGCGCACCCACAGCGCCCCGAACCGCGACAGCGCGGCTCGCAGCGACTCGGGCGAGCCGACGTGGTCCCGCAGGTCCACCTCGGCGGGTTCGTATCCCAGTGCGCGCAACGGCGCCAGCTCGCTCGCCACCGCCGAGTCGCGGGCCCGGGGAGGCCACGCGTCGGCCGCGTTGGCGATCACCGCGATCGGGCATGGGCCTCGGGTGACCCCGAGCAGCAACCCGGGGTCCGCGCCGAACCGGTAGGACGACAGGAACAGCCGCACGGAGCTGCCGCTCAGATCACGAAGGCGAGGTTGTCCACGATCCGCCGGCCGACCGTCGTGTCGCCGCCGAGGGCGATCTCGTCGAGGTGTTCGAACGCGTGCACACGGCCGCCGGCGAGCCGCACGAACAGGCGCGAATCCATCGCGACGGTGCTCGTCGCCGGACCGGACAGGGCCGGCACGACCGCGGCCCGGCCGTCCACCTCGACGTGAACGGTGCGGGCGAGCGGGCCGCTCAGCTCGAACGTGATCCGTGACCCGGCGGGAGCCTTGCCGAGCTTGCCGACAGCGAATGCGAGGGCCCCGAAGATCTCCGCGGACGCGAGTTCGGCGCGCGCGCCGCCCTCGTCGCCGGGGACGCCGAGCGCGTCTCGGAGGTCGAGTTCGTGCATCCAGCAGTCGAAGATGCGGATCCGCATGAACCGGCCGTAGGTCGCCTGGCCGACCGGGGTCGTCGCCGGTGCCTCGAAGTCCGCCTGGGTCATGGCCGCGAGCTGCTCCCGGCGACGGGCGACGATCTCCCGGTAGCGGGCCAGGACCTCGTCGCCCGGCGTGCCGCGCAGGGACTCGATCCAGCGTTCGTTGAAGGCGCCGATCTCGTTGCGGACGTGGCCGAGGGCGTGCACGTCGATCGCGACGTGCGGCGTCTCGACGCCGGCGAGCATCGACTCGGTTCCGATCAGGTGCGCCGTGATGTCCTTGACGGTCCAGCCGGGCAGGGAGGTGGGCGTGTACCAGGTGTCCCCATGGACGTCGGCGAGCAGCCCGTCGATGGCGTCGAACTGCTCGAGGAGCAGCGTGCGGATCGGTTCGACCGGGAACTCCGGCGTCTCCTTCGTATCCGGCGCAGTGCTTCCGGGAGCCGGGGTGTTTCCGTGTGTCACAGTGCGTCCTCCGCTTCGAGACGGGCCAGACCGGCGCGGATCGCCGCGCCGGTGGCCTCCGGGTCGTGGGGTCGGCGCCGCAGCAGTCCTGCCGCAAGGCGCAGCTTGTCGCCGCGCCGTCGCGGCAGCACGTGCAGATGCGCGTGGAAGACGGTCTGGAAGGCGGACCGACCGTCGTTGAACACCAGGTTGGCACCGTCCGCGGCGAGGTCCGAGCGTTGCATGCCGCGGGCGATGCGCTGCCCGGCGCGGAACAATGCGGCGCCGTGCCCGGGATCGAGATCGTCGAGCCGGGGTGCGTGAACCCGCGGCACCACCAGGGTGTGGCCCCGGGCGATGGGCCGGATGTCGAGGAAGGCCAGCACGTCGTCGTCCTCGTACACGCGCACTGCCGGGCCGTCGCCGCGGACTATGGCGCAGAACACGCAGGAGTTCACCCGCTCACTGTAGGCGGGGCGTCCGATCGGCGGCGACTGCGGCGACGAGTTGCGGCAGGCCCACTGCCGCGGTGGTGCGCCAGACCTCGTCCATCTGATCGGACAGGCCGGTCTCCTCGGGGTTGACCTCCACGACGGGGACGCCGTGCCGGCGAGCCAGCGAGGGCAGGCCGGCCGCGGGGTACACGATCCCCGACGTGCCCACCACGAACACCAGGTCGGCGGCGAGGACGGACGCGGTGGCGGCCTCCCAGGGGCCGGTCGGCAGCGGCTCGCCGAACCACACGACGCCGGGCCGCACGTCGCCGCCGCACGCGCCGCAGTCCGGTGGGTCGAGGCGGGCGACCGTCTCCGTGGGGGCCTCCGGGGGATCGGCGGGCGTGCCGCAGTCGGCACACCGCGGCGAGAACAGGCTGCCGTGCAGGTGCGAGAGCACGGGACTGCCGGCGCGCTCGTGCAGGTCGTCGACGTTCTGGGTGACGATCGACAGTTCCACGGCCTGTCCCCAGTCGGCCAGCGCCCGATGGCCGTCGTTCGGCTGCACTCGCCGGACCAGGGCCACGCGCCACTGGTACCAGGCCCACACGGACGCGCGGTCGCGCTCCCATGCCTCCGGGGTCGCCAGGTCGGCCGGGTCGAAGCGTTCCCACAGACCGGTCTGTGCGTCGCGGAACGTGGGCACGCCGCTCTCGGCGGACATCCCGGCGCCCGTGAGCACGGCGATCCGTCGTGCACGCCGGGCCAGACGGAGGATCCGCGGAGGGGGAATGGTCATCGGTTCAGGGTAGGGGGCCGGGACCGGACTCGTCGGTCCCCTTCTCGTCGTGGAGGAGGACGGCGCCGCAGCGCGGGCACGGGGCCTCCGGTTCCTCGAGGAAGAAACCGCAGTCGGGACAGACGCGATGCATCCAGCAGACGGGGTCGCCGCCGGCGTCCGGCACATCGTTCATCGCGCACCCCGCATCCGTTCCGCGAGGACGGCGGCGCCGCTGTGCTCGACGTCCCGGGTCGCGGTGAGCAGGACGATCGACCGGCCGTCGGCCAGGGCGTCGACGCGCGCCAGCGCGGCCCGCGCGTCCGGGCCGTCCAATTCGGTCAGGTACCGGTCGCGGAACTCGGCGAACTGCGACGCGTCGTGCGAGTACCACTTGCGCAGTCCGGTCGACGGCGCCAGGTCCTTGGCCCAGTCGTCGTGGTGGAACGCGTCCTTGCGCAGGCCGCGCGGCCACAGCCGGTCGACGAACACCCGGAACGCCTCCTCGTCGCCCGGATGGTCGTAGACGCGCTCGACGACGACACTGCGACGTGCCATGGACTCGTGCCTCCTCCCTCACGGCCGATACGGCAGAATTGTGAAGTGAACTACCTCACATTCTGGCACCGACTCACTGTTCGGACTCGATTCAGACGAAACCGAACGGTTGCGCCCCCGACCTGGGCGCGGTACGTCTGACTGGGCTCATCGCCCATAGTGCACGGCCCGAGTCGGCCGCTCGTCGCACATGACCCGCCGCTCATCGCGGTGAGGTGCCGATTCAACGCAGGAGTCGAAAACTTTGGAAACCGAGGATATGGGTACGGGACGTGCGGTGACAGCGCGACCCACCGTCGGCGTCGTTCGGGAAACCAACGACGGCGAGCGGCGGGTCGCGCTGGTGCCGATGATCGTGCCGTCGTTGATCAAGAAAGGGCTCGACGTGGTCGTCGAGTCCGGGGCCGGGCTCGGTGCGCTGATCCCGGACGAGGCCTACGCCGAGGCCGGGGCGCGGATCGGGGATGCCTGGTCGGCGGACGTGGTGCTCAAGGTGGCGCCGCCGTCGGACGCGGAGGTCGCGCGGATGCGGTCGGGGCAGACCCTGATCGGGTTCCTCGCCCCCCGTAACGCCGAGAACCAGATCGGGGCGCTCACCGCGGCCGGGGTGCAGGCGTTCGCCGTCGAGTCGATCCCGCGGATCTCCCGCGCGCAGGTGATGGATGCGCTGTCGTCGCAGGCGAACGTCGCCGGGTACAAGGCGGTGCTGGTCGCCGCGTCGGAGTCCACCCGGTTCTTCCCGATGCTCACCACCGCGGCGGGCACGGTCAAGCCGGCGACGGTGCTGGTGCTCGGTGTCGGGGTGGCCGGGCTGCAGGCGCTGGCCACGGCCAAGCGCCTCGGTGGGCGCACCACCGGGTACGACGTGCGTCCGGAGGTGGCCGACCAGGTCCGCTCGGTCGGGGCGCAGTGGCTCGATCTCGGGATCGACGCGGCCGGGGAGGGCGGGTACGCCCGCGAGCTCACCGAGGACGAACGCGCGCAGCAGCAGGCGGCGCTCGAGGAGGCCATCAAGGGCTTCGACGTGGTGATCACCACCGCGCTGGTGCCGGGCCGGCCCGCACCGCGGCTGGTGACCGCCGCCGCCGTGGAGGGCATGAAGCCCGGTTCGGTGGTGGTGGATCTGGCCGGGGAGACCGGCGGCAACTGCGAGCTGACCGAACCGGGGCAGACCGTGGTCAAGCACGCGGTGACGATCTGCTCGCCGCTGAACCTGCCCGCGACCATGCCCGAGCACGCCTCGCAGCTGTATTCGAAGAACGTCGTGGCCCTGCTCGAGCTGATGCTCGACGAGAACGGCAGGCTCGCCCCGGACTTCTCCGACGAGATCCTCGCCGGCGCGTGCGTGACCCGCTCGAAGGAGAACGTCTAGATGTATACGGAACTGTTGGCGAACATCGCGATCCTGGTGCTGGCCGGGTTCGTGGGCTTCGCCGTGATTTCGAAGGTGCCCAACACGCTGCACACCCCGCTGATGTCGGGCACCAACGCCATCCACGGCATCGTGGTGCTCGGTGCGCTGGTGGTCTTCGGCCACCTGCCCGCCGGCGCGCCGTGGAGCATCAAGGTCATCCTGTTCGTGGCGCTGGTGTTCGGCACGCTCAACGTCGTCGGCGGCTTCGTCGTCACCGACCGCATGCTGGGCATGTTCAAACCCAAGAAGCCAGTGACACCGCAGACCGCGCCTGCGGTGGCGGAGAAGGGAGCCGACGCGAAATGAGCTACCTCGTCTCCGTCCTGTACATCGTCGCGTTCGCGATGTTCATCTACGGTCTGATGGGCCTGACCGGCCCGAAGACCGCGGTGCGCGGCAACTACATCGCCGCGGCCGGCATGTTCGTCGCGGTCGTCGCCGTGCTGATCGACATCCGCGAGACCGACAACTGGCTGTGGATCGTCGCCGGCCTGGCCGTGGGTGTGGTCCTGGGTGTGCCGCCGGCGCTGCGCACCAAGATGACCGCGATGCCGCAGCTGGTGGCGCTGTTCAACGGTGTCGGTGGCGGCACCGTCGCGCTGATCGCGTGGGCGGAGTTCCTCGACTCGGACGGGTTCACCACCCTCGCCGAGGAGCCCACGGTGCACGTGGTGGTCGGCTCGCTGTTCGCCGCGATCGTCGGCTCGGTCTCGTTCTGGGGTTCGCTGGTGGCGTTCGCCAAGCTGCAGGAGCTGCTGAACAAGAACCTCGAACGCCGCCTCGTCGGCGCGGCCAAGGCCTTCCAGCTGGCCAACATCGTGCTCGCGCTGGCCTCGATCGCGATCGCCGTGTACATCGGTCTCGCGGCCGATCCGGCCAACGATCCCACCTCGGCGCTGTGGATCGTGGCGCTGCTGGTCGTGGCCGGGCTGATGGGCCTGTTCGTGGTGCTGCCGATCGGCGGCGCCGACATGCCGGTGGTGATCTCGCTGCTCAACGCCCTGACCGGTCTGTCCGCGGCGGCCGCGGGTCTGGCGCTGAACAACCAGGCGATGATCGTCGCCGGCATGATCGTCGGCGCGTCGGGTTCGATCCTGACCAACCTGATGGCCAAGGCGATGAACCGGTCGATCCCGGCGATCGTGTTCGGCTCCTTCGGCGGCGACGGCGGCGCCGGCGCCGGCCCGGCCGGGGCGGGCGGCACCGTCAAGGCCACCTCCGCCTCGGACGCGGCGATCCAGATGGCCTACGCCAACCAGGTCATCGTGGTGCCCGGCTACGGCCTGGCCGTGGCGCAGGCGCAGCACGCGGTCAAGGAGATGGCGGCAATGCTCGAGGACAAGGGGGTGGAGGTCAAGTACGCCATCCACCCGGTCGCCGGCCGGATGCCCGGGCACATGAACGTCCTGCTCGCCGAGGCCGAGGTGCCCTACGAGGCGCTCAAGGAGATGGACGACATCAACGGCGAGTTCTCCCGCACCGACGTCACCATCGTCATCGGTGCCAACGACGTCACCAACCCCGCCGCCCGGCAGGATTCGTCCAGCCCGATCTACGGCATGCCCATCCTCAACGTCGACCAGTCCAAGTCGGTCATCGTGCTCAAGCGCTCGATGTCCTCCGGCTACGCCGGCATCGACAACCCGCTGTTCACCGCCGACCAGACCTCCATGCTGTTCGGCGACGCGAAGAAGATGGTCTCCGAGGTCACCGAGGAACTCAAGGCGCTGTAAGCAGTTCGGCGCGCCCGGGGCGTCCGCACGGAACACCGTGCGGACGCCCCGTTCGTGTGCGACCGTCGAAGGCGGCAGGCGGGCCGCGCCCGGCCCGTCGCACCGACGGAAAGGACGCGTCCCGTGACCGAGCACCCCGCGACCGAGCCTTCGGGGACCGAGCAGCCCCGGACCGGCACCGACAGGACCTACAAGGTCGGCTATTTCGTCGGCAGCCTGTCGTCCACCTCGATCAACCGGATCCTGGCGAAGACACTGATCCGGCTCGCGCCGTCCGATCTCGACTTCGTCGAGATCCCCATCCGGGACCTGCCGCTCTACAGCCCCGACTACGACGCGAACTACCCGCCCGAGGGGGCGGCGCTCAAGGACGCGATCGGCGCCGTCGATGCGGTGCTGTTCGTCTCACCCGAGTACAACCGGTCGATTCCCGGCGCCTTGAAGAACGCCATCGACTGGGCGTCGCGGCCGTGGGGGCAGAACTCGTTCGATCACATCCCGGCGGCCGTGATCGGCGCGTCCATCGGCGCGATCGGCACCGCCGTCGGGCAGCAGAGCCTGCGCGCCGTGCTGAGCTTCTGCAACGCCCGGCAGATGACGTCGCCGGAGGCGTACATCCACTACACGCCCGAGGTCTTCGGCGACGACGGCAGCGTGCACAACGCCGGCACCGAGGACTTCCTCCGCAACTACATGCGCGAGTTCCGCGACCACGTCGTGCGGGTGCTGACCGTGCTGCCGCGTTAGCCGACCGATTCGTCCACCCGCTCGAGCGCGCGCCGGCTCCGCTCACCGACGGAGCCGGCGAGGGCGGCGGCGGCGAGCACGCACGCCAGCGGCACCGTCATCGCCACGGTGAGCGAGGTCGCCTCCGACAGCCAGCCGATGGTGGCGGGGCCCGCCAGGAACCCGATGTACCCCATGCCGACGACGCGGGACATGTTGCGGCCCGGGGCGCGGGCATCGATGTTCCCGGCGGCGCTGAAGATCTGCGGGACGGCCCCGGACAGGCCCAGCCCGAACAACGCCCACCCGGCGAGCGTCACCGGCAGCCACGGGGAGGCGATGACGGTGCCCATCCCGGCCCCCGCCAGCAGCGTGCCGTACCGGACGACGGCGACGGCACCGACGCGGGCGCTGACCCGGTCCGCGACGAAGCGCCCGAGCGTCATCGTCGCGGAGAACGCCCCGAAGGCCAACGCCGCGACCGCGTCCGGGCTGCCCAGCTGTTCCTTGACCTGCAGGGCACTCCAGTCGTTGGCGACGCCCTCGCTGAGCATCAGCATGAACGCGAGCCCGCCGAGCAGCAGCACCCGCCGCGAGTATCCGCCGCGCGGGCCGGACCCGTGCCGGTGCTCGACGCGCGGCACCCGCACGAGGTGCGGCGCCGCGACCACGACGACGAGCATGCCGACGAGGCCGGCCCCGCCCAGGGCCACCGCCGGGGCGAGCCCGGCCGCCAGGGTGCCCGCCCCCACCAGCGACCCGGCCACCCCGCCCACCGAGAACAGCCCGTGGAACGCGGCCATGATCGGCCGCCGGTAGCGTTGCTCGACCGCGACGGCCTGCGAGTTCATCGACACGTCCAGCGCGCCGTTGGCGAACCCGAACACCGCGAGCGCGGCACCCAGCTGCCAGGCCGCGCCGGCCAGACCGGGGCCGACGGTCGCCGCCGCCAGCAGCACTGCCGCGGTGACGGTGGTGCGGTCGCTGCCGAACCGGTCGGCGAGCGGACCGGTGGCCTGCATCCCCGCGATCGCGCCCGCCGCGAGGACCAGCAGCAGGGAACCGAGCGTGGCGTGGTCGATGCCGACGCGCTGCTCGATCGCGGGGATGTGCACCACCCACATCGCGAGCAGGAACCCGTTGACGCCGAAGGTCGCGAACACGGCCGCGCGGGCACGGCGAAGATCGTGAGCGCTCACATGTCCCGACGCTACCGGCCCTCAGATGCCGGCGAGCAGTTCCGGCACCGGGTCGGTGAGGATCGCGCCGATCTCGGCCAGCGCCCGCGCGGCCTGCTCACCGTCGACGAGCCGATGGTCGAACGACAGCGACAGCGTCGTGACCTGCCGGACGGCGAGCTCGCCGTCCACCACCCACGGACGCGGGCCGATCGCACCGAGCGCGAGGATGGCGGTCTCCCCGGGATTGAGGATGGGGGTGCCGGTGTCGACCCCGAACACGCCCACGTTGGTGATCGACACCGTGCCGCCGGTCAGCTCCGCCGGGGTGGCCCGGCCCGAGCGGGCCGTCTCCGCCGCCCGGGCGACGGCGTCGGCGAGGTCCGGCAGCGACAGGCGGTCGGCGTCGTGGATCACCGGCACCATCAGTCCCGCGTCGGTGGCGGTCGCGATGCCCAGGTTGACGTAGTGACGGGTGACGATCTCCTGGTGCTCCTCGTCCCACGCCGCGTTGAGGACCGGTTGGTGCGCGAGCACCCGCAGCAGCGCCTTGGCCACCACGGTGAGCGGCGTGGGATGCCGCCCCTCGAAGGCCGCCGCGCCGCGGAGCCGGGAGACGAGCTCGACCGTCGCCGTGACGTCGCAGGTGAGGAACACGGTGACGTGCGGGGCGGTGAAGGCACTGCGCGCCACTGCGGCGGCGGTGCGTCTGCGGATCCCGTGGATCGGGGTGCGGGTCTCGCGCGGCGGTCCGGCTTCCGGCGGCTGCGTGTCGCGGGCCTCCGCGGCCCGGCGCACGTCGGGCACGGTGATCACCCCGCCCGCACCGGTGCCGGTCACCCCGGTGAGATCCACGCCGAGCTCCCGGGCCTCGCGGCGGGCGGACGGCTTGGCGTCCGGCCGGTGCCGCGCCCCGGCCGGCGCCTGCGGGGACGGCGCCGCCGCGGCGCGTGCCGCGCGCCTGCTCGCCGGGGCCGCGCCCGGACCGTAGCCGACGAGCACCTGCACGGGTCCGCCGCCGTCGCCCGCGCCGGGGAGAGTGAACCGGATCAGCGGATTCCCCACGGGCACGCTGTCGCCGGGTTCGGCGAGCAGTTCGGCGACCGTCCCGGCGTACGGGGACGGCAGTTCCACGGTCGCCTTGGCGGTCTCGACCTCCGCGATCACCTGGTTGAGCTCGACCCGGTCCCCGACGGCCACGGTCCACGACACCAGTTCCGCCTCGGTCAGGCCCTCACCGAGGTCCGGCAGCCGGAACACCTCGCTGTGCCCGCCCGCCACGTCGCCGCGCTCGCTCACGCTCTGCTCCATGTCCCGGTCCTCACGCCGCGAGGCTGCGGTCGACGGCGTCGAGGATGCGGTCCGGGTCGGGCAGGTGGTGCGCCTCGAGTTTCGCCGGGGGATAGGGGATGTCGAATCCGCCGACCCGCAGCACCGGCGCCTCGAGCTGGTAGAAGCAGCGTTCCGAGAGGCGGGCGGCGATCTCGGCGCCGATGCCGCAGAACAGCGGTGCCTCCTGCACCACGACCAGGCGTCCGGTGCGCCGCACCGACGCCTCGACGGTGTCGAAGTCGACGGGCGAGACGGACCGCAGATCGATCACCTCCACGGAATGCCCCTCGGTCTCGGCGATCTGCGCGGCCTGCAGGGCGGTCGCGACCATCGAGCCGAACGTCACGACGGTGACGTCCGTGCCCGCGCGGGTGACGCGGGCCCGGTCCAGCGGCAGCTCCGGCTCCGCGTCGAGATCGACCTCGGCGCGGTCCCAGTACCGGCGCTTGGGCTCGAGGAAGATCACCGGATCGTCGAGGGCGACGGCCTGCTGGATCATCGCGTAGGCGTCGGCCGGGTTGCTCGGGCTGACCACCCGCAGTCCGGCGGTGTGCGCGAAGTACGCCTCGGGTGACTCGGAATGGTGTTCGACCGCCCCGATCCCGCCGCCGTAGGGGATGCGGATGGTCAGCGGTGCGGTGACCCGCCCGGCGGTGCGGTAGTGGATCTTGGCGACCTGCGAGACGATCTGGTCGAACGCGGGGTAGACGAAGCCGTCGAACTGGATCTCGCACACCGGTCGGTAGCCGCGCAGCGCCATGCCGAAAGCCGTTCCCACGATCCCGGATTCGGCGAGGGGGGTGTCGATGACGCGGTTGTCGCCGAAGTCCTTCTGCAACGTGTCGGTGACGCGGAAGACTCCGCCGAGCCGGCCGACGTCCTCTCCCATGATCACCACCTTGCGGTCGTGTTCGAGGGCCCGGCGCAGTCCGGCGCCGAGGGCGGCGCCGAGGGCCAGGGTGGTGGTGGTCATGACAGCGCCTCCTCGTGGGTCGCGTTCTCGAAACCGGCGAGGTAGTCGCGGTAGCGGGTGCGTTCCTCGGCGATCGCCGGGTGGTCGGTGGCGTAGACGTGGTCGAACATGCTCAGCGGCTCCGGATCCCGGGCGCCGAGGGTGCCGGCGCGCAACCGGGCCGCGGCCTCGTCCGCGGTGGCGCCGACCTCGTCGAAGAACCCGGCATCGGCGTGGCCCTCGCGCTCGAGCAGCCGGTGGAGCCGGTCGATCGGATCCCGCATCCGCCACAGTTCGGCCTCGGCCGGGGTGCGGTAGCGGGTGGGGTCGTCGGAGGTGGTGTGCGGGCCCATCCGGTAGGTGACGGCCTCGACGAACGACGGGCCGCTGCCCTCCCGTGCGTGCCGGGTGGCCTGGCGGGTGACGGCCAGCACCGCGAGCGCGTCGTTGCCGTCGACCTGCACGGCCGGCATTCCGTACCCGGCGGCGCGCTGCGCGATCGGGACGGGACTGTGCGAGTGGACCGGGTTGCTGATCGCCCAGTGGTTGTTCTGGCAGAAGAAGACCACGCCCACCCCCCATGCGACGGCGAAGCCGAGCGCCTCGGCGATGTCGCCCTGACTCGTCGCGCCGTCGCCGAAGTAGACGACGGTGGCGATCTCGGCGCCGTCGAAGTGGGCGCCCATCGCGTAGCCGGTGGCGTGCAGCCCCTGGGAGCCGACGACGATCGCGGGGTTGGTCATGTTCACGGCGGCCGGGTCCCAGCCGGAGTGGGCGCAGCCCCGCCACAACCGGGTCATGTCGGCGGGGTCGACGCCGCGGCACCAGGCCACGCCGTGCTCGCGGTAGCTGGTGAAGACGTAGTCGTCGCGGTGCAGGGCGTGCGCGGAGCCGACCTGAGCGGCCTCCTGGCCGAGCAGTGGTGCCCACAGTCCGAGTTCGCCCTGCCGTTGCAGCGCGGTGGCCTCGGCGTCGAGGCGGCGGACGACGACCATGTCGCGGTACAGGGCCCGGAGTTCGTCGGGTCCGACGTCGGCGACGAGCGCGGAGTACTCGGGATTGTGGACCCGTCGACCGTCGGGCTGGATCAGCTGGATCGGGTAGGCAATCTTGTCGACCACCGTGCACCACCTCGCTATGGCGGGACCGGTCGCCCTCGTGAGGCGCCCCGGACAAACCTGTGTTGTACATCACATGATCCACGCGGGGTGCAGGTGCGCAATCGATCGTCGCGTGATTGTGCAGCAAGCACGGTTTCGGGGGGTCCGGCGCTGTCATACTGCGAAACATGACCAGTCTCGATGCCACCGACGCCCGGATGCTGCTCGAGCTCGCGCGCACCCCGCGGGCGACCGGGGTGGAGTTGTCCCAGCGTCTCGGGCTGTCCCGGAACACGGTGCAGGCACGGCTCGCGCGGTGGGATGCGGAGGGGGTTCTCGGCTCGTTCGAGCGCCGGGTGGATCCGCGGGCGCTCGGCTACCCGCTGGCCGCGTTCGTCGCGACCCGGGTCGATCAGCACCGGCTCGACGCCGTCGTCGCGGCCCTCGGGCAGATCCCGGAGGTCACCGAGGTGTACGGCATGACGGGGCAGACGGACCTGTCGGTGAAGGTGGTCGCGCGGGACGCCGACGATCTCTACCGGCTGGCCGGGCAGATCCTCGAGATCCCCGGTGTCGAGCGCACCAACATGGCGCTGGTGATGCGCGAACTGGTGGGTCCGCGCACGGCGCCGCTGCTCGAGCGGCTCGCGCAGCGCTGAGGCGCCTTCCGCGCAGCGCTGAGGCGCCTTCCGTGCAGCGCTGAGGCGCCTTCCGGGACCGAACCCGGAAGGCGCCTCGGCGTGCGGGCTAGAGGATTTCGTAGATCGTGGCGTTGGCGGTGCCCCCGCCCTCACACATGGTCTGCAGACCGTAGCGGCCGCCGGTGTGGCGCAGGTGGTGGATCAGGGTCGCGGCGAGACGACCGCCCGAGGCGCCGAGGGGGTGGCCGAGGGCGATCGCGCCGCCCAGGGGGTTCAGCTTCTCGCTCGGTGCGCCGGTCTCGCGCTGCCATGCGAGCGGCACGGAGGCGAAGGCCTCGTTGACCTCGAACGCGTCGATGTCGCCGAGCGAGAGTCCCGACCGCTTCAGCGCCAGGGCGGTGGCCGGGATCGGACCGGTGAGCATCTTGACCGGGTCGTCGCCGGTGACGACGGCGGTGTGCACGCGCGCGAGCGGCGTCAGCCCCAGTGCCTTCGCCTGCTCCGACGTGGTGATCAGCAGCCCGGAGGCGCCGTCGGAGATCTGCGACGCGTTGCCGGCGGTGACCACGCCGTTCTCCCGGAAGGGGGCCTTCAGGCCGGCGAGCTTGTCGACGGTGGAGCCGCGCCGGATGCCCTCGTCGGAGTCGATCACGGTGCCGTCCGCCAGCGTGTAGGGCGCGATCTCGTCCGCGAACCGGCCCTCGTCCTGGGCCCGGGCGGCACGCTCGTGCGAGCGGACGGAGTACTCGTCGAGTTCGGTGCGCGAGATGGCCCACTGCTCGGCGATGATCTCGGCCCCGACGCCCTGGTTGAAGCGGCCGTTGAAGCCGGGCGCGGTGAGCTCGTCGGCGTACCGTTCGCGCGCCGGGCCGCCCATCTGCCCGGTGCCTTCGGGCGCGGAGGAGCCGAGCGGGATCGCGGACATGATCTCCACGCCGCCGGCGACGACGAGGTCGGCCTGGCCGGAGATCACCGCGGCGGCCGCCGTCGAGACGGCCTGCTGGGACGATCCGCACTGCCGGTCGATGGTGAAGCCGGGCACCGACTCCGGCCAGCCCGCACCGAGCACCGCCATGCGGCCGATGTTCCCGGACTGCATGCCCACGGACTGCACGGTGCCCCAGTGCACGTCGTCGACGAGGCTCGGGTCGATGCCGGTGCGCTCGGCGAGGGTGCGCAGGACGTGGGCGGACAGCTCGACGGCGTGAACGCCGGACAGGCCGCCGCCCCGCTTGCCGATGGGGGTGCGGACGGCTTCGACGATGACTGCATCGCGCATCTTCGGATCACTCTCTGTCGGGGACGTGCGGATGCCCCGGAGTGTAATCCGGTAGATGAATATGATGCCAAGCGGATGCTTGGTGGGTGGGAACTACTCCGCCGGGGGCGTCACCAGTTGCGCGACCGCCTTCTTGATCTCCTTGGGGATCGCCACGGGACGTCGCGTGCGGGTGTCGACGTACACGTGCACGAACCGCCCGGTCGCAGCCGCCTGCAGACCCCCCTCGCCGTCCTCCCGGAAGATCGCCAGCGAATAGGTCACGCTGCTGGTTCCCAGCCGCTCCACCGCCAGGCCCACGCGCAGCCGGTCCGGGAACGACAGCTCCGCCAGATACCGGCACGACGTCTCCGCGACCACGCCGATCGCGTCCAGCTCCCGGATGTCGACCCCGGTCGTGGCCATCAGCCACCCGTTGACGGCCGAGTCGAAGTACGAGTAATAGGTGACGTTGTTGACGTGGCCGTAGTGGTCGTTGTCCGCCCACCGGGTCTGCATCGGCCACAGGACCGGAAACCGGGCGGGAACGGGTGGGTCGGCGGCGGGCGTCGTCGGCTGGCGGTTCGTCACCGTCCTGACGATAGTCCCACGCGGACGGCAAGTCCGACCATCAACGCCCAGAATGCCGATCCGATACCGAACATGCTCCAACCGGACGCCGCGACCAGGAACGTCACGACCGCTGCTTCGCGTTCCGGCGCGTCGCGCAGAGCCGAGGCCAGCGCCCCGCCGAGCGTCGCGAGCAGGGCCAACCCGGCCACCGCCTCCACCACACCGTCGGGCGCCGTCGCCACGACCGTCGCGAGCCCGGTCGAGCACACCGCCAGCGCCAGGTAGGACCAGCCCGCGCACCACGCGACCACCCATCGGCGCGCCGGGTCGGGCTCGGCCTCGGGCGCCGCCGCCAGCGCGGCGCTGATCGCGGCGAGATTGATCGCGTGCCCACCGGCCGTCGCTCCCGCGACGGTGCCGAGCCCCGTGACCGTCATCGCCGCCCGCCACGGCGTGGCGTAACCGAACGAGTCGAGCACGGCCGTGCCCGGGATGTTCTGCGACGCCATCGTCACGATGTAGAGGGGGAGGGCGATGCCGAGCAACGCCTGCCACGTCCACGCCGGGGCCGTGAGCTCGAGCGCCGGCACCAGCTCCCGCGCCGCCGGCGCGGTTCCCGAGCGCACCAGATGGATCGCGACGACCACGGCCGCGGCCCCGAACGCCCCCGGCACCGCCCAGCGTGGCCGCAGCCGCTGCAGCACCAGCCACGTCGCCACCACCGGCAGGATCGCGGCGGGCGCGTCCATCACGCCCTCGACCGGGGCGAGGCAGAGCGGCACGAGAATCCCGGCGAGCATGGCCTGCGCCAACGATGCGGGGATCGCCGCGATCAGCGCGCCGAGGCGCGGCCACAGCCCCGTCAGGACGATCGCGGCGCCCACGACGACGAACGCGCCCACCGCCGCCGGCCAGCCGCCCGCCACCACACCGGTGCCCGCGAGCAGCGCGGCGCCCGGCGTGGACCACGCGAGCGTGATCGGCGTGCGGAACCGCCGTGCCAGCCACAGGATGCCGAGACCCTGGGTCAGGCAGAGCGCCGACAACCCCGAGGCCGCCTGCGACGGCGACGCCCCCACCGCCTGCAACCCCGTCAGCACCACCGCGAACGAACTGGTGAACCCGACGAGAGCGGTGACGACGCCCGCCCCGAGCGGCCGGATGAGCGAGTCGGGACGACTGGGCGCGGGGGCATCGGACACGGGCGGCAATTCTGCCGCAGCGGACCGGCACCGCCCGCGCCGCCCGGCACCGCCCGCGCCGACGTGTCAGGATCGGGGGCATGGTTGCCGATCCCGTGCTGATGACCGTGGACGAGCTGGCCGACCTCGTCGAGGCGGGCACGCCTCCGGTGCTGCTCGACGTGCGATGGTCGCTCGAGGACCCGGACGGCGAGGACCGCTACCGCGAAGGCCACATCCCCGGAGCGGTGTACGTCGACCTCGCCACCGAACTCGCCGACCGCGGATCCCCCGGCCGCGGCCGGCACCCGCTGCCCGACGTCGCCCGGCTGCAGGACCATGCCCGCCGGTGGGGGATCGACAACGGCGACACCGTCGTCGTCTACGACGACACCGGGGGCCTTGCCGCCGCCCGCGCCTGGTGGCTGCTGCGCTGGGCGGGTCTGAAGGACGTGCGCCTGCTCGACGGCGGGCTGCCGCTGTGGACGGCGACGGGCCGTGCTCTGGCGGCGGGCCCCGGCGAATTCGTCGAGTCCGGCTCGGTGACCCTGCGCGGCGGCTACCTGCCCACGGTCGACATCGACGAGGCCGGGCGATACCCCGCGCGGGGAACCCTGCTCGACGCGCGAGCCGCCGCGCGCTACCGCGGCGACGAGGAGCCGGTCGACCCGCGCGCCGGGCACATCCCCGGCGCGGTCAGCGCCCCCGCCACGGACAACCTCCGGGCGGACGGCACGTTCCGATCCGCCGAGGAACTCGCCGCACGATTCACCGCACTGTGCGGGGACCGTCCCGTCGCCGTGTACTGCGGGTCCGGGATCACCGCGACCCACGACATCGCGGCACTGGCCGTGGCGGGTATCGAGGCCGCGCTGTTCCCGGGGTCGTGGTCGCAGTGGTGCCAGGACCCGGCCCGGGAGGTCGCCACCGGGGCGTGAGGACCCGCGATCACCCCTGCGAGCGGGAGAACTCCGACGCGCGGCGCACCTGCTCGGGCGTCGGGGTCACCCCGGTGTACAGCGCGAACTGCTGCGCCGCCTGCAGGGCGATGACCTCGGCGCCGGTGATCACCGGCAGCCCGTGCGCGCGGGCCGCACGGATCAGTGGTGTCTCGGGGGGCATCGCCACGACGTCGAACACCGTCGACGCGGCGGCCACCGCGGCCGCGGGGAACGGCAGCTGCTCCGATTCGCGACCACCGGTCATCCCGACGGGGGTGGCGTTGACGAGCAGTCCCGGCGTGCGTCCGTCGAGCTCGGTGTGCCAGTCGAACCCGTACTGCCGAGCCAGGGCGGCTCCCGTCTCCTCGTTGCGGGCGATCACCGACACGTCGGTGAACCCGCTGTCGCGCAGGGCCGCCACGACGGCCTTGGCCATCCCGCCGCTGCCCGCGACGGCCGCCGGCATCCCCGGGTCGACCTCGTGCTCGCGGAGCAGGTCCGCCACCGCCTGGTAGTCGGTGTTGTAGGCGTGCAGCACGCCGTCCTCGTTGACGATCGTGTTGACCGACTCGATGGCGCGCGCCGAGTCGTGCAGCTCGTCGATCAGCGGAATCACGGCCTCCTTGAACGGCATCGACACCCCGCACCCCCGGATGCCGAGGCCGCGGATCCCTGCCACGGCCGACGGCAGGTCGGTGGTGGTGAACGCCTTGTACACGTAGTCGAGGCCGAGCTCGTCGTAGAGGTAGTTGTGGAAGCGGGTGCCGATGTTGCTCGGCCGTCCCGACAGCGAGATGCACAGACGGGTGTCCTTGGTGATGCGCGAGAGCATGCGTGCCACGCTAGTTCCCGTCGCGAGGACGCGGGGCACGGCGCTTTCAGCACGCGGCGATCGTCGCCGCCAGCGCCTCCCGGTCGGCCGCCGTGATCGGCAGCCCGTACCGCACCGCCACCGACAGGTACTTGCCCGCGAACCAGCAGCGGTACGCCACCGCGGGCGGCAGCCACTCGGCCGGGGTGTGATCGCGCTTGTCCTGATTCGCCGGCCCGTCCACCGCGATCAGGTTGAAGGCGACGTCGTTGGCGAACTGCCGGCGCCGCTCGACCGGCCACTCCGCCGCACCGAGGTCCCACGCCGCCGCCAGGGGATAGATGTGGTCGATCTGCACGGCCCGGCCCTCGGCGCGACGGAACTCGAGCCGGGCACCGGTGTAGGGGTCGGACAGCGTGCCCGACAGCACGATGCAGTCGCCGGTGCCGGGCCGGAACGCCACGTCGCGCAGATCCCGGGCGAGCACGTTGTTGCGGGTGTCGCACCCGTCGCGCCCACCCGGGCCCGGATGATCGTCCGACCACGCCTCCCCGAACACACATCCCTCGCCCGGCCCGCACCCGCGCTCGTACCCCGGCACCTGCGGCCGGTGCGGCACCACCGCCGCCCGCGCCAAGAGTTGTTCGAGCGCGCCGCGTGCGGGGCTGCCCGGTGCCGGTGGCGCGTTCGACTCGATCCGGTCCCACCCCCACGACACGGCGATCGCGACCGCCACCACCAGCCCCCAGAAAACTGCGCCCCCTCGCACGCGGACATTCTCACCGATCGCCCCGACAGCGCCGGCGCCGGCGCCGGCTCAGCCGTCGGTCGTCAACGGAAACCGGACCGCGTGGATGGATTCGATGGTGCGGCCGTCGTGCCCGACGATCCACGACCCGCCGTGCTGCTTGCACTCGGCGACCCGGTCGAACACGGTCAGCAGGAAGAACACCGCCTGCTCCGCGGTCGTGGTGGCGGCGAGCCGATGGGACTCACCGTGTTTCGTTCCGTCGAGCCACACGCCGCACTGTCCGTCGAGTCGCATCGCGGTGACGTGCTCGGAGTCGACGAACGCGTACTTGACCTGCTCCCACGGGGTGTGGGCGCTGTAGGTCTGCTCGAGGACCTGGATCATGATCGACATCGCAGTCTCCTGGTGGGTGCACCTGCAGCCCAGTGTCCTCCGGGGGCCCGGCCCGATCCAGGGTCGATCGTCCCCGGCGCACGCCCGCTCGTCCCGCGCCCCGGCCTGCGCCGGCGGTGTCGGGCACGACTGGCACCATGGTGGGCATGCTGCACGGGTTGTGGTCACCGGGGGCGGGCCTGATGCTGTGGCGCGACGACGAGCACCCGGCCGACGACACACCGGCTGTCCTGCGCCGATGGATCGACCGCCCGTTCCGGCACCGCGTCGAACTGCGACTGCCCGGCGACGACGCACCGCGGCCGCTCCCCGCGGTGGCGATCGCGCCTGCCGACGCCGCGGAGCTGCTGCTGGCGTTGCCCCGGCACGCCGAGACGGTGGCCGGGGACCTGCGGTACCTCGCCCACGTCGCCCGCGGCATCGAGCGGTGGGCACAGGCCGGGCGGGTGGCCCCGGAACTGCACCGCGCCGACGGGCAGTGGTGGGCGCGGTGGCGCCTGCTCGGCGGCGACCGGATCCGAGCCTGGACGGCCGAGCTGTCCGCCGCGATGCCGCCGGTGCAGCGGCAGGCCGGGCGGCCCGCGGCGCTGCTCGACGACCTCGTCACCGAACTCACCGATCCGATCACCCGGTCCCTGATCGGCAACGTCGGTACTTCCCTGCACCCGTTGATCGCGGCCCTGGCCGAGGGGCAACCGCACCACAGTGGCACCCAGCGCATGGCCGACGCACTGGACGAATGGCGGTCCTCGCTCGCCGGAAACGAGCCCGACCTGGTGCTGCGACTCGTCGAGCCGGAAGACGACGAGGACGAGGCCATCGGCGCCGACACCCTGTGGCGGCTCGAGGTGTGTCTGCGCTCGGAGGGACAGGCACCGGCGCCGGTGCCGGTGGACGGCTCCGACGCGCAGCTGCTGCAGATCGGGATCCGCAAGCTCGGCGCTGCCCTGAAGGCGTATCCGCGGTTGCAGGACGTGCCGCGCGACCCGGACAGCCTCGACCTGTTGCTGCCGACCGGGGTGGTGACAGATCTGGTGGAGCACGGCGGCCGAGCACTGGCGGACGCCGGCGTGGCGCTGCTGCTGCCCCGCGCCTGGGCGCGGCTCGAGCCGTCGCTGCGGCTGCAGGTGTCCTCGCCGGTGGCGCCCGTCGCCGCCGAGGACGACACCGTCGGCATGAACGCGCTCGTCTCGTTCGAGTGGCAGCTCGCCGTGGGCGACATGCTGCTCACCCCCGCCGAGATGGAACGGCTGATCGCGGCCAACAGCGACCTGGTCAAGCTGCGCGGCAAGTGGGTGCAGGCGGATCCGCTCGCGCTCGCCCGGGCCGCCCGCTACGTCGCCGGCCAGGGCGCGACGGACGCGACGCTGGCGACGTTGTTCGGCCGGTTCACCGGCGACGAGCCACCACCGGTGGAGGTCACCGACGTCGCCGCGACCGGCTGGGTCGCGACCCTGCTCGACGGGCAGGTCCGGCCCGAGGCGGTGCCGTCCCCGCCCGGCCTGCATGCGACCCTGCGCCCGTACCAGCAGCGCGGCCTCGAGTGGCTGGCGTTCATGAGCGGCCTCGGGCTCGGCGCCGTGCTGGCCGACGACATGGGTCTCGGCAAGACCGTGCAGGTGCTCGCGCTGCTCGCCCACGAACGGGCCGGCGACGTCGCCACCGATCCGACGCTGCTGGTGTGCCCGATGTCGGTGGTGGGCAACTGGCAGCGCGAGGCCCAGCGGTTCGTGCCGGGCCTGCGCGTGCACGTCCACCACGGCCCGGCGCGGCTGCGCGACGCCGCCCTGGCCGCGGCGGTCGCCGACAGCGACCTGGTGATCACGACGTACGCGCTCGTCGCGCGGGACGTGACGCAGTTGCGGTCGCTGCGGTGGGGCCGGGTGGTGCTCGACGAGGCCCAGCACGTGAAGAATGCCGCGACCGCGCAGTCCCGCGCGACGCGGGCGGTCCCCGCGCGGCACCGCATCGCGCTCACCGGCACCCCCGTCGAGAACCGGCTCGAGGAGCTGCGCTCGATCCTCGACTTCGCCAATCCCCGCCTGCTCGGTTCGCCGGCGACGTTCCGCGCCCGGTTCGCCGTTCCGATCGAGCGGGAACGCGACGCGGCGGCCGCCGCGCGGTTGCGGGCGCTCACGTCGCCGTTCGTGCTGCGCCGCGTCAAGACCGACCCGTCGGTGATCTCGGATCTGCCGGAGAAGTTCGAGCAGACGGTGCGGGCCAATCTCACCGCCGAGCAGGCGGCGCTGTACCGGGCGGTGGTCGACGAGATGATGCGGCAGATCCGGGACAAGGAGGGGATGGCCCGCAAGGGCGCGGTGCTCGCCGCGCTGACCCGGCTCAAACAGGTGTGCAACCATCCGGCGCACTACCTGGGCGACGGCTCCGGGGTGCTGCGCCGCGGCCGGCACCGGTCGGGCAAGCTCGGGCTGGTGGAGGACATCGTCGAGTCGATCCTCGCCGACGGCGAGAAGGCCCTGCTGTTCACGCAGTTCCGGGAGTTCGGCGACCTGATCGCGCCGTATCTGGCCGAGCGCTTCGGCACCACGGTGCCGTTCCTGCACGGCGGCGTGTCCAAGGGCCGGCGCGATGCGATGGTCGCCGCGTTCCAGGGCGACGACGGTCCGCCGATGATGCTGCTCTCGCTCAAGGCCGGCGGTACCGGTTTGAACCTGACGGCCGCGAATCACGTGGTGCACCTGGATCGTTGGTGGAACCCGGCGGTGGAGAACCAGGCCACCGACCGGGCGTTCCGCATCGGCCAGCGCCGCGACGTGCAGGTCCGCAAGCTCGTGTGCGTCGGCACCCTGGAGGAGCGGATCGACGAGATGATCTCGGGGAAGCAGGAATTGGCGGAGCTCGCCGTGGGAGCCGGCGAGAACTGGATCACCGAGCTGTCCACCGAGCAACTGCACTCGCTGCTGTCCCTGGGCGACGAGGCGGTGGGCGAATGAGCCCGGCGGGCGGGTTCGATCGCTACGGCAAGCGCCGGCGGGTCGTCGGCGGCATCGAGGCGCGGACCAAACGCGGCTCGATCGGACGCACCTGGTGGTCGAAGGAGCTGGTTGCGGCGATGGAGCAGGTCGCCGACAAGGGCCGGCTCGCGCGGGGCCGGACCTATGCCCGGTCGGGTCAGGTGGTCTCGATGCGGCTCGAGCCCGGCGCGGCGGTGGGGGAGGTGCAGGGCAGCCAGCTGCGCCCGTTCACCTCGACGGTGACCATCCGCACCCTCGACGAGGACGCGGTCGCGGACCTGATCGACCGGGTGCGGTCCGCGCCGGGCATGCTGGTCCGGCTCGCGGGGGGTGCGCTGCCGGAGGAGCTGGGTCCGCTGCTGCTCCCGCGGCGTGCCGGTGAGCTGGACTTCGATTGCACCTGCCCGGACGACGGGTGGCCGTGCAAGCACGCGGCGGCGGTGGCCTACCTGCTGGCCGAGCACGTCGACGAGCAGCCGCTGGCGGTGCTCACCCTGCGCGGGGTCGACCTGAGCACGGTGATCGGTGGGGTGGACGAGGCCGAGGCCGGCGACGAGGATTTCTACGGGAACGAGATCCGGTTGCCGGATCTGCCGGCCGAGCCGTACCGGCCCGCGCCCGAGGATCTCGATCCGACGCTGCTGCGCCGGGCGCTGCGGGCGGGCGGCACGGACGAGTCGGTCGTCCTCCGCGGCACGTCGGACCTCGAGGAGATGTACCGGCGGCTGCGATAGGCCGCTCCGCGGCCCGTGCGTCCTTTGGGCGGCTGGGGCAGCCCAAAGGAGACACCGGCGGCGAAGCCGCCTATGGACATACATGGACTTCCAACTATAGGATGAGCACACATTGCTGGGGGTGCCGCCCGCTGCCCCCGATCATCCCACCGAAACACGAGAATTCGACCAGTTAGGACGGATCCGGACATGAGCGTTCGAGAACTCACCCACTTCGTCGGAGGCAAGCACATCCCCGGTGCCTCCGACCGGTTCGCCGACGTCTTCGACCCCAACACCGGTGCGGTGCAGGCCCGGGTTCCGCTCGCCGACGTCGCCGAGGCCGAGGCCGTGATCGCGAACGCCGTCGAGGCGCAGAAGGAATGGGCGGCGTTCAACCCGCAGAAGCGCGCCCGCGTGCTGATGAAGTTCCTGCAGCTCGTGCAGGACGACATGGAGAACCTGGCCCGGCTGCTGTCCTCCGAGCACGGCAAGACCGTCGCCGACGCCAAGGGCGACATCCAGCGCGGCCTCGAGGTGATCGAGTTCGCCACCGGGATCCCGCACCTGCTCAAGGGCGAGTTCACCGACTCGGCCGGCACCGGCATCGACGTGTACTCGATGCGCCAGCCGCTCGGCGTCGTCGCCGGCATCACCCCGTTCAACTTCCCCGCGATGATCCCGCTGTGGAAGGCCGGCCCGGCCATCGCGTGCGGAAACGCGTTCGTGCTCAAGCCCTCCGAGCGCGACCCGTCGGTGCCGCTGCGCCTGGCCGAGCTGTTCATCGAGGCCGGGCTGCCCGCCGGCGTGTTCAACGTCGTCAACGGCGACAAGACCGTCGTCGACGTGCTGCTCACCGACGAGCGCATCAAGGCCGTCGGCTTCGTCGGCTCCACCCCGATCGCCCAGTACATCTACGAGACCGCCGCCGCCCACGGCAAGCGCGCCCAGTGCTTCGGCGGCGCCAAGAACCACGCGATCGTCATGCCCGACGCCGACATGGACCAGGTGGCCGACGCCCTCGTCGGCGCCGGCTACGGCTCCGCCGGTGAGCGCTGCATGGCGATCTCCGTCGCCGTGCCGGTCGGCGAGGAGGCCGCCGAGGCGCTCGTCGCCAAGCTGAAGGAGCGGGTCGCCGGCCTGAAGGTCGGCCGCAGCGACGACCCGAACGCCGACTTCGGGCCGCTGGTCACCGCCGAGGCCCGTCAGCGGGTGCACGACTACATCCAGAAGGGCATCGACGAGGGCGCCGAGCTCGCCGTCGACGGGCGCGACTTCGTGCTCGAGGGCCACGAGAACGGCTTCTTCTCCGGCCCCACCCTGTTCGACCGGGTCACCCCGGAGATGACGATCTACCGCGAGGAGATCTTCGGTCCCGTGGTGGTCGTCGTCCGCGCCCACGACTACGAGGAAGCGCTGCGGCTGCCGTCGGAGCACGAGTACGGCAACGGCGTGGCGATCTTCACCCGCGACGGCGACACCGCCCGCGACTTCACCAACCGCGTCAACGTCGGCATGGTCGGCGTGAACGTGCCCATCCCGGTGCCGATCGCGTACCACACCTTCGGCGGCTGGAAGCGGTCCGGCTTCGGCGACCTCAACCAGCACGGCCCGGACTCGGTGCGCTTCTACACCAAGACCAAGACGGTCACCCAGCGCTGGTTCTCCGGCGTCAAGGAGCACGCGGAGGCAAACCACTTCGTCATCCCGACGATGGACTAGGCAGAGGTAGCAGATGTTCACCCTCACCGACGACGACCGGGCGATCCGCGACACCGCCCGCGACTTCGCCGCCGAGTTCCTCGCCCCGAACGCGGTCGAATGGGACCAGAACAAGCACTTCCCGGTCGACGTCCTGCGCAAGGCCGCGGCGCTCGGCATGGGCGGCATCTACGTCCGCGAGGACGTCGGCGGGTCGGGCCTGCGCCGTCTCGACTCCGTCCGGATCTTCGAGGAACTCGCCAAGGGCTGCCCGTCGATCGCCGCGTACATCTCCATCCACAACATGGTCACGTGGATGATCGACCGGTTCGGCAACGACGAGCAGCGCCGCCGCTGGGTCCCCGGACTGTGCACGATGGACCAGCTCGCCAGCTACTGCCTGACCGAGCCCGGCGCCGGCTCCGACGCGGCGGCCCTGAGCACCAGGGCCGTCCGCGACGGCGACGAGTACGTCCTGACCGGCGGCAAGCAGTTCATTTCCGGCGCCGGCACGTCGGACGTGTACGTGGTGATGGCCCGCACCGGTGAGCCCGGCCCGCGCGGCATCTCCGCGATCATCGTCCCGAAGGACACCCCCGGGCTGTCCTTCGGTGCCAACGAGAAGAAGATGGGCTGGAACGCCCAGCCCACCCGTCAGGTGATCTTCGACGGCGCCCGCGTGCCCGCCGAGAACCTTCTCGGCGAGGAGGGCAGCGGCTTCCGCATCGCCATGCACGGGCTCAACGGCGGCCGGCTCAACATCGCCGCGTGCTCGGTCGGTGGCGCCCAGGCCGCGCTCGACAAGACCGTCGGATATCTCGCCGAGCGCAAGGCGTTCGGCGAGCGGCTGCTCGACTCGCAGGCCCTGCAGTTCCGGCTCGCCGACATGCGCACCGGCATCGAGGCCTCCCGCACGCTGCTCTGGCGCGCCGCCGACGCCCTCGACCGGGGTGCCGACGACGTCGTCGAGCTGTGCGCGATGGCGAAGCGGTTCGCCACCGACGCCTGCTTCGACGTCGCCAACGACGCGCTGCAACTGCACGGTGGTTACGGCTATCTTGCCGAGTACGGACTCGAGAAGATCGTGCGGGATCTGCGCGTACACCAGATCCTCGAAGGAACCAACGAGATCATGCGGGTGGTCGTCGCGCGCAGCGTGGTGGCCGCGGCGCAGAACGGAGCAAAATGACCGAGACGGAAGACGTCCTCGTCCGGGTCTCCGGCGGCATCGGCCGGATCACCCTCAACCGGCCCAAGGCCATCAACGCCCTGAACTACGACATGGTGAAGGCGATGGCCGCCGCGCTCGACGAGTGGGCCGGGGACGACTCGGTCCGCGCGGTCGTCGTGGACGGGGCGGGGGAGCGCGGCCTGTGCGCCGGCGGCGACATCGTCTCGATCTACCACGACGCCCGCGACGGCGGCACCGGCTCGCAGGACTTCTGGCGCGACGAGTACATCCTCAACGCCGCCATCGGCCGCTACCCGAAGCCGTACGTCGCGATCATGGACGGCATCGTCATGGGCGGCGGCGTCGGGATCGCCGCCCACGGCAACGTCCGGATCGTCACCGAACGCTCCACGATCGCGATGCCCGAGGTGGGCATCGGCTTCGTCCCCGACGTGGGCGGCACCTGGCTGCTCTCGCGCGCCCCGGGCGAGCTCGGCACCCACCTCGCGCTGACCACCGGTCGCATGAAGGCCGGCGACGCCATAGCCCTCGGTTTCGCCGACCATTTCGTGCCGTCCGAGGCGCTCGACAAGTTCGTCGCCGCCCTCGAATCCGGCACGGTCGACGAGGCGCTCGCCGAATTCGCCCGACCGGCCCCGGAGTCGCCGCTGCTCGCGCAGCGCTCCTGGATCGACGCCGCCTACTCCGCGCCGACCGTCGAGGAGATCGTCGCCCGCCTGCAGGCCGCAGAGGAGCCCGAGGCCCACGCGGCCGCCGAGCAGATCCTCGGCAAGTCGCCCGTCGCGCTGAAGGCGACCCTGCGCTCGGTGCGGCACGCCCGCGAACTCGGCAGCCTCGAAGAGGTGCTGAACGAGGAGTACCGGGTCTCGCTGGCGTCTCTGCGCTCGCACGATCTCGTCGAGGGCATCCGAGCGCAGGTGGTCGACAAGGACCGCAACCCGGCGTGGTCGCCGGCGACCCTCGCCGACGTCACCGACGCCGACGTCGACGCGTACTTCCAGCCCCTCGGCGAGCTCGAACTCGGCCTCGCCGCACCCGAGAAGGAAACCGCCTGACATGAGCACTCTGCCGAACGTCGCCTTCCTCGGTCTCGGCCACATGGGCGGGCCGATGGCCGCGAACCTCGTCAAGGCCGGCTACCCGGTCACCGGCTACGACCCGGTGCCCGCCGCCCAGGAACAGGGCCGCGCCGACGGACTCACGATCGTCGAGTCCGCGACCGACGCGGTCCGCGACGCCGACGTCGTGATCACCATGCTGCCCAACGGTGCCCTCGTGCTGAAGCTGTACGACGAGGTCCTGTCGGCCGCTCGGCCGAACACCCTGTTCGTCGACAGCTCCACCATCGACGTCGCCGACGCCCGCGCCGCCCACGAGAAGGCGGTGCAGGCCGGGCACCGCGCGATCGACGCGCCCGTCTCCGGCGGTGTCGCGGGCGCCGCCGCCGGCACCCTGGCCTTCATGGTCGGCGGGTCGGAGGAGGACTTCGAGGCCGCGAAGCCGCTGCTCGAGGTCATGGGCCGCAAGGTCGTGCACTGCGGCGGGTCCGGCGTCGGCCAGGCCGCCAAGATCTGCAACAACATGATCCTCGGCGTGTCGATGATCGCGATCAGCGAGGCCTTCGTCCTCGGTGAGAAGCTCGGCCTGACCAACCAGGCCCTCTTCGACGTCGCGTCCAACGCCTCCGGCCAGTGCTGGGCGCTGACCAGCAACTGCCCGGTGCCCGGCCCGGTGCCCACCACCCCCGCCAACAACGACTACCAGCCCGGGTTCGCCGCCGCGCTCATGGACAAGGACCTCGGCTTGGCCGCGAATGCGTTGCGCGCCAACAACGTCGACGCCGAGTTGGGTCTGCGGGCCGCGGAGATCTACCACCGGTTCAACACCTCGGGTGGCGGCGGGCTGGACTTCTCGGCCATCATCACCGAGATCCGCAACCGCTCGACAGAACAGGAAACCCAGTGACGGACTTCGAGACGATCCTGCTCGACCGCAAGGACCGCGTCGGCATCATCACGCTCAACCGGCCCAAGGCGCTCAACGCCCTCAACAGCCAGCTGATGCGCGAGGTGGTGGCGGCCGTCGAGGAACTCGACGCCGACGCCGGCATCGGTGCGATCCTGCTCACCGGATCCGAGAAGGCGTTCGCCGCGGGCGCGGACATCAAGGAGATGGCGCCGAAGACGTTCTCCGAGGTGTACGCGGAAGATCTGTTCTCCCAGTGGGATCGGCTCTCGTCGATCCGGAAGCCGATCGTCGCCGCCGTCTCCGGGTACGCCCTCGGCGGCGGCTGCGAACTGGCGATGCTGTGCGACTTCATCATCGCCTCGGACACCGCCAAGTTCGGCCAGCCCGAGATCAAGCTCGGCGTCATCCCCGGCATCGGCGGCTCGCAGCGGCTCACCCGCGCCGTGGGCAAGGCCAAGGCGATGGACATGTGCCTGACCGGCCGGAACATGGACGCCGAGGAGGCCGAGCGGGCGGGCCTGGTGTCGCGCGTCGTGCCGGCCGCGGAACTGTTCGACGTGGCGCTCGAGGCCGCGACCACGATCGCGTCGATGTCGCTGCCCGTCGCGATGATGGCCAAGGAAGCGGTGAACCGGTCCTTCGAGACCACCCTCGCCGAGGGCGTGAAGTTCGAACGCCGGGTGTTCCACTCGACGTTCGCCACCGCCGACCAGAAGGAAGGCATGGCCGCGTTCGTCGAGAAGCGTGCACCGAAGTTCGAGCACGCCTGATCGTCCGAAACACACCGGGGCCGTTCCGCACTCGTGCGGAACGGCCCCGGTGTGTTTCACCAGCGGCTGGGCTCGCCGCCGGTGTCGAAGTCGCCGGCGTCGTGGCGCAGGCCCGCCAGGATGCGCAGCAGCGTCTCGAGCTGATCGTCGGGCACGCCGGGGCGCGCGAACACCTCGGCGTTGAGCTTCTCGGTGGTCGCGACGGCCAGCGCGCGTCCCTCGTCGGTCAGTTCCACCAACGTCGCGCGACGGTCGCTCGGGTGCGGGGTGCGGCGCACCAGACCGGCGGTCTCGAGCCGGTCCACGGCGTTCGTGACGCTGGTCGGGTGGACCTGCAGGCGGGCGCTGGCCTTCGCCATCGGCAGCGCCCCGGTCCGGGTGAAATGCAGCAGCGTCAGCAGCTCGTACCGGGCGAAGGTGAGCCCGAACGGTTTGAGGACCTCCTCGACCCGCGCCATCATGATCTGCTGCGCGCGCATCACCGAGGTCACCGCGGCCATGCCGTCCGCGACCTCGCCCCAGCCGTGGGCCGTCCACTGGCGGTGGGCCTCGGCGATCGGATCGAGCGGTAGCGGTGCGGGCATACGTCGATCATCCCACGTGGTGCCGCGTGGAGGTGACGCGGACACAGCTTCCGCGCCCCGCGCGGCCGGCCGCCGAGGGTGAACGACACGCAACGGCCGGAACAACGTCGCATGAACCCGCGAGGACATCCAAATGTGGCCGCCCGCCGCTCGATTCGCGACGGCTAGAGTGCGCGCGTGCACATCCTGTTCGTCTGCAGCGGCAACGTCTGCCGGTCCGTGATCGCGGAGCGGCTGACGCGGGCGTACGCGTGCGAGTCCGGGTGGGCCGACCTGACCGCCGAGAGCGCCGGCACCCGGGCCCTCGTCGGGTATCCCGTCGAGCCGCGGGCGGCCGCGGTCATCGCCGGACTCGGTGCGGATGCGAGCGATTTCCGCGCCCGCCGGGTGACCGCCGCGATGGTCGACGGCGCCGACCTGGTCCTGACCATGAGCGAGGAGCAGCGCGACCGCGTGTCCGGCCTGGTCGCCGGCGCCGCGGCGAAGTCGTTCACCCTCACCGAGGCGCACCGCATCGCGACCGTCACCGGCGCGGCGACGGTCGCGCGGCTCGATGCCTGCCGGGATCCGAGCGGCGCGGCCCGGACCCCGAACATTCCCGACCCGATCGGCCTGTCCGCGCCGGTGTTCGTCGAGACCGGGGACCTGATCGCCGCGGCGCTGTTCCCGCTGCTCGACGTCCTCGCGGGCGCGGCGGTCGCCGTCGGTCAGCGGCAGGCGTAGTCCCCGAATCGTTCGTCCACCTCGGCCGCGCTCAACCCGAAGTCCTCGAGCCGGTAGCGGTGCGCCGGCCGGCGATCCCCGCTGCGGCTCTCGGCGTGCAGCGCGGCCATCGCCTGCTCGGCGCCGGCGGTGAGCCGGATGCCGAGCCGGTCGTAGACCGCGCCCACCGTGCCGAGGGGATCGGCGACGAAGTCGCGGTAGTCCACGTCGACGAACCGGTCCGGGTCGTGCCGGCGCCGGGCCGCCTCGAAGGTGTCGAACCCGCGCGCCCACAGCTCGAGCTGGCTGCGCCCGATGCGCTCGCCGCGGAAGGTGTGCGACCAGCCGTCGGTGGCGTGCGCGGCCAGGCTGCACACCGACGGGATCACGGTGCGCGGGTCGCGGTGGGTGACGACGATCAGCGCGTCGGGGTAGACGGTGAGCAGTTCGTCGAGGGCGAACAGGTGGCTCGGGTTCTTCAGGACCCAGCGCTTGTCGGCGTCCGGCAGCCCGATCAGCTGCAGGTTCCTGCGGTGCCGGGCGTACGCGCCGGTCCAGTCCTGCTGCGCGAGCCACCGCGAGTAGGTGGGCAGATGCGCGAGGCATTCGTACGACACCGACCGGAAGGACTGTCGCAGCAGCTGCCAGCACTCCTCGACCTCGCCCGCGGACATGTAGTGCACGCCCATGAACTCGGGGTGCTCGACGTGATGCTGCGCGAATCCCGCTTCGAGCGCGGCGAACGCCGGGTTCTGGGGCCACGTCTCGCGCGGGGGCCGGGGCTGCGGCATCTCCGTCAGCCACATCTCGAGTCCCTGGTGGGCGGGGTCGGCGGTGAGCAGGCGGTGCAGGGCGGTGGTGCCGGTGCGGGGCAGCCCGGTGACGAAGATCGGGCGCTCGATCGTCACGTCGGCGTGTTCGGGGTGGGCACGCCAGGCCGCCTCGCTCAGCAGGCGGGCGACGAGGGCGCCGCGCAGGAACACCCGCGACATCTTGCTGCCCAGCGGGGTGAGCTGCTCGTCGCGCGCATACGAGTCGAGCAGGACGCCGAGGGCGTCGGTGTAGTCGTCGTCGCCGAAGTCGGTCAGGCCGGTCAGCCGGGTCGCGGAGGCGTGCAGGTCCTCGACGGTGCCGACGCTGGTGCGCTCGGTCATGGATCTCCGATCCCCGTGCGCGGTTTCGGTAGCAGTGGCTACCGAAACCGCGCACGGCTTCAGTGGTGGTATTCGCCGCAGTTCACGTCCAGGCACTGGCCGGTGACGGCCCGGGCCAGGGGGGAGGCGAGGAAGATCACGGTGTCGGCCACCTCCTCGGTGGTGGGCAGACGCCCGAGATCGGTGCCGGCCGCGGTGTGCTGATAGATCTGCTCGACGGTGGTGCCGTACTTGTCCGCCTGGTGCTCGAAGTAGCCCTTCAGCGTCTCACCCCAGATATAACCGGGGGCAACGGAATTGACGCGGATGCCCTGGGGGCCCAGTTCGGTGGCGAGGGACTGCGACATCGCCAGCAGGGCGGACTTGGCGAGCTTGTAACTGCCGTAGCGCTCCTGTGAATGCCGCAGCACCATCGAATTGATGTTCACCACCGAGCCCTTCGTCCCGGCCAGGGCCTCGGTGAACAACTGCGTCAGGCGCAGCGCCCCGAGGACGGTGAGTTCGATGCTGTCGCGGATCTGCTGGAAGTCGGTGCGGGCCAGCGGCTTCATCGAGGGCACCGAGAACGCGTTGTTGACCAGCGTGTCCACCCGGCCGAACTCGCGGAGGGTCGTCTCGACGAGCCGGGACGCGGAGTCGGTGTCGGCGATGTCGGTCGGGACCGCCAGGGCCCGTCGGCCCCGGGCCGTGACCTCGGCCGCGACGTCCTCGAGGCGGGCGGTCGTTCGGGCGGCGAGGACGACGTCGGCCCCGTGCTCGGCGCACCGCACCGCGAGAGTGCGGCCGAGTCCCGGCCCGACACCGCTGACCACGACGACCTGTCCGGCGAGCAGGGGGTTCGGGGTGGTCACGGCGCTCACCCGAGCATCCGGTCGGCGATCGCGGTCTGGCGGGCGGCAATCCGCCCGGACCACTGCTCCGGCGTGACGCGGTTGTGGTCGAGGAACGGCAGTGCGGCCGGCACGTCGTCGAACGGGACCACCTCGGCGGTGGGGCTGTCCGCGGCCGTGAGTTCGCGGGCGAGCCGTTGCCAGCGGAACTGCAGGAACCCGCGGCTGCGGCCCAGGGTCTCGACCCAGTTGGCGACGCCGGGGTTGCGGGCGGAGACGACCATGCGGATCATCCCGTCCGGATCCACTTGGGCCTGCGCGTTGTTCAGCGACGTCTGGTGGTGGACGTAGTCCAGGGAGATGTACCAGAGGCTGCCCAGCTGGAAGCCCTGGTAGGGCGCGTCGGAGGCGGGGACGGTGAGGATCATCGCCTCGTCGTCGCCCAGATCGAAGTGCCCGACGGACGAGTACTGCGTGGCCAGGCCACCAGGCGTCGGCCGCGGAGCGGTGACCGTGTTGACCGGCAGGTCGAGGTAGAACCACTGCGGGAACTGCAGCCACGTCTGCACCCGCGACACCAGCGCTTTCCCGGCGCGCCGGTAGCGGGCGGCGGCATCGTCGTGCGTCGGTTCGGGCGGCGGGGTGCCGAGCGCATCGACCCGGTCGATGCGCAGGGTGCCGCGCCGCTGGGACCAGTCGCTGTAGACCTCTCGCACGACGAGCTGCGACGAACCGGGGGTGAGGGTGAAGTAGTTGTTCCCGGGGTCGGCGGGCCCGGGGCCGAACCGCGCCTCGAAGGTGCCGTCGTCGGCGACGTGCAGTTCGCGGTCGTCGAATGCGGTGACGTTGCCGGGCACCTGGGCGTCGGTGTAGTTGCCGGCGAGCACCTGGAAGCTCAGGTCGCAGGTCGTGCCGCGACGGCCGGTGACGACGTACTCGGCGTCGTCGCGGATGCGCGCACCCCAGTAGAGGGTGTCGGGGTTGTCGAGCCCCATCTTCGTGTAGGGGCCCGTGCCGGTGACGAACGTGGGATGGGACGCCTCGACGGCCCACGCCGAGTGCACGCATGCGGCGATCCCGCCGGCGAGGTAGCGGTACCCCTCGATCAGGTCCTGCTCGGTGCGGATGTGCGGCGCCGTCGCGACGAGCTTTTCGGCCTCGGTGATGGCGGACGTGAGCGGATCGGTGAGCACACGATCTCCTTGCGGTTCAAATATGTACCGGTGCGGTAGGCTCCTGGTGCAGCGACGATAGAACGTGTTCCAAGGAGGCGTCAATGACCGAGGCCCCCGCGCCGTCGACCGCGCGGCGTTCGCCACCGACCGAGCGGGTCGTGCAGGTCCTGGACCACCTGGTGGCGCATCCGGAGGCCCGGTTCGGGCTCTCCGAGCTGGCGCGCCGGCTGGGGATGAGCAAGCCGACGTGCCTGGGCATCCTGACCGCCCTGACGGACGCCGGCTACCTGATGCGTCATCCCGCAGACCGGTCGTACGGGCTCGGTCCCGCGCTGATCGTCGCGGGCCGGGCCGCGCAGCGCGGCTTCGCCGTCGGTCCCGTCACCCACCGGCACCTGGCCGCGCTCGGCGCCGAGTTCGGCGCCACCTGCGCCGCGTCGGCCGTCGTGGGCGACCGCATCGCCGTCCTCGACGTCGCCGGGCCCGATCCGGCCGGCGCCGGGGCGAGGGTGGGGGAGGTGTATCCGTTCGCGCCGCCGGTCGGGTTGATGTACGTGCTGTGGGACTCCGACGAGCGGCTCGAGCAGTGGCTCGCACGGGAACCGACGCTTCCGGTGCGGCTGGACCGGGACCGCCTGCGTGACGTGGTCGACGAGTGCCGCGCCGCCGGGTACCTGGTCGAGTCGCTCACGGCCGGTGGCCGGCGGTTGCATGCGCTGATGGCGGGGGTGGCGGCGCACGACCTGCCGGCGGAGCTGCGCGAACTGCTGGGGGAGATGGTGTCCAGCCTGGGGGAGCGCGTGCTGCTGGCCGGGGCGGAACCGGACGATGCCGAGCACCCGGTGAACCTGCTCGCCGCCCCCGTCCACGACGCGGACGGGCGGCAGTCGGTGGTGCTCACCCTCCACGTGGGTGCGACGCTGACCAATCGGGAGATCGCCCGGCGCGGGGTGGCGCTCGTGGCCACCGCCGAAGCCGTCACGCGCGAACTCGGCGGGCGTCGCCCGCCCCGATGACGGCCGAGGCCGCCGCCGGTGCGTCCTTTGGGCTGTCCCCGCAGCCCAAACGACACACCGGCGGCGCAGCCGCCCAGCGGGGGCGTTGACCCGGAACTGAAACTCGTTCTATCGTTCGGGGCGAACCTTTCGACCGAGCCGGTACATATTTGGACCGGCGCTCGTGAGCTGGAGCCCTGATGACCCTCACGCCGTCGTACGAACTGCCCCTGCTGCGCGCCCTCGAGGCCGAGTCCGTGCACATCTTCCGGGAGGTCGCGGCCACCTTCGAGCGTCCCGTGGTGCTCTTCTCCGGCGGCAAGGACTCGGCGGTGATGCTGCACGTGGCGGCCAAGGCGTTCTGGCCGGCGCCGATCCCGTTCCCCGTGCTGCACATCGACACCGGCCACAACTTCCCCGAGGTCCTCGCCTACCGCGACGCCGAGGCGGCCCGGCGCCGGGTGCGGCTGCTGGTCGCGTCGGTGCAGGACGACATCGACGCCGGCCGGGTCGTCGAGGACGTCGGTCCGCATGCGAGCCGTAACCGGCTGCAGACCCGGACGTTGCTGCGTGCCCTCCGCGAAGGCGGATTCGACGCGGTGTTCGGCGGCGCCCGCCGCGACGAGGAGAAGGCCCGCGCCAAGGAGCGCGTGTTCTCCTTCCGCGACGAGTTCGGGCAGTGGGACCCGAAGGCGCAGCGCCCCGAGCTGTGGCAGCTGTACAACGGCCGGCACCGTCGCGGCGAGCACATCCGCGTGTTCCCGCTGTCCAACTGGACCGAGCTCGATGTCTGGAACTACATCCGCGACGAACGCGTCGAGCTGCCGCCGCTCTACTACGCCCATCGGCGACCCGTTGTCGAGCGCGACGGAATGCTGCTGGCGCTCAACGAGTTCCTCACCCTCCTGCCGGGCGACGAGCCGCGTGAGGCGCTGGTGCGGTTCCGCACGGTCGGCGACGCCACCTGCACGGGCTGCGTCGAATCCACCGCCGCCACCCCCGACGAGGTCGTCGCCGAGGTCGCGGTCAGCCGCGTCACCGAGCGCGGCGCCACCCGCGCCGACGACCGCATCTCCGAGGCCGGGATGGAAGACCGCAAGAAGGAGGGCTACTTCTGATGACCCGGTTGCTGCGCATCGCCACCGCCGGCAGCGTCGACGACGGCAAGTCCACGCTGATCGGCCGGCTGCTCCACGACTGCAAGGCCGTGCCCGAGGATCAGCTCGACGCCGTCGCCCGCACCAGCCGCGAGCGCGGCATGGACACCCCCGACCTGGCGCTGCTCACCGACGGGCTGCGGGCGGAGCGGGAACAGGGCATCACCATCGACGTCGCCCACCGCTACTTCTGCACCCCGCACCGCGCCTTCGTCGTCGCCGACACTCCCGGCCACGAGCAGTACACCCGGAACATGGTCACCGGCGCCTCGACCGCCGACCTCGCCCTCATCCTCGTCGACGCCCGCAAGGGGGTCGTCGAGCAGACCCGCAGGCACGCCTTCCTCGCCAGCCTGCTCGGCGTCCCCCATCTGGTGCTGTGCGTCAACAAGATGGACCTGGTCGACTGGTCGCAACAGCGCTTCGACGAGATCTGTGCCGAATTCTCCACGTTCGCAGCCAAACTCGACATCCACGACCTGACCTTCGTGCCGGTCTCGGCGCTGCTCGGCGACAACGTCGTCCACCGCACCACCGTCATGACCTGGTACGAGGGCGCCTCGCTGCTGCACCGTCTCGAGCAGGTGCACGTCGACTCCGATCGCAACCTCATCGACGCGCGCTTCCCCGTCCAGTACGTGATCCGTCCCGGTCACGGCGAGCACCGCGACTTCCGTGGTTACGCGGGCACCGTCGCGAGCGGGGTGTTCGCCCCCGGCGACGAGGTGCTGGTGCTGCCCTCGGGCTACGGCACGCGGGTGCGCGCCGTCCACGGCCCGGGCGGCGACCCGGTGCCGAGCGCCTTCGCGGGCAGCGCCGTGTGCCTCGAGCTCGAGGACGACCTCGACGTGGGACGCGGCGACATGCTGTGCCGCCCCGGGAACCGGCCGCTCGTCGGGCACGAGCTCGACGCGATGGTGTGCTGGCTCGCCGAGGGCCCCGGCCTCGTGCCCGACGCCACCTACACCCTGCTGCACACCACCAACGCCACCGCCGCGCAGGTGGTCCGGCTCGACTACCGGCTCGACGTGACCACCCTGCACCGCGACGGGACGGCACGGTCGTTGACGCTCAACGAGATCGGACGGGTCCAGTTGCGGACTCGCCGCCCCGTCCTGTTCGACCCCTACCGGCGCAACCGGACCACCGGAAGCTTCGTGCTCGTCGACGACGCGACCGGCAGCACCGTCGCGGCCGGGATGATCACCGGCCCCACCCTCGCCGCGGCCCCCGTCGTGTGGCACGCGGCGGAGGCGACCCGCGCCGAACGTCTCTCGCGGGGGGCGACGGTGTGGCTGACCGGCCTGTCGGCGTCGGGCAAGTCCAGCGTCGCCGCGGCGCTCGAGCGGCGTCTGCTCGCGGCCGGAGTGCCGGCCTACCGGCTCGACGGGGACAACCTGCGGCACGGCCTCAACTCCGATCTGGGTTTCGGTCCGCAGGACCGCGCGGAGAACGTCCGTCGGGTGGGTGCGGTGGCACAGCTGATGGCCGACGCGGGGCTGGTGACGATCTGCGCGCTCATCAGCCCGTACCGGTCCGACCGCGACCGGATCCGCGAGCAGCACCGGCAGGCCGGGCTGCCGTTCCTCGAGGTGTTCGTCGACACCCCCCTCGCCGGCTGCGAAGCCCGGGACCCGAAGGGCATGTACGCGCGGGCCCGGGCCGGGGAGATCACCGGATTCACCGGCGTCGACGACCCCTACGAGCCGCCCACCGGTCCCGAGCTGGTGCTGCGGCCCCAGGACGGCGATCCGGTCGCGCAGGCCGGACTGATCATGGAATTGTTGGCCCCATGACCGATGACGCCGTCCTCGCCACCGAGATCGCCACCGCTGCAGGAGAACTGTTGCTGACCGTCCGCGCGGCCGAGGCCGACGCGCTCACCGGTCGCGAACTCGGCCGCCACGGCGACCGCGCCGCCGACGCCTTCATCCTCGGCCGGCTCGCCGCCGAACGCCCCGCCGACGCGGTGCTGTCGGAGGAATCCGCCGACGACCCGGCTCGGGTGCATGCGAAGCGGGTGTGGATCGTCGACCCCCTCGACGGATCCAAGGAGTACGGCATGCCGGACCACGAGGACTGGGCCGTGCACATCGCCCTGTGGGAGGCCGGCCGCGGCATCACCGCCGCCGCGGTCGCGCAGCCGGCGGTGGGCGCCGTCTACGGCACCGCGGACGTCGGGCGTGCCGAACTGCGGCCGCTGGGCGGCCGACGGCCCCGCATCGTCGTCAGCGGGAGCCGGCCGCCGGTGTTCGTCGCGGACGTCGCCCGCGCCCTCGGCGCCGACGTGGTGCGGATGGGTTCCGCCGGGGCCAAGGCCATGGCCGTGGTGCGCGGCGACGTCGACGCGTATGTGCACGCCGGCGGGCAGTGGGAGTGGGACTCCGCGGCGCCGGTGGGGGTCGCGCAGGCGGCGGGGCTGTACTGCGCCCGCATCGACGGCAGCGAACTCGAGTACAACCGCCCCCACCCCTACATGCCGGATCTGGTGATCTGCCGACCGGACTGGGCGCCGGCCCTGATGGCGGCGATCGCCGAGCATGCCGGCGCCCCCACCGACAGTGCCCGGGTCGCGATGGCCCGCTCCTACATCCGTTCCCTCGTCAGTCACGACGCGTCGCATGTCCGGCTTGCGGCCGACGCGTGGCGGGTCGAGAACGGCGTGCGCACCGGCGACACCGGCGTCGAGATCCGGGACCGTCTCGAGCACGGCCCCGAGTACCGCCCGATCCGGCGGGTGCGGGAGCTGACGTTCCGCGAATGGGACGACAACGTCGTCGCGCGGTTCCTGCTCGACCTCGACGCCGGGGACACCGCCCTCACGGTGGCGGTCACCGAGCACTTCGCCATCCCCGCGGGGGAGATCCGCTCGATCGTGGCGATCATCGAGCCGCACGAACACAAATAGTTTACTGTTTGTGTTCATAGACGAGCTAACGATCTAGTGCCTGGAGGACCCATGGACCACGCCCGCGACATCGGCGACGGCATCTTCCGCATCCCCGTGCCGGTCGGCGACCTGCCGGTCGGCGACACCCAGGTGTACGCGATGGAGTCGCCGCGCGGACTGGTCCTCGTCGACGTCGGCTGGAACGACGACACATCCTGGACCGCGCTGCAGGACGGTCTCGCTTCCGTCGGTGCCTCCGTCGCGGACGTCGAGGGAGTGGTCGTCACGCACTTCCACCCCGACCACGTCGGCCTGACCGGCCGGATCCGGGAGGCGTCGGGCTGCTGGGTCGGCATGCACGAGGACGACTTCGGCCAGCTCGCCCTCATGACCTCCGACGACGGCAACGCCGAGTGGGAGGCCGAGCAGTGGCGCCGCGCCGGCGCCCCGGACGAGCAGATCGTCACCTATCTCGAGCGGGCGAGCGGGGAACGCGCGACCGGCAAGCCCGACGTCCACCCCGACCGCAAGCTCGCCACCGACGAGCGGATCGCGCTCGCCGGCCGCACCCTGCGCACGGTGTTCACCCCCGGGCACACGCCCGGCCACGCCTGCTTCTACCTCGAGGAGCACGACATCCTCTTCAGCGGCGACCACGTCCTCGCCACCACGACCCCGCACGTGGGCGACTTCGACTTCCCGCTCGCCGAACGCGACGCCCTCGGCGAGTTCATCGACTCGCTGCGCGCCGTCGGCACGCTCCCGGCGCGGCGCACCCTGCCCGCGCACCGGCAACCGATCGACGACCTCGCGGCCCGCACCGGCGCTCTTGTCGAGCACCACGAACGACGCCTCGACGACCTGTACGCCGCCTTCGGCGACGAGGAGCTGACGCTGTGGCAGGCTGCCGAGCGGATGACGTGGTACCGCCCCTGGGACCAGACTCCGCCCACGGGCAAGCAGATGGCGCTGTCCGAGGCGTCGGCGCACGTGCGGCACCTCATCGAGCGAGGCCGCGCGCGCCGGGTCCCGGGCACCGACCCGGCGCGTTTCGCCCGGGCCTGACGGAAGGAACCGTATGACCCCCGACGAGCTCGTCACCGAATTCTGCCGCCGCTGGGCCGATCCCGACCCGGCCGTGCTCGCGTCCTACTTCACCGACGACGCCGTGTACCACAACATTCCGATGGAACCGGTGCGTGGGCGCGCGGCGATCGAGGAGTTCATCGCCGGGTTCGTCGCCTCGTTCGGCGGCATCGATTTCCGCATCCGGCACCAGGCCGTCCACGGCGGTGTGGTGCTCAACGAGCGGGTCGACGTGTTCACGCTCGGGGGGCGGACCGTGGAACTGCCGGTGATGGGGGCCTTCGAGGTCGTCGACGGCAAGATCGCCGGCTGGCGCGACTACTTCGACCTGGCGCCGATCACCGCGGCGGCGCAGCAGGATCCGGCGGGCTGATACCCGGTCTCGCGGTCGTCGGCCGCAGGTGACTGAGGTTGATCCGGCCGTGGGAGAGTCGGTGCATGCACGCAGTGATCGTCGACGCTCCCGGGAGTCAGCCGAAGGTCCGTGACGTAGCCCGGGCCCACGGCATGCGGGGGAATTCATGACGCTCTCCCCAGGCGGGCGGATCGGCCTGGCCGGAGCGGCGGTGGTCGGGGTCGCCTTCGGCATGGCCCGCTACGCCTACGGCCTGACGCTGCCCGACATCCGGGAAGACCTGCGGCTCTCCGAGCTGGCCCTCGGCCTCATCGCCAGCGCAACGTTCGCGGGCTACCTGGCCGGCCTGGTGCTCGCCGGACGGCTCGCCTCTCGCCGCGGGTCGCGCGCTCCGACGACCGTGGGCGGGGTGTGCGGCGCCGCGGGAGCGGTGATCGTGACCCTCGCGCAGTCCCCGGGGCTGCTCGCCGCCGGTGTCGTCCTGGCCGGCAGCGCCGGCGGCTGGGTCTGGGCGCCCTACTCCGACATCGTGACCCGATCGGTGCCCGCGCGGCAGCAACCCCGAGCGTTGGCGATCATCACCACCGGCACCAGCGGCGGACTGGTACTGCTCGGTGGGCTGGCCGTCCTGGCCGCGGTGGGCTCGTGGCGCCTGGTGTGGGCCGGCATCGCCCTCGCCGCCGTGGCCGCGGCCCTGGCGAACCTGCGCCTGGTGCCCCGGACCGGGCCGGCCCCGCGCCCGGAGGCACGACCCGGTGCCTCCTCGCTGGTGGCAGCGCTGCGGGTCCCGGCAGCCTACTCCGTGGTCTACTTCGCGGTCGTGGTCGTCTACTTCACCTATGCCGCCGACGTCCTGGACCGCGGCACCCTCCCGACGGCCGCCGTCCCGGCTCTCTACGCGGCCGTCGGCCTCACCGGCATGGTGGGGGTGGCGACCGGGGCCCTCGCGCAGCGACTGGGCAGCGTCCGGGTCGCCGCGCTGTGCCTCGCGACGGTCGGTGCGGCGCTGGCGCTGCTCGGGCTGGCCGACGGCTCCGTGGCCGCGACCGCGGCCTCGGCGTGCATCTTCGGCATGGGGTACATGACGGGATCCGCGGTGCTCGCGGTCTGGACCGCCGAGTTGGTACCCGAGCGCGCCGGCGCGGCGTTCACGGCCTGCCTCGTCGTGGGAGCGCTCAGCTCGGTCGCGGCACCGGCCCTCGCCGGTGCGGTGATACCCGCCCTGGGGCTGGGGCCGCTGCTCGTGGTCACCGCCGCGGTGTCACTGCTCAGCGCGGCGGCGCTGGTGCTGTGCGGGTCCTCGCGAGGGGCAGCCGTCGGTGACACCGGACTGTGAACACGAGAGCTCCGCTCGTGGCCGGCGCGCACACCCTGCGTTGTGAGGAACCTGTGTTTCGTGACGCATGGTCTCACGCCGCTCTGCGGCAGTCCGGACCGCAGGAAACGGAACGGCCCCGCGTCGCACTGCGACGTGGGGCCGTTTCCGTGGTGCCCTCGGCAGGATTCGAACCTGCGACTTCTTGCTCCGGAGGCAAGCGCTCTATCCCCTGAGCTACGAGGGCGTTCCGGACTCCACCGGTTGCGCGGTGGGGCGGGAGTTAGCGTAGCGCATTGTCGGCGATACGCCACATCGCCTGGTCGGAGCGGGTTTCTCCGGGGCCTCGCCGGGCATCCGGCAGGCGCGGATGCGCCGTCCGGAGACGAACTCTTCGGCGAGTGTTTCCCGGAACGGCCGGCGCGGGCCATCCGCGCGGGGCAGGCTCGACACGAGACCGGACACACACCTGCAGGAGAGGACCGTACGTGGACGCAGGACCCGACACGGCAACCCGCACCGGACCGCTGAGCCGCGAGGAGCTCGCCGCGCTCGACACCTGGTGGCGAGCCGCGAACTACCTGTCGGTGGGACAGATCTACCTGATGGGCAACCCCCTCTTGCGCGAGCCGTTGCGTCCCGAGCACATCAAGCCCCGGCTGCTCGGACACTGGGGCACCACCCCGGGACTGAACTTCGTCTACGCCCACCTCAACCGCGCGATCACCGCCCGCGACCTCGAGATGATGTATGTGATGGGTCCCGGGCACGGCGGGCCCGGACCGGTCGCCGCGGCCTGGCTCGAGGGCACCTACAGCGAGGTCTATCCGGACATCTCCCGGGATGCGGACGGCATGGCGCGGCTGTTCACCCAGTTCTCGTTCCCCGGGGGGATTCCCAGCCACGTCGCCCCCGAGACACCCGGATCCATCCACGAGGGCGGGGAGCTCGGGTACGCCCTGTCGCACGCCTACGGGGCCGCTTTCGACAACCCGGACCTCATCGTCGCTGCCGTGGTGGGCGACGGCGAGGCCGAGACCGGGCCCCTCGCCACCAGCTGGCACTCCACGAAGTTCGTCGACCCGCGCCGGGACGGCGCCGTGCTGCCGATCCTGCACCTGAACGGGTACAAGATCGCCAACCCGACCGTCCTCGCCCGCATCGACCACGACGAGCTCGAGCACCTGCTCCGCGGCTACGGCCACGATCCGGTGTTCGTCGAGGGCTCCGACCCCGAGCACATGCACCAGGCGTTCGCGGCGGCCCTGGACCGCTGCCTCGATGCGATCCTCGAGATCCGGCGCCGCGCACGCCGCGACGGTGTCTCCGAGCGACCGCGCTGGCCGATGATCGTGCTGCGTTCTCCCAAGGGCTGGACCGGACCGAAGGAGGTCGACGGTCTGCCGGTCGAAGGGTACTGGCGCTCGCACCAGGTGCCCTTCGCCAATGCCCGCGACGACGACGGCCACCGCAAGATCCTCGAGGAGTGGCTGCGTAGTTACCGGCCCGAGGAACTGTTCGACGACAGCGGTGCCCCCGTGCCCGCAATCCGCGATCTGCACCCGGCGGGCGAGCGGCGGATGAGCGCGTCCCCCCATGCCAACGGCGGGCCGCTCGTGCGGGACCTGGCGTTACCGGACTTCCGCGACTACGCCGTGCCGGTCCCGGCGCCCGGCACCGGCAGCGTCGAATCGACCCGCGTGCTCGGCACCTTCCTGCGCGACGTCATGCGCGAGAACACGAGCACCTTCCGGGTGTTCTCCCCGGACGAGAACAACTCCAACCGGCTCGGTCCGGTCCTCGAGGTCACCGCACGCACCTGGAACGCCCGCATCCTGCCCGACGACGACCGTCTCGCCCCCGACGGGCGGGTCATGGAGATCCTGTCCGAGCACACCTGCCAGGGCTGGCTCGAGGGCTATCTGCTCACCGGCCGGCACGGCTTCTTCTCCTGCTACGAGGCCTTCGTCCACATCGTCGACTCGATGTTCAACCAGCACGCCAAGTGGCTGCGCACCACCAACGGCATCGACTGGCGCCGGCCGATACCGTCGCTGAACTACCTGCTCACCTCGCACGTGTGGCGGCAGGACCACAACGGCTTCTCGCACCAGGACCCGGGCTTCATCGACCACGTCGTCAACAAGAAGGCCGACGTGATCCGCGTGTACCTGCCGCCGGACGCGAACACCCTGCTGTCGGTGGCCGACCACTGCCTGCGCACCCGGCAGTACGTCAACGTGATCGTCGCCGGCAAGCAACCACAGCTGCAGTACCTCGACATGGATGCGGCAATCATCCATTGCACCAAGGGAATCGGGATCTGGGACTGGGCCGGCACCGACCAGGGGGTCGAGCCCGACGTGGTGCTCGGCTGCGCGGGCGACGTGCCCACCATGGAAACCCTCGCCGCCGTCGAGATCCTGCTCGAATGGTTCCCCGATCTGAGGATCCGCGTCGTGAACGTCGTCGACCTGATGCGGTTGCAGGACCACACCGAACACCCGCACGGGCTGTCCGACCGCGAATTCGACTCGCTGTTCACCACCGACAAGCCGGTGATCTTCGCCTACCACGGCTATCCGTGGCTGATCCACCGCCTGACCTACCGGCGTACCAACCACGACAACATCCACGTGCGCGGGTACAAGGAGGAGGGCACCACCACCACCCCGTTCGACATGTGCGTGCTCAACCAGATCGACCGGTTCGACCTCGCCATGGACGTCGTCGACCGGGTGCCGCGCCTGCACCCGATCTCCGCGTATGCGCGCGAGTACCTGAAGAACCGGCTCGTCGAGCATCACCAGTACATCCGCACCCACGGTGAGGACATGCCCGACATCCGCGACTGGGAGTGGGGCCGGTCCGGCCGGTAGACGCGGAGGGGGACGGCCCGGACGGGCCGTCCCCCTCGTGCGGGTCCGATCGGTCAGTTCACGGGCAGCGGCTGCGCACCGCGCTCCGCGAGCATCGCCGTCATGAGCTCCGACTCGCTGGTCTGGGTGTCGACCATCGTCTGCGCCAGGGTGCGCACCGCCGGCTGGCCCGCGTACTGCGCGCCGTACTCCATCATCGGCAGCCCGCCCTCGTGGTGGCGCAGCATCAACTGCAGGAAAAGCACGTCGAGTTCCGGACCCGTGGCGCCACGCAGGCTCGCCAGGTCCTCGGACGTCGCCATACCGGGCATCCGGGCGGTCCCCGCCCCGTCCGTGTGCGCGGCGCCGTCCGCGTGGCCCACGTCGCCGTGGCTGTGGCCGGAGTCCTCGGTCATCCACGTCATGTAGTCCCCGGCCGGCAGCAGCGGCTGCCCCCACAGCGACAGCCAGCCCTGCATCTGGCCGACCTGGTTCTGCTGGGTGGTGAGAATGTCGTACGCCAGGTTGCGGACCCGCTGGTCGTCCGACGTCGTCAGCGCCACGGCGGACATCTCGACGGCCTGGTTGTGGTGGACGGTCATGTCCTGTGCGAACCCGACGTCGACGGAGCCGGCGCCCGGCGTCGCCGGCTGCGAGTCCTCGAGCGGGATGCGGGCCAGGAATCCGAGCAGGAACCCGATCGCGACGGCGGCGACCAGGCCCAGGATCAAGCCGGTCGTGCGCCGGCCCGTGCCGGCGGTGGCGGTGTCGCTCGTCACGTCAGCTCCCCGCCGGGGCCTGCATGTCGGCGGGCAGCTGCTCGGTGCCGTCCACCGTGCCGCCGTCCATCGGCACCGCGTCCGGGCCCGGCGTCGAAGGATCGAACGGCGGGGGGCTGCTCGAGTCGAACGAGCCGGGCAGGGTGGAGCAGCTCGCGCCGACCTCCGGGTAGGTGTAGCGGTTGAGCCGCAGCGACGCGATGAAGTGATCGATCCGCTCGTCGTCGGCGGCGTCCACCTTCAGCTGATGCCCCCACGACTGCAGGGCGATGGGGGAGTCGAGCCCAGGGTACGGCGACATCATCAGGTAGGACTTGCCGTCCACCTTCGCCGCGAGCGCATCGACGCCGGCCTGATCGACCAGGTCGGGGTTGTAGGTGATCCACACCGCGCCGTGCTCGAGGGAGTGCACGGCGTTCTCGGTGCGGATCGCCTCCGGGTACACGGTGCCGGTGCACGTGGCCCAGATCGCGTCGTGCGGCCCACCGAACGGCGGGGTCTGGTCGTACGCCACGCGCTGCGTGGACCCGATGTGCTGGCCCGCGGGGTAGTCGACCGTCACGACCCCCTCGATCGCGGTCGACGGATCCTGATTCGACTCGGACGGCGTCCACGCCGCCAGCGCCTGGGAGTCCTGGTACTTCGGGATGATGCTGGCGGCGATCACCGCGACCAGCGCGATCACCGCGACCACCCCACCGATCAGCAGCCACGGGATCTGCCGCTGCTTGGGCAGGCCGCGACCGCCGCTCTTCTTCTGGGCGGCCTTGATCGCCTTCGCAGACTTGGCACCGGACTTCTTGCCGGGACCGCCACTTACCGAACCGCTGGGCATCGTTGGGTGCTCTTTCGACGGATGGACAACGAGGGGCGCACGACGCTCGGTCCGCGCGTGCTCTGTCAACTCTACGGGCGGACGGTGGGCGGACGTCCCCGCGGCGGCCGGGCGGTGACCGCGACAACAGGCCGGACCGGCGTCACGGCGGGGGAGGCGGAGCCAATAGGATAGAGACCCGTGACTCCTGCCGACCTTGCCGAACTGCTCCACGGAACCGCTGCGAGGGTGCTCGCCGAGCGTGACCTCGACGTGTCCGTCCTGCCCGCGACCCTGACGGTCGAGCGGCCCCGCAACCCGGAGCACGGCGACTACGCGACCAACGTCGCGATGCAGGTCGCGAAGAAGGCCGGCGTGAATCCGCGGGAACTCGCGGGCTGGCTGGCCGAGGCCCTCACCGCCGCCGACGGCATCGAGTCGGCCGAGGTGGCCGGACCGGGCTTCCTGAACATCCGTCTCGCCGCCGACGCCCAGGGCGCGATCGTCGCCCAGGTGCTCACCCACGCGGCCGCGTACGGCAACGCGGACACGCTGGCCGGAACCCGCATCAACCTCGAGTTCGTCTCCGCGAACCCGACGGGCCCGATCCACCTCGGCGGCACCCGCTGGGCCGCGGTCGGGGACGCGCTCGGCCGGATCCTCACCACCCAGGGCGGCGACGTCACCCGCGAGTACTACTTCAACGACCACGGCGCCCAGATCGACCGGTTCACCCGCTCGCTCATCGCCGCGGCGCAGGGGCAGCCCGCGCCGGAGGACGGGTACGCCGGTGCGTACATCGTCGACATCGCGCAGGCCGTGCTGCAGCAGCGCCCGGACGCGCTCGCGCTGCCCGAGACCGAACGGCACGAGGTGTTCCGCTCGATCGGCGTGGACCTGATGTTCGCCCACATCAAGCGCACCCTGCACGAGTTCGGTGTCGACTTCGACGTGTACTTCCACGAGAACTCCCTGTTCGAGTCGGGTGCCGTGGAGAAGGCCGTCGAGACGCTCAAGACCTCCGGGAGCCTCTACCACCAGGACGGCGCCTGGTGGCTCAAGAGCACCGACTTCGGCGACGACAAGGACCGCGTCGTCATCAAGAGCGACGGCAACGCCGCCTACATCGCCGGGGACATCGCCTACTTCCAGGACAAGCGGGCGCGCGGCTTCGACCTGTGCATCTACATGCTCGGCGCGGACCACCACGGCTACATCGGCCGCCTCAAGGCCGCCGCCGCCGCATTCGGCGACGACCCGGACACCGTCGAGGTGATGATCGGGCAGATGGTCAACCTCGTGCGCGGCGGCGTCGCCGTGAAGATGAGCAAACGCGCCGGCACGGTCATCACCCTCGACGACCTGGTCGAGGCGATCGGCGTCGACGCGGCCCGCTACGCGCTGGTGCGCTCGTCGGTGGATCAGAGCATCGACATCGACCTCGAGCTGTGGGCCAGCACCACCAACGAGAACCCGGTCTACTACGTCCAATACGCGCACGCCCGGCTCTCGTCCATCGGGCGCGGCGCCGCGGAGCTCGGTCTCGGCGCCGAGGGCGCCGACCTGTCGCTGCTCGACCACGAGCGCGAGGGTGAGCTGATCCGCACGATCGGCGAGTACCCGCGCATCCTCGCCAAGGCCGCCGAACTGCGGGAACCGCACCGCGTCGCGCGGTACCTCGAAGAACTCGCCGGCGCCTACCACCGCTTCTACGACTCGTGCCGCATCCTGCCGCAGGGCGACGAGGAGCCGGGACCGCTGCACACGGCGCGGCTCGCGCTGTGCGCGGCGACCCGCCAGGTGCTCGCCAACGGACTCGGACTGCTCGGCGTCAGCGCCCCGGAGCGGATGTGAACGCGCACCCCGCCGGTCCCCGGCACGCCGAGATCCCGCACGCACCGGGCCTGACCGAGCGGCCGGCGAACGCCGCCGAACTGAACCTGCTGCACCCGAACGTGTGGCCCCGCAACGCCCGGCGCGGCGACGACGGTGTCATGACGATCGCCGGTGTGCCCGTGACCGAGCTCGCCGCGCGGTACGGCACCCCGCTCTTCGTCGTCGACGAGGACGACTTCCGCTCCCGGTGCCGGGAGATCGCGGCCGCGTTCGGGCCGGGCGCGAAGGTCCACTACGCGTCGAAGGCGTTCCTGTGCACCGAGATCGCGCGCTGGGTCGACCAGGAGGGCCTGTCGCTCGACGTCTCGACCGGCGGTGAGCTCGCCGTCGCGCTGCGCTCCGGCTTCCCGGCCGGGAAGATCGCCATGCACGGCAACAACAAGTCCGTGGCCGAGCTGCGGACCGCGGTCGCCGCGGGCGTCGGGCACATCGTGCTGGACTCCATGTCGGAGATCGACCTGCTCGACGCGGTCGCCGGCGAACTCGACGTGGTGCAGGACGTGCTGATCCGCGTCACCGTCGGCGTCGAGGCGCACACCCACGAGTTCATCTCCACCGCGCACGAGGACCAGAAGTTCGGCCTGTCCCTGGCCGGCGGAGTGGCCATGGCCGCCGTCCGCAAGGTGTTCGCGAGCGATCACCTGCGCCTGGTCGGCCTGCACAGCCACATCGGCTCGCAGATCTTCGACGTCGACGGATTCGAACTCGCGGCGCACCGGGTCATCGGCCTGCTGCGCGACGTCGTCGACGAATTCGGCGTCGACAAGACCGCGCAGATGAACATCGTGGACCTCGGCGGCGGCCTCGGCATCTCCTACGTGCCCAGCGACGACCCGCCCCCCGTGGAGGAACTCGCCGCCAAGCTGCGGCACATCGTGCAGACCGAGTCCACGCTCGCCGGCCTGCCCGAGCCGACCCTCGCCGTCGAGCCCGGACGCGCCATCGCCGGCCCCGGCACCGTGACCCTCTACGAGGTGGGCACCATCAAGGACGTCGCGGTGGGCGCGCACCAGGTGCGCCGCTACATCAGCGTCGACGGCGGCATGAGCGACAACATCCGCACCTCGCTGTACCAGGCCGAGTACGAGGCCCGCCTGGTGTCGCGGGCCGGCGACGGGGAGCCGGTCGTGTCCCGCGTCGTCGGCAAGCACTGTGAGAGCGGCGACATCGTCATCCGCGATGCCTGGATGCCCGCCGACCTCGAAGCCGGCGACCTGTTGGCCGTCGCCGCGACCGGTGCATACTGCTACTCGATGTCCAGCAGGTACAACCTGCTGCCCCGTCCCGCCGTCGTGGCGGTCAAGGACGGCGCCGCTCGCGTCGTCCTGCGTCGGGAAACCGTGGAAGATCTGCTCAGCTTGGAGGTTACGGAGTGACGACCGAAGCGGTGACCAGCGAACCGGGGCAGCGCCCGATCGGTGTGGCTGTGCTCGGGCACGGCACCGTCGGAGCCGAGGTCGTGCGCATCATCCGCGACGATGCCACCGATCTCGAGGCGCGCATCGGTGCGCCGCTCGAGCTGCGGGGGGTGGCCGTGCGCACCGTCCGCGACGACCGCGGCATCCCGCAGGACCTGCTCACCACGGACGCCGAGGGTCTGATCACCCGCGACGACGTGGACATCGTGGTGGAGGTCATCGGCGGCATCGAGCTGCCGCGCAAGCTCGTGCGCGCGGCTCTCGACTCGGGCAAGTCCGTGGTCACCGCCAACAAGGCGCTGCTCGCGGAGTACACCGGCGAACTCGCCGAGGCCGCCGAGGCCAAGCGCGTGGACCTGTACTTCGAGGCGGCCGTCGCCGGCGCCATCCCGGTCATCCGGCCCCTGACCCAGTCCCTCGCCGGTGACAGGGTGAACCGGGTCCTCGGCATCGTCAACGGCACCACCAACTACATCCTCTCGGCCATGGACGAGACCGGCGCCGACTACGCCGAGACGCTCGCCGAGGCGGTCCGGCTCGGGTACGCCGAGGCCGACCCGACCGCGGACGTGGAGGGCTTCGACGCCGCGTCCAAGGCCGCGATCCTGGCCTCGATCGCGTTCCACACCCGCGTCACCGCCGGCGACGTCTACCGCGAGGGCATCTCGAAGATCACCGCCGCCGACCTGACCACCGCTCGGGCACTGAACTGCACCGTCAAGCTGCTGGCCATCTGTGAGCGGATCACCACCGACGGCCGGGACCGGGTCTCGGCGCGCGTCTACCCGGCGCTGGTGCCGCGTGAGCATCCCCTCGCCGCCGTCAACGGCGCCTTCAACGCGGTCGTCGTCGAGGCCGAGGCGTCGGGCCGCCTGATGTTCTACGGCCAGGGCGCCGGCGGCTCGCCCACCGCGTCCGCCGTGATGGGCGACCTGGTGATGGCTGCCCGCAACCGGGTGCACGGGGGCCGGGGACCGCGGGAATCACGGTACGCGGACCTCGAGATCGCCCCGATGAGCGACATCGTCACCCGCTACTACGTCAACCTGCAGGTCGCGGACCGGGCGGGTGTGCTCTCGGCGGTGGCCGCCGAGTTCGCCAAGCGGGACGTGAGTATCGCCGCCGTGCGCCAGGAGGGCGCCGGCGAGGGGGCCCGCCTCGTGGTGCTGACGCACTGCGCCACCGACAAGGCGCTGTCGGACACCGTCGCAGCGCTCGACCAACTCGAATCCGTGATCGCTGTGACCAGCGTCCTGAGACTGGAGGGATCCGCCGAATGAGCGCGCCCGAGAAGAACACCGCCACCCCCGTGCACACCCCGTGGCCGGGTCTGATCGAGGCGTACCGCGACCGGCTCCCGATCGGTGACAACTGGAAGACCGTCACCCTCCGCGAGGGCGGCACCCCGCTGCTGCCGGCCGCTCACCTCTCGGAACTGACCGGGTGCGAGGTCCATCTGAAGGTCGAGGGCCTGAACCCGACCGGTTCGTTCAAGGACCGCGGCATGACGATGGCCGTCACCGACGCCCTCGCCCGCGGCCAGCAGGCCGTGCTGTGTGCCTCCACCGGCAACACCTCCGCGTCCGCGGCCGCGTACGCCGTCAAGGCCGGCATGGGCTGCGCGGTGCTGGTCCCGGACGGCAAGATCGCGATGGGCAAGCTGGCCCAGGCGGTCATGTACGGCGCAAAGATCATCCAGGTCCAGGGCAACTTCGACGACTGCCTCGAGCTCGCCCGCAAGACCACCGCCGAGTTCCCCACGATCGGCCTGGTGAACTCCGTCAACCCCGTGCGCATCGAGGGGCAGAAGACCGCGGCGTTCGAGATCGCCGACGCGCTCGGCGACGCACCCGACGTGCACGTGCTGCCGGTCGGCAACGCCGGCAACATCACCGCCTACTGGCGTGGCTACACCGAGTACTTCGCGGACGGTCTCACGACCCGCAAGCCCCGCATGCTCGGTGTCCAGGCCGCGGGCGCGGCGCCGCTGGTGCACGGTGCCCCCGTCAAGGACCCGGAGACGATCGCCACCGCCATCCGGATCGGCGCCCCGGCGTCGTGGAACGGCGCCGTGACCGCCAAGGAGGAGTCGGGGGGTGCGTTCCGGGCGGCCACCGACGAGGAGATCCTCGAGGCGTACCGGCTCGTCGCCGCCACCGAGGGCGTGTTCGTCGAACCGGCGTCCGCCGCCTCGATCGCCGGACTGCTCGCCGCCCGCAAGGAGGGCTGGCTCGATTCCGGGCTGAAGGTGGTGTGCACCGTCACCGGCAACGGTCTGAAGGACCCCGACACGGCACTGCTCGGGATGCCGCAGGTGGAGCCGATCCCGGTCGATCCGGTCGCGGTGGCCGCAGCGCTCGAGCTGGCCTAGTGACCGCCTCGCCCTCCTCCGTTGGGAAAGACGACATGACGCAGACGTTGCCCGTCGGGATCTCCGTGACCGCCCGGGTCCCGGCCTCGAGTGCGAATCTGGGACCGGGTTTCGATTCGCTCGGGCTGGCCGTCGGGTTGTACGACGAGATCACCGTCACCACAACCGCATCGGGCCTCGAGGTGCGCGTCGAGGGCGAGGGCGCCGAAGAGGTGCCGTGGGGGCCGTCGCACCTGGTGGTGCGGGCGGTCGAACGTGGCCTCGAAGCCGCCGGCGTGTGGGCGGACGGCCTGGATGTGTTGTGCCGCAACGTAATTCCGCATTCGCGGGGGCTGGGCTCGTCGGCGTCGGCCGCCGTCGGGGGTCTGGCGGCCGCCAACGGGCTCGTGCGCAAGGTGGCGCCCGAGCGCGTGCTCGACGAGTCGCAGCTCGTCCAGCTCGCCTCCGAATTCGAGGGCCACCCGGACAATGCCTCCGCCAGCATTCTCGGGGGCGCGGTCGTGTCGTGGAGCGAGTCGGTCGTCGGCGACGAACAACGCACCTACCGCGCGGTGCCGCTCGCGGTCCACCCGGCGATACGGGTCGTCGTGCTGGTGCCGTCCTCGCGCTCGTCCACCGCCCACACCCGCGGCCTGCTCCCGGATCTCGTGCCGCACCGCGACGCGGCGTTCAACGTCAGTCGCGCGGCACTCGCCGTCGTCGCCCTCACCGAGCGGCCGGACCTGCTGATGCCGGCGACCGAGGACCTGCTGCACCAGGCGCAGCGCGCGCCGGCGCTGCCGCTGACCACCAAGTGGATCGCCACCCTGCGTGCCGCGGGCATTCCCGCCGCGGTCTCCGGTGCCGGTCCCACGGTGCTCGCCCTGACGACCGAGCCGCTCCCCGCGGACCTGCGGGCGGCCGCGGAGGCGGACGACATGACCGTGCTCGAACTCGACGTCGCGGACGGCGTGCAGGTCGTATGACCGAGCCCCAGGGCCTGTCGAGTCGGGAGCCGACCCCCGGCGACACGGCCGGGGGTTCTCCTTGCTCAACGTACAGTTCGTCGCTATTCTGTGCTTAGTCCGCACGTCGTGCGTTTCCGTCGCTGGCTTTCCAGGGCATTCACTCCAGATTCATCGGGGCGATCGATCCTGGATCGATCCTCTCCTGACATCGTTTCGGGGAGACGGACCGACCGCATCTGCCGGAGGATGGCGTGATGGCGGACGTGCCGACCGTTCGATCCGTGAACACGTACGGCAATCCCAGATCGATGCCAGATCTGCGGAACGAACCCTCGACTCTGCGTGGCGCGAGTGAGGGAAGGAAAGGATCTCCGTGACAGATACGGACCTGATCGCTACGCCTGTTCTCGATACCACGGATTCGTCCGCGGGAGCGCAGGCCACCGATCCTGCACAGACTGCACCGCGTGCCGGCCGGCGTGGTGCCGGTCTCTCCGGCATGGTGCTGGCCGAGCTGCGGACCCTCGCGGCCGAACTCGGCATCAAGGGAACCTCCGGGATGCGTAAGGGCGATCTCATCGCCGCGATCAAGGAGCGGCAGAGCGGCGGAGCCGCCGAGCCGGCTCCTGCGCCGGAACAGCCCGCCCGGACCGCCCGGACTCGTCGCGCCCGTGGTGCCGCCCAGGACGCGGCCGGCGCCGACACCGCCGCCTCTGCGGACACTGCCGCCCCCGCCGCCGAGTCGGCGCAGGCGCAGCCCGCTGCGACGACGTCGCCCGAACGGCCTGCCGCGGCGGAACAGCCCGCCGAGGGCGAGGCCGAGGGTGGCCGCCGGGGTCGTCAGCGTCGCGGTCGCCGAGGTGGCGACCAGGCCGCCGAGACGGCCACCACCGAGGCACCCAAGGACGCCGCCGAGGCACGAGCCGACGAGAAGCCGCGCGCCGAGGAGAAGGCCGAACCGTCCGACGGCGGTCGCCGCGAGCGCGGTCAGCGCGACGGCCAGCGTGACCAGGGCGAACGCCGCCGCGAGGACCGTGGTCAGGGTCCCCGTCAGGACGGCCGCGACGGCCGGGGTGGCGACGACGACGAGGACGGCCGCGGACGCCGCGGCCGGCGCTTCCGGGAGCGTCGTCGCGGACGCGACCGCGGCGAGGCCGGCGGGGACACCCGCGAGCCCGAGATCCGCGAGGACGACGTCCTGCAGCCGGTCGCCGGAATCCTCGACGTCCTGGACAACTACGCGTTCGTCCGGACCTCCGGGTACCTGGCCGGTCCCAACGACGTGTACGTCTCGATGAACATGGTGCGCAAGAACGGCCTGCGCCGCGGCGACGCCATCACCGGCGCGGTCCGCGTGCCGCGTGAGGGGGAGCAGGGCAACCAGCGGCAGAAGTTCAACCCGCTGGTCCGGCTCGACACGGTCAACGGCGGCGACGTCGAGGCCGCCAAGCGCCGCCCGGAGTTCAACAAGCTCACCCCGCTGTACCCGAACCAGCGGCTGCGGCTCGAGACCACCCCGAACATCCTCACCACCCGCGTGATCGACCTGATCATGCCGATCGGCAAGGGCCAGCGTGCCCTGATCGTCTCGCCGCCGAAGGCCGGCAAGACGACGGTGATGCAGGACATCGCGAACGCGATCACGACCAACAATCCCGAGTGCTACCTGATGGTCGTGCTGGTGGACGAGCGGCCCGAAGAGGTCACCGACATGCAGCGTTCGGTCAAGGGCGAGGTCATCGCCTCGACCTTCGACCGGCCGCCGTCGGACCACACGTCCGTCGCCGAGCTGGCCATCGAGCGTGCCAAGCGGCTCGTCGAGCAGGGCCGCGACGTCGTCGTCCTGCTCGACTCGATCACCCGCCTCGGCCGCGCGTACAACAACTCGTCGCCGGCGTCGGGCCGCATCCTCTCCGGTGGTGTCGACTCGACCGCCCTGTACCCGCCGAAGCGGTTCCTGGGCGCGGCTCGCAACATCGAGAACGGCGGCTCGCTCACCATCATCGCCACGGCCATGGTGGAGACGGGTTCGACGGGCGACACGGTGATCTTCGAGGAGTTCAAGGGCACCGGCAACGCCGAGCTCAAGCTCGATCGCAAGATCGCCGAGCGACGCGTGTTCCCGGCGGTGGACGTCAACCCCTCCGGCACGCGCAAGGACGAGCTGCTGATGAGCCCCGACGAGTTCGCGGTGGTGCACAAGCTGCGCCGCGTGCTCTCCGGCCTGGACTCGCACCAGGCCATCGATCTGCTCATCGACCGGCTCAAGAAGAGCAAGAGCAACATCGAGTTCCTCCTGCAGGTGTCGAAGACGGCGCCGGGAGCACTCGACGACTGATCGCCGCGGCCGCGGCGGCGCATGCCCGGGACGGAATTTCTCGTCCCGGGCCTGCGTTTGGCATAATCGAACAGCTCAGTCCGGTCCCGGTTCACGTCTTCGATCCGCGGAGGCGACCCGGCGGCCACGAAAGGGACACCATGAAGGCAGGAATCCACCCCAACTACGGGACGACCACCGTCGTCTGCGGTTGCGGGAACACGTTCGAGACGCGCAGCACCGCGGAGTCGGGACGGATCACCGTCGAGGTCTGCTCGCAGTGCCACCCGTTCTACACGGGCAAGCAGAAGATCCTCGACACCGGCGGACGCGTCGCCCGCTTCGAGGCTCGCTACGGCAAGCGCGCCTCCAAGAAGGCCGCTGCCGACCAGTAGCTGTCTCGCCGACGCCCGGTTCTGTCTCAGTCACAGGCCGGGCGTCGGCTTTTTTTCTCCGGATCCGTGCGCGGCACGGGCCGCCACGACGGACGAGTGGAGCGAATCACATGGCGGGGCAGACCAAGCCGTCGGCCATCGACGACATCCTGGCCGAACACGCCGGACTCGAGCAGCAGCTGTCCGACCCGGCGCTGCACAACGACCCGGCGGCGGCGCGCAGGGTCGGCAAGCGGTTCGCCGAGCTCGCTCCCGTCATGGCCACCTACACCAAGCTGCGGGCCGCGCGCGACGATCTCGAGGCCGCGCGGGAACTGGCCGCGGACGACGCCGCGTTCGCCGCCGAGGTGCCGGCTCTCGAAGAACGCGTCGGCGAGCTCGACAAGGCCCTCACCGACCTGCTCGCCCCCCGCGACCCGCACGACGGGGACGACGTCGTGCTCGAGGTCAAGTCGGGGGAGGGCGGGGAGGAATCCGCGCTGTTCGCCGCCGACCTCGCCCGCATGTACATCCGGTACGCGGAACGCGCCGGCTGGCGCGTGGAGGTCCTCGGCGCGACCATCTCCGATCTCGGCGGCTACAAGGACGCGACGCTGTCGATCAAGTCGAAGAGCGATGTGCGTGACGGTGTCTGGTCCCGCCTGAAGTTCGAGGGCGGGGTGCATCGTGTCCAGCGCGTCCCCGTCACCGAGTCCCAGGGCCGCGTGCACACCTCCGCGGCCGGCGTGTTCATCTATCCCGAGCCGGACGAGGTGGAGCAAGTCCAGATCGACGAGTCGGATCTGCGCATCGACGTGTACCGCTCCTCCGGCAAGGGCGGTCAGGGCGTCAACACCACCGACTCGGCGGTGCGCATCACGCACCTGCCCACGGGCATCGTCGTCACCTGCCAGAACGAGCGGTCCCAGCTGCAGAACAAGGCGCGGGCGATGCAGGTCCTCGCCGCGCGGCTGCAGGCGGCGGCCGAGGAGGCCGCCGAGGCGGAGGCGTCTGCGGGACGGGCCAGCCAGGTGCGCACGGTGGACCGCTCCGAACGCATCCGCACCTACAACTTCCCCGAGAACCGGATCACCGATCACCGCATCGGCTTCAAGGCCCACAACCTCGACGCGGTGCTCGACGGCGACATGGACGCCCTGCTCGATGCACTGGGCACGGCCGACCGGGAGGCCCGGCTCACGGCGGAATGACGCGTGAGCCGGGTACCGGTCCGTTACGGAGCGGGCTCGCCGGGCTCGTCACCCGGGTCGTCGTCCCCGGGCACCTGCGAGATGTCGATGCCGGGAAGCAGGAAGCAGTTCTCACCCTTCGCGTTCCGGTGCGGTCCCCACACGGCGGACACGACCGTGCCGGGCCCCGTGTTCAGGAGCGCGACCGGAACCTCGCTGCTCTGCGGCGACGCGGTCAACGAGGCGCCCCCGGTCTGCCAGGTGGCCGTGTTGACCCAGTTGAGCTGCCCGTTCTGCGCCTTCTGCTCGCCGACCGCGAAGAACAGCTGACCCTCCTCGAGGGCCTCGCTGTCCGTCTCGGTCACGCTGTGGACCGGCGCGACGTAGCTGCAGAGCAGCGGGGTGGGTTGGACGTCGATCGGCGACGCGGACGCGAGTCCGGGCGCCGCGAGGGCGCCGGCGGCACCGAATGCGACGACGGACGCTGCCCGAACCGTGAATTTCGACTTCGTCACAGGAAGATCCTCTCCGTAGTTCCGTAGTCCTGGTCCGAATCGGACGATTCCGATCATGCCGTACACCGACCCGATGAGTGACCTGTCCGTTTCCGTCGCGTGACCGGCATGGCAGTCTGTACGCCGTGACTCGTCAACCCCTGCGCCTGGCGATCCTCGAAGCGGTGTCGGTGCTCGAGGAAGCCGGTGTCCCCAGTCCGCGTGTGGACGCCGAACTGCTCGCCGCGCACCTGCTCGGCATCGAGCGCACCCGTCTCGGGCTCGTGCCGCTCGTCGACCCGGCCATGGTCGACGCGTACCGGGCGATGATCGCGCAGCGCGCCAAGCGGATCCCGTTGCAGTACATCACCGGCAGCACGGGAATGGGGGAGATCGACATCGAGGTGGGTCCCGGCGTCTTCGTCCCGCGACCCGAAACCGAACTACTGCTGGCCTGGGCCCTGGCGCACCTCGAGGGCCTGCAGGAGAATCCGCCGGTCGTGCTCGACCTGTGCACCGGCTCGGGCGCCCTCGCGCTGGCGATCGCGCACGCCCGGCCCGACGCGATCGTGCACGCGGTCGAACTCGAGCCCCATGCCCTCGCCTGGGCGCGGCGGAACGCGGAACGCTGCGCGGCGGCAGGAGACACGCCGATCCTCCTGCATCAGGGAGACGTGACGGACCGCAACCTGCTCACCGCCCTCGAGGGCCGGGTCGACGTCGTGGTGTCGAACCCGCCCTACATCCCCGAGGGCACCGACCTCCCGCCCGAGGTGATCGAGCACGATCCGCACTCGGCGCTGTTCGGCGGCCCGGACGGGCTGTCGGTGATCAAACCGATGGTCGCGAACATCGCCCGGTGGCTGCGCATCGGCGGTGCGGTCGGCATCGAGCACGACGACACCAACGGGCCCCTGGTCGCGGAGCTGTTCGCGCAGCGCCGCGTGTTCGGTGAGGTGACCGAGCACCCGGATCTGGCGGGGCGGCCGCGGTTCGTCGTCGCCCGCCGGGTCCCGACCGACGTGGAGGCGCGACGTGCCCGAGCGCAGGGGGAGTCCGGTGTGTGATGCCGGACTCGTTCGCCGCAGTGGAAGGATGAACCCGTGAGCACCGTCTACGACTGCAACAGCCCCGATTCCCGGGCCGCCGGCCTGACGGCCGCCAAGGGCGCGCTGAAGGCCGGCAGGCTCGTCGTCGTCCCCACCGACACGGTGTACGGGCTCGCGGCGGATGCCTTCGACAGCGATGCGGTGACCGGCCTGCTGCGCGCCAAGGGCCGGGGCCGGGACATGCCGGTGCCGGTGCTCGTCGGGTCGTGGAACACGATCGACGGCCTGGTGAACACCGTCCGCCCGCAGGCGCGGGAACTGATCCGCGCATTCTGGCCCGGCGGTCTGAGTCTTGTTGTGCACCAAGCTCCCTCGCTCGCGTGGGACCTCGGGGACACGCGCGGCACCGTGATGCTGCGCATGCCACTGCACCCCGTGGTGCTCGAGCTGCTGCGCGAGGTGGGCCCCCTGGCGGTGTCGAGCGCGAACGTCTCCGGCCGGCCGCCGGCCACCACGGTGGACGAGGCGCGCGCCCAGCTCGGCGGATCGGCCAGCGTGTACCTCGACGGCGGCCCGGCCGAACACGCCGTCGCCTCCACCATCGTCGACCTGACCGCCGATCGTCCGCGCGTGCTGCGCGAGGGGGCCGTGGCGGTCGAGGACATCGCGGAGGTGCTGGGCGAGGATCCGGCGCAGCTGCGTACCGGCGGGGAGTGACGGCGGGGACCGGACGAAGTGACTGTCGCCGACACGGCATCCCTGGTGCTGGCCCAATCGGGCCGCGGCGCCGGCGTGCCCATCCGCGAGCTGCTGCTCGTGCTCCTCACCGCCGCGGTCGTCACCTTCCTCTCGACGGGGGCCGTGCGGATCGCCGCGATCCGGTTCGGCGCCGTCGCGGTGCCCCGGGACCGGGACGTGCATGTGCAGCCGACACCGCGGCTGGGCGGCGTCGGAATGTACTTCGGCTTGGTGGCGGGCCTGCTGTTCGCCCAGCAACTGCCCGCCCTGACCCGAGGGTTCGAGTACACCCCCGACATGGGAGCGGCGCTGGTCTCGGGCACCATCATCGTGATCGTCGGGATCATCGACGACCGTTGGGGACTCGACGCGCTGACCAAGTTCGTCGGGCAGGTCACGGCGGCGGGCGTGCTCGTCGTCATGGGCGTGAGCTGGATCGTCATCTACGAGCCCTTCGGTGGCAGCACCCTCATCCTCGACCAGCTGCAGGCGGGACTGTTCACCGTCCTGGTTGCGGTGGTGATGATCAACGCGATGAACTTCGTCGACGGTCTCGACGGTCTCGCGGCCGGTCTCGGGCTGATCGCGGCCGTCGCGATCTGTGTGTTCTCCGTCGGGCTGCTGCACGATCAGGGCGGGGATGTGGGGGCGTATCCGCCCGCCCTGATCGCCGCGGCCCTCGCGGGAGCCTGCCTCGGCTTCCTGCCGCACAACTTCCAGCCGGCCCGGATCTTCATGGGCGACTCCGGATCGATGCTGATCGGCCTGATGCTGGCGGCGATCTCGACGAGCGCGTCGGGACGCATCCCCTTGGCGGCCTACGGCACCCGCGACCTGCTCGGCCTGCTCTCCCCGCTGATCCTCGTGGGGGCGGTCATGTTCATCCCCATCCTCGACCTGCTGCTGGCGGTCGTCCGGCGCACCCGGGCCGGGGTCAGCCCGTTCAGCCCGGACAAGATGCACCTGCACCATCGACTGCTGCAGATCGGGCACTCGCACCGCCGGGTGGTGCTGTTGATCTATCTGTGGGTCGGGGTGCTCGCGTTCGGGGCCGTCGGTTCCTCGCTGCTCGACCGGCGGGCCGTCGTACTGCTCATGGCGGGTGGACTGGTGTTCGCGCTGGTCGTCACGGCGGTGCCGTCGCTGCGTCACGACGACGCCGGCCGTCCCCGGCGACGCCGGCGCCGGGGACCGGTCCGTTAGGCTTGACTCCCGTGACCTCCCCGGATCAGCCCTTGCCCGCCCTGCCCGATTCCTCCGCGCCGATGCGCGCCGCCGTCCGGTACGGCGTGCTCGGGCTCATCGTGCTGACGGTCGTCGCCACCGTGATCGGTGGCCTCGTCGCCGGTCTGCCGGGCGTGTGGGGTGCGCTGATCGGCGCTGCCGTGGGCGGCGGCTTCATCCTCTTCACCGCGCTCGGCGTGCTGCTCACCGCCCGTCTTCCGGCGACGACGGCGGGTGCGGTGCTGCTGGGCACCTGGCTGCTCAAGCTGATCCTCGCGATCGTGGTGATGATGCTGCTCAGGCCGCTCGACTTCTACGACAAGGGCGTGCTCGTGCTCACGATCGTCTTCGCGCTGCTCGTCGTCCTGGGCGCCGAGACCTACGGCGTGCTGTCGCAGCGCGCGCTCTACGTGGAGTCTGCCGGTAGCGCTGAGCAGGGGAACAACGACGAACGGTAGTACCGTCGTTGTCAATGACCTCGCGGTACGGGCACCCGCCTACACAACGTCGTAGAAGTGTTGATAAGGTCGTCCCAAGCGAGTGCGACTGCCTGCGATTCCCGAGGAGTCGAGTGCGGTTGTGTCCTCGCAGGCGGTCGTGTTCGAATGGCCGCCGAGTCGACGAGAGTCGCCGACACCGACAGACGCTGGCCCCGATCGGGAGCCGACAGCAGCTGGCGAATACGCGAGCCGACCTGGTCGACTTGTTGGATCGTCAATGTCCGATCGAACCGCAGACGGCAATGCCTGCGGCCGACTACGGGAGAGAGCGCTGAGCGTCACCACCTTGGCTGCCGGAGAATTCCACGCGCCGTCACTAGCCGATTTCTTCCCCCCAGCAGTTCTGTTCGAAGGCACCCCCTTCGAAATGGACCGCCTGATGCTCATCCGCGTCGTCGTGGCCGTGCTCGTGGCGCTGTTCTTCGCGCTCGCGATGCGCAGCCCGAAGATCGTGCCCCGCGGTGTGCAGAACGTCGCCGAGATCATGATCGACTTCGTGCGGATCAACATCGCCGAGGACATCCTCGGCAAGCAGCAGGGCCGCCGATTCCTTCCGGTTCTCGTGACCATCTTCTTCCTCGTGGTCGGTCTCAACCTGACGTCGGTCATCCCGTTCCTGAACATCTCGTCGAACGCGCGTATCGGCATGCCGATCGTCCTGGCCGCGCTCGCCTACGTCGTCTTCAACTACGTGGGCATCAAGAAGTACGGGTTCTTCCGCTACGTCAAGAGCAGCATCGTCGTGCCGAACCTGCCGCCCGCGCTGCACGTGCTGGTCATCCCGATCGAGTTCATCTCGACGTTCCTGCTGCGCCCGTTCACGCTCACCATCCGTCTCATGGCGAACATGCTGGCCGGCCACATCATGCTGGTGCTGTTCTTCAGCGCAACCCAGTTCTTCTTCTTCAGCGCCGACGGCGCGATGAAGATCTTCGGTATCGGCTCGCTGATCGGTGGCATCGCGTTCACCTTCTTCGAGCTGCTGGTGATCGTCCTGCAGGCGTACATCTTCGCGCTGTTGACTGCGGTGTACATCGACCTCGCGCTGCACGCCGAAGAGCACTAGCACGCCGACCGGCACTACCCACACAACACACAGACTGACTCGGTTGCCGATCCCCGGGGCCGAGCCACAAGAAAGGGAATGGAACACCAATGAGCGTTGCGCTTCAGGCAGTTGACGTCCTCGCCCAGACGGAGAGCACCATCAGCGGTCTCGGTGCGGTCGGCTACGGCCTCGCGGCCATCGGCCCCGGCATCGGCATCGGCATCGTCGTCGGCAAGGCGATCGAGGGCATGGCCCGCCAGCCCGAGATGGCCGGCCAGCTGCGCACCACCATGTTCCTCGGTATCGCGTTCACCGAGGCCCTGGCGCTGATCGGTATCGTCGCCGGCTTCATCTTCTGATCTGACGACCATGGCTGACAGCATCCTGTTGCTCGCGGCGGAGGCAGAGGACCAGAATCCTCTGCTTCCCGCGACGTACGACATCGTCTGGTCGCTGGTCGCCCTGATCATCGTCGGGCTCGTCTTCTGGAAGTACGTGCTTCCGCTGTTCCAGAAGGTGCTCGACGAGCGTTCGGAGCTGATCGAAGGCGGCATCAAGAAGGCCGAGGAAGCTCAGGCCGAGGCAAAGGCCGCGCTCGAGCAGTACCGCGCGCAGCTCGCCGAGGCCCGCACCGAGGCGGCGCAGATCCGTGAGGAGGCCCGCGCCCAGGGCCAGCAGATCATCGCGGACATGAAGGCTCAGGCCCAGGAGGAGAGCGACCGCATCGTCGCCGCCGGTCACAACCAGCTGCAGGCCCAGCGCCAGCAGATCGTGACCGAGCTGCGCGGTGATCTCGGCCGCACCGCCGTGGATCTGGCCGAGAAGGTCATCGGGGAGTCCCTCTCCGACGACGTCAAGCGTGCCGGCTCGATCGACCGCTTCCTCAGCGAGCTCGACTCCCTCAGCGCTGACTCTGCATCCCGAAAGTGAGCACCATGTACGCAGCAAGCCGTGAGGCACTCGCTCAGACGCGTTCCGCGCTGCAGGGCGCGTTGGCGTCGAGCACCGCATCCGCTGCCGCGGGTGCCGCAACTGCAGCTGCGGCGCAGGCCGGCTCCGAGCTGTTCTCGGTGGTCGAGGTGCTCGACGATCAGCGCACCCTGCGGAGTGCGCTGGCCGACGCCTCGGCCCCGGCAGCCGGCCGGCAGGCGCTGGCCGAGCGGGTCTTCGGGAGCAAGGTCTCGCCCGTCACCCTCGCGACCCTGAAGGCGGCGGCAGGGCAGGACTGGTCGACCCAGTCCGACCTGACCAACTCCCTCGTTCAGCTGGGTCGCGAAGCCCTCCTGACGGCAGCGGCCGACCAGAACCAGCTCGACACCGTCGAGGACGAGCTGTTCCGGCTCGGTCGCATCGTGGCCGGCAACGCCGAGCTCGAGCAGGCCCTCTCCGATCGCACCAAGCCGCTGGCGGCCAAGCGCGAGTTCCTCTCGCGGTTGCTCTACGGCAAGTCCACCGCGATCACCGAGGCCCTGGCCGTGCAGGCCGTCGGACGGCTGAAGAGCAAGGCCCCGGCCGATGCGTTCGACGAACTGTCGAACCTCGCCGCCACCCAGCGGGACCGCGCCGTCGCCCATGTGCGCAGTGCGGCACCCCTCAGCGCGGCGCAGACCGAACGGCTCACCGGTATCCTGACCAGAACGTACGGCAAGCCGGTCACGGTGCACGTCGAGGTGGTTCCCGAGCTTCTCAGTGGATTGGTCGTCCGGGTGGGCGACGAGGTCATCGACGGCACCGCCGCGGGTCGACTCGCCGCAGTGCGCAAGAGCCTCACGTAGTCCACTACCGAACACACACACATTGCGATCTTTTCGAAGACCAGATACCGAGAGCAGGAAGAACATGGCGGAGCTGACGATCTCCTCCGACGAGATCCGTAGCGCGATCGACAACTACACCGCGAGCTACTCCCCGGAGGCCTCCCGCGAGGAGGTCGGCGTGGTCGCCGACACCAGTGACGGCATCGCGCACATCAGCGGTCTGCCGTCGGCGATGGCCAACGAGCTGCTGGAGTTCCCCGGCGGTGTGCTGGGCGTGGCCCTGAACCTCGACGCCACCGAGATCGGTGCTGTCATCCTCGGCGACTACCAGGACCTCGAAGAGGGCCAGGAAGTCAAGCGGACCGGCGACGTTCTGTCGGTGCCGGTCGGCGACGGCTACCTCGGCCGCGTCGTGAACCCCCTGGGTCAGCCGATCGACGGCCTCGGCGACATCGAGGCGACCGAGAACCGGGCCCTGGAGCTGCAGGCCGCGACCGTGCTGCAGCGCCAGCCGGTCGAGGAGCCGCTGCAGACCGGCATCAAGGCCATCGACGCGATGACCCCGATCGGCCGCGGCCAGCGCCAGCTGGTCATCGGTGACCGCAAGACGGGCAAGACCGCCGTCTGCGTCGACGCGATCCTGAACCAGAAGGCCAACTGGGCCACCGGCGACCCGAAGCAGCAGGTCCGCTGCATCTACGTCGCGATCGGCCAGAAGGGCTCCACCATCGCGGGCGTCAAGGCTGCCCTCGAGGAGCACGGCGCGATGGAGTACACCACCATCGTCGCGGCCCCCGCGTCCGACTCCGCCGGCTTCAAGTGGCTCGCCCCCTACACCGGTTCGGCCATCGGCCAGCACTGGATGTACCAGGGCAAGCACGTGCTCATCGTGTTCGACGACCTCACCAAGCAGGCCGAGGCGTACCGCGCCATCTCCCTGCTGCTGCGCCGCCCGCCGGGACGTGAGGCCTACCCGGGCGACGTGTTCTACCTGCACTCGCGTCTGCTGGAGCGCTCGGCCAAGCTGTCCGACGAGCTCGGCGGCGGTTCTCTGACCGCCCTGCCGATCATCGAGACCAAGGCCAACGACGTCTCGGCCTACATTCCGACCAACGTCATCTCCATCACCGACGGCCAGGTCTTCCTCGAGTCCGACCTGTTCAACAAGGGCATCCGTCCCGCCATCAACGTCGGTATCTCGGTTTCCCGAGTCGGTGGCGCCGCGCAGACCAAGGGCATGAAGAAGGTCTCCGGCTCGCTGCGTCTCGAGCTTGCGCAGTTCCGCGAGCTCGAAGCGTTCGCCGCCTTCGCCTCCGACCTCGACGCGGCGTCGAAGGCGCAGCTCGAGCGCGGCCAGCGTCTGGTCGAGCTCCTCAAGCAGGACCAGTACGCCCCGGTCGCCGTCGAGGACCAGATCGTGTCGATCTACCTCGCCGGTCAGGGTGTCTACGACTCGGTGCCCGTCGGTGACGTGCGCCGCTTCGAGACCGAGCTGCTCGAGGACCTGCACCACAGCGCGTCGGGTGTCTACGAGCAGATCGCCGGCGGCAAGGCGCTGACCGACGAGTCCGCCTCCGCGCTGCTCGCCGCGACCAACAAGTTCAAGGAGGGCTTCATCGCCTCCGACGGAACCCGCGTCGTGAACGAGGCCGAGGCCGAGGCCCTGGGCGCCGACGAGGTCGAGCAGGAGCAGGTTTCCGTCAAGCGCACCACTGTTCGCAAGTGAGCGTGGAGACCATGACCCAGCGTCCTGTGAAGGGAGTGTGATCGACGAATGGCAAGCCTGCGCGAGCTCCGCTCGCGGATCAAGTCGGTCAACTCGACCAAGAAGATCACCAAGGCGCAGGAGCTGATCGCGACGTCGCGGATCACGAAGGCTCAGGCCCGAGTGGCAGCGTCCAAGCCGTACGCCGAGGAGATCACCAAGGTGCTCTCCGAGCTGGCGAGTGCGTCCGCGTCGCTGGATCACCCCCTGCTCAACGAGCGGCCCAACCCGAGGCGTGCTGCGGTCCTGGTCGTCACCAGCGACCGCGGTATGGCCGGTGGCTACAACGCCAACGTCCTCAAGGAGGCCGAGGAGCTGCGTCAGCTGCTGGTCAGCGAGGGCAAGGAGCCGGTGCTCTACGTGCTCGGTGCCAAGGGCCTGAGCTACTACACCTTCCGCGGCCGGCCGGTCGCGGGGGCGTGGACCGGGTTCTCCCAGGAGCCGCGCTACACCGATGCGGCCAAGGCGAGCCGTCACCTGGTGGAGCTGTTCATGGCGGGCTCCGGCAACGAGGTTCCCGCGCCGAACGGTGAGGGCACGATCGAGGGCGTCGACGAACTGCACATCGTCTACACCCGCTTCGTCTCGATGCTGACCCAGAGCCCCGAGGTGCGCCGCATGGCGCCGCTCGAGGTGACCGTCACCGAGGACGAGATCGACCTCGGCGAGGACATGCTCACCGACGGCCGGCACGTCGGCAGCAACGGCGGTCCGCGGCCCGGCTACAACTTCGAGCCGGAGGCCTCGACGCTGCTCGCGGCCCTGCTGCCGAAGTACATCAGCACCCGCATCTTCGCGTCGCTGCTCGATGCCGCGGCGTCGGAGTCGGCCGCACGGCGTACCGCCATGAAGGCGGCCACCGACAACGCCACGGAACTGGTGAACACCCTCAGCCGTCAGGCCAACCAGGCCCGCCAGGCCCAGATCACCCAGGAAATCAGCGAGATCGTCGGCGGTGCCAACGCGCTCGCCTCGAGTGCAGGAAGTGACTAAGCACATGACCGCAGCAGCAACCGATAACTACGGGGCGGGGGCGGCCTCGGCCACTGCCGGCCGCGTCGTTCGGGTCATCGGGCCCGTCGTGGACGTCGAGTTCCCGCGTGGTGCCGTTCCCGATCTGTTCAACGCCCTGCACGCAGAGGTCACTCTGCCGTCCGTGGCGAAGACCCTGACCTTCGAGGTCGCGCAGCACCTGGGTGACAACCTGGTGCGCACGATCTCCATGCAGCCCACCGACGGCCTGGTGCGCGGCACCACGGTCGTCGACACGGGCCGCCCGATCTCGGTGCCGGTCGGCGACGTCGTCAAGGGCCACGTGTTCAACGCCCTCGGTGACTGCCTGGACGCCCCGGGCACCGGACGCGACGGCGAGCAGTGGGGCATCCACCGCAAGCCGCCGGCCTTCGACCAGCTCGAGGGCAAGACCGAGATCCTCGAGACCGGCATCAAGGTCATCGACCTGCTGACCCCGTACGTCAAGGGCGGCAAGATCGGTCTGTTCGGTGGTGCCGGCGTCGGCAAGACCGTTCTGATCCAGGAGATGATCACCCGTATCGCGCGTGAGTTCTCCGGCACGTCGGTGTTCGCCGGCGTCGGCGAGCGCACCCGTGAGGGCACCGACCTCCACCTCGAGATGGAGGAGATGGGCGTCCTCCAGGACACCGCCCTCGTCTTCGGCCAGATGGACGAGCCGCCGGGAACGCGTATGCGCGTCGCCCTGTCCGCGCTGACCATGGCGGAGTACTTCCGCGATGTCCAGGGCCAGGACGTGCTGCTGTTCATCGACAACATCTTCCGCTTCACGCAGGCCGGCTCCGAGGTCTCGACGCTGCTCGGCCGCATGCCGTCGGCCGTGGGTTACCAGCCGACGCTCGCGGACGAGATGGGTGAGCTCCAGGAGCGCATCACCTCGACCCGTGGTCGTTCGATCACCTCGCTGCAGGCGATCTACGTGCCCGCCGACGACTACACCGACCCGGCGCCGGCCACGACGTTCGCGCACCTCGATGCGACCACCGAGCTCTCGCGTCCGATCTCGCAGATGGGTATCTACCCCGCCGTGGACCCGCTGACGTCGACCTCGCGCATCCTCGAGCCCGGCATCGTCGGTGCCGAGCACTTCCGGGTCGCCAACGAGGTCAAGCGGATCCTGCAGAAGTACAAGGAGCTGCAGGACATCATCGCCATCCTCGGCATGGACGAGCTCTCCGAGGAGGACAAGGTCCTCGTCGGCCGCGCCCGTCGTATCCAGAAGTTCCTCGGCCAGAACTTCATCGTCGCTGAGAAGTTCACCGGCGAGCCCGGCTCCGTGGTGCCGCTGCGTGACACCATCGAGGCGTTCGACCGCGTCACCAAGGGTGAGTTCGACCACCTGCCCGAGCAGGCGTTCAACAGCTGCGGTGGACTCGACGACGTCGAGGCCGCTGCCAAGAAGATCGCCGGGAAGTAGTCCGCGATGGCTGAAATGACCGTGGACCTCGTTGCCGTCGAGGAGCGCCTCTGGTCGGGCACCGCCCGGCTGGTCAGCGCCCAGACGACCGAGGGCGAGATCGGTGTCATGCCGGGCCACGAGCCGGTCCTCGGCCAGCTCGTGGAAGGCGGTGTCGTCTCCATCACCACCGCCGACGGCGATCGGGTCGTCGCGGCCGTGCACGGCGGTTTCCTCTCGGTGACCGCCACGACGGTGACGATCCTCGCGGAGGCTGCGGAGCTGACGGAGAACATCGACGTCGAGTCCGCGCGCGCCGTGCTGAGCGACAGCCAGGACGAGGCCGAGATCGCGGCAGCCCGGGGCCGACTCCGGGCCGTCGAGCGGGCCTGACGGATACGACAAGCCGCGACGGAGCCGACGAGCAGTGTCAGTTGGAATGATTGTTCTCATCGTTCTGGTGATACTGCTCGCGGTTGCCGTCGCGGCTTTTCTGTATCGCCTCCTCACCCTGCGGGGCGGGGGTACCGCAGCGATACTGCGCCGGCTGCCCAACGGCGCCGGCGCCGGGTGGCGGCACGGCGTCATCCGTTACGGCGAGCGCACGCTCGTCTTCTACAAGCTCTCGAGCCTGCGTCCGGGTCCGGACTCGCGGCTGGCCCGGCAGGGCGTCGAGGTACGCAATCGTCGAGCGCCCGAGGGCAGCGAGTACGACATCATGACCGAGGACATCGTGATCCTCGAAGTCCAGGACGGCGCAAGCAGTTTCGAGATTGCACTCGACAGCGGCGCGCTGACCGCCTTCCTGTCCTGGATCGAATCCCGTCCGTCGGACCGGTCCGTGCGCGGTCGGCCGAACTGACGCCCGGCCGACCGTTCTTCACGCGCCCGCGCCCGGCTTCCAGAGCACATCCCCGCCCGGGTTCGCGACCCGGCCGAGGATGAAGAGCAGATCCGACAGCCGGTTGAGGTACTTCGCCGGCAGCACATTCGTATCGTCCGGATGAGCGGCCACCGCCGCCCAGGCCGAGCGCTCCGCCCGCCGTGCCACCGTCCGCGCCGTGTGCAGCTGGGCCGCCAACACGGTGCCGCCGGGAAGTATGAAGGAATCGAGCGGCGCCAGACCCTCGTTGAACTCGTCGCACCAGCGTTCGAGCCGATCGATGTACGCCTGGGTGATCCGCAGCGGCGGATACTTCGGCTCGGGTACCACCGGGGTCGACAGGTCTGCTCCGGCGTCGAACAGGTCGTTCTGGATCTGGCGCAGGACAGGTGCGATCCGCTCCGGTACGTCGGCCGAGGCCAGCGCCACACCGAGCGCCGCGTTCGTCTCGTCGCAGTCCGCGTACGCGATCAGTCTCGGGTCGTTCTTCGATACCCGGGAGAAGTCGCTGAGGCCCGTCGTACCGTCGTCGCCGGTGCGGGTGTAGATCCGTGTGAGATGGACAGCCATGCAGGTCACGGTACCGCTCCCGTATTCCCGCAGTGTGGTCGATAGGCTGTGGCGTTGTGAGTGATCGCTTTCTTGTCTCCGGTGGTAACCGGCTTGTCGGTGAGGTCGTCGTCGGGGGCGCCAAGAACAGCGTGCTCAAGCTGATGGCAGCCGCCCTCTTGGCGGAGGGGACGAGCGTCATCACCAATTGCCCGGACATCCTCGACGTCCCGCTGATGGCCGAGGTCCTGCGCGGGCTCGGGTGCGAGGTCGAGCTCGAGGGCGACGAGGCGCGCATCACGACACCCGCACAGCCGAAGTACCAGGCCGATTTCGCCGCCGTCCGGCAGTTCCGGGCGTCGGTGTGTGTCCTCGGACCGTTGGTGGCCCGATGCCGCAAGGCCGTCGTCGCGCTGCCGGGCGGTGACGCCATCGGTTCACGCCCCCTCGACATGCACCAGACGGGGCTCCGACTGCTGGGGGCGCACAGCACCATCGAGCGCGGCTGTGTGGTGGCCGAGGCCGACGCCCTGCACGGCAACGCGATCCGGCTGGCGTTTCCGTCGGTCGGGGCCACCGAGAACATCCTGATGGCCGCCGTCCTGGCGAACGGCGAGACCACGATCGACAATGCGGCCCGCGAGCCGGAGATCGTCGACCTGTGCAACATGCTCGTTCAGATGGGGGCCCGCATCTCCGGGGCCGGCACCTCGACACTGACGATCACGGGCGTTTCGCGTCTCGAACCCACCACCCACCGTGTCATCGGCGATCGCATCGTCGCGGCGACATGGGGGATCGCGGCGGCGATGACGCGCGGCGACGTGCGCGTGCGGGGTGTCAACCCGAAGCACCTGAGCCTCGTGCTCGACAAGCTCCGTGCCACCGGTGCGGAGGTGACCCCCGAAGTCGACGGCTTCCGGGTCGTCCAGCACGACCGTCCCCGAGCGGTCAACTTCGCGACCCTGCCGTATCCGGGATTCCCCACCGACCTTCAGCCCATGGCGATCGGTCTCGCGGCAGTCGCCGACGGAACGTCGATGATCACGGAGAACGTCTTCGAGGCGCGGTTCCGGTTCGTCGAGGAGATGATCCGCCTCGGGGCCGACGCTCGCACCGACGGACATCACGCCGTGGTCCGCGGAGTCGAGGAACTGTCGAGCGCGCCGGTGTGGTCGTCGGACATCCGGGCCGGCGCCGGATTGGTCCTGGCCGGACTGTGCGCCGACGGCGTGACCGAGGTGCACGACGTGTACCACATCGATCGCGGCTACCCGAGGTTCGTGGAGATCATCGAGGAACTCGGGGGCGTCATCGAACGGGTGAACTCCGAATCCTGATCTCGATGCCTCGAAAGTGGTTGTGCGCCAAGGCATTTCATGCATCGCAACGAGCGAGCTCCGCCTCCGGAGTCGAGTGTGCCGCGCATCACTGGGAACGGGCAACGCGGCGAGGGTGCCGGAGGCGGTCTGCCACCTGGGGAAACGGCACCGCCTACGAGCTTGACCAGCGGATTTGGCGTCCAGTTATTCGTCCCGTAACTTATTGCAGGTCAGAGCGACACGGACACCGACCCGGCCCGCAGGGGCTCGGGACAACGAGGTTGGACGCAGGCGCCTGATTGTTCGGTTCGGAATCTTCTGGTAGGGTTCTGGGCCGTTGCCGATCCCACCGAGTGCGTCGGGTTTGTTCCCGGCGGGTGGTGTGGGTAGGCTGGAACGGTTGCCCCGGAGCGCCGCGGACGTTGGTTCGCGGGGTGATGGTGTGTGCGTGTTCTTTGAGAACTCAACAGTGTGCCGATGAATGTCAGTGCCAAATTATTTTGGTGCGGCCACTTCACTTTTGTGGGGTGGTTGTTGCTGGCTGCCGCATTCTTCCGTCTGTGGTGGTCAGTGTTTTTGCTAGTTTGAGTTTTTTGCTAGTGATTCGGCTCTACGCTTATGGCTGATCGGCCCTTCGGGGTTTGATTGAGAGTCTTCAACGGAGAGTTTGATCCTGGCTCAGGACGAACGCTGGCGGCGTGCTTAACACATGCAAGTCGAACGATGAAGCCCAGCTTGCTGGGTGGATTAGTGGCGAACGGGTGAGTAACACGTGGGTGATCTGCCCTGCACTTCGGGATAAGCCTGGGAAACTGGGTCTAATACCGGATAGGACCTCGGGATGCATGTTCCGGGGTGGAAAGGTCTTCCGGTGCAGGATGGGCCCGCGGCCTATCAGCTTGTTGGTGGGGTAACGGCCCACCAAGGCGACGACGGGTAGCCGGCCTGAGAGGGCGACCGGCCACACTGGGACTGAGACACGGCCCAGACTCCTACGGGAGGCAGCAGTGGGGAATATTGCACAATGGGCGCAAGCCTGATGCAGCGACGCCGCGTGAGGGATGACGGCCTTCGGGTTGTAAACCTCTTTCAGTACCGACGAAGCGCAAGTGACGGTAGGTACAGAAGAAGCACCGGCCAACTACGTGCCAGCAGCCGCGGTAATACGTAGGGTGCGAGCGTTGTCCGGAATTACTGGGCGTAAAGAGCTCGTAGGCGGTTTGTCGCGTCGTCTGTGAAAACCCGCAGCTCAACTGCGGGCTTGCAGGCGATACGGGCAGACTTGAGTACTGCAGGGGAGACTGGAATTCCTGGTGTAGCGGTGAAATGCGCAGATATCAGGAGGAACACCGGTGGCGAAGGCGGGTCTCTGGGCAGTAACTGACGCTGAGGAGCGAAAGCGTGGGTAGCGAACAGGATTAGATACCCTGGTAGTCCACGCCGTAAACGGTGGGCGCTAGGTGTGGGTTTCCTTCCACGGGATCCGTGCCGTAGCTAACGCATTAAGCGCCCCGCCTGGGGAGTACGGCCGCAAGGCTAAAACTCAAAGGAATTGACGGGGGCCCGCACAAGCGGCGGAGCATGTGGATTAATTCGATGCAACGCGAAGAACCTTACCTGGGTTTGACATACACCGGACCGCCCCAGAGATGGGGTTTCCCTTGTGGTCGGTGTACAGGTGGTGCATGGCTGTCGTCAGCTCGTGTCGTGAGATGTTGGGTTAAGTCCCGCAACGAGCGCAACCCTTGTCCTGTGTTGCCAGCACGTAATGGTGGGGACTCGCAGGAGACTGCCGGGGTCAACTCGGAGGAAGGTGGGGACGACGTCAAGTCATCATGCCCCTTATGTCCAGGGCTTCACACATGCTACAATGGCCGGTACAGAGGGCTGCGATACCGCGAGGTGGAGCGAATCCCTTAAAGCCGGTCTCAGTTCGGATCGGGGTCTGCAACTCGACCCCGTGAAGTCGGAGTCGCTAGTAATCGCAGATCAGCAACGCTGCGGTGAATACGTTCCCGGGCCTTGTACACACCGCCCGTCACGTCATGAAAGTCGGTAACACCCGAAGCCGGTGGCCTAACCCCTCGTGGGAGGGAGCCGTCGAAGGTGGGATCGGCGATTGGGACGAAGTCGTAACAAGGTAGCCGTACCGGAAGGTGCGGCTGGATCACCTCCTTTCTAAGGAGCAACTCCTCGTGCACCCCGAGCAGTCGGGGACGGTAAACGCATGCAGGCAGAGCCATTTCGGATTCACACGTAATCCGGTGGTGCTCATGGGTGGAACGCTGACAACCATCACCGCGCCGGCGGGGATCACATGTTCCCGTCGCGGTGGTTATATCGGTGCACTGTTGGGTCCTGAGAGAACACGCGAGTGTTCGATCAGCGACGATGCCTGTCAAAGCTTCTGCCGGTCGGTGGGGTGAGTAGTGGGTGTTGTGTGTTGTTTGAGAACTGCACAGTGGACGCGAGCATCTTTGTTGTAAGTGTTTATGAGCGTACGGTGGATGCCTTGGCACCAGGAGCCGATGAAGGACGTGGGAGGCTGCGATATGCCTCGGGGAGCTGTCAACCGAGCTGTGATCCGAGGATTTCCGAATGGGGAAACCCAGCACGAGTGATGTCGTGTTACCCGCGCCTGAATATATAGGGCGTGTGGAGGGAACGTGGGGAAGTGAAACATCTCAGTACCCACAGGAAGAGAAAACAACATGTGATTCCGTGAGTAGTGGCGAGCGAAAGCGGAAGAGGCTAAACCGCGGGTGTGTGAGAGCTGGCAGGCGTTGCACTCGTGGGGTCGTGGGGCCCTTCTTCCCATCACTGTCATGGTGGGCGAGAGTAAGAAACCGGTGTGTTAGTCGAAGTGGTCTGGAACGGCCCGTCGTAGAGGGTGAGAATCCCGTAGACGAAAACATGCCGGCTCTCGTGGAGGGTGCCCGAGTAGCAGCGGGCCCGTGAAATCTGCTGTGAATCTGTCGGGACCACCCGATAAGCCTGAATACTCCCTGGTGACCGATAGCGGACTAGTACCGTGAGGGAAAGGTGAAAAGTACCCCGGGAGGGGAGTGAAATAGTACCTGAAACCGTGCGCTTACAATCCGTCGGAGCCTTCGAGCAGTTCGGTCTGCTGGGGGTGACGGCGTGCCTTTTGAAGAATGAGCCTGCGAGTTAGTGGCATGTCGCGAGGTTAACCCGTGTGGGGTAGTCGTAGCGAAAGCGAGTCCGAACAGGGCGTATCAGTGGCATGTTCTAGACCCGAAGCGGAGTGATCTACCCATGGCCAGGGTGAAGCGACGGTAAGACGTCGTGGAGGCCCGAACCCACTTAGGTTGAAAACTGAGGGGATGAGCTGTGGGTAGGGGTGAAAGGCCAATCAAACTCCGTGATAGCTGGTTCTCCCCGAAATGCATTTAGGTGCAGCGTCGCGTGTTTCTCACCGGAGGTAGAGCTACTGGATGGTCTAGGGGGCCCACAAGCTTACCGAAATCAGCCAAACTCCGAATGCCGGTGAGTGAGAGCGCGGCAGTGAGACTGCGGGGGATAAGCTTCGTAGTCGAGAGGGAAACAGCCCAGATCGCCGGCTAAGGCCCCTAAGCGTGTACTAAGTGGAAAAGGATGTGGGATCGCTGAGACAACCAGGAGGTTGGCTTAGAAGCAGCCACCCTTGAAAGAGTGCGTAATAGCTCACTGGTCAAGTGGTTCTGCGCCGACAATGTAGCGGGGCTCAAGTACACCGCCGAAGCCGCGGCACTCACACAACACCCACTCGTTTCTGCGGAGACGGGTGCAGTGGTGTGGGTGGGTAGGGGAGCGTCGTGCCGCCGGGGAAGCGCCGGAGTGATCCAGGTGTGGAGGCGGCGCGAGTGAGAATGCAGGCATGAGTAGCGAAAGACGAGTGAGAAACTCGTCCGCCGAATGACCAAGGGTTCCTGGGCCAGGTTAATCCGCCCAGGGTGAGTCGGGACCTAAGGCGAGGCCGACAGGCGTAGTCGATGGACAACGGGTTGATATTCCCGTACCCGTGTGAACGCGCCCCTGGTGAATCATCGGTACTAACCGTCCAAAGGGTGATCGATCTCCTTCGGGAGACGGGATCCTGCTGCACGGGACCTTCGGTGGTAGTAGCCAAGCGATGGGGTGACGCAGGAAGGTAGTGGGGCCGGTCAGTGGTTGTACCGGTGTAAGCCTGTAGGGCGTGACATAGGCAAATCCGTGTCGCACGAGCCTGAGAGGTGATGCGTAGCCGAATGAGGCGAATTCCATGATCCTATGCTGCCGAGAAAAGCCTCTAGCGAGCTTTCACACGGCCCGTACCCCAAACCGACACAGGTGGTCAGGTAGAGAATACCGAGGCGATCGAGAGAACTGTGGTTAAGGAACTCGGCAAAATGCCCCCGTAACTTCGGGAGAAGGGGGACCAGCCCTGGTGAAGACCTTCGCGGTCGGAGCTGGGGGTGGTCGCAGAGACCAGAGAGAAGCGACTGTTTACTAAAAACACAGGTCCGTGCGAAGTCGTAAGACGAGGTATACGGACTGACGCCTGCCCGGTGCTGGAAGGTTAAGAGGACCGGTCAGCGGAGCGATCCGCGAAGCTGAGAATTTAAGCCCCAGTAAACGGCGGTGGTAACTATAACCATCCTAAGGTAGCGAAATTCCTTGTCGGGTAAGTTCCGACCTGCACGAATGGCGTAACGACTTCTCTGCTGTCTCAACCACAGACTCGGCGAAATTGCATTACGAGTAAAGATGCTCGTTACGCGCGGCAGGACGAAAAGACCCCGGGACCTTCACTACAGCTTGGTATTGGTGTTCGGTTCGGTTTGTGTAGGATAGGTGGGAGACTGTGAAGCGGTGACGCCAGTTACCGTGGAGTCGTTGTTGAAATACCACTCTGATCGTATTGGACCTCTAACCTCGGACCCTGATCGGGTTCAGGGACAGTGCCTGGTGGGTAGTTTAACTGGGGCGGTTGCCTCCCAAAATGTAACGGAGGCGCCCAAAGGTTCCCTCAGCCTGGTTGGCAATCAGGTGTCGAGTGCAAGTGCACAAGGGAGCTTGACTGTGAGACCGACAGGTCGAGCAGGGACGAAAGTCGGGACTAGTGATCCGGCACCGGCATGTGGAAGCAGTGTCGCTCAACGGATAAAAGGTACCCCGGGGATAACAGGCTGATCTTCCCCAAGAGTCCATATCGACGGGATGGTTTGGCACCTCGATGTCGGCTCGTCGCATCCTGGGGCTGGAGTAGGTCCCAAGGGTTGGGCTGTTCGCCCATTAAAGCGGCACGCGAGCTGGGTTTAGAACGTCGTGAGACAGTTCGGTCTCTATCCGCCGCGCGCGTTAGAAACTTGAGGAAGGCTGTCCCTAGTACGAGAGGACCGGGACGGACGAACCTCTGGTGTGCCAGTTGTCCCGCCAGGGGCACGGCTGGTTGGCTACGTTCGGAAGGGATAACCGCTGAAAGCATCTAAGCGGGAAGCCTGTTCCAAGATGAGGTTTCTCACCCCCTCGAGGGGGTAAGGCCCCCGGCAGACCACCGGGTTGATAGGCCGGAACTGGAAGTGCGGCAACGCATGCAGGTGACCGGTACTAATAGGCCGAGGACTTACCACGAAGAAGCTACGCGTCCACTGTGCGGTATCTGAAACAGCACACACATCAGATACCGAAGCCCGACAAGGGTATTCGAGAACTCTGATGCGTGACGTTTCGCAGAGTTACGGCGGCCATAGCGACAGGGAAACGCCCGGTCCCATTCCGAACCCGGAAGCTAAGCCTGTCTGCGCCGATGGTACTGCACCCGACAGGGTGTGGGAGAGTAGGACACCGCCGAACACCCGTTACCGGAAGCCCCCCGACCTCGTCGGGGGGCTTCCGGCATTTCCGGGTCCGCCGGGACCACCGAAAGCCCTGGAAATGCCGGCGGGGTCAGTCCGCCGACGGCACCGCCAGTCGGGTCACTTCCGACCGCCCGCGCAGGGTCACTTCACCTTTCGGCGCCCATCTCGTGCGCTCGTGATCGGCGGCCGCCTCTACTGCCCGGGACGAGGCGACGACGTGGCCGGGGATCGTCTTGGCCAGATCCGAGAGTCGCGCAGCTTCGTTCACCGGATCGCCGATGACCGTGTACTCGAACCTCTCGTGAGCCCCTACGTTTCCGGCCACTGCGAGTCCGGCTGCGACCCCGATCCCCGCCTCGCACTCGGGGACGTCGGTGCGCAGTCGATGTGCCATCGTCCGGGCGGCCACCAGGGCGTTGCCTGGCGGATCGTCCATTGCCACCGGGGCGCCGAAAATGGCCAGTGCCGCGTCGCCCTCGAACTTGTTGACGAAACCGCCGACGCGGTGGACCTCCTCGACCACGACTTCGAAGAAGCGGTTGAGCAACTGTACGACCTCGGTCGGCGGACGATCTGCAGCCATTGCCGTCGAACCGATGATGTCGATGAACAGCACCGCGACATCACGTTCTTCGCCGCCGAGCCGCGGTGACGAGGCCAGCGCCGCCCGGGCGACGTCCTGCCCGACGTGCCGGCCGAAGACGTCGCGGATCCGTTCGCGCTCACGCAGGCCGTCGGCCATGCGATTGAATCCGGCCTGCAATTCGCCCAGTTCCGTCCCGTCGTAGACGACGACCTCCGCATCGAGGTCGCCCCCCTCGATGCGGGCCATGCCCGCCCGCACGGACTCGATCGGCGCGATGCTTCGCCGGGCGGTGAGGAACATCAGCAGCGATCCCAACACCAACGCCAGTCCGCCGATCGTCAGGATCGTCACCGCGAAGCGGACGGGCGACACGGGACGGACGAAGCTGAAGACCGCGACGAGCATCAACCCGATGACGGGAACGGCGCTGCCCAGCACCCACGCCACCATGATGCGTCCGCTGGTGCCGGTGAGACGGCGCCGCGGGGTCGCGCCGGCCTCGAGGGCCCGGGCGGCGATCGGTCGCAGTGCGAACTCGCTGAAGAGGAAGACGAAGCCACAGACCGTCAGTCCCGCGAGAGCAATGGTGAACGCGACCTTCGGGATGGTGCGCGGATCGAGCACCCCGAAGGCGGTCGCGAACAGCACCAGTCCCAGGGCCCAGAACGCGCCCTGCTGGGCGGTGAGCCGCATCGGTAACCGCATCGTGGCGCGACGTTCCTCCGGCGAGGGATCCCGGTCCTCGAGGATCCAGCGCAGTTGTGCGAGCCCGCGTCGCGTCCCGACGATCGTTCCCAGGACGATCGCCCCCACGACGTACACCGGCGCGACGACACCGGTGACGACGACGAACTCCGGGCGCAGCACCGAGGGACCCGGGATGACGACATTGATCAGTACCGCCGTGATCGCAGCACCCGCGATGTTCGTGCCGAGCAACAGCAGGGTGAGCAACGTCTGCACGCGAACACGTTGGCGCTGGACGGATTCCGCGGGTGCGCCGAGCAGCGGTGAGCCGAGTGGCGAGATGCGACGAGTGCGAGGCATGGTCGTTCGAGAGTAGTCCGGGGCGATCCTCTAGGGTGGCAACGTGCGCCTTGTGATTGCCCGCTGTCGAGTCGACTACATCGGACGTCTGACGGCACACCTGCCGATGGCGCGTCGGCTGCTCCTGGTCAAAGCCGACGGATCGGTCAGTGTGCACGCCGACGACCGCGCCTACAAGCCCCTGAACTGGATGAGTCCGCCGTGTTGGCTGGTCGAGGAGTCCGCGGAAGGTGCGAACGCTCTGTGGGTGGTGACCAACAAGGCGGGTGAGCAGCTGCGCATCACCATCGAGGAGATCGAGCACGATTCCAGCCACGAGCTGGGCGTGGATCCCGGCCTGATCAAGGACGGTGTGGAGGCGCACTTGCAGGAACTGCTCGCCGAGCACGTCGAAACCCTCGGGCGCGGCTACACCCTCGTCCGGCGTGAGTACCCGACGGCCATCGGTCCGGTGGACCTGCTGTGCCGGGACGCGGACGGCGGCACGGTGGCCGTCGAGATCAAGAGGCGAGGCGAGATCGACGGCGTCGAACAGCTCACGCGGTATCTCGAGCTGCTCAACCGGGACCCGCTGCTCGCGCCGGTCAGCGGTGTCTTCGCGGCACAACAGATCAAGCCGCAGGCCAAGACCCTGGCCACCGACCGCGGTATCCGCTGCCTCGTGCTCGACTACGAGGCGCTGCGCGGCACCGAGAGCAACGAGTTCCGGCTGTTCTGAGATGCCGCGCCGCAATACCCCCCGATCACAGCGCAGGCGCCGGCCCGAGACCGGCGCGTCGGCGTTCTCCGGGGCGACGTCCCGCACCGAATCGGGCCCGTGGGGTGCGGAATCCGAGCGTTACACCGTGCGCACCGTCCCCGGCTCGCGAGCAACGAAGGCGTACCGGTGCCCCGGATGCGATCACGAGATCGCGCCGGGAACGCCGCACGTGGTCGCCTGGCCCACCGACGACATAGGGGGAGCAGACGAACGCCGGCACTGGCACAACGGCTGCTGGTCCGGCCGCGGCACCCGCGGACCGACCCGACGGTGGTCCTGACGGCTCGCCGTCGTGGTCCTGACGGCTCGCCGTCGTGGTCCTGACGGCTCGCCGTCGCGGTCCTGACGTCGGCTCAGTTGCGGACCTTGCTGGCCACCGCGGGTGACCGGCCGAGCCGGTCGGTCGCAGGTGCTTCGTTGCCGGACCGCTTCCCCTGTTCGCCCGGCCCGCTCTTCCGGTCGCTGTCCTCGGACGTGCCGGCCGTCGCCGGCAGTTCCTTGGTGGCCGGTTCCTTCTCGGATTCTTCGGTGGCGATCTCCGTGGTCGCATCGGTGTCGCCGTCGGTGGTGGACGCGTCCCGGTCGCGGTCGAGCAGCTCACCTTCGCGCGTCACAGCAGCCAGCATCGAGGGCACCGCCTCGAGCTGACCGCGCACACCGTCCAGCTGGCTGAGGATGCGGCCACGCAGCACCCGCAGTTCCTCGGTCAGATCGCGGGCGTTGGCGATCTTCCGTTCGGACTGTTCGGTGGCGATCTCGAGCCGGCGTGCCGCCTCGCGTGATGCGATCTCGAGACGCTGTTCGGCCTCGGCCTTGCTGGATCGTTCGAGTTCGTCGAGAGCGCCGAGGACCTTGCTGCGGCGCTCGCTCATGGCGATCTCGAAATCCTGCTGAACCTGGTCCCGCTTGGCCTCCGCCTCCGCCGCGAGACGATCGCGCTCGGCTTCGGCGGCGGCGACGATCCGGGCGGCCTGGGCACGTGCCTCGGACATCGTCCGGGCGTGCTCGGCTTCGAACGCCTTACGCCGCTCGGCGAGTTCGGCGATCATCGCCTCGTAGTCGCCGCGCAGCCGGATGCCTTCCTGTTCGGCCAGGGAGATCATCTCGGCGGCATCGGCCTCGGCCCGGGCCCGCAGCTCGGACGCCTCGTCGGAGGCGAGGCGCAGCATGCGGGAGATTCGGTCGCTCATACCCTCGGCCGTGGTGGGCGGCACCGAGAGACGATCGACATCCTTGCGCAACTCGTCGATCTCGTTGCGAGCGTTCTCCAACTGTCTCGCCAGGTCGCGCGCCTGGGCGGCGGCCGCATCCCGGTCCGTCGCGGTCACGCGCAGCTCGGCTTCGAATCTGGCGAAGTAGTTGGTCACCTCGTCGCGGTCGAATCCCTTGCGCACGATCGAGAAGGGCAGGTGGCTGGGGGTGCGATCGCGATCGAAGACCATGGCGCCAATCTACCTGCTCGCGGCAGCCGGAGCTGCGCGTGCCGCCTCCCTGTGCTAATGCTGCGGCAGCGCACACCGGGCGGGTCGACCGGGCGGGACGCGGGTTGTCAGTGCGATCCGTGTGCGGCGGGTTCGACGAGTTCGACGAGCACGCCGCCGGCGTCCTTGGGGTGGAGGAAGTTGATGCGCGAATCGGCGGTGCCACGTCGCGGAGCGTCGTACAGCAGGCGCACCCCCCGGGCACGGAGCTCGGTGGACACGGCATCGATGTCGCTGACGCGGTAGGCGAGCTGCTGCAGGCCCGGGCCGCTGCGGTCGATGAACTTCGCGATCGTCGAGTTCTCGTTCAGCGGGGCGAGCAGCTGGATCGCGGTCGCGCCCTCGGGCGAGCCGGGAACCGACAGCATCGCCTCGCGCACGCCCTGCTCCTCGTTGACCTCCTCGTGGGTCGAGACGAGTCCGAGGTTCTCGGCGTACCAGGTGAGGGCGGCGTCGAGGTCGGGAACGGCGATACCGACGTGGTCGATGGCGGTCACGAGCCCGGAGCTCAGAGCCGCGAGCGGAGTCGAAGTGGGGGAGGTCTCAGTCATGAATAAAGACGTTAGCGCTAACGTTAGATCAGTATGCGCCGGGATGGGGCTCGTCCGCCCGCAGCCCCGCGCAGGAGCCGTGACCCCACCACCGGAGGAACCCTCGTGACCAGTTCTGTCATCGTTGCCGGAGCCCGGACCCCGATGGGGCGTCTGCAGGGCGCCCTGAAGGACTTCTCCGGCTCGGACCTCGGCGGGGTCGCCATCGCCGGGGCCCTGGCCAAGGCCGGGGTCGCCCCCGAGCAGGTCGAGTACGTGATCATGGGGCAGGTGCTCACCGCCGGGGCCGGGCAGATCCCGGCCCGCCAGGCCGCCGTCGCCGCCGGCATCCCGATGGATGTGCCCGCCCTGACCGTGAACAAGGTGTGCCTGTCCGGCATCGACGCGATCGCGCTGGCCGACCAGCTCATCCGCGCCGGCGAGTTCGACGTCGTCGTCGCCGGCGGCCAGGAGTCGATGAGCCGGGCCCCGCACCTGCTCGAGAAGTCCCGCGCCGGGTTCAAGTACGGCGATGTGACCCTGCGCGACCACCTGGCCTTCGACGGGCTGCACGACATCTTCACCGACCAGGCCATGGGTGCCCTGACCGAGGCCGCCAACACCGGCGCGGCGGCCGTCTCCCGCGCCGAGCAGGACGCGTTCGCCGCCGCCAGCCACCAGCGGGCGGCCCGCGCGCAGAAGGACGGGCTGTTCGACGACGAGATCGTGCCGGTGTCGATCCCGCAGCGCAAGGGCGACCCGGTCGTGGTCACCGCCGACGAGGGCATCCGCCCGGACACCACCGCCGAGTCCCTGGCGACGCTGCGGCCGGCGTTCGCCCCCGACGGCACCGTCACCGCCGGCTCGGCCTCGCAGATCTCCGACGGCGCGGCCGCGGTGGTGGTGATGTCCAAGGCCAAGGCCGAACAGCTCGGCCTGTCCTGGCTCGCGGAGATCGGCCGGCACGGGGTGGTCGCCGGTCCGGACTCGACGCTGCAGTCCCAGCCGGCGCGGGCGATCGCGAAGGCCTGCGCGCGGGAGGGCCTCGAGCCGGCCGAGCTGGACCTGGTGGAGATCAACGAGGCGTTCGCCGCGGTGGGGATCGCCTCGGCCCGTGAGCTGGGCATCGACCCGGCCAGGGTGAACGTCAACGGCGGGGCGATCGCGCTGGGGCACCCGCTGGGGATGTCCGGGGCCCGGATCGTGCTGCACCTGGCCCTCGAGCTGGCCCGCCGCGGCGGCGGGGTCGGGGCCGCGGCCCTGTGCGGCGGCGGCGGCCAGGGCGACGCCCTCATCGTCCGCGTCCCCAAGGCGTAACCCGCCGCTCCTTACTCCTGTCACGGCCTCGACGCAGTGCGTCGGGGCCGTGACGTCTCTCACAGCAACGACGGGTCGTCGTAGGCGATCGGCACAATGGTGTGCATGGCGAACTTCTTCGATCTCAGCACCCCGGCCAAGCGGTTCCGCTTCGTCGCAATCCTCGAGGCCTTCACCTGGGCCGGCCTGCTCGTCGGTATGGCGTTCAAGTACCTGCCGGAGAACGGCAACGAGATCGGCGTGAAGATCTTCGGGCCGCTGCACGGCGGCGTGTTCGTCGCCTTCGTCCTCGTCGCTCTCCTCACCGCACGGGCGCTGAAGTGGAACCTGGTCACCACCGGCCTGGCCCTGATCTCCTCCATCCCGCCGTTCGGCACGATCGTCTTCGAGTGGTGGGCTGCGCGCACCGGCCGTCTCGCCGAGTTGTCCACCCAGGCGCGTCCGGCCGACGCGCCCGCACTCGCCTGACCTGCTGTCACCTGTCGCGCGGAACGTGACAGACTGGACACCGTGACTCGACCAGGTTCCCGTCCGTCAGCACGTTCCGCCGCGACCGCCGCGGCAATGTCCGGCGCGGTGGATCTCGCGCCCCTCAAAGAGCGGGCCGCCGCCCCCCCACCTCCGCCGCAGTCCGACTCCGGCGCCGCCGCCGCGACCGGCCTCGCGCCCGTCGTCGACGTCACCGAGGCCACGTTCGAGGCCGAGGTGCTGCAGCGCTCGATGCAGGTCCCGGTCATCGTGGACCTGTGGGCCACCTGGTGTGGCCCGTGCAAGCAGCTCTCACCGGTTCTCGAGAAGCTGGCGCACGAGGGCGGCGGCAACTGGGTTCTCGCGAAGGTCGACGTGGACGCCAACCCGCGGATCGCTCAGGCGTTCGGCGTGCAGTCCGTGCCGACCGTCGTCGCGATCGCCGCGGGACAACCCCTCGCCGACTTCCAGGGCGTCCAGCCCGAACCGCAGCTCCGGCAATGGCTTGCCGCCATCCAGGACGCGGTCGCCGGCAAGCTGTCCGGCCCGCCCGGAGGGGAGGTCGCGGAGGAACCGGCGGAGGACCCGCGATTCGTCGCGGCCGAGCAGGCCCTCGAGGCGGGGGACCTGGCGGGTGCCGAAGCGGCGTACGAGCTGATCCTCAATTCCGAGCCCGCCAATGCCGACGCTCTGGCCGCGTTGCGGCAGGTCCGGTTCCTCGCCCGGGCGCAGACTGTGCCGGCCGACGCGATCGCCCGGGCGGATGCCGCCCCGGCCGATCTCGATGCACAGCTCGCTGCGGCCGACGCGGAACTGTTCGCGCAGCAGCCCGAGGCTGCGTTCGCGCGGCTGATCGGGTTCGTGGCCCGCAGCGCGGGTGACGAGAGGAACGCGGCCCGTGCGCGGCTGCTCGAATTGTTCGAGCTGTTCGACCCGGCAGAGCCGTTCGTTGTCGCGGCGCGGCGCAAGCTGGCGTCGGCGCTGTACTGAATTCTCCCCGTGCGGTGGGCGCTCCGGCTTTCCGGATCGCCCACTGCACACTGTTCGGTGGCGGCGGCTCGGCGGTGGCGGCTCAGTGGTAGCGCCCGGAACAGGCGGCCTCCCCGCCGAGAACCCCCGTCCGGAACGCGTCGACCCGGGAGAACCCGCTCGGCACGGTGTTGCCGTTGACATCGCTGGCGGCGAGACCGTCGGCCAGCAGACCGGAGACGGCCTCGTCCAGGTCCCCCGGTGACAGCCACACCATGTCCTCGGCCGGTTGCGAGCCGGTGCTGTCGGGGCTCAGTTCGGCGCTGATCACACCGGCGAGACAGGCCGCCTGCAGCGCCGTCCGAGGCTCGACGAGCGCCTGACCGGCGGCGTTCTGCACGGCCAGCGCATAGCGCGATGCGAGCAGGACGTACGCGGCGTAGTCGCCTCGCACGTCGGTCGTGATGCCCCCGGCGCCGGTCTGCAGCGGAGTGCCGCGGTCCGCAAGTTCCTCGACGTCGACGCCGATGGTGTTGGTGGCGGGACAGTACGACACCGGGGACGTGGGCTTCGCATCCGGGCAGCCGAGGTCGGCCCCGGTCAGGTCCAGTTCCGGTTGCCGCGGCAGATCGAACACCCGGCGGAACGACGCCATCAGCGCCTCCACCGACTCCTCGGTCACGGGGAGTTCGCCGTCGTCGGAGCTGTCGAAGAACTGCGGTAGATCGGCGCGCCGGGACTCGATCTCGGCGGCGTCGATGCGGGTGCACGATCCCGCACCGTCGGTGAAGCCGATCTGGAACGCGGTGACACGTTCGAATGCCGACCCGTGGATCGCACCCGGGTCGTTGGGATCGCTGTCGCGGAAGGACACCATCGACGCCAGCACCGAGTTCAGCCCGTCCGAGGTGTTGAGCCGGAAGTGCTCCGAGTTGCCGGCGGCGACGTGCCGCATGAAGGCGCCCGCGAAGCAGTCCGCCTGCTGTTCGAACACGATGCCCGGATCGTCCTCGGCAACCGTTCCGGCCTTGAACTGCACGGCGTGACCGTACTCGTGGGCGAGCACCGTCACGGCCGCCATGGGACCGAACGTCTCGATGAGCTGCGGCATCAGGTAGGTGCGGTCCCAGCCGATGACGTCGTCGCGGTTGCAGTATGCGGCGTTGACGAATTCGAACGTGGATTCCCCGCAGAATCTCGGGCCGCGCTCGTCGGGATCCCACGAGACGATCGTGCCGACGGCCTCGAACGCGCCTCGCGCGATGCGGGGGAACTCCTCGGTCCAGTAGGCCTCGATGTCGGCGACGGCGTTGCCGGCGAGCACGTCGACGTCCCCGCCGTCCGAGTTCTCGATCGTCACCGGCGCATCCGTGGCGCCGGGCCGCGGACCACTGGGGCCCGAGGAGACCGGCAGACCGGCCACGGAGAACGGGTTGTCGTAGATGGAGACGGCGGTGCCCTCGATACGAGCGGCACATCCGGCGAGCACCATCACGGCCAGCGCCGGTACCGCGAGGCGGAACGGCAGCCGCGTCCGAGTCACCTGGTCTTCTCCTGTCGTCCGAGGACGGCGGTCACCGCTGCAGCGTCAGCCAGATCGCACCGTAAGCAGGCAGCGTCACCTCCGCCGACGCCGGGCGCCCGTGCCAGGAGCGTGCCGTGGCCGTCACGGCACCGAGGTTGCCGATGCCGTTGCCCTGGTAAGCCGTCGAATCCGTGTTGAGGATCTCCGACCACTGTCCTGTTTCGGGTAGTCCGACACGATAGTCCGAATGGGTCGATCCGGAGAAGTTGAACAAGCACGCCACGACCGAACCGTCGCTCCCGTGCCGGAGGAAACTCAGCACGTTGTTCGCCGAGTCGTTGGCGTCGATCCACGAGTACCCGCTCGGTGAGGTGTCCAGCGTCCAGAGGGCGGGGTGTTCCCGGTAGATCCGGTTGAGGTCGGTGACGAGCTGGTGGACGCCCTGGTGCAGCGGCCCGTTGTGCGGATCGTCGAGCTGCCACCAGTCCAGGCCCCGTTCCTCGGACCACTCCGCGGTCTGGCCGAACTCCTGTCCCATGAACAGCAGTTGCTTGCCGGGGTGCGCCCACATGTATGCGAGCAGTCCGCGCAGGCCGGCGGCCTGTTCCCGGTCGCCGCCCGGCATCCGGGTCCAGAGCGTGCCCTTGCCGTGCACGACCTCGTCGTGGCTGATGGGCAGGACGAAGTTCTCACTCCAGGCGTACACCAGGGAGAAGGTGATCTCGTGGTGGTGGTACGTGCGATGCACCGGGTCCCGGCCGATGTATCCGAGAGTGTCGTGCATCCAGCCCATGTTCCATTTCATGGAGAACCCGAGACCGCCCGCATGGGTCGGCCGGGTGACGCCGGGCCAGGCCGTGGACTCCTCGGCGACCGTGACGACGCCGGGGTGGAGCTTGTGCACGGTCGCGTTCATCTCCTGCAGGAAGGCCACCGCTTCGAGATTCTCCCGGCCGCCGTACACGTTGGGGGTCCAGCCGCCCTCGGGCCGCGAGTAGTCGAGGTAGAGCATCGAGGCGACCGCGTCGACGCGCAGGCCGTCGATGTGGAACTCGTCGATCCAGTACAGCGCGTTGGCGACGAGGAAGTTGCGCACCTCCCGGCGACCGAAGTCGAACACGTACGTGCCCCAGTCCAGCTGTTCGCCGCGGTGCGGATCCGGATGTTCGTAGAGGGCGCTGCCGTCGAACCGGGCCAGCGCCCACTCGTCCTTCGGGAAGTGGGCGGGCACCCAGTCCACGATCACGCCGATGCCGGCGGCGTGCAGCCGGTCGACGAACGCACGGAACTCGTCGGGCGTGCCGAATCGCGCAGTGGGTGCGTAGTACGACGTGACCTGGTAGCCCCACGAGCCGCCGAAGGGGTGCTCGGCGACCGGCAGCAGCTCGACATGGGTGAAACCGGCCGCCGCGACGTACTCGGCGAGCTGGTCGGCCAGCTCGCGGTACCCGAGACCGGGCCGCCACGAGCCGAGGTGCACCTCGTAGACGCTCATCGGCTCCTGCCACGGGCGGGATTCGGCCCGGGCGGCGAGCCAGGCGTCGTCGCCCCACTCGTAGCTGCTCCGGTGCACCACCGAGGCCGTCGCCGGGGGTACCTCGGTGGCGAACGCCATCGGGTCGGCCTTGTCCTGGACCGAGCCGTCGCGGCCGTGGATCCGGAACTTGTACAGCGCACCCGGCTCCACGTCGGGCAGGAACAGTTCCCACACGCCGCTGGAACCGAGGACCCGCATCGGCGCGAGCCGGCCGCCCCAGCCGTCGAAGTCGCCGACGACCGTGACGCCCCGCGCGCCGGGCGCCCACACCGCGAACGACGTGCCCCGGACCGGGCCGTCGGGGGTCTCGTACGAACGCTGATGCGCCCCGAGGATCTCCCACAGCCGCTCGTGCCGGCCCTCGGCGAACAGGTGCAGGTCCAACTCCCCGAGCGTGGGCAGGAAGCGGTACGGGTCCGCGACGACGACGGTGTGCTCGAACGGGTAGGTCACCACGAGGCGGTAGTCCGACAGGTCGTGCACCGGGACGAGCGCGCTGAAGACATCGTGACCGAGGGGCTCGAGGGGATGATCGATGCCGCCGATGCGCACCGCCACCTTCTCCGCCTGCGGGCGCAGAGCCCGGATGATCGTGCCTTCGGGGTGTGGATGGGCGCCGAGCACCGAGTGCGGATCGTGGTGCTCGCCGGCCGTCAGCCGGGCCAGGTCGTGCGGGCTGGGGGAGTGGCGACGAATCGGGGGCACGGTCACGAGTTCCTCCTGTAGGCGAGGGTGGTTCGCGTCGGCACCCCGATCGGCGGCAACGCCAGAATGTGCGCGACGGCGCGCCAGGGTTCGAGCCGGACGAAGTTGGCCTGACCCCACGAGTACTGCGCGCCGGACACCTCGTCGAACACCGTGAGCTGGTCGTGCCATTCGTGACCGAGCGCCGGCATGTCCAGCCAGATGGTGCCCTGCTCGGCCCCGAAGGGATTGAGGTTGATCACGGCGAGGACCGAATCCCCGGTCCGGGGATCGAATTTCGAATACGCGATCAGGGCGTCGTTGTCGATGTGGTGGAAGTGGATGTTGCGCAGCTGCTGCAGAGCCGGGTGGGCCCGCCGGATGCGGTTGAGCGTGGCGATCCACGGCTCGAGCGATTCACCGCGACGGCGGGCCTCGTCGAACCGTCGCGGACGTAGCTGGTACTTCTCCGAGTCGAGATACTCCTCGCTGCCCGGTCGCAGCGGGATGTGCTCGTAGAGTTCGTAACCGGAGTACACCCCCCACGACGGTGCGAGCGTGGCGGCCAGTGCCGCGCGCAGCGCGAACATCCCGGGGCCGCCGTGCTGCAGGGTCTCGTGGAGGATGTCGGGGGTGTTGACGAACAGGTTCGGACGCGCCTCGTCCGCCTTCGCCGCGATCTCCTGGCCGAACTCGGTCAGCTCCCACTTGGCGACGCGCCACGTGAAGTACGTGTAGGACTGCGTGAACCCGCGTCGGGCGAGCCCGTACATGCGGGCGGGCCGGGTGAACGCCTCGGACAGGAACAGCACGTCGGGGTCGGTGCGCTTGACCTCGGCGATCAGCCACTCCCAGAAGTTCGGTGGCTTGGTGTGCGGGTTGTCGACGCGGAAGATCTTGACGCCGAAGCTGATCCAGTGCCGCACCACGCGCAGTACCTCGGCGTAGATGCCGTCCGGATCGTTGTCGAAGTTGACCGGATAGATGTCCTGGTACTTCTTGGGCGGGTTCTCCGCATAGGCGATCGTGCCGTCCGGCAGGACCGTGAACCACTCGGGGTGCTCCTTCGCCCACGGGTGGTCCGGGGCGCACTGCAACGCCAGGTCGAGAGCGACCTCGAGATCCAGTTCGCGCGCACGGGCGACGAAGGCGCGGAAGTCGTCCTCCGTGCCGAGCTGGGGGTGGATCGCGTCGTGGCCGCCCTCGTCGGAACCGATGGCCCAGGGCGAGCCCACGTCGTCCGGGCCGGCGGTGAGGGTGTTGTTCGGTCCCTTCCGGTTGATCTTGCCGATGGGATGGATGGGCGGCAGATACACCACGTCGAATCCCATCGCGGCGACCCGCGGCAGCTCCGCCGCGGCGGTGGCGAAGGTGCCGTGCCGGGGTGTGCCGTCCTCGTTCCAGCCGCCCGTCGAGCGGGGAAAGAATTCGTACCAGGAACCGAACAGTGCCCGTTCCCGGTCGACGACGGCGGTGTATGCCTTCCCGCGGGTGACCAGCTCGCGCAGGGGATTGGCCCGCAGGATCTCGGTGATGTCGGCGGCGAAGGCGGGCGCGATCCGGTCGGCCAGCGGCCGCTCCGAACGCAGCGCCGCGGCGACGGCGAGCAGGGCCGGCCGGTTGGGGCGCGGCGCGGTCTTGGCGGCCTTCTCGAACAGCCGGGCGCCGATCTCGATGTCGTTCGCCAGGTCTTCCGGGCCCTGCCCGGCGGCGACCTTCGCGTCCACCGCGTGCCGCCACGTGGTGACCGGGTCGCTCCAGGCCTCGACGCGGTAGGTCCACAGTCCCGGACTGGTGGGGGTGAATACGGCGTGGAAGGTGTCGGGTGCTTCGCCGGGAACCATCGGAATCCGGATCAGCTTTCCCTCGCTTTCCGGGTCCGAGCCCGGCCCGCGCACGGCCAGGGTGGCGGCGACGGCGTCGTGACCCTCGCGCCACACGACCGCCGACACGGGAAGCACCTCCCCGACGACGGCCTTGACCGGATGTCGCCCGCCCGAGATGTCGGGACGGACATCGTCGATGCCGAGCCGTCCTGTTGCGCTGGCTCCGATTCGACCTGTCACGCTCGCTCCGTTCCGTCTGTCACGCTGGCTCCGTTCCCTTGCACGGACTGCTGACGAGCCCGTCGGACGCGGCCCGTCTCCAACCGTAATGGAGGGGCGCACCGCCGTCCCCTCGTGCGACGCGTAACGTCGCCGGAGCTCCCAGACAGCTGTTACCCGGCGCCGACGCGACTAAACGGGAGGGGCATCGGCGCCCTCGTCCGAGTCCTGCCGCCGACACGAACCGCCCCTTCGAGGCGCGGCACGGAAACGTCCCCGGCCTGTTCGCCGGACACCCGGCCCGGCCGCCGGACGTCTGCCGCATTTGCCGGTCTTCGCGGACGGCGGATTGTCGGTAGTCTTCCCGGGGTGAGAGCCTTGCGTCGGTTCACCGTACGAGCCCACCTTCCCCAGCGGCTGGCCGGGCTGGGCCCGCTCGCCGTCAACCTGCGCTGGTCGTGGCACACACCCACGCAGGACCTGTTCGCCTCGATCGATCCCGGCCTGTGGCGTCGCGTCGAGCAGGACCCGGTGCGGATGCTCGGCGAAGTGCCGCCGGCCCGTCTCGACGCGCTCGCCGCGGACGAGGAGTTCCTCGCACGGCTCGACGCCGAGTCGGCCGATCTCGACGACTATCTCGCGAGACCGCGCTGGTACCAGCACGAACAGAACGAGGGCACCCGGCTGCCGTCCGGCATCGCCTACTTCTCCATGGAGTTCGGTGTTTCCGAGGTCCTGCCGAACTACTCCGGCGGACTCGGCATCCTGGCCGGTGACCACCTCAAGGCGGCCTCGGACCTCGGACTGCCGCTCATCGGTGTCGGCCTGCTCTACCGTTCCGGCTACTTCCGGCAGTCCCTGACCGCCGACGGATGGCAGAGCGAGCACTACCCGAACTACGACCCGCAGGGGCTGCCGTTGCGGCTGCTGACCGAGGCGGACGGCACCCCCGCGCTGATCCAGGCCGCGATGCCCGGCCATCGCACCCTCACCGCCCGAGTGTGGATCGCCCAGGTCGGTCGCGTTCCGTTGCTGCTGCTCGACTCGGACATCGCCGAGAACGACGAGGAACTGCGCGGGGTTACCGACCGTCTCTACGGCGGCGACCAGGACCATCGCATCAAGCAGGAGATCCTGGCCGGGGTCGGCGGAGTACGCGCCGTCCGGGCCTACACCCGCATCGCGGGACTGCCCGATCCCGAGGTGTTCCACATGAACGAGGGACACGCCGGGTTCCTGGGTGCCGAACGCATTCGCGAACTGGTCACGGGCGCCGGTCTGGACTTCGACGAGGCGCTCGCCGCCGTACGCGCCGGCACCGTCTTCACCACCCACACCCCGGTGCCCGCGGGCATCGACCGGTTCCCGGCGGAACTCGTCCGGCACTACTTCTCCGGGCCGAACGGCGAGAACGAGTCGGCGCTGCTGCCCGGCCTGGGAGTGGACCGCATCCTCGCCCTCGGCCGGGAATCGGACTCGCGGGTGTTCAACATGGCTCATCTCGGTCTGCGGCTCGGCCAGCGCTGCAACGGCGTGTCGAAGCTGCACGGCCGGGTCAGCCGCGAGATGTTCGTCGACCTGTGGCCCGGCTTCGACGCAGGCGAAGTCCCGATCGGGTCGGTGACCAACGGCGTGCACGCGCACACGTGGGCCGCCCGGGAGTGGCTCGAGTTCGCCAACCGCCTCGCCGGTCCCGACCGGGTGGAGGAAGCCAAGGGCTGGGAACTGCTGCAGACGGTCGAACCGCGCGAGCTGTGGGTCACCCGTAACACGTTGCGTGCGCAACTGGTGGAGGAGATCCGCCGGCGGCTGCGCCGGTCCTGGCTCCAGCGCGGCGCCACCGAGGCCGAACTCGGCTGGGTGGACGGGGTGTTCGACCCGCACGTTCTCACCGTCGGGTTCGCGCGCCGGGTGCCGACCTACAAGCGGCTCACCCTGATGCTGCGCGACCCGGAACGACTGCGGGCCCTGCTGCTCGACGAGGACCGTCCCGTGCAACTCGTCGTCGCCGGCAAGAGTCACCCCGCCGACGACGGCGGGAAGGCACTGATCCAGCAGGTGGTGCGGTTCGCCGATGCGGCCGACGTGCGTCACCGCATCGTCTTCCTGCCGGACTACGACATGTCCATGGCCCGGTATCTCTACTGGGGCTGCGACGTGTGGCTGAACAATCCGCTGCGTCCGCTCGAGGCATGCGGGACGTCCGGGATGAAGTCGGCTCTCAACGGCGGGCTCAACCTCTCCATCCGCGACGGCTGGTGGGACGAGATGTACGACGGTGAGAACGGCTGGGCCATCCCCACCGCGGACGGGGTGATGGACGAACATCGCCGGGACGATCTCGAGGCCAGCGCCCTGTACGAGTTGCTCGAGCGGTCGGTCCTGCCGCGGTTCTACGACCGGGACGGCAGCGGTGTACCCAGGCGATGGATCGAAATGGTGCGGCACACGCTCCAGAACCTCGGTCCGAAGGTGCTCGCCTCCCGCATGGTCCGGGACTACACCGTGCAGTACTACGCGCCGGCCGCTGCCGCCGCACGCGAGGCGGTCGCCGACGGCTTCGCCGGGGCGCGGCAGCTCGCCCACTACCGGCGCCGCGCCGAGGCCGCATGGCCGGCCGTGCGGGTGGCCCAGGTCGACAGCGCCGGACTGCCGGACATCCCGGAGATCGGGTCCAAGCTGGCCCTGACCGCCCACGTGTACCTCGGTGGTCTCCGTGCCGGCGACGTGGTCGTGCAGGCGGTCGTCGGCCGGGTCGGACCCGACGACACCCTGTCCGACGTGGTGACGGTGCCGATGCGGCACACGGGCACGGATCCGCTGGGCGAGGTCTTCGAGGTCGAGGTCGCGCTGCCGATGGCCGGGTCGGTCGGCTACACGGTGCGGGTGCTTCCGCACCACGAGCTGCTCGCGTCGGACGTCGAACTCGGCAAGGTCGTGCTCGCCTAGCTGGTCCTCAGCTCGGGGTTCGGGGGCCGCTCGCGTCGAGCAGGACGCGTGCGGCGTCGCGGGCCTGCCGGGCGACGGCGGGGGAACCGGAGATCGCCGCCGTCGCCATGGCCCCGTTGGCCAGGATCGCCAGCTGGTCGCCCAGTGCCGGGGGGCTACCCGCGTCCGCGACGAGTCCGCGCAGGTAGCGCCGGAACGCGTCCTTGTGCGCGCGGGCGATCTCGGCGACGTCGCCGGAGATGCCGCCGAGTTCGCCGAACGTGTTGATGAACGTGCAGCCGCGGAAGTCGCTGCAGGCGAACCATTCCTCGAGAAAGTCGAACACCGCGAGAACCCGCTCGCGCGGATCGGCGCGGGCGTCGACATACCGGCGCAGATCCGTCAGCACGGTGTGATCACGCCGGGTCAGTACGGCCGCCACGAGCCGGTCCTTGGCGGGGTAGAGCTGATAGAGCCGCTTGAGCGACACCCCGGAGCGGGACCGGATCGTGTCCATGCCGACGGCCTGGATGCCGTGCTCGTTGAACAGTTCCTCGGCGGCATCGAGCAGCCGGGTCTGCGCGGTGTCCGCGTCCATCGAGCCCCTCCTCTTGCGTAGAGAACCATCGTTCTCTACGCTACACCCCGTACTGGAGAACGATCGTTCTCCGACCGATCCGAGGAGGACTCATGTCCGCTTCCGCCGTCCGTCACCGCACCGAAACCATCGACGGGCTCGACGTCTCCTACCGCGAGGCCGGGGACCCGGGCGCCCCCGCACTCGTTCTGCTGCACGGCTTCCCGTCCAGCTCGCACATGTTCCGGCATCTGCTCGGCGAGCTCGCCGACGAGTATCACCTCGTCGCCCCCGACCACATCGGCTTCGGGCGATCGGCGATGCCCCCTGTCCACGAGTTCGACTACAGCTTCGACCGTCTCGCGCAGGTCACCGCCGCGCTGCTCGACCGGATCGGGCTGACCCGCTTCGCCCTCTACCTCCACGACTACGGCGCCCCGATCGGCCTGCGGATCGCGGCCGGGAACCCCGAGCGCGTCACCGCGCTGATCACCCAGAGCGGCAACGCCTACCGCGAAGGGTTCACCCCGTTCTGGGAGCCCCTCTTCGCCCATGCGCAGGACCGCACCGCCCACGAACCCGCCGTCCGTGCCCTCCTCGAGCCGGAGGCGACCCGGTGGCAGTACGTCCACGGCGTGCCCGAGGACCGCCTCGACCGGGTCGCCCCGGAAGCCTGGCTGCTCGACCAGATGGGCCTCGATCGACCCGGCAACAAGGAGATCCAGCTCCAGTTGTTCTGGGACTACCAGTTCAACCTCGACGCGTACCCGGCGTTCCAGGAGTACTTCCGCGCCTGGCGGCCGCCGACCCTGGTGACGTGGGGTCGGGGCGACGAAATCTTCGGTCCCGCGGGTGCGGAAGCATTCGCCCGCGACCTCCCCGATGCGGAGATCCACCTGCTCGACGCAGGCCACTTCGCCCTCGAGACGCACGGGCCGGAGATCGCGAACCTCGTCCGCGGATTCCTGGGACGCACTCTGCCCGGACGCACCCCCGAGGCGGAAGGAGCCTGGTCGGATGCCCGCGCTGCTCGATGATGCACCGGACGGGTCCGGCCGTGCTCTGGCGGCCGCCCTCGCGCCGGGGGCGGTCGCGCTCGGCGCGGCCGGCGCGCTCGCCGCCCTCGAGAATTTCGCACACTGGGCGGTGTTCGGGCTGCCGTACGTCGCGTCCGCAGCCCTCATCGCTCTCGCACCCGGCACCCCGGCCGCCCGGCCCGGAGCGATCGTGCGCGCCTACCCCGCGGCCGCGGCCGCGGCGCTCGTCGTCGCGGCCGTTGCCGGTCCGTCGCAGGCCGGAGCCGCCGTCTCGGCGGGCCTCGCGGTCGTCGCCATGGCGCTGCTGCGGGCGCCGCACGTGCCCGCCGCCGTGTGTGCCGGCGCGATCGGGCTCACTGACCCGGGGATCGGCTACGTGGGAACCACGCTGGTCCCGGCGCTCCTCGTCGTCCTCGGCGTCGCGACCGTGGCCGGGCGGGTACTGCCCGGATTCGTCTATCCGGCGCGGGTCGCCCCTGCCGCCTGACCGGGACGGTCGCCGTCGCTGTGCGCACATGCTCGCTTCGAGGTATGGGACCGCGCCGCCGTGGGTATACACCGGATGCGTCCGACCGAGGACGCATCGAAATTCGAGGAGGAGGATGCACTCGCGACACGCCTCTCAGGCGTTCACATCGACCGGGATGTTCTACCGTGGGGTCCGCGCCGAGCCGGGCCAGGTGACGATGCTCCGGCAGGCCCTGGACCGGTGGCTGGACCGCCTCCACCTCGAGGCCGAACTCGGACAGGACGTGCTGCTCGCCAGCTACGAAGCGCTGGCCAACGTCGTCGAGCACGCGTACGCCGACGGACCCGGAGATCACCGCGGTGCGGTCGACCTGGAGGCCGTGTACCGACCCGACGAGCACTCCGTCGAGGTGGTCGTCACCGATCACGGCCGATGGCGGACCCCGGCGTCCGGCGACAGTTGCCGCGGCCATGGGCTCGCGCTGATCCGGACTCTGACGTCGCACACCGATGTCGTCTCCGTCCCCGACGGCACCTCGGTCTCGATGAGGTGGGACGTGGCGGATCACCCCGCGCTCGTCGCGGCACCGTGACCCGAGAGTGCGCGGCACCGTGACCCGAGAGTGCGCGGCACCGTGACCCGAGAGTGCGCGGCACCGTGACCCGAGAGTGCGCGGCACCGTGACCCGACAGTGACGGATCACCGGCTTCCGGAAGCGCCCCCCTGCGGCGCTGTCCGGAAGCCGGCGATCCGGTCGGAGACCACCGACGCCGGGAGAACGTCGGTGGTCAGCTTCTGGGGCCGCGCCGGCTCGACGCCCATCCCGGGCGCCGCCGGGTCGCGGCGGGTGTGCGGTCGACGCGTGTGTGGTCGTCCGCGAACATCGCGTCGATACGAGCCTTGATCTCGGCCGTGCTCATCGCCGAACCCGGGATGGTGCTCCGGTGGGCGAGGTGATCGGGGTGGTTCATCGGTTCCTTGCTCGGGTGGGCTCGGCAGAGCCGGTCGGATCGGGTGGTCAGGGGCGGATCATCAGGGCCGCGCCCGCGACCGTCGCGACCGTGAGGAGCGCCGCCAGGGCGCCGAGGGCGAGAGAATGGCTGATTGCGACGACGAGCCCGCACGAGAGGGTGCCCGCGCCGGCGACGATCGCCGGCACCGAGAGCAGCGGCGAGCCATCGGCGGGGGTGGCGGAAGGGGCGACGTGAACCATGGGTGTTCCTTCTTCGCGGATCGTGTCCAGGAGGTACACCGACGTGGAACGACGAGCAGCCGACGTGTCGCGGTGTTCTCCCGAGAACTTGTCCACACGATTCGTGGAGAGCGAGAGGGGGAGCACCGGGGGTCGGGGCGGCTCCGATTAGAGCGTCGCCGGGATCTGGGGCGGACGCTCTGTGTATCAGGATATGTCATGTGACCCGAACGGCGCCAGCCGATCACTGTGATGTATGTCACTATTTGTGGGTACTGATGAAGGGACCGCAGCGTGTTCGACCAGGACGAATTCATGGCGGTACTGTCTCGATTCGCGCGCCGGCTGCCCACCTCCTACGACGTCGGGGCAGCGCTCGACGAACTCGTCGACGGAGTGACCGGCGTTCTGGGCCTCCTCGGTTGCGGGGTGAGCCTGCAGTGCGAGGGCCGGCTGCAGTTCGTCACCGCGGCCGCGGAGGTGGTCGGGAAGATGGAACGCTGCCAGGAGGACACCGGCGTGGGACCGTGCCGGTACGCGTTCGATCGTGGCGAACCCATCGCGGTCGCCGACGTGCGGCAACGCCAGGACCTGTGGCCGGAGTTCGCAGAGAAGGCGCGCGAGTACGGGATCGCGGCGGTGGCTGGGATCCCGATGCAGCTCGCGGACGAGAAGATCGGCGCCCTCGACATGTACGCGGGCGAACCACGCGACTGGGCGGGTCGTGAGATCGCGGCGGCGCAGGTGTGTGCCGACATGGCCACCGGTTACATCGTCAACGCCAACAAGCTTCGGCAGCACGAGCAGTTGAACGCGCAACTGCAGACCGCTCTCGATTCGCGCATCGTCATCGAACAGGCGAAGGGCGTCATCGCGCAGGCCCGGAAAATCACCCCGGACGAGGCGTTCCGGCTGATCCGCGGCCACGCCCGCAGGAATCAGGCGCCCGTGCGGTCGGTCGCCAAAGCCATCGTCGACGTAGGTCTGCGGGTCTGAATGCCGCGCCGCGGCGGCGGCGCCGGTTCTCACACCGGGCGGACGTTCTCCGCCTGAGGTCCCTTCACGCCCAGCCCGACCTCGAACTCCACGCGCTGGCCCTCCGTCAGCGAGCGGAAGCCCGTGCCGGCGATCTCCGAGTAGTGGACGAAGATGTCGGGACCACCTCCGTCCTGGGCGATGAACCCGAACCCCTTCTCCTCGTCGAACCACTTGACGACGCCCTGTGGCATATCCGAAAGCCCCCTGTCCCTGCGGCCTTCGAATCCGGCCGCTGCGCCTGCTTCGATGCTGCCGCGAAACAGCCGGAAATTCCGGGAATCCCGGGAACGAATCGGGGAACCGACGCGTCGCGGCTCGGTCAGCCGCGCAGCCGGGTGAGCGCCTTGCGCACCACCTCGGGGTCCGCGGTCTCCCAGAACGGTGGCAGCGACGCGCGCAGGTATCCGCCGTACCGGGCGGTCGCCAGGCGGGGATCGAGCACCGCCACGACCCCCCGGTCATCCGTGCTGCGCAGCAGCCGCCCGACGCCCTGCGCGAGCAGCAACGCCGCATGGGTGGCCGCCACCGACAGGAAGCCGTTGCCCCCGCGCGCCTCCACGGCCCGTTGCCGCGCCACCAGCAGCGGGTCGTCCGGCCGCGGGAACGGAATCCGGTCCAGGATCACGAGCGAGAGCGACGGCCCCGGGACGTCCACGCCCTGCCACAGCGACAGAGTCCCGAACAGTGACGTCGGTTCGTCGGCCGCGAACTTGTCCACCAAGGCGCCGGTTGCGTCCTCGCCCTGGCACAGGACGGGTGTGTCCAGACGCTCCCGCATCGCCTCCGCGGCCGCCTTCGCGGCGCGCATCGACGAGAAGAGTCCGAGCGTGCGCCCGCCGGCCGCGGCGACCAGCTCCGCGATCTCGTCCAGGTACGCGGGGGAGAGCCCGTCGCGGCCCGGCGGCGGCAGGTGCCTGGCGACGTACAGGATGCCGGACTTGGCGTGGTCGAACGGTGATCCCACATCCAGGGAGTTCCACCGCAGGTCCCCGTCGTCGGACGGCGGTTCGGTCCCCGACGCTGCGCCCGTGTCGCTGCGGGCCGGCGACTCCGGGGGCAGCCCCCAGTTGACGGCGAGCGCGTCGAACGAACCGCCGACCGTCAACGTCGCCGAGGTCAGCACGACCGTCGCCTCGGCGAACAGCCGGGAGCGCAGCAGTCCGCCGACGGACAGCGGCGCCATCCGCACCGTGTGCCGAGTGTTGCCGCGGAACTCGTCGGCGGCATGCCAGACGACGTCCCGACGCGCGGCGGGATCGGTCTCCTCGAAGGCGGTCAGCACCCGCACCGCGCAGTCGTGCACCTCGTCGACGTCCGCGAGCGCCTGGTTGCGGGCGGCGGCGGCCTCGGCGTCGAGCCCCGGCTTGGGCGGACCCAGTGCGGTGCGCACGGCCCACGCCGCGTCCCGGATCGCGGCCAGCGCCGCGCCCGCACCGTCGGGCAACTCGTCCCACCGTCCCGGCGGCAGCTCCTCGAGCAGCGCCTCCCAGTTCTCCGCGGCCCCCTCGAGACGGTCCACGTCCGCGTCCTCGACCAATTTCACGCAGCGCCGCGCAGCTGCCGAGACGGTGCCGCCGGACAATTCGGCCGTCGCGACGCCGGTGACGCGGTCCACGAGTTCGTGCGCCTCGTCGACCACCACCACGTCGTGCTCGGGGAGGATCGACAGCCCGCTGATCGCGTCGATCGCCAGCAGGGCGTGGTTGGTGACGACAACGTCGACCTGCCCGGCCTCGGCCCGGGCGATCTCCGCGAAGCAGTCCTCACCGACCGGGCACCGCGACTTGCCCAGGCACTCGCGTGCGCTCACACTCACCTGACGCCACGCCTGGTCCGACACGCCCGGCACGAGGTCGTCGCGGTCGCCGGTGTCGGTCGTCGACGACCACTCCGTGACCCGCCGCACCTCCCGGCCGATCCGCGACAGCGCGAACGCATCGAACAACTGGTCGTCGGCCGGGGGCTCCTCCGCCAGACCGGTGTGAATCTTGTTCAGGCACAGGTAGTTACCGCGGCCCTTGAGAATCGCGAACCGGGGACGCCGACCCAGCGCCGTCGCCAGCGCGTCGGCCAATCGCGGCAGGTCCCGGTCCACCAGCTGACGCTGCAGCGCGATCGTCGCGGTGGAGACCACCACGGTCCGGCCCGTCTGCACCGCATACCGCACCGCCGGCACGAGATAGGCCAGCGACTTACCGGTGCCGGTGCCGGCCTGGACGGCCAGGTGCTCACCGGTGTCCAGCGAATGCGCCACGGCCGACGCCATCGTCAGCTGGTTGCGCCGTTCCTTGCCGCCCAGCGCGTGCACCGCGGTGCGCAGCAGGTCGGGCACATTCGGGAGTTCGGGCACCGCGCCAGGGTACTGGGCACCACCGTCAGCTTCGCGGGCCGACCTGTCCGACCAGGTCCACACCCGCCGCCTGGAGCGACGAGAGGGCCGACTCGACGGTCGTCGCGCTCACCCCCGCGGTGTACGGCAGCAGCACCCGGGTCTCGAACCCCGCGGCCGCCGCATCGAGCGCGGTCGCCCGCACGCAGTGATCGGTCGCGATGCCCACGATGTCGACCTCGGTGACGCCGTGCCGGCGCAACCACTCGTCGAGCGACTCGCCCGTGTCGTGACTGCCCTCGAAGCCCGAGTACGCGGCCTCGAACCTCCCCTTGGAGAAGACCGCCTCCACGCGGGCGGTGTCGAGCGCCGGATGGAACTCCGCACCCGGCGTTCCCACGCGGCAGTGCGGTGGCCACGAGTCGACGAAGTCCGGCTCGTCGGAGAAGTGCGCACCCGGATCGACGTGGTGATCCCGGGTGGCGACCACGTGCGCGTAGTCCCGCGCGTGCGCCGTCAGATACCGGCTGATATCGGCGGCGACCGCGGCACCGCCGGCCACGGCCAGCGACCCGCCCTCGCAGAAGTCGTTCTGTACGTCGACGACGATCAACGCCCGCGACATCGTCCTCACCTCACGAATCGGGTCGGCACCGCCGCGTCACCCGCCGACAGGGTCAGACCCTCCCAGGGAAGACTGATCAGCCCGTGGGCGAGCAACGCCCGGCTCTCCTCCAGCGTAGCCACGTCGTCGACGCGCTCGCCGTCACAGATCAGAGGAACCATCAGCTCGTGCACCACCTCGCCGTCGCCCTCCGGGACCGGGGCGTCCGCCGGGTAGATCACCTCTTCCACCAACGTGCCGGTCGGGCGCGCGAACCGCACCGCCCGCTTGGCGCCGCCCCGGGACTCCTTGTGGGCACTGCGCTTCTCCACCGGAATGCCGTCGACCTCGACCAGCTTGTAGACCATCCCGGCCGTCGGCGCGCCCGACCCGGTCACCAGCGACGTACCCACGCCGTACACGTCGACCGGCTCGGCGCGCAGACCCGCGATCGCGTACTCGTCCAGGTCACCCGACAACACGATCTTCGTGTTCGTCGCGCCCAGCTCGTCGAGCTGATCGCGCACCTGCCGGGCCAGCACGCCGAGATCACCCGAATCGATCCGGACGGCCCCGAGGCCGGTGCCGGCCACCTCGACGGCCGTGCGCACCCCGTTGGTGATGTCGTACGTGTCCACCAGGAGCGTGGTTCCCACCCCGAGCGTCTCGACCTGACTGCGGAACGCCGCCGCCTCGTCGCGACCCGCACCCGTCGTGTGCACCAACGTGAACGCGTGCGCCGCAGTACCCGTGCCCGGCACCCCGTACCGGCGTACCGCCTCGAGATTCGACGTCGCATCGAAGCCCGCCAGATACGCGGCCCGCGCACACGCGACCGCCGCCTCCTCGTGGGTGCGGCGCGACCCCATCTCGATCAGTGTGCGGCCGTCCGCGGCGCTGACCATCCGGGCCGCCGCCGAGGCCACCGCGCTGTCGTGGTTGAGGATCGACAGGATCAACGTCTCGAGCAGCACGCACTCGGCGAACGTGCCGCGCACCGCGAGCACCGGCGAACCGGGAAAGTAGAAGTCGCCCTCGCGGTAGCCCTCGATGTCGCCGGAGAACCGGTAGTCCCGCAGCCACTCCACGGTCGACGCGTCGAGGAATCGTCCCGCGACCGCGAGTTCCTCCTCGCCGAAGCGGAACGTCCCGAGCGCATCGATCAGCCGGCCGGTCCCACCGACCACGCCGTACCGGCGCCCGGGCGGCAGACGCCTCGCGAACACCTCGAACGTGCAAGGGCGGGAACCGGTGCCGTCCGCAAGGGCAGCCTCGAGCATCGTCAGCTCGTAGACGTCCGTGAACAGGGCGGTGCTCGCCGTCGCGGTCGGTCGGAGAAGGGAATCGGGCACCCGATCACTGTAGAGGGGCACGGTGGGATGCCGCTGTATCGGCAGGCGCGGACGCCGTACCCTGGAGCCATGGCGATGTGTTCCTCGACAAGCCCGTTCGACACCGCCCCCACGGATCCGTCCGACGCAGTCATCGTGGCTTCGTTCCCCACGGTCACCCTGGCGGCAGGGCAGGCAATGCCGGCGGAAGCCGAAGCCGTCGAGGAGATCGAAGCCGTCGACCGGCCCTGGGTCACCGTCGTGTGGGACGACCCGGTCAACCTGATGCACTACGTGGCGTACATCTTCCAGAAGCTGTTCGGGTACAGCAAGGCCAAAGCCACCGAACTGATGCTCAAGGTGCACAACGAAGGCAAGGCGGTCGTCTCGAGCGGTTCGCGTGACAAGATGGAACACGACGTGCAACGCCTGCACGCCGCGGGGCTGTGGGCGACGATGCAGCGGGCCGAGTGACCGGCCGCCCGTTCGCCGACAATTCCGACCGCGGAGCCAGGAGGAGCCGACCGACGTGCGGCAGTGGAGCAGGAAGAACTCGCTCGGAGGCGTGAAGCTGCGATCCGAGATGGACGCACACGAGGCGTCGGTGCTGCGTTCGCTCGTCGCATCCGTACTCGGCATGCTCGAAGAACGCGCCGCCGGCGCACCCCAGGACGACCTCGCCGCGCTCACCGGCCTGCGCACCGGCAACTCCGCCCCGCCGGACGTCCCCGCCCTGCGACGGTTGCTGCCCGACTTCCACCGGCCCGACGCCGACGCCACCGTGCATCCCGACGACGAATCGGCCGACCTCAACGGCGCCCTGCGCAGCCTGCACGAACCCGACATCATCGACGCCAAGCTCGCCGCCGGAGCCGTCATCCTGCGCACCGTCCCCGAATCGGGCGGGAAGGTGGTGCTCACCCCCGAACAGGCCGATGCCTGGCTGTACGGGCTCAACGACCTGCGGCTCGCGCTCGGCACCACCCTCGGCATCGACGACGACACCCCCGAGGCGCTCGACGAAGACGACCCGCGTGCCCCCCACCTCGACGTCTACCACTGGCTGACCTGGATGCAGGACTCCCTCGTCCAGGCGCTGATGCCGTGACGGCCGCGCCCGGACCCACCGACTCGCTCACCGACGTCGCCGGCATCCGCGTGGGGCACTGGCACGCCCTCGACGCCGAGGTCACCCTCGGCTCCGACGACACCTACGGCACGGGACGGGCCACCGGATGCACCGTCGTCGTCCCCGACCGCGCCGTCACGGCCGCCGTCGACGTCCGCGGCGGCGGTCCCGGCACCCGGGAAACCGACCTGCTCGACCCCAGCCACTCCGTGCAGCGCGTCGACGCCGTGCTCCTCACCGGCGGCAGCGCCTACGGTCTCGCCGCCGCCGACGGCGTGATGCGGTGGCTCGAGGAACAGGGACGCGGCATCGCGATGGGGCCGCCGGGCGCCGTCGTGCCCATCGTGCCCGGCGCAGTCGTCTTCGACCTGCCCGTGGGGGCATGGACCGCCCGCCCCACCGCCGACAGCGGATACCGGGCCGCCGCGGCGGCCGGCACGACCGTCGCGCGCGGCACCGTCGGCGCCGGGGTCGGTGCACGCGCCGGCACCCTCAAGGGCGGCATCGGCACCGCGAGCCTGACCCTGACCGACGGCCCCGCCGCCGGCGTCACCGTCGCCGCCCTCGTCGTCGCCAACCCCGTCGGGGCCGTGTTCGATCCCGAGACGGGCCTGCCGTGGGGCCTCGGGCCCACCCGGGCCGCCCGGCTCGGACTCGTCGCCCCGGCCGCCACCGAGATCGCCGCCGCCAACGCCCTCACACCGAAGGGCACCGCCCTCAACACCACCATCGGCGTCGTCGCCACCGATGCCGACCTGACCGCCGCCGCCTGCCGCCGCGTCGCCGTCGCCGGGCACGACGGACTCGCGCGGGCCGTCCGCCCCGCGCACTCGCCGCTCGACGGCGACACCCTCTTCGCCCTGGCCACCGGGACCGCGACGGTGCCCGCGCCGGCGCGCCCGATCCCCGACGCCTTCGCCCCCGAACTACCCGTGCTGGCCGCCGTGTGCGAGGTGGCCGCCGAGGTCGTCCAGCATGCCGTCGTCGACGCGGTGCTGCACGCGACCGCGGTCGCGGGCATCCCCGCCTACCGCGACCTGTTCCCGTCCGCCTTCACGACCGGGGGCGCCACGTCGCGCTGACGGGCTCAGCCCGGCGCACCCTCCGGCACACGCTTCATCTGGTCACCGCAACAGATCTCCGAATGCGCCATCTCCTCGTTGCACGGGCACGACTTCTCGTAGACGAGCTGCGCACCGCACTTCTCGCAGGCGTAGCGATCTCCGACGCTTCTGGGCACGACTGCCTCCCCGGGTGGACGGTGAGTTCCACGGTAGCCACCGCACCGCCGGAATACTGCGCTTTCCCGGGGCTCGCGCCCGGTGCCGAGCGGGGCGCACGCCGGTAGGCTCGAAGGCCAGGAACACCACGCAGGACACACGCGAAGGGCGAGCGCATGACCGTACCCGACGGTTCCCGTCCCGGGCTCCGGCCCGTCTGGCAGCGCGCCGCGCTCCTGATCGCCGGATTCGTCGCCCTGCTCTACGCAATCGAGGCCGTCGACGCCGCCGCGCCCGCCGAACTCGACTCCGCGGGCATCGAACCGAGAAGCGCCGACGGACTGTGGGGAGTGGTGTTCGCCCCCGTGCTCCACGCCGACTGGGCGCACCTGAGCGCCAACACCATTCCGCTGCTCGTGCTCGGATTCCTCGTGCTCGTCTCCGGGATCGGCCGCGGTCTGGCCGCCACCGCGATCATCTGGATCGTCGGGGGACTCGGTACCTGGCTCACCGCCGGTGCCGGCTTCGTGCACATCGGTGCGTCGATCCTCGTCTTCGGCTGGCTCACCTACCTGATCACGCGCGGCATCTTCACCCGGCAGGCGAACCAGATCGTCATCGGCGTGATCGTGCTGTTCGTCTACGGCAGCATCCTGTGGGGCGTGCTGCCCAGCGACCCGCGGGTCTCCTGGCAGGGACACCTCTTCGGCGCCGTGGGCGGCGTTCTGGCCGCGTGGCTGCTCTCCGCCGACGAGCGTCGCCGGCGGCGTTCGCCGGCCGTGCCGACCTCGCCGTACCGGTGAGACGCACCCCCTCCCGGCAACTGACCGATCGGTAGGATCACAGCGTCGGCGCGACTGTGACATCTCTCGATCAATACCCGTGTTGGCTTCGTCGCAACCACAGGGACGTGGCAGCATGAGCCCCATGCGCATGACCGTCCTGGGGTGTTCCGGCAGCGTGGCCGGTCCGGATTCCGCCGCGTCGGGCTACCTGATCACCGCCCCGGGCACCCCGCCCCTGGTGATCGACTTCGGCCCCGGGGTCCTCGGGGCATTGCAGCGGTACGCCGATCCCGGCGAGGTCTCGCTGTTGCTCTCGCACCTGCACGCCGACCACTGCCTCGACATCCCGGGCCTGCTCGTCTGGCGGCGCTACTCCCCGAACCGCCCCACCGGACGCACCCTCGTCTACGGCCCCTCGGACACCAGCGTCCGCATCGGAGCCGCCTCCGCCGAGATCGCCGGCGAGATGGACGACGTCAGCGACACCCTGGACGTGCGTCCCCTCGCCGACGGAGAAGCCTTCCGCTTCGGCGCACTCACCATCCGCCCCGGCCGGGTCGACCACCCGCCCGAGGCATACGGATTCCGCATCACCAGCGACTCCGGACGCACCGTCGTCTACACCGGCGACACCGGCATGTGCGACGAGGTCGTCGACCTCGCGCGCGGTGCCGACGTCCTGCTGTCCGAAGCCTCCTGGACCCATGCGCCCGACGACCGGCCCGGCGGCATCCACCTCTCCGGCACCGAAGCCGGCCTGGTCGCCGCGCGTGCCGGGGTGGGGGAGTTGCTGCTCACCCACATCCCGCCGTGGACCTCGCGCGAGGACGTCATCGCCGAAGCCAAGGAGCAGTATTCCGGGCCCGTCCACGCGGTGTCCGCCGGGGACGTCTACCGCATCTAATAGGCTCGTCCGGGTGACCACACGAGAAGACGGCAGAGCGGACGACGAACTCCGCCCCATCCGGATCACCCGAGGATTCACCAACCACCCCGCGGGCTCGGTGCTCGTGGAATTCGGCCAGACCCGCGTCATGTGCACGGCCAGCGTCGAAGAAGGCGTACCACGCTGGCGCAAGGGTTCCGGTCTCGGCTGGCTCACCGCCGAATACGCGATGCTCCCCGCCGCCACACACACCCGCAGCGGCCGCGAATCCGTCAAAGGCAAGCTCGGCGGGCGCACCCAGGAGATCAGCCGCCTCGTCGGCCGCGCCCTGCGCACCTGCATCGACCTCGCCGCGCTCGGCGAGAACACCATCGCCATCGACTGCGACGTCCTGCAGGCCGACGGCGGCACCCGCACCGCCGCCATCACCGGCGCCTACGTCGCGCTCGCCGACGCCGTCACGTGGCTCAGCGCTGCGGGCCGCCTCACCGACCCGCAGCCCATCTCGTGCGCCATCGCCGCCGTGAGCGTCGGCGTCGTCGACGGCCGCGTCCGTCTCGACCTGCCCTACGAGGAGGACGTGCGCGCCGAGGTCGACATGAACGTCATCGCCACCGACACCGGCACCCTCGTCGAGGTCCAGGGCACCGGCGAAGGTGCGACGTTCGCCCGCTCCACCCTCGACAAGATGCTCGACTCCGCGCTCGCCGGCATCGCCGAACTGTGCGAGATCCAGAAGCAGGCGCTCGAAGCGCCCTACCCGGGCACGCTCCCGCAGCCCGTGACACCCGAGCGCACCCGGAAGAAGTTCGGTGTCTGAGATGGTGCGGGTGCTCGTGGCGAGTCGCAACGCGAAGAAGCTGCGCGAGCTGCAGCGCGTCCTCGACTCCGCCGGGATCGCCGGGATCGACCTCGTCGGCCTCGACGCGGTGCCGCCCTACGACGAGGCGCCCGAGACCGGCGCGACGTTCGAGGAGAACGCGGCCGCCAAGGCGCGCGACGGCGCAGCCGCGACCGGAATGGCTTGCGTCGCAGACGATTCCGGTCTCGAAGTCGATGCCCTCAACGCGATGCCCGGGGTGCTGTCCGCGCGCTGGTCGGGACGGCACGGCGACGACCACGCCAACACCGAACTGCTGCTCGGGCAGCTGCAGGACGTCCCCGACGAGCGACGCGGGGCGGCGTTCGTCTCCGCCTGCGCCCTCGCCGTCCCCGGTGACGACGGCGAGATCGCGGTGCACGTCGTGCGCGGGGAGTGGCGCGGCGCCATCGTCCACAGCCCCCGAGGCGCCAACGGGTTCGGCTACGACCCGGTGTTCCGGCCGGAAGGCGAGGACCGCACCGCAGCCGAACTCAGCGCCGAGGAGAAGGACGCGTCGTCGCACCGCGGGCGGGCGCTGGCACAGCTCGTGCCGGACCTCGCCGCGCTCGCGCGCTAGACCGCCGCACCGAGCCGAGGATTCGAGCGCTGAGGATTCGAAGGCTGGGATTCGAGGGCTGGGGATTCGAGCGGATAAACGGAATCCGCCCACGCCGTGGCGTGGGCGGATTCCGGTCGATCGCGTGGATGTGGGCCGGCGTCAGACGCCGAAATCGGCCTTGACCTGTTTCGTGCGCTGGTGCTCGACGAAGAACGACAGGAACGGGATCGTCCCGGCGAGGAGGGTGCCGATCGTGCGGCCCGCGGGCCAGCGCACCTTGATCGCCAGGTCGAGCGTGAGCACGAGATACACCGCGTAGACCCAGCCGTGGACCACGGCGATCCAGCCGGGAACGTTCTCGACCTTCAGGATGTACTTCGCGACCATCTCGCCGGTGAGCACGAGCAGCCACACGCCGGTGATCCACGCGAGCGCGCGATACCGGGTCAGAGCCGAGGCGATCTTCTTCCGGTCGGCTTCCGGGCGGGACTGCGGCGTGGTCGAACCGCTCGTCTGGTCGGGTGCCTGCTCGGGGGTCGTGCTCACTGAGCGCTCCTATCGGACCTGCGCGCCAGCTGCGCGAGGTAATCGTTGTACTCCAGCATCTGCCGGGCCTCCGGGTCGTCCGGATCGACGTCCGCGTTCGGATCGAACTGCGCGCGGGGCCGCTGGGGGAGGAGATCCTCGGGAATCTCGGTGGGTTCCTTCGGTTCCGACGCGCGCGGCGCCCCCGTGGCCTGACTCTCGGCGTCCTCGGTCTCGAGCTTCACGAACCGGCGATAGGCGTACACGCAGAAGAAGGCGAACGCGGGCCACTGCAGTGCGTAGCCGAGGTTCTGGAACGTGCCGCCCACGGCCTCGAACCGGGTCCACTGCCAGAAGCCGAGACCGAGGCAGCCGGCCGCGGCGACCGTCACCAGTACGACGAGGGCAAGGCGACGCGGCGGGCGGTTCTCGGACACGCCCTCAAAAGTACCCGAGCGGCCCCCCGACCTGCCAAGAGCGGTCGGGGGCCGTGGGAGAGGTCACGTAGTGCGCGAGGGGGGACTTGAACCCCCACGTCCGAAGACACGGCGTCCTAAGCGCCGCGCGTCTGCCTGTTCCGCCACTCGCGCGTACCAGCGTCACTTTACGCGATCACATCGGTGCTTCTTCGCTCGACCTATAGGGCTCCGAAGCGCTTTCTCCCTGCCCACGTCGGCGTTTGACTGTGGCAGTTGGGGCACAGGAATCGGATGTTCTCCGGACGGGAGTCGTTCGGATTCCCATCGATGTGATCGACATGGAGCGTGATCGGATAATCGCACCACTGATCCCCGAGGCCGCATCTCTCGCACTTGTACGCGCGGCCGGACTCGACGAGGGCGCGGCGGAGCAGAGGCGGTTTCTGTCGGGGAGCGCCGGTCGGTTTGCGGACGAGAACCTCCTTCCATTCGAGACGGTTCAGCGCACGCCCACCCCTGGTGTGCGCCGATCCAGTGAAGTGTGACGTGTCGATGCCCAGCTTCTTGATCCGCCGGCTCAGGTGGTGGTGCGAACCCCCGCTCGGAACGAGACCGAGGTAGCGCATGACCCCCGCCACGCTCGTCGAGCTTCGGACCGCTTCCTCGAGAATTTCCAATGTGTGCTTCGTCGACCGCCCCATCATCCCCCCCCGTATCGAATGTGTGTTCGATTCGAAGACTGTATCCGGCGGTTCTGACAAAACGCGGAAAACGCTCTCATGCACGCGTTTCGCGGCCCGTCAAGATGGTAACGATTGTGTAACGATAAACGTGAGGGATTCCTCAGGTTGATGGACGTCCTCGTAGCCGCGCAGCCTGCGCCGACTCTCCCTACCGGTGAGTCACTTCTCCGACCTGCTGTGAGTGATCTCACGCGCCCTTCCGTACCCGGTAACCCGCACGGAACAAAACATGAGGAACCCCTCATGATTTTGTGTCACTCTTGGGTAGCCCGAACGAGCAGATCAGAGCCATCAGAACGCCAACGGCGGCGCGGGCGGCCAACGAGAGAACCACGCCCTCGAGGTGTTCAGGAGAGGAACTACACGCGTGACGATCGACGAGACCACACCAGCCGACAACGGACGGAACTCGAAGGCATCACGACGCACCGGCGACCGGGGGATCGGCCCCGCCTCCCGAAAGGGCGCGCTGGTCGACAAGCTCCTCGCCGGGGAGTCGTACGCCCTCGCCTTCGGCGGCCAGGGTGCCCCGTGGCTCAGCTCCCTCGAGGAACTCAGCCGCGACAACGGACTCGAGCCGGTCCTGACCGAACTGGTCAACGAGGCCGACGCGCTGCTCGCGCCCGTCGCACACGACCTCGTCGTGGTGCGCCCGAGCGGCTTCGACCCCATCGCTTGGATGCTCGAGCAGGAAGTCGCCGACGAGGACGAGACGCCCGTCGCCGGTCCCTCCGAGACCACACTGACCTCCGCCGCGGTGTCGCTGCCCGGCGTGTTCCTGACCCAGGTGGCCGCGCTGCGCGCGCTGGCGAACCAGGGCCTCGACGTGACCGCGCAGGCCCCGGCCGCCGTGATCGGCCACTCCCAGGGCGTGCTCGCCGTCGCGGCCACCGAGGCCGCCGGCGCCAAGGACGGGCAGATCCTCGCGATCGCCCAGCTCATCGGTGCCGCTGCCACCCTCGTCGGCCGTCGCCGCGGCATCATCTCCGGCGCCGAGCGCTTCCCGATGCTCGCCGTCGCCAACGTCGACCCCGAGCGCCTGCGCGCCGTCGTCGCCGAGGTCTTCGCCGACCAGGATCCGCAGCGGTCCGCCGTCGTCGCCATCCGCAACGCCCGTCGCCGTGTCGTGCTGTCCGGTCCGCCGGCCGCACTGGCGCGCGTGCAGCAGCGCTGCGAGGAGATCGCCGCCGCGGAGACCCGCGAGCGGGAGGCGAAGAAGCGCGGCGGTGCCGTGTTCGCCCCGACCTTCGAGCCGGTCTCCGCCGAGATCGGTTTCCACCACCCCGCGCTGGCCGACGCTGTCGAGCAGGTCGCCGACTGGGCGTCGCGCTGCGGCCTGGACGCCGACCTCGCCCGTTCGCTGGCGCAGGAAGTGCTCGTCGACCCTGTCGACTGGGTCGCCCTCGTCGACGACGCCGTCGCGGCCGGTGCCTCGTGGATCCTGGATCTGGGTCCCGGTGAGCTGCTGACGCGGATGACCAGCTCGGGCCTGCGGGGCCAGGGTGTGGGCATCATCGCCGCCGCGACCCGCGGCGGTCAGCGCAACCTGCTGACCCCGGGCGCGGAGCCCGAGGTGCCGCAGCCGTGGTCCGCATTCGCGCCGAAGCCGGTCACCCTGCCCGACGGCCGTCAGGGTGTCGAGACGGCGTTCACGCGCCTGACCGGCCGTTCGCCGATCCTGCTGGCCGGCATGACGCCGACCACCGTCGATCCGAAGATCGTCGCCGCCGCGGCCAACGCCGGCCACTGGGCCGAGCTCGCCGGTGGCGGTCAGGTCACCGAGCAGATCTTCGCCGACCACGTCGAGGAGCTGAAGGGGCTGCTCGAGCCGGGCCGCGCCGTGCAGTTCAACTCGATGTTCCTCGACCCGTACCTGTGGAAGCTGCACGTGGGTGGCAAGCGGCTCGTGCCGCGGGCCCGCGCCGCGGGCGCACCGTTCGACGGTGTGGTCGTCACCGCCGGCATCCCCGAGCTCGAGGAAGCCGTCTCGATCATCGAGGAGCTGACCGAGGCCGGCATCAGCTACGTCGCGTTCAAGCCGGGCACCGTCGCGCAGATCCGCTCGGTGATCCGCATCGCGAACGAGGTGCCGAACTACCCGGTCATCGTCCACATCGAGGGCGGCCGCGCCGGTGGCCACCACTCGTGGGAGGACCTCGACGACCTGCTGCTCGCCACCTACGCCGAGCTGCGCACCCGGTCCAACCTGGTGCTGTGCGTCGGCGGTGGCATCGGTACCCCCGAGCGGGCTGCCGACTACCTGACCGGCCGCTGGTCCACCGCCCACGGCTTCCCGGCGATGCCGCTCGACGGCATCCTGGTCGGCACCGCGGCGATGGCGACCCTCGAGGCGACCACGTCGCCCGAGGTCAAGCGGATGCTCGTCGAGACCCCCGGCACTCCGGACTGGGTCGGCGCCGGCACCGCCTCCGGCGGCATGGCCTCCGGCCGGAGCCAGCTGGGCGCGGACATCCACGAGATCGACAACGCGGCGTCCCGCACGGGCCGCCTGCTCGACGAGGTCGCGGGCGATGCCGAGGCCGTGGCCGCACGCCGCGACGAGATCATCGCCGCGCTGGACGTCACCGCGAAGCCGTACTTCGGCGACGTCGCGGAGATGACCTACGGGCAGTGGCTCACCCGCTACCTCGAGCTCGCCGTCGGCTCGCAGGAGGTGGCCGACGCGGCCGAGAACCCGTGGATCGACGTCACCTGGCGTGAGCGTTTCCGCGAGATGCTGCAGCGCGCCGAGTCCCGGCTGCACCCGGCCGATCGTGGCCCGATCCCGACGCTGTTCGCCGACGATGCGGCCCTCGACCGGCCGTACGCGGCGCTGGCGGCGCTGACCGGGCAGTTCCCGGATGCCGAGTCGGTGGTCCTGCACCCGGCCGACGTTCCGTTCTTCGTCGCGCTGTGCCGCACCCCGGGCAAGCCGGTGAACTTCGTGCCGGTGGTCGACCAGGACGTGCGTCGCTGGTGGCGGTCCGATTCCCTGTGGCAGGCCCACGATCCGCGCTACAGCGCCGATCAGGTCTGCATCATCCCGGGCACCGTCGCCGTCGCGGGCATCACCCGCGCCGACGAGCCCGTCGGTGAGCTGCTCGACCGGTTCGAGAAGGCCACCGTCGACGAGTTGGTCGCGGCCGGTGTCGAGCCGGTGCAGATCGCGGCTCGTCGTCACCAGGACCTTGCGTCCGGTCTGCTCGACGCCGTGCTGTCGGCTCCGGATGTGAACTGGGCCGGCCGGCAGACCGTGAACCCGGTGCACCGCCTCGGCGACCTGGACGAGTGGTCCGTCGAGTCCGACACGGCCGCCGTGCACGCCGCGACGGGCGCCACCCTGAGCGTCCTCGACGCCGAGCACGTGGGCCTGACGGTGCCGCTCGCGGGGGACAAGACCGTCGAGATCCGCCTGACCGTTCCGGCCGCCGTGCACACCGGTGGCGCTCCTGTGGTCACCGCGGAGGACGCGTCGGCGTCCATGTCGGCGCTGCTCGGTGTCGCCGCGGGCCAGGAGCTGCCCGCCGTGAAGAAGGGCGCGGCCCGCATCACCCTCGGCTGGCTGCCGGAGAAGATCGCCGACCATGCCGGTGTCACGGGTTCGGGACTGCCGTCGACCCTGACCCCCAGTGCCCACGGTGTCCCCGACGTCCTCGTCGGCGCGTGCTGGCCGGCGGTGTTCGCCGCGCTCGGCGCCGCGCAGACCGACGCCAGCCTGTCGGTGATCGAGGGCATGCTGGACCTGGTCCACCTCGACCACGCCGTGGACGTGAAGGACGGTCTGCCGACCGATCCGTCCATCCTGGGTGTCAAGGCCGAGGTGCAGGACGTGGTCGACACCGACCTCGGCCGGGTGGTCGAGGTGCACGTGGAGATCACCGCCGACAACGGCAACGGTTCCGGCGACGCCACGGTCGCGACGCTGATCGAGCGCTTCGCGATCCGTGGCCGCATCGGCAAGGCGGAGCTGGCCGATCCGGTCCGCGCCGGCGGTGCCGTGAGCGAGGACGCGGTGGAGACCCCGCGTCGTCGTCGCCGCGACGCCGTGATCGTCGCCCCGATCGACATGAGCGCCTTCGCGCGTGTCTCGGGCGACCACAACCCGATCCATACCTCGGACAATGCCGCCCTGCTGGCCGGCCTGGGCACCCCGATCGTGCACGGCATGTGGCTCTCGGCCGCCGCCCAGCAGGTCGTCACCGCCCTCGAGGCCGACGCCAAGCTGCCGGCCCGCCGCCTGACGGCGTGGACCGCGCGGTTCCTCGGCATGGTGCGCCCCGGCGCGCAGATCGACGTGCGAGTCGACCGCATCGCGACCGACCGCGGCGCCGAGATCGTCGAGGTGGGCTGCCGCGTGGACGGCGACCTGGTGATGGTCGCCACCGGCCGCACCGCTGCCCCGCGCACGGTGTACGCGTTCCCCGGCCAGGGCATCCAGCGGCCCGGCATGGGCCTGGACGCGCGTGCCCGCAGCAAGGCCGCCCGGGAGATCTGGGATCGCGCCGACAAGCACACCCGCAAGGCCCTGGGCTTCTCCATCCTGGCCGTGGTGCGCGACAACCCGACCGTGCTCAAGGCCCGCGGTGTCACCCACAAGCACCCGGACGGCGTGCTGCACCTGACCCAGTTCACGCAGGTCGCGATGGCGACCCTGGGTGTCGCCCAGATCGCGGAACTGCGTGAGGCCGGCGCCTTCGTCGAGGGCGCGTTCCTGGCCGGTCACTCGGTGGGCGAGTACAACGCCCTCGCCGCGGTGGCCGGGGTGCTGCCGCTCGAGGCGGTGCTCGAGGTGGTGTTCAGCCGTGGCTCGGCGATGCACGCCCTCGTGCCGCGCGACGAGCACGGCCGCTCGAACTACCGCATGGCCGCGATCCGTCCGTCGCAGTTCGGTGTCGCCGACGCCGATCTCGAGGCGTTCGTCGCCGGGGTCGCGGAGGAGACCGGGGAGTTCCTGCAGATCGTCAACCTGAACCTGCGCGGCTCGCAGTACGCGATCGCCGGCACGGTCGCCGGTCTCGAGGTCCTCGAGTCCGTGATCGAGCGCAAGGTCGCCGAGTTCGGTGGCAAGCGGGCGTTCATCCTGGTTCCGGGTATCGACGTGCCGTTCCACTCGACCGTCCTGCGCGGCGGCGTGGACGACTTCCGGGAGCGTCTGCTGAACCTGCTGCCGGAGCAGATCGATCCCGACATCCTCATCGGCCGCTACATCCCGAACCTGGTGCCCAAGCCGTTCGACCTGGGCCGGGAGTTCGTCCAGGAGATCGCCGACCTGGTGCCGTCCGAGCCGCTGGCCGAGGTCCTCGCGGACTTCGACACCTGGGCGGCCGATCGCTCGAAGCTGTGCCGCGTGGTGCTCGCCGAGCTGCTCGCGTGGCAGTTCGCGTCCCCGGTCCGCTGGATCGAGACGCAGGACCTGCTGTTCGCCGACGAGGCCGACGGTGGCCTGGGCGTGGAGCGGTTCGTCGAGGTCGGCCTCGGTGCCGCCCCGACGGTCGCGAACCTGGCGTCGCAGACGCTGAAGCTGCCGGGCCGCTTCGGGCAGCCGGTCGAGGTGCTCAACATCGAGCGTGAGGCCTCGGTCGTGTACTCCACGGACGTCGATCCGGCGCCGGTGGAGGACGACGAGCCGGCCTCGGCCGAGACGTCCGCTGCCGCCCCGGCCGCGGCTGCCGCTCCGGCCGCCGCACCTGCCGCTCCGGCGGGTGGACCGCGCCCGGACGACATCGCGTTCAAGGCCGCCGACGCCACAAAGGTGCTCATCGCCCTGTGGACGAAGCTGCGCCCGGATCAGGTCGGTCCCGCCGACACGATCGAGGCGCTGTGCGACGGGGTGTCCTCGCGGCGTAACCAGCTGCTCGTCGACCTCGGTTCGGAGCTGTCGCTCGGTGCCATCGACGGTGCGGCCGACGCCGACATGGGCGCGCTCGCCGCCACGGTCGATCGCCTGGCCCGCACCTACCGGCCCTTCGGCCCGGTGCTGTCGGATTCCATCAACGACCACCTGCGCAAGGTGTTCGGCCCGTCGGGCAAGCGTCCCGCGTACGTCGCCGACCGTGTCACCAAGGTGTGGGGTCTGGGCGAGGGCTGGGCGTCGCATGTGACCGCGGAGGTCGCGCTCGGCAGCCGGGACGGTTCGTCCGTCCGCGGCGGTGCGCTCGGCGGCCTGTCCGACGGCGCGCTGTCCGACGGCGGTGCCGTCGACAAGCTGATCGATGCGGCGGTGCAGTCGGTCGCCGGTCGCCGCGGCGTCGCGGTGTCGATGCCGTCCGCCGGTGGCGGTGGCGGCGCCACCGTCGACGCTGCCGCGCTCGGGGAGTTCGCCGAGGGCATCACCGGCTCGAACGGTGTGCTCGCCAAGACCGCGCGTCTGATCCTGTCCGAGCTGGGCCTGGCCGACGCGGTCTCGGACCTCGCGGACAAGGCGGACACCGAGCTGGTCGACCTGGTCTCGGCGGAGCTCGGTTCCGACTGGCCGCGGCTGGTCGCCCCGGCGTTCGACGCCCGCAAGGCCGTGCTGATCGACGACCGGTGGGCGACGGCTCGTGAGGACCTGGCCCGCGTGTGGCTCGGTGCCGAGATCGCCGCGGAGCGCTTCGCCGGTGCGGGCGCCACGGTGGCCGCGCACGCGACGTTCTGGGCGGGTAAGGCCACCGAGGCCGGCCGCGCGGAGCTCGCGCAGACCTTCGAGGCGATCGCGACGGCTGCCCGGCAGACCGGCGACGCCGAGTACGCGGGCGAGGTCGCCGTCGTCACCGGCGCCAGCAAGGGCGGGATCGCGGCCGCGGTCGCGGCGAAGCTGCTCGCCGGCGGCGCGACGGTCGTGGTCACCACATCGAGCCTGAGCGACAGCCGCCTGGGCTTCTACAAGGAGCTGTACGCAGGCAACGCGCGGTCCGGTGCGGCCCTGTGGGTGGTCCCCGCCAACATGGCGTCCTACTCCGACGTCGACGCGTTGGTGCAGTGGCTCGGCACCGAGACCGTGGAGACCGCGGGCGGCGCCAAGAAGCTGATCAAGGAGGCCCTGACCCCGACGCTGCTGTTCCCGTTCGCCGCGCCGCGCGTGGTCGGGTCGATGGCCGACGCCGGTGCCCGCGCCGAGATGGAGATGCGGGTCCTGCTGTGGTCGGTGGAGCGGCTCATCGCGGGGCTGGCCGACATCGGCTACGACCGCGACGTCGACACCCACCTGCACGTCGTGCTGCCGGGTTCGCCGAACCGCGGCAAGTTCGGCGGCGACGGTGCGTACGGCGAGGCGAAGGCCGCGCTGGACGCGATCGTCAACCGCTGGCACGCCGAGCGCACGTGGGCCGAGCGGGTCACCCTCGCCCACGCCCTCATCGGCTGGGTCCGGGGCACGGGCCTGATGGGCGGCAACGATCCGCTGGTCGAGGCCGCCGAGGCCGCCGGGGTGCGCACCTGGTCGACCGACGAGATGGCCGTCGAGCTGCTGAAGCTCGTCACCGCCGGGTCCAAGGAGTCCGCCGCGTCCGCACCGCTGGTGGCGGACCTGACCGGGGGCCTGTCCGAGGCCGACATCGACCTGCCGGCTCTGGCCAAGCAGGCCCAGGAGGAGGCCGAGGCGAACGCCGCGGCCGAGACCGAGTCCGACGAGGTCACCATTGCGGCGCTGCCCGCGCCGCCGCGCCTGGACGCGACGACGCCCGCGCCGGAATGGAAGGCGCTCGACGTCGATCCCGCCGATCTGGTGGTCATCGTCGGCGCCGGCGAGCTCGGCCCGTACGGCTCGGCCCGCACCCGCTTCGAGATGGAGGTCGACGAGGAACTGTCGGCCGCCGGTGTGCTCGAGCTGGCCTGGGTCACCGGCCTGGTGGCGTGGGAGAACGATCCCACGCCGGGCTGGTACGACGCGGAGACCGGCGATCTGGTGCCCGAGGCGGAGATCGCCGACCGGTACCACGACGCGGTGGTCGAGCGCTGCGGCATCCGCCGCTACGGCGACGACGGCGCGATGATCGACAATGCGGCGCCGCTGCTGACCTCGGTGTTCCTGGACAAGGACCTGTCGTTCGTCGTCGGGTCCGAGGCCGAGGCCCGCGCGTTCGTCGACGCCGACCCGGAGAACACCGTCGCAAACTCGGTTCCGGACAGCGGTGACTGGACCGTCACCCGCAAGGCCGGCACCGAGATCCGGGTGCCCCGCAAGATGAACCTGACCCGCACGGTCGGTGGCCAGATCCCGACCGGGTTCGACGTCACCAAGTGGGGCATCCCCGCCGACATGGCCGAGTCCGTGGACCGGGTGGGCCTGTGGAACATCGTGACCACGGTCGACGCGTTCCTCTCGAGCGGTTTCACCCCGTCGGAGCTGATGCGCTGGGTGCACCCCTCGTATGTGGCGAACACCCAGGGCACCGGCATGGGCGGCATGACCTCGATGCGGTCGCTGTACATCGACACGCTGCTCGGCGAGTCCCGCGCGAACGACATCCTGCAGGAGGCCCTGCCGAACGTCATCGCCGCGCACGTCGTGCAGTCGTACGTCGGCGGCTACGGCGCGATGGTGCATCCGGTGGCGGCGTGCGCGACGGCCGCGGTCTCGGTCGAGGAGGGTGTCGACAAGATCAAGCTGGGCAAGGCGCAGCTCGTCGTCGCCGGCGGTTTCGACGACCTCGGTATCGAGGGCATCGTCGGGTTCGGTGACATGTCGGCCACCGCGAAGTCGGACGACATGACGGCCAAGGGCATCAGCGATCGCCGGTTCTCCCGGGCCAACGATCGCCGGCGCGGCGGGTTCGTCGAGTCCGCCGGTGGCGGCACGGTCCTGCTCGCCCGCGGCGACCTGGCGCTGGAGATGGGCCTGCCCGTCCTCGGTGTGGTCGCCTGGGCCGGTTCCTTCGCCGACGGCGTGCACACCTCGATCCCGGCCCCGGGCATCGGTGCCCTCGGCGCGGGTCGCGGCGGGCTCGAGTCGGGCCTGGCGCGGGAGCTGCGCAAGCTCGGTGTCACCGCCGACGACATCGCGGTGATCTCCAAGCACGACACCTCCACAGCGGCCAACGACCCGAACGAGGCGGAGCTGCACGAGCGCCTGGCGGGGTCGCTGGGCCGCAGCGACGGTGCGCCGATGTTCGTGGTGTCGCAGAAGTCGCTGACCGGTCACGCCAAGGGTGGCGCGGCGGCGTTCCAGCTGATCGGCCTGTGCCAGGTCCTCAGCCAGGGCGTCGTCCCGCCGAACCGCAGCCTGGACTGCGTCGACGACAAGATGGCCGGGTTCGAGCACCTGGTGTGGCCGCGCACCCCGCTCCGCTTCGGCGAGCGGTACGCGCTCAAGGCCGGTCTGCTGACCAGCCTCGGGTTCGGCCACGTGTCGGGGCTGATCGCGGTGGTCCACCCGCAGGCGTTCGTCGAGGCGATCCCGGCGGAGCGCCGGCAGGCCTACGTCGAGCAGGCTCAGGCCCGCGCCGTCGCCGGTAAGCGCCGCCTCGCGGAGGCGATGACCGGGGGTGCGGCCCTGTACCAGCGGCCCGCCGACCGCCGCTTCGGCGGGGACTCGGTGCCGGCGGACGCGGCACGCCAGCTCGAGGCCGACGTGCTGCTCTCGCCGCAGGCACGACTGGGCGACGGCGACGTGTACCGTTCGGGTCTGCCCGGCTGCAAGTAGCCGACGGCCGCACGGTCACAGAGAGCGGGTCACGGGACGGATGGGAGTTGCGGGGATCGGGTTCGACCTGGTCACGGTGTCGGAGTTCGAGGAACAGCTGGGCCGCGCAGGCACGGCGATGCTCTCGAACTTCACCCCGGGCGAGCGTCGGGACGCGAACACCCGCAGCTCCCGTCCCGGCCGGCACTTCGCCGCCCGGTGGGCTGCGAAGGAGGCGCTGATCAAGGCGTGGTCGGCGTCGCTGTTCGGCAGCCCGCCGGTGCTGCCGGAGACCGTGCACCGGCAGATCGAGGTGGTCTCCGACGCGTGGGGCCGGCCCGGGATCCGGCTGCACGGCGACGTCGCCGCGCACCTGACCGGGGTGCGGATCCACGTCTCGCTCACGCACGACGGAGACATGGCGGGGGCGTTCGTCGTGCTCGAGGAGGACCCGCAGGGGTAGCGGCCCGGGTTTCAGGCGGAGGAAGTGCGGACTTCCTCCGCCTGCCGCGTTTCGGGGTCGTCGGCCCGGCGGGACTCCTCCGCCCGGGAGGCCTCCTCACGGCGCTTGCGTCGCTTGGCGCTCGTCCGCGACTCCTTCTCGGCCACCATCAGGTATGCGCCCATCAGCCGCTTGAGTTCGACGACCGCGTCGGCGTGGCTCTGGTCGTCCTGCACGGAGAAGTTCAGCATCGAGTACACGACGTGCACGAGCACCTCGGCCATCAGAGTGCGGCGCTCGCGGGGGGTGTCGGGCATCAGCGGAGCCAGCATCCGCGCGATCTGCTCGGCGAACTCCTTCTCGTGGATCGCGCCGGTCGCCCGCGTCGACGGGGTGGACTGCATCGCCAGCCACACCTCCCGCCGCGACGGGTCCGACATCCACAGCCCGGCGAGATGGTCGACGAAGGAGTTGAGGAACCGCAGCCAGTCCACGGACGGGACGACGCCGTCGAACTTGGCGAGTTCGTCCTGCACGCCCACCAGGTCCTGCCGGTTCAGTTCACAGACGATGACGTACTTGTTGGCGAAGAACTGGTAGAGGGTGCCGATGGGGACGTCGGCCCGGGCGGCCACCTCTTCGCAGGTGAACGACTCGAAGCCGACCTCGGTGAGCAGTTCGCGGGACGCGGCGAGCAGCGCGTCGAACTTGCGCCGGCTGCGCTCCTGCGTCGGGCGGCGGCGCGGCACGAGCTCCTGGGGGGCCGCCTGGACCTCCAGCGCCGGGTCGATTCGGCGTGGGGTACGGCCGCGCTTCGTTGCAGACTCCACGCGCCCAGGCTAGCCGGAGGTTGTCCGAATTCCGAACTTCTAGCTGTGAGGGCGAGTCCCAGCTAACACCGCGGAGCCGCCGTCGGCTCACTTGACGAGGGTGAACTGCATGACGTCGATGTGTCCCGTCCGGAAGTGCTCGGCGGAACCGTTCAGGTACTTCATGAACCGCTCGTACATCTCCTCCGACGACAGGGCGACCGCCTCGTCGCGGCGGGCCGACAGGGCCGCGGCCCAGTGTTCGAGGGTGCGGACGTAGTGCGGAGCCAGGGCCTGGATGCGGTCGACCCGGAACCCCGCCCGCTCCGCGCCGTCGACCACCGTCTCCGGCTGCGGCAACTGCCCGCCGGGGAAGATCTCCCGTTTGATGAAGATGTGGAACAGCGCGTTCTCGCGGGTCACCGGGATTCCCCGCTCGCGCAGGGTGGTGAGCCGGTGCCCCACGATGGTGTGCAGCAGCATCCGGCCGTCCGGCGGCAGCATGTCGTGGCACTTGGTGAAGAACTGGTCGTAGCGTTCGCTCCGGAAGTGCTCGAACGCGCCGATGCTCACGATGCGGTCCACCCGCCCGTCGAACTCCTCCCAGCCCTGCAGACGCACGTCCACGGTGCGGGGGCCGGGCAGTCGCGCGGCGAGATCGCGGACGTGCTCGTACTGGTTTCGGCTGAGGGTGAGCCCGATGGTGTCCACGTCGTAGTGCGTGGCCGCACGCAGCATCGTCGAGCCCCAGCCGCATCCGACGTCGAGCAGTGTCATGCCCGGGTGCAGGTCGCACTTGCCGAGCGACAGGTCGACCTTGGCGGCCTGGGCCTGCTCGAGCGTCATGTCGTCCCGCTCGAAGTACGCGCAGCTGTAGGTCATGGACGGGTCGAGGAACAGGGTGAAGAACTCGTCCGAGAGGTCGTAGTGGGACTGGACCTGCCGGTAGAAGGGCGTGAGTGCGGTCTGCGGACTGGGTGGCATCGCAGTGCCTTCCGTTCGAGGGTCGGCCGGCCCCCCGCCTCCCGTGGACCGTTCCGCCCGTTGGCGACCCCGACATCGCGAAATGTACGCCGGATATCGGCGCGCCGGGCATGCTTCGATCGGGACGGGCTGTACCCGTACCGAAAACGAGACACAACGATCGGGAGGTGCCGTGGACGTCGCGGAGATGTGCGAGCGGGTGCGCCGGCTCCTGCCGGCAGCGCGCGCGGACCTCGCGGAACTCGTGGCCTTCCGGTCGGTGGCGGATCCGCGTCTGTTCCCGCCCGAACAGTGTGTCGCGGCCGCGGAATGGGTGCGCGACGCGTTCACCGCCGTGGGCATCGAGGGCACGGGGCTGATCGAGACCTCCGACGGCTCCCTCGCGGTGTTCGGGCACACCCCCGCACCGCCGGGGGCGCCGACCGTGCTGCTCTACAGCCACTACGACGTGCAGCCCCCGGGCGACGAGTCGCTGTGGCACAGCCCGCCGTTCGAGCTCACCGAACGCGACGGCCGGTGGTACGGCCGCGGTGCCGCGGACTGCAAGGGCAACCTGGTGATGCATCTGCTCGCGCTGCGGGCGCTGCGTGAACTCGGGCCGCTGCCGGTCGGGGTCCGGATCGTCGGCGACGGCTCGGAGGAGACCGGCGGCGGTGGTCTCGAGGACCTCGCCCGGGCGCGTCCCGAGCTGTTCGCCGCCGACCTGGTGCTCGTCGCGGACTGCGGCAACGCGGAGGCGGGACGGCCGACCCTCACGACGTCGCTGCGCGGCCTGGCGAACGTCGTCGTGCACGTCGACGCCCTGGCCGGGGAGATCCACTCGGGGCAGTTCGGCGGCGCGGCCCCCGATGCTCTCGCTGCGCTGGTGCGCCTGCTGTCGAGCCTGCGCGACGAGGCCGGCGACACCGTGATCGACGGCCTCGACAGCCACGGCACGTGGGAGGGCGAACCCTATCCGGACACCACGTTCCGCGCGGATGCCGGTGTGCTCGAGGGAGTCTCGTTGCTGTCGTCCGGGACGGTCGCCGACGCCGTGTGGGCGCGGCCCGCGGTGACGATCCTCGGGATCGACGCGCCACCCGTCGTCGGCTCGGCGGCCGCGGTCGTGCCGCGCGCGTCCGCGCGGCTGAACCTGCGGGTCCCACCGGGGACGGACCCGCTCGCCGCGCAGGATGCCCTCGTCGCGCACCTGCATGCGCACGCGCCCTGGAACGTGCGGGTGCGGGTCGACCGGGAGGGTGTGAGCGAACCGTTCCGGGCGGCGACCGGCGGGCCGGGATACGCCGCGCTGCAACGGGCGCTCGGCGCCGTCTACGGACGCGAGGTCGGCACGGTCGGGCAGGGCGGCTCGATCCCGCTGTGCACCGTGCTGCAGCAGGTGCTGCCGGACGCGGAGATCGCGCTGCTCGGCGTGGAGGAGCCCGGCGCCCGCATCCACGCGCCCGACGAGAGCGTCGACCCGTCCGAACTCGAGCACATGGCCGTCGCGGAGGCGCTGGTCCTCGCCTCACTCGGCCGGTGAACCGGAGGTCAGACCGACAGGTCGCGGCGCAGTTTTGCGACGTGCCCCGTGGCGCGGACGTTGTACTGCGCGACCTCGATCCGGCCGTCCTCGTCGACGACGAACGTCGAACGGATCACGCCCGTGACGGTCTTGCCGTACATCTTCTTCTCACCGAACGCACCCCATGCCGTCAGCGTGGTCCTGTCCGGATCCGACAGCAGCGGGAACGTCAGCTGCTCGGCGTCCCGGAACTTCGCGAGCTTGGCCGGCTTGTCGGGGGAGATGCCCACGACGGCGAGCCCGGCGCCGTTCAGGTCGGCGAGGCTGTCGCGGAAATCGCAGGCTTGCTTGGTGCACCCGGGAGTGCTTGCCGCGGGGTAGAAGTACACGATCACCTTGCGTCCGCGGTAGTCCGACAGGGATACCTCGTTGCCGTCCGCGTCGGGGAGGGTGAATTCGGGAGCCGTGTCGCCGGGAGCGAGCCTGCTGCTGTTTTCCGTCACCTCCGAGAGGGTAACGGACCTGTGCGTCCACTACCGTGGTCGCAGCACAGTGCAGCGACCAACTGGAGGATCACGTGGGTAGGGACACCGAGGCCATCGAACGGGACATCGAGAACGCCCGCAACCAGCTTGCGAGCACCCTCGACGAATTGAGTGTGCGCGCCAGCCCGAAGAACGTGATGGCGCACACCAAGCAGACCGTGATGGAGAAGGTGAACCAGCCCAACGTCAAGTACGCGCTCGTCGCGGTGGGCGCCGTCGTCGGTGCGCTGGTGCTGCGCAAGCTGTTGCGCTGAATTCTGTCGCGCTGAATTCTGTCGCGCCGAGTTCTGTCGCGCCGAGTTCCGGCCCCGAAGGGCACCGTCGTCCGGCGTACCGGACCGCGGTGCCCTTCGTCGTCTCCGGGCGGCGTCGGCGCGCGGGCCGATCGGTGACCTTGGACCGTTCCGAGTTCGATCATGGCGTGATTGACTGAGAGTGAGCCACACCGCGCCATCTCGGAGGGGGCTGACGGCCATGCCGAACGCACAGCGGATTGCACGACTTCTTCTCGTCTCGATCCTGACCGCCGTGGCCCTGCTCGGCTCCGGGGCTGCGGCCACTGCTGGGACGCTCGGCGGTGCTTCGCCGACACGGCTGCCCACGTCGGCGCTCGAGCCGGCGAACGGCGCGGTGGTGGGGGTGGGGCACCCGGTGACCATCCGGTTCGGCGCCCCCGTCGCCGACCGCGCCGTCGCCGAGCGTGCCGTCGAGATCACCACGTCGAAGCCGGTGAGCGGCCACTTCGCGTGGCTCGACGACCGCCGGGTGCAGTGGGTTCCCGACGACCTCTGGCCGGGGCACACCACCGTGACCGTCGCCGTCGCCGGAGCGCGCACCCAGTTCCAGGTGGGCGACGAGTTCGTCGCCGTCGCGAACCGCTCGACGCACCAGTTCACGGTCCTCCTCAACGGCGAGGTGGTACGGACGATGCCGGCGTCGATGGGCAAGCCCGGCTACGAGACCCCGGTCGGCACGTTCTCGGTGCTCGAGAAGTTCCGCGACCTCGTCATGGACTCGTCCACCTACGGCGTCCCGATCGACTCCCCGGAGGGCTACCGCATCGACACCGAGTACGCCGTGCGGCTCACGTGGGGCGGCATCTTCGTGCATGCCGCGCCGTGGTCGGTGGACTCGCAGGGGTATGCGAACGTCAGCCACGGGTGCATCAACCTGAGCACCGAGAACGCGCAGTGGTACTTCGACCGGGTGAAGATCGGCGATCCCGTGATCGTGGAGGGCTGACCGGCGGGCTTCGCCCGCCGGCGCACCGGACCCGGGACGGCTACTTGATCACTGCGCCCGCGTCGATCGGCAGCTGCACCCCGGTGACGTAGCGGCCCGCGTCGCTGACCAGGAACAGGATCGCGTTGCTGATGTCGACCGGTTCGACCCATTCGATCGGCAGGGCGTTCATGGTCTTGAACGACTCGCCCGCTTCCTCCCGGGTGATCTCCGACGGCTTCTTGTCCGGGTTGAAGACCGCGTAGGTCTGCTCGTTGTGGATCATGTCGGTGTCCACCGACGTGGGATGCACCGAGTTGACCCGGATCATGTGCGGGGCGAGCTCGTTGGCGAGGGTCTTCGTCAATCCCACCACGCCGTGCTTGGCCGCGACGTAGTGCGCCAGGTTCGCCAGTCCCTTGATGCCGGCGGTGGAACTGGTGAGCACGATCGCTCCGCCACCGTCGTTGGCCTTCAGGTGCGGCACGGCCGCCCGCACCGTCTTGAACACCCCCGTGAGATTGATGTCGATCATGTCGTCCCACATCTCGTCCGTCAGGTCCTCGACGGGCGCGAAGCTGGCGATGCCGGCGTTCGCGAGGACGATGTCGAGCCGGCCGAGCTGGGCCACGCCGTCGTCGACCGCCGACTTCAGGGCGGCACTGTCGCGGACGTCGGCCTGGCCGGCGACGATCCGCCGGTCCAGCGCCTCGACCTGCCGAACCGTCTCGGCCAGGTCGTCCGGCGTGGCGAGGGGATAGCCCACGGAGTCGACCTGCGCGCAGAGATCGACCGCGATGATATCGGCGCCCTCCTCCGCCAGCCGGACCGCGTGACTGCGGCCCTGCCCGCGTGCAGCACCGGTGATGAATGCGACCTTGCCCTCGAGCTGACCCATGGTGGTACTCCTCCGGCATTCGGTGTGATGTTCGTCCCACAGTAGGTGGGTTCGACGGGCATCGGACCGAAATCGCAAGGCGGCTCGGCACACTCAGTCGTCGCGGCATGCCGGTGCGAGCCGGACACGCACGCCTCGTCGTCATCTGATGTGCGGCGCGGATACTGCCTCGTTCACGAGGGAGAGGAAGCGCCGTCCTCCTTTCGGGGGTAGTGGTGGTGTCGGGCACACCTGTCGGTGGGGTCGGTCAGCGTGCCGGGCATGGGGATCGAGGTGGTGCGCTACAACTACCGGTTGCGGCCGGGCACCACCGCCGAACATGCCCTGATGCAGGAGTGGCATCGCTGCCGGTTCCTGTGGAACGAGGCGGTGCACCAACACAAGGCCGGTCGCCGGCCGACGTTCGGGAAGCTGGCCAAGCAGTTGACCGAGGCGCGGGCCCGCTCGTCGTGGTTGCGGGACGGCTCCCAGGTCGCCCAGCAGCAGATGCTGCGCACCTACGCGCAGGCGCTCGACGCGTCGTGCACGGTCGAGGGCCGGGGCCGGCCGCGGTTCAAGGCGCGGAGGAAGACCCTGCCGTCGCTCGAGTACACCCGCCGCGGGTTCCGGATCCGCGACGGCCGGTTGGTGCTGCCCAAAGGCGTGAGTATCCCGGTGGTGTGGTCGCGGGCACTGCCGTCGGAGCCGTCGAGTGTGCGCATCACCCGCGATTGCCTGGGGCACTGGTATGCCTCGTTCGTGGTGACCCGCGAGGTGGAGCCGATCCCGGTGGCCGACCCGGGCAGCGCGGTCGGGATCGACTGGGGCGTGGCCCGCACCGCGACGGCCACCGAGGAGCGGTTCGACCTGCCGCAGCACGGGCACCGGAGACGGTGTGCGGCGGAGGTGGCGAGAGCGCAGCGGACGATGGCGCGGCGCCGCCGAGGCACGGGGCACCCACCCTCGAGGGGCTATCGCCGGGCCCGCACCCGGGCCGCGAAGGTGCAGAAGAAAGCGGCCCGGCGCAGCCGGCACGACGGCCGGATCTGCGCCCGGGCCGTGGTCGAGGCGCATCATCTGGTCGCGGTGGAGGATTTCCGACCCCGGTTCCTGTCGAGGTCGACGATGGCGCGCACGGCCGCCGATGCCGCGATCGCGACGGTGAAACGGGAGTTGCTCGAGCGGGGCAGGCGGGCCGGCCGGAAGGTGGTGCTGGTGCGGCCCGCGTACACGACCATGACGTGTTCGAGGTGTTTCGCGAGAGCCAAGCAACCCCTCGGACTCGGGGAACGTATCTTCCGGTGCTGGGCGTGCGGGCATACCGCGTGCCGGGACCGGAACGCTGCCAGAGTGATTCTGGCTGTGGCGGAGCGTGGCCACACCGGTGTCGACGACGTGAGTCAAGCGGATCACCTCCCTCCCGGTGGTGGTGCGGTTGCGGTCTGAGTCGGGAATCTCCTTCTGGAAGGAGAGGCGTTAACGGAGGAAATCGAGGATCACGACAGCTGTCTGCGCGGGCTGCCCCAGCCAGGGCGCGTGTCCGCCCGGGAGGACTGCCAGCTTCGCCGAGGGGATCAGGTCGGTCACCCCACGGGCCACGGCGACGCCGCCGAGCGGCTCGTCGCGGCCCCAGACGAGAAGCGTGGGCATGGTCAGGCGGCCGAGTTCATCGGGACGTACGCGCGTCCGCCGGCGGAACCCGGACGGCGTCAGCAATGCCAGGGGAGACACGAGTGCGTGTATCTCGTCGCGCGCGGCCGACTCGGCGACGGGGTCTCTGCGCATGGCAACGAGCAGATCGATCAGGTCGGGATGCCGGACCAGCGTCGCGCGTTCCCCCATGACGGCGGCAAACCGGAGCACGGACTCCCGGCCGGGCGGAACGAGACCGGCCGCCAGCCTGCCGAGCCCCGGAGTGGCGAGTACCCGGTGCGGCAGCGGGCACCGCGTCCCCGGAAAGGCGGGCGGCCCGACTAGTACGACCCGGCCGACCCGCTCCGGGTGCGCGAGTGCGTACCAGGTGGCCCACACACCGCCCGCGGAGTGCCCGAGCAGCACGGTCTCTTCGAGGCCGAGGACGTCGAGCAGGCGATCCAGCCACCCGACCGCCGCTGTGCGGAAGTGCCGTCGGGGGTGGTCGATCGGGTCGCTGAGGCCCCGGCCGGGCAGGTCCGGGGCAATCGCGCGGACGCCGTCGAGTTCGGCGAGTAGCGGCAGAAAGAATCCGGCAGCGACCCCGGTGCCGTGGAGCAGGATCATCGGCGGTCCGGCGCCCTTCTCCAGGACGTGCACTCGGGTGGGCAAGTCCGATTCCACCCTGCGGCTGTATCCCGAGCCCTCCGGAAGCACTCGTTCGTACCATGCTCGCAGGCCCGCGTGGCCGTCGTCCGCCGACGTCCCAGCGTCTCGCACAATGCTCTTCGTGAACATGGCCCCAGTTTGTTCGCGACGGCCGAGCGCTCGCATCGGGCGAATTGTGCAGTCCGTCATCCCGCACAGGGGAAATCTGTGTACGACACCGCCGGCGAAGTGCCGGATCGGCGGGACCTGCTTCGCGGGATGCACGAGTTCGTGTCGGGCTGGACGGGGATGACAGCGGACACGACGGAAAGAAGAAGGAAGGCCGGCGATCTCGCAGATCGCCGGCCTTCCTTCGTGCTGTGCGCCATCAGGGACTCGAACCCCGAACCCGCTGATTAAGAGTCAGCTGCTCTGCCAATTGAGCTAATGGCGCTTGGCGGTGCGTCTCCGGGGCGTTGTCCCGGCGACGAAGGAAAGACTACACACCTTCCAGGAGCGCACCAAATCGGCTGGTCATGCCGCATTTCGGTGGAAGCGGGACGTAACGCCGAGGGGGCCGGCGGCGATTGGTATTCGAACGTTATTCGCGTCGTCGACGTCGCGGCGGCTGTGCCTCGAGCGGGGCTGGCATCATCGAACGCACGCGCATCGACGTGCAGTTTTGCGGCCCGGGGGAGGCCCGGAATCGGAGGGTGAGAGTGGTTGGGAACAGTGCGGCGCCGCGCCGCCGGCGGAATCGGCATGCCGTCGCGGCGGTGCTCGGGGCGGTGTTGGTCGGCGTCATGACCTTCGTCACGGCCTGCTCCGGCGCGTCCGGCGCCGGCGGGGCCGAGGAGGTGCCGATCGATTCGAATCCCCTCGCCGCGCTCATCAAGCCCACGGTCTCGGCGAGCGTGGTCGACGGGGGAGTCGGCTTCTCGCCCATCGAGCCGGTGACCGTCTCGGTGGTCAACGGCAAGCTCGAGTCCGTCACGCTGCTCAACCCGGACGGGGAACCCGTAGCCGGGGCACTCGGTCCGGACGGAGCCACGTGGGCCAACACCGAGCCGCTCGGCTACAGCCGGCAGTACCGGCTCGAGGCCGTCGCGTACGGGCTCGGTGGAGCGACGACGACCGTCGTCTCGTTCACCACCAGCGCCCCGGGAAATCTCACCCAGCCGTACGTGATGCCGGGTGAGGGCGCGGTCGTCGGCATCGGCCAGCCCGTCGCGATCCAGTTCGACGAGAACATCCCCGATCGTCTCGCTGCCGAGCAGGCCATCACCGTCGTCACCGAGCCGCCGGTCGACGGCGCGTTCTACTGGCTGAGCAACCGTGAGGTGCGGTGGCGGCCCGAGAACTACTGGGCGCCGGGCACGAGGGTGACGGTGGACGTGAAGGTCTACGGTCGCGATCTGGGCGACGGTCTGTTCGGCCAGTCGGACGTGCACTCGAGCTTCACGATCGGCGATGCGGTGGTCATCACCGCCGACGACAACACCAAGCAGGTCACCGTCAACCGCAACGGGGTCGACGTGATGACGATGCCCACGTCCATGGGCAAGGACGGCACGCCCACCCCCAACGGCGTGTACACGATCGGCGACCGGTTCGAGCATCTGGTGATGGACTCGTCGACCTACGGCGTCGCCGTCGACTCCGCGGAGGGGTACCGGACCCCGGTGGACTGGGCGACGCGGATGTCCTACAGCGGGATCTTCTTCCATTCGGCGCCGTGGTCCCTCGGCGACCAGGGCGTGCGCAACGTCAGCCACGGCTGCCTCAACCTGAGCCCGGCCAACGCCAAGTGGATCTTCGACAACACCAAGCGCGGTGACATCGTCGTCGTGCAGAACACCGTCGGCGGCATCCTCTCGGGCACCGAGGGACTCGGGGACTGGAACATTCCGTGGTCGACGTGGAAGGCCGGAAACGCGCGCGCCTGATCCGGCGCCCCGGCGTGAGGCAGGCCGGGTCCGCCTCCTGCGGTAGCGGTTGGCACGAGACCCCCGGGATCGACGATCCCGGGGGTCTTCCCGTGTCGGGTGCCGACCGCCGGGCAGCCCGACCGTGGAGGGTCGACATGCGGTCCTGCGCGGCGGAGAATCAGGGAGAAGGCATGCCTACCTGTGACGTCGACCGACCGTGGACCACCGAGCGTGGCCCGGCGGACAGGTCCGAGTCGAGGAGGATTCATGTCTGCGACGACAGATCCCACGTTCTACCGCAGCCCGAGTGACGCCGTGGCAGCCGCGCCCGAGCGGCTTGCCTATGTGGCTGCCTTCGATCCGGCCGGCCGGGCGAAGGACGCGATCGCAGTGGTCGATTGCGAGCCGGGTTCGCCGACATACGGTGGTGTGATCGGCTGGACCGAGCTGCCGACGGCGGGCAACGAGTTGCACCACTTCGGATGGAACGCCTGCTCGAGCGCGCTGTGTCACGAGGGGCACGGTCACGAGGGGCACGGTCACGAGGGGCACGGTCACGAGGGGCACGGCGATCACCACGGCCAGCCGCTCGAGCGGCGGTACCTGGTGGTGCCGGGCATCCGCTCGTCGAGAACGTACATCCTCGACACCAAACCCGATGCGCGGCACCCGGTGGTGACACGCACGATCGAGGCCGCCGAGCTCGCCACGAAGGCGGGATACTCGCGGCCGCACACGGTGCATTGTGGACCGGGTGGCATCTTCATGTCCGCCCTGGGAGGCGCCGACGGCGCCGAGGGTCCGGGTGGTGTCGCGCTGCTCGACCACGACACGTTCGACGTCATCGGAGCCTGGGAGGCCGAGCACGGCGAGCAGTCCCTGGCGTACGACGTGTGGTGGCACCTGAAGCACGACACGGTGATCACCTCCGAGTGGGCCACGCCGTCGATGATCGAGAACGGACTGAACGCCGAGGACCTCCTCGGCCGCAGGTTCGGACACCATCTGAATTTCTGGAGCATGTCCGAGCGCAAGCCGACGCAGCGCATCGATCTCGGCGACGAGCATCAGATGGTTCTCGAACTCCGTCCGGCGCACAATCCTTCCGCGGCGTTCGGGTTCGTGGGCGTCGTCATCAGCGTGGAGGATCTGTCGGCGTCGGTGTGGATGTGGCACAAGAGCGACGACCGGTGGGCGGTGGAGAAGGTGATCACCATTCCGGCGGAGCCGGCCGACCCCGACGATCTGCCGCCGGCGCTGAAACCCTTCGGCGCGGTACCGCCGCTCGTCTCCGACATCGACCTGTCGGTCGACGACCGTTGGCTGTACGTCTCGTGTTGGGGCACCGGAGAACTCAAGCAGTACGACGTCGGCGACCCATTCCACCCGCGGGAGACGGCATCGGTGCGCCTCGGTGGGATCGTGGGCCGCGCGCCGCATTCGGCGGTTCCGGACCTCCCGATCGCGGGAGGCCCGCAGATGGTGGAGATCAGTCGCGACGGGCGTCGGGTCTACGCCACCAACTCGCTCTATGCGGCCTGGGACGAGGTCTTCTACCCGGACGGTGTGGGGGCGTGGATGGCGAAGTTCGACGCCGATGTCTCTGCCGGCGGCCTGGTCGTCGACCGCGGGTTCTTCCCGCACGGCGACGACTTCCGCGGACTTCGAGTGCACCAGACGCGCCTGCAGGGCGGGGATGCGTCCAGCGACTCGTACTGCTTCACCGGGTGAGCGTCGTCGCACGGCGCCTTCCGCCCCACCGTCTGGGCAAACCCGATGGCTGCCCGGACCGTGTTCGGACGGGGGCGCTGGTGCAGAGTTCGATACACGCCGCCGAAAACAGGCGAGTCCCTGACCGGCTTCCGCCGGTCAGGGACTCGCCCTGTGGGGGTGAGTGACGGGACTCGAACCCGCGACAGCCAGGATCACAACCTGGTGCTCTACCAACTGAACTACACTCACCATCGCATTCGCGATCGGCCTGGGCCGGTTGCGCCTGCGGTACAGATACTAGCCTGAGTTTGCCGGAAACGGCGAATCCGCAGGTCAGGCCGGGCCCAACTCCTTCGTGACGGCGGCGATCTCGGCGGACGGGGGGCCCGGAGGCGCGACGAACGCGGTACGCCGGTAATACCGCAACTCGCGAATCGACTCCTTGATGTCGGCGAGCGCCCGGTGCGACAGGCCCTTGGCCGGTTGGCCGAAGTAGATCCGCGGGTACCAGCGGCGGCACAGCTCCTTGACGGAGCTGACGTCCACCATCCGGTAGTGGAGGTAGGCGTCGAGCTCGGGCATGTCGCGAGCGATGAACCCGCGGTCCGTCGCGATCGAGTTGCCCGCCAGGGGCGCGGTGCCGGCCTCCGGGACGTGTGCCCGGATGTAGTCGAGCACCGTCTTCTCCGCCTCGGCGACGCTCACCGTGGACCTGCGCACCTCCTCGGTGAGCCCCGAGCGCTCGTGCATCTCGGTGACGACGTCGGGCATCGCGGCGAGTGCCTCGTCGTCGGCGTGGATGACGATGTCCACCCCGTCTCCCAGCACGTTGAGATCACTGTCGGTGACGAGGGCGGCGATCTCGATCAGCTGGTCGCTGTCGATCCGCAAGCCGGTCATTTCGCAATCGATCCACACAAGTTTGTCCTGCACGAAACACAGCGTAGTCAGCCCGGTCGTGGCGATACGGTCACGGTGACCATTCCACGGCCGCACGTGGACGAGGAGGACACCGGATGACGGTCGATCCGACGCCGAGTCCGGTGTGCCGTTTGGGCTGCTCCCGCAGCCCAAACGGCACACCGGGCGCTACGCGCCCAGCTTCTTGTAGAAGGCGCCGACGATCGGCGCGACGACACCGCGCGGGGTGTAGTTGCCGGCGACGGACATCGCCTTGCTGATCAGGCCCGGCACGATGCGCATCTTGTTCTCCGCGAGCGCGTCGAGCGACACCTTCGCGGTGTGCTCGCTCGAGATCCACAGGAAATCCGGCACGAGCCTGTCGACGATCGACGCCTCGGCCGGGTCCGGGGTCTCCGTGCGCACCGGGCCCGGCGCCAGCAGCGTCACGTGCACGCCGCTGTCCTTCAGTTCCCCGCGCAGCGACTCGGAGAAGGTGTTGACGAACGCCTTCGTCGCCGCATAGGTCGCGTTGTTGGGTATCGGCATGTTGCCCGCCGCGGAACCGACCATCAGGATCGCCCCGGATCGGCGCTCGACCATCTGCGGCAGCACCGCGAGGGTCAGATCGTGCACGGCGACGGCGTTCAGTTCGACCTGAGCCCGTTCGTAGGCCGGATCGAGCTGGGCCACCGGGCCGAACGTCGCGATGCCCGCGTTGTTGCACAGGATGCTGATCGGGCGCTTGCCGAGTTCCTCGACGAGCGCGGTTCGTGCGTCGCGGTCGGACAGGTCGCACGCGCGGACCTCGACGGTGACGCCGTGCTTCGCCTGCAGCGTCGCCGCGAGTTCCTCCATCACGTCGCCGCGGCGGGCGACGAGGATCAGCGAGTGCCCGCGCGCGGCGAGTTCGGCGGCGAGGGCCTCGCCGATGCCGGAGGAGGCGCCGGTCACGACGGCTCGGGCGTCGGGGGTGGGAGTCGGCAGAGTCATGGTCGCTCAGCGTAGCGGCGGCCGGTTCAGATGCGATCCGCGAGGCGGGTGCCCTGCTCGATCGCGCGCTTGGCGTCGAGCTCCGCGGCGACGTCGGCCCCGCCGATGACGTGGGTGGTCACGCCCGCGGCGGTGAGCCGATCGACGAGGTCACGGACCGGTTCCTGCCCCGCGCAGATCACCACGTTGTCGACGTCGAGCACCTTCGGGTCACGGCGCTCCGCACCGAAGCTGATGTGCAGGCCGGCGTCGTCGATCCGCTCGTAGTTGACACCGCAGATCTCGTGCACCTTCTTGTGCTTCAGGGACGCCCGGTGCACCCATCCGCTGGTCTTGCCGAGGCCCTTCCCGATCGGGCCGGGCTTGCGCTGCAGCAGGAACACCTCCCGCGGCGACGGCGACGGGCGGGGCGCGGTGAGTGCCCCCGGGGCGGCCTTCGGGTCGGTGACGCCCCACTCGCGCTTCCATTCGGCCAGGTCGAGGGTGGGGGAACGGTCGTGGGTGAGGAACTCGGAGACGTCGACGCCGATCCCGCCCGCCCCGATCACGGCGACACGGGCGCCGACGGGCGCACCGTCCCGGACGACCTGCGGGTAGGACAGCACGCTGGGATGATCGATGCCGGGGATTGCGGGCACGCGGGGGGTGACGCCGGTCGCGACGACCACCTCGTCGTACGCGCCGATCAGGTCGTCGGCGCCCGCGCGGGTACCGAGGCGGACCTGCACCTTCGTCAGCTCCAGCTGGCGGCGGAAGTACCGCACGGTCTCGGCGAACTCCTCCTTGCCGGGGATGCGGCGGGCGATGCCGAACTGGCCGCCGATCTCGTCGTCGGCTTCGAACAGGGTGACGGAGTGGCCGCGACGGGCCAGGTTCACGGCCGCCGCGAGTCCGGCAGGTCCGGCGCCGACGACCGCGACGGTCTTGCGGCGGCGGGTGGGGGCGAGCAGCAGTTCGGTCTCCCGGCCGGCGCGGGGGTTGAGCAGGCACGAGACGTGCTTGTTGACGAAGGCGTGGTCGAGGCAGGCCTGATTGCAGGCGATGCAGGTGTTGATCTCGTCGGGTACGCCGGCGGCGGCCTTGCGGACCCATTCCGGGTCGGCCAGCATCGGCCGCGCCATCGAGATCAGCTGTGCGTCGCCGCGAGCGAGGATCTCCTCGGCCGTCTCGGGCATGTTGATCCGGTTGGAGGCTGCGACCGGGATCCCGACGTGCTTCGCCAGCTCGGCGGTGACGTCCGCGAACGCGGCGCGCGGGACGGAGGTGACGATGGTGGGCACCCGCGACTCGTGCCAGCCGATGTCGGTGTTGATCAGCGTGGCGCCCGCGCGTTCGATCTCCTGGGCGAGGGCGACGATCTCGTCCCAGCGCTGGCCGCCTTCGACGAGGTCGGCCATGGACAGCCGGAAGCAGATCCCGAAGTTCGGCCCGACGGCCTCGCGGGTGCGGCGGACGATCTCGACGGGCAGCCGGCGACGGTTCTCGGCGCTGCCGCCCCACGCGTCGGTCCGGCGGTTGGTGCGCTCGGCGAGGAACTGGTTGATGAAGTACCCTTCGCCGCCCATGATCTCGACGCCGTCGTAGCCGGCCTGCTGGGCGAGGCGGGCGCAGCGGACGTAGGCGCGGATCTGCCGCCGCACCCCCCACGAGGTGAGCCTGCGCGGGCGGAACGGGTTGATCGGTGCCTTGATCGACGACGCGGACACACTCAGCGGCCAGTAGCTGTAGCGCCCGGCGTGCAGGATCTGCAGCAGGATGCGGCCGCCTTCCGCGTGGACCGCATCGGTGATCGTCCGGTGCCGGCGGGCCTCGAGCCGGTTGGTGAGTTTGGCGCCGAACGGCAGCAGCCAGCCGGTCCGGTTGGGGGCGTAGCCGCCGGTGACGATGAGGCCGACGCCGCCGCGGGCGCGCTCGGCGAAATACGCGGCGAGGCGACCGGTGTTCCTGGCCCGGTCCTCGAGACCGGTGTGCATCGAGCCCATCACGACCCGGTTGGGCACGGTGAACGGCCCGAGATCGAGGGGGGAGAGCAGGTGGGGATACGGATTCGTCACGTGTTGTCCTCGATGGTGAGGGCGTCGAGCACTTCCTGGCACCAGTCCGCGAAACCCTGCTCGACGCGGATGCCGCCGCGCAGGACCAAGTACTGGTGGAGTGAGGGCCCGGTGAGCCGGTGAGGTGCGGGGAAGTCGCGTTTCTCGATGGTGCGGTACACCTCGAGGCGTGCGGCGTGGGCGTCGCGGTGGCGGGTGAGCTCCGCGAGGAGGGCGGGGAGGGTGTCGGGCCCGGCGGCGCGGATCTTCACGGCGAGGTCGCTGCGTAGTTGCTCGGGGTCGGAGGGCTGGGAGATCCAGCGGTCCAGTTCGGTGCGTCCAGCGGCGCTGACGCGGTAGACCTTCTTGTCGGGTCGCCCGTCCTGGGGCACGGTGCGGCCGGTGATCCAGCCGCTCTCCTCCATCCGCCGCAGCACGCGGTAGATCTGCTGGTGGGTTGCGCTGTGGAAGAAGCCGATCGACTTGTCGAACCGGCGGGCGAGCTCGTAGCCGGAGCCGGACCGCTCGACGAGTGCGGCGAGCAGCGCGTGTTCCAGTGCCATGCCGCGAGTATGCACCGAGGTGCATATGCAATCAAGTGCACATTGGAGAGGACGTCCGCGAACCACCCGGTCAGCCGCGAACGCGATTGTGTTCGCGGCTGACGGGGGATCGCGCGGATCGTCAGAGGCCGGTTCTCGGCGCGACGATCTCCTAGGCTGCGGGCATGAGTGCGCACACGGACGCCGTCGCCGGGATCGGGGAGGCCACCTCGCGGCGCCAGGTCTTCGCCTGGGGCATGTGGGACTTCGGGTCGTCGGCCTACCACGCGGTGGTGCTGACCTTCGTCTTCTCCGTGTATCTCACCGACGCCGTGGGCGACGACCTGCCGGGGTCGATGTCGGCGAGCACGTGGCTCGGGTGGGCGCTGGGCATCTCGGGGTTCGTCATCGCGATCACCGCCCCCGTCTCGGGGCAGCGCTACGACGCGGCCGGCCGGCGCAAGCGGTCCCTCGCGGTGCTGTCCTACACCGGCGTCGCGCTCATGGCGGCGATGGTGTTCGTGCGCGACGACCACCGTTACCTGTGGCTGGGCCTCGTGCTGCTGGGGGTGTCGTCGGTCGTCGTCGAACTCGCGCAGGTGCCCTACAACGCCATGCTCCGGCAGGTCTCCACCGAGGAGAACATGGGCCGGGTCTCCGGTCTGGGCTGGGCCATGGGCTACGTCGGCGGGCTGCTGCTGTTGCTGCTCGGGTACTTCGGTTTCATCGCCGGCGACGGCGACACCCGCGGCTTCCTCGGGGTGAGCACCGAGGCAGGTCTCAACATCCGCCTGGTGGTGCTGGCCGCGGCGGTGTGGTTCGCGATCTTCGCCGTCCCGGTGCTGCTCGCGGTGCCCGAGGTTCGGCCCACCGGCGCCGATCCCGGCGCGGAACGGACCGGGATCGTGCACTCCTACCGGGTGCTGCTGCGCGACCTCCGCGAGCTGTGGGCGATGGACCGGCGCACCGTCGGCTATCTCGGCGCGTCGGCACTGTTCCGCGACGGTCTGGCCGGGGTGTTCACGTTCGGCGCGGTGCTCGCGGTGAACGTGTACGGCATCGACGCCGCCGACGTACTGCTGTTCGGTGTGGCCGCGAACGTGGTGTCGGCGCTCGGTGCCCTCGCGGCGGGGCGCTTCGACGACCGGGTCGGCCCCAAGGCGGTGATCGTCGCCTCACTCACCGCCATGATGGCCGTCGGCATCGTGCTGCTTCTGGTGTCGGGGCCGGTGATGTTCTGGATTTTCGGTCTGCTGCTGTGCCTGTTCGTCGGGCCCGCGCAGTCGTCGGCCCGCACCTTCCTCGCACGCATCACCCCCGCCGGACGGGAGGGCCAGATGTTCGGGCTCTACGCGACGACCGGCCGCGCCGTGTCGTTCCTGGCCCCGACCCTGTTCGGGCTCTTCGCCTGGACGTTCGGCGCGGACCGGGCCGGCATCGCCGGTCTGCTCGTCGTGCTCGGCGCCGGGCTGGTGGCGCTGCTCGCGGTGCGGGCCCCGGAGGGTCAGTCCTTGAAGTAGACGAGCTGGTGGCTCGTGGCGAGCAGCGTGCCGTCGCGGCTCCACAGCTGGGCGGCCTGGTCGAAGTAGCCCTGCGAGAAGCGGTGCGTGCGCGCGGTGCCCAGCACGAAGTCGTCGCCCTGGGCGTCGAGCTGTGCGGCGTCGGCGTGGAAGTACACGGTCAGGGACACGGTCCCGGCCGGCATGTACCGGCCGCGCCGCAGGAACACCCTCGGGTAGAAGACGTCGCACAACGCCGTCAGCGCCGGGAAGTCGAGTGGGCGGACCGGTGCGTCGCGCACCCACAGTGTCGTGGTGGAGTCGGGGTGCTCGGCGGCGTCCTGCTCGGGCACCGCGCCCTCGACGAACCGCATCTCGTAGTTGCGGGCCCAGGCGATGAAGTCCGGAAAGGTCCGGGCGGGAACCGTCTCCGCGGGCGGCACCTCCGGAACGTCGAGCTCGGTGTCCGACCAGGTGTCGCGGCGGGTGCCGAACACCGCGGTGGCGGTGGTGGTGACCATGCCGTCCTGCGTCAGCTCGAGCAGCCAGTGCTGGTTGGTGCGGTTGGTGCGGACCGCCCGCACGGTGATGTCGAACTCGCCGTCGGCGACCGGGCCGGCGTAGTTGACGGTCAGGGAGATGGGATCGCCGAGCCGGTCCGGGTGCTGCTGGACGGCCCGCAGCAGGGCGGCGGCGGTGACGCCGCCGAACGGGCCGACCATGTTCGTGTACTCGGGGCTGGTCCGCCCCCGCGTGTGACCGTCCTCCGTGGGCTCGAGCGCCACGGCGGCGTCGAAGGGGTGGGGCGGGGCGGCGATCTCGGTCACGACGACTCCTCGGGAAGAACGGGTCCGTTCCGGCGCGAACCGGACTTAAGTATGACAACATACATAGAAATCGGCGGCAAGAGCGGAGCAGGAACATGGCGAGGCGCAGCGACCCGACCACCGGCCCCCGTGCCGCGATGATCCGCAGCGCGATCCGGCTCATCCGGGAGCGGGGCGTCGCCGCGACCTCGTTCGCCGACGTGCTCGCCCACAGCGGAGCGCCCCGCGGGTCGGTGTACCACCATTTCCCGGGCGGAAAGGCGCAGCTCGTCGAGGAGGCCACGCGCAGCGCCGCCGATCACCTGGGCGACGGGGTGACGCGGGTGCTGGAAGCCTCGGACACCTCCAGTGCGCTGCGGGCGCTCGCCGACCTGTGGCGCCGCGGGCTCGAGGACGGTGACTACGCGGTCGGCTGCCCGATCGTCGCGGCCGCCCTGGGCACCGAACGCGGCGCCCGCGACGTCGCAGGCGCCGCGTTCGAGACCTGGTGCGACCTGCTCGCCGACGCCCTCGTCGCGGACGGGGTCGGTCCGGAACGCGCACGGTCGCTGGCGGTGCTCGTCGTCGGCGCGCTCGAGGGCGCGCTGGTGCTCGCCCAGGCACAACGCAGCTCGGCGCCGCTCGACGCGGTGGTCGACGAGCTCACGGTCCTGTGCCGATCGGCGATCGACCCTGCTGTCGGGCCGTATTTCGGAAGTGTGGAATCACCAGGCCGTTCGGGCGGTGAGGCGTGTCGCGAGCGCTGAATGAGCGGAGATTCCGGAGAGGGTTCATCGAGGGAGGGCCCGGCACCGCTGCGACGGGGATCGAATGCCTTCTGTTGCAGCACACCGGCTGAGTGCTTCGAGTGTCAGCACCGTCGACTATTCGGTGGACTTGGGGTGCGCAGTGCCGGCGGCCTTGATCCACAGGGTGCGGCGAGCGGTGTCGACGAGATACCACAGCCGTCCGCCGGCGGTGACCTCGTACTGCCACTGCTCCGTCACCGTCCCGCCGTGCGCGGCGGTGGCCAGAGAGCCTTTGAGTTGATGGTGTCGCGAGGTCGGTGCCGGTGTCTCGGGGCGGGCGCGCAGCTCGTTCCACGCGGTGAGGGTGTTCGACGGCGCCTGCTGACACAGCGCTTCCCACCCTTGACGGCGTCGGTGGTGGCGAACCGTAACTCCCACCCGCCGGTGGGGTCGGCGGGCGGGGCGACCCGGTCACCGCGTTCGGGGCTCACGCAGCGCCCGGCGGGGAAACCACACCGTGGTCTTCGTCGGTGTCGGCGGCGAGCAGGGCCGCAAGGTCCGGGTCGGCCAGCGCTTCGGCGGTGTGCCGCCAGGCATCGATCACCTGTACCGCCGGGGCCGGGTTGTCGAGCGATTCTGCAGCGCGCAGCGTCGAGACCAGCTCGAGCACGAACTCCTGGACCTCCTCGCGGGAGAGGAACGTCACCCACGGGAACACCTCGGGCAGCACCTCGGTCACCAGCTCCCGCGCGCGGGTGTCACGTCGCATCACCGCCACGAACATCCGCGTCGTCACCGACGCCGCCGCGTGCTCGAGCTCCGCCCGCGCCGCGGTGGTGAGCACCAGGTCCTCCGCATCGCGCCGGCGCACCCGCAGCGACTGCGCCGGTGAGCGCCGGAGCCGCTCGACCGTGGCCTTGCCCCGCAACTGCAGGTCCGGGAACGACACCTCATCCATGCGCATACTTTAAAATTGCTTCTAAAGTCATGGTCTGTCGAGGCCCGCCACTCCTCGGATGGACCGAAGCGACGATCGCGATCCGGTCCGATCTAGTCCGCGATGGTGACCAGCACCTGTTCCGCGGCGTTGCGATGGCCGTCCGCGTTGGGATGGAGGGGGGCCGCCGGCTGGGACGGGAACAGGCCCTCGGTCCAGCGTTGCGCGGCCGGCTGGCACGCATCGTGCCCCACTGTGGACTCGCGCAGGTCGACGTAGTCGACACCCGCCGCGTCGGCCTGCTGCCGCATCGCGGCGTTGAGTCGGTCGATCTTGGCCTGCAGGTACGTCGCGTCGTCCGGCAGGATCGGCTGATCGGGATAGCAGCCGCCGTCCCGGATCCCGGTCGGGTAGCCGACCAGCAGGATGCGCGCCTGCGGGGCGCGGTCGCGGATCTCCTGCACGATCGCGCCGTAGGTCGGCGCGAAGTCGTCGATCGCGCGATCCACGAGATCGACGCCGTCGCGGACGTTCGCGGTCGCGCACAGGGGTCCGGCCGGTGCCGAGGCCCTTCCGGACGAGCGATCGAGCGCGAGACACGACCCGGCCAGGGCGACCAGGCCGATGTCGTTGCCACCGATCCCGACGGTGACCAGCTCGGTGTCGGGGGTGAGCGCCTCGTACTGGGCGGCCACAGTGGAGCCCGACGAGACTACTTGGGGCCCTGACAGGTTCGCTGTCGTCGCGGAACTGCACGACACGTCGCGGAAGTCCTCGATGCCGAGTGTCCGGGCCACGGCATGGGGATAGTTGCTGCCCGAGCGGGCGCATGCCGGGTCGACCCGGGGCGGGATCATCGGGCCTGCCGTGAACGAGTCCCCCAGGGCCACATAGGAACTGTAGGCCGGACCCGGATCGGACCCGGTCGACGCCCCGGACCCGGTCGACGGCCCGGGATCGGTGCAGGCCGCGGCCAGCACGGAGAAGGCGGCGGCCGCGACCGCGCCGAGCCGGCGGTGCCGTGCCGTGGTCACGGCGTCTCGTGCGGACATCCGCTCACGGCCGGTCGTCGATCCGGGCGAGGATCGCCTTCGCCAGCGCGTCCGGCGCCTCCTCGGGAACCCAGTGGCTGACGTCGTCGAGGACGACGAATTCGTATGGCGCTTCGACGAACTCGCCGCAGCGCTCGGCGCCCGCCCGGCCGAGGGCCGAATCCGCTGTGCTCCACACGTAGGTGGTGGGCACCCGCACCGGCGCGAGTTCGGCGAACTCGCGTGTCATGGCGCGGTACCAGTTGAGCGTGGCGGTCAGGGCGCCGGGCTCGGACAGCACGCGCACGTACTCGTCGATCGACTCGGAGCTCACCCGGTCGCCGTACATCGCGCGCAGCCGACGAGCTTCGTCCTCGAGCAGGACGTGCTCGGCCTTTCCCTCCTGCCGGAGCAGCTTGATGTAGGCCGCGCGGGCCTGCTGATCGGCGTCCTCGCGCAGGGCCCAACCGTAGGCCGCGGGGTGCGGCACCGACACCGCGGTCAGGGTCGTGATGCGGTCGGGGTGGTGTGCCGCGACCTGCCAGGCCACGGCCGCCCCCCAGTCGTGCCCCACCAGGTGGGCCCGGTCGAGCCCGGTCGCGTCGAGCAGCCCGACGACGTCGCCGACGAGCAGGTCGACGGTGTAGGCCGCCACTACGTCCGGGCGGGCACCGGGGGAGTAGCCCCGCTGGTCGGGCGCGAGTACCCGGAGTCCCGCCTCCGCGAGCTGCGGGGCGACGGACTCCCAGCTGCGGGCGGTCTCCGGGAAGCCGTGCAGCAGCACGACCGGCGTGCCGTCGACGGGCCCGGCGGTGTGGACGTCGAAGGTGAGGTCTCCGAGGGTGACGCGCGTGGTCTCGAACATGGCGCCCACCGTACGGGTTGCCGTCAGCGGTGGGTAGGTCTCCAGGCCCCCATGCCGAGAACGATGAGACGCATCTGTTTCTCGGCGCGCGCCAGGACCTCGGCTTCCGCCGGTCCGCCGGGCCGGTCCACGTCGAGCAGTTCGAGCACCACCTCGAGCATGGCGGTCACCAGCAGGTCGGCCGCCATCTCCAGGTCGTCGACCTCCCAGTCCGCCATGCCGGGCATGCGGGAGAGGTCGACGGAGAGTTCGCTGGTGATCAGCCGCAATTCGACGGTGACGGTGCGCGCGACGGCCGGTTGCCCGCCGTGGCGCTCGCGGGCGAGGAACCGGAACGCCTGTTCGTGGGCGCGGACCTGCCGCACCAGGGTCTCGAGCGATGCTCGCGCCGAGGACGGGCCGCGCGCACGCCGGGCCTCGCGCAGCAGCCGGCGGAGCATGCGCATGGTGTCGGCGGCGAGCGCGACGCCGAGTTCTTCCATCGAGTCGAAGTGGCGGTAGAACGCCGTGGGCACGATTCCGGCCCGACGGGCCACCTCGCGCAGGCTCACCGTGGCGAAGCTGCGATCGGCCGAGAGCTCGAGCGCGGCGTCGAGCAGGGCCTGGCGGGTGCGCTCCTTGCGCGCAGCCCGCGTCGCGGGTTCGGGAACGGGGGCTGCGGACACGGGTTCGAGTCTAGGCAGTGCGGTGAACCGGTGGCCGGGGACGGGGGTGACGGCGGCCACATCGACGTTGACAGCGGGCCGGGCGGGCCTGGCACACTGAGTTCAGTGCACGTTTGTACACTGAAATTGGAGACTCGCTCGAGAGGAGCGACGCCATGACACTGCTTCATCGCGCCCGACGCGCCGCGGGGCCGGATATCGGACGAAAAGCCCTGATCAAGGCGCTGAACGTGCTCTCCGCCCCGCATCACCCGGACCGGTACCTCGAACTGGCCGATCCTCTCCTGGCCCTGCAGCGCACCCGGGCCCGAATCACGCATGTTGACCGAACCGTCCCCGGGTCGGTGACGCTCGAGCTGCATCCGGCCCGGCCCCTCGGGTTCCGGGCCGGCCAGCACGTGCAACTCGGCGTGGTGGTGGACGGCGTGCGGCACAGCCGCACCTACTCGCCGGTCGGTTCCCAGCATCGCCCCGACGGACGCATTCAGCTCACCGTCGGGGTGCGGCCGGACGGTGTCGTCTCACGGCACTTGCACGAGCACGCCGCCGCGGGCGACGTCGTCGACCTCGCGGCCGCCGCCGGCGAGTTCTGCCTGCCCGCGCAGCGGCCGGACCGGCTCGTGCTCGTCAGCGGCGGCAGCGGCATCACTCCGGTGCTGTCGATGCTGCGCACCCTCGCCGACGAGGGCCATTCCGGGACCGTCGCCTTCCTGCACTACGCGCCGACCGCCGCGCACGTGCCGCACCGGGAGGCCATCGAATCCCTGGCCGACGCCCACCCCGGTATCGACGTGACCTTCGGCTACACCCGGGCGGCGGACGGTGCCGTGCGAGGCCACTTCGAGCGGGACCATCTCGAGCAGGTCGCACCCTGGTTCGCCGGCGCGCCCGCCTACGTCTGCGGCCCGGCAGCCCTCGTCGACGGCGTGCGGGCGGTCTACGGTGACGCCGACGCCACGCATCTGCTGCACACCGAGCAGTTCACGCCGCCCGCGGTGGTCCGCGACGACGACGCGAGCGGCACCGTGACCTTCGCTGCCTCCGGGATCCGCGCCGACAACAGCGGCGTCACCGCCCTCGAGCAGGCCGAGGCGGCCGGACTCACCCCGGAGCACGGCTGCCGCATGGGAATCTGCCACTCCTGTACGGTGACCCGGCTGTCCGGCTGCACCCGCGACGTGCGCACCGGCGAGACGGACGACGAGCCCGGCGCCGAGGTGCAGATCTGCGTCAACGTCCCCCTCGGCGACGCGGCCTTCGACCTCTGACCCCATCGAAACACCTGGAGGACAGCATGTTCGGTTTGTCCCTTCCCCTTCCCGCATTCCTGGCCGGCCGTCGCGAACCCGACCCGGCACCGGTCGTGCTGCGCCGCGAGCAGGTCGAGGAGATCGGCCGCGAACTCGACGCGCTGCGCGAACGCACCGTCGCCTCGCTCGGCGCGGCCGACCGTGAGTACATATATCGCATCGTCGGGACGCAGCGACGCTTCGAGATCGCCGGTCGCGCACTGTTGTTCGTGGGCTTCCTGCCGCCGGCCTGGGTGGCGGGCGTGGCGGCGCTGAGTGTGTCGAAGATCCTCGACAACATGGAGATCGGCCACAATGTGATGCACGGCCAGTACGACTGGATGCGGGAACCGGAACTGAACTCCCGCAACTTCGAGTGGGACACCGTATGTCCCGCCGACCAGTGGCGGCACTCGCACAACTTCCTGCACCACACCTACACCAACATCCTCGGCATGGACCGCGACGTCGGCTACGGCATCCTTCGGATGGACCCGGCGCAGCGCTGGCACCCGTACTACCTCGGCAATCCCGTCTACGCGACGGCACTGATGCTGTTGTTCGAGTGGGGCGTGATGCTGCACGACGCCGAGGTCGAGAACGTGGTCGCCGGCAAACGGAGCTGGCGCGACGTGATCCCGCTCGCCAGGGGCTGGTGGCGCAAGGCGCGTGGCCAGGTGGTCAAGGACTATGTCGCCTTCCCGCTGCTGTCCGGGCCGATGTTCGTGCCGGCGCTGCTCGGCAACGTCGCCGCGAACCTCGTCCGCAACGTGTGGGCCTTCTCCATCATCTTCTGCGGGCACTTCCCGTCGGGGGTGCAGTCCTTCACCGAGGAGGAGACCGCGCACGAGACCCGCGGCGAATGGTATGTGCGCCAGTTGCTCGGCAGCGCGAACATCACCGGCACGCCGTTGTTCCACATCATGTCCGGCAACCTCTCGCACCAGATCGAGCACCACCTGTTCCCGGACCTGCCTGCGCACCGGTACCCGGAGCTGGCACCCCAGGTGCGGGAGCTGTGCGAACGGCACGGCCTGCCCTACAACACCGGCGGACTGCTCGCCCAGGTCGGTTCGGTGTGGCGCAAGATCGTGAAGCTGGCCCTGCCGCCGAGTTGGGTCACGGAGGAGCCCACGACGTCGGTGCTCATCGAGCGCAGCGTGCCGGTCGCGGGTACCCTCGCCCACGACAGCGCCTGAAGGGGGTACCGCCATGGTGGGTAGGTTCGAACGCAACAAGGACACGTTTCAGGAACTGACCGAATCCGCGGCGACGCACGTCGGCAATATCGCCGGCATCATCACCGGCGCGGTCCGGGAGGTCACCCGCGAAATCGGGGACTGGATCAGCGACGGCATCGAGATGCGCGAAGCCGCCCGCAAGGCCGGCGCCGACGACGAGCGCGGAGCGGGTCCGTCGTCCGAGCCTTCCGGCGGGCAGGTGTAGCACACGGACCGATCCGAGAACGCAGAGACGGCGAGGGGCGGGCACCGGAATCCGGGTGCCCGCCCCTCGCCGTCGGCGTGGGTTCGGGTCAGATGACGCCGAGCGCGAACATCGCGTCGGCCACCTTCACGAAGCCGGCGATGTTGGCGCCGTGGACGTAGTCACCGGGCTTGCCGTACTCGGCGGCGGTGTCCACGCAGTTCTGGTGGATGTCGCGCATGATGCCGGCGAGGCGCTCGTCGGTGTAGTCGAAGTGCCACGAGTCGCGGGAGGCGTTCTGCTGCATCTCGAGGGCGGAGGTCGCCACGCCGCCGGCGTTGGCGGCCTTGCCCGGGGCGAACGCGACGCCCGCCTCGCGGAACACCGCGATGCCGCCGGGGGTGGTGGGCATGTTCGCGCCCTCGGCGACGACGCGCACGCCGTTGTTCACCAGGGTCTTCGCGGCGGTCTCGTCCAGCTCGTTCTGGGTGGCGCAGGGGATCGCGACGTCGCACGGCACGTCCCAGATCGAACCACCGGGGAAGTACTGCGCGTCGGGACGCTCGTCGACGTACTCGCTGATGCGGCCGCGACGGACTTCCTTGATCTCCTTGAGCAGCTCGAGGTCGATGCCGTTCTGGTCGACGATGTAGCCGGAGGAGTCGGAGCAGGCGATGGCGATGCCGCCGAGCTGGTGCACCTTCTGGATCGCGTAGATCGCCACGTTGCCCGACCCGGAGACGACGACCTTGCGACCCTCGAGCGAGGAGTTCACGGACTTGGCCATCTCCGCCACGAAGTAGGCGACGCCGTAGCCGGTCGCCTCCTTGCGCACCTGCGAACCGCCCCAGGTCAGACCCTTGCCGGTGAGGACGCCCGACTCGTAGGAGTTGGTCAGGCGCTTGTACTGGCCGAACAGGTAGCCGATCTCGCGTCCGCCGACGCCGATGTCGCCGGCCGGGACGTCGGTGTACTCGCCGACGTGGCGGTGCAGCTCGGTCATGAAGGACTGGCAGAAGCGCATGACCTCCTGCTCCGACCGTCCCTTGGGGTCGAAGTCCGAGCCGCCCTTGCCGCCGCCGATGGGCAGGCCGGTGAGGGCGTTCTTGAAGATCTGCTCGAACCCGAGGAACTTCACGATGCCGAGGTTGACGCTCGGGTGGAAGCGCAGGCCGCCCTTGTACGGACCGAGCACGCTGTTGTACTGCACCCGGAAGCCGCGGTTGACGTGCACGTTGCCCTGGTCGTCGGTCCACGGCACCCGGAAGATGATCTGCCGCTCGGGTTCGGTGAGCCGCTCGATGAGTCCGGATTCGAAGTACCGGGGGTGGCGCTCGAGAACGACGTGCAGGGACTCGAACACCTCGGCGGCTGCCTGATGGAACTCGGGTTCACCGGCGTTGCGCGCCTTCACCTGTTCGTAGATCTCTGCAATGCGGTCCGCGGTCGACACGCTCACCTACCTGACTGTGAGGAGACTGTTACATGGCGTTAACACGTTGATTCTAGGCGCAGCCACGAGAGGTCCCGTAGAGGGGTGGCGAGCACCCACATGCGTGCGGCGTCGGCCCGGCACGGCGGGGGAGGTGGTTACGCAGGCTCCGGGAGGGTGGCTTCCGGACCCGGGCTGCCGCCGAGTGCGGCGACGAGGCGTTCCCGTGCGCGTCCGAGGTGGCGGGTGATCGCCTCGACCGCCGCCTCGCCGTCGCCGCTCAGGACGGCGTCGAGAATCTGCTGGTGTTCGGCGGCGATGCTCGCGGTGGTGAGCAGTTGTTTGCCCTGCACCTGCACCATGCACAACCGGACCTCGGACACGAGCGAACCGAACATGCGGCTGGTGCGCGGGCTGCCCAGCGCGTCCACCAGAGCGGCGTGGAAGCGCATGTCGGGATCGACGACGGTGAGCGGGTCCCCCTCGGTCATGGCGGCGATCTCGGCATTGGCAGCCGACGCCGCCGCCGGCACCGTGCGGGTCTCGGCCAGCGCCCGCAACACCACGGATTCCAGGTGGGCTCGGGTGCGGTAGATGTCGCGCACGTCGTCGGGACCCAGGTGGGGCACGCGGGCGGTCTTGTGGACACTGCGCTGCAGCAGACCCTCGCCCACGAGCTTCTCGATGGCCGCCTTGGCGGTCGGCCTGGCGACCTCGTAGGCGCGCGAGACCTCGGCCTCGGTGAGCGCATCCTCGTGTGTCAGCTCGCCGGCGAAGACCCGTCGGCGGAGTTCGAGGGCGAGGGCGTCGACGATCGACAGGGCTTCGACGCGTCCGGCCAACGCTCCGCTCCTTCCGGCTCTCCGCGCACCCGCACGGACCTGCACGAATCCCTGCATTCTTGCACGACGCCGCACATGCATCCTTGACACGCTTGTGTACTTGTCTGACAATTCTTCCCGATCGGCGGCAGGCCTCACGACGAGAGGGCGTTCATGGACCAGCAGACACTCGACCCGACCGGCGGTTCCCTCGCCTGGTCGGCCGTGACCGGCCAGGCCGGGGCCGTCGTCCCGTGCCGCCTGATCGACTGGAGCCTCGGGTCGCTCGGGTTCCCCGTCGCCTACCGGCAGCCCACCCCCGTTCTCGATCGGACGGTCCCGTGAACGCCGGCGCCGTAACTTCTGTCCCCGGCACCGGGCAGGCCGTTGCCGCACTCGTCGCCGCCGTCGGCGACGCCGTCGTCACCGATCCGGACCGGATGCTCGCCTACCGGCGCGACCAGTCGCTGCTCACGCCCGCCGGGACGCCGCTCGCGCTGGTCCGGGCCCGGGACGCCGACGACGTCGTCGCCACCCTGACCGTCGCGCACCGGCACGGCATCCCCGTCGTCACCCGCGGCGCCGGCACCGGCCTCGCGGGCGCGGCCAACGCCCTCGACGGCGGCATCGTGCTCAGTGTCGAGAAGATGAACGCCATCCTCGACATCGACACCGAATCACGCACCGCCACAGTGCAACCCGGCGTGATCAACGGTGATCTCGCCGCCGCGGCCGCCGAGCGGGGGTTGTGGTACGTGCCGGATCCCGGCAGCCGCGCCGTCTCCACCATCGGCGGCAACCTCGCCACCAACGCCGGCGGCACCTGCTGCGCGAAGTACGGCGTCACGGCCGACCATGTCGCCCGCATCAAGGCGGTGCTCGCCGACGGGCAGATCATCCACACCGGCGCCACCACCCGGAAGAACGTGGCGGGACTGAACCTCACGCAACTGCTCGTCGGCTCCGAGGGCACCCTCGCCGTCATCGTCGAGGCCACGGTGCGGCTGCGCGCCGCCGCAACCGCGGCCGCCACGGTGGTCGCGAGCTTCCCGGGCACCGCGCACGCAGTCGCTGCGGTCCTGGCCATCCGTGAGCAGGCCGAACCGTGCCTCGTCGAACTGATGGACCGGACCACCATCGCCGCCGTCGACGACATGACGCACATGGGCCTCGACCGCACGGCCGGCGCACTGCTGCTCGTCCAGTGCGACGGGCGCGACGCCGCCGCCGAGGCCCGGGTGTGCGCGCTGGCCTGCACCGCGGCGGGCGCGACGGAGGTGTACGACACCGCCGACCCGGTCGAGGGGGAGGAATTCATGGCCGCGCGGCGGGTGGCGCTCACCGCGCTCGAGCGGTGTGGCAGCACCCTGCTCGACGACCTGGCCGTCCCCGTGCCCCGCCTGCCCGAGATGCTCGCCGCCATCGAGGCGATCGCCGCGCGGCACGACCTGCTCATCGGCACGTTCGGGCACGCGGCGGACGGAAACCTGCACCCCACCATCGTGTTCGACGCCGCCGACGAGGCCGTCGCGCGACGCGCCCGGCAGGCGTTCGACGAGATGGTCGCCGAATGCCTGGCGCTCGGCGGGTCGATCAGCGGTGAGCACGGCATCGGAGTGCTCAAGCAGCCGTACCTCGAAACACAGGTCGGCCCCGTCGAGCGCGCCCTCATGCACCGCGTCAAGGCGGCGTTCGACCCGACCGGGATCCTCAACCCGGGACGCGGGATCTGACGGGACGGCGACCCGGGACCGACTTCCGTCCCTACCGGCCGACGGCTGAGGGTGGCACGGTGAAGGTCGACACAACGGCCCAGGTGCGGAACGGGAGACTGCGGCAGTGGCGACGCAACCGGAATCCGCGCGGCGGGAGAAGCTTCGCCGTGCCTTCGAACCCACGCTGCTCGCCGTCACCCTCACCGCCCTGACGGTCGGGGGCATCGCGTGGCTTCTCGACGCGCACGCCGTCGCCGACGCGTGCTGGATCGCCGGCACCGTCGTCGCGATCGTCCCCGCCACCTGGTGGGTGATCGATGCGCTGCGGCGCGGACGCGTCGGGGTGGACCTGATCGCGGTGCTGTCCCTGGTCGGCACCCTGCTCGTCGGCGAATACGTCGCCGGGGCGCTCATCGGCGTGATGCTCGCCTCCGGGCAGGCCCTCGACGCGGCCGCGGAACGTCGTGCCACCAAGGACCTGCGTGCCCTGCTCGAGCACGCCCCGCACACCGCCCGTCGCCGCGTCGGCGACGAGGTGGAGGTCGTGCCGCTCGGCGACGTGGTGCCCGGAGACACCCTGGTCGTGGGGCCAGGGGAGGTGGTGCCGGTCGACGGCTGGGTCGCCTCCGAGCTCGCGGTGCTCGACGAGTCGGTCCTCACCGGCGAACCGATGCACGTGCAGCGCCGCACCGGGGAGGCCGTACGCAGCGGCGTCGTCGCTGCCGGCGGCGCCTTCGAGCTCCACGCCCGCGCCACCGCCGAGGACAGCACCTACGCCGGCATCGTGCGCCTGGCCCGCGAGGCCGCCGCCGAGAGCGCCCCGGTGGTGCGGATCGCCGACCGGGTCGCCGCGTGGTTCCTGCCGCTGTCGCTGACGGTGGCGGGGCTCGCGTGGCTGATCAGCGGCTCGGCCACCCGCGCCGTCGCCGTGCTGGTGGTGGCGACCCCGTGCCCACTTCTGCTCGCCGCGCCCGTCGCGATCGTCTCCGGTCTCTCCCGCGCTTCGCGTCTGGGGGTGGTGATCCGCAGTGGCGGCGCACTCGAGAACCTCGGGCACGCGACCACCCTGGTGATGGACAAGACGGGAACGCTCACCAGTGGCCGGCCCGCCGGCACCGACATCGTCACCGCACCCGGCGGCGACGGCACCGAGGTGCTGCGCCTGGCGGCGTCCGCCGATCAGCTGTCCCCGCACGTGCTCGCCGAGGCGATCGTGCAGGAGGCGAAGATGCGCGGGCTGCCCCTGTCGCTGCCCACCGACGTCGCCGAGCAGGCCGGTACCGGCGTGGCCGCGACCGTCGACGGCCACCGCGTCACCGTCGGCAGCCTGGTCCTGCCCGACGACGCGCCGGGCTGGGCGCGGGCGGTGCTCAGCCGCGCCGCCCTCGACGGCGCCGTCGTCGCCTGGGTCACCGTCGACGGCGATCTGGCCGGCGCCCTGCTGCTCGTGGACCCCCTGCGCCGCGACGCCGCGCGCACCCTGCGGCGGCTGCGCGCGGCCGGCCTGGACCGGCTGGTCATGCTCACCGGCGACCGTCGCGAACCGGCCGAGGAGATCGGCTCCGTCCTCGGCCTCGACGGCGTGTACGCCGAGCAGACCCCGGCCGACAAGGTGAACGGCGTCCGTGCCGAGCGGGAGGCGGCGGTCACGGTGATGGTCGGCGACGGCGTCAACGACGCACCGGCCCTCGCCGCGGCGACCGTCGGAGTCGCGATGGGTGCCCGCGGATCCACGGCGAGCTCGGAGGCGGCGGACATCGTGCTCACCACCGACCGGCTCGACCGGCTCGCCGACGCCATGGAGATCGCCCGCCGCTCCCGGCGCATCGCCGTGCAGAGCGCGGTCGTCGGGATGAGCCTGTCGCTGGTCGCCATGGGATTCGCCGCGTTCGGATACCTGCCCCCCGCGGTGGGTGCGCTGCTGCAGGAGGGCATCGACGTCGCGGTCATCCTCAACGCGCTGCGCGCCCTACGCGGCGACCGGGACCGGGAGCTGGCGCTGCCCGACGACACCGAGGCGATGCTGCACCGGTTCTCGGCCGAACACGACGTCCTGCGCGACGACCTGTCGCTCCTGCGCGACACCGCCCAGCTGCTCGCCTCCGGTGATCTGCCCGCCGCTCACACCGCGCTGCGCCGCACCGACACGTTCCTGTTCGACACGCTGCTGCCGCACGAACGGGCCGAGGACACCGAGCTGTACCCGGCGCTCGCGGTCCCGCTCGGCAGTGGGGAGGCGACCGCGACGATGAGCCGGATGCACGCCGAGATCGACCGCCTCAGCCGCCGCATGCGTACACATCTGGCGCAGGCCGACGCCGCCGGCGCGCTGAGCCCGGACCAGTGCGACGACCTGCTCGCCTGCCTGTACGGGCTGCACGCGCTGCTGCGGCTGCACTTCGTGCAGGAAGAGGAGAACTACTTCACCCTCGCCCCCGAGGCCGAACGGCCGGACGACTCGGCCTGACCGGCGCGGGCGGCCGGTTGCGGCGGCTCACACCCTGTTCCGCCGGTGCGATGTCTACGAGGGGACTTCCGGTCGGCGCCGGGCCTCGGCCGCGATCATCGACAGAATCGGCCGTGCCATGGCCCGCACGAACGGTCCGACCGCCGTCCAGTATCGGCGGAAGAGTCTGCGGGCGCGTTCGTCGGTGCCGTGCACCCGGATCTCGGTGAGCAGGACGCAGGTCCGCGCGTCATACGGTAGGACGGTGAAACTCCATGTGCCGACCCCGCATTCGGGAACCGAGATGCTCGACAGGGGCGTGCCGGGATCCCAGTCGACACGGCCGTACCCCGGCTCCCACCACCGGCCGACGAAGCCGAGCACGAGTTCGCGCCCCGGTTCCTCGGCGACCACCTCGAAGCCGCCCTGCGGACCGATCAGGTCCCCGAGACGGACCGCGCGGCGCGCCCGCACCGTCCGGTGCCGCGGCGCGCGCACGGCGTCGAAGGCCATCCGGGCCAGATTGGGGGCGGCGATCACCGGGGATCGCATGAAGTCGATGCGGCGGATCGCGGCGAACGTGTCCCCGGCGGGGGCGTCGACCACCCGCGCGCGTACGACCCGTTGCTCGAAAACCGGCAGCTGCCGGTCGGTCGCAGTGGAGTCACCGTCCGGCATTGTTGCTCCTCGGGAGCTGCGCCGTCCGATTCGCCGACAGCTGCCGGACCATCACCCAGCGCGCGACGAGGTAGCCGAGGACACCGCCGTAGACGGCCTTCAGCACCAGGAACCATCCCGTCGACAGCCCGGACACACCGAGCAGGTGCAGCACCCAGATCGCGAGCACGGAGACGGCCGCGGCGGCCGCCCCGAGCGACAGACCCAGAGACCAGGTCCCGGACGGCAACCGCGACAGCCACCGACCGGCCTGCGGGGCGTCTGCGGTGGTTGCGTCGAGCCCTCCGCGCAGCGCCCGACGCACCCCGGCGGCGGAGAACCCGGCGACGAGCACGGAGAGGATGATCGCGGTCAGCGCGATGTCGACGACGATCCCGTCCGCGGACCACAGCGGCACGAAGGACGTGCCGCGCTTGCCCGCCCACGCCAGCAGTGGATTGACGACGACGTTCACCAGGCCGGTGACGACGGCCTGCTTCCGGACATACGAGGCAGCAGAATCCACGGCCCATCCTCCCGATCCCGGCCCGCGGGAGCGGGCTCGTTCTCATCGTGAACCGCGGAACCGTGCTCGTTCCAGGGCCGTTGGTCCCGAGAGGGCGGCGCCGACGGGGCGTGGACGGGACTCGGCGCTCTATCCTCGGACATGTCGGCCGCCGCCCCGAGGAGAGTCATGTATCTGCTGGCAGGTGCCGTCGCGCTCGTCGTCGCCGTGCTGCTGCTCGATCGGCTCGGGCTGTGGGCGGAGCGTCGAGGCTGGGTCTACTGGCGCAAGAATCGGCCACCGGCGAACGGAGCCGGTGCCGCGGGTCTTTTCGGTGAGATGCAGGCGCTGTTCTCGCCCTCGCACCGGCACGTGATCGACGAGGGCCGCTCCAGGCAGATGTCGCGGTCGGACACGGCCGCGGGGGAAACCGAACGGATGATCCTCGACCTGCACGCGGGAACCGTGGCGATCGACGTTCGCGGTCGCGCGCCGCAGGGCGGTCCGTCGTCGCACTAGCTCAGGCGAACCGTGCCTCCCGGCTGCAGATGCGCGACGCGGCCGCGGCATTCGATCTCGATCGGCGCCTGGTTCCCGGGGCCCGCGCTCACCTGGACCTCTCTGCCTTTGATGCGCAGGCGAAGACGGTAACCCCGGTAGAAGATGGGGAACTCCAGGGCGCCCAGCGGCTCGGGCCACTGCGGGGAGAACACGAGCCGGCCGCCGCGGGTTTCGAGGCCGGGGACGCACCGCTGCAAGAAGTCGACGCTGCCGGCCATGGCCGCGAGATGAATGCCCTCCATGGTGGTGCCGCCCTGGATGTCGGCGATGTCGGCCTTCAGCGCCTGGTAGAAGTAGTCCACGGCCTCGTCCCGGTGGGCTCGGGCCAGCACCCAGGAATGGACCACCCCGCTCAGGGTGGAGCCGTGCGAGGTTCGCGCCATGTAGTAGTCGATGGTCCGCGGGATCTCCTCGGTCGGGAACCGGTAGCCGAGCCGTTCGAGCAGTTCCTGCAGTTCGTCGGCGGACAGCAGATAGAACAGCATCAGCACGTCGGCCTGCTTCGACGCCCGGTAACAGTTGACGTCGTCGCCTTCGGCCTCGAGGATCCGGTCGAGTCGCTGGATGTCGCCGTAGCGGCGCCGGTAGCCGTCCCAGTCCAGCTCGGCGAGCTCGTCGTACCCCTCGAACTGGCTGAGGACACGGTCGTGGAACGGGACGAACATCTTGCGTGTGATGTCCTCCCAGCGTGTCGTCTCCTGCGCGTGCAGCCCCAGCGCCTGGGTCAGATACGAGCGGATCTGCAGCGGGAGCAGGTCGAGTGTCTCCAGCGCCCGCAGGATCACCCAGACCGACATGACGTTGGTGTACGCGTTGTTGTCGATCCCGTCGTACGGGGCGCCGGGGTAGCCGGAGTGGAACTCGTCGGGGCCGATGACTCCCCGGATGCTGTACCGGTCGCGAGTCTCGTCGTAGGACGCGAGGTCGGCGTAGAAGCGGGCGATCTCGACGAGCATCTCGGCGCCGTACTCGATCAGGAACTCCAGGTCGCCGGTGACCTGGTAGTACTGCCACACGTTGTAGGCGATCGCGATGCCGATGTGGTGCTGGCGCCGGCTCGGATCCGGGTTCCACCGCCCGGATCTGGGGTTGAGGTGGAGCTGCGGGCTCTCCTCGCGGCCGTCGCTGCCCGACTGCCACGGGAACATCGCGCCCCGGTGCCCGGCTTCGCGTGCCATCCGGCGCGCCTCCCGCAGGCGACGGTAGCGGTAGCGCAGCAGCGACCGGGTCAGCGCGGGCAGCCGCAGGTTGAGCACCGGGAACACGAACAGCTCGTCCCAGAAGACGTGCCCGCGGTACGCCTCACCGTGCAGCCCACGGGCCGGCACGCCCACGTCGAGGTCGGTGGTGTTCGCGGAGACGGTCTGCAGCAGATGCAGAAGATGGAACCGGACGACGCGCAGGGCGTGGCCGTGACCCGGACCCTCGTAGTCGATGCCCAGGTGATCCCACAGGTATCCCCAGGCGAGCACGTGGCCGTCGAGCAGTTCGTCGAACCGGCCCAGCCGGGGGAGCCACCGCGCGGCTTCGTCGGCCGGTTCGGACACCGCCGGGTCACGTCCGGTGAACACCGTCACGATCTTCTCGAGCGTCACGGCCCGGTCGGGGTCGACGTCGACGACGATCTCGTGTCCGATCCGGTCGCCGCCGTCGACCAACCGGCACTCGGCCGCAACCGGTTCCCCGCCGCACCACACCGTGTGCCGGGCCGCCATCGCCACCGGGATCCGCGACTGGTTGGTCTGCACCGCCAGCAGCACCGAGTCGGCCGACAGGGCGGTGGACTGCAGCGGCCCGAGGTGCTCGTCGGCGAGGGCGCGGTAGCGCTCGACGAGGGAGTTCCGGACCGTGCCGTCCAGCAGGGAACGGATCTCGAGCCGGCCCGACCAGTCCTCGGCCGCGATCGTCGTCTCGAGGGCGCAGGCGTGCGGGACGTTCATGGCGACGAACCGCCGCTGCCGCACCGAGGTGGTGCGGCCCGCGGCGTCGCGGAAACGCAGCCGCCGGGTGAGGACAGCGCGGCGCAGATCGAGGTACTGGTGGTAGTCGAGCAGTTCGGCCGAGTCGAGGTCGAACCACTGCCCGCCGTCGACGCGGAAGGTCACCGGCAGCCAGTTCGGCAGGTTCACCAGACTCTCGTGGTCGACGATGCTCCCCGAGACCTCGTCGTCGAGCCGGTTGAAGATGCCGGCCACGTAGGTGCCGGGGTAGTGCACGCCGTCGGCCCGGGATTCGGGAGCGCAGCCGCGGGTGGCGAAGTAGCCGTTGCCGACCGTGCAGAGGGCCTCGCGCAGCTTCTCGGTGGACGGGTCGTAACCGTCGAAGAACATCGTCCAGGCGTCGTCCGGGGGCGGCGCGATCCCCGGGTCGCTGCCGAGCAGATCCGCCAGCCGCTGCAGGATCTCGCGAACCCGGTCCGGGCCGTCGACCGCGAACTGGGCCGTCGACCGCCGGTCACCCTCCCCGGGGTGGCGCACGACGACGCCGATCCCGGTCGACGTCAGGGCCCCGAACGCCTCGTCGCCGGTGAGGTCGTCGCCGATGTAGACCGGCATGGGGTCGCCTGCGCCGCGGACGTGCTCGAGTACCCAGGCCACCGCCCGTCCCTTGTCCCACTCGACGTCGGGGCGCAGTTCGGTGACCCCGCGTCCGTGCGTGACCCGCAGCGGGCCGTCCCGGCCGGCCGCATCGCGCACCGCCGCGAGGACCTCATCCATCCGGTCCCCGGCGACGTGGCGATGATGAACGGCGACGGTGAAACGCTTGGGCTCGACCAGAACGCCGGGCACGGCGGCCAGGCTGTCCCGGAGGGCGACGGCGAGCTGCCCGAGGTCGGGCACCGCGCGATCGGCGGCCTCGTGCCGGTGGTACGTGCCGTCCGGACCCATGAGCTCGAAACCGTGGCTACCCGCGTACCAGAGGCCGGGCACGCCGACCCGCGCCTGCAGGTCGGCCACATCGCGGCCGCTGATCACGCCGACCGGGCAGTACCGGGCGAGCCGGGCGAGCTCCTCCGCCGCGCCGTCCACGAGGGTGGCCGCACTGGGATCGTCCGCGAGGTGGGCGAGGGTGCCGTCGAAGTCCAGGAACACGGCGTAGCGGCGGGTGCGCAGCATGGCGGTCGCCTGGTGCCGGGATGCCAGGGCGTCCGGGATTTCCGACAGCCGGCGGTCACGGGGACGCGGTTCGACCGTGGGGGTGGTCATCGGCTCGGCTCGGATGATGAGTGCATGGCAGTCTGTCCCTCGGCGCCGTTGCGGAACAGGCCCACAGGAGTTTTCCCGATTCTACGATGTGCTCGCCGGTGGGCAGGCCCGTTTCGATGCGGCCCGCCGCCGGTCGGGTCGGCTACGACCAGGTCCTCGGGTTGAAGACGACGTAGAACCAGGCATTCGCCGCGGGATCCCACGAACACGACACGAGGACGACAGCACCGATGGACCGATCGAACGCCTCGGCCTTGGAGCAGACGGCGCTGCCTTCCGGCCCCGCGAATTCGGCGCGGTAGAGCGGACCGATGCGCCACGGCGCCGCAGCGGCGGTCCCGGGTCCCACGGTGGCACCGAGGACGACCGGGGCGGCGACCAGACCGGCGAGGGCGGCGGCCCGGCGGGCGACCTTCTTCGACACGAGGACTCCTTCGGTTCGGGAACGGTCCCGGCAGCCTGTCGCGTCCTCCGCCGGAACCCGCCCCTCGATGATCACCGGCGGACACCCGCCGCGCAGGCGTTCGCCCGAACCGGCACCGCTGTCCGGAATCAGACCTCCAGCTGCTCGGCCTCCTCGATCGCCGCCTGCAGCTGGTCCAGTAGCGCTCGGGCCTGCGCGATGTCGAGAGCGACACCGAGGCCTTCCGGCAGGTCGAGCACGACGCCGGGTCCGTTCGCGCGGGCGGTGACGGGATGATCGCCGGTCGTATCGGTCACGGCTGGGTCCTTCCGGTTCGGGGGCACGGTTGCCGGGTCTCAGTCTGCCCGGAGGAACTACCGTGTGGGTGCGGGCGCACAGGCCGGTGCCGGAAAGGTGGATCGATGGCTGTCACGAGCGCCGGGATTCTGCTGTACCGGATCGACGATGCCGGTGTGCTCGAGGTGTGGATCGTGCATCCGGGCGGCCCGTACTGGACCGGCAAGGACGAGGCGGCCTGGTCGATTCCCAAGGGTGTGTACGGCGAGGACGAGGATCCGTTCGCCGTGGCGCTACGGGAATTCGAGGAGGAATGCGGAATGCCCGCGCCCTCGGTGGACTACGAGATGCTCGGGCGGTTCAAGCAGCCCTCCGGGAAGATCGTCACCGTCTACGCCGCCGAGACCGCCGCGGAGCTGGCCTTCCTGGGCAGCAACACCTTCGATCTGGAGTGGCCGCCGCGGTCCGAAAAGGTGCAGAGCTTTCCCGAGGTGGACGACGCCCGCTGGTTCCCGCTCGCCGTCGCGGACGTCAAGCTCGTGAAGGGGCAGCGCCCGATCCTCGCCCGGCTCGGCGAGCGGGTGCACGCGGCCGGCCGGGCGTCCGCGGGGACGTCCAGCAGCGGAACGGAGGACGCGGGTACGTGAGCAAGACCGTGCTGATCACCGGGGGAGGGCGGGGACTCGGCCGGGTCACGGCCGGGAAGCTCGCCGCCCGAGGGCACAACGTCCTGCTCACCGCGCGTACCCGGGCTGCCGCGGAGGACGCCGTCGCGGCGATACGGCGGGAGCATCCCGGTGCGCGAGCCGAGCCCCGCTGGGTGGACCTGTCCTCCCTCGAACAGGTCCGCTCCTTCGCCGTCGCGGAAGCCGCGCGGGGCGCACCGATCGACGTGCTGTTCCACATCGCCGGAATTCTGCAGACGAGCAAGCAGCGCCGGCTCACCGTCGACGGGTACGAGGAGACGGTGGCCGTCAACGTCCTGGCCCCGTTTCTGCTCACCCGCCTGCTCCTACCGGCACTCGAACGCAGCGAGGCCGCGCGCGTCGTCACCGTCGGCTCGCGGCTGCATCTGCCCGGATCCCGCGGTGCGCCGGTCGACTTCGACTTCGCCGACGTCCAGCTCGAGCACGGGTACCACCCCGATCGGGCGTACAAGAATTCGAAGCTGGCGGTGCTGTGGTTCACCTACGAGCTCCAGCGCCGCCTCGAGGGGCGTCCGATCACCGCGAACGCCGTGTGCCCCGGTTTCGTGCCCACCACCGCTGCGGCGAGCACCCGCGGTCTCATGCGGCTGTTCATGGCGCACGTGTTGCCGCACATGCCGTTCGCCACGTCCGTCGACGCGGCCACCGACTCGCTGGTGTTCATGGCCGTCGACCCGTCGCTCGACGGAATCGGCGGCCGGTTCTTCGGCGAGTGCCACGAGATCGACTCCAGCCCGCAGTCCCACGACGTCGCTCAGGCCCGGCGGTTCTGGGAACTCGCCGAACGCCTCACCCGCGCGGCGTGACCGCACAGCCCGCGACCGGCACAGACGCGCGGGCGCCAGTCAACCGCGGCGACTATCGGGGCCGCGGCTGACTGGGAACGCCGCGGATACTGGACCCCGGCCGGAGGCCGGCAGTGTCACCGCGGCCGGAGGCCGGCAGTGTCACGGTGCCCCCGGCAGGACTCGAACCTGCGACCTAGAGATTAGAAGGCTCTTGCTCTATCCAGCTGAGCTACGGAGGCGCGGCCAGAATCTTAACTGTTTGCCGGTGCGTGCCCGACCGAGGCCCCGCCGCTGCCGGCGCGGTGGGCGCGTGCGTCCCGATCGGGCGGCGAATCCGCCCGTCGCGCCGCGAGCGCGGGCATACACTCCGTAGGTAGCTGAAATGTGAGGTATGCCACATGCAAGTACCTTCGGCTTTCGAATACGAGCGCGCCACCGGCATCGAACACGCCATCGCTCTACTGGACGAACGCGGCGAGGAAGCCCGAGTCGTCGCTGGTGGGCACAGTCTCCTGCCGATGATGAAACTGCGGCTCGCCGGCCCCGAGTGTCTGATCGACATCAACGACCTGGCCGGCGAGCTCGGCTACATCGCCGTCGAGCCCGACGTCGTGCGGATCGGCGCGCTGGCGCGGCACCGCGAACTCCTCGAAAACGAGGCGCTCGCCGAGATCTTCCCGATCTTCCGCGACGCCGAACGCGTCATCGCCGACCCCGTGGTGCGCAACCGCGGCACGATCGGCGGGTCGCTGTGCCAGGCCGACCCCGCCGAGGACCTGTCCACCGTGTGCCAGGTCCTCGACGCATCGGTCGTGCTGCGCGGTCCGCGCGGCAGCCGGACGCTGACGATGGAGGAGTTCCACCTGGGCCCCTACGAGACGACCGCCGCCGCCAACGAACTGCTCGTCGAGGTCCGGCTGCCGCGACGGGGCCGCGGGTCGAGCGCCTACGCCAAGGTCGAGCGACGAACGGGGGACTGGGCGATCGCCGCCGCCGGCGCGGCGGTGTGGATGAGCGACGGCGCCATCGACGACGCGCGCGTCGGCCTCACCGCGGTCCGGGCGGACGCGCAGGCCCTGGCCGGCATCTCCGACCGGCTGCGCGGCGCGACGCCGTCCGAGGACCTCTACCGCGAGGCCGGCGAACTCGCCGCCGCCGCGAGCGACCCGGTCGCGGATCAGCGCGGCACCGTCGACTACAAACGCCACCTCGCCGCGGAGCTCACGGTGCGGACCCTGCGCCGCGCCGTCGAGCGGCTCACCACCTCCGAAAGGGGTTGACCCGATGCGTGTTTCGATGACCGTCAACGGAGACGAGGTCAGTGCCGAGGTGGAACCGCGGCTGCTGCTCGTCCACTTCCTGCGCGATCACCTCGGCCTGACCGGCACGCACTGGGGCTGCGACACCAGCAACTGCGGCACCTGCGTCGTCGCGGTCGACGGCGAGCCCGTCAAGTCGTGCACCATGCTCGCTGCCATGGCGAGCGGCCACGACGTGCGCACCGTCGAGGGACTCGAGCGCGACGGCGTGCTCGACCCCGTCCAGGAGGGCTTCATGCGCTGCCACGGGCTGCAGTGCGGCTTCTGCACCCCCGGCATGATGATCACCGCCCGCGCCCTGCTCGACCGCAACCCGGACCCCGACGAGCAGACCATCCGCGAGGCGATCTCCGGGCAGATCTGCCGCTGTACCGGCTACACCACCATCGTGCGGTCCGTCCGCTGGGCCGCCGAACACCCCGCCACCGAGAAGGCGCCGTCATGACCGCCGTCGACCCGACCCCCGAGCTGCTCGACACCGTCGACAACGACGAGAAGCCGTGCGGCCACGGCCGCATGCTGCGCAAGGAGGACCCGCGATTCATCCGCGGCCACGGCCGCTTCGTCGACGACGTGCAACTACCCGGCATGCTGCACCTGGCGATCCTGCGCTCCCCGGTCGCGCACGCGAAGATCCTCGGCATCGACACCAGCGCCGCGCAGGCCCACCCGAAGGTGCGGGCCGTCGTCACCGGCGCCGACCTCGCGGACAAGGGCCTGGCCTGGATGCCGACCCTGTCCAACGACGTCCAGGCCGTCCTCGCCACCGACAAGGTCCGCTTCCAGGGCCAGGAGGTCGCCTTCGTCGTCGCCGAGGACCGGTACTCCGCCCGCGACGCCCTCGAACTCATCGACGTCGAGTACGACATCCTCGATCCGGTCGTCGACGTCCGTCGTGCCCTCGCACCTGAGGCCCCGGTGATCCGCACCGACCTCGAGGGCAAGACCGACAACCACTGCTTCGACTGGGAGACCGGGGACGCCGCCGCCACCGAAGCCGCGTTCGCGAAGGCCGACGTGATCACCCGGCAGGAGATGGTCTATCCCCGGGTGCACCCGGCGCCGATGGAAACCTGCGGTGCCGTGGCCGACTACGACCGGATCACCGGCAAGCTCACGCTGTGGTCGACGAGCCAGGCGCCGCACGCCCACCGCACCCTCTACGCCCTCGTCGCGGGTCTGCCCGAACACAAGATCCGGGTGATCGCCCCGGACATCGGCGGCGGGTTCGGCAACAAGGTGCCCATCTATCCCGGGTACGTCTGCGCGATCGTCGCGTCCCTCGTCACGGGCAAGCCGGTCAAGTGGATGGAGGACCGCAGCGAGAACCTGGTGAGCACCGGCTTCGCCCGCGACTACGTGATGGTCGGTGAGATCGCAGCGACCCGCGAGGGGAAGATCCTCGCGATCCGCACCCAGGTCCTCGCGGACCACGGCGCGTTCAACGGCACCGCCGCCCCGGTGAAGTACCCGGCCGGCTTCTTCGGGGTGTTCACCGGCAGCTACGACATCGAGGCCGCCTACTGCCACATGACCGCCGTCTACACCAACAAGGCGCCCGGCGGCGTGGCCTACGCGTGCTCGTTCCGCATCACCGAGGCCGTCTACCTCGTCGAGCGGCTCGTGGACTGCCTGGCCTACGATCTCGAGCTCGATCCGGTGCAGCTGCGGCTGCAGAACCTGCTGCGGCCCGAACAGTTTCCGTACACCAGCAAGACCGGATGGAAGTACGACTCCGGCGACTACGCGACCACCCTGCGCAAGGCGGCGGAGATGGTCGGGTACGAGGAGTTGCGCCGCGAGCAGGCCGAGCGCCGCGCGCGGGGCGAACTGATGGGCATCGGCGTGGCGTTCTTCACCGAGGCCGTCGGTGCCGGCCCCCGCAAGGACATGGACATCCTCGGTCTCGGCATGGCCGACGGCTGCGAGCTGCGCGTGCACCCCACCGGCAAGGCGGTGGTGCGGCTGTCCGTGCAGACCCAGGGCCAGGGGCACGAGACGACGTTCGCGCAGATCGTCGCCGAGGAACTCGGCATCCCACCCGAGGACATCGACGTCGTGCACGGCGACACCGACAACACCCCGTTCGGTCTCGGCACCTACGGCAGCCGGTCCACCCCGGTCTCCGGCGCGGCCGCCGCCCTCGTCGCGCGCAAGGTCCGCGACAAGGCCCGGATCATCGCCTCCGGCATGCTCGAGGTGTCCGTCGCCGACCTCGACTGGACCAAGGGCTCCTTCCACGTCAAGGGCGATCCGACCGCGTCGGTGACCATCCAGGACATCGCGATGCGGGCGCACGGCGCGGGCGATCTGCCCGAGGGTGTCGAGGGCGGACTCGAGGCCCAGATCTGCTACAACCCCGAGAACCTCACCTACCCGTACGGGGCGTACTTCTGCGTCGTCGACGTCGACCCCGGCACGGGTGAGGTGACGGTCCGCCGATTCCTCGCCGTCGACGACTGCGGCACCCGCATCAACCCGATGATCATCGAGGGCCAGGTCCACGGCGGACTCGTCGACGGCATCGGGATGGCGCTGATGGAGATGATCGAGTTCGACGAGGACGGCAACTGCCTCGGCGGCTCGCTCATGGACTACCTCATCCCCACGGCCATGGAGGTGCCGCACTTCGAGACCGGGTTCACCGTCACCCCGTCGCCGCACCACCCGATCGGCGCCAAGGGCATCGGCGAGTCCGCGACCGTCGGCTCGCCGCCCGCCGTGGTCAACGCCGTCGTCGATGCCCTGCGCCCCTTCGGGGTGCGGCACGCCGACATGCCGCTGACCCCGTCCCGGGTGTGGGAGGCGATGCAGGGCCGGCCCACCCCGCCGATCTGACCCACCGGCCCGAACCAGGGAGAGCCGTATGGACCTGACGATGCGTGCCGCGGAACTGACCCGCCGGCGCCGGGCGTTCGTCCGTGCCACCGTGGTGCGCGCCCAGCGGCCGACGTCCGCGCGGCCCGGCGACTGCGCGCTGGTACTCGACGACGGCACGATCGAAGGCTTCGTCGGTGGCCAGTGCACCGAGACCTCGGTGCGGGACGCCGCGCGACAGGCCCTGACCACGGGGGAGAGCACCCTGCTGCGGGTCCTGCCCGGCACCGCGCAGACCTTCCCCGACACCCCGGGGGCCACCGTCGCGGTCAATCCGTGCCTGTCGGGCGGCGCGACGGAGATCTTCCTCGAGCCGCAGCTACCCGCCCCGATGCTCGTCGTGTCGGGGTCGACGCCGGTGGCCGAGGCCGTCGCGGACTTCGCCGAGCGGCTCGACTTCGTGGTCGACCGCCTCGAGCCGGGCGCCACGCCCGCCGCCGACGCCGCGGCCGTCGTCGTCGCGAGCCTCGGTGGCGAGGAGCCGGGCGTCATCCGGGCCGCCCTCGACGCCGGGATCGGCTACGTCGGGCTCGTCGCCAGCCGGCGGCGCGGCGCCGACGTGCTCGCGCAGGCCGAGGTGCGCCCCGACGAACGAGCGCGCTTGCACACCCCCGCGGGTCTCGACATCGGGGCGCGCACCGCCGCGGAGATCGGGCTGTCGATCGTCGCCGAACTGGTGCAGGCGGTCCGCCGCGAGAATCTCGGGTCGCCCACCGCGCCGATCGCGGCCCCGCGCACCGCGGTGGACCCCGTCTGCGGAATGACCGTCACCGTCACCGCCGACACGCCGCATCTGTCCGACGCCGGCACCGATGTGTGGTTCTGCTGCCCGGGATGCCGCCGCGCCTACCAGAAGGAACACGCCACGTGTTCGTGACGGGACCGGCTCCGGGAGCCGGCCGATGAGCGTGTTCGCCGACGTCGACGACGTCGTCCGCCGGTTCGACGACCGGGACTACCTGCTCGACGAGGGCACCGCCACCGCCCTGTATCTCGCGGTGGAACTCGGCCGGCCGCTGCTGCTCGAGGGCGAACCCGGCGTCGGCAAGACCACCGCCGCCAAGGCCCTCGCCGCCGCCGTGGGCACCGAGCTGATCCGGTTGCAGTGCTACGAGGGTCTCGCCGCGAGCGAGGCCCTCTACGACTGGAACTACCAGCGGCAGCTGCTCGCGATCCGGCTCGCGGAAACCCGCGGCGAGACGCTGCGCGAGGCCGACCTCTACACCGAGGAGTTCCTGCTCGAACGGCCGGTGCTGCGCTGCGTGCGCCACCGCGGGCCCACCGTCCCGGTGCTGCTCATCGACGAGATCGACCGGGCCGACGACGAATTCGAGGCGCTGCTGCTCGAGTTCCTCGGCGAGTACTCGGTCACGATCCCCGAACTCGGCACCCTCGCCGCCGCTCGGCCCCCGATCGTCGTGCTCACCTCCAACCGCAGTCGCGACCTGCACGACGCGCTGCGCCGGCGCTGCCTGTACCACTGGATCGACTATCCGGACCGGCACCGCGCCGTGGCGATCCTGCGCCGCACCGTCCCCGCCGCGAACCTCGCGCTGGTCGAATCGGCCGCCGACTTCGTCGCCTCCGTGCGCCGGCTGGACCTGGACAAGGCGCCGGGCATCGCCGAGACCATCGACTGGGTGTCCGCACTCGTGGCGCTCGGAGTGGCGGATCTGGTCCACCCGGGCGCGGTGGCGACACTGACCGCGCTCGCCAAGACCCCCGACGACCGGACCACCATCCGCGCCGAATACGAGGAGTTCCGCGCGTGAGCAGCGCGCTGCTGCTGCGCGGCGTCGACCTCGCCGCGTTCACCGTGGCGCTCACCGACCGGTTGCGCCGCGCCGGCGTGCCCGTCGCCGCGACCGCCACCGCGACCCTGGTGCGGGCACTGCGCCTGCACCCGCCGCGCACCCGCAGTCGCCTGTACTGGACGGCGCGGATCGCCCTCGTCGACCGGCAGGACGCGCTCGAGGCATTCGACGCCGTCTTCGCCGAGGTCTTCGACCAGCAGGTGATCGCCGTCGACCCGCACGCCCGGCGCACCGGACCCGACGGGACGACGGGCGCGAGGGAGACCACCGTGCCGGGGCCGCACGCGCCCCCCGGGGCGCCGCAGTCCGGTGTGCCGTGGCACACCCGCGGCCCGCGCCGCTCCGGCGACCCCGGCGAGACGGCCCGGCCCGGGCCATGGGCGCCGAGCCCCGTCGAGATCCGCGCCGACCAACCGTTCGGCGACCTCCGGCCCGAGGACCTGCGCCTCCTGGGCCAGTGGCTCGAGCAGGCCCGGGTGCGCTGGCCGCGGCGCCTCGGCCGCCGCCGCACGCCGCACCACCACGGCCGCCTCGACGTGCGGGCCACCCTCGCCGCCTCCCGGCACACCGGGTTCGAGCTGATCCGTCTGTGCCGGGCGCGGCCGATCCGCCGGCCGCGCCGGATCGTGGTGCTGTGCGACGTGAGCCGGTCCATGCACGGCTACGCCGACACCTACCTGCACCTGATGCGGGCCGCGGTGCGCGCCGGCGACGCCGAGGTGTTCGCGTTCTCCACGAGCCTGACCCGGCTCACCGCGACCCTGGCGCACCGCTCCGCCGAGCACGCCGTCGCCCGGGCCAACGACACGGTCGTCGACCGCTACGGCGGCACCCACATCGCCGGGAGCCTCGAGGCGTTGCTCGCCTCCCACCACGGCAACCTGCTGCGCGGCGCCGTCGTGTTCGTCGCCTCCGACGGGTGGGACAGCGACGATCCGCAGGCGCTCGGCCGGGCCGTCGCGCGGATCCGTCGCCGCGCCCACCGGCTGGTGTGGCTGAACCCGCGGGCCGGCCGGCCCGGCTACCGTCCCGAGACGGGGCCCATGGCGGCAGCGCTGCCGCACTGCGACGCTCTGCACGCGGCCGACACCCTCGACGCCCTGCGCGTGGTGTTCGATCTCGACCCGGTCGCCGGGTGGGTGGCGCACGTCTCCGACGGTGCGTCGTAGCGGCGCTCGCCGAGGTCCTACCCTGGTACCTATGGCATCACCCGAGCTCGCGTCGGCCGCGCCGACCTCCTCGCCGCCGGCCGGGCGGCGCAACACGTCGGCACTGTACGTCCTCCTCGGGCTCGTCGCCGCGGTCGTCGCGCCGATCGTGGTCGGTCTGTCCGCCGCGCAGGCGCTGGTGCTGCTGGGCATCCCGGACCCGGGACCGCTCACCACCTACGGACTGCCCGCGGTGCGCGCGATCGCGGAGGTCGCGGCCGTCGCCGCGGTCGGATCGTTGTTCTTCGCCGCGTTCCTGGTGCCGCCGCAGCGCAGCGGGGTGCTGGACGTGGGCGGCTACCGGGCCGTGCGGACCGCGGGCGCCGCCGCCCTGATCTGGGCGTTGTGCTCGGCGGTGCTGGTGCCGCTGACCCTGTCCGACACCTCCGGGCAGCCGCTGGCCGAGGCGCTGAAGCCGGAGAACCTGTGGGGCGCGATCGGGCAGGTCGACACGGCGCTCGCGTGGGCGTGGACGTCGGCGCTCGCCCTGATCCTGGCGGTGCTGATCCGCGCCGCGGTGCGCTGGTCGTGGGTGCCGTACCTGCTGCTGCTGTCGCTGGTGACCCTGATGCCGCTGGCCCTGACCGGGCACTCGTCGTCGGGCGGGTCGCACGACATGGCCACCAACAGTCTCGTGCTGCACCTGGTCGCGGCGTCGGTGTGGGCGGGCGGGTTGTTCGCCCTGCTCGCCCACGGGTGGCGCCGCGGCACGCACACCGACCTCGCGGCCCGCCGGTTCTCGTTCGTCGCCGGGCTGGCGTTCGCGGTGATGGCCCTGAGCGGGGTCGTCAACGCCGCGGTCCGGCTGCCCGCGGACGAGCTGCTCACCAGCACCTACGGCCGGCTGATCGTGGCCAAGGCGCTGGCACTGATCGCCCTGGGTGTCCTCGGGTGGATGCAGCGGCGCCGTGCGCTGCCCGCGCTCGAGGCGAACCCCGACGATCGGGGCGCGCTCGTCCGGTTCGCGGCCGTCGAGGCCGTCATCCTGGCCGCCACGGTCGGCCTGGCCGTCGGGCTGGGCCGCACCCCGCCGCCCCCGCCCGCGACGGTGCCGTCGCTGCTCGAGGTGGAGCTGGGCTACAACCTGGACGGCCCCCCGACACTCGGCACCCTCTTCTTCGGGGCGTGGCGCTTCGACCTGATCTTCGGCACGATCGCCCTCGTCCTCGCGGTCGCCTACGCGATCGGGCTGTGGACGCTGCGCCGGCGCGGCGACAGCTGGCCCGTCGGCCGGTCGATCGCCTGGTTCTCCGGCTGCTTCGTGCTGCTGGTCGCCACGTCGTCGGGCGTGGGCATGTACTCGCCGGCGATGTTCAGCGTCCACATGGGCGCCCACATGGCGATGTCGATGCTGGCGCCCGTGCTGCTCGCCCTCGGCGGGGCGATGACCCTGGCGCTGCGGGCCTTCAAACCGGCGGGCCGCGACGGCTACCCCGGCCCGCGGGAATGGCTCCTCGCGTTCCTGCACAGCCCGCCGTCGCGGTTCTTCACCCATCCGGTCGTCGCGTCGGTGATGTTCGTCGGCGGCTTCTACGCGTTGTACCTGGGTGGGATCTTCGAGGCCAACGCCGACAGCCATGCCGCGCACGTGCTGATGAACCTGCACTTCCTGATCAGCGGCTACCTGTTCTACTGGGTCGTGATCGGCGTGGACCCGTCGCCGCGGGACGTGACGCCGGTGACGAAGCTGGCGATGGTGTTCGGCTCCCTGCCGTTCCACGCGTTCTTCGGCGTGACGTTGATGAGCATGGGCTCGGTGATGGCGGAGTCCTACTATCGCGGGCTCGGCCTGGCCTGGAACAGCGACCTGTTCGCCGATCAGAAGGTGGGGGGCAGTATCGCCTGGTCGGCGGGGGAGATCCCGCTGGTGCTGGTCATGCTGGCGCTGCTGGTGCAGTGGTCGCGCAGCGACGAGCGCACCGCGCGACGGGTGGACCGCGCCGCCGAGCGCGACGACGACGCCGATCTCGCCGCCCACAACGCGATGTTCGCCGAGCTGGCGCGGCGGGACCACGAGGGCCACTAGGTTCGCCGGCGCCGCGCGGTGTCGGTGCGCCGCCGCCGCGCGGCCTCGGTGCGCAGCCGCACGATCACCGCGGACAGCACCGCCACGGCCGCCGCGCCGCCCGCCGCGACGGCGGCCGGGACTGAGGTGAATCCGGTGTCGCCGCTGCGGGCCACCGCGATCCACACCAGGCCCCACGCCATGGCCGCGGCGACGGCGAGCCGCCCGTGCCCGGCGATGGCCAGGAGCACCGACACCGCGGCGACCGCGACCAGGACGATCACCGCCCAGGCGTCGGCGCCCAGCGAGAACGGGTCGACGTCCGCGGCGCGCAGCGCCGCCGCCGTGTTCGCGACGGTGGCCACCGCGACCCAGCCCAGGTACAGGAACATCGTGCCGTCCACGACGACCGCTTCCACGCGGGACGACGGCGCGGTGCGGGTCAGGCCGAGGAAGATCCGGACCAGCACGGCCAGCAGCGCGACGATGACCGCGACGCTGAGCGCGAGCAGTTCGAGCTGCACGACGAGGATCCACGCGGCGTTGAGCAGCATCGACGCGGCGATCCACCAGCCGAGCGCCCGCTGGCGGGGGTCGGCGTGGTGCGCGGGCAGCGCCTGCCACACCGCGAGCGCCAGCAGACCCGCGTAGATCACCGACCAGATCGCGAATGCCGGACCGCCCGGCGCCACCGCCGTCGCATCGGCGGAGAGCGCCCCGTCGGCCACCTCGGAGATCGGTGTGCCCACCACGGCCCCGGAACCGAGGAAGGACAGAGCGACCGCGGCGATCGCCGACACGGCGACGCCTGCGACGCGGAGCCGATCGGCGGCGGTGGCCTGTGGGGTCGTCGAGCTCGCCGGGAAAGTCGTCATGCCTCGGAAGATGCCCGGCGTCACCGTGCCCGAAACGTCCTGTCCGGCTGGGCGCCGCTGCTAGGTTTGAGCGCCTGTAGGTTCGAGCGCCTGCACCGACGACGGGAGGACACGATGAGGGGAATCGGGTGGCGGCTGCGGGCGCTCGCGTGCATCGGGGCCGTGGCTGCCGGGCTGGTCGTGCCCGCGACGGCCGGCGCGCAGCCCGGGCCCGGCACGGTGGTCGCGGTCGAGTCACTGCCCGGTGAGCTGTCGGTGCCGGGAGCGGCCACGGCCGAGCGACTGGCCTTCCGCACCCAGTGGCGATCGGGTGCGTCGACGACCGCCTCGGGTGTCCTGTACCTGCCCCCGGGTCAGGCGCCCGAGGGTGGCTGGCCGGTCGTGTCGTGGGCCCACGGCACCGTCGGCGTCGGCGACGAGTGCGCCCCGTCGCGCAACCCGCGCACCGACCGCGACCGGACGTACCTCGGGCACTGGCTGTCCCGGGGCTACGCCGTGGTCGCCTCCGACTATCCCGGCCTGGGCGGCGACGGCCTGCACACGTATCTCGACGGGCCGAGCGCCGCGAACAGCGTCGTCGACGTCGTCCGGGCCGCCCGCGCCGCCGAGCCGTCGCTGTCGAACCGCTGGATCGTGATCGGCCAGTCGCAGGGCGGCCACGCGGCCCTGCACACCGCGCTCCTGGCGACGTCGCGGGCCCCCGAACTCGACTTCCGCGGCATGATCGCCACCGGCGCGCCGTCGAACCTCGAGACGCTGTTCCCGTTCGGCGGTCCCGGATTCCCGGATCTGGGCCTCGACGGCACCACCGTGTTCCTGTCCTACGTCCTGGCCGGTCTGCGAGTCGCACGGCCCGACGTGGACGTGAACAGCTACCTCACCCCGGTCGGACGGGACGTGGTCGACGACGCGGAGCGGCTCTGCTACGCCGAACTCAGCGACCGCGTCGACGGCATCGGAGTGGGGGAAATCCTCGCCCGCCCGCTCGGCGACGACCGCATGCGCGCGGCCCTCGCCGACTACATGGGAGTGCCCACCCGTGGCTACGACCGGCCGCTGTTCCTCGGCCAGGGATTGCGCGATCAGGTCGTGCCGGCGCCGCTGTCGTTCAAGCTCGTCGCCGACCTGTGGTCCGGGGGTACAAACGTCGACTACCGCACCTACCCCAACGGGCATTCCGAGACCATGTTCGACGCACTGCCGGCCACCACGCCGTTCGCGGCGACCCTGTTCGGCGGGTAGAGCCGCTGTTCGTGCGGGGCCCGGTGATTGTCGAGGCTGCTGCGGGTCGACGCGTCAGCTGACGCGGGCGCAGGGCCGCAAGATGTTCGACCTGCACGAGGCCGGCGCGAAGACTGTGGTCGCCGGCGGATCGGCCCAGTCAGCCGAATCCGGCGACGATGAGGGTGTCGCCTTCTCGACAGGTGGCGAGGGCTTCGCACAGTCCGGGCCGATGTCGTGGCCCCGTCCCGCGGTGCGCGAGTGGTGTGCTGTTGTGTTACAGGGCGTCGGGTCGACGGCCGTCGATCCGTATGACAGGCAGCCACGTCGCGAGGGTCCGGCCCAATGAACCGACAGGACGTTCGCCGAACACGCACAGGGTCTGCTCCCACGGGTGTCCGAACGTGCCCTCGCTGAGGTCGTCGCGCAGAAAGAGGTGGTAGTCGCCGTTGGGGTAGACCGGAACCCGCCACTCGGTGTCCGGGGTGGCGGCATGCACGGCCGTATCGAGCCGATAGCAGGTGTGCTGCCAGTCCAGCACCACGAACATCGGGTCCTCGGGGAAATCGGAGACGAAACAACGTAACGCTTCGGCGTTGATCGCATCGAAGCGGCTCTGCCACGCGCCTGCGATGTCGGCAGGCGCGGTGAGATCGAACGTGATCGACGGTGTCGGTTCTGCCATCGCCGGCCAATCCGACTCGGTAAGACCAGGCCGGAACCTGAACCGGTCGGTGAACTGATCCCAGTACCGGTTCTGGTCGTCGAGTGTGGTCCAGCCCGGGGGCAACGGGCTACCGAAGTCGAGTGTGTGTCTCATCATGGCGCGTCTCCTCGTAACCGGTACCGCCGCGCCCACAGCGATACCTCTGTTGCTGTGCGGGACCATCACAAGGGCGGGGTCACACGTGGCGTCGCCGCCAGGTCCACACGCACAAGGCAATTCCCACGAGTGATATCGCAGGTAGTACCCATCTCCACCGACGCAATGTCATGAACCGCTGGTACTGCTCGTTCGACAGGAACTGCAAACCCGGCTGATTCACGGTGGGCGGATCCCACCAGTAACTGCCCGAGCCGGTCAGCACCTGAGGCCATGCGAAGACACTCACCGCAGCCGCGATGACGATGCAGGTCGCCGGGAATGCCACCCAGAACCACGGAAACCCGGAAGCGCGTTCCACCCGGTCTCGCTGTCGCACCACCACGCCCGCCACCAGCCCCATCAGCGCCAGAACTCCGAACACCAACCATGCCATGCGCTCGGACGATACGGCCCTTCCGCTGGAAGGTCGGGAAACCAACGTACGGAGTGCTGTTCGAAGATCGTCGAACAGCACAGCAGCCTGGGCCCACGGAGCGGTGACATCGAGACCACAACCGGCCGATCCCGAGCTCCGGGTGGCCGGCGGAGCGTAGCGTGCGAAACGTGTGATCCGGCGGCCGTAATTCGGGGACAGTCAGGACGGAAGGGATCGGACCGATGGCGAAGATGAGCCGCACCACCACGATCGAGGCGCCCGTGGCGGAGGTGTTCGAGTTCGCGAAGGACGTCGGGAAGTTGTGGGTCTGCTTTCCCGACTGCGCAGTGAGGGACGTCGACCTCACCCCGGACGGGGTCGGGACGAGTGCCGAGTGGTTCGAGAAGCTGCTGGGCCTGCACCTGAAAGGACGCGTGGAGTACACCGAGGTCGTCCCCGGCGAGCGCATCGTGGCCCGATCCAGCATGGGACCGGTCTGGACCTTCACGTTCGCGCCGCAGGACGGCGCGACGAGCCTGACCTTGGACTGCGAATGGACACTCGACGTTCCGGTCGTCGGGGTGCCCGTCGAGGAGTTGATGTTCAAGTTGAGCGGGGGTGACATCGAACGGATGCTCGCGACCGTGAAGGCACGGGTCGAGGGTGCCCGGACTCCGGCCGCGCCGCCGAGCGCGCGTGCGGCGCAGAGCATCACGATCGATGCCCCCGTCGAGAAGGTGTTCGGGTTCGCGCGCGACATCGGGAAGCTGTGGTCCGCTCACCCGAACATGGCGGTCCGGGAGGTCCACTCGACCCCGGACGGTGTCGGGTCGAGCGCCCAGTGGTTCGGAGGACTCCGGGGCCTGCATTTCGAGGATCACGTCGAGTTCGTCGAGGTCGTCCCCGACGAACGCATCGTCGTCCGGTCGACGCCCCGGGCGGGCATCGAGTTTCTGTGGACGCTCACGCTTGCGCCCGCCGACGGCGGCACCGAGGTGACGCTGGCAGGAACCTCGCATGTCGCCGTCCTCGTCGCCGACGTCCCCCTCGGCGATCATCTCCCGAAATGGACCGAGAGCAGCATGCAGCAGATGCCGGCCCACCTGAAGACCCGGATCGAGCGTGTGGGCTGACCCGAGCCGGTCGCGCCGGGTGCCGGATCGCACCGTCGCGGCGGCCGGCACGCCGTCCCCGACCGCGCGTCGTCGTCGCGGGGAGACCCGAGGGGATCCGTGGACGAGCCGACTCCCTCGTGAGACGGGGGTACGCCGGGCGGTGTGGACGGTCTGCGCGTCGTCGGCCGTGTTGTTCCCGGCCGGACTGTGCCCGCCCGTCGCGGTCGCCGAACCGGTGCCCGGGGCGGTGATGTCCGTGGAGCCGCTGCCACCCGAGCTGTCCGTGCCGGGCGCTGCGGTCGCGGAGCGGCTCACCTACCGCACCCAGTGGCGCTCCGGTGCCGCCGCCGTCGACACCGGGGTGCTGTTCCTGCCGCCGGGCCCGACACCCGAGGGTGGCCGTCCGGTGGTGTCGTGGGCCCACGGCACCGTCGGTCTCGGCGACGACTGTGCCCCGTCGCGCAACCCACGCGTCGACCGGGAACAGCGGTATCTCGCGCACTGGCTGTCGCAGGGCTACGCCGTGGTGGCCGCCGACTACCCCGGACTCGGCACCGACGGCCTGCACACATATCTCGACGGGCCCACGGCCGCGAACAGCGTGATCGACATCGTGCGGGCGGCGCGCGCAGTGGAGCCGTCCCTGTCGCCCCGCTGGGTCGTCGTCGGTCAGTCGCAGGGCGGGCACGCGGCGCTGCACACCGCGCACCGGGCCACGGCGCGCGCGCCGGAGCTCGACTTCCGCGGCGCGGTCGCCACCGGTGCGCCGTCCAACCTCGAGCTGCTGTTCCCGTTCGGTGTGCCCGGCTTCCCCGACCTCGACCTCGACGGGCTCGTCTCGTTCAGCGCGTACATCATGGCCGGTCTGCGGACGGCCCGTCCCGACGTCGATGTGAACAGCTACCTCACGCCCGTCGGACGCGAACTCGTCGATGCCGCCGAGCGCCTCTGCTACAGCGAGCTCGAGGACCGCGCCGCCGGTGTGGCCGTCGGGCAGCTGTTGTCCCGGCCGCTCGGTGACGACCGGATGCGCGCCACGCTCGCGGACTACCTCGGCGTCCCGGCCCGCGGTTACGACCGGCCCCTGTTCCTGGGCCAGGGCCTGGAGGACCGGATGGTGCCGGCCCCGTTGTCGTTCAAGCTCGTCGCCGACCTGTGGGCCGGCGGCGCCGACGTCGACTACCGCACCTATCCGGCCGACCACTTCGCCACCCTCTTCGAGGCCCTCCCCGACACCACGAGGTTCGTCACCGCCCGATTCGTCCGGTAACGCCGGACGGTCGGGGACCGACGTGCGAGGTGGTGCCTGCCGACGACCGGCACGCGCGTCGGACGAGCGGAGGACTTTCATGGGCCGGACCAGGCGGTGGCGATGGGCGCTGTGTGCGGTCGGTGCGGTGCTGGCGGGCGGGCTCACTCCGCCCGTCGCCGGGGCCGAACCCGCAGCCGCCGACCCCGGCGCGATCGTCTCGGTCGAACCGTTGCCACCCGAACTGTCGGTGTCCGGCGCCGCGGTCGCCCAGCGGCTCACGTACCGCACCGAGTGGCGCTCCGGTGCGCCGGCCGTCGGCACCGGAGTGCTGTTCCTGCCTCCGGGCCCGGCCCCGGAGGGCGGCCGGCCGGTGATCTCCTACGCCCACGGCACCGTCGGCATCGGCGACGACTGCGCACCGTCGCGGAATCCGCGCGCCGACGTCGAGCGCGCGTACCTCGAACACTGGCTAGCCCAGGGGTACGCCGTCGTGGCGGCCGACTACCCGGGACTGGGCACCGACGGCGTCCACACCTACCTCGACGGCCAGAGCGCCGCCAACAGCGTCGTCGACATCGTGCGCGCGGGCCGTGCCGCCGAGCCGTCGCTGTCGCCGCGGTGGGTCGTCGTCGGCCAGTCGCAGGGCGGGCACGCCGCGCTGCACACCGCACACCGGGCCTCGTTGCGGGCGCCGGAACTCGACTTCCGCGGCACGGTCACCACCGGGGCGCCGTCCAACCTCGAGCGGCTGTTCCCCTTCGGCGGGCCCGGATTCCCCGATCCGGGTTTCGAAGGTCTGGTCGCGTTCAGCTCCTACATCTTCGCCGGACTCCGCGCCGCCCATCCCGACCTGGACGTGAACAGCTACCTGACCCCCACCGGGCGGGAGTTCGTCGATGCGGCCGAACGACTCTGCTACAACGAGCTCGACGCGCTCGCCGGCGACGTCCGGGTCGGCGACCTCGCGGCGCGGCCCCTGTCCGAAGGCCCCTTTCCCGCCGTGTTCACCGACTACCTCGGCGTCCCGACCAGCGGGTACGACCGCCCCATGTTCCTCGCCCAGGGCATCCACGACACGATGGTCCCCGCGCCGTTGTCGGCCGGGCTCGCAGCCGACCTGCTGGCGGCGGGTGCCGACATCGACTATCGGGTGTACGTCGCCGGCCACAACACGACCATGACCCGTTCCCTGCCCGACACCACCCCGTTCGTGGCGCGGCTGTTCGCCTCGTAGCCGGGCCGCTTCCGGGTCTTACCGACCGGGCCGGTCGTCCGGGATGTGGTGTCCGCGGGTCGGCCCGATACGCTGGACCTATGGCGGAGTTCATTTACACGATGAAGAAGGTGCGCAAGGCGCACGGTGACAAGGTCATTCTCGACGACGTCACCATGAGCTTCTACCCGGGTGCCAAGATCGGTGTGGTCGGACCGAACGGCGCGGGCAAGTCGTCCATCCTCAAGATCATGGCCGGGCTGGACCAGCCCAGCAACGGGGAGGCCTTCCTCGATCCCGAAGCCTCCGTCGGCATCCTCCTGCAGGAACCGCCGCTCAACGAGGACAAGACCGTCCGCGGCAACGTGGAGGAGGGTCTCGGCGAGATCAAGGTCAAGCTCGACCGGTTCAACGAGATCGCCGAGCTGATGGCGACCGACTACTCCGACGAGCTCATGGAGGAGATGGGCAAGCTCCAGGAGGAACTCGACCACGCCAACGCCTGGGACATCGACTCGCAGCTCGAGCAGGCGATGGACGCCCTGCGCTGCCCGCCGCCGGACGAGCCGGTCACCCACCTGTCGGGCGGTGAGCGCCGCCGCGTCGCCCTGTGCAAGCTGCTGCTGAGCAAGCCCGACCTGCTGCTGCTCGACGAGCCCACCAACCACCTCGACGCCGAGTCGGTGCTGTGGCTCGAGCAGTTCCTCGCGAGCTACCCCGGTGCCGTCCTCGCCGTCACCCACGACCGGTACTTCCTCGACCACGTCGCGCAGTGGATCTGTGAGGTCGACCGCGGCAAGCTGCACCCGTACGAGGGCAACTACTCCACCTACCTGGAGAAGAAGGCCGAGCGCCTCGAGGTGCAGGGCAAGAAGGACCAGAAGCTGCAGAAGCGCCTGCGCGAGGAGCTCGAGTGGGTCCGGTCCGGGGCCAAGGCCCGCCAGACCAAGAACAAGGCCCGTCTCGCCCGCTACGAGGAGATGGCCGCCGAGGCCGAGAAGTTCCGCAAGCTGGACTTCGAGGAGATCCAGATCCCGACGCCGCCGCGCCTGGGCGACGTCGTGGTCGAGGTCGACCACCTCGACAAGGGGTTCGAAGGCCGCGTGCTGATCAAGGACCTGTCCTTCACGCTGCCGCGCAACGGCATCGTCGGCGTGATCGGCCCCAACGGCGTCGGCAAGACCACCCTGTTCAAGACCATCGTCGGCCTCGAGAAGCCGGACTCCGGCACCGTGAGGGTCGGCGACACCGTCAAGCTGAGCTACGTCGACCAGTCCCGCGCGAACATCGACCCGAACAAGACGGTCTGGGAGGTCGTGTCCGACGGGCTCGACTACATCGAGGTCGGCCAGAACGAGATGCCCTCACGGGCGTACGTCAGCGCCTTCGGCTTCAAGGGACCGGATCAGCAGAAGAAGGCCGAGGTGCTCTCCGGTGGCGAGCGCAACCGCCTCAACCTGGCGCTGACCCTCAAGGAGGGCGGCAATCTGATCCTGCTCGACGAGCCGACCAACGACCTCGACGTCGAAACCCTCAGCTCGCTCGAGAACGCGCTGCAGAAGTTCCCCGGCTGTGCCGTCGTGATCTCCCACGACCGCTGGTTCCTCGACCGCACCTGCACCCACATCCTCGCGTGGGAGGGCAACGTCGAGGAGGGCAAGTGGTTCTGGTTCGAGGGCAACTTCGAGTCGTACGAGGCCAACAAGGTCGAGCGGCTCGGAGCGGAGGCGGCGCGTCCGCACCGCGTCACCCACCGGAAGCTCACCCGTGACTGAGCGGAAGACCTTCACCTGCACGCTGGAGGTGCGCTGGGCCGACTCCGACCGCCTCGGGCACGTCAACAACACGAAGTTCGTGGAGTACATGCAGGAAGCCCGGATCAAGTTCCTGCAGAGCGGCCCGTTCGCGCGCGGCGCCGTGGTGGTGCGGAAGATGGACGTGGAGTTCCTGCGTCCGCTCAAGGACGACTCCGGTCCGATCACCGTCGCCATCTCGGTACTGCATGTGGGCAACAGCTCGTACACCCTGCGGCACGTGATCACCGATGTGCAGGGCCACCCGTGCGGCTCCGGGGACGCGGTGCTCGTCGGGTTCGACCCGCGCACGGAGACCGCCCGGCCGCTGTCCGCCGAGGAGCGGGCGGTTCTCGAGGAGTACGTCGCCGCCCCGGTCGCCTGACCGCCCGGCGCGGGATTCCCCCCTCACACCCGGCGCCGCGGATAGGCTCGCACCAGAGCCTGTCCGCGGCGCTGCCGGTTTCCGGCCGCGAATGAGGGAGTGAGCACCATGGCCGAGTCCGCCCCACCCCACGGGGTTTCGCCGAACCGGCAGCTCGCGGCATCCGCTCTCGAGGACAGCTACCGGCGCTACGCGGACACCGTCGACGCCCCCGAGCGCGCCCTGGCCGCTCACCTGGACCTCGGCCGGCAGCGGCACGAGGCCGAGGTCCTGACCCGCGTCTACCGGCCCGGCGACCGATGGGACATCGGTGCCGCCCTGCAGATCGTCACCGACGACATGCCCCTGCTCGTCGAATCCGTCATCGCGCTGCTGACCCGGCTCGGCGTCGCCATCCGCGAACTTGTCCATCCCGTCGTGTCCGTCCGGCGCGACGAGGACGGCGGCCTGCGCGAGATGGTGGCCGACACGACGCCCCCGTCCGGCTTCGTCACCGAGTCGTGGATACACGTCCAGTTGCATCCGGCCACCGCCGAGGCCGCCCTCGACGCGGTCGGCACCGAGATCGGGGGCGTGCTCGCCGACGTCCGGCAGGTCGGCGCGGACACCGCCGAAATGCTCGTCCGGGAACGCGATCTCGCCACCGAACTCGACGCGCTCGCCGAGAACCCGCCGCCGCGGCGCGCCGCGGAGGATCTGCGGGAGACGGCGGCGCTGCTGCGCTGGTTCGCGCGGGGCAACTACACCGTCCTCGGCTATCGGCGCTACGACGTCGTCGCCGACGCCTCGGGAACGCGCCATGCCCGCGCCGTGCCGGGCAGCGGACTCGGGGTGCTGCGCTCCGACCTGGCCGCCGACGACGTGATCGACATGTCGGCAACGGTCGAGGCCGCCGACCGCCCGCTGCTGGTGCTCACCCAGGCGTCCCTGCCTGCCACGGTGCACCGCTCGGTGTACCCGTACTTCGTGGGAGTCGCCGTTCTCGACTCCGACGGCCGGGTCGTCGGCGAGCACCGGTTCCTCGGTGTGCTCGCCGTGACCGCGCTGCACGAGAACGTGCTCGACATTCCGGTGCTGGCCCGGCGGGTACGAGAGGTGGTGGCCCGCGCCGGCGTGGAACTGTCGTCGTTCACCGGACAGGCCATGCTCGAGGTGCTGCAGGCGCTGCCCCGGGTGGAACTGTTCTCCGCCGACACCGAGACCCTCCACGAGACCGTCACCGCGGTCGTCGCGATGCGCCGGCAACTGCGGCTGTTCGTGCGGGTCGATCCCTACGGCCGCTTCGTCTCGTGCCTGATCTACCTGCCCCGTGACCGCTACAACACCCGCGTGCGGGTCGCGATGCAGCAGATCCTGCTGCGCGAGTACGGCGGAGGTGCCATCCACTACACCGCCCGGGTCACCGAGGGCGATCTGGCGTTGCTGCACGTGACCATCCGGACGCCGCCGGGCCAGGCCCTGCCGCGGATCGACACCTCCGAGGACAATCGGCTGCGCATCCAGGCCCTGCTCGCCGAGGCCAGCCGCAGCTGGGACGATCACCTCGCCGACCTGGCCGCCACCGACCACACCGTCGATCCCGTGCTCGTGCAGCGGTACGCGGAGGTGCTGCCCGACGGCTACAAGGAGGACTTCGACGCAGACCGGGCGCTGGCCGACATCGCCCGTCTCGAGGCGCTGCGGGACGGCAGCATCGACCTGCTGCTGTACCGGCGGCCCGGCGCCGACCCACGGCGTTGGCGTTTCACGCTCTACATCGGCAGTGAGGGCATCACCCTCAGCCAGGTGCTGCCGGTGCTGCAGAGCCTCGGCGTCGAGGTACTCGACGAGCGGCCGTACCAGATCATCCGCGCCGACCGGATGAGCTGCTGGATCTACGATTTCGGACTGGTCCTGCCCGTCGACCTCGAACCCGACCCGAAGGTGACCACCCGCTTCACCGCGGCGTTCGCCGCCGTGTGGCACGGATTGTCGGAACCGGACCGGTTCAACGAACTGGTCCTGCGGGCCGGAATGGGCTGGCGGCAGGCCATGATGCTGCGCGCCTACGCCAAGTACCTGCGGCAGGCCGGCTTCCCCTACAGCCAGTACCACATCGAAGGAGTCCTGCTCGCCGACCCGGCCACCACCGCGCTGCTCGCGGAGCTGTTCGAGGCGATGTTCGACCCGGCCGAGGCGTCCGCCGACCGCGAGCAGGACACCACCGCCGAACTGGCCGGCCGGATCGACGCCGTCGTCGGTCTCGACGCCGACCGGATCCTGCGCGGCCTCTTCGGCCTGATCCGGGCGACGTTGCGTACCAACTACTTCGTGTCGGGCGACGACGGGGCCGTCCCGCCCGCACGCGCCGACGCCGCACCCGCCCGGGCCCTGTCGTTCAAACTCGACCCGACCCGCATCGACGAGTTGCCCCAGCCGCGACCGAAGTTCGAGGTGTTCGTCTACGCCCCCGACGTCGAGGGTGTGCACATGCGTTTCGGGGCGGTCGCCCGCGGTGGCCTGCGCTGGTCGGACCGGCGGGAGGACTTCCGCACCGAGATCCTCGGTCTCGCGAAAGCGCAGGCCGTGAAGAACGCCGTCATCGTCCCCGTCGGCGCCAAGGGAGGCTTCGTGGTCAAGCGTCCGGTCTCGCCGACCGGCGATGCGGCCGCCGACCGGCAGGCCGTGCGCGCGCAGGGCGAGGCCTGCTACCGGCGGTTCATCGCCGGTCTGCTCGACGTCACCGACAACCTCGACCGCGCCCGGGGCGTGGCCGTGCCGCCGCCGCGGGTCGTCCGCCGCGACGGCGACGACACCTACCTCGTGGTCGCCGCCGACAAGGGCACCGCCACCTTCTCCGACCTCGCCAACGAGGTCGCCCGCGAGTACGGGTTCTGGCTCGGCGACGCCTTCGCCTCCGGCGGCTCCGCCGGCTACGACCACAAGGCGATGGGCATCACCGCCCGCGGAGCCTGGGAGAGCGTCAAGCGGCACTTCCGTGAACTGGGCGTCGACACCCAGAGCGAGGACTTCACCGTCGCCGGCATCGGCGACATGAGCGGCGACGTGTTCGGCAACGGAATGCTCCTGAGCACGCACATCCGGTTGGTGGCCGCGTTCGACCATCGGCACATCTTCCTCGATCCCGATCCGGAGCCCGCCGCTTCGTACGCCGAGCGGCGCCGCCTGTACGAGCTGCCCCGTTCGTCGTGGGCCGACTACGACACGGACCTGATAAGCACCGGCGGCGGGGTATGGGAGCGCTCCCTCAAGTCCGTCCCCCTCAGCGCCGAGGTGCGGAGCGTGCTCGGACTCGACAACGACGTCACCGAGCTCTCGCCCCCCGAACTGATCCGCGCGATCCTGCGCGCCCCGGTGGACCTGCTGTGGAACGGTGGCATCGGCACGTACGTCAAGGCCGCTCCCGAAACCGACGCCGACGTGGGCGACAAGAGCAACGACGCGGTCCGCGTCAACGGCGGCACCCTCCGCGCCCGGGTGGTGGGGGAGGGCGGCAACCTCGGCGTCACCCAGCGCGGCCGCATCGAGTACGCCCGGGCCGGCGGCAAGATCAACACCGACGCGATCGACAACTCCGCCGGGGTCGACTGCTCCGACCACGAGGTCAACATCAAGATCCTGCTCGACTCGATGGTCACCGCCGGCGCGCTCGCCGCCGCCGACCGCAATCCGCTGCTCGAATCCATGACCGACGAGGTCGGGCGAATCGTCCTCGAGGACAACATTTCCCAGAACAACCTGCTCGGCTACTCCCGCACCGGCGCCCCCACGATGCTCGCGGTGCACCAGCGGCTGATCGCCGATCTCGTCGCCGAGCGCGGGATCGACCGGTCCCTCGAGGCGCTGCCCGGCGACGCCGAGATCGAGCGGCGCCGCCTCGAAGGTGAGGGACTCACCTCGCCGGAGCTGTCCACCCTGCTCGCCCACGTCAAACTCGCCCTCGCCGACGACCTGCTCGACACCGACCTGCCCGACAGCGAGACCTTCGCCGGACGGCTACCCGGCTATTTCCCGAGGCAACTGCGCGAACCCTTCCGCGCCGGCATCCGGTCCCACCCCCTGCGCCGGCAGATCGTCGCGACCATCCTCGCCAACGAGACCGTCGACAACGGCGGGATCAGCTACGTCTACCGGCTCTCCGAGGAGGCCGGCGCATCGAGCACCGACGCCATCCGCGCCTACGCCGCCGTCACCGAGATCTTCGACCTGCCCGGCGTGTGGGCCCGCATCCGCTCCGCCGACACGACCACGGCCGTCGCCGACGACCTGCTGCTCGAATCGCACCGCGTCCTCGACCGGGCGTCGCGGTGGCTGCTGTCGAACCGGCCGCAACCTCTGGCCGTCGGCGCCGAGATCAGCCGGTACCGGGCGATGTTCGCGCGGCTCGCCCCCCGCGTGGGGGAGTGGATGCAGGGTCACCACGTGCAGGACCTGAAGGAGCGCGCCGAGCCGCTGCTCGCGCGCGGCGCCCCCGAGGAGTTGACGTGGGACGTGTTCCGCCTCCTCGACCAGTTCCCGCTGCTGGACGTGATCGACATCGCCGACATCGCCGAACGGGACGAGGCCGAGGTCGCCGAGCTGTACTACGCGATGGACGCGCACATGGGGATCGACTGGCTGCTCTCGGCGGTGACGTCCCTCGAACGCGGCGACCGCTGGCACTCGCTGGCGCGGCTCGCCCTGCGCGACGAGCTGTACGGGTCGCTGCGCACGCTCACCCTCGACGTGCTCGCCACGGCCGAACCCGGCGAGAGCACCCGCGAGATGATCGAGGACTGGGAGCTGACCAACGGCTCGCGGCTCGGCCGCGCGAGGTCGGCGCTCGAGGAGATCTTCCTGTCTGGAAACCTGGACCTCGCGACGCTGTCCGTGGCGGCGCGTCAGGTCAGGAGCATGGTGCGCGCCGGCGCACCCGACAGGAGGTAGACAGTTGAAGCACGCCGGGGCCGACCACCGTGGAGCCGTGGGGACCGCGCAGTGAGCGACGCGACCGAACAGTTCGGCTTCCACACCGCGGTGGAGGTCCGCTGGTCCGACATGGACGCGTTCCAGCACATCAACCACGCGCGCATGGTCACCCTCCTCGAGGAGGCCCGCATCCCGTGGTTGTTCGCCGACGGCCGGCCCACCGTGAACCTGCGGGAAGGCGCCGTGATCGCCGACCTGCACGTGCGGTACCGCGGCCAGTTGCGGCACGAGGACAGCCCCCTGGACGTGCTGATGTGGATCGAGCGGGTGCGGGCGGTCGACTTCACCATCGGCTACGAGGTCCGGCCCGGTGGTGCGCCGGCCGACGCCACGGCCTCCGTCGTCGCCTCGACCCAGATCGCGGCGTTCGACATCGGAACCCAGCGGCTGCGCCGGCTCACCGATCCCGAACGCGAGTACCTGCAACGGTGGCGTCGTGACTGACGCCGTCGGAGCGGCCGGGACGGCACCCGAACGGTGGTTGCAGATCCCGGACCCCGTCGACCGCGCCGACCTCGTCGCGTTCCTCACCCGTGCGGTCCGTCTCGACGAGGCCGCCGTGGTGCGGCTGCGGCAACGGCGCGACGGCCTCCTCTCGGCCTGGGTGAACACCGGATTCGATGCCCTCGCCGTCCGGGTGCTGCGCGGCACGGTCGCCCCGCCGGACACGACCGTCGCCGCGGACGGGCTGCGCGCGATCCTCGTCGCCGCCGGCGACGACGGGGTGGATCCCGGGTGGGCGATGGACTCGGTGTGGCGCGGCGCGCTGCCCCCGGAAACCGGGTACGTCCACCTCGACGACGTTCCCGCCCGCATTCTCGTCGACCTCGCGCAGCGCGGCGTCGCGCTCAGCCGCGAGCAGGGACAGGGACCGCCGTCGTCGCTGCTCGCGCAGGAGGTGCTCGAGGTCGCCGGCGGGGGAGAGCGGGCCGGGGTGCCGATGCGGCTGGTGTTCGCGCTCAACGCGATGGGGTTCGTGCCCACCGGCGGCGCCCGCGCGACGGCGGAGATCGACCTGGACCGGATCGATCCGGCCGAGGTGGTGCGCGTGCGGGCGACGGCGACGTGGCTGCGGCTCGACGCCCGCTACGGATCGGTCTACCTCCGTCGCGGGGGCGGTCTCGGCCTCAGCGTGCGCTGACGCCGCCGGCACCAGGGTGAGTGGCCCGGTCGGCGTGCAGTGTGCCGTCAGATCAGCCACGCCGCGCAGTTGCCGCGCAGCTGTCCGTCCACGAGCGGAGCGCTGGACAGGATCACCGTGCCCGGCGGCATCTCCACCGGGTGCTCGGTGGTGTTGAGGGCGCAGATCAGCCCCCCGGGCCGGCGGAAGGCCAGGCATCCGGGTGGGCTGCCGTACCACTCCACGTCGGGGCCGTCGAACTCCGGCCGTCGCCGTCGCGCCTCGAGCGCCGCCCGGTACAGCGACAGGGTGGACGAGACATCCTCGAGTTGCGCCTCGACGGTCAGCTCGGACCACTCGTCCGGTTGCGGCAGCCACGTCTGTGCTGCGGTGGTGAAGCCGAACGGCGGCCGGGCGCCCTCCCACGGCATCGGCACCCGGCACCCGTCCCGGCCGCGGTCGGTGTGCCCCGACCGCTCCCACACCGGGTCCTGCAGCACCTCCTCGGGCAGGTCGTCGACGTTGGGCAGACCGAGTTCGGCACCGTTGTAGAGGAAGGCCGCGCCGGGCAGTGCCAGCTCGACGAGGATCATCGCCCGCGCGCGGTCGCGCCCGAGCGGCCCGCCGCCGTAGCGGGTCACCTCACGCTCGATGTCGTGATTGGACAGCGTCCACGTCGCGACCCCACCGATGGGTGCGACCGCGGCGAGCGACGTGTCGATCGCCTCCCGGATCCGCGCGGCGTCCCAGCTCGCGAGTGCCAGATGGAAGTTGAATGCCAGGTGCAGTTCGTCGGGGCGCAGGTACTCCGAGAACAGCACATGGTCGTGCACCCAGATCTCGCCGACGGCCACCGCGTCCGGGTACTCGTCGAGCACCGTGCGGATCCGGCGGTGGATGTCGTGGACCTCGGCGTTGTTGAAGCGGGGATCGTCGTCGAAGTGCCGCAGCAGCCGGTTCTGTTCCCAGTGGTCGAAGTCGGGCAGCCCGCCGGGTTTGGCCATGCCGTGCGCGACGTCGATGCGGAAGCCGTCGACGCCGCGGTCGAGCCAGAAGCGCAGGGTCTTCTCCAGGTCCTCGAACACCTCGTCGTTGCGCCAGTTCAGGTCCGGCTGCTCCGGCGCGAACAGGTGCAGGTACCACTGGCCGGGCGCGCCGTCGGGGTCGGTCACGCGGGACCATGCGGGGCCGCCGAACACACTCGGCCAGTTGTTCGGCGGCAGGTCGCCGTTCGGCCCGCGTCCGTCCCGGAAGTGGTAGCGGGCCCGCGCGGGGCTGCCGGGCGCGGCGGCCAGGGCCTCCCGGAACCAGGGATGTTCGGAGCTCGTGTGGTTGGGGACCAGGTCCATCACGACACGGATCCGGCGCGCGTGCGCGGCCTCGATCAGGGCGTCGAGGGCGGCCAGGTCGCCGAACAGGGGGTCGACGTCGCGCGGATCGGACACGTCGTAGCCGTGGTCGGCCATCGGGGAGCGCATCACCGGGTTCAGCCAGATCGCGTCGACTCCCAGCAGCTCCAGGTATCCGAGCTTGTCGCGGATCCCGTCGAGGTCGCCGACGCCGTCTCCGTCGGAGTCGGCGAACGAGCGGGGGTACACCTGGTAGAAGACGGCGTCCGCCCACCAGCGTTGTTCAGGGGTGCCGGGGGGAGTGCTCACAGCCACCCATAGTGCCAAACCGACAGGTGGGCCACGACTCGAATGTCGCCGCCCCGGCCCGTCGTCAGATCGGCGAGTTCATCATCGAGTCCGCCGCCATCTCCATGTACGCGATCAACTGGCTGCGGTGCGCGTCGTCGAGCGTCTGCGAATCGATCGAGGCGATGGCGGTGTGCATGCAGCGCAACCAGGCGTCGCGTTCGAGCGGACCGATCCGGAACGGGTGGTGGCGCATCCGCAGCCGCGGGTGCCCGCGCTCGTCCGAGTAGGTGCGCGGTCCGCCCCAGTACTGCTCGAGGAACATCCGCATGCGACGTTCCGCGGGCCCGAGGTCCTCCTCGGGGTACAGCGGGCGGACGATCTCGTCCTTGGCCACTTCCTCGTAGAACCGCGCCGTGAGCTTGTGGAAGGTCTCGGCGCCGCCGACCGCGTCGTAGAAGGTCTGCTCGTCACTCATGGGTTCTGCTCACCGTTCCTCTCGCTCGTCCATTGTGCCGGTTCGGTGGGGACGCGCCCGAGCCGCATGTCGCCGGTACCGGATGTTCACCTCCGCGACCCGGAAAGTCCGCAGAATCGGGGTGCGACGTGCGTAGATCCGTGGTCAACTTGTGAGCAGTCTTCCGGAGGTCGTATGAAGCACCGACGCAGCGCACATCGACAACTCCCGCCCGCCGACGCCCCCACCGGGGCGCCGGGGGCCAACTCCCTGTGTGTCGTACGCGACGACGCCGTCCCGGATTGGGTCAAACGCCGCGTACTTCTGCTCAATGCCACCTACGAGCCGCTCACCGCGTTGCCCGCCCGTCGTGCGGTCGTGCTCATGGCCGGCGGCAAGGCCGACACCGTGCACGACGACCCGCTCGGCCCGTTGGTGCGCTCCGCGGAGTGGGCCGTGCAGATCCCGTGGGTGATCCGCCTGCGGACCTTCGTGCACGTGCCGTACCACGCGCGGGTGCCGATGACGCGGGCCGCGCTCATGCACCGCGACCGGAATCGGTGCGCCTACTGCGGCGCCAAGGCCGAGACCATCGACCACGTGGTGCCGCGCAGCCGCGGTGGGGAACACTCGTGGGAGAACTGTGTGGCGTGCTGCGCGTCGTGCAACCACCGCAAGGCCGACAAGCTGCTCAGCGAACTCGGCTGGACGCTGCGCGCCGCGCTCGTGCCCCCCAAGGGCCGGCACTGGCGGCTGCTGGCGACGCTGCCGGAGCTGCATCCGACCTGGTTGCCGTACCTCGGCGAGGGCGCGGCCTGACCGACGTCGCCGCAAGTCGGGGCAAGCGCGCCGGGATTGGACATGCTGGGCTACCGTTTGCGGTGTGAGCATTCTCGAGACAACCCTCATATTCGTTGCCATCCCGGTGGCGATCATCGTGATATTCGGGGTCTTCTCCGTCTTCACGAAGCCGATTCCGGGCACGCGGCCCGCCGAGTACAAGCTCGGGGAGAAGTGGGACCACGAGCCGATGCTGTGGAGCGCGGTCGACGAGGTCACCACGCACGGCCATCACGGTGGGCATCATGAACTCGTCGCCGGCGCGCCGGTCGACCCGATCGGAGGTAGGGCAAGTGGCAAGTGGTGACGTGATGCACAGCCGGACGGCTGTCGCTCCCGCGGAGCTGCCGTACGGTGCGGCCCTGACGTCGAGCGGCCGTATCTCCCGGACCCGTGTCCTCGACGGCCTGTTCGAGGGCCCGCCGTTCAGCGACCGCGACATGATCGCTCTCGACGATGCGCTCACCGAGGCCACCCGGGCGACGAAGGTGCGCTTCAACGTGTACGTCGCGGACGCCGCAGATCCCGCGATCACGACCGACGCGGTGTTCCCGACCACGCCGGAATCGTCGAACTCGGTGCTCATCGCCGTGTACCCGAACCAGCGCGCCATCGAGATCCGCAGCGGACGCGGCGTCGCCGACCGCGTCGACAACCGGATCGCGCAGCTCGGCGTGACCGCGGCGATCTCGTCGTTCGGCCAGGGCGACCTGATCGACGGCATCGTCAGTGCGATCCGCGTGATGGCGAACGCGATCACCGCGCCGTAGAGCCCCTCGTTGCTGTGGCCGAATGTCACATCGGGTCGATTCCGTCGACCGGATGTGACATTCGGCCACACGCGTAGGGCGGCTAGGACGCGTCGAACGCCCGGGCCTTCAGCGACCGGACGATCCCCGCGCGACCCTCGCTGATCAGCCGGCGCAGGGCCGGCGGGTGATCACCGGCGAGGAACTCGTCGGCCGCCGCCACCGACGACTCGCTGATCGACCACGACGGGTACAGCCCCACGACGACGGTCTGCGCGACCTCGCTGGAGCGGCGCTCCCACACGCCCGGCACGTCGGCGAAGTACCGCGCGACGTACCGTTCGAGCAGCTCACCCTGTCCGGCCGGCGCGAAGCCGCCGATGATCGCGCGAGCGGTGATGTTCGGGATCGAATCGTCGCCCACCACCGTCTCCCACACCTGCTCCTTGACGGCCTCCTGCGGCCGCGCCGCCCGCGCGGTGGCGGCCTGCCGCGCGCCGGCAGCCGTCGGATCTCGCTCGGCCTCGGCATCGATGAACGGCGACTCCACCCCCTCGGCGTCGATCTCGCCGGCCGCGGCCAGCGCCTGCACGATCCGCCACCGCAGATCCGTGTCGACGACCAGTCCGGCCAGCCCGACGTTCGCCGGATCGGCACCGAGCAGCTCGCCGAGCACCTCGGTGTGCCACGGCGCGAGCCGGGCCGTGGTCAACGCGTTGACGAACGCGAGCTGATGATCCGAGCCCGGCTGCGCCTCGCGGGCCAGTTCCAGCAGCCGGTTCGCGTAGTCGTTCCAGCCCCGCTCGGTCGCCCAGCCGGGGTCGGCGTAGCTGCCGAGCGCGGTGTGCGCCTGCATCAGCAACCGCTGCACCACGCCGACCTCCGTCTCGGTCGCGATACCGCGCTGCACCAGCGCCACGAAGTCGCGGGCCTTCATCTCGGCCTGCCGGGTCATCTCCCATGCGGCGGACCATGCCAAGGTGCGTGGCAACGGCTCGGCGATGTCGCCGATCCGGTCCGTCAGCACCTCGAGCGACCGGGGATCGAGACGCACCGAGCAGTAGGTGAGGTCGTCGTCGTTGACGAGCACGAGCCGGCCGCGGTCCACGCCGACGAGTTCCGGCACCTCGGTGCGCTCGGTGGCGTCGAGATCGATCTCGACGCGGTGCGTGCGGAGCAGCTTGCCCGAGCCGTCGTCGTCGTAGACCCCGATCGCGAGCCGGTGCACCCGATGTTCCCCGGCGCCCGGATCGGCACCCTCCTGGATCACCGCGAAACGGGTGAACCGCCCGTCGTCGTCGACGTCGAAGTCGGGACGCAGGATGTTCAGGCCGGTGGTCTTGAGCCACTGCGCGCCCCATCCCGACAGGTCCCGGCCGGACGACTTCTCCAGCGCCGCGAGCAGGTCGTCGAACGTGGCATTGGCGAAGGCGTGCTCGCGGAAGTACTCCCGCAGGCCCGCCAGGAACGGTTCCTCCCCGACGTAAGCGACGAGCTGCTTGAGCACGGACGCGCCCTTGGCGTAGGTGATGCCGTCGAAGTTGACCTCCACCGCCGCGAGGTCGGGGATGTCCGCGGCGATCGGATGGGTCGAGGGCAGCTGGTCCTGGCGGTAGGCCCACGACTTCTCGACGTTCGCGAACGTGGTCCACGCGTTCGTGTACTCGGTGGCCCGCGACTGGCACAGCACCGACGCGAAGGTCGCGAACGACTCGTTGAGCCACAGGTCGTCCCACCAGCGCATGGTCACCAGGTCGCCGAACCACATGTGCGCCATCTCGTGGAGTACGGTCTCGGCGCGGCGTTCGTACGAGTAGCGGGTGACCTTGGAGCGGAAGACGTAGTCCTCGAGGAACGTCACCGCGCCGGCGTTCTCCATCGCGCCGGCATTGAACTCGGGGACGAACAGCTGGTCGTACTTGCCGAACGCGTAGGGCAGGCCGAAGTTCTCGTGGTAGAACGCGAAGCCCTGCTTGGTTTCGGTGAACAGCCGGTCGGCGTCCATGAACTCCGCCAGCGAGGCGCGGCAGTAGATGCCGAGGGGGATGGTGCCGTGTTCGTCGGTGTAGACGTCGGTCCACTGCGCGTACGGCCCGGCGATCAGCGCGACGAGGTAGGTGCTCATCCGCGGGGTGGTACGGAAGACGTGCCGGCCCGGCTCCGCGGCGACGTTGTGCACGGTCTCGGAGTTGGAGATCACCGACCAGTCCGCCGGCGCGGTCACCGCGATGTCGAACGTGGCTTTCAGGTCCGGCTGGTCGAAGCACGCGAACATCCGCTTCGCGTCGGCGGTCTCGAACTGCGAGTACAGGTAGACCGCGTCGTCGGTGGGGTCGACGAACCGGTGCAGGCCCTCGCCGGTGTTCGTGTAGAGGCAGTCCGCCTCGACGGTGAGTTCGTTGCGCGCGGCCAGTCCGCTCAGCGCGATCCCGTTCTCCTCGGTGTATCCGGAGACGTCGACGGACTTGCCGTTGAGGGTGGCCGAGTGCACGGACTGCGCGATCAGGTCGACGAAGGTCGACGCACCGTCCGTGGCGTCGAATGTGATGGTGGTGGTCGAACGGAACGTGGTCGTTCCCGCAGCGCCCGCGCCGTCGGTCAGATCCAGCTCGATGCGGTAGTTGTCGACGGTCAGGACCGCGGACCGCTCGGCCGCCTGCTCGCGGGTCAGATTCGGTGGTGCCACGGAAGACTCCTTCTCAAGACGGGATGCGACTCGGGTGCCATCCCATCATGTGAGGGACCGGTTCACCCGGCGACCTCCGCGAGGGGCACCTGCGGATCGGAGAGTCGGTGCGGGTCGACGGATTCGCCGGAGGAGATCAGCGCGCGGATGTCGTCGCCCGCGTCCCAGATGTTGACGTTCATCCCGGCGCGGACCCGGCCGGCCGCGTCGAGCCAGAACGCGAGGAACTGCCGGGAGCCGACGTCGCCGCGGGTGATCACCCGCGCCTCGGCGGGTGCGTGCCCGACGTACTCCATGCCCAGGTCGTACTGGTCGGTGAAGAAGTAGGGCAGGCGGTCGTAGGAGGCGGGCCGGCCCAGCATGGTGGCGGCCGCCACGTCGGGCTGGTTGAGCGCGTTGGCCCAGTGTTCGACCCGGATCCGGGTCCGCAGCAGCGGATGCTCGGCGGCGGCGATGTCGCCGACCGCGACGATGTCGGGATCGCTCGTCGCGAGAGACGCATCGACTGCCACGCCGTCGCTCGCCACGGTCAGTCCCGCGTCGCGGGCGAGTTCGACGTTGGGCTGCGCCCCCACGGCGACGAGGACCGCGTCGGCCCGGATCTCGGTGCCGTCGCCGAGGCGCAGGCCGGTGGCACGGCCTTCGACGGTGAGGATCTCCGACACCGTCGTCGACAGACGCAGGTCCACACCGTGGCTCCGGTGCAGGTCCGCGAACACGGCGCCCATCTGCTCGCCGAGTGCGCCGGACAGCGGCTGGGCGGCGGCTTCGACGACGGTCACGTCGGCGCCGTGTCCGCGCGCCCCGGCAGCGATCTCGAGACCGATCCAGCCGGCGCCGACGATCGCCAGGTGCGGCGCCGGACCCTCGTCGCGGCGGACGGCCGCGAGCAGCGCGTCGGACTGCTCGACGGTGCGCAGCATGTGCACGCCCGCGGCGTCGATGCCTGGCAGCAGGATCCGTCGCGGGCGCGAACCCGTCGCGAGGGCGAGCTTGTCGTAGCGCACGGTGGAACCGTCGGGCAGGGTGACGGTGTGGGCTCCCGGGTCGAGGGCGGTGACGGTGACGCCGAGTTCGACCTCGACCCGGTGGTCGCGGTACCAGTCACCGTGCTGCACGGTGAACTCCGCAAGCTGCTTCTTGCCGGCGAAGTAGTCCTTCGACAGCGGTGGTCGCTCGTAGGGGAGGTGTTCCTCCTCGCCCAGGAGGAGGATCCGGCCGGGGAAGTCGCGGGCGCGCAACTGCTCGGCCGTCTTGGCGCCGGCGAGCCCACCGCCGACGATGACGAAGAGCTTCTCGTTGGACATCGCGCATCCCCGTTCCGTGCGGCACCGGTCCTTCGACGGTACGTCGGTGGAGGCGCGGGAACCGGCGGTTCGGGAAGAATCCGACGACGACCGGCGTTGAATCGGACCGTAGTCCGAATTTCTGCAGCGAGGAGACCCCGTGAGCGACCCGATCTCGAAGGACACCGCCGACTTCTGGTTCGACCCGTTGTGCCCCTGGTGCTGGATCACCTCGCGCTGGATCCTGGAGGTGGCGCAGGTCCGCGACATCGAGGCGAAGTTCCACGTGATGAGCCTTGCCGTGCTCAACGAGGGCAACGACGACCTGCCTGAGAACTACCGGGAGCTGATGACCAGGGCATGGGGCCCGGTGCGCGTGGCGATCGCCGCGGCGCAGAAGTACGGCGACGAGGTCCTCGAACCGCTGTACACGGCGATGGGCACGCAGATCCACGACGAGGACAACAAGGACTTCCCGGCGGTGATCGCCAAGTCCCTCGCCGACCTGGGCCTGGATCCGGACCTCGCGCGAGCGGCCGAGACCGACGCCTACGACGAGGCGCTGCGCACCAGCCACGCCGCCGGCATGGACGCGGTCGGTCCGGATGTCGGCACGCCGACCATCCACGTCAACGGCGTGGCATTCTTCGGTCCGGTTCTCTCGCGGATCCCGCGCGGCGAGGAGGCAGGGCGGATGTGGGACGGGGTGGTGGCCATGGCGTCGTACCCGCACTTCTTCGAACTCAAGCGCACGCGCACCGAGGACCCGAGCTTCGAGTAGGCGCCTTCGGCGCCGGTGTGTCCTTTGGGCGGCTGTAGCCGCCCAAAGGACACACCGGCGGCGCAGCCGCCTATTCTCGACGCCATGCGCGTTTACCTGGGTGCCGACCACGCCGGCTTCGAACGTAAGAACCAGATCATCGAACACCTCACCGCCAACGGCCACGAGGCCGTCGACTGTGGCGCGTACGAGTACGACGCCCTCGACGACTACCCGGCGTTCTGCATCGAGGCCGCGCGCCGCGTCGTCGCCGACGAAGGCAGCCTCGGCATCGTTCTCGGCGGCAGCGGCAACGGCGAGCAGATCGCGGCGAACAAGGTGCCGGGTGCCCGCTGTGCCCTCGCGTGGAGCGTGGAGACCGCCAAGCTGGCCCGCGAGCACAACAACGCGCAGCTCATCGGCATCGGTGGGCGCATGCACAGCCTCGAGGACGCCTTGGCCATCGTCGACGCGTTCGTCGCCACCCCGTGGTCGGGGGAGGAACGGCACCAGCGGCGCATCGACATCCTGAGCGAGTACGAGAAGACCGGGCAGGCCCCGGAAGTTCCCGGCGCGCCGTCCTGACGAACGGAGCCTGATCGACCGTGCCGGAGGGACCATCCCTGCACCGGCTCGCCCGGTTGCACCAGCGGCGTTTCTCGGGTGCGCCCCTGCGGGTGTCGAGCCCGCAGGGGCGCTTCGCCGGCGATGCGGCGCTCGTCGACGGCCGGGTGCTGCTCCGGGCCGAGGCTCTCGGCAAGCATCTGTGGCACCACTACGACAACGGCCTGACGGTGCACGTGCACCTGGGTCTGTACGGCTCGTTCACGGAGGCGCCGGTTCCGATGCCGGACCCGGTCGGGCAGGTACGGATGCGCATGGTCGGCGCCGAGTACGGCACCGACCTGCGCGGTCCGACCGCGTGCGAGGTCCTCACCCCGGACGAGGTGGCGGCGATCGCCGCGCGGATCGGCCCCGACCCGTTGCGGAAGGACGCCGACCCCGAGCGGGCGTGGGCGCGAATCTGCAAGTCCCGCAGTGCCATCGGCTCGCTTCTCATGGACCAGTCGGTGATCTCGGGGGTGGGCAACATCTACCGGGCCGAAGTCCTGTTCCGGCACGGCATCCATCCGCAGCGCCCCGGACGTGATCTCACCCGAGCCGAGTTCGACGGCATCTGGGACGATCTCGTCGTGCTGATGCGGACGGGAGTGCGACGCGGCGCGATCCACGTCGTGCGACGCGAACACGACCGCGGGGCACCGGCCTACGCGAAGGGCCGTCCCCGGACCTACGTCTACCGGCGTGCCGGTGAGCCCTGCCGGTTGTGCACCACACCCGTCCTGCACTCGATCATGCAGGGCCGCAACCTGTTCTGGTGCCCCGCCTGCCAGACGGGCTAGAAGTCGAAACCGCCGAAGTCGCCGCCGGCCCCGAAGTCGCCGCCACCGTAGTCACCGCCGCCGTAGTCACCACCGCCGTAGTCACCACCGGCGTCGCCGTAGTCCCCGCCGTCCTGGCCGGCCTCGAGGCCCTGGTCGTATCCGGAGTCGAAGCCCTGCTCGAACGCCTGTGCGTCGTAGGGCACCCCGGCCATGCCGGAGAACATCGCCGAGAACAGCAGCATCGATCCGACGCCCCACGCCCCCGCGACGAGGGCGGGCTTCCACCAGGGCTCGGAGTACCAGCCGGCCGGTACCGGCCGGCCCGCGACGCGACCGCCCGGGAAGTAGTTCGGGGTGCGCGACGACGGGGCCGGTGAGGCCGCCACCTTGCGTCCCTCGAAATCGATCTCTCGGTTCTCGGTCACCCGGCCGGCCGTCTGCTGGCCGTCCAGCGTGGGGATCTCGGGACCGGGATCCATGCCCATCGCGAGACGAGCGGCGCGGATGTAGTACAGCCCCTCGAGAGCGGTCTGCTTGGCCAGCCGCGCCTGCACCGGCGTCCGGGCCTGCTCGATCTGTGATCCGGCGGCGGTGTAGCGCTCGGACGCATCGGCGAGCGCCTGCTTGGATGCGGCGTCCGTGCCGGAGAGGTTGTAGATCTGCCCGCCGAGCCGTTCGATGGCCTGGCGGGCATCGGCCTTCGCGTCGTCGAGTTCGTGGGCTCCGCGCCCCGACTTGTTCCGTTGCGCCGCGGACACCAGGAACACGACGGCGACGAGGACGGCGACGATCAGTAGGAGTTCCACGGCGGTCCCTTCCGGCGGACTGGACGGTCGACGTCCAGCCTACCGGCGGCTCAGGCGTCGAAGACGGCGTGGAATCCGCCGCGCATGCAGTCGTCGAACACCTCGAGGTCGGGAACCGCGCCCGTGTCGAGAGTGAATCCGACGCAGCACGTGTGCAGATACGACATCAGGGTGACGTTGAACGCCGAGCCGAGGGTGGGACCGAACGCGTAGTACCGTTCGACCTTCGCGCCGGCCATGTAGAGCGGCACCGGCGACCCCGGCACGTTCGAGGCGAGGAAGTCGACGTGCTTGAGCATCTCGCCGACGACAGCCGGGGGGAGCAGATTGAGAGGGGTGGCGAGGGCCTGCGCCATCGGCACCGCAGGCTCGTGCCGCCAGCCCTCGACGATCTTGTTCACCTCCTGCATGAGCGTGAGGGGATCGTCGGAACGCACGGGCAGCGGGAAACGCGCGAGGTTGATCCGGTTGCCGCCGAGGGTGTCCTGCTCGGTGCGGATGCTCAGCGGCATCGTGACCCGTAGCTCGTCGACGTCGGTCCCGTGGCGGCGGTGGTAGTCGGCGAGGCCGACGAGGACTGCGGTGAGGAAGGCGCTGTTGAGGGTGGCGCCGCCGCGGTGAGCGGCATCGCGCAGCCGGTCGAGCGGCACGTCGATCACGTGGAGCCGGCGGCTGAGGCTGCGTTGCGTCATGACCGGGGATTCCAGTCGCAGGATCGGGCGCAGGTAACGGGCGACGGACACCGCGACCCCCGCGGCACTACGGGCGGAACCGATCGGGTTCGTCACGACGGCCCGGGTGGTCGGCCAGATCGAGGCCAGCCCGCGTCCCGCCAGTCCGCGGAGCTGCGACCAGTCCCAGCCGATCGCCTCGGCGGCCAGGTCCAGGCTGTCCGGGGACTCCGGGGCGGGCGGTTCCGGGGCGGGTTCGCGGGGCGTGCCGTCGCGGTCGAAGTCGACCAGCCGCGCAGTGATCTGCATACCGCCGATTCCGTCGGTGAGCGCGTGGTGCACCTTGATCAGCAGCGCGGCCTGACCGCCGGCGAGTCCGTCGACCACCGTCATCTCCCACAGCGGCCGGTCCTTGTCGAACGCGGCCATGGCCGTGGTCCGAGCGAACTCCAGGACGTCGTCGAAGTTTGCCGGCCCGGGCAGCGAGACCCGGCGCATGTGCCAGGACAGGTCGAAGTTCGCATCCGCGACCCATCGTGGCGGCGCGAGCCCGAAGGGCACCTCGACCACGCGATGGCGGAAGCTGGGCACCTCGCGGGTGCCGCGGTCCATCATCTCGCACAGACGGTCCCAGTCGGGTGAGGCGTCGAGCAGGACGACGGCCACGATCGTCGAGCGCAGCGCGGGGTCGCGCTCCATGCTCCAGGTGAGGTAGTCCGTCTGCTGCATGTGACGGTCGGCTGCGTTGCTCATCTCGGTAACTTCTCACACGGGCCGCCGGGACGATCGGGTTTCGCTCCGTCCGCACCGTCGGACCGGGGACGGCACCACGGCCCGGCGCGGAATCCGGAGCGGATACTCCGAACTCTAGGCGCCGGGCCGTGGTATCGATAGTGACTTTCGTCCGGGTTGTGCGGCCGTCAGGCGGCCGAGGTGGCGGCTTCCGTCCGTCGTCCGAGTCGCTGCAGGGGGCAGTGGGTACTGCGGCTGCAGGCGAAGGTGGTGCCGGCGGCGACGAGGGTGAGTACCGCTGCGGCGATGCCGACCAGAGGATGAATCTCCTGGGCGAGGATGACCGAGGACATGATCAGGACGAACCAGCCGAAGCCCTTGCGCAGCGAGTCCGGGTCGACCATGGAGGTCAGGCGTCCGCCGATGAGGCTGCCGACGACGGCGGCGGCGGTGACCATCGCCGCCAGGCGCCAGTCGATCTGCACGGTGGACAGGTAGCCGCCGAGGCCGGCGAAGGACTTCATGGCGATCACGATCAGCGAGGTGCCGACGGCGACGGGCATGGGCAGTCCGCCGAGCAGGGCGAGGGCCGGCACGACGAGGAACCCGCCGCCGGCGCCGACGAGGCCGGTGACCAGGCCGACGACCACGCCGTCGAGGAGGATCTTGCCGACCGGCATCGAGTGGGTGCCGTCCGAAGCCGCGGTCTTGTTCTTGCGGCCGCGGAGCATCGCGATGGCGGTGGCGATCATCATCGCGGCGAAGGCGAGCAGCAGGATGCTGCCGGGAACGAAGCGCGAGAGCAGGCCGCCGGCGTAGGCGCCGACCATGCCGGCCAGGCCGAACAGGATGCCGGTGCGCCACTGGACGCGGCCTGCCCGCGCGTGGGAGATCGCGCCGACCGCGCTGGTGACGCCGACGACGAGCAGCGAGGTGGCGATGGCCTCCTTGGCGTCCATACCGGCGACGTACGCCAACAGCGGGACGGTGAGGATCGATCCACCGCCGCCGAGCAGTCCGAGGGTGACGCCGACGAGGACCGCCAGCGCAACGGTCAGCGCGATCATGATCAGTTCCTTTCGGCCGGAGCGGTCTTCGAATCGACCAGCTGGGCGACGATGGTCTGCGGATCACACGAGGCGCCGCGGTTGTAGGGCAGCTTGGAGAGCAGCATCCCCATCGCGCAGGTGTTGGACAGCGCGGCGAAGGTGAGGCCGCCGCCGACACCGGCGGCGAGCCACTTGAGCTTGGGGACCGCGATGCTGCCCAGGACGGAGGTCAGCACGAGGGAGCCGGCGACGAGGCGGACCTGCCGTTCGAGGTCCCAGCGCTCGACGCCGCGATTGACGGAGAAGCCGTTGGCTTCCCAGCCCGTCATGCCGCCCTCGAGGATGTGCACGTTGAACAGCCCGGCCGTGCGGAGGGTCTCTTCGGCCTGGGTGGCGCGCTGGCCCGACCGGCACACGAGGACGACGTTCTCGTCGAGGTGGGCGAGGAACTCGTCCCGGTGCTCGCGCAGCAGGTCCAGGGGGACGTTGTAGGCGCCGGGGATGTGCACGGACTCGAACTCGCCGGGTGTGCGGACGTCCACGACGCGGACGTTCTTGCCGGAGTCGAGGAGCTCGCGCAGGGCGGCGGGATCGAGGGTTGCGGGGCTCGGCTCGGTCATGGGGGCCTTTCGGGTCGGTGGCGCGAACGCGCGAGAGGCGATCGCCGTGGGCAATAAACCCCGGGGGGTATGTCGGCGACAATGATAAGCATACGGGAGGGGGTATATGCAAGGCGGACACAGGCCGTGGGTCGCCTTCGTGACGCACTCCACCCGCATACCCCAGGGGGTACTTGACATACCCAGGGGGGTATATGTCAGGATGGGGTCAACGCAGAACGCGACCGGTCTTCGCGGCCGAGGAGAGGTAGAACCGAATGATTCTCGAGCAGTACTACATCGAGTGCCTGTCGCACGCGTCGTACCTGATCGGTGACGAGGGCACCGGCCGGGCGATCGTGGTCGATCCGCGCCGGGACGTCACCGAGTACCTCGACGACGCGCGCAGGCACGGGCTGAGCATCGAGGGTGTGATCAACACCCATTTCCACGCCGACTTCGTCTCCGGGCACCTCGAGCTGCTCGAGGCGACCGGGGCGTGGATCGGGTTCGGCGAGGCCGCCGAGGCGGACTACCCGATCCGCCGGCTGCGCGACGGCGAGCACCTCTCGCTCGGGGAGGTGGACCTCGAGATCCTGTCCACCCCGGGGCACACCTGGGAGTCGATCTCGGTGCTGGTGCGCGAGCATCCGGGCGCGACGCCGACGGCGGTGCTGACCGGGGATTCGCTGTTCATCGGGGACGTGGGCCGGCCGGACCTGGTGAACCTGGGGGATTCGTCGACCGAGGACCTGGCCCGGGCGATGTACCACACGGTGCACGAGAAGCTGCTGACCCTGCCCGATCAGGTCACCGTGATGCCCGCGCACGGCGCCGGCTCGTCGTGCGGGAAGAACCTGTCGGCGGAGCTGACCTCGACGATCGGGGAGCAGCGGGTGAGCAACCCGTCGGTGCAGCCGATGAGCGAGGAGGCGTTCGTCGCGCTGGTCACCGAGGGCCAGCCCGCGGCGCCGTCGTACTTCTCGGTCGATGCCGGGTTGAACAAGAGCCTGCATCCGCTGCTCGATCAGGGCCGGGCCATCCCGGCGCTGGGCCCGGAGCGGGTGCGCGCGGAGCTGGCCGCCGGGACCCGGGTGCTCGATGCGCGCAGCGTGGACGAGTTCGCGGCGGGGCATCTGCGCGGGTCGGTCAACGTCGGGTTCGACGGGCGGTTCGCCGAGACCGGCGGCATGGTCGCCGAGGTGGGGGAGCCGATCGTGTTGATCACCTATCCGGGGGAGGAGCAGGACGCGGCGGTGCGGCTGGCCCGGATCGGGTCGGACAACGCGCTGGGGTACCTGACGGTCGATCACGACGGGGTGTTCCCGGCGGAGCTGGCGGAGCTGGTGCAGAGCGCGCCGCGCACCACGGTCGCCGAGCTCGACGAGATGCTCGCCGCGGAGGCGGTGGCGTTGGTCGACATCCGCAATCCGGGGGAGCGGGAGTTCGGGACGATTCCGGGGGCGGTGCCGATTCCGTTGGCGCAGCTGCGGGCGCGGCTCGAGCAGGTGCCCACCGGCAAGCCGATCGTGGTGCACTGTGCCGGCGGGTGGCGGTCGAGTGTGGCCGCGTCGCTGCTGCGGGCGCAGGGCTTCGAGAACGTGTCGGACCTGCTCGGCGGGTACAACGCCTGGGCCGAGGCCCACGTCCCCGCCTGACCGGCGCCGACGAGAACGAAAGGAACCATCCGATGGCAACGAAGAATCTCACCCTCGCGGACTTCGAGTCCACAATCCTCGGCAACGACATCGTCCTCGTCGACTTCTGGGCGTCGTGGTGCGGTCCGTGCCGCGCCTTCGCCCCGGTGTTCGAGAAGTCGTCACAGGCGCACCCGGACATCGTGCACGCCAAGGTCGACACCGAGGCCGAGCAGCAGCTCGCCGCGATGGCCGACATCCGCTCGATTCCGACGATCATGGCGTTCCGAGAGGGCGTCCTGGTCTTCTCCCAGCCCGGCGCCCTGCCCGCGGCCGCCCTCGAAGACCTCATCGGGCAGATCGAGGCGCTGGACATGACCGAGGTCCACGCCCGGATCGCCGACCAGAAGGCCGCCGCCGGCGCCTGACGCCGACCCTGTCACCCCTAGGAGGACCCCATGTGTTACCCCGTCACCTGCCCGAACTGTGGGAAGACCGGCTGGGGCGGCTGCGGCCAGCATGTCGATGCCGTCATGCGTTCCGTGCCCGCACCCGAGCGCTGCACCTGCGGCCAGGACACCACCCCCGGTGCGCAGGCACACACCCTCGGCGGACTCTTTCGCCGCTGACCGCACCTCGACGAGACTGCGCCTCCACCGCATTCTCCGCCGCGGCAACACCCCGCCCTGCGCGAGCTGGGCGGGGTGTTCGCGTCGCGGTCCGAGGGCCAATGACCCTTCCGCGGTCCGCGTGCCGGTGAAAAACTCGTAGACGCCCACTCGAGAAGGGACATCCGTGGTGAACAGAGCGATGGGGCCGGTGGACACCATCTGGCTCAACATGGACCGGCCCGAGAACCTCATGATCATCGACTCGCTGATGTTCTTCGAGGGGCCCGTGGACTGGTCGCGCGTGGTGTCCCTCGTGCAACGCCGCTTCGTCGACGCCTACCCCGCTTTCCGGCAACGCCCGGTGCAACCGCGCACCCACATCGGGTCGCCGCACTGGGAGGACGACCCGGCGTTCGATCTCGACAACCACCTGATCTGGACGACCCTGCCCCGCAGTGACGACGCGACGCTGCAGCGGTACATCGAGCAGCGGATGCCGGTGCCGTTCGATCGTCACCGCCCGCTGTGGGAGATGCACCTCGTCGACGGATACCGGCACGGAGCCGTCGTCTACACCCGGCTCCACCACTGCATCGCCGACGGCATCGCGCTCAACCAGGTGATGCTCTCGATGACCGGCGAGACTCCGGACAGTGACCTCGACGCCCCCGGGGCTACCGAGCCCGAGCACCGTGCCGGTCTCCTCGAGGGCGCGGCCAAACTGGCCGGCACCGCGATAGCGACCACCGCCGGTGCCGCGTCCGGAGTCGCCCACATGCTGTGGGACCTGCCCAAACTGCTCGACCCGCATGTCCTGGGAGACGCCTTCACCCAGGTCGAACGCACCGGCGGGATCGCGGACAAGCTCGTGCTCGGTCCCAAGCCGCACACGCCGCTCAGTGGCCGACCGGGAACGGCCAAGCGCGCGGTGTGGTGCGAGCCCTTTCCGCTCGACGACATCAAGCACATCGGTCACGAGACCGGCACCACCGTCAACGACGTGCTCATGGGAGCCGTCGCCGGCGCACTCGCGACGTACATCCGTGAGCACGGCGGCGAGCCGCAGGACGTACCCACGATGGTGCCCGTCAACGTTCGCCCCCTCGACCAGCCCCTCCCGAAGGAACTCGGGAACCAGTTCGCACTGGTGCTCTTCAAATACCCGTCGGCGCTGGCGACTCCGCTCGAACGCATCGTCGAGACCCACCGGCGCATGGAGGTCATCAAGCACTCACCGGAGGTGACCCTCACCTTCGGCCTGATCAAGGCGATCGGGCGTACCGGCCCGGAACTGGAGAGGTTCTTCGTGGACTTCTTCTCCGACAAGGCGATCGGGGTCACCACCAACGTCCCCGGCCCGACGGGCGACCGGTACCTGGGAGGAACGAAGATCCGCGGTGTGCTCGCCTGGGTGCCCGGCGCAGGCGAGCAGACCCTGGGTGTCTCGATCTTCAGCTACAGCGGCAGGGTCCGGGTCGGCTTCAAGGCGGACGCGGACCGGGTGCCCGATCCCGAGAATCTCGTCCGCGCCTTCACCGACGAGATCGACGGGCTGCTGCGGCTCTCGCACGCTGTGTGACACGCCCCGAATCCGCCGATTCGATGCCCGCGCCGGGGGTGGATGTCTACCGTCGGCTCATGAGCGAGCACGGGCACTACCAGGAAATCCTCAACGTACTGAATCCGCAGCACCGGGCGCTGCGTGCGGCGATCCCCGAGGTCTATCAGGGTTTCAACGCACTGAGCAAGGCCGCCTTCGCTCCCGGAGCCCTGGATACCAGGACCAAGGAACTGATCGCCCTCGCGATCGGCGTCGTCGACGAATGCGACGGCTGCATCGCCTCTCATGCGCGCAGCGCCGTCCGTGCCGGAGCGAGCAGGCAGGAGGCGGCCGAGGCGATCGGCGTCGCATTCCTCATGCAGGGAGGGCCCGCGACGATCTACGGTTCGCGGGCGTACACCGCGTTCTGCGAATTCGCCGACGCCGAGGAGCGGCGGGACCGGTGACGGTCCGGTGGAGGGGATGACGGGAATCGAACCCGCGTAGCCAGTTTGGAAGACTGGGGCTCTACCATTGAGCTACATCCCCATGCATGCGATCGACCCGGGTTTCCGGGTCCGCCGCGTGCAGGAACAGACTGTACCGAACCTCGCTTTGGATTTCATAATCGGGGGGCCGTAGGATTCTCCCGCGGGTCCCCGGAAGGTTCCGGGTGCCGGTGTTGACGGGATGTGGCGCAGCTTGGTAGCGCATCCGCTTTGGGAGCGGAGGGTCGCAGGTTCGAATCCTGTCATCCCGACCAGGAAGAACCGGGTGGAAGACCGCGCACCCGGTGACAGCTTGATCGAACGACACACGAGCACGAACAGAACGACACACGAGCACGACAGAAGGAGCATGTCCGTGAAGAGCACCGTCGAGCAGCTCAGCCCGACGCGAGTCCGTATCAACGTTGAGGTGCCCTTCGAGGAGCTCCAGCCTGATTTCGACCGCGCGTTCAAGGCACTCGCCAGCCAGATCCGACTGCCCGGCTTCCGGCCGGGTAAGGCTCCGCGCAAGCTGCTCGAGGCCCGCGTCGGGCGGGGCGCCGTGCTCGAGCAGGTCGTCAACGACGCCATCCCGGCCCGCTACAGCGAGGCAGTGACCGCCAACGAGGTCAAGGTCCTCGGCCAGCCCGAGGTCGACATCACCAAGCTCGAGGACAACGTCGAGCTCGTCTTCACCGCCGAGGTGGATGTCCGGCCCGAGATCGCCCTGCCCGACTTCTCCACCATCGAGGTCACCGTCGATCCCGTGGAGATCACCGACGAGGCGGTCGAGGAGCAGCTGCTGTCGCTGCGTCAGCGTTTCGGCACCCTCACCGGTGTCGAGCGTCCGGTGCAGGACGGTGACTTCGTGTCCATCGATCTGTCCGCGACCGTCGGCGGCGAGGCGGTCCCCGAGGCCTCCACCACCGGTCTGTCCCACGAGGTGGGGTCGGGTCAGCTCATCGACGGCCTCGACGAGGCGCTCGTCGGCATGTCCGCGGGCGAGTCGAAGGAGTTCACCACCACGCTGGTCGCCGGTGACCATGCCGGCGACGAGGCCGTCGTCACCGTCACGGTGAACAGTGTCAAGGAGCGCGAGCTGCCCGCCGAGGACGACGAGTTCGCCCAGCTCGCGAGCGAGTTCGACACCCTCGACGAGCTCAAGGCGGACCTGCGCGAGCGGGTCTCCCGGGTCAAGAAGGTCGAGCAGGCCGGTCAGATCCGCGACAAGGTTCTCGACGTGCTGCTCGAGACGGTCGAGGTGCCGCTGCCCGAGGCCGTCGTCCAGGCCGAGATCGACGGCGCCCTGCACGACGCCATCCACGCGCTCGATCACGACGAGACCAAGCTCGACGAGCTCCTCGAAGAGCAGGGCTCGAGCCGCGAGGAGTTCGACAAGGACACCCGTGAGTCCGCCGAGCGCGCCGTGAAGGTGCAGCTGCTGCTCGACGCGATTGCCGAGGCCGAAGGCACCACCGTCGAGCAGGAAGAGCTCACCGAGCGCATCTTCTTCCAGGCGCAGCGCTACGGGATTCCGCCGGAGCAGTTCATCCAGCAGATCGGCCAGGCGAACCAGCTGGGCGCCGTCTACGCTGACGTCCGTCGCGGCAAGGCCCTCGGCAGCGTCGTCGACCGCGCGACCGTCACCGACACCAGTGGCGCCACGGTCGACACCTCCGAGCTGTTCGGCACGAAGAGCGACGACGAGTCCGAGGACGCCGAGGCTCCGGCCGGCGAGGGCGAATCCGAGTAGTCGGCCGAGATCCGTTGCCGCACCGCGCGATTGCATGCGGGGCGTGGCAACGGTCCTCCGCCGGGTACGCCGAGTGGAAATTTCCGCTTTGAGCGAAGTGGGGCGGCACCGGGCATCCGGTGCCGCCCCACTTCGTTACTGTCAGTGTCAGCAATCCACGATTGACGAGAAGGCAGGTACCGTGACTCCTCAGAATCCGGCGACATCCATCGGTCCCACGATGACCTCGGCCACCGCTGGGCTCAACCTCAGCGACTCGGTCTACGAGCGGCTGCTGCGCGAGCGGATCATCTTCCTCGGTACCCAGGTCGACGACGACATCGCGAACAAGCTCTGCGCGCAGATCCTGCTGCTGTCCGCGGAGGATCCGACTCGCGACATCTCGCTCTACATCAACTCCCCGGGTGGATCCGTCACAGCCGGCATGGCGATCTACGACACCATGAAGTTCGTCGAGTGCGACGTGGCGACCTTCGCGATGGGTCTGGCTGCCTCCATGGGGCAGTTCCTGCTCTCGGCCGGCACGCGGGGCAAGCGGTACGCCCTGCCGCACGCGCGGATCATGATGCACCAGCCGTCCGCCGGTATCGGCGGTACCGCGAGTGACATCGCGATCATGGCGGAACAGTTCGCGCACACCAAGCGGGAAATGGCGGAACTGATCGCCGAGCACACCGGCCAGACCGTCGAGCAGATCACGAAGGACTCGGACCGCGACCGCTGGTTCACCGCCAAGGAAGCGCTCGAGTACGGCTTCGTCGATCACGTCGTCTCGCGGGCGCAGCAGGCCGGCGGCACCGGCAACTAGTTCCGAGCCCCCCGATCCGCTCTACGCCCCACGAATTCCTGGAGAAGCGATGACCAACCTGTTCGATCCGCGCCAGCTCGGCGGCCAAGCTGCTGCCGCACCTGGGGGCACCGCCCCCGCATCCCCGGCGAGCCGCTACATCCTGCCTTCGTTCATCGAGCATTCGAGTTACGGCGTCAAGGAGTCCAACCCGTACAACAAGCTCTTCGAGGAACGCATCATCTTCCTCGGCGTGCAGGTGGACGACGCCTCCGCGAACGACGTCATGGCTCAGCTGCTGGTGCTCGAGTCGCTGGACCCGGACCGCGACATCACGATGTACATCAACTCGCCCGGCGGCTCCTTCACGTCACTGATGGCGATCTACGACACCATGCAGTACGTGCGGGCCGACATCACCACCGTCTGCCTCGGCCAGGCCGCATCGGCGGCGGCGGTGCTGCTCGCTGCCGGCACCCCCGGCAAGCGGCTCGCCCTGCCCAACGCCCGCGTGCTCATCCACCAGCCCGCCACCGGCGGCATCCAGGGCCAGGTGTCCGACCTGGAGATCCAGGCAGCGGAGATCGAGCGCATGCGCCGCCTGATGGAGACGACGCTGGCCAAGCACACCGGCAAGGATCCCGACCAGATTCGCAAGGACACCGACCGCGACAAGATCCTCACCGCCGCGGAGGCCGTCGACTACGGTCTGATCGACAACGTGCTCGAGTACCGCAAGCTCTCGGCTCAGAAGTAACCGCCTCGGCCCGGCCCGGAGTGCGCCCCGCGCGCCTCCGGGACCGGGCCGGTGTGCTCGAGCGGCGTTGCCGCTGCGGCGCACAAATAATGGCCCGAATCGCCCGGAACCGGTCGACCGCCGTCGCTGTCTCCGGGTACGGTCGTTCCAAGGGCCCGCTCCCCGGACCGGCGCTGTCGGCGGTCGCGGGATCGGTTGCACGCTCACGAGGAAGTAGGGACCTGACAGATGGCACGTATCGGTGACGGGGGCGACCTGCTCAAATGTTCTTTCTGCGGAAAGAGCCAGAAGCAGGTCAAGAAGCTCATTGCGGGCCCAGGGGTCTACATCTGCGACGAGTGCATCGACCTGTGCAACGAGATCATCGAGGAAGAGCTGGCCGAGTCCAACGAGGTCAAGCTCGACGAGTTGCCCAAGCCGGCCGAGATCCGCGAGTTCCTCGACAACTACGTCATCGGGCAGGACTCCGCGAAGCGGACCCTGGCGGTGGCGGTCTACAACCATTACAAGCGCATCCAGGCGGGCGAGAAGGCGCGCGATACGCGTGGCGAGTCGATCGAGCTGGCCAAGTCGAACATCCTGCTGCTCGGACCCACCGGCTGCGGCAAGACGTACCTGGCGCAGACCCTGGCGAAGATGCTGAACGTGCCGTTCGCGATCGCCGACGCCACCGCCCTGACCGAGGCCGGCTACGTCGGTGAGGACGTCGAGAACATCCTCCTCAAGCTCATCCAGGCGGCCGACTACGACGTCAAGCGCGCCGAGACCGGGATCATCTACATCGACGAGGTCGACAAGATCGCCCGCAAGAGCGAGAACCCGTCCATCACCCGCGACGTGTCCGGTGAGGGCGTCCAGCAGGCGTTGCTGAAGATCCTCGAGGGCACCCAGGCGTCGGTGCCGCCGCAGGGCGGGCGCAAGCACCCGCACCAGGAGTTCATCCAGATCGACACCACCAACGTGCTGTTCATCGTCGCCGGTGCCTTCGCCGGACTCGAGCGGATCGTCTCGGACCGGGTGGGCAAGCGCGGGATCGGCTTCGGCGCCGAGGTGAAGTCGAAGGCCGAGATCGATACCACCGATCACTTCGCCGAGGTCATGCCCGAAGACCTGATCAAGTTCGGGCTCATCCCCGAGTTCATCGGTCGCTTGCCCGTCGTCGCCTCGGTGACGAACCTCGACAAGGATTCGCTCGTGCAGATCCTGTCGGAGCCGAAGAACGCGCTCGTCAAGCAGTACGTCCGGCTCTTCGAAATGGACGGGGTGGAACTCGAGTTCACCCAGGACGGCCTGGAAGCCGTCGCCGACCAGGCGATTCTGCGTGGTACCGGCGCCCGCGGTCTGCGCGCCATCATGGAGGAGGTCCTGCTGCCGGTGATGTACGACATCCCGAGCCGCGACGACGTCGCCAAGGTGGTCGTCACCGCCGAAACCGTCAACGACAACGTGCTTCCCACGATCGTGCCGCGCAAGCCCGAGCGCGAGCGTCGCGACAAGACCGCCTGATCGCGGAACACGGAGTAGGCCCCGGCACACGACGTGGCGGGGCCTACTCGTATGTCCGGAACCTGTGTGACCGAATGTCACATCGCATCGATGTGATCGACGCGATGTGACATTCGGTCCCTGAGGGGGAGGGTCAGATCCGGTTGCCGAGCTCGCGCAACGGGGTGCGGAAGGTCTCCTTCGCGGACAGCGCGGAGACCGCACACACCAGGCAGGCGCCGGAGGTGAGGATGGCGACGGGCAGCCAGTTCGTCGGGTCGCCGCCCATGAGCGCGGTGCCGATGGCGGGGGCGAAGCCGGCGATGGCGAAGCCGAGCTGGGTTCCGATCGCCATACCGGAGTAGCGGACCTTCGTGTTGAACATCTCGGCGTAGAACGACGGCCAGATCGCATTGGGTGCGGCGTAGAGCAGACCCATCAGGGCGATGCCGGCGGCGAAGATCAGCGCGACGTTACCGGTCGAGATGGCTTGGAAGTACACGAAGACGAACACCGCCGAGCCGAGGACGCCGGTGACGAAGACGGGCTTACGGCCGACGCGATCCGACAGGGCGGCGAGGGCGGGCTGACTGAACAGGGCGACGGCGTTGGCGGCGATCGCGACCGCGAGCATCGTCGACTTGGCGATGCCCACTTCGTCGCTGGTCGCGAACGCCAGGCCGAAGACGGCGAAGATCGTGCTCACGACCGCGACGAAGGCGCAGAAGACCACGCGAGCCAGGTTGGCGGAGTGGGTTCGCAGCAGGTCGGCCACCGGCAGCTTGGCGACGTCGTCGGCCTTCTTGGTCTCCGCGAACTCCTCAGGCTCCTCGAGCTTGCGCCGCATGACGTACGCGGCGACGAGCACGAGCAGGCTGCCCCAGAACGGGACGCGCCAGCCCCAGCTGTAGAGGATGTCGTCGGGCATGGCCGCGACGGGCAGGAACACCAGGCTGGCGAGGATGAAGCCGGCTTGGGTGCCGTTGAGCGTCCAGCTCGCGAAGAATGCGCGACGGTTCTGCGGGGCGTGCTCGAGGGTCAGGGAGCTGGCGCCGGACTGCTCGCCGGCGGCGGAGATGCCCTGGAAGATGCGCATCAGTACGAGCAGGGCGGGGGCGAGCACGCCGATCGACTCGGCGCTGGGGATCAGGCCGATGCCGAAGGTGGCGACACCCATCAGGATGAGGGTGAACAGCATGACGTTCTTGCGCCCGACCCGGTCACCGAAGTGGCCGAGGACCACGGCGCCGAGGGGACGCGCGACGTAGGCGACGCCGAAGGTCGACAGGGACAGCAGTGCCGCGTGCCCGCTGTCGGGGAAGAACACCGTCGGGAAGATCAGGGCAGCGGCGGAGGCGTAGATGTAGAAGTCGTAGTACTCGAGCATGCTGCCGAGAAAGGCCGACGACGCCGCGCGCTTGACCTTGGTGGTGTCGTGCGGGCGGGCAGCGGTCGTCATACCGGAATTCTCCGGCGTGTCGAGGGTGTGCGCGGTCATCGCGTCTCCTGTGCGGAAAAGATGGGGGATGTTCGAGATACGAACCCGGGTTCGTTCTGCGTCGTTCCGAATGTAGGCGCCATCACACGCCCACCGCAAGATGTATGAACTAGATAGTTCATAAATTTTCGGGAGGCGTGCCGGTGTGCCGTGGCGTCGGGGTCGCTCAGTCGGGCGCGGTCGTCAGGTAGGCGACCACGAGATCGCCCAGCATCCGCCGGTGCCGGGTCCGCAGTTCGTCCGTGGCGAGATCCTGGTCGAACAGTGCCTTCCAGGTGTACCGGTTGGCGGTGCGGAAGACACAGAAACTGCTGATCACCAGGTGGATGTCGAGAGCGTCCACGCCGTCGCGGAAGATTCCGTCGGCCCGGCCGCGTTCGAGGATGCCGGTGAGCACGTCGACGGCGGGCGCCCCCAGGCCGGCGAGCCGGGTCGACCGGCGGATGTGCTCGCCGCGGAGCATGTTCTCGTTGGCGACGATGCGAATGAAGTCGGGGTGCTGGTCGTGATGGTCGAACGTGGCCTCGGCCAGCGTGCGGATGGCTTCCACGGGGCCGAGGTCCGCGAGGTCCAGCTCCCGCTCCTGGGCGCGGATCGTTCCGTACGAGTTCTCGAGGACGGCCCGGTAGAGGCCCTCCTTGTCGCCGAAGTAGTAGTAGATCATCCGCTTGGTGGTCTGCGTGCGCTCGGCGATCTCGTCGACCCGGGCTCCGGACAGCCCCTTGTCCGCGAACTCCGCCGTGGCCACCTCGAGGATGTTCTCCCTGGTGAGGTCGCTGTTGCGGCGGCGTCGGCCGGTGGTCTGCTCGGTTGCCATGGCGCCACCCTATCGACCGGGTGTTGTGCCGGCGCCCTCCGTGGCCGTACGCTGTGTCTTGTAACTCACTAGTTCGTACATTGCGCTGGGAAAGGCCCGCCATGACCGACTCCATCCTCTGCGGCCTCATCGGAACCGGCATCGGTGCGTCGTTGACCCCGCCCATGCACGAGGCGGAGGGCGCGCGACAGGGTATGCGCTACGTCTACAAGATCGTCGACCTCGACGTGCTGGGTCTGGCGGTGGCCGATCTGCCGCGGCTGCTCCGCTCCGCGCACGACCTGGGCTTCCGTGGCCTGAATATCACCCATCCGTGCAAGCAGGCGGTCATCGAGCACCTCGACGACCTCTCCCCGGAGGCGAGCCGGCTCGGTGCCGTCAACACCGTCCTCTTCGACGGAGGCCGGGCGATCGGGCACAACACCGACTGGTCGGGATTCGGTCGCAACTTCGACCGGGGTCTGGGCGGTGTCGCCCTCGACAGGGTGGTCCAGCTCGGGGCCGGGGGAGCCGGTGCGGCGGTCGCCTATGCGGTGCTCACCCGCGGCGTGCGCGAATTCACCGTCGTCGACGCCGATCTCGCGCGAGCCACCGCACTGCGCGACAAGCTGACCGTGTTGTTCCCGGGCGCCGCTGTCGGTTCGGCGACGCCGGACGAGCTGCCCCGATTGTTGGCCGCCGCCGACGGCCTCGTCCACGCGACGCCCGTCGGCATGGCCACCCACCCCGGGACGGCCTTCGACCCGGCGCTGCTGCGGCCCGACCTGTGGGTCGCCGAGGTCGTCTACCGGCCCATCGAGACCGAGCTCGTCCTGCGGGCTCGGGCGCTCGGCGCCCCGACGCTGACCGGGGCGGGGATGGCCGTCTTCCAGGCCGTCGACGCATTCCGCATCTTCACCGGCGTGGAGCCCGATGCGGAGCGGATGCTCGCGCACATGACCGCCCTGATCGAAGCGGAGAAGGTCGCCGTCTGACCGGCACGTCCGGGTGCGTCCTCCGGGGCGGCTACCGTTTGGGCACGCGGAGCATCGCGCAGGCCAGATCGACGATCTCCGACTCGAACGCTCCCAGTTCGGGCGCTTCCCCCACGTCGTGGGCGCGTTCCCAGGCGGCGTAGGAGCCGATGACGAACCGCACCGTCAGGCCGACCCGGCGCCGGGCCTCGGCCTCGGCCAGCTCGAGACTGTGCACGATCGCCTCGAACAGCGACGTGAGCACCGTGAGCGACTCGTCGGTCGGGTAGTAGTCGGCACGGGACGCGCCGGAGGCGGGGATCGTCAGGAACTCCAGGGGCGCCACGGCGAGCCACTGCTCGTTGAAGCGGGCCCAGTAGCTGGGCCGGCCGCGGGCGACCTCGGTCGTGAGGGGGTGGACGTAGGCGAAGACCAGCCGTTCCAGGCGCGGCGGCGTGTCGAGGCGGGCGGCGTCCACGAGGGCGGCCCGTTCCGCGTTGACTCGCGGTGCGTGCCGGGTCCACACCGCGTCGAGCAGTCCGTGCCACGACCCGAAGTGGTACGCGACGGCCGAATTGTTGCGCTGACCGGCGGCTTTGACCACCTCCCGCGCCGAGACGCCGTGAATGCCGCGGTGCGCGATCAGTTCCTCCGCGGCATCGAGCAGGGCGAGACGACCCGTTGACACGACCATGACGTCCACTGTACTAAGAAGCTCAACTTTCCATTTAATACGAGCATCTTAACGGAGGAACTCGTGACCCGACTTTCCGGCAGGCGCATCGTCGTCGCGCTCGCTCTGTCCTCGGTAGTGGCTGCATCGGCGTGTTCGGAGTCGAATCCGCCGCCGTCCGAGCGCGCACCCGGTGCACTCGTCAGCTCCCGCCCCCTGACCACCGCTGCGGCACTGCCCAGTGCGGCGCGTACCGACCTGATCACCTACCTGTCCGAGGATGCGGCCGGCCGCACGATCCTCGTATCCGGGACGGTCGCAATCCCCCGGGGCGATGCGCCCGACGGTGGGTGGCCGGTGATCAGCTGGGCCCACGGCACCACCGGTGTCGGGGACGCCTGCGCACCGTCCGCCGACACGGTCGGCGGGCCCGCCCACGGCTACCTGTCCCGCACCACCGCCATGCTCGATCGGTGGGTCGCGGACGGCTACGTCGTCGTGCAGACCGACTACGAGGGGCTCGGCACGCCCGGCGGCCACCCGTACATGAACGGCGACAGCGCCGCGAACACCGTCGTCGACATCGTGCGGGCGGCACGCGAGGCCGATCCCGGGGTCGGCACCCGGTGGACGGCGATGGGCCACAGTCAGGGCGGGCACGCCGCGCTGTTCACCGCCGCGCACGGCGCCGAGCGCGCCCCCGAGCTCGAACTGCAGGGAGCGGTCGCCTATGCGCCGGGCAGCCGCACCAGCGAGACGGCCGCCTACTTCGAAACCGGCGGTCCGGGCATCGCGCAGGCGCTGAGCTTCCTGCCCGTCCTGCTGCTCGGCGCCGAGGCCGCCGACCCGGACATCGCGGCCGACGCGATGCTCACCGACGCCTCCCGGCCGCTGCTCGCGGCGGCGCGCACCGGGTGCATGGACGACGTGCGCGCCGCGGCCGCAACCGTGCCCGTGGACCAGGTGTTCGCGCCCGGCGCCGACGTCGGTCGCCTGACCGAGTACTTCGCCACGCAGGAACCCGAAGCCCTGACGCTGACCGTGCCGACGCTCGTCGTGCAAGGGACGACCGACGTGCTCGTCTCCCGCCAGATCACCGACGAGGTCACGAACTCGTTGTGCAGCAATGGATCCCCTGTCTCGTACGAGGTCTACGACGGCGCCGACCACCGCGGCGTGCTCGAGGCCGCCCACGACGACGTGCGCTCGTTCGTCGAGGAGGTGAGCTCCGGCGAGGCGCCGGCGGCCGTCTGCAGCTGAGGTCCGGACCGTCGATTCACGCGACGGTGCCGGTGTAGACGTTCATCGAGTCGCCGCGGAGGAAGCCGACCAGTGTCAGGCCCGCCTCCGCGGCGAGATCGACCGCGAGCGACGACGGGGCCGAAACCGCGCCGAGCGCCGGTACTCCCGCCATCACGGCCTTCTGCACCAGCTCGAAGGACGCCCGCCCGCTGACGACGAGCACGCTGTCCGACAACGGGATCCGGTTCTCGGTCAGCGCCCAGCCGAGCACCTTGTCGACCGCGTTGTGCCGGCCCACGTCCTCCCGTAGCGCCAGCAGGGTGCCGTCGGGGGTGAACAGCGCTGCGGCGTGGAGGCCCCCGGTGCTCTGGAAGACCTTCTGCCGCTGACGCATCCGTGGGGGCATTCCGGTGAGGGCGCGGGCGGAGACCGCGAAACCGTCGGTCAGCGGGAACCGGGTACGGGTGCGCACCTGATCGAGGGACTCCTTCCCGCACACCCCGCATGCGGAACTCGTGACGAAGTTGCGTGCGCCCGCCCCGTCCGGCACCGCGACCCCGGGCGCGAGCTGCACGTCGAGCACGTTGTACGTGTTGGCGCCGGTGTCGTCGACCCCGTCGCAGTAGCGCACCACGGCGACGTCCTCGCGGCCGCCGATGATGCCCTCCGCGAGGAGGAAGCCGTGGGTGAGTTCCACGTCGTGTCCCGGGGTCCGCATGGTCACCGTGAGGGCGCGGCCGTCCAGGCGGATCTCGAGCGGTTCCTCCACCGCGAGGCTGTCCGGCCGGCGCGCCTGCCCGTCCGCGGTGATCCGCAGGACGGGCCGGCGGGCGGTGACTCGGCCCATCAGTCCGTCCCGGCCGGTTCGAGCCGCACGACGATCGCCTTGGAGACCGGGGTGTTGGACTTCTCGGCGACGTGGTCGAGCGGCACCAGCGGGTTGGTCTCCGGGTAGTAGGCGGCGGCGTTGCCGCGCGGGGTGTCGTAGGCGACGACCCGGAAGCTCTTCACCCGGCGTTCTTCGACCGTGTCCCCGGTCTGCCACTCCGACACGACATCGACGAGATCGCCGTCGGTCAGGCCCAGTTCGGTGATGTCCTCGGCGTTGACGAAGACGACCTTGCGGCCGTTCTTCACGCCGCGGTAGCGGTCGTCGAGTCCGTAGATCGTGGTGTTGTACTGATCGTGGCTGCGCAGGGTCTGCAGGACGAGCCGGCCCGGGGGAGTGGGCACCCAGACGAGGTCGTTGACGCTGAAGTTGGCTTTGCCGGTGGGGGTGTCGAACTCGCGGTTGTCGCGCGGCGGGTGCGGCAGCTGGAACCCGTCGCGTCGGCGGACCTTCGTGTTGTAGTCCTCGCAGCCGGGCACGACGCGCCCGATCGAGTCGCGGATCAGGTCGTAGTCGCCCTCGAACGCCGACCACCGGACGGAGTGGTCGGGGCCGAACAACTCGCGCGCGAGCCGGCACACGATTGCGACCTCGCTGCGCAGTTCGTCGCTGACGGGGTGCAGCCGGCCGCGGGACAGGTGCACCATGGACATCGAATCCTCCACGGAGACCAGCTGTCTGCCGCTCTTCTGCACGTCGAGGTCGGTCCGGCCGAGAGTGGGCAGGATCAGTGCGGTGCGGCCGTGCACGAGGTGGCTGCGATTGAGCTTGGTCGAGATCTGCACCGTCAGGTCGCAGCGCCGGAGCGCTTCCTCGGTGGCACGGGTGTCCGGGGTCGCGGCGACGAAGTTGCCGCCCATCGCCATGAAGAAGCTCGCCCGTCCGTCGCGCATCGCACGGATCGCGTCGACGGTGTCGTACCCGTGTGCGCGGGGACTCGTGATGCCGAACTCGCGGTCGAGCGCGGCGAGGAACGACTCGGGCATCTTCTCCCAGATGCCCATGGTCCGGTCGCCCTGCACGTTGGAGTGTCCCCGCACCGGGCACACACCCGCGCCGGGCTTGCCGATCATTCCCCGCAGCAGCAGGAGATTGACGGCCTCGGCGATGGTGGCGACGGCATGGGTGTGCTGGGTCAGTCCCATCGCCCAGCACGCGACGGTGCGCTGCGAGCGCGCCAGGTCCGCGGCGGTGGCGCGCAGCTGCTCCTCGCTCAGCCCGGTGGCCTCGACGACCGTGCCGAGATCCACCGCGCGGATGTGCCGCTCGTACGCGTCGAAGCCCGCGCAGTGGGCGTCGACGAAAGCCCGGTCGATCACGGTGCCGGGGGCCGCGTCCTCCGCCTCGAACAGGAGCCTGCCGAGTCCCTGGAACAGGGCCAGGTCGCCGCCGAGGCGGATCTGCAGGAATTCGTCCGCGATGTCGGTGCCGTGCCCGAGCACGCCGTCGACGCGCTGCGGGTCCTTGAACCGGAGCAGCCCGGCCTCGGGCAGGGGATTGATCGCGATGATCCTCGCGCCGTTCTCCTTGGCCTTCACCAGGGTGGAGAGCATGCGCGGATGGTTGGTGCCGGGGTTCTGTCCGGCGATGAGGATCAGGTCGGCCTGTTCGAGGTCGGGCACCGACACCGAGCCCTTGCCGATTCCGATGCTCTCGACGAGTGCGCTGCCCGACGATTCGTGGCACATGTTGGAGCAGTCGGGCATGTTGTTGGTGCCGTAGCTGCGGATCAGCAGCTGGTAGAGGAACGCGGCCTCGTTGCTGGTGCGGCCCGAGGTGTAGAAGACGGCGTGGTCCGGGGTGGGCAGGTCGCGCAGGTGGTCGGCGATCAGCCGGTACGCGTCGTCCCACTCGATCGGGGCGTAGTGGCTCGCGTCCGGGCGCAGCACCATCGGATGGGTCAGCCGGCCCTGCTGTCCGAGCCAGTAGTCGGTCTTCTGCGACAACTCGGCGACGGAGTGCCGGGCGAAGAATTCGGGCGTGACCGTGCGCAGGGTGGCTTCCTCGGCGACGGCCTTGGCGCCGTTCTCGCAGAACTCCGCGGGTTTGCGGTGACCGGGAGTCTCGGGCCAGGCGCAGCCCGGGCAGTCGAAGCCGTGCCGCTGGTTCAGACGCGGCAGCGTCGCGGCGGTGCGGGCGACGCCCATCTGTTCGTAGGCGCGCTTCAGCGACACCAGGACCGCCGGGACACCGGCGGCGTGGTCCTTCGGCCCGGTGACCTCCAGGTCGGATTCCACGATGTCGTGCAGCGGACCGTGTCGAGTCATGTGTCCATCCTCACCCGCGGGAGATGCGCATACCAGTTCGAACGCTACCGGTTGCCGCCGAGCGAGCGATCGGGGGTGGCAGTTCCGGGCGCGAGCTGCCGTTACACGAAGTTCACCGGCGGCTCCCACGCACATTACACAGCGAGTTCACTCTCAGGTGACGGTGATTAACAACATAAGACAGTCACCGCGACACGGACGAGGGGCGATCCCTCGGGACTGGACAAGGTGGACACCTATGGAAGAGGCAATCGCTGCCGCCGATACCGCCTGGATTCTCGCGGCCTTCACGGCGGTCTCGCTGATGGTTCCCGGGCTCGCGCTGTTCTACGGCGGCATGGTGAGCGTCCGCAGCACGCTCAACATGATCATGATGACGTTCGCAGGATTCGCACTGGTCGGAGTCCTGTGGGTGCTGTTCGGCTACTCGGCCGTGCTCGGAGACTCGCTCGGCGGTGCCGGACTGCTCGGCAACCCCCTCGAGTATCTCGGGCTCGGCCAGCTGCTCGCGGCGCCGGCCGAACCGGGGCTGCCCCCGGCCCTGATAGCAGGATTCCAGCTGCTGTTCGCAGGCATCACCGTCGCCCTCGTGTGCGGCGCCCTTGCGGACCGCATGAAATTCTCGGCCTGGATGGTGTTCGCCGGGCTGTGGGCAGTGCTGGTGTACTTCCCCGTCGCGCACTGGGTGTTCGCGTTCGACTCGGAGGACGGGTCCGTCGTCGGCGGTTGGATCGCCAACACCCTCGGCGCGGTCGACTTCGCCGGCGGCACCGCCGTGCACATCAACGCCGGCATCGCGGCTCTCGCGGTGATCCTCGTGCTCGGCAAGCGCCGATCGTTCCTCAATCCGCCTCGGCCGCACAGCCTTCCGCTGACCGTTCTCGGTGCCGGCATCCTGTTCTTCGGCTGGTTCGGCTTCAACGGCGGTTCCGCGCTCGCCGCGAACAACAGCGCCTCCGTCGTGGTGCTCAACACCCTCGCCGCGGCGTGTGCCGGCATCTGTGGCTGGCTGATCGTCGAAAGGCTGCGGGAGGGCCACGCCACCACACTCGGTGCGGCGTCCGGCCTCATCGCCGCCCTCGTCGCGATCACCCCGGCCTGTGGTGCCGTCTCGCCGATCGGCGCGCTCGTCGTCGGCGCCCTGGCCGGCGCGTTGTGCTGCTTCGCGATCTCGTTGAAGTTCCGCCTGGGCTACGACGACGCGCTCGACGTCGTGGGCATCCACCTCGTCGGCGGTGTCCTGGGTACGATTCTCATCGGATTCCTGGCCGTGCCGGCGGCGCCGAGCGGTGCCACCGGGCTCTTCTACGGCGGCGGATTCGGTCTGCTGGGCACCCAGACCGTCGCCGTGCTCGCGGTGCTGGCCTATTCCTTCGCGGTCACCTGGATCATCGCCAAGGGTCTGGACCTGGTCATGGGCCTGCGCGTCGACCCGGAGACCGAATACGAAGGCCTCGACGTCGTCGTGCACGGCGAAACCGCGTACGTGCTCGACGCGGTGGGCTTCACCGGCACGTCCCGTACGGAGGCGGCGTCGGTCGCGGAGGCGGCGACGGCACTCACGTCCAAGGCGGCAGCCGAGAAGCTCTGACCGAGGACCGACAACGGGTGAGGCCCCCGCTACGGCGGGGGCCTCGTTCGTCGTCGAGCGGGAGATTCTCGCGACGAGGGGGCGGTTACCGCTGCCTGCACCCGCGATGCACCGCGGCGGTGTCCCTCTCGACGCGGAAACCCCCCGCTCGTGGTGGAGAGCGGGATCAGTCCTGGTGTTTGTCCGGGTACGCGGTGACCGCGAGGAACCGGATGGGCAGGGTGACGAGCTCGTTCGGCCCGTGGATGCCCTCGCCGTCGAGCAGCAGGGCGTCGCCGGGTTGGAGCCGGTACTCGGATTCGCCGTGCCCGTAGACCATCTCGCCCTCGAGCATGTAGAGCAGCTCGGTCCCCGGATGCTGGAACAGCGGGAAGACCTCGCTCGCGTCGGTGAGCGTCACCAGCACGGGCTCGAGCCGCTTGTGCTGGCCCCGCAGCGTGCCGAGCAACTCGTAGTGGTGTCCGACGCGGGTGCCGCGGCCGACGATCTCCGCGCCCTGGCCGGCCCTGACGAACACCGCCTCGCGCTGCGCGTCGGCGCCGCGGAACAGCGACGTCACCGGTACGTCGAGACCTGCGGCCAGGCGGGCGAGGGTCGAGAGGCTGCACGACGTCTGGGCGTTCTCGATCTTCGACAGCATCGCCTTGGAGATGCCCACCTTCGCGGCCATGTCGCCCACGGAGAGCCCGCTGGCGATCCGCAACTTGCGGACCTCCTGTGCGATGGCGCGTTCCAGGTCCACCCCGGTCGGGGTGTCCCGCGGGACCTCCCGGCCCGGCGCGTCGTACAGTACGGGGCGCTCGGGGCTGCTCATGTCCTCACTGTACGTGCTGTTTCCCGACAGTGGACGATCGTGCGAGGGGCAGGCACACGGAACGAGCGAATGTGCCTTACCGTCGGACAGGCCGACGGTAAGGCACATTCGCTCGGTGGAAGGCGGGCAGCGGCTCAGAAGCCCTGGCCGGGCACCCAGTTGGTGCCGGCCAGTGGCACCCGCGCCATGGCGGCCGACTCGATGGTCAGGGCCACGAGGTCCTGCGGCTCGAGGTTGCGCAGGTGCGACTTGCCGCAGGCGCGTGCGATGGTCTGGGCCTCCATGGTGAGCACGCGCAGGTAGTTCGCGAGGCGGCGGCCGCCCTCGACCGGATCGAACCGGGCCTGCAGGTCCGGATCCTGCGTGGTGATGCCGGCGGGGTCCTTGCCGTCCTGGAAGTCGTCGTAGAACCCGGCGGCCGAGCCGAGCTTCTCGTACTCCGCCTGGTACCGGGGGTTGTTGTCGCCCAACGCGATCAGCGCCGCGGTGCCGATGGCGACGGCGTCCGCGCCGAGGGCCATGGCCTTGGCGACGTCGGCGCCGGACCGGATGCCGCCGGAGACGACGAGCTGCACGCCACCGGGGGTGCGGTGCATTCCCATCTCCTGCAGCGCCTGCACGGCCTGGGGGATCGCGGCGAGGGTGGGAATGCCGACGTGCTCGATGAACACGTCCTGCGTGGCGGCCGTGCCACCCTGCATGCCGTCGACCACGACGACGTCGGCCCCGGCCTTCACGGCGAGCTTGACGTCGTAGTAGGTGCGGGTCGCGCCGACCTTGACGTAGATCGGCTTCTCCCACCCGGTGATCTCGCGCAGTTCGATGATCTTGACGGCGAGGTCGTCCGGGCCGGTCCAGTCGGGGTGCCGGCACGCGCTGCGCTGGTCGATACCGACGGGCAGGGTGCGCATTCCGGCGACGCGCTCGGTGATCTTCTGCCCGAGCAGCATGCCGCCGCCGCCGGGCTTGGCGCCCTGGCCGAGGACGACCTCGATCGCGTCGGCCTTGCGCAGGTCGTCGGGGTTCATCCCGTAGCGCGACGGCAGGTACTGGTAGACGAGGTGCTTGGACTGACCGCGTTCCTCCGGCGTCATGCCGCCGTCGCCGGTGGTGGTGGACGTGCCGACCTCGCTGGCGCCGCGCCCGAGAGCCTCCTTCGCCCGCCCGGACAGCGCCCCGAAGCTCATGCCGGCGATGGTGACCGGGATGTCGAGGTGCAGCGGGTACTTCGCGTGCCGGTCGCCGAGGACCACGTCGGTCTCGCACTTCTCGCGGTAACCCTCGAGCGGGTACCGCGACATCGACGCGCCGAGGAACAGCAGGTCGTCGAAGTGCGGAAGCTTGCGCTTGGCGCCCCATCCGCGGATGTCGTAGATGCCGGTCTCGGCGGCACGCTGGATCTCGTGGATGACGTTGCGGTCGAAGGTGGCCGACTCACGAAGTCCGGGCTGGAAGGTCATGGGAGTCTCCTGGGATGCGGTGCGGGCGGTGCGATCAGTACGCCGAGGCGTTGTCGACGTGGAAGTGGTAGAGCCCGCGGGCGGAGCCGTAGCGGGTGAACTCGGCGGGGTCGGCGTCGAAGCCGGCCGCCCGGAGGAGTTCGCGCAGTTCCTCGAGGTGCTCGGGCCGCATCTCCTTCTTGACGCAGTCCGCACCGAGGGAGGCGACGGTGCCGCGGACGTAGATGCGCGCCTCGTACAACGAATCGCCGAGGGCCTCGCCGGCGTCGCCGAGGACGACGAGCCGTCCGGCCTGTCCCATGAAGGCGCTCATGTGGCCGATGCTGCCGCCGACGACGATGTCGACGCCCTTCATGGAGATGCCGCAGCGGGCGGCGGCATTGCCCTCGATCACCAGCAGCCCGCCGTGGGCCGTGGCGCCGGCGGACTGGGAGGCGTCCCCGGTGACGCGCACGGTGCCCGACATCATGTTCTCGGCGACCCCGACCCCGGCGTTGCCCGCGACGGTGACGGTCGCATGCTTGTTCATCCCGGCGGCGTAGTAGCCGACGTGGCCTTCGATGCGCACGTCGATCGGCCGGTCGAGCCCGCACGCGAGGGCGTGCTTGCCCTGGGGATTGGTCACGGTCACCGCGGCCGGGGCTTCGGTGGCCTGCAGTGCGGCGTTGAGTTCGCGCGTGGTGGTGACGTCGAGGTCGTACGTCGTGCCGGCGGGAAGCATGTCGGCGGGAAGCGTGTCGGTGGGCAGGGTCTCGGAAGGCAGGGTCTCGGCAGGCATGGTCGTCTCCGGCGTCGAAGAGATGGGGGAAGCGTCGGTGCTGGTCAGCGGTGCCATACGTAGACCCGCTCCGGCTCGGGCTCGAAGATGTGAGCGTCCGCGATGCCGGGCAGGCCGGCGAGGGCCCGGAACTCGGAGGCCATCGCGACGTACGCGTCGGTCTCGGCGACGATCGCCGGCTTGCAGGCGATCGGGTCGCGTACGACGGCGAACGAGTCGGACGTCGACACGAGGAGGGTGTAGAACCCGTCGAAGCGCTCCCCGAGCAAACGCAGGGCCTTCTCCAGGTCGGCGCCCTCGGCGAGGTGCTTGGCGACGAACCGTGCCCCGACCTCGGTGTCGTTCTCGCTGTCGAATGCCACACCCTCGGCCTCGAGTTCGCGCTTGACCGACAGGTGGTTGGAGAACGAGCCGTTGTGCACCAGGCACTGGTCCGGGCCGACGGCGAACGGGTGCGAGCCGGCGGCGGTGACGGCCGATTCGGTGGCCATGCGGGTGTGGCCGACGCCCTGCCAGCCGGAGGCGGCCGGGATCCCGAAGCGCTCGGCCAGCGCCACCGGATCGCCCATGCCCTTGAGGACGGTCACGTCGTCGCCGAAGCCGATGATCGTTGCACCGAGGTCGACGGCGCGGACGGTGTCGGCGAGCAACTGGGCCGGGACCGGCGCGTGGAGCACGGTGGTGGGGGCCAGGTCGATCGCGGTCACGGTCACGCCGAGTGCGGCACCGGCGGTGGCGGCGACGTCCGGGGCGGCGCCGAGCAGGGACACCGACGCGTGGCCGGCGGGGGAGAAGGTGGGGTCGCCGTAGAGGGCGACTCCGGCCGAATCCGGTCCCCGGTCGACCATCTGGCCGAGCATGCCGGTCAGCAGGCCACCCAGCCGGGGGGCGAGGGAGGCGTCACGCAGGTGAAGCCCGACGATTCCGCACATGGGTCGTCTCTCCTTTACAGGTCGTCGTTCGCGGTGGCCCGTTCGGACCGAACGGGTCAGAAGGCGGTCAGGTAGCTGTCGATCTCCCACGAGGTCACGGTGTTGTGCCAGTGGAAGAACTCCTCCCGCTTGAGGGAGGCGAAGTACTCGGCGACGCCCGGGCCGGCGGCGTCGAGGGCGCCGGTGACGACGGGGTCGGCGGTGAGCGCGTCCATCGCGTGCAGCAGGGTCATCGGCAGCGTCTCCGAGTTCGGGGTGCCGCCGGGTGCGCCGGGATCGAGCTTGCGGTCGATGCCGTCGAGGCCCGCCGCGACGGTCGCGGCGGCAGCGAGGTACGGGTTGGCGGAGCCGTCCCCGCCGCGCAGCTCGACGCGGTTGCCGTCCGGAACGCGGAGGTAGTGGGTGCGGTCGTTGCCGCCGTAGGTGGCGTGCCGCGGCGACCACGTCGCGCCGGAGCTGGTCGCGGTGGCGCCGGTCCGCTTGTAGGAGTTGACGGTCGGGGCGATCACGCCCTGCAGGGCGCAGGCATGGTCGAGGATGCCGGCGATGAACGCGTAGGCGGTCTCGGACAGGCCGAGACCGCGGGGGTCCTCGGCGTCGGGGAAGGCGGAGCCGTCCTCCCGCCACAGCGACAGGTGCATGTGCATGCCCGAGCCGGTGCGGTCGGCGAACGGCTTGGGCATGAAGGTCGCGGTCATGCCGCGCTGCTCGGCGAGCACCGAGATCAGGTAGCGCAGGGTGACGACGCGGTCGGCGGTGGTCATCGCGTCGGCGTACTGGAAGTTCTGCTCGAACTGCCCGTTGCCGTCCTCGTGGTCGTTGGCGTAGTTGCCCCAGCCGAGGGAGTTCATCGCCGCGGAGATCGAGGTCAGGTGCTCGTACATGCGGGTGACGTCACGGGCGTCGTAGCAGGGCTGCCGGGAGGTGTCGAGCACGTCGGCGGTGCGCAGCGTCCCGTCCTCGTCGCGCTGGACGAGGAAGTACTCGATCTCGGCGCCGACCTTGACGGACAGGCCCCGTTCGGCCGCCTTGCCGAGAACCTCCTTCAGGATCACCCGCGGGGCGTAGGGCCAGGGCTTGCCCTCGACGTGGGGATCACAGTGCACCAGCGCAAGGCCCGGGCGCACGAACGGGATCGGCGTGAAGGAGGTGGGATCCGGGATAGCGACGAGGTCGGGATCCCTGGGGACCTGACCCATGGCTCCGGCGGCGTAGCCCGCGAAGCCGACCCCGTCGGACTGCAGCTCGTCGACCGCCTCGACCGGGACGAGCTTGGCGCAGGGCTTGCCGGCGAGGTTAGTGAACACCGCGAGGATGAAGCGGGTGTCGGTGGCGCGGGCGAGTGCGGCGAGATCGGCGGAGCCGGCGGCATCGGCGGGGGCGTCCGTGGAGGGCAGACGCATCACGGGGAGGTCGGTGGCTTCGAGCGTCATGGGGACTCCTGGGGTTCGGCTGCGAAGTTTCATAAGGTGAATCGCTGTCGAATGCAATGAAACATAGCATGCATGACGGGCGTGTTACGCCGCCGTGAGTTTGTGGTGACGGTCCGACTCGGCCCGTGCCGCTCGGGGGAGAAACGAATGTTCCTGACGCTGAGAGGATTCGGTTACACGCGTTAACGCGTCGGCAACCGTCGGTGCGTTTCATCTCATTACTGTCTGTTTCACGTCAGCGATCGACGTTCCGTCCTCCCGCCCACGGCCGGTGCAGCCGGCCTCGTTCCTAGGAGCACTCATGGCAGAAACCACCACGGTTCCCGCATTCCGCGTCACCGCCGACTTCTGGAAGACCCTGCCCCAGATGTCCACCGAGGAATTCCCGGGCACCGAGGGCTTCATCGACGACGTCTATCCCAACCCCGAGGGGTCGGAGATGGCCGCGGGCTACTTCAAGCTCGCGCACACCGACGCCCCGCTGGACTATCTGTACGAGTACGACGAGATGAAGGTCGTCCTCGAAGGGGAGTTCCGCCTGGAGAACCTGGATACCGGCCAGGTGGAGATCGCCCGCGCCAAGGACGCGATCTTCTTCCCCAAGGGCTCGCGGATCCGCTTCACCACCCCCCACGGCGCCCTGGCGTTCTACGTCGGCCAGCGCACGTTCGCGCCGTAAGGATCCGGCCATGAGCGTCTGTATGGAGACCACCAGCGTGCCGCGCTGGGACGAGGAGCGGACCGTGGCCGACGGCGGCAGGACGGTCACCGTCCTGTCGTTCGGCGACGCCGCCACCGACCACGCCCGCCGCCTGGTGACCTCCTTCGAAGGCCGGCGAGTGAGCTGGCTACGGGCGCCCGCCACCTGGGGCGACGCGGCCGCGGAGGTGCTGCAGCGCCAGCTCTCCGCGGCCCGCGTCGGCTGGCGGCTCGTGCTGGTGGGCGACGAGGCCGCCGTCCTCGCCGCCCGGGCCGTGGCCGTCGCCGCGGGGGCGCTCGACGACGAGATCCTGCCCGAGGTGCTGACCACGGACACGCGCACGGTGTACTGCGCCCACTGCCGACACACCCACGACGCCACCGCCGCGATCGGGCAGACCAGCACGTGCCCCGCGTGTTCGGCGGAACTCGTCGTGTACCACCACGTTTCGCGCCACCACGGCGCATATCTCGGCTACCAGCTCGACGCGGAGGAAAGCTGATGACCCTCGTATCCGATGCCGGAACGGCCGTCCGGCGCAGCGACGCGACCCTCGCCCTCACCGTCGCCGAGGTGGCCACCGTCGCCACCGGAGTGCGGCACGTGCGGTTCGTCGACCCCACCGGTGCGCCGCTGCCGTCGTTCACCCCGGGCAGCCACGTCGTGCTCTCCTGCGGCGCCCACGACGACGGCCGGCCCCGCCGCAACTCCTACTCCCTGACCGGTCCGGAGCTCGAACCGCAGAGCTACTCGATCTCCGTGCGGCTCGACGAGACCGGCCGGGGCGGCTCCCGCTGGATCCACGCCCTCGAGGTCGGGGACGTCGTGGAGGTCAGCAGGCCCCGAAGTGCCTTCGCGCCGATCCTCACCGCGCGTCACCACATGCTCGTGGCCGGCGGTATCGGCGTCACACCCATCCTCTCGCACGCCCGCGCCGCCGCTCAGTGGGGCCGCTCCTTCGAGGTCCACTACACCTTCCGCGAGGGCGACGGCCCGCACCTCGGCGAGTTGCGCGAACTGTGCGGAGACCGCCTGCACACCTACCACACCCCCGAAGAGTTCTGGGCCGCACTCGGCCCGGCCCTGCTCGATCAGCCGCTCGGCACCCACCTGTACGTGTGCGGGCCCTCCGGTCTCATCGACGAACTCACCCGTCGCGCCCGCGGCGCGGGCTGGCCGGACGCCCGCATCCACTACGAGCACTTCGGTGTCGGCGACCTCGAGCCCGGAACCCCGTTCACCGCGCATCTGCGCCGCACCGGGGTCGACATCGCCGTGAACTCCGGCGTGAGCCTGCTCGAAGCGCTCGAGGCGCGCGGGGTACCGGTGCCCAACCTGTGCCGGCAGGGGGTGTGCGGCGAGTGCCGGATCCCGGTGACCGGCGGCGCGATCGAGCACCGCGACCTGTACCTGACCGACGCGGAGAAGCACGCCGGCGACTGCATGATGCCGTGCGTCTCCCGCGCCGGCGGCGAGCGATTGGAGCTGGACCTGTGACTGCCGCAACCGAATTCGAGGTGCTCCCGGAACGCGTCGCGCGGTTCCCGTTCCCCTTCCCGCGGGACACCTACCGGTACAGCACCAACGTCGAGCCGGCCGGGACCCGCGCGGACACGGCGGCCGGCGGCTGGGGCGAGCACCCGGTCGACATGGACGGCTTCCTTCTCGACGACCTCGCCGAACGACGGCGCGTGCTCGACGCCGACCCGAGCCGCTTCCAGGCGCTCGGGCACATGGAGGTCGCGCAGTGGGACGCGATGCTCACCCTCATGAAGATGCTGGCCGAGGCATACCCGCAGACGTTCGCGCTCGACCGTGACGGCACCGTCCGGCGGTGGAGCAACCGCGCCCTCGACCTCGAGCAGGCGTTCGTCTACGGGCAGTCCGCCACCCTGCCCGAGCCGCCGCTGCTGTACATCGGCCGGCAGATCCAGGAGGACGTCGTGCTGCTCGATCAGCGCGACGGCGCCCTGTGGGGTGACGCGGGCCTGGTGACGTTCGCCGCGGACTGGTCGCTGCGCTTCGACGTCGGGATGAGCTTCCTGCAGATCCACGGTCCCGTGCCCCGCATCCACGCCGAAGGGGTGATCACCCGCGCCCAGTCCTTCCTCATGGGACTGCACGCCGGGCAACGGTATCGGCGCACCAACTGGACCCTCACCGTGGACCGCCGGCTCGACACGGCCACCGAGACGTATCCCGAATGGGGACGCGATCGGCGCCTGCTCGCCGAGGGCCCACTCGACGACGTCGGCCGTCGCCTACACCTGCGGGTCGAGGTGCAGCACCTGATCCGTCTCGGCGCGTCCGGCGCGATCATGTTCCTCATCCGCACCTACCTGCTGCCCTTCGAGGAGATCGCGCTGGTGCCGGAATGGGCCGACCGGCTCTACCGGGTGCTCGAGGAACTGCCCGAGGACATGGCCGACTACAAGGGCATCACGCGCACCCGCGAACCCGGTCTGAAGTGGTTGCGCGAGTTCGGAGGTGTGCGGCCGTGAAGAACTCGGGATTCGTCACCGGTGCGGTGCCCCCGATCGATCCGGGCGGGCGCATCCACCTGCTGTTCAGCCTCGGCGACTGCGCCGACGCGCGGGCCGCGGTGACGGCCTGGGCGGCGCAGGCGCTCGCCGCCGGCCGCGTCGCCACCGTGGTTCCGGACGCGAGCGCTGCGGAGGTGGCGCGGCTCGTGCGCGAGGCTCGCGCCGGTACCCGCGTGCTGATCGCCGGACCGCGGCGGGAAGCGATGGCAGCGACGGCTGCGGCGCGCACCGCCGGCCTGCTGCCGTGTGAGACGACCACCTACGTCACCGCCGCCGACGGAGTGTCGCTGTTCTGCCCGCACTGCGCCACCACCCAGTCCGTCGACGCCGCTCCCGGGGCGGTCGTCGCCTGCGGTTCGTGCGGCCTGGACCTCGAGATCCGTCCTCATCTGTCGGGACATCACGGCACCTACCTCGGCGCCGTGGCCTGACCCGCCATCCGGAAAGGAACCTTCGTGACCACCTCCGTCGCCAGCGACCTGTCCTGCCTGCCGTGGCCTTTCCCCGAGGGCGACAGGACGTTCCGTTACGCCGTGAACGTCGAACCGGCGCCGCGCCGCACCGAGACCGCCGCCGGGGCCTGGGGCGAGCACATCGTCGACCTGGGCAAGAGCCACGACGAGTACGTCGAGATGATGCGGTTGCGTCGCTCGATCGTCGAGGCCGACCCCGGGCGCGTGCAGATGCTGCCGCACATGACGCCGGCGTGCTGGGACCTGATGCTTTACTACATGCGCGACATGGCGGCCTCGTTTCCCGACGTCATGCACCTCGACGTCGAGAACGGCGGATACCGCTGGCGCAACGACCTTCTCGGAATCGATCAATGGCTCGTGCCGGGGGATTCGGGCACCCTGCCGGAGCATCCGCTGGTGTTCATCGGGTGTCAGCTGCCCGACGACGTGCTGCTGGTGACCGAGCGCGACGGGCACCTGTGGTTCGACGCGGCGCTGGTCACGTCGTCCGCCGACTGGTCCGTCAAGTTCGACATCGGCATGAGCCTGCACGAGATCCACCGGCCCGTTCCCGGCCTGACCCCGAACGGGGTGACCGACCGCGCCGAGCAGTTCATGCGGCGCCTCACCACCGAGCGGCCGTACCGGCGGGTGAACTGGACCTTCTCCGCGGTCGGTTCGCGGCGCCGGGACACCAGCCTCGAGACGATGCCCGAGTGGATGGACGACATGCCGCGGCTGATCGCCGAACGCGACTGGGGCCGCATCCAGCTGCGCATCGAACTCGAGCACCTGATCCGCCTGCCGATGACGGGGGCGCTGGTGTTCAACATCCGCACCTACATGGCACCGCTCGAGGAGATCGCGCAGGTCCCGGCGTGGGCCGAGCAACTCGCCGACATCGTCGAGGAACTGCCCGCCGAGATCGCCGCGTACAAGGGCATCGACTCCTACCGCATGCCGGCGATGGCCTGGCTGCGCGAGCGGACGCGCGCCCGGGCCGCGTAGTGGCGCACCGGATTCACCGGCGGCCGGTACGGTGACGGAGGGAGGGTCTCCGGCGAGGGGAGAAGCGAGCGTGCGAGCGTGGAGCGGACCGGTCGACGGCGGCATCGCCGTCCTGGGTGCGGGCCTGAGCGGACTGTCGCTGGCGGCCCATCTCGCCGCCGTCCCGGCGCGACCCGGCCCGGTGGTGCTCGTCGACGACGGCGCCCGCGACATCCGTGACGCCGGCTGGGCGTTCTGGTCCCGCCGGTCCGGGCTGCTCGACGCGGCCGTCTCCGCGCGGTTCGCCCGGATCCGGGTCCATGCGGGCGGACGGGCCCGCACGCTCGGCCTCGGCCGGTACCGGTACGGCGTCGTCCGCGGAGCCGACCTGGCGTCGGTGGTCGGCGAGGTTACGGACCGAGTCGACGACATCGGGCTCCGCACCGGCCGGGTGACGCAGGTGCACGACGGGGCCCGCCCGCGTGTCGCCCTGTCCGACGGCACGGAGCTGCACCCCGAGTGGGTCTTCGACGGCCGGGGCCCCGACGCCGACGACCGCGGGACGAGCCCCGATGCGTGGCTGGACTTCCGCGGGTGGCGGATCCGCACCGAAGCTCCCCTGTTCGATCCCGACGTCCCCACCCTGTTCGACTTCCGCACCGATCAGCGCCGGGCGGCGTCCTTCGTGTACGTGCTGCCCACCGATACCCGGCACGCCCTCGTCGAGCACACGAGTTTCGCGCACCCCGACGGCGGGCCCGTCGGCACCGCCGCTCACGACGAGGCGCTCCGGGAGTACCTGGCGGCCGTGCTCGGCGCGGACGAGGACACCTACGTCGTGGAGGCGGACGAGTCCGCGCGGCTGCCGTTGGCGTCGCGGCCGCCCGCGCGGCGCAGCGGCAACATCGTGCGCATCGGCGCCGCGGGCGGAATGCTCAAGGGCAGCAGCGGATATGCGTACCAGCGGATCCAGTGCGACAGTGCGGCGATCGCGCAGTCGCTCGCCCGGCACGGGCATCCCTTCGACGTGCGGCCTGCTCCGTCCCGGTTCGCCCGGTACGACCAGGGGCTGTTGCGGGCCGTCGTCGAGCGGCCCGCCGTGCTCGAGCGCGCCTTCGCGGGCCTGTTCGACCGGTCCTCCGCGGAGCCGATCCTGCGGTTCCTCGACGAGGAGTCGTCGTGGCGCGACGAGGCGGCGCTCTTCGCGTCGCTGCCCGCCGCCCCACTGCTCCGGGCGATGGCCGGCCGCTGACCGTCCCCGGCGGCTCCGCGCGACCGGACGCGGGTCCGGGTCCGAGGAGGGCACCGCCGCGTCGCCCCGCGAACAGGCGGTATGCGGGTCGGGGACCGGGCGGGCGGTCGGTCCGGCCCCCAGTTTCGTGGATCTTCGACAAATTCTCTCTTTCTGTTGGCATGAATTCCGGCGGCGTGGGGTACTCCCCGGTCCATGAGATCGACGAACCGAGACCCGGCCCTTCGCGGGGGTCGCGGCGCGTGGATCGAAGTGAACGAAAGGTCGCAGACTTTCGTCCGGTCCGCTCGCACTGCGTGCGAGCCTGCTGTCAAGGAGAGCCCCGTGCCATTGTCACCTCACCCCCTCCGGCCGACCGTCGATGTCTGGAACTGGCAGATGCAGGGCTTGTGCCGCGGTGTCGACTCCTCGGTGTTCTTCTCGCCCGACGGTGAACGGGGCCGAGCGCGTTACCAGCGGGAGTCGAAGGCCAAGGAGATGTGCCATCGGTGCCCGGTCATCGAGCAGTGCCGCGAGCACGCGCTCACGATGGGCGAACCCTACGGGGTGTGGGGTGGGATGTCGGTCGCCGAGCGGGAGAAGTACGTGCAGTCCCGGAGACGGAAGATCGCGAGCTGACGAGGATTTCGCCCGGCATCGACATTTCGTCGGTGCCGGGTTCACGTCTCCGGGTCGCCTGAGGGTTCGGCGATGCCACCCGCGGGGTGCGGCCCGGCCGTGGAGTCCGACCAGGGTGAGCACGTGGTGCGCGGTGGTGCCCGGCGGCGCCACCAGGGTCACGGCGGTGTGCTGCCCGGCCGCACGCTCACGGGCCGTCGAGAGCAACGAGACCCCGGCGGAGCCGAGATGGGTGACCTCGCTCAGATCCACTGTCACCGAGAGTGTTCCGCCGCGTGACGCCACGTCGAGGTGACCCTTGAGGATGGGGGCGGTGTCGATGTCGACATCGCCCCGCACCGCGAGGCGGCCGGGTGCGGTCTCGTCGACGGCGAAGTCGCGCGAGGACTCGGGACGGCCGACGATCGCGCCGTCGGTGAACTCGGTGACGACGCGGGCGCTCCGGGTGAGCCGGAACGTGACCGTCGCAGTCGTGCCCGTGTCGTCGCAGTCGATGCGGAGATCGTCGGCGAAGAGCCGGACCATCGTCAGTCCGCGGCCGCGGCTGTCCGTCAACCGGTGGGACTCCGGGGTTGTCGCGGGGGTCTTCCAGCGGCCCCGGTCCCGTACGCGGATCCGGAGGCAGCCGTCGGCGTCGAGAACTCCGCCGATCTCGACCGGGCTGTGCTCGGCGTCGGTGCCGGGATAGGCGTGCTCGACGACGTTGGACACCAGTTCGGAGACCGCGTGTTCGACGGCCACGGTCCCCGCATGGTCGGCCCCGATACGCACGAGCCACTGCCACAGCGCCGACCGCGCCGCCTTCGGCGCCTCCCGGTCGGCGTGCAGGTGCACGTGCAGGGGATCCGGCATCGCCGTCCGCTGAGCCGCGACGATGGTCACGTCGTCGCTGTATCCGGTTTCCCGAAGCAGGAATTCGAGGACCTCCCCGCACACCCGATCCACCGTCCGGGCGCGTGTGTCCGGGATCGGGAACGAGCGGCCGGCCACGCTCAGAGCCGCCCGCTCGGCGAGTTCGGCGGTGCTCGCCGGGGGCGGCCGGCCGGGACGCTCGATCAATCCGTCCGTGTAGAGCAGCACGACGTCGCCGGTGGCGAGGGCGTCGGTGGCGACGGGGAACGTCGAGCCGGTTCCGATCGGCGTCGCGCCCGAGGGAGGCAGGTAGCGGACCGTCCCGACCGGGCTCGCCACCAGCGGCGGGGGATGCCCGCCCGTGCAGTAGCGGACTCGGCCGCTTCCGGTGTCGAGGACGGCGACACACACCGTCGCGGTGCGGGCGCCGGGGACGTGCGCCGAGAAGGCGTCGAGCGTGGACAGGGCGCCGGCGACGTCTGCACCCGCGAGGATCTGCTGGCGCAGAACCGCCCGGAGTTGTCCCATCACGGCGGCGGCCTCGACGCCGTGCCCGACGACGTCTCCGGTGATGAGCGCGAGCTCGCCGCCGGGGAGGGCCAACGCGTCGAACCAGTCACCGCCGGCGGCCGTGTCCTCCGCGGCGACCAGGTAGGCCGCCGCCACCTCGGCTCCCGGCACGACCGGAACGGACGGCGCCAGCAGGGCCTGCTGCATCACCGTCACCGCGTCGCGGGCCTGTTCGTACTTCTCCGACATCAGCTGGGCCCGGGCCTCGGCGACGTGCCGCGCCAGGACACTGTCGGTCACGTCGGAGGCGAAGAAGAGCAGTCCGGCGACGCCGCAGCCGGGGTCGCGGCAGGGGGCGACGGTGAAGTCGAAGTAGCGCTCGCGGACCACGCCGCTGCCGTCGGTGTCGATCTGCATGCGCCATTCCTTGGCGGTCTCGGCGACGCCGGTCGCCGCCACCCGGTCGAGCAGCTCGAAGAACTGCTGACCCTCGAGTTCCGGGACGGCCTCGCGCACCGGCCGGCCCAGGAGATCGCCCCGTCCGAGCAGCGCACGGTAGGCGGCGTTGGTCGCGACGTACACGTGGTCGTGTCCCTGCCACGCTCCGAGTGCGAACGGCAGCGCCTCGAACACGCGGAGAACCGTGTCCGGCTCTCCCGTGGCCGAGAACAGATCCTCGTCGTCCGGCATGACGTGTACCTTCTCCGGTTTCCGCGCCGAAGCCTCACCTTCTGTTCTATGCCCCGCCCGGGCCTCGGTACAGCGGCGTGTCCGGCGGTTCGTTTCGTCAGCGCATCTCCCCGGCCCCGACGTACGGGTTCAGGCTGGCGAGGGGCTTGCCTTCGGCGAAGCGCGAGTACCGGAAGTCGGTGCCGTCCACGGCGGGGTCGCTGCTGATGCCGTCGAGCAGGAGGTCGGCGGCGAGCCGGCCCACGGCAGGGGAGATCTTGTAACCGTGGCCGCTGAAGCCCACGAGCAGGAACAGTCCCGGCGCCGGGGACGGGCCGATGATCGGGTTGTAGTCGGGTGTGGTGTCGTAGCATCCCGCGTACGACGAGGCGAGCCGCGGATCGGGCATGGCCGGCAGCAACCGGTCGAGCTTCGCGACGGCGGTTTCCACGAACGGGTCGTCGGCGCGATTGGCGTAGTCGTCCGGGTCCGCCCACTCCGGCGCGGAGTGATCGCTGTTGCCCACCAGCAGCTCTCCGTTGGGCTCGCGGCGGATGTACTGGAGGTTCACCAGGTCGGAGAAGGTGGGGATGTCGGGGGTGGGTTCGCCCTGGTCGACGAGCAGGAGTTGTTCCCGCTGGGCCCGGATCGGGAGGTCCACGCCGGCGGTCGCGCCGAGTGCCGGTGACCACACGCCGGTTGCGAGCACGACGGTGCCCGCGTGGATTTCGGAGCCGTCCGCGAGCCGCACCCCGTAGACCTCGCCGCCCTCGCGCTGCAGGAGGGAGGCGACGGGGGTGCCCTGGCGCACTCGCACGCCGAGGGCTCGGGCGCGGGTGCCGTAGGCCATTCCGGTCATGTAGGCGTCGCCGTGGCCGCCGAGGGGCTCGTACGCGAAGGCCGCGAAGGGATCGAGGGCTATCCCCGGTAGCAGGCGGCGGACCTCGCCGGCGTCGATCGTCTCGACGGGCACTCCGAGGGCCCGGTGCATCTCGACGTTCGCGGCGAGCGGGGCGGTGTTCTGGGGCCCGACGCCGACGACGTATCCGGTCTGCCGGAAGCCGATGTCGGCCCCGAAGATCTCCTCGGCTTCGGAGAACACCTGCACGCCGTGCCAGGCCATCGCGGCCAGCGACGGAACGCCGTAGTGGCAGCGGACGATGCCGCTGGACTTGCCGGTCATGCCGGAACACATCGTCCCGCGTTCCAGGACGAGGACATCCGTTTCGCCGCGCTCGGCGAGGGACCAGGCCGCAGCCAGGCCCTCGAGTCCGCCGCCGACGATGACGATGTTCGCGGTTTCGGTCATCGCATTTCCTCACAGCTCGCACTTCGGTTGTTTCTTACAGGGAAACAGTGTTGCATAAAACGAAACACGCGCGGTTCTCGCTGTGTGACAACGACGTAAAACCTGCTGGGCGGCAACGATGCTCCGTCGAGGCCGGTAGCCTCGTCCGCATGACCCCTGTCGTCCGCCCGGCCACCCGACGGGACATACCGGTCTTCGCCCGCACCCTCGCCGACGCGTTCTTCGACGATCCGGTGATGATGTGGATGTGGCCCGACGACGAGCGCCGGCGCCGAGGTCTGCCACGCATGTTCGCCGCCGAGGCGCAGCATCATCTGCTGTCGCACGGCGGACTCGAGCTCGCCGAGGGGCCGGACGGTTCCGCCGGAGGCGCGACCATGTGGGCGCCGCCGGGTCGCTGGAAAGCCACGGGGTGGCGGTCCGTGCTGGTCACTGCGGGGATGATCCGCGCGCTCGGGCGCCGGGCCCGCGTCGGCGCCGAGGTCGACGGCGCGCTCGACGAGGCGCATCCGGCCGAGCCGCACTGGTACCTCTCCGCCATCGGAACCGGAAACGCGGCGCGTGGCGGAGGTTTCGGGAAGGCCCTGCTGCGGTCGCGGCTGGACCGCTGTGACGCCGACGGGATGCCCGCGTATCTCGAATCGAGCAAGGAGAAGAACATCTCCTACTACGAGCGGTTCGGGTTCCGGGTCACCGGCGAGATCGCCGTCCCGAACGGAGGGCCGACCCTGTGGAAGATGTGGCGCGAACCCGTGACGCGATGAATCGGCCGATCCCTTGATATGCAAGCAGTTGCTTGCATATAGTCGGTATCTGTGAGTGATGTCTCGCGGACAGCCACAGGACCGAGCGGCGTATGCGAAGCCCCGGCCCGGGTCGGGGGCACGACGTGAGCGCGCCCCTCGAGCGCCCGAACGCCGTGGACGGTCACGGCCGCAAGACCGGCGAATGGGCGGAGCCCGACCCGCACGGCGGGCTGATGGTGGGCACCTACGTCGACGGCGAGCGTCACGGAACGTGGCGGCACTTCTCCGCCGGTGGGGCGCTACGTTCCGAGGGTGGTTACGACCGCGGCGTCCTGCACGGTCCCTGGACCTGGTACCGCGCCACCGGTGGTCTGCTGCAGCGCGGCGGGTTCGCCCACGGTGACAAGCACGGCTACTGGGAACGCTGGACGGCGGCGGGGACACTCGTCGACAGCGGACACTGGGAGCACGGCAGGAAGACCGGTGAGTGGACCTACTACGACACCGACGGGAGCATCAGGAAGACGACCACCCACCGGCCGAGGCCGCCGCGCGGGTGACCGAACGAGGGGGAGCGGTGACATCGACCTTCGACCGGGATCGAGCCCTGCTGATCCGGCTGTGGCGCTCCTGGGCCGAACGGGCCCGGGCATTGAGCGACGAGCAGTGGACGGCCCCGACCCGGCTGCCGGGCTGGACCGTTCGGGACCTGTACGTCCACGTCGCACCCGACGCCCTGATCGCCCTGATCGCCGACCCCGCGCCCGAGGGCACGGCAAAGGTCACCAGCGCCGCGGAGATGCTCCGCGTCTTCAACGCCGACCCGGTCGCCGCCGAACCGATGCACCGACGGATCGCCGAGATGGTCCGCCACGCCGCCACCGACGCCGGCCGGGAGACGCTCGTCGAGCGATTCGCCGTCGAACTGCCGCAGGCGTTCGATCGCCTGACCGGCCTCGATCGTGAGACCGTCGTCCCACACCCTCTGCTGGGCTCGGTGACGCTCGGCGCACTCCTCGACCTGGCCATCCTCGAAACGACCGTCCACCTGCTCGACGTCGTCGACACGGTCGGCGGACCGCCGCCCGAATCGGAGGCACTCGAACGCACCCGCAACGTGCTCGCCGCCGTCCCGGACGCGCGGGACTTCATCGAAGCGGCATCGGGCCGGTCGGGCGCGCGGATCCTGCCGGTGATGCGATGAGGCAACCGCGCATGTGACGCGGCGCCAGGAGTCCGACCGTGGGGGCAGCGCCCACGCGGCGCCGGCGACGGCGCAGACCACAGTGCCGGTCGGCAGGGGCATTCGCCGTCCGAAACGGCCGTGTCGGCTCCCCGGTGACGCCCCCGGCGCGCACTACCCTCGGGCACCATGACCGCATTCGACGACCTCGACGACTATCTCGCTCTCCCGCGCGTCACCGCGCTCGCGCTGTCGCCGGACGGGACCCGTGTCGTGATCGCCCAGTCCACCCTGGACGAGGAGGGGACCGGGTACGTCGGGGCCTTGTGGGAGGTCGACCCGCACGGACAGGAGCCCGCCCGGCGGCTCACGTGGGGTGCGAAGGGCGAGTCGAACCCGGTCTTCACCGCCACCGGTGACCTGCTGTTCACCGCGGCCCGGGCCGACGGGACGGACGGCGACGATGCCCCCGTCGCACTGTGGCGGCTGCCGGCGGCCGGTGGCGAAGCGCAGCGCGTCGTGTCCCGCAAGGGCGGGGTACGCGCAGTGCACGCCGCGCGGGCCGCCGACCGGATCGTGGTGACGGCGGACGTGCTCGGCCGTACCGACGGCGACGACGAACGGATCCGGGACGCCCGCAAGAAGCACAAGATCTCCGCCGTGCTGCACACCGGATACCCGATCCGGCACTGGGATCACGACCTCGGCCCGGCCGAGCCGCACCTGCTCGCCCTCGCGGACGGCCTCCACCCGCCCCTGTCGGACCTGACTCCCGGACCCGGGGGCGCGCTGCGCGAGGCCACCCTCGACCTCGCCCCGGACGGCACGTTCGTCGTCACCACCTGGTCGGTCCCCGGGCCGCTCGCCTCCCGCCGCACCACCCTGGTGCGCATCGACACGGACACCGGACTGCGCACGGTCCTCGTCGACGACGAGACCGCCGACGTGTTCGCCCCCGCGATCTCGCCGGACGGCACCCGGATCGCATTCCTGCACGAGACACACTCCGACCCCGAGACCGCGCCGACAATCACGTTGCGGCTGTTCGATCTTCGATCGGGAGACACGACGGTTCTGGTGCCCGGATGGGACCGGTGGCCGACGTCGGTCGTCTGGCGTCCCGACTCCGGGGCGCTGCTCGTGACCGCCGACGAGCACGGCCGCGCGCCGATCTTCCAGGTCGCGTTGTGGGCCGACGTCCCCACCCCGTTGACCACCGACCCGGCCGCCTACACCGACCTGCGCGTCGCACCCGACGGAACGTGCGTCTACGCCCTGCGTGCGGCCTACGACGCTCCGCCGCACCCGGTGCGGATCCCGCTGGACGGCTCCGGCGCCGTCACCGTTCTGCGCGCTCCCGCCGAGCTGCCGGACCTCCCCGGCCGCCTCACGGAACTGACCACTGCCGCCGCCGACGGCACCCCGCTGCGGGCCTGGCTGGCCCTGCCGGCCACCGCCGACCCCGACGCCCCCGCACCGCTGCTGCTGTGGATCCACGGTGGCCCCCTCAGCTCCTGGAACACCTGGTCGTGGCGATGGAACCCGTGGCTTCTCGTCGCCCGCGGCTACGCCGTGCTGCTCCCGGACCCCGCCCTGTCCTCCGGCTACGGGCAGGACTTCGTCCGGCGCGGGTGGGGCAGATGGGGCAAGGAGCCCTACACCGACCTGATGGCGCTGACCGATGCCGCGATCGAGCTCCCCGAGATCGACGCCGACCGCACCGCCGCGATGGGCGGCTCCTTCGGCGGGTACATGGCCAACTGGGTGGCCGGGCACACCGACCGGTTCCGGGCGATCGTCACCCACGCGAGCCTGTGGGCTCTCGACCAGTTCGGACCCACCACGGATTCGGCCTGGTACTGGGCGCGGGAGATGACCCCCGAGATGGCGGTGGAGAACTCACCGCACCTGTATGTCGCCGACATCGTCACTCCCATGCTGGTGATCCACGGCGACAAGGACTATCGCGTGCCGATCGGGGAGGGGCTGCGACTGTGGTACGAACTGCTCTCCGAGTCGGGGGCACCCGCCGCCGAGGACGGCTCCACCGTGCATCGCTTCCTCTACTTCCCCGACGAGAACCACTGGGTGCTCGGCCCCCAGCACGCGAAGATCTGGTACGAGGTGGTCGAGGCGTTCCTCGCGGAGCACGTGCTCGCGCGTCCCCGGGAACTGCCCGAGGTGCTCGGCTGACGCGGATCCCGGCGGTGCGCGGCGCGGGAGTCGAACGGCATCTCCGTCGGGGGCGACGCTCACCCGCCCAGCGTCCGCACCCGCTCGAGCACCGGGGCGAACGCCTCGAGGTACGGCCCGTGGACGGTGTAGTAGGTGAAGCCGTAGCGGTCGCGGTCGCGCAGGACCTGATCGGCCATCCGTTCCACCGTGCCGATCAGTGCGAACGGCGTGTCCAGCAGTTCCTCGACGCTCGTCATCGGACCGAAGCGCTCGAGCAGTGCCCGCGCCGCGGCCTCTCGGTCGTCGGTCACCACGACCGCCTGGACCAGCACCTGCCACTCGAGGCGGTCCGCGCGGGCGCCGGCGCGCTCGCGGGCGAACCGCACGCGTTCGTCGGCCTCGGCGGCCGTCGCGATGCGCAGCACCCCGGGCGCCTGTCCCGGCACCTGCACGGCACCGGCCACCCCCACGATGTCGGCGCGCTCGGCCGCCAGCTGCAGCACCCGGTCCCCGGTACCGCCGATCAGCAGCGGGGGACCGGTGCCGCCGAACCCGCACCGCTGGACCGGCTGCAGCGGTGCCAGGTCCAGGCCGGCGCGCAGCTCGGCCTGTTGTGGGTACCCGCCCTCCGCGAAGCGGCGCCCCAGACCCTCGATCAGGGCCTCGAGCCGATCGACGCGGCGGCCGATCGGATCCCAGCCGATGCCGGCCTCGTCGAATTCCCACTTCATGTGCCCGGCGCCGAGGCCGAGTTCGAGCCGGCCACCGGTGAGGACGTCGGTGGTCGCGACGTCGCGGGCCAACAGCTCCGAGTTCCAGAACGGAGCGTTGAGGACGAGCGTGCCCACTCGCAACCGCTCGGTCGCCTGCGCCGCGGCGACGAGCGTGGGAAACGGCGCGACGACCCCCAGGTGGTCCGCGGCGAACAGCGTGTCGTACCCGAGCGCCTCGATGCGGCGGCATCGGCCGGCGAACGCGCCGGCCGACTCCAGGGTGAAGACGTTCGTGGCGAAGCGGAACTCGTTCACGTCTGCCACGGTGCCGTACCCGTGATCCGCAGTCCAGCAGGCCCGATCCGGGCACGTGGGGCGTGTGCAGGCGGTTTGCCTCCGCTGACTACGATTGCGGGGTGACCAGTGCGCCAGAGAACCACCAGAACCCCGCCGACGCCCTCCCCAAGAGCTGGGACCCCAGCGCCGTAGAGGACGAGCTGTACCAGGGCTGGGTGGACGCCGGTTACTTCGCCGCCGATCCGTCCAGCGACAAGCCCGGTTACTCGATCGTGCTGCCACCGCCGAACGTGACCGGCAGCCTGCACATGGGTCACGCACTCGACCACACCCTCATGGACGCGCTCTCGCGCCGTAGACGCATGCAGGGCTACGAGGTGCTGTGGCTGCCCGGCATGGACCACGCCGGCATCGCCACCCAGACCGTCGTCGAGAAGCAACTCGCGGTGGACGGGAAGACCAAGGAGGACTTCGGTCGCGAACTGTTCGTCGAGAAGGTCTGGGACTGGAAGCGCGAATCCGGCGGCACCATCCAGGGGCAGATGCGCCGCATCGGGGACGGCGTCGACTGGTCCCGCGACCGGTTCACCATGGACGAGGGTCTCTCGCGGGCCGTGCAGACGATGTTCAAGCGGCTCTACGACGACGGGCTGATCTACCGCGCCGAGCGACTGGTGAACTGGTCGCCCGTGCTGCAGACCGCGATCTCCGACATCGAGGTCAAGTTCGAGGAGGTCGAGGGCGAACTCGTCTCGTTGCGCTACGGCTCCCTGGACGACGACGAGCCGCACGTGATCGTCGCCACCACCCGGGTCGAGACCATGCTCGGTGACACCGCCGTCGCGGTGCACCCGGACGACGAGCGCTACCAGCACCTGGTCGGCACCACCCTCGAGCATCCCCTCACCGGCCGGCGTATCCCCGTGATCGCCGACGAATACGTCGACCCCGAATTCGGCACCGGCGCCGTGAAGATCACCCCCGCCCACGATCCCAACGACTTCGAGATGGGCGTGCGGCACAACCTGCCGATGCCCACCATCATGGACAAGGCCGGCAGGATCGCCGACACCGGAACACGATTCGACGGCATGGACCGGTTCGAGGCGCGGGTCCGGGTGCGCGAGGCGCTGGCCGAGCAGGGCCGGGTCGTCGCCGAGAAGCGTCCCTACCTGCACAGCGTCGGTCATTCCGAGCGCAGCGGCGAGACGATCGAGCCCCGGCTGTCGATGCAGTGGTGGGTCAAGGTCGATGCGCTCGCCAAGGCCGCGGGCGACGCGGTCCGCAACGGCGACACCGTGATCCACCCGGCCAGCCAGGAGCCGCGCTGGTTCGCGTGGGTCGACGACATGCACGACTGGTGCATCTCGCGGCAGCTGTGGTGGGGTCACCGCATCCCGATCTGGTACGGCCCGGACGGCGAGGTCGCGTGCTTCGGACCGGACGAGACCGCGCCCGAGGGCTGGGAGCAGGATCCCGACGTCCTCGACACCTGGTTCTCCTCGGGTCTGTGGCCGTTCTCCACGATGGGCTGGCCGGACAGGACGCCGGAGCTCGAGAAGTTCTATCCCACCAGCGTTCTCGTCACCGGATACGACATCCTGTTCTTCTGGGTGGCCCGGATGATGATGTTCGGCCTGTACGTCGCGAACGACGAGGCGATCACCGCCGGCGGGAAGTCCGGCGTCCAGGTGCCGTTCAAGGACCTGTTCCTGCACGGCCTCGTGCGCGACCAGTTCGGCAAGAAGATGTCCAAGTCGCGCGGCAACGGCATCGATCCGCTGGACTGGGTGGAGCGGTACGGCGCCGACGCGCTGCGCTTCACCCTGGCCCGCGGCGCCAACCCGGGTAGCGACCTCGCCGTGGGCGAGGACCACGCGCAGTCCTCCCGCAACTTCGCCAACAAGCTGTTCAACGCGACCAAGTTCGCCCTGATGAACGGCGCGGTCGTCACCGAGCTCCCGGCGCGCACCGCCCTCACCGACGCGGACCGGTGGATCCTCGACCGGCTCGAGCAGGTCCGCGCCGAGGTCGACGAGGCGTTCGAGCGGTTCGAGTTCTCCAAGGCGTGCGAGGCGCTCTACCACTTCGCATGGGACGAGGTGTGCGACTGGTATCTCGAGCTCGCCAAGGTGCAGCTGGCCGACGGCAGCGAGTACGCGCAGGGCACCAAGGCGGTCCTCGGCAACGTCCTCGACCAGCTGCTCCGCCTGCTGCATCCGGTGATCCCGTTCGTCACCGAAACCCTCTGGAAGGTCCTCACCGGCGGCGAGTCCGTGGTCGTCGCGTCCTGGCCGAACGCCACCGGCACCGAGCCCGACGCCGACTCCGCGCGTCGCGTCGAGGATCTGCAGAAGCTCGTGACCGAGGTCCGCCGTTTCCGCAGCGACCAGGGCCTCAAGCCGTCGCAGAAGGTCGCCGCACGCCTCACCGAGATCGACGCCGCCGACCTGGTTGCGCAGGTGCCGGCAGTACGGTCCCTGGCGCGGCTGACCGAGCCTGCGGAGGAGTTCGCCGCCACCGCCGCCATCGAGGTGCGCCTGTCCCGTGCCACCGTCACCGTGGAACTGGACACCTCCGGCACCGTCGACGTGGCGGCCGAGCGCGCCCGTCTCGGCAAGGACCTCGCGGTCGCCGAGAAGGAGCTCGCGGGCACGTCCGCCAAGCTCGGCAACGAGGCGTTCCTCGCCAAGGCGCCCGCGGCGGTCGTGGAGAAGATCACCGCCCGCAGGCAGATCGCGGAGGAGGAGATCGCCCGGATCACCGCGCGCCTGCAGGAACTGGGGTCGGCGTGAGCGAGGACCGGTCCGCGGCCGGCCCGGCGACGCCGTCGCCGGTCGACCTGGCCGAGCTGACCCTGGTCGAGGCCGAACTCGACAAGCGCTGGCCCGAAACGAAGATCGAGCCTTCGCTGACCCGGATCGCGGCGCTGATGGATCTGCTCGGATCCCCCCAGCGCAGCTATCCGTCCATCCAGATCGCCGGCACGAACGGTAAGACGTCGGTGAGCCGCATGATCGACGCCCTGCTGACCCGGTTGCACCGGCGCACCGGCCGCACCACGAGCCCGCACCTGCAGCTGGCCACGGAGCGGATCAGCATCGACGGGGCGCCGGTCTCCCCGCGCACCTACGTCGACACCTATCGCGAACTCGAGCCGTACGTCGCGATGATCGACGCGCAGTCGCAGGCCGCGGGCGGCCCGGCGATGAGCAAGTTCGAGGTGACCACGGCCATGGCATTCGCCGCGTTCGCCGAGGCCCCCGTCGACGTCGCCGTCGTCGAGGTGGGACTCGGTGGCACCTGGGACGCCACCAACGTCGTCGACGCGCAGGTCGCGGTCGTCACCCCGATCGGGCTCGACCACACCGAATACCTCGGCCCCGATCTCGCGACGATCGCGGGGGAGAAGGCCGGGATCATCAAGAAGGCACCCGACGACGGGCTCGTGCCCCGCGACACCGTCGCAATCCTGGCCCAGCAGGAACCCGAGGTGATGGAGGTGCTGCTGCGCCGGGCCGTCGAAGCGGACGCCGCCGTCGCACGCGAAGGCGCCGAGTTCCAGGTCCTGGCCCGGCGCATCGCCGTGGGCGGGCAGCAACTCGAGCTGCAAGGCCTCGGCGGGGTGTACACCGACATCTTCCTGCCGCTGCACGGCGAGCACCAGGCCCGTAACGCCGCGCTCGCGCTCGCCGCCGTGGAGGCGTTCTTCGGGGCCGGCGCCGACCGGCAGCTCGACGCCGACGCGGTGCGCGCGGCGTTCGCCTCGGTGCTCAACCCGGGCCGGCTCGAACGGGTGCGTAGCGCTCCGACGGTGTTCCTCGACGCCGCCCACAACCCCCACGGGGCGAAGGCTCTCGCTGCGGCCCTCGCCGACGAGTTCGACTTCCGCAAGCTGGTCGGAGTGGTGTCGGTGATGGCCGACAAGGACGTGCCCGGTCTGCTCGACGCCCTCGAGCCGGTGTTCGACGAGATCGTCGTGACCCACAACGGCTCGCCGCGGGCGATGGACGTCGACGAGCTCTCAGACCTGGCCGTGGCGCGGTTCGGCGACGAACGCGTGGTCGTCGCGCCGACACTGCCCGACGCCCTCGAGACCGCCGTCGCCATCGCCGAGGAGGTCGCCGAGCCGGGTGAGGCAGTATCGGGGGCGGGTGTCGTGGTCACCGGCTCGGTGGTGACCGCCGGCGCCGCCCGCACTCTCTTCGGAAAGGACCCCGCGTGAGCGAGGCAGCTGACAACTCCGCCGCATCGCCGGACCGGGACTCCGCCGTCCGGCCCCCCGCGAAGGACCCGTGGAAGGGGCTGCGAGGCGTCATGGCCGGCACGCTCGTCCTCGAAGCCATCGTGGTCCTGCTGGTGCTACCGGTTGTCGCGGTCGTCGGCGGGGGACTCACGTGGTTCTCGGGTGGCTACATCGTGTTCCTCGCCGTCGCGATGATCGCGGGCGCCGGGCTGCAGGGCCGGCCCTGGGCGCTCCGGTACAACCTCGCGCTGCAGGTGCTGACCCTGCTGGGCTTCTTCGTCGACCTCGCGCTCGGCATCGTCGGCGTGATCTTCAGTGCGGTGTGGGGCTACATCCTGTACCTGCGCAAGGACATGAAGGACCGCGAGGCGCGGGGCCTGCTACCGGGGCAGCGGGGCTGACCACTACGCTGTGCGCGTGACTGAGCGGACCCTGGTACTGATCAAGCCCGACGGCGTGGCCCGTCGTCATGTCGGCGAGATCCTCTCGCGCATCGAGCGCAAGGGACTCGACATCGTGGCACTCGAGCTGCGCACCGCCACCGAGGAGGTGGCCGCCGCCCACTATGCCGAGCACGAGGGCAAACCCTTCTATCCCGGCCTGATCGAGTTCATCACCTCGCGGCCGCTGGTCGCGGCGGTCCTCGAAGGGCCCCGCGCCATCGCCGCATTCCGCCAGCTCGCGGGCGGCACCGACCCCGTCGAGAAGGCCGTACCCGGCTCGATTCGCGGTGATCTCGGGCTCGACGCCGGCGAGAACCTGGTGCACGGTTCCGACTCGGTGGAGTCGGCCGAGCGTGAAATCGCTCTGTGGTTCCCGGCCCTCGCCGGGTCCTGATCCGTCCGTCGACCTACGTGCCACGGCGCCCTTCGGGGCGCCGTTGGCGTATTCACGGACCTCTGTGTGGGATACTGAGGTAGGTCGCCCCGCTTCGGAGTGTTGCGGAACGACCGAACGACATCACGGATCGATGCCCGACATCGCTGTGACCGGGGACGCAGGAGACACCTCGCCCGGTGGCACGCTGGATGCACCGGCGCTCGATCCGCGATCCAGCCAGGCACCGCTCGGCCGTGCAGTGAAAACGGGCACCGGACGACCGTGCGATGCGAGACCGCACATCTCGCGCCTCCCGGTGCGAGCCCACACAGACAGCGCCCCCGCGTGGCCGCGTCACATCGCTCGAGATCGAGGATGGACGCGCCCGGGGGCCCGAGGAGACCTACGTGGCCGAACAAGCGCCGCCGAACGACACTTCCATCGATGAGGGCACCGTGGTGCTGCCGCCGAAGATGCGCGTGCACGCACTCGCCAAACTGCTCGGTCTCACGAGCAAGCAGGTCATGGCCAAAGCCGCCGACCTCGGCACCGAATTGCGCAGTGCCCACTCGAGCCTGCAGCGCGACCTCGCCGAACAGATCCGCGCCGCTCTCGGTGCGCCCGCCGAGACCGGGACGGAAGCCGCACCGGAACCGGTGGGTGAGGTACCCGAGGTGCCCGCCGCCGAGACCGCCGAGGCTCCCCTCGGAGAACCGGCCGGCGCCGAGGGGCCCGCCGGGGAACCGGCCGCCGAGCCGGAGACCGCGGTCGAGGACACCACCGCTCAGGAACCCGCCGCGGCACCTGCGGCTCCGACCCTGTTCACCGGCATGGAACAGGAGACCCCGGCGTTCACCGCGCCGGAACCGGGCGCCGTCGAACCCGTCGTCAGCGCGCCACTGTTCCTGCAGCCGGAAGTCACCGCCCCCGCCGAGGCGGCACCGCGCCGCCGCCGTTCCCGCCGGGCGGCCGAGGCGCCCGAGCCCACCGTCGTCGAGGAAGTCGCCGAGGAGGTCACCGAGGAGACCGCTGCGGCGGAGCCGGGTGAGGAGTCCGCCGAGGAGGAGCCGCGCCGTCGCCGTCGTGGTCGACGCGGCCGGGGCCGTGGACGTGGCGAGCAATCCGAGACGTCGGAGGAGACCACCGCCGAGGAGACGTCCCCCACGGAGACTGCTGCCGAGGAGGGCGCCGCTCCGGAGAAGGGCGCTGCGCCGGAGAAGGGCGAGGGCCCGGAAGCAAAGCCCGAGGAGCCGGCGACGGAAGAGGTCGCGACCGACGAGCCGAGCGCGGACCAGGCCGAAGGCGAGCAGAAGGAGTCCGGGCAGAAGGAGTCCGGACAGACGGAGCCCGAGCAGAAGGAGTCCGGGCCGGGCGAGGACGAGTCCGGGGAAGGGTCTTCCCGTCGTCGCCGTCGTCGTCGTCGTCGCAAGGGCAGTGCGGACGGAGCCGACACCGCCGTCGAGGACGACTCGGTCCCCACTGTCGTCCACGAACGTGAGCCGCGATCCAAGACGCGCGCCCCCAAGGACGAGGTTCAGGGCATCACCGGTTCCACCCGGCTCGAAGCCAAGCGCCAGCGCCGCCGCGACGGCCGGGACGCAGGCCGCCGTCGGCCCCCGATCCTCACGGAGTCGGAGTTCCTCGCCCGCCGCGAGTCCGTCGACCGCGTCATGGTGGTGCGGGAGAAGACCGGTGACACCGCGAACCCCGGGAACATCACCCAGGTCGCGGTCCTCGAGGACGGCGTCCTCGTCGAGCATTTCGTGACCAGCGCCGGCTCCGGTTCGATGGTCGGCAACATCTTCCTCGGCCGCGTCCAGAACGTGCTTCCCTCGATGGAGGCGGCGTTCATCGACATCGGCAGGGGTCGCAACGGCGTCCTCTACGCCGGCGAGGTCAACTGGGACGCCGCCGGGCTCGGTGGCAACTCGCGCAAGATCGAGCAGGCCCTCAAGCCGGGCGACCGGGTGCTCGTGCAGGTCAGCAAGGACCCGGTGGGGCACAAGGGCGCCCGGCTCACCACGCAGATCAGTCTCGCCGGCCGATTCCTGGTGTACGTGCCGGGCGGCTCGTCCACCGGCATCAGCCGCAAGCTGCCCGACACCGAGCGCAAGCGGCTCAAGGAGATCCTGCGTGAGGTCGTCCCGGCCGAGGCCGGTGTGATCATCCGTACTGCGGCGGAGGGCGTGAGCGAGGACGAACTCGCCCGCGACGTACAGCGCCTGCAGACGCAGTGGGCCTCGATCGAGGAGCAGGCCGCCAAGCTCGAGGCCGACGGTTCGGGACAGCCGAAGACCCTCTACGAAGAGCCCGACCTGCTGGTCAAGGTGATTCGCGACCTGTTCAACGAGGACTTCTCCAAGCTCGTCATCGAGGGTGAGAACGCCTGGAACACTGTCGAGAACTACATCCGGACCGTCGCCCCGGACATGCTGCCCCGCGTGGAGCGGCACGATTCCGAGTCGGGCGCGCGTGACGTGTTCGCCGTACACCGCATCGACGAGCAACTCGCCAAGGCGCTCGACCGCAAGGTGTGGCTGCCGTCCGGTGGCACTCTCGTCATCGATCGCACCGAGGCGATGACGGTCGTCGACGTCAACACCGGCAAGTTCACCGGCGCCGGAGGCAACCTCGAAGAGACCGTCACGCGCAACAACCTCGAGGCAGCCGAGGAGATCGTGCGGCAGATGCGGCTGCGCGACATCGGCGGCATGATCGTCGTCGACTTCATCGACATGGTGCTCGAGTCGAACCGGGACCTCGTGCTGCGACGCCTGACCGAGGCGCTCGGCCGGGATCGCACCCGTCACCAGGTCTCCGAGGTGACCTCGCTGGGACTCGTGCAGATGACGCGCAAGCGGCTCGGGACGGGGCTCGTGGAGGCGTTCTCCACCACCTGCGAGCACTGCCACGGCCGCGGCATCCTCGTGCACAGCGAACCCGTCGAGGTCGCCGCCGCCGAGGACGGTGGCCGGCCCGCGCGCAGCGAGAGCGGCTCCCGTCGCCGCCGCGGCCGTGATCGGGGCACCCAGCCGGAACCGGCGACGACCGAGACGGCCGCACCCCAGCCGGCCCCCGAGGCGCCGGTGGTGGACGCGACGGTCAAGCGCGCCCACCCGGTCGCTCTGGCGATGGCCGCGCACCACGACAACCACGACGAGCACCCGACCGAGTCCGGTGCCGAGCCGGCGGAGGCAGCGCCCGCGCAGACGCCCACCGAAGCCGCGTCGGCACCGGTGACAGAACCCCGCGAGGCGCGCCCGGTCGAATCGCGCGAGGCGCCGGCCGAATCGGGCGAGGCGCAACCGGCAGAAGCACCGGAGGCCGGTAAGCAGGCCGCCGAGCCGGCGGCCCGTCGCCGTCGCCGGGTCTCGCGGGCTCCTTCGGCTCCGACGGGCGACGGCACCGGCACCGTCTTCGTGGTGCCGGCTCCGGCCCCGGAGCCCGTGGCCACCGCTCCGACCCCGGAGCCCGTGGCCACCGCTCCGGCCCCGGAGCCGGTGACCACCGCGGCGGTTTCGGACGGTGACAGCGCCGAACCGGTGACCGTTCGACGGCCACGTCGTCGCCGGGCCGCCGGCCGGCCTGCCGGCCCGCCGGTCGAAGCGCAGGCATGAGGTCGAACCGGGCCCGACCGCGGCCGGGCCCGGTTTGACCCTGGCAGTCACCTTCCCGTAATCTTGGTCAGTCGCTACTCGGCGATACGGCCCTGCTGCGCCCGATGCGGGATTGTGGCGGCCCCGAGTCAGCAACCACCAGACCAGTCGCGTTGCACACCGTGGCGCGAGCACGTTCGAACTAGCAAGGGGTAGCCGTCCGATGGCAACGTACGCGATCGTCAAGACCGGCGGTAAGCAGTACAAGGTCGCTGAGGGCGATCTCGTCAAGGTCGAGAAGATCGAGGGTGAGCCCGGCACTGCTGTCTCGCTTGCTCCGGTCCTCGTCGTCGACGGAGCCGAGCTGACCACCGACGCCGACAAGCTGGCGCAGGTCACGGTCACCGGCGAGATCGTCGAGCACACCAAGGGCCCGAAGATCCGCATCCACAAGTTCAAGAACAAGACCGGCTACCACAAGCGCCAGGGTCACCGTCAGAAGCTGACGGTCCTGAAGGTCACCGGCATCAAGTAATTCGGGCTTCCGCTTCAAACCCCAGGAGGGTTCGTCATGGCACACAAGAAGGGTGCATCCAGCTCCCGCAACGGTCGCGATTCGAACGCCAAGCGTCTCGGCGTCAAGCGCTTCGGCGGCCAGGCCGTCAGCGCCGGTGAGATCCTGGTGCGCCAGCGTGGCACCCACTTCCACCCCGGCGTGAACGTCGGTCGTGGCGGCGACGACACGCTCTTCGCGCTTGCTGCCGGTGCCGTCGAGTTCGGCACCAAGCGTGGTCGCAAGACGGTCAACATCGTTCCGGTCGCGGCAGACGCCTGATCTGCCGTCCGAATCGGACACCGCGAAGGTCTCCTTCGCACATACTCCCAGTAGGGGCGGACCAGGGTCGCACACCCGGGTCCGCCCCTACTGTTTTCGGACCATCGGCAGCGCGGTGGTCCCGGCACGACTCCGGTGATCCCGGCACAGCGGGAGCACCGGCCGACACAACAGTTCCACCATTCGACGGAGGTCCACCCATGTCCCGCTTCATCGACCGGGTGGTGCTGCACGTCACCGCCGGCAAGGGTGGTAACGGCTGCGCCTCCGTCCACCGGGAGAAGTTCAAGCCGCTCGGCGGCCCCGACGGGGGTAACGGCGGAAACGGCGGCAACGTCGTGCTCGAGGTGGACGAGGGTGTCCACACCCTCCTCGACTTCCACTTCCACCAGCACGCGAAGGCCACGAACGGCACCCAGGGCGCGGGCAGCAACCGCGACGGCGCCAACGGCGGCGACCTCGTGCTGAAGGTGCCCGACGGTACCGTCGTGCTCGACAAGGACGGCCGGATCCTGGCCGACCTGGTCGGCTCCGGCACCCGCTTCGTCGCCGCGCACGGCGGCCGCGGAGGTCTCGGCAACGCGGCCCTGGCGTCGAAGGCCCGCAAGGCCCCCGGCTTCGCCCTGCTCGGCGAGGAGGGGGAGGAGCGCGACCTCGTCCTCGAACTCAAGTCCGTCGCGGACGTCGGGCTGGTCGGTTTCCCGTCGGCGGGCAAATCGTCCCTGGTGTCGGTGCTGTCCGCGGCCAAGCCGAAGATCGCCGACTACCCGTTCACCACCCTCGTCCCCAACCTCGGGGTCGTGCAGTCGGGCGACACCACGTTCACCGTCGCCGACGTGCCGGGCCTGATTCCCGGTGCCAGCGAGGGCCGCGGGCTCGGCCTGGACTTCCTGCGCCACCTCGAGCGGTGCGCTGTGCTGGCCCACGTCGTCGACTGCGCCACGCTCGAGCCGGGCCGCGACCCGATCTCCGACATCGATGCGCTCGAGGCCGAGCTGGCCGCCTACCGGCCGGCGCTGTCCGGCGACAGCAGCCTGGGTGATCTCGCCGACCGTCCCCGCATCGTCATCCTGAACAAGGTCGACGTGCCCGACGCCGCCGAACTCGCGGACTTCGTCACCCCGGATCTCGAGGAGCGGGGCTGGCCGGTGTTCAGGATCTCCGCCGTCAGCCGGGAGGGGTTGCGGCCACTGACGTTCGCGCTGGCGCGAATGGTGGAGGAGTACCGGAAGGCGCATCCGCCGGCGGCGCCGCGACGGCCCGTCATCCGGCCCGTCGCCGTCGACGAGACCGGGTTCAGCGTCGTTGCCGATCCCGAGACGCCGGGCGGCTTCATCGTGCGCGGCACCCGGCCCGAACGCTGGGTGCGGCAGACCGCATTCGACAACGACGAGGCCGTCGGCTACCTCGCGGACCGGCTGGCCCGCCTCGGTGTCGAGGACGAACTCGTCAAGCAGGGCGCCGAACCGGGCGCGTCCGTCACGATCGGCGACGTCTCCTTCGAGTGGGAGCCGCAGACGCAGGCCGGCGTGGACGTCGTGCCCACCGGACGCGGCACCGACGCCCGCCTCGACCAGGTCGATCGCGTCGGGGCGGCCGAACGTCGCCACGCCAAGAAGGTGCGACGCGGTCTCGCGACCGACGACGAGTTCTGACCACCTCGAACCAGAAGCAGGAGATCGTGAGCGATACCCGGGAGGCCGTCGCCGGCGCACGCCGCGTCGTGGTGAAGATCGGCTCGTCCGCCATCACCAGCCTGGTCGGCGGACTGGACCGGGACCGACTCGACCGTCTCGTCGACGCGCTCGAGGGGCGCATGCGCGGCGGCTCGGACGTCGTGGTGGTGTCCTCCGGTGCGGTCGGTGCCGGACTCGCCCCGCTCGGCCTGACCGTCCGGCCCCGTGACCTGGCCACCAAGCAGGCCGCGGCCAGCGTCGGGCAGCTCGCCCTCGCCCACGCGTGGGGTACCTCCTTCGCGCGGTACGGCCGCACCGTCGGGCAGGTGCTGCTCACTGCCGACGACATCGCGCGACGCACCCAGCATCGCAACGCCCAGCGCACCCTCGACCGGCTGCGCGCGCTGCACGCCGTGCCGGTGGTCAACGAGAACGACACCGTCGCGACCGCCGAACTGCGCTTCGGTGACAACGACCGTCTCGCCGCGCTCGTCGCGCACCTCGTCGGGGCGGACGCGCTGATCCTGCTCTCCGATGTCGACGGCCTCTACGACGGCGATCCCCGCAAGGGCGATGCGCACCTCATCGCGGAGGTGACGAGCCCGGAGGACCTCGACGGCGTCGTCGCGGGGTCCGGGGGCGCCCTCGGCACGGGCGGGATGGCCTCGAAGCTGTCCGCGGCGCGACTGGCCGCCGACTCGGGGGTGCCGGTGCTGCTCACCGCCGCGTCCCAGGCCGACCGCGCCCTCGGTGCCGCGGATGTGGGGACCGCGTTCGCCCCTCGGCCCGACCGGATGTCCGCGCGGCGATTCTGGGTGCGGCACGCTGCCGACACCCACGGCACCCTGCACCTGGACGCGGGCGCGGTGCGGGCAGTGGTCGAACGGCGCCGTTCGCTGCTCGCGGCGGGCATCACCGGCATGAGCGGTCGCTTCCACGGCGGGGACGTGGTGGCGCTGGTCGGTCCCGACGGTCGGACGGTGGGGCGCGGAGTAGTGGCCTACGACGCGGCCGAACTGGACTGGATGATCGGGTTCTCCACCCGGCAGCTGCCGGCGGACCTGCAGCGGCCGGTGGTGCACGCCGACGACCTCGTGACGCTGTAGAGGCGGGCGCTCACCGGACCGGTGCGGCAGCCGGCGATCCGGCAGCGAGGGCCGTGAGCACCTCCGAGCACCCGGCGTCGACCTTCACCGTGGCCAGCGCATCGCCCCGGGTGGTGCCCCGGTTGACGATGCCCACGGGCTTGCCGAGTTTCGCGGCGTGCCGCACGAAGCGCAGTCCGGACATCACGGTGAGCGAGCTGCCGACCACGAGCAGCGCATCCGCCTCGTCGACGAGCGCGAACGCGCGCTCGACACGTTCGCGAGGCACCGATTCACCGAAGTACACGATGTCCGGTTTGAGTATTCCCCCGCACCGCTCGCAGTCCACCGGGCGGAAGCTGTCGGTGTCGTCGACGACCGCATCGGCGTCCGGGGCCACCTCGAGGCCCGTCGTCCCCCGGACCCGGTCGAGGAAGCCCGGATTCGCGGCGGCGAGTTGCTCGGCGAGGGTGAACCGCGAGAGCTGGTGGTTGCACGCCAGACAGCGCACCTGCGCGTAGCAGCCGTGCAGGTCGATCACCCGCCGGCTGCCGGCCTTGGTGTGCAGCAGGTCCACGTTCTGGGTGAGGACACCGAGGACGACGCCGCGCCGTTCGAGCGCGGCGAGGGCACGGTGCCCGGCGTTGGGCCGCGCGGAGTCCATGTGCCGCCACCCGACGTGGTTGCGCGCCCAGTAGCGGCGCCGGAACTCGGGATCGCCCACGAACTGCTGGTAGGTCATCGGGTTGCGGGGTGGCGCGCCGGGACTGCGGTAGTCCGGGATGCCGGAATCGGTGGAGATCCCGGCGCCGGTGAGCACGCACAACCGCCGGCCGTCGAGCAGGTGGTGCAGCGGTTCGATCACCCCGCCCAGGATAGCGGTGCGTCAGTACCCGGCGCTCGGGTCGACGACCGCGGCGAGGTCGAGGCCGGCCGCGAAGCGCGTGACGTTCTCGGTGACGTGCTCGGCGAACGCGGGGATGCGCAGCGCCGGGGGATTGGAATCGTGTGGCGTGATCATGGCATTGCGCAGGGACCACAGGGGGTGCCCGTCCGGCAGCGGTTCGGGATCCGTGACGTCCAGACCGGCGCCCGCGATGACACGGCGGCTGAGAGCATCCACCAGCGCGTCGGTGTCGACGAGGCTGCCGCGGGCAACGTTGATCACCCACGCGGTGGGCTTCATCGCGGCGAGTTCGTCGGCCCCCACCAGCTGCTCGGTCTCAGCCGTGGCCGGGGCGGCGATCACGAAATGATCTGCGCGGGACCATACTTCGTCGATCCGTGCGACGGGGACGGTCTCCACGGCGCCCGGGACCGGACGGCCGCTGCGGGTGACCGCGAGCGCCTGCGCGCCCAGCGCGCCGAGCATGGGGATCAGGGCCCGGCCGATGCCCCCGGCGCCGATGATGCCGACGGTGGCGCCGCGCAGGGTTCCCAGCTGGGGGTAGAACACGCCCGGCGTCCACGACGTCGCGGCCAGATGGTCGGGCAGCGCCCGCACCCCGGCGAGCAGCAGCATGAGCGCATGCTCGGCGACCGTCGCGGCGAACGCCCCGGCAGCCGACGTCCACGTCACCTGGGGGTGAGCGCGGATGATGCCGGCGTCGAGCCAGTCCTCCACGCCGGCGGCGGGTAGCTGGACCCATCGCACCGACGTCGGCAACGCCGCGGGGAATTCGTCCGATCCGCCGGTCCAGACCACCGCGTCCGGGTGGTCGTCGAACCCGCATACGCGACCGCCGCCGGCCCCGATCGCCCGGTCGAACACGATGTCCGGGGCGGGGCCGACGGCGATCCGCGGCTGTCGCTCGTAGGTCATGGATCCGACTCTAGGCGCGAAGGGCCGGCCGGTCACACGCTGCGGGCGCTCAGACGACCTCGACGAGGGGGTACACGCCGTTCTCGTCGTGGACCTCCCGGCCGGTGACCGGCGGGTTGAACACGCAGAACATGCGCATCCGGGTGTCGGGCTCGACCCGGTGCCGCTCGTGGCCGTCGAGCAGGTACATCGTGCCGGGCGCGAGCGGGTACACGGTGCCGGTCTCGAGGTCGGTGAGCGTGCCGGTGCCCTCGATGAGCCACACGGCCTCGACGTGGTTGGCGTAGTGGAACTCGTTGACGGTGCCGGCCTCGATCGTGGTCTCGTGGAACGAGAAACCGACCTTGTCGCCGCCGAGCACGATGCGCTTGCTGCGCCAGTTGCCGTTGTCCGACGTGATGTCGCGGTCGGTGCCGGTGATTTCTTCGGTGGTACGGACGATCATGGGCAGGTCCTTCCGGTGCTCGTCTTCGCGTGCGGGGTTCGACGGTGGCCGGGGCTCAGGCCCGGACCACCGAGGTGGCCTCGCACAGGATGTTCAGGCCGTGCTCGAGCTCGTCGTCGCTGATCGTCAGCGGCGGGAGCAGCTTGACGACTTCGTCGGAGGGGCCGGAGGTCTCCGCGAGCAGGCCCTGCTCGAACGCCAGGGCACACACCTTCTGCGCGTCGCTCGGCTCGTCGAACACCAGGCCCTGAACCATGCCGCGGCCGCGGGTGGAGACGCCGTCGAACATGTCGGACAGGTTCATGAAGGTCTGCCGGATCCGCTCGCCCTTGCGCAGCGTGTCGTGCTCGAGACGGTCGTCGGCCCAGTAGTGCTGCAGCGCCTTCGCCGCGGTGACGAACGCCGGGTTGTTGCCGCGGAACGTGCCGTTGTGCTCGCCCGGGCCCCACACGTCGAGTTCACGCTTGAACAGCGTCAGCGCGAGCGGCAGGCCGTACCCGCCGATCGACTTCGACAGGGTCACGATGTCCGGGGTGATCCCGGCGACCTCGAACGAGAAGAACGGGCCGGTGCGGCCGCAGCCCATCTGCACGTCGTCGACGATGAGCAGGATGTCGCGCTCGGCGCACAGGTCCGCGAGGGCTCGCAGCCACTCGGGACGGGCGACGTTCACGCCACCCTCGCCCTGCACGGTCTCGACGATGACCGCCGCCGGGCGGTTCAGGCCGCTGCCGGAGTCGTCGAGCACGCGGGAGAACCAGTGGAAGTCCTCGGTGACGCCGTCGAAGTAGTTGTCGAACGGCATGGGGGTGGCATGCACCAGCGGCACGCCGGCCCCGGCCCGCTTCATCGAGTTGCCCGTCACCGACAGCGCACCCAGCGTCATCCCGTGGAACGCGTTGGTGAAGTTGATGATCGACTCGCGACCGGTGACCTTGCGGGCGAGCTTGAGGGCCGCCTCGACCGAGTTGGTGCCCGTGGGGCCGGGGAACTGGACCTTGTAGTCGAGGCCGCGCGGAGCCAGGATGTGGCTCTCGATCGACTCCAGCAGTTCCCGCTTGGCGGGGGTGGCCATGTCCAGGCCGTGGGTGATGCCGTCGCCCATGATGTAGTCCACGAGCGCGGTCTTCAGAATCGGGTTGTTGTGCCCGTAGTTGAGGGCTCCCGCACCGGCGAAGAAGTCGAGGTAGTCCTTGCCGTTCTCGTCGCGGATCCACGATCCGGATGCCGTTTCGAACACGGCCGGCCAGCCACGGCTGTAGCTGCGCACCTCGGATTCGAGGTGATCGAAAATGCTGTGCTTGGCGGGGGTTTCGGGGTGCTCCAGGATGGTCATTCCTCGTCCTCCTGCGGCGAATTCGTTTTCGCCGGTCGTGTATTCATTCGCCGATCGTGTAGAGATCCTCGGCCATGTGTGAATCGGGAAAATCCGAAGGGGTGAACAATTCGCTCCGGGTGATGCGCAGTCCGCGTCGCCGGGCGAGCGCGGTGAACATCGCGATCGATGCCTCGTTGTCCGGGCTGACCGTCGTCTCGAGCCGGGTCACACCGGCGTCGGTGAGTCGGTCCCACAGGCTGTCGAGCATCCGGCCCGCGACGCCGCGGCCCCGTTGGTCCTGGTCCACGGCCACCTGCCAGACGAACAGCGTGTCCGGTGCCTCCGGACGGCGGTAGCCGCTGACGAAACCGACCGCCTCGTCGTCACCAGCGGTGGCGACCACCGAGGTCGCCGCGAAGTCGCGGCACCACAGCACGTACGCGTAACTGGAATTGACGTCGAGCACTTTCGAATCGCGCGCGATCTGCCACATGCGAATTCCGTCGGAAATGCGCGGTGCGCGGAAATTCGGCTCGGCAGGTGCGTTCACCGTTTCGGCAGGCGCGGTGGGCGGGGTACTTCTCGGTGTCACAGGCGTCATAAGCGGTCTCGAACCTAACAACTTCGCGGGCGGGATTCACCCGCCTTGTCGGAATCCGTCACCGGATACCCCGCCTCCGTGCAGGTGAGACGCGGGTGTGAGAAGGATCACTCGATGTAGCGCCCGGACCGGTCGCGGCGATTATTTCGGGCTCGCGAGAGCCAGCGGGAGCACCGCGGACGCACCCGCGCGGAGCAGGGTCCGGGCCGCCATCGTCAGCGTCCAGCCGGTGTCGGTGACCGCGTCGACGAGCAGGATCGGCCCAGAGTTTCCGTGGAGGTCGGGGCTCTCCCACGCGTCCACGAGGCCGGCGATCCGGTACGCCGAGTTCGCTGCCGTCACCGCGGGCCGGCCGGGCCGGGCACGCAGCACGCCGAGATCCTCGAGCCGGCCCAGCTGCGCCAGGCGCGTCGCGAGGGAACCGACCAGCAGGGGCCGGGTCGCCGACTCCAGGGCCATCACCGCGGTCGGCCGCTGCGCCCAGTCCCATGCTCGGAGCACGTCCACGGCGGCCTGCACGACCGCATCGGGCACCGGCGCGTCCGGGCCGTCCAGCAGCGCCCGCAGCCGCGGCCCCCATCCCAGGTCCGACAGCCGGCCGAGGACCCGCCCCGGCTCGGGTCCGTCGGTGATCTTTCCGGACAGCGCCACGCCGAGCTTGGCCATTCCGGTCGGCCACTGCCGCCGCGGCGGTAGGTCCACCCCCGGCCGATCCAACCGGGCCCGCACCCGGCCCAGTTCGGTGTCGTCGACGTCCGCCGACCACCGGGCCCCGCAGCAGTTGTCGCACCGACCGCAGCCCGCGGTCTCGGATGTCAGGCCGGGATCGTCGAGCTGGGTGCGCAGGAACACCATCCGGCACCCGGTGGTCCGCTCGTACTCGAGCATCGCCTCCTGCTCGGCCGCACGCGCCTGCTCGAGCTTGGCGTACCGGTCGGCGTCGTACTCCCACGGCGCACCGGTGGCGATCCAGCCGCCCTTGACCCGGCGCACCGCACCGTCCACGTCGAGCACCTTGAGCACCATCTCCAGCCGGGACCGGGTGAGGTCGACCAGCGGCTCGAGGGCCTGCGTGGACTGCGGCCGCTCCGGCTCGAGCACCTCGATCACCCGCCGCACCACCTCCTCCCGCGGGAAGGCCACCGACGCGAACCAGCTCCAGATCTGCCGGTCCTCGGGACCCGGAAGCAGAATCACCTCCGCGCGCTCGGTCGCGCGCCCCGCGCGCCCGACCTGCTGGTAGTAGGAAATCGGCGACGACGGGGCTCCCAGGTGCACGACGAACCCGAGATCCGGTTTGTCGAAGCCCATGCCCAGGGCCGAGGTGGCGATCAGCGCCTTGACCCGGTCGCCGAGCAGGTCCGCCTCGAGCTGTTCCCGCTCGGTGGGGTCCGACTGCCCGGTGTATGCCGCGACGGTGTGACCGTGCTCGGACAGCAGCGCGGCCAGGTCGTGCGCGGCCGACACGGTGAGGGTGTAGACGATCCCGGACCCGGGCAGCTCGTCGAGGTGCTGGGCGAGCCACGCCGCCCGGCGGGCGGGCTCGTCGATCCGCAGGACCGACAAGTGCAGCGACGGCCGGTCGAGGCCCCCGCGCAGTACGAGGGTCTCGCCCCGGCCCTCCCCGACGCCGAGTTGTGCCGCCACGTCCGCGACGACGCGGTCGTTCGCGGTCGCGGTGGTCGCGAGCACCGGGATGCCCTCGCCGAGGTCGGCGACGAGGGTGCGGATACGCCGGTAGTCCGGGCGGAAGTCGTGGCCCCAGTCCGAGACGCAGTGCGCCTCGTCGACCACCACCAGCCCGGCGTCGCGGGCGAGCGACGGCAGCACCTGGTCGCGGAAGTCCGGATTGTTCAGTCGCTCCGGGCTGACGAGCAGCACGTCCACCGCGCCGTCGGCGACCTGCCGATGGATCTCTTCCCACTCGGTGACGTTGCCGGAGTTGATCGTGGCGGCATGGACACCCGCGCGCCGCGCCGCCTCCACCTGGTTGCGCATCAGGGCCAAAAGGGGGGAGACGATCACGGTCGGCCCGTGCCCGCGGGCACGGAGCAACTTGGCGGAGATGAAGTAGACCGCCGACTTGCCCCACCCCGTGCGCTGGACGACCAGCGCTCGCCGGCGATGCACCACCAGTGCCTCGATGGCGTTCCACTGGTCCTCGCGCAACCGGGCCCCGGGTCCGGCGAGATCGCGCAGCAGGCGTTCGGCGTCGTCGCGTAGATCCGTGGTGGCGGTGCTCATGGGACCCATCGTGCCGGACGGTGACGACATCGTGGCGCCGGTGAGGCCGGCGGTGGTGTCCGCTTCGGGGACGAACGTGCCCGGTTCCGCGACGAACGGGGTCGTTCCATCGGCGAACGACCCGTCGGGCCGGTCGGGATGCCGCGTCCCGGCCCCGCGTGGACGCGGGACGCCGTTCGCGTCGGGACCGTCGGCGTCCCAGCCGCCCGGAGCCGGGAGCGGTGCAGTCGCGATGGTAGGACCGGCTGCCGCACAGGCACTTTCGGGCACCGTCGCGGGGCGGTGTTCGACCGCGTGGATCCGGTGGGGCGGCCTGCGGCGGGGGAGTGGTCCGCGCCCCAACCGGCCGATCGCTGTGACGGAGACTTCGTCGACCGCCGGGCATGCTCGTACCCTGTTCGCTATGCAGACGCAGTTCCTCCGCCCCGCATCCGACTCTTCCCCGAGCCGAATCGACCACCCGGCGTTCCGGCAGAAGGTCGTCTCCGCGGAGGAAGCCGTCCGCTGGATCCAGCCCGGCCACACCGTCGCCATCAGCGGCTTCGCCAGCGCCGGCACGCCGAAGGCGATCACCCCCGCGCTCGCGGAACGCATCGGGGCGGCCCGCGCGGCCGGCACCGACTTCACGGTCAACCTCCTCACCGGCGCGTCGGTCTCCGCCGAGACCGAGCGGATGCTGTCCGAGGTGGCCGGCATCTCCCTGCGGATGCCGTACCAGGCCGAACCCACCGCCCGCCGCAACATCAACAACGGCCGGATGGACTACGTCGACATCCACCTGTCCCACGTCGCCCAGCAGGTCTGGGAGGGCTACTACGGACACGTCGACGTCGCGGTCGTCGAGGTCTCCGGCGTGACCGAGACCGGGGAACTGATCCCGTCCGCGTCGATCGGCAACAACAAGACCTGGCTCGACGTCGCCGAGAAGGTGATCCTCGAGGTCAACTCGTGGGTTCCGGCCGCGATGACGGGCATCCACGACGTGTACTACGGCACCGCGCTGCCGCCGCACCGCAAGCCGATCATGCTCACCGACGTCGAGGACCGCATCGGCCAGAGCACGTTCCGCGTCGACCCCGACAAGGTCGTCGCGGTCGTCGAGACCCATGCCCGCGACAGCGCCAGCCCGCTGACCCCGCCGGACGCGGTGAGCCGGGCGATCGCCGCGCACGTGCTCGACTTCTTCGAGCACGAGGTCTCCCGCGGACGGCTGCCCGCGGATGCGCTCCTGCCGCTCCAGTCCGGCATCGGCAACGTGGCCAACGCGGTCCTCCAGGGGCTCGACGCCGGACCCCACAAGGGGCTGACCTGCTACTCCGAGGTCATCCAGGACGGCATGCTGCACCTGATCAAGCACGGCACCGTCCGCTTCGCGTCCGCCACGTCGCTGGCGTTGAGCGAGGCCGGGATCGACGAGCTGGTGTCCAACATCGACTTCTACCGCGAGCACATCGTGCTGCGTCCGCAGGAGATCAGCAACCATCCCGAGATCGTGCGCCGCCTCGGCATCATCGCCATGAACGGCATGCTCGAGGCCGACATCTACGGCAACGTCAACTCCACCCACGTCATGGGCACCAAGATCATGAACGGGATCGGGGGATCCGGCGACTTCGCGCGCAACGGCTACCTGTCGATGTTCCTGAGTCCGTCCACCGCGAAGGGCGGGAGCATCTCGTCGATCGTGCCGATGGTGCCGCACGTCGACCACACCGAACACGACGTGCAGGTCCTGGTCACCGAACAGGGACTTGCGGACCTGCGCGGGCTGTCGCCGCGGCGCCGGGCGCGGGTCGTCGTCGACAACTGCGCCCACCCGGACTACCGGGACATGTTGCACGACTACGTCGACCGGGCCGAGGCCGTGCCGGATGCGGGACACACCCCGCATCTGCTCGGCGAGGCCCTGTCCTTCCACCAGCGTTTCCTGGAGACGGGATCCATGCTGGCGCAGTGAATCCCGCGGGTCGCCGACCGGCGTCAGCCGCCGGCGACCGGCGCGGGATCGATCGGCTGCTGGGGCAGCGACTGCGTGACCGCCGCCGACACCGTCTGCAGCGGAGTCGGACCCGAACCGTTCGGCACCGTCAGCGCCACGTACACCGGCCGGTCCACGACGAACCACGTGCTCGCGTCGATGCCCTCCGCGGCGCCGGACACCTCGAACCACTGGACGCCGTCGACCACCTGCAGCGCCGCCGCGCGATCGAACTCCGCGGGCCGCTCCAGTCCGCACCGTAGCACCACCGGCTCGCCCTCGACGGGCTGCCACGCCGCGGCGCCCGCGGGGGCCGGGTCCGTCAGCTCCGCGCGGCGCAGGTCGCCGACCTCCTCGGGCAACGCTCCCAGCAGGGCCGCGCACTCCGGTGACTCGGCCTGCGGCGCCACCACCGGTCCCAGCGCCACGGGCGCCAGTTCCGGGGTGCGGTTCGCCAGCACCGCCGCCACCACGATGCCGATCAGCAACGCCACCGGCAGCGCGACGGCCGTGGCGACGAGGGCAGGGCTGCGGCGGTGCTCGTCGTCGCCGGACGTGCCGTCGGGATCGGGGTCGGGGGAGACTGTCGGCTCGGTCATGATCTCTCGGAGTCGGGGAACGGTAGCGTGGTCGAAACTACCGTGTCCGCCACCGCCCGCCCCGCATCGACCCACGAACGGGAGGATCGCATCACCGCGCCCGACCGCCCCGGCCCCACCGTCGCCGACCTCGGCGAGTTCCCCGTGATCGACCGCGCGGTCGCCGGACGCCGCCAGCCCCCCACCACCCTCGTCGGACCGGGACACGACGCGGCTCTCGTCGCCGCCGCCGACGGACGGGTCGCCGTCTCCACCGACATGCTCGTCGAGGGCCGGCACTTCCGCCTCGACTGGTCCACCCCGCACGAGGTCGGGCGTAAGGCCGTCGCCCAGAACGGTGCCGACGTCGCGGCGATGGGCGCTCGCCCCACCGCCTTCCTCGTCGGGCTCGGCTGCCCGCCCGACACCCCGGTCGGCGTGCTCGACGGCGTCTCCGCCGGGATCGGGGAGGCCGCCGAGGCGCTCGGCGCCGGCGTAGTCGGCGGCGACCTGGTGCAGGCGTCGCAACTGGTCGTGGCGGTGACCGTCCTCGGCGACCTCGGCGGGAACCCGCCTCTCCTGCGGTCCGCGGCCCGGCCCGGCGACATCGTCGCGCTGGCCGGTCCGACCGGGCGTTCCGCCGCCGGACTGGCCGTGCTCACCGCCGGACTCGCCGGTCACCCGGATCTGGTGGCCGCCCACAAGGTGCCGTCGCCCCCGTACGCCGCGGGCCCCGCCGCGGCCGCCGCCGGGGCCCACGCCGCAACCGACATCTCCGACGGCCTGCTCGCCGACCTCGGGCACATCGCCGCCGCGTCCGGCGTCGCGATCGACGTCTCGCACGAGCTGCTCGAGCCCGGACCCGGGCTGCGGTCCGCCGCCGCGGAACTCGGTGTCGACGTGTGGGAGTGGGTGCTCACCGGCGGCGAGGACCACGCCCTGGCCGCCTGCTTTCCCCCGGACGCGTCGCTACCCGCCGGCTGGCGTCCCGTCGGCACGGTGCGTGAGGGCCGCGGCGTCACCGTCGACGGTCACGACCGGCCGGGCCCCGGAGGCTGGCAGAGCTTCTCGAGATAGGTTTCAGGACATGGCTGTGTATGCGCTCGGCGACCGTGTGCCCGATATTCATCCCGACGCCTGGGTCCATCCCGATGCGGTGGTCATCGGCGACGTCACCCTCGGTGCCCGCGCCTCGGTGTGGCCCACCGCGGTCCTGCGCGGCGACTACGGCCGGATCGTCGTCGGCGCCGAGAGCAACATCCAGGACGGGACGATCATCCACTGCACCGCCGTGGACGCCACCGTCATCGGCGCCGGAACCGTCGTCGGCCACAACGCCCACATCGAGGGCTCCACCATCGGCGACGGCTGCCTGATCGGTTCCGGCTCCCTCGTGCTCAACGGCTCCGTCGTCGGCGACGGGGCGATCGTCGCGGCCGGTGCGCTCGTGGCTCCCCGCTTCCAGGTCCCGCCGCGCTCGATGGCGATGGGTGTCCCGGCGAAGGTCCGGGAGGGATACGAGGTGCCGGAGGGGCACATCGACGCCAACGCCAAGATGTACGCGGCGAACGCCGAGTACTACCGCGGCGCGCTGCGGCGGATCGACTAGAAGGACCGGGCACCACCGATGGCTGTACGACCCTTGCCGGAGATCGTCGAGGAGGGCTGGGCGCGGGCACTGGCCCCCGTCGCCGACGACATCGCCGCGATGGGTGATTTCCTGCGCGCCGAGAACGCCGCCGGACGTGGCTACCTGCCCGCCGGCGCGAACGTGCTGCGGGCCTTCACCGAGCCGTTCGACCGGGTGAAGGTGCTCATCGTCGGCCAGGACCCGTACCCGACGCCGGGTCATGCCGTCGGGCTGAGCTTCTCGGTCGCACCGGACGTACGTCCGGTGCCGCGCAGCCTGGCCAACATCTACCGCGAGTACAGCGACGACCTCGGCCTGCCGACACCACCGAACGGCGACCTCACGCCGTGGTCGGCGCAGGGGGTGCTGCTGCTCAACCGCGTCCTGACGGTGCAGCCCGGCCAGCCCGCGTCGCACCGCGGCAAGGGCTGGGAGCGCGTGACCGAGCAGGCGATCCGAGCGCTCGTCGCGCGCACGGCACCGCTCGTCGCGATCCTGTGGGGTCGGGACGCGGCCACGCTCGAGCCGATGCTCGGCGACGTGCCCACCGTGAAGTCGGCGCACCCGTCGCCGCTGTCGGCCTCCCGCGGGTTCTTCGGTTCCCGCCCCTTCAGCCGAGCGAACGCGTTGCTGGCCGATCAGGGCGGGAACCCGGTGGACTGGCGCCTGGCCTGAACCGGGTGCGGCTGAGCCCCGGTCGCTCAGCCGCAGTCGCTCAGCCCCGGTCGATCGACTCGAAGTCGGGGCGCCGCTTCTCTACGAACGCGTCGACACCCTCGATGCCCGTGGGGGTGGTGGCCGCCGCGGCGATCGCCTCGGCCTCCGCGTCGAGCTGCTCGGACAACGACCGTCCCGTGGACTCGGCCACCAGTCGCCGGATGCCGGCGTAGGCGGCGGTGGGACCGTTCGCGAGGGTGCGAGCCACCCGCATCGCCTCGCCCTGCACCTCGTCGTCGGCCACGAGACGGCTGAGCACCCCGAGCCGCACGGCCTCGTCGGCGTTCAGGACACAGTCGGTCAGGATGATCTCCCGCGCGCGGGCGACCCCCACGACGCGCGGCAAGGTCCACGACATCCCGCCGTCGGGTGTGAACCCGATCGACGGGTACGCCGGGCGCAGCTTCGTCGAGGGACCGCCGAGCGCGATGTCTGCGTGCAGCACGATGCTCATGCCCGCGCCCGCCGCCCAGCCCTGGACCGCGGCCACCACGGGCATGCGAGCCGCGTCGAGGGCACGGACGAAGTCGTGGAACAGGCGTGCGACGTCGCCGACGAACTCGCCGCGGTCCGGCGCGGCGGCGAACGCACGGACGTCGCCCCCCGCGCAGAAGTTGGCGCCTTCACCGACGAGCAGAACGGCGCCGACCCCGGCGCCGGCGGATCGCAGGGCCTCGATCCCCTGGGCCATGCCCGCGGGGGAGAGGGAGGTGCCACGCTCGGCGGTCGCCACGGCGATGCGCAGCACGCCGTCCTCGATACGGACGTGGGACAGTACTGATTCGGTCACCCGGGGCACCCTACCGGGTGCCCCGACGGTCGGTGCGAGGCCGTCGCTACCGTCCGGGCGAGCCTCTTGTGACGGGTGGTTGCGAGTCCCTCGCGGCGGGTGGCTGCGAGTCCGTCGCGACGGGTGGCTGCGAGTCCCTCGCGAGGGGGACCGGACACGACGAGGCCCCGGCGTCGCAACGCCGGGGCCTCGTCGAACCGGATATCAGCCGCGGACGACCTTGCCTGCCTTGAGGCAGGAGGTGCACACGTTGACCTTGCGCGTGTTGCCCGGGGCAACCTGAGCGCGAACGCTCTGGATGTTCGGGTTCCAACGACGGTTGGTACGCCGGTGCGAGTGCGAGACCGACTTACCGAAGCCGGGGCCCTTGGCGCATACGTCGCAGACGGCAGCCATAGTCGCGAACTCCTTGGTGAGTAGTGGATATTTTCGTGTCTTCGTCGGCCTGCGAACACGGGAAGGCGTCCGCCACCCGTGCGAGGCAACCCTGCAAGCGTAGCGGGTGGGTGTGGCAATGGCCAAACCGGCCGGCCTGCGGGCACACCGTTACCCTTGCGTCACCGGTTGCGTGGTGGGCGAAGAGGGGGAAGCAGGTGCTCGAGGTCGGGGAAGCAGTCGACGGGACCGCCCTGCGCAGATGGGTGGATCTCGGGTTGCGGGTCCTCGCCGAGCGCCGCGACGAGATCAACAGTCTCAACGTCTTCCCCGTCCCCGACGGCGATACCGGCACCAACCTGCTCGTCACCCTGCGCTCCGCGGCAGCGGAACTCGACACCTCCGCGGCCGACGCCGACGATGTCGCCACGATCGTCGGCGCCCTGGCGCGCGGCGCCTTCCACGGCGCCCGCGGCAACTCCGGGGTCATCCTCGCCCAGATGCTGCGTGGCCTGGCCGATGCGCTCGACGGTGCCGTCGTGGTCGACGGCGCCGAACTCGGGCGCGCCTGGTGTCATGCCGCCGACCTCGTCACCCGCGCCCTGAGCTGCCCCGCCGAGGGCACGATCGTCAGTGTGCTGCACGCAGCCGCCGACGGCGCGCACGCGGCCGGCGGATCCGGTTCGCTCGTGGCGGTGGCGACCGGAGCGGCCGATGCCGCCGCCGAGGCCGTGCAACGCACCACGGCACAGCTCGACGTGCTGGCCGAGGCCGGGGTCGTCGATGCCGGTGGACTCGGTCTGCTCCTGCTGCTCGACGCGTTCGTCGAGACGGTTTCCGGCCGGCGTCCGGACCGGGCGCCGATCGCGACGTCGCGGCCCGGCGCCCCCGTCCCGCATGTCGGGCACGACGGGCGCGGCCTCCGCGACGACGGCCAGGACTTCGAGGTCATGTACTTCGTGGAAGGCTCCGACACCACCCGCATGGACGTCCTGCGTGCCCGTCTCGACGCGCTGGGGGACTCGGTTGCCGTCGTCGGTGACGGCGCCGGCACCTGGTCCGTGCACGTGCACTGCTGCGACGCGGGAGCCGCCGTCGAGGCCGGCCTGGAGGCCGGGAGGCTGCACCAGGTCAGCGTCACCTGCTTCGCGCTGGAGGCTCGGCAGCGGAGCGGCGTCGATCCGGTCGGTTCCGGTGCCGGAACTCGCTCGGTGCTCGCCGTCGTGGCCGGCGACGGAGCGGCGGAACTGTTCGAAGCCGAGGGTGCCGCGATCGTGCGAGCGGACCATCCGATCACCCGCCGGCATCTGCTCGACGCGATCCGCCGGCTGGGCAGCCGCGACGTGATGGTTCTGCCCAACGGTGCGCTGCCCGCCCAGGAACTCGTCGCCGTGGGTGCGGCGGCCCGCGACCACCGGCGTGAGGTGATGTTCCTGCCCTGTTCGTCGATGGTGCAGGGGCTGGCGTCGCTCGCGGTGCACGACCCGAGCCGCGATTCCGCCGACGACGCCTTCGCCATGTCGGAGGCGGCCGCCGCGACGCGGTGGGGCTCGTTGCGCATCGCGAACGAACGCGCCCTGACCTGGGTGGGAACCTGCGAGCCGGGGCACAGCCTGGGCCTGTCGGGTCACGATGTCGTAGTCATCGAGCATGATCTCGTGACGGCGGGAGCGTCGCTGCTCGACAAGGTGCTCGCCGCGGGCGGAGAGCTCGTGACGATGCTCGTCGGTCTCGACGCCCCCGACGGACTCGCCGAGCAGCTGACCCGGCACGTCAACGACCGCCACCCCGAGGTGGAGGTGCTGGTGTACCACGGAGGGCAGCGCAGCGACCTGCTGCAGCTCGGCGTGGAATAGCCGGCGCAGGAACAGTCGGACGCCGGATACCGGTGTCGATCGGAGCGGAGAGGACGGCAGTGGCGACACTCGCGGACCGACTCGATCATCTTCTCGGCCGCAAGACCGCGGAGGCACTCGCCGAGTCGTTCGGCATGACCACCGTCGAGGACCTGCTGCGCCACTACCCCCACCGGTACGCCACCCAGGGCGCCGAGCTCGGCGACTCGCAACCGGCCGAGGGCCAGCACGTGACGATCATCGCGCGGGTGGCCAAGGCCGACGAGGTGCGGATGAAGAGCCGCCCCGGTACCCGTCTCGCTGTCGTGCTCGAATCGGACCGGCAGAAGATCGACGTGACCTTCTTCAACCCGCACAAGGTCAAGTACAACATCAAGCCCGGGGTGCGCGGCATGTTCTCCGGCACTGTCAAGTACTTCCGTGACAAGTGGAGCCTGGCCCACCCGAGCTACATCCTCCTGCCCGAGCCCCGCGGCCCCGAGATCGGCGGCGCGGCCCCCCGGCCCGCCCGGGTACGTGGCGCCGGCGCCCTCGCCGGGATGGCCCGCAGTGCCCAGGGCGACGGCGGCATCGACATGTCGATCTTCGACCGGGCCCTCATCCCGATGTATCCCGCCACCCGCGACGTCGAATCGTGGACCGTGATGCGATGCGTGCGGCAGATCCTCGACCAGCTCGAGACCGTCGACGACCCGCTGCCCGACTGGGTGCGTCGCGAGCACGGCCTGATCGGGCTGGACGAGGCGCTGCGCCGCATCCACCTGCCCGACGACCGGGACGACGTCACCGCCGCCCGCGAGCGCCTGCGGTTCGACGAGGCCGCGGCGGTGCAGCTCGTGCTCGCCCGGCGCCGACACGACGTCGCGGTGCGCACCGCCCCGGCGTGCCCGCGCCGCAGCGGCGGTATCGCCGACGAGTTCGATCGGAGGCTGCCGTTCGAACTGACCGCCGGCCAGCTCGCCGTCGCGGGCGAGATCGCGGCCGACCTCGCCGGCGAGCATCCGATGAATCGGTTGCTGCAGGGCGAGGTCGGTTCGGGCAAGACGATCGTGGCGCTGCGGGCCATGCTGCAGGTCATCGATGCGGGGCACCAGTGCGCGCTGCTCGCCCCGACCGAAGTTCTCGCCGCCCAGCATGCGCGGTCGCTGACGAAGATGCTCGGCGACCTCGCCGAGGCGGGCGAACTCGGTGCCCACGAACTGGCCACGAAGGTCACCCTCGTGACGGGATCGATGGGCACCGCCCGCAAGCGGCAGGCGCTGCTCGACATCGTGAGCGGCGACTCGGGGCTCGTGATCGGCACCCACGCGCTGATCCAGCAGGGCGTCGAGTTCCACGACCTCGGGCTCGTCGTCGTCGACGAACAACACCGCTTCGGGGTGGAGCAGCGCGACGTGCTGCGCAACCGCGGCCGCGACGGTGCCAGCCCGCACGTGCTGGTGATGACGGCGACACCGATCCCGCGCACCATCGCGATGACCGTCCTCGGCGACCTCGAGGTGTCGACATTGCGGGAACTGCCCCGCGGCCGGTCGCCCATCACCAGCCGGGTCGTGGCGGCGAAGGTGCATCCGAGCTGGGTGACGCGCGCCTGGGAACGCATCGGCGAGGAGGTCGCGGCGGGCCGGCAGGCGTATGTGGTGTGCTCGCGCATCGGCGACGGCGACAGCGACGAGGACGCCGACCTCGTCGACGTCGACGTCGACGAGGCGGAGACGACCGGCGGGCGCAGGGGAAAGGGCACGCCTCCCGAGACGAAGTCGGTTCTCCAGCAGTTCGAGGAGCTCGCCGGGGGGCCGCTCGCCCATCTGCGGGTCGGGCTGCTGCACGGGCGCCTGCCCGCCGACGAGAAGGACGCGGTGATGCGCGACTTCGCCGCGGGCGACATCGACGTGCTGGTGTGCACCACCGTCGTCGAAGTGGGCGTGGATGTGCCCAACGCGACGGTGATGGTCATCGTGGATGCCGATCGCTTCGGGGTCAGCCAGCTGCATCAGCTGCGCGGCCGGGTGGGCCGGGGCGGGCATGCGGGGCTCTGCCTGCTCGTGACCGATTCAAAACCGGGCGCGCCCGCCATGGCCCGCCTCGAGGCCGTCGCCGCGACGACCGACGGATTCGCGCTCGCCCAGCTGGACCTGCAGCAGCGCCGCGAGGGGGACGTGCTCGGCGTCGCCCAGTCGGGCACCACGTCGACGCTGCGGATGCTCTCGCTCGTCGACGACGTCGAGGTCATCTCGGCCGCGCAGGCCTTCGCCCGTGCGGTGACCGACCGTGATCCGCGGCTCGAGGACCACCCCGGTCTGGCCCGCATGGTCTCGGCCGCGCTCGACACCGAACGGGTCGCGTACCTCGAGAAGTCGTGAGGTTACGTTTCGCGCACGTCGGGTGCGGCGCCCGCGTGAGGTGACGGCGGACGCCTCCTCCGTGTTTCCGGCGCGTTAAAGATCTCTCGACCTGCATCGTTTCAGTCGGCCGAAGACTGCCGTTCGTCCCACGATCTGGGATGCAGGCGCCGAACGGAGTGTTACGTCGCGGTACCGTCGTCCAATGTTCTCCAAAGTGCTTGTCGCCAACCGAGGCGAGATCGCGATCCGCGCGTTCCGTGCCGCCTACGAACTGGGTGCCGGTACCGTCGCGGTGTTTCCGTACGAGGACCGCAATTCCCTGCACCGGCTCAAGGCCGACGAGGCCTACCAGATCGGGGAGCAGGGGCATCCGGTCCGCGCGTACCTGTCCGTGGCTGAGATCGTCGCCGCCGCCAAGAAGGCCGGGGCCGACGCGGTCTACCCCGGCTACGGCTTCCTGTCCGAGAACCCGGATCTGGCGGCGGCGTGTGCGGCGGAAGGCATCACCTTCATCGGTCCGTCGGCGCACGTGCTGGAGCTGACCGGGAACAAGGCCCGGGCGATCGCCGCGGCGAAGGCGGCGGGCCTGCCGGTGCTGGCGTCGTCCGAGCCGTCGGCCGACCTCGAGGAGCTGCTCGAGGCGGCCGAGTCGATGGAGTTCCCGATCTTCGTCAAGGCCGTCGCCGGCGGCGGCGGACGCGGCATGCGGCGCGTCGCCGAGCGCAGCCAGCTGCGCGAGGCGATCGAGGCGGCGTCCCGAGAGGCGGACGCGGCGTTCGGCGATCCCACGGTGTTCCTCGAGCAGGCCGTGGTCGATCCCCGGCACATCGAGGTGCAGATCCTGGCCGACGGCCAGGGCAACGTCATGCACCTGTTCGAGCGGGACTGCTCGCTGCAGCGCCGCCACCAGAAGGTCATCGAGCTGGCCCCGGCACCGAACCTCGCGCCCGAGCTGCGCGAGCGGATCTGCGCGGACGCCGTCGCGTTCGCGAAGCAGATCGGCTACAGCTGCGCCGGCACCGTCGAATTCCTCCTCGACTCCCGCGGCAACCACGTCTTCATCGAGATGAACCCGCGCATCCAGGTCGAGCACACGGTCACCGAGGAGATCACCGACGTCGACCTGGTGCAGGCGCAGCTGCGCATCGCCTCCGGCGAGTCGCTGACCGACCTGGGCCTGTCGCAGGACAAGGTCGCCATCCGCGGCGCGGCGCTGCAGTGCCGCATCACCACCGAGGATCCGGCCAACGGCTTCCGGCCCGACACCGGCCGCATCAGTGCCTACCGCACGCCCGGCGGCGCCGGCATCCGCCTCGACGGCGGCACCTCCGTCGGCGCCGAGGTCTCCGCCCACTTCGACTCGATGCTGGTCAAGCTCACGGCCCGCGGCCGCGACCTGCCCACCGCCGTCGCCCGCGCCCGCCGCGCGGTCACCGAGTTCCGCATCCGCGGCGTGTCGACGAACATCCCCTTCCTGCAGGCCGTGCTCGACGACCCGGACTTCCGGGCCGGCAACGTCACCACGTCGTTCATCGACGAGCGACCCCAGTTGCTGACCGCCAAGACGTCCGCGGACCGCGGCACCAAGATCGTCGAGTACCTGGCCGACGTGACGGTGAACAAGCCGCACGGCGAGCGCCCGACGACGGTGTACCCGCACGACAAGCTGCCGAAGATCGACCTCGACGTCGCCCCGCCGGCAGGCTCGCGGCAGCGGCTGCTCGCCCTCGGCCCGGACGGGTTCGCGAAGGCGCTGCGCGAACAGAAGGCCCTCGCCGTCACCGACACCACCTTCCGCGACGCGCACCAGTCGCTGCTCGCGACCCGCGTGCGCAGCAAGGACCTGCTCACCGTCGCCGGTCACGTCGCGCGGATGACCCCGCAACTGCTGTCGATCGAGGCGTGGGGCGGCGCCACCTACGACGTCGCGCTGCGGTTCCTGCACGAGGATCCGTGGGAGCGTCTTGCGGCGTTGCGCGAGGCCATCCCCAACATCAACCTGCAGATGCTGCTGCGCGGCCGGAACACGGTCGGCTACACCCCGTACCCGGAGGTGGTCACCCGCGCGTTCGTCCGTGAGGCCACCGACACCGGCATCGACATCTTCCGCATCTTCGACGCGCTGAACAACGTCGACCAGATGCGGCCGGCGATCGACGCGGTCCGCGAGACCGGGACCGCCCTGGCCGAGGTCGCGATGTCCTACACCGGGGACCTGTCGAATCCCGGAGAGACGCTCTACACCCTCGACTACTACCTGCGCCTGGCGGAGCAGATCGTCGAGGCCGGGGCCCACGTGCTGGCGATCAAGGACATGGCCGGACTGCTGCGCGCCCCCGCGGCCGCCACCCTGGTCTCGGCGCTGCGCAGCAACTTCGACCTGCCGGTGCACGTGCACACCCACGACACCCCCGGCGGCCAGCTCGCGACGTACCTCGCGGCGTGGCAGGCCGGCGCCGACGCCGTCGACGGGGCGTCCGCCGCGCTGGCCGGCACCACCAGTCAGCCCGCGCTGTCGGCGATCGTCGCCGCGGCGGCCCACTCGGAGCACGACACCGGCCTCGACCTGCAGGCCGTGTGCGACCTCGAACCGTACTGGGAGGCGCTGCGCAAGGTGTACGCGCCGTTCGAGTCGGGCCTGCCCGCACCCACGGGCCGCGTCTACACCCACGAGATCCCCGGCGGGCAGCTGTCGAATCTGCGGCAGCAGGCCATCGCGCTGGGCTTGGGTGACCGGTTCGAGGAGGTCGAGGCAAAGTACGCCGCCGCCGACCGGATGCTCGGCCGGCTGGTCAAGGTCACCCCCTCGTCGAAGGTCGTCGGTGACCTGGCTCTGCACCTGGTGGGCTCCGGCGTCGCCAGCGAGGAGTTCGCGGCCGATCCGTCCCGCTTCGACATCCCGGACTCGGTGATCGGATTCCTCCGCGGCGAGCTCGGCACTCCGCCCGGCGGGTGGCCCGAGCCGTTCCGCTCGAAGGCCCTCGAGGGCCGGGGCGCCCCCAAGGCCGAGGTGCCGCTGACGTCCGAGGAGGAGAAGGCCCTCGACGACACCTCCACCGAGCGCCGCGCCACCTTGAACCGGCTGCTGTTCCCCGGCCCGACCCAGGCGTTCCTCGAGCACCGGGACCGCTACGGCGACACCTCGGAGCTGTCGGCCAACCAGTTCTTCTACGGGCTGCGGCGCGGGGAGGAACACCGGGTGCGCCTGGACAAGGGCGTCGAGCTGCTGATCGGGCTCGAGGCGATCTCCGAGCCGGACGAGCGCGGCTTCCGGACCGTGATGTGCATCCTCAACGGGCAGCTGCGCCCGGTGTCGGTGCGCGACAAGTCCGTCGCCAGCGAGGTTCCGGCCGCGGAGAAGGCCGATCGCGCCAACCCCGGGCACGTCGCCGCGCCGTTCGCCGGCGCCGTGACCCTCCTGGTCGCCGAGGGTGACCGGGTCGCCGCCGGCGACACCGTCGCCACCATCGAGGCGATGAAGATGGAGGCCGCGATCACTGCTCCGCGCGGCGGCGTGGTCACTCGCGTCGCCCTCGCCGGGGTGTCCCAGGTGGAGGGCGGTGACCTGCTGGTCGTCGTGTCCACCGAGGAGAGCGCGGAGTGATCGGACGGTTCTCCGGGGCGGTGCGATGACCCGGATCGTGGCCGGCCGGGCCGGGGGGCGGCGCCTGAAGGTGCCGCCCCGCGGGACCCGCCCCACCTCCGAGCGGGTCCGCGAGGCGCTGTTCAGCTCGCTCACGGCCCGGATGGAGCTCGACGGCGCGTCGGTGCTGGACCTGTACGCCGGCTCCGGCGCGCTCGGGCTCGAGGCGTTGTCCCGGGGCGCTGCCCACGCCCTGCTCGTCGAGTCCGACGCGCAGGCCGCCGCGGTGATTCGCCGGAACATCCGCGAACTCGGGCTGCCTGCGGTGCTGCGGGCGGCGCCGGTGGCCGCGGTGCTCGGCGGTGCCCCGGACCGGGTCTACGACCTCGTGCTCGCAGATCCGCCGTATGCGGTGACCGAGCAGGCGGTGTCCGCGATGCTCACCGTTTTGGTCGACGGGGGCTGGGTGGGGGAGGGCTCGGTGGTGGTGCTCGAGCGTTCTTCCCGCTCGCCGGAGACGGTCTGGCCGGACGCCCTCGAACCGGAACGCGTCCGCAAGTACGGTGAGACCCGGATCGAGATCGCCACCTGCTACGGTTCGGACTCATGAGCAGTGCGGTCTGCCCCGGTTCGTTCGATCCCGTGACCAACGGCCACCTCGACGTCATCTCGCGGACTGCCGTGCAGTTCGACGAAGTGACGGTGACCGTCGTGATCAACCCCAACAAGCAGGGAATGTTCACGGTCCCCGAGCGCATCGAGATGCTCACCGAAGCCACCGCCCATCTCGGCAACGTGCGCGTCGACTCCTGGCAGGGCCTGCTGGTGGACTACGCACGCGCCCACGGGATCACCGCCATCGTCAAGGGCCTGCGCGGGGCCAACGACTTCGACTACGAGCTGCAGATGGCGCAGATGAACCACAAGCTCACCGGCGTCGACACCCTCTTCGTCGCGACCAACCCGGCCTACAGCTACCTGTCGAGCTCTCTCGTCAAGGAGGTCGCCACCTACGGCGGCGACGTCGCCGACATGCTTCCGGCAACGGTGCACAAGCGGCTCCTGGCGCGGATCGCGGAGCGGACAGCCGCGCAGCGCTGATCGGACCCAGCCGCGCAGCACTGATCGGATCCGACGGGCGGGTCGGCGCGGCCCGTTCGATTGCCGACACACCGGGTGCGCGATGCGCGACTCGGACGGTACCTGCGGCAGACTTGCATCCGGCGCCGGTCGCACCGGCCGCGCCGGGACGACGATTGGGGTTGGGCGTGTACCGCGTATTCGAGGCACTCGACGAGCTGGTCGCGATCGTCGAGGAAGCACGCAGTGTCCCGATGACCGCGAGCTGCGTGGTCCCGCGCGGCGACGTACTGGATCTGCTCGACGACGTCCGCGACGCGCTGCCGGCGGAACTGGACGACGCGCAGGACGTTTTGGACCATCGCGACAAGCTCATCGGGGACGCGCGGACTCAGGCCGACAAGACGGTCGCGGATGCCGACGCGGAGGCCCGCGAGACTCTCGACAACGCCCGCGCGGACGCGGATCGCATGCTCGCCGACGCGAAGGCGCAGGCGGACCGGATGGTGCAGGAGGCCCGCGCCCACGCCGACGATCTGCTGCGCGACGCCCAGGCCGAAGCCGACGACACGATCGCCGACGCCAAGGACCAGTACGAGTCCGTGACGGCCCGCGCGCAGGCCGAGGCCGACCGCATGATCGAGGCAGGCAAGGCCTCGTACGAGCGGTCGGTCGCCGACGGCGAGGCCGAGCAGGCCCGGCTGGTGTCGCAGACGGAGGTCGTCCAGGCCGCGCACGCCGAGTCGGCCCGGGTCATCGACGCCGCACACGCCGAGTCGGATCGGTTGCGGTCGGAATGCGACGAGTACGTCGACTCCAAGCTCGCCGAGTTCGAGGACGTGCTCGGCACGACCCTGCGGTCGGTGGGCCGCGGCCGGCAGCAGTTGCGAACAGGCGCCGGGGTGCCCGACTACACGGAGGCCGAACGCCGGTCCGAGCGGCGCCGCTGACGCCACCGGCGTCCGCGCGGGGGCGATTTCGCCGAGCCCGGGTCCGTCGCGTATCGTGGAGTGGTTGCCCAGCCGCCCCGCGGCATCCGCCACCTGGAAAGAGGAAGAAGCATTCCCGTGTCTGCCCGCCGTCACAGCTCCCAGCATCCCGCCCGGGATTCGGGTCTCGTGCTGGACGTACTCTCGCTCGGCCGCCGTCCGGGCTCCATGCGCACCGTCCACGAAGTGGTACCCGCGCCGGTGCGGATCGGACTCGACGCGATCGCGATCGCGGAAGGCACGGATGTGGAACTCGACCTCCGGTTGGAAGCGGTCTCGGAGGGGGTCCTCGTCACCGGGACCGTGCGTGCCGATACAGTCGGCGAGTGCTCGCGCTGCCTCGAACCCTTCGAGGACTCGGTGGAGTTGTACCTGACGGAGCTGTTCGCCTACCCGAACAGCGTCACGGAGCAGACCACCGACGAGGACGAGGTCCACCGCCTGGTGGACGACACGATCGACCTCGAGCCGGTCATCGTCGACACCGTCGGACTGGAACTTCCGCTGCGGCCGTTGTGTAGTGACGACTGCGCGGGACTGTGCCCCGAATGCGGCATTCGCCTGGCGATTGCGGAATCCGGGCACGGGCATGAGAGAATGGATCCTCGCTGGGCTGGGTTGGCAGCCGCTTTCGGCGCAGGCTCCGAAGAACCCAGCAGTGCACCCGACAGCAAGAACAACGAGGAGAAGTAGACGTGGCCGTCCCCAAGCGCAGAATGTCGCGTTCGAACACCCGGTCGCGGCGGAGCCAGTGGAACACCACTGCGCCGACGCTCGTCACCTGCCCGAACCGTGGCTGCGGTGAGAAGAAGCTGCCCCACGTGGCGTGCCCGTCGTGCGGCACCTACAACGGCCGTCAGGTGACCGCCGCCGTCTAGTTCTCGAATTCTGAGACATCGTGACGAGCGATTCGACCACCGCATCCGAGGGCGGCGAAGGGGAACACGTGTCCCTTCTCGCCGCCCTCGGTGTCGATGTGGATCCGGAGCTGCTGACGCTTGCGCTCACGCACCGCTCCTACGCCTACGAGAACGGCGGCCTGCCGACCAACGAGCGTCTCGAGTTCCTCGGTGACGCCGTCCTGGGCCTCACCGTCACCGAGAAGCTGTACCTGTCACACCCGGACAAGTCCGAGGGTGAACTCGCGAAGATCCGCGCTTCGGTGGTGAACATGCACGCCCTCGCCGAGGTCGCGCGCTCCCTCGGGGAGGGGGGCCTCGGTCCGCACCTGCTGCTCGGCAAGGGTGAGGAACTCACCGGGGGCCGTGACAAGCCCAGCATCCTCGCGGACGGCATGGAGTCGCTGCTCGGTGCCGTCCACCTGCAGCACGGCATCGACGTCGCACGCACCGTCGTGCTGCGCCTGTTCGCCGAACTCCTGGAGCGGGGCCCGCGCCTCGGCGCCGGCCTCGACTGGAAGACGAGCCTGCAGGAACTGACCGCGGAACGCGGCGTGGGCGTGCCCGCGTACGAGATCACCGCCACCGGCCCGGACCACGACAAGGAATTCACCGCGACCGTGATCGTCGCGGGCGACGCCCGTGGTGTCGGCGTGGGACGCACGAAGAAGGAAGCCGAGCAGAAGGCCGCCGCCGCGGCCTGGCAGAGCCTGTCCGACAGCGACGCCGCCCCCACCGGCGCCGCCGCCGACCAGAACTGACCCGACGTGCCCGAACTGCCCGAGGTCGAGGTCGTCCGCCGCGGCCTGGACGCGCACGTCCGGGGCGCCACCATCGAGTCCGTCCAGGTGCTGCATCCGCGTGCGGTGCGCCGGCACGAACCCGGTCCGCGGGATCTCGCGTTGCGGCTGACCGGGCAGGCCGTCGCCGCGGTCCAGCGTCGCGGCAAGTACCTGTGGCTCGTCCTCGAGCCCGCCGACGTCGCGCTGGTCGTGCATCTCGGGATGAGCGGACAGATGCTGGTCCAGCCGCCTGCGGTGCCGGACGAGAAACACCTGCGCATCCGTGCCGTTCTCGACAACGGCACCGATCTGCGGTTCGTGGATCAGCGCACCTTCGGCGGCTGGGCCCTCGCCCCGCTCGTCGAGGTCGACGGTGCCGTCCTGCCGGAACCCGTCGCGCACATCGCCCGCGACCCCCTGGACCCCGCGTTCGACGCGGCCGCCGTGGTGAAGGTGCTGCGCGGCAAGCACTCCGAGATCAAGCGCCTCCTCCTCGACCAGACCGTCGTGTCGGGCATCGGCAACATCTACGCCGACGAATCGCTGTGGCGGGCCGGCGTGCACGGCAACCGTGCCGCCGACCGGCTCGGGGGACCGACCCTGCGCCGGCTCCTCGACGCGGCCCGCGACGTGATGGGCGAGGCACTCGCGAAGGGTGGCACCTCGTTCGATGCCCTCTACGTCAACGTCAACGGCGAGTCCGGATACTTCGATCGGTCGCTGAACGTCTACGGCCAGGAGAACCTGCCGTGCCCACGGTGCGGTACGCCGGTCCGGCGCGAGAAGTTCATGAACCGCTCGTCGTTCAGTTGCCCGACCTGTCAGCCGCCGCCCCGGAGCGCGCGGCGAGTCTGAGCTTCCGCCCACCTCCGAAACCGTCGAAGCGGCGAATCCGCCTCACGATCCCGCTCCGGGCAGGCACAGTGGGAGCGGCGGAGGAGGACGCACATGCGAACATCGAGGACGGCCGTGCCCGTGGCTGCGGCAGCGCTGGCGGTGGCACTCGCGGTCGGCGGCTGCGGCACCGACGACACGTACCCGAGCGAGTCGGCGCAGACGACCACCGAGACAGCCCCGGAGACGACCCCACCGACCGGGACGGCCGGGTCCGAACCCGGGCAGCAGGGCACCGAGCCGCAGGTCACCGAAGCGACGGGTGGGATCCCGGCCTATCAGCCGTCGACACTCGTCAGCCGATCGATCGGCTCGACCGTCCTGACGACCTCCGACCCGATCGAACAGGTCGGCGCCTTCTACCTCGACTTCGTGGACCGGGAGGGGTGGCAGACGGTCTCCGAAAGTGTCACTCCGTACAGCACGAGTCTCACGATCAGGAAGACGGGGGAGGGCGCCTCCATCTCGGTCTCGTCGGGTGGTGACGGGACGCTGATCTCGATCAGTACCTATCCGTCTCCGTAGCGGCGCTGCTCAGCCGTCTCCGAGCCGGCGTGGGCGGAACAGCGCCTCGGCGTCGTCCGTCGCGTAGGCGGACCGGCGTTGATCCGCCAGGTCCAGCATGTATTCGGCGACCTGCTCGGGGGCTGTGCGGTAGACGTCCCAAAGGTGTTTCGGGCCCTCGGGGAAGGCGATGATCCCTTCCCCGCGGCGACGGCGTCCAGGATCGTCCGCGCGGCCTCGTCGGCGGTGATCGAGTCGTCGGGGGCTCGGCCCGCGACGGGATCTCCCATGAGCGAGGTCTCGAAGATCCGGGTGGCAACGTTGCCGGGGCACACCACCGAGACCCGGATGCCGTCGGCGGCAAGTTCGTACCGCAATGCTTCGCTCAACCCTACGATCCCGAATTTCGTTGTGCAGTAGAGCGATTGATATGGGAACGGCACCAGCCCCGCGACCGATGCGGTGTTGACGAGGTGACCGCCGCCCTGCCTCCGCATGATCGGCAGGGCGGCATGGATCCCGTAGATCACACCCCACAGGTTCAGATCCACGATGCGCCGCCACTGTTCGAGCGTCGCCTCACCGATCGGCAACGTGCCGCCTACCCCCGCGTTGTTGAACAGGAAGTCGAGGCGGCCGTGGCGGGAGGCCGCCTCCTCGATCAGGTGCTGGACCTCCTGCTGCCGCATCACGTCCACGGTTGCGCACTCGACGCGGCCGGCGTGCTCGACGAGGGACTCACGTGCCGCGGCGAGCCGCTCCGAGTCGCGGTCGGCGAGCACGACGACCGCGCCCGCGCGCGCGAGCGCCTCGCCGACGGCGCGGCCGATCCCCGAGGCCCCGCCCGTGACGACGCACACCCCTCCTTCGAAATGCCCGCTCATGTCCACAACCTCCGTGCCGAGGCGACCTGGAGGGCCTGGTGGCCGCGCGTGACGTCGTCGATCGGCAATCCGGCCGGAGCGTCGGCGACGTGCCTCTGGGTGGGGTTCTCCTCCCAGGTGAGCAAATGCCGGTCGATCGTTCCCTCCGCTTGCCCCTCCTGCGTGTAGGTGAGATCGATCGGGTACAGCGTCGGGTGGCTCAGGGCCGTGCCGGGCCTGCCGATGTGTGGGATGTAGCCGCCGCCGGCCATCGACCCCACGCCGCGGTTCATCGCGTATCCGATCTCGACGACCGCTTCGGTGATCTCGAAGCCCCCCCGGACGTGACGCGTCGGGCCTGCGGATCTGTGCGGTACCGGATGGCGACACCGGTCACATCGCAGTACGTCCACGACCCCAGGGGCGCGGGGGGCGAAGTGGGCAGGCTTCGAATATGTCTCGACCTCGGAGACGGTGAACACCTTCCGGAGCGTATCCCGTTCGTGCGGCATGCATTCTGATTCGCGGCGATCGGGGACCCACGCACTCGCGCGTCTGCTTGCAGAATGCCTCGCTCGAGCTGCCGGGTCCGGTACGGGGGCGATGCCAGGGCGACGGGAAGACCGTCCGGCGTTTCGCGCGGACGCCCGGTGTGCACCGCATCGTCGACGCCGAGGACCCGCATTGCCGTCTGCGTGGCGATGTCGCCTTCGGTGCCTCTCGGCTCGGATCGGGGGCGCCGGGTGGGATACGGTGGACTCGGTGCGCCGGGAAGTCTGGTCGGCAAACGATGACCGCTGCGCGAAATCCGAGGACGATCGATGACGACACCCTTCTCCCGCCTGCCGTTGCTCTCACGTGGATCGTGGGAGGAATCCAAGCGGGTGACCGAGATTCTCCGCAAGGAGACGGTCGGCGGCATCCTGCTGCTCATCGGCGCGCTCGCGGCCCTGATCTGGGCCAACACGCCGTGGTCCGACGCCTACCACAGCCTCCGTGACACCACGGTGGGCCCGTCCGCCCTGCATCTGGACCTGTCTCTCGGGACGTGGGCGGCCGACGGCCTGCTCGCCATCTTCTTCTTCGTCGTCGGCCTGGAACTCAAGCGCGAGTTCGTCGCCGGCGACCTGCGCGATCTACGGCGCGCCGCGGTGCCGATCACCGCCGCGGTAGGGGGAATGGCGGTTCCCGCCGTGGTGTTCGTCGCGGTGAATCTGCGTGGCGGAGGGGACGCCCTGGCGGGATGGGCCGTGCCCACCGCCACCGACATCGCCTTCGCCGTGGCCATCCTCGCCGTCATCGGGACGCACCTCCCGGCCGCCCTGCGTACCTTCCTGCTGACGCTCGCCGTCGTCGACGACCTGCTCGCCGTCACCGTGATCGCGGTGTTCTACACCGACGACCTCGACTTCGTATACCTCGGACTGGCGCTGCTGCCGCTGCTCGCCTTCGCGCTCGCGGTGCAGCGAGGCATCCGGTTCTGGTGGCTGCTGGTGCCGCTGGCGGCGCTCACATGGTTCCTCGTCCACGAATCCGGCGTGCACGCCACCGTGGCCGGCGTCCTGCTCGGGTTCACCGTGCCGGTCGCCCGCCGGACACGCACCGGAACCGAAGCCATGGCCGAGCAGTTCGAACATCGCCTCCGGCCACTGTCGGCCGGGGTGGCTGTCCCGATCTTCGCGTTCTTCGCCGCCGGCGTGACGATCGGTGGCCTCGACGGCCTGGGTGAAGCGCTCCGCGACCCGATCTCGATCGGTGTCGTCGCGGGCCTCGTGCTCGGCAAGGTCGTCGGGATCTTCGGCGTCACCTACCTGATGGCCCGGTTCACCCGCGCCCACCTGGACGAGGGTCTGAGCTGGCTGGACGTGCTCGGAGTCGCGCTGCTCGGCGGCATCGGCTTCACCGTCTCCCTGCTCATCGGGGATCTCGCGTACGGCGCCGGCACGGTCGCGGCCGACCACGTCAAGGTCGCCGTCCTCGTCGGCTCCCTCACGGCGGCGCTCGCCGCCTCGGTCGTGCTCCGCTCCCGGAACCGGGCCTACCGCAGGATCGCCGAACTCGAGACCGTCGACGCGGATCACGACGGCATCCCGGACGTCTACCAGCGCTGAGGCTCCGCCGGGTCGCGTGACAGGGATCGGCGATTCCTGGGCGAGGCGATCGACCCCGCCTAGAATGGACGGACGGACATCGCGGCGGCACCCGATCCCGCGCCGCCCCGGCCACCGCGGTGTACGCGGGTGATCGGAGGTGGACGTGCATCCCTCCGAACCCGCGCGTGTGCTACCCCGCCGGGCGTATCGGGCGCTCGTCGCGTTTCTGGTCCTCTTCGCTCTGCTCGTCGTGGGACCTCGGCTGGTGGCGGTGTACACGGACTGGCTCTGGTTCGGGGAAGTCGGCTACCGAGACGTGTGGGGCACCGTCCTCGTGACCCGGCTGGTGCTGTTCGCCGTGGTGACGCTGGTGGTGACGGGGCTGCTCTTCGGAGCGACGGTGTGGGCGTACCGATCGCGCCCCCTGTTCGCCACCGGTCCGGACGATCCGATCGAGCGATACCGGATCATGGTGCTGCGGCGCCCGAAGCTGTACGCGATCGGCATTCCGCTGCTGCTGGGACTGTTCTTCGGCCTGAGCGCACAGAGCCAGTGGGCCAGAGTGCAGCTCTTCCTCCACGGCGGAGCATTCGGTAGCTCCGACGCCGAGTTCGGGCACGATATCGGGTTCTACGTCTTCGACCTGCCCTTCTACCGGCTCCTGCTGACGTGGGCGTTCGTCGCGCTGTTCCTGGCACTCGTGCTCTGCGCGGCTACCCACTACCTCTTCGGTGGACTCCGGGTGCCCTTCACGACCGGCTCCGAGACCCGACGCGGTACCACCGGCGCGACGACGCGCGCGGCCCGGATCCAGATCGCGGTTCTCGCCGGGAGCTTCGTCGCGCTCAAGGCGGTCGCGTACTGGTTCGACCGGTACGAGTTGTTGTGGAGCGGCCGGAAGGAACCGACGTTCACCGGGGCCGGGTTCACCGACATCAACGCGGTCCTGCCGGCGCGCCTGATCCTGGTGGCGATCGCCGTGCTCTGCGCGGCGGCGTTCTTCGCCTCGATACTGCTGGACGACCTGCGGGTGCCGTTGATGGCGACCGCGCTCCTGGTCCTGTCGTCGATCGTCGTCGGCGGTGTCTTCCCGGCGCTCACGGAGCAGTTCTCGGTGCGCCCGAATGCGGCCGATCGCGAGAGCCCGTACATCGAGCGCAACATCGCCGCGACCAGGCAGGCGTACGAGATCGAGGCCGATCGCGTCGAGTACCTCGACTATCCCGGGGTCGGAACCCGGCCGCCGCGGGAGATCCCGGCCGACGTCACCACGATCGCCAATGCCCGGCTGCTGGACCCGAACGTGCTCTCCAGGACCTTCACCCAGCAACAGCAGCTGAAGAACTTCTACGGGTTCACTCCGCAGCTGGACATCGACCGGTACACCATCGACGGGAAGGTCGGTGACTACATCGTCGCCGCCCGGGAACTCTCCCCGGACAGTCTGAGCGGCAACCAGACCCAGTGGATCAACCGGCACACCGTCTACACCCACGGCAACGGATTCGTGGCGGCGCCGGCGAACCGGGTCAACGCCGCCGTCCGGGACGCGGCCGCGGCCGGCAGCGGAAGCGACAGCGGTTACCCCATCTACACCGTCAGCGACATCGCTTCCCAGGCCTCCGGCCGGCAACTGATCCCGGTCGAGCAACCGCGCATCTACTTCGGTGAGCTGATCGCGGCGTCGGACCCGGACTACGCGATCGTCGGCGGGCCCGCCGGTGCGGCGCCGCGCGAGTACGACACGGACACCTCCCAGTACACCTACACCGGAAGCGGGGGAGTGCCGATCGGGAGCTGGATCAACCGGCTGGCCTTCGCGGTGCGCTACGGCGAGCGCAACATCCTGTTCTCCGGCGCCATCGGGGCGGATTCGAAGATCATCTTCGATCGTGATCCGAAAACCCGCGTGGAGCGGGTCGCGCCGTGGCTGCGCACCGACGGCAACCCGTACCCGGCGGTCGTGGCCGGCCGGATCGTCTGGATCGTCGACGGCTACACCACCCTCGCGCACTACCCGTACTCCCAGGCCGGCGCGCTGCCCGGCGCCGGCGTCACCGAGACCGGCCGGCTGTTGCCGGGTGAGGCCGTCTCCTACATCAGGAACTCGGTCAAGGCCACGGTGGACGCCTACGATGGCACCGTCACCCTCTACCAGGTGGACACGAACGACCCGGTCCTCGCGGCGTGGATGGGCGCCTTCCCCGACGCCGTGCAACCGCCGGAATCGATCAGCCCGGAACTGCGCTCCCACTTCCGTTACCCGGAGGACCTCTTCGGTCTCCAACGGGACCGGCTCGCGAAGTACCACGTCGACGACCCACGGGAATTCTTCACCAACAATGCGTTCTGGTCCGTTCCCAGCGACCCCACCTCCGAGGCCGTGGGGTCTCAGCCGCCGTACTACGTGCTGGTCGGTGACCGCGAGAGCGCGGAACCGTCCTTCCGTCTGGCCAGCGCGATGGTGGGGTTCAACCGAGAATTCCTCTCCGCCTACATCTCGGTGGACTCCGACCCGGACAACTACGGCCGGATGGAGGTGCTGCAGCTGCCGACCGACACGCAGACCCAGGGTCCGCAGCAGACCCAGAACTCGATGATCTCCGACACCCGGGTGGCCTCCGAACGCACCCTGCTCGAGCGGTCAAACCGGATCCACTACGGCAATCTGCTGACGCTGCCGATAGCGGACGGCGGGGTGCTCTACGTCGAGCCCCTGTTCACCGAACGTCTCACGAGCACCGCCGACGGTTCGACGTTCCCGCAGTTGTCGCGGGTGCTGGTCAGCTATCGCGAACCCAGCGCCGGCGGCGTCCGTGTCGGGTACGCGCCCACCCTCGCCGAGGCCCTCGACCAGGTCTTCGGGGCGGGAACGGGCCGGGTGGCGACCGCGCCCGGAGGAGACGCCGCGACCTCGCCGGATCCTGCGACCGCACCGCCGTCCGAGGGCGGCGCCGCGGTGCCGCCGACCACCGCGCCCCCGCCGGCCGCGGAGCCGACCCCGGAGCAGCTGACCGCCGCCGTCGTCGAACTGAACAGCGCCCTGGCGGATCTGCGCGAGGCTCAGCGCACGGGCGACTTCACGTCGTACGGCGCCGCGCTCGACCGGCTCCAACGCGCCGTCGACAACTTCCTGGCGGCCGGGGGAAGCCCCAACTGAGGTTCACCGCGGCCGATGCCGGTGTCGTGGAGCCGCTCGCAATCGTGGCTGCCGTGGGCGGCGACCTCGCGCATCAACGGATCGGTGTCGACGACCACGATCTCGGACGGCGGGACGTCGTCCCGGGCGGCACGTCCACCGCGGCACGGCCCATGGTGCCTCCCTGGTCGTGAAATGCGAGCACCGATCGCCGACCGGATTTCCCGGCACTCCGGGCATCAGGCCCGGATCGAGGGAGCCTCGGTCCCGCCTGAAGTCACTGGTGCACGAGGCTGAGCCGACGCCACGACCACAGGGTCAGGCCCGCCGAGACGACCGGAACGGTGAGGGCCAGCACGAGCTGCGGAGCGGTCACGGAACCGGCCTGCGGTCCCGCCGCCCACAGACCCGGAGCGGAGAACGGGAACCAGCCGCCGGCTCCCGTCATGACCGCCATCTGGGCGGCGATCACCACGGCGATGATCGTCCCGATCGCGGGCAGGTATCCCCGTGCCACGGTGGCGACCCAGGCGCAGGGAACGGCGAGCCCCGCGGTGAGCAGGGCTACGGCGAGGAATCGGCCGACGAGCGCAGCCGTCCCGGGGTCGAGGGGATCGTCGTCGACGAACGTTCCCGCGACCGCAAGCGCGGCGCCCGTCGCGACGCTGACGGCGACGGACCAGGTCAGCAGGATCAGCAGTTTCGCTGCAGCGACGGCCGGGCGGGAGACCGGGGCGGCCCACAGCCCGCTGATCGCCCCGTCGGTGAACTCGCGGCCGAAGACCCAGCCGACGACCACACCGAACCCGAGAAGCCCGCCCACCGAGACGATGGTATCGGCTGCGGCGAACAGCCCCGCACGGCCGCCGTCCTCGACGATCGCCTGCGCCTTGCCCGCCATCGTGGCGTCGGCGCCGTGCACGGATCGCAGGGTCAGCACGCACATGGCCACCACCCCCGTCGTGAGGAGGACGGTGGTGACCCACACGGGACGCGCCCGCCGGAACTTGGCCCATTCCACCGCCAGTGCGGCCCGGACCTGCTCGGACGTGGTCATCGGCGCGCCTCGCTGTCGCGGTACACCAGGTCGAAGAACTGCCGCTCGAGATCGATGCCGCGAGGGTCGAGGGCGCCGACGGTGCGCCCCTCGTTCACGACTGTGATGCGGTCGGCCACGCGGGCGACCTCGTCGAGGTGGTGACTCGACACCAGCGTCGCCGTGCCACGCTCCCGGCTGCGCTGCAGCAGCGTGCGCAACAGCATGATCCCGGCCGGATCCAGCGCATTGGTCGGCTCGTCCAGGATCAGCACATCCGGGTCCGCGATCAGTGCCGCGGCCAGCCCCAGTCGCTGCCGGTTGCCGAGGGACAGTTTCCGGGCACCGGTCCGCGCCCACCGGGCCAGGACGAGTTCCTCGATCCACCGGTCGGCCGCGGCGGTGGCGCCCGCCGCGGACAGGCCGGCGAGACGCCCCGCGATGCGCAGGTTCTGCACGACGGTGAGTTCGGGGTAGAGAAGCGGTGTTTCGACGAGGTGCCCGACCCCCGTCCAGTGCCGAGCCGGCATCGACGCCGGTGCCAGGCCCCGGACGCGCACGATTCCGTCGTCGGGCTCGATCATGCCGAGGAACAGGCGCATCAGGGTCGTCTTGCCCGCCCCGTTGAGGCCCACGAAGGCGTGCACCTCGCCCGCACGCACCTCGGTGGAGACGTTCTCGAGCACCGTCGTGGAGCCGTAGCGTGTGCACACGTCGCGGCACTCGAGCACGACGTCGCCGACCGTCGTCATGACGTCTCCCGCGACTGCCGCGAGGGATGGGCCTGCGGTACGAGCTGGCGCAGGGCCGACGCGATGCGGTTGCCGAGCGTCCCGTCGCCGGTCTCTGCCCAGTCCGTCAGCGCCGCCATGAGGGCGCCCATGCAGGCCCCGGCGGCGACGGCGGCTTCGAGTCGTCGGGTGCCCGGTTCGGCGAGCGCGGCGGCGACGGCCTCCTGGGTGCGCAGCGTGTTCTCCCACATCCGCGCGCGCAGCCGGGGATGCGTCGCGACGATTCTCAGGCGGGTGCGCACGTCCCCGAGGTCGCTCTCGGGAATCTGCGCCCAGGCCTCGAGGATCCCCCGGCACGCCCGTTCCAGCGGGCTCCGGTCCGCCGGTTGCGCGGCCACGGCCTCCGCGATGACCGGATCGTAGGGGTCGTCGAGCAGGACCGCATCCTTGGACGGAAAGTGCCGGAAGAACGTCATGTGCGACACCCCGGCGGCGGAGGCGATCCGGTCCACGGTGACGGCGTCGTAGCCGTCCTCGGTGAACAGGTGCACCGCCGTCGCCTGGATGCGCTGACGGGTTCGCGCGGACTTGGACACCCCGTAATGTTAGCTACTAACATTACGGAGGGGCAAGGAGAGTCCGCCGCGGGTGGGTCATGCGCTCCGGAGGTCGCGCCGCCGGAACGCGGCCAGCCCGGCCGCCGTGACGAGCGCGGCCAGAACGACGAGAGCGACGAAGGAACCCGCGGCGAACGGTTCGAGCGGCATCTGCCGTACATGGTTCAGCGGGGAGAGAGCGCCGGCGCTGCCGGGCAGATCCAGGATCGGTCCGAAACTGCCCACCAAGTAGCCGTAGACGACCAGCACCCAGACCAGATCGAAGGCGCGAGGGACGAGACCGAACAGCGCCGCTGCGATCGCCGCGACACCGAGCACGGCGGGAACGTAGCCGAGAAGCGCCCATACCGACGCGGCCACCCGGATCGGCTCGCCGGTGGACGCCGCAGCCCCCAGCCCGGTCCCCAGGCCGGCGAGTGCGAGGAGCGCCACCACGCCCAGGGCGGTCACGGACAGCCCCGCTGCCATCCATCCGGCCCGGCCCGTCGCGGTCGCCAAGACGGGCTCGATCCGGCCCGACTGCTCCTCGCTCCGCAAGCGACGGACGGACAGGATCGCGAAGCAGGAGGCGAGGAAGGCCATCGTGTACCCGGTCAGGCCCAGGAAGCCGTCGACGAGATTCGCGGTCGAACCACCCATGAGCACAAGAATGTCCTCGGGCAGGTTCGCGAAGCTCTCGGCGATCGAGCCGGTCAGGGAGCCGTAGAACAATCCCGTCAGTGCCAGGCCCGTGCCCCACCCGGCGATGCTGCCGCGCTGTAACCGTAGCGCCAGCGCGAACGGGGTCGCCAGCGCCGGTGCCGCCTCGTCGCGGCCCGGCCGCGGGGGCACCAGTCCGGCGCCGAGGTCGCGACGGTCCACGACCCGGTACGCGGCCGCTGCGGCAACCGCCGCGAACCCGAACGACAAGGCCAGCGGTCCCCATCGCGGATCGACGAATGCTCGCGTCTGCTGAGACCAGGCGATGGGGGACAGCCAGGACACCGCGCTGCCGTGCCGCTCCAGGACGTCGCCGACGCCCCGCACGACGAAGGCCGTTCCCAGTGCCGCTGCAGCCAGTCCTGTGGCGGTGCGCGCGTGTTCGCACACCTGGCACACCAGGGCGGTGAGTGCGGCGAAGAACAGCCCCAGCGCCGCGAACCCGGCGGCGAACAGCACCGCCCCGCCGGCGTCCACCCCGGCCGCCGTCATTGCCGCGCCGCCGGCCACGACGAGGGCGGCGTTCGCGACGAGCGCGGTGACCAGGGCCGCGGTCAGCGGGGCGCGCCGGCCCACCTGACCCGCCAGGACGAGTTCGGTGCGACCGTTCTCCTCCTCGCCCCGGGTGTGCCGGACGACGAGGAGGATATTCATGAACCCGGCGGCGACCAGCAGGTACAGCCCGTACTGGTTCGCCACGAATGCCTCGAGCGTGGGGTCGTCCATGCCGTAGCCGGGACCCGACATCATCACCCCCGCTGGATTGTCGGCGAAACCGGCCACGCTGCGGAGGTCCTCGGTGTCCGGGTACGCCAGCCGCAGGGCCGCGACGAAGTACGCCGCCAGGGCCGAGATGCCGATCACCCACAGCGGCAGCCGGATCCGGTCCCGGCGCAGGTCGAAGCGGACCAGGAAGGCGGTCCCGGCGAAGGCGTTCATCGTCCGCCGCCCACGCCGGCGACCTGTCGATCGCTGCCGTAGTGGCGCAGGAACAGCTCCTCGAGCGACGGCGGTGCGCTCTCGAGGCTGCGGACGCCGTACTCCGCGAGCCGGCGGACCACCTCCTCGAGGTGACCGTTGTCGACCTCGAACACGGTGTGCCCGTGCTCGTTTCGCAGCTCGTGTACGCCTTCGACCTGCGCCAGTCCGGACGCGTCGAGGTCGGTGCGGACCGTGATCGTCGACCGGGTGAGATGCCGCAGCTGGGCCAGCGACCCGGATTCCACGGTCCGTCCGTCCCGGATGATCGTCACGGTGTCGCAGAGCTTTTCCACCTCGGCGAGGATGTGACTCGACAGCAACACCGACGACCCGCGCTGGGTCGCTTCGGCAACACAGTCCTGGAACACCCGCTCCATCAACGGGTCGAGGCCGGACGTCGGCTCGTCGAGGACGAGGAGATCCACGTCCGAGGCGAGTGCCGAGATCAGCGCCACCTTCTGGCGGTTGCCCTTGGAATAGGCGCGGCACTTCTTGCGAGGGTCGAGTTCGAAGCGTTCGACCAGCTCGGTGCGACGTGCGCGGTCGGCCCCTCCCCGCAGTCGGCACAGGAAGTCGATGGCCTCGCCGCCGGTGAGCGACGGCCACAGGTTCACCTCGCCCGGGACGTACGCGAGGTGCCGGTGCAACTCGACGGCATCGCGCCACGGATCGAACCCGAGCACGGTTGCGGAGCCGCCGTCGGCGCGCAGGAGCCCCAGCAGGATCCGGATGGTCGTGGACTTGCCGGCACCGTTGGGGCCGAGGAAGCCGGCCACCTCACCGCGGCCGACCTGAAAGCTGAGACCGTCCAGCGCGGTCGTGGCGCCGAACGTCTTGGTGAGGTCGTGGACCTCGACGATCGTGTTCATGACTGTGTCCTGAGGGTAGGCGGGTTCCGGATCAGAAAGGGGGAGCGGCGGATTCGCCGCCGCCCCCGGCGCCCGCCGGTGGGTCCGGGACGTACATCAGGTAGTCGTCGAGCAGCTTGCGGCTGGTGAGCAGGCCCTCGGAATACAGTTCGAGGGCCGGGGCGGTGACGGTCTCGGTCAGGTGCCGGAAGAACCCGGTGAAGTCCCCGCCCCGCAGGAGATCCGGGTGCAGGGTCATCTGCAGCAGCATCGACCCCACGTTCATGGCGGTGAGCAGGCGGGCCCGGGCGCGGTTGTCCCGGGACGGCCGGATCAGGCCGCTGCGTTCGCCCTCGGCGAGGTAGTCGACCGCGTCGTCGACCAAGTGGTCGAAGAACTCGGCCGCGCTCTCGCCGCCGGCCTGAAAGGTGCGGGCGACGTAGACGGCGAGCGGAGCGTACCGCTCGGCCCGGCCGAGTTGGGCCGGCCACGGGCCGGAGTCGCCGTCCGCGAGCGTCGTCCGCTTGGAGTCGCGGATCTGTTCCAGGACCCACGCGTCGCACGCCCGTCGCAGATCCTTCTTGGATCCGAAATGGTGCACGATCAACGCCCCGCTCACGCCCGCGTCCGCGGCGATGGTCCGCAGGGACGCGCCGAACCCGTCGCGGGCGAAACGGAGGATTGCGGCCTCCCGGATGCGCGCGGCGGACGTGAGATCCCGGCGCTCGGCCGCCGAGAGCCGACCCGGCGTTGAACTCATGATCAGTATGTTAAACGCGTGTTCAGTCGCTGACAAGAGGGGAGGGCTCACCCCGCCTGTCGAGGACGAGGAGCGCCTACGGCGGGCCCTACGCGCGCGCGTCGTCGAGCATGCGCATCACCCTCGTCGCGCTCACTCCGTGCACGAGAACGGAGAAGACGACGGTGAAGGCGACGGCGGCCCACAGCTCCTGCTCCTGCGCGATGTCGAACTCCGCCGCGGCGTACGCGAGGTAGTAGACGGAGCCGATGCCGCGCACGCCGAAGAAGGCCGTGACGCGGCGTTCGCGGACGTCCATCTCGTCACAGCCCAGGAGCGAGAGCCAGCCGACCACGGGCCGGATCACCAGGACCAGGGCGGCCCCGACGAGAACCGAACCCCACGACAACTCGGCGAGCAGGCCGGTGGTGAGGCCGGCCCCCAGCAGGAGCAGGACCGCAAGCGTGAGGACGTGCTCGAGCTGCTCGACGAGGCTGTGCATCTCCGCGTGGTACTCGTGTGCGCGTTCGATGCGCCGCATGGCGACCGCACACACGAAGACGGCGAGGAAGCCGTAGCCGCCGACCAGTTCGGCGATTCCGTACACCGCGAAGGTGGCCGCGAGCGCGACGATCGGTTCACCCCGGTCGGCCAGCCGCACGTGTGCGACGGGGAAGTGGAACACCGCCCGCCCGACGAGATGGCCCGCCAGCGCGCCCACCACGGCGCCCAGGACGATCTTGCCGAGTAGCTCCCACAGGACCCAGGACACGATCCAGTCCTCGATCGGGCCCTTCGTGAACAGGAAGAGGGCGAGGTAGACGAAGGGGAACGCCAGCGCATCGTTGAGGCCGGCCTCGGACGTGAGCGCGAACCGCACCTCGTCGTCCTCGCGGTGGGAACCCTCCCCGGACGTGGGCCCCTCGACCTGCACGTCGGACGCGAGGACGGGATCGGTCGAAGCGAGGGCGGCCCCGAGCAGCACGGCGGCCGCGGGAGTCAGCGCCGCGGCCCACCAGCCCAGCACCGCGACGGCCACGATGCCGAGGGGCATCGCGACCAGCAGCAGCCGCCGGGTGGACTTCCACGACCGCCACCCGAGCGGGCGGTCGATCGCGAGGCCGACTCCCATGAGCGCGACGATCACGCAGACCTCGCTGAGGTACTCCGCCACGGCCGGGTGCCAGCCGGGGGTGACGGCTTCGACATTGTCGAACAGCAGCCCGAGCAACGCGCCGGCCACCAGCACGATCATGGGTGCCGAGATCGCGCGGTTGTGGAAGAGCCGAGGCACGGTGACGGCGAAGAGCAGCGCGAGCCCGGCGGAGACGTAGATGATCGCGGTGTCCAGTGCCGGGCCTTCGTTCGCTGCGATGTGGTCGGCGCAAGGATGCCCACGCGGCCACTCCCCGAAACGCGCGCCCTCGCCCGTGGATCCCGCTCAGATGTCGAAGAACACGGTCTCGTGGCCGCCCGCCGGGGTGTCCTGCAGGTACACGTCGAAGGTGTAGACCACCCTGCCGTCGCGTTCGGAGCGTGTCGCGATCAGCGTGTCGCGGCGGGTCTCCCACTCGATCCCGGTCAGGACGGGGTCGGCGGCGTTGGCGTCGGCCTCGTCGTCGAAGTAGACCCGGGTGTGCAGGCCGAGGTTGATGCCCCGGGCGAACAGCACCATAAGGATGTGCGGGGCCTGGGTCCCGCCGTCGTTCGCCGGCACCGGCCCCGGCTTGATCGTCTCGAAGGTGTAGACGCCGGTGTCGAAGTCGCCGCCCGTGCGGCCCCAGCCGCGGAAGGTCGGATCGATCTCCCGAGCCTGGGTACGGCCGCCCTGGGTGTGGCCGTCCTGGGAATCGCCGGGGTGGGCGTACCTGCCGGCGGCGTTGGCCTGCCAGATCTCGATCAGCACGTCGCGCACGGGGGTGCCGGTGCCGTCGAACACGCGGCCCTCGAGGGTGATGTGCTCGCCCTTCGTCTCCGGCGTGGTGAGGACGTTGCCGAAGTTGTGGTCGAAGATGTCGAACCCGGCCTGCTGCGGCGCGAGCCCGATGTGGACGTACGGGCCGCCGGTCTGCGAGGGGGTCTCCGGGCGGCGCGCGATCATGCTGTGCGGGGAAAGGCTCATCGGGGGGCTCCGGGAAGGGTGATGTTGTCGAAGAAGGTGGCGCGGCGGCCGCGCAGGGTGAGGTCGAAGCGGTAGGTACGCGCGTCGAAGGGAGCGTTGTTGGCGGGATCCTCCTGTGCGATCAGGCTGCGCAGCTGGTCCAGCGTCGGAACGGTCTTCGCGATGGGGCAGCGCTCGATGAGCGGGTCGCCCTCGAAGTACATCTGGGTGATCAGGCGCTGTGCCCAGCCGGTGCCGTTGATCGAGAAGTGGATGTGCGCGGGCCGCCAGGCGTTGGTGCTGTTGGCCCACGGGTACGGCCCGGGCTTGATGGTGCGGAAGAAGTAGTAGCCGTTCTCGTCGGTGATCATGCGGCCGCAACCGCCGAAATTCGGGTCGATCGGCGCGAGGTAGCGGTCCTTTTTGTGGCGGTAGCGGCCGCCGGCGTTGGCCTGCCAGGCCTCGACCAGGGCGCCCTTCACCGGGTTGCCGAACTCGTCGCGTACGTAGCCGTGCACGATCAGGCGCTCACCGATCGGCAGGCCGTCCTTGGCGAAGTTGAGGATGAGGTCGTTGTCCTTCTCGCCGAGCTCGCGCGGGTCGAACACCGGCCCGGTCGTTTCCGAGAGCGTGGGGCGCGGTGCGATCAGTGCATTGCGTGGGGAACGCAACACCGATGTGCGGTATCCGGGGGTCAGCGCGGGCGGGTGCTGGGTGTGGTCGCGTTCGACGAACTCGCCGGACGCGGCGCCGGGGGCGGCGATGATCATGAGGCGGTACTCCTGGGAACTGTCGCACTGCGACGGACGGGATGTGCATCACGCTATGGGTGAGCAAGAGTCATGTAAATTGACGATTTCGGCGATTTTGCATAACTTTCAGTGATGCAAAGTGAGGGCGTCCCACCGGGTGACCGGGCATCGCGGCTTCTCGATCGCATCCGGTTACGTCACCTGACGTGTTTCGTCGCCGTCGCCCAGGAGGGCAACCTCGGCCGGGCTGCCGCCCGGCTGCACCTGAGCCAGCCGGCGGTCACCAAGACCCTCAACGAGCTCGAAGCGCTCTCCGGCGCGCGCCTCGTGGACCGGGGACGGCACGGCGCCCGGCTCACGCGGGCCGGGGAAGAATTCCTGAGTCGTGCCGTCGAGGTCACGGATGCGCTGGCATCCGCCGCAGGCGTGCTGGCCGGAACGGGACAACCGGCCGTTGCCCCGGTGCGGGTCGGCGCCCTGCCCACCGTCGCGAGCACCCTGCTGCCCGGCGCGATCACCCGGTTTCGGGACCGGCGCCCACACGTCGGCGTACAGATCCGCACGGGCCCGAACACCGCCCTCCTCGGCGCGGTGCGCGCGGGCGAACTCGACTTCGTCCTCGGCCGGACGGCCGACCCGGAGACCATGCGGGGGCTCTCGTTCGAACTTCTGTACGCCGAGTCGCTGGCCCTGGTCGTGCGCCCGGATCATCCGCTGGCCGAGGGTCCGGTGTCGGTGCCGGCGGTGCTGGATCATCCCCTCGTCGTCGCCACCGCCGGCACGGTGCCGCGGCACCACACCGAGGGCTTCCTCGCCCGGCACGGGCTGCGGCTGCCGTCCGGCATCATCGAGACCCTCGACGTCTCGGTCGCGCGCGGGCTGGTGCGCACCGGCGACGCCGTGTGGCTGACCCCCGAGCGGGTCCCGCAGGGCGATTTGGACGACGGCACGCTCGTGCGGCTGCCGGTGCCCACGCCCGGCACCGCCGAACCCGTCGGGCTGCTGCGCCGCACCAGCGCCGACACGCCCGTCGCCGCCGAGGAGCTCGTCGCGATCCTGCGCGAACTGGCCGTCGGGTGATCATGGCAGGATCTCCCGCATGGCTGAACAGACTTCCGACACCCCGACGACCGAGCTGTGGGTCGAGCGCACCGGCACCCGCCGCTACACCGGTCGCAGCTCCCGCGGTGCCGAGGTGCTGATCGGATCGGAGACCGTCGACGGCGTCTTCACCCCCGGCGAGCTGCTGAAGATCGCGCTGGCGGCCTGCTCGGGGATGAGCTCGGACTTCCCGCTCTCGCGCCGGCTCGGCGACGACTACGACGCCACGATCCGGGTCTCCGGCGCTGCGGACCGGGAGAACGAGGTGTACCCGCACCTCGTCGAGGAGATGGTGCTGGACCTCAGCGAGCTGGACGAGGAGGCGCAACGGCGTCTTGTCGCGCTCGTGGAGCGATCCGTCGACAAGGTGTGCACCGTCGGTCGTACCCTCGAGGCCGGCACCAAGGTGACGCTGAACATCGTTCGGGACGCGTGAGCGGCGGATATCGGCAGGGAGGGCGGATGGATCGCAAAGCGGCCGGACTCGCGCTCGCCGTCGGGCTCCTCGCGGGCGGAGCGCCGGCGGCGGCCGCGCCCGCCCCGACGAGCTGCACGCCGTGGCGGGTGGACGTCGTCGCGTCCGGGCTCGGCATCCTCGAGAACCTCGCCTTCGACGGCCGGGGCGGACTGCTGGCCTCGGCGTCCACGCCGGCGGGCGGCGGGTCGCTGCTGACCCTCACCCCCGACGGGCGGGCCGACACCGTGGTGGCCGAGGTCCCGGCGCCCGGCGGCATCGTCGTCGACGAGGGCACCGCGTTCTTCACGACGGGCAACGGCACCGTCTCCGGGCTGCTCGGCCGCACCGACGGCACCCTGGAGGCCGTCGACCTCGACACCGGGGCGCGCCGCACCGTCGCGGCGGGCCTCACGATGCCCAACGGCCTCGTCCGCCTCCCCGGCGGAGACTTCCTCGTCAGTCGGAATCTGGGCAGCCCCCCGGGCCTGACCCGGGTCCCGGTCGACGGCCGCGCTCCGGAGACGCTCCGCACCGACCTCGGTTCCGTCAACGGACTCGCGATCGAAGGCAAAACCGTGTATGCAGCAACAACATTCGATCCGACCACCCGGATTCATGCGCTCGACGCCGACGATCTCGACGGCCCGGCCCGGACTCTGGACCCGTCCGGTCCCGGCCCCCTCGAAACCGCCGACGACCTCGACGTGGGGCCCGACGGTGCGCTGTACGTCCCGCTCAACGTCGCCGGCAGGATCCTGCGCGTCGACCCGGTGACCGGCGCCGGCTGCACGATCGCCACCGGGGTCCCCTTCGTCTCCGCCGTCGCGTTCGGCGACGGTCCCGGCTGGGACCCGGACGTCCTCTACACCACCGGATTCGACGGCTCCGTCCACGCCGTGCGTCCGGTCCGCGATGCCGGGGAGCCGTCGTGATGCAGTCGTCGCCGGATGCGGTCCGGCTCACCGCCTGGGTGCACGGGTACGTCCAAGGTGTGGGATTCCGCTGGTGGACCCGCTCGCGCGCCCTCGAACTCGGCGTCGTCGGTCACGCCACCAACCACCCCGACGGACGCGTGCTCGTCATCGCCGAGGGCCCCCGCGACGCCCTCGAACGCCTGCTCGCCGCGCTGCGCTCGGGCGAGACACCGGGCACGGTGCGGCTGGTGGTGGAGAGCTGGGAGCCGGCGCGCGGCGACCTGACCGGCTTCGTCGAGCGGTGACGGCCCGCCGGTAAGGTTCTCGCACATGTATTTGAAGGGTCTGACGCTCAAGGGCTTCAAGTCTTTCGCGTCCGCGACGACTCTGCGGTTCGAACCGGGCATCACGTGTGTCGTAGGGCCGAACGGTTCCGGCAAGTCCAACGTCGTCGACGCCCTCACCTGGGTGATGGGCGAGCAGGGCGCCAAGGCGCTGCGCGGCGGCAAGATGCAGGACGTCATCTTCGCCGGCACCGCCGGCCGGCAGCCCCTGGGCCGGGCCGAGGTCACCCTCACCATCGACAACTCCGACGGCGCGCTGCCCATCGAGTACTCCGAGGTGTCCATCACCCGGCGGATGTTCCGCGACGGCGCGGGGGAATACGAGATCAACGGGAACTCGTGCCGGTTGATGGACGTGCAGGAACTGTTGTCCGACTCCGGCATCGGCCGGGAGATGCACGTCATCGTCGGTCAGGGCCGCCTCTCCGCCATCCTCGAGTCCCGGCCGGAGGACCGCCGTGCCTTCATCGAGGAGGCTGCCGGTGTCCTCAAACACCGCAAGCGCAAGGAGAAGGCGGTCCGCAAGCTCGACGCGATGCAGGCCAACCTGGCGCGCCTGACCGACCTCACCGCCGAGCTGCGCCGCCAGCTCAAACCGCTCGGCCGTCAGGCCGAGGTGGCGCGCCGCGCCCAGACCATCCAGGCCGACCTGCGCGACGCCCGCCTGCGGCTCGCCGCCGACGACCTCGTGACCCGGCGCGCCGAATTCGCCGATCAGGACGAGCAGGAACGTGTCCTGCGCGAACGACTCGATCACGTCGCTGCGGAACTGGACGACGCCAACGCCGAACTCGCACGCCACGAGGAGGCGGTCGCTCGGCTCACCCCCGGCGCCGAGGCTGCGTCGCAGACCTGGTTCCGCCTCTCCGCGCTCGCCGAACGCCTCGGTGCCACCGTGCGCATCGCCCAGGAACGCGCCCGCCACCTCGACACCGCCCCGGCGGCCCGCGACGGCCAGGACCCGGACGAGATGGAGGCCCGCGCCGACCGGATCGCCGAAGAGGAGGCCGACCTGCTCGAGGCGGTCGAGATCGCCCACGGCACCCTCGAAGCCGCGAAGGAGCAACTCGCCGCCCAGGAGGAGGCCGCCGCGGCCGCCGAGCGGGCGCACCTGGCCGCGGTGCGGGCCGTCGCCGACCGGCGGGAGGGACTCGCGCGCCTGGCCGGACAGGTCGAGACCGTGCGCACGCGCGCCGAGTCCATCGACGCGGAGGTCACCCGGCTGACCGTCGCCATCGAGGAGGCCCGGCTGCGGGGTGTCGCCGCCCAGGCCGAGTTCGAGACGGCCCAGGCCCGCATCGACGACCTCGACGCCGGCGAGATCGACGCCGACGCCCAGCACGAACGCGCCCTCGAGGCCCTGCGGCTCGCCGACGCGCGCGTGCAGGAACTGCAGGACGCCGAGCGCGCGGCGGGCAAGGAGGTCGCCTCCCTCGGGGCGCGCATCGAGGCGCTGTCGATGGGCCTCGAACGCAAGGACGGCGCCGCCTGGCTCCTCGAGCACCGTCCCGATCTCGGACTGGCGGGGCCGCTCGCGGAACGCGTCCGCGTCGAGGCCGGATACGAGGTCGCCGTCGCAGCGGCGATGGGCCCGGCCGCCGATGCGCTCGCCGCGGACTCCGTCCCGGCGGCCGCCGCGGCCGTCGCCGCGCTGGTGGACGCCGACCAGGGCCGGGTCGCGTTCGTCGCCGGCGGCACCACCGCACCGTCCGAGCCGGCGAGCCTGCCGGCCGGGGCACGCTGGGTGCGGGGCGTGATCGACTGCCCGCCGGAACTGCGCGGCGGACTCGACGCGTTGCTCGCGCGCACCGTCGTCGTGGACGACCTGCCCTCCGCGATCGAACTGTGCCACGTGCGTCCCGACCTGCGGGCCGTGACCCGCAGCGGTGATCTCGCGGGCTCCGGCTGGGTCGTCGGCGGCTCCGGGCGCGCGCCGAGCACGCTCGAGGTGCAGGCCGCGATCGACGCGTCCCGCACCGACCTCGACCGCGCGGTGCGGCGCTCCGAGGAACTCTCGGCGGCCCTCGCCGGGGCCCTGGCCGAGCAGGCGGCACGTGCCGAGGTGGCCGAACAGACCCTCGCGGCCCTCAACGAATCCGACGCCGCGATGTCCGCGGTGTACGAGCAACTGGGCCGGCTCGGGCAGGCCGCGCGCGCCGCCCACGCCGAGTCCGAGCGGCTCGCCGCGCAGCGCACCCGCGCCGAGACGGAACGGGACACGGCCCGCCGGGAGGTCGTCGAGCTCGAGGAGCGGCTGCGGCTGGCCGAGCAGGAGCAGGGCGACGACGGCGCCGACCCCGGCACGGACGCGACGGCCCTCGACCGGGAGGTCGCCGCGGCCGCCCTCGCCGAGGTCCGGGCGGTGGAGATGGAGGCGAGGCTTGCGGCCCGCACCGCGGAGGAACGCGCCCAGGCGCTGCGCGGCAAGGCGGACTCGCTGCGCCGTGCCGCCCAGGCCGAACGGGAGGCGCGGGCCCGCGCCGAGCGGGCGCAGCGGGCCCGCAGGCAGGCCGCGACCGTCGCCGCGGCCGTGGCCGAGTCCGGAGCCCGGGTCGCCGCCCACCTGGACGAGGTGATCGCCGCCGCATCGGCCCACCGCGACGAGCTGACCCGTCAGCGCGCCGAGCGCGCCGAACAACTCGACCGGGTCAAGGAACGGGTACGCGACCTCGGCGCGCAGCGCGCCCAGCTCACCGACGCGGTACACCGGGACGAGGTCGCCCGCGCGCAGGCGGCGCTGCGGATCGAGCAGCTCGAGCAGGCCGTCGTCGAGCAGTTCGCCATAGCACCCGACGACCTGGTCGCCGAGTACGGCCCCGACGTGCCGCTGCCGCCCAGCGAACTCGAGATCGCCGAGTTCGAGCAGGCGCGCGAGCGCGGCGAGCAGGTCGTCGCGCCGCAGCCGCAGCCGTACGACCGTGCCACCCAGGAGCGGCGCGCCAAGCGCGCGGAGAAGGACCTGGCGACCCTGGGAAAGGTCAACCCGTTGGCGCTCGAGGAGTTCGCCGCCCTCGAGGAGCGGTACAACTTTCTCGCCACGCAGCTCGAGGACGTCAAGAACGCCCGCAAGGACCTGCTCGGCGTGGTCGCCGACGTCGACGCCCGCATCCTGCAGGTGTTCACCGAGGCCTATGCGGACGTCGAGCGCGAGTTCGAGCAGGTGTTCGCCAAGCTCTTCCCCGGCGGCGAGGGCCGCCTCGTGCTGACGGATCCGTCGGACATGCTCACCACCGGCATCGAGGTCGAGGCCCGGCCGCCGGGCAAGAAGGTCAAGCGGCTGTCGCTGCTCTCCGGAGGCGAGAAGTCGCTGACCGCGGTGGCGATGCTCGTGGCGATCTTCCGGGCCCGGCCGTCGCCGTTCTACGTGATGGACGAGGTGGAGGCCGCCCTCGACGACACGAACCTGCGCCGGCTGATCGGGTTGTTCGAGCAGCTGCGGGAAAAGTCCCAGCTCATCGTCATCACCCACCAGAAGCCGACGATGGAGATCGCCGACGCCCTGTACGGAGTCAGCATGCGCGGTGACGGCATCACCCGTGTCATCTCCCAGCGGATGCGCGGTCAGGATCTTTCTCGCCCAGAGCTGAACGCCGCCGCCGCGCCTGACAGTATGGGGGCGTGAGTACCGGAGCCTGGATAGCCATCGCGGCGGCGCTTGCCGTCCTCCTCGTCGCGCTCGTCGTCGGCTTGACGCTGTACCGGAGGCGGCAGGTGTCGCTGACAGCGCAGCAGACACCGCAGCTCGAAAGCACCGAGCAGAAGGACCGATCCGGCGGCTACAAGGCTGCGGGCGGATTCAGCTTCAGTCAGGGTGCGACCGCGACGGCGCCACCGCAGCCGGTCGAGCGGCCGGCCCCCACACCTCCGGTGATCCCGGAACCGCCGGCGTCCCCCAAACCGCCGGTCGCTCCGGAATCCACGGTGATCCCGGAACCGAAGGTCGTGCCACTGCCGGCGGAGGTGTCGGAGGCTCCGGCACCGACGGTCGAACCCGAGCAGGCTCCGGAAGCCGGCGCCGCCCCCACCGTCGAACCGGCACCCCGGGTCGAGCCCGTCCCCGGCGTCGAGCCGCAGACGGCGCCGGCACCGTCCGAGGTCGTCCCGCCGGTCGAGGAGACCGCACCGGTGGAGGAAGCCGCGCCGGTGGAGGAGGCCCCGCCGGTGGAGGAGGCCCCGCCGGTGGAGGAGGCCCCGCCGGTGGAGGAAGCCCCGCCGGCTCCCGCCGCCGAACCCGAGGTCATCGCGCCACCGGCCGTCGAGCCCGAGGTTGCGCCGGTCCCGCAGGTGCCGCCGATCGAGGAGATCGCCCCGACCGAGGGCCGGCTGGACCGGCTGCGTGGCCGGCTCGCGCGGTCGCAGTCGGCCGTGGGCAAGAGCCTGCTCGGTCTGCTCGGCGGTGGCGACCTCGACGAGGACTCGTGGGAGGAGATCGAGGACACCCTGCTGATCGCCGACCTCGGCGCCGCGACCACGACGCAGATCGTCGAGCGGCTGCGCGTGCAGATGGCCGCCCGCAGCGTGCGCACCGAGGCCGAGGCCCGGGCCGTCCTGCGGGACGTGCTGGTCGAGGCGCTGCACCCGGAGCTGGACCGGTCGATCCGGGCCCTGCCGCACCAGGATCACCCGGCGGTGCTGCTGGTCGTCGGGGTCAACGGCACCGGGAAGACCACCACCACCGGCAAGCTCGCCCGGGTCCTCGTCGCCGACGGCCGCCGCGTCCTGCTGGGCGCCGCCGACACCTTCCGGGCGGCGGCCGCCGACCAGTTGCAGACGTGGGCCGAGCGGGTCGGGGCCGAGGTCGTGCGCGGCAAGGAGGGGGCCGACCCGGCCGCGATCGCCTTCGACGCCGTCGCCCGGGGTACCGAGCAGGGCGTGGACGCCGTGCTCGTCGACACCGCCGGCCGCCTGCACACCAAGACCGGTCTGATGGACGAGCTCGGCAAGGTCAAGAGGGTCGTGGAGAAGAAGGCCGCGGTCGACGAGGTGCTGTTGGTGCTCGACGCGACGATCGGGCAGAACGGCCTGATGCAGGCGCGCGTGTTCGCCGAGGTCGTCGACATCACCGGCGTGGTGTTGACCAAGCTCGACGGCACCGCCAAGGGCGGAATCGTGTTCCAGGTCCAGCACGAACTCGGGGTCCCGGTGAAGCTCGTCGGACTCGGGGAGGGCGCGGACGATCTCGCGCCGTTCGAGCCGGGGGCATTCGTCGACGCCCTGCTGGGCTGACGCCCCGGCACCCCGCCGCCTCGCGACCGACCCCGGCCACCCGCCTCCGACCGGGTGGCCGGTTTTTGTCACGGAAAGATAACAAATCGTCACTCGGTTCCCATCTGCCACTCGGGTTCGGTAGAAACAGGTGCCGGACGGATCCCGCGGGAGCGGGTGGCGACGGGGAAGCAGCGACGAGAGGCTCCTGCGGGAGCTCGCCGCGCTGGCCACCCGGTCCCGCCGGATCCGTCCGGCCCGAGTCCCGCCGACCCGCCGCCGTCGCCTCCCGCGACCACCGTCGGGGAGACGCGGAGGACGGTCCACGGCGGCCGGGTTCGCGGCGAAACACGAACGAAACACATGTCCGATTTGCGTTCACTGCGCTGAAACAGCGCGGCGCTCCCACCGAAACATCACCACAGCATTCTTCTCTCGACGACGCGCTGACCGGCGCGGCCAACAGGGAGGTTGCAAGTGGAGGAAGTGGTGAACACCGGCGACGCGGCATGGATGCTGATATCGGCGTCCCTGGTGCTGTTGATGACGCCCGGTCTGGCGTTCTTCTACGGTGGCATGTCGCGCACGAAGGCCGTCCTGAACATGATGATGATGTCCTTCGGGGCGATGGCGGTCATCGCGGTGATCTACGTGCTGTGGGGCTGGTCGATGTCCTACGGCACCGAGGACATCGGGGGCATCTTCGCCAACCCGTTCCAGATGTTCGGTCTGCAGGGCGCCATCTACGACGACGCCGGTGAGTTCCTGCCCGGTCTCGGCGACTATCCGCAGATCATCGACATCGCCTTCCAGGTGACCTTCGCGGTCGTCACCACCGCCCTGATCAGCGGTGCCCTCGCCGAACGCGTGAAGTTCGGCACCTGGCTGACCTTCGCCGCCGTCTGGGTCACCGTCGCGTACTTCCCCCTCGCCCACATGGTGTGGGGTGGCGGCCTGCTCTCCGGCTCCGAGGACGGCCTCGCCGCCAAGATCTTCGGCACCTCCGACGACGGTGAGGGCGGGCTCGTCGCGACCGTCGCGCCCATCGACTTCGCCGGTGGCACGGTCGTGCACATCAACGCCGGCATCGCCGCGCTCGTCCTGGTGCTGATCATCGGCAAGCGCGCCGGGTTCGGCCGCACGGCCTTCCGTCCGCACAACCTGCCGTTCGTCATGCTCGGCGCCGCGCTGCTGTGGTTCGGGTGGTTCGGGTTCAACGCCGGCTCCGCGTTCGCCGCCGACGGCGTGGCCGGCCTGGCCTGGGTCAACACCACCACGGCCACCGCCGCCGCGATCCTCGGCTGGCTCCTCGCCGAACGGATCCGCGACGGCAAGGGCACCAGCCTCGGTGCCGCCTCGGGTGCCGTCGCCGGCCTGGTCGCCATCACTCCGGCGGCCGGTGCGCTCAGCCCGGTGGGCTCCATCGTGCTCGGCGCGGTCGCGGGCGTCCTGTCCGCCCTGGCGGTCGGCCTGAAGTACAGGTTCGGGTACGACGACTCCCTCGACGTCGTCGGCGTGCACCTCGTCGCGGGCCTGTGGGGCACCGTCGCGATCGGTTTCCTCGGCACCGAGACGGGACTGTTCTACGGCGGCGACTACAAGCAGCTCGTGATCCAGATCGTCATCGCAGTATTCGCCCTGGTCTACACCGGCATCGTCACCGCGATCGTCGCCTTCGCGCTCAAGCCGCTCGGCTGGCGGGTGTCGGAGGAGGAAGAGGCACGCGGCATCGACGAGGCCGAGCATGCGGAGTCGGCATACGACTTCGCGGCCGCCCTCAAGTGATAAGAAGACAGCAGGGCACTGGAGACTGGGAAGGGATGAGGATATGAAGCTGATCACGGCAATTGTCAAGCCGTTCACCCTCGAGGACGTCAAGGCAGGCCTCGAGCAGGCGGGTGTGCTCGGCATGACCGTCAGCGAGGTGCAGGGATACGGTCGCCAGAAGGGCCACACCGAGGTCTACCGTGGAGCGGAGTACTCCGTCGACTTCGTTCCCAAGGTCCGCGTCGAGGTCGTCGTCGACGACGCCACCGTCGACAAGGTGGTCGAGACCATCGTCGAGGCATCCCGCACCGGCAAGATCGGCGACGGCAAGGTATGGGTCACCCCGGTCGAGACCGTGGTCCGGGTGCGCACCGGTGAACGAGGTGCCGATGCACTCTGACCCCAACGGGTCCGGAACTCGCGGCCCTGGTCCCGCTGCCTCCGCAGCGGGATCGGGGCCGCCGGTGTCTGCGGGACCGGCCGGAACCGGCACCGCCGCCACCGACCTCGCCCGAGCCCGAACCCAGCTGCTCTCCGGTGGTGCCCGCCACCGCCGACTCGACGCCCCGGCCCTGCGCCACGCCCTCGTCGACCTCCACGAGTTCTGGCTCGTCACCAAGGGCGCCGAACTCGGCATCGCACCCGACTGCGGCTTCGCCGTCGTCGCCGTCGGCGGCCTCGGCCGTCGCGAGATGCTGCCCTACTCCGATCTCGACCTCGTCCTGCTCCACGACGACATGGACCCAGCGGTCGTGTCCCGCGTCGCCGACCGGCTCTGGTACCCCCTGTGGGACGCCCACATCAAGCTCGACCACAGCGTCCGGACCGTTCCGCAGGCTCTGCAGGTAGCGGCATCCGACCTGACCGCCGCGCTCGGCATGCTCGAAGCCCGCCACATCGCCGGCGACCCCGAACTGAGCAACCTGCTGATCGGGGGTGTGCGGCGGCAGTGGCGCACCGGAATCCGCAGCCGGTTCGACGAGCTCATCGCACTGACTGAGGCCCGATGGGAGCGCAGCGGGCAGATCGCGCACCGGGCCGAACCCGATCTCAAGAGCGGCCGCGGCGGGCTGCGGGACGTGCAGCTGCTCAACGCCCTGTCCGTCGCGCAGCTCACCGACGGCATGCCGGGCCTCGGCCCCGACGTTCCCGGCGGCGGGCTCGCGGCCGCGCACCGCCGCCTGCTCGATGTGCGCACCGAGCTGCACCGCGTCGCCGGCCGTCCCCGCGACCAGCTCCGTGCCCAGGACGCGGACGAGATCGGCGCCGCCCTGCGCATCGGCGACCGATTCGACCTGGCCCGGGTGCTCACCGAGGCCGCGCGGACCGTGAGCTACTCGGTGGAGGTCGGCGTACGCACGGCCGGGAACGCGCTGCCCCGCAAGGGACTGTCCCGGTTGCGGCGCGTCCCCGTCCGCCGTCCCCTCGACGAGGGTGTCGTGGAGCACGGCGGGGAGGTGACGCTGGCCCGTGACGCGAACCCCCGCAAGGACCCCGGTCTGATCACGCGGGTCGCGGCGGCCGCGGCGCAGCACGACCTGCCCATTTCCGCGTCGACTCTCGGCCGGCTGGCCGACAACGCACCGGAACTGCGCGAACCGTGGCCGCGCACCGCACTGAACGACCTCCTCGTGCTGCTCGGTTCGGGGACCCGCGCGATCGACCCCATCGAGGCCCTCGACCGGACGGGACTGTGGGGCCGCCTGCTGCCCGAGTGGGGCGCCGTGCGGGATCTGCCCCCGCGCGATGCCGTGCACATCTGGACGGTGGACCGGCACCTGGTGGAGACCGCCGTGCAGGCAGGAGGCCTGACCACCCGCGTCGCGCGCCCCGATCTGCTGGTGCTCGGGGCGTTGCTGCACGACATCGGCAAGGGCCGCGGCGGCGACCACAGCGTCGTCGGAGCCGAGCTCGCCACCCGGATCGGACGCCGGATGGGCCTGTGGCCCTCCGACGTCGCCGTGCTGTCCGCGATGGTCCGCCACCATCTGCTGCTTCCGCACACCGCGACCCGGCGCGATCTCGACGATCCCGCCACGGTGGAGTCCGTCGTCGAGGCCATCGACGGCGACCCGGTGCTGCTCGAACTGCTGCACGCACTCGCCGAGGCGGACTCGCTCGCGACGGGCCCGGGAGTGTGGGGCGACTGGAAGGCGGCGCTCATCCGGGAACTGGTCCGGCGCTGCCGGCTGATGATGGCGGGGGAGGAGCTGCCGCACCCCGATCCGATCGACCCCCAGCTCGCCGGGCGGGCGGAACAGGGCGGCATCCACGTCGACCTGCAACCCGGGGAGAACCCGCACGCCTACACCGTGACGGTTGTCGCGCCCGACGAGCCGGGCCTGCTGTCCGACGCTGCCGGAGTGCTGGCACTGTACGGCCTGCGCGTGCTGTCCGCCTCGGTGGGCAGCCACGCCGGCAGCGCGGTCAACAGTTTCGCCGTCGCCCCGCTGTTCGGGGCCCCGCCGGCGGCGGGCCTACTGCGGCAGGAACTCGTCCGGGCCCGCTCCGGGGACCTGGACCTGCTCGCCACACTCGCCGCGAAGGAGCAGGCCGCCCGCGAGGCGCAGCTGCCCGAACGACCGGAGCGGGCCGTGCCGGGCACCTACGCGCAGGCGCCTCCGCACCTGATCTGGATCGACGCCCCGGAGCAGGGGCAGGCGATTCTCGAACTGCGCGCCGAGGACCGGCTGGGCATGCTGTGCCGGCTCGCGGACGCGTTCGAACGGTGCGGTGCCGACGTGCGCTGGGCCCGGGTCGCCACTCTCGGACGCACCGTCGTGGACGCGTTCTGCATCGACCTCGCAGGCTCCGACACCCGGGAGAACCGGGAGCGGATCGAGCGGGCCGTGCTGGCCGTGGTGCCCGCGCCGGAACCGAAGAAACCCGAGGACAACGGCTGAGCGTGGGGTGGGCGCTCGTGCACGTGCGAGAACTCGTGCCGCGAACGGCTACCCTGGAACGCAGAACTGTCCGCATCTTCGCCAGACCCAGGAGCGCATTCGGTGTTCGAATCCCTTTCCGACAGGTTGACCGGAGCCCTCAAGGACCTGCGCGGCAAGGGGCGCCTCTCCGACGCCGACATCGACGCGACCGCCCGGGAGATCCGCCTGGCGCTGCTCGAGGCCGACGTCGCGCTTCCCGTGGTGCGCTCGTTCATCGCCAAGATCAAGGAACGTGCCAAGGGCGCCGAGGTGCACGGCGCGCTCAACCCCGCCCAGCAGGTCGTCAAGATCGTCAACGAGGAACTCGTCGGGATCCTCGGCGGTGAGACCCGCCGGCTGCAGTTCGCCAAGACCCCGCCAACGGTGATCATGCTCGCCGGTCTGCAGGGTTCCGGTAAGACCACCCTCGCCGGCAAGCTCGCCAAGTGGCTCAAGGACCAGGGACACACCCCGCTGCTCGTCGCCTGTGACCTGCAGCGACCCGGTGCGGTCACCCAGCTGCAGATCGTCGGTGAGCGCGCCGGCGCGACCGTGTTCGCCCCGCACCCCGGCACCTCGATCGGCGGAGGCGAGAACCCGCTCGGCATCACCGCCGCCGACCCGGTGAACGTCGCCCGCGACGGCATCGCAGAGGCCCGCGCCAAGCACTACGACGTCGTCGTCGTCGACACCGCCGGCCGTCTCGGCATCGACGAGGAGCTGATGGCCCAGGCCGCCGGCATCCGCGACGCCGTGCAGCCCGACGAGACGCTGTTCGTGCTCGATGCCATGATCGGCCAGGACGCCGTGAGCACCGCCGAGGCGTTCCGCGCCGGTGTCGGCTTCACCGGCGTGGTGCTCACCAAGCTCGACGGCGACGCCCGCGGCGGTGCCGCCCTCAGCGTCCGTGAGCTGACCGGCCAGCCGATCCTGTTCGCGTCCACCGGTGAGAAGCTCGAGGACTTCGACGTCTTCCACCCCGAGCGCATGGCCAGCCGCATCCTCGGCATGGGCGACGTGCTCACCCTCATCGAGCAGGCCGAGCAGGTCTTCGACGCCCAGCAGGCCGAGGCCACCGCCGCGAAGATCGGTTCCGGTGAGCTCACCCTCGAGGACTTCCTCGACCAGATGATGGCCGTGCGGAAGATGGGGCCGATCGCGAACCTGCTCGGCATGCTGCCGGGTGCGGGCCAGATGAAGGACGCCCTCGCGAACGTCGACGAGAAGCAGCTCGACCGCATCCAGGCGATCATCCGCGGCATGACCCCGGCGGAGCGCGCCAACCCGAAGATCATCAACGCCTCCCGGCGGCTGCGGATCGCCAACGGCTCCGGCGTCAAGGTCTCCGACGTCAACCAGCTCGTCGACCGGTTCTTCGAAGCCCGCAAGATGATGGCCGCGATGGCCGGGCGCATGGGCATGCCCGGATCCCGCAAGCCGCAGCGCGCGAAGAAGGGCAAGAAGGGCAAGAAGGGCGGCCGCGGGCCGACCCCGCCGAAGATCAAGGGCGGGTTCCCCGGCGGCATGCCCGCCGGCATGCCCGGCATGGGTGGGATGCCCGCCGGGTTCCCGGACCTGTCGAAGATGCCGAAGGGCCTCGACGAGCTGCCGCCCGGTCTCGAGAACTTCGACCTCTCGCAGCTGAAGTTGCCGAAGAAGTAGACCGCCGTGGCGTTCACCCTGCGCGGACGGTCCCTGCCGGACGGCGAACCGATCGAGCTGTGGATCGACGACGACGGCACGTTCGCCGCCGAGCCGATCCCCGGGGCCGAACTGCTCACCGCCGACGGCTGGATCCTGCCCGGTCTCGTCGACGCCCACTGCCACGTCGGGATCCGCTTCGGTGGCGGCGCGGAGGACGCGGACGGGCTGATCGCGCAGGCCGTCACCGAACGCGACGCCGGGGTACTGCTACTGCGCGACGCGGGATCCCCGGTCGACACCCGGCACCTCGACGCGCGGGCCGACCTGCCGCGGATCGTGCGCGCGGGACGGCACATCGCCGCGCCCAAGCGCTACATCCGCGGCCTGCCCGTCGACCTCGACGACGAATCCCAGCTGCCGGATGAAGTGGTGCGCCAGGCCCGTGCCGGCGACGGCTGGGTCAAGCTCATCGGCGACTGGATCGACCGCGGCACCGGCGATCTCGCCCCGCTGTGGTCGGACGCGATCCTCGTCGAGGCCATCGCCGCGGCCCACCGGGAGGGAGCGCGGGTGACCGCGCACGTGTTCGGGGAGGACGCGCTGCCCGGCCTGCTCGCCGCCGGGATCGACTGCCTCGAACACGGCACGGGCCTGACCGACGACACCATCGCCGCGATGGCCGCGCAGGGCACGGCCCTCGTGCCGACGCTGGTCAACATCGACAATTTCCCGGAGATCGCCGACTCGGCCGCCCGGTTCCCGGTCTATGCGGCGCACATGCGGGACCTGCACGCCCGCGTCGCGGACACCGTCGGCGCTGCCCACGACGCCGGAATCCCGATCTATGCCGGCACCGACGCCGGCGGCTCGGTGCGGCACGGGCGCATCGCCGACGAGGTCGCCGCCCTCGGGAAGGCGGGGCTGACCCCGACCGAGGCGCTCGCCGCCGCCAGCTGGGCGGCCCGCACCTGGCTGGGACACCCGAGCCTCGAACCGGGCACGCCGGCCGACCTCACGGTGTACGCGGACGACCCGCGCAGCGGCCCGGACGTGCTGGCCCGGCCCGATCTGGTGATGCTCCGGGGTGCCGTCGTCACCCGCCGCGCCGCCCGCACATGACCGCCCCCGAACCGCCCGACCCGGGGACCGCTGCGGCTCCCGCGCTGCCCGCACCGTCCCGGCCCGCACACCGGTGGGGTATCCCCGCCGCGCTGGCGGTGCTGGCCGTCAACCTCGTCGGATTCACGTTGGGACCGATCCTGGCCGGGGAGGGCTTCGTCGCCGAGACGTACGTGCTCGCCATCATGGCCCCCACCCTGCTCGCCGGGGCGGCGGCCCTCGCGTTCAGCGTGTGGCGGGGCTGCGGGCCCGTCGCCGACTTCGGTCTGCCGCGGTCGTGGGCGGAGTTCCGCGACCAGCTCGGGGTCGGTCTGCTCGGCGGGGGGATCGCGCTGCTCGGCGCGTTGATCCTGGCGGCGATCCTCGTCGTCGCCCTGGGAATCGACGCCGCCGATTCCCCGCTCACCGCGCTGGTCGGGTTGCCCACGGGGTGGAAACTGCTGCTCGTGGCCTGGGTGTGGTTCGGCGCCCCCCTCGGCGAGGAACTGATGTTCCGCGGCATGCTGTGGGGGGCGCTCGAACGCCGGCCCGACCGGTGGTGGGGACGCCCGATCGGCGTCCTGACGATCACCACCGTCGTGTTCGCCGTGTGGCATCAGGAATGGTGGCGGCTGCCGGTGCTGCTGTGGGGCGGCGCGGCGATGGGGTTCGCGCGGCTGCGCGGCCGGTCGGTGTTCTCGTCCTGGGTGGCGCACTCGCTCAACAACACCCTGCCCGCGTTGGGTCTGCTGCTGCTCTGACCTGTCGTTTTCGTCCCGCCGGGTGGATCTGGCAGAATGGACCGCTGTCGTCGCATCCGGTTACGCACCGCGCGGCGGTCACAGGATAGAGGCAAAACCGGGCGTGCCAGAAGGGCGCGTCGTCCGAATTGCACGTGACAGGCGTATTTCGCATGCGCCGAAGGAGATTCGCAGCAGTGGCTGTCAAGATCAAGCTCACCCGTCTCGGCAAGATCCGCAACCCGCAGTACCGCATCGTGGTTGCCGACTCGCGCACCCGCCGCAACGGCCGCGCCATCGAGACCATCGGCAAGTACCACCCGAAGGAAGAGCCCTCGCTGATCGAGATCGACTCGGAGCGGGCCCAGTACTGGCTCGGCGTCGGTGCACAGCCGACCGAGCCGGTCGAGAACCTCCTCAAGATCACCGGCGACTGGCAGAAGTTCAAGGGCCTGCCCGGCACCGAGGGCACCCTGCGCAAGGCCGAGCCCAAGCCGTCCAAGCTCGAGCTGTTCCAGGCTGCCCTCGCGCAGGCCGAGAACGCGCCGGCTGCCGAGGCCATCACGCCCAAGAAGAAGAAGGCCGCCAAGGAAGACGCCGCGGAGGAGTCCTCCGAGTCCACCGAGGCTGCCGAGTAATGAGCGCCGTTGTCGCCGATGCCGTCGAGCATCTCGTCCGTGGAATCGTCGCCAACCCCGACGACGTGCGCGTCGAGCTGATCACGGGCCGTCGGGGGCGCACCGTCGAGGTGCACGTGCACCCCGACGATCTCGGCAAGGTCATCGGTCGCGGTGGCCGCACCGCGACCGCCCTGCGGACCCTCGTCTCCGGCATCGGTGGCCGAGGGATCCGCGTCGACGTCGTCGACACCGACCAGTAGGCGCGCCGCGGTGGAGCTCGTGGTGGGCCGTGTCGCCAAGTCGCACGGCATCAAGGGTGAGGTGGTCGTCGAGATTCGCACCGACGAACCCGAGGAGCGCTTCGCCGTCGGCGCGGTGCTGCACGGCCGCAAGCCCCGCGAGCAGACCCTGCAGACGTACACGGTGGAAGCCGCCCGGGAACACTCCGGGCGGCTTCTGCTGCGCGTGCGGGGCGTCACCGATCGCAGCGCCGCCGACGCCCTGCGCGGCACCCTGTTCGTCGTCGACAGCGCCGATCTGCCGCCGTCCGACGACCCGGACGAGTTCTACGACCACGAACTCGAGGGACTGTCCGTACGTATCGTCGGGGGCCGGCCCGACGCCGGCACCGAGATCGGCACCGTTCGCGAGGTGCTGCACACCGCCGCCGGCGAACTGCTCTCCGTCCGGCCGGCCGGCGACGAACAGCGCGAACTGCTGATTCCGTTCGTCACCGCGATCGTGCCGACGGTCTCGCTCGCGGCCGGTGTCGTCGAGATCGATCCGCCCGAGGGTCTGCTCGACCCCGACTTCGGTTCGGAGACATAGCCTCCCGTGCGTTTCGACGTCGTCACCATCTTCCCCGAATACCTCGAGCCGCTGCGCGTCGCGCTGCTCGGCAAGGCGATCGACAAGGGGCTCGTCTCCGTGGGGATCCACAACCTGCGGGACTGGACCCACGACGTGCACAAGGCCGTCGACGACGCCCCGTACGGCGGGGGACCGGGCATGGTCATGAAACCCACGGTGTGGGGGCCCGCCCTCGACGACGTGCTCGCCGGGCCCGACGGCGAACCCGACCCCGACGTGCTGCTCGTCGTCCCCACCCCGGCCGGTGTGCCGTTCGACCAGGCCACCGCGCAACGCTGGGCCGGCGAGAAGCGCATCGTATTCGCCTGCGGCCGCTACGAAGGCATCGACCAGCGCGTCTTCGACGACGCCGCGCGCCGGGTACGCGTCGAAGAGGTCAGCATCGGCGACTACGTGCTCATCGGCGGCGAGGTCGCCGTCCTCGTCATGACCGAGGCCGTCGTGCGGCTGCTGCCCGGCGTCCTCGGCAATCAGCAGTCCCACCAGGAGGACTCGTTCTCCGACGGGCTGCTCGAGGGCCCCAGCTACACCCGCCCCGTCAGCTGGCGCGGCCTCGACGTGCCGCCGGTACTGCTGTCCGGGGACCACGCCAAGGTGGCCGCGTGGCGGCGGGAACAGGCGCTCGAGCGCACCCGCGAACGCCGACCCGACCTGCTCGCCGACTGACCCACGCTCAGTGCGTCCCGGCGCTGCCGAACACCGTGCGGACCACCTCGGTCACCGTCTCCCGCGCGTGCTGCGCGCTCGCATCCCCGGTCACATCGAACAGCGCCGTGTCCGGCAGATCGGTCCACCGGTCGTCGTCCGCGTCGTAGTGCACGAGTTCGCGGGAGAGCACCACCAGCACGTACCGCTCGTCGTCCCCGACGAACCCCGTGGACAGATGGATCCAGCGCCCGTCCAGGCAGCACATCCAACCCTGCTTGACGCCGAGCCCGGTGGTGTCGCTCAGCCCGTCCGGCAACCCGAATCGCTGGTCGTACCCGTCGGCGCCGACGGGGCCGGCGGCACGCAGGTGCCCCACGATCGTCGCCCGGCCCCACTCGTCGAGCCCGCCCGTGCCGTCGAGCAGATCCGCGTACCAGGTGAGCAGGTCCGACGCGGTGGTGACGGTGTTCCACCACAGCCCGTCCACCGGCGCGACGGTGCCGGTGAGCGCGTGCCGCGCGGCGGTACGCTCGACGATCTCCGAGTCGCCGTGCCGGAACCACAGGTCGTTCGCCGCCGAATCGTCCGACGACTCGAGCATCGCGGTGATCCGGTCGTAGTCGCTGCCGCCGAGCGGCAACTCGCCCGTCGCCGCCCGGTACAGCAGGTCGTCGGCGATGAACAGCTTGGCCACCGACGCGGTCTCGACGGGTGTGTCGACGCCGCCGACGACCCGGAGCCCGGTCCGCCGGTCGAGCGCGGCGATCGTGACGTCGGCGCCGCGCCCGGCCGCGGTCGCCGCCGCGGCCGTCATCCGATCGGGCAGCGAACCGAGTGGTTCGAGCGGACCGGGGGACTCGACGCCGGCGGACGGCAGGGCGACCGGCGACCCGACCGGCTCCGGGCCGCACGCCCCCACCGTCGCTGCGGTCAGCAACGACAGCGCCAGCATCGCCCAGCGTCCGCCGCGCACCCGGGACATATCCACCCTCCTGTTGTCGATTGTCCGACGAACTCGTCCCACCGTCGAGGAGACGCGCACGCCCCTCCGCGTCACCGAGGGCGGAGGAAGGATAGCGGTAGGGTCGACCGCTGTGACGACCGCTCTCAAGACCGTGAATCAGCGCATCGCCGAGGAACTCGCCGTCCGGGAAGGTCAGGTCGCCGCGGCGGTCGACCTGCTCGACGGCGGCGCGACGGTGCCGTTCATCGCCCGTTACCGCAAGGAGGTCACCGGCGGGCTCGACGACGCCCAGCTCCGGCAGCTCGAAGAACGCCTGCGATACCTGCGTGAACTCGACGAGCGCCGCACGGCGGTGCTCGAGTCCGTCGAATCCCAGGGCAAGCTGGACGACGAGCTGCGCACGCAGATCCTGCTCGCCGACACCAAGGCCCGGCTCGAGGACATCTACCTGCCGTTCAAGCCGAAGCGCCGCACCAAGGCGCAGATCGCGCGGGAGGCCGGTCACGAGCCCGTCGCCGACGCCCTCCTCGGCGACCCCACCACCGACCCCGCGCAGTACAGCGCCGAACAGCTCGACGGCGCCCGCGCCATCCTCGTCGAACGCTTCGCCGAGGACGCCGACCTCGTCGGCGAGCTGCGCGAGGCGATGTGGACCCGCGGCCAGCTGAAGTCCACCGTGCGTCCCGGCAAGGAAACCGAGGGTGCCAAGTTCGCCGACTACTTCGAGTTCTCCGAGCCCTTCCCCGACCTGCCCTCGCATCGCATCCTGGCGGCGCTGCGCGGCGAGAAGGAGGAGGTGCTGAGCCTGTCGCTCGAACCGGACTCCGAGGAACCCGAGCCCGGGCAGCGCACCTACTACGAAGGCCGCATCGCCACCCGCTTCGGCATCGCCGACGAGGGCCGGGCCGCCGACAAGTGGCTCCTCGACACCGTCCGCTGGGCGTGGCGCACCAAACTGCTCGTCTCCCTCGCCCTCGACATCCGCATGCGGCTGCGGCAGTCCGCCGAGAAGGACGCCGTGGACGTGTTCGCCGCGAACCTGCGCGACCTGCTGCTCGCCGCCCCCGCCGGCACCCGGCCGACGATGGGACTCGACCCCGGCTTCCGCACCGGCACCAAGGTCGCCGTCGTCGACGCCACCGGCAAGGTCGTCGCGCACGACACGATCTATCCGCACCAGCCGCACAACAAGCGGGACCAGGCCCTGGCCACCCTGGCGCGGCTCGTCGCGCAGCACGGTGTGGAACTGATCGCGATCGGGAACGGCACCGCCTCCCGCGAGACCGATGCCCTCGCCACCGAACTGATCGCGAAGTCCGGCGCCACGAACCTGACCAAGATCGTGGTGTCCGAGGCCGGCGCGTCCGTGTACTCGGCGTCGGCGTACGCCTCGAAGGAACTGCCGGACCTCGACGTGTCGATCCGCGGTGCCGTGTCCATCGCCCGGCGCCTGCAGGACCCGCTCGCCGAACTCGTCAAGATCGATCCCAAGTCGATCGGCGTCGGCCAGTACCAGCACGACGTGTCCGAGACGCTGCTCGCCCGCTCCCTCGGCACGGTCGTCGAGGACGCGGTCAACGCCGTCGGTGTGGACGTCAACACCGCGTCGGTGCCGCTCCTGGCCCGGGTGTCGGGCATCACGTCGTCCCTCGCCGAGAGCATCGTCGCCCACCGCGACGGGAACGGGCCGTTCCGCACCCGCAAGGACCTCACCGCGGTGCCGCGCCTCGGCCCGAAGGCGTTCGAGCAGTGTGCCGGCTTCCTGCGCATCCCGAACGGCGACGATCCGCTCGACGCGTCGAGCGTGCACCCCGAGGCGTACCCGGTCGTGCGGCGCATCGTCGACACCGCGGGCGGCGGCGTGCGCGAGCTGGTCGGCAACACCGCAGTGCTGCGGCGCCTGCGCGCGGAGGACTTCGTCGACGACCGCTTCGGTCTGCCCACGGTCACCGACATCATCGCCGAACTCGAGAAGCCGGGCCGCGACCCGCGCCCGGAGTTCAAGACCGCGACGTTCGCCGCCGGCGTCGAGAAGGTCGCCGACCTGAAACCCGGCATGGTGCTCGAGGGCGTCGTCACCAACGTCGCGGCGTTCGGGGCGTTCGTCGACGTCGGGGTGCACCAGGACGGTCTCGTGCACGTGTCCGCGATGTCCCGCAGCTTCGTCAAGGACCCGCGCGACGTCGTCAAGTCCGGCGAGGTGGTCAAGGTCAAGGTGCTCGATGTGGACGTGCCGCGGCAGCGGATCGGCCTGACGCTGCGCCTCGACGACGAGATCCCCGCTGGCGCCCCGTCCGGCGGCGGCGACTCGCGCGGTCCGCAGGACCGGGGCGGACGCCGGCCGGGTGGCCGGCAGCAGGGCAAGCGTCAGGGCGGGCAGGGGCAGGGTGGTCACCGCGGGGACCGTCGCCAGGACGCCCCGCCGGCCGCCGGCTCGATGGCGGACGCGTTGCGGCGCGCCGGATTCGGCAAGTAGACGCCGCCGGGCCGCGCCGACTACCGGCGCGGCCCGGTTCCTGACATCCTCGGGAGCATGCAGCCCACGGTGACGACCGGCCGCGCGCCGAAGGACCCGCCCCGCCCCGCCGACGAAGTCCCGAGGGCGATCGCGCCGTGACGGCCGTGACCGAGTGGCTGCAACGCGAGATCATCGACCGCGGGCGCCTGCCACTGCTGTTCTTCCTGCTCGGATTTCTCCTCGCGTTCCTGTTCATCCGGTTCAGCGTCCGCATGATCCGCGCCCAGGTGCGCTGGTGGCCCGGCAACGTCACCCCCGGCGGCCACCACGTGCACCACGTGGTGTTCGGCGTCGTCACCATGGTGATCGCGGGCGGATCCCTCATCGCCGTCTACGAGGACGGCACGCAGACCACCGGGGCGGCCCTGGCCACGCTCTTCGGCATCGGGACCGCGCTCGTGCTCGACGAGTTCGCCCTGATCTTCTACCTCAACGACGTGTACTGGGAGCAGGAGGGACGCGTCTCGGTCGATGCGGTCTTCGTCGCGATCGCCGTCACCGGCCTGGTGCTGCTCGGCCTGCAGCCCCTCGAATTCGCCGACATCACCAACTTCCGGGAGGACCCGTCATGGGTGACCCGCACCCTGATCGCCCTCTCCGCTGTCGGAAATCTGGCCCTCGCGGCGGTCGTGCTGGCCAAGGGCAAGATCTGGACGGGCCTGGTCGGTCTGTTCGTCTTCCCCCTGCTGCTGGTCGGGGCGGTGCGCCTGTCGCGGCCCGGCGCACCCTGGGCCCGCTGGCGCTACACCGGCAAGACCCGCAAGATGCGCCGCGCGATCGAACGCGAGCGGCGCTACCGACGCCCGGTGATCCGGGCGAAGATCTTCGTGCAGGACCTCGTGGCAGGCAAGCCGACGATGGACACCGTGCAGGGAGCCGTCCAGCACTCCCGCGTCGCCGCCGAAGCCGAACTGGCCCGCACCGTGCACGCCGCACCCCCGCCGATTTCCGCCACCCCGGCACCGTCTGGCACAATTGACGGGTTGCCCGGCTCGGGCACGCATACCTGACCTGGGCACGAACCAGTCGAGCACCGCCTTCCGGTGGATGCCGCTCGGTTCCTCTGCTCATGCGAACAAGCGAGGATGACAACCGATGAACACCCTGGACTTCCTGGACGCCAAGTCCCTGCGCGACGACATTCCGGACTTCCGTGCCGGCGACACCCTGAACGTGCACGTCAAGGTCATCGAGGGCTCCAAGGAGCGCGTGCAGGTCTTCAAGGGCGTCGTGATCCGTCGCCAGAACGGTGGCATCCGCGAGACCTTCACCGTGCGCAAGGTCTCGTTCGGTGTCGGCGTCGAGCGGACCTTCCCGGTGCACAGCCCCAACCTCGCCAAGATCGAGGTCGTCACCCGTGGTGACGTGCGCCGCGCCAAGCTGTACTACCTGCGCGAGCTGCGCGGCAAGGCCGCCAAGATCAAGGAAAAGCGCTGATCGTCACGCGCTGACCGTCAGGCCCCGAGTAGCCCGGTCCGGATCCGTTCCGGGCCGGGCTACTCTGATTCGGTGGCAGATTCCTCGCGAGACCCGGCCGTGCCGGAGATGCAGCAGCACAGCACCGACGACACGCCTGGACGCGATCGGAAACAGGACAAGAAGGAGAAGTCGTTCCTGCGGGAACTGCCCGTCCTGATCCTCGTCGCGCTCGTGCTGAGCTTCCTGCTCCAGACCTTCGTCGCGCGGGTGTACCTCATTCCCTCGGAGTCGATGGAGCCCACCCTGCACGGCTGCCCCGGCTGCACCGGCGACCGGATCGTCGTCGAGAAGATCGGCTACCGCTTCGGCGATCCCCGGCCCGGCGACGTCGTGGTCTTCCGCGGCCCCGACTCCTGGTCCACCGGATACGTCTCCACCCGCTCCGACAACGTCGTGATCCGCGGCGTGCAGGAGGTGGGTTCCCTCGTCGGCCTCGTCCCACCCGACGAGAACGACCTCGTCAAGCGCGTGATCGCCGTCGGCGGGCAGACCGTCGAATGCTGCGACGACCAGGGCCGCGTCCTCGTCGACGGCCGCCCCCTCGACGAGCCGTACATCGAGATGGACTTCCCGTTCACCCCCGGCGTGGTCACCTGCGAGACCGAGGTGCGCTCGGGCCGCTGCTTCGGTCCGGTCTCCGTGCCGGACGGCCACATCTGGGTCATGGGGGACAACCGCTCCAACTCCGCGGACTCGCGCTACCACGTCGCCGACGAGAACCAGGGCACCATCCCGGTCGACAACGTCATCGGCAAGGCCCGGTTCATCGTCCTGCCGCCCTCGCGGTGGGGCACCATCGATTCCCCGGAGATCCAGCAACCGTGACCCCGTGGCCGCCGCGCGCTGTGATCCGCAGGTCCGCGGGCCTGCGCACCATGGAGTCGACGCTCGTGCGGTGCGGGCTCGGGCCGGTCGCGGGGGTCGACGAGGCAGGCCGCGGCGCCTGCGCCGGGCCGCTCGTCGTCGCCGCGTGCATCCTCGATCCCCGACCACATCCGACGCTCGCGCGTCTCGACGACTCCAAGAAGCTCACCGAGAAGGCCCGGGAGGAGCTGTTCCCGATCATCCGACGCCGCGCGGTGGCGTGGAGCGTGGTGATCGTGCCGGCCGCCGAGATCGACGCCATCGGTGTGCACGTGGCCAACATCGAGGGCATGCGCCGTGCGGTGATGCGGCTGTCCGTCGCGCCCGGGTACGTTCTCACCGACGGGTTCCGGGTCCCGGGCCTGCCGGCGCCGTCGCTGCCGGTCCTCGGCGGGGACGCCGCGGCGGCCTGCATCGCGGCGGCGAGCGTGCTCGCCAAGGTCACCCGGGACCGGATCATGGTCGACCTGGACGGCGAGCTGCCCGGCTACGGCTTCGCCGTCCACAAGGGTTACAGCACCGCCGCGCACATGGCGGCGCTGCGCGATCTCGGCCCCAGCCGGGAGCATCGCCTGCGATACGCCAACGTCGCCGCCCTCCTCGGCGACGACTCCGGCCACGGCCGATTCGGCTCCGACGAGGCGGATGCGGGATGATGGATCGACACACCAGAACGGGAGGACACCGAGACCGATGAGTGCCGAGGATCTCGAGAAGTACGAAACCGAGATGGAGCTCTCGCTGTACCGGGAGTACCGGGACATCGTCGGTCAGTTCGCGTACGTCGTGGAGACCGAGCGACGGTTCTATCTCGCCAACGCGGTCGAGCTGCTCCCGCACAATTCCGGCGGCGAGGTGTACTTCGAAGTGCGCATGTCCGACGCGTGGGTGTGGGACATGTACCGTCCGGCCCGCTTCGTCAAGCACGTCCGGGTCATCACCTTCAAGGACGTCAACATCGAAGAGCTCGACAAGCCGGACCTGCGCCTGCCCGACAAGCTGGGATAGCCGGCTCACCCCATCCGCGCCTTCGTGGCCGAATGTCACATTCAGTCGATTCGATCGAAGCGGTGTGACATTCGGCCACGGGCCGTTCACCGGCCTCGCCCCGTCGGCAGGAGTTGTCCACACCCGGCGAGTTCATCCACAGATTCCGTGATCCGGACCGGCGGGGGCCGCGGGCGTCCCTCCTGTGCCGCACAGTGGTTGCCACACAGGGAGGGACGGGGATGGGACGTAATCAGCAGGTGGGGGCGCTGGGGGAGGACCTGGCCGCCGAGTTTCTCGAGTCGGCGGGCTTGGTGGTGCTCGCGCGCAACTGGCGTAGCCGGTACGGCGAACTCGATCTGATCGCCGAGGACGGCGACACCGTGGTGTTCGTGGAGGTCAAGACCCGCACCGGCCTCGGGTACGGCACGCCGGCCGAGGCGGTGACCGCGGCGAAGGCGGACCGCATCCGGCGGCTGGCCGCGCTGTGGCTTTCCAGCCACGAGCGACGATGGCGGCGCATCCGGGTCGATGTGGTCACGGTGCTGCTCCCGTCCCGGGGCGCACCCGTGATCACCCATCGCCGGCAGGTGCTCTGATGGCGCTGGGGAAGGCCTACTCGGTGGCGGTCACGGGGGTGGACGGACAGGTCGTGGAGATCGAGGCCGACATCGGCCGCGGACTGCCGGGAGTGAAGATGGTCGGTCTGCCCGACACTGCGCTCCAGGAGTCCCGGGACCGAGTCCGGGCGGCGGTGACGAATTCCGGTGGCGAATGGCCGGATTCGCGGGTGGTGCTGGCCCTGTCGCCGGCGACGCTGCCGAAGGTGGGCAGCGTCTACGACCTCGCCCTCGCGTGCGCCGTGCTCAACGCCGCCAAGTCGATTCCACCGGAGTCGGTTGCGCGGACGATTCTGCTCGGGGAGCTGGCGCTCGACGGCCGGGTCCGGTCGGTGCGGGGAGTCCTTCCGGCGGTGCTCTCCGCCAAGCGTGCCGGGTGGGAGCGGGTGGTGGTGCCGGCCGCGACGATGCCCGAGGCCGGGTTGGTCGACGGCATCGACATCTACGGGGCGGGCACTCTCACCGAGGTGGTGCTGTGGCTGCGCGGCGACGGACCGCTCGAGCGACCCGGTCCCCGTCCACCGGGGGAGCGGCCGGGACGTGCGGACATGAGCGAGGTGGTCGGTCAGCACGAGGCACGACGGGCCATCGAGATCGCGGCCGCCGGTGCGCATCATCTGATGCTCACCGGCCCGCCCGGCATCGGGAAGACGATGCTCGCCCAGCGGCTTCCCGGGGTGTTGCCGGCGTTGACGGAGGAACAGGCGCTCGAGGTGACCGCGATCCACTCCGTCGCCGGAACGCTGTCGGCGGATCAGCCGCTCGTCACCGACCCGCCGTTCATCGCTCCCCACCACACCGCGTCGGTCAGCTCGCTCGTCGGCGGGGGCAGCGGCACGGCCAAGCCTGGTGCGGTCAGCCGTGCCCACCGGGGCGTCCTCTTCCTGGACGAGGTCGCCGAGATGGGCACCAAGGCGCTCGAGGCGTTGAGGACCCCGCTCGAGGACGGTGAGGTGCGCATCGCCCGCCGCGACGGCGTCGCGCGCTATCCGGCGCGCTTCCAGCTGATTCTCGCCGCCAATCCGTGCCCGTGTGCGCCGCCTCGCGACGCCGACTGCGTGTGCCCGCCCGCCGCGCGCCGCCGCTACCTGGGAAGGTTGTCGGGCCCGCTGCTCGACCGGGTGGACCTGCGGGTTCGGATGGAGACGGTAGCGACCGGCGCGCTCATGGGGGAGGCGGGGGAGAGCACCGAGGATGTTCGCGCCCGGGTGGCCCGGGCCCGGGCCGCCGCGGCAGCCCGCTGGAACGCGCACGGATGGAGCACCAACGCCGAGGTCCCGGGTCCCGCGCTGCGGCAGAAGTTCCGCCTGCCGCGCGCGGCGCTGGGGCCCGTGGAGTGGGCGCTGCGGAAAGGGGCGATCACCGCGCGCGGCGCGGATCGTGCGTTGCGAGTCGCGTGGACGCTGGCAGATCTCGCGGGGCTCGACGCCCCGGGAGAAGTGCAGGTGGCGACGGCTCTGGATTTCCGGGATCGGGGGACGGTGTGAGCGCGACGGATCCGCGCCGGCTGGCGTGGGCCTACCTGTCGGTCGTGGCGCAGGGGGCGTCGCGCATGCTGAACGCCGCGATCGCGGAGGCCGGCCCGGAGGTGGTCGCGGCAGCGGTGCGCGACGGTTCGATCGGCGGTCCCCTCCGCAGGCGTACCGCCGCCCGTGCCCATCTCGACTCCGCGGCGAGGGACCTCGAGCTGGTGGAGCGGCTGGGCGGCCGTCTGGTCACACCCGACGACGACGAGTGGCCGGCGTGGCAGTTGCTCGCGTTCGACGGTCTCGACGGCGCGGACGCCGATGCCGCGCCGCCGGCGTTGTGGGCGCTGGGGCGACGGCGGATCGACGAGCTGGTGGAGCGGTCCGTTGCCGTCGTCGGCACGCGTGCGGCCAGTGGCTACGGCGAGAACGTGACCGCGGAGATCGCCGGGGACCTGGCGACCGACGGGTGGGCGGTGCTGTCGGGGGCGGCCTTCGGGATCGACGCGGCGGCGCACCGGGCGGCGCTGGGGGTCGGTGGCGCGACGATGGCGGTGCTCGCGTGCGGAGTGGACCGCGCCTATCCGGCAGCGCACACCGGGTTGTTGCGGCAGATCGCCGAGCAGGGGGCGGTGGTCAGCGAGTATCCGCCCGGCACGCTGCCGGCGCGGTTCCGGTTCCTGGCCCGCAACCGACTGGTCGCGGCGCTGGGCGGGGGCGTGCTGGTGGTGGAGGCGGGCTGGCGCAGCGGGGCGCGGAACACGGCGGCGTGGGGGAGACGGCTGGGACGGCCGGTACTGGCGGTTCCGGGGCCCGTGACGTCGGCGGCGTCGCAGGGCTGTCATCGGATGATCCGGGAACAGGAGGCGCGACTGGTGGGCACCGCACGCGAGGTGGTCGAGGAGGTCGGCCCGATGGGTGTGGCCGACGACGGTGACGGGCGGTGGGCGCGAGCGCTCGACGGGCTCTCGGGCGACATGGCGGCCGTGTACGAAGCTCTGCCCGCGGTGGGTGCGGTGTCGGTGCAGCAACTGTCGGTGGCGTCGGGGCTGCTCCCGGAGCGGGTGCGGGCCGCGCTTCCGCTGCTCGAACTCGAGGGACACGTGCAGCGGGAGGCAGCCGGGTGGGCGCGCGGCGGCGGGTGAGCGTCAGGACTGCTCGTGCCCGCGTAGCTCCTCGGCTTTGGCCAGGATGGGCTTGTAGTACTTGTCGCCGAGCACCCGGGTCACCTGGGCCGCGAGCTCGGTCTCCCCGGTCTGGAGTAGGACGTACTCGAGCTCGGCCAGCTGTGCGCCGATCGCCTCGCGCCGGCGGTCCGTCTCCTCGAGGGCGCCGACGAGGCTGGTCAGGTACTGCGACGTGACGGTGTTCATCGTTTCTCGCATACCGCAACGATGGCGGAATTCCGGGGCGATGTCGGCGGATCGGCCGATCCCGGTGGTGTCGCGTCGATGCGGGGGGCGGTGGCCGGCGACGAGCGGCACGCGTACGCTGCAGTGGTTAGGTAAGGCTGAGCAAATATGGAGGTGGGCGTGGCCCCGAAGTCCCCGCGATCGACGACCCTGACGGTGACGGGCAGCGAACGCCTGACCCCGCACCTGGTGCGGGTGTACCTCGGCGGTCCCGGGTTCGACGAGTTCGAACCCGGCCCGCACACGGATTCGTACGTCAAACTCGAGCTGGAGGCCGACGGCGAGACGGTCCTGCGTACGTACACGGTGCGGGCTGTGGACCGGGAGGCCGGGCAGATCGCGATCGATTTCGTCGTCCACGGCGATCAGGGTGTCGCCGGCCCCTGGGCGGCGTCCGTACGGCCGGGGCAGACCGTCGTGGTCCGTGGCCCGGGAGGCGCCTACCGTCCGGATCCGGACGCCGACTGGCACCTGCTCGCCGGGGACGACACCGCGATTCCGGCCGTCGCCGCGGCGCTCGAAGCCCTGGCTCCGGATGCGCGGGGCCGGGTGTTCCTCGAGGTGGCCGGCCCCGACGACGAAATCGCCCTCGCGGCGCCCGCCGGAGTCGAGGTCACCTGGCTGCACCGCGGCTCCGCTGCCGGAAATGCCGGGCCGGACCTGTCCGGCGCGAGCGCGCCCCTGGTCTCGGCCGTGACCGGCGCGGAGTGGCTGCCGGGAGACCCGCACGTGTTCATCCACGGGGAAGCGGAGACCGTCATGCAGTACCTGCGGCCGTACGTCCGCAAGACCCGCGGGGTTCCGGCGGCACGCGCGTCGATCTCCGGGTATTGGCGGCGCGGCCGCAGCGAGGAGGGCTTCCGGGAGTGGAAGCGCGAACTCGCCACGGCCGAAGCGCGGTGAGCGGGCTCAGGGGCGTTCGCGGGTGAGGGTGAGCAGTGCGGTCATCGACAGCGCGGCCGAGATCGCGATCGCCAGCGCCATCGGCAGCGCGGTGTCCTCCCCGCCGAGCCCGACCAGCGGCGACACCAGGGCGGCCAGGCCGAACTGCGAGGCGCCCATGACCGCGGAACCGGTGCCCGCCGTCTTCGGCACCTGCCCCTGCGCCAGCGCCGTCGCGTTGCCCATGACGAAGCCGAGGCTGGAGACGACGAGGAACAGCAGGGGCAGCACCAGCCAGCGGGCCGTGTCCGCGACCAGGACCGCGAGCACCAGCAGGATTCCGGCGGCCAGCATCTGGGCTACGCCGTACCGCAACAGGTTCCGCACCTCGAAGCGGCCGATGAGCCGGGTGTTGACGATGTTGCCTGCGACGAGGCCCACCGAGTTGACGGCGAAGATCAGGGAGAACTGTCCCGGCGTCATTCCCAGGACCTCCTGGACCACGAACGGTGACGCGGAGATGTACGAGAACATGGCGCCGAAGCCGAGCGCGAACGTCGCGGCGTAACCCACGAACTGCCGATTGCCGATCACCGTGCCGAAGTTGCGGGCGAGCGTCGCCAGGCCCCCGCTGTGGCGGCGTTCGGGCGGCAGTGTCTCCGGAACGACCGTGAGCACCGCGACGACCATCACCACCGCGAGGCCCGTCAGAACCCAGAAGATGCCGCGCCAACCGATCGGCCCGAGGAGGACGCCGCCGAGCAGGGGTGCGACGATCGGTGCCACTCCGCCGATGATCATCATGATGCTGAACAGGCGGGCGGCCTCGTTGCCGCGGGAGCGATCCGCGATCACTGCGCGCGCCAGCACGATTCCCGTGCCGCCGCTGAAGCCCTGGATCAGGCGCGCCGCGATGAGCACCTCCACTGTCGGCGCCGTCGCGCACAGGGCGCTGCTCAGAGCCAGGACGACGGTGCCCGCCAGTAGCAGGCGACGCCTGCCCCACCCGTCGGAGAGCGGTCCCACGACGAGCTGCCCGACGCCGAGGCCGGCCATGAAGGTGGTGAGCGTGAGCTGGATGCCTACCGTGCTGGTGCCGAGACTCTCCGACATGATCGGCAGTCCGGGCAGATACATGTCGGTGGCCAGCGGCGCGGTAGCGGAGAGCAGTGCCAGACCGAACAGCATCGGCAACGGAATCGTTTTACTCACGAACTAACCTTAGTGTGGGCCCGATCGGCGTGTTCGGTTGCGTGGGCGGTACCCACGGCGCACGGTGACGGCCATGGACACCGCGCTGCCGCCGCCTCTCGCCGTGCACCTCGAGGAGTTCGTCGAGCACCTCGACTTGCAGGGCGGCCGGTCTGCCCACACGATCCGCGCGTACACGACCGACATCCGCACCCTCCTCGCCCACCTCGAGACCGGCCACCCGGATGCGCGGATCGACGACCTCACCCTCGAGGTGCTTCGCTCCTGGCTGGCCGACCAGGTCGCGGGTGGCGCTGCCCGTACGACCCTGGCGCGGCGCACCTCCTCCGCCCGGACCTTCTGCGCGTGGTTGGCCCGTACCGGCCGGCTCGACCACGATCCCGCGGCTCGGCTGGTGTCGGCCCGCACCCATCGCACCCTTCCGCCGGTGTTGCGGGCCGACCAGGCATGCGAGGTCATGGCGGCTGCGGAAGCCGGTGCGCGAGAGCTGGACCCGGTGGCGCTGCGCGACCGGCTCGTGCTGGAGCTGCTGTACGCGACGGGGATCCGGGTCGGGGAGCTGTGCGGGCTCGACGTCGACGACGTCGATGCCGATCGTCGGGCGCTGCGCGTGCTCGGCAAGGGAAACAGGGAGCGGACCGTGCCGTACGGTGCGCCCGCCGCCACTGCGCTCGACGCGTGGCTGCACAGCGGACGGCCCGCCCTCGCGCGCCCGGACTCCGGGCCCGCACTTCTGCTCGGTGCACGCGGCGGGCGGCTGGGCCCGCGCCAGGTCCGTTCCGTGGTGCACGAGAACGTGGCCGCGGTCCCCGGCGCGCCCGACCTCGCGCCGCACGGGCTGCGGCACAGCGCCGCCACCCATCTGCTCGAGGGCGGGGCCGACCTGCGGGTGGTGCAGGAGTTGCTCGGACATGCGAGCCTCGCGACGACCCAGCTCTACACCCATGTGTCGGTAGCGCGGCTGAGGGCGGCGCACGAACAGGCGCATCCGCGGGCGTGACCCGGGCGACGACGAACCCGAGGTTTGGTACGGTCGCCGCCGCACCTGCTGCGCAATCCGGGGGGAATTGTGGGACACGAGGAGTCGACGCACGCTCTGCCTGCCTGGCTTCGGGACGAACCGGCGCCGGTCGGCCGCCGCGGAAGGCGACGGGGTGGCGACCGTGCGGTCGTGCTGCCTGCGCATCCGGAGCTGCCTGCGCAGCCGGAGCCGCCTGCGCAGCCTGTACATCCGCCGTCCCGGCCCGCGCCCGTCGAGGTGGACCGGTCGACGGGTCTGCCGGATCCGGTGCCGTCGGTCCCGTTCGGCATGCCTCCTCGAGAACGTCCCGCATCTGTGCCCGAAGCGCGGATCGTCGATGCAGCGGTTCCCGAACCGTCCCGTGTCGAACCCGTCACCCCCGAACCCGTCACCCCCGAACCTGGGGACCCCGAACCTGGGGAGCCCGAACCTGCGGACCCTGAACCCGCCCTCGAAGCCGCAACAACAGAACCGGTGGTGCCGGAACCGGTTGTCACCGGACAACCCGCCGACGCCGCGGTGGCCGGGCCCGCGACTGCGACCGGTCCGGAGGAGGCGGCGGGGCAGAACGGTCCGGGGGAACATCACCGCACCGAGCCCGCACCGCGTCCACCCACGCCCGGCGCGGACGCCGCCGGGTCACCCCTGCGAGCGGCGGACGATCCCGAACGCCCGACGTCGTCGACCCCTCCCGGGCATTCCACCCCAGGACACCGCCGGGAAACCGGCACGGTGGAGTCCGGCGCGCCGGAGCCCCGGCCGTCCGATCAGGACCTGACCTCCGGCGCCCTGGTCCGGCGGTCCCGGCGCTCTCCGGCAGCCGGTTGGCGGCGCAGCGTGCACCGGCTCACCGGCGGGATCCTCGCGCCCGGCGAATCGACCGACGAGGCGTACCGGCGTGAGCTCCGGGACCGGGTCCGGCAGCCGATCAGCGGCGACTACCGGATCGCGGTGCTCTCCCTCAAGGGCGGTGTCGGGAAGACGACGACCACCGTCGGTCTGGGCTCCACGTTCGCCTCGTTGCGGGGGGACTGCGTGATCGCGGTCGACGCGAATCCGGACTTCGGGACGCTCGCGCAGCGAGTGCCCCAGCAGACCGAGTCCACGGTGCGCGACCTGCTCGCCGCGGCCCCGCGGATCTCCCGCTACGCCGACGTCCGCGCGCACACGTCGCAGGCGCCGAGCCGTCTCGAGGTGCTTGCGAGCGAACGCGACCCGGCCGTGTCCGAGGCGTTCAGCGAGGAGGACTACCGCCGCGTCGTGGACATCCTGCGGGTGTACTACAACGTCGTCCTCACCGACTGCGGCACGGGCATCATGCATTCGGCGATGCGGGGGGTGCTCGATCTCGCCCACGCGCTCGTGCTCGTCGCATCCCCGGCGATCGACGGGGCCCGGAGCGCTGCCGCGACGCTCGACTGGTTGCAGCACCACGGTTTCGGGGCGCTCGTCGAGCGCACCGTCGTGGTGATCAGCGCTGCCCGGCCCGGGGCCACCAACATCGACATGCAGGCACTGACGGGCCACTTCCTCGCGCGGTGCCGGGCCGTGCAGGTGGTGCCGTTCGACGAGCACCTCGCCGAGGGGGCCGAGATCGACCTCGCTCTGCTCCGGCCCGCCACTCGTCGCGCCTTCCTCGAACTCGCCGCCATGGTCGCCGACGACTTCGCCGCGGTGTCGGGACGTCACGCCGCGGGCCGCGGCCCGGAGCCGAGCCGCGGGCGCGCCTGAGCGGTCCCGCCGCCGCGCCCGGACACGGGCTCGAGACGGATCACCGACCGCACGAGCGGCAACGGGTCGAGGTAGTCGTCGCGGCCTCGGCGCATTCCCCAGTGCAGGCAGGCCACCGCGGAGCAACCCTCGTGGCCCGGCTCGAGGGTGCCGAGCGGGTCCCCCCGTTCCACGCGCCGGCCGGCGGTGACCGTCGCGGTCACCGGCTCGTAGGTGGTGCGCAGCCCGCCGGCGTGCTCCACCGAGACCACGGGTTTGCCGGCGACGGTCCCCGCGAACACCACTACACCGGCACCGGCGGCGAGCACCGGCTGCCCGGGCCGGCCGGCGAGGTCGGCGCCCCGGTGCCCGGGAAGCCAGTCGTGCTCGGGACCGTCGAAGGGGCGGGCCACCGCCGGCCGTGGCTGCAGCGGCCAGCCGAACTCGCGGGGGGACGCCGCGGCGGGAATCGACCCCGCCAGTGCGGCGAGCGCGGTCAGGACGGCGATCCCGGTGATCTTCATCCGCCCAGCGTGCCGGGCGGTGCCTGCGACGGACAGAGTCTGCCCGGCATTGTGGACAACCCTCCGATTCGTCCACAGATCGTCCGAACCGGCCCGCTGATCAGGCAGTTGTGGTTCCCGCAGGGCAAGGCCGTACACTGTTCGAGCGGTCTGTGTTCGCAGATCGACTTCGCGCGTCCGCGCGCTGATCGCCGCCCGGTGCTCCGGGCGCCATCGGAAATTGGCCGTCGGCCGGTCCCGCAAGGGTCCGACGGGCATGCGGACGCCAGGGCGGGGATCACCCGATCTCCCGCGGCAACCGAACCGAAAGAGAGAACAGCCATGGCTGTCGTAACAATGAAGCAGCTGCTCGACAGCGGCGCCCACTTCGGTCACCAGACCCGTCGCTGGAACCCGAAGATGAAGCGGTTCATCTTCACCGACCGCAACGGCATCTACATCATCGACCTGCAGCAGACCCTGACGTACATCGACAAGGCGTACGAGTTCATCAAGGAGACGGTCGCCCACGGTGGCACCGTGCTGTTCGTCGGCACCAAGAAGCAGGCGCAGGAGTCCATCGCGGAAGAGGCCACCCGGGTCGGGATGCCCTACGTGAACCAGCGCTGGCTCGGCGGCATGCTCACCAACTTCTCCACCGTCCACAAGCGCCTGCAGCGCCTGAAGGAGCTGGAGTCGATGGAGCAGACCGGTGGGTTCGAGGGTCGCACCAAGAAGGAAATCCTCATGCTCACGCGTGAGAAGACCAAGCTCGAGCGCACCCTCGGTGGCATCCGCGACATGGCCAAGGTGCCGTCGGCGATCTGGGTCGTCGACACCAACAAGGAGCACATCGCCGTCGGCGAGGCCCGCAAGCTGAACATCCCGGTCGTCGCGATCCTCGACACCAACTGCGATCCCGACGTCGTCGACTACCCGATCCCGGGCAACGACGATGCGATCCGTTCGGCTGCGCTGCTGACCAAGGTCGTCGCCTCCGCCGTCGCCGAGGGCGTGCAGGCCCGCGCCGGCCAGAGCGCCGACAAGGACGCCAAGCCGGAGGCCGGCGCCGGCGAGCCGCTCGCCGAGTGGGAGCAGGAGCTGCTCGCGCAGGCCACCCCGGCCGCCGAAGCCGAGGCCCCCGCCGCCGACGCGGCGCCCTCCGCCGAAGCCTGATCCGATGCGCGGCCCCGACCGGTAGATCCTGAGATCATGGTCGGGGCCGTCGCACGCGACCGCGCCGCATCAGTGCACCCGCACGCGACCGAGCCGCATCAGAGGAAACTTCCGCGCGAGCACCCATCGCGCACAACAGACACAGGAGGCTCGCTTCCCATGGCGAACTACACCGCCGCCGACGTCAAGCGTCTGCGTGAGCTCACCGGCTCCGGAATGCTGGCGTGCAAGAACGCCCTCGCCGACAACGACGGCGACTTCGACAAGGCCGTCGAGCAGCTGCGCATCAAGGGCGCCAAGGACGTGGGCAAGCGCGCCGAGCGCTCCACCGCCGAGGGCCTGGTCGCCGCGAAGAACGGCGTGCTCATCGAGCTCAACTCCGAGACCGACTTCGTCGCCAAGAACGACGAGTTCCAGGCTCTCGCCGAGAAGATCGTCACCGCTGCGGCCGAGGCCAAGCCGGCCGACCTCGAGGCCCTCAAGGCCGTCGAGGTCGACGGCAAGACCGTCGACACCCTCGTGCAGGAGCTCTCCGCCAAGATCGGCGAGAAGCTCGAGCTGCGCCGTCTCGCCGTCTTCGACGGCCCCGTCGCGGTGTACCTGCACAAGCGTGCGTCCGACCTGCCGCCGGCTGTCGGCGTGCTCGTCGAGTACTCCGGTGAGGGTGACGCCGCCGCAGAGGCCGCCCGTGCCGCCGCGATGCAGGTCGCCGCGCTGAAGGCGAAGTACCTCTCCCGCGACGAGGTTCCGGCCGACACGGTCGAGAACGAGCGCCGCATCGCGGAGGAGACCGCCAAGAACGAGGGCAAGCCGGAGGCCGCCCTGCCGAAGATCGTCGAGGGCCGGCTCAACGGCTTCTTCAAGGACGTCGTGCTGCTCGAGCAGGCCTCGGTGACGGACTCGAAGAAGACCGTCAAGGCGCTGCTCGACGATGCCGGTGCCACCGTGTCGCGCTTCGTGCGTTTCGAGGTCGGCGGCAGCTAGACCTCTCGTTTCCTCGACCCCGTCGGCGCTCGCCGGCGGGGTCGAGGCGCGTCGGCGACCCGATTTCGGGCCGATCGGACACTCGCGCCCCCGTCTCGGTTCCACGGGGTCGGATGAGGCAGGATGAAAGGGCCGACCCACCGCTCGACCCGAGGAGAACCATGTCCGAACACGCCCAGGAACGTCCCGGTTTCCGTCGGGTGCTGCTCAAGCTCGGTGGGGAGATGTTCGGCGGGGGCAAGGTCGGTCTCGACCCGGACGTGGTGACGACCGTCGCCGAGGAGATCGCCGAGGTCGTCCGCTCCGGGGTGGAGGTAGCCGTGGTCATCGGCGGCGGCAACTTCTTCCGGGGCGCCGAACTGCAGCAGCGCGGTCTCGACCGCGCTCGCTCCGACTACATGGGCATGCTCGGCACGGTAATGAATTCCCTTGCGTTGCAGGATTTCCTGGAGAAGCAGGGCGTGGACACCCGTGTCCAGACCGCTATCACGATGGGGCAGGTCGCCGAGCCGTACCTGCCGCTGCGTGCCCGCCGGCATCTCGAGAAGGGCCGCGTGGTGATCTTCGGTGCCGGCATGGGCATGCCGTACTTCTCCACCGACACCACCGCCGCGCAGCGCGCCCTCGAGATCGGCGCGGAGGTGGTCCTTATGGCCAAGGCTGTCGACGGGGTCTACTCGGCCGACCCCCGGATCGACGCCGACGCGACCCTGTTCACCGAGATCACCCACCGCGAGGTCATCGAGAAGGGCCTCAAGGTCGCGGATGCGACCGCCTTCAGTCTCTGCATGGACAACGACATGCCGATCATGGTCTTCAACCTGCTCACCGAGGGGAATATCGCTCGGGCTGTCGCCGGTGAGAAGATCGGAACACTCGTACGGTCATGAACGGACAACGGAACATGGAGGAACAGCCGTGATCGATGAAGCTCTCTTCGAAGCCGAGGAGAAGATGGAAAAGGCCGTCACGGTGGCCAAGGACGATCTCGGATCCATCCGCACCGGCCGCGCGAACCCCGGCATGTTCTCCAGGATCGTCGTCGACTACTACGGCGCGCCCACCCCGGTCACGCAGATGGCCAGCATCAACGTCCCCGAGGCGCGCATGGTGGTCGTCAAACCCTACGAGGCCTCGCAGCTCGGCCCGATCGAGACCGCGATTCGCAACTCCGACCTGGGGGTCAATCCGACCAACGACGGGTCCCTGATCCGCATCTCCATCCCGCAGCTGACCGAGGAACGCCGCCGCGAGCTGGTCAAGCAGGCCAAGGCCAAGGGTGAGGACGCCAAGGTGTCCGTGCGCAACGTGCGACGCAAGGCGATGGAGGAGCTGCACCGCATCCAGAAGGACGGCGAGGCCGGCGAGGACGACGTCACCCGCGCGGAGAAGGAGCTCGACAAGACCACGGCGAAGTACGTGGCGCAGATCGACGAGCTGGTCAAGCACAAGGAAGCCGAGCTGCTGGAGGTTTAACCGTGGGTACCGCCGCCGGGTCGTCCGATCCGCAGCTCCCCCTGGGCGTCACCGACGCCGACTCGGCGGCCGACGCCGCGAAGGCGGGCACCGAGGTCCCGCCGGGCCGGCCCGATCCGACCCCTGCCGCGGAGCCGGAGAAGAAGGCGTCCCGCGCCGGCCGGAACCTGCCCGCCGCCGTGGGCGTGGGCGCCGGGCTCGGTGGCCTCGTCATCGGCGTGCTCGCGTTCGCCCCCAAGGCCTGGCTCCTCGTCGTCGCGGTGGCCATCGCGATCGCCACCTGGGAGGTCACCAAGCGCCTGCGTGAGGCGGACGTCCTGGTTCCCCGGGTCCCGCTCCTGGTCGGGGGGCAGGCGATGATCTGGCTCGGCTGGCCCTACGGCACCACCGGCGTGCTCGGCGCCTTCGCCGGCACCACCGTCGTGTCGATGCTGTGGCGGCTGTTCGACCGCGGACTGCGCGGCCGGCCCCGCAACTACCTGCGCGACACCGCGGTCACCGTCTTCACCGCGGCATGGGTACCTTTCCTCGCGTCGTTCGCGACGCTGATGGTCCTCGAGGACGACGGTGCCGCCCGGGTGTTCTGCCTGATGATCGTGTGCGTCGCATCCGACGTCGGCGGATACGCGTCCGGGGTGCTGTTCGGCAAGCACCCGATGGCGCCCGCGATCAGCCCGAAGAAGTCCTGGGAGGGTTTCGGCGGCTCGGTTCTCGCCTGCACCGTCGCCGGTGTGCTCACGGTGACCCTGCTGCTCGACGCCGCCTGGTGGATCGGTGTGCTCCTCGGCGTCGTGCTCGCCGCCACGGCCACGGCGAGCGACCTGATCGAGTCGCAGGTCAAACGGGATCTCGGCATCAAGGACATGGGCACCCTGCTGCCCGGCCACGGCGGGATCATGGATCGGCTGGACTCCATCCTGCCGTCCGCGTTCGTCACCTGGCTCGTCCTCGGGGCCTTCGTCTAGGCCGGTGACGAGAAGGCAGCGGTCCGACACGCACGGGGTGGTGCCCAGCCCCAACATCTGGCACTGGCCGGAGGTCTACGAGGAAGAGAACCGCGCCCAGGACGTCCACGGCGTCGTGTACACGGCGCTGCGCGAGGCATACGACTGGGCCGGTCGGGACGTGGTCGACGTGGGCTGCGGCACCGGCTTCCACCTGCCGATGTTCGCGGCCGCGGCGCGCACCGTGACCGGTGTCGAACCGCACCCGCCGCTGGTGGAACTGGCACGGCGACGGACGCGGGGCGGGCCGGGCGTGCGAGTGCAGACCGGTTCGGCCGAGCACCTGCCGCTCGCGGACAGCAGCGTGGACCTCGTGCACGCCCGTACCGCGTACTTCTTCGGTCCCGGGTGCGGGGCAGGTATCGCCGAGGCGATGCGCGTGCTGCGGCCCGGCGGCGCCCTCGCGATCGTCGATCTCGACGCGACCGCCCATCCGTACGGCGAATGGATGCGCGCGGACCTGCCGCACTACGACCCGCGCACAGTCGAGGCGTTCTTCGACGCCCAAGGTTTCGACCTGCGCCGGCTCGACACGGAGTGGCGTTTCCCGGACCGCGCCACGCTCGAGCGCGTACTCGGCATCGAGTTCGGCCCGCGGGTGGCCGAGCGCGCGGTGCGTGGCACGGCAGGCACCGCCCTCACGGTGCGCTACCGGCTGCACGTGCGCCGCAAGCCCCGGGGACTGGAGATCGCCTGACCGTGCCGCGAACCTGCCGGGGGCTGCGGACCTGCCAGGGGCTGCGGACCTGCCGGGGGCTGCGGACCTGCCGGGGGCTGCGAACCTGCCGGGGCCGCGAACCTACCGGTGGTGGGTGCCCCGGATGCGGAACACCCGGGCCAGTTCGCTGATCCTCTTGGCCTTGGCCAGGCGGGGCAGGTCACTGCCGTCGCGCACACCGCGGCCGTCCTCCCCGAGTGTGTCGATCACGTCGCGGGCCCAGCCGACCTCGTCGGAACTGGGGCTCAGGGCGGCGTTGGCGAACGGTGCCCGGGCCGGGGTCATGCACAGCTTCCCGGTCATTCCCATGGAGGCGGTCAGCTTCGCCTCCCGCTCGAGAACCTCGGGGTCGTCGGTCAGCGACGGTCCGTCGACGGGACCGGGCAGGCGGGCCGCCCGGCTCGACACGACCAGGCGGGAACGCGGGTACGCCATCGCGAGCGGGGAGTCGTCCATTCCGGTGTCGCGGCGGAAGTCGCCGCTGCCGAAAGCCAGCCGGAACGTCCCGTCGGCGCGGGCGATCTCGGGCGTGGCCTCGAGGCCCACCGCCGACTCGATGAGCACGAGGATGCGGGTTCCGGGCGGCAACTGAGCGGCGGTGGCGTCGACCTGCTGGCCGCTTTCGGTCTTGGCGAGCATCACGCCCTGCAGGCCGGGAACCGCGGCGAGCGCGGCGAGATCGTCGGCCCAGTGCACGGTGGTGGCGTCGTTGATCCGCACCCAGGCACGGCCACCGCCGCGCAGCCATTCGACGACGTGACCCCGTGCGGCGGCTTTGCCGGCCGCCGGCACGGCGTCCTCGAGGTCGAGGATCACGGCATCGGCTGCGGACGCGGCAGCCGCCGCGAAGCGCTCCGGGGCGGTGCCCGGAACGAGCAGCCAGGATCGGGCGAGCTCGGGTGCGACGGTGGCGGAGGCGGGGGCATCCAGGTGGGCGGTCACGTCAGGCTCCTCGGGTGAAGGTCTTGTCTCCAGGGTGCCCTCTTGTCGCCGCGTTGGGGAGATTGGGTGCGTTGTGTTCGTCACCCGCCGCTGGGCGGCGCTGTGTCACCGCCGCTTCGCGGCACGCTTGATCTGCAGGATCCGCACACCGCCCGCCAGCGCCATGACGAGGGCTCCCGCGATGGCCGACAGCAGCAGGCTCACCCCCAGCGGCAGGGTGAACTCCCAGGCGAACAGTTCCATGGTGACCGAGTCGAGGTTCTGCAGGATGAACACGAGCAGCAGGATCAGGACCAGAACACCGATGACCAGGCCGGTCCACGTCGATGCCGCGCGGCTGCGGTCGAGGGGAATCTCCGGCGCGGGACGGAGGTCGGAATCGGGCGTGGCCTTCGCCGAGCCCTGCCGGTCGGGCCGATCCCCGCCGGGCAGGTCCGGTACCGGATCGGGCAGATTCGCGGGGCGGTCGGTCATGGATCGATCATCTCGCTCCGGCTGCCGCTGCACACCGTATTCGGCGAGGAAGACCGGCTCCGCCGCCGTAATGGATAATGGGTCATTATGCCCTCCTCTCTTCCCCTGGTTTTCGACGCGCCCAAACGCGGTATGCCGCCGCGTCACCTCGCCGACCTCGACGCCGAGCAGCGCCGGGCGGCCGTGCGTGAACTGGGCCTGCCGGCCTTCCGGGCCGATCAGCTGGCCCGGCACTACTACGGGCGGCTCGAGGCCGATCCGGAGAAGATGACGGATCTGCCGGCGAAGGTGCGCGAGCAGGTGGGGGCGGCGTTCTTCCCCGCGTTGCTGACACCGGTCAAGCACGTGGCGTGCGACGGCGGCGAGACCCGCAAGACGCTGTGGCGCGCCGGGGACGGCACCCTCCTCGAGAGTGTGCTCATGCGCTACCCCGACCGCGCCACCCTGTGCATCTCGAGCCAGGCCGGCTGCGGGATGGCCTGCCCGTTCTGCGCGACCGGCCAGGGCGGCCTGGATCGGAACCTGTCCACCGCCGAGATCGTCGATCAGGTGCGCGCCGCGGCCGCGGCCCTGCGCGACGGTGACGTGGCCGGGGGACCGGGTCGTCTGTCCAACGTGGTGTTCATGGGGATGGGGGAGCCGCTGGCGAACTACAAGCGGGTGGTGGCCGCGGTGCGGCGCATCACCGCCCCGCCGCCGGAGGGACTGGGCCTGTCGCAGCGGTCGGTCACCGTCTCCACCGTCGGTCTGGCGCCGGCGATCCGCCGGCTGGCCGACGAGGGACTGCACGTGACCCTCGCCGTGTCGCTGCACACGCCGGACGACGAACTGCGCGACACGCTGGTGCCGGTCAACAACCGCTGGCCCGTCGCCGAGGTGCTCGACGCCGCGCGCTACTACGCCGACCGGACCGGTCGCCGTGTCTCCGTCGAGTACGCCCTGATCCGCGACGTCAACGACCAGCCGTGGCGGGCGGACATGCTGGGCAAGAAGCTGCACAAGGCGCTCGGCCCGCTGGTGCACGTGAACCTGATCCCGCTCAACCCGACGCCGGGCAGCGAATGGGACGCCAGCCCGAAGCCGGTCGAGCGCGAGTTCGTTCGTCGCGTCCAGGCTCAGGGGGTCTCGTGCACCGTGCGGGACACCCGGGGCCAGGAGATCGCGGCAGCCTGCGGCCAGCTCGCCGCCGAGAACTGAACACGGACTCGCGGCAAGCGAAGGGTCCGCCCGGGACGAACCGGGCGGACCCTTCGGTGTTGCTGTGGGGACGTGCGGCTACCTGCGGCGCCGGCGCTGGACGATGTCGCGCACCAGGATGGCGACGAGCAGCGCGGCGAAACCGATCAGGAACCAGTTCTCGACGTTGCCGTTGTGGTTGCCGATGATCATCGCCAGCAGGAACAGGGCGATGAGCCAGCCCATGAAACGGAACAGGCGGGGCGCCTCGCCACTCCAGCCCCACTCCGCCGACGGCACCTCGGCCGTGTCGACGCCAGTGGTCTTCAACTCGGTACCGGCCACCGCTTGTCCTCCTGGTCGCAAAGATCTTCGCTGTTGGGCCAATCGTGACATACGACCGCCCGTCGTACGAAGTGGGGGCGCGCTCCCGCGCGCCGGGCGGGTGATTCAGCCTCCCCTCAGGGCGGTCGGGAACAATGTCGGCGTGGCCGACTCGCAACCCAGCTCCCGCACCCGTGTCCTGCTGCTCGGCAGCACCGGCTCCATCGGCACCCAGGCACTCGAGGTGATCGCCGCCAACCCCGACCGGTTCGAGGTGGTCGGTCTCGCCGCCGGTGGTGGCAACATCGATCTGCTCGCCGAACAGATCCGCGTCACCGGTGTGACCGAGGTGGCCGTCGCGAACGCACAGGCCGCCGCGCGCCTCGACCTCCCGGGCCTGCAGGTCCGCAGCGGGCCGGAGGCGGTGACGAGGTTGGTGCGCGACGTGGAGGCCGACGTGGTGCTCAACGCCCTCGTCGGATCCCTCGGCCTGGAGCCGACGCTGGCCGCACTGGCGACGGGCGCACGCCTGGCGCTGGCCAACAAGGAGTCGCTCGTCGCGGGCGGCGCACTGGTCACCGCCGCCGCGGCCCCGGGGCAGATCGTGCCGGTGGACTCGGAGCACTCGGCGCTGGCCCAGTGCCTGCGCGGCGGCAGCCCCGACGAGGTGGCCCGGCTCGTGCTGACCGCCTCGGGTGGTCCGTTCCGCGGCTGGACGGCCGAACGGCTCGAGTCGGTCACCCCCGAGCAGGCCGGCGCCCACCCGACCTGGTCGATGGGCCCGATGAACACCCTGAACTCGGCGACGCTGGTGAACAAGGGCCTGGAACTGATCGAGACGCACCTGTTGTTCGGCATCGGCTACGACCGGATCGACGTCACCGTGCACCCGCAGTCGATCGTGCACTCGATGGTCACCTTCACCGACGGGTCCACGCTGGCCCAGGCGTCGCCGCCGTCGATGAAGCTGCCGATCGCGCTCGCGCTGGGCTGGCCGCACCGGATCGCGGACGCGGCGCCGGCCCTCGACTTCACGACCGCCTCGACGTGGGAGTTCGAACCCGTGGATCACGACGTCTTCCCCGCGATCGAACTCGCCCGGGCCGCCGGGGTGGGCGGCGGATGCCTGACCGCGGTGTACAACGCCGCGAACGAGGTGGCCGCGGAGGCTTTCCTGGCGGGGGCGCTGCCGTTCCCCGGGATCGTGCGCACGGTGGCGGCGGTGCTGGCCGACGCCGACGCCTGGTCCGCGGCACCCGCTACCGTGGAAGATGTGCTCGCCGCCGACGGCTGGGCTCGGGACCGAGCCCGCGCGCTCGTGAAGTAGGAGGACCGGCCACCGATGATGTTCGTTCTGGGCGTCGTGCTGTTCGCCCTCGGCATCGCCGTATCCATCGCCCTGCACGAGGCCGGGCACATGTGGACCGCGCAGCGCCTCGGCATGAAGGTGCGGCGCTACTACATCGGGTTCGGGCCGCGGCTGTACTCGTTCCGGCGCGGTGAGACCGAGTACGGCCTCAAGGCGATCCCGGCGGGCGGCTTCTGCGACATCGCGGGCATGACGGCGCTCGACGAGCTGGCTCCCGACGAGCACGAGCGCGCCATGTTCAAGCAGAAGGCATGGAAGCGCGTGGTGGTGATGTCCGGCGGCATCGCGATGAACTTCCTCCTCGGCATGGTGCTGATCTTCGGGCTCGCCGTGGCGTGGGGTCTGCCGCGGCTGGGGGAGACCCCGGCGGAGATCGGGGAGCTCTCGTGCGTCGCACCGACCCAGGCCGGTGAATCCGGGGGCTACGAGCTCGCGCCGTGCAGCGGGCCGGGTCCGGCCGCTGCCGCCGGCCTCGAAGTCGGGGACGTCGTCGTCTCCGTCGGCGGCACCGAGGTCGCGACATTCGCGGACCTGGTCGAGGTCACCCGCGCCGCGACCGGCACGGTGGATTTCGTCGTCGAGCGCGACGGTCGCACGTTGACGATCCCGGTGCCGGTCCAGTCCGCCCAGCGCTGGGTGCAGGATCCCGAGACGGGCGCGATCACCTCGGAGACCGTCAGCGCCATCGGGGTGGCCGCGCCGCCGTCCGTCACCGAATACAACGCGTTCACCGCAGTGGGCGGCACGCTGCAATTCACCGGCGACATGTTCGTGCTCACCGCGCAGGCCCTCGCCGACCTGCCCAGCAAGGTGGGGGCGCTGTGGGAGTCGGTGACGGGCGGCGAACGCGACCCCGACACCCCGATCAGCGTGGTCGGTGCCTCCGTCATCGGTGGGCAGGTCGCCGAGCGGGGCATCTGGCAGATGTTCGTCCTGCTGCTCGCCCAGCTGAACTTCTTCCTGGGCATGTTCAACCTGCTCCCGCTGCTGCCGCTCGACGGCGGCCACATCGCCGTCGTCGTGTACGAGAAGGTCCGCAACTGGATCCGCGGGCTGCGCGGGCTGCCGGTCGGCGGCCCGGTCGACTACACGAAGCTGCTGCCCGTCACCTACGTGTTCGTCCTCATCGGCGGCGCGTTCATGCTGTTGACACTCACCGCGGACATCGTCAACCCCATCCAGCTGTTCTGACCCACACCGCTAGAATTGCCGCGTAGCTACGAAAGAAGGCGAAACGTGACCAGCCCCGTCGGTTTGGGCATGCCCGAAGTTCCCGCCGTCCTCGCGCCCCGGCGCAAGACCCGTCAGCTCATGGTCGGCGACGTCGGCGTGGGCAGCGACCACCCGGTGTCGGTGCAGTCGATGTGCACCACCAAGACGCACGACGTCAACGCGACGTTGCAGCAGATCGCGGAGCTCACCGCGTCCGGTTGCGACATCGTCCGGGTCGCGTGCCCGCGGCAGGAGGACGCCGACGCGCTCGCCGCGATCGCGAAGAAGAGCCAGATCCCGGTCATCGCGGACATCCACTTCCAGCCGCGCTACATCTTCGCCGCCATCGACGCCGGCTGCGCCGCCGTGCGCGTCAACCCCGGCAACATCAAGGAGTTCGACGGCCGCGTGAAGGAGGTCGCCAAAGCCGCCGGCGCCGCGGGCATCCCGATCCGTATCGGAGTCAACGCCGGCTCGCTGGATCCGCGCATCCTGAGCAAGTACGGCAAGGCCACGCCCGAGGCGCTCGTCGAGTCCGCGCTGTGGGAGGCGAGCCTGTTCGAGGAGCACGGCTTCGGCGACCTCAAGATCTCGGTCAAGCACAACGACCCCGTCGTGATGGTCGAGGCCTACCGTCAGCTCGCCGCGCAGTGCGACTACCCGCTGCATCTGGGTGTGACCGAGGCAGGGCCCGCCTTCCAGGGCACGATCAAGTCGGCCGTCGCGTTCGGTGCGCTGCTCAGCGAGGGCATCGGCGACACCATCCGGGTGTCGCTGTCGGCGCCGCCCGCCGAGGAGATCAAGGTCGGCACCCAGATCCTGCAGTCGCTGAACCTGCGGCCGCGCAAGCTCGAGATCGTCTCCTGCCCGTCGTGCGGCCGCGCGCAGGTCGACGTCTACACCCTCGCCGACGAGGTCACCGCAGGCCTTCAGGGCATGGAGGTGCCGCTGCGCGTCGCGGTCATGGGCTGCGTCGTCAACGGCCCCGGTGAGGCACGCGAGGCCGACCTCGGCGTCGCGTCCGGCAACGGCAAGGGCCAGATCTTCGTCAAGGGCAAGGTCGTCAAGACCGTCCCCGAGGCCCAGATCGTCGAGACCCTCATCGAGGAGGCCATGCGCATCGCCGAGGAGATGGAAGGCGACGCCGGCACCGGAAACCCGGTGGTCTCGGTCGGCTGAACCGGTTCGGCGGGCACAGGACTCCCGCGCGGCCCCGGCTTCTGGCAGTCTGAGTGCGTATCCGCAGTCGACAGGTGGTGGGACGTGCTCAAGCTTCTGGGAGTCCGGTCTCTCGGCGGCCGTGACACCGCACACGTGCTGCGGGTGCTGGCCCGCGATCCGGTGGCGGCGTGCATGGTGGCCGGCCGGATCGAGGAGTACGGCCTCGACTCCCGCGCCGTCGGCGGTGACATGTGGAGCCGGGGCGGACCCGACGAGTCGCTGTGCTTCTCGGGGGCGAACCTCGTCCCGCTGCTCGGCGATCGCGACGACCTGCATGCCTTCGCGGACCGCGCCGCCCGCGGCCCCCGCCTGTGCTCGTCGCTCGTCGGCCGTGCCGAACTCGCCTTGCCGATGTGGGAGGTCCTGCAGCCGGAATGGGGTCCCGCCCGCGAGGTGCGGGCCGAGCAACCGCTGCTGGTGCTCGACCGGGAACCCCTCGTCGTCCCCGACCCGCTGGTGCGGCGCGTGCGACCGGACGAGATCGACGCCTACATGCCGGCCGCGATCGCGATGTTCCGCGAGGAGGTCGGTGTGGATCCGTGCGCGGGTGACGGCGGAGCGGGATACCGCCGCCGGGTGCAGAGCCTGATCGCCACCGGACGCGCATGGGCCCGCTTCGAGCACGGCCGGGTGGTGTTCAAGGCCGAGATCGGCTCCCAGTCCTCGTCTGTGGGGCAGATCCAGGGCGTGTGGGTGGACCCCGGCAGGCGCGACGCCGGCCTCGGCTCGACCGGCACCGCGGCCGTCGCCGCCGCCGTCACCGCCGGTGGCCGGCTGCCGAGCCTGTACGTCAACAGCTTCAATCACCGCGCTCGCGCGGCGTACGCCCGGATCGGCTTCCGGCAGGTCGCGACCTTCTGCACGGTTCTGCTGGACTGAGGGGCCGCTCCGTCCGGGCCGTGTCGCCTCCCCGATCCCGGGTGCCACCGGTCCTACGATGACGGCGATGAGAACTCGACCCGTCTGCGCCCCGGTCCCGTCCGTCCGGTTCGTCCAGGCACCGCGTCGGCTCCTGCCGATCCTGGCAGCCGCCGTCGCATTGGCCGGCGGCGTCGTGGCATGCACCCCCAAACCCGCCGGACCGGAGCCTGCCGCACAGGAGTTCCTCACCGACTTCGCCGAGCGGGACTTCGCTGCGGCCGCTGCCCTGACCGATCGTCCCGACTCGGCCGAGGAGGCGCTCGCGGCGACGTGGACGGGGCTGCAGGCGGAGGGTCTCGAGGTGGACACCGACGGGGTGCGGATCGACGGGGACACCGCGACCGTCACCTACGTCTACGAGTGGGACCTGCCCGGCGAGCGCGTGTGGCGGTACTCCGGGCAGATGAACATGGGCCGCAGCGGCGAGGACTGGGTGGTGCGCTGGACGCGGTCGAACCTGCATCCCCAGCTCGGGGACCGGCAGCGGATGCAGCTGCGGACCAATCCCGCCCCGCGTGCCCGCGTCAACGAGCATTCCGGCTCGGACGTGCTCGTTCCGGGCATCGTCTACGGAATCGGTTTCGATGCGGCGCAGGCGGGCGATGTCCGGGCCGCGGCGCGGGCGCTGTCGGCGGCGCTGACCGAGTTCGACCCGTCGCTGACCGCGCAGTCGATCGCCGAGACCGCGACCGCCGCCGACGGCGCCTACTCGGTCGTGCGGCTGCGTGAGGAGGACTACGAACGCGTCGCCGACACCCTCGCGGCGGTGCCCGGGGTCACGATCACCGAGCAGGCCGATCTCGTCGCCACCGACCGTACCTTCGCCCCCGACCTCGTCGGCCAGGTCAAGAAGACCGTGATCGACGAGGTGGACGGCAAGGCCGGGTGGAGCGTCGTCGCGGTCAACCAGAACGGTGTCGACACCGGGGTCCTCACCGAGACGCCGCCCGAACCCGCGCCGTCCTTCTCCGTCAGCCTGGACCGTCCCATCCAGGTGGCGGCGCAGGCCGCCGTCGACGCCCGCACGGAACAGGCGATGATGGTGGTGATCGAGGCGTCCACCGGCGCGGTCCTCGCCGTCGCGCAGAACAAGGCCGCCGACCGCGACGGGCCGGTCGCGCTGGCCGGACAGTACCCGCCCGGCTCCACCTTCAAGATCATCACCTCGGGTGCCGCCATCTCCAGCGGGCTCGCGGGACCGGGCACCATGGTGGCCTGCCCGGGCCGGATCACGATCGGCGAGCGCAGTGTTCCGAACTACAACGAATTCTCGGTCGGCACCGTGCCGATGGCGACGGCGTTCGCGCGCTCGTGCAACACCTCGTTCGCCAAACTCGCCTCCGAGATGGCGCCCGACGCCCTCACCGTCGCGGCCGCGCAGTTCGGCATCGGACCCGAGTACGACGTGGTGGGCATGCCCACGTTCTCCGGATCGGTGCCGCCCGCGGAGGACCTGGTCCAGCGCGCCGAGGACGGCTTCGGTCAGGGCAGGGTCGTCGTCAGCCCGTTCGGGATGGCCCTGGCCGCGGCGACCGTCGCGCACGGCAGCGCACCCGTGCCCTACCTGCTGCAGGGACGCGAGACCGTCGTCACCGGCGACCGGCCGCCGGTCACCCCGGAGATGGTCGACGGCCTGCGCGGCATGATGCGCCTGGTGATCACCAGCGGTACCGCCGACCGGATTCGCGACCAGGGCGAGGTGTACGGCAAGACGGGTGAGGCCGAGGTCGCGGGCGGCTCCCACGCATGGTTCGTCGGATATCGCGGTGACCTGGCCTTCGCGACGCTCGTCGTGCGCGGCGGCAGCTCCGACAACGCCGTCGCCGTCACCCGCGACATGTTCGCGGCGCTGCCGGAGGGCTACTGACCGGCCCGGGCGCGCCGCGGGAGAGCCCACCGGCCGCCGGTCAGGGCAGCAGCCCCAGGCGTCGCGCCGACACGACGGCCTCGTGCCGGGTGTGGGCGTCGAGCTTGCCCATCGCGCTGCGCAGGTAGCTCTTGACCGTCTCCGGGCCGACCGACAGCCGGTCGGCGATCTCGGCGTTGGTGCATCCCAGCGCCACGTGCGCGAGCACGTCGGTCTCGCGCGGCGAGAGCACCACGTCGCTCTGGAGCGGTGCCGCGCCGCCGAGCGCCCCGGCCAGCCGGTCCGACAGGTCCCGCAGCTTACGCTGCAGGCCGGCATCCTCGACGCACTGGGCGAGACCGCGCAGTTCTGCGTGCACGTCCCGGATCTGGGCGGCCGCGACCGGGCTCTCGACCGGGCGGTCGAGGGAACCGAGCATCGCCAGCCGCCGGTCCACCTCGTCCCGGACGGCGATCTCGCTGCTGAGCCGTCGCGCCGCCTGCACGAAGGCTCCCACCGCGCGGTCGCCGAGCGGGGAACACTCCCGGATCGCGCCGTAGAGCACGGCACGAGCCGCCCCGCTCACCATCACCGGCACCGCGAGGATCGAGCGCAGCCCCTCGCCGAGGACCGGCCGATCGAAGTGGTGGGTGATCGACGACGACCGGCCGTAGTCCGGCACCGTCGCCGGCCGGGCCCGGTCCACCACGAGGCCGCCCAGACCGGCCCGGGGCGGGACCACGACCCCCTCGAGAGCGTTGGTGCGGGTGCCGAAGAACTCGGTCAGGTGCAGGTTCCCGTCGCGAACCTCCCCGGCGAACACGACAGGGATCAGGGCCTCGGCCGCGGTACGGCGAAGCTCCCCGCGCAGGGCGTCGCTGTCGCGGGGACGAAGGAGAGGCGAGGTGCCGGCCGGCGCCATCGGTCACCCCTTTCCGGGGGTATCGGGACGGACGTGTGACTTGGATCATAAAGGAATCGATCCTCGGGACGTTCACCCCGGGGTGCTTCACGAGAGGACGGATTCGATGACCACCGAGACCACCGCGCGTGCGCATTCCGGGCAGGAGGCACGGGTGCGGGAACTGCTGGACCGCTACGACACCGCCGACGCGTGTGCCGCACAGCTGCTGTGCGACGGGCATCCCGCGGACGCCGTCGCGTTCACAGTGGTCGAGGCGGATCTGACCGCGACCGACCTGACCTTCGGCGAGCTGCGTGAGCAGTCCTCCCGGTTCGCCGCGGCCCTGGCCGATCTCGGCGTCGAGCCGGGCGACCATGTCGCCACCCTGATGGGCAAGTCCGCGGACCTGGTGGTGGCGCTGCTCGGCATCTGGCGTCGCGGTGCCGTGCACGTGCCGTTGTTCACCGCCTTCGCACCCCCGGCGATCGGCTTCCGGCTGCAGGCCAGCGGGGCGAAGGTCGTCGTCGCCGACGCGGACCAGGTCGGCAAGCTCGCGCCCGGCGAGGACATCCCCGCCGACGCGCCGTGGCAGATCGTCGTTGCCGGTCCCGCCGAGGCCGGCACCGCCGGCATCGGCGTCCGCTTCGCCGACCTGGTGGCCTCGCACGATGCGGACGATCCGCGCGGCGCCGCGGTCGCCGTCGGTGGGCACGGCGGGCTCGTGCAGCTGTTCACCTCCGGCACGACCGGCACCCCGAAGGGTGTGCCGGTGCCGGTGCGGGCGCTCGCGTCGTTCCACGCCTACCTGGACTTCGGCCTCGACGTGCGTGAGGACGACGTGTTCTGGAACGCCGCCGATCCCGGATGGGCGTACGGGCTCTACTACGCGCTGCTCGCGCCGCTGGCCGCCGGTGTGCGCAGCCTGCTGCTGCACGCCGGGTTCTCCGCCGCCCTCACCTGGCAGGTGATGGAGAAGTTCGGGGTCACCAACTTCGCGGCCGCGCCCACCGTCTACCGCAGCCTGCGGGCGGACTCGGCGCCCGTGCCGGAGTCGGTCTCGCTGCGGCGCGCCTCGTCCGCCGGCGAGCCGCTCACCCCGGACGTCGTGGCATGGTCCGAGCAGACCCTCGGCGTGATCGTGCGCGACCACTACGGCCAGACCGAGCACGGCATGTTCGTCGTCAACGCGTGGGCGGACGGGCTGCGCGAAGAAGTGCGGCCCGGATCGATGGGTAAGCCCCTGCCCGGGTGGTCCTGCGCCGTGCTCTCGGACGACTCCGACGACATCGCCGCCCCCGGCGTGCCCGGACGGGTGGCGATCGACACCCACGCCAGCCCCCTGCTGTGGTTCACGGGGTACGTGGACGCGCCGGAGAAGACCGCGCAGCGGTTCACCGAGGACGGCCGCTGGTACCTCACCGGCGACGCCGGACAGGTCGACGAGGACGGATTCTTCTACTTCTCCGCCCGCGACGACGACGTGATCATCATGGCGGGCTACCGGATCGGCCCGTTCGACGTCGAGAGCGTGCTGGTGATGCACGAGCACGTCGTCGAGGCCGCCGTCGTCGGCATGCCCGACCAGCTGCGCGGCGAGGTGCTCGAAGCGTTCGTGGTGCTGCGCGACGGCGTCGACGGCACCGACGAGCTCGAGGTGGAGCTGCAGCAGCTGGTCAAGCGCAAGTTCGCGGCGCACGCCTACCCGCGGACCGTGCACTTCGTGCCGCAGCTGCCGAAGACGCCCAGCGGCAAGATCCAGCGCTACATCCTGCGTCAGGGCTGAGTCGCCCGCGTGGGGGCGGCGCGGCCGGCGCCGCGTCGCCCCCCGTCGGTCGGGGCCTATCCTGGTGACCATGCCTGTTCGCACCGCACTCGTCCCCGGAACCGTCTCACCCGTCCGCGCCGTCCCCAACGGGATCGAGCGACCGGAGTACGCGTGGAAGCCGACGGCGAACGAAGGGCACGAGCCGTGGGTGCAGACCCCGGAGACCATCGAGAAGATGCGGGTCGCCGGCCGCATCGCCGCGCAGGCCCTGGCCGAGGCGGGCAAGGCCGTCGCGCCGGGCGTGACCACCGACGAACTGGACCGGATCGCGCACGAATACATGTGCGACCACGGCGCGTATCCCTCGACGCTGGGGTACAAGGGCTTCACCAAGTCGTGCTGCACGTCGCTGAACGAGGTGATCTGCCACGGCATCCCGGATTCGACGGTGCTCGAGGACGGCGACATCGTCAACATCGACGTCACCGCCTACATCGGGGGAGTGCACGGTGACACCAATGCCACGTTCCTGGCGGGCGAGGTCTCCGAGGAGCACCGCCTGCTGGTCGAACGGACCCGTGAGGCGACGATGCGGGCGATCAAGGCGGTCAAGCCGGGCCGGGCCCTCAACGTCGTCGGCCGGGTCATCGAGTCGTACGCGAACCGGTTCGGGTACGGGGTGGTGCGTGACTTCACCGGTCACGGCATCGGCGAGACGTTCCACAACGGGCTGGTGATCCTGCACTACGACCAGCCGTCCGTCGACACCGTGCTCGAGCCGGGAATGGTGTTCACGATCGAGCCGATGATCAACCTCGGCACCGTGGACTACGAGATCTGGGACGACGGCTGGACCGTGGTCACCAAGGACCGCAAGTGGACCGCCCAGTTCGAGCACACCATCGTCGTCACCGACAGCGGAGCGGATATCCTCACGCTGCCGTGACGCGGCCGGGTGCCGGGCGCAACGCCTTGTCGCGTACCGTGCTTCGGCATGGAACCGACTGACGTGGCGATCCCGGCCGGCACCTTCACCGTGCGAATCGACGGCCCCGAGAGCCGGCACGCGGTGCTGCTGCTGCCCGGCGCCGGGGAATCCGCCGACGTCTACGACGCGGTGTGCGCGCGGCTGCACCATTCGGATCTGCGTACGTTCGTACCGGAGACCATCGAGGGTCTCGACGTCGCGGGCGTGCACGCATTGCTCGACGCCCTGCAGTTGCCGTGGGTGCACCTCGTCGGCAGTGGGGCTGGAGCGGAGCTGGCGTGGGCGGCCGCCTCGGGCCGGTTCGGCCGGTTCGCCAGCCTCGTGGTCGCCGACCGGGGCCACCCGGCGGTGCCGGACGTCGAGGGCGTCGTACGGGACGCGGACGCCGCCCCCGCCGAGGTGCCCACCACCGTGCTCGTGGGCAGCGCCGCGCGCCGCCCGGAAGCCGACGCCTCGATGCGGTACGTCCTGTCGGAGTTCCGCGTCGTCGAACTGAGCGGAGTGGCCAACATCCCGGCCGAGGCGCCGGCGGAACTGGCCAGCGCGATCGCCCTGCGCACCGGCAGCTGGTAGGCGGCTTCGCCGCCGGTGTGTCCTTTGGGCGGTGGGAGCCGCCCAAAGGACACACCGATCACAACCCGAGGAGAGCGTTCTCGACCAGTTCCGGCAGGGCCGGGTGGATCCAGTACTGTCCGGTGGCCGTCTCCCGGGCGGTGAGACCGAAGCTCATGGCCTGGATCAGCGGCTGGATCACCGACGACGCCTGGGCGCCCAGGATGTGCGCGCCGAGCAGCTTGCCCGTGGTGCGGTCGGCGATCACCTTGCAGAAACCCTCGGTGTCCTCCATCGCCCAGCCGTACGCGACGTCGCCGTAGTACTGGATCTTCACCGCGACGTCGTAGCCCTGGGCGCGGGCCTGTTCCTCGGTCAGGCCGACCGTCGCGATCTGCGGGTCGGTGAAGACCGCGGACGGCACGAACCGATGGTCCGAGCGGCGCAGGACCGAGACGTCCTCGCCCCACGCGTCGTGGAGCAGGTTGTGCTGTACGACGCGGGCCTCGTGATTGGCGACGTGCTTGAGCTGGTGCGGCGACGAGACGTCGCCGAGCGCGAAGACCCCGCGCGCGGTGGTGCACTGGAACTCGTCGACGACGATCCGGCCGTCGTCGTGCAGCGCGATGCCGCCCGCGGCGGCGTCGAGTGCGTCCCCGTTGGGTGTCCGGCCGACCGCGACGAGCAGCGCGTCGCCGCTGACGGTGGTGCCGTCGGCCAGTTCCACCTCGACGCCGTCGCCGACGGGACGGAACGCCGTCGCGGGGTTGGACAGGTGCACGTCCCACCGGTCGGTGGCCAGGCCGGTGAAGTGCTCGGCGAGGTCGTGGTCGAGGTGCCGCAGCAACTGACCGGTGCGGGCGAGCACCGACACCCGGGTGCCCAGGGCGGAGAAGACGTGCGCGAACTCCATCGCGATGAACCCGGAGCCGAGGATCACCAGCGATTCCGGCAGTTTCGGCAGCCGCATGATGTCGTCGTTGGTGTAGTAGCGGACCCCGCCGTCGAGTACCTCCTGCGGGATCGCCGGACGCGCGCCCGCTGCGACGACGACCTGGTCGGCGGTGATGATCTCGCCCGTGCCGGTGTCGAGGGTGCGCTCGCCCACGAACCGGGCGTGCCCGCGGTGGACGGTGACGTTCGCGCAGTCCTCGGTGCGGTAGCGGTCGCCGCCGGCCGCGATCGGGTCGATCCGGCCGAACACCCGGTCGACGATGTCGCTCCACCGGACCCCGTCGATCGTCGCGTCGACACCGTACTTCGCGGCCTTGCGCACGGTCTGCGCGACCTCCGCCGCATAGACGTACATCTTGGTGGGGATGCAGCCGACGTTGAGGCAGGTGCCACCGAAGGTGCCCTGCTCGAGGATCGCCACCTTCCGGCCGTCGAATCGCTCGTCGAGGATCGAGTTTCCGGAGCCGGTGCCGATGATGGCCAGGTCGTAGTGACTCACTGTTCTCCCGTTGTCAGGTTCGCGTGGACGATCACAGGGATCTGCTGTGACCGTCCAACCAGTCCAGCCACAGATCCAATTCCCGGAACGCCACGTCGAGCACGTCGGGTGTGGAGAGGAACACATCGTGCCGGGCGCCGGTGATCGGAACGATCGTCGTGCGGTCGCCCAGGCATCCGGCCCACCGGGCGATCTGCTTGACGTCGAGGACCGCGTCGGCGGTGTCCACCGTGGGGTCGTACGCGGGGGCCCAGCGGGTGTCCTTCGACCGCAGGATCAGCGACGGGACGCCGACATCGAGGCCGCGGTGCAGTGTCGCGTGGCCGCGGCGGACGGCACGGAGCCAGCCGAACGTGACGGGAAACCCGGCCAGCGGCTTCCAGTCCAGGTCGTACTCCCAGTGGCCGTTGGCGTCCTTGTGCAGACTCATCCCGTAGGTGTCCAGGCTCTGCCCCGGGATGACGGCGCGGCTGCGCACCCGGCCGACGGCATCGACCGCGACGGTGCCGAGGCCGCGCAGGATCGACGGTCCCTGCAGGTCGAACCACGGGCTGTTGAGGATCAGGCCCTGGATCCCGGCGCCGCCCGTACCGCCCGGTCGGCGGTTCATCCGATCGAGCCACAACGGCAGGACCAGCCCGCCCGTGGAATGCGCCACGAGCAGGATCCCGCCGCCGACCTCACCGCGGACGATCCGCAGTGCCTCCTCGAGTTCGGCGTCGTAGTAGGTCAGATCGGTGACGAAGTGCGGGGTCTGCCCGGGTTGCCGCGAGCGCCCGCACTTGCGCAGGTCCAGGGCGAAGAACCGGTACCCCTGGGCCGCGAAGTGCTCGGCGAGGTGCTGCTGGAAGAAGTAGTCGGTGAAGCCGTGCACGTAGATCACCGCGCGGTCCGGCGCGGACTCGCCGCCGGGGTAGACGGACGGCTGGTAGCGGACGAGGGTGGCGGTGGCCTCGCCCTCGCCGTCCGGATCGGGGCCGAGATGCAGCGTGAGCTGCTCGTATCCGTCGCCGAGGATATCGGGCTGCCAAGTAGTCACGATCACACTGTATTGGTCGGTACGCGGACCTGTCGTGGGGGCACAATTGGGTGAAGACAAACGCCGGACAACGCGCGGGTAACCTGTTCGTCGCAGTCGGCGCGGCCGCGACGTCGCCGGGATCCGTGAGTTCAGCGAGACCCGGCGGACGAGCACGGACGTGCACGGGACACTCACGCGGTGCAGTGCGGAACGTAGCGGCGCGTGCGAACAGACAAGGAAGTCGATCCTCCAGTGTCAGAGAACGTGGTAGAGGCCAAGACCGATGTAGTGCTCGTGGGTGCGGGCATCATGAGCGCGACACTCGGCGCCATCCTGCGCCGGCTGCAGCCCGACTGGTCCATCACCGCTTTCGAGCGGCTCGACGCCGCGGCGGCCGAGAGCAGTGATCCCTGGAACAACGCGGGCACCGGCCACTCGGCGCTGTGCGAGCTGAACTACACGCCCGCCAAGCCGGGCGGTGGCGTGGACATCACCAAGGCGATCAACGTCAACGAGCAATTCCAGGTCTCGCGCCAGTTCTGGGCGTTCGCGGTGGACAACGGCATCCTCACCGATCCCAAGAACTTCATCAATCCCGTTCCGCACGTCAGCTTCGTCCACGGCGCCGACAACGTGAAGTACCTGCGTGCCCGCTACGACGCGCTGGCCGGGCACCCGCTCTTCGCCGGCATGGAGTACTCGGAGAGCCCCGAGTACTTCTCGGAACGGCTGCCGCTGATGGCGCAGGGCCGGGACTTCTCCGAGCCCATCGCGCTGAACTGGACCCAGGACGGCACCGACGTCGACTTCGGCGCCCTCACCAAGCAGCTGCTGAACAACGTCGCCGCGTCCGGCGGCACCGTGCACTTCGGCCACGACGTGACGGATCTGGACAAGCAGTCCGACGGAAGCTGGAGCGTCAAGGTCCGCAACCGCCGCACCGGCCAGGCCCGCAAGGTGCACGCCCGGTTCGTGTTCGTCGGTGCCGGCGGTGGCGCGCTGCACCTGCTGCAGAAGTCGGGTATCGCGGAGGCCAAGGGCTTCGGCGGCTTCCCCGTCTCCGGTCAGTTCCTGCGCTGCACCAATCCGGAGCTGATCGCCATGCACAGCGCCAAGGTGTACGGCAAGGCCGCCGTGGGTGCACCGCCCATGTCGGTCCCGCACCTCGACACCCGCGTGATCGGCGGCAAGCAGGGCCTGCTGTTCGGCCCCTACGCCGGCTGGTCCCCGAAGTTCCTCAAGAACGGCAAGTTCACCGACCTGCCCGGGTCGGTCAAGCCGAACAACCTGCTGTCGATGATCGGCGTCGGCCTCACCGAGATGGGACTGACCAAGTACCTGATCGGTGAGCTGATGCAGTCGCCGCGCGACCGCATCGGCACCCTGGGCGAGTTCGTGCCGCAGGCCCGCATGGCGGACTGGGAGCTCATCACCGCCGGCCAGCGGGTACAGGTCATCCGCCGCAAGGGCGCGGGCGGAGTGCTCGAGTTCGGCACCGCCGTGGTCAATGCCGGCGACGGCACGATCGCCGGCCTGCTCGGCGCGTCGCCGGGGGCCTCGACCGCGGTTCCGGCGATGCTCGACGTGCTCGAACGGTGCTTCCCCGACCGGTGGACGGCATGGCAGGACACCCTGCGGGAGATGGTGCCGTCCCTCGGAGTCAAGCTCTCGGACGACACCGCACTGTTCGACAAGGTCTGGCGCTGGGGTACCAAGTCCCTGCAGCTCGATGTCGCCTCCCCGGTCGACGCCCCCGCCCCGGCGGAGCCGGCGACGGTCTGACCGTCCTGTCGTCGAGGCGGCCCGCGCGGGACCCGCCCGGGTCCCGCGCGGGCCGCCCTCGTCCGCCGGAACATGCCGGTGTCCCCGCCCGGCGGTCTACGCTGGTTCCAGCGTGGAGAGGGGCAGGGCTGTGAGCACCGCTAGGGAACGGATCTGGCTCGCCAGCTACGCCGAGGGCGTGCCCTCGGACATCACGCCTCCGGAGCACTCGCTGGTCGACATGCTCGAGACTTCGGCAGCCCGGTTCGGACCACGTCCGGCGCTCGAGTTCTTCGGCGCGGAACTGACCTATTCGCAACTCGCCGACCGGGTGCACCGCGGCGCGGAGGGGCTACGGCGGCTCGGTGTGCGCCCCGGTGACCGGGTGGCGCTCGTCCTGCCGAACTGCCCGGAACATGTGATCGCGTTCTATGCGGTCCTGCGGATCGGCGGCGTGGTGGTCGAGCACAATCCGCTCTACACCGAGGAAGAGATGGCCCGCCAGTTCGCGGACCACGGCGCCACGGTGGCGATCGCCTGGGACAAGGTCTGTCCGCTGCTGCAGCAGATCGCCGGGGACACGGCCGTCGAGCACATCGTGGCGGTGGACATCACGCGTTCGATGCCGTGGTCCAAGCGGCTCGCGCTCGCCCTTCCCGTTCCGAAAGCGCGTGCGGCGCGGGACGCGCTGACCGGCTCTGCGCCCGGGACGATTCCGTGGAAACGGCTGCTGGCGGACGGGCCCGTCGACCCCGATCGACCGGGGCCCTCGGTCGAGGATCTGGCGGTGATCCAGTACACGAGCGGCACCACCGGCGTCCCGAAGGGCGCGATGCTGACCCACCGCAACCTCGGCGCCAACGCCGCCCAGGGTCGTGCGTGGGTACCGGGCCTGGTGGACGGCGAAGAGGTCGTGTACGCGGTGTTGCCGATGTTCCACGCATACGGGCTCACGCTGTGCGTGACCTTCGCGATGAGTATCGGCGCCCGGCTGGTCCTGTTCCCCAAGTTCGACGTGGATCTGGTGCTCACCGCCGCCGCGAAGCACCCGCCCACGTTCATGCCGGCGGTGCCGCCGATCTACGAGCGGCTCGCCCGCGCGGCCCGGGAGCGATCGGTGGACCTGACGTCGGCGCGATGGTCGATCTCCGGGGCGATGCCCTTGCCGACGGAGACCCTGGAACTGTGGGAGGAGGTCACCGGCGGGGTACTGGTCGAGGGGTACGGGCTCACCGAGACGTCGCCGGTGGCGATCGGCAATCCCATCGGACTCACCCGCCGGCCCGGCGCCGTCGGGGTGCCCTTCCCGAGCACCGAGATCCGGGTGGTCGATCCTGCCGACCCGGCGCGCGACGTCGAACCCGGGGAGCGGGGAGAATTGCTGCTCCGGGGTCCGCAGGTGTTCTCCGGATACTGGAACAAGCCCGAACAGACGGCGGAAGCACTGCTCGACGGGGGCTGGTTCCGGACCGGGGACATCGTCCTGGTCGACCGGGACGGATTCGTCACGGTGGTGGATCGGATCAAGGAACTGGTCATCACCGGTGGATTCAATGTCATGCCGTCCGAGGTCGAGGCGGCGTTGCGGTCGTTCCCGGGGATCGTCGATGCCGCCGTGGTGGGACTGCCGGCTTCCGACGGCGGCGAGGACGTGGTGGCGGCGGTGCTGGTTTCGGGTGAGGACATCGACCCCGAGGCGGCGCGGGAGCACTGCCGGTCGCGCCTGGCCGCCTACAAGGTTCCGCGACGTGTGGTGGTGGTGGAGGACCTGCCGCGCTCCCAGATCGGGAAGGTACTGCGCCGGCAGGTCCGCGAGTCTCTCCTCCCCGGCTGATCCCTCCGGCAGCCGTGCGGGTCGCGACTGCGGCGTCGCTCACGAAGTTCGTACGGCGGATGGCGCCGCAAACCACCGTGCCCGTAGTGTTTGTGCGTTCCACGCAGCGTGATGCGCGTTGCAGACAGTGCCGAAAGATGGGAAGTGCCGGTGTCCAGTGCTGCCGACGACGAGACCAACTACCTGGTCGGACTCAATCTGCGGGGCCGGCGCGTGGTGGTGGTCGGCGGCGGTACCGTCGCACAGCGGCGGCTCGGCCTGCTCGTCGCCGCCGGTGCCCACGTGCACGTGATCACCCGTGCCGCGACGCCCGCCGTCGAGGGCATGGCGACCGCCGGGCAGATCACCCTGGAACTGCGCGACTACCGCGCCGGGGATCTGGACGGCGCCTGGTATGCCATCGCCTGCACGGACGAACCGGACACGAATGCCGCGATCGTCGCGGAGGCCGAACGCGACCGCATCTTCTGCGTCCGGGCCGACAACGCCCGTCGCGGCACCGCGGTCACCCCGGCCACCGCCCACTACGACGGGATGACCGTCGGTGTGCTGGCCGGCGGCGACCACCGCCGCTCCGCGGCCGTGCGCACCGCGATCCGCGAGGCCCTGCAGTCCGGCGCCGTCGTCGCAGACGCCGAACCCGCCCGTCCCGGGGTCGCGCTGGTCGGGGGTGGCCCGGGCGATCCCGACCTGATCACCGTCCGCGGGCGGCGCCTGCTGGCCCGGGCCGACGTCGTCGTCGCCGACCGGCTGGCCCCACCGGAACTGCTCGCCGAGCTCGGCCCCCACGTCGAGGTGATCGACGCCGCCAAGATCCCCTACGGCCGGGCGATGGCGCAGGAGGCCATCAACCAGGCCCTCATCGACGGCGCGAAGGCCGGGAAGTTCGTCGTCCGGCTCAAGGGCGGCGACCCGTACGTGTTCGGCCGCGGCTACGAGGAACTCGAGGCATGCGTTGCCGCCGGGGTGCCCGTGACGGTCGTTCCGGGCATCACCAGCGCCATCTCGGTGCCCTCCGCGGCGGGGATCCCGGTCACCCATCGCGGGGTCACCCACGAGTTCGTCGTGGTCAGCGGGCACGTGGCCCCGGACCACCCGGATTCGCTCACCGACTGGGGTGCGCTCGCGCGCCTGCGCGGCACGCTGGTGCTGCTGATGGCGGTCGAGCGGATCGAGCAGTTCGCCGCCGCCCTGCTCGAGGGGGGCCGGCCCGCGCAGACGCCGGTCACCGTGATCCAGGAGGGCACGCTGCGCACCCAGCGGGTGCTGCGTGCCGATCTGGCGACCGTCGCCGCGCGGGTCCGGGAGGAGCAGATCCGCCCGCCGGCCATCGTCGTCATCGGCCCGGTGGCCGCGTTCGACGTCGGGCCGGTGGCCGAGGTCGCCTCGGACGCTCGGTAACGTTGATCCACATGGCCGAAACCTCCTCGCCCGTGAGCTACCCCGTCACCACGCGTGCGCTGGGTCTGGCGATCGTCGTCCTCAGCGGCCTCCAGTTGATGGTCGTGCTCGACGGCACGGTCGCCAATCTCGCGCTGGCCCCGTTGCAGGAGGACCTCGGCCTGAGCGACGCGGGCCGCAACTGGGTGCTCACGTCGTACGCGCTGAGCTACGGCGGTCTCATGCTGCTCGGCGGACGCCTCGGCGACGCCTTCGGTCGCAAACGCATGTTCATCGCCGGCGTCGGGTTGTTCACGCTCGCCTCGCTGCTGTGCGGACTCGCCGTCAACGAGGGCACCCTCGTCGCGGCCCGCGCGCTGCAGGGCGTCGGCGCCGCTGTGGCCTCGCCCACGGCCCTGGCGCTGGTCGCCACCACCTTCGCACCCGGACCGGCCCGCAACCAGGCGATCGCCATCTTCGCGGCCATGACCGGTGTCGGCTCGATCGCCGGGCTGATCATCGGCGGTGCTCTGACCGAGGTGTCCTGGCGCTGGATCTTCCTGATCAACGTGCCGATCGGGATCCTGATCGTGACCCTGGCCGTGATCGCACTCCGCGAGACCGCCGCCGAGCGGCTGCCGCTGGACGTGCCGGGCGCGGTGCTCGCCACGCTCGGCTGCACCGGTCTCGTCTTCGGGCTCACCGAGGGCCCCGAGATGGGGTGGAGCAGCCCGGCGGTGGTCGGCGCGCTGCTCGCCGGTGCCGCGCTGCTCGCGGTGTTCCTCGTCGTGGAGCGCCGCGCCGAGAACCCCTTGCTGCCGTTCGTGCTGTTCCGCAATCCCGACCGGGTCGCGACGTTCGTGTCGATCTTCTTCGCCGGTGCCGTCATGTTCAGCCTCGCCGCGTTCGTCGCCCTGTTCGTGCAGGACATCCTCGGGTACTCGCCGCTGCAGGCCGGTCTGGCGTTCGTGCCGTTCGCCTTCGGGCTGGGCGCCGCCGCTGCGGTCGCGTCGAAGCTCGCGGTCCGGGTGCGGCCCCGGTGGCTCGTCGTCACCGGAGCCCTGATCATGGCGGTCAGCCTGCTGTACGGGTCGACCATGTCGCACACCGTCGCGTACGTGCCGACGCTGTTCGTCCTGGTGCTCGTCGTCGGATTCGGCGTGGGCCTGGCCGTGGTCCCGCTGCCGCTGTGTGCGATCGCCGGCGTCGGCTCGCACGAGATCGGCCCGCTCGCTGCGATCGCCCAGGTGGCGCAGACGCTCGGCGGCCCGATCGGTCTCGCCGTGATCGGCGCGATGGCCACCTCCCGGACCCTGGCCCTGGGGGGTACGTCCGGCGCCGTCGCCGACATGGACCCCGCCCAGCTCTACGCGCTGGGGGAGGGCTATCTGTTCGCTCTCGTCGGCTGCGCGGTGTGCGCCGTGATCGCGGGGGCTGCGGCGTTGTTCATCCGCTTCACCCCGGAGCAGGTCGCGCAGGCCCAGGAAGCGGAGAAGGCGGCGCAGGGTACATAGACCTCCGCCGCCGGAGGTGCAACAGCACACAGACCTCCGCCGCGGTGGCCGCCCGCAGCGGGGTGTGACCGCCGTGCGTCCCGGGTAGCCGGAGCACATGCTGTCCGCCTTCACCGACCGGGTTCGATACTCGGCGTCGTGGACGGTACGTGCCGTCCGCGAACGAGGCCACGAGCGCCACATCGCCACCCAGGCTGCCAAGGCGTCCGTCGCTGCGATGATGGCCTGGCTCGTCGCCGCCGAGTGGCTCGCGCTGCCGCAGGCCTATCTCGCGCCGTACGTCGCGGTGTTCCTCGTCGAGACGACGGTGTTCCGGTCGGTCCGGCAGGCGTTCGTGCAGATGGCGATCGTCCTGTCCGGGGTACTGCTCGCCGCGGCGGCGATCGCGCTCGTGCCCGGACCGACGCTGTCGATCGGCGCAGCCGTGCTCGTCGGCTGGTTCGTCGGCCGGTGGCGGGTGTTCGGCACCAACGGGATCTGGGTGGCGATCACCGCCCTGTTCGTCATCGCGACGGGCGTCGCGGGCGATCCGGTGATGCTGGGAGACCGGTTGATCGTGACCGCCATCGGCGCGGTCTGCGGACTCGTGGTGACCGCGGCGCTCTTCCCGCCCGTCTACCCGGTCGGAGACGAGCTCCAGGTACTCACCCGGGAGATCCGATCCCTGCTGTGCGACATGGCCGCCGGGACGGGCGACGACGCGGGGCCGGGCACCGGGGGCTGGGCGCGCCGGGCGGAGGAGATCGACCGGATGATGGAGCGCGCGGCGGAATCCTCGCAGTGGGCACGCGAGAGCGCGCGGCTCAATCCGCGTCCGATCGCAGACCGGGTCCGGGACCAGGCCACGGCCTCCCAGGGCGTCCTGGACCGGCTGTGGTACGCCGTGCCGGCGCTGCGCGAACTCGCACGTGTCGCCGAGGCGGCGTCGGACGGTGTTCTCGCCGAGGCGGACGACGCGGCGCGGTGTTCCGTGCCCACCCTCCTGACGGCCCTTGCCGGGCTCGTGGACCGGATCGGGGACGCCCACGACGACCCCGCGCGATTCGACGAGGCCCGCGACCGGTGCGCCCGCCGGCTCGCCGAACTGCAGCGCTCGGCCGCCGGGTCCGGTGATCCCCGGGTGGCGGCCGTGCTCGGGAGCTTCTGGCACCCGGCGCACCGGTTCCTCACCGCGGTGCAGGACACCGGGCGCACACCGCAATCAGGTCAGAATCACGAGTTCGGTGGCTGACGCCGTCTCCACCCGCAGACCCGCGCGGGCCGCGACCCGCGCGACACCGTCGACGTCCGCCGGCTCCGCGCGGGTCAGCACGAGCGCACGTGCCAGCAGGCCCTTGTGGTGCTTGTTGAAGTGGCTGACCACCTTGCGGCTGCCGTCCGGCTGCTCGGTGAGCACGGTTGCCGTGACCGCACCGGGGACAGGTCCGAGTTGCTGGTACACCCCCGAGCGCAGGTCCACGACGAGCTCCCCGGCGGCCTCCGCGGACAGTGCGTCGCTCAGTTCCGGGCGCCACAACGACGCGAGGGTGCCGAACCCGGGCAGCTTCGATCCGCCCGACAGGCGATATGCAGGGACGGGATCGCCCGCACGGACCGCGCCGAACAGCGCCGACCCGATCGCGAGCCGCCGGTAGGCCTTCGCCCGCTGCGCCCTGGTGAACCCGGCGGCGTCGAGGGCGTCGAACAGCACTCCGGTGTATCGCGCGAGCGCCGGTCGCGTGGGCGAGACCCACAGCTTGGCGTTGCGTTCGATCTCGTCCGCCTGCGTGGGACCCAGGCCGAGCGCCACGGTCGACGCCTCGTGGTCCGCGGCCAGGTCGACGAGTGCCTGCACCAGCGCCTCGCGAGTCACGGTCAGCTGCGGCATCGACAGTTCGCCCAGGTCGAGGGGCGCACCGTCGCCGCCGTCGGACTTGGTTTCGGAAGGAGGCAGAAGCACCAGCACAAGCGGTAACCGTACCGAGGCCGGTCCGGGGGCGGCAGGTAGGCTGCTCTCCCGTGATCACCCGCATGTCGCACCTGTTTCTCCGCACCCTCCGCGACGATCCGGCCGACGCCGAGGTCGCCAGCCACAAGCTGCTCGTGCGCGCCGGCTACGTCCGCCGCATAGCGCCGGGGGTGTACTCGTGGCTGCCACTGGGTCTGCGGGTGCTGCGGCAGGTCGAGCGTGTCGTGCGCGAGGAGATGAACGCGATCGGCGCGCAGGAGATCTCGCTGCCGGCACTGCTGCCGCGCGACCCCTACGAAACCACGAACCGGTGGACCGAGTATGGCGACGGGCTGTTCCGGCTGCACGACCGCAAGGGCGCCGACTACCTGCTCGGGCCCACCCACGAGGAGATGTTCGCGCTCACCGTCAAGGGCGAATACAACTCCTACAAGGACTTTCCGGTCACGCTGTACCAGATCCAGACCAAGTACCGGGACGAGGAGCGGCCGCGTGCCGGGATCCTCCGCGGCCGCGAGTTCGTGATGAAGGACTCCTACAGCTTCGATCTCACCGACGAGGGCCTGGCCGAGTCCTACCGGGCCCACCGCGACGCCTACGAGCGGATCTTCGCGCGTCTCGGGGTGAAGTACGTCATCGTCTCCGCGACCTCGGGCGCGATGGGCGGGAGCGCGTCGGAGGAGTTCCTCGCCGAGAGCGAGGTGGGTGAGGACACGTACGTGCGCTGCCTCGAGTCGGGCTACGCCGCGAACGTCGAAGCGGTGCGCACTCTGGCTCCCGAGCCGGTCGCGTTCGACGGGCTGCCCGAGCCGGTGGTGCACGACACCCCCGACACCCCGACCATCGAGACTCTCGTCGAGTGGGCAGCCGGGGCGCTCGACCGCCCGGTGACCGCCGCCGACACCCTGAAGAACATCCTCGTCAAGACGCGGCGACCCGGCGGGGAGTGGGAACTGCTCGGTATCGGCATCCCCGGCGACCGAGAGGTGGACGACAAGCGGCTCGGGGCATCGCTCGAGCCGGCCGAGTACGAGCTGCTCACGGACGCCGACTTCGCGGCCCACCCGTTCCTCGTCAAGGGGTACATCGGTCCGAAGGCGCTGCTGGACAACGGGGTCCGTTACCTCGTCGATCCGCGGGTCGTGGACGGCACGTCGTGGATCACCGGCGCCGACGAACCCGGCAGGCACGTCGTCGGACTCGTCGCGGGCCGGGACTTCGTCCCGGACGGCACGATCGAGGCCGCCGAGGTGCGCGACGGTGATCCGTCGCCCGACGGTGCCGGGCCCCTGGTGTCGGCGCGCGGCATCGAGATCGGCCACGTGTTCCAGCTCGGCCGCAAGTACACCGATGCCTTCGCCGTCGACGTGCTCGGCGAGAACGGCAAGCCGGTGCGGCCGACCATGGGTTCCTACGGTGTCGGCGTCTCGCGGCTCGTCGCGGTGATCGCCGAGCAGCAGCACGACGACAAGGGTCTGCGCTGGCCGGCCGAGGTCGCTCCGTTCGGCGTGCACCTGGTGATCGCCAACAAGGACGAGGCGGCCCGGGCGGGCGCCGAGAACCTGGCGGCCGAACTCGACAAGGCCGGAGTCGAGGTCCTGCTCGACGATCGCAAGGCCTCGCCCGGGGTGAAGTTCAAGGACTCCGAGCTGCTCGGCGTGCCGCTGGTGGTCGTCGTCGGACGGGGATGGGCGGACGGCAAGGTCGAGCTGCGCGACCGGTTCGGCGGCGAGTCCCGGGAGGTTCCGGCCGACGAGGCGCTGCAGGAGATCCTCGGCCGCTGAGGCGCGTCGGACCCCACAATCGGTGTCATGACCGACAGCGACACGGCCGACGACTGGGCCGCCACCGACAGCTACCTCGCCGAGCTCCTCGTCGGCGACGACCCCGCCCTGACCGCGGCGCTCGAGGCCAACGCCGCGGCCGGGTTGCCGCCGATCGACGTGGCACCGGTGCAGGGCAAGCTGCTGCACCTGCTGGCCCGGATCCGCGGTGCCCGGCGCATCCTCGAGATCGGCACGCTCGGCGGGTACTCGACCATCTGGCTGGCGCGGGCCGTCGGCGACGACGGGCGCGTGGTCACCCTCGAGTACGAACCGCGGCACGCCGAGGTCGCCCGCGCCAACCTCGACCGCGCCGGGGTGGGGGAGCGCGTCGAGGTCCGCGTGGGCGCCGCCCTCGACCTCCTGCCGTCCCTCGAGGTCGAGGCCCCGTTCGACCTGGTCTTCGTCGACGCCGACAAGGAGAACAACCCGCACTACGTGCGGTGGGCGCTGCGGCTCGGCCGACCCGGAACCGTGATCGTCGTCGACAACGTGATCCGCGGCGGATCGGTGACCAATGCCGACCTCGACGACGAGCGTGTGCGCGGCGCCCGGGAGGTGCTCGAACTCATGGGGGCGGATCCCCGCCTCGACGCGACCGCGCTGCAGACCGTCGGGGTCAAGGGCTGGGACGGCGTGGCGATCGCCGTGATGACCGGCTGACCCGCCGCGCCGGACGGCTCAGGGTTGCCCGGGCAGCGCGACGGACGGCGGGGCGATCCCCAGGTTGACGCGCCACCGTGCCGCCCGCATCGCCGACTCGGTGAGCGCCTCGATCGCCGCTCCACGGGTGTGCTCGCTGCGGGCCCGCTCGACGACGGAACGCCACGCCACGGCGACATCGGCCTCGATCTGTACCGCCAGCTGTGCCGCCGAGACCGGATCGGTCACCGGGAAGGGCGTGGTGTACCCGGCGGCAGCGGGGGGCGGGGTCACGCCCGCGGCCCGCAGCGCATCCGTGGTGGCGTCGCGCCGGGCGCGGTGGGCCGCGGTGTCGGCCGAGACCTCGGCCGCCCGGGCGGGGTTGGAGAAGGCGGCGACGATTCCGTACCCGAACACCGCGGCGTACTCGGCGTTCAACGCGTCCACGAGGGCCTGCTGCTCGACACCCAGCGACTGCGAACTCACGGCAGCAGCACCCCCGTGTGCACGGCGCACGCGGCGCTGATCGAGGCGAGCAGGCCCGCCCGGTACCCCTGCAGGGCGCGGGCGAGATCGGCGGCGGCGCGCCGCGAGGTGCCCAGCCGGTCGCGCATCAGATCGAGGGTCGGTGGATCCGCGGCCGGAGCGACGGTCGTCGTCGTGACGTCCGACACCGTCGGGTCGGTCCCGGCGAGCCGGGCCACTTCGGCGTCCAGGGTCTGGGCGTGGGTCGTGCGTTCGGCGGCGACGGCCTGCAGCGCCTGCGCACGGTCCGGAAGCAGCGCGACGAGCAGGGCGGCGGTCGCGGCGTCGACGCGCGCCCGCTCGGCCTGCGCGATCAGCGGATCGACCTCTCCGCTGCCGTCGTCCTCGCCGGCAGCGCACCCGGCGACGGCGAGCGCGCCGAGACCGCCGAGCGCGGCGCCGGACCACCGCAACACGGTGCGGCGGGATACGGGCGGTGAGGATGCGAGCGTCGGCACCGCACCATCGTGCCAGCCCGGTCCGCGTGGATCCGACGGTGGTCGGCCGCGGGGGTTGGTCACGGGGGCACCGAATGCGCGATATCCTGGGATACCTGCCGGTCCGCTCGTGCGCCGGCATGTCGTCCGCTGCGATCACAACTGAACGAGGAGCTTGTCGCGATGCCGGTGCCGCCCCCGGAGAGAATTGCCGAACTCGTCTCCGGACCGATCGAGCGCGAGGGATACGACCTCGAGGACGTCGTGGTCACGTCTGCGGGCAAGCACAGCACGGTGCGGTTGTTCGTCGACAGCGACACCGGACTGAGCCTCGACGAGGCCGCCCGTCTGAGCACTCTCGTCTCGGAGGTTTTCGATTCCGTCGCCGACTTCGGCGAGTCGCCCTACGTGCTCGAGGTGACCAGCCCCGGCATCGGCCGCCCGCTCACCCTCGAACGGCACTGGCGCCGGTCCCAGGCCCGCAAGGCGCGGATCGACCTGGACGACGAGACGATCGTCGGCCGCATCGGTGAGCTCGTCGGCGACGAGGTCCGGGTCGTCGTCCCCGGCCGCAACGGGCCGTCCGTGCGGGTGCTTCCGCTCGCGGATGTGCGCCGCGCCGTTGTCGAGGTCGAGTTCAACGCGCCGAATCCGCGCGAACTCGAACTCGCGGGCGGGGTGCCGGACGGCCGGGTGCGTGCGGGCGAGATCGCCGAGAGCGACGGCGAGGATCCGGACGACGAGAACGGCACCGACTACAACGGCACGGACGAAGTGAAGGTGGACAAGTGAATATCGACATCGCAGCCCTGAAGGTCCTCGAGGCCGACAAGAACATCCCGTTCGATGCGCTGATCGAGACGATCCAGACGGCCCTGCTCACCGCCTACCGGCACACCGACGGGCACCAGCCGCACGCGAGTGTCGACGTGGACCGCAGGACCGGCGCTGTGCGGGTGATGGCGCAGGAGTTCGACGCGGACGGCAACCTCGTCTCCGAGTGGGACGACACCCCCGAGGGCTTCGGCCGCATCGCGGCGACCACCGCGCGCCAGGTGATCATGCAGCGCATTCGCGATGCCGAGCACGAACAGCGGTTCGGGGAGTTCGCGACGCACGAGGGTGAGGTCGTCGCCGGCGTCGTCCAGCGCGACACCCGCGCCAACGCCCGCGGCATGGTCGTGGTGAAGATCGGTGGCGAGACCACCGGCGCCGAGGGGCTGATCCCGCCGGCCGAGCAGGTGCCCGGCGAGACGTACGAGCACGGTGACCGGATCCGCTGCTATGTCGTCGGGGTCTCCCGTGGGCAGCGCGGTCCTCAGATCACGCTGTCCCGGACGCACCCCAATCTGGTGCGCAAGCTGTTCGCCCTCGAGGTGCCGGAGATCGCGGACGGGTCGGTGGAGATCGTCGCCGTCGCGCGGGAAGCCGGCCACCGTTCCAAGATCGCGGTCCATTCGCGAGTGCCGGGGCTCAACGCCAAGGGCGCGTGCATCGGCCCGATGGGGCAACGGGTGCGCAACGTCATGCGTGAACTCGGGGACGAGAAGATCGACATCATCGACTTCGACGAGGACCCGGCGAGGTTCGTCGGCAACGCACTGTCCCCCTCGAAGGTGGTATCCGTCACAGTCGTCGATCCCGACGCGCGTGCGGCCCGGGTCGTCGTCCCCGACTATCAGCTCTCCCTCGCGATCGGCAAGGAGGGGCAGAATGCCCGCCTGGCTGCGCGGCTGACCGGGTGGCGGATCGACATCCGCAGCGACGCCGCGGCCGGTGGTTCGGAGTCGGCGGGGTCGCCCGCGACAGGCAGGTAGGGGTGGAATGCACGGTTCCGGCCCGATCAGCGGTAGAGTGGTCGATGGCTCAGCATGAGCTGCCCTCGGCCGGCCGAGAGCGCATCGCTCCGGTGCGCACCTGCGTCGGGTGTCGGCAGCGGGTGCTGGCTGCCGATCTGCTGAGGGTCGTGGCGCGGGCGACGGAGTCGACAGGTTTCGTGCTGGTGCCGGATCCGGGGCGGAGGATGCCCGGTCGGGGCGCGTGGCTGCACCCCGATCCGGAATGCCTCGGTCAGGCGGAGCGGCGTCGAGCATTCGGCAGAGCGCTGCGGGTGTCGGGAACAATCGACCCGTCCGCGCTTGTTCAGCTGGTCGGGGTCCGGAACGAGGGGAACTCGGCGTAGCGATACGCGCCGGACCGGGGACACCAACTCTGAGAAGAACAGGTACGAACACTCATGAGCACACCGTGAAGCACCAGCGATGAACGTCCATCGGAGATAACCCGAGGTCGTGCGGGCACCAGCCGCTCGACCTCATCAGTGAGGAGAGCAGTGGCAGGCAAGGCCCGTGTACACGAGTTGGCCAAGGAACTCGGTGTCACCAGTAAGGAACTTCTCGCCCGTTTGAAGGAACAGGGCGAATTCGTGAAGTCGGCGTCCTCGACAGTCGAGCCGCCGGTGGCGCGCCGACTGCGCGAGTCCTTCGCGAAGGCGAACGGCGACGGCGCAGCCCCGTCGGCGGCCCCCAAGCCCGGGGCGCCGCGCCCCGGTCCCCGTCCGGCTGCGCCCGCGCAGGCCGCACCGGCACCCGCCCCGGCCCCGCAGCCGGAAGCCGCCGCCCCGGCGCCCAGCCCGGCTCCGGCGGCGCGTCCCGCCGCGTCCGGCCCCAAGCCCGGCGCTCCGCGCCCGGCCGCCCCGAAGCCGGCCACCCCGGAGGCCCCGGCCGCGCAGGCCGCGCCGCAGGCACCGGCCCCGCAGGCGCCGGCCCCGCAGACGCCGAGCCCCGGTCCCAAGCCGGGCGGTCCCCGTCCCGGTCCCAAGCCGCCGCGCGTCGGCAACAACCCGTACTCGTCCGCCCCCGCGGAGCGTCCTGCGCCGCGTCCGGGCGCCCCGCGTCCGGTTCCCGGTCAGGGTCGCCCCGCTGGCGGTCCCGGTGGTGCCCGTCCGGCCCCCGGTCAGGGTCGCCCCGCGGCCGGTCCCGGCGGTCCCCGTCCGGCCCCCGGTCAGGGTCGCCCCGCGGCCGGTCCCGGCGGTCCCCGTCCGGCCCCCGGTCAGGGTGGCCCCCGGCCGTCCCCGGGATCGATGCCCCCGCGTCCGAACCCGGGCGCGATGCCGCAGCGTGCTGCACGTCCCGCCCCGACCGGTCGTCCCGGTCGGCCCGGTGCCCCCGGCGGGCGTCCGGCCGGCGGTGGCGGCGGTTACCGCGGTGGTGGTGGCGGCGCTCCGGGTGCCGGCACCGGTGCCGGCGCTCCCGGTGGATTCCGCGGTCGCCCCGGTGGTGGCGGCGGTGGTGCCGGTCGCGGTGGCCGCGGTGGCACCGCGGGTGCCTTCGGCCGTCCCGGTGGCGCTCCGCGCCGTGGCCGCAAGTCGAAGCGGCAGAAGCGGCAGGAATACGATTCGATGCAGGCACCGTCGGTCGGCGGTGTGCGGCTGCCGCGCGGCAACGGCGAGACCATCCGTCTCGCTCGCGGGGCGTCGCTGTCCGACTTCGCGGAGAAGATCGACGCGAACCCGTCGGCCCTCGTGCAGGCGCTGTTCAACCTCGGTGAGATGGTCACGGCCACTCAGTCGGTGAACGACGAGACTCTCGAGCTGCTCGGCTCCGAGATGAACTACAACGTTCAGGTCGTCAGCCCCGAGGACGAGGACCGCGAGCTGCTCGAGTCGTTCGACATCACCTACGGCGAGGACGAGGGCACCGAGGAAGACCTCGTGCAGCGCCCGCCGGTGGTGACCGTCATGGGTCACGTCGACCACGGCAAGACCCGCCTGCTCGACACGATCCGCAAGGCCAACGTCCGCGAGGGCGAGGCCGGCGGCATCACCCAGCACATCGGTGCCTACCAGGTGATGACCCACCTCAACGGCGAAGACCGGCTGATCACCTTCATCGACACCCCGGGTCACGAGGCGTTCACCGCCATGCGTGCCCGTGGCGCGAAGTCGACCGACATCGCGATCCTCGTGGTCGCGGCCGACGACGGCGTCATGCCGCAGACGGTGGAGGCGATCAACCACGCTCAGGCTGCGGACGTGCCGATCGTGGTCGCGGTGAACAAGATCGACAAGGAGGGTGCGAACCCTCAGAAGATCCGCCAGCAGCTCACCGAATACGGCCTGGTCACCGAGGAGTACGGCGGCGACACCATGTTCGTCGACATCTCGGCGAAGCAGGGCCTGAACATCGACCAGCTGCTCGAGGCCGTGCTGCTCACCGCGGACGCGTCCCTCGATCTGCGGGCCAACCCGGACATGGAGGCGCAGGGCGTCGCGATCGAGGCGCACCTCGACCGTGGCCGCGGCCCCGTGGCCACCGTCCTGGTCCAGCGCGGCACGCTGCGGGTCGGCGACTCGATCGTCGCGGGTGACGCGTACGGCCGGGTCCGCCGCATGGTGGACGAGCACGGCGACGACGTCCTCGAGGCGTCGCCCTCGCGGCCGGTCCAGGTCATCGGCTTCACGTCGGTGCCCGGCGCCGGTGACAACCTCGTCGTCGTCGAGGAGGACCGCATCGCACGGCAGATCGCGGACCGCCGCAATGCGCGCAAGCGCAACGCGCTGGCCGCCAAGAGCCGCAAGCGGATCAGCCTCGAGGACCTCGATGCCGCGCTCAAGGAGCACAACGAGCTCAACCTCATCCTCAAGGGCGACAACGCCGGTACGGTCGAAGCCCTCGAGGAGGCCCTCATGGGTATCGAGGTCGGGGACGAGGTGCGGCTGCGAGTCATCGACCGCGGTGTCGGTGGTGTGACCGAGACCAACGTCAACCTGGCTGCCGCGTCCAACGCTGTGATCATCGGCTTCAACGTCCGCGCGGAGGGCAAGGCCACCGAGCTCGCCAACCGCGAGGGTGTCGACATCCGCTACTACTCGATCATCTACCAGGCGATCGACGAGGTGGAGAAGGCGCTCAAGGGCATGCTCAAGCCCATCTACGAGGAGGTCGAGCTCGGCCGCGCCGAGATCCGGGCGATCTTCAAGTCGTCCAAGGTCGGCAACATCGCGGGCTGCATGGTCCAGTCCGGCATCGTCAAGCGCAACGCGAAGGCCCGTCTGCTCCGCGACAACAACGTCGTCGCCGAGACGGTCACCATCTCCTCGCTGCGGCGCGAGAAGGACGATGTGACCGAGGTGCGGGAAGGCTTCGAGTGCGGTCTGACGGTCACCTACTCCGACATCAAGATCGGTGACGTGATCGAGGCGTACGAGCTGCGCGAGAAGCCGCGCGACTGACGCGGCCGGATACACCCGACGGTCTCGTCGGCGGCGGTGGGCGAGATGATCGCCCGCCGCCGTCGGCGTGCCGGAGATCGGCACCGCACGACATCGGAGGACGGATGTATCTCGGGGCTCTGGAACTGGACGTTCTGCTCGGCGACGTGCGCTCGCTCAAGCAGAAGCGGTCCGTGATCCGTCCTGTGCTCGCCGAGCTGCGGCGGATGACGGTCAGTGCCGCCGAGACCGGTGACCAGGACCTCTACCGCCGCGCCGAGATCGGGGTGGCGGTGGCCGCGTCCGCGGTGCCGTACCTCAACGAGGTGCTCGACACGTGCGAGCGGCTCGTCGCCGAACGCCCGGAGTTGCAGCTGCTCTCCGTGCGGCGAAGAATTTTCGGTCCGGAGGACTGACCGGACCGGTCGAACAACATGTGGTCGCCGTCGGCGGCCGGGGAGAGGAACCGACTGACATGGCCGATCCAGCACGGGCACGCCGACTGGCCAAGCGCATCGCCACGATCGTCGCCACGGCCATCGATCACGAGATCAAGGATCCGAGGCTGGCGTTCGTCACGGTGACCGACGCGAAGGTCACCGCCGATCTGCACGACGCCACCGTCTACTACACGGTCCGCGGCGAGAATCTGGACGCCGAACCCGACCTGGCCGCGGCTGCCGCCGGCCTGGAGAAGGCCAAGGGTGTGCTGCGCTCGAAGGTCGGAGCGGGAACCGGAGTGCGATTCACCCCCACGCTGACCTTCGTCACCGACACCGTGCCGGACACCGCCCGGCACATGGAGGAACTTCTCGAGCGCGCACGGGCTGCCGACGAGGAGCTGGCCAAGGCCCGGGAGGGAGCCGCACCCGCCGGCGAGCCCGACCCATACAAGGAGCCCCGGACCCGTCCCGACGGTGACGATCTGTCGCGTCCCGACGACGGTGACGATCTGTCGCGTCCCGACGACGGTGACGATCTGTCGCGTCCCGACGACGGTGACGATCTGTAGCGCACCGATGGCCGAATCGACGCAGGCCGCCCCGGCGGTCGATCTCCGCGACGCCGTCGCGCTCCTCGAGGACGCGACGTCGGTGACGATCCTCTGCCATGTCCAGCCCGACGCCGACACCTTCGCCTCCGGCCTGGCCCTCGGCACGGTGCTCGAGCGGCGTGGCACTCCGGTGCAGGTGGCATTCGCGTCTCCGGCTGCCGTTCCGGCCTCGATGCGCGACCTGCCCGGCGGTCACCTACGGGTGCCCGCCGGGCAGGTCCGTCACGAGGTGGATCTCCTCGTCACCGTGGACTGCGGCACGGTCGGCCGACTCGGGCAACTCGCGGGCCGCCTGGCCGGAGCGAAGCGCATCCTGGTGATCGACCACCACCGCTCCAACACGCGGTTCGGCACCCACAATCTGATCGACGAGGCCGCCGAATCCACCACCGCCGTGCTCGCCGATCTGTTCGACGAGTGGGGCGTGCAGATCGACGCGGACCTCGCCCACTGTCTGTACGCGGGGCTGGTCACCGACACCGGATCGTTCCGCTGGGGGCGTGCGGGCTCGCACCGCCTCGCGGAACGGCTGCTGGCGACCGGGATCGACGGCGCCGCGATCACCCGCCGGCTTCTCGACACCCACCCGTTCGGGTGGCTGCCCATGCTGTCGATGGTGCTCGCCTCGGCGACGCTCGTCCCCGATGCCGCCGGCGGTCGCGGACTCGTCCACGCGACAGTGCGCCGCGCGGACTCCGCGCATCTGGGAGCCGAGGAGATCGAGAGCGTCATCGACATCGTTCGAACGACGGCAGAGGCGGAGGTCGCCGCCGTATTCAAGGAGTGCGGGCCGGACGTGTGGACGGTGTCGCTGCGATCGAAGCGGCACATCGACGTTTCCGCGACCGCCGCCGCGCTCGGGGGAGGCGGGCACCGGTTCGCATCCGGCTACACCGCGTACGGCGACCGCGACCTGGTCGTCGCGGCACTGCGCGCGGCACTGGACTGACGATGCCGGCGCCGCAGGACACCGCCGGCCCGGAACCGGACGCCGCGTCCCACCTCGTCCCCGAGGCCACCGCAGGACGCATCTTCGGGCTCGCGGTGCCGGCACTCGGAGTACTCGCCGCCGAACCCCTGTACCTTCTGTTCGACATCGCCGTCGTCGGCCGGCTCGGCGCCCTGGCCTTGGCCGGACTGGCCATCGGCGGCCTCGTCCTCGCCCAGGTCAGCACCCAGTTGACCTTCCTGTCCTACGGCACCACCGCCCGGGCCGCCAGATTCCACGGCGCCGGACGGCGGGACGCCGCCGTCGCCGAGGGGGTGCAGGCCACCTGGCTCGCACTCGCCGTCGGGACGGCGATCCTGATCGTCGGCCAGCTCCTGGCCGAACCGGTGGCCGCGCTGATCGCCGGCGACGAGCAGATCGCCGAGGCCGCGGTGTCGTGGCTGCGCGTCGCCCTGTTCGGCGCACCGCTGATCCTCGTCGGCCTCGCCGGCAACGGCTGGATGCGCGGTGTGCAGGACACCGCCCGCCCCCTGCGGTACGTGCTCGCCGGGCTCGCGCTCTCGGCGGTGCTGTGCCCGCTGCTCGTGCACGGCCTGGCCGGAGCCCCCCGCTGGGAACTCGTCGGCTCCGCCCTCGCCAACGTCGCCGGCCAGAGTGTGTCCGCAGCGCTGTTCGTCGGGGCACTGCTCCGGTCCGGTGTGCCGCTACGACCACAACGGACGGTGATCGCCGCGCAGGTGCGGCTCGGCCGCGACCTGATCGCCCGCAGCCTGGCCTTCCAGGCGTGCTTCCTGTCCGCGGCCGCGGTCGCCGCCCGGTTCGGGGCGGCCGCCGTCGCAGCACACCAGGTGGTGCTGCAGTTGTGGAACTTCGTCTCGCTCACCCTCGACTCGCTCGCCGTCGCCGCCCAGGCGCTGGTGGGCGCGGCCCTGGGGGGAGGAGCCCGCTCCGATGCGAAGCGCCTGGCGTGGCGGATCACCGCGTGGTCCACGGTGTTCGCCACCGGCCTGGCGCTGGTGTTCCTCGGGGGCGGCGACGCGATTCCGGCGCTGTTCACCAGCGATCCCGGGGTGCTCGAGCAGATCGACGTCGCCTGGTGGTTCTTCGTCGCGCTCCTACCCGTCGCCGGTGTCGTGTTCGCGCTCGACGGCGTGCTGCTCGGCGCCGGCGACGCCGCCTTCCTCCGCACCGCCACGCTCGCGTCCGCACTGTTCGGATTCCTGCCCCTCGTGTGGTGTTCGCTCGTGTGGGACTGGGGTCTCGCGGGTATCTGGACTGGGCTTACGGTGTTCATCGTGTTCCGGATGGCGGCCGTCGTGTGGCGGACGCGGTCGGGGCGGTGGGCGGTGACCGGTGCGGACCGGCAGGCTCGGCCCCCGCACGAGACGGCGCGCGACGAGACGAAGAAGGAGAGCCGGTGACGGGGAAACTGTGGGCGGTCAGCGACATCCACGTCGGGCATCGAGGCAATCGCCCCGTCACCGAGGATCTGTACCCGGAATCGCCGGACGACTGGCTGATCGTCGCCGGCGACGTCGCCGAGAAGTCCGACGACATCCGCTGGGCACTGTCGCTGCTGCGCAGCCGTTTCGCGAAGGTGATCTGGGTTCCCGGCAACCACGAACTGTGGACCACCGCCAAGGACCCGGTTCAGATGCACGGCGCCGCCCGGTACGACTACCTGGTGACGATGTGCCGCGAACTCGACGTGCTCACCCCGGAGGACCCGTACCCCGTGTGGCACGGCGAGGGCGGACCGGTGACGCTCGTGCCGATGTTCCTGCTCTACGACTACTCCTTCCTTCCCGAGGGCACCGCGACGAAGGCCGAGGGCCTGGCGCTGGCCCGTGAACGCAACGTCGTCGCCACCGACGAATTCCTGCTCGCGCCCGACCCGTACGTCACTCGGGACGTGTGGTGCCGCGTACGGCTCGACGAGACCCGCAAGCGTCTCGACGCCCTCGATCCATCGCTGCCGACGGTGCTGATCAACCACTTCCCGCTGGTGCGCGAGCCCACCCGGATGTTGTTCTATCCGGAGTTCTCCCTGTGGTGCGGCACGACCGAGACCGCCGACTGGCACCTGCGCTACCGCGCCCTCTGCGCCGTGTACGGGCACCTGCACATCCCGCGTACCACGTACTACGACGGTGTCCGCTTCGAGGAGGTCTCTCTCGGCTATCCGCGGGAATGGCAGCGCCGGGGCCTGCCGGATCGACTGTTACGCCAGATCCTGCCCGTGCCGGAGTACCCGCCGGGATCGTTGAACAAATGGGGCGGACACTTCCGGGTCACGCCCGAGATGGAAGCCGAAGTCGAGAAGATGCGTGCAGGGCGCACTGCACAGAGCATGCGCGCGGGGCGCGAAGGGGAGTTGCGATGACCGACCCGACCACCGCGACCCGCACCGGGCTGATCAGCCGGATCCTGCCCGACGGGATCGCCGCCGCGGAGTTGTTCGAGGACCCGCCCGGTCTGCGACCGCACCCGCAGGAAGAGCCGCTGGTCGCCCGCGCGGTGGACAAGCGCCGGCGGGAGTTCGCCGGGGCACGGCACTGCGCCCGGCTGGCCATGCGGCAGCTCGGGATGGAACCCGGCCCGGTGCTCAAGGGCGACAAAGGGGCACCGGTCTGGCCGCGAGGGGTGGTCGGCAGCCTCACCCACTGCGACGGATACCGCGGAGCTGTTCTGGCCTATGCGTTGCAGGTGCGGTCGCTGGGGATCGACGCCGAGCCGCACGGACCTCTCCCCGACGGGGTGCTCGAAGCGGTCTCCCTGCCCCAGGAGCGCACCTGGCTCGCGGGCACCGATCCGAGTCTGCACTGGGACCGCCTGCTCTTCTGCGCCAAGGAGGCCACCTACAAGGCGTGGTTCCCGCTCACCGGACGCTGGCTCGGCTTCGAGGACGCCCACATCACGTTCGAGCGCGACGGCGCGGCCGCACCGGGCGCAGTCGCGTCGGGCACGTTTCGCTCCGACCTGCTCGTCCCCGGAGACACCCGGACGGGTGCCCCCCTGGCCGCGTTCGACGGGCGGTGGCTGATCGCCGACGGGCTGGTGCTCACGGCGATCGTCGTGCGCTGACGTCGCAGTCGACGTGGCAGAATCGGGCCCCGTGTCTGCCTCCGAGAACCCCGCCCTCACCCGTGCCGGTCTGCTCGTCGTCGACAAGGACGCGGGCATGACGAGCCACGACGTGGTGGCCCGCTGCCGGCGACTGCTCGGCACTCGCAAGGTCGGTCACGCCGGCACCCTGGATCCGATGGCGACGGGCGTGCTCGTCCTCGGGGTGGAGCGCGCGACGAAGATCCTCGGTCTGCTCGCCCTCACCACCAAGGCGTACGCGGCGACGATCCGGCTCGGCCAGAGCACCGTCACCGACGACGCCGACGGCGAGGTGCTCGCGACCACCGACGCCGCCGCGGTCACGGACGAGGCGATCGCTACGGCCGTCGCCGCGCTCACGGGGGACATCTCCCAGGTGCCCGCCAGCGTCAGCGCGATCAAGGTGGACGGCAAGCGTGCCTACGCCCGGATGCGCGACGGGGAGGCCGTCGAGCTGGCGGCCCGCCCGGTCACGGTCTCCCGTTTCGCGGTACTCGCCCGGCGTGAGGTGCGCGCGGACCGCGGGTGTTTCGTCGACCTCGACGTCGAGGTGGAGTGCTCGTCGGGCACCTACATCCGGGCGCTCGCCCGCGACCTGGGGTCCGCGCTGGGTGTCGGCGCGCATCTGACCGCGCTCCGCCGCACCCGGGTCGGCCCGTTCGGGCTCGAGCACGCTCGCACGCTCGCCCAGCTCGAGGACGACCCGACCGTGAGCCTGGACATCGACGCCGCGATCCGGACGGCGTTCCCGTGCCGGGACGTCACCGCCGCGGAGGCGGCACTGCTCGCGAACGGCCGGTGGCTGGACCCGGTGGGGATCCCCGGCGTGTACGCGGCGATCGATCCGTCCGGCCGCGCCGCGGCGCTGCTCCAGGAGAAGGGCACGCGGGCCTCGGCGGTGTTCGTCGTGCGCCCGGCCACCATTTGACGTCCTCCCCGTCGTGAACAGCGGGGATTCCGGTCTGCGCCGCTCATGCGGTGCTCCCGGCGGGTTCTCGCTTCACGGCCGGGTGCGGGACCGGGGTCCCGGCTGACACCGGCTCCACGAGCGTTGGGCTGTCCGCGCGTCCCGCGGCCAGGATGTTCTTCGCGGCGTTCACATCTCGGTCGTGGACCGCGCCACACGGGCAGGTCCACGACCGGACGTGCAGGGGCTTGGCCTCCCCGATGGCCCCGCACACCGAGCACGCCCGCGTGGAGGGGAACCACCGGTCGACCCGGGCGAAGGTGCGCCCGTGCCGCCGTGCCTTGTACTCGAGCATCGCCGTGAACGTCGACCACCCGGCATCGTGCACCGAGCGGGCGAGCTTCGTCCGGGCCAGCCCGGACACGGCGAGGTCCTCCACGTACACCGCTTGGTTCTCGCGGACGATCGTGGAGGAGAGCTTGTGGAGCCAGTCCCGGCGGGTGTTCCCGACCCGGGCGTGGCAGCGCGCCACCTTTCGGCGCGCACGCTCCCGGCGGGCCGAGCCCTTCTGCCGCCGGGCGAGTTCCTTCTGCGCGGTCCGCAGCTTGGCCTGCGCCTTGCGGGCGAGGCGGGGGGCGTCGACCTTCGTGCCGTCCGACAGTACCGCGAAGTGTGTCAGCCCCAGGTCGATCCCCACCTCGTGCGGCACGAGGGGCAACGGCTGGTCGGGGACGTCGACGACGAACGAGGCGTGGTACCGCCCGGCCGCGTCCATCGTCACCGTCACGCTCGACGGCGCCGAGGGCAGGTCGCGCGACCAGCGCACCGGGACGTCCCCGACCCCCGGCAGCCGCAGCCGCCCGTTCGGGAGCACCCGGAACCGGGCGGCCTTGGTGAACCGGATCGACTGGGCCCGGTCCGTCCGTGACCGGAACCGGGGCGCGCCGAGCTTGCGACCCTTCCGGGTGCCGTCGAGGGAGGCGAAGAAGTTCCGGTAGGCGGCGCAGGCGTCGGCGAGGGCCTGTTGCAGGACGACGGCGGACACCTCGGCCAGCCATGCCCGTTCCGGGGTCCGTTTCGCCGCGGTCAGCGCCTTCGACAGCGCCGCGTCGGTCGGGAACGGCGCCCCCGCCTCGTGCGCCGCCCGCCGAGCGGCGATGGCGTCGTTGAACACCACCCGGGCGCAGCCGAACACCCGCGCCAACACTCGGCGCTGGGCCGGGGTCGGGTCGAGCCGGTAGGCGTACCGGAGCTGCACACAGACCACTGTACCTTATTGGTTTATGGGCGATGACGACGACATCCGCACTGGCAGACACTGCACTTTTCTAGTGCATGTGCACTTGGTTTTCGTCACGAAGTACCGGCGCCAGGTGTTCGGTGACCGGCACCTGAACCGGATGGAAGAGATCATGCGCGCGGTGTGCACGGACTTCGAGGCCGAGCTGGTCGAGTTCCACGGCGAGGCCGACCACGTACACCTGCTGGTCCACTACCCGCCCAAGGTCGCCGTCTCGAAGCTGGTCAACAGCCTGAAAGGCGTCTCCTCCCGTCGTCTGCGCCAGGAGTTCCCCGAGCTGGTCCGGCACTACTGGCGCGCGCAACGGCTGTGGTCCGGGTCCTACTTCGCCGGGTCCGTCGGCGGCGCGCCGCTGAGCATCGTGCGCCAGTACATCGAGCAGCAGAACCGTCCCGTCCAGGGCACGGCTCGGCCCTGGCGGCCCTTCCCGCGCGGGCCTTCACCACCGCCGTGAACGGCGGCGCACTGACCCACATCCCGGTAGCGGCGGAGCCGCCTACACCAGCCAGATCGCGTCGGCGGCGGGATGTCCCAGGTCGACCGTGCTGCCGGCGTCGCCGCCGATGCGAACCGCGACGGTGCCTGCGAAGTCGCGGCGTTCGACGACGCGGATGTCGGTGTCGAGGGCGATGCCCACGTCGTCGAAGTAGCGCAGCATTGCCGGGTCGGCGTCGGAGATGCGGGCGACCCGGCCGTGCTCACCGTCGACGAACGCGCTGAGCTGGCGGGCCGGCGGCGTGGGGATCGTGCCGTCGACCGCCGGGATCGGATCTCCGTGCGGGTCCCGTTCCGGATGGCCGAGCTTGGCGTCGATCGCGGCGACGAGCCGGTCGGAGACGGCGTGCTCGAGCACCTCGGCCTCGTCGTGCACCTCGTCCCAGCCGTAGCCGAGTTCCCGGACCAGATACGTCTCGAGCAGGCGGTGCTTGCGGACCATGGCCACGGCCGCCGCGCGCCCGGCCTCGGTGAGCGAGATCGCGCCGTAGCGTGCGTGGTCGACGAGACCCTGCTCGGCGAGCTTGCGGACGGCCTCGGAGACGGTCGAGGCCGACACTCCGAGCTTCTCGGCGAGCAGCTTCGTCGAGACCTTCTCACCCGACCATTCCCGGACGGTCCAGATGATCTTGAGATAGTCCTGCGCGACCGGCGTCAGCATGTCCGTCGCCGCCACCTCGGTCGCCCCGCTCCTGTCGCCCACGGGGACAGCTTAGGCAACTCTCACCGTCGAATCATCCGGCTCGCGCAGCCGAGTGCGCCGTCGCAGGGCTCCGGTGACGAGTCCCTGGTGGGGCGAGAACAGATAGGCCATCGTGAACACGACCGCTTGGGCCAGAACGACGACGCCGCCGGTGGAGGCATCGGTGTAGTAGCTGACGTATACGCCGGTCGCCGACGTCAGTGCAGCCAGGGTGGGAGCGAGCACCAGCATCCGCGACAGCCGTTCGGTGAGCAGGTACGCCGTCGCACCGGGGATGATCAGCATCGCCACGACGAGGATGACCCCGACGGCCTGGATGGCGGCGACGATGGTGACCGCCAGCAGCGCGAGCAGCAGCGCGGACAGCCGGGCCGGGGAGATCCCGAGGGCGTGGGCCTGCCCCCGGTCGAACGCGAACAGGGTCAGGTCGCGGCGCTTGGCGATCAACACGACGAGCACCACCACTGCGAGCGCGGTGACCTGCCACATGTCCGCGGTGGCCAGGCCCAGCAGGTTGCCGAACAGCACATGGTGCAGGTCCACCTGGCTCGGGTTCTTCGAGATCAGCACGACACCGAGGGCGAACAACGTCGTGAAGACCACGCCGATCGCGGCGTCCTCCTTGACCTTGGTGGTGTTGCGGACGAGCCCGATCAGAGCGACGGCGGCCCCGGCGAACAGCAGCGCGCCCACCGCGAACGGCGCTCCCACCAGGTAGGCCAGCACCACGCCGGGCAGCACGGCATGGGAGACGGCGTCGCCCATCAGCGACCACCCGATGAGTACGAGCCAGCAGCTGAGCAGGGCACACACGATCGTGGCGGCCACCGCGACGACGAGGGCGCGCTGCATGAAGCCGTACTGCAGAGGTTCGACGATCAGTTCGACGAGGTTCACCGTGCCTCCTGGGCGACGTGGGGGGCCGGCAGCAGGGGGTCGACGCCGAAGGCGCGCGCGAGGTTCTCCGGCCGCAGCACCTCGTCCGGGGCGCCGTGGACGAGGATGCGCCGCTGCAGCAGCGCGGCCTCGTCGCACAGCAGCGACAGTCCGGCGAGGTCATGGGTGGCGACGAGGATCGTGTGCCCCGAACCGGCAAGGTCCCGGATCACCTCCGTCAGGGCAGCCTCGGTGCGCTTGTCCACGCCGGCGAACGGCTCGTCGAGCAGGAGCAGGGGAGCGCCCTGGGCGATGGCACGGGCGACGAAGACACGCTTGCGCTGACCCCCGGAGAGCTGGCCGATCTGCCGCTGCACGTAGCCGGCCATGTCGACGCGTTCGAGCGCGGCCCGGACGGCGGCGTGGTCGGCGGGCCGCGGCCGGCGCAGCCAGTTCTGCCGGCCGTAGCGGCCCGTCATCACGACTTCGCCCACGCTGATGGGGAAGTCCCAGTCGACGGCCTCGCTCTGCGGCACGTACGCGACGGCACCGGCCTTCCGGGCGGTGACGGTGTCGGTCCCGCCGATGGACACGGTGCCGGTGCTCGGTCGCACGATGCCCATGATCGCCTTGAAGAGGGTGGACTTGCCCGAGCCGTTGGTACCGACGAGCCCGCACACCCGGCCGGGGATGAGCGTCAGGTCGACGCCGTCGAGCGCCGTGACGGTGCGATAGTGCACGCTGAGCCGCGAGACGGCCAGGGCGGGGGTGGGTGTCGCGGTCATGGACGCAGCCCTTCGGTGATGGTGCGGACGTCGTGCCGGAGCAGGTCGAGGTAGGTGGGCACGGGACCGTCCGGCTCGGAGAGCGAGTCGACATACAGGGTTCCGCCGAACCGGGCTCCGGTGTCCTCGGCGACCTGCCGCTGGGCCTTGTCCGAGACGGTGGACTCGCAGAACACGGCAGGCACGGCGTTGGTCCGGACGAAGTCGACGGTGCGGGCGATCTGCTGCGGGGTGCCCTGCTGGTCGGCGTTGACCGCCCACAGGTAGGCCTCGCTCAGGCCGGCGTCGCGGGCCAGGTAGCTGAAGGCCCCCTCGCAGGTGACCAGCGCCCGGTGGTTCGGCGGCAGCACGGCCAGATCGGCGACGAGTTCTTCGTGCAGCGCCTGTAGTTCGGTGCGGTACGCCGCGGCGTTGGCGGCGTAGTCCGCGGCGTGCTCGGGGTCGAGGTCGGTGAAGGCGGCGGCGATGTTGTCGACGTAGGTCTGGGCCGCCAACGGGGACATCCACGCGTGCGGGTTGTGCCGCCCCGCGTAGGCGTCCTCGCCGATCGGCAGCGGCGGAACCCCGTCGCTGAGCACGGCGTGGGCCGCGTCGGTATCGGCGAGGAACTGCTCGAACCAGCGCTCGAGGCCGAGGCCGTTGTCGAGGACGAGGTCGGCGCGGGAGGCGTAACGCAGGTCGCCCGGGGTGGGTTCGTAACCGTGGACCTCGGCGCCGACCTTGGTGATCGACTCGACCCGCAGGTGCTCCCCGGCGACGTTGCGGGCCATGTCCGCGAGCACGGTGAAAGTGGTCAGTACCAGGGGCCGGTCGTCGTCGGAACTCTGCGCCGCGGCACAGCCCGCCAGGACCGTCGTGGCCGCGACGACCACCACGATTTTGCGTAGTCCAACGAAAATGTTCGGCATGCCGAAATTATGGCGGGACACTGGCGGAGTTGTCCATGAGGCGCTCCGGGCGAGCCGGAGATGACCGCCCGGCCGCCGGGTCGTAGGCTGCAGCGTGTGCAGAGATGGCGAGGTCTCGACGAAATTCCTGCGGATTGGGGTCGTTGTGTCCTGACGATCGGGGTGTTCGACGGTGTGCACCGCGGGCATCAGCAACTGATCGCGCGGGCGGTGAAGTCGGCGAAGGAACGCGGCACGGCCAGCGCCCTGATGACGTTCGATCCGCACCCGATGGAGGTCGTCCGGCCGGGCAGCCACCCGGCGCAGCTCACGACCCTGGCGCGACGTGCCGAACTGGCCGAGGAACTCGGCATCGACGTCTTCTGCGTCATGCCGTTCACGCCCGAGTTCATGAAGTTGTCCCCCGAGCGGTACGCCCACGAGATCCTCGTCGAGCGGCTCCATGTCGCCGAGGTCGTCGTCGGCGAGAACTTCACCTTCGGCAAGAAGGCCGCCGGCAATGTGGATCTGCTGCGCACCATCGGCGAGCGTTTCGGCTTCGCCGTCCAGGGCCTGACCCTGCTCAGCGAACATGCGGTGACGTTCTCGTCCACCTATATCCGCTCGTGCGTGGACGCCGGCGACGTCGCCGCCGCGGCCGACGCGCTGGGCCGCCCCCACCGCGTCGAGGGCGTCGTGGTGCACGGCGACGGCCGGGGCCGCGATCTCGGCTTCCCCACCGCGAACGTCGCGCCGCCCATGTACTCGGCCATTCCCGCGGACGGCGTCTACGCGTGCTGGTTCACCGTCCTCGGTCCGGGTAGCGGTGGACTCGGCACCGTCACCCCGGGGGAGCGGTACCTCGCGGCCGTATCGGTGGGCACCAACCCGACCTTCTCCGGGCGTACCCGCACGGTCGAGGCGTTCGTCCTCGACGAGGAGGCCGACCTGTACGGCCAGCACGTCGCGGTCGACTTCGTCGAGCGGCTGCGCGGGATGGAGCGGTTCGAATCGGTGGAGGCCCTCGTCTCGGCGATGCACCGTGACGCCGAGCGGGCACGCGAAGTGCTCGAGCGCGCTCGCGGCTAGGGGCCGTTCCGGCCCGGGATCGCGCCCCGATCGGGGACAATTCCCGGTGTGTCGATACGTCAGTGGCGGCACGCGCGCCTGACCTGGGCAGATGCCGCGAACTACTACGAGTCGAAACCGGGCCGGCCGACCGACTGGTCCGCATTCGTCGTGTTCGATGAGCAGGACAGGACCGTTCGCGGCCCCGGGGACGCGCTCGCTCACCTGCGTTCCCGGACGCATCTGCTGACGGCGCTGGACCGGCGGATCGTCGAGGCGCCCGGCCGGCTGGACTACCCGTACTGGGTGCGGGCGCAACTCCCGCCCGAGCAACGTATCGAGTACCGCGAGTGGGCCGGCGGCTCGTTCACGGACTGCATCGACGCCATCGCCGACCTCTGCGCGGACCCGCTGGACGTCCGGCGGCGTGCGTGGTGCCTGCACGTCTTCGCCGGAGTGTCCGACCCCGACGACCCGACGGCGACCGTGACGGTCGTCGTGCTGCAGGTCAGCCACGCCGTGATGGTCGGTTCGGCGTTGGGTGCCTTCCTCGGCGCACTGTTCGGCGCGGACGGGCAGCCACTGCGCGTTCCCGGTCTGGCGCCGGCCGCGACGCGCCCGCACCACGCCGCCGCAGCGGTGTCGGGGGTGGCACGCTTCGCTCGCTGGTACCTGGGCTCGGCGCGGTCCTGGTGCGGCGGGCGGCATCGGCGCGGTCCGCGGACACCCCGGCGGTCCCGTCGCCGGCGGCGCGGCCGATGCTCGCCCGCGCCCCCGGGCGCGACCGGGCGATCCGGATCGTGCGTCCGGACCTGGGCAGTCTCGTGGGCCGGACCTACACCGTGACAGCCATGGGCCTGGCGGCGGTATCCCTGGCGCTGCAGCGCTACCTCGGCGAGCACTGCGCGCCCGTCGTCGATGTACGCGTCGCGGTTCCGGTCGCGGTGGGCGCGGCCGGTGTCGCGCTGGGCGTCAACCGGCTGACTGCCGCGATCGTTCCGTTGTGCACCGAGGTCGCCGATCCCCGCGACCGGGTGGCGGCCGTGGCCGACGCGCTCGCCCACGAGCGGCGGATCGCGACGTCTCCCGAGGTGTTGGACCGCCTCGCGGGCGCGGGTGCGGTGCCGTATCCGGTGTACCGCCGGGTGACGGACCGGCACGACCGCGCGGCGTCGGCAGGTGGAGCCCCGGGCCCGGCCCAGACGGCGGTCACCAGTGTCGACTGTGGCGGCGAGGCCGACTGGACCTACGGCGGCGCGGCATTCCGATTCGTCGCCGGCATCCAGTCTCTGCGTCCGGGGATGGGTCTGGTGCACTCCTTCAGCCGGGCCGGCGATTCGTTCGCCGTCACCGTCATGAGCTCCCCGCTGCTGATGCCGGACCTCGATCGGTACGCGACCCTCCTCGAGGAGGGGTTCGCCGAGGTGATCGAGGCCACCGGCGGCCGGCGATCCGGCACCGGCCCCCGGGGGCGAGGGTGACCGAAGCGGGTGCGCACCCCTCTGGTACGCTCATCCGCTGGTGTGTGCTGTGGTTCGCGGTGGCCGCACCGACGGGTTCCGGCCCGTTTCACGAAGCGCGCGGACGTCATCGATCAGGAGTATCACCAGTGGCATTGACCACCGAGCAGAAGAAGCAGATCCTCGGCGAGTACGGCCTCCACGAGACCGACACCGGATCGCCCGAGGCGCAGGTCGCGATGCTCACCAAGCGCATCCAGGACCTGACCGAGCACCTGAAGCAGCACAAGCACGACCACCACTCCCGCCGCGGCCTGCTGCTGCTGGTCGGTCGTCGTCGCCGGCTGCTCAAGTACGTCGAGAAGGTCGACGTCAACCGCTACCGTTCGCTGATCCAGCGTCTGGGTCTGCGTCGATAGGAGCGCGACGAAGCGACGACGCGATCTGCGTTCGCTGATCTTTCCGATAGCCAACGAGGCAATGCTTAGACTGAGCCTCGTTGGCTATCGGTGTTTGGCCGCTGTGCGGTCGGAGACGGGCTACGTGCCCGTCGGACACCGGCAGCGGCACCCGCGGACGGCGACACCGCCCGCGGAACCGTATGCACCGACGGTGTCGGTCTTCGGTAGTGACCTTCCGGACCCGGTCCGGACGGTTTCGATCGACGACCGCCTCCGCACGCTCGGCCCGTGAGACGCGGGTACGGGCGATCGGTGCGCAGCTGCAGCCACGAGGGTTGTGGCGCCCGCGCGGGTACGGCGAAGACGAGAGGGAAGAGAAGAGTAGAGATGACCAGCAATTCCGCAGTCGAGGTCGACGAGGGCGTGTTCGAGTCCGTCGCGGTCCTCGACAACGGGTCCTTCGGCACCCGTCAGATTCGTTTCGAGACCGGCCGCCTCGCCCAGCAGGCCGCCGGCTCCGTCGTCGCGTACCTCGACGACGAGACCATGCTGCTGTCGGCGACGAGCGCCTCCAAGCAGCCCAAGGAGCACTTCGACTTCTTCCCGCTGACGGTGGACGTCGAGGAGCGCATGTACGCCGCGGGACGCATCCCCGGCTCGTTCTTCCGTCGTGAGGGCCGGCCCTCGACCGACGCGATCCTGACCTGCCGTCTCATCGACCGGCCGCTGCGCCCGTCGTTCGTCGACGGCCTGCGCAACGAGATCCAGGTCGTGGTGACGGTGCTCAGCCTGAACCCGAACGACCTGTACGACGTCGTGGCCATCAACGCCGCGTCGGCATCCACGCAGATCGCCGGCCTGCCGTTCTCCGGACCCGTCGGTGGCGTGCGGGTCGCGCTGATCACCTCGGAGGAGAACAAGACCGGCCAGTGGGTCGCGTTCCCCACGGTCGAGCAGCTCGAGAACGCCGTGTTCGACATGGTCGTCGCGGGCCGCATCGTGGGTGGCGGCGACAACCCCGAGACCGCCGACGTCGCGATCATGATGGTCGAGGCCGAGGCCACCGGGAACGTCGTCGAGCTGGTGGCCGGCGGGGCGCAGGCACCGACCGAGACCGTCGTCGCCGAGGGCCTCGAGGCCGCCAAGCCGTTCATCGCGCGGCTGTGCATCGCCCAGCAGCAGCTCGCCGCCGCCGCGGCGAAGCCCACCGGTGACTTCCCGGTGTTCCCGGCCTACGAGGCAGACGTGTACGAGGCCGTCGAGGCCGCCGCGTCGGCCAAGCTGTCCGAGGCGCTGACCATCGCCGGCAAGCAGGAGCGCGACGAGCGGACCGACGAGGTCAAGGTCGAGGTCCTCGAGCAGGTGGCCCCCAACTTCGAGGGCCGCGAGAAGGAGATCGGCGCGGCGTTCCGTTCCCTGACGAAGAAGCTGGTCCGCCAGCGGATCCTGCGGGACCAGTTCCGCATCGACGGCCGCGGTGTCACGGATATCCGTGCCCTGTCCGCCGAGGTCGCGGTGGTGCCGCGCGCGCACGGCTCGGCGCTGTTCGAACGCGGCGAGACCCAGATCATGGGTGTCACCACGCTGGACATGGTGAAGATGGCGCAGCAGATCGACTCGCTCGGTCCCGAGACCAGCAAGCGGTACATGCACCACTACAACTTCCCGCCGTACTCCACCGGTGAGACCGGCCGCGTCGGCTCCCCGAAGCGCCGCGAGATCGGCCACGGCGCCCTCGCCGAGCGGGCCCTGATCCCGGTCCTGCCCAGCCAGGAGGAGTTCCCCTACGCGATCCGTCAGGTCTCCGAGGCGCTCAGCTCGAACGGATCCACCTCGATGGGCTCGGTGTGTGCCTCCACGCTCTCGCTGCTGAACGCCGGCGTGCCCCTCAAGGCGCCCGTCGCCGGTATCGCGATGGGCCTGGTCTCCGACGAGGTCGACGGTGAGACCCGTTACGTCGCACTGACCGACATCCTCGGCGCCGAGGACGCGTTCGGTGACATGGACTTCAAGGTGGCCGGCACGAAGGACTTCGTCACCGCGCTGCAGCTCGACACCAAGCTCGACGGGATCCCGTCCCAGGTGCTCGCCGGCGCGCTGGCGCAGGCTCGCGACGCCCGCGCCACCATCCTCGAGGTGATGGCCGAGGCCATCGAGACCCCGGACGAGATGAGCCCGTTCGCTCCGCGGATCACCACCATCAAGGTCCCGGTGGACAAGATCGGCGAGGTCATCGGCCCCAAGGGCAAGATGATCAACTCGATCACCGAGGAGACCGGCGCGAACATCTCCATCGAGGACGACGGCACGGTGTACGTCGGCGCCGCCGACGGCCCGTCCGCCCAGGCCGCGATCGACAAGATCAACGCCATCGCGAACCCGCAGCTGCCGAAGGTGGGCGAGCGGTTCCTGGGGACCGTGGTCAAGACCACGGCGTTCGGTGCGTTCGTCTCGCTGCTGCCGGGCCGCGACGGCTTGGTGCACATCAGCAAGCTCGGCAACGGCAAGCGCATCGCCAAGGTCGAGGACGTCGTCAACGTCGGCTCGAAGATCCGCGTCGAGATCGCCGACATCGACAACCGGGGCAAGATCAGCCTGGTGCCGGTGCCCGACGAGGACACCGCCGGCGCTTCGGACGCGACACCCGCAGTTCCGGCCGAGTCCGGCGACACCGCCGAGAGCTGACACTCGGATCCCGGCCGCCCGCGTCTCCGTCTGTCCCTGGGACGGACGGAGACGCGGGCGGTCGCGTGTTCTCCCGCCGGCGCGGCGCCTGCTACGGCCCCTGGGAGGTAGTCGGGGCGCCTGCGCTCGACAGCAGTCCGAGTTCCCGCGCCCGCACCACCGCCTGGCGGCGACTCGTGGCACCGAACTTGCGGTACAGAGACTTCAGATGTGCCTTGACGGTGTTCACTGACACGAAGAGCTCGTCGGCGATCTCGGCATTGCTCATCATGGTGGGCAGGAGCAGAAGGACAGCCCGTTCGCGACTGGTCAACGGCTCGAGCAGTTGCGGGGCCTCGGACCGGTCGGCGGTCCCGCCCATCCTGCCGATCAGCATCGAGACGAACTCGCGGTGGGCGTCGTCGAGGCGGTTGTGTCGTTCCAGCAGTGCTCGGACTCGGCCCCCGGCCAGGAGGAACGGCCGCGCGATTCCTTCGGGCGCGGCCACGACGAGGGCACGTGCCAGGGCAATCTCGGCTTCGCCATCCGCCTGCAGCCGGTCGTGTGCGAGTGCGGTGAGCAGCCAGGCATCGACGGTCGGCCCGTTGTCGATCGGTTCTCCCCCGAGCAGCGGTGCCACCAGTTGCAGGCATCGGCGCGGTTCGTCGGACGCCAGGTACGACCGCGCCACGAGGACCACACGGTGCGCGCCGGGGCGCGCGAGATCCGCTCGTCCCTTCTCGGCGGACAGCAGCGCCGCAACCTCGTGGGCCCGTCCTTCGGCGAGCAGGATCTCTGCCTCGACGAGTTCGTACCACTCGGCAAGGAAGCGCGGGATGACCCAGTCGGACATGCGCTGCCGCAATCGCCCCAGGTGCGCCCGTGCCGCCGCCGGGTTGTCCGCCGAGAGCGCGAGCCGTGCCTGTACGAGCCCGAAGCTGGTTTCGATGTAGCGGTCGCGGAACTCGCCCAGGCTCGTGTGCCCCCGCTCGACCGCAACGGAACAGGCCTCGATGTCCGCCTCGAGCAGGCGGATCATGGACTCGGCCAGCAGCGCCGTGGCCGACGGCGGCAGGAAGGTCCATCCCAGCTCGTCGGCGACAGCCAGTCCGAGATCGACCTCTCTGCGTGCCGCCCGCAACCGGCCGGCCATCGCCATGAGCACGGCTGTGTTGCCGTGCAGGTGCAGCGCGAGTACCGGTGTCATCGCCGATCCGGCGGCCAGCGCCGAAGTCGTGGACGCGAGCATCGCCTCGGCGGCATCGAGTTCTCCGGACCACAGCTTGCCCATCGCGAGGACGGTGCCGGCGGCGATTCGGTATACGGGAGAGGCCGGCATGTCCGCCGGCGAGATCCCCTCGAGTTGGCGGATCGCTTCTCGTGCGGCGCTGACCTGCCGCGACGGATCTGCCTTCATCCAGGCGAGCACCGCATCGAGAGTGACCAGGACCGTCCCGGTGAGCCGCGCGTCGGCGGTCGGGAGAGGGTCGAGCAGCTCGCGGGCGCGGGCCATGTGGGTGGCGACGCCGACCGGATCGTACTCCGCATACGCGGCGACCGCGGCGGCCGCCGCCACCTCGGCATGCCCCCCGACCAGCTCGGCGGGTGCGTCCCGCAGCAGTGCCACCAGCGCCGGACGTTCCGGACCCAGGATTTCTGCTCCCGCCGCTCGCAGGACGAACCGGGCAAGTCCGAGCCAGTCCTCCGCGGCGCGCAGGTGGCGGGCCGCCTCGAGGAGTTCGCCGTGGTCCGCGAACCACCGGGCGGCACGCCGGTGCAACACGCGGCGGCGCTCGGGATCCTGGGACTTGAGTCGGTGTCGCAGCAGGTCCCCGAACAGTTGGTGATAGCGGTACCACTCCCGCCGGTGGTTCAACGCGACGACGAACAGGTTGTCCCGTTCGAGCCGAATCAGAAACTGCTGGCCGTCGGTACGCCCCGTCAGGACGTCGGCCAGTTCGGCGGAAATCCGCCCTACGACGCACGTGTCGAGCAGGAACCGGCCCAGTGCCGGATCCTGGTTGGCCAGAACCTCTTCCGCGAAGTAGTCGGCGACCGACCGTTCGTCCCCCGCAAGCGACTCCACGGTGGCCTCCACATCGTTCGAGGTCCGGAGCGACAGGGCCGCGAGCCGCAGGCCGGCCGCCCATCCCTCGGTCTTGGTGAGGAGGGTCTGCATCTGCGCGGGTTCGAGGAGGACATCGTGGTCGGCCAGGAGCTGTTTCGCCTCGGCGGCATCGAACCGCAACGCTTCCGCGCGGATCTCGGTCAGCTGACCGCTCAGGCGGAGTCGTTGCAGGGGCAACGCGGGATCGCTGCGAGTGGCGATCACCAGTCGCACGTTGCCGAGCCCCCTGCGGACGGCTGCCGCGAGCGACTCCACGGCCGGCGTCCCCGCGAGCAGGTGCATGTCGTCCAGCACCAGGACGACGGGATGGGGAAGCCGGCCACACGCATCGGCGAACACGGAGACGAATCGGGGGTCGAAGCTGGGTGGGACCTGCATCGTCGCCAGCAACGACCCGGCGGGGAACCCGCCGACGGCGCGGAGCGAGTCCAGGACCCGGCTCCAGAACTGCGTCGGTTCGGCGTCCTCACGTTCCACCGAGAGCCATGCCACGGGCCCGGGATGTGCCGCTGCCCAGGAGGCCAGCAACAGCGTCTTACCCGACCCGGCCGGTGCCGATACGAGCACGGTGCCGGCACTCACCCCGTCTTCGAGGATGCGTTCGAGACGCGCGCGCCGCACCACCCGGCCGGGAAGCCGAGGCACGAGGGAACGCACCATCGACAACGCGGGAGCATGCTCGTCCTGCGCGCCGGCCGGTGGCCCCGTCATGCGACGAGAGTAGTCCTGTGCGGCGGCCGGTGCCCTCGTCATGGGACGGGTTCGGTGATCCGCGGTGAACGGAGGCGGATCGGAAGCCGGGTCACGTGCCCGGCGAGCCGGTGACGGATCGACCGCGCTCCGGCGCCTGCGACCGTTCCTCCGCGGCGCGGTCGGACCCGGGAACAGTGTCGTTCCCGTAGTCGAACATCGCGGTGATCCGGGTCTTGATCTCTTCGGTGGTCATCGTGGCCGTCGGGGTGAGGCCACCCGCGGTCTGTCGTCTCCTCATGGGGTCCTTCGGGAGTTCCCGGTAGGGATCGTCGAGGGCTGAGGGTCAGGCCCGGATCATCAACGCGGCGGACGCCACGGCCGCGGTCGTTGCCGCCGCAGTGACGACGCCGGCGAGAACGGAGCCGGTGTACGCCCCCACGGGTGCCGCGGCGGCCGCTGCGGCGCCGAGGACGATGGCCGGAATCGGCAGCGACCAGGGCATGTCGTGGCGGGACGCACCGCCCCTGCGTGACGTCGCGTTCTGCGCGCGGGTACGGACGGTGGAGTGAGTGGGTGCGGTCATCGTCGATCCACTTCGTTCGATCGGGACGCGGGTGCGCCTTTCGGCCGCGAGTGAATCCGCGGTCGATTCCGACGGTAGGTCGTACCCCTGTGCGGCGCCTCACCCCTGGAGGGTGAAACCGCAGGCCGAAACCGCAGCCCGAAACCGCAGCCCGAGGGTGAACACCCGGCCTCGAACAGGAGGAGCACCCGCCCCTGCCGCGGCTCCGGGGCGGAACGGACCGTCGGTATTTTCCTCGAATTCACCCCGCGTGCGCGTGTCGATGATTTGCTGGATCCGTGACGGCTTCGGTAGGTGTTACAGAGGCGCGGCGGAGCTCGAACCTCGCGCTGGCAACGTGGGTCTCGGCAATCAATTTCTGGGCATGGAACATGATCGGCCCCTTGTCCACGACGTATGCGGGCGACCTCTCGCTCAGCAGTACACAGGCCTCGATCCTCGTCGCGACGCCCATTCTCGTAGGATCCCTGGGGCGCATCGTGGTGGGCTCGCTCACGGATCGTTACGGCGGCCGCGTCATGTTCATCGCGATCTCGCTGGCCTCGATCGTCCCGGTGCTCGCCGTCGGTGTGGCCGGCAGCGTCGGCTCCTACCCTCTGTTGCTCGTCTTCGGCTTCTTCCTCGGTATCGCCGGAACGATCTTCGCAGTGGGTATCCCGTTCGCCAACAACTGGTACGAGGCGTCCAGGCGGGGCTTCGCGACCGGCGTCTTCGGAGCCGGCATGGTGGGGACGGCCCTGTCCGCGTTCTTCACTCCGCGGTTCGCAGAGTGGTTCGGGCTGCTGGTAACCCACGTCATCGTCGCCGCGGCGCTTGCCGTCACGGCAGGGGTGTGCTTCCTCGTGATGCGTGATTCGCCGCAGTTCCGCCCGAACACCGACGCGGTCGTCCCGAAGCTTGCCGCTGCGCTGAAACTCCGCGTGACCTGGGAGATGTCGTTCCTCTACGCGGTCGTCTTCGGTGGCTTCGTGGCCTTCAGCAACTACCTTCCCACCTACATCAAGACGATCTACGGCTTCTCCGCTGTCGACGCCGGCGCGCGGACAGCGGCGTTCGCTCTGGCCGCAGTGCTGGCCCGGCCGATCGGGGGTGCCCTGTCCGACCGCATCGCCCCGAAGTACGTCGTGCTCGTGTCGTTCGCCGGGACGGCAGCGATGGCCGCGATTGCGATCGCCCAGCCGCCCCCGGACGTGTGGTCCGCGGCGACGTTCATCCTGCTCGCGATCTTCCTCGGCATCGGCACCGGTGGCGTCTTCGCGTGGGTGGCGCGTCGCGCACCCGCCACGTCCGTGGGATCGGTCACCGGCCTCGTCGCGGCCGCCGGCGGGCTCGGCGGGTACTTTCCGCCGCTCGTCATGGGCGCCACCTACGACTCCGCCGACAACGACTACACCATCGGTCTGCTGCTGCTCGTGGCGACCGCGCTCGTCGCGCTCGTCTACACCGCGGTGAAGCTGCACGCGCACGAGCCCGTGCAGGCCGACAGCCGCTGACGATTCCGTCCCGAAGGAGTGCATGTGACCATCCACCACACCGGCGGTGCCGCCGAAGAGTTGCTGCGCAGCAGCGGACGTTTCTTCACCTCGGGGGAGATCTCCGCGGACGGTCGTACGATCACCCGCCGCGGCGGCCGCGAAGGTGACGTCTTCTACCGTGACCGCTGGAGTCACGACAAGGTGGTTCGCTCCACCCACGGCGTCAACTGCACCGGGTCGTGCTCGTGGAAGATCTACGTCAAGGACGGGATCATCACCTGGGAGACGCAGGAGACGGACTATCCCACGGTGGGACCGGACCGTCCCGAGTACGAACCCCGCGGCTGCCCGCGCGGGGCGGCGTTCTCGTGGTACACCTACTCGCCGACGCGGGTGCGCTATCCCTACGCCCGCGGCGTGCTCGTCGAGATGTTCCGCGAGGCCAGGGCCCGGCTCGGTGACCCCGTGCTGGCCTGGGCCGACATCCAGAACGACCCGCAGCGACGCCGCCGGTACCAGCGGGCCCGCGGCAAGGGCGGTCTGGTCCGGGTCACGTGGGCCGAGGCCACCGAGATGATCGCCGCCGCGCACGTGCACACCGTCAAGGAGTACGGCCCCGACCGGGTGGCCGGATTCTCGCCCATCCCGGCGATGTCGATGGTGTCGTTCGCGGCCGGTTCCCGGTTCGTCGAGTTGATCGGCGGCGTCATGACCTCCTTCTACGACTGGTACGCCGACCTGCCCGTCGCATCGCCCCAGGTGTTCGGCGACCAGACCGACGTGCCGGAGTCCGGCGACTGGTGGGACGCGGCGTACCTGATGATGTGGGGATCGAACGTCCCCGTCACCCGGACACCGGACGCGCACTGGATGACCGAGGTCCGTTACCGCGGCACCAAGGTCGTCGTCGTCAGCCCCGACTACGCCGACAACACGAAGTTCGCCGACGAGTGGATGCCGTGCGCGGCGGGCACCGACGGGGCGCTGGCCATGGCGATGGGGCACGTCGTGCTCACCGAGTGCTTCGTGCGACGGCGGGTGCCGTTCTTCGTCGACTACGTCCGCCGGTACACCGACCTGCCGTTCCTGGTCCGGCTCGAGGAACGCGACGGCAGGCTGGTGCCCGGCAAGAACCTCACCGCCGCCGACCTCGGCCAGGACGTGGAGAACGCGGCGTTCAAGCCGGTGCTGCTCGACGGTGCCACCGACACGGTCGCGGTGCCGCACGGCTCCCTCGGGTTCCGCTACGGCGACGACGGAGCCGGAAAATGGAACCTGGACCTGGGCGATCTCGTGCCGGCGCTGACCGTCGCGCATCGGGACGACGCCGCGGACGAGACCGCGCTCGTCCATCTGCCCGGTTTCGACACCGTCGACGGCCACGGCGAGACCGTCGAACGCGGCGTCCCCGTGCGGCGGGTGGGCGGACATCTGGTGTGCACGGTGTTCGACCTCATGCTGGCCCAGTACGGCGTCGCGCGTCCGGGACTGCCCGGACACTGGCCCAGCGGGTACGACGACCCGGCCTCGCCGTACACCCCCGCCTGGCAGGAGCCGATCACCGGGGTCTCCGCCGCACAGGCCGTCCGGATCGCGCGCGAGTTCGCCCGCAACGCGGAGGAATCCGGCGGCCGGTCCATGATCATCATGGGTGCCGGCATCTGCCAGTGGTTCCACGGCGACACCACCTACCGGGCAATTCTCGCCTTGCTGATGCTCACCGGTTCCATGGGCCGCAACGGCGGCGGCTGGGCACACTACGTGGGTCAGGAGAAGTGCCGTCCGGTCACCGGGTGGGCCGCGATGGCCATGGGAACGGACTGGTCCCGCCCGCCTCGGCAGATGGCGGGAACCTCCTACTGGTACGTCCACACGGACCAGTGGCGCTACGACGGGTACCGCGCCGACGCGCTCGCGAGCCCGCTCGGGCGGGGCCGGTTCCGCGACAAGCACACGATGGACGTGATGGTCTCCGCCGTCGCGATGGGGTGGACTCCGTTCTACCCGCAGTTCGATCGCAACACGCACGACCTCGCCGACGAGGCGCGAGCAGCAGGCGAGGACATCCCCGCGTACGTCGCCCGGAAACTCGCGAGCGGCGAGGTGAAGCTGTCGGTCACCGACCCGGACAACCCGCGCAACTGGCCGCGGGTGCTGAACGTGTGGCGGTCCAACCTGCTCGGCTCGTCCAGCAAGGGCAACGAGTACTTCCTGCGGCACCTGCTCGGGACCGACGCCAACATCCAGGGCGCCCCCACCGGCCCGGACCAGCGTCCACACGACGTCGAATGTCCGGACGAGGTGCCCGAAGGCAAACTCGACCTGCTGATGTCGATCGACTTCCGGATGACGTCGACCACCCTGTTCTCCGACGTGGTGCTGCCCGCCGCGACATGGTACGAGAAGGGCGACCTGTCGAGCACCGACATGCATCCCTATATCCACGCGTTCAGTCCCGCGATCGACCCGCCGTGGGAGACCCGTTCCGACTACGAGGCATTCGGCGCCGTCGCGAAGGTGTTCAGCGCGCTGGCGTCGAAGCACCTCGGCACCCGCACCGACATCGTGCTCGGCACTCTGCAGCACGACACCCCGGGGGCGATGGCGTATCCGTCGGGCACGGAGAACAACTGGCGCGTGACCGGGGAGGTGCCGGTCCCGGGCAGGACCATGGGCCCGCTCGCGGTCGTCGAACGGGACTACGGGGCGATCGCCGACAAGTGGTCGACCCTCGGGCCGCTCGTCGACACCCTCGGCCTGACCACCAAGGGCGTCACGACGCACCCGGTGCAGGAGGTCGCGGAACTCGCCGAGAAGTTCGGCGTGATGAATTCCGGTGCGGGCGAGGGCCGCCCGGCGGTCACCAGCGCCGAACGCATGGCCGACGTCATCCTCGCGCTGTCGGGCACCTCGAACGGACGGCTCGCGGTCGAGGGCTTCCGCGAACTCGAGAAGCGTACCGGCCGCCGGCTCGTGCACCTCGCCGAGGGCAGTGAGGAACGCCGTATCACCTACGCCGACACCCAGTCCCGCCCGGTCCCCGTGATCACCAGCCCGGAATGGTCCGGCAGCGAGACCGGTGGGCGCCGCTACGCCCCGTTCACGGTGAACATCGAGGAACTCAAACCGTTCCACACGCTCACCGGCCGCATGCACTTCTACGTCGATCACGACTGGATCGAGGAACTCGGCGAACAACTCCCCACCTACCGCCCGCCGCTGGACATGTCGCGCCTGTTCGGTGAACCGGCCGTCGGCAGCGGCAGCGGCAGTGAACCGGCCGTCGGCAGCGGCGACGGCGTCGGACTGACCGTGCGGTACCTGACCCCGCACTCGAAGTGGTCGATCCACTCCGAGTACCAGGACAACCTGTTCATGCTCTCGCTCTCGCGCGGCGGACCGACCATGTGGATGAGTCCGGCGGACGCGGCGAAGATCTCGGTGCGGGACAACGACTGGGTCGAGGCCGTCAACCGCAACGGCGTCGTGGTGTGCCGCGCGATCGTCTCGCACCGCATGCCCGAGGGTGTCGTGTACGTCTACCACGCGCAGGAGCGCACCATCGATGTGCCGCTCACCGAGACCACCGGTACCCGCGGCGGCATCCACAACTCGCTCACGAAGATCCTGATCAAACCCACCCACATGGCGGGTGGCTACGCGCAGACCGCCTTCGCGTTCAACTACCTCGGGCCCACCGGAAATCAACGCGACGAGGTGACGGTCGTACGCCGCCGGTCGCAGGAGGTCAGGTACTGATGTCGATGCCCACGACCACGACCAGCGAAGCGAGGCCGGCATGAAGGTGATGGCCCAGATGGCGATGGTGATGAACCTCGACAAGTGCATCGGCTGCCATACCTGCTCGGTCACCTGTAAGCAGGCCTGGACCAACCGATCCGGCACCGAGTACGTGTGGTTCAACAACGTCGAGACCCGCCCCGGCCAGGGATACCCGCGCACCTACGAGGACCAGGAACGCTGGCGGGGCGGATGGATCCGCGACCGCAACGGGCGGCTGCGGCTGCGGGACGGCGGCCGGTGGAACAAGCTCTTCCGGATCTTCTCGAATCCGAAGATGCCGGCGATCGACGACTACTACGAGCCGTGGACCTACGACTACGAGAACCTCACCACCGCGCCGCTCGGCGACCAGATCCCGGTGGCGCCGCCGCGAAGTCTGATCAGCGGCAAGCCGATGAAGGTCGAATGGTCGGCGAACTGGGACGACGACCTCGGCGGCTCCCCGGAGATCGTGCCCGACGATCCGGTCCTGAAGAAGGTCGGCGAGCAGGTCCGGCTCGAACTCGAGCAGACCTTCATGTTCTATCTGCCTCGCATCTGCGAGCACTGCCTGAACCCGTCGTGCGTCTCGTCGTGCCCGTCGGGAGCGATGTACAAGCGCGTCGAGGACGGCATCGTTCTCGTCGACCAGGACCGCTGTCGCGGCTGGCGGATGTGCGTGTCCGGATGTCCCTACAAGAAGGTGTATTTCAACCACAAGACCGGGAAGGCCGAGAAGTGCACGTTCTGCTATCCGCGCGTGGAGGTGGGCCTGCCGACCGTGTGCTCCGAGACCTGCGTGGGCCGGCTGCGCTACATCGGCCTCGTGCTCTACGACGCCGACCGGGTGCTCGAGGCCGCGTCCGTCGAGGACGAGAAGGACCTCTACGACGCACTGCGACAGGTGCTGCTCGACCCTGCAGACCCGGAGGTGATCGCCGGCGCCCGCGCCGAGGGCATCTCCGACGAATGGATCGAGGCCGCCCAGCGGTCACCCGTGTACGCGTTGATCAACACGTACCGGGTCGCGTTGCCCCTGCACCCGGAGTACCGCACGATGCCGATGGTCTGGTACGTGCCGCCGCTGTCCCCGGTGGTCGACGCGGTCTCGCGCGACGGTCACGACGGCGAGGACATGGGCAATCTGTTCGGTGCCCTCGAATCGCTGCGCATCCCGATCGAGTATCTGGCGGGACTGTTCACCGCGGGCGACACCGATGCCGTCGAAGCAGTGCTGCACCGGCTCGCCGCGATGCGGTCGTACATGCGGGACATCAACCTGGGCCGGGACACGCGACCGGAGATCCCCGACGCCGTCGGCATGACCGAGGAGCAGATGTACGAGATGTACCGCCTGCTCGCCCTGGCCAAGTACGACGAGCGGTACGTGATCCCGACCGCCTACGCCGCCGAGGGGCACCGGCTCGAGGAATCCGCCACCGACTGCGCCCTGTCGTACGACGGCGGCCCGGGCATGTACGACTCCGGGCCGTTCGGCGAGGCCAGCGGAGGCCCGGTCCCGGTCGCGGTGGAGACCTTCCACGCGCTCCGGCAGCGACAGACCTCCGAGGGAATGGCGGCGAACGCGTCGAATCCCTCCCGCGTGAACCTGCTCAACTGGGACGGTAAGGGCGTGCCCCAGGGGTTGTTCCCGGCCGGGCATCGTGTCGACGACCGGGGGAGTGGGCAATGAGGGCGCGGATACGCCGGGGGCGCGACACCGCGTCGCGGCAACTGCAGCACCGGCTGATCCGGCAGGCGGCTTCGCTGCTGCTGGCATACCCCGACGACGGGCTGCGGTCGCGCCTCGCGACGGTCGACGGTCTTCTCGGGCACATCACCGGGGCACCGGCGCAGCTGTTGAGCCGGACTCTCGCCGCCCTGCGCGACGCCGATCCGTTTGCTGCGCAGGCCGACTACGTCGACACCTTCGACATGCGCCGGCGGTCGACGATGTATCTCACGTACTGGACCGGCGGTGACACCCGCAACCGCGGCACGGCAATCCACGCGTTCGCGCAGGCCTACCGGGAGGCCGGCGTCGAGCCACCGACCGGCGAGGCGCCCGATCATCTGCCGGTGGTGCTCGAATTCGCCGCGACCGTCGACCCGGATGCGGGGGAGCGACTGCTCGCCGCGCACCGGGTCCCGATCGACGTGCTCCGCATCGCACTCGAGGAACGCAATTCCTGCTATGCGGCGACGATCGGGGCGGTGTGTGCGACGTTGCCTCCGGTCGGCGATCAGGAAGTGCACCGCGCCCGGCACCTCGCCGAGGCCGGTCCACCCGCCGAGGCGATCGGTCTCGAACCGTTCACCCTCACGGTCCCGCCGCGCCGGACCGCACCCGCCGCGGCGCAGACCCGAGTCGAAGGAGCCGGCTGACCATGTCCGCAGGGGAGATCTTCTGGGATGTCGCGCCGTACGTCACGATCGCCGTGGTCGTCGTAGGTACGTGGTGGCGCTACCGTTACGACAAGTTCGGCTGGACCACGCGTTCGTCTCAGCTCTACGAGAGCCGGCTGCTGCGCATCGCCAGCCCGATGTTCCACTTCGGGATCCTCGTGGTGATCGTGGGCCACGTGATCGGTCTGCTCATTCCCCAGTCCTGGACCGAGGCGGTCGGCCTGAGCCAGCACGCGTATCACGTGCAGGCGGTGACGCTGGGCACCATCGCCGGGATCGCCACCCTCGTCGGGATCCTGTTGCTGATCTACCGTCGCCGCACCCGTGGTCCGGTGTTCATGGCGACGACGGCCAACGACAAGCTCATGTACGTCGTCCTCGTCGCCGCGATCGTCGCGGGACTCGCCACGACTCTGATGGGCTCGGGTGTCGTGGGGGAGGAGCACAACTATCGCGAGACCGTCTCGCCGTGGTTCCGATCCATCTGGATCCTGCAGCCGCGCGGCGATCTGATGGTGCAGGCACCCCTGTCGTTCCAGCTGCACGCGCTGATCGCCTTGATCCTGTTCGCGCTGTGGCCGTTCACCCGCCTGGTGCACGCCTTCAGCGCGCCCGTCGGATACCTGTTCCGGCCGTATGTGGTCTACCGGAGCCGGGACGTCGCCGCGAAGGGACAGCTCGTCGGGTCGCAGCCTCGCCGCCGCGGGTGGTGACCGGATCGGGTGCACGGCGCCGCGTGTAGTGTGAGTCGTTCAGTCCAGCACACCCACTCGCCTGTAGGACCGTCGAACATCTTCATGGCTGCCACCCGCCGCTCCGCCGCCCCGTCCGTCGCCGCATCCACCTCGGCGCCCACCGAACCCGACGCCGGGGTTCGGCGCACCCTCCTGCCCGGGGGGCTCCGCGTCGTCACCGAGCACGTGCCCGGCGTGCGGTCGGCCGCCGTCGGTGTCTGGGTGGGCGTCGGCTCCCGCGACGAGCAGCCCTCCGTCGCCGGTGCCGCCCACTTCCTCGAGCACCTGCTGTTCAAGGCCACCCCCACCCGGACGGCGCTCGACATCGCCGAACTCGTCGACGGAGTCGGCGGTGAACTCAACGCGTTCACCGCGAAGGAGCACACCTGCTTCTACGCCCACGTGCTCGACGACGACCTGTCCCTGGCCGTCGACCTCGTCGCCGACGTCGTGCTGCGCGGCCGATGCCGCAGCGCCGACGTCGACCTGGAACGACAGGTCGTCCTCGAGGAGATCGCGATGCGCGACGACGATCCGGAGGATCTGCTCGGGGACGCCTTCCTCACCGCGCTGTACGGCGACCACCCGATCGGCCGGCCCATCATCGGCTCGGTCGAGTCGATCGAGGCGATGACCCGCACCCAGTTGCACTCGTTCCACGTGCGGCGGTACACGCCGGACCGCATGGTCGTCGCCGTCGCCGGCAACGTCGACCACGACCACACCGTGGAACTGGTCCGTCGTGCCTTCGCCGGGCACCTCGACCCCGCCGCGACCGCCGCCCCCCGGCGGGAGGGCAGTCTCCGCCTGCGTACGGCGCCGACGCTGAGCATCACCGACCGCGACGGCGAGCAGGCCCACCTGGCGGTCGGTGTGCGGTCCTTCGGCCGCCACGACTCCCGGCGCTGGGCGCTGTCGGTGCTCAACGCCGCGGTCGGTGGCGGCTTGAGCTCACGGTTGTTCCAGGAGATCCGGGAGCAGCGCGGGCTCGCCTACTCGGTGTACTCGGGCGTGGACACCTTCGCCGACACCGGGGCGTTCTCCGTCTACGCCGGGTGCCAGCCCGAGAACCTCGGCGAGGTGGCCGCCCTCGTCCGCGAGGTGCTCACCGACGTCGCCGACAACGGCGTCACCGAGGCGGAGTGCGCCCGTGCCAAGGGCTCGCTGCGCGGCGCCCTGGTGCTCGGCCTCGAGGACACCGGGGCCCGGATGAATCGGATCGGCCGCAGCGAACTGAGCTACGGCACCCACTGGAGCGTCACCGAGACACTCGAGCGGATCTCGTCGGTGAGCGCGGCGGAGGTCCGAGAGGTCGCCGCCGAACTGCTGCACCGGCCGTTCGCTGCGGCCGTCGCCGGGCCGTACCGGCGGCCCCGGGACCTGCCCGCGTCGGTGCGCGCCCTCGTCGCGTGACCGCGGCCTGACCACGGACAGGGACGTCCGGTTGCGTAGGCTGCTGCGGGACGGAGATCGGACGAGGAAGCGTGGAGAGTCAAGTGAACGCAGCAGCAATCCGGGTGGGTGTGCTCGGCGCCAAGGGCAAGGTCGGACAGGCGATCTGCGCGGCCGTCGAGGCGGCCACCGACCTCGAGCTCGTCGCCGCGGTCGACCGGGACGACAGCCTCGAGGACTTCGTCACCTCCCGGGCGCAGGTGGTGGTGGACTTCACCCATCCCGACGTGGTGATGGGCAATCTGCAGTTCCTCGTCGAGCACGGCATCCACGCGGTCGTCGGCACCACCGGATTCGACGAGGCACGGCTCGACCGGGTCCGCGCCTGGCTGGCCGCGAAACCTGAGGTCGGCGTCCTGATCGCGCCGAACTTCGCGATCGGTGCCGTGCTGTCGATGCGCTTCGCGCAGGCCGCAGCTCGGTTCTTCGACTCCGTCGAGGTCATCGAGTTGCACCACCCCAACAAGGCGGACGCGCCCTCGGGCACGGCGTACCGCACCGCGGCGCTCATCGCCGAAGCCCGCGCCGCGGCCGGCGTGGGCCGCAGCCCGGACGCCACGACCACCGAACTCGACGGTGCCCGCGGCGCCGACGTGGCGGGGGTGCGGGTGCACTCCGTGCGTCTGGCCGGTCTCGTCGCCCACCAGGAGGTCCTGCTCGGCACCCAGGGCGAGACCCTGACCATCCGCCACGACTCGATCGACCGCTCCTCCTTCGCACCCGGCGTGCTGCTCGGCGTACGCGAGATCGGCGGCCGGCCCGGCCTCACCGTCGGCATCGACCCGCTCCTCGACCTGTGAGACGCGACCTGGTCAAGGTCCTGGCGCCGATCGTCTTCATCGTTCTCGCGCTGGGGTTCTACTTCGTGCTCCTCGGCGGGCGTGGGCTCGAACTGGTGCGCTCGGGCGAGGCTGCGGCCGTCGGCCTCGGTATCGGCGTGCTGCTGCTGCCGTTGGTGGGTGTGTGGATCGTCTACGCCACCCTGCGGGCCGGTCTCCAGCACCAGCACCTGGCCCGGCGGATCCACGACGAGGGCCTCGAACTCGACGTGAGCGATCTGCCACGCCGGCCCTCGGGACGGGTCGACCGCGACGCCGCCGACGCCCTGTTCGAGCAGGTCAAGGAGGAGTGGGAGGCCGACCCGGACAACTGGCGCCACTCGTACCGGCTGGCCCGCGCCTACGACTACGCCGGTGACCGCGGCCGGGCCCGGGAGACCATGCGCCGGGCGGTCGCCCTCGAGAAGCTCGAACGCACACAGTCCCCCGACTGATCCCGCGCCGAGCGAATGTATCGGTCCTCTCCTCGGCAGTCGCGGGCGGTACATGCGCTCGATCCACGTCGGCGGCACCCGCACCCGGCCCGGCGCGGGTGGCGGGTGCCGTTGCGGGGCACGGACACCGCGCGGCCGGCGACGTACCCTGCAGGGTGTGACCGAGGCTCCTGCCGACGGCGAGCGCACGCTGCTCGTCGTCCACCACACCCCGTCCCCGTCGACCCGCGAGTTGCTCGAGGCGGTGCTCGCCGGGGCGCACGACCCCGACATCGCCGGGGTGCGGGTGCGGACGGTGCCCGCGCTCGGTGCGACGGTGCCGGATGTGCTCGCCGCCGACGGCTACGTGTTCGGCACCACCGCGAACTTCGGGTACATGTCGGGGGCCCTGAAGCACTTCTTCGACACCGTCTACTACCCGTGCCTCGACGCGGTCGCAGGGCGGCCGTACGGGCTGTGGGTGCACGGCAACAACGACACCGCGGGCGCCGTTGCCTCCGTGCGGAAACTCGTCACGGGCCTCGCCCTGGCGCAGGTCACGCAGGACCTCGAGATCACCGGTCCGATCGACGCGAAGGTCCGGGAGCGCTGCTACGAGCTCGGGGCGACCGTCGCGGTGTCCGTGTCACCGGAGGTCTGACCGCGCGGACACCGCGCGGCGCGTCAGAGCAGCTTCTCGACGAACTTCGTCAGCCCCTTCTCGGCGGTCTCCATCGCCATCCTCTGCGCCTTCTTCACCATGAAGCCGGGCAGCGGGATCTTCGGGTCGATCGTGAGGGTGAAGTCCACCCGGGTGCCGCTCTCGGTGGCGGTGAGGGTGTAGGTGCCGTCCTGCTGATGCTGCTGGTGGCTCTCGATCAGGGTCCAGGACATCGACTCGTCGCCGTTCCAGAAGTAGTCCACCACCTGTTCGTCGTGAATTCCGATGATGGACACGGTCATCCGGACGCGGTGGGGGCGGCCGTCCGGGTGGGTGGTCTCGACGACGACGGTCTTGTGCGGACCGGACCACTCCGGCAGTCGATCGACCGCGGCGATGCCCGCCATCACGCGACTCGGGTCGGCCTTGATCTCGAAACTGCTGGAACTGCTGACGGCCATGCGCTCACTTCCTCGGCTTTCGGGTGACGTGCGTCGGCAATGTACCGCACCGCCTCCCGCTCAACCGTCCTCGCGCTCGGAGGTTTCGGACGGACCCGCTCCGGTTTCGTCGGCGGGGCGCCTCGTGGCGCGCTCGTCGGCGCGGCGCTGGTATCGCATCTGTTCGCGCAGCGCCCCCTGGACGGCCTGCGACACCCACGAGTTCAGCGACACGCCGTTCTGGGCCGCCGCCTCCTCGGCGCGGGCCTTGATCTGCTCGACCAGGCGCAGGGTCACCCGGCTGATGTCTCCGGTGACGTCCTCGAAAGTCTGGGCAGGGCTGGGGGTTTCGGCGGACATCTCCGACCGCACCTCGAGTACGGCGTCGTCGCCGTCCAGACGTACGGTGACCACCCGGTCGCCGAGTTCGCCCGAGATCTCCGCCGCCATGTCCGACAGTGCCTGCAGCACGGCCAGGCGGGCGGGCGCAGCGACCGCTGCGGCGAGGGCCGCCGCGGTCCGGCGGGTCTGTTCGTCGCCGAGTTCCGCGGCGGCGACGAGGGAATCGGTGATCGCATCCAGATACGGATCGAGGCGCATGACGCCATCATGACGTCATATGTGATGTCAGTCAAGGCGTCGGAATGCAGCCCGCGGTCGGGTGCCGCCCCGCGCGGCGCTACGGTCGACTGGATCGACAACCTGGAGGAGAACCGATGGCGCCCGAGCCAGTCACGCTCAAGGTCAGGCTGGTGGCCAAGACCGAGTTCGTCCCGCCCGCCGACGTGCCCTGGGAGACCGACGCCGACGGCGGAGAGGCACTCGCCGAGTTCGCAGGCCGGGCGTGCTACCAGAGCTGGTCCAAGCCGAACCCCCGCACGGCCACCAATGCCGGATACCTGCGCCACCTGCTCACGGTCGGGCACCTGTCCGTGCTCGAGCACGGTTCGGTGAGCTTCTACATCACCGGCATCTCCCGGTCCTGCACCCACGAACTCATCCGGCACCGCCACTTCTCCTACTCGCAGCTGTCCCAGCGGTTCGTCCGCGGCAGCGACGCTCCGGTCGTGGTCCCGCCGGCCGTGGCCGGGGACCCGCGACTCGAGGACCTGTTCCTCGCCGCCACCGAGTCCAGCCGGGCCGCGTACATCGAACTGCTCGACGCGCTCGACGAGAAGCTGTCCCATCTGCCCGAGGGGCCGATCCGTGCGAAGCAGGCCCGCGAGGCCGCGCGATCGGTACTGCCCAACGCCACCGAGACCCGCGTCGTCGTCACCGGCAACTATCGATCCTGGCGGCACTTCGTGGCGATGCGTGCGACCGAGCACGCCGACGTCGAGATCCGCCGCCTCGCCGTCGAGTGCCTGCGCCAGCTGCAGGACGCCGCGCCGAACATCTTCGGCGACTTCACTATCACCCGTCTGCCCGACGGTTCCGAGGTTGCCGCCGGTGCCTTCGCGACCGAGACCTGACCGGCAGGTGTGTGTGGAAGAGCCCGGGTCACGCGGTAGCCTTCTGACCATGACCAACGGTGATTCCGCTTCTGCTGTCGAGCTTCCGTTCGGCACCATCGCCACAGCGATGGTGACCCCGTTCACCGCCGACGGCAAGCTCGACGTGGACGCGGGTGTGCGTCTTGCCGCCTATCTGGTCGACGGCGGCTGCGATGCGCTGGTCCTCGCGGGTACCACCGGTGAATCGCCGACCACCACCGAGAACGAGAAGCTCGAGCTGATGCGCGCCGTGCTCGCCGCGGTGGGGGACCGCGCGAAGATCATCGCCGGCGCCGGCAGCAACGACACCGCCCACAGCGTCGAACTGGCCCGCGACGCCGCGCGAGCCGGCGCCCACGGACTGCTCGTCGTCACCCCCTACTATTCCCGGCCGCCGCAGGCCGGGCTCTACGCCCACTTCACGGCCGTCGCGAACGCCACCGACCTGCCCGTCATGCTCTACGACATACCGCCGCGCTCGGTCGTGCCGATCGAAACGGAGACGCTGCGCCGGCTCGCCGAGCACCCCCGCATCGTGGCGGTCAAGGACGCCAAGGGCGACCTCAACGCCGGCGCCGAGCTCATCGGCACCACCGACCTGAAGTTCTACTCCGGAGACGACCCGCTCAACCTCCCGTGGCTGTCGGTCGGTGCCGTCGGATTCGTCAGTGTCATCGGTCATCTCGTGCCCGGCCGCCTGCGGGAGCTGTACGACGCCTTCCAGGCCGGTGATCTCGTCCGCGCTCGCGCGATCAACCTGAGCCTCATGCCGATCCTGCGTGCCGTCTCCCGCCTCGGTGGGGTGAGCGCGTCGAAGGCGGGGCTGCGGTTGATGGGCCTCGACGTCGGCGAGCCCCGCCTGCCGCAGGTGGCGCCGACCTCCCTGCAGATCGACGCACTGGCCGCCGACCTGCACGCCGCAGGGGTGCTCGCATGAGCCGCCCGTCGCGCGGCCGGGGCCGCGCCACCCGCAACGCCGGACCGCCCAGCACCCGGCCCGTCCGCCGGACCGTGCAGAATTCGGCCGACACCCAGCGGCCCGACCCGCGCAAGGTCGCGGACATGTCGGTGCGTCTGGGCACCCCGCCGAAGGCACCGCGCAAGGGTCTGCGCGTCGTCGCGCTCGGCGGCATCGGCGAGATCGGCCGCAACATGACGGTCTTCGAGCACCAGGGCAAGCTCCTCGTCATCGACTGCGGCGTGCTCTTCCCCGAGGATCAGCAGCCCGGCGTCGACCTCATCCTGCCGGACTTCCGGCACATCGAGGACCGCATGGACGACGTCGAAGCCGTCGTCCTCACCCACGGGCACGAGGACCACATCGGGGCGGTGCCGTTCCTGCTGCGGCTGCGTCCCGACATCCCGGTCGTGGGTTCGAAGTTCACCCTCGCACTCGTCGCCGCGAAATGCCGCGAGCACCGGCTGCGTCCCAACCTCGTCGAGGTCGTCGAGGGGGACAGGACCACGCACGGGCCGTTCGAGTGCGAGTACTTCGCCGTCAACCACTCGATCCCGGACGCGCTCGCCGTCGCCGTCCGTACCGAGGCCGGCCTCGTGCTGCACACCGGCGACATCAAACTCGACCAGTTGCCGCTCGACGGCCGCCTCACCGACCTCGCCGGCTTCTCCCGGCTCGGTGACGAGGGCGTCGACCTGTTCCTCGTCGACTCCACCAATGCCGAGGTTCCCGGCTTCGTGATGCCGGAACGCGAAATCGGCGGCGTGCTGGACAATGTCATCGGCAAGGCCACCCAGCGCGTGATCGTCGCGTCCTTCGCCAGCCACGTGCATCGCATCCAGCAGGTCGTCGACGTCGCCGAGCGGTACAACCGCCGCATCGCCTTCGTCGGGCGGTCGATGGTGCGCAACATGCAGATCGCGCAGGACCTCGGTTACCTGCGGGTGCCGGACGGGCTCGTCGTCGATCTCGACACCGCGGCGACGTTGCCCGACAACCGGCTCGTGCTGATCTCCACCGGCTCCCAGGGGGAACCGCTGTCCGCGCTCTCCCGGATGGCGCGGGGCGAACACCGGCAGATCAACATCCGGGCCGACGACCTCGTCGTCCTGGCGTCCTCGCTGATCCCGGGCAACGAGAACTCGGTGTTCGCGGTCGTCAACGGCCTCGCCAAGCGTGGCGCCACCGTCGTCACCCAGCAGAACGCGAAGGTGCACGTCTCCGGCCACGCCTCCGCGGGCGAACTGCTGTACCTGTACAACGCGGTGCGCCCGACGAACGCGATGCCGGTGCACGGTGAATGGCGGCACCTGCGGGCCAACGCGGCGCTCGCCGAGGCGACCGGGGTTCCGCGGGAGCGGATCGTGCTGGCGGAGGACGGCGTGGTCGTCGACCTCGTCGACGGGCTCGCGGAGATCGTCGGGCAGGTACCCGTCGGCCACGTCTACGTCGACGGCCTGTCGGTCGGCGACGTCGGCGAATCCACCCTGTCGGACCGGCTGATCCTCGGCGAGGGCGGCTTCATCTCCATCTCCGTCGCCGTCGACGAGAACGGCCGCGCCGTGAGCACGCCGGGGGTGTCCGGCCGCGGGTTCTCCGACGACCCGGGGGCACTGTCCGAGGCCGCGCAGCTCGTGGACAAGGTCCTCAACGAACTCGCTGCCGAGGGCATCGACGACGCCCACCGCATCGCCCAGGCGATCCGCCGCGTCGTCGGGCGCTGGGTGTCCGACACCTACCGTCGCCGGCCGATGATCGTGCCGACGGTGATCACCGTTCCGGGTCCGGCGTAGCGGCACTCCACGGCGCGGACGGTCCGGCGGCAGCGGTGGTCCGACGCTACAGTGGGCCGTGTGAGCCTCGCCCGTGACGAACGACACGCACTCGTCCGCACCATGACGCAGACCGGTCCCGACGCCCCCACCCTGTGCGGGGACTGGACCACCCGGGACCTGGCCGCCCATCTCGTGGTCCGCGAACGCCGGATCGACACGATGCCGGGCATCGTCCTGCCTCCGCTGGCCGGGCACACCGAGCGGGTGCGCGCCGGGGCGGCGGACCGACCGTGGGAGCAGTTGCTCGCCGACATCGAGTCCGGCCCGCCGGTCTGGTCGCCGTTGTACCTCGTCGACGGGATCGCCAATGCCGCGGAGATGTTCGTCCACCACGAGGACGTGCGCCGCGCCGCGCCCGGGTGGCAGCCGCGACCGCTCGACGCACCGACCCAGGACCGCCTGTGGCAGATGGCCCGGCAGATCGGCCGGCGCGGTTACCGCGGCACCGACGTCACCGTGGTGTTCGAGCGCCCCGACGGCACCCGCGCGACGGTCCGTCGGCGCGGTCCGCGCACCGTGATCCTGCGCGGCGAACCGTCCGAGTTGTTGCTGCACGCCTTCGGCCGTGACGAGGTGCGCGTCGAGACCACCGGGCCGGCCGCCGACGTCGCGGAGGTTGCCGCGTCCGGTCGCGGCATCTGATCCGCCCGTGTGACCACCGCGCGCGGCTGATGCCGGTGTTGCGGATGGTTCGGTTGTGGACATTGCGACTAACCTGACGGGTATGGCAGGAAAGTCGGGTGCCCGCGGATCGTCGTCGACGACCTCACGGTCGAGGTCGGGGGCGCGCGGCTCGTCCGGGGCCTCGGGCGCGTCGCGGGCGAAGGGCAGCACCCGCAAGCCCGCCACGACGACCCGCCGGCAACCCGCCGCACGACGCCCGGCTCGCAGCACCGCCGGCCCCCGGCGCAAGGCGCCCTCTCGTTCGTCACGGCCGGGCGTCCTGCAGACGCTCGGCCGCGGGATCGGCACCGGCTGGACGATGATCGCCCGCGGGGTGGGTGCCACCACCCGCACGGTGGGCAGGGTGACGGAGGTCGAGCACGGCCACCGCCGCGACGGCATCGCCCTCGGGCTCATCGCCGCGAGCGTCGTCGTCGCCGGCAGCGTCTGGTTCGCCGTCGGCGGCCCGCTCGGCGGCTGGATCGAGGCCGCGGTCCGCGCGCTCGTCGGCGGCGCCAGCGCCGTGCTGCCGCTGACCGGTCTCGTGATCGCGGTCGTCCTCATGCGCACCGAGCCGCGGCCGGAGATCCGGCCCCGGCTCGTCCTGGGGTCGATACTCGTCGCCCTCCCCGCGCTCGGCCTGTGGCACATCGCCTCGGGCATGCCCACCGACGGCGCGGGCCGGGCAGGGGGCGCCGGCTTCCTCGGATATCTGGTGGGCGGGCCCCTCACCGACGGTCTGACGGTGTGGTTGTCGGTGCCGTTGCTGCTGATGGCAGCCGGGTTCGGGATCCTGCTGCTCACCGGCACGACGATCCGGGAACTGCCCGGGATGTTCCGCGAGTACTTCGGCCTGCACTATCGGGCCGACGACGAGTACGGCGCGTACGACCCGGACCACGCCGACGACTACGACCCGGAGCACGACCCGACTCTGTTCGACGCCGACGGCTACCTGGTCGAGCGGCGTACCCGGGGCCGGCGGCGTACCCCCGTCGAGAACTACCCGACGGACGAATTCGACGGCGACGCCCGCACCGAGGTGCTGCCGGTGTGGGATCCGGAGCCGGCGCCCGCCGCGCCTCCGGCGCCGGAACCCGCACCGGAACCGGCACCCGAGCCGCCGCGCGCCCGCGCCCGGTCCAAGAAGGCTCCCGCGCCGGTCCCGCCGGTCGAGGAACCCTCCGACGACGGCAAGCTCGAGCCGCTCGTTCCCGACCGGGTGGTGGAGGGCGACTACGCTCTGCCGTCGCTCGGGCTGCTGCTCGAGGGCGATCCGCCCAAGAAGCACAGTTCGGCGAACGACCAGATGATCGAGGCCATCACCGAGGTGCTCGAACAGTTCAAGATCGACGCCGCGGTCACGGGCTTCACCCGCGGCCCGACGGTCACACGGTACGAGGTGGAACTCGGACCCGGCGTGAAGGTCGAGAAGATCACCGCGCTCGCCCGCAACATCGCCTACGCCGTGGCCACCGACAACGTGCGCCTGCTCGCGCCGATCCCCGGCAAGTCCGCGGTCGGCATCGAGGTCCCGAACTCGGACCGCGAACTGGTGCGTCTGGCCGACGTGCTCGCCGCTCCGTCGACACGCAAGGATCACCATCCGCTGGTGATCGGGCTCGGCAAGGACATCGAGGGCGACTTCGTCTGCGCGAACCTGGCCAAGATGCCGCATCTGCTCGTCGCCGGCTCCACCGGCTCCGGCAAGTCCAGTTTCGTCAACTCGATGCTCGTGTCGCTGCTCGTGCGGGCCACCCCGGACGAGGTCCGGATGATCCTCATCGACCCGAAAATGGTCGAGCTCACGCCGTACGAGGGCATCCCGCACCTGATCACGCCCATCATCACCCAGCCGAAGAAGGCAGCCGCCGCTCTCGCGTGGCTGGTGGAGGAGATGGAGCAGCGCTACCAGGACATGCAGGCCAACCGGGTCCGGCACATCGACGACTTCAATACCAAGGTCCGGTCCGGCGAGATCACCGCGCCGCTCGGCAGCGAGCGGGTCTACCGGCCGTACCCCTACATCCTCGCGATCGTCGACGAACTCGCCGACCTGATGATGACGGCCCCCCGTGACGTCGAGGACGCCATCGTGCGGATCACGCAGAAGGCCCGGGCCGCCGGCATCCATCTGGTGCTCGCCACCCAGCGGCCCTCCGTCGACGTGGTGACCGGTCTGATCAAGACGAACGTGCCGTCGCGACTCGCGTTCGCCACCTCGTCGCTGACGGACTCCCGAGTCATCCTCGACCAGCCCGGTGCCGAGAAGCTCATCGGCATGGGTGACGGCCTGTTCCTGCCGATGGGTGCCGGCAAGCCGATCCGAATGCAGGGCGCGTTCATCACCGACGAGGAGATCGCGGCCGTCGTCGACTTCGCCAAGAACCAGAAGGAACCGGAGTACACCGAGGGTGTCACCACCGCGAAGCCCGGCGAGAAGAAGGATGTCGACCCCGACATCGGTGACGATCTCGACGTGTTCCTGCAGGCGGTCGAGCTGGTGGTGTCGAGTCAGTTCGGGTCGACGTCGATGCTGCAGCGCAAGCTGCGGGTCGGGTTCGCGAAGGCGGGGCGCCTGATGGATCTGATGGAGACCCGCGGGGTCGTCGGTCCCAGCGAAGGCTCCAAGGCGCGGGAGGTCCTGGTCAAGCCGGACGAACTCGACGGCCTGCTGCTCTCCATCCGGGGCGGCGGGGACGCGGACGCGCCGGCACCGGCGGAGTAGGGGCGGCACGGATCGATGCCGCTTCCCGCATGTGGTTGAATGGACGAAGTGGAGGGGAGTATCCCCTAACTCGCGGCAGTTCCGTCAACACGTGCGACACCGATGTCGTCCCGGGGCTGTCGACCTCGAAGCCGCTCCTCGGAGCCGTGAGTCGAGGTGGGAGAGACCTCCGGTGGTTTGCTGTGCCTACCGGAGGAATGCCTGCAGATGCATGTCACCCCGCTCGTCTGGATCGTCACCATCCTGGTGATCCTGGGACTGTTCGTCTTCGACTTCTACGCGCACGTCCGCAAACCGCACGCGCCCACGTTGCGCGAGTCGGGCTTCTGGTCGGCGGTGTTCATCGGCCTCGCCGTGGTGTTCGGCGTCGTGGTGTTCGCCGTCTGGGGACCGACGTACGGCGGTGAGTACTTCGCCGGGTACGTCACCGAGAAGGCTCTCAGCGTCGACAACCTGTTCGTCTTCGTGATCATCATGTCGACCTTCGCGGTGCCGCGCGAGTACCAGCAGAAGGTACTCACCATCGGCATCGTCCTGGCACTCGTGATGCGCGGGGCGTTCATCGCCGTCGGTGCCGCGGCCATCAACACCTACAGCTGGGTGTTCTACCTCTTCGGCGCATTCCTCATCTACACCGCGATCAAGCTGATCCGCGAGCACGGTGAGGAGGTCGAGCACGAGAAGGAGCGGGAGAACCGGATCGTCTCCCTGGTCCGCAAGGTGTACCCGACCACCGACGAGTACCACGGCGACAAGCTGTTCACCCGGATCGACGGCAAGCGGTTCGCGACCCCGATGCTGCTCGCCCTGGCCGCCATCGGCTTCACCGACATCCTGTTCGCGCTCGACTCGATCCCCGCGATCTACGGCCTCACCAGCGAGCCCTACCTGGTGTTCACCGCCAACGCGTTCGCTCTGATGGGCCTGCGACAGCTGTTCTTCCTCATCGGCGGCCTGCTCGAACGGTTGGTCTACCTGTCCTACGGCCTGTCCGTGATCCTCGGGTTCATCGGGATCAAACTGGTGCTCCACGCGCTGCACGAGAACACGCTGTCGTTCGTCAACGGCGGGGAGCACGTCGCGGTGCCGGAGATCTCGACGTGGTTGTCGCTGGGCGTGATCGTCGGTGTGCTCGTGGTGACGACCGTGGCGAGTCTGCTCAAGACGCGCAGCGAGAAGGCCGACCTCACCTGACCTCGCGGCACCGGTGAGGGGCGTCAGTCGTTGAAGACGCCCATCACCGGGAGCCACTCCGTGATCCGGACGTCGTCGACCAGGCCGCGACGCGCGAAGGGATCCTGCGCCATGACCTCGCGCACGGCCGGCTCGTCCGCAGCCTCGACGACGATCAGCGCGCCCGACCCGTCGGCCCACGGGCCGGTCGCGCGTACCGTCCCGGCGTCGACGAGTGCTCCGAGCCAGCCCCGGTGGGCGGGCCGGTGCTCGTCGCGGCCGTCGGCGGTGGCCTCGGAGTAGGTGTACTCGACAGCGAACAGCGGCATGGATCCTCGCATTCGTGGTGGGGGAAGAGGCTCAGAGGGAGAGCAGCATCCGGGTGTTTCCGAGGGTGTTCGGCTTGACGTAGCTCAGGTCCAGGAACTCGGCCACACCGGTGTCGTAGGAACGGCACATCTCCGCGTACACCTCCGCGGTGACGGGAGTGCCGTCGATCTCGGTGAATCCGTGCCGGCCGAAGAACTCGACCTCGAAGGTGAGTACGAACAGCCGCTCCAGTTCGAGGTCGCGGGCGACGTCGATCAGGTGGGAGACGACCAGGTGGCCGACTCCGCGGCCCTTGACCCGCGGATCCACCGCGACGGTGCGGATCTCGCCCAGGTCGGACCACAGCACGTGCAGGGCCCCGCAGCCGACGACGGTGCCCGCCGTCTCGGCCACCCAGAACTCCTGCACGGACTCGTACAGCGTGACGAGATTCTTCTCGAGGAGGATCTTGCCCGCATAGATGTCGACCAGTCGCTTGATCTCCGGAATGTCGCCGGTTCGCGCCCGTCGCACGACTATGCGGTCGTGGGGTTCCGGGTCCGTCGTCCGCGAATTCATAGTGGTGAACAGTAGCCGGTCGCTCTACCGATATTGTGTCCGTGTGCCGGTCGGATCTCCATGCTCACGTGTCGCCCCGGCGGACCCGGGTCCGCGTCGTCCCCCGGCGCCGTCCGCGGCAGGGAGGCCGGTGTGAGCGCGCCGCATCCCGAGGTGGCCGGGACCGGTGGGGCCGCGGCGGCCCCCGGGCCGCACGCGCCCGCGGCCGCGGAGCCGGTGCCGCTGTGGAACATCGCCAACATCCTCACCATGGTGCGGATCGCTCTGGTGCCGGTGTTCCTGCTGGTGTTGTTCGCCGGCGACGGCCACGATGCCGCGTGGCGCCTCGCCGCCACGGCCGTGTTCGCCGTCGCGGCGATCACGGACCGGATCGACGGCCAGCTCGCGCGCAAGCACGGACTCGTGACGGATTTCGGCAAGCTCGCCGATCCGATCGCCGACAAGGCCCTCATCGGCGCCGCCCTCGTGGGCCTGTCGCTGCTCGGTGACCTGTCGTGGTGGGTGACCGGCATCATCGCGGCGCGCGAACTCGGCGTCACCGCACTGCGCTTCTTCGTGTTGCGGCACGCGGTGATCCCCGCGAGCCGCGGCGGCAAGGCCAAGACCCTGTTCCAGTCCCTCGCGATCGTGCTGTACCTGCTGCCGTTGCCGGCGGCGGCGACGCCGTTCGCGGTCGCGCTGATGGCGCTGGCAGTGATCCTGACGGTCGGCACCGGCATCGACTACGTCGTCCAGGCGGTGCGGCTACGCGCCGGCGTGCACCGCGTCGAGCAACAGCACGGGCAGTGAGTGGGATGGTGCCCGACCCCCTCGTTGCCGGTACCGCGGCCGCGGAGCTGGTCGCGGCCCTGGCCGCGCAGCGGCAGACGGTGGCGACGGCCGAATCTCTCACGGCCGGGCTGATTGCGGCGACGATCGCCGGGGTACCCGGTGCAAGCGTGGTGCTGCGCGGCGGGCTGATCGTCTACGCCACCGACCTCAAGTCCACCCTGGCGGGGGTGGATGCGGGGCGCCTCGCGGCGGACGGGCCGGTCTCCGAGTCGACCGCCGCGGCCCTGGCCGAGGGCGCCGCAGCGCGCTGCGCCGCGACGTGGGGCGTGGGCGTCACCGGCGTGGCCGGGCCGGATCCGCAGGACGGGCATCCGCCGGGCACGCTGTACCTCGGGATCGCCGGACCGGGAGGCACGGTGGTCACTTGTCCGTCGGTGTCCGGAGACCGGTGGGACATCCGGTCCGGTGCCACCCACGCCGCCGTGTCGGGCCTACTCACCCGCGTGCACGCCGCCGCGGGGATGTAGTGTCTTGACACCGCGGTACCGGTGGCAACCGGACCCGTGCGGAGCCGCGCCCGGCAGGGGTTTTCGTGCCCGGGCGGGGAGCCGGGAACCCGGCGACGTGCGTCGTGCGTTGACGGGTTGAGCGACGACGGACGAAGGAGGATGGGATGGCGCTGTTGTTGCGTGAGGCAATCGGTGACAGCCTTCGGCGCACCCGCGTTTCGCAGAGCCGCACCCTGCGTGAGGTCTCCAGCAGCGCCCGGGTCAGCCTCGGTTACCTCTCCGAGATCGAACGCGGACGCAAGGAGGCGTCGAGCGAACTGCTCGCCGCGATCTGCGACGCCCTCGACGTGCCCTTGTCCGACGTGCTCTTCGACGTCAGCGAGTCGCTCGCCGATGCGGTTCCCGCCCGCGGCCGGACCCCGGTGGGAGCGGCGGTCGTCGGAGCCGAGCCGGCTCCCCGCGACTCGGAGGCCCTCGCCGCCGAGCACGCGGCACTCGTGGCGCAGGACACGCGGGTGGTGATCCCGCCGCCGGCGGCACGCGCGCTGGCTGCCGCATAACATGGAGGTCGGACCGCGACGGCCTGGCCGGACGCGGACGAAAGCGACACACTCCGGGTCACCACCGGGGGGTGGCTCGGGACACACGACGGCCGGGTATGCGGGGCTCCCGGGACCGTCCGGAAACGGTGCGCGAGGGCCGTGCATCGGGTCGCGTTCGCCGCGGCGTACCAGATGGAGGCAGGATCACACCCATGGCTAATCCGTTCGTCAAGGGTTGGAAGTACCTGATGGCACTGTTCAACTCCAAGATCGATGAGAAGGCCGATCCGAAGGTCCAGATTCAGCAGGCGATCGAGGATGCGCAGCGTCAGCACCAGGCGCTGTCCCAGCAGGCCGCGTCCGTCATCGGCAACCAGCGTCAGCTGGAGATGAAGCTCAACCGGCAGCTGGACGAGGTCGAGAAGCTGAACGCGAGCGCGCGGCAGGCCGTGCTCATGGCCGACCAGGCCAACGCGGCCGGCGACACCGAGAAGGCCATCCAGTACACGAACGCCGCAGAGGCCTTCGCTGCCCAGCTGGTCACCGCCGAGCAGTCCGTCGAGGATCTGAAGGTCCTGCACGACCAGTCGCTGCAGGCTGCGGCACAGGCGAAGAAGGCCGTCGAGCAGAACGCGATGGCGCTGCAGCAGAAGGTGGCCGAGCGCACCAAGCTGCTCAGCCAGCTCGAGCAGGCCAAGATGCAGGAGCGCGTGAGCGAGTCCCTGCGCTCGATGGACTCGACGCTCGCCGCGCCGGGCACCACGCCGAGCCTGGACGCGGTCCGCGAGAAGATCGAGCGTCGCTACGCCACCGCGCTCGGGTCGGCCGAGCTCGCCCAGAACTCGGTGCACGGCCGGATGCTCGAGGTCCAGCAGGCCACCGTCCAGATGGCCGGCCACAGCCGTCTCGAGCAGATCCGCGCCTCCATGAAGGGCGAGGCGCTGCCCGGCGCCGCGGCGCCCGCGACCCCCGCGGTCAACCCGACCAAGGAACCGCCCTCGGCGGCGGGTAGCGCCGGCTCTCAGTAGCGCCGGCGTCGATCACCGACTGCAGAAACGCGACATCGTCATGAACATTCCCGCACGCGGCCGGACCGGACAGTTTCCCGGTCCGGCCGCGGCCGCGCTCCGGGACATGACCGGCAACGTGGTCGAGGCGGCGCGCCGCTGGAACGACCCCGCGGCCCGGCTGCGGCGCAAGAAGCGTCGCGCGCGTCGCCGTGCCCGCATCTTCGGCACTGCCTCCGGAATGGGTGGGGTCGGCACCGCGACCCTGGTGGCAGCGTCGGCTCCCGACTGGACCGTCGTCGCCACCGGCGGCACGACGGCCGCGCTCGTCGTGCCCGCCGCACTCGCGTTCCGTACCTTCCGGCGTCTCGACGCCGTGGCGCTGCCGCCGCCGGCGCCCGCCCGCCGGGCCCTGCCGCCGTCGGGTTCCGTCGCGCGGTCCCCGATGGCCCGGCTCGCCAGCGACGAACAGAGTCTCGCCCAGCTGCTGACGGTGCTGGCCCGGTCCCGCACCGTCGCCGCCGACGATCTGGAGGAGATCGCGTCGGCCGCCCGAGACGCCGCCGGCGCCCTCGAAGCAGTCGCGGTCGACGTGGTCGCACTCGAAGCCGCGGCCCGCGACAGCGCCGCCGCCCAAGCCCACCTCGGTCCGGCCGTCGCGGCCGCCGGGAAGCGGCTCGACACGGGCGTCGACCAGTTCGAGGAACTCGTCGCCGCCGCGGCCCGGCTCGCGGCGGCCCCGGACGGGACCCGTTCGATGGATCTGCTCGACCGTCAGCGCGCCGAGCTGATCTCGGCGTCGGATCGACTCGAGGGCTGGGCCCAGTCGTGGCGGGAGATCCAGCAGATCGAGAGCCGCTACCGGAACTGACGGCGCGCCGGCGACTAGTCGTCCAGGCCGCGGGCCACGAGGGCCTCACCCATCGCCTCGGCGGTCAGCAGCGCCCCCACCACGACGGGCACCGCCAGGGCCCGCAGCGAGAAGCCGAGGCCGCGGGCTTTCCGCGCCTCGGTGACCTGCGCGACGATCGCTCCGAGCATCGGGACCGCCCGGACGGTCATCACCAGGACGAGACCCACCCGCTCCGGGTCGACGCCGACCCGGCGGAGCGGACGAAGTCCCGTCACGATCGCGTCGAGCATGTCGCTCACCCGGGTCGTCAGCGTGACCAGCGCGGCCAAGGCCACCGCGACCAGCAGCTGGCCGCACACCACCACCGCCCGTTCCCAGCCGGCGAGCAGCACCTGGAACGCCGCGATCACCACGAGCATCCACAGCAGCGGCCGAAGCTGTCGCAGCGCGGGACGGGGCGGGATCCGGGCCAGCAGGTAGAGCCCGAGCACGAGTGCCGAGGCGGCCGGCACCTGCCACGGTTGCCGCATCCACACCGTGAGCGCCACGATGAGCGCGGCCGTGACGAGCAGCTTCGGTCCCGCCGGTGCCCGGTGCACCGGCGACGACGCGCGGTGGTACAGCCCCAGGGTGCTCACGAGACCAGCTTGCGGTAGAAGTCGATCGCCGGGCCCGGCGCATCGTCGGCGACGACGCGGCCGCCGTCGACGACGAGCACCCGATCGAAGCCCGCCAGTAGATCCAGATGGTGGGTGACCACGACCAGTTGCTGCTCGAGGGCGGCGAAGGTCCGGGCGATCAGCCGGGCGTTGCGCAGGTCCAGCAGCGTCGTCGGCTCGTCCGCCACCAGTACGTGCGGCTCGGTGACCATGATCGCCGCGAGGGCGAGGAGTTGCTTCTGCCCACCGGAGAGCAGGTGACTCGGGTGGTCGTGGTGCCCGGCCAGCCCGAAGTCGGCGAGCACCCGCCGTACCCGTTCCGCGCGCTCGTCCTTGCCGAGTCCGCTGCGGCGCAGGGAGAAGGCGACGTCCTCCGCGACAGTGGGCATCACGATCTGATGATCGGGATCGGTGAACACGAATCCCACGCGCCGGCGCACCTCGCGGGCCTTGCGGGCGGTGTCGAGGCCGTCCACCGTGACGGTGCCGGAGGTCGGGACCACCAGTCCGTTGATCATCCGCGCCAGGGTGGACTTGCCGCTGCCGTTGGCACCGACGATCCCGACGCGGCGTTCGGTGAGGGTCACGTCGATGCCGTCGAGGACGGTGCGCTCCCCGTAGGCGTGCCCCACCTGCCGGAAGCGGATCTCGCTCATGCGGTCGTGTCCGGCGCGACGTTCAGTGCGCGGGATCGGCGGCCGGGCGCGCCGGTGCGCTCGGACTCGACAGGGCGGGGTAGGCGCGGTGCACCTGCGCGGCGACGACCGCCGCCACGACGGCCTTGAGCAGGTCACCGGGCAGGAAGGTGGCGTTCGCGCTCAGGGCCGCCCACAGCGTGAGATCGGTGCGCGCGAGCATGCCGGCGATCCCGAACGCGTAGAGCACGACGATGCCGCCGAGCACGTTGACGGCGATGCCCGGCAGCACCCGGTAGCGGGGCAGCATGCGCGCCGAGAGCCAGCCGATCACCGCCACGGCGGGCAGCCAGCCGAGCAGGAAGCCGACCGTGGGCCCGGCCAGCGCCGTGAGCGTGGTGCGTCCCCCCGCGAGCACCGGCAGCGCCAGGCCCAGCACGATCACCGTCGCCACCGACAGCACGCCCCTGCGGACGCCGAGCAGGGCGCCGGCAAGCATGACGCCCAGCGTCTGCAGCGTGATCGGCACGCCCGACGAGCCCATGGTGATCTGTCCGGGCAGGCCCAGGGCGATGATCAGGGCGGCGAACACGGCGATCTGTGCCAGGTCGCGGGCGGGCGTGCTGCGGGTCGAGGACACGATTCTCAGCCTTCTGACGAGGGGACCGAACCTGTCGAGGGTATGTCGCCGCGGCGTGCTCCCTGTCACCACCCCGCTCCGGGCCGGGCCCCCAGCAGTGCGGCTCCGGTCTCCGGGTAACCACCCATCTTTCCCTGATCTCTGCGTTGACCTGGTGTTTTTCGGTGCGGGGAGTGTCAGGATCGACCTCGACGGCAACGAGGCAAGGAGTGGACGATGTTCTGGAAGATCGTGGGTGTGGTGGCGCTGGTGTGGATCGCTCTCGTGGTGATCGGGGCGCTCGCGGAGCACCTGTTCGGAATTCTCGTGGTGAGTGCGCTGATCTTCGGCGGCTACATGGTGTACAAGGCCGTGAGCGGCAGCAAGGACGATCACATCACCCGGGTGTGAGGTCACGCCGGCTCATCGGCGCAGCAACTGCGCGACCAGCCGGCGTCCCTGCCCGAGCGACACGTCGGGCAGATACGCATGCCCGACGGCGAGTCCGATCGTGGGCAGTGCTGCGGCGTCGGGGAAGACCATGTACATGGGCCGGTGCTGCGGCTGGAACTTCGTTTTGAAGGCGAGTAGGGACCGGAATCCGTAGACCGGCTCGAGGGTGCGGCCCAGCAGATCGAGCAGCGCGTCGAGTGCGCCGCGGTCGAGTGCGTCGGCCGCCGGGTCGGTTCCGGCGAGCGGCGCGCCCGACAAGCTGAGGAACTCGAGACCCTCCTCCTGCGCGGACATCGCGGCGGAGGCGATGAGAAATTCCATTGCGGGACGGAATCCCTCCGAGCGGCGGCGCATGAAGTCCAGCGTCAGACCGATCAGGGCGCCGTCCCGGTAGACCGGCAGCCACGACGTCACCGCGTGCACGCGGTCGTCCGCGTCGATCGCCAGGAGCAGTCGCACCTCCGGGTCGCGCAGTTCTTCGAGGCCGCCGAGGGTGAAGCCCATCTCGGGGAGGCCCTTGTCGGCGACCCACTCCTCGGAGATCGCCACGATCTGTTCCGTCACCGCCAGCGGAGCCTCGGCGAACGTCGTCCACCGTGCCTGCACTCCGTCCTTGACGGCGCGGTTGAGGGCGGTGCGCACGTCCTGGAACTTTTTGCCCTTGAAGGCGAGGCCGGGTAATGCCACGACCGTCTCCTCGGCTACCCGCAGGCAGCTCCAGCCGTGACCCCGGCCGATTGCGGCGGTGTCCTCCCCGACCGAGTAGAAGCACGGGGTCCAGCCGTTGCCGAGACAGTACGTGGCGAACTCGTCGACCGCCCGCTCGAGGTCGGCCGGATTGCCCACGGGGTCACCGGTGGTCAGCGCGACACCCGAGTGCACCCGGTAGGCGACGGCGTGCCGGCCGTCGGCGGTGAACCAGTACCGGTTGCCGCTCCACGTGGTCATCCAGGACAGGGAACTACCCCCGGGGCGGTGCAGCAGCGCACGGACGCGAAGCTCGTCGCGGGGATCGTGCCCGACGGCGGGGACCACGAAGCTGCGGAGCATCAGCATGCAGAATGTGACCCACACGAGCACTCCGACCCACTCGAACAGCAGTGTGGCGGGTGACGTCAGCGGCAGTACGGGGGGTTCGAACAACTGCAGGTACACAGGCGGCACGAGCCGTCGCGGCGCGTCGCGCAGCAGCGTGCCGATGCCCGGATCGCGGTCGAAGTCGTCGGAGAGCAGCGTTCCCAGCGCCACATAGGTGACGAGGGCGACGCCTGCGGCGGCCCCGGTGCCCAGCCACACGCGGGGATAGGTGCCGCGCGGTGCCTGCACGCCGAACAACCGCCGGGTCGCCAGCAGCAGCACGAGCACCGCGACAAGGGCGAGCAGCGGTGCGAGTTCCATGGAGACCGAGCTGCTGCGGCGCGCGCCGTACAGCAGTGAGCGGGTCTCGTCCTGCTCGGTGATCTGCACGATCACGCTCACTGCGGCCACGGCGATCAGTGCGACGTGTCCCCATACCGACAGGAGCCAGGCGGCGCGGCGCCCGCGACGCAGACCCTCCGCCCCGACCAGTAGCACCGCCGACGGCATGAGGTTCATCACCAGGGGCCCGATGCCCGACAAGCGCAGCGCCTGCTGCCCCTTGCGGCACTCGTCACGCAGAGCCGGGTCCGCGCAGACGTCGACCAGCTCCCGTGCGGTATAGGGGACCTGGTCGAACAGCTCGCGCAGCGCGGACAGCGGGCCGATGGCGTGTGGCGAGAACGCCGCGAGGACGGGCCCGAGGACGCTCGCCGCCACGACGAGCGCCACCAGGGTGCGGCGCTCCCGCACCGTGCCGCCGAGTGCCGGACCGCGGGCGGCCCGCCCGAACAGCACCGGACCGAGGAAAAACCCCGTCAGCGCCGCGCAGAGGCGCGTGACGTCCTGCAGGTGGCCGGCGAACAGCGCGGTCGTGACGAGGAACACCAGCACCAGTGTGCGAATACGGCGACGCCACAGAGTGCCCATCCCCGCGGTGGCCGCGAGCAGGGCGCCCAGGATCCACGGCAGTGGGTCCTCGATCAGGTGACCGTGCAGTTCGAATCCCCACGAGTTCGGTACGGAGGACGCGAGCAGCGCCACGACGAGCGCGAGCGTGGCACCTGCGCCCTGCGAGACCACGGCGGCCACCGCGAACCTGCCGGCACCGATCCGGTTCTCGACGGGCACGGCCACCGCAAGGATCGCCGCAGTCGCCAGAATGTACTCGCCGAGACCGGAGGCGAACAGCCCGGAGGTCCACAGCACCCATACGCGGCCTTCGCCGATGCTGCCGGTACCCAGCGAGATCTGGAGGGCCAACTCGCGCGACGGGCCGTGCAGCACCGAACCAGTGACGAGTCCGGCCACCCAGAACACCGCGAGCAGGGTCAGGGACACCGGAGCCCGGCGCAGCACCCCACCGGCACGCGCCGTCATCGAGCGACGAGGCCGAGTCGTCGGCTGAGCCACGGCAACTCCTTCTCCAATCCGGCGGACCACACCGCGAAGCTGTGTGCGCCGGGAAGCTCCGTCAGGTGGACGTCCATTCCGGCGGCCGCGGCCGCTGTCGTCAGCTGCTCCAGCCCGGAGCGATATTCGCGGTCGTCGAGACCGACGACGAAGACACCCGCCGATCCGGGGTACCGGTTACGCGTCAGCAACTCGGCCGGGTTGTTGCGCGCGAAGGCGGCCGCGTCGCCGCCGAATACCTCCCGGACGGTGCGGTCCCGGTCTCCGATGGTGGGTTCCGCCTGCCCCGACAGGTCGAGGAAGGTCGGGTAGACGTCGGGCCGGGTGGTCGCCAGTTGCAGGGCGCACGTCCCGCCGTAGGAGAAGCCGCCGATCGCCCATCCGGACGGATCCGGGTCGACCTGCAGTTGCCTGCGCACCCAGGCCGGCACATCGACGGTCAGGTACGTCGCGACGTTGCCGAGATGCGAGTCGACGCACAGCGGGTTGTCGAACTGCCCGCCGGTTCCGTCGGCCAGCACGACGACGGGTGCGAGGCCGTCGTGTTCCGCCGCGTAGGCATCCATGATCTGCGTCAACCGTCCGCCGACGAGCCAGTCTTCGGTGCCACCGGGCTGGCCGGCCAGCAGCACCAGCACGGGCAGTTCGGGTCGCGGGTCGGCGAAGTACGCCGGGGGGAGGTAGATTCGTGCGTCCCGCGCACGGAATCCGGAGACAGCGCCCGGTATCCGTGCGGTCGTCACCGCCCCGGTTTCCGGCAGGTCGCCGCGCGGTGTCCAGTTCTCCGACAGAGGTCGCCGGTCGATCGTCGCCGCCGCCGAGCCCAAGGCCTCGGCGAGCGGCACCGTGCGGTAGTTGCTCAGACCCAGAGCCGCACGCACCGTCGGGTAGGCGTCGTACACCGCGTTGACCTGCCCCGCGGCGGCCACCACCACCGCTACGACGGCCACGACGAGACCGGCCGCGGCCAGCGGTCGCCGGTCCCGGTGCCGGACGACCCAGCGGCCGGCGCCGAGCGCGATTGCCAGGACGGCCAGGCCGGACCACACGTACACCGAGCGCGGCAGTCGGTCCGGAAACGGTCGCCACACCTGCTCGACGAGCACGGCCGCCGCGAGCACGAGCACAACCGTGGACACGACGGCCACGGGAACCCACACGACGAGCCATCGGCGGCTACGGCGTGCGACGAGCGCGGTGAAACCGCCGACGGCGAGGACGACAAACACCACGGCGGCAGCCGTCGTGGTCAGATGCACGTCGAGCGCTGCTTCGACGAGTCCGGACCACGACACGACATCCAGTATGCGCGAGGCTCCCACCGGCGCACCGGGATCGGCGATAGTAGAGGAATGGAACCGGTACCCGAGGACTGGCAGCGTGCGCTCGTGATCGCCGCGCACCCGGACGACATCGAGTACGGTGCGGCCTCGGCGGTGGCGCGGTGGACCCGCCAGGGCAAGGACGTGCGGTACGTGCTGGCGACCAGCGGTGAGGCCGGCATCGCGGGTCTGCCGCCGGCCGAGTGCGGGCCGCTGCGTGAGCAGGAGGAGCGGGCGTCGGCTCGCGTCGTCGGAGTCGAGGTGGTGGAGTTCCTCGGGCACCCGGACGGCCGCCTGGTGGCCGGGCCGGACCTGCGTCGCGATCTTGCGGCGGCGATCCGGCGGCACCGTCCCGAGATGGTGGTGACCGGCCACTTCGGGCTCACGTGGTTTCCCGGTGTCCTCAACAGTGCCGACCATCGGGCCCTGGGACTGAGCGTGCTCGACGCGGTCGCCGACGCGGCGAACGAATGGATCTTCCCGGAGCTGGCCGAGCAGGGGCTGCCGCCGTGGCCCGGGGTGCGGTGGGTCGCGGTGAACACGACGTCTCCGACTCACGCGGTGGACGTCACCGACACGGTCGAGGCCGGCGTCGCGTCCCTCGCCGAGCATCGCCGCTACCTCGAGGCGCTCGCGGCCGACCCGGTGATCGACCAGGCCCGGGCGCAGGTGGAGTCGGCCACCGCGGCGCTGCCCGGCTTCGACCGGGCCGCCGGTTTCGAGCTCTACACGTTCGGGGGCTGAGCACCGGGCACGAGGACGACTCCGGCTCCGGGTACGGCCTCGACGTCGACGGGCAGCGGGCCGAGCGGCTCGCCGTCCGCGTACGCGGAGATGCCGGGACATTCGAGCCGCACTCGCCGGGTGCGGCGCACGGTCACCTCGTCCAGCTCGACATGGGTGCCGCGGTAGACGGTCGGGAACAGGCGCAGCAGGCGGGTCCGGTTGGCCGAGGTCACGATCACGACGTCGAGGAGACCGTCGTCGAGACGTGCGGCCGGGGCGATGCGCATGCCGCCCCCGTAGGTCGAGGCGTTGCCCACGGCCACCATCGTCGCCGCCACCTCGAGGTCGCCGTCGTCCAGCGTGATGCGGTACGGCAGCAAGCGCAGATGCGCCAGTTCCGCGACCATCGCGACGTTGTAGCGCAGTCGGCCGCGCGGCCGCCGCATCCGGTTGGCGCGGTCGGTGACCAGTGAGTCGAAGCCGCTGGCGAGCACGGTGCCGAACCAGTGGTCCGGCCGGCCGGCCGCCCGGACCCGGCCGAGATCGATCGTCCGCGTCGACCCGTCGGCGACCACGTCGGCCGCGGCCACCGGGTCCGACGGCAGCTGCAGGACGCGGGCCAGATCGTTCCCGGTCCCGGCCGGGACGATGCCGAGCGGTATGCCGCTCTGCGCGAGTGCCTGCCAGGCGAGCCAGACGAGCCCGTCCCCGCCGACCGCGACGAGTGCCCCGGTACCGGCGGCCACGGTGCGCCGGACCAGTTCGAGCGAATGCTGCGGGGTGTCGCCGGCGATCTCGGTGACGTGCAGGCCCCGTTCGCGCAACCGGGTCGTGGCAGCCCTGGTCGCGCGCGCGGTACGCGGACCCGCGGCCGGATTCGTCAGGACGGTGACGGATTCGATCACGGCAGCAGCTTCCCAGGGTTGAGGATGCCGCGCGGGTCGATTGCGTCCTTGACCGCACGCAGCAGGCCGGTGCCGAGTGTGCCGATCTCCTCGGCCATCCAGGGCCGGTGGTCCCGGCCGACGGCATGATGGTGGGTGACCGTGCCGCCGGCCGTCACGATCGCGTCCGTGGCGGCGCGTTTGGCTGCCGACCACTGCGCGAGGGGATCGTCCGCCTGTGCGCACACGACGGTGAAGTACAGGGATGCCCCGGTGGGGTACGTGTGCGAGATGTGACACAGCACCAGAGGCGGGGTGCCCTGATCCTGCAGCGATGCGGTGAGCGCGTCGGTCACCGCGGTCCGCAACCGCGCCAGATTACTCCACGTGGTGGCGGTTTCGAGGGTCTCGGCGAGCGCCCCGGCCCCCAGCAGCGCGTCGCGCAGGTGCGGTGCGTCGAACCGGCCGTCCTCCCAGGTCCGGGCCGGTTCTTCGCCGAGGTCGGTGCCGCCCGTGGCTGCGAGCAGGGCATCGACCTCGGCGGCGCGGGCGCGCACGTGGTCCGCGGTGCCCTCGACGGTGGTCACGGCCAGGCAGCCGGTGGGGGCGGTCGAACCGATGTGTTCGTGCAGCGCGAGATTGACGGCGGTCTCGGACTCGTCCGACAGACGCAGCACGGTGGGGACGGCGCCGGTCTGCACCAGGGTGCGCAGGGCGTCCGCACCGGTGGCGAAGTCGGGGAACGACCAGGCGCGACGGGCGACCGCGGCGGGGACCGGGTGGATTCGCACGCCGACCTCGGTGACGATGCCGAACAGTCCCTCGGAGCCGAGGAACAACTGCCGCAGGTCCGGTCCGGCGGCCGAGGCCGGCGCGCGCCCTGCGCGCACGGTACCGCTCGGCGTCGCGACGACGAGATGCTCGACCATGTCGTCGAACCGGCCGTAGCCCGCCGATGCCTGGCCGGAGGACCGGGTCACGGCGAACCCGCCCACGGTCGCGTGGCGGAAGCTCTGCGGGAAGTGCCCGAGCGAGAAGCCGTGGGCGCCGAGCAGTTCCTCGACCTGTGGTCCGGTGGCGCCGGCCTGCAGCGTCGCCACGCCGGAGACCGGATCGAGATCGGTGAGCGCATTCATCCGTTGCAGGTCCACGGCGACGACGGCGTCGAATCCGTCGCGCACCGGGTCCAGGCCGCCGACGACGCTGGTGCCGCCGCCGAACGGGACGACGGCGATCGCCTCGCCGGCGCAGTAGTCGAGTACGGCGAGTACCTCGTCGTGGCTGCCGGGCCGCACCACCGCGTCGGGAGCATCCTGCGGTCCCGGGTCCTGTCGTCGCAGCAGGTCGAGGGTGCTCTTGCCGCCGGCGTGACGGAGGCGGGCCGCGTCGTCGTCGCCGACGTGCCCGGGGCCGACGATGCGGCCGAGGCCGTGGCGGTGCCGCGTGTCCAGGCGGGAGGGGAGGAGTCGCACCGCGCTCTCGGCCAGGGACGGGGCCCGGTGGGTGTCCACGCCGAGGGCCTGCTGCAGCAGGGTGCGGACGCCGTCGCCGAGTTCCTTCCGGCGATCCGCCGTACCCCACGCGTCCCACTCCATCTCGGCGGCAGCGGACGGATGGCGGGGTGTGAAGCTCACAGTCATGCGTTACAGTGTTACATACAATGTCTATCCGTAACGAAGAATTCCGGTCGTCGGGTGCGCCGGCAACGACCGTCGAGGATCAGATCCTCGACGCCACCCGCTCCTGCCTGCTCGACTTCGGACTGCGGCGCACCACCCTCGCCGAGGTGGCACGCCGCGCCGGTGTCAGCCGCCCCACGGTCTATCGCCGCTGGCCCGACACCCGTGCCCTGGTCGCGGACCTGCTCACCCGGGAGATCCGCGCCGTACTCCCGGATCTCGACGGCGAGGGACCCGTCCGGCCGCGGATCGTACGGGCCGTCGTGACGGCCGTCGACGAGATCGGCGCGCACCCGCTGTTCGAGAAGATCCTCCGATCGGATCCGGACCTGCTCATGACGTACATCGTGGACCGGCTCGGCACCAGCCAGCACGCGGTCCTCGAGGTGCTGACCGGTGCGCTCACCCGCGGTCAGCGCGACGGCACCGTCCGCAGCGGCGACGTCCGTGCGCTCGCCGCGTTCGTACTGCTCACCGCCCAGTCGGTCGTGCAGTCCGCCGGGATGATCGCCGAGGTGGTCGACCGCGAGGCACTGCTGACCGAGCTGGCGCACGCCGTGGACACCTACCTCGCACCTGCCGGAGAGGATCGACCGTGACCGGACCTGCCTCCAGTGCCCTCGACGCCGCCCGCAGACGCCGGGAACTCGACGACCTCGCCGCCGACCCCACCGTCGACGTGCTCGTCGTCGGCGGCGGTGTCACCGGCACGGGCGCCGCCCTCGACGCGGCGTCGCGCGGCCTGAGCGTCGTCCTCGTCGAACGTCACGATCTCGCCTTCGGCACGAGCCGGTGGAGCTCGAAGCTCGTCCACGGCGGACTGCGCTACCTCGCCACCGGGAACATCGGCATCGCCCGCGAGAGCGCCGTCGAGCGGGGCATCCTCATGACCCACACGGCGCCGCACCTGGTGCGGGCGATGCCGCAGCTGGTGCCGCTGCTGCCGTCGGTGGGACGCGGCGAGGCCGCACTTGTACGCACCGGGTTCCTGGCCGGCGACGCCCTGCGCGTCTCCGCGCACACCCCGTCCGCGGTGCTGCCGCGCTCGCGTCGCATCGGCGCGGGACGCGTCGCCGGCCTGGTGCCCGCCGTCCGGCGCGACGGATTGCGCGGGGGCCTGCTCGCGTACGACGGTCAGCTCGTCGACGACGCCCGGCTCGTCGTCGCGCTCGCCCGCACCGCCGCCTCCCACGGCGCCCGCATCCTCACCCGCGTCGACGCGCAGTCCGTCACCGCCGGCGGCGCCGTCCTGCGTGACACGCTCACCGGCACCGAGATCCGGGTGGCGGCCGCCGCCGTGATCAATGCGGCCGGCGTGTGGGCCGGACAGGTAGATCCTTCGATCCGGCTACGGCCCAGCCGCGGCACGCACCTCGTCCTCGACGCCACCGCCCTCGGCAACCCGACCGCCGCGCTGACCGTGCCGATTCCCGGTGCCACCAACCGATTCGTCTTCGCGCTGCCCGCCCAGTCGGGCCGGATCTACCTGGGTCTGACCGACGAGCCGGCGCCCGGCCCGCTGCCGGACGTCCCGCAGGCCACCGACAACGAGATCGACTTTCTCCTCGACACCGCCAACACGGCCCTCGCCACACCCCTGACCCGCAACGACGTCCTCGGGGCCTTCGCGGGACTGCGGCCGCTGCTCGACTCGTCCGCACCGGGCACCGAAATCGGGGACGCCACCGCGGACCTGTCACGCCGGCACGCCGTCGTGCGGTCCGAGCACGGTCCGATCGGCATCGTCGGGGGCAAGCTCACCACCTACCGGCGGATGGCGCAGGACGCCGTCGACGCGGCGGTCGAGGCCGCCGGGCTGCGCGCCGGACCGTGCCGCACCACGCGGCTTGCCCTCGTCGGCGCAGCCCCGCCCGGCGTGCTGCGCACCGTCGCGGCCCCGCCGAACCTGGTGCGGCGTTACGGAACCGAAGCTGCGCTGCTCGCCGCGGGTCCGCACGCGCTCGAGCCGATCGCCCCCGGACTCGACGTCAGCCGGGCGGAACTCGAGTTCGCGGTCACCCACGAGGGCGCCCTGGATGTCGACGACATCCTCGACCGCCGCACCCGGATCGGACTCGTACCCGGTGACCGGGCCAGGGCGCTCGCCGTCGCCGGTGACGTGCTGGCTGACGTGCCGGACTGACCCCGGCAGCGACCGGTGTGACACCTGCCGCACTCCGATCGGGAATCGCAGGTGTGCCCGCACCCGTTGCCCCTGCCATGGACCTGTTCACATCCGTCACTCTCGGAGATCTCGAGCTCGCCAATCGGGTCGTCATGGCCCCGCTGACCCGGCTGCGGTCCGGACCGTCGGGTGTTCCCGGCGACCTGGTGGTCGAGCACTACCGGCAGCGGGCGAGCGTGGGGCTGATCATCACCGAAGGCACCTACCCCAACCACGAGTCGCAGGCCTTCGTCGGCCAGCCGGGAATCGTCACCGACGCGCAGGTGGCCGGCTGGCGACGGGTGGCCGACGCGGTGCACGCCCGCGGCGGCCACATCGTGATGCAGGTGATGCACGGCGGACGCGTGACCCACCCCGACGTGAACGGCGGCCGACGGGTCGTCGCTCCGAGCGCGATTGCGATCGACGGCGTGGGACACACCGAGAAGGGCAAGCAGCCGTACCCGATACCGCACGCGCTGACCACCGACGAAGCGCGCGGGATCGTCGAGGACTTCGTCGCCGCGGCGCGGCGGGCGATCGAGGCCGGGCTGGACGGGGTGGAAATCCACGGCGCCAACGGCTACCTGCTGCACGAGTTCCTTTCACCGGCCGCCAATCAGCGTACGGACGAGTACGGCGGCTCTCCGGAGAACCGGGCCCGCTTCGTCGTCGAAGTGGTCACGGCGGTGGCGTCGGCCATCGGCCCCGGCCGGGTCGGACTGCGGATCTCGCCCGAGCACAACATCCAGGACGCCTACGAGACCGACCGCGACGACGTCCTCGCCACCTACGGCGCCCTCCTCGATCGACTGCGTCCACTGGGCCTGGCATACCTTTCCGTGCTGCACAAGGAACCGGCCGGCGAACTGGTGCAGGAGCTGCGCCGGCGGTTCGGCGGCAAGTTGATCGGCAACAGCGGCTTCGGCGCGCCGACCACCCGGGACGAAGCGGTGGAGCTGATCGAGGCCGCCCACGCCGACGCCGTGGCCGTGGGCCGGGCGGTCCTCGCCAACCCGGACCTGGTCGAGCGGTGGGCGGGGGAGCACCCGGAGAACCAGCCGCAACCGGCGCTGTTCTACTCGTCGGGCGCCGAGGGCTACACCGACTACCCCTTCCTGCACGCGGGCTGACCCCACGGCTCTGCCCGGCTCCGGCAGCCGGGCAGAGCCGGCCAGGTGGCTGCGTGCCTCGTGCCCTCGTGATCACCTGCCGCCGACCGGGCCACCGACGCCGGGTGCGGGCGACGCTGCCGCGCCTCGGGCGACATCGGGTAGCACCGCGATCCGATTCGGAGCATTCGGGTGCGGGTCCTGCGTCGGTGCGCGATATTCTGAGACGGCCGTCGGGCGGGCGCCACGACGGACTCGGGAGTGGACGACACCGTGGGAGAATTGCAGCCCGGTTCCGTGTTCGCCGGGTACCGCATCGAACGCCGCCTCGCGACCGGGGGCATGGGCAGCGTCTACCTGGCGCGGCATCCCAACCTGCCGCGTTTCGTTGCACTGAAGCTGCTCGACCTGTCGGCGAACGCGAATCCCGGCAACCGCAGCCGGTTCCTCCGGGAGGCCGATCACGTCGCGCGGCTCGAACATCCCACCATCGTCACCGTGTACGACCGCGGCAACGTCGGCGACCAGTTGTGGATTGCGATGCAGTACGTGGACGGCACCGATGCGGTGGGCGCTCTGCGAGAGGGGCCGATGCGTCCGGCGCGCGCCGTGCGCATCGTGTCCGAGACCGCTCGGGCACTCGATCACGCGCATGCGCACGGTGTGCTGCACCGCGACGTCAAGCCCGCGAACATCCTGCTCGCCCCGAGCAGCGGAAGTGAACCGGAGCGCGTCCTGCTCGCGGACTTCGGGATCGCCAAGAGTCTCGGCAGCACGGCGGTCACCGAGACCGGCATCCTCGTCGCCAGCCTGCAGTACGCCTCCCCGGAGCAGATCGAGGGACGGCCGCCCGGCCCTCGCACCGACGTCTACGCCCTGGGGTGCACGCTCTATCAGTTGCTCACGGCGCGGCCCCCCTTCCCGGGAACCGAGGCGGCGCATCTGGTCCACGCACATCTGCATCTGGCCCCGCCCCGTCCCACCGCGGCGCGGCCCGAGCTACCACCCGCGCTCGACGCGGTGATCGCCCGCGCGATGGCCAAGCGGCCCGAGGATCGTTTCCCCACGTGCGGCGCGCTGGCCGCAGCCGCGCGCGCCGCTCTCGACGAGCCGGTCACCGAGCCGACGCGGACGGTCTCCGCCGCATCGACCGCCGCCCCGGTGTCTCCCGGGCACCCTGCCGCGTCCGGACATCCGGGGGCGCGTTCTCCGCGGCCGCTGCTCGTGCTGCTGGGCGTGGTGGCGGCTGTCACGCTGGCCGGGGCGCTGACCGGGATCCTGCTCGCCCGCGACGGCTCGCAGGACGCGGACGTGCGGGCCGGCATCTCGGCTACCGGACGGGTCGACACCCCCGGCCCGGCCACGCTTCCTTCGGTGTCCGCCCCGGCCACGGCGGAGATCACCGACATCACCACCTCCGCCCTCGCGCCGACGACCACCGCCGCGCCACAGAGCCGCCCGGACCGCATCCCCGTCGCGCAGGCAGGTATCCGGGGCTTCGACGACGACATCGGGCCGCGTTGCAACGCTGCCGACGAGGCCGTCGCGGTGGCGCGCACTTCGGAATCTCGGGTCTTGGTGTGCCGCAACGACTTCGACGGCCTCTACTACAAGGGTCTGCGACTCGGCGACGGCGCCGACATCGAGCTGGCCGATGCCGTCCCGGACGCCGCCGGATTCACGGTCGTGTCGGGACCTGTGCGCTACACGTTCGACCGGAACGAACTGCTGATCATCGAGAACGGAACGGTCACCACCCGCGAACAGGTGCTCCAGTTCTGGTCGGCGTATCCCTGAAAGGCCGCTCGCCCGGGGCGACCGGAACGGAGTGATCACCGGAAGCGACCGCCATACCCGTCTTCGAAGGGACCGACCACCGATCGGTGAGCCGACCGTCGAAGAAGCCACCCGTGCGGGGACCTGCCCGCTCGCTGTGGGGGAGCGGCCGTCCGCCGGACCCGGCATCACGGGCGCGTGCGCGACGAACGTCGGCTGGGGACGGTGCCACGCTGCGTGCTCGTCGACGTGCCCGCCTGCGACGACCTCGTCGCACCGTCCGGGCGGGCCGACGGGATCGGCACGTCCGGGTGCCCCGCCGCCGGCCCGATCCTCGCTGTCCGCAGAGTGCGGGAACCCGGTGTGGCAGTCTGAATCGATGCGAGTGGCAGTGGTGGCCGGGCCGGACGCGGGGCATGCGATCCCCGCGATAGCCCTGAGTCTGCGGCTGGCCGAGGCGGGCGACGACCCGGTTCTGTTCACCGGCGAGCGGTGGCTGGGCCTGGACCTCGACGGCGTGACGCTGGCGCCGCTCGCCGGCCTGGCGCCGCGCCCGGAGGACGACGATGCCGATGCCGGCGCCCGCATCCATGCCCGCGCCGCGCACATCGCGGCGGAGATGCTGCCCGGGCTCAGCGCCCTGCTTCCCGACCTCGTCGTCTCCGACGTCCTCACCGCCGGCGGTGGCATGGCCGCGGAACGTCTCGGCATCCCGTGGGTGGAGTTGTCGCCCCATCCGCTGTATCTGCCCTCGCGGGGGTTGCCGCCCGTCGGGAGCGGTCTCGCCCCCGGCACCGGCCTGCGCGGCCGGGCGCGGGACGCGGTGCTGCGGGCGGCGACCGCCCGCTCGATTCGGCAGGGGGAGCGCGAACGGGCGCAGGCGCGCGTCGGGATCGGCCTGGCCGCGCGGGATCCGGGGCCGGCAGCCCGGCTCGTCGCCACGCTTCCGGCCCTCGAGGTGCCGCGACCGGACTGGCCCGCGCAGGCGCACGTCGTGGGCCCGCTGCTGTGGGAACCCACCCGCGAGGTCCTGGAGCCGCCCGCCGGCGACGGACCCCTGGTGATGGTGGCGCCGTCCACCGCAGCCACCGGCGTGCCCGGCCTGCTCGACGCCGTGTGCGCGGGTCTCGGCGGCTCCGGGATGCGGATCGTCGTCGCGATGCTCGAGCCGCCCGAGCGGGCCTGGCCGGACGGTGTCGTGGCCGGGCACGGCCGGCAGGACCTGCTGCTCGAGCAGGCCGACGTGGTGGTGTGTGGCGGCGGGCACGGGATGCTCGCCAAGGCGCTGAGCGCCGGGGTGCCCGCCGTGGTGGTGCCCGGCGGCGGCGACCAGTGGGAACTGGCCAATCGGGCCGCCCGGCAGGGCAGCGCGGTCGTCGTGCGGCCACTCGAGCCGGGCGCACTGCGGGCGGCTGTGGACACCGTGCTGGCCGAGCCGCGCTTCGCCCGGTCGGCGCGCCTGGCCGCCGCGACGGCAGCGCAGGTCGAGGACCCGATCGCCGTCTGCCGCGGCGTCGTGCCCGAGGTACGGTGACCCGGGTGCGGTGACGTGGGTGCGGTGACGCGGGCGCGGTGACGTGGGCGCGGTGATGGGACAGGCGCCGGGCGCCGGGGCCCACGCCGGAGAGCGACTACCGTGGCTCGGGTGCGACTGACCGAATTCCACGAGTATGTCCGCAACGAGTTCGGGCAGATGCGTGGCGACGCCCTGCTCCGTGACCACGTCCTGCTCTCCCTCGGCGGGCACACCGCCGCCGAGGCCATCGAGGCCGGGCAGGAACCCCGCGAGGTGTGGCGGGCCCTGTGCGACGAATTCGACGTCCCGCCCGCACGCCGGTGAACCGCCGCGCCGTTCCGTTCGAACAATTGTTCGCCTATGCTGGGGCGCGGGTGGTGGAGAAGTAGTCCACAGGCGTCCGATTCATCCACAGATCCGGCCGCTCGCCGGTCGGGACGGCGAACTTGTCGGTGCCGGACTCTAACGTCATCGGCAAGCAAGACGAGACTCGAAAAGGGGACCACGATGGCACCACAGGCACACGATCGCGACAAGGCGCTCGAACTGGCGCTCGCGCAGATCGACAAGAGCTTCGGCAAGGGCTCGGTGATGCGCCTGGGGGAGGAGTCCCGCCAGCCCATCGCCGTGATCCCGACCGGCTCGATCGCACTCGACGTCGCGCTCGGCATCGGTGGCCTCCCGCGCGGACGGGTCGTCGAGATCTACGGCCCGGAATCGTCCGGTAAGACGACGGTCGCGCTGCACGCGGTCGCCAACGCCCAGGCCGCCGGCGGCATCGCGGCCTTCATCGACGCCGAGCACGCTCTCGATCCGGAGTACGCCCGCAAGCTCGGCGTCGACACCGACGCCCTGCTCGTGTCGCAGCCGGATACCGGTGAGCAGGCACTCGAGATCGCGGACATGCTGATCCGTTCCGGCGCGCTCGACATCATCGTGGTCGACTCGGTGGCGGCCCTGGTGCCGCGCGCCGAGATCGAGGGCGAGATGGGTGACAGCCACGTCGGACTGCAGGCCCGCCTGATGAGCCAGGCACTGCGCAAGATGACCGGCGCGCTCAACAACTCCGGCACCACCGCGATCTTCATCAACCAGCTGCGCGAGAAGATCGGCGTCATGTTCGGGTGCTTCTCCTACGGCACCCGGGTCCAGCTGGCCGACGGCACGACGGAGAAGATCGGCAAGATCGTCAACCAGAAGATGGACGTCGAGGTGATGTCCTACGATCCCGACACCGACAGCATCGTGCCGCGCCGGATCGTGAACTGGTTCGACAACGGCCGTGCCGACCATTTCCTGCAGTTCACTGTGGAGAAGTCCGGAGGGAACGGTCGGTCTCAGTTCGCCGCGACTCCGAACCATCTCATCCGTACACCGGGAGGGTGGACCCCTGCCGGTGAGATCATCGCCGGTGACCGCGTCCTCTCGATGGAACCGCATCGCCTGAGCGACCAGCAGTTCCAGATCGTCCTGGGCTCGTTGATGGGGGACGGCAATCTCTCCCCGAACCGGCGTGACCGCAACGGCGTTCGCTTCCGCATGGGGCACGGTCCTGCGCAACACGCGTACCTCGACTGGAAGACGAATCTGCTCGGCAACATCGGGCACTCCGTGCGGGAGAACGACAAGGGTGCGAAGTTCGTCGACTTCACGCCGCTGCCCGAGCTGGCGGAGCTGCAGCGCGCCGTGTACCTCGGGGACGGCAAGAAGTTTCTCTCGGAGGAGTATCTGAAGTCGCTCACACCGCTTGCGCTGGCGGTCTGGTACATGGACGACGGGTCGTTCTCTGTGCGTTCCAAGGGAGTGCAGCAGCGTACCGAGGATGGAAGTGGCCGTATCGAGATCTGTGTGGAGGCCATGAGCGAGGGCTCGCGCGCACGTCTGCGCGACTACCTGCGAGATGTCCACGGACTCGACGTTCGGCTGCGACTCGCCGGCGCCGCGCAGAAGGCCGTGCTGGTCTTCTCCACGTCGGCCTCCGCGAAGTTCCAGGAGATCGTTGCGCCGTACATGGCCCCTTCGATGGAGTACAAGTTGCTGCCCCGCTTCCGCGGTCTCGGCATCGTGGCTCCCGAATTCGTGGAGCCGACTCAGCGGCTCGTCCCCTCGCGTGTGCTCGACGTGCACGTGAAGCCGCCGACCCGGTCGATGAGCCGTTTCGATATCGAGGTCGAGGGCAACCACAACTACTTCGTCGACGGTGTAATGGTTCACAATTCACCTGAAACGACCACCGGCGGTAAGGCTTTGAAGTTCTACGCGTCGGTGCGACTGGATGTGCGGCGCATCGAGACCCTCAAGGACGGCTCCGATGCGGTGGGCAACCGCACCCGCGTCAAGGTCGTCAAGAACAAGGTGTCGCCGCCCTTCAAGCAGGCCGAGTTCGACATCCTCTACGGCCACGGCATCAGTAAGGAGGGCTCGCTCATCGACATGGGTGTCGAGCAGGGCTTCATCCGCAAGTCCGGCTCCTGGTACACCTACGAGGGCGATCAGCTCGGTCAGGGCAAGGAGAACGCCCGCAAGTTCCTGCTCGAGAACACCGACATCCGGGACGAGATCGAGAAGAAGATCAAGGAGAAGCTCGGGATCGGGGCGGATATCACCGCCGAGAACGCCGACGAGCCCGCCGACTTCTGAGTCGGGCATTGGACGGCGACTCCCGTCGCGGTGACCGGCGCGGCGGCGACCGGCCCGGTGGTGGAACGGAGGCACAGGCCAAGGACCTGTGCCTCCGTCTGCTGACCGACCGGGCTCGCAGCCGCGCCGAACTCGCCGCGAAGCTCGAACAGAAGGGCTTCGCCGCGGACGTCGCCGAGCGGACCCTCGACCGGTTGACGGAGGTCGGTCTCGTCGACGACGCCGAGTTCGCCCAGCAGTGGGTACGCTCCCGCCACCTGTACGCCGGGAAGGGCAAACGTGCCCTGGCCATGGAGCTGCGCCGCAAGGGAATCGGGCAGGTCGAGGCCGCGGAGGCACTCGAGCAGATCGACGGCGACGACGAGCGCGCCCGTGCCACCGAACTGGTGCGCAAGAAGCTGCGCACCCAACCGCCGCTGCCCACGGAGGGCGACCGGCGCGAGATCGCTGCGGAGCGGGACAAGGTGGTGCGACGGCTGGTCGGCATGCTCGCCCGCCGGGGATACCCGCAGGGCCTGGCCTTCGAGGTGGTCCGCAACGAACTCGCCGGGCACGATTCCGGGCCCGGCGAATTCGCCGCCGACTGACGCGTTACCGGCGCTTGTCGTGGTCGCTCGTGATGTCCACCCCGGGCACGGTCATGCCGGACAGCACGTTGTCGGGCGCGTTCTCGTCGGCCTCCGGCATCGCGGCCCGGTTCTTGCGCCCGGTGCGCAGGCGACGTTCGAGCCGGGTCGCGAGGATCGTCAACGCGCCGTTGAGCACGATCATGATCGCCGCCACCACGAGCAGCGACGGCAGGTAGTTGCCGAAGAACGCACCGAGCTGCTGACCGGATCGCACGACTTCGACGTAGCCGATGAGGTAACCGAGTGCGGAGTCCTTCAGGGCCACCACCATCTGCGAGACGATCGCCGGCAACATCGCGGTGACGGCCTGCGGCAGCAGGATCAGGCGCATGATCTGGCTCTTGCGCATGCCCAGCGCCGAAGCGGCCTCGGTCTGTCCGCGGGGCAGGGACCGGATGCCGGCACGCACGATCTCGGCGATCACCGAGCCGTTGTAGAGGGTCAGGCCGGTGACCACCGCCGCCAGTGCCAGATACTCCGACTGGAAGACCTGGTACTCGGCGAACAGCTGGTAGGCGAAGATCATCAGGATCAGCACCGGGATCGCCCGGAACAGCTCGACGACGAACCCGGACACGGCGCGCACGGGCCGGTGATCGGAGAGCCGGCCGATGCCCAGTGCGGCCCCGAGAAGCAGGGCGAGCACGATCGATATCGCCGCGGCGACGAGGGTGCCGCGGATGCCGGGGATCAGGTACGTGGTCCACGAACTCGATTCGAGGAACGGGTCCCACTTGTCGCTGGTGAGCTGACCCTTGTCGTCGAGCGCCCGGTAGACGAAGTAGCCGACGGCGACGAGCAGCACGGCCACCGCCGCCGAGGCGACGTGGTAGAGGGTTCGCGCCCGGGGACCGGGAGCGTCGTAGAGGACGGTTGCGCGGCCGGTGCTCACCGGGACACCTCGAATCGCGTGCTCAGCCAGCCGAACAGCAGGCCCGTGGGCAGGGTCAGGATCACGAAGCCGAGGGCGAAGATGCCGCCGATGACGAAGATCTGCGCCTCGTTCTCGATCATGGTCTTCATCAACAGGGAGGCCTCCGAGACGCCGATGACGGACGCGATCGTCGAATTCTTGGTCAAGGCGATCAGCACGCTACCGAGGGGGGCGATCACCGCACGGAACGCCTGAGGCAGCACGATCAGGCGCAGATTCTGGCCGAAGGTCAACCCGAGGGAGCGGCCTGCCTCGGCCTGCCCGACGTTCACGGTGTTGATGCCCGAGCGCAGCGACTCGCAGACGAACGCCGCGGTGTACACGCTCAGTCCCAGCACGGCGAGCCGGAAATTGTTGTCCACCAGGAACGTCGGCGACGACTGCGGTGCCAGGCTGATGCCGAGCGTCTGCGACAAGCCGAAGAGACAGAAGATGATGATCAGCGTCAGGGGGGTGTTGCGGAAGATCCCCACGTACACGGTGCCGACCGCCCGCGCCACCGGTACCGGGGACACGCGCATCCCGGCGAGGATCGTTCCGAGGATCAGCGCGCCGATCGCCGAGAGCACCGTCAATTGCACAGTGGTCCAGAAGGCGTCGATCAACTCGTCGCCGTACTTGCTCAACAGATCCACAGGTCAACTCCACCGATCGGGGACTGGGGTCCGGCCGGCCCGCGACGAGTCGTCGCACGGGCCGGCCGGACGGCATGGGACGGTCAGTAGCGGTCGACCTGCGGCGGCTCCGGCAACGGGTACCCGGACGGGCCGACGGTGGACTCGAGGGCCGCCTGCCAGGCACCGCTCGCGATCATCTCCTCGATCGCGTCGTTGAGCAGAGTGCGGGACTCGGTGTCACCCTTGGCCAGGCCGATGCCGTAGCGCTCCTCGGTGAACGGCTCGCCCACGACCTTCAGCTGCCCCGGGTACTGCGCCGCGTAACCCGCGAGGATGATGTCGTCGGTGGTCACGGCGTCGACCGCGCCGTTGCGCAGCGCCTCGACGCAGGCGGAGTACGTGTCGAACTCCTGCAGCTGCACATCCTGCGCGTAGGTGTCCTTGACGTTCTGGGCGGGAGTGGAACCGGCCACCGAGCACAGCCGCTTACCGCCGCTGAGCGACTCCGGCCCGGTGATGTCGGTGTTGTCGGCCCGCACGAGCAGCGACTGGCCCGCGACGAAGTACGGCCCGGCGAAGTCGACCTTCTCCTTGCGCGCGTCGGTGATCGAGTAGGTGGCGACGATGTAGTCGACCTCACCGTTCTCGATGAGCGTCTCGCGCTGCGGGGACGGAGCCTCCTTGAACTCGATGTTCTCCGGCGCCACCCCCAGCTGCTGCCCGACGTACTTCGCGACCTCGACGTCGAACCCGCTGAAGGTGCCGTCGGGGTTGCGCAACCCGAGTCCGGGCTGGTCGAACTTGATGCCGACGACGAGGGAGCCGCTCTCGGCGGACTGCGACACGCTGCGCTGCTCGTCTCCGCCACACGCGGTGGCGAGCACAGCGACGGCGATCGCGCCGATGCCCAGGCGAACCGAGCGGGTGATTCTCATCGAGTACCTCCGTGTTGTGGGTGGTGCCGCCGGATGCGGCAGCGACGCCGGGTCAGTGACTGAGGATCTTGCCGAGGAAATCCTGGGCGCGGGCGGACTTGGGCGCGGTGAAGAACGTGTCGGGATCGGTGTCCTCGACGATCTGCCCGTCCGCCATGAACAGCACGCGGTTGCCGGCCTTGCGGGCGAAACCCATCTCGTGGGTCACCACGAGCATCGTCATGCCCTCCCGGGCCAGGGACGTCATGACGTCGAGCACTTCCTGGACCATCTCGGGATCCAGCGCCGACGTCGGTTCGTCGAACAACATGACCTTCGGGTTCATCGCCAGGGCCCGCGCGATCGCGACGCGCTGTTGCTGCCCGCCCGAGAGCTGGGCGGGGTACTTCTCCGCCTGGTTGGCGATGCCGACCCGGTCGAGAAGCTGCAGCGCCTGCTCCTTGGCCTCGTTCTTGCCCTTGCGACGGACCTTCACCGGGGCGAGCATGACGTTCTCGAGGATCGTCTTGTGCGCGAACAGGTTGAACGACTGGAACACCATGCCCACGTCGGCGCGCAGCGCCGCGAGCGCCTTGCCCTCCGCGGGGAGCACCTTGCCGTCCACCCGGATCTCACCCGAGTCGATCGGCTCGAGCCGGTTGATGGTCCGGCACAGGGTGGACTTGCCGGACCCGGACGGCCCGACCACGATCACGACCTGCCCCGCAGGTACGTCCAGATTGATGTCCTGCAGCACGTGCAGGGCTCCGAAGTGCTTCTGCACCTCCGACATCGAGATCATCGGGGGTGCGCCGCCCGTCGAGCCGGAGGGCTTCTCGGATTCGACCGCCGCTGGTGTCATGGTCAGAACCCTATGCTGCCCGTGCCGCCGTGCAGCAACTTTCGGAAGCCGAGTTCGGACTGCGTAATGGAAAATTTACGGTCGGCGCCGAAAGGCCGGAGCCGGTTCGCCCCGCGGCGACGGGCGATGGACTAAGTTGTCTCCCTTGGCGTTGTTTCCCTCGGCCCACTGCGGGGCCGGCCGGGTCCGTGAGCTAGGCTGAGACGTGTCATCGATCGACCGTGAACCCCCCAACGCCCCGGCCGCCCTCGACGCGACCGGCGAGGCCGCCGCCCGCACCTACGAGGTGCGCACCTACGGCTGCCAGATGAACGTGCACGACTCCGAGCGGCTGTCCGGGTTGCTCGAGGACTCCGGATTCGTCAAGGCCGGGCCGGGTGCGGCCGCCGACCTCGTGGTCTTCAACACCTGCGCGGTGCGTGAGAATGCCGACAACAAGCTCTACGGCAACCTGAGCCATCTCCGGCCGGTCAAGGATGCCAAGCCCGACATGCAGATCGCCGTCGGCGGGTGCCTCGCCCAGAAGGACCGCGAGGTCGTCGTGAAGAAGGCGCCGTGGGTCGACGTCGTGTTCGGCACGCACAACATCGGCAACCTGCCGGCACTGCTCGATCGTGCCCGGCACAACCGCCGCGCCGAAGTGGAGATCCTCGAATCCCTCGAGGCGTTTCCCTCGACCCTGCCGGCCCGGCGCGAGTCCAGCTACGCCGGGTGGGTGTCGATCTCCGTCGGCTGCAACAACACCTGCACCTTCTGCATCGTCCCGTCGCTGCGCGGCAAGGAGGTGGACCGCCGGCCCGGTGACATCCTCGCCGAGGTCCGCGCGCTCGTCGACGAGGGCGTGCTCGAGGTGACCCTGCTCGGGCAGAACGTCAACTCCTACGGCCGATCGTTCGCCGACCCCGAGCAGCCCCGGGACCGGGGCGCGTTCGCCGCGCTGCTGCGCGCGTGCGGCGACATCGAGGGCCTCGAACGGGTCCGGTTCACCTCCCCGCACCCCGCGGAGTTCACCGACGACGTCATCGAGGCGATGGCCGAGACCCCGAACGTGTGCCCGCAGCTGCACATGCCGCTGCAGTCGGGTTCGGACCGCGTCCTGCGTGCGATGCGACGGTCGTACCGCAAGGAGCGATTCCTCGGGATCATCGAGAAGGTGCGCGCGGCCATGCCGCACGCGGCGATCACCACCGACATCATCGTCGGATTCCCCGGCGAGACCGAGGACGACTTCCAGGAGACCCTCGACGTCGTCGAGAAGGCCCGCTTCACCAGCGCCTTCACGTTCCAGTATTCCAAGCGTCCCGGCACTCCCGCCGCGGAGATGGACGACCAGCTGCCCAAGGCCGTGGTCCAGGAACGGTACGAACGACTCATCGCCCTGCAGGAACGGATCACCCTCGAGGGGAACCGCGCGCTCGTGGGTGCTCAGGTCGAACTGCTCGTCGCCGCGGGGGAGGGCCGCAAGGATGCCGAGACCGCCCGAATGAGCGGTCGCGCCCGGGACGGCCGGCTCGTGCATTTCCGGCCCGAGGGGAACGTCGACCGTGCGGTCCGCCCCGGCGACATCGTCACCGTCGTGGTCAGCGAGGCCGCTCCCCATCATCTCGTCGCGGACACCCCGATCCTGACCCACCGGCGCACCCGCGCGGGCGACCGGTTCGAGCAGGGCCGCACACCCAAGACACCACCCATCGGTGTCGGACTCGGTCTCCCGCAGATCGGTGCGCCCGAACCGCTTCCGGCCCGGACGGGATGCGGGGCATGACGGCGGGCGGCCCCGACGAGGGCAGGACCCCCGGCGACGGTGCCGGGAACGACGGAAGGGATCCGATGGACGAAGTCCGTGCCGACCTCGAAGCGGCCGAACGCAAGATCGCCGGTGAGATCGACCCGGGCGCCCGGGCGCTCGTCGTCGCGGTCGGGGTGCTCGTGCTGCTCGGCTCGTTCAGCCTGCCCCACGCCGGGGCGGCCAACGGGTGGGAGGTGCTGTCCTTCGCCCCCGATGCGACCGCCGAATCCATTGCCCTGCCGTCCCGCATCTTCGTGTGGCTCGCCCTGGTCTTCGGCTCGATCTTCGCCATCCTGGCGCTCGTCACCCGCCGATGGGTGCTGGCGTGGCTGGCGCTGGCCGGCTCCGCGGTGTCGATCGTGTTCGGCATGCTCTCGATCTGGACCCGGCAGACCCTGCCCGTCGGCGACCCGGGAGCGGGACCGGGCATCGGCCTGATCCTGGGCTGGTTCGCCGTCATGGTGCTCACCTTCCACTGGGCGAAGGTGGTGTGGACGCGCACCGCGCTCCAGCTCGCCGCCGAGGCGGAGCTGCGGGACGCCGCCGCCCGGGACGAGAACAAGGGCCTGCTCGACGACTGATCGTCCCGGAACCGCACGAACCACGGTGCCCCCGGCTCGAACGAGCCGGGGGCACCGTGGTGTCCGGGCTCGGTCGTGCTCGCGGTTCGGTCGTGTCCGGGTTCGGTCGTGTCCGGGTTCGGTCGTGCCCGGGGTTCACCGCTCCCCGACGGCACCTTCCGCGGCGTCGGCCCACTCCCGCCACTGCTGCGCCTGCGCGAGGGCGCTCTCGGCGTCCTTCGGGCGGCCCGCCGCGGTGGCCTTGGCCGCCTGCTCCTCGAACTGGCGCACACGCTCCCGGAACTGGGCGGCACGGGCCAGCGCCTCCGGGTCGGTGCGCCGCCACTCGGACTCGGCGGCCTCGCGGACCCGCTTCTCGATCGCCCGCAGACGACTCTCGAGGTCGTGCATACGTTCCCGCGGGACCTTGCCGATCTCCTCCCACCGGTCCTGCAGTTCGCGAAGCCGGGCCCGGGCGGCGTCGATGTCCGCCGACGGATCGATCGACGCCGCCGACTGCAGCAGCGCCTCCTTCGCCCGCGCGTTCTCCTCGAACTCGGCGTCCCGCTCCGAGGCGGCGGCGTTGCGGGCGGCGAAGAACACGTCCTGGGCGCCCTTGAACCGCTTCCACAGCTGATCGTCGGCCTCGCGCGGGGCGCGGCCGGCCGCCTTCCACTCCGCCAGCAGTTCGCGGAACGCGGCCGCCGTCGCCCCCCAGTCCGTCGAGTCCTGCAGGTCCTCGGCCCGCGCGACGAGTTCCTCCTTGCGGGCCCGGGCGGCGGCACGCTCACGGTCCAGTTCGGCGAAGTGCGCGCCACGCCGTCGGTTGAACGCCTCGCGGGCCTTCGAATAACGCCGCCACAGCGCGTCGTCCACCTTCCGGTCCACGCCGCGGATCGTCTTCCACTCCTCGAGGATCTCCCGCAACCGGTCACCGGCGGCCTTCCACTGCGTCGACTCGGCGCCGATCTGCTCGGCCTCCGCCGCGAGGGCCTCCTTGCGGGCGGTGGCCGCTGCCCGCTGGTGCTCCTTCTCCTGTTTCGCGGCGAGAGCCGCCTTCTCGGAGTCCGCCACGATCGCCGCAAGCCGTGCGGCGAGGGTATCGAGGTCACCGATCACCGCGGCGGTGGGAAGGGACTCCGCGAGCGCCTGGGCGGCCGCCCGGGTCTTCTTCGCATCGCCGGTGCCCGAACTCAGCCGCGACTCGAGAATTGCCACCTCGGTCGCGAGGTCGTCGTATCGGCGGCCGAAGTGGGCCAGACCCTCGGCGGCGTCGCCCGCCTGCCAGGACCCGATGCACCGCTCGCCCTCGGCGGTCTTCACCCACGCCGTGCCGTCCTCGTCGACGCGGCCCCACCGGCTCGGATCGCTGGCCGGAACGGTGGGCTGCGGGTGGGGATGGGCAGCCGGGTGCGGTTTGGGAGCCGAGGTCTCGGCGGCCGGCCGCTGCCGACCCGGTTTGGGGGCGCCCGGCTTCGGAGCGCGGGATTCCTGGGTTGCGTTCGGGTCGGTCATCGGTCCTCATCTCTGCCGCGCGGCACGGCTGCCTGGTCGCATTGGTTCGCGTGGTCGGGCCGCGGAGGTCGCTCCGAGACCACGCCCGCCCACTATTGAAACAGGTCGCACGGCCGCGAGTCGGCGGGTCGGGTCGACTACGGTGGCCCGTGTGTTGATCGCCGCGGCGTTCGTGCCGTCCCCGCCCCTGCTCGTTCCCGAGCTGACCGGCTCCGCGGCCGCCGAGACCGCCGACCTGCGCGCCGCCGTGCTCGCCGTCGGGACGGAGCTGCGTGCCGCGGCACGGTGGGTCGTCGTCGGTGCGGGCACGGACGCCACGGACGTCCCGGACACCGCCGTCGGAACGTTCCGTGGCTTCGGCGTCGACCTGGTCGTCGCGCTCGGGCCGGCGGCCACGGGGACCCCCGATCCGCAGCTGCCGCTGCCGGCGCTGATCGCGGGCTGGCTGCGCGACCGGACCGCACCGGTCGTGCGCGCCACCACGCACGTCGTGCCGGCCGGGACGACCCCGCAGGACTGCGCCCGGCTCGGGCGGCAGCTGCGCAGCACCCTGGACGCGGACCGCACCCCGACGGCACTGCTCGTGGTGGCCGACGGTCCCGCCACGCTCACCGCGAAGTCTCCCGGCTCCTACCGTCCCGAGGCGCAGAACCTGGACGAGGCGCTCGGCGTCGCCCTCGCGGTCGGCGACGTCGCCGCCCTCGCCGCGCTCGACCCGGCACTCTGCGCCGAAACGGTCTGCGACGGCCGCGCGGCCTGGCAGGTGCTGGCCGCGGTGTTCGGTCCCGAGGGACCGGCGTCGGCCGCCACGACCCACAGCAGCGCGCCGTACGGGGTCGGATACCACGTGGGGATGTGGCGGCCGTGAGCGTCGACCCCGTCCGCCCGGTCGCCGTCGTCGGCCCGACGGCCACCGGAAAGTCCGACCTGGGCCTGGATCTCGCCGAGGAACTCGGCGGGGAGATCGTCAACATCGACGCGATGCAGCAGTACCGCGGCATGGACATCGGCACCGCCAAGCTCGCCGTCGGCGAGCGCCGCGGCATCGCCCATCATCAGCTCGACGTCCTCGACGTCACCGAGACTGCCACGGTCGCGCGGTATCAACAGGCCGCGACCGCCGACGTGGAGGCGATCCGGTCGCGCGGCGTCGTGCCGATCATCGTCGGCGGCTCGATGATGTACGTCCAGGCGCTCCTCGACGAGTGGCAGTTCCCCGCGACGGATCCGCAGGTCCGCGCCAAGTGGGAGGCGCTGCTCGCCGACGAGGGGGTGGCCGCGGTGCACGACGCGCTCCGCCGGGCCGACCCGGTGGCCGCGGCGACGATCCTGCCCACCGACGGTCGCCGCATGGTCCGCGCACTCGAGGTCGTCGAACTCACCGGGGCGCCGTTCGCGGCGTCGCAGCCGCAGATCGGCGAACCCAGATGGGGGACGGTCGTGCTCGGGGTGGACCGGGACACCGCGGCGCTCGACGACCGGATCGCGCGGCGCACGGACCGGATGTTCGAGCAGGGGTTGGTCGACGAGGTCGCGGCGCTGTGCGAACGGGGGCTGCGCGAGGGGGTCACGGCTCGCCGGGCGATCGGGTACGCGCAGGTACTCGAGTACCTGGCCGGGGAGTGCGACCTCGCACACGCGCGGGAGCGCACCTTCATCGGCACCCGGCGCTATGTGCGCCGGCAACGCTCGTGGTTCCGCCGGGACCCACGGGTGCACTGGATCGACGGCGCCGATCCTGCGCTGCGGGACGCGGCGCTTCGAGTTCTCGCCGGGGCGGACCGTCGTTAAGGTGGCGGCATGGACTTCAGCAAGGGCCACGGCACCGAGAACGACTTCGTGATCCTTCCCGATCCGGAGGTGCGGATTTCCCTCGAGCCGAAGCGGGTGGCGGCGTTGTGCGACCGTCGTCGTGGTCTCGGCGCCGACGGGGTCCTGCGGGTGGCGCGGGCCGGGGCGCTCGTCGACGCGGGGGTCCTGCCCGCGTTGCCGGAGGGGACGGCCGCCGACGACTGGTTCATGGACTATCGCAACGCCGACGGGTCGATCGCGGAGATGTGCGGCAACGGGGTGCGGGTGTTCGCGCACTTCGTCACCGCCGGCGGGTTCGAATCGCGTGACGCGTTCGTCGTCGGCAGTCGCGCCGGCGGCAAGCCGGTGCAGGTGCACAGCGCCGACGCGACGCACGGCGACGTCACCGTCGACATGGGCGTGGTGCGCGAGCTGGGGGAGTCGACCGCGACCATCGAAGGCCGGGTGTACCGCGGTCTGGGCATCGACGTCGGGAACCCGCATCTGGCCTGCGTCGATCCGCACCTGACCGCGGCGACCCTGGCCGCCCTCGACCTGTCCGGTCCGGGTTTCGACCCCGGCTTCTTTCCCCAGGGCGTCAACATCGAGTTCCTCACCCCGATCGCCGCGGGCGCGGTGGACATGCGGGTGTACGAGCGGGGGGTGGGCGAGACCCGGTCCTGCGGCACCGGCACGGTCGCCGCCGCCGCGGCGGCGCTGCGCTTCGACGGCGCCGACTCCGGCACCGTCCGGGTGCACGTCCCCGGCGGGGCGGTGCAGGTGCGCCTCGAGGACGGCCGGGCCGCGCTGCGTGGCCCCTCGGTGCTGGTCGCGTCGGGCACGATCGGCGATCACTGGTGGGACGGCCTGGACTGACTGTCACGGCGACGCCGCGTCGTCGCACGGTTTCGCCCTGCGCGGACACCGGGAAAGTCGCATGCGTCCGCGCGCCCGAAGTGGGACGATGGTCGTGTATGACGAACACACGACGAAACGAATCGGCCACCGGCGACACGGACCGCGTCCCCGGCTGGGCCGCCGCCGACCCGTCGGTCGGCGAGATGCAACTCGAGGACCGCAGCGCCCTGCGCCGCGTCGCTGGGTTGTCCACCGAACTCGAGGACATCACCGAGGTCGAGTACCGGCAGCTGCGCCTCGAACGGGTCGTGCTCGTCGGGGTCTGGACCGGAGGCACCGCGGTTCAGGCCGAGGCGAGTCTCGCCGAGCTCGCCGCCCTGGCCGAGACCGCCGGTTCCCAGGTGCTCGAGGGCCTGATCCAGCGCCGGGACCGTCCCGACGCCGCGACCTACATCGGTTCCGGCAAGGCCGAGGAACTGCGCCAGGTGGTTCTGGCCACCGGCGCCGACACCGTCATCTGCGACGGCGAGCTCACCCCCGCGCAGCTGACCGCCCTGGAGAAGATCGTCAAGGTGAAGGTCATCGACCGCACCGCGCTGATCCTCGACATCTTCGCCCAGCACGCGACCTCCCGCGAGGGCAAGGCGCAGGTATCGCTCGCGCAGATGGAGTACATGCTGCCGCGGCTGCGAGGCTGGGGCGAATCGATGTCGCGGCAGGCCGGTGGCCGTGCCGGCAGCAACGGGGGCGTGGGCCTGCGTGGTCCCGGCGAGACGAAGATCGAGACGGACCGTCGCCGTATCCGCGAGCGGATGGCCAAGCTGCGCCGCGAGATCAAGGCGATGAAGTCCGTTCGCGACACCAAACGCACCCGGCGGATGCGCAACCGCATCCCGTCGGTCGCGATCGTCGGCTACACCAATGCCGGCAAGTCGAGCCTGCTCAACAAGCTCACCGGTTCCGGTGTGCTGGTGCAGAACGCGTTGTTCGCGACGCTCGATCCGACCACCCGCCGGGCCGAACTCCCGGACGGGCGCGAGTACGTGCTCACCGACACCGTCGGGTTCGTGCGGCACCTGCCGACCCAGCTCGTCGAGGCGTTCCGGTCGACCCTCGAGGAGGTCACGGACGCGGACCTGCTGCTGCACGTCGTCGACGGGTCCGACCCGCTGCCGACCGACCAGATCAAGGCGGTGCGCGAGGTGATCACCGACGTGCTGCGCGAGTCCGACGCGCCGCCGCCGCCCGAGCTCATCGTGGTGAACAAGGTCGACGCCGCAGACCCGCTGACCGTCGCCGAACTGCGTGCCCTGCTCCCCGACGCGGTGTTCGTCTCGGCGCGCAGCGGCGCGGGACTCGACGATCTGCGCGAGCACCTCGCCGCGCTGCTCGAACACCCGGACGTCGAGGTGAAGGTGCTGCTGCCGTACACACGAGGGGACCTGCTCGCGCGGATCCACTCGGACGGGCAGGTCCTGACCTCCGCGCACGAGGTGGACGGTACGCGCGTGCACGCCCGCGTGCCGCGGGCCCTCGCGTCGGCCCTGGTCGAGTACGCCGCCTAGTGCGCGGCGCTCTCGTCGCCCTGGTGGTCGCGACGGTGTCGTCGCCGGCCGCCGCGGCGCAGACCACCGCCCCGGTCGCCGCGGCGCAGACCACCGCCCCGGCCGCCACGGCGCAGACCACCGCCCCGGCCGCCGAGGTCGACGGGAGCGTGTTGTGCACCCCCGCCGATCCTGCCCTCGCGGAACTGTCGGGCCTGGCCGTCGCCGGGGGGCGACTGTTCGCGGTGCCGGACGCCGGTGCCGACGAGGCGGTCTTCGAGCTGGGGGACGACTGTGCGGTGCTGCGACGCATCCCGCCGGCCGTCGACCCGTACGACGTGGAGGACCTGGCCGCGGGTCCGGACGGCCGGCTCTGGCTCGGCGACCTCGGCGACAATCGCGCCGCACGCGACACCGTCGCGTTGATCTCGGTCGACCCGCAGACCGGCGCGGGGAGTCTGCACCGGCTCGCCTACCCCGACGGCCCACGCGATGCGGAGACGCTGCTCGTCCCCCGCGACGGGGTGCCGCTGATCGTCTCCAAGCCCCTGTTCGGCAGCGCCGGCCTTTACCGGCCGGCCGGCGGACGAAGCGTGGACGAGCTGCCCGAGCCGGGTCCGGTCCCTCTCGAACGCATCGGGACCGTCACCCTCGGTCCCACGGACACCCCCGGTGGCCCCGTCGGCGGGGCGTCCTCCACGTTGATCACCGGCGGCGCGATCAGTCCCGACGGCACCGTCGCCGCGGTACGCACGTACACCGATGTCCACCTCTTCCATGCCCCCGACGGCGACGTCGCGGCCGCGCTCGCGGCGGGACCGTCCCTGCGGGTGCCGGTGCCCGGCGAACCACAGGGCGAGGCGGTGGCCTTCACCGCGGACGGGGACCTGCTGACCGCGTCCGAATCCGCCGGTGGTGCCCTGCCGCCCGTGCGGGTGTGGCGTGACGTGGTGACCCTCTTCCGGCCCGTGGCCGCGCCGGAGCCGGTGCGGACCCCGCGCGGCGCGATGCCCGCGGCGATCGCCGCGGGCATCGTGGTGGTCGCCGCCGCTGCGGGCGGGCTGTGGCGACGGTCGTCGCGCCGCCGCCGCGGCTGAGGTCAGGCGTCGAGGTCCGCGGCCACCAGTTCGGCGATGCGGGCGAGCACGTCGGCGTCGTCGCTGGTGACGGTGACCTCGGTGCCCTGGGTGGCGCCGAGCGTCATGACGAGCAGCGCCGAGCCCGCGTCGACGGGTTCGCCGCCGTCCACGGCGAGGGTCACCGGGACTCCGGCGGCGACCACGGCTTCGGCGATGATGCCGGCAGGCCGGGCATGCAGGCCGATGGACGAGCCGACGGTGACGGTGGTGCTGGGCATGAGAACTCCTTCGGGGTAGGGACGGTCGTCGATCGGATCAGGCGACGGCAGGCTGGGCCGCGGTGTCGCTGCTGCGCAGGTGGGCGGGTCGGTGCACCTCCTTGGCCAGGGTCACGCAGAGCGCACCCACGACGGTGCCGGCGGCGAGGGCGACGAGGAACCACAGCAGATTGCCGATGGCGAAGAACACGAAGATGCCGCCGTGCGGGGCGCTGAGGGTCGTCCCGGTCGCCATTACCAGGGCGCCGGTGACGGCGCCGCCGGCCATCATGGACGGGATAACCCGCAGCGGGTCCGCCGCCGCGAACGGGATTGCGCCCTCGGAGATGAACGAGGCCCCGAGCAGCCATGCGGCCTTGCCGTTCTCCCGCTCGGCGGTGCTGTAGATCCCCGGTCGCAGGGTCGACGACAGCGCCATCGCCAGCGGCGGCACCATGCCCGCGGCCATCACGGCGGCCATGATCTGCAGCGATGCGTTGTTCGAGACGTCGAGTCCGGCGACGGCGAACGCATAGGCGGCCTTGTTGACCGGGCCGCCGAGGTCGAAGCACATCATCAGGCCGAGGATCACGCCCAGAATGACGACCGAGCTCCCGGACAGGCCGTTGAGCCAGTTCGTCAGGCCCGAGGTGATCGCGGCGAGGGGCTTGCCGAGGACGAGGAACATCAGGGCGCCGACGGCGAGGGTCGCGAACAGCGGAATGATCACCACCGGCATCAGGCCGCGCGCCCACACCGGGACGGGGATGCGGCCCACCCACAGCGCGGCGAAGCCGGCGATGATGCCGCCGACGAGGCCGCCGATGAACCCGGCACCGACGAACACGGCGACCGCGCCGGCGGTGAAGCCGGGTGCCAGACCGGGCCGGTCGGCGATCGCGAAGGCGATGTAGCCGGCGAGTGCGGGCACCAGGAACGAGAACGCGAGCGAGCCGAGCTGGAAGAGCACCGCGCCGAGGTAGGTGGGCAGGCCGCCGTCCGGCAGGTCGGTGAGCGAGTTGTTCACCACGATGTCGGCGGCGGGCTCGGTGATCTCGTACCCGCCGAGCAGGAAGCCGAGAGCGATCAGCAGGCCGCCCGCCGCGACGAAGGGAATCATGTAGCTCACGCCGGTCAGCAGGATCTGCCGTAGCCGAACTCCCCAGCCCACCTCGCCGGACGAGGATTCGTCGGCGGCGGCGGCGACGGCGGCCGCGTCGACGGTGCTCGCGGACGGATCCTTCGCCGCGCGGACCGCCTCGGCGACCATCACGTCGGGCTCGTTGATGGCTCGTTTGACACCCGAGGCGACGAGCGGTTTGCCCGCGAACCGTTCCCGGTTCTTCACGCCGACGTCCGTGGCGAAGATGACGGCGTCGGCGCCGGCGATCACGGACGCCGGCAGCGGTGTGCTGCCGCTCGAGCCCTGGGTCTCGACCCGCACCGTGACTCCGGCGCGCTCACCCGCGGCTTTGAGGGCGTCGGCGGCCATGTAGGTGTGGGCGATCCCCGTCGGGCAGGCGGTGACGGCGACGATGGTGCGCTCGGCGGTCGCGGGGGCCGGCGTGGGTTCGGTGGCGGGCGGCGTGGGCTCGGCGGCCGCAGCGGTAGCCGGCGCCGGCTTCGGAAGCACTCCCTCGACCAGCGCGACCACGTCCGCAGCGGTGGCGGCCTCGCGCAGCGAACCGACGAAGTCCGGCCGCACGAGCGCCCGGGCGAGCGAGGAGAGCAGCTTCATGTGCTCGGCACCGGCCCCCTCCGGGGCGGCGATCAGGAACACGAGGTCCGCGGGTCCGTCGGGGGCGCCGAAGTCCACCTTGGGGGACAGCCGCGCGAAGCCGAGCGATGCGGTGGCGACGGCGTCCGCGCGGCAGTGCGGGATGGCGATCCCACCCGGCAGGCCGGTGGCCGACTTGGCCTCCCGGTCCAGGGCGGCGGCCGTCAGTGCCGCCGCGTCGGTGGCGCGGCCGGCGTCGGCGAGCCGCGCGGCGAGCGCGGCGATGACCGACTCCTTGTCGGCGCCGAGGTCTGCGTCGAGTGCGATCAGGCCGTCGTCGATGATCGCGGGTCCGGAGGCGGGGCCGGAGGCGAGGTCTGGCATGGCGTGTCCTTACTGGGGGTGAGGGAGGACCGGGGAGGGGGTGCCGAGGGGGCGGGGACGGATCGGGGTGACCTCGACAGCGCCGGTGGCGACGTCGTCGGGTCCGGGCAGCGTGGTGCCGGGCAGGGCCACGGCTGCCGAGCCGTATGCGACGGCGTGGCGGAGCCGTTCGGCGGGATCGAGTCCGGCCAGCTCCGCGACGAGATAGCCGGCGAGGGAGGAGTCGCCGGCGCCGACGGTGCTGCGCGCGGTCACGGGGCCGGGGACTGCGTGCCACGCACCCTCGTCGGTGACCAGGACCGCGCCCGCCGCGCCGAGTGTGGCCAGTACCGCCCCGACGCCACGTTCGACCAGTCGTCGTCCTGCCGCGACGACGGGTTCGGTGTCGCCGGCGGCCGCCGCCGATTCCAGGGTGGTGGCGTCCGCGCCGGTGAGCTGTGCGAGCTCGTCCGAGTTCGGCTTGAGCAGATCGGGTGCGGCGTCCGGGAACCCGGCCGCGAGCGCCAGCAGGGGCGACTCGGAGGTGTCCACGGCGATTCGGCAGGCGGACCCGTCAACGGCGGCGCGGACGGCGCGGACGAGGTCGGCGTACCAGTCGGTCGGCACACCGGGTGGCAAGGATCCGGACATCACCAGCCAGTGGGCGGCGGCGGCGGCGTCCACGACGGTCCGGCGCAGCGACTCCAGGGTGCCTTGCGTGTACGCCGGCCCGGGTTCGTTGAACTTGGTGGTGGTGCCGTCGGGCTCGGCGACGGTGATGTTGCTGCGGGCGGGACCCCCGGTCGGCACGGCGCGGTAGCCGATGCCGTGGTCGTCGAGCGCGGTGAGCAGCGGGTCGCCGGTGTTCCCCGGCAGGACCGCCAGGACCGGGCGTCCGGCCGCGCGGAGCACCCGGGCGACGTTGACGCCCTTGCCACCTGGGTCCACGCGGGTGGCGGCGGCGCGGTGCACGGCGCCGCGGACGAGGGGGCCCGTCAGCGCCACCGTCCGGTCCAGGCTCGGATTGGCGGTCAGCGTGACGATCATGCCGTCACCACCTCGATTCCGTTGTCGGTGAGTTCTTTGCAGTCGGTGTCGTCGAGCTCGGTGTCGGTGACGAGAACGTCCACGGCGTCGACGGGGGCGAAGCTGATGAGGTGCTGCCGGCCGATCTTGGAGGAGTCGGCGAGGACCACGACCCGGTCGGCGCAGCGCACCATCGCGCGTTTGACGGCGGCCTCGTCCGGGTCGGGAGTGGACAGGCCGTGGCCGACACTGAGTGCATTCGTGCCGATGAAGGCGACGTCGACGTGCAGCGCGCGGAGGAACCGCAGCGCATCCTCGCCGACCGTGGCCTGCGTGATCCCGCGGACCCGGCCGCCGAGCATGTGCAGACGCACCGATCCGAGTCCGGCGAGCCGCGCGGCGATGGGAACCGAGTTCGTGACCACCTCGAGGTCCACGTCGGCGGGCAGGGCCGCCACCAGGCGGCCGGTGGTGGTGCCGGCGTCGAACACCACGCTGCCGCCGGCGGCGGGGAGATACCGGGCCGCCGCGGCTGCGATCCGGTCCTTCTGCGCGGCGTGGGTGTGTTCGCGCTCGTTCAGTGCGGGTTCGGTGACGGTGAGTGCAGCGGTGGGGATGGCGCCGCCGTGCACACGGCGCACATGTCCCAGCCGTTCGAGCAGGGCCAGATCCCGGCGGACGGTCTCGGTGGTGACGCGGAAGCGGGTGGCCAGGTCGGCGACGGACATCCGTCCCCGCCGGCCGATCAACTCGGCGATCGCCTGCTGCCGTTCCTCTGCGTACACGCCGGGCTCCTTGCCGCTGAATGTTGTTTCATGTTGTTTTACGCCCGTATGTGTTGACATGTCAATGGTTCGGAGTAATCTCGATCACAGAATTACCCCGGAGGCTCATCCCGACACACCGGGCGGCGAGGAGGAGACATGGAGAAGGCGATCCCCGCAGCGGCGGAGATCTCGATCGTGCGGGGCACGCCGGTCGTGCCCGGGGTTGCCTACGGGCCCGTCGTACGCCCCGCCCCGCGGCCACAGATCCCCACCACGTTCGAGCGCATCCCGGACACCGCACGCGACGCCGAGGCCGAGCGTTTCCGGGCCGCCGCCGGCGCGGTCGCGGAGCGGCTGCGCAGTCGCGCCGGGCGAGCCTCGGGCGCCGCCGCCGAGGTTCTGCTCGCCAACGCCCAGCTCGCCGAGGACCGCGGGTGGCTCGGCGCCGTCGCCGCGAAGATCCGCAGCGGATCCGGCGCGATCGAGGCCGCAGTCGGCGCCACCGACCAGTTCGCGGACATGTTCACCAAGCTCGGCGGGCTGATGGCCGAGCGCGTCACCGATCTTCTCGACATCCGCGACCGGGTGATCGCCGAACTCGCCGGCCATCCCGAACCCGGCCTCGACCTGCCCGACGAGCCGTCCATCCTGCTCGCGGAGGACCTCGCCCCCGCCGACACCGCCGGCCTCGACCCGAGCCGGGTGATCGGACTCGCCACCACCCTCGGCGGGCCCACCAGTCACACCGCGATCATCGCCCGCCAGCTCGGCGTCCCCTGCGTGGTCGCGGCGGCCGACCTCGACACCGTCCCGGCCGGCGTCCGCGTCCTGCTCGACGGCGCGGCCGGTGAGCTCCGCCTCGATCCCGACCCCGAAGAGGCGGCCGCTGCGGTCGCCGCGGCCCGCAGCGAGCAGGCGCGCATCGCGTCGTGGGCCGGCCCGGGCGCCACCGAGGACGGGCATCGCGTCGAGATCCTCGCCAACGTTCAGGACGGCGCCGGTGCCCGCGCGGCCCGCGCGACCCCCGCAGAGGGAGTCGGCCTGTTCCGGACCGAGCTGTGCTTCCTGGACCGGGAAACCGAACCCACCGTCGAGGAGCAGGCGGAGATCTACGCCGAGGTGTTCAGCGCCTTCGCCGGCCGCAAGGTCGTCCTGCGGACCCTCGACGCGGGCTCCGACAAGCCCCTGCGCTTCGTCGACCATCCCGACGAGCACAACCCGGCACTCGGGTTGCGCGGCATCCGGATTGCGAACGCCACCGAGGGACTGCTCGACCGGCAGCTCGACGCCGTCGCCGCCGCGGCCGCGCGCACGGGCACCGAGCCCTGGGTGATGGCACCGATGATCGCGACCGTCGCCGAGACCGCACACTTCGCCGCTGCCGTCCGCGCCCGCGGGCTCGTGCCCGGCGTGATGGTGGAGGTGCCGGCCGCCGCGCTGCTCGCCGAACGTCTCCTCGAACACGTCGACTTCCTGTCGATCGGCACCAACGACCTCGCGCAGTACACGATGGCCGCGGACCGCATGTCGCCCCACCTCGCATCCCTCACCGATCCGTGGCAGCCGGCTGTGCTGGCCCTGGTCGCCCGCACCGCCGCCGCCGGACGCGCCGCCGGCAAGCGAGTCGGGGTGTGCGGGGAGGCGGCCGCCGACCCGTTGCTCGGCTGTGTCCTGGCCGGCATGGGGGTCACCTCGCTGTCGTGTGCGGCCGCGGCCGTCGCCGGTGTCGGGTCCCGACTCGCCGCGGTGACCCTCGACCGCTGCCGCGAGGCCGCGGACGAGGTGCTCCGCGCCGTCGACCCCGGGGAAGCCCGCGACGCGGCGGCCCGCGTACTCGCCTGACGGACGCGATTGCCGCCGGGAGCAGCCGATGCGACCGGACCGGGGCGGGCGCCTACCATTCCCCGTTGTGAAGGAACAACTGAGGACACGGACGGCCGGGTTGGGCTGGACCCTGCACGGCGACGGGCGTCGCGTTGCCGACGGCGAGGTCGTCGCCCCGGACGAACGACTGTCCTGGCCCCGCACCGTGGGCATCGGCATGCAGCACGTCGTCGCCATGTTCGGCGCGACGCTGCTCGTGCCGACGATCACCGGCTTCCCGGTCACCACGACGCTGCTCTTCTCCGGCGTCGGCACCGCCCTGTTCCTGCTGATCACCCGCGGCCGGGTACCGAGCTACCTCGGCTCGTCGTTCGCGTTCATCGCACCGCTGACGGCCTCGGCCGCGGAGGGCCCCGCCGCCCAGCTCGGCGGCATCGTCGCCGTGGGCCTCGCCCTCGTCCTCGTCGGACTCGTCGTCAGGGCGCTGGGATCCCGCGTCGTCGACGCACTGATGCCCCCCGTGGTGACCGGCGCGATCGTCGCGCTCATCGGGTTGAATCTCGCGCCGGTCGCGGTCGGGTCCTTCGAAGCCCAGCCGCTCGTCGCGGCGATCACGCTGACCGCCATCCTGCTCGTCACCGTGTTGGGCCCCGGACTCGTCGGCCGTCTCGGCATTCTCGTCGGCGTCGTCGTCGGCTGGATATTCGCCGCCGTCACCGGCGGACTCGCCGAGGAACGCGTCACGGCCCTGCGTGACGCCGCATGGTTCGGCCTGCCCGAACTGCGCGCCCCGGCGTTCGAGCTCTCCGTGGTGCTGCTGGCGCTGCCCGTCGTGGTGGTTCTCGTCGCCGAGAACGTCGGCCACGTCAAGGCCGTGGCGGCGATGACCGGCCGCAACCTCGACGACGTCGCGGGCGACGCGCTGCTCGCCGACGGCCTGGCCACGACGCTCGCCGGGGTCGGCGGCGGCTCGGGCACCACCACCTACGCGGAGAACATCGGCGTGATGGCCGCGACGCGGGTGTACTCGACCGCGGCGTACTGGGTGGCTGCCGCGACCGCCGTGGTCCTCGCCTTCTCGCCGAAGTTCGGGGCCCTCGTCTTCACCGTCCCCGACGGGGTGCTCGGCGGCGCCACCCTGGTCCTGTACGGCCTGATCGGCATTCTCGGCGTGCGGATCTGGATGGAGGCGAAGGTCGACTTCACCGATCCGGTCAACCTCACGGTGGCCGCCGCCGCGCTGGTGGCCGGGATCGGCGACCTCACCCTCACCGTGGGCTCCGTCGAGCTCGGCGGCATCGCGTGGGGTTCGATCGGCATCCTGATCGCCTACCCGCTCCTGCGCCGCGCGGCGGACCTGCGCCGTCGAGCGCCCGGCGTGTCCGGTCACAAATAACGCTCGTTCCTGTCAGCGTCAGACGGGCCTTCCGATGTCTACCGTGAGCGTGACGTACGTCATCGGATACAGGAGCGCACATGGAACGCACCCTCTTCGAGCCCGAGCACGAACTCTTCCGGGAGTCGTACCGGAAGTTCCTCGAGCAGGAGGTGGCTCCCTTCCACGAGCAGTGGGAGCAGGACAAGATCGTCGACCGCGAGGTCTGGAAGAAGGCCGGCGCGCAGGGTTTCCTGGGCATGGCCGTGCCCGAGGAGTACGGCGGCGGCGGTGTCGAGGACTTCCGCTACAACACGATCGTCACCGAGGAAACCACCCGCGGAGGGTTCAGCGGCATCGGTTTCATGCTGCACAACGACGTCGTGGCCCCATACCTGCTGAAGCTGGCGAACGAGGAGCAGAAGCAGCGCTGGCTGCCGGGATTCTGTTCCGGCGAGATCATCACTGCGATCGCGATGACCGAGCCCGGTACGGGCAGCGACCTGCAGGGCATCAAGACCCGCGCGGTGTGCGACGGCGACGAGTGGATCCTCAACGGTTCCAAGACCTTCATCACCAACGGCATCAACGCGGACCTGGTGATCGTCGTCGCCTGCACCGACCCGGAGAAGGGCGCGCAGGGCTTCTCGCTCCTCGTCGTCGAGCGCGGGATGGCGGGCTTCGAGCGGGGCCGCAACCTCGACAAGATCGGCCTCGCGGCGCAGGACACCGCCGAACTGCACTTCACCGACGTGCGGGTGCCTGCCGCCAACCTCCTCGGTGAGGAGGGCATGGGCTTCATCTACCTGATGCAGAACCTGCCGCAGGAACGTCTGTCGATCGCGGTGGTGGCGGCGGCGGCGATGGAAGCCGTGCTCGAGGACACGATGCAGTACTGCCGGGACCGCAAGGCATTCGGCAAGTCGATCGGCAGCTTCCAGAACACCCGTTTCGAGCTGGCCGAGCTGGCCACCGAGACCACCCTTGCACGCGTGTTCGTGGACAAGTGCATCGAGCAGCTCAATGCCGGCACCCTGAGCGTGCAGGAGGCGGCGATGGCCAAGTTCTGGACCACCGACAAGCAGGTCGAGCTGATCGATCGGTGCCTGCAGCTGCACGGCGGATACGGCTACATGCGTGAATACCCGGTCGCGAAGGCGTATCTCGACGCCCGCGTGCAGAAGATCTACGGCGGGACGAACGAAATCATGAAGGACATCATCGGCCGCGGCCTGAATCTCTGACCCCACCGGGACATGCACGGCGGCGCCGCGAATCGCGGCGCCGCCGTGCGCGTTCTGCGGAAGGGGCGAGGTCAGATCTTGCGGATCACGGTCACGACCTTGCCGAGAATCACCGCGTCGTTGCCCGGGATCGGTTCGAACATCGGGTTGTGCGGCATCAGCCACACGTCGTTGTGTACGCGCTTGAACGTCTTCACGGTCGCTTCACCGTCGAGCATCGCGGCGACGATGTCCCCGTTGTCCGCGACGTTCTGCTGGCGCACCACGACCCAGTCGCCGTCGCAGATGGCCGCGTCGACCATCGACTCGCCGACCACCTTGAGCAGGAACAGCGAACCCTGACCTACCAGTTCTCTCGGGAGCGGGAACACGTCCTCGACGGACTCCTCCGCCAGGATCGGCCCGCCCGCGGCGATCCTGCCCAGCACGGGGACCATGGCAGCCGCCGTGGCCGACTCGGCGGCGACATCGACCCCGTCCACCGGCTGCGCCTGCGGCGCCGGCGGCTGCGAATCCTCGAGCCCGCGCACGTCCACCGCGCGGGGACGGTTCGGATCGCGCCGGAGGAAACCCTTGCGCTCGAGGGTGCGCAACTGGTGCGCCACCGACGAGGTGGAGTTGAGGCCCACTGCGTCGCCGATCTCGCGGATGCTCGGAGGGTAGCCGCGCTGGGTGACCGATTCGCGGATCACCTCGAGGACGCGGCGCTGGCGTTCCGTGAGGCCGACGGCCGGATCCGCGGTGGTCGTCCGGCTCCGCCCCGCCGGGGGATGGCCGTCCGTCATGTCGTGACCTCCGTGCGTCGTGTGTCGGATGTGCTGGATGTGATGGATCGAATCTAGCTCTCCGCGGCCCGGTTATCAAACATCTGTTCGACGTTTTCCGCCCGTTGTGCTGACTTTGTCGGAGCGACGTGGTACACATCGAACATACGTTCCTTCGAACAGGTGATCGAACGGCCGTCGATCGAGCGATGACCGAAGTTCCGCTGCGGGTCCTGTCCCGCGGACGAGCGACACGTCGCGGGCACCGTCCCGCGGGCGAGTGACACGGAGGCCTCGATGAGGACATCAGCAGTGCGCCGAACCGAACGGAACCACCGGCAGTTCGACGACACCGGGCCGCACGACACCGGGCCGCAGGACACCGGGCCGCAGGACACCGAGGACCGGGTACGCCGGGCAGGGACGACGCATCTCGTGCGGCGCCCCCACGAGGCGCCCGCCCGCCGGCTTCCCGTCCGTCCGGACGGGGGGATCGTGGACTACCGGCGCGCTCCGGTCCGGGTCTCACGCGTCCCGCACCGGCCGGCCGAGGTCGCACACACCCGCCCGGGCACGATACTGGCGACGGCGCTGCTGACCGCGCTCGTGACTGCGGGACTGCTCGGCATCGCGCACCTGCGCACCAGTCAGGTCGCGGCCGGCGCCGCACGCACCGACGTCACCGTCGTGCAGGCGGGCGAATCGCTCGGCGACGTCGCGGCCCGGGTGGCTCCGGGTCTGTCCCGGTCCGAGGCGATCGAGCGGATCCTCGACCTCAATGCCATGCCGGACGGTCGCCTCCGCACCGGCCAGACCCTGCTCGTTCCGGCCTCCGCGCCGCGGTGAACAGGCATGGGCGGGCAGGCACCGGGTTCGGCCGACGACCCGGGTATGCAGGTATTGTCGACTCTTGTCAGTGACACCACCTCGTGTGGTCGCGCCGAGAGCGATTCGCCTGCCGGTGGGTCCGGTCTCGGGAGGACGGCATCGGTTCGACGCCGACGTCGCGGCCAGCACGGCTACGACGAAGGAATCGACATGTACTGCCCGTATTGCCGGCACCCCGATTCCCGCGTCGTCGATTCCCGTGAAGCCGACGAGGGGGCCGCGATCCGGCGCCGGAGGGCATGCCCCCAGTGCGGAAGACGGTTCACCACGGTCGAGACGGCGGTGCTGTCGGTCGTCAAACGCAGCGGCGTCACCGAACCGTTCAGCCGGGAGAAGGTGGTGCGCGGCGTAGCTCGCGCCTGTCAGGGACGCGACGTCGACAACGATGCCCTCAACCTCCTCGCCCAGCAGGTCGAGGACGCGGTGCGGGCCAAGGGGTCCCCGGAGATTCCGAGCAACGAGGTCGGTCTGGCCATCCTCGGACCCCTGCGCGACCTGGACGAGGTGGCGTACCTGCGGTTCGCGTCCGTCTACCGGTCCTTCAGCTCCGCAGAGGATTTCGAACGCGAGATCAAGGAGCTGCGCGAGCACCAGCACCGGCGCGAGACCGGATCCGAGAACTGAGCGCCCGGCGGGACGCGTCGCCGCTCAGCGAATCGCCGCGACGGCCTTGAGGATCCGCTGCTCCGAGATCGGCCCACGGGTTCCGAGATGCTGGGCGAACAGGCTGACCCGTAGCTCCTCGATCATCCACGAGATCGCCACCACCTCGGCGGCGGTGGCCCGCTCCTGCGGCAGCCGTGCGAGCAGGCGGTCGTACTCGGCGTAGACCCGGTCCAGCACGTCCATGCCTTGCCGATCGCGGTGCGCGCTCGCCGGCAGCGCTTCGAGCCGATGCGCCGCCGCGGCCAGGTAGCGGGGCAGATCGGCGAGCCGGGCACTGCCGAGTTCGGTGACGAATCCGCGGAACAGCAGCGAGGCCAGCTGTTCCCGCACGTCCTCGGCAGCCTCGCCGCGCACCTTCTCGAGCAGGACTTCCACGTCGTGCGCGCGCGCCAGGGCGGGCACGACGAGTTTCAGCAGCGCCGCGACCCGGCCCGGCAACTCGGCGCGCACCACCTTCGCCAACGCGCTGAACTCGTCGGGTGTGCGTACCGGCTTGCCGTGCCGGACGATCGACTCGTCCACCGCGCAGGCCCGGCAGTCCTCGAGCAGATCCTCGAAGGAGCCGTCGGGGTTGCGTCCGAGCGCCAGCCGCTCGCTGTTGCTCAGGCCCGACGCAGCAGCGCGGGCCTGCATGGGGACTGCCTCGAGGAGCAGTGCCCGCAACCCGGTGCGCATCGCGGCCTGCTGCGCCTGCGAGGTGCTGAGCACCCGGACCGCCACACCACGATCCTCGGAGACCAGCGTCGGATATCCCGTCACGCGTTGTCCGGCCACGGTGCGTGTCACCGTCGGTTCGAGGGTGCCGAGGGTCTCGGCTGTCCAGACCAGTGCCGGCTCCCGTTCGGTGCTCGACGCCGCCCGCGAGACTTCGGCCTCGACGCGGGTTCCCAGCCGCCTCCGCAGATCGGTCAGGCTCTTGCTGCGCGCGAGAACCGATCCTTGTTCGTCGACGGCGGCGAACGTCATCCGCAGGTGGTCCGGCAGCGCGGTCGGCTCGAAGTCGCTCGGCTCGATCCGTGTCGCCCCGAGCCGCGACAGTTCCCGGGCCATCGCGTTGACGAGCGGCTCGGACCGGGGCCGGACCGACGCGAGGGCCGCCGCGGCGAAGTCCGGTGCCGGAACCACTTGGCGGCGAAGATGTTTGGGGAGCGTCTTGATGAGAGCGGTGACCAGGTCGACCCGCATGCCGGGCACCGACCAGTCGAAGCCGACGGGCCGGACCCCGGCGAGCAGCGCGACGGGAATGCGGACGGTGACGCCGTCCTCCTCCGTGCCCGGCTCGAACTGGTAGGTGAGGGGGAACTGCAGATCGCCCTGCCGCCACGCGTCGGGGTAGTCGCCGCCGAGGACCGCGGCGGCGTCCTGGTTGACCACCGTGTCCGGGGTGAAGGTGAGCAGTTCGGGGTTCTTCTGCCGCTCCTTCTTCCACCACGTGTCGAAGTGCCGCGCCGACACGACTTCCGGTCCGACGCGCTGGTCGTAGAAGTCGAACAGGGTCTCGTCGTCGACGAGGATGTCGCGCCGGCGGGCCCGGTGCTCGAGCGCCTCGACGTCGTCCAGCAGCGCGCGATTGGCATGGAAGAACTTGTGGCGCGTCCGCCACTCGCCCTGGACGAGGGCGTGCCGGATGAACAGCTCGCGGGAGGTCTCCCGGTCGATCGCCCCGTACTGCACCGGCCGTTGCGCCACCAGGGGGATGCCGTAGAGCGTGACCCGCTCGTAGGCCATGGCCGCCTCGCGCTTGGTCGACCAGTGCGGTTCGGAATAGGTGCGTTTGACCAGGTGCGGCGCGAGCTTCTCGGCCCACTCGGGTTCGATGCGCGCCGCCGTCCGGGCCCACAGCCGCGACGTCTCGACGAGCTCGGCCGCCATCACCCAGCGCGGCGGCTTCCTGGCCAGCGACGAACCGGGGAAGATCGCGAACCGGGTTCCGCGCGCGCCGAGGAAGTCCCGCTTCTCGCCCTCGCGCAGGCCGACGTGCGAGAGCAGCCCCGCCAGCAGCGACTGGTGGATCGAGTCGGGCCCGACGTCCTGGTGCCGGGTCTCCCAGCCGAGATTCAGGGTGATCTGACGGAGCTGGCCCTGCAGGTCCTGCCATTCCCGGATCCGCAGCCAGTGCAGGAACTCGTCGCGGCACATCTTGCGGAACCTGCTGGACGACAGTTCCTTCCGCTGCTGCTTGAGGTAGTCCCACAACTGCAGGTACGCGAGGAAGTCCGAGCCCTCCACGGCGAACCGGGCGTGTTTCTCGTCGGCCGCCTGCTGGAACTCGGCCGGTCGCTCGCGCACGTCCTGGATCGACAGGGCCGCGACGATGATCAGGACCTCGCGCAGGCATCCGTTGCGGTGCCCCTCCACGATCATCCGTGCCATCCGCGGATCGACCGGCAGCAGCGCGAGTTCGCGCCCGGTCCCGGTGAGCCGGGGCAGTTCGTCCTTCGCGGCCCGCTCGAGCGCCCCGAGCTCCTCGAGCAGCGCGATGCCGTCGCGGACGGCGCGCGGGTCGGGGGCTTCGACGAAGGGGAACGAGGCGATGTCCCCGAGTCCGAGCGCCGTCATCTGCAGCACGACCGAGGCGAGGTTGGTGCGCAGAATTTCCGGCTCGGTGAACTCGGGGCGGGCCTCGAAGTCCTCCTCCGAGTACAGCCGGATACAGATGCCGTCGGCGACACGACCGCAGCGCCCGGACCGCTGCCTGGCCGAGGCCTGCGAGATCTCCTCGATCGGCAGTCGCTGGACCTTGGTGCGCACCGAGTAGCGGGAGATCCGCGCGGTGCCGGGGTCGACGACGTAGCGGATGCCCGGGACGGTGAGCGAGGTCTCGGCGACGTTGGTGGACAACACCACTCGCCGGCCGGTGTGCGGGGTGAACACCCGGTGCTGCTCGGCGGCCGACAGCCGTCCATACAGGGGCAGGATCTCGGTGCCCCGGAGTCTGCGGTCGCGCAGGGCATCGGCGGTGTCCCGGATCTCGCGTTCACCGGAGAGAAAGACGAGGATGTCCCCGTCGCCTTCTGCGGCGAGTTCCTCGACCGCCTCACAGACGGCGTCGACCGGGTCGCGGTCGACGAGTGTGTCGCCCACCTCGATCGTCAGGGGCCGGTAGCGGACTTCGACCGGATAGGTGCGGCCGGAGACTTCGACGATGGGTGCGGGCGTGCCGTCGGCTGCTGCGAAGTGGTTCGCGAACCGCTCGGGGTCGATCGTCGCCGAGGTGATGATCACCTTCAGGTCCGGTCGCCGGGGCAGCAGTTCCTTGAGGTAGCCGAGGATGAAGTCGATGTTGAGGCTGCGTTCGTGTGCCTCGTCGATGATGAGGGTGTCGTATCGGCGCAGCAGCCGATCGCGCTGGATCTCGGCGAGGAGGATGCCGTCGGTCATCAGCTTGATCAGGGTTGCGTCCGACACCTGGTCGGTGAACCGGACGGTGTAGCCGACGGTGTCGCCGAGCTCGGAGTCGAGTTCCTCGGCGATGCGCTCGGCGACCGCGCGGGCGGCGATGCGGCGCGGCTGCGTGTGCCCGATCAGGCCGCGCACCCCGCGCCCCAGTTCGAGGCAGATCTTCGGGATCTGGGTGGTCTTGCCGGACCCGGTTTCCCCGGCGACAATGACGACCTGGTGGTCGCGGATGGCGGCGGCGATGTCGTCCTTGCGCTGCGAGACCGGGAGGTTCTCGGGATAGGTGACGGTCGGCGCGGCGGCCACCCGCGCGGCGAGCCGCAGTCGGGCCTGCTCGATCTCGGCGGCGATCTTCGCCAGGTCCCCGGGCCGGCGGGCCCGGTCGAGCCGCCGGCGAAGGCGATGCTCGTCGCGCAGCGACACGTCGGTGAGGGCCGACTTCAGGTCACGGCGTGTCGGCCCGGGCGGGGCGGGGGAGTGCGGAGTCTCGCGTGAGGTGGACATGCTGGATGTACAGCCTAGCGAAGCGCGCGTTCTCGCTGCGCGCCGCCCGGCGCATAGGATGGCGGTTTCATCGCCGTTCGTGGAACAGGAGCAGATCGTGGGCGCGTTGTGGCACGGGTTCGCAGACATGGGTGCCGTCGAACGGGACGGTGCGTTCGTCGTCGCGCGCGGCGAGGGCGCCTACATCTGGGACCGGGCCGGCACCAGGTATCTCGATGCCACCGCCGGCCTCTGGTTCGCGAACGTCGGTCACGGCCGCTCCGAGATCGGTGACGCGGTGGCAGCGCAACTGGCGAAGGTGGCGCACTACTCCAACTTCGGCGACCTGGCCGCGGAGCCGACCGTCGAACTGGCGGAACGGCTCGCCACGATCGCACCCGTTCCCGGCAGCAAGATCTTCTTCACCTCCGGCGGTTCGGATTCGATCGACACGGCGGCCAAGCTGACGCGCCGCTACTGGCAGGAGCTGGGACGGCCGGAGAAGACCCTCGTCGTCAGCCGGGAGAAGGCCTATCACGGCATGCACGTCGGGGGCACGTCCCTCGCCGGAATCCCGGTCAACGCCGAGGGGTACGGCGACCTCTGGGACGACGCCGCCAAGGTGTCGTGGGACGACGCGAAGTCGCTGCTCGCCCTCATCGAACGGGTCGGGGCCGACCGGATCGCGGCGTTCTTCTGCGAGCCGATCATCGGCGCGGGCGGCGTGTACCTGCCGCCGGAGGGCTATCTCGCCGAGGTCCGCGACATCTGCCGTGAGCACGACGTGCTCTTCGTGGTCGACGAGGTGGTCACCGGCTTCGGCCGCATCGGCGGCTCGTGGTTCGCCTCGGACCGGCTCGGTCTGGAACCGGACCTGATGACCACGGCGAAGGGGCTCACCTCCGGGTACGTGCCGATGGGCGCGGTGTTCGTGTCGCCCAAGGTGGCCGAACCGTTCTTCGCCGGCGGGGTGTGGTGGCGGCACGGCTACACCTACGGCGGGCATGCCGGTGCCGCGGCGGCGGCCCTGGCGAACCTGGACATCCTCGAGCGCGAGAACCTGCTCGCCGAGTCGGCGCGGCTGGAGCGGACCCTGCACGAGAAGCTGTCCCCGCTGGCCGAGCACCCGCGCGTCGCGGAGGTCCGCAGCGGTCTCGGTGCCGTGGCCGCAGTGCAGCTCGCCGACGCGTCCGAGGCGCTGCAGTTCGTGAAGACGCTTCGGCAGCACGGGATTTCGAGCCGGGCCGCGGGGCAGGGTGCACTGCAGATCTCGCCGTCGTTCGTGATGACGGACGAGCAGGTGCAGGACCTCGCGGACGGGTTCGCCTCCGCCCTGGGGTGATCGGCGGCCGGCGCAGCCGCCCGGCCGGGCGGGTCGCCTCAGCGGCGGATCCGGATCCCCCGGAACCCGGTGCGGATCCGCGTGCACAGTCCCGTGGTCACCTCGTCCAGGGGCACCGCGCTCTGCGTGTCGTGCGCGGCGGCGACGCGGGCGTAGCGGTCGTGCAGCTTCGTGCGTACCTCGTCGGGGGTGTACGCACGCCGCCTGCGCTCGTCGCGCATCACGACTGCGCCCGTCGCGGCGACGCCGACCGCTCCGGCGAGCCCGACGAGTTTCCACCACTGCCTGCCCTTCAATGCCATGCGCGCGAGCCTAGACGGCAGGGGTCGGGCCGGGGCCGCGCTCACCTGTGACCGATGCTCGTCACCGTCGACCGGCGCGATCTCCCGGCCGCTCCGGGCGGACAGTGTGTTTCAGGGCCTGTCCGGTGATCCGTTGCGTCCCGGTCGTATCCGGCTGCGGGCGTGTCCGGAACTCGAATCGACTACCGACGGCATTGGGGTGGAACGCGTCCGGGAGGGCGGTGAACAGCGCGTGCTGCGCCTTCCAGGACGTGCAGTGGGCGGGCACGACCACGGCCGGGTCCGCCGCCGCGAGGGCGGTCACCGTCCGAGGGACGATCGGACCGTCGCGGAGATGGAACCCGCCGAGGACGGCGTGGAGCCGGCCGACCCCGGTGAGCCGCTCGGCGTGCTCGAGGATGTTGATCAGCCCGGCGTGCCCGCATCCGGTGAGAACGACGAGTCCCCGCTCGCGGAGGTGCAGGACGACGGCCTGGTCGTCGTCGATCAGCGGGTCGGGCCGCCAGCGGCCGTCCCGGTGGACTTGATGGCCCGGCATGCCGGTCTCGTACCCGGTGGTCCGCGCGATCCGGCCGGTCACCAGGAGCATTCCGTCGAGCAGGAAGGAGGGGCGCCGGTTCTCGACGACGACGAACCCCGCGCCCTCGATCGCCGCGCGGCTCGGTGTCGGTAGCTCGAAGGCGCCGCCGGGACCGACGATGCGCCGGCGCGTCCAGAAATCGGGGTGCACGAGGATCGGCAGGCGCCGGGAGCCGAGCCGGCGGGCGAGGCCCTGCAGACCCATGACGTGGTCGAAGTGGCCGTGGCTGAACACGATCGCCTCGATGCCGTCCGGGGAGATCGCCAGCCGATCGAGGTTCGCCATCAGCCCGTCCGGCGTGGCCCCCGCGTCGTAGAGGACGCGGTGCGTGGTTTCGCCGACCCGGATCTCGATCAGTACGGAGAACCCGTGCTCCGCACGGAGGAGGTCGACAGTCCGGAATCCGACCGCCAGATCGCTGGGGACGATCGGGAGCGGACCTGCCGATCCGGCCAGCCCCCAGCGGCGGACGGGCCCCACGTCGGGCAGAAGCACATCGGAGGAGTTGTCCACCAGCGTCGTCACATCGACCGCGTCGACCGGCCGGAGCTCCACCCGTACCGGGTCCCGCTCCGGCAGCTGTCCGGCGGATCGTCGATCGCGGGTCTCCGCTCTCGTCGTCACCCCTCCTCCTTCCGGTGGATACGGTGAAACAGCCGTCGGCGCCGGGCCGTCAGCGCTCGGATCCGAGGTCGGTGAAGTCGGGACGGAAGGGCGCCTCGCTCCCCGTCCGCAGATCGAACGTGCTGCGGTTCTGCGTGAGAATGTCCGTGCCGTAGACGTGGATCGAGATCGCATCGGTCCCGTCGAGCGCCTCCACCGAGTGGATCGTTCCGTCGGGTACGACGGTCACCGTGCCCCGCGGGTTCACGAAGGTGTCGGCAACCTGGAGCCGGGCCCTGCCCGGCACACGCCCGTCGTCGAGCCGGCGATACCACGTCTCACGTTCCCGGCCCCGGTACACGCCGACCACCGCCCACGCACCGTGATTGTGGACCGGAGTGCTCACTCCGGCCCTGAACACCGCCACCAGGATCGACAGGTGCCCGTCCGAGGCCCGGTGGACGGGGTACAGCACCCAGTCCCGCGTCTCGGGACGCTCCTGGTACTGCGGGTCCAGCCAGTCGCTGTCGTCGGCGACTGCCGCGGCCAGAACCGCACGGACCGACTCCGGTCCGTCGCGCAGTGTGGACGCCTGTCGCAGGCGAGGGATCAGATCGTGGATCGACTGCCGGTGGCCGAGTTCGGCGTGCCTGTTCATGATGCACCTCCTGCAACCGCTTTCGAAGAGAACGGTATGCGCTCACCAGAGATGAGTGCATCGGTACCAGTACGGACGTCGCGCGCCGTCCCGGCGGTGCCGGAGGCCGGCTCACAGACCGAAGTCGACCGCTCGCCGCACCAGCTCCACCCTCGAGTTGATGCCGAGCTTCGCGTAGATGTTGGCGAGGTGGGTCTCGACCGTCCGCTCGCCGATGAACAGGCGCCGGCCGATCTCCAGGGAGCTGAGTCCGGCGACGGCCAGCGCGCCCACCTCTCGTTCCCGGGTGGTCAGGGCCTCCGGCCCCCACGCCGGGCGGTTCCGGCGGCCCCGCCGTACCCCCGTCAGGAAGGCCTCGATCTCGATCAGCACCGCGTCCATGTCGCCGATCCAGGGCCAGTGATCGATCCCGGGTAGTTCGACGAGCGTCGCGCCCGGGATGCGCGCCGCGACGTAGCGGGAGTGTTCGACCGACAGCCACGGATCGTCGACGTGGTGGAGCAGAAGCGTCGGAACTCGGATCTCGTGCAGCCTCGGACGAAGATCGGTCGCGGCGCAGAGCCGGAACAGTTCCCGTGCCTGCGCCGGGCCCGCCGCCGCCCGGGCGTGACGCGCGAACCAGGATCGATACCGCTCGTCCCCGGCCAGTGTCGGATTCATCGACGCGATACCGGAGCCCGTCGCCCACCCCTCGTCGATGCCGGCCAGGACCGACGAGAAGAACTCCTCGCTCCACCCCGCCGCATACCCGTCGTCCTCCAGGAGCCGGGCATGCGCGTCCCACAGGATCATCGAACGTGTGCGGCCGGGGTACTTCAATGCGAACGAGGTGCAGATCCCGGCGCCGACGGCGACCCCGAACAGGGTCGCCCGCCGGGACCCGGCGGCGTCCATCACGACCCGGACGTCCTCGACGCAGGCGTCCATGGACACCTCCTCCCGTGGCACGTCCGACAGGCCGGTTCCCCGCTTGTCGAACCAGATCAGCCGGGTGAACGACCCCAGGCTGCGCAGGAAACGCGCGAAGAACCGCTCTTCCCAGGCGAGGTCGAGGTGTGAGACGAATCCCGGAACGAAGACGAGGTCGGGTCCCGCTCTGCCCAGCACCTGGTATGCGATGCTGACATCTCCGCCGGCGGCGTACCGGACCTCGTGGTCCATCCCTGCACCGTAGCGCCGTCTGCCGCACTGTCAACCTCGGGCGAGGCGTATCGATGCGGGGTGGCGCCGGCGGGTCGGCCGCTGCCGCGATCCGGCGCCGGATCCCGCTACCTCCCCGCGTGAGAGGCTGTCGATCATGCAGCAGCGGCGCTCAGCGCAGGCCCGGATCACCCTCGACGACGCGGTGGCGGTGACCCGCACCGGTGATCTCTGGATCTTTCGCGGCAGCAGCCACGCCGACCGCGCGATCCAGACGCTGACCAACGCCCCCGTCAACCACGTCGGCCTGGCAGTGGTGCTCGACGACCTGCCCCCACTGATGTGGCACGCCGAGCTGGGCAGGAGCCTGCCCGACATGTGGACCGGCCGGCACCACCGCGGTGTGCAGCTGCACGACCTGCGCGAGGCGGTGCAGGTGTGGAGCGCCCGGTACGGGCAGCGCGGCTGGCTGCGCCAGCTCGGCGTCGAGGTGACGCCGGCGCAGGAGGATCAGCTGCTGCGCACCGTCGCCCGGCTGGACGGCACGCCGTTCCCCTCGACGAGCCGGCTGGCGGGGCGCTGGTTCGCGGGCCGGCTGCCGTGGCGCACACGTCCGGCGGACGCGGGCCTCGAGCGCGCGTACTGCGCCGAGGTGGTGGGCGCGACCCTCGAGGCGATGGGCCTGCTCGAGCAGCGCGGACGCGGCAGCAACTGGTACGACCCCGGACGGTTCTGGAGCGGAGACCGGCTGCCCGCCGCTCCCGGTGTCTCGTGGGGACGCGAGATCGAGGTCGTGCCCCCTGGGACCGGGTGAGAGCCCGCACGGCCTGTGCCGTCGACGGGAGCCCGCGCCGTCGAATGGCCGCGTTCCCCGGCCCCGGCCGGTGACTTCGCGGGATCATGAGCCCATGTCGCGCCCCGCCATCGCACTTCAGGTCTACGTCCTCGACACACCGGATCCGTCCGGGCTGGCCTCGTTCTATGCCGCGCTGCTCGGCTGGGACATCGACGACGCCGCCACCGACGACGACTGGGTCCAGTTGCGTGCCCCTGCCGGTGGGGGCCTGGCGTTCCAGCTGGCACCCGAATTCACCCCGTCGAGGTGGCCGGACGGCGGGGTGCGGTTGCAGGCGCACCTGGACCTCGAGGTGGACGACCTCGAGGCCGCGGAGGCGTGGGCCCTGCGGCACGGCGCGACCCGCGTCGCGGGTCCCAATCCCAGCCCTACCTTTCGTACCTACCGTGATCCGGGCGGCCACGTGTTCTGCCTCGTGCGTTCGGGGTGAGCCGCCGGGTACGCCGGGCTCTGCGCGCGGTGTCCTGCAGCCTCCCCGCTCCGAGACCGGTCACCGCGCCGGACCCGCTATCGACGCCGCCGCGCACGTCCGGCGCTCTTCGGGCGTCCCGCATTGCCGCGGCGGGTCTTCGGCTTCTTGTCGCCGACGACCTTCCTCGGTTGCGAACCCTGGCGTTCCCCGCGCCGCTTCTGCTTCGGCTGGGATTCGTCCTGCCGGCCCCGCGAGCTGTTGGCGGTGCGGCCCCGCACGATCCCGACGAACTCCTCGACCAGCTCGGTGGTCCGCTCCGACGGCCACACCAGTCCCACCTGGGACTGCGGGGCGTCGGTCACCGGCCGATACGTCAGATCCTTGCGGTGGTACAGCCGCGCCAACGACTGCGGCACGACCAGCACCCCCACCTCCGAGGCGACGTACGACACGGCCGCCTCCGTCGTAGCCGGCCGCTCGAACGCCTCCTGTCCCGGCAGGCGCGCCCAGTCCAGCACGTCGTCGCGCGGGTGCAGCACCGTTTCCTCCGCGAGATCCGCGACGTCCAGTTCGTCGACTGCCGCGACCACATGGTCTTCGGGCACGACCACCACCGACGTCTCGGTGTAGAGATTGATCACCGACAGTCCGTCGCGAGGCAGCGGCAATCGCAGCACCGCGGCGTCGACCGTGCCGTCGCGCACCGCGCTCTCGCCGGCCGCGGCCGCCACCGGTACCAGTTCCAGGGGGACGTCGGGTATCCGTTCCGCCCACACCCGCGCCCATTTCCCGGGGGTGACACCGGGGACGTAGCCCAGCCGGAACGCCGGGGCGGACTCTTCGCTCACCCGCTCAGGCTAGCGGCCCGTGCGTCCAACGGCCGCCGAGCATCGTGCCCCACACCGCCGTCGCGGCCAGCTCCGCGCCGGAGCGGGGCAGCGTGTCCGCGTCGAGCACCACCAGGTCGGCGACGTCGCCGGCGGTGACGCGGGTCCGGCCGCCGGTGGACGCTGCGAGCGCCACCTGCAGATCCAGTTCCTGCTCGCGGTGCCAGACGCGGCCGTCGGGCAGGGTGCGGTCGATCGCGGCGGCCAGGGTCCGCCACGGATCGAGGGGTGCGACCGGTGCGTCGGAGCCGAGGACGAGGCGCGCGCCCGCCGCGTGGAGCGTCGCGTACGGAAACGAGCGGTGCGTCCGGCCGGGCCAGTACCGCTCGGCCAGGTCCACGTCGTCGTACACGTGCGCCGGCTGGATGCTCGCCGCGATACCGGACCGCGCGAAGCGTGGGACGTCGCGCTCGGCCACGAGCTGAGCGTGTTCCACGCTGCCGTGTGCCCCGGTGGCGGCGAACGCGTCGAGCACGTGCGCACACGCGTGGTCGCCGATCGCGTGGACTGCGCTCTCGAACCCGTGGTCGTGGGCGTGGCGCATCAGCGGCTCGAGTTGTTCCGGGGGCACCGTCAGCACCCCGTGCTCGCCGTCGGGATACGGCTCGTGGCAGTAGGCGGTGCGGGTGCCGAGCGACCCGTCGACGATCACCTTCACGGGACCGACCGTCGCCAGACCCGCCGTGCCGGGCACCGGGTCGCCGGTCCGCATTCCCGCCGCGATCGCGGCACCGAGCCACCGGGGCCAGATGCCGCACCGGACACGCAGGTACCGCGTCCCGGCGCCGATGCGGCGTGACCAGGCGGCCAGATTGTCGGCGATCTCGAAGTCGACGACCCCGACGACACCCCGGGCCGCGGCCGCTCGGGCCGCGGCGTCCACGAGCCGGTCGCGCACCTCGGCGTCCACGCGCTGGATGTCGTTCATCAGCGGCATGAACTCGCTCTCGCGCAGCAATCCCGTGGGATGTGGATGCAGCGAGAAGTGTTGTAGCGCGGAGGTATTGAACCAGGCGCAGTGCAGGTCCGCGCTGAGCGCGACGACCGGCCGGGCGGGGGCGATCGCATCGAGCACCGCTGCGGTGGGTGCGTCCGGCCACAGCCCGTCGCGAAAGCCGCGCGCGACCACGACGGGAGCGGGGTCGACGACCAGGCGGGCGGCCACCAGCGCGACCGCGTGCGCGGCCGACGTCGCGCCCGACAGGTCGAGCGCGGCGTGCGCGAGGGCCCACTGGTCGAAGTGCACGTGCGCGTCCCACAGTCCCGGCAGTACCAGTCGCCCCCCGACGTCGACGGTCTCGGCGCCGCCCGCGGGATCGGAGACGACGCGGTCGCCGGTGATCGGCAGGTCGACCGGGTCGGCGCCGGGAGCGGTGCGGGCATTGCGCAGGACGAGGTGCGGCGGCACGGCTCAGCCTTCGACGATCTCGAACTCGTCGAACACGACCTCGCCGGCCGCGTCGGATTCGGCGAGGTTCACCTCGCCGAGCAGCGCCCAGCCGTGGTCGCCTTCGGGGTCGGCCAAGGTCTGCCGGACGCGCCACAGGTCCTTCTCCTCGACGACGGTGAACAGTTGCGGGCCCCGCGCGTCGGGACCGGTGCCGATCTCGTCGTACTCCTCGAAGTACAGTTCGAGGAGATCGGCCCAGTCCTGCGCTTCGAGTCCGTCGCCGAGGCCGGCGAGTGCGTCCCAGCGTCGTCGCGACGCCAGTTCCACCCGCTTGAACATCGCGTTGCGCACCATCACCTTGAACGCCCGTGGGTTCGCCGAGATCGGTTTGGGCACGTCCGCACCGAAGGCCACCTGCTGATCGTCGGATTCGATGCCGGGATTGGTCAGCGACTCCCACTCGTCGAGCAGGCTCGAATCGACCTGGCGGATCAGCTCGCCCAGCCACTCGGTGAGGTCTTCGAGTTCCTCGGTGCGGGCCGCGTCGGGAACCGTCTGGCGCAGGGCCCGGTAGGCGTCCGCGAGGTAGCGCAGCACCAGCCCCTCCGAGCGGGCCAGCCCGTAGTGGCCGACCAGTTCGGCGAACGTCATGGTGTGCTCGACCATGTCCCGCACGACCGACTTGGGGGACAGGGGGAACTCCGAGACCCACGGGTGCCCCGTGCGGTACGTCTCGAAGGCCGGCTCGAGCAGGTCCGCGAGCGGCTTCGGCCAGGTGATCTCCTCGAGGAGCTCCATCCGCTCCTCGTATTCGATGCCGTCGGCCTTCATCTGCTGCACGGCCTCACCACGGGCGGCGTGCTGCTGGGCCATGAGGATCTGCCGCGGATCGTCGAGCGTCGACTCGATCACGGACACCACGTCCAGCGCGTAGGTGGGGGAGTCGATGTCGAGCAGCTCGATCGCGGCGAGCGCGAACGGCGACAGGGGCTGGTTCAGCGCGAAGTCGCGTTGCAGGTCCACCGTCAGTCGCGCCGTCCGGCCGAACTCGTCGGGCTCGTCGAGCTGCTGCACCACGCCGGCCTGCACGAGCCCCCGATACAGCGAGATCGCCTTGAGGATGTGCCGGCGCTGGGCCGGGCGCGTCTCGTGGTTGTCCTCGAGCAGGTGACGCATCGCCTCGAAGCAGCTGCCCGGACGGGCGATCACGTTCAGCAACATGGAATTGCTCACGGAGAAGCGCGAGGTGAGGGGCTCGGGGGAGGCGGCGACGAGCTTGTCGAACGTGCCCTCGCCCCACGAGACGAACCCTTCGGGAGCCTTCTTACGCTGCACCTTGCGGCGCTTCTTCGGGTCGTCACCGGCCTTGGCGAGGGCCCGCACGTTCTCGATCTCGTGCTCGGGTGCCTGCACCACGACGGTGCCCATCGTGTCGAACCCGGCGCGGCCGGCGCGGCCGGCGATCTGATGGAACTCGCGGGCCTTGAGCTGCCGGGTCCGGGTGCCGTCGAATTTCGTCAGGCCGGTCAGCAGCACCGTCCGGATGGGCACGTTGATGCCCACGCCCAGCGTGTCGGTGCCGCAGATGACCTTGAGCAGGCCGTCTTGGGCCAGCCGCTCGACGAGTCGCCGGTACTTCGGCAACATCCCGGCGTGGTGCACGCCGATACCGTGCCGCACCAACCGCGAGAGCGTCCTGCCGAAACCGGTGGAGAACCGGAACGCGCCGATCGCCTCGGCGATCGCCTCCTTCTCCTCGCGGGAGCACATGCTGACGCTGGTCAGGGCCTGCGCTCGTTCCAGGGCGGCGGCCTGGGTGAAGTGGACGACGTAGACGGGGGCCTGATGGGTGGTGACCAGTTCCTCGATCTCTTCGCCGATCGGCTTCTGGGAATAGGTGAACGACAGCGGCACCGGCCGCTCGGAGCCGGAGACCTCGGTGGTGGGGCGGCCGGTGCGACGGGTCAGGTCCTTCTGCAGGAACGTGACGTCGCCGAGGGTCGCCGACATCAACAGGAACTGCGCACGGGGCAGCTCGACGAGGGGCACCTGCCAGGCCCAGCCACGGTCCGGCTCGGAGTAGAAGTGGAACTCGTCCATCACCACCTGGCCGATGTCCGAGTCGGCGCCCTCGCGCAGCGCCAGATTGGCGACGATCTCGGCGGTGGCGCAGACGATCGGGGCACCGGGGTTCACCGAGGCGTCACCGGTCATCATCCCGACCCGATCGGCGCCGAACACCTCGCACAGCGCGAAGAACTTCTCACTGACCAGGGCCTTGATCGGGGCCGTGTAGAACGTGCGCTTACCGGTGGCCAGGGCGAAGAAGTGCGCACCGAGTGCGACCATCGACTTGCCCGACCCGGTGGGCGTCGCGAGGATGACGTTCGACCCGGAGACCAGTTCGAGCAGCGCCTCCTCCTGCGCCGGATACAGCGAGAGGCCGCGCCCGGTCGTGAAGGCGGTGAAGGCGTCGAACAACGAGTCCTCGTCGACGATGTCGGGGATCAGTTCCGGAAGCAGCACCGCTCCAGGCTAGTTGTTGCCGGCGGGACCGCGCCGACGCGCCGGCCGGCCGCGGACCGCGGCGCCCGTCCCCGTCGAGTCCGCCGCTCGCCACGGTGGGCGGGGCGCTCAGGTGGCGCTGCGCTCGTCGGCGCCCATCGCACCGAGCACGGCCTGCCGGGTGGCCGGGCCGCCGGTGATCTGGCTCTCGCTGACGCCGTTGATCAGCAACTCACGCCAGCGCTCCTCGTCGAACACGAGAGGCGCGGTCGAGTCGAGGAACTCCTCGACCACCCGCAGGAACCGGATGGGGTCGTCGCGGAACGGGAAGTGACCGGCGCCGCGGAAGACGTCGAGCCGGGAATTCGGCATCGCCGAATGCGCCAGGTAACCGTGGCTCACCGGGATCACGCTGTCGTGATCTCCCCAGATCAGCTGCACGGGCAGGTTCTCGGTCAGGTAACAGCGGTCGAGCATCGTCACCACCTGCCCGCGCCAGTCCACGACGGCCCGCAGTGTGCGCAGGAACGCCTCGTAGGCGGTGGGATCGGGCAATCCGCTCAGGACGCGGATCAGATCCGACGTGTCGTGCAGGAAGACCCCCGGCCGCAGCGGCGTGTCGTGCAACTGCCCCAGCAGGCCGCCGGCGACGCGTACCGCGGGCATCGCGCCCGGCAGCCGGAGCAGCTTGAGGACCTCGCTCAGGCCCGGCATGGACAGCAGGCGCAGGGCGGGATGGACGTCCTTGGTGACGCCGCCTGCCGAGACCAGGATGAGCCGGTCGACCATCTGCGGGAACTGGTACGCGAACTGCATCGCGACGCCGCCGCCGAGGGAATGCCCGACCACCGTGACGTGCTCGATGCCCAGGACCGACAGCAGATCTCGGACCCCGTTGGCGTACGCGGCGACCGAATAGTCGGCGCGGGGCTTGTCGGAGCGGCCGTGGCCGAGCAGGTCCGGGGCGATGACGGTGTACTTACGGGCCAGGTGCGGGATGACTTCCTGCCAGGTCGAGGAGTTGTCGCCGATCCCGTGGATCAGCAGCAGGGCGGGCCCGTCGCCGGCGAGCCGGAACGCGCGGCGGTAACCGTGGATGGTCCGGAAGACCACCCGAGTCTCCGCATCCGGTACCGGCCGGAGCGTGCGTGTGCGTGATGAACCCATGTGCGTCTCCTGACCGCCGGATCCTCGTCGACCTGTGTCGTCCGAGGCGCCGGACCGTCGCCGGCCCGACCCTTCCGCTCAACTCGTCGAACCGAGCGTACTGACTGTATGTGACCTGCACAACGTCAAAGGTAACGAGAGAGTAATGATCAGGGGTCGGACCGGCGGCGATTCGAACCCGGTCAGGCGGGCGGTTCCGCCTCACCCGGCCCGTTTCCGCCGCGATCCTCGTACTCGGCGAGGAAACGTTCGAACTCGGCGCCGATCTCCTCGCCGGTCGGCAGATTCTCGTCCGTCGGCAGCTGGGCAGCCTGCTGCTCCTGCGCGGCGACATAGCTGTCGTACTGCCGCTCGAGTCCCCGGACCACCGCCTGCACTTCCTCGTTCTGGGCGATGTGCTCGTCGATCTGCTCGCGCACGCGCGCGGCGGCTTCGCCGAGCGCGGCCAGGGGCAGCCCGAGGCCCCCGGCTTCGGCGACGTTCTCGAGCAGTGTCTCGGCGGCACCCGGATAGTCGGTCTGTGCCAGGTAGTGCGGCACGTGGACCGAGAACCCCACCGACTCGTGACCGTGCTGCGCCATCCGCAGCTCGAGCAGTGACGACACCCCCGCCGGCACCTGCAGTTCGCCCGTCCAGCGATGGTGATCGGCGATCAGGTCCTTGTTCGTCGAGTGCGCGGTCACGCCCAGTGGGCGGGTGTGGGGAATCGCCATCGGGATCGCGCTGATCCCGATCGTGCGCCGGACGCCGAACTGCTCGGCCAGCAGGCGCACCGCGGTGATGAACCGCTCCCATTTCAGGTCGGGCTCCGCGCCGGCGAGAAGCAGGAAGGGAGTACCGGCGGTGTCGATCAGGGCGTACAGGTTGAGTTCCGGGGCGGCGTAATCCGAGAAGTGATCGGCCTTGAACGTCATGGTCGGGCGCCGGGACCGGTAGTCGATCAGCTCGTCCACGGCGAACGACGCGACGAGCTCGCTTTCGAGGCTCTCCCGCAGGTGTGTGGTGGCGAGCCGTACCGCATGCCCCGCGTCGGCGAACCCTTCGAGGCCGTGCACCAGGACGGGGCCCTCGCCGTCCGCGGACGTCAACCGGGGCGCAGGGAACTCGAGCTCGTACATGCGGGACTGGTCGTCCATGCGAACATCCTCCGTTCGATCCGGGGCGCCGTGATACCGCCGGGTCCCCGGCGTGGCATGGTGGAGTTCGAGTCTAGTTGAACTGATGATCAGCTTCCGCCGGGGCGTGACCGGCGGAACGCGACAGCGGAGGTCCGGTGGCACCCCACAGCGCAGGAGACGACGTCCGGCCGCCGCGCCGCCCCCCGGCCCCCGGCCGCCGGCTGGGCGCCACCGCGTTCGGCGCGGTGCTGCTGCTCGCCGCCGGGTGCTCGTCGACCGTCGGCGGGACACCCCAGCCCGAGCCGGCCGCGCTGGCCACCACGGGCGACGCCGCGACCGCGAGCCGCCCCCTCGCCGAACTGCTGCTGCCCCCCGAGGAGTTCCCCGAGCCGTACGACGCGGTGGTACTCCCGCCGCAGGCGGTCGCCCAGGCCGCTCCCGATCTCACGGGCGTGCCCGAGGGTGCCAAGGTGGATCCACCCGGCTGCCTGCCACCGCCGCAGAATTTCGGCCCGGACGGGACCGCGATGGTGGTCGGCACGGACAACGACAGCCGGGCCACCATCTCGGTGGAACTCGTCGCCGTCACCGACGAGCTGGCCGCCTACCGCGAGCATCTCGTCGAATGCCCCGTCGTCGCGGCGACCCGCCGGGGCGTCACCGCCACCGTGACCACCACGCTCGACCCGTCGGCGCCCCCGGCGCCCCCGGGGGTCGAGACCCTCGCCTTCACCCGGACCGTCCGGTCGGGGGAGGGCCGGGAGGTGGTCACCCAGTCGATGACCAGCCGCATCGCCCAGCTCGGTGACGTGCGGGTGCTGGTGACCTACATGTCCTTCGGTGCCGGGCCCGCCGACACCGGCGGCCTCACCCGGGTCTTCGATGCGAGCGTGGAGCGTGTTCGCGCCGCCTGAGTGCAGTCGCTCGAGCGCGGCACGCTACCAGCGCCCGCCGACAACGGGCGGTCCGGACTCCCGCAACCGCCGTAGTTGTCCACAACCGGGGCGTTCGTCCCCAGATTCGGCGAATCCGGGTCGCACGGTCTCCGGGGGCGCGGACCGTCGGGGACAGTCGGGCCATGACCACATCGACTTCCTCGCCCCGCCCGCTGCGACTCACCGATCCGGGTGAACTGATCGCCGCCGTGCCGGCCATGCTCGGCTTCCTTCCCGCGCGGTCGCTGATCGTGCTGAGTCTCGCGTCCGACGTGGGTGGCGGACGCGACGGCGCCCGGTCCGCGGCCGTCGGCGCCGTCATGCGCCACGACCTGATGCTGCCTCCCGGCGAGGACGATCCGGTACCGGCCGCGATGCGTGACGTCTTCGAGCGGTTCGGTGCGCTCTGCGACCGGGAGGGCGCCGACGCCGTGCTCGTCGTCCTCGTCGACGACCGCCTCGACCATCCGGACGCCCCCGCCGTCGCCGCAGCCTGCCGCTTGCTCGACGACTTCGCCGTCCGTCTCGATCGTCACGGGATCCGCATCGCCGGCGCCCACGCCGTCTCCGAAGTCGCCTGTGGCAAGATATGGTTCGCGCTCGTCGGCGGCGTGCACGGGACGGTGCCGGACCCGCAGGCCTCACCCGTCGCCGCCGCTCGGGTCTTCGAGGGCGGAGCCATCCGACGGTCGCGCGCCGAACTCGCCGACCTGCTGGCCCCCGTGCCGATGCCCGGACGGCTGCAGGTCGCCGACCACATCGACGAGGCGATCGACACCCGCGACCTCGCCTACGAACTCGCCGTCCGTGCCGGCGGCCGCGAGCGCGCCGACCGTCAGGAACTCGAGGCCGTCCTGAGTCACATCGCCCGGCACGGCGACGGCGCCGAACTGCTCGCCCCCGAACTCGCCGAACTCGCAGTCCTGCTGTCGAACTCGACCGTGCGGGACGCGGTGATGGCCCTCGCGACGGGTGCCGAGTCCGACACTGCCGAACGATTGTGGATCGCGCTCACCCGGCGTCTCCCGGACCCGGAACGAGCCGAGGCCGCCGCTCTCGTCGGCTACAGCGCATACGTACGTGGCGACGGGCCGCTCGCCGGGGTCGCTTTGGGTGTCGCACTCGAATCGAATCCGCGGCACCGGCTGGCCGACCTTCTCGACCAGGCCCTGCAGGCCGGGTTGCGGCCGCACACCGTGCGCGGTCTCGCCGACACCGGCTACGAGATCGCCGCGCGGCTCGGGGTGCGAATGCCCCCGCCGGAGCCGGCGGCGTGACCTCGGCCGCTCAGCGCCGTGCCGCGTGCGACCGGTCGCCGAGCCCCTGCAGGTAGGCCCACGCGTCGGTGACGATCTCGTCGAGGCTCGTGTGCTGCGGCTTCCAGCCCAGTTCCTCGACGGCGCGGCGGCTCGAGGCGATCAGCACGGCCGGGTCCCCGGCACGCCGGGCGGCGTCGACGACCGTGATAGGCAGCCCCGTCACCCGGCCACACGCCTCGATGACCTCCCGGACGGTGAAACCCTCACCGCTGCCGAGGTTGTAGACGGCGTGTTCGCCGGGACGGGCGGACTCCAGTGCCAGAAGATGGGCGTCGGCGAGGTCCTTGACATGGATGTAGTCCCGCACCGCCGTACCGTCCTTGGTCGGCCAGTCGGTGCCGAACACCGAGATGTGCTCGCGCTGGCCGAGGGCCACCTGCAGCACGAGCGGAATCAGGTGGGTCTCGACCACGCGGTTCTCCCCGGCGCCGTGGTACGCACCCGCGACGTTGAAGTAACGCAGGCTCGTCGCGGCCAGCCCGTAGGCCCGCGTGTAGGACGAGATCGCATGGTCGATGGCGAGTTTCGTGGCGCCGTACGGGTTGGTGGGGCGGGCGGGGGCGTCCTCGGTGATCGGGACCTGCTCCGGTTCGCCGTACGTCGCCGCCGTCGACGAGAACACCAGCCGCGGAGTTCCCGATCGCCGGATCGCGTCGAGCAGGGCGAGGGTCGCGACGACGTTGCCGTGCCAGTACTTGTCCGGCTGTTCGACGGACTCGCCGACCAGCGACTGCGCCGCGAAATGCAGCACACCGTCGAATCGGGGCCGAGCGCCGTCGCCGAGCACCGTCGCGGCGGCGGTGGCGATGTCGCCCTCGACGAACTCCGCGCCGGCCGGCACGGCGTCGGCGTTGCCGGTGGACAGATCGTCGAGGACCACCACCTCGTGTCCCTGCTCGAGCAGCACCGTGCTGCAGACGCTGCCCACATACCCGGCGCCGCCGGTCACCAGAAGCCTCACGCTGTGCGCCCCTTCTTCGCCGGCCCGCGCAGGGCCGGCGAACGGGCCTGCCTCAGACCTGCTTCACCTGCACCGCGTGGGCCATTTCGTCGGAAAGTTCGAAGCCGTCGTGGCCGGGCACGTTGATGACCACCGACCCAGGCTTCGTCTCGACTGTAACGCGTGCGTCGGGCACGATCCCCGCCTCCCGCAGCCGGCCGATCACCTCGTGATCGGACTGCACGTATTCGGCGAGCCGTCGCACGACCACGGCGGTCGGCTTACCCGGCGGAATCTCGGTGAGCCGGACCAGCGGCTCGTCCGCCGCCACCGGCCGGTCCAGGCCGAGCTGGTCCAGTCCGGGGATGGGGTTGCCGTACGGCGACGTCGTGGGGTTGTGCAGCACCTCGACGAGGCGGCGCTCGACCTCCTCGCTCATCACGTGTTCCCAGCGGCAGGCCTCGGCGTGCACGTTCTCCCAGTCGAGGCCGATCACGTCCACGAGCAGCCGCTCGGCGAGCCGATGCTTGCGCATGACCGACACCGCCAGATCGCGGCCCTTCTCGGTCAGCTCGAGGTGCCGGTCGCCCGCCACCCGCAGCAGCCCGTCCCGCTCCATCCGGGCGACGGTCTGACTCACAGTCGGGCCGCTCTGCTCCAGGCGTTCGGCGATGCGCGCACGCAGCGGCACGACGCCCTCTTCCTCCAAGTCGTAGATCGTCCGGAGGTACATCTCCGTGGTATCGACCAGGTCCTTCACTCTCACACCCCTTCGTCTGCGGCCGATTCTAACCGGGCGAAACCCCCGGCGGGTGAACCCCGAGCGGCCCCGCCCGGCGCGGTGGGCGGTGGGCACGCCGAGGTCTTCGGGCACTCGCGTCACCCGGAGCGGCGCAGTAGCTTTGTGGCCATGACCACGACCTCCGCCGCGACGGGCGATCCGACACATCCGAGCGGCGACCGAGTGGTGGTGTGGAGTCCGGACTACCTCGACTACCGGTGGGGTCCGTCCCACCCGATGAACCCCACCCGGCTCGATCTCACGATGGCGTTGTCCCGGGGTCTCGGCCTGCTCGAGGGGGTGGAGACCCTGCGCCCGCCGGCCGCGACCGACGCCGATCTGCTGCGCATCCACACCCCCGCCTACGTCGAGGCCGTCAAGCACGCCGGCAACCTGCCTCCCGGCTCGACCGCCGGACCGGAGGCCCCGCACGGTCTCGGCACCGAGGACAACCCGATCTTCCCGCGCATGCACGAGGCGAGCGCCGTCCTCGCGGGCGGCACCCTCGCGGCCGCGCGCGAGATCGCGGCCGGCCGCACCCGGCGGGCGGTGAGCATCGGCGGCGGGATGCACCACGCGATGGCCGACTGGGCCGCCGGATTCTGCGTCTACAACGACGCCGCCATCGCGATCTCGTGGCTCCTCGACAACGGCTTCGACCGGATCGCCTACCTCGATGTCGACGCCCACCACGGCGACGGAGTGCAGCACGCGTTCCTCGGCGATCCCCGGGTGCTCACCGTCTCCGTCCACCAGCACCCCGCGACGCTGTGGCCGAACACCGGCTGGTCCAGCGAGATCGGTACCGGTGCCGCCGAGGGCACCGCGGTCAACCTGCCGGTCCTGCCCGGCACCGTCGACGCCCTGTGGCTGCGCGCGTTCCACGCCGTCGTCCCCGCGGCGGTCGCCGCGTTCCGGCCGCAGATCATCATCAGCCAGTGCGGTGCCGACAGCCACCGGGAGGATCCGCTGGCCGACCTCTCGTTGACCGTCGACGGTCAACGCGCGGCGTACCTGGCGATGCGTGAGCTCGCGGACCGGCACTGCGAGGGTCGGTGGCTCGCCGTCGGAGGGGGTGGCTACGGGCTGGTGCGGGTGGTACCGCGATCGTGGACCCACCTGATCGCCGCCGTGCTCGACCGCGAGATCGACCCCGCTACGCCGATTCCCGGCGAATGGCGGGAGCGGGTCGCTGCGATGGCACCGGGGGTCGATCTGCCGACCGTGATGGGGGAGGGCGGCGACGTGGCGTATCTGCCGTGGGACGGTCCCGGCGGCACCCCCGAGACCGGCGTCGCCTCGTTCGATCGTGCCCTCAGCCGAGTCGACTCGGCCATCGTCGCCACCCGTCGGGCCTGCTTCCCGCTGCTCGGCCTGGACCCGGAGGACCCGCGTGACTGAATCCGAGAGCACAGCATCCGAGAGCACAGCATCCGAGAGCACAGCATCCGAGAGCACAGCATCCGAGAGCACCGCATCCGAGGGCACGCCTCACGGCCCCGCGGGACAGACGCCCGACGGCGACGCACCCGCCGGCACGCAGGCCGACGCCGCAGCGCGCGCCCAGGCGGAGAAGGACGCCGCCCGGGAGCGGGCACTCGCCGTCGCGCGGAACTACCCCAAGCACTGGGTGGCGGACGTCCTGGCCTCCGACGGGAAGGCCGTGCACCTGCGGCCCATCGTCCCCGAGGACGCGGACCTGCTCGTGGATTTCCACAGCAAACTCTCGGAGCGCACCCGCTACCTTCGCTACTTCGGTCCCTACCCGACGATGTCGAAACGGGACCTGTTCAACTTCACCGTGGTCGACCACCACCGCCGGGTCGCCTTCGTGGCCCTGCTCGGCGGGGAGATCATCGCGGTCGGCCGCTACGAGGGACTGCCCGAGGGCGACGGCCTGTCCGCCGAGGTCGCCTTCACCGTCGCCGACGCGCATCAGGGCCGCGGTCTCGGCCCCATCCTGCTCGAGCACCTGGCAGGCGCCGCCGCCGAGAACGGCATCCACACCTTCGTCGCGGAGGTACTCGCCGAGAACCGCAACATGGTCACGGTGTTCCGCGAGGCCGGATACCAGGTCAGCCGTAGTTTCGAGGGCGGCGTGGTGCGGCTCGAATTCGCCATCGACCCCACCGAGGCGCTGGTGTCGGTACGCAATGCCCGCGAACGGGCCGCCGAGGCGCGGAGCGTCCGCAACCTGCTCAGCCCGGGCAGCGCCGCCGTCATCGGCGCGTCCACCGACAGTCGCAAGGTGGGTAACGCGGTCCTGGTCAACATGCTGCGCAGCGGCTTCACCGGCCCGGTCTATCCGGTCAACGCCGAGCACCGCTCGGTGCGCGGCGTGCGGGCCTATCCGACCGTCCGCGACATCCCCGACGACATCGACCTCGCGATCGCGGCGGTCCCGGCCGAGGCCATCGACGCGGTGCTCGACGACTGCCTCGCCAAGGGCGTCAAGGCGCTGCTCGTCGTGTCGTCCGGCTTCGGCGAGACCGGACCGGAAGGCCGGGCCGCGGAACGCCGCCTCGCGCACGCGGCACGGGCACACGGCATGCGGCTGATCGGTCCGAACGCCCTCGGTGTCGCCAACAACGACCCCGAGGTCCGTCTCAACGCCACCCTCGCGCCCGTGCTGCCCGCGGCCGGCAACGTCGGCTTCTTCTGCCAGTCCGGCGCGCTGGGCATCGCGATCCTCGACGAGGCCGCCAAGACCGGCGTCGGCCTGTCCTCGTTCGTCTCCGCCGGCAACCGCGCCGACCTGTCGGGCAACGACCTGCTGCAGTACTGGGACACCGATCCGGCCACCGAGGTGGTGCTGCTGTACCTCGAGAGCTTCGGCAATCCGCGCAAGTTCTCGCGCATCGCCCGGCGCGTGGCTCGCAGCAAGCCGATCGTCGCCGTCAAGAGCGGTCGGCACGCCGTGCCCCCCGTCCTGGCCGCCCGGACGGGGGAAATGGACGACACCATCGTGCGGGACCTGTTCGAGCAGGCCGGGGTCGTGCAGGTGGGTTCGATCTCCCAGTTGTTCGATTCGGCCCTGTTGTTCGGCTATCAGCCGCTGCCGGCCGGCCCGCGCGTCGCGGTGGTGGGCAACTCCACGGCGCTGGGTGTGCTCGCCGTCGACGCCGCCCGGAGTGAGGGCCTGCACGTCGGCGAACCCGTCGATCTGGGGGCCGCGGCGTCCCCACAGCAGTTCGCGGCGGCCGTCACCCACGCACTCGAATCCACCGATGTCGACGCGGTGATCGCAGTGTTCGTACCGCCGGTCGCCGTGACGATCGAGCCGTACGCGCAGGCCCTGCGCGACGCCGTTGCCGGCACCGACAAGCCGGTGCTCACGACGTTCCTCGCCACCGAGGGCCTGCCCGACGTCCTCGCGGTGCGCGGACCCGACGGTCACCCCACCCGAGGTTCGGTGCCCTCGTATCCGGGTCCCGAGCGGGCGGCCCTCGCGCTGGCCCGGGCATGGCGGTATGCCAAGTGGCGCAGCCGTCCCGCCTCCCAGGTCGTCCGCCCGGCGGGCATCGACGCAGAGAAGGCCCGCACCCTCGTCGAGGGGTGGCTCGCGACGTCGCCGGAGGGGCGCTGGCTCTCGGACACCGAGGCCGCACTCCTGCTCGCGTGCTACGGCGTGCACATCGCGGAGTTCCGGGCGGTGACCACTGCCGAGGAAGCCGTCGCCGCCGCGGAGGAGATCGGGTTTCCCGTCGCGGTGAAGGCCACCGGCGCCCACTGGCGGCACCGGCCGGACCTGAGCGGTGTGCGGCTGGATCTGCTCGGACCCGAGGCGGTGCGGATCGCGTACCGAGACCTCGCCGCGGTCTCGGGGGAGCCGTTGCTGCACGTGCAGAAGATGGCCACCAAGGGCATCGGATGCGTCGTGCAGGTCCAGGACGACCCGTCGTTCGGGTCGCTGATCTCGTTCGGTCTGGCCGGAGTCATCTCCGACCTGCTCGGCGACCGCGCCTTCCGGGTCCTGCCGGTCACCGAGGACGAGGCCGTCGAGCTGATCGACGCCCCCAAGGCGGCGCCACTGCTGTCCGGCTACCGCAACACCGAACCGGTCAGCAAGGCGGCACTCGTCGACCTGGTCCAGCGCATCTCCGCCCTTGCCGACGACCTACCGGAGGTACGGGAGATCGCGTGCGAACCGGTCCTCGCGTCCCCCACCGGCGCCGAGCTCACCGACGCGCACCTGCGGATCGGTCCCGAGCCGCACCCACTCGACCTCGGCCCGCGCCGGCTGCGTTGAACGGACCACGGCGGTCCGGCCGGCTCTGCCAGACGGACCACGCCGGTCCCGCCGGCTGCGCTGGACCGGCCACAGAGACAAAGATCCCCGAGAACCCAGCCCGGTTCTCGGGGATCGTCCGGCCGACTGCCCGGTCAGCTGGCGTAGGCGCGCAGACGTTCGGCGCGGTCGCCCTCGCGGAGCTTGCCCATCACCTCGCGTTCGATCTGGCGGACTCGCTCACGGGAGAGGCCGAAGAGCTTGCCGATCTGGTCGAGGGTGCGCGGCTGGCCGTCGTCGAGGCCGTAACGCAGACGGATCACTTGCTGCTCGCGCTCGTCCAGGGTGGCCAGGACGCTGCGCACGTCGCTGTGCAACAGCCCGGCGATCACCGCGTTCTCCGCGGACGTCGCCTCGGCATCCTCGATGAAGTCGCCGAGCGGGGCCTCCTCGTCGTTGCCGACCGGCATGTCCAGGCTCACCGGGTCGCGGCTGTGGTCCAGCAGGTCACCGATCTTCTCGACCGGGATGCCGGACTCCGCGGACAGTTCGTCGTCGGTGGCCTCCCGGCCGAGCTGCTGGTGCAGTTCCCGCTTGATCCGGGCCAGCTTGTTGACCTGCTCGACGAGATGGACGGGGAGCCGGATCGTGCGGCTCTGGTCGGCCATACCGCGGGTGATGGCCTGACGGATCCACCAGGTGGCGTAGGTCGAGAACTTGAAGCCCTTGGCGTAGTCGAACTTCTCCATGGCGCGGATCAGTCCGAGGTTGCCCTCCTGGATCAGGTCCAGCAGCGGCATGCCACGGCCGGTGTAACGCTTGGCCAGGGACACGACCAGACGCAGGTTCGCCTCGAGCAGATGGCTGCGAGCGGCCTGTCCGTCGCGCACCAGGATCGCGAGGTCGCGCTTCTTCGCTGCGGTGAGCCGCTTCTTGGTCTCCAGCAGGTGCTGGGCGTACAGGCCGGCCTCGATCCGCTTGGCCAGTTCCACCTCGTCCGCAGCGCTCAGCAGGGCCGTGCGGCCGATCCCGTTCAGATAGACGCGGACCAGGTCTGCGGCCGGGCTCTGGCTGTCGAGGTCGGAATCGACGCGGGCGGTGGTATCGGGGCGTGCCATGACGTGCCTCCTCATCGGTGGTGTCTCGAAGCGTTCAACGCGCCAGGCCCCTGGGAAAGTTCCCGAGGTTCCATTGCCGGAACTGCTCTGACCTGCGCAAACGGCACGGAGGTCCTGAGAAGTTGCTGAGAACACACCACCGGGGGAACCGGCCGGTAACTTTCGGCCCGCCCGGAACGCCCTACCGGACCGGCTCGACGAGCCCGTGCCGCACGAGCGCCTGTACCAGAGCCACCGCCCGTTCGGTCAGCGCCTGTTCGTCCTCGCCGTGCGCGACGGCGAGCAGCGCAACCAGGTCCGCCAGCGGCAGGCCGTCGGCCCGCATCCCCGCCAGCAGCGCTGCCGCCGGCTCGTCCACCTCGTGCTGCCAGTTCGGGCCCCCGCCGCGGTGCACGCGCGTCACCACCTGCCGCCAGCCGTCCTCCCCGGGGAGGTACACCCGTTCGAGGGCGGTGTCGGGCCGGACGACGAACCGCGCCTCCAGGACGTCGTGGTCACGCAGCCAGGCCAGCCGGTCGAAGTACGCGACGGCCTCCGCCCCGAGCGGGTCCGTGAAGCCGTGCCGCAGGTCCTCGGCGAGGACGTCGCTCGGCGCGTCGGTGCGCCGCAGGTAGACGAATCCGAAGCCGATGCCCTCGACCCCGTGCCGCGCGAAGTGGTCGAGCCAGGCCTCGGCGCGTGCCGCCACCGCCGGATCCCGCGGGTCGGCGTCGCCGTCGCGCAGCCACGTGCCCACGTAGAAGGCGGGGTCGGCGACGTCGCGCTGCACGATCCACGCGTCGACGCCGTGGGCGGGCAGCCAGGACGCGATCCGGCGGCGCCAGTCCTCGCCTTCGAGGTGCACCCACGAAGCCAGCATCGCCGCGGTCCCGCCCGGGTTCAGGTGCTCGGCGGCGCGCGAGATCATCAGTTCGCTCGCGCCGTCGAGGTCCAGGCCCGAGTCCCGGTAGGTGTGCTCGACCCGTCCCGTACTCACCACGAACGGCGGGTTCGCGACGATCCGGTCGAAGCGACGGCCGGCCACCGGCTCGAACCACGACCCCTCGAGCAGTTCGATCTCGACCTCGTTGAGCGCGGCCGTGGCGGCGGCCAGAACCAGTGCCCGGGCATTGACGTCGGTGGCGGTGACAGTGTCGGCGAAATCGGTCGCGCGTACAGCCTGCACGCCGCAGCCGGTGCCCAGGTCCAGCACCGAGCCGACCGGATCGGTGGGCATGGCCTGCAGCAGCGACAGCGACGCGTGTCCGACGCCGAGCACATGATCCTCGCGGGCGCGCCGGGGACGCATCGCCCCGTCGAGGTCCGACAGCATCCAGCGCGTCCCGGTGCCGGCGTCGAGCGGTCGCAGATCCAGCGCTGCGCGCACACCATCGCCGTCGCGTTCGAGCAGCCCGGACGCGATCGCCGTCGCCACGTCGAGTGGTGCGAGCGCGTCGCCCACCTCGTCGGCGGGAAGCGTGTCGCACACGAGGAACAGGCGCACGAGGGTGCCGAGATCACCGCCGCCCGCCGCGGCCCGTCGCACCGGCACGGGTTCGCCGCGTCCCAGCGCGGCGTGCGCGTCGGGACCGAGCAGCTCGAGCATCGTGTCGGTGTCGAACCGTGCGCGAGTGAGTGCCGTGCGCAGCGCGGGACAGATCGAAAGCAGCAGGTCGCGGTCCATCCACGCATTGTGGCAGCACCCTGGTGCCGCGCCCCGGGCCGGGGAACCGGGTCAGCCCTCGATGATGCGCGGCTGTGGGCCCTCGAGCGCCGTGGTGTCGTCGGCGCGGCCGTCCCAACGGCTGGGCTCGTCCTTCGACCGCGGTGGGCGATCGTTGGCGATGAGCACCGCCACCCAGGGAAGGGGGACCGACAGAGCGAGGATGCCCACCGCCAGCCACGGATTGGCGAACGCCGCGTACGCGAGCGCAGCGAGGATCATGGCGGGGATGCGGAAGGACATGAGCGTCAGGTACTTGCGGACCCTCGCTCGGTGCTGCTCCTCCAGCGACGACGCCGCCTCGGTGATCAGAACCGGTTTCTCGGGTGACCCGTCGTCGTAGTCCCCATGGAAACCCGGAGTTCTCGACATCCTTCTACTGTCCCACTCGCGTCCACGGAATGCACATACACATCCGCACCCGGGGTGCGGCATCATGTAACGGTGAGCACCGACATCAAGGAACGGCCGGATACCACCACCGACGAAACCACCGACGACGACACTCCCAAGTTCTTCCACTACGTCAAGAAGGACAAGATCGCCGAGAGTGCGGTCATGGGTACCCATGTCGTCGCGCTGTGCGGCGAAGTCTTCCCGGTGACGCGCTCCCCGAAGCCGGGGTCACCGGTGTGCCCGGAATGCAAGAAGGTCTACGAGGGTCTGCGCAAGGGCGACTGATCGACCGTCTCGTCCGGGGCCGCCGGCGCGGGTTCGCCGACGATGCCCTCCGCTGCGCGTGGGTGCGGCGCGTCCACGGGGCACGACTCGGGTTCCCGCTGCCCCGGCCGCATGATGTCCGGTAGCCGGATCGGGATCGGTGCCGTCCCCAGCCGCCGGGTCAGGCCGGTCACCGCGGCCGGTGCGGACGCTGCGGCCGCCCGCTCGGCGAGCCACCGGCGCATCTGTTCGATGCGGGTCTCGCGCGCCGGCCAGAACTCCTGCACCGTCGCGTTGAACTCGGCGCCCAGCACGACGGCGAAGCCGAGGAAGAAGGTGAACAGCAGGAACGCGATCGGGGTGGCGAGCGCTCCGTAGGTGTATCCGGTCCCGGAGACCCATCGCAGGTACCAGCGCAGCGCCGCGCTCGATGCCATGAAGAACGTGCCCGCCAGGATCGCACCACCCAGCAGGCGATGCCACGGCAGGGACCTCGGCAACGCCACCTTGTACAGCGTCGTCAGGCCCACGAGCAGCAGCAGGCCCACCCCGGGGTAGTAGAAGGTGTCCAGCAACCGGGACCCGACGTCGTACCACGCCTCCGGCAGCGCCCGTCCGATCATGGTCGGCCCGAGCGCGACGAGCGGCAGCGTGAACACCGCCAGGACGAGGAACACCACGTACAGCAGCAGGGCGAAGAACCGCTGCCAGACGGGATGACGGTGGTCGTGCTGGTCGTGTGCCTCGTCGATGGAGTCGACGAACGTGGAGATCGCCGACGAACCCGCCCACAGCGACAGCAGGAATCCGAGGGACATCACGTCGGCGCGGCCCCGCAGCAGCACGTCCTGCACCGTGGGCCCGATGATGTCGTCGACCACGTTCTCGCTGAACATGGTGCGGGAGAACGTCACGATCTTGGACTGGATGATCTCCACCGTATCGGGTCCGAACCACCCGGCGACGTAGCCGAGACTGCCCAGCAGCCCCAGCAGCAGCGGGGGCAGCGACAGCGTCTGCCAGAAGGCGGCCGCCGCGGCCTTGCTGAAGATGGAGTCGTCCCATGCCTTGACCGCCGTCCGGGCGAGCACCTGCAGCCCGCGATGCACCGGCCGCCGCCGCGGGCGCGGTGCGGCGGTCGATCCGGCCGGAGGAGGTGTGTCGCTCATGGGTACTTCCAGCATTCCTGACGACACGCCGCAGTGCGCGGCGGCGGGCCGACGACACCGCGAATTCTGACATGATCGTCTCCTGTCGCCCGCGTCACGGCCGGCGGCTCGGATGCGGGCGGGGCCGGCGGACCGGGATAGGCTGCTCGACGGCCGTCGTCCGTCCGGCGACCGCACGGCGGTGTCCGTCCGCCCGACGGCGGGCCGCAGAGCGAGACCACCCGCACGACCGGAGAAGGAGCACGAGTAGCCGGTGAGCACCGAGACCGTCGGAACAGCGCCCTCCGCCCCGGCCGGACAGCTGCGCGCCTGGCAGCGCCGAGCCCTGACGAAGTACCTCGCGACGAGCCCGCGGGACTTTCTCGCCGTCGCGACCCCCGGCGCCGGTAAGACCACGTTCGCGCTTCGAGTCGCGGGCGAACTGCTGCGCGACCGCACCGTCGACCAGGTGACGGTCGTCGCCCCCACCGAGCATCTCAAGCACCAGTGGGCCGCTTCGGCCGCGCGCTCCGGCATCGCCCTGGACTCGAACTTCACCAACTCCACCGGCCAGACGTCGAGCGACTTCCACGGCGTCGTGGTGACCTACGCGCAGGTGGCCTCGCACCCGTTCAAACACCGCGTCCGCACCGAGGCCCGCCGCACCCTGGTGATCCTCGACGAGATCCACCACGGCGGCGACGCCAAGAGCTGGGGTGAGGGAATCCGGGAGGCGTTCGGCGACGCCACCCGCCGGCTCGCCCTGACCGGTACCCCGTTCCGCAGCGACGACAGCGCCATCCCGTTCGTGACATACGAACCGAACACCGACGGCTTCATGCAGTCCAGGGCCGACCATGCGTACGGCTACGCCGACGCCCTCGCGGACGGTGTCGTGCGTCCGGTGGTCTTCCTCGCCTACTCCGGCGAAGCCCGATGGCGCAACAACGCGGGGGAGGAGTACTCGGCACGACTCGGTGAGCCGCTCAGCGCCGAGCAGACCGCACGCGCGTGGCGGACCGCTCTCGATCCGGCCGGCGACTGGATCCCGGCCGTCCTCACCGCCGCCAACACGCGGCTCGAGCAACTGCGCCAGGGCGGGATGCCCGATGCGGGCGGACTGGTCATCGCCAGCGACCAGACGGTGGCCCGCGCGTACGCCAAGATCCTCGAGCAGCTCACCGGTGAGACGCCCGCCCTCGTCCTGTCCGACGACCCGACCGCGTCGCGGCGCATCTCGGAGTTCGACGCGAGCACGCAGCGCTGGATGGTGGCGGTGCGCATGGTGTCCGAAGGCGTCGACGTCCCTCGGCTCGCGGTGGGCGTGTACGCCACCAGCGCCTCGACGCCGCTGTTCTTCGCCCAGGCCATCGGCCGTTTCGTGCGGTCGCGACGCAAGGGCGAGACCGCGAGCGTGTTCCTGCCGTCCGTGCCGGTGCTTCTCGACCTGGCCAGCCAGCTCGAGGCGCAGCGGGACCACGTGCTCGGTAAGCCGCACCGCGTGAAGGAGGGCTTCGACGACGACCTGCTCGCCGACGCCAACCGGACCAAGGACGAACCGGGCGAGGAGGAGAAGGCGTTCACCGCGCTCGGCGCGGAGGCCGAACTCGACCAGGTGATCTACGACGGCTCCTCGTTCGGCACGGCGACGTTCTCCGGCAGCGAGGAAGAGGCCGACTACCTGGGTCTGCCCGGGCTGCTCGACGCCGAACAGATGCGGGCGCTGCTGCGTCGCCGGCAGCAGGAGCAGCTGGACAAGCCGACGCCGGTCCCCGCACCCGCTCCGCCGCCGCAGGTGGCCGAGCGGGTGGCGACCGCCGACTCGCTGGCCCGGCTGCGCAAGGAACTGAACTCGCTCGTCGCGATGCACCACCACCGGACCGGTAAGCCGCACGGGGTCATCCACGGGGAGTTGCGACGGCAGTGCGGGGGTCCGCCGACCGCGATCGCCACGGCCGAGCAACTCGGCGACCGCATCGCGCTGCTGCGCCAGTGGTGAACCCACTGCCGACGCACCCCCGAAACGGCGAAACGGGCGACCACCCGCGGTGGTCGCCCGTTTCGGCTCGGGTCTCGGAGTCGTCCGGCTCCGGAACGGTGGATCAGATGGCGGCTTCGGCGTCGGACTCGATCGTGGCGCCGAGTTCACGCAGCCGGTCGGTGTGCTCCTTGGCGTGGTGGCCGCAGAAGAGCAGCTCGCCACCGGTGGCAAGGACGGCACGGACGCGAGCGGCTGCACTGCACCGATCGCAGCGGTCTGCGGCGGTCAACTTCGGGCTGGTCAACGTTCCGGGCATGACTCCTCCAAACTGGCCACCACTGTCGTCGGTTGCCTGGGGTCTGGTCCGCCGCACCGGGCCGGCGCGGTGGAACTACTGTGTCAGACGATTCCCGTTCACGCGTTGTTCCAATCCTCCGAAAATCGTGTCGAGTTTCACCCCCGACCCCCCCGAACGCCCACGACGTGCGGTTTCGGGGCTGCGGGTGTTCGCTCACAGCGCAGAGCCCTCGGCGGTGTCGCGGGCCCGGAACGGCCACCGGGAGAGGCTGCGGTGACGAATCGGCTGGTACACATCTGCGCGCGAGCCGACTGGGAGCGGGCGCAGCGCCAAGGAGAGCTTGCCCCCGACTCGCTCGCCACGCACGGGTTCGTGCACCTGTCGACCCCGGAACAGGTGCACCTGCCGGCGAACCGGTTGTTCGCCGGCCGCACGGACCTGGTGCTGCTGCATCTCGACCCGGCGCGGCTCGCGGACGAAGTGCGATGGGAGCCGGGCCTCCCGGACGATCCGGAGGGGATGACGTTTCCGCACCTCTACGGCCCGCTGCCGGTCGCTGCGGTCACCGCGGTGGTGGACTATCGCCCCGGGGGAAACGGACTTTTCGGGGATCCCTGAGGGTGCGCCGTCACCCGGGTGGACTGTGAGTCCTACTCTGGCGGCATGAACGTCGAAGTGACGCCGCTTCCCGGAATCGGCGTGCGCAAGGACTTCGAGCTGGCGTCGGGTCGGCGGATCGGGGTCATCACGCATCGGGACGGCCATTCGGACCTCATCGTCTCGAAGGCGGACGATCCCGATGCCTGTGCGGCCTCCCTGCCGCTGACCGTCGAGGAGGCCGCCACCCTGAGCAACCTGCTCGGCGCGCCGCAACTCGTCGCCCAGCTCCAGGAGGACCACCGGGAACTGCCCGGGATCATCACCCGGCAGCTGCACATCCACGACAGCTCCCGTTTCGACGGGGCAGTGCTCGGGGACACGGCGATGCGTACCCGCACGGGTGTGTCCGTCGTCGCGGTGATGCGCGCCGGGCAGGTGACGCCCTCGCCGGGGCCGGACTTCGTACTCACCGGGGGAGACATCCTCGTCGCCGTCGGCACGGCCGACGGCCTGGACGCCGCGGCCAGGATCCTGCGCAACGGCTGACCGATGAATTCGACCACGCTCGCCCTGATCGAACTGGGGGCGGTGTTCTTCGCCCTCGGCGTGCTCGGACGCCTCGCCGCGCGCTTCGCCATGTCGCCGATCCCGTTCTACCTCCTCGGCGGTCTCGCGTTCGGCACCGGTGGGTTCATCCAGCTGGGTGACATCAGCGAGTTCAGTCACGTTGCCAGTGAGATCGGCGTGGTCCTGCTGCTGCTGCTCCTCGGCCTGGAGTACACGGCCTCCGAACTCGTCACCGGGCTCAAACGGTCCCGCGCGGCAGGCCTGCTCGATCTCGTACTCAACGCCGCGCCGGGAGTGGTGATCGCGCTGCTGCTCGGGTGGGGCGCGACGGGGGCGTTCGTCCTCGGTGGCATCACCTACATCTCGTCCTCGGGCATCATCGCCAAGACCCTGACCGACCTCGGTCGCCTGGGTAACCGGGAGACTCCCGTGGTGCTGTCGATCCTCGTCTTCGAGGACCTCGCGATGGCGGTGTACCTGCCGATCCTGACCGCGGTGCTCGCAGGGGTCAGCCTGATCGGTGGGCTCGAGGCCGTCGCGATCGCGCTGGGGCTGGTCACGGTCGTGCTCGTGCTGGTGCTGCGATACGGGCGTTACGTCTCCGCGGTGCTCGACAGCCCGGACAGCGAGACGCTGCTGCTCAAGCTTCTCGGCGCCGCGCTGCTGGTCGCCGGTGTCAGCTCGGCGATGCAGGTCTCGGCGGCGGTCGGCGCGTTTCTGCTCGGCATCGCGATCTCCGGCTCGACCGCCCACAACGCGGCCCGCGTCCTCGAGCCGCTGCGGGATCTCTTCGCGGCGATCTTCTTCGTGTTCTTCGGCCTCAACACCGATCCGACCGCCATTCCTCCGGTACTGGGGTGGGCGGCGCTGCTCGCCGTCGTCACGGCGCTGACGAAGGTCGCCACCGGCTGGTGGGCGGCGCGACAGCACGGCATCGCCACCATGGGCCGCGCTCGCGCGGGCGCCGCCCTCATCGCCCGCGGTGAGTTCTCCATCGTCATCGCCGGACTCGCCGTCACCTCGGGTCACGTGGACGCCGAGCTCGCAGCCCTCGCTTCGGCGTACGTGCTCATCACGGCGGTGCTCGGCCCCGTGGCGGCGCGGTTCGTCGAGCCGGCGACCCGCGCCGTGGTACCCCGGCTACGCGAACGGCCGCCGGCTGCGGAGCCGACGGCCGATCGCCGTGAAGCGGAGGAGTTCTAGGTGGATCCTCAGTCGAGGTAGTCGCGCAGCACCTGCGACCGCGACGGGTGCCGCAGCTTCGACATGGTCTTCGACTCGATCTGCCGGATCCGCTCGCGGGTGACCCCGTAGACCTGCCCGATCTCGTCGAGGGTCCGCGGCTGACCGTCGGTCAGGCCGAACCGCAGCCGGACCACCCCGGCCTCACGTTCGGACAGTGTCTCGAGTACCGACTGCAGCTGATCCTGCAGCAGCGTGAACGACACCGCGTCCACCGCCACCACGGCCTCGCTGTCCTCGATGAAGTCGCCGAGCTGGCTGTCGCCCTCGTCGCCGATGGTCTGGTCGAGCGAGATCGGCTCCCGGGCGTACTGCTGGATCTCCAGTACCTTCTCCGGCGTGATGTCCATCTCCTTGGCCAGTTCCTCCGGAGTGGGCTCGCGCCCGAGGTCCTGGAGGAGCTCACGCTGGATGCGGCCGAGCTTGTTGATCACCTCGACCATGTGCACCGGGATGCGGATGGTGCGGGCCTGATCCGCCATGGCGCGGGTGATGGCCTGCCGGATCCACCAGGTGGCGTACGTGGAGAACTTGTAACCCTTGGTGTAGTCGAACTTCTCCACCGCGCGGATCAGACCGAGATTGCCCTCCTGGATGAGATCCAGGAAGGCCATCCCCCGGCCGGTGTAGCGCTTGGCGAGTGAGACGACGAGTCGCAGGTTGGCCTCGAGCAGATGGTTCTTGGCGCGGTTGCCGTCGCGGCAGATCCAGTTCAGGTCGCGGCGCTGCGCGACCGGCAGCTTCTCGCCCTTGTCGGCGTACTCCTGCAGCCGGTAGGTCGCGTACAGGCCGGCCTCGATGCGCTTGGCGAGCTCGACCTCCTCCTCGGCGTTGAGCAGGGCAACCTTGCCGATCTGCTTGAGGTAGGCGCGCACCGAGTCGGCGGAGGCGGTCAGCTCGGCGTCCTTGCGGGCCTGCCGCAGCGCCTCCGACTCCTCTTCGTCCCAGACGAAGTCGCCCGACGCCTTGTCCTTGTCGCTGGGCTCGTCGTCGGCGTCCGCCGCCTCCACGACCACGTCCTCGGCGCCTTCGAGTTCGGCCTCGGCGACGTCGATGTCCTCGAGCGCGGCTTCCTCGCCCTCGAACTCGTCGCCGGCCGGCTTGCCCGCCTTCTTGGCGGCGGCCTTCTTCGCCGTCGTCTTCTTGGCGGCGGCCTTCTTCGCCGGGGCCTTCTTGGCGGCCGCCTTCTTCGCCGGGGCCTTCTTGGCCGGGGCCTTCTTCGCCGGCCGCTTCGTGGCGGGTGCGGTACCGGTCGCGGATTCCGCGGCGTCCGCGGAGGCTGCCGATTCGTTGGGGGAATCAGCCGTGTGGATGTCGGTGGCTGCCACGTACGCCCTTTCGTGACGAGGTAGTGCGGCGTCGCGCCAGAGGGGTTCCGGCGGAGAGGTCTGTCGGGATCAGGCCGGTTCGCAGCCGGCTGTGCACCATTGTAACGATCGCCGTCGTGCGCGATGTGCAGGACTCAGGGGTGGACGCCTGTTTTCGCAGCCCACGCGGCCCCGATGATGCCGGCGGTGTTGCGCAACGCGGCCGGAACGACGGGCGTGCGGTTGGTCAGCAGCGGGATCCACTTCTCGTGCTTGCGGCTGATGCCGCCGCCGGCGATGAACAGGTCGGGCCACAGCAGGGCCTCGAACCGCGACAGCACCAGCGAGACCTCCTTGGCCCACCGCTTGTACGACCACTCGTTGCTCTCCTTGACCGACGACGCCGCGCGGTGCTCGGCTTCCATCCCGTCGACCTCCATGTGCCCGAACTCGGTGTTCGGCAACAGAACGCCGTTGTGCAGCACCGCCGAGCCGATCCCTGTTCCGAAGGTGAGCAGGACGACCACTCCCGACGCGTCCCTGGCCGCACCGAAGCGGTCCTCGGCGAGACCGGCGGCATCCGCGTCGTTCAGCACGCTGATTGGGCGATCCCCCAGAGCCGAAGCGAACAACGCCCGGGCGTCGGTGCCGATCCATGCCGGATCGATGTTCGCGGCCGTACGCGCCACCCCACCGGTCACCACACTGGGCAGGGTGACCCCCACCGGTCCGGTCCACTGCGCCTGCTCCACGATTCGGGCGACGGTGTCCGCGACCGCCTGCGGAGTCGACGGCTGGGGAGTCAGGATCTTGATGCGCTCACCCACCAGAACACCCGTGGACATGTCGACGACCCCGCCCTTGATGCCGCTGCCCCCGACGTCGACACCGAATCCCAGAAGGTCCGGATCCGGCATGGCCGGCTGGGTCGTCTGCGTCATCTCGCGCTCCCTCTCGTCACCGGAACAGTCACCGCGGGCAACCGCTGTCGTGACGTCACCCTAATGCGAACGCGGCGGCAACGCGGGTGGTGCCGTACCGCGCAGTGTGTTCGGATACTCGGGTGCCCGACACCCCGGATCCCCACCCTTGCACCCTTTCCCGCGACGCCACCACGGACCCGGCCCGGCTGCGGGAGATCGCCGTGGACGTCGCGGTGGCGGCCGCCGCCCACGTGCGCGCCCGGCGGCCCGAGCTGTTCCCGGCCGCCGACCCGGGTGCTCGCACGGCCGGCGCGGTGCGATCGAAGAGCACCGACACCGATCCGGTGACGATGGCGGACACCGAGACCGAGGACCTCATCCGGCGACTGCTGACCCGGTCGCGGCCGGGCGACGCGATCCTCGGAGAGGAGGGCGGCGCCGATGCCGGGTCGACCGGTGTCCGATGGGTTGTCGACCCCATCGACGGCACGGTGAACTTCGTGTACGGCATCCCCGCGTACGCGGTCTCGATAGCAGCCCAGGTCGGTGGAAGATCCGTGGCGGGAGCGGTGGTCGATGTCGCCGCCGGAGATGTCTACTCGGCCGCGCGCGGAGAGGGGGCCACCCGCACCGACGCCGGGGGATCGGTGACGCGTCTGCGCTGCAACCCGGTCGGGGACATCGCCCACGCACTCGTCGCGACCGGCTTCTCCTACGCGCCGCACCGGCGCGAACGACAGGGCCTTCTGGTGGCGGAGCTGCTGCCGAGAGTGCGGGACATCCGCCGGATCGGCGCGGCCGCCCTGGACCTGTGCATGGTGGCTTCGGGCCGGGTCGATGCCCACTACGAACACGGGCTGCAACCGTGGGACTGGGCCGCCGGTGCGCTGATCGCCGCGGAGGCGGGCGCCTGGGTGCGGCTACCGACCGGTGGCGGCGACGTCGGCGAGATCACCGTCGCCGCTGCACCCGGCGTCGCAGCACAGCTCGCGGACCTGCTCGCCACGTTCGGCGCCGACGCTCCGATCCCGGCCTGACGGTCCGCGGCGCTCAGCAGCGGGCGTCGCGGGCCGCCGCCAGCAGGTCGATGTCCAGCGGCGCGGCGGCCGCACCCACCGGCGCCTCCCGCAGCGACTGCAGCACCTCCTCGGCATCGGCGTTGGGCGCGATCTCCTTGGAGTAGGTGCCCAGGGCGAGGTCGACGGTGTCGTCGGCACGGTCGTCGCGGACGAGTTCGGCGCACGGTGCGACCAGCCACACCGTGCTGGCAGCTGCGGCTCCGGCCGCCCCGAACCTGATCTGACCGTGGCACTGCATGTTCTGGTCGACGTAGACGGGGTCGTTGCCCGCCTGGACGTCCGGTGCGCTCGCGAAGCCGTACTCGGCCAGCTGGGTGGCCACATGGGTCGCCTGGCCACGTTCACCGTTGGCGTTGAACACCCGCACCCGCGTCGCCGCCAGGGGAGCGGGCTCGACGTCGAGCAGGACGGACCGGTCGACCACCTCGCCGAGGGGGGCCGGTTGCGGTCCTCCGGGCTCCGACGGCACGGTCGGCGGGGCGTTGCATGCCACGGTCCGGGATACCGGGTCGGAACCGGCGAACACCGATGCCCACACCACGATCCCGACCGTAGCCAGAATCGCGAACAGTGCCGCGGCCGGCACGACGCGGCGGCGGGGGAACGGCCGGCCGCGTTCGTCACGCGCCCGGCCTTCGGTGATCAGGGAAACCACGGCGCCCTGCCTCTCGCATCTCCAAGGGGTGTGTGCGACCACTGTAGAGGGCATCCCGGGGGGGTCCGCGAAGGCGGGCGAACGGTGGAATGTCTCGAGTTGCTGTGGTGTTGGTGACAATTGACCGACATTTCCCCGGATCGCGTGTATCGGTTACGGCTTCTGTGGGTACTTCCGCTATTGTTCGGCGGCCCAGGTCGTCGAAGATTCGATGATCGGGCTTTCGACAGCGGGAGGCCCGGGTCGTGTCCGGGACCCGGACACGGTCGGCGGGAACTTCCGGAGACGGTCGGGCGTTGCCCCCGCCGAAGGACATGAACAGTGTCCTCCGGCCGGGCACCTGCACGAGGACTAGAGGTAGAGGAAATGGCGACTGACTACGACGCACCGAGGCGAACCGAAACCGACGAGGTGTCGGAGGATTCACTCGAAGAACTGAAGGCGCGACGCAACGAGGCGCAGTCCGCCGTCGTGGACGTCGACGAGTCGGATACCGCGGAGTCCTTCGAGCTGCCCGGCGCCGATCTGTCCGGCGAGGAGCTGTCGGTCCGGGTGGTGCCCAAGCAGGCCGACGAGTTCACCTGCTCGAGCTGCTTCCTGGTACACCACCGCAGTCGGCTCGCCAGCGACGAGAACGGCGTGATGATCTGCCGGGACTGTGCAGCCTGAGTCCCGGCGGGACTGTGCAGCCTGAGTCCCGGACGATCGCGCTGACCGGCCGCGCCCGGTTCAGTGTCCGGAGTGGTCGGCGCATCCCAGGGCGGCCTGCAGCTCCGCGGGCCGCCTGGTGCTGATCAGCCAGTACGGGGTGGGGTCGTCCGGGTCGTCCAGCACGACGAGCACCATCGTCCCGATCCACGGGCGGTGCTGGACGTATGCCGCCGGGTCGAGCTGGCGGCCCAGGGCGGCGCTCTTCGCCGACGCCGGCACCACGACAGCGCGGGAGATCACCTCGAGCGGCAGGTGCGCCCGGCCGACGATCAGTTCCCCGCCCGTCACCTCCAACCGCAGACGGGACAGCCACACGAGCGCCCAGACAGGGAACGGCAGCAGCAGCACGTACGGCAGCCAGGCTTGCAGACCGGGCGCCCCCATGTGCAGTTCCGCGGCCAGCAGCGCGGCCACGCCCAGGCCGAGGGGCCACCACCACAGCGGCACCCACATCCGTTCGGAGTAGACCGGCACGTCGGTCGTCTGCTGCGCATCCGCGTCGGGTCGAGAGGTTCGAGACACGTCCATCAGAGTAGTCTCGGTGCACGTGACCGATCTTCCAGCCGTCCCTCTGCTCCGTCTGGACCCGGGGATTCCTGTGCCCGCCCGCGCACACACCGGCGACGCCGGCGTGGACTTGTGCACCACGGTGGACGTGACCCTCGAGCCCGGGCGGCGAGCGCTGGTGGGGACCGGCATCGCGGTGGCCCTGCCCGTCGGCACGGTGGGTCTGATCCATCCGCGTTCCGGCCTGGCCGCGAAGTTCGGGCTCTCGGTGGTCAACACCCCCGGGACGGTGGATGCGGGCTACCGCGGCGAGATCAAGGTGTGCCTGATCAACCACGATCCCGACCGCGCGGTCGAGCTGCGTCGTGGCGACCGCATCGCCCAACTGCTCGTGCAGAAGGTGGAACTCGTCGACTTCGTCGAGGTCGACTCTCTCGACGACACCAGCCGAGGCGCCGGAGGATACGGATCGAGCGGTGGGCACGCAGGTCTGGTGAAGGAAGGTTCCTGACATGTTCGGACGACGCCGGAAGAACCGGGACGCCGAAGCACCCGGACTCGCGGACGAGGCTGAGTTCGCGCCCATGCCCGGGGAGGACGAGACACCGGTGCCGCAGGGCGGTCCCTACGACATCGACGACATCGGCGAGGACGCGGTCGGCGGCCGGCTCGACCTCGGGTCGGTCCTCGTGCCGCTGCCGCCGGGTGGGCAGATCCAGGTGGAGATGGCGCCGAACGGTCAACCCCAGGCCGTGCATCTGGTGACCCAGCACGGACGGATCACCGTCTCCGCGTACGCGGCGCCGAAGTCTCCGGGGCAGTGGCGGGAGGTGGCTGCCGAGCTGGCCGAATCGCTGCGCCGCGACAATGCGACGGTCAGCATCGAGAGCGGACCGTGGGGCCGGGAACTGCAGGGCAGCACCCCGAACGCGGATCTGCGCTTTCTGGGGGTCGACGGTTACCGGTGGATGATCCGCTGCGTGGTCGCCGGGCCGGCCGGTTCGGTGACGGGTGATTCGCCGCTGGTGGAGACCGCACGCAGCATCGTCGCCGAAACCGTCGTGCGTCGCGGCCAGGATCCGCACCCGGTGCGCACGCCGTTGCCGGTGGTGCTGCCGAAGGCTCTTGCCGAGCAACTAGCCGCCGCCGCACAGCAGCAGCAGGCAGCCGCGCAGCAGGCAGCGCAGCCGACGCCCCAGCAGCCGGCACCTCAGCAGCCGGCACCGCCTCAGCAGCCGGCACCACAGACGCGCCCGCGGCACGGCGAGTCGGGCTCGGCGATGCAGCAGCTCGGTTTCTGACGGTCCGATCCGTCAGCCCCGGACGCGCCGCAGCGCCTCCAGGCAGGTCGTTCCCAGTACGGACGGGTCGGCGCCGATCTGGGCGAGGGTGACGGTGCCCAGCGCGGCGCGCGTCAGGTGGGCACACCATTCCTGCGCGACCGCGAGGGGATGGACCGCGTCGTCCACGGCGGCGGCGATGCCGACCGGCACCTCCACGGCCTGCAGCTCGTGCAGGTCCAGGGCCCGGTATCGGGATGCCTCGTCGAGCGCCGCCGGCAGGCCCGGCCACTGCGACCGCCAGGAGCGGGCCAGTTCCGTCCCGAGCCACGCGGGGCTGGACGCCACCATCGCGGCGGTCACCGCAGCCAGCCCGTGGGTGCGTAGCTCCCCGGCGGTCCATCGGGCGCTCGCCGCCGCCGGTGCGGCGTCCGGTGAGCCCGTCCACGCCGGCAGCGCAGCCAGCACGCCGACGGTGCGTCCGGGATTCTCGGCCGCCCATCGCAGTGCGACCGCGGCCCCGAGCGATACGCCGCCCACCAGCACCGGCCCCTCGGCCGCGGCCCGGTCGAGGGCATCGACGTAGCTGCCGACCACGCGTGCCGGATCCGGGTCGACCGCGACGGTGCGTACTCCGGTGGCGGCGAGCGGACCCGCGAACGCACGCTCGGCGAAGTGCGCGTCGGAGCCTGTTCCGGGCAGGATCACGGCGACGACAGCCCTGGTCGCGTGGCGTTCGGGGGAGCTGTTCACGGAGGGCATGCCCCGATCCTGCCGGACCCGTCGGCGCAGGTGGGAACCGGAGTGGTTGCCCTGTCCCGATGGGTCTACAGTGGCCCTCAGGAAAGCCCCATGCGCGGCCCGCGACCCGTGCCGCGCCCGTTCCAGGAGCACGCTATGGCAACCGCCGCAGCCGGTTACTTCCGCCGACTCACCCGTCGGCTCACGGAAGATCTCGAACAGCTCGACGCCGAGGAGATCGCCGAAACCGCCCAGGCGACCGGGGCCCGCCGCGCTTGCGACTGTGCGCGCGGGGAGGAAGTGACCATGTTCGGCCGCCTCCGCAGTGTCGAGGCGTGCCCGAAGGCCGCCAGCGCCGCCGTCGAGGCGGAACTGTTCGACGGCACCGAAGCCGTCAAGCTCGTGTGGATCGGACGTCGCCGCATCCCGGGCATCGAGCCGGGCAAGACGCTGCTCGTGCGCGGCCGCGTCGGCGAACGCGACGGCGCGAAGGTCCTCTACAACCCGTATTACGAACTGCGCGAGCGGGCCTGACCCGGTCGTCGCCCCGCGCCCGTACCCGTCGCCACCCGCCCCTGAGCTGAGCTGTGGCACCCTCGTAGGAGTGAGCGAGAAGCAGCAGACGGTTCTGGAACAACTCGGTGGACTCAGCGGGTTGGTCTCGTCGACCGTGCCCGTGCTGGTGTTCGTTCCGGTCAACAGCATCTGGGGTCTGACCGCCGCGATCTGGGCCGCCCTCGCCGCGGCCACCGCCGTGCTCGTGTGGCGGCTCGTCCAGCGCACTCCCGTCCAACCCGCCGTCTCAGGGTTCCTCGGTGTGGGTGTGTGCGCGTTCATCGCCTATCGCACCGGCGACGCCAAGGGATACTTCCTCTTCGGCATCTACACCAGTCTGCTGTACGCCGCCGGCTTCGTCCTGTCCGTCCTGGTGCGGCGACCCCTGGTCGGCGTGATCTGGGGCATGCTCAACGGGCAGGGATCGTCCTGGCGGCGGCACCGTGTCGCCGTGCGCGCCTACGACATCGCGACGGCGGCGTGGGCGCTCGTGTTCGCGGCCCGCTACCTCGTGCAACACGAGCTGTACGACGCCGACCGGACCGGCTGGCTCGCCGTGGCCCGCATCGGCATGGGATGGCCGCTGACTGCGGTGGCGTTGCTGGTCACGTTGTGGGCGGTGCGCCGCGCTGATCGGGTCGTCGAACCGGCGCCCGAGACGGTCGACGAGCCGATCGAGACCGGGCCGGGCCGGGCCGCCGACGGCCCCGACCAGGACGTCCGCTGATCCGCTAGAGCCCGAGCGCTCCCCGCAGTTCCTGTTCCACCTCGTCCGCGGCGACGAACAGCAGTTCGTCGCCGCCTTCGAGCGGGTCGTCGGGCTGCGGGACGATGACGCGGCCCCCGCGCAGGATCGTCACCAGGGCCGCGTCCCGGGGCAGTTGCAGTTTGCGCACCGGTTTCCCGGCCAGCGCGGTGGTGTCCGGCAGGGTGATCTCGACCAGGTTCGCGCCCTTGCGCAGTGTCATCAGCCGGACCAGATCGCCGACCGAGACGGCCTCCTCGACCAGCGACGCCAGCATGCGCGGCGTGGAGACGGCGACGTCGACCCCCCACGACTCGTCGAACAGCCACTCGTTGCGCGGGTCGTTGACGCGCGCGACGACCCGCGCGACCCCGAACTCGGTGGTGGCAAGCAGGCTCAGCACCAGGTTCGCCTTGTCGTCGCCGGTCGCGGCGATCACCACGTCGTACTGCTCGAGTTGTGCGGCCTCGAGCAGGCTCAGCTCGCAGGCGTCGGCGTGCACCCACTTGGCATCGGGTACGGAGTCGGGCTCGACGTGCTCGAGCTTGCGCTCGAGCAGCATGACGTCGTGGTGGTTGCGGATCAGTTCGCGCGCGATGGAGCGCCCGACGGCTCCCGCCCCCGCAATGGCCACCTTCATCGGCGTTCCTCTCGGTGATGTCCGGGTCGTGTGTTCGGCTGCGCCTGCTGGCACCGGACGGTCAGTCGTCGGCCGCGGGGGGCTGTTCGGCGAGGGCGATCGCCTCGGCGACGGTGCCCGAGACGGCCGCGATGTAGACCTGGTCGTCGGCCTGCAGCACCGTCTTCCGGTCGGGTAGGACCCCGGTGCCGAAGCGGATGACGAACGCGACCCGCGAATGGGTCGCCGCCTCGAAGTCGGTGACGTTGCGGCCGATCCAGTCCTCGTGCACCGAGACCTCGGCGACGGCGACGGTGCCCGTCGGATCCCGCCACTTGGCGGTCTGGCTCTCGTGGGTGAGGTTGTGCAGGAACCGGTCGGTCGTCCACGGCACCGTGGCGACGGTCGGGATCCCGAGGCGCTCGTACACCGCGGCGCGCTTGGCATCGTAGATGCGGGCGACGACGCGCTCGACACCGAAGGTCTCCCGGGCCACCCGGGCCGAGATGATGTTCGAATTGTCCCCGGACGAGACCGCGGCGAACGCGTCGGCCCGCTCGATGCCGGACCGCACCAGCACGTCCCGATCGAAGCCCATCCCCACGATCGTGTGTCCCGGGAAGTCCGGGCCGAGCCGAAGGAACGCGCTCGGGTCGCGATCGATGACGGCCACCTCGTTGCCCAGCCGGACGAGCGCCGCAGCCAGGGAGGAACCCACCCGGCCGCAACCCATGACCACCACGTACACCGTTCGCTCCGATTCTCTTGCTTGCCGTGTCGCCCGGTCGCGACGCGCAGAACCGAACCGTACCGCTCGCGCAGGACCGGTGTGCAGTGCCCGGCGAAGGTGCCCCGGCAGCGGTGCATTTCGGACACGACCCCGGGCGCCCGGCGGGTGGCCGGCGGGACGGCTTAGGCTTTGCGAGTGTCCAAGCTCTCGACCGCCACGAAGCGGTTGTTGTTGGGTAGGCCGTTTCGCAGCGACACGCTCGGTCACACGTTGCTGCCCAAGCGAATCGCCCTGCCGGTGTTCGCATCCGACGCGCTGTCGTCGGTGGCGTACGCCCCGGAGGAGATCTTCCTCGTCCTGTCGGTCGCGGGTCTGTCGGCGTATGTGTTCACCCCGTGGATCGGCGTCGCGGTGGCGCTCGTCCTCGCGGTCGTCGTCGCGAGCTACCGGCAGAACGTGCACGCCTATCCGTCGGGGGGCGGAGACTACGAGGTGGCGACCAAGAATCTGGGCCCGACCGCCGGCCTGACCGTCGGCAGCGCCCTGATGGTCGACTACGTGCTCACCGTCGCCGTCTCGATCTCCTCGGCTGCGGCGAACATCGGCTCGGCGGTCCCGTTCGTGGCGCAGCACAAGGTGCTCTTCGCGGTCGCCGCGATCGTCGTGCTGACCGCGATCAATCTGCGTGGCCTCCGCGAGGCCGGCACGGCCTTCGCGATTCCCACCTACGCCTTCATGATCGGCATGCTCGTGATGTTGGGCTGGGGGCTGGTGCGCATCTTCGTGTTCGGCGAGGACGTCCGGGCCGAGTCGGCCGGCTTCGAGTTGGTCGCCGAGCAGTCCGGTCTGACGGCGATCGCGTTCGTGTTCCTCATCGCCCGCGCGTTCTCGTCCGGGTGTGCGGCCCTGACCGGGGTCGAGGCCATCAGCAACGGGGTGCCCGCGTTCCGCAAGCCGAAGTCCCGGAACGCTGCCACGACCCTGCTCATGCTCGGTGGGATCGCGATCGTGCTGCTTCTCGGCATGATCCTGCTCGCGAACAAGGTGGGTGTGGTCATCGCCGAGCATCCCGAGACCCAGCTGCGCGGCGCGCCGGACGACTACCAGCAGAAGACGCTCGTCGCACAGTTGGCGCACGCGGTGTTCGAGGGCTTCCCGCTCGGCTTCGTGCTGATCACCGTCGTGACGGCGCTGATCCTGGTGCTGGCCGCCAACACGGCGTTCAACGGCTTCCCGGTGCTGGCCTCGGTGTTGGCGCAGGACCGCTACCTGCCCCGGCAGCTGCACACCCGCGGCGACCGGCTGGCCTTCAGCAACGGCATCCTGTTCCTCTCGGGCGTGGCCATCGTGTTCGTGTGGGCCTTCGACGCGGAGGTCACGAAGCTGATCCAGCTCTACATCGTCGGTGTGTTCGTCTCGTTCACCCTCAGTCAGACCGGCATGATCCGGCACTGGACGAGGCATCTGGCGTCCGAGACCGATCCCGAGCAGCGCAGACGCATGCAGCGGTCGCGGATCGTCAACACGATCGGCCTGGCCATGACCGCGTCCGTGCTGGTGATCGTGCTGGTTACGAAGTTCGCGGCGGGCGCGTGGATCGCGATCGTGGCGATGGTCGCGATCTTCGGCGTGATGAAGGCCATCCACCGTCACTACGACAGCGTGGCCGAGGAACTGGAGAACACCGAATGGGACGGGGTGTTGCCCAGTCGCACCCATTCGATCGTGCTGGTGTCCAAGCTGCACATGCCGACCCTGCGAGCGCTGGCGTACGCGCGGGCGACCCGTCCGGACACACTCGAAGCGGTCACGGTCAACGTCGACGACGCCGACACGCGGATGCTGGTGCGCGAATGGGAACGCAGCGACATCACCGTCCCGCTCAAGGTCGTCGAGTCGCCGTACCGGGAGATCACCCGTCCCGTCCTCGAATACGTCCGGCGGGTGCGGCGGGATTCACCGCGCGACGTGGTGACCGTGTTCATCCCGGAGTACGTCGTCGGTCACTGGTGGGAGCAGATCCTGCACAACCAGAGCGCGCTGCGGCTGAAGAGCCGGCTGTTGTTCCAGCCCGGTGTCATGGTCACCAGCGTCCCGTGGCAGCTGAGTTCGTCCGCCCACGCCCGCGCGGAACGTCTGGATTCCGCGCCGGGATCGGTGCGGCGGGGATTCGAGGAGGAACGATGAGTGTCGACTGGTCCGGACGCCGGCTCGAGGTGACACTGGGCAACCCGGCGCACGGGGGGTTCTGCGTCGCGCGGCACGAGGGCCGGGTCGTGTTCGTCCGGCACGGCCTACCCGGCGAGCGGGTCGTCGCGTCGGTGACGGAGGACCGAGGCGGCTCGTTCTGCCGCGCCGACGCCGTGCACATTCTCGAGGCCTCGCCGGACCGGAGGGAGCGGGTGTGCCCGATCGCCGGGCCCGGCGGATCGGGATGCTGCGACCTGTCCCACGCGACGGTGCCGGCCCAGCGGGCCTTCGGGGCCGCGGTGGTCGCGGAGCAGTTGCGCCGTCTCGGCGGGGTCGAGCGGGACGTGCTCGTCGAGGAGTTGCCGGGTGGTGCGCTCGACGGCACCCGGTGGCGCACCCGGGTGCGCCTGGCGGTCGACGCCGCGGGCCGAGCGGGGTACCGGCGCTACCGCAGCCACGAGATCGAGACCGACCTGGCCTGCCCGCAGATCGAGGCCCGGGCCTACGAGGGGCTGGCGGAACGGGTGTGGCGACCTGGTTCCGAGGTCCAGGTGGTCCTCGATGCGGACGGGACGCGGCACGTGATCGAGATCGCACCGCCGCCCGTGTCCCGCACGGGCCGTCGCAGCCCGGGGCGGCGGGGAGCGGCAGCCCGCCGCGCGGCGGCCGGTGCGCCCCGCGCCGAGAAGGTGGTCGAAGGCTCGGGGCGGGCGGTCGAGCGCGTCGGCGGCCGCGAATGGCACGTGGCGGCAACCGGCTTCTGGCAGGCGCATCGCGGGGCAGCGCAGGCCTATTCGGACACCGTGGGGGAGTGGGCGGCGGTGTCGCCGGGCGCGACGGCGTGGGATCTCTACGGCGGGGTGGGGGTGTTCGCCGCCGTCCTGGCCGATCAGGTCGGCACCGGCGGCCGGGTCGAGGCGGTGGAACTGTCCCGCCGGGCGGCGCAGGACGGGGCCGAGGCACTCTCGGATCTCGGACAGGTGCGGTTCCATGCGGGCCGGGTGGAGCAGTTGCTCCCGGAGCTTCCCGCCCCGCAGGTCGTGGTGCTCGACCCGCCCCGGGCCGGCGCCGGGCGGGATGTGGTGGCGGCCGTCGCGGCGGCGGGGCCGGAGCGCGTCGTGCACGTCGGATGCGATCCGGCGGCCTTCGGCCGCGATGTCGGCCTGTACCGGGACCACGGCTTCGAGCTTGCCGACCTGCGCGTCTACGCGGCGTTCCCCTCGACGCACCACGTGGAGTGTCTGGCCTTGTTCACCCGCTGATGTTCACCCGCTGATCGGGGCTGCCCTCGTCGTAGGGTCCCGCGCCTTCGTGGTTGCTTGCAACACGCAACTAAATGTATAGTTGCGTGTTGCAAGCAATTAATATCGATTCGGAGGCGATCCGTGGCCGTCCAGCCCGACACCGCGCACGCGCTTGTCGACGCGATCTTCCTGTTCGGTCGCACGCTGCGCACGGCCCTGGCCAACTCGACGGGCGACGAGCTGCCCAACGCCCTGACCGGAGTTCTGTTCGTCCTGTGGCGGATGGGGGAGTGCCGTCCCAGCGAACTCGCCGCGGAACTGTGTATGAGCCAGTCCGCGTTGAGCCGGCAGCTGGGCGAACTCGTCGAACGGGGAATGGTGGACCGTCACCGCGACCCCGACGACCGGCGGGCCCACCGCGTCAGCGTGTCGGAGACCGGGCACAAAGCCCTGCGCGAGATCCGCGACCGTCGCGCCTCCCGATTGCACGAGCTGCTCGGCGGCTGGGACCAGGCGCAAGCCGAATCCGCCCTCGGCGCGCTCGCGCACCTGAACGACACCCTTTCCGTCCACGACACCACCGGAAGGAACTGCCTGTGAGTGCCGCAGCTGTCAGTCCCCCCTCCTCGATGAGCGCCCCGGGCGCCGCCGAAACCACCATGACGCACCGCGAGATCCTCGAGGCTCTCGCGGGGCTGCTCGCCGCCCTCTTCACGGCGCTGCTGAGCAGCACCATCGTGGCGGTTGCGCTCCCCACGATCATCGCGGACCTGAACGGATCCCAGACCCAGTTCGCGTGGATCATCACCACCGCCCTGCTCGCCAACGCGGCCTCGACGCCGATCTGGGGCAAGCTCGCGGACCTGTTCAACAAGAAGCTGCTGGTCCAGACGGCGATCCTCATCTTCGTGGCAGGCTCGATCGTTGCCGGCCTCGCCACCAACGTGCCCGTCCTGCTCGCCGCCCGCGTGATCCAGGGCATCGGGATGGGCGGCCTCACCGCGCTCGTCGTCGCGGTCATCGGCAGCATCATCCCGCCCCGCGAACGCGGCCGGTACTCCGGTTACATGGGCGCGGTGATGGCCGTGTCCATGTCGGGCGGGCCGATCCTCGGCGGCGTCATCGTCGACAGCCCGCTCGGCTGGCGCTGGTGCTTCTTCATCTCCATCCCGATCGCCGTCGCCGCCATGGCGCTGCTGCAGCGCACCCTGCACATCGTGACCGAACGCAAGCAGGACGTGAGCATCGACTGGCTCGGCGCCACGCTGCTGACGGCCGGTGTCAGCGTCCTGCTGATCTGGGTGTCCTTCGCGGGCAAGGCCGGCTACTACGGGTGGCTGTCGTGGGAGACCCTCGCGTACGTCGGCGTCGGTGTCGGACTGCTCGCCGCCACCGTCGTCGTCGAGTCCAAGGTCGCCGACCCGATCATCCCGCTGAAGATCGTCACCGAGCGCACCACCGCACTCGCGATCATCGCGTCGGTCGCCGTCGGCGTCGGGATGTTCGGCGCCACCGCCTTCCTCGGCCAGTACTTCCAGACGGCCCGCGGCTACAGCCCGACGGCCGCCGGCCTGCTCACCATCCCCATGGTGTTCGGCTCGCTCGTGGCCTCGGTGGTCTCCGGTCAGCTCATCACGCGCTTCGGCCGGTGGAAGCCGTTCCTGGTGCTCGGCGCGGTCCTGCAGGTGGTCGGCTTCGGTCTGCTCGGCTTCCTCGACCACGCCACCCCGATGTGGCTGATCGGTGTGTACATCGCGATCGTCGGCCTCGGCACGGGCATGCTCATGCAGAACCTCGTGCTCGCCGTGCAGAACACCGTCAGTGTCCGCAACATCGGAGCCGCGAGCAGCTCAGTCGCGTTCTTCCGCACCTTCGGCGGAGCGATCGGGGTGTCCGTGCTCGGATCGATCCTCGCCACCCGGGTGACCACGCTGTCCGCGGACGGCTTCGCCGCCCTCGGCATCGACACCGGCTCGGCCGGCGGTGGCGGCAACCTCGACCTCGCGGCCCTGCCCGAGCCGGTCGCGGAGATCATCCGTCACGCCTACGGCGACGCCACCGGGTTGCTGTTCCTCGTCGCCGCGATCATCGCGCTGGTCACCGTCGCCGCGGTCGTGTTCATCCCGAACCGTCCCCTGCGGAAGACCATCGACATCGTCACCGAGGAGCAGCCCGCCGCGGCGGGGCGCTGATCAGGACCGGCGGTTGTACAACCACATCGTCGCCGGGCCGAACAGCACCACCAGCGCCGCGCACCACCCGAACACCATCGCGAGGTGCGCGGCGTCCGGCGTACCCGCCGTCAGGTCCCGGACGGCTGTGACGAGGCGGCTGATGGGATTGACCGTCACGAAGCCCTGCAGCCAGCTCGGCATCGTCGCGGGATCGACGAACACGTTCGACGCGAAGGTGAGCGGGAACAGGATGGTCATCGACACACCCATGACCGCCTGCTCGGTGCGCAGCAGCATCGCCAGCATCGTCCACACCCACGAGAGACTGAACGCGAACAGCAGCACGAGCGCCACCGCCGCGGCCGCGCCGACCGGACCGCCCGCCGGCCGGAACCCGAGCACGATCCCGAGCGTCAGCACGATCACCGACGCCAGCGTGTAACGGGCGAGATCGCCGAACAAGGCGCCGACGAGCGGTGCGGGCCGCCACACCGGCATGGACCGGAACCGGTCGAACACCCCCTTCTCGATGTCGCGGTTGAGCGTCATGCCCGTGTACATCGTGATGGTGCACACCGTCTGGACCAGGATCCCGGGGATGAGGAACTGCACGTACGCATCGGTCGATCCGGCCAGCGCACCGCCGAACAGGAACGTGAACAGCAGCGTGAACATCAGCGGGAACACGGTCACGTCGAACAGCTGCTCGGGAACGTGCTTGATCCGCAGCAGCGCCCGCCACCCGAACGACAGCGACGCGGCGAACGCGGACGCCGGAGTCGGGGGCGGTCCGGCGACGTGCAGGACGTCCACGACGGCGGCGGTCGTGCCTGCCCGTCGGTCGGCGGTCGAGGTCACGATGCGATCTCCTCGTCTTCGTCGGGAACTTCCGTGGGATGGCCGGTGAGGGCGAGGAAGACCTCGTCGAGGCTCGGCTGCCCGAGGGCGAACGTCGTGACCCCGATGTCCGCGGTGTCGAGGGCGGTCAGAGCCGCCGCCGCGGCCCGTGGATCGTCCACCCGCGCGGTCAGCGCCGCCGGGTCGGAGCCGGCCGTCACCGCCATCCCCAGCGCCGCGCCCAGCACGGCCGCCGCATCGTCCCGGCGCGCAGGATCGACCACCCGCACGTGCAGCGAACCGGACCCGACGGACGCCTTGAGTTCGCCCGGGGTGCCCTCGGCGATCACCCGGCCCCGGTCGATGACCGCGACCCGATCGGCGAGCTGGTCCGCCTCGTCGAGGTACTGCGTCGTCAGCAGCACCGTCGTCCCGGCGGACACCAGGGCTCGCACGATCTCCCACACCTGGTTCCGGCTCCGCGGGTCGAGTCCCGTCGTCGGCTCGTCCAGGAAGATCAGTTCGGGTGCGACGATGAGGCTCGCGGCGATGTCGAGACGCCGCCGCATACCTCCGGAGTACAGCTTCACCTGACGGCCCGCGGCCGCTTCCAGGTCGAACGCGGCCAGCAGCTGTCCGGCCCGGGACCGGGCACCCGCCCTGGAGAATCCCAGCAGCCGCGCGAGCAGCACCAGGTTCTCGGAACCGGTCAGATCCTCGTCGAGCGAGGCGAACTGACCGGTGAGCGAGACCCGGCGGCGAACCCGCTCGGGTTCGAGGCGCACGTCGTGCCCGAGGACGGTCGCGGTGCCGCCGTCCGGTGCAAGCAGTGTCGCGAGCATCCGGATCGTGGTCGTCTTCCCGGCGCCGTTCGGGCCGAGCACGCCGTAGACGCCGCCGGCGGGCACGGCGAGGTCGATGCCGTCCACGGCGGTGTCCGCGCCGAAACGTTTGATCAAGCCCGAGGTCTCGATGGCCAGTGCAGGGGGCATGGCTCCAGCCTTGCCCACGGTGCCGGGCGCGGCAATCGGTTTTGTCGGATTCGACCGGCCCGCCGTGGCCGCGGGTGGTGCCCACCCCCGGCGACGAGGGATCCCGCAACCGGCCCCGTCGGAAGGGTGTGCAGCATCACAGCACCGGCATAATGAGGTGAGGGACACGGTGTGAGACGGACCGGCGGCGCGACGTGACGAGTCGGCCACCCCCGACGCTCCGTAGACTGGGTGGAACCGCCCGCGCGGAAACGTGCGGGACCGAGCCGGAGGGAGCAATACCAGTTGGGTGTCCTGTCCCGCATCGAGTCGCCCGAGGACCTGCGCCGGCTCAGCCAACCCGAGATCCGGGAACTCGCCGAGGAGATCCGGCGGTTCCTGGTGGAGAAGGTGGCGGCGACCGGGGGACACCTCGGCCCCAACCTCGGCGTCGTCGAACTGACCATCGCACTGCACCGGGTGTTCGACTCACCCCACGACCCGATCATCTTCGACACCGGCCATCAGGCCTACGTCCACAAGATCCTGACCGGCCGCAAGGACGGCTTCGACACGCTGCGCAAGCAGGGCGGCCTGTCGGGATATCCCTGTCGCGCCGAAAGCGAGCACGACTGGATCGAGTCCTCGCACGCCTCGGCGGCCCTGTCCTACGCCGACGGCCTCGCCAAGGCCTACGAGCTGTCGGACCAGCAGGACCGGACCGTGGTCGCCGTGGTCGGCGACGGCGCGCTCACCGGCGGAATGTGCTGGGAGGCGCTGAACAACATCGCAGCCGGACGGGACCGCCCGCTCGTGATCGTCGTCAACGACAACGGCCGCTCCTACGCGCCCACGATCGGGGGACTCGCCGAGCACCTCGCGGCGCTGCGGCTGCAACCCGGCTACGAGCGGGTCCTCGACAACGGCCGCCGCTTCGTGAAGCGGCTGCCGTGGATCGGGGCGGCCGCGTACTCCGTGCTGCACGGGATGAAGGTCGGTATCAAGGACGCGGTCAGCCCGCAGGTGCTGTTCACCGATCTCGGCCTGAAGTACCTCGGGCCGGTCGACGGGCACGACGAGGCCGCGCTCGAGGCGGCCTTCCGGCGGGCCAAGTCGTTCGGCGGGCCGGTGATCGTGCACGCCGTCACCCGCAAGGGCGCCGGGTACGCACCGGCCGAGAACCACGTCGCCGATCAGATGCACGCCACCGGTGTCATCGACCCGGTCACCGGCCGCGCCACGGCGGCAGCGTCGGCACCGGACTGGACGTCGGTGTTCTCCGACGAACTGCTCGTGCAGGGCGGCCGCCGCCAGGACGTCGTGGCGATCACCGCCGCGATGCCGGGACCCACGGGCCTGTCGGCCTTCGGCGAACGCTACCCCGACCGGATGTTCGACGTCGGCATCGCCGAACAGCACGCCGTCACCTCCGCCGCGGGCCTCGCGCTCGGCGGGATGCACCCCGTGGTCGCGGTGTACTCGACGTTCCTCAACCGTGCCTTCGACCAGCTGCTGATGGACGTGGCGCTGCTGAAACTCCCCGTGACCGTCGTGCTCGACCGGGCGGGCATCACCGGCGCCGACGGCGCCAGTCACAACGGCATGTGGGACTTCTCCCTGCTCGGTGTGATCCCGGGGATCCGGGTGGCGTCGCCACGCGACGGCGCAACCCTGCGCGAGGAGTTCGGCGAGGCGCTCGCCGTCGCGGACGGCCCGACCGTACTCCGGTTCCCGAAGGGGGCGGTCGGTCCCGACATTCCCGCGGTCGAGCGCATCGACGGCACCGTCGACGTGCTGCGGATGCCGTCCGGGCGCCGCGGTGACGTGCTGATCGTCGCGGTCGGAGCGTTCGCCGGCCTGGCCCTCGACGCGGCGGAGCGACTCGAGCAGCACGGCCTCACCGCCGCCGTCGTCGACCCGCGCTGGGTGCTGCCCGTGCCGGCGGCCCTCGCCCGACTGGCGCGGGACTTCCGGCTCGTCGTCACCGTGGAGGACGGCGGCATGCACGGCGGCGTCGGTTCGGCGGTCTCGTCGGCACTGCGCTCGTCCGGCGTGGACGTTCCCACGCGCGAACTCGGTGTGCCGCAACGGTTCCTGGATCACGCATCGCGGGAGCAGATCCACCGCGAGCTGGGTCTGACCGCGCAGGACGTCGCACGTCAGGTCACCGGTTGGGTGGTCGGGCTCGGCGCCGCCCAGAAGACAGAGCCGGCCGTGGACGGATCGGCCGGCGAGGAGTCCGCGGGCGACGTCGTCGTCCGCCGGGACCCCGGCCGCTGAGTGCTGCTGTCGGCGGGCCGACCGCACCTGCGGTCGGCCCGCCGATCGTTCAGCCGGCTTCCTCGAGCGTCCGTCCGCGGGTTTCGGGCACGAACTTGATCACCACCAGCAGCGACAGCGCGGCCATCGCCGCGTAGCCGGCGTAGGTGAACGACAGGTTCCAGTCGGCCAGCGCGGGGAATGTCGCAGACACGAGGAAGTTGGCGATCCAGTTGGACGCGGTCGCGATGCCGACGGCGACGGCGCGCACCCGGTTCGGGAACATCTCGCTGATGAGGACCCATACGACCGGCCCCCACGACAGGGCGAAGAAGAACACGAAGGCGTTGGCCGCGAGCAGGGCGATCATCCCGTAGGTGTCGGACAGCGTAGCGACCTTCTCCCCGTCCTCGTCGACGACGAACGTCGCCGAGTGGAAGCACACCGCCGCGGTGCCCAGCGAGAGCGCCATGCCCACCGAACCGACCAGCAGCAGCGGCTTGCGTCCGATCTTGTCGATCACGGCGATGGCCACGAAGGTGCCGACGATGTTGACCAGCGCGCTGACGACGCTGATGAGCAGGGACCGATCCTCACCGAACCCGACTGCCTGCCACAGCGTCGACGAGTAGTAGAAGATCACGTTGATGCCGACGAACTGCTGCAGCGCGGCCAGGGCGATACCGACGTAGACGAGTGTGGCGACGCCGAAGCGCCGGGTGAACACGTCCCGCACGCCGGGCCGCGCCGCCTCGAGATGCAGGGTCTCGCGGATGGTGGCGATGCGCTCGGCGACCGCCACCTGGTCGCCGCCCTCGACCGCCGAGACGATCCGCCGCGCCGCGTCCTCCCGGCCGATCCGCACGAGGAATCGCGGCGACTCCGGGATGGGGAAGGTCAGCAGCAGATACAAGCCGGCGGGAACGACCTCCAGCGCCAGCATCCACTGCCAGGCCTGGATGCCGAGCAGGTTCTCGCCGGCCCCACCCGCGGCCGCGGCCAGCGCATAGTTGACGAGCTGGGAAATCGCGATACCCAGGACGATGGCGAGCTGGTACATCGAGCCGAGGCGGCCGCGCACCGCGGCGGGCGAGATCTCGGCGATGTAGGCCGGCGCGATGACGGAGGCGAAGCCGACGCCGACACCGCCGACGGTGCGCCAGAACGTCAGGTCGTAGATGCTGAAGGGGAACGCCGACCCGAGGGCGCTGATCATGAACAGGATCGCGGCGATCTGCATGACCCGGATCCGGCCCAGCCGGTCGGCGACGCTGCCCGCGATCCACGCGCCCAGCGCCGCGCCGACCAGTGTCAGCGACACCGACAATCCGATCGCGCCGGCACCGACCTCGTAGCGCTCACGGATGGCTCCGACGGCGCCGTTGATGACGGCGGTGTCGTACCCGAACAGGAATCCGCCGAGTGCGGCCGCGGCGGCGAACAGCACCGCCCGGGTCACCGTGTGCTGCTGTTCGAGCCTCGAATGGGGGAGGTGGGAACTGTCGGTCACAGGCTGGACGGTACGCCTGACGGTGCACCGAGGGGGCCGCTTCGGCGGGCACCGTGGCCGGGGCGATATGCACCGAGGGCGGCCCGCGGTCCGCAGCGGAGTGCGCGGACCGCGGGCCGCCCCGACGAGCAACCGGACGTCAGACGCTCGCCACTCCCGGTGCGAGGAAGCGTGCGCCGTTGACGGCCTCCGAGGTGCCGGTGCGATCCAGGTACGGCGTGATGCCCCCGTTCCAGAATCCGAAGCCGCCACCGAGGATCAGGCACAGGTCGATGTCTTCGGGGGCGGCGACGACGCCCTCCTCGAGCATGATCCGGATCTCCTCCGCGAACGCGCGGCGGGTCCGCTCGAGCACCTCCTCGGCGGTGGAGGGCCTGTCGCCCTGCGGCCAGAGCGCGGCGACGTCCGGGTCGACGACCTGCTTGCCGTCGACGTACGTCCACACCCCGGGCTTGCGGGCCTCGACGAGTGCCTCGAGGCCCGGGGAGGAGACAAAGCGCTCGGGGTAGGCGGCCTGCAGGGTCTCGCCGGTGTGCAGCGCGACGGCCGGGCCGACGAGCGCGAGCAGGGTGAACGGGCTCATGGGCATGCCGAGCGCGCCGACGGCGTTGTCCGCCACCTCGAACGGGGTGCCCTCGTCCACGGCGGTCATGACCTCGCCGAGGGTGCGGGTGACGAGGCGGTTGAACACGAATCCCGGCTTGTCCGCGCACAGTACGGCCGACTTCTTCAGTGCCCTGGCGGTGGCGAAGGCCGTGGCCAGGGTCGCGTCGTCCGTCTGCGCGCCCTTGATGATCTCGAGCAACGGGAGCACGGCGACGGGGTTGAAGAAGTGGAAGCCGACTACGCGCTCGGGGTGCTTCAGATCCGCAGCCATCTCCGTGATCGACAGCGACGAGGTGTTGGTCGCGAGAATCGTCTCGGGCGAGAGGTGCTGCTCGAGATCGGCGAACACCTGCTTCTTGACGTCCATGTTCTCGAACACGGCCTCGATGACGAAGTCGGTGTCCGCGAACGCGGCCTTGTCCAGCGAGCCGGACACCAGCGCCTTGAGGCGGTTCGCCGCGTCGGGCGAGAGCCGGCCCTTGCCCTGCAGCTTGTCGATCTCGGTGTGGACGTAGCCGACGCCTTTGTCGATGCGCTCCTGGTCGATGTCGGTGAGGATCACCGGCACCTTCAGCTGCCGGACGAACAGCAGCGCCAGCTGGCTGGCCATCAGGCCCGCGCCGACGATGCCGACGCCGGTGACCTTGCGGGCCAGTGACTTGTCCGGGGCCCCCGCGGGACGTTTGGCGCGCTTGTTGACCAGGTCGAACGCGTACAGTCCGGCTCGCAGTTCGTCGGACATGAGCAGGTCCGCCAGCGCCTCGTCCTCGGCGGCGAAGCCGGCCGACAGCGACTGCGGGTCACCGATGTCGGTGTTGCGGGCGAGATCGAGCAGCTCGATCGCCCGGGTGGGGGCGGGCGCGAAGCCGCGAGTCTTCGCCGCGACGAGCGCCTTCGCCCGCTCGAGGGCGCTGTCCCAGCCTGCGCCGCGGTCGATCTCGGGGCGGGCGGGGGTGATCTGCCCTGCGAGTACCTTCGCGGCCCAGGCCAAGGACTGCTCGAGGAAATCCGCCGATCCGAACACCGCGTCGGCGAGGCCGATCTGCTCGGCCTGCTTCGCACGGATCACTTTGCCGTTGTCGAGCGGGTTCTGGAGGATCAGGGTGACGGCCGCGTCGGGTCCGATCAGATTCGGCAGCAGCTGCGTGCCGCCCCAGCCGGGAACCAGGCCGAGCATGGTCTCGGGCAGACCGAGCGCGGGCACGTTGTCGGCGTAGGTGCGGTAGTGGCAGTGCAGCCCGACCTCGAGGCCGCCGCCGAGCGCGAGCCCGTTGACGAACGCGAAGGTCGGGACGGCCGACTCGCGCAGCCGCCGGAAGACCCGGTGGCCGAGCCGGCCGAGTTCGATGCCCTGCTCGCGGGTGGTGATCGCGGGCACGCCCTTGAGATCGGCACCCGCGGCAAAGATGAACGGCTTGCCGGTGACGGCGACGGCGGCAGGATCGGCGGCGAACGCCTCGTCGAGCGCGGCGTCGAATGCGGCGAGGCCGGCAGGGCCGAACGAGTTCGGCTTGGTGTGGTCGAACCCGTTGTCCAGCGTGATCAGCGCGACGGGACCGTCGATGCCGGGCACCCGGAGGATCTTGGTGTAGGCGTTCGTGACGACCTCGTCGGCGAACAGGGACGAAAGCTCGCTCATGACTACTTGTCTCCCTCGAAGTTGGGGTTCTCCCAGATCACGGTGCCGCCCATGCCGAGGCCGATGCACATCGTGGTCAGGCCGTAACGCACCTCGGGGTGCTGCGCGAACTGCCGGGAGAGCTGGGTCATCAGACGCACGCCGGACGAGGCGAGCGGGTGGCCGCAGGCGATGGCACCGCCCCACTGGTTGACTCGCGGGTCGTCGTCGTCGATGCCGAAGTGCTCGAGGAAGGCGAGGACCTGCACGGCGAAGGCTTCGTTGATCTCGAACAGACCGATGTCGTCGATGGTCAGACCGGTGCGGGCCAGGACCTTCTCGGTCGCCGGCACCGGGCCGATGCCCATCACGGCCGGATCGACACCCTGGAAGGCGAACCCGACCATGCGCATCCCGATCTGCAGGCCGAGTTCGCGGGCGGTGTCCTCGCCGGCGAGGATGCAGGCCGTCGCGCCGTCGTTGAGGCCGGCGGCATTGCCGGCGGTGATGCGGCCGGCGGGACGGAACGGGGTCTTGAGCGTCGCGAGATCCTCGAGCGTGGTGCCCGGACGCGGCGGCTCGTCCTCGGTGGCCAGGCCCCATCCGCTCGCGGACCGCGTCGCGACGGGTACGAGGGTGTCGGCGAGGTGGCCGGCCTTCTTCGCGGCGTCGTACTTGTTCTGGCTGGCGACGGCGTAGGCGTCGGTACGGGCCTTGGTGATGCCGGGGAAGCGGTCGTGCAGGTTCTCCGCGGTGTTGCCCATCACCAGGGCGCTGGGATCGACGAGCTTGTCGGCGAGGAAGCGGGGATTCGGATCGGCGCCCTCGCCCATCGGGTGGCGGCCCATGTGCTCGACGCCGCCGGCGACGACGACGTCGTACTGGCCGAAGCCGATCCCGGAGGCGGTGGTGGTGACCGCGGTCATCGCGCCCGCGCACATCCGGTCGATCGCGAAGCCCGGCACGGTCTCGGGCAGGCCGGCGAGGATCGCGGAGGTGCGGCCGATGGTCAGGCCCTGATCGCCGGTCTGGGTGGTTGCGGCGACGGCGACCTCGTCGATGCGCGCGGGGTCGAGCTGAGGGTTGCGGCGCAGCAGTTCCCTGATGGTCTTGACGACGAGGTCGTCGGCGCGGGTCTCCGCGTAGATGCCCTTCGGGCCCGCCTTCCCGAACGGGGTGCGTACGCCGTCGACGAAGACGACAGTGCGTTGAGTTGTGGTGGTTGACGCCACGCGTATTCCTCCCGATGGAGCGATGCTCGCCGCCGTGGGCGAGGCCAGGGTTCCGGGAACATCCGGCGACGGGAGCCCGGACGCCGGCGTGTTACCGACCGGTAACTTACCACCCGTGTCCGGGGTGGCGGGAGGGGTGCGCCGCGGGCTGCCGTTCCGGCGGCGCGGCCGACGGCCGTGGACGGTCGTGACCGGCGATCCTGCCCGTGGCAGTTCTCGTCGCCGGCTTCGGACGGCTGCAGCACCGGCGCGAGCGCGCTCGGGGGCACCGGCGAGCGCGCGCTCGGGCACGAGGCGGACGGTGACGATCGCGGCGCGCCGAGCTCGACCGTCGCGAAGGAGGGGATCCGGGGGGTCAGTCCGCGGACAGCGCCTTCGCCAGCCGCGGCACCGTCAGTTCCCGCTGCCAGGGCCGTGCCCCGTCGGCGGCGAACCGTTCCTCGATGTACGCGACCACGTCCGCATCCGCCGGCACCTGCCACTCCCAGCACAGCCGGCGCACCATTTCGGGGCCGACCAGATTCTCCACCGGCACCTGCACCTGCTCGCTCAGCTCGGCGAGCGCGGACCGGGCCGCGGTGAGCCGCGCCGCGGCTTCGGGGTCGTGCCGGGCCCAGCGGTTGGCCGGCGGCGGGCCGGTGAACGGCTGCGTGACGGGGGGCAGGTCCGATTTCGGCAGTGCCCGGGCCCGCTCGATCGCGCCCAGCCATATCCGCGACGACCGGCGCTGACGGGGGCCTCCGAACACCGGCAGGGCGCGCAGTTCCTCGACCGTGCGGGGCGCGGCCTCCGCGGCGGCGACGATCGCCGAGTCCGGCAGTACCCGTCCGGGTGCGATATCGCGCCGCGCCGCGAGTTCGTCTCGCGCAGTCCACAACTCGCGCACGATCGCGAGCCGCCGCGAATCCTTGAGGGTGTGGATCCGGGAGGTGCGGCGCCAGCGGTCGGGTTTGGGGGCGGGGGGCCCGGCGCGACGGATGTGCTCGAACTCCTGCGCGGCCCACTCCGACTTGCCCTGCCGCTCGAGCTCGTCCGCCATCGCGTCCCGGAGCTCGACGAGGATCTCGACATCGAGTGCCGCGTAGTTCAGCCAGGCGTCGGGAAGCGGCCGGGTGGACCAGTCCGCAGCCCCGTGCCCCTTGCGCAGTTCGAAACCGAGGGTGCGTTCGACGATGGCGGCCAGCCCCACTCGATCGAAGCCGGCCAGCCGTCCGGCCAGCTCGGTGTCGTAGAGCACCGCAGGTCGCAGCCCCAGCTCGTCGAGGCCGGGCAGGTCCTGGTCGGCGGAGTGCAGCACCCACTCGAGATCGTTGATCGCCGAGGCGAGCGGGGCGAGCGCCCCGGCCGTCGGGATCGGGTCGAGCAGTACCGTGCCGGCGCCGGCCCGTCGCAGTTGCACCAGGTAGGCCCGCGCGGAGTACCGGAAACCCGAGGCGCGTTCCGCGTCGACGGCGAGTGGTCCCCGGCCCGCGGCGAGTGCTTCCGCGGCCGCGGCCACTCCGGCAGCCGTGGTGACGACCTCGGGGACCCCGTCCCGCGGGGTCAGCAACGGGACCGCTGCCCGCGCGGGCTCGTGCTCGTTGGCTACCGACATGCTTCGTGACTCTATCCGGGTGGCGGAAACGGGGGCGTCGACCCGGTCAACCGCGCGGTCCCCACGTCGATTCCCGGCGTGACGAAAGGCACAGGGCGGATCATCGGCTCGTTTCGAGTTCCTCGAGCGCCGCGGGGAAACCGTCGACGAGCGACCAGAGGTCGGGAACCAGTTCGGGGCACGCGAGTACGCCCACATCGAGCGCGCCGTCCAGCGACATCACGGTGACGTTGAGTCCGACACCGTGGAAGACCGGCCCCAGCGGATACATGCCCCGGATCCGTGCGCCGAGAAAGTACAGGGGCGCGGCGGGACCCGGCACGTTCGACACCACCAGGTTGTGCACGACGGGGTGGCGTTCCGCCAGCCGCAGCGACGCGTACATGCGCATCGCGGTGCCGAACACCGCCGGTGCCATGAACTGCGTCCAGTCCTGCAGCAGGCTCGCACCCAGTGCCGAATTGTGTTCTTTGGCGCACGCGTTCGCATCGGCGATTGCGTGCAGTCGCTCGATCGGATCCGTGATGTGGGTGTGCAGGCTCGCGAACATCGGCGAGACCTGATTGCGCCCGGGCCGGTCCGACGTGCCGCGCACCGACACCGGGACCATGCCGATCAGTGGGGAGTCGGGAAGTTCGTCGCGCTCGGTGAGGTAGCGGCGCAGCGCCCCGGCGCACACCGCCATGACGACGTCGTTGACCTTCACGCCGTGCGCGTCCTTCACCGCCTTGACCCGGTCCAGGTCGAATTGCGTGAACCCGACACTGCGGTGACCGGTGATGGTGCCGTTGAAGGACGTGCGCGGAGCGGTGAACGGCGCCGGCATGGCCTCGCCCCTGCGGGCCCGGCTGATCCACCGGGGCAGCAGTTCCACGGTCTTGGGCAGCGCCCGCACCAGACCCAAGGGGCGGGTGGCGACGTTGAACAGGCCGCCGAGGGCGATCTCGAGCGCCGACCCCCCGCCGGCACCGTCGGCGACCGGATCGGGCCGCGGTGCATCGGGTTCGAGACTGCACAGCTGTGCCACGAGTTCGGCGCCGGTGACGCCGTCCGCGCCCGCGTGGTGGATCTTCGTCATGACGGCGACCGACCCGTCCTCGAGACCCTCGATCACGGTCATTTCCCACAGGGGCCGGGAGCGGTCGAGCGGCTGCGCAGCGATGTGCCCGCACAGTTCCGCGAGTTCCTCCCGGCGCCCGGGCGCCGGGACCGCGACCCGGTGCAGGTGCCGGTCGAGGTCGAAGTCCGGATCGTCCACCCACACCGGATGGTCGAGATTGAACGGGCTGTCGGCGATCTTCTGCCGGAACAACGGTACGGCCGGAAGGCGGACGGCGAGTCCGGCGCGGAGCGTCTCGAAGCGGTATCCGTCCGGAATCGTGGTCGGGTCGAGGACGATCAGTCCGCACACGTGCAGCAGCTGCGTCGGCGTCTCGAGGTACAGGAATCCGGCGTCGAGGCCGCTGAGTCGATGCATGCCCTCATGGTAGAACGAGTTCTAGAATCTGCACGGGAACGATCGCTCCACGTGCGCGAACCCACCCCGGCCGGCGTTCTCCGGGTGTCCGCAGCCGCGGCGGCAGTCAGCCCGGCGTGGCGAGCGGGGCCGGCGGCGTGCCGGGAAGCCGGTCGGCCAGCTCCGCGAGCGCGGCCGGGAAACCGCCGGCCAGCTGCCACAGGTCCGGTAGCAGGTCCGGGCACGACTGCAGACCGAAGTGCAGGCCGCCGTCGAGCGACAGGACGGTGATGTTCAGGCCTGCGCCGTGGTAGATCGGCCCGAACGGGTAGAGCGCGGTGATCCGCGCGCCCAGGTAGTACAGCGTGTCCTTCGGCCCGGGGATATCGGAGACGACGAGGTTGTTGAGCACGGGGAGCACGTCGGGCAGTCGCAGCGCCGAATACAGCCGCAGCACCGCACCGAACGCCGCTCCCGGGGTCACCTGGCCCCAGCTGCCGAGCAGATCCGGGTCGAACGTGGCCTGATGCGCCTTCGCCGCGGTCTGGTCCGCCGCCACGGCATGCAGCCGCACCACCGGGTCGGCGATCTCGGTGTGCAGCCGCCCCATCAGTACCGAGATCTGGTTGCCGGCGTCGCCCCGGGCGCGTCCGTGCACCGAGACCGGGACGGCCGCCAACAGGGGAGAGGCCGGCAGCTCACGGCGGGCGGCGAGATACCGGCGCAGAACCGAGGAACACAGCGCGAGCACGACGTCGTTGACGGTGACGCCGAACGCCCGCTTGACCGCCTTCACGGCCGTGAAATCCAGCGTCACGAATGCGACGTTGCGGCGGCCGGTCACGCGGCGGTTGAACGACGTCCGCGGGGCCGTGAGCGGAACCGCCATCGCCTCGCCCCGCCGGGCCCGGCCCACCCAACCGGGCACCAGCGCCGCGCTGGACCGTACCGCCCGGGCCAGGTGCAGCGGACGCGCGGCGAGATCGGCGATGCCGCCCGCGGCGACGCTCAGGCGGTTGCCCCCGCCGACGCCGGGCGACTCGGGTTGCGGGGGCGGCGCCCCCGGTTCGAGGTCACACAACTGCGCCAGCAGGGTCGCTCCGGCGAGGCCGTCCACCACGGCGTGGTGGATGCGTGTCAGCACCGCGACCGAGCCGTCGGCCAGCCCCTCGAACACCGCGGTCTCCCACAGTGGCCCGGACCGGTCGAACCGCTGCGCGAAGCGCTGCCCGCAGAGCACCGCCAGTTCGGCGGCGGTACCCGGCGGTGGCACGGTGAACCGGCGCAAATGCCGGCCGACGTCGAAACCCGGGTCGTCCACCCACGCGGGGTGGCCGGGATTGAACCGGGAATCGACCACTCGCCGGCGCAGCAGCGGCACTGCCGCGACCCGCGCCGCCAGGTCGGATCCCAGCCGTTCGAAGGAGTAGCCCCCCGGCACGGTGGAGACGTCGAGCAGGGCGAGGCCACCGATCTGTACCGGCTGCCCGGGTGTGTCGGTGTAGAGAAGCGCGGCGTCGAGCCCGCTGAGCCGCCGCATGCCTCGATCATAGGACCGCGACGTGCCCCGTACACCCGTTCCGGCCCGTCGGGAACCCGGGCGCCGGCGGCGACGATTCCGTGCCGACGATTCAGGGCTGAAGCTGCGTCACGCCCGCCGGGGGCAGGCCCGCCGCGTACGCGAGCACCTCGCAGAACGCCTCCACGTGCGGGCCGAGTTCACCGGACTGCGCGGTCCACGAGGCCCGCAGCTCGAGCTGATGCGCTCGGGTCGGGCCGGCGATGTCACCGAAGCGCACCGAACTCGTCGACGTCACGGTGCCGCCGAGCGCCGTCAGCGGCTCGCCGTGCGCGTCGAGGGCATCGACCAGCCAGCTCCAGGCCACCTCCGGAAGCAGGGGATCGGCAGCCAGCGAGGCGTCCACGTCCGCCTGGATGTAGGCGACGAGCCGCATGGTGCCGTTCCAGGCCTCGTCGCCGTCCGGATCGTGCAGCAGGATCAGCCTGCCGAACGCGTCGCCCTCCGACTGCTCGGGCACCAGATCGGTGTCCGGATGAAGCACCTCCGCGCCCAGCGCGTAGCTGTACGGAGCCAGCCGCTGCGGCGGCCGGATCGGACCCACCTCGATTTCCGGCCGCACGGTGGCCGCGTTCATCGAGTCGATGGCCGCGCGGAACTGAGCCGGCTCGGCGGGCGAGGTGGTCACGACTGCGGACGTTAGACCGGGTGACCGGGGCCACGCGGGAGGCGCGCCGATTCCGGAGGGGTGGCCGGACGTGGCAGCATGGGCGGCGACCCGTGCCCCTGGACGAACGAGGATCGATGACCGGCCTGGAGAACACGAACGTCGGCTCCACCCCGCGTGTGGAGTACCCGACGCGGCGCCAGCTCCCGCAGGCGCCCCTGCTCGCCGCCGCGCGGGGACTCGAGCCGGCACACCGGCCCGTGTGGTTCATGCGACAGGCCGGTCGCTCGCTTCCCGAGTACCGGGAGATCCGGGCGAACATCGGCATGCTCGAGTCCTGCTTCGATCCCGAGCTGGTGTGCGAGATCACCCTGCAGCCGGTGCGCCGTCATCGCGTCGATGCTGCGATCCTGTTCTCGGACATCGTAGTTCCGCTCAAGGCCGCGGGGATCGACCTCGACATCGTGGCCGGGACCGGACCGGTGATCGCCGACCCCGTGCGCACCGCGGCGGACGTGGCGAAGCTGCCGATCCTCGAGCACGACGAGGTCGGTGCCGTCGCACGGGCGGTCGGGCTGCTCACCCGCGAGCTCGGCGACGTCCCGCTCATCGGTTTCGCCGGGGCGCCGTTCACCCTCGCCTCCTACCTCGTCGAGGGCGGTCCCAGCCGCAACCACGAGCGCACCAAGGCCCTCATGCACGCCGAGCCGCGCACGTGGCACGCCCTCCTGGGGCGGCTCGCCGACATCACGATCGCGTTCCTGCAGGCCCAGCTGCACGCCGGCGTCGACGCGGTCCAGCTGTTCGACTCGTGGGCGGGCGCGCTGTCGCTGGCCGACTACCGCGAGTTCGTGCTGCCCCACTCGGAACGGGTGTTCGCCGAGGTCGAATCCGCCGGCGTGCCGCGCATCCACTTCGGCGTCGGCACCGGCGAGCTGCTCGGCGCGATGGGTGAGGCCGGCGCCGACGTGGTCGGCGTGGACTGGCGGGTGCCGCTGGACGTCGCCGCCACCCGGGTGGGGGCCGGAAAGGCCTTGCAGGGCAACCTCGATCCCGCGATCCTGTTCGCCGGACCCGACGTCGTCCAGGCAGAGGTGCGGCGCATCGTCGCCGAGGGGGACCGCGCCCGCGCCGCGGGAGCCACCGGGCACATCTTCAACCTCGGGCACGGTGTCCTCCCGGACACCGACCCGGACGTCCTCACCGCGGTCGTCGACCTGGTGCACTCGTTGTGAGCGGTACGCCGAGCGTCGCCGTCGTCGGGGGCGGCATCACCGGGCTCGTCGCGGCGTACCGGCTCCGTCGCCTGCTCGGCGCGCACGCCCGGATCGTCCTGCTCGAGGGCGCCGATCGGCTCGGCGGAAAGCTGCACACGGTGCCGCTCGCCGGCGATCCGGTCGACGTGGGAGCGGAAGCGTTCATCGGTCGCCGCCCCGAGGTCCCGGCGCTGCTCGCGGAGCTGGGCCTGAGCGACCGGATCGTCCACCCGTCCGGGGCCCGGCCGCTGATCTACGCCGGCGCCGCGCTGCACCCGCTGCCCGGCGGCACCCTGATGGGGATCCCCGCCGACGCCGGGGCGCTCACCGGTCTCGTCGACACCGAGACCCTTGCGCGAATCGCCGCCGAGCCCACCGTTCCGCTGCACTGGGACCGCACCCGCGACGTCTCGGTGGCCGACCTGGTGACCGCCCGGTTCGGCGAGCAGGTGGTGCGCCGCTCCGTCGACCCCCTCCTCGGCGGCGTCTACTCCGGGCTCTCGGACACCGCAGGCGTGCGGGCCACCCTGCCGGCTCTGGCCGCAGCCCTCGACGCGGGGGCCCCGAGCCTGAGCGAGGCGGTCGTCCGAGCCCTGCCCGAGCCCTCGGACACACCCGTGTTCGGCACCCTGCGCGACGGCTACGGCACGTTGCTCGACGCGCTCGAGAAGGCGGCCGACGCCGAGATCCGGCACGTCACCGCGAGCGGACTGCGCCGCAGCGGCGGCCGCTGGGACCTCGACCCGATCGGGCCCGTGGACGGCGTCGTCCTCGCGGTGCCCGCCGACCGCGCCGCCGAACTGCTCGCCGACGCCGTCCCGGCGGCAGCCGCCCAGGCGGCCCGGATCCCGCTCGCATCGTCGGCGGTGGTCGCGCTGGCACTGCCGGACGGTGCCGCACTGCCGCAGAACTCGGGGATCCTCGTGGCCACCGGCGAGGATCTGTCCGCCAAGGCGTTCACCCTGTCGAGCCGCAAGTGGCCCCACCTGGCCGGGCGCGACGTCGCGCTGGCCCGCGCATCGTTCGGCCGCTACGGCGAGGCCGCGATCGTCGACGCACTCGACGACGAGCTGATCGCCCGCGCGCGCATCGACCTCGCCACCGTCACCGGTGTCACCGACGAGCCCGTGGCCGCGTTCGTCCAGCGCTGGCACGGGGGCCTGCCGCAGTACCGGGCCGGGCACCTCGACATCGTCGCGGCGCTCGAGGACGCGGTCGCCGCCGTCGACGGCCTCGAGGTCGCCGGCGCGATGCTCCACGGCGTGGGTGTGCCGGCATGTGTCGCATCAGGCACGACGGCCGCGACGCGCCTGGCAACCCGAGTGGCAGGATGAGCGGTATGGCACGTCTCGACTACGACAAGCTCAATTCCACCCTGCGCTACGCGATGTTCTCGGTGTTCCGGGTCCAGCCCGGTGCCCTCGGCGACGACCGCTCCGCGGCGATCGAGGACGCCCAGAAGTTCTTCGCGGCCTACGACGGCACCGATCTGGTCGTGCGCGGCATCTACGACGTCGCCGGGGTGCGCGCCGACGCCGACTTCATGATCTGGACGCACGCCGAGCGACTCGAAGATCTGCAGAAGCTCTACGCCGATTTCCGCCGGACCACCGTCCTCGGCCGCACCACCACCCCGGTGTGGTCGAACGTGTGCCTGCACCGGCCGGCCGAGTTCAACAAGAGCCACCTGCCCGCCTTCATCGCCGGTGAGGAACCCGGCAACTACGTCTGCGTCTACCCGTTCGTGCGGTCGTACGAGTGGTACCTGCTCCCCGACGCCGAACGCCGCCAGATGCTCGCCGACCACGGCAAGGCCGCGCGCGGCTACCCGGACGTGCGGGCCAACACCGTGCCCGCGTTCGCCCTCGGCGACTACGAGTGGATCCTCGCATTCGAAGCCCCCGAACTCGATCGCATCGTCGACCTCATGCGCGACCTGCGTGCCACCGAGGCCCGCATGCACGTCCGGGAGGAGACCCCGTTCTTCACCGGACCGCGCGTCGACCTCGAGACGCTGATCACCGCGCTGCCCTGACGCCCGCCGTCACCCCCCGGAGACGCCGCCCTTGCGCGGACTCCGGGGGCGCCGTCGGCTCGCCGGAAGGACGCGGTGCACCCCCTGGCAGACTGTGCACCATGAGTTCTCGGCCCGTGCGGTACCAGCACATGGCGCACTGGGGGATGTTCGAGGTCGAGACGCACGAGGGCGATGTCAGCGCCGTGCATCCCTTCCGCGGCGACGCCGATCCGTCACCGTTTCTCGACAATGCCGTCGGCTCGGTGCGGCACCGCTCGCGGGTCGCGGGACCGGCGGTGCGCCGGGGCTGGCTCGAGCACGGACCGGGGCCGAGCGATCGCCGCGGCGACGACGAATTCGTCGCGGTGTCCTGGGACGAGCTGACCGAACTGCTGGCCGGCGAGCTGCAGCGCGTGATCGACGCGCACGGCAACCGGGCGATCTTCGGCGGTTCGTACGGGTGGTCGTCGCCGGGCCGGTTCCACCACGCGCAGAGTCAGGTGCATCGCTTCCTGAAGATGCTCGGCGGCTACACCCGCTCGGTGCACAGCTATTCGCTCGGTGCGACCGGCGTGATCATGCCGCGCGTGGTCGGCACGCACTGGAAGCTGTTCGCCCGTGCGACGAACTGGGACGTCATCGCCCGCGACACCGACCTGATGGTGTGTTTCGGCGGGGTGCCGCTCAAGAACACGGCCGTCAACGACGGCGGCACCAGCAACCATCCCACGCGGGGGGCGCTCGACGCTCTGCGCGCCCGCGGCGGGACGGTCGTGTCCGTCAGCCCCCTGCACGACGATCTGCACGGCGCCGCCGAACGCCTCGCGCCGCGACCCGGGACGGACGTCGCGATCATGCTCGCCCTCGCCTACGTGCTCGCCACCGAGGGCCTCGCCGACCGCGACTTCCTCGACCGCTACTGCGTCGGCTACGACAAGTTCGAGGACTATCTGCTCGGCCGCACCGACGGCGTCGCCAAGACACCGCAGTGGGCGGCCGCCCTGTCCGGGCTGTCCGCCGAGACCCTCGCCGCGCTGGCCCGGCGCATGGCCGCCGGCCGCACCCTGATCACCGTCACCTGGTCGCTGCAGCGGGTCCGGTACGGCGAGCAGGCCCCGTGGGCGGGGGTGACCCTCGCCGCGATGCTCGGCCAGATCGGGCTGCCCGGCGGCGGGTTCGGTCACGGCTACGGCTCGATGAACGAACCCGGCATCGCGCCCGTCCCGTACCCGCTCCCGACCCTGTTCCAGGGCGACAATCCGGTCGGTGACCTGATTCCCGTGGCCGCGATCTCCGACCTGCTGCTGCGGCCGGGCCAGGAGTACGACTTCGACGGCCGGCGCCTGACGTACCCCGACATCCGGCTCGTGTACTGGGCCGGCGGCAACCCGTTCCACCACCATCAGGACCTGGGTCGGCTGCGCCGCGCCCTGGCCCGCCCGGACACGATCGTCGTGCACGACCCGTACTGGACGCCGACGGCCAAGCACGCCGACATCGTCGTGCCGTCCACCACATCCCTCGAACGCGAGGATCTCAGCTGCACCCGCAACGACCCGCTGCTGGTCGCGATGCACGCCGCCGCCCCGCGATTCGCCGCCGCCCGCGACGACTACGACACGTTCTCGGCGCTCGCGCACCGTCTCGGCTTCGGGGACCGGTTCACCGAGGGCCGCACGGCGCGGCAGTGGCTCGAGCACCTGTACGAGCAGTGGCGCGGATTCGTCCTCGCCGACGACGCCCGCGTCGAATCCCCTCCGGAGTTCGACGAGTTCTGGGTGCGCGGACACGTGCGGATGCGCACCGAGGACGAGCTGACACTGTTCGAGGAGTTCCGCGCCGACCCCCAGCGCAACCCCCTGCGTACCCCGAGTGGGCGCATCGAGATCTTCTCCGCCGACATCGACGGCTTCGGCTACGACGACTGCGCCGGGCACCCTGCGTGGTTCGAGCCGGAGGAGTGGCTCGGCGGCCCCCGCGCGCAGCACTACCCGCTGCACCTGATCGCGAACCAGCCCAAGACCCGCCTGCACAGCCAGCTCGACCACGGCGGCGTCAGTCAGGCCTCGAAGATCCGCGGGCGCGAACCGATCCGCATGCATCCGGCCGATGCGGCCGCCCGCGGTGTGGCGGGCGGCGACGTCGTGCGGGTGTTCAACGACCGCGGCGCATGCCTGGCCGGCGCCGTCCTCGACGACGGCCTGATGCCCGGGGTGGTGCAGCTGGCCACCGGCGCCTGGTACGACCCGCTCGATCCGGCCGATCCCGGCTCGATGTGTGTGCACGGAAATCCCAACGTGCTCACCGCCGACGTGGGCACCTCGAGTCTGGCCCGCGGCTGCACGGGCCAGCACGCGCTCGTGCAGATCGAACGCTTCGACGGGGACCTGCCGCCGATCCGCGCCTACGACCCGCCGGTGATCCGCACCCGCTGAGGCGGGGTACCTGCCCGAGCCACCCGGGTACCTGCGGGCCGAGCGACGGTATCCGTCGCTACCCGGGAGATGGACGATGCGTCGGTCGGAGCCGGGCCCGGCGGTCACAACCCCAGCGAGCGCTGCACCTCCCGCAACGTCTGCGCCGACGCCCGCAACCCGGCGGCCTCGTCGGGCGAGAGGGGGATCTCGAGTACCCGGCCGGCGCCGCGGCCGTCGACGATCGTCGGCAGCGACAGGCACACCCCTTCGATCCCGTGCACGCCGCGCTGCAGCGTCGAGACCGGCAGCACCCGGTGCTGATCCCGCAGCACCGCCTCCACGATGCGGGCGGTGGACAGGCCGATGGCCAGGTTGGTGGCGCCTTTGCCCTGGATGATCTCGTACGCGCTGCGCATCACCCGGGTGGAGATCTGCTCGCGGACCGCGGCGTCGAACACCGCCGCTCCGTGCTCGTCGCGGTACTCGGTGGCCGGAACCCCACCCACCGTCGCGCTCGACCACAGGGTGATCTCCGAATCGCCGTGCTCGCCGACGATGAGGGCGTGCACGTTCTCCACCGCGACGCCGACGTGCTGCGCGACGAGGAAGCGCAACCGTCCCGAGTCGAGGACCGTGCCGGACCCGAGGATCTGCCCGTCGGGGGCGTCCGTTGCGCGGATCGCCGCATACGTCACCACGTCGACCGGGTTGCTGACGAACAGCACCACCGCCTCGGGGGAGAGCGCGAGCAGCGCCGGTGTGAGTTCCCGGACGATGCGCACGTTCGCTGCCGCCAGCTCGAGCCGTGACTGGCCCGGCTTCTGCTTGGCGCCCGCCGTCACGACGATCAGATCGGAGCCGGCGGTGACGGCGAGGTCGTCGGCGCCGTCGATGCGGCACGCGGGGGCGAACTGGGTGCCGTGGTTCAGGTCGAGCACCTCGGCCCGCACCTTGTCGGTGTTCGGATCGAACAGGGCCAGCGAATCCGCCGAGCCCCGGATCAGGCATGCGTAGGCGACGGCGGTGCCGACGCTGCCGGCGCCGACGATCGAAACCTTGGACTTGGACGCACGGGTCGTCGACATGGATTCGATCGTCGTCGCTCCGCGCTCGATCCGCACCCCGACGGTGCAGCCGTTAGCCTTCGCATCATGAACGTTCAACCGTTCGACGCCGTGCTGTTCGACTTCTCCGGCACGTTGTTCCGGCTCGAGGAGGACGAATCCTGGCTGGCCGACCTCACCGACGAGCGGGGCGAGCCCTTCGACGTGCACCGGCAGGCCGAGCTGATGCGCCGGATGACCGCCCCCACCGGTCAGCCCGTCGAGATGGACGCCGCCGAGCATCACGCCTGGATCAACCGCGACCGCGACCCCCGCTGGCACCGGGACGCATACCTGACGGTGCTGCGCCGTTCCGGAGTCGCCGACGAGGGGCAGGCCCTCGGCCTGTACACCAAGCTGACCGATCCGCGCTGCTGGACGGTCTACCCGGACACGGTGCCGGTGATCGAGGCGCTCGCCGGCGAGGGCCTCGCGGTGGCCGTGCTGAGCAACATCGCCTTCGACATCCGGCCGGCGTTCGCGGCGCTCGGTATCGACGATCTGGTGTCGGAGTTCGTGCTTTCCTTCGAAGTCGGCGCGGTCAAACCGGAGCCGGAGATCTTCCGGCACGCGACCGCGGCGCTCGGGGTGTCCCCGGAGCGCACCCTGATGGTGGGCGACAGTGAGGAAGCCGACGGTGCGGCCCGCCGCATCGGCTGCTCCTTCGCCCTCGTCGAGCCGCTGCCCACCGCCGAGCGTCGCCGCGGACTGTGGCGCGCGTTGTTCGCGGCGGGCCTCAGTCCCTCGGAACCAGGCGCAGGGAGATCGAGTTGATGCAGTACCGCTGATCCGTCGGAGTCGGGTACCCCTCGCCCTCGAACACGTGCCCGAGATGGCTGTGGCAGGACGCGCACAGTACCTCCACCCGGCGCATGCCGAGGGACGTGTCGGAGCGCAGGATCACCGCGTCACTCGACGCCGGGTCGAAGAACGAGGGCCACCCGCAGTGCGAATGGAACTTCTCGGTGCTGCGGAACAGTTCGGCTCCGCAGGCGCGGCACTCGTACACACCCTCGGTCTCCGTGTCGGTGTATTCGCCGACGAAGGGCCGCTCGGTGCCGGCCTGCCGCAGCACCGCGTACTCCGCGGGGGTGAGGCGGGCGCGCCATTCGTCGTCGCTGCGGGATACCTTCGGCGCGGGTTCGGTCGGGACAGCGTCAGCCATGAACTCCACGCTAGCCGTCACCGCGGTTCGTCGCCACGAGCTCGCCCTGCGGTGCGGGCTCGTGTGCCGGCAACAGGAACGACGGTTCGATGCCGTCCGCCAGCCGGCCCTCCCGCCGGGCGGCCAGATAGCGGTCGAGCAGCACGGCGAAGATCACGATGAGCAGCAGCGACCACCCGAACGTCGTCTTCATGTACTCGGCGGCGCGCCCGGCCTCCGGCCACCGCCCCGACAGCCAGCTGTCGTAGCTCATGAAGCCGTAGACCGCCAGCCAGGCCGGCCAGTTCCGCATCACCGAATTGGGCAACACGACCGTCATCAGCAACGGGAACAGCATCATCGAGTAGTACATCTGGCCGAGCGAACCGAGCAGGAACGACGCGGTGAGCAACACCCCCGTGCTCGTGCCGACGAAGAAGAGCTCGTCGTGGCGGCAGTACCGGTACAGCAGCCACAGCGAGACGACGACCATGAGGCCCAGGACGACGCGCAGCCCGAGGATCAGCCACGCCGGCAGGCCGTAGTACATGCCGTTGCCGACGATGGCGCTGTTGAAGTAGTCGCGTGCCTCGAACAGGTACGGCGTGGTGCGCTCGACGAACGCCCAGGCGTCCACCGAGAGCGGCCACGCGACGAGCGTCAGGCCGAGCGGCACCGCCGCGGCAGTGGCGAACACCTTCCACTGCCGGCGCACGAACGGAATCAGCAGCAGGGGCGCGAGGATCGGTTTGACCGCGAACGTCAACCCGATCGCGACGCCCGCCCACAGATCGCGCCGGCTCAGCAACAGCGTCAGGAAGGCGACCTCGCCGAGCAGGACGAGGCCGTTGATGTTGGTGAAGACCAGGGTGTTCGTCACCGTCTCGGAACTGAACGCCGCCAACAGGAGGATCGGGGCGAGCACCGAGTCGAGACCGTAGCCGAACATTCGCAGCAGCAGGTACAGCGCCACGATGATCGCGATCGCGTTGGCGATGATGAACAGCCACCGGGAGCGTTCGGGGTCGATCACCGCGATCGGGGAGATCAGCAACGTCCCGGACGGGGGGTACAGATAGTGCGGGTCCACCCACTCGAAGTTCGCCGTGTACACCGGCCGGCGGTTGAGAAACGCCAGGGCCGCGTTGTAGACGGGAGTGAAGTCGTCGGTGCGGAATCCGTTGACGGCTTTGACCACCACACGGTGCAGCACCGTGAGCACGGCCAACGGCCACACCACGCACTTGACCACCTCCGCGGTGGTGCGGGCGGTGCGGGGCTCGAGGCGGCTGAGGAACACTACGGCACGGTACACCGAGAGCCGGGAGCGGCCGCCCACCGTCCCCACCCGACGGCGCCGGGCCCGGGACGCGGCGCACGCTGATTCACGCCGGGCACAGGCTGCCGTTCGGCGGCAGGGCACCGGTGTCGAGGTAGGCCGCCAGGCGTGCCTGGACGCAGCCGGAGTGCAGGACCGCGGAGTATCCGGCACCCTGCCAGGACAGCGCCGCCCACCGGGCCGAGACGGCGGTGAGGGCGCCGGTGACCGACTCGAGGCCCGCGCTGCCGACGAGCGGATCGGCGGCACCCGTCGTCACCAGCACGGGTACGCGCACCTCCGGCGGCAGCGGCGGTGTCGGCATGCTCGGCCAGGCGCTGCACGCGGTGAGACCGACCGCGCTGTCGCCGCCGAACAGGGGGTAGTTCGCCGACCACGTTCGCTGCAGCTCGGTGGCCCGGGCCGTCGTGGGCCATCGCTGACCGTCGCTGCAGCGGGAGACGAACTGCCCGTCGGACGACAGCACGGCCTCGGCGGCGCCGACGAGTTCGAGCATCGGCGTCACGTCTCCCGCACCGGCGGCGGACAGAGCGTCGGACAGCTCGCGGACCCGGGCCTGCGCGTCGCTGCGGGGGGTTCCCAGAAACCACGTCACCGCGGTGAGCAGGGCGTTCGACGAGAGCGGTGCAAGAGCGCCGGTCGCGGCGCGGGCGTGCAGGTCCTCGAGCGCGGCCCGCGGGTCCGGCCCCAGCGAGCACGCCAGCGCGACGCACTGGCGGGCGAACGCGTCGACCGCCGACTCCGCGCCGCGCACCCGGCTCTCGGCCAGCAGTTCGGCGTCGGCCGTCGCGGCGGCGGGGGAGTCGAGGACGAGGCGGCCGAGGGTGGTCGGGTACTTCGACGCGTAGGCGAGGGCGACCGTGGCGCCGTTGCCGATGCCGAGCACGCCGATCCGATCGACGCCCCACGTGGTTCGCAGCTGCTCGAGATCGTCGGCGGCGTGGGCGGCGTCGAACAGCAGTTCCTGCGGCTGCAGGTAGTCGGTGCATGCGATGGTGGCCTGCCGCCCGAGTTCGGCGACCCGCTCCGGACCGTCGCCGGTGCGGCCGAACTGTCCGTGGTCGGCCAGGGCGCGCCGGTCCGCTCCGAAGATGCACTCGATCGGCTGGGAGGCGCCGAGGCCGCGCCGATCCACCGCGACGATCGGCCGGGAGGCCACGAGTTCGGCGAGCGAGCCGGTCGACAGTGCGGCCAGCGCCCCCGAGGAGGGCATGTCCGCGCCCGTCGTCATGACGAGCGGGGCCGCATCGGTGGGAGTCTGTGCCAGCCGGGCGCGCAGCACGTCGAGCGGAAACGAACCCGGCACGGTGCCTGTGGCGTCGATCGCAGCGGGAAGCTGGGCGCATTCGAGGACGAGACCGGTGGGTCCCGGCGGCAGCTGCTGGGCGGCGAGGGTGTCGGCGGTGCAGTCGCGCCAGTCCAGGTCCCGGGCCGGCACCGGTAGCTCCGGGGCGAGGGCCGGATCCTCGCCGGTGGGAGTGGCCCGGCCGTCCGCCTCCTGCACCACCGCGACGTCGGGGCGTACCGAAGGGCCCGCCCCGCACGCGGCGGTCATCGTTCCGAGCACGACGATGCCCACGGTGAGCACACGGGTTCTGCGCATGCGCACAGCCTGCCAGGTCGGTGCGCGGGCCCGCGCACGTGACCGGATCGTCCGATCCGCCGGATGTGACGATCAGGTGTACGTGGTGTGAAGTAGGTCGCAATCTGCCCCGGGTGTACCGGTCGCCTCGAGCGACGGCCCTACCCTGGAGAAATGCACGAACGTCTCGTCGATCGCAATCCCGTGGTGCCGTCCGACCAACTGGTGGCCCAGATGGTTCCGCCCGCGATGTTCGACGACGTGAGCTTCGCGTCCTACATCCCCGATCCGAACGAGCCGAGCCAGGCGACCGCTGTCGCGACGGCGGAGGAGTTCGCCCACAAGATCGCGAAGATCCGGGGTGGCGGCCGGCGCGGCCTGTTCGGACGGAAGGCGCCGTCCACCGGCGCCGGTCTCTACCTCGACGGCGGCTTCGGCGTCGGCAAGACCCACCTGCTGGCCTCGATCTTCCACGCGGCGCCGTCGCCGAAGGCGTTCGGCACCTTCGTGGAGCTGACCCACGTCGTCGGCGCTCTCGGCTTCAACAAGGCCGTCGAGGAGCTGTCCGGCCACAGCGTGCTGTGCATCGACGAGTTCGAGCTCGACGACCCGGGCGACACGATGCTGGTCTCCCGCCTGCTGACCGAACTCTCGGCGCGGGGCGTGTCCATCGTCGCCACGTCCAACACCCTGCCCGGGCAGCTGGGAGAGGGGCGATTCGCGGCGCAGGACTTCCTGCGCGAGATCAAGAAGCTCGCCTCGATCTTCGAGACCATCCGCGTGGACGGCCCCGACTACCGCCATCGCGACCTGCCGCCGGCCCCGGACCCGATCAGCTCCGAGGAGCTGCTCGATCGCGCCGATGCGGTCCCCGGCGCCACCCTCGACGACTTCGACGAGCTGTGCGCGCACCTGAGCACGCTGCATCCGTCCCGGTACGGCAAGCTCGTCGAGGGCGTCGCGGCCGTCTTCCTCAACGGGGTTCATGCCGCCCACGACCAGTCCGTGGCGCTGCGTCTGGTGGTGCTCGCCGACCGGCTCTACGACGCGAGCATTCCGGTGACCGTCGCCGGCGCGAAGCTGGACGAGATCTTCACCGACGAGATGCTCGCCGGCGGCTACCGCAAGAAGTACCTGCGTGCGACCTCGCGCCTGTTGGCGCTGTCGCGGTTCGAGACCGCCGCCAGCTGAGTCGGGTTCCCGGCTGCCCCCGCCGCAGGCGGGGTCCGCGCGTCACAGGGTGCGTTGCATGACGTAGTCGTGATGGGTCTGCGAGCCGACCTGGAACGTGCGCGTTCCCACGACCTCGAACTCGTTCTTGGCGTAGAACCGCCGGGCCCGAGAGTTCTGCTGGTTGACCCCCAGCCACAGCCCCCGGCAGCCGGCTGCCCGGGCATGCTCGACGACGGCAGCCATCAGGGCCGCCGCCACTCCGGTGCCGTGCTTGCCCGGCAGCACGTAGAGCTTGCTGATCTCGGTGGTGGGCAGCGCGGTCACGGCTTCACGGACTTCCGGGTCCGTCGGTTCGGCATCGACGGCCATGAGGTAGCCCACGATCTCGCCGCCGACGGTCGCCTTGAGCACGATGCGGGTCGGGTCGGTGAGGTACTCGCTGAACCGTTCCGCCGAGAGGGTGTCGTCGATGAACGCGGCGATGTCCTCCTGGGAGGCGTCGGCCGGGCAGGCCAGGGGGAACGTGGTGGCTGCGACATCGGCGATGGTCTCGGCATCCCAGATGCCGGCCTGCTCGACGGAGACGTTCGCGGTCGATTCCTCGAGTGACGGAGTGGACATGGGAACCAGTAGATCACTCGGCGGGGCACCGCGCCGACGGTCGGGGCAGGTATCCGTTCGACGTCCGGAAATGGCTGAACCCCAGCCTTGGATGGGGGGTCATGGCTGGGGTTCATTACCATCGGGGGGATGGCATCTCCGACAATACATGAGGAATCCCTCAGGTTCCAACCGGGGTGGTCACGGTTGGGTCACGGGCCGGCCGTCCGGGTGGTTGCCTTCCGCCGGGCAACGCTCTACTGTGGGCTCTCATGAAGCGCGTACTCGTAGTTCACCGCCGTAGCGGGGTCTGATTCGGACCGACCCCTCGCTGCGGGTCGTCGAGCTACCTGTCGGTCCTCCCTTCACGCGGAAGACCTCCTACGATGAACGCCTTCACCTCCACCGCTCCCCGCACCTCCTACGCCGCCGGCGACGCGGAGACCGCATACTCGGCGCCGATCGATCCGTTCGCCGCCCGCTACGGACGATCCCTGCCGCGCGAGTTGCGTGCCGAGGCGCTCGGCACGAGCTGGACCGAGTTCACCGCGACCTATGCACCGCACGGGCCGGTCCGTCTCGGTGGCTGGTCGGCCGGGGCTCCGTGCGCCGGTCGGCGGAACTTCGAGGCCACTTTCGGCGTGGGAGAGACCATCCACACGGCGGCGGCGACGGCCACCGGTCCGGTGTCCGCCATGACCGTCATGATGCACACCCTCGGGATGCCGCTCGAGATTCTCTCGTTCCACCAGTTCGACCTCGGCGACACCCACACGACATTCCTGCTGTGCGAGGCGGACGGGCGCCGGCTCTGGAGCATGGGTGCCGCGGCGACCGGAACCGAATCGGCACTGCGCGCGATGATCGCGGGAGCCAACCGGCTGCACGCTTCCCGCTGAGGGAGCGGTGACACGACGAAGGCCCTCCCGACCGGGAGGGCCTTCGCTGTCGAGTGGTGTGGGCGACCGGGACCGGCGACCTCGTCCGGGTGGCACACCGGGGGGTGGAGCGGATGACGGGATTCGAACCCGCGACCCTCACCTTGGCAAGGTGATGCGCTACCAGCTGCGCTACATCCGCATGCGCACTCCCCGGCCCGAGGGACCGGGCGACGGAGTGCAGCGTGGAAAGGGTGGATCGTGGTGCGCGATACTGGGATCGAACCAGTGACCTCTTCCGTGTCAGGGAAGCGCTCTCCCGCTGAGCTAATCGCGCCGGGGGGTGGAGCGGATGACGGGATTCGAACCCGCGACCCTCACCTTGGCAAGGTGATGCGCTACCAGCTGCGCTACATCCGCATGCGCACTCCCCGACCCGGTGACCCGGGTCGAGAAGTGCAGGGTGAAACCTGGTCGATCATGGTGCGCGATACTGGGATTGAACCAGTGACCTCTTCCGTGTCAGGGAAGCGCTCTCCCGCTGAGCTAATCGCGCGAGGTGGAGACGGGAATCGAACCCGTGTGCACGGCTTTGCAGGCCGTTGCCTCACCACTCGGCCACTCCACCGTAAAAGGTCGAGTCCAACCTCTCGAGCGGATGACGGGATTCGAACCCGCGACCCTCACCTTGGCAAGGTGATGCGCTACCAGCTGCGCTACATCCGCATCGCACCGCCCGGCGCCGTGCTCTCCGTGGTGCGGTTGAGAACATTAGCCGACCATCGTCAGAACACACAAATCTGCAGGTGAGGGCATGGACGAGCCGTCCTGGTGGATCCTGCCCGGCCCGTTCCGGCGGCGGGTCGGGCCAGCGAGCGCCGGCTGGGCGATCCGTTCGGTGAGGGGCACGGAACTCGCGCCCCCTCGGGGCGCGGCATCCCGACGCGGTATCGAAAACACAGGCGACCAGGCGATTCGTGTTCATCCGATGGGCGTGTTAATGTTCCTTCTCGTTCGAGCCGCTGCGAAGCGGCCCGGTCCCGTGGCTCAGTGGAAGAGCGTCCCGTTCACACCGGGGAGGTCGCTGGTTCGATCCCAGCCGGGACCACAGCACCGACGAAGGGCACCCCACGGGGTGCCCTTCGTCGTTTCCGGGCCGGCGCGGTTCGCGTCCGGCCGGAACGTGTCGGCGACGGAGCGGCGGTGACCTGCGCGTTCACCGAACCGCGCTGCGCTGATGGCAGGATTGCGGTCGGTGTGAGGAGGATGCGACTGATGAGCGTCGCCGACAACAACTGGCCCCTGGTCGGGGCCACAGGAGCACGATTCGGATCGGCCGGCCGCCGGCGCAAGGATCACCCGGCACCCGGCGCCGCCGACCGCGGAGCGGCCACGCCCGCGGTGGACGCCCCGACCACGGGGACCTCCGCGGCCGTCGCCGTCCCCGCGTCGCAGCCGATGCCCGCGGTCCCGAGGCACACGGCGGCCACGAGGGAGGAAGAACCGATCGGGCAGCAGCCCTCCTTCGTCCGTCCCTTCGTGCGCAGCCAGGGCCGGACCCGCTCCGAGGTGGATCTCCCGCTCGAGGTCCTCGTCTCCGCCGTGAGCGACGCCGAGGGAACTGCGGGTCTCGAGGAGCACCGCACCATCCTGGCGCTGTGCGCCGAACCGCGGTCCATCATGGAGATCGCGGCCCTGGCCCGACTGCCTCTGGGCGTCGCACGTGTCCTGGTGGGAGATCTCGCCGCCACGGGAGAACTCACCGTCCACCGCACCGCCGACGGACTCGGACCCGACGCCCAGTTGCTGTCTCGGGTCCTCGGCGGCCTGCGTCGGCTCTAGCCCGCCCGACGCCCGGCAGTGCCCGGGTGAACTGCCGTTCCGGGTGGTGTCGATAGCATGGTCTGGTTGCCGGACGCGTGGCATACCCCGCGGCGTCGGCGGCACCCATCACCGGCACGAGCCCGAGGAGCCCACCACAGTGACGACGCCCGCATCCGTAGACCCCACCGTGCTCGTCCGGGTGCCCGCGGGGACCACTGCCGGTGCCGCCCTCCGGGAGGCGGGCCTGCCCAACAGCGGGCCCGACGCGGTCGTCGTGGTCCGCGACGAGGAGGGGCGGCTGCGGGACCTGTCGTGGACGCCGGAACAGGACACCCAGGTCGAGCCGGTCGCCGCCGCCACCGAGGACGGCCGCTCCGTCATCCGGCACTCCGCGGCACACGTCCTCGCCCAGGCGGTGCAGCAGGAGTTCCCCGAGGCCAAGCTCGGCATCGGTCCCCCGATCAAGGACGGCTTCTACTACGACTTCCAGGTCGACCGCCCCTTCACTCCCGAGGACCTGACGAAGCTCGAGAAGCGCATGAAGCAGATCGTCAAGGGGGCGCAGCGGTTCTCCCGCCGCGTCGTCGAGAGCCTGGACGACGCACGCGAGGAACTGAAGAACGAGCCGTTCAAGCTCGAGCTGATCAGCGAGAAGTCGGCCGGAAACAGCTCCCTGGACGAGGACCCCGAGATCATGGAGGTCGGCGGCAAGGAACTGACGATCTACGACAACCTCAATCCGCGCACCGGCGAGAAGATCTGGGCCGATCTGTGCCGCGGTCCGCACATCCCCACCACCAAGTACATCCCGGCGTTCAAGCTCACCCGCAGCTCCGCCGCCTATTGGCGCGGCGACCAGGACAATGCCGGTCTCCAGCGCATCTACGGCACCGCGTGGGAGTCCGCGGAGGCGCAGGAGCGCTACCTCGAGCTGCTCGCCGAGGCCGAGCGCCGTGATCACCGCAAGCTCGGCAACGAGCTCGACCTGTTCAGCTTCCCCGACGAGCTCGGCTCCGGCCTCCCGGTGTTCCACCCCAAGGGCGGCATCATCCGCCAGGAGATGGAGAACTACTCCCGCAAGCGGCATGTCGAGGCCGGCTACGAGTTCGTGTACTCCCCGCACATCACGAAGGGTCACCTCTACGAGGTGTCCGGCCATCTCGACTGGTACCGCGACGGCATGTTCCCCGCGATGCACATCGACGAGGAACTGGCCGAGGACGGCACCGTGCGCAAGCCGGGCCAGGACTACTACCTCAAGCCGATGAACTGCCCGATGCACAACCTCGTCTTCCGGTCCCGCGGCCGGTCCTACCGCGAGCTGCCGCTGCGGCTGTTCGAATTCGGCTCGGTGTACCGGTACGAGAAGTCCGGCGTCGTCCACGGTCTGACCCGGGTGCGTGGCATGACGCAGGACGACGCGCACATCTACTGCACCCGCGAGCAGATGCGCGACGAGCTGACCACGACCCTGAACTTCGTCCTCGACCTGCTCAAGGACTACGGCCTCGAGGACTACTACCTCGAGCTGTCGACGAAGAACCCCAAGAAGTTCGTCGGCGACGACGCCCTGTGGGAGGAGGCCACCGAGACCCTGCGCGAGGTCGGCGAGGCCTCCGGGCTCGATCTCGTGCCGGATCCGGGCGGTGCCGCCTTCTACGGCCCCAAGATCTCCGTCCAGGTTCAGGACGCGCTCGGGCGCAGCTGGCAGATGTCGACGATCCAGCTCGACTTCAACCTGCCCGAGCGATTCGAGCTCGAGTACACCGGCCCCGACGGCAGCAAGCACCGGCCGGTGATGATCCACCGGGCCCTGTTCGGTTCGATCGAGCGCTTCTTCGGCGTGCTCACCGAGCACTACGCGGGTGCCTTCCCGGCGTGGCTCGCCCCCGTCCAGGTCGTCGGGATTCCCGTCGCGGAGGCCTTCGAGGATCACCTGTTCGACGTCACCCGGCAGTTGAAGGCCGCCGGGGTGCGGGCCGAAGTCGACACCAGCGACGACCGGATGCAGAAGAAGATCCGCAACCACACCACGCAGAAGGTGCCGTTCATGCTGCTCGCGGGCGAGCGTGACGTCGCCGCCGGCGCGGTCAGCTTCCGGTTCCGCGACGGCACGCAGGTCAACGGGGTACCCGTGGCCGACGCGGTCCGTCTGGTGACCGAGTGGATCGAGCGGCGGGAGAACGCCTCGCCCACCGCGGAGCTCGTCGCTCCCGTCGACCGCGGCGGCGCCGCATGAGCGGGGACTGCTCCGACGACGCCCTCGTCGATCGGGGTGCCGGCGAACCCGATCACCTCCAGCGACTGTGGTCCCCGCACCGCATGTCGTACATCGCGGAGGCGCCCCGGTCCAAGGAGGCGCCCTACGAGCCCTTCACCGACATCCCGAAGATGCGGGACGAGGAGGGCCTCGTCGTCGCGCGCGGCGAGCACGTGTACGCGGTGCTCAACCTGTATCCCTACAACCCCGGCCATCTGATGGTCGTGCCGTACCGGCGGGTCGCCAACCTCGAGGACCTCACCCCCGAGGAGAGCACCGAGCTGATGTCGTTCGCGCAGCGGGCGATCCTGGTCATCAAGAGCGTCTCGCGGCCGCACGGCTTCAACGTGGGGCTCAACCTCGGGGCCGCCGCCGGGGGCTCACTCGCCGAGCACCTGCACCTGCACGTGGTGCCGCGGTGGGGTGGCGACGCCAACTTCATCACCGTTCTCGGCGGCGCCAAGGTCATGCCGCAGCTGCTGCGCGACACCCGCGCGTTGCTCGCTGCGGCCTGGAACGACTGACACCGGCCCGAACCGAACGCCGTCCCCGCGACTGTATGGTTGTCGCCGTTCGCAGGCATGGCAGGATCGTGTCCCGGACGCAACGATGTGACGAAAGACGGGGGTCGGTGGGATGCTCAGCTTCTTCGGGCGTGCGTCGGTGTCGAAGGTCACCGCGCCGCTCGGCAGGGCCCTGATCCACACCGGCCTCACGCCGGACGCGGTGACACTGATCGGCACCGTCGCCACGATCGCCGCCGCCGTGACGCTGTTCCCGATGGGGCAGTTGTTCTGGGGTGCGATGGTGATCGGGCTGTTCGTGATGTTCGACATGCTCGACGGCGCCATGGCGCGGGCCCGAGGTGGCGGCACCCGCTTCGGCGCGGTCCTCGACGCCACCTGTGACCGGGTCGCCGACGGTGCGATCTTCGCCGGGCTCGCCTGGTGGGCGGTCTACGAGGAACAGAGCCGGCCGCTGCTGGTCGCCACCCTCATCTGCCTCGTCACCTCCCAGGTCATCTCCTATGCCAAGGCCCGCGCGGAAGCGAGCGGCCTGTCCGCCGACGGCGGCTTGATCGAACGTCCCGACCGGCTCGTCATCGTCCTGGTCGGCGCCGGCTTCACCGGGCTCGGCCTGTGGTGGGCGATCCACGCCGCAATGTGGCTGCTCGCCGCCGGTTCGGTGATCACCGTGTTCCAGCGGGTGCTCGCGGTGCGGCGCTCCCCGGAGGCCCGCGAGCTGCTGCCCCTGCCGTCGTCGACTCCGGCCGACGGAGAACCGTCGTCGGCCCCGGCGGACGGAGACGCCCGATGAGCGTGACGGAACGCGCCTCCGACCTCGGCTACGCCGCGGGATGGCGGCTCGTGCGGGCGCTGCCCGAGTCCACTGCGCGCCGGCTGTTCGACGTCGGGGCCGAATACGCCGCCCGTCGCGGCGCCGGCCCGCAGCAGTTGCGCCGCAACCTGGCCCGCGTCCTGGGTGTGCCCGCGGCGCAGGTCCCGGACGAGCTGATCCGGCAGTCCCTGCGGTCCTACGCCCGGTACTGGCGGGAGGCGTTCCGGCTGCCCTCCATGGACCTCGCCGCGACGGCTGCGGCACTCGACGACGCCGTCGAGGGCCGCGAACACATCGAACAGGCCCTGGCAGCCGGGCGCGGTGCAATTCTCGCCCTGCCGCACAGCGGGAACTGGGACATGGCCGGTGTGTGGTGCACGCAGACCTACGGCGGACTGTCCACGGTGGCCGAACGCCTGCGCCCGGAATCGCTCTACCAGCGGTTCGTCGCGTACCGCGAAAGCCTCGGCTTCGAGATCTTCCCCCTCAGCGGCGGTGAGACCCCGCCGTTCGACCGGCTCGAGACCCGGTTGCGCGAGAACCGGATCGTCTGCCTGCTCGGCGAACGCGACCTGGCCCGCAGGGGCGTGCCGGTCACGTTCTTCGGTGAGCCCACCCGCATGCCCGCCGGCCCGGCGAAGCTGGCCGTCGAGACCGGGGCGCCCCTGCTGCCGGTGCACTGCTGGTTCACCGACGACGGCTGGGGTTTCCGGGTCCATCCCGAGATCGACGTCACCGGCGGGATCGGACCGGCGACCCAGGCGCTGGCCGACTGCTTCGCCGCGGACATCGCCGAACACCCGGCGGACTGGCACATGCTGCAACCGCTCTGGCTCGACGACCTCTCCGAGGCCCGCCTGGCCCGGATGGAGGCGCGGTGAAGATCGGCATGGTGTGCCCGTACTCGTTCGACGTACCGGGCGGGGTGCAGGCGCACGTCGTGGACCTGGCGACCGTGCTCATCGAACGCGGCCACCGGGTCAGTGTCCTCGCTCCGGCATCCGACCGCACGGAACTGCCCGACTTCGTCGTCTCCGCCGGACGCGCCGTCGCCATCCCCTACAACGGGTCCGTGGCACGTCTGAGCTTCGGCCCCGTGTCCTACGCGCGGGTCCGGCGATGGATCAACGACAACGACTTCGACGTCCTGCACATCCACGAGCCCAACGCCCCGAGCCTGTCGATGCTCGCTCTGAAGATCGCGGAAGGGCCCATCGTCGCGACCTTCCACACCTCGACGACCAAGTCGCTGGTACTGAGCACGTTCCAAGGTGTGCTGCAGCCGTATCTCGAGAAGATCAGCGGTCGCATCGCCGTGTCCGAGCTCGCCCGCCGCTGGCAGGTGACCTCCCTCGGCTCCGACGCCGTGGAGATCCCCAACGGAGTCGACGTGTCGTCGTTCGCGCACGCCCCCGCGTTGCCCGGGTATCCCCGCGCCGGCCGCACCGTGCTGTTCCTCGGCCGGTACGACGAACCGCGTAAGGGCATGGGGGTGCTGCTCGGCGCGCTGCCCCTGCTCGTCGAGCACTACCCGGACCTGCAGGTCCTCGTGGTCGGCCGCGGGGACGAGGAACGGCTGCGCAAGGAGGCCGGACCGCACGCACGGCACCTGCGGCTGCTCGGCCAGGTGTCCGACGCGGAGAAGGCCTCGGCCATGCGCAGCGCCGACGTCTACTGCGCCCCCAACCTCGGTGGGGAGAGCTTCGGCATCGTGCTCGTGGAGGCGATGGCCGCCGGTACCGCGGTAGTGGCCAGCGAACTCGACGCGTTCCGCCGGGTGCTGCGCGACGGCCGCGCCGGCGTACTCGTCCCGGTGGGCGACTCGGCGGCGCTCGCCGCTTCGATCCGCGGCCTGCTCGACGACGCAGCCCGGCGCCGCGCCCTCGTGGAGGCGGCGAACGAGATCGTCGGCGCGTACGACTGGCCGGTGGTGGCCGAGCAGATCCTGCGCGTATACGAGACCGTCACGGTCGGGGCCGGGCCGGTCCGCGAGGTCCGGTCGTGACATGCAGCCGGGCGACGCCGCCGCGTGAGGGGAGTGGGACGTGACGCTGTCCGCGCTGACCGTACTCGTCCTCGCGCTGGTCACCGCGCTCGTCGTCGCGCTCGGGCTGTGGGCGTACGGCACGGCCAACCGGCTGGACCGGCTGCACGTGCGGTCGGACCTCTCCTGGCAGGCGCTCGACGCCGCCCTGGCTCGCCGCGCCGTGGTGGTGCGCGGGATCGCGGCCTCCGTCCCGGTCGCCGAAGGCCGCCGGCTGGCCGCCCTGGCCGACCGTGCCGAGCGGGCGGACCGTGCCGAACGGGAGTCGGCGGAGAACACGCTGTCGGCCGCCGTGGCCGCGGTCGACACCGAGCGGCTCCGACCGCAGCTGGTGGCCGAACTCGCCGACGCCGAGGCGCGGGTGCTGATCGCCCGCCGATTCCACAACGACGCCGTCCGCGACACCCTGGCATTGCGTGCCCGCCGTCCGGTCCGGTGGCTGCACCTCGGTGGCACGGCGCCGTTGCCCACCTACTTCGAGATCACCGAGCGCACCGGCCCGGCTGCCGCGACGGGCCTGTCGCTCGACGAGACGCGCACCTCGGCGCGGGTCGTGCTGTTCGACCACGAGGGGCGGGTGTTGCTGCTGCGCGGCCACGACCCGACCACGCCGGACGTGCACTTCTGGTTCACCGTCGGCGGCGCCGTCGAGGTGGGGGAGACGTTGCGCGCGGCCGCGGCCCGCGAGGTAGGGGAGGAGACCGGTCTGCCGGTCGCGCCCGGGCAACTGTGCGGACCCCTGTGGCGCCGAGTGGCGGTATTCCCCTTCAACGGGGAACTCATCCGTTCGGAGGAGCTGTTCTTCGCCCTGCAGACGCCCGCCTTCGAACCGGGGAGCAGCGGATTCACGGACCTCGAGCGCCGCATGAGCCTCGAACACCGTTGGTTCGCCGAGAACGAGATCCGGGACCTGCAGCGACGCGGGGAGGCCGTGTACCCGCAGGATCTCGCCGATCTGCTGGGCGAGGCGCGTGACGTCGCCGTACGCCGCGTGGAACCGGAGGTTCGTGCCATCCGGTGAGCTGCGGCGCTCGAGGCAGGCCGTGTCGATGCCCGCGAGGCAGGCCGTGTCGATGCCCGCGAGGCAGGCCGTGTCGATGCCCGCGAGGCAGGCCGTGTCGATGCCCGCGAGGCAGGCCAGGGCCTCGCGACTGGCTATGGGACGGCCGTCCGGCCGCACCTAGAATCGGGAGCGGCGTCGTGACGTGCCCGAATCCGTCCGCCGCGCCAGTCTCTGCAGGCCATACCCCAGGAGTTTGTTGCTGTGAGCAGCCCCGAGTCCGTCCCCACCACCGGTACCGCCCGCGTCAAGCGCGGCATGGCCGAGATGCTCAAGGGCGGCGTGATCATGGACGTGGTCACCCCCGAGCAGGCGAAGATCGCCGAGGACGCGGGTGCCGTCGCCGTCATGGCGCTCGAGCGCGTCCCCGCCGACATCCGCGCCCAGGGAGGCGTGTCCCGCATGTCCGACCCGGACATGATCGAAGGCATCATCGAGGCCGTGTCCATCCCCGTGATGGCCAAGGCGCGTATCGGTCACTTCGTCGAGGCACAGATCCTGCAGGCCCTCGGCGTGGACTACATCGACGAGTCGGAGGTGCTCACTCCCGCCGACTACGAGAACCACATCGACAAGTTCGCGTTCACCGTGCCGTTCGTGTGCGGCGCCACCAACCTCGGTGAAGCGCTGCGCCGGATCAACGAGGGCGCGGCGATGATCCGTTCCAAGGGTGAGGCCGGCACCGGCGACGTCTCCAACGCCACCACCCACATGCGGAAGATCCGGCAGGAGATCCGGCGGTTGACCTCCCTGCCGGAGGACGAGCTGTACGTCGCGGCCAAGGAACTGCAGGCCCCGTACGACCTGGTCGTCGAGGTCGCCCAGGCCGGCAAGCTGCCGGTGACCCTGTTCACGGCCGGGGGCATCGCCACCCCGGCGGACGCGGCGATGATGATGCAGCTCGGCGCCGAGGGCGTGTTCGTCGGTTCGGGCATCTTCAAGTCCGGCAACCCGGCCGAGCGTGCCGCCGCGATCGTCAAGGCCACCACCTTCTACGACGACCCGGGCGTGCTCGCGAAGGTCTCGCGCGGCCTGGGCGAGGCCATGGTCGGCATCAACGTCGACGACATCCCGGTGCCGCACCGCCTCGCCGAGCGAGGCTGGTGACCCGCACGACCGCCGGCTTTCCCGGGTGCGACGGGAGCCTCCACCGTGTCGGAGGCTCCCGTCGCTCCGTTCCGGGCACCTGCCGCTAGCCTGTCGCAGGACTGGGAAGGAGCCCGCATGGCGAAGATCGAGGAGATCCTGGCGCTCGAACATCTCGAGAAGAACATCTTCCGGGGCGTGGCGACGGAGACGTCGCTGCAACGCACCTTCGGGGGCCAGGTCGCCGGGCAGGCGCTGGTGTCCGCGGTGCGCACCGTCGATCCGGCGTACTCGGTGCATTCGTTGCACGGATACTTCGTCCGTCCCGGTAACCCGGCGAAGCCGATCGTGTATCTCGTCGACCCGATCCGCGACGGCCGGTCGTTCGGCACCCGGCGGGTGACTGCCGTTCAGGACGGGCAGGCGATCTTCACCATGTCCGCATCGTTCCACGTCCAGGACGAGGGCATCGAGCACCAGGACGAGATGCCCCCGGTGCCGGATCCCGAGGAACTCTCCGGCCTCGCGGACTCGGAGGACCCCGGAAACGAGTGGGCCAGGCGGGAATGGCCCGAGTGGGACCTGCGGCGGGTGCCGGAGGACCGCATCTTCCGGCGCACCGGCATCGTGTCCCAGCAGCAGGTGTGGTTCCGGGTCCGGGACCCGCTCCCGGACGACAACGTGCTGCACGTGTGCACCCTGGCGTACATGAGCGACATGACGTTGCTCGGTTCCGCGAGCGTCGCGCATCCCGACGAGAAGACCCAGGGCGCCTCCCTCGACCACGCCATGTGGTTCCTGCGCTCCTTCCGCGCCGACGACTGGTTGCTGTACGACCAGACCTCCCCGTCGGCCGGCTTCGGGCGGGCCCTGACACAGGGACGCATCTTCGACCGGAACGGGCGCATGGTCGCCGCGGTGGTACAAGAGGGATTGACCCGCTACCTGCGTTGATGAGCGGGTGCCCGGTTCCCGGTCCGTGAGCCGGGGCACCTCGGCCCGGCTGCTAGCGTGGACGTCCAGGTTCCGGGCGGGCGTTGCCCGTCCCCGACAGAACAGGCGACAGTGGAAAGTTCTCCGACCATCGGCGTGCTCGCTCTCCAAGGCGACGTCCGCGAGCACCTGACCGCACTCGAAGCGGCCGGCGCCCGCGCGATCGGCGTGCGCCGGCCCGGCGAGCTCGACGCCGTCGACGGCCTGGTGATCCCCGGTGGGGAGTCCACCACCATGAGCCGGCTGTTGCAGGTGTTCGACCTCCTCGAGCCGCTGCGTGCGCGCCTGAAGGCCGGGCTGCCCGCGTACGGATCCTGCGCCGGCATGATCCTGCTCGCCTCGCAGGTCCTCGACACCCGTCCGGACGCCGAGCATCTCGACGCCCTCGACATCACGGTCCGACGCAACGCCTTCGGTCGCCAGGTCGACTCGTTCGAGGCCGACCTCACCGTCGCGGGCATCGAGGGCGACCCGGTGCGTGCGGTGTTCATCCGGGCCCCCTGGGTGGAAGAGGTCGGCCCCGGCGTGGAAGTTCTGGCCACCGTCCCGGAGGGGCCGGCCGCCGGACGGGTCGTCGCCGTGCGCCAGGGCGCCGTGATGGCGACGTCGTTCCACCCGGAGGTCACCGGTGACCTCCGGGTGCACCGGCTGTTCGTCGACACCGTCCGTTCGGGGTCACTGCTCGCGGAGTAGAATCGACCCTCCGAACCAGTCGGACCCGGTCCGACCTCACCTCGCCGGAAGGGGCTCCAATCGAATGAGCGGCCACTCCAAATGGGCCACCACCAAGCACAAGAAGGCGGCCATCGACGCCAAGCGCGGCAAGATGTTCGCGAAGCTGATCAAGAACATCGAGGTGGCGGCCCGGACCGGCGGTGGTGACCCGGCGGGCAATCCGACGCTGTACGACGCCATCCAGAAGGCGAAGAAGAGCTCGGTCCCCAACGACAACATCGAGCGGGCCCGCAAGCGTGGCGCCGGTGAGGAAGCCGGCGGCGCGGACTGGCAGACGATCACCTACGAGGGCTACGGCCCCAGTGGCGTCGCCGTCCTCATCGAGTGCCTCACCGACAACCGCAACCGCGCGGCGGGCGAGGTCCGCACCGCGATGACCCGCAACGGCGGCAACATGGCCGACCCCGGTTCGGTGTCGTACCTGTTCACCCGCAAGGGTGTCGTCGTGCTCGAGAAGAACGGCCGCACCGAGGACGAGATTCTCGAGGTGGTGCTCGAGGCCGGTGCCGAGGAGATCAACGACCTCGGCGACAGCTTCGAGATCGTCTCCGAGGCGGGCGACCTCATCGCCGTGCGCACCGCGCTCGTCGAGGCGGGAATCGACTACGAATCGGCCGATCCGGACTTCCGGGCCTCGGTCGAGGTGCCCGTCGACGCGGAGAGCGCCCGCAAGGTGTTCAAGCTCGTCGACGCGCTCGAGGATTCCGATGACGTGCAGAACGTCTACACCAACGTCGACGTCTCCGACGAGGTCCTCGCCGAACTCGACGCCTGAGTCGGACGGCTCCCGGCCGGGGCTGCGTGTCGGTACCGCGACGCGCCGCCCCGGCCGCTATGCTCTCGAACAATTGTTCGTAGCGGTCGAGAGGTGAACGGGTGCGCGTGATGGGTGTGGACCCGGGACTGACGCGATGTGGTTTCGGCATCGTGGACACCGGTCGCGGGCGCGAGGTCGCTGCCGTCGCAGTGGATGTCATCCGCACACCTCCCGAGATGGACCTGCCGTCCCGGCTGCTGTGCATCTCCACGGCTGCCGAGGAGTGGCTCGACCGCTTCGAACCAGAGGTCGTCGCCGTCGAGCGGGTGTTCTCCCAGCACAACGTCCGTACCGCGATGGGCACCGCCCAGGCGGGGGGAGTGGTGGCGCTCTCCGCCGCCCGGCGCGGCATCCCGGTGGCCTTCCACACCCCGAGCCAGGTCAAGTCCGCCGTGACCGGAAACGGCTCGGCCGACAAGAAGCAGGTCACGGCGATGGTCACCAAGATCCTGGGCCTCGCCGCCGCCCCGAAGCCCGCGGACGCCGCGGACGCCCTCGCCCTGGCGATCTGCCACTGCTGGCGTGCGCCCATGCTCGCGCGCATGGCCGCCGCCGAAGCCGCCGCGGCCGAACAGAAACGACGGTACGAGGCGCGGCTGCGGGAACAGGCCGCCGCGCGGAAGGCAGGTGCACGGTGATCGCCTCGGTGCGCGGGGAAGTGCTCGAGATCGCCCTCGACCACGTCGTCATCGAATCCGCGGGGGTCGGCTACCGGATCCACGCCACGCCCGCCACCCTCGCCACGCTCCGTCGTGGCGAGGACACCCGCCTGGTCACGGCGATGATCGTGCGCGAGGACTCGATGACGCTGTACGGGTTCCCCGATCCCGACGCCCGGGACCTGTTCGGGTTGCTGCAGACGGTCTCCGGTGTCGGACCCCGACTCGCGATGGCCACCCTCGCGGTGCTCGATCCGGACTCGTTGCGTGCGGCCCTCGCCGACGGCAACACCGCTGCCCTGACCCGGGTCCCGGGCATCGGCAAACGCGGCGCCGAACGCATGGTCGTCGAACTACGGGACAAGGTGGCGGCGTACGCCGGCGCCTCCGCCCCGACGGCGGTGGTCGGCTCACCGATGCGGGACCAGGTGGTCGAGGCTCTCGTCGGGCTCGGTTTCCCCGTCAAGCAGGCGGAACAGTCCACCGACACGGTTCTCGCAGGTGACCCGCACGCCGACACCTCGACCGCGCTGCGGTCGGCGCTGGCTCTGCTGGGCAAGAGCCGATGATCGAGGACTTTCCCACCGAGGGAGCCTCGGACGAGGCTCCGATGACCGCCGAGTACACCGCCGGCGACGGCGACGTCGAGGCGAGTCTGCGGCCCAAGAATCTCGACGACTTCATCGGCCAGCCCCGGGTGCGGGAACAGCTGCAGCTGGTGCTGCGCGGGGCGAAGCTGCGCGGCGGCACCCCCGACCACATCCTGCTGTCCGGCCCACCGGGCCTGGGCAAGACGTCGATGGCCATGATCATCGCCGCCGAACTCGGGTCGTCGCTGCGGCTGACGTCGGGCCCCGCCCTGGAACGGGCCGGCGACCTGGCCGCGATGCTGTCCAACCTCGTCGAGGGGGACGTGCTGTTCATCGACGAGATCCACCGCATCGCGCGTCCCGCCGAGGAGATGCTGTACCTGGCGATGGAGGACTTCCGCGTCGACGTCGTCGTCGGCAAGGGTCCGGGTGCGACGTCGATCCCCCTCGAGGTGGCCCCGTTCACCCTCGTCGGAGCCACGACCCGTTCCGGGGCGCTGACCGGCCCGCTGCGCGACCGGTTCGGCTTCACCGCGCACATGGACTTCTACGAACCGGCGGAGCTACAGCAGATCCTGCTCCGCTCGGCCCGCATCCTCGGCATCGACCTGGGCGAGGAGGCGAGCGCCGAGATCGCCGGCCGTTCCCGCGGCACCCCGCGCATCGCCAACCGGCTGCTGCGACGGGTCCGCGACTACGCCGAGGTCCGCGCCGACGGCGTCATCACCCGCGAGATCGCCCGGGCCGCCCTCGCCGTCTACGACGTCGATGCGCTCGGCCTGGACCGACTCGACCGGGCCGTGCTGGGCGCGCTCGTCCGAAGTTTCGGGGGCGGACCGGTGGGCGTGTCCACCCTCGCGGTAGCCGTCGGTGAGGAGCCCGGCACCGTCGAGGAGGTGTGCGAGCCGTTTCTGGTGCGGGCGGGCATGATCGCGCGTACCCCGCGCGGGCGGGTCGCGACCCAGGCGGCGTGGCTGCAACTCGGGCTGACCCCGCCGCCGGAGGCCGCAACCGGCGGCATCGAGGTGCGGGCCCGCGAACCGCAGCCCGGCCTGTTCGACGACGACTGACCGCTCCGCCACCGGCGCCGGTACAGCAGCCGCGCCGGTAATGGCACACTGGTCTACTGCGCCGGTCCGCGACGACCGGCGCCCGATGCCGGACGACTTCGAGGACTGACTTCAACGATGGAACTGCTCTTCCCGCTGCTGATCCTTGCCCTGCTGGTGCCGACCTTCCTCGGCATCCGGCGCCAGAAGAAGGAGATGCAGAAGACCGCGGAACTGCAGGATGCGTTGCAGGTCGGCGACCGGGTGATGACCACGGCGGGACTGCACGCCACCATCACCGCGCTCACCGACACCACCGTGGAGCTCGAGATCGCACCCGGCGTGGTGACCACCTGGGCCCGGGTCGTGGTCCGTGAGCGGATCACCGATCAAGGCTCGGCGGACGAGACCGGTGGACTCTCGCTCGACAAGGGCGACGACACCGAGCCGCCGGCCGGGCGGCCGACCGAGCACTGAAGAACCGAGCACTGAAGAACCGAGCACCGAACAACCGAGCACCGAAGAACCGAGCACCGAACGGCCGGACTCTGCCCGGTCGACATCCCGGCCGATGTGCGGGCCGGGCGGGGGCCGCGCCCGACGGGTGCGATGGCCCCGTGACCAGCGCATCACTCACTCGCATCGAGGAGACTGACAGACCGTGGCACCTTCCAACGGATCGGTGCATCCAGTTCGCTCCCTCGCCCTGTTCGGGGCGATCCTGGTGGCGCTGTATGCACTGATCTTCTTCACCGGGGACAAATCGGCGACGCCGAAGCTCGGCATCGACCTGCAGGGCGGCACCCGAGTAACCCTCACCGCCCGCACCCCGGACGGCAGTGCGCCCAGCCAGGACAGTCTCCGGCAGGCCCAGCAGATCATCGAGACCCGCGTGAACGGTCTCGGCGTGTCCGGTTCCGAGGTCGTCATCGACGGGGACAACCTGGTGATCACGGTGCCCGGCGACGACAGCTCGCAGGCCCGGACCCTCGGTCAGACCGCGCGCCTGTACATCCGGCCCGTGATCGGCCAGCCCATTGCGAGCGCGAACTCCGCTCAGCCCGCGCCCGCGGACTCCCCGGCTCCCGTTCCCGGGACGCCGGCACCCGGCGCCGCGACGCCCGCCCCGGAACCGGCCGCACCGGAACCGCAAGGCCGGCCGTTCCCGGCGCAGGATCCCACCGACACCCCGACCCCCGACACCCCGACCCCCGACAGCCCGGAGACCGGCACCCCGGCACCCGCCACGGACACCCCGGCCCCCGCTCCCGCGGAGGACCTCGACCCGCAGGCCCGGGCGGCCGCGGACATCGCGGCGGCGAAGGAGACGCGGCAGAGCGAGGACCCGGCCGTCCTGCAGGAGGCCATGGCCACCCTGGACTGCTCGGCCGCTGACCCGCTCGCCGGCAACGACGATCCGGCCAAGCCGCTGGTGGCCTGCTCCACCGACGGCACCGCCGTCTATCTGCTCGGCCCGAGCATCATCGACGGTCAGCAGATCACCGACGCGTCCGCCGGCTACAACTCCCAGCAGTCCCGCTACGAGGTCAGCCTGACGTTCGACTCCGAGGGCAGCAGCACCTGGGCGCAGTTCACCGCCGCCAACATCGGCCAGCAGGCTGCGTTCGTCCTCGACTCCAAGGTGGTCAGTGCGCCCGTCATCCAGGGCGCCACCCCCGCCGGAAGCGCAACCTCCATCACCGGCAACTTCAGCAACACCGAGGCCACCGAGCTCGCCAACACCCTCAAGTACGGCTCGCTGCCCCTGTCCTTCGCGGCGTCGGAGGCCGAGACGGTGTCCGCAACCCTCGGTCTGGCGTCCCTCGAGGCCGGGCTGATCGCCGGCGTCGTCGGACTGCTCCTGGTGCTGATCTACAGCCTCGTGTACTACCGCATGCTCGGGGTACTCGTCGCGCTGTCGCTGGTGATGTCCGGCCTCGCCGTGTACGCGGTGATGGTGCTGCTCGGCCGCTACATCAACTTCACCCTCGATCTCGCGGGCATCGCCGGCCTGATCATCGGTATCGGCATGACCGCCGATTCGTTCGTGGTCTTCTTCGAACGCATCAAGGACGAGATCCGTGAAGGACGCAGCTTCCGCTCCGCCGTGCCCCGCGGCTGGGCGCGGGCCCGCCGGACCATCCTGTCCGGCAACGCCGTGAGCTTCATCGCGGCCGCGGTGCTCTACATCCTCGCGGTCGGCCAGGTCCGTGGCTTCGCGTTCACGCTGGGTCTGACCACCATCCTCGACGTCGTGGTCGTGTTCCTCGTGACCTGGCCGCTGGTGCACCTCGCGTCGAAGTCGAAGTTCTGGTCCAAGCCGAGCGTGAACGGTCTCGGCGCCATTCAGCAGGTCGCCCGTGAGCGCCAGCTCGCGGCTGCCTCGGCGAAGGAGGCGTGACGATGACCGACACCACCACGACCGCACCCCGGCACAGCACCCTCTCGCGCCTCTACACCGGCACGGGCGCGTTCGAGATCGTCGGCCGCCGCAAGTTCTACTATCTGCTCACCGGCGCCATCGTGCTGGTGGCGCTGCTGAGCATGCTGATCCGCGGTTTCACCTGGGGCATCGACTTCGAGGGCGGCACCCGCATCCAGCTCCCGGCCGCCGAGGGCGTCACCACCGAACAGGTGGAGACGGTGTACTCCGACACCCTCGGCGCGGAACCCGAATCGGTGCAGACCGTCGGGTCCGGCGCCGGCGCCTCCATCCAGATCCGGTCGGAAGCCCTCGACCTGGAACAGGTCCGGGCGCTGCAGAACGCGCTCTACGACGAGTTCCAGCCCACCGGGCCCGACGGCGTGCCGTCGCGCGACGCGATCAGCGTCGCCGACGTCAGCGAGACGTGGGGCGGACAGATCACCCAGAAGGCCCTCATCGCACTCGCGGTGTTCCTGGTGCTCGTCAGCATCTACATCGCGGTGCGCTACGAGCGGGACATGGCACTCGCGGCGCTGGCCGCGCTGTTCTTCGACATGATCGTGACCGCGGGGGTGTACTCCCTCGTCGGCTTCGAGGTCACCCCGGCCACCGTCATCGGCCTGCTCACCATCCTCGGCTTCTCGCTGTACGACTCCGTGGTGGTGTTCGACAAGGTCGAGGAGAACACCCGCGGCATTCTGCACCTGCATCGACGGACCTACGCCGAGCAGGCCAACCTCGCCGTCAACCAGACCCTCATGCGGTCGATCAACACCACCGTCATCTCGGTGCTGCCGGTGCTCGCGCTGATGGTGATCGCGGTGTGGCTGCTCGGCGTCGGCACCCTCAAGGACCTCGCCCTCGTCCAGCTGGTCGGCATCGTGGTCGGCGCCTACTCGTCGATCTTCTTCGCGACGCCGCTGCTGGTGACGCTCAAGGAGTGGCGCGGGCCGGTGGCGGCGCACACCCGCAAAGTGCTGGCCAAGCGCGACGCCGCGCAGTCGCGTTCGGTGCCGTCCGGTGAGAAGACCGTCGGCGCGCACGCCGCTGCGGCACCGATGTCCGTGACCGAGCGCGGCGCGGTGGCCACGACGGCGGGTGCCGGTGCTCCCCGGGTGGCCGAACGCACCCCCAGACCGGGGGTCCGCCCCACCGGGAAGCGCGCCAAGAGAAGGCACTGACATGTCGGCACCCGAGCACACCCGGCGCCGCCGGTCGGTCCGCGCGGCCCTTGCGGCGACGGCTGCTGCAGCAGCACTCGCCGCGACGATCGTGGCCTGCGGCACGACGGAGGAGTCTCTGCCCTCCATCGGGTACGCACTCGACAACACGGTCACCACCTACAACGCCAACACCGTCGACGGCGCCGCCTCGGGAGCCCGGCAGGCCCTGGCCCGTGTGCTGCCCGGGTTCGGCTACGTCGATCCGGCCGGCCAGGTGATCTCCGACACCGACATCGGGACGGCCACCGTCGTCGCGCAGGACCCGCTGACCGTCCAGTACCGGCTGTCCCCGGACTCCGTGTACTCGGACGGGGTGCCGATGTCGTGCGACGACCTGGTGCTGACCTGGGCGGCCGCCAGTGGGCGATTCACCGCTCCCGACGCGTCGGGAGCAGCGGAGAACCTGTTTGCCGCCGCGCGACGCTCGGGTTATGTCGACATCGAACGGATCGACTGCCAGACCGGATCCAAAGACGCCACCGTCGTCTTCCGCACAGGCCGCGCCTACGCCGACTGGCGGGCCCTGTTCGGCGCCACCGAACTGATGCCTGCGCACGTCGCGGCCCGCGTCTCGGGGGTGCCCGACGTGGTCGCCGCAATCGGCGGCGGCGACGTCGAGGCGCTGCGCCGGCTCGCCGACTTCTGGAACACGGGATGGAACCTGACCCCGGGCGCGGTGGATCTGTCGCTGCTGCCGGCCTCGGGTCCCTACCGGATCGAGTCGTTCACCGTCGAGGACGGACTCGTCCTCGTCGCGAACGAGCGCTGGTGGGGCAACAAGCCCGGCACCGACCGGATCGTGGTGTGGCCGCGCGGCACCGACGCCGCCGCAGCCGCCTCCGACGGCCGCGTCCACGTCGTCGACGCCGCCACCGGAGCCCTGGACCTGTCGCTCGGCGACGACGCGGAAACGACGGACACGGCCTCGCGCAACGTCGAACAGCTCGTGCTGGGCACCGAGGGCGGGAGCCTCGGCGCCCCCGCCGCGCGCCGGGCGTTCGCGCTGTGCGTGCCCCGGTCGCAGTTGTTCGACGAGTTCGGCCGGGTCGGGGACGTCCCCGCCACCGGTCTCGGTTCCGGGACCACCTCGTCGCGGCTGCTGCCCGCCGACTCGCCCCTGTACCCGGGTGTGTCCGGGCCCGCGGCCCGCTACGACGAGGCGGACACGACCGCGGCGCAGGCCGAGCTCGCCGCGGCCGGGACGGACCGCATCACCGTGCGGATCGGGTACCTCGGTCCCGACCCGCGCCGCGCCCGCACCGTCGAACTGATCGCCCAGTCCTGTCGCGAGGCCGGCATCGAGGTGGTCGACGCCGCCTCCGACACGTTCACGCCGTCGCAGCTCGCGGCGGGTCAGGTCGACGCCGTACTGGCCGGGACCGCCGCCGCCGCGGGCGCGGGCGGCACGGCCGACATGCAGGACGCCCGCGGTTCCCTCAACTCCGCCGCCGGCGCCAACGTCGGTCGCTTCGCCGATGCCCGAGTCGACCGGATCCTCGATGCCCTCGCCGTGACCACCGACGACGCCACGATTTCCGGCCTGGTCGGCGAGGCCGAGACGATCCTGTGGACCGAGATGCCGACCCTGCCGCTGTACGCGCAGCCCCGGGAGACGACCTTCGCCGGCGGCCTTCGTGCCGCCGTCGTCAACGCCAGCGCCGCCGGTGCGGGCTGGAACATGGACAGGTGGATCCTCAACCGATGAGCAGCCTTCCCGCCGGAGCGCACGCGCTGATGGACCGTGCCGCCACAGCGGTCACCGCCCACACCCGCTGGGTCGACGACTTCCCGACACCCGGGGTCCGCTTCGCCGACCTGACCCCGGTCTTCGCCGACGGCGAGGCGTTCGGGGCGGTGATCGCGGCGCTGGCCGCCACCGCACCCGATGCGGAACTGGTGGCCGGGGTCGACGCCCGCGGCTTCCTGCTCGGCGGCGGGATCGCCCACGCACTGGGCACCGGCGTCCTCGCGGTGCGCAAGGCCGGCAAGCTGCCCCCGCCGGTGAACACCCGCGAGTACTCGCTCGAGTACGGCACCGCGGCGATCGAGATTCCGCAGGATTCGGTTCGGCTGCGCGGCCGACGGGTACTCGTCGTCGACGACGTGCTGGCGACCGGCGGCACCCTCTCGGCGACGGCGGAGTTGCTCGACGCGGCCGGCGCTCTCGTCGTCGCGGTGGCCGTGGTCACCGAGATCGAGGTTCTCGGCGGGCGCGCGCGGCTGGAAAAGTACCCGGTGACGTCATTGGTCCGGCTCTGAGAGCTAGAGTTGGCGCAGGTGCCGGTGGTTCCGGACGACGAGGAATGCGCGACGGTACGCCCGGTGTGCATCGGCGACGGGAGGTGTGGGCATGACCCAGAATCTTGATCGGTCCCAGAACTCCGGTCCGACCCCGACCTCGGCATCCACCTCGGCGTCCCGCCGGGTGCGGGCCAGGCTGGCGCGCCGCATCACCGGGCAGCGCAGCACCAACCTCAAGCCGGTGCTCGAGCCGCTGGTCACGATCCATCGCGAGCTGTACCCGAAAGCCGACCTGTCGGAGCTGCAGCGCGCCTACGACGTGGCGGAGGAGCGGCATGCGTCGCAGAAGCGCAAGTCCGGTGACCCGTACATCACCCACCCCCTCGCGGTCGCGACGATCCTCGCCGAACTCGGCATGGACACCACGACGCTGATCGCGGCGCTGCTGCACGACACCGTCGAGGACACCGGCTACAGCCTCGAACAACTCACCGCCGAGTTCGGCGAGGAGGTCGCCCACCTCGTCGACGGTGTCACCAAACTGGACAAGGTGGTGCTCGGCACCGCGGCCGAGGGCGAGACCATCCGCAAGATGATCATCGCGATGGCACGCGACCCCCGGGTCCTGGTGATCAAGGTCGCCGATCGACTGCACAACATGCGCACCATGCGCTTCCTGCCGCCGGAGAAGCAGGCCCGCAAGGCACGCGAGACCCTCGAGGTGATCGCTCCGCTCGCGCACCGTCTCGGCATGGCCACGGTCAAGTGGGAACTCGAGGACCTGTCCTTCGCGATCCTGCATCCGAAGAAGTACGAGGAGATCGTCCGGCTCGTCGCCACCCGGGCGCCGTCGCGCGACACCTACCTGGCCAAGGTCCGCGCGGAGATCAACTCGACGCTCTCGGCGTCGCGGATCGAGGCCACCGTCGAGGGCCGGCCGAAGCACTACTGGTCGATCTACCAGAAGATGATCGTCAAGGGCCGCGACTTCGACGACATCCACGACCTGGTCGGCGTGCGAATCCTGTGCAACGAGATCCGCGACTGCTACGCCGCAGTGGGTGTCGTGCACTCGCTGTGGCAGCCGATGGCAGGCCGCTTCAAGGACTACATCGCCCAGCCGCGGTTCGGGGTGTACCAGTCGCTGCACACCACGGTGATCGGCCCCGAGGGCAAGCCGCTCGAGGTGCAGATCCGGACCCGGGAGATGCACCGCACCGCCGAGTTCGGCATCGCCGCGCACTGGCGGTACAAGGAGACCAAGGGCAAGCACTCGGGCGACGCCGCCGAACTCGACGACATGGCGTGGATGCGGCAGTTGCTCGACTGGCAGCGTGAGGCCGCCGACCCCGGCGAGTTCCTCGAGTCGCTGCGTTACGACCTCGCGGTGAAGGAGATCTTCGTCTTCACCCCCAAGGGGGACGTGATCACGTTGCCGTCCGGGTCGACCCCGGTGGACTTCGCGTACGCCGTGCACACCGAGGTGGGGCACCGCTGCATCGGCGCACGGGTCAACGGCCGGCTCGTCGCGCTCGAGCGCAAACTCGAGAACGGCGAGGTCGTCGAGGTCTTCACTTCCAAGGATCCCAACGCCGGGCCGAGCCGCGACTGGCAGTCCTTCGTGGTCTCGCCACGTGCGAAGGCCAAGATCCGGCAGTGGTTCGCGAAGGAACGCCGCGAAGAGGCGCTCGAGACCGGCAAGGACGCCATCGGCAAGGAGGTCAAGCGCGTCGGGTTGCCGCTGCAGCGCCTGATGAACGCGGACCTGATGCAGGCGGTGGCAAAGGAACTGCGGTACGCCGACGTATCGGCGCTCTACACCGCGGTCGGGGAGCACCATGTCTCGGCGCACCACGTCGTGCAGCGTCTCGTCGCGCTCCTCGGCGGGGTCGGTGGGGTCGAGGAGGAACTCGCGGAACGGGCCACGCCGTCGTCCATTCCGACCCGGTCCCGGCAGAGCGGCGACTCCGGCATCCTCGTGCCCGGCGCCCCGGGCACGGTGTCGAAACTGGCCAAGTGCTGCACCCCGGTACCCGGCGACGAGATCATGGGCTTCGTCACCCGTACCGGCTCGGTGAGCGTGCACCGCACCGACTGCACCAACGCCGGATCCCTGCAGCAGCAGGCCGAGCGGATCATCGACGTCGAGTGGGCACCGTCGCCGTCGTCGGTGTTCCTCGTGGCCATCCAGATCGAGGCGCTGGACCGGCACCGGCTGCTCTCGGATGTCACGAAGGCCCTCGCCGACGAGAAGGTGAACATCCTGTCGGCGTCGGTGACCACGACGGGCGACCGGGTCGCGGTGAGCCGCTTCACCTTCGAGATGGGAGACCCCAAGCATCTGGGCCACGTCCTCAACGTCGTCCGCAACGTGGAGGGCGTCTACGACGTGTACCGGGTGACCTCCGCGGCGTAGGCCGGTTCCGGGGCCGCGCCGGTCGCGCCTCATCCCACGTCGGTGATGACGAGCGGAGCGAGGGGGCGCCCGCCGCCGAGCGGGCTCGAGCCGTCGTTGCCGGCCGCGGCGACCTCCTCGAGCACCGGCAGGCCCGGTTCGGCGACGGTACCGAACACCGAGTACTGCGGATGGAGCAGCGAGTCGCCGAAGACGAGCAGGAACTGGCTGCCGTTGCTGTCCCGGTGCCCGGCGCCTGCCATCGCGACGGTGCCGCGTGGATACACGACCGGGGCGGGCAGATAGCCGTTCTCCCCGCGGACGACCGTGACGGGGTACTCGTCGGCGAACGTGTAGCCGGGCCCGCCCACCCCGGATCCGCTCGGATCGCCGCACCGGAGCATCTGCATGCCCGGTTCGTCCGTCACGTGATGACACTGCGTCCCGTCGAAGAAGCCCTGCCGCGCGAGACCGGCGAAGCTGTGCACCGCGCACGGGGCTGCGGCGCGCTCGAGAACCAACGGGACCGGTCCCGCGGAGGTCGTCAGCGTGAGCTCCACCGTTCCGGTCGCAGGCACGGACGTCGATCCGGGCATGGTCGCCGTCCGCGCCGCCGGTCCGGCGGCAGGATACGTGCAGGTGACCGTGGCGGCACCCGGTTCGGGACGCGGCGGCAGAGCGGCATAGGCGGACGGGTCGAACCCGGCGGGCCCGGCGACCGTAGCGGTCGTCGTCGCCCGCAGCGCGGCAGGGGCGGGCGCGGTCGCGGACGCGGCACACGCTGCGGTCGCGAGTGCCACGGCCACGCTCAGGGCCGCACGCACAGCGATGGAGGTACCAGAGGTCACAGACACGGCACAGTAGACGATCCCGTCACAAACCGACAGACCCCTGCCCGCGGCGGGGACGCGAACGCCCCGCTCACCGGCGGGTGGGCGGGGCGTTGCGGAACGCGCCGGGTCAGGCCGTGCGGACGGCGGTCAGCGTCGTCGTCGCGGCCGGTGGGCCGTCGGGTCCGCCGCCGTCCACCCCGGCCGCGGCGATCTCGTCGAGCGTCGCCAGGCCGGTCTCGTCGATGGTGCCGAACACGGTGTACTGCGGCGGCAGGATCGAGTCGCCGTACACGAGGAAGAACTGGCTGCCGTTGGTGCCGGGGCCGGCGTTGGCCATCGCGAGCGTGCCCCGCGGGTAGACCATCGGATTCTGCGCCTGTGGATCTCCGGGCGCGTACTGGTCGGTGGGGAACTCGTTGGCGAACTCGTAGCCCGGTCCACCGGTGCCCGTGGCGGTGGGATCGCCGCACTGCAGCACCGACAGCGTCGGGTCGGTGGTCAGGCGGTGGCAGTCGGTGTCGTCGAAATATCCCTGCGACGCGAGCGACAGGAAACTGTTGACGGTGCACGGGGACAGCTCGCCCCGGAGAGTCAGGCCGATGTCGCCCTGGGTGGTGGTGACGGTGACGCCGGTGTCGGTGGTGGGGACATTCTCGGCGCGCGGCGGCTGCGCCGGCTTCGCGGCCGTCCGTCCGTCCGACGGGTACGCGCAGCTCACCGTCTCGGGCAGCGGCTCGGCACGCTGGACGGGCAAGGCGGGGAAGTCGGACAGCGACGGGGCGGACGTCGGCGCCGCGGCGCTCGTCGCGGTCGCGGACCCGCCGTCCGGATCGTCCGAGCACCCCGCGAGCAGCAGCGCCACGCCCACTCCGGCCACGGCCGTCCGGGCGACGACGGATCGAGTACGAGTCATCAGTCCATCCTGACACTGGTCAGCGAGATCGGCTGGGCCGGCGCGCCGTCCTGGCCGCCGCCCTCGACCCCGCCCGCGGCGACCTTGTCGAGGGTCGCGAGGCCGGTCTCGTCGATGGTGCCGAACACGGTGTACTGCGGCGGCAGGACCGAGTCGCCGTACACGAGGAAGAACTGGCTGCCGTTGGTGTCGGCGCCGGCGTTGGCCATCGCGACGGTCCCGCGGGGATAGGTCAACGGCTGCGTGGCCGCCGGATCCTCGGGTGCGTACTGGTCGGTGGGGAACTCGTTGGCGAACTGGTAGCCGGGACCGCCGGCCCCGGTGCCGGTGGGGTCGCCGCACTGCAGCACGGCCAGCGTGTCGGACGTGGTCAGGCGGTGGCAGGCGGTGTCGTCGAAGTACCCCTGCGACGCCAGCGACAGGAAGTTGTTGACCGTGCACGGGGAGGTGTCGTTCTGCAGGACCAGCCCGATGTTGCCCTGGGTGGTCTCCACGCTGACGCTGATGTCGGTGTTGCCCTCCCCGGTGGTGAGGATGCCGTCCGTGCGGGGCGGCTGCACGGGCCTGGCGGGCTCACCGGCGGCCGGATAGGCACAGGTCACGGATTCGGGCAACGGTTCGGACCGGGCCGCCGGCAGCGCTCCGAACTCCGGCGGCGCCGGCTCGGTCGTCTCCGACGCCGCGGTCGAGTCCGCGCCGTCGTCGCGGGTGAGCATCCAGACACCGACGCCGGCCGCGACGACCGCGACCACACCGAGCGCGGACAGGCCGATGGTGAGCTGGCGGCGCTTGCGCGCCCGCTGGGCCCGTCGTTCGAGCTGCCGCTCGAGTTTGCGTTTGGCGGCCTGGCGCCGCTGTGCGTTACTCGGCACTGCAGTAGTCCTCCCGTAACCGATCGTCGTTGCCGGATCCATCGTCGCCGCTGGCCCCCGGCTCGAGCCGGATCGAGTCTGCCACCCCAACCTGAGAGCCGGTCGCCGGGGAGCCCGGCCTAGGCTGTAGGAGCCACACCGAGGCCCACACCGTAGGAGCGATGCCCGTGCTCGTCACCGGATTCCCCGCCGGGATGTTCCAGACGAACTGCTACATCCTCGCGCAGGACGACGCCGAGGACTGCGTCGTCGTCGACCCCGGACAGGATGCCGCCGAGCCCCTCGCGGACTTTCTGACCCGGTCCGGGTTGACGCCGCGCGCGGTGCTGCTCACCCACGGGCATCTCGACCACATCTGGTCGGCGCAGGCCGTCGCCGACCGCTACGACATCCCGGCCTACATCCATCCCGAGGACCGCTACATGCTGACCGATCCCGGTCGCGGTATCGGCCCGACGCTGAAGCCGTTCCTCGAAGGCGCCGAATTCACCGAGCCGCGCACCGTGATCGAACTGGCCGACGGCGATCAGGTCGAGCACGCCGGCATCCGGTTCGTCGTCGATCACACCCCGGGGCACACCCAGGGTTCGGTGGTGCTGCGCACCCACGCGACGACCGCCGACGGCGACGACGTCGAGATCGCCCTCACCGGCGACACCCTGTTCCAGGGTTCGATCGGCCGCACCGATCTGCCGGGCGGCGACCACGAACAGCTGCTCGCCTCCATCGCGGCGAAACTGCTCGTGCGCGACGACTCCACCGCGATCCTGCCCGGACACGGCCCGACCAGCACCATCGGTCAGGAGCGGACGTCGAACCCCTTTCTGGCCGGGCTGACCGGCTCCCGCTGACCCGGCCTCCCGACCCACCGACGAGAGAAAGCAGCGACAGTTGAGCAAGCCCTCCACGTTCTCGGCGCCCAAGGGTGTACCCGATTACGTCCCGCCGCAGTCGGCGGAGTTCGTCGCCGTGCGCGACGGCTTGACCCGCGCGGCGCGGCTGGCCGGCTACGGGCACATCGAGCTGCCGATCTTCGAGGACACCGGGCTGTTCGCGCGCGGCGTCGGCGAGTCCACGGACGTCGTGAGCAAGGAGATGTACACCTTCGCCGATCGCGGCGACCGGTCCGTCACGTTGCGGCCGGAAGGGACCGCCGGGGTGATGCGGGCGGTGATCGAGCACGGCCTCGACCGTGGCCAGCTGCCCGTCAAGCTGAGCTACTCGGGCCCCTTCTTCCGGTACGAACGTCCCCAGGCCGGGCGGTACCGTCAGCTGCAGCAGGTGGGGGTCGAGGCGATCGGCGTCGACGACCCCGCCCTCGACGCCGAGGTCGTCGCCGTGGCCGACGCCGGATTCCGCAGCCTCGGCCTCGACGGATTCCGCCTCGAGATCACCTCCCTCGGCGACGAGACGTGCCGCCCCCAGTACCGGGAATTGTTGCAGCAGTTCCTGTTCGGGTTGGACCTGGACGAGGAGACCCGCCGGCGCGCCGAGATCAACCCGCTGCGGGTCCTCGACGACAAGCGCCCCCACGTGCGGGAGATGACGGCCGACGCCCCGCTCATGCTCGACCACCTCTCCGACACGGCCAAGGCGCACTTCGACGAGGTGCTCTCGCACCTCGACGCGCTCGGCGTGCGCTACACGATCAACCCGCGCATGGTGCGCGGCCTCGACTACTACACGAAGACCACCTTCGAGTTCGTCCACGACGGCCTCGGCGCCCAGTCCGGGATCGGCGGCGGCGGACGCTACGACGGCCTGATGGCTCAGCTCGGCGGGCAGCCCCTCTCGGGCATCGGGTTCGGTCTCGGGATCGATCGCACGGTGCTCGCCCTCGCCGCCGAGGGCAAGAGCGCGGGCAGCCCCGCCCGCTGCGAGGTGTTCTGCGTGCCGATGGGCGACTCCGCCAAGTCGACGCTGGTCCCGATCGCCCATCGGCTGCGCGCCGCCGGCATCCGGGTGGACCTGGCGTACGGAGGGCGCGGCGTCAAGGGAGCGATGAAGGCCGCCGACCGCTCCGGAGCCGTCGTTGCCCTGGTCCTGGGGGAGCGAGAGCTCGAAGCCGGCGAAATCGTGGTCAAGGACCTGCGCACCGGCGAACAGCACACCGTGCCGCTCGACGACGTGGTCGCCCGGGTCGGGGACGTCGTTGCCGGCACCTGACCCGTCGGGACGTCCTGCGCCGACCCGTCTGGACCTGATCCCGGCGCGGGTGCTCGCACCCCGCGCCGGGAGGGTCGCGGCGTTCTCCCTCCTGATCGGCGTGGTGGCCGGTTTGCTGGTGTACCTGGTGGCCAGCCCGCTGGTCGCGGTCGTGTCCGGGATGATCGTCGGGGTGCCGCCGGCAGTGGGCGCCCTGGCGGTGCTGCGCCGGCGCCGCTGGATCGACGGCACCACGATCACGGCGAAGGGGGCACTGCGCACCCGGCGGGTGCAGCTGCGCAACCTCGCCGGGGTCGAACTGGTGGTGTCGGCGCTGCGGGTCAGTCAGGTGGTGCTGCGGCTCAACGACGGCGACCGGATCGTGTCGGTCCCGCTGGCGTTGTACGCGAACGGCGGCTGCCGGGAGCTCGATGTGCTGGCGTTGCGCCGGCTCGCAGACGCGCTCGCGGCGAGTGAGCTGGCCTCGGCCGCGGCGATGTCGTCGGTACTGGTGGAGCAGCTGCGGGCGGAGGCCCGCGAAGCGGGACTGGAGCAACGGCCGCTGTACCGGGCGGTGTTGCTGGCCCGGGACGCCGGGCGCGTGCCGCAGACCACGCTCACCGATCACGAGGTGGCTTCGCTCGTCGAATGAGCGCACGCCGATTGGTGTGGCGGCACCCCGGGTATGCGGGGCGCATGATCTCGATGCACGCGGTGTTCGCCGCGCCGTTCCGGGCTGCCTCCGCGTTGCGCGGCGCCCGGGTGTTCCACCCGCACGGGGTGCTCTTCCAGGGGGAAGCGGAACTGGCGCCGGGCTGGTGGCCGCGCTCGGTCCCGGCCCGGGTACCGGTGACCGCCCGGTTGTCCGGTGCCGTGGGCACGCCCGACGGTGTGCCCGACATCCTCGGTCTGGCGCTGCGGTTCTCGCTCGAGAGCGGTCCGTGGGACATCCTGCTCGCCACGCTGCACGTGCCGACCAGGGCGGTGCTGCTGCCGGCGCGAGGCTGGTCGACGGCGCGGTACGGCTCCCTGATGGCGTATCGCACGAACGTCGATCTCGCGCCGCGGTGGATCTTCGCGTTCCCCGAGGGGGAGCAGCCGGCGTCGACGTCTGTGCGGGAACTGGCTCGGCGCGGCGGGCCGCTGGTGTTCTCGTTGCACGTGGCGTCGGCCCGCGGGCGGCTCGTGCCGGCCGGGCGCGTCACGCTCGAGAGCGAGGTACGCGCCTCCGACGAGGCGCAACCGTCGTTCGACCCGGTGCTCAACCACCCGGCCTCGGTCGACCTGTGGCCACGGTGGCTCGTGTCGTTCCGTCGCGACGCCTACCAGGGCAGCCGCGCGGGTCGCGGCGCGGCCGACGGGTCCGCGCGGAGCGATCTGCCCGACTCCGCCGCCGCTCCGTAACGCCGGACCGCTGGGGCGCCGGACCGCTGGGGCGCCGGACCGCTGGGGCGCCGGAGCGCAGTAGCCGGGGGTGCGGAGCAACTCCACACCCCCGGCCTTCGTGAACCGGACCGGTAGCGGTCCGGCGACGTGTCAGCTGACGACGGCGTCGATCGTCTTCTTCAGGGCCGACGGCTGCGCGGGGGAGCGGGGTGCCTTCTCCTTCAGTTCGAGCATCCGCGCCCCGATCTCCTGCAGCTTCTTGCGGCCGAGTGCCTCCCGCACCTTCGGGAACCACTCCTCTTCCTCCTCCTCGATGTGGTGCTCGACGTTCTCGATGAGGACCGTCGTCTTCGCGTCGAACCGCTCGGCACCGGGCTTCATCCCCGCCAGTTCCATCACCAGCACATCCGCGACGTGGTGCTCCTCGAACGACTCGAGGATGTCCGATTCGAGGTCGGGCAGGAGCGAGCGCACCTCGGGGTACATGCCCTCGTTCTCGATGTAGGTGTGCACGGTCAGCAGTTCGATGATCCGTCCGACTATCCGACCCTTCTCCTCGTCGTCGTCGTCCGCGCCGCGGAACTCGCGGAACAACTTGCGGATCTCCTTGTGGTCTTCCTTCAACAACACGATTGCGTCAGTGGACACCGGGCCTCCCGCCGAAGTGGTTCTCGAGTGCTCGCCCGTGCGGGGCGTGCGCTCCAGATACCCCGGCGGGAACCCGGTTACACCGATCCGGCCGACCGGTCAGGTGCTCTTGGGTGTCCGGTCGGCGGTGTCCCGGATGTGGGGTTCCTCGGCGACCTCGGCGGCGTGCCGCCTGCCGACGCCCACGTGCGCTTCCGCCCGCATGACCTCCACCATGTGCGGGTAGTGCAGCTCGAACGCGGGCCGCTCGGAGCGGATGCGCGGCAGCTCGTAGAAGTTGTGCCGCGGCGGCGGGCAGGTGGTCGCCCACTCGAGGGAGTTGCCGTAGCCCCACGGGTCGTCGACGGTGACGACCTGCCCGTACCGGTAGCTCTTGAACACGTTCCACAGGAACGGCAGCGTCGAGACGCCGAGGGTGAACGCCCCGATGGTGGAAATGGTGTTGAGCGTGGTGAATCCGTCCGACGGCAGGTAGTCGGCGTAGCGGCGCGGCATGCCCTCGTTGCCCAGCCAGTGCTGCACCAGGAACGTGGTGTGGAAGCCGACGAAGGTCAGCCAGAAGTGCCACTTGCCGAGGCGCTCGTCCATCAGCCGCCCGGTCATCTTCGGGAACCAGAAGTAGATGCCGGCGTAGGTGGCGAACACGATGGTGCCGAAGAGCACGTAGTGGAAGTGCGCGACGACGAAGTACGAGTCGTGGACATGGAAGTCGAGCGGCGGGCTGGCGAGGATGACGCCGGTCAGGCCACCGAACAGGAAGGTGATGATGAACCCGACCGAGAACAGCATCGGCGTCTCGAACGTCACCTGCCCCTTCCACATGGTGCCGATCCAGTTGAAGAACTTCACGCCGGTGGGCACCGCGATCAGGAACGTCATGAACGAGAAGTACGGCAGCAGCACGGCGCCGGTGGCATACATGTGGTGCGCCCAGACGGCCATCGACAGGGCACCGATCGCGAGGGTCGCGTAGACCAGGCCGGTGTAGCCGAAGATCGGCTTCCGGGAGAAGACCGGGATGACCTCGGAGATGATGCCGAAGAACGGCAGCGCGATGACGTACACCTCAGGGTGACCGAAGAACCAAAACAGATGCTGATACAAGAGCACCCCGCCGGTGGCCGGGTCGAAGATGTTCCCGCCCAGTACCCGATCGACCATCACCCCCATGAACGCGGCCGTCAGCAGGGGGAAGATCAGCAGGATCAGGATCATCGTGATGAAGATGTTCCAGGTGAAGATCGGCATCCGGAACATCGTCATGCCCGGGGCGCGCAGGCACACCACCGTGGTGATCATGTTGACCCCGCCGAGGATGGTGCCGAGACCGGCCACCGCGAGGCCGGTGAACCAGAGGTTGGCGCCGATGCCGGGGGTGTGCAGATCGTCCGCCAACGGAATGTACGACGTCCATCCGAAGTCCGGTGCACCGCCGGGAGTGATGAGGGAGGCGGCGACGACGGTTGCGCCGAACAGGTACAGCCAGTAGCTGAACGCGTTCAGACGGGGGAACGCGACGTCGGGCGCGCCGATCTGCAGCGGCAGGATGTAGTTCGCGAACCCGAACACGATCGGGGTCGCGTACATCAGCAGCATGATGCCGCCGTGCATCGTGAACAACTGGTTGTACTGCTCGTTGGACAGGAACTGCAGACCCGGGACGGCGAGCTCGCTGCGGATCAGCAGTGCCATCAGGCCGCCGATGAGGAAGAACGTGAACGACGTGACGATGTACATCAGACCGAGCATCTTCGGGTCGGTCGTGGTGACGAGTCGGTAGAACGTCGAACCCTTCGGCGCGTACCGCGGCGGGTACGGCCGGACGGCCTTCGTTTCGGTGACAACCATGGTGCCTCCTTGCGCTGCCCCGGGGCGGCGACGTCGCTGCGGCGCCGCGTGCTCCGTGAGGCCTCAGGGCATCCCGGAACCGCCGCGGCATCATGCGGTAGGTCGAGCGTAGCCGGACACAGCCGCGCACGGGAGGTTTTGCGTCGGCGGATTATGGCCCGGCGACGCGGGATTCGCGCCGGTTCCGGGAACAAACCCTTGCCTTCGTATGTTGTGAGTGGTACAAGAAAGGTGTAGCGGCAGACATAGATCGGCTGCTCTCCTCAACCGGCACGAAGAGAGTCTGTGGAGGTGGAAACGATGTTGATGCGCACCGATCCGTTCCGCGAGCTCGACCGCTTCGCGCAGCAGGTTCTCGGTACGGCGGCCCGGCCCGCGGTGATGCCCATGGACGCCTGGCGTGAGGGCGACAAGTTCGTCGTCGAGTTCGACCTGCCCGGTGTGGCCGAGGATTCGCTCGACCTCGACGTCGAACGGAACGTGCTGACGGTGCATGCAGAACGACCGGCGCGCGACCAGAGTCAGGAGATGGTCGCGGCCGAGCGTCCGCGCGGCGTGTTCAGCCGGCAGCTGTTCCTCGGGGAGAACCTCGACACCGACAACATCGAGGCGACGTACGACGCCGGTGTGCTGAGGCTGACGATCCCCGTGGCGGAGAAGGCCAAGCCGCGCAAGATCGAGATCGCGGTGGGCGACAAGAAGGCGATCGACGCCTGACCCACCGGTGTCCGCGGAGACAGTCATGGACGCACTCGACCTGATCGCCGAACCGCTCGTCGGGCCCGAAGAACCCGTCGACGGTGCGGACCTCGAGCTGCTCCTGCTCGAACTCGAGCTGGACATGCTCGAGGTGCCCCGGCCGCGATCGCCGGTGGACATCCCGGGATGCCGGGCCGCCGCAGTCCGGCCTCCGCGCGAGGCGGCATGCTCCCGGGGACCGCTCGGACGAGTCGGGACGCGAGCCCCGGGGGAAGTGGTGGCCACGCAGCGCTCTCCTCCGGGTCGTACCGGAAACGATCCCCGGAATCTCGTCGTGAAAGGACGGTGATGCGACGTCGCAGCAGTAGTGCGAGGCGCTGACGTGCGTGCCGCCCGCCCGGACGACAACCACGACGCGCCGAGCCGGTCACCGGCCCGCAGCCGGAACCGGTCGGCGCACCGCCGGTACTCGGCACACCCAGTGCGGGCCGCACCCGTTCATCGCCGACGCCCGGCGACCCTCTCCGTCGCGAGGTGGGTCGCCGGGCGTTCGCTCCTGTGGCCGCAGCGGTCCGTCGTGGGCGAACCCGCCGACGACGACACGAAGGAGGCGCAGCCGTGTCCGGCAGCGAACCCGATCTCTACGCGGTGCTGGACGTCTCCGATTCCGCCGGGCAGGCGGCGATCACGGCGGCCTTCCGCCGCAAGCTGCGCGCGCACCACCCCGACCTCCGCAACCCGGCCCTCCCGTACGGCCCGGACGAGGACGAGGAACTGCGCCGGATCGTCGAGGCGTATTCCGTCCTGCGCGACCCGGATCGTCGCGCGGAGTACGACCGTCGCCGCGCCGGCCCGGTCACCCGGTCCGCCGCGCGGTCCGTCCGCGTGACCGTGCACCGCCCGGACCCGACTCCCGCGGCCGATCCACCCATCCGGGCCGGACCCGTCCGCCGCCACCGGTGACCCCGCGACGCACGGGCGCGTCTCGCGGAGCCCGTCGCTCCCTCGCTCGGTCCGGCCGCACGGTTCATTCGCTCGGGTCAGGGGTACGGGGTTCGTGCTTTCCGCCGTAGGCGAGGGCCAGCAGGGTGCGTGCCCCGTGCGCCAGGGCTCGTTCGTCCAGTACGAAGTCGGGCTGGTGAAGATCGTGCCGCGGACTCGTCCCGTCCCAGACCCCCAGCCGCGCCATCGCGCCCGGGACGTGCTCGAGATACCACGCGAAGTCCTCGCCGCCGCTGGACTGTCCCGCCTCGGCGAGGTTCTCGAGGCCCACCACGGACTCGATCGCGGCGAGCATCTCGGCCACCGCCTCGGGGTCGTTGACCACCGGCGGAACGCCCTGCACGTACTCCAGTTCGTGGTCCACGTCGTAGGGGGCGAGCAGTTCGGCGACGCTGCGTCGCACGAGGGGCTCGACCGTCGCCCACGTCTCGTGCGACGCGCTGCGCAACGTGCCCACCAGTTCGCCTTCCTCGGGGATGGCGTTGCCGACGTGCCCGGCCCGAACCCGTCCCCAGGTCAGGACGGTGGCGGTACGGGCGTCGAGGCGTCGATCGAGCACCGATGCCAGACCGGTGACGAGGACGGCCGCCGCGTGGATCAGGTCCCCGGTCAGATGCGGACGGGCCGAATGGCCCCCAGGGGAGGACAACCGGACCGTGAGCACGGCCCCGGACGAGGTGATCGGGCCGGCGCGGGTGGCGAGCTTGCCCGCCTCGAGTTGCGGGGCGCAGTGCAGCGCGAAGATCCGGGACACCCCCTCGAGACCACCCGCCGCGACGACCTCGAGGGCGCCGCCCGGCGTGGTCTCCTCGCCCGGCTGGAAGATCAACCGCACCCGTTGCGGGGGTGGGTCCGCCGCGAGCACGGTGGCTGCCTCGAGCAGCATCGCGGTGTGGGCATCGTGCCCGCACGCGTGGCACACGCCCGCCACGGTCGATGCGTACGGCAACCCGGTGGTCTCGGTGAGCGGCAGGGCGTCGAGGTCGGCCCGCAGCGCGAGGCATTCGCTCGTGTCCGGGCCGACGTCGCACCACAGTCCGGTGCCCCCCGGCAGGGTCACCGGGCTCAGCCCGAGCGAGACCAGCTGATCGCGCACCAGCGCGGTCGTCCGGAACTCCGCGAACGACAGCTCCGGGTGGGCATGCAGGTCCCGTCGCCAGGCGACGACGCGGTCGTGGTCGATCGTCATCCCTCGAGAACTCCGTCGGGTCGGTGACAACTACGGGCCGGTCGAGAGGGGACCGGTTCGTCAGTCAGTTCACCACGGTCGGGGCGACCACGTCCCGGTTCTCGCGTTCGGTGACGCCGTGTGCTCGTCGCGCCCAGGACTCGGCGCCCTCGCCACCTCGACGGCGATGCCCGCACCGAACCGCCGCTACGGCCACGCCGGTCACGAAAGGCCCGGTTCCCGCCCCACACCCCGGCGGGACGGGAACCCGGGGATCACCAGTCGTCACCGCCCCCGATCACCGGGGCCGTCGCCGGCGGGAGCTCGCCGATCACGGCGGTGCTGTTCGCCGCGGACACCAGGATCGCCGGACGGGTCCGCCGGGGCGTGTCGTCGTCCGCGCGTCCGGTGGCCGGGAGGGCGGCCGCGAGCGGATGACGGGCGGTCGAAGCCACGGTGGACACGGGAGCAGTCGCGGTGGACCGGGGGTTCGACGGGGCGCCGCCGAGACCGCCGACCGCGCCCCCGAGGGCCGCCGCGCCTGCCGCGCCCAGCGAGACACCGCCCCCGCCCGGTGCGACGCCACTCGCGCTGCTCGCCGGGGCGGTGGCGGCGGCGAGCGTCGGGGTCGCCGGTCCGGTGCCGCCTGCGAACGCCGCGGCCTGCGTCTGTGCGGGCAGATCGCCGGGCGCACCGGTCGCGGCGACGATCTCCACGGCCTTCGTGGCGGTCGCGGCGACGTCCGACGGAGCGGGCAGGCCGGGCGTGGCGACGGGCGCAGGCACGGTGATCGGCGCGGCGAGCGCGTTCATCGCCGCGGTGTGGCCGAGCAGTTCGCCGCGGGTACGCGCGACCACCGCCAGCGCCGCGGACACGTGCTCGGCGGCGGCGGTGAGCAGCGCGACCTGTCCCGGTGGTGTCAGCGCGACGGGCGCCGTCGCCGCGGCGAACGCCAGGAAGGACTGCGCGATTCCGCCGAGTTCGACGTTGCCGCGCTCGACACTGGCGGTCGCGGCGCGGGTGACCGCTCCGATCTCGTCGCCCCGCTCGCCCAGCTCGACCGCGCTCAGCTGTGCCTGGCGACCCTTGTCGAGCGCGGCCTCGGCGGGTGCCCCCTCCCACGAGTCCGGCAGTGCATGCAGTGCCGTGCGCGTCAGCGACGCCGCGCCCTCGAGCACCCGCGACGACTGCTGCAGCACCGCAGACGGGTCGAGCGCCTCGACGATCCCGGTGCCGAACAGGTCGCCCAGATCGCGCAGGGGACGCAGCAATTCGTCGATTCCCGGCACCGGTGGAACCGGAATCGACTGCAGCACCTCGGATAGTGCATCGAGCCCGGATTCCGGCGACCACGTCGGCGGGGCCGGGGCCGGCGCGGGCAGGGGCAGGTCGAGGACCGGGCCGGCAGGGGACGCGCGGAGCGCGTCGAGGACGGTGGGCGAGGCGACCGGCGCCCCCTGCGCCGTCATCGCGCGCCCCCGATTCCCGCGACGGCCGTGCCGAGACCCGCGGCGGTCGCCGCGTCGAGCGCCTCGTACCGGGCGGCGGCGTCGTGCGCGGCGACACCGCCGGAGGCGTAGACGTACGCCAGCTGGGCGACGGCGCGAGTGTGTGCACCCTGCGCGACGGCGAACGCGGCGACGAAGTCCGCACCGATCAGGCCCATGGCCGGGCTCAGCGACGAGACATTCGCCTGCAGATCCACTCCGCCCGCACGGGCGACCTCCTCCGCGGCGCGCAGGGACGTGCTGCCGAACGCCCGCACCCCGTCGGGCACGACACGGACGCCGCCCCCCGTCGAGAACGAGCCGGCAGCGTCGAACAAACCGCTCATGATGACCCCCCAATCAGATTCGCGTGCGCAGCACTCTAACTCGAGGGGGCGACACGGGCGACGAGCGCGCGGGCGACGTCGCGCACGGGCTCTGTGGGGCCGGTGAACCCGAGCACGCGCAGGGCCGCCTCCGCCAGCACCTCCGGCAGGTCGGCGACGTCGTCCCTGCCCCCGTCCGCCCGGGTGTTGATGGCGGATTCGACCAACCGGAACGGCAGGTCGGCCCGGGGATCGTCGGCCTCGGCTCCGGCGGCGCGAGGGCCGAGGACGGTGACCGCGAGCCGGCGGTAGCACGCGCGCAGACCGGCCCGGGCGGCGTGGAAGTGTGCGAACCGGTCGGTGCGGACCTCCGGGAGCAGATACAGCGCACCGAGATTCCACCGTCCCGTGACGAGTTGTGCGGTGTCGAACAGTGCCAGGGCGTACAGCCGTGCCTCGGCCGGCGCGTCGTCGCCGAGCTGCTCGCAGAACGACAGGGTGGGGGCGACGGTCTGCTCGAGCAGCGCCGCGAGGATGTCGTCCTTGGTGGCGAAGTGGTTGTACAGGGAGGCCTGGCGGACGCCGACCGCCTCGGCGACGAGTCGCGTCGAGGTGGATGCGAATCCGCGGGTGGTGAACAGTTCCGCTGCGGCGTCGAGGATCTCGGCGCGTGCGGTGGCACCGGGTCGGCGTGGCCCGTGCAGTCGAGGGCGTCCGGGGCGGGCATGGGTCACGCCGTCGACGATGGCACAGATCCGGCGACCGCGGCCGAGCGGGCGCGCGGTGAGCAGACCGTCACACGGTGGAAACGTCGGTCACGAACTCGTTACGCCGCGGTCATTCGGACAAGACGTGGCCTCGCGAAAACTGTCACTCGACAGTTTTTCGACGGTCATCCGGCCGCCGCACCGCGCACAGAAACGGACACCGCCATGAGCCTGACGCTCACCCGGCCGGCTGCCGCTGCACCGGCCGCCCCGCACCAGGACGCGGGCGACCTGGGCGAATTCGGCTACCAGCAACAGCTGCACCGCAACCTCGGCAGGTTCGCCTCCTTCGCCGCCGGCTTCTCGTTCGTCTCCATCCTCACGACCATCTTCCAGCTGTTCGGCCTCGGCTTCGGCTTCGGCGGCCCCGCCTTCTTCTGGACGTGGGTGGTGGTGTTCGCCGGCCAGTTCACGGTCGCCCTGAACTTCGCCGAACTCGCGGCGCGCTACCCGATCTCCGGGGCGATCTACCAGTGGTCCCGCCGGATGGGCGGCGAGGTGGTCGGCTGGTTCGCCGGCTGGTTCATGATCCTCGCGCAGATGGTGACCGCCGCGGCCGCCGCGATCGCCCTGCAGGTGGTTCTCCCGGCCGTCTGGAGTGGATTCCAGATCATCGGCGACGACCCGTCACTGACCTCCTCGTCCGGGGCCGCCAACGCCGTCCTGCTCGGGTCGGTGCTGCTCGTGCTCACCACGATCATCAACAGCATCGGCGTGAACTGGATGTCGCGGATCAACAGCATCGGCGTCACCTGCGAGATCGTCGGCGTCGTCGCCGTGATCGGCATGTTCTTCACCCATGCCGTCCGCGGCCCGCAGGTCGTCCTCGACACCGGCGTGCCCGGGGCGAGCCCCGGGTACGGCTGGGCCTGGATCGTCTCGGGTCTCATGGCCGCCTACGTCATGGTCGGTTTCGGCTCGGCCGGCGAACTCGCCGAGGAGACCCGCAACCCGCGGCGGGTCGCCCCCCGCACCATCCGCCTCGCCCTGTCCGTCTCCGCGATCGGCGGTGGCCTGATGATCCTCGGCGCCCTCATGGCCGCCCCCAGTCTCACCGACGGTCGCCTCGCCGCCGAGGGCCTGCCCTACGTGCTCGGCGCCATCCTGTCCTCGCCGTGGGGCACGCTGCTCCTCGTCGACGTGGCCATCGCCGTGTTCATCTGCACCCTGGCCATCCAGACCGCCGCGTCGCGCCTGATCTTCTCGATGGCCCGTGACGAGCGCCTGCCCGCCTCGAAGGTCCTGTCGCACGTCAACGCCCGTACCGGCACTCCCATCGCGCCGGCCGTGCTGATCGGTGTGGTGTGCATCGGCATCCTCGCGGTGAACATGGGCAACAGCGCGATCTTCGCCACCCTGTCGAGCGTGTGCATCGTGCTCATCTACCTCGCCTACCTGATGGTCACCGTCCCGCTGCTGCTGCGCCGGCTGCGCGGCCGGCCGCACGACGCCGCGACGACCGACGCCGACGGCAACCCGCTGTTCTCCCTCGGCCGATGGGGTCTTCCCGTCAACGTCCTCGCCGTCGCGTACGGCCTGCTGATGGTGATCAACCTGTCCTGGCCGCGCGCCGAGATCTTCGACCCGGACGGCACCATGCCGCTGCTGCAGTGGGCCGCGCCGCTCACCGTCGCCGCCGTCGTCGCCCTGGGCGCCCTGTGCTTCCCGCGCCGCACCGCGCACCCGAACCCCGTCACGATCGGAGCCCGAGCATGACCGACACCGCGACCACCCGCGCCGCGAAGGCACACGCCCGAGCGCAGGCCGGCACCGTCACCGCCGGCATGCCCACCGTCCCCGCCTCGGCGCACCCGACCCCACCCGGCGGCCGCACGGCCCCCATGACCTGGGCCGAGACCGTGCCCGGCGGCCGCTACACCACCAAGGTCCTCGCCCGCGGCACCCGGCTGCGCCTGCGCGACCTCGACGGCGCCGCCTGCGCCCACCTGCTGCTCTTCCGCGCCGACGCCCCGCACGAGCGCCTCAACGTCGCCGACACCGTCAAGGTGCCGTGGCAGGCCTACCTCGGAGTCGGACATCCGCTGCTGTCGGACCAGGGCCGGGTGCTCGCCACCGTCGTCGCCGACACCTCCGGCCGGCACGACGCGCTGTGCGGCACCACCCACCTGGCCGGGAACACCACGAAATACGGTGCGGGCAGCCTGCATTCGCACGCGCCCGCGGGTCGGGAGCTGTTCACCGTCGCCGCGGCGAAGCACGGCCTGGCCCCCCGCGACCTCCCGCCGTCGCTGTCGTTCTTCCACGGCGTGCACGTCGGCGGCGACGGCGCGCTGACCAGCACCGGCAGCGCCGGGGCCGGAGCCTGCGTCGAGCTGCTGATCCACCTGCCGGTCATCGCGCTGATCGCCAACACCGCCCACCCCCTCGACCCGGCGCCACGTTTCTCCACCACGACCCTCGAAGTGCTCGCCTGGCACGCCCCGCGCGACCTCGACGCCCTGCCGAACACGGACCCCGAATACCGGCGCGCCGTCCTCAACACCGAGGACGCCTGGATCGCCGCCACCGGAACGGAGCACTGATCATGACCTCGACCCTCGACCTGCCCGCCCTCGTGCCCGGGACGGTGATCCGCGACGAGATCGCCGGCGCCCGCGGACCCTGGTCGGCCGTCGTCGCCGCCGGCGACGTGCTCACCGTCGTCGACCTGCACGGCAACCAGGCCGTCGACACCCTGATCTACGACGCGCACGACACCGCCGTCCGCTACAGCGCACCCGCCACGATCGCTGCCCAGCAACACCTGTTCCTCACCACGGGATCCGTGCTGCGCGCCGGCGACGGCGAGGCCCTCATGACCCTCGTCGCCGACGAGGTCGGCAATCACGACACCGTCGGCGGCGCCTGCTCGCAGGAATCGAACACCCTGCGCTACGGCCACCACACGAAGCATCAGCACGCGTGCGTCGAGAACTTCCTCGCCGAAGGCGCCCGGTGGGGCCTGGGCAAACGCGACCTCGTCTCCAACATCAACTTCTTCATGAACGTGCCCGTCGACCCCGACGGCACCCTCGGCATCGTCGACGGCCTGTCCGCCCCCGGCAAGCGCCTCGCACTGCGCGCCGACCGCGACGTGCTCGTCCTCGTCTCCAACTGTCCGCAGATCAACAACCCGTGCAACGGTTTCGACCCGACCGAGGTGCGGATGATCGTCACCCGACCGGAGGCTTGCCCGTCATGACCACCAAGATCACCGTCGACCGGCCCGGCATGCTCACCACCGTCCAGGACTACCCCGGACGCACCGGCTACTGGCAGATCGGGGTCCCGCCGTCCGGCCCCATGGACGACCTGTCGTTCCGCCTCGGCAACGCCTCGCTCGGCAACCCCGACGGGGCGCCCGGTCTCGAATCCGTCATGGCCGGGCCGGCACTGCGCTTCACCGACGCCACGCGGGTGTGCGTCACGGGTGCCCCGGCGACCGTGCGGGTGGACGGCACGGTGGTCCCGCAGTGGCGCCCCGTCACCGTCCCCGCCGGTGGCGTGCTCGACGTCGGAGCCCTCGCCGGCCCCGGGCTGCGCGTGTACGTACTCGTGCAGGGTGGTCTCGACGTCCCCGAGTTCCTCGGCAGCGCAGCGACGTTCACGCTCGGGCGGTTCGGTGGTCACGAGGGGAGGACGCTCGCCGAGGGGGACGTGCTCGTCGTGGGGGAGTCGGCGAGCGGCCCGGCGGTCCCGGTTCCCGCCGAGCACGTCCCGGCCATGACCACCCGCTGGGACATCGCCGTCACCGAAGGTCCGCACGGTGCCCCGGAGTTCTTCACCCGCACCGACATCGACACGATCTACGCCACCGAGTACGAGGTGCACTTCAACTCCGACCGCACCGGTGTGCGGCTCGTCGGGCCGAAGCCGCGGTGGGCCCGGCCCGACGGCGGGGAGGCGGGGCTGCACCCGTCGAACATCCACGACAACGCCTACTCCGTCGGCGCCCTCGACTTCACCGGCGACACCCCCATCCTGCTCGGGCCCGACGGGCCGAGTCTGGGCGGATTCGTCTGTCCCGTCACCGTCGTCGCGGCCGAGCGGTGGAAGCTGGGTCAGCTCGCCCCCGGGCACCGGGTGCGGTTCGTCCCGGTCCGGGCCGAGCACGCCGCGTCGCGGCGGGCGCTGGGGGTGGCCCGCCGGGCGGGGCTGTCGCTGGTGGTCTCGCCCGGTGGGGACGGCGACGACGGCGTGCTCGCCCGTCGCGACGGCGACACCCCGGTGACCTATCGGCGCAGCGGGGACGACAACGTCCTCGTCGAGTACGGCGACATGACCCTCGATCTCGCGTTGCGCGCCCGGGTGCACGCCCTGCACCAGCGGCTCGACGCCGAACGCCCCGCGGGTCTGCTCGAGCTCACCCCCGGCATCCGGTCGCTGCAGGTCAAGGTCGATCCCGACGTGCTGCCGGTGCCGGCGCTGCTCGACCTGCTCGCCGACGTGGAGGGGCAGCTCCCGGCGAGCGACGAGCTCGTGGTGCCGAGCCGGCAGGTGCGGCTGCCGCTCTCGTGGGACGACCCGGCCACTCGTGAGGCCATCCAGCGGTACATGCACGGGGTGCGGGCGGATGCGCCGTGGTGCCCGTGGAACATCGAGTTCATCCGGCGGATGAACGGCCTCGCCTCGGTGAACGACGTGTTCGACACCGTCTTCGCCGCCGACTACATGGTGCTCGGCCTCGGTGACGTGTACCTCGGGGCGCCCGTCGCGACGCCGCTCGACCCGCGGCACCGGCTGGTGACGACCAAGTACAACCCGGCGCGGACGTGGACGCCGGAGAACGCCGTCGGCATCGGTGGGGCGTACCTGTGCATCTACGGGATGGAGGGTCCGGGCGGCTACCAGTTCGTCGGCCGCACGACGCAGGTGTGGAACCACCGGCATCCGCAGCCGGCTGGGCCGTTCGAGGCGGGAACGCCCTGGTTGCTGCGCTTCTTCGACCGGATCTCCTGGTATCCCGTCGAGCCGGAGGAACTGCTGGACCTGCGCGCCGACCTCGCCGCCGGCCGGGGCGGGGGAGTCGAGATCGTCGACGGCACCTTCTCGCTCGCCGAGCACGAGCGGTTCCTCGCGGACCACGCCGCGTCGATCGACGCGTTCCGGCGGGTGCAGTCGGTGGCGTTCGGCGCCGAACGTGCCCGCTGGGAGGCCGGAGGCGCATAGCGCCGGTGTGCCCTTTGGGCTGCTGGGACAGCCCAAAGGGCACACCGGCGGCGCAGCCGCCTGCGCTTGACTGCGATTAGCACGTATGTTCGACTGTCTGCATGCGGTGGGCGGCACAGACTCTCGACGTCGACGACGGCGCGCTCCCGGGTCTCGAACGGGCCGGGCTCGTCCGCAGCGTCCGGACCCCCGAATTCGACGGAATCACCTTCCACGAGGTGCTGTGCAAGAGCGCGCTGAACAAGACGCCCGAGGCCTCACAGCTTCCGTTCCGCTTCACCGTCAACACCTTTCGCGGGTGCTCGCACGCCTGCCGGTACTGCTTCGCCCGGCCGACCCACGAGTACCTCGACCTCGATGCGGGCCGCGACTTCGACAGCCAGATCGTCGTCAAGACCAATGTCGCCGCGGTCCTGCGCCGCGAACTCGCCCGACGGTCGTGGAAGCGCGAGCACGTCGCCCTCGGCACCAACACCGACCCGTACCAGCGGGCCGAGGGCCGCTACCGGCTCATGCCCGGTGTCATCCGTGCCCTCGCCGAGTCCGGCACCCCGTTCTCCATCCTCACCAAGGGCACGCTGTTGCGCCGCGACCTGCCGTTGCTCACCCTGGCCGCCGGGCAGGTCGACGTCGGGGTCGCGGTGTCGCTCGCGATCGGCGACCCCGAACTGCAACAGCAGATCGAGCCCGGCACGCCCACACCGAAGGCGCGGCTGGACCTGATCCGCGCGATCAGCGACGCCGGCCTGCCCTGCCACGTCATGGTCGCCCCCGTCATCCCGTGCCTCACCGACTCGAGCCGGCACCTCGACGACCTGCTCGGCGCGCTCTCCGCCGCCGGGGCCACCGGCGTGACGGTGCTGCCGATGCACCTGCGCGGCGCCACCCGCGGCTGGTTCCTGTCGTGGCTGGGCCGGGAACATCCGGCCCTGATCCGGCGGTATCGGCAGATCTACGGCCGCGGCGCGTACGTCTCGCCGGAGTACAGGACGTGGCTGAAGGGCCGCGTCGATCCCCTGGTGGCCCGCTACGGACTCGGCGCACGCGTGACCGAGCACCGGCGCCCGGCCGCGGCATCCCCGCGGCCGGGCACCGCACCGGCGGATCCCACGCTGTTCTGAATCAGGTGGTTTCCGGGACCCGGACGGCGACGTCGGCGTTCGCTTCCACCGACGGCGCGGGACGACGGCGCTGGCGGTAGATCCCGACACCGACGACGACGGCGGCGAGGGCCGAGGACGTCAGCATCTGACTGCGCGTGCTCTCCAGGGCGACCATGCCCACGCACAGCGCGACGATCGCGGCAATGGTGACCCAGGTGAGGTAGGGGAACAGCCACATCTTCGGCGACAGCTCCCGGCCCTGGGCCTCGAGGGACCGCCGCATACGCAGCTGCGATGCCGCGATGACGAGCCACACGAACAGCGCGATCGCGCCGGAGGAATTGACCAGGAACAGGAACACCGTCTCGGGGTAGAGGTAGTTCAGGCCCACGGTGAGGAATCCGACCACGGTGGAGACGAGAACCGCGTTGCGCGGCACCCCGGACCGCCCGATGCGGGCCAGCGACGGCGGGGCGTCCCCGCGGCGCGACAGGGAGAAGATCATGCGGCTGGCGGTGTACAGGCCCGAATTCAGGCACGAGAGCACCGACGTCAGCACGATGACGTCCATGATGGTGGCGGCCGCGGGGATGCCGTAGGAGTCGATGACCGCCACGTACGGGCTCAGCGCCACCGAGGCGTCGTCCCACGGCAGCAGGGTGACGACGACGGCGATCGAGCCGATGTAGAAGATCAGGATCCGCCACACGACCGACCGCACCGCCTTGCGCACCGCCTCGGCGGGGTTGGCGGACTCGCCGGCGGCGATGGTCGCGATCTCGGCTCCGAAGAACGAGAACACCACGACGAGGACGCCGGCGAGCACGGCACCCGTCCCGTTGGGGAAGAAGCCGCCGTGACCGGTGAGATTGCTCATTCCGGGCGTGTCGACGCCGGGCAGCAGGCCGCAGATCGCGAGGACGCCGAGCACGAGGAATGCGACGATCGCCGTCACCTTGATCGCGGCGAACCAGAACTCGAACTCGCCGAACGATTTGACCGACGCGATGTTGGTCAGCGTCAGCACGATCATGAGCGCCAGCGCCCACGTCCACTGGGGCACGCCGGGCATCCAGCGGTTCATGATGACCGCGCCGGCGGTCGCCTCGATGCCCAGCACGATGATCCAGAACCAGGCGTAGAGCCATCCGATGGAGAAGCCGGCCCATCGCCCGATGGCGCGGTCGGCGTACGCCGAGAACGACCCCGTCTGCGGATTGGCCGCCGCCATCTCGCCGAGCATGCGCATCACGAGCACGACGACGACCCCGGCGAGTGCGTAGGCGACCAGCACGCCGGGGCCGGTCTCCCGGATCGCAGCGCCCGAGCCGACGAACAAGCCTGCACCGATGACTCCCGCGATCGCGATCATCGACAGATGTCGCTTCTGGAGCGTGTGCCTCAGTCCGGGTTCGGCACTGTTCGACATGGGATCCCCTTCACAACCAGGTTCGGTATCGAGTGTGATGCACCTCTCGACTGCCTGAGTCTGAGGTTCCGCGTCCGGCGCCGTAATGGACACATCGGCAAGCCGAGGAGTCCGAGGCTCGACGAAACGGCAGATGAGCGCCCACGGCCTGGGGTTTTCCGGCGGTCGGCGGGGCCGCGCGCGGGCCGACTTAACGGGAAGTTAACGGACGCCGTCCGGGCAAAGTCGGCATTTCGCCCGGCGGCCGTACCGCCGCACGGCTACCGCGGCTCGGCTCGCTCCCGCACCAGGATCCACCGGTTGACACCGCCGCGCCTCCGGTACGACAACTCGTCCAGCGCCGCCATGGCGATCGCCAACCCGCGCCCCCGCTCGGCCAGCGCATCCGGCAGTTCGACGGCCTCGAGATCCACCCGGGCCGGCCGCCCCTCGTCGGTGAATTCGGCCTCGAGGCGCTCGGGGAGCGCACGCAGCTGCAGGCTCATCGACACAGCCTGCCCGAGGGCGGCGTGCTCGATGATGTTCGCCGCGATCTCGGCGACGGCGATCTCGAACGGGAAGCGATCCGCGTCCTCGACACGCCCCGCGGACATCATCTCCTCGATCAGTGCGTGCACCCGGGTGAGCGTGTCGGCGTCCGTGACGGTCGTCAGGGTCCAGGAGCGTGTGCCGTCGTCAGTCGCCATCGAACGCGGCGTCCGCGGAGTCGTAGGTGCGCAGCACCCGGTCCAGGCTCGTCAGCGACAGCACGCTGCGCACCTGGGCCGTAGGCGACGCCAGCCGAAGATCACCGCCGGCCTGCCGGGCGGCCTTGAGCCCGGACACCAGTGCCCCGAGCCCCGAGGAGTCGATGAACTCCGTGGCGGCGAGGTCGACGACCACCCGGGCGGACCCGCTGTCGACGAGGTCGCGCAGCTGTTCCCGCAGCCGTGGTGCGGCGACCATGTTCAGTCGGCCCTCGGGCCGCACCACCACCACGTCCGAGCCGGTGGTGCGGGTTGCGAAGTGCGTCATCCGTTTCCTTCCGTGTCGGGCCCGCGGTAGCGGACCGCCGGTATCACCACACTGAGGATCGCCAGGTCGAACAGCACCCAGAACAGGTTGACGCCGACGCCCAGCACCGAGCTCGCACCCAGATACAGGCGCACCACGCCCACCGCCGACGCGAGCACCAGCAGCACCATCGCCGCGATCTGGTAGCGCACCTTGCCCCAGGGCGGCCCGGCACGGCGCTGCCGCGTCTTCGGGGTCACCGCGAAGTCGAGGGGCTTGTGCAGATACACGTTGCGAAACGCCGTCCAGCACGCCTGGATCCACACCGGGAACAGCGCCAGACTGTACTGCTGCCCCCGCCAGGTCGGGGTGCCACGACTGACGACGACGAACAGCACCTGGTTCAACAGCAGGAACGGGACGAGCCGGCCGAAGAAGTCCCAGCTGTAGGCCTGCACGGGCAGGACTCCGAAGATCAGGTAGATCACCGGCGCGGCGATGTAGGCGAGGGCCGCGAATCCCGCGAGGTAGCTCCACATCGTCGCCCAGTACATCAGACGCTGCGCGATCGTCAATCCCCGCTGCACGAGCGGATTCTCACGCAACATCACCTGGATCGTGCCCTGCGCCCAGCGCAGCCGCTGGGTGAGCATCGTGCCCACGTCCTCGGGCGCGAGACCGTGCGCCAGCACCTCGTGGTGATAGACCGACTTCCAGCCCATCCCGTGCAGGCGCATCGACGTGGCCATGTCCTCGGTCACCGAGATCGTCGCCAGCGCCAGCGTCGGCTCCGCCTCGTCGTCGCGGCTGACGTCGACGGCGCGGATCATCGTGCGAATCGACTCGAGCGCCCCGAGCGGCGACCACTCGCGGTCGGCGAGGCGCGACAACGTCGTCTCGTCGAGCAGAACTCCGTCGGCGTCGGACCCGGGGGTGGCGGTCAGGGCGGCGATCGCCTCCAGGTCTGCGCGGATCGATCCGGCGTCCGCGTCGACCACGGCACGTGCGGCCTCGTCCACGCTCTGCTGGAACCGGTAGGTCACCTCGGCGAGCGGCTGTCCCTGCCGGACCGCCGCGCGGGCTGTGCGCACGGCCACCCGCACCGAATCGAGGGCGGCGAGAACCTCCGGCTGGTTCGCGCCGAGCTCGGATCGCGCCCGGTCGAGCACCTTGCCGGCCGTGCGCAGCGCCCGCACCACGCCCTCCTCGACGGCACGGACGTAGCCGGTGATGCCCAGCTGCATCAGCGCCTCGCGGCGCAGGATCGCGTTCGAACCGCAGAAGAATGCGGCATTCCAGCCGTCCTTGCCCTGCTGGATCGGGCCGTAGAACAGCGGGGCCTGGCTGCCCAGCGGATCGGACTCCGGCACGTTGACGAAGTACTGCGGCGTCTGCACCAGGGCCGTGCGCTCGTCCTGGAAATAGCCCAGGGTGCGGTGCAGGATCTCCGGGTCCGGCACCTGATCTGCGTCGAGGACGAGGATGAACTCGCCGTGTGTGTGCAGCAGGGCGTTGTTGAGGTTGCCCGCCTTGGCGTGGCGGGGCTTGTTCGTCCAGCTGGCCGCCCGCGTCATGTATCGGACGCCGAGTTCGGCTGCTGCACTTTGTAATTCGGGTCGCTCACCGTCGTCCAGGATCCAGGTCTCGTGCGGGTAGCGGATGCGCGCCGCGGCCTCGGCGGTCCGTGTCACCAGGTCGACCGGCTCGTTGTAGGTGGTGATGAAGACGTCGACGGTCAGCCCGTCCGGTGCGGCCGGCGGCGCGGCGCGCCGTCGCCACCGCCACATCGTGAGCCCGAACAGCATCGAGTCGATCAGGCTGTACGTCTCGGCGACGACGAGAGGCACCGCGATCCACCACGCGGACCAGTTGACGGAGAACAGCCAGCGCCACACCACGTAGTTCAGGCCGAGCAGTACCGTCGCGGCGATCAGGATCCGCAGGCCCGGCGACGGGTAGCGGTCCGCGCCGGCCGCACTCACGCGTCCTCGCAGCGACGCACGGCGACGACGGTGACGTCGTCCATCGGTGCGTTCCCCTCGGCCAGTGCCCGCGCCGCCCGGGTCAGGTCGTGCGGCGTCGCATGTTCGGCCACGAACCGGTACAGGGCCGCCCGGTCGCTGTGCTCGTCGAGCAGGTCGAGCAGCCCGTCGGAGCAGATCACCAGCGTGTCACCGGGTTCGAGGCGCGTGCACTGCGCCTGCCACGATGTCTCGCGGAGCACGCCGACGGGTAGCCCGGTGCCCGCCAGCGGCGCCACGGAGCCGTCCGTGCGGCGGATCGCGGCCAAGCCGTGCCCGGCGTCGACGTAGTCCACCGACCCGCTCGCGAACTCGACGGCGGCATGGAACACGGTGACGAAGGTGCCGGTGTGCTCGCAGTCGTCCGTGAGGTTCTCGGCCGCGGCGCTCAACGCGGCGCCCGTGTCCAGGACGCTGCATGCCTCGGCGTGGCTGAACCGCTCCATCACCCGGGACGCGCCGCGGAACGTGGAGCGCACCGCCGAGGACAGGATCGCCGCGCCGAGGCCCTTGCCCATCACGTCGGCGACGGTGACGACCAGTCCGCCGCGCAACAGATAGTGGTCGTAGAAGTCGCCGCCGACCACGAACGCCGGAATGCACACAGCCTGCACCTCGTATCCGGGCAGCCCGGTCAACGGTCGCGGCAGCAGCTGGGACTGCATCGCGGCGGCGCGATCGAGTTCGTCGGCGCGCTGCAGTTCCCGCTGCGCCCATTCGGCGAGTTCGGCGAACGCGTCGAGCTGGTCGGGTCCGAGTGTCCGCGGCTCGGTGTCGTAGATGCAGAACGTGCCGACGGGATGACCCGCCGGACCGTACAACGGGTAACCCGCGTAGAAGCGGACGCCGTCGTCGCCGCCGACCCCGGGAATGCCGGCGAACCGGGGATCGGCGGCGGCGTCCTCTACGATCAGCGTCGGATCACCGGGGTGACGGTAGATGCGCGCAATCGTGGTCTTGCACATGCTCTCCTCGCGCGGCACCTGCACGAGGTCGAGCCCCTGGAGGGACTTGAACCAGAGCCGGTCCCGGTCGAGCAGCGCGACACTCGCCATGGGCACCCCGAACACGTGCCGGGCCATGCGGGTGATGTGGTCGAACCGGTCCTCCGGCGGCGTGTCGAGGACCTCGAGCCGTTCGAGGTCGCGCACGCGCTCGTCCTCGAGGTCGTCGGGGATGTGCGAGGTGTCGGTCGTCATGTCAGCGCTGCCTCCGCTGCAGGGCCTCCGCCAGCGCCGCCGCCGATTCCGGGGTACTCGCCAGCCGCCAGTCGGTCTCCTTGTCGTGATCGAACCAGACGAACGCCGCGACGTCCGCTCGATCGTCGAGAAACGAGATCAGGTCGGCGACCCAGTCCGGCTTCGACCCGCCCACGTCGGTGCTGCCCACCTCGGTGACCGCGATCGGCTTGCCCGGCGCGATCCGGCCGAGTTCGTCGAGGGTCTCCTCGAACAGCTCCCGCGGCGACGTCCAGCGGCTCCACGGCTGCGTGGCGCCCCAGTTGTACCCGTCGACCCCGACCACGTCGACGTACTCCGCCCCCGGGTACAGGTCCGCGATCGCGCTGCTGCCCTCGAACGAGACGTTCGGAGCCCACACCCATTTCACGTTGGCCACCCCTTTCGACGCGAACAACTCGTGCACGTGACGCCACGCTGCGACGTAGACGTGCGGCGGTGTCCCCCCGGTCGGACTCCAGGGGTACCAGGTGCCGTTCGGCTCGTGCGCGAAACGCAGGTAGACGGTCGAACCCCACGCGGCGAGCTCGTCGGCCCAGCGGTAGAGGTAGTCGTCGTGCACGCCCGCCACGATCGACGCCATCGTGAACTCGCTGCGCTCGTACCGTCCGTCGCCGAGCCAGCGCCACGGCTCCCACGTGACGATCGGGTCGGCGCCCAGCCGCCGTACCGCGGCGAGTCCGGCGACGGGCGGCGGTGAGGCGAAGTCGGAGAACGACAGCACCACGGTCGGGGGAGTGCCCGCGATCTCGGCGACCCGTTCGAACTCGTCGACGGCGGTCGGGCCGCCGGGCGTACTCACACCGAATCGCAGGCACGCGCCCACCGGCTCGTGCAGCGGCGTGACCACGGCGCCGCAGTCGACGGCCGGCGCGCATCCCACGGCCGCCGACACCGCGACGGCGAGACCCGCCGCGACCGACGCCGGGCGAGCATGTCCGCTTCTCACCGTTCCACCCTCGCATCCCGGACGAACCGCCGCCGGGTTTGCGGCTTCTCGATGCGAGACGACCCGCGTCGATGCGGGGTTCCCGGATCCGTCGGCCGTGTGCAACACGATGCAACGCTGGCCGCACCCACCCCCCGTGCGGTGTGCTCTGAGTCACAAGCCGTTCAGGACGAGGAGCACGCAATGACCGACACACTGACCCCACCCGACGCCGCGCTCGCCGGACCGCAGGAACGGGTCGACGCCTGGCTGGCCGACTTCGAGGCCGCGCTGGCCGCGCGGGACGTCGAGGCCGCCGCGGGCATGTTCGCCACCGACAGCTTCTGGCGCGACCTGGTCGCCTTCACCTGGAACCTCAAGACCGTCGAGGGCCGGGAAGGCGTCGCCGACATGCTCCACGCGCGGCTGCACGACACCGACCCGAGCGGGTTCCGCACCACCGAGCCGCCCACCGAGGACGGCGGGGTCGTCAGCGCCTGGATCGCCTTCGAGACCGCGGTCGGCCGCGGCGTCGGGCACCTGCGGCTGAAGGACGAGGGTGCCTGGACCCTGCTGACCACGATGCAGGAGCTGAAGGGGCACGAGGAGAGCAAGGGTGTCCGCCGGCCCAAGGGTGTGCAGCACGGCGCCGACCGCAACCGCGTCACCTGGTCCGAGAAGCGCGAGGCCGAGGAGCGCGAACTCGGTTACACCACCCAGCCGTACGTCGTGATCGTCGGCGGCGGCCAGGGCGGCATCGCTCTCGGCGCCCGTCTGCGCCAGCTGGGCGTGCCCGCGCTCGTGCTCGACAAGCACGACCGGCCCGGCGACCAGTGGCGCGGCCGCTACAAGTCGCTGTGCCTGCACGATCCCGTCTGGTACGACCACCTGCCGTACATGCCGTTCCCCGAGAACTGGCCGGTGTTCGCGCCCAAGGACAAGATCGGTGACTGGCTCGAGATGTACACCAAGGTCATGGAGGTGCCCTACTGGTCCAAGACCACGTGCACCTCGGCGTCCTACGACGAGACGACCGGCGAGTGGACCGTGAACGTGGTCCGCGACGGCGAACCCCTCGTGCTGAGGCCGAAGCAACTGGTACTCGCCACCGGCATGTCCGGCAAGCCCAACATCCCGACCTTCCCCGGCATGGACAGGTTCCGCGGCGACCAGCACCACTCCAGTCACCACCCCGGACCGGACGCGTATGCGGGCAAGAAGGCCGTGGTGATCGGCGCGAACAACTCGGCGCACGACATCTGCGCCGCGCTGTGGGAGGTCGGCGCCGACGTGACGATGGTGCAGCGCTCGTCGACGCACATCGTCAAGTCCGACTCACTGATGGACCTCGGCCTCGGCGATCTGTACTCCGAGCGGGCCCTGGCCGCGGGGATGACGACGGCCAAGGCCGACCTGACGTTCGCGTCCCTGCCGTACCGGATCATGCACGAGTTCCAGATCCCGGTCTACAACGCGATCCGTGAGCGCGACGCCGACTTCTACGCCCGGCTCGAGAAGGCCGGGTTCATGCTCGACTTCGGTGACGACGGCTCCGGGCTGTTCATGAAGTACCTGCGCCGCGGGTCCGGCTACTACATCGACGTCGGCGCCGCCGAACTCGTCGCCGACGGCGAGATCAAGCTGGCCCACGGCGGCGTCCGCGAGCTCACCGAGAACAGCGTGATCCTCGAGGACGGCACCGAGCTCGAGGCCGACCTGGTGGTCTACGCGACCGGCTACGGCTCGATGAACGGCTGGGCGGCGGATCTGATCGGCCAGGACGTCGCCGACAAGGTCGGCAAGTGCTGGGGCCTGGGCTCGGACACCACCAAGGACCCCGGCCCGTGGGAGGGTGAGCAGCGCAACATGTGGAAGCCCACCCGGCAGGAAGGGCTGTGGTTCCACGGTGGCAACCTGCACCAGTCGCGGCACTACTCGCTGTACCTGGCGCTGCAGCTCAAAGCCCGGCACGAGGGGATCCCGACGCCGGTGTACGGGCTTCAGGAGGTCCACCACCTGAGCTGATCCCGGGAAGCGACGAGCCGCCGGCGCGCACGACGCGCCGGCGGCTCGGCGTGCCGGGGCCTGTGCCGGGTCAGGCGTAGTGCCGCAGGACGAACTCGGTCAGGCCCTTGCGGATGGTCTTGATCGCGTGCTTCTGTCCCTGCCTGAGCATGAAGCCCGGCACCGGGATCTTCGGGTCGGTGGACATCGTCACCCGCACGCACGTCCCGCGCTCGGTGCGCGTCAGGAGATACTCGCCGTCCTGGGAGTGCTGCATCTCGCTCTCGAGCAGCGTCCACGAGGTGGACTCCTCGGTCCACTCGTGCTCGATCACCTGTGTGTCCGAGATGCCGAACAGGGCGAGCGTCATGCGCACGACGCGGGGCCGGCCGTCGTCGTGTCGGGATTCGACCTGCACGTCCTTGTGAGAGGACGACCATTCCGGGATGCGCTCGATGTCGGTCAATGCGCGCATCACCTGCTCGGGCGTCGCCTCGATCTCGAACTCGTCTGACACCGATGCGGCCATATGCCTTCCCACTTCCTGGTCGATTCCCATGCCGGTGTTCCGGATACCCGCCTCGCGGACCCACGACACGTGTTCCGACGAACGAGTCCCCCGAATCGCTCTCGATAGTGACATAGATCACAAAACCGCCGTACGCTGGTCCAATGAGGCACGTGACCACCGGACCCCGGGACCTGCAGGTCGCCGTGGGCGACACCATCGAACTGCACCTGCCGGAGAACACCTCCCGCGACTACACCTGGTGCCCGACCCACATCGGCAAGGGGCTGCTGCTCAGCGACGTGCGATTCGTGCCGTCCCGGAATCCGCTGCCCGGAGCCGGCAGCGAGCGCATCCTCTACCTGCGCGCCAAGCGGGCCGGGACCTGGCCGGTGTCGCTGCAGCTGCAGCGGGCCGAGCACATGTCGGCGGACGAGCGGAGCATGACCGTCACCGTGACCTGACGGACCACCGCTCGTCGACCCCGGCCGGGTGCGGGTCGCCCAGGCTCCGGCAGTGCGCCAGGTAGCGCCGTGCCCAGTAGTGCACCGAGCGATGGTCGCCGGCCGCGGTGAGCCGGGCGAGGGCGCGGGTGCGGTCCACCAGCTGCTCGTGCAGTACCCGTTCCAGGATCGCCACCTGGCGCCGGTCGCCGGACGTCGCGATCTGCTCCACGCAGCGACTCAGGCGCGCAGCCCGCACCGACGCGCGCTCGGGCGGCGCGCCGCCCTCCCGGAGGGCCTGTTCCAGGGCGTCCCGGTAGCCGAGCGCGTACTCCAGTCGGTGGCGAAGCCCACCGAGCTCCACCGGGTCGCAGGTGCGTCGACGACGCGCCTCCAGTACCTCGACCTGCGTCCGCGTCAACTGCAGCACCGCCCGAAAATGCGTGGCCAACGTGCTCTCGTCCATCGTTCTTCCTCGCTCGCCCGTATCGTCACCGTCGAGCAAACCCGGTGGCGCTTAGCTGCGGCTTAGCGCGGATCGGCCACGATCGGGCGGGTACACCCGTTCGCGGGGACTACGCTGAAAGCCGTCCGGTCGCACAGGAGGCGAACGCCATGGCAGGACGTATCGTGCACTTCGAGCTGCCCTACGACGACGGTGACCGCGCCCGGTCCTTCTACCGCGACGCGTTCGGCTGGTCGCTCTCGGACGTTCCCGGCATGGACTACACCCTCGTCACCACGGGGCCCGTCGACGAGACCGGCTCCTCCACCGAACCCGGGTACATCAACGGCGGCATGTTCCGGCGCGACGAACTGAGAAGTCCCGTCGTGACCGTCGACGTCGAGGACATCGACGCCGCGCTGCAGAAGATCGAATCGCTCGGCGGGAAGACGATCTCCGCCCGAATGCCCGTCGGCGACATGGGATTCGCGGCGTACTTCTCCGACACCGAGGGAAACGTGATCGGGTTGTGGGAGTCGAGGCACGACTCGTAGGGGGCCGTCGCTTCGCGGCGTTCGACGAGCGCGGGTGGCATGGGCTTTCCTGGACGCCGACCGAGCACCGACCGCCGGTGGCGTCGAGGTGCTTCCCGAAGGACCGCCCCGACGCGGACGGGTGCTGGGCGCACTACAGCGGCATCGCCGCCGAGGGTTTCCGCACCCCGACCGTCGGGGCCGCCGTCACCGTCGACCGGGAACGGGTCGCCGATCAGGACACCTACCGGTACAGAGCGATCGAGCAACACCCCGGCGGTCACCGCTCGCCCGCATCGTTCACGGTGACGCGCGCCTGTCCAGGATCACGGACGCGGTCGTTGCGATCACCCGGTCGTGGTGGCCGGTCAGTGCGACGAGGACGTCCCGCGCCGCAGGTCCGGGAATCTCGGCGAGCGCCTGCGTGACGCGCAAGCGTGCGGCTGCGTCGAGCGTGCCGTCGAGCACCTCCTGCACGGCTCGGACGACGTCGACCGTGGACACCGATGCGGCGGCCAGTATGCCCAGAACCTCGGCGGCTTCGACGTCGGCCCGGCCCTCGACGACCATCTCCAGCAGGATCGGCACGGCCTCCCCGGCGCCCCGGGAGCCGAGGGCCACGGCGGCACGGTCGCGCACGGTGGTGTCGCTGTCGTCGAGTGCCTTCTTCAGCAGTGCGGTCGCGTCCGGGAGGTGCATCTCCGCGACAGCGACGATCGCCCGCCGCCGGACGTCGGCGTCTGCCGAGTCCAGCCCGGCGGCCAACTCCGCCAGCCCGGCAGCCCCGGCCCTCGCCAACGACCAGCGCAGCGCCCCGGCGACGTTCGGGTCGTCCTCTGCGAGCACTGCCTCGGCCAGGGCTTCGACGGGCAGCGCGGCGTTCTCGTGCTGTGACAGGACGGCCTGCTGACGGTGGGACCCCGACTCGGAGTCGAACGCGTGCAGCAGTGTGACGATGCGCAGGACGTCCTCCCACGCCTCCGGCGCGGCCGAATCGACCCGCTCGAGTCGCGCGAGCAGTTCCGTCTCGGCGGCGATCCGCGCCCGGGTGTGCCGGATCAGGTCGCGCACCAACTCGGCCGGCGCGAAGTCGAGTTCGTCCAGCGCGCGCTTGGTTTCGTGCAGTGACAAGCCCAGACTCCTGAGACTCTCCACATGGAAGAGGCGGCGGATGTCGTCGGTGGTGTACTCGCGGTAGCCGCCGGACGTGCGGCCCGTCGGCCTCACCAGACCCAGGCCGTCGTAGTGGCGCAGCATGCGAGTGCTCACGCCGGAACGCCGCGAGACCTCACCGATCAACATCCCATCACCTGCCGGCTCGGTCCGGTGCGGTGGCGGCGACCCGTTTCGCCAGCTCCAGCGACAGCGTGAACCCGCTGTCGGGATCGAGGCGGAGCCGTTCGGTGGCTTCCGCATGCGCCCGGATGCCGGGGTCGGAGCTCGCGGTGGCAGCTTCCAGGACCGGCACGGCCGCCTCGTCGAGCATCGCCAGTGCACGGCTGAGGCTGAGCTGCAGGTCGTGGTCGCCTCGTCCGAGTGCGATCCCCAGAGCCGCGGCGAGCCGGCCCTCGCTGCCGGCCGGCACGAGCGCGACAGCGGCCCGCCATGCGCTGCGGGCGACGTCGTCGTCTCCGTCGTGCAGCATCGTCGACACCGCAGGCCAGGCCTTCCGGTCGCCGATCTTGGACAGCGTGTGCAGGGCCTGGCTGCGGGCCTGCGCGGTGCCGGAGTCGAGTTCCTCGAGGAGTCTCGGCACGGTGACGTCGGCCGGGAGCCGGCACAGTGCCCACGTCAACATGTCGCGGACGAAGAAGTCCGGTTCGACGCCGCACCGGTCGACGAGGACGGTCGTGAGCCGCTCGTCGGCGACGGTGCCGGCCTCGAGCGCCGCCCGCAGACGAGTCGCCGGATCGTCACCGGTGAGGGCATCGACGAGGCGAGCATCCGGCTCGCCGTAGCTGGCTGTGTTCATGGGAAGCACCTCCTTCGCAGACCATTCGAGCGCTTGTCACAGTGTGAAGGTCAAGGGGCACGCTCGCCGGCGGGAGCATCCCCCTCGGTCACATCCGCCGTGTGTGGAATCGGAACTGTGCGTGGGCTGTCCGGCCCTGGGGTCACGGCTCGTTCACGCGGCGTGCCAGGTCGCGGTGCCCGACTGCACGGTGATGCTTGCTCCGTCGATGGTGACCGTGGCCGTGATGGTGCCCGCTCCGGTCTGTGCCGGCAGCAGGTCGGTGAAGGGGTCGGCGGTGCCAGTGACGCCGGTCGTCTCGTTGCGCCAGTGCACCGTGCACGGGCAGTAGTCGAAGTCCATGGTCCACCCGTGCAGCGGCGGAGTACTCGGATCGGTGCGCATGTATACCGCCGCGTTGATGAAGGGAGTGATATTGCCGACCGAGCCGGTGTTTCCGATGAAGATGCCCGGAATGTCGTGCACGCCGACGGTGCGGGTGAACGTCGACGCGGACGCGGTCGGGGCGGTGAGCACCGTCAGCCCGGTCGCGGCGGCGACGGTCGCGGTGACGGTGGCAAGGCGGCGCAGCGACGTGCGCAGCGGAGATCGTGTCAGCATGGTGCGGTCCTGTCTTGGCGGCGGGTATCCGGAGGCCGGAACAAGCGGGTACGGCGTCGAGGCGGCTCGAGGTGTGCTCGAGACCGGATGGGCGTGTTGGCGCATCGTCACTTCGCCGCGCGTCCTGGGTCAGCCGGCGCTGCCGGTAGCGATGGGGTTGTACGCCCATACCTGGCGGATGCTCTGGCCGGGGGCAGGAAGGGGACTGAGCCGGATCAGCGGGTTCGTCTGCCCGCCCGGGATGTGCTGGATGCAGTTGGCGGTCTGCCCGTGGAAGGACTGGCATTCGATCCGGTGTCCGGTGCCGTACGGGCTGAGAATCAGTGCCTTGTGCGCGTTCTCGCCGAACGCCCCGGGATCGAACGGGGTGACGAAGAATTCGGTCGCGTCGTAGCGCGGAGCGCCGTCCTGAGCGAGGGCGACCGCAGGCGCGATCGCCATGGTGGCGGCCACGGCCGCGACCGTGACTGTCAGAATTCGTCCGATCACTGCAGGGTCTCCTTCGCTCGGTACCGATCCGGCTCGTTTCATGATCGGGAAGGGCCGGTCCGGCGTTACGGGGTCCGGCGAGGCTGAACGTTGCGGAAGTCCCTGTGACACAACGCTCGCGGTCGACGAGGTGGCGGCACTGGCGGATTCGAGGATCAATGCCCTGAGGCGTTGTCGCAGTACCGAAAGGCGAGCTGGTGGTGAGACGGGGCGCGACAGTCACGGCGCGCTCGGACGGCACCACCATCGACGTGGTATTTCCGAATGTGAGGAGAATGAAGGTGCATGTCGCATGATCAATCCCCGGCTCGAGCACTTCCTGCTATACGAACTGTCCGACGACTGGATGCCCCTGGGATCGTTCGTCGCCCTGACGGAACGGATCACCCCCGACGACTGCTCGTCCGGTCGGGTCCTCGCGATCATTCGCGACCTGGCGGAACGCGGATTCCTCTGCCTCGGCGGCTGGCCCGGAGACGGTCGGCCGTGGGAGCCGTGGGACGTTCCACTGGACGAGGCAATGGACCGGATCGCGCACGGCTTCGACGGTGAGGTCGGCTACCTGGAGGCGTCCCCCCGTCAGGCGGCGACCACGGAGGTGTTTCGCGCGGCGATCACCGCCCTCGGCGAGACGCGGCTGCGTGAACTCGGCGATCCTTACGAGCTCTACGGCGACCCATGGTGGGACGATCCGAACATGCGCGCGGAGGGGGAGTTCCCGCCGTGGCAGGACTGAGCCCGAGCACCGTGCCCTGAGGCGGACCCGCTCGACGACCCTGGCTATCTGCCCGCAACAGGGTGCTCGAGGTAGGCGCGTTCGGTACCGAGTACGTTGCCGACTACCGCGTCGTAGATCGGATACAGCCGGGGACGCTTGCGTGCGATCAGCTTGGACGCGGTAGTGCGGCGGACGCTCGGCACGATGCGCAACGCTTGCTCGAGCTGCCACACCAGTGACGCAGGAATCATCTCGTCCTCCTCGTCGACGAGGTCGCGGTCCGGCCGCGGTGGGCAGCGCACCGAACTCATCGCGCTGTTCGGCGACGCCGTAGGGGACGGGCGTCTTGCGCAGCAGCGCCTCGAGTCAGAGACGTCTGTTGCGATACCCGTCGGAGCCGTCGGCCACCACCTGAGCCTTCGCCGGATCGAGCACCTCGATCCGGTCCAGATTCGAGTAGAACGCGGCGGTGCTGTCGGCGACGAGTTCCGACAGGCCCCGCGCTCGGACGAGCCACCCGTCGGAGCCCCCTCGGCCTGGGTGACCAGCCACTCCTCGTCCCGCACCACGACGATCGAGCCGGGGGCGACGTCGAGTTCCGCCGCGTCCACTACCGGCGACTCGGCGGAACTCGACGTGGCGCTCAACTCGGATACCCGCTTTCTGGTGTGATCGACAAGGACCGGTCCGTTGCGAGGAATGATGCCGGCACCCTCCTCGGCGCCGCGTGCGCCCGGTCGGGGACGGACGGTGTCGTCCTCCCCGCGCTGTCCGGTCGGTGGGTGGTCGCCGCCGTGTCGATCGCTGCTCGCGGGCCGGGCTCGTCGTGTCGGTCCACCTCACCGACCTCGATCAGTTCCGCCCCTACGATGTCCCGCAGTGTCTTGGAGTTCCTCAGATTCCGGAGGTACGTCATCTGGGCCCTGGTGCCCTTGGCCAGGCCGTGTTCGTTCCGCGCCTTTTGGAGCGCGTCGACGATCCGGTGCCGGGATTCCTTGTCGCTCCGGAGCCAGGATTCCCTGAGCGTGGGCCACGCCTCGCGAACGAATTCGACTGTGGGGCGGGCGCCGTAGACCGTTCGCAGCGCGTCGGCCGGGCCTGCATCGGGGTCGTAGATCTCGAGGAGCGCATCGCTCAGGTCCCGAAAAAGCACGGGTAGGAGGTTCGACCACTTGAACTTGAACCTGGGCGCCGCAACCTCGAGCTTCCGCGTGAACCGTTGTCGGACTTCGGTCCGTCCTCGGACGACCCGAGTGGAACGCACTTCTCATCGCGGGACTCGCAGGACACGTTAACTCCCGGCCGGCGGCGGCTGTGCCGCTGGTGGTCGGGGACGACCGTGAACACACCCCAGCGCGGTGCCGACGAGGTATTCGGCGAGAACGCCTCGCATCGCGTTGCCGAGCAGGTCCGAGTACGCCCACGCCCAGAAGTCCCGCAACTGTTGCCCGAGGAGGCGCCCGGACTCGTGCAGCGGTTCGTTCCCCGCCTTCGGGACCGTGGGCGTTGCGTCGAGGCTCGGTACATCCATTCCGCGACACTTCCACACGGCGACACTTCCACGCAGCTCCCGTCCGGACCGGTCCGAACTGACAGAATCCGTTCCCGTCGCGGCGACCGCCGTCGCACCCGAGTGCCCGAGGAGCCCCATGTCGAGTCGCACAGCCGGTCTCAGCGTCGTGTCGGTCGCCGCGATTGCATTCCTCGCCGGATGCGCGCAGACCCAGGACGGGCAGCCGGTGGCCGAACCGGCTACCGCGACGTCCTCCCGCCAGGCACCTGTCGGCGGGTCGGTGGCGGCCACGACGGCGGACGAGCAGCCGTGCGATCCCGCCGTCGACCTCGACGCGCCGGAGGTGTTCGCGGTGATCGAGCAGCTGCCCCCGCCCCAGCAGATCCCCGACGCGACATGGCTGCGGGCGTACAACGGCAACTACAACCGCTGCAGCGACCTCAGTTACGCGCAGGTCGGCATCGTGGGGGCGACCGGGTCGTCACCGACCCACCTGCTGCTGTTCCACCGCGGCGAGTACGTCGGCACGGCCACGCCGTGCGCGCTGAACCCGGCGGTGGTCGCCACGGCCTTCGACTCCCTCGACGTCGAATACACCTACCCGCGCGAGGGCGAGCCGCACGCGGCCGCCACCGGGTTCGCGGAGCTGACGTTCACGTGGACCGGCGGTGAGGTCGTCACCGAAGGACGGCTGCCGGACGAGTACCTGGAGTCGACGGGGTGCGACGAAATGCGGTGACGCCGCCCGGCGATGCGGGTGCGCCGGGATCGGCGCGGACGTCGGTACGATCACGGCAAGTTCGGGACGCCACCCCCGGGGCTTCCCGACGGAACAGACAAGGCAGGAACGATGGCAGTCGCCCCCATTCCCGTGGACCAGCGCGTGATCGGCATCGATTCGCGACGCTTCGCCTCGATCGAGAAAGCGCTCGTCGAGCTGATCACCAACAGCGACGACAGCTACTCGCGTCTGGGCAACGGCGGCGCCGCAGCCGAGGCCCGCATCGACATCACCTACGAGCGCCACCAGTCGGGTGCGGTCCTGCAGGTCACCGACCACGCCGAGGGGATGCCGTTCGACCAGGCCGCCCGCATCCTGGCGTACGGGGGCGCGCACAGTCCGCTCTCGCGCGGCGAGGGACACGGCCGCGGCTACTTCGGCCGCGGCCTCAAACAGGCCGTGTTCGGGGTCGGCGCCGGGACGCTCGAGACCGTCAGGGACGGCCGGTTCACCCGCATCGACCTGTTCCGCGGCGAGAACGGCGGCTACCTGTACGACGACCACGGGGGCGACCGGCCCGTCGAGGACGACGACCGGGCACGCCTCGGTCTCGACGGCAACGGCACCCGGGTGACCCTGGTCGTGGAGAACCCGCACGTGGTCATCTCCCGGTTCCAGACCGTGGTGCAGGCACTGTCCGACAACGTGTATCTGCGGGAGGTGCTGTCGCGGCGCACCGTCGAGGTGGTGCACGTCGCCGGCCGGCGGGAGATCCAGCGCAGCGGCAGGGTGCTCTTCGACGAACCCCCGGCGGTCGTCCTGATCGGTCCCGAGGCGCCCGGCAGTTTCGTCTACGAGGGCACCGAACACAGCTTCACCCTCACCGTGAAGCGGGCCAAGGGCGTCGAACTGACCATGTCGGGCGACGAGCGCACCAACGGCCTCGTCGTCGTGTCCGGCCTCGCCGTGCTCGACTGCCAGTTGTTCGCGTACGAGAACCAGGTGGGCGCCGAGTACCTGTTCGGCACGGTGCGCTGCGAGGCGTTGATCGAGCGGCTCGGTCGGGGCGAGCCGGTCGTCAGCGACGAGCGCGAGGGCCTCAACGAGAAGGATCCGTTCGTCGCCGCGTTCGCGAAGGCGGTCAGCGCCCGGCTCACCGAATACGTTCTCGCCGAACGGGATCAGCTCACACGCCTCGAGCACGCGACGACCTCCGGGACCACCGCGCACATGATCGACCGCCTGCTGCACCGGATGAGCGAGTCCGCGATCCGGGACCTCGGTCTCGGCCCGTCGCCGGCCTCGGCGCCGCCGGCGGCAACCGGAACGGAGGACGCGGTCGTCCTGCAGTTCACGACGCCGTTCTACTACCGCCGGCCCGGCCACCCGTTCCACGTCACCCTGGAGGTCGACACCGAGCGCCTTCCCGGCGACGACCGGCTGACGATCTCGTACACGCTGCCCGACTCGCTGCGGATCGACCCACGGCCCACCGAGATCGCCGTGGAGCAGAGGACCGGTGTGCAGCGGCTGGAATGGACCGTCGTGGGCGACACACCCGGGGAGCGCGGCGAGATCATGGTGCGGTCCGGTGCGTTCTGGGCGTGGTGTGAGATCGTCGTCGCCGAGGACGCGCCGTCGCCGCACCATGTCCCGCGGCCGCACCCGGCGCCGCCTCGTCCGGTGCAGCGCCGGCGGGTGTCCCGGGACCACGGCGAGGACATGTTCGTCGGCTACGACCTGCGTTATCTCGGGGACGACGGTGGACGCGCCGTGTACGACCCCGAGCATCGCACGATTCTCATCAACACCGGCGATCCCACCGTGCAGCTGTACCTCGACGGCCGGGGCCGGTTCCGGGACTCGGCGCGGCTGCTGCTGGCCGAGTTGTTCCTCGATGTGATCGCCGGCGAACTCGCACGACGATCCCTCGAGAACAGGGGCTTGCAGGACGACGTCCACGCCTACACTGCGACCAAGCAGAAGATCGTCCGCCGCTACGGCGCGCAGATCCACAAGTCGTTCACCTGACCGGGATTCGGGGTGGTGCCGTGACGAACGCACGCGGGTCGGTGGGGAGCCCTTCGGCGGACGCGATGCTCGACGTCGCGTTCGCGGAGGCCCGGCTGGGCCTCGCCGAGGGCGGCATCCCGATCGGCGCGGCCCTGTTCGCCGCGGACGGGACCCTGCTCGGCCGCGGTCACAACCGGCGCGTGCAGGAGGACGACCCGTCGCTGCACGCCGAGATCGCCGCCTTCCGGTCCGCGGGCCGCCGCCGCGACTACCGTGCGACGATCATGGTGACGACGTTGTCACCGTGCTGGTACTGCAGTGGCCTGATCCGGCAGTTCGGGATCGGCGCGGTGGTGATCGGGGAGAGCGTCACCTTCACCGGCGGCCACGACTGGCTCGCCGAGCACGGCGTCGAGGTGACGGTGCTCGACGATCGACGCTGCATCGACATGATGACGACGTTCGTCGCCGAGCACCCGGATCTGTGGCACGAGGACATCGGCGCCGCGCCGGCCGGGTAGGGGCGCTCACCGGGCCGGCGGCGGGGGAGCGGACGGTGCACAGTCCTCGACGGTGCTGCGGGCCAGTTCCGCGACGAAGTCCGCGGCGGTGCGGGACATCGCGAGCGCGCGCCGCTGCCGTCGCGCGCCGTTGCCCCGGCGCAGGATCCGCCGCACGGACGCGCGGGTGGACGTGAAGTCGCCGGTTTCCTCGAGGCCGGGTCGCACGTGTGCGAGCAGCGAACCCAGTAACCGGGCGGCAGGGACGGGCCGTTGCGTCAGCGGGTCCATTCCGTGTCCGTCGATGCCCTCGTGGGCGGCGCGCCAGCACGCGGCCTCGAGCCGCTCGGCCTCGAGCCGGGGTGCCGGGTCCCCGCGATGGACCGCGGTGAGTGCGGTGGACACGAGCCCACGGACGAGTGCGGCGGCGGTGACGGTTTCCTCGATCGTGGCGGGCACGTCGCAGATCCGGATCTCGAGAGTGGGCAGGTGCGGTGAGAGCCGGATGTCCCAGTAGACCATCGCGGGGTCGAGGACGACGCCGGCGTCGAGCATCATCGCGACGACGTCGTCGTAGTGCCGAGCCGACCGGAAGTAGGGCGGCGGCCCGCCGCTGGCCCAGCGCCCCCACTGGATGTGTCGCCAGCTCGCGTAGCCGGTGTCGGCGCCGGCCGTGACGGACGAGTTCGCCGTGAGCGCGAGCAGGGCGGGCAGCCAGGGCCGCAGGTGATTGCAGACCTGCACGGCAACCTCGCGATCGGGGACGCCGATGTGGACGTGGCAGCCGCAGATCACCTGGTCGGTGACCGCCCCGAAGTGCCGGGCCATCCGCCGGTACCGGGCGGCGTCGGTCAGCGCCCCCGGCGGGGTGGTCTCCAGTGGAGGTACGGCCGCCGCGAGCAGGCGGGACCCGGCGCTCGCGGCGGCGGCCGCCGCGACCGCCCGCGAGACGCGCAGTTCCCGGCGCAGCTCGTCGATCCGTGTGCAGACCGAGGTGGCGGTCTCGACCTGGCAGCGCGACAGTTCGAGCTGAAGGTCGAGCCCGGCGTCGCGGGCACCCGCCACGACGGCCGCGCTGTTGAGCCGGGGCCGGCCGGAGTCGGCATCGACGAGCAGCAACTCCTCCTCGACGCCCATGGTCAGCATCCGGACATCGTCGCGGTCGGATCCGGCACGTCGAGGCACCGTGGACGTCATCGTCTCCTCCAACCGGGCCGCCGACACAGCTCGGCAGGACCGTGGCTCCAGCCTGGCACGTCACCCCGGCGGGCGGGACGGAAACGGCAGCGGAATCAGGCGGCGCCGACGGAGTGGAGTCCACGTGCCCACTGCTGCAGCGGCCGGTCCCCGAGGGCGATCGCGAGGGATTCGAGGGTGTGGAGCCGGTCGGCCAGCTGGTCCGCGAGGACGTGTTCGAGGGCGACGACGCTGCGCCTGTCCGCCGACCCGGCGATGGTGGCGATGCAGTCGCTCAGCCGCGCTGCCCGGGACGACGATCCGGTCGCAGAGGTCGTGCGCGAATGCAGAATTCGTTCGAGCGCGTCGCATCGTTCGGAAACGTGGCGGATGTCCGCCGCAATGTGCCGCTTCGCCCTCGGACGTGTGCTGTGCGCGTGGCGGATTTCGAGGATGCGCAGTTGCGTGCGTACCAACTGGTGTACGGCCCGGACCTGGTCGTCCAGTGCGTTCGAATTCGTGTTCATCGGGTTCCCTCGCCGTATTCGATGGTAGTCCCTGCGCCACGACGATCCGGCGCATATCGGAGAAACGCGACCTTTCGGCTCCGGGTGGCGCATCCCGGATTCGGGCCGGATTCGAGAGAATTCGGACGGCGATGTCGAGAACCCGCGACCGACTCCGTCCCCGAATCGAATGCGACCACAATGGGTCGCACCAGCACCGAGGAGAACACGATGGCCAAGTACCTGCTGCTCAAGCACTACCGCGGCGCCCCGGCTGCCGTCAACGACGTGCCCATGGACCAGTGGACGCCGGCGGAGATCTCGGCCCACATGCAGTTCATGCACGATTTCGCGGCCCGGCTCGAAAAGTCCGGCGAGTTCGTCGACGGTCAGGCACTCGCCCCGGAGGGGGTGTTCGTGCGGTACGACGGCGAGGGCCGGCCCCCCGTCACCGACGGCCCGTTCGCCGAGACGAAGGACCTCATCGCCGGCTGGATGGTGATCGACGTCGACAGTTACGAACGCGCCGTCGAGCTCGCCGGCGAGTTGTCGGCCGCCCCCGGCGCCGGGGGAAAGCCGATCCACGAGTGGCTCGAGGTGCGCCCCTTCCTGACGGCACCGCCCAACGTGACGGAGTGACCGTCCGGTGAACGAGCTCGAACTCCGCACTCTCGTGCCCAGCGTGCTCGGAATCCTCGTCCGCCGCGGAGCAGATTTCGCGGCGGCCGAGGACGCCGTGCAGGACGCGCTCGTCGAGGCGATCCGCACCTGGCCGGCCGACCCACCCCGGGACCCGAAGGGCTGGCTGATCGCGGTGGCCTGGCGCCGGTTCCTCGACGCCGCCCGCACGGACGGCGCCCGCCGGCGCCGCGAGGACCTCGTCTACGCGGAGCGAAGCCGGCCGAGCGGCCACGGCGCCGAGCCGGCGCCTGTTCCTGCGGTGGACGACACTCTCCAGCTCTACTTCCTGTGTGCCCACCCGTCGCTGACGCCGTCGTCCGCGGTCGCCCTCACGTTGCGTGCCGTCGGCGGACTGACCACCCGTCAGATCGCCCGCGCGTATCTGGTGCCCGAGGCGACCATGGCGCAGCGCATCAGCCGGGCCAAGCGCACCGTCTCCGGGGTGCGGTTCGACCGGCCCGGCGACGTCGCCACCGTGCTGCGCGTGCTCTATCTCGTCTTCAACGAGGGGTACTCCGGCGACGTCGATCTCGCGGCCGAGGCCATCCGGCTCACCCGGCAGCTCGCCGCCGCGATCGACCATCCCGAGGTGGCGGGGCTGCTCGCTCTCATGCTGCTCCACCACGCCCGGCGCGCCGCCCGGACGGCACCCGACGGCAGTCTGGTGCCCCTCGCCGAGCAGGACCGCAACCGATGGGACACCGAGTCGATCGCCGAGGGTGTCGAGATCCTGCAGGCGGCGCTCGCCCGTGACCGGCTGGGCGAGTTCCAGGCCCAGGCGGCCATCGCGGCACTCCACGCCGATGCCCCCAGCGCCGAGGAGACCGACTGGGTGCAGATCGTCGAGTGGTACGACGAGCTCGTCCGGCTGACCGACAACCCGGTCGTCCGGCTCAACCGTGCGGTGGCCGTGGGTGAGGCGGACGGGCCGCAGGCCGGCCTCGCCGCGCTCGCGGCGCTGGACGACTCGCTGCCCCGCTATAGCGCGGTGGCGGCGTACCTCCACGAGCGTGCCGGCGACCCGGCGACGGCGGCGCGGTTGTACGCCGAGGCAGCCCGGAAGGCTCCGAACCTCGCCGAGCGTGACCACCTGACCCGCCAGGCGGCCCGGCTCAACGCCCGGGTGCGCCGCTGAACGGGAGAGGCCGCTGAACGGGAGAGGCCGCTGAACGGGAGAGGCCGCTGAACTGGGTGGCGGTACCCGGGTGAGCGGCGGGGGCGGGCCATGCTCGCATCGCGGCGGCGCGAGCTCAGTCCTCGGGCAGGGGAGCCGACCACAGCACACGGGTGCCACCGGTGGCGAGCGCGGCAGCGGCGAAGGTGCCGGCGGCGTCCTCCGCCCGGGAGGCGAGGTTGTGCAGTCCACTGCGCGCGACGGTGGCCGGAAGACCGATGCCGTTGTCGGTGACGTCGAGGGTGAGGTAGTCGTCGACCGACACGGTGACGGTGACGGTGTCCGCGCCGGAATGGTGCACCACGTTGCTCATCGCCTCCCGCAGCACCGCCTCCGCGTGGTCGGCGAGGGGACCGGTGATGACGTTGAGCGGCCCCGACATGCGCACCACGGTGCGCAGGCCCGCATCGGCGGTCTGTTCGGCGACGATGTCCTGCAGGGCCTGGCGCAGTTGCCGGCCGCTCTCCGGCCCGCTGTGCAGGTCGAAGATCGCGGTGCGCACATCGGTGATGATGCTCTGCACGTCGTCGATCATGTCGGCCAGGCGCCCGCGGATCTCCGGGGAGCGGGTGCGGGCATGCGTGCTCTGCAGGTTCAGGCCGTGGGCGAACAACCGCTGGATGACATGGTCGTGCAGATCCCGCGCAATCCGGTCCCGGTCGGCGAACACGGTCAGGGAATTGAGTCGCCGCTGGTCGTCGGCCAGCTTCAGCGCGAGCGCCGCCTGGTCGGTGAAGGACGTGGCGAGGAAGAGCTGACGGTCGTCGAAGGGTTCCCGACCCGCGGTGCGAACGACCGACAGCACCCCCGACACGGTGTCGGCCGAGGCACGCAGGGGCAGCAGCAGCGCCGGTCCGTGCCGGTCGCCGTCGCCGTCGAACTCCGTGACCTGGAGCGGTCGCCCGCCCCGGTACACGACCCCGGTCGCGGTGCCCTCCACCCGGATCCGTTTGCCCTCGAACGCCGCGGGGTCCGAACCGGCGTACGCGGTGACGACCAGGGCCGAGACCTCCTCCGGCGGCACGTCGGTGTCCTCGGGCTGGGCGATCTGGACGTGGTCCGCCTCCGCCAGCACCAGCGCGCGCCGGGCGATCAGGTCGAGCACGTCCTGCGGGGCGGTATCGGCCAGTAGTTCCGCCCGGATCTCGCTCGTGGCCTCCTGCCAGCGCTGCCGCAGCCGGGCCTCCTCGAACAGGCGCGCATTGTCCACCGCGATGCCCGCCGCGGCCGCGAGGGCCTGCACGATCACCTCGTCGTCCTCGGTGAAGGACTGGCCGTTCGCCTTCTCGGTGAGGTAGAGATTGCCGAACACCTCCCCGTGCACCCGGACCGGGACACCCAGGAAGGTCCGCATCGGCGGGTGGTGGTCCGGGAAGCCGGACGAGGCCACGTGCTGGGCCAGGTTGTCGAGACGGATCGGTTTCGGTTGCTCGATCAGCAGCCCGAGCAGGCCGTGACCGGTGGGGAGGTCGCCGATCGACGCGCGAGCGTCCTCGTCGATGCCCTCGTACACGAAGTTCTGCAGTCCGTCGCCACGGCGATTGAGCACGCCCAGGGCGCCGTAACGACAGTCCACGAGTTCGATGGCCGCGTGCACGATGCGTGCGAGCGTCGCCTCGAGCTCGAGGCCGGACGCGACCGTGAGCACGGCCTCGAGCAGCCCGTCGATCTGATCGCGCGCGACGATCACCTGGTCGATGCGGTCCTGGACCTCCGCGAGCAGCTCCCGCAGCCGCAGTTGGGACAGCGTGCCCGAGAGCGACGGTTCCTCGTCGGCAGCCATCGCTCACCCCTTCAGTGGATCCCGGGCCCCGGGCCCCGCCCCGGCCGCTTCGGAAGGCCCGGTTTCTCCCATTGTGCCGAGGGTAATCCGCGGACCGCCGCCGCCGCGGTGACTTGCGCCCCCACGGTGACGACTTTCGACCCTGCTGCTTGCGGACACGACGGACCACTGTGGAGTCGGAGAACGTCTCCACAGGTGAAGAAGGTCCAGGATGACGACGGGTCCGGAATCCCCGCTCCCCCCGGGGCGGTGCATGGCGCTGTTGCGCTCGGTGCCGACCGGCCGTCTGGTCTACACCGACGGCGCACTGCCGGCGGTGCATCCGGTGACCTTTGCCGCCCCGAACGGCGAGATCGTCGTTCCCACCGGGGACGACGGGTGGTTCGAGCGCTTCGACGGCGGGCTGCTCGCCTTCCATGCCGAGCAGCTCGAGGAGGCGGTCCGGACGGGATGGAGCGTGGTCGCGATCGGCCGCGCCCGGCTCGTGCGGGGCACCGACGGCCTCCTCGGATTCGACGGCGACCACGGTGTGCCGTGGGGCATCGGCCCGACGGATCCGCTCCTCGTCATCGACGTCGAGCACATCAGCGGGCGGCGCACCACGCTGCCGTGGTGGCCCGGAGCGGGCAGCTGATCGTTCTGCGGCCGTCGACCGCCCGGTCCCAGCCGGTGTGAGCGGGCTCACCGTGCGGTACCGTGCTGTCCGGGGATTGGAGGCTGCCGCATGGTCAGGGTCTTTCTCGTCGACGACCACGAGGTGGTCCGCCGTGGCATCGCGGATCTGCTCACCACGGATCCCGACCTGACGATCGCGGGGGAGGCGTCGTCGTACGGCGAGGCCCTCGTCCGGGTTCCGGCCGCGGAACCCGACGTGGCCGTGCTCGACGTCCGGCTCCCGGACGGCAACGGCATCGAGCTGTGCCGGGAGCTGCTCTCACAGATGCCGCAACTGCGCTGCCTGATGCTGACCTCGTTCACCGACGAGCAGGCGATGCTCGACGCGATCCTCGCCGGCGCGAGCGGATACGCGCTCAAGGACATCCGCGGCACCGAGCTGATCCGGGCCGTGCGGGACGTGGGCGCCGGCAAGTCCCTGCTCGACAGCCGCGCCGCGACCACGCTGATGGCGAAGCTGCGCGCCGACACCAGCGGCGGCGACGGCCCGTACGCGAACCTGACCGAGCAGGAGCGGAACCTGCTCGCGCTGCTCGGCGAGGGGCTGACCAACCGTCAGATCGCCGAACGGATGTTCCTGGCCGAGAAGACGGTGAAGAACTACGTGTCGCGGCTGCTGGCCAAGCTCGGTGTGGAGCGCCGCACCCAGGCCGCGGTCCTGGCGACGAAGATGCCACCGAGACGCCCCGGGGGGCGCTGAGCGGTCCCCGGGCCCCGCGCGGCCACGACGGCAGGACGAATCCATGGCGGAGCAGCGGCCCCGGTTCGAGCGGCTGAGTCCGCTCGACGTGGGCAACCTGCGCGTCGAGGACCGCGGGGTGCCGATGCACGTGGCGGCGCTCGTCGTCGTGGACGGGACGCCGCTGTGCGATGCAGCCGGACGGCTCCGCCTGGCGGCGATCCGCGACCACGTCGAGCGCCGCACCCGTCGAGCACCGCGGCTGCGCCAGCGGCTGCACCGGCCGCCGCCGGGTGCCGGACCGCCGGTGTGGGTCGACGACCCGCGCTTCGACATCTCGTACCACGTCCGGACCCGCGCCCTGCCCGCGCCCGGCGACGAGGCAGCCCTGGTGCGCGCGTGCGCGGAACTCGACGAGCCGCGCCTCGACCGGTCGCGGCCACTGTGGGAGATGTGGCTGCTCACCGGTCGCGACGACGAGACGATCGCGCTGCTCGTGCGGCTGCACCATGTGGTCGCCGACGGTATCGCCGCCCTCGAACTGTTCGGCGCGCTCCTCGACACCGCCTCCGTGCCGGCCGACGAGGGGCCGGCCGACGAGGGGCAGGTTCCCGTGCCCACCCCGGTGCAGGTGCCCTCGGTGCACGCCCTCGTCCGCGACAACCTGCGCCGCCGGACCACGGCCGCGCGGCATCGGATCCGGGCGGTGCGGCCGACGGTGGCGGCGCGACGGGCCGCCCTGCGGATGCGGCAGGTGCGCGCGCTCGTGCGGCGCAGCAAGGCCCCGAGGGTACCGTTCGACGGTCCCGTCGGACCACACCGCCGGCTGAGCCTGGTGCGCTGCGACCTCGCCGAGATCCGTCGCGTCGCCCACGCGCACGGAGCGACGGTCAACGACGTCGTACTCGCCGCCGTCGCGGCCGGCGTGCGGCGCCTCCTCGACGCACGCGGCGTACGCGACCCGGACCTGGTGCTGACGGCGTCGGTGGCGGCGTCGTTGCGTACCGCCGAGGACCGGAGCCCGGGAAATCGGGTCGGGATCCTGCTCGTGGCCCTTCCGGTGGGCGCCGGATCGGTCGCCGCCCGCCTCGCGGCGATTGCCCGCGAGACGGCCCGGCTCCGGCGGGAGCCGCCGCTGCAGCCCGGGGGCCGGCTGCTCCAGCGCTGGACGGTGCGGGTCATGCGGCGTCAACGACTGGTGAACCTGTTCGTCAGCAATCTGGTCGGCCCGCCCGTGCCGCTGCACTTCGTCGGTGCCCGCATCCGCGAGATGTTCCAGATCGGGGTGGTGCAGGGCAATGTCGGGCTCGCCGTCGGCGTCCTCTCCTACGCGGGCCGGCTGAATATCGATCTGGTTGCGGACGCGGTGCTCGTTCCCGATCTCGAGATCGTGGCCGAAGGATTCTCCGCCGCCGTCGACGAATTGTGTGCGGCGCCGATTGCGCGCCCCGAAGCGGGACGACCTGCGTGAATTGCGACGCGACGGGCATTGCCACCGCGGTCCGTATTGCGGGAATTCCGCGGAACGTCGTATCTGCCGGATTGTGTCTCGAATTGCAGACGCTCGGAGCCTCCGGTAACAATTGAGCCGGTGCGCGACCCGCACCGCCGTGTACAGCATCAGAAATGGAGTTACCTAATGGACCTCGCTTTCCTCAGCGAATTCTTCGACGCCGTGTCGACGCTCTTCGACGCGCTCGACTTCTTCTCGGGTTCGGCTGAGGCCGCCGGCAGCTCCGAGGCTGCTGCGTAGGCTCGACTCGACGAGCAGGCGGCCTGCGGTTGCACAACCGCAGGCCGCCTTCTTGTGAATTCCCGCGGGTAAATATCTCGATTTCGGAAAACAAACAATCGGTAACGTCGCCGTCGCGGCAGTTTCAGCCGACGTCGCCCTCGGCCAGGGTCACCGGTCGCATGTACTCGGTGATGTATTCACGCACCCACCACGCGCCGGTCTCCCGGCGCTCGCGCCGCGTGGTGTACCGATAACTGAAATACCGGGCCCGCACCCACCGCGGCGGCTCGTCGGGAAACGGATTACGGCGCAGCAACGCCGTCACGTGCTCGTCGTTGGTGAGCAGCTTCTCGAGCAGCCGCCCGAACCAGGACCGCGCGTAGTCGGGGGACAGCGCAGCGAACCACATCAACCAGTCCAGCCGTAGGTGGTACGGCGCGTACTGACGGGGCCGGCGGTGCACGTCGCCGGGCTTGCCCTTGAACTCGTACTCACGCCACACGGTGCCGGGACCGACGTCCCGATCCGAGGTGCCCTCGACGATCACCTCGTGCCGGTGCCGGGTGATGCTGCCGAACGCACCGTAGGTGTTGACGAAGTGCCATCGATTGAACGAGGCGTTCATCGCCTGCCGGTGGGAGAGCATGTTCCGCACCGGCAGGTAGCTCAGCACCGCGACCGCCCCGGTCAGCGCCAGGACCGCGGCCACGAACACCGTCGGTGTCGGCCCGTACCCCGTGCCCGGCTCGAGCGGCAGCAGACGCTCCCACCAGTCGTCGGGGATCACCGACAGCGCCAGCACGATCGCCAGCCAGTTCAGCCAGGAGAAGTTCCCGCTGGCCACCAGCCACAGCTGGGTGACGATCATGATCGACGCCGCGATCCCCGCGATCGGCTGCGGCGCGAACAGGAAGAACGGCACCACCAGCTGGGTGACATGGTTCCCGGCCACCTCGACCCGGTGCAGCGGCTTCGGCAGACGATGGAAGTACCAGCTCAGCGGCCCCGGCATCGGCTGGGTCTCGTGGTGGTAGTACAGGCACGTCAGGTCCCGCCAGCACCGGTCGCCGCGCATCTTGATCAGGCCCGCGCCGAACTCGAGCCGGAACAGCAGCCAGCGGAGCAGGATCAGGCCGAGCAGCGGCGGGGCGGTGTCCGCGTTGCCGAGGAAGATCGCCAGGAATCCGGTCTCGAGCAGCAACGATTCCCAGCCGAACGAGTACCAGACCTGACCGACGTTGACGATCGACAGGTACAGCAGCCACATCAGGAACCAGACGAGCATCGAGGCGATCAGCGGCAGCCGGTCCGTCACCCCGAGGGCCGTCGCGGCGGCCAGGACCGCGCCGAGACCGGCGACCGCCGCGAAGAGACGGTCCGAGTAGCGCAGGTGGAACACGCTCGGGGCACGCCCGAACGACGTCGCGCTCAGGAAGCGGGGGATCGGCGTCAGGCCGGCGGATCCGAGCAGCGCCCGGAACTGATTGAGCGCCACGAGGAACGCGACGAGGTAGACCAGGGCGAGCGCGCGCGTGCACAGCAACCGTCCCAGCGAATACCCCTCGGCGTCGTACCATTCCACGGCAGGTCACCTCGTACCGGTGCGGACCCCTCGAGCATGGCACGCGCACCGCGTTCCGGGTACGGAATCCCCGCGGTGCGAGGCGGCGTCAGCGCAGCGCCGGCGGGTTGTCCAGGTCCCGCGCCGTGTACGTGTCGCACGCCGCGATCTGCCCCGTCGTGTACCCGGCGAGGAACCACTTCTGCCGCTGTTCGGACGAGCCGTGCGTCCAGCCCTCGGGGTTGACCCGCCCGCCGGCGGAGGCCTGGATCCGGTCGTCGCCGACGGCGGAGGCCGCCGACAGGGCGTCGCGGATGTCCTGGTCGCTGAGCGGCTGCAGGAACGGCTCCCCGGTGTTCGGATCCGGCTGCTTGTCGGCGTGGTACGCCCACGCGCCGGCGTAGCAGTCGGCCTGCAGTTCGGTGCGGACCGCCCCGGAGTCGGCGCCACGCGGATCGGCCTGCGCGCGGCCGAGGTCGCCGAGCTGGTTCTGCAGATGGTGACCCACCTCGTGCGCGACGACGTATTCCTGCGCGAGCGGGCCCGCGTTGGCACCGAACCGGGTGACCAGATCCTGGAAGAAGCTGGTGTCGAAGTACGCGGTCCGGTCGGCCGGGCAGTAGAACGGCCCGACGTCGCTCGTGGCGTTGCCGCAGCCCGTCGCGACCGCGCCGGAGAACAGCACGACGTCGGGCCGGACGTACTCGACGCCGGTCTGCCGACCGAGCTGCTGTTCCCACACCGCGTCGAGGCTGCCGACGGTGAACTGGACGCGGCAGTCGACGCTCGCGTTGGCGTCCGCACCCGTCTCGCAGCCCTCGAGGGTGCCCGAACCGTACTGTCCGGACTGCTCCGGGGCGCCGCTGCCGAGCAGGGAACCGGGGTCACCCCCGAACAGCAGTGCCAGGATCAGCACCACGAGGCCGCCGGCGCCACCGCCGATCGCGATCCGCCCGCCGGGGCTGCCCCCGCCGCCGAGCTGGATCCGGCCGCCCTCCATCCGCGCGCCCTCGTTGAACGTCATCGCCGCCTTCGCTTTCTCGTCGCAGGGTGACCGACCGGTTCAGCTTGGCACGGCCGATCGGGTACGGGTGTCCTCGGCGGATATGTGCCTTTCGTAGGATTGCAGCGACGACGTCCCTCGCCAAAGTTGTTTCGAAAGGAATTCCGTGCTGCGCACCCATCTCGCCGGCTCGTTGCGAGCCGAGCACGCCGAGCAGACCGTCACCCTCACCGGCTGGGTGGCCCGGCGCCGCGACCACGGCGGGGTGATCTTCATCGACCTGCGCGACGCGTCGGGCGTGTCGCAGGTCGTCTTCCGCGAGGGCGACGTCCTCGAGCAGGCACACCGTCTGCGCGCCGAGTACTGCATCAAGGTCGTCGGGGTCGTCGAGGTCCGCCCCGAGGGCAACCAGAACTTCGACATCCCCACCGGCGCCGTCGAGGTGAACGCGACGCAGCTCGAGGTGCTCAACGAGGCCGCACCGCTGCCGTTCCAGCTCGACGACCAGGTCGGGGAGGAAGCCCGCCTCAAGTACCGCTACCTGGACCTGCGACGCGAGGGCCCCGGCAAGGCGATCCGGCTCCGCAGCAAGGTCAACGCCGCCGCGCGTGCCGTGCTCGCCCACCACAGCTTCGTGGAGGTCGAGACTCCGACGCTGACGCGCTCCACCCCCGAGGGCGCACGCGACTTCGTGGTGCCGGCCCGGTTGCAGCCCGGCAGCTTCTACGCGCTGCCGCAGTCGCCGCAGCTGTTCAAGCAGCTGCTGATGGCCGGCGGCATCGAGCGCTACTACCAGATCGCCCGCTGCTACCGGGACGAGGACTTCCGCGCCGACCGTCAGCCGGAGTTCACCCAGCTCGACATCGAGATGGCCTTCGTGGGCCAGGACGACGTGATCCTGCTCGCCGAGGAGATCCTGCACGCGCTGTGGCGCCTGATCGGCCACGAGCTGACCACACCGATCCCGCGCATGACCTACGCCGAGGCGATGCGCCGCTTCGGCTCGGACAAGCCCGACCTGCGTTTCGGTCTCGAACTGGTCGAGTGCAAGGAGTTCTTCAAGGACACCACCTTCCGGGTCTTCCAGGCCGAGTACGTCGGTGCGGTCGTCATGCCCGGCGGTGCGAGCCAGCCGCGGCGCCAGCTCGACGCCTGGCAGGAGTGGGCCAAGCAGCGGGGTGCGAAGGGCCTGGCGTACGTACTGGTCGGTGAGGACGGCGAGCTGTCCGGACCGGTCGCGAAGAACCTCACCGACACCGAGCGGGCCGGGCTGGCCGCGCACGTCGGTGCAGCGCCGGGGGACTGCATCTTCTTCGCCGCCGGCCCCACCAAGCCCATGCGTGCGCTGCTCGGTGCCGCGCGCGGCGAGATCGCCCGCAAGCTCGATCTCATCGATCCCGACGACTGGAAGTTCGTGTGGGTCGTCGACGCCCCGTTGTTCGAGCCGGCCGCCGACGCCACCGCGTCCGGCGACGTGGCGCTGGGCACCTCCGCGTGGACCGCGGTGCACCACGCCTTCACCTCGCCGATGCCCGAGCACCTCGACACGTTCGACACCGACCCCGGTTCGGCGCTCGCCTACGCGTACGACATCGTGTGCAACGGTCACGAGATCGGCGGCGGCTCGATCCGTATCCACCGCATGGACGTCCAGCAGCGGGTGTTCAAGGTGATGGGAATCTCCGAGGAGGAGGCGAACGAGAAGTTCGGCTTCCTGCTCGAGGCGTTCAAGTACGGCGCGCCGCCGCACGGCGGCATCGCCTTCGGCTGGGACCGCATCACCGCCCTGCTCGCCGGCGCGGACTCGATCCGCGAGGTCATCGCGTTCCCGAAGTCCGGGGGTGGCGTCGATCCGCTGACCGACGCTCCGGCGCCCATCACCGCCGAACAGCGCAAGGACTCGGGCATCGACTTCAAGCCGGAGCCGAAGCCGGCCGGGAAGTAAGAGGACGGCGGAGCCGTCCCGGTGGCGCCGCCCGGGATCCCCGGGTGGCGCCCCCGGGGCACCGGCCGTCGCCGGACCCGGTGCACCGGGTCACGGGACCGGCATCCGTTCGTGCTGCCCACGCACGTTTCGGTCAAGATGCGGTTCGTGCACGAACTGATCGTCGTCCGAACCGGGTAGATTGTCAGGCGATGACTGCAACATTGGCGGAGCCCATGTCGGAAGTGGTGGAGGCGGCGGAGAAGCTGCTGACCCGGCGCACCGGCGCACCCGTGACCTTGGCCGATCCGGTGGATCTCGGCGGCAGCGGCCGCTCGGTGGTCCTGCGCGTGCGGGTCGCGGCGAACCCGTTCTCCCTGCCGCGCACCCTCGTGCTCAAGCAGGTGCCGCCACGCGCGAACCGGCAGGTGGGTTTCCGCGGTGCCGCCACCGACGACGAGGTCGCGTTCCTCCGGGAGGCGGTGTCCTACCAGTTCGCTACCGCCCTGCCCAAGGACGACCGGCCCGGCGCCGAACTCCTGGCCTACGACTTCGAATCCCGTCTGCTCGTGCTCAGCGATCTCGGCGACGCCACTCCGATCGCGACACTGCTGCGCAGCGACGACACCGACACGGTCACCAACACCCTCATGGCCTTCGCCCAGGCCCTCGGCCGGATGCACGCCGCGACCGTCGGGCGCGACGAGGACTTCGCCGCGCTGCTGCGTCGCGCCGAGGTGGCGCACTTCGCCGACGCCGTCGTCGAGCAGGCCACCGGCGCGCTCCGCGGGGTGCCGGACCGCTTCGCCACCGAGTTCGGGCTCGAGGTGCCGCAGAGCGTAATCGACCGCGCCGAGCGGGCCGCGAAGCTGTTCACCGCCGGCCGGTTCCGGGCGTTCAGTCCCTCGGATCTGTGCCCGGACAACATCGTCGTCGGGGACGAGGGCGTGCAGTTCCTCGACTACGAATGGGGCGGCTTCCGCGACGCCACCCTCGACATCGCCTATGCCCTGACCTCCTTCCCGGCCTGCCTGTGCAAGGCACCGCTCACCCTCGAGCGGGCCCGCGCGATGGCCGACGCGTGGCGCGCCGAGGTGGTGGGCATGTGGCCCTCGCTCGGCTTCGACGAGGTGCTCGCCGAGCGGTTGCTCGACGCACAACTCGCGTGGGTGTGGTTGAGCACCTACCTGTTCGTTCCCGAGGACCCGGCCCGCATCGCTGCGGTGCGTGACCACCATCTGTCCGTGCCGTGGACCGACGCGCTGCGCACCCGCTGGTCGCTGCTCGCCGACTTCGCCGGCGACGCCGGACACGACGACGTCGCCGGGCATGCCCGGGACGTCCTCGACCGGCTCGAGCGGCGCGTCGGCGACTGACCACACCACGCCCGGAGCGCCCCGGCGCGGGAGGCTCGGAGGGCTCCGGAGCGGGACGCTCGAAGGGCTCCGGAGCGGGACGCTCGAAGGGTCACGGAGCGGGACGCTCGAAGGGTCACGGCGCGGGACGCTCGAAGGGTCACGGCGCGGTGCGTGCGCAGATCGCCTCGACGAACCGGCCCACCTCCGACTCGGGCAGATGCACGGCCAGGTCGGCCTCGCTGATCATCCCCACCAGCCGATGCTCCTCGACGACGGGCAGCCTGCGGATGCGGTGTTCCTCCATCACCGTCAGGACCCGGCCGACGTCCGCGTCCGCGTCGACCACGTAGGGCTTGCCGTGGGCGAGCGCACCGGCCGTCATCGAACGCGGGTCGCCGCCCGCTGCCACGCACTCGAGCACGATGTCGCGGTCGGTGATGATGCCGTGGAGCCGATTGTCGTCGCCGCAGATCGGCAACGCGCCGATATCCAGTTCCCGCATCCGCCGGGCCGCGGTCTCGAGGGTGTCGTGTTCACCGATGCAGACCGCGTCACGGTGCATGATGTCGCGTGCGGTGGTCATCACTGCCTCCTCCGTTGAAAACGGTTACTGCCCTTCCATTGTCACGCGCGGCGGCGGGCGGTGGAAGGGGGGAGGGGCCATCGAAGTCACCCGGCGAAGGCGTGCGTCGCCGCGCGGCCGTCCCAGCCGCCCGGCGGCTCGGCCAGCCCGAACAGCGCCGCGACCGTAGGGGCGACGTCGAGGGTGCGGACGGGCTCGGAGACCGTCGAGCCCCGGCGGAGGCTGGCGTGCCCGCCGGCGACGAAGAACGGGATCTCGACGGTCGCGGCGTGACCGTGATTGCCCGGGATCGGATTCGACAGCGGGCTCGGATCGGAGAACCGCCACCCCGCGTCGCACAGCGCGACCAGATCGCCCGCGGCCGCCCCGAGACCCAGATCCGCTCCCGCGTACAACTCGGCCACGCCCGGCACGGCGGAGGTCACCTCCCGCATCCGCGCGACCGCCTCGAGACGGGCCGCCGGATCGCCGACCCAGTACAGCAGGTTCGCGCCACCGTTCTGCGCGGTGCGCACCGAGCCGGCGAGCAGCGGGTCGGCGCCGAGCACGTCGACGAGTCCGATCACCTGGTCCGGCGCCGACCAGTCCATCCCGTGGTCGGCCAGCACCATCAGCACCGAGCGTTCCCACCGCCCTGTCGCGCGCAGGAACTCGACGAACCGCGCCACCTGCTCGTCCGCCGAGCGCAGCGCCGCCGTCCGGGCGAGCCGCAGTGACGCGCCGAGCACGTCCAGGTGCCCGACGCGGTCCACGTCGCCGAGATTGGTGAACGTGAACCGCGGAGACCGCTCGTCCACCACGGAGATCAGCGCGTCGACCGTGAACCGGTCCGGGGCGTGCTCGGTGAGCGGGAGCAGCGGCACCGGATCCCACGCCACCGACGCGCGACCGCCGAACAAGCCGTGCAGGTACCGCTTGGACAGCACGCTCGCCGTCGTCAACCCCAGTTCGCGGGACAACCGGTCGAGCACCGTGGCGGCGCGCAGGTCGGCCGGCCGATCCAGGTCCCGGGTGCGTCCGAGCGCCGGGTCGAAGACCGAATTCGCGGGCACCCCGTTCCGGTGCGGCAGCACACCGGTCATCATCGCCGCATGGTTGGGCAGCGTCTCGGCCACCGGAATCGCCCGGGCCGCGGTGTACCGGGTGCCGGCGTCGGCGAGCGCCACGAGATGCGGCGTGAGACCCGGCGCGAGCTCGTCCGGACGCATCCCGTCGACGACGAGGACGTGCACGTCCGCGTCCGGAACCAGCGCCGACGTGGCCGCCCTCGCCGGTGCCGCGCCGATCAGGGCCGCGCCGGCCAGCACGGCCGTGCCCGCGAGCATCGTGCGCCGGTCGATCGCCCCGGCGGGCCGCCTCACGGCCGGTCCGCCCGGCGGTGCGCACCGGGGTCGAGCGGGCCGGCCGGGGCGAGCCGCGGCGTGCCGGCTGCGACCCGTCGGCTCGTGCCGTACCGCACGCCGGTCCCCGGGTCGGTCGGATCGAGGACGTAGAACCAGTCCATCTGCACCGCGTCGGCGGTCACGTCCAGGATTCCGAAGCCGTGCGAATCCAGCTCGACGTACCCGATGTGGCGATTCGTCGCCTGTACCGCCGCCTCGATCGACGGGGAGACGGTGCGCGGCGCGACGCCGAGCAACTCGTCGATGTTCGCCGAGGTCACCGAGGGCACCACGAGCTCGGTGGCCACGGTGCCTGCGCCCGGATAGTTCGCGGCGTCGACAGGGATGTCGGCGGCCCACGACGAGTGGATGTCGCCGGTGAGGAACACCACGTCCCGGCCGGAGGCGCGAATCGCGTCGAGCAGCCGTCGCCGGTCCGCGGGGTAGCCGTCCCACTGGTCGACGTTGAACGGCGCCCCCGCAGCCGGGATCCCCGCGACGGCGGTCAGCGCCGCCGTGGTCCGCTCGTCCAGCGGCGGCAGCAGCACGGGTGCGATCATCACCGGGTTCCCGACGAGCTGCCATCGCGTGCCCGAACTGGCGACGCCCGCGGTCAGCCACGCCATCTGCTCGGCGCCGGTGATGGTGCGCTCCGGGTCGTCGAGGCGGCGCCCGTTCACCTGCTCGGATCGGTAGCTGCGCAGATCCAGCATCGACAACTCGGCCAGGCTCCCGAACTGCAGCCGCCGGTACAACCGGGGCGCGTCGGTGGTGCCGCCCGGCCGGACGGGCTGCCATTCGAGGTACGCCTGCAGGGCCGCGGCCCGCCGGTCCGCCCAGATTCCCTCGACGGCCGGATCGTGATTCTCCGCGCCGCCGGACCAGGCGTCGTTGGCGCTCTCGTGGTCGTCCCACACCACGATCCACGGCACCAGCGCGTGCAATCGCTGCAGGTCGGGATCGCTCTTGTACTGGCCGTGCCGGATCCGGTAGTCCGCCAGGGTGACGATCTCGTGTCGCGGATCGTGCGGGCGCACCACCCGGTCACCGGCGGCGTACTCGCCCGTGCCGTACTCGTACAGGTAGTCGCCGAGGTGCACGACGGCATCGAGGTCCGGGCGCGCCGCCAGATGCCGGTAGACGCCGAAGAACCCGGCCTCCCAGTTCGAGCACGACACCACCGCGAACCGCAGGCGGTCCGGGTCCGTGTCCGGCCCCGGCGCGGTGCGGGTACGGCCGACGGGGGAGGACACGTCGCCGGCGGTGAACCGGTAGACGTAGGCGGTGTCCGGTTCCAGGCCCGTCGCGTCGACCTTGACGGTGTGGTCGGACACCGGGGACGTGGTCACGGACCCCGAGGCCACCACGTCGCGGAAATCGCCGTCGGTGGCGACCTCCCAGCGGACCGCCGTCGCCGCGCCGAGGCCGGAACCCGGCACGGCGCCCGGGGCGGGGGTCACGCGGGTCCACAGGATCACCCGGTCGGGCAGCGGGTCGCCGGAGGCGACGCCGTGTGCGAACACGGAGTTCTGCGCCGAGGCGGGGGAGGCGCAGACGGCCGCGAGGGCCGCGGCGCCGAGGACGGCGCCGCCCGCGCGCAGCGCGGTCCGTCGCGACACGGCACGAGGTTCGGTGGGGGGCACCGGACGATCAGACCAGCGTGCCCGGCGATGAGCAAGCACCACAGCCGAACGTCCTGAACGTTCACGGTCGGTTCACGGTCCCGTCGGCCCGGACCGCCGTCGGGACGGGACGGTAGCTTCGTGGGGTGAGCACCTTCTTCGGAGCGGAGGAACCCACCGGCCCGGACGCCTTGTTCGAGGCCCCCCGCCCGGCCGAACCCGAACCCGACCCCGCGCAACCGGCGGCGCGTCCGCCCCGCGGCGGCGGACCGAACGCACCGCTCGCCGCCCGCATGCGCCCGGCCGACCTGAGCGAAGTCGTCGGCCAGCAGCACCTGCTCGCCCCCGGCGCGCCGCTGCGCCGCCTCGTCGAGGGCTCCGGCGCCGCGTCCGTCGTGCTCTACGGCCCGCCCGGGACCGGCAAGACCACCCTGGCCTCCCTCATCTCCGGCGCCACCGGTCGACGCTTCGAGGCACTGTCCGCGCTGTCGGCCGGCGTCAAGGACGTGCGGGCCGTGATCGACCTGGCCCGTCGCCGCCTGAGCGCCGGCGAGCAGACCGTGCTCTTCATCGACGAGGTGCACCGCTTCTCCAAGACCCAGCAGGACGCGCTGCTCGCCGCGGTGGAGAACCGGATCGTGCTGCTCGTGGCCGCCACCACCGAGAATCCGTCGTTCTCCGTCGTTGCCCCGCTGCTGTCCCGCTCCCTGGTGCTGCAGCTGCAACCGCTGGGCCCCGACGACATCCGGGCCCTGCTCGAGCGGGCCCGCACCGACGAACGCGGCCTCGGTGGAAGCGTGCAGATCACCGACGACGCGCTCGAGCACCTGGTGCGCCTCGCCGGTGGCGACGCACGCCGCGCGCTGACCGCCCTCGAGGCGGCCGCCGAGACCGCCCTCGACCGCGGCGGTACGGGCGCGACGATCGACCTGCCGACCGTCGAGTCGAGCATCGACAAGGCCGCGGTGCGCTACGACCGCGACGGCGACCAGCACTACGACGTCGCGAGCGCGTTCATCAAGTCGCTGCGCGGCTCCGACGTCGACGCCGCGCTGCACTACCTCGCGCGGATGATCGTCGCGGGGGAGGACCCGCGGTTCATCGCGCGGCGGCTGATGATCCAGGCCAGCGAGGAGGTCGGCATGGCCGATCCGACCGCGCTGCAGACGGCGACCGCGGCCGCGCAGGTCGTGCAGCTCGTCGGCATGCCCGAGGCCCAGCTCGCCCTGGCGCAGGCCACCATCCACATCGCCACCGCACCCAAGTCGGGTGCGGTCACCGCCGCGCTCGGCGCCGCGATCGCCGACGTCAAGGCCGGCCGGTCCGGGTCGGTGCCGGCGCATCTGCGCGACGGCCACTACGCAGGCGCCCAGAAGCTCGGCAACGCCGTCGGCTACCGCTACCCGCACGACCACCCCGACGGCGTGCTGGCACAGCAGTACGCGCCCGACGAACTCGTCGGCGTCGACTACTACACCCCGACCGGCCACGGCGCCGAGCGCGAGCTGGCACAGCGGGTGCCGAAACTCCGACGGATCGTGCGCGGCGCGCGTTAGCGTGATCCGGGCACCGAGGCGAGGAGGCGACCATCGACACGGCGCACGCGGAGTGGGATCCCCGCTCGGAGGCGGTGCAGGCGGATCAGGTCGCCGGGTACGACGCGATGCGGGCCCGCGGGCCGATCGCGTACGACGGTGACCGCAGCTGGACCGTCTTCGGACACGCCGAGGCCGTGCGGATCCTGGACGACCCCGCGACGTTCTCCAATGCCGTGTCCCGGCACCTGCAGATCCCCAACGGACTCGACGGGGAACGGCACCGCGCGTACCGCGCCGTCGTCGACCGCTATTTCACCGCCGAGCGGCTCGCCGCGTTCGAACCGGCCTGCCGCGCCGTCGCCGCCGAACTGGCCGCCGCACTGCCCCGCGGACGCGCGGTCGAGGTGATGTCCGTGCTGGCCGAGCCGTTCGCCGACAACGTCACGTGCGCGTTCATGGGCTGGCCCGATGCGCTGCGGGCGCCGCTGCGGGCGTGGGCGGAGAAGAATCGTCGCGCCACCCGCGCCGGGGACCGGACGGCGCTGTCGACGATCGCCGTCGAGTTCGACGGCCACATCCGCGCCCAGCTCGACGCCCGTCGCGGCGAGCCCGTCACCGATCCCACGGGCGAACTGCTGCACGAAACCGTGGACGGCCGGCCGCTGCGCGACGAGGAGATCGTCTCGATCGTGCGCAACTGGACCGTCGGCGAGCTGTCGACGATCGCCGCGAGCGTCGGCGTGGTCGCCGGCTTCCTGGCGAACCACCCCCAGGTGCAGGACCGGCTGCGGGCGGACCCGACGCTGCTCGTTGCCGCGAGCGACGAGATCCTGCGGATCGACCCGCCGTTCGTCGCCAGCCGCCGCCGGGTAACTGCCGAGCGCCGGGTCGCCGGTTGCCCGCTGCCCGTCGATGCGCGGGTACAGGTGCTGTGGGCGTCGGTGAACCGGGACGGGGCGGTCTTCGGTGACCCCGACGAGTTCCGGCTCGACCGCGACCCCGCCGACAACCTGGTCTACGGCCGGGGCGTGCACTACTGCCCGGGCGCCCCGCTGGCCCGGCTCGAGCTGAGGGTGCTGTTCGAGGAGTTGCTCGGCCGCACCGCGCGGATCATGCCGGCCGACGGGTGCGCCGCCGTGCGCGCCCGCTATCCGATCGGCGGATTCGCGAAGCTGCCGCTGCAGTTCGACTGAGCGCGTACCGCCGGGTGTCAGCCGGTCCGTCGACGGTCGCTGTGCCGCCTCGGGCCGCCGGTCGACAGGGCCGAACGATACTTCGCTCACGCCCGGCGGATGCTCACGGCGGCCGCCGACGTCGGCGCGATAGGCTGAACGATGGCCGATTCGCCGTGTCCGGACGGGCACGGTAGTCCACACCGTCAGACAAAGAGGACCATCGACGTGCAGACCCACGAGATCCGCAGGCGCTTTCTCGACCACTTCGTGAAGGCCGGCCACACCGAGGTGCCCAGCGCGTCGCTGATCCTGGCCGATCCGAACCTGCTGTTCGTCAACGCCGGCATGGTCCCGTTCGTGCCCTACTTCCTCGGCCAGCAGACCCCGCCGTTCAGCACCGCGACCTCGGTGCAGAAGTGCGTGCGCACCCTCGACATCGAGGAGGTGGGCATCACCACCCGGCACAACACGTTCTTCCAGATGGCCGGCAACTTCTCGTTCGGCGACTACTTCAAGGAAGAGGCGATCGGGCACGCGTGGTCGTTGCTGACCGGCTCCGTCGACGACGGCGGCTACGGCATCGATCCCGAGAAGCTCTGGGCGACGGTGTATCTGGACGACGACGAGGCGTACTCGATCTGGCACGACAAGATCGGCGTCCCCGCCGAGCGCATCCAGCGCCGCGGCATGAAGGACAACTACTGGTCCATGGGCATCCCCGGTCCCTGTGGCCCCTGCTCGGAGATCTTCTACGACCGCGGCCCCGAATACGGCGCCCCGGGCGGCCCCGAGGCCGACGAGGACCGCTACATCGAGATCTGGAACCTCGTGTTCATGCAGAACGAGCGCGGGGAGGGCGGGGCCAAGGAGGGCTACCCGATCCTCGGGCCACTGCCGAAGAAGAACATCGACACCGGCATGGGTGTCGAGCGAGTCGCGTTCCTGCTCCAGGGCGTCGAGAACGTCTACGAGACCGACCTGCTGCGCCCGGTCATCGACAAGGCCGCCGAGCTCACCGGCAGCGTCTACGGCGCCGACCATGCCTCGGACGTGCGTTTCCGGGTCATCGCCGACCACGCCCGCACCGCCGCCATGCTCATCGTCGACGGCGTCAACCCCGGCAACGACGGGCGCGGCTACGTCCTGCGCCGCCTGCTGCGCCGAATCGTGCGTTCCGCGCGCCTGCTCGGCGCCGACGCGCCGACGATGGCCGAGTTCATGGCCGTCGTGCGCGACACCATGAGCCCGTCCTATCCGGAGCTGGCGACGGACTTCTCGCGCATCGAGACCGTCGCCGTCGGTGAGGAGACGGCGTTCCTCAAGACCCTGGGCACCGGCAGCAAGCTGTTCGAGGGCGCGGTCGAGTCCGCGAAGGCGCAGGGCAGGTCCGTTCTCGGTGGCACCGAAGCCTTCACTCTGCACGACACCTACGGGTTCCCCATCGACCTGACGCTGGAGATGGCCTCCGAGGCGGGCCTGACCGTCGACGAGGACGGCTTCCGTTCCCTCATGGCCGAGCAGCGTCAGCGCGCCAAGGACGACGCCCGTGCCCGCAAGCACGCCCACGCCGACCTGACCGTCTACAAGGAACTGCTCGACCGCGGCCCCACCGAGTTCACCGGCTTCACCGAGCTGGTGACCGAGGCGACGGTGCTGGCCGTCATCACCGGCGGGGAGCGGCTGCACGCGGCGCAGGCCGGCCAGGACGTCGAGTTGATCCTCGACCGCAGCCCCCTCTACGCCGAGTCCGGCGGACAGATCGCCGACGTCGGCACCATCACCGCCGGCGGCCTGCGCATCAAGGTCAACGACGTCCAGAAGATCGCCAAGCAGCTGTGGGTGCACAAGGTGACCGTGCTCGAGGGCCAGGTCACCGAGGGCGACGCCGTCCTCGTGCAGGTCGACCCGTCCTGGCGCAAGGGCGCCACGCAGGGCCACTCGGGTACCCACCTGGTCCACGCCGCGCTGCGCGAAGTCCTCGGCCCCAACGCCGTGCAGGCGGGTTCGCTGAACAAGCCGGGCTACCTGCGGTTCGACTTCTCCTGGCCCGGTGCGCTCAGCGAGCAGCAGAAGGCCGACATCGAGGCCGTCACCAACGAGGCGGTCGCGGCGAACTACCCGGTCAACACCTTCGTCACGGACCTGGACAAGGCCAAGAAGATGGGTGCGATGGCGCTGTTCGGCGAGAACTACGGCGACGAGGTCCGCGTCGTGGAGATCGGCGGCCCGTTCTCGATGGAGCTGTGCGGTGGCACGCACGTCGAGCACTCCTCCCACGTCGGCACCGTCACCCTGCTCGGCGAGCAGTCCGTCGGCTCGGGTGTGCGCCGTGTCGAGGCATACGTCGGCCTGGACTCGTACCGGCACCTGGCCAAGGAACGGGCCCTGCTCGCCGGTCTGTCCTCGACCCTGAAGGTGCCCTCCGAGGAGGTGCCTGCGCGCGTCGAATCGCTGGTCGAGCGGCTGAAGGCGGCCGAGAAGGAACTCGAACGCACCCGCGCCGCCGCAGTGCTCGCCTCGGCCGGCACGTTCGCCGAGAAGGCACAGCGCACCGGTGATCTGCTCGTCGTCGCCGAGGCGGCCCCCGAGGGCGTGGCCGGCAACGACCTGCGCAGCCTCGCCTCCGACGTCCGCGGCCGGCTCGGCAGCGAGCCCGCCGTGGTGCTGCTGCTCGGTTCGGCCGACGGCAAGGTGCCGTTCGTCGTCGCCACCACCAAGGCCGCGCAGGCCAAGGGCATCAAGGCCGGCGACCTGGTCTCGAGCTTCGGACCGGTCATCGGCGGCCGCGGCGGCGGCAAGCCCGACATGGCACAGGGATCGGGATCCGACCCCGCCGGGATCCCCGCGGCGTTGACCGCGTTCCGCGCCCGGCTCAGCGAGCTGGCCGGCTGATCGTGGCCGACTTCGCCGGTCCCGACCGCCCGGGTGTCGACGATCCCGGCCGCGGCCGCCGCATCGGCATCGATGTCGGAAGTGTCCGGATCGGCGTCGCCTCGTCGGATCCGGACGGGATCCTGGCCACCCCGGTCGAGACCGTGCCGCGCTCGAAGGAACGCGGGCCCGACGCGCCGGATATCCGGCGCATTGTGGACATCGTCACGGAGTACGAGGCCGTGGAGGTTATCGTCGGACTGCCGCAGACCCTGCGCGGGGAGCCCGGCAAGGCCGCGAAACTGGCCCGTGATTTCGCGGGACGGTTGCGCCGGCGGCTGACCGGGATTCCCGTGCGGATGGCCGACGAACGATTCACGACGGTCACTGCGGCGCGGGCCCTCCGCGAGAGCGGAGTCAGTGCGCGCGGTGCGCGGCCGGTGATCGACCAGGCCGCCGCCGTCGCCATCTTGCAGGGTTGGTTGGACGAGCGGAGTGCAGTGGTGAACGTGGCCGAGGACGGCAAGCCGGAGAGCGGACGATGAGCCGGCACGGGAGGCCGGACGACGAGTCCACCGGGGCGAACCACGTCTCCGGGGATCGTCCCGGGTTCGAACCCGCCCAGCAGGACGAGTGGTACCGGCCGCGGCACGGGACGGAGGCTTCGCAGCCGCCGGACCACACCGGGGGCGGGCACCGCTACGAGCCGCCACCGCATCCGGCCGGTGGGCATCCCTACGACGACGCCCCGACCACCGAGCACGTCTACCGGCTCGACGAATACGACCCCGGCGCCCCGTCGCAGCCCGAGCGCCGGCCCTACGGTGGACATCCCGCCGACGAGCCGGGTTCCGAAACCCAGGTCTTCGAGGCCCGGACCTACGAGACCCAGGGCTACGAGCCGCCCGACTACGACCCCCGCGACCACGACGGATACGACCCCGCGCCGGGCGCCTACCGACACGACGACTACGAGCAGCGGCCCGCCTACGACGAGTCGGGCTACGACCAGTTCGGGTACGCCGCGGCCGACGACGATCCGCGCGGCCACACCGAGACGTCCGCGGCGGGACGGGACTGGACCGACTCCGCCGACCGTGCCGCCCCCGAGCCCGTCGGGATGTCCCCGGCCCGCCGGGCCCACGCCCGCTCGGCCCGGGGCCGCCGCACGCGCGGCCGGATCGTCGGGATGCTCGCCGTCGCGGCCGTGCTGGTTCTGCTCCTCGGCGGCGGGTTCTTCGCCTACCAGAAGTTCACCGGCCCCGACCTGCCGCCCGATTACACCGGTGCGGGCGGTCCGGCCGTCGTCGTGCAGGTGCACCCGGGTGACACCGCCGAGCAGATCGGCGCCGCTTTCAAGGAAGCGGACATCGTCGCCAGCTCCGACGCCTTCTACAACGCCGCCGTCCAGAACCCCGGCATGAACTCGTTGCAGCCGGGCTTCTACTCGATCGCCAGCAAGCTTCCCGCCCGCGAGGCCGTCGCCGCGCTGGTCGACCCCGCGAACCGGGTCGGGGCGCTGGTGATCTCCGAGGGCCGGCAGTTGCACGACATCCGCGATGTCAACACCGGTGCCGTGCGCAAGGGGATCTACACGCTCATCGCGGAGGCCAGTTGCCTCGAACGCGACGGGCAACGCACGTGTCTGACCTACGAGGAACTCGACGCCGCGGGTGCGAGCACCGACCTCGCCGCGCTCGGTGTGCCGGAATGGGCGCGGGCCGCCGTCGCGAACGTGCCCGACCGCAGCCGGCAGCTCGAGGGACTCATCGCGGCGGGGCGCTGGGACTTCGATCCCGGCGCCGGGGCAGCGGACATACTCCGGTACCTCGTCTCCACCAGCGCCGAGCGCTACGACGAGACGGGTATCACCCAGGCTGCGGCGAAGGTGGGACTGACGCCGTACGAGATGCTCGTCGCCGCGTCCCTCGTGGAACGCGAGGCGCTGCCGGACGACTTCTCGAAGGTCGCCCGGGTGATCCTCAACCGGCTCGAGATCGGGCAGCCGTTGCAGTTCGACTCGACGGTCAACTACGCCCTCGACGAAACCGAGCTGGCGACCACCGATGCCGACCGGGCGCAGGTCACCCCCTGGAACACGTACGCGAGCCCGGGACTGCCCGCCACCCCGATCTCGTCGCCGAGCATCGAGGCGCTGCAGGCCGTGGAGAACCCGGAGGCGGGGAACTGGACGTACTTCGTGACCATCGACGCTCAGGGCACGACCCTGTTCGCCGACAACTACGACGAACACCTGACGAATACGCAGCAGGCGCTGGACAGCGGAATCCTCGACAGTGGCAGATGACGACAGTGGCAGATGACATCGTGACCGGCGCCCGCAGGGCCGCGGTCCTCGGCAGCCCCATCGCGCATTCGAAGTCCCCGTTGCTTCACCTGGCTGCCTACCGGGCACTGGGTCTGACGGACTGGACCTACGAGCGCATCGAATGCACGGGCGAGGAGTTGCCGGCCCTCGTGTCGGGACTCGGCCCCGAGTGGGTCGGGGTGTCGGTGACGATGCCCGGCAAGTTCGCGGCCCTCGAGTTCGCGACCGAGCGCACCGACCGGGCGGTGCTGATCGGCTCGGCGAATACCCTGGTGCGGACCGCGGACGGCTGGCGGGCCGACTGTACCGACGTCGACGGCGTCACCGGCGCGCTGCGCGCCGCCGGCGTCGGGGATCTGGCCGGCGCTTCGGCGGTGGTGGTCGGGGCCGGGGGGACCGCGCGGCCGGCCCTGGTGGGGCTCGCCGAGCTCGGGGTCACCTCGGTGACCGTCGTCGCCCGCAACGAGGTCCGGGCCGCCGAGACGTTCGACTGCGCCGAGGCGGTGGGTATGAAGCCGCGTTGGTTGCCGTTCGACGCCCCGGAACTCGCGGACGTGTGCGCCGGCGCTGGTGCGCTCGTGAGCACCGTGCCGGCGGCCGCGGCGGCGCCCTACGCGCAGCAGCTCGGCCGCGCACCGTTCGTCCTCGACGCGATCTACGACCCGTGGCCCACCCCGCTCGCCGAGGCCGCCACGGCGCATGGATCCGTCGTGGTGGGCGGCCTGCAGATGCTGCTGCATCAGGCATTCGGCCAGGTCGAGCAGTTCACCGGTCGTCCTGCACCGAAGGCGGAGATGGCCGCGGCCCTCGCCGGTTGACGACGCGGCGGGTTCGGCTCCGGCCGGCACCGGCGACGGTCGTCGCATCCGGGGTGATCGATGGAGCGGGGGTCGATGCAGTACTGAGGAACGACTGCATCGACGCCACCCGCGCGACGCCGCGGATCGTGCGACGGGACGGATCGCCGTCGCACGACCCGGTGCCGGGCGCGGTCAGTAGTAGTCGGCCCGGGGGTTCCACGTCGAGATCGCCCAGATGACCACGACGTCCAAGGCGATGATCAGGATCGACCACCACGGGTAGTACGGCAACCACAGGAAATTCGCCAGAATGGACAGCGCGGCGATGATGATGGCCGCCACCCGTGCCCACGTCGCGCCGGTGATCAGCGCGATGCCGACGACGACGATCACGACACCCATGACGATGTGGATCCATCCCCAGGTCGTGAGATCGAACTTGAAAGTGTACTCCTGGCCCTGGACGATCACTTCGTCCTCGGCGACCGCCGCAATCCCCTGGAAGAACTGCAGGACTCCGATCGTGGCCATGATGACCGCGGCTCCGATCGACGTCCCCGCCGCGACGGCCTGTTTCGTGGACATGGGTTCCGGTTCGACATGCACGTTGTGTGACACGGTCGTCTCCCTCTCCGAACGGATCTGACGGGTCGAGTGTGCGCCGGGTTGCACAGGTCCAGCAGGGACTTTCGTCCCATTCTCGGTATCGGCGCGGTCACGCACCCCTCGCGCTCCTTCTTTCGGCGACGAGGCGGGAGCAATCCGGTTGCCTGCCCGAAGACAGCCTGCCCGAAAACCGGATGCGCGCAGACATGTGCGAGCTATCGTCGAACATGCAGTGGACCGGTTCTCCGTTCCCCGGTCGGCGTCGCCACCATGCGGGTGTGGCGCCGTGAAACCGCCCGAACTGCTGCCGAAGACCGATCCCGTCGCTGAAACGAGGCACCCGGTGACCGATTCCGACATCGACGAGATGGGTCCGGTCGACTATCTCGTCATCGAGTTCCCCGCCGACCGTCCGCCCGACGGGTCGGCGCTGCCCCTGCTGCGCGATCTCGTCGAGCGCGGCATCGTCCGAGTGCTGGACCTGGCGTTCGTCCGGAAGGATCCGGACGGCTCCGTCGCCGGGATCGACATCGCCGACGTCGGGCTCGAGGGCGAGGTCGATGTCACGCTGTTCGCGGAGGCCGCCTCCGGTCTGCTCGACGACACCGACTTCGCCGAAGCCGGCGCCGCACTCGAGCCGGGCTGTTCGGCGGCTGTGCTCGTGTACGAGAACACGTGGGCAGCACCCTTTGCTCGCGCTCTGCGCCGCAACGGCGCCCAGCTCGTCGCGTCGGGCCGGATTCCCGTGCAGAGTATCCTGTCGTCCCTGGATCAGATCGAGTCCGAAAGCTGAGAACAGCCAGAGGGATTCGGCTAAGTCGATCCTTCGAGTATGCAGAGGAGTGCGTCATGCCCGGACTGCTGCGGGGCGTCGCCCGAACGGCCGTGGTGGCGGGAACCGCCACCGCCGTCTCCAACCGTGTATCCCGGCGACAGGGTCAGCGCTGGGCGGGGCAGGAGCAAGCGCAATACGAACGCTACGAGCAGTATCCGCCTGAACCCGCACCGCCGCCGGCCGCCCCGGCCGGCCAGGGAGGGACGGACCGGATCGCCGCATTGAAGGACCTCGCCGAGCTGAAGGCGCAGGGCGTGCTCACCGAGGCCGAGTTCGAAGCCGAGAAGGCCCGAATCCTGGCTTCCTGACCAGCCGACGGCACGCCCGACCGCGGTGAATCATCCTGCGGGCGGGCGTGTCCCGGCGCCTTCGGGCCCCACATGCTCGAAGTCTCGGTCATCCGCTTCCCGAGTCGTACGTGCGGCCGGATCGTAGGTGCACGATCGTGATTCGCTGTCAGCGGTTATGGACACGCTGCGGTGCCACTGCGGCCGCGACGGGGATGGGGGCCGTCGGCGCCGAACGTCGGCGTCGCCGCAGTACCTTCTCGCCTTCGATGACGACCGGAACGAGGAGCGACCAACCCACGCAGGCGAGCCACTGGCCGCCGGTCAGTGAGGTGGTCATCAGCAGATCCTGGAGGAAGCCGGCCTCGACGGCGAACACCGTGACGACGACGGGGATGGACAGGATTCCGAGCGCCCTCAGGACCGGAGCGGTCATCCCCGAGTCCGGGTCCCGGCGCAGGGCGAGTCCGCTCAGGATGGAACCGAACGACAAGACCACGAATGCGGTCGTCATCGGGACGTTGGCCGCGGTGGGGCTCATCTCGCCGGGAGCGAGGAGCATCGCAGCGAGGGTGACGGCGAACTGCAGGATGCCATATGCCAGCCACTGCAGTAGCGCCGTGCGGTTCGCGATCGGCACCCCGGGGTCGCGGGGCGTTTTGGTCATCAGGTTCGGCGGTGGCGGGTCGAGCATGATGACCGCAACCGGAAAGAGGGTGATGAAGAAGTGCTGGAACAGCACCATCAGCGGCGTGAGCGCGACGCCGTCGTTGATGTCGAAGATGCTCGCGACGAGGAACAGCAGGACGAGTGAGAACAGCTTGGACATCTGGTAGCGGATGTAGGACACGATCTTGTCGTAGATGCTGCGGCCCAACCTGATCGCGGTGATCAACGTCCCGAAGTTGTCGTCCGTGAGCACCATCTTGCCGGCCTGCTTGGTGACCTCGCTGCCCGAGCCCATGGCCACCCCGATGTCGGCCTTCTTCAGGGCCGCGGCGTCGTTGACGGCATCGCCGGTCATGGCCACCACCGCGCCGCTCCGCTGCATGAGGTCGGCCAGCCGCAGCTTGTCCTGCGGAGTGACGCGGCCGAAGACGTGCAGGTTCGGCAACGCTGCCGTCAGTTCCTCGTCCGACATGGCGTGCAGTTCGGCCCCGCCGATCGCGCCCGGCCCGAGACCGAGTTCGGCACCGATCGCCGACGCTGTGATCGCGTGGTCGCCGGTGATCATGCGGACCTCGATGCCGGCCGCTCGCGCGGTGCGGACCGAGTCGACGGCCTCCGGGCGAAGCGGATCGATGATGCCGACCATCCCGACGAAGATGAGCTCACCGACGAACGACATCGGGTCGGCCTGCACCGCCTCTTCCCGACCGTCGAGCAGGCGGACCGCGAACGCCAGCACGCGCAACCCCTGCTCCGAGAGAGTTCGGTTGGCCGCGGCCAGGTCGTCGCGGACCTCCTCGATCGGTACCTCCCGACGGCCCGGCTGGTAGGCGCTGGTGCAGCGGGCGAGGACGACATCGGGTCCACCCTTGACGAGTTCCACGAATCGGGTGGTGCCGTCGACCGGTAGGTGGTGGAACGTCGCCATGAACTTGTAAGCGGAGTCGAACGGCACCTCCGCGACCCGCGGATACGTCCGCCGGGTCAGCGGAGCGTCGATCCCGATCTTCGCGGCGAGCACCACGAGCGCGGCCTCGGTGGGATCGCCGACGATGTCGCCGGTGTCGGAGACGGTGGCGTCGCTGTCCAGGCACAGGCCGTACGCGAGCAGGGTGAAGTCCGGAATCTCCAGGCCCGCAGCCTGGGCAATCCTCCCCGTCTTGTCGTAGCCCTCGCCGTCCACGGTGTACCAGCGGCCGTGGAAGTACAGGGACCGGACGGTCATCTGGTTCATGGTCAAGGTGCCGGTCTTGTCCGAGTTGATCGCGCTGGTGGCACCGAGTGTCTCGACGTCGGTGAGGTTCTTCACGACGGCCTTGGCGTCCGCCAGCTGACGGGCTCCGAAAGCGAGCATGGCCTGAACGAATGTGGGCAGACCGGTGGGGATGGCGGACACCCCCATGGAGATGCCCAGCAGCAACAGCGTCGCCAGTTCCTGCCCCCGGACCAACCCGATGATCACGATGATCGCGACCGCAGCCCACGCAATGATCCCGAGAATCTTGGTCAGCGAGTCCAGCTCGCGCTGAAGGGGCGACTTGCTCGGTGCGACGGCGGACAGCATCGACGCGATCCGGCCCATCTCCGTGTGCATGCCGGTTTCCGTGACGATCATCGTGGCGGTGCCCCGGGTGACCGACGTGTTCTGGAAGACCATGTTGCTGCGGTCGCCGAGGGCGACATCGGCGGTGTCGAGCGTGTGTGGGTCCTTCGGGACGGGGGTGCTTTCACCCGTCAGCGCCGCCTCCTGCGTCTCGAGGGTGGCCGTCGTGAGCAGCCGGCCGTCGGCGGGCACGATGTCGCCCGCCTCCACTTGCACGATGTCGCCCGGGACGAGATCGGTGGCGGCGAGCTGAACCAGGATGCCGTCACGGATCACGCGCGTCTGCGGCGTCTGCATTCTTGCGAGCGCATCGACGCTGGCACGAGCCTTCAGTTCCTGTTGCGTGCCCAGCACGATGTTGAGTCCGACGAGCACCACGACCACGATCGCCGTCGGTACCTCACCGATGACGATGCTGACGACGGCGACCGCGACCAGCATCAGGTTCATCGGATCTTCGAGCTGCCGAAGCGCGATCGCCCACATCGACGGTCCGGGCTCGGAGGCGATCTCGTTGAGGCCGTACCGGCGGCGGCGGGCACCGGCTTCTCCCGCGGTCAACCCCGAGTGCCGATCCGAGTTCAGCACCGCGACAACGGTATCCGGCTCCTGGACGTGCCAGGTGTTCCGCTCGGCCTGCACGTCGTCGGTGTCGGTGGGATGCCCCTGATCCGGGGGGTGTTCGGTGAGAGCCATGATCGCTTCTCCTCGCCGGAGACGACTCGTCGGAGACGACTCCTCAGAAGGGCGTGGGGATCCAGTGCAGTTGCTGCCTGGGCGTCCGGTATCCGTGCGGACCCCGACGCTCCGGCAGGGTGATGTCGCGGTGTTCGAGCGGTTCGTAGGGAATCTGGCTCAGCAGGTGGCTGACGACATTGAGCCGGCCGCGCTTCTTGTCGTCGTTGTCGGCGACATACCAGGGTGCCCAGCCGGTGTCGGTGTAGCGGAACATCTCGTCGCGTGCCCGCGAATAGTCGTACCACCGGCTGTACGACTGTAGATCGAGGTCCGAGAGTTTCCAGATCCTGCGCGGATCGTCGATCCGGCGTTGCAGCCGCACCGTCTGCTGTTCCTGACTCACCTCGAGCCAGTACTTGAGCAGAACGATGCCCGAGTCGACGATCGCCCGTTCGACCGCGGGCGTCATCTCGAGGAAGTGCCGCGCTTCCTCGTCGGTACAGAACCCCATCACCCGTTCGACTCCCGCGCGGTTGTACCAACTGCGGTCGAAGATCACCACCTCACCACCGGCCGGCAGATGCGGAAGGTACCGCTGCACGTACATCTGGCTCTTCTCGCGCTCGGTCGGCGCGGGCAGGGCGACCACGCGGAACACACGCGGGCTGACGCGTTCGGTGATCGCCTTGATGACGCCGCCCTTTCCGGCGGTGTCGCGGCCCTCGAACAGAATGCAGACTTTCGCGCCGGAGGATCTGACCCATTCCTGCATGGCGACGAGTTCACCCTGGAGCGGTTTGAGACGTCGTAGATACTCCTTGTTCTTCATCGGCTTCTTCGCCGGCGTTCCCGGTTCCGCAGCGGGCGAACGGAGCTCCCCGGCTTCGTCAACGCGCTTCCGGCCGTGGCCGCCCTTCGGTGCCTTCTTCCGGGCCGATTTGGAACCCATGACCGAATCTCCCGATGTGTGGACTGGAGGCGAGGGGCCTCATCGAACGGCCGGCACTTCCGGAGCGATCGCCGGAAGGTGCATGGAAGCGATTTTCCATCAGTGCCGAGAGATCCGCCGGATTTCGACCATTTCGCCGGCTCGATCGGGGCGACGCAACGGCGGCGGTGGACGCTCGAAATTGCCACCTTGGGTTCTTCGAATGCCCCAGAATGTCACTGGCCACGTTGTGCACGAGTCAGTGCATCTCTTTGTCGAGCGGAAGGGCTCGCCATGCCGGACAGTCTCGACTCTCCGCGCCCGTCCTCGACCCTGCGGCGGATGCTCGTGCCGCTCGCTCTGGCACAGTTCATCTGCAGCTTCGCCGGGTCGAACATGAACGTGATGATCAACGACATCAGTGCGGATCTCGGGACGACCGTGCAGGGTGTGCAGACCGCGATCACCGTGTTCCTGCTGGTGATGGCCGCGTTCATGATCCCCGGAGGCAAGCTGACCGACCGGTGGGGGCGTAAGCGGTGCTTTGTGCTCGGTCTCGTTCTGTACGGCATCGGAGCATTGATCAGCGCGGTCTCGCCCAACCTCGGGGTACTGATCATCGGCAACTCGATCCTCGAAGGGGTGGGCACCGCGCTGCTGATTCCGCCGGTGTACATCCTCACCACGATGCTCTTCAGTGATCTGACCTCTCGAGCGCGGGCATTCGGTGTCATCACCGGGATGGGCGGCATCGGAGCGGCAGCAGGTCCGCTGATCGGTGGTGTCATCACCACCGGCATCGACTGGCGCGCGGCCTTCGTGTTCCAGGCGCTGATCATCGGTGCGATCCTCGTGCTCAGCCGGGGGATCGTGGACCCGGTGCCTCCCGACCCGGCGCGACCGTTCGACGCCGTCGGCGCCCTCCTTTCCGCTGCCGGCCTGGTCTGCCTCGTGATGGGGATCCTGCAGGCAGACACAGATGTCGTTCTGATGGCAATCCTGGTCGTGGTAGGAGCGCTGTTCATCGTGTGGTTCCTGCTGTACGTGCGGGCTCGTGAACGGGCCGGCAAGGAGCCACTGCTGTCGCTGTCACTGTTCCGCAACCGCACCTCGAACCTCGCGCTGGTGACGCAGAACATCCAGTGGCTGCTGCTGATGGGGATCGCGTTCGTCGTTTCCGCGTTCCTGCAGGTCGTCCGGGGCTACAACGCAATCGAGACCGGCGTGATCTTCACCGCGGCCACCGCCGGCATCCTCGGTGCCTCGCTCGTGGCGGAGCGGCTGACAGCGAAGTACCCGCAGCGCACGCTGATCACAGCCGGGTTCGTCACCACTCTCGCGGGTGTCGGTGTCCTTCTCCTGCTGGTGCGGGCTTGGACGAGTGCATGGGCGTTCACGCCCGGGCTGCTGCTCATCGGCATCGGCCTCGGGACGATGCTGACGCCGTCGGTCAACGTGGTGCAGTCCGCATTCGCGGAGGAGCGTCAAGGCGAGATCTCGGGGTTGTCGCGGTGCGTGTCCAATCTCGGATCGTCGCTGGGTACGGCTGTGGCGGGTACCGTCCTGGTCGCCGGGTTGACATCGCCCGACCGCGCGTACGCGCTGGCCATGACAGTGCTGGCCGTCCTCGGTCTGATCGGGTTGGTGGCGGCACTGCGTCTCCCCGGGACACCTGATCGAACTCCGGCACCACGTTGACGGTTTCGGGGGCTTTGCGTATATGGGCGGCGTACGATATGTACGGTCGTCCCGCAAAAGGGGCTACATGGATGCGAGATGAGCATGCCGGGTGCTGGTGCCGACGCTGTCACGGTCGATCGGCTTACCACCGATTTCGGTGGCGATGTACCACCCGCGGTCCTCGAGGCCGCGGTGATGGTGGTGGACGTCGGTAATCGAGCGGGGTTCCGGAGTCGGATCTGCCGGAACCCGGGGGACGGTTCCTCCGTCGGGGTTCGCTGAACCGTCGGGGTCCGCTCAACTCGGTCGAGTCGCGGACGAGGGCGGTACCGTAGCGCGCCGGGATCGCCGTAGCAGGATCCGAGAATTTCATTCCGGCCGGATTCGAGTTGATCACCTTGCCGGTCCGATCGAGGAGGCTGACCTGATGGATTCCTTCTGGGATTACGTGTGGTACACGGTCGTCGTATTCGCCTTCGTGGCGTATCTGATCGTGCTGTTCCAGATTCTCGTCGACCTGTTCCGCGATCACACCGTATCCGGCTTCGCCAAGGCGGTGTGGGTGGTCGTGCTGGTGCTCTTCCCGTACATCAGCGCACTGGTCTACCTGATCGTTCGAGGCCGGGGGATGGCGCTGCGGGCGCAGCAGGCACAGGCGGAAGCCAAGCAGGCCACCGACGAGTACATCCGGAACGTCGCGGCCGGCAAGTCCCCGGCCGAGCAGATCGCCGACGCCAAGGCGCTACTCGACTCGGGTGCGATCACGGCCGCCGAGTTCGAGCACCTCAAAGCTCAGGCGCTGGGACGGGGTACCGCTGGTCGTGACGGCGTCCCCGTCGGCTGAGTCGCGAGCGGGACCGGAAGTCCGGTGCGATCGTCCTTTCATCATGTCGGTGAGGGCAGGTGGCCGGCAGTCGAATTCGTGATCGGGTCCGTTGCAGCAGAAGTAGATTCCAACTCTCGGGGACGGATCCGGCGGAGTCGGCCGGTGCACGCGGAAGGAGTGCGACATGGTCTACAGTGCCCTCGACCCGAGGAGCGATGTCCGTCCCGCGTCGGCGCGGTCGGCTCCGCAGCCGGCCACCAGCGACCTGAGGCGGGTCCGCACCCGGGACGTGCCCCCACCGGGCGGGGACGAAGCCGTGCAGCGCGAGCTGATCGTCACTCGCCTCGCCGTGCGCTTTCCGTCGATGTCGCGCGGCGACATCGAGGTCGTGGTGCGGACCGTCGAGAAGCGGTTCGCCGATGCGAAGGTCCGGGACTTCCTGTCCCTGTTGATCGAGAAGGCAGCCCGCCGCGAGATCGATGAGGGCACAGCGTCGTCTCGGATCGAACTCGCGTAGGCGGACGGCGATGACAGCGCACGGACCCAGGGTGGAGGACGAACCGGCGGCGAGCACGCCCGGGAAGCAGAACAGCGGAGTCCGTGCTGCCGGCACCGAGCCCCAGGACGCGCCGAGTGCGGACGACACGGATCGCGAGACCGGGCGCCGCCGGAGGTTGCTGTTCGTCACCCTTCCGGGGTGCTGGGGCGCACTGCTCTTCGCGTGCCTGTCGTTCACGCCGTCGCTGCTGCCTCGAGGAGGCCTGCTCCAGGGCGTGATCTGCGGCATCACCGCCGCGATCGGCTACGGGCTGGGAGTATTCGCGGCGTACGTGTGGCGCGCCTTCGCCGATCGCGGTCCCCGGCGCCCGCGGCGCGGCTCCTGGTACGTCTTCCTCGCCGCGGCGACGGTGCTGTTCGTCGGCTCCTTCGCCGCCGGACAATACTGGCAGCACCAGATCCGCACGTTGATGGGAGTCACCGAGTACAATGTCGCGCTCGTCGTCCTCTCGCCGTTCGTGGCAGTGCTCGTCTTCGGTCTCCTGCTCGCGATCGGACGTGGCGTGCGGGGCGCGTACCGGTGGCTGACCACTCTGCTCGACAGATGGATCGGGCATCGCGCGGCGAGGGTGCTCGGGTGGATCGCGGTCGCCTGGCTGGTCTACGCGGTCGTCTCGGGTGTGCTGCTCGGTGGCCTCGTCAACGTCGCCAACTCCGCATTCTCTCTGCGCGACACCACGACTCCCGAGGGCGTGCAGCAACCCGAGACGAGTCTGCGATCGGGTGGACCGGGTTCGGTGGTGCCGTGGGACTCGTTGGGGTACCAGGGGCGCACCTTCATCGGCTCGGGCCCCACCACCGAGGAGATCGCACAGTTCGTCGGCCGCCCGGCTGTGGAGCCGATTCGGACGTATGCCGGTCTGGCGTCGGCGGACGACTCCGAGGCTCGGGCAGCGGCGGCGGTCCAGGATCTGGAGCGTGCCGGAGGCTTCGAGCGGGCGAATCTGCTCGTGGTCACGACCACGGGGAGCGGGTGGGTGGACCCGGCGCTGGTGGATTCGTTCGAGTACCTCACCGGGGGCGACGCGGCGACCGTGGCGGTCCAGTATTCGTACCTGCCGTCGTGGATCTCCTATCTGGTGGACCAATCGAAGGCTCGGCAGGCCGGTCGCGATCTGTTCGACGCGGTGTACGACGTGTGGTCGAAGCTGCCCCAGGACGCCCGTCCCCGACTGTTCGTCGCCGGAGAGAGTCTCGGCTCGTTCGGCGGCGAGACCGCCTTCAGCGGTGAGTACGATCTGCGTAACCGCACCTCGGGAACCGTGTTCGCCGGTCCCCCCAACTTCAACACGCTGTTCCGGGAGTTCAGCGACCGGCGTGACCCCGGCAGTCCGGAGGTCGAACCGATCTACAAGGACGGGCGCACGGTGCGGTTCACCAACGATCCGCAGGGCGGCATTCCTCCCACAGACCGGCCGTGGGACGGCAGCCGGGTGCTGTACCTGATGCATCCGTCCGATCCCATCGTGTGGTGGAGCCCGAATCTGATTCTCCGCGAACCGGACTGGATCGGGGAGGCGCCCGGCCGGGACGTGCTCGAGGACATGGTCTGGATTCCGTTCGTCACGTTCTGGCAGGTCACCGCAGATCTGCCGTTCTCTACCGGAGTGCCCGGCGGCCACGGCCACAAGTACACCGGCGAATATGTCGACGGTTTGAACACGGTCGTGCAACCGGCGGGGATCACCACCGAGCAACTCGCCACCCTCCGGGAGATCATCGACGCGGGGGAGTAGGGCACCGGTCGGTGCAGATCGCCGTCCTCCTGCGCACGGCGTTCGGGACCCGATCGACGCAGCGCGGCACGAGCGGCCGTGTCCCGTCGGATGCCGGCGAGGCCGTGCCACGAAATCCGTTCGCGCGGCACCGAGTGCGAAGGTATGCGGACTGCCCGAAGTGCGGTGAGCGCCCCGTGGGCGGTGCCATACTTGCGGAATGTCTCGGAGGCGAGCTCTCGCTCGACTGCCCGGAGTCGAGACGGTACGCGGCTACCGTCGGGACTGGCTGCGCTCGGATCTCGTCGCGGGTCTCGTTCTCACTGCCCTGTTGATCCCTGCCGGCATGGGATACGCCGAGGCGGCGGGACTGCCCGCGTACGCGGGGCTCTACGCGACGATCGTTCCGCTGCTCGCCTACGCGATCGTGGGGCCGTCCAAGATCCTCGTCCTCGGCCCCGATTCGTCGCTGGCGCCGTTGATCGCGGCGGCGGTGGTGCCGCTGGCCGTGACCGACGACCCCGAGAGCGCCCTCGCTTTGGCCGGCGTCCTCGCCGTGCTCGTGGGCGCCATCATGATCGCCGGCGGATTCCTGAACCTCGGCTTCGTCACCGAGCTGCTGTCCAAGCCGTTGCGGCTGGGATACCTCAACGCCATCGCGCTCGTCGTCATCGTCGGGCAGTTGCCGAAGCTGCTGGGTCTCTCGGTGGACGCGTCCGGGTTGCTCGGCGAGATCGGCGCGATCGCCCGCGCGGTGGGGGACGGGCAGGTCGATCCGACAACTGCCTGGGTCGGAGTCGCATCGTTGCTGGTCATCGTGGTTCTCAAGGTGCTGCATTCGAGGGTCCCGGGGGTGCTCGTCGCGGTCGTGGGAGCCGTGATCGTGGCCGTGGTGGCGGATCTGAGCGACGACATCGACATGGTCGGCGCCCTGCCCGAGGGGCTGCCGCGTCCCTCGTTCGGCGGGGTCGACTGGGGTGACGTCGCGTCTCTGGTGGGACCGGCCGCGGGCATCGCGCTGATCGCATTCGCCGACTCCGGTGTGCTCTCCCGCACCTTCGCTGCCCGGCGGGGAGAGAACGTCGACGGGAACACGGAGATGAAGGCGATCGGGGTCGCCAACGTCGCCAGTGGCATGTTCGGGGGGTTCCCCATCTCCGCCAGTGGATCGCGCACCCCTGTGGCCGAGCAGAGCGGGGCTCGCACCCAGCTTGCCGGTGTGGTCGGCGCCGTGGCGGTGCTGCTGTTCGTCCTCCTGGCCCCGGGAGTGACCGCGTACCTGCCCCAGGCGACCCTCGGAGCGGTGGTGATCGTCGCGGCGACGGCGCTGGTCGACGTCCGCGGGCTGGTGCAGATGTGGCGTATGAGCCGGACGGAGGCGTTGCTCGCGGCCGCGGCATTCGTCGGCGTCGCGCTGGTGGGAGTCCTGCAGGGCATCCTGGTCGCGATCGGACTGTCGTTCCTCGCGGTGGTGGTGCGGGTGTGGCAGCCGTACCGGGCCGAATTGGTGGCCGTGCCCGATCGGGAGGGCTTCCACGACCTCGCCCGTCATCCCGAGGGCCGGCGCATCCCGGGATTGGTCATCGTCCGATTCGACGCCCCGCTGTTCTTCGCCAACGGCGAGATGTTCGATCGCTACGTCCGCTCGCTGGTGACCGATTCTCCCCGTCCGGTCGAATGGGTCGTGCTCGCCGCCGAACCCATCATCGGATTGGACACCACCGCGGTCGACGAACTCGTCGACCTCGACCGTTACCTGGAAAGTTGCGGCATCAGGCTGGTATTCGCGGAGATGAAGGGCCCGATCAAGGATCGGCTGGTGCGGTTCGGGGTGGGCGACCGCTTCGATCCGTCCCGCTTCCATCCCACGCTCGAGGCTGCCGTGGACGCCTTCGAGTCCCGTGATCGGCTGCACGACCCGATCCGACCGGGAGACGACGACGGCGCGGAATCGTGACACCCGGAGCGGTCCGCTCGACCGAACGGCACGTCGCTGTACGACGGTCCCACGATGTGACCTGCGAGCCACGGCTCGATCCGGTTGAGGAGAAAGATGGGATCCGATGGGAACCGATACGCACGCGCTGCTTCACGGCCCGTTGTTCTCGCGCCGTCGACCGTTGGACCGCGAGAACGCGGCGAGTCGGATCAGCGCCTACGTCTACGGCAATGTCCTCGTCCTTGCGGCGCTGGTGCCGATCGCCACTTCGAGTGAGCACGTCGGGATTCTCGTCGTCCTCGGCACGGCCCTGTCCACCTTCCTTGCCCATGCCTTCGCCGAGGGCGTGGGTCAGAGTGTCCGAGAAGGAATCACGGTGACTCGAGCGGACAAGATCCGCGAGCTGCGCAACTCCGTGCCGATTCTCAGTTCCGCTGTGCTGCCGTGTGCAGTCCTCGGGACCGCGCTGCTGGGATGGCTCGAGCCGAGGACCGCCCAGATCGTGGCCGAAGTCGCGGTGCTGGTCCGCATCGGAGGAATCGTGTGGGTCATCGGCCGGTTGAAGGGCGAACGTCCCACCCGTGCGTCGGTGGTTGCTGCTGCGCTCTTGACCGCGATCGCGACCGTCGTCGTGATCGTGAAGATCGTGCTCACTCACTGACCCTTGTCACGAGGGGGTACCGGACCGCTCGGTTCCGGCGGCAACCTCGGCATTCTCGAGCCGGGGACGGCGCCGGTGTGATGCAATGAGGTGGTGTGCAGATGGATGGCCTACTCGGGCGATCCGATCCTCGTGGAGGACTTGCTGTTCAAGCCCGAGCATTCCCTGATCGACCAGAGCCTGCACTCGCGGCTCGGGGCGACCACCACCAACGGTGACGGATTCGGGATCGGGTGGTACGGCGAGGAGGACGAGCCGGCCGTGTTCAAAGGGGTCGATCCGGCGTGGAACGACCGCAATCTCCGGGAACTCGCCGCCCATGTGCGCACGCCGCTGCTCCTCGCGCACATCCGCGCCTCGACGGGCACACCGGTTCAGCGCAGCAACTGTCATCCGTTCCGTCACGGCCGTTGGCTGTGGATGCACAACGGGGTGCTGAGCGAATTCCGGCGCATCAAACGCGATCTGGTGCTGGCGGTCGATCCGGAACTGTATCCGGACATCGAGGGGTCGACGGATTCGGAGGTACTGTTCTTCCTCGCCCTGACCTTCGGCTTGTCGGACGATCCGATCACCGCGGTCTCCAGGGCCGTCGGGACCGTCGAACATGTCGCTCGCGCCAAGGGCGTCGACGACCCGGTGCAGATGACCGTGGCCACCACCGACGGCGAATCCCTGTGGGTCTTCCGGTACTCGAGCGTGGGCCGCAGCCGCTCGCTGTTCTTTTCCACGGCGGTCGACAAGGTCCGGGCGCTGCATCCGGAGGTGGAGGTGCTGCATCGCCTCGGCCCCGAGACCCGCTTCGTGGTCTCCGAACCACTGCGCGACCTGCCGGGTGCCTGGAACGAGGTGCCCGAGGCGTCCGTCGGAATCGTCCGGCCCGGGGCGGACGAGATCCTCCCGTTCCGGCCGCTCGAACCGGTCTGACATTCACCGGAAGGAATGTCGCGAGTCGTGCTGGGCACCCGGCCCGGCGGACACATCCGGCAATCAGGAGGAGGCGGCGTGTACACGTACAAGGTGGTCGAAGTTCGCGAGAAGATGCTCGGCGGCAAGATGTCGGGTGACAAGCTCGAGCGGCTCCTCAACGAACAGGCCCGACAGGGGTGGCGCTAGAAGGCGATCACGTCGGCGGACATCAAGGGCCGGCTCGGTCCAGGCGGCGTCGAGGGAATGCTCGTGACGTTCGAGCGCGAAGACTGAGACACGCCGGCGGCGCCCGGCGCGTCACCGGAACCGCACGTGTGTGCATCACCGGCGGTACACGACCGACCAGCGGGAGTATGCGATGCGTATCGAAGACTACGGTCTTATCGGAGATCTGCAGAGTGCCGCGCTCGTCGGCCGCGCCGGCAACATCGACTGGTTGTGCCTGCCCCGGTTCGATTCGCCGTCGTGCTTCGCCGCGCTGGTCGGTGACGATCGGCACGGGCACTGGAGTCTGCGCCCGGCAGCCGAGATCACGGGGGTCACGCGGCGGTACCGCCCCGGAACGCTCATCCTGGAGACCGACTTCGAGACCGCGGACGGTGCGGTCCGCGTGATCGACTTCATGCCGCGCCGCGGCGACGGACCCCCGCGGCTCATGCGCATCGTCGAGGGGTTGCGGGGCCGGGTGTCGATGCGGATGCGTCTGTCGCTCCGACCGGACTACGGCACGATCACGCCCTGGGTCGAGCCCGCTGCCGACGGTGTACTCGCCACCGCGGGACCCGACTCGTTCCGGCTGAGTACTCCGGTGCCGCTGGGGATATCGGATGGTGATGCGACGGCGGACTTCACCGTCGCCGAGGGGCGACGCGAGCGCTTCACGCTGTGCTGGCACTACTCCTTCGGTCCCCCGCCGTCGGTCGAGGACGCGGACTCGGCGCTGGCCCGCACGCAGGCGTGGTGGCACGAGTGGAGCAGCCGGCTCGAGTACGCCGGACCTTACCGGGACGAGGTACTCACCTCCCTCATCGTGCTCAAGGCCATGACCTACGAGGTGACCGGCGCGCTGATCGCAGCGCCGACGACGTCCCTGCCCGAGGACATCGGGGGAGTGCGCAACTGGGACTACCGGTTCTGCTGGATCCGTGACTCTGTGCTGGCCCTGGAATCCCTTCTCGCCGGCGGATACACCGAGGAGGCGTTCTCGTTCCGCAGTTTCCTCCAGCGGGTCGGCACGGGAGACCCCGCGAAGATCCAGATCATGTACAGCATCGGCGGTGAGCGGCGCTTGACGGAGTTCGAGCTGCCCGACATGCCGGGATACGAGGGGTCCGCCCCGGTACGGGTCGGCAATGCCGCCTCGGAACAGTTCCAGCTCGACGTCTACGGCGAACTGATCGGCGTCGCCTTCCTCAGCACCGAGGCCGTGGGGCGGGTCGAACCGCACCTGTGGCCGCGCTGGCGCACTCTGATCGAATACGTCGAGTCGATCTGGGGTGAACCCGACGACGGAATCTGGGAGACCCGCGGGCCGCGGCGGCACTTCACCCAGTCGAAGGTGATGGCATGGGTGGTGTTCGACCGGGCGGTCCGCCTGGTCGAACGCTACGACCTGGACGGTCCGGTCGAACGGTGGAGGCGGCTACGGGACGAGATCCACGACGAGGTGTGCGAGCGCGGCTACGATCCGCAGCGCAACACCTTCACCCAGTACTACGGATCGGAGGAACTCGACGCCAGCGTGCTGACGATTCCGCTCGTCGGCTTCCTGCCGGGCACCGACGAGCGGGTGACCGGCACGATCGACGCGGTCACCCGCGAACTCGGGCGCGACGGGTTCGTCTCGAGATACTCGACCTCCCGGACGGACGACGGTCTGCCCGGCGACGAAGGCCAGTTCCTGGCGTGCTCGTTCTGGCTGGTCGCTGCGCTCGCCCGCAACGGCCGTCTCGAGCAGGCTCGGACGTTGTTCGAGCGGCTCGCCGCCTTGAGCAACGATCTCGGGCTGCTGGCGGAGGAGTACGACGTCGGACGTGGTCGCCAGGTCGGCAACTTCCCGCAGGCGTTCAGCCACCTGACCCTGATCGGTGCGGCCTACGCGATCGCCGCGGCAGAGGGCGCAGCCGACGAGAGGTGACCGGGTACGCGGCACGAGATGTCAGGACTGCCGGCCGTGCCTCGGCACGGCCGGTGGAGGTCAGGACGAGTCCCGCGCGGACAGTTCCTCGAGCAGGATCGGCACGCCGAGGTTGAGCGAGTGGATGCCGACGGTCGTGGCGAGTTTTAGGACTTCGAGAATTTCGTGTGCGGTGACGCCCAGATCGAGTGCGGCCCGGATGTGCCGCTGCAGTCCGGGCCCGTACATGTGGGTGCAGGAGGCATCGACCGCAATGCACAGCAACTGGACGACCTGCGGCGGGAGCACACCGCTTTCGTAGGGTTGCAGCGTGGCAGTCAGGTAGTGCTCGGTCCATCCGGGATCGAGTTCGTCGAGTCCGTCCCACAACGGGTTCCAACTTCCTTCGCGCTTGAGGCGGTCGACGATGGACGAAGCTGCGTCGTGGGTTGTCATCGGCCACTGCCCTGACCTGCGACGGCTGGAACCAGTTCGCGTTTGAGGATTTTTCCGGTGGCGGTCATGGGCAGTACGGTGGCGAACTCGATGTGGCGCGGGTACTTGTAGCCGGCCATCTGCTCCTTGCACCAGGCGATCAGCTCGGGTTCGGTGATCTGTGCGCCCGGTTCGCGGATGACGAACGCTTTGACCTCCTCGCCGTGACGATTGTCGGGGACGCCGACGACGGCGGCGAGGGAGACGGCCGGGTGGGTCATGAGGACCTCTTCGATCTCGCGGGGGTAGACGTTGAAACCGCCGCGGACGATGAGGTCCTTGGCGCGGTCGACGATGTAGTAGAACCCGTCCTCGTCACGCCGGGCCAGGTCGCCGGTGCGCAGCCAGCCGTCGCGCATCACCTCGGCGGTCGCCTCGGGTCGTCCGAGGTAGCCCGTCATGATGTTGTGGCCGCGCAGGACGAGTTCTCCGACGCCGTCGTGGACGGGATTCCAGTGTTCGTCGACGAGGGCGGCCTCGATGCCCCACACCGGTACGCCGATCGAACCGGGACGCGGGGCGCGTTCGGGGTCGCTGAACATTGCCAGCGGTGACGTCTCGGACAGGCCGTAGCCTTCGAGGATCTGGACATCGAACCTGTCCTTGAACTGCGTGAGGATCTCCACCGGCAGCGCCGCGCCGCCGGAGATCGCCCGACGCATGGTCCGCGCGGTCTTTTCGACGTCGACGCCGGCCGCCTTCGCGGCGTCGAGCGCACCGAGCAGCGCCCAGTACATTGTCGGCACCCCGGCGAACACGGTGATGTCGTGCTCGTCCATCAGGTGCAGCGCCGCGGGGGCGTCGAAGCGGGGCATGAGCACGCAGGTGGCACCGACCGACAGTGCGGCGTTCATCGTCACGGTCTGGCCGAAGGAGTGGAACAGCGGCAGGGTGAGCAGATAGGTGTCCGGACGCTGCGGGGTGCTGTCGAACAGGCGGTTCGCGGTCAGGGCGTTGAGCACCATGTTGGCGTGGGTCAGTTCGGCGCCCTTGGGCCGGCCGGTGGTGCCGCTGGTGTAGAGGATCACGGCGGTGTCGACGGGTTCGCGCACGGCGGTGGCGAACGTGTCCGGCTGTTCGGCGGTGGCGTGGGCCAGGGTGGCGATACCGTCGAGCGGGGACGGGGCCTGCGGATCGCGGGTGATCAGCAGCATGGTGCGGCAACGGTCGGCCCGGTCGAAACCGGCCCTGCCGTATTCGCCGACGGGAAGTTCCGCGGTCCCTTCGAAGCAGAGGTAGAGGGCGGCACCGGAATCGTCGAGGTGATAGGCGATCTCGCGAGGCTTGAGCTGAACGTTCAGGGGCACGACCACCGCGCCGGCCTTGAGGATGCCGTAGTAGACGGCGGGAAACTGGGGGACGTTCGGGCACGAGAGCGCGACCTTGTCGCCCGGCGCGACGCCCTCGGCGACGAGCAGGTTGGCGATCCGGTTGGCCTGCGCGTCGAGTTGCGCGTAGGTGAGTCGTTCGCTGCCGAGGACCAGCGCGGTCCGGTCGGGGTAGCGGCGCGCGGAGTCCTCCAGTAACACGGAGAGACTGAGCATACGAATCGATGTCCTGTCGGAAGGGGGACGAGGGGATCAGACGAGGGGAGCGCCGGTGGCGGCGCGGACCTGCTCGTCGGTGACGCCGGGCGCGGTCTCGACCAGGACCAGTCCGTGGTCGGTGACGTCGACGACCGCGAGATCGGTGACGATGCGCTGCACCACGGCTCGGCCGGTGAGGGGCAGCGTGCACTTCTCGACGATCTTCGGATTGCCGTGCTTGTCGGTGTGTTCCATGAGCACGATGACCTTGGCGGCGCCGTGGACGAGGTCCATCGCCCCGCCCATGCCCTTGACCATCGCGCCGGGCACCATCCAGTTCGCGAGGTCACCGGTGGCCGAGACCTGCATCCCGCCGAGCACCGCGGTGTCGATGTGACCGCCGCGGATCATCGAAAAGCTCGTCGCCGAATCGAAGAACGACGCGCCGGGCTCGACCGTGACGGTCTCCTTGCCCGCGTTGATCAGATCCGCGTCCACCTGCTCCTCGGTGGGGTAGGGGCCGGTGCCCAGGATTCCGTTCTCACTGTGCAGGGTGACCTTCACCCCGGCGGGCAGATGGTTCGGGATCAGTGTCGGCAGTCCGATACCGAGGTTGACATATTGGCCGGGCGAGAGTTCGGCCGCGGCACGGGCGGCCATCTCGGTCCGCGACCATCCGAGGATCTTGGGTTCTGCTACTACGGTCACGTCAGGCTCCTTTTCCCGTCGAGACGGTGCGCTTTTCGATCTGCTTGTCCTGGGCGCCGGTGTGCACGATGCGGTCGACGAAGACGCCCGGCAGGTGTACCTGGCCCGGGTCGATCTCGCCCGGTGCGACGAGCTGTTCGACCTGGGCGATGCAGATGCGTCCGGCCGTCGCGGCGAGCGGGTTGAAGTTCATTGCGGCCTTGTTGAACACCAGGTTGCCCTCGGTGTCGCCGCGCAGGGCGTGTACCAGTGCATAGTCGGCGGTGATGGACTCTTCGAGCACGTACTGCTTGCGGCCGAACTCGCGGATCTCCTTCGGTGGGGACGCGACTGCCACCGAGCCGTCGGGGTGGTAGCGCCACGGCAGGCCACCGTCGGAGACGGGGGTGCCGACACCGGCCGGGGTGAAGAAGGCCGGGATGCCGGCGCCGCCGGCGCGCAGCTTCTCGGCCAGGGTGCCTTGCGGCGTCAGTTCCACTTCGAGTTCACCGGAGAGGTACTGCCGGGCGAACTCCTTGTTCTCGCCGACGTAGGAGGCCGTCACTCGTCGGATCCGTCGTCGTTCGAGGAGGATTCCCAGTCCGCGGCCGTCTACGCCGCAGTTGTTGGAGAACACCTCGAGGTCGGTCGCGTCCCCGGCGGCGATCGCGGCGATCAGCTGGTCCGGGATGCCGGACAGGCCGAACCCGCCGACGGCGAGGGAGGCTCCGGAGGGAACGTCGGCGACCGCCTCGGCGGCCGTTTCATAGATCTTGGTCATTTCGTGGTTTTCCGGACGTGAGCGAGGCGCTCGGAGTGTGGACGGGGACGGAGTCGCGGTGCCGGTGGGGTTCAGCTGTGTACCGGGAGGGCGGTGCTGTCGAGCAGTTGCCGGAGCAGGTTCTCGGCGTCGGGCCAGTAGCCGTATCCGGCGGCGGGATTGAGGTGCCCGACGTCGCCGAGGTCCACCAGGCGGCTGCCCCACGTTTCGGCCATGCCGGCGATGCGCCGGTAGCCGCCGAGCGGATCGGTGCGGCTGGCGGCGACGATGCTCGGAAACGGCAGCCTGCGGCGGGGGATGGGGTTCCATCCGCCCCGGTCGAGGTCGTCGGTGGTCGGGTAGCCCTCGGGCAGGGGTAGTTCCAGGTCTGCCGGCGTGGCCAGCAGCGCGCCCTGGATCGGACGCGTCGGGTTCTGCGCCCAGTGCACGGTGATCATCACGCCGGCGCTGTGGGCGACGAGCACCACGGGTCCGTCGATCTCACGCAGGACCTCGTCGAGTGCGGCGACGCGGGCAGCGCGGCTGAGCTTGTCGCGCTCGAGCGGAGGAACGGTCCGGACGTCGGAAAGACGTTCGGCGAGCAGGGTCTGCCAGTGATCGGCGACGTGGTCGCGCAGGCCGGGGACGATGACCACGGTCGGGGAGTGGGAGGGGTTCACGGGGGACTCCGGGAGATGGGGTGGGAACGGGACGACAGTCGTTCAGGCAGCCGCGCCGGAGCCGGTGCCGAGGGTGGTGAACTTGCGCAGGCCCAGCGGGTAGAGGCGTTTGCCTGCTACCAGTGCGCCGATGGCGAGGACGTAGACCAGCGGGGACAGCTGCAGCGCTTCCCGCAGGCCGAGGCGGTCGGCGAGGATGCCCACCACGAACGGGCCGAGGGCGAGGCCGAGCAGATTGTTGGCCACGGTCAGCGTCCCCATGGCGGACGCGCGGACGGACGAGTGCGTGAGGTTGGCGACCATGGCCGCGGTGGGTCCGGAGGATCCGGCGGAGAAGAACGCACCGATCCCGAGCAGCACCAGTTGCGCGGTGCCCGTGTCGAGACGGAACGCGAGGGCCAGGCACGCCAGGGAGATGGCGCAGAAGGCGATCGCGGTGGTCCACTTGCGGGTGATGTCGTGCCGTCCGACGCGGTCGGTGACGATCCCGCACACCACCATGCCGCTGCCGACGAGCAGGACGACGATCGAGGCGGCGACGCCGGCCTTGTCCGGGGCGAGGCCGTAGTAGCGGTTGAAGAAGCTCGGCGTCCACGACAGCAGGACCGCGGCGGTGAACATCTGGAGGCCGCCGCCGACGTAGGCGCACAGCACGGCGGGGTTGGTGAACAGGCTCGACACCGGCGCGCGGAATCCGTCCGGCGGTGTGGTCGCGGCACCGGCGGCTCGCTCGTCGACGGCAGCGGGCCGGTCGTCGGCGGCGTGCGCGGCGAGCTTGCGCTCGGTGACCAGGGCGCGGAACAGTGCCACCAGGATGAGCCCGAAGACCGCCATCGCCGCGAACGACCACCGCCAGCTCAGATGAACGGCGATGACGCCGCCGAGGGCGACACCGAGGACCGAGCCGAACGAGCCGCCGGCCATGAACGCCCCACTGAGGGAGGCGTGGACCCGGGGAGCGAACACGCTCAGCACCACCGCGATTCCGACACTGCCGTAGGCGGCCTCGCCGACGCCGACGAGAAATCGCGCGCCGAGCATCTGCTCGAAGTTGGTGGCCACCGCACACATGAGAGTGGCGACCGACCACAGCACCGCCATGAGCACCAGGCTCTTGACCCGGCCCCAGCGATCGGCCAGCAGCGACAGCGGAAGCGTGAGCAGGCCGACCATGAGCGCCACGATGCTCGTCAGCGATGCGAGCTGTGAATCGGTCAGGGCCCATTCGGCTTTGAGGAACGGGAAGACGGCACTGAGAACCTGCCGGGACATGTAGTCCGACAACAGCAGTCCGAAGGTGAGAGCGAACACGAGCCACGGGTACTTCCGCGATCGGGTCCTCGGACCGGCGGGGGTGCTGGTGGCGGTGTGGTTCTCCAGGGAGGAGGTGGACGATCCCATGGGTGCTCCTGCAAGGCTGGGGCGGCGGGCGGGGATGCGCATCGGGGAGCGCCCACCGCGAGAGGGGCGAGGACAGGGAGGGCTCGACGGACTCGGTCACCGGCCGGGTCCCGGGGCACACGGTGCGGGTCGCGTGCCCCGGGGGTCCGTGGTTCAGCCGTGGTGGGTGAAGCCGACCTGTCCGGGCCGGCGATTGGGGGCGTAGCCGAGCTTGGCGAGGGTTTCGTCGGCGTCGCGGTAGGTCTCGCCGATCCGGTAGATCTCGCGGGCCTCCTTGCCGGTGGCGACCTCGCGGCCCAGTTCCTCGGCGATGCGGACCAGCTGCCGGATCTGCTCCACCGAGGTCATCTTCTCGCCCTTGCGGCCCCAGATGGTGTCCTCGTTGCCGCAGCGGGTGTGCAGGCCCATTGCGATGGCCATCGCGTTGACCGGGAGCACGGACCGCATGAGCGTCTCGAGGGTCAGGCAGGCGCCGTCCGGAACCCGCTGGACGAAATTCATGATGTTGTACGGATTGGGGCCGTCGAAGCCGCCGCCGATACCGACCCACGTCAGGTTCAACGGTCCGGTGTAGACCCCGCGCCGGATCAGGCGTTCGACCGTCTCGAGCTGCGGGATGGACGAGAGCTGGAAGTGCGGCTGAATACCCTTGGCCTGCAGTCGCTTCAGATGCTCCGCAACCCATTCCGGACCGGCGGGCACGGTCATCTCCCGGTACGTCGCCGCGAGTTCCGGACGCTCCATCGAGGTGCCGGCGATGTCGTCGGCCGTCATCAGCTCCATGATGTTCATCTGGCTGGTGTTGATGGCGATGGTCACCTGGTCCGGCGCCGGGTCGAGTTCGGCGAGCATGTGCCGGGTGTCGTCCGAGAGCCACTTCGCCTCGGCGCCTTCACCTTCGGGAGCAAAGGAGATGGATCCGCCGACCTGCAGGATCATGTCCGGCACCGCTTCGCGCAGGCCGGCGAGCAGCTCGTTGAACTTCGAGAGCCTCTTGCTGCCCTTGCCGTCGAGTTCACGGACGTGGATGTGCAGCACGGTGGCGCCCGCCTCGTAGCAGTCCACCGCCTGCTGGACGTGCTCGTCCATGGTCAGGGGAAGATCCTCGCGGAAGTCGTCGAGCTCCCATTCCGGGCCGTAGGGCGCGGCGGTGATGACCAGCTTCTCCTGGTTCTCGGGGAAGAGGGCGTCGTCGTGGAAGTGCATTGTCGGGTCTCCGTTTCGGAATGTGGACGGTGTAAGGGAAGGAAGGGAAGAGCTCAGAAGGGCCGGTCGCCGACGATCCCGGCGCGTTCCATCTTGCGAACGGCGGGCCAGTAGTCCTGCACCGCGTAGTGCTGCGTGGAGCGGTTGTCCCAGATGGCGATGCTGTTCTCCGTCCAGCGCCAGCGCACCTGGTACTCGGGAATCGACGCCTGGCTCGTCAGGAACTGCAGCAGGTTGCCGGCACCCGGGGCGTAGTCGATGCCGAAGCGGACGTTCTCGGCGGTGTGGTAGTTGACCAGGTGGGTGGTGAAGGAGTTGACGAACAGGATCTTCTCGCCGGTCTCGGGGTGGGTACGCACCACCGGATGTTCCGCATCCGGGTAGCGGGCGTGCAGCGCATGGCGCTGTTCGAGCGGCAGCTGGGCGCCGAAGCTCGCCTCGATGCTGTGCCGGGCCCGCAGGCCGGCGATCTGCTCCTTGACCGAGCCGGGCAGGCGCCGGTAGGCCTCGGCCATGTTCACCCAGATGGTGTCCCCGCCCACCGGCGGGGTCTGGACACAGCGCAGCACGCATCCCAGCGGGGGGTTGTCGCGCCAGGTGGCGTCGCAGTGGTAGGCGTTCTCGTAGTGCTCGGGCGCGCTGTCGAGGTCCTTGTAGATCCGCACCAGCCCGGGATGGTCGGGGTCGCTGCCGACCACCGGGTGATCCTCGAGTGGGCCGAACCGCTCGGCCAGGGCGACGTGCTCGGCACGGGTGATGTCCTGGTCGCGGAAGAACAGCACCTTGTGCTCGAGCAGCAGGGCCCGCAGCTCGGCGAACAGCGCGTCGTCGCGCGAGACCTCGCCGAGGTCCACGTCGAACAGTTCGGCGCCGATCGTGCAGGTCAGTGGTTCGACCCGGAAGGCCGTGGAGACCGGACTCGGCGGTCGGGTGGTGGTGGTCATGGATGGTCCTTCGGAAGTGGGCGGACTCCGGGTACGGCCCGGACGGGGTCAGAGGGCGAAGACCGACGAGCCGATGCTGCGGCCGGCCTCGAGATCGCGATGCGCCTGCACCGCGTCCTCGAGTGCGTAGCGCTGGTTGATCTCGATCGCGATTTCTCCGGTCGCGACGTGCGAGAACAGCTCCGCGGCGAGGGCGGCCCGCTCGGCCGGGTCGGCGATGTAGTCCGCCAGCGCCGGACGGGTGACGTACACCGACCCCTTGATCGCCAGCTGCATGGCGTCGATCGGCGGAATCGGCCCCGAGGCGGTGCCGAAGCACACCAGCAGGCCGCGGCGGGCCAGCGAGTTCAGCGAGGTCTCGAAAGTCGTGGCGCCGATGCTGTCGAACACCACGGGAACGCCCTTGCCGTCGGTCAGTTCCCGCACCCGCTGCGCCACATCCTCCTCGGTGTAGATGACGACCTCGTCGCAGCCGTGTGCTCGGGCGACCTGCGCCTTGCGCTCGCTCGAGACCGTGCCGATCACCCGGATGCCCAGCAGCTTCGCCCACTGAGAGAAGATCAGGCCTACGCCGCCGGCGGCGGCGTGCAGCAGCACCGTGTCCCCGGCCGCCAGCGGCCAGATGCGCCGCAGCAGGTAGGCGGTGGTCAGGCCGCGCATCGTCATCGCCGCGGCCGTGTCGAAGCCGATGGCGTCGGGCAGTGCGATCAGGTGGTCGGCGGGCATCACCCGTTCGGTGCTGTAGGCCCCGAGTGGGCTGCCGGTGTAGGTCACCCGGTCGCCTTCCCGGACCGACGTCACGCCTGGACCCACCTCCTCGACCACCCCGGCGGCCTCGACGCCCATCCCGGCGGGCAGCGGTGCCGGGTACAGGCCGGTGCGGAAGTAGGTGTCGGCGAAGTTCAGGCCCACCGCCTCGTGCCGGATGCGGACCTCGCCGGGGCCCGGTTCGCCGACCTCGACGGCCTCCCACTGCAGAACTTCCGGACCGCCGGTCTCGTAGAAGCGAACAGCCTTTGCCATGTTTCCTCCTGAACGCGCACTCGCAGGCCACGATTGGCCGGCGGAGGGCGGATGTGTATGAATTCGGTGAGCCGGTGGCGGCGATCCCGGTTCTCGGCCGTGGGGTGCGGCCGAGGCGGTGGAAGCGGAGCCGCTCGGGGGTCCGGACTCTCGATCCGCTCCGTCACACTTCGCCGTACCTTGTGATGCAACTAACAGTAGGGGATCTCGAGGCGGTACGCTTATCCCACGGGGACGGATTGTCATTCATTTCGGGACAGGGAGGGCAGTGAAACCACTGGCGCGCTACGCCGCACTGAACAGCTATGTCGAGGTGGCACACTCGTCGAAGATCGATCCGGCGACGCTGCTCCGCGCGTCCGGTCTCGACCCGGCCGGCTTGAGCCTGCAGGACCGGTGGGTGCCGGCCGAGGCGATCGCGGACCTGCTCGAACGTTCCGCCGCGGCAGCCGATCGCGACGACTTCGGTCTCGAGCTGGCCGAGCGACGGCGATTTTCCAATCTGGGCCCGTTGAGCCTGGTGGTCCGAGAGGAGCCGGACGTCCGCAGCGCGCTGCGGATCCTCGTGCGCTACGAGCACATGTACAACGAGGCCCTGCACACCCGCCTGACCGAACAGGACGGTGTCGCCACCATCCGCATCACCCTGGACGTCGGCCGGCCGGGGGAGTTCCACCAATCCGTCGATCTCGCGGTAGCAGTGATGCATCGTCTGCTGCAGGGCTTCCTCGGTCCGCAATGGCGTCCGCTGTCCGTCTCGTTCGCCCGTCCCGCACCCCGGCGCCTCGACACTCACCACCGCGTGTTCGGCACCGCCGTCGACTTCGGCCGGGACTTCGACGGAATCGTCCTCTACACAGCGGATCTGGACGCGTCCAATGCCATGTCGGATCCGCTGCTGCGGTCGTACGCGCAGCAGTTCCTCGACTCGGTCGGAAGTCCACGCGAGACGACCACGGTGGACCGGGTGCGGGAGCTGATCGAGTTGCTCCTTCCCACCGGCCGGTGCTCGGTCGACCAGGTGGCCCGCAGTCTCGGCATCGACCGCCGCACCGTGCACCGCCGGCTCGCGGACGAGGGGGAGACGTTCTCGTCCGTCCTCGACGCCACCCGCGCGGACCTGGCGACGCGCATGGTCGGCAGCGGACGACACTCGCTCACCGAGGTTTCCGACCTGCTGTCGTTCTCCGCGCCCAGCAATTTCTCCCGCTGGTTCCGGAACCGGTTCGGGTGCAGTCCGAGCCGATGGCGCGCGGAAGAGGGGGGACGCCCCGAGCCGGCGAGTGCGATGTCGATTCGGCGGCCCGCCGATCGTGTAGAGGGTGGATCACCGGCGCCGGTCCGGTGATCGTGAGGAGGAGTGCCATGACCCAGTACCTGCTGAGCATCTACCAGCCGGACGGCGACCCGCCACCGGCGGCGATCCTCGAACCGATCATGCGCGACGTCGAGGCCGTCGACGCCGAGATGCGCGCCGCCGGCGCCTGGGTGTTCGCCGGTGGACTGCACCCGCCGAGCACGGCCACCGTGCTCCGGCTCGACGGCGACGGAATCCTCACCACCGACGGCCCGTACCTCGAGGGCAAGGAACACATCGGTGGGTTCACCGTCGTCGAGGCGCCCGACCTCGACGCCGCCCTCGAATGGGGCCGCAAACTCGCCCGCGCGATCACACTGCCGATCGAGGTGCGGCCGCTGCAGGGCGGGCACTGCGGGTGAGTCGGCCGTGGCCGCGGTGACGGCCGCGGAGATCGCGCGCGTGTTCCGCAGCGAGCACGGCCGCGCGGTCGCCGTGCTCGTCCGCGCATTCGGGGACATCGACCTTGCCGAGGAGTCCGTGCAGGACGCGTTCGCCGTCGCCGTCGCCCGGTGGCCCGCCGACGGACTGCCGCCGAGCCCGGCCGGCTGGATCGTCACCACCGCCCGGCGCCGCGCGATCGACCGCATCCGCCGGGAGAACGCCCGCGCAGGCAAACACGCCGAGGCCGCCCGCCTGCAGGAGGTCGGGACCAGCGCCGTCGACGAGGAGAATGCCGTGCCCGACGACCGGCTGCGCCTGATCTTCACGTGTTGCCATCCCGCGCTGGCGCCCGCCGCCCGCGTCGCTCTCACGCTCCGGCTGCTCGGCGGCCTGAGCACCGCCGACATCGCCCACGCCTTCCTCGTTCCGGAGAAGACCATGGCGCAGCGGCTGGTGCGCGCCAAGGGCAAGATCCGCGACGCCCGGATCCCGTACCGCGTTCCGGGCCCCGCGGAACTGCCCGCCCGCCTCGCCTCCGTCCTCGCCGTCGTCTATCTCGTCTTCACCGAGGGGCACACCGCGGCCGGTGGGGACCGCCTGGTCCGCGACGACCTGTGCGTGGAGGCGGTCCGGCTCGCCCGCCTGCTGGCCGAACTGCTGCCCGACGAGCCCGAGGTGCTGGGCCTGCTCGCGCTGCTGCTGCTCACCGTCGCGCGACGACCGGCCCGCACGAACGCCGACGGCGACCTGATCCCGCTCGCCGCGCAGGACCGCACGCTCTGGGACCGAGACCTGATCACCGAGGGACAGTCCCTCGTCCGCCGCTGCCTGCAACTGCGCCGGCCCGGCCCGTACCAGATCCAGGCCGCGATCGCCGCCGTCCACAGCGACGCCGCCACGATCGAGACGACCGACTGGCGGCAGGTGGTCGCACTCTACGATCAGTTGCTCGTCGTCGCACCCACCCCCGTCGCCGCCCTGCACCGGGCCGTCGCGGTGGCCGAGGTGGACGGCCCCGCCGCGGGTCTGGACCTGGTCGACGTCCTCGACCTGGACCGGTACCACCTGTGGCACGCGGTGCGGGCCGACCTGCTCCGCCGGCTTGGTCGTCTCCCGGAGGCCGCCGCGGCATACGACGCCGCGCTCGCCCGGGCCACCAACGCCGCCGAGCGCGGCTTCCTGCAACGTCGCCGCGCCGAACTCAGCTGACCGGTGCCTTCTCGCTCTGCGGTCCGCTCCTGCCGTTCTGCCACGGCCACCGGCCGGAGATCTCGAGCTGCAGCGACCAGCTGAGGAAGGTCCGGATCAGGACGATGATCGCCAGGACCCCCACCGACGTGAAGGTGGGGGTCACGGCGACCGTCTTGATGATGTCCGCGGCCACCAGGAATTCGAGGCCGAGCAGGATGGACCGTCCCAGATCGCGCCGGTAGCGCTCGTAGATCGGCGCACCCGGCGAGCGGCGCCAGGACCGTAGGGCGATCCAGCTCGCCACCGCCGCCCCGACGACGATCACCGCCACCCCGACCACGTCGACGGCGCCGCCGACGGTCTCGAGAACGCGGGCCAGCTCCATGCGAACCTCCGGGATGCGGACGGGACGATTCGGTCATGGTCGCAGGTCCGGCTCGATCCGTCCCGGCAACCAGGTTGTCCACACCCGGCCCGTTCGTCCACAGATTCCGGCCGTGGGCGGCGAGAGCGCCGTTCGGGTGCCACCCGGACGGCACGCTGACGCCATGACCGTTGTGGTGTTCGCCGTTCTCGGTGCCGTGGCCGGAGCCGGCATGCGGCGGCTCGTCGCCCGCCTCGTCCGGCGTCTCCCACTACGAGGGATGTGCGAGGTGGCCGGCGCGGGCGGCGGTGCCGTGGCCGTGCTCGGGACCTCGACGATGCCGGGGGCGGTTACCGTCGCGGCGCTGACCTGGTGGTGCCTGTGCCTGAGCGCAGCCGACCTGTCGGCGCGGCGGCTGCCGAACGTGCTGACCGTGCCGGGCACCGGCGTCGTCCTCACGGTCGCCGCGGCAGCGGGGCAGGCAGTCCCGGCGTTCGTCGGCGCGTGCCTGCTGGCGGGACCGTACCTGCTTGCCCACCTGGCCGCCCCGCGCAGTCTCGGCGCGGGCGACGTGAAGCTCGCGGCCGGGCTGGGGGCAGCCGCGGGCGCCGCCGGCGCGGGAGCGTGGACGACGGCGGCCCTGCTGCCGCCGCTGCTCACCGCCGCGGTGGGCGTCGTCGTCGCCGCCGTGGGTTGGGTACGGGCACACCGTCGCCCGCGCGGTGTGGTGCTGCCGCACGGGCCGTCGATGTGCGCGGCAGCCGTCGCCGGGGTCCTCGCGGCGGCTTGACCGGGGCGGCGTCCCGCCGGTGGCGACGAACGTGGAAGGATGGTCCTGTGCTGCGCTGGATAACTGCTGGAGAGTCCCATGGTCCCGCCCTCGTCGCGATGCTCGAGGGGATGGTCGCCGGTGTCGAGGTGACGTCGAGCGACATCTCGGAGCAGCTCGCGCGGCGGCGCCTCGGCTACGGCCGCGGCGCGCGCATGAAGTTCGAGGCCGACAAGGTCACCATTCTCGGCGGCGTCCGGCACGGCCACACCCTCGGCGGCCCGGTGGCCATCGAGATCGGCAACACCGAGTGGCCCAAGTGGGAGACCATCATGTCCGCCGACCCGGTGGACGCCGAACTGCTCGTCGGACAGGCCCGCAACGCACCGCTCACCCGCCCGCGACCCGGCCACGCCGACTACTCGGGGATGCTCAAGTACGGCTTCGACGACGCTCGTCCCGTCCTCGAGCGCGCCAGCGCCCGGGAGACCGCGGCCCGGGTTGCCGCCGGCACCGTGGCCCGCAACTTCCTGCGGCAGGTGTTCGGCGCGGAGGTCGTCTCGCATGTGATCTCCATCGGAGCGTCCGACCCCTACGTGGGGGCGGAGCCGACCGGGGCCGATCTCGCCGCCATCGACGCCAGCCCCGTGCGGGCCTTCGACAAGGCGGCCGAGGAATCGATGATCGCCGAAATCGAGGCCGCCAAGCGCGACGGTGACACCCTGGGCGGTGTCGTCGAGGTCGTGGTGCACGGCCTGCCCGTGGGTCTCGGCTCGTTCATCAGCGGGGCGGACCGGCTCGACGCCCGGCTCGCCGCGGCCCTCATGGGCATTCAGGCGATCAAGGGTGTCGAGGTCGGCGACGGCTTCGAGACCGCCCGCCGGCGCGGCAGCGTCGCCCACGACGAGATCCGGCCCGGCCCGGACGGCGTGCTCCGCTCGACCAACCGGGCCGGCGGCCTCGAGGGTGGCATGACCAACGGCGAGGCGCTGCGGGTACGGGCGGCGATGAAGCCGATCTCGACGGTGCCGCGCGCCCTCGCCACCGTCGACATGGCCTCCGGCGAGGAGGCCGTGGCGATCCACCAGCGCTCCGACGTGTGCGCCGTGCCCGCGGCCGGTGTCGTGGCCGAAGCGATGGTGGCGCTCGTCGTGGCGCAGGCCGCGCTCGAGAAGTTCGGGGGCGACTCGATCGACGAGACCCGCACCAACGTCCGCAACTACCTCGAGGTCGTCGCGGCCCGGGTACCACGGTGACGCCATGACCCCACGCGCAGTCCTGATCGGGCCGCCCGGGGCCGGCAAGTCGACCATCGGCCGGCGGCTCGCCCAGGCGCTCGATCTGCCGTTGCTCGACACCGACGCCGAGATCGAGCGCACCACCGGCCGCACGATCCCGGACATCTTCGGCACCGACGGCGAACCGGCGTTCCGGCGGATCGAGGAGGAGGTGGTGGCCGACGCGCTCGCCCGGCACGACGGCATCGTCTCGCTCGGCGGCGGCGCGATCCTGTCCGAGCGCACCCGCGCCCTGCTCCAGGACCGAACGGTGATCTACCTCGAGATCAGCGTCGCCGAGGGCCTGCGCCGCACCGGGACCAACACCACAAGACCGCTGCTCGCCGGGGCGGACCCCGCGGCGAAGTACCGGGAGCTGATGCGCCGGCGCCGCCCGCTCTACCGGCAGGCGGCCACCATCCGCGTGCGCACCGACGGGCGCAGTCCGGGCCGCGTGGTGCAGCAGGTCCTCGCCAAGCTGGAGGCCCAGTCGGATCTGGCGGCCACCGGCGCCCACCCGTCCGCGCCCAGCACGACCAGTACAGAGAATCGGAGCAATCAATCGTGACCGAACCGGTACGCGTCGACGTCCAGACGGCCCAGCCCTACCCGGTGATCATCGGCCGGGGCCTGCTCGGTGAGCTCGTCGACGAACTCACCGGCACCCGCACCGTGGCGATCCTGCACCAGCCGCCGCTCGCGGAGACCGCCGAGGCGGTGCGCGCCGCGCTGGCAGAGAAGGGCATCGACGCTCACCGCGTCGAGATCCCCGACGCCGAGGACGGCAAGGACCTCGCCGTGGCGGGCTTCTGCTGGGAGGTGCTCGGCCGCATCGGGCTGACCCGATCCGACGCGATCGTCAGCCTCGGCGGGGGAGCGGCCACCGACCTGGCCGGGTTCGTCGCCGCCACGTGGATGCGCGGCGTGCGGATCGTGCACGTCCCCACCACGCTGCTCGCCATGGTCGACGCCGCGGTCGGCGGCAAGACCGGCATCAACACCGAGGCCGGCAAGAACCTCGTCGGTGCCTTCCACGAACCGTCCGCGGTGCTCGTCGACCTCGCGACGCTCGAGACGGTGCCGCGCAACGAGATCGTCGCCGGTCTCGCCGAGGTGATCAAGACCGGCTTCATCGCCGATCCGAAGATCCTCGAACTGATCGAGGCGGACCCGGAGGCCGCGCTCGACCCGACGGGAAGCGTACTGCCCGAACTGATCCGGCGCTCGGTCGAGGTCAAGGCGAAGGTCGTGGCCGCGGACCTCAAGGAGTCGAGCCTGCGCGAGATCCTCAACTACGGGCACACCCTCGGTCACGCCATCGAACGGCGCGAACGCTACCGGTGGCGGCACGGCGCCGCCGTCGCCGTCGGTCTCGTTTTCGCCGCCGAGCTGGGCCGCCTCGCGGGGCGCCTCGACGACGCCACCGCCGACCGGCACCGCAGCATCCTCGAGCTCGTCGGGCTGCCCACCACCTACGATGCCGACGCGTTCCCCCAGCTGCTCGAGGGCATGCAGACCGACAAGAAGAACCGCGCGGGGATGCTGCGGTTCGTCGTCCTCGACGGCCTCGCCAAGCCCGGGCGCCTCGAGGGACCGGATCCGTCGCTGCTCGCCGCGGCGTACTCGGCGGTTGCGCGGGAGGGCACCGCGGACGCAGGCACCGTGCTCCTGTGAGCTGCTGACCGGCTGAGCTGCCGACCGTCGTCGACGGGCCGTCGCACCCTCGGGGTGCGACGGCCCGCGTCCTCGTCGGGGATCTTCCCGGTTCACCACCGCGCGGATAATTCGCCCTGGACGGAACGCGGGAATTCTCCGAATTCCTGGTCCCCGCCCGAGCTGAACGGCCGCCTACCGAAAAGACGATGAAAAACCCGGGCGCGCAGGAGCTCCGGGATGCGATCGCTCTTCGCCGTTGATTTCTGGGCGAAACCGGCCGTACGATTCCGGTCATGATGAACGCTCAGCAGGTCACGACGACGCCGGATGCCTTCCGGCGCCGCGTCGCTCACTGCTGACCCACCAAGCGAGCCCCGGGAGTCGACGTCCCGGGGCTTTCGTCGTGTTCGGGCACGTCGCTCCCTCTCGCCGAGACGAGAGTCGAGGAACAGGAAATGAACGGTGCAGATCACCGAGTGCTCGGTCGCGAACTCGACATGTTCGCCGGCGCGCCGATTGTGGGTGCGGGTCTTCCGCTGTGGTTGCCGGACGGTGCGGTGATCCGTGCCGAGCTCGAGGCCTTCGCCGCCGAGGTGGCGGCCGAGTCCGGCTGTCGCCGCGTCTACACCCCGGTGCTCGCCAAGAAGGAGCTGTTCGTCCGGTCGGGCCACTGGTCCAAGTTCGCCGACGACATGTTCCCCGAGATGCGGGTCGGCGGCGAGAGTTTCGTCCTGCGGCCCGCCAACTGTCCCCATCACGCCCAGATCTTCGCCTCGCGGGCCCGCAGCTACCGCGACCTGCCGATCCGCCTGTCGGAGCTGGGATCGATGTTCCGCAGCGAACTGTCGGGCGTGCTCGGCGGCCTGAGCCGGGTCCGGCAGATCGGTCTCGACGACGCGCATGTGTTCTGCGCGCCCGAACAGGCCGGTGCGGAGGTGGAACTCGCGTTGAGTGCGATCGAGCGCTGCTATCGGGTTCTCGGGCTCGACGCCCGGCGCTACCGCCTCTCCCTCCGCGGTGCCGGGGGCAGCTATCTCGGCTCCGGCGAGCAGTGGGCGCATGCTCAGGGTCAGCTGCGCGGTGCGCTCGAACGGTGTGGGCTGGACTTCTTCGAAGCCGAGGGGGAGGCCGCGTTCTACGGTCCGAAGATCGACGTCCAGGTCGCCGGGGCGCACGGGCGCGAGGAGACCGTGTCCACCGTCCAGTTCGACTTCACTCAACCCGAGCGTTTCGGCCTCGAATACACCGGCGAGGACGGGCACAGGCACCGGCCCGTGATGATCCACCGGGGTGTGCTCGGATCGATGGAGCGGCTGACCGCGATGCTCGTCGAACGCTTCGAAGGGCGAATGCCGCCGTGGCTCTCGCCCCGCCAAGTGGCGGTCCTGCCGGTCCGTGACCCACACCGCGACGAGGCCGGCGCGTTGCGGGACAGGCTGCTGGACGAGGGGATTCGCGCCGAGGTGCTCTCCGGTGGATCGCTGGGCAGCCGGATCCGCGCTGCGCGCCTGCACCGCGATCCCTACCTCGCGATCGTCGGCGACGAGGAACTCGCGGACGGCACCGTCAGCGTCCTGGTGCCGCAGTGCGGTCAGCGGGCGCGCATCGGGCACGAGCAGTTCGTGCGCCGGGTGCTGGCCGACGTCCGGGGCCGGGTCCTGGGCCCGTCCGCACTGCCGTGAGGGTGCTCTCGCCGTCGTCGAGCCGGACCATGATCGATCGGGCCGGGCCGGGACGGCGACGCGCGCGCGGACCGGTCACCCGCGCGTCGGTCGCCGGCGCGGCCGGCCCCGGCCGGGCTACTCGGCGCCGTGCACGACCTGCAGGCCGGGACGGGTCGCCCGCGCCGACGGAGGTGCCCCGCGGCGGGCCCGTTCGTCCCGGTCCGGGCGGGCGATCCGGTGGGCCTGCAGATAGGCCACGCCGACCCGGGAGTACCAGGCGGCGGTCCAGGACGGGATCCCGCCCAGCATCGACAGGGCGAACCCGTGGTGGCGCTCGACGAAGTCGACGGTCACCGCATACAGATCCACCCCCGGGCACTTCCGGGCCGCCGCCTCGAGATCGAGGTCGTCGGGCCACCAGTTCGCCGGCAGGACGGGGTCGGCCGCCTGCCGGGCGCCCGGGTGGCGGAGACCGAGCACCCGTCCGCCCACCGCCGCCGCGGCGCTGCACGTTCCTTTCACGAGCCCCCGCGTCGTGGACCACAGCCCTCCGGGGTGCGTCAGCGGCAGTATCGCCCCGAGCAGTCGCCCCAGCTGCGGCTCGCCGCCGGTCCGCGACGCGAAGGCTCCGCCCTCGTCCGAGCCGTTCGGGACCGTCTTCCGGTCGGGACGTATCGGGGCGCGCTCTCCCATGCTTCCCTACCTTAAATGTGCTGGGCGCCAGAGGGATTGGTTTTCGGCGATCGCATGACGGGGGAGCGGCGGCTCCTGTGCCCGATGTCCCGGTGCGCGGGGCCGCCGCGGCCGGTGCCGCGGATCGGACTCATCCGGCGTCGATGCTCCGGTGGGCCAGTTCCTCGCGCGCGGCGATTTCGACGGCGGCCGGAAGTGTCAGGGTGCGTCCCAGTTCGAGGTCGGCTACGAATTCGGCGAGCAGATCGGTCGGCCATCGCTCGAATTCGGCCATCGCAATCCCCCCTCGGTGCGTGCGGTCGGGTGACCGGCGTGCCCCTGCCGGTTCCCGGTTCTCGACCCCGACAGTTCACATTTACACCACCGGCACGTCCCGTGACACTGCTTCCGTCCGAATCGGTCCGTTCCGCCCGGCGAGTCCGGTTCCGGGGAACCTACCCGGACTCCGAGGGGGTGACGGCGCGTCGGACGAGCAGGGTGCAGTGCTCGACGAGCGCCTCTCGCTCGACGTCGACCTGCCCGTCGATCCACGCGACGATCAGCGCCCCGATGCCCAGGCCCAGGACGGCGCCGCTGATCAGCCGGGACTCGGCGTCCGGTTCCGGCGCAGCGACGCCGACGAGCAGGGCGCCGAGCAGGGCGGGTGCTGCGTGCAGGCCCTGCTGCGACAACGCCGGCTCGGTCATCGCCTCGCGGACCAGCACCCGGCCGCGGCGGGGGTCGGCGGCGAAGAAGTCGATCGCTCCGGAGACGAAGGCGCGGGCCCGCGCGGCGACCTCCGCCGGGGCGGAGGCCACGACGGCCTGCATGTGACGCATGAGGCCCTCCGCCGTCGTTGCGAAGACTGCGGCGACCAGTTCGTCGCGCGAGGGAAAACTCTCGTAGAAGTACCGCTCGCTGACCCCGGCGGCCCGGCACACGGCGCGGACCGTGACCGCGCGGCCTCCGCCGGTGCCGAGCAGTTCGGTACCCGCCGCCAGGATCCGGGTACGGCGCTGCGCGCGCCGGTCGTCGGCGCTGACGCCGTGCCAGCTGCGGCTCGGGGGGGTGCGCATGGATCCCATCCTGCCGGACCGATCGGTCGGACCGGGAACGGCCGTTGACCGCCCGTAGTGGACAACATATGTTGTCCACTACGGGGGCCGGGAGAGCGACGGAGGACGAATGAGGAATGTGACGATCGGACGGCAGGTCCGACGGGAAATCGAGCGTCTCGATCCGCTCCGCGACGATCGCGCCGTCGCTCGACTCTCGCTCGAGGTCCTGCACGGGAACGCGATGCTCGTCAACGCGTTGTTCACGGTGTCGTTCATCCGGCAGGTGGCCGTGCCCGGCATCGCGAAGATCCTGCACCGCCGCGGACGCGGCGACATCGTCGTCCGCACGGCGAAGCGCAACGACGACACGATGGTGTTCTTCGGCAAGTTCCTCGAACTCGGCTACGACACGTCCGAGGGGCTCGCATGGATCGAGCGGCTCAACGAGATCCACGGGCACTTCCCGATCCGCAACGAGGACTCGCTCTACACGCTCGCCACGCTCGTGCTCGAACCGCAGCGTATCGCCGCGCTCGTCGGGTCCCGGCCGTTCTCCGGGACGGAACTTCAAGCGCAGTGGCATTTCTGGCGCGGCGTGGCGGCCGCCCAGCGCATCACGGACATCCCCGGCTCCCGCGACGAGCTCGCGCGGTGGACCGCCGACTTCGAGGCCGCGGAATACGCGCGCACCGACGACGGGCTCGCCGTGACCCGGCGACTCGTCGACGACTTCGCGGACCGCTGGTTTCCGGGTCCGCTGCGACCGCTCGCGCCGGAGGTGCTGTCGACGTTCTGCGACGACCGCCTACGGGCCGTGCAGAGCCTGCCCGAGCCGCGGCCCGCTCTGGCCTACGTCGCGCGATCCGCGGTGCGCACCTACTTCGCCGCCACCGGGCTGCGGCCGGTACGGCGCGACCGCAGTTTCGTGGAGACCTTCGGGACGGCGCGGTACGGGCCCCGTGACCGGGATGCGGTGGGATATCGGCGCCCGACCCCGGCGCGACGGCCCTGACCGCCCGGATCGGCGCGGGGATCAGGCCCGGAGCTCGGCGGCAGGCTGTGCGGTGCTCGGTTCGGCGCCGTGTTCGCGACCCAGTTCGGCGATCGCGCACGTGAATTCGGGATCGAACAGCAGGAAGCTGAGCAGGTCGCCGCGATCCTCGTCGTCGCCACCGATCAATCGTGCGACGACGGACGGCGCGGGGTTGCGCAGGAACCGGCGCACGGCGGGGCGGCGACGGACCACCCCTTCCGCGATCTCGGCGATCCGCCCGGCCTGGCCGGGCGGCGGGCCGGCGAAGTCGATCCCGATGGGACGGTCGGTGGGGGACACGGCTCGGGTCTGGGCGATGCGGGCATTGCGGAACTCGAGCGTGTGCAGGTCCTCGATCATCCGGTAGCCGAGCATCGCCCGCAGCGCCAGGGCCGCGACGCCGGCCACGTCGGGAGGTGCCGGTCGGCGCCTGCCGGTGCGCGCGGACACCGGCGGGGGCCACATCCGCGGCTGCGTCGCCACGACGCCGACGTCGTTCGCGCCGAGCACGAGCGCGGGCTTGATCGGGGTGTTGAGCAGCAGACCGCCGTCGATGTACCAGCCGGAGCGCTGCGGGGCGCACCGATCGGTGACGTGGATGGGCCGGAACAGGATCGGCACCGCGGAGGACGCCAGCAGGTGGTCGACGGTCAGGGTCGTCTCGACGTAGCTGATGTTGCGGCGGATGTCGTACTCGGGGAGGGGCACCGAGGCGTTCTTCTCCACGAACACCACCGTCCCGCCGGTGGCCACGGACGTCGTCGCGACCGCGACCGCGTCCACCAGCCCGGCCCGGATGTTCTCGTGCAGCCGGTCCCACGGCACCAGGCGCTGCAGGGTCCCCCGGATCGGGGTCGTGTCGAGCAGGCTGACGAGACGCGTGCGGGGAAAACCGATCGCCTGACCCAGGAACGCCGCGCCGGTGCCGAGCACGCTGTGCACCGACGAGTACACGTCGGACGAGACCACCCCGGTCCACAGGTCCACGAGCCGTTCGGCGGCCGTCGGCAGTCCCTCGTCGGCGAACGCGGCGAGCCCGACCACGTTGATGGCGCCGGCGCTGGTCCCGACGAGGATCCGGGGCGCTCCGTGGTGCCGCGTCATCCGGGGGAGCAGGGTCGTGATCGCGCCGGCTTGATACGCGCCGCGCGCACCCGCGCCCGCGACGACCAGCGCCGTCCGCCGGCGTCCGTGGGTGCCGCTCGTCCCGCGTCCGGCCATGGGCCGAACGGTACCTGCCCGCTCCGGGCCGCGGACCCGATTCTCCGCCAACGGTGCGGACCCGGGTAGGTGTCAGGGGCGGCGGTCCGGGTCGATCCGCTCGAACACCTCGGTGGGCGCGTCGTCGTCACGCCACCCCTGATCCGGGGCAGCGGACGCCGTGACCGGTGCCGGCCCGTCGTCCGGCTTCCCCGTCGCCGTCCCCGTCGCCGCAGACTTGCGCTGATCTCGACGCACCAGCAGCCGCCCGAGCATCACCGCGGCCGTCGCGGGAACGAACACCAGCAGCACGGTGAACGCCGCACCCGAGGTCAGTTCGAAGAACAGCGACTTGACCCCGACCTGGATCGGACCGACCGTGTCGATCAGCCACGTCAGCAGGCCGGCGGCGAGACCGGTGACCGCCGCGGCCTTCAGCCACAGCATCGTCAGGTCCGCCCCGTCCTCCGACTGCGGGTGCGCCCGCTGATCGCGGATCCCGTCGAGCCCGGCCCACACGATCGCGGCGAGCACGACGACGGCCAACGCGACCATCCGCAGCATCGAGCCTTGCAGCGGCCATTGCACCAGGGCGACCCCCAGCAGGACCCGTACCAGCACGTGCACGAGGGTCAGGCCGAGCCCGCGAAGCAACCAGGGTTTCATGTACCTCAGAGTAACGTCTGGATCGGCGCGGATGTGTCCCGCCCCACATTCGTGACCGTCGACGGCCGTCCCGGCTGTCGGCGCGGGAGTACGTTGACCCCATGTCCGCCGATCACTCCGCCCGCCGCGCCGCGCTGCGCCGGTTGCTCGCCGACCGCGACCTCGATGCGCTCCTGGTGACCGACCTGCTCAACATCCGCTACCTCACCGGATTCACCGGCTCGAACGCCGCGCTGCTCGTCACCACCGACGACGACCTCGACGAGTCCCGCACCGTCGTGTGCACCGACGGCCGCTACCTCACCCAGGTCGCCGCGCAGGTGCCCGATCTGCGGGCCGAGATCGCCCGCGCCAGCGCCGATCACCTGGTCCGTTCCGCGGCGACGCCGGCCCGGTGGGGCTTCGAGAGCCATGTCGTCACCGTCGACGCGCACGTGCGCTGGGCGGGGCTGGACAGCCCGCTCACCCTCACCCCCGCGCCCGGGCTGGTCGAGCAGTTGCGCATGGTCAAGGACGAACACGAGGTCGGGCTGCTCGCGGCGGCGTGCGCCGTGGCCGACCGGGCACTGGCCGATCTCGTCGCCGCCGGCGGCCTGCGCCCGGGCCGCACCGAACGGCAGGTCGGCCGCGATCTCGAGGCCCGCATGCTCGACCACGGCGCCGACGGCATCTCCTTCGAGACGATCGTCGCGACCGGGGCGAACTCGGCCGTGCCGCACCACCGGCCCACCGACGCCGTGCTCGCCGCCGGCGACTTCGTCAAGCTCGATTTCGGTGCACAGGTCGGCGGATACCACTCCGACATGACCCGCACCTACGTCCTCGGCCGGGCCGCCGACTGGCAGCGTGACGTGTACGACCTGGTCGCGCGCGCCCAGGCGGCCGGGCGGGCGGCGCTCGTGCCGGGCGTCGACCTGGCCGCCGTGGACGCCGCGTCCCGCGACGTGATCGCCGCCGCCGGCCACGGTGAGCTGTTCCTGCACGGACTCGGCCACGGCGTCGGTCTGGAGATCCACGAAGCACCCGGAATCGGCCAGGCCGCGACCGGTACACTTGCCTGCGGTGCGGCGGTGACCGTCGAACCGGGCGTGTACTTCTCCGGGCGCGGAGGCGTGCGGATCGAGGACACGCTCGTGGTGCGTGAGCAGGGACCGGAGCTGCTCACACTCACCGACAAGACATTGACCGTCGTATAAGGGCGGTACCTCGACTCTAGGAGACGCGAAACCAAGTGGCCGATACCAGCGATTTCAAGAACGGGCTCGTGCTGAAGATCGACGGTCAGCTGTGGCAGATCATCGAGTTCCAGCACGTCAAGCCCGGCAAGGGGCCGGCGTTCGTCCGCACGAAGATCAAGAACGTGCTCTCCGGCAAGACCGTCGACAAGACCTGGAACGCCGGCGTGAAGGTCGAGACGGCCACCGTCGACCGTCGCGACATGACGTACCTGTACCACGACGGCACCGACTACGTCTTCATGGACGGCGAGACCTACGACCAGATCTCGATCAGCGAGGAGACCCTGGGCGGCGGCGCCCGATTCCTCCTCGAGAACATGCAGGTGCAGGTGGCCACCCACGAGGGCACCCCGCTGTTCGTCGAACTGCCCGTCACCGTCGAACTCGAGGTCACCCACACCGATCCCGGCCTGCAGGGCGACCGCTCGACCGGCGGCACCAAGCCCGCGACCCTCGAGACCGGCGCCGAGATCCAGGTGCCCCTGTTCATCAACACCGGTGACAAGCTCAAGGTCGATTCCCGTGACGGCAGCTACCTCGGGCGAGTGAATTCCTGAGTGTCCGGTACGCAGAAGAAACTCGGAGCCCGGCACAAGGCGCGTAAGCGCGCCGTGGATCTGCTGTTCGAGGCCGAGGCCCGCGACATCGATCCGGTCGGTCTCGCCGCCGACCGGATCGCGCTCGCCGTCACCGACGACCAGGTCGCGCAGATCCCGCCGTACACGCAGACCGTCGTGCGCGGCGTGGCGGAGCGACTCGACGAGCTCGACCAGGTGATCGCCGAGCACCTGCACGACTGGACGCTCGAGCGGCTGCCCGCCGTGGACCGGGCGATCCTGCGCATCTCGGTGTGGGAGCTGTTCCACGCCCCCGACGTGCCGCCGGTGGTGGCCGTCGACGAGGCGGTCGAGCTGGCCAAGCAGCTGTCCACCGACGATTCGCCGGCCTTCGTCAACGGCATCCTCGGTCAGATCGTGGCGCTCGCCGACCAGGTGCGTGCCGCCGCGGCGGCCACCTCGTCGCGCGCCGCCGACCCGGCCGGGCAGCGGGACTCCGAGCGGCCCTGACAACGCAGCGGGAGCGGGCCCGGCCGGCGACGGAGGTCGCCGGCCGGGCCCGCTCGCCGCTTCGGGGACCCCGGCCTGTGTCGGGCCTCACCCCGCATCCGTGTCTGGCGGGCACCGGCCGCTGCTAGGCTGGAGCACCGTCAGGCATCCTTTAACGATCCGTCCAGCGAGGCGGAGAAGGAGGTCGCAGTATGGCCATGTCCGAAGACGGGTCACCGGCATCCCCGCCCGGTCCGGCCCGCGAATTGCTCTCCGCAGCCGACGTCGGTCGCACCGTCGCCCGCATCGCGCACCAGATCATCGAGAAGACCGCGCTCGACGCCCCCGCGGGTGAAGCCCCCCGCGTCGTCCTCGTCGGCATTCCCACCCGCGGCACCACCCTCGCGCACCGGCTCGCCGAACGCATCGCCGAGTTCTCCGGGGTGCGCGTGCCCGTCGGCTCCCTGGACATCACCCTCTACCGCGACGACCTGCGCACCAAGCCGCACCGGCCGCTCGAGCGCACATCGGTGCCCGAGGGCGGCGTCGAGGACGCCCTCGTCGTCCTCGTCGACGACGTCCTGTTCTCGGGTCGCTCGGTGCGCGCCGCCCTCGACGCCCTGCGCGACCTGGGCCGGCCCCGCGCGGTGCAGCTCGCCGTCCTGGTCGACCGCGGGCACCGCGAACTGCCGCTGCGCGCCGACTACGTCGGCAAGAATGTCCCCACCGCCCGCGCCGAGGACGTGCGGGTCCTGCTCACCGAGCAGGACGACCGCGACGCCGTGGTGATCTCCGGAGGCAAGATTTCGTGAAGCACCTGCTCTCCATCGCGGACCTGACCGAGCAGTCCGCGACCGAGCTTCTCGACGAGGCCGAACGGTTCGAGCAGGCGCTGCTCGGCCGTGAGGTGCGCAAGCTGCCGACCCTGCGCGGCCGCACCGTGATGACGGTGTTCTTCGAGAACTCCACCCGCACCCGGGTCTCGTTCGAGGTCGCCGGCAAGTGGATGAGCGCCGACGTCATCAACGTCAGCGCGTCGAGTTCGTCGGTCGCCAAGGGCGAATCGCTGCGCGACACCGCGCTGACCCTGCACGCCGCCGGCGCCGACGCCCTGATCGTGCGGCACCCCGCGTCGGGCGCCGCGCACCGGATCGCCGAATGGACCGGCGACGGCGACGGCGGGGGACCGGCGGTGATCAACGCCGGCGACGGCACCCACGAGCACCCCACGCAGGCCCTGCTCGACGCGCTCACCCTCCGGCAGCGGCTCGGATCGATCGCCGGCCGGCGCATCGCGATCGTGGGCGACATCCTGCACAGCCGGGTCGCGCGCTCCAACGCCCTGCTGCTGTCCACGCTCGGGGCCGAGGTGGTGCTCGTCGCGCCGCGCACGTTGCTGCCGGTGGGCGTCGAGACCTGGCCCGTCACCGTCTCCCATTCCCTCGACGCCGAACTGCCCGGCCTCGACGCGGTGCTCATGCTGCGGGTGCAGGCCGAACGCATGAACGGCGGGTTCTTCCCGTCGGCGCGCGAGTACTCGATCGGCTACGGGTTGTCGGAGAAGCGACTGGCGATGCTCGCCGAGCACGCCGTGGTGCTGCACCCCGGCCCGATGCTGCGCGGCATGGAGATCGCCTCCGCGGTCGCCGACGCCCCGCAGACCGCGGTGCTGCAGCAGGTGAGCAACGGCGTGCACGTGCGCATGGCCGTGCTGTTCCGGCTGCTCGTCGGCACGGAGAGCGCAATCGCATGACCGACGCGTATGCGGACCGGACGTCCGCGCAGAAGACGAAGAACAGTGGGACAGGAGAAGATTCGGTGTCGCCGCAGGTGCTCATCCGCAACGTGCTCGTCTACGGGGAGGGTGCGCCGACCGACGTGCTGCTCGGCGACGAACAGATCCTCGCCCTCGGCCCCGACCTCGAGGCGAGCCCCGACGCCGAGGTGATCGACGGCGCCGGACGGATCCTGCTGCCCGGCTTCGTCGACCTGCACACGCATCTGCGTGAGCCCGGCCGCGAGGACACCGAGACCATCGACACCGGATCCGCGGCCGCGGCGCTCGGCGGCTACACCGCGGTGTTCGCGATGGCCAACACCGACCCCGTCGCGGACTCCGTCGTCGTCACCGACCACGTGTGGCGACGGGGGCAGGAGGTCGGCCTCGTCGATGTGCACCCCGTGGGTGCCGTCACCGTCGGGCTCGCCGGCACGCAGCTCGCCGAGATGGGCACCATGGCCGCCGGCGTCGGCCGCGTCCGGATGTTCTCCGACGACGGGCACTGCGTCCACGATCCGCTGATCATGCGGCGGGCGCTGGAGTACTCGAGTTCGCTCGGGGTGCTCATCGCCCAGCACGCGGAGGAGCCGCGGCTGACCGCCGGGGCCGTCGCGCACGAGGGGCCCACCGCGGCGCGTCTCGGGCTGGCCGGCTGGCCGCGCGCGGCCGAGGAGTCGATCGTCGCGCGCGACGCCCTGCTCGCCCGGGACGCCGGGGCCCGCGTGCACATCTGCCACGCCTCCACCGCCGGCACCGTCGAACTGGTGAAATGGGCCAAGGCACAAGGGATCCCGATTACCGCCGAGGTGACCCCGCATCATCTGATGCTCGACGATTCGCGGCTCGAGACCTACGACGGCATCAACCGGGTCAACCCGCCGCTGCGCGAGCGTTCCGACGTCGAGGCGCTGCGCCGCGGACTGGCCGAGGGCGTGCTCGACTGCATCGCCACCGACCACGCCCCGCACGCCGAGCAGGACAAGTGTTGCGAGTTCTCGCAGGCCCGGCCCGGCATGCTGGGGCTCGAGACGGCCCTGTCGATCGTCGTCGAGACGATGGTCCGTCCCGGGCTGCTGGACTGGCGCGGCGTCGCGAAGGTGATGAGCGAACGGCCCGCCGAGATCGTCGGCCTCGACGACCAGGGGCGCCCGCTCGAGGTGGGCGAGCCCGCCAACGTGGTGCTCGTCGACCCCGACGCCGAATGGACGGTGCGCGGACCGGAGCTGGCCTCGGTGGCGCACAACACGCCGTACGAGGCGATGACGCTGCCCGGCAAGGTCGTTGCGACCGTGCTGCGCGGCCGCATCACCGCACTCGACGGAGCGGTCCGGCCCGGCACCGGAAGCGGGGTGCGGTGATGGACCGCCTGTGGCTCACGCTCGGCTTCGTCGCCCTGTGGGTGGTGCTGGTCCTGCTGATGTGGAAGGGCTGGCGCGGCCGCGGCCGCCGCCAGGCCGAGGCCGTCGGTGCCCTCCCGCCGGTGCCGGCCGAGCTGGGGGAGCAGCTGGTGGCCCCGAGCACCGGCCTGTACGTGGGCAGTACCCTCGCGCCGAGCTGGCAGGACCGGATCGCCGTCGGCGACCTGGGCCACCGCGCGGCCGGCGAGATCAGCCGCTACCGCGCCGGGGTGCTGCTCGAACGGGACGGCGCCTCGCCGATCTGGATCCCGCAGGACTCGATCCGAGCGGTGCGCACCGAACGTGGCCTCGCGGGAAAGGTGATGACCAAGGACGGGGTGCTGGTGATCCGCTGGCAGCTGCCGTCCGGCACCGAGATCGACACCGGATTCCGCGGCGACGACAAGACCATCTACCCCCAGTGGGTGCAGGAGACGAACGAGAATCACCGGGACAGTGACAGCTAGGACGACAGCCTGGACGGCTGGTACAGCGACGACGGCACGCGAGATTTCGGCTGATGCGGCGAGCTCCGGTGAGGTCGAGCAGAACGGAGAGAACGCATGAGCGGCAACAACTTCGACACGGACACCGCGATACTGGTGCTCGAGGACGGTCGCACGTTCCGCGGCACCGTCTTCGGTGCGGTGGGCCAGACCCTCGGCGAGGCGGTGTTCAGCACCGGCATGACCGGCTACCAGGAGACCCTCACCGACCCCAGCTACCACCGGCAGATCGTGGTGTCCACGGCCCCGCAGATCGGCAACACCGGGTGGAACGCCGAGGACAACGAGTCCGTCGGCCCCACCGGTGACCCCGCCGGCGCGAAGATCTGGGTCGCCGGGTACGTCGTGCGCGACCCGTCGCGCCGCACCTCGAGCTGGCGCGCGGCCGGCTCCCTGCAGGACGAACTCGAGCGGCAGAACATCGTCGGCATCGCCGGGATCGACACCCGCGCCCTGGTGCGGCATCTGCGCACCCGCGGCTCGATGCGGGCGGGTGTCTTCTCCGGCGACGCCCTCGCCGACGACGCCGAGCTGCTCGACCGGGTCCGGAGCCAGCCGTCGATGCTCGGCGCCGACCTCGCCGGCGAGGTCACCACCACCAGCGGCTACGTCGTCGAGCCCGACGGCGAGGCCCGCTTCACCGTCGCCGCGATCGACCTCGGCATCAAGACCAACACCCCGCGGATGTTCGCCGAGCGCGGCATGCGCGTGCACGTGCTGCCCTCCACCGCGACGCTGCACGACATCCTGGACCTGAAGGCCGACGGTGTCTTCCTCTCGAACGGTCCCGGGGACCCGGCCACCGCGGACGGCGCGGTGCACCTGACCAAGGAAGTGCTCGGGCAGGGACTGCCGCTGTTCGGCATCTGCTTCGGCAACCAGATCCTCGGCCGCGCCCTCGGTCTGGGCACCTACAAGATGAAGTTCGGGCACCGCGGCATCAACATCCCGGTCATCGAACACGAGACCGGGCGGATCGCGATCACCGCCCAGAACCACGGCTTCGCGCTCGAGGGCGAGGCGGGCCAGGAGTTCGACACCCCGTTCGGCCGGGCCGTGATCAGCCACACCTGCGCCAACGACGGCGCCGTCGAGGGCGTGCGCCTGCTCGACGGGTCCGCCTTCTCCGTGCAGTACCACCCCGAGGCGGCGGCCGGCCCGCACGACGCCTCCTACCTGTTCGACCGGTTCACCAGCATGCTCGAGGGAGAGAAGAACTAGATGCCACGCCGTACCGACCTCTCCCACATCCTCGTCATCGGCTCCGGCCCGATCGTCATCGGCCAGGCCTGCGAGTTCGACTACTCCGGCACCCAGGCGTGCCGCGTGCTGCGCGAGGAAGGCCTGCGGGTCTCCCTCGTCAATTCCAACCCGGCCACGATCATGACCGACCCGGAGTTCGCCGACTCCACCTACGTCGAGCCCATCACCGCCGAGTTCGTCGAGAAGGTCATCGCCGCCGAGCAGGCCAAGGGCACCCCGATCGACGCGGTGCTCGCCACCCTCGGCGGGCAGACCGCGCTCAACACCGCCGTCGCCCTGCACGAGCAGGGCATCCTCGCCAAGTACGACGTCGAGCTGATCGGCGCCGACTTCGATGCCATCCAGCGCGGCGAGGACCGGCAGAAGTTCAAGGACATCGTCGCCAAGTGCGGCGGCGAGTCCGCGCGCTCGCGGGTCTGCTACACGATGGACGAGGTGCGCGACACCGTTGCCGAGCTCGGCTACCCCGTCGTGGTGCGCCCGTCGTTCACCATGGGCGGCCTCGGCTCCGGCATGGCCTACGACGAGGCCGACCTCGAGCGCATCGCCGGCGGCGGCCTCGCCGCGTCGCCCACCGCGAACGTGCTCATCGAGGAGTCCATCCTCGGCTGGAAGGAGTACGAGCTCGAGCTCATGCGCGACGGCCGCGACAACGTCGTGATCGTCTGCTCCATCGAGAACGTCGACCCGGTGGGCGTGCACACCGGCGACTCGGTCACCGTCGCCCCCGCCATGACCCTGACCGACCGCGAATACCAGAAGATGCGCGACCTGTCGATCGCGATCCTGCGCGAGGTCGGCGTCGACACCGGCGGCTGCAACATCCAGTTCGCGATGGACCCGCGCGACGGTCGTCTCGTGGTGATCGAGATGAACCCGCGGGTGTCGCGGTCGTCCGCGCTGGCCTCGAAGGCCACCGGCTACCCGATCGCGAAGATGGCCGCCAAGCTCGCCATCGGCTACACCCTCGACGAGATCGTCAACGACATCACCAAGGAGACGCCGGCCTGCTTCGAGCCGACGCTCGACTACGTCGTCGTCAAGGCTCCGCGCTTCGCGTTCGAGAAGTTCCCCGGCGCCGACGGCACCCTCACCACCACCATGAAGTCGGTCGGCGAGGCCATGTCGATCGGCCGCAACTTCACCGAGGCCTTCGGCAAGGTCCTGCGGTCCCTCGAAACCAAGCGTTCCGGGTTCTGGACCGGCCCCGAGGTCGAGGCGGCCGATCTCGGCACCCTCCTCGGCGAGCTCGAGGTCCCGCACGACGGCCGCTTCTACGGCATCGCCAAGGCCTTCGAGCTCGGCGCCACCGTCGAGCAGCTGTTCGACGCCACCAAGATCGACCCGTGGTTCCTCGATCAGATCCAGCAGATCGTCGAGCTGGGGGAGACGGTGCGCGCCGCCGAGACGTTCGGGGAGCGGGAACTGCGCTTTTCCAAGCACCACGGCTTCTCCGACCGGCAGATCGCGGCGCTGCGCCCCGAACTCGGCGACGAGGACGCGGTGCGGGCCCTGCGCGAGCAGCTCGGCGTGCATCCGGTGTACAAGACCGTCGACACCTGCGCCGCCGAGTTCGAGGCCAAGACCCCGTACCACTACTCGACGTACGAACTCGACCCGGACGCCGAGACCGAGGTCGCCGAGCAGCGCGAGCGGCCGAAGGTGCTCATCCTCGGCTCGGGCCCCAACCGCATCGGTCAGGGCATCGAGTTCGACTACTCGTGCGTGCACGCCGCCCTGACCCTGTCGCAGGCCGGCTACGAGACCGTCATGGTCAACTGCAACCCCGAGACGGTCTCGACCGACTACGACACCGCCGACCGTCTCTACTTCGAGCCGCTCACCTTCGAGGACGTCTTCGAGGTGTACCGGGCCGAGTCGCAGTCCGGCACCGTCGCCGGGGTCATCGTCCAGCTCGGCGGCCAGACCCCGCTCGGGCTCGCGCGACGGTTGAAGGCCGCCGGGGTGCCGATCGTGGGCACCAGCCCCGAGGCCATCGACCTGGCCGAGGACCGCGGCGAGTTCGGCCGGGTGCTCACCGAGGCGGGCCTGCCGGCCCCGAAGTTCGGCACCGCCACCACCTTCGAGGGCGCCCGCGACATCGCCGCCGGCATCGGCTATCCGGTGCTGGTCCGTCCGTCCTACGTCCTCGGCGGGCGCGGCATGGAGATCGTCTACGACGAGAACGCGCTCGAGAGCTACATCTCCCGCGCCACCGAGATCTCCGAGGACCGGCCCGTGCTGGTCGACCGCTTCCTCGACGACGCGGTCGAGATCGACGTCGACGCCCTGTGCGACGGCACCGACGTCTACATCGGCGGCATCATGGAGCACATCGAGGAGGCCGGCATCCACTCCGGCGACTCGTCGTGCGCGCTGCCGCCGATCACCCTCGGGCGGTCCGACCTCGAGAACGTGCGCCGCTCCACCGAGGCCCTCGCGCACGGCATCGGCGTCAAGGGCCTGCTCAACGTGCAGTACGCCCTCAAGGACGACGTCCTCTACGTGCTCGAGGCCAACCCGCGTGCCTCCCGCACCGTGCCGTTCGTCTCGAAGGCCACCGCCGTGCAGCTCGCCAAGGCCTGCGCGCGGGTCATGATGGGCGAGAGCATCGCCGACCTGCGCGCCGAGGGCATCCTGCCCGCCCACGGCGACGGCGGGCACGCCCCGGTCGACGCCCCGGTCGCGGTGAAGGAGGCGGTGCTGCCGTTCAACCGGTTCCGCCGCGCCGACGGCACCGGCATCGACTCGCTGCTCAGCCCGGAGATGAAGTCCACCGGCGAGGTCATGGGCATCGACGACGACTTCGGCACCGCGTTCGCCAAGAGCCAGACCGCCGCCTACGGTTCGCTGCCCACCTCCGGCTCTGTGTTCGTCTCGGTCGCCAACAAGGACAAGCGGTCGCTGATCTTCCCCGTCAAGCGGCTCGCCGACCTCGGCTTCCGGGTGCTCGCCACCATCGGCACCGCGGAGGTGCTGCGCCGCAACGGCATCCCGTGCGAGCACGTGTACAAGGTGTCGGAGGAGGAACGGCCCGAGGGGGCCCACACCATCGTCGAGAAGATCCGCGCCGGTGAGGTCGACATGGTGATCAACACCCCGTGGGGCAACTCCGGGCCGCGCATCGACGGCTACGAGATCCGCACCGCGGCCGTCGCCGCGAACATCCCGTGCATCACGACCGTGCAGGGTGCCTCCGCGGCCGTGCAGGGCATCGAGGCCGCCATCCGTGGCGACATCGGGGTCCGTTCCCTGCAGGAGATGCACGCCGGGCTCCGGGAGGACCAGGGCAGCCTCCGCGAGGACGCCGGGGCGTCCGGCGGCGTCGGAGGGCTGCGCGACGGACTCGCGGACACGGCGTCGTGACGACGTTCGGGCAGCGTCTGCACGCGGCCCTCGCCGAGCGCGGGCCGCTGTGTGTGGGCATCGACCCGCACCCGGAACTGCTCGCGGCGTGGGGGCTGCCGGTCGACGTCGCGGGCCTCGAGCGGTTCGCCGGGACGTGTGTCGACGCGTTCGCCGGGCGGGTGGCCCTCGTCAAGCCGCAGGTCGCGTTCTTCGAGGCGTTCGGTGCCGCGGGCATCGCGGTGCTCGAGCGCACCGTGACGGCCCTGCGCGGCGCCGGCACCCTCGTCCTTGCGGACGCCAAGCGCGGCGACATCGGCTCGACGATGGACGCGTACGCCCGCACGTGGCTGACCGATGCGTCCCCGCTGGGCTCCGACGCGGTCACCGTCTCGCCGTACCTGGGGTTCGGCGCGCTCGAGCCCGCGCTGCGCCTCGCCGTCGACGGGCGCGGGGTGTTCGTCCTCGCCGCCACCTCCAACCCCGAGGGCGCCCAGGTGCAGCAGGCGCGCACCGCCGACGGGCGCAGCGTCGCGCAGGTGATGGTCGACGAGGCCGCGGCCCGCAACGCCGGCGCCGACACGCTCGGCTCCGTCGGCGTCGTCGTGGGCGCGACCCTCACCCGGGCACCGGACCTGAGCGCGCTGCACGGCCCGATCCTGATGCCCGGGGTGGGCGCCCAGGGCGGCACCGCGGAGGACGTGCGCCGGCTGGCGGGCGACCGCCTCGACGCCGTCGTGCCCAACGTCTCCCGCGAGGTGCTGCGGGCGGGCCCGACGCCCGCGGCGCTGCGCGACGCCGTGTCCCGCACCGTGGACGCGTTCGCCTTCCTGCGGGCCTGACGGCCCGGACATCCGGCCCGGATCCGGCTCCCGGCTCCGGGCCGGATGTCCGTTCCGGTGCAGGTGGGAGCCCCCCGACACGCTCGTGCGCGGAAATTTTTCCGGGCCGTTTCCGGCGTGGACGCGCCGGCGCCGGCGCCGGCCCGCAGACCGGCACCCGCGCCGGGCCGAACTGCCATCCACAACGCCGCTACCTGCGGCGATGCCGGGTTCGCCGAGGTGAGGGGCGGTGCCTACGTCCCCGGGCCGGACCTGCCCGCGGGCCACGCTGCGGGCGCACTACCGCACGTGTTTTCGAGCCGAAACGCCGGGGGGTGGGTTCGCAATCGTCGTCCGGCGTGAGTACGGTCGCTATCGCCGCTGGTTAACCGGCGGATGAGACTGATTGCCAACGATGAGACGGAGGAACCGTGGCCCTTCCCCAGCTGACCGACGAGCAGCGCGCCGCTGCTCTGGAGAAGGCGGCTGCTGCCCGTCGCGCCCGGGCTGAGCTCAAGGACCGCCTGAAGCGCGGCGGCACCGACCTCAAGCAGGTCCTGGCCGATGCCGAGAACGACGAGATCCTCGGCAAGATGAAGGTGTCCGCCCTGCTCGAGGCCCTGCCGAAGGTCGGCAAGGTCAAGGCGCAGGAGATCATGACCGAACTCGAGATCGCCCCGACGCGCCGCCTGCGCGGCCTGGGCGACCGTCAGCGCAAGGCGCTGCTCGCCAGGTTCGACTTCGACGCCTGAGCGACCGGTGGTAGCTGACGCACACACCGTGTCGGACAGCGGTTCCACGACGCGGAGGGGCCGGCTGGTGGTGCTGGCCGGCCCCTCCGCCGTCGGGAAGTCCACCGTTGTCCGCCGGCTCCGCAGCCGGGTGCCCGACCTGCTGTTCAGCGTGTCGGCCACCACCCGCGACCCCCGGCCCGGCGAGGTGAACGGGGTGGACTACCACTTCGTCAGCCGCGACGAGTTCGATCGGATGATCGAGTCCGGGGACCTGCTCGAGTGGGCCGAGATCCACGGCGGGCTGCAACGCTCGGGCACCCCCGCCGGTCCCGTGCGGGACGCGCTCGCCTCGGGACGCCCCGTGCTCGTCGAGGTGGACCTGACCGGCGCCCGCTCCGTGCGCGCCGCCATGCCGGAGGCCGTGCTGGCCTTCCTGGCGCCGCCGAGCTGGGATGTGCTGGTCGCCCGCCTCACCGGCCGCGGCACCGAATCGGACGAGGTGGTCCGCCGCCGGCTCGAGACCGCCCGGACCGAACTCGACGCCCGCGACGAGTTCGACACGGTGATCGTCAACGAGGACGTCGACCGCGCCTGCGACGAATTGGTATCCTTGTTGGTCGGTCCCCGCGACGATCGCCCCGACCGTCCGCAGCCGATCACGACCTTCCCCGCCTCGAACCCGAATCCCGGGCCCCACCAGAGCTCCGGAACGACACAGGAGAACACCGAGTGAGCAGCACCCAAGCAGCCGTGTCCGACACCGCCGGCCACGACCTGCCGGCCTACGACACCCCGCTGGGCATCACCAACCCGCCCATCGACGAGCTGCTCGAGCGCACCTCCTCGAAGTACGCGCTGGTGATCTACGCAGCCAAGCGTGCCCGGCAGATCAACGACTACTACAACCAGCTCGGCGACGGCATCCTCGAGTACGTCGGCCCGCTCGTCGAGCCCGGCCTGCAGGAGAAGCCGCTGTCGATCGCGCTGCGGGAGATCCACGCAGACCTGCTCGAGCACGCCGAAGGCGAGTGAGCCAGCGCGCCGCGGGCACCGCGGACCACTCGGAATTCGCGCAACGCCGCCGCATCGTCGTCGGCGTCGGTGGCGGCATCGCCGCCTACAAGGCCTGCGCGCTGATCCGGGCGTTCACCGAAAGTGGACACCACGTGCGGGTCATCCCGACGGACTCGGCGCTCGAGTTCGTCGGCCGCGCCACCTTCGAGGCCCTGTCCGGCAACCCCGTGCACACCGGCGTGTTCGCCGACGTGCCGCAGGTTCCGCACGTGCGGCTCGGACAGGAGGCCGACCTGGTGGTCGTCGCCCCCGCCACCGCCGACCTGATGGCCCGCGCCGCCCACGGCCGTGCCGACGACCTGCTCACCGCCACGCTGCTCACCGCGCGGTGCCCGGTCGTGTTCGCGCCTGCGATGCACACCGAGATGTGGGAACACCCGGCGACGGTGGACAACGTCGCCACGCTGCGCCGCCGCGGCGCCGTCGTCGTCGAGCCCGCCTCCGGCCGGCTCACCGGGCACGACACCGGCGCCGGCCGGCTCCCCGAACCCGAGGAGATCTTCGGACTGGCGTCGCTGCTGCTCGAACGACCGGACGCGTTGCCGCGGGATCTGACCGGGCGGCGCATCGTCGTCTCCGCCGGCGGCACCCGCGAACCGCTGGACCCGGTGCGGTTCCTCGGCAACCGCAGCTCCGGCAAGCAGGGCTATGCCCTCGCCCGGCTCGCCGCCCAGCGCGGCGCCGACGTCACCCTCGTCGCCGGGGCGGTGGCCGGGCTGGCCGATCCCGCCGCGGTGGAGGTGGTGCAGGTCCAGACCGCCGCCCAGATGCAGGCCGCGGTCACCAAGCATGCCGCCGGTGCGGACGCGGTCGTCATGTCCGCCGCCGTCGCCGACTTCCGGCCGAGCACCTTCGCCACCAGCAAGATCAAGAAGGGCGCGGGCGAGCCGGAGGCGATCGCGCTGACCAAGAACGAGGACATTCTCGCCGGGCTGGTCGCCGCCCGCACCGAGGGCACGCTGCCGGCGAGCACCGTCATCGTCGGTTTCGCCGCCGAGACCGGCGACGCCGAGGGCGACGTCCTCACCCACGCCCGCGCCAAACTGGCCCGCAAGGGCTGCGATCTGCTGGTGGTCAACGCCGTCGGCGACGGGAAGGCGTTCGAGGTCGACCACAACGACGGGTGGCTGCTGGCGGCAGACGGTTCCGAGACCGCCCTCGCGCACGGCTCCAAGGCGCTGATGGCCAGCCGCGTCCTCGACGCACTGCGCCCGCTGCTGGCGCAGGACCGGTCGTGACCCTGGCAGCGGCGCGTCCGTGACGTCGGGGGCGGTGCGCCCGTGACGCGGGGGCGGCGCGCCCGTGACGTCGGGGGCGCGCCCGTGAGCGAAAGTCTCGCGTCGGCGCGGCCGGAACAGTAGCGTCGCCCATATCGTTCGAGCTAGACACAACCAGTCGAGAGGGAGTTCCGTGAGCAAGACCGGCGGTCGGCTTTTCACCAGTGAGTCCGTGACGGAGGGACACCCGGACAAGATCTGTGACGCGATCAGCGACTCCGTCCTCGACGCGCTGCTCACCGAAGACCCCCGCGCCCGCGTCGCGGTCGAGACCCTCGTGACCACCGGGCAGGTGCACGTGGTCGGGGAGGTCACCACCTCGGCCTACGCGGACATCCCGAAGATCGTGCGCGACCGGGTCCTCGAGATCGGCTACGACTCGTCCTCGAAGGGTTTCGACGGCAACTCCTGCGGGGTCAACATCGCCATCGGCGCGCAGTCCCCGGAGATCGCCGGCGGCGTCGACGTCTCGCACGAGGCCCGCACCGGGGTGCTCACCGACGACGAGGTGGCCCGGCAGGGCGCCGGCGACCAGGGCCTGATGTTCGGCTACGCCTGCTCGGACACCCCGGAACTGATGCCGCTGCCGATCGCGCTGGCGCACCGGCTCTCGCGCCGGCTCACCGAGGTCCGCAAGAGCGGGGTGCTGCCGTACCTGCGGCCGGACGGCAAGACCCAGGTCACCATCGAGTACGACGGCGACCGCCCGGTCCGCTTGGACACCGTGGTGATCTCCACCCAGCACGCGGCGGACATCGACCTGAACAACCTGCTCACCCCGGACCTGCGTACCCACGTCGTCGAGGCGGTGCTGGCGGACCCGAGCCTCGCGGGCCTGGACACCACCGGCCTGCGGTTGCTGGTGAACCCGTCCGGGTCGTTCGTGCTCGGCGGCCCGATGGGGGATGCGGGCCTGACCGGCCGCAAGATCATCGTCGACACCTACGGCGGCATGGCCCGGCACGGCGGCGGCGCGTTCTCGGGCAAGGACCCGTCGAAGGTGGACCGCTCGGCCGCCTACGCGATGCGGTGGGTCGCCAAGACCGCCGTGGCCGCGGGCCTGGCCGGCCGGCTCGAGGTGCAGGTGGCCTACGCCATCGGCAAGGCCGCCCCGGTGGGACTGTTCGTCGAGACGTTCGGCACCGAGAAGACCGACCCGGCACGGATCCAGCAGGCGATCACCGAGGTGTTCGACCTGCGACCGGGTGCGATCATCCGGGACCTGGACCTGCTGCGGCCGATCTACGCACAGACCGCCGCGTACGGGCACTTCGGCCGCACCGACATCGACCTGCCGTGGGAGAACACCGACCGGGCCGAGAAGCTGCGCGCCGCCGCCGGTCTGTAACCCGGACCCTCGACGGTCCGGGTGGCCACCGACAGGACCGCGGCCGAGACGGATCCGGTGGCGCGGATCCTGCCGCTGCTGCCGTTGCCCCACCTCGACCGCGAGTTCGACTATCTGATCCCGCGGGAGTTCGATGCCGAGGCGCGGCCGGGCGTGCGGGTGCGCGTCCGGTTCGCCGGCAGGCTCGTCGACGGCTTCCTGCTGTCCCGCGCGCCGACCAGCGAGCACACGGGCCGGCTCGGCTGGCTCGACCGGATCGTCTCGCCCGAGGTCGTCCTGACCCCCGAGATCGCCGCCCTCGCCGACGCCGTCGCCGCCCGCTACGCCGGTACCCGAGCCGACGTGCTGCGACTCGCGGTGCCCCCGCGGCACGCCCGGGTCGAGGCGGAGGACCCGCCACCCGCACCGCCCACCGCGGCACCGGCCGTCGACCGGATCGCCTGGTCCCGATACCGCCACGGCGAGAACTTCCTCGACGCCCTCGCCGCCGGCCGCGCCCCCCGCGCGGCCTGGCAGTCCCTGCCCGGAGAGGACTGGCCCCGTCGCCTGGCCGAACTCGCGGCGGCGGTCGCCGCCACCGGCCACGCCGCGGTGCTCGTGGTGCCCGACCAGCGCGACCTCGACCGGGTCGTGACCGCCTGCGCCGACATGGCCGGCGCCGACTGCGTCGTCGGGCTCGCCGCCGGGCTCGGTCCGGCCGTGCGCTACCGGCGCTGGCTCGCGGCGCTGCGCGGAACCGCCCGCATCGTCGTCGGCACCCGGGCCGCGGTGTTCGCTCCCACCCCCGCCCTCGGCCTGCTCGTGGTGTGGGACGACGGCGACGACCTGCACTCCGAGCCCCGGGCGCCGTACCCGCACGCCCGAGAGGTGGCGCTGCTGCGAGCCCACGCCACCGGTGCCGCCGTCGTCCTGGCCGGGCACGCCCGCACCGCCGAGACCCAGGCCCTCGTCGACACCGGATGGGCGCACGACCTCGCCGCCCCCCGCGACGTCGTCCGTGCCAGCGCCCCCAAGATCACCGCCCTCGCCGACAGCGACCAGGCCCTCGCCCGCGACCCCGCCGCCCGCGCCGCCCGCCTGCCGGCCATCGCCTTCGCCGCCGCCCGCGCCGCCCTGGGCGCCGACCGCGGGGTGCTCGTGCAGGTGCCCCGCCGCGGCTACGTGCCTGCGCTGGCGTGCGCCAAGTGCCGGACCCCGGCCCGCTGCCGGCACTGCAACGGCCCGCTCGCGTTGCCGCAGGCCGCCGGCCCGGACGGTGCCGCGACCCCCGCCTGCCGCTGGTGCGGCATCGCCGACGCCACCCACCGCTGCCACGCGTGCGGTGCTCGTGCCCTGCGCGCCGTCGTCGTCGGCGCCGGGCGCACCGCCGAGGAACTCGGCCGGGCGTTCCCCGGTGTCCCGGTGGTCACCTCCGGTGGGACGGAGGTCAAAGCCACCGCCCCGGCGGGACCGGCGCTCGTCGTGGCCACGGTGGGCGCCGAACCCGTCGCCGCCGGGGGGTACGGCGCGGCGCTGCTGCTCGACGGGTGGGCCCTGCTCGGCCGCGCCGACCTGCGGGCCGCCGAGGAGACGATGCGTCGCTGGCTCACCGCGTCGTCGCTGGTGCGGCCCTTCGCCGACGGCGGCCAGGTCGTCGTCGTCGCAGACGCCGGCATCCCCACCGTGCAGGCACTGGTGCGGTGGGACCCGATCGGGCACGCGCAGTCCCAGCTCGCCGAGCGCGCCGAGGTCGGCTTCCCGCCGGCGGTGCACATGGCCGCCGTCGACGGCACCGCCGCCGCAGTCGCCGACCTGCTGGCCGCCGCGACGCTCCCGCCGGAGGCGGAGGTGCTCGGGCCGGTGCCGTTGCCGCCGGGGGAGCGGCTGCCGTTCGGGGCCGACGATCCCGAGCCGGACGAGGTGCAGCGCATGGTGATCCGGGTGCCGCGCGGCCGGGGCCTCGCGCTCGGCCGCGCCCTGCGTGAGGCGCAGGCCGCCCGCAGTGCCCGCCGCGGCGAGGGGGCGTTGCGGGTGCAGATCGATCCGCTGCGCGTCGGGTGACGGCCGCCACGGCCTCCGGCGCCGCGCGGAGGATCGCCCCGGGTGGCAGGACGGGAAGAACCCCCCGTCACCTGCGGAAAGATGACATGCCGGTGGGGCGCACCTGTGTCACGATAGGTCCCGAGGGGTCGATTCTGGTGACGGGAGCCCGGCTGCGGGCGAGCCGGAGGGAGGGGCCGTGAACGGCGCACGCAGGATTGCCGGGGCGCTGGCCGGTATCGCGGTGGCCGCCGCGGCCGTCACGGGCGCCGCGGCCGTCACCGCCGCGCCGGGGTCGTCGGCGTCCGTACCCGTCGACCCGGGCCCCGTGGCCACCACCCACGCCCAGGCCGCCGGCTACGCCGAGGAGCATCCCGGAACGGCGCCGGCGCGGTCGAACGACTTCGGGTGCGTGCCGTCTCCGGAGCATCCACGACCGGTGGTGCTCGCCCACGGCACCGACTCCAACTCCTACTCGGACTGGGCCGCGGTCGCACCGATGCTCGCCGATGCCGGATGGTGCGTGTTCGCCCTCGACTACGGCAAGGCCGACGGTGCCGACGAGTACGGCACCGGCGACATCCGGGTCAGCGCCGCGCAGCTCGGGACGTTCGTCGAGCGGGTGCGTGCCGGCACCGGCGCCGACGAGGTCGACCTCGTCGGCTACTCGCAGGGTGCGACCGTCGCGCGGTACTACGTCAACCGGCTGGGCGGCTCGGCCGTCGTGGACCGCTGGGTGGGGGTGGCCTCGCCGAGCTACGGCGGCACCTTCTACGGGCTCGGCGCCGCGGTCGTGGCCGCTCCGGGCGCCACCGGCGCGGTCGAGGACTTCTTCTCGGTGGCCCTCGCGCAGCAGCTGCAGGGCTCCGAGCTGCTCACCGAGCTCAACACCCCGGTCGACACCGTTCCCGGCGTCCGCTACACCACCATCGGATCCCGCGTCGACGAGGTCATCCAGCCGGCCACCAACGTCGCGTTGCGCGGACCCGGGGCGGTCAACCTGATGATCCAGGACCTGTGCCCACCGGATCAGACCGGGCACTTCAACATGGTGTACGACCCGTTCTCGCTCACCGTGATCCGGCACGCCCTCGACCCCGAGCGGTACGCCCCCGGCGAGTGTGTCCCGGTGCGGCTCGGCACGGGCATCCCCGAACTGATCATCGAGAGCAACTCCTGAGCCGTTCCGTCCCCGGGGCGTGTCCGGTACCCCGATCATGGGTATGCGGGCGGCACGAGCCCCTGCGGACGACGGTCACCGGCGCCCGGGACGGCGCGCCGAAGGGAGGTAGCGGTGAACGCCCCCTCGCTTCCGGCACGCGCTCTCGCGGTGATGCGGGCGCCGCAGCTCGTGCCGCCGCGGCAGTACCTCCGGGTGGCCGCGCGGTGCGGGTACCTCATCGCGCTGGTCGGCACCGTCGTCACGATGGGCATCCCCGCCGACCGGGTGTACCAGGCGGCCTGGATCGTCGCCGGGCTGATCGCCTTCGCGATCGACCGGCCGTGGCGCGGGCACGTGCGCGTCGTCGTCGACTGGTTGCCCCTGGTCGCGGCGCTCGTGGTCTACGACCACACCCGTGGCATCGCCGACGAACTCGGCCTGCCCGTTCGAATACACGAACTGGTCGCCGTGGAGAGCTGGCTGTTCGGCACGGTCCCGACGGTGTGGCTGCAGGAACGCCTGCTCGGCGCGGACGGGGAGCGGCCCGGCTGGACGATGCTCACCTCGGTCGTCTACACCAGCCATTTCCTCGTGCCGTGGTTGCTCGCGGCCGTGCTGTACCTGCAGTCGCGGGCGCGCTGGGCCGGATACATGCGACGGGTGCTGCTCCTGTCGTACTTCGGGCTCATCACCTACATCCTCGTGCCGGCGGCCCCGCCGTGGTATGCGTCCGAGGTGGGCGTCCTGCCGGAAGGCGTCGGCCGGGTCACCGGCTTCGGGTTCGGCGTGGTGCCCATCGACGTCGGCACCCGATGGTTGGAGGCGCAGGGCAACCCGGTCGCCGCGCTGCCGTCGCTGCACTCGGCATTCGCCCTGCTCGTGGCGGTCGCCCTGTGGCCGATCGCGCGGCGCGCCTGGATGCGGGCCCTGCTGGTGGCGTTCCCGCTGGCCATGGCCTTCACGCTCGTCTACGGCGGCGAACACTACCTGGTCGACGTGCTGCTCGGCTGGGGTTACGTCGGGCTCGCCGTCCTGGCCGCCCGAGCCTGGGAGGCGCGCCGCGGGGCGCGGCGTGCCCCGCAGGTCAGTCCACCTGCTCCAGCGGCATCGCCAGCGTCACCCAGTCGTGCAGGCCACCGCGGTAGTACGCCAGCGCGGACGCCGGGTACCCCGCCTCGAGCAGCTCCCGGATCGCCATCGGGGACTGCGGACACTGCGGGCCGTTGCAGAACAGGATCGACACCCGGGACGGATCGAGCCGGTCCCGCAGCTCCGTGATCCGGCCGTGCGGCAGATTGATCGCGCCCGGAATGGACCTGCCCTTGCGCGAGTCCGGGACCCGGGTGTCGACGAGCACCGCTCCGTTCGCGACCAGCTCGGTCAGTTCCAGCTCGCCGACGGTCACCACCCCGGGCGCGCACTGCAGCGGCTGCAGCTCGCCCCACGTGGTGTCCACCAGGACCACGTCCTGCTCCTGCGCCGCCGGCCAGGGCACGCCCGCGGGATCCGCCGAGCGCACCCGGGGGGACCGTTCCATCCGTTCTCGCGTCTCTGCCATCGGCTCAGCCTATCGACGCGGCCCGACGGGTGCCGGGATTCGTCACGCCCGGCCCGGCCCGTCGGGTTCGCGGACGGCTGTCACCGCCCGCAGGCCCGGTCCCTAGACTGAGGGCACCATTCGTCGTCGAGATCCGGGAGCAGCATTCGTGAACAGTTCGGTCGGCCCAGCACGGTCCTCGTCCCGGGGCCGGGGCCTCGTTTCCCGCCCGCGGACGGGCCGCTGACGTGCGGCTGGTGTTCGCCGGGACCCCCGAACCGGCCGTACCGGCCCTGCGCCGCCTGCTCGACTCGCCGCGCCACGAGGTGGTCGCGGTGGTGACCCGGCCCGACACCACCGCCGGCCGCGGACGGCGCGTCGTCCGCTCGGCCGTGGGGCGGCTCGCCGACGAACACGGCATCGAGGTCCTCACCCCGGAGCGGCCCCGCGACCCCGACTTCGTCGCCCGGCTGACCGAACTCGCCCCCGACTGCTGCCCGGTCGTCGCCTACGGCGCGCTCATCCCGCAGCCGGTGCTCGACATCCCGAAGTTCGGCTGGGTGAACCTCCACTTCTCGCTGCTGCCCGCCTGGCGCGGCGCCGCGCCCGTCCAGGCCGCGCTCGCCGCGGGGGACGAGGTGACCGGCGCGAGCACGTTCCGGCTCGAGGCGGGCCTCGACACCGGCCCGGTCTACGGGGTGGTCACCGAGACGATCCGGCCCGACGACACCGCGGGAGATCTGCTCGCCCGGCTCGCCGACTCCGGAGCCGTGCTGCTCGAATCGACCCTCGACGGCCTCGAGGACGGGATGCTCACGGCGGTGCCCCAACCCCCGGACGGCGTCTCGCACGCCCCGAAGGTCACCGTCGAGTCGGCTCGGGTGAGCTGGGACCGTCCCGCACACCTCGTCGACCGCCACATCCGTTCGGTCACGCCCGCACCCGGGGCCTGGACGATGATCGGCGACCTGCGCGTGAAGCTCGGACCCGTGACCGGCACCGACGAGACCCTCGCGCCCGGGCAGATCCTGGCCCGCAAGGACGGTGTCCTCGTCGGCACCGGCAGCACCGCCGTGCGACTCGGGCAGGTCCAGCCGCCCGGCAAGAAGACGATGGCGGCCGCGGACTGGGTTCGCGGCGCCCGCCTCGACCCGGAGGTACGCGCCCAGTGACCGAGTCCCGCCGCCCCGCCCGCCGGTCCCGCCGCGGGCCCGGGGACCGCAACAACAAGCCCCGGCAGGCCCGCCGGCCGTCGCCCGCCGAGGCCGGCCTCGACCAGGCTCGGCTCGCCGCCCGGGACGTGCTGCGCGCCGTCCGGGAGCGCGACGCCTACGCCAACCTGGTGCTGCCGGCGCTGCTGCGCGAGCGACGACTCGACGGGCGCGACGCCGCCCTGGCCACCGAGCTGACATACGGCGCCGCCCGCGCCCAGGGCCTGCTCGACGCCGTGATCGCCGCCTGTGCCCACCGGCCCGTCACCGAGATCGACGGGGCGCTGCTGGACACCCTGCGGTTGGGCACGTATCAGCTGCTGCGGACCCGCATCGCCCCGCACGCGGCCGTCGCGACGAGTGTCGACATCGTCCGCGGCGAATTCGGCCACGGCAAGTCCGGCTTCGTCAATGCGGTGCTGCGCCGCGTCGCGGAGAAGCCGGAGGAACAGTGGATCGCCGAGCTCGCCCCCGACCCGGCTCGCGACCCGGTGGGACACCTGGCCTTCCGGTATGCGCACCCGGAGTGGATCGCGAAGGCCTTCGCGGTCGCGCTCGGCCCGGACGCCGGGGAGCTCGAGGAGGTGCTCGCGGCGGACGACGCCCGACCGGTGGTGCACCTGGTGGCCCGCCCGGGGGTGATCACCGCGGAGGAACTCGCGCTGGCCACCGGTGGCGAGATCGGGCCCTGGTCGCCCTACGCCGTGCATCTCGATGCCGGCGGTGATCCCGGCAAGCTCGACGCCGTGCGCGAGGGCATGGCCGCAGTGCAGGACGAGGGCAGTCAGCTGGTGGCGCGGGCGCTCACCCTCGCCCCCCTCGACGGGCCCGACCACGGCCGGTGGCTGGACCTGTGTGCCGGCCCGGGCGGCAAGGCCGCCCTGCTCGGCGCGCTCGCCGACATCGACGGCTTCACCGTCGACGCCGTCGAACCGGTCGAGCACCGCGCCGAACTGGTCCGCAAGTCCACCCGCGGCCTCCCCGTGACGGTGCACGTGGCCGACGGCCGCGAGCCCGGCCTGGGGCCCGGCTACGACCGCATCCTGGTCGACGCGCCGTGCACCGGGCTCGGCGCCCTGCGTCGCCGGCCCGAATCCCGGTGGCGGCGCAACCCCGGCGACGTCGCCGAGCTGGTGCGGTTGCAGAAGCAGCTCCTCGCCTCGGCGATCGGGCTGCTGCGGCCGGGTGGGGTGGTGCTGTACGCGACGTGCTCGCCGCACACGTCCGAGACCCTCGCCGTCGTCGCCGACGCCGTCCGGCGGCACCGGGTCGAGCAGCTCGACACGCGCGAGCTCGTGCCTGGCGTGCCGCGTCTCGGCGACGGTCCGTCCGTGCAGCTGTGGCCGCACCGGCACGGCACCGACGCGATGTTCATGGCCGCGCTGCGCGCCCCGGCGAGCTGACCGGCGAGCTCGCCGCGCGAACGCCGGGAGAATCGGTCCGCGCTCGGATACGGTCGGACGCGACCCGCCCGCTCCCGGCAGGAGGCACGTCGTGCCCGACATCGTCACCGTGACCATGAACCCGGCGCTCGACATGACCACCTACACCGAGCAGGTGCGGCCCACCAGCAAACTGCGCTGCGAGGCGCCGCGACTCGAGGCCGGCGGCGGCGGGATCAACGTCGCGAAGGTCGCCGGGGTGCTCGGTGTCTCGGCCGCAGCGGTGTATCCGGCCGGCGGCCCGACCGGGGACATGCTCTCGGCGCTGCTGTCCGGCGGCGGCGTCGACAGCCGGCGCATCGACATCGACGGCATGACCCGGGAGTCGTTCACGGCGATCGAGCGCAGCACCGGCCAGGAGTATCGGTTCGTGCTGCCCGGCCCGGAGCTGAGCGTGCGGGATCAGGAACGGTGCCTGGACGTGCTCGTCGAGACCGCCACCGGTGCGCGGTACGTCGTCGCCAGCGGCAGCCTGCCGCCGGGTGTGCCGGGCGAGTTCGTCCAGCGCGTGGCCGACGCGGCCACCGATGCCGGCGCCCGCTTCGTCCTCGACTCGTCGGGGGACGCGCTGCGCCGCATCAAGTCCGGTGTGCACCTGGTCAAACCGAGCCTACGGGAGCTGCGCGAGTGGGTGGGCCGGGAACTGCGCACCCCGCACGAACAGGCCGCGGCCGCCCACGAGCTCGTCGACGCCGGCATCGCCGAGGTCGTGGTGGTCTCGCTCGGGCCGGACGGGGCGCTGCTGGTCTCCGCCGACACGACCGCGCGGGTGAAAGCGCTGGACGTGCCCGTGCGCAGCGCCGTCGGCGCGGGCGACAGCATGGTCGCCGGACTGGTCGTCGGCTTGCTGCGGGGGCGGTCGCTGCGCGACGCCCTGGCACTGGGCATCGCCGCCGGCTCGGCGGCGCTGCTCACCCCGGGCAGCCAGGTTTGCCGGCGCGAGGACGTCGAACGGTTCGACGTCCTCGCGCGCGAGCGGTGACACCCGATCGTCCCCGTCGTCCGGGCGGTGCCGAGCGGGCCGACGGGTCCGGTCGCCCGGGGTCGTCAGTGCTCGTGCCGGGCGCGGTCCAGAACGATCCGCTGCTCGGCCCGCGCCACCGTGCGCCGGGTCTGTGCGGCCGCGTCCGGCGTGACCGACACCGACGTGATGCCCCGGCGCACGAGATGCTCGGCGAGCTCGGTGCTGGTGGAGACGGCCTGCCCGCACAGCGACGTGGTCAGGCCGGCCGCCGACGCGCGTTCGATGATGTGGTCGATCGCGTCCAGCACCGCCGGGTCGAGCGTGTCGAACAGGTCCTTGCACATCTCGGAGTCGCGGTCGACGCCGAGCACGAGCTGGGTCAGGTCGTTGCTGCCGATCGACACGCCGTGGATGCCGAGCTTCGCGTATTCGGGCAGCCAGTACACCACCGACGGGACCTCGGCCATGATCCAGCGCAGCATCCGCCGATCGGTGCCGAGCGGATGCGCGTCGAGCTGGCCCAGGCATTCCTTCAGCTCCCAGCGGGTGCGCACGAACGGGATCATCAGGTGCACGTTGGGATGCTGCGCGCGTACGCGATGCAGGACGTCGAGGTCGAGCGAGAACAGCTCGGGGTCGCGCACGTAGCGGAAGCAGCCGCGGTACCCGATCATCGGGTTCTCCTCGTCCGGCTCCGTCTCGCCGCCCTCGAGGTTCGCGAACTCGTTGCTGCGCAGGTCGATCGCGCGGTACACCACCGGACGCGGGGCGAAGGCCGCCGCGATCCGCGCGACGCCGTCGGCCATCTTCGACACGTACTCCTCGCGCCGGCCCTGCGCGATCATGTAGGCGGGATGCTGGCCGGCGAGCGCCTCGGTGATCATGAATTCCGCCCGCAGCAGCCCCACCCCGTCGACGTCGGTGTCGGCGACGGCCTGCGCGGCGTCCGGGGTGGCGAGATTGACGTACACGGCTGTCGCGGTGACGGTCGGCGCGGATGCGGCGGCCGCCGGGGCGGCGGTCTGGGCCGCGGCCGGCCGCTCGGCGCGGACCTCCCCGTCGAAGACGACGCCGGCGTCGCCGTCCACGGTGATCAGCTGGCCGTCCTGCAGGTCCTGCGTCGCGGTGCGGGCACCCACGACGACGGGTTTGCCGAGTTCGCGGCCGACGATCGCGGCGTGGCAGGTGATGCCGCCGCCGTCGGTGACGATGCCGCCGGCGCGGCGCAGGATCGGCAGCCAGTCGGGGCGCGTCATCGGGGCCACCAGGATCTCCCCGTCGCTCAGGCGCTTGCCGTCGACCAGCTCGTGCAGCACCCGGACCCGTCCGGTGGCCCGGCCGGGGCCGGCACCGAGCCCGGTCAGCAGCGGCGCCGCCTGTCCGTTGCCCGACGCCGCAGCGGCGGCAGGCATCCCGAGGGTGGTGATCGGGCGGGTCTGCACGATCCACAGCTCACCCTCGGCGAACGCGAACTCGAGGTCCTGCGGCCGGCCGTAGTGCTGTTCGACGTCCGCGGCGAGCCGCGCGACCTTCCCGAGCTGCTCCTCGTCGAGCACGCGGATCTGCCGTGACGAATCGACCGCGACGCGGCTGTCGCCGGCGTCGGTGGAGGCGATCTGGAACTCCTGATGCCCGAGATGTACATCGAGCACCGTGAAGCCGTCCTTGGCGACGACGTAGGTGTCGGGCTCGACCTGCCCCCCGACGACGACCTCGCCCAGACCGAGGGCGGCCTCGACGACGATGCGATCGAGTTCGCCGGTGCGCGGATCGGCCGTGAACGCCACCCCCGACGATTCCGAGCGCACCATCACCTGCACCACGACGGCGATGGACGGTTCGTCGGTCACCCCGCGCAGGCCGCGGTAGGTGCGGGCGCGTTCGGACCACAGCGACGCCCAGCACGCCTGCACGGCGCGCACCACCGCGTCGGCACCGGCGATGTTGGTGTACGACTCGTGGATTCCCGCGAAGGAGGTGTCCGCGGCGTCCTCGGCGGGCGCGGAGGACCGCACCGCCACCGGCACGTCCACGCCCAGTTTCTCGTAGGCGGCGACGATGGCGGCGCGAATTTCGTCGGGCACCGTGGACTCGGTCACCAGCGCCGCCAGTTCCGCCGAGGTGCGGATCAGCGTCGCGTCGTCGATGTCGGGGGCCGGGACGGCCTCGGCGCGCAGCCGGTCGCGCACTCCCGCCGCGGCCATCGCATCGAGATAGGCGGCGGTGGTGATGGCGAAGGCGGGCGGCACGGGGAACCCGGCGCGGGTCATCTCCCCGAGGTTGGCGGACTTGCCGCCCACCGTCGGCGCGTCCTCCGCGCCCACGTCGCCGATCGGTCGAACCCACACCGTGTGCGTGGCCATTCTCGCTCCCCACTGCCGCATCGGGCCCAGCGGTTCCGGACCCGCCATCGTCCACTCAAGCATCGCCCAGCAGACCGAACCAGGGGTCGAAAGTCATGAAAACCCGCGCCGGCGGCGCGGGCACCGTGACGGGCGGCAGAGTCCGCCGCCGGGACCGTTAAACTCGGTGGACGTGGCCCACCCGATGATTGCTCCCTCCATCCTCTCCGCGGACTTCGCCCGGCTCGCCGACGAGGCCGCCGCGGTCGCCGACGCGCACTGGCTGCACGTCGACGTCATGGACGCGCACTTCGTCCCGAACCTGACCCTCGGCCTTCCGGTCGTGCAGTCGTTGCTGAAGGCGACCGACATCCCGCTCGACTGCCATCTGATGATCGAGGATCCGGGTCGCTGGGCGCCGCCCTACGCCGAGGCGGGCGCCCACAACGTCACCTTCCACGTCGAGGCCACCGACAACCCCGTCGCCGTCGCCCGCGACATCCGGGCCGCCGGTGCGCGGGCCGGGCTGAGCGTCAAGCCCGGCACCCCGATCGAGCCGTACCTCGAGATCCTCGAGGAGTTCGACACGCTGCTGGTGATGAGCGTCGAGCCCGGATTCGGCGGCCAGTCCTTCATCCCGGACGTGCTCGACAAGGCCCGCGCCGTCCGCCGGCTCGTCGACGCCGGCGAGCTGACCCTGCTCGTCGAGATCGACGGGGGCATCAACGCCGACACCATCGAGGCGGCCGCCGAGGCCGGTGTCGACTGCTTCGTCGCCGGGTCGGCCGTGTACGGGGCCGACGACCCGGGCGAGGCGGTGCGCAAGCTGCGCGAGCGGGCCGCGCACGCCTCCCCGCACCTGACCCTGGCCCCGTGAGCGGTGCTCCGCGTGGGGCGGCGGTGAGCGGCGCACCGCTCGACGCGGCCCTGCGCCTCGCGCTCGACGCCGGCGAATCGGTGCGCGGCACCACCACCCCCAACCCGCCGGTCGGCGCGGTGATCCTCGACGCGGCCGGGCAGGTCGCCGGGGTGGGGGCGACCTGCCCGCCGGGCGGCCCGCACGCCGAGGTCGTGGCCCTGACCGAAGCGGGGGAGCGGGCCCGCGGCGGCACCGCGGTGGTCACCCTCGAGCCGTGCAACCACACCGGCCGCACCGGGCCGTGCGCGCAGGCGCTGCTGCGTGCCGGCGTCGCCGCCGTCTACTACGCGGTGACCGATCCGAATCCGCCCGCCGCCGGCGGCGCACAGACCCTGCGCGCCGCCGGGGTGAGCGTGCACGGCGGGTTCGGCGCCGAACTCGCCGAGGCGGGCGCGCTGCGCGCCTGGCTGCACCGGCAGCGCACGGGACGTCCCCATGTGACCTGGAAGTACGCGGCGAGCCTGGACGGGCGCAGCGCCGCGGCCGACGGCACGAGCCGCTGGATCTCCGGCCCGCAGGCACGGGCCCGCGTGCACGCCGAGCGTGCCCGCCTCGACGCGATCGTCGTCGGCACCGGCACCGTCCTCGCCGACGACCCGTGGTTGACCGCCCGGCGGCCGGACGGCTCGCTGGCCCCGCACCAACCGCTGCGCGTCGTCGTCGGCCGAAGTGAAATCCCCAGGACCGCACGGGTTCTCGACGACGCCGCGCCGACCCTGGTGCTGCGCACCCACGACCCCGACGAGGTGCTCGGCGCGCTCGCGGACCGGGCGGACGTGCTGCTCGAGGGCGGCCCGCGCCTGGCCGGGGCGTTCCTCGCCGCCGGCCGGGTCGACCGCATCCAGGCCTACCTCGCGCCGGTCCTGCTCGGGGCCGGACCGTCCGCCGTACGGGACGCGGGCGTGGGCACGATCGCCGAGGCGCTACGGTTTCGTCGGGAGCGCGTCGAAACCGTCGGCGCCGACGTGTTGCTGACCCTGGTCCCCGACCGGGAGTGAAGGAGCGGGTACGTGTTCACCGGGATCGTGGAGGAACTGGGGGAGATCGTCGCGCGGGAGGACCTCGCCGACGCGGCGCGGTTCACCGTCCGCGGGCCCGTGGTGACCTCCGACGCCGGCCACGGCGACTCCATCGCCGTCAACGGTGTGTGCCTGACCGTCGTCGACGTCCAGGGCGGTGACTCCTTCACCGCCGATGTGATGAAGGAGACCCTCGACCGTTCGAGCCTGTCGCAGCTCGGTCCGGGCAGCCGCGTCAACCTGGAGCGGGCCGCGGCGCTGAACAGCCGTCTCGGCGGGCACCTGGTCCAGGGGCATGTCGACGGCACCGGCACCGTGCTCTCCCGCACCCCGTCGGAGAACTGGACCGTGGTGCGGATCTCGCTGCCGGCGGAGGTGTCCCGGTACGTGGTGCACAAGGGCTCGATCACCGTGGACGGGGTCTCGCTGACCGTTTCCGCCCTCGGCGGGACGCCCGGCGACGAGTGGTTCGAGATCTCCCTGATCCCGACGACGTTGTCGCTGACCACCCTGGGCAGTGCCGCGCCCGGCACGCTCGTCAACCTCGAGGTCGACGTCATCGCCAAGTATGTGGAGCGGCTGCAGGCCGCCGGCCGCTGAGTCGTACTGTTGAACTCGGCAATCAGTTTGTCCGTACACGAGATTTTGGAGCCCACGCAAGTGACGAGGTTCGACACCATCGAGCGCGCGATCGCCGATATCGCAGCCGGCAAGGCGGTCGTCGTGGTCGACGACGAGGACCGCGAGAACGAGGGCGACCTCATCTTCGCGGCCGAGAAGGCCACCCCCGAACTCGTGGCGTTCATGGTGCGCTACACCTCCGGGTACCTGTGCGTGCCGTTGGCCGGTGAGGACTGCGACCGCCTCGGCCTGCCCCCCATGTACTCGACCAACCAGGACAAGCACGGCACCGCCTACACGGTGACCGTCGACGCGCGCGAGGGGATCGGCACCGGCATCTCCGCGTCGGACCGGGCCACGACGATGCGCCTGCTCGCCGATCCGAACAGCACCGCGCAGGACTTCACCCGCCCCGGGCACGTGGTGCCGCTGCGCGCCAAGGAGGGCGGCGTGCTGCGCCGGCCCGGCCACACCGAGGCCGCCGTCGACCTCGCCCGCATGGCCGACCTGCGTCCGGCGGGGGTGATCTGCGAGATCGTCTCGCAGAAGGACGAGGGCCACATGGCTCAGACCGAGGAACTGCGGGTCTTCGCCGACGAACACAAGCTCGCCCTGATCTCCATCGCCGACCTGATCGCCTGGCGCCGCAAGCACGAGAAGCACGTGGTGCGCATCGCCGAGGCCCGCATCCCCACCCGGCACGGCGACTTCACCGCCGTCGGCTACCAGAGCGTCTACGACGAGGTCGAACACGTCGCGCTGGTGCTCGGCGACATCCCCGGCCCGGACGGCGAGGGCGCCGACGTGCTCGTGCGGGTGCACTCGGAGTGCCTGACCGGCGACGTGTTCGGCTCGCTGCGCTGCGACTGCGGCCCGCAGCTCGACGCCGCACTCGAGATGGTGGCCATGGAGGGCCGCGGCGTGGTGCTGTACATGCGCGGACACGAGGGCCGTGGCATCGGGCTGATGCACAAGCTGCAGGCCTACCAGCTCCAGGACTCCGGCTCGGACACCGTGGACGCGAACCTGCAGCTCGGCCTGCCCGCCGACGCCCGCGACTACGGCATCGGCGCGCAGATCCTCGTGGACCTGGGCATCTCGTCGATGCGGTTGCTCACCAACAACCCGGCCAAGCGGGTCGGCCTCGACGGTTACGGGCTGCAGATCACCGAGCGGGTGGCGATGCCGCTGCGCGCGAATTCCGAGAACATCACCTATCTGCGCACCAAGCGGGACCGCATGGGCCACGACCTGATCGGCCTGGACGACTACGAGGCGGGGGACGCGTAGATGAGCGGCGAAGGACTGCCCGAGCTGCAGCTGTCCGAGGCGGCCGGGCTGAAGCTGGCCATCGTCGCCGGCCGCTGGCACACCGAGATCTCCGAGGCGCTCGTCGCCGGGGCGCAGCGCGTCGCCGAGCGGGCCGGCGTCACCGACGTCACCGTCGAACGCGTCGCCGGTGCGATCGAGCTGCCGGTCGTCGCCCAGCAGCTGGCCCGTACCCACGACGCGGTCGTCGCCCTCGGCGTCGTGATCCGCGGCGGCACCCCGCACTTCGAGTACGTGTGCGACGCGGTCACCTACGGGCTGACCCGCATCGCGTTGGACGAGGGCACCCCCGTCGGCAACGGCGTCCTGACCACGAACGACGAACAACAGGCCCTCGACCGGGCCGGACTGCCCGGCTCCGTCGAGGACAAGGGCGGCCAGGCGTGCGCCGCCGCCCTCGACACCGCCGTCACCCTGCGGCGGCTGCGCGGGGCCGCGCGGTGACCTCCGCCGCCGACACCGTCTGGGACCTCGAGGTCCGCAGCCGCAAGATGACCCGGTGGGCGATCGTCGCGGCGGTCCTGCTCATGCTCGGCCACATCGGGGCCGCGCTCGTGCTGCGCGCCGGCGGCGACACCGGCGTGAACCTGCGCCTCGCCGATCAGATCGCCATCGTCTGCGTGGGGGTGGTCGTCTCCGGCGGTGTGCTGCTGCTGACCCGGCCCCGGCTGCGCGCCGGGGCCGCCGGCGTGGCGGTCCGCAACATCCTCGGCGAGAAGACGTTCGGCTGGGATCAGGTCCGGGGCATGAGCTTCCCCCAGGGCAAGCCGTGGCCGAGGCTCGAGCTGCCGCAGGACGAGTACGTGCCCGTCGTCGCGGTACAGGCCCGCGACGGCGAGCACGCCGTCGCGGCGCTGACCGCGTTCCGCGAGCTCGAACAGCGGTACGGCGGGAGCGTCGGCACCGCCGACTAGCCTGGACCCGTGCCCGACCCCTCGACCTATCGCCCTGCTCCCGGCACCATCCCGGTGGAGCCGGGGGTGTACAAGTTCCGCGACCCGCACGGCCGCGTCGTCTACGTCGGAAAGGCCAAGAGCCTGCGCTCGCGGCTGAACTCGTACTTCGCCGACGTCGCGTCGCTGCACCCGCGGACCCGCCAGATGGTGACCACCGCCGGGTCCGTCGAGTGGACCGTGGTGGGCACCGAGGTCGAGGCGCTCCAGCTCGAATACAACTGGATCAAGGAGTTCGATCCGCGCTTCAACGTCCGCTACCGCGACGACAAGACCTACCCCATGCTCGCGGTGACGCTGAACGAGGACTACCCGCGGCTGTTCGTCTACCGAGGACCGCGCCGCAAGGGCGTGCGGTACTTCGGGCCCTACTCCCACGCCTGGGCCATCCGCGAGACCCTGGACCTGCTGCTGCGGGTGTTCCCGGCCCGCACCTGCTCCGCCGGGGTGTTCAAGCGTCACGCGCAGATCGGCCGCCCGTGCCTGCTCGGCTACATCGACAAGTGCTCGGCGCCGTGCGTGGGCCGCGTCGACGCCGACGAGCACCGGCGCATCGTCGAGGACTTCTGCGACTTCCTCGCCGGCCGCACCGACAAGCTGGTCCGCGACCTCGAACAGCGCATGCAGGCCGCCGCCGAAGACCTGGACTTCGAGACCGCCGCGCGCCTGCGCGACGACCTCGGGGCGCTGCGCCGGGCCATGGAGAAGCAGGCGGTGGTGCTCGGCGACGGCACCGACGCCGACCTCGTCGCCTTCGCCGGCGACGAGCTCGAGGTGGCCGTACAGGTGTTCCACGTGCGCGGCGGCCGCGTGCGCGGACAGCGCGGCTGGGTGGTGGAGAAGTCCGGGGACGTGGTCGACCGGCCCGAGACCGCGGCAGGCGCGTCCGACGCCGAGACGGAGGTGTCGCTGCTCGTCGAGCAGTTCCTCACCCAGTTCTACGGCGAGGAGGCCGCGCTGTCGGCGGCCGGGGCCGAACCGGCCGGCAGCGCGGTGCCGCGGGAGGTGCTCGTGCCCGCCCTGCCGCCCGACCCGGAGGAGATGAGCCGCTGGCTCGGCACCCTGCGCGGGGGGCCGGTGCGGCTGCGGGTACCGCAACGCGGGGACAAGAAGGCCCTCGCCGAGACCGTGCAGCGCAACGCGCACGAGGCGCTGACCCAGCACAAGCTGCGCCGCGCCGGTGACTTCACCGCCCGCTCGGCCGCCCTGCAGGGCATCCAGGAGGCCCTCGACCTGGACTCGGCCCCGCTGCGCATCGAGTGCGTCGACATCAGCCACGTCCAGGGCACCGACGTCGTGGCGTCGCTGGTGGTGTTCGAGGACGGCCTGCCCCGCAAGTCCGACTACCGCCACTACGCCATCCGCGAGGCCGCCGGCGACGGCCGCTCCGACGACGTCGCCTCCATCGCCGAGGTGACCCGGCGCCGATTCCTGCGGCACAACCGGGACCTCGCCGCGGCCCGCGGTGACCTGGTCGCGGCCCGCCGCGGTGACCCGGACGCGGCCCGCCGCGGTGACCCGGTCGCCGCCCGCGACGGCGACGGCGGTGACCTCGCCCCGGAGGCCGCGCTCGACCCGGCCACCGGGCGGCCCCGCCGCTTCGCGTACCCGCCGAACCTGTACGTCGTCGACGGTGGTGCCCCGCAGGTCGCCGCCGCGGCGGAGGTGCTCGACGAACTCGGCATCACCGACGTCGCGGTGATCGGCCTGGCCAAACGGCTCGAGGAGGTGTGGGTGCCGGGAGAGGAAGACCCGGTCATCCTGCCGCGCACCAGCGAATCGCTCTACCTGCTGCAGCGGGTGCGCGACGAGGCGCACCGCTTCGCCATCACCTACCACCGCAGCAAGCGGTCCCGGCGGATGACCGCGTCCGCGCTCGACGGGGTTCGCGGGCTCGGGCAGGCGCGGCGCAACGCGCTCGTCGCGCACTTCGGGTCGGTGGCCCGGCTGCGGGAGGCGAGCGTGGAGGAGATCACCGCGGTGCCGGGCATCGGTGTCGCCACCGCCCGCGCCGTGCTCGACGCCCTGCGCGGCGACGCCCCGGACACCGAGACGGCGGGCGAGGCTGCGCCGGACACGCCGGTGAGTGATGATGGCACCGTCGGCGTGTCGGGCGGACGAACGGAGACGGAACGGTGACGCAGCAGGCGCAGACGGCGCAGCCTCGACCCCGGCCGCGGGGTGAACTCCGCCCGCGCGCCGAGGTCGCCCTGGTCACCGGCCTGTCCGGGGCCGGCCTGAGCACCGCCGCGACGGCACTCGAGGATCTCGGCTGGTTCGTCGCCGAGAATCTGCCCCCGCAACTGGTCACCTCGATGGTCGATCTCGCGGTGCAGGCCGACCCGCCCCTGCAGCGCCTCGCCGTGGTCATGGACGTCCGCAGCCGCCTGTTCACCGGCGACCTCGGCTGGGTCGTCACCGAACTGGCCGCCCGGCCCGTGCGCACCCGGGTGCTGTTCCTCGAGGCCACCGACGAGGTCCTCGTGCGTCGTTTCGAGCAGGTCCGGCGCAGCCACCCGCTGCAGGCCGACACCGCCGACCGCACCCTCACCGACGGCATCGCCGCCGAACGCGCCCAGCTCGCCGGGGTGAAGGCGGCCGCCGATCTGGTGGTCGACACGTCGTCGCTGTCCGGTCCGGAACTACGCCGCAAGATCGACTCCGCGTTCGGGGACGGCGACGCCGACTCGATCCGGGTCACCGTCGAATCCTTCGGGTTCAAGTACGGTCTGCCGATGGACGCGGACGTGGTGTGCGACGTGCGGTTCCTGCCCAACCCGCACTGGGTGCCCGAACTGCGCCCGCACACCGGCCAGGACGACGACGTCCGCGACTACGTGCTGAGCCGGGACGGGGCCCAGGACTACCTGCAGACCTATCATCGGCTCCTCGAACTGACCACGGCCGGCTACCGCCGGGAGGGAAAGCGCTACATGACGATCGCGGTGGGATGTACCGGCGGCAAGCACCGCAGCGTGGCGATGAGCGAGGCCCTCGCCGCGCGCCTGGAAACCGACCCGACGCTGGCGGTGCACGTCGCGCACCGGGATCTGGGGCGCGAATGACGGGCCCCGGCACCGCGGCCCCCGCACCCGGGCCCGGCGGGCAGGTCGCCGCGCCGGAACCGTCGATCGTCGCCCTGGGCGGCGGCCACGGCCTGTACGCCACCCTCAGCGCCGTCCGCCGGCTCAGTAACCGCGTCACCGCCGTCGTCACCGTCGCCGACGACGGGGGGTCCTCCGGGCGGCTGCGCGCCGAACTCGGCGTCATCCCGCCCGGCGACCTGCGCATGGCCCTGGCCGCGCTCGCCGCGGACACCCCCCGCATCCACACCTGGACCGAGACGGTCCAGCACCGGTTCGGCGGCACCGGCGCCCTGGCGGGACACTCGGTCGGCAACCTGATCCTGGCCGGACTGACCGAGGTGCTCGGCGACCCCGTGGCCGCGCTCGACCGCGTCGCCGAGCTGCTCGAGGTGCGCGGCCGGGTGCTGCCGATGTCGCCGATCGCCCTCGACATCGAGGCGGACGTCTCCGGCCTCGAATCCGATCCGCGCGCCAGCCGGATCATCCGCGGGCAGGTCGCCGTCGCCACCACCCCCGGCAAGGTGCGGCGCGTGCGGCTGATCCCGGCCGACCCGCCGGCGTGCCCCGACGCGCTCGACGCGGTGGGCGCCGCCGACCTCGTCGTGCTCGGGCCCGGCTCGTGGTTCTCGAGCGTCATCCCGCACGTGCTCGTCCCCGAGCTGCACGAGGCGCTGGTGGCGGCGCCCGCCCACAAGGTGCTGGTGCTCAACCTCGCTGCCGAACCGGGGGAGACCGCCGGATTCTCCACCGAGCGGCATCTGCACGTGCTGGCCCAGCACGCCCCCGACTTCCGGGTCGACCACGTGGTCGTCGACTCCGCGTCGGTACCCGAAGGACGCGAACGCGAACACCTGTGCCGGGCGGCCGCCGGATTCGGCGCCCGGGTGGTCTACGCCGACGTCGCCGAGACCGGCACCCACCGACACGATCCCGCCAAACTGGCGGCGGTCCTGGAACGACACCTGCCCGACGCGGCCCGCCCCCGGGATCTCGCGCAGCGGGACGGAAGGGAGATCCCGACGTGGCAATGACAGCGGAGGTCAAGGACGAGCTGAGCCGGCTGGCGGTCACCCGCACCAGCAGCCGCAAGGCCGAGGTGTCCGCCCTCCTGCGCTTCGCCGGCGGGCTGCACATCGTCGGCGGCCGCGTCGTCGTGGAGGCCGAGGTGGACCTCGGGTCGATCGCCCGCCGGTTGCGCCGCGAGATCTTCGAGCTCTACGGCTACTCGGCGGAGGTGCACGTCCTCGGCGCCGGCGGACTGCGCAAGAGCTCACGTTACGTGGTGCGCGTCGCCAAGGAAGGCGAGGCCCTCGCCCGTCAGACCGGCCTGCTCGACGTGCGTGGCCGCCCGGTGCGGGGCCTGCCCGCCCCGGTCGTCGGCGGCAGCATCGCCGACGCCGAAGCGGCGTGGCGCGGCGCCTTCCTCGCCCACGGCTCGCTCACCGAGCCGGGCCGCTCCTCCGCCCTCGAAGTCAGCTGCCCCGGCCCGGAGGCCGCGCTCGCGCTCGTCGGCGCCGCCCGCCGCCTCGGCATCGCCGCCAAGGCCCGCGAGGTGCGCGGCGCCGACCGGGTCGTCGTGCGCGACGGCGAAGCCATCGGGGCGCTGCTCACCCACATGGGTGCCCAGGACACCCGGCTGACCTGGGAGGAGCGCCGGATGCGGCGCGAGGTCCGCGCCACCGCCAACCGGCTCGCCAACTTCGACGACGCCAACCTGCGCCGCTCCGCGCGCGCCGCCGTGGCCGCGGCCGCCCGCGTCGAACGGGCCCTGGCGATCCTCGGCGACGACGTGCCCGACCACCTCGCCGCGGCGGGCGCCCTGCGCGTCCAGCACCGGCAGGCCTCCCTCGAGGAACTGGGCCAGCTCGCCGACCCCCCGATGACGAAGGACGCCGTCGCCGGACGCATCCGCCGACTGCTGTCCATGGCCGATCGCCGCGCCAAGGATCTCGGCATCCCCGACACCGAATCGGCAGTGACCCCGGAGCTGCTCGACGAGGCCTAGCTGTGATGTCCAGGCACGCTGGCTGGCCGGCCCGGGCCTCCTGCCGCACTCCGCCGGCACCGCAGATAGGGTAGGGGTCACATCGACCGATGAGTCCTGCCGGTGGGCGCCGATGTCTCCGGCGCCGCGGCGGGCAACACTGGCACAACCAGAAGAAATGGGCAAAGGAGCGTAATTGTGACTGTCCGGGTAGGCGTGAACGGCTTCGGTCGTATCGGACGTAACTTCTTCCGGGCTGTCGAGGCGCAGAAGGCGCTCGGCACCACCGACATCGAGATCGTCGCGGTCAACGACCTCACCGACAACGCGACTCTGGCCCACCTGCTCAAGTACGACTCGATCCTCGGCCGGCTGCCGCAGGATGTCAGCCTCGACGGTGAGGACACCATCGTCGTCGGCGACCACCGGATCAAGGCCCTCGAGGTCAAGGAAGGCCCGGCCGCGCTGCCGTGGGGCGACCTGGGCGTCGACGTCGTCGTCGAGTCGACGGGCATCTTCACCGACGCGTCGAAGGCGAAGGGTCACCTCGACGCCGGCGCCAAGAAGGTGATCATCTCGGCGCCCGCCAAGGGCGAGGACCTCACCGTCGTGATGGGTGTCAACGACGACAAGTACGACGGCAGCCAGAACATCATCTCCAACGCCTCGTGCACCACCAACTGCCTCGGACCGATCGCCAAGGTCCTCGACGACAGCTTCGGCATCGTCAAGGGCCTGATGACCACGGTCCACGCCTACACCCAGGACCAGAACCTGCAGGACGGCCCGCACAAGGATCTGCGCCGCGCCCGCGCCGCCGCCCTGAACGTCGTGCCCACCGGCACCGGCGCCGCCAAGGCCATCGGTCTCGTCCTGCCGCAGCTGGTCGGCAAGCTCGACGGCTACGCCCTGCGCGTGCCGATCCCCACCGGCTCGGTCACCGACCTGACCGCCAACCTCGCCACCCCGGCCTCCGTCGAGGAGATCAACGCGGCGATGAAGGCGGCCGCCGAGGGCCCGCTCAAGGGCATCCTCAAGTACACCGAGGACGAGATCGTCTCCTCGGACATCGTCACCGATCCGCACTCGTCGATCTACGACGCCGGCCTGACCAAGGTCATCGACGACCAGGTCAAGATCGTCTCCTGGTACGACAACGAGTGGGGCTACTCCAACCGCCTGGTCGACCTCATCGGCCTGGTCTCGAAGTCCCTCTGACCGAACAGGACAGTCGAACAGTGGCAGTTCAGACTCTCGAGGATCTGCTCGCCGCCGGCGTCGAGGGCCGTGGCGTGCTGGTGCGCTCGGACCTCAACGTCCCGCTGGACGGCGCGACGATCACCGACCCCGGTCGCATCATCGCGTCCGCCCCGACGATCGCCGCGCTCGCCGAGGCGGGCGCGAAGGTCGTCGTCACCGCCCACCTGGGCCGGCCCAAGGGCGAGCCCGATCCGAAGTTCTCCCTCGCCCCGGTCGCGGCGAAACTCGGCGACGTGCTCGGCCGCAACGTCCAGCTCGCCGGCGACGTCGTCGGGCAGGACGCGCTGGCCCGCTCGGAAGGCCTGACCGACGGCGACATCCTCCTGCTCGAGAACATTCGCTTCGATCCGCGCGAAACCAGCAAGGACGAGGCGCAGCGGCAGGCGCTGGCCCGCGACCTCGTCGAACTCGTCGGCGACGACGGGGCTTTCGTCTCCGACGGCTTCGGCGTGGTGCACCGCAAGCAGGCCTCGGTGTACGACGTGGCGAAGCTGCTCCCGCACTACGCGGGCAACCTCGTCGCCGCCGAAGTCGAGGTCCTCGCCAAGCTCACGAGCGACCCGGAGCGGCCCTACGCGGTGGTGCTCGGCGGCTCGAAGGTCTCCGACAAGCTCGCCGTCATCGAAGCCCTCGCCCCCAAGGTCGACACCCTCGTCATCGGTGGCGGTATGTGCTTCACCTTCCTTGCCGCGCAAGGCATCCCGGTGGGCAACTCGCTGCTCGAGGAATCGATGACCGAGACGTGCAAGGACCTGCTCGAGCGGTTCGGCGACGTCATCCACATCCCGCAGGACGTGGTCGTCGCCGACTCCTTCGCCGCCGACGCCGAGGCGAAGACGGTGCCCACCACCGAGATCCCCGACGGCTGGATGGGCCTGGACATCGGACCCGAGTCGGTGGCCCGGTTCGCCCAGTACCTCACCGGCGCCAAGACCGTGTTCTGGAACGGCCCGATGGGCGTGTTCGAGTTCGAGAAGTTCGCGGCCGGCACCAAGGGGGTCGCCGAGGCGATCGTCGAGGCCACCCGCTCCGGCGCGTTCAGCGTCGTCGGCGGCGGCGACTCGGCCGCGGCCGTGCGTCTGCTCGGCCTCCCCGAGGACGGGTTCTCCCACATCTCCACCGGCGGCGGCGCCTCCCTCGAATACCTCGAGGGCAAGGAGCTGCCCGGGATCAGCGCCCTCGACGACACCGCACCGGAGGCCTGAGATGACCCGAAAGCCGCTCATCGCCGGCAACTGGAAGATGAACCTCAACCACCTCGAGGCCATCGCCCTCGTGCAGAAGATCGCCTTCGCGCTGCCGGAGAAGTACCTCGAGAAGGTGGACGTGACGGTGCTGCCGCCGTTCACCGACATCCGCAGCGTGCAGACGCTGATCGAGGGCGACAAGCTGCTGCTCACCTACGGTGCGCAGGACGTCTCGGCCCACGACTCGGGTGCCTACACCGGAGAGATCAGCGGCGCGATGCTGGCCAAGCTGGGGTGCACCTACGTGGTGGTCGGCCACTCGGAGCGACGCACCCTGCACGGCGAGACCGACGAGATCGTCCTCGCCAAGACCAAGGCGGCGTTGCGGCACGGCCTGACCCCGATCGTGTGCATCGGCGAAGGCCTCGACATCCGCGAAGCCGGTCAGCACGTGTCCCACAACGTCGCCCAGCTGCGCGGATCCCTCGCGGGGCTCTCGTCCGACGACATCGCGAAGATCGTCGTCGCGTACGAGCCGGTCTGGGCCATCGGCACCGGCAAGGTGGCCTCGGCCGCCGACGCCCAGGAGGTGTGCGCGGCGGTACGCGCCACCCTCGCCGAGCTCGCCTCCCCGGAGACCGCCGACGCCGTCCGCGTGCTCTACGGCGGCTCGGTCAACGCCAAGAACGTCGGCGAACTGATCGCCCAGCTCGACATCGACGGCGGTCTCGTCGGCGGTGCCTCGCTCAAGGCCGACGAGTTCGCCCAGCTGTCCGCCATCGCCGCGGGCGGGCCGCTGTAAGGCACCCGCGGTGCCCTTCCGGATCCCCCGAGGCCCGGAAGGGCGCCGCGACGGCGCCCTGTAGTCTGGCGCCATGGCACTGTTCCTCGACATCCTGCTGATCACCACCAGCCTGCTGCTGATCCTGCTCGTGCTGCTGCACCGCGGCAAGGGCGGCGGTCTGTCCACCCTGTTCGGTGGCGGTGTCCAGTCCAGCCTGTCCGGCTCCAGTGTCGCCGAGAAGAACCTCGACCGGCTGACCGTGTTCACCGGCATCGTCTGGCTGATCGCCATCCTCGGCATCGGCCTGCAGATCAAGTTCAGCTGAGCACTGCGCACGACGGCGCGACCCGGACTTCCGGGTCGCGCCGTCGTGCGTCGGCCGCGATACTGACCGGATGACGGATACCGCCCGCCCGGCCGACCCCTCCGGGTCCCGCTCCGCCACCGAACCTCTGCGCCAGGACATCCGGCTGCTCGGCGGGATGCTGGGCCGCATCGTCCGCGAACAGGCCGGCGAGCACCTCTTCGCCCTCGTCGAACGCGCCCGCGTCGAGAGCTTCCGCGTGCGCCGCTCCGAGATCGACCGCGCCGAACTCGCGGCGATGTTCGCCGACGTCCCCACCGACGACACCCTCCCCGTCATCCGGGCCTTCAGCCACTTCGCGCTGCTGGCGAACCTCGCCGAGGACCTGCACCGGGAACGCCGCCGCGCCGTGCACGTGCGCGCCGGGGAGCCGGCACAGGACAGCTCCCTGGCCGCCACCTACCGCAAGCTCGACGCCGCCGAACTCGACCCCGCCGAGGTCGCCGCCGCGCTCGACGGCGCCCTCGTCTCCCCGGTGATCACCGCCCACCCCACCGAGACCCGCCGCCGCACCGTCTTCGACGTGCAGACCCGCATCACCGATCTCATGCGCCGCCGCGAACGCGCCGAACCCGACGAGCGATCCGACATCGACCTGCACCTGTGGCGGCAGATCCTCACCCTGTGGCAGACCGCCCTCATCCGGCTCGCCCGCCTGCGCATCCAGGACGAGATCGAAGTGGGCCTGCGCTACTACGACGCCGCCCTGTTCCGCGTCGTCCCGGCCCTCAACGCCGAGGTCCGGCGCGCCCTGCGCGAACGCTGGCCCGGCGTCCCGCTGCTGCCGGACCCGTTGGTGCGCACCGGAACCTGGATCGGCGGCGACCGCGACGGCAACCCCAACGTCACCGCCGAGGTCGTCCACCGCGCCACCGACCGGGCCGCCGCGACCGCCCTCGGCCATCACCTCGCCGAGCTCGAACGGCTCGAGCAGGAGCTGTCGATGTCCGCACGTCTGGTCCGCGTCACCGACGACCTGGCCCGCCTCGCCGACGCCTCCGGTGACGCCGCCCCGTCGCGCGCCGACGAACCGTACCGCCGCGCGCTGCGCGGCATCCGGGGCCGCCTGACCGCCACCGCGGCGCGACTGCTCGACGACCCACCGCCGCACGCGGTGCCGAGCCGGCTGACCGCCTACGACACGCCCGCCGAACTGCTCGCCGACCTCGACATCCTCGACGCCGCCCTGCGCGCCGGCGGCAGCGCGGTCCTCGCCGACGACCGGCTCGCGCACGTGCGCGGCGCCGTCGAGGCTTTCGGCTTCCACCTCGCCTCCCTCGACCTGCGGCAGAACGCGGAGGTGCACGGCCGGGTGATCGCCGAACTGTTCAGCTGGGCCGGTGTCACCGACGACTACCCGGCGCTGCCCGAGGAGGAGAAGGTCGCGCTGCTCGCGGCCGAACTGCGCACCCGCCGTCCCCTCAGCGCGCCCGGCGCGCGGCTCGGCGCCGACACCGCCCGTGAACTCGGCGTGCTCCGTGCCGCCGCCGACGCCGTGACCCGGTTGGGCCCGGATGCCGTGCCGCACTACATCGTCAGCATGTGCAGCTCGGTCTCGGATCTGCTCGAGGCGCTGGTTCTGCTCGACGAGGCCGGCCTCGTCGAGCACGACATCGCCGGGCCGCGCTGCCCGGTCGCGGTGATCCCGCTGTTCGAGACCATCGACGATCTGCGGCACGGCGCCGAGATCCTCACCGCCGCCCTCGCCGTCCCCGAGTTCCGCAACCTCGTCGACTCCGCCGGCGGGGTCCAGGAGGTCATGCTGGGCTATTCGGACTCGAACAAGGACGGCGGCTACCTCGCCGCGAACTGGGCGCTGTACCGGGCCGAACTCGACCTGGTGGAGGCCGCGCGCACCGCCGGGATCCGGCTGCGCCTGTTCCACGGCCGCGGCGGCACCGTCGGTCGCGGCGGCGGACCGAGCTACGACGCGATCCTTGCGCAGCCGCCCGGGGCCGTCGCCGGCTCGCTGCGCCTGACCGAGCAGGGTGAGGTGATCGCGGCGAAGTACGCCGAGCCGAAGCTGGCGCGCCGCAATCTCGAGTCCCTCGTCGCCGCGACCCTCGAGTCCACCCTCCTCGACGTCGAGGGACTCGGCAGCGACGCCGGCCCGGCGTACGCGGTGCTCGACGAGCTCGCCGAACTTGCCCGCGCCGCCTACAGCGATCTCGTGCACGAGACCCCGGGCTTCGTCGAGTACTTCCGGACGGCCACGCCGGTCGCGGAGATCGGGGCCCTGAACATCGGCAGCCGGCCCACCTCGCGCAAGCCGACGTCGTCGATCGCCGACCTGCGGGCGATCCCCTGGGTGCTGGCATGGACCCAGTCCCGTGTCATGCTGCCCGGCTGGTACGGCACCGGGACGGCCGTCGAGACCTGGATCGCGGGCGACGAGGCGCGCCTGGCCACCCTCACCGGCCTGTATCGGCGCTGGCCGTTCTTCCGCACCGTGCTGTCCAACATGGCGATGGTGCTGGCCAAGTCCGACCTCGGTCTCGCGGCGCGCTACGCCGAACTGGTGCCGGACCCGGACCTGCGGGACCGGGTGTTCGACAAGATCACCGCGGAACACGAGCGCACCGTGCGCGTCTACCTGGCGATCACGGGGCACTCCGAGCTCACCGCGGACAACCCGGCGCTCGCCCGGTCGGTGCACAACCGCTTCCCGTACCTCGAGCCGCTGAACCACCTGCAGGTCGAGTTGCTGCGCCGGTTCCGGGCGGGGGAGGACACCGACCGGGTCCGCCGCGGCATCCAGCTGACGATGAACGGCCTCGCGACCGCGCTGCGGAACAGCGGCTAGCGCCGGGCAGCAGGCCGGGGCGGCAGCGGCCGGTCCGGCCGGGCCGGACCGGCCGGAGCTGCCCGCTCAGCGGGACGACGGCGCGCCGAACGGCCGTGACCCGCTACACCTGGACGGGTGACTCATGACCGCGAACAGATCGTCGAACGGCTCGCCGAACTCGCCTCCGCCCTCGACCGCCGGGACTGGGCCGGTCTCGGTGCCGCCTTCACCGACTCCGCGACCGGCTACGGCGTGGCGGGGCGCGACGGCATCGTCGCCGTGGTCCGCGCCCATCTCGGCGGCTGCGGACCCTCGCAGCACTTGCTGGGCAACCACCGCATCGAGGTCGACGGCGACCGGGCCCGGTCGCTGACGTACGCCCGCGTCCACCACGTGGGCGCGGGCCCGGCCGCCGGGGCGAGCTACGAGTGCTTCGGCGAGTACGACGACCGGTGGGTCCGCACCCGGGACGGCTGGCGCCTGACGTCGCGCACCTTCACCATCTCCCACGACCTCGGCGACTTCGGCGTCCTCCGGCCCGGCTGACCCGCGGCGCGTGCACCGCGGGTCCGGCCGAGGCGGACGTCAGGGCGTGACGATCGCGAAGTCCGGATCCACCGGTGCGAGTACCTCGACGAGCCGGGCCACCACTGTCGGGTCGCCCGTCACCGCGATCGTCCCGTCCGCGAGGGCCGCCGCCGCATCCAGCTGCCCGGTGAGGGCACCGATCAGGGCGCGGCGGGTGAGGGTGAACACGGTGCTGTCCGGCGGCGGCTCGGGCACGGTCCGATGGTTGAGCACGCCGTGGCGCAGTTCCGTGAGATACGTGGTCCCGAGGTCGGTCAGGACCCACGTGATCACCAGCTGCAGATCCCACGCGCGGGGTCCGTCCACCCGCACCGCCAGGCTGTCGAACAGCTGCGGGACGGTCAGCGCATCGAGGAAGTCGCCCGAGGACTGCACCGGCGACCCGAAGATTCCCTCGCGGAGTTCCTTCGCGCCGGCCAGATAGACGCAGCGCCAGGTGCCGTTCTCGGCGCCGTACGCGAGTTGCTCCATCGCGTCGGCCTGCAGGTCCCGGGCGGCCTGATCGGTGTCGTCGGTGAACAGCAGATGTTTGCAGACCTCGAGCACCCAGCGGTAGTCGCCCTCCTCGAAGGCACCTCGCGCGACGGCGAGGGCGGCGTCGGCGCCGCCCATGGCGTCGACGTACCGGCGGGCGGCCTCGGCCGGGGGATGGGCCCACAGGTTGGCGGGGTTGCCGTCGTACCACCCCATGTACCGCTGGTAGATCGCCTTGACGTTGTGGCTCACCGAGCCGTAGTAGCCGTGGGTGTGCCACGCCGCCGCCAGGGCCGGGGGCAACTCGAACCGTTCGGCGATCTCCGCGCCCACGAGGCCCTGATTCATCATCCGCACCGTCTGATCGTGCAGGTACAGGTACATGTCGCGCTGCACGGCGAGGAATTCGAGCGCTCGCTCCCGGCCCCAGGTCGGCCAGTGGTGCGAGGCGAACACGACCTCGAGCGCGTCGCCCCACAGGCCGATCGTCTCGTTGAGGTAGTGGCCCCAGGCGTGCGCGTCGCGCACCACCGCACCGCGCAACGTGAGGATGTTGTGCATGGTGTGGGTGGCATTCTCGGCCGCGCACAGCGCGCGCCGCTCGGGGAACCAGATGTTCGTCTCGGCGGGGGCCTCGGTGCCGGGGGTCAGCTGGAAGACCATCCGTACCCCGTCGACGGTGAGCTCCTGCCCGGTCGCGGTGATGTCGACGGTCGGCGCGATGAGCGTGACGGTGCCGGCCGACGTGGTCTGGCCCAGCCCGGCACCGATCTGACCGGCCGGCCCCTTCCCGAGCGCCGCCCCGTACATGTAACCCGAGCGCCGCGACATCGCCGTGCCCGCGAACAGGTTCTCCGACACCGCATGTTCGAGGAACCCGGCCGGGGCGACGACCGGGACCGTCCCGGCCGCGACGAGTTCCGCGTCGAGCACCCCCTCGACGCCACCGAAGTGGTCGACATGGGAGTGGGTGTAGATCATTCCGGACACGGGCCGGTCGCCGCGGTGCCGCCGGTACAGCGTCAGCGCCGCCGCGGCGGTCTCCGCGCTGATCAGCGGGTCGATCACGATCACCCCGGTGTCACCCTCGACGACGGTCATCACCGACAGGTCGAACCCGCGCAACTGGTAGATCCCCGGCACCACCTCGAACAGGCCGTCCTCGGTGAGCAGCCGGCTCTGCCGCCACAGACTCGGATGCGCCGTCGGCGGGGCGGGCCCGTCGAGGAACGCGTAGGCGTCGAGGTCCCACACCACGCGTCCGTCCGCGGTGGTGATCGTCCGTTGCTCGCTGCGGCCGACGAACCCGCGCGTCGCATCCTCGAAGTCCTGCCCGTCGTCCGCGGGCAGCGTGGCCGCCGCGGCCTGCAGGTTCCGCCGAGTGGTCTCGCTGGCACCGGAAGCGCTCATGGCCGCCGTCCTCCCCGGAAGTTGCGCGGTGCCCCGAGCGTAGAGGACGTTGCCGGCGCAGGCCGGTGATCACCGGAATCGGGTGCGACTCACCGATACTCGTCGGCGAGTTCGAGGTAGCCCTCCCAGTGCGGCAGGGCCCGGCCGCCGAGCACGGCGTCGAGCCGGTCGAGGTAGTACTGCCAGCCGGGACCGATCTCCGAGGTCTCCGACCGCGGGACGTGCCGGTGCGAGAACTCGAGGGTGGTGACGACCCCCACCTGCTTCGTCGTGAGCTCGAGTTGCCACCCGTCCTGGTCGACGACGAGGACGTGGGGCGGGTCGCAGCGCAGGATCCGCACGTCCGTCGTCGCCGTGTCGTGCTCGTCGGTCATCGTCAGCTGCACCCGTCCCGAGGCGGGGTCGCCCGTCCACCGTCCGTACCAGTGTTCGAGCCGGTCGGTCAGCGCCGCCCACACCTCGCCGACCGGCAGGGCGAAGCTGCGCACGTAGTGCAGGGTGACGAGGGAGGACCCGTCCGGACAGCCGTGCTCGGGCCGGATCTCGCCCAGGACGGTGGTCGGGGTGCTCATCGAAGGCTCCTTTCCACGCAGTGCTGTCCCCATTGTGGTCCGCCGGAGCGCAGCCCGCCGGGTATGCGCCGGGCCGTCCCGCGGGAACCGCGGGGGTGGCCGCGGCGTCGAACTGGGCAGGGAACACGGAACTGGGAACACCGAACTGGGCAGGGAACACCGTAGGGGAGGAGCTTCGCGATGGACCGTAGGACGGAGCGATGCCGCCGTGGCCGCCTCACCGGGCTGCGCGCGACCCGCAATCCGAGCTGGGCGGCACGCCTGCGTTGCGGCGTGACCGACGGCCGTGTGCCCCCGGATCCGCGGTCCGGCGGACCCGACCGGGACGGGCGGCGGTGGTGACGGTCAGCCCGCGGGCAGCGCCGCGGCGGCCTCCGTGTCGAGGAACCACACGGTCTGTTCGCGGCCCCGCGCCCCGGCGGCCGGGATGTCCACCGCGTCGGCGCCGCCCACCGCGGCCGCGACGGCCTCGGCCTTGGCCGCGCCGGTGACGAGGAGCCACACCTGCCGGGCACGGCGGACCGCCGGGAGGGTGAGCGTGACCCGCGCGGCGGGCGGCTTGGGGGAGTCGTCGACGCCGACGACGAAGCGATCCTGCTCGCGCACCGCGTCGGTGTGCGGGAACAGCGAGTTGACGTGTCCCTCGCCGCCCATCCCCAGCAGGTGCACGTCGAACTCGGGGGTGCTGCCGTCGGAGGAGTTCGCGGCGAGCACCTGCGCGTACGCGCGGGCCGCCGACTCGGGGGAACCGGCCCCGGCCTCGTCGAGGGTGGGCATCGCGTGCACCCGCGCCGGATCGAGCGGCACGTGGTCGAGCAGCGCCGCGCGGGCCTGGACCTCGTTGCGCTCGGGATCGCCCGGCGGCAGGTACCGCTCGTCGCCGAAGTACACGTCGACCGCGGACCAGTCGATTCCGCCGGGAGCCCGCAGGACCGCGTCGAGCACGGCGATGCCGGTGCCGCCGCCGGTCAGCACCACCGCGGCGTGGCCGCGGTCGCGCTGCGCGGCGACCACGGTCTCGACGAACGCTGCGGCGGCCGCCCGCGCGAGCTCGTCGCCCGACTCGAAGCGCCGCACGTGGACGTTCCCGGAGATGTGGCGCGCGTCAGACATATTCCACCTTCGACAGGGCCGTCAGGGCCGCGTGGTACACCTCGTCGGGATCGAGCCGCCGCAGTTCCTCGGCGAGGCATTCCGAGGAGTCGCGGCGTGCGAGCGTGATCAGCGAATCGGGTTTGCCGGTGCGCCGCAGCGTGGCCACGCGCCCGTCCTGAGGCCGCTCGAGCGAGATCGTCTGGGTTCGGGTGCGCAACTCGACCCGCAGATCGCCCACCGCGCGGTGCACCGGGCCGTCGATACGGCTCGCGAGCCAGCCCGCGAGCAGATCCACCGCCGGTTCGCTGCCGAGTCCCGATACCAGCGCCGACTCGACCGGCTCGAACGGTGGCTGGTCGAGCGCGGAGACGAGCAGCGCCCGCCAATACGTGATCCGGCCCCACGCGAGGTCGGTGTCGCCGGGGGTGTAGCCGGACAGCCGCGAGACGATCTCGGTCATCGGGCGCGACGAGTTCGTCGCATCGGTCAGGCGTCGCACGGCGAGCCGCCCCACCGGGTCCGCCGCCGGCACCTCGGGAGGGGTGTTCGGCCACCACACCACCACCGGGGTGTCCGGCAGCAGGAACGGCACGATCACCGATTCCTGGTGGTCGGCGAGCGGGCCGTGCAACGCGAGGATCAGCACCTCCGAGGCCCCGGCGTCACCGCCTATGCGGATCTCCGCATCCATGCGCGGTTCGTCGCCCGCGCGGCCGCGGCCGACGACGATCACGCGGCACGGATGCTCCCGCGACGCCCCGATGGCCGCGGTGATCGCGGCCTCGAGGCCGCGTGGACCGTCGGTGCACACCACCAGGGTGAGCACGCGCCCCTGCGTGACGATGCCGCCGGTCTGCCGCAGCTGGACGAGCTGTTTGCTGATGTCGATCGCGGTGGCGTTGCGCAGCTGCATCCTCACGGGCGTCTCCATTCGCGGCCCGAGCGGCGGAGCATCTCGTCGGCCGACGACGGCCCCCAGGTGCCGGCCTCGTACGGCTCGGGCTTGCCGTGCGCCGCCCAGCGCTCGAGCACCGGGTCGAGGATCCTCCACGACAGCTCGACCTCGTCGTCGACAGGGAAGAGCGACGGCACGCCGAGCAGCACGTCGAGGATCAGCCGCTCGTACGCCTCGGGGGAGGACTCGGTGAACGCCTGGCCGTAGCTGAAGTCCATGTTGACGTCGCGGACCTCCATGCTCGAGCCGGGCACCTTGGAACCGAAGCGGAGGGTGACCCCCTCGTCGGGCTGCACGCGGATGACGAGGGCGTTCTGGCCGAGCTCGGTGGTCATCGTCTGGTCGAACGGCAGGTGCGGGGCCCGCTTGAACACGATCGCGATCTCGGTGACGCGCCGGCCCAGACGCTTGCCGGTGCGCAGGTAGAACGGCACTCCGGCCCAGCGGCGGGTGTCGATCTCGCAGGTGATCGCCGCGTAGGTCTCGGTGGTCGAGTCGGCGGCGAAGCCCTGCTCCTCGTGCAGGCCGACGACCTGCCCGCCGTTCTGCCAGCCGGCGATGTACTGGCCGCGCGCGGTGGTCTCGTCGAGGGGCTCGGCGAGCCGGGTCGCGGACAGCACCTTGATCTTCTCCGCCCGCAACTCCGCCGGGTCGAAGCTGATCGGTTCCTCCATCGCGATGAACGCGAGCAGCTGCAGCAGGTGGTTCTGGATCACGTCCCGGGCGGCGCCGATGCCGTCGTAGTAGCCGGCGCGGCCGCCGAGACCGATGTCCTCCGCCATCGTGATCTGCACGTGGTCGACGTAGTGCGCGTTCCACAGCGGATCGAACAACTGATTCGCGAATCGCAACGCCAGGATGTTCTGCACCGTCTCCTTGCCGAGGTAGTGGTCGATGCGGAACACCGCCTCCTCGGGGAACACCTCGGCGACCAGCCGGTTCAGTTCCTGGGCGCTCGTCAGGTCGTGACCGAACGGCTTCTCGATGATCACCCGGCTCCAGGTGCCGTCTTGCGCGATCGCGAGTCCGGACCGTTTGAGCTGCGCGGACACCACCGGGAACGCGTTCGGCGGGATGGACAGGTAGAAGGCGTGGTTGCCGCCCGTGCCGCGGGCCTTGTCCAGCTCGGTCAGCGTCGAGGCGAGTTCGGTGAACGCGGCGTCGTCGTCGAAGCTGCCCTGCACGAACCGGATGCCCTCGGCCAGACGATTCCACACCTCCTCCCGGAACTTGGTGCGCGAGTTGGCCTTCACGGCATCGTGCACGACCTGACCGAAGTCCTCGTCGGCCCAGTCTCGTCGCGCGAAGCCGACGAGCGCGAACCCGGGCGGCAGCAGACCGCGGTTGGCCAGGTCGTACACCGCCGGCATCAGCTTGCGGCTGGCGAGGTCGCCGGTGACCCCGAAGATCACCAGGGCACACGGCCCGGCGATCCGGGGTAGCCGACGATCACGCTCGTCCCGGAGTGGATTGACCCACGCCGCCGTCTCGGGTCCGCGCACCGCGTCAGCTCTTCGCGCCGTGCGCGATCAGCTGCTCGGAGGTGGCGGCGAGCAGCTCGTTCCAGGACACCTCGAACTTCTCGACGCCCTCGTCCTCGAGCTTGCGGAACACCTCGGGCAGGTTCACCCCGATCGTCGACAGCGCGGAGAACACGTTCTCGGCCGCCTTCTCGGTACCGGTGACCGTGTCGCCGGTGACCTCGCCGTGGTCGGCGACGGCCTCGAGGGTCTTCTCCGGCATCGTGTTGACCGTGTTCGGGGCGACCAGTTCGGTGACGTACAGGGTGTCCGAGTAGTCGGGGTTCTTCACCCCGGTCGACGCCCACAGGGCGCGCTGCGGACGCGCACCGGCCGCGGCGAGCTGCTCGAACCGGGCCCCGGACTCGAACGCCCGGCGGTACGCCGCGTACGCCAGGCGGGCGTTGGCGACGCCGGCCTTGCCGCGCAGCGCCAGCGCCTCGGGGGTGCCGATCGCGTCGAGCCGCGCGTCGATCTCGGTGTCGACGCGGGAGACGAAGAACGAGGCCACCGAGTGGATCGTCGACAGCTCGTGCCCGGCCGACTTGGCGGCGGTCAGACCGTCCAGATAGGCCTCGATGACCCGTTCGTAGCGCTCGACCGAGAAGATCAGCGTCACGTTCACGCTGATGCCCTCGCCGATCACGCGGGCGATGGCCGGCAGGCCGGCCACCGTCGCGGGGATCTTGATGAGCAGATTGGGCCGGTCCACGATGCGCCACAGCTCGATCGCCTGCTGCACGGTCGCGTCGGTGGAGTGCGCCAGCCGCGGGTCGACCTCGATGGAGACCCGGCCGTCGACACCGTCGCTGGCCTCGAACACCGGGGCCAGGACGTCGCACGCGGAGCGCACGTCGTCGGTGGTGACGGTGCGGATGGTGGTGTCCACATCGGCGCCGGCCAGCGCGAGCTCCCGGACCTGGGCGTCGTAGACGTGGCCCTTGCTGAGCGCCGCCTGGAAGATCGACGGGTTGGTGGTCACACCCACGACGCTGCGGGTGGCGATCAGCTCGGCGAGGTTGCCGGTCTCGATGCGGTCCCGGGACAGGTCGTCGAGCCACACGGACACCCCGGCGGCCGAGAGCTGGACGAGATTCGCGTTCTGGGTTACCTGCTGGGTCATCGGGATCATCCCTTCACTCGGGTCAGCGAGCGGCGGGCGGCGTCGACGACGGCCTCGGCGGTGATGCCGAACTCGCGGAACAGGGTCTTGTGGTCGGCGGAGGCGCCGAAGTGCTCGAGCGAGACGGCCTCGCCGGCGTCGCCGAGCAGGCGGTGCCACGGCATCGCCAGTCCGGCCTCGACGGAGACACGCGCACGCACCGCCGGCGGGAGCACCTCGTCGCGGTACGCCTGGTCCTGCTGGAGGAACCAGTCGAGGACCGGCACGGAGACCACGCGGGTGGGCACACCGTCGGCCTCGAGTACCTCGCGGGCGGCGACGGCGAGCTGCAGCTCGGAGCCGGTGCCGAGCAGGATCACCTCGGGCGTGCCGGTGGACGCCTCGGCGAGCACGTACGCGCCGCGGGGCAGGCCCTCGGCGGCCTTCTCCCGGGTGCCCGCGAGCACCGGCACATCCTGGCGGGTCAGGGCCAGGGCGGTCGGGCCGGTCTTGTTCTCCAGCGCCGCGGCCCACGCGAACGAGGTCTCGTTCGCGTCGCCGGGACGGATCACGGCCAGATTCGGGATCGCGCGCAGCGCGGTGAGGTGCTCGACCGGCTGATGGGTCGGGCCGTCCTCGCCGAGACCGATCGAATCGTGGGTCCACACGTAGATCGCCGGGGTCTGCATGAGCGCGGCGAGCCGCACGGCGGGACGCATGTAGTCGCTGAACACCAGGAAGGTGCCGCCGTAGGGGCGGGTCGGGCCGTGCAGGGCGATGCCGTTGAGGATCGAACCCATCGCGTGCTCGCGCACACCGAAGTGCAGCGTCCGCCCGTAGGGCTGGGCGTTCCAGTCCTTCGTGGAGATCGACACCGGGCCGAACGAGTCCGAGCCGGGGATCGTGGTGTTGTTCGAGCCCGCCAGGTCGGCCGAACCGCCCCACAGCTCGGGCAGCACCGGGCCGAGCGCGGCGAGGGCGCTGCCGGACGCCTTGCGGGTGGCCGGACCCTTGGCGGCCGGCTCGTAGGTGGGCAGCACCTCGGTCCAGCCGGCGGGGAACTCCCCGGCCTGCAACCGGTCGAACAGTTCCTTGCGCTGCGGCTCGCGGCCGGCCCACGCGTCGAACTCGGCCTGCCATGCGGTGCGGGCCGCCGCGCCGCGCTCGACGACGCCGCGGGTGTGCTCGATCACGGCGGGGTCGACGTCGAAGTGCTGCTCGGGGTCGAACCCGAGGGCGGTCTTGACGGCGGCGACCTCCTCGGCGCCGAGGGCGGCGCCGTGCACGTCGCCGGTGTTCATCTTGGTCGGCGCCGGGTAGCCGATGATCGTGCGCAGCACGACGAGCGACGGCTTGTCGGTGACGGCCTTGGCGGCCTCGACGGCGTCGAGGATCGCGGTGACGTTCTCGCCGCCCTCGACGGTCTGCACATGCCAGCCGTAGGCCTCGTAGCGCTTGGCGACGTCCTCACCGAGGGCGATCGCCGTGTCGTGCTCGATGGAGATCTTGTTGTCGTCGTAGAAGACGATCAGGTTGCCGAGCTGCTGCACGCCCGCGAGGGACGAGGCCTCCGACGTCACGCCTTCTTCGATGTCGCCGTCGGAGGCGAGGACGTAGATGTGGTGGTCGAACGGGCTCGCGCCGGTCGCGGTGTCCGGATCGAACAGGCCGCGCTCCCGGCGCGCCGCCATCGCCATGCCCACGGCGGAGGCCAGGCCCTGCCCGAGCGGGCCGGTGGTCATCTCCACCCCCGCGGTGTGCCCGAACTCGGGGTGGCCCGGCGTCTTCGAACCCCACGTGCGCAGCGCCTCGAGGTCGGCGAGTTCGAGCCCGTACCCCGACAGGTACAGCTGGATGTACAGCGTCAGGCTCGAGTGTCCGCACGAGAGCACGAACCGGTCCCGTCCCACCCAGTGCGGGTCGGTCGGGTCGTGCCGCATCACTTTCTGGAACAGCGTGTAGGCCACGGGGGCAAGGCTCATCGCCGTGCCGGGGTGCCCGTTGCCCACCTTCTGGACCGCGTCGGCGGCGAGCACGCGGGCGGTGTCGACGGCCTTGGTGTCGAGGTCGGTCCAGTCGGCGGGGTGCACTGCCTGGGTGAGGGAGCGGATCTCGTCTGTGATCGACACGAGCAGAAGTCTCCTGACATGGGTATACGGGGAGCGTGCGGGCGCGAGAGCCTCGAGCGCCCCTCCAGAGTAATGTGCTGCGCTTTGCGGGTCGATTCGGTCCGGGCCTGCGCGACGTCTACCATCGTTCGTAGTAGAGCGACGGCGAGCGAAGGTGCGTAATCGCGTGGTGCAAGGAGACAGGGTGCGGGCAGGGCAACGGCCGGGAGGTCACGGCTTCGGCGCCCCCGAGGCACCTGGACCGCCTCGCCCCGACACGATGTGGGGACGCGTTTCGGGCACGGTGCTCGCCTATATCGCGCTGACCAAGCCGCGCGTGATCGAGTTGCTGCTGGTGGCGACGATCCCGGCGATGCTCTTCGCCGACCGCGGCGAGGTGGACCTGGTGCTCATCGCGAGCACCCTGTTCGGCGGGTGGATGGGTGCGGCGAGCGCGAATGCCCTCAACTGCGTCGTCGACGCCGACATCGACAAGGTCATGAAGCGGACGGCGCTGCGGCCGCTGGCCCGGCAGGCCGTCCCGACCCGGCACGCGTTCGTGTTCGGCGCGGTGCTCGGCGTCGTGTCGTTCCTGTGGTTGTGGTGGCGGGCGAATCTGCTCGCCGGCCTGCTCGTGGTCGCCACGATCGCCTTCTACGTCCTGGTGTACACGATGGTCCTCAAGCGCAGGACCTGGCAGAACGTGGTGTGGGGCGGGGCCGCCGGGTGCATGCCCGTGATGGTCGGCTGGGCCGCGGTCACCGGCTCGCTGAGCTGGGAACCGATCGTGCTGTTCCTGGTGATCTTCTTCTGGACACCGCCGCACACCTGGGCGCTGGCGATGCGGTACAAGGAGGACTACAAGGCCGCCGGCGTGCCCATGCTGCCCGTGATCGCGAGCGAGCAGCACGTCACCAAGCAGATCCTGCTCTACACCTGGGCGACCGTCCTGGCGACGCTGGTGCTCGTGCCGGCCGCCGGCCTGGTGTACGCGGCGGTGACCGTCGCCGCCGGCGCCTGGTTCCTGCTCGTCGCGCATCAGCTGTACCGCAGCGTCCGGGGCGGGGCGGCGGTCAAGCCCCTCAAGCTGTTCCTGCAGTCGAACAACTACCTCGCCCTGGTGTGCCTGGGCCTGGCCGTGGACTCGGTGCTCGACCTGCGCACCATCGCCTCGTTCTTCTGATCCGCCTTCCGCGCGGCTCCGGGACCGGGCGAATGTACCGTCCGCTGCCGGAGAGCGACGGAAGCGGTACTTCCGCCCGGAGCGAACCTCAGGGGAGCAGCACGATCGAGCCGGTCGTGCGACGGGCCTCGAGGTCGCGGTGTGCCTGCTCCGCCTGTGCCAGCGGGTACCGCGCGCCGACCCGGACGGTGAGGGTCCCGTCCGCGACGGCGGCGAACACCTCGCCCGCCCGCCACATCAGCTCCTCGCGGGTGCGCACGTGGTGCGCGAGGGTCGGCCGGGTGACGTACAGCGAGCCGGCGGGGTTGAGCCGCTGCAGATCGAACGGCGGCACCGGACCGCTGGCCGCGCCGAACAGCGCCAACGTGCCGCGGATGCGCAGCGAGGCGAGCGACGACTCGAACGTGGCCGCGCCGACGCCGTCGTAGACCGCCGCGACGCCCTCCCCGCCGGTGAGATCCCGGACCTGCTCGGCGAGGTCGTCGGTGTAGCGCAGCACCTCGGCGGCGCCCGCGCCGCGCGAGAGGGTTTCCTTCTCGTCGGAGGAGACGGTCGTGATCACCCGCACGTCCTTCGCGGCGGCGAGCTGGGTGAGCAGCAGGCCCACCCCACCGGCGCCCGCGTGCACGAGCACGGTCTCGCCGGGCTGCGCCGGATACGTCGAATTGAGCAGGTAGTGCGCGGTCATGCCCTGGAGCAGCGCCGACGCCGCCTGCTCGGCGGGAACCGCGTCGGGCACGGGCACCGCCACCGCCGCCGGCACGAGCACCTGTTCGGCGTAGGAACCGTCGGCCGCTGCCCAGCTCACCCGATCGCCGACCGCGACGCCGCCCACGCCCTCACCGACCGCGACGACCCGTCCGGTGCCCTCGGATCCGGGAATGTACGGCAACTCCCGGGGGTAGAGCCCGGTGCGGAAGTAGGTGTCGATGTAGTTGACGCCCACGGCGTCGGTCCGGACCAGCAGCTCGCCCGGCCCCGGCTCGGGAGCGGGGAGCTCGACGGGGGTGAGCACCTCGGGGCCGCCGAACCGTGCCACTTCGATTGCACGCATACGTTCACAGTATTCTGCAGGCATGAGCGCCGATACTCAGGTCGTGGCCGCACCGGCCGACATCGTGAAATCCCTCCGCAGCTTCGTCGCCGCGCACGGTGGCTCCGCCAAGGCGGTGCTGCAGCCGGTCGCGCGGGGCGCGGTGCGCATCACCGTCGTCGCCGAGGACGGGGTGCTCGGCGACCGGGTGGTGCGCGATCTCGCCACGGCGCACGCGGTGGTCGAGGCGCTGCCCGGCGTCACGGTCTCGGAGTGGGATCGCGAAGTGACCAGCATCGCGACGCCGCAGCAGGGCCACTGGAAGAAGATGGCCGGCTGGGTGGCCCGTCAGACCCGGTTCCCGCGGGCCCGCAACGAACGCTGACCGATCCTCGAACGGCTCCGGGGGTCACCCGTCCTGGGTGGCCCCCGGAACCGTTTCTCCGGCGCGCGTGCGCCCGGGGGTCAGACGGCGACCGGTTCGCGGGCCGGTTCGGTGGTGCGGACCCGTCCCGCCGCCCACACCGCTGCCGTCGCGGCCGTGCACAGCCCGGCGCCGGCGACGTGCACGGCGACGAGGGCGGCGGGCACGTCGGTGAAGTACTGCACGACCCCGACGAGGGCCTGGGCGACGACGAGGGCGAGCAGCACGTGCAGGCGCGTCTTCACCGCCTGCGGCGCGGCCACGGCGTACAGCGCGAAGGCGAGGCCGACGAGCAAGCCGAGGTATCCGACGAGCAGTTCGGCGTGCAGGTGCACCAGGGACTCGATGTCGATCTCGAGGCGCGGCACCGGCCGATCGGCGCTCTTGTCGCCGGCGTGCGGGCCGGCGCCGGTGACCATCGTGCCCGCGACGAGCACCCCGGCGAGCAGTACGGCGGACAGCGCGGTCAGGGTCCGGAGCGGGCGCGGGATCGTCTCCACGACCGCCCCGTCGTCGGGCTCGCCGACCTTCGCATGCAGCAGCACCGCCAGCCACACCATCAGCATCGACGCCAGCAGGTGCACCGCGACGGTCCACCAGGCCAGGCCGGCGAGCACGGTGATGCCACCGATGACGGCCTGCAGGACGGTGCCGGCGGGCATCAGCCACGCGTAGACGAGAACCTCGCGGCGGCGCCGGGCCCGGGTCACGGCCAGCACGACCGCCGCGGCGGACGCGACGACGACGAACGTCAGCAGCCGGTTGCCGAACTCGACGACCTGGTGCAGGGTGGCGACCTCCTCGGAGACACCGACGGGCACGAAGCTGCCCGGGAAGCACTGGGGCCAGGTGGGGCACCCCAGGCCGGACGCGGTCACGCGGACGATCGACCCGGTCACGGCGATGCCGCCCTGGGTCAGGATCGCGATCAGCGCGAGCAGCCGCTGGGTCCGCAGGGACGGCAGGGGCAGACGGTCGACAAGGCGCAGGAAGCCGCGATACAGCACATCGACGATGGTACGGGCCGGTCCACTACAGCCTGTAGTGGGGTGCCGGTCAGACGAACCGGAACAGTCTGCTCGCCAGGACCCCGCCGGCGGCCGCCCACGCGCCGAGGATCGCCACGGCCAGCCAGTCGACGCTGCCGCGCAGCGCCGCGTCGAGGGCGAGGGCGAGCGCCCCGGACGGGACCAGGCGCGCCAGATGCACCACCGCATCGGGCAGACCGCCGCCGGCGAGGACGACGCTGCCGATCCCGAGCAGCACGAACCAGATGATGTTGGCCAGCGCCAGCACGATCTCGGCGCGCAGGGTGCCGCCGAGCAGCAGACCCAGGGTGGCGAACGTCACGGTGCCCAGGGCGATGACGGCGGCGCCGAGCAGCAGCCCGACCGGGTCCGGGCGCCAGCCGAGGGCGAGACCGATGCCGCCCAGCAGAATCGACTGCAGTGCGACGACGAGGGCCACCGCACCGCTCTTGCCTGCGATGATGCCCCATTTCGGCAGGGCGGTGGCGCCGAGTCTTTTCAATGCACCGTATCTGCGGTCGAATCCGACCGCGATGGCCTGCCCGGTGAACGCCGTCGACATCACCGCGACCATCATCACCGCCGGCAGCACGCGCTCGACGCGGGCCTCGCCCAGATCGCCGATCGGGAGCAGGGTGAGCCCGATCAGCAGGGTGATCGGGATGAACATCGTCAGCAGCAGCTGCTCGCCGTTGCGCAGCAGGAGCACCAGCTCCATGCGGGTCTGCGCGGCGAGCATCGCCGCCGGGCCGTTCGGGCGGGGCGCGGGAGCGAAGGTGCCGGGCGCGAACCGGTTCGCCGCCAGGCGCTCGTGCGAGGTGCTCATCCGCGGATCTCCCGTCCGGTCAGGTCCAGGAACACGTCCTCGAGGCTGCGCTGGTCCACCCGGATCTCGCGGGCCAGGACACCCTGGTCGGCGCACCACGCGGCGGCCGCCGCGACGACCTGCGGATCGATGGGGCCCTCGACGAGATACCGGCCGGGACCGGCCTCGCGCACCCGGAACGCGTCCGTCACCGCGGCACGCAGGGGAGCGAGATCCAGCCCCGGGGCGGCGGTGAGCCACAACTGGCCCTCCGCGCCGGTGCTGGCGACCTCGGCGGGGGTGCCGGCGGCCACGATCCGGCCGTGATCGATGATGACGACCTCGTCGGCGAGTTCCTCCGCCTCGTCCATCAGGTGCGTGGTGAGCAGCACCGCGACGCCGTCGCGCCGCAGGGCGTCGATCAGTTCCCACACCAGCAGCCGCGCCTGCGCGTCCAGACCGGCGGTCGGTTCGTCGAGGAAGACGAGTTCGGGCCGGCCGACGAGGGCGCAGGCCAGCGCGAGCCGCTGCTGCTGCCCGCCGGACAGCCGCCGATAGGGGGTGCGCCGTGCCTCCTCGAGCCCGAGGCTGCGCAGCAGCCAGGCCGGATCGAGCGGATCCGCGGAGTAGGCGGCCACCAGATCGAGCATCTCCCCGGCCTTGGACCCCGGATAGGCGCCGCCGCCCTGCAGCATGACCCCGATCCGCGGGCGCAGGGCCTCGGAGTCGGCGATCGGGTCGAGCCCGAGGACCCGCACGGTCCCGGAGTCGGGGGTGACGAAGCCCTCGCACATCTCCACGGTGGTGGTCTTGCCGGCACCGTTGGGGCCGAGCAGCGCGAGCACCTGGGCGCGGTCGACGGTCAGGTCGAGCCCGTCGACGGCGGTGAGGTCGCCGAACCGCTTGACGACGCCCTCGAGGCGGACGGCGGGCGGCGCAGCGACGGGGGATCTCGAGGTCACGAGGTTCCAGCGTAGGCGCCGGGCGAATCGGCGGGACGCGGTGGTGCGTCGTCCTCGTCGCGCCAGGGCAGCCGGTTGCGGGTGGCGAAGATCGCGAGCCCCACCACGACGACCGTCGCGATGGCCGCCTGCACGATGATGAACGGCTGGTACTCGCCGCCGTTGGGCATCAGGATCACGCTCACCAGCGACGAGAACGCCACGGTGGGGAGCCGGAAGATCGGCCGGGTGGCCCACGCGGCCAGCGGGATCACCGCCCACAGCAGGTACCAGGGCTGCACCACCGGGAACAGCAGCACGATCGCGCCGAGGGACACCCCGAGCGCGCCCACCGGATGCAGCCGGCCGGTGAGCACCGCCAGCATCATCCGCACCGTCACCAGCGCCGCGATCAGCGCGGCGACGGGCCGGGTGAGCGACAGGATCGCGGTCGTGTGATCACCGAGACCGAGCAACACCCCGGCCAGGCCGGTGCCCAGGCCGAGCAGCGTCGGGATGGACATCCAGCTGCGCACCTCCGTCGCGGTCCCGAGGGTCTGCGTCCAGCCGAACCCGAGCCCGCTGCCCCAGCTGACCGCGCCCACGACGACGACGGCGACCACGGCGAGCAACGCGGCGGCGGAGACCACCGCGCGCACGGTGCCGCCCCAGCGGTGCGCGAGCGCCATCCCGACGAAGCCGAGGGCGAGCAGCGACGGCACCTTGACCATCGCCGACAGCGCGATCACCGCGGAGCCCGCCAGCAGCCAGCCCAGCGCCCGGCCGCGCAGCGGCGCCGCCGGATCGGCGGTGTGGATGCCGCGCAGCGCCAGCTCGAGACCGGCCAGCATGAGACCGAGCATCAGGGCCTCGTTGTGGATGCCGGCGACGAGGTGGAACAGCAGCAGGGGATTGGCCGCACCGAGCCACAGGGCGCTGACGGCGGCGACACCGCAGCGGCGCGCGAGCCGCGGCAGCGCCCACACGATCAGCGCGACCCCGGCGAGCGCGGTCACGCGGTGCAGGAACACCCCGGCGACGATGTTCTCGCCCGTCAGGTCGGTGATCCGCTGCCCGAGCCACAGGATCGCCGGCCCGTACGGCGCCGGCGTGTCGCGCCAGATGTTGGGCACGGTGCGGGTCAGGACGTGGTCGACCCCCAGGGCGCCGGCGGGGCCGATCCCGTAGGGGTCGAGGCCGCGGGCGGCGATCTCGCTCTGCGCCAGATACGAGTAGACGTCCTTGCTGAACATCGGGGGCGCCACCGTCAACGGCAGGATCCACAGCAGCAGGGTGCGGTCGAGCTGGGACCGGCTCAGGCGTCGGGGCACCCCGTCCGGGTCGCGGCGGCCGACGGCGAAGCGACCGAGCAGCAGCCAGGCCAGCACCACCAGCACGGTGCCCGTCATGGTCAGCGTCAGCGCGGCGCTGGGCATGCGCGCGGGCAGCCCGAGCACCCGCAGGCCCTGGACGGGGTTCTGCAGCACCGGCTGCGCTCCCGCGCCGAGCGCGCCGACCGCCATGAGCACGGTGCCCGTCGCGCCGAACAGCCGGATGCGGTGCAGCTGGGTGGTCTCGGTGGCGTCGAGACCACGCCCCTCGAGTTCGTCGCCGTGCAGGATCGTGGCCACGGCGGGGCCGCCGCCGCGCCCGTCGAGTCCGAGGGCGCGCCGGCCGAGTTCGGCGGCGCGGGCCCCGAGGGCCGCGGCGCAGCGGCTCGGCGCCGGCCCGGTCGGGTCGGGTTCCACGGTGGACGGCACGCGAGCAGCGTAGCGGGGACGGAAACCGGGACTTTGCCGCCTGTAAGGTAGGGCACCCTTTGTAGACCGGCCGGGGCAATTCCGTCACACTGGTGTTGTGAAAACGACGTCCGATACCGGGGTGCACGGGGAACGCGCAGGTCATCCGCCTGCCGGGTTGCCGGTCGCCCAGGTGCCGGGCGCCCACGAGGGGCAGACCCGGGCGGCGGTGGTGCAGCTGCTGCTCGAGGAGGGACCGATCACGGCCACCGAGATCGGCGCCCGTCTCGGACTGAGCGCGGCCGGGGTGCGCCGCCACCTCGACGCCCTCATCGACACCGGCGAGGCCCAGGCGGCTCCGCCACCTCGGCGGGAGGGCCGGGGGCGGGGACGGCCGGCGCGCCGCTTCCAGCTCACCGCGGTGGGCCGGGCACGGCTGGGGCATTCCTACGACGACCTGGCCAGCGCCGCGATGCGGCACCTGCGGGAGGTCGGCGGCGAGGCGGCGGTCGAGGACTTCGCCCGGCGTCGCGTGCAGTCCCTGCTCGGCGGGGTCACCCCGGTCGAGTCCGGGAGCGGCGCCGAGATCGAGGACACCGCCGAGGACATCGCGGCGGCGTTCACCGATGCGGGGTTCGCGGCCTCGACCCGGCGGGTCGGCACCGGCGTGCAGATCTGCCAGCACCACTGCCCGGTCTCGCACGTCGCCGAGCAGTTCCCCGAGCTCTGCGAGGCCGAGCTCGAGGCGTTCACCCGGATTCTCGGCACCCACGTCCAGCGGCTGGCGACCATCGCCAACGGCGACAGCTTCTGCACCACCCACGTGCCGGTGCCGCCGTCGGACGCCCGGAAGACCTGAGCAGGACCCGCACATCCCCGACAGAAGCACGACGTTGTCCGCCGGCGACCAGCCCTCGCCGGCACCGAACAAGACTCCGGAAGGAGCTCACATGACCGTCACATCGGATCAGGCGTCGGCCGGCGCGCCGCTGACACAGGAGGAGACCATCGCGTCCCTCGGTCACTACGGCTACGGCTGGTCGGATCCCGACGCGGCCGGCGCCACGGCCCAGCGAGGGCTGTCCGAGGCGGTCGTGCGCGACATCTCCGCGAAGAAGAACGAGCCCGAGTGGATGCTCGACATCCGCCTCAAGGCGCTGCGCACCTTCGAGAAGAAGCCGATGCCGGGGTGGGGTTCGAACCTCGAGGGCATCGACTTCGACAACATCAAGTACTTCGTGCGCTCCACCGAGAAGCAGGCCACGAGCTGGGAAGAACTGCCGGAGGACATCAAGAACACCTACGACAAGCTCGGCATCCCCGAGGCCGAGAAGCAGCGCCTCGTCGCCGGGGTCGCCGCCCAGTACGAGTCCGAGGTGGTCTACCACCAGATCCGTGAGGACCTCGAGTCCCAGGGCGTGATCTTCCTCGACACCGACACCGGCCTGCGCGAGCACCCCGAGATCTTCAAGGAGTACTTCGGGTCGGTCATCCCGGCCGGCGACAACAAGTTCTCCGCGCTGAACACCGCCGTGTGGTCGGGCGGCTCGTTCATCTACGTCCCGCCCGGCGTGCACGTCGACATCCCGCTGCAGGCCTACTTCCGGATCAACACCGAGAACATGGGCCAGTTCGAGCGGACCCTGATCATCGTCGACGAGGGCGCCTCCGTGCACTACGTCGAGGGCTGCACCGCCCCGATCTACAAGTCGGACTCGCTGCACTCGGCGGTGGTGGAGATCATCGTCAAGAAGGGCGGGCACTGCCGCTACACGACGATCCAGAACTGGTCGAACAACGTCTACAACCTCGTCACCAAGCGCACCAAGGTCGAGGCCGGTGGCTCGATGGAGTGGATCGACGGCAACATCGGCTCCAAGGTCACCATGAAGTACCCGGCCGTGTGGATGATGGGCGAGCACGCGCGCGGCGAGGTGCTCTCCGTGGCGTTCGCCGGCGAGGGCCAGCACCAGGACACCGGCGCGAAGATGCTGCACCTGGCGCCGCACACCTCCTCGACCATCGTGTCGAAGTCCGTGGCCCGCGGCGGTGGACGCGCCTCCTACCGCGGCCTGGTGCAGGTCAACAAGGGCGCGCACGGGTCGAAGTCGACCGTCAAGTGCGATGCGCTGCTCGTCGATCAGATCTCCCGCTCGGACACCTACCCGTACGTCGACATCCGTGAGGACGACGTGACGATGGGGCACGAGGCGACCGTCTCCAAGGTCTCCGACGATCAGCTGTTCTACCTGATGAGCCGCGGCCTGACCGAGGACGAGGCGATGGCGATGGTGGTGCGTGGCTTCGTCGAGCCCATCGCCAAGGAGCTGCCGATGGAGTACGCGCTCGAGCTCAACCGCCTGATCGAACTGCAGATGGAAGGGGCAGTCGGCTAAATGACTGCGGAAGCGAAGAACACCCCCGCCACCGGCTCGCCGGTCGTCGCCACCGGGGTGCAGGGAGCCGCGCGCTCGGAGAAGGCCGCCGGGCCGGCCGTGAACAAGGGGGAGGTGTTCACGTCGTTCGACGTGGACGCCTTCGAGATCCCCTCCGGCCGCGACGAGGCGTGGCGATTCACCCCGCTGCGCCGCCTGCGGGGCCTGCACGACGGCACCGCGGTCGCCGACGGCACCGCCACCGTGGAGGTCACCCCCGTGGACGGCGTGCAGGTCGAGACCGTCGGCCGCGACGACACCCGCCTCGGCGAGGGCGGCGTGCCCGCCGACCGCGTCGCCGCCCAGGCCTACTCGGGCTTCACCACCGCCACCGTCGTCACGGTCGGCCGCGAGGTCGAGGTTCCCGAGCCCGTCACGATCACCGTCACCGGCCCCGGCGAGGGCAAGGTCGCGTTCGGGCACCTGCAACTGCGGCTCGAGCCGTTCGCGTCGGTCACCGTGGTCCTCGACCAGCGCGGTTCCGGCACCTACGCCGAGAACGTCGAGTTCGTCCTCGGCGACAGCTCGCGCCTGAACATCGTCGCCGTCCAGGACTGGGCCGACGACGCGGTGCACGTGGCGGCCCACCATGCCCGCCTCGGCCGCGACGCCGTGCTGCGGCACTTCACCGTCGGGCTCGGCGGTGACCTCGTGCGCGTGTCCCCGACGGTCCGGTACGACGCACCCGGCGGCGACGCCGAGATGCTCGGCCTGTACTTCGCCGACGCCGGCCAGCACCTCGAGCAGCGCCTGCTCGTCGACCACGCGCAGCCGCACTGCAAGTCCAACGTCGTGTACAAGGGGGCGCTGCAGGGCGATCCCGGCTCCGGCAAGCCGGACGCGCACACGGTGTGGATCGGGGACGTGCTCATCCGCGCCGAGGCCGAGGGCACCGACACCTTCGAGCTCAACCGCAACCTGGTGCTCACCGACGGGGCTCGCGCCGACTCGGTGCCCAACCTCGAGATCGAGACCGGCGAGATCGTCGGTGCCGGCCACGCCAGCGCCACCGGCCGGTTCGACGACGAGCAGCTGTTCTACCTGCGTGCCCGCGGCATCTCCGAGGAGCAGGCCCGCCGGCTGGTGGTCCGGGGGTTCTTCCACGAACTCGTCGAGAAGATCACCGTGCCCGCCGTCCGGGAGCGGCTCGAGGCCGCCATCGAGGCCGAACTCGCCGCCGTCGGCGCCTGACCCCCACCCGTTCTCCCATATTCGCGAAGGAACCGTTACCGACATGTCCACCGAGCAGAACGTCCTCGAGATCAAGGACCTGCACGTCCGCGTCGCCCAGACCGACGACAACGCCGAGCCGATCGACATCCTCAAGGGCGTGAACCTCACCGTCCGGTCCGGGGAGACCCACGCCATCATGGGCCCCAACGGCTCGGGCAAGTCCACCCTGTCGTACGCCATCGCCGGCCACCCCAAGTACGAGGTGACCTCCGGGTCGATCACTCTCAACGGCGAGGACGTGCTCGCGATGAGCGTGGACGAGCGGGCCCGCGCCGGCCTGTTCCTGGCCATGCAGTACCCCGTCGAGGTCCCGGGCGTGTCCATGTCGAACTTCCTGCGCACCGCCGCGACCGCGGTCCGCGGTGAGGCCCCGAAGCTGCGCCACTGGGTCAAGGAGGTCAAGTCGGCGATGACCGAACTCGACATCGACCCGGCGTTCGGCGACCGGTCCGTCAACGAGGGCTTCTCCGGCGGCGAGAAGAAGCGCCACGAGATCCTCCAGCTGGGCCTGCTCGCGCCGAAGATCGCCATCCTCGACGAGACCGACTCCGGCCTCGACGTCGACGCCCTGCGCGTGGTCTCCGAGGGCGTCAACCGCTACCAGGAACGCGAGCACGGCGGCGTACTGCTGATCACCCACTACACCCGCATCCTGCGCTACATCAAGCCGCAGTTCGTGCACGTGTTCGTCGGTGGCCGCGTCGTCGAGTCCGGCGGCCCGGAGCTCGCCGACGAACTCGAGACGAACGGTTACGTGCGCTTCACCCAGGCCGCCGCGGCCGCGGGTGCCGACAAGTAAGGAACGGTGAGCCGATGACGGTGCAGGTGCCCACGGTGGACGTCGCCCGGATCCGGGCCGACTTCCCGATCCTCGGGCGCACGGTGCGCGACGGGAAACCCCTGGTCTACCTCGACTCCGGGGCCACCTCGCAGCGCCCGACGCAGGTCCTCGACGCCGAACGGGCGTTCCTGACCACCTGCAACGCGGCCGTGCACCGGGGAGCGCACGAGCTGTCCGAGGAAGCCACCGACGCCTACGAGGGTGCCCGCGCCGTGATCGCCGACTTCGTCGGCGCGGACGCGGACGAGCTGGTGTTCACCAAGAACGCCACCGAGTCGCTCAATCTCGTCGCCTACGCCTTCGCCGACGCCCGGTTCCCCCGGCGGGTCGGGCCCGGCGACGAGATCGTCGTCACCGAGCTCGAACACCACGCCAACCTGGTGCCGTGGCAGGAACTCGCCCGCCGCACCGGCGCCACGCTGCGCTGGTACGGGGTGACCGACGACGGCCGCATCGATCTCGATTCCCTCGAGCTCACCGACCGGGTCAAGGTCGTCGCCTTCACCCACCAGTCCAACGTCACCGGGGCCGTGGCGCCGGTCGAGGAGCTGGTGCGGCGCGCGAAGGCCGTCGGCGCGGTCGTCGTGCTCGACGCCTGCCAGTCGGTGCCGCACATGGGCGTGGACTTCCACGCGCTCGGGGTCGACTTCGCGGCCTTCTCGGGCCACAAGATGTTCGGCCCGTCCGGCGTCGGCGTCCTCTACGGACGCCGCGAGCTGCTCGCCGACGTGCCACCGTTCATCACCGGCGGCTCGATGATCGAGACCGTCACCATGGAGGCCTCGACGTTCGCGCCGCCACCGCAGCGCTTCGAGGCGGGCTCGCCGATGTCGTCGCAGGCCGTCGGACTCGGCGCCGCGGTGCGGTACCTGCAGCAGATCGGCATGGACGCCGTCGCCGCGCACGAGCACGAGCTCACCGCGGCGGCCCTGGCCGAACTCGCGGGCATCGACGGCGTGCGGATCGTCGGCCCCACCACGGCCGAGCAGCGCGGCGGGGCCGTGTCGTTCGTCGTCGACGGGATCCACGCGCACGACCTCGGACAGATCCTCGACGACGAGGGCGTCGAGATCCGCGTCGGTCACCACTGCGCGTGGCCGCTGCACCGCCGATTCGGGATCGCGGCGACCGCCCGGGCCTCCTTCGCCGTGTACAACACGCTCGACGAGGTGGCCGCGCTCGGTGCGGCGATCCGCCGGGCCCAGGACTTCTTCGGAGCACGCTGATGAGGATGGAACAGATGTACCAGGAGGTCATCCTGGACCACTACAAGCACCCGCACCACCGGGGCCTGCGCGAGCCCTACGGAGCGCAGGTGCACCACGTCAACCCCACGTGCGGCGACGAGGTGACGTTGCGGGTGCAGCTCGCCGGCGACGGCACCGTCGCGGACGTCTCCTACGACGGGCAGGGCTGCTCGATCAGCCAGGCGTCGACCTCGGTGCTCACCGACCAGGTGATCGGGCTCCCGCTGGACCGCGCCCTGGCCACCGTCGACGCGTTCGCGGAGATGGTCGGCAGCCGGGGAACCGTCGAGGGTGACGAGGACGTGCTCGGCGACGGCATCGCCTTCGCCGGGGTCTCGAAGTATCCGGCGCGCGTGAAGTGCGCGCTGCTGGGCTGGATGGCGTTCAAGGACGCCGTCGTGCAGATCACCGACGGCACCGACAGCACTCACCGGACCGCACCCGTAGCCAGTGGAGGACAGAACTGATGACCGAACCCGTGACCCCGGCGGACGAGACCGCCCCCGCCGCCCCGGACGCGTCCCCCGCCCTCGATCCCGAGCGGTACGACGAGCTCGAGGAGGCGATGCGCGACGTCGTCGACCCCGAACTCGGGATCAACGTCGTCGACCTGGGCCTGGTCTACGGCATCTCCGAGGACGACGACGCCGTCACCATCGACATGACGCTCACGTCGGCGGCCTGCCCGCTCACCGACGTCATCGAGGACCAGTCCCGCAACGCCCTCGTCCGCAGCGGACTGTGCGACGAGCTGCGCATCAACTGGGTGTGGATGCCGCCGTGGGGACCGGACAAGATCACCGACGACGGTCGCGAGCAGTTGCGCGCGCTCGGGTTCACCGTCTGACGCGGCCGGTGACCCGGCACGTCCCCCAGGTGTCCCCGGATCCGGGAGGTGCCGGCTCCGCGGACCCGGGAGCCGCCGGCTCCGTGGACCCAGGAGCCGCCGGCTCCGCGGATCCGGGAGCCGCCGGCTCCGTGGATCCGATCACCGCACTCGAACACGAGTTCATGGCGCTGATGCGCCGCGGCCGGGACCAGATGGGGGTGCGGGCCCGCGCCGTCCACCCCCAGCTGGATCCCGCGTGCTACCCGCTGCTGGTGCTGCTCGGCCGCGCGGACGCGGTGGCGATGTCGGAGCTGCTCCGCGATCTCGCGATCGAGAAGTCGACGTTGACGCGACGCATCGACGCCGCCGTCCGGCTCGGGCTGGTCGAGCGGACGCCGGATCCGCACGACGCCCGCGCACGGCTCGTCGCGCTCACCGCCGACGGCCGGGAACGGTTGACCGCACTGCAGCGCGAACAGACAGCGCGGTGGCGGCGCCGCCTGTCCACCTGGGATCCCGCCGACGTCGAGCAGCTCACCGCTCTGCTGCGCCGTCTCGGCGACGGACTGGACTGAGGGCGTACCGTCCGACGCCTGAGGCCCCGGCCGGTGCCGGGGCCTCAGGCCCGCTTGCGGGCGGTGGACTTCTTCGCGCTCGACTTGGTTGCCGCCGTCTTCTTCGCGGCCGACGTGCCGCCGGACTTCGCGGCGGTCTTCTTCGCCGGAGTCTTCTTCGCGGCGCTCTTGCGGGCGGGTGACTTCTTCGCCGCCGAGCCGCGGGCCGGCGCAGCCCCCTCCCCCTTCTTCTCACCGGACGCGGCGTCCACGCTGCGCTGCAGCGCAGCCACCAGATCCAGCACCTCGGCGTCCTCGGCCGCGGGTTCGCCCGCCGGGGTCACCGGCAGCACCTTCTCGCCGCCCCGGGCGATGATGTCGTCGATCAGCGACCGCAGCTCGGCCTGGTACTCGTCGGTGAACTCGTCCGGCCGGAAATCGTCGGCCATCGACTCGACGAGCATCTCCGCCATCGCCATTTCCTTCTGCTTCGGCGGCTCCGCGTCGTCGAGCACCGGGAACGACACCGACCGCACCTCGTCCGGCCACAGCAGGGTCTGCAGCACGAGCACGCCGTCCCGGTTGCGCAGTGCCGCCAGCCGGGTGCGTTGGCGCAGCGTGAAGTGCACGAGCGCGGTGCGATCGGTCTGGGTGAGCGTCTCGGCGAGCAGCGTGTACGCCTTCGGCGACGACGAGTCCGGCTCGAGGTAGTAGGACTTCTCGAAGAAGATCGGGTCGATCTGCTCCGACGGGACGAACTGCAGCACCGGGATCTCGTGCTTCTCCGCGACGGGCAGCTTGTCGAAGTCCTCGTCGGTGAGCACGACCCGGACGCCCTCGTCGGAGTCGTAGGCCTTGTCGATCTCGGCGTAGGGCACCGACTCGCCGCATTCGGTGCAGACACGGTCGTACTTGATCCGGCCGCCGTCCTTCGCATGCACCTGGTGGAACCGGATGTCGTGGCTCTCCGTGGCGGAGTAGACCTTCACCGGCACGTTCACCAGTCCGAACGCGATGGCACCCTTCCAGATCGAACGCATGGTTCCATCATGATCGAGATCGGCGTCCGCCGCGCGGAACCCGGCGAACTCGTCACCACAGGGCGCGCAGCATGGCCCCGCGCAGGGCCGGCGAGCCCGTCGTGAACATCCGGGTCATCGCCGCCACCGTCCCGCCGAGGTCGGTGCGACCGGACAGGTAGGAGCGCTGACGCTCGGGCGGCAGCGTGAAGAACCCGGCGAAGAACGCCGGGGTCTGTTCCGGGTGCAGTTTCAGCAGCACCCGCAGCCCCGAGGCGCGCAACTGCGCGACCGCCCGCGCCGAGGGCGACCACAACGCCGCCGTGGCCTTGCGGCCCCCGGCGAGCGCGTGCGCCACGGGATCGGCCGCCGCCAGCGAGGCCGCCACCGCGTACCCGGTGCCCGGGTGCATCAGACCGCCGCGGGCCCCGAACCGGGCCACCCCGCGCGTCGATTCCGGCGGCGGCTGCACCCCGAACCGCACCCGCTCGACGGGCTCCGATCCGCTCAGTTCGACCCCGCGCGCGGCGAGCCGGACCTCGAGTCGCCGCCGCAGCTCGGGGAGGGGTAGCGCCGGCCGGCCCACCAGGCAGGTCTCCTCGAGCAGCATCCGGTCCTGCCCGAGCGGCACCGCGTACAGGAACGACGGCGCATCCCCCGAGTCGGTGCGGTTGTCGCGCCGCCAGTCCATGAACCAGGCGTCGCGACCCTGCAGCGCGGGTGCAGCGGTCGCGGTGTCGACGATCACGCCGAAGGCGGTCTGCTGGGCGCGGGAGCGGTGGGCAGGCACCCCGCGCGCGTCGATCACGGCCCGCGCGCGCAGCGCCGCACCGTCCGCGAGGGCGACGTGGTCGGCGGCGACGACGTCCGCCCGGGCGGTGCAGACCCGCACGCCGTCCAGCGACAGACTTCGCTGCAGTGCCGATGTGTCGAAAACACCGTAGGGGCGCGGAATTCGGTGCGGCCGCACGGTCCACGCCGACGGTTCCGCCACCCGCGCCGCGAGTACCGACTCGGGCAGCCAGGGAGGCAACTCGTCGAGCCACGCCGCGTAGGTCGCCGTCCACGGCCGGTCCGGCCGCGGATCCACCGCGAGCACGTCGAGACCGGCCGCGGCGGCGCGGTGGGCCAGCGCGCGCCCGGCGGGCCCGAGCCCGACGACGATCACCTCCGCATCGATCACCTTCGCGTCGATCACCCGCTACATCGCTCCCGTCGCCAGCAGTCCACCGTCCACCCGCACAGTCTCCCCGGTGATCCACCCGGCCGCATCCGAGACGAGGAAGGCGACCAGTTCGGCGACGTCGGCGGGGGTGCCGAGCCGGCGCATGGGGTACCGGGCGGCGGCGCTGTCCTCGCCGTCGGCGACGAGTGCGGCCGCGAACTTCGTCTTCACCACCCCGGGCGCCACCGCGTTGACGCGCACGCCCGGGCCGAGCTGCCAGGCCAGCTCCTCGGTCAGCCGGATCAGCGCCGCCTTCGAAGCCCCGTACGCGGCGATCACCCCGGTCGACCGCAGGCCCGCCACGCTCGCGATGTTGACCACGGACCCGCCGTGCTCACCCATCCATGCGCGGTAGGCCTGCTGCACGAATCCCAGCGCGGCGACGACGTTGACGTCGAAGATCTTGCGGACGGCGTCGAGGTCGGCGTCCATCAGCGCCCCGAAGACGGGGTTGATGCCGGTGTTGTTGATCAGGATGTCCAGGGTGCCGAGCTCGGTGACGGTGCGCCGCACCGCCTCGGCGCGGGCCTCGGCGTCCCCGGCGTTGCCGGGCAGCTCGAGCACCCGTCCGCGGTGACCGAGGGCGCGCAGCTCGCCGGCGGCCTCGGCGAGCGGCTCGGCCTTGCGGGCCGTGAGGGCCACGTTCGCGCCGCGGGCGAGCAGCGCCGCGGCGATCGCCTTGCCGATCCCGCGGCTCGCTCCGGTCACCAGTGCCGTCCGGCCCGTCAGGTCCGAGCCGGCGGGATATAGGGGGGAAGTCGTCATGCCGGGGAACGTAGCGCATCTCACGTCGGGAGTCGGCGCTGCGGACGGTAAAATGAATGGTTCGTGCGCCTGCCCCTGCGGCATCATCGGCAACCGATCCGAAACATCCCTGAGGAGTCCCACGCGTGATCACCGCCACCGATCTGGAAGTCCGCGCCGGCGTGCGGACGCTGCTCTCGGCGCCGGGACCGGCGCTGCGGGTGCAGCCGGGCGACCGGATCGGGTTGGTCGGACGCAACGGCGCCGGCAAGACCACCACCCTGCGCATCCTCGCGGGGGAGGGGGAGCCGTACGCGGGTGCCGTCGTCCGCTCCGGTGACCTGGGGTACCTGCCGCAGGACCCCCGCGAGGGCAACCTCGACGTGCTCGCCAAGGACCGCGTGCTCTCCGCCCGCGGCCTCGACGAGATCCTGCGGGCGATGGAGAAGCAGCAGGCCGTCATGGCCGAGGCCGTCGACGAGAACGTCCGCGACCGGGCGGTGCGCAAGTACGGGTCGCTCGAGGAACGCTTCTCGGCCCTCGGCGGGTACGAGGCCGAATCCGAGGCGGCCCGCATCTGCACCAGCCTCGGCCTGCCGGACCGGGTGCTGGGCCAGCCGCTGCGCACCCTGTCGGGCGGCCAGCGCCGCCGCGTCGAACTGGCCCGCATCCTGTTCGCCGCCTCCGACGGTTCCGGAAAGTCCGCCACCACCCTGCTGCTCGACGAGCCCACCAACCACCTCGACGCCGACTCGATCACCTGGTTGCGCGGATTCCTGCAGAACCACGACGGCGGGCTGGTCGTCATCAGCCACGACGTGGACCTGCTCGCCGACGTCGTGAACAAGGTGTGGTTCCTCGACGCGGTGCGCGGTGAGGCCGACATCTACAACATGGGCTGGAAGAAGTACCTCGACGCGCGGGCCACCGACGAGGCGCGCCGTCGCCGCGAACGTGCCAACGCCGAGAAGAAGGCGTCCGCGTTGCGTCAACAGGCGGCCAAGCTCGGCGCGAAGGCCACCAAGGCCGTCGCCGCGCAGAACATGGCCAAGCGCGCCGACAAGCTGCTCGCCGAACTCGACGAGGTGCGGGTGGCCGACAAGGTGGCCAAGATCCGGTTCCCGGACCCGGCGCCGTGCGGCAAGACCCCGCTCACCGCCGAGAGCCTGACGAAGGTGTACGGCTCGCTGGAGATCTTCACCGGCGTGGACCTGGCGATCGACCGGGGCAGCCGCGTCGTCGTGCTCGGCCTCAACGGTGCCGGCAAGACCACGCTGCTGCGGCTGCTCGCGGGGGTCGAGACCCCGGACGCGGGCGGGCTGGTGCCCGGACACGGCCTGAAGATCGGATACTTCGCCCAGGAGCACGACACCCTCGACGACGATGCGACAGTGTGGGAGAACATCCGGCACGCGGCACCGGACGCCGGGGAGCAGGACCTGCGGGGGCTGCTCGGGGCGTTCATGTTCACCGGCCCCCAGCTCGACCAGCCCGCCGGGACGCTGTCCGGTGGCGAGAAGACCCGCCTGGCGCTGGCCGGGCTCGTGTCCTCCGCGGCGAACGTGTTGCTGCTCGACGAGCCGACCAACAACCTGGACCCGGTCTCGCGGGAACAGGTGCTCGACGCGCTGCGCAGCTACGCCGGTGCGGTCGTGCTCGTCACCCACGATCCCGGGGCCGCCGAAGCGCTCGATCCGGAGCGCGTCATCCTTCTTCCGGACGGCACCGAGGACCACTGGTCGCAGGAGTACCTGGAGCTGATCCAGCTCGCCTGAGCTTCGACCTGCGCGGCGGGTGCGGGCGCATCTCCGGTGCGGAGCCGGGCGGCCGCTGCGGCCCGGACCTGCGCGATTCCTCCCGGTGCCCCGCGCCGTGAACTAGCCTGGGAGGCGGGGCCTTGCCGAGCCGACGGGAGGATCCGATGGCACGCAAATCCGAGCACGCCGGGAGCGTACTGACCAAGGGCACACGGGTCACGGGGGAATCGCGTGACCGTCTGCAGGCAGAACTGAAACGCCGCTACGAGGCCGGGGCGAGCATTCGGACGCTGGCGCAGGAAACGGGCCGTTCCTACGGGTTCGTGCACAACGTGCTCGTGGAGTCCCACGTCGCGCTGCGCGGCCGGGGCGGACCGAACCGGCGCAGCGCGGCACGCGCCTCGACCTGACCGGGTCAGCCGGCGGCGGTGCGCCGCACGGACTCCTCGACCAGGTCCAGTACCGCCGCCAGCTCGCCGTCGGCGGTGCCCGAGGCAAGCCGTGCGATCAGCCCGTCGAGAACCAGGTCCAGGTAGCTGAGCACGACCTCGGTCGGCACGTCGTCGCGCAGCCGGCCGGCCTCGCGTTGCCGTTCGAGCCGGCCCACCGTCGCCTTGGTCAGCTCCGCGGAGTGCTGGGTCCAGGCCTTCGCGAAGTCCGGGTCGGTGCGCAGGCGCCGCGTGATCTCGAGCCGGGTACCGAGCCAGTCGAACTGCTCGGGTGAGGCGAGCATGTCCCGCATCACCTGCACCAGGCCCTGCTCGGCGGCGACGTCGGCCATCCGCGCGGCGTCTTCCTGTGCCAGGGCCAGGAAGAGGCCGTCCTTGTCCTTGAAGTGATGGAAGATCGCGCCGCGGGACAGTCCCGTGGCGTCCTCCAGGCGGCGCACCGTGGCGCCGTCGTAGCCGAACTCGGCGAAGCACCGGCGGGCGCCGGCGAGGATCTGTCTCCGGCGCGCGGCGAGGTGGTCCTCACTGACCTTGGGCACCGCGAACGTCCTTTCGGGGCGGAGACGGCGGGCCCGAGACGAAGTCGCCCCGAGCCCGCCGCCGGTGCACAGCGTGGTCCGCCCGCGGGTGCGGGCGGCCGATCCGGGGGGTGTCAGCCCCGGATCATGTTGCGCAGCACGTACTGCAGGATGCCGCCGTTGCGGTAGTAGTCCGCCTCGCCGGGGGTGTCGATGCGCACGACCGCGTCGAACTCGACCGTGCTGCCGTCCGCCTTGGTGGCGGTGACGTGCACCGTGCGCGGCGTCGTGCCCTGGTTGAGCTCCTCGATGCCCGCGATGTCGAACACCTCGGTGCCGTCGAGTCCGAGCGACTTCGCCGACTCACCCGCGGGGAACTGCAGCGGGATGACGCCCATGCCGATCAGGTTCGACCGGTGGATGCGCTCGAACGACTCGGTGATGACCGCCTTGACACCGAGCAGGCGGGTGCCCTTGGCGGCCCAGTCGCGGGACGAGCCGGAACCGTACTCCTTGCCGCCCAGGACGACCAGCGGGATGCCGGCCTTCTGGTAGTTCTGCGAGGCGTCGTAGATGAACGCCTGCGGAGCACCGTCCTGCGTGAAGTCGCGGGTGTACCCGCCGGAGACCCCGTCGAGCAGCTGGTTCTGCAGGCGGATGTTCGCGAACGTGCCGCGGATCATCACCTCGTGGTTGCCGCGCCGCGACCCGAGCGAGTTGTAGTCCTTGCGCGCGACCCCGTGGGAGTCGAGGTACTGCGCGGCGGGGGTGCCGGGCTTGATCGGGCCGGCCGGGCTGATGTGGTCGGTGGTGACCGAATCGCCGAGCAGGGCCAGCACGCGGGCACCCTTGATGTCGGAGACCGGAGCCGGATCCATCGTCATGCCGTCGAAGTACGGAGCCTTGCGGACGTAGGTCGAGTTCGCGTCCCACGCGAAGGTGTCGCCCTCCGGGGTCTCCAGGTTCTGCCAGCGGTGATCGCCCTTGAAGACATCGGCGTAGGACTTGCGGAACATGTCCTGGCTGATCGCCGACTTGATGGTGTCGTCGATCTCCTGGGCCGACGGCCAGATGTCCTTCAGGAAGACGTCGTTGCCGTCCTGGTCCTGTCCGAGCGGATCGGTCTCGAAGTCGAAGTCCATCGTGCCCGCCAGGGCGTACGCGATGACGAGCGGCGGGGACGCGAGGTAGTTCATCTTCACGTCGGGGGAGATGCGACCTTCGAAGTTGCGGTTACCGGAGAGCACGGCGGTCACCGACAGGTCGTTGTCGTTGACGGCCTTGGAGATCTCCTCCGGCAGCGGCCCGGTGTTGCCGATGCACGTGGTGCAGCCGTAGCCACCGAGGTAGAACCCGAGCTTCTCGAGGTACGGCCACAGCCCGGCCTTCTCGTAGTAGTCGGAGACGACCTGCGAACCGGGTGCCATGTTGGTCTTGACCCACGGCTTCGACGACAGGCCCTTCTCGACGGCGTTGCGGGCGAGCAGCGCGGCGCCGAGCATCACCGACGGGTTCGAGGTGTTGGTGCACGAGGTGATGCCCGCGACGACGACGGCGCCGTGGTCGAGCACGAACTCGCCACGCTCCTCGGAGACGACCCGCACCGGCTTGGTGGGCCGGCCGTCCGCGCCGTTGGCGGCGGACTGGACGTCGACGGCACCGTCGTCGGCGAAGGACAGCGCGACCGGGTCGGACGCCGGGAAGGACTCCTCGACGGCCTCGTCGAGCTGGGTGTGCTCGACGGGGTGCTGCTCCTCGACGTAGTTGTGGATGTCCTTGCGGAAGGCGGTCTTCGACTCGGTGAGCGGGATGCGGTCCTGCGGGCGCTTCGGGCCGGCGATGGACGGGACCACGGTGCTCAGGTCCAGCTCGAGGTACTCGGAGTAGGCGGGCTCCTTGTCCGCGTCGTGCCACATGCCCTGCTCCTTGGCGTACGCCTCGACGAGCGCGAGCTGCTCGTCGCTGCGGCCGGTCAGGCGCAGGTAGTTGATGGTCTCGCCGTCGATCGGGAAGATCGCGGCGGTGGATCCGAACTCGGGGCTCATGTTGCCCAGGGTGGCGCGGTTGGCCAGCGGCACCTCGGCGACGCCCGCGCCGTAGAACTCGACGAACTTGCCGACGACGCCGTGCTTGCGGAGCATGTCGGTGACCGTGAGGACGACGTCGGTGGCGGTCACGCCCGGCCGGATCTCGCCGGTCAGCTTGAAGCCGACCACGCGCGGGATGAGCATCGAGACCGGCTGGCCGAGCATCGCGGCCTCGGCCTCGATGCCGCCGACGCCCCAGCCGAGCACGCCGAGGCCGTTGACCATCGTGGTGTGCGAGTCGGTGCCGACGCAGGTGTCGGGGTAGGCCTGGCCGTTGCGCACCATCACGGTGGGGGCCAGGTACTCGATGTTGACCTGGTGCACGATGCCCATGCCCGGGGGAACGACCTTGAAGTCGTCGAAGGCGCCCTGGCCCCAGCGCAGGAACTGGTAGCGCTCGCCGTTGCGCTCGTACTCGAGGTCGACGTTGCGCTCGAGGGCGTCGGCCCGGCCGAAGACGTCGAGAATGACCGAGTGGTCGATGACCATGTCGGCGGGGGAGAGCGGGTTGACCTTGTTCGGGTCGCCGCCGAGGGTGGTGACGGCCTCACGCATGGTGGCGAGGTCGACCACGCAGGGCACGCCGGTGAAGTCCTGCATGATCACCCGGGCGGGAGTGAACTGGATCTCGACGCTCGGCTCGGCCGACGGATCCCAGTTCGCGAGGGCGCGGATGTGATCGGCGGTGATGTTCGCACCGTCTTCGGTGCGCAGCAGGTTCTCGGCGAGAACCTTCAGTGCATAGGGCAGCTTCTCGGTGCCGGGAACGGCCGAGAGGCGGAAGATCTCGTACGAGTTCTCTCCGACCTCCAGCGTCCCCTTGGCGCCGAACGAATCAATACTGGTGCTCACGTCAGCTCCACTCGTCGATGAGGCTCGCCGCCGACGGGGCTGTGTCGACGGCCGAAGCGAGGCTCCGCAGCCGGGCCGGGCCGCAGAACAGGGCCGGACGGCGTCGGAGGCGTCTCGCGGCAAGTCTAACAGTACGCTTGTCCTGTGAAGCGGTGGGACGGAACCGCCGATCCGGCGTCCGGCCGCCGCGATCGCCTCGTCGCGTAGGGTACGAACGGCGCCGCACGAGCGGTGGCCGTCGAGTACCACGGAGAGAGATGTCTGCGCCCCTGCCACGTGTCCTGACGCCGTCGGCCACCGACCTCCCGCCGGGCGTCTCGCTCGAGCAGGTCCTCGCCGAGCTCGCCGACGACCAGGTCTCGGCACCCCCGGAGCGCGTCGACGATCTCGTCGCCGTCGTCGAACGCGCGCAGCAGCACGGGATCGACCTGAGCATCGTCGTGCTCGACCGCGATCCGCGTCTCGATTCGCAGCTGCGCGACCTCGCCACGGACGTCGCCGGCGAGGACGGCGGCACCGTGCTCGTGCTCAGCCCCGGCTGGGTGGGCGCGCACAGCGACAGCATCGATCGGGTGGTTCTCGAGTCCGCGCAGGACCGTACCTACACCGGCGACCCGGTCGTCTCGGCGTCGAATTTCGTCGACGCTCTCACCGAGCCCGCGCCGCCCTGGACGTTGCTCACGGTGCTGCTGCTGCTCGCGGTCGCGGGCGCGGCCGGGGCCACGTATCTCGCCAAGGCGGTCCGTCGCCGTCACGACACCGACACGACGACGGCGGCCGCCGACCGGATCCCGCGCTGACGCGACGGAGAATTTTCGCCCCCGACTGTGGCCGTCGTCACAGCTCAGGCCGTTGACACAGGTCTCAGTACGCTTCCGTCTTCTGTGACTGGAGTTTCCTCGGGGTGCGAAGTGTCGTACGGTGCACTTGGCGCTCTTGGGGAAGGGGTGTCACACATACCCGGTGCCGGGTTGCGGTGCGAACCGTGAATCGACGCCGGGCCGTCGAGCGGTGCAACCGCGGCCTCGTCCGCGGTGGATCGCTGCTGCACCGACCCCTTTCCCGGTTGCGCTCGGGTGCGTCCCGCCGGCGCGACCGAGGGAGGGCGATGTGAGGCGTAGCGGAATACGGCAGGCGATGTCCCGGCAGTCGTCGCGGACGCCCCGAAGACGCCGGTTGCCCCGCACGGCGCGGCTGGTCCTCGGCATCGGCCTGGCCGCCTCGCTGATCGCCGGCACTGCCGCGTCCGCCGGGGCGGTCCCGCCCCCGCCACCCAATCCGAGCGATGCCGATCTCGCGGCCGCCGGGGGTGCCGTCGCCGCCGGGCTGGACCAGGTGGGCGGTCTCATCCTCCGCATCGCCGCAGCCGACCAGCACCTCGCCGAACTCGAGAACCAGGTGGCGATCAAACGGGAGAACGTCAACCGCGCCCTGGTCGACCTGCAGTCCGCCCGCGACGCCGCCGACGCCGCCGCCCACGCCGTCACCCTGTCGCAGCAGGCGCTGAAGGACGCGGGCACCCGGATCCGGCAGGCCCAGCAGGACTTCGACGCCTTCGCCCGCGACAGCTACGTCCAGGGCACCAATGTCGCCTCGCTCGCCTCGTTCATCGGCTCCACCGGGCCCGACGATCTGCTCGACCGCGCCCAGATCATGCGTCTGCTCTCCGCGGGCCGCACCGCCGTCCTCGACGCGCTCGAACGTGCCCGCACCGAGCAGGCCAACCGGGACTCGCGAGCGCGCGCCAGCAAGCAGGAAGCGGACGCCGCCGCCGCGGCGGCGGAGGAACGTCGTGCCGCCGCCGAGGCCGCCATCAGCGAGGCGCGCACCGCGCTGGCCGCGCAGACGGCCGAGAAGCAACGCATCGAACAGGACCGCGCACAGGCGCAGGCCGAACTCGACCGGGCCCGCGGCACCGTCACCGGACTCGAGGGTCAGCGCGCGCAGTATGCGGAGTGGGATCGGCAGCGGCAGGCCGAGGAGGCCGCGACGGCGGCGGCCGAGGCTGCCGCGCGGCAGGCGGCGGCCGACGCCGCCCGGCGCGTCGCCGCCGACGCCGACGCCAATGCCCGCGCGGCCGAGTTGGCCAACGGGCAGCGCCCCCACACCCAGATCGACGGCTACGTGCGGCCCCAGGCCGCGGCCGCCGACTCCGGCGAGTCCGAGGTCGGGTTCGAGTCGCCGCTGCCGCCGACCTCCGGCACGACCCGGCCTGGGCGCGCCACGTCCGGGCAGGACGGATCGGACGCCGACGAATCCGGTGTCGACGAATCCGGTGCCGACGAATCCGGCGCGGACGGGTCGGGTACGGGCGGGTCCGATACCGATGGTGCGGGCACCGACGGCTCGGGCACCGACGATTCGGGCAGCGACGGCTCGGGCAGCGATGGTGCGGGCACCGACGGCTCGGGCACCGGCGGCTCGGGCGACTCGTCGACCGACGGCAGCGACGAGTCCGGCTCCGAGGACGCGACGAGTCCCGACCGCGCCGACCCGGTGGTGGAGGAGGACACCACCACCACTCCGCCCACCCGCAGCCGGCCCCGGACCAGCCCCGAGCGGGGCTCGACCCTCACCGGCGCGGCCGCCGTCGAGACGGTGATCGACCGGGCGATGTCCCAGATCGGGGTGCCTTACGCGTGGGGCGGTGGCGACGAGAACGGTCCGACCCTCGGCATCCGCGACGGCGGCGTCGCGGACAGCTACGGCGACTACAACAAGGTCGGCTTCGACTGCTCCGGGCTGATGATCTACGCGTTCGCCGGGATCGGGATCTCGCTGCCGCACTACACCGGCTACCAGTACACCGCCGGCGAGCAGGTGCCGTCGGCTCAGATGCGCCGCGGCGACATGATCTTCTACGGCCCGAACGCCAGCCAGCACGTGGGCCTGTACCTGGGCGACGGGCAGATGATCGAAGCCCCGCAGTCGGGTTCGCACGTGAAGATCTCACCGGTACGCTGGGACGGCATGACCCCGTACGTGGTACGGATGGTGTCCTGACACACTGCTCCCACCCGGCCGGAGGAGGCTCGTCCGACACCGGTGACCGCGGGCACCGACTCGGCGACGGCGCCGACGTCCGCCACCTGGAATAGTGGTGTGGGTAGGTGACTTCCAGCAGCAACGAGGCGAAAGCGGTGGATTCTTGGTGACCTCACGCGAGGGTGGCACGTCGGGCACGGCAACGTCGGACGCGAAGACCGCCGCGTCCGCCCCGACCGGGGAGGCGGGCCGCACGTCGGACCAGGCACACGATGTGCGGCTGCTCGAACAGGCCATCTACGAGGTCAAACGGGTGATCGTCGGTCAGGACCGGCTCGTCGAGCGGATGCTCGTCGGCGTCCTCGCCCGCGGCCATGTGCTGCTCGAGGGAGTCCCCGGCGTGGCGAAGACCCTCGCCGTCGAGACGTTCGCCAAGGTCGTCGGCGGATCGTTCTCGCGGGTGCAGTTCACCCCCGACCTCGTGCCGACCGACCTCGTCGGCACCCGCATCTACCGGCAGGGCCGCGAAGCCTTCGACACCGAACTCGGCCCCGTCGTGGCGAACTTCGTGCTCGCCGACGAGATCAACCGTGCCCCGGCGAAGGTGCAGTCCGCCCTGCTCGAGGTGATGGCCGAACGGCACGTCACGATCGGTGGCCGGACCTTCCCCATGCCGGACCCGTTCCTGGTGATGGCCACCCAGAACCCGATCGAGAACGAGGGCGTGTATCCGCTGCCGGAGGCGCAGCGCGACCGGTTCCTGTTCAAGGTCCTCGTCGACTACCCCACGGTGGAGGAGGAACGCGAGATCGTCTACCGCATGGGGGTGGCGGCACCCGAACCCAAGCAGATCCTCGACAGCGACGAGTTGATCCGCCTGCAGCAGGTCGCCAACCGCGTGTTCGTCCACCACGCCCTCGTCGACTACGTGGTGCGGGTCATCTTCGCCACCCGCGCTCCCGGCGAGATCGGTCTCACCGAGGTCGACGGCTGGATCGCCTACGGAGCGTCCCCGCGGGCGACGCTCGGCATCATCTCCGCCGCGCGGGCCCTGGCGCTGCTGCGCGGCCGCGACTACGTCGTGCCCCAGGACGTCGTCGACGTCATCCCGGACGTGCTGCGGCACCGGCTGGTGCTGTCCTACGACGCCCTCGCCGACGACGTCTCGCCCGACCAGATCATCGCCCGCATCCTGCAGACCGTCGGCATGCCGCAGGTGGCCCCGCAGGCCGAACCGCCCGTCCCCGCCCCGGCGCCGGTCGGGGTCGCGGCCGCGCCGGCGGCAGGGATGCCCGGGCCGGAGGCCGGTGCGGGGCAGCGGTGAGCCGACGCCCCCCGGTCACTCCGCCGACCTTCCGTTCCGGCGAGCTGCGTGACCCCGCCCTGACTGCGGCGCTGCGAACCCTCGAGCTGACGGTGCGGCGCCGCCTCGACGGCGTGCTGCACGGCGACCACCTCGGACTCATCCCGGGCCCCGGCTCCGAGCCCGGCGACGCCCGCGAGTACCAGCCCGGCGACGACGTGCGCCAGATGGACTGGTCCGTCACCGCTCGCACCACCCACCCGCACGTGCGGCAGACCGTCGCCGACCGCGAGCTCGAGACGTGGCTGGCGATCGACCTCTCGCCCAGTCTCGACTTCGGCACCGGGGTCTGTGAGAAGCGGGACCTCGCCGTGGCCGCCGCCGCCGCGGTCGGCTACCTCGCCGGCGGCGGCGGCAACCGGATCGGCGCGGTGGTCGGGACGGGGGCGCACACCCGCCGCGTGCCCGCCCGCGGCGGCCAGCTGCACACGCAGGCGATGCTCCGCGCCATCGCGACGACCCCGCACGCCCCCGACGGCACCCGCGGGGACCTGCGCGGCCTGATCGAGTCGCTGCGGCGCCCGCAGCGGCGCCGCGGCCTCGTCGTCGTCGTCAGCGACTTCCTCGGCCCCCTCGACTGGGAACGGTCGCTGCGTGCCCTCTCCGGCCGGCACGACCTGCTCGCGGTGGAAGTCCTCGACCGCCGCGATCTCGAACTCCCCGACCTCGGCGACGTCGTGCTGCACGACCCCGAAACCGGGCGCACCCGCGAGTTCACCACCACCGAGCAGCTGCGCGCCGACTACGCGCGCGCCGCCACCGAACACCGCGACGCCGTCCGCCGGGCGGTCCGCAGCTGCGGCGCCCCCCTGCTGAGCCTGCGCACCGACCGCAACTGGATCGACGACGTGGTCCGGTTCGTCGCCGCCCGCCGCCACAGCTTCGGCGCGCCCGTGAAGGGGGCCCGGTGAGCATCTCCGACTTCACCGCGCCGTGGTGGCTGCTGTTCCTGGCCGTCGTCCTCGCCCTCGCCGCCGGGTACGTGGCGGTGCAGCGCCGCCGCATGCGGCACACGCTGCGGTTCACCAACTTCGAACTGCTCGAGAAGGTGGCGCCGCAGCGGCCCGGCCGCAGCCGGCACGTCCCGGTCGCGTTGCTGCTGGCCGGTCTCGCGTTGCTCACCGTCGCCGCGGCCGGGCCCACCGCCGAACAGCGGGTCCCGCGCAACCGCGCCACCGTCGTCCTGGTGATCGACGTGTCCTTGTCGATGCAGGCCACCGACGTCGAGCCGACCCGTCTGGCCGCCGCGCAGGCGGCCGCCAAGTCCTTCGCCGACGACCTGACACCCGGCATCAATCTCGGCCTGGTGGCGTTCTCCGGCACCGCGTCGGTGCTCGTCTCGCCCACCACCAACCGGGAGGCCACCAAGACCGCGATCGACAACCTGCAGCTGAGCGAACGCACCGCCACCGGCGAGGCGATCTTCACGGCCCTGCAGTCCGTCGACACCCTCGCCGCGGTGCTCGGCGGCGGCGACCAGGCACCCCCGGCCCGGATCGTGCTGCTCTCGGACGGCAAGCAGACCGTCCCGGAGAGCCCCGACGACCCACGCGGGGGATTCACCGCCGCCCGGCAGGCCGCGGACAAGGACGTGCCCGTCTCGACGATCTCCTTCGGCACCGAGTACGGCACCGTCTCGATCGAGAACGAACGCATCCCGGTTCCGGTGGACGACCCGTCCCTCAAGGAGATCGCAAATCTCTCCGGCGGCACCTTCTTCACCGCATCGAACCTGCAGGAACTCGAGGACGCCTACAACACCCTCGAGGAACAGATCGGGTACGAGACCACCCGCGGGGACGCCAGCCGCCCCTGGCTGATCCTCGGCGTCCTCGCCGTCACCGGTGGGGTCGGCGCCGCCCTGCTGCTGCGCCAACGCCTGCCCTGACCTGCGTAGCAGCCGGTCCGCCCGCCGCTCGGGGCGCCTTGTTACCGACCCGTACCGCCACCAGATAGGGTTTGACCCCATGACTGACGCAAGCAGCCCCGCCGGATCGCCGCGCCCCGCGGCCACCCCCCGCTCGGTTCTCGTCACCGGTGGCAACCGTGGCATCGGCCTCGCCGTCGCCCGCCGCCTGCAGGCGGACGGCCACAGGGTCGCCGTCACCCACCGCGGCTCCGGCGCCCCGGACGGGCTGTTCGCCGTCCGCTGCGACGTCACCGACAGCGACTCCGTCGACGCCGCGTTCAAGGAGGTCGAAGAGCACCAGGGACCGGTCGAGGTTCTGGTCGCGAACGCCGGCATCACCGACGACACGCTGCTGATGCGGATGACGGAGGACCAGTTCACGAAGGTCGTCGACGCCAACCTCACCGGTGCGTTCCGGTGCGCGAAGCGCGCCAACCGCGCGATGCTGCGAGGGCGCTGGGGCCGGATGATCTTCCTCGGCTCGGTCGTCGGCATGGCCGGTCAGGCGGGGCAGATCAACTACGCGTCCTCGAAGGCCGGCGTCATCGGCCTGGCCCGCTCGGTGACCCGCGAACTCGGCTCGCGGTCGATCACGGCCAACGTCGTCGCGCCCGGCTTCATCGAGACGGACATGACCGCCGAACTCTCCGACGACGTCCGCGACACCGCGAAGAAGTTCATCCCGCTGCAGCGTCTCGGCAGACCCGAGGACGTCGCCGCCGTCGTCAGCTTCCTCGCGTCCGACGACTCCGCGTACGTCTCCGGCGCGGTCATCCCCGTCGACGGCGGCCTCGGCATGGGCCACTGACACCGGCGCACGCCACCACATCCGAAACTGACTGGAGGACCGACACACTCATGGGCGGACTGCTCGAGGGCAAGACCATTCTCGTCACCGGCATCATCACCGACGCCTCCATCGCCTTCCACACCGCGAAGGTCGCGCAGGAACAGGGCGCGAAGGTGATCATCACCGGCTTCGACCGGCTGCGCCTGATCGACCGCATCGCGCAGCGGCTGCCGCAGCCGGTGCCGCCGGCCCTCGAACTCGACGTGCAGAACACCGAGCATCTCGCCACCCTCGCCGACCGGGTGCGCGAACTCGCCCCCGACGGCCTCGACGGCGTGGTGCATTCGATCGGGTTCGCGCCCCGCTCCTGCCTCGGCAGCCCGTTCCTCGACGCGCCGTGGACCGACGTCGCCGTCGCCCTCGAAGTGTCCGCCTACTCCTACGCCGCACTGGCCAAGGCGCTGCTGCCCGTTCTCAGCGACGGTGCGTCCCTGGTCGGCATGGACTTCGACCCGGCCCGGGCCGTGCCCTTCTACAACTGGATGGGCGTGTCCAAGGCCACCCTCGAGTCCGTCAACCGCTACGTCGCCAAGGAGGTCGGCGGCCGCGGCATCCGTTCCAACCTCGTCGCCGCCGGCCCGATCAAGACCCTCGCCGCCAAGGCCATCGCCGGCGACGCCACCGGTCCCGGGGCGGAGATGAACCGGCTCAACGAGGGCTGGTCCGCGGCCGCCCCGATCGGCTGGGACGTCGAGGATCCGACGCCCGTCGCCAAGACCGTGTGCACGGTGCTCTCGGATTGGCTGCCCGGCACCACCGGGTCGATCGTCTACGTCGACGGGGGCTTCCATTCCCAGGTCGGCTTCGGTGCCGGCGCCTAGGGTCGAGCCATGACCCGTACCCCCGAGCCGTACGACGCGCTGCTGGTGCTCTCGTTCGGCGGCCCGGAAGGGCCGGACGACGTGCGCCCGTTCCTCGAGAACGTCACCCGCGGGCGGGGGGTGCCACCCGAACGTCTCGACGAGGTCGCCGAGCACTACCTGCACTTCGGCGGTGTGTCCCCGATCAACGCCCTCAACCGCGACCTCATCGCGCGTCTCGAGGTGGATTTCGCCGCCGCCGGGCTGGACCTGCCGATCTACTTCGGCAACCGCAACTGGCACCCGATGATCGAGGACACCGTCGCGGCCATGCGCGGCGACGGGGTGCGCAACGCCCTGGTGTTCCCGACCTCGGCCTGGGGTGGCTATTCGGGGTGCCGGCAGTATCACGAGGACATCGCCCGCGCCCGCGCCGCCGTCGGCGACGACGCGCCCGCGCTGACCAAGCTGCGGCACTTCTACGATCATCCGCTCTTCCTCGCCGCCGTCGCCGACGCCGTCGCCGCGGCCCGGGCCCAACTGCCCGCCGACCGTCGCGACGCGGCGCGCCTGGTGTTCACCGCGCACTCGGTGCCCACCGCCGCCGACGCCACCGGTGGCCCCCCCGATCTGGGTGGGCACCTCTACAGCCGGCAGGTCGCCGAGGCGGCCCGCCTGGTCGCCACCGCCACCGGCACCGGCGACCACGACCTGGTGTGGCAGTCCCGGTCCGGACCCCCGCAGGTGCCGTGGCTCGAGCCGGACATCGTCGACCACCTCGACGCTCTGCACGCCCGCGGCATCGACGCGGTCGTCGTCGTGCCGGTCGGATTCGTCTCCGACCACCTCGAGGTCGTCTGGGATCTCGACACCGAGGCGCGCGACCGGGCCGCGGAACTCGGCATGGCATTCGTCCGCGCCGCCACCGCCGGCACCGACCCGCGGTTCGTGCAGATGGTGCGTGAGCTGGTGCGCGAACGCCTCGACGGTGCCGCCCCCGTGCGGCGCGGCACCGAACCGCTGCTCGGCGTCGGGTGCAACGGTGAGCTCTGCGCCCCCGAATGCTGCCGGCCCCCGGCACGGCCGCGCCGCTGACCGGGCGGGCCCGGCCCGCGGGCCCGGCGTGCGGGCTCCGGCCGACAGCCACCACCTGCCGCGCCGGGTCGACTCGCCGACCGTCCGGTGTCGCCGCTGCCCGGACAGGGTCGCCGCTGCCCGGACAGGGTCGCCGCTGCCCCGGACAGGGTCGCCGCTGCCCGGTGCCCCGAGCCGGACGGGCAGGCGGTCGCGCCGATATCGGGCTCGACCGCCACGACCCGGGGGAAGATGTCGGCATGACCGTCGACGACGCCGCCCTCACCCGCGTCGAGGTCTTCCTCGTCGCCACCGTCGCGACCGTGCTCGTCACCCGCGGCTACCTCGCCGCGACCGGCTATCCGCAGATCGGCGGCGGCACCCTGCACATCGCGCACGTGCTGTGGGGTGGGCTGCTCATGGCCGTCGCCCTCGTCGGCGCCCTGATCCGGCACGGCAGCCGGGTGCGGATGCGCGCCGCGCTGCTCGGGGGGATCGGCTTCGGGCTGTTCCTCGACGAGGTCGGCAAGTTCCTCACCACCGACGTCGACTACTTCTTCCGGCCCGCCGTGGCCGTGATGTACGTGGTGCTCGTCGCGTTCTACCTCGGTGCCCGCGTGGCACTGGCGCGGCGCGGCCCGACCGACCGGCAGCGCCTCGCCGTCGGTCTCGAGGCGCTGACCGATCTCGTGCTCGGCCGGCTCGACGAGCTCGGGCGCCGCCGCGCGCTGGACGTCCTGGCAGGGGTTCAGGATCCGGCGCAGCGTAAGCTGGCCGGCTCGGTACGGGCCGCGCTGGCCGCGCCGGTCGCGGCGACGACCGGATTCGACGGGCGCATCGCCGCGGCCCGGGACCGGATCGAGCACCGGGTCACGGCCTGGGCGGCGACCGCCGCGGCCCGCCGGCTCGTGCTGGTGGTGTTCGCCGTGCACGCCGCCCACACCCTCGTCGGACTGGCGATCGTACTGGCCGGGTCGGGGTGGGAGGCCGAGGACGCCGGCATCTCCGAGATCGGCGCCGAACTCTCCGGTGCCGTGAGCGCCGTGCTGATCGTGGCCGGACTCTGGCAGTTCGCGCGGCACCGCGATCTGCCCGCGCTGCGGCTGCTGTACGCCTCCGTCGCGGTGAACCTGCTCGTCACCCAGGTGTTCCTGTTCGACCTGCGCCAGTTCGGCGCGCTGGCCGGGTTCGCGGTGTCGTTGCTGCTGCTGATCGTGGTGCGGGCGGCGATCCGGACGGAGAAGAGCGCCATCGTGCCGGGGGACGTCCCGGGCGGGGTGTCGCCGGCAGTGCGTCAGGCGTGATGGCCGGCCCGGACCGTGGCCGCCACCGCCCCGAGCCGGGCGGCGCGCACGGCGGCCCACAGCGGGCGCAGCGCCTGCTCCCGCGCCGCCTGCCCGGTGGCCGAGGCCGCGTCCGGTTCCGCGCCGCGGCCGGCGACGGTGAGGATCGCCGCGACCTGATCGGCCGAGTCGAGGATGCGGGCGGCGCGTTCGGGCATCGACTCCGGATAGCGGTGCCGCGCATGCTCGGCGATCTCGGCTGCGATCTGCTCCCGGGGATCGGCGGCGCGGCCGCCGGCGCCCACGGTCAGCACCCCGCCCACCCTGGTCGCGGCCTCCCGCACCGCCTCTCGCATGGCGAACTCGGCCTCCCCGAGGCCGGGCTCGGCGGGCGGCTCGGGCACCGCCGGGACCGCGAACAGGGTCCAGCGCAGCACGTCCGGGCCCTCCACGGAGGGGACGAAGCCGAGACCGGGTGTTCCGGGTGCGCCCGCGAGCACCGCCTCGCCGGCCGCGACCGCGGCGCGGGCCAGCGCGGTGCCCGGGGGCAGGCCGCGCACGTCGCCGGGGGCGGGCAGCACCAGCCGGATCCCGTCCGCGCCGGCCGGGTCGGCCCGGCGCAGCGCGGTGAGCAGCACGGCGGCGCCGTCGACGGGGGAGCGTGCGGGCACGCCGGAGACGTCGCCGGCGGGCTCGTCGTGGGAGACCACCAGGTGCAGCGGCGCCCAGGCGTGCAGGGCGTCGAGGACGTCGTCGGGCGCGGCGTGTCCGGCCAGCCAGGAACCGGCCCACACCGTCAGGGTCTGACCGGGGGAACTCACGGTTTCCGAGCATAGGCGCCGTCCCGACGGCGCAGTCACGACCGTCGGCGTGCCCTCCCGCGGCTGCGGCCGCGGCGGCCCTAACGTGGCGCGGGTGAGTCCCGACATGTACGGCGGCGACATCTTCGCCGGCCATCCGCGCGCCCGTAGACCCGCAGTTCCCGAGGTGGCTGCCGAGAAGGACCTCGTGGTCGAGGACGCCGCGTCCGGGTGGTGCGGTGCGGTCGTCGGCTTCGAGCGCACCTACGACGGCGACTTCGTCCGGCTCGAGGACGCCGCGCGGCGCACCCGGTTGTTCGCGCTGCGTCCGGCGGCGTTCCTCCTCGACGGCCGCCCGGTGACCCTGGTGCGGCCCACGCCGCGCCCCGCGGCGGCCGGCGCCGCCCGGTCCGCGTCCGGGTCGACGAAGGTCGCCGGGCTGCGGGCGCGGGTCGCGCGCGGAAGCCGGATCTGGGTGGAGGGGGTGCACGACGCCGCCCTGGTGGAACGGGTGTGGGGGCACGATCTGCGTGTCGAGGGTGTCGTGGTCGAACAGCTCGAGGGTCTCGACAACCTGGGGGAGCGGCTCGCCGGGTTCGCCCCCGGTCCCGGTCGCCGGGTGGGGGTGCTCGCCGACCACCTCGTCGCCGGTTCCAAGGAGGAGCGGCTGACCGCGAATCTGGGGCCGCACGTGCTCGTCACCGGGCATCCGTTCGTCGACGTGTGGCAGGCGGTGCGGCCGAAGGCGCTGGGCATCGAGGCGTGGCCGACGATTCCGCGTGGGCAGGACTGGAAGACCGGGGTGTGCCGGGCGCTGGGGTGGGGCAGCCCGCAGGACGGGTGGCGTCGCGTCTATTCGGCGGTGTCGAGCTTCCGCGATCTCGAGGCGCCGCTGATCGGGGCGGTCGAGCAGCTCGTCGATTTCGTCACCGAGCCCGCCGGGGACTGACGGCACCGCGGCCCTGGCCTGCGGTTCCACCCGGGATGTCCGATTTGTGGTTGGATGGCGTCGTGTCGGCATTGATTTGGCTGATCGCCGGGCTGGTGCTCGCCGCCGCGGAGGCGTTGACGGGCGATTTCGTCCTGCTGATGCTCGGTGCGGCCGCTCTGGCCACGGCGGGGGTGTCCGCCGCGACGGACCTGCCGGTGTGGGCCGACGCGTTGGTGTTCGCGGTCTCGTCGCTCGTGCTGCTGGGCGGGGTGCGGCCGGTGCTGCGCCGCCGCTACGCGCTGCCACCGGCGAAGGCGACGAACGTGGACGCCCTGCCGGGCAAGCAGGCGCTGGTGCTCGAGGAGGTGGCCGCGCATTCCGGGCAGGTGAAGCTGGACGGGGAGGTGTGGACGGCGCGTCCGCTCGACGTCACCGAGGTGTACCCGCCCGGCACGACCGTGACCGTGATGCAGATCGACGGCGCGACGGCCGTCGTGTGGAAGGGACCGTAGATGGAAGCGCTGATCGTGCTCGCCGTTGTCGTGGCGTTCGTCGCGCTGGTGGTCGTCAAATCGGTGGCGCTGGTGCCGCAGGCCGAGGCCGCGGTGATCGAGCGGCTGGGCCGGTACTACCGGACGGTGTCGGGTCAGCTGACGTTCCTGGTCCCGTTCGTGGACCGGATCCGCGCCAAGGTGGATCTGCGCGAGCGGGTGGTCTCGTTCCCGCCGCAACCGGTGATCACCCAGGACAACCTCACCCTGAGCATCGACACGGTCGTGTACTTCCAGGTGACGAACCCGCAGGCGGCGGTGTACGAGATCAGCAACTACATCGCGGCGGTGGAGCAGTTGACGGTGACCACGCTGCGCAACGTGGTCGGCGGCATGACCCTGGAGGAGACGCTCACCTCCCGCGACTCGATCAACGGCCAGCTGCGCGGGGTGCTCGACGAGGCGACCGGCCGCTGGGGTCTGCGGGTGGCCCGGGTCGAGCTCAAGAGCATCGATCCGCCTCCGTCGATCCAGGAGTCGATGGAGAAGCAGATGAAGGCGGACCGCGAGAAGCGGGCGATGATCCTCACCGCCGAGGGGCATCGGGAGTCGGCGATCAAGACCGCCGAGGGTGACAAGCAGTCGCGGATCCTGTCGGCCGAGGGTGCCAAGCAGGCGGCCATCCTCGAGGCGGAGGCGGACCGTCAGTCGCGGATCCTGCGCGCTCAGGGTGACCGCGCCGCGAAGTACCTCGAGGCGCAGGGTCAGGCGAAGGCCATCGAGAAGGTGTTCGCGGCGATCAAGTCCGGCCGGCCCACCCCGGAGTTGCTCGCCTACCAGTACCTGCAGACGCTGCCGCAGATGGCGCAGGGCGACGCGAACAAGGTGTGGATGGTGCCGAGCGACTTCGGGGACGCCCTCAAGGGCTTCGCCCGGCATCTCGGCGCGCCGGGCGAGGACGGGGTGTTCCGCTTCGAGCCCAGCCCGGTCGACGAGCGGCTCCCGCGACCGGAGGAGGACACCGACGAGGTGGCCGACTGGTTCTCCACCGCGCGTGATCCGGAGGTCGCGCAGGCCGTCGCCGCCGCGGAGGCCGTCGCCCGCAAACCGGTCGATCCGGCGGTGCACAACCCGACCGGCGCCGAGCGCCGGGGCGGGGAGCCCCCGTCGGCGGCGTTGCCGCCGTCCGAGCCGATCACGGGCGGATGGGTGCAGCCGCAGCCCGGGCAACGGCACGGCGAACCCCAGTGACCTGGACCCGGTGACCTGAACCCCGGATCCCGGGGTTGCGCGGCCGCTCAGGTGAGCAGGCCCCGTCCCACCCCGCACACCGCGATCGCCCACAGCACGCTGGTGAAGGTGCCGATGATGAACTGCTCCGAGGCCTGGGGTTCGCGCAGTTCGGGATAGCGCGCGAGGCCCTTGACGGCGAGCACGACGGCGATGCCCTCCGGCCAGGATCGCGGCGGCGACCGCCGCCCGCTCCAGCAGGCCGATCACCCGGCCGCCGCGCAGCGGTCCGGGCGGCGGTTCGGGTCCGGCCGGGGACGGCGGGACCGGTCCCGCATCGGGTTGCCGCCGTGCGATGCGGAACGAGGCCAGCACGGCGGGGCCGCCGCCGGTGACCGCCGCCGCGGTCGTGAGCACGAGGGTCGCGGCCAGGGCGACGCCACGGACCGCGGGGGTGGCGGTCGCGGCGAGTGCGGCACCGGCAAGGGCCGCCGCGGCGAGTCCGGCGACGAGCCACACGGGGGTGCCGCGGCGCAGGCCCAGGGCCGGGGCCAGCGCGGCGACGGCGAGCAGAACCAGGGTGACGACGGTCAACGATCGGCCCTTTCCAGGAGACGGCGGGCGAGGTCGCGGCCGGCCGGTTCGGCCTGCCATCCGGCGGCGGCCAGACGCTGCGACACCGCCTGGGTGCTGATGCCGAGCCGCGTGGCGGCCTCGGCCTGGGTGAGCCCGCGGCGGACGAGTTCGACGGCCTCGTGCCCGGCATCGGAGCGGCGGGTCACCAGCAGCGCCGTCAGGGTGAGGGCGGCGTCCGCGTCGGCGGCCGCGGCGGCGTCCGGTCCCTCCACCGCGACCCGGGCGGGTGCGTTCTTGGCGCGGTCGACGGCGCGGCGGGCATGTTCGAAGGCCGGGCCGCGGCCGGCGCGGGTCTGCGCGGGCAAGGGCTGCTCGACGGGCCCGACGCCGATGCCGACGCTCCAGTGGCCCCGGCGGACGAGGTCGAGGGCGAGATCGACCACGACGGCCGGGTCGGCTGCGACGGCCTGCACCTCGTCGCCGGCGGTGCGTTCGAAGGGGCGGAGCAGCTCGGCGCCGCGCAGCTCGCCGAGCAGGTCCGCGACCCGGTCGACGTCCCGTCGGCTGCCGCGCTGATCGACAGTCAACACGAACATTCATCAAGGATGGAGCCTTGAATAGCAAAAATCAAGCTTCAGGGCTTGATGACACGGTGGTGGTCGCGGGGCGGGGCGCCGGGAGGCGGGACTCGAGCCACAGTCCCGAGGCGCCGACGGCGATGCACACCGCCGAGATCCCCAGGAGCGCGGGATGGGTGCGTCCCGTGAGGGCGTCGCCGAGCAGGACCACCCCTACCGTGCCCGGCAGGATGCCGGCGGCGGTGGCCAGCGCGTACGGGGCCACCCGTACCGACGAGATCCCGCAGCAGTAGTTGACCACCGCGAACGGCAGGGGCGCGATCAGCCGCAGCGACCCCACCGCCAGCCAGCCTCGCCGCGCCAGTCGCTCGTCGACCGCCTGGACCGTGGGGTGGCTCAGATGCTCCTCGACCACCCCGCGGCCGATCGCACGCACCAGCAGCAGCGCCAGCACGGCGCTGACGGTCGTGGCGGCGACGGTCACCGCGATGCCCGTGGCCGACCCGAACAGCACCCCGGCGCTGAGGGTGAAGATCGTGCGGGGGAACGGGGCCACGGTCACCACGGCGTGGATCAGGAAGAACAGCAGCGGAAGCAGCGGCCCGGCCGCCTCGGCCCAGGCGCGTACCTGGGCGACGGACGGGTGGGGCAGGAGCAGGGCGGCGAGTGCGAGGACGGCCAGCGCGGCCGCCGCCGCGAGAATCCGCCGGTCCCGCAGCATCTTCGTCACGACCGGTCACGATACCGGGCTTCGCGCGCCGGGGCGCGGCCGTGCACGGCCGGGGGCGGGGCCCCTCGGGCCGTCGCGCCGGCGCCCGGTAGATTCCTTAGGCGACGACATTATCGATCGCTAGGGAAACTGTGGTGATCCCCACAATAGGGGCGGCGTGTATGCGGCTAGCATCACAACGGAATCAGTTTAAGGTTTCCACGGCCGTGTTCGGCGAGCCCGCCCGCTGCGTACGAGAGGACCTCACGTGTCATTAGCTTCAGAAGCCGAGGATGCCGCGCGCGCCTACGCGCAGTGGCAGGAGGCGGTGGCGGGGGTGCTGGCCAAGTCCCGCCGCGTCGACCCCGCGGAGCTCGGACCGGAACCGCAGCGGCTGCTCGAGACCACCACCTACGACGACGTCGCCGTCGCGCCCCTCTACGGCCTGCGCGACGAACGTCCCGAGGCGCCGTTGCCCGGCTCCTTCCCCTTCGTCCGTGGCGGTTCCGCGGTCCGCGACGTCAACACCGGATGGCTCGTCAGCGCCCGCTTCGGTGACACTCCCGGCGAGGTGAACGAGCGCATCCTCGACGCCCTCGAGAACGGCGTCAGCGCCCTGTGGCTGCGTGTCGGCGCGGACGGCATCGCGATCGCCGACCTGTCCGCCGCGCTCGACAGGGTCCTGCTCGATCTCGCGCCGCTCACCCTCGACGCCGGCGCCGACACCGCCGCCGCCGCGGGCGCCCTCTACGCGCTGCTCGATGCGCGCACCGACGTCGCCGAGCGCGCCGCCGTGCGGTTGCATCTCGGGGCCGCCCCGCTGACTAGCGCCTTCTCGGGACGCGCCGACGTCACCGTCGCCCAGGCCGTCGAGCTCGCCCACGCCGCCGCGGGCCGCGCCGAGACCGTGCGGGCCCTCACGGTCGACGGCACCGCATTCCACAATGCCGGGGCCGCCGACGCCGAGGAACTCGGTGCCGCCGTCGCCGCTGGACTCGAGTACCTGCGCGAGCTGACCGGCAGCCGCCAGTCCGCGGCCCGGGCGCTCGGCCAGATCGAGTTCCGGTTCGCCGCCACGGACGACCAGTTCCAGACCATCGCCAAGTTCCGCGCCGGCCGGCAACTGTGGGCCCGCATCGCGCAGGTCGTGGGTGCGGCCGACGCCGGTCACGCCCCCCAGCATGCCGTCACCTCGGCCGCGATGATGACCCAGCGCGACCCCTGGGTGAACATGCTGCGCACCACCCTCGCCGCGTTCGGCGCCGGCATCGGCGGCGCGGACGCGGTCACCGTGCTCCCGTTCGACGCCGCCCTGCCGGCCGGCGCGCTCGGGGTGTCGGAGGCCTTCTCCGCGCGCATCGCCCGCAACACCCAGCTGCTGCTGCTCGAGGAGTCCAACCTCGGCCGCGTCCTCGACCCGGCCGCCGGGTCCTGGTACGTCGAGGAACTGACGGCGCAGATCGCGGCCAAGGCGTGGGAGTTCTTCCAGCAGATCGAGGCGGCCGGCGGCTACCGCGCCGCCCTCGACGCCGGCCTGATCGCCGAGCGGATCGCCGCCACCCGCGCCCGCCGCGAATCCGACATCGCCCACCGCCGGACCGCGGTGACCGGCGTCAACGAGTTCCCCAACCTGGCCGAGGCGCCGCTGCCCGCGGAGACCGCCGACGCCGGGGCCGCCGTCGCTCGGTACGCCGCCGCCTTCGAGGCGCTGCGCGACCGCTCCGACGTCCACCTCGCCGCGCACGGCGCCCGGCCCCGGGTGCTGCTCGCCCCGCTGGGGCCGATCGCCGAGCACAACATCCGCACGACGTTCGCCGCGAACCTGCTCGCCTCCGGCGGCATCGAGACGGTCAATCCCGGTCCGCTGTCCGTCGACGACGACAGCATCGCCGCCGCCGTCCGCGACGCCGCCGTCACCGTCGCCGTGGTGTGCGGCACCGACAAGCGCTACGGCGAACAGGCCGGCGCGGCCGTCACCGCCCTCCGCGACGCCGGCGTCGGCACCGTCCTGCTCGCCGGGCCGGAGAAGGCCGTGAGCGAGACCGGCGGCGCCGCGCGCCCGGACGGGTTCCTCACCGCCAAGATCGACGCGATCGCCGCGCTGACCGACCTGCTGAACACCCTGGGAGCGTAAGTGAGCATCGAACACAAGATCGGCAGCTTCGCCGACGTCCCGCTGACGGATCCGGCGGCGCCGGCCCCCGCCGCCCCCACCGAGGAGCAGGCCGCAGCGCTCGTCGACGGGGTCGCCGCCGCCAACCACTACACGACCGAGCAGGTGGTGTGGTCCACGCCCGAGGGCATCGACGTCAAGCCCGTCTACACCAAGGCCGACCGCGACCGGATCGTCGCCGAGGGCTACCCGCTGGGCAGCTACCCGGGTCTCGAGCCGTTCGTCCGCGGCCCGTACCCGACGATGTACGTCAACCAGCCGTGGACCATCCGGCAGTACGCCGGGTTCTCCACCGCCGCCGAGTCCAACGCCTTCTACCGGCGCAACCTCGCGGCCGGGCAGAAGGGCCTGTCGGTGGCGTTCGACCTCGCCACTCACCGCGGCTACGACTCGGACCATCCCCGCGTGCAGGGCGACGTCGGCATGGCCGGCGTCGCGATCGACTCGATCCTCGACATGCGGCAGCTGTTCGACGGCATCGACCTGTCGCAGGTGTCGGTGTCGATGACCATGAACGGCGCGGTGCTGCCGATCCTGGCGCTGTACGTCGTCGCCGCCGAGGAACAGGGCGTCAAGCCCGAGCAGCTGGCCGGGACCATTCAGAACGATATTCTGAAGGAGTTCATGGTCCGCAACACCTACATCTATCCGCCCAAGCCGTCGATGCGGATCATCTCCGACATCTTCGCCTACACCAGCGCGAACATGCCGCGCTTCAACTCCATCTCGATCTCCGGCTACCACATCCAGGAGGCCGGTGCGACCGCCGACCTCGAGCTGGCCTACACCCTCGCCGACGGCGTCGAGTACATCCGCGCCGGCCTCGACGCGGGCATGGAGATCGACAAGTTCGCCCCGCGTCTGTCCTTCTTCTGGGCCATCGGGATGAACTTCTACATGGAGATCGCCAAGATGCGCGCCGGCCGCCTGCTGTGGGCCGAGCTCGTCGAGAAGTTCCACCCGAAGTCGGCCAAGTCCAAGTCGCTGCGCACCCACTCGCAGACCTCCGGCTGGTCGCTCACCGCGCAGGACGTGTTCAACAACGTCGCCCGCACCTGCATCGAGGCGATGGCCGCGACCCAGGGCCACACCCAGTCGCTGCACACCAACGCCCTCGACGAGGCGCTCGCGCTGCCCACCGACTTCTCCGCCCGCATCGCCCGCAACACCCAGCTGCTGCTGCAGCAGGAGTCGGGCACCACCCGGCCGATCGACCCGTGGGGCGGCTCGTACTACCTCGAATGGCTCACCCACGAGCTCGCCAACCGCGCCCGCAAGCACATCGCGGAGGTCGAGGAGGCCGGCGGCATGGCGCAGGCCATCTCCGAGGGCATCCCGAAGCTGCGCATCGAGGAGGCGGCGGCCCGCACCCAGGCCCGCATCGACTCCGGCCGCCAGCCGGTGATCGGCGTCAACAAGTACCAGGTCGCCGAGGACCACGAGATCGAGGTCCTCAAGGTCGAGAACTCCCGCGTGCGGGCCGAGCAGCTCGCCAAGCTCGAGCAGTTGCGGGCCGATCGCGACCCCGAGGCCGTGCAGGCCGCGCTGGACGCCCTGACTCGCGCCGCCGGCGCGACCGACACCGGGCCGGACACGAACCTGCTGGCCCTGGCCATCGACGCGGCCCGCGCCAAGGCCACCGTCGGCGAGATCTCCGATGCCCTCGAGAAGGTCTACGGCCGCCACCAGGCCGAGATCCGCACCATCAGCGGGGTCTACCGGGACGAGGCCGGAAAGGCGGTCAACATCAGCACGGCAACCGAACTGGTCGAGAAGTTCGCCGAGGAGGAAGGCCGCCGGCCGCGTATCCTCGTCGCGAAGATGGGCCAGGACGGCCACGACCGCGGGCAGAAGGTGATCGCCACCGCCTTCGCCGACCTCGGCTTCGACGTCGACGTGGGACCGCTGTTCCAGACCCCCGAGGAGGTCGCCAACCAGGCGGCCGACAACGACGTGCACGTCATCGGCGTGTCGTCGTTGGCCGCGGGACACCTCACCCTGGTGCCCGCGCTGCGGGAGGCCCTCGCCGAGGTGGGCCGCCCGGACATCATGATCGTCGTCGGCGGGGTCATCCCGCCCGGCGACTTCGACGAGCTGTACCAGGCCGGTGCCGCCGCGATCTTCCCGCCGGGCACCGTCATCGCGGACGCCGCGGTGGGGCTGCTGCACAAGCTCGCCGACCAGCTCGGCCACGACCTCGGGGCCTGACCCGCAATGGGCAGCACCCCCGTCGGCAGTCACACCCGCCGGCCCGCGGTCGACGTCGACGCCCTCGCCGAGGCCGTGCTCGCCAACCGGCGGGCCGGCCTGGCGAAGGCGATCACCCTCGTCGAATCCACCCGCGACGACCATCGGGAGCAGGCGCAGCAACTGCTGCTGCGCCTGCTCCCGAAGGCGGGCGGCGCGATGCGCGTCGGCATCACCGGCGTTCCCGGCGTCGGCAAGTCCACCTTCATCGATGCGCTGGGCATGTACCTGCTCGGCAAGGGGCACCGGGTGGCGGTGCTCGCGGTGGATCCGTCGTCGACCCGCACCGGCGGCTCCATCCTCGGTGACAAGACCCGCATGGCGCGGCTGTCGGTGCAGCGCGACGCCTACATCCGGCCGTCCCCGACGGCCGGCACCCTCGGGGGTGTCGCCAAGGCCACCCGCGAGACGATGGTGCTGCTCGAGGCCGCCGGGTTCGACGTGATCCTCGTCGAGACCGTCGGGGTCGGGCAGTCCGAGGTGACCGTCGCGAACATGGTGGACTGCTTCACCTTCCTGACCCTCGCCCGCACCGGCGACCAGCTGCAGGGCATCAAGAAGGGCGTCCTCGAACTCGCCGACCTGGTCGCGGTCAACAAGGCGGACGGCCCCTTCGAACGCGACGCGCGGGTCGCGGCGCGGGAACTGGCCGGCGCCCTGCGGCTCGTGCATCCGCACGACGCGGTGTGGAAGCCGCCGGTGATCACCATGAGCGGCCTCGAGGGCGCCGGCCTGGACACGTTCTGGGACACCGTCCTCGAGCACCGCCGGGTCCTCACCGCGGCGGGCCTGTTCGAGGAGAACCGGCGCCGCCAGCTGGTGGACTGGACCTGGACGATGGTGCACGACCAGCTGCTGCGCCGGCTCGAGACCAACCCCCGGGTGCGTGCGCTCCGCGGCGACGTCGAACGCGCCGTGCGCGACGGCTCGCTCACCGCGGCGCTGGCCGCCCAGCAGATCCTCGACGCGTTCGACGCCGCACCCTAGACCACCCGGCCCCTAGACCACCAGGCCGCCGGATCGCCGCCCCAGGCCCGGGCCGGGAACGGATAGTCCGGGTACTCGGCGAGCACCGGACGGGCCGTGGTCACCGCCGCGTGCGTGGCCACGGTCCGTGGCCCGGGACGCGCCGGCACCGGCGGGTGCGGGTCCCGGCCGGGCGCCTGCAGCAGCCATGCCGCGGTGCGGGCCAGCGCGACCGCCACGTCGCGGCCCCGCCCGTCCCGGTGCCGCGCGGCGAGCGCATCGAGCACCCCGGCCGCCAGCAGGTAGCCGCTCGCGTGGTCGAGGGCCTGCACCGGCAGCGCGCCGGGCGTGTCGGAGTCGCCCTCGGCCACCGCGATCCCGGACGCGGCCTGCACGATCGAGTCGAAGCCGCGGCGGGCCGCCCACGGCCCGGACCATCCCCACGCGCACACCCGGCCGTGCACGAGACCGGGCCGGATCGTGCCGGGCGCACCGGTCAGCGCGTCGAGCGCCCCGGGCCGGTAGCCGGTGAGCAGCACGTCGGCGTCGGCGAGCAGACGGCACCACGTCTCCCGCCCGCGACGAGTGTGCAGGTCGAGCAGCGCCGTGCGCTTGCCCTGCCCGTTCTCGGCGTGCTGCCAGGTGATCTCGGGGAGTGCGGGCGGATCGATGCGCAGCACCTCCGCTCCCAGCAGGGCCAGCGCGCGGGCGGCGACGGGCCCGGCGATCACCCGGGTCAGGTCCAGCACCCGGAGCCCGGTCAGGGGCCGCGCCGGATCGTCGCCTGCGACGGTCCGGTCGGCGGTGTCGTCCCGCGCGAGCATCCGGACCAGCGGGCCCGACGCCGCGGCCCGGCCCGGCGGGCTCGTCGCCCACTCGTGCTCGGTGCGCACCCGCACCGCGATCGCGTCGTGCGCGGCGGCTGCGTCCTCGACCGCCGCCGCCGGCAGCTGCCGGAGCCGGGCGGCGCAGCCGGCACGGTCGGTGCCGTCCGGCAGGTCGAGGGCGCGCAGCAGGCGCGCCCGGTGATGCGGGTAGTTCGCGTGGGTGCGCACCCACCCGTCGGCGGCGGCGAAGAACCCGGACAGCGCCGCGAACCCCTCTACGGGCCGGCCGGCCATGCGCAGCATCCGGTCCCCGCCGAACGACGCGGCGATCCGCTCCGGGTCGAGCCGCGCCCCCTGCGGGGCGAGTCCGCGGGCATGGCGGTAGCGGTCGGCGGCCGCCGCGAAGGCCGCCACGGCCCCGGCGGCGAGGTCGGCCACCGGCAGCCGGGCGGTGAGGAACCGCCCGGCCGGGGCGCAGTCGATGCCGGGCGCCGGCTCCACCGGGACGTCGAGGCCGGCGGCGGCGAGGGCGGCGCCGTAGGCGTCGAGCACGGCGAGGGGGCTCGTCATGCGCCGAGCGTAGAGGGGGACGCTAGCTCGTGCGGTCCGCGGCCGGCTCCCGCAGCTCGGGGCGGGCCGGCTCGAGGCGCTCGAGCGCCCCGGCGGATTCGGCGCGGGTGAGGCGCGACCGGCGCCACGAGACCGTGAGCAGCGCGATCCAGCCGGCCACGATCAGCAGGTACAGCAAGGTAGTGGCCGTGGCGGAGATCTCGAACGAGGTGCACAGCTTCTGTGCGTTGGTCAACACGATGACGCCGCCGACGGCGGTGCCGAGCAGGGTGGCCGGTACCCGGCTGACCAGCCACGCCGCGATCGGTGCGGCGATGGCCCCGCCGAGGGCGAGACCGGCCACGACGAGCAGGTTGCCGAGCGATTCCCGGCCGAGACCGACGAGGAAGCCGATGCTCGCGGCGAGTGCGACGAGGAACTCGGAGGCGCTGACCGAGCCGATCACGGTCCGGGGGGCCGTCTTGCCGCGGGAGAGCAGGGTGCTGGTCGTGATCGGCCCCCATCCGCCGCCGCCGCTGGCGTCGATGAACCCGCCGAACAGGCCCAGCGGGGACAGGAACTTCGCCGAGTGCGGTGAGGTGCGGGCGTGCGCGACGGCCGGTGGCCGGACCGAGAACCGCAGCGCCACATAGACACCGATGGCGAGCAGGATCGTCGACGTCACCGGGATCGCGGCCGCGGTGGACAGGCTCGAGAGCACCGTCGCGCCGAGGAAGGCGCCGAGCGCGCCGGGCACGCCCAGCTTCGCGACCACCCCCCAGTCCACATTCCGGAACCGCCAGTGCGAGGCGCCGGAGACGAGGGTGGTGCCGACCTCGGCGAGGTGCACGGCGGCACTGGCGTGCGCGGGACCGATCCCGCTGAAGATCAACAAGGTGGTGGCGGTGACCCCGAAGGCCATGCCGAGGGCCCCGTCGACGAGCTGCGCACCGATACCGACGAGCGTGAACACCAGAAGAGCGAACATGCAGAAGACTCCGACCACGAAGGAGCGAACCGGGGAGGGGAGAGGGCGGCGGACGCCGCTCAGCAACACTCCTGGTCGAAGCACGCGCCCCGTCGGGTGGGCCAGAACGCCATCAACGCGAGCAGGGTGGCCGGAGCCGCCGCGATGCTCGTCGTGTGCACGTTCGTGTCCCTTCCCAGGTCTGCCGTTCGCCGCTCTCGCGACGATCCGTCCGAGCATAGCCGGTCGCGCGCGGCGGCGCCGTCGCCGGGCGGCGTGTCGCCGCCTCCCGCGACGGCGCCGCGGCGGTCACGGCAGGCGCCGGGCCGTGATCTCGAATCCGGCGGCGCGCAACCGGTCGGTGAGTACGTCCCCGAAGGCGGTGGCGGGGGTGAGCACCCCGCCCCCGGCGTGGAGGCGGTCGCCGCCGAGGACCAGCGACAGTGCCGATTCGCCGAGCATCACCGCGGTCGCCTTGTAGCCGGGGTCGCCCTGGGCGGCGACGCGGGCGCGGTAGCGGGCACCGGTGCTCGTCGTGGTGTAGAGGTCGATGGTGAAGAAGCCGCGCTCGCGGGCAGACTCGGACGGGCCCTGTCCGGGCGCGGGCAGCAGCTTGTCGAGCACGAACCGGGTCGGGGGAAACGCCAGCCCCGCCACCAGCGCGCCGAAGCCCGCGGCGACACCGGTCGCCACGAGCGGCGACAGCCGCGACGAACCGACGCTCATGGTCTCCCGGTAGCGGAAGTGCGGCCCGTACGCCCAGCCGCTGAGCGCGTTGCTGCGGCGCACCACCCGGGTGTTGTAGGGGCCCATGAAGAACGGCGCGAGCCGGCCGGACAGGTCGGGCGCGACGGATCGGCCGTCGACGGTCGCCAGGTCGTTCTGGCGCCCGAGGTCGGGTTCGCGGGACCGGTCCGGCGACAGCGAGTAGGGGGCAAGGGCGACCTTGCGGGCCGCGGCGTCCCGGCGCACCACGTCCACCTGGGTGCGCATCGAGTCGATCGTGCCGCCGCTGACGCCGCCCCGCATCGCCCGCACCACCAGCGTCGTGTCGGTGAGATCGCCGGCGTCGTCGGCCTGCACGGCCCGGTGCAGCGCGTGCACGCCGAGATCGGAGGGGATCGAGTCGAATCCGCAGGAGTGCACGATGCGGGCGCCGGTGCGGCGCGCCAGGTCGTCGAACCGGTCGATGCTCTCGCGGTGGAACAACACCTCGCCGGTGAGGTCGACGTAGTCGGTGCCCGCCTCGGCGCAGGCCTGCACCAGCGGCAGCCCGTACTTGGCGTAGGGGCCGACCGTGGTGACCACCACGCGGGTGCGGGCGGCGAGCGCGGCCAGCGACTGCGGGTCGCCGGCGTCCGCCTCGAGTACCGGCCAGGCCTGCGCGGCGGGCCCGAGCTCGGCGCGGATGCGGTCGAGACGGGTGCGGGAGCGGCCGGCGAGGGCGATGCGCACCCCTTCGGGGGCGTGTTCGGCGAGGTAGGCGGCGGTGATCCGGCCGACGAAGCCGGTGGCGCCGTAGACGACGATGTCGAGATCGCGGGAGGCAGTCATGCGCCACACCCTACTGCCGGGTAAGTCGGGATGCGACGCGGCTCACACGACGGCGCCGCAGCCACCACCCGAACCAGGACACGACGATCGTCACCGCCACCGCGGCCCGCACGAGTCCCACCGCCGAGTCCGGGTAGATCACCCCGGTCAGGTAGTGGTCGATGAACCCGCTCGGCGGCAGGCCCTCGATCCCGGCGCGGCGACGCGCCCAGTTCTCCAGATCGGTCAGCGGGCAGTCGAACCCGGCGAGGACGGTGGCGAACCCCCACACCACCGCCACGACGTGCAGCGCCAGCGTGCGGGGCCACCGCCACGCCAGGAAACCGCCGAACGTCACATACAGCAGGAAGGCCAGGTGCGCGGCCACGGTGACGTCGGCCAACAGCCGGTACGCCATACCGCCAGCCTAACCGGATCGGGCGGGGCAGCGGCCGTTCCGGACGACTACTCGTCCGCGTCGGTGCCCTTGACGACCAGGACGGGGACCGGCGCCTCGAGCAGCAACCGCTGCAGGCGCCGTTCGAGCAGGAACTTGCCGAGCGCGTTGCGGTCGCGGCTGCCCACCACGAGACGGTCCGCGCCGGACCGCTCGACCAGGTCGACCAGCGCGGCGACCGGGTCCCCGTCGTGCACCGCCGTCCGCAGTTCCCACCCGTCGGCACCCAGGGCGGCGGCGACGTCCGCGCGGATCGAGTCGAGTTCGCGCTGCCCGGCCGCGCCGTCGTCGTCGACCGCGACGAGCACGAGGGTCGTGCCGTCGCCGTGGGCGGCCTCGCGGGCGGCCGTGGTGAGCGCGGCGTGTCCTTCCGGGGTGTCGGCGTGGACTACGGCAACGGGCATGGGATCCTCCGGAGGCGGCGACGGCGTATGTCTCCAGTATCCCCGTCCCGGGGCGCCCCGGCCGCTCCCGGCGGTGTGGAACTGGTCTCTACCTGCGCGGACGTGTCGGGTGGATCTCACCCGGCCGGCGGGACGCGCTCACCACGGGGCCGGGCGGTAGTCCTTGAGGAAGCAGCCGTACAGGTCCACCCCGGCCTCGCCCTGCACGATCGGGTCGTACACGCGGGCCGCCCCGTCCACGAGATCGAGCGGGGCGTGGAATCCCTCCTCGGCCAGGCGCAGTTTGGTGTGGTGGGGCCGTTCGTCGGTGATCCAGCCGGTGTCGACGGCGGTCATGAGGATCCCGTCGGCGCGCAGGTCCTCGGCGCTGGTGCGGGTGAGCATGTTCAGCGCGGCCTTGGCCATGTTGGTGTGCGGATGCCCGGCCCCCTTGTACCGGCGCCCGGCGAACTGCCCCTCCATCGCGGAGACGTTCACCACGTACGTGCGGCGGGCCGGGGAGGCCGCCAGCGCCGGCCGCAGCCGATTGACCAGGATGAACGGTGCCACGGAGTTGCACAGCTGCACCTCGAGCAGTTCCAGCGGCTCGACCTCCCCGACGGTCTGCACCCAGCTGTTGGTGTACACCAGATCGGGCAGCAGCCCCCCGGCGTCGACCGCGACACCGGCGGCGATCCGGTCGGCCGTGGCCGACCCGGCCACCAGCGCGAGCGAGGTGAGCGACTCCGCGGTCAGCTGCGACGGCAGCGACCCGGCCAGCGCGGCCGGGTGCGCGTCCGAGGGCTTGCCGAAGGTGAGCACCTCCGGCCGCGGGCCGGCGGGCAGGGGACCGGACTCGGCCTCGGCGAGGGCGGAGTACGCGCCGGGGGAGCGGCGCACGGTCTGGGCGGCGTTGTTGACGAGGATGTCGAGCGGACCCTGCGCGGCCACGTCGTCGGCCAGGGCCACGACCTGGGCGGGGTCGCGCAGGTCGATGCCGACGATGCGCAGGCGGTGCAGCCAGTCGGCGCTGTCCTCCATGGCCGCGAAACGACGGATCGCGTCGTTCGGGAACCGGGTCGTGATCGTCAGGTGGGCGCCGTCGCGCAGCAGCCGCAACGCGATGTACATGCCGATCTTGGCGCGGCCGCCGGTGAGCAACGCACGCCGGCCCGTCAGATCGGTACGGGCGTCCCGCTTCGCGTGGTTCTCCGCGGCGCAGCGCGGGCACAGCTGATGGTAGAACGCATCGACCCGGGTGTACTTGTCCTTGCACACGTAGCAGGCCCGCGGCCGGATCAGGGTGCCCGCGCTCGCCCCCGGTGCGTTCGAGGTCAACGCGATCCCGGCCGTCTCGTCGTCGATGCGGGTGGGCGATCCGGTCGCCGTCGTCGCGAGCACCTGCCGGTCGGCGGTGACCTTGGCCTGACGGGTCTCGTTGCGGCGCAACCGCTTGAGCTTCTTGAACATGCTCCCGACGGCGCGCTGCACCGTCACCGAATCCGGATGGTCGGCGTCGAGCTCGTCCACGAGGGACAGGACGCGGAGGCAGGTGGCGAGGTCGGTCGGATCGATACCCGACGCGTCGGTGTGCGAAGTCATGGGCCTGTTCGTCGTGTGGGGCGGTACCGACCGATGGTATCCGGCGGCTCGCGCGGGGCCGACCCCGTGGGACCTGTGGCCCTGCCGGCGGCGCCCGAAACCTGGCAGGCTCGGGCCGGCAGGGATCCTCGACCCAAGGAGAGACGACGATGACCGCACGCCGCCGCCCGCAGTTCCGCGACCTGTCCCCGTGGCAGCAGACGCTCGTTCTCACGCTCGCCTGCGTGCAGCTCTCGCTCGCGGCGACGGCGTGGACCGATCTGGCGCGGCGCCCCGCGGACCGGGTCGCGGGCAGCAAGGCGAAATGGGCCGCGATCATCGCGGTGAACTGGATCGGCCCGATCACCTACTTCCGCCGGGGCCGGATCGGCTGAGCCGCCCACCCGCCGCGGGCGGCGAACGCCCACCGCCGCGGGCGGCGAAGGCCCCGAACCTGCTCGGTTCGGGGCCTTCGTCGACGATCTCGATTCGGAGTGTCCGAGGGGGGACTTGAACCCCCACGTCCGTTAATAGGACACTAGCACCTCAAGCTAGCGCGTCTGCCATTCCGCCACTCGGACATGCTGATGCTCCCCGCTCCGCGGGTGCCGTTTCAGCGTAGCCTACCCGGGCGCCCCGCCCCAATCCGCTGGTCGACGGCCCGGCCGGCTCCGGCGGCGACGCACGGCCGATCCGGCGTGGCCCGGCGCCGCAACGGCGAAGGCCCCGAACCTGTTCGGTTCGGGGCCTTCGCCGTCTGTCTCAACTCAGAGTGTCCGAGGGGGGACTTGAACCCCCACGTCCGTTAATAGGACACTAGCACCTCAAGCTAGCGCGTCTGCCATTCCGCCACTCGGACCTGCTGCGCTCCCACGTCCGTGGGCGCTGTGAAAGAGTAACCCACCGCGTCGCGGCGCCCAAATCGCCCCGCCCACCTGCGGGTTTGCCGAGATCGATGGTAGACAGGGGACCGTGTCCACAACATCGAATCCCGCCCAGCCGGCCGACGGATCCCGCGCCGAGGCCGAAGTCGTCGACCTGGTGTCGCAGCTGATCCGCTTCGACACCTCCAACACCGGAGACCTGGCCACCACCCGCGGGGAACGGGACTGCGCGATGTGGGTGGCGGCGCGGCTCGAGGAGGTCGGTTACACCACCGAATACGTCGAATCGGGCGCTCCCGGCCGCGGCAACGTGTTCGCCCGCCTGCCGGGTGCCGACCCGTCCCGGGGTGCGCTGCTGCTGCACGGGCACCTCGACGTGGTGCCCGCCGAACCGGCGGACTGGAGCGTGCACCCGTTCTCCGGGGCCGTGGAGAACGGCTACGTGTGGGGGCGCGGCGCGGTCGACATGAAGGACATGGTCGGGATGATGCTGGCCATCGCCCGCCGTTTCAAGGCCGAGAACATCGTGCCGCCACGCGACCTGGTCTTCGCGTTCCTCGCCGACGAGGAGGCCGGCGGCACCTACGGCAGCCACTGGCTCGTGCGGCACCGCCCCGACCTGTTCGACGGCATCACCGAAGCCGTCGGCGAGGTCGGCGGGTTCTCCCTGACGGTGCCGCGCCGCGACGGCGGCGAGCGCCGCCTGTACCTCGTCGAGACCGCCGAGAAGGGCCTGGGCTGGATGCGGTTGACCGCCAAGGGCCGCGCGGGCCACGGCTCGTTCCTGCACGAGGACAACGCCGTCACCGTCCTCGCCCAGGCCGTCGCCCGCCTCGGCACGCACACCTTCCCGCTCGTGCTGACCGACTCGGTCGCCGAGTTCCTCGCCGCCGTCGCCGAGGAGACCGGACTCGACTTCGATCCGGCCTCGCCGGACCTCGACGGCACCCTCGCCAAGCTCGGGTCCATCGCCCGCATCGTCGGCGCCACCCTGCGCGACACCGCCAACCCGACCATGCTCGACGCCGGGTACAAGGCCAACGTCATTCCCCAGACGGCGCAGGCCGTCGTCGACTGCCGCATCCTGCCGGGCCGGCGCGCCGAGTTCGAACGCACCGTCGACGAGCTGATCGGCCCGGACGTCACCCGCGAATGGATCACCGACCTCGACTCGTACGAGACCACGTTCGACGGGGACCTCGTCGAGGCGATGAACGCGGCCATCCTGGCCCACGATCCCCTCGGGCGGACCGTGCCGTACATGCTTTCCGGCGGCACCGACGCGAAGGCCTTCGCCAAGCTCGGCATCCGCTGCTTCGGATTCGCCCCGCTGCAGCTGCCCCCGGAACTGGATTTCGCGGCGCTGTTCCACGGGGTGGACGAGCGTGTCCCGGTCGACGCGCTGCGCTTCGGCACCCGTGTCATGGAACACTTCCTGCTGCACGCCTGAGCACACCAGCACCCAGAGAAAGGACCGGTATGGCCCACGACCCGTATGCGCCGCTGCCCGACCTGCCCACCTTCGATCTCACCAGCGAGGACGTCACCGACGGTCGCCCGCTGAAGCCGGAACAGGCCAGCGGGATCTTCGGGGTGCCCGGCGGGCAGGACATCTCCCCGCAGCTGTCGTGGTCGGGCTTTCCCCCCGAAACCAAGAGCTTCGTCGTCACCGTGTTCGACCCCGACGCACCCACCGCGTCCGGGTTCTGGCACTGGGCGGTGGCGAACATCCCGGCGTCGGTGACGTCGCTGCCCGCGGGGGCCGGCGACGACACCGGCTCCGCGCTGCCCGAGGGTGCGGTCACCTTGAAGAACGACGGCGGTCTGCACCGCTTCCTCGGCGCGGCCCCGCCGGCCGGGCACGGCCCGCACCGCTACATCGTGGCCGTGCACGCCCTCGACGTGGAGACCCTCGACGGGGTCGGCCCCGACTCGACCCCGGCGTTCCTCGGATTCAACGTGTTCTCGCACGCGATCGCGCGCGCGACGCTGCACGGCACGTTCGAGCAGTAGACCCGTTCGGCGGGCCGGCTCCGCAGCGGAATCGGGCAGGCGCACCCGTCCCGAGGGGTGTGTCTGTCCGGCGGTGTGGCCCGGCCCGCCGGATCCGGGCGCGGCGGATCAGACGCGGGCGCCTGCGCCCACCGCGTCGCCGATCGACGCGAACCCGGCTGCCCGCGCCTTCCGGGCGAGACCCTTGTGGATGCGGCGCGCCCAGAACGGGCCGCCGTAGATGAAACCGGTGTAGCCCTGCACCAGCGACGCGCCGGCGAGGATCCGCTCCCACGCCTGCTCGGCGGTCTCGATGCCGCCGACCGAGATCAGCACCAGCCGGTCCCCGACCCGCGCGTGCAGCCGGCGCAGGACCTCGAGGGAGCGCTGCGCGACCGGGGGACCGGACAGCCCGCCGGCGCCGATCTCCGCGACCAGGGCCGGATCGGTGCGCAACCCGTCCCGCCGGACGGTGGTGTTGGTGGCGACGATGCCCGCGAGCCCGAGTTCGACGGCGAGGTCGGCGACCGCGTCGACGTCCTCGTCGGACAGGTCGGGGGCGATCTTCACCAGCACCGGTACGTGCACGGTGTCCAGCACCGCCGCGAGCAGCGGCCGCAGCGACTCGACCGCCTGCAGGTCGCGCAGCCCGGGGGTGTTGGGGGACGAGACGTTGACGACGACGAAGTCGGCGAGCGGGCCGAGCAGCCGGGCGCTCGCGGTGTAGTCCTCGGCCGCGTCCGCCGGCGCGACCACCTTGGTCTTCCCGAGGTTCGCGCCGATCGGGACGGTGTGCGCGCGGGTGCGCAGCCGGTTCGCGGCCTCCCCGGCCCCGTGGTTGTTGAAGCCCATCCGGTTGATCAGCGCCCGGTCCGCGGGCAGGCGGAACAGCCGGGGCGCCGGGTTGCCGGGCTGCGCCTGGGCGGTGACGGTGCCGATCTCGGCGAACCCGAAGCCCAGGGGACCCCAGGCGTTCACCCCGGCCGCGTCCTTGTCGAAGCCGGCCGCGAGACCGAGCGGGGCCGGGAACGTCACCCCGAACACCGTGTTGCGCAGCACCGGATCGTCGACGACGAGAACCTTCGCGATCAGCGTCCGCAGCGGCGGGACCCGGGTCGCGAGCCGCATCGCGGTGAACGCGAGGTGGTGGATCCGCTCCGGCGGCAGCAGGAACAGCAGTCGAAGGAACAAGCGATACACGGAACACTCCCTGCTGGCCCGGGCGGCGCCCGGGGTCGGCGTCAACGAACGGTGGGTTCGGGCACGTGGTGGCCGGTCTTGCGGCGGCGCAGCAGCACCCGGCGGCTGCCGTCGGGATACAGCCGCACCCGCGTCAGCTCCCACCCGTGGAACTCGGCCTGGATGGCGAGCCGGAGCGACGCGCTGACCCGCGAGACGTCGCGCGGCAGCCGCAGCGGCACGTAGTCGTACTCGTCGTTGCTGGTGTCCCAGCCCACCGGCATCCGCGTCCACCGGCCGCCCACGTCGCGTGGACCTGCCATCACACACCCCCGATCGGGATCCTCTGCAGCCCGTCCCCGGTCCCGGATCCGATCACCAGGACGGCGCCGGCGGTGTCGACCACCACCGAGTTCGGTTGCCGCACCGTCGCGTACCGGCCTCGCTCCTGCGGAATCCCGGTCGACAGATCGTAGCCGACGACCTCGTTGCTCCCGGTCGAAGTGACCCACACGAGGTCGTTCGCGCTGTCGTAGGCGACGCCGTACGGGGCGTTCGGCACCGGATACCGCTGGCGCAGCACCAGCGGATCGAGCGTGTACACGTGCAGCTCCCCACCCCGGGTGTCGGTCACCAGCACCCGGCCGAGCGGGTCGGTGGCCAGCTGCGTGGCACCCTCCCCGGCGCGCAACGCCAGGCCGAGGTCCCCGTCGGCGACGTCGACCTCGGTCAGCGACGTCTGGCGCCGATCCAGCGCGGCCAGCTCGGTGCCCACGGCGGCGAGCGCGTCGACCGACGCCAGACCGGGGACGGTCTGCGTCGCACCCGACGCCGGGTCCACGAGGTGGGTGACGCCGTCGGCGGTGCCCACGGCGAGGCGACCGTCCGCCAGCACGGCGGCCGCCCGCGCATCCCCGTCCACGGGTACCTCCGTGACGGCGCCCGACCGCACATCCACCCGGGTCACGACGCCGGCGCCGGGGGCGAGGACCTCGCCGTCGACACCGGCGAGCACGGTCGCCGCCGCGGCCGGCAGGGTGACCTCGCGGGGCGCTGCCGCGGGGTCGGCGGCCCGCAGCAGCAGCAGCCGCGACCCGTCGCCGGCGAGCGCGGCGACCGTACTCGTGCCAGGATCGACGGCGAGGGCCTCGACGGCGCGGCCCAGTGCCTGCACCGTCCCCGCCGGCGGGACGGCCGGTTCCGGCGCCACGGCCGGGGTCGCCGGGTCGATGGTGGGCAGGCTGTCGCCGCCGCTGGAGGAGGAACACCCGGTGACCAGCGCCAACGCGAACCCCACCGCCGCGGCGGTCGCACGTGCTGCCGGTCTGCCCATCGTCTCGCTCCTCGTCGTCGCCCGGGGTCGGTGGCGTGCGGCACCGTCGCCGGCGGCGCACCCGACCCCCAGTGTTCCTGATCGCCGTGGCGGCGCCGCAGCCGCCTCGCCCCCCGTCACCCCGCCAGGAGGCCGATGTGACCTGGCCCACCGGTTCCCCCGACCGGCCCCCCGACGGCTTCGTCGTCGAATACCTCAGCCCGGGTGTGCATGCGCACGGGTTCGGTCGCACCGAGGAGGGCCGGCCGTTCTCGTTCCGGGTGCGCCGCGCCACCCTGCGGGTGGAGGTGTACCGGCCCGCGGGCCCGTCCACCGTGCCCACCGCGGCGGACGTGATCGCCCGGGCGCGGGCGTCGGTCGCCGAGATCGACCTCGGCGACGAACGCAGCGTGGCGGCGGCGGTGCGGGACACCGTCGCCCGCGCCCGGCCGTGCCGGTCACCGACGTGGCTCGACCGCGTGCTCGGCTGGCTGCCCGGCCGGTGACGCCGCCGCGTCGCCGGCCCGCAGCGGCAGCACCAGCGGTGCGCCGGTCCCGGGATGGGGATGGACCCGCACCGGGTAGTGGTACACGCGAGTGAGCAGCTCCCCGGTCAGCACCTGCGCGGGCGGGCCGTCGGCGGCGACGCGGCCTCCGGCGAGCACACAGACCCGGTCCGCGTACGCGGCGGCCAGATTCAGATCGTGCAGCACCACCACCACGGCCGTGCCGGCGTCGGCGCGGCCGCGCACCACCTGCATCACCGTCTCCTGATGCCCCAGATCCAGGGCCGCGGTGGGCTCGTCGAGCAGCAGCGTCTGGGTGTCCTGCGCCAGCACCCGCGCCAGCGCCACCCGGGCCCGCTCGCCGCCGGACAGGGCCGGGAACGGCCGGTGCGCCAGGTGCGTGACGTCCGCCTCGGCCAGCGCCGCGGCCACCGTCGTCTCGTCGTCCCGGCTGCGGTCGGTGCGCGCCCAGGCCGCACGGCCCATCCGCACCACCTGCAGGGCGGTGAAGGCGAACCCGACCGCGTGCTGCTGCGGCAGCACCGCCCGTCGTCGCGCCAGGGCGGCGGCCGAGAACTCGGCCAGCGGACGGTCGCCGACCGTCACCTCGCCCGCCGCGACGGGGTGATCGCCGGCGAGCGCGGCCAGCAGGGTGGACTTGCCGGCGCCGTTGGGCCCGACGAGCGCGAGCACCTCCCCGACCCGCACCTCGAGGTCGACGCCGTCGAGGACGACGCGGTCGCCGCGGCGGACGGCCACCTGCTCGGCGCGCAGCGTCACCGCGCCCCGCCCGGCTCGGGCGGGCACCTGCCGGTCCGGCCACGGCCGCCGCGGACTCACGCCCAGCCGCCCTGGCGTGCCCGGGTGCGGCGCAGCATCCAGAAGAACACCGGGCCACCGACCAGCGAGGTCAGCATGCCCAGCGGCAGGTCCGCGTTCGGCACCAGGGTGCGGGCACCGAGGTCCGCGGCAAGCAGCACCACCGCGCCGCACAACGCGGCGGCCGGGATCAGCACGCGGTGCGCGGGCCCCAGCGCGATCCGCATCAGGTGCGGCACCACGAGCCCGACGAACAAGATGATGCCGGTGAACGCCACCCCGGAGCACACCAGGACGGCGACGACGACGATCGCGGCCTGCCGTACCCGCTCGACGTCGACCCCGAGGTGGCGCGCGACGTGCTCGCCGAGGGCGAGCAGGTCCAGCTTCGGGGCGAGCACGACGGCCGCGACGACGCCGCCGACCGCGAGCGGCGCGACCACCGACACGACCTCCCACGTGGCCCCACCCAGGCTGCCGAGCTGCCAGAACACGATCTGGTCGCGCGCGGCGGGGGAGGCGACGAACGTGAACAGGGCGATCAGGCCGCCGGCGAACGCGTTGACCGCCACGCCGGTGAGGATGACCGTGACCACCTCGGTGCGGCCCTCGGACCGCGACAGCACGTACACCAGGGTCGTGGTCAGCAGCCCGGTGACGAACGCGGCGCCCGCCAGCGCCCACCCGGCGGTGAACGCCCCGCCCAGCACGATCGCCGCGCACGCCCCGACGGCGGCCCCGGCGGAGACGCCGATCACCCCGGGCTCGGCGAGCGGATTGGCGAACACGCCCTGCAGCAGGGCGCCCGCGCAGCCCAGCGACGCCCCCACCACGACGGCGAGCACCACCCGCGGGAACCGCACCTCCCACAGGGTGACCTCACCGGCCGGGTGGGCCGGCAGCGGCCCGAGGTCGAGCCCGAGGCGGTGCAGCACGCTGCCGATCACCTCGGCCGGCGAGGTGGGCACCTGCCCGAGGCACGCCGAGAGCACCGCCAGCACCACCAGGGCGGCCGTCAGGCCCGCGACCACCGCCGCGGTGCGGCCGCGGTGGGCGGCGGCCGGACGGACGGGGGCGGGGGAGTCGACGGCGCTCATGCCGGTGCGGCCGGGTAGAGCGCCGCGGCGAGCGCGGCGAGCACCCGGCCGGTGTCCGGGCCGAAGCTCAGCAGCACCGAGTCGGCCATGTCGACGATGGTGCCGTCGCGCCCGGCCGGGGTCTGGGCGACGCCGGGCAGCCGGGCGAGGCCCTCGGGCCCGCCCACGGAGGCCAGGCTCTCGGTCATGATCAAGATCACGTCCGGGGCGGAGGCGATCATCGCCTCGCTGGTGATCGGGGTGAACTCGGACGTCAGGCCGGCGACGGTGCCCGCATCGCGGCCGCCGAGCGCCTCGACGAGCGCGTCCGCGCCCGATCCGGGACCGCCGAGCATCTTGATCGCCGACCCGCGCAGATACAGGAACGCCACCGTCGGGGGTGTCCCGTCGTCCGGCACCGCCGCGCGGGCCGCGGCGATCTCGTCGTCGGTGCGCTGCGCCAGGGCCTCACCCGCCGCGGGCACGCCGAGCGCCCGGGCGACGAAGCGGATCTGCTCGCCCACGGTCGCCAGGGTGCGGCGCGGGTCGACGAACACCACGGGCACCCCGGTGGCCCGCAGCTGTTCCTGCACCGCGAGCGGCCCCACCGACGTGTCCGTGAGCACCACCGTCGGGGCCAGGGCCAAGATCGCCTCCGTCGAGAGCCCGTGCCCGCCGGGGGTGACGTTGGGCACCTGCTCGACGGCGGGGAAACCCGCCGTCGACCGACCCACCAGCCGGTCCCCGAGACCGAGCGCGAACACGGTCTGGGCGAGGGTGCCCGACCGGTCGGCCGTCACGATGCGGGAGGCGTCGGTGACGGTGACGTCGACCCCGTCGACGCCGCGGACCGTCACCGGCAGCGCCGGCACGGGAGCCTCGGCGATCGGCCGCGGATTCGGATCGCCCACCACCGCGGTGCGCGCCCCGGTCCCGCCGCCCCCGGTCGGGGCGGTCGAACACCCGACGAGCAGCGCGACGAGCGCGAGCGCCGCGGCGAGGAACGCGAGGATGCCGCGTCGCGTCATGGCAGGGCGGAAGTCGTGCGGTACCGGTCCAGGTCGGCGGCCAGATCGGCGAACAGGTCGGCGTTGAGCCCGAACACCAGGTTCGCCTCGTCGATCACCGTGCGCCGCCGGCCCTCGTCGAGCGGCGCCGCGTCCAGCTTCGCCCGGTAGGCGTCCTTGAACGGCTTGGGGTGGGGAATGTCGTCGAAGATGTAGAACCGCAACCCGTCCCGGTCCAGCCCGTACGCGCGCTCGAGCAGGCGCCGGATGATCTGCCCACCCGACAGATCCCCCAGATACCGCAGGTAGTGGTGCGCCAGGAACACCTCCGGGCGCACCGCGGCCACCTGCTCGAGCCGCGCGACGTACCGCTCGGTCGCGGGCAGCGGCGCGATCGTCTCCCGCCACCGCGGGCCGAGCAGGAACGTCAGATCCGCCTCGAGCGCCGGAGTGCGCAGCAACGCGTCGTCCAGGAACGGCCCGGCGATCGGGTCACCCGCGTGCGAGCGGCCGACCCGTTCGAGCGTCTCGTAGACGAACCACGACTGCGCGAGCAGCGCCGCATACCCCTGCCGGGTGAGCCGGCCGGCCAGCAGTTCGGTGACGAACTGCGCGTTCTCGGTGTCGCTGTGCGCCTGCGCGGTCTCCCGGCGGAGCCGTTGCGCGAACCCCGCGGCCTCGATCGCGGTCATCGACCGGTCCCTCCTCGTGCCCGCCGTCCGGTGCCGGTGCACCGACCTCGACCACAGGCTAACCTAACTTCGTGGCGGGGTCGCGGGCCCGGGGGCCCGACGTCACGCACTGACGTCGTCGAGCGCCGCCGCGATCGCCGCCGGCAACTCCAGTTCCTCCGTCACCAGCACCCCGGTCAGCTGCGCCAGATCCCGCGCACCCACCACCGTCGACGCCACTCCCGTCCGGTCCCGCACCCACGCCAACGCCACCGCCAGCGGGGAGGTCCCCAGTCCGTCCGCGGCCGTCGCCACCGCCTCGACCACCCGCGCCGCCGGCTCGGTCAGATAGCTGCGCACCTCCTCGGTGTGCAGGTCGTCGGCGCCCCGCGAGTCCGCCGGGATGCCGTCGCGGTACTTGCCCGTCAACACCCCGCCCGCGAGCGGCACCGCCGCGAACACCCCCACCCCGTGGTGCAGGGCCGCCGGGATCAGCTCCTCCTCGACCCCGCGCGCGAGCAGCGAATACTCCACCTGCGTTCCCACCAGCGGTGCGTGCCGCGTCGCCACCGACGCGGCCGTCGCCAGCTGCCACCCCAGGTACCCGCGCACCCCCACGTACCGGGCCCGGCCGCTGGTCACCGCGAACTCCAGCGCCGCCGCCACCTCGTCGACCGGCGTCCGTGGATCCCACGTCGCCACCTGCCACAGATCGAGATGGTCGGTGCCCAGGTCCCGCAGCGTGCGGTCCAGCTGCGTGAGCAGACCCGCACGGGAACAGTCCACCCGCCCCGCCCCGACCTTCGAGGTGTCGATGCCCGAGCTGCCCGACACGACCAGCTGATCGCGCGGCACCACGTCGTCGAGCAGCTCCGCCAGGATCCGCTGCGCCACCCCGTCACCGTAGGCGGGGGAGGTGTCGACCAGGGTGCCACCGGCGTCGACGAACGCCGACAGCTGCGCCGCCGCCTCGTCCCCGTCCGTGCCGCGTCCCCAGCTCAGGGTGCCCAGGCCGAGCCGCGAGACCCGCAGCCCGCTCGCACCCACCGTTCTGTGTTCCATATCCGCCCGCGCCTCGTCACGATCCGACCGACGGGGTCGAGCCGCCGTCACCGCGACCGCCGCCCCTGACCCAGCACCCTAGTGCCGTGAGGCCGCGAAAACCGTTCCGCCGCGCCGCGTACCCTCGCCCAGGTGAAAATCGACCCCACCCCCGGCGACCGTCCCCACGAGCACCCGGAGGGCACCGCGTGATCGGCGAATCCATGACCTGGCTGCAGGCGCTCGTCCTCGGCCTCGTGCAGGGCCTGACCGAGTTCCTGCCGATCTCGTCCTCCGGCCACCTGCGGATCGTCTCGGAGATCTTCTTCGGCACCGACGCCGGCGCCTCCTTCACCGCCGTCACCCAGCTCGGCACCGAGGCGGCCGTCCTGGTCTTCTTCGGCAAGGACATCGTCCGGATCGTCGCCGCCTGGTTCCGTGGCCTCGCCCACCGCGAACACCGCAGCGACCTCGACTACCGCATGGGCTGGTACGTGATCGTCGGCACCATCCCCGTCGGCGTCCTCGGCTTCCTGTTCAAGGACCAGATCCGCACCGGCGCCCGCAACCTGTGGCTCATCGCCACCATGCTCATCGTGTTCGCCCTGGTCATCGCCGCCGCCGAACGCTACGGCCGCAAGACCCGCAAGCTCGACGAACTCACCCTCCGCGACGGCATCGTCATGGGCTCCGCGCAGGCCCTCGCCCTGATCCCCGGCGTGTCCCGCTCCGGCGGCACTATCAGCGCCGGCCTGTTTCTCGGCCTGACCCGCGAGGCCGCCGCCCGGTACTCGTTCCTGCTCGCCATCCCCGCCGTCGTCGCCTCCGGCCTGTTCAGCCTCCCGGACGCGTTCGAACCCGCCGGGGAGGGCCTCAGCGCCTCCGGCGCCCAGCTGTTCGTCGCCACCGCCGTCGCGTTCGCCGTCGGCTACGCCTCCATCGCCTGGCTGCTCAAATTCGTCGTCGACCACTCGATGTACTGGTTCGTCGGCTACCGCATCGCCCTCGGCACCCTCGTCCTGGCCCTGCTCGCCACCGGCACCATCTCGGCCACCTGAGGCCGGGACCCCGCCGGGCCCGCTCGTCGGGCGCCCGGCCCATTAGGCTGGCTTCATGACGGTCATCCTGCTGCGGCACGGGCGCTCGACGGCGAACACCGCCCGGGTCCTCGCCGGACGCACCCCCGGCGTCGAACTCGACGAGGTCGGCCACATCCAGGCCAAGGGCCTCGTCGCGCGGCTCGCCGGCCTCACCATCGCCGAGATCGTGCACTCGCCGCTGCTGCGCTGCCACCAGACGGTGACCCCCCTCGCCGCCGACCGCGGCCTGACCCCCCTCGTCGACGACCGCCTCGTCGAGGTGGACTACGGGCAGTGGACCGGCCGCGAACTCGGCGAACTCCTGCAGGAACCGCTGTGGAAGGTGGTCCAGCAGCACGCCTCGGCCGCCGTGTTCCCCGACGGCGAGGGCCTCGCGCAGGTCCAGGCCCGCGCCGTCACCGCCGTCCGCGAACACGACAGCCGCCTCGCCGCCGCCCACGGCGGTGACGTCGTCTGGATCGCCTGCACCCACGGCGACGTCATCAAGGCCGTCCTCGCCGACGCGCTCGGCACGCACCTCGACGGCTACCAGCGCATCGTCGCCGAGCCCGCGTCCCTCAGCGTCGTCCGCTACACCGAGACCCGCCCGTTCGTGCTGCGGGTCAACGACACCGGCTCGGACCTGTCCGGGCTCGCACCGCCCGCCCAACCGGCGCCCGCGCCCGGCGGGGAGGTCGCCCCCCGCGGCGGATAATGGGAGAGCGACACCGGATGGATACGACAACGAGGAGGTGCGATGGCCCGCGCGATACATGTCTTCCGGACCCCGGACCGGTTCGTCGCCGGCACCGTCGGTGAACCCGGCGACCGGGTGTTCTATCTGCAGGCCGTGCACGCCTCCCGGGTGGTGAGCGTCACGCTCGAGAAGCAACAGGTGCAGATCCTCGCCGACCGCATGGGCCTGCTCCTCGAGGAGGTGCACCGCCGCTTCGGCACCGACCTGCCCGAGGACCCGGACGTCGACATCAGTCCGCTCGTCACCCCCATCGACGCGGAGTTCCGCGTCGGGACCATGGGCCTGGGCTGGGACGCCGACAGCGGCAACGTCGTCGTCGAACTGCTCGCCGTCACCGAGACCGAGGTCGACGAGTCCGTCGTCCTCGACGACGCCGAGGAGGGCCCGGACGCCGTCCGCGTCTTCCTCACCCCCCAGCAGGCCCGCGACTTCGCCGCCCGCTCCGAACTCGTCGTCGCCGCCGGCCGCACCCCGTGCCCGCTGTGCGGCGAACCGGTCGGCGGCGGCCACATCTGCGTCCGCACCAACGGGTACCTGCGCACCGAGGGCTTCGACCCCGCCGCCTGGCTCGGCGAGGAGACCTGACCCGGTGGGCAGCCCCGACCTCCGCACCGTGCTCACGGACGGCGAACTCACCGTGGTCGGCCGCGTCGTCCACGCCAGCAACGCCACCCTCGTGTGCGACGCCACCCTCGGCGCGACCACCGTGCGCTGCGTGTACAAACCCGTCCGCGGGGAACGGCCCCTGTGGGACTTCCCCGACGGCACTCTCGCCGGCCGGGAAGTCGCCTCCTACCTCGTCTCCGAAGCCCTCGGCTGGGGTGTGATCCCCACCACCGTGCTGCGCGAGGGACCCTTCGGGACCGGCATGGTGCAGCAGTGGATCGACACCCCCGATCCCGCTGACCCGCCCGGCCGCCTCGACCTGGTCGACCTGTGCCCGCTCGACGCCGTCCCTCCCGGATGGCTGCCCGTCCTGCGCGCCCGCGACCTCGACGGCACCGACGTCGTCCTCGTCCACGCCGACGACCCGCGCCTGCAGCGCATGGCCGTGCTCGACGTCGTCCTCAACAACGCCGACCGCAAGGGCGGACACGCCCTCGAAGGCCTCGACGGCGGCGTGTACGGCGTCGACCACGGCATCTGCCTGCACCAGGAGAACAAGCTGCGCACCGTGCTGTGGGGCTGGGCCGGCAGCCCGATCGACCCGTCGCTCCTGGTCGACCTGGACAAACTCGCCCGCGAACTCGACGGCGAACTCGGCCGGCGGCTGGGCACCTACATCACCGCCCGCGAGGTCGCCGCCCTGCGCGGCCGCATCGCCGCCCTGCTCCGCCGCCCCGTCATGCCCCGCCCCGTCGGCGAGCGGCGCATCCCCTGGCCGGCGTTCTGAGGACCCGGCCTCCGTCCGGAGCGCTCTGCGCCCTCCACTAGGCTCGTGCGCATGCTGTCATGGTCCGACATCGCGCTCCCGTCCGTCCCCGGCCAGGGCCCCCCGCTGCGGCTCTACGACACCGCGGACCGCGCGGTCCGCCCCGTCACCCCGGGTCGCACGGCCACGATGTACGTCTGCGGCATCACCCCCTACGACGCCACCCACCTCGGCCACGCCGCCACCTACCTCGCCTTCGACCTGGTCCATCGGGTGTGGCGCGACGCGGGCCACGACGTGCACTACGTCCAGAACGTCACCGACGTCGACGACCCGCTGTTCGAACGCGCCGCCCGCGACGGCGAGGACTGGATCGTCCTCGGCATGCGCGAGACCGCGCTGTTCCGCGAGGACATGGAGGCGCTGCGCGTCCTGCCGCCCCGCGACTACATCGGCGCCGTCGAATCCGTCGGCGAGGTCGTCGAGCTCGTCGAGAAACTCGTCGCCTCCGGCGCCGCCTACATCGTCGACGACGCCGAGTACCCCGACGTGTACTTCCGTGCCGACGCCACCGAGCAGTTCGGCTACGAGTCCGGCTACGACCGCGCCACCATGGAGCATTTCTTCGCCGAACGCGGCGGCGACCCCGACCGCCCCGGCAAGCGTGACCCGCTCGACGCGCTGCTCTGGCGCGCGCAGCGGCCCGGCGAACCGGCCTGGCCGTCCCCGTTCGGCGACGGCCGCCCCGGCTGGCACATCGAATGCGCCGCCATCGCCCTCAACCGCATCGGCAGCGGATTCGACGTCCAGGGCGGCGGCAGCGACCTGATCTTCCCGCACCACGAGTTCTCCGCCGCCCACGCCGAGGCCGTCACCGGCGAGCGCCGCTTCGCGCGGCACTACGTGCACACCGGGATGATCGGCCTCGACGGCGAGAAGATGTCGAAGTCCCGCGGCAACCTCGTCTTCGTCTCCAAACTCCGCGGCCAGGGCGTCGACCCCGCCGCCCTCCGACTGGGTCTGCTCGCCGGGCACTACCGCACCGACCGGGCCTGGACCGACCAGGTCCTCGCCGACGCCCAGGCCCGCCTCGCCCTGTGGCGCGACGCCGCGGCCCTGGGCTCGGCCCAGTCCGCCGACGACACGATCGCTCGGCTGCGTCAGCACCTCGCCGACGACCTCGACACCCCGAAAGCCCTCGCCGCGCTGGACAGCTGGGCGACGTTCGCGGTCGAGCGCGGCGGCGACGACCCCTCGGCGCCCGCCGTATTCGCGGACGCCGTCGACGCCCTGCTCGGCATCCCACTGCGATAGAGCTCATTTCGAGTGTGCACATCTCGTCGCGACACGCCGAGGCGTAACGACGAGATGTGCGCTGCGGAACTCCGGTGCCGGGCCGTAGGTCTCCGCCACCACCGGCACTCGCCGAAAAGGCCCCTGGCGGTGCGACTCGTGGACGAATCGCCCGCCGGCGGCGTCGTCGCGGCGCAATGTGGATCCATCGGACCGACCACGGCGAACAGACACTCCGTCCGCGTCACGCACTACTCGCACACAACGTCCGGTGAGTGCGGTCGTGGGCGGAGCAGGATTCGGTCCGCTTGCGTGCGCTCGGCACTCCGGGGGGTGCCTCCGGCCACTCGAATCCGGCGCGGCGGCACGGGCAGCGAACTGCTCTGCCGAGTTCGTCGTCAGGTCGCCAGCCGTACTCCTCGCAGTTGCCGCAGGTGGGTGGACGTTTCGGCCGCGGCGGGCGCAGTTCCTGCCAGGTCGGGATCCACGCCGCCGCCGAGCGGGCGGGATCGTGTGGTCGATGGCGTGCGAGTGCCGCGCGCACGAGCGCGTCGATGCCGTGGACGTCGACCGAGTGCGTGATTATCGAGGCCTTCTCCGCGGTGAGGGTGTCGAACCGGGCGGTGAGCCCGGCCCGGCGGCATGCCGCGGCCAGTGTCTCGATCTGCGGATGATGCGGCCGCTGCGCCGCCTTCGCGGCGCGGGCGGGAGGCGCCGGGCGCGACGCAGCAGGTTCATCTCTTGGTTCGAGGACGGTTCGGGTGACATGCGTGTCACCCCGTGGCCGCTCGACTGTCACCCCGTCGGGGGCACAGTTGTCGCCCCGTGCGCGGGAGCGGGGTGACGATGTGTCGCCCCGCCGCATCGCCAGGTTGTAGCAGGTGGGGCGACGGTCCTCGCGAGCGATGGTGGCGGCGACGCGCTGCTGGTCGCCGCGGGAGATGAGACCGAGCTGGACGAGGGCGGCAAGGCAGCGTTGCACCTGCCGTTCGCTCATCCGGGCGTAGCCGGCGAGGGTGCGCACGGATGGATAGGCGCCCTCGCCGTGCCGGGACGCGTGATTCGCCAGGCTGATCAGGACCACGGTCAGCGCCGGCGCCGACGGCATGCCGGGCGGCGTGGGGGAGGGGATCGCGGCGCGTTCAAGTGCCCAGATGATCGCTTCGATGCTCATGGCGTCACCTGCGCATGAGTATGCTGTCGCATGTTCGACTCCTTTTCAGTCGGACATCCGGCCCGTCGCGGTGGCAGTCGCGGCGGGCCTTCCTGTTGAGTTTTCGCACACGCGTTCGACCGCGTGTGGTTGATCATCTTTGCATCGGACCGGACGGGGGTCAACGCTCCGCCGCAGCTCGTCGGTCTGCCCGTTGCCGTGGATTCGGCAGCGCGCAGCGCCGACGACCGGGTGGCGACAGCATCCGTCGAATCCGGTGTGGTGCCGATCGATGCCGTAGTCGGGGGCCCTGACTCGGCGTCGGCGGGGCCTGCGGTCGGCGACGCCGCACCCCGGCACCGAGAGAATCCGAGCGCAGCGGAACCTAAAGAAAAACCGAACTTGGCGACCCTGCTTCCACAGCCCCGAAGCGGAACCCACCGTCCGGCGCATCGGAGCAGAGGGGGATGCGCCGCCTCCCGCATCGATCCGGGAGTACCCGCACCCCTACGCGAACTCGAGCGCCCCCTTCACCGGCGCCGGCACCCGCCGCGTCCCCGGCGACCCCAGCGCCGCCGCCAGATCCGACCCGTCGTGCTCGGCGAGCAACCCGCCCTCCGACCACACCAGCAGCGTCGCCCCGACCGTGTGCTCGGCCACCGAATGCGCCAGATCGTAGTGCGCGCACGCCGGCACCCCGGCATAGGTGATCCACAGGTCGTAGCCGGTCATGAACAGATCCAGATCGAACTGCACACTCAACCCCAGCAACTCCGCACGCCCGTTGTCGTCCACCCCGGCGAACGCCTCGTCCAACGCCAGCAACCGCGGCGCCTGCGGATCCGCCGAATCCAGCATCACGTGCGCCGCCGCGAACAACGGCAGATGCAGCGACACCGACTGCTCACCCCCCGACAACGCCGAATGCCGCGCCACCGTCAACCGATCCTCCGTGCCGTCCGCGCCGATCAACCCGAACGAGAACACCCGCCACCGCCGGTAGTCCAGCGTCGTCGCCAGGATCTCCGGATACGACCGCTCCGGATGCGCCGCCCGCTCCGCCCGGATCCGCGCCGCGAAATGCGCCCGCACCCGCGCCAGCTCCTCCGGACCCAGCGCCGACACCTCCCGATCCAGCAGCCGGCACACCGCCCGTGCCTGATCGTCGAGATGATCGGCCAGCACCCATCGCACTCCCACCGTCGTCCCCGACGACATGCGCCGTTGCCGCATCTCCGTCCCCATCCGGGCGATCAGCTCCCGCGCGTCCTCGGTGCGCTCGTGGATCTGCTGCGCCAAGCCCGCCAACAGCGCATCCTCGAGGATGCGCCGCTCCGCGTCGGTCAACAGCAGCTCCTGCTCCCGCCGCGCCGCCCCGATCCGCACCGCGAACTCCGCCACCGACGAGAACCCCTGCTCGTCCTGCACCCGCACCACCGTCAACCCCTCCGGCGCATCCCACTGCAGCCGATAGTCCTGACCGGCCGCCGCGAGCTGACCGTCGAACTCCTGCAACGCCGCCGTCAACGCCGACCGGGCCGCCTTGCGGGCCCCGTCCCCGCCCTTGACCGTCGCCGTCGCCGCCGCCAGCGCCGCGTACAGCGCCCCCACCGCCGCGGGCACCGCAGGCACATCCCCGTCCGCCCGGGTGAGCCGAGCCTGCTCCGGCGCCGGCCACTCCACTGCCGCCGACGGCCACCGCAGCTCCTCCGAGATCCCCAGCAGCGCCAGCACATCCGGCCGCGCATACGGCGCCAGCTGTGCCGCATCGGCCCGCGTCTCGGTCAACGCCGACCGCAGCGCCTGCTCCGCCGCGACATGCGCCGCCTCCGCCTTCCCGAGCCGCTCGACCGCCTCGTCGTGCGCGCGGCGCGCGGCGCGTTGCTCCGCCCGCGCCGCCTCGATCCGTTCGCGGGCCTGTGCGAGCTGCGCGTCGATCTGCTGCGCGTCGGCGCCCAACGCCTCACGCAGTGTCGCCAGCCGCTGCTGCTGCTGCCGCAGCGACTCCTCGGCCGTGACCGCCCGCTCGGCGGACGCACCGGCCGCCACCCGGGTGTCGTCGCGCCGCGCCTGCGCCTCCCGCGCCCGCTCGATCGCGGCCACCCGCTCCCGCCGGGCACGCAACAACACCTGGCCCTGCGACTCGAAGAACCGGATCGCCGCCGCCAGCTGCTCGAGCTCGCGGACCGTGTGCGGCGCCCGGTGCCGGGCCGCCACCGACCGCACCTGCCGCTCCTTCACGGAGCATTCGGCGATCACCTGATCGAGGTCCCGGTCCGCCGCGGCCGCCGCCTCCCCGGCGGTGCGCAACGCCCCCGCGCACTCACTGACCTTCCGCAACGCCGCAAGCACCGCGCCGGTGCGCGGCACCGCCGACGCGGCCCCATCCAGCCGCGCCAGCCGTTCGCCGACCGCCACCCGCGCCGACTCCGCGTCCGCCACCCGCGCCCGCACCTCGGCGATCTCCGCGTCGAGCTCGGCCGATCGCAGGCGACGGCGACGGGCCCGCGCGGTCGCCCCGATGTACTCGGCCTCCGCCTTCGTGTACCGACCCAGCTGCACCCCCTGGCGGTAGCCGCCACGCTCGTCGACGGCCGGGCCGGTCTCGTCCGTCACCACGTCCGGCACCGCGACCGACGCCAGCACCTCCCGCACCCGCTCGGCCGGCACCCCGGTATCCGGTTCCACGACCAGCACGTCGGCCAACGTCCGGCCCGCGGGCCGCTGCGCCGGCGGCGCCGGCACCAGCACCGTCGCCCCCGCGGGCACGTCTCCCGCCCCGCCGCACACCCAGCCCGTCAACAGGTTCGCCGCCTCCAGCGCCGCCTCGAGGCCCGCGGCCGCCTCCGCGCTCACCGCGTCCGCGAACCGCACCAGCCGCCACAGCGGCGCGCCCGACGTGCCGGTCCCCGCGGTCGACGCAGGGAACGCCGGGGGAGCGTCGTCGCGCTCGGCCTCGATCATGTCCCGCTCGGCCTCCAACAGCGCGATCCGCTCCCGCCCGTGCGTGATCTCCGCCTCCAGGCCACGGCCGCGGAACCGCAACTCCTCGACCACCGGCGCCGTGCGCTCGGCCAGCACCGCCGCCGGTGTTGCCGCCTCGTCGTCGCCGGCCGCCGCGATCGCCGCAGCCAGCGCCTCGAACAGCTCCTCCGGCCCGTCGACCCCCGACCACGCGTCCCGATGACCGGTCCACCACTCCCGCAACAGGGTCGACGCCTCCGCGCGGGCCGACTCCACCGCCGCGTCCGCCGCGTCCACCGCCGCCCGGGCCGACTCGCGCTGCGCCCGGGCGCGCTCGGCCGCGGCCTCCGCCCGCACCCGCGCCGCCGACGCCCCCTCCGCGGCCGCCACCGCCGCCCGCACCGCGCGCACATCCGCGGCCCGCTCCTCCGCACACGCGGCGACCGTCGCCGCGATCTGGTCACCGCCGATGTCCCCGCCCGGCCCCGCCCACTCGACACCCGCATCGCGCGCCGCCCCGGCGAGCGCGTCCTCGGCGCGGTGTGCCGCGGACGCCGCGTCCGCGGCCGCCTCCGCGGCCCGCCGCGCCTCCTCCTCACGCTGCGCCAGCTCCACCCGCGCGCGCTGCGCCTGCTCCGCCTGCCCGGCCGTGGTGCGCTCGAGATCCGCCACCACCTGCGCCAGATCGTCGAGCTGCTGCTTACCCTCGTACGCGCTCGACCGCTGCAGCGCCTCGAGCGTCGCGCGGGTCTGCTCGAGGTCCCGCTCCGCGACCTCGAGCCGCTCGAGCGTCAGCGCCCGCTCCACCCCGGCCCGCTCGAACGCCGCCACCGACGCCGTCCACTCCGACGTGCCGGCGTCGACCGCCGCCAGCCGGGCCCCCAGCCGGTCCACGTCGGCGCGAGCCTGCTGACCCAGGTAGGTCGTATACACCGCGACGAACCTCTGCGCCGCGTCGTCGGCCGCCGCCAACGACTCCAGCGTGCGGGACACCTCCTCCATGTCGGCGAACGACCGCGCCGCCTCGAGCACCAGCTGCTCGTCGAGCGGCCGCAACCCGTCGGTGAGCGCCTGCGACAACCCCTTCGGATCCAGATTCTTCGCCAGCTGCGGCCGGCGCAACGTCAGGATCAGGTTGATCAGCTGCTCGTAACGCTCGATCCCGAGCCCGAACAACCGCGCATCGATCGCCGCCCGGTAGTCCACCGGCCGGTCCGTGACCGCATCGGCACCGACCTCCTCGATCAGCTGCCGCCGCGTCAGCGGACGATCGGCCGCATCCAGCAGCGAGAAGTCCACACCGACCCGGCCGTCGACGACGAAATACCACCGCGTGACCTTGTCGTGGCCGCGCGCCGCGCGCATCCCGACCCCCACGGTCACCGCTTCCGGATCGTCCCGGCGCCCGCGGCAGAACTCCATCCACACATACGAATACGCACTGTCCTGCCCCTGATACAGCAGGTTGGACCGCATCGTGCGCTCCTCGCCGGCGAACGGGTTCAACCGCCGCGGCTCGATGCGACCGTCGAACACGAACGGGAACAGCACCTCGAGCGCCTTGGTCTTGCCCGACCCGTTGGGCCCCCGCAGCACCAGCCGACCGTCCGCGAACGAGAACTCCTGATCCCGGTAGTCCCACAGGTTGATGATCCCGGCCCGGGTGGGCCGGAAACGGGCACTGCTCACGACATCTCCGCTTCGTTCGAATCCTCGCCGGCCAGCGCGAGACGCGGATCGCGTTCGCGCACCGTCACCACCACCCCCCGGAACCGGGCCAGCGCCGGCAACGCCAGCACCCCGCCGGGCACCCGGGCCACCAGCCGCTGCCGCTCCAACATCGTCACCGCCGCCTCCAGCAGACCGGCCGGATCGGCCTGCCACTGCGCGGCGAAGGTACGGCCGAACTCGTCGGCCAGCCGCGCCACCGTCTCCGCCAGCCAACTGTCCTCGACCAGCGGATGCGCCGGCGCCGGCCGCGGCCCCGGGGGCGCATCCGCCGCAGCCGCGTCACCCGCCAGCGGCGCGAACACCCCGGCCGCCGGGATCGCGGCGTCCAATCCCGCCTCGAGCTCGGCCTCCGCGTCCACCGGCCGCGGCAACCGCACCGGTTCGCACCCCGGCTCCGACACCCGCGCGCAGATCTCCCCGGCCAGCAACAACGCCACCTGCGGAACCGTCCCCACCCCCGGAAACCGCAGATCCGACATCCGCCCCGACGAGTCCACCAGCGCGACGCCCTCCGCGCGGCGCTCGGCCACCAGCCCCGTCAACAGCTCGATCCCCGCGGTCGTGCGCGGCAGCGCCAGCTGCAGCCGCGCCTCGTCGTCGAGTTCCTCGGCATACACCACCGGCCGCTGCACCAGCGCCCGGCGCACCCGCCGCGCCACCTCCGCGGTGCCCACGCTCCGGTCCCCGTCGCGGCGGTCACCGTCGCGGCGGTCACCGGCGGCGAGCAGGCCCCGCACCGAGTGCAGGTGCTGCAGCGCCCGCGGCGGCCGGAACAACGCGGCCACCACGGGCCGGTCGATGTCGTAGAGGGCCTCACCTCGCTCCGGGTCCGACACCCAGCCCCCGGCGTCGCCGTCCGCCAGTGCGATCGCCCCCCGCGCCGCCAGCCACGCCACCGCGTCGACGAACGCGTCCCGGTCCGTCGCCCGCTCGGGAGCCAGTTCGACCCCGGGCACCTGGCCCGCCTCGGACGCGACCTGCTCGGCCAGCTCCGACAGGGTGATCTGCCCGCCCGCGCGGCCCAGCGCCGCCAGCGCCAGTGCCAGATATGCGTACCGGCGACGGTCGAAGGGCCGGTCGGTCACCGAGCGCGCCCCGCCCCCGGGATCGAGCCGGTCGGCGACGGTGAACAACCGCGCGGTCGTCTCGGTCACCTCGAGCCGGTACCCGAACAACTCGAGCAGGTCCTCCCGCAGCTCCGTCGCCCACCGGCGCAGCAGCGGCAGCGCGGCCCGGTCGGGGTATCGGGTGGTCACCAGGTGGTGCGAGAGGATCAGCCGTGCCGCCCGCTGGTAGGAATCCCGGTCGAGCGGCGAGATCCGCCGGGCGCTCACTGCACGCTCACCCGCAGCCCGTCCAGATGCAGCCGGCCCCGCGCCGTCCGGACCACCGTGCCCTCCGGGGCCGGGCTCAGCGTCAGCCGCACCCCGTTCTGGGTGCCCGTCGCACCCGGCACGGTGCCGCTGACCGGAACCCGCGCCGACAGCGCCGCGTCGAGCAGACCCAACAGCACCTCGGTCTCCGGCTCGGACAACTCCCGCTCGTCCACGCCGCCCGCCGCGAGGGAGCGTGCCGCCTCGGCCCGCGCCCGCTGCGTCGCCAGCTGCCGCTCCCGCAACCGCCGGACCCCGGATTCGTTGCGCTGCACCCGCGCCGGCGCTCCCGCCGACGGGGTGCGCCCGGTCTCGGCCAGCGTCCGGGCGATCGGCACGGGTGGCGCGTCCCACCACGACGTCGTCACCGGGACCGTCTCCGGGTCGGGATGCACGACGGAGAAGTGCCGCGGGCGGCCCAGGTCGAACACCGCGTCGAACAGCGCGTGCGCCGACTGCTCGTCCGGCGCGGCCGCGAACCAGGCGGCCAGGTGCCGCAGCTGCGATTCGCGGCTGACCCCGCCCCGGCGGGTCTCCGTCAATCGCCGCAGCAGCGCCAGCACCGCCGCGATCGCGCTCATCGTGCCGTCCCGGAGCCGCTCCGACTCGCTGGGCACGTCGGCGGCGCCGACGAACCACCGCTCGAGCCCACGCCACCGGGCCCACCAGTCCGCGTGCCGCTCGGCCACGGACAACAGCATCCGCTCGTCGTGCGCGGCGGCGAACCCGAGCATGCGGTCGATCCCGGTCTCCTGCACCCGCGCCAGCGCCGCCGCGAGTTTAGGACCGTAGCGGGCCAGGTCGGTGCTGAACTCCCGCATGTGGGCCAGCACCGCATCCTTGTGCGCCAGGAACGACTCGGGTGTGACCTCGGTGGTGCGCACCAGGTCGCCGAGCATCAGGTAGAACCCGGCGGCCCGCTCGGCCATGTCCGACAACGTCGTGTCCAGCCGCGACAGTTTGCGGTAGACGAGCTCGCCGTCCCCGGCGTCGTTCGCCGCCGCCAGCTCGGTCAGGTCGGCCAGTAGATCCGCCAGGGCGAGACGCGACAGCGACGCGTCCTCGCCGCGCGCGCTCAGCACCTCTTCGACCGCCCGGAAGGCGTGGTAGCCGGCCCGGCCGAACTGATACACGTAGTGCCGGTTGCGGTACTCGGCCAGCGACGCCACCCGGGTGCCGTCGTAGCTGCGTTCGAGCACCCCCCAGGCGTGCAGCTGCTCGAGGAGGGGCGCCACGTCCTGAGCGGACAGTGCCGCCGCCGGATCCGTCGAGCCGGTCCGCTCGAGGATCGCCGCGACCTCGGCGGCGTGCAGCAGCACGACGTAGTTGGCCCGAGCGATGTCGAAAGCCCGCAGCACCCAGAGGTACTCGGCCCGCTTCTCGGCCGTGGCGAACGAGAACAACCGGAGCCGATCGTGCTGCACCCCGGGCCCCGGGTCGGTGTGCCCGGCGGGCGGCTGCGTTTCGTTCACCGTGACAGGGTAGGCGGGGGCGGCCCACGTGCCACGCAACCCCCGGTGCCGTGCGTGCCACACCCGGGGCGGGAGGCGCCGCCGTGCCTCGCGTGGGCGTCCGGTCGTCGCCGGGGTCGGGAACGTCGCCGCTCGGTCAGCTCTCGGCCGGCGTCGTCTCCGTCGGGTCCGCCTCGCGGCGGGTCTCGGCCGCCGCGGCGTGTGCCGCGGCGAGCTCGCCCCGGAGCCGGTCCCGCTCGCCGCGCAGGTCGACGATCTCGGCCCGCAGTTCGTCGCCTCGATCGCGGGCCGCGGTCTCGGCGGCCCGCGCGGCGGCCGCCGCGACGCGAGCCTCCTCGAGGGCGCCGCGCAGTTCCTCGACGCGGGCGCGTTCCGCCGTGAGATCGGTGTCGAGCCGGGCCACGGCCGCGGCGGCCGTGGCCGCCTCCTTCTCCGCCGCGGCGCGGGTGTGCGCCAGTTCGTCACGCAGGGTCGCGAGCTCCGATTCGAGCCGGGCGAGCTGCTGTTGCTGGGTGGTGACGGTCGACCGGTACTCGGCGATCTCCGCGGCGTGCGCGGCCGCGGTGGCGTCGATGCGTTCCTGCCAGGTGCGCAGTGTGTCCGCGTGCTCCTCGGCCGCTCGTGTCGACTCGTCGCGATGCGCGGTCTCGAGGTCCCGGATCCGGGTGTCGTGCGCGGCGCGGGCGTCCGCCAGCTCGCGGTCGACGGCCTCGACGGCGGCCTCCGCGTTGTCGCGGTCCTCGGTTGCCTGGGCGAGTTGCTCGCGCAGGCGGGCGATCCTGGCATCCGCGTCCGCCTTCACCTTCGCCAGCTCCGTGGTGGCCCGGGTCATCTGCGCCTCGAGTGCGTCCGGGTCGGTGAGCTTGTCGACGGCCGCGGTGATCTGCGCGGCGACGGCGTTGTACTGCGCGAGCGACGTCGCGTTCAGGGTGCGGAGCGCGGCGACGGCGGACGCCAGGTTGGTGGCTGCTTCGGCCGGGCCCGGGGGAGTGGTCAGCTCGGCCAGGGAGGCCGCCTCCCTCTTCTGCCGTTCGCGTTCTCGGTAGGCCCGGACCCGGTCTGCGGCGGACGCGTACTTGCGCGGCCGTCCCGGCTTCGGGCGCGCGTCGGGCATGCGTTGGTCGGGCATGCGCTGGTCGGGCAGGGAGTCGCCGGTGCTCGCTTCGCTCACGGATTCCTCATCTCGGTCGGTGGTTGCCGCCATATCTATCAGGGGGAGGGAGAGGCCAGGAGGCGTTAGTGGAATCGGCTGCCTACGGAATTCCTTGATTAGCCGAATCACTGCCCAGCTCTTTCTCGACCGAGCTCACCAGCCGAGCACACGAGGAGGGGGCCTTCCGGCGGGCTGAATACGGGCCCCGGCGCGTCCTATGGGCCGCAGTGTACGTGTCTCAAAACGAAATGAATTACGAAACGAAATGAATGAGAAAAAATAATAGCAGTTAGATAACTGGTGCTATGCGGACGAAACTCGAAACGTTACGAAGACCCATCCAGTCGACCTCCGAAAGGGCGCATAGATTCGCATATATGCATGGATCGGGCATGATCGTCATAACCCCCTCTTATAGTGAGTCAGAACGCCGTGGGTGGGCGAAAAGCGGGGAGGGGTTCCGTGCCGGGGCTCAGCGGTGAACCATCGGCCCTTCCGTGCCCACACGGGAGCGGGAGATCTCTACGGATCGGACTGGCGCGGAACAGGTTTCGTGGCCGGACGGGCGCGAAGATGCGCTCGTTCACCCTGCTTGCCGAACAGGCTGAGGAACTCGACCGGTTCGGCACCGGCGGCGCCGAACCAGTGCGGCACGCGAGTGTCGAACTCGGCCGCCTCCCCGGGGGAGAGAACCAGGTCGTGCTCACCGAGGACGAGCCGTAGCCGTCCGTCGAGGACGTAGAGCCACTCGTACCCCTCGTGGGTCTGGGGATCCGGTTCCCCGCGGCTGCTGTCGGCGGGGAGCACCAGCTTGTACGCCTGGATCCCGCCGGCTCGCCGGGTGAGCGGCACCATGGTCATGCCGTGCCGGGTGACGGGACGCAGGTGAATGCGCGGGTCGCCCGTCGGCGGGGCGCCGACCAGTTCGTCGAGCGTCACCCCGTGCGCTCTGGCCAGGGGCAGCAGCAGCTCGAGCGTCGGTCGGCGGGTTCCGGACTCGAGTCGGGACAGGGTGCTCACCGAGATGCCCGTCGCCGCCGAGAGATCGGTCAACGTCGTCTCGCGGGTACGCCGCAGCGCGCGGAGCCGGGGTCCGACCGTCGCGAGCGCCTGGTCGAGATCGTCCATGCGGTAATTTTGCCATATCGGCAAATTATGTTGCCAGTCATTGCGGTCGGCACGCACAGTCGTCGTGGAGGTGGTCGAGATGAGCGACGTGCTCGGGTACGGATACGACGTGGTAGTGATCGGCGGGGGAGCCGCCGGGTTGAACGCGGCACTGATGCTCGCCCGCGCGCGACGATCGGTGGTCGTCGTCGACGCGGGTGCGCCGCGCAATGCACCGGCGACGGGTGTGCACGGGCTGCTGGGCCGCGAGGGGATCCCGCCGGCCGAACTGCTCGAGCGCGGCCGGGGCGAGGTCCGCGGATACGGCGGTGACGTGGTGCGCGCCGGCGTGGATGCTGTCACCCGCAGAGACGGCGGGTTCGAGGTGGCGCTGTCCGACGGCCGGGTGACCCGGGGGCGTCAGGTGCTGGTGGCCACCGGAGCGGTCGACGACCTGCCCGACGTACCCGGCCTGCGGGCACGGTGGGGACGAGACGTGCTGCACTGCCCGTACTGCCACGGCTGGGAGGTCCGCGACCAGGCGATCGGCGTGCTCGCGAGCGGCCCCATGTCCGTGCACCAGGCCCTGCTGTTCCGGCAGTGGAGCGCCGACGTCACCTTCTTCACCCACACGGCGCCGGGGCCCGCCGCAGAGGAGGCGGAGCAACTGGCCGCGCGTGGCGTCCGGGTGATCGACGGTGAAGTCGTGGCAGTGGAGACCGTCGACGACCGACTTGCGGGGGTACGGCTGCGTGGGGACCGGATGATCGCCCGGGAGGCGCTGGTGGTCGCGCCGCGGATGGTGGTGCGCGCCGATTTTCTCGCGCCCCTCGGGGTGCGGCCGGCGCAGCATCCGGCCGGGGTGGGAGAGCACATTCCGGCGGACGTGACCGGCCGCACCGACGTCCCCGGCGTCTGGGTTGCCGGTAACGTCACCGATCCCGTCGCCCAGGTGGGTGCCGCCGCGGCGGCAGGCGCGGCCGTCGCCGCCCGGATCAACGCGGGCCTGATCGCCGAGGAGACACGGCAGGCAGTCGAGGCCCGTCACGGTCGAGTCCCGGGCCGGTCGCACACGCCCGCGCGCTGACCGACGGGAACAGCTGCTGCCCCGGTGCGCCACACGGGTGCGTGCGTCGCACCCCCGAGCCGGGCACGACGCGCCGGCCGGTGTCGTCGACGCGAGGGGCGCGATCGACGCGTATCGTCCGTGCGCGAAGGGTCGGGCAGAGGAGTGGTGTCACCGTGACGAATCAGTTGCCGGGCAATGATTCCCCCGACTCGCCACTGCCTGCGCCGGCGCTTCCCCCCGGTGTGGAGGAGGCGATGCGCCGGCTCCGCGCCAAGGCCGCATCGGAGAACACCCGCGCCGCCGTGACCAGCGACTGGAACAAGTTCGCCCGATGGTGCGACACCGTCGGTCACGTCCCCCTTCCGGCCGCGCCCGAACTCGTGGGCTGGTACCTGACCGAGAAGTCGGGCGAACTGCGACCCGACGGGCGGTGGGCGTACGCCCCGTCGACCCTCGCGCGATGGGTCGCGACGATCAACAAGATGCACGCCTTGGCGGGACTGCCGAAGCCGGGACACCACGAGGCCGTGCGAGACGTGGTGCGGGGCATCCGGCGGACCCGTGCGGCGCCACCGGCGCGCCGCACACCCCTGCTCACCGACGACATCCGGGCGATCGTCGGAGCGATGCGCACCGCCGCCACCGAGTGGCCGGATCGGGTAGCCGAGCGCCGCGACTCCGCCCTGCTACTGCTGGGGCTCGCCGGTGCGATGCGCCGGTCGGAACTGTCGGCACTGGCCATGTCCGATGTCGTCGCCCATCGGTCCGACGGGTTGTACGTGACGATTCGTCGCTCGAAGGCGGATCGGGACGCGCGCGGGCGCACCGTCACGCTCCCGTACGGCCGGGATCCGCAGACCTGCCCGGTGTGCGCCTACCGGCGCTGGCGCGAGGTGCTCGACGCATGGGACGCGGACGGTGGGGCGGCGGTGCGGGAGTTGGTGAGCGCCGAGTGTGCCGCCGGCGACGAGCACTGCTGCCGCGGTGTCGCGCCGGGGACGGGGAGTGTGGAACGGCCGCTGTTCCGCACGATCCACCGCACCGGTGCCGTCGGCAGCGGCGCCCTGAGCGGGCAGTCGGTGCACTCGATGATCCAGCGCCGGGCGCGGCAGGCGGGGTTCGCGCCCGAGGTGGTCGCCACCCTGGGCGGGCACAGCCTGCGCGCGGGGTTCGTCACCCAGGCCGTCCGCAACGGAGCCACGACCCAGACGATCATGACGCAGACGGGGCACGCCGACGAGCGGATGGTGGCGCTCTACAGCCGCCAGCACGCCGGACTCGCCGGCAATGCCGTCACCGCGCTCGGCCTCTGACCACGGTCAGGTGCGCCCCACGGGCCGGCGCCACGCGCTCGGGTCGGCGGTGAGCGCCGCGAGTAGGTGTTCGGCGGCGTTCGGATTGCGGAACGGTCCGGCCAGCAGGTCCGCATAGACCTGGGACGGTGCCGCGAAGCGTAGTCCGTCGCGTCGCTCCATCCGCTCGAACACCACCGGCGACCACGGCGTGGCCACCACGACGTCGGCGCCGCGGTCGACCGGGCGCAGACCCAGGGCCTGGGCGAACGTGTCCGGGTCGTCGGCGTACACCTCGAGGACCTCGGCGCCTGCGTAGTCGGTGGCCCCGAGACCGGTGATCGCATAGCTCAGGTCGAGCGGTTCGGAGAGATCCGCCCGTACCGTGCCGATGCCGTCGGGCGCGGCGAATCCCCTTGTGACGCAAGGCTTACGGTCCGCAGCCCACGCGCGCAGCATCTTCTCCCAGTGCACCATCGTGATCGGGCCGCGCGGAATGCGGCGGATCAGTTCCCGTTCCCCGAGGACCTCGACGACGCGGTAGGTGGCGCCGGTGGAGGCACCGGAGAGCCGGATCAGTTCCGGTACGGACATCTCCCCGGTGAAGTCGGCGAGCGCCCGGACCACGCGTTCGGACGGTTCGCCGGTGAGCACGCCCGACGGCCGGCCGGGCCCGCGCCACGGGTCGGCGTCGGCGCCGCGGTTGCGCACCCACATCGCCGGCCGGGACGCGACGAGCGTGAGATTCCCGGTCGCGTCGGAGTACGAGATGCCGTGCTGATCGAGCTGGCGGCGGACCGGATCGGAGAGATAGTGAGCGCACACGAATCCGCGGTCGGACTCGGACAGTTCCGCGGCGATGCGCGCGACGTCTCCGCTGAGGACGCCGCGGGACGCGATGACCGCGTACGACACCGATTCGCCGTCGGGCGCGGTCACGAGGATCCGGTCGGGGGCCGCGGGGGAGCGGGGGCGGTCGGAGGTGACCGTCCAGCCCAGGGGCAGGCACGCCTCGACCACGGCGATGGCGCGGCGGTAGATGTCGATGGGCCGCTCCGGGCGGGGGCCCGTCGCGCTGTCGGCTGGTTCTGCGAGCGGTGCGGACGCGGTCATGTCCCCACCATAGGTAATCGGTACGACACGGAAGCCCAACAATTTGCGAACACTCGTTCTCGGCTTGTAGTGCAGGGGAGCGGAGCGGCAGGCGACGAGGCGCAGAGTCTCGGAACAGCAGAATCCGGAGGCCGATGTTCCGTCCGGTCGGCCCGAGCCGGCGAAGCCATGTGAGGACGTCGAGGGTGGTGCGCAGTGGAGGCCGACTCGGCGGTCGCCCGGAACGACGGGAATTATTCCGAACAATACGGAACATACAAAATTACCGAAACCTTCCTCGCTCCCAGGGGTAGCCGTAGCATTTGCCGAAAATCGGGCGGATATGGCGTAGTGCCCGGTCGGTGATCCGCTCGGCCTGTTGGGTCGAAACGATCGTCTGTCTCGCCACCGGCTCCTGGCGGGCGCGGCGTATCCGCCCAGCTCGCCGACGATCCGATTCGGGCCAGAACTCGTGTGGGACGTAAGGGCCCGCAACCCAAGGTTGTCAGGAAGTGCAAAGTAGCGGGATCCTGACGACAGGCTGGTGAATTCTCAGGCTCGTGGTGCAGCACTGCTGACGATGCGGTGGATGGTGGAGCGGCCGACGCTGTATTCCTCGGCCAGGTCCGCCAGGCTCGCGTCGTCGGCGGGGTCGTGGTAGCGGCGGTGGATTGTTTTCCGTGCCGTGAGAGGAAGTTTCGGCTGCTTGCCCTTGAGCCTGCCTTTCGCGCGGGCCTTGGCCATGCCCTCGCGGGTGCGTAGGTGGTTGAGGTTGGCCTCGAATTCGGCGACCATGGCCAAGGTTTGCAGGAAGAGCTTGCCGAACGGGTCGTTCCAGTCGTAGATCGAGCTCCCGAGTCCGAACAGCACCTCGCGCTCGCGCAGTTCGGTCAGGGTCTGGCCTGCTTCGGCCATGTTGCGTGCGAATCGGTCGAACTTCGGCGTGGTCAGCACTACCTGTCGCCCGTCGATGGCCGCCGCGGCGGAGGTGACGGCGGCGAGTGCGTTGTCGAGCCCGGCCCGGTTCTTGCGGGTGGTCCCGGAGAACCCTTTGTCGATGAAGATCCGCTCACGCGGCACTCCGAGCGCCAATAGCTGCTCGGTTTGGATCTCGACGTCTTGTTCGTCGGTGGAGCAGCGGCAGTATCCGACGCGGAACGGCTCACCCATGCCGAAAGTGTTCCAGATAGCGGGGGTTGACCGGCACAGTCAGCGGAACACCTCTACGGAACACCGGTGAGCTGGGCCGACGTTGGCTCTGAGTGGTGTTCCGGTGGCCGATCCGGTTACGGAACAGGTCAGGGGGTGTTATCGGTGTGTGGGGGTGTGTTGTGGGTGAGGAAGTGGTTGACGTCGACGGTGAGGAACAGGGCGGTGGCGGTGGTGATCACGTGGGCGTGGTCGTTTTCGATGGTGGCTTGCAGGTGGAGTTTGCGGCCGTCGCGGGCGTGGATGTGGGCGCGGAGGGTGTAAGGGGTGTCGAGCAGGATCGGGGCGAGGTAGTCGATGGCAAGGTGGCGGGTGACCGCGGGTTCCCCGACGGTGTAGAGCAAGAGTCCGAACAGTTCGTCGAGGACGGTGGCGACCGCGCCGCCGTGGGCGATCGCGGGGGCGCCGACGTGGCGAGAGTCGAAGCGGTGGTGGGCGTGGACGCCGTGTGCGTCGCGGCGGGCGCGTAGCTGGTGGCCGTGGGGGTTGGCCGGTCCGCAGCCGAGGCAGTGGTCGTGGTGGGGTGGCAGGTCGGCGGAGTCGGGTGCGAGCACAGGGAAGGCGGGAATCCAGTCCGGGACCTGTCGGGGCTCGGGTGTATGGGTGCTGGGTGTGTTCTCGGTCATGGGCGCTTTCTGTGGGGTGTGTCTACCGTGCGGTGGTGAAGAGGATGTCGCAGTGGGCTTTGCGGGCGAGCTCGATCGGTGGGGTAGTCAGCAGCCGGGCCAGCAGCGGTGGCCGGTGGGGATCGGCGGTGACAATGAGGTCGGCGCCGGTGGCGGCGGCCAGGTGCAGCAGCGCGTGCGGGGCGGGTTCGGACAGGATGTGGGTTTCGATGTCGGTGGCGCCGTGGGCGAGGGCGTGCTGGTGGGCGGTCCGCAGGATGGCCTCGGTGGGAGTGGTGCCGCGTAGCTGGTAGGCGTCGGGTCCGAGCCGGTCGAGGTCCGCCCCGAGCTCACGTGCGTCGATGTGGTGGCGGGCGCAGATGATCAGGAGCCGGGCGTGGGTGGCGTGGGCGAGTTCGGCGGCGTGGTCGACCACACGGTAGGAGCGGTCGGATCCGTCGGTGTCGACGATGATCGTGCGATAGGCCGTCATGACGGGCGTCTTTCACGAGAAGGGAGCGTGTTTTGCGGGGGAAATGGTCGAGATGTATCGGCGGCGTGGTGCGCGGCCGGGGGCCAGTACTGCCAGCACGATCGCCCCGACGGTGGTGAGGGCGGCCAGGGCGAGCGCGGCCTGGCCGCTGCCGTGCACGAACGCGGCCTTGGCGAACTCGGCCAGCGGTGCGGCCACCGGTCCGGCCTGGTCGGCGACCTGCAGCGCCGCGGCCAGGGAATCGGCGACCGGGCCGCGGGCGGGCTCGGGCAACTGGGGCAGGGCGGGCTGGATGCGGTGGGTGTAGCCGGCGGCCAGCACGCTGCCGGCCACGGCGATCCCGATCGCGGCGCCGATCTCGCGGGCGGCGTCGTTGACCGCGGCGGCGACCCCGTGTTTGGCCTCGGGGGTGTCGGCGACGATGGCATAGGTCGCCGGCGCGGTGCACAATCCCAGGCCCGCGCTCATGATCAGCAGCGGCCACAGCAGGTCGAGGTAGTGCGCGGCGAGTGTCAGCCGGCTCACCAGCACCAGCCCGGCGGCGATGGTGAGCAGGCCGGCCACGGTCATCACCCGTAACCCGACCAGGCTCGACAGCCACGGCGCGATCACCGAGATCACGACCAGCGGCACCACCATCGGCGCCAACGCCAGCGCCGAGGCCAGCGGCCCGTAACCGAAGACCAGCTGCAGGTACTGCACAAGCAGCAGGAATACCCCGAAGGTGACCAGGAACTGGATGGTCACCGACAGCGACCCGGCACCGAAACCACGGCGGGCGAACAACCGCACATCCAGCAGCGGCGCCGCCGAGCGCAGCTCGACGACCACGAAGGCCGCCGTCGCGGCCACGCCGACCCCGGCGGCGGCGGCGACGAGCGGGTCGGCCCAGCCGCGCGCGGGGAACTCGATCACGGCGAACACGATCGCCGCGACAGCGACCGCCACCGCCACCGCGCCCACCCAGTCCACCTGCGGATGCTCGCGCTGGCGGGACTCGGCGATGGTGCACGCCAACCCCGCCAGCACCGCCCCGGCCACGGTCAACCCTACGAACACCGATAGCCACGACCATCGTTCGAGCAGCACCCCGGCACCGAGAATCCCCAGTATCGCCCCGGATCCGGCGACCCCGGCCCATATCCCCACCGCCCGGCCGCGATGAGCGGGGGCGAACCCTGCAGTGAGGATCGACAGCGTCGAGGGCATCACCAGCGCGGCGCCTGCCCCGGCCAGCGCGCGCGTCGCGATCAACCAGGCCGGGTCGGACAGCAGCAGCGGCAGCGCCGAGGCGGCGGCGAACACCACCAACCCCACCACCAGCACCACGCGGCGCCCGTAACGGTCACCGACGGCGCCGGCGGGCAGCACCAGACACGCCAGCACCAGCGTGTAGCCGTCGACGATCCAGGTCAGCTGGGCTTGGGTGGCCCCGGTCGCAAGCGCGATCTGCGGCAACGCCGAATACAACGCCGCCATCGCCGCGACCACCAGCGCCACCGCCAGGCACGACACCGCCAGCATCCACCACTGGGCCCTGGTCCAGCGGGCGATCTCGACAGTGTCCGTTCCGGGTGTGGCCACCGGCACCTCCCCGACTTTGAAGACCAACGGTATCTGTACGAGACCATTCGTATCATAGTGGTTGGGGGGTGGGATAGAGTTCACCCATATCAAGAGTTCAACGACACGAATTCGGAGGAAGGCGCGTCCATGACCGACCCAGGCCCGGCGGCGACCGACCCGCTCGCCGCGGACGACGAGCAGGCCGATCCGCGACTGGCGCGCTCACGCAACCGGTTGCTCGACGCGGCCACCCATCTGCTGTCCACCGGCGGTGTCGAGGCGGTCACCGTCGAGGCGGTCACCCGCGTGTCGAAGGTCGCCCGCGCCACCCTCTACCGGCACTTCGGCAGCACCACCCAGCTGCTCGCGGCGACTTTCGAACGACTACTTCCCCAGGTCGACACACCGACCGGCACCGGGCCCGTGCGTGAGCGGCTCCTGGCGCTGCTCGCCAGCCAGGCCGACCTCATCGAACAGGCTCCGGTGCAGATGACCACCCTGGCCTGGCTGGCGATGGGTTCCATCGGCGAGGACCACCCCGACCCGGCCGCGGTCACCTCGCTGCGCGCGCGCGTCATCGAGCAGTACCGCCACCCGTTCGACCAGATCCTCACCAGTCCCGAGGCCCGCGCGATGCTCGGCGAGCTCGACACCACCTTCGCCATCATCGAACTCCTCGGCCCGATCGTGTTCGCCCGTCTCACCGGATTACGCAGCATCGACCACGACGACTGCACCCGGCTCGTCGACAACTTCCTCACCGCCCACCGAACACCCACGCCAGCAGACACCGCTATCGACATCGCCACGCCGTAACCACGGGCCCCGGTTCCGCGCGGTCAGAACAAGGTGTCGCGCACCCGCAGCGGCCGGTACCCGGTCGGGCCCAGCTGGGCCAGCTCGGCGTCGATGTCGACCTCGATCGCGCCGAAGAAGTTGATGTTGGCACTGTGGGCCGGGCTGATGTGGGCCAGGACCTCGTCATCGATACGCTGCCCGGTCCGGCGCATCTGCTCGACAGCGAACCCGTAATACTCTGTGGTCCAGGCGATCACAGCGTTGGTCGTCAAGGTCAGGCACCAGGCCTGCTCGGTCTGGTCCTCGAGGTGGCGCGCCCGGATCATCCCCTCATGGGCATAGAGCAGGTCGCGGCGCAGCGCGTGCAGCGACTCGCCCTTGTTGAGCTGCCGCGAGATCTTGCGCCGGTAGTCCGGATCGGAGAGGTATCTCGCGGCGTAAATGGTGCGCCGCAGCGCCCCGTACTCCTTGAGCGCCGCGGCCAGGGTGTTCTGCCGCCCCGACGCCGACAGCTTGCCGACCAACAGCGACGCGGTGGCGTGCCCGAACTTCAGCGATCCGGCCAACCGCAGCAGATCGTCCCAGTGCTCGGCGATCAAACCCAGGTTGGCCTTGCGGGTCATCAGCGGGCCCGCGTGCGGGAACCGGGCCTCGGCCTCGGCGCGCGGGCCCGGCCGGTACAGGGTGATCCGCCCCAGATCCCGGATCCGTGGCGAGAGCTGCATCCCGAGCAGGTCGAACAACCCGAAGTTGACCAGGGTGACCCCGTGGGTGTCGGTGGCGTGCTCGGTGATCGGCAGATCGGTGGCGTTGCCCAGGATCTCATCGAGCACGTAGTGGGCTTCGCGTTTGGTCGCCACGATGACCTTGGTGCCGTAGGTGGCGTGGGTGTCGCTGACATGGGTGTAGGTCGACAGGCCCTCGCTGGCGAAATAGCGGCTCAACGGCCGCGCCGTGGTCGACTTACCGCGCGTCGGGAAACGCTGCCCGTCGCTCGACGACAGTGTTCCGGCGCCGAACACCGCGGTCAGCGGCAGCCGCTGGTGGTAGCCGACCAGTACCAGGTTGGCCGCGCGCAGGGTCTCCTCGCGCACATACCACTCGTCGGTCCAGGCCAGGATGTCGTAGGTGATTCCGCACGCCTCGGCCATCCGGGTCAACCCCAGGTTCGTCGAGTGCGCCAGCAGTACCGCGATCAGGTTGCGTTTGAGCTCCGGCGTCCGGGTGGCCTGACCGCCGGCGTGGGTGAAGCAGTCCAGGTAGCCGGTGCGTTTGTCCAGCTCGATCAGCAGCGACACGATCGGCGCGAACGGCAGCATTTCGGTCAGCTCGGCCTTGAGCGTGATCGCCTCGGCGGGAACATCTTCCGCGCTCAGCGGCGAGATCACCAGATCCCCGCCCTCGTCCAGCCGGACCGGGCCGTCCCCGCCGGCCAGCACCTCCTCCAGCTCACCGAGAGCGTCGTGCAGTTCGGCGACCACGGTGGCCAGCGCGACGCCAGGATCGGCGGATCGCCCGACCAGGCCGCAGAACTCAACGCGTTGCGGTTCCCACTGCCCGGTGGTGAGCAGGTAGGCGGCCGGGTCGGCGTAACGGCGCGAGCCCGGCACGAACACATCCCCGCTGCGCAACCCGTCACGCAATCCGAGCAGCACACACAACTCCCAGTAGTGCCGATACGCGGTCGCGCTGCCGGATTTGCGGGCCTCGTCGAGGTAGCCGCGCCACTTCATCGGCACGAACCCGGTCGGGGCGTCATCGAAGACCTTGCGCCGCCCGGTCGCGTTCAACTCGCGCAGCATGTTCACCGCGATCAGCAACTCGGTCGCGGCGGTACCGCCGCAGAAGCGCACCGCTTCGAGCACCGCGGGGGTGAACTGACGCAGGTAGTTGTAGGAGGAATCCAACGCCGCCAGATGCCCGTGATCACGCGGCAACCTGGGCTTGGCCTGGGCGATCGCCGCGCGCAGGCGCTCCCACCCGATCTTCTCGCCGCGGATCAGCGCACCGATCTCCTCATCCGGAACGCCGGGGTCGGTGACGATTTCCAACAGATCGTCCAGCAGCGCCTGACGGTCCTCTCCAGTCTTCCCTCGTTCGGCCAGCCGCTGCTGCATCTTCCGTTCGGCAGCACCGAATTTCACCGAGATCGCCTGATCGAACAACGCCACGACCTCATCGAGGACATCGGTGCCGGACTGGGCCAGCACCGTGAGCAGGATCGGATACCGGCGTTGCGGATCCCGACGTTGCAGCGCTTGCGGACTCAGGCGCCGGCCCATCGTGGCCAAAAACCGGCGCCGCTCGGCGGGCAGCACCGACATATCCAGCCGATCAGCGCCCAACCCGCGCAGGAAACCCAGCTTGTCGACCTCGGCGCGGACCGCGGCCGCCGAGGCCTCCACCGGCCCGGTCGACAGCCACCGCAACCGCGAGATCCCCAGCGAAGCGTCGGTGACAAGCAAGCCGTCCAACTCCGCGCACCGCGCCGCAGTGAACTCGTGAGCGAGCCGGTCATAGGTTTCGGTCTGGGCCTGGTGGCGGGCGTGGGCGACCCGCTCGACCACGGTGACCGGGCCTGGCCGGATCACCTTCGCCGAGATCAGATACTCACACGCCAGCCGGAACAGCAGAGTCGGGGAATCGTGCTCCATCGCCCGCGCGAGCAGGAACTCATCGAGCTCCTTGAACTCGAGCGCACCGACCGCACGCCATCCCAGGTACCGCGCGGCCAGGCGCACATGCTCGGTGCGGGTCTTGGCTCGCCTGCCGTAGGCACCGATCACCACCGGATCCAACCGCAACTGCTCGGCGACACGAGCCACCGCCACCGGCGGAGCCGTGACCAGCCGATCCGGCACGAATCCCAGCCACGGCAGCGTACACAACGCGATCGCCAAGCCCAGCCGCTCGGCTGGGCCCCGGCCCCGGCCCGGATCCACGAACGCCAGATCCGCAGGCGTCAGCGTGAAGTACCGGAACAGCTCCTCGCGGCTGATCTCCGGGAATCCCCGCAGTCGTTCCAACTCCTCGTCCGCGAACATCCGCGTCGCCACGACCCCAGCCTCCACCAGCACCGACCAACATCATCATCGGCAGTCAAGCACCAACCAGTCGACAGCGCATGCCGAACTCGAAACCCCGTGCCCACCAGTCGGATACGCCAAATCCGCCCGATTTCCGGCGGATGCTACGGCTACCCCTCCCACGACAACTCGCCAACAAACAAAGCAAAGACCCCCGGGCGGCACCTGCGGACTACAGTCCGGGAGTGCCTGCGCCGCGTCCGAATCGCCCGTCTCGCCGGTCTGTGCTGATGTCTCTGGTGGCGGCGGCGATCGCTGTGTATGCCGGCGTACTCCTCCTGTTCGGGGTGAGTTCGCACGAACGGCGGGAGTGGCGGCCCGTGGAGGTGGCTGCCGACTCGGTGCTCGTGGTGGTGACGATGAAGTCGCTGCAGCCGACGGTCGACCGGGTGCATGCGGAGGTCACCATCTATCCCGGGGAGTCGTTCCTCGATGCGAACGGGGCCACGCTCGCCGTGCCGCTGAGTGTGCTGCTCGTGCCGGCTGTCGCGCAGTCGGAGTTGTTCTTCCCGGCTCACACCGTGCCTGTCGGCTACCCGGTGGAACTGCTGGCGCGGGGGCAGGCGATCCGCTGGCCGTTCGACGTCTTCGACGTCACGCCGGTCGTCGTGGAGGTCGACGTGGGGGAGGGAGCGGAGCGGGAGCCGGTGCCGTCGGCGGTGCTGATCGACGGCCGCATCGACGGGTGGTCGATCGACCGTAGAGCGGTCGTGGCGGCCCCGGAGCTCGGTTTCCCCGAGGGGGTGGACGGCACCGAGGTGGTGTTCGTGCGCACCGGGGGCACTCTGGTGTATGCGGCGATCCTGCTGCTGATGATGGTCGTCCTCGCGGTGCTCGCCGCGTTCGTCGCGGTGCAGACGTTCCGGCGGCGCCGGGCAGTCGAAACCGACATGCTCGCCTGGATGGCGGCCATGCTGTTCGCCGTGGTTCCGCTGCGAGGCATCCTGCCGGGTTCGCCGCCGATCGGGTCGTGGGTCGACGTGGCGGTGACCATCTGGGTGGTCACCGCCCTCGTCGCCGCGCTGACGCTGTACGTGTACTGCTGGTGGCGTGACAGCCACCCGTCGCTCACCCGACGGTGACGACGATCCGGCCGTCGTGCACCCGCGCGGGGTAGATGTGGACGGGGTCGATGCCGGGTGCGGTGCACCGTCCGGTGTCGAACCTGAACGCGTACTGGTGCAGGGGGCACACGACGAGGTCGGGGTCGATCTGGCCGTCGGCGAGCGGTCCGCCCCGGTGTGGGCACACCGCGTCCAGCGCCCGGACGGTGCCGTCGCCGAGCAGGAACACGGCGATCTGCCGTCCGCCCGCCGTGTAGGTGCGGCCTTCGCCCGGGGTCAGGTCGCTCAGCGCGCCCACCTCGTACTCCCGCGCGGTGGTCCGGCTTTCGGTGGTGGTCATCGGACCGGCACCTGCGGCAGCGGGAGCAGCGGCAGCGCGGGACGGAACTGTGCCGGCGACTTCGGGGCTGTCCGTTCGAGCCAGGGGTCCCGGTATGCCGCGACGGCGGCGCCGATGCGGTCGTCGAGTCCGGTCACGATGTCCTCCTCGTCTCGGACCAGCAGCGCCTGGAGCCGGTCGATGCCGACGCGGGGCACGAAGTCGTAGGTTCGCTCGAGCCATGCGGCGTTCTCGCGGTAGTACTGGATGAACCGGCCGGCCAGGGCCAGGACGTCGTCGCCGGACACGGGGCCGGCGAGCAGGTCACCCTTGCGGATGTGGGCGCCGGCGGCGCCGCCGACGTAGATCTCCCAGCGTCCGTCGCCGACCGCGACGACGCCGACGTCCTTGCACAGCGCTTCCGAGCAGTTGCGGGGGCATCCGGCCACGGCGAGTTTCAGCTTGGCGGGTGTCTCGAGTCCCTGGAAGCGTTCCTCGAGGGCGATGCCGAGCGCGGTCGAGTCGCCGAGGCCGAAGCGGCAGAAGTCGCTGCCGACACAGGTCTTGACGGTGCGGAAGCTCTTGCCGTAGGCGTATCCGGAGGGCATGTCCAGGTCGGCCCACACCTTCGGCAGGTCCTCCTTGCGGATGCCGAGCAGGTCGATGCGCTGGCCGCCGGTGACCTTGACCATGGGCACGTCGTACTTGTCGGCGACGTCGGCGATGCGCCGCAGCTGGTCCGGGGTGGTGACCCCGCCCTTCATCTGCGGCACCACGGAGAAGGTGCCGTCGCGCTGGATGTTGGCGTGGACGCGGTCGTTGATGAACAGCGCACCCCGTTCGTCGACCCAGTCGGGGCCCCACACGGTGCGCAGCAGCGACGCGAGCGGCATCTTGGCGGTGGCCTCCTCGCGGCCGCCGGGGGCGAGTTCGGCGAAGACCTGGGAGACCGCACGCAGGTCGCGGCGGCGGATCTCGGCGATCAGGTCCGGTTTGGCGAGCGGGATGCACGGCACGTACCAGTTCGCGGCGGGGTCCGCGGCGAGGGCGCCGCCGGCGGCGCAGGCGACGATGTCGGCGACCAGGCTCTTGCACGAGCCGCAGCCCTTCCCGGCGCGGGTGCGGGCGCACACCTGCGCGAGGGTGCCGGCGCCGTCGTGGACGCAGGAGACGATGTCACCCTTGCTGACGCCGTTGCAGTTGCACACCTGGGTTTCGTCCGGCAGGTCGGCGGCGACGTCGGCGCCCTGCGGGTCGCCGAGGTCGAACAGCAGCGCCGCGCGGTCCGCGGGGATCTCGATCCTGCCGTCGAAGGCCTGGGTCAGGGTGGTGGCTCTGCTCACGTCGCCGAGCAGCATGGCGCCGACGAGCCGGTCGTCGCGCACGACGATGCTCTTGTAGATGCCGCTGCGCGGATCGTAGAACTGGACGAACTCGTCGTCTTCGTGTTCGGGTCCCTTGATGCCCATCGCGACGACGTCGATGCCGGCGACCTTGAGGGCGGTGCCGGTGCGCGAGCCCTCGTACGCGGCGTGGGGATTCGTGCCGGTGAGGTGCTCGGCGAGGACGACGGCCTGTTCCCAGACGGGTGCGACGAGCCCGTACACCTCGCCGCGGTGCTGGGCGCATTCGCCGACGGCGTAGATGCTCGATTCTTCCTCGCAGCGCATCTGGTCGTCGACGACGATGCCGCGTTCGACGACGAGGCCGCCGGCGCGGGCGAATTCGGTGTTGGGACGGATGCCGGCGGTGACCACGACCATGTCGGTGTCGACGACGGTGCCGTCGGCGAAGTGCACGGCGGTCACGGCGCCGCGGTCGTCGCGCAGGACGGCGGTGGTGCGGGTGCCGGTGTGCACGGTGATGCCGAGTCGTTCGATTTCGGTGCGCAGTACCCGGCCGCCGCGTTCGTCGAGCTGCTGGTTCATCAGGTGGGTGGGCGAGTGCACCACGGTGACGGTCAGGCCCTGGGTGCGCAGCCCGTAGGCGGCTTCGAGGCCGAGCAGGCCGCCGCCGACGACCACGGCGCGGACGTCGTCGTGGGCGTCGGCCATCTGCAGCATGCCGTTGGTGTCGGCGAGGGTGCGGAAGCCGAAGACCCCGCGGCCGAGCCGTCCGTCCGGTTCACGCAGCCCGTCCATGTTGGGGAAGAAGGTGTTCGATCCGGTCGCGACGACGAGCAGGTCGTAGGGGACCTGCCGGCCGGACTCGCACGTGACGGTCTTGCCGAAGCGGTCGAGACGGGTGGCGCGGTCACCGGCATACAAGGTCACGCCGTTCGCGCGGTACCAGCTCATCGGGTTGAGGACGAGGTCGTCGTCGACGTCGGCCTCCCCGGCCAGCACGTGGGAGAGCATGATCCGGTTGTAGTTGCCGTACGGCTCGTCGCCGATCATGGTGATGTCGAACTGGTCCCGGCCGCCGCGCGCGAGGATCTCCTCGACGGTGCGGGCGCCGGCCATGCCGTTGCCGACGACGAGCAGGCGCCGGCGCGGGCCGTGGTGGTGCGACGCGGTTGGGGTCATGCGTCCAGGGTTGCCGGGGGCGGTGACGGCTCGGCGGCACCGGGGTTACGCGGCGGTCAGGAAGTGCTCACCGCCGCCGGGGTGAGGATGTCAGCGGGAGGGGGAGTCGCGGCGCGGCATCGCGAGCGGGGCGACGACGGCGAGCACGAGGGCGGGCACGACGAAGCTCGCGACCGGGGCGGCGGCGTAGAGGGGGGTCAGTGCCAGCGGGGCGACGGCGCCGCCGGAGAACCGGAACGCCTGCACCACCGAGACGGCGCCGCCGCGGTTGCGGCCCGAGGAGCCGAGGACGGCGGCGTTGACCCCGACGAGCACACACTGGGAGGCGATGCCGGCGACGAACCACGCGGCCGCGACCAGCCACAGCAGTCCGGCGGTGCCGACGACGACGACGAGACCAGCGCCGGCGAGGGCGCCGAGCAGCACGGTGCGACGGGCCCCGATGCGGTCGATGAGGGTGCCGACCCGGCGGGCGGTGAGGATGCCGGCGACGCCGAAGCCGGTCAGGAGCAGGCCCCGTTGCGTGGGGGTCAGACCGAAGACGTCCTCGGCGCGGAAGGCGAGCAGGAAGTTCAACCCGCCGAGTGCTCCCCAACCGAGCAGGGCGACGACCCCGATGCGCACCACGTCGGGGCGCAGCGCGTCGCGCAGCCGTGGCGGGGCCTCGCCGGTGGGCGCGGTCAGCTGCTCGGGCAGGCCGATCACGGTGAGGACGGCGGCCGCCGCGGCGATCACGACGAACGCCCACCGCCAGTCGACCTCGGCGGCCAGCCCCCCGACGAGCGGGGCCGAGGTCTGTCCGGCGGCCTGCATCGCCCCGAACAGGCCCAGGGCGCGGCCGAGGCGGGCCCGCGGGACGAGCGCGGCGAGCGCCGCGAGCAGCAGCGGGGTGGTGAAGGCGTTGGCGACGCCCTGCAGGGCCCGGGATGCGAGCAGCAGCCCGAGGGTGGGGGCGAGCGCGGACGCCAGCGACGCGACGGCGTAGACGATGTACGCGGTGCGGACGGTGCGGACCCGTCCCCACCGTGCCCCGAGGGTGCCGGAGACGAGCATGGTCAGCGCGAACGGTCCGAGGTAGGCGGTGAGGGTGCTCGCGGCCGCGCCGGCGCTCACGCCGGTGGAGGCGCCGATCTCCGGCAGCATCGACGCCACGACACCGCCGCCGAAGGGTCCGAGGAATCCTCCGGCGTAGAGGGCGGCACGCGGCAGCGAGGCGCGTGCCGCCCTCACTGGGTGAAGCCGCCCGGGCCTCGTCGCCGCAGGTAGCGTTCGAACTCGGCGGCGAGGGCGTCGCCGTCGATCTTGGCGATGACCTCGGAGATGTCCGATTCGGCGTCGCCGCGTTCCTCGAGGGCGCGGACGTATTCGGCGATCTCCTCGTCGTCCTCGGTCATCGCGGTGACGGTCTGTTCCCATTCCTCGGCGAGGACCGGCAGTTCGCCGAGCGGGACCTCGAGGTCGAGGACGTCTTCGACGCGGCGCAGCAGCGCGACGGTGGCCTTGGGGTTCGGGGGTTGCGAGACGTAGTGGGGGACGGCGGCCCAGAACGACACGGCGGGCACGCCGGCGCGGACGCACGCATCCTGCAGGACCCCGGCGATGCCGGTGGGCCCTTCGTACCGCGAGCCTTCCAGGTTGAAGCGTTTGGCGGCGTCGGTGCTGTAGGCGGTGCCGGTCACGGGGACGGGCCGGGTGTGGGGGGTGTCGGCGAGCAGGGCACCGAGGATGACGACGGTGTGCACGCCGATCTCGTCGGCGAGTTCGATGATGGCGTCGCAGAAGCTGCGCCAGCGCATGTTGGGTTCGATGCCGCGCAGCAGCACGACGTCGCGTGTGCTGCCGGGGGGAGAGCACACCGACAGGCGGGTGGCGGGCCATTCGATCTCGCGGGTGACGCCGTCGACGAGACGCACCATGGGGCGGTTGACCTGGTAGTCGTAGTAGTCCTCGGAGTCCAGTTCGGCGAACGGTTCGGCGTCCCAGATGAGCTCGAGGTGTTCGACGGCGCCGCTGGCCGCGTCACCGGCGTCGTTCCACCCTTCGAATGCGGCGACCAGCACCGGGTCACGCAGGGTCGGCACGTCCGGTTCCGGGGTCTCGGCGAACTCGCTTGCACTCACCTGTCCAGCCTACGGCGAGAGCCGGACGGGCCGCCCACTAGTCTGGAACGCATGTCCACCCCATTGCACTCTGCCTTGCTCGATGCGCTCTCGCAGCGCGTTGTCGTGGGAGACGGGGCGATGGGCACGATGTTGCAGGCCGCGGATCTGAGTCTGGACGACTTCCGCGGCCTCGAGGGGTGCAACGAGATTCTCAACGACTCCCGGCCCGACGTCATCCGGGGAATCCACCGGGCGTACTTCGAGGCGGGAGCGGATGCCGTTTCCACCAACACCTTCGGTTGCAACCTGCCCAACCTCGCCGACTACGACATCGCCGATCGCATCCGGGACCTGTCCGAACGCGGCGCCCGCCTGGCCCGGGAGGTGGCCGACGAGATGGGTCCCGGCCCGGACGGCATGGGACGGTTCGTGCTGGGCTCGATGGGTCCGGGCACGAAGCTGCCCACCCTCGGTCATGCCCCGTTCGCCGTGTTGCGTGACGCCTACACCGAGTCCGCGCTGGGCATGCTCGACGGCGGCGCCGACGCCATCCTCGTCGAGACCTGCCAGGACCTGCTGCAGGCGAAGGCCGCGATCGTCGGTAGCCGCCGCGCGATGGAGCGGTCCGGGCGGCGCATTCCGATCGTCACCCACGTGACGGTGGAGACGACCGGCACGATGCTGCTCGGCAGCGAGATCGGGGCGGCCCTGACGGCGCTCGAGCCGCTGGGCATCGACCTGATCGGGCTGAACTGTGCCACCGGCCCGGAGGAGATGAGCGAGCACCTGCGGCATCTGTCCAAGCATGCCCGGCTGCCGGTGTCGGTGATGCCGAACGCGGGCCTGCCGGTGCTCGGGGCCAACGGCGCCGAGTACCCGTTGACCCCGGAGGAACTGGCGCAGGCGCTCAGCGGGTTCGTCGCCGAGTTCGGGCTGGCGCTGGTCGGCGGCTGCTGCGGCACCACCCCCGAGCACATCCGGCAGGTCGCCGAGGCGGTGCGCGAGACCGAGCGCGCCGAACGCGCTCCCCGGCCGGAGCCGGGCGTGTCGTCGTTGTACTCGGCGGTACCGTTCGAGCAGGACTCGTCGATCCTGATGATCGGCGAGCGCACCAATTCGAACGGGTCGAAGGCGTTCCGGGAGGCGATGCTCGCCGGGGATCATCAGAAGTGCCTGGACATCGCGAAGGATCAGATCCGCGACGGCGCGCACCTGCTGGATCTGAACGTGGACTACGTGGGCCGCGACGGCGCCGCCGACATGGCGGATCTGGCGAGCCGGCTGGCGACGGCGTCGACGTTGCCGATCATGATCGATTCGACGGAGCCGGACGTGATCCGGGCCGGTCTCGAGCATCTCGGGGGCCGGTGCGCGGTGAACTCGGTGAACTACGAGGACGGCGACGGCCCGGGTTCGCGGTTCGAACGGATCATGCAGCACGTGGTCGAGCACGGTGCCGCGGTGGTCGCGTTGACGATCGACGAGGAGGGTCAGGCGCGTACCGCCGAGCACAAGGTGCGCATCGCCGAGCGGCTGATCGCGGATCTGACCGGCAACTGGGGCCTCGGCGAGGAGGACATCGTCGTCGACGCCCTGACGTTCCCGATCTCCACCGGGCAGGAGGAGGTCCGCCGGGACGCCATCGAGACGATCGAGGCGATCCGCGAGATCAAGCGCCGGCATCCGCGGGTGCACTTCACCCTGGGCATCTCGAACGTGTCGTTCGGACTGAACCCGGCGGCGCGGCAGGTGCTGAACTCGGTGTTCCTGCACGAGTGTGTGCAGGCGGGGCTGGACACGGCGATCGTGCACGCGTCGAAGATCCTGCCGATGGCGCGGATCCCGGACGAGCAGCGCGAGACGGCGCTGGACCTGGTGTACGACCGGCGGCGCGAGGGATACGACCCGCTGCAGAAGCTGATGGCGCTGTTCGAAGGGGTGTCGGCGGCGTCGTCGCGCGAGTCCCGCGCGCAGGAGCTCGCTGCGCTGCCGCTGTTCGAGCGGCTCGAGCGGCGGATCGTCGACGGCGAGCGCAACGGGCTCGAGGCGGATCTGGACGAGGCGATGCAGACGACGCCGCCGCTGGCGATCATCAATGACACGCTGCTGTCGGGGATGAAGACGGTCGGGGAGCTGTTCGGCTCGGGGCAGATGCAGCTGCCGTTCGTGCTGCAGTCCGCCGAGGTGATGAAGGCGGCGGTGGCGTACCTCGAGCCGCACATGGAGTCCACCGGCGACGAGGGCAAGGGCCGGATCGTGCTGGCCACCGTCAAGGGCGACGTGCACGACATCGGCAAGAACCTCGTCGACATCATCTTGAGCAACAACGGCTACGAGGTGGTCAACCTCGGCATCAAACAGCCGATCGCGACGATCCTGGACGCGGCCGTGGACAAGAACGCCGACGTGATCGGCATGTCCGGGCTGTTGGTGAAGTCGACCGTGGTGATGAAGGAGAACCTCGAGGAGCTCAATCACCGCGGGGTGGCGCAGCGGTTCCCGGTGCTGCTCGGCGGTGCCGCGCTGACCCGCTCGTACGTCGAGAACGACCTGGCCGAGATCTACGACGGTGAGGTGTCCTACGCGCGCGATGCGTTCGAGGGGCTGCATCTGATGGACCGGGTCATGGCCGTCAAGCGCGGCGAGGGCCCGGCGCCGGACAGCCCGGAGGCGGTCGCGGCGAAGGAGAAGGCCGCCGAGCGCAAGGCGCGGCACGAGCGGTCCAAGCGGATCGCGGAGAAGCGCAAGGCCGCCGAGACGCCGGTGGAGGTGCCGGAACGCTCCGATGTGGCCGCCGACCTCGAGGTGCCCACCCCGCCGTTCTGGGGCACCCGGGTGGTCAAGGGGGTGGCGCTGGCCGACTACGCGGGCCTGATCGACGAGCGGGCGCTGTTCCTGGGACAGTGGGGGCTGCGCGGGCAGCGCACCGGGGACGGGCCGACGTACGAGGAGCTGGTGGAGAGCGAGGGCCGGCCGCGGCTGCGGTACTGGCTCGACCGGTTGTCCACCGAGGGGATCCTGGCGCACGCCGCCGTGGTGTACGGGTACTTCCCGGCGGTGTCGGAAGGCGACGACGTGGTGGTGCTGGCCGAGCCGCATCCGGACGCCGCCGAGCGGTACCGGTTCACCTATCCGCGGCAGCAGCGCGGCCGGTTCCTGTGCATCGCCGACTTCGTGCGGTCGCGGGCGGACGCGCGGGCGAAGGGGCAGGTGGACGTGCTGCCGTTCCAGCTGGTGACGATGGGGCAGCCGATCGCGGACTTCGCGAACGAGTTGTTCGCGGCGAACTCCTACCGGGACTACCTGGAGGTGCACGGCATCGGCGTGCAGCTGACCGAGGCGCTGGCCGAGTACTGGCACCGGCGGGTCCGGGAGGAGCTGGTGCTCGCCGGCGGTCACAACCTGGCCGAGGAGGATCCGGCGGACGTGGCCGAGTTCTTCAAGCTGGGCTACCGCGGGGCGCGGTTCGCGTTCGGATACGGAGCGTGCCCGAACCTCGAGGACCGCATCAAGCTGGTCGAGTTGCTCGAGCCGGACCGGATCGGGGTGGAGCTGTCGGAGGAGCTGCAGCTGCATCCGGAACAGTCCACCGACGCGTTCGTCCTGCATCACCCGGAGGCGAAGTACTTCAATGTCTAGCGCGGTGGCCACGTCGACGCTGCGAGCGGTCCTGTGGGACATGGACGGCACGCTGCTCGAGTCGGAAACGTTGTGGGACATCGGGATGCGGGAGTTGTCGCTGCGCCTGGGCGCGCCCATGACGGACGAGACACGGCGGGCGACGATCGGGGCGTCGAGCGCGTTCGCGTTGCGGACGGTGTTCGAGTCGCTCGATCTCGTCCCGGACCCCGACGCCCTGGCCGCCGCGAAGGCGTGGCTGTACGGGCGCATGGGGGAGCTGTTCGCGCAGGGCCTGCCGTGGCGGCCCGGGGCGCGCCGGACGCTGGGGGCGGTGCGCGCCGCCGGGCTCGGGTCCGCGCTGGTGACCAACACCGACCGGGCGTTGTGCGAGTTCGCCCTGGACACGTTGGGGCGCGAGCACTTCGATCATTCGGTGTGCGGCGACGAGGTGCCGGCCGGCAAGCCGGACCCGGCGCCGTACCTGCGGGCGGCGCAGCTGCTCGGTCTCGATCCGGTGCACTGTCTGGCGGTGGAGGACTCGCCCACCGGGGCGGCGGCCGCGGAGGCCGCGGGCTGCACGGTGCTGGTGGTGCCGTCGTTGACGGAGGTGCCCGGCTCGCCGCGACGGGTGTTCCGGGAGAGTCTGGACGGGCTGACCGTCGCGGACCTGCACGCGCTGCACCTGCCCGGGGCGTGCTGAGGTGGCGATCCCGAAGATCGTGTTGTTCTACCGGTTCACGCCGCTGGCCGATCCGGAGGCGATCCGGTTGTGGCAGCACACCCTGGCGGCGTCGAACGGGCTCACCGGCCGCATCCTCATCTCCGAGCACGGCATCAACGCCACCGTCGGCGGCGACATCGCCGCCGTGAAGCGGTACCTGCGCGGCACCCGCGCGTACGCGCCGTTCGCCGACGCCGACATCAAATGGTCGGACGGGACCGGGCGGGACTTTCCGCGCCTGTCGGTGCGGGTGCGGCCGGAGATCGTGACGTTCGGGGCGCCGCACGAGGTGAAGGTCGACGAGCACGGGGTGGTCGGCGGTGGTGTGCCGCTGTCGCCGCACGGGCTGCACGAGTTGATCGGCGAGCGCGGCGACGAGGTGGTGTTCTTCGACGGACGCAACGCGTTCGAGGCGCAGATCGGCCGGTTCCGTGGGGCGGTGGTGCCGGACGTGGCGACCACGCGCGAGTTCGTGTCGGTGCTCGACAGCGGCCGCTACGACCATCTCAAGTCGCGGCCGGTGGTGACCTACTGCACGGGCGGGGTGCGCTGCGAGGTGCTGTCCGCGTTGATGCGCAACCGCGGGTTCGAGCAGGTGTATCAGCTCGACGGCGGCATCGTCCGCTACGGCGAGACGTTCGGCGACGACGGGCTGTGGGAGGGTTCGCTGTACGTCTTCGACGGCCGGATGAACGTCGAGTTCTCGGACGCGGCGGCGGTGCTGGGGCGGTGCGCGGTGTGCGGGGCCCCGACCTCGCGCTACCGCAACCACCCGGACATCAACGGCCGGGAGCTGAGCCTGGTGTGCGAGGCGTGCGTGCCGGACCCGGCCGGGCCTTGACCGTGGCCGCGCCGCCGCTGCCGGTGCGCGACGGTCTCGGCCCCGATCGGCTGCGGCTGCCGGTGACCGATCCGGCCCGCACGATCCTGGGGTTCCTGCACCGCGCCGAACCCGGTGAGGACTGGCAGCGCCACGTCGCGGCCGGGGAACTCGTCGACGAGCACGGCCGGCCGGTGACCGAGGACACCGGCTACCAGCCGGGTCGGTTCGTGTACTTCTACCGCGAGCCGCCGCCGGAGGTGCCGGTGCCGTTCCCGGTGACCGTCCTGCACCGCGACGAGGGGCTGGTCGTCGTGGACAAGCCGCACTTCCTGGCGACGATCCCGCGGGGCGCGCACATCCGGGAGACGGTGGTGGTACGGCTGCGCCGCGAACTCGGTCTGCCGGAGCTGGTGCCGGTGCACCGTCTGGACCGGATGACGGCGGGCGTGCTGCTGTGCACCGTCGACCCGGCGTTGCGGGGGCTGTACCAGCAGCTGTTCGAACGGCAGCGGGTGCGCAAGGTGTACGAGGCGATCGCCCCCTACCGGCCCGGACTCGAGTTCCCCCGCACGGTGCGCAGCCGCATCCGGAAGCGGCACGGTGAGCTCACGGCGGTGGAGGAGCCCGGCGAGGCCAACTCCGAGACGTGGATCGAGTTGGTGGAGCGGCGCGGCGCGCTGGCCCGGTACCGGCTCCATCCCCGGACCGGGCGCACCCATCAGCTGCGGCTGCACCTGAACTCGCTGGGCGCGCCGATCGTGGGGGACAACTTCTATCCGCGGCTGCGGCGCCGCGCGCCGGACGACTTCTCCGATCCGTTGCGCCTGCTGGCGCGGACCGTCGAGTTCGACGATCCGCGCACCGGGCGGCGGCGCCGGTTCGACAGCGGCCTCACCCTCGGGTTCTGACGGTCCGGCGGGGGACACTGGGTGCGGGAGCGTGCCGCGGTCATGAAACAATGAACCCCCGTGAAGACCTTCGATTCCCTGTTCGCCGAGCTGTCCGAGCGTGCCGTCACCCGTCCCGAGGGGTCCGGCACCGTCGCCGCCCTCGACGCCGGGGTCCATGCCCAGGGCAAGAAGGTGATCGAGGAGGCCGGCGAGGTGTGGATCGCCGCCGAGTACCAGAGCGACGAACAGCTGGCGGAGGAGATTTCGCAGTTGCTGTACTGGGTGCAGGTGCTGATGGTCGGCCGGGGACTGAAGCTCGAGGACGTCTACAAGCACCTGTGACGGCGCGCCGCCGGGCCGTGGCCCGTGGCCGGCCGTCGTGCCCGCGAGACCTCCCGCACGTTTTCCCGCCCCTTGCTGTTCGCACCGTTGCCGAAAGGACCGTCCATGCTGCGCGTCGCAGTTCCGAACAAGGGCTCGCTGTCCGAGTCCGCCGCCGAGATCCTGCGTGAGGCCGGATACCGGCGCCGCACCGACTCGCGCGATCTGACCGTCATCGACCCGGTCAACGACGTCGAGTTCTTCTTCCTGCGCCCGAAGGACATCGCCATCTACGTCGGGTCCGGCGAGCTCGATCTGGGGATCACCGGCCGCGATCTGGCGTTGGATTCGGCGGCGCCGGTCACCGAGCGTCTCGCGCTGGGTTTCGGGTACTCCACGTTCCGGTACGCCGCGCCCAGGGGCCGGGACTGGAAGGTCGAGGATCTGGCCGGTCTGCGGATCGCCACCTCGTATCCGAATCTGGTGCGGCGGGACCTGGCGGCGCGGGGGATCGAGGCGACGGTGATCCGTCTCGACGGTGCGGTGGAGATCTCCATTCAGCTCGGCGTCGCCGACGCGATTGCCGATGTCGTCGGCTCGGGCCGGACGCTGCGCCAGCACGATCTGGTGGCGTTCGGGGAGTCGCTGTGCGACTCGGAGGGTGTGCTGATCGAACAGGAGGGCGCGAGCCGCGGGGATTCGGCGCGCAATCAGCTCGTCGCCCGCATCGAGGGCGTGGTGTTCGCGCAGCAGTACGTGATGCTCGACTACGACTGCCCCAAGCCGGTGCTCGACGAGGCCGTGCAGATCACGCCGGGGCTGGAGTCACCGACGATCTCCCCGCTGGCCGACGATTCGTCGGTGGCGGTGCGGGCGATGGTGCCGCGCAAGGGTCACAACGCGGTGATGGATCGGCTCGCCGGGATCGGGGCGCGGGCGATCCTGGCCACGGACATCCGGTCGTGCCGCGCGATGCGCGGCGTCGAGTAGCCGCGGCCGAGCGCCCGGCGCGTCAGCGCCCGGGGCAGGTGCCGGGGGCGGCGGTGCCGGCGAGACGCTGTTCGGTCCAGGTGAGCAGGTCGGGTACGAGCGGGGAGTCCTCGGCGACGAGCCCGAGGTGGTCCCGGCCGGGATAGGTGCGGTAGTCCAGGGCCCAGTTCTCGGCGCAGCGGTCGCGCACGTAGCCGTCCTGCACGGCGGCGGTGACGAGGGAATCGGTGGCGCCCTGCGCGAGCAGGACGGGCACGGCCATCGTGCCGGTGGGGACGTTCTCCGCGAGGCGGCGGCCGAGGGGTCCGGTAGTGGGGTCGGTGCGCAGCACGGATCGGTCGCGACTGAGCGAGAGTGCCGACAGGACCGAGACGTAGACGGCGGGTTCGGACAGGCACCTCGTCGCCATCTCGCGCACGAGGGTGCGGGCGGCGGGCCCGACGTAGGTGTCGCCGTCGACGTCGTCGTAGACCGCGGTGTAGGCGGCGAGGACGTACGAGGCGAACACGCTGCCGCCGGGAACGGTGTCGAGTCCGGTGGTCAGCGCGACGGTGTCGCTGGCGGGGGCCATCACGGCGATCCCGGCGACGGGTGTGTCCGGGGCGTAGGTGGGGGCGAGCAGCCCCGCCCACAGGGCCGCGTGCCCGCCCTGCGAGTGCCCCCACACGACGGTGCGGTCGGCGAGGTCGAGGTGGTCGAGCTGGTGGGCTGCGCGCACAGCGTCGAGCACCGAGCGTCCTTCGCCCTGCCCGATCAGGTACGGGTGCGGGCCTGCGGTGCCCAGGCCGACGTAGTCGGTGGCCACCAGAGCCCAGCCGCGGTCGAGGAGCGCGGACTCGGCGGGCAGGGCGCCGGCGCCGAGCGGGTCGTCGAGGAGGGTGGGCGCGCAGGGTTCGGCGAAACCGGTGGTCCCGTGGGCCCAGGCGATCACCGGTCGAGGTCCGGGCGGGGCGTTCTTCGCGACCACGACCAGGGCGCTGGCCACGGCGGGCTGGTTGTCGTCGCGGGTGGTGGTGTAGAGGATGCGCCAGGCCTCGGCGCCGTCGGGGACGGCGCGGGTGAACGGTTCGGCGCGCAGCAGCGCGCCGGGATGATCGGGCATCCGGTGCGGTGCGGTGTAGAACGCGTCGACGACGGGGGAGCCGGCGCGCAGGCGGACCGCGACGCCGGCTGCGGCGACGGCCACGAGCAGCGCGAGAACCGCCACGGCCGGTCGCCGGTACCGGGCCGGGGTGCGGCGGGGCGCCGTCGGGGTGGGGCCGGGGGTGCGGTCGTCGAGGGCGGCGAGTCCGTCGCCGATGCGGGTGAGGCCGAAGAACACGGTGCGGATGCCGAACAGGAAGGCGACGACGAGGACCGTGACGTCGGGCCAGCGCCAGGCGAGGACACCGAACACGATGTCGGCGAGGCCGAGGACTGCGGTGGTGAGTCGCTCGTCGAGGTCGCCGCGGGCGGCGCGGGCCAGACGCAGGGCGCCGCCGACGACGAGGGCGAGCGCGACGGCGGGGGCGAGCAGATCCAGGGCCCGGCCGAGCCAGGCGAGGACGACGATGCCGAACCCGATCCAGGCGAGGGCAGTGGCGATGGCCGCCGCACCGGCGTGGGAGCGGTGCGCGGCGAGCAGGTCGGCGGCGCCGGCGGTGATCGCGGCCAGGCCGATCAGCAGGCCCAGCGCGGACAGTGAGGTCAGCGGTCTCGTCGTGAGCAGCAGGCCGAGCAGCAGACAGACGAGTCCGAGGAGCACGGACGTCCACCACGGTGCCGTGCGCAGCGCGGCGGTGGCGGCGCGGGCTCGGCGGTGGGGACCGGTCGCGGGCATGTCGTCCTCCCCTGGCGCCGACCGAAATGTCCGGTCGAGTGTGGCACGGTCCGCGGGCGTCCGCCCGGTGATCGGTGGTCGGTGCCCGCGGCGGGGTCAGCGGGGGCGGACCTGCACGGTCTGCGCGATCCGTCCGACGGCGCCGTCCTCGTCGTACAGCACGCCGGCGGTCATGCCCACCCCGTCCGGGCCGGTGGAGGTCTCGGCGCTGATGCCGATCCATTCGCCGGTCGGTTCCCGGAACAGGTGCACCGTCAGGTCGGTGTTGAGGAATGTCCACTCGGCGGGGTCGAGCTTGGAGCCGACACCGTTGGCGACGTCGGCGACGGTGAACAGCCGCTCCACGGGGGTGGGGGCTTCGCCCTCGACGAGTGCGACGTCGGTGCGCAGCCACGCTGCCGACGGCCCGGGCGCCCCGATGGGGGTGATGGTGCGCCAGTCCAGGGTGCGCACGAACCCGGTCTGCCAGAAGTCGGCGTCGGGGTGTTCGACGGTGCCGCGAGCGGGTGGCGGCAGCGGCGCGTCGGCGGTGTGGGCGACCTCGGGCAGTTCGGTGGTCTGCATGCGCCAGGCGGTGCCGCGGGCCACGGCGCGGGCGGTGCTGTCGGGGCCGGCGGCCCACAGCTCGGCGACGACGAGTTCGACCTTGCGGCCGGGGCGGTCGATGCGGGTGCGGACCTCGATCTCGGTCAGCGGCACCGGGCCGAGCAGTTCGACGCAGATGCGGGTCAGTCGGGCGTCGGGTCGTCGGCCGTGGCGGTCGAGGGCGCGGGCCAGCAGCGCGGACGGCGGGGCGCCGTGCTGCATCGTCGGTGCCCACGTGCTGACGGTGTGCGCGGTGGGCTGGAAGCGTTCGACGTCGGCGCTGGGGTTGCTCCCGTCGATCGGCACGAAGTACGCCGCGTCGCTCACTCGTTCGTCTCCTCCTCGGTGCGGTCCGCACCGGCGTGTTCGTCCGGGCGGTCCGGATAGGGCGGGGCGGTGCCGCCGAATGCCGGGCACCGCACCCGATGATCGCACCACCGGCACAGCGGTCCCGGGTTGGGCCGGAAGTCCCGTGCGTCGGTCGCGGTGCGCACGGCCGCCCAGAGGGCGCGCAGGGTGGTCTCGAAGCGGCGCAGCTCGTCCTGGTCGGGGGTGTAGTCGAGCACCTGTCCGTCCGCGAGGTACAGCAGTCGCAGCCGCGCCGGCACCACGCCGCGGGTGCGCAGCATCACCAGGGCGTAGAACTTCAGTTGGAACAGTGCCGCCGCCTCGCCGTCGGGCCGGGGGGAGCGGCCGGTCTTGTAGTCGACCACGCGCAGCAGGCCCTGCGGGGAGATGTCGAGCCGGTCGACGAAGCCGCGCAGCCGCGGCCCGTCGTCCAGGTCGGTCTCCACCCGCAGCTCGCACGCCTCGGGGGTGAACGCGGTGGGGTCCTCGAGGGTGAAGTAGCGGGCGAGCAGGGCGCGGGCCTCGGCGAGGAACCGGTCGCGCTGGTCCTCGCCGATCACCTCGGCGAGGGCGGGTTCGTGCTCGACGAGCCGCCGCCAGGCCGGTGCCACCAGCTCGGCGGCGGGGGCGGGCAGCCGGTCGGCGGCGGGCAGGGTGAACAACGCTTCGAGGGCTGCGTGGACGAGACTGCCGCGCAGCTGGGCTCGCGACGGGACCTCCGGGATGCGGTCGATCGCCCGGAACCGGTAGAGCAGGGGGCAGCGTTTGAAGTCGGCGGCACGGGACGGCGACAGCGCCGGTGGCCGCGGTGCCGCGGGCCGGTCGTCGGTGGGGGGCGTGGTCGCGGCCGGGTTCACACCTGGCAGGGTATGGCCCGGGACCGACACGGTGTCGGTCCCGGTGGAGCGGACGAAGGTGGATACGGCGATGGCAGCAGGTGGACTCGGGCGCAGCGGACCGTTCGAGGTCGGTGACCGGGTGCAGCTCACCGACGCCAAGGGCCGCAAGTACACGGTGGTGCTCGAGGCGGGCAAGGAGTTCCACACCCACCGGGGCGGGATCCTGCACGACGCGCTGCTCGGCGCGGACGAGGGCAGCGTCGTCACCTCCACGAACGGCACCCCGTATCTGGCGTTGCGGCCGCTGCTGACGGACTACGTGCTGTCCATGCCGCGTGGGGCGCAGGTGATCTACCCGAAGGACGCCGCGCAGATCGTGCACGAGGGTGATGTGTTCCCCGGCGCCCGGGTACTCGAGGCCGGTGCCGGTTCGGGTGCGCTGACCTGTTCGCTGCTGCGGGCGGTGGGACCGACCGGCCGGGTGGTGTCCTACGAGGTGCGCGAGGATCACGCCGAGCATGCGGTGCGCAACGTCGAGACCTTCTTCGGGCAGCGTCCCGGGAACTGGGATCTGACGGTGGGGGACGTCGCGGACTACGACCTGGACCGGCACGGTCCGGTCGACCGGGTGGTGCTGGACATGCTGGCCCCGTGGGATGCTCTGCCGACGGCGGCGAAGGCGCTGGTGCCCGGTGGGGTGCTGATCGTGTACGTGGCGACGGTGACTCAGCTGTCGAAGGTGGTCGAGGCGCTGCGGGAGCAGACCTGCTGGACGGAACCGCGGTCGTGGGAGTCGATGGTGCGCGGCTGGCACGTGGTGGGTCTGGCGGTGCGGCCGGAGCACCGGATGCAGGGGCACACCGCGTTCCTGGTCAGCGCGCGCCGTCTCGCCGAGGGCACCGTCACGCCGAAGCCGCAGCGCCGGCCGAGCAAGGGCTGATCCGGCCGGGGGCCGAGCGCTCGGTCACCGGCAGGTCAGGGACCCCATCGCCAGGACCTGGCAGGTGCTCTCGTCCGCCAGGTGCCAGGTTCCGTCCTCCCGCTCGAACGTCATCGGCATCGGGGCGCCGCCGTGCGGGCCGGTGACCTGCACGGTCGCCGTGACCGTGTCGCCGTCGACGGACTCGACGGTGTCGACGTCGGCGGTGAGCGGGTAGCCGGCGAGCACCCCGTTGAACTGTTCGAGCAGCGCGGCCCGCGCCGCGCCGTTCTCGACGATCGCGGTCTTGTCGGCCGCCGGCACCGCCGGGTCGAAGAACGTCGCCAGCACGGCGTCGAGTTCGGCCGCGGACGCGGCGGACGGGGCGGCGGTGGACTGGACGGCGGTGGACTGGACGGCGGTGGACTGGACGGCGGTGGACTGGACGGCGGCACCGGTGGAGTCGCCGGTGGCGCAGGCCGGCAGCGCGGTCAGTGCGGTGGCGGCGACGGCGGCAGCTGCCCACCTGGTGCGAGTGGTCACGGAAGTCCTTTCGACCCGGCTGCGAGAAAGGCAAGGCTAACATCGGTCGTGGGGTCCCGGGTCGCCGCCGTGAGGAATCCGACACGCATTCGCCGCATGCCGATTTCGCGTCGCACCACACAGTCGGCCGTCTGCCGGTAGCGTGGAATGACCGATAGTGGAGGGAGTCGCACATGAGCTCGACAGAGAACCCGGATTCGGTTGCGGCGGCACAAGAACTCGAAGCGCTGCGCGCCGAGGCGACCGCCCTGCGGCGGCGGCTCGTCGAACCGTCCGAACAGGTCCGTGACCTCGAGGCCCGGCTCGACTCCCTGACCGTGCGCAACGGCAAGCTGATGGACACCCTCAAAGAGGCCCGCCAGCAGCTGATCACCCTGCGCGAGGAAGTCGACCGGCTCGGTCAGCCCCCCAGCGGTTACGGGGTGCTGCTCGGCATCTACGACGACCAGACCGTGGACGTGTTCACCTCCGGCCGCAAGATGCGGGTCACCGTGTCCCCGAACCTCGAACCCGAGTCGTTCGTCTCCGGACAGACGGTCCGGTTGAACGAGGCGCTGACCGTCGTCGAAGCCGGCGGCTTCGAGCGGGTCGGGGAGATCACCACCTTGCGCGAGGTCCTCGACGACGGCACCCGCGCCCTCGTGGTCGGACACGCCGACGAGGAACGCATCGTGTGGCTGGCCGCGCCGCTGGCCGCCGCGGCGGCAGCCGCGGCCGGGATCGTCGAGGTCGGCGAGGGCGGCGAGGACACCGAAGCGTCGTTCAAGCTGCGGCCGGGCGACTCGCTGCTGGTCGACAGCAAGGCCGGGTACGCCTTCGAGCGCATCCCCAAGGCCGAGGTCGAGGACCTCGTCCTCGAAGAGGTTCCCGACGTCGACTACAACGACATCGGTGGCCTCGGCCGGCAGATCGAACAGATCCGCGACGCGGTGGAACTGCCGTTCCTGCACAAGGACCTGTTCCGGGAATACGCGCTGCGCCCACCCAAGGGGGTGCTGCTCTACGGCCCGCCCGGCTGCGGCAAGACCCTCATCGCCAAGGCCGTCGCCAATTCGCTCGCCAAGAAGATCGCCGAGGCCCGCGGCGAGGATTCGAAGGAGGCCAAGTCCTACTTCCTCAACATCAAGGGCCCCGAACTGCTCAACAAGTTCGTCGGCGAGACCGAACGCCACATCCGGTTGATCTTCCAGCGGGCGCGGGAGAAGGCGTCCGAAGGCACCCCGGTGATCGTGTTCTTCGACGAGATGGACTCGATCTTCCGCACCCGCGGCTCCGGGGTGTCCTCCGACGTCGAGACCACGGTGGTGCCGCAGCTGCTGTCGGAGATCGACGGTGTCGAGGGCCTCGAGAACGTCATCGTGATCGGCGCGTCCAACCGGGAGGACATGATCGACCCGGCGATCCTGCGGCCCGGCCGGCTCGACGTGAAGATCAAGATCGAACGGCCCGACGCCGAGGCGGCACTGGACATCTTCTCCAAGTACCTCACCGAGGGACTGCCGGTGCACGCCGACGACCTCGCCGAGTTCGGCGGGCACCGCGGTGCGTGCGTGCGCGCGATGATCGAACGGGTCGTCGACCGGATGTACGCCGAGAGCGAGGAGAACCGCTTCCTCGAAGTGACGTACGCCAACGGTGACAAGGAGGTCCTGTACTTCAAGGACTTCAACTCCGGGGCGATGATCCAGAACATCGTCGACCGCGCCAAGAAGTACGCGATCAAGTCGGTGCTCGAGACCGGGGCACCGGGCCTGCGGGTGCAGCACCTGCTCGACTCCATCGTCGACGAATTCGCCGAGAACGAGGACCTGCCCAACACCACCAACCCGGACGACTGGGCACGGATCTCGGGCAAGAAGGGCGAACGCATCGTCTACATCCGCACCCTGGTCACCGGTAAGAACGCCAGCGCCAGCCGGGCCATCGACACCGAGTCGAACACCGGCCAGTACCTGTGACGCCGTCCCGGTGGGGCCGCCGCGGGGAGCGGCGGCCCCACCGGGACCCGACGCGACCGGCAGGAGGGTGAGCGTGCCGCTGCCCCGTGCCCTCGCCCGGTTCAACCGGGTGGTCACCAACCGGCTCGCCCGGCCCGTCGCCGGGCACCTGCCGGGCACGGCGATCGTCGAACATCGCGGCCGGCGCAGCGGGCGCCGCTATCGCACCCCGGTGCTGGTGTTCGGCCGCGCAGGCGGCTACCGCATCGCACTGACCTACGGTCCCCGGACCGACTGGGTGCGCAACGTGCGTGCCGCGGGCGGCTGCACCCTGCACCACCGCGGCCGCCGTCTCGACCTCGTCGACCCCGTCCTCGGCCGCGACCCGACGGCGGGCTGGGCGCCGCCCGGGGTCCGCCAGGTCCTGCGCGCGACCGGCTCGGTGGAGTTTCTCGACACCGCCGTCGCCCCACCTTCCGCCCGTCCCGGCCCGCCCGACCCGGCGCCGATCGCCTAACCTCGACGTCATGCAGCGGATCATCGGCATCGAGGTCGAGTACGGGATCTCCTCACCCAACGAGCCCACAGCGAACCCGATCCTCACGTCCACCCAGGCGGTGCTGGCGTACGCGGCCGCCGAGGGCGTGCCCCGCGCCAAGCGCACCCGCTGGGACTACGAGGTCGAATCCCCCCTGCGCGACGCCCGCGGCTTCGACCTGGGCCGGTTCAACGGCCCGGCCCCGGTCATCGACGCCGACGAGGTCGGCGCCGCCAACATGATCCTCACCAACGGCGCCCGGCTGTACGTCGACCACGCCCACCCGGAGTACTCGGCGCCGGAGGTCACCGACCCCCTCGACGCGGTCATCTGGGACAAGGCCGGCGAACGGGTGATGGAGGCGGCCGCCCGGCACGCCTCGAGCGTGCCCGGCGCGCCGCGCCTGCAGTTGTACAAGAACAACGTCGACGGCAAGGGCGCCTCGTACGGCACCCACGAGAACTACCTCATGGCCCGCGACACGCCGTTCTCGGCGGTGGTCGCGGGGTTGACCCCGTTCTTCGTCTCCCGGCAGGTGATCACCGGCTCCGGCCGGGTCGGCATCGGCCAGTCCGGCGACGAGGCGGGCTTCCAGTTGTCGCAGCGCGCCGACTACATCGAGGTCGAGGTCGGGCTCGAGACCACACTCAAGCGGGGCATCATCAACACCCGCGACGAGCCGCACGCCGACGCCGACAAGTACCGGCGCCTGCATGTCATCATCGGCGACGCCAACCTCGCCGAGATGTCGACCTACCTCAAGGTCGGCACCACCGCGCTGGTGCTGGATCTGATCGAGGCCGGTGTGGACCTGTCGGATCTGCAGCTGGCGCGGCCGGTCACCGCCGTGCACCACATCAGCCACGACCCCACGCTGCGCAAGACCGTGGCCCTGACCGACGGCCGGGAGCTGACCGGCCTGGCCCTGCAGCGGATCTACCACGAGCGGGTCGCGACGTTCCACGACGGCACCGACGACAAGCGGGTCCGCGACATCCTCGACAAGTGGGCGATGGTCCTCGACCTGCTCGAACGCGACCCCATGGACTGCGCGCACCTGCTGGACTGGCCCGCGAAACTGCGCCTGCTCGAGGGTTTCCGCAACCGGGAGGGCCTGGCGTGGTCGGCGCCGCGGCTGCATCTGGTGGACCTGCAGTACTCCGACGTGCGGCTGGACAAGGGCCTGTACAACCGGCTCGTCGCCCGCGGCTCGATGGAGCGCCTGGTCGCCGAGCAGGATGTGCTCGACGCGGTGCATACCCCGCCGTCGGACACCCGCGCGTTCTTCCGCGGCGAATGCCTGCGCCGGTTCGGCGCCGACATCGCCGCCGCCAGCTGGGACTCGGTGATCTTCGACCTGGGCGGCGAATCGCTGGTGCGCATCCCCACCCTCGAGCCGCTGCGCGGCAGCCGCGCGCACGTCGGCAAGTTGCTCGACTCGGTGGATTCGGCGGCCGCGCTGGTCGACGAACTGACCAGCTGACCCGCCCGGGCGGGCGCGACACGCGCGTAGTCGCGCGGAGTGTCGCATCTGCTCGGTAGGGTGGAGGTCCGAGCAGTCGGTGCTCGCGCCGGTCGCGGCCGGGGCGGGCGCCACGAACGAACGAGGAGGTCGACCGCTATGGCTCAGGAGCGGACCACACGCGGTGGCGGAGGCGACGACGACGAGGTCGTCGGCGACGGCGGTGCCGGTCAGGAACGACGCGAGAAGCTCGCGGCCGAGACCGACGACCTGCTCGACGAGATCGACGACGTGCTCGAGGAGAACGCCGAGGACTTCGTGCGTGCGTACGTGCAGAAGGGCGGCCAGTGACAGCGGAGCGTTCGCCGATCCCGTTCCCCGTCCACCCGCCGCACATGCCGTTCGGTTCCCCGCTGTCCTCGTTCTCCGACCACCTGCGCCTGCACGCGCCGGAACTGCTGCCGGAGAACCGTCCCGGGCTGCGCGGCGCCGACGCGGACATCGCCCCGCACGGCACCACGATCGTCGCGGTGACGTTCGCCGGTGGGGTGCTGATCGCCGGTGACCGGCGCGCCACCATGGGCAACATGGTGGCCAGCCGGGACGTGCAGAAGGTGTTCGTCACCGACAGCTACTCCGCGGCCGGGATCGCCGGCACCGCCGGGCTGGCCGTCGAACTCGTGCGCCTGTTCGCGGTGGAACTCGAGCACTACGAGAAGATCGAAGGTGTCCCGCTGACCTTCGACGGCAAGGCCAACCGGTTGTCGTCGATGGTGCGCGGCAACCTCGGGGCCGCGATGCAGGGCCTGGCGGTGGTCCCGCTGCTGGTCGGCTACGACCTCGAGGCACCGGACCCGCAGCGCGCCGGCCGGATCGTGTCCTACGACGTGGTGGGGGGCCGCTACGAGGAGCGCGCCGGCTACCACGCGGTGGGCTCGGGGTCGTTGTTCGCCAAGTCGTCGCTCAAGAAGCTCTACCGCGCCGACGCGGACCAGGCGGCGGCGCTGCGCACCGTCGTCGAGGCCCTCTACGACGCCGCCGACGACGACACCGCCACCGGCGGCCCGGACACCGCCCGCGGCATCTATCCCACCGCGGTGGTCATCACCGCCGACGGCGCCGTCGAGGTGCCGGAGCAGACATTGTCCGAGCTGGCCCGCACCGTCGTCGCGGACCGCACCGTCACCGAGTCCGGGCAGGGAGGTGCGCTGTGACGCTGCCGTACTATGCGTCCGCCGAGCAGATCATGCGCGATCGCTCGGAACTGGCGCGCAAGGGCATCGCGCGGGGCCGCAGTGTGGTCGTGCTGATCTACGCCGACGGGGTGGTGTTCGTTGCCGAGAACCCGTCGAAGGCCCTGCACAAGGTCAGTGAACTGTACGACCGCATCGGATTCGCCGCGGTCGGCAAGTACAACGAGTTCGAGAACCTGCGGCGCGCCGGGATCGTGCACGCCGACATGCGCGGCTACTCCTACGACCGGCGCGATGTGACCGTGCGGTCGCTGGCCAACGCGTACGCCCAGACCCTGGGCACCATCTTCACCGAGCAGCCCAAGCCGTACGAGGTGGAGATCTGCGTCGCCGAGGTCGGCCGCGCCGAGTCCGCCGACACGGCGCAGCTGTACCGCATCACCTACGACGGGTCGATCGTCGACGAACCGCAGTTCGTGGTGATGGGTGGGCACACCGAACCCATCGCCACCGCGCTACGCGAGTCGTACCGGCCGGGGCTGTCCCTCGCCGAGGCGGTGCAGGTCGCAGTGCAGGCCTTGCAGCAGGTGCCCGCCGCCGGACCCGAGAACGGCACCCGGGTGCTCGGCCGCGCCGAACTCGAGGTGGCGGTGCTCGAGAAGCCCCGCCCGCGCCGCGCGTTCCGCCGCATCACCGGCGCCGCGCTCGACCAGTTGCTGCCGGGCAGTGACACCGCCGGGCCGGGCAGTGACACCGCCGGGGCGGGCAGTGACACCGCCGGGGCGGACGGAGCGGAGCCCGCTCAGGGTTCCTGATCGACGGGCCGGTAGACGGTCAGCGCGCCGGGGGCGCTGCGGAACTCGAACCGCGTGCCCTCGGCGAGGACCTCACCGTCGGTGGCCAGGGCGACCCGCCCGTCACGCACCCGCACCGACAGCGCCGGCGCATCGCGCCGCACGTGGATCGGGGACCCGGCGAGGCTGCCGGTGGCCGCGGCCGCGAGCAGTCGCGTCCGCGACCAGTGCAGATCGGCCCGCAGATACCGCACGTCCAGGGTCCCGGTGTCGAGGCGGGGCCGTGACATCGGCACCCGATCGTCCGGTGCGTACCGTCCGTTGCCGACGAACAGCAACCACACCGCGGTGGGCACCCCGTCCAGCGACACCCGCAGCGGGCTCGCGGTCGCGAGGACCGCGGCCAACGCCGCCGCGGCGGCCGGCCACTTGCCGATCCGCGGCTCCCAGCGTTCGCGCAGCCGCACCGAGTCCGGATAGCCGCCCACGCTGGCGGTGTTGACGAACACCGGGCCACCCTCCGGCCCGGACCTGTCGACCTGTACCCGGCCGAGATCCACGCGCTGGGCCTGCCCGCGCTCGACCGCGCGCACGGTCTGCTCCAGGTCGAGCAGCCCGGCGTCGCGCGCGAAATGGTTCAGGGTGCCGCCCGGGAACACCGCCAGCGGCAGGCCGTGCGCCACGGCCGCGCCGGCCGCGGCCCGCACGGTGCCGTCCCCGCCGTGTACGCCGAGCGCCGCGGGGGCGTGCTCGGCGACGTACCGGTCGAGTTGGGTGGCGAACTCCTGGTCCGGGTCGAGGACGATCACCCGTGCCCGGGGCAGCGCCGCGGCGATCGCGTCCGCGCCGTCGTCCCGGCCCGCGTCGGGGTTGACCAGCACCAGCAGGTCCCGGCCTTCCGGCAGGGCGGGAGCCGGGGCGGGTGGGCCCAGCCGGGCGGGCTCCTCGGTGCGGACCGCCCACCAGCGCCGGGTGGCCAGGGCCACCGCCGTGCCGAGGGCGACGCCGGTGACCACGTCGGCCGGCCAGTGCACCCCGGTGTGCACCCGGGAGTAGGCGACCGCCGCGGCCACCGGCGCGAGCACGGCCCCCGCCAGCGGGGATTCGAGGGCCATCCCGGTGGCGAAGGCCGCCGCCGACGCCGAATGCCCGGACGGGAACGACGACGAGCGCGGCGTCGGCAGCGAGCGGCGCAGCGGCCCGTCCTGCCGGGCCGGGGGGCGGCGGCGCGGCAGCAGCGGCTTGAGCACCCCGTTGGCCAGGGCGCTGGCCCCGCCCAGGGCCAGCAGGCCGCGGACGGCGCCGCGCCGGGGCCGTCCGCCCATCGCGGCGCACGCCGCGGCGCAGCCCAGCCACAGCCGACCGTGGTCGGCGGCGCGGCTCAGGCCGCGCAGCACGGGGTCGGCGGGGGAGGGCCGCAGGGCGGCGCTGCCCGCGAACAGGGACCGGTCCAGGCGTGTCAACGGTGCGGGGGCGAACATCACGGGTTCGACGGTAATCCCGTTGCGGCTCATGCTCGGTGATTCCGCGCGGTACTGTCGAAGTGTGCAGCGACGAATCATGGGCATCGAGACGGAGTTCGGCGTCACGTGCACCTTCCACGGGCACCGGCGGCTGAGCCCGGACGAGGTCGCCCGGTATCTGTTCCGCCGGGTGGTGTCCTGGGGGCGCAGCTCGAACGTGTTCCTCCGCAACGGGGCGCGCCTGTACCTGGACGTCGGGTCGCACCCGGAGTACGCCACGGCCGAATGCGACGACCTTCTCCAGCTCGTCGAGCACGATCACGCCGGCGAGCGGGTGCTCGAGGAACTGCTGATCGACGCCGAGCAGCGCCTCGCCGAGGAGGGCATCGGCGGGGACATCTACCTGTTCAAGAACAACACCGACTCGGCCGGCAACTCCTACGGCTGCCACGAGAACTACCTCGTGGTGCGGGCCGGGGAGTTCTCCCGCATCTCGGACGTGCTGCTGCCGTTCCTGGTGACGCGGCAGTTGATCTGCGGCGCCGGGAAGGTGCTGCAGACCCCCAAGGCGGCCACGTTCTGCCTGTCGCAGCGCGCCGAGCACATCTGGGAGGGCGTGTCGTCGGCGACCACCCGGTCCCGGCCGATCATCAACACCCGCGACGAGCCGCACGCCGACGCCGAGAAGTACCGGCGGTTGCACGTGATCGTCGGGGACTCGAACATGTCCGAGACCACCACGATGCTCAAGGTCGGCTCCGCGTCGCTGGTGCTCGAGATGATCGAGGCCGGGGTGGCGTTCCGCGACTTCGCGCTCGACAATCCGATCCGGGCCATCCGGGAGGTCAGCCACGACCTGACCGGGCGCAGGCCGGTGCGCCTGGCCGGTGGCCGGCAGGCCAGCGCCCTCGACATCCAGCGCGAGTATCACGGCCGGGCGGTGGAGTACCTGCGCACCCGCGAACCCGATCCGCACGTCGAGCAGGTGGTGGATCTGTGGGGCCGGGTGCTCGACGCGGTCGAGTCGCAGGACTTCGCGAAGGTCGAAACCGAGGTCGACTGGGTGATCAAGCGCAAGCTGTTCCAGCGCTACCAGGACCGCTACGACCTGGAGCTGTCCGACCCGAAGATCGCCCAGCTGGACCTGGCGTACCACGACATCAAACGCGGGCGCGGGGTGTTCGACCTGCTTCAGCGCAAGGGCCTGGCCACGCGGCTGACCGACGACGAGTCCGTCGACGCGGCCGTGCACACCCCGCCGCAGACCACCCGGGCGAAGCTGCGCGGCGACTTCATCGCCGCCGCGCAGGACGCGGGCCGCGACTTCACCGTGGACTGGGTGCACCTCAAGCTCAACGATCAGGCGCAGCGCACGGTCCTGTGCAAGGACCCGTTCCGCTCGGTCGACGAACGCGTCGAACGGCTCATCGCCTCGATGTAGGAGCGCCCCGGGGTCGCCGGCAGAGGGGCCGGCGTCCGGTAACCGGGTCGACCGGCGGGCGGGGGATTAGGCTGCACCGCGTGGCGAATTCCAAAGTCGAGCGGCTGGTGAACCTGGTCATCTGCCTGTTGTCCACCCGCCAGTTCCTCACCGCCGAGAAGATCCGCGCCTCCGTCGCCGGATACGACGACTCGGGCAGCGACGAGGCGTTCAGCCGCATGTTCGAACGCGACAAGAACGAGCTGCGCGATCTGGGGATCCCCCTCGAGACCGGCATGCCGTCCCGGTTCTCCACCGTCGAGGGCTACCGCATCAACCGCGACGCCTACGAACTGCCCGAGATCGAACTGACCAGCGCCGAGGCCGCGGCGGTCGCGGTGGCGGCGGCGCTGTGGGAGTCACCGGAGCTCACCTCCGCGGCGCAGGGCGCGCTGCTCAAGCTGCGCGCCGCCGGGGTGCAGGTCGATGCCGATCCGGCGGGCGCGATCACCGCGATGCCCACCCGCAGTCGCGGTTCCGAACCGGTGCTGGGGCGGCTGCTCGCCGCCGTCGACGCGCGCCGCGCGGTGCGGTTCCGGCACCGCAGTTCCCCGACCGACCCGTGGACCGAGCGCACCGTCGAGCCGTGGGGGGTGGTCACGGTGCACGGTCGCTGGTATCTGGTGGGGTTCGACCGGGACCGGGGGGCGCCGCGCACCTTCCGGCTCTCCCGGATCGACGACGACATCACCGAGTTCGGTCCTGCCGGGGCCGTGCGGATCCCCGAGGGGGTGGACCTGCGGGCGCACGCCCGCGCCGCCACCGCCACCGGCGACGTGACCGGTCATGCCCGGGTGTGGGTCGCGGACGGGCGCGCATTCGAACTGCGCCGGCTCGGCACCGAGCACGAGCGCCGCGTGGTGGGCGCCCGGCCCGGCACGGTCCTGGACGTGCCGGTGCGGTCGTGGGAGTGGATCGGGCGGGTGATCGCCGGGCAGGGCGCCGACGCGCTGGTGCTCGACCCGCCGGAGTTGCGCGAGGAGGTGCGCCGCACCCTGGCCCGGGTGCTGGCCACCCCGACGGTCGCGGCCGGCGCCGGCACGAACAGCGGCGTGGCCGCCGAGCGGGGGGAGCACCGATGAGCACACGTCTGTCCGGTCGGCTGACCCGGCTGCTGAACCTGGTGCCCTACTTCCTGGCCCATCCGGGGATCAGCGCCGCCGAGGCCGCGCGCGATCTCGGGGTCACCCCGAAGCAGATCATGGACGACCTGAATCAGCTGTGGGTGTGCGGGCTACCCGGCTACGGTCCCGGCGACCTGATCGATCTGTCGTTCTCCGAGGACAGCATCGTGGTCACCTTCACCGCCGGGATCGACCGGCCGCTGCGGCTGACGTCCACCGAGGCCACGGCGCTGCTGGTGGCGTTGCGGTCGCTGGTGGAGATGCCCGGTGTGGTCGACCCCACCGCGGCGCTCGGGGCGATCGCGAAGATCGAGGCGGCGGCCGGCACGGCCGCGGCCACCGCCCGCCCCCCGGCCCCCACACCTCCGGTCGCCGAGGATCCGGTGGCGGCGACGGTGCGGTCGGCCGTGCAGCACGGACGGGCGCTGCACCTGACCTACTATTCGGCCTCCCGCGACGCGGTGTCCGAACGCGACGTCGATCCGATCCGGATCGTGCTGGTCGGGGAGCAGACCTACCTGCAGGCCTGGTGCCGCGCCGCCGACGGGGTGCGGCTGTTCCGGTTCGACCGCATCGACGCCGCCACCGAACTCGACGAACCGGCGGATCCGCCCGAGCGGGCGCTGGACGAGGACGACCACCTCGACCTGTTCGCGGGGGACCCGGCGCTGCCGGCGGCACGGTTGCGCATCGAGTCCGGCTACGGGTGGCTGCTCGACTACTATCCGCTCACCGATGTGCAGGCCCACGAGGACGGCGTCGTCGACGCGGTGATGCACTACGCGTCGCTGGACTGGATGGCGCGCCTGGCCGTCGGCCTCGGCGCGGGGGTGCGGGTGCTCGGCCCGCCGGAGCTGGTCGCGGCGGTGCGGGACCGGGCGCAGGCGGCGCTGACGGCGTACGACGCGCTCGCCGGGAACGGTGTGTGAAGCCGCTGCGAACTCCCTGTGAACGCCCCTGTGCGGCGCGCCGCGGCAAGGGCGGTCCGGTAGCATCGACGCCAGCAGATCAGTGGAGGTTGATAATGGGTGCAATGAGCCCCTGGCACTGGGCCATCGTCGCGATCGTCGTGATCATCCTGTTCGGTTCGAAGAAGCTGCCCGATGCGGCTCGCGGTCTCGGCCGGTCGCTGCGCATCTTCAAGAGCGAGGTCAAGGAGATGCAGAACGACGATGCGCGCCCCGCGCAGCAGCAGGCTCCGAGCCCGTTGCCGCCGGCCCAGCCGCCCCAGGCCCCCGTGGAGCCGCAGACGCAGACGTCGCAGCCCGAATCGCGTTCGGCCTGACCGTACTACCCTGACCGGGACATCCGCGCGGATGTCCCGGTCCTCCGCTGATCCCGGCGGCCGTGACAGGAGCTGAGAACCGCACCGTGCGCATCCCGTTCGATCCGCGTCGAAGCCGACGCAAGACCAATCCCGACGGCACCATGTCGCTGGTCGAGCACCTCTACGAACTGCGCACCCGTCTGCTCATCGCCCTCGCCGCGGTGGTCCTCACCACGATCGTCGGGTTCGTCTGGTACAGCACCGGCCTGTTCGGGCTGCCGAGCCTCGGCGAGATCCTGCGGGGCCCCTACTGTGATCTGCCGGCGTCCGCGCGCGCCGACATCAGCCCCGACGACAGCTGCCGGCTGCTCGCCACCGGGCCGTTCGAGCAGTTCATGCTGCGGCTGAAGGTGGCGCTGACCGCGGGCATCGTGCTCGCCTGCCCGATCTGGCTGTACGAGCTGTGGGCGTTCATCACCCCCGGGCTGTATGCGAAGGAACGCCGCTACGCGATCGGGTTCGTCGTCTCCGGCGCGGCACTGTTCGTCGCGGGCGCCGTCCTGGCCTACCTGGTGGTCTCGCACGCGTTGTCGTTCCTGCTCACCGTCGGCAACGACGTGCAGGTCACCGCGCTGTCGGGCTCGGAGTACTTCGGGTTCATCATCAACCTGCTCGTGATCTTCGGGGTGTCCTTCGAGATCCCCCTCGTCATCGTCGCCCTCAACGCCGTCGGGATCCTCAGCTACGCCAAGCTCAAGGCGTGGCGGCGGGGGCTGATCATGGCGATGTTCGTCTTCGCGGCCGTCGCCACCCCGGGGCAGGACCCGTTCTCGATGCTGGCGCTGGCCGCGGCCCTGACCGTGCTGCTCGAGCTGGCCATCCAGAGCGCCCGCCTCAACGACAAGCGCCGGGCCCGCCGCGACCGGGAACAGGGCTGGGGTGACCTCGACGACGACGAGAGCTCGCCGATCACCCCGCCGGCCCCGGTGCCGGCGCCCACCTCCACGCCGCCGCCCGGGCCCGCGTCCGCCGACTACTCCGACACCCTCTAGTCGCCTGTGACCGATTCACCCGACACCGGATCCACCACGCCCCCGCCGGCGTCCCGGCTCGCCGAGTTCACCGCCGGGCTGCCCTTCCCGCTCGACCCGTTCCAGGTGCAGGCCTGCCGCGCCCTCGAGGGCGGGCACGGCGTGCTCGTGTGCGCCCCCACCGGCGCCGGCAAGACCGTGGTCGGGGAGTTCGCCGTGCATCTGGCGCTGCGTGCCGGCAGCAAGTGCTTCTACACCACCCCCATCAAGGCACTGAGCAACCAGAAGTATGCCGATCTGGTCGCCCGCTACGGCAAGGCCGCGGTCGGGCTGCTCACCGGTGATCAGTCCGTCAACCCGGACGCCCCGGTGGTGGTGATGACCACCGAGGTGCTGCGCAACATGCTCTACGCGTCCTCGACCACCCTGATCGGGCTGACCCACGTGGTGATGGACGAGGTGCACTTCCTCGCCGACCGGTTCCGCGGCGCGGTGTGGGAGGAGGTCATCCTGCACCTGCCCGAGGACGTGCGCCTGGTCAGCCTGTCCGCGACCGTCTCCAACGCCGAGGAGTTCGGTGACTGGATGGAGACCGTGCGCGGGGACACCGCCGTCGTCGTCGACGAGGTGCGGCCCATTCCGCTGCACCAGCACGTCATGGTCGGTCCCCGCATCTTCGACCTGTTCGAATCCGCCGCACACCCGGACGCGGCGGACGGCACCGGTCGCCGCGGGGTCGTGGTCAACCGGGAACTCGTCGAGCAGGTGCGCCGCCGCGCCGTCCTCGACTCGGCCGGCCGGTGGGGCGGGCCCCGCGGGCGCATCGGGTTCCGGCCGCTGCCGCGCCCGGAGGTCGTCGCCCGCCTCGACCGGGAAGGGTTGTTGCCGGCGATCACGTTCGTCTTCAGCCGCGCCGGCTGCGACGCCGCCGTCGGTCAGTGCCTGCGCGCCGGGCTGCACCTGACCTCCGAGGCCGAGATCGCGCAGATCCGGGCGGTCGTCGACGAGCACACCGGCGACCTGCCGCGCGCCGACCTCGAGGTGCTCGGCTTCCGGGAGTGGCGCGCCGCCCTCGAACGCGGCATCGCCGCCCACCATGCCGGCATGCTCCCGGCGTTCCGGCACACCGTCGAGGATCTGTTCGTCCGCGGCCTGGTGCGCGCGGTGTTCGCCACCGAAACCCTCGCCCTGGGCATCAACATGCCGGCCCGCACCGTGGTGCTCGAGAAGCTGGTCAAGTACAACGGCGAAACCCACGCCGAACTCACCCCGGGCGAGTACACCCAGCTCACCGGGCGGGCCGGACGGCGCGGCATCGACGTCGAGGGCCACGCGGTGGTGCTGTGGCAGCCGGGTCTCGAGCCCGCCGACGTCGCCGGGCTCGCCTCCACCCGCACGTTCCCGCTGCGCAGCTCGTTCCGCCCGTCGTACAACATGGCGGTCAACCTGATCGACGCGGTCGGCGCCGAACACTCGCGGGCACTGCTGGAACGGTCCTTCGCGCAGTTCCAGGCGGACAAGTCGGTCGTCGGCCTGACCCGTGGCATCGAGCGCAACGAGAAGACCCTCGCCAAGCTGCGCGACCAGCTCGGCGGCGAGGACGGCGAGATCCTCGACTACCTGCAGCTGCGCGAGGAACTGACCCAGCTCGAACGTGCCCGCGAACGCCAGGCGCGGCAGGACCGCCGGCAGGCGGCGGTCGCGTCGCTGCTCGCGCTGCGCCGCGGCGACATCGTCGCCATCCCCGGCGGCCGACGCACGGGCCTGGCCGTCGTCCTCGAGACCGACACCGATGTCACCGATCCCCGGCCGCTCGTGGTCACCGCGGACGCCTGGTCCGGCCGGGTGTCGGCCGCGGACTTCCCGGCCCCGGCGACCGCATTGGGGAAGCTCCGGCTGCCCCGGCACGCCGACGCCCGCACCGCCCGGGCCCGCCGGGACCTCGCATCGGCGCTGCGCAGCACCGGGATTTCCGCGCCGCGCCGACCCAAGCGCGCCAAGCACGGCGACAGCCGCGAAATCGACACGCTGCGGCGGCGGCTGCGCCGGCATCCGGCCCACCAGCATCCCGATCTCGACCGTCTCGCCCGGCTCGGGGAACGCTACAACCGGCTGGGCCGGGAGGTGGCCCAGATGCGCCGCCAATCCGCGGCCACCACCAATTCCCTCGCACGCACCTTCGAGCGGATCGTCGCGTTGCTGACCGAGCGGGGCTACCTCACCGCCGGCGACGATCCGTCGACCACCGAGGCGGGGGAGCGGCTCGCCCGCATCTACAGCGAGAGCGACCTGCTGGTCGCCGAATGCCTGCGCCACGGGGTGTGGGCCGGGCTCTCGCCCGCCGAGCTCGCCGCGGTCGTCTCGGCCGTGGTGTACGAAGCCCGCGTCGAGGAGGGCGCCACCGAGTACGGGCCGACCGGGCCGCTGCGTCGCGCGCTCGCCGACACCGTCCGTCTGTGCGGACAGCTGCGCGCCGACGAGGTCCGCTTCAAGCTGCCCCCGACCCGGGAACCGGATCCCGGATTCGTCGACGCCATCTACACGTGGGTGAGCACCCAGTCGTTGACCGAGGCTCTGCTCGCCGCCGGCACCGCCGGACGTGACCTGTCGGCGGGCGATTTCGTGCGCTGGTGCCGGCAGGTCATCGATCTGCTCGATCAGATCCGCACCGGCGCCGTCGACCCGCAGCTCGCCAAGACGGCCGCCCGCGCGATCGGCGCGATCCGGCGCGGTGTCGTCGCGGTCGATGCGGCGTGAAGACACCGCGTGTGGTTTGATACGCGCGCTGCCACACGGCTTCCTCGTGATGGGTGGGGTGCTACGACTACGGTAATTGGACACAGCGAAGGCAGGTGGAGGCGACAATGAGCGGTCCGCACGACCCGCAGGATTCCGACGATTCGACCAAGCAGTGGGCGCCGTCGCCCCCGCCGTCCTCCGGAGCCGAGCAGGGGCCGGCACCGACGCAGGCGTTCGGCACACCGCAGCAGGGCCAGGCTCCCGGGCAGTCGTGGGCTCAGCAGAGCCCAGGCCAGCCCCAGCAGGGCCAGCCGCAGTGGGGGCAGCCGCAGCAGGGCCAGCCACAACAGGGCCAGTGGGGACAGCAGCAACCCGGTCAGCCGCAAGGCCAGCAATGGGGGCAGCAGCCCGGCCAGCAGTGGGGACAACCGCAGCAGGGCCAGCCGCAGCAGGGCCAGTGGGGACAGCAGCAACCCGGTCAGCCGCAAGGCCAGCAATGGGGACAGCAGCCCGGCCAGCAGTGGGGACAACCGCAGCAGGGCCAGCCGCAACAGGGCCAGTGGGGACAGCAGCAACCCGGTCAGCCGCAAGGCCAGCAATGGACCGGCGCGAACCAGTGGAATGCCGGTGCACCGCAGACGAAGTCGAAGACCGGCCTGATCGTCGGCCTGGCCGTCGCTGCGCTCGTGCTGATCGGGGCGATCATCGGCGCCGTCCTGCTCTTCGGCGGCACCGACACCCTCGACCCCGAGGCCGCGCAGGCCGGCGTCGAGAAGGTCCTCACCGAGTCGTACGGCGCAACCGACGTCTCCGACGTGCAGTGCCCGGACGGCGAAGAAGTCAAGGCGGGCAACAGCTTCGAGTGCACCCTCACGGTGGACGGGCAGTTCCGGACGGTGACCTTGACCTTCACCGACGACGAGGGCACCTACGAGGTCAGCCGGCCCAACTGAGCACGCCGGTCCGTCGCCCTCACACCCCGGCCGCCGCCGCGGTCAACCGGGCGGCGGACCGCCCGATCCCCAGATCCTGGGCCAGCCGCTCGAGTCCCTGCGGATCGACGGGGGCCCCCGGGATCGTGTCCGGGCGCGACACCCGGACCGGAGCGTCGGTGGCCACCCGCACCACCGGCACCGCCGCGTCCAGATACTCGCCGGCGTCGATCAGCTTGGCGCGCACCCCCTTCGCCAGCCCCGACGCCGGGTCCGCGGCCGCCGCGCGCAGCGCCGCGAGCGACCCGTACTCCTGCAGGAGCGTCGACGCGGTCTTCTCCCCGATCCCCTTGACGCCCGGCAACCCGTCCGAGGGGTCCCCGCGCAGCGCCGCCAGCTCGGCGTAGGCCGCTCCGGCCCGCCCGGGCGGAAGCCCGTACCGGGCCGCGACCTCCGCCGGACCGAACACCTCGGCCTTGGCCAGGCCCCGCCCGACGTACACCACCCGCACCGGCACCGCGCCGCCGCGCACCACCTGCAGCAGATCCCGGTCGCCGCTGACCACCAGCACCGGGTCGCGGGCCTCGCCGGCGGCGAGAGTGCCGATCACGTCGTCGGCCTCGAACCCGGCCGCCCCGGCGGTGGCGAGCCCGACCGCGGCCAGCACGTCGAGGATCATCGGCACCTGCGGCGGCAGCGCCGCCGGCACCTCCTCGGCGGTGCCGTCCGAACCGGCGGCCACCCGGTGCGCTTTGTAACTCGGCACCGCCGCCACCCGGAACGCCGGCCGCCAGTCCAGATCCAGGCACACCACCAGCCGCGCCGGCCGATGCTTGGTGATCAGCGACGCCACCATGTCGGTGAACCCCCGCACCGCGTTGACCGGGCGGCCGTCCGGGGCGGTGAGCGATTCGGGCAGCGCGTGGAACGCGCGGAACCACAGGCTCGCCCCGTCGAGCAGCATCAACGGGCCGGTGGGGGGCACGGGGGCGGCGGAGGCCGGCGTCGCAGTCACACCGGTCATCCTGCCAAACGCCACTACGCTGTCCGCATGAGTTCCCCCGAGCGCCGCTTCCCCGCAACCGTCTACGCCGACCGCCTCGCCCGGGCCGCCGCCCTCGGCCACGACGCCGGTCTCGACGCGCTGCTCGTCACCCCCGGACCGGACCTGCGCTACCTGCTCGGCTCACGCGCGGAATCGTTCGAGCGGCTCACCTGCCTGGTGATCCCCACCGACGGGCAGGGCGCGTCCGTCGTCGTGCCGCGCCTCGAGCTGGCCTCCCTCACCGACTCCGCGGCCGCGGACCTGAACCTGCCGGTGCACGACTGGGTCGACGGACAGGACCCGTACGCGCAGGTCGCCGCGCTGCTGCCGCAGCGTCCGCGCACCGCGGTCGTCGACGCCATGCCCGCCCTGCACCTGGTGCCCCTCGCGGCCCGGTTCGCGGTGCCGCCCGTGCTGGCGACCGAGGTGGTGCGGCAGCTGCGCATGGTCAAGGACGACGAGGAGGTCGCGGCGCTGCGCCGCGCCGGCGCCGCCATCGACCGGGTGCACGCGCAGATGGGGCGGTGGCTGCGGCCCGGCCGCACCGAGGCGCAGGTCGCGGCCGACATCACCGCCGCGATCGTCGCCGAGGGCCACACCGAGGCCGCCTTCGTCATCGTCGGGTCCGGCCCGCACGGCGCCGACCCCCACCACGAGGTCTCCGACCGGGTCCTCGAACCCGGCGACGTCGTGGTCGTCGACATCGGCGGCCCGGTCGAGCCCGGCTACTACTCCGACTCCACCCGCACCTACAGCCTCGGCGCGCCCCCCGACGACGTCGCGGCGAAGGTGGCGTTGCTCGAGGCGGCGCAGCAGGCGGCGGTCGACGCGGTCCGGCCCGGGGTCACCGCCGCCTCGGTCGACGCCGCCGCCCGCGACGCCCTTGCCGCGCACGGCCTCGCCGAGGTCTTCGTGCACCGGACCGGGCACGGCATCGGACTGTCCGTCCACGAGGAGCCGTACATCGTCGACGGCAATGCCGACGTGCTGCGGCCCGGGATGGCGTTCAGCATCGAACCGGGCATCTACTTCCGCGGCGAGTGGGGTGCGCGCATCGAGGACATCGTGGTGGTCACCGAGGACGGCTGCGAGCCGCTCAACCACCGTCCGCACGGACTGACGGTGCTGCCGGGGTGAGCGACCCTACTTGTCGAGTACCGAGCCCATCACCCGCGCGACGGTGATCTCCACCACCACGCGCGTCGGGTTGGGCCGCGGCGTCCGGTACCGCGCGGTGTAACGACGCACCCCCTCGGCGACGGCCTCCGGTTCCGCCCGCACCCGGGCGGGCCCCTCGAGGGTGAGCCAGCGGCCCCGCTCGACCTGACTGACGGCACCGTATCCGCGGCGGTCGGCGTTGAGCGCCTTCTGCGAGGTCGCATCGGTGATCACCCGCACCACCCCGGCCTCCGGATCCCACGTGAAACCGACGGCCACCACGTGCGGGCTGCCGTCCTTGCGCAGGGTCGTCAGCGTCCCGAGATGGTATTCGGTGAGGAACTGCAACGCGGCGTCGCCGAGCGCGGCGGGGGTGCGGGCCATGCCTGCGACGGTAGCCGAACCCGGCCCGCGCGCCCCGCGGCGCCACCCGGCACACTGGTGCGGTGAACAACGGGCAGGGTTCGATCGTCGTCTTCGGGGGCCGCAGCGAGATCGGGACGGCGGTGGCCGCCCGGCTGGCCCGCGGCCGCACCGTGGTCCTGGCCGCGCGTCGCGCCGGCGATCTCGAGGCGCAGCGCCGCGCCGTGCTCGACGCCGGTGCCGTCGCCGTGCACACCGTCGAGTTCGACGCCGACCGGCTCGACACCCACGAGCAGACCCTCGCCGACCTCGCGATGCTGTACGGGCCGATCGACGTCGCCGTCCTCGCGTTCGGCATCCTCGGCGACCAGCACCGCGCCGAACACGACCCGGCCCATGCCGTGGCGATCGTGCACACCGACTACGTCGCCCACGTGGCCCTGCTCACGCGGCTGGCGGGGCATCTGCGGGCCCAGGGATCGGGCCGGATCGTGGTGTTCTCGTCGGTGGCGGGGGTGCGGGTGCGCCGGGCGAACTATGTGTACGGCTCCGCGAAGGCCGGTCTCGACGGATTCGCCTCCGGCCTGGCGGACGCGCTGCACGGCAGCGGCGTGTCGCTGCTGCTGGTGCGACCCGGGTTCGTCGTCGGCCGCATGACCGAGGGGATGAGCCCCGCGCCGCTGTCGAGCACCCCGGACCGGGTCGCGGACGCGACGGTGCGGGCGTTGCGCCGCGGCCGCGGCGAGGTGTGGGTGCCGGCTGTGCTGCGGCCGGTGTTCGTCGGGATGCGGCTGCTGCCGCGGCCGATCTGGCGGCGACTGCCGCGCTGACCGGCGCGCTCAGCGGCGGCGCGACTCGAGCAGCCGCAACCACACCTCGCCGACCGTCGGATACGCCGGTACCGCATGCCACAGCGTCTCGAGCGGCACCGCGGCGACCACCGCGACCGTCGCGGCGTGCAGCAGCTCGGCGACGTCGGTGCCCACGAACGTCGCCCCCACCACGGTGTCGGCGGCGCGGTCGACCACGAGGGTGGCGCGTCCGGTGAAATCGTCCCGCGCCAGCGCGGATCCGGCCACGGCGATGTCGACCTCGAGCACCTCGACGTCGAGGCCGTCGGCGCGGGCGTCGGCCGCGGTGCGGCCCACGGCCGCGACCTCCGGGGTGGTGAACACCACCTGCGGCACCTGCCCGTGGTCGGCGCGCGCCCGGAACCGCGGCGCGTCGAGGTCGCGTCCCTCGGCGCGGGCGGCGATCACGTCGCCGCACACCCGTCCCTGGTACTTGCCCATGTGTGTCAGCGCGGTCCGGCCGGTGACGTCGCCGACGGCGTAGAGCCAGCGCCCGTCCACCCCGGCGACGGTCATGTGGTCGTCGGTGCGCAGCGGGCCCTCCCCGGCCCACCCGACGGTGTCGAGTCCGAGTCCGGCGGTCGCGGGCCGGCGCCCGGCCGCGACGATCAGCTCGTCGACCTCGAGGGTGCCGCCGTCGTCGAGGCGCAGCCGCACCGGGCCGCCGTGGATGCGTCCGATGCCGGTGTCCGCGACGTCCGGGCGGGACACCTCCGCCGTCGTGGTGCCGAACCGCAGCCGCACGCCGTGCTCGCGCAGCGCCTCGGCGACGGCGGCGCCGGCGACCGGCTCGGTGCGGGCGAGCAGCCGGTCCCCCCGCACCAGCATCGTCAGGTCCTCGGTGCCGAGCTCGCGCAGCCAGGTCGCGATCTCGCAGGCGACGACGCCGCCGCCGACGATCGCGGCGCGCCGCGGCACCTGCTGCAGGTTCGTCGCATCCCGCGAGGTCCAGGGCCGGGCCGCGCGCAGCCCCGGCACATCGGGCACGGACGCGGTGCTGCCGGTGGCCACCACCACCGCGTGCCGTGCCCGCAGCCGCCGCGGCTGCGGGCCGTCCACGGTGACCTCGCACCGGGCGGTGAGGCGGCCGTGCCCGCGCACGACGTCGATCCCGGCGCCGCGCGCCCACTCGACCTGGGCGGTGTCGTCGCGGCCGTCGGTGAACGCGTCCCGGCGGGCGAGGACGTCGGCGACGTCGACGCCGTGGGCGGCGACCTTGGCGGCGACGCCGGGCATGTGCCGGGCCGCGGCCAGCACCTGTCCCGGGCGCAGCAGCGCCTTGCTCGGCATGCACGCCCAGTAGGAGCATTCACCGCCGACGAGTTCGTGTTCGACCAGGACGGCGGTGCGGTCGCTGCCGGCGATGGCGTAGGCGGCGGCGTTCTCCCCGGCGGGTCCGCCGCCGAGGACGACGACATCGAACACCTCGGACTCGGACCCCGCACCGATGCTCATGAACCCACGGTAGGCGGCGTGCGGGCGGTGCGGGCCCGGAACACGACCGCCGCGGCGCGGTTCAGCGCAGCTCGGGGGAGTCGGCGTCGAAGACCAGTCCCATCGGGGCGAGGACCCGCACCACCTGTTCGGCGGCCCACTCGTCGAGATCGCACAGCAGCACCACCGACCACGGCGTCACCACCAGGGGACGATCCACGGCCGCGAGGAACTCCGCCGTCCGCGCCGGCAGCACCGCCCCGGGCAGACCGCCGCCGAGGGTGACCGCACCGTCGGGCTGGTCCAACCAGCCCACGGGCCGGGCCGGGGCCGACGGGCGCCGCGCCGGCGGCGCCGACGGCGCCACGCCCAGAGCGGCGAGGGTCGCGGCGACCCCGGCCCGCGGCGGCCGCTGCGCCGCCGCGACCAGCGTCTCGACGACGTCGTCGGGGGGCAGGCGCACGCCGGTGTCGGTGCCGTCGAGCAACAGCGCCCACCGCCGGTCGGGCAGCGCCGCCGCCCCCACCTCGGGGGCCAGGGCCGCGATGTCGCCGCTGCCGTCGTCGATCCCGACGACGAGGTCGCGGCCGGGCGCGAGCGCGGTGAGGCGACGGTGCACCTCGGCGAGGATGTCCCGCACGTCGACGTGCCCGCCGATGCGGCCGGACAGCGGCGAGGCGAGCAGGCGGCGCCGATGCGGTCCGGGCAGGTCGAAGCCGTGGCCGGACAGCTGCGCGGTGAGTTCGGCCCGGTTTCCGCGCAGCCCGAGACCGTCGGCGGTGAGGACCAGGGCGCCCCCGGCGTGGTCGTGGGCGAGCTCGGCGAGGATCTGCAGCTGCGCCGCCGCGAGCCGACCGCCGGGCAGGGACACCTCGACCAGGTCGACGGGTTCGTCAGCGGGCGCCATGGCCTCCAGGCTAGACGGCGGCGGTCGGCGCGGCCCGCCCGTCCGTAGGGTGTGGCCCATGACCCCGACCTTCGCCGACCTGGCCGCCGCGAAGTACGTGCTGCTGACCACCTTCCGCAGGGACGGCACCCCGGTGCCGACCGCGGTGTGGGCGGCCGCCGACGCCGACCGGCTGCTGGTGTGGACCGTCACCGACTCCTACAAGGTCCGGCGGTTGCGCCGCGATCCGCGGATCACCGTCGCGGTGTGCGACGTGCGCGGCGCACCGCGCAGCGACGCGGTGCCCGGCACCGCCACGGTGCTCGACGCGGCCGGCACCGAGCGGGCGCGGGCGACGATCGCCCGCAAGTACGGGATCCTCGGGTGGCTCACGGTCAAGGGCAGTGTGCTGCGCCGCGGGCGCGCCGGCACCGTCGGGCTCGCCTGTGTCGTCGAGGCGGACGACCCCACCCCGGATCCCGGTCCCGGCGGGTGAGCGGACCGCGGCGGCACACGGGCGTCGCCGCGGGATCAGCGGGCGCGGCTGACCGACGACATGTGGAAGTCGGGGATCCGCAGCGGCGGCATCGCGGTGCGGGTGAACCAGTCCTTCCATTCCCGCGGCAGGGTGCGCTGCGTGCCACCGGCCTCGGTGGTGCGCCGCAGCAGATCCAGCGGGCTCTCGTTGAACCGGAAGTTGTTCACCTCCGCCGTCACCGCACCGTCCTCGACCAGATACACGCCGTCGCGGGTCAGTCCGGTCAGCAGCAACGTCGCCGGGTCGACCTCCCGGATGTACCACAGGGTCGTCAGCAGCAGTCCCCGCTCGGTGCGGGCCACCATCTCGTCCACGCCGGCCGTGCCGCCGCCGGTCAGGAGCAGGTTCTCCCCGGGCGCGGCGGCCGGCGCCCCGAACTCGGCGGCGGCGGCCCGCGGGTACGCCAGCGCGTGCACCGTCCCCGCCCGCACCCAGTCGACCCGCCCGAGGTCCATGCCGTTGTCGAACACCGACACCGAGTTCGACGACGCGGTGGCCGTGACGAACGGCGCGTACTCCAGGCCGGGGGCGGCGGGATCGGAGAACAGCGTCAACGGCAGCGCGGTGAGCCGTTCGCCGACGCGGGTGCCGCCGGGCCGCGACAGCGCGGTGTGCCCTTCCTCGGCGCCGCGGCCCTCCATCGACCACATCAGGTAGATCATCAGGTCCGCCACCGCCGACGGCGGCAGCAGCGTCTCGTAACGCCCGGCCGGCAGCTCGACGGTGCGGCGCGCCCAGTCCAGCCGCCGCGACAGTTCCGTCAGCAGGGCGGGGGTGTCGACGTCGGTGAAGTCGCGGGTGCCGGCCCCGGCCCACGCGCTGGCCCCGTTCAGCCCGCCCCGTTTGCCGTTGATCTCCACCGATCCCTCCGGCGCGCTGAACCGGCGTCGCACCCCGCTCGAGGTGCCCAGCCAGGTCGTCGAGATCCGGTGGTGGGCGAAGCCGTAGAGCTGATCGGCACCGTCGAATCCGGCGGCGAGATCGTCGACGAGCCGCCCGAACACCGTGATGTCGGTCCCGGCCGCGGCGTCGGCCCAGTCGCCGGGCTCGCCCTCCCCGCCGACGAGCGGCACCGCGTCCTCGGCGGGGGCCGCCGCCGCGGCCGCCGCCCCCGCCGCCCGCACGGTCGGGGCGATGTCGGCCGGGTCGACGCTGCTCGATGTCACCACCCCGACGCGGGTGGTGTCGCCGCGCAGGACCGCGATCACCGTCCAGCTGCGGGAACGAGAGATCCCGTTGGTGGTCATCGAGTTGCCGGCCCACCGCAGCGACGCCTCGCCGGTGTCGGTGACCAGCACGATCGTCTCGTCGGCGGTCGAGCAGCGCAACGCCCGCTCGAGCTGTTCCTGCGCCTCGATCATCGCCGGCCCTCCGCGCGGGTGTTGAGGACGTTCACCGACCGCAGCAGCGCCGACGGGCAGCCGTGGCTGACCGGCGCGACCTGCCCGGGCTGGGCCTTGCCGCAGTTCACGGCGCCGCCGAGTTGCCACGTCGACGGCCCGCCCACCGCCTCGAGCGAGCCCCAGAAGTCGGTCGTGGTGGCCTGGTAGGCCACATCGCGCACCTGCCCGGCGAGCGTGCCACCCCGGATCCGGTAGAACCGCTGCCCGGTGAACTGGAAGTTGTAGCGTTGCATGTCGATCGACCAGGACTTGTCGCCGACGACGTAGAGCCCGTCGTCGACGCGGGCGATGAGCTCGGCGGTGGTGGTGTCGGCCGCCGGGTCCGGCTGCAGCGACACGTTCGCCATCCGCTGGATCGGCACGTGATGCGCCGAGTCGGCGTACGAGCAGCCGTTCGAACGCGGCAGCCCCAGCCGCGGCGCGAACACCCGGTCGAGCTGGTAGCCGACCAGTATCCCGTCCCGCACCAGGTCCCAGGACTGGGCGGCGACCCCGTCGTCGTCCCAGCCGACGCTGGCGAGCCCGTGCGCGACGGTGCGGTCCGCCGTCACCTGCATCACGTCGGTGCCGTAGCGCAGCGTGCCGAGCCCGTCCGGGGTGGCGAACGAGGTGCCCGCGTAGGCCGCCTCGTACCCGATGGCCCGATCGTACTCCGTTGCGTGCCCGATCGATTCGTGCACCGTCAACCACAGGTTGGTGGGGTCGATCACCAGGTCCGTCGGCCCCGCCTGCACACTGGGGGCCGACGCCTTCTCCGCCAGCCACCCGGGGATCTGCGCCAGCTCCGCACTCCAGTCCCAGTGCGCGTCGCCGGCCGCATACTCCCAGCCCCGCCCCACCGGCGGGGCCAGGGTGCGCATCGTCTCGAACTCGCCGGTGCGCCGGTCCACGGCGGTCGCCTCGAGCTGCGGGGCCACCCGCACCCGCTGCTGGGTGATCGTCGAGCCGGCCAGGTCCGCGTAGAACGTCTGCTCCTTGACCTGCCCACAGTGCGCCGTCACATGATCGACCTCGTCGGCGGCGAGCAGGTGCCGGGAGAACTCCGCCAGCCGCGCCACCTTGTGCGCCGTGGGCACCGTGAACGGGTCGATCTCGTACGGCGAGACCCACACCGCGTCCGGGTAGACCGGCTCGTCGGCGAGCTCGACCCGGTCCCGGTTCAGCGCCCGCAACGTCCGGGCCACCTCGATCGCCTGCCGCGCCGTGGCCGCCGCGACGGCCGGGCTCAGCTCGGCGTGCGAGGCGAACCCCCAGGTGCCGTCGACCACCACCCGCACGGCCAGCCCGGTGTCGATGCTGTCGACGGCGGCCTGCACGGCGCCGTCCCGCAGGCTCAGCGACTGGCTGTGCAGACGGTGCACCCGCAGATCCGCGTGGGAGGCACCGGCGGCGCGGGCGGCGGACAGCGCCGCGTCCGCGAGCGTCCGCAACGGCAGGGCGAGGAAGTCGGCGTCGACGGTGCTCACGGGCACCACCGTACTGGGTCGCACCCGGCGCGTCGGCTCACCCGAACTGCTGCCAGCCCAGACGCACCACCATCACCAGCACCACGATCAGCAGCACCGCCCGCACGAACCCCGCGCCGCGGCGCAGCGCGGTCCGCGAACCGACGACCGCGCCCGCGATATTGCACACCGCCAGTGCCAGCCCCAGCGACCACCACACGTACCCGGCCGCCGCGAAATACACCAGCGCCCCGACATTGGACCCGAGGTTGATCACCTTCGCCATCGCCGCCGACCGCACGAATTCGGTGCCGAGCAGCGTCGCGAACGTGATGATCAGGAACGTGCCGGTGCCCGGGCCGAGCAGGCCGTCGTAGAAGCCGATCACCGCGGCCGCGGTCAGCACCACCAGGACCGTGCGCCGCATCGTCGGCGGTTCGTGCGCCAGGGTCGTGCCGACCTGCGGCCGCAGCGTCACGAACACCGCGACCGCCACCAGCACCACCATCACCATCGGAACGAACAGGTCCTTGTCGATCCGCGAGACCGTCGCCGCACCCGCCGCCGCCGCGACCGCGGCCAGGACCGCCGCCGGAGCCAGGACCGGCCACTGCAGCCGGATCCGCCGCGCGAAGGTCACCACCGCCGCGCCGGTGCCGCAGAGGGCGGTGAGCTTGTTCGTCGCCAGCGCGGCCGCCGGTGTCAGCTGCGGGGCGACGACGAACAGCGCCGGCAACAGGATCAGCCCGCCCCCACCGACGACGGCGTCGACCCACCCGGCGGCGGTCGCCGCCACCATCAGAACCGCCCAGTCGCCCGCACCCACGCGGCCATTCGATCACAGCGACCGGGAGCAAAACCGCGGCGCCGCTCGTTGAGCGGATATGACCGCCGCACCGTTCCCGGCAGCTGGAAGGATCACCCCATGATCGCGCTGCTGTTCCTGGCCTACGTCGTCGTCGAGATCGGGGTGCTGGCGTGGCTCGGGTCCACCCTGGGCATCGGCACGACGATCCTGGTGTTCCTCGGGGTGAGCGTCCTCGGGTACCTGGTGCTCGCCGCGCAGGGCCGCCGTGCCCTGCAGAATCTGGGCCGGGTCCGCAGCGCCGCCGGCGCGGACCGGGCCCTGACCGACGGCGCACTGGTCGGCGCCGGTGCCGGGCTCGTGCTCGTACCCGGACCGGTGACCAGCGCCGCGGGAATTCTGCTGCTGCTGCCCCCGACCCGCGCGCTGCTGCGCCCGCTCGTGCGGGCGCTGGCCGCCCGCCGGGTCGCCGCCTCCGCCGCCCGGGGCGGCACCTTCCGCGGGGAACGCGTCGTCATCGTTGACGGCGAGGTCGTCGAGCACACCGTGGTCGGCCCGGCCCGCCTCGACACCCCCGCCTCCGGAGCCGGGACCGTGCTCGAGGGCGAGATCGTCGACCCCCCGCACCGTCCGCACCTGCCGTAACGGGGCACACTGGGTAGCCGTGAAGTCCCCCGCACCGCACACTCAGCTCCTCGTCGGCGGCCGCATCTACAGCGCCAGCGCCCCCGACGCCACCTCGATGGCCGTCACCGACGGGCAGGTCGTGTGGGTGGGGGAGGACCGGCCCGGCCGCGCCCTGCACCCGGACGCCGAGATCGTCGACCTCGACGGGGCGTTCGTCGCACCCGCCTTCGTCGACACCCACGTGCACGTCACCGCGCACGGCCTGGCCCTGACCGGTCTCGACCTGTCCGACACGCGGTCCCGCGAGGAGGCGCTGCACCAGGTGCGCGACCATGCCGCCCGGCACGCCGGCGCCGTCGTGTGGGGGCACGGGTGGGACGAGACCCGCTGGCCGGACCCCACCGCCCCCACCACCGACGACCTCGACGCCGCCGCCCCCGGCCGCGCCGTCTACCTCACCCGCGTCGACGCCCACTCCGCGGCGGCCTCCACCGCGCTGCGCGCCGCCGCCGACCTCGCCGGACTCGACGGCTACCACCCGCAGCGCCCGCTGACCGCGGCCGCGCACCACGGTGTCCGCGCCGCCGCCCGCGCCCTGCTCACCCCCACCGAACGCGCCCGGGCCCGCGCCGCCGCCCTCGACGACTACGCGGCACACGGCATCGTCGCCGTGCACGAATGCGGCGGCCCGGACATCGCCGGCCGCGACGACTTCGCCGAACTGCTCGCCACCGACCACGGGGTGCAGGTCCGCGGCTACTGGGGGGAGGCCGTCACCACCGCCGAGCAGGCCCGGGCGCTGCTCACCGCCACCGGCGGGCACGCCCTCGGGGGCGACCTGTTCGTCGACGGCGCCCTCGGCTCCCACACCGCGTGGCTCGCCGCGCCGTACACCGACCGCCCCGACTGTTGCGGCACCGCCTACCTCACCGTCGAACAGATGACCGCGCACCTGCGGGTCTGCACCGAAGCCGGCATCCAGGCCGGCTTCCACGTCATCGGCGACGCCGCCGTCGACGCCGCGGTGCAGGCATTCGCCGCGGTCGTCGCCGACCTCGGCGGCCCGGCCGTCGCGGCCCGCGGACACCGGCTCGAACACCTCGAGATGGTCACCGCCGCGCAGGGCGAGCGGCTCGGCGGCTGGGGCGTGATCGCCAGCATGCAACCGAGCTTCGACGCGCTGTGGGGCGGACCGGGCGGGCTGTACGCCACCCGCCTCGGCGCCGACCGCGCCGCCGGCCTCAACCCGTTCGCGCCGCTCGCCGCGACCGGCATGTCCCTCGCGTTCGGCTCGGACGCGCCGGTCACCGCGGCCCGGCCGTGGCCGATGCTGCGCGCCGCCGTGCACCACCGCACCCCGGGCAGCGGGATCTCCCCCCGCGCCGCGTTCGCCGCCGCCACCCGTGGGGCGTGGCGCGCCGGGGGGGTGCGGGACGGGATCGCCGGCACCCTCGACCCCGGGGCGCCCGCGTCGTACGCGGTCTGGGACGCGGACGAGCTCGTGGTCAGCGCGCCGAAGGACAGTGTGCAGCGCTGGTCCACCGACCCGCGGTCGCGGGTGGCGCCGCTGCCGGATCTCGAGCCGGGCACGCCCGACCCGGTGCTGCTGCGCAGCGTGCACCGCGGCCGCGTCGTGTACGCCCGGTGATCGGGTCGCGCGCCGCCGCCCGGCCGGTGGTGGTCCGCAGCCTCGCCGCCGTCACGGCGGGGCTGCTGTTGTTCGCGAGTTTCCCGCCGCGTCCGCTGTGGTTCCTCGCGCCGCTGGGCATCGCCCTGCTCACCGGGGTGCTGGGGGCGCCGACGCTGCGCCGCCGCGGCGGTTTCGGCTACGGCTACCTCGCCGGCCTGGGATTCTTCGTGCCGCTGCTGCCGTGGGTCGGGGAGTACGTCGGCCCGGTGCCGTGGCTGGCGCTCGCCGCCGCCGAGGCGGTCTTCGTCGGCCTGTTCGGGGTGGTCGCGGTGCAGGTGCGCGCCCTGCCGGGGGCACCGGTGTGGATCGCGGCCGGCTGGAGCCTGACCGAGTACCTGCGGGCGAGCGTGCCCTTCGGCGGGTTCCCCTGGGGCCGGCTCGCGTTCGGGCAGCCGGACGGGCCGCTGGTCGCTCTCGCCGCGGTCGGCGGTGCGCCGCTGGTGTCGTTCGCGGTGGCGCTGACCGGCACGGGGCTGTGGGCGTGCGCGCGGGCCGGGCTGCGCTACACCCGCGGGCACCGGGAGCGGTCGCCGCTGCTGCGGGCCGCGGCGACGACCGTCGCCGCACCGCTGCTCGCCCTGGCGACCTGGCCGGCGCTGCCCGCCCCCGAGGCGGGTGAGCGCACCGTGACGGTCGCCGCGATCCAGGGCAGCGTGCCGCGGCTGGGTCTGGACTTCAACGCCCAGCGCAAGGCCGTGCTGAACAACCACGTGGCGCGCACCCTCGAGCTGGCCGACCGGGTCCGGGGCGGCACCGCGCCGCGCCCGGACGTGGTGATCTGGCCGGAGAACGCCTCCGATATCGACCCGTTGCGCAACCGCGACGCCGCCGCCGACATCGGCGCCGCGGCGGCCGCGGTCGGCGCCCCGATCCTGGTGGGTGCCGTGCTGGTCAACGGGGACGGCACCACGACCAACTCGGTGATCGTGTGGGATCCGGCGACCGGGCCCGGGGAGCGGCACGACAAGCGCATCATCCAGCCGTTCGGCGAGTACCTGCCGTACCGCTCGTTCTTCCGGCTGTTCTCCGACTACGCCGACCGGGCCGGGCACTTCGTGCCGGGCGGCGGCGACGGCACCGTCCACGCCGCGGGCATCCCGATCGGGGTGGCCACCTGCTACGAGGTGGCGTTCGACCGGGCACTGCGGGACTCGGTGCGCGCCGGCGCGCACCTGCTGGCCGTGCCCACCAACAACGCGACGTTCGGCGACACGGAGATGACCTACCAGCAGCTGGCGATGTCCCGGGTGCGGGCCGTCGAGCACGGCCGGGCCGTGGTGGTGGCCGCCACGAGCGGGGTCAGCGCCGTGGTCGCGGCCGACGGCACGGTCACCACGCGCAGCGCCCTGTTCGTGCCCGAGGTACTGGTGGCGCAGGTGCCGCTGCGCGCGACGGCTACGCTGGCTACTCGGCTCGGACCGATCCCGGAGCTCGTGCTCTGCGTCGGGGCCGTCGCCGCCGTCGGCGTGGCGCTGGTGCGCACACGCGGGCGGAGCACCACCGTGCCGGCCGCAGCCGGCACCGCGAGATGACCGGCCGCCGGCCGGTGCGACAGGAAGGACCTTCGATGGCAGCGGCGACGCCGGCCGGGAACGACAGCGCGCCGAGCGCCCGGACCCTGGTGATCATCCCGACGTACAACGAACGTGACAACATCGGCCTGATCGTCGGCCGGTTGCACGCCGCGCTGCCGCACACACACGTGCTGATCGTCGACGACGGCAGCCCGGACGGCACCGGCGACGTCGCCGATCGTCTCGCCGCGGCGAGCGAGAACCGCATCCACGTGATGCACCGCACCGAGAAGAACGGTCTCGGGGCCGCGTACATCGCCGGTTTCCGGTGGGGACTCGAGCGCGGTTACACCGTGCTGGTGGAGATGGACGCCGACGGCAGCCACGCCCCCGAGCAGCTGCACCTGCTGCTCGAGAGGATCGACGCGGGCGCCGACCTGGTGCTCGGCTCGCGGTACGTGCCCGGCGGTGCGGTGGTGAACTGGCCGTGGCATCGGGAGGTGCTCTCCCGCGGCGGCAACATCTACTCGCGGCTCGCGCTGGGGGTGCGGATCCACGACATCACCGGCGGCTACCGCGCCTACCGGCGCGAGGTGCTCGAGCACCTCGATCTCGCCGCGGTCGCCTCGCACGGCTACTGCTTCCAGGTCGACCTCGCCTGGCGGGCGGTGCAGGCCGGGTTCACGGTCGCCGAGGTGCCGATCACCTTCACCGAGCGGATCATCGGCGAATCGAAGATGAGCGGCAGCATCGTGCAGGAGGCGCTGATCAAGGTCACCGTGTGGGGCGTGCGCAACCGGTGGACGAAACTGCGCGGCCTGCTGCGCCGCTGAGCGCCGCCGGGCTGGGGGCCGGTCGAGGACCGGTCACCCCCATCCGGGCGGCGGGGCTCATTCGGCGTTCTTGACCTCGATCTTCTTCCCGGCCTGCTGCTGCTCGGCCAGAGCGATCGAGACGGTGAGGATGCCCTTGGCGTAGGACGCCTCGACGTCGTCGTCCTTCGCACCCGGTGGCAGGGCCACCGAACGCCGGAACGAGCCGTAGTGGAACTCCGAGCGTCCCCCCTCGGATTTCTCCTCGGTCCGTTCGGCCGTGATCTCGAGCTGCCCGGCGTTGATCGCGACGTCGATGTCCTTCTCCGGGTCGAGGCCGGGCAGCTCGGCCCGCACGACGTACCGGCCGTTCTCGACACGGTCCTCGACCCGGATGAGGTTGCCGCCGAGAGCGGGACGTAGACCGGTGAAGGGGAAGGCGTCGAAGAACTCGGACAGGTCCGGGAACACCGAACGGGAACGGCGCGCTGGCACAGTGGACATGTCTGCTCCTCTCCTGGGAAACGGATCGGCGGAAGGTCGGTCCGTGTCCATTCGACTCCGTGCGGGACGCGCCCGACAGGGCCGGAAGTCCCGACCCCCGAGATCCGAACGTTCGCACCCCCGGTAGCCCTCCAAACGATCGTTCGGACTCGGGCCTACGCGTTCGGCGAACGTTCGTCAGTCGGGATCCGGTCCGGGCGGCCGCGTTCGCGCCGCAGTTCCGCCACCTGCATCCGCAGCTCGGCGATGTGGATCCGCGCCTCGCGCAGCTGGGTGGCCCGCTCGTCGGCCAGTTCGGCGCGCACCATCGCGAGATCGGCCTCGAGTTCGGCCACCCGCTGCCAGGCCTCGGCAGCCGAGCGCAGCGCCTCGTCGCGTTCGGTGCGCAGCCGGGTCGCCTCGAGGTCCACCGCCCCGGTGCCGGCCGCCCGGGGCGGGTCCGGGGCGGCGCCGAGGCGGGTACCCGCACGCTCCGGCGGCGAAGAGGACGCCGACCGGGGCGGGTCGGAGGTCGCTGCGGGTGGGGACGGGGTGGCGGTCCGGCGCTGGCGTTCGCGCCAGGCGCGCGCACGTTCGGCGCTGTTGGCGTACTGCTTGCGGCGGCCGCCCGTCGCGGGGGTGGCCCCGATCGGCGTGCCGGGCGCCGAGGAGGCGTCGCTCACCACCGCAGACTACCAGGACGAACCCCCGCACGAACGTTCGAGGAACGGCGCCGGGTCACGAACCGGACACCGCTCGAACGATCGTGTCGTTCGTTCGGATTCGATCGTTCTACCAGGTGACGGGCAGCTCGTCCACGACGCCCAGTTCGGTGCACAACCGGCGGATCGCGCTGCAGTCCTGCACCACCCGCCGCGGGGGTGTCGCGGCCACGTCCGCGAGCATCGCCCGCCCACCCGGAACGCGCTCCGCGTCCACGATCGCTGCCCAGGTGCCCAGATCCGAGCCGGTGAACGCCTCGATTCCCGCCGCCAGGGCCGCGAGCAGCTGCGCCCGGTCGCCGGGCCCGAGCTCGGTGAACACCATCTTCAGCAGCTCCGCGGCGAGGGAGGCGTGACTGAGTTCGTCCCGCCGGTGCAGCGCCACCGTCGTGCGATTGACCGGCTGCAGCTCCGCGTCCTCGGTCATCAGAGCGAGGAACGCGCTGATGGAGGTCTCGGCGACGGTGGTGAATGCCAACCGGATCAGCGCCTGCCCCCGCGGATCGGGCGCCGCCGCCACCGCGGCCCGGTGCTCGCGCACGGTCCGGCACGGCGGCAGCACCGACTCGGGCATGTGCCAGCCACGGCGGCGGCGGATCACCGCGCTCGCGTTCAGGTGCATGAGCGTGTGGTACTGCTCGTCGACCATCGCCTGCAGCACCCCCGCGGTCACGGTGTCCGACGGCCCGACCCCGAAGAAGTCCGTCGTGATCAGCGCGAAACCGGGGTTGACCACGTACTGCTCGATGTCCATGACATTCTTGTTGTACGCAATCCAGCCCCAGCCCCGCAGCCGGGCCCGGCGCCCCTCGTCCAGGGCGCGGTACGCGGGATGGGTGTGGAACGGCACGAGCTCGTCCGGGAAATCCAGCCGGCCCGGATCGAACAGCTCGTCCAGATCCGGTTCGCTCTTCTTGACCGTGGCGCGCCGCCCCCACGACCGGGCCAGTCCCCGCACCACGGCGCTCTCGACGACGTCGTGCGGATCGTGGTCGGGCAGCGCGGGTACGAGCAGCGGACCCTGCGCGGCGGGCAGATCAGGCTCGGCCATGACGGCTCTCCGTTTCCTCGTGCGTCAGTTCCGCGAACAGTTCCGCACACAGCTCACGATACCGGCCGGTGTCCGCGCCCAGCGGCGTTGCGGCCCGGCCCAGCAGGTCCGCGAACCCGGCCACCGATCCGGTCTCGACCACCGCCTCGAGCTCGTCGAGGGAGGCCCGCAGCGCCGACCGGGCCGCCGCCGCGTGCGGGTTGCCGGCCTGCACGTCGAGATACACCTCGGGGGCGCCGCCGGCGATCCGCGCCAGCAGCGCCCGCAGCAGCACGTGCGGGGGCGGGGCGGTCGCCGCCGCCACCGACGGGGGGACGCCGAGCCGTCCCAGCGCCAGCCCGAACGCCAGAACCGCCGCGTGCGTGGCCGCCTGGGTGGCCGCCGCGACCCGGTCGTGGTCGTCCGCCGTCATCCGCACCACCCGCGCGCCCCACCGGTCGAGCGCCGCGAGCAGCGCGTCGACGGCCGGGCCGGGCCGGTGCTCGACCACCGCCACCGGTCGTCCCGCCATGCCCAGCGCCGGCGCGAACATCGGGTTCAGCCCGACACACTGCGCGGACCACCCCCGCCCGCGTCCCGCCTGCGCCCACGCCGACTTCACCGACAGGGTCTCCACCAGCACCGCGTCCGGCGACAGCAGCGGACCGAGCCGGGCGGCGGCCGCCAGCGCCGTGGCCTCGGGCACGGCCAGCACCAGCATCGAGGCGCACCGCACCGCGTCCCGCACGGCCGCCGTGGGGACGGTGACATCGTCGCGCAGCGCGCCCGGATCGTCGCCGGCGGCCGGGTCGACCACCAGCACGTCGGCGCCGTCGCGGCGCAGCGCCTCACCGAGCATCCGGCCGACCGCGCCGGCACCCCCGGCGACGACGACGAGGCCGGTCGTGTCGCTCACGCGCGGGAACCGTCCTCGGAGGGTTCGTTCACCGACAGGGTGCGGCGCATCGCCACCGCCTTGACCATCGTCTCCTCGAGTTCGTCCGCCGGGTCCGACAACGCGACGATGGCGCCGCCGATGCCGAAGCCCACCTCGTGTTCGGTGGCGACCATGGTGCGGATGACGATCGACAGGTCCGCCGCTCCCGTCGGGGACAGGTATCCCAGCGCACCCGAGTACACGCCGCGGGGGCCGTCCTCGAGCTTGTCGATGATCTCCATGGTGCGCAGCTTCGGCGCCCCGGTCATCGATCCCCCCGGGAAGGCGGCCCGCACGCAGTCCACCGCGGTCGCATCCGGGCGCAACGTCCCCCGCACCGTGGAGACCAGCTGGTGCACCGCCGCGTACGTCTCGACGTCGAACAGCTTCGGCACGTGCACCGAACCGGGCACGCACACCCGAGACAGGTCGTTGCGCACCAGGTCGACGATCATCAGATTCTCCGACCGGTCCTTCTCGCTGTCGAGCAGGCTCTGCCGCAACGCCCGGTCCGCGTCCTCGGTGGTGCCGCGCGGCCGGGTGCCCTTGATCGGCTTGGACTCGACCACCCCGTCCGGGCCGATCCGCAGGAACCGCTCCGGCGAGGCACTGAGCACCGACACCTCGGGGAACCGCAGCAGGGCACTGTACGGGGTCGGGCTCAGTTCGCGCAGCGTCTCGTAGGTGCGCAGGGGATCGACGCTGCGGTCCACGGTCGCCGCGTTGGTCAGGCACACCTCGTACGTCTCGCCGCTGCGGATCTCGGCGATCGACTGGGCGATCAGCTCGAGGTAGCGCTGCGGCTCGTGCCGCAACCGCACCCGCGGATCCTGCTCCGCCCGCACCAGCGGGGCCGCGACCGGTGCCGCGGCGGATTCGGCCAGGGACCCGAGCACGGCAGCGGTCGCGTCGAACCACGCGGTCGTGGCGGGCTCCCCGGCCCGCTCGCTCAGCGCCAGCAGGTAGCAGCAGCGTGTCTCGTGGTCGAGGACCACGGCGCGGTCGGCGAAGACCATCGCCGCGTCCGCGATGGGGGAGGTGTGCACGAGCTGCCCGCCGGTGTCGGCCTTGAGCTCGTACCCCAGGTAGCCCACGTAGCCCAGCGCGAACGAGAACGGCAGGTCGCCGCGCCGGGCGACCGTGCGCTCGGCGAGGCGGCGGTCGATGTGGTCGAAGAAGGTGGTGTGGAACTCGGCCACCGGCTGCCCGGTGCGCTGTTCGCGCACCAGGGTCTCGGCGACGCTGTAGGTGACGAACTCGGCGCGCGGACCCGACCCGTCCCCGAGGATGGAGAACCGCGAGTTCGGTTCGGTGGCGGCGCTGCCGTCCAGCCAGAAGCTGTGCGGACCGTCGGCGAACAACGTCTCGAACACCCGCTGCGGGTCGGGGTGGTGGTCGATCCGGCGGCTTTCGAGGACCAGCGCCGGGGGCGGCGCGGGCGGCGCGGGCGGCGGGACCGGCTCGGGTGGGTGCGGCCGGGCGGGGGTCGCGTCGCGGAAGTTCGCCAGCAGCTCGCGGCCGTACTCGGTGCAGATCGACTCGGGGTGGAACTGCACCCCCCACAGCGGCCGGGTCCGGTGGGCGACCCCCATCAGGAGTCCGTCCTCGGTCCAGGCGACGGCCTCGAGGTCGTCGGGCACCCGGTCGACGACCAGCGAGTGGTAGCGCACCGCCTCGAACGGGGAGGGAATGCCGGCGAACAGCCCGGTGCCGGCGTGCCGGATCCGTGACAGCCGGCCGTGCACCGGCTGCGGTGCCCGCACCACCTCGCTGCCCAACAGGTTGCACAGGCCCTGATGACCGAGGCACACCCCGAGCACGGGCAGACCGGAGTCGAGCAGGGCGTGCGAGCTGATCCCGAAGTCGCGGGCCCGGTCGGGGCGGCCCGGCCCGGGGGAGACGACGATGTTGTCGAACCGGTCCAGATCCAGGGACTCCCACGGGGTGTCGTTGCTGACGACCGTGGGCGGGACACCGTTGACCTCGGCCAGCAGACTGTAGAGGTTGTAGGTGAACGAGTCGTAGTTGTCGATCAGCAGGGTGCGGATCGAACCGGCGGGCGGCGGGGCGGCCATGACCGGTCTCAGGTCCGGGTCTCGCGCAGTTGGGCGGGCGCCGCGCCGGGACCGTCGATGATGAGGTCCTCGACCCGGCACGCCTCCGCGATGAGCAGCGCGTACAACGAGTGCAGGAATTCCGGCGACATGTCGTTGCGGTGCGCGTAGGACTCGGCGCGGGCATGCACGACCTGCATCCGGCCCGGTTGCAGCATCGGGATCGCGTGCCGCTGTTTCAGGTGCGCGATGCGGGCACAGATGCGCAGCCGGTCCCGAACGGTATCGAGGAGCCGGGCGTCGACCCGGTCGAGTTCGGTGCGCAGCCCGTCGAGCAGGTCGTCCGGTGCGGATTCGGCGGTGGCGTCCGCCCGGTGGTCGTTGCTGTTGTCCATCGCTTCTCGCCCCCTGTACCGCGGCCCGAAACCCCAGTGGGTCATTCCGTTTCGCGTCGTCCGAGGTCGCCGGTCCGAGAATCCGGCCGGTGTTCGATCATGATGACACGCGCGCGGAGCCGCTGTCGGCGTTTGATCCATTTGTGCCGTGCGCGCAACACGGCCGACCCGGCAGGACACGCACCGCCCCCGGTACGCACGAGGCCGCCCCCGGGACGGATCCCGGGGGCGGCCTCGTGCGTACCGGTCGACCTGAGGTCAGGCGCCGCGCCGCTTGGTCTTGAGCAGTTCGAGGCGCTCCTTGAGCAGCTCGTCGAGCTCGTCGATGGAGCGGCGTTCGAGCAGCATGTCCCAGTGGGTGCGCGGCGGCTTGACCTTCTTCGCCTCGGGCGCCGCGCCCTCGACCAGGGAGCCTTCCAGACCGTTCTTGCAGATCCAGGTGCCGGGGATCTCCGCGTCGTCGGCGAACGGAACGTCGAACTCCTCGCCGTTGTCACAGCGGTAGCGGGCGATCCGCCGCGGCGCCAGATCGTGGTCACGGTCGGTCTCGTAGCTCACCGCCCCGAGCCGGCTGCCTCGCAGTACACGATCTGCCATGGTGGTGTCCTCTCTTGTGTGCTCCGCCCGGTGCGCTCGCCGCCGGGGCGAGCGCGCGTCCACAGTGCGGTCGACATCGGCGGATGCCGACCTCTTCTGTCAACGCACACGCGGTCGAATCGGTTCCCGACCGCCCCGCGGCCGTGGGCGCGGGTGAGTCTACCGCCCCGGCCGCCGCGGCTCCGCCGGCCGGTAGGGTGGACGGCCATGACCGGACGTACCCGTGAACCGGAGAACTGCCTCTGGTGTGGCCGGCCGGTCGCCGACGCCCCCCTCGGGCGCCGTCGCCGCTACTGCCGCCGCTCGTGCCGTCAGCGGGCCTACGAGCAACGCACCCTCACCCGGGAAGCGGGACTGCCGGAGGACGCGGTGATCCTGACCGCCGCGGAGGCGAGCGCTGTCGCCGACCGTGCCTTCGAGGTACGGTGCGCGGCCGAGGACGTCGCGACCGCGGTGGCGGAGGGCGCCGGTCCGGCGGAACTGGCCGCCCTGTGCGACGAGCTCGTGCGGCTGGCCCGCGCCGCCGAACGGCTCCGCTGAGCCGGCCCGCTCAGGCGAAGAACGCCCCCATCGTGTACACCACCTGGCAGAAGGTGCCGTCGACGTACTGCACGGACCCGAACAGCGCCGACAGCACCGGACCGGTGCCGGTGTCGAGGGTCTTCGACAGCTGCGGCACCCCGCCCACGGTGTCGTCGAGCGTGTCCACGCCGCCGCGGAAGTTCTCCATGTTCAGCCACACGAACTTCAGGTCGGCCCGCGCGGGCAGGGTGGGGATCGTGGGGGAGACGAAGATCTTCAGCTGGCCGATCTGCACCGGGGGCACCGCGTTGGGGCCGGGCTGGGCCCATCCGGTGGTCATCGCGTAGGGGGTGAAACCGCCCCCGCAGCCGAGCCCGAACGTGGGGGCGGGCTGCATGAACGGCTGCGGAGTGTTGCGCGGTGGCGGCTCGAACAACGCCGGGGTGCGAGCCGCGTCGAGCAGCGACTCCACCGCCCGCAGCGCCTCGGGGGACTCCGCGGCCGCGGCCGCACGCAACGCGTCCGGCGGCAGTCCCGGGGGCTCGGGTTCCGCGACGGCGTGCGCGGGCACGGCCACCGCCGCCGCGACAGCGGCTGCGGCGGTGAGCGAACGAACGGTCCATCGACGCTGCTGCATCCAGAGCTCCTCGAGGGTGGGACGGGCACGGGCGACGACGTGGTCGGCTCGACAATAGGGGGGGGTCGGGGCCGGCGCGGGCCGTTTCCGTGAACCGGCTCGAAAGACGGCTCTCGAAACCGTGATTCGCGCTCATTCGGTGACCGGACCGCGATGGAACGGTCACAGTTTCCCGTCGATCTGCGGTCGAGACGGCGACAGGTCCCCGTCGAGGTCTCGACTCGGAAACGATGCGGCCCGGGGGGTCGATTTTTCGCTCCGGTTTCGGGTCGGGATGTCGTCGCGGTGGTCTAGCTTGAGGGAGCGCCCGCTGTCACATCTTCGAGGGCGCGGACGATCGAAGGGGAGAGAGCTACAGCCACGTCGATCCGACCGAGAGGTTTTCCTGCACGGTGCCGGGGGGTGCCAGGACAGCACTGGAATCACTTTCGTGAAGGGGAGTTCGTTGCAAGAGCGGCCGTACATTCCGCCCGGGGCCTTCCCGTTGTCCTCCGCCCAGCGTTCGATCTGGGTCGCGCAACAGCTGGCACCCGAGGTCCCCGTCTGCATCGCCCAGTACGTCGACCTGCCCGGAGACCTCGACCTGGATCTGCTGCGCGCCGTCGCGCACGAGGCCGCGCGCGAGTTCCAGTCGCCGTACCTGCGCGTCGTCGAGGTCGACGGCGAGCCCTACCAGTACGTCGATCCGGACCTCGACCGCAGCGACGTCCCGCTGCTCGACTTCTCCGGGGCCCCGGACCCGATGGCCGCGGCGCAGCAGTGGATGAACACCGACTACGCCACCCCGGTCGATCTGGCCCGCGACCCGCTGGTGAACATGACGATCCTGCGGCTCGGCGAGCGACGGCACCTGTGGTACAGCCGGATCCACCACGTCGCCCTCGACGGTTTCGGCGCCATGACGATGGTCAACCGGATCGCCGCCCTGTACTCGGCGGCCCACGAAGACCGGGCCCCCGAGCCGCCCACCGCCGCCGACCTGCACGCCCTCTACCGATCCGACCTCGACTACCGCGGTTCGAGCCGGTACACGAGCGACCGCGACTACTGGATCGGGCGGGTCGCCGGGCTCGAGGACGGATCGACCCTGGCGCGGCGGACGGCCCCGACCGCCGCGCGCAGCACCCTCGACAGCGTCACCCTGCCCGACGACCTGGTCGCCCGGCTGACCGACGCCGACGCCACGAGCGGATCGTCGGCGGCCGCGACGGTGGTCGCGGCGTTCGCGTGCTACCTCTCCCGGATCACCGGCCGCGCCGACGTGATGCTCAACCTGCCGGTGTTCGCGCGGACCACCGTGGCGGCCAAGCGCTCCGGCGGCATGCTCGTCAACACCGCGCCGCTGCACATCCGCCTCGAGGACACCGACACCCGCGGCGACCTGGTGCACCGCGCCCAGCTGGAACTGACCGGTGCGCTGCGGCACCAGCGCTTCAGCCTCGAGGACATCCGCCGCGAGACCGGCACCACCGGCCGGGCCCGCAGCTACGGCGGACCGATGATCAACGTGATGCTCTTCCGCCAGGAGATCGCGCTCGGCCCCATCCGCGGCGAGTTCCACATCATGACCTCGGGTCCGGTCGAGGACCTGCTGGTCAACATCTATCAGAGCGGCACCCCCGCCCGGACGTTCGTGGACTTCCGCGGCAATCCCCACCAGTACGAGCCGGACGAGCTGCGCGAGCACCACGCTCGCTTTGTCGAGCTGTTCGGCGAGTTCCTGCGGGCCGAACCGGACACGCCGGTCGCGCGCATCCACCCCGCGACCGCCGCCGTCGCCGAGCGCCTGCGCCGCGACGCCGACCTCGAGCGGTTCTGGCGGGCCGCCCTGGCCGGGGCGCCCGAACACCTCGAGCTGCCCGCCGACCGTCGCCGCACCGGTCCGCGCAGCACCCCCGTCGCCGCCCGCCTCGACCTACCCGTCCCCGCCGAGCTGGGGGACCGGGTGGGCGACCTCGCCCGGCGCCACGGCGTCACCGCCACCGAGGTGCTGCACGCCGCCGCCGCGGTCCTCGTCGCCCGGCTCACCGCTGGCGCCGACACCCTCGTCGGACTGTCCACCCCAGCCGGGGCGCTGCCGCTGCGGGTGCGGCTCGACGAGAACGAGCCGTTCGCCGAGCTGCTCGGTCGGGTCGCGGCGATCCACGCCGCCGCCACCGCCCACGCCGACGTCCCGGCCGACCGGCTCGCCCGGTGCTTCGACGCACAGCACGTGCCGGCCCTGCCGGTGCTTCTCGACCCCGGCGGCACCGCCGCCGACGACGGCCTCGCGCACGCCGAACTCGCGCTGCACACCGCGACCGGCCCCGACGGCACCCACCTGCGGGGTACGTACGCCACCGACCTCTACGACCCCGCCACCGCACGATCGTTCTTCGAACGTTTGCTGCGGGTTCTGGGCACCGTCGCCGCCGACCCCACCGCCCCGGTCGGCAGCGTCGACATCGTCTTCCCGGACGAAGCGGCGCAGCTGAGCCCGGTCCGCGGACTGCCCGGCGTGTCCCCGCAGCTGTGGCCCGAGATCCTCACCGCGGTGGCTTCGCACGTCCCGGAGGCGAGTGCGCTCGAGTTCGAGGGCCGCACGATGACGTACGGGCAGCTCGACGCCTGGTCCGATCGGGTCGCCCGGGTCCTGATCGACGCCGGCGCCGGGCCGGAGACGTTCGTCGCCCTCGGCATCGCCCGATCCCTCGAATCGGTGGCCGCGATCTGGGCGGTGGCCAAGTCCGGTGCCGCCTACATGCCGGTCGACCCGACGTACCCGGCCGAGCGGATCGAGTACATGCTCGCCGACTCCGGGGCGGTGCTCGGGCTGACCACCACCGCCCACCGCGACGGCCTGCCGGACGACGTGCCGTGGCTGGTGCTCGACGACGCGGAGTTCGTCACGGCGCTGGACTCGGTCCCCGACGGCCCGTTGTCGGACCTCGACCGGCGCGGCGCGCTGCACTTCGACCATCCCGCCTACCTGATCTACACCTCCGGGTCCACCGGTCGACCCAAGGGCGTGGTGGTCCCGCATCGCGGTCTGGCGAACCTGTGCGCCGAACTGCACGGCCGGCACGGCCCCACCTTGCACTCGCGGGTCTCGCACTTCTCGTCGCCGAGCTTCGACGCCTCGGTGTACGAGTACATGACCGCCTTCGCGATCGGCGCCACCCTCGTCGTGGTGCCCCCGACGATCTACGGCGGCGAGGAACTCGCCCGCTTCTTCCGCGAGCAACGCATCACCCATGCCTTCTCCACCCCCGCGGCGCTGGCCTCGGTCGACCCGGAGGGCGTCGCCGCCGAGTCGGTCACCGTCGCCGGGGACGCGTGCCCGCCCGAACTCGTCGCCCGCTGGGCCCCGGGCCGACGGATGTTCAACGCGTACGGCCCGACCGAGGCCACCATCGTCGTCAACATCTGCGGCCCGCTGACGCCGGCACCGGCGATCCCGATCGGCACCCCCGTGCGCGGCACCCACGAGGTCGTCCTGGACTCCCGACTGCGGCCGGTGCCGGTCGGGGTCGCCGGCGATCTCTACATCGCCGGACCGGGCATCACCCGCGGCTACCGCGGCCGGCCCGGGCTCAGCGCCGAACGGTTCGTCGCCGACCCGTTCGGGGCGCCGGGGGAGCGGATGTACCGCACCGGCGACGTGGTGCGCTGGCGCACCGACGGCGACCTCGAGTACCTCGGGCGTTCCGATTTCCAGGTCAAGGTCCGTGGGTTCCGCATCGAGCTCGGCGAGATCGACACCGTCCTGACCGCCCACGACGATGTCGCGTTCGCGGTGACGATCGGGCACACCGCCCCGTCCGGCGACACCGTCCTGGTGTCCTACGTGCTGCCGCCGGCCGGGCACACCGCCGAACCCGGCGCCCTCCTCGCGCACCTGTCGCGGAGCCTGCCGGCGCACATGGTGCCCACGGCGATCGTCGTCCTCGACGAGATCCCCCTCACTCCCGTCGGCAAGCTCGACCGGCGTGCGCTGCCGGTGCCCGTGCTCGCGCCCGACGGCAGCACCTACGTCGCGCCGTCCTCCGACGCCGAACGGACGGTGGCGCAGGTGTTCGCCGAACTCCTCGGCGTCGACCGCGTCGGTGTCGACGACAGCTTCTTCGATCTCGGCGGGAACTCGCTGATCGCCACCCGGGTGGTCGCCCGCGTCAACGCCGCCCTCGGCACCGACCTGGGCGTGCGGGCATTGTTCGAGGCCCCCACGGTGCGGACCCTGGCCGCCCTGACCGCCGGCGCCGGCGCGGGCACCCGGGCGCCGCTGGTGGCCGGGCCCCGCCCGGACGTGCTCCCGGTCTCCGCAGCGCAGCAGCGGATGTGGTTCGTCAACCAGCTCGACACCACCTCCCCGGCCTACAACATCCCGATGGCGATCCGGCTGCGCGGCCGACTCGACCGCGACGCCCTCACCGCCGCCGTCACCGATGTGCTCGCCCGCCACGAGGCCCTGCGCACCGAGTTCCCGGCCACCGCCGACGGACCCGTCCAGCGGATCCGCCCGGTCGAGCAGGTGCCCGTCGATCTCACCGCGACGACCGTCACCGCCGATGGGCTGGCGCAGCGGGTGGCGGCGGAGGTGACCGCGGGGTTCGATGTGGCGGCGCAGGTGCCGGTGCGGGTGCGGTTGTTCGTGCTCGGCGACGGGGAGCATGTGCTGGTGTTCGTGGTGCATCACATCGCGGCGGACGGGGCGTCGATGGCGCCGCTGGCGCGGGACCTGATGACTGCCTACGCCGCCCGCACCGACGGCTCCGCGCCCGCCTGGACGCCCCTCGAGGTGCAGTACGCCGACTACGCGCTGTGGCAGCGGGAGGTCCTCGGCGACCCGGCCGACCCGGACTCGCTCGCCGCCGCCCAACTCGACTACTGGCGCGAGACCCTGTCCGGGGCACCGGAAGTGCTGGCGCTGCCCACCGACCGGCCCCGCCCGCCGCACCAGTCGTTCCGCGGCGCCACCGTCCGCTTCGACGTCGGTGCCGAGCTGTACCGGGCCGTCGGCGAACTGGCCCGCACCCACGGCGCCACCCCCTTCATCACCGTGCACGCCGCCCTGGCGGTGCTGCTGTCCCGGCTGTCGGGCAGCGACGACGTCACCGTGGGCACCCCCGTCTCCGGTCGCGGCGACCGTGCCCTCGACGATCTGGTCGGCATGTTCGTCAACACCGTGGTGCTGCGCACCCCCGTCGACGCGCAGCACACCTTCGCCGAACACCTGACCCGCGTGCGGGACCGGGACCTCGACGCCCTCGCCCACACCGACCTGCCGTTCGATGCCCTGGTCGATGCCGTCCCCGGCCACCGGTCCGAGGCGTACGCGCCGCTGTTCCAGGTGATGCTGGCATTCCAGAACACCGAGTCGGCCCGCCTGCAGCTACCCGACCTGACCGTCGACGTCTCCGAAATCGACACCGGCACCACCAAATTCGATCTGCACCTGACCCTGACCGAGGTCCCCGGCCACGACGGCGCCGCCCTCACCGGCGCCCTGTCGTATGCGACCGACCTGTTCGACCCCGGCACCGTCACCGCCCTCACCGAGCGGTTCGTGAGGCTGCTCACCGCCGTGACCGCCGCCCCGCACGTCCCCGTCGGCGACCTCGACCTGCTCGAGGGGGGAGAACGGGAGCTGATCCTGCGGCGCTGGAACGCCACCGACGCGCCCCGCACCGCGCACACCCTCGCCGACCTGTTCGCCCGGCAGGCCGCCCGCACGCCCGACGCCGACGCCGTCGTGTTCGGCGACGAGACCGTGACGTACGCCGACTTCGACGCCCGCACCAACCGGCTCGCCCGGCACCTGATCGCCGCCGGGGTCGGTCCGGACCGTCTCGTCGGTCTCGCGATGCGCCGCTCGGTCGAGCTGCTCGTCGGGATGTACGCGGTGATCAAGGCCGGCGGCGCGTACCTGCCGCTCGACCCCGACCATCCCGCCGACCGGCTCGAGTACGTCCTGGACAACGCCCGCCCGGTGTGCGTGCTCACCACCACCGCCGACCGGACACCGCTGCCCACCTCCGTCCCGGTCCTCGAGCTGGACCGGCTGGAGCCGAGCGGCGAGTCCGCCGCCGCCCTCACCCCGCAGGAGCGCACCGCCCCGCTGACGGGGGACCACCTCGCCTACGTGCTCTACACCTCCGGCTCCACCGGCCGCCCCAAGGGGGTCGCGGTCCCGCACGCCGCGATCGTCAACCGGCTGCGGTGGATGCAGCACGCCTACCCGCTCACCGCCGAGGACACCGTCCTGCAGAAGACCCCGTTCACGTTCGACGTGTCGGTGTGGGAGTTCTTCTGGCCGTTGCACACCGGGGCTCGGCTCGTCGTCGCCGCACCCGACGGGCACCGCGACCCCGCCTACCTGACCACCGTCGTCGAGCAGCAGCACGTCACCGTGGCGCATTTCGTGCCGTCCATGCTCGCGGTGTTCGTCGCGGCCACCGACGCGGGCCGCTGCCCGTCGCTGCGGCTGCTGTTCTGCAGCGGCGAGGCGCTGCCCCCTGCCACGGTCACCGCCGCCCACGCGGCGTTCCCCGCCGCCGCGCTGCACAACCTGTACGGGCCCACCGAGGCCGCCGTCGACGTCACCTCGTGGGCGTGCACCGACGACGACGCCGACGTCGTGCCGATCGGTGCACCGGTGTGGAACACCCGCGTCCACGTCCTCGACGCGCGGCTGCACCCCGTCCCCGTCGGTGCCGTCGGCGAGCTGTACCTGTCCGGCATCCAGCTCGCCCGCGGCTACGTCGGGCGCGGCGACCTGACCGCCGACCGGTTCGTCGCCGACCCCTTCGGTCCACCCGGCACCCGCATGTACCGCACCGGCGACCTCGTGTCCTGGCGCCGCGACGGCAACCTGGTCTACCTCGGCCGTTCCGACTTCCAGGTCAAGCTCCGGGGGCTGCGAATCGAACTCGGCGAGATCGAGCACGCGTTGCTCGCCGACCCGGTCGTCGCGCAGACCGCCGTCGTGGTGCACCGGCCCACCGGCGCCGCCGACGGTTCCGACGGGGTGCTCGTGGCGTACGTGGTACCCGAGTCCGACCGCACCGTCGACACCGCGGCCCTGCTCAAGGCGGCCGCCGCCCGGCTGCCCGGCTACATGGTGCCCACCCACGTCGTCGTCCTCGACCGGCTCCCGCTGAACCCGAACGGCAAGCTCGACCGCAAGGCCCTGCCCGCCCCGGATCTCGCCGCCGACCGGGCGGCGGAACACGTCGCGCCGCGGACCCCGGTCGAACAGGTGCTGGCCGAGATCTTCGCCGATCTGCTCGCGGTACCGAGGGTCGGTGTGCACGACAACTTCCTGGAACTGGGCGGAAACTCGTTGCTGGCCATGCGGATGGCCGCGCGGATCGCCGCCGCGACCGGCGCCGAGGTGGGCGTGCGGGACCTGTTCGACGCACCCACCGTCGCGGCCCTGGCCGAGCGGCTACGTGACCGTGACGCCGCCGCCCGGCCCCCGCTCGCCGCCGTGACCCGGCCGCCGGTGGTCCCGCTGTCCCCGGCGCAGCAGCGCATGTGGTTCATCAACCAGTTCGACACGACGTCCCCGGCCTACAACATCGCCGTCGCGTTGCGCCTGGCCGGGACGCTGGACCACGCCGCGCTGCGGGCCGCCGCCGCCGACGTCGCCGCCCGGCACGAGACACTGCGCACGCGCTACCCGCTCACCGACGACGGCCCGGTACAGGTCGTGCTGCCCGTCGCGGTGTGGCAGCCCGACTTCACCGTCACCCCCGTCGAGACCGAGGACACGGTGCCCGCGCACATCGACCGGATCGTCGGCACCGGCTTCGACGTCGCCACCGAGGTGCCGGTGCGGATCCGGCTGCTCACCGTCACCGACACCGACCACGTGCTGGTCCTGGTCGTGCACCACATCGCCGCCGACGGATTCTCGATGGGACCGCTGGGGCGGGATCTGATGACCGCGTACGCCGCCCGCGCCGAGGGGCACGCCCCCACCTGGTCGCCGCTGCCGGTGCAGTACGCCGACTACACGCTGTGGCAGCACACCGTGCTGGGCGACGAGTCCGAGCCCGCCTCCCTCGCCGCAAGGCAGCTCGCGTTCTGGCACGACACCCTGGCCGGGGCACCGGAACTGCTCGAGCTGCCGTGGGATCGGCCGCGCCCGGTGCAGCAGTCCGGCCGCGGTGCCCGCGTGGCCTTCGAGATCGGCACCGACACCCATCGCGGGATGCTCGCGTTGGCCCGCGCGCACGACGCGTCGCTGTTCATGGTCGTGCATGCGGCGCTCACGGTGCTGCTGGCCCGGCTGTCCACCAGCGACGACATCGTGATCGGCACCCCCGTCGCCGGCCGCGGCGACCGCGCCCTCGACGATCTCGTCGGCATGTTCGTCAACACCGTCGTGCTGCGGGCCCCGGTCGACGAACGCGAACGGTTCGATTCGCTGCTGCGGCGCGTCCGCTCGGCGGACCTGGCGGCCTTCGGCCAGGCCGACGTCCCGTTCGAGCGGCTCGTCGAGGCCCTCGACCCGCCCCGGTCGACGTCCTACCCGCCGCTGTTCCAGGTGCTGCTCGAATTCCAGGACATCGAGCGCCCCGACATCGCCCTGCCCGGGGCGACGGCCCGCGTGCTCGACCTCGATCCGGGCCTGTCCCCGTTCGACCTGCAGCTGTCGATCGCCGAACGGCCCGCCGGATCCGGCGTGCAGGCGGCGTTCACGTACGCCACCGACCTGTTCGACGCGGCCACAATCGCCTCGTTCGCGGACCGGTTCGTGCGGATCCTCGACGCCGTCACCGCGGATGCGGCCGTGACGGTGGGGGACGTGGAGATCGTCACCCCCCGCGAATTCGCCACCCTCGCCCCGGCGCGGGGCCGGCCCGCGGTCTCCCCTCAGCTGTGGCCCGAACTGCTGTCGTCGGTGGCGGCGATCGTGCCGGAGGCGGTCGCGCTGTCGTTCGAAGGCCGCACCGTCACCTACGGTGAGCTCGACGCCTGGTCCAACCGGCTGGCCCGGGTCCTCGTCGAGCGCGGCGTCGGACCCGAATCCTTCGTCGCGCTGGGGATTTCCCGATCGATCGAGTCGGTGGCGGCGGTGTGGGCGGTGACCAAGTCCGGGGCGGCGTTCGTCCCCGTCGATCCCGGCTACCCGCCCGAGCGGATCGCCTACATGCTCGACGACTGCCGGGCCGTCCTCGGGCTGACCACCACCGCCCACCGTGACGTGTGGCCCGCCGACTCGGTGCCGTGGCTGCTGCTCGACGACCCCGGCCTGCGCCGCGGACTCGACGACGTCTCGCCCGCCCCGGTCACCGACGACGACCGTCGGGCCCCGCTGCGGTACGACCATCCGGCCTACCTGATCTACACCTCCGGCTCGACCGGTCGACCCAAGGGCGTCGTCGTCACCCACCGCGGCCTGACGAACCTCAATGCCGAAGTGCGCGAACACTTCTCGATCACCCACCGGGCCCGCGTGTCGCATCTGGCCTCGCCGAGCTTCGACGCGTCCCTGTTCGAGCTGACCAAGGCGTTCTGCGCCGGCGCCACTCTCGTCATCGTGCCGCCCACCGTCTACGGCGGCGAGGAACTCGCCCGCATCCTGCGCGAGGAACACATCACCCACGCCTTCGTCACCCCCACCACCCTCGCCTCCCTCGACCCCACCGGGCTCGACGAGCTGCGCGTGCTCGTCGTCGCCGGGGAGGCCTGCCCACCGGAACTGGTCGACCGGTGGGCGCCGGGCCGGCACATGTACAACGGCTACGGCCCGTCCGAGGCCACCATCGAAACCAGCGTCAGCCCCGACATGCGTCCGGACACCACCGTCACCGTCGGCGGCCCCGCGATCGGTTTCCACGAGGTCGTCCTCGACGAACGACTGCGGCCTGTCCCCACCGGGGTCGCCGGTGAGCTCTACATCGCCGGCGCCGGCCTCGCCCGCGGCTACCATCGTCGCCCCGACCTGACCGCCGCCCGGTTCGTCGCCGACCCGTTCGGGGCGCCGGGGGAGCGGATGTACCGCACCGGCGACGTGGTGCGCTGGCGCACCGACGGCACCGTCGAGTACCTCGGGCGCTCCGATTTCCAGGTCAAGGTCCGTGGGTTCCGCATCGAGCTCGGCGAGATCGACACCGTGCTGACCGCCCACGACGATGTCGCGTTCGCGGTGACGATCGGGCACACCACCCCGTCCGGCGACACCGCCCTCGTCGCCTACGTGCTGCCGGAGACCGGCCACCACGTCGACACCGCCGCGCTGCGCGCCCACGTCGCCGGGCAACTGCCGGCGCACATGGTGCCCGCCGCGGTCGTCGTCCTCGACGAGATCCCGCTCACCCCGGTCGGCAAGCTCGACCGCCGCGCCCTGCCGGTACCCGACCTGTCGGCCACCGGCGAATACCGCGCCCCGGCCACCGAGACCGAGACCGTCATCGCCGAAATCGTCGCCGAGGCCCTCGGCCACGAGAAGGTCTCCGTCGACGACAGCTTCTTCGATCTCGGCGGGAACTCGCTGATCGCCACCCGGGTGGTCGCCCGCGTCAACGCCGCCCTCGGCACCGACGCCGGGGTGCGGGTGCTGTTCGAGGCCCCCACGGTGCGGACCCTGGCCGCCCGCATCCTCGACGACCACGCCGGCGGCCCCCGCGTCCCCCTCACCGCGGGCCCGCGCCCGGATAGGATCCCGCTGTCCCCGGCGCAGCAGCGGATGTGGTTCGTCAACCAGTTCGACACCACCTCGGCCGCCTACAACATCCCGCTGGCAATCCGGCTGACCGGCCGCCTCGACCGGGCAGCGCTCACCGCCGCCGTGCACGACCTGATCGCCCGTCACGAAACCCTGCGCACCTGGTACCCGAGCGAGAACACCGGACCGGCGCAGCTGGTCACCGATCCCGCCCAGGCCACCCCCGACCTCGATCCGGTCCCGGTGTCCGCCGGTGAGCTGGCGCAGCGGGTGGCGGCGGAGGTGACCGCGGGGTTCGATGTGGCGGCGCAGGTGCCGGTGCGGGTGCGGTTGTTCGTGCTCGGCGACGGGGAGCATGTGCTGGTGTTCGTGGTGCATCACATCGCGGCGGACGGGGCGTCGATGGCGCCGCTGGCGCGGGACCTGATGACCGCCTACGCCGCCCGCACCCGGGGACAGGACCCGGCGTGGACGCCGCTGCCGGTGCAGTACGCCGACTACGCGCTGTGGCAGCGGGAGGTCCTCGGCGACCCGGCCGACCCGGACTCGCTGACCGCCCGGCAGCTCGACTACTGGCGCACCGCCCTGGCCGACCTGCCGGAGATCCTGCCCCTGCCCACCGACCGGCCCCGCCCGCCGCACCAGTCGTTCCGCGGCGCCACCGTCCGCTTCGACGTCGAACCCGACCTGCACCGCCGCCTCACCGACCTCGCCGCCGCCCACGGCGCCACCGCGTTCATGGCCGTGCACGCCGCCCTGACGGTGCTGCTGGCACGACTGTCGGGCAGCGACGACATCGCGGTGGGCACTCCCATCGCCGGCCGGGGGCATCGTGCCCTCGACGATCTGGTCGGCATGTTCGTCAACACCCTGGTGCTGCGCACCCCGGTCACCCCCGCCCTGCCGTTCACCGACCACCTCGAACGCACCCGCGAGGTCGATCTCGCCGCCTTCGGCCACGCGGACCTGCCCTTCGAGAAACTCGTCGACGCCCTCGCCCCCACCCGCGCCACCGACCACGCCCCACTCGTCCAGGTGGTCCTCGAATTCCAGAACAACGAACGCGCCCACCTGCAGCTGCCGGACCTGACCGTCGACGCCCTCGACGCCGACGCCCCCGTCGCCAAGTTCGACCTGCAGCTGACGATGGGGGAGAACCCGCCCGCCGGTCCCGACCCCGCCGGCATGACCGGCGCCTTCACCTTCGCCACCGACCTGTTCGACGCCGCCACCGTCACCACCTTCGCCGAGCGGTTCGTGCGGCTGCTCACCGCCGTCACCACCGACCCCGCCCGGCCCATCGGCGACCTCGACCTGCTCGACCCGGCCGAACGACCCGCGCCCGCGCCCCGCCCCGTCCGGCACGCCGAGACCCTCACCGCCGTCTTCGCGCGGTCCGTCGCCGCCGGACCCGACACGGTCGCGATCACCGCCCCCACCGACCCGGCCACCCCGGCGCTGACCTACCGCGACCTCGCCGCGCGGGCCCGCCGCCTGGCCCGGGACCTGATCGCCCACGGCGCCGGACCCGACCGGCTCGTCGCCGTCGCCGTGCCCCGTTCCACCGACCTGATCGTCACACTGCTCGCCGTCCTCGAGACCGGCGCCGGATACCTGCCCGTCGACGTGTCCTACCCGCCGGAGCGGCTCGCGTTCCTCTTCGACGACGCCCGGCCGGTGTGCATCGTCAGCACCACCGCCGACACCGCCGCCCTGCCCGCCGGGGACACCCCGGTGCTGCTGCTCGACACCCCCGACACCGCCGCCCGGCTCGCCGACCTACCCGACGGCCCGCTCACCGACGCCGACCGGCTCGGAGCGCTGCACCCCGACCACGCCGCCTACGTCATCTACACCTCCGGCTCGACCGGCCGCCCCAAGGGCGTCGTCGTCCCGCACCGCAACGTCGTCACCCTCCTCGCCGAAACCCAGGGCCGGTTCGGATTCGACGAGCACGACGTGTGGACCATGTTCCACTCCTACGCCTTCGACTTCTCAGTGTGGGAACTGTGGGGCGCCCTCGCCTACGGTGGCCGCCTCGTCGTCGTCGACCACCACACCGCCCGCTCCCCGGAGGCGTTCCTCGACCTGCTGCGCCGCGAGCACGTCACCGTGCTCAACCAGACACCGACCGCGTTCTACCAGCTGATCGAGGCCGACCGCGTCGCCGGTGACCACGCCCTGTCGCTGCGCTACGTCGTCTTCGGCGGCGAGGCCCTCGACCTCGCCCAGCTCGAACGCTGGTATCGCCGCCACCCGGACACCGCCCCGGCGCTGGTGAACATGTACGGCATCACCGAAACCACCGTGCACGTGACCCTGCAGCCGCTGGACCGGCAGTTCGCCGCGACCGCCTCGGCCAGCGTCATCGGCGACGCCATCCCCGGCCTGACGGTGCACGTCCTCGACCGGCGCCTGCACCCGGTGCCGACGGGCGTGATCGGCGAGATGTACGTCTCCGGGGACCAGGCCGCCCGCGGCTACCTCGGCCGCCCCGACCTGACCGCCGCGCGCTTCGTCGCCGACCCGTTCGCCGGCCCGGGCGCGCGCATGTACCGCACCGGCGACCTCGCCCGCCGCCGCCGCGACGGCCGGCTCGAATACCTCGGCCGCAGCGACTTCCAGGTGCAGCTGCACGGTTTCCGCATCGAGCTGGGGGAGGTGGAGGCGGCGTTGCTGCGCTGCCCGGGCGTCGCCCGCGCCGTCGTCGTGCTCCACCGCGACGAGCGGGCCGCCGACCGCCTCGTCGGATACGTGGTTCCGGAGACCGGCGCGACCGTCGACGTGGCCGCCACACTCGAGCAGGTCGCCGTCGGTCTCGCCGCCTACATGGTCCCGGCCACCCTCGTCGTCCTCGACACCCTGCCGGTCACGGCCACCGGCAAACTCGACCGCAGGGCACTGCCCGACCCCGACTTCGGCGCGCTGGCCACCACGACCCGCGCCCCCGCCGGCCACCTCGAAAGGCAGCTCGTCGAGCTGTTCGCGCAGGTCCTCGGCCTCGACACGGTCGGCGTGGACGACTCGTTCTTCGCGCTCGGCGGGGACAGCATCATGTCCATCCAGCTGGTCTCACGCGCCCGCGCCGACGGCATCGAGCTGAGCCCCCGGGACGTGTTCGAACGCAAGACCCCCGCCGCGCTCGCCGCCGTCGCCACCCTCGGCGACGGCCCCGCCGTCCTCGCGGAGCTGCCCGGCCGCGGCGTCGGCGCCGTCCCCCTGACCCCGATCGTGCGGTGGATGCTCGAACGCGGCGGTAGCATCGACCGCTACTCGCAGGCCGCGCTGTTGCGGCTGCCCGCCGGGTTGGACCGTGCCACCCTGACGGCCACGCTGCAGGCGGTGCTGGACCGGCACGACATCCTCCGCGCCCGCCTCGTCCCCGACGTCGACGACCCCGCCGGCGTCGGCCTGCAGGTCCGCGGCCCCGGCGCGGTCACCGCCGATCCGCTCATCCACCGCGTCCCCGTCACCACCGCCGCCGACACCGACGACTTCTTCGCCCTCGCCGCCGCCGAACTCGACGCCGCCGCCGACCGCCTCGACACCGCCGCCGGAATCCTGCTGCAGGCGGTGTGGTTCGACGCCGCCGCCGGCGCCGGGCGCCTGCTGCTGGTCGTGCACCACCTCGCCGTCGACGGGGTGTCCTGGCGCATCCTCGTCCCCGACCTCGCAACCGCGTGGGCCGCCGCCCGTCACGGCACCGCGATCGAGGACACCCCCGCCGGCACCTCCGTGCGACGCTGGGCGCACGCCCTCGTCGACGCCGCGCACCGCGCCGACAGTGTCGCCGAACTCGACCGCTGGACCGCGATCCTCGACGGGGACGACCCGCTGCTCGGGGACCGTCCGCTCGACCCGGTCGTCGACACCAACGCCACGGTCCGCACCCTGGCCACCGACCTGCCCGCCGACGTCACCGCAGCGCTGCTGACCACGGTGCCCGGCGCGTTCCACGGCACCGTCAACGACGGCCTGCTCACCGCCCTGGCACTGGCGGTCACCGCCTGGCGCCGCGACCGCGGCACCGTCACCGACCACGTCCTGATCGCGCTCGAGGGTCACGGCCGCGAAACCGCCGTCGCCCCCGGCGCGGACCTCTCCCACACCGTCGGGTGGTTCACCACCATTCATCCGGTCCGGTTCGACCTGAGCGATGTCGACCTGCCGGATGCGCTCGACGGCGGCGACGCTGCCGGCGCCGCCGTCAAGGCCGTCAAGGAACAACTCGCCGCCGTCCCCGACCACGGCATCGGGTTCGGCCTGCTGCGCTACCTCAACGCCGACACCGCCGCCCGGTTGCGCACCCGCCCCGCCCCGCAGATCAGCTTCAACTACCTGGGTCGGCTCACCCCGGGCGTCACCGACGCGGACACCCCGTGGCTCCCGGTCGACGCCTTCGACCGGGGCGGCGCGCAGAGCCCGGACATGCCGGCCGCCGCGGTCGTCGACATCAACGCCGTCACCGTGCCCACCACCGACGGGCCCGTGCTGCGCGCCACCTGGTCCTACCCGCAGCACCTGCTCACCGACGCCGACGTCGCCGCCCTCACCGAGCGGTGGGCGGCCGCCGCCGCCGCCCTCGCCCGGCACGTCCACCGCCCGCACGCCGGGGGCCTGACCCCGTCCGACGTGCCCCTCGTCGCCCTCGACCAGCCCGCCCTCGACCGCCTCGAACGCCACTACCGCGCGGCCGGGCACGACGGCGGCCTGGCCACCGTGTGGCCCGTCGCCCCGCTGCAGGCCGGGTTGCTGTTCCACGCCCTGCTCGCCGAGCAGTCCGCCGACGCCTACGTCGTCCAACTCGTCCTCGACCTGCAGGGCACCGTGGACCCGGACCGGCTGCGCCGCGCCGCGCAACTGCTGCTCGACCGCCACCCCAACCTGCGGGCCGCGTTCGCCGACGACGGCTCCGGCGGTTTCGTGCAGGTCGTGCCCGCCCGCGTCGACCTGCCCTGGACGGTGCTCGACCTGACCGGCCTCGACGACCCGGACCGCCAGGCGGCGCGCCTGCTCGACGAGGACCGCCGCACCCGTTTCGACACCGCCGTCGCCCCGCTGCTGCGCGCCACCCTCGTGCGGGTCGCCGCCGACCGGTACCGACTGGCCCTGACCAACCACCATATCCTGCTCGACGGCTGGTCCACTCCGCTGCTGGTCAAGGATCTGCTGCTGCTCTACGCCACCGACGGCGACACCGCGGCCCTCGGCCGCCCGCGCAGCTACGGCGACTACCTGCGGTGGCTGGCCGGGCAGGACACCGACGTCGCCGCGGACGCCTGGGCCCACGCCCTCGCCGGCCTCGACGAACCCACCCTGCTCGCCCCCACCCACCGGCCCGGTCGCACCGCCGCGGTCTCGCAAGATCTCGACCTGGACCTTCCGGGTGGGCTCGCCGCGCGCCTCGACGCCGTCGCCGCCGACCGCGGCGTGACCGTCAACACCGTGGTGCAGACCGCGTGGGCGCTCGTGCTCGGTGCGCTCACCGGCCGCGACGACGTCGTCTTCGGCGCCACCGTCTCCGGCCGGCCCCCGCAGGTCACCGGAATCGAGTCGATGGTGGGGCTGTTCATCAACACCGTCCCGGTCCGGGTCACCGTGCGCCCCGCCGAGACCCTCGGCGCCCTGCTCGACCGGGTACAGGCCGAGCAGGCGGCCCTGCTCGACCACCACCACATCGGACTGAGCACCATCGAACGCCGGGTCGGCGCCGCCGCCGGCTTCGACACCCTCACCGTGTTCGAGTCCTACCCGGTGGACCGGGCCGGTCTGACCGAGGACACCGACATCGCCGGGATGCGGGTGGCCGGGATCAGCGGCCACGACGCCACGCACTACCCGCTGAGCATCGTCGCCCACCCGGCCGGCAGCGGGGACACCGCCACCCTGCACCTGCGGCTGAAGTACCTGCCCGAAGTCTTCGACCGTGCGACCGTCGAGACCGTCGCCCACCGCATCGAGAAGGTCCTGACCGCCCTCGCCGGCGATCTGCACGCCCCGGCCGCGGCCGTCGACGTGCTCGTCGGCGACGAACGCGCCGCCCTGGCCCCGGTCCGTGGTCCCGTCGGCGGCACCACCCACACCCTGCCGGAGCTGTTCGGCGCGACCGCCGCCGCGCACCCGGACGCCGTCGCGATCGTCGACGGCGCCACCCGGTGGACCTACCGCCGCCTCGACGACTGGTCCACCCGCGCCGCACGCGTCCTGACCGACCTCGGCGTGGGCCCGGAAACCTTCGTGGCCCTGGGCATCTCGCGGTCGCTGCATTCGGTGGCCGCGATGTGGGCCGTCACCAAGACCGGTGCCGCGTTCGTGCCCGTCGACCCGAACTATCCCACCGACCGCATCGCCTTCATGCTCGCCGACAGCGGCGCCGCCCTCGGGCTCACCACCGCCGCACACCACGACACCCTGCCCGGCACCGTCCGCTGGCTCACCGTCGACACCGACGACTTCGCCGCCCGGCTCGCCGACACCCCCGCCGGGCCCCTCGGCGACGCCGACCGCCGCGGCCCCCTGCGGCTGGACCACCCCGCCTACCTCATCTACACCTCCGGTTCCACCGGCCGCCCGAAGGGTGTGGTGACCACCCACCGCAGCCTCGAGAACTTCGCCCTCGACCAGCGGGAGCGGTTCGGGGCCGGACCCGACGCCACCGTCATGCACTTCTCCTCCCCGAGCTTCGACGCCTCGATCTTCGAGTACCTGCTCGCGTTCGGTTCCGGCGCCGCCCTCGCGGTCGTACCGCCCACCGTGTACGGCGGTGAGGAACTCGCCCGCGTCCTGCGCGAGCACGGCGTCACCCACGGCTTCATCACCCCCGCCGCCCTCGCCTCCCTGCCCGCCGCCGACCTCGACGCCTTCGCCGACCTCGCCGTCGGCGGTGAGGCCTGGCCGGCCGAACTACGCGACACCTGGGCACCCGGCCGGCGCCTGGTCAACGCCTACGGCCCCACCGAGACCACGATCATGGCCGCGATCAGCGCCCCGATGACCGCCGCCGGCCCCCTCACCCTCGGGGGACCGCTGCGCGGTGTCCGCGCCGTCGTCCTCGACGCCGCCCTGCGCCCCGTGCCCGCCGGCGTCGCCGGCGAGCTGTACCTCGGCGGCCTCGGCCTGGCCCGCGGCTACCACGCCCGCCCCGACCTGACCGCCGCCCGGTTCGTCGCCGACCCGTTCGGGACGCCGGGGGAGCGGCTGTACCGCACCGGCGACGTGGTGCGCTGGACCGACGCCCTCGAACTGGAATACGTGGGCCGCACCGACTTCCAGGTCAAGGTCCGCGGGTTCCGCATCGAACTCGGCGAGATCGACGCCGCGTTGTGCAGCCACCCGGACGTCGCGTTCGCCGCGACCCTCGGCCACACCGCGCCCTCCGGGGAGACGGTGCTCGTCGCCTACGTGCTGCCCACCCCCGGCCACGAAATCGGCACCGACATCCTGCGCGCGCACGTCGGCGACCGGCTGCCCGCGCACATGGTGCCCGCCGCGGTCGTCGTCCTCGACGAGATCCCGCTCACCCCGGTCGGCAAACTCGACCGCCGCGCCCTGCCCGCACCGGACCTGTCCGGCGGCAGCGGGGACTACATCCCACCGGCCGACGAACTCGAAACCGCCGTCGCCGGGGTGTTCGCCGACGTCCTCGGCCTCGACCGGGTCTCGGTGACCGACAACTTCTTCGACATCGGCGGCAACTCCCTCGTCGCAACCCGCGCCGCGTCGCGTCTCGGCGCCGCCCTCGGCGTCGACCTCGGGGTACGGGCCCTGTTCGAAGCCCCGACCGTCCGCGCCCTCGCGGCCCGGCTCGCCGCGACCCCGGGCACCGAACCGGCCACCGGTGCCGGACCGGTCCGCCGCCCCCGCCCGGACCGCATCCCCCTGTCCCCGGCCCAGCAACGGATGTGGTTCGTCAACCAGTTCGACACCAGCTCCCCGGCCTACAACATTCCGCTCGCGATCCGGCTGACCGGTCATCTGTCCGTCGCCGCGCTCGACACCGCCGTCCGCGACGTCCTGGCCCGGCACGAGAGCCTGCGCACCGTCTACCCGGCCGGCCCCGACGGGCCCGTGCAGCGGATCCTCGACGCCGACGACGTCGGTCTCACCGTCGACGTCGTGCCCGCCACCGAGGACACCGTCCTCGCCGCCGCCGCGGAGTTCGCCGCCACCGGATTCGACGTCACCGTCGACGTGCCGCTGCGGGCGCGGGTGTATGCGCTCGGCCGCGACGAGCACCTCGCCGTCCTCGTCGTCCACCACATCGCCGGGGACGGCTTCTCCACCGGGCCCCTCGCCCGCGACCTGATGACCGCCTACCGCTCACGCACCCGCGGCGACGCCCCCGCCTGGGCGCCACTGGACGTGCAGTACGCCGACTACACCCTCTGGCAGGTCGGCCGCCTCGGCGACGCCGCCGTCCCCGGCTCCCTCGCCGCCACCCAGCTCGACTACTGGCGCACCGCCCTGGCCGGCCTGCCCGAAGTCCTCGCCCTGCCCACCGACCGGCCGCGGCCCGCACAGCAGTCCTTCCGCGGCGACGTCGTCCGCTTCCCGATCGACGCCGCCCTGCACGAACGCCTCACCCGCCTCGCCGCCGCCCGCGGCACGACCGTGTTCATGGCCGTGCACGCGGTGCTGGCGGTGCTGCTGGCGCGGTTGTCGGGCAGCGACGACATCGCGGTGGGCACTCCCATCGCCGGCCGGGGGCATCGTGCCCTCGACGATCTGGTCGGCATGTTCGTCAACACCCTGGTGCTGCGCACCCACGTTCCCGGACAGCGCACCTACGCCGATCTGCTCACCGCCGTCACCACCACCGACCTCGACGCCTTCGCCCACGCCGACGTCCCCTTCGAACAGGTCGTCGAAGCCGTCGACCCGGCCCGTTCCACGGCCCACGCGCCGCTGTTCCAGGTCTCGCTCGAATTCCAGAACACCGCACGTCCCCGCCTCGAACTGCCGCACCTGACCGTCAGTGGCGTGCCGCTCGACCCGACGGTCGCCAACTTCGACCTCGAACTGCTCCTCGGCGAGAACCACGACGACACCGGCGCCCCCGCCGGCTTCGACGCCGCCCTCGTCTACGCCACCGACCTGTTCGACGCCGACACGGTCACCGCCTTCGCGGACCGGTTCGTCCGCCTGCTCGACGCCGTCACCGCCGCCCCCGACACCCCCGTCGGCGACATCGACCTCGTCACCGACGAGGAGCGTCGTGCCCTGGTCCCCGCCCACGGCCCGCACACCCTCGGCACCCGGGTGTGGCCGCAGATCCTCGCCGACGCCGTCGCCGTCGACCCGGACGCCCTCGCCGTCGTCGACGGGCCCCGCCGCGCCACCTACCGCGAACTCGACGCCCACTCGAGCCGCCTCGCCCGGATGCTCGTCGACTACGGTGTCGGCCCCGAGACGGTCGTCGCCCTCGGTCTGCCCCGCAGCCTCGACTCCGTGACCGCCCTGTGGGCCGTGACCAAGACCGGCGCCGCGTTCGTGCCCGTCGACCCGAGCTACCCGCGTGAACGCATCGAGTACATGCTCACCGACAGCGGTGCCGCCCTCGGCCTCACCGTCACCGCCCATCGCGACGGGCTGCCCGCCACCGTGCCGTGGTTCGCGCTGGACTCCGCCACCACCGTCGCCGAACTCGCGCCGTACGCACCCGAGCCCCCGACCGACGCCGAGCGCACCGCGACCCTCGAACCCGACCATCCCGCCTACCTGATCTACACCTCCGGGTCGACCGGCCGCCCCAAGGGCGTCGTGCTCACCCACCGCGGCCTGTCCGACCTCGCCGTCGAGGAACACCTGCACCTCGACGTCCGGCCCGGCAGCCGCGTCTCGCACCTGGCCTCGCCGAGCTTCGACGCCTCGGTGTTCGAACAGATGATGGCCCTCTCGGCCGGTGCCACCCTCGTGATCGTGCCCCCGGCCGTGTACGGCGGCGACGAACTCGCCGAGGTCCTGCACGCCGAACAGGTCACGCACGCGTTCATCACCCCGACCGCGCTGGCCTCCCTCGACCCGGACACCGTCGACAGCGTGGGGGTTCTCCTCGTCGCCGGTGAGGCCTGCCCTCCCGAACTCGTCGCCCGGTGGGCCCCCGGCCGCCGCCTGGTCGACGCCTACGGCCCCACCGAGGCGACCATCATGACCTCCATCAGCGATCCTTTGGCGCCGGGGGAACCCGTCACCATCGGCCGGCCCACCCGCGCCTTCCACGCCGTCGTCCTCGACGCCCGGCTGCGACCGGTGCCCGTCGGGGTCGCCGGTGAGTTGTACGTCGCGGGACCGGGCCTCGCGCGGGGCTACCACGCCCGCCCCGACCTGACCGCCGCGCGGTTCGTCGCCGACCCGTTCGGGGCGCCGGGGGAGCGGCTGTACCGCACCGGCGACGTGGTGCGCTGGACCAAGGACCACAGCCTCGAATACGTCGGTCGCTCCGATTTCCAGGTCAAGGTCCGCGGGTTCCGCATCGAACTCGCCGAGATCGACGCCGCGCTCACCGGGCACCGGGACGTGGTGTTCGCACACACCGTCGGCCGCACCGCCCCGTCCGGGGAGACCGTCCTCGCCTCGTACGTCCTGCCGGCCCCCGGCCGCGCCCCCGATCCCGCCGACATAAAAGCATTTGCAGCGCAACAACTTCCGGGCCACATGGTGCCGACCGCCGTGGTCGTGCTCGACAGGATCCCGCTCACGCCGGCCGGCAAACTGGACCGGCGGGCCCTCCCGGAGCCGGACTTCGCCGCGCTCGGCGGCACCTACCGCGCCCCGGCCACGGAACTCGAACACACCGTGGTGGGGGTATTCGTCGACTATCTCGGCCTGGACCGGGTCTCGGTCGACGACAACTTCTTCGACCTCGGCGGCACCTCGCTGCTCGCCACCCGGATGCTGCCGGCACTCGGTGAGCGCCTCGGGCGGCCCGTCCCGCTGCACTCGATCTTCACGCATCCGACCCCCGCCGGCCTCGCCGCCCACCTCGGTGGCCCGCAGGAACGCACCGGCATCGACGAGGCCCTGCAGGTGCTCGTCCCCCTGCGCGACGGCACCGGCGCACCGCTGTTCTGCGTCCACCCGGCCGCCGGGTTGTCGTGGGCCTACGCGCCGCTCGCCCAGCGCATCGGCGGCGACCGCCCCGTCTACGGGCTCCAGTTGCCCACTCTCAGTGGTGGTCCCGCCCCGGAGTCGGTCACTGCGCTGGCCCAGCGGTACGTCGAGGAGATCCGCCGTATCCAGCCGCACGGCCCCTATCACCTGCTCGGCTGGTCGCTCGGCGGCGTCGTCGCCCACGCCGTCGCCGTGGAACTGCGCCGGGGAGGGGAGCGGGTGGACACCCTCGCCCTGCTCGACAGTCACCTCAGCGTCCGGGGCGCCGGCTCGGTCGGGATCCGCGACATGCTCCGCGATCTGGGTGTGCCGTTCGACGCCGAACAGGAACCGACCTACGAGCAGGCGTCGGAGCTGCTCGATGCGGCGCTGGGCGGCGACACCGGTCTGACCGCCGCGCACCTCGAGCGGATCCACCGGGGCTCGGCCGCCGCGTTGCGGGCCGCCCGCCGGCACGGGCCCGCCACCTTCGACGGGGACGTGCTGTTCTTCACCGCCGTCCGGTCCGCCGCTCCGGTCGCGGCGGTCGCGGCCTGGCACAACGTGGTGTCGGGGGAGATCCACCAGTACCGGATCGACTGCGATCACCACGAGATGGTGTCCCCGCACGCGGTCGAGGCGATCGTGCAGGTCCTGTCGGCGCGACTGGCGGACCCGGCGGTCACCGGCGCGGGCCCACGGAACTGAAATCGCCGTCGGGACAGCATCTTCCGTATCCCCGCGGACGGTCACGGACGGGGCGAGGTCCCGCAGCGAAGGAGGGGACCCCGGCGATCGACGGACGTGTCGCGGCGGTGCCCGAGATCAGTGCCCGGTCACCGTCCGAGACGCCCGATCACCGTCTCAGCGGGCTGTAGAAGACCAACCCGTTGCCCTTGTTGTCGTAGACCACGGCGCGGCGCTCGTGCGCGTCGTCGTACGGGCCCTGCACGATGCCGCCGCCGGCTTCTTCGATGGCCTTCGCGGCGGCATCGACGTCGGCGGTCTTGATGCCGACGACCACCTGGCCGTGGATCGGATGATCGACTGCGGTCGCGAGCGCGAGGGTGACCCCGCCTCCGTCGAGGGCAGCGAAATGGGCGCCGTCCCGGAACTTCAACGCCATGCCCAGGGTCTCGTTGTAGAATCTGATCGACTCGTCGAGATCGTCGGTCGACAGCACGATCATCTTCACTTCATGGCTGCTCACGGATGCCTCCTTCGGCGAATGTCCGGAAAGCCTAACGTGATCGACACCGTGACATCGAGGGTCGATCGTCCCGTCGAACACCGGTCGACATACCCGACTGATTTACGTCACTGTGACGAATTAGTCCCGGGAGAACCCCGGGCGAGGGGAGAGGATGGAGCCCGCATTGCGGACCCGGTCGACCGGCCCGCGCGACGCCGACCCGGTCGGGCGATTCCGAAGCGTGCCGCTCACGGTCGCGGACGGGTCACCGGACCACCGCGGGTCGAACTTCGGCACGCTGGAGCACGAGCGGTCGGACACGGGCCCGACCCGGTAATCGTCACCGTGACGAATTAGGTCCCGTCTGGGCCGGGGCCGTGGAGGGGCGAGGCGGGTAACGCCGGAACGTGAGCGAGGCCGCGTGGAGATCCGTGGAAGGCAGCCGGCGTCCGGTCCCGTCGGATGCCCGCACCCGCACGATCCGGTGGCGAACGCCGGCAGGAACGCCGGGCGGCGCGAGCGCCGCGGTTGCGGAAGCCGAGCGCCCGCAGTGCGGACACGGGTCGCCGGAAGCTTCGACACCCGAGCGGGCCGCGCGGACAAACGGCTGGTCAACCCCACATCCGAAATTGCCGATAATGCACATTATGTCAAGTAGTGTGCCGGAAGCCTCCCCGCGGGAAGGTGGACCCCGGGTGCTCGAACCGATGCAGGCGCTCGAACCGGTGGATGTGCTCGAACCGGGCGCGCACCGGAGTGCCCCCGGCGGACGCGTCCGGCCTCGCCGCACCGTCGGCCGGCGGCGCGGCGTCCGGCCGGTCGCCCGCGTCGTCTCGTCGATCGACCGGATCGCCGCTTCGCACCGGCGGTCGTCCGGCGTGTCGGTCGGCACCGCGCGACCCGTCGGCGCCCGTCCTGCGTGGGCCGGACGAGGCCCTCTCCCCGTCGAGCACTCCCGTGCGGACCCAATCACCTATTGCTGATAACAATACTGATGGATAATCACCGTTATCCATCACACGCCCACGGCGCGCGAGCATGCGCGCATTCCCGGCACGACGCCGCCGCCAACGCCGGGCCTCAGCACGCCCCGATTCGTTCCCCGCCCCCGGCCCCCGGACCGCCGCGCCCACGCCGCCCGCGATGTCCCGGCGGGGGCCGTCGCACACCACCACCACCACCTCCCCCTCGACGGGTGGATCGGCGACGTCGCCGGCCCGCTCCCCTCGTCGTACAGTCGGTTCGACGAACGGCAGGTCCGTGGGGCCGGCCCCGGATTCGGGAGGAACGGCGATGCCGCCGAACGTGTGGTTGACCCCGGGCGAGCTGTCGTCCCGGTCGGGGGTGGCGGTGTCCGCGCTGCACTACTACGAGGCCCGCGGCCTGATCGAGAGCAGACGCACCTCGGGGAACCGGCGCACCTACCGGCGCGACACGCTCCGTCGCCTGGCCTTCATCCGGGTCGCGCAGGGCGTGGGGGTCTCCCTCGACGAGATCCGGGAGGCGCTCGATTCGCTGCCGGACAGCCGGGTGCCCACCGCGGCGGACTGGGCGCGGTTGTCGCGGCAGTGGCACGACCGGCTCACCGAGCGGATCGAGGCCCTCACCGCCCTGCGGGACAGTTTCACCGAGTGCATCGGGTGCGGTTGCCTGAGCCTGGCGTCGTGCCCGTTGGCCAACCCCGGCGATGTGCTGGGCGCCCGGGGCCCGGGACCCCAGCGCCTGGGCGGGGCCGGGTCACACCGGTAGGCCGTGGCCGCCCGCCGGGTCGCACCGTTTCCCGTCGGCCCCGGATGTCACACTGGTATCGCACAGGTGTACGACCGGGATGCGGGGAGGGTCATGACGGGCCGGGTGGATCCGGGGTTGCTGGACTGGGTGGCCGCGTACCTCGAGACGCTGCAGACGGCGAAGCGGTCCGCGCACACGATCAAGGCGTACCGGCTGGATCTGCAGGCGGTGTGCGGGGAACTCGCCGTCCGCCTCTCGGTCGCCCCGGACGAGCTGTGCGTGCAGGACATCACGATCCGGGCGATGCGCTCGGCGTTCGCCGCCTTCGCGCGGGAGCGGCAGCCGGCGTCGGTGCGGCGGGCCTGGTCGGTGTGGAACAGTTTCTGCAACTTCCTGGTCTCCGAAGGCGTGTCGGAGGGCAACCCGATGGCGTCGATCGCCCAGCCGAAGCGCCCCCAGCACACCCCGAAGTCGTTCACGCCCAAGGCGATCGGGCAACTCGTGGACACCCTCACCGTCGAGGCGCAGCGCCCGGCCGCCTCGGGCCGGGAGTGGCCGCAGCGCGACCTGGCGCTGATCGCGACCTTGCTGCTGACCGGTATCCGTTCGGAGGAGCTGATCCGCCTCGACCTCGGCAGCGTGCTCGGCGGCACCCGTGCCCCCGTGCTGCGAGTGATGGGCAAGGGCACCGTGGAGCGGCAGATCCCGCTCGAGCAGAGCTGGACCGCGATCGTCTCGGCGTATCTCGAGGAGCGCTACACCCGGTTCCCGCCGACGCATCGGCCCCGGCGCGGCGACGACGAGACACTCGCGGTGTGGGAGCGCTATCCCCCGGCCGATCCGCTGTTCGTCGGCGCCGACGGCCGGCGTATCACGCGCGGCACCCTGCAGTACCGGGTGCGGCGGATGTACCGGATGGCGGGCATCGAGAGCGAGCGCAAGCGCGGCGCCCTCGCCCACGCGCTGCGGCACACCTTCGCCACCAGCCTGGCCGACGGCGGGGCGACGATGGTGGAGCTGCAGCAGTTGCTCGGCCACCGGTCACTGCAGACCGTGCAGATCTACACCTCGGCGACGGACGACGCGGTCCGGCACGCCGCCCGGCACAACCCGGTCTACGGGCTGCTGGACCGGCGCGAGTGACGTCGGGGCGGCGCGGTCACGGGACGCGTAAGCCTGTGGCGAGTGGGTATAGCTGACAGACTGGGGGCGGCGCGGGAGCCCCGCTGCTCCTCCGCCACCGATTGCCCGGTCGACCCGAGACATCGAGGAGCACGGAATGAGCATCCAGTCGGTTGAGCCACGTCGTCACCATGTGGTGGTGATCGGATCCGGATTCGGGGGTCTGTTCGCTACCAAGGCCCTCGCACGTGCCGACGTGGACGTCACCGTCGTCGCTCGGACCACCCATCACCTCTTCCAGCCGCTGCTGTACCAGGTGGCGACGGGCATCCTGTCGGTGGGTGACATCGCGCCGCCGACCCGGCTGGTGCTGCGCAAGCAGAAGAACGCCCAGGTACTGCTCGGCGACGTCGAGTCGATCGATCTGACGCGGCAGACCGTGACGTCCCGATTCCTCGAGCGGGAGACGGTCACGCCGTTCGACAGTCTGATCGTGGCCGCCGGGGCGGGCCAGTCGTATTTCGGCAACGACCACTTCGCCGAGTTCGCGCCCGGCATGAAGACGATCGACGACGCGCTCGAGTTGCGGGGCCGGATCCTGGGGGCGTTCGAGCAGGCGGAGCTGGCCGAGGACCCGGCCGAGCAGCGCCGGTTGCTGACGTTCGTGGTGGTCGGGGCGGGACCGACCGGGGTGGAACTCGCGGGACAGATCGCCGAGTTGTCCCATCACACGCTCCGGGGCGCGTTCCGCAACATCGATCCGGCGGCCGCCCGGGTGGTGCTGCTCGACGGGGCACCGGACGTGTTGCCGGTGTACGGGGGCAAGCTCAGCGCCAAGGCCCGCCAGACCCTCGAGAAGCTGGGGGTGGAGATCCAGCTCAACGCGATGGTCACCGACGTGGATGCGACGGGCCTGACGGTCAAGGACAAGGACGGCACCGAGCGCCGGATCGAATCGCAGTGCAAGGTGTGGTCGGCGGGCGTGTCGGCGAGTCCGCTGGGCCGCCGGCTCGCGGAGCAGTCCGGCGCCGAGATCGACCGGGCGGGCCGGGTCCTGGTGAATCCGGACCTGTCGCTGCCCGGTCATCCGAATGTGTTCGTCATCGGCGACATGATGTCGTTGGACAAGCTGCCGGGCCTGGCGCAGGTGGCGATGCAGGGCGGCAAGTACGCGGCGCGGCAGATCGTGGCGGGCCTGTCCGGTCACGATCCGGCCGAACGCAAGCCATTCAAGTATTTCGACAAGGGGTCGATGGCCACGATCAGCCGGTTCAGCGCGGTCGCGAAGGTCGGCAAGCTCGAGATCAGCGGGTTCGTCGGCTGGGTGGCCTGGCTGGGGATCCACCTGCTGTACCTGGTGGGCTTCTCGAGCAAGCTGTCGACCCTGCTGTCGTGGGCGACGACGTTCCTGACCCGGGGCCGCAACGAGATGGCCTCGACGGAGCAGCAGGTGTTTGCCCGCAACGCGATCGACCGGCTGCAGCGGCGTACCGAGGAGGCCGAGCGCGGCAGCGCCGGGCGACGCGCCGCGGGCTGAGCGGCGGGCGCCGGGGGCTCGAGGCCCGCGGCGCCGGTCAGTTGCCCAGGGCGTCGGGATCGAGGATGTTGGCCAGGCGCACCTGCCCGTGGGCGACGGTGCGGTGCTGCTCGTCGGTGATCGCGACCTGCCACAGCTGCTGGCTGCGTCCGCGCTGGATGGGGGTGGCGGTGGCGGTGAGCACCCCGTCGCGGGTGGCGCGGATGAAGTCGGTGTTGTTGTTGACGCCGACCACCTTGCCGCGGTCGCCGAGCCAGATGCTGCCGGCGAAGCTGGCGACGGATTCGACGACGGCGCAGTAGACGCCGCCGTGGACGATGCCGAACGGCTGGTGCTGGTTCGGGGTGACGGTCCAGTGGGCGCGGACCCGGTCGGGGCTCAGTTCGGTGAACTCGAGGCCGAGGACGGACCCGAAGCCGTCGTTGTGCTGGGCGGTGACGGCCGCGGGGTCGGAGAGTTGTTCCTGGGTGGGCAGATCGGTCATGTGTCACTCCGTCCGGGTCGTGCCAGCTCCCTGGCGCGGGCCCGGCGCCGGTCGCCGGGTCTGGAAGGGATGCTAGGACATCGCGGGCGGCACGCAGTGCCGGGACGAGCCGGCGGGCCTCGCGTGGTGCACGCGAGGCCCGCCGTGGGAAGGACCGGGGGTCTCTGCAGCCCTCAGGACTCCGGCGCGGTCCGGCAGTAGCAACGCCTCGTAACTATAGGTAAGCCTTACCTAATTTAGCAAGTCCGCGGACCGGCACCCCCAGCGTCAGGAACGCATCCAGCAGAACCTGGCCGCGGCGCGCCGCGACGGTGCGGGAGGTGCCGGCCAGGGCGGGGAGCTGCGCCGCGCCCGCCACGACGGTGCGGCCGAGCAGGGACCACAGGCGCAGTTGCTCGGCGGGGGCGCACTGCGCCAGCGACGCGTGGACGGCACGCAGCGCCGTGGTGGCACGGTGGGCGGTCCACCGGGCGAGCGCCTCCTCGCACGGCAGCACGACGACCGCGTCGTCGGCGACGGCGGGATCGTCGGGTAGTACACGCAGGGTGTCGTCCGCGACCGCGGCCCAGTCGATGCCGCCGTCGCTGTCCTGGTGGATCCACAGGTTCTCGAGCCCGGGATCCCAGCAGCGCGCCTCGAGCAGATAGGGGGCGAGGACCCGGCCCGCGACGACGTGGACGAGGGCGGCCGCCACCTGGTCGACGGCGATCCGCGGGTCCGCGACGTCCTCGAGCGCGCGGGCGTACAACAGCGCGATCCGCCGGTCCCGGTCGGCGTCGGCGAGCCGCCACCAGCGTCGGCGGGGTTCGTCGTCGATGCGGGCGACGGCGTAGACGCGGGGAGCGTGCGGCATCAGCAGCCTCAGGCGGGCGTCGGTGTCCTCGAACGCGGGGATCTGCACCGCGGTGGATCTCGGTGGCAGCAGGGTTGTCATCCACACCTCCCGATCGGCGGATCGTCACAATTAGGTAAGCCTAACCATGCCATTACGTCGTGGGGGATGCAAGCCTGGAAGATAGGCTTCGGTAACCTAACCTTCGTTCGGCCGAGTACGCGTCCCCGAGGAGCCCACCGCCTGTGACCACCCTCCGCCCCCCGGAGACGCCGCCGCCCGTCGCGGACGCCCCCTCCCTCCCCCGCCGTCTCGCCGCCGAAGCCGGCGACCTGGGTCTGCTCGCCGTGCCCGCCGTCGTCGGTGTGCTGCTCGTACGCGCCCTGTCCGACGCCCACGGCGGCGGACAGACCGACCGTGTCGTCTTCGGTGGAACGGCCCTCGCCGTCACCGTCGGCCTGTGGTGGTACAACCGCGGGCACCGCGAAGGCACCACCGGACGCAGCCTCGGCAAACAGTGGACCGGACTGGTCACCCGCGACCGCGGCCACGGCGGGCCGGTCGGCGCGCGGCGCGCCCTCCTGCGCCGCGGCACCGAGGTCGTCACCGAGCGCGTCGCGGCCGCCGACGGATTCGTCCCCCTCGCCGCCGACACGAGCGTCGGCGCCGTCCGCCGTCGCCGCCTGCTCGGTCTGCTGGCCATCGCCGCGATACTGACGGTGGTGCTGCTCGCCGGGATCGCCGTCGGCGCCCGGCCGATGACCATCGCCGAGGTCGTCCACGCTCTCACCACCGACGACGGCTCCGACACCGACGTCATCGTGCACACCCTGCGGATCCCGCGCACCGTGCTCGGACTCGTGGTGGGCATCGCTCTCGGCGTCGCCGGCGCCCTCATCCAGGGTCACACCCGCAACCCCCTGGCCGACGCGGGCCTGCTCGGACTCAACGCCGGAGCAGCCTTCTTCGTGGTGCTCTCGATCTACCTGCTCGGGATGGCCACCCCCGGGCAGTACCTGTGGTTCGCCTTCGCCGGGTCGCTCACCGCCAGTGTCGTGGTCTTCGGGTTGTCCTCCCTCGGAGGCGGCCGCGCCGGACCGTTGACCCTGGCCCTGGCCGGCGCGGCCGTGGCGTTCTTCCTGCAGGCGATGACGCATGCGGTGGTGCTGCTCGACCAGACCACGCTCGACGGATACCGGTTCTGGATCGTCGGCTCGGTCGCCGGCCGCGACCTCGAGGTGTTGTGGCAGGTGCTGCCGTTCCTCGCGGCCGGACTGCTGCTGGCCGTGGTGAACACACCCGGCCTCAATGTGCTCGGCCTCGGCGAGGACGTCGCCCGGTCCCTGGGCACGAACGTCGTCGCCGCCCGCACCGTCGGCATCGTCGCCATCACCCTTCTCACCGGCGCCGCGACCGCGGCCTGCGGACCGATCGCCTTCGTCGGGCTCGTGGTCCCGCACGTCGCCCGGGCGATCACCGGACCGGACTACCGCTGGCTGCTCCCCTACGCCGGGCTGCTCGGCGGGGTGATGCTCGTCCTGGCGGACGTCGTCGGCCGGATCGTGGTCCGCCCCGGGGAGCTGCAGGTCGGCATCGTCCTCGCCCTGATGGGCGCACCGTTTTTCATCGCCCTCGTGCGCCGGCGCCGGCTGGTGGCCCTGTGACCGCCACCGCGCCGGCACGCACCGGCCCGACCCGGGCGACGGTCCCGTCCCGGCCGGCACTGCGGATCGGCACGCTCTCGCTCGTGTGGCGACCGCGCGCGGTGTTCCTGTGCCTGGCTCTGGTGGCGGCCACGTTCCTGCTGCTGTGCGTCGGGCTCGGCCGCGGCGACTATCCGCTGTCGGTGCCGCAGGTGGTCTCGGTGCTCGCCGGCGGTGGGGAGCAACTCGACCGGTTCATCGTCCTGGAGCTGCGCCTGCCGCGGGGCCTCGCGGCGGTGCTCGTCGGCGCGGCGCTCGCCGTCGCCGGCGCCCTGACCCAGACGGTGTCCCGCAATCCGCTGGCCAGCCCGGACATCCTCGGCGTCACCGCCGGTGCGAGCGCGGCCGCGGTCGCGCTCATCGTCGCCGCCGGTTCCGGGACGCTCGCCGGGGTGCTCGGCGCGCTCGGGTTGCCCCTCGCGGCGCTGTGCGGGGCCCTGTGCACCGCCGCGGCGGTGTACGTCCTGGCCTGGCGTGGCGGGGTGGAAGGCTTCCGACTGGTGCTGATCGGGATCGGCGCCAACGCGCTGTTCGTGGCGCTGACGAACTGGATGCTGGTCTCGGCCGACATCAACGACGTGTCCCAGGCGCAGGTGTGGCTCACCGGGTCGCTCAACGGCGCCGGATGGTCGCAGGTCGTGCCGACGGCGGTGGCGCTGGCCGTCCTGACCGGTTGGCTCGCCACCGCCGCCTTCACGATGGGTGCCCTGCGGCTCGGGGACGAGACGGCCCGGTCGCTCGGCGTGCGGTTGCAGACCCAGCGGGCGGTGTTGCTGCTGTCCGCCTGCGCCCTGGTCGGTGTCGCCACCGCGGCGGCCGGGCCGATCGGGTTCGTCGCGCTCGCGGCCCCGCAGATCGCGCTGCGCCTCGTGCGCTCCCCCGGTCCGCCGTTGATCGCCTCCGCCCTGACCGGAGCGGCCCTGGTCACCGGCGCCGACATCCTCGCCCGCACGGTGCTGCCCGTCGCGCTGCCCGTCGGCCTGGTCACCTCCGCCCTCGGCGGTCCGTTCCTGCTGTATCTGCTCGTGCGCTCGAACCGGAAGGTGTCGCTGTGACCAGAATCCCCCGCACCGACGACGTCGCCGCGCCCACCGCCGCGCCCCCATCCGAGGCCGTGGACAGCGCCGCCCCGCCGCCGCGGCTCGTCGCGCGGGACCTCGCGCTCGGCTACGGCGACCGGCTCATCGTCGACGGCCTGGACCTGACCGTGCCCCCCGGGGTGATCACCACCGTGATCGGGCCCAACGGGTGCGGCAAGTCCACCCTGCTGCGGGCGCTGGCCCGGTTGCTGCGCCCGCGTCGCGGCAGCGTGCTGCTCGACGGGCACGCGATCTCCTCGATGCGCACCCGCGACGTCGCGCGGGTGCTGGGGATGTTGCCGCAGGCGCCGGTGGCGCCGGAGGGCCTGACCGTCGCCGACCTCGTCGCCCGGGGGCGGCATCCGCACCAGTCGTGGCTGCGGCAGTGGTCCGCCGACGACGAGGGTGAGGTCGCCGTCGCACTGGACCGGACCGGCATCACCGAGCTCGCCGACCGCCCGGTCGACCAGCTCTCCGGCGGACAGCGTCAGCGGGCATGGATCTCGATGGCGCTGGCGCAGGGCACCGACGTGCTGCTGCTCGACGAGCCGACCACCTATCTCGATCTGGCGCACTCGGTGGAGGTCCTCGACCTCGTCGACCGCCTGCACGCGGAACTCGGCCGCACCGTGGTGATGGTGCTGCACGATCTGAATCTCGCGATCCGCTACAGCGACCACCTGGTGGTGATGAAGGAGGGCCGGATCGTGCGCGCGGGCCCGCCGGCGCAGGTGATCACCGAGGAGCTGCTGCGGGAGGTGTTCGCGCTCGACGCGGCGGTGATCGACGACCCGGTCTCGGACCGGCCGCTGGTCGTGCCGATCGGCACCCGGCACGTGTTCGGCACGGCGGGCGGACCGCGGACGAGAACACGTACTACTTCGGGTAGTACGACACGCTCGTCGGAGACCCGGTAAACTCGTGTCATGGCAGCACTCGGAGAACTCGAACGCGCAGTGATGGACCACCTGTGGTCCTCCACCGAACCGCAGACCGTCCGGCAGGTCCACGAGGCCCTCGCCGCCCGGCGCTCCCTCGCGTACACCACCGTCATGACCGTTCTCCAGCGCCTCGCGAAGAAGAACCTCGTCATCCAGCAGCGCGACGACCGCGCCCACCGGTACGTCCCGGTGCACGGCCGCGAAGAACTCGTCGCCAGCCTCATGGTCGACGCCCTCGACCAGGCCGACGAGTCCGCCGGCCGGGTCGCCGCCCTCGTCCACTTCATCGGGCGTGTCAACCCCGACGAGGCCGCCGCGCTGCGCGAGGCCCTCGCCGCGCTCGAGGCCCAGCAGGACGGGCCCACCCGTCCCACCGTCGCCGACCCGGGTACCGGTCGGGCGAGCTGACTGGCACACTCGGTGCCATGAACGCGACCACCGCGCTGGTCTTCGGCATCCTCGCGCTGCTGCTGGCCGGGCCGGTCCCGGCCCTGCTCAGCCGCGCCACCTGGCCGTACCGCAACCCCCGCCCCGCCCTCGTGCTGTGGCAGGCGGTGGCGCTCGCGGCCGTGCTGTCCGCGTTCAGTTCCGGCCTGGCCATCGCATCGCTGCTGCTCGTCCCCGGTGAGGACGGCCGCCCCACCACCGCCCCACTCCAGGAGATCGACGCGCTCGGCCTGCCCCTGTGGCTGACCTACGTCGTGGTCTTCGCCCTCACCCTGCTCATCGGTGCACGGCTGATGTACTCGATTCTGCGCGTCGGTGTCCGCACCCGCCGCCGCCGGGCCCGGCACCGCATGCTCGTCGATCTGCTCGACCGGCGCGACAGCGGCGCCTCGGTGCGGCAGCTGTCCCACGTGCGCGTCCTCGACACCGCCGAACCCGTCGCCTACTGCCTGCCGGGCCTGCGGCACCGGGTCGTGCTCAGCGAAGGCACCCTCGACCACCTCGCCGACGACGAGATCCGCGCCATCCTCCGCCACGAGCACTCCCACCTGCGGGCCCGGCACGACCTCGTCCTCGAGGCGTTCACCGCCGTCTACGAGGCCTTCCCGCGGTGGGTACGGTCCCGGTCCGCGCTCGGCTCGGTGCAGCTGCTCGTCGAGATGCTCGCCGACGACTCCGCCGTGCGCGTCACCGGCCCCACCCCGCTGGCCCGGGCCCTGGTCGCCTGCGCCGGCGCCCGCACCCCCCAGGGCGCCCTCGCCGTCGGCGGCCCCTCCACCGTGCTGCGCGTCAAGCGCCTCGCCGAACCCGGCCCGGACCTGCGCACCGCCGTGACCGCCTACACCGCGGCCGCCGCCATCCTCGTCGTGCCCACCATCGCGGTCGCCGTGCCGTGGCTGACCGAACTGAGCCGCCTGCTGCGCGCCTGGTGACCCCCCGCCGTCCGCACCGGTAGCACGCCCCCGATTTCGATCCCGTCCGGGTTCGGGGGAAGCTGTACCCATGACCGTCGAACGCACCGAGAATCCCCGCGCCCAGATCGGCGTGACCGGCCTGGCCGTCATGGGGTCGAACATCGCCCGCAACTTCGCCCGCCACGGCCACACCGTCGCGCTGCACAACCGCAGCGTCGCCAAGACCGACGCCCTGCTCGAAGCCCACGGCGACGACGGGGACTTCGTACGCACCGAAACCATCGACGAGTTCGTCGCCGCCCTGCAGAAGCCGCGCCGGGTGCTCGTCATGGTCAAGGCCGGCGACGCCACCGACGCGGTCATCGACGAACTCGCCAACGCGATGGAACCCGGCGACATCATCATCGACGGCGGCAACGCCCTCTACACCGACACCATCCGCCGCGAAGCCGCACTGCGCGCCCGCGGCCTGCACTTCGTCGGCGCCGGCATCTCCGGCGGCGAAGAAGGCGCCCTCAACGGCCCGTCGATCATGCCCGGCGGCCCCGCCGAGTCCTACGAGGCCCTCGGCCCGCTCCTCGAGTCCATCTCCGCCCACGTCGACGGCACCCCGTGCTGCACCCACATCGGCCCCGACGGTTCCGGCCACTTCGTGAAGATGGTGCACAACGGCATCGAGTACGCTGACATGCAGCTCATCGGTGAGGCATACCACCTGCTGCGCGACGCGCTCGGCCACGACGCCCCGCAGATCGCCGACGTGTTCTCCGAATGGAACACCGGCACCCTCGAGTCCTACCTGATCGAGATCACCGCCGACGTCCTGCGCCAGACCGACGCGAGCACCGGCAAACCCCTCGTCGACGTCATCGTCGACGCCGCCGAGCAGAAGGGCACCGGCCGCTGGACCGTCAAGTCCGCCCTCGACCTCGGCGTCCCGGTCACCGGCATCGCCGAGGCCGTGTTCGCCCGCGCCCTGTCCGGCTCCCGCACCCAGCGCGCCGCCGCCCGCGGCCTGGCCTCCGGCGCCCTCGGCGACAAGCCTACCGACGCCGCCCAGTTCACCGAGGACATCCGCCGCGCCCTCTACGCGTCGAAGATCGTCGCCTACGCGCAGGGCTTCGACCAGATCGCCGCCGGCAGCGCCGAACACGGCTGGAACGTCGACCGCGCCGCCCTGGCCACCATCTGGCGCGGCGGCTGCATCATCCGCGCCCAGTTCCTCAACCGCATCAAGGAGGCCTACGACGCCGACCCGCAGCTGCCCAGCCTGATCCTCGCCCCCTACTTCCGCGAGGCCATCGAGGCCGGCATCGACAGCTGGCGCCGCGTCGTCGCCACCGCCACCATGCTCGGCATCCCCGTCCCCGCGTTCGCCTCCTCGCTGTCGTACTACGACGGTCTGCGCGCCGACCGCCTGCCCGCCGCCCTCACCCAGGGCCAGCGCGACTTCTTCGGCGCCCACACCTACGAGCGCATCGACGCCGACGGCAAGTTCCACACCCTCTGGAGCGGGGACCGCACCGAGGTCCGCGCCTGACCACGCCCGCACCGGCACCCCGGTAGGGCATAGTTTGTGCCCATGAGCGGCACCGTCACGGCGTCCGTCGTGTGCGCGCTGGCCGCCGCGCTCCTGTTCGCGGCGGCCAGCGTCGCCCAGCAACGCTCCGCCGAAGCCGTCCCCGCCGGCGAGTCCCTCGTCGCCGCCCTGATCCGCAGTCCCCGCTGGTGGGCCGGGGTAGTCGGCGACGGCGGCGGCTACCTGCTGCAGGTCGCCGCCCTCGCCCTCGGGCCGGTCCTGGTGGTCCAGCCACTGCTGGTGTCGTCGCTGCTGTTCGCCCTGCCCCTGTCCGCCGCGTTCTCCGGCTCCCGCATCACCCGTCCCACCTGGCTGACCGCGGCGGCCCTGTGCGCGGCGCTCGTGGTGTTCCTCGTCGTCGGCGACCCCACCGCCGGTGAGATCGACGCCCCCTGGCACGAGTGGGTCCTCCCGCTCGGCGCGGTGTGCACCGCCGTGTCCGCCGCCACCGCGATCGGGCTGCTCGGCCACGACCCCGGCACGCGGGCGATGGCACTCGGCGCGGCCAGCGGCCTGCTCTACGGCGTGGCGGTGGCGTTCACCAAGTACGTCACCGACCTGTTCGAACACGGCCTGCGTCCCGTGGTCGGCGCCTGGCAGACCTGGGCCCTGCTCACCGCCGGCCTGCTCGGCGTCTACCTCCAGCAACGCGCCTTCCAGGCCGGCCCGCTCGCCGCGTCCCTGCCGGCGATCACCATCGGCGAACCCCTCGCCGCCGTCTTCCTCGGCATGACCGTCCTCGACGAACGGCTCCGGGTCGACGGCCCGGGACTCGCCCTGGTCGTCGCCTCGGTCGCGGTGATGCTGATCGCCACGGTGGCGCTCTCGCGCAGCCAGGCCCGGCTCACCGCGCCCGACGCCACCGGCGCGTAGCATTCGCCAGGTGCGCTTCCTCGACGGCCACCAGCCCCCGTACGACCTGACCTACGACGACGTGTTCCTCGTCCCGAACCGGTCCGCCGTCGCGTCCCGGTTCGACGTGGACCTGTCCACCGTCGACGGTTCCGGCACCACCATCCCCATCGTGGTCGCCAACATGACCGCCGTGTCCGGCCGCCGCATGGCCGAGACCGTCGCCCGTCGCGGCGGACTCGTCGTGCTCCCCCAGGACCTGCCGGCCGGCACCGTCGCCGAGACCGTCGCGTTCGTCAAGAGCCGCCACCTCGTCGCCGACACCCCCGTCACCCTCGGTCCCGAGGACTCCGTCTCCGATGCCCTCGCCCTCCTGCCCAAACGCGCCCACGGCGCCGTCGTCGTCGTCGACGACCACCGCCGCCCCGTCGGTGTCGTCACCGACGGCTCCTGCCGCGAGGTCGACCGGTTCGCGCGGCTGCGCGCGGTCGCCATCCGCGACTTCGCCACCGCCTCCGTCGGCTCGTCGCCGCGGGAAGCGTTCGCACTGCTCGAAGCCAAACACGACCCGCTGGTCGTGCTCACCCACGACGACGGCACCCTCGCCGGGGTCCTGACCCGCACCGGCGCCGTCCGCGCCGGCATCTACACCCCGGCAGTGGACGCCGACGGGGCCCTGCGCATCGGCGCCGCCGTCGGTGTCAACGGCGACGTCGCCGCCAAGGCCGCGGGGCTCGTCGACGCCGGCGTCGACCTGCTCGTCCTCGACACCGCGCACGGCCACCAGGAGAAGATGCTCGACGCCCTGAAACGGATCAAGGCGCTGGACCTGCCCGTCCCCCTCGTCGCCGGCAACGTCGTCTCCGCCGCCGGCACCCGCGAACTGCTCGACGCCGGCGCGGACATCGTCAAGGTCGGCGTCGGCCCCGGCGCCATGTGCACCACCCGCATGATGACCGGTGTCGGACGACCCCAGTTCTCCGCCGTCGCCGAATGCGCCCGCACCGCCCGGGACCTCGGGGCGCACGTCTGGGCCGACGGCGGGGTGCGGCACCCCCGCGACGTCGCACTCGCCGTCGCCGCCGGCGCCGCCAACGTCATGATCGGGTCCTGGTTCGCCGGCACCTACGAATCGCCCGGCGAACTGCGCTACGACGAGACCGGCCACCCCTACAAGGAAAGCTTCGGCATGGCCTCCAAGCGTGCGGTCGCCGCCCGCACCGTCGACGACTCCTCCTTCGACCGCGCCCGCAAAGCCCTTTTCGAGGAAGGGATCTCCACCTCCCGCATCCGCATCGACCCCCAACGGCCCGGCGTCGAGGACCTGATCGACCACATCTGCTCCGGGGTGCGCAGCACCTGCACGTACGCCGGTGCCCGCACCCTCGAGGACCTGCACGCGCACGCCGTGCTCGGGGTCCAGTCGGCCGCCGGATTCGCCGAGGGACGCCCCCTGCCGACCGGATGGTGACCGCACCGCACGAGGCCGGACACGGTCCGTAGAATGATGCCTCACCGTGAACGCCCGCACCTCGGGCCCGACGAGAGGAATCCGGTGCCCGCGGCACCCACCATTTCGACACGGCCTCCGGCCGCCATCATTTCGACACGGCCTCCGGCCGCCACGGCCGACGCGGAGTCCGACTCCGCCGGTTCGGAGGGTTCCCCTAGCGAGCCGGGTGACATACCCGGCCGGACCCTCACGACATCGGAGCGGAGCTTGCCGCCGGCCCGGGAGCGGTGCTGATGTCCGTCCTGCTGTCCGTCCTCAGCCTGCTCGGGTTCATCGCCCTGACCGCCGGCACCGCGGTGTTCGTGGCGGCCGAATTCTCCCTCACCGCCCTCGAACGCAGCACCGTCGACGCGCACGCCCGCGACGGCGACCTGCGCGCACGCCAGGTTCAGCACGCCCACCGCACCCTGTCCTTCCAGCTCTCGGGCGCCCAACTCGGCATCACCATCACCACCCTGATCACCGGCTACCTCGCCGAACCGGTCCTCGCCCGGTTCCTCGACCCGTTGCTGCGCGCCGCCGGGCTCGGCGCCGCCCTCGCCTCCGGCATCTCCCTGGCCATGGCCCTGATCATCGCCACCTCGTTCTCGATGGTCTTCGGCGAACTCGTACCGAAGAACCTCGCCATCGCGCGGCCCCTGGCCACCGCCCGCGCCACCGCCGGCCTGCAGGCCGGGTTCTCGCTCGTGTTCAAATGGGCGATCCGCGGACTCAACGGCGCCGCCAACCGGATCGTGCGGCGCCTGGGTATCGAACCGGCCGAGGAACTGCGCTCGGCGCGCTCCCCGGAGGAACTCGGATCACTGGTGCGCGCCTCGGCGGAACGCGGCGCCCTCGACGAGAGCACGGCGCTGCTCGTGGGACGCTCGCTGCGTTTCGGGGAACGCACCGCCGAAGACCTCATGACCCCCCGCGTCACCATCGAGTCCCTCGACGTCCACGACACCGTCCTCGACCTCATCGACGCCTCGTCGCGCACCGGCTACTCCCGCTTCCCGGTCGTCGACGGCGATCTCGACGCCACCGTCGGCGTCGTCCACGTCAAACACGCGTTCACCGTGCCCGCGCGGCGCCGCGCCCACACCCAGCTGCACACTCTCGCCCGGCAGGTCCCCGTCGTGCCGTCCACCCTCGACGGGGACGCGGTCATGGAACGGGTCCGCTCCGACGGCATGCAGGTCGCGCTCGTCGTCGACGAATACGGCGGCACCGCCGGCATCGTCACCATGGAGGACCTGATCGAGGAGATCGTCGGCGACGTCCGCGACGAACACGACGAACCCGAGCCCGAAGCGCAGCGCGTCGAGCAGGGCTGGTCCTGCTCGGGCCTGCTGCGCATCGACGAGGTCGCCCACCTGACGGGATACCACGCACCGGACGGCGAATACGAGACGCTCGGCGGGCTGCTCCTCACCGAACTCGGGGAGATCCCCGAATCCGGCGACGAGGTGCTGCTGCCGCACCGGCCCGGCGACGCCGACCACCGCTGGCGTGCCCGGGTCCTCGACATGGACGGGCACCGCATCGACCGCGTCCTGCTCGTCCCCACCGAGCCTGCCGGTGAGGACGAGCACGCACCCGGCCGCGAGAACGGAGACCGGTGATGAACGACTGGCTCGCGGTGCTGCTCACCGTGCTGCTCCTCGCCGGCAACGCATTCTTCGTCGGTGCCGAGTTCGCCCTCATCACCGCGCGCCGCGACCGACTCGAAGCCCTCGTCGGGCAGGGCAAGAAACGCGCCCGCACCGTCATCGCCGCCGGGGAGCACCTGTCGCTGATGCTCGCCGGGTCCCAGCTCGGCATCACCATCTGCTCGATCCTGCTCGGCCGCGTCGGCGAACCGGCCATCGCCCACCTGATCGAAACACCCATGCACGCCCTCGGCGTGCCGGACTCCCTGCTGCACCCGATCGGCTTCGCACTCGCCCTCACGATCGTCGTGGTGCTGCACATCCTGCTCGGCGAGATGGTTCCGAAGAACATCGCCATCGCCGGACCGGAACGCTCGGCGATGCTGCTCGTACCGACCCACCTGCTGTTCATGAAGGTGGCCCGGCCACTGATCGCGTTCTACAACCTGTGCGCCAACCTCAGCCTGCGCCTGCTGCGGGTCGAACCGAAGGACGAACTGGACGTCACCGTCACCGAACTCGAACTGTCCGAGATGATCGGCGAATCCCGCTCGGAAGGACTGCTCGACGAGGAGGAACACCGGCGTCTGACCCAGGCCCTCCAGACCAGCGGACGGACCGTCGCGGACGTCACGATCCCCCTGTCCGGGGTCCGCACGGTCCCGCTCGGCCCGGCCGGCACCACACTCGGAGCTGTCGAGCAGGCCGTCACCGAGACCGGCTACTCCCGGTACCCGGCGGAGACCGCACACGGGGAACTGGCCGGCTACCTGCACCTGAAGGACGTCCTCGACCTCGTGCGCGACGAATCGGCAGGGCCGGACACCCTCATCGCGACCGCCGAGATCCGGCCCCTGCCGCCGGTGCCGGTCGACGCCCCCCTCGACGACGCGCTGTCGCTGCTGCGGCGCACCAGCGCCCACCTCGGCGGAGTCGTCGACGAGCACGGAACCGTGATCGGCATCGTCGCGCTCGAAGACCTCGTCGAACAGTTCGTCGGCACCGTGCGCGACACCACCCACCGGATGGCCGACCCCGGCCCGGGACCACGTCCGTGAACCTCCGCCCACCCGACACCCCGACGCGGCACAACAATCATTGCACCGTCGGTGCAGTCGATACCGGGGGGCAGCGGTGACCACCGTCCTCGAACCCGAGCACTGGCTGCCCCGCCGGGAGCGGCACCGCCACCGGCTGACGGCGCTGCTCGCCCCCTACCTCGACCAACGCGCGCACGGCACACCACACCCGGTGATCGACTTCCTGTTCACCTACTACAGCTACACGCCGTCCCAGCTCCTGCGCTGGCACCCCGGCTTCGGAACGACACTCACCGGCCCCGCATCCGCGGAGTACGCCTCCCTCCGGGGCTACCGGACCACCGGCGCCGGGGTCTCGGCCGACCCCGAACACCTCGCCCGCCGGCGCGACACCATCCGCTACGTCACCGACCTGCTCGAGGCCACGACCTCCCGTCCCGCGCACCTCGGCTGCTTCGGCCTGCACGAGTGGGCCATGGTGTACCGGACCGAGCCCGCCGACCTCCGCCACAGCGCCGTACCGCTGCGGCTCGGACACACCGGCACCGACGCCGTCGTCGAATCGTTGCAGCTGCGCTGCACGCACTACGACGCGTACCGGTTCTTCACCCCCGCCGCCGGCCCCCTCAATCTCGAACCCCTCACCCGCGACGACCAGATCCGGCGGGAGCAACCCGGGTGCCTGCACGCCGCCATGGACCTGTACAAGTGGTGCTACAAGCTCACCCCGCTGCTCGACTCGGACCTGACCGCCGACTGCTTCGAACTGGCCTACGCCGCCCGGGAACTCGACATGCGGGCCAGCCCCTACGACCTGAGCGACCACGGCTACCCGCCCATACGGATCGAGACACCCCGCGGCCGGGCAGAGTACGTCCGCGGACAGACGGAACTGGCCGACCGCTCCGCGCCACTGCGCGCGGCGCTGCTCGACCGGTGCCGCCGACTCCTCGACGCCGGCCGGGAGCACACCCACCGCTGAGCGGACACCGCCGCCTGCCCTCTCCCCGGGACGTCCCCGGCGCGCGGCGCGGCCCCCGCGGGGAGGGATATCCCTCCCCGGGTCTAGGCTGAAGTCTGGAGAGGCCACGAGCTGATGCTGTACGTCTCCGTCCTGGGTGAGCAGTCGATCACCGACGACACGACCGGCGCCGTCGTGACGCGGTCCCCTCGCGGCACGACCCTGGTCGCCTTCCTCGCCCTCCACGCCGGAGTTGCACAGCCCCGCCAGCTCATCGCCCCCCTGTTCTGGCCCGACTCGACAACCGCCCAGGCCCTGACCAACCTGCGCCGCGAACTGCACCACCTGCGCCGCGCCCTCGAAGACGACCCGGCCGTCGAGGTGACCTCCCGGGATCTGTGCTGGCGCGACACCGAGACCAGCCGGGTGGACCTACGGACCTTCACCGTCGAGTACCAGGCCGCCCGGGCGGCCGCGACCAGCGGCGACGACGAGGCGGCGCTGCGGCACGCCACCACCGCGCTCGCCGAATACCGCGGCTCCCTGCTGCCCGGCATGTACGACGACTGGATCCTCGAGGCCCGATCGGATCTCGAACGGCACTGCGTCGACCTGTGCGATCTGCTGTGCCGGCTCCGGACGCGCACCGGCGACCTCCCCGGGGCGATCGACGCCGTCCGCCGCCGGATCCCCCTCCGACCCCTGGAAGAGAGCGGGTACCGCACCCTGATGACCCTGCAGGCCGAGCACGGCGACCGCGCCGGCGCAGTGAGCACCTATCACCGCTGCGCCGCCGTCCTCGAACGTGAACTCGGGCTGGCACCTGACCCGGCGACGCGCACCCTCGCCGACCGCCTGCTCGCCCCCGCGGACCCCACCGCGACCGCCCGCCCCATCGCCGGACCGGCGGCCGAGCGGCCCGGACTCGCCGCCCCGACACTCGTCGGACGCACACGCGAACTCCGTCGGCTGCACGAGACGTGGCGCACGGCCGCCGCCGGGCACCCCACCCTCGTCCTCGTCACCGGCGGCGCCGGCGTCGGCAAGACCCGCCTGGTCGCCGAGATCGCCACCACCGCCCGCGCACAACCCGCGGCGGTGGTGGCCGGCACCCAATGCTTCGGAACGTCCGGACGGCTCGCCCTGGCCCCGGTAGCGGACTGGCTCCGTACCCCCGCGGTGCAGCCCGCGCTCACCGCGCTCGACCCGATCTGGCGCGCCGAGGTCGACAGGCTCGTACCGTCCGGCGCGGCCCGCCCGGAACCCGGCGCCGGCGTCCGAGCGATGGTCGACGCCTGGCAGCGCCTCCGGTTCTTCGAAGGCCTGGCGCGGGCGCTGATCGGCGGCGGCCGCCCCGTGTTGCTGACCCTCGACAGCATCCAGTGGTGCGACCCGGAGACGCTGACGTTCCTGACGTTCTGCCTGTCCCTGACACCCGACGCGCCCCTGATGGTGGCCGCGACAGCCCGCACCGACGACACCGACGAGAACCGGGACCTCGAGCAATGGGCAGACCGGATGCGGACCGCCGGTCTGCTCGCCGACCTGCCACTGCAGCCCCTGGGGGCCTGCGGCACCGCCCGCCTGGCCGAAACGCTCGGGGGGCGCCCGCTCGACCCGCAGGACGCCGAACTACTGCACGCGACCACCGGTGGCTTCCCCCTCTACATCATCGAAGCGATGCGCAGCGGACCGGGCGTCGCCCCCGCCGGCCGCCTGGCCGACGTGCTGCACGACCGGATCGGGCAGGTGAGCCCCGCCGCACGGGACGTCGCCGGACTCGCCGCGGCGGTAGGCCGCGACTTCACCCTCGACCTGCTCACCGAGGCCAGCGACCTCGACACCGACGCCGTGGTGCGCGCCGTCGACGAGCTGTGGCAACGCAGAATCCTGCGACAGTTCCGCGACGGCTACGACTTCTCCCACGACCTGCTCCGCGACGCCGCCTACGCCCGGATCAGCCCGCCCAGGCGCTGGCTGCTGCACCGCCGTCTCGCGCAGAGCCTCGAACTGCTGCACGCCGACGACTACGACAGCGTCTCGGCGCAACTCGCCGAGCAGTACGCCCGCGGGGGACGACCGGACCGGGCAGTGACCTACTACCGTCGCGCGGCCGATGTCGCCTCGAGCACCTTCGCCCACACCGAGGCGATCCGACTGCACAAGAAGGCACTCGCCATCGCTCGCACCCAACTCGAGGGGCGCGACGCCGCCGTACAGGAACTCGCCGTCCGCGAAGAGATGGCGGCGCCGCTCAACGCACGATACGGCTACTCCTCCCCCGAACTGCAGCAGACCCTCGAGCGCTCGATCCGGCTGGCCGAGTCCCTCGGCCGCAAGGACTCCCTCCTGGCGGGCCTCGTCGGCCTCTGGTCGTCGCGGTTCGTGCAGGGAAACATCGCCGGCGCCCACGAGGTCGCGACCCGCGCACTGACTCTCGTCGACCCCGGCTCCCCGCTGCGCGGGTCGGCCCACTTCGCATTCGCCGGGTCCGCGGTCGAGCTCGGCCGCCCCGAGGAGGCGCTCCACCACTTCGACCGTGCGGCCGCACTGACCCGGGGCGCTCCCTCGTTGACCGTCGGCACCCGGCCCGACGTGCACGGCAGCGCCTGGGCGGCCCACGCCCACTGGCTGCTCGGCCACAACGACGCCGCCCTGAGCTGCTGCAACGAGGCTGTCCGGCTGGCCCAAACGATCGATCATCCTTACAGCCTGGCCGTCGCCCTGGCCTACAGCGGCATCACCCACCACCTGCGCACAGACCCCGCCGCCCTCGACGCCGCCGTCGCGGAACTGACCGACCTGTGCATCCGGTACGGATTCGCCTACTACAGCGAGTGGGCGCTGATTCTCGGCGGGTGGTCCCGCGGCGGCGAGGCCGGCCTCGTGCAGATGCGGCGCGGCATCGACACGCTCCGCTCGGCCGGTTCGTTCGCCCGGATGCCGTATTGGCTCTCGCTGCTCGCCGACCTGTCGGTGCGGGAAGGGGAACCCGGCGCTGCCCGGGCCGCGCTCGATGCCGCGATAGTCGCCGGACAGGCCCGCGACGACCTGTGGTGGCTGCCCGAGGTGATGCGGATGCGCGCCGCGCACGACGACCACGTCGCCGCGATCGTGCGACTGCGTGCCGCCGCCCGGACCGCGGCCGCCCACGGCAGTGCCGCCCTGCTCCGGCGCTGCGCGCGGGACCTCGCCGAACACGGCGTCGACCTGCCGCTCCCGGGCGTTCCCCCGGCCCGGTGACCGGCGGCGCGCACCCGAACGCTGCGCGAACGCCCTCTTCCTAGGGTCGACGGTACAACGCCCGCACCGGCGAGCGACCGACCCGAGAGGGGCTTTCGTGACCACCATTTCGACCCGGCCGGCCGGCGCGGTGCCGTACGACGACCTGGCCGCGGCACTGCGCGGCGACCTGATCACCCCCGGCGACACCCGTTACGACACGGCGCGTGCCGTCTACAACGGCATGATCGACAAACATCCCGCGGCGATCGCACGCTGCCGGGACGCCGCCGACGTCGTTTCCTGCGTCCGCTTCGGCCGCGCCCACGCGCTCACCCTGGCCGTGCGCGGCGGCGGGCACAACGCCGGCGGTCTCGGCGTGTGGGACGACGCGCTCGTCGTGGACTTGTCCCTGATGCGCAGCACCACAGTCGATCCGGCACACCACACCGTCCGCGTCGACGGCGGATGCACCTGGGGCGACGTCGACCACGCCACGGTCGCCTTCGGCATGGCCACCCCGTCCGGCTTCCTCTCGTCCACGGGCGTGGGCGGGCTGACCCTCGGTGGCGGCATCGGCTACCTCTCCCGGCGCTTCGGGCTGACCGTCGACAACCTTCTGTCCGCCGACGTGGTCCTCGCCGACGGCACGCTCGTGACGGCCGACGAGAGCTCGCACAGCGACCTGTTCTGGGCGCTGCGCGGCGGCGGCGGGAACTTCGGCGTCGTCACCTCCTTCACGTTCCGCTGCCACGACATCGGGGAGGCCGGCATGATCGTCGGCGGCCCGGTGCTCTACGACCTCGCCGACACCGCCGACGTCATGCGCTGGTACCGGGAGCTGCTGCCGGCGCTCCCGGAGGAACTCAGCGGCTGGATCGCGCTGCTCACCGTCCCACCCGCCGCCCCGTTCCCCGAGGACCTCTGGGGCCGCAGGTGCTGCGGCATCGTCTGGTGCTACACCGGACCACACGCCAAGGCCGACGAGGTGCTCGACCCCATCCGGACCTACGGCTCGCCGCTGCTGGTCGGCCTGCACGACATGCCGTTCACCGTCCTGCAGAGCGCGTTCGACGCCCTCTACCCGCCCGGCCTGCAGTGGTACTGGCGGGCGGACTTCTTCGACGAGATCACCGACGCCGCAATCGACGTGCACTGCAGGTACGGGCCGCAGCTGCCGACCGGTCACTCCACCATGCACCTCTATCCCATCGACGGGGCCACCAGCCGCGTCCCCGAGGACGCGACCCCGTTCGCGTACCGGGGCGGCGGATGGGCGGGGGTCATCGTCGGCGTCGACCCCGACCCCGCCAACGCCGGCCTCATCACCCGGTGGGCTCGCGACTACTGGGAACAGCTGCACCCGACCTCCGCCGGCGGCGCCTACGTCAATTTCCTGATGAGCGAGGGCCAGGACCGGGTCGAGTCCGCCTACCGCGGCAACTACGACCGGCTCACCCGGATCAAGCGCCGCTACGACCCGGACAACGTCTTCCACGTCAACCAGAACATCCGGCCCGCCGCGGCCGAACGGTAGCCCGGAACCGTACCCGCCCGGAGAGGAACGGACTATGCCCACGCACAGGCTGGAAGCGGACTATCTGGTGATCGGCTGCGGCGCGGCCGGCATGGCGTTCGCGGACGCATTGATCACCGATTCCGACACCGACGTCGTCATGGTGGACCGGCGTCACGCCCCGGGCGGGCACTGGAACGAGGCCTACCCGTTCGTGCGGCTGCACCAGCCGTCCGCGTACTACGGCGTGAACTCGCTGCCGCTCGGGACGGACGTCATCGACCGCACCGGCCCGAACCGAGGCATGTACGAACAGGCGAGCGCACCGGAGATCTGTGCATACTTCGACCGTGTCATGCGCAGCAATCTGCTGACATCCGGAGCGGTGCGCTACTTCCCCATGAGCGAATACGTCGGTGACCATCGCTTCGTCTCCCGGATCTCCACCGACCGGTACGAGGTGGAGGTCCGCACCGCCCTCGTCGACGCCACCTACCTCGAGCCTGCGATACCCGCCACGTTCACACCACCGTTCGACGTGGCCCCCGGCGTCCGCTGCGTCCCCGTCGACGCCCTTGCGCGCGTGGCCGAACCGCCCGAACGGTACGTGATCATCGGGGCGGGCAAGACCGCGATGGACGCGTGCCTGTGGCTGCTGCAGCTCGGCCTGCCCCCGGACGCGATCCAGTGGGTCAAACCCCGGGAGGCGTGGCTGCGCAACCGACGGTTCGCCCAGGGCGGTGAACTGGTCGACGACTTGATCGAGGGACTGGCCCGGCAGATGGAAGCCGCCGCCCGGGCGAGGACGCCGGCCGAGCTGTTCGCCCGGCTCGAGGCGAGCGAACAGCTGCTGCGCGTCGACGAGCACGTCCTCCCCACCATGTACAAGGGGCCGACCGTCAGCACCGCCGAACTCGAGCAGCTCCGCCGCATCGAGGACGTCGTCCGGCTCGGGCACGTGCGACGCATCGAACACGACACGATCGTGCTCGACCACGGAACGATCCGTACCGGGCCCGGTCACCTCCACGTCCACTGCGCCGCCCCGGGCCTGAACCCGGCACCGGCCGTCCCGATCTTCGAGGAGGGCCGTATCACGTTGCAGCCCGTCCGCACGGGGCTCGTCCCGTTCAATGCCGCCCTCGTCGGATTCGTGGAGGCCACCGGCCGGGACCCGGCCGAGAAGAACCGGCTCTGCCCACCGAACCGGCTACCGGACGTCCCCCTCGACTGGATCCGCGGAACGCTCGTCGAGACGAACGCCGAGTACGCATGGTCGAAGGAACCGGACATGGCGGACTGGCTCGAGCGTTCCCGCCTCAACACGTCCCGGGGACTCCGGCACCGCGCCGACCGGCCCCTCGTCCGGGAAGCGACGAGACGATTCGCCACGCACGTCCGGCCCGCCCTCGCCAACCTCACCGGACTGCTCGACGACGCCCGGCAGGCGGCGTGACTGCGCGGCCGCCCGGCCCGCCCGGCCCGCCCGGGCGGGCCGGGGTCGCGGACCACCCCGTATGATCTGAGCGATTGCGGCTACTCGCCGATCACGATCGAGACCGCTTCCGGGCGCGCACAGTACGCCCGCGAGCGGTCGGCGCTCACCATCGCGCCGCGGCCCTGGAGAGGAGCTGCTGAATCGATGTACCGCCCCGGCGGCGGGTCGAACCGGCCTGCCCGAAACTACCGGCGGGTAACGTGAGTGCTGTTCGTCGTGCTGCCCGTCGGCGCCGCCGACGCGAGCGCACAGGTCCCGGAAAGAGTGAGGCAGGTAATGACTGAACGCGTGCAAGTCGGTGGACTCCAGGTCGCCAAGGTGCTCTACGACTTCGTCGTCGACGAGGCGATCCCCGGCACCGGGGTGGACGCGGCCGAGTTCTGGGCCGGCGCGGACAAGGTGATCCACGATCTCGCCCCCCGCAACCGCGCCCTGCTCGCCACGAGGGACGAGCTGCAGGCACAGATCGACACCTGGCACCGCGACCGCAAGGGCCAGGCGCACGACGCCGCGGCCTACAAGGCGTTCCTCCAGGACATCGGCTACCTCGTCCCCGAGCCCGCCGACTTCCAGGTCACCACCGCAGGCGTCGACGCCGAGATCGCCACCACCGCCGGACCGCAGCTGGTGGTGCCGGTTCTCAACGCCCGCTTCGCCCTCAACGCCTCCAACGCCCGCTGGGGCTCGCTCTACGACGCCCTCTACGGCACCGACGCCATCTCCGAAGAAGGCGGCGCCGAGAAGGGCACCGGCTACAACAAGGTGCGCGGCGACAAGGTCATCGCCTGGGCCCGCGACTTCCTCGACACCGCCGCCGCCCTCGCCACCGGCTCGCACACCGACTCCACCCGGTACTTCGTCGACGGCGCCGAGCTGAAGATCGAACTCGGCGACGGCACGACCACCACCCTGGCCCAGCCGGAGAAGTTCGCCGGCTACCTCGGCGACAAGACCGCCCCCACCGCGGTGCTGCTGCGCAACCACGGCCTGCACGTCGAAATCCAGATCGACCCGGATTCCCCGATCGGCAGCACCGACGCCGCCGGGGTGAAGGACGTCGTCCTCGAATCCGCGGTCACCACCATCATGGACTTCGAAGACTCGGTCGCCGCCGTCGACGCCGAGGACAAGGTCATCGGCTACCGCAACTGGCTCGGCCTCAACCGCGGCGACCTCGCCGAGGAGATCTCCAAGGGCGGCAAGTCCTTCACCCGCTCCCTCGACGCCGACCGCGTCTACACCGCCCCCGACGGCTCCGACCTCACCCTGCACGGCCGATCGCTGCTGTTCGTCCGCAACGTCGGTCACCTCATGACCAACCCCGCCGTGCTCGACTCCGAGGGCAACGAGGTCCCCGAGGGCATCCTCGACGCGCTGATCACCAGCCTCGCCGCCGTGCACGGCCTGTCCGTCGGCAACGCGACCGGGCCGCTGATCAACTCCCGCACCGGCTCGATCTACATCGTCAAGCCCAAACAGCACGGCCCCGAAGAAGTCGCCTTCACCACCGAACTGTTCGGCCGGGTCGAAGAGGTCCTGGGCCTGCCGGCCAACACCCTCAAGGTCGGCATCATGGACGAGGAACGCCGCACCACCGTCAACCTGAAGGCCTGCATCAAGGAAGCCAGCGAACGCGTGGTGTTCATCAACACCGGCTTCCTCGACCGCACCGGCGACGAGATCCACACCTCCATGGAGGCCGGCGCCATGGTCCGCAAGGCCGAGATGAAGAAGCAGAAGTGGATCTCGGCCTACGAGGACTGGAACGTCGACACCGGCCTCGCGTGCGGGCTGCAGGGCAAGGCCCAGATCGGCAAGGGCATGTGGGCGATGACCGACCTCATGGCCGACATGCTCGAACAGAAGATCGGCCAGCCCCGCGCCGGCGCCAACACCGCCTGGGTGCCCTCGCCCACCGGCGCCACCCTGCACGCCACCCACTACCACCAGGTCGACGTGTTCGCCGTGCAGGACGAGCTGAAGGGCACGCGCCGCGCCACCGTCGACGACATCCTCACCATCCCGCTCGCCCCGTCCACCGACTGGAGCGACGAGGAAAAGCGTGAGGAGCTCGACAACAACTGCCAGTCCATCCTCGGCTACGTCGTGCGGTGGATCTCCCAGGGCGTCGGCTGCTCGAAGGTGCCCGACATCCACGACATCGCCCTCATGGAGGACCGCGCCACCCTGCGCATCTCCAGCCAGCTGCTCGCCAACTGGATCCACCACGGCATCGTCACCGCCGACGACGTCGTCGGCGCCCTGCAGCGCATGGCACCGGTCGTCGACCGGCAGAACGCCGGCGACCCGACCTACCTGCCGATGGCCCCGGACTTCGACTCCAGCATCGCCTTCCAGGCCGCCAAGGAACTGATCCTCGAAGGCACCACCCAGCCCAGCGGCTACACCGAGCCGATCCTGCACCGGCGCCGCCTCGAATTCAAGGCCGCCCACGGCCGCCGAGCCTGACCCCCAGCCACGGCCCCCGATCCACGGTGGATCGGGGGCCGTGGCGTCTCACAGCCGATCACTAGACTCCGGGAACGACGGCGGGCAGACACGACGACAGGCAGGAAACACGTGGGTCGACATCGCGGAACGGGCGGCGCCAGAGGTGTGAGCAAGGGCCCGATCGTTGCCGTCGCCGTGGCACTCGTCCTCGTCCTCGCCGTCGTCGGCTGGTTCCGCCTGCGCGAACGCATCGACGAGCAGGCGACCGAAGCCGCACAGACCTGCGTCGAAGGTGACGCGCTTCTCGACGTCGCCGCGGATCCCGCCGTCGCCCCCACACTGACCGCCCTCGCCGCCCGCTGGGTCACCGACACCCGCCCGGTCGTCCGCGACCACTGCATCGACGTGCGCGTCACCGCCGTCGCCACCACCCCGGCCACCACCGCCCTCACCGCCGCCGCAGACGCCTCAGCCGCCGACCCCCGCTGGGACCCCGCCCTCGGGCCCCCACCCGCCCTCTGGGTCCCCTTCAGCAGCGACGCCACCGCGCGCGCGGCACAGGCCCTCGACGGACAGTCCCGCTCCCTCGCCACCTCCCCGATCGTGCTGGCCGTCCCCACCGCACTCGGGCGTGCCCTCGACGCCGCAAACACCGCATGGCGTCAGCTGCCCTCCCTCCAGTCCGACGGCAGCATCCTCGCCGGTCTGGGCCTCGACGGCTGGACCGGCCTCCGTCTCGCCCTGCCCACCGGCCCCGACGCCGACGCCACCACACCCGCCCTCGAGGCCGTCGCCGCCGCAGTCACCGACGCCGGACCCGGCCCCCTGACCGCCGAACAAGCCGCCTCCCCGGCAACCACCTCCGCGGTCGGGACCCTCGCGCTCGGCGCCGACGCCCTCGGAGCCGGCGCCGGACCGACCACCGCCGCAGCCCTGGACACCCTCGCCGACGCGCCCGGCGCCGACGGCACGGTGCACGCCGTACCGATCACCGAGCAACAGCTGCACACAGCAGTCACGTCCGGCGGCGCCGCCGGCCTCGCCGAATTCGTCCCCACCGGTCCCACTCCCACCGCCGACTTCCCCGCCGCCGTGGTCGACGCCCCGTGGGTCGACGAGACGCTCTCGCGCGCCGCCGCCGAACTGACCGGCTATCTCCGCGAACCCGCCGCCGCCCGCGCCCTGGCCGACGCCGGTTTCCGGGTCGACGGTCAGCCCGCACCCCGTAGCGACGCGGTGCCCTTCCCCCGCATCGAACAGACCCTGAACCGCGCCGACCCGGCCGTGGCCGACATCCTCCTGGACCACCGGCGCGCACCGGTGGCACCCCGCACCACCACGATCCTTCTCGACACCTCCACGTCCATGGGAACCGTCGAAGGCGACGACACCCGTCTCGCCCACCTCGCCGCCGCCCTGGACCAGCACGTGGACCGGTCACCGGACGCCTCGAACCTCGCCCTGTGGGTCTTCGCCGACGACCTCGACGGCACCACCCCGTACCGCACCACGGTGGCACGCGGCGCACTCACCGCGGACCACCGCACCGCTCTGACCACCGCCCTGAGCGGCACCCGTACCACCGACGGTTCCGCCGTCTACCGGTCCCTGGCCGCCGCCTACGTCGACGCCGTCCGAAACTTCACGCCCGGGCAGCCCAACTCCGTCCTCCTGATCACCGACAGTGCCAACGACGACGACACCACCCGCCAGCGCATCCTCGACCTCGTCACCGCCGCCGGCGACCCCGACCGGCCCGTCCGGATCGACGTCGTGACCCTCGGCGACGACACCGACCGCAACACCCTGCAGACCCTCGCCGACCGCACCGGCGGCGCGCTCGTCTCCGTCACCACGACCGACGGGCCCGAACTCGCCCCCGCCCTCCGAAAGCTGATGTCCTGACACCGTGATCCGGCTACTCGTCGCGGGGACGTTCCTCGCCCTCGTCACCTTCTGGCTCCACCGCCGCCTCGTCCGTGCCCCCGGTCTGCGCGGGCGCGCGGCGATCGCCGCGAACACCGCGCTCGGCGTCCTCCTCGTCGTCGCGCTGATCGGTGCGCAGAGCGGCACCTCACTCGACCCGCGCTGGGCCCGCCCGTTCGGATTCCTCGGCTGGACCTGGCTCGCAGTAGTGCTGTACCTGGTCCTCGGCACGCTCCTGATCGGGATCGTGTCCCTCGCAGCGCGAGCGGTACGCCGCTTCCGTCGAGACGCCGCCCATCCGCCGGATTCTTCCCGGCGGCGCGCTCTGCAGGTCGCGACGGGCGCGCTGACCGTCGCAGCGGTCGCCGCCGTCGGCTACGGCACGGTCGAGGCCGCTCGGCCCCGGCTCGTGCACACCCGGATCCCGCTGCGCCGGCTCCCGGCCGGATTCGACGGGCTGCGCGTCGCCCTCGTCACCGACCTGCACGTCGGCCCGTCCCGCGGCCGCGAGTTCACCCGCCGCGCAGTGGACCTCGTGAACGCACAGCGGCCGGACCTGATCGTGCTCGGCGGAGACCTCACCGACGGCACCATCGCCCTCGTCGGACCCGACCTGGCGCCTCTCGCGGACCTGCGTGCCCCGCTCGGGGTCTACGGCGTCAGCGGAAATCACGAGTACTACGCCGACGACGCGATGTCCTGGCTGGATTTCTGGGAAACCCTCGGTGTACGCACCCTCCGCAACGAGCGAGTGACCCTCGAGCGCGGCGGCGACGCGATCGATCTCGCCGGCATCCACGACTATTCTGCGCCGGCCCCGAACGACGCGGACCTGACCGCGGCACTGCAGGACCGCGATCCCGAACGCTTCGTTCTCCTGGCCGCCCACCAGCCTCGCCACGTGTTCGAGGCGCGCGAGCACGGCATCGATCTGCAGTTGTCCGGGCACACGCACGGCGGACAGATGTGGCCGCTCGGATACGTCGTGCCCCTGCAGCAGCCGACGGTGACGGGTCTCGACCGGTTCGGAGACACGCTCGTCTACACCTCCCGCGGTACCGGTGCCTGGGGGCCGCCGGTCCGCATCGCCACCCCTCCGGAAGTGGCGATTCTCGAACTGACCGTAGGGACCGTCTGACCGTCCTCGAGTTTGGGGTCGGGTGTTGGAGGGTTGCCGTTCCGGGATGTTCGGTTATTTAATATGTTCCGTATGGCTCGGAATATTTTGGTCTGATTCTCGGGGTGAGCCGCTCCGGCGGCTCACCCCCGAGAACTCACTCAGCTGCTGTACGCCTCCAACGGCGGGCACGAGCACACAAGGTTCCGATCCCCGTACGCCCCGTCGATGCGTCGCACCGCGGGCCACACCTTCGCGCGGGTCTGCCCCAGTGGATACACCGCGATCTCACGGCTGTAGGGGTGGATCCATTCCCCCACCAGGCACTGGGCGGTGTGCGGCGCCCCGCGCAGCGGGTTGTCGTCCACCGGCCACTCCCCTGCCCCGACGCGGTCGATCTCGCCGCGGATGGCGATCATCGCGTCGATGAACGCATCGAGCTCGGACAGGTCCTCGCTCTCGGTGGGTTCGACCATGAGGGTGCCCGCAACGGGGAAGCTCATGGTGGGTGCGTGGAAGCCGTAATCCGCCAGACGCTTGGCGACGTCGTCCACCGTGACGCCCGTGTCCTTCGTCAGGGGCCGCAGATCGAGGATGCACTCGTGCGCCACCATGCCGTTCTCACCCGTGTACAGGACGGGAAAGTACTCGTCGAGCCGGCGCGCGATGTAGTTCGCCGACGCGATCGCGGTCAGCGAGGCCCGCCGCAGGCCCTGCGCCCCCATCAGCTTGATGTACGCCCACGTGATCGGGAGGATGGACGCCGATCCGAACGGCGCCGCCGACACCGGTCCGCCCCCGCCGAGCCCCGGCTCCGCCGGGTGTCCGGGCAGGAACGGCACCAGGTGTGCGCGCACGCCGATCGGCCCCACCCCGGGACCGCCCCCGCCGTGCGGAATGCAGAACGTCTTGTGCAGGTTCAGATGACTCACGTCGCCGCCGAACTTGCCGGGTCGTGCCAGACCGACGAGAGCGTTCAGGTTGGCCCCGTCGATGTACACCTGACCACCGGCGTCGTGCACGGCGCCGCAGATGTCGGCGATCTCGTGTTCGTAGACGCCGTGGGTCGACGGGTACGTGATCATGATCGCGGCGAGACGTTCGGCGTGATCGGCGATCTTCGCACGCAGATCGTCGAGGTCCACGTCACCGTTCGAACGGCACGCGACGACCTCCACGCGCATACCGGCCATGACCGCGGAGGCCGCGTTGGTGCCGTGCGCGCTCGACGGGATCAGGCAGGTGTCGCGGTGCTCGTCGCCCCGGCTCAGATGGTAGTGGCGGATGGCCAGAAGCCCGGCGTACTCGCCCTGGCTGCCGGCGTTCGGCTGCAGGCTCACCGCGTCGTACCCGGTCACCGCGGCAAGCCACCCTTCCAGGTCCGCGATGAGCCGGCGGATGCCTGCGGTCTGATCCGCGGGGGCGAACGGATGCAGCGCCGAGAATCCGGGCCAGGTGATCGCCTCCATCTCGGCGGCGGCATTGAGTTTCATCGTGCACGAACCCAGCGGGATCATGGTGCGGTCGAGCGCGAGGTCCATGTCCGACAGGCGGCGCAGGTACCGCATCATCGCGGTCTCGGTACGGTACCGGGTGAACGCCTCGTGCTCCAGGTACGCGCTCGTGCGCGCGAGGTGCCGGGGAAGGGCGGGCGCGGCTTCCGCCGCGGTGTCCTCCGCCCCGAACGCGGCAACAACTGCAGCCACATCGGCCTCGCTGGTCGCCTCGTCGCACGAGACCCCCACCTGGTCGTCGTCGACCCGCCGGACGTTGATGCCGGCCTCGAGCGCCGCCGCGACCACCGCGTCGGCGCGGCCGGGAACGCGGACCAGAACGGTGTCGAAGAAGCTGTCGTGCACCACGTCGATGTCGGCGGCTCGCAGCGACGCGGCGAGCCGGGCGGCCTGGCCCGCCACACGGGTCGCGATCCCGGCCAGGCCTTCGGCGCCGTGGTACGACGCGTACATCGCGGCGAGGACCGCGAGAAGCACCTGCGCGGTGCAGATATTGCTGGTCGCCTTCTCACGGCGAATGTGCTGCTCACGCGTCTGCAGCGCCAGCCGGTACGCCGGCGAACCGTCGGCGTCGACCGAGACACCGACGAGCCGGCCAGGCAGGTTGCGGGCATGGGCGGCGTGCACCGCGAGATAGCCGGCATGCGGCCCGCCGAATCCCATGGGCACGCCGAACCGCTGGGTGGTGCCGAAGCATACGTCCGCGCCCTGTTCACCGGGCGGGGTGAGCAGCGTCAGGGCCAGCAGGTCCGCCCCCACCGCCACGAGGGCGCCACGCTCGTGCGCCGCCTCGACGAGGGGACCCGCGTCGAACACCCGGCCGGAGGCACCCGGGATCTGCAGGATCACGCCGAAGAACTCCCCCTCGGGCAGACCGTCGTCGACGAGATTCGCGGTGACGATCTCGATTCCCAGGGGTTCCGCGCGGGTCGCGAGGACCGCCGCGGTCTGGGCGAACACGTCGGTGTCCACGACGACCCGCGTGCTCCGGCACTTGCGGTTGGCGCGCGCGAGCAGCGTCATCGCCTCCGCGGCGGCGGTCGCCTCGTCCAGCATCGACGAGTTGGCGACCTCCATGCCGGTCAGGTCCGAGACCATGGTCTGGAAGTTGAGGAGGGCCTCGAGGCGCCCCTGGCTGATCTCCGGCTGGTACGGGGTGTATGCCGTGTACCAGGCGGGATTCTCGATGATGTTGCGCAGCAGGACCGGCGGAGTCAGCGTGCCGTAGTACCCCTGACCGATCATCGACGTCGCGACGGTGTTCTGCCCGGCGAGTTCCTGCAGGGCCTTCAGCACCTCGTGTTCCGACAGCGGCGCGTCGAGCGACTCGAGTCCGTCCGCGACCCCGTCGGTCCGCGCGTCGAGGATCCCGGCGGGCACCGCCTTCGCGGCCAGTTCGTCGAGGGATTCGACGCCGACGACGTCGAGAATGCGGCGCAGTCCCGCCGCGTCGGGGCCGACGTGGCGGTCGGCGAAGGTGTGGGTGGCAGCATCGGTCATCGCGACTCCCTGAGGTCGGAGGTCCGCATCCGGGCAAGGGTCGCACGGTGCGTGTCCTCCCCCTCTGTCGCGAGCTCGTCGAGCGAGCGCCTGAGAGATTCGGTACCGGAACGAACCGGCCCTTTCCCCGTGGGCGGGTGGGTGCTCCCACCGCTTTCCAGAGACGTCGGTGCCCGTACGGTCCTCGATGCCTGAGAGATTGACGGGGAGGTGCTGCTCCTTCGGCGCCCGGAACAGGTCCGGAACTCTCCCGCACGGCGGCGACGTACCCCCGATTCTAGGGCACCGGGAGGCCGCGGAACACGGAGGTCGCGGGCGTTTCCTGTGACGAGCGTCTACCCGATCCGCCGATTGACGCGTTCGCGGCGGCGAGAGGCCAGTTCGTCCTCGGGTCGCTGTTCCACGTTGCCACCGTCCGCGCGCTCAGCCGGGAAGTCGGCGATGCTGCCGGTCAGCTCCCGCATGGCACCGCTCACCGCGATCCCGAACACTCCCTGCCCGCCCTGCAGTAAATCGACCACCTCTTCCGGGGAGGTGCACTCGTACACAGTCGTGCCGTCGGAGAACAGGGTGATCTTCGCCAGGTCCCGCACTCCGCGTTCGCGGAGGTGGTCGACCGCCACCCTGATGTTCTGCAGCGAGATGCCCGTGTCGAGCAGACGCTTGACGATCTTCAGGACGAGGATGTCCTTGAACGAGTAGAGCCGTTGGCTGCCCGAGCCGGCCGCGCCCCGGATGGACGGAACGACCAGGTTGGTCCGCGCCCAGTAGTCGAGCTGGCGGTAGGTGATGCCGGCGATCTGACAGGCGATGGGCACGCGGTAGCCGACGAGCTCGTCAGGCACCGAATCGTCCGGGAACAGACCCGGCTGCATCTCGTCGGCATCGAGAGCTGCCCGTGACGGGGCATCGCGGTCGACGGCGTCGAAGCTGAGCTGCTGTCCCTGCGGCCGATCTCCCACTGTTGTGACTCCCTCTCGCGTGCACAGGCGTGCCCTGGAACGAACGACGGGCGGATCCCCACCCCCATCCGGTCGTCGAGCGCTCGCGTGACCCACCGAGTCGATCCGTAGCGATTCACTCAGCGTACGCCCCGTACGAAAAGTTGGGCAGCAACACGCCGACCGGACGACGACCTTCCGGTTCCGCGTCACACTCGCGGCGCGCGTCCCGGCCGTCGGGGCCGGAAGTCGCGACAGAACCTCGGCGGCGTTCGACGATCAGCCGTCCGTCGCCTTGAAGTCGTCGGGGGAGACGGATTCGAGAAACTCCTTGAACTTCTCGACCTCGTCCTCCCGCTCATCCGGCATGACGAGGCCCGCTTCCGCCAGCACCGGTTCCTCCACGAAGACCGGCGCGCCGATGCGCAAGGCTACAGCGACCGCGTCGGAGGGGCGGGACGACACGCGCAGACCGCCGTCGAAGACGAGATCGGCGTAGAACGTCCCCTCCTTGAGATCCACGATCCGGACCTCTTCGAGGGTACGGCCGAAGGCATCGACCAGATTCTTGATCAGGTCGTGCGTCAACGGCCGGACCGGCTCGACACCCTGCTGTTCCAGTGCGATCGCCGTGGCTTCCATCTGGCCGATCCAGATCGGCAGGTACCGATCTCCGTCGACCTCGCGCAGCAGCAGGACAGGCTGATTCTGCGGTTGCTCGACCCGGATCCCCACTACTCGCATCTCGCTCATCGAGCCGCCTCCCATCCCTGCTGTGCGACGGTGGCGAACCGTCCGCCGATATCCCCCTGAATTCTAGTGCCAAACGCGCCGTCGTCGAGGTCGACGCCCGCCGCTCACCGATCCAGAGCGCCCCGGACGGCGGCCTTGACGAGGCATGTGTGCATCGTCAACGACAGCGCGGCCAGTTCCCGTACCATCTCCTCGGCCCGAGCACGCGCACCGACGTCCCGGCCCTTTGCCACCGGACCCGCGATCTGCGCCACCAGGCCCGCCTCCCGGTCGGCCGCGAGCTTGAACGCACGCAGGTGCCGAACCTCGAGGCCGAACTCGGACATGGCCTTGGCGGTGCGCGCCAGCAGCACCGCATCCTCGTCGAAGAAGCCGGCCGCGCCGGGCACGATGAGCCCGGCGCGGATCAGCTCCGTCAGGAAGGACGACTCGATGCCCGCCCGCCCGCACAGGTCGTCCCGGCTGATCCGCACCTCCCGGTCCGTGCGCAGATCCTCCGGGGACACCTGCCCCGGCGCCACGGCCAGGGTCCGGGGCCGCTTCGGGCGACCCTCCACCGAGCCCACCGTCGCGACACCGCGGTCGATCGCCTCGAGCTGTTCCTTGATCACCTTCAGCGGCAGGTACTGGTCCCGTTGCGCGGTCAGTACGTACCGCAGACGCTCACAGTCCGCGATCGAGAAACGGCGATAACCCGACGGGGTGCGTTCCGGACTGATCAGTCCCTCGGATTCGAGGAAACGGATCTTCGAGATCGTCACGTCCGGAAACTCGGGCCGGAGCCGATCGAGCACGGAGCCGATCGACATCCCCCCCGGTGACGGCTGGCGGGCAGCGGTCATCAGCTACCCGTGCCCTGCGAACCCCGCGGGCCGGTGAGGAACACCAGCCGGAACTTCCCGATCTGCACCTCGTCGCCGTTCGCGAGAACGGCCGAGTCGACCGGCTCGCGGTTGACGTAGGTTCCGTTCAGGCTTCCCACATCGACGACCTGGAACTCGCCCTCGTCCTGGCGGAACTCGGCGTGCCGACGGCTCACCGTCACGTCGTCGAGGAAGATGTCACTGTCCGGGTGACGCCCGGCCGACGTCGTCGGCTGATCGAGCAGGAAACGCGACCCGGCGTTCGGGCCACGCTTGACGACGAGCAGCGCCGATCCTGTGGGAAGCCCCTCGACCCCCGAGACCGGCGCTTCGGTCGTTCCCGCGCCCGTGCCGGTGGTATCGAGCTCGTTCAGGAAGTCGGCACGAAACACCGAAGTGGTTTCCGCAGGGGTTTCCTCGTAGCCCGCGTTGCCGTTCTCGCTCACCGTATCTCCTTATCCGTTCGGCCCTTCGGGATCGCTCCCCCGGGGCCGCAGTTTCGTTCAGCCACGATCACTTCCGGTACGGACCCGCGCCCCGACCCGGCACACGCCTACCGATGACCGTACCCTGCACGACGTCCTTCGTGCAGGCAGACGCGGCCCCGGCCGGACGCGGGGTCAGTTCTGCGTGATTGCGCGGTATCCGTCGGCGTCGAGCGTGTCCGCCAGAGCGGCGTCGAGCTCGTCCTTGCTGCCGACCTCGACGTCCACCAGCCAGCCGGCCTCGTACGGATCCCCGTTGACGAGCTCGGGATTGCCGTCCAGATCCGAGTTCACCCCAACGACTTTCGCCGTGAGCGGAGCGAACACGTCGGACACGCTCTTGGTCGATTCCACCTCGCCGAAGGACTCCCCCGCGGTGAGCTCCGCACCGGTCTCGGGCAACTGCACGAAGACGACGTCGCCGAGCTGCGACTGGGCATAGTCGGTGATGCCGAGGCGTGCGGTCACGTCGCCGGTTCGGCGAACCCACTCGTGCTCCGCCGTGTAACGCAGATCGGCGGGTGTTCGGAACTCACTCACGACAGGTCCTTTCGGGCAGCGACATTCGCGTGGAACGCCGGGTTCAATTACCGGGCTGAGAGTATTGTCGCGGCTCGATCTCCCGCAAGGCGGGCACCTCGACCTGCGGCGACTGCTCGATCTGCACCGTCCCGCCGGCTCGGGCCACCGTGTCGACCACACCGCCGGGGATGTTCAGCGCCGCCGCCAGTGTGGGCGCGTCCCCGATCGCGGCGACGACGTAGGGCGCTGCGAGCGGTCGATCGTCGACGACCAGCGCACCTGCGGTTCCGCCCACCCAGGAGTCCACGCCGATACGCACGGCAGCGTCGCCGGTTCCGGCGACCTGCACCGCTTCCGCTCCCGCGGCGCGCAGTTCCTGGATCGTGTCGAGAAGGACCTCCGGACCGACCCCCCGCCGCGGGTCGGCGATGGTCAAGATCACTCCCGGACCGGTGGCCGGGGCGGCGCCGACCTGGATCTGCAGGGCCGACAGGCGCTGCTGCGCCTCCGCGAGCGCGGCCTCGGAGCCGTTGCGTTCCAGACTGGCCAGCGTCTGCTCCAGGGTGGTGATCTCCTGGCGCAGCTCCGCCTCGCGCCGGTTGAGGTTGTCGAGCACCACCAGCAAGTCGGCGGGCCGGGCGGAGTCGAGCGCATCCCCCGAACCGGTGTTCCTGACCTGGGTGGCGATCCCCACCCCGAGCAGAACCATGAGCAGCGCCGCCAGGGCGGAGAAGACGATCCGCGATCGGCGCGCTGTGCCGGTCTCGGCCGTGTCGTGTCGTTCGTGCTTGCCCTCGCCCATCCCGCTACGCCCCGAACAGCCTGCGGCGCAGTGCGGATGCGTTCCCGAAGATCCGGATACCGAGAACCACGACGATCGCCGTGGAGAGTTGGGTGCCCACCCCGAGTTGGTCACCGAGCCAGACGATCAGTGCGGCGACCAGCACGTTGAAGACGAAGGAGACGACGAACACCTTGGCGTCGAAGATCTCGTCCAGGTAGGCGCGCAGGCCGCCGAAGACCGCGTCGAGCGCCGCGACGACCGCGATGGGCAGGTAGGGCTGGACCACGTCCGGAACCTGGGGACTGACCATCACGCCCACCACGATGCCCACACCGAGGGCCAGCACCGCGTAGAGGGCATATCCGCGTTTGGTCACCACAGTCCTCACCGCTCTCCCGTTTCCCGTGCCGCTGCGACATCGCGCACCGTGGCGGCCGGCAGCGCCAGGTCTGCCGCGTCCGCGATGGTGAAACCTACCTCGTAGAGTTGCTGCACCCCCGCCATGCGCAGGTAGGCATCGCTGACCACGAACCCGGTCTGCAACTCGGCAGGAGACCCGACGGCGGAGACCGTGTAGGGCGAGAAGACCGGCCTGTTGTCCACGAGCATCGCTCCACCGGCCTGACGGACGGTGACACCCGGACCGATCCGGACCCCGTTGATCGCGACGGCCTCGGCGCCACTGCGCCAGAGCGCGTTGACGACCGACTGCAGGTCGCGGTCGAGAATCACCGAGGCGCTGCGGGCGCGGTCCTTCTCCGCCGAGTCCGTCAGGTCGGGACGCGACGCCGGATCGGCGAGGGTGACCGTGATTCCCGGCCCGTGCACGGGCGTCGACGCTGCGTCGTCCTCTGCGCGGGCGAGCCGGTCGAGCACCGCCCTCCCTTGTTCGTCGTCGGCGAGCACCGCGATGCGGCGCTGTTCCACCTCGGTCGACAAGTCGTCGCGGGAGGCCGCGAGTGCGTCGTTGCGGTCCTCGGTCGCGCGGACGGTGGCGAGGATGTCGTCGCGCGCCTGCTCCGTCCCGGATTCGCGCTCGATGTTCTGGGCGTATGCCACGCCGAGGACGAGGCCGGCAAGCAGACCACCGAGGACGAGCCACACCCCGATGCCGGTGCGGGTCGGGCGGGAATGGCCGGCGGCGCGGTCGCGCGCCGCGCCGGCGTACCCGGGATCGAGATGGTCCTCGAGCAGCGCTTTCAGCAGCGACGGGACGGGGTTGCGGCGGATCTGCTCCCAGTTGCGGTTCATCCGGTGGCAGGCCCTCCGGACACGGGCACCGCTCGAGCCGTCTGCACCGCCTGCAGCAGGTAGAGCGCGCCCGTCCACACGTAGAGGGCAGTGCCCCAGAGGAGGGCGGCCCACCCCGCGGGTTCGAGGACGTCGCCGGCGGCGGGAAGCGCCTGCGCGGCCAAGAGGAGCGGCAACGCGAACATGAGCAGGAACGTGGCGCCCTTGCCCAGGTACAGCACCTCCGGTGGCGGCAGACCGCGGCGTCGATAGACGGCCAGGGTCGGGGCGAGCACCATCTCCCGGCCGATCAGAAGAACGGCGATCCACCACGGCACGATGCCCCGGGCCACCAGCGCGAGAAGAGTCGTGACGATGTAGAGGCGGTCGACGAGCGGATCGAGCACCGCCCCGAGTCGCGACGCCTGATCGAGCAGCCGTGCGAGTTTGCCGTCGGCCCAGTCGGTGATCCCGCTGAGCATCAGAACCGCGAGCGCCCACCCGTCGGCATGCCGGACGAGGACCAGATAGAGGAAGATCGGGATTCCAGCCAGGCGGACGACACTCAGCACGTTGGGGACGGTGACGATGCGGTCGGATCGAGCCGGCGCACCGGTCGTCGTCGCGTCGTTCATCATCCGTCCTGTCGTTCGGGGAGTCGGTCCCGACAGCCTTGCACACCCCACGCCGCCGCTGCCCGTGCGACCGCTCACCTCCACGCGAACACGGGCTGTTCCAGGTCGTCGATGCGGGTGCTTCGGCGGTGGAGCACGACTTCACGGAACTGGTACATCACCGCCGCGGTCGGTGCGTGGACGAGATGACCCCGGAACGGCCACTGGATCACCGGCTTGTCCGACTCCGGGATGGTGACGAACCGGGGCTCGCTGTCGAGTTCGGACTCGGTGACGGCATAGAGGGCGGCAACCTCGTCCGGGTTGGGGACGAGATCGCCGATCGCCGCATCCACCCACACGACGTAGGGCGAGATGACGTAGCCCGAGCGGGTGATGTAGTCGTCCAGACGGCCGAGAATGCCGCCGGGATCAGCGCGCAGTCCGAGTTCCTCGTGCAGTTCGCGCAGCGCGGCCACGTCGGGGGTCTCCCCGTCGTCGAGGCGTCCGCCCGGCAATGCGAACTGACCGGGATGAGATCGCAGGCGCGTGGGGCGGCGAGTGAGCGGCACGACCGGGTTGCCGTGCCCGTCGTCGAGCACGGCGACGACCACCGCGGCGTGACGCCGGCCGTCCAGGGGCAGGAAACGGGGTTCGAACGCGGAGAGTGCCGACCCGACCTCGCTCGGGTCCAGGGGATTCCGGACGGTCATGGCACCGACACTAGGCGGTAGGAACTGCGATTCTGCGCATGGATCCCCGAAACGGTCCGTTCGGAGTGCCCGGCCGATGCATAGTTGTTCGACGAAACGAACAGATCCAGGGGTACACGAGGACGTGAGCATGCAGCGCACCATCCGATCGATGGCAGAGGTCCGGCGAGGAGTCGCGGAGCGGGTGGTGGGCCGCGTCCGGGAAACCGATCTTCTGCTCGCCGCGATCGGGGCAGGCCGCGACGTGCTCCTCGAGGGTCCGCCGGGGACCAGCAAGTCCACCCTGCTCGGGGCCATCACCGCCGAGCTCGGCAGTCCGCTGATGTTCGTCGAGGGGAACGCCGACCTGACGCCGGCGCGCCTGGTCGGCTATCACGATCCGGCACGGGTGCTGTCCGAGGGCTACCACGAGGACAACTTCGTGCCCGGACCGCTGGTGGCGGCGATGCACGACGGTGGAGTGCTCTACCTCGAGGAGTTCAACCGATCGCCCGAGGACACACTCAACAGCCTGCTGACCGCGATGGCGGAACGGCGGATCACGGTGCCGCGGGTGGGCACGGTGGTCGCCGATCCGGCGTTCCGCGTGGTGGCCTCGATGAACCCGTTCGACAACATCGGCACCGTCCGACTGTCGATGAGCGTGCACGACCGGTTCTGCCGACTGTCGGTGGGTTATCAGGACACGCAGGCCGAACACGAGATCGTCGTCCGGCGAACCGGATGTGGGTCGGCACGGCTCGTCGCCGACGCGGTAGCGCTCACCCGTGCCACGCGAGAGCACCCCGATCTGCGGGGTGGGTCCAGCGTCCGCGGCGCGATCGACCTGACCCTGGTCGCCATGCAACTGTTCGACATGCGGGGGGTTGCAGACGATCTGCCGGACTCGACCGATCCACCGCGGGATCTTCCGGCGGAGTACACCGGCGCTGTGCTCGACGCGCTGCTGGTGGCGCTGTCCGGACGGATCGCGGTCGACGAGGTCTCCGAAACCACGCCCGAAGCGGTCCTGCGGGAGATCTGGCAGGACCACTTCCTTCTCCGTCCTGCTGCCGCCGCCCCCGGTTGAAGGTCCGTCCCCGCCGAGGGCCCCGTGCACCGTCGTGCTCAGCGCCACTCCACCGGCCGGGGAAAGCCGTTCCGGCGCAGACCGAAGCAGCTGTCGGTCGACCCGGCCCTGTACGAGCACCGCGGTGGCGACCAGGGTCTGGTGATGGTGGGTGGCCCGCATCGAGCCGGACGTACCCCCGGATCGGGAGTCGGCGCGGGACCCGGGCAGACCGACGAGCCGGCCGAGGTATTGCCGCTGGCCGATCTCGATGCCTCCGGTCCGGTCGCGGACGCCGAGGTCCGACGCCGGGCACGCGAGATTGCTGCGCGGCTGTCCGTGCCGCGCCCACGACATCGTCGTGCGCCGCGGAGGGGCCTCGGCAGGCTCCGGACGCTGCCGTATCAGGACGGTGCCGAGGAACTCGACCTGGACCGCACCGTCGAGATACTTGCCGAGGACCCGTTCGCACGGTCCACGGATCTGGTGATGCGGGATCGGATCCGCGATCGCCGGAAAGTGGTGCTGGTCGTCGACATCTCCGGTTCCATGCGCGGCGAGCGCATCCGCACCGCCGCGGCCGCGGTCGGTGCCGTGGCCGGCGAACTCGGACACGACGATCTGGCCGTGGTGGCCTTCTGGTCCGAAGCCGCCGTTCTCAGTGCCCTAGGGGAGCCGGTCTCCCCTGCCGCGCTCGTGGACCTGCTGCTCCGGATCCCGAGCAAGGGTCTGACCAACGTCGGCTTCGCGCTCGACGTGGCGGGGGGTCAGCTGCGGGACGTACCTGCGGACGAGGGACGGGTACTGCTTCTGTCGGATTGCGTGCACAATGCCGGGCCCGATCCGAGGACCGCGGCCGGCCGGCTCCCCCGGCTCGACGTGCTCGCCGACATCTCCGGTGAACACGATCTGCTCACCGCCCGCGACCTCGCTCGGTCCGGGAGGGGATTCGCCCTGCCCATCCGTGGACACCGGGATGTCGCTGCAGCGATCTCGCGTGCATTCGGCGCCTGACAGGCCGGTCCGTGCGTGTCTTGCCCGTGATTGGAGTGCTACGTAGCTGGGGAATTCGGTGATTTATACGATTCCGTCCGCGTCGGATTCTGTACATGTCGCCGACCCCGGTTTGTTCCTGAAAACACTAGAGTTCCGTGAGATCCGAAATGGGACGGTGGGTCCTTGCTGATCCCGACGGTCCGGGTTCTGCAGGAACGGACGGGAGAACGTGCCTCCACGAGACGACTCGCCATGCACCGCCCGGCTTTGCGCGGCGTGACCTACCCGGCCCTCCCCCGCATCGGCATCCGCCCATGCCGGACGTCTCGTCGGCAGCTACAACTCCCGGCAGATGTCCCAGGACGTGCCACGGTCCGGCTACCGCCGGGACGACCGGATAGGGCCCGGGATCCGTTCTCGGCAGACGCGGCGTGCAGGGCGCGGCGTGCAGGGCTTCTAGGCCGCGAGCGTCCCCGGAGGGGGCCGTCGGTGACCGACCGCGGGCTCGTGGAAGGCGCCGGGAGCGGATCCGGATGGCACCCTACGCGGCCGGCGGGACGCGTCTGCGGGCACTGCTGCCCTCCCCTTTCCCCGTTCAGCTCTCCACGCGCTTCTTCAGTCCGGTGAGGGTACTGTCGACCAGGCCCTTGATCACTCGGTTCCGTAGGAAGCCGGGCAGCGGCAGGTTGTGATGGATCGTCAGTTCGTACGTCACCGAGGTTCGGTCGGGACCGACCGCGACGAGGTGGTAACGGCCCTCCTGTCCGGTCTGCAGGCGTCCCTGGAGCATCGTCCAGCTCATGCCGTCGTCGCGGTGCCGGTAGGTGAGGGTGTAGCTGTCGGTGCCGACGGTGGCCGACGCCTTGAACCGGGCGGTGTGCGGAAGTCCGGTCCCTTCCTCGGCCTCGAGCACCTCGGCCTCGAGGATCTCGGGAATCCACTCGGTCTGGCTCTCGATGTCACGGATGGTCGTGAGCACGGTCTCCAGGGGTGCGTCGACCTGAATCGTCTTGGTGGCGCTGTCAGTGGGCATGCTCGCCGTCCCCGTAGTAGCCGAGGCGCAGGAGTTCGGTGATCTCGCTGATGAGCGGCATCCGGGGGTTCGTACGATTGCTCAGATCCTGGAACGCGTTCATCGCCAGCTCCGGCAGCGCCGTGACGAACTCCTCCTCGGGGACGCCGATCTCCTTCAGCGTGCGCGGCACCTGCATGCGACGGAGCAGGTCCTCGACGCCCTGGAACAGCCGGCGGCGGCTCTCCTCGGGATCGTGCCCACCGAACACGATCCGTCCGAGCTGGGCGTACTTCTCCGGCGCGACGTACGCGGAATAGCCGGGGGCCGGCATGAACTTGGTCGGCAGGCCGGCGTTGTAGCGAAGGGTGTGGGGTAGGAACACGCCGTTCACCCGGCCGTGGGCGATCCCGAACCTGGCGCCGACGGAGTGTGCGAGCGCGTGGTTCGTGCCGACGAACGCGTTCGAGAATGCGAGACCGGCAAGGGTGGCGGCATTGGACATGTCGGTGCGCGCGGCCAGATCGTCCGGATCGTCGTACACCCGCGGCAGCGCCTCGAAGATCAAGCGCGCGGCCTGGACACAGAACGCGTCGGTGTAGGGCGAGGCGAAGATGGAGGCCACCGCCTCCAGCGCGTGGGTGAGGGCGTCGATTCCGGTGTCGACCGTCAATGTGCGTGGCATCGAGAGGGTGAGCATCGGGTCCACGATCGCCATGTCCGGAACCAGGGAGTAGTCGACCAGGGTCTCCTTGCGGCCGGCGACGGTGAGGACGGCCGCCGGTGAGACCTCCGAACCGGTGCCGGCGGTGGTGGGGATTGCCACCAGTCGCAGCTTGTGCGGATCCTGGGGGTAGTCCGCCATGCGCTTGCGCGGGTCGAGGAACGGCAGGCTCAGCTCGGCGAGGTCCTTCTCCGGGTGTTCGTAGAACAGCCGGATGGCCTTGGCCGCGTCGATCACCGACCCACCACCGATGGCGACGAGCAGGTCCGGCGGATTTCCTTCCAGCAGGGTGACTCCGCGGCGGATGGTGGCCTCGTCCGGTTCCGGCTCGACCTCGCTGAACACCTTGACGTGTTCGGCGCGCAGGTGGGCGCGCAGTTCGTCGACCACTCCCCGCTGTTCACTGAGCGCGTCGGTGACGACCACGACGCTGGTGCAGGGCACTTCCCGGAGGTTCTCGAGGGCCCCTGCGTTGAAGAAGGTGTTCGACGGTACGCGGAACCACTGCGGCGGGGTGCGGCGGTGCGCGACGGTCTTGATATTGAGCAGTTGCTGGTAGTTGACGTTCTCGGTGGTGCTCGACCCGCCCCACGTGCCGCAGCCCAGTGAGAACGTGGGCGTGAGGTTGTTGTAGATCCCGCCGAGGGCCCCTACCGCGGTCGGGGCGTTGACGAGGATCCTGCCGGTCCGCACGGCCAGGCCGTAGGCGTCGATCACGGCCGGGTCGGTGGCGTAGATGGCGGAAGTGTGGCCGAGACCGCCGTGTTCGGTGACGAGGACGGCGGCGTCGATGCCGTGCTGGACGTCGCGGGCGCGCACGAGGCCGAGGACCGGCATCAGCTTCTCCTGCACCAGGGGGTGCGCCGCGAGCCGGTCCAGGTCGGACGGCAGCGGCGCGAGCAGCACCTTCACCGCCGGATCCACCGTGAAACCCGCCCGGGCGGCGAGTTCGGGAGCCTGCTGGCCGAGCGCGGCGAGGTTGACCTTGTCGCCGCAGCCGAACGCGAACTCGGCGATCGCCTCCGCTTGTTCGTCCGTGAGCAGGTGCGCCCCCATCCGCTCGAACTCCGCGACGGTGGCGTCGTAGATCTCGTCGTCGATGATGCAGGTCTGTTCGGCGGGGCAGATCACGGAGGCGTCGAAGGTCTTCGAGATGAGGATGTCGACGACAGCGCCCCTGATGTCGGCCGTGCGGTGCAGGTAGATGGGAGCGTTGCCTGGACCCACACCGAGGGCGGGCTTGCCGGCGGCGTTGGCGAGAGCGACGATCTTCTGCCCGCCGGTGACCCAGATGAAGTCGACCTTCGGATGCTTGAACAGGTAATGGGTGACTTCGTGAGCGGCGTCGGGGATGACCTGGAGCGCGCCGGGAGGCATGCCGGCGGCTTCAGCCGCCGCGCGCAGGATCTCCACCGTGCGTTCGCACGACCGCACGGCGAACGGCGACGGTCGGAAGATGACGGCATTGCGGGTCTTCGCGGCGACGATCGCCTTGTACAGCACGGTGGAGGTGGGGTTGGTGACCGGGGTGATGGCCAGGACGACGCCGATGGGTTCGGCGATACGGACGATGCTGTGTTCGACATTCTCCTCGATGACTCCGACGGACTTCTTGTCCTTGAGGTAGTCGTAGAGAAACTCGGTGGCCACGTAGTTCTTGACTACCTTGTCCTCGAAGACACCGAACCCGGTCTCCTCGATCGCCACCGATGCGAGTTCCGCGGCCGCCCGGATGCCGGCCCGCACCATGGCTTCGACGATCGCATCGACCTGCTGCTGGTCGAGTGTGCGGAACTGGGCCGCTGCCGCGGTTGCCGTGTCGACGACCGCGTCGACCTGCTCGTGCCGGACCGGGCCGGCATCGACGGCGGGGGTGGTCTGCGCTGTGGCTGCGTCGCCGGAGCTGTTGACGGCCTGGGATCCGGTTCCGATCCGGGTTTCGGTCATGTTGTCTCCTCGTACTGGAGATGCCCGTCGTGCCTCGGTGTGGCCGCGGCTTCTGTTCGCGACAGTACTCGCGGCGCAGGGGGTTGACTGCGGTCTTTGGACCCTGACCGTGGGCCATTCGCGGACCTGTCCCGCCGCCGGGGAACGAATGTTGCCCGGGTGGAACGGCGCGGTGTGCCGGAAGGGATGTGCAGACGCGAACGAGGCGGCCCCGGGAAATCCGGGACCGCCTCGTTCGTCGGGCGGGCTGACAGGATTTGAACCTGCGACCACTTGACCCCCAGCCGGGGCTCGAGGACCTGAGCGTGAACCGACTGTCTGTAGTCGTCTGCCCTTGTCTGTCGCTGTCGGTGGTTCAGGCGTGAAATCGAGTGGTCGAACGTGGCGTTGGTCCCCGCCGGGTCCCCGGTGGCACAGCGCGTCGGCCGCTGGCTCCGCCTCCCCGTCGCTATGCGGTTTCGTCTTCGCCGAGGAGCCGTCCAAGTAGCGCGGCCAGGTCCCTGACGCGCGTCGTTGCGACCTCCCAGACGAGCTCGTTGTCAATGACGGCGTACCGGTGGATGAGCACGTTCCGGAAGGCGACGATCCGCGGCAGGTCCGGGATCAGGGTGGCGGTGTCCGGGTCGAGACGGCTGAGCCTGTTGAGCGCCTCGCCGATGATCTCGAACTGTCGCTCAACTGCTGAGCGGAGCATCGCGTCGCTCTCGTACTCGTGCCATGTCCGGTCCGCGACGAACTGGGCGATCAGCCGAGCGGCCTTACGGGCGTCCCATAGCAGCCCCGGCGCCTCAGGCCGCATAGACCTCGTGCCCGTTCTCCTCGACCGACGCAGCGAAGTAGGGATTCTCCAGGGCAACGGGAGAGACAAGATCGACCGGGTGGTCGAGCAGGGCTTCCAGAGACTCCTTGAGACCGAAGTAGGCGTCGAAGCGGTTCGCGACGTCGTCGCGGAACTCGACGAGGAAGTCGACATCACTGGTCGACTCGTTGAAACGTTCGGTGACGGCCGAGCCGAAGATGACCAGCCGCTTCACGCCGTACCGCTCGCAGGTCTCGGCGATCGCCGCGCGATCAAGCACGAGAGGCCCAGCCATGACGCTCTCCTTCCCCTCCCGGAGTCGACTTGCACCAGTCTGGCACGTCATGCATCGGCACCCGACAATTCTGCCCGCGGGACGGGGGGCTGACGCTCTCGAGGGGCACGCCAAATCGTTCCGGAGCGACCTCGACGGCCGCCGAAGCTGCGTGAGACAGAACGGCTGGCCGTCGAGGTTGATCCGTGTCCAGGGGTCCAGGGGGCGGGAGCCACTTGGTACCACTCCCCTCGCGTTGGGACGGCCCGAGGACGGCGCGGCAGCGCCGCCTTCTGGTCCCCAGCGTCCCAACCTTGCAGTCGTTCGACGGAGCCGCGGTGGGGACGAAAAAGGGGCCTGACCTGTATGAACAGGTCAGGCCCCAGAAAGTCGGGCTGACAGGATTTGAACCTGCGACCACTTGACCCCCAGTCAAGTGCGCTACCAAGCTGCGCCACAGCCCGTCCGCGCTCTCGTCGAGCGCTCGTTGAGATTACAACAGGGACGGACCGATTCACCAATCGCCTGGTCACGGCACTTGCGGACGCTACTTGCTCCGGCGGTCCCGCTTCTCGCGCACGCGCACCGAGATCCGCACCGGGCTGCCCTCGAAGCCGAACTCCTCGCGCAGCCGCCGTTCGAGGAAGCGGCGGTAGCCGGCTTCGAGGAAGCCGGTGGTGAACAGCACGAAGGTCGGCGGTCGGGTGCCGGCCTGGGTGGCGAACAGTACCCGGGGCAGGCGGCCGCCGCGCATGGGCGGCGGAGTAGCGGCGATGACCTCCTTGAGCCAGGTGTTGAGACGGCCGGTGGAGATGCGCTTGTCCCAGGACTCGAGGGCGGTCTCCATGGCCGGCACGAGCTTCTGCACGGCGCGGCCGGTCTTCGCGGAGATGTTCACGCGCGCCGCCCACGGCACGCGCAGCAGGTCGCGTTCGATTTCCCGGCTCAGCTCGTAACGTCGGTCCTCGTCCACGAGGTCCCACTTGTTGAATGCGATGACGAGGGCGCGGCCGGCGTCGGCGACCATCGAGATCACCCGCTGATCCTGCTCGGTGATGGGTTCGGAGGCGTCGATCAGCAACACCGCGACCTCGGCGGCCTCGATGGCGCCGCGGGTGCGCAACGAGGCGTAGAACTCGGCGCCGGAGGCGGTGTTGACGCGTTTGCGCAGACCGGCGGTGTCCACGAACCGCCAGGTCTTGCCGCCGAGTTCGACGAGGGAGTCCACCGGGTCGACCGTCGTGCCTGCGACGTTGTGGACCACGGATCGTTCGTCGCCGGCCAGCTTGTTGAGCAGGCTGGACTTGCCGACGTTCGGTTTGCCGACCAGTGCGACGCGACGTGGCCCCTGTCCCCCGGTGCCTTCACGCGGGGTGCGCGGCAGCACCGCGAGTAGTTCGTCGAGCAGGTCGCCGGTGCCGCGACCGTGGGTGGCCGAGACCGAGTACGGCTGCCCCAGGCCCAGCGACCACAGTGCCGCCGCCTCCGACTCGACGCGGTCGTCGTCGACCTTGTTCGCGACGAGCAGCACCGGCGTCTTGGACCGGCGCAGCACCTTGGCCACGGCCTCGTCGACGGCGGTGGCCCCGACGGTGGCGTCGACGACGATCAGGATCGCGTCGGCCGTGCGCATCGCGATCTCTGCCTGTCGCGCGACGGATTGTTGCAGGCCCTTGGCATCGGGTTCCCATCCCCCGGTGTCCTGCACCATGAATCGGCGGCCGTTCCAGGTGGCCTCGTACGAGACGCGGTCGCGGGTCACGCCCGGCACGTCCTCGACGACCGCTTCGCGGCGGCCGATGATGCGGTTGACCAGGGTGGACTTGCCGACATTGGGGCGTCCGACCACGGCGACGGTCGGCACGGGCACGAACTCTTCGAGTTCGGCGGCCCCGGCGAGCTCGAGGTCCCAGTCCGATTCCTCCGACCAGGTGCCGTCGCCGGCGAATTCCGTCACGTCCTCGCTCACAGGGTCGCTCCCGTCTGTTCGGCGACCACGGCGGCGAGCGCGGCGATCACTTCGTCGATGTCCATCTCGCTCGTGTCGACGACGATCGCGTCGTCCGCCGCGCGCAGCGGGGACACCGCGCGGGTGGAGTCGAGGTGGTCGCGGCGCTGCACCGCGGCGAGCACCGCCTCGTAGTTGTCGCCGCGGCCTTCGGCGATGTTCTGCTGGTTGCGCCGCTGTGCCCGCGCCTCGGCGGAGGCGGTGAGGTAGATCTTCACATCCGCGTCGGGAAAGACGACGGTGCCGATGTCGCGGCCCTCGACGACGATGTGCCCCGCGTCGCGGCCGATGCGCTGCTGCGCTGCGACGAGGGTCCGGCGGACGGCGGGGACGGCGGACACGGCCGAGACCGCGCCGGTGACCTCCGCGCCGCGGATGATCTCGCGGACGTCCTCCCCGGCGAGCCGGATGTCCTCGGCCTCCGGGTCGGTCCCGATCGACCAGGGCAGGGACGCGGTGGCGGCGGCGATGGCGGCCGGATCGGACAGGTCCGCCCCGGCACGCAGCACGTGCAGGGTCGCGACGCGGTACATGGCGCCGGTGTCCAGGTAGGCCGCGCCGAGGAGCTGGGCGAGTCGCTTGGAGACGGTGGACTTGCCGGTGCCCGAGGGACCGTCCATGGCGACGACGAGCGAGCTCACAGGCCCACCGCCTGGTAGAGGCTGCCGACTTCCTTGCGGCCGAGCACCCGCAGGGTGCCGGGTCGCTGGTCGCCGAGCGCGACGGGGCCGATGTCGGTGCGCACGAGGCGGATCACGGGGTGGCCGACGGCGTCGAGCAACCGGCGCACGATGTGCTTGCGGCCTTCGTGCAGTTCGAGGCGGACCAGGGATTGGCCCTCGTTGACCTGGAGGAGCGCGAAGGAGTCGACCTTGGCGGGGCCGTCGTCGAGTTCGACGCCGGCGCGCAGCTGCTTGCCGATGCCGCGCGGAAGGACGCCCTTGACAGTGGCGAGGTAGGTCTTGGTCACCTCGTAGGAGGGGTGCATGAGCCGGTGGGCGAGTTCACCGTCGTTGGTGAGCAGCAGCAGTCCTTCGGTGTCGGCGTCGAGCCGGCCGACGTGGAAGAGGCGCTGGCCGGCGGCGACGCGTTCGGAGACGATGTCGCCGACGCAGGGGCGGCCGAGGTCGTCGGACATGGTGGACTGCCAGCCGCGGGGCTTGTTGAGCACGAGGTGGACGAGGTCCTTGTCGACGACGACGCGGATGCCGTCGACGCGGATCACGGCGTTCTCGGGGTCCACGCGCAGGCCCTGCTCGGTGACGATGGCGCCGTCGACCTCGACGCGGCCGGCGGCGATGAGTTCTTCGGCGGCCCGGCGGGACGCGACTCCGGCCTGGGCGAGGACCTTCTGCAGGCGCACGCCTTCGCCGGCGGGCAGTTGCGGGCGTTCGGCAGCGTGCTGGTGCCGGGCGGGTCTGGCGTTGCTGATCTTGGGCAGGGCCGCGGGGCGCTGGGCCTGGGGCTTGGGGGCGGCGGGACGGCCGCGCTTGTTGAGCGGGGTGTCGCCCTTGCGGTGTGCCTTCTTCGGTGTGGCCGCGCCGGCGGCGGGCTTCGATGTGGCCGCGCGGGCGGCGGGTTCGCCCCGGCGTTCGCGGGGTAGGTTCCCTGCGCGGGAGTTGGTCTTTCTGCGGTCCGGTGTGCCATCACGGCGAGCGGGCTTGTGCACTTTTTTCCTGTCTCAATCGGGATCGAACGGCGCGGGCGAGGGGACCTCGGTGCGCGGGTTCCTTCCCATTCTCGCAAATCGTGGGTCGGCCTCGAGACTTTCGCTGATGTCGTCGATCACATCGACGTCCGGGAGCAGTGGCGCGAGCGGCGGCAGATCGTGCAGGGAGGCCAGTCCGAGGCGTTCGAGGAACAGTTCGGTGGTGACGTAGCGGGTGCCGCCGGTCTCGGGGTCGGTGCCGTCCTCGGCGATCAGGTCGCGGGCGAGGAGGGTGCGCATGACGCCGTCGACGTTGACGCCGCGCACCGCGCTGACGCGGGCGCGGGTGACGGGCTGGCGGTAGGCGACGACGGCGAGGGTCTCGAGGGCGGCGCGGGTGAGTTTGGTGCGGGCGCCGCCCTGCAGGAGTCGTTCGACGTAGGGGGCGTAGTCGCGGCGGGTGTAGAAGCGCCAGCCGTCGCCGGCGTAGCGCAGGTCGATGCCGGAGCCGCGCGCGTCGAGGTCGGCGGCCATGCGGTGCAGGGTGGTCTCGACGCGGGTGGCGGTGACGCCGATCGCGTCGGCGAGCTGGGCGTTGGGTGCGGGGGTGTCGACGACGAGCAGCAGTGCTTCGAGGGCGGCGGCGAGTTCGTCGTCGCTCATCTCGAGCAGTTCCGCGTCGAGTCCGTGCGCATCGGGGTCCGGTGTGGCGCTGCTCACCCGTAGTCCTCCTCGAATGTGGTGACGGTGTCGTCGTTCTCACCGGTCCAGGCCACGTGCAGCGGTCCGAGCGGTTCGGGTTGGTCGAAGGTGACGGCTCGTTCGCGGTAGAGCTCGAGCAGTGCGAGGAACCGGGCGACGACCTGGAGGCCGTTGTCGCATTCGGCGACGAGGTGACCGAAGGTGGCCCAGGTGCCGGCGCCGAGGGCGCGCAGCAGGGTGAGCAGGCGGGCGGCCTGTTCCGGGACGGAGACGCGGGGGGTGTGGAGGTGGTCGAGGCCGACGCGCGGGGGCGGTTTGGGCCGGAAGGCGGCGGCGGCGATCTCGGCGAACCGGGTCGCGTCGACGCCGAGGACGACCTCGGGCAGCAGGTTTTCGTACTGCGGTTCGAGTGCGACCGTGCGGGGGTAGCGGCGCAGGGCGGCGGCTTCGAACTCGGCGAACCGGTCGGCGATCTGTTTGAAGGCGCGGTACTGCAGCAGGCGGGCGAAGAGCAGGTCGCGGGCCTCGAGCAGGGCGAGGTCCTCGGGGTCGTCGACGTCGCCCGAGGGCAGGAGGCGAGCGGCCTTGAGGTCGAGCAGGGTGGCGGCGACGACGAGGAATTCGGTGGTCTGGTCGAGCCCCATCCGGGGGCCGAGGGCGCGGGTGTAGGCGATGAATTCGTCGGTGACCTCGTGCAGGGCGACTTCGGTGACGTCGAGGCGGTGCTGGGAGATCAGGGTGAGCAGCAGGTCGAAGGGGCCTTCGAAGTTGCGCAGTCGTACTTGGAATCCCGCGGGGGTCGCGGCGGGCTGGGCCGGATCCGGTGGGGTCGGGCCTGGGTTGTCCACGGTCACGGGTTATCGGCCGGAGCGGTGGATCACTTCGCGGGCCAGGGCCCGGTAGGACTCGGCGCCGGCGGATTTCGGCGCCCAGGTGGTGATGGGTTCGCCGGCGACGCTGGTTTCGGGGAACCGGACGGTGCGGGCGATGACGCTGTCGTAGACGAGGTCGCCGAAGACCTCGACGACGCGGGACATCACCTCGCGGGCGTGCAGGGTGCGGGAGTCGAACATGGTCACGAGGATCCCGGCGAGGCTGAGCTTGGGGTTGAGCCGGTCGCGCACCTTGTCGACGGTGTCGTTGAGCAGGGCCAGTCCGCGCAGGCTGAAGTACTCGCATTCCATCGGGATGATGACCGCGTCGGCGCAGGCGAGGGCGTTGACGGTGAGCAGGCCGAGGGACGGCTGGCAGTCGACGAGGATGTAGTCGTAGCGGTCGAGGACGGGGTACAGGGCTCGGCCGAGGGCTTGTTCGCGGCCGACCTCGGAGACGAGCTGGATTTCGGCGGCGGACAGGTCGATGTTGCTCGGTAGCAGGTCCAGTCCTTCGACCCGGGTGTGCAGTAGGACGTCGTCGACGGAGATTCCGCGTTCGACGAGCAGGTTGTGCACGGTCAGGTCGAGGTCGTGGTGGGCGACGCCGAGTCCGGCGGACAGGGCGCCCTGGGGGTCGAGGTCGACGAGCAGGACGCGACGGCCGTATTCGGCGAGGGAGGCGCCGAGGTTGATAGTGGAGGTGGTCTTGCCGACCCCGCCCTTCTGGTTGCACATCGCGATGATCTTCGCGGGTCCGTGACCGGGCAGCGGCTGCGGTTCCGGGACGTACCGGCGGGGTCGTCCGGTGGGGCCGAGTTCGGCTTCGGGTTCCGCGGTGTGGGTGGGGTCCGGGTCGGTGTGGGCCGCGTCGACGTCGGGGCGGCCGTGGAGCAGGGCGTGCTGCGAGGCCGGCGCTGTGTTCGCGGCGGGCGCTGTGTCCGCCGCGGGCGCTGTGTCCGCTGCGGGCGGTTGTGGTGTCGCCACTGTCCCCTGCTCCCCCTGTCCTGCTCGCTCGGCTGTCGGGTCAACGCTACCGCTTCGGATGGTGCGATGGCGCCGTGGACACGCCCTGCCGCCGTGGTGGCTACCGGGCGCGGGGGTGGGCCCCGGCCCATACTTCGCGCAGCGCACCGGCTGTGACCTGCGTGTAGATCTGGGTGGTGGTCACCGAGGCGTGGCCGAGGAGTTCCTGCACCACGCGCACGTCGGCGCCGCCGTCGAGGAGGTGGGTGGCGAAGGAGTGGCGCAGGGTGTGCGGGGAGACGGCGGCGGTGATTCCGGCCCGGCCGGCGGCGGTCTGCAGTACCTGCCAGGCGCTCTGCCGGGACAGTCGGCCCCCTCGGGCGTTGAGGAACAGGGCCGGGGTGTGTCCGGTGGCCAGGGCGGGGCGGCCGCGGACCAGATAGGCGTCGACGGCGGCCAGTGCGGGGCGGCCGACCGGTACGACGCGTTGCTTGCCGCCCTTGCCGCGCAGCAGCACCGACCGGTGGGTGGTGTCGAGGTCGTCGACGTCGAGGCCGACGGCCTCGGAGATGCGCGCGCCGGTGGAGTACAGCAGTTCGAGCAGCGCCCGGTCGCGCAGGTCCCGGGGTCCGTCGGCACCGGTGCCTGCGGCGTCGAGGATGGCCGATACGTCGGCGACCGGCAGGGCCTTCGGCAGGCGCCGGCCCGCGGCGGGGGGTTTGACGGCGCGGGCGACGTCGACGGGGGTGCGGCCTTCGGTGGTGGCGAAGCGGTGCAGGCCGCGCACGGCGACGAGGGCTCGGGCGGCGGAGCTCGCGGCGAGGGCGGGCCTGCCGCGTTCGGGGTCGCCGCGGCGCAGCGCGGTGACGAAGTCGCCGACGTGTTCCTCGCGCACCTCGGCGAGGTCGGCGATGCCGAGGTCGGTGAGGTGTTCGAGGTATCGGGTGAGGTCGCGGCGGTAGGAGGCGAGGGTGTTGGGGGCGGCCCCGCGTTCGACGGTGAGGTGGTCGAGGTAGGCGTCGAGCTGTCGGGCCAGCACGGCGTCAGTTCCCGAGGCTCTTGGTGCGCAGCAGGGCGCGGGGCCGGTCGGGCCACTCGGCGTCGGCGGGACGCAGGGCCCCGTCGCGGCGGGTGGCGGCGAGAGCGAGGATTCCGGCGACCGCGGTGGCGTTGACGATCTGTCCGCCGAGCACCATGGCGACGGCCTCGTCGACGGGGACCCGGCGGATCTCGAGGTCCGCCTCCTCGTGTTCGGGGTCGGGCCGGTCGGCGGTGGACAGGTCCCGGGCCGCGTATACGCGCACGGCCTCGTCGGTGAACCCCGGGGACAGGGCGAGGTCGACGAGCAGGTCCCAGCGGGCGGCGGCCAGGCCGGTCTCCTCGGTGAGTTCCCGGCGGGCCGCGTCGAGCGGGTCCTCGCCGGGCGCGTCGAGCAGCCCGGCGGGCAGCTCCCAGAGGCGGTGGCCGAGCGGGTGGCGGTACTGGTGGATGAGGATCAGCCGATCCTGTGCGTCGACCGCGGCGATCGCGACGGCGCCGTGGTGTTCGACCACCTCCCGCTCGGCCTCGTGCCCGTCGGGCATGGCGACCCGGTCCACGCGCAGCGACACGATGGCGCCGGTGTGGATCCGGCGTGTGGACAGTGTCCGGAACTCGTGTCGCTGCGTCACGGTCGGCTACTTGCCGCCGGCGGTGGCGTTCTCGGACACGGTGGCGTCCTCGGACACGGTCGGCGCCGCGGCGCCGCCGTCGACCAGGGCGTGGTCGGCGTCGTCGCCGTGCACGTCCACCGGCAGCCGCTCGGCGGCCTTGTACCGCAGCGCGGCCGCGACGAATGCGGAGAACAGCGGGTGCGGCCGGGTGGGGCGGCTCTTGAGCTCGGGATGCGCCTGGGTGGCCACGAAGAACGGGTGCACGTCGGCGGGGTATTCGACGAACTCGACGAGATGCCCGTCCGGGGAGGTGCCCGAGAAGGTCAGGCCCGACTTGGCGATCCGGTCGCGGTAGGCGTTGTTGACCTCGTAGCGGTGGCGATGCCGCTCGGAGACCCGTTCGCTGCCGTAGGCACGCGCGACGACCGAGCCCTTGGTGAGCACGGCCGGGTAGGAGCCGAGCCGCATCGTGCCGCCCAGGTCGGCTTCTCCCGCGACGGCCTGCTCCTGATCGGCCATCGTGGAGATCACCGGGTGGGTGGTGTCGGGGTCGAATTCGGCGGAGTTCGCGTCGGCGATGCCGACCGAGCGGGCCGCTTCGATGACCACGCACTGCAGGCCCAGGCACAGGCCGAGCAGCGGGATCTTGCGGGTGCGGGCGTAGCGGATCGCGCCGAGTTTGCCTTCGATGCCGCGGATGCCGAAGCCGCCGGGGATCAGGACCGCGTCCACGTCGCCGAGCGCGGCCTGGGCGCCGGCCTCGGTTTCGCAGTCGTCGGAGGGCACCCAGCGGATGTCGACCTTGGCGCGGTGTGCGAACCCACCGGCCCGCAACGCCTCGGTGACCGACAGGTAGGCGTCGGGCAGGTCGACGTACTTGCCGACGAGGGCGACCCGCACGGTCTCGCGGGGCTGGTGCACCCGGTCGAGCAGATCACCCCACACGGTCCAGTCCACGTCGCGGAACGGCAGGCCGAGCTGGCGGACGACGTAGGCGTCCAGGCCTTCGCGGTGCAGGACCTTGGGGATGTCGTAGATCGACGGGGCGTCGGGGCAGGAGATGCAGCCGTCGACGTCCACGTCGCACATCAGCGCGATCTTCGCCTTGAGGGCGGCGGGGACCTCCCGATCGCAGCGCAGCACCAGCGCGTCGGGCTGGATGCCGATGTTGCGCAGCGCCGCCACCGAGTGCTGGGTGGGCTTGGTCTTCAGCTCGCCCGACGGGGCCAGGTAGGGCACGAGGGAGACGTGCAGGAAGAAGACGTTGCCGCGACCGACGTCGTGGCGGACCTGGCGAGCCGCTTCGAGGAAGGGCTGGGACTCGATGTCGCCGACGGTTCCCCCGATCTCGGTGATGACCACGTCGGGAACGTTGCCGTCCTTGTCGGGGCCGGCCATCGCCATGATCCGGTTCTTGATCTCGTCGGTGATGTGCGGGATCACCTGGACGGTGTCGCCGAGGTACTCGCCGCGCCGCTCCTTGGCGATGACCGTGGAGTAGATCTGGCCGGTGGTGACGTTGGCGGCGGCGTTGAGATCGCGGTCGAGGAAGCGTTCGTAGTGGCCCACGTCCAGGTCGGTTTCGGCGCCGTCCTCGGTGACGAAGACCTCGCCGTGCTGGAAGGGGTTCATGGTGCCGGGATCGACATTCAGGTAGGGGTCGAGCTTCTGCATGGTCACGCGCATTCCGCGCGCGGTGAGAAGAGCGCCCAGGCTCGATGCCGTCAGCCCCTTGCCCAACGAGGAGGCGACACCCCCGCTGACGAAGATGTGCTTGGTGGCGGTACGCGAGTGGCGTGACTGTGGCAAAGAAGCTCCCGTGACGTCTGGTGCAGGACTTCGGACTGATGACGGAACAACTGGGGCCTGCACGACCCACGGAACTTCACGGTAACACCTGCCGCGGGTCCCGCGTACACGACTCGCCCGGATCGGACGGGGATCACACCGTCCGCCGCGGCGCGCCCCGTCAGCGGGCGGCGGTTCCGACGGTGACGGCGCCGGCGTTGGGCCCGGTTCCGTACCGGCCCGACACCCCGGCGAGCTGTTCCTGCAGCGCCAGCACCGTGGTGATACGGCCGGATTCGCGGTCGACGGTGTCGACCGTGGACAGACCGGCCGACAGCGCCGCGTCGGCCCGCACCACGGCAACGGCCCCGTTGCCGACGGCGGCGCCGGGCCGTCCGGCCAGGACCGTGCCGGCGCCCCGGGAGTCGAACGCGGCGGCGAAGCGGGCCAGCAGCGCGCCGCGGTTACCGCCGGCCTCGGCCCCGGCCTCCCCGTCGCCGGTGACGACGATCGCGGCCTGCGCGGGCTCGACGGTCCCGTCGTCGTATGCGACGAATCCGCCGCCGCGCAGCGTGGACAGGGCGAGGTCGCGTTCCTGGGGGGTGCTGCGCGGTTGCGCGTTCGCCGGATCGACGAGCAGCACGGCGCCGAGCAGGTCGCCGGCCAGGCTGCCCTGGTCCACGGCGCCGGTCTGCAACTGCACCCCGGCGGGCACGACGTTGGTGACGGTGGTGCGCAACTGGTCGGCGCCCGCGGCGTCGACGAAGGACTCGGTCAGCGAGATCCGGCCGGTCACGGCGGCGCCCGCGGCCTCGACGGTGCGGATCACCGCGTCCAGGTCCGCCGGGTCGGTGTCGGGGGTGGCGATCATGAGCACCGTGCGACCGGCGAGCGTGTCGCGCACGATGCGTCCGGACACGGCGGCGTCGAAGCCGTCCGCCGCGTTGAGCTGCTCGGTGAGCGCGTTGGTGCGGTCCTCGGCGTCCTGCAGCCGGCGCTGCAACTCGGACCGGTCGTCGCGCAGGCCGGCGACGACGCTGTCCGACAACAGCCCGGAGCCGAGGGCGATGCCCACGGCCAGGGCGAGGAAGACTGCTGCGATCGAGATTGCGTGGTGACGCAACGAGATCACGCGGTCAGCCCCTGCACCCACACCACGAGGCTGTCCCAGCTCTGCACGGCCCAGTCCACGACGTCGCCGCCGAGGTTGGACACGATCAGGGCGACGATCACGGCGATCAGCGCGGCGAACACCAGCAGGGCGATCACCCCGCCGGAGACGCGGCTGCGGTAGAGGGTGGCGACGGCCTTGGCGTCGACCAGTTTCGGGCCCACCTTCAGCCGGGTCATGAACGCCGACGGGTTGCTGTCACGGCGGCCCTGGTCGAAGAACTCGTCGAGCGAGACGGTGCTGCCGACGGTGACGACGAGGGCGGCGCCGTGGTGGTCGGCGAGCAGCAGCGCCAGGTCGGCGGGGGCGCCGGTGGCGGGGAATGTCATCGCGCCGATGCCCAGGTCCTGGATCCGTTCGAGACCGGGCGCGTGACCGTCGTGATCGGCCGGCAGCACCACCTCGGCGCCGGACTTGAGGGTTTCGGTGCCGATCTCGTCCGGGTCGCCGACGATCAGATCCGGCCGGTACCCGGCGCGGACGAGCGTGTCGGCGCCGGTGCCGACACCGACGAGGATCGGCGAGTACTCCTTGATGAACGGTTTGAGATTCTTCAGGTCCTGCTCGTGGTCCGGTCCGTCCGCGACCACCACCACGTGCCGGTCGCGCAGGTCCACGTCGACGTCGGGCACTCCGACCCCGTCGATGAGCAGCGGGCTCTCCGAACGGATGAACTCGATGGTGTTGCCCGAGAACGCCTCGAGGTGGTCGACCAGACCGGTTTTCGCCTCGATCATGCGGTCGGAGATCTCGGTCTCGGTCTGCTCCTCGCCCTGGATCAGCAGCCGCTCCCCGGAATAGACCCCGCCCTCGTGCAGGCGAACCTTGGCGCCGTCCTTGATCTTCTTGAACACCTCGGGACCGGTGTTGTCGATCAGGGCGATGCCGTTGGCCACGAGCACCTCGGGGCCGAGGTTCGGGTAGCGGCCGGTGATCGACGTCGAGGCGTTGACCACGGCGGTCACTCCCGCCTCGACGAGCGCGTCGGCAGTGACACGGTCCATGTCGACGGCGTCGAGAACGACGATGTCGCCGGGACCGACCCGACGCAGGAGCTTGGTCTGGTTCTTGTCGACCCGGGCAATGCCGCTCACTCCGGGCAACGTTTCGTTATTGCGTGACAGCAGCGCCGGCATCTTCATGGCATCGATGATGAACCCGGGCCGCGGCCGGGCAACGGAGGCGCGCCGGGGCGGGATCAGCCCCGGCGTTCGGCGTGCGCGGTGGCGAGCAGTTCCTCGGCGTGGGCCCGGCCCGTCTCGGTGTCGCCGAGACCGGCGAGCATGCGGGCGAGTTCGGCGACTCGTTCGGTCTCGGTGAGGGTGCGCACCCCGCTGCTGACGACGCCGCCCGCGTCGTCGACCTTGTCGACGACGAGATGGGTGTCGGCGAATGCAGCGACCTGCGGTAGATGGGTGACCACGATGACCTGATGCGTGCGGGACAACCGGGCCAGGCGCCGGCCGATCTCGACCGCCGCGCGACCGCCGACCCCCGCATCGACCTCGTCGAACACCATCGTGGCGCCGCGCTCGGATCCGGCCAGCACCACCTCGAGCGCGAGCATCACGCGGGAGAGCTCGCCGCCGGAGGCGCTGCGGGCGATCGGCAGGGACCGGGCGCCGCTGTGCGCGGCGAGCCGGAACTCGACGTCGTCGACACCCGACGTGCCGGCGTGCAGCAACCGCCCGCCGACCTCGAGAGGTGCGCTGTCCTGCGGTCCCGCCTCCCGGTCCCGCACCTGCACGTCCAGACTCGCCCGTCCCATCGCCAGGCCGGAGAGCTCCTTGCTCACCGCCTTGGCGAGCTTGTCGGCAGCCTTCCTGCGGGCGGCGGTGAGGGCGGTGGCGGCTTCGGCGGTCGCGGCCGCCTCACGGTCGGCGCGTGCGGCGAGCTCGGCGACCGCATCGGCGGACACGTCGATCCGCGACAACCGATCACGGGCGTCGCGGGCCCACGCGAGCACGCCGTCGATGTCCGCGGCGTACTTGCGGGTGAGCGATTTCAGCTCGGCCTGACGGCCGAGCAACGTCTCGAGGACACCCGGATCGGACGGCAGGTCCGACAGGTACCCGGACAGCTCGCCCGCGACGTCGGTGACCACGGCGATGGCCTCGTCGAGCCGCGGCCCGAGCTCGCGCAGGGCGGGGTCCTCGGCCGCCTCGAGGCGCGCCCGGGACTCCCCGAGCAGATCCAGCGCCGCCGCGCCGCCCACGTCGTCGCCGTCGCCGCCGGCGAGCGCGGCCTGTGCGCCCTGGGCGGAGTCGCGCAGCGAATCGAGGTCGCCGAGCCGGCGCACCTCGGCCACGATCCGGGTGTCCTCCCCCGGCTGCGGGTCGACCGCGTCGATCTCGTCGAGCGCGAACCGCAGGCGGTCCGCCTCCTGCGCGAGTTCGCGGGACTTCTCGGTGCGTTCGAGTAGTTCGTCCCGCGCGGCCAGCCAGCGCCGGCGGTGTTCCTGGTACGTCGACAGCAGCGACGTGATCGTCTTGCCGGCGAACCGGTCGAGCGCGGCGCGCTGCTGGTCGGGTCGCAGCAGCCGCAGCTGATCGTTCTGGCCGTGCACGGTCAGCAGCGGATCGGTGAACTCCGAGAGCACCCCCACCGGGACACTGCGACCGCCGAGGTGGGCGCGGGAGCGGCCGTCGCTGCCGACGGTGCGGACCGCGATGATGCTGCCGTCCTCGTCACGCTGGGCGCCGGTCGTCTCGAGCAGTCGCGCCACCTCCCGCTCGACGTGGCTGGGCACGGCGCCCGCCGCGCCCGAGCCGCCGTCGGCGTCGATGCAGAACCGACCCTCCACGACGGCGCGGGCGGCGCCGACACGGACGCGGGTAGGGTCGGCGCGGACCCCCGACAGTAGATGCAGGCTGGTCACGACCATGGTCTTGCCGGCTCCGGTTTCGCCGGTCAGGACGGTCAGACCGCCGTGGAACTGGGCGCCCGCCTCGGAGATGACCCCCAGATTGTCGATCCGGATCTCGGCAAGCACCTCACAGTCTCCTTCCCCGCCAGCCCTTCACCGGAAGATCGAACTTGCGCACCATTCGGTCGGCGAACGGCGCCGAGTCCAGGCGCACCCACCGCACGGGATGCTTGCCGCGGACCACCTCGAGCCGCCCACCCGCGGGCAGGTCGAGGGTGCGGCGGCCGTCGCAGAACACCAGCCCGTCGTGGCTGCCGGCGAGGGTCTCCACGGCGATCAGCGATTCCGGGCTGGTCACCATGGGCCGGGCGAACAGAGCGTGGGCGTTGCTGGGAATCACCAGCAACGCTTCGAGTTCCGGCCAGACGATCGGGCCGCCGGCGGAGAACGCGTAGGCGGTCGAGCCGGTCGGGGTGGCGATCAGCACTCCGTCGCATCCGAACGCCGACACCGGCCGACCGTCGACCTCGAGCACCACCTCGAGCACGCCCAGGCGGGACTTGTTCTCGAGGCTGGCCTCGTTGAGCGCCCATCCCCGGTCGACGATCGCGTCGTCGACCCGGATCGCGACGTCCAGCGTCATCCGCTCCTCGACCCGGTACTCGCGGCGCACCACCTGTGCCAGCGCCTCCTCGAGATGCTCGGTCTCGGCCTCGGCGAGGAAACCGATGCGTCCCAGGTTGATTCCGAGCACGGGCACCGTCGCGCACTGGGCCAGTTCGGCGGCGCGCAGGAAACTGCCGTCGCCGCCGAGCACGATCACCATCTCGCAACCCCGGGCGGCGTCCGGTCCGGGTTCGACGATGCGGACCCGGCCCTCGGGTCCGGCCAGGGGACCCAGACCGGTGCTGGCGACCTCGTCGTCGAGCACCCGCAGCCCGATGCCGGCCTCGCCGAAGATCTTCGCCGTGCGCTGCGCCGTCGCGGCGATCTCGACCCGTCCCGAGTGGGACACGAGCAGGACCTCGCGGGTCGCGCGCTCCGGGCCGGGCGCTGCACTATCTGTGGTCACTGGGGTCCTTCCTGCACGGCTCGTTCGACCAGCTCGACCACGTCCGCGTCCGGCTCGGCCGGGCCCGGTTCCCCGGCGCGCAGCCACAGGAAGTATTCGACATTGCCGGACGGACCGGGCAGCGGACTGGCCACCGCCCCGAGGGTACGCAGCCCGAGAGTCTGGGCTTCGCGCGCGACGTCGAGGACCGCCTCGGTCCGCAATGCCGCATCCCGGACGACACCGCCACTGCCGACCCGCTCCTTCCCGACCTCGAACTGCGGTTTGACCATGGGTAGCAGATCTGCGCCCGCGGTCACGCACCGCACGAACGCCGGAAGCACCAGCTTCAGCGAGATGAAGGACAAATCCGCCACCACCAGCTCGACCGGCCCCCCGATCGCGTCCGCATCGATGTTACGCACGTTTGTTCGATCGATCACGCGGACCCGGTCGTCGGACTGCAGCCGCCACACCAGCTGGCCGTAGCCCACGTCGACGGCGACGACTTCCCGTGCGCCCTCGTGCAACAGCACGTCCGTGAAGCCCCCGGTGGAGGCCCCGGCGTCGAGACACCGCCGGCCGGCGACCCGAAGTCCCCGGTCGGTGAACGCCTCGAGGGCGCCGAGCAGCTTGTGAGCACCTCGTGACGCCCACTCCACCTCGTCGGCGACCTCGGTGACCAACAGGGGCGCCCCCGGATCGACTTGCGTCGCAGGCTTCGTCGCGACCGTGCCGTGGACGAGGACCCGTCCCGCAGCGATCAGCTCGCCGGCGTGCTCGCGGGACCGGGCGAGGCCCCGACGGACCAGCTCCGCGTCGACTCGCGCTCGCCGGGCCACGTCAGATCTTGTCCACGGTAGCGAGCGCCTGGACGAGCAGGTCGTGTGCCTGTTCGAGCAGCTGCGCCTGCCGCGGGATGATCTCGGACGGATCGGCCGCACCGACAGCGGTGTCGCGGGCACGCGTGAGCAGCCCCTCGACATCGGTGTGGATCGACCGAGGATCCATACCCGGATGGGAGCCTGGAAGGTGATCGCCTGGGCGTGGTATCGACGTGCTCATCATCGCCCACGCTAGTGCATGCCGGTGACGAACCGGCACACCACGCAGAACGGTCTCAGCGGGGCATTCCCCACCGCGCCAGCAGGTCGTCCGTCGCCACGACCCGACCGAAGCCGGGATGGGACCAGGCGACGTCGAGCACGGCACGAAGAGCAGCCATCGGGTCCGCGGCCGGTTGCGGGGCCAGATGCACGTCCCGACCGTCGAACGACACCGCGTGGGGCTCGCGCGTGCCCGGCCGCAGCTCGGCGGCCTCGCCGTCGAGACTCGCGAGCGAGTCCGCAACATAGGTGGGACGTTGCTCCGCCGGGGCCCGGAGCAGGTCCGCGACAGTGCTCACCCCGGTCAGCACCAGTAGCGAATCGACACCGACGGCATTCGCGCCGGCGATGTCGGTGTCGAGCCGGTCGCCGACCACGAGCGGACGCGAGGCACCGCTGCGCACGACGGCGTCCTCGATCAGTGGCGCGGCCGGTTTGCCGGCCACCAGCGGCTCACGTCCCGTCGCCGACCGCAGGGCCGCGACCATGGAACCGTTCCCGAGCACCAGACCTCGCTCGGTGGGCAGCGTCGAGTCGATGTTCGTCGCCACCCACAGCGCGCCGGAGCGCAGTGCGAGCGTCGCCTCGGCGAGAATGGCCCATCCGGTTTCCGGGGAATGCCCCTGCACGACCGCCACCGGGTCGGCGTCGGCGGAGCGTACCGGCACCAGCCCGACCCCGGCGACCTCGTCGACGAGGGCTTCGGTGCCGACCACCAGCACCGGCGCGCCGGCCGGAACCCGCTCCGCCAGCAGCCGGGCCGCGGACTGGGAGCTGGTGACCACGTTCGACTCGTCGGCCGCGAAACCGAGTTCGCGCAGGTGTTTGGCGACCTCACCGGGGCGGCGGCTCGCGTTGTTGGTGACGTAGAACAACCGCTCAGCCCCCTCGGACAGGGCCTCGCGGGCGCCCGGCACCGCTTCGGCGCCGCGGTAGACGGTGCCGTCCAGGTCGAGCAGAAGGACGTCGTAGTGGGTCCGCAACGATGCGCGCGTACCGGTCACAGATCCTCTCCGGTGAGCTCGGCGACGCGTTCCTCGGCGTCGGTGTCCCCCTCCAGATCGGCGGCGGCGGCGTTGAGGAACCACTTCAATCCGTCCTCGGTACGTCCCGCTGCCACGAGCGCGTCCGCATACGCGTAGAACAGGCGCGCGGCGGACGGTCCGGTGCGCGAGGCGTCCAGTTCCGGCGTCTGCAGGGTGACCACCGCCTGGTCGAACTGCCCCAGGTCCATCCGGGCACCCGCGACGACGATGCGCAGTTCGGTGGCCTCGTCTCCGGTCAGCGCCCGAGCCTCGTCGCTACGGCCCAGCTCGATCGCCCGTTCCGGTCGGCCGAGTCCGCGCTCGCAGTCCGCCATGACCGCCAGCAATCCGGGTCCACCGGCCATCCGGCGAGCGGCCCGCAACTCGGACAGGGCCTCCGCCCATTCGCCGGCGTGGTAGGCGGTGATGCCCGCTGCCTCCCGGACCACGGCGATGCGGCCGGCGCGCTGCCGCGCAGCACGCGCATGAGCCAGGGCGACACGGGGGTCGTCGTCGATGAGGCGGCCGGCCATGACCAGGTGCCGAGCCACCGCGTTGGCGTTCGACTTGTCGAGGCTCAACAGATCCCGGCGGATGGTCGGATCGAGCTCCGACGCCTCGACGTCTTCGGGAAGATCCGGCTCGTCCGGTCGAGATTCGCGACGTCCAGCGGGAACGCCTTCCCGACCCCGGCCCGGGCCGAAGCCGCCTTCGCCGCCGCGGCGGCGCGGGGCGTTGCCGTCCCGCTGTTCGGGTCCGTGGCCGGCCCGGGACGTGCCGGTGCGCCGATCATCCCGGGTCCGATCGTCACGCCGGTCACCGGTGCGCCGATCGTCCCGGCGGTCGTCGTTCGTGCTTCGATGCGGACGCTCGCCGCGCCGTTCACCGTAGGGCCGGTCTCGCCGGTCTCCCGACGGGCGGTCGCTGCGGGGTCGCTCGGACCGGGTGCCCTCCCGGGAGTCGTCCCCGGCGCCCTTGGGTGCCTCACTTCGGCGTTCCCCGCGGAACGTGCGGTCCTCGCCGCGGCGATCCGGTCGGCCGGCGAATCCTTGCCGGCGGTCCTCGCTGCGGGCCTGACCCCGATCACCGCCTTGGCGACGTTCGCCGCTGTCTCCGCGTCCCGACCTGGGAGTGGACCCTCCACCCCGGAAGGATCGACGCTCACCATTGTTGTCGGACACAGAAAAATCCTTTCACGAAAAACGACGAGAGGGGACCCACCAGGTGGGTCCCCTCTCGGTAACGGGTGTTCGGCGGTGTCCTACTCTCCCACACCCTGTCGGGTGCAGTACCATCGGCGCAGACAGGCTTAGCTTCCGGGTTCGGAATGGGACCGGGCGTTTCCCTGTCGCTATGGCCGCCGTAACTCTGCGAAACGTCACGCATCAGAGTTCTCGAATACCCTTGTCGGGCTTCGGTATCTGATGTGTGTGCTGTTTCAGATACCGCACAGTGGACGCGTAGCTTCTTCGTGGTAAGTCCTCGGCCTATTAGTACCGGTCACCTGCATGCGTTGCCGCACTTCCAGTTCCGGCCTATCAACCCGGTGGTCTGCCGGGGGCCTTACCCCCTCGAGGGGGTGAGAAACCTCATCTTGGAACAGGCTTCCCGCTTAGATGCTTTCAGCGGTTATCCCTTCCGAACGTAGCCAACCAGCCGTGCCCCTGGCGGGACAACTGGCACACCAGAGGTTCGTCCGTCCCGGTCCTCTCGTACTAGGGACAGCCTTCCTCAAGTTTCTAACGCGCGCGGCGGATAGAGACCGAACTGTCTCACGACGTTCTAAACCCAGCTCGCGTGCCGCTTTAATGGGCGAACAGCCCAACCCTTGGGACCTACTCCAGCCCCAGGATGCGACGAGCCGACATCGAGGTGCCAAACCATCCCGTCGATATGGACTCTTGGGGAAGATCAGCCTGTTATCCCCGGGGTACCTTTTATCCGTTGAGCGACACCGCTTCCACATGCCGGTGCCGGATCACTAGTCCCGACTTTCGTCCCTGCTCGACCTGTCGGTCTCACAGTCAAGCTCCCTTGTGCACTTGCACTCGACACCTGATTGCCAACCAGGCTGAGGGAACCTTTGGGCGCCTCCGTTACATTTTGGGAGGCAACCGCCCCAGTTAAACTACCCACCAGGCACTGTCCCTGAACCCGATCAGGGTCCGAGGTTAGAGGTCCAATACGATCAGAGTGGTATTTCAACAACGACTCCACGGTAACTGGCGTCACCGCTTCACAGTCTCCCACCTATCCTACACAAACCGAACCGAACACCAATACCAAGCTGTAGTGAAGGTCCCGGGGTCTTTTCGTCCTGCCGCGCGTAACGAGCATCTTTACTCGTAATGCAATTTCGCCGAGTCTGTGGTTGAGACAGCAGAGAAGTCGTTACGCCATTCGTGCAGGTCGGAACTTACCCGACAAGGAATTTCGCTACCTTAGGATGGTTATAGTTACCACCGCCGTTTACTGGGGCTTAAATTCTCAGCTTCGCGGATCGCTCCGCTGACCGGTCCTCTTAACCTTCCAGCACCGGGCAGGCGTCAGTCCGTATACCTCGTCTTACGACTTCGCACGGACCTGTGTTTTTAGTAAACAGTCGCTTCTCTCTGGTCTCTGCGACCACCCCCAGCTCCGACCGCGAAGGTCTTCACCAGGGCCGGTCCCCCTTCTCCCGAAGTTACGGGGGCATTTTGCCGAGTTCCTTAACCACAGTTCTCTCGATCGCCTCGGTATTCTCTACCTGACCACCTGTGTCGGTTTGGGGTACGGGCCGTGTGAAAGCTCGCTAGAGGCTTTTCTCGGCAGCATAGGATCATGGAATTCGCCTCATTCGGCTACGCATCACCTCTCAGGCTCGTGCGACACGGATTTGCCTATGTCACGCCCTACAGGCTTACACCGGTACAACCACTGACCGGCCCCACTACCTTCCTGCGTCACCCCATCGCTTGGCTACTACCACCGAAGGTCCCGTGCAGCAGGATCCCGTCTCCCGAAGGAGATCGATCACCCTTTGGACGGTTAGTACCGATGATTCACCAGGGGCGCGTTCACACGGGTACGGGAATATCAACCCGTTGTCCATCGACTACGCCTGTCGGCCTCGCCTTAGGTCCCGACTCACCCTGGGCGGATTAACCTGGCCCAGGAACCCTTGGTCATTCGGCGGACGAGTTTCTCACTCGTCTTTCGCTACTCATGCCTGCATTCTCACTCGCGCCGCCTCCACACCTGGATCACTCCGGCGCTTCCCCGGCGGCACGACGCTCCCCTACCCACCCACACCACTGCACCCGTCTCCGCAGAAACGAGTGGGTGTTGTGTGAGTGCCGCGGCTTCGGCGGTGTACTTGAGCCCCGCTACATTGTCGGCGCAGAACCACTTGACCAGTGAGCTATTACGCACTCTTTCAAGGGTGGCTGCTTCTAAGCCAACCTCCTGGTTGTCTCAGCGATCCCACATCCTTTTCCACTTAGTACACGCTTAGGGGCCTTAGCCGGCGATCTGGGCTGTTTCCCTCTCGACTACGAAGCTTATCCCCCGCAGTCTCACTGCCGCGCTCTCACTCACCGGCATTCGGAGTTTGGCTGATTTCGGTAAGCTTGTGGGCCCCCTAGACCATCCAGTAGCTCTACCTCCGGTGAGAAACACGCGACGCTGCACCTAAATGCATTTCGGGGAGAACCAGCTATCACGGAGTTTGATTGGCCTTTCACCCCTACCCACAGCTCATCCCCTCAGTTTTCAACCTAAGTGGGTTCGGGCCTCCACGACGTCTTACCGTCGCTTCACCCTGGCCATGGGTAGATCACTCCGCTTCGGGTCTAGAACATGCCACTGATACGCCCTGTTCGGACTCGCTTTCGCTACGACTACCCCACACGGGTTAACCTCGCGACATGCCACTAACTCGCAGGCTCATTCTTCAAAAGGCACGCCGTCACCCCCAGCAGACCAAACTGCTCGAAGGCTCCGACGGATTGTAAGCGCACGGTTTCAGGTACTATTTCACTCCCCTCCCGGGGTACTTTTCACCTTTCCCTCACGGTACTAGTCCGCTATCGGTCACCAGGGAGTATTCAGGCTTATCGGGTGGTCCCGACAGATTCACAGCAGATTTCACGGGCCCGCTGCTACTCGGGCACCCTCCACGAGAGCCGGCATGTTTTCGTCTACGGGATTCTCACCCTCTACGACGGGCCGTTCCAGACCACTTCGACTAACACACCGGTTTCTTACTCTCGCCCACCATGACAGTGATGGGAAGAAGGGCCCCACGACCCCACGAGTGCAACGCCTGCCAGCTCTCACACACCCGCGGTTTAGCCTCTTCCGCTTTCGCTCGCCACTACTCACGGAATCACATGTTGTTTTCTCTTCCTGTGGGTACTGAGATGTTTCACTTCCCCACGTTCCCTCCACACGCCCTATATATTCAGGCGCGGGTAACACGACATCACTCGTGCTGGGTTTCCCCATTCGGAAATCCTCGGATCACAGCTCGGTTGACAGCTCCCCGAGGCATATCGCAGCCTCCCACGTCCTTCATCGGCTCCTGGTGCCAAGGCATCCACCGTACGCTCATAAACACTTACAACAAAGATGCTCGCGTCCACTGTGCAGTTCTCAAACAACACACAACAACCGATACTGGGGAAAGAAGAACCCTTCCCGTTCCCGGTCATCGTCGCTGACAAAACACTCGCGTGTTCTCTCAGGACCCAACAGTGCACCGATATAACTCTCTTCCCGCCGGCACTCGGACCGGCGGTGACGAAGAAAATACCTGTCAGCGTTCCACCCATGAGCTCCTGCCGTTCCACGTGTGGGAACGAAACAGTCTCTGCCCGAGAGGCATTCACCTGTGTGAACCCTCGCCGGGAGAAGTGCTCCTTAGAAAGGAGGTGATCCAGCCGCACCTTCCGGTACGGCTACCTTGTTACGACTTCGTCCCAATCGCCGATCCCACCTTCGACGGCTCCCTCCCACGAGGGGTTAGGCCACCGGCTTCGGGTGTTACCGACTTTCATGACGTGACGGGCGGTGTGTACAAGGCCCGGGAACGTATTCACCGCAGCGTTGCTGATCTGCGATTACTAGCGACTCCGACTTCACGGGGTCGAGTTGCAGACCCCGATCCGAACTGAGACCGGCTTTAAGGGATTCGCTCCACCTCGCGGTATCGCAGCCCTCTGTACCGGCCATTGTAGCATGTGTGAAGCCCTGGACATAAGGGGCATGATGACTTGACGTCGTCCCCACCTTCCTCCGAGTTGACCCCGGCAGTCTCCTGCGAGTCCCCACCATTACGTGCTGGCAACACAGGACAAGGGTTGCGCTCGTTGCGGGACTTAACCCAACATCTCACGACACGAGCTGACGACAGCCATGCACCACCTGTACACCGACCACAAGGGAAACCCCATCTCTGGGGCGGTCCGGTGTATGTCAAACCCAGGTAAGGTTCTTCGCGTTGCATCGAATTAATCCACATGCTCCGCCGCTTGTGCGGGCCCCCGTCAATTCCTTTGAGTTTTAGCCTTGCGGCCGTACTCCCCAGGCGGGGCGCTTAATGCGTTAGCTACGGCACGGATCCCGTGGAAGGAAACCCACACCTAGCGCCCACCGTTTACGGCGTGGACTACCAGGGTATCTAATCCTGTTCGCTACCCACGCTTTCGCTCCTCAGCGTCAGTTACTGCCCAGAGACCCGCCTTCGCCACCGGTGTTCCTCCTGATATCTGCGCATTTCACCGCTACACCAGGAATTCCAGTCTCCCCTGCAGTACTCAAGTCTGCCCGTATCGCCTGCAAGCCCGCAGTTGAGCTGCGGGTTTTCACAGACGACGCGACAAACCGCCTACGAGCTCTTTACGCCCAGTAATTCCGGACAACGCTCGCACCCTACGTATTACCGCGGCTGCTGGCACGTAGTTGGCCGGTGCTTCTTCTGTACCTACCGTCACTTGCGCTTCGTCGGTACTGAAAGAGGTTTACAACCCGAAGGCCGTCATCCCTCACGCGGCGTCGCTGCATCAGGCTTGCGCCCATTGTGCAATATTCCCCACTGCTGCCTCCCGTAGGAGTCTGGGCCGTGTCTCAGTCCCAGTGTGGCCGGTCGCCCTCTCAGGCCGGCTACCCGTCGTCGCCTTGGTGGGCCGTTACCCCACCAACAAGCTGATAGGCCGCGGGCCCATCCTGCACCGGAAGACCTTTCCACCCCGGAACATGCATCCCGAGGTCCTATCCGGTATTAGACCCAGTTTCCCAGGCTTATCCCGAAGTGCAGGGCAGATCACCCACGTGTTACTCACCCGTTCGCCACTAATCCACCCAGCAAGCTGGGCTTCATCGTTCGACTTGCATGTGTTAAGCACGCCGCCAGCGTTCGTCCTGAGCCAGGATCAAACTCTCCGTTGAAGACTCTCAATCAAACCCCGAAGGGCCGATCAGCCATAAGCGTAGAGCCGAATCACTAGCAAAAAACTCAAACTAGCAAAAACACTGACCACCACAGACGGAAGAATGCGGCAGCCAGCAACAACCACCCCACAAAAGTGAAGTGGCCGCACCAAAATAATTTGGCACTGACATTCATCGGCACACTGTTGAGTTCTCAAAGAACACGCACACACCGTCGCTTCGCGCTCTCGCGTTCGGCTCCGGGGCAACCGTTCTATCCTAACACTCCGAGTTCACCTACGCAATCAGCGTCTGCGATCATCGTGTCGGCCGTTCGGTCGGTCAGGACACAACCAACTTCCGTACCTCTCGGTCCGGGTCGGTGTCCGTGTCGCTCGAACGACGACAAAGTTACGCCACCGCTAACGGGCCGTCAAACCAGCAGGTCAGCGGCCCGTCAGCGGGTGAGGGCGTTCTCGTCAGCCGCGCTCGATGCGGACGCCGGCGAAGTTGCGCTTGCCTCTCCGCAGCACGAGCCAGCGACCGTGCAGAAGATCCGCACTCGACGGGACCCAGTCCTCGGACGCGACGCGCTGGTTGTTCACGGAGACGCCCCCTTCCTTGATCGTGCGCCGGGCCGCGCCCTTGCTCTCGCACAGACCTGTTGCGACGAGCAGGTCGACGATCGTGTCGGGTTGCCCGTCGTGCACCTCGGCGACGGAAGCCTCTGCCAGGGCGGCGGAAAGGGTCGCCTCGTCCAGCTCCGAAAGCTCGCCTCGCCCGAACAACGCCCGACTCGCCAGTTCGACCGCGCGAGTGTTCGCCTCTCCGTGAACGAGAGTCGTCATCTCGGCCGCGAGCCGGCGCTGCGCTTCACGGGCGTGCGGCCGCTCGGCCGTCGCCGTCTCGAGTTCGGCGAGCTCCTCCTGATCCAGGAAGGTGAACCACCGCAGGTACTTCACGACGTCGGCATCCGCGGCGTTGACGAAGTACTGGTACCAGGCATAGGGGGTGGTCATCTGCGGATCGAGCCACAGGCTTCCGCCGCCGGTGGACTTTCCGAATTTCTTTCCGTCGGCGGAGGTGACGAGCGGGACCGTGAGCGCATGCACTGCCGCGGCGTCCGTCCGCCGGTTGAGCTCGACGCCCGCGATGATGTTGCCCCACTGGTCCGATCCACCCACCTGCAGGGTGCACCCGTGCTGACGACGCAACTGCACGTAGTCGTTGGCCTGGAGCAGCATGTAGCTGAATTCGGTGTACGAGATGCCGTCGCCCTCGAGCCGGCGTCTGACGGTGTCGCGCGCGAGCATGACGTTGACGGAGAAGTGCTTGCCGACATCGCGGAGGAAGTCGACGACGCTGAGGGAGGAGGTCCAGTCGGCGTTGTTCACGACGATCGCGCTGGTCGGGGAATCGTCGAAGTCGACGAACCGCTCGAGCTGCCCACGGATGCGTTCGGCCCACTCGGCGACCGTGTCCGCCGAGTTCATGGTCCGCTCCCCCACCTCGCGCGGGTCGCCGATCATGCCGGTGGCGCCGCCGGCCAGCACGATCGGCCGGTGGCCCGCCCGCTGAAAGCGCTTGAGTGCGAGCAACGGCACGAGGTGACCCGCGTGCAGACTGGGGCCGGTCGGGTCGAATCCGGCATAGAGCGTGACCGGGCCCGCGTCGAGGTCGCGGCGGAGTGTGTCGAGGTCGGTCGATTGGGCGATCAGCCCGCGCCAGGTCAGTTCGTCGAGGATGTGCTCAGTCACTGCTCGATCATCCCATCCGGCGCGGAGCGGCCGGCGCGCGCGGGCTGCGCCGGTAGGCCGACACGCCCACCGCCCCCGGAATCCACAGCCGCCACGGCCGCTCGGCCGCGACGCTGATACCCACGCGGGGTCCCGCCGCGACCCGCTCGGCGTCCCCCAGGGTGAGCCTCACCGAGGCGCCTTCGTCGAGCACGTCGATCCCGTTGTCCGCGAGCGTCAGCCCCAGAGCCTCGGCCAGGTTGCCGGGTCCGCGGGCGAGGTTCGACGCCGGAGTCCCGGCCGTTCGCCGGGCACGGACGGTCTCCTCCCCCGCAACGACTTCCGCGCCTCGCAGCAGCACGGCGGCAGCCACTCCGTCGGCTCCGACCGAGATGTTGGCGCAGTGGTGCAGCCCGTAGCTGCGGTAGACGTAGAGATGGCCCGCGGGGCCGAACATCACCGCGTTCCGAGGCGTACGTCCCCGGTAGGAATGCGCCGCCGGATCGGGCCAGGGACCGTCCTCGGGGCCCCCGTAGGCCTCCACCTCCGTGATCCGCAGCACCACCTCGCCCGCACACAGCGTGGCACCGAGGATCGTGTGGGCCGCCTTCAGCGGATCGACCGCGGTGAGCCGCTCGAACGCCACGGTCAGTCCGTCACCGGGTCCTCGGTCCAACCGGCCACCCCGCGCGCGACATAGTCCTCGTGTTCGGCGTCGGTCACGTCTCGGGCCTCGTCGACGAGGAGGACGGGGATGCCGTTCTCGATCGGATACGCCCGGCGCAACCGCGGGTTGTAGAGGACCGAATCGTCGACGAGGAGCAGCGGCCCCTTGTCCTGCGGGCAGGCCAGGATGCTCAGCAGCGTGGGATCGACAGCCACGGTTGTCCTCTCGACGGTGGTGTGGGGGCCGGACGGGCCCACGCTACCGTGCGCCCGGCGCCGGACCAGCGCCGACGCCGGCAAATCTCACTGCAACCGCTTTGGTGAACCGCTTGTAGGTGCCGGTATCGGGATCGGCGAACCACGACCGCACCGTCGGCTTCGGCAGGCCTCGTGCCGGCAGATCGCCGGACACGGGCCGGAATGTGGGCCCGAGGTCGATGTGCGGGACGACATGGACGAGATCGGGTCGTTCCGAGGCGGGGACTGCGTCGAGTGCCGCGGTGATCTCCGCGGCGCTCGGCGCGCGGTTCTCGCGGAGGGTGCAGGCGGCCACGGCGATTTCGGTGCCGGCGGTGCGCACACCGTAGACGACGCAGAGATCGACCTTCGGGATACTGCCGAGCGCGTCCGCCACCGGCTGCCCGTATACCGGCCCGTGCGGGGTACGGATGACACTGTGCTTGCTGTCGAGCAGCCAGTAGTCACCGTCCTGGTCTCGACGGAAGAGGTTCTCGGTGGGCACCCATACGTCACCGACTTCGAACACACCTCGCATGACACCGGGCAGTGCTTCGGTGGAGGCACTGGGCCGCCCGAGCAGGAGTCCGACCTCGCCGTCCGCGCTTTCGCGGACGAAGCCCCGCGGATCCTCCACCAGGCGCCCGGTCGTGGGATCCCATGCGGCAAGGCGAGCCTCGGCTCTGCCGGGCAGGGGCCGTCCCTTGCACCCGATCTTGGCACCCGAGACGTTGGCCAGGACGACCTCGCCGTCGGTGGAGGCATAGAACTCGAGCACCTGTGCGGGAGCAAAACGTTCGAGGGTCCGCCGCCACAGTCCGGTGGTCATGCCCGAGCCGATGAAGAGGCGGACGGGATGGATCTCGTCGATGTGCAGCGCGGGGCTGTCGAGGATGTCCCTCATCATCGCCCAGGTGTAGGTGACGACGGTGACGCCGTAACGGTGAACTTCCTCGCTGAAGCGTGCGGGATCGAGACCGTGGGACAGGGCTATCCGGCAGCCTCCCGCGAGTGCGCCGCCGAAGCTGACCAGCAGACCGGACGAATGATAAAGCGGGGCAAGGCAATAGACCGTGTCACCGCGGCCGAGCGCGGCGGCGGTGGCGGTCCCGAAGGCGGAGAGCGCCCATCGGTGGTTGGAGATCTGACGCATCTCCAGGGTGTCACCACTCCCGGTGAACAGGAGAAAGGCAAGTTCCCGCGCGACACCGGGATCGGGGGCGTACCAGCCGGGGAGTTCGATCGTGGTGATGTCGAGGTGCTCGAGATCGACGACGTCTGCACCGGGCGGGATGTCGAGTTCGCGAATGCTGCCCCCGCCGAGGACCAGGGCCGGGATCCCCGTGGCGAGCGCCCGATCGAGGTTCTCGGGGTCGGTGATGATCTTCTGGACACCACCCGATCGGATCGCCTCGTCGAGGTCGGGGCCGGGTGGGAGCAGGACCGACACCGCTCCGATCCGGGAGACGGCCGTGACCGCGGCCATCGCGCTGGGGCGGGTGTCCATCAGGATGCCGACGTGGGCGGCGGGACGCACACCGGAGTGCACCAGTCCGCGCACCACGTTGTCGATCCGGCGATTGACTTCGGCGAAGGTGTAGACGCGGTCTTCGTAGATGAAGCACTCGCGGTGCGGTCCCTTGCGGCACTGCTCGGTGAGGACACCGGCAAGGGAGATGCGGGTACGGGGCTGGATCTGTCCGAGCCGGGCCAGTCGTGGCAGGGCGCGGGCCGCTTCCCCCGACAGTTCCCGCGCGCCGCGCACCGTCTCGGAGGCCAGGTCGGCGATGCCCTTGCCGACCTCTACGCCGACCTCCGCGATGGTGGCGACGGTGTGGGTGAGCCGGGTCGCGACGGACACCCCGGTTTCCCCTTCCGCGTGGAGTTCGGGGATCGCCATCCGGCCGACGCCGACCGGTCGGTCGCCGTGCCCTTCGCGCCACTGCACCCATTCGCCGACGGCGGGCCAGGTCTGCCGGGCCGCAGTGCCACCCACGACGAGTCCGAAATGCCCTGCGCGTAGCGAATATTCGAAAACCTGGGCCCGGGGGGCGGCCTTGCGGATGCCGCGCACCGCAAGGGGCTGGCCGATGTCGTCCACCTCGCCGACGAACGCGAGGATCGGACAGGTTATCTCGGCCAGGCTCACAGCACGGTCGTTGATGACGAATCCGCCACTGACCATGCGGTTGTGCACGATGAACTGGCGGAGCAGTTCGGCCACCGCGGGACCGGACCAGGCCACCCACCCCTCGGTGTCGAGGAAGCGACGCTGGGGTTCGCGCGGCAGGAGGGCTTCCCGGTCGTGCAGTTGCATGAGGAACTCGATGCGCGACCGCACCGTCTTGACAGGATCGAGGAACTGGAAACCGGTCTTGGCCATCCAACCGGTGATGGCGAGACGGTTGAAGACGTGGTCGGCGAGGAAGTCGGCAGCCCGGACCGCGACGCCCTCCGGGATTCCGAACGGCAACGCGGCCAGGGTGTCCACCGGGCTGCCGAAGGTGATCAGGCTCGCGACGTGCCGACTGCGGCGGTAGGCAGCGGCCTGATAGCAGAACATCCCGCCCTGCGAGTAGCCGGCGAGGTGGATGTCACGACCGGTGTAGTCGTGCACGTGATCGACGATCTCGTCGAGGGCGATGATGTGATCGGTGAGGGTGCGGTCCCACCCGCCTTCCTCCCGGTCCGGGGAACCGAAGTCGACCACCCAGGGGTCGAGGCCCATCGAGTGCAGGATGCCGACCGCTCCCGTCTCACGGGTGACGTCGTACACGTCCGCCGACATCATCATCGGGGGAACCATCACCACCGGAGCACCGGTCTCGGCGGCGTCGGATTCCGGATAGTAATGCCGCAGCCTGTACATGCCGGTCCGCTCGACGACCTGGAACGGGGACGGGGTCGCCCCCGTTTCCAAGCCGCCGTGACGGATCACCTCGAGGCCGTTCTGCGCGGTCGCCACCACACGTCGCAGGGGCCCCATCACCGATCCACCGCCCAGTGCCACGAACCTCTTCCCATCCGCCGAGTTCTGCGTGTGTCGACCCTGTCAGGAATGACAGCCTGCCACATTACGTCGACCCGATGGCCCCGTTCACCGAGCAGGCCGGTCAGCCGCGCACCCAGTCCCGCAGCGCGCGGGCGGCGGCACGGACACCGTCGAGCTGTTCACCGACCCGCACGCCCGCGGTGCCGCCGCGGGCGTTGCGCGAGGCGATCGAGCCCTCCACGGTGAGGACCTCACGTACCTGCGGGGTCAGTGCGGCATCGACGGCGGCCAGTTCGTCGTCGGTCAGTTCCTCGAGTCCGACTCCCCGCGCCTCCGCCGCCCGCACGCAGGCGCCGGCCGCTTCGTGCGCGATCCGGAACGGCACTCCCTGGCGCACCATCCACTCGGCGATGTCGGTGGCGAGGGTGAACCCGGCGGGTGCCAGCTCGGCCATGCGATCGGTGTGGAAGGTCAGGGTGGACACGAGACCGGTGATCGCCGGCAGGAGGAGCTCGAGCTGCGCGACCGAGTCGAACACCGGCTCCTTGTCCTCCTGCAGGTCCCGGTTGTACGCCAGCGGCTGGGCCTTGAGCGTGGCGAGCAGGCCGGTGAGATTGCCGATGAGGCGGCCGGCCTTGCCCCGGGTCAGTTCGGAGACGTCCGGGTTCTTCTTCTGCGGCATGATCGACGAGCCGGTTGACCACTCGTCGGCGAGGGTGATGTAGCCGAACTCCGGCGTGCTCCACAGGATGACCTCTTCCGCCATGCGGGAGAGGTCGACCGCGATCATTGCGAACACGAACGCGGCCTCGGCGGCGAAATCCCGCGAGGAGGTGGCGTCGATCGAGTTCTCGGCAGCGGAGTCGAAGTTCAGCTCGGCCGCGATCGCGTCGGGGTCCAAGCCGAGGGAGGAGCCCGCCAGCGCCCCGGAGCCGTACGGGGAGACCGCGGCACGCGCATCGAAGTCCCGCAGCCGCTGTACGTCGCGCAGCAGCGGATGGGCGTGGGCGAGCAGGTGGTGCGCGAGCAGTACCGGCTGTGCCGCCTGCAGGTGGGTCTTGCCCGGCATCACGGCCGTGGGATGGGCGGCGGCCTGGTCGGCGAGGGCGTCGACGACGGCGAGGACCCCGTCGGCGATGCGTCGCGCCGCGTCGCGCAGCCACATCCGGAACAGCGTGGCGACCTGGTCGTTGCGGGAGCGGCCGGCGCGCAGCCGGCCTCCGACCTCGGGTCCGACCCGCTCGATGAGCCCACGTTCGAGAGCGCCGTGGACGTCCTCGTCGGACTCGGCGGGGGTGAACGCACCGGAGGCGACGTCGGTGGCGAGCCTGTCGAGACCGTCGAGCATGGCGGTCAGGTCGGCATCGCTGAGCAGTCCGGCCTTGTGCAGCACCCGTGCGTGTGCCTTGGAAGCTCGGACGTCGTAGGGGGCGAGTGCCCAGTCGAAGTGGGTGGATTTGCTCAGCGCCGCCATGGCGGCGGCCGGTCCGGATGCGAACCGGCCGCCCCACAGGGCGCCTTCGTTGGTGCCGTGAGCGGTCATCGCTACAGGCCCAGATCCCGCTTCGCGGCGACCTTGGAGGACAGGCCGTGGATCTGGACGAAGCCCTTGGCGTTGGACTGGTCGAAGGTATCGCCCTCGTCGTAGGTGGCGAGGTTGAAGTCGTACAGCGATTCGGCGCTGCGGCGACCGTTGACGGCGATATGGCCGCCGTGCAGGACGAGCCGGATGTCGCCGGAGACGTGCTCCTGGGTGTTCTGGACGAACGAGTCGAGCGCGTACTTCAGCGGCGAGAACCAGAGGCCGTCGTAGACCAGCTCACTCCAGCGCTCCTCCACGCGACGCTTGTACCGTCCCAGTTCGCGTTCGAGCGTGACGTGTTCGAGTTCCTGGTGGGCGTGGATGAGGGTGAGCGCGCCGGGGGCTTCGTAGATTTCGCGGCTCTTGATGCCGACGAGCCGGTCCTCGACCATGTCGAGACGGCCGACGCCCTGGGCGCCGGCGCGGCGGTTCAGTTCCTGGATGGCCTCGAGCACGGTGACCGACCGGCCGTCGATCGCGGTGGGCACACCCTTGTCGAAGGTGATGATCAGCTCGTCGGGGGCCTGCCAGTTGAGGCTGGGGTCCTCGGTGTAGTCGTAGACGTCCTTGGTGGGGGCGTTCCACAGGTCCTCGAGGAAGCCGGTCTCGACGGCCCGGCCCCACACGTTCTGGTCGATCGAGAACGGGGACTTCTTGGTGACGTTGATCGGCAGGTTGTGCTCGCCGGCGAAGGCGATGGCCTTCTCACGGGTCCACGCGTAGTCGCGGACGGGTGCGATGACCTCGAGATCGGGGGCGAGGGCGCCGAATCCGACCTCGAACCGGACCTGGTCGTTGCCCTTGCCGGTGCACCCGTGCGAGACGACGGTGCCGCCGTGCTCGCGGGCCGCCTCGACGATGTGCTTGACGATCAGCGGGCGGCTGATCGCGGAGACCAGCGGGTAACGGTCCATGTAGAGGGCATTGGCCTGCACGGTCGGCAGGCAGTACTCCTCCGCGAACTCGTCCTTGGCGTCGACGACGACGGATTCGACCGCGCCGCAGTCGAGGGCGCGCTGGCGCACGACCTCCATGTCCTCGCCGCCCTGGCCGAGATCGATGGCGACGGCGACGACCTCCTTGCCGGTCTCCTTGCCGATCCAGCTGATGGCGACGGAGGTGTCCAGCCCGCCCGAGTAGGCGAGTACGACGCGATCGGCCATTGTGTTTGTGCTCCTTCTTGATTGAACGTGCGTCTATCGGTGCTCGGTGCGCGATCGGATCAGGCCAGGGATTCGATCTTCGCGGCGAGGTCGGCTCCGGTGAGGGGCTCACGCGCGATCACCGCGATGGTGTCGTCGCCGGCGATGGTGCCGACCACTTCGGGTAATGATGCCCGATCGAGTGCGCTGGCCAGATAGTGCGCTGCTCCTGGTGGGGTGCGGAGCACCGCGATGTTGCCGCTCGAGTCGGTGGAGACCAGCAGTTCGCCGAGGAGGCGGGAGAGTCGGTCGGTGCCTCCGGAGACGCCTCGGACGGGGCTCCCGTCCTCGGGGACGACGTACACCCCGGGGCCGCCGTCGGCGCCGCGGAGTTTGACCGCACCGAGCTCCTCGAGGTCGCGGGAGAGGGTGGCGTTGGAGACCTCGATGCCTTCGGCGGCGAGCAGCGCGGCGAGTTCCGGTTGGCTGCGGATCGCACGGGTGGCGACGAGCGCGGTGATCCGGGCCTGCCGGGCCGCGCGGGTCGGGGCCGCGGCGGCGCCGGCGCCGCTCGACGGTTCGGCCACGCTGCTCACGGCTACCGTTCGCGCTGCTCGAGCAGCCATACGAGCAACGCCTTCTGGGCGTGGAGGCGATTTTCGGCCTCGTCCCACACCACCGACTGCGGTCCGTCGAGGACCTCGTCGGTGACCTCGTCGCCGCGGTGGGCCGGCAGGCAGTGCAGCACGACGGCCTTCGGGTCGGCGAGCGCGAGCAGCTCGGCGTTGACCTGGTACGGACGGAAGGGACCGACGCGGTCGAGTCCGTCGTTCTCCTGGCCCATGGAGGTCCAGGTGTCGGTGACGAGGGCGTCGGCACCGGTGGCGGCGGCGTGCGCGTCCTCGGTGAGGGTGATCTGCGCGCCGGTGTCGGCGGCGCGGGCGCGGGCCGCAGCCACGACGGCGGGATCCGGAGCGAAACCGGCGGGGGCGGCGATCGTGACGTCGATGCCGGCGGTGACGCCGCCGAGCATGAGCGAGTGCGCCATGTTGTTGGCGCCGTCGCCGAGGTAGGTCAGTTTCAGCCCCCGCAGCTCCCCCTTGTGCTCGCGCAGGGTGAGCAGGTCCGCGAGGACCTGGCAGGGGTGGTACTCGTCGGACAGGGCGTTGACGAGGGGCACGGTGGCGCCTTCGGCCATCGCCTGGAGCCGGTCCTGGCCGAAGGTGCGCCAGACGACGGCGTCGACGTAGCGGGACAGGACGCGGCCGGTGTCCTGCAGGGTTTCTTCCCGTCCGAGCTGGGTGGTGCGGCCGTCGACGACGACGGCGTGGCCGCCGAGCTGGGCGATTCCCATCTCGAAGGAGAAGCGGGTGCGGGTCGAGTTCTTCTCGAAGATGACGCCGACGCCGCGCGGTCCCTCGAGCGGGCGGGCCGAGAACGGCGCCTTCTTCAGGGCCGCGGCGAGGTCGAGAACCTCGCGCTGTTGTGCGGGCGTGAGGTCGTCGTCCTTCAGGAAGTGCTTCACCATGGGTCTAGTTTCCTTCCTGCCGGGCGGCGTCGAGCACGCAGGGCAGTGTCGCGACGAATCCGTCGGCCTGTTCCTGGGTGAGGATCAGCGGTGGGGCGAGGCGGATGACGTCGGGGGCGGCGGCGTTGACGAGATAGCCGGCGTCCCGGGCTGCCGCTTCGACGGCGGGGGCCCGGGTGTCGGTGAGGACGATGCCGAGCAGCAGGCCGGCGCCGCGGACGTGGTCGACGAGGGGGTGGTCGAGTGCCTCGATGCCGGTGGCGATGGACTTGCCGACGGCGTCGACGTGGGCGAGCAGGTCCTGTTCGTCGATGGTGCGCAGGACGGCGAGCGCGGCGGCGGCGCACACCGGGTTGCCGCCGAAGGTGGTGCCGTGCTTGCCGGGCTGGAAGAACTCGGCGGCCGGACCGGTGGCGAGGACGGCACCGATGGGCAGGCCACCGCCGAGACCCTTGGCGAGGGTCATGACATCGGGCACGATTCCGGCGGTCTGGTGGGCGAAGAACGTCCCGGTGCGGGCGATGCCGGTCTGCACCTCGTCGAGAACGAGCAGTGCCCCACGTTCTGCGGTGATCCGGCGGGCCTGGACGAGGTAGCCCTCGGGGGGCACGACCACGCCGGATTCGCCCATGATCGGTTCGAGGAACACGGCGGCGGTGTTCTCGTCGACGGCGGCGTCGAGGGCCTCGGCGTCGCCGTAGGGGACGAATTCGACGCCGGGGGGCATGGGTTCGAACGGGGCGCGCTTGTCCGGCTGGCCCGTGAGGGCCAGGGCCCCCATGGTGCGGCCGTGGAAGGCCTTCTCCGCGGCGATGATCTTGGGGCGTCCGGTGAGCCGGGCGAGCTTGAACGCGGCTTCGTTGGCTTCGGTGCCGGAGTTGCAGAAGAACGCCCGGCCCGGGTGCCCGAAGTGCGCGAGGAGGCGTTCGGCGAGTTCGACGACGGGTCCGCTGGCGTAGAGGTTGGACACGTGACCGAGCGTGTCGAGTTGCGCGGTGACGGCGTCGCGGATGGCGGGATGGCGGTGGCCGAGGGCGTTGACGGCGATGCCGCCGAGCAGGTCGAGGTACTGCTTGCCGTCGGCGTCGGTGACGACGGCACCGTCGCCGGCGACGAGGGCGACCTTGGGGACGCCGTAGTTGTTCATCAGCGACCCGGCCCAGCGCTGCTGGAGTTCGGAGGTGCCGGTCATGGGGTGCCTTCCTGGGTGGGCGCGGTCGCCCGGGGGTGGGTGGGAGTGACCATCGTGCCGATGCCTTCCTCGGTGAGGAGTTCGAGCAGCACCGAGTGCGGCTGGCGGCCGTCGATGACGTGGGCGGTGGGCACGCCACCGCGGACGGCTCGCAGGCAGGCTTCCATCTTGGGGACCATGCCGGCGTCGAGGGACGGCAGCAGCTCGGCCAGGGCGTCGACGTCGATGCTGGTGGCGAGCGAACTGCGGTCGGGCCAGTCGGTGTAGAGGCCCTCGACGTCGGTGAGGACGACGAGTTTCTCCGCGCCGAGCGCCTCGGCGAGCGCGGCGGCGGCGGTGTCGGCATTGATGTTGTGGACCACGCCGTCGGCGTCGGGGGCGATGGTGGAGACGACGGGGATGCGACCGGCCGCGACGAGGTCGTGGACGGCGGCGGGGTCCACGGAGGTGACGTCGCCGACGAGACCGATGTCGGTGTCCTCGCCGTCGACGACGACCGTGCGGCGGGTGGCGGTGAACAGGTGGGCGTCCTCGCCGGAGATCCCGACGGCGTACGGGCCGTGGGCGTTGATCAGGCCGACGAGTTCGCGGCCGACCTGGCCGAACAGCACCATGCGGACGACGTCCATCACCTCGGGGGTGGTGACGCGGAAACCACCGCGGAACTCCCCTGCCATGCCCAGTCGCTTCAGCATGGCGTTGATCTGCGGTCCGCCGCCGTGGACGACGACGGGATGGACGCCGACGGTGCGCAGGAATGCCATGTCGGCGGCGAAGGCGCGCTTGAGCCGGTCGTCGATCATGGCGTTGCCGCCGTACTTGACCACGACGGTCTTGTCCCGGAATTTCTGCAGCCACGGCAGCGCCTCGGCGAGGACGTACGCCTTCTGGTGGGCGGTGAGCTGCGCGATGGGATCGGTGGTCGTCTCGGTTCCGGTCATGACGAGTAGGCCGAGTTCTCTTCGACGTATCCGTGGGAGAGGTCGGTGGTGCGGATGGTCACCTCGGCGTCACCGACGCCGAGGTCGATGTCGAGGGCGATGTCGGGGCCGGACAGGTCGACCTCTCGGGCGCCGGGAGCGCCCACGCCGTCGAGGCACACCGGGGATCCGTTGAACGTGACGGAGATGCGATCGGGGTCGAGCGCGATGGGAGCGATGCCGATGGCGGCGAGCACACGCCCCCAGTTGGGGTCGGAACCGAACAGGGCGGTCTTGACGAGGTTGTCGCGTGCGACGGTCCGGGCGCCCACGAGGGCGTCCTGCTCGGTAGCAGCGCCGCGGACGGTGACGGTGACCCGTTTGGTGACGCCCTCGGCGTCGGCCATCATCTGCCCGGCGAGGTCGTCGCACACGGCGAGGACGGCGGCGTCGAGCTGCTCCTGGCTGGGGGCGATGCCGCTGGCTCCGGACGCGAGCAGCAGCACGGTGTCGTTGGTGGAGGTCGACCCGTCGACGTCGAGACGGTCGAACGTGAGCCGGGTGGCGGCGCGCAGGGCACGGTCGAGCTGCTCGGCGGTGGCCACCGCGTCGGTGGTGAGCACGCACAGCATCGTGGCCAGGGCGGGGGCGAGCATGCCTGCGCCCTTGGCCATGCCGCCGACGTTCCACTTGTCGGCGTGGTGCAGGGCGGCCTGTTTGGGCACGGTGTCGGTGGTCATGATGGCGTAGGCGGCATCGGTGCCGCCGGAGATCCCGCCGGCGAGTTCGTGGACGATCTCCGCGACACCGGCGAGCACCTTGTCCATCGGCAGTCGGTCGCCGATGAGGCCGGTCGAACACACCGCGACTTCGCCGGCACCGGTCTCGGTGCCCCAGTTGCTGAGCGTTTCGGCCACCTTCTCCGCGGTGGCGTGGGTGTCCTGGAAGCCGCCCGGTCCGGTGCAGGCGTTGGCGCCGCCGGAATTGAGGATCACGGCGCGCAGCGCGCCGGACGTCAGGACCTGCTGCGACCACAGCACGGGCGCGGCCTTGATCTTGTTGGTGGTGAAGACGCCGGCTGCGGTCAGCTCCGGGCCCTCGTTGAAGACCAGCGCGAGGTCCGGGTTGCCGGAGGCCTTGATGCCGGCGGGGATACCGGCGGCGCGGAACCCGGCCGGCGACGTGACGCCCTGGGTGCGGATCAGGCGGCCGCCGGCGATCTCGACCGCGTCGGCGTAGACGTGCTCGTCGGTGGACTGTCTGTCGATGCTCACGGGGCGACTCCCACGGTGGACAGGCCGGCGGTCTCGGGCAGGCCGAGCGCCAGGTTCATGGACTGCACCGCCGCGCCGGCGGTGCCCTTGGTCAGGTTGTCGAGCGCGGCGACGACGACGAGGACGCCGGCGTCGGGGTCGACGGTGACGGCGAGCTGCACGGCGTTGGAGCCGAGTACCGCGCCGGTGCTGGGCAGCGTCCCTTCGGGCAGTACCTGCACGAACGGCTCGTCGGCGTAGGCCTTCTCGTACACGGCCCGGGCCTCGTCGGCGGTGGCGGTGGTGGGGGCGGTGCAGGTGGCGAGGATGCCCCGCGGCATCGGCGCCAGCACGGGGGTGAAGGAGACGGACACTGCGGCGTCGGTCAGGGTGGCGAGGTTCTGCTTGATCTCGGGGGTGTGCCGGTGTGCTCCGCCGACGGCGTAGGCCCGGACCGAGCCCATGACCTCGGAGCCGAGGAGGTCGGCTCGGAGGGACCTGCCGGCGCCGGAGGTACCGGATACGGCGACGACGTGGACTGTCGGCTCGACGATGCCGGCCGCGACGGCGGGGGCCAGGGCCAGGGTGGCCGAGGTGGGATAGCAGCCGGGGACCGCGATCCGGGTGGCGCCGATCAGGTGCTCGCGCTTGCCGGGTAGTTCTGGCATCCCGTACGGCCAGGTCCCCGCATGTTCCCCGCCGTACCAGCGCTCCCAGTCGGCGGACTCGGACAGGCGGAAGTCGGCGCCGCAGTCGATGACGACGGTGGTGTCGGGCAGCTGTTCGGCGATGACGGCGGAGTGGCCGTGCGGCAGGCCGAGGAACACGACGTCGTGGCCGCTCAGGGTCTCGGAGTCGGTGGCGTCGAGGACGCGGTCGGCAAGCGGGAGCAGGTGGGGATGGAATTCGCGGAGCCTCGCGCCGGCGTTGCCACCGGCGGTGAGTGCACCGACGACGAGCCGGCCGTCCTGGTAGGCGGGATGCCCGAGGAGCAGACGCAGGATCTCGCCCCCCGCGTACCCGCTCGCCCCTGCGACGGCGACCCGAATCGGTGACTGTGCGGTCGCCGTGAATTCCGGTGAGTTACCCATGCGATTGATTATGCACCATCATGCAACTTCATTCATGCGGGTGGGTCGGACCGAGCCCGGTTCACCCCTCGGCCAGCGAGCGACGGATCTCGCGCAGCCTGTCGGCGGCGGCCTGTCGGCGCTCGTCGAACTGCTCCTCGAGCGTGCGTCCCGCTGCGCTCTCGCGGGCGAGTTCCTCCGCACCGGTCGCGGTGCCCGCGCGGCGCTCGATCTTCTCCCGCACCGCGTCGAACGTGGGTACCCCGGCCGAGGTGTAGCCGGGGTCCTTCCCCTCGGCGGGTGTCACGTCCGGCCCGACCGGGGACGGCGGAACATCCGGCACCGACGGGGAACCCGGTTCCGCCGGGGTCACATCCGGCACCGACGGCGAACCCGGTTCCGCCGGGGTCACGTCCGGCACGGGCGCGTCCGGGGCATCGGGGGCGGGTGAGGACGGATCGGTGGTCATGCTCCCAGGCTACGTCCGCGGCGGTGGCTCAGTGCCGCAGTTCGGCGCCGACCGCCGTGCCGGCCGCGGCCACAGCGGCGTCCCGGGCCGCGCTGGCCTCGTCCTCCGTGAGGGTGCGGTCTGCCGCGCGGAAGCGCAGAGCGAAGGCGAGCGACTTACGCCCCTCCCCCACCTGCGCCCCCTCGAACACGTCGAACAGGCGGATGTCTTCGAGCAGTTCGCCGCCGCCCGCGCGCAGCGCCTCCTCGACGTCGGCGGCCGGGATCTCCTCGGCCACGACGACGGCGACGTCCTGCAGCACAGCGGGGAACGGGGAGATCTTCGGCGCCGGCAGCGACTCCACCATCGGCAGCGCGTCGAGGTCGAGTTCGAAGGCGCACGTGCGGGCGGGCAGCCCGGCCCGCTCGAGCACTGCCGGATGCAACTCACCGGCGTGACCGACGACGACACCGTCGACCAGTAGTTCGGCGCAGCGGCCCGGATGCCACGGCAGGTACTGCGCGGCGCGGCGCTGCAGCCGGACACCCGCGGCGGCCGCGACGGTCTCGGCCGCGGCGAACGCGTCGGTCGCGTCCGCGGGCCGGCCCGGCCCCCACGGCCCGGCGGGTTCCCGCAGGCCGCACAGCACCGCCCCGACGTGGACGGGCTGCGCAGGCAGCGAGCCCTCGAGCAGCGCGATCTCCTCGTCCGTGGGGCGCCGGTCCACCGGCAGGGGCGGCACCGGCCGGGTGCCGGGGCCGGGCAGGACGACCTGCGCGATCGCATAGAGCGCCAGGTCGCGCTGACCTCGGGACACGTTGCGGGCGAGCACCTCGAGCAGGCCGGGCAGCAGCGTCGTCGCCAGCTCGGGACGATCGGCCTCGAGCGGGTTGAGGACCGTCGTGGTGGTGCGGCGGGGGTCATCGGCGGCGAGACCCCACGTGTCGAATACGTGCGCCGGCAGGAAGACGGGGGCGAGCACCTCGACGTGACCGTCGGCGGCCAGGGCGCGGCCCACGGCGCGGCGTCGTTTCTGGCTCGGGGTCAGTCCGCGGCCCGCCGGGGCGGCCGGGAGCACGGACGGGATCTGTTCGAGCCCCTCGAGCCGGAGCACCTCCTCCACGAGGTCGGCGGGCTGACGCAGGTCGGGACGCCAGGTCGGCGGCGTGACCACGAGCTGGCCGTGTCCGTCCGGGCCGACACCGACCTCGACGCCGCACCCGATCTGGGTGAGCCGGCGCGCGGCGGTGCCGGTCGGGTAGGCGACCCCGGCGGTGCGGTCGGGCAGGTCGATGTCCATGCGGATCGAGACCGGCTCGACGGGGACGGACAGGTCGGTCAGGACCGGCTCGACGCGGCCACCGGCGATCTCCACGAGCAGCGCCGCGGCCCGGTCCAGGGCCGGCAGCGCCACTTCGGGGTCGACGTTGCGCTCGAAACGCTTGCCCGCCTCGCTCACCAGCTTGTGGCGCCGGGCGCTGCGGAACACGGCCAGCGGATCCCAGGTGGCGGCCTCGAGCAGGACCTCGGTGGTCGTGCCGCTCACCTCGGTCGCGGCGCCGCCCATGATGCCGGCGAGGGAGATCACCCCGGAGTCGTCGGTGATGACGACGTCCTCGGGATCAAGGGTGCGTTCGACGCCGTCGAGTGTCGTCAGCTTCTCCCCCGCCTTCGCACGCCGGACGACGAGCTCACCGCGGAGGGTGGCGGCGTCGAAGGCGTGCAGCGGCTGGCCGAGCTCGAGCAGCACGTAGTTGGTGACGTCGACCGCCGGGGAGATCGGGCGGATGCCGGACAGCAGCAGCCGCCGTTGCAGCCACCACGGGGACACGGCATGGGGGTCGATGCCGGTGACCTTGCGGGCAGCGAAGCGGGTGGCGCCGGTTTCGCGTTCGAGCCGGATGGGGTACGCCGGGCCGTCGGCGGGATGGGGTGCGACGTGCGCGGGATCGGCGAACTCGAGGTCGAAGCCGCACGCGAGTTCGCGGGTCAGGCCGCGCAACGAGAAGCAGTAGCCGCGGTCGGGCGTGATGTTCAGCTCGATGACGGTGTCGCCGAGGCCGAGGAGGTCGTTGGCGTCGGTGCCCGGCTCGGCGGTGCCCTCCTCGAGCACGAGGATGCCCGAGTGGTCCTTGCCGACCCCGAGCTCGGCGACGGAGCAGATCATCCCGTCGGAGACCCGGCCGTAGGTCTTACGGGAGGCGATGGCGAAGCCGCCGGGCAGCACCGCGCCGGGCAGTGCGACGACCACCAGGTCACCCTCGGCGAAGTTGCGGGCGCCGCACACGATGCCGCGCGGGGCGTCCTCGCCGACGTCGACCTGGCAGAATCGGATGGGCTTCTTGAATTCGGTGAGCTCGGTGATCTCGAGGACGCGGCCGACGACGAGGGGGCCGTCGATGCGCGCGAGGGTGTCGACCTCCTCCACCTCGAGTCCGACCCGGACGAATCCCGCGTCGAGTTCCTCGGCAGTGACGTCCCACTCGGGGGTGGCGCGCTGCAGGATCTCGGTCAGCCAGGACTGCGCTACTCGCACTTTTCGCTCAGCTCTTTCGGTCGGTTCGGTAGTCGGATCTCGGGTCGGGCGGTGTCAGCCCTGCACCCCGAAGGGGAGGGTGAAGCGGATGTCGCCCTCGACGATGTCGCGCATGTCGGAGATGCCGTTGCGGAACTGCAGGGTGCGCTCGAGGCCCATGCCGAACGCGAAGCCGGTGTACTCGTCCGGGTCGATGCCGCTCGCGCGCAGCACGTTGGGGTTGACCATGCCGCAGCCGCCCCATTCGACCCAGCCGGCGCCGCCCTTCTTCTTGGGGAACCACACGTCCACCTCGGCGGACGGCTCGGTGAACGGGAAGTAGTTCGGGCGCATCCGGGTGCGGGTCTCGGGTCCGAACAGGGCGCGGGCGAACGCGTCGAGGGTGCCGCGCAGGTGGGCCATGGTCAGGCCCTTGTCCACGGCGAGGCCTTCGATCTGGGAGAACACCGGGGTGTGCGTGGCGTCGAGCTCGTCGGTGCGGAAGGTGCGGCCGGGGCACACCACGTAGATGGGGATGTCCCGGTGCAGCATGGTGCGCACCTGCACCGGCGAGGTGTGGGTGCGCAGCACCTGCCGTGAGCCCTCCGGCGCGATGTGGAAGGTGTCCTGCATCGTGCGGGCGGGATGGTCGGGCAGGAAGTTCAGCGCGTCGAAGTTGAAGTGCTCGGTTTCGACCTCGGGGCCCTCGGCGATCTCCCAGCCCATGCCGACGAACACGTCCGCGATCTGGTCGGAGATGATCGTGATGGGATGCCGCGCACCGGCGGGGCGGCGGCCGGCGGGGAGGGTGACGTCGATGGCCTCGGCGACGAGGACCGCGGCGTCGCGCTCGGCGAGGAGCACGGCGCGGCGCTCGTCGTACGCCGCGGTGACAGCGCCGCGAGCGGCGTTGACCCGCTTGCCGGCGTCGGCGCGCTGGTTGCCGGGCAGGCTACCCAGGGCGCGTTTGGCGAGGGAGACGGGAGCCTTGTCGCCGAGGTGGTCGATCCTGGCCTGCGCGAGTGCGTCGAGGTCGGTGGCGGCGGCGAACGCCTTCAGTGCGGCCTGGGTGGACGCGGCGAGCGACTCCTCGCTCAGGGCGCTCGGATCGACTGCCGGCGGGGTGCCGCCCTCATTCTTGGCCACGACCGGTGCATCTCCTTCTTCGGGCGAACAGTGGGTGTGGTGCCGCGTTCGGCGTCGAGCGGATCGCGCCAGCGCAGCACCCGAATCCTAGGTGATGGCCGGGTCCCGTCAGGGCACGGCCCTGTCGGCGCGATGCTGCACGCGCGCGCTCGCGTACAGGCAGATCGAGGCCGCGGTGGCAAGGTTCAACGATTCGGCGCGGCCGCGGATGGGAATGCGCACCCGATGGTCCGCCCGTGCCGCGACCGCCGGGTCGAGACCGTGCGCTTCGTTGCCGAACAGCCAGGCGGTGGGGGCGGCGAGCAGCTCGTCGGCGTCGTCGAGATCGACCTCGCCGTCGGCGGCGGTGGCGAGCACCTGCAGTCCGGCGGCGGCGAGTGCGTCGAGAACCGTACCGGTGTCGCGTTCCCGGGCGAGCGGGAGATGGAACACGCTGCCCGCGGAGGCCCGGACGCATTTGCCGTTGTGGGGATCGACGCTGTCGCCGGCGAGGACCACCGCGTCGGCGCCGACCGCGTCGGCCACGCGGATGACGGTGCCGGCGTTGCCGGGCTCGGCGATCCCGACGGGCACGGCGAGCAGCCGGGGCGACGGTGTCAGGGCCCGCGCGAGCGGCACGTCGAGCAGATCGCACACGGCGACGATGCCCGGCGGGGTGACGGTGTCCGAGAGCCGGGTGGCGGCCCGCTCGGTGACGGTGCAGACCCGCACGCCCCGGCGGTGGGCGGCGTCGAGCAGACCGTGGTAGCGGGCGGCGGCGGCCTCGGTGACGAACACCTCGTGCACGACGGCCGTGGCGAGGGCCTCGCCGACGGAGTTCTCGCCCTCGGCGAGGAAGCGGCCGGCCTTGCGGCGGTCGGCGGTGCGCAGCAGTTTGACAGCAGAAACGACCCGCGGGGTGCGCTCGGTGAGCGGGTCCACGGGTCGTTCCTGTGCCGGTGTGTCGTTCAGCGTCGTCTCGGCGCTGCGCTCAGGCGGCGTCGGCCGGCGCGTTGACGTCGGCGGGCAGCGCGGCCTTGGCCACGGCGACCAGGCCGGCGAACGCCTCGGCGTCGGAGACGGCGAGCTCGGCGAGGATCTTGCGGTCCACCTCGACGCCCGCGGCCTTCAGGCCCTGGATGAAGCGGTTGTAGGTGATGTCGTTGGCGCGGGCAGCGGCGTTGATGCGGCTGATCCACAGCTTGCGGAAGTCGCCCTTGCGCGCGCGACGGTCGCGGTAGGCGTAGGTCAGCGAGTGGAGCTGCTGCTCCTTGGCCTTGCGGTACAGACGCGAGCGCTGCCCGCGGTAGCCCTTGGAAGCCTCGAGGATCGAACGGCGCTTCTTCTGGGCGTTGACGGCCCTCTTCACGCGTGCCACTGATATGTCCTGTCAATCTCGGGGGGCAGTCGATCGCCCCCGGGGGTCGGTCGGGGAAGGAAGCTCAGATGCCGAGCATGCGCTTGACGCGCGGGACGTCGACGTCGGCGACGGTGGCCTTGCCATCGAGGCGACGCGTCACCCGGGAGGACTTGTGCTCGAGCAGGTGGCGGCGGCCGGCCTTCTGGCGCAGGATCTTTCCGCTGCCGGACACCTTGAATCGCTTCGCGGTGCCGCTGTGGGTCTTCGACTTGGGCATGGAGTCCTCAGTTCGTCGGGGATTTACTCGTGTTCGTCCGGCACGCGCGCAGCGGCCGGCCGGGCGGTGGGCCCGGTCGACCGGCGGAGCTACGCGGTGCCGTCGCCTGCCGCAGGCTTGTCCGCGGCAGGAGCCGGCCTGGCGACGGAGGCCTGAGCGGTCTCCTGCGCCTTGGCGCGGGTCTTGGCGCCCTTGTGCGGCGCCAGGACCATGGTCATGTTCCGACCGTCCTGCTTGGGGGCGGTCTCGATGAAGCCGAGATCGGCGACGTCGGCGCCGAGGCGCTGCAGCAGCCGGAACCCGAGTTCGGGGCGGGACTGCTCGCGGCCACGGAACATGATCGTCACCTTGACCTTCGACCCGGCCTCGAGGAAACGCACCACGTTGCGCTTCTTGGTCTCGTAGTCGTGGTCGTCGATCTTCGGTCGGAGCTTCTGCTCCTTGATGACGGTCAGCTGCTGGTTCTTGCGCGACTCGCGCGCCTTCTGGGCAGCCTCGTACTTGAACTTGCCGTAGTCCATGATCTTGCAGACCGGTGGACGGGCGTCAGGGGCCACCTCGACCAGATCGAGATCGGCTTCGTATGCCAGGCGGAGTGCATCTTCAACACGCACGATTCCGACCTGTTCCCCGCCGGGTCCGACGAGCCGGACCTCGGGAACTCGGATGCGTTCGTTGATGCGGGTCTCAGCGCTGATGGGGCCTCCTAGGTAGAGCGGTGCGGTCCGGGTGACCGCGCCGCAGCACATGGGGCCGACTTCCGACGAAAAACCCCGCCGACGGTGCTCGCGCACCGGGCGGGGTCCGAATACCGACCGGCCCGACGGACCGCACGACTCGACGGTCGTGCGTTCTCGTCCCCCGATCACTCGGGGCGCACACTCCCCGGACATCCCGGAGGGCGGCGGACCGGACCACTGAGCGGAGATCATGACCAGGTCATGGGTCGCGCAGAGGTGGGAGTCGGACTCCACTTTGCTGCCCACGCGCAGTGCGCGCGGACGGTCGTGTCCCACAGCCTAGCAAACTTCGGCCCCGCGATCGAATCGCCGGCTGCGGCCCGACCCGCTCTCGCGGCAGCGTGCGGCGGGTGGGATCGTGAAGTCATGACCGACACCCCCGATCCGACCGTGGCCGACGACGTCCGGCACCTGGGCGAGATCCCGGCCGTCGAGGTGATCAGCCGCGCCGCCGTGATGCTCATGAGTTCCGCCGCCGAGAAGCTCGGCCTGGCCGACGAGGATCCCGAGGCCGGCACCCACCGCGACCTGGACGAGGCGCGCCGCGTGATCACCGCCCTGGCCGGGCTGGTCACCGCGTCGGTGGAGTACCTGGGCCCGCACGCCGGGCCGCTGCGCGAGGGATTGCAGGCGCTGCAGCGGGCCTTCCGGGAGGCGTCGGCCTACCCGGACGAGCCGGGCAAGGGTCCCGGCGAGAAGTACACCGGCCCGGTCTTCTGACCCGGGCCGGTCTCACCGCAGCGGCACGCCCGGCTCCTCCCAGGCCCGCAGGCGCCGCAGCAGCGAGTCCTTCTTGCGCTGATGGTCGGCCATCCGGCACAGCACGTCGTCGAGGAACCGCACCGCGTGGTCGACGTACGGGCCCTTGTTGAGCATCACGCATTCGGCGCGGCCCGACGCCGCGGCGTCGGTGATCTCCGCGCGCGAGGGACGGCCGGTGCGCGCGAGGGTGTCGAGGACCTGCGTCGCCCAGATCACCGGGACGTGCGCCGCCTCGCACACCCACAGGATCTCCTCCTGCACCTCGGCCAGCCGGCCGTACCCGGCCTCGACGGCGAGGTCGCCGCGCGCGATCATCACCCCGACCCGGGGTGAGTGCAGGGCCGCGAACAAGATGGCCGGGAGGTTCTCGAAGCCCGCCACCGTCTCCACCTTGAGGATCACCCCGAGGCGGGCGCCGCCGAGTTCGGCGAGCCGGTCCTGCAGGCGCGCGACGTCGGCGGCGCTGCGGACGAAGGACAGGCTGACCGCGTCCGCGTGCGTGACCACGAACGGCAACCGGTCCAGGTCCTCGTCGGTGAGCGCCGGCAGCCGCAACTCGGTGTCGGGCAGGTTGATGCCCTTGGCCGTGCCCAGCCGGGAGCCGCGCAGGTCCGCGTCGGTGATGCGGATCCGCAGCCGTTCCGGGCCGGCCTCCTCGACGATCCCCCCGATCCGGCCGTCGTCGAAGAAGATCCGGTGCCCGATCCGGGTGTCGTCGAACACCCGGGGCAGGGTGCAGCCGATCCGGGGCGGATGGGCGTCCGGGTCGGCCGGGGTGAGGTCCGGGTCCAGGATCAGCTCGTCGCCGACGTGCAGGGTGAGTCTGCGTTCGCGTGGCGGGAGCGCCGCGACGGCGGTGGCGTCACCGCGCGCGGTCAGCCGGGTGCCGGGTACGAGGTAGGCGGTGTCGGTCAGTTCGGTGCGTACGTCCCCGGCGGCGGTGCCGGTGACGACCAGGGTGCGTTTGGAACCGCGGGTGTCGCGGAAGGTGATGCGGTCGCCGGGTCGGCGCCGGGCCAGCCACAGCTCGTCGGCGACGGGGACGACCACCTCGCCGGGGGCGGCCGCGGAGCCGGGGCGGGTGAGCCGCACCTGGACGGGCGCGACGGTGCGGCCGAGCGCGTCGCGTTCGGGTTTGGCGTGCACCACCGCGGGACCGGGGGCGACGGGGCCGGTGCGCAGCTTCGGGCCGGCGAGGTCCATGGTGACGGTGACGTGCCGGCCGTGGGCGCGTTCGGCGCGGCGCACGTGCTCGATCATGGCGGCCCACGCGTCGGGTTCGTCGTGGGCGCAGTTGATCCGGACGAGTTCGGCACCGGCCCCGACGATCCGGTCGACGAGGTCGGCGTCGGTGGCCGCTTCGCTCGGCAGCGTCACCATGATGCGGGTCCGGCGGCAACCGCGGACGGGGCCGAGCAGGGCGGCGGCGTTGCGTTCGAGCAGGCGTTCGCCGGTGACGAAGTCGACCGGGCCGGGGCGGGTGTCGACCTCGGGCAGGTCCGCGAGGCCGGCCACGGCGCGGCGCACCGCGTCGACGGAGGCCAGGACGTGGGCTTCGGCGCGTCCCAGCGACGACAGTCCCCACGCGGCGAGTTGGGATTGCAGCACGCGGATGTCGCGGCGCCGCAGCGCGACGTAGTGCGCCAGGTTCTCCGCGCCGGCCCGGTGAGCGGGGTGCGCCTGCGCCCAGCGCTCGTCGGCGCCGGCCGCGGTGACGAGGCCGTCCCGCAGCTCGTCGAGCGCGGCGGCGAGGGCCGCGAGGTCGCCGTGCGCACCGGTCATGCGCCCACCGTAGGGGCGCGGAGTTTCGCGGGGTTTGCGCCCGGTTGAACAGTGTCGTTCCTGCGGGCGACCGTGTCGGTGGCCCGCACCGTCACCGGGATGCCCGAGGATGGTGGTCATGGGCACGCACCTGGTCCTCGTTCCCGGATTCTGGCTCGGCGCGTGGGCGTGGGAGGCCGTCGCCGAGGATCTGCGGGCGCGGGGGCATCGGGTCGACGCCCTGACACTGCCCGGGCTCGAGTCCGTCCGGGCCGACCGCTCCGGCATCACGCTCGACGACCACGTCGGTGCCGTCGTGGAGGCGGTGGCGGGCGGTGCGGTCGTCGTCGCGCACAGCGGCGCCGGCCCGGTCGCGTACGCGGCGTCGGACCGGGTCCCGGCGGACGTGGCCCGCCTGGTGTACGTCGACACCGGCCCGTTGCCGGAGGGCGTCGCGCTGCGGCCGGATCTCGATGCCGCCGTGGCGGAGATTCCGCTGCCGCCGTGGGCGGAACTCGAAGCGGCCGGCAACAGCCTGATGGGACTCGACGGCGCCGCGCTGGACCGGTTCCGGGAGCGGGCGGTGCCGCATCCGGCCGGTCCGGCGCGGACCCCGCTCGCCCTGCGCGGGGACGCGCGCCTGGCGGTCCCGACGACCGTCGTGTGCACGAGCTTTCCGTCCGCGTCGATCCGGCAGATGGCGCAGGCGGGGCACCCCGTGGCGAGTGAGCTCGGCCGGCTCGCCGACGTGCAGTATGTGGATCTGCCGACCGGGCACTGGCCGATGTGGTCGCGTCCCGCCGAACTCGCGGCGGTGCTCGACGCGGCAGCTCGCCGTTGAGGGGTGAGGTCACCCACCCGGGGCGAACAGGTCGCGGACGAACGCCGTCGCGTCGGACAGCGAGGCGCGCATCGTCTCGAGGTGACCGGCCGGATACGGGTGGAACACGAATCGCGTACCGGCCGCAGTCAGGTCGGCGACGAGCTTGACCGTGAACGGCGCCGGGGTGACGGTGTCGGTCAGGCCCTGACCGAGGAACAGGGGGCGATCGTAGCCGCGGGTGGGAATCTCGAGCATGTCGCGGGCGGCGCGGACCAGGGCCGGGTCGTCGGTGCGCCGCGCCAGCAGATCGCCGATCGACAGGTCCGCGAACTCGGCCGCAGCTTCCCGGTAGCACAGGTCCTCGAGCCGGGTGAGAACGCCGCGGCCCCGCGGGCTGAGGAAGCGGTCGACTTCGACCTCGGGGTAGGTCGCGCGCATCCCGGCCAGCAGGTAGGCGATGAACACGGCGGTGCCGGTGAGCGGCAGCGGCGGAAAGGCGGGGTCGCCGAGCGGCACGAGGTGCTCGATGTTGGACGGCACGCCCAGCGCGACGGCGCCGCGGTAGTCGAGTTCGGGTGCGTACCGGGTCGCGAGGGAGGCCGCGACCATGACGGCCTGGCCGCCCTGCGACTGGCCGAGTGCGACCCAGCTCGGCCCGAGGGACGGTTCCACCGTCCGGGCGGCCCGCACCATGTCGATCACGGCGTGCGCCTCCGACGGCCCGTCGAGGTAGGCGTGCACGCCGGGGGTGCCGAGGCCGACGTAGTCGGTGGCGACGATGGCGTATCCCTGGGCGAGCCAGTGCGCGAGGTATCCGTTGTCGATGCGGCCGTCGACCGTGGGGGCGCACCGGTCCGCGATCCCGACGGCGCCGTGCCCCCACGAGATCACCGGCCAGCCACCGGCGGGCGCGGCACCCGGCGGCACGAACACCGCGCCGGTGCTCAGGGCCGGCACCCCGCGGGGGCCGGTGGTGCGGTAGGTGACCACCGAGGCGGCGACCGCGCCGGGCAGCCACCACTGCCGCGGTAGGGGCTCGACCCGGACGACGCTGCCCGGCGGGTCCGTCTCACGGCTCGGCGGCTGCGCCGCCGCGACCCCGGCCGTGAGCAGCATGCTCGTCACCAGCACGGCGACGACCCCACGGACACGAGCCTCGACGAACATCCGCCTCACGGTCCCCCCTTTGCGGTCCGCGGCGCGTCGGCGCCGTCAGGGTCAGCTCGCCGCTGCCACCTTCCGTGGTGCGCGCTTGCGTGCCGGCTTGCGGGCGGGCGCCGGCTCCGGCGCGACGGGCTCGGCGAGCGCCTCGCTCAGGAACCTGCCGGTGTAGCTGCCCTCGACGGCGGCGACGTCCTCGGGTGTGCCCTGCGCAACGACGGTGCCGCCGCCCGAGCCGCCCTCGGGGCCCATGTCGATGATCCAGTCCGCCGTCTTGATCACGTCGAGGTTGTGTTCGATCACGATCACCGTGTTGCCCTTGTCGACGAGACCGTTGATCACGCCGAGCAGCTTGCGGATGTCCTCGAAGTGCAGTCCGGTCGTGGGCTCGTCGAGCACGTACACGGTGCGGCCCGTCGACCGCTTCTGCAGTTCCGCGGCGAGCTTGACGCGCTGGGCCTCGCCGCCGGACAGGGTCGGGGCGGGCTGGCCCAGGCGCACGTACCCGAGGCCGACGTCGACGAGGGTGCGCAGGTAGCGGTGGATCGAGGTGACCGGCTCGAAGAACTCGGCGGCCTCCTCGATCGGCATGTCCAGCACCTCGGCGATGGTCTTGCCCTTGTAGTGCACCTCCAGGGTCTCGCGGTTGTAGCGGGCCCCGTGGCACACCTCGCACGGCACGTACACGTCGGGCAGGAAGTTCATCTCGATCTTGAGCGTGCCGTCGCCCGAGCACGCCTCGCACCGGCCGCCCTTGACGTTGAACGAGAACCGGCCCGGCTGGTAGCCGCGCACCTTGGCCTCGGTGGTCGCGGCGAACAGGGTGCGGATCTTGTCGAACACACCGGTGTAGGTGGCCGGATTCGACCGCGGCGTACGCCCGATCGGCGACTGGTCGACCTGGACGAGCTTGTCGAGCTGGTCGAGCCCGTTGACGCGGGTGTGCCGGCCGGGCACCTGCCGCGCGCCGTTGAGCTTGTTGGCCATGACCGTCGCGAGGATGTCGTTGACCAGGGTCGACTTGCCGGAGCCGGAGACGCCCGTGATCGCGGTGAGCACGCCGAGCGGGAAGGCCACGTCGATGCCGCGCAGGTTGTTCTCGCGCGCGCCGACGACGGTGACCTGACGTTTGCGGTCGACCGGCCGGCGCTGCTGCGGCACCTCGATCCGCTGGCGGCCGGACAGGTACGCGCCGGTGAGCGAGTCGGTGCAGTCGAGCAGTTCCTTGTACGGGCCGGTGTGCACCACCCGACCGCCGTGCTCACCGGCGTACGGCCCGATGTCGACGACCCAGTCCGACGCCCGGATGGTGTCCTCGTCGTGCTCGACGACGATCAGGGTGTTGCCGAGATCACGCAGCCGGGTGAGGGTTTCGATGAGCCGGCGGTTGTCGCGCTGGTGCAGGCCGATGGACGGCTCGTCCAGGACGTACAGGACACCGACCAGGCCCGAGCCGATCTGGGTGGCGAGCCGGATACGTTGCGCTTCCCCGCCCGACAGGGTGCCGGCCGCGCGGGAGAGGGTGAGGTACTCGAGTCCCACATCGAGCAGGAACCCGAGACGTGCCTGGATCTCCTTGAGCACCTGCCCGGCGATGGCCTCCTCCCGCGCCCCGAGGGTCAGCGCGCCGAGGAACTCCGCGCATTCGGCGATGGACAGGTCGGAGACCTCGGCGATGGACTTGTGCCCGTGCTCGCCCGCGGCGACCGTCACCGCCAGAATCTCCGGACGCAGCCGCGCCCCCGCGCACGCCGGGCACGGGATCTCCCGCATGTACCCGTCGTACCGTTCCTTCATCTGTTCGGATTCGGTCTGTTCGAGCCGGCGGTGCAGGAACGGCATCACGCCCTCGAACTCGGCGTAGTACGACCGGGTCCGGCCGTACCGGTTCTTGTAGCGGACGTGCACCTGTTCCGGGCTGCCCTCGAGGATGGCCTTGCGGGCCTTGGCCGGCAGCTTGTTCCACGGGGTGGACATCTCGAAGCCCATGATGTCGGCCAGCCCGGACAGCAGCCGGGTGAAGTATTCGGAGGTCTGCCCCATCGACCAGGGCGCGATCGCGCCGTCCTCGAGGCTGAGTTCCGGGTCCGGCACGACGAGTTCCGGGTCGACCTCCTTGCGGATGCCGAGGCCGGTGCACTCGGGGCAGGCACCGTACGGGGAGTTGAACGAGAACGACCGGGGTTCGAGCTCGTCGATGGACAGCGGGTGCCCGTTGGGGCAGGCGAGTTTCTCGGAGAAGCGGCGCTCGCGGTCGGCCGCGTTCTCGTCCCGGTCGACGAAGTCGAGGACGACGATGCCCTCCGCCAGGCGCAGCGCGGTCTCGATCGAATCGGTGAGCCGCTGCTTGGCACCGGACTTGACCGCGAGCCGGTCGACGACCACCTCGATGTCGTGCTTCTCCTGCTTCTTCAGCTTCGGCGGATCGGTGAGGGGATGGACCACCCCGTCGACCCGCACGCGGGCGTACCCCTGCACGGTCAGCTGTTCGAACAGGTCGACGAACTCGCCCTTGCGGGTGCGCACGACGGGTGCGAGCACCTGGAACCGCGTGCCCTGCTCCATGTCGAGGACCTGGTCGACGATCTGCTGCGGCGTCTGCCGGGCGATCCGCTCCCCGCACTGCGGACAGTGCGCTGTGCCGGCGCGGGCGTACAGCAGGCGCAGGTAGTCGTAGACCTCGGTGATGGTGCCGACGGTCGAGCGCGGGTTCCGGTTGGTGGACTTCTGGTCGATGGACACCGCCGGTGACAGGCCCTCGATGAAGTCGACGTCGGGTTTGTCCATCTGGCCGAGGAACTGGCGCGCGTAGGCGGACAGCGACTCGACGTAGCGGCGCTGCCCCTCGGCGAAGATCGTGTCGAACGCCAGGCTCGACTTGCCCGACCCGGACAGGCCGGTGAAGACGATCAGGCTGTCACGCGGCAGGTCCAGGTCGATCCCCCGCAGGTTGTGCTCCCGCGCGCCACGCACGATCAGGCGATCCGCCACGCCACGTCCCTCCTCGTCGGATCCCCTGGATGGTCGGATCCGGTCGCATCTCGATTCACCGACGTCACGTCGCGCAACTCGGCCCTGGACCATGGTAGGCGCGCCCACCGACACGTTCCGGTTCCCGACCGCCGTGCACGCGGGCGACGGACCACGGCGGTAACGTGCCTCACATGTCGCAGCAGCCCTTGGTCATCGACGACGACTACACCGGCGAGGTCACCCCCGGCGGACCCGCGCAGCGCCGCACCGTGCCCGGCGCGACCATCGTCAAGCTGTCCGTCGGACCCATGGACAACAACACCTACCTGATCACGGATTCCGCCACCGGCAACTCGGTGTTCCTCGACGCGGCGAACGAGCCGGAGTTGCTCACCCGGTTCCTCGCCGAGCACGCCCCGAAACTCGAGCTGATCGTCACGACCCACCAGCACTGGGACCACTGGCAGGGCCTCGAGGCGGTCGCGGCCTCGACCGGGGTTCCCACGGCCGCGCACCCGCTCGACGCCGAGCCGCTCCCGGTCACACCCGATCGGTTGCTCATGGAGGGCGACACCGTCGCCGTCGGCGAGCTCGGCCTCGAGGTGATCCACCTGTCCGGACACACCCCGGGCTCGATCGCGCTGGTCCTCACCGAGACCGGCACCGGCCGGCACCACATCTTCACCGGTGACTCCCTCTTCCCGGGTGGGCTGGGCAAGACCGCGGACGCCGAGAAGTTCGCCTCGCTGTACGACGACGTCGACACCAAGTTGTTCGGCCGCTTCGGTGACGACACGGTGATCTACCCCGGCCACGGCAAGGACACCACGCTCGGCGCGGAACGTCCCCATCTCGGGGAGTGGCGCGAACGGGGCTGGTGACCCGGTGAGCTGCGGCAGGTCGCCGTCCTGCGGCAGCGCACTCGCGCAGCTGCGACGGTGGCCCCTCCGTGACCGGAGGGGCCGGCGTTCGTTGCGCAGACCACCTCCTCCGCGGTCACTCGGAGACCGCTCGCCGGCTCACAGACCCCGGTCGATGATGTCGAGGATCTCGTCACCGGTCGCGGCGTGAATCCTGCCGACCGTGTCGGCGCGGCTCCCCTCGGCTCCCTCGAGGTCGGCCAGCAGGGCTTCGAGCCGCCGCGCGACCGCCGCGCGTGCCTCGTCGTCGGCGCCGAGTTCGGCGACAGCCGCCCGCAGGCGGTCGATCCCGGCGACGGCCACCGACACCGGATCCGGGACCAGCTCGGCGCGCAGGAACTCGGCGACGGCCCGGGGACTGGGATGATCGAACACCACCGTCGGCGGCAACCGCAGACCGGTCGCGGCACCGAGATGGTTGCGCAGGGCGACCGCGGCGAGCGAGTCGAAGCCGAGTTCCTTGAACGCCTGGTCGGGATCGACCGAGTCCGACGCATCGTGGCCCAGGACTGCGGCAGCGCCGGCTCGCACCAGCTCCAGCACGAGGTGCCGCTGTTCCGGCACCGGCCGCTCGGTGAGCCGCTGCGCCCACTCGGACGGCCCGGATCCGTTCGGTCCGGACACGGCCGACCCCGATCCCGCCGCGCGGGGCCGCGACTGCCGCACGAGTCCGCGCAGCGGGGCGGGAACGGACGGCCCGGCCGGATCGGGGTGCTCGAGCCGGGCCCCCACCACCGCGGGGGCGTCGCCGGCGACGGCACTGTCGAACAGGTCCAGGGCGTCGGCCTCGCTCATCGCAACCAGACCGCTGCGGCGGGCCCGGGCGAGATCCCCCGCGCCGAGCCTGCCGGTCATGGCGCTCGGCGGTGCCCACATTCCCCACGCGATCGACACCGCGGGCAGGCCCTGGGCTCGCCGGTGCTGGGCGAGGGCGTCGAGGAACCGGTTCGCCGCCGCGTAGTTCGCCTGCCCGGGCGCGCCGAGGACCCCGGAGAGCGACGAGAACAGCACGAAGGCGTGGACCCGGGCGGTCAGCCGGTGCAGGTGCCAGGCCGCGTCCACTTTCGGCCGCAGCACCGCGTCGAGCCGGTCGGGAGTGAGCGAGGTGAGCGTGGCGTCGTCGAGGACACCGGCCGCGTGGATCACCGCGGTCAGGGGGTGCTCGGCGGGGATCCGGGCCAACAGCCCCGCCAGTGCCGCCTCGTCGGCGGTGTCGCAGGCGACGACGGTCACCTCGGCGCCCGCACCGCGCAGTTCGCGGCACAGCCGGTCACTTCCCTCGGCGTCGGGTCCGCGCCGGCTCGTCAGCACCAGGTGCCGCGCCCCGTGTGCGCTGACGAGGTGGCGCGCCACCGACGTTCCCAGCGTGCCGGTGCCGCCGGTGACGAGCACGGTGCCGCGGGGATCGAACAGCGGTCCGGACCGCTCGACGGCCGGCATGCGCCGCAGTCGGGGCACGAGCATCGTTCGGTCCCGGACCGCGACCTGCGGTTCCCCGCTGGCCACGGCCGACGTGATCGCCACGTCCACGTCCGTCTCGCGGTCGAGGTCGAGCAGCACGAACCGCCCCGGGTTCTCGTTCTGCGCGGAGCCCACCAGACCCCACACGGCCGCAGCCGCGAGGTCGACGTCGTGCCCGTCGGCCTCCTCGTCGGTGGCCGCCGCGTTGCGGGTGACGACCACCAGCACGCTGTCGGCGAACTCGGCGTCGTCGAGCCAGTCCTGCAGCAGTCGCAGCGTCCGGGCGCACAGGCGGTGGGTCGCCTCCGGCCCCGGGTCGCCGTCGGTGCCGCATCCCACCAGCACCGTCCAGGGCCGCCCGTCGTCGGGAGCGGCTGCCCTCGCGGTGCGCAGCGCCGCCGCGTCGGGACAGCGCGGGAAGCTCGAGCCCAGATCCGCGTCGCCGAGCACGACCAGCGGCCCGGGCGGCGGCGCGGACGGGACGTCGTCGATTCGGGTCCAGGCCAGCCGGTGCAGTCGCCGCGCGCCGGACGGGCCCGCGCCGTGCCCGTCGTCCGCCCGGGGTGTCACGTGCAGCGCTTCGACGGTCAGCACCGGCGCGCCGTCGGCATCGGCGGCGACGACGCGATGCCGCCCGTCCTCGCCCGTCCCGAACCGCACCGACACCGCCCGCGCACCGGTGCGGTGGAGCCGGGTTCCCGACCAGGTCAGCGGCCAGTCGTCCGGGCCGAGGACGGGGTCGAGCGCCGCCTGCAGCAGGTGCGGATGGATGCCGAAGCCGCTCGGGTCGAGGTCGTCGTCGAGGCGCACCTCGGTCGCGGTGTCGCCCGGGAGCCGGTCCGGTGGCGCTGCGGGCACGTCGTCGACGGTCGCCGACGCGTTCCGCACCCAGGGGCCGTCGGCCGGTCCGATGTTCGACGAGACGGTGACGGTGCGCGCGCCGTCGTCGCCGGCGGGCGACACGAGCACCCGGATCGGCAGCAGCCCCGCGGCCGGGAGGACCAGGGGGTGGTGCAGCGTGAGAGTGGCGATGCGCTCGCACCCGACGTGGTGGGCGGCGTGCAGGGTCAGCTCGACCAGGACGGCTGGTATCAGCGTCTGCGGAGCGTCGGTCGGTGGAGCGCCGTCGTCGGGCTGCGGCGCCGCGAGCGACGAATCCCGGTGCCGGGACAGCGCTCCGGTGAACACGGTGGTGTCGTCGTCGAGGGTCACGGCCGCGCCGAGCAGCGGATGCTCCGCGGGGCTCAACCCCAGCTCCGTCGGATCACCGCTGGTGCGTGCGGGCGCCGACGGCCAGAAGGAGCGGCGCCGGAAGGCGTACGTGGGCAGGTCCACCGGGCGGCCGGGCAGCACCCGATCCCAGTCGATCGTCAGGCCCTGCACGGACGCGGCGGCGACCGCCTCGACGAACCCCCGGGCGTCGTCCCCGCGCCCGGGCAGCGCGGCGATCGGGTGCGCGACGACCTCGGCGGCGTGGGCGGCCAGGCCCGCGCCGGGTCCGATCTCGACGCAGCGGGTGACGCCGAGTTCGGCGAGGGTGCGCATGCCGTCGTGGAAGCGCACGGCATCGCGGAGGTGCCGGCGCCAGTACTGCGGTGACGTCAGTTCCTCGGCCGTGGCGACGCGCCCGGTGAGGGTGGAGACGACGGGGATCGTCGGCGGCTGCGCCGCCGTGCTCGACACGACGGTGGTGAACTCGTCGAGGACGGGGTCCATCAGCGCCGAGTGGAATGCGCGTTCGACCCGCAGCGGGGTGACCGGGATCCCTGCGGTGGACAGTTCGGCGGCGACGGTGTGCACGTCGGCCGCGGCCCCCGCGAGCACCACGGATTCGGCGCCGTTGACCGCGGCGAGGTCGACTCGGCCGTCGATCCGCGACCGGATGTCCTCCGGGCGTGCCCGGACGGCGATCATCGCCCCGGGGGCGGTGGCCTGCATCAGTCGTCCGCGCGCGGCCACCAGGGCGGCGGCGTCGGGCAGGCTGAACACGCCCGCGACGTGGGCCGCGGCGAGTTCTCCGATCGAATGCCCGATCAGGTAGTCGGGTGTGAGGCCCCATTCCCGCAGTAGTCGGTAGAGGGCGACCTCGACGGCGAACAGGGCCGGCTGGGTGTACTCGGTGCGGTCGAGTTTCGCGGCGGCGTCGTCCGCGTCGCCCCGGAGCACCTGCCGGATCGGGGTGTCGACGTGTTCGTCGAGCGCGGCGCAGGTCTCGTCCAGGGCGCGGGCGAACACCGGGTAGGTGTCGTAGAGGCCGCGGCCCATTCCGATCCGCTGCGCGCCCTGGCCGGTGAACATGAACGCCGTCTTCCCACGGGTGCTCGTCCCGGTGACGGCGTTGCCGCCTGCGCGTCCCTCGGCCAGGCGGGTCAGGCCGTCGCGCAGGTCGGCGAGCGTCTCGCCGGTGACGGCGGCGCGGTGCGTGAAGCCGGACCGGGTGGTGGCCAGCGAGTAGGCGAGGTCGGCGGGGTCCGGCGGGGACTGCGTGTCGAGGAGGTCGGTCAGCCGGGCGGCCTGCGCGCGCAGCGCCTCGTCGGACTTGGCGGAGAGCACCCACACCAGGGGCGACGCCGGCCGGGGCGGGGCCGGTGGGGCGGCGACGTCGGGGGGCTGCTCGAGGATCAGGTGGGCGTTGGTGCCGCTGATGCCGAACGAGGAGACGCCGGCGCGGCGGGGTCGTCCGGTCTGCGGCCACGCGATCGGGTCGGCGAGCAGGGCGACCTCGCCGGCGGTCCAGTCGACGTGCCGGGTCGGGGCGTCGCTGTGCAGGCTCGGCGGCAGCACGCCGTGCCGCATCGCCATCACCATCTTGATCACGCCGGCCACCCCGGCCGCCGCCTGGGAGTGGCCGATGTTCGACTTCACCGACCCCAGCCGCAGCGGCCGGCCGTCGCGTTGCTGCCCGTAGGTGGCGAGCACCGCTTGGGCTTCGATCGGGTCGCCGAGTGTCGTGCCGGTGCCGTGGGCCTCCACTGCGTCGATGTCGGCGGGGTCGAGGGCGGCGTCGGCCAGCGCCTGCCGGATCACCCGTTCCTGCGACGGACCGTTCGGGGCGGTGAGGCCGTTGGAGGCGCCGTCCTGGTTGACCGCGGAGCCGCGGATCAGGGCCAGCACCCGGTGGCCGTGGCGCTGGGCGTCGCTCAGCCGCTCGAGCACGACCATGCCCGCGCCCTCGCTGAGCCCGGTGCCGTCCGCTCGATCGGAGAACGGTTTGCACCGCCCGTCCGGGGCGAGTCCGCGTTGGCGGCTGAACTCGATCAGCACGCCGGGGGTCGCCATCACCGTCGCCCCGCCGGCCAGCGCGAGGGTGCATTCGCCGTCGCGCAGTGCCCGTGCCGCGAGGTGCAGCGCCACCAACGACGACGAACACGCGGTGTCGACGGTGACCGCGGGACCGGTGAAGCCGAGCGAGTAGGCGATCCGGCCGGAGGCGACGCTGTTGCTGGTGCCCGTCATGAGGTAGCCCTCGGCGTCGGTGTGTCGCCGGGTCATGAGGTGGAATCCGTAGTCGCCGCCCATCATTCCGACGTACACGCCGGTGTCGGTGAGACCGGGTGAGTTCGGCGGGATTCGCGCGTGTTCCAGTGCTTCCCAGGCGCTTTCGAGTAGCAGTCGGTGTTGCGGGTCCATCGCGACGGCCTCGCGGGGGCTGATCCCGAAGAACGCGGCGTCGAACCGGTCGGCGTCGTGGAGGAAGCCGCCGGCCCGCATGTAGGTCGTGCCGCTGCGCTCGGGATCCGGGTCGTACACCTCGTCGAGGTTCCAGCCGCGGTTGTCGGGGTACGCGCCCACGGCGTCGCGGCCGTCGCGGACGAGGCGCCACAGCTCGTCCGGGCAGGAGACCCCACCGGGGTATCGGCAGGCCATTCCCACGATCGCGATCGGGTCGTCGTCGCGGTGCCGGCGCGCCGCGGGGGCCGGGTGCGGGTCGTCCTCGGGGCCGAGCAGCCGGGCCGCGATCTCGCGGGCGAGCGCGTCCGCGGTGGGGTGGTCGAACACCACCGTCGCGGCCAGCCGCACCCCGGTGGCCGTCGTCAGCTGGTTGCGTAGCTGCACCGCGGTGAGCGAGTCGAAGCCGAGGTGCTTGAAGGCACGCTCCGGATCGATGGCCTCCTTCCCGTCGTGGCCGAGCACCGCCGCAACGTACGTGGTGACGATGTCGAGGACCCGGGCGTGCCGCTCGGCGGGGTCGAGCGCGCGCAGCTCGTCGGCGAGGCCGGGGGCCGACGGGGCGGCCGCGGCGCGCCGGCGGGACGGGCCGAGCACTCGGCGCAGGATCGGGGGAAGGGCCTCGCCGTCGGGCCTGCGGGAGGGCGTGGAGAGCCGTATCGGCACCGTCAACGCACGGTTCGCGGCGAGTGCCGCATCGAACAGGGCCAGCCCGGCCTCCGGGGTGAGGGTGTCTATGCCGGTGCGCTGCAACCGATCCAGATCGGCCGCATTCAGATGGGCGGTCATCCCGCTGGGTCGGTCCCACAGCCCCCAGGCCAGGGACAGTCCCGGTAGCCCCTCGGCGCGGCGGTGCTGCGCGAGCGCGTCGAGGAAGACGTTGGCCGCCGCGTAGTTCGCCTGGCCGGCGCCGCCGAGCACACCCGCCGCGGAGGAGAACAGCACGAACGCCGCGAGACCGCGATCGCGCGTGAGTTCGTGCAGATGCCAGGCACCGTCCACCTTGGGGCGCAGGACGGCGTGCAGCTGGTCCGGAGTCAAGGTGGCGGCGGTGGCGTCGTCGAGCACCCCGGCGGCGTGGACGACACCCGACAGGTCGGGGACCGCATCGAGCAAGGCCGCCACCGCGGCTCGATCGGCCACGTCGCAGGCCACGGCGCGGATCTCGGCGCCCGCGTCGGCGAACTCGGCGCGGAGTTCCGCTGCCCGCTCGGCGCGGACCGTGTGTCGGCCGGTCAGCACGAGCCGGCGCACCCCGTACCGCCGCACGAGGTGACGGGCGACGAGCCGGCCGATGGTGCCGGTGCCGCCGGTGACGACGACGGTGCCGTCGGGGCCGAACGGCACCGGATCCCCGTGCGGCGCATCGGTGGTGGGCGCCGCCGGCGCGAGCATGGGCGCGAGGAGTGTCCCGGCGCGGACCGCCAGTTGTGGTTCGTTGCAGGCCAGGGCCGCGGACAGCACACCGGGATCGGGAAGGTCACCGGGCGGCCGGTCCAGGTCCACCAGGGTGATCCGGTCCGGGTGTTCGTTCTGCACCGCACCGATCAGCCCCCACACGGGCGCGGCGCAGACGTCGATCGGTTCGTCGTCGGCGACCGTCACGGCGCGCCGCGTCGTCACCAGCAGTCGGGTCTCGGCGAGACGGTCGTCGGCGAGCCACGCCTGTACCGCCCGCAACGCCGCCTCCGCGGCGGCGTGCGCGCGCGTCGGCACGTCGGGTTCGTCGCCCGGTTCCCCGGCCAGCAGCAGGGTGCGGCCGGCGGGATCGCCGCCGGTGAGCGCCTCCCCGAGCGGGGTGAGATCCGCCGTCGGCGCGGCGCCGGCGTCGACCGGGATCCACTCCACGCGGTAGAGGCCGGTGCCGGTCGCGGCGGCCGGGGTGCGCGGACCGGCGAACGGCCGCAGCGCCAGCGACTGCGCGGTCAGCACGCGATGGCCGGCGGTGTCGTACGCGGCCACCCGGTACCGTTCGGGTCCGGCCGGGGCGATGTGCACGCGCAGGGCGACGGCGCCGACGGCGTGCAGCTGCACGTCGTCCCAGGCGAACGGCAGCCGCAGGTCGCGGGCGCCGGCCGCGGCGGCGGCGAACGCGATCAGGTGCAGTGCCGCGTCGAACACCGCCGGATGGATCCCGTACCCGGCGACCGTCGCGGCGGGGTCCTCTCCCCCGAGGCGCACCTCCCCGTACAGGTCGTCACCGCGGCGCCACGCCGCGCGCAGGCCCCGGAACGTCGGCCCGTACCCGTATCCGGTCTCGTCGAGCGCGTCGTACAGGCCGCTCACGTCGATCGGCGTCGCATCGGCCGGGGGCCACGGCCGGATCGGAACGGGCGCGGTGTGTACCGCCGCCGTGAGGGTGCCGACGGCGTGCCGGGTCCACGGGGTCTGCGCCGCGGCGTCCGCCGGACGGGAGTGCACCGACACCGTGCGGTGCCCGGCGTCGTCGGCGGTGAGGACGGCGACCTGCACCGCGAGCTCCCCACCGGTGGGAATCGCCGCGGGTGTCTCGAGGGTGAGTTCCGCGAGACGGCTGCAGCCGGCGCGGTGCCCGGCGTGCAGGGCGAGTTCGACGAACGCCGTGCCGGGCAGCACGACCGTGCCGTCCACGGCGTGCTCGTTCAGCCACGGCAGTCGGTGCGGCGACAGCACGCCGGTGAACACGGCGCCGCGACCGTCGCCGAGCTCGACCGAGGCGGCGAGCATCGGGTGGTCCCCGGCGTCCATGCCGGCTGCGGCATCACGTCGGGGCGCGCCCCCGTCCAGCCAGTAGCGGCGATGCTGGAAGGCATACGTGGGCAGGTCCACCCATTGCCGGTGACCGGCGCGGCGAGCCCACCCGACCCGGCCCCACTCGATGTGCGCCCCGGACACGTGTGCCTCGGCGAGGGCGGCGGTGAACTGACGCAGGCCCGCCCGGTCGCGGCGGAGGGTGCCGAGGGCGCGACCCGCGACGCCGGCCGCGTCCAGGGTCTCCTGCAGCGGCACGGTCAGGACCGGATGGCTGCCCGACTCGACGAACAGCCGGTACCCGTCGCGGGCCAGGGACCTCGTCGCGTCTTCGAAGCGCACCGGTCGGCGCAGGTTCCGGTACCAGTAGTCGGCGTCGAGTGCGGTGCCGTCCATCACGTCCCCGGTCACCGTCGAGTAGAACGGGATCCGCGAACGCTGCGGGGTGATCGGGGCGAGAGCGTCGAGAATGGGCCGGCGCAGCACCGAGACGTCCGCGCAGTGGGAGGCGTAGTCCACGGTGATGCGCCGGGCCTGGACACCGTCGGCCTGCCACCGCGCGACCAGCACCTCGAGGGCGTCGCCAGGGCCGGACACGACCGTCGCGGCCGGACCGTTGATCGCCGCCACCTCGACGGTCCCGGCCCAGGGTTCGATCTGCTGCCGCACGGCGTCCGCCGGCAGACCCACCGACGCCATGCCACCGCCGCGGCGGGCCGATTCCGTGATCACGCGGCTGCGGGCCGCGACGGCGAGCGCCGCGTCGGGCAGGGTCAGCGCGCCGGCGACGTGGGCGGCGGCGATCTCGCCCTGCGAGTGTCCGACCACGGCCGCCGGTTCGACGCCGTGTGCCTGCCACAGCCGCGCAAGCCCGACCATCACCGCGAACAGCGCCGGTTGCACGACGTCGGCCCGGTCCAGGGCGGACGGATCGCGGTCGCGGAGCACGTCGAGCAGCGCGAACTCGGTGTGCGGGGCGAGGGCGTCGGCGCACTCGCGCAGGCTGTCGGCGAACAGCGGGGAGGATTCCAGCAGTGCGGTGGCCATGCCGACCCACTGCGCGCCCTGCCCGGGAAAGACGAACACCGGCCGGTCGCCCGCCTCGACCGCGACGCCGGTGATCACACCGGGGTCGGGGGCGCCTCGGCCGAGCGCGTCGAGACCGGACAGCAGGGCGCGCGGGTCGGCGCCGAGCACGGCGGCGCGGTGGTGGAAGGTCGCGCGGGAGGTCAGCAGCGGGCCGGCCACCTGCGCGGGGGTCAGCTCGGGGTGGCCGGCGACGTAGTCCCGCAGCCGGTGCGCCTGCGCGCGCAGCGCCGGTTCGGTGTGGCCCGACACGAACCAGGCCACGACGTCGTCCGAGCCGTCGGTCCCCTCGGGGGGCGCGGCGTCCGGCGGTGGGGCCGGTTGTTCCAGCACGACGTGGGCGTTCGTGCCGCTGATGCCGAACGAGGAGACCGCCGCGCGGCGGGGCCGGTCGGTCGCCGGCCATTCCCGGTTCTCGGTGAGCAGGGACACCGATCCGGCGGTCCAGTCGACGTGGGGGGTGGGACGGTCGACGTGCAGCGTCTTCGGCAGCACACCGTGACGCATCGCCATGATCATTTTGATCACGCCGGCCACTCCGGCGGCGGCCTGGGTGTGCCCGAGGTTCGACTTCACCGAACCGAGCCACAACGGCCGGTCGGGGGGCCGATCGCGGCCGTAGCCGGCCAGCAGGGCGGACGCCTCGATGGGATCGCCCAGCGTGGTGCCGGTGCCGTGGGCTTCGACCGCGTCGACGTCGGCCGGGCCGAGTCCGGCGTCGGCCAGGGCCTGCCGGATCACCCGTTCCTGGGCCTGCTTGTTCGGGGCGGTCAGGCCGTTGCTGGCGCCGTCCTGGTTCACCGCGCTGCCGCGGACGACGGCGAGGATCCGGTGGTCGTTGCGCTGGGCGTCGGACAGGCGTTCCAGCGCGAGGATCGCGACGCCTTCGCCCCACGCCGTGCCGTCGGCCGCGGCGGCGAATGCCTTGCAGCGCCCGTCTCGGGCCAGTCCACGCTGCCGGCTGAACTCGACGAACACCGCGGGCGTCGACATGACGGTCGCCCCGCCGGCGAGGGCGAGTTCGCACTCGCCGTGGCGCAGCGCCTGCATGGCGAGGTGGACGGACACCAGGGACGACGAGCACGCCGTGTCGACGGTGATCGCGGGTCCGTTCAGTCCGAAGCTGTAGGCGACACGACCGGAGGCGACGCTCATCGCGGTGCCGGTGATGAAGTAGCCCGCGAGTTCCTCGGGCGGGGCGCCGCCCGCCCGTGCCGAGTAGTCGATCCCGGACAGACCGGTGAAGACGCCGATCTGCCTGCCGTGCACGGATCGCGGATCGATGCCGGCGTGCTCGAAGGTCTCCCAGCTCGTCTCGAGCAGGAGTCGCTGCTGCGGGTCCATCGCCAGTGCTTCGCGAGGCGAGATGCCGAAGACCTCCGGGTCGAAACCCGCCGCATCGTCGAGAAAGCTGCCGTGCACCGTGTACGTCCGGCCGGCCTGCCGGCCCGTCGGATCGTAGAGGTCCGCCGCTTCCCAACCGCGGTCCGCGGGGAATGCGGCGACGGTCTCCGTACCGGATTCCACCAGGTGCCACAGGTCCTGTGGGGAGCGGACCCCGCCGGGGAACCGGCACCCCATCCCGACGACGGCGATCGGTTCGCGGCTCACCCCTTCGACCTCGCGAAGCTTCTCCCGGGCCTGATAGAGCTCTGCGGTCACCCGTTTCAGATAGTCGAGGAGCTTCGCATCATCGGCCATAATCGAGCTCCAATCCGAGAGCCGTCGTGCCTGCGCCGAGAACTCGATGGTATCCGCCGCCCCCCACCCGGACACAGCGATCTGCTCGTGCGAGTGTGACCGGTGCGGCGTGCGAGACGACTGTGGGCGCGCCTCGGACGAATACCGTCCGGAGCGCTCGGGGACCTCCGCGGCCTTCCGATCGAGTTGCTCGTCGGGCTCTTGCCGCGCACCGACGTGGGCTGACCGACACGTATCCGCAGGGCACCAGCGGTCCTAGACTGTGGCGATGGGCATCGCTCCGGATGTCAGGGCGCAGAGCCGGATGTCAGGGCACAGAGCCGGATGTCAGGGCACCGAGCGTCGGCGCGGCACCGCCCGACTCGGTGCCACCCGCCGCCGCGGGCTCGGGCCGCCGCCCGGGTGCTGCTTGCGCCGGCGCATCGCGACGGCCCGCACCCGAGGTTCTGTCGTCGTCGACCTCGCCCCGGCCGCCCGTGTCGCCGTCCGCCGTTCCGCCGTTCCGCCGCGACAAGCCCACCGCACATCAACCCTCGACTTTCGCCTGGAGGACCCCGTGACCGGCACAGATACCGACACATCGGCAGAACTGCTGGCCCGGCTGCGGAAGGCCTACGCGACCGGACGCACGCGCGATGCCGAATGGCGCATCCGCCAGCTCCGCGGCATCGAGAAACTCGCCGACGAGCGCGAGGCCGAGATTGCGGTCGCCCTACAGGAGGACCTGGGCCGAAACGCGGTCGAAGCCTGGCTCGCCGACCTCGCTTCCACCCGGGCCGAAGCCGCCTACGCCCGCAAGCGGGTCCGGCGCTGGATGCTTCCTCGACCGAAGCCCTTGTCGCTCAACCAGTTTCCCGCACTCGGCTGGGTACAGTACGAGCCGATGGGAGTGGTCCTGATCATCGCACCGTGGAACTACCCGGTGTATCTGACGCTCGGTCCGCTCGTCGCGGCAGTGGCCGCCGGGAATTGTGCCGTGATCAAACCGTCGGAACTGGCCCCCGCCACGTCCGCTCTGCTCGCCCGGCTGATTCCGCACCACCTCGACCCGGAGGCCGTCGTGGTCGCCGAAGGCGATGCCGAGCTCACCCAGAGTCTGCTCGCGCAGGGTTTCGATCCCGCCCTGTACACCGGCGGCACCGAGGTGGGCCGCAAGATCATGGCCGCCGCCGCCCCGCAGCTCACGCCGGTGATCCTCGAGCTCGGTGGCAAGTCTCCCGTCGTCGTCGCCGAGGACGCCGATCTCGAGGTCACCGCGCGGCGTATCGCCTGGGTCAAACTCCTCAATTCCGGACAGAGCTGCATCGCGCCCGACTACGTACTGGTCGAGCGGTCCGTCCGCGACGCGCTCGTCGACACGATCGTCGACACGATCGCCCTGTTCCGCAGCGAGGAACCGCAGCCGGGGATGCGGGTAGTCAACCAGCGTCACTTCGATCGGCTCGAGGCGTATCTGGAGTCCACGACCGGGCGCATCGTCACCGGCGGCAGGTGCGATCGTGACTCTCTCACCGTCGAACCGACCGTGATCGTCGATCCGGCACCCGACGACGCGGTCATGACGGACGAGGTCTTCGGGCCCATCCTGCCGATTCTCACCGTCGACTCGGTCGACGCAGCCCTCGACTTCGTCGGTGCCCGCCCCAAACCCCTTGCAGCGTACGTGTTCTCCAAGTCGCTGAGCACCCAGAGGAAGATCACGCAGCAAATCAGCGCGGGTGCCGTGGTGATCAACCACGTCGGCATGCACGTCCTCGCGCCACAACTGCCGTTCGGTGGCGTGGGTGCCAGCGGAATGGGGGCATACCACGGACGCTACGGTTTCGAGGCGCTCAGCCACCGCAAGGCGGTGCTCGCCAAACCGTTCCGCCCGGATCCGGCGATGAACTACCCGCCCTACACCCAGGCTGCGCTGAAGATCATGCGGCGACTGTTCTGACCGGTCCCCCGACACCCTCCGGAACGGAGGACACCGACACCCTCCGGAACGGAGGACACCGACACCCTCCGGAACGGAGGACACCGACACCCTCCGGAACGGAGGACACCGACACCCTCCGGAACGGAGGACACCGACACGGCCGAGGACGGATCGACCGGTCGCGTCGGCCCCGACGGCTCGGAACCGGCGAGCCGCGCAGTGCTGCGGTCCTGGCTCGCCGCCCACGAACGCAGGGGCATCTCGGTTGCCCGGCACCCGCCCGGCAGCCCCGGCGCCTCGGTCGTCCTCGTACCCTGGGGAGGTGACCACGAGGAGGTCGCCGTGACAACCCGGCCGGAACCCGTCGAACCTGCTGCGGGGCAGGAGTCGGTCTGGGACTACCCCCGACCGCCCCGCCTCGAGACCTTCACCGGCTCGATCACCGTGGAACTGGGCGGCCGGACCATCGCGTCGACCACGCGCGCCTGGCGGGTACTGGAGACCAGCCATCCGCCGACCTACTACCTTCCCGCCGAAGCCTTCGCCGACGGGGTGCTGCGGGAGACGCCGGGCTCGTCGTGGTGCGAGTGGAAGGGCAGGGCGAGCTACTACGACCTGGTGACCGCCTCGCGGGTCGCGCCGAAAGCGGCGTGGACCTACCGCGATCCCTCCCCCGCCTTCCGGGCGCTCGCCGGGGCGGTCGCGGTGATGGCCGCCCAGGTCGACCGGTGCACCGTCGACGGCGAGGAGGTGGTCCCGCAACCGGGCGGTTTCTACGGCGGCTGGATCACCAGCTCGGTCGTCGGCCCGTTCAAAGGAATCCCCGGGTCGGCGGGCTGGTGACCGCTCCGAAGTACGCCGAAGCCGATGCGCGCCTGCGGGAGGCGCGGAAACCGGACTGGGTCGATGAGCGGTTCCTCGTCCGGCCGGCAAGGTTCGAGGTCGACGCCCCGGCGGCACGGACGATTCCCTGAGCCGCCGCGGAAGGCCGGCCGACCGGGACCGGGAGCGGTCGTTCCCCTTCCCGGGTCGACTCACGCCGCACTCTCCCGTCCCGGAAAACGCTGCGAACAGCACCCGGTGCGGCGGATGATCGAGAAACAGCGCCCGAGGGCGGTGGATCGTACGCGCGACCCTCCCGTTCCTGCGCGTGTCCGGCTCGTTCGCTCGACCTTCGGGAGACACCCGCCATGAGACTCGGCATCCTCGTTCTCGCCGTCGGCGCGTCGCTGCTCGCCGGCACCGGTGTTGCAGCGGCCGCCGATCCGGCCGTCCTCGGCGGCGGCTCCGGCATCGTCATGGACGGCCGGAACTACTGCACCCTCACCACGATCGGTCCCGATTCCGGGGGCCGGCTGGTCGGATTCACGGCGGGACACTGCGGAAACGCCGGTTCCACGGTTGCCTCGGAGGCGGATCCGGACGCCGGTGTGGTCGGCACGATCGCCTACACCGATGCGGACTTGGACTACGCGGTGATCGTGTTCGAGCCGGCGAAGGTGGTTCCCGTGAATCGGGTGGGAAACACGACGATCACGGGGATCGGGGGTCCGGCGCAGTTCCCGGACATCGTCTGCAAGCAGGGCCGCACCACGGGGCAGACCTGCGGGGTGGCCTACGGCGATGTGTTCGGTTCGGGGCAGACCTGGACGCAGACGTGCGTCGACCTCGGCGACTCGGGAGGCCCGGTGGTGGTCGGAACCACGCTCGTCGGCATGGTGAACGGCTATCTCACCGTTGCCTGCCTCGGTCCGGAGGTCGGCACGAGCATGACGGCCGTCGTCGGCGACGCCGATGCGCGGGGCGGGGCCGGGGCGGGGTTCCGTCCGATCTAGGGGCGCAGGTCGTGACGGCGCCGTCGCCCGGGTGCGGGACGGACCGGCGGCCACGACCGCATCCGGGGGGAGAGGTCCCTCGGTCAGCCGATCTCGGCGAGGAAGCTCTCCAGGATCCCGGTGACCCGGGCCGGGTCCTCCAGCGTCGAACTGTGGCCCACCCCGTCGAGTTCCACCAGTCGCGAGCCCGGGATCAGCGCGTGCATCTCGCGGGCGAGACGCGGCGGCATCTCGACATCCAGTTGTCCCGCGACGATCAGCGTCGGCACGCTCACCGCGGGCAGCTCGTCCCGGATGTCGGGGCGGACCATCATGCCGAGCATCGTGTTCGCCAGTGACGACCGGTCGGCCGTCGCCCACCGCCTGCGCCACACCTCACGCTCGGCCTCCCGGCCGGGGTCGGTGCGGAACGGTTCGCCGTAGAGTTCCTTCTCGATGCCGCGCAGCACGAGGGCCGGCGACGGCCCGAGAAGCCGGCCACGGCCGTGAGGGCAAGGTGCAGCGGGTACCTCACGGGCGGATGCGGCGTCGCGCCGGTGTTGAGCAGGGTCAGCGAGCGCAACAGGTCCGGTTCCCGCGCGCCGATGCGCATGCCGACGAAGCCCCCCATCGACAGCCCCACCAGATGCGCGGGTGCGAGGTCGAGCCGCCGGATCACGGTGAGCACGTCGGCGGTGAGCTGCTCGAGCTGGAATCCGGTCCGGGCGTGCCCGGATCGGCCCTGTCCCCGGAAGTCGAGGGTGAGGCAGCGGTACCGATCCCGCAGCGCCGCGATCTGCGCCTCGTACATTCGCCCGTCGAAGAAGAACCCGTGCAGGAACAGGATGGGCTCGCCCTCACCGCCGGTGTCCTCGCAGTACAGATCGACGTCCCGCACCCGCAGGTACGACCGTCGCGTATCCGGAATTCGAGGCATTGTCATGGCGCGCTCCGTGTCGACCCGGGACGCGGGACCGTCTCGGAATGGGTCGAGGATCGTTCCGGGCGCCGCCCGTGTCAAGGGGCGTGGCGACGGCGCTGTCCGGTAGCGCATTGCCGAGATAGCATTGCCGATATCTCGACGTCGCCTCGTCGAACGTCGTTCCCGGGTGTGGACCGTCTCTCCGATAGGCGGCGAGCGCTGGTGGACGAGCTGGCGGCGGCCCGGCGACGGCAGGGACTGAGCCAGACCCTGGTCGCGGCCCGGATGGGCACCTCCCAGTCGGCGGTGGCCCGACTCGAGCGCGGCGATCTCGATCCGCGCCTGTCCACCCTCGAACGGTACGCGCAGGCGGTGGGACAGACGGTCGACTGGCAGGTCCGCCCGCCCCCGGAGACGACATGAACATCTGGCCGCCCGTTCCTCCTCGCCGATCCGGCAGACAGTGAAGGCTGAGACGGCGCATCCTGAGTAGGTGGCGCGAGCCGTCGGGTCGGCGGCGGAGAATCTCGGCAAGGGCTATCGACACAGGAGGACGCGATGACCTCACCTGCGAACAGCACCCCGATTCCGCCCGGCATCGAGATGCCGGACGAGGTCCGCACCCGGTTGGGCACGCTGCGGTTCTTCGACGGAGTCCCGGACGACGAGACGACCCGGACACTGTTCGACAACCTGGACTTCCAGCGGGCGGTGTAGGCGTACCTGCTGGCGCAGCATCCGGTGTCTTGGGCGGCGTGGCGCCGGGGGCTGCTGCGCTGGGGCCCGGCGAACACCACGGTGGCGCTCTGGGAGGACCTGTGCCACCCGTGCACCGTCGGACCGGCGATGCACACGACCGTTGTGTACTTCTACATGTGGATCGACCTCCACGACGGACCCGTCGTCCTGGACGCCCCGCCCGACGTGTACGGCCTGATCGACGACTCGTGGGGGCGCTGGGTCGTCGACATCGGCGCGACCGGACCCGACAAGGGCCAGGGTGGCAAGTACCTGTTCCTGCCGCCCGGGTACGATGGCGAGGTCCCGGACGGCTACTTCGTGGTGCGGTCCCGTAGCTACGGGATGGGCCTCGTCTCGCGCGGTTTCCGCGACGAGCATGGCGACCCGCATCCGGCCGCCGACATGATCAAGGCGAAGACCCGGGCTTACCCGCTGGCTCAGGCCGACGACCCGCCGCCGATGCGATTCGTGAACGTCTCCTTCGAGCCGTGGGTCACCATCCCGGCCGCCGACTACCAGTACTGGGAGCTGCTCAACGAGGTGGTGCAGTCCGAGCTGCCGGAGTCATCCGACCCGGTCACGCTGGGGATGTTCGCCGCCGTCGGCATCCAGCACGGCAAACCGTTCGACCCCGACGAGCGGGTGCGGGCAATCCTGACCGAGGCAGCCGCGGTCGGCGACGCGACCGCCCGCGCGCTCCTCTACCGGGTCCGCCAGCCCGAGGCACGCTACTACCCGGACGGCGCCTGGCGGGTCTTCCTCTTCGCCGGTTACCAGTTCCAGGACAATGGCGCCGCGATGCTCGACACCGCCGCCGCGCTCGGCTTCATAGGGAGCGGATCGAGTCCGGCGTACCTGACGGAGATGGTCGGCGCCGGATCGCAGTATGTCACGGCGTTCGTCGACGCCACCGACGCGCCCTTCGACGGCGGCAGGTCCTACCGGCTGCACGTCCCGCCGAACGTGCCGGTCAACACCTTCTGGTCGATCGTCGTCTACGACACCCAGACCCGGTCGATGCTGCAGACCGACCAGGAATGGCCCACCGTTGCCAGCGACCGCGACATGATCTCGAACGAGGACGGCTCAGTCGACGTCCACTTCGGTCCCGAACGGCCCGAGGGCAGCCGCAACTGGATCCAGACCCTGCCCGGCAAGAGCTGGTTCGCGATAGTCCGGCTCTACGGTCCGCTGGAACCGTGGTTCGACAAGACATGGAGACTGCCCGACATCGAACCGGTCGGGTAACACTACGGGGGAGAGCAGCTCGTCTCCGGCCGCGAAGAACCGGGATCCGCTACGTCTTTCACCGCCACTCCCTGGTGGACGCGGAGGGTTTCGAACTCCCGACTGGTGTCCTGAGTCGTTGATTGTTTCATTGATTCGGGTGCAGTAGCGGGCGAGGTTCGCGAGGATCTCGTCCGCGGTCTTGACCCACACGAAGAGCCTCGGCGCCGTCCGCGGCGAGCAGCGTGATGCCGGCCCCGACCGAGCCGGGCAGGGTGTCCTTGGCCAGCGAGGTGATCGACTCCCCCACGCTCGCGACTGTCTGCTGCGACCACACCAGCCCCGACCTCCCCGCATGGACTGCGGCCCAGGCGTCCGACTCAGGTTCCCGGGAAGCCGTCATCGCGTGCCTCCTTCGGGCCGTTCCCGCGGCCGCCGCTCACCTCGAACCTAATCCCTCCCGGCGAGTCGATGCAACGATCGCCCGGCTCGGCCCCGCCGGGGCCGGTTCCGGCGCCGACCCGCCCGCAGAACACTCCGGAAACGAGAATCCGGACGTCTGGTGCAGCGATCCTTCGATGGTGAGGGCCCCGTGCCGGTAGGTCGTGGCCGCCCCGCCGAAATCGTCGTTGCGTTCGAGAACCAGGACCCGATGTCCTGCCCTGGCGTACAACGCTGCGGCCGTCAACCCGCCCAAACCCGATCCGATCGTGATCGCGTCGTATCCGTCGGTCATCGCGGTATCCCCCTCGCGTGCGGACCGGTTTGTCCGATCCCGGCACGGAACAGCCGTGATGGACTGCTGACAGTGCATTCGCGACCCGGTTCCAGGGAGCGACGCTCTAGACAACCATGTCAGGGCAAACAGCGACGGGACCGACTCCCGCACCGGGAGCCCGGGGTAACCGAAGCTACGACCCCGGCGCCGGCAACTGCCCGACATACACCGCGGGCGTGGCACCGGCTGGGGCGGTCTCACCGAGCACCCACCCGGCCACATCCCCTGCCCGGCCCCCGCGCGAAGACGGCCCCCACCCGAGTCGACCGCTCGCCGGGTGCCGGCACGGGGACAGGAGTGCACCCCTCCGGGGTCATCGCGACTCGCTCGGACCCGAGGTTGTGGAACGGAGTCCGCGTAGTTCGGTGCGCAGTTCGTCGGCGTGTTCGCGGGCAGCGTCGACTTGGGCGCGGGCGGCGGCGGTTTCGGCGCGGGCGGCCGCGTTCGTGTTCGGCGGCTGCGTCCTCGTCCGCCCGGATCCCCGCGCTCGTCACGGAACCGTCAACCGAGGAACACCGCGACCCGGTCCACCAGCTCGAGCAACGGCTGCGGGAAGACGCCGAGCGCCACGGTCACCACCGCCCCGGCGGCGATCGTGACGGTCGTCAGGGCGCTGGGCGCCACGACCGCGGGGGCGTCGCGGTCCGGTTCATCGAAGAACATCAGCACGATGACGCGCACGTAGAAGTACGCCGCGACGGCGCTGCTGACCACGCCGACGATCACGAGCGGAACGGCGCCGCCGCCCGCCGCCGCCCCGAAGACGGCGAACTTGCTGACGAACCCGCTGGTGAGCGGGATGCCGGCGAACGCGAGCAGGAACAGGGCGAACACCGCGCCGACGAGCGGCGAGCGCCGCCCGAGGCCCGCCCAGCGGGACAGGTGGGTCGCCTCCCCGAGGTCGTCGCGGACCAGGGTCACGACGGCGAACGCACCGAGAGTGCTGAAGCCGTACGCGAACAGGTAGAACATCGTCGACGCCAGCCCGGCCCGGTCGGCGGCGATCAGACCGGTGAGGATGAAACCGGCGTGGGCGACCGACGAGTAGGCCAGCATCCGTTTGACGTCGTTCTGCGTCACGGCCAGCACCGAGCCCGCCACCATCGTCAGGATCGCCACGCCCCACAGCAGGGGACGCCAGTCGTCTCGCAGTCCGGGCAGCGCCACGTAGAACACGCGTAGCATCGCGCCGAACGCCGCGATCTTGGTGGCCGCCGCCATGAAGGCGGTGATCGGCGTGGGGGCCCCCTGATAGACGTCGGGGACCCAGGAATGGAACGGCACCGCGCCGATCTTGAACAGCAGACCCACCGCGAGCATCGCCGCACCGATCACCACCAGCGCGTCGCCGTCCGCGCGGACGGCGACGGCGTCGGCGATACCTGCCAGGCGCACGGTGCCCGCGTAGCCGTACAGCAGCGCCACCCCGAACAGGAAGAAGGCCGAGGAGAAGGCGCCGAGCAGGAAGTACTTCAGGGCCGCTTCCTGGGAGAGCAGGCGCTGCCGACGGGCCAGGCCGCACAGCAGGTACAGCGGCAGCGACAGGACCTCGAGCGCGATGAACATGGTGAGCAGGTCGTTCGACGCCGGGAACAGCAGCATCCCCCCGACGGCGAACAGCACCAGCGGGAACACCTCGGTCTGGGACATCCCCTGCGCGGCGGCCTCGCGCTCGGCGACGCTGCCCGGCACCACGGACGCCTGCGGGGCGAACGCGTCGGCCCCGCCGCGCCCGGTCGCCACCGCCGCGCCCGGCCCCTCCGGCGTGGCACCGCGGGCATTCGGCTCGATGCCGCGTTCGGCGACGAGCAGCACTGCGAGGATCGAGACGAGCAGGATGGTGCCCTGCAGGAACAGGGTGGGTCCGTCGACCGCGACGGCGTCGACCGCGGCGCTGTACCCGGGTGCGGCGCCGGCGGCGAAGTCCAGGCCCGCGGCGAGGACGACGACGGCCACGAACGCGGCGCCGAGACCACCGAGCGCGAGCAGCAGGTGGCTCGCGTACCGGCCGCGGCGGGGAACGAACGCCTCGACGAGCACCGCGGCAACGGCCACCCCGAACACGATCAGCATGGGAGAGAGCGGGCCGTAGCGGAGGTCGGGAGCCGGAATCGCCTGAGCGAGAACGAGGGTTCCGTTCAAGGGAGTCACCTGTGCGTCCCTCCGTGGGTGTCGGTGCCGGTCCCGCCCGCGACGGGCTCGGGCGGGGCGGCGGGCTCCGGATCGGGCCGGTCGACGGTGACCAGGACCTGGTCGACCGCGGGGGTGATCACGTCGAGGGCCGGCTTGGGGTAGACGCCCAGGACGAGGAGCAACGCGATGAGCGGCACCACGACGGCGAGTTCGCGGGGCACCAGGTCGCGCACGTGCTCGTTGCCGCCGGTGACCGGTCCGGTCATCATGCGCTGGTAGAGCCACAACACGTAGATCGCCGACAGGACGAGCGCGAGCACCGCGACCACGGCGGCGACCTGGTAGCGCGGATAGGTGCCGACCAGCACCAGGAATTCGCTGACGAACGGTGCCAGGCCCGGCAGGGACAGGGTCGCCAGTCCCGCGACGAGGAACGTCCCGGCCAGGACGGGGGCGACCTTGCGGACGCCGCCGTACGCGGCGATCGCGCGGGATCCGCGCCGGGAGACGAGGAACCCGGCGATCAGGAACAGCGCGGCGGTGGAGATGCCGTGGTTGACCATGTACAGCGTCGAGCCGGCCTGGCCCTGGCTGGTCATCGCGAAGATGCCGAGGATGATGAACCCGAAGTGCGAGATCGAGGTGTAGGCGATCAGACGCATCACATCCGTCTGACCGATGGCGACCGCCGCGCCGTAGACGATGCCGATCACCGCGAGCGTGACGATCACGGGCGCGAAGTACACCGACGACTCGGGGAACAACTGCAGGCAGTAGCGCAGCATGCCGAACGTGCCGACCTTGTCGACCACGGCCATCATCAGCACCGCCCCGGCGGGGGTGGCCTGCACCGCGGCGCCGGGCAGCCAGGTGTGGAACGGCCACAGCGGCGCCTTCACGGCGAACGCGAACATGAAACCGAGGAACAGGGCGTGGAGCACCACGGTGTCGGCACCGAGACCGCCGTCGGTGACGGCGGCGACGATCTCCCGGAAGTCGAACGTGCCGGCGCCCTGCCGGGCGGTGACCACGTACAGCCCGATCACCGCCGCCAGCATGATCAGCCCACCGAACAGGTTGTAGAGCAGGAACTTCACCGCCGCGCGGGAGCGCCGGCCTCGATCTCCGAGCCGATCCCCGAAGCCCCCGATGAGGAAGTACATCGGGATGAGCATCGCCTCGAAGAAGATGTAGAACAGCAACACGTCGAGCGCGGTGAACGAGACCATCACCATCGCCTCGACCGAGAGCATCAGCGCCATGTACAGGTGTGTGGTTCGCCGCGGCGTGGAGGGGCGGGCGGTGCCGGTGGGCTCGGCCGGTGTCGTGTCGTTCCAACCGGCCAGCATCAGCAGCGGAAGCAGCACCGCGGTGAGCAGCACCAGCACGAGCGCGATGCCGTCCACGCCCAGCGTGTAGCGGGTGCCCAGGGCCGGGATCCACGGGTGCGATTCGACGAACTGGTACTGCTCGCCCGCCGGGTCGAATCCGATCGCCAGCACGCACGCCACCACGAGCACCACGGCCGCGACCGCCAGCGCGGCGCCCTTGGCGAGGCTCCGCATCCGGGCGGGAATCGCCAGGACGACGACGGCGCCGACGAGCGGCACCACCCACAGGGTCGTCAACCAGGGAAAGTTGCCCACTACAGCCTCCCCAGCATCATCGCCGCGACCACGACGGCCGCGCCTACCAACATGGACAAGCCGTAGGACCGCACGAACCCGGTCTGCAGGTGCCGCATCCGGGCGGAGAGGGCGCCGACCGTGGCGGAGATCCCGTCGACCGCCCCGTCGACGGCCTTGTCGTCGACGGTCACCAGGGTCGTGGTCAGGGACCGTCCGGGCCGCATGAACACCGCCTCGTTGACGGCGTCGCCGTAGAGATCCCTGCGGGCGGCGACGGTGAACGCCGACACGTCGGCGGGGGCGGCGTCGGGGATCTCGCGCCGGGCGTACTGCCGGTAGGCCACCGCGACACCGGCGAGCACGACGGCGAGGGTGAGGGCGGTGATCACCCACACCGGGAGCAGGTGTTCGATCTCCGTGGCCCCCACCACCGGTTCGAGCCAGTTCTGCAGCGCCCCGCCAAGAGTGAGGGCGGCACCGGCGCCGACCGAGCCGAGGGCGAGCAGGACCATGGGCGCCGTCATCACGGCGGGCGCCTCGTGGGGGTGGACGTCGGCGGCCCAGCGACGTCTGCCGAAGAAGGTCATCAACATCACCCGCGTCATGTAGAACGCGGTGAGGCCGGCCCCGAGCAGGGCTGCCGTGCCGAGGACGATCCCTTCCGCACCGCCGGCGCCGAACGCCACCTCGATGATCTTGTCCTTGGAGAAGAACCCGGCGAACGGCGGAATGCCGATGATCGCGAGGTAGCCGAGACCGAAGGTGACGAACGTGATCGGCATGACGGTGCGCAGGCCGCCGTAGTGCCGCATGTTCACCTCGTCGTTCATCCCGTGCATCACCGATCCGGCCCCGAGGAACAGGCCGGCCTTGAAGAAGCCGTGGGTGAGCAGGTGCATGATCGCGAAGGCATATCCGGCGGGACCGAGGCCCGCGGCGAGGACCATGTAGCCGATCTGGCTCATGGTCGAGGCGGCGAGTGCCTTCTTGATGTCGTCCTTGGCGCACCCGATGACAGCTCCGAACAGCAGGGTCACCGTGCCCACGATCACCACGGCGAGTTGCGCGGTGGGGGCGAGGTCGAAGAGCACGTCGGACCGGACGATGAGGTAGACGCCCGCGGTGACCATGGTGGCGGCGTGGATCAGTGCCGACACCGGTGTCGGGCCCTCCATCGCGTCACCGAGCCAGGACTGCAGGGGCACCTGGGCGGACTTGCCGCATGCGGCGAGCAGCAGCACGAGGCCGAGTGCGGTGAGCACGCCGTCGCTCGCTCCGTCGGCGCCGGCGAAGACGTCGTCGAACGTCACGGACCCGAACGTCGCGAACATGATCATCATGGCGACGGCCAGACCCATGTCGCCGACACGGTTGACGACGAACGCCTTCTTCGCGGCCGTCGCGGCGGACGGTTTGTACTGCCAGAACCCGATCAGCAGGTACGAGGCGAGACCGACGCCTTCCCAGCCCACGTACAGGCCGAAGTAGTTGTCGGCGAGGACGAGCAGCAACATCGCCGCGAGGAAGAGGTTGAGGTAGGCGAAGAACAACCGGCGTCCGGGAGCGGAGCCTGCGGAGCGACCCGACGCCCCCGCAGCGAAGCCTGCGGAGCGACCCGACGCCCCCGCAGCGGAACCTGCGGAGCGACCCGACGCCCCCGCAGCGGAACCTGCGGAATGACCCGACGCCCCCGCAGCGGAACCTGCGGAGCGACCGGAGGGGTCCGGGCCGTGCGCCATGTACCCGACGGAGTAGATGTGGATGAGCGAGCCGACGCCGGTGATCAGCAGCACGAAGCACATCGACAGCTGGTCGAGCTGGAGACCGAAGTCGATCTGCAGTCCCGCGACCGGCACCCACTCGAAAAGGTCCTGGTTCACGGCGCGGTCGGCGGTGTCGCGGCCGAGCATGTCGACGAAGAGGGCGATGCCGAGCGCGAACGAGGCCAGTGCCGTCGCGCAGCCGAGCAGGTGTCCCCACGTGTCGCTGCGCCGGCCGGTCAGCAGCAGTACGACCGCGCCGAACAGCGGCAGCGCGGGCAGCAGCCAGACCGTCGACGAGATCCCGTTCATGCCGGTCCACCCGTCGGGGCGCCGGTTGTCGTCTCGGGCACGGTCGTCTCGGGCACAGTCTCCTCCTCGTGCGTGGGCGGACGGGTGTCGTCCGGGGGCGTCAGTACTTCAGGAGGTTGGCGTCGTCGACGGAAACCGAACGGCGGGAACGGAAGATGGTCATGATGATCGCGAGGCCGACGACGACCTCGGCGGCGGCGACGACCATCGTGAAGAACGCGATGACCTGGCCGTCGAGATTGCCGTGCATACGCGCGAACGTGACGAACGCCAGGTTCGCGGCGTTGAGCATCAACTCGATGCACATGAACACGACGATCGCGTTGCGGCGCAGCAGGACGCCGGCCGCGCCGATGGTGAACAACAGGGCGGACAGGTACAGGTAGTTCTCGGGGTTCACCGCGATTCCTCCTCACCCGACGACCCGCCGCGCGGTGCGTCGCTCTCGCGCGGTCCGGCGTCGTCGACGGTCACGGCGCGCTGCCGGAGCACTTCGCTGACCGACAGGTCCGAGTACGACCCGTCGGGCAGCCGGGCCGGCACGTCGACGGCGTTGTGCCGGGCATAGACGCCGGGACTCGGCAGCGGGGTGGCGCGACCACCGGCGCGGAAGCGTTCCTGCGACAGTTCCCGCTGGGTCTTGCGCAGCCCGAATCGTTCCCGGTGAGCGAGGACCATGGCGCCGATCGTGGCCGTGATCAGCAGGGCGCCGGTGAGTTCGAACGCCCAGACGTACCGCACGAAGATCAGCTCGGCCAGGCCGGTGATGTTGCCGGCGGCGTTCGCTGCGTCGAGGCCGGCGAACTCGGAGACGGCGGCGTTGCCGAGACCGCCGACGAGCAGCAGGCCGAATCCGAGGCCGGCCGCGATCGCGGCGACCCGCTGGCCGCGCAGCGTCTCGACGAGCGAGTCGGAGGAGTCGACGCCGACGAGCATGACCACGAACAGGAACAGCATCATCACCGCCCCCGTGTAGACCACGATCTGCACGATTCCGAGGAACAGCGCATCCTGGGCGATGTAGAACACCGCGAGGATGATCATGGTGACCGCGAGGAACATCGCCGAATAGACGGCCTTGGACGCGGCGACGACGCCGAGTGCGCCGAGCACCGCGAGCGTTCCGAGGATCCAGAACAGCACGGCCTCGCCGGTGGAGGTGCGGGTGACGGCTTCGGCCGTCAGCAGGGCCGGCGTCATCGGGTCCATCGAGACCACTCCCCTCTCCGCCGGTCACGCCACATCGCGACCGCCTCGCGGCTGCGTCGGTTCCCGGTCGGGTGCGACGGTGTCCTCCCCCTGCCCGGCAGCGGCCGTGGTGGTGCCGGGCGCGGCCTCGGTCACCGCACCGAGGTAGTAGTCCTCGTCGGTCGTGCCCGGGTACATGTCGTGGGGTGGTGCCACCATGCCGGGCCCGAGCGGGGCGAGCAGCCTGGTCTTGTCGTAGATCAGGTCGGTCCGGTTGTCGTCGGCCATCTCGTACTCGTTGGTCATGGTCAACGCCCGCGTCGGGCAGGCCTCGATGCACAGACCGCATCCGATGCAGCGCAGGTAGTTGATCTGGTAGACGCGTCCGTAGCGCTCACCGGGCGAGTATCGCCCGTCGTCGGTGTTGTCCGCGCCCTCGACGTAGATGGCGTCGGCGGGGCACGCCCAGGCACACAGCTCGCACCCGATGCACTTCTCGAGCCCGTCGGGGTGGCGGTTGAGCTGGTGGCGGCCGTGGTAGCGCGGTGCGGTCGGTTCCTTCTGCTCGGGGTAGCGCTCGGTCTGGGCCTTGTCGAACATCGCCCGGAAGGTGACGCCGAATCCCGCTATGGGATCGAGGAAGTCAGGCATCGCGATTCTCCTCGGTGGTCGGATCGCCACGGCGCCCGCTCTCGGCGGCTGCGGTGACGGGGGTGCGCCGACGCCGCGGTGGCAGCGTCTGGCCGGGTAACGGCGGGACGGGGAAGCCGCCGGCCATCGGGTCGAACGGCTGCTCGGTTTCGGCAGTGACCGCCGGGCCGCCGGGGGTGCCGGTGGGCCGGAGGCGACCGGAGCTCATGCGGTTCCACAGCAGCGACGGCACTGCCAGGGCGACGACCACGCCGGTCGCGGCGAGAACGATCTGCCACCGGTCCAGGCCCTCCGTGCGCAGGACGCGGATCACGGCGACGACCATGATCCAGCCGAGCGCCACCGGGATGAGCACCTTCCAGCCCAGATTCATGAACTGGTCGTAGCGCAGCCGCGGCAGCGTGCCGCGCAGCCATACGAACAGGAACAAAAATCCCCACACCTTGAGGACGAACCACAGCAGCGGCACCCAGCCGGAGTTCGCGCCCTCCCACATGTTCAGCGGCCACGGTGCGCGCCAGCCGCCGAGGAAGAGGGTGGTGGCCAGCGCCGAGACCGTCACCATGTTGACGTACTCGGCGAGCATGAACATCGCGAACTTCAGCGACGAGTACTCCGTGTGGAAGCCGCCGACGAGTTCGCCCTCGGCCTCGGGCAGGTCGAACGGTGCCCGGTTCGTCTCGCCGACCATGGACGTGACGTAGATGAGGAACGAGGGCAGGAGCAGGAAGACGTACCAGGTGCCGTCCTGGGCGGCGACGATGCCGGAGGTGGACAGCGTGCCCGACAGCAGGAAGACGGCCGCGAACGAGAGCGCCATGGCGATCTCGTACGAGATCACCTGCGCCGTCGAGCGCAGACCGCCCAGCAGCGGATAGGTGGACCCGGATGCCCAGCCGGCGAGCACGATGCCGTAGACGCCGATGGACGTCGCAGCGAGGATGTACAGCACGGCCACCGGAAGGTCGGTCAGTTGCAGCGGGGTGCGCTGGCCGAACACGGAGACCACCGGTCCGAGCGGGATGACGGCGAACGCCATGAACGCCGGCACCGTCGCGATGATCGGCGCGAGGACGTAGATGGGTTTGTCCACGCCCGCGGGAACGATGCCCTCCTTCAGGGCGAGTTTGACGCCGTCGGCGAGGCTCTGCAGCAACCCCCGCGGGCCCACCCGATTCGGCCCGACGCGCATCTGCATGCGCGCCAATATCTTTCGTTCCACGAGGATGGCGACGAGCACCGTCAACACCAGGAAGACGAAGACGGCCACCGCCTTGCCGACGACCAGCCACCACGGATCCTGACCGAACGCGGCCGGATCGGGGTACCCGGACTGCGCCGACAGGACCCCCGGCCCCGGTACCGTCGCAGCGCCGAACAGCGTGACGTCACTCATCGGCCACCCCCTGCGACGAGCGCTCCGCCCGGCCGATCCGGACGATGTCGCCCACGGACGCGGCCAGCTGCCGATGCACCGCGGACCCCGGCGAGTTGAGGGGCAGCCACACGACCCGGTCCGGCATGTCGGTGACCACCAGCGGCAGCGTGACCGAGCCGCGGTCCGTCGCGACGGTCACCGGGTCCCCGTCGTCCGCCGAGATCTCGGCGGCGGTGGCGACGGACAGGCGCGCGACCGGCCGCCGGGCGGTCCCGGCGAGATGCGGTTCACCGTCCTGCATCCGTCCGCGGTCGAGAAGCATCCGCCATCCGGCGAGCACCGCCTCACCGGTGCCGGGCGCCGGCGTGCCGCGCGGCGCGACGTCCGGTGGCCCGGCGGCTTCGCCGTCCCAGGACCCCAGCGCGACGAGCTCGTCGACGGTGGCCGCGGCGTCGGCGAGCCCGAGGCGGACCCCCATCTCGTCGGCGATCGCGCCGAGCACCCGCTGATCGGGCAGGGCGCCGGTATTGCGCAGTGCGGCGGCGAAGGGGCGCTCCCGGCCCTCCCAATCGAGGAACGTTCCGGGTTTCTCCACGGCGGGGGCGACGGGGAAGACGACGTCGGCTCGGTCGGTGAGCGCGCTGCGCCGCAGTTCGAGGCTGACGACGAAGCCGGCGGCGTCGACCGCGGCGACGGCGGCGTGCGGATCCGGCAGATCGTCGACGTCGACCCCGCCGATCACCAGGGCCCCGAGGGTGCCGGTTGCAGCGCCGGCGAGGATCTGTCCGGTGTCCCGGCCGACGGAGGACGGCAGGTCCGGCACGCCCCATGCGGCGGCAACCTGGCGCCGGGCCTCGGCGTCGGTGACCGGGCGGGCACCGGGCAGAAGTCCCGGCAGGGCCCCGGCCTCGAGCGCACCGCGTTCCCCGGCCCGTCGCGGGATCCACGCGAGCCGCGCGCCGGTGTGGTCGGCGAGCCGGCCGGCGGCCGTCAAGGCGCCCGGGATTGCCGCCGTCCGCTCCCCCACCAGGACGACCGCCCCGGGTCGGGTCAGGAGTTCGGCCGTCTCGGTGACATCGCGGTCGCCGGGTCGGGCGCCGAGGCGGAGCGTGTCGAGCAGGTCCGGCTCGGTGCCGGGGACGGCCCGCAGGAGCCGTCCGCGCAGTTTCGTCAGGCCGCGGCTCGCGAACGGTGCGATCGCGGACACCGCCAGTCCTCCCTTGCGGACCGCTCTGCGCAGTCTCAGGAACACGATCGGCGACTCGTCTTCGGGTTCGAATCCGACGAGCAGGACGGCGGGGGCGTTGTCGAGGTCGTCGTACGTCACGGCTCCGGCGCCGGGCCAGCGCCCGGCGACGCGGGCGGCGAGGAACTGTGCCTCCTCCGCGGAATGCGGCCGCGACCGGAAATCGATGTCGTTGGTGTCGAGGCCGAGCCGGGCGAACTTGCTGTAGGCGTACGCGTCCTCGACGGTGACGCGGCCGCCGACGAGCACCCCGGTACGGCCGCGCGCGGCGGTCAGGCCACGGGCGGCGACGCGCAGGGCGTCACGCCACGAGGCGGGCGTGAGCGTGCCGTCGTCGCCCCGCACCAGCGGGGTGGTGAGACGGTCGGGCTGGGTGGCGTAGGTGAAGGCCCATCGGCCCTTGTCGCAGTTCCACTCCTCGTTGACCTGCGGGTCGTCGCCGGCCAGCCGGCGCAGCACCGTGCCGCGCCGGTGGTCGGTGCGTTGGGCGCAGCCGCTGGCGCAGTGTTCGCACACGCTCGGGCTCGACACGAGGTCGAAGGGCCGGGCGCGGAACCGGTAGGCCGCTCCGGTGAGTGCGCCGACCGGGCAGATCTGCACGGTGTTGCCGGAGAAGTACGACTCGAACGGTTCCTTCTCGTAGATGCCGACCTGCTGCAGGGCACCCCGTTCCATCAGTTCGATGAAGGGGTCGCCGGCGATCTGCTGGGAGAACCGCGTGCACCGGGCGCAGAGTACGCATCGCTCGCGGTCCAGGAGGATCTGCGCGGAGAGCGAGATCGGTTTGGGGAACGTGCGTTTGGTCTCGGTGAACCGGGACTCGGCACGCCCGTTCGACATGGCCTGGTTCTGCAGGGGGCATTCGCCGCCCTTGTCGCAGACCGGGCAGTCCAGCGGATGGTTGATCAGCAGCAGCTCCATCACGCCCTTCTGCGCCTTGTCCGCCACCGGGGAGGTCAGCTGCGTGTGCACGACCATGCCGTCCGTGACCGGGGTCGTGCAGGAGGCGACGGGTTTGCGTTGGCCTTCCACGTCGACGAGGCACTGGCGGCAGGCACCGACGGGTTCGAGCAGCGGGTGGTCGCAGAAGCGGGGAATCTGGACGCCGAGCAGTTCCGCGGCGCGGATGACGAGGGTGCCTTTCGGGACGCCGATCTCGACGCCGTCGACGACGACGGTGACCAGGTCCGGTGCGGGCGGCAGGCCGGTGGTGTCGCGGTTGGTGTGGACGCTCATCGGGCACCTCCGTCGTGCGGTCGGTTCGCGCCGGCCCCGGCCATGACGGTGGACAGGTGCGGGTCGAACGGGCAGCCGCCCTGCTCGAAGTGCGCCAGGTACTCGTCGCGGAAGTACCGGATCGAGGAGGTGACGGGGCTGGTCGCCCCGTCGCCGAGTGCGCAGAACGACCTGCCGAGGATGTTGTCGGAGAGGTCGAGCAGGGTGTCCAGGTCCGTTGCGGTTCCGTCGCCGCGCTCGAGCCGTCGCAGGATCTGCACGAGCCAGTAGGTGCCTTCGCGGCAGGGGGTGCACTTGCCGCAGGACTCGTGCGCGTAGAACTCGCTCCAGCGCAGCACCGCGCGCACTACGCAGGTGGTGTCGTCGAAGATCTGCAGTGCCTTGGTGCCCAGCATGGATCCGGCGGCGGCGACACCCTCGTAGTCGAGGGGGACGTCGAGGTGCTCGTCGGTGAACAGCGGCGTCGACGAGCCGCCGGGGGTCCAGAACTTCAGCCGGTGCCCGGCCCGGACACCGCCCGCGTAGTCGAGCAGCTCCCGCAGGGTGATGCCCAGGGGCGCCTCGTACTGGCCGGGGGTCGCCACGTGACCGGACAGGGAGTAGAGCGTGAAGCCCGGGGACTTCTCGGTTCCCATGGAGCGGAACCATTCGATCCCGTGGTGCAGGATCGACGGCACGCTCGCGATCGACTCGACGTTGTTGACGACGGTCGGGCGTGCGTACAGCCCCGCGACGGCGGGGAACGGGGGTCGGAGGCGGGGTTGGCCGCGCCGGCCCTCGAGGGAGTCCAGGAGCGCGGTCTCCTCCCCGCAGATGTAGGCCCCGGCGCCGGCGTGGACGACGAGGTCGAGGTCGTAGCCGCTGCCGAGGATGTCGCGGCCGAGGAAGCCGGCGGCGTAGGCCTCGGCGACGGCGGCCTGCAGCCGGCGCAGCACCGGCACCACCTCGCCGCGGACGTAGACGAAGGCGTGCGCGGCGCGGATGGCGTATGCGGCGATGACCGCACCCTCCACGAGGGCGTGCGGGGTGGCCAGCAGCAGGGGCATGTCCTTGCAGGTGCCCGGTTCGGATTCGTCGGCGTTGACCACCAGGTAGTGGGGTTTGCCGTCGCCCTGGGGGATGAAACTCCACTTGACCCCGGTGGCGAACCCGGCGCCGCCGCGGCCGCGCAGCCCCGCCTCCTTGACGGTGCCGATCACCTCGTCGGGGTGCATGCGCAGCGCCGTGCGCAGGCCCTCGTAGCCGTCGTGGCGGAGGTAGGTGTCGAGGGTCCAGGATTCGGGTTCGTCCCAGTAGCGGCTCAGGACAGGGGTCAGCGTCACGTCAGCCTCCCTCGGATCGGGGACCGGCGGCCGGGTCCGGGCCGGAGGGGTGGTCCGGTTCCGGCGCCCGCATGCCCCGTTCCCGGGCGATGCGCAGACCGGCGAGCGATGCCGCTCCTGCGCTGCCGCCCGCCGCCACGGCGCCGGGCCGCTCGTCCGGAAACCCGGCGAGGATGCGGGCGGTCTGCCGGAAGGTGCACAGCGGCGCGCCCCGGGTGGGGGTGACGGGCCGGCCGGCGCGCAGGTCGTCGACGAGCGCACGCGCCGAGTCCGGGGTCTGGTGGTCGAAGAACTCCCAGTTGACCATCACGACGGGCGCGAAGTCGCAGGCCGCGTTGCACTCGAGGCGTTCGAGGGTGACGGAGCCGGCGCTCTCGCCGCGCGAGTCCGGCGTGGTGTCCGAGCCCGGGTCCGAGGCGGTGCCGGCCGCGGGACGCTGCCCGAGGTGGTGTTCCAGCGCTTCGAGGATCTCGTCGCCGCCCATGATCGCGCACAGGGTGTTGGTGCAGACACCGACGAGGTAGTCGCCGGTGGGTTCGCGCCGGTACATGGAGTAGAACGTGGCGACCGCCCCGACCTCGGCTCCGGTCAGTCCGAGCCGGCCGGCGCAGAACTCGACACCCGCGGGGGTGAGGTAGCCGTCCTCGGACTGCACCAGGTGCAGCAGCGGCAGCAGGGCCGAGCGCGGCTGGGGATAGCGACCGACGATCTCGTCGGCGTCGGCCTCGAGGCGGGCACGGACGTCCGGGGGGTAGTGTTCGCGGGCGCCGGGCCGCGCCAGCCGGGACGGTTCGTCGGGGCGGACGCCGAACGGGATGAGCACCGGCCCCGTGGCCGGGTCCGGGTCGATCGCTACTCGCGGTTGCTGCGTCACCGGTCCACTCCCCCCATCACGGGATCGATGCTGGCGACCGCGGCGATGACGTCGGCGACCATGCCGCCCTCGCACATCGCGGACACCGCTTGCAGGTTCGTGAAGGACGGATCCCGGAAGTGCACCCGGTAGGGCCGGGTGCCGCCGTCGCTGACCATGTGCACCCCCAGTTCCCCGCGGGGGGATTCGACGGCGGTGTACACCTGGCCGGGTGGGACGCGGAAGCCCTCGGTGACGAGCTTGAAATGGTGGATCAGGCCCTCCATCGAGTTGCCCATGATCTTGCGGATGTGCTCCGGGGAGTTGCCGAGACCGTCCGCGGCGAGCGACAGGTCGGCCGGCCACGCGATCTTCTTGTCCTCCACCATCACCGGACCGGGACGCAGCCGGTCGAGGCACTGTTCGACGATCTTGATCGACTCCTTCATCTCGTCGATCCGGATCAGGTAGCGGCCGTAGGCGTCGCAGCCGGTGTCGGTGCACACCTCGAACTCGTAGGTGTCGTAGCCGCAGTACGGTTGTGCCTTGCGCAGGTCGTGCGGCAGGCCGGTCGAGCGCAGCACGGGTCCGGTGATGCCGAGGGCCATGCACCCGGTCAGGTCGAGGTAGCCGATCCCCTGGGTGCGGGCCTTCCAGATGTGGTTCTCGTTGAGCAGGTTCTCCATGTCCCGCAGTCGCCGCGGCAGCAGCGCGAGCAGGTCGCGGATCTTCTCGACCGCGCCGTCCGGCAGGTCCTGCGCGAGTCCGCCGGGCCGGATGTAGGCGTGGTTCATGCGCAGACCGGTGATGGTCTCGAACACGTCGAGGATCAGTTCGCGCTCGCGGAAACCGAGGAACATGGCGGTCATCGCACCGAGTTCCATGCCGCCGGTGGCGAGGGCGACCAGGTGCGAGGAGATCCGGTTGAGTTCCATGAGCAGCACCCGCACGACGGTGGCTCGTTCGGGGATCGCCTCGGTGATGTCGAGCAGCTGCTCGACGCCGAGACAGTAGGCGGTCTCGTTGAAGAACGGGGACAGGTAGTCCATCCGGGTGACGAACGTGACGCCCTGGGTCCAGGTGCGGTATTCGAGGTTCTTCTCGATGCCGGTGTGCAGGTAGCCGATTCCGCAGCGCGCCTCGGTGACGGTCTCGCCTTCGATCTCGAGCACGAGCCGCAACACTCCGTGGGTCGACGGATGCTGCGGTCCCATGTTGACCACGATGCGTTCGTCGCCGCGGTCGGCGGCCGCGGCGCGGGCGGCCTCGACGATGCTGTCCCAGTCCTCGCCGACGACGGTGTGGACCGGTCCTTCGGTCAGGTCGGTCATGTGTACGCCCTCCGCTCGTCGGGCGGCGGGATCTCCGCTCCGTGGTACTCGACGGGGATGCCGCCGAGCGGATAGTCCTTGCGCTGAGGATGCCCCGACCAGTCGTCGGGCATCTCGATGCGGGTCAGCGACGGGTGCCCGTCGAACACGATCCCGAAGAAGTCGTAGGTCTCGCGCTCGTGCCAGTCGTTGGTCGGATACACCTCGTACAGCGACGGGATGTGGGGATCGGCATCCGGGGCCGACACCTCGAGCCGGATGCGGCGGTTGTGGGTGATCGACATCAGCGGGTACACGGCGTGCAGTTCGCGGCCGGTGTCCTGCGGGTAGTGCACCCCGTCGACGCCGAGGCACAGTTCGAAGCGCAGGTCCGGGTCGTCGCGCAGGCGCCGGGCCACCTCGGGGAGGTGCTCCCGCCGGACGTGGAAGGTCAGCTCACCGCGGTGGACGACGACCTTCTCGATCGCGTCCTCGAACTCCGTCCCCGATGCGGCGACGGCGTCGCGCAGGGCGTCGGCGACGTCGTCGAAGTAGCCGCCGTACGGGCGCGGGGTGCCGGCGGGCAGGGTCACCGGGCATACGAGCCGCCCGTAGCCGGAGGTGTCACCGCTGCCGCGCACGCCGAACATGCCCTGACGGACGCCGATCACCTCGGCGTCACCGGCGGGCTGCGCCGGCAGCGTTCCCTCGGGTCCGGTGGTGGCGGCCCGGTCCACCGGCAGCGAGGACCGTTCGTTGTCCGAGGGAGGGGTCATCGGGCCGCCCCCCGGGGAGTGGGCAGCACGGGCCGGCCGGCAGCCAGGGCCGCCTCCTCGGCGGCCTGCACGGCCTTCTCCCGGTCCACGCCGAGCGGCATCTGCTGGATCTTCTCGTGCAGCATCAGGACGGCGTGCAGCAGCATCTCCGGTCGGGGCGGGCAGCCGGGGAGGTAGATGTCGACCGGGACGATGTGGTCGACGCCCTGCACGATGGCGTAGTTGTTGAACATGCCGCCCGAGGAGGCGCACACCCCCATGGCCAGCACCCATTTCGGTTCGACCATCTGGTCGTAGACCTGCCGCAGCACCGGGGCCATCTTCTGGCTGACCCGGCCGGCGACGATCATGAGGTCGGCTTGTCGCGGCGAGGCCCGGAACGCCTCCATCCCGAACCGTGCGATGTCGAACCGCGGCGACACGGTGGTCATCATCTCGATCGCGCAGCACGCGAGCCCGAAGGTCGCGGGCCACAGCGAACCCTTGCGTGCGAAACCGGCGAAGCTCTCCACCGTGCTCAGCAGAAAGCCGCTCGGCAACTTCTCCTCGAGACCCATGTCCGACTCTTATCACTTTCGGTCGGTGTTCGAATCCATTACGGCACAATCCCATTCCCTGTCGCACCCAATACCTGCCGCGGTCAGTCCCAGCCGAGACCACCCCGCCGCCACTCGTAGACGTAGGCCACTGCGACGTTGAACACGAACAGCGCCATCGCGGCCAGCCCGAAGACCCCCAGGGCGTCGAGGTGGACGGCCCACGGGTAGAGGAACACGATCTCGATGTCGAAGATGATGAACAGCATGGCCGTCAGGTAGTACTTCACCGGGAACCTGCCGCCGCCCGGCGGCTGCGGGGTCGGGTCGATCCCGCATTCGTAGGCTTCGAGCTTGGCCCGGTTGTAGCGGCTCGGGCCGATCACCGAGGACACGACGACGGAGAACACGGCGAACGCGACCGCGATCCCGCCGAGCACGAGGATGGGGATGTAGACGTTCACGGCGCCTGGCTCCTCTCCGTGCGAGCCGGCCACCCGCGCCGACTCCGTTGCCCTTGCCGACCTCTCGGCCGCTGGGGCCGAACGATCACGAGGCGGTGTCGGTGCCGTGGGTCACTTCAACCGCATCATTGTGATGTACGGCTCAGCCTACCGGCGGGGTGTCTCCCCGAGGCGGATACCACGCGGCGCGATTTCTCCGTTTCGCCCGACCGTTCGCGGACCGGCCCACTCGCGCGGCCCGCCGGGGCGGGCGTCCCGCGGCGCCGTCAGGTGGTGCTGCGGCCGCGCAGCAGCGCGACGACCGTCTCGGCGAGGCGGAACGGGTCGAGTGGCCGCGGCACCGCGGCCTCGGCCCGGGACCAGTCGGCGAGCCACGCGTCGTCCGGGCGGCCGGTCAGCACGACGACGGGCGGGCACTGTTCGAGTTCGTCCTTGAGCTGCTTGGCGATCCCCATCCCGCCGGCGGGGGCTGCCTCACCGTCCAGGATCGCGAGGTCGATACCGCCGGCGTCCATGCGCCGGATCACCATCGGCGCGGTCGCCACCTCGACGAAGTCGAGTTCGGGGAGCTCGGGATCGGGTCGCCGGCCCAGCGCGCGGGTGACCTGCTCGCGCGTGTCGGCGTCGTCGCTGTAGACGAGGACGCGCAGGGCGGCAGGGCGGCTGGCACTCGCGGTCGCGTCGGTCACGGGGGAAGATGCTACTGGCCGGAGCCGGTCGGTCCCGGGAGGCGAGCCGGGGCGCACCCGACCCGGGCCGGGCGTACGCCGGGCACCACCGTCGGCAGGCGACCGGTCCCCGCGCTCACCTGGTGTTACCGGGTGAGGAGAACCAGGTTGCGGCGAGGGCCGGTCACGAGGCCGATTCTACCCGCGCGGAGTGGCCTCGAACGGTCCCGGCCTCGGCCCTTCGGCACCGGCGACGGTCGGGGCGTACCGGTGTTCCGGCAGCACCAGCATGCGGGCGTACGCGATGGCCCGGGGTGTGGTCGCGAAGACGTGCCGCTCCTCGCTGTCCTTGGTGGTGAACACCCCCAGGGCGGACAACGGCCGCAGATGTTCGGGCCTGGCCCCGGAGATCAGCACCGTGATGTGCCGGTGCTCGAGCTTAGTGATGGCGTCCTTGAGGACGATCGCACCGGTGGCGTCGATGGCCGTCACGCGGGACATGCGCAGGATCACGACCTTGACGTCCGTGACATCGGCGAGCTCGAGCAGGAACCGGTGGGCCGCGGCGAAGAACAGGGCGCCGTCGATCCGGTACGCGACGATGTGCTCGCGCAGCAACTCGTGTTCCTCGTCGGCGTGATCCCCGTCCTCGTCGAGGGGAACCTGCTCGATCCGGGCGGACCTCGCGACCGCCCGCAGCGCGAGAACCGCAGCGAACCCGACACCGATCGCCACGGCCATCACGAGGTCGAGGGCGACGGTGACCAGGAACGTCACCGTCATGACGATCGCATCCGCGCGGCTGGCCCGCGTGATCGCGACGATCGAGGCGGTTTCGACCATGCGCACGGTGGTGGCGAGCAGAACCCCGGCGAGGGCGGCGAGCGGGATCTGCGCGACGAGCGGCGAGGCGAGGTAGACGATGCCGGCGAGGATGACGGCGTGGGTGAGGGCGGACAGCCGGGACCGCGCCCCCGACCGGACGTTGACGGCCGTGCGTGCGATCGCGCCCGTGGCCGGAACGCCGCCGAACAGGGGGGCGGCGATGTTGGCCAGGCCCTGCCCGAACAGCTCTCGGTCCGGGTCGTGCCGGGTGCCGACGCTCATCGAATCCGCGGCGGTCGCGGACAGCAGGGATTCGAGGGCCGCGAGCGCGGCCACCGCGAGCGCCGGCGCGAGGAGCGACGTCAGCTCGCCGAGGTCGAGGAATCCGAGGCTGGGGGCACCGAAGCCGGACGGGATGGCCCCGATCCGCGTGACGTCCAGATGGAACAGCTGTGCGACGACGGTGGCCAGCACCACTGCGACGAGCGAGAACGGCAGCTTCGGCAGGTACCGGCTCCCGATCAGGATGGCCGTCGCGACGAGCACCGCCACGGCTGCGGGCAGGAGGGACGGCCGGTCGGCGAACTGTCGGACGGCGTCGAACGCGCTCTGCCACACCTTCTCCCCCTCGGCGTGGGCGATGCCGAGCGCGGCCGGGACCTGCTGCAGGGCGATGACGACGGCGATCCCGGCGGTGAAGCCCTCGATCACCGGGGCGGGCATGAAGCGCACCGCCCGGCCGATGCCGGCGAAGGCGAGAACCACGAGAACGACGCCGGCGACGAGTCCCACCGCGAGGACGCCGGAGGCGCCGTGCTCGTGGAAGATCGGCACCAGGACGACGGTCATCGCGCCGGTCGGGCCCGACACCTGGAAGCGGGAGCCGCCGAACACGGCGGCGACCGCACCCGCGACGACGGCGGTCGCGAGCCCCGCCGCGGCCCCCAGTCCGGAGCTGATGCCGAAGCCGAGCGCGAGGGGCAGGGCGACGAGGGCGACGACGAGCCCCGCGGTCAGATCGGCGCGGGGCGAACGCAGGGCCGGTTTCCACTCACCCCAGCGTGGCATCAGCGCGGCGACCGACCGTGCGGCGCGAGCCACGACGGGGCCGGCTCCCGTCGCCTCTTCTCCGGTGCGCCCGGTCTCCGCATCGTGCTGTTCCGTCGACATCGACATCGTGCCTCCACCACAAACAACAACTAAGAACTTAATAAAGTCTGCAATCAATGCGCGCGTGGCGCCCCGGGTGAGCGGCCGGCTCAGCCGCGGGCCCGGACCCCCGCCGGTTCGGCAACATCGTCCTCGAGCAGTTCTGCCTGTCCGGCGACCACACCGGTGAGGATGGCGCGGGCGACGCCCAGCAGTTCCGCGACCCGCGGCGACGTCAGGGCGTAGGTCACCGACAGCCCTTCCCGGCGCGCAGTGACCAGCCCCGCACGCCGGAGGATCGCCAGCTGCTGGGACAGGTTCGCGGGTTCGATCCCCACCTCGGGCAGCATCTCGGAGACCGCGTGGTCGCGCTCGCTGAGCAACTCGAGGACCCGGATGCGGGCCGGATGCCCGAGCGTCTTGAAGAAGTCCGCCTTCATCCGGTAGAGGGGCTGACGTGCCTGCGCGACCATCACCGTTCCCGTCGTCCGAGCCACCGCAAGACGAGCGGTGCGTGTACTTGCGCAGTTTAGCAATCAGCAATACCGGGGCGCGCGTGACATGAGACACGTCGGGGCACCGCCGCACCGGGGGCGCGAGCACCGGGCATGCGGAGCAGGTCAGGAACGCGCGGCGCGCTCGAGTCGGGCGAGGCTCGCGGACATCTGCTCGGCCGAGACCCGCGGGAGCCGCACCCGGCGCAGGTACGCGGTGTCGGTCACCGCGGACCAGTCGCAGGTCTGTCGCACGGCGGTCCCCCCGGCCGCCTCGGCGAAGGTCCATTCCCATCGGATGCCGAGCGGCGGGGTGTCCGGGTTGGCGGGCAGCCAGGCGAGCAACCTGCCGGGTTCGAACGCCACCACGTGATTGACCACCGGATACGCCGTGCCCCCGGGAAAGTGCACCTGCGCGACGAAGTGCTGCCCGACGGCGGTGATCCGGGGCTGCCCCGCGGGGACGATCAACGTCCCCGAACCGTCGATTTCACTGTGCCGCAAAGGATTCCGGAGCACCTCAAACAGCGCCGCGACCGGAACCGGTAGCGTGGCCGCGACCCCGAGTGAGGTCGGGGTCCGCTTTACCCGCACCCCGGCCACACCGACGTCGCCGCTCCTCGTCTCCTCGCCCCCACCGTGCACACCGACATCGTGCCACCTGCGGCGCACACCCGAGCCGGCGGGCGTGATCCCGGCCGGACGCGCATATCCCGCCGGGCGGCGGGGTATGCGTGCGAAGGTGGAACCGCCACCGATCACGGGAGGAAGCACATGATTGTCCGCAGAATCGCCCGCCCCATGCTTGCGTCGGTCTTCGTAGCCGGAGGCATCGACGCGCTGAGAGACTCGTCCACCAAGGCGGCGGCCGCGCAGCCGGGACTCGACCGGGCGGTGGGCATGCTGCCCGACACGGTGACGGGGAAGCTCCCGGACACGGTGAGCGAGAAGATCACGAACGATCCCGAGACGCTCGTGCGGATCAACGCCGCCGTGCAGATCGGGGCGGGTGCGCTGCTCGCGGTGGGCAAGGCCCCGCGGCTGGCGGCGCTCGCACTGGCCACCACGCTCGTCCCGACGACGGTGGCGGGCCACGACTTCTGGAACGTCGAGGACGCGGAGGCCCGCGCCATCCAGCGCACCCAGTTCCTCAAGAACGTGAGCCTGCTCGGCGGACTGATCATCACCGCGGTGGACACCGAGGGCAAGCCGTCGCTGGGGTGGCGCGGACGGCGGGCCGCACGACGCGCCCAGGAGGCCGTCGCCGGCGTCCTGCCCCATCAGGACGACGCCGCGGGCGAGGCGGTGACCGAGAGCCTGCACAAGGTGGCCGAACGGGTGCGGACCCTGTCGGAGGAGGCCTCGGACAGGGCCGGCACCGCCCGCGAACGCGGAAGCCACCTGCTCGACGTCGCCCGCGAGCGCGGCCCGGAACTCGCCGAGGTGGCCCGCGAACGCGGCACGCACCTGCTCGACGTCGCCCGCGAGCGCGGCCCGGAACTCGCCGAGGTCGCCCGCGAACGCGGCACCGGCCTGCTCGACGTCGCCAAGGAACGCGGCCCCGAACTCGCCGAGGTCGCCCGCGAACGCGGCACCGGCCTGCTCGACGTCGCCAAGGAACGCGGCCCCGAACTCGCCGAGGTCGCTCGCGAACGCAGCGCGCTGCTGTGGGGCACGGCCCGTGAACGCGGCCCCGAGCTGGCCAAGGTCGCCCGGGAGCGGGCGCTGACGGCGGAGGAACGGTCCCTGCTGCGGGCCCAGCAGGCCCGGCACCGCGCCGAAGAGGCCCTCACCCGCGCCCGCCTGCAGCTGCAGCGCTGACCGCACGGTTCGGTCCCGCACCCGGTGATTCTGCGCGGGTGCGGGACCGGCACTAGACTTCTTGGGCACTTCGTCGCGGCGCACCCGTCGCCCCGTCCGACCCCGAGGAGACCCCTTGCCGGCCGATGGCCTGTCCCACCCCGACCATGAGCGTGAGCAGGTCTACCTGTCGATGCTGTACGGCCACCTCGACTCCATGCGGGCCTACGCGCAGACCCGCCTGAGCCGTGTCCTGCTCGACACCGGCGGCACCCCCCAGGCCCGCAGTGAGCGGGAGTCCTTCACGCAGCTGTACACCGAGGACATCGCGAAGTACGACGCGGCCGAGCACGGACTGTGCTTCGGCCGCATCGACGTCCGCGACGACGAGGACGGCGACGCGACGGAGGTGCGGTACGTCGGCCGCCTCGGCATCCTCGACGAGACGAACGACTACGAGCCGCTGCTGCTGGACTGGCGGGCGCCGTTGGCGCGGCCGTTCTACCTGGCGACGCCGGCGGCGCCGGAGGGAGTGACACGGCGCCGGCACATCCGGTCACGCCGCCGGGCGATCACCGCCCTCAACGACGAGTACCTCGATCTCGACGCGGCCCAGGCGCACGACGCGACCGTCTCGGCGGGCGGTGTCGCCGGCGAGTCGGCACTGCTGGCCGCGCTGAACGCCGCGCGCACGGGGCAGATGCAGGACATCGTCGCGACGATCCAGGCCGAGCAGGATGCGATCATCCGGTCCGAGCACAAGAGCGTGCTCGTCGTGCAGGGGGGTCCCGGCACCGGGAAGACCGCCGTCGCCCTGCACCGGGCGGCGTTTCTGCTGTACACCTACCGTCGGCAGCTCGCGAAGAGCGGTGTGCTCATCGTCGGACCGAACTCGACATTCCTGGACTACATCGGGCAGGTGCTGCCCTCCCTCGGTGAGACCGGCGTGCTGCTGTCGACGATCGGTGACCTGTACCCCGGGGTGCGTGCGACCGTGGAGGACTCGCTCGAGGCGGGCACCGTCAAGGGCTCCCTCGACATGGTCGAGGTGCTGAAGAAGGCGGTGCGGGATCGTCAGGAGGTTCCGGCGACGCCGATCCCCCTCGTCTTCGACACCTACCGGCTGACGCTCGACCGGAAGACGGTCACCCGGGCCCGCGGACGGGCCCGGTCGTCGCGGCGGCCGCACAACCTGGCCCGTCCGATCTTCGTCGCCGCGGTGGTGGACGCCCTCGCCGACCAGCTCGCGTCGATCATCGGTGCCGATCCGGTCGGCGGGGCGAATCTGTTGAGCCGCGAGGACATCGACGACATCCGTACCGAGATGCGGTCGGACCGGGACATCGTGGCGGCGATCGACTCGCTGTGGCCGCAGCTGAGCCCGCAACAGGTGCTCGCCGAGCTGTTCGCCTCGCGGGAACGGCTCGCGTCGGCGGCACCGGAACTCGACGAGAACCAGCGCGAGCTGCTGCTGCGCCCGACCGCGACGCGCGTGTTCAGCGCCGCGGACGCACCCCTGCTCGACGAACTCGCCGAACTGCTCGGGGTCGACGATGCCGCCGAACGCGAGCGGGCCGCGCGGCAGTGGCGCAGGCAGATCGCCGACGCGCAGGGCGCCCTGGACATCCTGACCGGGTCGGCGCCGCAGGATCTCGAGGACGACCTGGACCCGGAGATCCTGATGGCGTACGACCTGATCGACGCCGACCAGCTCGCGCAGCGGCAGGGCCGGTCGAGCCACGAGACCACGGCCGAGCGCGCCGCCGGGGACCGCACCTGGACGTACGGGCACGTGATCGTCGACGAGGCGCAGGAGTTGTCCGCGATGGCCTGGCGGATGCTGATGCGGCGCATTCCGAACCGCTGGATGACCCTGGTCGGGGACACCGCCCAGACCGGAGATCCGGCCGGGTGCTCGTCCTGGCAGCGGATCCTCGAGCCGTACGTGGCCAATCGGTGGAAGAAGGCCGAGCTGACCGTCAACTACCGCACGCCCGCGGAGATCATGGAGATCGCCCACGCGGTGCTCGCCGAGATCGACCCGCATCAGGTGCCGCCCCGCTCGGTGCGCGAGTCGGGATTCGCGCCGTGGGCCCGGCACGTCGTCGAGGACGACCTGCTCGAGGCCGTGTGCAGCGCCCTCGCGGACGACGACGGGCCGGGTCTGACCGCGGTGATCGCGCCGCACGAGCTGGCGGCGCAATGGGATCACCTGCGGTCGGATTCGGTGCGGGTGTCCACGGTGAGGGAGGTCAAGGGCCTGGAGTTCGACTCGGTGCTGCTGGTGGAGCCGGCCGCCATCGTGGCGGAGTCGCCTCGCGGGCTCAACGACCTGTACGTGGCGCTCACCCGCGCCACCCAGCGGCTCGGAGTGCTGCACACCGGGGAGCTGCCCGAGTCGCTGACGGCACTGGCGACGCCGGCCCGGTCGTGAGGGGTCGTCGATGTGCCGTGTCGACGTCCGCCCCGTCCCGGCAGGCGGTATGTTGCGGGCGAACGTGCGGCCGGTCGGAACGGGAGGCGGGGCGGTGAGGAAGGCGTGGCCTCGAAGGGATCAGACACGAAGGGATCGGACACGGAGGGATCGGACACGGAGGGATCGGACACGGAGGGATCGGACACGGAGGGATCGGACACGGAGGGATCGGACACGGAGGCACTGGACACGGCTCCTGGCAGGGTCCGGGCTCCTCGCCGCGGCGGTGGGATGCGCGGGGACCTCGGCGTCCGACGACTCCGGTCCCTCCGTCCCGGTGACGGTCCCGATGGCGGCCGCTCCGGTCGAGGCAGCGGCGCTGGACGGGCCGGCCCTGCGGTTCAAACAGGCCCTGGCCGAGGTGGGGCTGGCCGCCGGCGTGCCCGACGAGACGCTCGTGGCGCTGGTCCGCGGGACGTGTGCACAGCTGGCTGCCGGACTGCCGGAAGACCAGGTCCTCGGTTCGGTCCGGCCGGTCGCGGCCTTCGCGGCGTCCGTCTCGCGGGCGGCGTTGCAGGGCGACGATGCCGCCCGGTTCTACGTGGGTGCCGCCCGCGAGACGTACTGCTGACCCCGGGGGTCAGCGCACGGTGTGCACGATGAGCACGTCCGAGGTGGACTTGCGGGCGAGGTCGGACGGGACGGACCCGAGCAACCGGCCGGTGAGGGTGTTCAGGCCCCGGTTGCCCACCACGAGCAGGTCCGCTTCCACTTCCGCGACCAGTTCGAGGAGCGAGTCGACGGGCGCCCCGACGACGGCCCGTTCCAGAACGTTCTGGGCGCCGGCCGCGTGTGCCTTCTCCCGGGCGGTGCGCAGGATGTCGTACGTGGGCGCCGATCCGGTCACCTGGTAGGCGTCGTCCCCGAGCACGTCGGCGGCGCGGGCGCTGTCCTTCGGATCCACCGGGTAGTAGGCGCACGCGATGACGAGGCGGGCCTCGGCGTCACCGGCGAGAGCTGCCGCCTTCTCGACGGCCCGGTACGACGACTCGGAACCGTCGGTGCCGACGACTACGGTCCGGTAGGCGCTCATGCAATCCTCCATGAAGTTGGTCGGGTCTGGCCGGCGGGCGACCGTCGATGCGTCCCCCCTCCGACTGCTGCGTAGACAGTAACGGCCGATCGGACGGGTCCGGCAGCCTTTGGGGTGGATCCCACAGACCTGCCGGCGTGCGCTCGACGCCACTGACCGCCGTTGACGTTACCGTGCGTCACCGTAACGCGGGCCGAACATCTGCGCGGGGAACACGCCGGACTCCACGAGGGCGTCCCGCCACGGCAGCGCGAGCTCGATCAGTCGATCGGCCTTGCTCTCGCCCAGCGCCGCCCACGGCGCCGCCGCGAGGTCGTCGGTCAGGTCCTCGACGAGTTCGCGGACCTCGAAACCCTCGTCGGTGAGCTCACCGGCGCGGTCGAGCAGTCCGCGGGCACGCAGCGCCGTCGCCGCGGCAGTCCACTCCTCCGCGCTCCAACCGCGGCGCGCGCGGGCGAAGTCCTCGCTGAACCCGATACCTGCGGCGGTGTGGGTGACGAGGGCTTCGATGCCGGTGAGTCCGGCGGTCTGCAAGGCGGCGACGTGCCCGTCACCGCGGTACTCGCGCAGCAGGGTCAGCGCGTGCCACAGAACCAGGTGCGGGGCGTCCGGCCACGGCAGGTCGGCATGCCCGGCGTACAGCGGCCGGCCCTCCGGCCCGGGGACGGCCCGGGCGGCGCTCGCCGCGAGTTCCGCCGCCTCGTGCATCTCCGGGGAGTCGAGCACCTCGGCACCGAGGATCCGGGCCAGTGCCTCGTCGATGCCGCGCAACCGGGCGGCGACGACGGCGTCGGGAGTGGCCAGCTGCCAGGCGCGCGGGATCGCGGACGCGACCAGGCGGGGACTGAAGTTGTAGAAGGTGGCGGTCACGACGCCGGCGCCGACGGCCCCGAGCGCGGCGGAACGCGCCGCGAAGTACCGCATCCGGCCGCCTTCGAGGCCGGTGTCGCCGAGGGCGACGTCGACCTCGGGGGCGAAGTACCCGACGGAGTGGATCAGTTCGAGGGCACGGGCGGTGCGGCCGGCAGACTGTGGGTCCATGCCGCAGACGCTACGCGAGACCCGCGGCATCCATCCCGCGCAGTTCCTTCTTCAGGTCGGCGATCTCGTCGCGCAACCTTCCGGCCAGCTCGAACTGCAGCTCGCGGGCGGCGTTCATCATCTGGTCGGTCAGTTCCTGCACCAGGTCGGCCAGTTCGGCGCGGGGCATGGACTTCACGTCGCGGCCCTCGTAGACGCCGGCGCTCACGGCCCGACCGGATTCCCCCGGCGCGCGGCGGCCGCGGGAGGCGTTGCGGCCCGAGCCGCCGACCTCCACGGTGTCGTCGGCCTCCTCGTAGACCTGGTCGAGGATGTCGGCGATCTTCTTGCGCAGCGGCTGCGGGTCGATGCCGTGCTCGAGGTTGTAGGCGATCTGCTTCTCGCGGCGACGCTCGGTCTCCTCGATGGCGCGCGCCATCGAGTCGGTGACCTTGTCGGCGTACATGTGGACCTCGCCGGAGACGTTGCGCGCCGCGCGGCCGATGGTCTGGATGAGGCTGGTCGTCGACCGCAGGAACCCTTCCTTGTCGGCGTCGAGTATCGCCACGAGCGAGACCTCCGGCAGGTCGAGGCCCTCGCGGAGGAGGTTGATACCGACGAGGACGTCGTACTCGCCGAGCCGCAGCTGCCGGAGCAGCTCGACCCGCCGGAGGGTGTCGATGTCCGAGTGCAGGTAGCGCACCCTGATGCCGAGCTCGAGCAGGTAGTCGGTGAGATCCTCGGACATCTTCTTGGTCAGGGTGGTCACGAGCACCCGCTCGTCTCGCTCGGCGCGTTCGCGGATCTCGTGCACCAGGTCGTCGATCTGGCCCTTGGTGGGCTTGACCACGACCTTCGGGTCCACCAGCCCGGTCGGGCGGATGACCTGTTCGACGAATTCACCGCCGGCCTGCCCGAGTTCGTAGGGACCGGGGGTGGCCGAGAGGTACACGGTCTGGCCGATGCGTGCGGCGAACTCCTCCCAGGTCAACGGGCGGTTGTCGACGGCCGAAGGTAGCCGGAACCCGAACTCGACCAGGTTGCGCTTGCGCGACATGTCCCCTTCGTACATGGCGCCGATCTGCGGGACGGTGACGTGGGACTCGTCGATGACCAGCAGGAAGTCCTCCGGGAAGTAGTCGATCAAGGTCGCCGGCGCGGAACCGGCCGGCCGGCCGTCGATATGCCTCGAGTAGTTCTCGATGCCGGAGCAGAACCCGACCTGCCGGATCATCTCCAGGTCGTACTGGGTGCGCATGCGCAAGCGCTGCGCCTCGAGCAGTTTGCCGCGGTTCTCGAGGTCGGCGAGCCGGTCCTCGAGTTCGGCCTCGATGCCCGTCACGGCCCGTTCCATCCGTTCCGGTCCCGCGACGTAGTGGGTGGCCGGGAAGATCCGCAGCGAGTCCACCTTGCGCACCACGTCCCCCGTCAGGGGATGCAGGTAGTAGAGGGCATCGATCTCGTCGCCGAAGAACTCGATGCGCACGGCGAGCTCCTCGTAGGCGGGGATGATGTCGACGGTGTCGCCCTTGACTCGGAACGAGCCGCGGGTGAACGCCATGTCGTTGCGGGTGTACTGCACGTCCACCAGCAGGCGCAGCAGGGCGTCCCGGGGCACCTCCACCCCGACCTCGAGTGCGATCGAGCGGTCCAGGTACGACTGCGGCGTGCCCAGGCCGTAGATGCACGACACCGACGCGACCACCACGACGTCACGGCGGGAGAGCAGCGCCGAGGTCGCCGAGTGCCGCAGCCGTTCCACGTCGTCGTTGATCGAGGAGTCCTTCTCGATGTAGGTGTCGGTCTGCGCGATGTACGCCTCGGGCTGGTAGTAGTCGTAGTACGAGACGAAGTACTCGACGGCGTTGTGCGGCAACATCTCCCGTAGCTCATTGGCGAGCTGGGCGGCGAGGGTCTTGTTCGGGGCCATCACCAGGGTGGGGCGCTGCACCCGCTCGATCAGCCACGCGGTGGTGGCCGACTTGCCGGTGCCGGTGGCGCCGAGCAGCACCACGTCCTTCTCCCCCGCCTGCAGGCGGCGCGTGAGTTCGTCGATCGCGGCCGGCTGGTCCCCGGCGGGTTGGTGGTCGCTGACCACCTCGAACCGGCCCTCGGTTCGTTCGATCTCCCCCACCGGGCGGAACTCGGAGTGGGCGACAACGGGATGCTCGCTTGCGAACGCCATGGGAACCAGGGTAGGCGGCGGCACCGACAATGCCGATCGGCGGCGGGGACCCGGTGCGTGGCCGCCGGGACACGGAGTCGTCCGCCGGGACACGGAGTCGTCCGCCGGGCATGATCGGTCGGACCGGCCCGCCGTCCACCGCCGGCTCTCGTCGGACAGTCCGTCCGGGAGACCGCGACCTCCAGGGGGTACCCGTGAACGCTCGCAACGATCCGAAGCCCGCGGTGGCGCCGCCACCGGACTACCGGGTCCACACCCGGCTGGACCTGAAGAACGACACGCGGGCGGTCGCGGCCGTGCGGACCGTCCTCGTTCTCACCGTCGCCGTCCTCTTCGGCGCGGCGGTACTCCTGGACCTGCCGCTGCGGAGCGGCTGGGGCACGGCGCCGACGGTCGTCGTCACCGTCGTGGCGTGTCTCGGCTACCTGGCGGTGCACGAACTGACCCACGGCCTGGTCTCCCGGATCCTCTCCGGTGTGCGTCCGACGTACGCGGTGCGGTTCCCCTTCCTGACGACGGGCAGCGACGCCTGGCTCACGCGGAACGCGGCCGTGACCGTCACGCTCGCTCCCGTGGCGCTGTGGGGCGCGGTCCTGGTGGCCCTGCTGTTCACCGTGCCCGTCGACGTCGTTCTCACCGTCTTCGTCGTCACGGTGGTGAACTTCGCGGGGTCCGCCGGCGACTACGTCCAGGCCGGCGCGCTGTGGCGGCTGCCGGCCTCCGCGCTCGTGCAGGACAACGGGCACGAGACGACGACGGCGGTGCCGGCCGGGCCGACGCCGGCCGGGCCGACGGGCCGGTAGGTCCGGCACCGTCGGGTTCGCCGGGTCGGACCACAGTAACGTTCAGGTCATGTCCGAGGCGAAGCTCCACCACGTCAAGGTCGAGACCTTCGACGTGGCCGCGCATACCAACGTCGACCCGAAGGGCTTCGTGCGGAAGGTGGAGGTGTATCGCGTCGAGCAGTGGGGTCTGTACATGGCACGGCCCGCCGACCACCCGCAGTTCGGGTATCTCGAGTCGTGGCTGCTGCCGGAGCTGGGCCTACGTGCCTCGATCTTCCACTTCCGGCCCGGCTTCGAGCGCGACCAGGACCGGTACGTCGACATCGGCGAGTTCTGGCGCGAAGGGGACGTGTGGCATTCGCGTGATCACTACCTCGACCTCGTGGTGCGCACCGGACGCGACACCGCCGTCGAGGACGTCGACGAGTTGCTCGCCGCCGCGGCGGCGGGTCTGCTCGATCCCGGGACCGCCGAGCGCGCGGTGCAACGAGCGTTGCGGGCGGTCGACGGCATCGCCACGCACGGCCACGACCTCGACGCGTGGCTGGCCGCGCTGGCCATGCCGATCAGCTGGCGCTGAGCCGCCGCTCAGCCGTCCCCGGCCCGCGCGTCAGGCCGACCATCCGGTCTGCTCGGCCCATTCCCGGGCACGCGTGGAGGCGCCGTCGAACCAGGGCGCCTTCTCCTCGGCGTAGACCGCAGCAGCCTCGGCGGGGTCGTGGCGGGCCGCCGCGTCGCGGGCCGCGGCCCGCTTGATCTCGGCGTACTCGGTGGCCGCGTCGGAGTCCGCGCGCAGCCAGTCCCGCAGCAGCAGCGCGAACTGCTGGCCCGGCCAGCCCTGCACCCGCAGGTGCACGTACGCGGGCCGGCCCGGGTCGGCACTGCCGTGCAGTCGCATGCCCCACACCGCCGGATCGGTTTCGCCGCCGGCACCGTACGACGGCTGTGGCTCGTCGTGGTCGACGTGGGCGATGCGGGGAAAGCCGGCCCCGGCCAGGGCGTCGTCGAGCGCCTCCGCCGCGGCGAGGTCCGGCACGGTGATCTGCAGGTCGAGGACGTCGACGGCGGCCAGACCGGGCACGGCAGTCGAACCGATGTGGTCGATCCGCAGCGCGCGGCCCCCGGCGGCGAGCGCGAGCCGGGCGATCAGCCGTTGCGCCTGCCGGTGCCAGTCCGGGTTCGGATCGACGAGCACCGGCGCCGGCCGCACGGGGACGCGGCCGCGCAGGTTCGCCTCGAACGGCACGAGCCGCTCGGTCCACAGCCTGCGCACGGCCGCGGCGAGGACGTCGCGCTCGCCGTTGTTGTCCAACCAGACATCCGCTGCGGCACGGCGCTGTTCGTCGGTGGCCTGGGCGGCGATGCGGGCACGCGCATCGTCCTCGGGCATCGCGCGTAGTTCGACCAGACGGCGCAGCCGCTCGTCGGCGTCGGTGTGCACCACGGCGACGAGGTGGAACGCGGGCGCCATGCCTCCCTCGACGAGCAACGGGATGTCCTGCACGACGACGGCGTCGGCCGGGGCGGCGGCGACCAGCTCGGCGGTGCGTGCCCCTACCCGGGGGTGGGTGATCGCGTTGAGCACCGCCCGTGCCTCGTCGCTGGCAAAGGCCTTGGCGGCCAAGGCGGGCCGGTTCAGGGATCCGTCCGGCAGCAGGATGTCCTCGCCGAACGCCGCAGCGAGTTCGGCCAGGCCCTCGGTGCCCGGCGCGACGACTTCGCGGGCGATGGTGTCCGCGTCGACGAGCACCGCCCCCAGCGCGACGAGTTCGTGGGAGACGGTGGATTTGCCCGCCCCGATACCTCCGGTCAGTCCGAGTCTCAGCACGCCGACCAGTGTCGCATCACCGGCCCGGCGGCGGGACACCGGCCGGTCGTCACACTGCAGTCACAGCAGGGTCACAGAGAGGTCGCGACCTGCGGTTTCGGCGGCAACACGCCGATCGCACCGGTCTCACCTGCCCCAGTATCATCGGCGCGTCGGATATCGTCGGACCGAGCGTCCGACCACCGTCGTTACCCGCCCCACTCGAGAAGGCACCGCATGCGATCCTCCCCTCAGCTGCCCGGTCGGCATCGTCTCGGCATGGAGAACGGTGTTCACTGCATCCTCATCCCCGAGGTGGCCGCCGCGCTCGCCGAACACCGGCGAAACTGGTTCACCATGCTGCTCAGCAACGCCCGCCACAGCCAGGCGGCGATACGCAAACGCGCCGCCGAGCTGCCGGCCCAGTGGGCCACCACCCCGGCGGTGAGCTGACCAGTTCCGGCCCCGGTCGGCGCGACGCACACCACTGTGGCCCCGCTCCTCGTGGAGCGGGGCCACAGTGGTGTCCGGCACCGGTGCCCGCCGCCCTTCCGTCCGCCCATTCCGGGCGGCACACGCGAGGGGCCCCGCACCGGATCGGTGCGGGGCCCCTCGATCGAACGTGTCAGGCGTTGCCGGACAGCTTCTCGCGCAGCGCGGCGAGCTGCGCGTCGCTGGCCAGCGAACCGCCGGTCGACTCGGCGACGCCGGTCTCCGCACCCGTCTCGGACGAGTAGTTGCTGCCGGAGACACCCGCGGCGGCCTCGGCGGCCTCGTCCGCAGCCATCTTCTCGATCTGAGCGGTGTGCATCTTGTGGCGACGCTCGGCCTCCGCGTAGCGGGACTCCCACTCCTCGCGCTGCTTCTCGAAGCCCTCGAGCCACTCGTTGGTCTCGGGGTCGAAGCCCTCGGGGAAGATGTAGTTGCCCTGCTCGTCGTAGCTGTCGGCCATGCCGTACTTCGACGGGTCGAACTCGGCGTTGTAGTCCTCGTTCGCCTGCTTCAGCGACAGCGAGATGCGGCGACGCTCGAGGTCGATGTCGATGACCTTGACCATCGCGTCGTCGCCGACGGCCACGACCTGGTCCGGAACCTCCACGTGGCGCTCGGCCAGCTCGGAGATGTGCACCAGGCCCTCGATGCCCTCCTCGACACGCACGAACGCGCCGAACGGAACCAGCTTGGTGACCTTGCCGGGGACGATCTGGCCGATCGCGTGGGTCCGGGCGAACTGACGCCACGGGTCTTCCTGGGTGGCCTTGAGCGAGAGCGACACCCGCTCCCGGTCCAGATCGACGTCGAGAACCTCGACGGTGACCTCGTTGCCGACCTCGACAACCTCGGACGGGTGGTCGATGTGCTTCCAGGACAGCTCGGAGACGTGCACCAGGCCGTCCACCCCGCCCAGATCGACGAACGCGCCGAAGTTGACGATGGAGGACACGACGCCCTTGCGGACCTGGCCCTTCTGGAGCTGGTGCAGGAACTCGCTGCGGACCTCGGACTGGGTCTGCTCGAGCCAGGCGCGACGCGACAGGACCACATTGTTGCGGTTCTTGTCGAGCTCGATGATCTTGGCCTCGATCTCCTTGCCGACGTACGGCTGCAGATCGCGGACGCGACGCATCTCGACGAGCGAGGCGGGCAGGAAGCCACGCAGGCCGATGTCGAGGATCAGGCCGCCCTTGACGACCTCGATGACGGTGCCCTTGACGGCCTCGTCCTTCTCCTTGAGCTCCTCGATCGTGCCCCACGCGCGCTCGTACTGCGCACGCTTCTTCGACAGGATCAGGCGGCCTTCCTTGTCCTCCTTGGTGAGAACCAGGGCCTCGACCTCGTCGCCGACGGAGACGACCTCGTTGGGGTCGACGTCGTGCTTGATGGAGAGCTCACGGGACGGAATGACGCCTTCGGTCTTGTAACCGATGTCGAGCAGCACCTCGTCGCGATCAACCTTGACGATGGTGCCTTCCACGATGTCGCCATCGTTGAAGTACTTGATCGTGGCGTCGATGGCGGCGAGGAAATCCTCGGCGGAGCCGATGTCGTTGACGGCTACCTGCGGCGAGGTGACGGTGGTGGAGGGCATGTGTTGAGTTGCTCCGGACGGGTTGGTAGTCGGTTGATGAAGTTCGGTCGGACGAGCGGACCGCGCGCCGCGCGAACGCCGCGCACACCCCGCCGCGGGCGACCGCGCCGGATCCTGTCGGGCCACGGGCGGACACTCGCGACCCTCAGGCTACGCGTCCCGGTGCTAGCTGGGCAAACCCGGGCCGGTGTCGCCCGTCCGGCGGCTCTACCCTGAACGACATGTCCGACGACCGTCACGCCCACGCCCAGTCCGTCCTGGGAACGACCCGCGCAGGTCGGGCCCGCCTCGGCACGAGGGACAGCGAACGTGCGAGCCGCACCTGGTGGGACGCCGACGCCGCGGACTACCACCGCACCCACGGCGAGTTCCTCGGTGTGGACTCGGCGGACGGCGAGTTCGTGTGGTGCCCGGAGGGACTGCACGAGGACGATGTGCACCTGCTCGGCGACGTGTCCGGCAGGGACGTCCTCGAGGTGGGTTGCGGTTCGGCGCCGTGCGCCCGCTGGCTCGCCGGCCGGGGCGCCCGGGCGGTGGGGCTGGACATCTCGATGGGGATGCTCGCGCGCGGGCAGGCCGCGATGGACCGCGGCGGACCGCGGGTGCCGCTCGTGCAGGCCGGTGCGGAGGATCTGCCCTTCGCGGACGAGAGCTTCGACATCGTGTGCTCGGCGTTCGGGGCGGTGCCGTTCGTCGCCGACTCGGCACGGGTCATGCGGGAGGTCGCGCGGGTGCTGCGCCCGGGCGGGGTCTGGGTGTTCGCGGTCAACCATCCGATCCGCTGGATCTTCCCGGACGATCCGGGTGAGCGGGGGCTGACCGCGATGCTGCCGTACTTCGATCGCACCCCGTACGTGGAGGTCGACGCGACCGGGGTTCCCACCTACGTCGAGCATCACCGCACCATCGGGGACCGGGTGCGCGAACTCGTCGCGGCCGGCCTCGAGATCCGCGACATCGTCGAACCCGAATGGCCGGAGGGGCTCGACCGCGAGTGGGGCCAGTGGAGCCCGCTGCGGGGGGAACTGTTTCCCGGCACCGCCATCTTCTGCAGCCGCAAGCCGGGCTGATCCGACCGCGAACACCGGCGCCCCCCGATCGTCCACTGCGCCGAACCCGCCTGTGTCATGGTCGTGGGGTGACGCCCGCCGAGGACGATTCCGGCGCGCCGCGCCCGCGCCACGACACCCCGCGACGCGGCGGCCGGTTGCTGCCCACCACGCGGCTCGACGCGTTCTCCGACGGAGTGTTCGCGATCGTCATCACCTTGCTCGTCCTCGAACTCGACGTACCCGAATCGGCAACCCGGCTGCTCGAGGACCTGCGTGCCGAATGGCCTTCGTTTCTGGGATACCTGGTCAGCTTCGCCTTCATCGGTGGGGTGTGGGTCGAGCACATCAACCTCACACGCGTGCTGCGGGCGGCCGACGCGGTCTTCCTGCGCCTGAACCTGTTGCTGCTGCTGTTCGTCTCCTTCCTGCCGTTCACCACCAGCCTGATGGCGACCCACCTGGCCGACGCGGCGCGACGACCGGCGACGGTGGCGTTCGGCGTGAACCTGACCCTGGCGATCCTGATGAGCAACGTGCTGGTCGTCTACGCCGTGCGCGCCGCCGACCTGACCGACGAGGCGGGCCGCGCCGAACTGCCGACGCTGGCCCGCGAGCGGTGGTCGGCGGCGGTACTCATGGCCGCCTCGACCGTGCTGGCGGCGTTCCTGCCGCAGCTCGCGGTGGCGTTCTATCTCGCGGCCGCCGTGCTCCTGCTCGCCGAGCCGTTCCGGCTTCTCCGGGTCCGCCGGCACCGAACGGGCACCGGACCGGGGTGAACCGGCCGGCCGGGGGCCTTCGGCCCTTCTCGTCGCCCGCACTCGCGCCTATGTTGGGCAGCAGGACGACCGGTCCCTCCCACAGGCGGCGAGACGACAGTGAGCGAGCCTACGATCTCGGGGCAGGACGATGCCCTGCTGCTGTCGGTGGTCCGCGATCTGGTGGCCGAGCGGTACACGATCGACCGCGCCGCCGGCACGCGCCTCGACAGCGTCTTCGATCGTGATCTCGGCCTCGACAGTCTCGCGGTCACCGAACTGTTCTCCCGTGTCGAAGAGGCCTTCGCGGTGCGCCTGCCCCGCGAGGCGCTCGGCACCGTGAGCACCCCGCGTCAGCTCCTGCAGGCGGTACACCGCGCACCCGCGCGGGAGCGCCGCGGTCCGGTGCCCGCGCGGCGGGCCGCGCCGGCACCCGCCGAACGGACCCCGGAGGCGACCGCCACCCTCACCGAGGCGCTCTCCTGGCACGCCCGCACCCATCCGGATCGTGTCCACCTGCGCATCCTCACCGAGGGACACCGGAGCGAGATCGGCTACGGCGAGCTGTACTCGGCGGCCGGCACCGTGTCCGCCGCACTGCTCGCCCGCGATCTGCGCCCCGGGGACGCGGTCGGTCTGATGCTGCCCACGGGCCGGGACTACTTCACGACGTTCACCGGCGTGCTCCTGGCCGGCGGTGTCCCCGTCCCGGTCTACCCGCCGGCACGTCCGTCCCAGCTCGCCGACCACCTCCGTCGCCAGGTGCGCATCCTCGACAATGCCCGGGTCCGTGTGCTGGTCACCGACCCGGAGGCCGCGGGCCTGGCCCGGTTGACGGCCGGCCAGGTGCAGACGGTGCGCCACGTCGTGACCCCGGGTGAACTGGCCGGGTACGGGGAGGCCGCCGGCGCCGCCCGCGCCGCCGGCGACATCGCACTGCTGCAGTACACCTCCGGCAGCACGGGTGATCCCAAGGGCGTGACCCTCACCCATGCGAATCTGCTCGCCGACATCCGGGCGATGGGCACGGCCGCCGAGGTCTCCCCCTCCGACGTGTTCGTCAGCTGGCTGCCCCTCTACCACGACATGGGGTTGATCGGCGCGTGGTTGTCGGGCCTGTACTTCGCGGTGCCGGTGGCGGTGATGTCGCCGCTGGAATTCCTCGGCCGGCCGGAGCGGTGGTTGTGGGCGATCCACACCCAGCACGGGACCCTGTCGGCGGCGCCGAACTTCGCCTACGAGTTGTGCCTGCGCAGAATCGCCGACGCCGATGTCGCCGGGCTCGATCTCGGCTCGCTGCGCATGCTGTTCGACGGTGCCGAAGCCGTGAATGCGGAGACGGTGCTCCGGTTCTGCGAGCGCTTCGCCGCCTACGGGCTCCGCCGTGAGGCCGTGGCCCCGGTCTACGGGCTGGCGGAGGCATGCGTCGGACTGACCTTCCCGCCCGTCGGGCGGGGCCCGGTGATCGACCGAGTCGACCGCGAGCGTTTCCTGCGGACGGGCCGCGCGGTGCCCGCCGGCGACGAGGTTCCGAACCCGTTGCGGTTCGTCGCCTGCGGCCACCCGCTCCCGGGGCACCGGATCCGGGTGGTCGACTCGGCTTCGAACGTGCTGGGCGACCGGCGCGAGGGCCGGATCGAGTTCCGCGGCCCCTCGGCCACCGCCGGGTACTACCGCAATCCGCAGGCGACCCGGGCACTGTCGCGGCACGGGTGGCTCGACACCGGCGATCTCGGCTATCTCGACGGCGGCGAACTCTACGTCACCGGTCGCGTCAAGGACCTCGTCATCCGGGCGGGCCGCAACCTGCACCCGGAGGAACTCGAGCGGGCGGTGGGCGAGATCCCCGGCATCCGGAAGGGCTGCGTGGCGGTGTTCGCGACCACCGCGCAGACGGGCGGCACCGAGCGCCTGGTCGTTCTGGCCGAGACACGCGAGACCGAAGCGGCCGTCCTCGACCGGCTCCGGGAACGCATCGTCGGGGCCGCGGTGGACCTGCTCGGGACCCCGCCGGACGACATCGTGCTCGCCCCGCCCGGAACGGTGCGCAAGACCTCGAGCGGAAAGATCCGCCGGTCGGCCACCCGGGAACGCTACGAACAGGGCGACATGCGGGCCCGTCCCCGGCCGGTGTGGTGGCAACTGACCCGGTTCGCCGTCCGCGGCGCGGTCCCGAGCCTGCGGCGCGCGGCACACCTGGTCCGGACCGGGGCGTTCGCCCTGTGGTGCTGGTCGACGGTCGTCGTGGTCGGCCTGCCGACCCTGGTCGCCGTGGCGGTGCTGCCTCGCCTTTCGGCGCGCCGCGCGGCCGCGGGCCGGGCCGCACGGGCCCTCGCGCGCCTGACTCGCACCCCGGTGACCGCGGACGGCACCGAGCATCTCGAGCGGTTGCCGGACTGTGTGGTGGTCGCCAACCACGCCAGCTTCCTGGACGCCATCGCGATGTCGGCGGTCCTGCCGGGCAGCTACACGTTCGTCGCCGGTGAGGTCTTCGAGCGCAAACCGTTCATCGGGTTCCTCCTGCGGCGGCTCGGGACGCGGTTCGTCGAGCGCACCGAACGCGAACAGAGCGTGGCCGACGCGGACCGGCTGGTCGAGGTGGCCCGCACCGGGGGGCGCCTGGTGGTCTTCCCCGAGGGCGCACTCTCGGAGGTCCCCGGGCTGCGGTCCTTCCGCCTGGGCGCGTTCGTGATCGCGGCGCGGGCGGGTCTTCCGGTGGTCCCGGTCGCGATCACCGGCACCCGCGCGATGATGTGGCCCGAGCACGGCAGGATCATCCACCGCGGGGCGGTCCACCTGGTCGTCGGCGAGCCGATCCTGCCGTCCGGGGACAGCTGGGACGCCGCTGTGGCGCTCGGGCGTGCGGCGCGCGCCGTGATCGCCGCGCACTGCGGAGAACCCGACGGCGGCCGCTGAGCGGGCCCGGACGCTAGAGCAGCTTCGACAGGAACGACTTCGTCCGTTCGTGCTGCGGATTGCGCAGCAACTCCTGCGGCGGGCCGGCTTCGACGACCACGCCGCCGTCCATGAACACCAGTTGGTCGGCGACCTCGCGGGCGAAGCCCATCTCGTGGGTGACCACCATCATCGTCATCCCGCCGGCGGCGAGGTCCCGCATGACCGCCAGCACCTCGCCGACGAGCTCGGGGTCCAGGGCGGAGGTGGGCTCGTCGAAGAGCATGAGCTTCGGTTCCATGGCCAGGGCGCGGGCGATGGCCACGCGTTGCTGCTGGCCGCCGGAGAGCTGAGCCGGGTAGGCGTCGGCTTTGGCCGCGAGCCCGACCTTGTCGAGCAGATCCCGGGCCAGTGCGACGGCGTCGGGGCGACGCATCTTCTTCACCAGCACGGGCGCCTCGACGACGTTCTCGAGGGCCGTGCGGTGCGGGAACAGGTTGAAGTGCTGGAAGACCATGCCGATCTCGCGGCGCTGCTTGGCCGCCGCGCGCGGGCTCAGCTCGTAGAGCTTGCCCCCGCGTTCGGCGTAGCCGACGAAGTGGCCGTCGACGTGCAGGCGGCCGGCGTCGATGTTCTCGAGGTGGTTGATGCAGCGCAGGAAGGTGGACTTGCCGGATCCGGAGGGTCCGATCAGGCAGGCGACGGTGCCGTCGGGCACCTCGAGGGACATGCCGTTGAGCACCCGCAGGGCGCCGTAGCTCTTGTAGACCCGGTCGGCCTGGACCATGGGCGTCATCGACGTTCTCCTCCGGGGATGTCGGGTGCCTGCGCGGCGCCGGGCTCGACGGGCACGGGCTTGCCCTGCGCGTCGGCGAGGGCCTGCAACTGCCGCGTCGTGAGCTGGCGGCTCAGGCCCTTCGAGTAGTGCCGTTCGAGGAAGTACTGGCCCACCATGAGCAGGCTGGTGATGGCCAGGTACCAGGTGGCGGCGACGAGCAGCAGCGGAATGGGCTGGAAGTTGGCGCCGGAGATGTCGCGGGCACGGCCGTAGAGCTCGAGGCTGTACGGCACCGCCGCGACCAGGGAGGTGGTCTTGAGCATGCTGATGAGTTCGTTGCCCGTCGGCGGGATGATCACCCGCATCGCCTGCGGCAGGATCGTCCGGCGGATGGTCTGCGACCACGACATGCCGAGCGCCACCGAGGCTTCCGTCTGGCCCTCGGGGACCGAGCCGATCCCGGCGCGCACGATCTCGGCCATGTAGGCGGCCTCGTTGAGGCCGAGTCCGATCACGGCGAACAGGAAGGCGGCGTTGATGCCCTGCAGGTCGATGTGCACGAACTGGTGCACGAACGGGATGCCGAGGTCGAGTTGTTTGTAGATCGAGGGGAACAGGCCCCAGAACACCAACTGCACGTAGACGGGGGTGCCGCGAAAGATCCACAGGTACACCCACGAGACGGTCTTGAGCACCGGGTTCGGGGACAGGCGCATGACCGCGAGGAGCACGCCGAGCAGGACGGCGAGCAGCATCGCCAGCACGGTCAGCTGCACGGTCTTCCAGGCCGCCTCGGTGATGCGCCGGTCGAACAGATACTGCGCGTACACGTCCCAGCGGTAGGCCTCGTTGGTGGCGGCGCCGTAGAGGAACAGCGCCAGCAGCACGGCGACGACGATGCCGGCGATCCAGCGGCCCGGCCGTCGCAGCGGCACGGCCTCGATGGTTTCCGGTTCGGTCTGCGGTTCCGGTCCGGTGAGGGAGGTCGGACGGTCGCTCATCGCACCCCTTTCGGTCAGCTCGTCGCCGCGTTGATCTGCGCGGTGTCGATGGTTCCTTCTTCCATGCCCCACCGCTGCGCGATCTGCGCGTAGACGCCGGAGTCGATGAGGTGCTGCATCGCCTGTTGCAGAACCGGTCCGAGAGGCGAGCCCTTCGCGACGACGAAACCGTAGGGAGCGGCGTCGAACACGGGTCCGGCGGTTTCGAGCCGGCCGTCGCTGCGGGCGATCGCGTACGCAGTGATCGGCGAGTCGGCCGAGAGCGCGTCGACGCGGCCGAGGATGAGGGCGTTGGTGGCCTCGTCCTGGCTGTCGTACTTGACCTTGTCGATCGGGGGTTTGCCCGCGGCGACGCAGGCTTCGCTCTTGGCGGGCACCTCGTCGATGTCCTCGTAGGTGGTGGTCTGCACCGCGACGCGCAGCCCGCACGCGTTGTCGGGGTCGACGTCGTCACCGACGCGCTGCGCCCACTGCACCCCGGCGCTGTAGTAGGTGACGAAGTCGACGGACTGCTCGCGTTCCTTCGTGTCGGTGAACGACGACGAGCCCATGTCGAACGTGCCCGCCTGGACGGCGGGGATGATGCGGTCGAAGTCGGATTCGTTGAACACCGGGCGCACGCCGAGAACGTCGCCGAGGGCCTCGACGAGTTCGACGGCGAAACCGACGATGCGGCCGTCGTCGTCCTTGAACTCGTTCGGGGCGTAGGGCACGTTGACGCCCACCTTCAGCTCGCCGGTCGCCGCGACGGTCGCCGGGAGCTGGTCGGCGACCGCATCGACCCGATCGGCGCCGACCCGGTCACCGGGCGGCACGGTCGACTCGGTGTTGACGACGCAGCCGGACAGGACCGCGGCCGTCAGCAGCGCACCGAGCAGGCCCGCCCTGAGGCGTCGACGGCCGGTCGGTCCGGGAGATGCTGGTTCGTCCACAACCGCACAGTATCCATCGGCGGGCCCGTATTGCGGAATCCGCTCCGAACAGACCCGGCGGCGCCGGTCGTACCTGCCTACCGGGTACCGGGGTCGACCGGTACGTAGTTGCCGACGTCCGCGACGACACCGAGCTCGAGGCGGAACGCGGCCGGGTCGAACCCCCGGCGGGCGTGGCGTTCCTGCAGGACCGTCCGGGCCTCGTGCAGCGCCGTGGGATCCGCCCAGCGCACCACGGTGACGATGTTGTATTCGCTCGGCCCGGAGCACAGTTCGACGACGTCGTCGCCGCGGAAGCCGGGCTGGGTGCGCAGGTCGCGGTGGGTCTCGTGGACCGCGGCGAGGAAGGTCTCCCGTGCGGCCGCGGGAACGGCGAACTTGTCGATGCGCAGGATCTCGGTGGTCATGGCGGCCACGCTAGAACCTCGAGCCGACTCGAGGTCAACAGCTGCGAGCTCGGCCACGACTCGAGCTGCGAGCTCAGCGACGACTCGAGCTGCGAGCTCGGCGACGACTCGAGCTGCGAGCTCAGCGACGCAGCGTGCGGGCGACGACGGTCTCGGTGAATTCCGCGGTGGAGGCGAGTCCCCCGAGATCGGCGGTGGCCACGCCGGCCTCGACGGTCGCCTCGACGGCGTGCTCGATCCGGCGGGCGGCGGCGACGAACTCGGGCAGGTCGTGGACGGTGCCGAGCCGGTCGAGGAGCATCGCGGCGGACAGGATGAGGGCCGTGGGATTGGCGCGGTTGCGGCCGGCGATGTCGGGGGCCGCCCCGTGGGCGGCCTGCGCCATGGCCTGGGTGTCGGAAGCGTTGATCGACGCCGCGGTGCCGAGCGAGCCGGACAGCTCGCCCGCGAGGTCGGAGAGGATGTCGCCGAACATGTTCTCGGTCACGACGACGTCGTAGTCGCCCCCGTGGCGGACGAGGTGGGCGGCCATGGCGTCGACGTGCTCGTCGTCCACCGTGACCGACGGATACCGGGCGCCGACCTCTCGGCACACGTCCCGGAACAGGCCGGTGGTCAGGGACAGCACGTTGGCCTTGTGCACGATGGTGAGGCGGTGGCGACGACGGGCGGCGAGCCGGAAGGCGGTGTGGGCGATGCGTTCGGAGGCGGCCCGGGTGACGACGCCGACGGCGAGCGCGACGTCGGGGGTGGGCATGAATTCGCCGCTGCCGACGGCCATGTTGCGGTCGGCGTAGAGCCCTTCGGTGTTCTCCCGCACGATGACGAGGTCCATGTGCGGTGACACGGCGCGGACGCCGGGCAGGGCGCGGGCGGGACGGATGTTGGCGTAGAGGCCGAACCGCTTGCGAATCTGTCCGCCCGGCGTGAGCTGGGCCCGGAACGGGTCGGGGTAGGCCGCGCTGTCGTGCGGTCCGAGGATCCACGACCCCAGGCCGGCGAGGGCGTCGAGGGTGGACTCGGGGGTGGGGGTGCCGTGGGTGGCGATCGCATCGGCGCCGAGCGGCAGCGGCACCCAGTCGATCTGCGGGCCGTGCGAGGCGGCGACGGCGGCATCGACCACCCGCCGGGCGGCCGGGACGATCTCGTGACCGATCCCGTCTCCCTCGAGCAGTCCGATGCGGTGCGGGGCGGGGATTGCGACGGCGTCGGTCATGGGGCAATCATTACCCACCATGGTGCAGTCGGTGGAACTGCTCCTCGACGACCGCCTGGATCAGGCCGTCCGCGAGGAATGGGCGCGCTTGCTGGACGTGGGGCTGGTCAGTCAGGCCCGCAACCGGTCCGAGTCGAACCGCCCGCACATCACGCTCGCGGTCGCCGCATCGATCCCACCGGGGGTGGAAGGGGCGATGCGGGAGCGGATCACGGGCGAGCCGTTGCCGGTGCGGCTCGGGGGGATGGTGCTGTTCGGCTCGCGTACCGCGACGGTGGCGCGGCTGGTGGTGCCCACGGCCGAACTGCTCGAGCTGCAGCGGGTGGTGTTCGAGCTGATCGACGGCTGTCCGGGTGTTCCCCCGCACATCCGGCCCGGCGAGTGGACCCCGCACGTGACCCTGGCCCGTCGAGTGCCGCCGGGCCGGCTCGGCTCGGCGCTCACGGCGACCCGTGCGGGCACCCGGGAGCTGACGGGCGTGTCGGCGGGCATCCGGCGGTGGGACGGCGAGGCGCGGCGCGAGTGGCGGGTGGTGTGACGCCGCGCCGCCGCGGGCCGGTCCCGGATCAGACGCGGTAGTCGCCGAACTGGGTCTCCTCACGGTGGGTGTCGGGCGTCCGGCCGGTCAGCGCCAGGGCGTCGAGCACCACGAACACGACGAGGACGAGCAGGAGGACGGTCATGGTCTCAGCCTCGTCCGCGGGCGCACCTGCCGACAGCGGCAGGAACGACATGTAGCGTCGTTTTCCGGCCAATCCGATGGCAGACTGGGTGACATGCTGACGACGGTGGTCGTGCCGCTACTCCCCCGCACCGAGGTCTTCGAACTCGGTGTCGCCTGTGAGGTGTTCGGGTTCGACCGCTCCGACGACGGGTTGCCCGTGTACGACTTCAGCCTCGTCGCGGGCAGTCCCCACCCGGTCACCACCCGATTCGGGTACACGATCGACGTCCCCTACGACCTCGATCGCCTCGACGACGCGGATCTGATCGTGATTCCCGCCGGCGGCACCGGGATCGCCGACCGCGACGAGTCGTTCGTGTGCGGCGCCGGCGGCGAGATCGCCGATCTGGAGCCACTGTTCGCGAAGCTGCGCGCCGCGGTCGATCGCGGCGCGCGGGTCGCGAGCCTGTGCACGGGTGCCTTCGTCCTGGGTGCGGCCGGGCTGCTCGACGATCGCCGCTGCACCACCCACTGGCGCCACGCGGCGCAGCTGGCCGCACGCTTCCCGTCCGCGAAGGTCGATCCGGACGTGCTCTACGTCGACGACGACCCGGTGTTCACCAGCGCCGGCACCGCCGCCGGCATCGACCTGTGCCTGCACATCGTGCGCAGGGAGCAGGGTTCCGACGTGGCCAACGGCATCGCGCGCCGGATGGTGGTCCCGCCGCACCGCGACGGCGGGCAGGCCCAGTACGTCGCCATGCCGCTGCCGACGGCACCCGCCGAAACCCTCGCGCCGCTGCTCGACTGGATGACCGAGCACCTCGACGAGGATCTGCCCGTGGCGGCGCTCGCCGCGAAGGCACACATGTCCCCGCGGACCTTCGCGCGGCGGTTCCTGGCCGAGACCGGGACGACGCCCGCCCGCTGGTTGCGCGATCAGCGGGTCTTCGCCGCCCAGCGGTTGCTCGAGAGCACGGACCTGCCCGTCGACGCGGTCGCCGACCGCGTCGGGTTCGGGACCGCCGCGGTCCTGCGGCAGCACTTCCTGCGTCTGCGCCGCACCACGCCGCACACCTACCGTCGCACGTTCCGCGCCGGGTCCGGCCTCGGGCGATGATCCGCCCCGAGGTCGGGGCCCGCCGCGGTGTCGGCGAGGTGGGTATCCCCGGCCGGAGCGGGTACCCGCGGGAAGAAACGGTCGCGACGGGACGTTGACGCGATCAGTACCCGACCGAAAGGATCCCTGTGGCCACCCAGACTCTCACCCAGCAGAACTTCGACGACATCATCACCGGTAACGACGTGGTCCTCGTCGACTTCTGGGCGTCGTGGTGCGGGCCGTGCCGCTCCTTCGCCCCCACGTTCGAGTCGTCCTCGGAGAAGCACCCGGACGTCGTGCACGCCAAGGTCGACACCGAAGCCGAACAGGGCATCGCGGCGGCGGCGAACATCCGGTCCATCCCCACGATCATGGCGTTCCGGGAAGGCATCCTCGTGTTCAACCAGGCCGGGGCCCTGCCGCCGGCCGCGCTCGAGGATCTCGTGACCCAGGTCAAGGCCCTCGACATGGACGAGGTACGCCGGCAGATCGCCGAACAGAACCAGAAGCAGGGCTAGCACCGGCTCCGGCGCACTCCCGGCGCGACCGGGAGTGCGCCTGCCCGCGCCGGGCGGTCAGTGCGCGGCGGCGTCCCAGCTGCGTCCGGACCCGACCGAGACGTCCAGCGGGACGGACAGTTCGATGACCGAGGCCATCTTGTCCCGCACCAGCTGCTGCACCCGTTCGCGCTCGTCGGCGGTCACCTCGAGCACCAGCTCGTCGTGCACCTGCAGGAGCATGCGCGAACGCAGTCCGGCCTCGCGCAGCGCCGTCTGCACGTCGATCATCGCGACCTTGATGATGTCGGCGGCGGTGCCCTGGATCGGGGCGTTGAGCGCGGCGCGTTCGGCGACCTCGCGGCGCTGCCGGTTGTCGCTGTTCAGGTCCGGCAGGTAGCGGCGGCGGCCGTAGAGGGTGGAGGTGTAGCCGTCCTTGCGGGCCTGTTCGACGACGGCGTGCAGGTAGTCGCGCACGCCGCCGAAGCGGTTGAAGTACGCCTCCATCTGTTCGCGGGCCTCGTCGGTGGAGATCTTCAGCTGCTGCGCCAACCCGTACGCGCTGAGCCCGTACGCCAAGCCGTACGACATCGCCTTGACCCGCCGCCGCAGTTCGGGGGTGACCTCCTCGATCGGCACCCCGAAGGCCCGGGAGCCGACGAAACTGTGCAGGTCCTCGCCGGTGTTGAAGGCCTCGATCAGCCCCTCGTCCCCGGAGAGGTGGGCCATGATCCGCATCTCGATCTGGCTGTAGTCCGCGGTGAGCAGCAGGTCGTAGCCGGGGCCGACGACGAACGCGTCGCGGATGTGCCGGCCCGCCTCCGTGCGCACCGGGATGTTCTGCAGATTCGGCTCGGTCGAGGAGAGCCGGCCGGTGGCCGCCACGGTCTGGTTGAAGGTGGTGTGGATGCGGCCGTCGTCGGCGATGGATTTGATCAGACCGTCGACCGTGGTCTTCATCTTCATCGCTTCCCGGTGGGCGAGCAGATGCTCGAGGAACGGGTGCCCGGTCTGCTCGAACAGGTTCTGCAGTGCCTCGGCGTCAGTGGTGTAGCCGGTCTTGGTCTTCTTCGTCTTCGGCATGTCCAGCTCGTCGAACAGCACCACCTGCAGCTGCTTCGGTGAGCCGAGGTTGATCTGTTTGCCGATCACGTCGTAGGCGGCCGACGCGGCGGCGGCGACGTCCGCGACGAAGCCGGACTGCAGGTCCTCCAGCCGTTCGGCCTCGACTGCGATGCCGGTTGTCTCGAGGTCGGCGAGGACCCCCAGCAGGGGCAGTTCCATGTCGGTCAGCAGGGCGGTGGACTCGATCTCTTCGAGTTCGGTGGCCAGGGCCGCGGCGAGGTCCACCACCGCCCGGGCCTGCAGAATCGCCGACTCGGCGGCCTTCGCGTCCGCGGCATCGGCGTCGTCGAGCAGCGAGAGCTGCTGCTCCCCCGACTCCTCGACCCGCAGTTCCCGCTTGAGGTAGCGCAGGGACAGGTCGTCGAGATTGAAGCTGCGCTGACCGGGACGCACCAGGTAGGCCGCGAGGGCGGTGTCGCTGGTGACCCCGGCCAACGTCCAGCCGCGGCCGCGCAGTGCGTGCAGGGCGCCCTTCGCCTCGTGCAGCGCCTTGGGCACCGTCGCGTCGGCCAGCCAGCCGGTCAGCGCCGTCTCGTCCTCGGGCGTGAGGGTCGTGGTGTCCACGTACGCCCCCTCCCCGTCGGCCGCGGCGATCGCCACGGCCGTGGCGTCACCGCCGTACGGAACACAGGACCCGAGCACGGTGATCCCGTGCCGCGCACCCGGCCCGGCATGCTCGGCCAGCCACCCGGTGAGCGCGCCCGGCTCGAGCACGCCGCCGCGCACCTCGAAGCCCTCCTCGGCCTCGGGTTCGACCGAGCTGAGCGTCGCGAACAGCCGGTCGCGCAGCACCTTGAACTCGAGGTCGTCGAACAACCGGTGGATGCGGTCGCGGTCCCAGGGAGCCAGCGCCAGCTGGTCGGGGGTGTAGGGCAGGGTCATGTCCCGCACCATCTCGGTGAGCTGACGGTTGAGCAGCACGCTCGACAGGTGCGCCCGCAGAGCGTCGCCGGTCTTCCCGCGGACCTCGTCGACGCGGTCGACGAGGTCGGTGAGGCTCCCGAACTCGCGGATCCACTTGGCGGCGGTCTTCTCCCCCACGCCCGGGATCGACGGCAGGTTGTCGCTCGGATCCCCGCGCAGCGCCGCGAAGTCCGGGTACTGCTGCGGGGTCAGCCCGTACTTCTCCTCCACCGCCGCCGGCGTGAACCGCGTCAGGTCCGACACTCCGCGCCGGGGGTACAGGACGGTGACGTCGTCGGTGACCAGCTGCAGGGAGTCCCGGTCGCCGGTGACGACGAGCACCCGATATCCCTGGGCCGCGGCCTGCGTGGCCAGGGTGGCGATGATGTCGTCGGCCTCGAAACCGGCCTCGGCCATCACCGGGATACCCAGGGCCCCGAGCACGTCCTTGGTGATGTCGATCTGACCGCGGAACTCGTCCGGCGCGGAGCTGCGGTTGGCCTTGTACTCGGGGTACGCCGTCGCCCGGAACGTGTCGCGGTTGACGTCGAACGCGGCGGCGACGTGGGTGGGTTGCTCGTCGCGCAGCAGGTTGATGAGCATGGAGGTGAACCCGTACACCGCGTTGGTGGTCTGGCCGCTGTGGGTCTTGAAGTTCTCCGCCGGCAGGGCGTAGTACGCGCGGAACGCCAGGGAATGCCCGTCGAGCAGCAACAGGGTCGGTCGGTCGCCGCCGGAGGCGGCGGGTGCGGAGGAGGTCGATGCGCGAGTCACGGTTCCTCAGTCTAGGGACCGGCTCGGACAACCCGGACCCACCGCGACCGTGTGCGCGGCGCGGCGCGGCGAAACAGAACAGATACGCGGCGGAAATCGCAGAGCGCCGTGGAACGCTGTTGCAGCCGCTAAAGTCCGGTTCCACGACGCCGGTGCCCCGGCGGCGCGCACGACGACCCCGACGTGATCCGGAGGACCTGCGTGGCCCCATTCGTGCCGCTCCGGGAGCGATGGCCGGTCCCTCGGCTCGCCCCGACACTCCTGCTGCTGCTGCTCGCGCTCGCCGGTCTCGGAGCCGGGATCGGGACCGCGGTCGCGCAGGAGCCCACGCCCCCGCCGGCACCGGTCACCACCGCTCCGCAGCCGAGCGAGGGGGTGCGGGTCAGCGGCAGCCTCAACAACGCCGGGCAGCGCCTCGGCGGGGTCACGGTCCGGGCCCGCGACACCACGGGCGCCGAGGTCGCCGAAGCGACCTCGGCCGCCGACGGCCGGTGGGAGCTGACCGTGCCCCCCGGCACCTACACGTTCGAGGTGGACGAGCAGTCCCTCCCCGACGAGGTCAGCGTGCAGGCCACCGTCCAGCGCGACGTCGTCGCCGGGCGGGCGAACACGGTCATCTTCTCGTTCGGCGAGTCGCGTTCCGGGTTCGGCACCTCCGGGTGGGAGACGGTGATCCGCACCGTCGTCGACGGACTCCGGTTCGGCCTGGTGATCGCGATCGCCGGGGTCGGGTTGAGTCTGATCTTCGGAACCACCGGCCTGACGAACTTCGCGCACGGGGAACTCGTGACCCTCGGCGCGGTGGCCGCGTGGATCTTCAACGTGAGCCTGGGCATCCAGTTGATCCCCGCGACGCTGCTCGCCATCGCGGTGGGCATCGCCATCGGCCTGCTCAACAACGGGCTGATCTGGGCGCCCCTGCGGCGGCGGCGCACCGGCCTGATCGCCCAGCTCGTCGTGTCGATCGGCCTCGCGATCTCGCTGCGCTACCTGATCCTCGCGCTGTTCTCCGACCGGGCCGAGCCGTTCGCCGACTACCAGGGCCAGCGCCAACTGGAATGGGGCCCGATCGCGATCACCCCGGTGAACCTGGCGTGCATCGTCGTCAGCCTCGTCGTGCTCGTCGGAGTCGCCCTGCTCGTCCAGCGCACCCGCATCGGCAAGGCCATGCGCGCGGTGGCCGACAACCGGGACCTGGCGGCGGCCTCGGGCATCGACGTCGAACGCGTCGTCCGGTTCGTGTGGGGACTCGGGGGCGGACTCGCGGCCCTCGGCGGGGTGTTGTTCGGTCTGTCCGAGCTCGGCGGTCGCGTCCAGTGGGAGATGGGCTTCAAGCTGCTGCTGCTGATGTTCGCCGGGATCACCCTCGGTGGGCTGGGCACCGCGTACGGGGCGCTGCTGGGCTGCGTGATCGTCGGCCTGCTCGTGCAGTTGTCGACGCTGATCATCAACCCCGACCTGAAGTACATCGGTGGCCTGCTCGTGTTGATCGTCGTCCTCGTCGTCCGTCCGCAGGGCATTCTCGGCAGCCGGGCCAGGGTGGGGTGAGCGCCGTGGATCTCGTTGCCGTTCTCCAGGTTTCCTTCGCCCAGTTGATCGGGCCGTCGGCGATCTTCTACGCGCTGCTCGCCATCGGACTGAATCTGCACTTCGGGTACGCCGGACTGCTCAACTTCGGCCAGATCGGATTCGCCCTGCTCGGCGGGTACGGCGTGGGGATCATGACCGTCACCTACGACCAGCCCCTGTGGCTCGGCATCCTCGTCGGCCTGGCGGCGTCGGCCCTGCTGGCTCTGGTGCTGGGCATCCCCACCCTGCGGTTGCGCGCCGACTACCTCGCCATCGTCACCATCGCCGCCTCCGAGATCCTGCGGCTGGTGTTCCGCTCCACCGCATCGGATCCGGTGACCGGCTCGACCAACGGACTGTTCGGGTTCGCCGGACCGTTCACCCAGCTCAGCCCGTTCGACTCCGGGCGGCAGTACTCGCTGCTCGGGATGCGGTTCTACGGCGACGACCTGTGGGCGATGGTCGTGGGCTGGTCCCTGGTGCTGGCGCTGTGCGGTCTGGTGTACCTGCTCAGTCACAGCCCGTGGGGGCGAGTGCTCAAGGCGGTCCGCGAGGACGAGGACGCCGCCCGATCGCTCGGCAAGAACGTGTTCGTGTACAAGATGCAGGCGCTGGTGCTCGGTGGCACGATCGGCGGGCTCGGTGGCATCTTCAACGCGCTGCAGACCAAGTCGATCAACCCCGACTTCTACTCGACCGCCCAGACGTTCTTCGCCTTCGGCGCCCTGATCCTCGGGGGCGCCGCCACCGTGTTCGGTCCCGTCCTCGGCGCGATGCTGTTCTGGTTCCTGCTCACCATTCCCGATGCCCTGCTGCGCCAGGCCATCTCGGGTCCGGACCCGCTGCTGGCCCTGTCCGAGCAGCAGGTCGGCGCGATGCGCTACATCCTCCTCGGCGTGCTCATCGCCGTCATGATGGTGTTCCGGCCCCAAGGTATCCTCGGCAACAAGCGGGAGGTGCAGCTCGATGCCTGACGCGACCCTGCCCGCGGCACAGCGTTCCGCCCTGTTCGACACCGTGGCCCGCGAGCCCGGCGCGGCCAAACCGGATCCGGTCCTCGTGGTGGACGCGCTCTCCCGAACCTTCGGCGGTCTCCGGGCGGTCGACGTGGCGCACCTCGAGATCCAGCGCGGCTGCATCACCGGCCTGATCGGGCCGAACGGCGCCGGCAAGACCACGCTGTTCAACCTGCTCACCGGGTTCGACCGACCCGACACGGGGACCTGGAGCATGGACGGGACGTCGCTCGGACGTCTGCACCCGCACCAGCTCGCGCGCCGCGGGATCGTGCGGACGTTCCAGCTCACCAAGGCGCTGTCGAAGATGACCGTGCTCGACAACGTGCGGCTCGGTGCGACGGGCCAGCGGGGGGAACGGATGCTCGCAGCGTTGCTGCCGTGGACGTGGCACCGGCAGGAACGTGCCGTCACCGAACGTGCCCGCGAGATGCTGGCGCGGTTCGCCCTCGACGCGAAGGCCGACGACCTGGCCGGTTCCCTGTCCGGTGGGCAGCGCAAGCTCCTCGAGATGGCCCGGGCCCTGATGACCGAACCGGCGGTGGTCATGCTCGACGAGCCGATGGCCGGGGTCAATCCCGCGCTGACGCAGACACTCCTCGGGCACATCAAGACCCTGCGCGACGACGGCACGACCGTCGTGTTCGTCGAGCACGACATGGACGTCATCCGCGACATCTCCGACTGGGTGGTGGTGATGGCGCAGGGATCGGTGATCGCCGAGGCTCCGCCGGACCAGCTGTCCTCGAATCCGGCCGTCGTCGACGCCTATCTCGGCAGCCACCACGACCAGGTGCTCGAGTTCGACGACGAGGGCAACCCCGTCGGCGCCACGGCCGCGCTCGCCGTGGCGATGGAGGAGGCCGAGGCCCAGACCCTCGAGACCGGTGGCGACCTGTCCGAGCCGGACGCCATCGTCCTCGGCGACCTGCCCGACGGGACCGGACGGCCCGGGCCCGGTACCGAGCCTCCGACGCAGGAGAAGCCGTGAGCGAGATGCCGCCCCCCGAACCGGCGCAGACGACCGCAGCCGAGCGCGCGGCCACCGCCGAGGAACACGCCCGCCTCGCCGAGGGGGCACTGGTGCGCGCCGACGACATCGTCGCCGGGTACTTCCCCGGCGTCGACATCCTGCGCGGCTGCAACTTCTTCCTCCGCGACGGCGAGATCGTCGGCATCATCGGACCCAACGGTGCCGGCAAGTCGACCCTGCTCAAGGCGCTGTTCGGGCTGATCCCCGTGCGACGCGGCACGGTGACGCTGCGTGGCGACGACATCACCGCCGCTCCCGCGCACGTCCTGGTGCGCAAGGGGCTCGGCTACGTGCCGCAGACCCGCAACGTGTTCCCGTCACTGACCATCGAGGAGAACCTCGAGATGGGAATCTACCTGCGGCCCAAGCAATTCGACCAAAGGTTCGCGTTCGTCGCGGAGTTGTTCCCGCTCCTCGGTGAGCGCCGCAAGGTCAAGGCCGCGACCCTGTCCGGCGGTGAGCGGCAGATGGTGGCGATGGGCCGGGCGCTGATGATGGATCCGTCCGTGCTGCTGCTCGACGAACCGTCGGCGGGCTTGTCGCCGATGTTCCAGGACGAGGTGTTCATCCGCTGCAAGAAGATCAACGCCGCGGGGGTGTCGATCATCATGGTGGAACAGAACGCCCGCCGGTGCCTGCAGATCTGCGACCGCGGCTACGTGCTCGACCAGGGCCGCAACGCCTACACCGACACCGGACCGAACCTCATGCACGACCCGAAGGTCGTCGAGTTGTACCTCGGGACGCTCGCCGGCAGCAGGGAGCAGAAGCACAACTGACGTTGGGCGGGCCGGGAACCGATCCGGTTCCCGGCCCGCCCACCGAGTCGTCGTCACTCACCGACCACGATGTAGTCCTCCGTGGTGAGCGTGTTGTCCGGCCCGAACACCAGGTGCCCGTACGATCCGATCCCCGGCTCGCCGGCGTCGGTGAACTCGAGTCGGCCGGTGACACCGTCGTAGTCGATGTCCTGGCCCCCGCGCAGCAGATCGACGCACTGCTGGTAGCTGGTACACGTCGTGCCGCCCTGGGTGACGTCGTTGATGTTCGCGGCGATGTCCACACCGGCGGTGGAACCGGCCTGTTCCGCCGCGAGCGCCGAGATCACCACGGCGTCGTAGGACTCGCCGGAATAGTTGAAGTCGATCAGCGCGGGATCGACGGCCCGGAGCCGATTCTGGAAGTCCGGTCCGACGTCCGTGAGCGGCGTGGTGCCACGCATCGTGTCCAGCAGTCCCGGCGCGACGGCCTCACCGAGGGCATTGCCCATGTTTCCGTCCACGCCGTAGACGAGCATCCCGTCGGCCGGCCCGATGCCCACCTCGTGCATGCGGGTGAGAATCTTCGCGGACTCCTCGAACCCGATGAGCGCCACGGCGTCGGGCCCGAAGTTCTTGATCTGGTCGACCTCGGCGTTGAAGGACTGCGCGTTGGGGTCGTAGATGATCTTCTGGATCTGATCCTCCGGCACGCCGGCCTCGACGAGGTTGTTCTGGGTGTTGGTGGCCAGGCCGGTGCCGTACGGGTCGTTGAGCGCGATGATCGACACCCGCTGGGCACCGTCGTCCGAGATCAGCTGCGCCAGCGCCTGGGCCTGCAGCACATCGGTGGGGGCGGTGCGGAAGTACAGCCCCTTGTCGGGGTAACACACGAACTGGTCGGAGGTGTTCGCCGGCGAGAACATCACCACCCCGGCGCCGGTGATCTTGTCGATCACCTTCAACGACACCGACGACGAGGCCGCGCCCACGATCACCTGGGTTCCCGCCGCGAGCTCCCGGTCCACCGTGGAATTCGCCGTGTCGGTCGTGGTGTCGCCCGAGTCGCCGGTGATCAGTTCCACCGGCTGGTTCAGCACACCGCCGGCGGCGTTCACGTCGTCCACCGCGAGTCGCACCGCCGCCACCTCGGGCGGCCCGAGGAAGGCGAGGCTGCCGGTCTCGGGTAGCAGGGTGCCGATCTTGAGCGGTGTCGTCACCGGGGTGGCCCCGGCGGTCGCCTGCGCGGGTTCGCAGTCGGTGGTCACGGTCGTCGCCGACGCTGCGCTGTCACCGGAACCGCCCGTGGCGGAATCGTCGCTGTCCGAGCTACACCCCGCAAGGGCGAGAGACGCTGCTCCGAACACCGCAGCGGCGCGGACGAAGGTCCGTCTGGCCATCCAACTCTCCTTCGGTCGGCATGCACACCGTCTCCGGATACGTCACCGGGACGTGGCCAGAAACCTATCCGCCCCACGCGTTCCGCGAACCCGGGCGAAATCCTTGTGACGCGACCGTTATCGAAGAATTGACACCGGCGTAACGGGAAGCTCCGTCATCCCGCCGCGGCGCCGCCCAGCGTCTCGATGACCACCTCCGCGACGTGCTTCATCGTGGTGCGCCGGTCCATCGCCGCCCGCTGGATCCAGCGGAACGCCTCGGGCTCGGTCATCGCGTGCTTGTCCATGAGCAGACCCTTGGCACGGTCGACGAGTTTGCGGGTCTCGAACCGCTCGGTCAGCCCCGCCACCTCGCGCTCGAGTTCACGGATCTCCGCGAACCGGCTCGCTGCCACCTCGATCGCCGGAACGAGATCGGTCTTCGAGAACGGCTTGACGAGATACGCCATGGCACCGGCGTCGCGGGCGCGTTCGACGAGCTCACGCTGACTGAACGCCGTGAGAATGACCACAGGTGCGATGCGCCGGGCGGCGATCTCCGAGGCGGCGTCGATGCCGTCGCGCCGGGGCATCTTCACGTCCATGATGACCAGGTCCGGCTTCAGCTGCTCCGCCAGTTCGACCGCCCGCTGCCCGTCGCCGGCCTCGCCGACCACCTCGTAGCCTTCCTCGCGGAGCATCTCCACCAGATCGAGCCTGATCAGCGCCTCGTCCTCGGCTACTACGACGCGCCGCGGCTGAGCGGGATTCTCGTGCGGGGCGGCTGTCATCGTCGGCCATCTCCTGTCGCTCGGGCGGCCCCCGTGGAGGGGGTGGAACGTTAGAAGGGTACCGGTGGCCGACGGCAGTCACCGATCTTCTACAGTGGTCTGCGCACGACGCCCCCGTATCCCAATTGGCAGAGGAAACGGATTCAAAACCCGTCCAGTGTGAGTTCGAGTCTCACCGGGGGCACCGCCACACTGCCGGTCTCCGGCCGGAATGGGGACACCGCCGGCCTCCGACTCGCGGTGCGCCCGCAGCGCCGGCGACGCGAACACGAAACCCGGGGCGCCTCCCCGCGGAAACGCTGGTAACGTGCCGACTTCGGTGAAGCGTCCGTGGCCGCAATCCCCCCCGATCTCGCGGTCCACGAATGGAGATGGGAGAAGGCATGAGACGCGCCCTGCTCCTCGTGACGGCGTGTGCGGCCGTGCTGCTCGCCCCGGCGCCGGGTGCGGCCGCGCACGTACCGGACGAGCGGATCGTGCTGCGCCCCGGCGACGGAATCACCTTCACCAGCGCCGATCCCGCGCCGGGTTGGTGCTCGGTCGGCGCGGTCGGTCACGACCGGGAGGGCCGCCTCGTCGCCGTCACCGCCGGACACTGCTGGCAGAACGGCGCCGGCGAGGTGTGGAAGGTCGGCGAGCAGGGCCACGGACCGATCGGCACCGAGACGTCCGTCTACAGCCCCGGCTCGGTGGACCCCCTCGGGGTGCCGACCGACGCGGTGCCGGACTACGCGGTGATCCTGCTCGACGAGACCAGGGTGCGCGGGTCGAACACGTCGGCCCCGGACGCCGACGGCGAGGTCGTGGCGCTCGAGTCGATCGGCTCGCTGCCGGACGGTGACCAGGACATCGGCCGGCACTGCGCGGCCGGGCACACGACCGGGATCGCATGCGGGCCGTTGCCCCTCGTCGACGCCCTGGACGTCGCCGGCACCCGGGACGTGCTGGTGAACCCGAACTCGCTCAATTCGTGGCTCGTGATGCAACAGGGCGACTCCGGTGGTCCACTGGTCCGCACCGACACCGGCGAGTGGCTCGGCCTCGCCGTCGGCTACCGCCCCGACGATGTGCGCTTCGCGGTCTACCAGCGGGCCGACCGGATCGTCGAGGACCTCGACGCCCGGGGCGGCATCGGCGCCGGATTCACCCTCGTGTGCACCCCGTGACGAGGCGAGTCGTCGCCGCGGACGTCGTCTCCGTGTCCGCGCCGTCGTCCGGCGAGGTCCCCCGCGCGGACGATTCGTCGACCGTTCTTTCCTCGTTCGTCAACTTCGGTTCATCCGGCGTCCCTACGGTCGAGGCATGTCGAACCCGATGGTCGCAGTGGGCCCGGATGCGGTGGTCGGCGCCGTGGTCCGGCTGCTCACTCCCCCGCTGTGCGAGCTGTACGCCGTGCTGATGCGCGCCGGTGTGGTGGTCGTCGTCGACGACTGACACCGGCGGCGTCGGTGACAACTGACACCGGCGGCGTCGGTGACAACTGACGCCGGCGACGTCGGTGACAACTGACACCGGCGGCGTCGGTGACAACCGCCCGGCTCGGCGTGTCAGGCCGAACCCGAAGGGTGCACTCGGTGAGCCGCCGGGTGTCGGTGGTGGGCCGATCGAACTCGCGGGGCACGGTGTCTCTGTGCCTCGTCGCTCACGCGAGTCGGACGCGGATCGGCACCGACCGCCACGAGCGGAGGGTGTTGTTCAGGTGCCGGTGCACCGGACCGTCGACCTCGATCGACTCGACCCGTGTGGCCAGCGCCGTGAGTAGCGCCTCCGATTCGAGACGCGCGACGTGCTGGCCGACACACTGGTGGATGCCCATCCCGAACCCGACGTGACCGGACGGGTCGCGCGCGAGGTCGAACGCGGCGGGCCGCTCCCAGCGTCGGGGGTCACGGTTGGCCGCGCCGAGGAACAGCAGAACCTTGTGGCCGTCGGGGATGACGGTGCCGCCGATCTCAATGTCGCGGGTGGCGGTGCGGAAGAAGGTCTGCACGGGCGACTCCCAGCGCACCGCCTCGTCGAACGCGGTCCGCGCCAGCGACGGATTCGCCCGCACCGCTCGCCATTGCTCGGGGTGGGTAGCGAACGCGTACAGTACGGCAGCCAGCCCGTTGACGGTCGTGTCGACCCCTGCGGTGAGGAGCGACCGAACAATCAGGGGTGCCTGGTCGTGGGTGATGTCACCGCGATCCGCCGCGGCCCAGATCTGCGCTCCGAAACCGCCCTCGGTCAGGACGTCGCGCACGCACTGGGCGTTGACCCAGGCCGACAGATCTCGGATCCGCGAGATACCCCGGTCGACCAGGCTGTTGGCGGGGCCGAAGGCATTGAAGGTGTGGTCCCCGTACGGCAGCAGATTCTCCCGCCCGGCGTCGGGTATACCGACGGCGTCCGGGAACACCCGCAGCGGAAACGCCGCGGCCAGGTCGGTGACGGCATCGAGTTCGGTTCCTCGGGTCAGGACCTCGTCGACCAGATCCTCGGCGTCGTCGATCCAGGCGTTCCGGAGCGTGCGCAGCGCGCGGGGACCGAGGATGCGGGTGAGGAGCGCACGGGGGGCGTCGTGGTGCGGCGGGTCCGCCTCGAGCAGCAGGCTCGGTGGCCGCCAGGGCTTCTCGTAACGGAAGTTGCTCAGTCCGACACCCGCGGCGGACTGGAACGACTGCCAGTCGGTGAGGGCGGCGTGCACCTGCTCGTAACGACCCATGCCGAACACGCCGAGACGGTCGAGGCGGACGACGGGCCCGGCCTCGCGAAGTTCCTCCTGGAACGGTAGGGGGTTGTCGAGAACATCGAGGTCGAACGGGTCGGCGTCGCTGATCGGTGTTCCGGTCGGTGCGAGAGTTGTCATGGCGAGATCCCTTGGTGAGGTGGTCAGAGGTCGAGTACCAGGCGGTCGGAGCACGATCGCGAAACGCAGACGAGCATGCAGTCCACGGCCGCTCGTTCGCCGTCGTCGAGTACGGAGTCGCGGTGGTCGGGCTCTCCGGCCAGGACCGTGGTCTCACAAGTTCCGCAGGTGCCTTCGCGACACGACGAGAGCACGCCCACACCGGCTGCCCGCAGCGCGTCGAGCACGCTCTGCTGCGGCGTGACGGAGATCGTGCGGCCCGACCTGGCCAGTTCGATGTCGAAGGGGCTGTTGCGGACCGGGGCCGGCTGCTCCCGAGGGACGAAGCGTTCGAGCCGCAACGCGCCCTTCGGCCAGGACGTGGCGCGGGTCGTGAGCGCATCGAGCAGCGGTACCGGACCGCACGCGTACACCTTCGCGCCGGCCGCCGCGGCTTCGGTGGCGACGTCGAGGTCGAGTCGACCCTTCTGGTCCTGGGGGACGAGGGAGACCCGCTCGCCGTACCGCGCGAGTTCGTCGCCGAATGCCATCGTGTCACGGGTACGGCCGCCGTAGAGGAGGTGCCAGTCGGCGGCGATCGAGTCTGCTTGCCGGATCATCGGCAGCAGTGGGGTGATGCCGATGCCGCCGGCGAGGAACAGGTACCGCGACGAGGGCACCATCCGGAAATTGTTGCGGGGACCGCCGATACCGACGAGATCGCCGACGGCCAGGTGATCGTGGATGTACACCGACCCCCCGCGGCCGTGCGGCTCGCGTAGCACGGCGACGCGGTAGGTGTGGGCGTCCCAGCGGTCGCCGCACAGCGAGTACTGGCGGGTGAGTCCGTTGGGCAGCATCAGGTCGATGTGCGCACCCGGCGCCCAGTCCGGCAGGCGCCTACCGTCGGGATGGGCGAGCGTCAGGGCAGTAACACCCTGTGCCGCAGACTCTTTCGCAATGACTCGCACAGCCGACTCCGTGGCGGCAATGTGATCGGACACGACAAACTCCTCTGTCTCGTCGTCGGATCGAGGATGGTCCGGACCGTGAAGTTCACACCAGACGTTTCTCGATCATTGAGAGAAAATGTGTGCGGCGGGTTACCGGCTCGGCGGCGTCGGGTGGGAGATCACTCGGGATATGCCTCGAGCGGCGGCCTGCAGTGCCGGGATCTGCGCGTAAGCGGAGGGGTCGTTCGGCACGATCAACCCCAGTGCGGCGACGACCTCCTCGGACGCCCCGCGGACGGGGACCGCCACGCCGGTGGTGTCGGGGTGGAGGTGGCCCGCGCAGAGCGCGTATCCCTGTCTGCGGATCTGCGCCAGCGCAGCACGCAGATCCCGGGGGGTGTGGATGGTGTGCTCGGTGAAGGCGCGCATCGGCGCGTTCATCACCTCGTCCTGCACCTCGACCGGACTGTGCGCGAGCAGCACGAGCCCGGACGAGGAGGCGTGCAGTGGTAGCCGACCGGCGACGCGCGTGAAGTTGACGGCTGCCCCGCGCGCGGTGAGTCGTTCCAGGAACAGCACCTCGGTGCCCTCCCGGACCGCCAGCTGGGTGTGCTGGTCGACCACCGCGTGCAGGTCCTCCATGAACGGACGCGCCGCCTCCCGCAGGCTCACCGTGGGTGACGACCGTGAAGCCACCTCCCACAGGCGCACCCCGACCCGCACTCGACGACCGTCACGTTCGAGCCATCCGCACCGGACGAGTTCCTCGATCAGCCGGGAGGCGGTGGCGACGTGCAGGCCTGCGCGCCGGGCGATCTCGGAGACCGTCAGCGTGGAATCGTCGATGCCGAACGCCTCGATGACGCGTGCCGCGCGGGCAAGCACAGACTCTCCCGTGGGAACTCGCGCCACGCCCACTCCTCTCCACGGCCGCCCGGACTCACACGATGGTGAGTTCACCCTCGACGGTAGTCACGCCGCTTCGCGCCGTGACACGAACAACGGAGACCACCACCCCTGCACCCAGGAAAGCGACGGCGACAAGCAGGTACAGCTGGGTCGCGGTCCATCCGGCGTCGAGGAACCCACCCGCGACGATCGGTGACATGATCGCGCCGATGCGTCCGACGCCGATGCCCCAGCCCATGCCGGTAGCGCGCAGGGAAGGCGAGTACACGGCCGGGGTCAGCGCGTAGAGCCCGCCGATGCAGCCGTTCACGACGACGCCGATCGCTGCACCGAGGACGAAGCCCACCGCGACGGTCCCCATGGCAGGCACGAATACGGCGAGCAGGATCGCCGACGCGACCAGGTATCCGACCAGGACGCGTCCGAGGCGGAACCGGACTGTCAGCACGCCGAGGAGGGCGGTGCCGAAGATGCCGCCCAGATTGAGCAGCACACCGCCGGTGATCCCCTGCGTCGCGGACATCCCGGCCTCCACCAGCAGCTTCGGCGTCCAACTCGTCACGAAGTAGAAACCGAACATCGTCAGGAAGAAGGCACCCCAGATCAACAGGGTGTTCCGACGCTGTCCCGGGACGAGCAGGGCGGTCGGTCCGACACCGCGCTTCCGGGCATCGGCAGTGGCAGGGGCCGGGGGCAGCGCGCTCACCGGCGAGTGGCCCGCGCGGACTGCGAACGAATTGATGCGCTCGAGTGCGTTCGCCGGGCGGCGGGCGAACAGGAAGTCGAGGGACTCCGGCAGCCGGAACCAGACGAGCGGGATCAGGGCCGCGGTGCACACACCGCCGAAGAGGAATACCGAACGCCAACCGGACGAACTCTGCAGGACCACGGCCACCACGCCCCCGAGTGTCGCCCCGACCGCGTAGCCGGTGGAGTTGAGGGTCACGGCCAGGCCGCGAAAGCGATTCGACGCGAACTCACTGGAGATGACATTGCTGCTGGCCAGGATTCCACCGATGCCGATACCGGTGAGCACGCGCAGCGCGCCGAGTTGGCCGGCGTTCTGGCTCACCGCCGAGATCAGCATGCCGGTGGACGACAGAGTCAGGCAGACGAGGATCATGGTCCGGCGACCCACACGATCCGCCCACGGCGCGAGGGCGATCGAACCGATCGCCATTCCGAACAAGCCCGCACTGAGCAGCAGACCCAGGACCGATCCTGAGATGCCCCACTCCTGCGAGACGGATTGGGAGGTGAAGGCCATGACGAGGACGTCGAAACCGTCGAGCACGTTCAGCGCTACACACAGTGCGACCGCTGTCCACTGGAACCGACTCATGGGGCCGGTGGCGATACGGTGGCGCAGATCGAGTTCCACGCGAATCTCCTTGCGTTGGAGGGATGCCGGGCACCGGGGAACAGTGCCCGCGGAGCGACAAGAAGCATCACCGGCTCGGATGCGGCGTCGCTACGGAACTCTCAATGGTTGATAGGAAATCATGTGCGGCACGTCTCAGTGCCGGCCCTTTGTGTTCGAGGCCATTGCCCACGGGCCGGATCGAGCGGCGTCGACCTCATCGGCATGTCGCCGGGTGCCCAGGGCGCTGTGTGGACGGGGTGCCCAGGGCACGGTGTGGGCCGGGTGCCCAGGGCACGGTGTGGGCCGGGTGCCCAGGGCACGGTGTGGACGGGGTGCCCAGGGCACGGTGTGGACGGGGTGCCCAGGGCACGGTGTGGACGGGGTGCCCAGGGCACGGTGTGGCCACCGAGCATCGATCAGCGCGCCTCGAGATCCATGCACGGACTCCCCTCGGCGTGGGGTCCGGCCGGGTCGGGTGTCGACGGTGTACCAGGCCGGCGGGCGAACATGTAGGTCGACGGATGGACGGCCCGGGGGTCCGGCGGTGAACTCGGCGCCCCGCGTGGTACGCACGGCGAGCGCGTCGGCCGGCCTCGCGACTACTTCTCTCCCCCTGCCGGCGCGACCCGAGGGTCCGTGGCTGCCGGGGTCTCGGAAGCGTCTCCGGGTTCTCGCGGCGCAAGCACCGACGTCACCACCGCGCCGATCGCCGGTAGCCGTTGCGCGGCGGTCGAGGCGACGGCGGCGAGCACGGTGGCTGCTCCCGCGCACCCGAGTGCCTGGGTCCACCCCACCGGGCCGATCGGCACGCAGCCCAGCAGTCCGCTCACCCCCGGCGTGCTGATCAGTGCGGCCATCACGGCGAGCGAGCCGAGGACGGTGCCGACGACGAGGGGGCTGCGCGAGTCGAGCAGGGTCTGCCCGAGCTGAGCGCCCACGAGCGCGACGAGCGCCACCGTCGATGCACGCGCGTTCGAGCCCGTCATCCGTGCCATGGCCCAGGCCGCGGTGGCCGCGGCCGCGGTAGTGGCGCCGCGGACGGCCACGGTGTGCAGGAGCGCGGACTCGTCGGGCCGCGGCGCGGGACCGGAGCCGTCGATGCGGGGGGTACTGACGGCCAGGGCCGCTGCCGGGAGCGCGTCGGTGAGCATGTTCACCAGCAGCAGCTGCCGGGCATTGAGCGGGGAGCGGCCGGTGACCAGGCTGCCGAGTAGCGCGAACGCGACCTCACCCGCGTTGCCGCCGAGCAGGACCGCCACGGCGGCCTGGACCCGCTGCCACAGCACGCGGCCCTCGTCGAGCGCGTCGAGCAGACCCGCGACGCGCCCCTCGAGCAGCACGACGTCGGCCGCGCCGCGCGCGGGGTCGCTGCCGTGGGAAGCCACGCCGATTCCGACGCTGGCGGCGCGGATCGCGGCGGCGTCGTTGGCGCCGTCGCCGACCATGGCGCACACGTGTCCGGCGTGTTCGAGGGTTTGCACGATCTGCACCTTGTGCTCGGGGGACATCCGCGCGAAGACGAGGCACTGCTCCACGGCGTGCTTTCGTTCGGTGTGCGAGAGCCCGTCCCATTCCGCACCACTGAGTACCTGATCCGTGCCGACGGGCAGGCCCAGTTCGGCGGCGATCGCGACGGCGGTCACCGGGTGGTCGCCGGTGACGAGCCGGACGGCGACGCCCTGCTCGAGCAGCGCGGGCAGCAATCCGGCCGCGTCGGCCCGCGGTGTGTCGGACAATCCGATCAGCCCGACGTGCCGCAGCCCGTTCCCGCACAGTTCCGCGAGGGCATCGGGATCGTCCGTCGCCCAATCGGTTTCGGAGTGGTTCAGGTCACGCTGCCCCACCGCGATCACCCGTAGGCCCTCGGCGGCCAGGGCGTGCACCCGCTCCCGAAGTTCGGGGCTGTCGTCACCGTAGGCACCGAGCATCGTCTCCGGGGCGCCCTTGACCGCCAGGTGGTTTCCGGCGATCGCGGCAGCGTAGGCCCGGCCGGACCGGAACGGCAGGTGGGCGGTCCGTTCGGCGGCCCGGTCCGCGACGGCGGCGGCATGCGCGGACTCGACGATCGCGACGTCGGTGGCGTGCTCGGGCGCTCCCCCGTTCGCCGGGATGCCGGTGCGGGCGGCGTAGGCCAGCACGTCCTGCCGGGTGAAGCCGGGGGCGGCTTCGACCGTGACGACTCGCAGACGGTTCTCGCTGAGTGTGCCCGTCTTGTCGAAGCAGACGACGTCGACACGGCTGAGGGCCTCGATCGAGCGGGGTGCGCGCACGAGGGTCGAGCGCTTGGTGAGCCGGCGGGCGGATGCGACCTGAGCGAGGGTGGCTACGAGGGTCAGCCCTTCCGGCACGGCCGCAACGGTGACCGCCACACCGCTGGTCACTGCCGCGCGGATTCCGGTGCCGCGCAGCAACCCCAGTGCGGCAACGAGTACGCCGCCGCCGAGGCTGACGGGCAGCGCGCGGCGGGTGAGGGTGCTCAGGCGTGCCTGCAGTCCCACTTCCCGGACCTGTGCGGGCGCCATCGCGGTGGCGCGACGGGCCTCGGTAGCCCCTCCCACCGCCGTCACGATCGTCACCGCGGTGCCGGTGAGCACGGTGGTGCCCGCGTAGAGCATGCAGGCGCGTTCGGCCAGCGGCGCCCCCGGCGTCGATTCACTCTGCTTGGCGACCGGAAGCGACTCCCCGGTCAGGGCCGACTCGTCGACCTCGACCCCGTCGGCGTGGACGATGCGCCCGTCCGCGGGCACGACCTCGCCCGGACGGACCTCGACGACGTGTCCGGGGCGCAGCCCGGCCGCGGGGACCCCGACGTACCGCCGGTCCCCGCGCGGGCCGGCGACGCGGCGGGCAGGTGGGTCTTGCACCGCCAGAAGCCTTTTCAGAAGACGTTCGGCGCGCAGACGCTGGGCGGCCGAAAGCGCGGCGTTGAGCAGCAGTACGGATCCGACGAGTACGGCATCGAGCGGCGATCCGAGCACCGCGCTCGCCGCGGAGCCCGTGGCGAGGACCGGCGTCAGCGGGTCCGCCAGTTCGGTGCGCACGGCCCGGGTGAAGTCGGCCGCGGATCCGAGCGGACGGACACCGACCCGCCGGACGCCCCGCACCACGCGCATCCGGGTCCGCGCTCGCCACCCGGAGTCCGCTGCGGGCGTGAGCAGGTCGCCCGGTGCGGGGAGGAGCGCGCAGACCTCGTCCACCGGAAGGGCATGCCAGTCGTGGGCCGAACGTGGTTGCGGCAGCGGCGCGGCCAGCGCGGCGCGGGCCGCCGACGTTCCGGCCCACAACCCGGCCGCGGCGCCGGCGGTGACCGACTCCGGACCGCTGCCGGGCACGCCGGGCACCATGAGCAACGTCCCGAGGGCGGACGCGTCGCGGGCGATCTCCACGCCGCGCCGGCTTGCGGTCCGCGCGGCCGGGAGCGCGTGCAGGATCCGCCACGCGCCGGTCAGATCGCGAATCATCACGTCCGCCGACCAGGGTGGGCGGTGCCCGTCGCGGAGGACACCGAGGCCCACGTCGGCCAGGCCGAGAGCCTGCGCTGCCTCGACGGTGAGGACCGCGACGGTGCAGCCGCCGCGTTGCAGCTTGTCGACGACGTCGAACAGGGTCGTGTCCATCGACTCGGCGACGGGTTCGAGACGGTCGAAGCCGTTCCGCAGTGATCCCATCGCCTCGTCCTCCGCGGAGACCACGGCGATCCCCGCGCGTCGGGCGGCGGCGAGCACGGCGGAGGCGTAGCGGTCGTGGACCGGTCCGATCAGTACCTGTGCGTCGGCGGGAAGGTGCCCGGGCGCGTCCGGCACGGCGGAGACGGGGTGCCGGCCGGCGGTCACGATGCCACGGTCGACCGCCGCCCGAGCCCGGTCCCACACCGCGCTGCGGTCGCGGTCGGGGACGCCGTTCAGTCGCGTCACCGTGAGGGCGGAGGTGTACAGGGCGCGGGGGTCGACGACGAGCGCGTCGACCCGGTCGAGACGGCGCAGCACGTCCGGGCGCAGAGTCAGGACTCCGCGGGCGGCGAGCCCGCGGGCGAGGGTGGCGGCGAAGGATTCCCGCGCGGTGCGGGTGGCCTTGGGGACGGCGACGAGCGCCGCGGTGCCGGCGATGGCGGGTTTGCCGGTCAGCATCCCGGCCGCTGCCGCGCCGGCGAGTCCGGCCCAGCCGGCGCGGTCGGTGTAGCGCTCGACCACTCCGGCCGCCGGTTCGGTGGGACGGGCCGGACGATGTGGGCAGTGGGCCACGGCCGCGTGGGCGGCGAGTTCCGGTTCGAAGTCGCGCCAGGCGCGCCGAATCGCCAGTGTCTCGCCCACGAGGACGGTCCGGGTGACGGCTTCGACGGCGGCCGACGCCGGTGCGAGGGTCAGGGTGTGCAGCACGGTGGTCCCGGCGGCCAGCAGCAGGTCCGCCCTGCCGGTCCCCAGTGCGGATTCGACGAGGGCGCGGATGCGGGGGTGATAGTCCGACACGAGCACCGGGGCGGCTGCGGCGCCGGGCAGGCGCGGCAGGCGCAGACGGCGTCCCGTCGCGGTCAGTACCAGCCCGGTGACGGCGGCGGCCGCGGACACGCCCCGCCGGACGAGCAGGACGTCGTCGCCGGGCAGCCCGGGCGGGGCGGCGGGGTGTTCGGTGGCGGCGGAGTCCTCGGTTGGGACACAGTGTTCGGTTGCAACACAGTCGGTTTCGACGCGCTCGACGATGCGCCGCAGGGCGCGGTCCGTAGGTCCGTCCGGGTCCGTGGACACCACGAGGCGGCACCAGGGGCGGTGCAGTTCGGCCGTGGCCACGCCCGGGGTGGCCCGGATCGCGGCGAGGACCCGGTCGCCGAGCGCCGCGCCGTCCGGGCCGTCGAGGCCCCGGACTTCGATCCAGGTTCGGGCACCGTTCGCCGCGCAGCGCCGGGCGGGGCGTCCGCTGCCCGCTTCCCGGGCGACGTCGGCGACGAGATGGAGGATCGCCGCGGGGGCCGGCGCGGCGACCGCGGCGACGGGGGCACGGAGCAACGCCGTCCCGACGCCTGCCGCCGTGGCGGCGCCGACGACGGCGGCGTCGAGGGCGACGCCGGCACCGGCGGCCGCGACCCGGACGCCGCCCCGCAGCGCGGATCCGGGAAGGGACATCAGGGTGGTGACCGACCGATGCGGGCGCCGCCGGCGGGAAGTTCCGTGGTGCATGGTGTCCTCCTCGGCTGGCGCACGCGCATTCCGGCCCGGGACCGGGCACCGGTGCCACTGCCGGCCGTTCCCGTCGGCCGTCGCCGGCATCGAGGTCACCGATCCTTCAGCGTAGTTCGGTCGCCGCGCGGTGTGGACCCGAGTCGGGCAGATTCGCCGGGCGGCCGGGTCTCAGCGGACGCTCTCGGTGACCGTCCAGCGTCCCTCCCCCTGCAGTTCGAGGACCCGGTCGTGGAACGTGTCGAGGGTGCTGCGGTGCCCGACGCTGACGATGACGCTGTCCGGCAGGGCCTCGCGGAGGGTGCGATAGAGCGCGTGTTCGAGCCCTTCGTCCACGGCGCCGGTGGCCTCGTCGAGGAACACCGTGCGCGGCCGGGCCAGCAGGACTCGTGCGAAGCCGAGGCGCTGCTGCTCCCCGGGCGAGAGCACGCGCGCCCAGTCGGTGTCGTCGTCGAGACGTTCGGTCAGGTGCCCGAGGTGCACGCGGTCGAGCACCTCGCCGAGTTGCGCGTCGTCGGGCATCGGCGGACGAGGGTAGGACAGGGCTTCGCGCAGCGTCCCGAGCGGCACGTAGGGATCCTGGGACAGGAACAGCGCGTCGCCGATCGGACGCGCGATCCGGCCGTGTGCGTACGGCCAGAGCCCGGCGAGGGAGCGCAGCAACGTCGTCTTGCCGCTGCCGGAAGCGCCGCGCACGAGCAGGGCCTCGCCGGGCGGGATGTCGATGTCGAGGCCGGTCACGAGGGGACGGCCGGACGGGGTCCGGACGTCGAGACCGTGCATGTCGAGTGTGTCGCCCTGCTCGGTCGCGACGAGGACGGGCAGCTTCGCCGCCTGCTCGGTGGCGTCGAGCAATCCGTTGAGCCGGATGGTGGTGGCCCGGAACGCGGCGAAGTCGTCGTAGGACTCGCGGAAGAAGGACAGCGATTCGTGGACCTGGCCGAAGGCGTTGCCGGTCTGCATCACGTCGCCGAGGGTGATCTGTCCGGCGAACAGTCGCGGCCCCTGGATGAGGAACGGGAAGATCACCGCGATCTGGTTGACGGTCAGGTTGAAGCCGTCGAACTTCAGGATCCGGAACACGATCCGCCACCAGTTGCGGATCACCGCGGCGAATCGGCTCAGCAGGCCACCCCGCTCGACACCCTCCCCACGGTAGAAGGCGATGTTCTCGCCGTACTCGCGGACGCGGACCAGGGCGTAGCGGTAGGTGGCGCCGAGCTTCTCGTTGAGGAAGTTCAGGCGGATCAGCGGCCGGCCGATCCAGAACGCCACCGCGGTGGTGACCAGCACGTAGAGATAGACCAGGAACACCATGGCACGGGGGATCTCGGTGCCGAAGACGGTGATCGGGCCCGACAGGTCCCACAGGATGCCGGTGAAGCTGACGATGGACAGCACCGCGGTGACCGCTCCCATCGACAGGATGCGGGTGGTGGTGACGAAATCGGTGACGTCGACCTGGATGCGCTGGTCGGGGTTGTCCACGGGCGGATCGACGAACCGGTCCCGGTAGAACGCGCCGGTGTCGAGCCAGGTGTCGACGAGCCGGTTGTTCAGGTGGGTGCGCCAGTGGATGTCGAGGGTCTGGCCGAGCAGGTACGCGACGAGGCTGCGCGCCACGTGGATGGTGGCGAGCACGGCGAACACCCGCATGAACCGCCAGAACGCCGCCTCGTCGAGATTCTGGATCGCGGTGTAGAAGTCGTTGTACCAGTACGAGAACAGCACGTTGACCCGCACCGCGAAGACGGTGAACAGCAGAACCAGGGCCACGAGTCCGAGCGGGCCGAGGCCACGGCGGGGATCGAAGTAGGGCTGCGCGATGCGCCACCACTGCCGCCCCCAGTGGGTTGCCCGTGCGAGCAGCGCCACCACGACGACGAACACCACCGCTGTGATCACATACGCCTTCAGCGTCCACCAGGCGCTGTCGACGAGTACATTTCCCCACTCCATCGGTCGCCACTCCCGTCTGCCGCGCCATCGCGCGATCCATGCGGACGATTGTGGCCCCCGTTCCGGGTGCGCGACGCCGATTCGGCGGTCGACCACTGCGACGCGACCGACCGCGCGGTCCTCGCCACGAGTTTCGCTGCGGCTCCGGACCGTGCTGCTTCACCTCGGGCACGGCGGGTATCCGACGGTCATGGAAATTCTGGGAATTCTCATTCTGGTCGGAGTGGTCGTCTACGTGGTGGTCCAGCGTCGCCGGAGCGGGCCGCGGAGGTGAACGCCGCTCGGCAGGCGCGCCGCGGTCGAGGCCGATCGCCGCGTGTCCGTCGGCGGGGTGGTGCGAAACGCGGCCGGTCCTCGCCGCGAGCGGCGAGGACCGGCGGTCGAGGGGTGACGGTCAGCGGGTACCGGGCACGGCGCGGTGCGTCGTGGTCCGGCGGGTGAGGAGGTAGCCGAGGGCGATCATGCCCACCCCGAGAACGAAGTGCAGCCAGTCGTCGGCGGAGTTGACCGGCACGAAGTTGGCCGAGCTGTCCTTGTCGATGATCAGGCCGTAGAGCCACAGCACCAGGTAGATGATGCCGCCGCCGATGAGGTAGGACCGGGCGGCACCGACCGTGCGGGCCATCGCGACGCCCGCCACGCCGAAGAGCAGATGCACGATGTTGTGGAGGATCGAGACTTCGAAGATCCCGAGCAGGAGGGCCTCGGACTCGTGTCCGGCGAACGTCATGGTGTCGTAGTTGGTCGTGATTCCGGGAATGAACCCGAGAATGCCGACGAGGAGGAACACCACGCCGACAGCGAGGGCGGCTGTCTGCACCGGTGTCCGGGTCATAGTTCGTCCTGCGTGCTCGGCCATGGCCGGCTCCTTTCGTTCGAACACGTGACCGGAGCCGGATCGGCTGCGGCTGTCGGAGTGATACCTCCGGGCACACCGGCGAAACCTCGCTTTCGGGGTTTTTCCCGAATCGGCGGCGGGCCGCACCTCACCGGGTGGGCCCCGCCCGGTCACGGCCCCGGGCGTGGGGGCCGACCGGTGGGGACGGGCCGGGCGACGAGGCGGGCCGCGATGTCGCGCAGCTTGACGTTCTCGTGCTGCGACTGCCGCACCAGCACGGCGAAGGCCTCCTCGGCGGTCAGTCCGCGAGCGGCCATGACGATCCCGACCGCGCGGTCGATCGTCGGACGCGACCGCAGGGCGCGACCGAGTTGCGCGATCTCCGCCCGGGCGCGGGCACCGCGTCGGGCCTGCCGCAGCGCGGTTTCCACAGCCGTCGTGAACACCTCCACCAGCGTCTCGTCCAGCGAGTCGAATCCGTGGTCGTGCTCGCTGTAGAGGTTGAACGAGCCGGCTGTCTCCTCGTCGATCCGCAGGGGGGGCGGCCAGTGAGCTCGCCGTCCCGAACTGTTCCGCGCGCTCCGCGAATTCCGGCCAGCGTCGCCGCGTCTCCGCGCGGTCCGCGCGGACCACCCGGCCGCTCCGCGCCGCGTCGAGGCACAGCCCTGCACCGGCGAGGAACTGCGCGTGGTCGAGTTCGTAGACCAGCGGATTGCTGCAGACCTCGGTCTCGAGCCGACCGTCCCGTACCACCGTCACCCCTGCGCTCCCGGCGTCGGGCACGATCTTCACGACGTTGTCGACGAGCCGCCGCAGGAGTTCGGGCAGCTCGTCGCCCTCGTCGAGCGAGTCGGACAGCCTCCGCAGCGCCACGGCGATCTCTCCGACTCGCCCACACAGAGGGTTGTTCCCGGCCATGTCCCCGTCCACGACTGCATCCTCGTCGGTCGTTGCACTCCCCAGCATGCACCCGGCCGGGCGGTCGGGGACCCGATCCGGGGGGTTCACTGGCCGAGGCGCTGCGCCAGATAGTCGACGAGACCGTCGAGCGTGCTCAGGTGCGCGTAGTCCGCCTCGGGGATGTCCACTCCGAGCGACGATCGCAGGCCGATCAGCACGTTCAGCCAGTCCATCGAGTCGAGGTCGACCTGTTGGCGCAGCGGCCGGTCCCCCGCCAGTTCGAGATCCTCGATCTCGGGGGCGACGTCGGCGATCGCGGCGACGACGGCGGCGCGGAGGTCGGCGGGTTCGCCGGTAGCGGTCTCGTCGGTGGTCACGATCTCACCTCACAGTCGTTCGGGGTGCTGGAGCAGTTCGGCGATCTCGGTCAGGAACAGGGCGCCGCGCCGGCCGTCGCTGACCCGATGGTCGGCGGCCAGGGTCGCGGTGACCGCCGATACGGGCCGCACGGTGTCGCCGTCGACCCACGGGCGCCGTGTCGGCTTGCCGAAACCGACCAGCGCGACCTGCGGCGGGTAGATCACCCCGTACACCGACTCCACGCTCTCCTCCCCGAGGTTGGTCACGGTGACGGTGGGGTCGGACATCTCCGAGCTGCGCAACGATCCGGCCCGGGCGCGCTTGACGAGGTCGGCGAGAGCCGCCATGAGTTCGGGCAGGGCGAGGTCGGCGACGTCGTGGATCGCCGGGGCGATCAGCCCACCCTGGCGCAGGGAGACCGCCACCCCCACGTGTGTGGCCGGGGCCGGGTGGAACTCGTCGTCGGTCCAGAATCCGCTCATCTCCGGACAGCGCCGGGTGGCCAGCGCGACCGCCTTGATCAGCAGCGCCGCAAGCAGGACGCGCTCGGTGACCGGCCGTTGCGCGTTGTAGTCGGTGAGCCAGTCGAGGGCGCGTGTGAGCGGAATCTGCTCCGAGAGGTAGTAGTGCGGGATCTCCCGCTTGGACCGTCCCATCGCGGATGCGATGGCGCGGCGCATCTCGGCGGCCTTGTCGACGGGGGTCTTCGCCGGAGCCGCGGCGGGCGGGGGCGCCGGGGCGGCGGATGCGACCGCGGTACGGGCGGCCGCCGCCCGATCGACGTCCTCGATCGTCACCGACTGCCAGGGCCCGGTGCCGGTCACGGTGTCGAGGTCGACGCCCAGCGCCCGGGCCTGCCGGCGGGCGGCCGGCGAGATCCGCCGCCGCGCGGCCGGCGCGGGCCCGGTGGCGGGGGCCGCACCGGCGGGCGCGGGAACGGGGGCCGCCACAGCCGGTGCGGGGACGGGTGTCGCAGCCGGGGCCTCGGACGCCGGGATCCCGTCGACGGGCGGAGCGTCCTCCCCGGGTTCGAGCATCGTGGCCATCGCCGCGCCGACCGGCAGGGTCACGCCCGGCTGCGCGAGCAGCCGGTGGACGACCCCGTCCCGCCAGATCTCGACCTCGACCTCCGCCTTCGCGGTGTCCACCGAGGCGATCACCTGGCCCCGCTCGACCGTGTCACCGGGTGCGACGCGCCATTCGGTCAGGGTGCCCTCGTCCATGTCGGCGCCGAGGGACGGCAGGGTGAACTCGAACACGTCGCCTCCTCAGTTCTCGCCCGTCAACGCCAGCACGGCGGCGACGATCTTCTCCGGTTGCGGGATCGCCGCCTGTTCCAGGTGCCGGGCGTAGGGCACCGGCACCTCTTCGCTGCACACCCGGGCCACGGGCGCGTCCAGGTCGTAGAACGCCTCCTCGACGATCCGGGTGGTCACTTCGGCGGCGAGGCCGACGCTGCGCCAGCCTTCGTCGACGACCACCACCCGATGGGTGCGGCGGACGGAGTCCACGACGGTGGCGGTGTCGAGCGGACGCAGCACCCGCAGGTCGACGACCTCGGCCTCGATGCCGCTGCCCGCGAGCGTTTCCGCGGCGGCGAGGGCCTTGCCGACGGTGCCGCCGTAGGCGACGAGGGTCACGTCGCCGCCGGGCCGGAGCACCCGCGCGCGGTCGATGTCGACCGGTTCGTCGGGGTCGACGTCGGCGGTGGTGTTGTAGAGCAGGGCGTGCTCGAACACGACGACCGGGTCCGGATCCGCCAGGGCGGGGGCGAGCATTCCGCGGGCGTCCTGCACGGTTGCCGGGGCCAGGACCCGGATGCCGGGGATGTGTGCGTACCACGCCTCGAGGCTGTGCGAGTGCTGCGCGGCCAGTTGCCGTCCGGCCCCGGTGGCCATGCGGATCACGATCGGCACGGAGAACTGGCCGCCCGACATGTGGCGCAGCGCGGCGGCGGTGTTCACGATCTGATCGAGGGCGAGCAGGCTGAAGTTGACGGTCATGATCTCGACGACGGGCCGCATCCCGCCGAGGGCCGCCCCGATGCCCGCGCCGACGAACCCCAGTTCCGACAGTGGGGTGTCCCGGATGCGTTCGGGTCCGAACTCGTCGAGCAGGCCCTTGGTCACGGCGTACGTGCCGCCGTACCGCCCGATGTCCTCCCCCATCAGGAACACTCGCGGGTCGGTGCTGAGCGCGTCGTGCAGGGCGGCGCGCAGGGCTTCGCGATAGCTGAGTTTCACGGCGCCTCCCCGGCCGGTGTGGTCACATCGCGCAGGAGGTCGGACTCCGGCTCCCAGGTGCCGGCCTCGGCGAAGGCGACGGCGGCGTCGACCTCGGCCGTGGCCTGCGCGTCGAGGTGCAGGAACTGTTCCTCGGTCAGCAGATTCAGCGCCTTCAGCCGCGCCGAGAACGTGTGGATGGGGCCGCGTTCCTTCCAGCGTTCGACCTCGGCCTTGTCCCGGTAGAGTTCGGGATCGAACATCGAATGGGCGCGGAATCGGTAGGTCTGGAACTCGACGAACATCGGTCCGCCGGTACTGCGGACGTGGGAGACCCCGGCCCGGGCCGTCTCGTGGACGGCGAGCACGTCCATCCCGTCCGTCCGGAGGGTGGGGACACCGAACGCGGCGGCCTTGGCGCACAGGTCGGTCTGCGATTCGGACCGGGCCAGGGCGGTGCCCATGGCGTACAGGTTGTTCTCGCAGCAGAACAGGACCGGCAGCTGCCACAGGGCCGCGAGGTTGAGCGCTTCGTGGAACGCGCCCTCGGCCATCGCTCCCTCGCCGAAGAAGCAGGCGGTGACCCTCGGGGCCGACTGCATCTTGTCGGCCAGCGCCAGGCCCACCGCCAGCGGCAGGCCGCCACCGACGATCGCGTTGCCGCCGTAGAAGCGGGTGGCGGCGTCGAACAGGTGCATCGAACCGCCGCGACCGCGGGAGCAGCCTTCCTGCTTGCCGAACATCTCGGCCATGATCGCGTTCATGGACAACCCGTGGATGAGGGCGTGCCCGTGTTCACGGTAGGTACCGACGACGGTGTCGCCGCGATCGAGTGCGTGCAGGGCCCCGACTGCCACGGCCTCCTCCCCCACGTACAGGTGCAGGAATCCGCGGATCTTGCCGGCGCCGTAGAGTTCGGCGGCCTTCTCCTCCATCCGCCGGATGCGCAGCATGTCGGCCAGCAGCCCGAGCGCGAACTCGCGGTCGTAGGGGAATCCGGCGGCGTGAGCGCCGATCCGGTCGCTGGTCATCCGGCCACCTCCGGGGTCTCGAGCGTCGAGGTGTCGCCTTCGGCGAGGCCGAGTTCGCGGGCTTTGAGCAACCGGCGCAGCGTCTTGCCGCTGCGGGTGTGCGGCAGCGAGTCGACGAAGGTGAGTTCCTTCGGGGCGACGGCCGCACCGAGCTTGACGCGGGCATGCCCGATCAGCTTGCGGCGCAACGCGTCGTCCGGTGCCACGCCGCGTTCGAGGACGACGAACGCCTTGACCTTCTCGCCGAGGATGTCGTCGGGCACACCGATCACGGCGGCTTCGAGGACGGCCGGGTGCTCGGCGAGCGCGCTCTCGACCTCGAACGGTCCGATGAGATGCCCGGCGGATTTGATGACGTCGTCGGCGCGGCCGACGAACCAGAAGTATCCGTCGGCGTCGCGGCGCGCGAGGTCCCCGGTGAGGTACAGATCGTCGGCGAAGCACTTGCGGTACCGCTGGTCCTGGTTCAGATAGCCGCGGAACATCGAGGGCCAGCCGGCCCGCAGCGCCAGTTCCCCTTCGGTGTCGGGCTCGGTGACCTCGTGCACGGTGCCGTCCTCGTCGCGGCGGACGATCCGGGCGTCGACCCCGGGCAGCGGACGGCCCATAGAGCCGGGCTTGATGTCGAACGCCGGTGTATTGGCGATCATGATGCCGCCGGTCTCGGTCTGCCACCAGTTGTCGTGGATGGGGAGTCCCAGCACCTCGGTACCCCACCACACGGCGTCCGGGGCCAGCGGCTCGCCGACACTGGCGACGAACCGCAGGTTCGGGAACCGGTAGCGCCTCGCGACCTCGGGTCCGGCGCGCATGAGCATCCGGACGGCGGTGGGGGCGGTGTACCAGACGCTGATCTGCTGGTCCTGCAGGATCCGGTACCACCGTTCGGCGTCGAACTCCGCCTCGTCGACGATCGAGGTGACGCCGTGCAGCAGCGGCGCGACGATGCCGTACGACGTGCCCGTCACCCACCCCGGATCGGCGGTACACCAGTAGATGTCGTCGGGGTGCAGGTCGAGGGCGTACCGGCCGGTGGCGTAGTGCGTCACGACGGCCCCGTGCACGTGCAGCGCCCCCTTCGGGGTGCCGGTGGTGCCGCTCGTGAAGTGCAGCAACGACGGGTCGTCGGCGGTCGTGGGGGTGAGGTCGGCGGCCGGTTCGGCGGCCTCGAGCAGTGCCCTCAGGTCGAGCGTGCCCGGCACGTCGGTGGGGGCGCCGCCGTCGCCGACGAGCAGCACGTGTTCGAGGGTCGGCACCCGGTCGCGCACCGCGGCGACGCGCCGGTGGTACAGCGCCTCCGTGGTCACCAAGACCTGCGCGGAGCCGAGTTCGAGGCGGGTGACCAGCGGTTCGGGACCGAAGGCCGAGAACAGCGGGGTGACGACCGTGCCGTTGCGCAGGGCGCCGAGGACAGCGATGTACAGCTCGGGGATCCGGTCGGCGAACACGAACAGCCGGTCGCCCTTGCCGATCCCGAGGTCGCGCAGGACGCGGGTGAAGCGGCGGACCCGGTCGGCGAGGTCGTGGTACGACAACTCCGTGACCTCGATGCGGCCGGTTGCGTCCCCCGGTGCGAGGAACCGGAGCGCCGGCCGGTCCCGCAGCGGGCCGTCGGCGTGCCGGTCGACCGCCGACCAGGCGATGTTGCATCCGCCGCCCGGCGGGCCCGGCATCTGCGCCGCCACCTGCTCCCACGTGAATCGAGCGCAGGTGGTCTCGTAGTCCGACAGGTTCGGCGGAACCCGCAGTTCGCCGGCCGTCTTGCGGATCACCGCGTCGCTGCTCGTCGTCACGGCCGCTCCCTCCGTTCGCGTCGAGCCGATCATGCGCCGCCCCGGACGACCGGCATAGGGGCATTGGTCCTCACGCCCCGCATCGTGGGCGTGCGGTGCCGGCGGTCGACCCGCCCGGGTCCGAGGGAAAAAGTCCTCCGGACGGTCGGATCGGGATGCTCCGTGCCGGAACGCCCGCCGAAGGTTCGGCGGTAGAGCTTCCGTTCGGCGCCGACTGCGGGATCGTTGCCCCGAGGGGCGCGGCCGGGCAGACTGACTGGCGACGTCTGTCGGTCCGCAGGGCATCCGAGGAGGCGATCGTGGAGTTGCACATCGTGGCGATCGACAAGCCCGACGACATGAACGTCGTCGTCGGGCAGGCCCACTTCGTCAAGACCGTCGAGGATCTGCACGAAGCACTGGCCGGGGTGAGTCCTCACCTGCGGTTCGGCGTGGCGTTCTGCGAGGCGTCCGGGCCTCGCCTCGTGCGCTTCTCCGGCAACGACGACCGGCTCGTCGAGTTGGCCCGGCGCAACGCCCTGGCGGTGGGCGCGGGTCACTCGTTCTTCGTGTTCGTCGAGGACGGGTACCCGGTGAACTTCCTGAACACGTTGAAGCAGGTACCGGAGGTCTGCGGCATCTTCTGCGCCACGGCCAACCCGGTCGAGATCATCGTCGCCGAGACCGATCTCGGTCGGGGCATCGCCGGGGTGATCGACGGAAACCCGCCCGTGGGCGTGGAGACGAGCGCCGATGTCGCCGACCGCAAGGCCCTGCTGCGGACGATCGGCTACAAGCTCTGACGGCGGGGACAAGGGCCGCGGCGCGCGGAGGGTCCGTTCGTCGCCGGCCCGGGCTCGACCAGGCGGCACGTGTGTGCGGTCTTCCGGCTGTCCGGCCTCCGGGCCCGCCCGGTCACGGGTTCATCGCCCCCGCCCGGTCACGGGTTCATCGCCCCCGCCCGGTCACGGGTTCATCGCCCCCGCCCGGCTCGCCGGTCCCCGCCGACCGCACCGGCAGCGTGCATCGCCGGCCGGTCCGGGTGGTCGTACCGCACGACGATGTCGGCGTCGGCGGCCGTCGCGGCGTCGTGCCCGAGCAGTGGCGGGATCGTCCAGCGGTCCTCGGCGGGCGTCAGCCGATCCAACGCGGCCTGCGACATCGCGAGGTGCACCGTGACGTCGAAGCCCAGTCCCCGACCGAGCAGCATGGGCCCGGCGATCGTCAGCACCTGACCGTCGGGAGCGTCGATCCGCCGCGCGCGTGCCGACCGGTCCTCCACCTCGTCCCACAGTTTCGGCAGCCACCGTCCGTTCTCCCGCAGGCCCCGGACCACTTCGCGGTCGAGCGCCCCGAAGTCGAACCAGTTCGCGCGGTAGCTCTCCTGGTCGGTGCGCCCGTGCTCGAACCGGAGCGAGGCCGGGCGCACGAAGTCGTGCAGCGACAGCACGGCCGCCGGCCGCCCCTCGACGCGCAGGCGGGCGGCCACCTGCTCGGCCAGATCCAGCGGTGCGGCCGCGTCGGCGGCGGAGATCGCGACACACACCCGTCCGTGGTGCCCGGCGGCGCGCTCGGCGATGGCGTCGGCAAGGACGGCCGGGCTGATGGGGGTGAACATCGTCATCAGCCCAGTTTCCGGCATCGCAGCGCCGCCGGCTCGGCAGAATCCTCGGCTTCGAAGCGGTGCGGTCACCCCGCCGGTCGGACGACGAGGTTGCCGACCTTGTGGCCGGAGTCCACTCGCGCGTGGGCCGAGACGATCTGCTCGAGTCCCCCGATGTCGTCGGTGACGGTGACGAGCCGGCCGGCGGCCGACAACTCCAGGAGGAACTCGAAGTCCTCGGTTCGCTCGGGCGCAGCGCCCGCCTTGACATCGGCACCGGGGCGCAGCGTCTCCCACAGGTTCGCCACCGCAAGCAGCAGAACGCCCCCGTCGGTCAGGAGCGTCCGGCCGGACGAGGGGGTGAGGTTGCCGACGGTGTCGAGTACGACGTCGAACCGGTCTGTCAGGTCGGACACCGGGGTGACCGTGTAGTCGACGACCGTGTCGGCGCCGAGTCCGGCGACGAGGCCGACGTTGGGCGTGCTGGTGACGGCCGTGACGGTGGCGCCGAAATGCTTGGCCAGCTGGACGGCGCTGGTTCCGACCGCACCCGACGCCCCGTTCACGAGCACCGAACCGCTGCGTCCCGCCGCGGCCTTGTCCCGCAGGAAGTGCAGCGCGGTGCTCCCGCCGAACAGCAGCGCCGCTGCATCGGTGTGACTGACCGCTGCCGGTTTGCGGACCACCCGCTCCGCCGCGACCGTGACGTACTCCGCGTGCGTCCCCATCGCGAGTCCGGTCATGCCGCACACCTCGTCGCCGCGGGAGTACCCGCCGACCTTCGCCCCGACCGACTCGACGACACCGGAGAAGGTGCTGCCCAGGATTTTTCGCCGGGGCCGGAACACACCGAACATCAGTCGGGCGAACGGTCCGTACCCGCTCGGGAAGCGAGCCGCGCGGATCCGCGAGTCCGCGGCCGTCACGGCCGCGGCGGCGACGCGGACAAGGATTTCCGCGTCCCCGGGGGTCGGGGTGGGCACCTCTGCGACGCGGACGACGTGCGGTGGCCCGTACCTGTCGACAACTGCAGCCTTCACAAGCCCTCCCTTACACATGTAAGTCTTGTCTGGCGACATTAGGCTTACGGCCGTAAGTCCGCAAGGGTCGCGAGGGAGACATGAACGAACGGCCGGCTCTGAGCCGCATCGGGATCATCGAAGCCGCGGTTCGCGTAGCCGACCGCGGCGGCCTCACCGCGGTGAGCATGCGTAACGTCGGGAAGGAGCTGGGTGTGGAGGCGATGTCGCTCTACCATCACATCGCCAACAAGGCCGAGCTGCTCGATGGGCTCGCGGATTGGATCTTCGCGGGAATCGTGCTGCCCGGACCGGGCGAACCGTGGCGGCAGGCGATGTTCCACCGGGCGACCTCGGCCCGGAACGTGCTCGCCCGGCATCCCTGGGCGCTCACCTTGATCGAGTCCCGCCGTTCGCCGGGTCCGTCGCTCCTGAGGCACCACGATGCCGTGCTCGGTTGCCTGCGCACGAACGGCTTCCCGGTGGCCCTGGCGTCCCACGCCTTCTCGGTCGTCGACGCATATGTGTACGGCTTCGTGCTCACCGAACTGAAACTGCCCTTTGCGGCGGCGGACGGCGCCGAGGAGTTCGCCTCGGAGCTCGACGTGCCGGCCGACACCTACCCTTACCTGGCCGAGCTGATCGGCGAACTGGTGATCGGGAAGGACTACTCGTTCGCGGACGAGTTCGGCTACGGACTGGGGCTGATCCTCGACGAGCTCGAGAACCGCCGCAGCCGGGTGGAGCACTGAGGGGCGCCCGGCGGGGACGAGGAACTGCGCAGGCGGCGGCGCGGAACGCGGTCGCCCGCGTCAGCCGCGGCGCGGGAAGTGGCGGATCAGCCCCTCCTGCACGACCGTGGCCACGAGTTCCCCCTCGAGGGTGAAGTAGCGGCCCGTCGCGAGCCCGCGCGAGCCCGCCGCGACCGGGGACTCGGTGGCGTACAACGTCCATTCGTCGAACCGGACCGGCCGGTGGAACCACATGGAGTGGTTGACGGTCGCGGCGACGATGCGGTCCAGCCCCCAGGACAACCCGTGGGTGGTGAGGATCGAATCGAGCACGGTGGTGTCGGAGCTGTAGGCCAGGGTGGCGGCGTGCAGGAGCGCGTCCTCGGGCAACGCGCCGTCGGCGCGCATCCACACCCGGTTGTGCGAGAGCCGTTCCCCGGTGCCCTTGAGGATCCACGCGGGGTCGTTGGCATAGCGCATGTCGATCGGTTTGAGGGCATTGACGAAGTGCGGCAGATGATCCTCGAAACCGGACAGGTGGTCCCCGAGCGGCGGCAGCACGTCCGGGTAGGGCACCTCCGGAACGCTCACCGCATGCTCGAGTCCCTTACCCCACCGCTGGAAGGCGACGAGCATGACGAACAGCTCCTGGCCGTTCTGGGACGCGGTGACCATGCGGTTCGCGAAGTCCCGGCCGTCGCGGTGCCGGGCCACCCGATACTCGATCGGCACCTTGACGTCGCCACCGCGGATGAAGTGAGCGTTGAGCGCGTGCACCGGCCGGTCGCCGACGGTGCGGCCGGCCGCGATCAGTGCCTGGGCGACGAGCTGGCCCCCGAAGGTACGGCTGCCCACCTGGGCCGGGTGCTCTCCGCGGTAGCGGTCCTCGTCGATCTGCGCGAGATCGAGCAGATCGACGAGGACCTCGAGATCGGTCGCGGTGCGACGGCTCAATGGGTGTCCTTCTCGCCGAGCCGGTGCACGTGGATCAGGTTGGTCGAGCCGGAGCGGCCGGGCGGGGACCCGGCCACGATGACGACGAGGTCGCCGCGCTGGTATCGGCCGAGGGAGAGCAGCGCCGCATCGACCTGCTGCACCATCACGTCGGTGGTGTCGACCGGTTCGACGGAGAACGTCTCGGTGCCCCAGGTCAGCGCCAGCTGGCTGCGGATGTGCGGCACCGGGGTGAACGCCAGCAGCGGCAGCCGGGTGTGCAGTCGCGCCAGGCGCCGTACCGTGTCGCCGGACTGGGTGAACGCCACCAGCGCCTTGGCTTCGAGCCGTTCGCCGATGTCCCGTGCCGCGTAGGAGATCACCCCGCGCTTGGTGCGTGGCACGTGGGTCAGCGCCGGCACCCGGGTGGGATCGGATTCCACGGCCGCGATGATGCGGGCCATCGTCCGCACCGTCTCGACCGGGTACTTGCCGACGGACGTCTCGCCGGAGAGCATCACCGCGTCCGCGCCGTCGAGCACCGCGTTGGCGACGTCGGAGGCCTCGGCGCGGGTCGGCCGGGAGTTCTCGATCATCGACTCGAGCATCTGGGTGGCCACGATGACGGGCTTGGCGTTCTCGCGGGCGATCTGGATCGCCCGCTTCTGCACCAGGGGCACCTCCTCGAGCGGCATCTCGACGCCGAGGTCACCACGGGCGACCATCACCGCATCGAACGCCAGCACGACCGCCTCGAGATTCTCGATGGCCTCGGGCTTCTCGAGCTTGGCGATCACCGGCACCCGGTGCCCGACCCGGTCCATCACCTCGTGCACGAGCTCGATGTCGGCCGGGGAACGCACGAACGACAGCGCGACGAAGTCCACGCCGAGCCGCATGGCGAACTCGAGGTCCTCGATGTCCTTCTCCGACAGCGCCGGCACCGAGATGTTCATCCCCGGCAGGGACACGCCCTTGTTGTTGCTGACCGGTCCCCCCTCGGTCACGCGGCAGACCACGTCCGGACCCTCGACGTGCTCGACGACCAGGCCGACCTTGCCGTCGTCGACGAGCAGGCGATCCCCCGGGCGCGCGTCGTCGGCGAGTTGCTCGTAGGTGGTCGAGACCCGGTCGTGCGTGCCCTCGACGTCGTCGACGGTGATCCGGACGATCTCACCGGTCTTCCACACCGTCGGGCCCTCGGCGAACCGGCCGAGGCGGATCTTCGGGCCCTGTAGGTCGGCGAGGATGCCGACGGCATGCCCGCTGGTATCGGAGGCCTCCCGCACGCGGCGGTAGTGAGCCTCGTGGTCGGCGTGGGTGCCGTGGCTGAAGTTGAGGCGGGCCACGTCCATCCCGGCGTCGACGAGTTCCCTCAGGACCTCGGGGTCTGCCGTGGCCGGGCCCATTGTGCAAACGATCTTGGTGCGTCGGGTCACGCGGTCGAGCCTAGTACCCCCGCGGCGACGGCGGAGCACGGCGGGCGATCCGCAGCCGGCGGGCCGGAGCAACGCCACGGAGACGGCGGTGGGCGACGAGCGGGCCGGGCGATAAAATCTGTGTCACGTGAAAGAGATAATCGCACCGAGACGGCTCGCGACGGACGATCGACGTCCCCGCCGCCCCACCTGCAACTGTCTCCGGTACTGCAGGTTTCCTGTGGTGATCGGGTAGATTCCGGTCCACCGGAGACCGTGGCAGCGAGGACACCGAACGAGGGAACCTGGAATGGAGAAGACGAGGAAGGAGCCGGTGCCGCACCCCCGCCGCGGTGTCTACGGCATCTCGGTGGCATCCGAGCTGTCCGGGGTCGACCCGCAGTCCATGCGGCTGTACGAGCGTCGCGGACTGCTCAGCCCGGCGCGCACCCGGGGCGGCACCCGCCGCTACAGCGACGACGACGTGGCGCGCCTGCGACGCATCAGCGAGCTCCTGTCCGAGGGCATCAATCTGGCCGGCATCGCCCAGATCTTCCGGCTCGAGTCGCACCACGCCGAACTGGCATCCCACAACGCGCGCCTCGAATCGCACAACGCGCGCCTCGAATCGGACAACGCCCGCCTCGAGGACGCCAACGCGCGCCTCGAGTCGGACAACGCGCGCCTGCGGGCGGCCACCGACGACAGCGCAGCGACCTCGTAACAGACGCACCGGTCGCCCGCCGGCGACCGGTGCGTAGTCGAGCAACCGGCAACCCGGCCGCCGCCCGCTCAGCGGGCTTCGTTCGCGGCCTGCTGCTCGGTGCGTGCGCCCTCGTGCGTCAGGGTCCCGGAGGCGTTCTCGAGATGGGCCCGGACGAACCACTGGAACTTCTCGAGATCCCGCGTCTGCCCGATGAGCAGATCCTCGGTGATCGGATCGATCTCCCCGACCTCCGAGATCGCCTTGCGGCAGTCCCCGATCACGCCGTCGTACACCAGATCGAGCGCGGCGAGATGCGCCTGGGCGGTGTCCCGCCCGACCGAGTAGTCGTCCCACGAACGGTCCTTCTCGATCGCGCCCGCGGTTCCCTTCGGCGACGAACCGAGGGCCGCGATGCGCTCGGCGACGTCGTCGGCGAATCCCCGGACCGCTTCGACCTGCGGGTCGATCATCTCGTGCACGCCGATGAAGTTCGGTCCCACGACGTTCCAGTGCACGTGCTTGAGGGTGAGGTGCAGGTCGTTGTAGGCGCTGAGGCGATTCTGCAGCACTTCGGCCACCCGGACCCCCTCGCTGTCGCTCAGGCCGGGGACGGTGAACTTCGCCATCTTCGATTCCTCCTACAGGCTCGTGTGTAGTACCTCCGCGGGCCGGCTCGCCGGCCCGCCGGTCGGCACGTGGGTGCCGGGTAACCCACAGTCGGGCTACCCCGTTCCCCGGGTGCCGAAACCGCCGGGCGACCGGCGCATGCACGTCGCCGCGCGCGGGACCGCGTCCGCTCGCGGGCACGCCGACCCGATCGGAGTGCACGCAGCGTTTGACAAAACTTCTGTTCTGCGAGACAGATTATCTATCGAGTGCGAGCGGAGGCGGGACGACGCGGGATCTCGGGCGCCTCGAAGCGCCTCCCCGCTCCGCCGCGAGTGATAGACAAAAACTACTTGTCATAAGTACGAGTTCGACGGCACTCGCCGGAGCGACCGGCCCCGGTGTCGAGCAAGGAGGCGCGACGCGATGACCGCAGCGGACCTGGTGGTGGTGGCCAATCGGCTCCCGGTCGACTACGACCCTTCGGCCGACGACGGACGAGGCGGGTGGCGCCGCAGCCCGGGGGGACTCGTCACCGCCCTGGAACCGGTGCTGCGCGCCGCCGACGGCGCATGGGTGGGCTGGCCCGGCGCCGCCGACGTCGCGTTCGAGCCTTTCACCGAGGACGGCATCACGATGCACCCCGTCTCGCTCACCGAAGGCGAGGTGGCCGACTACTACGAGGGCTTCTCCAACGCGACACTGTGGCCGCTGTACCACGACGCGATCGTCGCACCCGTCTACGACCGGACGTGGTGGCGGACCTACGTCGCGGTCAACCGCCGCTTCGCGGCGGCGGCGGCCGAGGCGGCCGCCCCGGGCGCCACCGTGTGGGTGCACGACTACCAGCTGCAGCTGGTGCCGAAGATGCTGCGCGAGTTGCGGCCCGACCTGAGGATCGGATTCTTCCTGCACATTCCCTTCCCGCCTACGGAGCTGTTCCTCCAGCTGCCGTGGCGCACCGCCGTCGTGGAGGGCCTGCTCGGCGCCGACCTGGTGGGGTTCCACCTGCCCGGCGGCGCCCGCAACTTCCTGTTCCTGGCGCAGCGCCTGCTCGGGCTGCACACCAACGCGCACTCCGACCTGGACTCGTGTGTGGGCAGCGTCGACGTCGGTGACCGGCGCGTGCAGGTCGGCGCCTTCCCCATCTCGATCGACTCGGCCCATTTCGCCGAACGCGTGCAGTCCCCGCACATCCGTGAGCGGGCCGCGCAGGTCCGCGAGGAACTCGGCAACCCCGAGACCCTTCTGCTCGGCGTGGACCGCCTCGACTACACCAAGGGCATCGACATCCGGCTCGAGGCGCTGCACGAGCTGCTCGACGAGGGCACCCTCGACCCCGAGAAGGTCGCCATGGTGCAGCTGGCCACCCCGAGCCGCGAGCGCGTGTCCGCCTACGCGCAGCTGCGCGAGGACATCGAACGCAAGGTGGGTCACCTCAACGGCGAGTACGGACAGCTGGGCCGGCCGGTGGTGCACTATCTGCACCGGCCCGTGGACCGGGACGAGCTCATGGCCCTGTACAGCGCCGCGGACGTCATGCTCGTCACGCCTCTGCGCGACGGCATGAACCTGGTCGCCAAGGAGTACATCGCGTGCCGGGCCGACGGCACGGGAGCCCTCGTCCTGAGTGAATTCACCGGGGCGGCAAGCGAATTACGCCGCGCCCACCTGGTCAATCCACACGACCTCGACGCCGTCAAACGCGCCATCGTCGTCGCCGCCACCGAGGATCCGGCCACCGCGGCCCGCCGGATGCAGTCGCTGCGCACCCAGGTGCTCCATCACGACGTCGACCGGTGGGCCAACGCCTTTCTCACGGACCTGCGCGCCAGCGGCACCGGTCCCACCGCGGCGGCGAGCGCCTGAATCGGGCTCGGTGCGGCCGGATCACGTTTAGCGATCCGGCCGGGTGGCGATTCCTCCCGTGACCGTGACCCTGCGTCGGGAGGAGACCGCCGATGACCGGCCCCGTAGTTCAGAGCCCCTCCCCGCCTCGTGCCCGGCGGGCCTCTGCGGCCGACACCGCCCGGTTCGCCGCCGAGGTCGGCCTGCCGTTCGTCGCCGCGGGCGCCATCGCACGCCGTCGCAGGGTGATGGGTCTGCTCGAGCGGACACAGGCCGACGCGCGCATCGTCGGCACCGTCGCGCGCCTGCGCGACCGCTACGGGGACGCTCCCCTCACCCTCGCCCTGCCCGGGCGGACCCTCGCGGTGGTGCTCTCCCCCCAAGACGTCGATGCCGTGCTGCGCGCCGACGCCGGGTCCTACACCGCCGCGACGGTCGAGAAGCGCGCTGCCCTCGGTCCGTTCCAGCCGCACGGCGTGCTCGTCTCGCGCACCCCGCTGCGGGAGAGGCGCCGTGCCGTCAACGAGGCGGCGCTCGACACCGATCGGGACCTGCACCGGCTCGCCACACCGATGCTGCACACCATCGAGGAGGAGGCGAACGGGCTGCTGCGCCGCGCCCGTGCGGAGGGCGGCCTCAGCGCCGCCGAGTTCACCCGGTGCTGGTGGCGACTGGTGCGCAGGCTCGTCCTCGGCGATGCGGCGCGCGACGACGACACCCTCACCGATCAGCTGTGGCGGTTGCGGTCCGACGGCAACTGGGCCTACGCCCATCCGGTGCGCCATCGGCTGCGCGACCGGTTCACCGAGCGGCTGCACGGTTACGTCGAGCGGGCTCCCGCCGGAACCCTCGCCGGCGCGCTCGGAGAGATCGCCGAACCGGCCGCGGTCGATCCGCAGGGGCAGATTCCGCACTGGCTGTTCGCCTTCGACGCCGCAGGCATGGTCACCGCTCGCACCCTCGCAGTACTCGCCACCCATCCCGAACAACGGGCGCGGGCCCGCAGCGACATCGCCGCCGCCGGCCTCGGGAGCCCCGCACCGCTCGAATACCTGCGTGGGTGCGTCCTCGACACGACGCGGCTGTGGCCGACCACCCCTGCGATCCTGCGGGATTCGACGGCCGACACGACGTGGGGCGACGAGCGCGGCAGCTACCCGATCCCGTCCGGGACCGGGTTCGTCGTGCTGGCGCCGGCCTTCCACCGCGATCGCGAGACGCTGCCGTTCGCGGACCGGTTCGCGCCGGAGATCTGGCTCGACGGCCGGGCGGACCGGTATCCCGCGCTCGTGCCGTTCAGTGTCGGCCCGGCCGGGTGCCCGGGTCGCAATCTCGTCCTGTTCGTCACGAGTACCCTGCTCGCGCACCTGCTCGCCGGCGCCGAATTCACGCTGACCTCCCGGCTGACGCCGGATCCGGCACGACCGCTGCCGGCCACCCTGAACAACTTCGGACTGCAGTTCGCCGTCCGCTCACCGGCGGGGTGACGCCGCGGATCGACGTCCAGGACCCATCGACGTCCAGGACCTCCGGCTTCGGGGTTGCCTCGACCCGGGAAGCCGGAACCCGCGACGGGTGTGCGCACCGGCAACGGGGCGGTGCGGCTCGGCCGCACCGCCCCGTTCCGGTTCCCCGATCAGTCGTCGGTGGCGTTCTCGGCGATCTCCGGGGCGTTCTCCCGGGTCGCCATGCCGCCGTCCTTGCCCTCGTCCACCGGGCCGGGCCGGCCGCCCTTGGGTCCGTCGTCCTCGTCCCTCGACTTCTTCGCCGTCACGACCTTCTCCTTCCGGGTTGCGCTCACGAACCGGGACGATCGACGTCGCCGCGCCAGCCGCCGTCGGCGACGCCCCGCTTCTCGATGAACTCCTTGAAGCGCTGCATGTCGCCCTTGATGCGCAGGTCGAGCAGCCCGAGTTTGTCGGCGACGTTCTCCATCACGCCGTCGGGGTCGACATCCATCTGAGCGGTGACCCGCGTGGTGGACTCGTCGAGCCGGTGGAAGGTGATCACGCCGGCATGATCCGGACCGGCGTCGGATTTCCATGCGACCCGCTCGTCGGGATGCTGCTCGGTGATCGTCGCGTCGAACTCCCTGGTGCCACCGGCCACCGTGACGACCCAGTGGGTGTGGGTGTCGTCGATCTGGCGGACCTGCTCGACGCCCTCCATGAAGCGGGGAAACTCCTCGAACTGCGTCCACTGGTCGTAGGCCGTACGGATCGGGACGTGGACGTCGACCGATTCGATGATCGTGCTCATGACGTTCCTTCCTGCCGCGACCGGCACGGTCGCTCACCCGTGCGGCTTACCCCGGCCGGCGGGGCGGAAAACGCGGGAAGCCCAGGTGCAGCGAGCCGGGACGGACCGGCGCCGGCAGCTCCGACTCCCCCGTCAGGAAGGTGTCCACCCCGTGCGCCGCCGCACGCCCCTCGGCGATCGCCCACACCACGAGTGACGCCCCCCGGTGCGCGTCGCCGCACACGAACACCCCCGGGGTGGCGGTCTGCCAGTGGTCGTCGCAGCCGAGCGTGCCTCGCCCGCCGGGGACCAGGCCGAAGGCCTCGAGGAGCGGTCCGCGCTGCACTCCTTCGAAGCCGACCGCGAGGAGCGCGAGGTCGCAGGGGATGGCGAAGGTGTTCCCGCGGGGGGCGCGGCGCGCGTCCACTTCCGCCAGTTCGAGCGTCCGCACCCGCCCACGGGACCCGGCGAAGTGCTGCACCGTCACCTCGAACCGCCGGGTCCCGCCCTCCTCGTGCGCGGGTGCCGTCCGCAGCACCCACGGCACGAGTGGCCACGGGGTGACGTCCTCGTCGCGCCGGCCGGGCGGGCGGGGCCGGTAGTCGAGCTGGGTGACGGACCGCGCGCCCTGCCGCAGCGCGGTGCCGAAGCAGTCGGTACCGGTGTCCCCGCCACCGACGATCACCACGTGCCGCCCGGCGGCGCTGATCGGGGTGGGTCCGTCGCCCGCGCACTCGTGGTTGGCGGCGACGAGGAACTCCATCGCGGGATGCACCCCGGCGAGTCCGCGCCCCGGGACGGGCAGGTCGCGGGCGCGTCCGGCCCCGACCGCGAGAACGACGGCGTCGAATTCGGCCCGCAGTGCGGCGACATCCGGATCGACCCCCGCCTCGGTGCCGGTGCGGAACACCGTGCCCTCGGCGCGCATCTGCGCGAGACGCCGGTCGACGAGCGCCTTGTCCATCTTGAACGCCGGGATGCCGTACCGCAGCAGGCCGCCGAGCCGGTCGGCACGTTCGAGGACGGTCACGGCGTGTCCGGCGCGGGTGAGTTGCTGGGCCGCGGCGAGACCCGCCGGGCCGGAGCCGACGACGGCGACGGATCTGCCGGTGCGGCGGACCGGGGGGCGGGGCGGCACGCGGCCGTCGGCCCACGCCCGGTCGGCGATCGCCCGTTCGATCCGTTCGACCGTCACACCGGCGGCGTGGTCGTCCCGGGCCAGCACGCAGGCGGATTCACACGGGGCCGGGCACAACCGGCCGGTGAACTCGGGGAAGTTGTCGGTGGCGTGCAGTCGGTCGGCGGCCTCGGCCCACCGGTCGCGGCGCACCAGGTCGTTCCATTCGGGGATCAGGTTGCCGAGCGGGCAGCCCGTTCCGGCGCTGTGGCAGAACGGGAGTCCGCAGTCCATGCAGCGGGCGGCCTGTTCCCGGATCGTGCGGAGCTCCTCGTCGGGGGACTGCGCGCGGTGCACCTCTGCCCAGTCGCGGACGCGTTCGGCGGCGGGCCGGCGCGGCGGCTCGCAGCGGTCGTAACGCAGGAATCCGCGGGGGTCAGGCACCGTCGGCTCCGACCGGGGTGGGCCGTTCGCGGGCGGTCGCGCGGATCCGGATCAGATCCTCGGGCACCACCGCGGTGAAGCGCCCCGCGTTGCCGGCCCAGTCGGCGAGCAGTTCCCCGGCGACTGCCGATCCGGTGCGTGCGCGGTAGCGGGCGATCAGATCCCGCACCTGCGCGAGCTCGGCGAGGTCGACCGGTTGCAGTTGCACCGAGTCGGTGTTGACGAGGCCGGGCTCGAGGTCGAGGACGTAGGCCAGACCCCCGGTCATACCGGCGGCCAGATTGCGGCCGGTGGGTCCGAGGATCACCACGCGGCCGCCCGTCATGTACTCGCAGGCATGGTCGCCGGTGCCCTCGCACACGGCGTCGGCGCCGGAATTGCGCACGGCGAAGCGCTCCCCCACCCGACCGTGCAGGAACAACTCGCCGGAGGTCGCCCCGTACAGGACGGTGTTGCCGGCGACGATCTGCTCGTGCGGGTCGAACGGCGCGGCCGCGTCGGGGCGCACCACCACGCGCCCGCCGGACAGACCCTTGGCTACATAGTCGTTGGCGTCGCCGGTGACGGTGACGGTGATCCCGGTGGGCAGGAAGGCGCCGAGGGACTGTCCGGCGCTGCCGTGCAGGTCGATCCGCACGGTGTCCTCGGGCAGACCCGCGGGGCACCGTCGGCCGGCGGTCCAGCCGAGCAGGGTGCCGACGGCGCGGTCCCGGTTGGTGACGGTCCCGGTCAGCTGCACGGGCCGGCCGTGGTCGAGGGCGGGGCCGGCGCGGGCGATCAGGTCCCGGTCCAACGGCGCGTCGGGGGGTCCGGCGGCCGGGCGGGTGCGGCGGCGCTGCGGGGGCGCGCCGAGGGCGTCGGCGGGCGGGGTGAACAGCGGCGCGAGATCGAGCCCGCGGCGACGCCAGTGCGCGAGCGCCGCGTCGGGTTCGAGCAGGTCGACCCGGCCGACGGCGTCGTCGAGGCGGGCCAGGCCCAGCGCCGCGAGCCGCCGGCGCACGTCCGCGGCGACGAACCGGAAGAACTGTTCCACGAATTCTGCTCTGCCCGTGAACTTCTCCCGGAGTCGGGGATTCTGGGTGGCGATCCCGACGGGGCATGTGTCGAGATGACACACCCGCATGAGGATGCAGCCGAGGACCACCAGGGGCGCCGTGGCGAACCCGAACTCCTCGGCGCCGAGCAGCGCCGCGATCAGCACGTCCCGACCGGTGCGCAGACCGCCGTCGCACTGCACGGTGATGCGGTCGCGAAGGCCGCTCAGCACGAGGGTCTGCTGGGTTTCGGCGAGCCCGATCTCCCACGGGGTGCCGGCGTGCTGCAGGGCGGTGAGCAGTGCGGCGCCGGTGCCACCGTCGTGGCCGGAGATCAGGACCACGTCGGCATGGGCCTTGGCGACACCGGCGGCGACGATCCCGACGCCGACACCGCTGACCAGTTTGACGTGGATGCGGGCCCGCGGGTTGGCGCATCGCAGGTCGTGGACGAGTTCGGCGAGGTCCTCGATGGAGTAGATGTCGTGGTGCGGCGGTGGGGAGATCAGGCCGACGCCCGCCGTGGCGTGCCGGGTGCGGGCGATCCACGGATACACCTTGTGACCGGGAAGCTGGCCACCTTCACCGGGTTTCGCTCCCTGAGCCATCTTGATCTGCAGGTCGGTCGCGTCGGCGAGGTAGTCGGCGGTGACGCCGAAGCGGCCGCTGGCGACCTGTTTGACGGCACTGCGCCGCAGCGGGTCGCCGAGCCGGTCGCGCTCCTCCCCGCCCTCCCCCGAGTTCGAGCGGCCGCCGAGCCGGTTCATCGCGACGGCGAGGGCCTCGTGTGCCTCCCCGGAGATCGACCCGTAGCTCATGGCCCCGGTGGCGAAGCGGCGCACGATCTCCGCCTCCGGCTCGACCTCGTCGAGCGGGATCGGCTCCGCGGCGACGGTGCGCAGCAGCCCGCGCAGCGTGGCGCCCGCGGCGGCGAGACGGTCGACCTCGGCGCAGTAGCGTGCGTAGACGTCCGCGCGTCCCGTGCGGGTCGCGTGCTGCAGCAGGAACACCGTCTCGGGGGTGAACAGATGGGGTTCGCCGTCGCGCCGGTACCGGTACACGCCGCCGCTGTCGAGAAGGGTGTCGGCACAACGGTTCCCGAAGGCATGCCGATGCCGGCGACGGGCGTCGCGGGCCAGGTCGGCGAGCCCGGCGCCGCCCAGTCGGGAGACGGTACCGGGCAGGTACTCGTCGACGACCTCCCGGGCGAGGCCGACGGCCTCGAACGTCTGCGCCGCCGTGTACGAGGCGAGGGTCGAGATGCCGAGTTTGGCCATCACTTCGCGGACACCGGTGACGAGGGCGCGACGGTAGTTCGCCGCGGCCGCCGCCGGGTCCGTGCCGGGAATGCGCCCGGCGGCCGCGAGGGAGCGCACGGTGCCGAAGGCGACGTACGGGCAGACCGCCGCGGCGCCGAACCCGACCAGCGCGGCCACATGGTGGACCTCGCGGGCGTCGCCGGATTCGGCGAGGAGCGCGACGCGGGTGCGCCGCCGGGTGCGGACGAGGTGGTGGTGCACGGCGGCGACGGCGAGCAGCGACGGGATCGGGACGCGGTCCGGACCGCACCCGCGGTCGGTGACGATCAGGATGCCGCGACCGTCGTCGAGGGCGGCGTCGGCGGCGCGGCGCAGGGCCGCGAGTCCCGCCGCGAGGGCCTCGCCGGGGTCGCCACCGACCGCGAAGTGCGCGGGCAGCGCCCGTGCGGCGAGGGCCGGACGCGGGCCGCCCGGGCCGAGTGCCGCGACGGCGGCGAGGTCGTCGGAGTCGAGCACCGGACCGGGAAGCACCAGTTGCCGGCACGACTTCGCGGAGGCGTCGAACAGGTTGCCCTCCGGGCCGGCGACGCGCCGCATCGAGGTGACGACCCGTTCGCGGATGGCGTCCAACGGCGGGTTGGTGACCTGGGCGAACAGCTCGACGACGTAGTCGTAGAGCAGCCGGGGGCGCGGCGACAGCACCGCGGGGGCGATGTCGGCGCCCATCGAACCGAGCGGTTCCGCACCGGTCGCGGCCATCGGTTCGAGCAGCACCTCGAGGTCCTCGCGGGTGTAGCCGAACAGCCGGTGGTCCCGATCCGGCTCGTGGTCCGCGGCGGGGTGCCCGGCCGGACGGGGCAGATCCGCCAGGTCGATCTGACCCTCGCGCAGCCACCGGTCGTAGGGGTGGGCGGCGGCGAGGGTGTCGAGCAGTTCGTCGGGCGGGACGATGCGCCCGGTGGCGGTGTCGACGAGGAGCATCCGGCCCGGCTCGAGCCGGCCCTTGTGCACGATGTGTTCCGGTGGCACGTCGAGCATTCCGGTCTCGCTGCCGAACAGGACCCGGTCGTCGGCGGTGCGGCACCAGCGGCCCGGCCGCAACCCGTTGCGGTCGAGCACGGCCCCGAACCACCGTCCGTCGGTGAAGGGCAGGCACGCCGGTCCGTCCCACGGTTCGAGCAGCGCGGCGTGGAAGCGGTGGAAGGCGCGGCGCCGGGGATCGAGTCCGGGCGCGTTCTCCCAGGCGGGCGGGACGAGCATGGTCACCGCGTGCGACAGTGAACGCCCGGCGAGATGGAGCAGTTCGAGGACCTCGTCGAGGGTCGCGGAGTCGGACATGTCGGGGGTGCAGAGCGGAAACAGGCGGGTCAGGTCGCCGGGCAGCAGCCCGGTGCGCAGGAGCCCCTCCCGCGCGTGCATCCGGTTCCGGTTGCCGCGGATGGTGTTGATCTCGCCGTTGTGGGCGCTGTACCGGAACGGCTGCGCGAGCCGCCAGGACGGAAAGGTGTTGGTGGAGAAGCGGCTGTGCACGAGTGCGATCGCGCTGGCGCAACGCCGGTCCCGCAGGTCGGGGTAGAACCCCGGCAGTTGCTGTGCGGTGAGCATGCCCTTGTAGACGACGGTGCGGGCGGACAGCGACGGAAAGTAGACGTCGCCGGTGTGCTCGGCGCGGCGCCGCAGCGGATACACCCGCCGGTCGAGGTCCAGGCCCGCGGGGCGGGCACCGTCCGCGCCTGCGGCGGCGACGAACAGCTGGCTGACGTGGGGGCGGCAGGCCTCGGCGGTGCGCCCGAGGCCGGCCGGGTCGACGGGAACCTCGCGCCAGCCGAGGATCTCGAGGTCCTCCTCGGCGGCGAGCGTGTGGATCCGTTCGCGGGCCGCTGCCCGGGCGCGTGGGTCGCGGGGGAGAAAGCACAGGCCGGTGGCGTAGCACCCGGGCGGCGGCAGCTCGACGCCGGCGACGGCATCGAAGAGGGCGGTGGGGAGGGCCAGGGTGATACCGGCGCCGTCCCCGCTGGCGGGTTCCCGGCCGCTGGCGCCGCGGTGGCCGAGGTTGCGCAGCGCGGTGAGCGCGTCGGTCGGTGACGGTCCGGTGTGTGCTGCGGCCGCGCAGGTCGACGACCGCGCCCACGCCACAGGAATCCGATTCGCGGGCGGGGTCGTAGAGTCCGCGGGCCTCGGGCATCCCGGAATGCCGCACCGGTCCACCTCCACGTCGCCGGTGTGGGGCGACGTCACGCGTCGTCGGATGAGCGGCCCCGACGGGGTCGCCACGACGGGCGTGCGCTGTGCGGTGTGGGTGGCCGGACCAGGTCCGCCCGACGGTCGAACCGGGGATCGGTCCCGGTGGCGGTCAGTCTACGCGCGCGACGGCCGGCCGCGCGAGGTGCGCGACCGGCCGCCGGGCGGGTGGGTCAGGGCCGCAGCGGGCGGCCGTCGGAGTCGCGGACGCTGCCGGTGAGCATCATGATCCCGTCGATGACGGACCACACCCAGATCACCGGCATGATCACGAAACCGATCAGGACGATCGCCAGCAGGCCGCCGATCCACAGCCCCAGCAGCTGGATGAGGCCGACGGCGGTGCTCCCGAGGTAGAGCCGTCCGACGCCGCAGATCCCGACGAAGGGCAGCAGCAGTTGCAGCAGACCCGCAGTGGTCTTCGACTTGTCGGAGTACGGTTCGCCGGTCGCCGGATCCCGCCCGTACGGGGCGGAGGGATCGCCGTAGGCACCGTAACCGGTGGGCCCGTAACCGGAGGATCCGTAGCCCGGTGCGGAGGCCGGCGGGTACTGCGGCGCGCCCTGGAACTGCGGGTCGGGTGTGCCGTAGACGGGTCCGGTGCCGCCGTACCGGCCGCCGGTCTGTGCCTCGGACTCGTGCGCGGTGCCGTACTGCCCTTCGCTCGACGGCGGCGGATAGCTCGGCGTGGTGCCCCAGCCCGGACCGTTGCCCATGCCCGCATAGGTGTTCCAGCCCGGTCCCGCCGTACCCCAGGTGGGCGCGGTCGACTCGGTGGTGGGCGGCGGAACGGACAGCGACGCCTGGGCGGTCGGATCGTAGTCGGCGGTGCCACCGAACGCGGGCAGTTCCTCGGTGGAGGCCGGCTCGCCGTCGCGTGGTGCGGCGCTCGCGCCGGCTTCGGACGTCTCCTCGGCGTCGGCCTGTTTGCGCAGGTCCGGCCCCGTGGAGGTCTTGTCCTTCTTCCGCAGATCCGGGCCCGTGGGCTCCGGGGACCCCGCGTCGGATGTGGGCTCCGGGGACCCCGCGTCGGATGTGGGACCCGGGGACCCCGCGTCGGATGTGGGACCCGGGGATCCCGGGTCGGATGTGGTCACGACTTGTCCCCTTCGTTCTCGCTGCGCGTACCTGACTCGACCTTACCGCCGGGCTCGGCCGGCACCACCGACCCGGACACGCCGTCGCGGTGCGCGTCGTCGGTCCCGGTTGCGCCACCGGCCGCGGCGGCCTCGTCTGCGCCACCCGGACGGCGGGATTTCAGTTCCTCCGGCGCTTCCCGGCCCTTGCGCGCGACGACGACGTAGGCGACGGCGAGGACGAACACGATGGCGGACGTGAAGGAATTGATCCGGATCCCGGCGATCTCGGTGGCCGGATCGGACCGCATGAGTTCGACGAAGAAGCGGCCCGCGCTGTATCCGGCCACGTAGAGAGCGAACAGTCGGCCGTGTCCGATGCGGAATCGCCGGTCGACGAATACGAGCAGCAGCACGACGAGCAGATTCCACACCAGCTCGTACAGGAACGTCGGGTGCACCACCGCCGCGACCTGCCCGGTGGAGATTCCGTCGATGAGGTCCGGGCTCGTCTGTCCTGCGTCGTTGCGGCGTTCGTAGATCTCGAGGCCCCACGGCACGGTCGTCTCACGACCGTAGAGTTCCTGGTTGAACCAGTTGCCGAGCCGGCCGATGGCCTGGGCCAGCAGGATCGCCGGGGCCAGCGCGTCACCGAAGGCGGGCAGGGGGACGCCGCGGCGACGGCACCCGATCCAGGCGCCCACCCCGCCGAGGGCGACCGCCCCCCAGATGCCCAGCCCGCCCTGCCAGATCTTCAGCGCGTCGACCGGGTCGGCGCCCGCACCGAAGTACTTCTGCCAGTCGGTGGCGACGTGGTAAAGGCGGCCACCGATCAGACCGAACGGCACCGCCCACACCGCGACGTCGAGCACGGTGCCCGGTTCGCCGCCGCGGGCGACCCAGCGGCGGTCGCCCCAGAAGATCGCGACGACGATCCCGACGATGATGCACAGGGCGTAGGCCCGCAGCGCGATCGGCCCGAGGTACCACACCCCCTGCGGCGGACTGGGCAGATACGCCAGGACGGTGGCGGCGGGGACGGCGGTGGAGGTCACGTGGCCACGCTAGCCGAGCGCACGCCCTCCGCGAGTTCCGTGGTGAGCGCGCGCAACGCGTCGGCGCCCTGCGCCACGGCGGCCACCAGCGCAGAGCCGACGATCACCGCGTCGGCGTAGGCGGCGATCTGGGCGGCCTGGTCCCGCGACCGCACGCCCAGGCCGACACCCACGGGAATCTGCGAGTGCTCGCGCACGCGGGCGACGAGTTCGGGCGCCATGTCCGAGACGGCGTCGCGGGCGCCGGTCACGCCCATCGTGGAGGTGGCGTAGACGAATCCGCGGCAGGAGTCGACGGTCGTGGCGAGACGCTCGGCGGTCGAGGACGGGGCGACGAGGAAGATGCGGTCGAGCCCGTGCCGGTCCGCCGCCGCCATCCACCGCTCGGCCTCGTCGGGAATGAGGTCCGGGGTAATGATGCCCAGTCCTCCGGCGGCGGCGAGGTCGCGGGCGAACTCGTCGATCCCGTACTTGAGGACGATGTTCCAGTAGGTCATCACGACGGCGTGGCCCCCGGCGGCGGCGACGGCCTCGACGACGCGGAACACGTCCCGCACCCGGAAACCCGCCGTGAGTGCCCCGTCGGCGGCGGCCTGGATGGTGGGGCCGTCCATCACCGGGTCGCTGTAGGGGATGCCGACCTCGACGATGTCGCACCCGGCCTGCACGAGCGTTTCGAACGCCTCGATCGAGCGCGGCAGGTCGGGGTACCCGGCGGGGAGATAGCCGACGAGCGCGGCCCGGTTCTCGGCCTTGCATCGGGCGAAGACCTCGCCGAGGCGGGACTGCGGCTGCTGGGCGCTCACTGCGCGGATCCTTCCGTCGTGTCGGGGGTGGCCGGGTCGGCGGGAAGGAGCCCGAACCACCGCGCGGCGGTGTCGACGTCCTTGTCGCCGCGGCCGGACAGATTGACCAGCACGACCGCGCCGGGGCCGAGTTCGCGACCCAGTTCCAGGGCCCCGGCGACGGCGTGCGCCGACTCGATGGCGGGGATGATGCCCTCGGTGCGCGAGAGCAGCGAGAACGCGTCCATGGCCTCGGTGTCGGTGACGGGCCGGTAGTCGGCGCGGCCGATGTCCTTGAGGTAGGAGTGCTCGGGTCCGACGCCGGGGTAGTCCAGGCCGGCGGAGATCGAATGGGACTCGACGGTCTGCCCGTCCTCGTCCTGCAGCAGGTAGGAGTAGGCGCCGTGCAGCGCGCCGGGCGTGCCGCCGGTGATGGTGGCGGCGTGCCGCCCGGTTTCCACGCCGTCGCCGCCGGCCTCGAAGCCGACCAGGCGGACGCCGGGGTCGTCGAGGAAGGCATGGAAGATGCCGATGGCGTTGGACCCGCCGCCGACGCAGGCGGTGACGGCATCGGGCAACCGTCCGGTGAGCGCCTGCACCTGCGCGCGCGCCTCCAGGCCGATGATCCGCTGGAAGTCGCGCACCATCATCGGGAACGGGTGCGGGCCGGCGGCGGTGCCGAAGCAGTAGTACGTGTTGTGGGCGTTGGTGACCCAGTCGCGCATCGCCTCGTTGATCGCGTCCTTGAGGGTGCGCGAGCCGCTGGTGGCGGCGACGACCTCGGCGCCGAGCAGGCGCATCCGGGCGACGTTGAGGGCCTGCCGTTCGGTGTCGACCTCGCCCATGTAGACGACACAGTCGAGGCCGAGCAGCGCGCAGGCGGTGGCGGTGGCGACACCGTGCTGCCCGGCGCCGGTCTCCGCGATGACCCGGCTCTTGCCCATCCGTTTGGCGAGCAGGGCCTGGCCGAGCACGTTGTTGATCTTGTGTGAGCCGGTGTGGTTGAGATCCTCGCGCTTGAGCAGGATCCGGGCGCCGCCGGCGTGGTCGCTCAGCCGCTTGGCCTCGTACACCGGGGACGGCCGGCCCGTGTAGTCGCGCTGCAACCGATCGAGTTCGTCGAGGAACCCGTTGTCGACCCGCGCCTTGTCGTATTCGGCGGTGACCTCCTCGATGACCGCCATCAGCGCCTCGGGGACGAACCGCCCGCCGAAGACCCCGAAGTGGCCGCCGGGGTCGGGTTCGTGCGCGCTGTGCTCGGCCACTGCGGCGCTCATGCGGGGCAGACCGCGGCCCTTGGCGGAAAGTACGGGATCGTCTGTGCTCACCCGTCCAGTCTGCCCCAACGTCGCCCCCGCCTCGTCGCCGGGTCCGGGCCGTCGGCGGTGCACCGGACTGCGCTCAGCGCGCGGGCTTCGGGCAGGACGGATGGGTGCCGGCGGTGACCAGTTCGGCAACCGCGTGGCGCGGGTCGCCGCTGGTCACCAGACCCTCACCGACGAGCACCGCGTCGGCGCCCGCGCCGGCGTAGGTGAGCAGATCGGAGGGACCGCGCACCCCGGACTCGGCGATCTTGACGACCTCGGTCGGCAACCCCGGCGCGATCCGGGCGAATGTGCTCTTGTCGACCTCGAGAGTCTTGAGATCGCGGGCGTTGACTCCGATGACCGTGGCGCCGGCCTCGAGGGCCCGGTCGGCCTCCTCCTCGGTGTGCACCTCCACGAGCGCCGTCATCCCGAGGGATTCGACACGGTCGACGAGCGAGGTCAGCACGGGTTGTTCGAGGGCGGCGACGATGAGCAGCACGATGTCTGCGCCGTGGGCACGCGCCTCGTGGATCTGGTACGGCCCCACGATGAAGTCCTTGCGCAGCACCGGGATCCGCACCGCGCGCCGCACGGCGTCGAGGTCCTCGAGGCTGCCCTGGAACCGGCGCTGCTCGGTGAGCACGCTGATCGCGCGGGCACCGCCGGCCTCGTAGGCCTTGGCGAGTTCGGCGGGATCGGAGATGTCGGCGAGCGCACCCTTCGACGGGCTCGCCCGCTTGACCTCGGCGATCACGGCGATTCCCGGCTCGAGCAACGCGGCCTTGGCGTCGAGGGACGGGGGCGCGGCGGCGGCCGCGGCCTTGACCGCAGCGAAGTCGAGGACCGCTTCCCGGGCGGCGACGTCGGCGCGCACCCCTTCGAGTATCGAGTCGAGAACTGTCATCGTGGCTCGAAGTCCTTTCGCCCCTGTCAATCCGATGTGAGAAAGCTCATCGGAGTTTCTTGAAGGGTAGTGCGCGCCCTCACCGACCCGTGCGGCGGGTCCCCGAATCGTCGGTGCCGCCCTCCCCGCCTCGATCGGCGGACCGGTCGTCGGCGGCGTCGACCGTGGGGTCCTCCCCCGCGTCGAGCGCGTCCCACAGCGTGCGTTCGGTGACCGGCTCGTCGGCGGTGTCCCGGCGGACCGTGGCCTCCCGGCGGGCGGCGGGGCTGTCGTAGCGGGACGACAGCCCCGCCCGGGCCCGCGGGGTGCGCCACAGCTGCACCGCGGCGGCCAGCGCGGCGACGGCACCGGCCAGGGCGAGCAGCGCCGGGGCGGTGGCGACGGTGAGGGAGGTGACCTCGGCGCGTGCGGGCAACTCGGCGATGCGCGCCGCGGTCGCGTCGTCGGCGCTCCCGGTGAGCAGGCCCACCGCCGGAACGGCGGCAGCGACCGCGACGACCGCGACGAGCACCGCCAGCACCCGCAGTGCCCACCCGCGCACCGCGAAGGACGCCGCGACCGCGGCCAGCAGCGCCAGGGCGAGCGGGGTCAGCGCAGCCGCCCACGTCCCCCCGACGAGCCCGGTGACCCGGTCCTCACCGAGGCCGTCGGAGGAGGTGACGGTCACCCAGGTCAGGCGGCTCGCACCCCACAGCGCGGCGGCGGCGGTCGCGAGCAGCGCGGCGGTCGCGCCGCGGCGCCGCCCGGTGGCGTCGCGAGCACTCACGACCGGTCCCCGTCGTACGGGGTGAGGGTGCCGGCGGCGGCGACGGCGGAGAGCACCGCCATGGCCTTGTTGCGCGCTTCGGTGTCCTCGTAGACCGGGTCGGAGTCGGCCACGACGCCGGCACCGGCCTGCACGTAGGCGACGCCGTCCTTGACCAGAGCGGAACGGATCGCGATGGCGGTGTCGGCGTCACCGGCGAAATCGAGGTAGCCGACTATGCCGCCGTAGATGCCGCGCCGGGTCGGTTCGAGCTCGTCGATCAGTTCCATCGCCCGCACCTTGGGGGCACCGGACAGGGTCCCGGCGGGAAAGCACGCGGTGACCGCGTCGAGGGCATGCCGGCCTTCGGCGAGGCGGCCGGTCACAGTCGAGACGAGGTGCATGACGTGGCTGTAACGCTCGATGTGCCGGTAGTCGTGCACCTTGACCGTGCCGGGTTCGCACACCCGGCCCAGGTCGTTGCGGCCGAGGTCGACGAGCATGAGGTGCTCGGCGTTCTCCTTCTCGTCGGCGAGCAGGTCCTTCTCGAGCAGGATGTCCTCCTCCTCGCTGGTGCCGCGCCAGCGGGTGCCGGCGATGGGATGCGTGGTGGCGACGCCGTCGGCGACGGTCACCAGCGCCTCCGGGCTCGAGCCGACGATGGAGAACGCGGTGCCGCCGTCGCCGTCGGGAACGTGCATGAGGAACATGTACGGGCTCGGGTTCGAGGCCCGCAGCATCCGGTAGACGTCGATCGGCGCCGCGGGGCAGTCGATCTCGAAGCGCTGGGACAGCACCACCTGGAACGCCTCGCCGGCCTCGATCTCGCCGATGAGCCGGCGCACGTCGGCGCCGAAGCCGTCGGTGGTGCGCTGGCGCCGGTAGTCGGGGGCGGGGCGGTCGAAGGTCGAGACGGTCGACGGGGCCGGCGCGGCCAGCGCCGCGGTCATCCGGTCCAGCCGGGCGACGGCGTCGTCGTACGCCTCGTCGACGCGCTCGTCGGAACCGTCCCAGTTGACGGCGTTGGCGATGAGGGTGATCGCGCCCTCGTGGTGGTCGACGGCGGCGAGGTCGGTGGCGAGCATCATCACCGTCTCCGGGATGTGCAGGTCGTCGACAGCGTGTTCGGGCAGCCGTTCGATCCGGCGCACGACGTCGTAGCCGAGGTAGCCGACCATGCCGCCGGTGAGCGGGGGCAGGCCGTGCAGCCGCTCGGTGTGCAGCAGCTGCAACGTCTGCCGCAGCACGTCGAGGGGGTTGCCGCCGGTGGGGGCCCCGGCGGGCACGTGCCCGTACCAGGTGGCCTCGCCGTCGACCACGGTGAGCGCGGCGGGGCTGCCTGCGCCGATGAACGACCACCGGGACCAGGACCGGCCGTTCTCGGCGGATTCGAGCAGGAAGGTGCCGGGCCGGTCGGCGGCGAGCTTGCGGTACGCCGACAAGGGAGTCTCCGCGTCGGCGAGGACCTTGCGGGTCACGGGGACGACCCGGTGCTCGGCGGCGAGGAGCCGGAACTGCTCGCGGGTGGTGGTGGAGTCGGGTCGACCGCCCTCGGTGGGGTCGGGCGCCGCTGCGGGGATGGTGGTGGGCTCGCCGGACATGGCGCCCATCATCCCAGGGCCTGCCGCGACGAGCGCGGTCGCGGTAGCGTCACCGGACATGAGAGCCGGTGATACCGCCCCCGACTTCACGGCGAACGACCAGGACGGGCGTCCGCGGACCCTGTCCGCGCTGCTGGCGGACGGGCCGGTGGTGCTGTTCTTCTACCCGGCCGCGTTCACCCCCGTGTGCACGGCGGAGGCGTGCCACTTCCGGGATCTGGCGGCCGAGTTCGCGGCCGTCGGCGCGACCCGGGTCGGTATCAGCACCGACCCGGTGGACCGGCTGGGCGCATGGTCGACACGCCAGTCGTTCGACTTTCCGCTGCTGTCCGACCCGGACGGCGAGGTGGCGGCCCGGTTCGGGGTGCGCCGGGGGCTGCTCGCCCGGCTGTCGCCGGTCAAGCGGACCACGTTCGTGCTGGACACCGACCGCACCGTGCTCGAGGTGATCGCCAGCGAGGTGCGCCCCGACGTGCACGCGGACCGCGCCCTCGCGGCGCTGCGGGCGCGGCGCGCGGCCCGGGACTGACGGTCAGTCCACCTGGACGGAGCGCTTCGCCAATCCCATCCAGAACCCGTCGATCACCTGCCGGGGCGCCCGCTCCGGGTCGCTCGACGCGCCGAGGGTGACGAACAGCGGGGCGAAGTGCTCGATCGTCGGGTGGGCGTACGGCATGCCGGGCGCCCGGGTGCGGAAGTCGAGCAGACCGTCGACGTCGCCGGCGGCGAGCCGCTCGGCGGCCCATGCGTCGAACTCGGCGGACCAGCCAGGCGCGGCGGCCTCGGGACGCGGGTCGCGCAGGAACGGCAGACCGTGGGTGGTGAAGCCGGAGCCGACGACGAGCACACCCTGCTCCCGGAGGGGCCGCAGCCGCGCGCCGAGCGCGAGCAGCCGCGCCGGCTCGAGGGTGGGCAGGGAGATCTGCAGGACCGGGATGTCCGCGTCCGGGTACATGACGGTGAGCGGCACGTACGCGCCGTGGTCGAGACCGCGGTGCGGCTGCTGCACGACGGGTTCGCCGTCGGGCATGAGCGCGGCCACCGTGCGGGCGAGGTCGGGGGCACCGGGCGCCGGGTAGGTGACCTCGTAGAAGCGGCGGGGGAACCCGCCGAAGTCGTACACGAGCGGGGTACCGGTGGTGGTGGCACCGATCGTCAGCGGCGCGGACTCCCAGTGCGCGGAGACCACGAGGATCGCGGTGGGGGTCGGCAGGTCGGCGGCCCAGCGCTGCAGCTGCGCCACCCACGTCGCGCTGTCGACCAGGGGCGGCGCACCGTGACTGAGGAACAGGGCGGGCATGAGACTCACACGAACTCCTAATGTTGAAGCTTCAACAATACTACCCGAGGCCGCGCCGGGGCCTCCGGAACGTCCCGGCGGGGATGGATCGGCGACGGGGCGGGTATCCCCCGCCCATGACCGGAACACAGGGCCCGAAAGTGGTCGTCACGGGCGCGACCGGAAACGTGGGCACCAGCGTCACGGCGGCACTCGCCGCCCGGGAGACCATCGGATCGGTGATCGGCATCGCCCGCCGCCCCACCGACTGGCGCTGCCCCAAGACCGACTTCGTCGTCGCCGACGTCGCCCGCGACGACCTGCACGAGCTGCTGCGGGGTGCCGACGCGGTCGTTCACCTGGCCTGGCTCTTCCAGCCCACCCACAAACCCGAGGTCACCTGGCGCAACAATGTTCTCGGATCGATCCGGGTGTTCGAGACCGCCGCCGCGGCGGGCGTCCCCGCCGTGGTGCACGCCTCGTCGGTCGGCGCCTACTCGCCGGGACCCCAGCACGAACGGATCGACGAGCGCTAGCCCACCCACGGCTGGCCCGGCGCCGCATACCCGCGGGAGAAGGCGTACCTCGAACGCTGGCTCGACGCGTTCGAACTGCGGCACCCCGACCTCCGGGTGGTCCGGATGCGGCCCGGGTTCATCTTCAAGCGCGAGTCCGCCACCGCCCAGCGCCGACTGTTCGCCGGACCGTTCGTCCCCGGACGCCTCGTCCGCGCCCTGCCCGTCGTCCCTCGCACCGCCGGGCTGCGGATGCAGGTACTGCACACCGAGGACGCCGCCGACGCGTACGTGCGGGCCGTGCTGCGACCGGTGCGGGGCGCCTTCAATCTCGCCGCCGAGCCCCCGGTCGACACCGAAGTCCTCGCCGAGATCCTCGGGGCCCGCACGGTGCCCGTCCCGGCCGCGGCGCTGCACGCGGCCGTCGCCGTCGCCTGGCACGCCCGGCTCGCCCCCGCCTCCCCCGGGCTGCTCGACACGGTGCTGCGGCTGCCGCTCATGGACTGCACTCGCGCCCGCACGGATCTCGAGTGGATCCCCCGGTTCTCGCCCCGGGCCACTCTCGAGGAGTTCCTGACCGGACTCCGCGACGGCGCGGGACTGCCGACGCCGCCCCTGACGGCGGACAGCATGGGCGGCCGACTGCACGAGGTCGCCACCGGCATGGGACAGCGCCCCTGACCATCGGCTCCGACGGGACGCCGGCCTCCCGCACCGGCGGTCCCGATAGGGTGGACGATCGAGAAAGGACGGTGCACCAGTGGGCTCCGCGCAGATCGACGACACCGAGTGGCTGACCGCATCCCAGCAGCGGGCCTGGCGGAAACTGGTGGCACTGATCACCCGGTTGCCGGCCGCGCTCGACACGCAGCTGCAGCGGGACTCGGCGCTCACCCACTTCGACTACTCGGTCCTCGCCGAGCTGTCCGAGGCGCCCGGCCGGCGGCTGCGCCTGTCCGAGCTGGCGCAGCTGTCCAACGCGTCGCTCTCGCGGCTGTCCCACGTGGTGACCAAGCTGGAGAACGCCGGGTGGGTGCGCCGGCAGAGCGTGCCCGGCACGCGCGGCTCGTACGCGGTGCTCACCGACGCCGGCATGACCAAGCTCGTCGAAGCGGCGCCCGGTCACGTCGCGACCGTCCAGGCCCTGGTGTTCCGGGGCCTCGACGACGAACAGGTCGCCGCGCTCACCGAGCTCGGCACCGCACTGCTCGGGCAGCTCGACCGGGGCATCGCCGCCGGGACCGGCAAGGCCTGACTCCGACGACCGCCCGTCCGGCGGGACCTCCGCTCAGCCGAGCGCCTGGGCCCGCAGGTCGCGGGCCAGGTGGTCGCGCTGCTCGACCACCAGGCGCCGCAATGCCGCCGGGGCGTCGGCGTGCGCGTCGAGCCACCGGTCGCTCGGCTCGAGGGTGTCCCCGGCCGGGAACAACCCGACGACGATCCGGCGCGCCATCTCGATACTGCGCTCGGACCACACCGTGCGGATCGCGGCGAAGTAGTCGTCGTCGAACGGGGCGATCAGTTCCCGGTGCGCCCCGGCCCGGAACCCGGCGATGGTCGCGTCGAGGTGCTCGTTCGACAGCGCCGTGTCGGTGAGGATCGCGGTCCACGCCTGTTCCTTGACCGCGGCGAGTGGTCGCGCGGCCAGGGCGCGCAGCCGAGCGGTCCGTCCGGAACCGGTGTCGTCGCGGGCGAGTTCCCCGTCGAGATCGGCGGGTTCCGCGTGCCCGGTGGCCGCCAGGGCGGTCCACAGCTGCCAGCGCAGATCCGGATCCGACCGCAGCCCCTGCGGTGCCTTCCCGGTCCCGTCGAGCATCGCCCGTAGCTCCGCGGCGCGGGTGTCGTCGACGGTGGCGGCCGTCGCGACCGCGCGGGCCCAGGCGAGTTGCCCGTCCGACCCCGGCTCGGCGGTGAACGTCGCCGTCCAGGCCGCTTCCAGCCAGAGGCGGCGCTGCTCGGGCCGGCTCGTCATCGGTAGGTAGTGCTCGATCGCATAGGACGCGTTCGCCGTCAGCGCGGTCAGCAGGGCCGGATTCGATTCGGACACCGCGAACCTGCGGACCGCGGCCAGGTACCGCGCCGCGCTCAGCTCCCCGTCACGGGTGGCGTTCCACAGCGCCGACCAGATCAATCCCCGCGCCAGCGGGTCGGCGACGCGGTCGAGCGAATGCTCCACCGTCTCGAGCGAGCGTGGATCGAGCCGGACCTTGGCGTAGGTCAGGTCGGCGTCGTTGAGCAGGATCAGCGGCGCGGGCGCGCACTCGATCGGGGTGCGTTCGGCCTCGAGGTCGACCTCGACGCGGCGCCGGCAGACCAGGTCGCCGTGCTCGTCGAAGTCGTAGTGCCCGACGGCCAGCCGGTGGGGTCGCGCCGGCCGCTGGACGATCGCGGACCGCCCCTCCCCCGCGTCCTCGAGCGTCAGGGTCGACACACCGCTGGTCTGCAACCAGGCGCGCGCCCAGCCCGACAGGTCCCGCCCCGACGTCGCCGACAGCTCGGCGAGCAGATCCGCGAGAGTGGTGTTCCCGAAGGCGTGCCTGCGGAAGTAGCGCCGCGCGCCCTCGAAGAAGGCGTCCCGCCCGACGAAGGCGACGAGCTGCTTGAGGACGCTCGCGCCCTTCGCATACGTGATGCCGTCGAAGTTGAGTTTGGCGGCCTCGAGGTCGCCGATGTCGGCGACGATCGGGTGGGTCGTCGGCAACTGGTCCTGCAGGTAGGCCCATGCCTTGCGCCGGTTCGCGAAGGCGACCCACGCGTCGGTGAACTCGGTGGCCTCGGCGCTGACCAGCGCGCCCATGTAGTCGGCGAAGGACTCCTTGAGCCACAGGTCGTCCCACCACGTCATGGTGACGAGGTCGCCGAACCACATGTGGGCCATCTCGTGCAGGATCGTGTTCGCGCGGGCCTGGTACTGCGCGGTGGTGGCGGCGCCGCGGAACACGTACGCCTCGGTGAAGGTGACGCACCCCGGATTCTCCATCGCACCCAGGTTGTACTCGGGCACGAACACCTGGTCGTACTTGCCGAACGGGTAGGGATAGCCGAAATGGTCGGCGTAGAAGTCCATCCCCTGCCGGGTCACCGCGAAGACCGCGTCGGCGTCGAGGTACTGCGCCAGCGAGGCGCGGCACAACACGGCCAGGGGAACGGCGAGTTCGTCCCGGCCCCAAGAGGATTCGGCGCGGTGGTACGGTCCCGCCACGACGGCGGTGATGTAGGTGGAGATCGGCAGTGTCGGCGCGAACTTCACCGTCTGGGCGTCGCCGAGCGACTCTCGTTCGGCGACATGCTGATTGGACAGCACCTGCCAGCCCGCCGGGGCGGACACGACGAAGGTGAACGGCGCCTTCATGTCCGGCTGTTCGAAGCACGCGAACACGCGTCGCGCGTCCGCGGGTTCGTACTGCGTGTACAGGTAGGTCCGGCCGTCGGCGGGATCGAGGTACCGGTGCAGACCCTCGCCGGACCTGCTGTAGCTTGCGGTGGCGACGACGGTGACGACGTTGTGCGCGCGCAGGCCGCTCAGCCCGATGCGCGCGCCGTCGTACCGGACGGGCACCGCGGCGCCGTTGAGCACGACCGACTCCACGGCGGGGCCGAGGAAGTCGAGCCACGTCGCGTCCGCAGTCGCGGAGAACTCGACCGTCGTCGTGGTCGTGAAGCCGGGGTTCCCGGCGTCCGGGGCGCCGCGCAGGTCGAGCTCGACGTGGTAGCTGCGGACCGACACGGCCCGGGAACGCTCGGCGGTTTCGGCTCGGGTCAGGTTCGCGGACTCCATACGGCGATCCTGCCAGGATCCGCCGGCCGGGACCGTCGGCCGGCGCGCGTCGCGGGCGGTGCGCTCTACCCGAGCGGGACACCTCCGACTCCCCACTGCTCCCGCGGCACCTCGGTGATGGTCACCCACACCGACTTCGCATCCTTGCCCGTCGCCTCCGCGTAGGCCTTGGTCACCGCCTCGATGGTGGCGCGCTTCTGCTCGACGGTGAGACCGGGGGTCTGGCTGATCTGGATGAGAGGCATGGGTGCATTGTGCCGCACCGCCGGTCGACGAGGCGTAACGAAACAATCCGGTCGGTCGATTTCCCCTCGGACACCGTCCTCGTCATGCATCACCTCTCGGAAGGATCAGCACGGGATCGTCGGAACTGTTCACCGAGTTCGTCGGCTGGGCCGCGGAAGGCTTCCTCACGGGGGATCCGATCCGGTCGGCCATCGGCACCGTCGTGTTCCTCGGACTCGGCCTGTGGAGCCTGCTCACCGGCGCGCCGATCGTCATCTGACGGCCGCTCCGCGGCCGGTGTGTCCTTTGGGCTGCTGGAGCAGCCCAAAGGACACACCGGCGCCGGAGGCGCCTATTCGGCGGCGAGCAGGACGTCCGCGTCGAAGCACGTGTGGGTGCCGGTGTGGCACGCGGCCCCGACCTGGTCGACGACGAGCAACACCGTGTCGCCGTCGCAGTCGAGCCGCACCTCGTGCACGTGCTGGGTGTGGCCGGAGGTCTCGCCCTTGACCCAGTACTGTCCGCGTGAACGCGAGAAGTACGTCGCCGTGCGGGTCTCGAGGGTCCGCGCGAGCGCCTCGTCGTCCATCCAGGCCATCATCAGCACCTCGCCGGTGGCGCGTTCCTGCGCGACGGCGGCGAACAGCCCCGCCTCGTTGCGCTTGAGCCGCGCCGCGATCGCCGGATCCAGCCTGTTCATCGCACCTCGATCCCCTCTGCGCGCATCGCCGCCTTCACCTGCGGGATGGTGAGCTCCCCGAAATGGAACACGCTGGCCGCGAGCACCGCGTCGGCGCCGGCGTGCACGGCCGGCGCGAAGTGCTCCACCGCTCCGGCGCCGCCGCTGGCGATCACCGGCACGTGGACCGCGGCGCGCACCGCCTGGATCATCGGCAGGTCGAATCCGGACTTGGTGCCGTCGGCGTCCATCGAGTTCAGCAGGATCTCCCCCACCCCGAGTTCCGCGCCGCGGCGGGCCCATTCGACGGCGTCGATGCCGGTGCCCCGACGACCGCCGTGCGTGGTGACCTCCCAGCCCGACGGGGTGTCGTCCTCGCCGTCGGGCACGGTGCGGGCGTCGACGGACAGCACGATGCACTGCGAGCCGAACCGCTCGGACATCTCGCGCAGCACCTCGGGGCGGGCGATGGCAGCGGTGTTGATGCTGACCTTGTCCGCGCCGGCCCGCAGCAGCCGATCCACGTCCTCGACGGTGCGCACACCGCCGCCCACCGTCAACGGGATGAACACCTGTTCGGCCGTGCGGCTGACCACGTCGAGCATGGTGCCGCGATCGCCGCTGGACGCGGTGACGTCGAGGAAGGTCAACTCGTCCGCGCCCTGCAGGTCGTACGCAGCGGCGAGCTCGACGGGATCACCGGCGTCGCGCAGGTTCTCGAAGTTCACCCCCTTGACGACGCGGCCGGCGTCGACGTCCAGACACGGGATCACCCGCACTGCCAGGGTCATGTAATTCGGTCCTCCTCGGGGACGGGACCGGCGAGCGATCCCACGATGTCGAGTATCTCCTCGTGCACACCCGGCGCTCCGGCGACCACCGAACCGGATCCGATGCGCCAGGGCTCGCCGGCGAAGTCGGTGGCGCGGCCACCGGCTGCCCGGACCAGAGCGACACCGGCGGCGTTGTCCCACGGGTGGTGCCCGAAGACGACGGCCGCGCCGAGCACGCCGGCCGCCGTGTACGCCAGGTCCACTCCGGTCGAACCGTGCATGCGCAGGCGGGAGACCCGGCGGCTGAGCTCGGTGATGACATCGAGACGGCGTCGGCCCGGGATGCGCCCGCGGCTGTCGATGTCGAAGCTGCCCACACCGACCATCACCTCCCCGAGAGCCGCCGGCTGCAGCGGCGGCTGGGGACGGCCGTTGCGCAGCAGCGGCCCGCCGGCGGTGGCCGCGAACCGGTCTCCGACGAACGGCAACCAGGTCAGTCCGAGGACCGGGTCGCCGTCCCGGACGAGCGCGAGCAGGATCCCCGCCGTGGGGAGCCCGGCCGAGTAGTTGACGGTGCCGTCGATGGGGTCGAGCAGCCATACCGTGCCCGAATCGGCTTCGGGACCGCCGAACTCCTCACCGTGCACGGAGATGCCGGTGCGCCGCTCGAGTTCGGAGGAGATGCTCCGTTCGAGCTCGAGGTCGAGGTCGGTGGCGAAGTCGTTGGGGCCCTTGTCCACCGAGCGCGGCGCCCCGCGACCGGCGACGAAACGTTCCGACGCGACGTCGAGCACCTCGCCGGCGACGGCGAGCAGGCTGGACAGGTCGGCGGGCGTGGTCATCGGATCAGCGCGAGACCGCGTCGAGTGCCTCGGTGAGCGTGAACCGACCGGCGTACAGCGCCTTGCCGACGATGGCACCCTCGACGCCCCGGTCGACGAGACCGGCGATCGCCCGCAGGTCGTCGAGGGCGGACACGCCGCCGGAGGCGACGACGGGAGCGTCGGTGGCGGCGCAGACCTGGGCGAGCAGATCGAGGTTGGGGCCGGTGAGGGTGCCGTCCTTGGTGACGTCGGTGACGACGTACCGGCTACAACCGTCGCGGTCGAGCCGCGCGAGGACCTCCCACAGGTCGCCGCCGTCGGAGACCCAGCCGCGGCCGCGCAGACGCCACTGTCCGTCGATGAGCTTGACGTCGAGTCCGACGGCAATGCGGTCGCCGTACTCGGCGATGGCGCGGGCGCACCAGTCGGGATCCTCGATGGCGGCGGTGCCGAGGTTGACACGGGCGCACCCGGTGGCCAGCGCCGCTTCGAGGGACTCGTCGTCGCGGATACCGCCCGACAGTTCGACCTTCACATCGAGCTCGCCGACGACGTCGGCGAGGAGCTCGCGGTTGGAGCCACGCCCGAAGGCGGCGTCGAGATCGACGAGGTGCACCCATTCGGCGCCGGCGTTCTGCCATTCGAGGGCGGCATCGCGCGGAGAGCCGTAGCTGGTCTCGCTGCCCGCCTCTCCCTGGACGAGGCGAACTGCTTCACCGTTGGCGACATCGACTGCAGGCAAAAGGACCAGGCTCACTGCGCCCATGCTAGCGGGTCGCGGCGGCCGCCGAGCACCGGCCCCGACGGTCAAACGTCCCCGTCGCGGCGCGGCACATCGTTACCGTCGCGGCGCGGCACATCGTTACCGTCGCGGCGCGGCACATCGTTACCGTCGCGGCGCGGCACATCGTCCCCGTCGCGGCGCGGCACATCGTCCCCGTCGCGGCGCGGCACATCGTTACCGTCGCGGCGCGGCACATCGTTACCGTCGCGGCCGAAGGCGCGGCGCGTCATCCGTGTCGAGACGACGCCCATCGCGCCGATCGCGCCGGCCACGCCGGCGAGGGCGACGATCAACGCGACGACGGGCCCCGGTTGCAGCACCACGATCACGACGGTGGCGAGCAGGAGCACGCCCGTGGCGGCACCCATCGCGGTCAGGGCCAGCCGGCCGAGTGAGAAGCCCGGCCGGGCCGGGTCGTCGCCCGCGCCGCGGTTCACAAACTGCCGACCCAGTTGCGCAGCAGTTCGGCCCCGGCGTCACCGGACTTCTCGGGATGGAACTGCGTCGCCGACAGCGGGCCGTTCTCGACCGCGGCGAGGAACCGCACGCCGTGCTCGGCCCAGGTCAGTGCGGGCGGAGCGATGAGCTCCGACGGCGGCAGCTCCCACGTCTGCGCGGCGTAGGAGTGCACGAAGTAGAACCGGGTGTCGGGGTCCATGCCCGCGAACAGCACGCTGTTGTCGGGGGCGTCGACGGTGTTCCACCCCATGTGCGGCAATACCGGCGCATCGAGGCGTTCGACGGTGCCGGGCCATTCGCCGCAGCCGTCGGTCTCGACCCCGAATTCCACACCCTTGTCGAAGAGGATCTGCATGCCGACGCAGATGCCGAGCACGGGACGGCCGCCGGCGAGCCGCTGGCCGATGATGCGGTCCCCGCGCACCGCCTTCAGTCCCGCCATGCACGCCGCGAACGCGCCGACACCGGGCACGACCAGGCCGTCGGCGGCGAGCGCGACCTGCGGGTCGGCGGTCACCTCCACCTGCACGCCGGTGCGCGCCACCGCGCGCGTCGCCGAATGCAGATTGCCGGAGCCGTAGTCGAGGACGGCGACCTTGGTTGCGCTCATGGCCTCGATTCTATGGGGCCGCGCCGCGCCGCTCCGACGGCCCGGCGATCCGCGCGAGCAGCGGCAGGAGCGGCACGAGCAGCGCGACGGTGGCGAAGGCGGCGGGATAGCCTGCGACGGTGGCGATCCCGCCGAGCAGCAGGGATCCGGCCCCGGTGCCCGCGTCGAAGCCGATGTTCCAGGCGGCGCTCGCGGCGCCGATGTGGGCGGGTCCGGCGCGACGGAACGCCAGCATCAGCGCGTCGTTCTGGACGATCCCGAAACCGAGACCGAATACCACGGCCGCACCGAGCAGTACCGCCGCGCCACCGCGCTCGTCCGCGGCGAGCGCGAACGGCACCATCGCCACGGCGACCAGACCGAGCCCGGCCGGCAGGAGCCGGCCCGCACCGATCCGGTCCGCGACCGCGCCGGCACCGTAGCGGCCGACGAGGGTGGACGCGCTGATCAGCGCCAACGCGACCGCCACGTACCCGGAGGCCGCGGGTACGGCGATCGCCAGCAGCGAGGTGAGGCCACCGTAGGCGACAGCGCCGGCGGCGATCGCCACCGCCGGCAGGGCCAGTGCGCCGAGCGGCATGCGGCTTCCGGCCGCGCCGGGGCGGCGGGCGACCACTCGCGGCAGGCGCGCTATCGCGACGAGCGCGAACGTGGGCACCGCTGCGCCGAGCACGAACACGGGCACGGTGGAGGCCCGCTCGGCGACGGCCAGGCCGAGCGGCAGGCCGACCATCTGCGCCGCGGCGATGGCGATGCCCTGTGCCCCGGTGGCGCGACCGAGCAGCCGGGCGGGGGCGAGTTCGGCCACGAGCGCGGCGCTGGCCACGGTGATCATGCCGAAGCCGATGCCGCGCACCGCGGAGGTCGGCAGCACCACGGCCGGATGCAGTGACAGCAGGAGCAGCAGCGACGGCACGCCGAGGAGCAGGCATCCGGCGGCGAGCACGGTGCGGTAGCCGCGGGCCCGGACCAGGCGCGGGACGGCCGGCTGGGTGAGCACGGTCGCGGCCATGAACACTGCCGTCACCGCGCCGGCGAGGGTGCCGCTGCCGCCGGCGTCGGCGACGGCCTGCGGCACCACGGGCAGCAGCAGGGAGAAGCCGGCGAACGCGCCCGCCGCCATCGCCCAGGCGGCGGGCAGGCCCGGCACCCCGATCAGGCCGGGCCGATCCGAGGGGGTCAGAGCAGCCTCAGCACGCCGGCGATCGCGGCAAGCAGGGTCAGCGCCAGCAGCACTCCGGCGAAGAGGTTGTTCCCGGCCCGCCACATCGACCAGGTGCCGCCTGCGGCGAGGCCGGCCACCATGAACAGGCCGTAGGTCAGGACGACGTCCACTACAGGGTGCCCTTGGTCGACGGCACGCCGCTGACCCGGGGATCCGGCTCGACGGCCTGGCGCAACGCTCGCGCGACGGCCTTGAATTCGGCCTCGGTGATGTGGTGCTGGTCGCGGCCGTAGAGCACGCGGACGTGCAGGGCGATGCGGGCGTGGAAGGCCAGGGACTCGAACACGTGCTTGTTGATCACGGTCGAGTACGGCACGCCGGGGTAACCGCCGATCACCGAGTGCACCATGTAGTCCGGTTCGCCGGTGTGCACGCAGTAGGGACGGCCGGAGACGTCCACCGCCGCGTGCGCGAGGGTCTCGTCCATCGGGATGAAGGCGTCCCCGAAGCGGCGGATGCCGCGCTTGTCCCCGAGCGCCTTGTTCAGCGCCTGGCCGAGGACTATGGCGGTGTCCTCGACGGTGTGGTGCGCCTCGATCTCGATGTCGCCCTGCGCGCGCACGGTCAGGTCGAAGCTGGCGTGCTGACCGAGTGCGGTGAGCATGTGGTCGTAGAACGGGACACCGGTGGCGATGTCGGTGCGGCCGGTGCCGTCGAGGTTCAGCTCGACGACGATGGACGACTCCTTGGTGGTCCGTTCGATCCGCGCGGTGCGCGGGGTGGGGGTGGTCTGCTCGCTCATCGCGCGTCCTCGATCTCGGTGGCGGCGAGCTTTTCGCTCACCCGTAGCAGTTCGTCGTTCTCGTGGGGCAGGCCGACGGTGGTGCGCAGGAACCCGGGGATGCCGACGTCCCGGATCAGCACTCCCTCGTCGAGGTAGCGGCGCCAGGTGGCGGCGGCGTCGGCGAAGCGGCCGAACAGGACGAAATTCGCATCCGAAGGCACCACGTGGTAGCCGAATCGGATCAGCTCGGTCACGATGCGGTCGCGTTCGGCGCACAGCCGCGCGACCGAGCCGAGAGTCTCGTCGGCGTGGCGCAGCGCGGCGCGGGCGGCGGCCTGGGTGAGCACCGACAGGTGGTAGGGCAGCCGCACGAGCAGCAGCGCTTCGACGACGGCGGGCGCGGCGGCGAGGTAGCCGAGCCGGCCACCGGCGAACGCGAACGCCTTGCTCATGGTGCGCGAGACGATCACCTTGGCCGGGTACTCGTCGATCAGGGCGAGCGCGCTGGGGGCGGCGGAGAACTCGGCGTAGGCCTCGTCGACGATCACGATGCCGGGGGCGGCCGCGCAGATCGCGCGCAGCTCGTCCAGCGGGATGCTGTGTCCGGTCGGGTTGTTGGGGCTGGTGACGAAGACCACGTCGGGGCGCTGCACCCGGATGGCGGCGACCGACGAGTCGACGTCGAGGGTGAAGTCCTCGCCCCGGTACGTGGGCAACCACTCGGTCTGGGTGCCGTCGGCGATGATCGGGTGCATCGAGTAGGACGGCACGAACCCCATCGCGGAGCGGCCCGGGCCGCCGAAGGCCTGCAGGATCTGCTGCAGGATCTCGTTGGATCCGTTGGCGGCCCAGACGTTCTCGACGCTCACGGCGACCCCGGTCTGCCGCGTGAGGTAGGCGGCCAGGTCGGTGCGCAGCGCGACGGCGTCACGGTCGGGGTAGCGGTGCAGCTGCGCGGCAGCCTCGCGCACCGACTCGGCGACGTCGTCGATCAGCGCCGGCGTCGGCGGGTGCGGGTTCTCGTTGGTGTTCAGCTGCACCGGCACCGTCAGCTGCGGCGCACCGTAGGCGGACTTGCCGCGCAGGTTCTCCCGCAGTGGCAGGTCGTCGACGGTGATACCGGATCCCGGCGTGCTCACTGCTGGTCCTCGAAGCGCAGCCGTACCGCCTCGCCGTGGGCGGGCAGGTCCTCGGCGGTGGCGAGGGTGATCACGTGCCCCGCGACGTCCTCGAGCGCCTCCCGGGTGTACTCGACGACGTGGATGCCCCGCAGGAACGTCTGCACGCTCAGGCCGGACTGGTGCCGGGCGCAGCCGGCGGTGGGCAGCACGTGGTTCGAGCCGGCGCAGTAGTCGCCGAGGCTGACCGGCGCCCAGGGACCGACGAAGATCGCGCCCGCAGCCCGCACCCGCGCCGCGACCGCGGACGCGTTCTCGGTCTGGATCTCGAGGTGTTCGGCGGCGTAGGCGTTCACGACCTGCAGACCCTGGTCGACGTCGTCGACGAGGACGATCCCGGACTGGCTGCCCGACAACGCGGTCCGTACGCGTTCGCGGTGCTTGGTGCGCTCGAGTTGGGCGTCGACGGCGGCGTCGACGGCGTCGACGAGGTCGGCGCTGGTGGTGACGAGCACCGACGCCGCCATGACGTCGTGCTCGGCCTGGCTGATCATGTCGGCGGCGACGTGCACCGGGTCGGCGGTGTGGTCGGCCAGGATGGCGATCTCGGTGGGGCCGGCCTCGGCGTCGATGCCGACCACGGCGCGGCACAGGCGCTTGGCGGCGGTGACGTAGATGTTGCCCGGGCCGGTGATCATGTCCACGGGCGCCAGTTCGGCACCCTCGGTGTCGGTGCCGCCGTAGCTGAGCAGCGCCACGGCCTGGGCCCCGCCGACGGCCCACACCTCGTCGACGTCGAGCAGGGCGGCAGCGGCGAGGATCGTCGGGTGCGGCAGGCCCCCGAAGTTCGCCTGCGGCGGGGAGGCGACGACGAGCGACTCGACACCGGCGGCTTGGGCGGGCACGACGTTCATCACGACCGACGAGGGGTAGACGGCGTTGCCGCCGGGCACGTACAGCCCCACCCGTTCGACCGGCACCCAGCGTTCGGTGACGGTGCCGCCGGGCACGACCTCGGTGACGGTGTCGGTCCGGCGCTGGTCCTGGTGCACCGTGCGGGTGCGTTCGATCGCCACGACCAGCGCCGAACGCACGGCGGGATCGAGTTCGTCGAGCGCCCGGTCGAGTTCGACCCTCGGGACCCGCACGCGGTCGGGACGGACCCCGTCGAACTTCTCGCTGTAGTCGAGGGCCGCGACGGCGCCTCGGTCGCGTACGTCCTCGACGACGGGCCGCACCTGATGCAGCACCGCGTCCACATCCACTCCGCCGCGGGGCAGCGCGCCCCTCAGCTCCGCAGTGGTGGGGGTTCGACCGCGCAGGTCGGTGCGGGCAAGCATGAGGTGTCCTCTCTCGCGAACGGGGGTCCGTTCCATTATCCGTGATGGCGGCGATCACCCTCGACGGCAGTCCCCGAACGCGCCGTCGGCGCGCTCCGGAGCGAGGGGCAGCCGGACCTATGCTGACCCCATGGAGGACGATGCGTCGCGCCCCCCGACGTTGGGGGAGCTGATCCGCCGGCAACGTGAGCTCGCCGAGTTGCCCATGCGGCAGCTGGCCGCGATGGTGGGGATCTCGAACCCGTACCTGTCGCAGATCGAACGGAACCTGCGCGCACCGAGCGAGCGCGTGCTGCAGGCGATCGCCGAGCAGCTGCATCTGTCGGCCGACGCGCTGACGGCGGAGGTGGGCCGGCCGGACCCGGGCGAGTCGGCGGTGGTCCGCGCGATCCACGAGGATCCGGACCTGACCAACGCGCAGCGCCGGTCGCTGGTGGAGATGTACGAGGCGTTCCGGGAGGTGACGGTGGGTAAGCGTCGTCGTGGCGCGCGCCCCGACGACGGCACAGAGTGAGGAAGTTCACATCGCACCCGCCAATGTGAGCCTTCCTCATGTTTCGGCTGGTGAGGGGCCCGTCCCGGACCATGCCCGGGACGTGCAGCTCGCATGTACCTCGCGGTAAGATGCGCGGCTCGGCACGCGGTGTCACCCTCGGGACACACCCCTCTTCCTCGTCTGGAGATGTCCCTTGCTCGACCACGTGCACAAGAAGTTGAAGTCGACCCTGGACCCGATCGGCTGGGGTCCCGCAGTGACGTCGGTGGCCGGACGCGCGGTCCGCAACCCTCAGGCCGTCACCGCCGCGACGGCGGAGTACGCGGGCCGGCTGGCGAAGATCCCGGCCGCGGCCACCCGCGTGTTCAACGCGAACGATCCCGACGCACCGATGCCGGTCGACCCGCGGGACCGCCGCTTCTCCGACACCGCGTGGCAGGAGAACCCCGCGTACTTCTCGCTCCTGCAGAGCTACCTGGCCACGCGGGCCTACGTCGAGGAACTCACCGAGGCCGGCTCCGGCGATCCGCTGCAGGACGGTAAGGCACGCCAGTTCGCGAACCTGATGTTCGACGCGTTGGCGCCGTCGAACTTCCTGTGGAATCCCGGTGTGCTCACCCGCGCCTTCGAGACCGGCGGGGCGAGCCTGCTGCGCGGCGCCCGCTACGCCGCGCACGACATCCTCAACCGCGGCGGCCTGCCGTTGAAGGTGGATTCGGACGCGTTCACCGTCGGCGAGAACCTCGCGGCCACACCCGGCAAGGTGGTCTTCCGCAACGACCTGATCGAGCTGATCCAGTACGCGCCGCAGACCGAGCAGGTGCACGCGGTGCCGATCCTGGCCGCACCGCCCTGGATCAACAAGTACTACATCCTCGACCTCGCGCCCGGCCGGAGCCTCGCCGAATGGGCGGTCCAGCACGGCCGAACCGTGTTCATGATCTCGTACCGGAACCCGGACGAGTCGATGCGGCACATCACGATGGACGACTACTACGTCGACGGCATCGCCACTGCGCTGGACGTGGTCGAGGAGATCACCGGCTCGCCGAAGATCGAGGTGCTCTCCATCTGCCTCGGCGGCGCGATGGCCGCGATGGCCGCCGCGCGCGCGTTCGCCGTCGGCGACAAGCGCGTGAGCGCCTTCACGATGCTCAACACGCTGCTCGACTACAGCCAGGTCGGGGAACTGGGTCTGCTGACCGACCCGGCGACGCTGGACCTCGTCGAGTTCCGGATGCGGCAGCAGGGCTTCCTGTCCGGCAAGGAGATGGCCGGCAGCTTCGACATGATCCGCGCGAAGGACCTCGTCTTCAACTACTGGGTCTCGCGGTGGATGAAGGGCGAGAAGCCGGCGGCCTTCGACATCCTCGCGTGGAACGAGGACAGCACGAGCATGCCCGCGGAGATGCACTCGCACTACCTCCGGTCGCTCTACGGCCGCAACGAGCTCGCCGAGGGCCTCTACGTGCTCGACGGCCAGCCGCTGAACCTGCACGACATCGCGTGTGACACCTATGTCGTCGGCGCGATCAACGACCACATCGTGCCCTGGACGTCGTCGTACCAGGCGGTGAACCTGCTCGGGGGCGACGTGCGCTACGTGCTCACCAACGGCGGGCACGTCGCCGGTGCGGTGAACCCCCCGGGCAAGCGGGTGTGGTTCAAGGCCGTCGGCGCGCCGGACGCCGAGTCCGGCACCCCCCTGCCCGCGGATCCGCAGGTCTGGGACGAGGCCGCCACCCGCTACGAGCACTCGTGGTGGGAGGACTGGACGGCGTGGTCGAACAAGCGCGCCGGGGAACTGGTGGCGCCGCCGGCCATGGGGAGTACCGCCCATCCCCCGCTCGAGGATGCTCCGGGTACGTACGTCTTCAGCTGAGGACTTGCCCGTTAGCAATCATCCTGCTAACCTGCTAACAGCGTCCTCCGAGGCGCTGTCGCACACTCGAACGGAAGGAACGCCATGACCACCGCCAAGACCCCGGTCGACGCCGCCGTCGCCAAGACCACCGCCGACGCCGCCAAGGCCAACGAGGCCGCTGCCAAGGCCACCGCGGACGCCACCGCCGCCGCTCAGAAGATCGCCGAGTCGGCCACCGCCGCCGCCAACCAGGCCACCGCCGAGTTCACCAAGGCCCTCGACGACAGCGCCGCCCGCCTGAGCGAGTTCAACGACAAGGTCGTCGACGCCGCCAAGCAGAGCGGCAACCTGACCGTCGACACCTACGAGCGCGCCGTGTCGAGCCTGCTCGACCTGCAGGAGAAGCTCGCCTCCGCCAGCCCCGTCGGCTGGGTCGAGGACCTCACCAAGGCGCAGGTCTCCTTCGCCCGGGAGCTGACCGCCACGGTCACCACCACCGCCCGCGATCTCCTCAAGTGATCGATTGTGCGTCTTTTCCGTCGCGATCGCGACGGAGAAGCCGTACCACCACGCCGGGCGCCGGTTCAATGAACCCCATGGATGCCCTGCAGACCGTCGCGATCGCCGCCGCCCCGTTCCGTCTCGGGGCGGCGGCGATCGCCGGTTGGAGCAGCTACCTGGCCACCCTGGCCCGGCGCGGCGCGCATCCACTCGACGTCGCGACCGACATCGCCGACTGGTGGCGGGCGCTCACCGACCGCGAACCACCGCACTGGGCGCATCCGTGGCCCGTCGCACACTCCTGGCCGCTCGCCCGGCTGCGTGACTGCAGCGACCCCGACGCCCCGGAACCGGAAGCCGTACCCACCCTGCTGCTGCCGCCGCAGTCCGGGTCGCACTCGTGCATCGTCGATCTCTCCTCCGACCGCAGTCAGGTCCAGGCCCTGCGCGGCGGCGGGCTGACACGGCTGTACTGCCTGGACTGGGCCCCCGCCGGTCCGGCCACCGACAGCGCCTCCCTCGACGACCATCTCGCCGTCCTCGCCGAGGCCGTCGACCTGCTCGGCGGTCGGGTCAACCTGATCGGCGGCAGCCAGGGCGGCTGGCTCGCGGCGATGCACACCGCCCTGCACCCGCAGACCGTGCACAGCCTCACCGTCGCGGGGGCGCCGATCGACTTCCACGCCGACCGTCCCGCTGCCGTCGCCTTCGACCACCTGCCCCGCGCGGTGTCCACGTCCGTGCTGAACCTGTGGTACGACACCGGCCGGCTGTTCGGGGTGCTGCCCACCGACCCGGTGAGCGAGATCGAGCGCAGCCTCGAACTGCTGGGTCTGCTCGACGACCCCGAGACCCTCGCCCAGGCGATCGAGGAACGCCGGTGGTTCCTCTGGCGGCAGGAGATCCCTGCGGCGTTCCGGACGTGGATCCTCGAGCACCTGTTCATCGGCAACGACCTCGTCGCCGGCGCCGTCACCACCGCTGCCGGCACGGTGGACCTGACCGCCGTCGAGTGCCCCGTGCACATCGTCCTCGGTCGACAGGACCTCGTGGTGCCACCGGGACAGGTCCTCGCCCTCGCCGACCAGGTGCGCACCCCCGCGGGTGACATCACGGTGCACGAGGTCGATGCCGGGCACCTCGGGTTGTTCGTCGGCCGGCGCGCCCTCGCCGACCTGTGGCCACGGCTCGCTGCCCGGATCGCCGCGCACTCCCGATGAGGATCTCCGCCACCGCAGTCCGGGCGGCCGCGGTCGCGGTGGCCTCGAGGGCCGCGGTGGCGGTGGTACTGGCCGTCGTCGCAACCCCCGCCGCGGCGGCGCCGGCGGCGCCCGCCCACGCCCCGGCCGACGGGTTCCTGTGGGGCGTGTCGAGTTCGGGCTTCCAGTCCGAAGGCTCACCGCCGGACAGCAACTGGACCCGATACGCCGCGGCGGGCCACACCCGCGAACCTGTCGGCACGTCGGTGGATTTCCGGCACCGCTACCGGGAGGACATCGCCGCCGCCGCAGGCCTCGGGGTGGACGTGTTCCGGTTCTCGGTCGAGTGGTCCCGCATCCAACCCACCCCACACGACTGGGACGAGACCGAACTGCGCTACTACGACGACGTGGTCGCGGCGGTGCGCGGGCACGGCATGATCCCGATGATCACCCTCGACCACTGGGTGTACCCCGGCTGGATCGCCGACCGCGGCGGCTGGCGCGATCCCGCCACGATCGAGGCGTGGCTCGCCAACGCCGAGCGGGTCGTCGCCCGGTACGCCGGGCAGGGGGTGATGTGGGTGACGATCAACGAACCGACCATCTACGTCCAGAAGGAACTCGCCTTCGGCGGGCTCACCGCCGGCGACGTCCCGCGCATGTTCGACGCCCTGGTCGTCGCGCACCGCGCCGTCTATGCCCGGATCCACGAACTGGATCCGGGGGCGCGCGTGACGTCGAACACCGCATACATACCCGGCGTCCAGACCGGACTCGACACGCTGTTCGTCGACCGGGTCCGCGACACCCTCGACTTCCTCGGCCTGGACTACTACTACGGCGCCACGGTGGACAACCCGAGCGCGATCCACGCGCTCACCGACGACTTCGCCTCGATCGTTCCGCATCCCGACGGGATGTACGAAGCGCTGATGCACTACACCCACCGTTACCCCGGGCTGCCGCTGTACGTCGTGGAGAACGGAATGCCCACCGCCGACGGGGCGCCCCGCGCCGACGGCTGGACCCGGGCGCGACACCTGCGTGAGCACGTCGACCGGGTGCGCCGAGCCGCGGCCGACGGCGCCCCCGTCTTCGGATACAACTACTGGTCGATCACCGACAACTACGAGTGGGGAAGCTACACACCACGTTTCGGCCTCTACACCGTCGACGTGCGCACCGATCCGGATCTGATGCGCCGCCCGACCGACGGGGTCGCCGCCTACCGGGCCGTCACCGGCGAGCCCTGGCCGGTGCCGGTGCCGGCACCGGTGCCGAGATGACCCGCCCGGCCCGGTCGTAGCATGGCGGGATGACCTGGCAGACCTGGGTGGCCCTGCTCGGCGCGTCCTGGATGATCAGCCTCTCCCCCGGCGCCGGCGCCATCGCATCGATGTCCTCGGGCCTCGCCCACGGGTTGCGGCGCGGCTGGTGGAACATCGTCGGACTGCAACTCGGCCTGCTGCTGCAGATCGTCGTGGTCGCCGCCGGCGTCGGCGCGATCCTCGCCGGATCCGCCGCCGCCTTCACGGTGATCAAGTGGTTCGGCGTCGCCTACCTCGTCTATCTGGGAGTGCGCCAGTGGCGCACGCGGCCCACCGAGGTCACCCCCGACGCGGCGCCGGGTCTCGGCTCGGCACCGGTCCTGGTGGCCCGCGGCTTCCTGATCAACGCGAGCAACCCGAAGGCTGTGGTGTTCATGCTGGCCGTACTGCCGCAGTTCCTCGATCCCGGGGCTCCGCTGCTGCAGCAGTACCTGATCATCGCGGCGACCATGGTGACCGTCGACATGATCGTCATGACCGGATACACGGGTCTGGCGGCACGGGTGCTGACGCTGATGCGCTCGCCACACCAGCAGCGCCTCACCGGCCGGGTGTTCTCCGGGCTGTTCTTCGCTGCCGCCGCGTTCCTCGCCACCGTGCGCCGCACGGCCACCGCGGCCTAGCGTCCGGTCAGTGCTGTCGCGGCGGCACGCCGAGCCGCTCGCACGCGGCGTGATACAGGGCGACGACCGCGGTACGGATCCCCGCCCGGTCGGCGACGGGTTCGAGCCACGGCACCCGCACCGTCGTCTCGGTGCCGCCCACCTCGGCGACCCACTCGCCGAACTCGGTGTGCACGCCGGTCATGCGCGCGACGTCTGCCGTGGGTTCGGCGAACGCACGGACCACCAGCAGGTTGTCGTCGGCGTGGTCGTCGTTCATGTGCCGGGTCACGGCCGCGACGACGGCGGGCTCGAAGGAAGTCACGCCGGCGAGCCTAGCCCGACCGATCGTGGCCGGCGGCCGGCACCCCGAAGGCGCGTTCGAGTGCGGTGAGTTCGTCGTCGAGGTGCCCGAGGAGACGATCGAGCCGCGGGACGCTGCGGCTGCACGAGGTCAGACCGAAGGCGATCCGGTCGTCGGTGCTGGTGCAGGTGATGTTGAGGGCCTGCCCGTCGACCGGCACCGACAGCGGGTACAGGGCGTCGACGCGGGCACCGTTCCAGTACAGCGGCTCGGTCGGGCCGGGCACGTTGGAGACGATCACGTTGAACGGCGGGCGGACCACGGCCCGGTTGCCGGTGAGCACCCCCACCGCGAGCGGTGCCATGCCCAGGGCACTCACGGTGAGCAGCGCCGTCTGGGAGCGGCCCCGCAGGGACTGCTTGCCGTCGACCATCGCGTCCCTGACGGCGAGCAGGCGCGCCGCCGAGTCGTCGAGGTGGGTCGCCAGCGGGCACATCAGGACGCCGACGTCGTTGCCGCCCTCGGTGGTCTTCTCCCGCCGCAGCGAGACCGGCACCATCGCGACGAGCGAATCGTCGGGCAGGGCCTCGTGTTCGAGCAGATAGGCGCGCAGTGCTCCCGCGGACATCGCGAGAACGACATCGTTGACGGTGGCGCGGGCCGCCTCGGCGACGCGCCGCAGCCGCACCAGCGACCAGTCGTGCGCGGCGAAGCGGCGGCCACCGGCGATGGAGACGTTGAACATCGTGCGCGGCGCCGCGAGCGACATCGCGCCACCGCGGCCCCGCAGGGCCCGGTCCACGGTCCCGACCACGGCGGGCACCATCCCGACGGCCTCGTCGATCACGCCGCGCACGGCGCGCACCGTCACGCCCGGCAGGTCGAGCGCGGTCCCCACCGCGGAGTGCACCGGGTCCGGGGACGGGAAGGGCGACCAGGGCGCCGGCATGTCGGTGCGGTCCGGGTCGGCGCTCAGGGCCCGGTGCAGCAGCCGCATGGCACCGACCCCGTCGGCGAGGGCGTGGTGGATCTTCGTGTAGATCGCGTACCGGCCGTCGACGAGACCCTCGATCAGGTGCATCTCCCACAGCGGCCGGCTGCGGTCGAGCAGGGTGCTGTGCAGCCGGGACACCAGCGCGCGCAGTTCGGCGTTCCCGCCGGGCTGCGGCAGCGCGTCGCGCCGGACGTGGTACTCGAGATCGAAGTGCGGATCGTCCTCCCACGCCCACATCCCGAAGGTGGTGAGCGAGCGGACGGCTCGTCGGCGCCACAGGGACGCCACGTCGTCACGGGCGAGGGCCGCGTCGAACAAGGTGCGCAGGGTACGGGCGTCGCCGCCCGGCGGCGGCTGCAGCAGGATCAGTCCCCCGACATGCATGGGATGTTCGCGCGACTCGCCGAGCAGGAACATCGAGTCGGTCGGTGCCATCGGCAGACGCATGCGAACTCTCTCCGCTCCCCCGCCGGGGAACTCGTTCGTGGTGGGCCCCCTGTGACCCGCCGGACGCGCGCCGCCGCCGTGAGGTGCCTCACGGCGGCGGATACGTAGCCAGTTGTACGCGATCGGCGCGGCCGGCGCCACGCGCGGCTCGGCGTGGCGTCACATGTCGAGACCGAGGTCGAGGACGCTCACCGAATGGGTCAACGCGCCGACGGCGAGGTAGTCGACGCCGGTGCGGGCGTAGTCCGCGGCCACGTCGAGGGTCAGGCCCCCGGAGGACTCGAGGCGAGTCCGCGGCGCGTGGGTGTTACGCCGCTGCACCGCGATCTGCGTCTGCCACAGCGGGAAGTTGTCGAGCAGGATCAGCTCGACGTTCTCGGCGAGCACCTCGTCGAACTGCTCGAGGCTGTCGACCTCCACCTCGCACTCGAGGCCGGGGGCCTGGGCCCGCACGGCCCGCAGCGCCGCGACGACCGAACCGGCGGCGACGACGTGGTTGTCCTTGATCAGCGCGGCGTCGCCGAGACCCATCCGGTGGTTGACCCCACCACCGACCCGCACCGCGTACTTCTGCAGCGCGCGCAGGCCGGGCAGGGTCTTGCGGCTGTCGCGGATCTTCGCGTCGGTGCCGGCGACGGCGTCCACCCACCGAGCGGTGGCCGTGGCGATGCCGGACAGGTGACACATCAGGTTCAGCATGGTGCGCTCGGCGGTGAGCAGGCCCCGGGTGGGTGCCTGCACCGTCAGGACGGTCTCCCCCGCCTCGGCGCGGTGCCCGTCGACGGCACGGTCGAGCACCTCGTAGTTGCCGGCGCCGAGGACCTCGTCGAGCACCAGCAGACCGATGTCGATCCCGGCGACGGTGCCGGGGCTGCGCGGCACCACCGATGCCGTGGCCACGGCATCGGCGGGCACCGTGGCGTCGGTGGTCACATCCGGGCCGTAGCGCAGGTCCTCGTCGAGGGCGACGCGCACCAGCGCGAGCGTCTCGTCCCGATCGAGTCCGGCGGGCAGCTCGGTACTGGCCATTCAGTGCGCTCCTGTGAGTTGTGGTGTGTGCAGCGTGATCTCGCCGTCCGCATCGAGCCGCGTCTCGAGGCTGCGACGCTGGGCGGGGTCGGTGCCGGGATGGTCCGAACGGGTGTGGCATCCGCGGCTCTCGGTCCGGGCGCCGGCTGCGAGGGTCAGGGCCCGGGCCGCGACGGTGAGCGCGGCGTCCTCGAGTGCCGGCGCGTCGGCGCACCGGTCGGTCGGGGCGGCAGCGAGGTTCGCCCCGGCGACGGCGAGTCCGGTCGCATCGCGGACGACGGAGGCGTGCCGGGTCATCAGCTGCTGCAGCGCCGCCCGGGGTGCGCGGGGCCGCGCGGGCAGGTCGGCGTCGGCGGTCTCGACGCGCAGTCCACCGCGTTCCTCGGCCGCTGCCACGCCGGCGCGTTCGCCGACGACGAGGCCCTCGAGCAGGCTGTTGGAGGCGAGCCGGTTGCCCCCGTGCAGGCCGGTGCGGGCGACCTCGCCCGCCGCGTACAGCCCCGGAACGCCGGTGCGGCCGTACACGTCGGTGACGACCCCACCGCACGAGTAGTGCGCGGCCGGGGCGACGGGGATCAGGTCCCGAGCCGGGTCCAGGCCCACCTGCGCGAGGGAGGCCGTGACGGTCGGGAACCGCCGCGCGAATCCCTCCAGGTGCCGCGCATCGAGCAGGACGTGGTCGTCGCCGAGTTCGGCGAGCCGGGTGGCGATGGCACGGGAGACGACGTCGCGCGGTGCGAGGTCGCCGAGGGGATGCGCTCCGGCGGTGACCGAGCGGCCCGCGCTGTCCACGAGGCGTGCGCCCTCGCCGCGCACGGCCTCGCTGACGAGTGGGCGGCGGCCGACGGATCCGGCCGCGAACAGCACGGTCGGGTGGAACTGCACGAACTCGAGGTCGGCGACGGCGGCGCCGGCGTCCAGCGCCAGCGCGATCCCGTCGGCGGTGGCGCCGGCCGGGTTTGTGCTGCACGCGTACAGCTGCCCGAGACCGCCGGTGGCCAGCAGCACGGCCGGGGCGTGGACGACACCGAGGCCCCGGCCGTCGAGGACGAGCAGCCCGGTGACTCCACCGTCGTCGGTGAGGACGCGGGCGGCGGTGGCCCCGAAGAGCACCGGCAGGCCGGCAGCGCCCAGGGCACGCTGGATCTCGGCGCCGGTGGCGTCGCCGCCGGCGTGGATGATGCGCCGGGTGCTGTGCCCGCCCTCGCGGGTGCGGGCGATGCCGCCGTCGCGGCCGCGGTCGAACACGGCGCCGAGGTCGGTGAGCGCGGCGACGGCATCCTGGCCGCCGGAGACGATGGACCGCACGGCCGCCTCGTCGCACAGACCGGCACCGGCGGCGCACGTGTCGGCGACGTGGGCGTCCACGGAATCCGCCGGGCCCGGGGCGACGACGGCGATGCCGCCCTGCGCGTACTGGGTGGCGGTGTCGGTGGGGCCGCCCTTGCTGACGGTCAGTACCCGCAGTCCGCGCCGGGACGCGGCGCGGGCGGCGGTGAGGCCGGCCACGCCGCCCCCGACCACCACGAGGTCGGCGCGGGCCTCCCAGCGGATCGTGTCCTGCCGCTCCGCTCGGGCCGCGCCGACACCGGAGGACATGATCACTCCCCGCCGCCGGGGTTGCCGATGGCGATCATCCGCTGCACCGACTGCCGCGCCCGCTCGGCGACGGCCGGGTCGACGTGGACCTCGTCCTTGCCCTCCTGCAGGCAGCGCAGCAACGCGGCCGGGGTGATCATCTTCATGTAGGGGCAGGACGCGCGGTCGTTGACGGCCTGGAAGTCGACTCCGGGTGCGGCCTTGCGCAGCTGGTGCAGCATGCCCACCTCGGTGGCGACGAGAACCTGCTTCGCGCCGGTGGCGCGGGCCGCGTCGAGCATGCCGCCGGTCGACAGGATCTTGACCTTGTCGTCGGCGACGAAGCCCTCGCCCGCGAGGTACAGCGCGGACGTCGCGCAGCCGCACTCGGGGTGGACGAACAGCTCGGCGTCGGGGTGCGCCTTGGACTTGGCGGCGAGTTCGTCGCCGTTGATCCCGGCGTGCACGTGGCATTCGCCCGCCCAGATGTGCATGTTCTGCCGGCCGGTCACGCGCTTGACGTGGGCGCCGAGGAATTGGTCGGGCAGGAAGAGCACCTCGCGGTCGGGGTCGATGGAGGCGACGACGTCGACCGCGTTCGAGGAGGTGCAGCAGATGTCGGTCAGGCCCTTGACCTCGGCGGTGGTGTTGACGTACGACACGACGACCGCGTCGGGATGATCGGCCTTCCATTCGCGCAACTGCTCGGCGGTGATCGAGTCCGCGAGCGAGCAGCCGGCCCGCTCGTCGGGGATGAGGACCGTCTTGGTGGGACTGAGGATCTTCGCGGTCTCGGCCATGAAGTGCACGCCGCAGAAGACGATGGTGTCCTCCTCGGCCTCGGCGGCGATGCGCGAGAGGGCGAGGGAGTCGCCGACGTGGTCGGCAACGTCCTGGATGGCGGGCAGCTGGTAGTTGTGCGCCAGCAACGTGGCGTTGCGCTCACGCGCCAGTCGCCGGACCTCCTGGGCCCATTCCGGGGTCGCCTCGACGCCCGTGTAACCGGCGGGTCCGTCCTGGATCGGGGTCTGTGCGCCCGCCCACGTCGTAGTGGTCATGGCCTGCTCCTTCGCCGTGCACCGGGCGGGCTGTGCCCGGATTTCCGTATTCGGTGGTTTTCGACTTAGGATCGAAAACATGACACATGGTAGCACCCTTCACGAAGTGCTCATCGTCGTGTTCCAGGTCCGCCGATTCCCGGACACCCACGGGGGCACGAAGACCGAGCTCGGAGTGCTGCTGTGGCAGCGTGCCCTCGACCCGCAGGCGGGCACCTGGTCGCTGCCCGGAGGCCGCCTCCGCGACGACGAGGACCTCACCACCTCCGCGCGCCGCCAGCTGGCCGAGAAGGTCGACGTGCGCGAGGTGGCGCACCTCGAGCAGCTCTCGGTGTTCTCCGATCCGCACCGCGTGCCGGGACCGCGCACGATCGCCTCGACGTACCTCGGGCTGGTGCCGATCACCTCCGATCCCCGGCTACCCGGGGACACCGCCTGGCATCCCGTCTCGGACCTGCCGGCGATGTCCTTCGACCACGGGATCATGGTCGAGAACGCGCGCACCCGCCTGGCCGCCAAGCTGTCGTACACCAACATCGCCTTCGGGCTGGCCCCGGCCGAGTTCGCCATGTCCACGTTGCGCGAGATCTACTGCGCGGCACTCGGATACCAGGTGGACGCCACGAACCTGCAGCGCGTGCTCAAGCGGCGCGACGTCCTGACCCCCACCGGCACCACCGCGCCGTCCGGCCGGGCCGGCGGCCGGCCTCCCGCGCTGTTCCGCTTCACCGAGTCGCGCCTGCGCGTCACCGACGAGTTCGCCGCCCTGCGCCCGCCGGGTTGACCGGTGCCGGCGCCCGGGTGGACCCGGCGGGGCGGGGGTCAGCACCCGGGGGCGATCCGCCCTGGCCCGCCGCACGGCGCCCGGATCGCACCCGGAGTTCGCGCGCACCCCGATTCCGCGAGCCCCGGACGCGGCGCCTCAGGCGAGGTCCGACTCCGCATCGAAGCGCGCGCGGGCGGCGTCGATTTCGGGCAGGTGCGCGTCGGCCCACGCGAGGAGGACGTCGACCGGCGGGCGGAGCGTCTTACCGAGCGGGGTCATCCGGTATTCGACCGCGACCGGGCGGGAACTGAGGAGCGTGCGCTCGACGATGCCGTTGCGTTCGAGTCGACGCAGGGTCGCGGTCAGCGACTTCTGCGTCACGGCGGGGATCGCGCGCCGCAGCTCGTTGAACCGGCTCGGACGCTCGCACAGCTCGTTGCACACCGCCAACGACCACTTGTCGAGGATCTGATCGAGCAGCTCACGATGCGGTGCGGTGACCGTGAGTGCACCGAGGGCGTCCGAGGTGGTATCGCGCACGACACCTAGTCTCGTTGAAGTGACCTTCGGAGACCAAGTATCACTGTGATACCTGTTCGGATCGATGAGCGAGGAGCACCCCATGACCGTTCGATACCTGACCCCCGAAGGCATGACCCAGCCCACCCCGTACCACCACGTCGCCGTCGGCACGGGCACCCGCCATGTCCACGTCGCCGGCCAGATCGCCCGGCTCGCGGACGGCACCCCCGTCTCACCCGGCGATCTGGCGGGACAGGTCGCCCAGGCGTTGCGGAACACCGCAACCGGACTGGCCGGTGCGGGGGCGGGGTTCGGCGACGTCCTGCGGCTGACCTTCTACGTCACGAACTGGGCACCGGAGAAGATCACCGACTTCATGGCGGGCCTCGAACAGGTCGCCGAGGAGATCGGGCTGCCCGTGCCGGTGCCGCCGGCCTCCCTCGTCGGCGTGGACTACCTGTTCGAGCCGGATGTGCTCGTCGAAGTCGAAGCGACCGCCATCCTCGACTGAGCCGGGTCCGGCCGCCGGCGGACGCGCTGCGACCGTGCCCGCCGGCGGCCGGCCCCCGTCTCAGCGACGTTCGGTCAGGCTCGAATCGAGCATCCCGTGCCGTGAGCACCGGGCCCACCAGCCGTCGGGGGCGATCTGCACGATCATCCGCCGTCCGCACTGCTCGCAGAACCGGGGCGGTTCGAGACCGAGCCGGGCCGCGGCCGGGACCGGGGCGCCCTCGTCCACGGGCCGGCCGGTGAACGGATTGAACACACCGGCCTCCTAGAGGGTCTCGCCGAGCGCCTTGATCGGCATCTTCAGCTCGCCGAGCAGGTCGAGGTCGGACTCGGCGGGCCGGCCGAGGGTGGTGAGGTAGTTGCCGACGATGACGGCGTTGATGCCGCCGAGGATGCCCTGCTTGGCGCCGAGGTCGCCGAGGGTGATCTCGCGGCCGCCGGCGAAGCGCAGGATGGTGCGCGGCAGCGCGAGCCGGAAGGCGGCAACGGCCTTGAGCGCCTCCGCCGCCGGCAGGACCTCGAGGTCCCCGAACGGGGTGCCCGGGCGCGGGTTGAGGAAGTTCAGGGGCACCTCGTCGGGTTCGAGGGCGGCCAGGTCGGCGGCGAATTCGGCGCGCTGCTCGAGCGTCTCCCCCATGCCCAGGATGCCGCCGCAGCACACCTCCATCCCGGCCTCACGGACCATCCGCAGCGTCTCCCACCGCTCCTCCCAGGTGTGGGTGGTGACGACCTGGGGGAAGAACGAGCGGGCGGTCTCGAGGTTGTGGTTGTAGCGGTGCACTCCCATCGCGGCGAGCTGGTCGACCTGCTCCCGGGTGAGCATGCCGAGCGAACACGCCACCTGGATGTCGACCTCGTTGCGGATCGCTTCGACACCGGCGGCGACCTGAGCCATCAGACGCGCGTCGGGCCCTCGGACGGCGGCGACGATGCAGAACTCGGTCGCGCCGGTCTTGGCCGTCTGCTTGGCGGCCTCGACGAGGCTGGGGATGTCGAGCCACGCCGAGCGGACCGGGGAGGCGAACAGTCCCGACTGGGAGCAGAAGTGGCAGTCCTCGGGGCAGCCGCCGGTCTTGAGGCTGATGATGCCCTCCACCTCGACCTCGGGGCCGCACCAGGTCATGCGGACCTCGTGGGCCAGGCCGAGCAGGTCCTCGAGCCGGTCGTCGGGCAGCCGCAGCACCTCGAGCACCTGCTCGCGGTCGAGTCCCTCGCCACGCCCCAGGACCTGTTCGCGGGCGAGGGCGAGGATGTCGGCACGGGCGGGGGCCTGGGTCACGGGAGTCTCCTGGAGGATGCGGGTCGCGGCACACTTGAACACCGTTCACTTGAACGACGTTCAGGCTAGGGTGACGGTGGTCTACTGTCAACGCGACGGATGCTCGGGAACCAGACGGGAGCGAACGGTGCAGTTGCGACGCGGCGACGTCCTCGACGGCGCGATGGCGATCCTCGACGAGTACGGGCTCGGCGACCTGACGATGCGGAAGCTCGCCACCTCGCTCGGCGTCCAGCCCGGGGCCCTGTACTGGCACTTCCCGAACAAGCAGACCCTGCTCGGGGCGATGGCCGACCGCATCCTCGACGGCGTCGCGGCCCCGCCCACCGCGTCCACGTGGGACGGCGCCCTCAGCGAACTCGCGCATCGCTTCCGCGCCGCACTGCTCGCGCACCGAGACGGCGCGGAACTCGTCGCCGCGACCTACGCGTCGCGCCTGACCACTGCGCGGGTGCGCGAGGCATTCGTCGCGGCGGGGCTCCGGGCCCGGTTGTCCCGGGCGCACGCCGAGCTCGCCGGATACGCGCTGCTGCACTACGTCCTCGGCCACACCGTCGACGAACAGTCCCGCCTGCAACTCGCCGAACTCGGGGCGCTGACCCGCAAGCCCGTCTCCCCCGACGTCGCCACCGAGACCGCGGCCGGTTCGGACGACGACCTGCTCGACGGGGATCCGGCCGTGCGCTTCGATTTCGGCCTGACCCTGTTCGTCGACGGCATCCGCACCCGGTTGCACGCGGGCGGCGCCGAGGCGCCCGGACCGAATGTCACACCGGTGCGGTTCAACTGAACGCATGTGACATTCGGCCGGACCGGTCAGCGCCGGAACAGCTTGTTTCCGAGCCAGACGATCGGGTCGTAGCGACGGTCGACGACGCGTTCCTTCATCGGGATCAGCGCGTTGTCCGTGATGTGGATGTTCTCCGGGCACACCTCGGTGCAGCACTTGGTGATGTTGCACAGCCCCAGTCCGTGCTCTTCCTGGGCGGCGGTGCGCCGGTCGGCCACGTCGAGCGGATGCATCTCGAGTTCGGCGATCCGCATCAGGTACCGGGGTCCGGCGAACGCCTCCTTGTTCTCCTCGTGGTCGCGCACCACGTGGCAGACGTTCTGGCACAGGAAGCACTCGATGCACTTGCGGAACTCCTGCGACCGCTGCACGTCGATCTGCCGCATCCGGTACTCCCCCGGCGCCAGGTCGGGTGGGGGCGCGAACGCCGGGATCTCCCGGGCCTTGGCGTAGTTGAAGGACACATCGGTGACCAGGTCCCGGATCACCGGGAAGGTGCGCAGCGGGGTCACGGTGACCACCTCGTCCTCCGCGAAGACCGACATCCGGGTCATACACAGCAGCCGCGGACGGCCGTTGACCTCCGCCGAGCAGGACCCGCACTTGCCCGCCTTGCAGTTCCATCGCACCGCCAGGTCGGGAGCCTGGGTGGCCTGCAGCCGGTGGACGATGTCGAGAACGACCTCCCCCTCGTTCACCTCGACGGTGTAGTCGCGCAGTTCGCCGCCCCCGTCGTCGCCGCGCCAGATCCTGAATGCCGCTCGGTAGCCCATGGCTACGGCCTCCGTCCCGGATGTTCCGCGAGTTCGTCGTCGGTGTAGTACTTGGCGAGTTCCTCGACATCGAACAGCGCCAACAGGTCCGGACGCATGGGCACCTGACGTTCGGGCGCGACGGTGACATCCGGGATCGAGCCGTCGCCGTCGTCCGTGCGACACACCAGCAGCGTCCGGCGCCAGTTCGGATCCATCGACGGGTGGTCGTCGCGGGTATGCCCGCCCCGGCTCTCGGTGCGCAGCAACGCCGCCCGGGCCACGCACTCGCTCACGAGCAGCATGTTGCGCAGATCCAGGGCGAGGTGCCAGCCGGGATTGAACTGCCGGTGCCCCTCCACGGCGACGTTGCGGATCCGTGCCCGCAACGCAGCGAGATCGTCGAGGGCGCGGGCGATCTCGTCCGCGCGCCGGATGATGCCCACCAGGTCCTGCATGCACTGCTGCAACCCGGTGTGCAGGGTGTACGGGTTCTCCGCCGTCGCGGGCTCGGCGGGATCGAAGGGCGCCAGCGCCGTACGCGCCGCCGCGACGACGTCCGCGTCCGCGAGGCGTGGACGGTGCCCGAGGCCCTGCACGTAGTCGGCGGCGCCGAGACCGGCGCGCCGGCCGAACACCAGCAGGTCCGACAGGGAGTTGCCGCCGAGCCGGTTCGATCCGTGCATCCCGCCCGAGCACTCGCCGGCGGCGAACAGGCCGGGCACGGACGCGGCCCCGGTCTCGGGATCGACCTCGATCCCGCCCATCACGTAGTGGCAGGTGGGGCCGACCTCCATCGCCTCGGCGGTGATGTCGACGTCGGCGAGTTCCTTGAACTGGTGGTGCATCGACGGCAGCCGCCGGACGATCTCCTCGGCGGGCATGCGTGAGGCGATGTCGAGGAACACCCCGCCGTGCGGGGTGCCACGACCGGCCTTGACCTCGGAATTGATGGCGCGGGCCACCTCGTCGCGCGGCAGCAGGTCCGGGGTGCGGCGATTGTTCTCCTGGTCGGTGTACCAGCGGTCGGCCTCCTCCTCCGTCTCGGCGTACTGACCTTTGAACACCGGCGGAATGTAGGAGAACATGAACCGTTCGTTCTCGGAGTTCTTCAGCACCCCACCGTCACCGCGTACCCCCTCGGTGACGAGGATGCCCTTGACGCTGGGCGGCCACACCATCCCGGTGGGGTGGAACTGGACGAACTCCATGTTGATCAGGGCGGCCCCGGCCCGCAGCGCGAGCGCATGACCGTCGCCGGTGTACTCCCACGAATTCGACGTGACCTTCCAGGACTTGCCGATCCCGCCGGTGGCGAGGACGACGGCGGGGGCCTCGAACAGCACGAACCGGCCGGACTCGCGCCAGTACCCGAACGCACCGGCGATGCGGCCCTCGCCGTCCTTCAGCAGTTCGGTGACGGTGCACTCGGCGAACACCCGCACCCGCGCGTCGTAGTCGCCGGTGGCGGCGTAGTCCTCCTGCTGGAGCGACACGATCTTCTGCTGCATCGTGCGGATCAGCTCGAGCCCGGTACGGTCGCCGACGTGCGCGAGCCGGGGGTAGGTGTGACCGCCGAAGTTGCGCTGGCTGATCCGGCCGTCGGGGGTGCGGTCGAACAACGCACCGTAGGTCTCGAGTTCCCACACCCGGTCGGGGGCCTCGCGCGCATGCAACTCGGCCATGCGCCAGTTGTTGAGGAACTTCCCTCCGCGCATGGTGTCCTGGAAGTGCACCTGCCACGAGTCGTGCGGGTTGGCGTTGCCCATCGCGGCGGCGCACCCGCCTTCCGCCATGACGGTGTGTGCCTTGCCGAACAGCGACTTGCACACGACTGCGACCCGCAGTCCGCGCTGACGCGCCTCGATGACGGCACGCAGCCCCGCCCCGCCCGCGCCGATGACCACCACGTCGTAGCTGTGCCGTTCGACGTCCGCCATCCAGTCCTCCTCTGCTGCCGAACCGCCCGCGGCAGGCGCCCGGGCCGGCGTCGTGGCTCAGCCGACGAACCGCAGGTCCGAAACCGTGCCGCTCGCCACGAGCATGATGTAGAAATCCGTGATCATCAGGGTGCCCAGCGTGGTCCACGCCAGCTGCATGTGCCGGGTGTTGAGCCTGGAAACGAACGTCCAGACCCGGTAGCGCAGCGGGTGTTTCGAGAAGTGTTTGAGCCGGCCGCCGGTGACGTGCCGGCACGAGTGGCACGAGACGGTGTATGCCCACAGCAGCACGACGTTCACCACCAGGACGATGTTGCCGAGCCCGAACCCGAACCCGCCCCCGGCACCGTGGAACGCGAGGATCGCGTCGTAGGTGTTGATCGCCGAGATGACGAGCGCGACGTAGAAGAAGTAGCGGTGCGAGTTCTGGATCAGCAGCGGCAACCGCGTCTCCCCCGTGTACCGGGCGTGCGGCTCGGCGACGGCGCAGGCCGGCGGCGCCAGCCAGATCGAGCGGTAGTAGGCCTTGCGGTAGTAGTAGCACGTCAGCCGGAACCCGAGCAGGAACGGCAGCGACAGGAACGCCAGGGGGATCCACATGGGCAGTTCACCCACCCACGTGCCGAAGTGCCGGGCACCGGGCACGCACGACGCGCTGACGCACGGGGAGTAGAACGGCGTGAGGTAGTGGTACTCCTCCACCCAGTACGCGGTGCGCACGAACGACCGGATCGTCGCGTAGACGACGAAGACGGCCAGTCCGAGTGTGGTGAGCAGGGGCGGCTGCCACCACCGGTCGGTGCGTAGCGTGCGCGCCGCGATCCGGGCCCGCGTCGCGGAGCGCACGCCGGTGCCTGCCGCGGGCGCGCTCACCGCGAGCCGTGCAGGCCGCCGAGCCCCTCGTCGTCGCAGTCGACGCCGCGGAAGATCTCGTCGTACGGGGTGTCGGGGATCGGGATCCGCTCGCCGACCGGCCGGGACGCCTCCCGCGGCGGGGAGGCCGCCAGGTCCTGCGCGTCGATGTCGAGCCGGTCCACGTCGTTGACCAGACGACGTACGGCGGCGGCGTCGCCGTACCGCGACCGGAGCGAGGTCAGGCAGTGCCGCAGGTGACCGATGGTGCGGTGCAGTTCCTGCATTTCGGTGGTGGACATTCGTACCTCCGAGAGGTCGGTCGGCACGTCGACACCTGCCGACTCTGTGTGACAGCTATCACAGTACGACATTCGCGCGGCCTCGCAGGCGAATCCGGGTATCGACGCGCACGGGCCGTGACCGAACGGGATGCCGAGCCGGATCCGGACAGAACGGACCAGGAAATGTGAAATCTCTGCTACAGGTTTCGAAAACCTGTGCTCCGGGAAGACTTGGATGCCACTGTGAAAGCAGCACGCGCTGAAGAGAGTTAGGACAGAGAAACGTCATGCAGACCACCTTGTTCGCCTCCGCCGCCTCCCGCCGCGCCTCGGCCACTGCCGGCTCGGCCATGAGCACCGAGGAGATCAAGCGCCGTATCGAGGCGATGTTCGCCGAACCACGCACCGACGAGCAGTCGGCGGGCACCGGGCGCGCATGAGGTCGAGGACGTCGATGCGGAAAGCAGGGGATCAGATGACTTCAGGATCGATCGAGGGGGGATCGGCCGGCGAACTGCTGATCGTCGGCGACTGCTCCCGGGTGCTCGACGGCGCCCGTGGGGCCGAGTTGCGGACGTGGGCACGTGAGCACGGATTCGGACTCACCGATACCTTCGCCGGAGGCCGGGTGGTGTGCGCGATCGTCGCCGAGGAGGTGCTCGACGGCGCGTGCTCCGCGGCCGAGGCGATGACGATGCAGTCCGTGCGCGCCGCAGGCGTTCCGTGCGTCTGCGTGCACGACGCCCCCGCACGGATCCTCGAGGCACTCGCCGAGCACGACCTGCCGGTCGGTGCGGGGACCTCGCCGGCCCGGGACGTCCCGGTCCCCCTCGGGACCGTATGCACCTCGGTGTTCGCCTCGGGCGGCGACGCCGCCCTTCGCCGACACCCGCAGCCTGCCTGACTTCTCCCGGAGTGCATTCCGGCCCCGGCGCGCGAAGCGCCGGGGCCGGAATCCGTTCGTGGGCAGCGTGCCGCCCGGGCGACTCGCGTCAGCCGGTGGCCGCCGAGGTCTCCCCCGGCAACTGCCAGCGCATCGCCACCTGTGTGCCGTCGGGGTTGACGGCCAGGTCGGTATCCGAGGCCAGATTCCGGATCAGCGCCAGGCCGTGCCCCCGGGAGCTATCGGCCGCCGGCGTGGCCGAACCCCGCCAGTGCCCGTGGTCGGTGACGACGACCTCCACACACCGGCACACACCGGTCCTGCGGCGAGTACTTCGCTTCGAGGTCGACCGTGCCGTCACCGTCATCCGCGGTGTACGCGTGCTCGACGGCGTTCGCGAGCGCCTCGTAGCTGGCCAGCAGCACGTCCTGGCCGCCGACCTCGGCGAGCCGCAAGCCGCTGAGCCAGCGGTCGAGCGCCTGCCGCAGCATCGTCACCTGCGAGGCCTCGGCCCGTACGCCGCGGAAGTACAGTCCCGTCGTCAGAAAGGCCGGTGCTACGCCTCGCGCCTGCATCCTCGTTCCCTCGTCGTCGACGGGTCCCCGCCGGATTTCCACCCCGGACACACCGGTCCGGTCGAGCCGGCGCGACCCGACCGACTCGTGCCTCCGCGGCGGTTCATGCCTCCGTGCCGGCCTTGTCGGCCTGCAGAGCGGCCAGCGCCTCGTCCAGGCGGCTGTGGATCGGGAACACCTCGTCCAGGCCGAGCAGCGACAGCGGCCGGGCGGTGGCCGAACCCTGCGCGACGACGGCGTAGGGGGTCGTGCCGGCGGTCTTCTTCGACAGGTCGACCAGCACGGCGATGCCGACCGACGCGAGGAAGTTGACTGCACCGAGGTCCACGATCAGGCCCCGGCACTTGTCGTTGCCGAGGGTGGCGACAGCTTCCTCCTCGAGCTGCGGGGCGCTGACCAGATCCACGTCACCGGCCACCGACAGCACCGCGATGTCGCCGCTCCACGCCTGGGAAACGGCCATGATCGGCTGTTCGGAAGTCGCTTCGTTCATCTGTCCATCATGCAAGACACTGTCCTCCTGTGCGATAGCGGGTCCGATCCCGGGGGTCGGAGTCAACGGGGTATACCTGCGGTGAGCAGGGCGATGTCGTCCTGCGCCCGTGCAAGAATCGATTCCGAAAGTTCGGCGACGAGGCGGGCGTCGGCCACCGGGCGGTCGGAGAGGATCGGTGCGGCGCACGAGCCGGGAGCGCGGCGGATCTGCCGCGCCCCGCCCAGCCCGTGGGCGGCCTCGAGCCGGATGCGGTCGGCGTCGACGATCGGCACCGGCGCCCCGAACCAGGACGCGGCGATCCGGCCGAACGGGCCGTCGAGAATGTGGGAGTGCGAGACCGCCCGCCTGCGGGCCGTCTCGCACTGCTGGTGATCGAGCACCCTCATCGCTTGCGCTGTCTCCTACACCGACTTCCGGTCTGCCTCGGTCGGGGATACGCAGCGGTCGACGCCGGACGCGGCGAACACTGCGTAGCACTGACGTAGGGACGCGTCGTCGGGACGCGTCCTCACTGGCACTACGGCTGGTGTCTCAACCGCACCGGATACCCTACCCGAACTCGTCGTCCTCGCACATTCGTTCACCTGCGGGAAGCGTGGCGGTGCGCCCGGCCGGGCGCCGCGGGGACAGGTGTCAGGGCCGAACCGGCAGGCCGAGCCGGTCGGCAGGCAGCCAGCGGGCGGCCTGGTCGGCGAAGGACACCGCGTCGAGGGCGCCGCTGCCCGCCGGGAGGCGCCCGAGGAGGGGCACACCGGTGACCCCGGGCAGATCCTGCAGATTGCACCGCTCGGCCAGACCCGGGTGCTCCGGCCACGCACCGATCACCACGCCCGCGCACTCGACCCCGCCGGCCCGCAACGCGGCGACGGTCAGTGCGCTGTGGTTCAGGGTCCCCAGGGCGGGGGCTGCCACCACCACGGCCGGGGCGCTCACCGCGGCGGCGACGTCGACGAGGGTGAATCCGTCCTCGCCCAGCCGGACGAGCAGCCCACCGGCGCCCTCGACGAGCACCAGGTCGTGCGCGCCGGCGAGCTCGCGTACGGCGGCGACGACGACGGGCAGGTGCAGCAGGGGCCGGCCGCTGCGGCGCGCCGCGGTGTCCGGCGCCAGGGGCTCCGGGTAGCGGGCCAGTTCCACGGTGTGCACGCGTCCCCCGGTGAGCCGGGCGATCTCGGCGAGGTCGCCGGGAGCCTCGTCGGCCACCCCGGTCTGTGCCGGTTTGCATACGGCGACCCGCAGCCCCGCCGCCACCGCCACGGCGGCGTAGGCCGCCGTGACGACGGTCTTGCCCACGTCGGTGGACGTGCCGGTCACACACAGGACCGTCATGACCGTGCCCCGGACAGCACATCGGTGAGGACGTCGTCGATGTGGGCGAGTTCGTCGGCGTCCAGGTTCGCGCGGGCCGTCAGCCGCAGCCGGGACGTGCCCTCGGGAACGGACGGCGGCCGGAAGCATCCGACGTGGACCCCCCGGCTGCGGCACGCCTGCGCGGCGTCGAACGCGACCTGCGGGTCCCCGAGCACCACCGACACCACCGCCGACGTGGGGGCGGCGACCCCGGCGATCCGGGCCAGGTCGGCGGCCCGCTCGAGCACGGCTCGGGCCCGGTGCGGCTCGTCACGCAACACGCGCAGCGCACCACGGGCGGCGCCGACGGCGGCGGGCGCGAGACCGGTGTCGAAGATGAAGGTGCGGGCGGCATCGATCAGGTGGGCCCGGACGCGGGCGTCGGCGAGCACCACGCCGCCCTGCGACGCGAGGGACTTCGAGAGCGTGGCAGTGACCACGACGTCCGGCTCACCGGCGAGACCCGCCTCGTGGACGAGTCCGCGACCGCCCCCGCCCCGGACCCCCACCCCGTGGGCCTCGTCGACGAGCAGCAGCGCGTCGTGTGCCCGGCACGCCGCATGCAGTTGCTGCAGCGGCGCGAGGTCCCCGTCGGCGCTGAAGACGGAGTCGGTGAGCACGAGGGCACGCCGCTCGGTGCGGGTCGCGAGCGCCGTCCGCACGAAGTCGACGTCGGCGTGCGGGGCGATCTGCACCCGTGCGCGGGAGAGCCGGCACGCGTCGACCAGGGACGCGTGGCAGCCCGCGTCGGAGACGATCAGGGTGTCGCGGTCGGCGAGGGCGGTGACGGCGCCGAGGTTGGCGGCGTACCCGCTGGCGAACACGAGACCGGACTCGGCGCCGGTGAACTCCGCGAGTTCACGCTCGAGCAGTTCGTGCTCGCTCGTGGTGCCGGTGACGAGGCGGGACCCGGTGGCGCCACCGCCCCAGCGGCGCAGCGCGGCGGTCGCGGCGGCGAGGACCTCGGGGTGCCGGACGAGACCGAGGTAGTCGTTGGAGGCGAGGTCGACGATGCCCGGCGCCGGGGTGCGCGGATGCAGGGTGCGGCGCAGGCCCGCCGCGCGCCGGGCGTCGGCGACGTCGTCGAGCCAATCCAGGCTGGCGAAGGCGGTCATGCCCGCAGACCATACCTGAACACCGTTCAAGTCGGAATGCGGGCGGCGTGCCCGGCTCGTCCGGCACCCCACGGCGGGGTCAGGTCCGGGCGGCGGCGCACATCCCCGCGGCGATCATCCGCACGTCGTCGGCCGTGCAGATGTACGGCGGCATCGCGTAGATCAGGTTGCGGAACGGACGCAGCCACACGCCGGACGCGACGGCGGCCGCCGTCGCGGCGCGCATGTCCACGGGCCGGTCCAGTTCGAGCACGCCGATGCCGCCGAGCACCCGCGCGTCCACCACGCCCGGCAGCTCCCGCGCCGGCGCCAGACCCGCTTCGAGGCCGGCGCCGAGCGCGGCGACCTCGCCGCGCCAGTCGCGCGAGAGCAGCAGCTCCACGGCAGCGACGGCCACCGCGCACGCGAGCGGATTGCCCATGAACGTCGGGCCGTGCATGATGCCGCCGCCCTCGCCCGCGCTGACCGCCTCGGCGACGGCCGACGTGCACAGCACCGCCGCCAGCGTCAGATATCCGCCGGTCAGCGCCTTGCCCACGCACATGACGTCCGGCGCGACGGCCGCGTGATCGGCGGCGAACAGCTCCCCGGTGCGACCGAACCCGGTGGCGATCTCGTCGAAGATCAACAGCAGGCCATGGGTGTCGCACATCCGGCGCAGCTCGGTCAGGTAGCGGGGGTCGTGGAAGCGCATGCCACCCGCGCCCTGGACCACCGGCTCGACGATCACGGCGGCCAGCTCGTCCGTGTGGGCCTCGAGCGTGGCCTCGAACTCGGCGACGTACGCCGGGTCGAACTCGCGCGGCGGCGCCGGCGCGAACACCTGCCGCTGCAGTACGCCGGTCCACATCGAGTGCATGCCGCCGTCGGGGTCGCACACGCTCATCGGCGCGAACGTGTCACCGTGGTAGCCGCCCCGCCAGGTCATGAGCCGGTGCCGTCCCGGCCGGCCCACCGCGCGCTGGTACTGCAGGGCGAGCTTGACCGCGACCTCCACCGACACCGACCCGGAATCGGCGAGGAAGACCTTGTCCAGGCCGTCGGGGGTGATCCGCACGAGCAGCTCCGCGAGCCGCGCGGCCGGCTCGTGGGTGAGCCCGCCGAACATCACGTGGCTCATCCGCCCCAGTTGGCGCGTGACCGCCGCGTCGAGGGCGGGGTGGCGGTATCCGTGCACGGCGGCCCACCACGAGCTCATGCCGTCGACGAGTTCCCGGCCGTCGGCCAGCCGCAGCCGGGTGCCGTGGGCCTCGTCGACCACGAGCGGCACGGTCGATGCGGGAACGGCCCCGTAGGGATGCCACAGGTGCGCCGCGTCGAGCGTGGCGACCTCGTCGGGATTCAGGCGGCGAACGGTCACGGGGTCCGACTGTAGGCGTCCGCGCCGCGCGGCCGGTCGGCACCTGCGCCGGACCGGCTCACTCGGTCCGTACACGACCGAGGATCCCGCTAGGGTTGCCGTCATGGAACCCACCGAGCCGAGCACGTCCACCGAGGCCCTCCCGGCCGAGATCCCGGTGTGGCCGGGGAACGCCTATCCGCTCGGCGCGACCTACGACGGGGCGGGGACGAACTTCGCCCTCTTCTCCGAGGTCGCCGAGAAGGTCGAACTGTGCCTGATCGCCAAGGACGGCACCGAGACCCGCGTGCCGATCGAGGAGGTCGACGGCAACGTCTGGCACGTCTACCTCCCCACGGTGACCCCCGGCCAACGCTACGGCTACCGCGTCCACGGCCCCTACGATCCGGGGCAGGGTCTGCGCTGCGATCCGAGCAAGTTGCTGCTCGACCCGTACGGCAAGGCCTTCGACGGCGCGTTCGACGGCGATGCGTCGCTGTTCTCGTACGCCATGACGGGGTCCGAGGCCGAGGAGGCCCCGTCGGAACCGGAGCAGTCGGACGCGGCCGCGGAGGACGCCTCCGGTGCGGACGCTCCAGGTGCGGCCACCGCGGAGTCGGGCGACGAGAACGACACGCCGGCCGAGTCCGCCACCGAGCCCAAAGAACCGTCGAATCCCGATTTCCCCCAATTGGATTCGCTCGGACACACGATGACGACCGTGGTGATCAACCCGTTCTTCGACTGGGTCTCCGATCGGCATCCGCGCCGGCCCTACTACGAGACCGTCATCTACGAGGCCCACGTGAAGGGCATGACCGCGACCCATCCGGGCGTGCCGGAGCAGTTGCGCGGCACCTACGCGGGGCTGGCCCACCCGGTGATCATCGAGCACCTGCAGAGTCTCGGGGTCACCGCGATCGAACTGATGCCCGTGCACCAGTTCATGCAGGATCAGGTGCTGCTGGACCGGGGCCTGCGGAACTACTGGGGCTACAACACCTTCGGCTTCCTGGCTCCGCACCTGGACTACTCGTCGGCCAGCAACCCGAGCGGCGTCGTCGCCGAGTTCAAGGCGATGGTGCGCGCCTACCACGAGGCGGGCATCGAGGTGATCCTCGACGTGGTGTACAACCACACCGCGGAGGGCAACCACATGGGGCCGACGATCTGTTTCCGCGGCATCGACAACGCCGCCTACTACCGGCTGGTCGACGACGACAAGTCCTACTACATGGACTACACCGGCACCGGCAACAGCCTCAACGCCCGCCATCCGCACACCCTGCAGCTGATCATGGATTCGCTGCGCTACTGGGTGACCGAGATGCACGTCGACGGATTCCGCTTCGACCTGGCCTCCACCCTGGCCCGCGAGCTGCACGACGTGGACCGGCTGTCCGCGTTCTTCGACCTCGTGCAGCAGGATCCGATCGTCTCGCAGGTCAAGCTGATCGCCGAGCCGTGGGACGTCGGTGAGGGCGGCTACCAGGTGGGCAACTTCCCCGGCCTGTGGACCGAGTGGAACGGCAAGTACCGCGACACGGTCCGGGACTACTGGCGCGGGGAACCGGCCACGCTCGGCGAGTTCGCCTCCCGGCTCACCGGCTCGTCGGACCTGTACGAGGCCACCGGCCGCCGGCCGAGCGCGTCGATCAACTTCGTCACCGCCCACGACGGCTTCACCCTCGCCGACCTGGTCTCCTACAACGAGAAGCACAACGACGCCAACGGCGAGAACAACATGGACGGCGAGTCACACAACCGCTCGTGGAACTGCGGCGTGGAGGGCCCGACCGACGACGCGGACGTGCTCGCGCTGCGGCAGCGGCAGAGCCGCAACATCCTGGCCACGCTGATGCTGTCCCAGGGCACCCCCATGCTCGCGCACGGCGACGAGTTCGGGCGCACGCAGCAGGGCAACAACAACGTCTACTGCCAGGACAACGAGTTGTCCTGGATGGACTGGTCGCTCGCGGAGACGAACGCGGACCTGCTCGAGTTCACCCGCAACGTGATCGCGCTGCGCCGGTCGCACCCGGTGTTCCGGCGACGGCGGTTCTTCGAGGGCCGCCCGATCCGCAGCGGCGAGCAGTCCCGTGACATCGCCTGGCGCACCCCGGCGGGCGAGGAGATGACGCCGGAGGACTGGGACAGCGGGTTCGGCAAGTCGCTGTCGGTGTTCCTCAACGGCGAGGGCATCCACGAGCCGAACCAGCGCGGCGAACGGGTCGTCGACGATTCGTTCCTGCTGTGCTTCAACGCGCACGACGAGCCGATCGATTTCGTCACCCCCGACGGTCCGCACGCCGAGGAATGGTCGGTGGCGCTGGACACGGACGTGCCGGACGGGCTGCGCGAGCAGGTGGTGACCGCCGGGGAGTCGGTGCGGGTGCAGGCCCGTTCGCTGCTGGTGATGCGGAGGACCGCATGAGCCCGCGCCCGGTGTCGTCGACGTATCGGCTGCAGCTCACCGGCGACGGGACGACCTTCGCGGACGCGATCGCGCTCGTGGACTACCTCGACGCGCTCGGCGTCTCCCACGTGTACCTGTCCCCCGTGCTCAGCGCCGCGGCCGGCTCGACCCACGGGTACGACGTGGTGGATCCGACGACGGTGTCGGCGGCGCTCGGCGGCCGCGAGGGTCTCGCGGCCCTGGCCCGCGAGGTCCGCTCCCGCGGGATGGGTCTGCTGATCGACATCGTCCCCAACCACGTCGGCGTCGGCGATCCGCGGGAGAACCCGTGGTGGTGGGACGTGCTGCGGCACGGCCGCACCTCGCCGTACGCGACGTACTTCGACGTCGACTGGGACGCGGACAACGGCTGCGACGGCCGGATCGCCCTGCCCGTACTGGGGTCGGCGACCGACGTCGAGGATCTGACCGTGGACCGTACCGGTGACGAGCCGACGCTGGCCTACTACGAGCGGCGCTTCCCGATCGCCCCGGGCACCGACGCGGGAACCGGAGCGGAGGTGCATGCGCGGCAGGCGTACCGGCTGGTGCCGTGGGACAGCGGCCTGATCGGATACCGCCGGTTCTTCACCGTCGACGATCTCGCCGCGGTGCGGGTGGAGGATCCGGCGGTGTTCGACGCGGTGCACGCCCAGGTGGCGTCGTGGATGGACGACGACCTCACCGACGGCGTCCGCGTGGACCATCCGGACGGACTGGCGGACCCGACCGGCTACCTGCAGCGGTTGCGCGAGCTCGTCGGCCCGGACCGCTGGCTGGTCGTCGAGAAGATCCTCGGCGACGGCGAACCGCTCGACCCGACCCTGCCGGTCGACGGCACCACCGGCTACGACGCGCTCGGCGAGGTCGGTGCGGTGTTCCTCGATCCGCGCGGTGAGAAGGACCTCGACGCGCTCTCGCGTGACCGCACCGGCGCGCCCGGCGACGCGCAGTGGCTGCACGCGCAGGAGAGACAGCTCAAGAGCACGGTGCTGCAGGCGGGTCTGGCACCGGAGGTGCGCCGGCTGGTGCGGGCGGTCCGCCGGGACGCCGCCGATGCGACCTGTCCGGACGAGCACCTGCGCGACGCGGTGATCGCGGTGGTGGCGGAGCTGCCCGTGTACCGGTCCGACTACGCGCCCCTGGCCGGGATGCTGCCCCGCATCCTGGGTGAGTGCGCCCGCGCCGAACCCGCGCTCGAACCCGCGCTCGAGGTGCTGTCGCGGGCCCTGGCCCGGGGCGCAGAGGCGGCGGCCCGGTTCGGGCAGGTGTGCGGCGCCGCGACCGCCAAGGCGGTCGAGGACTGCCTGTTCTACCGCGCGGCGCGGCTGGTCTCCCTCCAGGAGGTCGGCGGCCACCCGGGCCGGTTCGGGCTGCCCGTCGCCGAATTCCACCTCGCCTGGTCGGAACGGGCGCGGTGGTGGCCGCGTGCGATGACGTCGCTGTCCACCCACGACACCAAGCGCGGCGAGGACGTCCGCGCCCGTATCGGGGTGCTCTCGCAGGTGCCGCAACTGTGGGCGGCGTGCCTGTCCGAATGGGAATCCGTCACACCGCCCCCGGACGCCGCCTCGGGACTGTTCTTGTGGCAGAACATCTTCGGGGCCTGGCCGCGTGACGGTCGAGTGACGGAGGAGCTGCGGTCCCGGCTGCACGAGTACGCCCGGAAAGCCCTGCGGGAGAACGGCGTGCGCACCACCTGGACGGAGGTGGACGAGGAGTTCGAGGGCGCGGTGGCGGCCTGGCTCGACGCGGTGTGCGACGGGCCTGTCGGCGCGTCGCTGACCGAGTTCGTCGCGTCGCTGGCCCCGCATTTCTCCGCGGACTCGCTCGGGCAGAAGCTGCTGCAGCTGCTCGGACCCGGCATCCCCGACGTGTACCAGGGCACCGAGTTGTGGGAGGACTCGCTCGTGGACCCGGACAACCGGCGGCCGGTGGACTTCGCCGCGAGGCGCCGGCTGCTCGAGCAGGACCCGCCGCCGGCCGTGGACGACGCCGGTACCGCGAAGCTCGCGGTCGTGCGGTCGGCGCTGCGGCTGCGCCGCGAACGGCCGGCGAGCTTCGTCGGTGGCGCCTACGTCCCGCTGTCCGCGTCGGGTCCGGCCGCCGCTCACCTCATCGGGTTCGGGCGCGGCCCGGCGGCCGACGACGTCGACGTGGTGGCGCTCGCCTCGCGGCACACGGTCACCCTGGAGGAGACCGGATGGGGCGACACGACGCTCGACCTGCCGCCGGGCCGCTGGGTGGACCGGCTCACCGGGCGGCGGCTGTCGGCAACGGTGTCGCCGGCGGAGGTGTTCGCGGACCTTCCCGTAGCCGTGCTGGCCCGCGACTAGGACTGCGCCCGGGGGTGGACAACCCCTCCCGGCGACGCCGGGAGGGGTTGTCCGGATGCTCGATGATGCGGCGAAGGTCCGGTGGTGCGGGCGGCCCCGCGGACAGTGGGTGTGGACCCGGGACCGCCCCGCCGACGACCGACCGGATGAGGTCCGTGTCGACACCCGGAACGAGGGGTGTCGCCCGGCACCGTCGGGCGCGCTCCGCACCGCTAACGCAGGCGCAGCAGGACCAGGGCCAGGGCCGTGCCGTCCTCCCCGAGCTCGGCGGCGTAGCGACGGATCATGCTCATGTCGTGGGCGTGGGTGACGCGGGGCGCCCCCGTCCCGACCCGGAGCTGCCCGATCCGTCGCTCGAGCGCGACACGGCGCCGCACCACGGCGAGGATCTCGGTGTCGAGACTGTCGATGTCGGCGCGCAGACGGGGCAGTTCGGAGTCGGTGGTGCCTGGTTCGGCAACGGCGGTCATTTTGCCTCCCTTCGGGATTCGGCGTGTTCACTGGATCGATCCTCCCGTACCCGGGGGCCGCGAACCAGCCACCCCGGGTGGCGGATTCGCCACCCTGCCGGGATCACCGGCGGCGGATCCGGTCACAGGGCCCGACGGTATCCGCGGATCACCGGCACGGCACACACCGCGACCAGGGCCACCGACCAGGCCACGGTGCGCACCAGCGGGCCCTGGACGGCGCCGCCCAGGGCCAGCGCCTGCATCGTCTCGACGGCACTGGTCATGGGCTGGTTGCGGATCACCGGCGCGAGCACGTCCGGGTACGCACCGATCGGCACGAACCCCGGATTGAAGAACAGCATCAGCGTGCACAGCAACGAGATCGCTTCGATGACCACCGTTTTCGCGGCCATGAATGCGGCCGCGGTGACCAGCGCGGCAAACGCCAGCCCGAACAGCACCGGTACGGCCAGGAAACCGATCGCGGCGAGCGGGCCGCGGTGGAAGCGGAAACCGAGCACGACCCCGGCGGCGACGACGACGACGGTGGTCACGGTGATGCGCACCGCCTCGGCGACGAATCTCGACGCCAGCGCCGAAGCCCGGTGGACGGGCAGCACCCACAGCCGCGCGGGCAGCCCGGCCTCGCACTCGCGGCCGAGTGTGACGGCGCCGGCCAGCGAGCCGAGCAGCGCGCTCATCACGACGACCATCGGCACCGTCCCGTACAGCGCGTCCTGCCCGGCGAACGCCGAGACCTGCCGGCCGAGCACCGCCTCGAGCATGAGCAACAGCAGCACCGGGTAGGCGAGGCTCTGCAGCACCGTCATCGGATCCCGGCGCCAGCGGGTCAGCAGGCGCCCGGCCTGCAGGCCGGTGTGCCGCACGAGAGCGGGGACCGAATTCTCGGGTGTGGTCACGGTGGTGCTCATCGCTGCCTCCGGTTCGTGCGGGTGGCCAGGGGGACGACGACCAGGAGGATCCCGCCGAGCCACAGCAGCGTCGGCGTCAGGGCGGCGCCGGTGCCGTCGGCGAGCCCGCGCAGGCTCGACGCGAACTGGGAGACGGGCTGGTTGCGGACGAACGGCTGGATCCAGGCCGGGAACTGGTCGATCGGAACGAAGCCGCAGGAGAGCATTCCGAGCACGAGCTGCGGCAGCATCAGTGCCTGCGTGGTGGCCTCCGGGCTCCGGAACACGGTGCCGAGCACATCGGCCCCCAGCGTGAGGACCGTGCCGATGGTGAGCGCGAGTACGCAGAACCCGACGGCCGCGGTGGCTCCGGCGAATCGGAATCCGATCACGTACCCGCAACCGATCGCCGCCGCCAGCGACAGCGCGCACTTGACGGTGCTCGCGGACAGGCGTGCGGCGAGCGGCACGGCCGCCGCGATCGGCATCGTCGCGAACCGGCGGTCGATGCCGTGCACCGCGTCGGTCGCGGCCAGGAACGCGGCGGAGATCGCGGTGAAGGCCACGGCCTGCAGCGCGATCAGCGGCATCAGGAACTGCCCGTAGTCGACGGCCCCGCCGGTGAACAGGGCGATCACCCGTTGCAGCGGCACGTAGAACCCGACGGTGAACACGAGCGGCGCGACGAGCGCGGTGACGAGTTCGCCGCCGCGGACGGCGGGGATCAGGGTGCGCGCGGACAGCACCCACCACTGGTAGAGGGGCGACGGTGCGGCGGTCGTCGTGGTCATGCCACCACCTCGAAACGCGGCCGGGCGGCGGTGAGGGCGAGGAAGACCTCGTCCAGCGACGGCCGCCGCAGCGCGATGTCGGAGACGGCGACGCCGTGGGCGGCGACGGCCGTCGCGACCTGCGCCAGGGTGCCCGCCCCGTGCGGGGCCGGGATCGTGACGCGGTCGGCGGCGACCTCGACCACCGCCGCCGGGGCGAACCGGCGGAGCACGTGCGCCACGGCGGGCACGTCGGCCGCCCGCACCGGGACGACTTCGCAGAAGGTGGCGCCGACGCGCTGCTTCAGCTGGGCGGGGGTGCCCTCGGCGACGACCGTGCCCCGGTCGATGACGACGATCCGGTCGGCGAGCAGGTCGGCCTCCTCGAGGTACTGCGTGGTGAGCAGCGTGGTGACGCCCTGCGCCTTGAAGCCGGCGATCAGATCCCAGACCCGTTGGCGGCTGCGCGGATCGAGGCCGGTGGTCGGCTCGTCGAGGAACACCACCCGGGGCGGGACGACGAGCCCGCACGCGATGTCGATGCGGCGGCGCATGCCGCCGGAGTACTTGCCGACCCGCCGGTCGGCGGCATCCTCGAGGTCGAACTCGGCGAGCAGTTCCCGCGCGCGGGCTCGGGCCGCGCGGCGCCGCAGCCCGAGCAGACGGGCGAACAGGACGAGGTTCTCGAAGCCGGTGAGCATGTCGTCGAGGGCGGCGTACTGACCGGTGAGCATCACCGCCCGGCGCACCCCGGCCGGGTCGGTGACGACGTCGTGCCCGGCCACGACGGCACGTCCGGAATCCGGCCGCAGCAGGGTGGACAGGATGTTCACGGTGGTGGTCTTGCCGGCGCCGTTGGGGCCGAGGACGCCGAGGACCTCACCGGGCTGGGCGGCGAAGCTCACGCCGCACAGGGCCGGGACCGGCCCGAAGCTCTTGGTGACGGCATCGACGAGGACGGCGGGGGTCGAGGGGGACATGGTGCTCCGTTCGGAAGAAAAGGGGGGTGGATTGCGCGGTCAGGACGCGGCGAGGTACCGGTCGTCGCCGAGATGCCGATCGAGCACCGCGGCCAGGGCGGGTACCGCGTCGGGTGCGGTCATCCGGTCGTGGGCGACATCGAGCAGGTGGTTGTGCATCGCGCCGGTGACGTAGGGTCGCCAGCCGGCGAAACCCCCGGCGTGATGCGGCTTGTCGGCCGTCGCGGTGACGAAGACGAGGTCGCCGTCGTAGAGCGGTGGCCGGTAGCCGGCGAGCAGCGCCGCCGAACCGTTGTAGTCGGCGACCATCCGGTCGAGGTGGCCGGCGTCGACGGGAGCCCCGGTGTGGGTCCGGATCAGCGCGGCGGCCTCGGCGGCCGTCAGGTCCGGATCGACGTCGGGCAGCCCCAGGGACGAGCCGAGGGCGGCGACGAGTTCGCCGGCGGTCAGCGGTTCCGGCGCGGCGACGTCGCGGGCGATCAGGTCCGCGTCGAGCAGCGCGAGCAGCGCCACCTCCTCGCCGGCGTCGCGCAGCCGCGCCGCGACGGCGTGGGCGATGAATCCGCCGAGCGACCAGCCGAGCAGGTGGTACGGGCCGGTGGGCTGGACCGCACGGATCTCGTCGACGTACCGCTCGGCGTACGCGGCGATCGTCGCCGGGGCGTCCTCGCGGCCGTCGAGGTGCGGGGACTGCAGTCCGTACACCGGCCGTCCGGGGGCGAGGTGCGCGGCGAGCCCGGCGTAGCCCCACGCCAGTCCGGACGCCGGATGCACGCAGAACAGCGGGGCTCCGTCGCCGTCGGTGCGCAGCGGCAGCCGCACCGCGAACGGCGAGTCCGGCTGCCCGCCGGTGTCCTCGGCCTCGAGGCGGGCGGCCAGGCCCGCCGGGGTGGGCGCCGAGAACAACGCGATCACCGGCACGGCGGTCCCGAGTTCGGCGCCGAGCCGATCGCAGGCACGGGTGGCATCGAGGGAGGTCCCACCCAGGTCGAAGAACGAGTCGTCGATCCCGACGTGCGCGAGGCCGAGCACCTGCGCGAACACCGCGACGACCGCCTCCTCCGCCGGGGTGCGCGGGGCGCGTCCCGAGCCGGCCGCGAACACCGGCTCCGGCAGCGCCGCGCGATCCAGCTTGCCGACCGGGGTCAGCGGCAACTCGTCGAGCACGACGATCGCCGCCGGCACCAGGTGTCCGGGCAGCCGCTGCGCCGTCCGGCGCTGTACCCGGGCCGGTTCGAGGCGGTGCCCCGGCGCCGGGAGCACGTAGGAGACGAGCACCTGGGCGCCGGACGGTCCGGGCCGCCCGACGGTGACCGCGAAGTCGACCTCGGGCAGGGCCGTGAGCGCCGCGTCGATCTCCCCGACCTCGACGCGCATCCCGCGGACCTTGACCTGGTGGTCACCGCGCCCGAGGTATTCGAGCTCGAGCCGGCCCCCGGCCCGCACCCACCGCACGAGGTCCCCGGTGCGGTACATCCGCTCCCCCGGCTGATCGGGACGGGCGACGAAGCGGCTCGCGGTCAGCCCCACCCGCCCGTGGTAGCCCCGCGCCAGCCCGGCCCCGGCCAGGTAGAGTTCGCCCGTCACGCCGGCGGGTACCGGCCGCAGGCGGGCGTCGAGCACCAGCGGCGTCACGCCGCGCACGGCCGATCCGATCGTCACCGCCCGGCCCGGCACCAGCGGGCCGGCCGTCGCCCAGATCGTGGCCTCCGTCGGTCCGTACAGGTTCAGCATCGTCCGGCCCTCGCCGAACCGGTCCACGAGTTCCGGTCCGGTCGCCTCCCCGGCCACGGCCAGCACCTCGACCGAGGTCAGGGCGGCCGGGTCGAGCGTCGACAGCGCGGCGGGGGTGACGACGAGATGGCTGACCCGGGCCGCGCGGAGCCGGTCGGCGAGTTCGGTGCCGCCGACGACGGTGGGCGGGACGACCACGAGCCGGGCGCCGACGGCGAACGCGGCGAGTTGCTCGAACACCGCGGCGTCGAAACTCGGCGACGCGATGTGCGCGACCCGGGCCTGCGGGGTCAGCGCCAGGGTCTCCCGCTGCGCGGCGACGAGATTGCCCAGTCCGCGGTGGGTGACGGTGACCGCCTTGGGAGCGCCGGTCGAACCTGAGGTGTAGATCAGGTAGGCGGGGTCGTCGACGTGCACGGCCGTGGCCCGCGGCCGCTGCGGGACGAGCGCGAGACGCGTGTCGGCAGCCGGGCCGTCGAGCACCAGCCACCCGAGCGAGGCGGGCAGGCGGTCGTGGTGCTCGGTCACGGTCACCCCCAGGACGGCACCGGAATCGGCGAGCATGTACTCGATCCGTTCCTGCGGGTGCCGGGGGTCGACGGGCACGAACGCCGCGCCCGTTCGGGCGACCGCCCACACCGCGAGCACCGAGTCGAACGATCGGGTCAGTGCCAGCGCGACGAGGGTGCCGGGGCCGGCACCCCGCGCGGCGAGGGCATCGGCGAGCAGCGCCGCGCGGGCGTCGAGTTCGCGATAGGTGACCTGCCGGTCGTCGGTGACCACGGCGACGGCCTCGGGTCGCGCCGTCGCCGCGGCGTGCAGCAGTTCCGGCAGGGTCACCGGGGCGACGGGCTCCGGGCCCGTGCCGGCCCGCAGTTCGTCGGCCTCCCGCGGATCGAGCAGGTCGACGTTGCCGATCGTGGCGTGCGGGTTCTCGGCGACCGCCGTCAGCAGCCGGCCGAAGCGGGCGGCGAGGGTCCGGGCGGTGGCGTCGTCGAACAGGTCGGTGGCGTAGCCGAGGCTCACCTCGATTCCGGCGGGTTCGCCGTTCGCGGTCGTGCGTTCGCGCAGTGTCAGACTCAGGTCGAACGGTGAGGACTCGTGGGCGACGTCCTGCAGTGCGATGCGCAGGCCCGCGACCTCGAGCTCCGGCTCCTCGAAGTTCGCCAGCGCGAGGGAGACCTGGAACAGCGGGTGGTGCGCGGTCGAGCGGGCCGGGCGCACCGCCTCGACCACCTGGTCGAACGGCAGGTCGGCGTGGGCGAACGCGGCCAGGTCGGCCTCGCGCACCTGCGCCACCAGGTCGGCGAACGTGACCTCGGGACGCACCGGGGTGCGCAGGACCACGGTGTTGACGAACATCCCGACCAGGTCGTCGAGTTCGGCGGCGCCGCGGCCGGCGACCGCGGTGCCCACCGCGATGTCGTCGCCGGCGCCGAGACGCGAGAGCAACGCGACGAGCGCGGCGTGCACGGTCATGAACACGGTGGCGTTCTCGGTGGCGGCGACGGCCCGCAGCCGGGCGTGCACGTCGGCGTCGACTGCGAGAGCCACATCGGCGCTCGCCATGGACTGCACGACCGGGCGCGGCCGGTCGGTGGGCAAGGTGATCCGGTCGGGGAGCCCGGCGAGGGTGCTCACCCAGAAGTCGCGCTGACGCGCGGCGGTCGACCGCGGATCGGTCTCGTCACCGAGGATGTCGCGCTGCCACAGCGTGTAGTCGGCGTACTGCACCGGCAGCGGCGCCCACGCCGGGGCCGCCCCCGCGGTGCGCGCGGCGTACGCGGCGATCAGGTCCCGGGCCAGCGGCGCCACCGACACCCCGTCCGCGGCGATGTGGTGCAGCACCAGCACCAGCACGTGCTCCTGCGCACCCAGACGCAGCACCCGGGCCCGCACCGGCAGCTCGACGGTCAGGTCGAAACCGGCACCGACGAAACCCGCCACCGCGGCATGCACGTCGGCGGGTGCCTCGGTGAAGTCGAGCACGTTCCCGGCGTCGACGGCCACCTGGTGCGGGCCGTCCGCATCGGCGGGGAAGACGGTGCGCAGGCTCTCGTGCCGGTCGGTCACGTCCCGCCACGCCGCGGCGAGCGCCGCGGCGTCGATCGGACCGGACAGGCGCAACGCGACGGGGATGTTGTACGCCGCGGAGGTGGGGTCGAGCTGGTTGAGCACCCACATGCGCTGCTGCGCCGGTCCGAGGGGCACCCGGGCCGGGCGGGGCCGGGCCGTGAGGGCGATCCTCGGCGCGGGACGCTCGAGCAGGCGCACGGCCAGCGCCGCGGGGGTGGGCGCCTCGAACAGGTCGCGCACCGCCAGGGCGGAGTTCAGGCGGGCGACGACGCGGGTGGCGTCGAGCGAGTTGCCGCCGAGGTCGAAGAACGAGTCGTCGATGCCCACCCGGTCCAGATCCAGCACCTGGGCGAACGCGGCGACCACGGCCTCCTCGGCCGGTGTGCGGGGGGCACGCCCCGCGCCGGCGGCGAACACGGGCTCGGGCAGGGCCGCCCGGTCCAGCTTGCCCACCGGCGTCAGCGGCAACTCGTCGAGCACGACGAGCGCCGCCGGCACGAGATGGGCCGGCAGCAACTCGGACATCCGGGCCCGCAGCGCCTCGGCCGTCGGGGCGCACCCGGTCGCCGCGAGCACGTACGACACCAGTACCGGCGACCCGGCCGGTCCGGGCCGGCCCACCGTCACCGCGCGGTCGACCTCCGGCAGCCCGGCCAGCGCCGCGTCGACCTCCCCCACCTCGATCCGCATTCCGCGGATCTTGACCTGGTGGTCACTGCGGCCGACGTACTCGAGCTCGAGCCGGCCGGCGGCGTGCACCCACCGCACCACGTCCCCGGTGCGGTACATCCGCGCGCCCTGCGGATGCGCCACGAACCGGGCCGCGGTCAGTCCCGGCCGCCCGTGGTAGCCGCGCGCCAGCCCGTCGCCGGCGAGGTACAACTCCCCCGCCACACCGACCGGGACGGGCCGCAACCGGTCGTCGAGCACCAGCGGCGTCACGCCGCGCACGGCGGATCCGATCGTCACTGCCCGGCCCGCCGTCAGTGCCGACGACGCGGTCGCCCAGATCGTGGCCTCCGTCGGCCCGTACAGGTTCAGCATCGTCCGGCCCCCGGCGAACCGCTCCACCAGGTCCGTACCGACCGCCTCGCCGGCCACCGCGAGCACCCGGACCGAGGTCGACTCCGCCGAGTCCAGCGTCGAGAGCACCGACGGGGTGAGGACCGCGTGCGTCACCTGCTCGGCCTCGAGGAGAGCGGCGAGTTCGGTGCCCCCGACGATGCCGGGCGGGACCGACACCAGGCAGCCCCCGGCGCCGAAGGCGGCCAGTTGTTCGAAGATCGCTGCGTCGAAACTGGGCGAGGCGAAGCCGAGGACCCGCGCATCCGGCCCGACGTCGAGCGAGTCGGCTTGGGCGCGCACGATGTTCGCCAGCCCGCGGTGGGTGACGGTGACGGCCTTCGGGGTGCCGGTCGAGCCGGAGGTGTAGATCAGGTAGGCGGCGTGCTCGGGATGCAGCGGCCGGGTCCGGTCCGCATCGGTCCACGGTGCGGCCGAGTCGTCGGCGTATGCGGCCCGCACCGCCGGGTCGTCGAGCTCGAGCCAGGTGAGCGCGCCGGGCAGCGCGGCCCGGTGCGCGGCCGTGGTCAGTCCGAGTGTGGTGCCGCTGTCGTGCAGCATGTGCGCGATGCGCTCGGCCGGGTACGCCGGATCGACGGGCACGAAGGCACCGCCGGCCTTGGCGACGGCCCACACGGCGAGCACCGACTCCGCGGAGCGGGGCAGCGCGAGGGCCACGCGCACGTCCGGCCCCACCCCGGCGGCGACGAGCCGGTGCGCGAGCCGGCCGGCGGCGTCGTCGAGTTCCCGGTAGGTCCAGGTGGTGCCGTCGGCACGCACGGCCGGGCGCGCGGGGTGTGCGGCGGCGGCGGCCGCGAGCAGCGTGGGCAGCAGCCACGGCCCGATACCGGCCGGGCCGGCGGTGGCGGCCAGCTCGGCGGACTCGGCGGCGTCGAGCAGCTCCACGTCCCCGACGGGGACGGCCGGGTCGGTGGTGACGGTGGCGAGGAGGCGCACGAACCGCGCGGCGAGGGTGCGGGCGGTGTCGTGGTCGAACAGGTCGGTCGCGTAGGTGAGGGTGGCGTCCAGCCCGGCGGGCCGTCCGTCGTCGCCGGTGTGTTCGCGCAGCTCGAGTGCGAGATCGAACTGCGAGGAGTCCCGGGCGATGTCCTCCACGGCGATCCCGAGCCCGTCGAGCTCGAGCGTGGGTGCCGCGAAGTCGGCCAGCGCGAGGGAGACCTGGAACAGCGGGTGGTGCGCGGTCGAGCGGGCCGGGCGCACCGCCTCGACCACCTGGTCGAACGGCAGGTCGGCGTGGGCGAACGCGGCCAGGTCGGCCTCGCGCACCTGCGCCACCAGGTCGGCGAACGTGACCTCGGGACGCACCGGGGTGCGCAGGACCACGGTGTTGACGAACATCCCGACCAGGTCGTCGAGTTCGGCGGCGCCGCGGCCGGCGACCGCGGTGCCCACCGCGATGTCGTCGCCGGCGCCGAGACGCGAGAGCAGCGCGACGAGCGCGGCGTGCACGGTCATGAACACGGTGGCGTTCTCGGTGCGGGCGAGACGTCGCAGCCGGGCGTGCACGTCGGCGGCGACGGTGAAGGCGACGTCGGCGCTCGCGCCGGACTGCACCGCGGGTCCGGGCCGGTCGGCGGGCAGCACGATGCGGTCCGGGAGGCCGGCCAGCGTGCGGGTCCAGAACTCGCGTTGCCGGGCGGTGGTCGAGTCGGGGTCGTCGGGGTCGCCGAGCGTCTCGCGCTGCCACAGCGTGTAGTCGGCGTACTGCACCGGCAGCGGCGCCCACGCCGGCGCCGCCCCCGCGGTACGCGCGGCGTACGCGGCGATCAGGTCCCGGGCCAGCGGCGCCACCGACACCCCGTCCGCGGCGATGTGGTGCAGCACCAGCACCAGCACGTGCTCCTGCGCACCCAGACGCAGCACCCGGGCCCGCACCGGCAGCTCGACGGTCAGGTCGAAACCGGCACCGGCGAAAGTCGCCACCGCGGCACGGACCGCGTCCGCGGGCACGTCGACGATGTCGAGGGCGGGGGGCACCGCATCGACGATCACCTGGTGCGGGCCGTCCGCATCGGCCGGGAAGACGGTGCGCAGACTCTCGTGCCGGCCGGTGAGGTCGCCGAAGGCGGCCGCGAGGGCGGTGCGGTCGAGCGGTCCGCGCAGGCGCAGCGCCACCGGGATGTTGTAGACGCCGGAGGCGGGGTCGAACTGGTTGAGCACCCACATCCGGTGCTGTGCCGGTCCGAGCGGCAGGCGGGCGGGCCGCTCGCGGCGCCCGAGCGCGACGGCGGCACCGGTGCGGCCCGCGGCGCGTGCGGCCAGCGCCGCCGGGGTGGGCGCCTCGAACAGGTCGCGTACCGCCAGGGCGGTGCCGGCGGTGGCGTTGACGCGGGCGATCACGCGGGTCGCGTCGAGGGAGTTGCCGCCGAGGTCGAAGAACGAGTCGTCGGCACCGCGGTCGTCCAGGCCGAGCACCTCGGCGAACGCGGCTGCGGCGGCGGTCTCCACGGGTCCGCGCGGCGCGCGGGCCGGGCGGCGGCTGCGGCCGAAGTCCGGCTCCGGCAGCGCCGTCCGGTCGAGCTTGCCGACCGGGGTGAGCGGAACCTCGTCGAGGACGACGATCGCGACGGGCACGAGATGGGCGGGGAGCTGTTCGGCGAGCCGGTCCCGCAGCCGGTCCGGGTCGAGGGTGCGTCCCGGCACGGGCCGCACGTAGGAGACGAGGACGGTGGAGCCGGTGGGTCCGGGGCGTCCGACCGTGGTCGCGAAGTCGACGTCGGCGTCGGCCGTGAGGGCGGTGTCGATTTCGCCGAGCTCGACGCGGATGCCGCGCACCTTGACCTGGAAGTCGGTGCGGCCCAGATAGTCCAGGACGGGCCGGCCGTCGCCGCCGCGGGTCCAGCGCACGAGGTCGCCGGTGCGGTACATGCGGGCGCCGGACCGGTGGGGATGCGCGACGAACCGGCTCGCGGTCAGGGGTGCACGACCGTGGTAGCCGCGCGCCAGACCGGGGCCGGACAGGTACAGTTCGCCGACCGTGCCGAGCGGCGCCGGCCGGAGCCAGCCGTCGAGGACGAGGGTTTCGGTGCCGGGGATGCCGGCGCCGAGCGTGACCGGCGCGTCGGCGGTGAGGTCGGCGACGGTGGCCCAGATGGTGGCCTCGGTCGGGCCGTAGAAGTTGAGCATCGTGCGGCCGGGCGCCCACCGGCGCACCAGGTCGGTGGGGACGGCCTCGCCGGCGACGCCCACCGTCTGCACGGTGGCGGTCGCAGCCGGGTCGAGGGTGGCCAGCACCGCGGGGGTGACGACGAGGTGGGTGACGGCGGCGGCGGTGAGCCGGGCGGTCAGTTCGTCGCCGCCGACGACGGTCGGCGGCACGACGACGAGCCCGGCGCCGACGGCGAACGCGGCGAGCTGTTCGAACACGGAGGCGTCGAAGCTCGGTGACGCGACGTGCGCGACGCGGGCCGAGAGGGTCAGTCCCAGCACGGCGATCTGGGCGTCGACCAGGTTGCCCAGGCCGCGATGGGTGACGGTGACGGCCTTCGGGGTGCCGGTGGAGCCGGAGGTGTAGATCAGGTAGGCCGGGTCGTCGACCCGGGCCGGCGACGTCGCCGCGGGGCGGGTCGCGGCGAGGCGGGCGGTGGTGGCGGGGTCGTCGAGGACCAGCCAGGTCGCCGCGGCACCGGTGAGCCGGGCACCGTGTGCGGAGACCGTGACGCCCAGCCGGGCGCCGGAGTCGGTGAGCATGTGCTCGATCCGGTCCTGTGGATGGCGCGGGTCGACGGGAACGAAGGCGGCCCCGGTCTTCGCGACCGCCCACACGGCGAGAACCGACTCGAACGAGCGGGTGAGCGCCAGCGCGACGGCCGTGCCGGGTCCGGCGCCGTGCGCCGCGAGCAGCCCCGCCAGCGCGTCGGCCCGGTCGTTCAGGTCGCGGTAGGTGATCTCGCCGGCATCGGTGACGACGGCGACCGCGTCCGGGTGACGGGTTGCGGTGCCGGTGAGGATCTCGGCGAGCGTGACGGCCCGGTCCCGGCCGGGGGTGAACGGGGCCGCGACCCCGGGGGCGCCGAGCGCGGCGATGCGGCGGTCCGGGGTGCGGGCGAGCGCCCCGAGCAGCTGCGCGCAGCGCTCGACGAGGTGGCGGGCGGCGACGTCGCCGACCGCGGCGGGGCGGTACCGCAGGCTCAGCTGCGGCCGGTCGCCCGGCTCGACGATCAGGCTCACGGGGTACGGGGTGGCTTCGGCGCCGGTGACGCCGAGAACGCGCATTCCGGCGCTGTCGGCCAGTGCGGAGAGAGCGTCGCGGTCGAGGGGGTAGGACTCGACGACGGCGAGGGTGTCGAACAGTTCGGTGACGCCGGCCGCCCGGTGGATCTCGGGGAGGCCGAGGTGCTGGTGCTCGAGCAGCGCCGCCTGTTCGGCCTGGATGCGGCGCAGCAGTTCGGTGCCGGTGTCGGTGGGCTGCAGGCGCACCCGCACCGGCACGGTGTTGACGAACAGACCCAGCACAGCGTCCACGCCCGGCAGCTCGGGCGGTCGGCCGGAGACGGTGGAGCCGAACACCACGTCGGTGCGGCCGGTGACCTCGGCCAGGGTCAGCGCCCACGCCGCCTGCACGACGGTGGCGAGGGTGACGTCGTGGGCGCGGGTGGCGGCGGCGAGTCCGGCGGCGGTCTCGGCGCTCAGCTCGACGGTGTGGGCGGCGCCGCCGGTGTCGGCCCCGTCGGCGTGCGGGGCGACGAGGGTGGGGGCGTCGATGCCGTCCAGCGCGCGGGCCCACGCGGTCCGCGCGGCGACGGCGTCCCGGCCGGCGAGCCAGGCCAGGTGGTTGCGGAACGACGGCGCCGGGCCGGGCACGGCCGCGCCCGCGGCGTAGGCGGTGAGCAGTTCGGCGACGAGCAGCGGGGTGGACCAGCCGTCGAGGACGAGGTGGTGGTTGGTCAGCAGCAGCCGGTACCGGTCGTCGGCGGTGCGGATGAGGTGGATGCGCAGCAGCGGCGCGGCGGTGAGGTCGAACCGGTCGGCGCGGTCCGTGTCGAGGATGCGCGCCAGTTCGCCGTCGGTGTCGGCGCGGCCGCGCAGGTCGGTTTCCCGCCAGGGCAGCACGGCGGTGTGCCGTACGAGCTGGACCGGACCGGCGGCGGTGTCACGGAAGGCGGCGCGCAGGCTGTCGTGCCGGTCGACCACGGACTGTGCCGCGGCGCGCAGCCGGGCGGCGTCGACGGTGCCGGCGAGTTCGAGCGCGGTCTGCACGGTGTAGTCGTCGGGGGCGTCCGCGGCGGCGTAGCCGGTGTGGAACAGCAGCCCGGCCTGCAGGGGGGACAGAGGCCACAGGTCGGCCAGGCCTCCCCGGTCGCGCTCCCACTCGTCGATCCGGTCCTGGTCGACGGCGACCAGCGGGAAATCGGAGGGACTGTGGCCGCCGGCGGCCGGGTCGCCGACGTGCCAGGCGAGCGCGGCGAGCGCAGCCACCCACAGCTGTGCGAACTCGTCGACGGCGTCCTCGTCGAGCAGGCCGGTCGCGTAGGTGAAGGTGCCGACGAGTCCGTCGGCGTCGACCGCGGCGTCGATGTCGAGCACCGCGGGCAGCGGCATGCGGGGTTCGCGGGTCGCGGCGGTGCCGAGCGGCAGCCACGGTGCGTCGACTGTGGTGTCGATGCGGCCGAGGAAGTTGAAGGCGATCTGCGGTGCCGGATGCGCGGGCAGGATCCCGGCGACGTACCGGAGCAGGCCGTAGCCGATGCCGTGGTCGGGGACGGCGGCGAGTCGTTCCTTGACCGATCGGATCGCCGCGGCCGCCGCGGCGCCGCCGCCGAAGGCGTCGTCGACGTCGATCCCGGTCAGGTCCACGTCCAGCGGGTGCACGGTGGTGAACCATCCGACGGTGCGGGACAGGTCCGCACCGGGGACCGCTGCCTCCTCCCGGCCGTGGCCCTCGACGCCGACGAGCGTCGCGGGGGTGGGGCGGCCACGGTTGCGGCGCCACCGCTCGGCGGCCAGGCCGAGCGCGGCGAGCAGCGCCTCGACGGGGCCGCAGTGGAACCGCTGGGGTACGGCGGTCAGGACGGCGTCGGTGACCTCGGCGGGCACGCGGACGCGCAGCTGCGCGGAGGTGGCGGCGGTGTCGCGCGCCGGGTCGAACGGCCGCTCCCCCAGCGCCGGATCGGGCGTGGCGAGAATCCGCTCCCACAGTGGCAATTCGTCGCTGCGATCGGTCTCGGTCAGGCCGTGCGCCCACCGGCGCAGCGACGTGCCGACCGGGGCGAGGGCGGACGCGGCACCGCCGTGGGTGTAGGCGGCGGCGAGGTCGGGCAGCAGGATGCGCCAGGACACCGCGTCCACGGCGAGGTGGTGGACGACGGCCACGAGCAGGTCGTCGCGGCCGCCGGGCGAGGCCAGCCACGCGAACTGGGCGACGATCCCGGCGGCGGGGTCGAGCCGGTCCGCGGCGGCCTCCAGCGCGGCCTCGGCGGCGCCGTGTGGCTCGTCGACGGGGGTGCGATGCAGCACCGCCTCGGCGGCGACCGCACCGGCCGGGAGCACCTCGAGTGTGCGGGCCGCGGTCAACCGCATCCGCAGCGCGTCGTGCCGATCGAGCAGTGCCTGCACGGCCCCGGCCAGGTGCGCGGGGTCGGGGTGCTCGGGCAGGCGGATCAGCACGGCCTGTCCGTACCGGTCGACGGGCCCGCCGCCGGTCAGCAGTTCGGCGACGATCGGTGTGGTCTCGACCGGGCCGGTGCCGCCGCCGGGGAGTTCGGCGAGGGCCGGCTCGTCGCCGGTGTCCGCCACCGCGACGGCGGCCAGGGCGGCGACGGTGCGACGTTCGAAGACGTCGCGGGCGGTGAAGCGCAGTCCGGCGGCACGAGCGCGGGAGACCAGGGTGATCGCGACGATGCTGTCGCCGCCGAGGGCGAAGAAGCTGTCGTCGGCAAAGACCCGTTCCACCCCGAGCACCTGGGCGAACAGCGCGCCGATCAGTTCCTCGCGTGCGCCTTCGGGGGCGCGGCCCCCGGGGGTCGCGGTGGCGGCGAAGTCGGGGGCGGGCAGCGCGGCCCGGTCGATCTTGCCGACGGGGGTGAGCGGCAGCTCGGGCAGTACGGTGATCACCGCGGGCACGAGGTAGGCGGGCAGGGTGGCGGCGAGTGCGGCGCGCAGGGCGTCACCGTCGACGGGGGCGCCGGGACGGCCGACGACGTAGGCGGCGAGGACGGTCGCGCCGGCGGGCGTGGAGGTGCCGATGGTGACGGCTCGGGCGACGGTGTCGTGCCGGAGCAGCGCGGCGTCGACCTCGCCGAGTTCGACGCGGAATCCACGGATCTTGACCTGGTGGTCGGTGCGGCCGGCGAACTCGAGCGCGGCGGCTGCGCCGCCGGTGTGTCCTTTGGGTTGTCCTGGCAGCCCGAAGGACACACCGCGCCAGCGGACCAGGTCGCCGGTGCGGTACATGCGTTCGCCGGGTGCCGACGGGTCGGCCACGAAGCGGGCCGCGGTCAGGTCGGGACGGCCGAGGTAGCCGCGCGCGACACCCGGCCCGGCCAGGTACAGCTCGCCGGTCACCCCCACCGGCACGGGCTGCAGCCACCGGTCGAGGACCAGGGCGCGCATGCCGCGGATCGGTGCTCCGACGTCGACGCCGGCGCCGGGACGGTGCGGGGCGGCGAACGTGGCGGTGACCGTGGCCTCGGTGGGGCCGTAGGCGTTGAGGAACTGCCGGCCCCGGGACCACCGGTCGGCCAGGTCGGGCGGGCAGGCGTCCCCACCGACCACGACCGTGCCGATCTCGGGGTGCTCGTCGGGGTCGAGGGTCGCGAGCACGGCCGGGGTCGCGTCGAGGTGGGTGACTCGTCCGGCGTGCAGTACCTCGGCGAGCTCGGCGCCGCCGTAGGCCTGCGGCGGTACCACCACCAGGGTGGCGCCGGCCGCGAAGGTCACCAGCAGCTCCTCGATCGAGGAGTCGAAGGCCGGCGAGTACAGGTGGGTGGCACGCGAATCGGGGGTGACGGCGAGCCGCGTGCGGGCGTCGTCGGCGAGGTTCGCCAGGCCGGCGTGGGTGACGACGACGCCCTTGGGGGTGCCGGTGGACCCGGAGGTGTAGACGATGTAGGCGGCGTGCTCGGGTCGGACGATCCGGTCGGTGATCGGCGCGGCGTCCATGTCCGCGACCGCCGCGACGGTCGCGGGGTCGTCCAGCACGATCCAGTCGGTGTGCTCGGGCAGGCCGTCCCGGTGCGCGGCGACGGTCAGGCCGATGCGGGCGCCGCTGTCGCGCAGGACGTGGTCGAGCCGGGCGCGGGGGTGGCCGGGGTCGACGGGCACGAACGCGGCCCCGGTCTTGGCGACCGCCCACACGGCCTGCACCGAGTCGAGCGAGCGCGCCAGCGCCAGCGCCACGGTGGTCTCCGGTCCGGCGCCGCGGGTCAGCAGCAGCCGGGCGAGCCGGTCGGTGGCGGTGTCCAGTTCGGAGTAGGTCACGGTGCGCGGACCGTCGATCACGGCGACGGCACCGGGGTCGAGGGCCGCCCCGGCGGTGAGCAGGTCGGCGAGGGTGCGGGCGGGCACCGGCTCGGCGCCGCGGGCCGGGACGAGGGCCGCGCGCTCGTCGTCGCCGAGCAGGTCCAGGTCGGTGAGCCGCCGGCCGGGGTCGGCGGTGGCGAAACGGTGTAGGAACGCGAGGAACCGTCGGTGGTGCGCGGCGAGCTCGTCCCGGGTGTACAGGTTCGGGTTGGCCTGGAAGTCGAGGTGCGTGCTGTGCCCGCCCGGGTAGAGGTTGACGAAGAGGTCCTCGATGAGCCCGGAGGTGAGCACGTGGACCCGGCCGGTGAGCGCGCCGAGCCGGACCTGGTGGTCGAACAGCATGAGGTTGACCGAAGGGCCGAACCCGGCGGCGTGGTCGCCGGTGAGACCGAGGTCGCGGGCGATGTCCTCCTGCCGGTACCGCTGGCGGCGCAGCGCCCCGGTCAGCTCGAGTTCCGCTGCGGCGATCACGGAGGCGACGGTGGCGGCGTCGGTCCGCAGCCGCAGCGGCACGACGTTGGCGAGCATGCCGCCGGAGCGGCGCAGCACGGCGGTGGTGCGGGCCGAGACGGGCAGGCTGAGCATCACCTCGTCGTGGCCGGTCATCCGGGCGAGGTAGGTGCCGAACGCGGCGACCACGAGCGGGGCGAGGCTCGACCCGCGACGGGCCGCGGCATCGCGCAGGGCCTGCTCGGTGTCGGGGGGAAGTTCCGCGCCGACCAGCAGTGGATGCGCGTCGGCGGGGGCACCCCGGCCGGCCAGCGACACGGGATCGCTCAGGCCGGCCAGGTGTTCGGTCCAGTACGCGCGGTCGGTCTCGAACCGCGGGGAGCGCCGGTAGGCCTCGTCCGCGGCGACGATGTCGGGCAGCGCGGCGGTGCGCGGCGCGTGCACCGTGGTTCCGGTGACGGTGGCGGTGTAGCGCTCGGCGGTGCGCGCGACGAGGGTCATCGCTCCGACGCCGTCGAGGGCGATGTGGTGGATTCGGGCGTACCAGAACCAGCGGTCGTCGCCGACGCGCAGCACGGCGGTGACGGTGAGCCGGTCGGTGCACATGTCGACGGGGGCGGTGTAGTCGCGCTCCATCCAGTCGCGGGCCGCGGCGACCGGGTCGGCTTCGCCCCGCAGGTCGACCACCGTCAGGCGCTCTCCGGTGTGCACGACGGTCTGGAACGGGTGACCGTCCTCCTCGAGGATGCGCAGGAACCCGGTGCCGAACTCGCGTCCGACCGCACGCGCGGCAGTCTCGAGGGCGTCGAGGTCGAGATCCCCGGTGATGTCGACGTACTGGGCGATGTTGACGGGCGTGTCGCCGGCCAGGTGCTGGGCGAACCAGATGCCGCGCTGGGCCGCCGAGAGCGGAAACGCGCCGGTGGGCTGCGGGGCACCGAGATGTGCGTGGGCGACCGGGCTTTCGTGCAACACGGGGGTACTCCTGACGACCGGTGGACTGTGCTGCTTCCACGGTCGTCCGCAGACCCCGATGCAGATACCGACCCCAGCGGTGGAGGTGGCACCCGCAGGGGTGGTCGAGAATCACCCTCGGGTGCGGGAAGTCCTCAACCGGTCCAGCCCGCGGTGGGATCGCGCCGCCACAGCAGGTCGTGGATGGCTTCGACGGCGTCCCCGGCGGAGGTGACGGCGAGCACCCCGGCGGCGGGCAGCGGCCACCCCCCGATCGAGATCACCGGGACCCCGGTCCGGACGGCGAGCGCGATCTCGCTGAGCGTGCCCCAGCTGCCGCCGACCGCGATCAGCGCCTCGCACGTGCGTACCAGCAGGGCGTTGCGCATCTCGCCGAGCCCGGTCGGAATCGACACGGTCAGGTACGGGTTGGCTTCCGCGCGGTCGTCGCCGGGGAGCAGGCCGAGGGTGGTGCCGCCGGCCTCGGCGGCGCCGCGCGACGCCGCGGCCATCACCCCGCCCAGTCCCCCGGTCACGACGACGGCGCGTCGCGCCGCGAGCAGCCCGCCGACCTGACGGGCGATCCGGCGTTGTTCGGCCGTGGCTTCCGCGGGCCCGACCACGCCGACGTACCGCTGCGCATCCATGACGAGATTGTCCACCACCCAGGGTGCAGAAGTGGCCCCCTGAGGTGAAATCCACCACCACCGGGGCTGCTCGTCCCGGCGCCGGCGTCCGTGGATCCTTGTCCGCATGTCCACCCTCCGCACCGAGCGCTTCGTGCGCCGCCACACGGTGATCGCCGACGACGGCGTGCCGCTCGCGGTCCACGAGCTCGGCGCGGCCGACGCGCCGCTCACCGCCGTGTTCGTCCACGGGCACTGCGGACGCACGGAAACCTGGTCGCCGCTTCGTGATTCGTTGATCCGGCGGTACGGGGCCACGCTGCGGATGGTGTTCTTCGACCACCGGGGTCACGGCGCGTCCGGCACTGCCGGGCCGGAGACGTACACCGTCGAGCAGCTCGGGCGTGATCTCGCGGCGGTACTGCGCGCGGTCTCCGCCGGTCCGGTGGTGCTGGTCGGCCACTCGATGGGCGGCATGACGATCCTGTCCTACGCCCGTCAGCATCCGCACGAGATCGGCACCCGCGTCGCCGGGGTCTGTCTCATCGGCACCGCCGCCGGTGATCTCGGGCGGTCGGGTCTCGGGCGTTACCTCGACAGTCCCGCGGTCGCGTTGTTCCACCGGGCGGTGCGACACGCGCCCGGCGCGGTGCAACGCGCGCTGCACCTGGGTGGGCGGGCGGTGCGGCCGCTGCGGCGGACGTCGCAGCGACGAACCCCCGGCTCCCGGTTGGCGGCTCTGATGGCGGTGCTGGCGAACGACACGCCGGTGGTGACGATGGCGGCGTTCCTGCGATCGTTCGCGGTGCTCGACGAGTCCGCCGCGTTGGCGGTGCTCGCCGCCGTCCCCGCGGTCGTGCTGTGCGGCTCGGCGGACGAGTGGACCCCGTTCGAGCTGTCGGCCGGTCTGGCGGAGCGGCTGCCACGCGCCGAGCTGGTGCGGGTCGACGGCGCGGGCCATTCGGTGATCACCGACCGGCCCGCGGAGGTCGCGCGGGCACTCGGCGGGTTGCTGCAGCGGGTCGGGTGAGCCGCCGGTCAGAGGTCGCGTTCGGTGATGACGCCGCTGTGGAGGGCGAGCTCGGCGAGCCGGACCCGCTTCTGGTTCTGCGGCAGGTCCTCGACCCCGAATTTCGCGAACAGCGCCCGCAGGTGGGTCTTCACCGCATCGACGCTGAGGAACAGTTCGGAGGCGATGTCCTGGTTGGATGCCGGGGTGGCGAAGGCGGCGCCGTGCTTGTAGGGCCGGCACAACGCGAGCAGGATGCCGCGTTGTGTCTGCGTCAGCGATCGCACCGTCGGCAGCTCCGACGCGACACGGGTCGCCTCGTCCGGGCCGGCGCCGATCTCCTGGAAGGTCAGGCGGATCGAGCCGATCCGGATGCTGTCGCCCTCCCGAAGCCGCCGGCGTCCCGTGATGCGTTCCCCGTTGAGGAACGTGCCGTTTCGGGAGAGCCCGTCGTCGAGGATGGTCCAGTGGGTGCCGATCCACTCCACGACGGCGTGCAGGCGGGAGACCTCGTTGTCGCCGGTGAAGGCCACATCCGACGTCGGGGCCCGGCCGATGGTGACGCGAGGCGAGCCCGGCGACAGCTCGAATCGATGCTGCCGCCCCTGCTTGTCGACGTATGTCAGACGCGATTCGGTGACGACGCTCATCACAACCTCCGGGGGCGGACTCAATCCTGCCCGCAGGTCGCGGTGTCGGCAAGGGGTTCGCGGCCCAACCGCAGCAGCGTCGCCGCCAGCGCCGTGCCGTCCCGGCCCAGCGCAGTGGTGAACCGGGTGAGCGCCGCCATCTCGCGGCACGCATGCACGGACGTCGTTCCGTGCCCGGCGCGGCGCAGCCGGCCGGCACGGTGGACGAGGCCGGTCCGGTACCGGATGGCGGCGACGATCTCGGCATCGATCCGGTCGATCTCGTCGAACACGCGATCCGGGTCGGTGTGGCTCGGGGTGAACCTCTCCGAGGTTGCGGTCACGGGGCCTCCACGGGTTGTCGGTCGGTGGTCTCATCGTGACCCGGTATCGTCCTGCGCCCCAAGGAACCCTGGGGTGGAGATCGCCCCACCCTCAGCCGAGGAGCAGCGTCACGGCCACGAAGTAGATGACGATGGAGAGCAGGTCCTGGATCACCGTCGCGAGCGGGCCGGACCCGAACGCCGGGTCCTTGCCCAGCCGTTGCAGCGCCCACGGCAGCACCATCGCCACGGTCGTCGCGATGGTGCTCGCGGCCAGCACGGCCGACGCCACGGCGACCGCGAGATCCCGGTTCCCGGTCATGAGCAGCACGGCCGGCAGCATGGTCGCCCCGAGGAGCGCCCCCACCGACAGTCCGGTCAGCACCTCCCGGCGCACGATTCGGCGGATCCCCACCCCTACCGAGAATCCGCGGATGACCAGTGCCTCGGTCTGCGTCCCGACGGCGTCCGCCAGGTACACGATTCCCGGCACGAAGTACGCGACGGCGAGGTCGGCGTCGAGTTCGGCCTCGAACACCTGCATCAGGCGGGCCGAGACCATGGCCCCGATCAGACCGACGACGAGCCACGGCAGCCGGTGCCAGGGCCGGCGACGGATTCCCTCGACGCTCGAGGCCCGCGCCGCCTCCACCGAGTGCGCGAAGCCGCCGATCCGGGCCATGTCCTGATCGTGCTCGTGCAGCAGCACGGCGAGCAGTTGTTGCGGCGCGATGAGGCCGCGGAACCGGCCGTGGCCGTCCACGACGGCCAGGCCCGGCTCGCCGTGCTGCACCGCTTTCCACGCGGCGCGTTCCTGCGCGGTATCCGGGTGCACCACCGGCGGATCCGGGTCCATGAGGTCGTCCATCCGGGCGGCACCGGGGGCCGCCAGCAGCCGTTCGATCGTGACGAGACCGGCGAGCGTCTCACCGACGAGCACGGCGACGACGGCGGCACTGTCGAAGCTGTGTTCCCGCATCCGGTCGAGCACGTCGGCGGCGGTGTCGTACGGCCCGGCCACCGGGACGGCCGCGAAGCTGTGGTGTAGCGCGGTGCCGGGACTGCCCTGTCCCCGCGCCGGTGTGGCGGCAGAATCGACCATGGTTCACCGTTCCTCCGACCGCGCTCGTCCCGGGCGTCGATCGTGCCACGACCGTCCGGTTCCGGGCGGCGGCGATAATGTGCCGGTGACTCGACGCCCGCGCTACCCCCGGCCCGAATCGTCCGCTCCGTGTCCGTGCGGCCGGGGTCTTCCGTTCGGCGACTGCTGCGGGCCGTTCCTCGCGGGTGGGGACGCGCCGACGCCCGAGCAGCTGATGCGGTCGCGGTACACCGCCTTCGCGGTGGGCGACGACGACTATCTGCGTCGTACGTGGCACCCCGACACCCGCCCGGCGCGACTGGATCTCGATCCGGCGCAGCGGTGGACCGGGCTCGAGGTGGTGCGCACGAGCGGCGGGTTCCTGCACTCGGAGGGGACGGTCGAGTTCCGGGCCCACTACCGCTTCGGCGGTCACGAGGACGTGCTGCACGAGCACAGCCGGTTCCTCCGTGAGGGTGGCCGCTGGTACTACGTCGGGGCGCTCGGACGACCCTGACGAGCCCGACCGTTCGGTGTCTCAGTCGTTCGGTGTCCCAGTCGTTCGGTGTCCCAGTCGTTCGGTGTCCCAGTCGTTCGGTGTCCCAGTCGTTCGGTGTCTCAGTCGAACAGGGCGAACGCGCGCGCCACGAAGAACGCCGCCACTCCGAGCACGATCAGCGCGATGAGCACGATCGCGAAGACGGGCATCACCCGGCTCGGGTTCGGTTGGGGATGCGACAGGCCGGAGGTCTGTCCGGCGTCGGGTGGGGTGTCTCCGGGCTGTACGCCCCCACCGGCGTCGAGGCCGGGCGCATCTTCGGGTCGGGGTCCGGGGTCCTGGTTGCTCAAGTGCGCTCCTGGTGTCTGCTGTACGGAAACAGGGCCGAGCGCAGCGTCTCGGCCCCGACCGCATACCCGGTTTCCGGCGGCGCAATCCTCACCCGTGGCCGTCAACCGAACGGACCGGGCAGGTGCCGCGAGAACCACACCGCCTCCCCGAACGGTTCCGCCGCCGCATCGAAGTGCCGGCTCACGTCGGTGAGGGCATCGATCAGTCCGCTCACGGCGATCTCGTCGGCGAGGGGCAGGGAGTCCCGGTCGAGCGCGTCGGCGGCCTCGACGATCGCCGCGATCTCCAGCACGAGATCGAACATCCTCTCGCGTGCCGCGCCGACCCGGGACGCGAAGCTGGCGTGGCTCATGGAACCCCTTCTCGGCAGCGTCATCTCCGGCGCACCGTCACCGACCCGTCGAGCCGGCGACGATCGCCGTCCGCACCCCCGGTGGGGGCGCGGACGGTGGAACCTGTCGGCCCCGGGTATCCGCCGCGCGGTGGTCCGAAACACGCCCGCCGTGCCGTCGGCGGGTTGTGTCAGCGTCCCCGGTTCGGCACCGGGGCACGTCGCACCGCCCGAGGTCGGCGTGGCTGCTCGGCGGGGTTATTCGGCGGGGCTTCGGTGGATCGAGGAACGTGGACACACTTATTCGGATAATTTTGATATTCCGTCTCGTATGGATTCGTGCCCGTACATCCCGATCGCTCCTGCCCGGTGCCCTCCCGCTGCTGTGCGCGAGCTCCGCACGGTTCAGGTCGCCGGGCGGCTGCCGCGCCCCTCCGACCTGCGGATCAGCCCTTCTCCGCCGCGGCGAAGTGCTTCCTGAGGTGCTCGGCGACCGCCTCCGGCTGTTCGAGTGCCACGGAGTGCCCTGCGGCGTCCACCGTGACGTGCCGGCCGCTCGCGGCGTCGGCGATGTTCGCCGACGAGATCGGCGGCGGGTACGCGTGGTCCTCGCTCCCGGCGACGGCGAGGACCGGCACGCGGCACCCGGCCAGCTCCTCGACGATCCGCCCGCGGTGGATGACGCCGTGGGCAGCGTCGCCGATGCGGGGTTCGAGCCGGGCGATCGCGGCGCGCCACGTGCTCGTCATCGAACTCTCCTGAGCGAGGCTCGAATCGCCGAACATGATGTACATGACCGTGTCGACGACGTCCGCCGTGCCGTGCTCGGTGAGATGCTCGACCAGCGGAGCGAACTCGGCGAGCTTGTGTTCCTCCTCCGCCGACGAACCCAGCGCGGCGGCCGTGCGGAGCAGTTCGGGGCGTCGCGCGGCGAGCCGCAGCGCGACGAACCCGCCGAGCGAGTTGCCGACGACGTGGCACGGGGCCAGACCGAGGTGTTCGATCAGGGCCGCCGCGTCCTCGGCGAGGACGTCGACCGCGAGTTCCGCCCGCGGCGCCGGGGCGCTCTCGCCCTGCCCGCGATGATCGTAGGCGACGACCCGGTACCCGTCGGCGGTGAACTTCTCCGCGAGCGCGTCGAACATCGTGTGATCGAAGAAGAGCGAATGGCTGAACACGATCGGCACTCCGTCGCGCGGACCGGCGTCGACGTAGGCGAGTTCCGTCCCGTTGACCGCTGCTCGCAGCATGGAAACCTCCTGGATCGGGCCACCGCGCTCCGGCTGTGGCGTTCGTCACTACACTGCCGACGAGCGTAGGGAGCGGGCGGGACGCAGCACTCGCCGATCCGCGCAGAGCACTGTCCGGCGCGCGCACGGCCGACGAGGAGGTCACGGTGGCAGCGGAGTACGAGGTGCGGTTCACGACGACGGGCCGGGTGCCGGAGCGCGACCGCGCCGAGTTCTGGACCGACCACGTGCGGTTCAACCACGGCACCCTGGACTATTCGTTCCCCGATCGGGACGAGCGTGCCCCGGCCGGCTTCGTCGGGGCCACACACGTGCAGCGCTGCGGCGGTCACCAGCTCGTCGAGTTCTGGTCCGATCGCATCACCTACGCGCGGACCGCCCGGCACGTCCGCGGGGACGACGACCGGAGCATGCGCTTGTTCGTGCCGAAGTCCGGTGCGCTCACCGTCGCCCACGGCGGGCACGCACTGCCGGTGCCCGTCGGGCGCGCGGCCCTGGTGTCGATGGCCCGCCCGTTCGAGCTCGTCCATGGCGCCCACGCCCGGGCGTGGGTGCTCACCGTCCCCGAGGGCTGCCTGCCCGATCGGGCCGTCGCCGACGGCCCGAGTGTGCTCGACCTGCGCCGCGGCGTCGGGGCGGTGGCGGGGACCATGACGCGGACGCTGGCCCGCGAACGCACGTCGCTGTCCGGCCCCGCCTTCGTCGCGATCAGCGCACGGGTGATCGAGCTCGTGTCCCTCGTCCTGGCCGATACCCACGGCCCCCTCCGTCCCGGTGGCCTGCAGGCGGTGGCCGAGGCGGCCCGGGCCTACGTCGACGAACGTTCGGACGACCCGGATCTGACCCCGGCGTCGATGGCCCGCGAGCTGGGCTGGTCGCTGCGCCAACTGCAGCTCGCGTTGCGGACGGCCGGCACCACGCCCGCGGAACTGCTCCGCGCCCGGCGGCTGGACCGCGCCCGCAGCCGCCTCGAGGATCCGCGCTGGAACGCGGTGTCCGTGGGGGGTATCGCCTTCGCGTCCGGCTTCGGTTCGCTCAGTGCGTTCGGCACGGCGTTCCGGGCCCGTTTCGGGACCACCCCGAGGGCGGTGCGGGCGGCCGGGCCCGCGGCCGCGCTCAGCGCAGGAGCGTCGCCCGCAGGGTCGCCGTGAGCCACGCCCGGTATTCGTCCACGTCCCAGCCGCAGTCGCGGCGCAGCAGGGCATGCACCTGCGGAGAACCCAGCGTGTAGAACACGTGCGCCGCGTGCTCCACGCTCACGTCGTCGCGCAGCAATCCGTGCCGGTGCAGCCCGTCCGCGATGGTGCGCGCGTTGTCCGCGGTCGCGCGCGCGTCCTCGTCGGCGAACCGGCGCATGTCCGGGTCCGCACCCGAGGACTCGACCGAGGTCATCAGCAGACCGCCGGCCCGCTCGAGCAGGTCGGCGCCGTAGCGGACGACCTGCTCGACGATGCGTTCGGCGTCCGAGCCCGCGGTTCCGGTCGCGACCCGTCCCGGACGTGGCCCCCGGCCCGGCGCGGGCTCGTCGCCGACGGCAACCGCGGACCCGCCCGCGACCGCGGCGTCGAGCGCCTCCCGGAACAGTTCGGACTTGCCGCCGGGGAACGCCGTGAAGACCGTGCGCACCGCCACCCCGGCAGCCTCGGCGATCTGCCTGACCGTGGTGCTGACGTACCCGCGGTCGACGAAGAGCCGGGCGGCGGCGTCGACGATCGTCGCTCGCGTCCGGCGCGCAGCCTCCTCACGCAGCGGTGAACTGTAGGCCCTCTTGGCATGCTGGGACATCGAACTCAGCTTATCAGCATCGGTTGCATCGGAACTGCAGCCGATTCCGGAGGTCTGCAGCGGCAGCGGCGAGCGGGCATGCTGATCGGGTGCACACCTTCGAGGTCTGGGCTCCGACCCCGCAATCCGTCCGGCTCCACGTCGACGGCACCGTTCACTCCATGCGCCGGGAGGACCAGGGGTGGTGGCGCACCGAGGTCGACGCCTCCCCCGGTGCCCGTTACGGCTTCCTCCTCGACGAGGACGAGACCGTGCTGCCCGACCCGCGCTCCCCGCGGCAACCGGACGGGGTGCACGGGCTGTCCCAGCTGCACACGCTCGACGAGCGCGCCTGGACCGACACGTCGTGGACCGGCCGGCAACTCGCCGGCGGGGTGGTGTACGAGTTGCACGTGGGCACCTTCACCGAGGAGGGCACCTTCGACGCGGCCGTCGCCCGGCTCGACGACCTCGTCGACCTCGGTGTCGACCTGGTCGAACTCATGCCGGTCAACGCCTTCAACGGCACCCGCGGGTGGGGTTACGACGGTGTGCTCTGGTACGCGGTGCACGAGCCCTACGGCGGTCCGGACGGCCTGCAGCGCTTCGTCGACGCCGCCCACGCCCGCGGCCTCGGGGTGATCCTGGACGTGGTGTACAACCATCTCGGACCGTCCGGCAACTACCTGGACCGCTACGGGCCGTACCTGTCCGGTGGGCAGGGCACCTGGGGTGCGTCGGTCAACCTCGACGGTCCGGACTCCGGCGAGGTGCGCCGCTACATCCTCGACAACGCCCTGCGCTGGATGCGGGAGTTCCACATCGACGGGCTGCGCCTGGACGCGGTGCACGCTCTCGTCGACCACACCGCCGTGCATCTGCTCGAGGAGCTGGCCGTCGCGACGTACCGGATGTCGGCGCATCTGGGCCGTCCGCTCAGCCTGATCGCGGAGAGCGATCTGAACGATCCGAAGATGATCTCGCCCCGCGCAGCCGGCGGTTACGGCCTGCAGGCGCAGTGGGACGACGACATCCACCACGCCGTGCACGCCGCCGTCTCCGGGGAGCGGCAGGGCTACTACGGCGATTTCGGTTCGCTCGACTGCCTCGCCCGCACCCTGCGGCACGGGTTCTTCCACGCCGGCACCTATTCGAGCTTCCGCGGGCGCACCCACGGGCGGCCGCTCGACACCGGGCGCGTCCCGGCGAGCTCCCTGCTGGCCTACACGTGCACCCACGACCAGGTCGGCAACCGGGCGGTCGGCGACCGGCCCGGCCACTACCTCGACTCCGGTCAGCTCGCCGTCAAGGCCGCGCTGGTGCTGACCTCCCCGTTCACCCCCATGCTGTTCATGGGCGAGGAGTGGGACGCGAGCTCACCGTTCCAGTACTTCACCTCCCACCCGGAACCCGAGTTGGCCCGGGCCACCGCCGAAGGACGTCGGCGCGAGTTCTCCGAGCACGGATGGGACGCCCAGGACGTCCCCGACCCGCAGGATCCGGAGACGTTCCGGCGGTCGACGCTGAACTGGGCCGAACGGACCGAACCCGCCCACGCACGGGTGCTCGACTGCTACCGGCAGCTCCTGGCGTTGCGCCGCGAACGCGCCGAGCTGACCGATCCGTGGCTCGAGCACCTGCACGTCGACTACGACGAGGACGAGCGCTGGATCGTGCTGCACCGCGGCAGCCTGCGCGTGGCGTGCAACCTCGGACCCGACCCGGTCACCGTGCCCTTCGGCGGGGCTCCCCTCGTGTGGTGGGAGCCGGTGGTGGTCAACCGGACCGCCTCCGCGACCCTCGTCCCGGGGCATTCGTTCGTCGTTCTCGACGCCGCCGCTGCACCTCGGACCTGACGGGTCATCGCGGGCTCAGCATCCGCAGGGTGAGCACGGCAGTGGCCGCCAGAATCGCCGCCGTGGCGGCCGCGGCACCGTGGGTGCCGGCGACGAACGCGGAGCGCGCCGACTCGAGGAGGATCTCCGCCTCGGCCGCCGGCAGGCGGCCGGCCGCGGCGACGGCGCCGCCGAGGGTATCGAACTCGTGGTCCCCACCCGGGACGCCGAGCCGGGACCGGTAGACGGCGGTGACGACGCTGCCGAGGACCGCGACACCGAGGGCGACACCGAGCTCGTAGGCCGTCTCCGACACCGCGGACGCGGCGCCGGCCCGGTCGGCCGGGGCGGCCCCGACCACCAGGTCGGTGGTGAGGGTCAGCGCGATGCCGACGCCCACGCCGATGAGGACGAAACCGGCGACGAACACGCCGGCTCCGTGCGCGGTGTCCAGCGCCAGGAGCACGGCGGCGCCCACGGCTGCGACGGCCAGGGCACCCGACAGGACGGTTCCCACCGGCAGGCGCCGCACGAGCCAGGCCGCGCCGAGTGCGGACAGGGCGCTGGTCGCGGTGCCGGGGAGCATCAGCAGACCCGCCTCCAGCGGTCCGACTCCGAGGACCAGCTGCAGGTACTGGGAACCGAAGAACAACACCCCGGCGAGGGCGAAGATCGACAGCAGATTGGTCGCGACGGCGGCCGAGAACTCGCGGTGCCGGAACAGCGTGAGGTCGAGCAGCGGATCCGCCGCGCTCCGCTGGCGACGAACGAACGCGACGGCGGCCGTCAGACCACCCCCCAGCGCGACCAGCGCCGCGACGCGGGGGCCGTGCAGCGCGGTCTCCTTGACCGCGTAGACGATCGGTACCACGGCCAGCAGGGACAGGGCGGCTCCCGGCAGGTCGAAGCGGCCCGGGTGCGGATCCCGCGATTCCGGGACGAGGAACGGCGCGGCGACCACGAGGACCGCCATGATCGGAAGGTTGATCAGGAACACCGACCCCCACCAGAAGTGCTCGAGCAGCCAGCCGCCGACGAGCGGGCCGGCGGCGGCCCCGCCGCCGGCCATCGCGCCCCACACGCCGATGGCGACGGTCCGCTCCCGCGGATCGGTGAACATGTGCCGGATGAGTCCCAGGGTGGCGGGCATGAGGGTGGCGCCCGAGACACCCTGTAGTGCCCGCGCCACGATCAGCAGCTCGGGACTCGGCGCCCACGCCGCGAGCACCGACGCCGCGGCGAAGCCGACGGCACCGATCAGCAGGAGCCGGCGTCGGCCGACGCGGTCGCCGAGCACGCCCATCGTCACCAGCAGACCGGCCACGGCGAACGAATACACGTCGATGATCCACAGCAGCTGGACCCCACTCGGGGCCAGATCGGCGCTGAGGAAGGGCAGGGCGAGGTCGAGAACGGTTGCATCGACCGCGATCAGCAGCACGGCACCCGCGAGCACCACCAGGCCCGCCCAGGTGCGCACGCCGGCCTGCGCATGCCCGGTTCCCGCGTCCGCCGGGTGGACCGGCGGCATCTGCCCGGTGTTCGTCATCCTTCGTCCCTCCACACTGAACCGTCCAGCCGGTACACAAAGTACGGTAGCACCTACCGTCCGGACGGTACAGAAACGGACGGTAGGATCGGGCCATGGCCTCCGACACACGCGACCGGATCCTCGACGCCCTCGAACGCACCCTCGTCGACGTGGGGGTCGCCCAGGTGACGCTCGAGGGCGTCGCGGCCGCCGCAGGGGTATCGAAAGGCGGTCTGCTGTACCACTTCCCGACCAAGGAGGCGATGCTCGCCGCCATGGTGCGGCGCCTCGGCGAACGCGGCGACGCCCGACTCGCCGACGCCGTCGCGGGCGGCACCCCGGTCGCGGAGTGGTACCTCGCCGACCCGGACGAGACCGGCGACTCGGCGGAGATGGACCTGTTCCGGTCCACGGTGGCCGCCCTGCGCAGCGCCGACGGCCGGCACGACGACGTGCACCGGGCGGTCGTCGAGGTGCTGCGGTCGTGGGACGAGGGGCTGCGCGCGGAGATCGACGACCCGGTCACCGCCGAGATCGTGCGCCTCGTCGGCGACGGCATCTACCTGGGCGCGATGCTCGGCCTGCCCAAGCCCGACCCGGAACTGCACAGGCGCGTCGTCGCCCGGCTCCTGGGGACGAAGAACCCTTGATTGTCGCCGACCGTCCCGAGTACGGTCAAGAGTAGTCGGGGAATCTTCCTGCACGCACACGCTTCTCGGGGTGTATTTCCATGAAACTCCGGACTGCCACCGTCGGCGCACTCCTCGCCGCCACCCTCACTCTCGCCCCGGCCGGAGTCGCGGCCGCGGCACCCGCCGACGCCCCGGCGCCGATCGGGATCACTTGGGAGCAGACCGATCACCGCAACGACTGGGATCGCCGCGACCACCGCGACCGCCGGGACCACGATCGCGGCTGGGAACGGAACCGGTGGGGTCCGCCGGCCCCGTGCTGGTGGTTCGGCCCCTGGCTGGTCTGCGCCCCCTGGCGCTGAGCGGCCGCCGCGGACCGCGGCGGGGGACGGCGCTCCCCCGCCGGGATCCCGTCCGGCTCAGGTGAGATAGCGGTAGGCCGGCGAGCCCGGCTCGAGCCGCTGCGCCTCGATCGGCGAGAGGTCCATCCGCGCCAGCAGTGACGCCAGACCGTCGGCCGTGCCGAGTTCGATGCCGACCAGCGCCGCACCGAACTCCCGGTTGTTGCGCTTGACGTACTCGAACAGGGTGATGTCGTCGTCGGGACCGAGCACCTCGTCGAGGAACCGTCGCAGCGCCCCGGGCTCCTGGGGGAAGTCCACCAGGAAGTAGTGCTTGAGACCGCGGTGCACCAGAGAACGCTCGATGACCTCCCCGTAGCGGGAGACGTCGTTGTTGCCCCCCGAGATCAGGCACACCACCGTCGCACCCGGCGCGACGGTCAGCCCCTCGAGCGCGGCGACGGACAGCGCCCCCGCCGGCTCGGCGATGATGCCCTCGTTCTGATACAGGTCGAGCATCGCCGTGCACACGGCGCCCTCGTCGACCTGGGTCATCCCGAACGGCCCGGTGCCCAGGCCGTCGTTGCGCAGCGCCGCGACCAGCGGCAGGTTCGCGTGGGAGACGATCTCGGGGCCGAGCCGGGAGACGACCGCGTACGGCACGTCGCCGACCCGTTTCACGGCGGCTCCGTCGACGAACGGATCCACTTCCGGCAGGGTCACCGGCCCGCCCGCGACGAGGGCAGCGGTCATCGACGCCGCCCCGGCCGGTTCCACCCCGACGATCGAGGTGTGCGGCGACTTCTCGTGCAGGTACGCCGCGATGCCGGCCAGGCAGCCACCGCCGCCGACCGGAACCAGCACCAGGTCCGGCGCCGCCGGCAGCTGATCGAGCATCTCCCGGGCGATGGTGCCCTGACCCGCCGCGGTGCGGGCGTCGTCGAACGGCGCGACCATCGTCGCGCCGGTCCGCGCGACGTCCTCCGCGGCCGCCGCGGCGGCCGCGTCGAAGGTGTCACCCGTCGGGATGAGTTCGACGAACGCCCCGCCGTGCGCGCGGATCCGGTCCCGCTTCTGCTTAGGGGTCCGGGTGGGCACGTAGATCCGGCCCCGGACCCCCATCGCCCGGCACGAGTAGGCCACGCCCTGTGCGTGATTGCCGGCACTGGCCGTCACCACACCCGCCTCGCGTTCCGCCGGGGAGAGCTGCGCCATGACGTTGTAGGCGCCGCGCAGCTTGTACGAGCGCACGCGGGTGAGATCCTCGCGCTTGAGATAGACGTTCGCCCCGGTGAGGACGGAGAGCCGCTCGCTGTACTCGAGCGGTGTGGGGGCGACGACCGCGGAAATTCGCTCCGCCGCGGCCTCGATGTCGGCCACGCTCAGGGCGGGCAGGTGCATCGGATCAGCGGTTCGCGAAGTAGTGGTCACCTACCCATGCTGCCACTACCGACCCGGAACCCCCAATGCGGGTTTCGCCACTGCGTCCGCTGCCGCGGCCGCCGGACCCCGCGCGCTACCGGGGCTCGAGGACGAAGACCGGGATCTCCCGATCCGTCTTCTTCTGGTACTCGGCGTAGTCGGGGAACGCCTCGACCGCACGCCGCCACCACAGGTCCTTCTCCCTGCCGTGGACCTCGCGGGCGGTCATGTCCCGGACCGTCGGCCCGTCACGCAGTTCGACGTGCGGATCCGCCCGGACGTTGAAGTACCAGACCGGATGCGTCGGGGCACCACCGAGCGAGGCGACCACCGCGTACACCCCGTCGTGCTCGACCCGCATCAGCGGGGTCTTCCGGAGCTTGCCGCTCTTCGCTCCGCGGCTGGTCAGCACGACCACCGGCCGGCCGTTGAGGGTCGTGCCCTCGGTGCCGCCGGAACCCTCGTACAGCGCCACCTGATCGGCGGCCCACTGGGACGGACTCGGTTCGTATTCTCCGGTGAGAGGCATGGCTCCAGTCAACACCGGCGCGCACTCCGCCGCAGCGCACCGGGCGGATCCGTCCGCCCGGGTCCGACATCACCCCCGCGATCGGCAAAGTTCGGTGGCCCGAACACAAGTCTGCGAGTAGCCTGGTGAACGGATTCCCCGAGGCGCACGGAGGTCGAGATGACGACGGATTCGCCCGCTCGCGTCCGCCGCCGGCCCGCGTCCGTCGACGTGGCCGGAACCGCATGGCCGCTGTACAAGCTCGAGGCGCTCGTCGCGGCCGTCCTGGTGCTGCTGGCGCTGTTCGCGATCACCGCGGACGCGCAGACCGCCGTGCTCGCCGCCGCCGGCACCGCCACCGTCGTGTGGTGGGCCCGCCTGCTGCACTACCGCCGCGAGCCCTGACCGCCCCCGTCCCGGGAGCCGGTCACGTCGCCAGGCAGGCCGGCCCGAGCAGGGCTTTGAGATCCCCCATCAGCGCAGACGAGGGCTCCACCCGCAGGCTGTCGTCCACCTTCAGCACGGTCACCTTGCTGCCGGAGATCAACCGCACGTGCACATCCGAGGTACCCGGGTGGCGGGTGAGCACGCTCTTGAGCGCACCCACCTTGTCAGGGGTGCACAACCGGGTGGGCATCGACACCGACAGCGGCTTGGCCACCCCCACCTGAGACAGGTCGGGCACGGCAAGATCGTTGGCGATCAACGAGATCCGGTCGTCGCGGACCGACACCCGGGCCTTGACCAGCACCACGGAGTCCTCGACGACGTCCATGCCGTACACGGAGTAGGACTGCGGGAAGAACAGCACCTCGATCCCGCCGGCGAGGTCCTCGAGCTGAGCCGACGCCCATGTCAGGCCGTTCTTGTTGATGCGGCGGTTCACCGAGGCCAGGATGCCGCCCACGGTGACCTGGGCGCCGTCCTTGATCGCGCCTTCGAGGATGGTCGGGATCGCGGTGTCGGCCTGCTGGGCGAGGACGTGCTCGACGCCGTTGAGCGGATGCCCGGACACGTACAGTCCCAGCATCTCCCGTTCGAGGGCGAGCTTGTGCTTGGTATCCCATTCCTCCTCGGGGATCTTCACGTTGAACACCGAGGTCACCGACTCGTCGGCATCCGCGCCGCCGAACAGGTCGAACTGCCCGATCGCCTCGGCCTTCTTGGTGCCCATCACCGCGTCGATCGCGTCGGCGTGCACGAGCATCAGGCCCTTGCGGGGATGGCCGAGCGAGTCGAAGCCCCCGGCCTTGATCAGCGACTCGGTGACCTTCTTCGAGCACGCGAGAGCGTCGATCTTGTTGAGGTAGTCGGAGAAGTCGGTGAACCGGCCCTTCTCCTCCCGCGCGCGGATGATGGACGCGACGACGTTGGAGCCGACATTGCGGACCGCGCCGAGGCCGAATCGGATGTCCTCCCCCACCGACGCGAAGTCCACCCGCGACTCGTTGACGTCCGGCGGCAGCACCGTGATCCCCATCTTGCGGCAGTCGGACAGGTAGACCGCGGCCTTGTCCTTGTCGTCGCCGACCGACGTGAGCAGGCCCGCCATGTACTCGGCCGGGTAGTTGGCCTTGAGGTAGGCCGTCCAGAAGGAGACCAGGCCGTACCCGGCGGCATGCGACTTGTTGAACGCGTACCCGGCGAAGGGCAGGATCGTGTCCCACAGGGCCTTGATCGCCGGCTTGGAGAAACCGTTGGCGAGCATGCCCTCCTCGAAGCCCTCGAACTCGGCGGCGAGGACCTCGGCCTTCTTCTTGCCCATCGCGCGGCGCAGGATGTCGGCTCGTCCGAGCGAGTAGCCGGCCACCTTCTGAGCGATCTGCATGATCTGCTCCTGGTAGACGATCAGACCGTAGGTGTCGGCGAGGATGTCCTTCAGCGGTTCCTCGAGCTCGGGGTGGATCGGCTTGACCTCTTGCCGGCCGTTCTTGCGGTCGGCGTAGTCGTTGTGGGCGTTCATGCCCATCGGTCCGGGCCGGTACAGCGCGAGCACGGCGACGATGTCCTCGAACCCGGTCGGCTGCATGCGGCGCAGCAGATCCCGCATCGCGCTGCCGTCGAGCTGGAACACGCCGAGGGTGTCGCCGCGGGCCAGTAGCTCGTACGTGGGCGGATCCTCGAGCGGCAGCGTGTCGAGGTCGAGGTCGATGCCGCGGTTGTTCTTGATGTTCTCGATCGCGTCGCCGATGACGGTGAGGTTGCGCAGACCGAGGAAGTCCATCTTCAGCAGGCCGATGGCCTCGCACGACGGGTAGTCCCAACCGGTGATGATCGCGCCGTCCTGCGCCCGCTTCCACAGCGGGATGGCATCCATCAGCGGTTCGGAGGACATGATCACCGCGCACGCGTGGACGCCCGCGTTGCGGATCAGGCCCTCGAGGCCGAGCGCGGTGTCGTAGATCTTCTTCACGTCCGGGTTGGATTCGATCAGCGCCCGGACCTCGGCGGCCTCCTTGTACCGCTCGTGGTTCGGATCGGTGATGCCCGAGACCGGGATGTCCTTGGCCATGATCGGCGGCGGCAGCGCCTTGGTGATCTGATCGGCGATGGCGAATCCGGGCTGGCCGAACTGCACGCGGGCCGAATCCTTGATCGCGGCCTTGGTCTTGATGGTGCCGAACGTGATCACCTGGGCCACGCGGTCGGCCCCCCACCGGTCGGTGGCGTAGCGCACCATCTCACCGCGGCGGCGATCGTCGAAGTCGATGTCGATGTCGGGCATGGACACGCGCTCGGGGTTGAGGAACCGCTCGAACAGCAGACCGTGCGGGATCGGGTCGATGTTCGTGATGCCCATCGCGTAGGCGACGAGGGAGCCCGCGGCCGAACCGCGGCCGGGGCCGACGCGGATGCCGACCTCGCGAGCGTGGCTGATCAGGTCACCGACGACGAGGAAGTAGGCGGGGAAGCCCATCTCGTTGATGACGCCGATCTCGTACTCGGCGCGGGTGAGGTACTCCTGCGGCACGCCGTCCGGGAATCGCCGGTCGAGCCCGCGCAGAACCTCCTCGCGCAGCCACGTCGCCTGCGTGTGCCCCTCGGGGACGGGGAAGATCGGCATCCGGTCCCGGTGGGTCCACACCTCCTTGTAGGGCTGGACCCGCTCGGCGATCAGGAGCGTGTTGTCGCACGCGCCCGGCACCTCGTCGTCCCACAGCGCCCGCATCTCCGCGGCGGACTTCAGGTAGTAGCCGTCACCGTCGAACTTGAAGCGGGTCGGATCCGAGAGCGTCTTGCCGGTCTGGATGCACAGCAGCGCCTCGTGGTTCTCGGCGGCGTCCTTGGTGACGTAGTGGCAGTCGTTGGTCGCCAGCGGCGGGATGTCGAGCTTGCGGCCGATGTCGAGCAGGCCCTCACGGACCCGACGCTCGATGGACAGGCCGTGGTCCATGAGTTCGAGGAAGAAGTTGTCCTTGCCCCAGATCTCCTGCCACTTCGCGGCCGCCTCGAGCGCTTCGCGCTCGTGGCCCAGACGCAGCCTGGTCTGGATCTCCCCGGACGGGCAACCGGTGGTGGCGATGATGCCCTCGGCGTGGTGGGCGATGAGATCCTCGTCCATGCGGGCCCACTTGCCGAGCTGCCCCTCGATCGACGCGAGCGACGACAGCTTGAACAGGTTGCGCAGCCCGGTGGCGTTCTCGGCGACCATCGTCATGTGCGTGTACGAGCCCGAGCCGGAGACGTCGTCGGATTTCTGGCTCGGGTCGCCCCACTGCACGCGCTTGGTGCTGAACCGCGACTCGGGCGCGATGTAGGCCTCGATGCCGATGATCGGCTTGATGCCCTGCTTCTCGGCGACGTTGTAGAACTCGCTGGCGCCGTACATGTTCCCGTGGTCGGTCATCCCGACCGCCGTCATCCCCAGCCGCTCGGCCTCCTTGAACAGGGGACCGACCTTCGCGGCTCCGTCGAGCATCGAATACTCGGTGTGGTTGTGCAGATGAACGAACGAGTCAGCCACGCGTGCCTCTCCCGGAAGGTCTGTGAGCATCCCGAGTGTAGGCCCCCGCGGCGACGGGATCGGACCGCCACACCGGCCCGGACGGCGTGTCGTGACCGGTGTTACTGCGGTGCACTCGAGGGGACCGGCTCGAGCGTCCCGCGAGCCCGGCGACCCCGGGCCACGGCGTCGGCGGTGAAGATCGCGAGCGCGATCCAGATCAGCCCGAACCCGATCCAGCGGGAGGCGGGCATGTCCTCGTGCAGGACCAGCACACCCCACGCCATCTGCAGGCTCGGCGTCAGGTACTGCAGCATGCCGAGGGTGACCAGGGGAACCCGCTGGGCGGCCGCACCGAACAGCAGCAGGGGCAGCGCCGTGACGAGCCCGGCCGACACGAGCAGCAGCGAGTGCCCGGCGCCGTGACCGAGGAACGTGCCGGTGCCGGTGACGGCGAGGAAGATCAGGTAGCCCGCCGCGAAGGGCACGGCGACGACGCCCTCCCCCGTCAGCGAGGTGCGCGGGTCGAGCGGCACGATCTTCTTGATCACCCCGTACAGGGCGAACGAGAACGCGAGGGTGAGCGCGATGATCGGCGGCCGCCCGTAGTCCACGGTGATCACCGCCACCGCGGCGGTCGCCACGAGCAGCGCCGCGATCTGCGCGCGGCGCAGCCGCTCCCGGAAGAACAGCACCCCGAACAGCACGCTGACCAGCGGGTTGACGAAGTAGCCCAGTGCGGTTTCGACCACCCGACCCGAGACCACGCCGTAGATGTAGGTGCCCCAGTTGACGGCGATGGCCGCGGAGGCCGCCGCGACCAGCGCCCACACCCGCACCTCCAGTCCCCGCAGCGAGCCGAGCCGGCCGAGGACGGCGAGCAGCAGCAGCATCGCCAGCAGCGTCCACAGCACCCGGTGGGCGAGGATCTCCACGGCTCCGGCGGGTTCGAGCAGGCCGAAGAACGCGGGGAACATCCCCCACGTCAGGTAGGCGCCGAGTCCGAACAGGATGCCGGTGTCGGGGCGGGATGCGGTGCTGCTCACCAGTCAACGGTAGGGCGGGCGGATGCTCCGGAGCGCGCCGGGGCGATCAGAACGACACGGTCGGCGGCAGTTCCGTGCCCGCCGGGGCGGTGTAGAACTCGCGCTCGCGCACCCCTGCCGGCCCTGCGAAGAACATCCACGGGATGGTCTTCAGCGACGTGTTGAGCCGGCCTGCGGCGTCGTTGTAGTACTGGCGGGCGAAGGCGAGCTGGTCCTCGGTCTCCCCCAGCTGACGCTGCAGGTCCAGGAAGTTGGCCGAGGCCTTGAGGTCCGGGTAGTTCTCGGCGACGGCGAGCACGTCGAACATCGCCTTCTCGAGGCGCGCGTCGGCCTGGGCCTTCTCCGCCACCGTGCCGCCGGAGGCGGCCCGCGACGTGGCGGTGCGCGCGGCGGTGACCTCCTCGAACACGCTCTTCTCGTGCGCCGCGTAGCCTCGCACCGTCGACACGAGATTCGGCACCAGGTCGGCGCGCCGGCTCAGTTGCACGTCGATGCCGCCCAGGGCCTCCTGGGCCAGCACGTCGGCGCGGCGCAGCCGGTTGAACCCGACCACGAACACGGCGACGAGCACCACCACCAGCACGACGACGATCACGACTGCGGTCACCATGGGACCGCCCTCCTTCCGCTGCCCGGCACCGGTGCGGGCGCGCCGGTGCCTCGTTCACCACTCGGTCACCAGGAGCCGCCGCCCCCGCCGCCACCACCACCGCCGCCGCCGCCACCGCCCGACGACGAGGACTGGGACGCGGTGTACGCGCCGATCGACGACGACAGGGCCGACTCGAAACTGTCGAATCCTCCTGCCCCGGAAGCGAATCCGTGCACTCCGACCGGATACGGGTACCACGCCGGCACCGGTGGCTCCGCCCCGGTGACCGTGCGGTACTTCTCCGCCCACTTCTCGGCCACGCCGAAGGCGACCGCGTGCGGAATGTAGCGGGTGTAGAGGTCCTGTTCCGCCGAGAACCGGTAGCGGTCCTCGCTCGACGGGGTCACGAGCATGCGCCGGAACCCGCCGGCACGCGACCACAGCTCGCGGCCCTTCGCGGTGCGCCGGGTCCCCGCCTCCGGGCGCAGCAGTTCCCAGCCCCCGAACACGAACGCCGCCGCCGGCAGGCCCCACATGCTCGGCCACACCGGCACGGCGAACCCGGCCACCGCGAGCACCAGCGCCAGCACCACCGCCGCCTTACCGAGGCGCTCGCGCGTGGACGGGGCCACCAGACCCTCGTTGCGGGCCCAGATCCGGCACTGGGACGCCAGCTCCGTCGTCGCCTTCGACAGCCGTTCCCCCGCCGACTTCGAGCCGTCGGCCCGCAGCACCGCCCCCGGGTACGAGATCTGCAGCGCGTCGCCGACCGCCCGGGTCACCGGATCGGTCGCCGCCCACGTGTCCGCGGAGGCGACGCCCCGGACCTCCCACACGTCCGACTTCTTGCCGGTCCCGGCGGGACGCAACTCGACCAGCCCCTCCTCTGCGGCGTACAGCAGCGTGGCCGCGAGCGGTGCAGGTCCGGGGCGTTCGGAGGCGACGTAGACGGTCTGCACCGGTCCGAAACCGTCCGGCGGCGCGTACAGCACCGGCAACCCCGGCTCGGGTTCGCGGGCCGTCCAGGCCCATCGTGCGGCGGCGGCGAACGCGAGGAGACTCGACGCCGCGACCAGGGCCACGATCGGCGCCGACCGGCCGACGATCGGATCCCAGGCGACCGACCAGGGCACCGTGCTCCGGGCCGGGGCGTCGAGCCCGAGCCCGATGCGCACGTTCATCGCGGTGCGGGGTGCGAGCCCGGTCACGCCGACGGACACGGTGTCGGTGCCGGCCCCGCCGAGGACGCAGGTCGCCCCCGGCGCCGCACATTCGACCACGCCCGACGCCGCGGGCAGCCGCACCGTGATGTCGGCACGGTCGACGGCCATCTCCCACCCGCCGGGTACCACGCTCCAGTGGAAGACCGATCCGACCGGGGCCGCCGTCCCGGCGGCCGTGTCGAACGTGCCGGCGGCCGCGCCCGGCGGGTCGAGGACCCCCTCCGTGGTGTACGCGAGGCGATAGGTGTGGGTGCCCGGCTCCAGGTACACGTCGGGGTCGCCGATCTTCGCGACGACGAGTCGGCGGCCCTGCTCCCAGCTCGTCTCGTACGGCTCGGGCTCGCCGTCACGTTCGACGGAGACGATCTCGGGGATGTGGCGCACGTGCGGGTCGGCGCCCGTGGTGACGTCCCAGTACCGGAAGATGCCGTGCCGGTCGGCCGGAAAGTCGACCGTGACGGTTTCGGTGGCGGTGAGGCCGCCGTCGGCGTCGACGGCGTAGTCGACGCTGTAGTTCGTGATCCGCGCCGGATCCGCCGCCTCGGAGGCCTCGCCGGTGTCGAGCCCGGCGAGCAGCGGCCACAGCAGACCGGCCGCGGCGAGCAGCGCCACCACGAGGTACCCCAGAACCCGTGCCACGGCGTCACCGTACCCAGTGGCGACGCGCCTGTCCCGCCGACCGGGCTCAGGGCTCGCCGTCGTCCGGTCCCGGAGCGACGACGTCGACGTGCTCGGGCAGCAGCGGGTTCACCGAGAACGCCCCCGCGACGGCGTCCGGCGGCAGCAGTTCGACGGCGCGGACGCCGGGGGCGGCGGCGAGCTCGGTCGCCGCCGCCGGCGCGACGCGCACCACGACGCCGACGACGCAGGCGCACCCGTCCGCGAGGCGATCGGCCGAGACCGCGGCGACACGCGCGGCCCGGTCGGCGCCGGCCGCCTGGCGCAGTCGGCCCGCCGCGACGGCAGGCGCACGCCGCAGCGCCTCCGGGTGCTCGGGCACGTCGACCGCGACCAGCGGGGTCTGCACCCGCTCGATCGGGACGCGGAACAGCACCTGCGCGATGCGGGGGTCTCCCGGCAGCGCCGCCGCCTGCTCGACCGGCACCGGCGCAGTGAAGGAGACCAGTGCCCACCGCGGTTCGCCGGTGGCGGACTCGACGCTCGCCTGGGCGCGCGCGAGGTAGCCGGCGACCGCCTCGCCGTGGTCCGGACCGAGCGTGTCGGTGCGCACCGTCGCCGGCCGGGGCGGGGTGAGCAGTCCGGCCGCGAGCACCGCCAGCAGCAGTGCCGCCGTCGCCGCCCAGGGCAGGGACACGCGCCGCACGGTCAGGCGCTGCGCAGCACGGCGAGCGCGTGCTCGAGGTCGGCCGGGTACTTGCTGGTGATCTCGACCCAGCGTCCGTCGGCCGGGTGCGCGAACCCGAGAGAGCGGGCGTGCAGCCACTGGCGTTCGAGACCGAGCCGCTCCGCCAGGCGCGGGTCGGCGCCGTAGGTCAGATCCCCGCAGCAGGGGTGGCGCAGCGCCGAGAAGTGCACGCGGATCTGGTGGGTGCGGCCGGTCTCGAGGTGGATGTCGAGCAGGCTCGCGGCCTGGAACGCCTCCACGGTGTCGTAGTGGGTGATGCTGGGCTTGCCGTCGGCGGTGACGGCGAACTTCCAGTCGCTGCTGCGGTGCCGGCCGATCGGCGCGTCGATCGTGCCGCTGCTCGGATCGGGGTGTCCCTGCACGAGGGCGTGGTAGCGCTTGTCGATGGTGCGCTGCTTGAAGGCCCGCTTGAGCACCGTGTAGGCACGCTCGGACGTCGCGACGACCATCACTCCGGAGGTTCCCACGTCGAGCCGGTGGACGATGCCCTGCCGTTCGTGGGCGCCGGAGGTGGAGATCCGGAACCCGGCTGCGGCCAGGCCGCCGATCACGGTCGGTCCGGTCCAGCCGACGCTCGCGTGCGCCGCGACGCCCACGGGCTTGTCCACCGCGACGATGTCGTCGTCCGCGTAGAGGATCTCCATGCCCTCGACCGGGGTCGCCTCGATGGTCAGCGGCCGCGGCGGCTCGGGCAGTTCCACCTCGAGCCACGAACCGGCGGACAGCCGGTCCGACTTTCCCGCGGCGGCGCCGTCGACGAGGACGGCACCCTCCTCGGTCAGGGCGGCGATCGCCGTGCGCGACAGGCCGAGCAGCCGTGCCAGGCCCGTGTCGACCCGCATCCCGTCGAGCCCGTCGGGGACGGGCATCGCCCGGGTTTCTCTCACTGGTGTGCTTCCTTTCTGCTGCTGCGGGCGGAGTCGGTCTTGCGTGAGCCGTCCGGTTCGATGCCGAAGACGGTCAGCGCGACGAGCAGGATCGCGCCGCAGACGATGGCGGAATCGGCGACGTTGAACACCGGCCACCAGCCGACGGATACGAAGTCGACGACGTGCCCCTGCAGCGGGCCCGGGGACCGGAAGATCCGGTCGACCAGATTACCCAGCGCTCCGCCGAGGACGAGTCCGAGTCCCAGGGCCCACCACCCCGACCGCAACGTGCGGCCGATCCGGACCACACCCACCACGACGGCGACCGCGACGAGGGTCAGCAGCCACGTCATGCCGGTCGCCATGGAGAAGGCGGCACCCGGGTTGCGCACCAGCGTCAACGTCACCGTGTCCCCGACGACGGAGATCGGGTCGGCCGGGTCGATGTAGTGGACCGCGAGGATCTTCGTGAGCAGATCGAGGCCGAAGACCACCGCGGCGAGGGCGAGCAGCGCACGCAGTCGCCGGACCGGCGCGGGCGCATCCTTCCCCGGGGAGTCGGCCGGCGCCGACGCACTCGGTTCCGCGACGGTGTCGGGGTGGGCATCGTGCTCGGTGGGGTCGTCGGTCACCTTGTCATCATCCCCCATCGGAGGAGCACGACGGCCACCCCGCCCGCCGTGGCTACCCTGGGGTGCGTGCCTGTGCTGCCCAGATTCGCCCGCCCGAGGGCCCGCTCCCTCGGTGTGGCCCTGTCCCTGACCACCCTTCTCGCCGGGTGTGGCAACTCCGCCGACGGCGCGGCCCCTGCCTCGACGGCGACCTCGACGGAGGTCACGGTGCCCGTCGCCGCGGTCACCGCGGTGGTCCTGGACCCGGGGGCCGAGCCGCGCAGCCGGATCCGTCTCACCCCGCCCGCCGGCACAACCCAGCAGGTGGCGCTCACGACGTCCTCGCAGGTCTTCCAGTCGATCGGTGATCAGCCGGAGCAGGATTTCTCCACCCCCGAACTGACGTTGCCGCTCACCGCAACCGTGGGCGAAGCCGTGTCGGACACCGCGCCGAGCAGCCTGGTGGACCTGCGGATCGCGGATGCGACATCCCCGGACGCGGCCCTCGCCGCGGCGCTCGGTCCCGCCGAGGGATCCGAGGCGGGGCTGACGATGTCGCCGTCCGGGGCGGTGAGCGCGCTGCGGCTCGACCCCACCCCGGACTCCGCGGACATCGCCCGCTCGGCCGTCGAACAGGCCTTCTACCAGGCCGTGTACCGGATGGTGTCGTTCCCCGAGGACGAGATCGGCGTGGGTGCCGTGTGGGAGATCCACCAGCAGGTGATGAGCGGGATGGCGCTCGATCAGGTCGCCACCGCGAGCCTGCTCGAACGGGACGGCGACCGGCTGACCGTGCAGTTGCGCATCACGCAGACCCCACGGGAGTCCACCTGGGCTCTGCCGAACGGGTCCGGCCAGTTGAACATCGACCGGTACGAGATGACAGGCGAGGGCACGATGACGATCGACCTGGGCCGGCCGCTCCCGATCGCCGGGGATCTGACTGTCGGCGGTGAACAGGCCTACAGCGATCCCGCGGGCACCACGCGCCTGGCACAGACCCTGGTGGACCGGGTGCGCTGGCAGTCCTGAGCGCCCGCCGGACGTGACGGCGGCCGGGGCGGAATCTCCGCCCCGGCCGCCGCGTCGGTCTTCGTCAGGCGCAGGCGGGCGACTGCAGCTGAGCGGTCGCGACGATGGCGCAGGCGTTGTTCTTCGACAGCTTCCACACGCCGTCCTCGGCGACGAAGTCGACGGTGCCGACGGCGGGCTGCTGCGCACCGGCCAGCAGGGTCTCGATTCCGGCGGTGACCGTGCCGTTCTGGTTGTCGTTGACGTCCAGGACGGTGATCTGCGCGCCGGCCTGCTCGGCGGCGGCGGCGACCTGGTCGATCAGTGCCGGATCCTGCTCGGCGCCCTGCACGAGGTTCACCTTCTCCTCGGCCGGGACGGTCTCGTCGAACGCCTTGGCCAGCATGGCGTTGAGATCCTCGACGGTCGGCACCGGCGGGTACTGCGCGACGGCCGTCGTGGTGCTGGTGGTGGTCTTCGCCGAGGTCGAGGTCGAGCTACCTCCGTCGTCCGAGCTGCAGGCGGACATCGTGAGGGCGGCGGCCACAGCCACCGTGGCGACAGTGATCTTGCGAAGCTTCAAGTTCTCGTCCTTCTCGTTCTCGATCGTGCACGGATACCGTGCTCGGTTCATCCAGCAGCGGATGCTCCACCGGGACAGCGGATCGCCCGTAAGCGTACCCGGCGGTAGTAAGAAGACTTTGAGAGCGGCGGGGCACGCGCATTCACCCGAGGGCGGCGAGCGGATCGGCCTCGGACAGGGCGGGATCGTTCTCGTCGAGGGTGCGGGCCGGGCCCGGTCCGGACGAGCGGGTCTCGAAGCGGACCGTCACCACGCCGTGTCCGGCGCCCTGCACCCAGCCGTGCCCGAATTCCGGATGCCGCACGTCCGTGCCGGGACGCCACCGCGGTCCCGCCGGCGGCGCGGCCCGCTCGGGCCGGACCTGCGGCGACGATTCCACCGTGCCCTCCGGGGCCTGCTCGAGCTCGGGAAAGAGCGAGTCCTGCCGGATGCTGGACAACCCGGCGAGGCCGACACCGACGAGGCGGATCGCGCCGATCTCGAGCGGATCGAGCACGAGCCGCTGCGCCGCCGCCGTGAGCGTCGCCACGTCCTCGGTGGCGTACGGCAACGTCGACGACCGGGTGAGGATGCTCATGTCGGCCTTGCGCAACTTGAGCACGACGGTCCGGGCGGCGCGACCGTCGCGCCGCAGCCGGCGGTGCGCGGCGTCGGCGGCGGTGGTGACGGCGCGTCGCAGCTCGGCGAGCGTGACGATGTCGGTCTGGTACGTCGTCTCGGCGCTGACCTGCTTGGCGTCGGCGCGTTCGAGGACCGGCCGATCGTCGTGCCCACCGGCGAGCCGGTGCAGCGCAGGACCGACCGTCGCACCCAGGATCGACGCCGCCTCCGCGACCGGCAGCGCCGCCAGGTCCCCGATCGTGTCGATCCCCAGCCGGCGCAGCCGCTCCTCCGACACCGGTCCGATCCCCCACAGCTTGCGCACGGGCAGACCGTGCAGCAGTGCCAGCTCCTCCTCGGGCCGCACGACCAGCGCTCCGTCGGGCTTGGCGAGGCCCGAGGCGATCTTGGCGATCTGTTTGCCGGAGCCGGCGCCGACGGAGGCGACGAGACCGGTGCGGTCCCGCACCTGTTCACGCAGCCGCGCACAGAACCCTTCCACCTCCCGGTGCGCGGCGCCGGCGAGTTCGGCGGGCTCGGCGAACGCCTCGTCGAGCGACAGCGTCTCGAGCACGGGGATCTGTTCGCGCAGCACCTCGAACACGGTGTGACTGAGGGTCTGGTAGAGCACGCCCCGCGGCGGCAGCACCACCGCCGCGGGCCCCACCAGCCGGCGCGCGCGGCTCATCGGCATCGCCGACCGCGCCCCGAAGACCCGAGCCTCGTAGCTGGCACCGGCGACCACGCCGCGCGCGCCGAGACCGCCGACGAGCACCGGTCGCCCCCGAAGGGTCGGCCGGGTCAGTTGCTCGGCCGAGGCGAAGAAGGCGTCGAGGTCCAGGTGCAGGACCCAACGTCCACCGCCGCGAGTCACCACGTCGGACACCCGCGAATCTTCGCCCCTCGCACCGACATCACGCCCGCATCGGCGTCACCGCCGTGGCCGCGCCACGCGCCGGGGTCACCGCCGTGGCCGCGCCACGCGCCGGGGTCACCGCCGTGGCCGCGCCACGCGCCGGGGTCACCGCCGTGGCCGCGCCACGCGCCGGGGTCACCGCCGTGGCCGCGCCACGCGCCGGGGTCACCGGGACGCTCATGCCTTGACGATCGCCGCACGCACCCCTTCGCCGAGCTCGAGCGCCCCGTCGCCGGCGGGTGCCAGTTCGAAGCTGGTGGCCAGCACCTCCGAGGCGATGAGCGCGCGGTGCCGCATCGCCCAGTCGGCGCGGTCGGCCGGCACCTCGAACACCACGCCGATGCGGTCCGAGACCTCCAAGCCCAGGTTGCGGCGCGCGTCCTGCAGCTCGCGGATCCGGTCCTTCGCCCAGCCTTCGGCCTCGAGCTCCTCGGTGACCGTGGAGTCCAGCACCACCAGGCCGGCGCCGCCGGGCAGCGCCGCCGTGGACTCCGGCTCCGCCGCCACCAGGCGCGTGGTGTACTCCTCCGGCAGCAGGGCGATGCCGGCGGCGGTGACGGTGCCGTCGTCCGCCTCCGACCAGTCCCCGGCCTTGACCGCCTTGATGACCGTCTGCACGTCCTTGCCGAGGCGCGGTCCCGCGGCGCGGGCGTTGACGACCAGTTCGAAGCGCCCGTGCGCATCGACGTCGTCGGTCAGCTCGACCGACTTCACGTTCACCTCGTCCTGGACGAGATCGGCGAACGGCTGCAGCCGGTGGGCGTCGGGGGCGGCCACGGTGACCTGCGGGAGCGGCAGCCGCACGCGCAGCTTCTGGGCCTTGCGCAGCGAGAGCACCGTCGAGCACACCGCGCGGACCTCGTCCATCGACTCGACCAGGGCCGGGTCGGCCGGCAGCTCCCCGGCCGCCGGCCAGTCCGCCAGATGCACGGAGCGACCGCCGGTCAGGCCCCGCCAGATCACCTCGGTGACCAGCGGCAGCAGCGGGGCCGCCAGGCGGCTGACGACCTCGAGCACGGTGTGCAGGGTGTCGATCGCGTCGGCGTCCTCGTCCCAGAACCGGCTGCGGGAGCGGCGCACGTACCAGTTGGTGAGGGCGTCGCAGAACGTGCGCAGCTCGTCGCAGGCCCCGGCGATGTCGACCACCTCGAGGGCGTCGGTGATCGCGTCGCGGGTGGCAGCGAGCTTGGCCAGGATGTACCGGTCGAGCACGTGCGGCGAGTCGGTGCGCCAGGTGCCGGGCTCGGACGCGTACAGCTGCAGGAAGCTCCACGCGTTCCACAGCGGCAGCAGCGCCTGCCGGACACCCTCGCGGATGCCCTGCTCGGTGACGACGAGGTTGCCGCCGCGCAGGATGGGCGAGGACATCAGGAACCAGCGCATGGCATCGGAGCCGTCGCGGGCGAACACCTCGTTGACATCGGGGTAGTTGCCCTTGGACTTGCTCATCTTCAGCCCGTCGTCGCCGAGCACGATGCCGTGCGCCGCGACGGTCTTGAAGGCGGGCCGGTCGAACAGCGCGGTGGCCAGCACGTGCAGGGTGTAGAACCAGCCGCGGGTCTGCCCGTTGTACTCGACGATGAAATCGCCCGGATAGTGGGAGTCGAACCACCCCTGATTCTCGAACGGGTAGTGCACCTGCGCGAACGGCATCGAGCCCGACTCGAACCAGCAGTCGAGCACCTCGGGCACGCGGCGCATCGTCGACGTCCCGGTCGGGTCGTCCGGGTTGGGCCGGGTCAGCTCGTCGATCATCGGCCGGTGCAGGTCGGCCGGGCGCACCCCGAAGTCGCGTTCGAGTTCGTCGAGGGAGCCGTAGACGTCGATCCGCGGGTAGGCCGGGTCGTCCGAGACCCACACCGGAATCGGGCTGCCCCAGTAGCGGTTCCGGCTGATGTTCCAGTCGCGGGCACCTTCGAGCCACTTGCCGAACTGTCCGTCGCGGATGTGCTCGGGCACCCAGGTGATCTGCTTGTTCAACTCCACCATGCGGTCCCGGAACTGGGTGACGGCGACGAACCACGACGGCACCGCCATGTAGATCAGCGGTTGCCCGGACCGCCACGAGTGCGGGTAGGAGTGCTCGATCGTCTCGTGCCGCAACAGCTTCCCGGCGGCCTTGAGGTCCTTGATGATCACCGGGTTGGCGTCGAAGACCTGCAGCCCCTCGTAGGGCGGGACCATCGCGGTGAACTTCCCGCCCGGATCGAGCGGCTGCACCAGTTCGATGCCGTTGCGCTGGCAGTACTCCATGTCTTCTTCACCGAAAGCCGGTGCCAAGTGCACGATTCCGGTGCCGGAGTCGGTGGTGACATAGTCGGCGGCGATGATCCGGTGGGCGTTCTCGCGGCCCACGAAGAAGTCGAACGGCGGCTCGTAGGCCAGACCCACGAGGTCGGCGCCGGAATAGCGGCCGAGCACCTCGGGTTCGTCACCGAGTTCGCGCGCGTAGTGACCGACCCGCTCCTGCGCGAGCACGTAGGTCTTGCCGTCGGCGCCGCGCACGCCGACGTACTCGATGTCGGGATGCACCGCGATCGCGAGGTTGGACGGCAGGGTCCACGGCGTGGTGGTCCAGATCAGCGCGCACGCGCCGTCGAGCTCGGAGCCGGGGGCGCGCAGCACCATGTCCACGGTCACCGCCGGGTCCTGGCGCATCTTGTACGCGTCGTCGAGCCGGGTCTCCTGGTTCGACAGCGGGGTCTGCTCGTACCACGAGTAGGGCAGCACCCGGAAGCCCTGGTAGATCAGGCCCTTGTCGTAGAGCCGCTTGAAGGCCCACATGACCGACTCCATGAAGTCCAGGTCCAGGGTCTTGTAGTCGTTGTCGAAGTCCACCCAGCGGGCCTGCCGGGTGACGTAGTCGCGCCACTCCCCGGTGTACCGCAGCACCGACGTCTTGCAGTAGGCGTTGAACTCGGCGAGTCCCATCGTGTCGATCTGGGACTTGTCCGTGATCCCGAGCTGCTTCTCCGCCTCGAGCTCGGCGGGCAGGCCGTGACAGTCCCAGCCGAAGCGCCGCTCGACCTTCTTCCCGCGCATCGTCTGGAAGCGTGGGATCAGGTCCTTGACGTAACCGGTGAGCAGGTGGCCGTAGTGCGGCAGACCGTTCGCGAAGGGTGGGCCGTCGTAGAAGACGAATTCCTCGGCGCCGTCGCGGTTCGACACCGAGGCGCGGAAGGTGTCGTCCTTCGTCCACCCGTCGAGGACCTCGACCTCGAGCTCGGGGAAATCGACGCCCGAATCCTTGGCCACCCCGTAGTCGACGAGCGGGTACTTGCCGGTCGGCGCGACCGGGGCCTGCGGGGTGTCGGGGGTGCTCTTCGTCACAGCGTGACTCCTCGTGCCTAGACGTGTCCGGCACGGGGACGATCACCGCGCACTGTGCGCCGGCAACCGCGGTACCACCCCGCTTGCACCGTCCCTCCGGGCTCTGCCGGCGGGACGGGCCTCTCGTTCGGGCTGTGACGGGCCCACCCGTTCGGTTCTACTGAGCAGTGCCGGTCGGCACGGCCGTTCTTCCGAAGGCTCCCCGGTGATGGCCGGATCGTCGCCGTCCCCGGCGGCCGCCGGGGCAGGACTACAGAGTCTGTCCTCGAACTATTCTATGCCGCCGCGCTCACTCGCCGGCATCGCGTCCCCCGCGACGCCGGTCCGGTTCGGCTGCCGTCGCCGTCGGGGGCGCGGTCCGCTTGCCGCCCAGCGCGCTGATCAGCAGCAGGACCGCGCCCACCACACACACGACGATGCAACCCCAGGCCCACAGCACGGAGCCCGTCATGAGCGCCACGACGAGCATGCCGAAGCCGACGGCTGCGAGGGAGAGCGTCACCACCAGCACGGCGCACCCTCCTCCGAACCCGGCATCGGACCCCCGCCTCGATCAGCTGTTGCCCTTGGCGAAGGACGTAGACCCGAACGAGGAGTTCGACTGGTTGAACGCCTCCTGGCCGCCGTCGACCGGCACGGCGGAGCCGCGCTGCTCGAGTTCCTCGAGCTGGGATTCGAGGTAGGACTTCAGGCGCACCCGGTACTCACGTTCGAACGTCTTGAGCTGCTCGATGCGACCCTCGAGCACCGAACGCTGCTGGTTGATGGTCGCCATGATCTCGGTGTGCTTCTTCTCCGCGTCCGCCTGCAGCGCGTCGGCCTTCTCCTTGGCCTGGCGCAGCTGCGTCTCCGAACGGGTCCGGGCGTCGGCCAGCATCGCCTCGGACTTCTGCCGCGCGTCCGCGATCATCGCCTCGCTGCGAGTGCGCGCATCGGAGATGAGCTGCTCGGAGTTGGTGCGGGCGTTGCGCAGCAGTTCCTCGGCCTCGGTCTTGGCGTCGCCGGTGAGGCGGTCCGCCATCTCCTGGGCCAGACCGAGCACCTTGGCCGCCTGCATGCTCGCGTCCGCGGAGGCCGGTGCGGCCGCGACCGGTGCGGGCGCCGGCGCCGGCGCCGGAGCGGGCGCGGGCTCCGGCGGCTTCGGCGCCTCGACGACGCGCGCGGGTTCCGGTTTGGCGGCCGGGGCCGGAGCCCCACCGGAACGGGCACCCTTCTTGGCCTCGGCCAGCTCCTGGTCGAGCTCGGCCACCCGCTGCCGCAGGTCGGCGTTCTCCTCGATCAGGTGGGTCAGTTCCTGCTCGACGAGATCCAGGAATGCGTCGACCTCGTCCTCGTTGTAACCACGCTTTCCGATCGGCGGCTTGCTGAACGCGACATTGTGCACATCAGCTGGGGTCAGCGGCATGGAAGGATCCCTTCACGCGTCGTGTGAGCGGTCAAGCAAGCATTCAGTTATATCCACAGTGCGTCACGCGTATCAAACTCACTGTAACTGGCACCCCATTCTGGCACAGGGCGGCTTTCACGCGGATCGTCCGAGCAGGTGTCGGCCGTCAGAGCGTCCCACCTCGGGGAATGAATGCCATGAGGAAGTAGACGATGAAGAGCAGCACCATGATGGACAGATCCAGTCGCACCCCGCCGAGATTCAGCGGAGGAATGAGCCGGCGCAACAGTTTCACCGGCGGATCGGTGACCGTGAAGATTGCCTCGAGAACGACGACGACGAATCCCGTCGGCTTCCAGTCCCGCGCGAACGTCCGGATGAACTCGACGATGATCCGGCCGATCAGCAGCAGCCAGAAAATGAACAGCAGGAACCAGAGCACCTCGAATACGGCCACCCGCCCACTCTGCCCGACGACGGCGCATCGAGCCAAACCGAAACGCCCGGCATCCGGTGTTGCACACCGGGCACCGGGCGTCGACCGTGCCGGGAACCGCCGCGGCGGATCAGGTCACTGCTGGTTGTAGAACCCCGTCTCCGCGATCCGGCGGCGTTCCTCGGCGGAGACGTCGATGTCCGCCGGGGACAGCAGGAACACCTTCGTGGCGACCTTGTCGAACGAACCGCGCAGCGCGAAGGCCAACCCGGCCGCGAAGTCGACGAGCCGCTTGGCGTCGGCGTTGCTCATCTCGACCAGGTCCATGATCACCGGGGTGCCGTCGCGGAACCGCTCACCGATCGTGCGGGCCTCGCCGTAGTCCCGGGGACGCAGCGTGGTGATCTTCGACAACGGGCCTCCCTCGTCGAACAGCGCGCCGCGACGGGCCTCGGACCGTTCCAGGCGGCCCTCGGAACCGAGCGACGACCGCGCGGCGGCGCGGGCCGGCGGCGGGGTCGGGCGCGGTGCGCGGGCCGTGATCGGCTCCACGCGCGCCGCCCGCACGGGCGGCTCGTAACGATCGAAACCGTCCGGTTCGAAGTCGCGGCCGGCATCCTCCCGCCGCGACGCCTTGTACTCGTCCCGGTGCGACGGTCCGTAACCACCGCCCGCGTACGGCGGCTCGTCGTAGTCCCGGTCGCGCTCGCGGCGGGCGCTCGCGGGGTCGTCGAGGTAGTCGTCCTCGTACTCCTCGAGCGGCACCATCCCGAAGTACGCCTTGAACTTGTGGAGTGAGCTCATGGATCAACCTTCCTCGCGCGGCGGTCGCCACTCAGGCTAACGGCCGCGCGCCCAACACCGCGGTTCCGACACGCACGCACGTCGAACCCCATCGCACCGCCGCCTCGAGGTCGCCGGACATCCCGGCCGACAGTTCGGTGGCCTCGGGATGATCGGAACGCAGCGCGGCATGGAGCCCGGCGAGCCGTTCGAAGGCGGCGTCCGGGTCCCAGCCCAGCGGCGGCACCGCCATGAGCCCGCGCAACGCGAGCCCGGCGGTCCCGGCGATCTCGTCCGCGAGCGCGCGCAGGTCGGCGGAGCTCACCCCGCCTCGCTGCGGGTCGTCGTCGAGACTGACCTGCAGCAGGACGGACAGCGGCGTGTCGCGGTCACCGGAATCCCGCGCGGCCCGCGCACCGGAGTCCAGTGCGTGCGCCAGCCGGGCGCTGTCGACCGAGTGCACGGTGTGGGCCCAGCGGGCCACGGCACGCGCCTTGTTGCGTTGCACCCGGCCGATCATATGCCAAGCGACGGCAGGATCGGTTGTCCGCGAACGGAATTCGGCAACCTTCGCGGTTGCCTCCTGTTCCCGGGATTCACCGAAGGCGCGGCACCCGAGTCCGTAGAGGATCTCCACGTCGGAGACCGGGAAGAACTTCGTCACCGGCAGCAGCGCGATCTCCGCCGGGTCGCGGCCCGCCGCCCGGGCCGCGGCGTCGAGCCGCTCGTGTGCCCGGCGCAGTCCGTCGGCGATCTCGGCACGCCGCGCGTCGGCGTCCGCTGCGGTCACCTGCCACCTCCGGCGGCGGGGTTCATCGGCCACCTCCGGCGGCGGGGCTCATCGGCCACCTCCGGCGGCGGGGCTCATCGGCCACCTCCGGCGGCGGGGCTCATCGGCCACCTCCGGCGGCGGGGTCCGGTCCGGCCTCGAGCCAGATCACCGCCGCCAGCCGTCCGGTCGGCGCCTGCCGGCGATGGCTGAACAACGTCGGATCCTCGATGGTGCATCGGGGATCCTCCGCGACGGCCGTGACGCCGTGTTCGAGCAGTTGCCGTCGCAACCCGGCCCGCAGGTCCAGCGCGGGCGTGCCCGCGACGGTGCGGGTGGCGCTACCGGGCAGATGCGCCTCCACGTCGGCCTGCATCGAAGCGGGCACCTCGTACCGGCGGCCGCTCGCAGCAGGTCCGAGGAACGCGCCGATGCGCTCCGGTCGCGCACCGAGTTCGGTCATCGCGTCCAGGACCCGGGGCACGATCCCCACGCGGGCACCGATCCGGCCCGCGTGCACGGCGGCGATCACGCCCGCCTCCTCGTCGGACAGCAGCACCGGCACGCAGTCCGCACTCAACGTGACGAGCGCGAGACCGGGCTCGCGCGTGACCAGCGCGTCGGTCGCGGGCACCGGGCCGCGGACCGGGCCGTCCACGACGGTGACGTTGCGACTGTGGATCTGCTCCATCCACACGAGCCGCTCGTAGGGCAGCCCGATCACCGAGGCGAGCCGGCGCCGGTTCGCCTCGACCGCGGCCGGGTCGTCACCCACGTGGTCACCGAGATTGAAAGAGTCGTAGGGCGGGGCGGAGACGCCGCCGGCACGGGTGGTGACGACCCGCCGCGCCCGCAGCACCGGCTGTGTCACCGTCAACGGCGCATGAAGATCGGCACGTCGACGTCGTCGTCGCCGTCCTCGTCCGTCTCGACCGGCCGCGCCGGCTGGGCCGACCCGATCGGCGGGAGGGAGCTGCCCGCGACGGGTTGCTGCTCGCGCGCCGGCATCTCCTCGGCCCGTTCCCGCTCCGAGCGACCGACGTCGCCGGCACGCCCCGCGCCGATGGTGCCGCCGCGCGTTGCGGGGGTCGGCGGGGCCGACTCGACGGGACGTCGCGCCGGGGTGCCGCCGTCGAACCCGGCCGCGATGACGGTGACGCGCACCTCGTCGCCCAGGGAGTCGTCGATGACCGTGCCGAAGATGATGTTCGCGTCGATGTGGGCGGCCTCCTGCACCAGCGAGGCGGCCTCGTTGATCTCGAACAGGCCGAGGTCGGAGCCGCCGGCGATGGACAGCAGCACGCCGCGTGCACCCTCCATCGACGCCTCGAGCAGGGGCGAGTTGATCGCCGCCTCGGCGGCCTTGATGGCCCTGCCCTCGCCCCGGGAGGAACCGATGCCCATCAGGGCGCTGCCGGCGCCGGACATCACGCCCTTGACGTCCGCGAAGTCGACGTTGATCAGGCCCGGGGTGGTGATGAGGTCGGTGATGCCCTGGACACCGTTGAGCAGCACCTCGTCGGCGGAGCGGAACGCGTCCATGAGGCTGACGGCGGCGTCGCCGAGCTGCAGGAGCCGGTCGTTGGGGATGACGATGAGGGTGTCGCACGACTCGCGCAGGGTCTGGATGCCCGTGTCGGCCTGGCTGCCGCGGCGCTTGCCCTCGAACGAGAACGGCCGCGTGACGACGCCGACGGTCAGCGCTCCGAGCTTGCGGGCGATGCTCGCGACCACGGGCGCGCCGCCGGTGCCGGTCCCGCCGCCCTCACCGGCGGTGACGAAGACCATGTCGGCGCCCTTGAGCACCTCTTCGATCTCGTCCTTGTGGTCCTCGGCGGCCTTGCGGCCGACCTCGGGGTCCGCACCGGCGCCGAGCCCCCGGGTGAGTTCGCGGCCGACGTCGAGCTTGACATCGGCGTCGGACATGAGCAGGGCCTGCGCGTCGGTGTTCACCGCGATGAACTCGACTCCCTTGAGTCCCTGTTCGATCATGCGGTTGACCGCGTTCACGCCGCCACCGCCGATACCGACGACCTTGATTACGGCGAGGTAGTTGTGCGGGGGCGTCATGGGCTCTCGCCTTCCTGAGAAATCGGTCACGCTTCGATCATCATCGGTGAGGTACGGACAAACCCTCAACCACAGGTCGATGGTTATGTCAAGTATCTCGACTGGTGCGAAACGCTATGGCACTGTGGCGGCGATCCGCCAGCAGGCGCGCCGACGGCGCGCATGATTTTCGTCCCGGGGCCGCGATCGCCGTCCGCGTCGTCATCGCACCGTCGGCAGGTCGGGCGCCGCCACGTCGTAGGTCTGCCCCGGCTGGGTGAGCAGCGGCAGCACCACCCGGGCCTTGCGATCCGAGCGGTCCACCGTGCCCCACACCACGACCCGGCCGTCGTGCAGGGTGAGCGAGACCTCGGATGCCGACGGAGCGTTCACCTCCCCCACCTGCACACGCAGCTCGGGCGGCAGCGCCGCGAGCACCTCGATCGCCGCGGCCGTCGCCGGGTCGCCGGGACCGGGGGCGGGGGTGACCAGGCGCGGGGTCAGCATGGGCGGCGGCTCGACCGCGAAGTCCACCCCGTCGGCGTCGAGCGAGTGCGTGCCGTCGGGCGCGTCGACGAACACCACTGCCTCCCGCTCGGTCACCGTGACCCGCACGGTGGAGGGGTAGACGCGCTGGACCCGTACGGACGCGGCCCGCGGCAGCGCCGCGACCCGTTGCGCCGCCGCCGCCGTGTCGACCTGCAGCAGCGGTGTGCCCTCCGCGAGTTCGAGACGGGCCAGCACGTCCTCCTGCGGGATCGCCGTCGCCCCCACGACCTCGACGGTCCGCACGGACAGCAGCGGCGACAGCCACGCGATGCCGATCAGGCCGAGCACCGCCGCCACCATTGCCGCACCGATCAGCACCGTCCGCACCCGCACGGACCGGCCCGACGGCCGTCGCGCGGGCCGCGCCGCCCCGCGAGGGCGGATGCGGGTGGTGGCGGCGGGCGTCACGGACCGACCGGTCCCGGTCCGGCGGCAGCTCCCGGCCGCAGCCGGCCGGGCTTGCTGCGCAGGGCATCGAGAATCTGGCGCCCGAGCATGGTCACGTCCCCGGCACCCATGGTGATCACGACGTCGCCGGGACGGCTCAGTCGCGCGACCTGGCGCGGCACGAGGGACAGATCCGGCTGGTAGTGCACGGGCCTGGACACCGACTGCGCGACGAGGGCACCGCTCACGCCCGGTCGCGGCTTCTCGCGCGCCCCGTAGACGTCCAGGACCACGACCTCGTCGGCGAGGTCGAGGGCCGCGCCGAACTCGGTCGCGAAGGTCTCGGTGCGCGAGTACAGGTGTGGCTGGAAGACGACGATCACGCGCGGCCGCTCGGTGCCCGTCTCGGTGTAGCGGACCGGCTCGCCGGCGACCAGCTCCGCGGCCGCGGCGAGAACCGCGCGGACCTCGGTGGGATGGTGGGCGTAGTCGTCGAACACCCGCACGCCGTGTTCGCGGCCGCTGTACTGGAATCGCCGATGCACCCCGCCGAAACCGGCCAGACCCTCGACCGCCTCCTCGACCGGGGCGCCCGCCTCGAGGGAGGCGAGCAGTGCGGCGAGCGCGTTGAGCGCCATGTGCCGGCCGGGAACGGACAGCCGCACCGTGCGCGGTGCCGCCTCGTCGGCCAGGTGGAACTCGGCCACTCCCCCGACGTCCTTGGCCTCCCAGTTGAGCAGACGCACCCCCACCCGCACCCCGTCGACCTCGGCGCCGTCACCGGTCGCCGCCGCCGTGCCGTATCCGGTGACGCGCAGGTCGTCCGGGCGACGGGCCGTCGCGCGTCGCGCCAGGGCGGCCGAGCCGGGGTCGTCGAGGCAGGTCACGAGCAGCCCACCGGGGGCGATACGGTCGACGAAGTCGTCGAACACCTGCACGTACGCCTCTTCGGTGCCGAAGAAGTCGAGGTGGTCGGCCTCGATGTTGGTCACGATCACCACGTCGGGGTCGTACTGGAGGAGCGAACCGTCGCTCTCGTCGGCCTCGGCGACGAACACGTCCCCGCTGCCGTGGTGCGCGTTGGTGCCCGACTCGTTGAGTTCGCCGCCCACGGCGAAGGACGGGTCGAAGCCGCAGTGCTGCAGAGTCACCACCAGCATCGAGGTCGTCGACGTCTTGCCGTGCGTGCCGGCGACCAGGAAGGTGCGGTGCCCGCGCATCAGTGCGGCCAGCACCGCCGGGCGCATCAGGACGGGAACACCGCGTTCGCGGGCGGCGACCAGCTCGGGATTGTCCTGGGGGATCGCGGCGTGCGTCGTCACCACGGCGGTGGGGCCGCCCTCGAGCAGGTCCAGCGCGCTTGCGTCGTGTCCGATGCGCACCGAGGCGCCGCGCGCACGCAACGCCAGCACGCCGCGGCTCTCCTTCGCGTCCGATCCGGAGACCTTCCCGCCGCGAGCGAGCAGGATCCGGGCGATGCCGGACATCCCGGCCCCGCCGATGCCTACCATGTGCACCCGCTCGAGCTCCGGGGGCAGCTGCTCGCTCATCGATCACTCCTGTTCGCTTCCACGCCTGCGACGTCCAGCACGATCCGCGCCACCTCGGCGGCGGCGCTGCGGTGGCCCGCTCCTGCCGCCCGCCGTCCCATCTCGGCCAGGCGGGTGGCGTCACGCAACAGCGGGATCACCGTGTCGGCCACGAACGCCGGGGTCAGTTCCTCGTCCGCCACGATCATCCCACCTCCGGCCGCCACCACCGGCCGGGCGTTGAGTTCCTGCTCTCCGTTGCCGTGCGGCAACGGCACGTACACCGCCGGCAACCCCACCGCGGACACCTCGGCGACGGTCATCGCACCGGAGCGGCAGATCACCGCGTCGGCAGCGGAGTACGCCAGGTCCATCCGTGTCAGGTAGGGCACCGCGACGTAGGGACAACGGTCGTGCTCGGGACGTGCCGGCACGTCGACGGTGTTCTTGGGGCCGTGGGCGTGCAGCACGGCGATGCCCGCGGCGGCGAGCTGCCCGGCGGCACCCGAGACGGCCTCGTTGAGCGAGCGGGCGCCCTGCGAACCGCCGAACACCAGGAGCACCGGCCCGTCCGGGGGCAGCCCGAAGTGGGCCCGGGCCCGGGCGCGCAGCGCGGCGCGGTCCAGCCCCGTGATGGACGACCGGACGGGGATGCCGACGATCTCGGCCTCGCCGCGGCGCACGATGCCCGACCCCGGGACCGCGGCCAGGACGCGGGCCGCGCGCACAGCCCCGATCTTGTTGGCGATACCGGCGCGGGCGTTGGCTTCGTGGACGACGACGGGGATGCGGCGCCGACGGCGCAGCGGCCCGGCACCGGCGGCCAGGTACGCGGGCAGCGCCACGTAGCCGCCGAATCCGACGACGACGTCGGCGTGCACGTGGTCGAGCACCTCGCGGGTCCGGCGAACCGAGGCGAGGACCCGCGCCGGCAGTCGGGCCAGGTCGGCGGTGAGCTTGCGGGGCAGCGGCACCGGGGGGACCAGTTCGAGGGGATAGCCGCGCTGCGGCACGAGGGTGGTCTCCAGTCCCCGTTCGGTGCCCAGCGCGGTGATCGTCGCGGTCGGCACCAACGCGCGGATCGCGTCGGCGACCGCGAGGGCCGGCTCGATGTGCCCGGCGGTGCCGCCCCCGGCCACCACCACGGACAGGGCAGACTGCTCGCCGCTCACCTACGGTTTCCTCGCTCTCCGGTTCGTCCGTCTCTGCTGTCGGTCGTGCGCGCCGGGCGTCTCGCCCGGCGAGGGGCCTGGTCCCGCGGCGTCGCGGACTGTGTCGTGCGCCCGCGCGCGCGTTCGTGAGATGCGCGTTCCGGTGGGGCCGGCCGCTTGCGGACCGCCGTGCCGCTGCCCCGCTCGGCGCCGGCCCGGCGCGGCTCGGCCCGGGCGGGATCGGCACGCCGGTCGAGTCGCACGGCCTCGCCGCGCGCCGGGGTGTACTGCTCCGGTTTCGGCAGCCGCAGCAGCCGTCCGAAGCGGCCGTCCTGCCCGGCGTGCAGGGCGGCGACGGCCTCCGGTTCGTGCCGGGCCGCGTTGGCGATCAGACCGAACATCAGCAGCGTCGTCGCAGTGGAGGTGCCGCCGGCCGAGACCAGCGGAAGCTGCAGTCCGGTCACGGGCAGCAGTCCGACGACGTAGCCGATGTTGATGAACGCCTGTCCGATGATCCAGGTGGTGGCGGTGGCGGTGAGCAACCGCAGGAACGGATCGACCGAGCGCAGCGAGATCCGCAGGCCGGCGTACGCGAACAGACCGAACAGGCCGATCACGGCCAGGCCGCCGAGGAAACCGAGCTCTTCACCGATGATGGCGAAGATGAAGTCGTTGTGGGCGTTGGGCAGGTAGCTCCACTTGGCGCGGCTCTGTCCGAGCCCGCGGCCCCAGAATCCGCCGTCGGCCAGGGAGAACTTCGCCTGGCGTGCCTGGTAGCCGATGCCCTGGGGGTCCGCGCCGGGGTTGAAGAAGGCCCGTACACGTGCGGACCGGTACCCGGCGGTCAGGGCGAGGAGCACCGCGAGCCCGGCGGCGGTACCGACGATCGTCAGGAACACCCGCAGCCGCAGACCCGCGAACCAGAGCAGCGCCAGGACGATGATCGCGAGCGAGACGGTGGTGCCCAGGTCCGGCTGGAGGATGATCAGCAGGGTGACCACGAGGGTGGCCGGGACCAACGGAATCATCATCTCGCGGGTGCTGGAGCGCTCCGCGCGGCGCGACGCGAGCAGGTGCGCACCCCACACGGCGATGGCGATCTTGGCCAGCTCGGAGGGCTGCAGCGACACGCCGGCGACGACGAACCACCCGCGGGTGCCCTGCGACTCCGTGCCGATGCCGGGGATGAGCACCAGGACCAGCAGCACGACGGTGACCGCGAACGCCGGGAACGAGAACCGGCGCAGCACCCGCACCGGAACGATCAGGGCGAGGTAGAAGATGACCAGGCCGAGAGCCGCGAAGATCGCCTGCGAGGTGAACAGGCCGTAGGCCGAACCGTTCGTGGCGACGGCCTCGACACTCGACGACGACAGGACCATCACCAGGCCCAGCACGGTGAGCAGCACCGCGATCGTGACGACCAGGTGGAACGAGGCCAGGGGCCGGGCCAGCCACAGCCCGACCCGGTTCCGCGCCGCCCCGTCGGCGGGCTGCGGCGCGTTCACCGCCGCGTCCCGCCCCCGCGCAGTTGCTCGACCGCGGCGGCGAACGCGCGACCACGCTGCGCGTAGTCGGCGAACATGTCCAGCGACGCCGCGGCCGGCGCCAGCAGCACGGTGTCCCCCGCCGTCGCCAGCGACGCCGCCTCGCGCACCGCGGTCCGCATGGCCTCGGGCCCGTCCACACCCGCGAGCGCCACCCGGCGTGCCGTAGTCGGGACCGTCCCCGGTTCGCTCGTGCTCATCGGTCCATCGTCGCGCGTGTCGAGGACGACCACGGGGACGTCGGGGGCGTGTCGCGCGAGCGCGTCGGCGATGCGGTCGGCGTCCCGGCCGAGCAGCACCACCCCGGCGAGACGGGGGGCGACCTCCGCCACCAGGTCGTCGACGTGGGCGCCCTTGAGCAGGCCGCCGGCGACCCATACCACCCGGTCGTGGGCGAGCAGCGACGTGCGCGCCGCGTGCGGATTGGTGGCCTTCGAATCGTCGATGTACGCGACGCCGTCGACGGTGCCGACGGGGGCGGCGCGGTGCGGTCCGACGCGGTGCCGGCGCAGACCGTCGTGCACGGCGGAGGCGGGGACGTCGATCGCCCGGGCCAGTGCCGCGGCGGCGAGCGCGTCGGACAGGCCGGCGGGCCCGGCCGGGGTCACGTCGGCGACCGCAGCGAGCACTGCGGAGTCGGCGAACGCGCGGTCGACCAGAACGTCGCCACTGATGCCGAGCTCACCGGCCTGCGGGTAGCCGAGGGTGAAGCCGACCGTGACGACGGCCCGCGACCGGTCGCGCAGGCTCCCGGCGATCGGATCGTCGAGGCCGAGCACGCCGACGGTGCCGGCCAGCGCTCGCGCCTTGGCGTCGATGTAGCCCGCCATCCCGCCGTGCCAGTCCAGGTGGTCCTCGGCGATGTTGAGGATCACGCCGGCCTCGGGCCGCACCGACGGCGCCCAGTGCAGCTGGAACGACGACAGTTCGACGGCGAGGACGTCGGCGCGGGGTTCTGTGCGGCGCAGCGCGTCGAGCACGGGCAGGCCGATGTTGCCGCACGCCACGGACGCGAGCCCCGAAGCCTCGAGAATCGACTGCAGCATCATCGTCGTCGTGGTCTTGCCGTTGGTGCCGGTGACGACGAGCCAGCGCCGCGGCGGGCCGTAGATCTCGGCCTGGTCGATGCGCCAGGACAGTTCGATGTCCCCCCAGATCGGCACGGCCGCCCCCGCGGCGTGCGAGAGCAGCGGTGCGTCCGGCGCGAAGCCGGGGCTGGTCACGACCAGGGCGTATGCATGCAGCGACGAGGCGTCCGCGACGAGGTCGTCGAGATCGACGGTGTCGGCACCGAGTTCGCGGCAGCGCGCGAGGGCCTGCGGGTCGCGGTCGGCCACGGTCACCGCCGCGCCGAGGTCCGCGAGGGGCCCGAGGGTGGCGCGGCCGGACATCCCGCCCCCGGCGACGAGCACGCGGGCGCCGCGGAGCCGGTCGAGGTCTTGGCGGCGCAGTTCGTCAGTCACGGTGTCAGTCCCCGATCGCCGCTAGGTATTCGCTGTAGAACAGGGCCATGCCGATGGCCGAGGCGATGGCCGCGAGCAACCAGAACCGGATGATCACCGTCGTCTCGGCCCAGCCGCCGAGTTCGAAGTGGTGATGGAACGGCGCCATCCGGAACACGCGACGCCGGCTGGACCGGAACACCGCAACCTGAATGACCACGGACGCCGCCTCGGCGACGAACAGGGCACCGATGACGACCATCAGCAGCTCGGTGCGCGTCGTGACGGACAGACCCGCGAGCATGCCGCCGAGGGCGAGCGAGCCGGTGTCCCCCATGAAGATCTTCGCGGGGGCGGCGTTCCACCACAGGAAACCGATGCACGCGGCGGCGCCGGCGGCGCACAGCAACGCCAGGTCGAGCGGGTCCCGTACGTCGTAGCAGCCCTTGCCGGGGTCGGCGACGCACGAGTTGCGGTACTGCCAGAACGTGATGATCACGTAGGCGCCGAGTACCAGGCTCATCGATCCCGCGGCGAGGCCGTCGAGGCCGTCGGTGAGGTTGACGGCATTGGACCACGCGCTCACGAGCAGGTACACGAAGAGGATGAACACCACCGCACCCATCGAGACCGTGGCGATGTCGCGCACGTAGGACAGGTGGGTGCTGCCGGGGGTGAGCCCGTCGCCGTTGCGGAACTGCAGGGCGAGGATGCCGAAGGCGACGGCGGCGACGAGCTGGCCGACCAGTTTGGCGGTCTTGTTCAGGCCCAGGTTGCGCTGCTTGCGGATCTTGATGAAGTCGTCGAGGAAGCCGACGCCGCCGAGCGCGGTGGTCAGACCCAGCACGAGCAGGCCCGAGGCCGACGGTCCCTCCGCGCCCTCGTAGGCCAGGCCGATGGCGTGCGCGCCGAAGTAGCCGGCCCACAGGCCGGCGAGGATCGCCACGCCGCCCATCGTCGGGGTGCCGCGCTTTGACTGATGGCTCTGCGGTCCCTCGACGCGGATCTCCTGGCCGAATCCCTGCCGCGAGAACGCCTTGATCAGCACCGGCGTCAGCAGGATCGACACCGCCAGTGCGATTCCCGCGGCGAAGAGGATCTGTCTCACCGTGCGGCCTCCGTTTCCGTTCCTGCCGTGCCCACCGATCCTGCGAGGATCGCCTCCGCCACCGTCCACAGCCGGACGGACTGCGAGGCCTTGACCAGCACCAGGTCGCCGGGCTGCAGTTCGCGCTCGAGGAGCGCGATCGCCGCGTCGGCGTCGGGGACGTGGGTCGCCTCGTCGCCCCAGGATCCTTCCATCACCGCACCCTGGTAGAGACCGCGGACCGGACGCGTCGCGCCGACCGCGACGATGCGGGTGACGTCCAGGCGCACCGCGAGCCGGCCGATCGCGTCGTGCTCGACGACCGACTCGTCCCCGAGTTCACCCATCTCCCCCAGCACCGCCCAGGTCCGGCGCGGGCTCTCGCCCGCGCGCGCCATCGTCACCAGCGCCTTGAGCGCCGCGCGCATCGAATCGGGGTTCGCGTTGTAGGCGTCGTCGACGACGGTGACGCCGTCGGCGCGGGTGCGCACGTCCATGCGGTGCGCCGACACCGCGCCGGCGCCGCCGAGCGCGGTCGCGACCTGCTCGAGGGTGGCGCCGCACTCGAGGGCGACGGCCGCGGCCGCGAGGGCGTTGCCGATGTGGTGCTCGCCGTGCACCGCGAGGGTGACCGCGGCGCGGCGCTCGGTGTCGCCGTCGCGCACGACCAGGGTGAACGTGGGCCGGGCGTGCTCGTCGAGGTGGACGTCGGTCGCCCGGACGTGCGCGGCCGGGTCGCTGCCGACGAACACGACGCGGGCACGGGTGCGGGGCGCCATCGCGGCGACCAGCGGATCGTCGGCGTTGAGGATCGCCACGCCGCCCTCCGCGGCGGGCGGCAGGGCTTCGACGAGCTCGCCCTTCGTCCGCGCGATGACCTCCCGGGAACCGAATTCCCCCAGGTGGGCGGTGCCGACGTTGAGTACCGCCCCGATCCGTGGCGGGGCGACGGTGGCGAGGGCCGCGATATGCCCGGGTCCGCGCGCCGACATCTCCAGGACCAGGAACCGGGTGTCGGGGGTCGCGCGCAGCGCCGTCCACGGATGTCCGAGTTCGTTGTTGAAGGAGCCGGGCGGTGCGACGACGGGACCGAGCGGCGCGAGCACCGCCGCGAGCAGGTCCTTCGTGGAGGTCTTGCCGGCGGAGCCGGTGACGCCGACGACGGTCAGTCCGGCCGCGGTGAGTTCGTCGACCGCGGCGCGGGCGAGGGCACCCAGCGCGGCGAGCACCGCGGCGCCGGAACCGTCGGCGTCGTGCTCGAAAGCCAGCGAGTTGGTCTCGACCGGCGGCACCGGCGGCACCACGACGGCGGGCACACCCACCGGCCGGGCGGCGAGCACCGCGGCGGCACCGGCGGCGATCGCCTCGGCGGCGTGATCGTGCCCGTCGGAACGGGCTCCCGGCAGGGCGAGGAACAGCCCGTGCGGGGTGACCTTGCGGGAGTCGAACTCGACGGTGCCCGTCACCTCGACGGCCGGGTCGTCGACGTCGTGCAGTGTCCCGCCGACCACCTCCGCGATGCGGGCGAGTGTCATCGGGATCATCGGGTGCCTCCGTACTGCTCGCTACCTGCGCCGGTGAACCGGTCGATGGCCGCGGCGAGCACCTCGCGGTCGTCGAAGGGGTGCTTGACCCCGTGGATCTCCTGACCGGTCTCGTGGCCCTTGCCGGCCACGAGGACGATGTCGCCCGGACGTGCCCAGCGCACGGCCGCTTCGATGGCAGCCGCCCGGTCGCCGATCTCGCGGACCTGTCCCCGCTGGTGGTCGGGGACGGCGCGGGCACCGGCGAGCACCGCGGCCCGGATGACCTCCGGGTCCTCGGTGCGGGGGTTGTCGTCGGTGACGACGAGCAGGTCCGCTCCCCGGGCTCCGACCTCACCCATCAGGGGCCGCTTGCCGTGGTCCCGGTCGCCGCCGGCGCCGACGACGACGGCGAGGCGGCCACCGGCCGCCCGCCCGCGCAGCGTCGCGACGACGGCCTCGAGCGCAGCAGGCTTGTGCGCGTAGTCGACGACGGCGAGGAATCCCTGACCGCGGTCGACCCGCTCGACGCGCCCGGGCACGTCGACGTCGGCGATGCCCGCGGCCGCGGCGTCGACGTCGACCCCGGCGGCCGCGCACACCGCGACGGCGAGGGCGGCGTTGGCGACGTTGAAGTGGCCGGGCAGGCGCACCGCGACGCGCCGCTCGGCGGCGTCGGGGCCGGTGAGGGTGAACGTCTGGGAGCCGGACGGATCGGTGCGCACCGCCGTCGCGGTCCAGTCGGCCGCGCCGGTGGTGGCGACGGTGCGCACGGCGTCGGGCTCGGCGGGGTGGGCGGCCCGGGCGATCTCCGCCATCCGCACGCCCCACTCGTCGTCGACGCACACGACGGCGCGGTGCGCCCGTACGGGCGAGTCCGCCGCGAACAACCGGGCCTTCGCGCCGAAGTAGTCGTCGAGGTCACGATGGAAGTCGAGGTGGTCCTGGGACAGGTTCGTGAAGGCACCGACCGCGAAGCGGACCCCGGCGACCCGGCCGAGGGACAGGGCGTGGCTCGAGACCTCCATCACCACGGTGTCGATGCCCTGCTCGCGCATGGCCGCGAACAGGGCGTGCAGTTGCGGAGCCTCGGGGGTGGTGAGCGCGCTGGGCACCCGCCGGCCGGCGAGCCGGGTCTCGATGGTGCCCACCAGGCCGGTCACCCGCCCGGCCGCGGCGAGTCCCGCCTCGACCAGATAGGAGCTGGTGGTCTTGCCGGAGGTGCCGGTGATCCCGACGACCTGGATGTGCTGCGACGGTTCGCCGTAGACGGCGGCGGAGACGATGCCGAGGACCGACCGCGGATCCGGATGGATCAGCACCGGCACGGGACGGGTGACGACGGCGGCGAGGCGTTCGCAGCCGGCGGCGTCGGTGAGGACGGCGACGGCGCCGCGCTCCAGCGCCTCCGCCGCGTACTCGGCGCCGTGCGCGCGGGCGCCCGGCAGGGCGGCGAACAGGTCACCGGGCCGCACCCCCTGGGCGCGGAGGTCGACCCCGGTCACGGACACGTCGGCGACGGGAGTCGTGGCGGCCGCGACGCCCGGTTCGACGGTGCCGACGGTCGCGCCCACGGCGGCAGCAAGGTCGCGGAGTGGCGTCACCGGTGGATGCTCGGGTCTCAGGCCGCCTCCCGGCGGGGACGGGTCCGGACTCGACGGCACAGGCACCAGGCTCCTCTCGCTCCGCGGCAGTGTCTCTGCCGTTCTTCGTACTCCCGCGGCCGCCATGTGCCCGGGCTCGACCGCGGTGTCACGGTACCGACGTGTCAGGTTACCGACGGGTGGCGGCGGCGCCGACAGGTGCTCGGCGATCGACCGCACCCGCGCGGCTCAGTCCACCTGCAGGATCAGTTTGCTGCCCGGGTCGGCCGACAGCGGCACGCCCTCGCGCTGCAGCAACCACGAGGCGATCGTGTGGAACAGCGGTGCGGCGGACTGGCCGCCACTGCCGTCGGCGCTGCGGGTGGGCGCATCGAGCATGATGCCGATCACGTAGCGGGGACGGTCGGCGGGCGCGATCCCGGCGAAGGTGATCCAGTAGTTCGAGTTCGAGTAGCACTTGCAGGCCGGGTCGACCTGCTGGGCGGTGCCGGTCTTGCCCGAGACCTGGTAGCCCTCGATCGCGGCCGGGGTACCGGTGCCGCGCTGATTGCCGGTGTCGTCCTGCACCACGGCTCGGAACATGTCGCGCACCGTGGCGGCGGTCTGCGGGCTGACCACCCGCACCGGCTCCGGCCGGGGTGTTTCGGTGCGGGTGCCGTCCGGGGCCACGACGGCGCGGACGACGCGCGGCGGGATCCGCTCGCCGTCGTTGGCGACGGCCTGGTAGATCCCGGCCATCTGCAGCAGCGTCATGGACAGACCCTGCCCGATCGGCAGGTTGGCGAACGTGCCACCGGACCACTGCTCGCGACTGGGCACGCTGCCGGCGGACTCGCCGGGCAGGCCCACGTCGGTGCGCTGCCCGAGGCCGAACAGGTCGAGCATCTGCGCGAACCGGTCCTCACCGACCCGTTCGGCGAGCATCAGAGTCCCGACGTTGGAGGATTTTCCGAACACACCGGTCGTGGTGTAGGGCACGACGCCGTGGTCCCATGCGTCCTTGACGGTGACGCCGGCCATCCGGATCGTGCCGGGCACCTGCAGCACCTCGTCCGGGGTGGTGAGCCCGTCCTCGATCGCGGCGGCGGCGGTGACGATCTTGTTCACCGATCCCGGTTCGAAGGGGGTGCTGACGGCGGGGTTGCCGAGTTCGGCGTCCTTCGGGTTGTTGCCGACCCCGATCGAGGGGTCGAACGTACCGTCGTTGGCCATGGCGACGACCTCGCCGGTCCGGGCGTCGAGCACGACGGCGGAGGCGTTCTTCGCCCCGGACAGGTCCTTGGCCCGCTGAACCTGCTGCTGCACGTAGTACTGGATGTCGGAATCGATGGTCAGCTCCACCGCGGAGCCGTCGACGGCGGGCTGCTGATCGCGCCAGCTGCCGGGGATCACCGCGCCGTCGGAGCCCCGATCGTACGTCGACGAACCATCGGTGCCGGCGAGCACGGAGTCCATGGCGTCCTCGAGGCCGAGGAGGCCGTGCCCGTCCCAGCCGGTCGCGCCGACGAGATTGGCGGCGAGCGCACCGCCGGGATACAGCCGGATGTCCTGACGCTCGAGACCCACCCGGTCGTATTCGTCGACGATCGCGGTGGCAACCGCCGGGTCGACGCCTCGCGCCAGATAGACGAACGTCTCGTCGCTGCGCAGCTTGTCGAGGATCGCGTCCTCGGGAGCGGCCGCGCCCAGCGCCTCGTGGATCGCGGCGGCGACGCCTTCCAGATACGCGTCGGTCTCGGGCTGGGTCGGGTCCTCGGCCCGCGCCTCGTCGAGTTCCCGCCGCACCCGCACGGGCTGGAACGTCAGCGCCTTGGCCTCCATCGTGTAGGCCAGCGGATTGCCGTTCCGGTCGGCGATGGTGCCGCGGGTGGCGGGCTCGACGAGCCGCGTCGTGCGCTGGCTGGCCGATTCGGCGGTCAACTGCGGAGCCTGGACGACCTGCACCCACAGCAGTTGTGCGGCCGCGACCCCGAGCGCCAGGAACATCACCGCGCGGCCGTACCGGTAGCGGAACCGGAACCCGGTGGTGTCGGCCCCGCCGGAGACCCGGCGGGAGCGGGCCCGCCGGACGGGCATCGGCCGGCGGGAGGGGGCGGGGCGGCCGCGGACCGGCCGGGAAGACGGTGGGGTCCCTCGCCTCACCGGCGCCCGTCCTCGGCTTGCGTCGCAGGGGTCACGGGCACCAATTGTTCCGGCTGACCGGGTGCGGCCCCGGCATTGCCGGGCGACGGCGTGGCGGACTCGGGTGCCGGGGCAGACTCGGCGGACGGCGGAGTGAGCGGGGATGTCGTCGCGGTGGGAGCCTCACCGCCGGCAGCACCGGAGGGCGCGGCGGACCGATCGGCGCCGGCCGACGGGGTCACCGGTCGCGGGTTCTCGCTGCCCGCGCTGCCCGCGAGGGGTGGAAGCTGCGCCCGGGTCCGGTCATCGGGGGACGGCGGGTTCAGCGGCGCGGCCGGAGCCCCCTCGGCGGGTGCGGGCGTTCCCACCACCCGTACCCCGCCGTCGTCCCCGACGACGAGCCGGGCGACCTCACCGGTGGGGATCATGCCGAGCTTCGCGGCCTGCATCGCCAGCACCGGCGCCGAGTTGCCGGCCTGGACGTCGCGCTGCAGGACGGCGCGCTCCTGGACGAGGCGCTGGTTGTAGTCGCGCGCGGCGCTGAGCTGGTAGGAGTCCTCCGCGGCGCGCGTGGTCAACAGGAGGGTCACGGCCATGCCGATCCCGAGGAGAGCGATGATGGTGGCCACGAACGGAATTCGCGCCGCCACACGACCGCTGCGGCGGGCCCGGGCGGGGGTCGTCGACTCCGCGGCCAGATGTGCCGTACGCCGACTGCGCCGCTGATAGGCGCGCTGGGCGGCCGTCGATCGCGCCGGACGGCGGGCAGGTGCTGCCACCTGTACGGTCATCGGTACCTCCTGGCGATTCGTTCCGCGGCACGCAGGCGCACCGGCGCCGAACGCGGGTTTGCCTCGATCTCCTGCTCCGTCGCCCGTTCCGCGCCGCGGGTAAGCACCCGCAGCTCGGGCTCGGTACCCGGAAGTTCCACCGGGAGGCCCTCGGGGCTCTTCGACTTCGTCAGCGGCGTGAGGATCTGCTTGACCACACGATCCTCGAGGGACTGGTACGACATGAACACCACCCGTCCCCCGACGGCGAGCGCATCCAGGGCGTCCGGGATCGCGGCCCGCAGCGAGTCGAGTTCGCCGTTGACCTCGACGCGCAGCGCCTGGAACGTGCGCTTGGCGGGATGCCCGCCGGTTCGGCGGGACGCGGCCGGGATGGTCCGGTAGAGCAACTCCACCAGCTCCCCGCTCGTGCGCAGCGGCGCCTTCGCCCGCTGGCGCACGATCTCCGAGGCGATCTTCCCGGCGAACCGCTCCTCCCCGTAGGTGCTGAGGATGCGGGCGAGGTCGCCGTGGCTGTAGGTGTTGAGGACGTCGGCCGCGGTCATCCCCGTGGTGGGGTCCATGCGCATGTCCAGCGGGGCGTCGCGGGAGTAGGCGAAGCCCCGCTCGGTCTCGTCGAGCTGCATCGAGGACACGCCGAGGTCGAACAGGATCGCATGGACGGATCCGACCCGATCCAGTCCGCAGGAGGCGAGGGCGTCGGCGATGCCGTCGTAACGGGTGTGCACGAACTGCGTGCGGTCGGCGTACGGTGCGAGCCGCCGGCGGGCGACGGCGAGGGCGTCGGGGTCGCGATCGAGTCCGATCAGGTGCGCCCCCGGGTAGGTGCGCAGGAAGTGCTCGGAGTGTCCGCCGAGACCGAGGGTGGCGTCCACGTAGATCGCGCCCGCACCGGCGGCTTCGAGGGCGGGGCCGAGCAACTCGTCGGCGCGGTCGAGCAGAACGGGGACATGACCGAAGCTCTCCGGACTCGCGGCCTCCGGAATCGCCGCCGCGTCCTGCCCCTCCGCCATTCTTCCTCCGGTTGTCCTGCTCGGTTCGTGGGCGATCGGATCGTGGCTTCGGTGGGGGTCGCGGCGGGGTCCGGAGACGACCGCGGCGAATGCATCGAGGTCTCTGTCCGAACTGGAAACCTGGCGTTGGGGAAGTACGTCAGGGTTCCGTTTCACGAACCTGGCACTGGGGAAGTGTGTCAGGGTCGCTGTCGGGCAGAGGCCTCGCGGCACTCGCCGCGGTGGCACTACGGTCGTTGCTGCGGTTCCGGTCACAGAATGTCGTGCAGGGCCTCGTCTCTCGCTTCGGAAAATTCTTCCTCGTGCTCGGCGAGGTACTGCTCCCACGCCGCCGCGTCCCAGATCTCCAGATGTTTGACGGCACCGATCACGACGCAGTCCTTCGTGAGTCCCGCGTACTTGCGGTGGGCCGCGGACAGGGTGATCCGGCCCTGCGCATCGGGACGTTGCTCGTCGGTTCCCGCCGCCAGGCTCCGAAGGAACGCGCGGGCCTGCGGATTACTCCGCGAGGCCGCGGCGGCACGCTCGGCCAGGGCGGCGAACTCGTCGCGCGGGAAGACGGAAAGGCTGTGGTCCTGACCCTTCGTGATCATCAGCCCTCCCGCCAGTTCGTCTCGGTACTTCGCGGGCAGCGTGAGCCGCCCCTTGTCGTCCAGCTTGGGCGTGTGGGTACCGAGGAACACTCGACACCCCCCGCCACGCCCCGGCCGGACCCTGTCCTTCGCTCGACGGAGGAACCCCTCCGCCGCGACCCACACTACCCCACTTTCCCCCACGTTCAACCGCTTACGCGCCCACGCGCGGCGCCGTTTTCCGACCGTCCGCAGTTCACGGCGGGTGGGGCGGAGTGGGTGACGACGACGAGGCCGGTGCCGCCGCGCCGCGGGAGACTCGGGCCCGCCGCGAGACGACGGACTCGGGCCCGGGAGAACACCCTGGTCGCCTCGGCCTCGACGGCCGCTCACCGGAGCCGGGCGCCGCAGTGGGGCGCGGTGGGGCACGGCGGCGAGGGGGCGGTGGGGAGAGGTGGGGGACGACGGTCGGGTGCGGTGGGGGCGGCGGGCCGCCCGCCGCCGCGCCGGGAGAAGCCGAACGGCGCGCCCCGGTTACCGGGACGCGCCGTTCATGGGAACTCGCGTGAAGTACTGCGCGCTACTCCTGCTCGAAACGCCGACGGAAGCGGTCCTCCATCCTCTTGCTGAACCCTCCGCCGGACTTGCGGCCGCCGCGGGATCTACCTTCCGCGGGACCGCGACCTGATCCGCGGGGACCGTCGCCGACGCCTGGACCGCGCTTGCCTCCGAGGAGGAGCAGGACCCCCGCGCCGAACATGACGATGAATCCGACGAGACTGATGATCGGGAACCCGCCCGGCTTCACCGGGAGGGCGACGCCCGCGATCAGCAACGCCAAACCCAGTGCGAACAACGCGCCGGCCTGGAGCCGACGCCGACTGGACGCCATCCCCATCCGGCTTCCCCGGACGGTAGAGGCGAACTTGGGATCCTCAGCATAGAGCGCGCTCTCGATCTGTTCGAGCATGCGCTGCTCGTGCTCGGAGAGTGGCACGGTACCTCCCCCGGCACTAAACGGTGGCCGCCGGATCTGCGGTCCAGATCGACGGGGGGCCGACTTTGACGGCCGCCTGGCTCAATAATACGAGTACATCCCGGCGGGGACCACCAACTGCGGATTCGAGTTCGATCACGGTTCCGAAGGACCTGCATACGAGAGGCCGACGGACCCGGCCCGGGCCGTCGAACGACCCGGGCTGCGTCGCGCATCGATCATGCGCTGCGGCGGCCGGCTCCGGAGCCGGGTTCTGCGCCCCCCGAGCGGTCGTCGGCGCCGGTCAGGTAGTCCTCGACCTCGTGGAGGAAACGGCCCACCTCGTCGTAGAAGCGGCTCGCCTCGTCGGCAGGTACGGAGCGGGTGACCCCCGCCTCGATCGCCGCGCGCGTGTCGGAACGATCGGCGAAGAAGTCGGCCCAGACCGCGAATCCCGGCTCCGCGCGCGCCATGAGCACCCACGCGTTGCGAGTGCGGGGCCGACGCGCCGGCCGGTGGACCGCCCGCAGTTCGGCCCCCGCGAGTACGGCCCCGGCCCCGCGCAGCGCGGCGAGATACGCCAGATGGAACCGCTCGGACGGCTCCGGGGTGCCGGCGGCGGCCGACAGCAACTCGTCCGCGCGGTCGAGCAGGGTTGCCGCGCGCGAGGACACCGGGCGGGCGGCGCAGTCCGGACGGCCGACGGCCCGCGGACCGGTAGCACCCGACGGTGTGGCAGCCGACGGTGTGGCAGCCGACGGTGTGGCAGCGGACTGTGTGGTTCGTGCCGCGGTCATCATTCCGAACACCTCCCTGCACCCCGCCGGGCACCGGCCGGGTCACGGCCCCGACGATCCGGTGATGTTCGCTTCCCTCGAACATCACCGGATCCCCGGTATCGAACATCCGTTCGACGTATTCAATATAGCTGCACCTACCGACACGCAGTCAAGGGAAGGCGGTCCAGTCCCCGTCATGAGTACGGATGCGACCCCGCGGGGCGCGGCACCGATCGTCGTCGATCTCTCCGCCGCCGAGTTCCGCGCGCGACTGCCCGAGGTGCTGCCCATCTACGTGGCCGCCATGCGATACCCGCGCGGCACCGAGTACCACCGCGCGCCCATGTGGTCCGAACACTCCGCCCGCCCGGGATGGAAGGCCGTCGCGGCGGCTCTGCCGGAGGAGCCGTCGACGCTCGTCGCGATCGCCTACGGCTATTGCGGGTCACCACACCAGTGGTGGAACCAGCAGGTGCGGACCGGGATGCGCCACGCCGGCTACCCCCCGGAGACGATCGACGCCGTCCTCGGCGACTACTTCGAACTGACCGAGCTGCACGTGCGGCCGGACGCCCAGGGTCACCGTATCGGCGAGGCGCTCCTGCGCCGGCTGCTGAGCGACCGTCCCGAGCGCACGGTGCTGCTGTCGACTCCCGAGGCACCCGGCGAGGACAACAGGGCCTGGCGGTTGTACCGGCGATTCGGGTTCCGCGACGTCGTCCGCCACTTCCGGTTCACCGGGGACGCCCGTCCCTTCGCCGTCCTGGGCCGGGACCTTCCGCTCGAAGGTCCGTAGCGTGGACAGGGTGATCGACGCGGTCGTAGTGGGTTCCGGGCACAACGCCCTGGTGAGCGCGTGCTACCTCGCCCGCGCGGGCCGGTCCGTGGAGGTGCTCGAGCGGGACACCGTACTCGGCGGCGCCGTGTCGACTGTGGAACGCTTCCCGGGGCACGCGGTCGACCGCGGTTCGTCGGCGCACGTCATGATCCGGCACACCGGCATCGTCGAGGAACTCGATCTGCCCGCGCACGGCCTGCACTATGTCGACTGCGACCCGTGGGCGTTCGCTCCCGCCCCGGCGGGCAGCGACCGCCCGGGGATCGTCTTCCATCGCGATCTCGACCGCACGTGCCGATCCGTCGAGGCCGCGTGCGGTCCACGCGAGGCCGACGCCTACCGCCGCTTCGTGACGGTGTGGGGTCCGCGCAGCGCCCGCGTGATGCGCTCGTTCTCGGCGCCGCCGACCGGCCGGCACCTGCTCTCGTCCTTCTGGGGTCTCGACACCGGCAGCGGCGGTAGCGACCTCTCCCGCCAGTTCCTCGGCACCGGCGACGCCCTCCTCGACGAGTACTTCGACGACGAACCGCTCAAAGCCGCCCTCGCCTGGTTCGGCGCCCAGTCCGGGCCCCCGATGTCCGAGCCCGGCACCGCACCCATGGTCGGCGTCGCGGCGTTGATGCACACCCTGCCGCCCGGCCGGGCGATCGGCGGGAGCGGCGCGCTGACGCAGGCCCTGGCCGCCCGTCTCGGGTCCGACGGTGGCGTCGTCGCGCTCGGCGACGCCGTCACCGAGATCCGCCGCGCCGGGGACGGCTGGGCGGTCCGCACCGATTCCGGACGGGTCGTCACCGCGCGCGCCGTGATCGCCGGTTGTCACGTGCTGACCACGTTCGATCTGCTCGAACGCGGCGGATTCGACCGCGCCCGCCTCGACGCGTGGCGGCGACGGATCCGCGTCGGTCCGGGTATCGGCATGGTGGTACGCCTGGCGACCGACGCGCTGCCCCGGTATCCGAGCGGTCCCGCCGATGCCGCCGAGACCGTGCGCGGTCTGCAGCTGCTCGTCGAGGACCGGGCCCGGCTCCGCCTCGCGCACGGCGCCGCCCTGGCGGGGGAACTGCCGCCGCGACCGGCCGTGCTGGCCATGAGTTTCACGGCGCTCGATCCGTCGATCGCCCCGCCCGGCGAACACCAGGTGACCCTGTGGTCGCAGTGGCACCCGTACCGGCTCTCCGGCGGCCGGCAGTGGTCCGCGCTGGCCGAGTCGGAGACGGATCGGATCGTCGCCGAGATGGAGCGGTTCGCGCCCGGCTTCGCCGGCTCCGTCCGGCACCGGCACATCCAGACGCCGCACGAGATCGAACGCGAACTGGGCCTGCTCGGCGGCAATGTCATGCACGTGGAGATGTCGCTGGACCAGATGTTCATGTGGCGGCCGCTGCCGGAGCTGTCCGGGCACCGGGTCCCGGGCGCCGACGGGGTCTATCTGACCGGCGCGTCCACCCACCCCGGGGGCGGGGTCTCCGGCGCGAGCGGACGCGCTGCCGCGCAGCGCGCGCTCGCCGATTCCGCGGGTGGCCCGGTACGTCGTGCGCTGGGGCGGTGGCGTCGATGAACCGGCTTCCCGTCGTTCTCGCCGGCGGTGCCATCGCCGCGCAGATCGCCTACCCGCTGACCTCCGGCCAGGCCCGCGACCTCGTCACCGTCGCCGTGGTCACCCTCCTCGCGGCCGCCGGGCTCGCGCACGCGGCGACGCGACGCGGCCCGGTCTGGACCGCCGGATTCTTCGCGATCACGGCAGGTGTCGGCTTCGCCTCCGAGGTGGTGGGCACGGCGACCGGGTACCCGTACGGCTGCTACGCATACGCCGTCGACCGGCTCGGTCCCGCGCTGTTCGACGTGCCCCTCGTGGTGCCGCTCGCCTGGACGGCGGGGATGTACCCGGTCTGGTACGTGGCCTCGCTGCTCGCCGGGCGCGGCGGGATCTCGCGGCCGGACGGGAACCGCGAGCGGGTGACCCGCATCGCGCTCACCACGGTGGGGATGGTCGGCTGGGACCTGTACCTCGATCCGCAGATGGTCTCCGACGGTCAGTGGAGCTGGTGCAACGGCGGCGGCCTGCCCGGTCTCGAGCAGATCCCGCTCACCAACTACCTCGGCTGGATCGTCGTCGCCACGCTGATGGCCGTGGGATTGGATCTGCTCGACCGGACCGGACCGGTGCAGCCGGGCACCGACACCGTCCCACTGGTGCTGTTCCTGTGGACGTGGCTCGGGTCCGCGCTCGCCCACAGCGTCTTCCTGGGCGTACCCGAGCTGAAGTACTCGGCTCTCTACGGGGCGGCGGTCATGAGTACGCTCGGCGTCCCGCTGCTGTGGTCCCTGCGGCGACGCGCCGGGGTAGGGGCTCGCGTCTGACACGTCCCCCCGCTCCTGGCACGATGTCGCTGTGCAGCCGCCCACCTCGCCCCGCTCCCGCCGCCGGTCCCTCGCGGCGGCGGCGCTCCTGCTCCTGCTCGTCCCTGTCCTCGCCGGGTGCCTGCGGGTGCAGGCGACGATGGGGGTCTCGGCCGACGACCGTGTCTCCGGGCAGATCGTGGCCGCGACGATCCCCGCCGACGAGAACGACAATGGACCGCAACTGACGGCTCCCGACTCGCTCGCCGGCAAGGTCCGCGTGCAGGAGTACGACCAGGACGGGTACGTCGGTAGTCAGGTGTTCTTCAGTGATCTGAGCTTCGGGGACGTGCAACAGCTGGGGTCGATGTCGGACCAGACCTCGGGCACCTTCCAGCTCGCGCTGCAGCGCGCCGGCGACCTGGTGAGCGTCAACGGCAAGGTCGACCTCGAGTCGGTACCCGTCCAGGGCACCGACGTGCAGATCACGATCGCGTTCCCGGCCCGGGTCGCGACGACCAACGGCAACCGTGACTCCGATTCGATCGTCACGTGGAAGCTGCCGGCCGGGGAGGTGAGCACGTTGCGCGCCGAGGTCCGCTACGCCGATCCGAACACCAGGGGATTCGCCGGCTGGGCAGGCATCGTCGCCGGTGTCACGACGGGTGTCGCGGCGATCATCGGAGCGCTCGCCTGGATGAACCGCAACCCCGCTCCCCCGCGGCGAGCTCGCGACGACGCGACGGCGTCGTAGGCGATGCGGGCGCTGGTCGGCGTCGTCCGTGCCGGGGCCGTCGCCGCGACACTGGGAGCCGCCGTGGCTGTCGCCAATCGCCTCACCCTGCCCAGGCTCGCCCCCGGCGCTGTCGTCGACGAACCGGTGACGGTGATCGTCCCCGCCCGCAACGAAGCCCGTCGCCTGCCCCCGCTCGTCGCGGATCTGCGCGCCCAGCGCGGTCTGCGCCGGCTGCGGGTGGTGATCTTCGACGACGACTCGGTCGACGGCACGACCGAGGCGGCCCGGCTCGCGGCCGGGGACGATCCCCGCGTCACGGTGATCCGCTCGACCGCGCCACCACCCCCCGGGTGGACGGGCAAGGCCGCGGCGTGCGCACGTGCCTACGCGGCCACCGATCCGTCCGGCGTGGTCGCCTTCGTCGACGCGGACGTGCGGTTGGCCCCGGGTGCAGTGGCGGCCGCGGTGACCGTGCTGCGCGACCGCCGGGCCCACCTGCTCACCCCGTGGCCCTTCCAGCAGGCCGGGTCCGCCGCCGAACGCCTCGTACAGCCGCTGCTGTTCTGGTCCTGGTTCGCGACGCTGCCGATCGCGGTGTCCCACCGCTCGAACCGACCGTCGATGGCGGTCTCGTGTGGTCAGTTCCTGGTGTTCGACGCGTCGGCGTACGCCGCCGTGGGCGGACACGTCGCCGTCGCGGCCAGCCCCACCGAGGACCTCGACCTCGCCCGGGCTCTGAGCCGGTCCGGACGGCGCACCATGGTGGCCGCGGCCGGCAACCTCGCGTCCTGCCGTATGTACGAGGGCGCAGCGCCGCTGCGCGCCGGATACACGCGTTGGCTGTGGTCGGCATTCGGTTCCCCCGCCGGGTCCGCGGCGGTGCTCGTCGCTGCCGCGGTGACCTACGTGCTGCCGCCCGTGGCGGTTGTTCTCGGTCCCGGACCGGCCCGGCGCTGGGGGGTCGTGGGCACCGCCGCGGCGATCGTGTCCCGGACCGTGGCCCGGGCGACCGAACGCGGCAGCCCCGACCGGTCCGACGTGGCGGCCGGCTGCACCCACCCGTTCGGGGTGTGCGCGTTCGCGGCGCTGGCGATCGACTCGCTCCGTGCGCGACGCACCGGCCGGCTCGGCTGGAAGGACAGGCCCCTGCCCTGAGTGCCCCTGCCCTGAGTGCCCCTGCCCTGAGTGCCCCGCTCCGAGCGTCCGGTCAGACCGCCGTGGGCACCGCGATGCCGAGACGGGCGAGCACTTCGCGGGTGGCCCGCGCGAAGTTCAGGGTGATGAAGTGCAGGCAGGGCGCGCCCTCGGCGATGAGCCGCTCCGCCATCTCGGTGGCGACGTCGATGCCCACTTCCCGCACGGCGGCACGGTCCTCCTCCGGGCCGTTCCCGGCGGCCCGGACGAGGCGCTCTTCGAGGGTGGCCGGCAGCTTCGACCCGGACAGCTCGAGGCTGCGCCGCGCCGTGCGCAACGACGTGATCGGCATGATCTCCGGGATGATCGGTTTGGCTCCCTGCTCCGGATCGTAGGCCACGACCCGGTCCCGCAGTCGCAGGTAGTCCTCGACGTCGAAGAACATCTGGGTGATCGAGTACTCGGCGCCCGCGCGCAGCTTGTGGACGAGATACCGCGTGTCGTGCTCGAGGTCCGGGGAGCGGTGGTGCGCCTCGGGGAACGACGCCACCCCCACATGGAAGTCACCGAGGTCGCGGACCAAACGGACGAGTTCCTCCGCGTACTCGAGCCCCTGCGGATGCCGGGTCCATTCACCCAGCGGATTGCCCGGCGGGTCTCCTCGCAACGCGAGGATGTTGGTGATACCGCGATCGGCGTAGGCACCGACCATGGCGCGCAGTTCGTCGATGCTGTGCCCGACGGCGGTCAGGTGCGCGACCGGCAGGAGCGTGGTTTCCTGCGCCAGCTGACCGGTGACCCGCACGGTGCGGTCCCGGGTGGAACCACCCGCTCCGTACGTCATCGACACGAAGGCCGGGCCGAGGCGTTCGAACTCGCGCACGGCGCGCCACAGGCGCGCCTCCGCGTCGGCGTCGCGCGGCGGGGAGAACTCCACCGAGAACGGGATGCGTGCGCCGCGGGGCGCACGGAGACGGTCCACCACCGACGGCGTACGGGATTCTCCACCGCCGACCGGCCCGCTGTCGGAATCGAATGTCACCCGACCAGCATAGGGGCACGTCGGAGCGGGCCGAACCGGGGCAAGCCCCCCGGCCGCCGGATAGGCTGGGCGCGGGTGGACTCGGCGCGTTTCGTCGCGCGATCGGGCCGCACCCGCCGTCGCCCGACGGGCCGCTCCACACACGACCAGGAGGACGCCCTGTTCACCGGATCCGAACCCGTGCCCACCGCCTTGTTCCCCGATCTCGTGGAGGGCGCCCTGCGCGACTTCTTCGTCTCGCGGATCGATCTCGTCGAGCCGATCGGCGGCGGCTATCCCGAGGCCGTGACGGCACTCGAGTCCTTCGTGCTGCGCGGCGGCAAGCGGGTGCGTCCGGCGTTCGCGTGGAACGGCTGGATCGGCGCCGGCGGCGATCCGTCCGGTCTCGACGCGCCCGCCGTGCTGCGGGCCTGTTCGGCACTCGAACTGGTGCAGGCCTGCGCCCTGGTCCACGACGACATCATCGATGCGTCCACCACCCGCCGTGGCTTCCCGACCGTGCACGTCGAATTCGCCGAGCAGCACCGCGCATCGGGCTGGCGGGGCCGGCCCGAGCAGTTCGGTACCGCCGTGGCCATCCTCCTCGGTGACCTCGCTCTGGCCTGGGCCGACGACATGGTCCGGGAGGCCGGATTGGATTCGGCCACGACCGCGCGGATCGCACCGGTGTGGTCGGCGATGCGCACCGAGGTCCTCGGCGGGCAGTTCCTCGACATCGCGGGCGAGGTGTCCGCCGACGAGTCCGTGCCCGCTGCGATGCGTGTCAACCGGTTCAAGACCGCCGCGTACACGATCGAGCGGCCCTTGCATCTCGGCGCCGCGCTCGCCGGCGCCGACGACGCGCTGATCACCGCCTACCGGGAGTTCGGCACCGATATCGGGCTCGCCTTCCAGCTTCGCGACGACCTGCTCGGCGTGTTCGGGGATCCGGAGGTCACGGGCAAGCCGTCCGGTGACGACCTGCGGTCGGGCAAGCGGACGGTGTTGTACGCGCTGGCCCTGGAATCCGCCGACGCCCGGGATCCCGAGGCCGCCCGGCTGCTGCGCGAGAGTATCGGTTCGGACCTGTCCGACGCGGACGTCGAGAGGTTGCGGACGGTCATCACCGAGCTCGGAGCCGTGGACCGGGTGGAGCGGCGCATCGCCGCGCTCACCGACGCCGCGCTGGCGACGCTCGACGGCTCGGGCGCGACGGACGAGGGCAAGGCCCGCCTGCGGGCGGCGGCGCTCGACGCGACGCGGCGGGCCGCCTGATGCGCACCGTGACGGGCGCCGAGCGCGTGGTCGTCGTCGGCGCCGGCCTGGCCGGGCTCTCGACGGCGCTGTACCTGCTCGGCGCCGGCCGCAAGGTGACCGTCCTCGAACGCGAGGCGACCGTCGGCGGCCGGGTGGGGGTGCACACCGGACCCGGTTACGAGATCGACAACGGCGCCACCGTGCTCACCATGCCGGAACTCATCGCCGACGCCTTGGCGGCGGTCGGCGCCGACTTCGAGTCCGTCACCCCGGCGGTACGGCTGCGCCGGCTCGCCCCGGCGTACCACGCCCGGTTCGCCGACGGCACGACCCTCGACGTGCACACCGATCCGGACGCGATGGTCGCCGAGATCACCCGGGTGTGCGGGGCCGAGGAGGCGCAACGCTACCTTCGGCTGCGCTCCTGGCTCGCGGAGATCTTCGACGCCGAGTTCGACCGGTTCATGGCCGGGAACTTCGACTCCCCCCTCGACCTAGTCGCCTCCCCCGCGGCGGTGCGGGACCTGGCGACGCTGCTCCGGCTGGGAGGGTTCGGCCGGCTCGGGGCCCAGGTGAACCGCCGGATCACCGACCCGCGGTTGCGCCGCGTGTTCACTTTCCAGGCGCTGTACGCGGGCGTCGCACCCGCCCGGGCCCTGGCGGTGTACGGCGCCATCGCCCACATGGACACCTCCCTCGGCGTGTATGCGGTGGAGGGTGGCATGCGGGTGCTGGCCCGCGCGATGGCCGACGCGATCGTCGCTGCCGGCGGGGACCTGCGCCTCGGCACCGAGGTCACGGGTCTCGACTTCGACGGCCGCACGGCTACCGCCGTGCGCACCGCCTCGGGGGAACGCGTGCTGTGCGATGCCGTGGTGCTGAGCCCGGACCTGCCGGTCGTGGACAGGCTGCTGCCGCCACGTCGGCGGCGCCGCGTGCTCGCGTCACCGTCGGCCGTGGTGCTGCACGGGAGCGTGCCGTCCGCCGTTGCCGCGCGTTGGCCTGCGACCCACCACCACACCATCGACTTCGGGGCGTCGTGGGAGGAGACGTTCGCCGAGATCAGCGCGGGACGCGGCCGCGGCCGGCTCATGAGCGACCCGTCGCTGCTGATCACCCGGCCGGCGTTGAGCGACCCGGGTCAGGGCTTCGTCCGCGACGGCGTCCGGCACGAGCCGTTGTCGGTGCTCGCGCCGTGCCCCAACCTGGACAGCGCCCCGTACGACTGGTCCGCTCTGGCCGACCCGTACGCCGCCGAACTGCTGACCGTCCTCGGCCGGCGCGGATACGACGGCGTCGCCGACGAGTTCCGCATCGACCACATCGACACCCCGGCCACCTGGCAGGCCCGGGGCATGCTGGAAGGCAGCCCGTTCTCCGGGGCGCACGTCTTCCGGCAGACCGGCCCGTTCCGGCGGCGGAACCTGGATCCGCGCCATCCCAACGTCGTGCTCGCGGGCTCCGGGACCGTGCCGGGGGTCGGCGTGCCGACGGTCGTGCTGTCGGGCCGGCTCGCGGCCGAGCGGCTCGGGGTCCGCACCTCGCGGTGAGTGGTGGACCGCGGACGGTGGCGGCTGAACTAAACTGTCACCTCGTTCACCTGTCCGCCCGCGCCGCGCCCGGGCCCCGCACCGTCCACGACTTCCCGGGGGAGGAACTCGCAACCATGTCGTCCCCTGCCCCTTCCGACGCTGCTCCACAGCATCCGTCCGGACCGCAGCGTCCCCCGGAACAGCAGCGTCCCCCGGAACAGCAGCGTCCCCCGGAACAGCAGCGCCCGCCGGAACAGCAGCCTGCCGCCTCGCGGCCCGCGCGGAGCGGACCGGGCGACTTCCTGCGGAGCCCGGCCGGCAATGCGGGCCTCCTGGGCGCCCTCGGCGCCGCCTTCGTCACGTTCGGCGGCTTCGGGGCGGGCAGCGTCCGGCGGCAGGACCCGCTGCTCGAAGAGCTGTACCTGTCCTGGTTGCGGTTCGGGCACGGCCTGCTGCTCTCGACGATCCTGATCTGGGCCGGCGTCCTGCTGATGATCGCGGCCTGGGTACGGCTGGGCCGGAGCACACTCTCCGGGCACGTGACCCTGCGCGAACTGTGGACGGTGCTGCCGATGTGGGTGGCGCCGCTGTTGGTGGCGCCGCCGATGTTCAGCCGCGACGCCTACTCCTACCTCGCCCAGGGGGCGATGCTGCGCGACGGCTTCGACCCGTACCTCGACGGTCCGGTCGTCAACCCGGGTGTGCTGCTCGACAACGTGAGCAACGTGTGGAAGACGACCACCACCCCGTACGGTCCGGTGCATCTGCTGCTCGGCGCGGGCATCACGTCGCTGACCGGCGACGATGTCGTCACCGGTACCTGGTTGCTGCGGCTGACGATGCTGCCGGGGCTGGTGCTCACCGCGTGGGCCGTGCCGAAGCTCGCACGCCGGCTCGGCGGCAACCCCCGCATCGCCCTGTGGCTTGCGGTGCTCAACCCCCTGATCCTGATCCACCTCATCGGCGGTGTGCACAACGAGATGCTGATGGTCGGGTTCATGATCGCCGGCATCGTGCTCGTCCTCGAGGGCCGACACGTCGGCGGCATCGCCCTCGTGTCCGTCGGCGCCGCGGTCAAGGCATCGGCGGGAATCGCGCTGCCCTTCCTGGTGTGGATCTGGATTCTGCACGAGCGGGACCGGGCGCGGGCGCAGGGCCGCGAACCGGCATCGCCGATCGTGCTGTTCGGGAAGACCGCAGGCGCGGGGTTGCTGGTGTTCGCGGCCGTGTTCGGGGCGGCCTCGGCGCTCGCAGGAGTCGGCATCGGCTGGCTGACGGCCTTGTCCGGCTCGTCGAAGATCATCAACTGGCTGTCGCTGCCGACGATCATGGCGCACGCGGTCACGTGGTTCACGCCGTGGCAGCTGGGCTCGATCCTGGATGTCACCCGCATGCTCTGCGCCGTCGCGTTGCTGGTGATCATGGTGGTGACGTGGTGGCGGTTCCGGCGCACCGAGCGCGATGCGGTGCTCGGCATCGTGATCACGCTGACCGCGATCACGATGCTCTCGCCGGCCGCCCTGCCGTGGTACTACTCGTGGCCGCTCGCGGTGGCCGCGGGCTTCGCCCTGTCGACGACCACATTGGCGGTGCTCGTGGGCCTGTCGACCTGGCTGATGCTGATCTTCAACCCCGACGGCTCGATCGGCATGTACAACCTCGCCCATGTGCTCCTGGCTGTGGTCGCCTCGGTGATCGCCACCGCGTCGCTGCGTACCGTCGACCCGTTGCGGCTGCGCGCGCGACGGGAACCGCCCGTCCCCACCGTCCGCCCGGATCCGAGGTGACCGTGCCCGAGACCGACGCAGGATTCCGCTATTGCGAGGAACTGGCGGCCACACACGGCCGGACGTACTATCTCGCCACTCGTCTCCTGCCCCGGCCGCGGCGGTCGGCGGTCCACGCCCTCTACGGCTTCGCTCGTCTCGTCGACGACATCGTCGACGTGACCGCCGTCGACGACCCGGCCGCCGCTGCCCTGCAGGTGACCGAAACGGAGCGCCGGCTGCACGCCGCGCTCGCGGGCGACCCCGGACCGGCGGACGCGACCGGTCTGGTGGTCGGGGCGCTGGCCGAGACCATCCGGCGTTACGACCTGCCTCTGGAGTACTTCGAGGCGTTCGTCCGGTCGATGCGGATGGACATTCCCGGCACCCCCGAGTTCCGCCCGCGCTACGACGACATGCCGCAGCTGCGGGAGTACATGTACGGTTCGGCGGCGGTCATCGGGCTGCAGCTGCTGCCCGTGTTCGAGGTGGCCGACATCGACGCGGCTGCACCCTACGCCGCGGCGCTCGGAGAAGCCTTCCAGCTCACGAACTTCATCCGGGACGTGGGCGAGGACCTCGACCGGGGACGTACCTACCTGCCGGCCGACACGTGGGCCGCCTTCGGGGTCGATGTCGCGCTGCTCGAGCACGGTCGGCGGACCGGCGGGACCCCGGATCCGCGGGTGCGCCGGGCACTGGCCCACTTCGTGGCGCTCACGCGCGCGGAGTACCGGCGCGCCGAGCCCGGTCTGGCGCTGCTGCCGGACCGGATCCGGCCCGGCATCCGCACCGCCTTCGCGTTGTACGGCGGAATCCTCGACGAGGTCGAGCGCAGCGGTTACCGCGTCCTGGACGAGCGCGCCGTGGTCCCCGGCCGGCGCCGTGCGCGGGTTGCGCTGACCCAGCTGGCCCGCCTGCGCTGAACGCCCGGAGTCAGAAGCCGAGTGCCTGCGCCCGGCGCATGACCTCCCGCCTCGCGTGGGTGTGCATCGCCGCGGCCGGAGAGCCGCCCGTGAGCGTGTCGTCGTCCCGGAACATCCAGTTCAGGATCTCGTCGTCCCGGAATCCTCCGTCGTGCAGCACCGCGATGAGACCGGGGATGCCCGTGAGGATCTGACCGTCGTCGTCGAAGAATGCCGCAGGCACCGCCAGCACGCCGTCCCGCTTGATCGCCAGGAGTTGGCGGTCACGCAGCAGCTGGTGGACCCGGGTGATCACCAGACCGAGCTGCTTCGCCACGTCGACCAGTTGGAGCACGGGTACGGAGCGGTCGAGGACGTCTTCGCTGTAAGGGATAGCACTCACGCTGCCAACGTTATCGGGTCCACGGCGGCGGGCCGTCAACGGCCGGTACGGGTGGCCACCGCGGCGAGCCGCGCAGGAGTGACCGCGGCGAGCCGCGCAGGTGTCACCGCGGCGAGCCGCGCAGGTGTCACCGCGGCGAGCCGCGCAGGTGTCACCGCGGCGAGCCGCGCAGGTGTCACCGCGGCGAGCCGCGCAGGTGTCACCGCGGCGAGCCGCGCAGGTGTCACCGCGGCGAGCCGCGCAGGTGTCACCGCGGCGAGCCGCGCAGGTGTCACCGCGGCGAGCCGCGCAGGTGTCACCGCGGCGAGCCGCGCTCGGGCGACCGGACGGTTGGTGCGCTGGCTACGATCGACAGAGGCGAACCCGGCGGTCTTCCCCGCGTACGCCGCACCTGACGCAGCAAGACGACGGCACGGACACGGGGGTACACCGGGTGAGCTCTGGAGGCGACCGCCTGATCGGCACGGTGCTCGAACGGCGCTACCGCATCGAGGCACCGATCGCCCGCGGCGGCATGTCCATCGTGTACCGAGGCACGGACCTGCGACTCGACCGTCCGGTGGCGGTGAAGGTCATGGATCCGCAGTTCGCGGCCGATCCCCAGTTCCTGGCGCGGTTCGAGTTCGAGGCGCGCTCGGTGGCGCGGTTGACCCATCCGGGTCTGGTTGCGGTGTACGACCAGGGACAGGACGGGGACCACGTCTTCCTGGTGATGGAACTGGTCGAGGGCGGCACGCTGCGTGAACTGCTGCGCGAGCGGGGCCCGATGCCCCCGCACGCGGCGGCGGCCGTCGCGGCGCCGGTGCTGGGGGCGCTCGCCGTGGCGCACCGCGCCGGCCTGGTGCACCGTGACGTCAAGCCGGAGAATGTGCTGATCTCCGATGCCGGGGAGGTGAAGATCGCCGATTTCGGCCTGGTGCGTGCGGTCGCCGCGGCAACGACGACGTCGCGCAGTGTCATCCTGGGGACCGCCGCATATCTGTCGCCGGAACAGGTGACCACGGGTACCGCGGACGCACGCAGCGACGTGTACGCGACCGGGATCCTGCTGTTCGAGATGCTGACCGGACGCACCCCGTTCACCGGCGACACGTCGCTGTCGGTGGCCTACCAGCGGGTCGATCGGGACGTCCCGGACCCCGGCGCCCTCATCGACGGGGTCCCGGAGCAGTTCGACGAGCTGGTCCGGCACGCCACCGAACGAGAGCCCGGTGAGCGGTTCCCGGATGCCGGGGCGATGGCCGCCGCGCTGAGCGAGGTCTGCGATGCCCTGGCGTTGCCCCGCTACCGGGTGCCCGCTCCGCAGCGGTCCGCGCAGCATCGTTCGGCCGCCGCGGAACCGGCGACGGCTACGGTGGTTCCCGCGCCACCGACCGTGGCCGTGCGCGCAGCGGCACCGCCGTCGCGACCGTTGCCCCCTCCGGCGGCTCCGGGTCTCGCCGCCCAGCTCTCCCCCGCCGGTCCGCAGCACACCAAGGTCGTCACCCAGCAACACCCGCGTGCCGAGACCTCGGGGCTCCGGGCCGAGCCGGCCGATTTCGCCGCCGAGCGCCGACGGAACCGGCGGACGACGCTGCTGTGGCTACTGGCGATCCTGGTCCTGGCGCTGGCCGTCGGCTTCGGCGGATGGTGGCTCGGGTCCGGGCGGATGACCACCGTCCCGAGCGTGCTCGGGGCCGATCGGGACACCGCGCTCGCGGCCCTGCAGGCCGCAGACGTGACCCCCGAGGTACGGGGGGAGTACTCCGACGACGCCTCCGTCGACACCGTGCTCGGCACCGACCCGGAGGCCGGCAGCCGGGTCGCCCGGGGCGACGAGGTCGTGCTGCTCGTCTCGCTGGGCCGGCCGACCGTGCCCACGATCGTCGGTGACGGCGACCGCGACGTCATCGAACAGGAACTGCGTAACCGGACCTTTGTCCCGGTGGACGGTGGCTCGGCCTACAGCACCGCCGTCGAGGAGGGCGGGGTCGCCGCGCTCGACCCGGCACCCGGCACAGTCCTTCCGGTGGGGGCGGAAGTCGCGGTGATCGTCAGCAAGGGGTCACCGCCGGTGGATGTGCCCGACGTCGCGGGCCGCACCGTCGACGAGGCCCGGCGGGCCCTGGACACGGTGGGACTCACGGTGCGCGAGTCGCGGGAGGTGTTCGACGCGGACGTCGATGCGGGACGAGTCGTCGGCACCGATCCGGCGATCGGGAACCGGGTCAACGCCGGCGGCAGCGTCACGCTGCTGGTGTCGAATGCCGTGAAGGTGCCCTCACTGCTGGGCCGCACGGTCGCCGCGGCGCGCGACGAACTCGGCCGGCTCGGTCTGGACGTCGAGGTGCGCCAGTTCGCGGGCTCCGACCGCTCGGTGGTGATCGGTCAGAGCCCGGGGGCGGGCGACCGGGTCGAGCCGGGCGGCACGGTGACCCTCACCGCCCTGCCCTGAGACCCTGCCGGAGTCAGCCGCGGAGCATCTCCGCGACCAGGAACGCCAGCTCCAGCGACTGCTGCGTGTTCAGGCGGGGATCGCACGCCGTCTCGTAGCGGCCGTGCAGGTCGATGTCGGAGATGTCCTGCGCGCCGCCGAGGCACTCGGTGACGTCCTCGCCGGTGAGTTCGATGTGGATGCCGCCCGGGTGCGTGCCGAGTGCGTTGTGCACCTCGAAGAAGCCTTGCACCTCGTCGACGATCCGGTCGAAGTGCCGGGTCTTGTACCCCGTGGACGCCTCGTGCGTGTTGCCGTGCATCGGGTCGCACTGCCAGATGACCTGACGTCCGGTCGCCTGCACCTTCGCGATGATCGCAGGTAGCAGATCGCGCACCTTCGCGTGCCCCATCCGGGAGATGAGGGTCAACCGGCCCGGCTTGTTGGTGGGATCGAGCCGCTCGACGTACTCAGCCGCCATCTCGGGCGTGGTGCTCGGACCGATCTTCAGGCCGATCGGGTTCGCGAGTAGCTCGGCGAAGGCGATGTGGGCGCCGTCGAGCTGCCGGGTACGGTCACCGATCCACAGGAAGTGCGCGGACAGGTCGTACAGCCGCGGGTGCCCGTCGGTGTTGTCGAGCCGCAGCATTGCCCGCTCGTAGTCGAGGACCAGCGCCTCGTGGCTGGCGTAGATGGTGGCGGCCTTCAGATTGGGGTCGACGACGCCGCACGCGTCCATGAAACGCAGGCCGCGGTCGATCTCGGAGGCGAGGGCCTCGTACCGCGCACCGGCCGGCGACGAGGCGACGAACTCCCGGTTCCAGTCGTGCACCCGGTGCAGGTCCGCCTCGCCGGCGGCAGTGATGGCCCGGACCAGGTTCATCGCGGCGCTGGCGTTGGCGTAGGCACGGATGAGCCGGGACGGATCGTGTGCGCGCACGGCCGCGTCCGCGACGAGGGAGTTGATCATGTCGCCCCGGTACGACTGCAGCCCGAGCGCATCGATGTCCGACGATCGCGGTTTGGCGTACTGCCCGGCGATCCGTGCGACCTTCACGACCGGCAGCGACGCGCCGTAGGTCAGCACGACGGCCATCTGCAGCAGCGTGCGGATGTTGGCCTTGATGTGCGGCTCGGTGTTGTCGGCGAAGGTCTCGGCGCAGTCGCCGCCCTGGAGCAGGAAGGCTTCGCCGCGCGCGACCGCGGCGAGGTGGTTCTGCAGCTCCTCGACCTCGCGGGCCACGGTGATCGGTGGCACGCTCTCGAGCACGGTGCGCATCGCCGACGCCTGGTCCTCGGGCCAGCTCGGCTGCTGCAGGGCGGGCTTGGCCAGGGCCGCGTCCAGCCGTTCGCGCAGCTCGTCGGGGAGCGGCGGAAGGGTCGGCAAGCGGTCGATCGGCACATCGACAGTCCAGTTCACACCATCAGGATATGGCCCCGGCGCGACGACGGATACGCACCCCCGGGTAGGTCGACGCCACACCCCCCGCGCCGACCTCGGCTCGGGACCTCAGCGGCGTCGTCGGGCAGCCTCGATGGCCTCGAACTTGGCGAGGTTGTGACGCGCGTCGGCGAGGGCGTCGTGATTGTCGTCGGGTACGGCCGGAAGCGGCGGCCTGCCGTGCTGTTCCCAGTGCTGGCGCAACTCGCGGGTGAACTTGGGCAGCGCGTCGGGCAGTTCCGGCATCGTGCCCCAGAGCTGGACGAGCGCGACGTGATCGTAGGCCCCGAGCCAGGCCCACAGTTCGGGCTGGATGCCCGGCCGGGGGATCAGGAAGGACAGCAGGTCGTCGCGGATGCGGGTCCGGGACCTCCAGGCGGGGTGCGCGGGGGGCGGAAGCTTCGGCAGCACATTCCGGCGTACCCACGGCCCCGCCCGCTCGGGATCGAATTCGGTCGACACCGCATAGAACTCGCGCCCGTCCTCGCAGGCGACACCGATCGACACGAGCTCGATGGTGCGACCATCCTCGATGAACTCGCAGTCGTAGAAGTAACGCACGTGCGCACATTATGCCCGGCCACGGCCGGGGCGGTGCCGCCGGCGCCCGGTCACGGCCGGGGCGGTGCCGCCGGCGCCGGCGTCAGCCGGCCTGCGTGTCGGGCAGGCGGTCCGCGTCGGCGGCTGCGGACGCCGCATCCTCCTCGGCGGGCCGGTTCTTGAGGGTGGCGGCGTAGATGTCGACGTACTGCTGGTCCGACAGGCGCATCAGCGCGTACATCACCTCGTCGGTGACGGTGCGCTCGACGAATCGGTTGCCGCTCATGCCTTCGAAGCGGGAGAAGTCGATCGGTTCACCGATCCGGACCGTCACCTTGGCCGGCTTCCACATCTTCGACCCGATGGGGTTCATCTCGTCGGTGCCGATCATCGCCACGGGGATCACTTTGACGCCGGTCTGCAGGGCGAGCCGGGCGATGCCGGTCTTGCCCTTGTACAGGCGCCCGTCCGGCGACCGGGTGCCTTCCGGGTAGATGCCGAGCAGCTTGCCCTGGGAGAGGACGCGGACACCGGCGTTGAGGGCGTCCTGCGCCGCATCCGCCCCGGTGCGGTCGATCGGGACCTGACCGACCGCGGAGAAGAACCAACGTTGGAACCGGCCCTTGAATCCGGTGCCGGTGAAGTACTCGCTCTTGGCGAGGAAGGTGATGCGCCGCCGCACCACGAGCGGAAGGAAGAAGGAGTCGAGGACGGCTTTGTGGTTACTGGCGAGGATCGCGGGGCCGTCGGTCGGAATGTTCTCCGCACCTTCGATTTTCGGCCGCCCCATGAGCCACAGCAGCGGCCCCAGCAGGACGTACTTGAATAGCCAATACCACATGGCGTCCTTCCCCGTCTCCGAAACGCGCAGGCAGACCGTGCCTGCCGATCGACTCTACGACGGCGAGGTGTTGCCGTGCACACCGTGGCATGCCGGGGTCCCGCCTCACACCGACGGACGTGACGAGCATCTCACTCGCTCGGTCCGTTTCGTCCGGACCGGTGCCGGGCGAGGTCGGCCGCGCCCACCAGGCCGGCGGCGTCGCCGAGGTGTGCGGCACGGACCCGCGCGAGCGGCCGGTGGCCCCGGCCGGTCAGGGCCGCCGCGTAGTGTCCGCGGGCGTCGTCGAGGAACAGGGACGCCGACTCCGACACTCCGCCGGCGACCACCACCAGTTCCGGGTCGAAGAGGTCGGCGACCATGGCCAGGCCGAGTCCGAGCCAGCGGGCGAATTCCCCCATCGCCGCGACGGCGAGCGGGTCGCCGTCCTGCGCGGCTCCGGCGATCCGTCGTCCGGTCAGCGCGCCGGGATCCGCCGCGACGTCGCGGGTGAGCTGGGAGGAGCGGTCCGGACCTGCTGCGAGCAGCTCGATCGCCGTGTCGACCAGCGCGGTGCCACTGCAGTACCGCTCCCAGCAGCCGCGCTTCCCGCACGCGCAGGCGCGCCCGTCGGGAACCACCTGCAGGTGCCCGAGTTCCGGGGCGATGCCGTGCGCACCCCGGAACAGCACACCGTCGAGCAGCAGGGCGGCGCCGATCCCGGTGCCGACGGCGACCAGCACGGTCGTCCGGACACCCGCGGCGGCACCGAACCGGTACTCGGCCCACGCGGCGGCGTTGGCGTCGTGCTCGAGAACCACCGGCAGGCCGATCCGCGCGCTCATCCGCTCCGCCACGGGCACATCCGCCCACGGGAGGTGCGGGGCGTAGCGGACGACGCGACGGTCGGCGGTGAGGAACCCGGCGACGGCGAGACCGACGGCGGTGACCTCGTTGCGGCCCGCCAGGAGGGCGACGGTGCGGTCGAGGGCGCCGTCGAGGGCACGGGCCGAGTGCGGGGTCGGCGCCCGGACGGTGTCGACGACGGTGCCGGTACCGTCGACGACGGCCGCGCGGATGCTGGTGCCGCCCACGTCGATTCCGATCGTGAGTCGATCCGTGCTCACGGCGTGGGTCCGATCAGCGTCGGATCGTGACCGAGATCGGCACGAACGTGCCGTTGCGGCCGGGAGCCGGAGGCGGGTCCTGCGGACCGGGCGCGTCGGGGGCGGGTCCTCGGGCCGGAAGGTACCGGGCGAGCAGGTCCCGCAGCAGCGCGATCAGGGCCGCGATCTGAGTTGCGAGCCGGGTGAGGAGCTCGTGCGGCTCGCCCCGGACGGCGGCGGCCACGGCGCACAGCGGGCACCAGCTGCAACCGCCCGCCGTCGAGGCGGACGTGTCGGTAGCGGGCTCGGTCCCCGCATCGGGCGACACCGAATCGGGCGACACCGAGCCGGGCGCCGGCGACCGGGGGGACGACTCCGGCTCGGCGAATCGCTGCACCGTCTGCTCGAGCCGGTCGAGGACGGCATCGGCCAGCGCCCGCAGTTCGGCGACGAGGACGTCGTGGTCGGCGCTCATCGGGGCCACACCGCGGGATCGGGACGGAACCGCACCAGCAGGTCGGATCCTTCGAACTCGGCGCCGGCGACGGTGCAGCGCCGCAGACCGGACGCGAGCCGCACCCGGCGGCGCAGGCCGTCGGCGCCGATCACCAGGTCGTCGTCGACCCGGCCGAGCGTCAGCGATGCCGCATCCGCCAGCGGCAGATGCATCCGCATCGTGTACACCGCATCCACCCCTGTCCCCGATTCATGCTGGACCCGCACCGGCTCGAGGCCGGCATCCTCCTGCGTGAGCGGTGCTGCTCCGTCCGGATGCAGCGACTCCGCGAGCGCCGCCAGAGAGGCCAACCCTACCGGTTCGGCACACCGCTGCTCGCACTCGACCACGGTGACGTCGCCGAGGGTCGACGCGATCTCGGCCACGATCCGGCGCTGTCCGCCGCGCTGTTCGGCGAGCCAGGCCGCGGCGGGTCCGGTCTCCTCTGCCGGGAGGTCCGGGACGATCCGGTTGAGGATCACGCGTTCCAGCCGTAGCCCGGACAGGGCCGTCCAGGACCGGAGTCGTCGCGTTTCGGCGATGCCGAGCCGGTCGGCGGTGGCGACGAGGTCGACTCGGGTGCGCGTGCGGTCGCCGAGCAGGTCCTGCACGGTCGAGACGTGTTCGACGACGCGGTCGACCAGTGCCACGACCAGGGCGAGGCGCGGGTCGGCCCCGGTCGCCGCGACGATGCGGCTGTGCCGGGGCCAGATCCGCTCGATGTACTCCGAGGCCGTTGCCGGCGCGGCGAGCATGCGGAAGGCGTCCGCGGATGCGGGCAGATCGACGATCACCTCGCCCCAGCGTCCCGACTCGGCCAGGCGGGCCACCTCCCCGAGGGCGAGGATCTCCTGCGCGCCGGGCAGGCCGGTGAGTTCCTCGGCCGCGGGGATCCCGAACCGGTCACCGTGCCCGTGGGCACCGCCCGCGGCGGCGAGCGCGGTCAGGAGCGCAAACCGCTGCTCGAGCAGCGCGAGCGAATCGATTTCCAGCGCGTCGAGACCCTCGGCGACCGGCACGATGCGGGCGTCCACGGACCCGGTCGACGCCGGATCGACGGCCAGCACGTCGGTCAGCGAGTGCGCCTGATCGAGCGAGACGACGAGGGTGGGAACTCCGGAGCGGGCTGCCGCGAGGGCGGTCGCCGCGGCGAGGGTCGTCTTTCCGGCGCCCCCCTTGCCGACGAACAGCCGCACGGCGGCGGGGCCGGGCCGCCCGGCGAGCCCGCTCAGCCTTCCACCCGCTTCTTGAGTTCCTTCAGCGCGGTGTCGGTGATCACCTTCTCGGCTTTCCGTTTGAACAGTCCGATCATCGGGATGGTCAGGTCCACCGTCAGCTCGTAGTACACGGTGGTGCCGCCCTCCGGCGCTTCGGTGAGGATGTAGGAACCGAACTGGGCCTTCTGGATCTCCCCGGCGACGAGCTCCCAGCTGACCGACCGGCCGTCGGAAGCCCACTCGTAGACCAGCTCGTACGTGTCGCGCACCACGCCTGCGTCGAGCACGAACCGGACCCGTTCGGCGCGGCCTCCGGACTCGACGGCGAGCACTTCCACGGATTTCGCTGCCGAGACCCAGGCCGGGTACGCGTCGAAATCGGCGATCACGGCCATCACCCGATCCGACGGAGCATCGATGGTGATCGACCGCTTGGTCTTCTCGGCCATGCGACGAACGCTTCCTTTCCGTCTGTCCCCTCGTCCTACCGGATCGGCACACGCGGGAACCGCTGTCTATCACACCGTAGTAGTTCCGGTGCGGGCTCGTCGCCTGCAGGTACGGCCCCGTCGGTCAGGGGCGGGGGTCCTGTGGAGGTTCGCCGGCGGCGCGCCCGGCGTCGAGCCGCCGCTTGACGTCGAACGTCATGACCTTGCCGGCGACGCGGCGCCGGTGATTCATGGCGGCGAGATCCCACCCCCCCGCCTTCTCCGGCGGCATCCCGGCCGGTTCGCAGTGCAGGAAGTAGTGCACGATCGCGCCGTCGAGCATCGGCTCGAGCCAGACCTCCATCGTGCCGGTCAGCGCCCCGCCGACCGACCATCGGATGCCCTTCTCGGCTCGGTCCTCTCGGACCGTGAGGTCCAGGTCGGGCCACCACGAACGCCAGCGGTGGGGCTGGGCGATCTCGGCCGCGATCCGCCTCGGCGCCGCGGCGATGAAGGCCTGATCGGCCACCTGAATGCTGCTCACGGGGACAGCTTCACACATGGCCGGTCCCGGCTCGTCCAGGGGGTTGCATGGGGTCGGGGCCGGACGGTCGGCACGTCAGGCCAGCAGACGCCGCAGCTTCTCGCCGAGCACGTCCCACCGCCATTCGGCGCCCACCCAGGCGCGGCCCGCCGCGCCCATCGCCGCCGCGCGGTCGCGGTCGGCGAGCAGGTCGGCGACGGCGGCCGCCACCGCCGCGACCGACGTGCCGTCGACGACGACACCGGTCTCTCCTTCCCGCACTGTTTCGGGCGCGCCACCGGAGCGGCCCGCCACCACGGGCACCCCGGTGGCGGAGGCCTCGAGATAGACGATTCCGAGACCCTCGACGTCGAGACCGGCGCCGCGCGTACGGCACGGCATCGCGAACACGTCCGCGAGGGTGTGGTGGGCGGCGAGCTCGGCGGCCGGCACTCCTCCGGTGATCACGATGTGGTCCTCGACCCCGACCGTGCGGGCCAGCCTGCGGAGACGGTCGTGGTACGGGCCCCCGCCGACGATCACGAGCACCGCCCCGTCGACACGGCGCCGGACCTCGGGCAGTGCACGGATGAGCATGTCCTGGCCCTTGCGCGGCACGAGCCGGGACAGGCACAGCACGGTGGGGCGGTCCCCGAGCCCGTACCGGGCGCGCAGGTCCGCGCGCGCCGCTGGATCCGGCCGGAACACCTCGGTGTCCACGCCGGACGGCAGGTGCTCGAGACCTGCGCCGGGCCCGAACGCCGAGGCGAATCGACCGCGGGTGTACCGGCTGACGTAGGTGACGGCGTCGGTGGTGTTGCCGATGCGGCGCAGCGCCCGCCGTCCGGCGGGCACCATCGACCAGCCGACCTCGTGCCCGTGGGTGCTGGCCACGATCCGGCGGGCGCCGGCGCGACGCAACCCGGGAGCGAGCAGGGCCAGCGGCGCCGCAGCGCCGAACCACACGGTCTCGCAGCCGCGATCGGTCATCAGCCGGGCCGCCCGCCGGGCCACGGCGGGGGTCGGCAACATCAGGGTCGTGGGGTGGCGGACGACCTCGAAGGGTTGCCGGGCGTCGAACTTCACGTGACTGTCCCCTCGCCATCGCGGGGCGTAGACGACCAGGTCGTCGGGCGGCACCTGGGCCGCGAACGCCTGCAGGTAGGACTGGATCCCCCCGGGCCGAGGCGGAAAGTCGTTGGTGACCAGCAGCGTTCGGGGCATGCGCTCACCGTAGGCGGTGCCGCGGTGGGTCCGGACGGCGGGTCAGCCAACGGGAGCCGGCACCTGCCTCTCGAGCCGGCTCCCCCATCGGTCGACGAGCTGATCCGCGTCCACACCGAGCACGTCGCCGAGGGCGGCGTCGAGCTCCCGGGTGCCGGCAGGCCCGGCGGACAGCCGCCGGTACAGGGCGGTGAGCCGCTCGCTGCCGAACTCCTCGGCGACGAACGCCGCGATCGACCACGCGCTCTCGTACGCCAGGCGCGCGCCGTCGCCGGCGAACTCGGCGTCCGCGGGCAGCGTGCTCGGCGCCCCGCGCTCGGCGACGACCGCGGCGAGGGTGGGCGCGATCGCGGCGAGGTCGCCGCCGGCACCGCGGTAGCCCACGTAGTCGGCATAGCCCTCGAGAATCCACAGCGGCGACCCGTCCACGGTGTCGGTGCGCGCCGCGACATGGGTGAGTTCGTGGCGCAGGATCGCCCGCAGCCCCGCCTCGTCCAGCCGCTGCTCGGCGGCGGGACTGAAGACGATGCGTTGACCGGTGGCCCGGCCCCGCTCGTGGTCGACGACGTCGGAGACCGCGACGGCAGCGATGTCCGCGCCGTTGTAGCGGCTGCCGACCTGCGCGGTGAACTCGTCGTGCGAGGCGGTGACGAGCACGAGGGCGCGGCGGGGCCATCCGGTTCCCCACACGGCGTCCACGGCCTCGACGGCGGAGGCGAGTTCGGCGGCGATGTCGGCGACGAGGGACGAGTGCTCGGGGTGGCCCACGACGAGGGACCGGTTCCCGGCCCCGGTCTCCACTGCCCGGACCTCGAGTGGGCCGAAGTCCCACGGCCCCCGCCAGGTAGTGGTGTCCGTACCCGGCAGCGGGCGGTCGTCGACGAGGTGCCACCGCTCTCCCCGGCGGGCGAGGACCACCGTCACGGGCTTGCGCGTGGGTTCGTCGTCGATCCCTTCGACGGCGTAGCGCAGCAGGACGGTGAGGGCACGGGCCTCGTCGGCGCCGAGCCGGGCCACCAGGTCGCCGGTGACGTCGGTCCCGAGGTCCGGTCCGAGCTCGTAGGCGAAGTCCGCCAGCGGCAACGCGGCCAGGGCTTCGGCGCGGCGCACCTCCGCCTCGAGCAGACCCGGGCGGGCGCGGGGATCCACGACGGTGGCGAGCACCGCCCGGTCGGCGGTGCGCACGGCCCGGGACCATGCATCGAGCAGTCCCTGCACAGCGCGGTGCGACGCCGGTTCGGCCGGGCCGTCGTCGGGCGTGAACGCGAGCGAGAGACCGACGGCCACGACCGCGACGACCAGTCCGGCGACACCGAGCCGTTCCCACCGGCGACTGCCAGGGGGACGGGGCGACGAGTAGGGCGCGGGCACGGCGGCCAGTGTAGGTCGCGCCCACGACCGCGCCGCGGGGGTGGGCGCGACGGACGTCAGTACCGGCGGGCGTTGTGGAACGGCATCCTGTCCATCGGGGCAACCTTGACCGGCACGCCGTAGGTGGAGGCGTGCAGGACGTTGCCGTTGCCCGCGTACAGCCCCACATGCGAGGCGTCGTCGTAGAACGTCACGACGTCGCCGGGTTGGAGCTGATCCCGCGGGACGGGGGTGCCCCCCTGCGCCTGGGCCTGGCTCGACCGCGGCAGGTTCTTGCCGATCTGCTTGTAGGCCCACACCACCAGGCCGGAGCAGTCGAACTCGGACGGGCCGGTGGCACCCCAGCTGTACGGGCTGCCGATCCGGGTCATGCCGGCCTGCAGGGCGCCGCTGCCGCTGCCGGGGGCCAGACTCGACAGGATCTTCTCGGCATCGAATCCCGGGGGGAAGGGGGCGCCGGCCAGGGTGGCCTTCTCCTCGGCGCTCAGGTCGGCAAAGGCCGCGAGCACCTCGTCGATCCGGGCCTCGAGTTCGCTCTGCTGCCGTTGCAGCTCGTCCCGCACGACCTGGGCCTGCTCGGCGGCGGCGCGGGCCTCGTCGGCCGAACGCTCGGATGCGAGCGCAGCCTCCGCGGCCGCGGCCGACGCGGTGCGGAATCCCGCGACCTGGTCGGCGGTCTGGTGGGCGATGACGTCGAGCGCCGACATCTGGTCGAGCAGCTGCTGGGGCGAATCGCTGACCATCAGGGCGAACAGCCGGTTGGTGCGGGCACCGCGATAGTTGGCGACGGCGAGCTTGTCCACGGTGGGCCGGAAGACGGCCAGTTCCGCTTCCGCGGCGGCCAGCGCCTCGCGATCGCGCGCCAGAGCTGCCTCGGCGGCCCGCTGGGCCTCGACCTTCGCGTCGAGGTCGATTCCGGCGTTGTGCAGCGCCTCGGTGGTCTGCTCGGACTTGCGCGACAACTCGGCCAGCCGTTCCAGTGCGGCGGTGGGGCTCTCCCCCACCGGATCGGCACCGGCCGGGACGGCCACCGAGAACACCGCGAGGAGCACCCCGATCATCAGCGCCCGAAGCGACCGTTTCGTCCTGTCCACCACCACGGGACCAGGTCCTTTCGTTCGACGTTGCGCACCCGTTACCCGAAAAATCTCGATCAGGTTACGGAAGCGCTCCGGTTCGTGTCTACCCGCCGGTAGCTCACCCTGCGCCGGTAGTGCCCGTCCGGAGCGTCAGCGGGGGCGGACCGGCGTCGACCGGTCCGCCCCGCTGCAGTGCGTGACAGTCGTGGAGTCGTCGCTCAGTAGCGGCGGGCCCCGTCGACCGGCATCGAGTTCATCGGCGCGATCTTCACGGGCTGACCCGAGGTCGACGCGTGGATGACGTTGCCGTTGCCGATGTAGATGCCGGAGTGGCTACCGCCGTAGAACGACACGACGTCGCCGGGCTGCAGCGCGGAGACGTCCACGGCCCGGCCGGCGGCGGCCTGGTCGTAGCTCGTGCGCGGCAGGTTCAGACCGGCCTGCTTGTAGGCCCACTGCACCAGGCCGGAGCAGTCGAAGGCATTCGGACCGGCGGCGCCGTAGACGTAGGGGGCGCCGAGCTTGCTGTGGGCTGCGTCCACGGCGCGCTGGGCGACCGAGGTGACCGGCGCACTGAAGGGCGCGGCCGGAGCCGGTGCGGCACCCTGCGGGGCCGGCGGGACGAGGTTGGCGACCTCCGGCGGGAGGGTCACGCCGGCCGGCAGGTCGAACGAGCCGACGCCGGGGATGGTGACCGGCTCGGCGAGTGCGGGTCCGGCAGAGACGGTGACCGCACCGAGAGCGAGGGCACCGGCAACGACAGCGCGCCGGACGGTGCGCTTGGAAATCTGAGACGCCACGAGGGGTTTGCTCCATTTCTTCCGTTCGTCCGCCGACCGAGTTAGCTGACGGGTTCGGGCTGGGAAGATCAGCCCTACCCCCCGTTCCGCGGGTGCGGTCGGAGGGATTCACCCCAGAGGACAACGTGGGTCCCCGGCTCGGGCACCCGTTGCGGATGCGCCGATTAGGCGGTGACCGAGCGGCGTCTCCCCTCTGGTGGTTCGACATCCTCACCGCTTGGTCTCGAAAAGATTACGAAATCGCATCGGAGGATGTCGACCGCCCGCGCCGTACGCGCCGCGGATTGACGGATATGCCCGATTCGGGCCGGACGGCTCCGGCCGTTCGATCACGGAAACGTAACGGTCGGTTCGAGGGACGACGGCACGGCGGCCACCTCCGGCACGTCCCGCGCCGACCACCGGCCCGCTGCCACGTCGCCGCAGGTCTCGCGGGCGATCGCGGCGGCGAGGACGCCCGCGACACCGCCCACCGCGGCGACACGTCCCACCGCACCACCCGAGTCGTTACCCCGTCGGCGCGCCGCCCACACCCGCCCGGGCGATCGGCGATGTGATCCTCGTCTCGTCGAGCCGACTCCGGGCGTCCGACCCCTCTCTTCCCCCACCCGGCGGTGTCGGATCCCTCTGCCGGCGTGCCGGATCCCCCTCCCCGCGGTGTCGGACCCGACTCCTACCCTGACGACGTGACCGTGCCCCGCCGACCCGATCCCGCCGTCGGGGTGCAGCTCGGGTTCGACGAACTGGACACGCCGTTGCGGGAGACGTTGTTCGTCGTCGTCGACCTCGAGACCACCGGCGGCAGTTCCACGGACGACGCCATCACGGAAATCGGCGCGGTCAAGATCCGTGGCGGCGAGGTTCTCGGCGAGTTCGCCACGCTCGTCGACCCGGGCCGTTCGATCCCGCCGAACATCGTCCAGCTCACCGGCATCACGACCGCCATGGTGCGTTCCGCGCCCCGGATCGAGCAGGTTCTGCCCTCGTTCCTCGAGTTCGCCGCCGGGGCCGTGCTCGTCGCGCACAACGCGGGCTTCGACGTCGGGTTCCTGCGGGCCGCAGCGTCCCGCGCCGAGGTCGCGTGGCCCCGGTTCACGGTGCTGTGCACGGTCAAGCTCGCCCGCCGCGTGCTCGGCCGGGACGAGGCCCCGTCCGTGCGACTGTCGGCGCTGGCCGAATTGTTCCGTGTGTCCACCACGCCCACGCACCGTGCTCTCGACGATGCCCGCGCCACCGTCGACGTCCTGCACGCGCTCATCGAGCGCGTCGGGAACCAGGGCGTCCACAGCCTCACCGAACTGCGGGACTATCTGCCGGCGGTCACCGCGGAGCAACGCGCCAAGCGGTCCCTCGCGGCACACCTGCCGCGACGGCCCGGTGTGTACCTGTTCCGCGGGCCCTCCGACGAGGTGCTGTACATCGGTACGGCCGTCGACCTGCGCCGCCGCGTGCGCAACTACTTCACCGGTTCCGAGACCCGGCCCCGGCTGAGGGAGATGGTGGCGCTCGCCACCCGGATCGACCACGTGGAATGCGCCCATGCCCTCGAGGCGGGGGTGCGGGAGTTGAGGCTGCTCGCCGCGCACGCCCCGCCCTACAACCGCCGCTCCAAGTTCCCCGCCCGGGGCTGGTGGATCACCCTCACCGACGAGGCGTTCCCCCGGCTGTCCGTCGTGCGGACACCCGTCGCGGCTCCCCCGCATCCGGTCGGCGGCCCCACCGTCGACGCCGTCGGCCCGTTCTCGTCGCGGGCCGACGCCGCCGCCGTCGCCACCACCGTCGCCGAGTTCTGCCGCCTTCGGACCTGCACCCGCCGGATCCCCCGCACGAAGCGCCACGGCGAGCACTGCCCGCCGGACGCCGTCGGAGCCTGCGCTGCCGCAGTAGCCGGACTGCAGACACCCGCCGAGTACGCGCAGCAGGTGGATCTCGCCCGCGCCCTGCTTCGCGGCGACGACGACGAGCCGCTGCATCGGATGCGCCGGCGTGTCGAACACCTCGGCGCTGCCGAACTGTTCGAGAGCGCGGCCCGGTTGCGGGACCGGACGGCCGACGCCGTGCTCGCACTGCGCCGGACGCAGCGCCTGGCCGCGCTCGCGGCGGTGGACGAGCTGGTCGCCGCCCGCCGGCGCGTCGAGGGCGGCTGGGAGTTCGCGGTGATCCGGGCGGGCCGGCTCGCGGGGGCGGGAGTCGCTCCGCGCGGCGTCCCGCCGATGCCCGTGGTCGACGCGATCGTCGCGGCAGCCGAGACGGTGCGGCCGACGACGGCGCCGTTGCGCGGCGCGCTCGTCGAGGAACTCGGCCTGCTGGTCCGCTGGCTCCACGACGACGGGGTCCGCATCGTCCGAACCTCCCAGGGCTGGTCCGAGCCGCTTCGCGGCGCCGGCGCCTGGGCGCAGTGGGGTGAACTCGCCCGGACGGCACGTGCCGGGGCCGAGCCGGTCCCGGTCGCGCACCCCCTACGCTGAGTGCTCGCCCGCACGTGCGTTCCCGGCAGCCGAGGAGAGCTCATGATCCACGCCATCGTCCTGATCCACGCCGACGCCCACCGGATTCCGGAGACCGCTCAGGCGGTCGCGGATCTGGCCGGTGTCGACAAGGTGTACTCCTGCGCCGGCGACATCGACCTGATCGCGCTGCTGCGGGTGCGGGACCACGAAGAGATCGCCGAGGTCGTCACCCGCGGGATCAACAAACTCGAGGGCGTGGCCAAGACGGCGACGCACATCGCCTTCCAGTCGTACTCGAGCGCCGATGTCGAGGCCGGGTTCTCGATCGGCGAATAGGACGGATGCCCGGTCCGCCCCGCGGTCACCTCGACCCGGCGGCGAGCCGGGTGGTCACCTCGACCCGGCGGCGAGCCGGGTGGTCACCTCGGCCCAGCGAGCGAGGACAGCCGCCGCAGCGCCCGAGTCCAGCGCCTCGGCTGCGGTCTGCATCCCCGCCGCCAGGGCACTGGCGAGCGACCCCTCGAACCCCCGGAAGGCGGCGATCGCCCCGGCGGCGTTGAGCAGGACCGCATCGCGCACCGGGCCGTGCTCCCCGGCGAGGACCGCCCGCGCAATCACGGCGTTGTCGGTGGCGTCGCCGCCGCGCAGCGCCTCGAGCGGCACCCGGGCGACGCCCAGGTCGGTGGGATCGAGGCTCACGGTGCTCACGTGGCCGTCCCGGACGACGTACACCGTCGACGTCGTGGACGTGGTCAGTTCGTCGAGACCGTCGTCGCCGCGCACGACGAGGGCCGAGTTGCCCCGCTCGGCGAGGACCCCGGCGACCGTGCCGATCAACTCCGGGAAGGCGCATCCGATCAGGCCGGCGCGGGGCCGGGCCGGGTTGGTCAACGGCCCGAGCACGTTGAACACCGTGGGAATGCCGATCTGCTTGCGCGGTGCGGCTGCGAACCGGAGCGCCGGGTGGTAGACGGGTGCGAAACAGAAGCCGATACCGGCCTCGGCGACCGACTCCGCGACGGCCTCGGGACCGAGGTCGATGTGCACGCCCAGCGCTTCGAGCACGTCCGCGCCGCCGCTCTTCGACGACGCCGCCCGGTTGCCGTGCTTGACGACCCGGATCCCGCACGCCGCCACCACCAGCGACGCCATGGTGGAGATGTTGACCGTGTTCGCCCGGTCCCCTCCGGTGCCCACGATGTCGACGACGTCGTCGTCCACCGGCACCAGGCGCGCATGAGCGAGCATCGAGTCGGCGAGGCCGAGCAGTTCCTCGGGGGTCTCGCCCTTCATCTTCAGCGCGACGCCGAACGCGGCGATCTGCGCGGCCGTGGCGTTGTCGGACATGATCTCGTCCATCGCCCACTGGGCCTCCGCCCGGGCGAGGTCGCGTCCGGCGGTGAGCGCACCGAGGACCGCCGGCCAGCTCCGGGCCACCGCATCCGCCTGTCGTCCAGCGTTCATCGCACCTGCCCTCGCCGCATCTCGCTCCTTTGTCCGACGCCGTCGTCGGCGGCGCACGGAGGAGCTTAGTCAGCGCCCGTCGCCGGCTGCAGGGCGTCCCACCCCAGCGCGGTGCCGCCCAGGCGCTGGGCGAGGGAGGCCATCCGCGACCGTTCCTGCGAACAGTGCAGCGCATCGAGCACCTGCACCCGCTGCAGCAGGACGGCCTCGAGGCCGGTCCCGGCGGGACGCGCGGGCTGTGCGGGGGCGTACCCGTCCCGTCCACAGAGGGCGATCGCCTGATCCACCGAATCGGCCGGCAGTTCGAGGTGATGGCGCAGCACGGCTTCCGCTTCCGGGGACCAGGCCGGTTCCGACGCCGAGCCCCGCTCGAGGGCGGTCGAACAGGCCTCGACGTCGTCGAAGGACGAGACCACCACCACCAGGTCCGGCCGCGACGGATCGAGCGGCTCCGGACGCCTGCGTGAGAACACCCGGCGGACCCGGCTCCACACCCCTGCACCACTGCTCATCGCACCACGATCCCATGCTCGGCGACGGGGCGCGACGACCCCCCGGATCGGGGACTCACAGGCCGGTCACCAGCAAAGACGCGCCGATTTCAGCCCCGAGTGCCCAAGAGTTACTACGACCAGTCATACTTGCGAACGTGACGAGCGCAGTAGGGACTTCAGGAACTGCAATCACCCAGCGCGTGCACTCGCTGAACCGGCCCAATCTGGTCAGCGTCGGCACCATCGTGTGGTTGTCCAGTGAGCTCATGTTTTTCGCAGGGCTCTTCGCCATGTACTTCGTGGCCCGGGCACAGGCCGACGGCAACTGGCCGCCGGAGCCTGTCCATCTCAATCTGGCGCTGGCGGTGCCGGTCACCCTCGTGCTGATCGCCTCCTCCTTCACCTGCCAGATGGGCGTGTTCGCCGCCGAACGCGGCGACGTGTTCGGCCTCCGGCGGTGGTACCTCATCACCCTCGCCATGGGCACGTTCTTCGTGCTCGGCCAGGGCTTCGAGTACACCCAGCTGGTCGCGGAAGGCGTGACGATCTCGAGCATGGTCTGGGGGTCGGTCTTCTACATCACGACCGGATTCCACGGCCTCCACGTCATCGGCGGCCTCGTCGCCTTCGTGTTCCTCCTCGTACGCACGAGGGTCAGCAAGTTCACGCCGGCGCAGGCCACCGCAGCGATCGTCGTCTCCTATTACTGGCACTTCGTCGACATCGTGTGGATTGCGCTGTTTGCCACGATTTATTTCATCCGTTAGCCAGCTGAACGCCCAGGCAGCCCCCTGACGTCCAGTCCGTCCCGACATACCAAAGGGATACAGATGAGTTCATCCCCACCTCTCGCTTCCGAGGGTGACATGCCCGGTCAGTCCGCGGCCGCGTCCGCCAAGTCCCGCCGTCAGCGCAAGCTGCGCCGCCGCGTCACCGGTGCGCTGGTGCTCGCCCTCGGCCTGCTCAGCGCGGGCTTCCTCGCCTCCGCGCTGACCCCCGCGCCGCAGGTGGCGACGGCGAACGAGGATCAGTCGGCACTGATCCGCGAAGGCAAGCAGCTCTACGAGACCTCCTGCGTCACGTGCCACGGCGCCAACCTGCAGGGTGTGCAGGACCGCGGCCCGAGCCTGATCGGTGTCGGCGAGGCAGCCGTGTACTTCCAGGTCTCCACCGGCCGCATGCCGATGATGCGCAACGAGGCCCAGGCCCTGCGCAAGACGCCGAAGTTCGACGCGGCCCAGACGGACGCCCTCGGCGCCTACATCCAGGCCAACGGTGGCGGCCCCACGCTCATCCGCGACGAGAACGGTGAGATCGCGCAGTCCTCGCTGCGCGGCGACGACGTCGCGCGCGGCAGCGAACTGTTCCGCCAGAACTGCGCCTCGTGCCACAACTTCACCGGCCGGGGTGGCGCACTGTCGTCCGGCAAGTTCGCGCCCGTCCTCGACCCGGCGAACGAGCAGCAGATCTACACCGCGATGCTGACCGGTCCGCAGAACATGCCCAAGTTCTCCGATCGTCAGCTCACGCTGGAGGAGAAGCAGGACATCATCGCCTACGTCAAGGCGTCCAGCGAGACGCAGAGCCCCGGCGGATACGGCCTGGGCGGCTTCGGCCCCGCCTCCGAGGGCCCGACGATGTGGGTGGTCGGGATCGTCGCCGTCGTGGGTGCGGCACTGTGGATCGGAGCAAGGTCATGAGTGGCGGCGAAACGCCGAACAAGCACACGATCGAGAATCTCGATCAGATGAGCCGCGACGATCTCGTCGCGCTCGGCACCAACCTCGACGGTGTGGACGTGGCGTTCCGCAAGGATCGCTGGCCCGTCGGCGGCACCCGCGCCGAGAAGCGCGCGGAACGCAACGTCGCCTTCTGGTTCGGGCTGGCGGGCGTGTCGGCCCTCGCGTTCATCGCGGTGTTCATCTTCTGGCCGTGGGAGTACCAGGGCCCCGGGGAGGACAACTACGCGCTGTACAACCTGTACACGCCGCTGCTGGGCCTGACCCTGGGTCTGGCCATCCTCGGCGTCGGCGTCGGTGCGGTGCAGTTCACCAAGAAGTTCATTCCGGAGGAGGTGTCGATCCAGGATCGGCACGACGGTGTCTCCTCGGAGGTCGACCGGCGCACGATCGTCGCCGAGCTCTCCGACTCGCTGGACACCTCCACGCTGCCGCGCCGCAAGCTGATCAAGCGCACGGCGCTGTTCGGTGGCGGTGCCCTCGGCCTCGGCCTGATCATGCCGCTCGGCGGCCTGATCAAGAACCCCTGGGCCGAAGGCGACGACTCCCCGCTGTGGGTCTCGGGCTGGACCCCCCGGTACCCGGGCGAGACGATCTACCTGCGCCGCGACACCGGGCGCGTGAACGACATCGTCCTGGTCCGCCCGGAGGACCTCGACGCCGGCGGCATGGAGACCGTGTTCCCGTTCCGCGAGTCCGACCGCGGTGACGAGCACGCCCTCCTCGAGGGCCTGCGCGGCATCCGCAACGCCGTCATGCTGATCCGCCTGCGCACCGAGGACACCGCGAAGGTGATCAAGCGCAAGGGCCAGGAGAGCTTCAACTACGGCGACTACTTCGCCTACTCGAAGATCTGCACCCACCTGGGCTGCCCGACCTCGCTGTACGAACAGCAGACCAACCGCATCCTGTGCCCCTGCCACCAGTCGCAGTTCAATGCTCTGGAGTACGGCAAGCCCCTGTTCGGTCCTGCTGCTCGCGCACTGCCGCAGTTGCCTATTACAGTGAACGAAGAGGGCTTCCTCGTCGCCGGCGGCGACTTCATCGAGGCTCTCGGTCCGGCATTTTGGGAGCGTCGCCCGTGAGTACTGCAACACCGTCCCGCGCCGCCCACGCGGCGGAGAACATCGACTCGCGCTATCACCCGGCGGCCGGGTTGCGGCGTCAGATCAACAAGGTGTTCCCCACCCACTGGTCCTTCCTCCTGGGTGAGATCGCGCTGTACAGCTTCGTGATCCTGCTGATCTCGGGCGTGTACCTGACGCTGTTCTTCGATCCGTCCCTCGCGCACGTCGTCTACGACGGCGCCTACACCCCGCTGCGCGGCGTCACGATGTCGCGCGCGTACGAGACGACCCTGGACATCTCGTTCGAGGTGCGCGGCGGTCTGTTCGTCCGGCAGATCCACCACTGGGCTGCGCTGATGTTCGCCGCGTCGATCATCGTGCACCTGCTGCGCGTGTTCTTCACCGGTGCGTTCCGCCGTCCGCGCGAAGCGAACTGGGTGATCGGCTCGCTGCTGCTGATCCTCGCGATGTTCGAGGGCTTCTTCGGCTACTCGCTGCCCGACGACCTGCTCTCCGGCACCGGTCTTCGCGCCGCCCTGTCCGGCATCACCATCAGCATCCCGGTGATCGGCACGTGGATGCACTGGCTGATCTTCGGCGGCGACTTCCCGGGCATGCTCATCATCCCGCGCCTGTACGTCGCGCACGTCCTGCTGCTTCCGGGCATCATTCTCGCCCTGATCGCAGCCCACCTCGCGCTCGTCTGGTACCAGAAGCACACGCAGTTCCCCGGCCCCGGCCGTACCGAGCAGAACGTCGTGGGCGTCCGGATCCTGCCGGTGTTCGCCGTCAAGTCCGGCGCGTTCTTCGCCATCACCTTCGCGGTGCTGGCCCTGATGAGCGGTCTGCTCCAGATCAACCCGGTCTGGAACATCGGCCCGTACAACCCGTCGCAGGTGTCCGCCGGCTCGCAGCCCGACATCTACATGATGTGGACGGACGGCCTGGCCCGGATCTGGCCGGCCTGGGAGATCTACCTGTTCGGCCGGTACACGATCCCCGCGGTGTTCTGGATCGCGGTGATCATGGGCCTGGTCTTCGCGGTGCTGATCGCCTACCCGTGGATCGAGAAGAAGTTCACCAAGGACGACGCGCACCACAACCTGCTGCAGCGTCCGCGGGACGTCCCGGTCCGGACCGCGATCGGCGCGATGGCCCTGACCTTCTACGCCATCGCGACCATCATGTGCATCAACGACATCATCGCCTACAAGTTCGACATCTCGTTGAACGCGATGACGTGGATCGGCCGCATCGGCATCCTGCTCGGCCCGCCGCTCGCCTACTACCTGACCTACCGGTTCTGCCTGGGCCTGCAGCGCAGCGACCGTCAGGTGCTCGAGCACGGCATCGAGACGGGCATCGTCCGTCGCCTGCCGCACGGCGAGTACATCGAGATCCACCAGCCGCTCGGCCCGGTGGACGAGCACGGCCATCCGATCCCGCTCGAGTACCAGGGCGCTCCGGTGCCCAAGCGCATGAACAAGCTCGGCACCGCCGGCAAGCCCGGCGCGGGCAGCTGGTGGAGCGCGGACCCGGCCGAGGAGGCGACCGCCCTCGAGGCCGCGCACCACGAGGCCGAGGTCGAGCAGCGTGCCATCCTGAGCGAGTACCAGGAACGCGTCCACGGCACGCCGACGGACGGTGACGGCCGGACGCACTGACGCCCGTCCGAAGCCGGAGGCCCCGAACCGCACGCGGTTCGGGGCCTCTGCCGTTCGCGGGCATCCCGCACCCCTCCGAGCCGCGTGCGCGCATCCGACCGCTCCCCCACCTCGGCAGACGCCCGGGGCGACCGCCCGCTACCGTCCGGGTGTGTCGGCACTCCGGTGCCCACGCGGCGTCGCGCCGACACCGGTCCGAGGAGGAGCGTGGGGGCCCTCGGCTGCGTCCCGGCGGACGCTCCGGGCCCGGTCCCGGCCGGTACGGCGGTACCACTCCACGGCCAGCACGACGGCGAGCGCCACCTCGACGAGGTCACCGCCGTAGTACATCACCAACGCACCGGCCTGCAGATCCGACGTGGCGACCTCGTGACCGGGCGGTGGGGACGCGTAGAGGCTCTTGGCCAGGATCGCGTGTGCCGTCCCGGCGAGGAACAGGACCGCTGCCCGCGATCCGAGACCGTAGCGGTGCCGGACGGGGTCCACCTGGCAGATCGCGTAGGCGAACAGCACCCCGGCCGCGAACACGTGCAGATGGACGACCGCCCCGAGCAGCGGACTATGGTGCATGACCGCGAACAGGCCGGTGCGATACAGCAGCCACAGCCCACCCAGATCGAGAACGGCCGCGACCGGCGGAGCTGTGAGCACCGCGACGGGCCCCGAGTGCGCTACCGACACCAGCGCCCGTCGCGCGGGACCCGACTGCACCGCTCGCAAGGCGAGCGTGACGGGGCGTGCGAGCACGAGCAGCACCGGGCCCACCATCCCCACCCCCAAGTGGACACCCATGTGGCCGGTGAAAGCCGGCACCGGCAGGGGCACGGTCGCCGCAGCGACGATCGCACACCCGGCGACGAAGGACGCATCCCGTGCCCGCGACCAGACGTCGCCGCGCCGCCGAAGACGGCTCGACGCGGCAAGGTAGGTACCGGCGATTGCCGCGGCGACGACGACCACGAGCAGGTGCAGCAGCCCCGGACTGCCCGGGGCGAGCATCGAGTGGTCGTGCATGCCGTCGCCGCCTACCGGTGGTCCGCACGGACTGCCCGCACCAGCAGGACCGCGCCCACGACGAGGAGCACCAGGGCGAAACCGTTCCAGGCGAGGTCGTACGGCAGCAGCTCGACAACCGGGCCGTGCACTACGGGCAGGGTGCCGTGCTGAGAATAGTGCGGTCGGTGATGTCGGAGGTGGGGTTACGAGGGCCGTGGGCGTCCGCGAAGTTCACGGTTCTGCGGCTGACCAACGATCAGATCCTGGAGAATGCCACCGGGGTCGGTGCCCCGCCACAGACGTGGCCACGCTCGGAACTGGTGGTCGACGTCCTGCACAAGGCGGTGTACGCCTTCGTCACCGGGGTGGTCGCGGACGCTCTGGCAGCTCGCCGGGGCCGCGGACCGGGACAGCTGCACGCCGCGACTCTGCCGGGCCGGCATGCCGGTGTCGGTCCCGTGCCCCGCGACCTCGCCTCGGGCCGGTCGCCACGGTGACCCCCGACCGTCGTCCGCAGCACGGTGCTCCCGGAGACGCAGAAGCCCGCGGGGCGGCCTCACGATGAGGCCGCCCCGCGGGCGTCGTGCTTCTGCGTGCGCTCAGTGCTTCTCGGGTCCGACGTGGTACTCGAACACCAGGCCGGCCGCCGCAGCCAGGATCAGCACCACGGCGAGGACGATCAGCCACGGCTGGAAGAAGGCCAGCGCGATGGCGGCGAAGGCGGCCGCCCCCGCCAGCAGGATCGGCCAGTAGCTCCCCGCGCTGAAGAAGCCCAGGTCGCCTGCGCCGTCGCTGATCTCGGCCTCCTCGTAGTCCTCCGGGCGGGTGTCGAGGCGACGGGCCACGAAGCGGAAGTAGGTGCCGACGATCAGGGTCAGGCCCGCCGAGAGCACGATCGCCGTGAGGCCGGCCCACTCGATGCCCGTGCGGGACAGTCCGGTGAACACTCCGTAGACGATGGCGACGAGCACGAAGAACACCGTCACGACTTCGAAGAGCTTGGCTTCGATCTTCATATCAGCTTGTCCTTGGTCGGAGGGTTACCGGTCAGTTGCCCGCGGTGACGACGCCGCTGGCCGCCCGGTCGGTGCGGTCGGTCTTGAACGGGGTGGTGGACGTCGCGACCGGGGACTCGCCGATACGCTCGAGCGCCTGCGCGTTGGTCAGGCCCTGACCGCCGTCCTCTACGGGCTTGCGGAGCTCGATGTACTCCGCGAACCGCTCCGGGCTCACCGCGCGGACCTCGAAGTTCATCATTGCGTGGTAGGTGCCGCACATCTCGGCGCAGCGGCCGACGAACGCGCCTTCCTCCTGGATCTCGGAGATCTGGAAGACGGGATCGGAGCTGTTGTTCAGCGGGTTCGGATTGACGTCCCGCTTGAACAGGAACTCCGGCACCCAGAAGGAGTGGATCACGTCGGAGGAGGCGAGCACGAACTCGATCCGGCGGTCGGTCGGCAGGACGAGGACCGGGATCTCGTTGCTGGTGCCGACGGTCTCGATCTTGTTGTAGTGCAGGTACGACAGGTCCTCGGCCTCCTGACCGTGGATCGGTGCCGGCACCTCGTGCTCGCCGCCGGCATGCTCCTCGCCGTCACCGGCGACCGCGGCCTGGGCGATCTCGTCGGTGCCCTCGTAGCGCGCCGTGCCCTCACCGAGATCGATCGTGCGGTAGCCGAACTTCCAGTTCCACTGGAACGCCGTGACGTCGACCACGACGTTCGGGTTGTCCTCCTTCTCGAGGACGTAGTTCTGCACCACCACGGTGAAGTAGAACAGCACCGCGATGATGACGAACGGCACAGCCGTGTACAGCAGCTCGAGCGGCACGTTGTACGCCGTCTGCCGCGGGAACTCCGGCGAGTCCTTCTTCTTGCGGTGGAAGATGACCACCCAGAAGGTCAGGCCCCACACCAGCACACCCATGACGAGGGCGGCGACGACCGACCACGTCCACAGCTCACGCATACGCTCGGCCTGCGGGGTAATCCCCTCCGGCCAGCCGAAACGCAGGACTTCCTCGCTGCTGCATCCCGTCAGCAGCAGGGCTGCAATACCGAGAGATGCTGCCAGCCCGAACCGCCGAAGGATCCGACCTTGCGCCACGTTCACGCCTTCCTGATCGCCGCAATTCCACTAGGGCACACCCGGAGGGCAGACCCAATTACTACGCAGCGTAGACCAAACCCGGCTGCGATCCATCCCCGGGGCGCACACAACGTGTCGCGTCGTTGCGTGCCCGCTGCTCACGACAGGGTCGACACCGGCCGCCGGCTGCCGCAACCCCCGGGCTGCGGCATACTGCCATGCAGACCGTCGGTCCCTGCCGCGGCAACATTCCCGGGGGCCGAATCCATCCCAACCGGAATGAGGTATCGGACGCCGTGTGCGGACTGCTCGGGTTACTGACCACTGACGGCACCAGCGACGACGCCGTCGCCAAGGTCGACTCCGCGATGCACTGCCTGCGCCACCGCGGACCCGACGAGCACGGCACCTGGCACGACGGTGACCTGGTCTACGGCTTCAATCGGCTGTCGATCATCGACATCGCGCACTCGCACCAGCCGCTGCGTTGGGGCCCGCCGGAGTCTCCGGAGCGCTATGCCCTGACCTTCAACGGTGAGATCTACAACTATCTGGAGCTGCGTGCCGAGCTGACCGAGAAGTACGGGACACAGTTCGCCACCGAGGGCGACAGCGAGACGATCGTCGCCGCGTTCCACCACTGGGGTGCCGACGCGGTGCGACGACTTCGCGGCATGTTCGCGTTCGCAGTCTGGGACACCGAGACGCGCGAGCTGTTCCTCGCCCGCGATCCGTTCGGGATCAAGCCGCTGTTCCTGGCCACGGGCACGGGTGGCACCGCGTTCGGCAGCGAGAAGAAGAGCCTGCTCGAGTTGGCCGAGGTGATCGGGATCGGCACCGGACTCGATCCCCGCGCCGTCGAGCACTACACGGTGTTGCAGTACGTGCCCGAACCCGAGACCCTGCACGCGGAGATCCGGCGGCTCGAGTCCGGGTGCTTCGCCCGGGTGCGTCCGGGGGGCCGCCCCGAGATCACCCGGTACTTCGAGCCGACGTTCCCCGTCCGTCCCTTCGCCGCGGGTCGCGAGGACGACCGGTACCGGGAGATCGCGGAGGCGCTCGAGGACTCCGTCGCCAAGCACATGCGCGCCGACGTGACGGTGGGATCGTTCCTGTCCGGCGGTATCGACTCCACGGCCGTCGCGGCTCTCGCGATGCGGCACAACCCGAATCTGATCACCTTCACCACCGGGTTCGAGCGCGAAGGCTACTCGGAGGTCGACGTGGCCGCCGAGTCCGCCGCCGCGATCGGCGCGCGCCACGTCGTCAAGGTCGTCTCCCCCGCCGAGTTCGCCGCCGCGATCCCCGAGATCGTGTGGTACCTGGACGACCCCGTCGCCGATCCCGCGCTGGTGCCCCTGTGGTTTGTCGCCAAGGAAGCGCGCAAGCACGTGAAGGTGGTGCTGTCCGGGGAAGGCGCCGACGAGTTGTTCGGCGGCTACACCATCTACCGCGAGCCGCTGTCGCTGAAGCCGTTCGAGTACCTGCCGAAGCCGATGCGGCGTGCGGCCGGCAAGTTGTCGGAGCGCATCCCCGAGGGCACCCGCGGGAAGAGCCTGCTCCATCGCGGGTCGATGACGCTCGAGGAGCGGTACTACGGCAACGCCCGCAGCTTCAACGACGCGCAGCTGCGGGCCGTGCTGCGCGACTTCCGTCCGGAGTGGACGCACCAGGACGTCACCGCGCCGATCTACGCCCGCTCGGCCGGGTGGGATCCTGTCGCGCGGATGCAGCATCTCGACCTGTTCACCTGGCTGCGCGGCGACATCCTCGTCAAGGCCGACAAGATGACGATGGCGAATTCGCTGGAGCTGCGCGTGCCGTTCCTCGACCCGGAGGTCTTCCGCGTCGCCTCACAGGTGCCGCTGGATCAGAAGATCACGAAGAACACCACCAAGTACGCGCTGCGACGAGCCCTCGAGGGCATCGTCCCGCCGCACGTGCTGCACCGCGCGAAGCTCGGCTTCCCCGTGCCGCTGCGGCACTGGCTGCGCGGACCCGAACTGTTCGACTGGGCACGCGACGTGATCGCCGAGTCGGGCACCGAGCACCTGCTGGACAAGGCGGCCGTGGCCCGGATGCTCGACGAGCACCGCGAGGGCCGGACCGATCACAGCCGACGGCTGTGGACGGTGCTGGTGTTCATGATCTGGCACGGCATCTTCGTCGAGCAGCGCATCGTGCCGGAGATCCAGGAGCCGGCGTACCCCGTCGAGGTGTAGGGCCGCTCCGCGGCCGGTGTGCCTTTTGGGCGGTGGGGACCGCCCAAAAGGCACACCGGCCGGTCACGGCAGGATTGCGGCGATCTCGTCCGCGGCCGCCTGCCCGTACGCGACCGTCAGCCGCTTGACCGCGTCGGGGCGGTCGAAGGTCCATTCCTGGGTGCCGGTCGTCTCGAGCACCAGAACCGCGACGAGCGAGCCGAGCTGGGCGGCGCGTTCGAGGGTGAGGCCCGCCCGGTGTCCCAGCAGGAACCCCGCCCGGAACGCGTCGCCGACGCCGGTGGGGTCCACCTTGGCCCGCTCGGGCACGACGCCCACGTGCGTCCGGCGGCCGTCCCGTTCGACGATCTCGACACCGTTACCGCCGAGCGTGGTGACCCGCAACCCGACCATGGCGCGGATCTGCTCCTCCGTCAGGCCGGTCTTCTGCTGCAGGAGTCCCCACTCGTATTCGTTGGTGAACAGGTAGGCGGCGCCGTCGATCAGCCGGGCAGCCTCCTCACCGCTGAGGCGGGCGAGTTGCTGAGACGGGTCGGCCGCGAACGGCACGCCGAGCTGTCGGCATTCGTCGGTGTGCCGGGCCATCGCCTCCGGGTCGTTGGCGCCGATCAGGACCAGGTCGACACCGTGCGTCCCGGTCACCCCGGCGAGGGAGATGTCCCGCGCCTCGGACATCGCGCCCGGATAGAACGACGCGATCTGGGCCATCGCCTCGTCGGTCGTGCACACGAAACGCGCGGTGTGCGCGGTCTGCGACACGTGCACGGGGCTGCAGTCGACGCCGTTGCCCTCGAGCCACGCGCGGTACTCGGCGAAGTCGGCGCCCACCGCTCCGACGAGCACCGGTGCCCCGCCGAGCACGCCCATCGCGTAGGCGATGTTGCCGCCCACACCGCCACGGCGGACCACCAGGTCGTCGACCAGGAAGCTGAGCGAGATGTGGCTGAGCTGGTCTGCGACGAGCTGCTCGGCGAAGCGTCCGGGGAAACGCATGAGGTGGTCGGTGGCGATGGAACCGGTCACGGCGATGGTCACGTGGCTGGGCCTTTCAGCGGAGGACTGGGATCGATCTCACGCTACCCGCACCCACCGGACAGCAGTGCGACCCCGACGCGAGATCGCGCCGGGGCCGCACTACGGGACCTGCGTCAGTTGAACGAATCGCCGCAGGCGCAGGAGCCGGTGGCGTTCGGGTTGTCGATCGTGAAGCCCTGCTTCTCGATCGTGTCGACGAAGTCGATCGACGCGCCTTCGACGTAGGGCGCGCTCATCCGGTCGACGGCGAGGACGACGCCACCGAAGTCACGGGTGAGATCACCGTCGAGCGTCCGGTCGTCGAAGAACAGCTGGTAGCGAAGGCCGGCACACCCACCCGGCTGCACGGCGATGCGCAGCGAGAGGTCGTCGCGGCCCTCCTGGTCGAGCAGTGCCTTCGCCTTGGCGGAGGCGGCCTCGGTCATGGTGACGCCGTGAGTGGCGGTCTCGTCCTGCACAGTCATGGGCGCTCCCTCGTCTTTCGTGTGAAACCCGGTTCCCTCAACGGTACCGCGCGCGGATCTATTCCTCATGCGCGGTACCGGACCGCGCGGGGGCCTGACCGGGGGCGATTTCCCGGCCGGGCCGGTTTTCCCATAGCCTGGAGGGGTGAAGTTGCTACGCCGCGGCGGTTCCGACGAATCCGACAACGAGGACCTCGGTGTGTCCGAGTCCGTCGCCGCCCCGCAGTCCGAGGGGGGCAAGGGGACGACCGGCAAGGGCCGTCCCACTCCGAAGCGCCGGGAGGCCGAAGCGCGTCGGCGCGGTCCCGTCGCTCCGGCTCCGTTGACCGCCAAGGAGGCGCGGGCACGCCGCAAGGCAGCCAAGCAGTCCCTCTCCAAGGACGAACGCAAGGCTCGAGCCGCCGAGCGCCGCGCCGCCGCGGGCGAGCGCCGCACCCGGATGCTCGCCGGCGAGGAGAAGTACCTGCTGCCCCGCGACAAGGGTCCCGTGCGGGCCTACGTCCGCGATCTGGTGGACAGCCGTCGCAACCTCGTGGGTCTGTTCATGCCGATGGCGCTCATCCTCATCATGACGATGTTCCTCGGTCCGGTGGTCCAGCAGTACGTGACGCTCGCGATGTTCGCGATGATCGTGCTCATGGTGATCGAGGGGATCTACCTCGGCCGTCTCGTGAACAAGAAGGTCCGGGCCCGTTTCCCCGACACCACCGAGGGCGGTTTCGGTCTCGGGTGGTACGCGTTCGTGCGGGCCTCCCAGATACGCAAGCTCCGGGCGCCGCTGCCCCGGGTCTCCCCCGGCGACGCCGTCTGACCGCAGCCCACCGGCACGCCGGTGAGTGCTGCGGCAACCGGCACGCCGGTCAGTGCTGCGGCGACCGGCACGCCGATCAGTGCTGCGGCGACCGGCACGCCGATCAGTGCTGCGGCGACCGGCGCGCGTCGATCGTGGTGCGCACCCAGCCGGCCGACGGGTCGCCACCGTGGGGCGACGGATCGTGCGGCCGGAAATGGTCACAGCGCCACCATGCCCGGGTCACCCAGCGCGGCGCGGGACGGGAACGGGCCCGCGCGAGCTCGAGCCCGGCGAAGAGCGTGGCCAGCACGAGGACGATCACGACGACCTGGCTCATGACGGACAGTCTGTCGCCGGCGACCCGGCCGAGACAGTGGCAGCAAGGCCATCTACCGTCGATTTTCTGCCGCAGAGCGGGTTGATAGCGTCCAGCGGTGGCTTCGGCCTCCGCGACTTCGTGAAAGGTGCCCCGTGAGCAGCGAATCCGTTTCCTCCGCCGACGTCGTCTTCCCGCCCGTCGTCGCGCCCGATCCGGAGGTCCGCCGGCGCGCCGAAGGCCGGCAGCGCGACCTCACCAAGCCCGCCGGTTCCCTCGGCCGGCTGGAGGAACTGGGCTGCTGGGTCGCGTCCTGCCAGGGGCAGGTCCCGCCCCGGCCGTTCGCCCGCCCCCGCGTGGTGGTGTTCGCCGGTGATCACGGGGTAGCCCGCGGCGGCGTCTCCGCGTACCCCCCCGAGGTCACCGCTCAGATGGTCGCCAACTTCCTCGCCGGTGGCGCCGCGGTCAACGTGCTCGCCGGGGTCGCCGGCGCCGGGGTCCGGGTCGTGGACATGGCCGTCGACGGCGACACGGATCCGGCCGTCTCCGCGCACAAGGTGCGCCGGTCGAGCGGCGCCGTCGACCGGGAGGACGCGCTCACCGAGCAGGAGACCCTGCAGGCGATCGCCGCCGGACGAACCGTCGCCGACGAGGAGGTCGACGCGGGAGCCGACCTCCTCGTCGCGGGCGACATGGGTATCGGGAACACCACCCCTGCCACGGCGCTGATCGCCACCCTCACCGGCACCGAACCCGTCGCGGCGGTGGGCCGTGGCACCGGGATCGACGACGCCGCCTGGATGCGCAAGGTCGCCGCGATCCGCGACGCGATGCGCCGCGCCCGGCCTCACGCCCGCAACCCGGTGGCCCTGCTGCGCACCGCCGGCGGTGCCGACCTCGCCGCGATGGTCGGTTACCTCGCGCAGGCGTCGGTGCGCCGGACCCCGGTCGTGCTCGACGGGGTCGTCGTCACCGCTGCCGCGCTCGTCGCCGAGGAGCTGGCTCCCGGGGCCCGGGACTGGTGGGTCGCCGGGCACCGCTCCACCGAACCGGCCCATACGCTGGCCCTGCGGCACCTGAACCTCGACCCCCTCGTCGACTTGGGAATGCGTCTCGGCGAGGGTTCGGGAGCGGTTGCCGCGCTGCCGATCCTGCACGGTGCGGTCGCGGTGCTCACGAACATGGCGACGTTCGCCGAGGCCGGCGTGAGCACCCGCGACGAGGACGGCGCGCCGGTCGCCGAGCCGCGCGGCGACTGATGCGCGGCGTCGCTCTCGCTCTGTCCTGGCTCACGGTGCTGCCGATCCGGGGGCCGGGGCACATCGATCGCAGCGCGGCGGGCGCGGCCATCGCTGCGGCACCGGTGGCCGGCCTCGTGCTGGGCCTGGGCACCGCGGGCGCGCTCTGGGCGGCCGTCGCCGCCGGCTGCACTCCCCTGCTCGCCGGCCTGATCGGGGTGGGATTTCTGGGCCTCGCGACGCGGGGCATGCACCTCGACGGCCTGTGCGACACCGCCGACGGGCTCGGCTGCTACGGGCCGCCGGAGCGGGCACGTGAGGTGATGAAGTCGGGCGGCGCCGGGCCGTTCGGGGCGGCCACCCTGGTACTCGTGCTGGGAGCGCAGGCGGCCTCGTTCGGGGCGCTCGCCGACGTTCGATCGTGGTTCGCCGTGGTCCTCGCGGTCACCGCCGGCCGGGTCGCGGTCGTGCTCGCATGCCGCCGCGGTGTGGCCGCAGCACCGGGCAGCGGGTTCGGTGCCCTGGTCGCCGGGACGCAGCCGCTGGGGGTGGGCGTCCTGTGGGCCGTCGTCGCGGTCGTCGCGGCCGCCTGGTGCGTGCCCGGCGCCTGGTGGGCCGGTCCGGCGACGGTCGCCGTGGGGCTCGTGGCCGCACTGCTGCTGGTGCGACACTGCGTGCGCAGGTTCGGCGGCCTCAACGGCGACGCGCTCGGAGCCGGCCTCGAGACGACGGTGACGGTGGTGGCGGCGGCGCTGAGCGCGGCCGTCGGGTAGCGACGGCCGCCGGCCTCAGCGCAGCGTCGTCAGCCAGCCGTGGGTGTCGGCGAAGGTGCCGCGCTGGATCCCGGTGAGGGTGTCACGCAACGCCATGGTGACCTTGCCGGGCTCGCCGTCGCCGACGGTGAACTCGCCGTCACGGCTCTTGACGGTGCCGACCGGGGTGATCACCGCCGCGGTCCCGCACGCGAAGACCTCGGTGATCCGCCCGTCGGCAACCTCGGACTCCCACTCCTGAACCGAGATCTTGCGCTCCTCCACCTCGAGGCCGACCTCCCTGGCCAGCGTGAGCAGCGAGTCCCGGGTGATGCCGGGCAGCAACGAGCCGGACAGCTCCGGCGTCACCAGCTTCGCGTCGGCGCCCGAACCGAAGATGAAGCACAGGTTCATGCCGCCCATCTCCTCGATGTAGCGGCGCTCGACGGCGTCGAGCCACACCACCTGGTCGCACCCCTGCTCGACGGCCTGCGCCTGCGCCAGCAGCGACGCCGCGTAGTTGCCGGAGAACTTGGCGTCGCCGGTGCCGCCCGGGGCGGCCCGCACGTACTCCTGCGAGATCCACACGCTCACCGGCTTGACGCCGCGGGGGAAGTACGCGCCGGCCGGGGAGGCGATCAGCACGTACCGGTACTGGTTCGCGGGCCGCACGCCGAGACCCGCCTCGGTGGAGAACATGAACGGCCGCAGATACAGCGACTCCTCACCCCCGGCGGCCGGCACCCATTCGTGGTCGGCGTCGACCAGCTCCGCGATGGACCGGACGAACAATTCGTCCGGCAGCTCGGCCATCGCCAGGCGCCGCGAGGACCGGCGCATCCGCTCGGCGTTGGAGTAGACGCGGAAGGCCGCGATGCTGCCGTCGGGCTGACGGTAGACCTTCAGACCTTCGAAGATCGCCTGACCGTAGTGCAGCACCATCGCGGCCGGATCGAGCTGCATCGGTCCGTACGGCTGGACGGTGGCGTCGTGCCAGCCGCGGCCCTCGGTGTAGTCGATCGTGACCATGTGATCGGTGAAGTACCGGCCGAAACCGGGATCCGCCAATACTTCTCCGCGCCGTTCCGCGGAAGCGGGCGAGGGGTGCGGAACATGGGCGAATTCGAGGACACCGGTCATGACCGTTGATCCTATCGAACCGCCCGCACGGTCCTACTTGGTGTGGTCGGGCACGAACGGAGGCGCGACGAGCTGGGCGCGCAGGGCGCGTCCACGGACGTCGACCGTGACCTCGTCACCGGCGGCCGGATCCCCCGCCGTCTCGAGAAGCGCCAGCGCGATCCCGACCTTCAACGTCGGGGAGAACGTGCCGGACGTCGTCTCCCCCACCGGAGTTCCGTCGCGCAACACCTTCAGGCCGGGTCGCAGCACCCCGCGGTCGAGCGCCCGCACGCCCCACAGTCGCCGCGCCGGACCGGACTCCTTCTCCGCGACGAGCGCCGCGCGGCCGCGGAAGGCCGGCTTGCTCCAGCCCACGGCCCACCCGCAGCGAGCCTGCAGGGGCGAGATGGCCTCCGACAGTTCGTGCCCGTGCAACGGGTATCCCATCTCGGTCCGCAGAGTGTCGCGAGCCCCGAGGCCGGCGGCCTGACCGCCGGCCGCACGCACGGCGTCGGCCAGGGCACGGAACAGCGACTCGGCGTCGGCCCACCGCGGCACCAGTTCGAAGCCGCGCTCACCGGTGTATCCGGTGCGGCACACCCGTACCGGCAGATCGTTCCACCGGGCGTCCACGAAGCTCATGTAGCCCAGGTCGGTGGGCAGCCCCAGCCCCTGCAGGACGGCCTCGGAGTTCGGTCCCTGCACGGCGAACACACCGTAGTCCCGGTGCTGGTTCGTCACCGTCACGCCTTCGGGGGCATGCGCGGCGAGGACCTCGACGACCGCTGCGGTGTTCGCGGCGTTCGGCACGAGGAACAGTTCCTCGTCGGAGACGTAGTAGACGATCAGGTCGTCGGTGACACCGCCGGACTCGGTGCAGCAGAGGGTGTACTGCGCCTTGCCCGGCCCGATCTTGCGCAGGTCGTTGGTGAGGGTGGCGTCGACATAGTTCGCCGCGCCCGGTCCGGCGACGAGAGCCTTGCCCAGATGACTGACGTCGAACAGGCCGACGTTCTCGCGCACGGCGGTGTGCTCGGCCACGGTACCGGCGTACGAAACGGGCATCTGCCAGCCACCGAAGGCCGCGAAGGTCGCTCCGAGTTCGGTGTGGACGGCGTGGATCGGGCCCTGCAGCAGTGGCTGGTCGCTCATGTGCCCCACGCTATCCCACCCCCCGAGATCACTAGCATCGGTGCCACGACCCCCTTCCCCCCTAGGAGACGCCTGTGAGTGCCCTTTCGCCCACCCTTCCCGAACTCGTTCTCGCCGGAAGCGTGTCCAAGCGCGCGGACGTCCTCGTCGTCGGGCTGACCGCCGGCGACGGCGGCCCCGAGGCCCTGCTCGGCGACGGCCTGGTGGACGAGGACGTCCTCGGCGGACTGCTCGACGCCCTGCAGTCCGTCGGCGCCGAGGGCAGAGCCGAGGAGGTCACCCGGATCCCCGCGCCCGCCGCCCTGCCGGTCACCAGCGTCCTCGCCGTCGGGCTCGGCGCCGCCGACAAGCTCGACGCCGAGCAGGTGCGCCGCTCCGCCGGCGCTGCGGCGCGCGCCCTCGCCGGCGTCCCCGTGGTCGCGACGGCCCTGTCCGCCGTGGATCTCGGCGCAACCGCAGAGGGCTTCGCGCTCGGCGCCTACACGTTCACCGAGTTCCGCACCACCAAGTCGAACGCCGGCGACGCGCAGCCGCCGGCCCGGATCGAACTGCTCGTCTCGTCGCCCCGCGCCCGAGAGGCCAAGGCGGAGCTGGCCCGGTCGGTCGCCGTCGCCGAGGCGGTCGCCACCGCCCGCCGGTTCGTCGACACCCCGCCGAGTCACCTGTTCCCGGCCGAGTTCGCCGAGCGCGCGAAGGCGCTCGGCACCGCCGCCGGGTTGAAGGTCGAGGTGCTGGACGAGAAGGCGCTCGAGCAGCAGGGTTACGGCGGCATCGTCGGGGTCGGCAAGGGATCGTCGCGTCCGCCGCGGCTCGTGCGCCTGAGCTACTCGGCGAAGAAGCGGAAGGCTCCGAAGGTCGCGCTCGTCGGCAAGGGCATCACGTTCGACACCGGCGGCATCTCCATCAAGCCGGCCGCCGGGATGGAGAACATGACGTCCGACATGGGGGGTGCGGCGGCGGTGGTCGCGACGGTCGTGCTCGCCGCGAAGCTCGGCGTGGCGGCGGACGTGACCGCGACGGTACCGATGGCCGAGAACATGCCGTCCGCGACGGCACAGCGACCCGGCGACGTGCTGACCCAGTACGGCGGCACCACCGTCGAGGTGATCAACACGGACGCCGAGGGCCGTCTCATCCTGGCCGACGCCATCGTCCGCGCCTGCGAGGACGAGCCCGACTACCTGATCGACACCGCGACGCTCACCGGCGCGCAGATGGTCGCGCTGGGGACGCGGACGCCCGGCGTCATGGGCACCGACGAGTTCCGGGACCGCGTCGCCCGGCTCTCGCAGGAGGTGGGGGAGAACGGGTGGGCGATGCCGCTGCCGGCCGAACTGCGCGCGGACCTGAAGTCCCGGGTCGCCGACCTGGCCAACGTCACGCCGCATCGCTGGGGCGGGATGCTCGCCGCCGGCCTGTACCTGAAGGAGTTCGTCGCCGAGGGTGTGCAGTGGGCCCACATCGACATCGCCGGGCCGGCCTTCAACACCGGGAGCCCGTTCGGCTATGTCGGCAAGGGCGGCACCGGCGTCCCGGTGCGCACCCTCATCGCCGTCATCGAGGACATCGCGAACAACGGGTGATCCGTCCCGCGCGTCCCTGCCGGGTTGCGGGGACGCGCGGGCGCACGCGACCCAACCCTCGTCGAACGCCGCCGAGGGATCAGTGCAAGGATGGTCGAGGTCATACCCGGCATCGGGTGTGGTCTCAACCGAACACCGCAAGACACCGCACGAGACCGTGGCCTCGAGCACAATGGTCAGCGACCACACAATGGTCCGCGACCATCGGTCGGCACAACTCAACACACCCGAATACAACCGTCGAGGAGTCAACAGACATGGCCTTCTCCGTCCAGATGCCAGCGCTTGGTGAGAGCGTCACCGAGGGAACTGTCACGCGATGGCTCAAGCAGGAAGGAGACACGGTCGAAGTCGACGAGCCGCTGCTCGAAGTTTCCACGGACAAGGTCGACACCGAGATCCCCTCGCCCGCGGCCGGTGTGCTGGTGAAGATCGTCGCCCAGGAGGACGAGACGATCGAGATCGGCGGTGAGCTGGCGGTGATCGGTGACTCCGCCGACGACGGAGGATCGTCGACCGCTCCCACTGCCGCCCCGTCGGAGGAGGCGGCGCCCGAGGAGCAGTCCACCCCGGAGCCCGAACCCGAGCCCGAGCCCGAGCCCGAGCCGGCGCCGGCTTCGTCCGGTTCCGACACCGGCTCCGCCGAAGGCACCCCGGTCACCATGCCGGCGCTCGGTGAGTCCGTGACCGAAGGCACCGTCACCCGGTGGCTGAAGTCTGTCGGAGACGAGGTCGCGGTAGACGAGCCCCTGCTCGAGGTGTCCACGGACAAGGTCGACACGGAGATCCCGTCCCCCGTGGCCGGTGTGCTCCTCGAGATCAACGCCGACGAGGACGAGACCGTCGAGGTCGGCGGACAGCTCGCGGTGATCGGGTCGGGAACCCCGGCCGCGGCGCCGTCGAAGCCCGAACCGAAGCCGGAACCGAAGCCGGAACCGAAGCCCGAGCCCGAGCCCGAGCCGGCGAAGCAGGCGGCCCCCGAGCCCGCGAAGCAGCCCGCCCCGGAGCCCGCGAAGCAGGCCGCTCCGGCGCCCGCCCCGGCGCCCGCTGCCGCGGAGACCCCGGGTGGCGCCACGCCGTATGTCACGCCCCTCGTCCGCAAGCTCGCCGCCGAGCACGACGTCGACCTGTCGAAGGTGTCCGGCACCGGAGTCGGCGGACGCATCCGCAAGCAGGACGTGCTCGCCGCCGCCGAGGCCGCGAAGGCCCCCGCTGCCGAGGCCCCGAAGGCTCCCGCCGCCAAGGCTCCGGCCGCCGCTCCGGCCACGACCGCCGGCGTCCGGCCCGAGCTCGCCCACCTGCGCGGCACCACGCAGAAGGTCAACCGGATCCGCCAGATCACCGCGATCAAGACGCGCGAGTCCCTGCAGACCACCGCACAGCTCACCCAGACCTTCGAGGTCGATGTCACCAAGATCGCGCATCTGCGGTCGCAGGCGAAGGCGACCTTCGCCGAACGTGAGGGCGTCAACCTCACCTTCCTGCCCTTCTTCGCAAAGGCCGTCGTCGAGGCCCTCAAGGCGCATCCGAACATCAACGCCTCCTACGACGAGGACAAGAAGGAGATCACCTACCACGCCGCCGAGCACCTCGGCATCGCCGTGGACACCGAGCAGGGTCTGCTCTCCCCGGTGATCCACAACGCCGGCGACCTGTCGCTGGCCGGCCTGGCCCGCGCGATCGCGGACATCGCCAAGCGGGCGCGCAGCGGTGGCCTGAAGCCGGACGAGCTGGCCGGCGGCACCTTCACGATCACGAACATCGGCAGCCAGGGCGCCCTGTTCGACACGCCGATCCTGGTGCCGCCGCAGGCGGCGATGCTGGGCACCGGCGCAATCGTCAAGCGACCGGTGGTCGTCACCGACGAGGTGGGCAACGAGTCGATCGGTGTCCGGTCGATGTGCTACCTGCCGCTGACCTACGACCACCGGCTGATCGACGGTGCGGACGCGGGCCGGTTCCTCACCACGATCAAGCACCGTCTCGAGGAAGCGGCGTTCGACGCCGATCTGGGCTTGTGATCCACCGGGTGTAGCCCGGCACTCACCGGACCGGGAAGCGGGGGCATCGTCACACCGACGAGGCCCCCGCTTCCGCGTCCCGGCCTCTGCGAATGCGGGACAATCACCGGCATGCGCATCCTCGTGGCGGGCTCGTCGGGGCTGATCGGAACGGCCTCGGTGGCATGGTTGCGGGCGCACGAGCACGAGGTGCGTCGCCTCGTCCGCCGTCCGCCGGCAGCGCCGGACGAATGGTTCTGGGACCCGCCGACGGGCCGGGTCGATCCCGCGGCGCTCGACCGCGTCGACGCCGTGGTGAATCTGTGCGGCTCGAGAATGGACGAGCGTCGCTGGTCCGGCGCGGTCAAGCAGGAACTGCGCGACAGCCGGATCGTCCCGACCGACGTCCTCGCCACCGCCGCCGCCTCCGCCGGGGTTCCGACGCTGGTCAATGCGGGCGCCGTCGGCGTCTACGGGAACACCGGCGAGGACGTGGTGGACGAACGCAGCCCCGCCGGGCGGGGGTTCGTCGCGGACCTGTGCCGCGACTGGGAGGCCGCCACCGCGCCCGCACGCGTCGCCGGGGTGCGCACGATCGTCCTCCGCGTCGGGATCGTTCTCAGCCCGCACGGCGGCATCCTGCGCCGCCTCCATCCGCTCTTCCGGCTCGGCCTCGGTTCCCGGCTCGGTGACGGCCGGCAGTACATGTCGTGGGTGGCGCTCGAGGACGTGGTGGCGGCGCTGGGCTTCGTCCTCGGCCGCGGCGATATCGCCGGTCCGGTCGACGTCACCGGCCCCGCTCCCGTGACCAACGCCCGGTTCACGGAGGCGCTGGCGCATTCGGTGCACCGCCCGGCGCCGTGGACGACGCCCGGATTCGTGGTCGGCGCGGTCGTCGGGGAGATGGCGCACGCCCTGGTGCTCACCGGGCAGCGCGCGTTGCCGGCGGTGCTCGAGTCGGCGGGCTTCGAGTTCCGGTATCCGACGATCGGAGCCGCCCTGGCACACGCGCTCGGAACCTGAAGCCACCTCTTCGCGACGGCTCCCCGACGGCGTAGGGTCGGGGACTATGAGCAGCGCATCTTCCTCCGCCCGTTTCGATTCCGAACCCGTCGCGGTGGCGCATCTGGGGCTGATCGGTTATCTGGAAGCGTGGGAGCGGCAACGGGAGATCGCCGCCGACCGGGCCGAGGGCCGCGGTGTCGACACCCTGCTGCTGCTCGAACATCCGCCCGTGTACACCGCCGGCAAGCGCACCGACCCGGAGGACCGCCCCACGGACGGCACGCCGGTGATCGACGTCGACCGCGGCGGCAAGATCACCTGGCACGGACCCGGACAGCTGGTGGGCTACCCGATCATCCGGCTCGGTGAACCCATCGACGTCGTCGGCTACGTGCGACGTCTCGAGCAGGCACTGATCGAGGTCTGTACCGACCTCGGGCTCACGTGCGGCCGCGTGGAGGGCCGCTCGGGGGTGTGGCTGCCGGCCGAGCTGCGCGACGGGCACTGGCTGCCCGAGCGCAAGGTCGCCGCGATCGGGGTGCGGGTGCAGCGCGGGGTGACGATGCACGGGTTCTCCCTCAACTGCGACGCCACCCTGGACGCGTTCGACTCGATCGTGCCGTGCGGCATCCGCGACGCGGGCGTCACCTCGCTCACCGGTGAGCTCGGCCGGGACGTCACCGTCGCCGAGGTGATGCCGGCGGTGACGGCGGCGGTGATCGACGCGCTCGACGGCCGCCTGCCGGTGACGGACCACGACATCGAACGGGTGACGTTCGAACAGGCTGTCGGTGCCGAGCCGCCGCAGACCCCGCGCCCGGAGTTCACCACGGTGCGGTACGGCTGAGCGGCGCCTCCGGGGGCCCGCCCCGGGGTGAGCCCGGTCCGTACCGTCGGGCGTAGGATCGGGTCCGTGACTGTGGCCCCAGAAGGACGCAAGCTGCTGCGGATCGAGACCCGAAACGCACAGACGCCGATCGAACGTAAGCCGAACTGGATCAGGACCCGGGCGAAGATGGGCCCGGAGTACTCCGAGCTGAAGGGACTGGTGCGGCGCGAAGGCCTGCACACGGTCTGCGAGGAGGCCGGTTGTCCCAACATCTACGAATGCTGGGAGGATCGGGAGGCGACGTTCCTCATCGGTGGCGAGCAGTGCACCCGTCGATGCGATTTCTGTCAGATCGACACCGGTAAGCCCGCCGAGCTCGACCGCGACGAGCCGCGCCGGGTCGCCGAGTCCGTGCAGGCCATGGGCCTGCGGTACTCCACGATCACCGGTGTCGCCCGCGACGACCTGCCCGACGGCGGTGCGTGGCTCTACGCCGAGACCGTGCGGCAGATCCACGAGCTCAACCCGGGCACCGGCGTCGAGAATCTCATCCCCGACTTCAACGGCAAGCCGGAGCTGCTCACCGAGGTCTTCGAATCACGTCCCGAGGTGCTCGCGCACAATGTCGAGACCGTGCCCCGGATCTTCAAGCGCATCCGCCCGGCGTTCCGCTACCAGCGGTCGCTGGACGTGATCACCGCGGCCCGCGAGTTCGGGCTGGTGACCAAGTCCAATCTGATCCTCGGCATGGGCGAGACGCCGGAGGAGGTCACCGAGGCGCTGCACGACCTGCACGCCGCCGGCTGCGACATCGTCACCATCACCCAGTACCTGCGCCCGTCGCCGCGGCACCATCCCGTCGAGCGCTGGGTCAAGCCCGAGGAGTTCGTGGCGCACTCGAAGACCGCCGAGGAGATCGGATTCGCCGGCGTGATGGCCGGGCCGCTGGTCCGGTCGTCGTACCGCGCGGGGCGCCTGTACGCGCAGGCGATGGCACACCACGGCCGCGAGCTGCCCGCCGCACAGGCGCACCTGGCCGAGGGGGGCACGGCGGCCCAGGAAGCCAGCTCCGTGCTGGCGCGTCTGACCTCGTAGCCGCACCGGACCCGCGGTGGCGAGAAGGACACCGCGGGGAAAGTATCCTGGGTGCTATGGCGAGAGGCAGCAAACCCGACAAGGAAGCGAAGGCCGCAGCGAAGGCCGCGCGCAAGCAGGCGTCGAAGGAGCGGCGAACCCAGCTCTGGCAGGCGTTCCAGCTGCAGCGCAGGGAAGACAAGCTGCTGCTGCCGTGGATGATCGGTGCGATCGTCGTCTCCACCCTGGTGTTCTTCCTGATCGGGCTGATCTTCGGTATCGAGTGGTTCCTCCTGCCGGTCGGCCTGCTCGTGGGGGTGCTGCTCGCGTTCGTCATCTTCGGTCGCCGGGTGCAGAAGACGGTGTACGGCAAGGCCGAGGGCCAGGCCGGTGCGGCGGCGTGGGCGCTGGACAACCTGCAGGGCTCCTGGCGCGTCACGCATGCGGTGGCCGGCACCACGCAACTCGACGCCGTGCACCGCGTCATCGGCCGCCCGGGCGTGATCCTGGTGGCCGAGGGAGCACCGCAGCGCGTGAAAGCCCTTCTCGCACAGGAGAAGAAGCGGGTCGCGCGCCTCGTGGGCGACACGCCGATCTACGACATCGTGGTCGGCAACGACGAGGGTCAGGTCCCGCTGTCACAGCTGCAGAAGCACCTGTCGAAACTGCCGCGCAACATCGACACCAAGCGGATGGACGCGATCGAGGGCCGGCTGGCCGCCCTGAGCACGAAGAAGTCCGGCGCCGCGCTCCCGAAGGGTCCGATGCCCGCCGGCGCGAAGATGCGCAGCGTGCAGCGCACCATGCGCCGGCGCTGAGGTCCGTCCAGACGACGGGAGCCTGCACCTACCCGGTGCAGGCTCCCGTTCGACGTTTCGGGGACGGACGCGTCAGCGGGACCGCACGAGCGCCGTGCCGGTCGCCCGGTCCTGCAGGCCGCGGCCGTCGACGTCGGTGACGACGGCCGGCGCGATGAACACGAGCAGCAGCTGCCGCGCCAGGGCGCGAATCAGCCCCACCCGCACCGGCGCGTCGACCCGGGCGACCTGGAGGCCGACCAGATACTGGCCCGGCGTGAACGAGAACAGCGTCACCGTGAGCACCCCGACCACGAACCACACCAGCAGGGTGTAGGTGGACAGCTGGGGATTCTCGAAGGGCCGCTCCCCCACGATCGCGGTCGCGATGCCGACGGAGGTGAGCCAGTCGATCGCCAGCGCGCTCGCGCGCCGGCCGGTACCGGCGAGCGCACCGCGTCCGCTCGCGGGTAGTCCGAGCAACTGCCCGCGGTAGTCCTGGGCCTTGTCCTGCCCCTTGGGGATCGCCGCAGCGGGTCCGGAGAGCCAGCTGCCGGTCATGCGTGCCATGGTGTCCAGGATAGGGTGCAACGGACGGACCGGCCCGACCCACGTGCCCGCCGGTGACTTCTACCACAAATGCAGTCCTCACGACACCGGAAGACGAGCTGTAACATCGGTGAAACATGGGATTGATGGTCGGGCAACACCAGCTCAATACGGTCTGTATCCGACGCAGACGCCCCATCCCCATGGCGCGCATTGACTGAAGGAGCACAAGCGTGGCGTTCACCTCGGCCGAAGAGGTCATCAAGTACATCGAGGACGAAAACGTCGAGTACGTCGATGTCCGGTTCAGCGACCTCCCCGGCATCCAGCAGCACTTCTCGATCCCCGCGGCTGCGTTCACCAAGGACGTGTTCGAGGACGGCCTGGCGTTCGACGGTTCCTCCGTCCGCGGCTTCCAGTCCATCCACGAGTCGGACATGATGCTGCTGCCGGACGTGACCACCGCGCGCATCGACCCCTTCCGCGCCGCCAAGACGCTCAACGTCAACTTCTTCGTCCACGACCCGTTCACTCGCGAGTCCTACAGCCGCGACCCGCGCAACGTCGCCCGTAAGGCCGAGGAGTACCTGGCCAGCACCGGCATCGCCGACACCGCGTTCTTCGGTGCCGAGGCCGAGTTCTACATCTTCGACTCGATCCGCTACGACTCGCAGATGAACGGCGCGTTCTACGAGATCGACTCGGTCTCCGGCGCGTGGAACACCGGCGTCGAGGCCAACGCCGACGGCTCGCCGAACCTCGGCTACAAGGTCCGCCCCAAGGGCGGCTACTTCCCCGTCGCGCCGTACGACCACTATGTGGACCTGCGCGACGAGATCTCCACCAACCTGCAGAACGCCGGCTTCGAACTCGAGCGCGGCCACCACGAGGTCGGTACCGCCGGTCAGGCCGAGATCAACTACAAGTTCAACACCCTGCTCGGCGCGGCCGACGACCTGCAGCTGTTCAAGTACATCGTCAAGAACACCGCGTGGAAGCACGGCAAGTCGGTGACCTTCATGCCGAAGCCGCTGTTCGGCGACAACGGCTCGGGCATGCACGTGCACCAGTCGCTGTGGAAGGAAGGCAAGCCGCTGTTCCACGACGAGGCCGGTTACGCGGGCCTGTCGGACCTGGCGCGCTGGTACATCGGCGGCATCCTGCACCACGCGCCGTCGCTGCTGGCGTTCACCAACCCCACGATCAACTCGTACCACCGCCTCGTGCCCGGCTACGAGGCCCCGATCAACCTGGTCTACAGCCAGCGCAACCGCTCCGCCGCGGTCCGCATCCCGATCACCGGCAACAACCCGAAGGCCAAGCGCCTCGAGTTCCGCGCGCCGGACGCCTCGGGCAACCCGTACCTGTCGTTCGCGGCGCAGATGCTCGCCGGTCTGGACGGCATCAAGAACAAGATCGAGCCGATGGCGCCGGTCGACAAGGACCTCTACGAGCTCCCGCCGGAGGAGGCCCGGAACATCCCGCAGGCCCCGACCAGCCTCGCGACCGTGATCGACAACCTCGAGCGCGACCACGAGTACCTCACCGAGGGCGGCGTGTTCACCTCCGACCTGATCGAGACCTGGATCTCGCTCAAGCGCGAGCAGGAGATCGCCCCGGTCAACCTGCGGCCGCACCCGTACGAGTTCCAGCTGTACTACGACTGCTGAGTCGATTCCGCACGTCGTTCGTCACGAGTCCACCCGCCTTGCGTTCCGCGAGGCGGGTGGACTCGTGTCTGCGGCCCCTCGTACCTGCGGGGTACGCGGATCCGCTATGCGGCAGGCGCCCGCGCGTGGGCGGGCGTGGTGTCGCTCGTGCCCTGCGGCACGGTCAGCGTGGCGGCCACGCACAGTGCCGCGACGACGAAGCACGCCAGCGCGTACCACAGGTTGCCCACCGGGTCGCCGGTGCTCGTCACGCCGTCGACGGCACGGAAGAACTCAGGCAGCGCGGTGACCCACAGGAACGCCATGACGACGAGATACACCACGCTGTAGACCTGGACGAATCGGTTCGTGTACGCGGGAACCGCCGGCTCGCCCCGTCGCAGGCACACCCAGCGGCGAACGAGCACCACGACCCCGACGACGGTGACGACGGCCAGTTCCACCACGTAGACCACCGCCCGGACCGTGGTACTGCCCATGCCCAGGACGGTCGCCGGGAGCGGGAGAACGAACGTGCCCAGTGACGCCAGCAGGCCGATCACGACGGTGCGCCACACCAGCTCGAGACCGGAGAAGTGTCGGCCGCGGTCGACGTGGCGACCGACGAAGAACTGCACGCACAGCGCCAGCGACATCGGCCAGAGCGCGGCGAACACCACCACGCTCGGGAGCGGGACCGCATCGAACAGGGGTTGGTTGATCGGATTCGTCACCGCCCAGTGCCACCAGCGCAACTGGGGTCCGAGATGGTCGAAGATCTCGTAGAACGCGTGGTGCACGAATCCCACGCACACGGCCCCGACGAGAACTCCGTGGCGGCGGAACACCCCCAGCATTCTGACGATCTCGAACGCCAGCGTGGCCATCAGCGGGTAGATCGCGACGATGTACAGCGGGAGCCGGCCCCACAGGAATTCCACGGTGAACACGTTGTGGGCGAACATCGTGTCCACGTGCTCCTCGATGCCGAAGGCAGCCGGGAAGTACAGCGGAGGTTCGATGACGAACAGGTAGGCGGTGGCACCGAACCAGAGCACCAGAGTGGTGGGGTCGCCGTGGCGGCGCAGGCGCACGACGGCGAGCACGAGCGCGAGCACCGCGCCGAGCACGATGGTGACCTCGAGAACGGGAAGGGTCCAGTTCTCCAGGGCCGAGGGGTTGCGGACCTCGACGAGGCCACCGGCCTCCTGGCACGAGAAGCCCAGGGACGCGGCGAGTTCGGCGAAGGTGGGTGAGCACAGGTCGGTCATCGAGGCGGCTCCCTACGATGCGACCGCGTCGGCGGTGTACCAGCGCGTGACGTCGTAGCCGTCCTCGTAGCGCCGGAACCACACGTCCGCGAGTACCGGCAACTTCTCGTGGGCCGGATCGTGCTTCGGCAACTGGCTGCGCACCACTCCCGCCAGTGCGACGAGTTGCTCGGCGAGCGGCAGATCGTCGAAGGCGCGTGGCATCGGGCCGTGGTCCTGCGCGCGCAGGAGGGGCAACCATCTGCGCAGACGCTGGGCGCGCCGGTACGACGCGAACATCGACAGCGCGTCGATCCCGCGATCCTCCAACGGAACGTGGTCGTTGAAGCCCTGGCAGGCCAGCCGGATGACGTGCAGCACATGACGGAAGACCGAGGGGGCCACGCGCATCCGGTAGATGTCGGAGCCGACGACGGAGTCGAAGACGACGAGCGCCGAACTCCGGTGTTCGACCTCCTCGACGAAGTGCCAGATGAACAGCGACGCCACCCGGTCGTCGCCGGGCCGGAACAGGGTGGCCTCGTTGTCGAGCATCAACTTGAACACCGGCGTGAAGGTTGCTTCGAGATCTGCGGTGTAGGCGAGCCGGTAGTTCAGCGACGTCTGTGCGGTGAGCCGGTCGAATTCCCCGATGACGGCGTCGAGGGTTTCCCGGAGCCCGGGGTACCGCACGATCAGGGCCTTGACATGCTGCCGGTGTGCGGTCGAGTGCTGGCCTTCCTGACGCATGAACGCGTCCGCCTCCGCGGCGACGTCGGGGTCGGTGATCAGCGGCTTGGCTTGGAGGATCATCTTCACGATCATCTTCTCGAAGCCGATCGCCAGGAACGAGACCGCGTTCGCCATGCTCGAGAAGGCCGGGTTCTCCTCGTTCCACAGGAACGGCACGTCGTCTTCCTCGAACGCGAAGTTCATTTTTCGGATCTGCAGGTCGGTCACGGGCGTTGCACCTCGTCTTGCGGGAATGGGCTGGTCCGGCGGCCCCGCGACGGCTCCGAAGCCCCGGCGCAGCGATCATACATATAACGCAGCCTACGTATGATGAGAACGCGTTACACGGTCGGTGGCGCGGGCGAGGATCCGCCCCCGTGCTACCGTCGGTCGTTCGAGCGGACGGTCGACAGGACCCCGCCGAGGGGGATCCGCCGGTCCCGATGCGGCCCGATCCGAGGAAGCGAGCAGTGGCACGACGACGCGGTTGGGGCGGCAGCCCCCCGGAGAACGACGACGAAGCGTCTCGCCGAATCGTTTCCGCCGCAGTCGATCTGATCGGCCGGACGGGTTCCGTCATCAGCCTGGCCGAGGTCGCGGAATCGCTGGGTGTCATCCGCCAGACGGTCTACCGCTACTTCCCCAGCGCGGATGCGCTGATGCGGGCCGCGGCGATCGCGTCGGTCGACGGATTCCTCGATCGCCTCGCCCGGCACATCGACGGCCTCGCGGACCCCGTGGACGCGATGACGGAAGGCGTCGTCTACACCCTCTCCGAGGTTCGGCGCACGCCACATCTGGGCCTCCTGCTCACCGGCACGTATTCGAACGTCCGTCCCGACGGCCTCACGTCCGACGAGGCGCAGGAATTCGGGATGACGATGATCGAGCGCTTCGACGTCGATTGGGCGCGCTACGGATACGACGAGGTGGCCCTGCGCGAGCTCGTCGAGTACGTGCTGCGCACGATGCAGTCCTTCTTCGTCTCCCCCGACGATCCCCCGCGGAGCGACGACGACCTGCGGCGATACCTCCGACGCTGGATGGGACCCGCGATCCTCGCACAGCGCGACCTCCCCCGCTGACGACCGCGACCAGGTGACGGGATCCGCCCGGCCGGGCGGGCCCCGGGGTGGCCGCCGGGGCGTCGACCCGTCGCACGGTCGCGGCCCCGCAGCGGTCGCCGCGGGGCCGGGTCCGTGGGCCGCGCTACACCGGCTGGGGCTCGCGGGCGGCGTGCGAGGCCTCGGCCCGCCGGGCCGCCTCGGCCCGGAGTCGCTGCCCGAGCACCGACGTGCGGCGGCCGTAGACGGCGTAGACCACCACGCCCAGGGCCATCCAGGCCCCGAACCGCAGCCACGTCTCGACGGACAGGTTGAGCATCAGCCAGCCGCACGCGAGGACCGCGAGAATCGGCACCAGGGGCACGAGCGGAACCCGGAACCCACGCGGCAGGTCGGGGCGGGTGCGGCGGAGCACCATCACACCGATGCACACCAGCACGAAGGCGAACAGGGTGCCGATGTTGACCATCTCCTCGAGCACACCCATCGGGAACACCGCGGCGAGGACGGCAACGATGCTGCCGACCAGCAGGGTGATGCGTACCGGGGTGCCCTTGCGGCCCGTCGTGGCCAGCCGCCGCGGCATCAGCCCGTCCCGGGACATCGCGAACAGCACGCGGGTCTGGCCGAGCATCATCACCATCACGACGGTGGTGAGGCCGGCGAGGCCGCCGATGTTGATCGCCGTCTGCGCCCACGTGATGCCGTGAGCCTCGAACGCGGTGGCCAGGGTGGCACTGCCGTCGCCGACGAGTGCGCTGCCCGTCCGCAGGTCGGTGTACTTCACCATGCCGGTCAGCACCAGCGTCACGCCGACGTAGAGGACCGTGACGATGGCGAGCGAGGCGAAGATGCCGCGCGGCAGCGACTTCTGCGGGTTCTTCGTCTCCTCCGCGGTGGTGGCGACCACGTCGAAGCCGATGAAGGCGAAGAACACCAGGCTCGCGGCGGCGAGCAGGCCGTACCACCCGTAACTGCTGCCGTCGGCCCCGGTGAGCGCCGAGAACAGCGACTGGTGCACGCCGCTCGCGGTGCCCTGCGCGCCCTCCGCCGGCGGAATGTAGGGCGAGTAGTTGCTCTTGTCGATGTAGAAGACGCCGACCGCGATGACCAGCACGACGACGGCGACCTTGACGGCGGTGACGACGGCCGACACACGCGAGGACATCTTGGTGCCGACGGCGAGCACGACCGTGATCGCGCCGACGATGAGCAACGCGCCCCAGTCGACCGCGAGCGGCCCGAGGTGCATCGTGGTGTGTGCGGTGCCGCCGAGCATGCCGCCGAGATACAGCGACCAGCCCTTGGCGACGACGGCGGAGGCGAGCGCGAACTCGAGGATGAGGTCCCAGCCGATGATCCAGGCGGCGAACTCACCGAAGGTCGCGTACGAGAAGGTGTAGGCGCTTCCGGCGACGGGGACGGTCGACGCGAACTCCGCGTAGCACAGGGCCGCGAGGCCGCACGTGATCGCGGCGAGCACGAAGGCCAGCGAGATCGACGGGCCCGCGACGTTGCCCGCGGTGCGCGCGGTGAGGGTGAAGATGCCGGCGCCGATCACCACGGCGACGCCGAACACGGTCAGGTCCTTGGCGGTCAGCTGCCGCCGCAACCGCGAACCGGGTTCGTCGGTGTCCGCGATGGACTGTTCGACGGACTTGGTGCGCCAGATGCCGACTCCGGGCATGGTGTGCTCCTCGGGATGGGATGGGGGCCCGCCGGACCTCGTGGGCGACCGGGGGCACGGCCCTCATGGGCGACGCATTGTGGTGCCGCAGAGAGGGATTGCGTGAGCAATTCAGTGCAGCAATCATGGCACTGTCACTTTTCGTGTCAACATCTTCGGCAACAGCTACGCACGATGCTCAAATGTGACGCCCATCACAACTGAAAGGATGTCACCGTGCTCAGTTTCGATCGGCTCGACGCGGCTCTCCTCGCCGAGCTCACCCACAACCCGCGAGCCGGCATAGTCGATCTGGCAGCGAAGCTCGGCGTCGCCCGCAACACCGTCCAGTCGCGGATCCGGAAGCTCGAGGAGTCGGGCGCCGTGACGGGATATCGCCCGGTGGTCGATCTGCCGAAGCTCGGCCTGCCGCTGCAGGCGTTCATCGGCGCGGAACTTGTGCAGGCGCGGATGGGGCACGTCATCGCGGAGCTCGAACGATTCCCCGAAGTACTCGAGGTGCACGCGACGACGGGCCGGGAGGACTTGCTGATCCGGATGGCGGCACAGTCGCAGGAGGACCTGCTCCTGCAACTCGAACGCATCCACGCGATCGAGGGCGTCGCCCACACCACCACCACGCTGGCCCTGACGACGCCCGTGGCGTACCGGACGCAGCCCCTGCTCGAACATCTCACCCGCGACTCCGGGCACGGGCGCTCCGTGCCGACGAGCGACCGTCGCTGAGGGACGTCGCCGTTCGGCCCACCGGCGCTCGGGGACAACCGCTTCCGGGTCGCGCCCGCACCCGGTGCACGAGCGAGAGGGGAGGCACCGTGGTGCCTCCCCTGTTCGCCGTGCGACCGGCTGGGACGGTACGCCGCCCGCGTCCGTCAGGCCGCGTCGATGCGCTGCTCGGCGAGCCGGTTCGCCGCCGCGCCGGGCCCGATGCCCAGGGTTCGCGACATCGCGAAGATCTCGGCGGTGCGGTCGAAGATTGCGTCCACCCTGGACCGGACGACGCTCGAGTCGGAGCCGTCGACCTCACCGGCGACCTGGATCAGGCCGCCGGCGTTGGCGACATAGTCCGGCACCCAGGTGATGCCCCGGTCGCGGAGCAGATCCTCGACCTCGGGGCGGGCGAGCTGATTGTTCGCGGCACCGCACACCAGCCGCGCCCCGAGCGCGCTGCCGGTCGACGTGGTGAGCGTCCCACCGAGCGCACACGGTGCGTACACGTCCACCGGGGCGTCGACCACGCTGCTCGCGATGCGGACGGGGAAGTCGGCGGCCACCCGGGCCACGGCCCCGGGGTTCACGTCGGCGACCATCACGTCGGCCCCGTCGGCGACGAGCAGCCGCACCAGCTCGTAGCCCACCTTCCCGAGCCCCTCGACACCGACGGTGCGTCCGTCCAGAGATGCTGTGCCCCAGACATGTTCGGCGCCGGCCCGCATCGCACGGAACACTCCGAGCGCGGTGAGCGGCGAGCTGTCCCCGGATCCGCCGGCTGCGGTGGTGCGTCCGACCGCGTGCCGGGTGTGCCGGCCGACGACGTCCAGATCACCGGCGGCGGTGCCGACGTCGGCGGCCGTGACGTAGCGACCGCCGAGGGACTCGACGAACCGTCCGTACGCGGCGAGCAGCGCGTCGCTCTTGTCCGTGACCGGGTCACCGAGGATGACGGCCTTGCCGCCGCCGAGGTTCACCCCGGCGACCGCGGCCTTGTAGGTCATGCCCCACGACAGGCGCAGCACGTCCTCGAGCGCGGTGGCCTCGTCGGCGTAGGGGTAGAAGCGGGTGCCGCCGAGGGCGGGGCCGAGCGCGGTGGAGTGGATCGCGACGATCGCGCGCAGGCCGGTGGCGGCGTCCTGACAGAAGACGACCTGCTCGTGCGGGCGGTCGGACAGGCGACGGGAACGGTCGAAGACTCCGGCCGGCGCGTGGTCGAGAAGGGAGGCGGTCACGAGTGGATTCCTTTCGGACAGAGACGATTCGGTGACGTCGGAAGTCGGTGACATCGGAAGACGGGGGCATCAGAAGTCGGTGTCGATGCCCAGGCCGGCGAGGCGTGTGCGGTACTGCTCGACGGAGCGCAGCTTGACGTCCTCGTAGCCGCGGACCGCGTCCGCCAGCTCCGCGACCTGCACCGCACGGTCGTAGTTCTCGATGTCCAATTCGGCAGCGAGACGGTCGATCGTCGCGGTGTAGTGCGCGAGCAGGGCGCGTTCGACCCTGCGGACGTGGGCGTACCCGAACGGATCGAGCCGGGTGCCGCGCAGCCGGCGGCCCTTGGCCAGCACCCGCAGCGCCACGTGCGACTTCGGACCGAACCCGACCTTCTTCGTGCGACCGAGTGCGCGCAGCACGGGCGGGTGCAGCCGATAGGTCAGTTGCGCTCCGCCGGGCACCTGGGACTGCACCTCTTCGAGGAAGGCGGGGTCGACGAGCATCCGCGCGACCTCGTACTCGTCCTTGTAGGCGGTGAACTTGAACAGTCCGCGCGCGACGGCCGCGCTGAAGTCCGTGCGCGCGGTGACGCGGCGTTCGGCCTCCCACACCGCCTGCACCCGCTCGATGTACCGGGCGGCGAGACGGTCACCCTGGAAGTCGATCAGTGACGCGGCGCGCACCCGCACGAGTCGCAGCACCTCGCCGTCGAAGGTGGTGCCGGCCAGCAGGTGTTCCGGTACGACGGTGGCTCTCCGCTCGGGCCGCGCCGGTTCGGTCGCGGCCGCGAACGCGTCCGGGTCGGCGACCGCCACCCGCCCCCACCGGAACGCCGCGATGTTCGCCGCGACCGCCACGCCGTTGATCTCGATCGCTTCCTCGACGGCCGCGGCGGGGATCTGCAGTCCGCCGAGCTGGTGGGCGGCGCCGACGACGAGGAAGTTCGCGGCGGAGGTGTCACCGAAGAGCGCCTGCGCGGCGGCGAGGGCGTCGAACGAGACCAGCCGACGGGTCACCGCGCCCAGCCGCGCGAGCAGCTGCTGCTCGTCCGGGTGCCGGATCGACCTGTCGTACACCATGTCCCCGGTGGGGGTGCGGCTCGTCGAGGCGACCGCGACGGTCGAGTGCGGGTCGGCGTAGGCAAGGTTCTTCGCATCCGCCGCGGTCAGCAGGTCCAGCGCCAACAGGCACGACGCACCGCCGGTGGTCACCCGGTTCCCCGGTGCGAGGCCGTCGGCGGCGAACCGCAGGTGCGAGACCACCGGGCCCGCCTTCTGGCTCATGCCGATCTGGTCCAGGGACTCGACGTCGAAGCCCGCGCGCAGCGCGGCGGTCGCGAGCACCTGGTTGACGGTGACGATGCCGGTGCCGCCGATGCCGGCGAGGAAGACGTTGCGGGTGCCCTCCGGGGTGTCGACGTCGACGTCGGGCACGGCCGGCGGCGTCGGGACGCTGCGGCGCCGAGCCTTCCGGCCGGGCGACGCCTCGACCGTCACGAACGACGGGCAGTCCCCGTCGAGGCACGAGTAGTCGGTGTTGCAGGAGGTCTGGTCGATCCGGGTCTTCGACCCGAACTCGGTGTCGACCGGCTGCACCGACAGGCAGTTGCTCTTGACGCCGCAGTCGCCGCAGCCCTCGCACACCGCCTCGTTGATCACCACCCGGGTGGTGCGGGCGGGCAGGGTCCCGCGCTTGCGTTGCCGGCGCGCGTCGGCCGCGCAGTGCTGGTCGTAGATGAGCACGGTGACGCCGGGGACCTCGCGCAGCACGCGCTGTGCTTCGTCGAGCCGGTCGCGGTGCCAGACCTGCACGCCGCGGGCGAGGGAGCGCTTGCGGTGCCGCTTCGGGTCGTCGGAGCAGACGATGATCCTGCGCACGCCCTCGGTGGCGAGTTTGCGGGTGAGCGCAGGAACGGTCAGTGCGCCCTCGGCGTCCTGCGCGCCGGTCATGGCGACGACGTCGTTGTAGAGCAGCTTGAAGGTGATGTTCACCCCGGCCGCGACGCACGCCTGCACGGCGAGCTGACCGGAGTGGAAGTACGTTCCGTCGCCGAGATTCTGGAACATGTGGCCGATGTCGGTGAACGGTGCCTGCCCGATCCACTGCGCGCCCTCGCCACCCATCTGGGTCAGGCCGGTGACGGCGCTGTCGGCGCGGCCGGACATGGTGACGAGTGCGTGACAGCCGATGCCGCCGCCGCCGATCGAGCCGTCCGGCAGGGCCGTGGAGCGGTTGTGCGGGCAGCCGCTGCAGAAGTACGGGGCGCGCTTGGCAGACAGCACCTCCAGCGGCAACTGGGGCAACGGCGCAGGTCCGAGGTCGACGTGTCCGCGCAGCACCCGGCGCAGCGGACCGCGGATCCGTCCGGCGGTGAGCTCGCCGTCGACGGGCATCAGCGGCCGGCCGTCGGCGTCCTTCTTGCCGACGATGCGCGGCGGATGGTCGGTGCCGTAGAGGATCTCCCGGATCTGGGTTTCGACGAACGCGGTCTTGTCCTCGACGACGACGAGCTGGTCGAGACCGGAAGCGAATTCGCGTACCAGGTCGGGACCGATCGGGTACGGCATTCCGATGCGCAGCAGCCGGATGCCGGCGCGGTGCAGGTCGGCGTCGGTCACCCCGAGATCGAGCAGGGCCTGTCGCAGCGCGTCGAACGTGGTACCGGTGGCGGCGAGTCCGATCCGGGCGTGCGGGGGGTCGACCTCGACGACGTCCAGGCCGTTGGCCTTCCCGTACGCGTGCACCATCGCCCAGCGCGGCCCGTACAGGTCCGCCTCGGCGATCACGCTGTCGCCCGGGGCCGCCATCGGGCGCTGCCGGTACACGAACGGCCTTCCCTCCCATTCGATCTCGGGAACGGTGATGCGCAGGTCCGCAACCGAACCGTCGACGGACCACGCGCCGTCGGCGACGTCTGCGACGACCTTGAGAGCGACGAGGCAGCCGGACGCGCGCGACAGCGCGACTCCGTGCAGGCCCATCGTGACGATCTCGGCGGCGTTGCGCGGAAACAGGACCGGGATCCCGAGGGCGGCGAGGGACCGTTCGCTCACCGCGGGCACGGTCGACGACTTCGACGCCGGGTCGTCGCCGACCATCAGCAGGACACCGCCGTTCGGGTCCACGCCGTACATGTTCGCGTGCCGCAGCGCGTCGGTGGCCCGGTCCAGGCCGGGCCCCTTGCCGTACCAGACGCCGACCACGCCGTCGTGGGTGGGCGTGCCCGCCCCCAGCTGGCCCTGACTGCCCCATACGGAGGTTGCGGCGAGTTCCTCGTTGAATCCGGGCACGAAGGTGATGTCGTGCTCGGCGAGGACCTTCGGCATGCCGTGCAGCAGCTTGTCGAGCCCGCCGAGCGGGCTGCCGGGATACCCGGAGACGAATGTGGCCACGCGGCGGCCGTCGCGGATGTCGCGCACGTGCTGTTCGACGAGTTGGCGGGCGATCGCCTGGACACCGGTGAGGAGCACCGTGCCCGAGCCGGAGCGGTACCGGTCGTCCAGATCGTAGGGAGAACGCTCGATTTCGCGGACCACGGTTTCGGTCATCGCACTGTTCCTTTGCTGCGACAGGTGCTGCGCACGTCGCTCGAGTCACATCAACTGGTTCAGCAATGATCGACACAGCTGATTGAATCAGTCAACAGACAACTTTTCAGCGGATCATTCTGTTCAGTTGTGACGTGCGACACATCGGGCAGATGGTCACGGTGATCAGCCGTCGGCGCCTCGCCCGGCGCGCGCTCCCGCCGACCGATCCGGTACGGGCTCCGCCGTCCGGTTCCGACCGACGGACTGCGGGCCGCACGCAGCGGCCCGTTCCGGCAGGTCCGCCAGTTCTGCCGGATTTGTCAGAAGCCGGGAGTACCCTGAAGTGGCGCCGGCCGGTTCCGGGTCGGGGCGCCTTGGGGAACTGCTGATGAACGTCTGCGCACCCCGCCGTGCCGGGGCACCGTCGTCCACGGCCGGACCACGGTCCGCGCCGCGGGGGCGCTCGCCGCCCGGATCCACCGCCGGATCGCGCCGATAGACCACATCTGACGGACGCCGCCCCCGCCACCACCGGCGGCACGGATGTCCCCCACCGGATTCACTCCATCGCGACATCGTTCCCGAAAGGACGTTGTCATGCGCACCACCCTCCCGGCCGCGCTGTGCGCGGCCGCCGCCACCCTCCTTCTCGGTTCCGGCCTCGCCGCAGCGCAACCCGCGCCCGATGTCGTCGGCCTCAGCGAACAGCAGGCGATCGCCCTCCTGGACGCGGAAGGCATCCCCTACAGGATCACCAACCGCGCCGGGAATCTGTCCGGCGACTGCCGCGTCACCGAACAACGAGATCGCGGCTACCGCACCGAGGTCGACTACGTGTACGACCACGACGACGACGAGTTCGATCGCGTCGAACGACAGGTGTGGCTGGGCGTGGGTCTCGTCGTCGTCTGCCGCTGAGAGATCCGGAGTCGCCGAGCTACCTGCGCGGTTCGAAGATCTCGAGCTGCGCGCGGGCACGGAGCGTGTCGGCGTCCACGGTGTAGAGGGCGTCGAGATAGGCCACGGCGAACGTGCCGGGGCCCGCGGCGGCCGCCTCGGCGATCTCCGCGGCGACGGCGACGTGCACGTGGGCCGCGGCGAGCCCGATCAACGGCGTCGGTGCGACGGCGAGGTATGCGGCGACGAGACCGCCGAGGGCACAACCCGTGGCCGTCACCTGCTGCAGCATCGCACTGCCACCGCCGACCCGCACACCGATCACTGCCCCGCCGGCGTCCCGGCCGACGAGGTGATCGATTGCGCCCGAAGCCGATACGGCCTCGGCACGATCGAGCAGGGCCAGCGCCGCCGGGACCGCCGCCGCCGCGTCGGCGGAACTGTCGACGCCGCGGGTCCCGCCCCGCAGGCCCGCCAGGGCGATGATCTCGGAGGCGTTGCCGCGGATCGCCGTCGGCCGGTGCGCCAGCAGTTCGGCGGCGAGGTCGCTGCGCCACGGCAGACCCCCCACGCCCACCGGGTCGAGGACCCACGGGGTGCCGGCCTCGTGAGCGCTGCGGGCCGCGAGACGGAACGCCTCCGCGGTGGCATCGTCGGGGGTGCCGACGTTGATCAGGACGCCGTCGGCCGCCCGCGCGAATCCGCCGGCCTCGTGCACGTTGTCGATGTGCGCATTGCTCGCGCCCGCCGCCAGAAGCACGTTGGTCACGAAGTTCGCCGAGACCACGTTCGTCAGGGACTGCACCACCGGCGTCCGCGACCGCAGTTCCCCCAGCGCCCCGGCCACGGCGTCGACCGTCGGGACACGGCGCGAAGTCGTCACGAATCTCCCTTTCTCACATACGAATCGCGTGGGTGCGGCAGCTGGATCCGGGATCTCACGTCCCGAACACACGTTCCACGACTGCCCGCGCACGCCGGGTGACCCGCAGATAGTGGTCGAGAAACTCGGAGGCGTCACCCCCCGGCCAGCCGGCGACCTGCGCCACCGCCGAGAGCAGCTTCCCCGGACCGGGCAGCTGATCGGTCCGTTTGCCGCGCACCAGCACGAGCGCGTTGCGGGCGCGGGTGGCGGTGAGCCACGCGTCGCGCAGCAGTGCGACGTCCGCGCTGCTGAGCAGTTCGGCGGCACCGATCGCGTCGAGCGTCTCGAGCGTCGACGTGTTGTGCAGCGACTCGATGTTGTGAGCGTGCTGCAGCTGCAGCAGCTGCACGGTCCATTCGATGTCGGCCAGACCGCCGCGGCCCAGCTTGGTGTGCGTGGCGGGATCGGCGCCGCGCGGCAACCGTTCCGAGTCGACGCGAGCCTTCATCCGGCGGATCTCGCGCACCGCGTCGTCCGACACCCCGCCGGCCGGGTACCGGGTGGCGTCGATCATGTGCAGGAAGCGCAGCCCGAGGTCGGCGTCCCCGGCCACCGCGTCGGCCCGCAACAGTGCCTGCACCTCCCACGTCTGCGCCCACTGCGCGTAGTACGCCTGGTAGGACGCGAGGGTGCGCACCATCGGGCCGCTGCGCCCCTCGGGTCGCAGCCCGGTGTCGACCTCGAGCGGCGGATCCGTGCTCGGCGCACCGAGCAGGGCGCGCACCCGCTCGGCGACCTGGTTCGCCCACTTCACCGCGGCGGTCTCGTCGGCGCCGGCGGTCGGTTCGCACACGAACAGCACGTCGGCGTCGGATCCGTAGCCCAGCTCGCCACCGCCGAGGCGGCCCATGCCGATGACCGCGAGCCGTGCCGGAGCCGGCCCGTCCTCCAGCTCGGACGCCTTGATCACGGCGCTCAGGGCAGCCTCGAGCACGGCCGCCCACACGGCGGACAGCGCGCGGCACACCTGCGGTACGTCCAGCATTCCGAGAATGTCGGCGCTGGCGATACGGGCGAGTTCGGCCCGGCGCAACGACCGGGCCGCGTTGATGGCCTTGTCGGGGGTGCCGTAGCGGGCCGAGGAGGTGACGATGGCCTTGGCAACCTCCTCGGGCTGCGGTTCGAGGAGCCGGGGACCACCGGCGCCGTCCGCATAGAGCCGGACGACGTCCGGGGCCCGAACCAGCAGATTCGACACGTAGGCGGAGGAACCGAGCACGGTCATGAGCCGGTCCGCGACGGACGGCTCGTCGCGCAGCGTCCGCAGGAACCACACCCGGTCGACGAGCGCCTCCGACAGGCGGCGGTAGGCGAGCAGGCCGGCGTCGGGGTCGCTCGTCTCCCCCAGTGCCTCGAGCAGCTGGGGCAGCAGCAGCGCCTGGATGCGGGCCTTGCGCGAGGCGCCACCGGACAGCGCCGTCAGGTGGCCGAGGGCGTTCTCCGGTGCGCTGTAGCCGAGTGCGGCGAGCTGGCGGACCGCGGCGTCGGGCGACAGCCGCAGCGCCTCCTTGTCCACCCGGGCGACCGACTCGAGCAGCGGGCGGTAGAACAGCTTCGCGTGCAGTTTGCGTACCCGGGCCGCGTTGCGCTTGATCTCCGCCTCGAGCACGCCGAGCGCGTCGTGCCGGCCGTCGGGGCGCATGTGCGCGGCGCGAGCGAGCCAGCGCATCGCCTCCCGGTCCTCGGGGGGCGGCAGCGTGTGCGTGCGTTTGAGCCGTTGCAGCTGCAGCCGGTGCTCGAGCAACCGCAGGAACTCGTAGGAGGCCCGCAGGTTCGCGGCGTCGTCGCGCCCGACGTATCCCCCGTCGGCGAGGGCGGACAGCGCCTGCACCGTGTTCGGCACGCGGAGCGACTCGTCGGCGCGGCCGTGCACGAGCTGCAGCAGCTGGACCGCGAACTCGACGTCGCGCAGGCTGCCGCGGCCGAGCTTGAGTTCGCGCTCGCGCAGTTCGGCGGGCACGAGCTCCTCGACGCGCCGGCGCATCGCCTGCACCTCGGGCACGAACGCATCCCGCTCGGACGCCGTCCACACCATCGGACTGAGTGCCTCGACGTAGCGGCGACCGAGATCGAGGTCGCCGGTCATCGGCCGGGCCTTGAGCAGCGCCTGGAACTCCCAGGTCTTGGCCCAGCGCTGGTAGTACGCGACGTGCGAGTCCAGGGTGCGGACCAGTTCGCCGCGTTTGCCCTCGGGACGCAGCGCGGCGTCGACCTCGAAGAACGCCGAGGTGCCGATCCGCATCATCTCCCCGGCGATGCGGCTGGCGCGGGCATCGGACGGCTCGGCGACGAACACGACGTCGACGTCGCTGACATAGTTGAGCTCGCGGGCCCCGCACTTGCCCATCGCGATCACGGCCAGGTCGACGGGGCAGGGACCGTCCGTGACGACGTTGGCGACGGCCACCGCCAGGGCCGCCGTCAGGGCCGCATCGGCGAGATCCGCGAGCCGCTGGCCCACCTCGAGGTACGGCAGGACCGGTTCGTTCTCCACGACGGCGGCGAGATCGGCGGCCGCGAGCAGCGCCAACTGATCGCGGTAGCCGGTGCGCAGAGCCGCCACCGCGGCCGGACCGGTGATCTTCGCCCGGTAGATCAGACGGTTCTCGCCCGTCCCGGCCTCGGGCTCGGCGTCGACACAGCCGAGCATCCGCTCGGTGAGGGTTCGCCGGTCGGGCAGGTGCAGCGCCCCGGCGAGATCACGCCACCGCTCCGGGTGGGCGACGATGTGGTCGCCGAGGGCGGACGAGCCTCCGAACAGGCCGAACAGCCGCCCGCGCAGTCCCTTGTCGGTGCGCAGCGCGGCGACGAGTTCCGCCCAGCCATCCCCGAGCGCGTCGTGCAGGCGGGCCAGGGTCCGCAGCGCGAGGTCCGCGTCGGGTGCGCGCGAGAGCGCCCACAGCAGTTCGGTGCTCTCGGTGCCGGTCCAGCCGAGCTGCCGGAGCTCGTCCGGCGCGGTCGGAGCGAGCAGGCCGAGCCGCCCGGCGCTCGGTATCGCCGAGCGCGCCGCCGGCGGTCTCACCATGGTGGCGTCGTTCCGGCGCGGGACACTGCCGCCCGAGTGGGCACGGACCTCACCTCTTCGTCGTCGTCAACCGGCCGGTCCGCGGCGACTCCCCCGGGCGGCCGCGGCCGGCAAGGGGTTACAAGCCCAGATACTGATCCAGTTCGTACGGGGTGACCTGGCTGCGGTAGTTCTCCCACTCCGTCCACTTGTTGCGGAGGAAGAAGTTGAACACATGCTCCCCGAGTGCCTCGGCCACCAGTTCCGACTTCTCCATCTCCCGCAGGGCGATGTCGAGGTCGGTGGGCAGCTCGCGGTACCCCATCGCACGCCGTTCCGCGGAGGTCAGCGCCCACACGTCGTCCTCGGCCTCGGGCCCGAGCTCGTAGCCCTTCTCGATGCCGCGCAGGCCGGCGGCGAGCAGCACCGCGAACGTCAGGTACGGGTTGCAGGCCGAGTCGGGTGTGCGGATCTCGACCCGGCGCGACGACGCCTTGCTCGGCGTGTACATCGGCACCCGCACCAGGGCGGAACGGTTGGACGGGCCCCAGCACGCTGCGGTGGGCGCCTCGCCGCCGTGCACGATGCGCTTGTACGAGTTGACCCACTGGTTGGTCACGGCACTGATCTCGTTGGCGTGCTCGAGCACCCCGGCGATGAACGCCTTGCCGGTCGCCGAGAGCTGCAACGGATCGTCCGGATCGTGGAACGCGTTGTTCTCGCCCTCGAACAGGCTCATGTGGGTGTGCATGGCCGAGCCCGCGTGCTCGCGGAACGGCTTGGGCATGAACGTCGCGCGCACGCCCTCCGACATCGCGATCTCCTTGACCACGTAGCGGAAGGTCATCACGTTGTCGGCCATGGACAGCGCGTCGGCGTACCGCAGGTCGATCTCCTGCTGACCGGGTGCGGTCTCGTGGTGGCTGAACTCGACGGAGATGCCCATCGACTCGAGCGCGTCGATGGCGTGCCGGCGGAAGTTCGGGGCCGAGCGGTGCACCGACTGGTCGAAGTAGCCGCCGTCGTCGGCGGGCACCGGCAGCGCCCCCGGTTCACCGTTCTCGATGAGGAAGAACTCGATCTCGGGATGCACGTAGCAGCTGAATCCCAGGTCGGACGCCTTGTTGAGCTGGCGACGCAGCACGTGTCGCGGGTCGGCCCAGCTGGGGGTGCCGTCGGGCATGGTGATGTCGCAGAACATGCGGGCCGAGTACTGCTGACCCTTGCCGTCGGCCCACGGCAGCACCTGGAAGGTCGAGGCGTCCGGGCGGGCGACCATGTCGGCCTCGGAGATGCGGGAGAAACCCTCGATGGCCGAGCCGTCGAACCCGATGCCCTCCTCGAAGGCTCCTTCGAGTTCGGCCGGGGCGATCGCCACCGACTTGAGGGTTCCGACGACGTCGGTGAACCACAAGCGCACGAACCGAATGTCGCGCTCTTCGAGGGTGCGGAGCACGAACTCCTTCTGGCGATCCATACGGCCGAGACTAGGCACAGTGCGTTAAATCCGTGTTACATCCGCGGGTTGTGGTTCCGGCGTGTCGCTCACATCGTCGGGTGGTCAGCACCGCAGGTCCGCGGCGGGCGCCTGCCCGGTCACGAAATAGCCGGTCACCGGGCCGTCGACGCAGTCCTCGCCGTCCAGGACGACGGTGTGCTGGGTACCCGTGAAGGTGACGAGCGTGCCACCGAGTTGCCGGGCCAGGTCCACCCCCGCCTGGTACGGCGTCGCGGGGTCCCCGGTGGTGGAGACGACGAGCACGGTCGGCAGGCCCGGCACGTCCGGGGTGTGCGGCGCACCGGTGGGCGGCACCGGCCAGAAGGCACACAGATCCCGCGGCGCGGCGCCGCTCGCCCGCCCGTCGTCGAGGAACGGCGCCGCCTGCCGGTACAGCCGGTCGGCCTCGGCCGCGACGGCCGGGTCCGTCACCGGCGGATCGTCCACGCACCGGATTGCATTGAACGCGTCGGTGGCGTTGGTGTAGGTGCCGTCGTCGCCGCGTCCCTCGTACAGGTCCGCGAGCAGCAACAGCGTGTCGCCCCGGCCGTCGGTCAGCGCCGCGAGGCCCGCCCGCAGCGAACCCCACAGCCGCGGCGAGTACAGGCCCTGCTGCACCCCGGTGACCGCGTCCCGGTGGCTCAGGCCCCGCGGATCCGTGGTGTCCGCGGGCGCCGCGATCAACGGATCCACGAGAGCGCGGAACTTCTCCACCGCCGCAGCCGGGTCGGTGCCGAGCGCACAGTCGTCGTAGCGGGCGCAGTCCGCCGCGAACGCGTCGAATGCGGTCTGGAAGCCGGCCGCCTGCAGCAGGACCTCGTCGAGGGGATCCTGCTCGGGATCGAGCGCACCGTCGAGCACCATCGTCCGCACCCGGTCGGGGAAGGTTTCCGCATAGAGCGTGCCGATCCGGGTGCCGTACGAGAAGCCGAGGTAATTGAGTCTCTCGTCGCCGAGGACGGAACGGAGCACGTCCATGTCGCGCACCACTTCGCGGGTGCCCACGTGGGCGAGCAGGTCGGTGCCGGTGCGTTGCGCGCAGGCCTCGGCGTAGTCGCGGTGCCGCTGCTCCGTGCGCGCGATGCCCTCGGGACTCATGTCGCCGTCGTCGAACGCGCGGTCGGCGTCCGCCTCGGCGTCGGTGCGGCAGCGCACCGCGGGCTCGGAGGCGCCGATGCCGCGGGGATCGAAGCCGATCACGTCGAAACGGTCGGTCAGCTCGGTGCCGTCGGCGACGGTGGCCAGCCCGAGCCCGGACGCACCCGGCCCGCCGGGGTTGACGAGCAGCGAGCCGATCCGCTGCCCCGACGCGGGCGAACGCGAGATCGCCACGGTGATCGTCTCCCCGCCCGGGTCGTCGTAGTCCAGCGGCACCGTGATCCGCGCACACTGCACGCCGCGCGGCAGCGAGCCGGCGTCGGCGCCGTAGTCCCGGCAGGACTCCCACTGCACCTGCTGTCCGTAGAACTGCTCGAGGCCGGCCGGGGCGCCGAGCGGCGCCGTCCGCGGCGGCGCGGTCTCGGTCGTGGTGCTGCATCCGGCGGCGAGCAGCGCCACGGCGGTCACCGCGACGGCGCGGAGTGGAAGGGACGACACCCAGCGATGGTGCCACGGGAGCAACCGCGGCCGGGTCGGTGGTTCGGGACCGGTCCTGCGGCCGGGTCGGCGGTTCGGGACCGGTCCTGCGGCCGGGTCGGCGGTTCGGGACCGGTCCTGCGGCCGGGTCGGCGGTTCGGGACCGGTCCTGCGGCCGCGACCGGCGGATGTGACCAATCGCACCACCGGTGCCGCTACTGCCCGGATGACGCCGGTGGCAGACTGAGACCGTCATCACCCAACCCGGGGACCCGCACGGGCCTCGAGGCAGAAAGGGACCTCTGATGTCCGAATCCACGACTGCCCTCTACGGCGGCTCGACTCCGTCCGACGCTCCTCGCCGCAAGACGCGGGTCCATCACCTGCAGGCCATGAAGGCCGAGGGCCGGCGCTGGGCCGAGCTGACGGCGTACGACTACTCGAGCGCCCGCATCTTCGAGGAGGCCGGCATCCCGGTGCTGCTCGTGGGCGACTCCGCCGCGAACGTCGTCTACGGCTACGACACGACCGTGCCGGTCACGGTCGACGAGATGCTCCCCCTCGTACGCGGCGTGGTGCGCGGCGCCCCGCACGCACTGGTGATCGCCGACCTGCCGTTCGGCACCTACGAGGCATCGCCGGAGCAGGCCCTCGCCACCGCCATCCGCTTCATGAAGGAAGGCGGCGCCCACGCCGTCAAGCTCGAGGGCGGCGAGCGGGTCGCCGCGCAGATCGCCGCGATCACCGCCGCCGGCATCCCCGTCCAGGCGCACGTCGGTTTCACCCCGCAGTCGGTCAACAGCCTCGGCGGTTTCCGGGTGCAGGGCCGCGGCGACGGCGCCGAACAGCTCGTCGCCGACGCCATCGCCGTGCAGGAGGCCGGGGCCTTCTCCGTGGTCATGGAGATGGTGCCCGCCGACATCGCCGGTCAGGTCACCCGCAAGCTGACCATCCCCACGGTCGGGATCGGTGCCGGAAACGAGTGCGACGCCCAGGTCCTCGTGTGGCAGGACATGGCCGGATACACCAGCGGCAGGACCGCGAAGTTCGTCAAGAAGTTCGGCAGCGTGGGCGACGAACTGCGCCGCGCGGCCGCCGAATATGCTGCAGAGGTGGCGGCCGGGACGTTCCCCGGTCCCGAGCATTCCTTCTGATCCGGCAGGGCGAGGGAACCTGCGGCCGGTCCGGCCGCAGGTTCCCTCGCCCGTAGGCCCGGGCCGTACCGACCCACGAGGTGCACCGCAGATGATTCGTCCCCGTCGCACACTGCTCGCCGTTGCCGTCGCCGGTGCGACGATCGCCGGCCTGGCCGGGTGCGCGTCCGGCGGCCAGCCCGCCCCCAGCGGCTCGAGTTCCGTGTCGGCGCAGCCGACGACGGACGCGACATCGGAGCCGAGCACGCTTCCGGGTGGAGTCACGGAGCCCCAGGCCGCCGAGCTGTGCTCGCAGATGGAGGCCCAGCTGCAGAGCTGGCGCACCTACACCCCGTCCATGAGCAAGCCCGGTCTGAACCTGCTGGTCGGCGAGTGGGCCGCCCGCAACGGCATCGACATGCTGGCGCTCGCCCGGGACCGTGACCGGGTCGACGCGATCGCCTCCGCCCAGTGCCCCGAGGTGCGCGGCGAGGCACTCGAGGCGCTGCAGATCCCGACCCTCGCGTCCGCCCTGGTCGGCTTCTGATGCCGTTGCGGCAGCCGTACCCGCCGATCGAGCCGCACGAGCAGGGCATGCTCGATGTCGGTGACGGCCAGCGCGTCTATTGGGAGGTCAGCGGCAATCCGGCCGGCAAGCCGGTGGTGTTCCTGCACGGCGGCCCCGGCGGCGGCACCGTCCCCGCACACCGCCGGTTCTTCGATCCGGAGGCGTACCGGATCGTGCTGTTCGATCAGCGCGGCTGCGGCCGGTCGGTCCCGCACGTCGCCGACGGCGCCGATCTGTCCGCCAACACCACCGAGTACCTGCTCACCGACATCGAAGCCTTGCGGCGGCGGCTGGGGATCGGCCGTTGGCAGGTGTTCGGTGGCTCGTGGGGGTCGACACTGGCGCTGGCGTATGCGCAACGGCATCCGCACCGGGTCACCGAGCTGGTGCTGCGCGGCATCTTCCTGCTGCGCAGCAGCGAGATCGACTGGTACTACAACGGTGGTGCCGGACAGCTCTTCCCCGAACTGTGGGAGCGCTTCCTGGAACCGCTGACCGGCGCGCCGGAGGGCGAGCATCCGGTCGACACGTACCACCGGCTGCTGCATTCGCCCGACCCCGACGTCGCGCTGCGGGCCGCCGTGGCGTGGTCGACGTGGGAGGGTGCGACCAGCGCCCTGCTGCCCGCACCGGAACGGGTGGCGGAGACGTCGGACCCGCGTTTCGCGCTGGCGTTCGCCCGCATCGAGAACCACTACTTCCGCCACCGCGGTTTCCTCGAGGAAGGGCAGCTGCTGCGCGACGCCGGGCGGCTGCACGCCGTTCCCGGGGTGATCGTGCAGGGCCGCTACGACGTGGTCTGCCCCGCGACGAGCGCGTGGGAACTGCACAAGGCATGGCCCGGCTCGGACTTCGTCGTCGTCGACGACGCCGGGCACGCCGCGAACGAACCCGGCATCACCCATCACCTGCTCGAGGCGACCGACCGCTTTCGCTGAACCTCATTCGAGGCGGCCGAACCCGACCACCGCCGAGTCGGACGTGACGTCGACGGTGTGCACGCGGATACGGCCGAGTTCGTTGCCGCCGACGGTCGTCGCGGTGTCGCCGTCGACCGCGACGACGATGTTGGTGTGCTGGCCGACCCACAGCTCGTTCTCGTACAGCACCACATCACCCACCACCGGCCGGTAGCCGCCGCCGGCCGGTTCGAATCGGCCGGCCGAGTCGTAGTACTCCTGCAGGGTGTACACGCCGGGGATCCGCCAGTCCCCGGAATGCGGATTGGCCAGCGGGCGGCCCGCTTCCCGCATGATCCAGCTGACGAAGTTCGCGCACCACGGCTCCTCGGCGCCCTCGGAATAGAAGGTCCCGGGTCGCTGCGTGCGGTGTTCGTCCCCGAGCAACTCCACGATCCGCGCCTGCGGCTGCGTCAGCGACGAGGTGTCCACGTCCGGGAAATCGGCGGTGTCCCAGGGCAGGTATCGGCTCGGTACCGCGCCGAGCACCAGCACCGCGGCGAGGACCACGAGCGCCACCGCGGCGACGATGCCGGCGAACAGGCCCCGCGGCCGCCGCTCGCGGCCGGCAGCGCCGTCACGCCGGGTACGCAAACCGCACCTTCCGCGTCTGCGGGTCGGCGTGTGTGAGCCGGATCCGGATTCGGCTGCCTTCCTTCGGTTCCCCGGTGCACGGGGCGATCACGGTGGCGTCGGGCACGAACACCTCGGCGTCCCGGCGGCCGTTCGTCGCGCGCAGGACCGTCGCATCGAACGTCTCCCCCACGTGCGGGACGAGGACCGTCGCCTCGGTGAGTTCGATGCACGCGCGGGTCACCTTCCCGGCGAGCGCATCGGAACCGGTCATGGTCTCGCGAAGCTCCGGGAGCGCCGCGCGCACGGATGCCGGCACGTCGGTGCCGGCACAGACCGCCAGGCACACCTCCGTCGCGAACCGGTCGGCCAACCGCCGCAGCGGCGCCGTGACGTGTGCGTACGGCGCTCCGATCGCCCCGTGCCCCGGCTGCTCCGGCACCTCGCCGTCGAACGCGACGTACGACGCGCCGCGCAGCAGCGCGGGGGCCTCGCTCATCAGCACCAGCGTGCCGGGCACGGTCATGTCGAGGCCGGCCAGGAAACTACCCACCGGCACATCGGCCGGCCAGGGCACGCCCAGGGCGGAGGCGGTGCGCCGCAGTTGCGTCACGGCTTCGGGAGCGGCCGCCGGCAGGGTTCGCAGCAACCCGATCCGCGCGTCGAGCATCATCTGCGCCGCGCACATTCCGGTCAGCAGCGAGACATGGGAGTTCCAGTCGTCGACCTCCGTGCGCGGCTGGGTGGTCAACCGCCAGCCGTTCCCGTCGGCGATCACGTCCTGTTCGGGCAGCCGCAGTTCGATCGCGCCCCGGGCCCGGGCCGCCGCTTCGCGGAGCCGGCCGAACTCGGGCAGCGCCGCGATCGACGGGTGCACGACACCGGCGTCGACACCGGCCTGCACCCCGGCGTAGTCGAACCGTGCGACGGATCGGACCAGTGCGCGCCGCACCGTCACATCCACAGGCTCGGCGGCCTCGTCGAGAACGATGCGCCACAGCGCCGCCGGGCGCACGCGGCCGGGCAGCAGACTGGCCGCGTCCTCGGACAACGACCGCGGATGCAGCGGGACCGACCCGTCGGGCAGGTAGTAGGTCTGACCGCGGCGCCTGCTCTCGCGGTCGAGCGCGCCGCCGGGGGCGACGAATGCCGCGACGTCGGCGATCGCGTAGTGCAGCACGAATCCGTCGACGGTCCGCTCGAGGTGCAGGGCCTGGTCGAGATCCATCGATCCCGGTGGGTCGATGGTCACCAGGGGCAGATCCGTGCGGTCCACCCGCGCGGCGGACCAGCGGTCGGCTGCGGCGTCGGCCTCGGCGACGGCGGGCAGGGGGTAGTCGTCGTCGAGCGCGAATTCGGCGCGGACGGCACCGAAGTCGATCGCGGGCGCGACGACGATGCGGGTGTGCGTCACCGTGCCGGGGAACCGCTCAGCGGTTCCATTCCTCGTCGGCCTCGTCCGCTGCCCTGTTGCGCTCGGCCGCGATCTCGAGTGCCCGTTCGGCGGTGGCGCGGTCCGGGTACGGCCCCATGCGGTTCAGCGCGCTCGGGTCCTTCCCCTGGCTGACCTTTCCGGTGTGTACGTCGTAGTACCAGCCCTCGTCGCTCATGACTTCCAGTCTGCCCCACGCGGCGCCGAGTGTCGGGGTAACCCGCGTGCGACGGCGCGGCTGGTACGGTCGGCCCCTGGTCCCCGCTCGACGACGCGAAAGGAATCGCATGTCGTACCTGCTCTACGACTTCCTGCTTCCCTACCTGGGACACGAGGCCGCCTCCTACTGGGCGCACCTGCTGGTCGTCGCCCCGATCTGAGCCGGGTGGGCGGACGAGCCGGCCTGTAAGCCGGATCCTGTACCCCGCCGAGGCGGGGTGGCGACCATCCATCTGGGCACACCGTCGCCGGGTACCTCGAGCGGTTCACCCGCAGGCTCGGGCGAGCAGCCCTCGGACACCTGCGCAGCCGCACCGACGGGTCGGTGCGGCCTTCAACCTTGCTCCGGGCGGGGTTTACCGAGCCACCCCGGTCACCCGGGGTGCTGGTGCGCTCTTACCGCACCGTTTCACCCTTACCCACCCCGAAGGGTGGGCGGTCTGATTTCTGTGGCACTGTCCCGCGAGTCACCTCGGGTTGCCGTTAGCAACCGCCCTGCTCTGTGGAGTCCGGACTTTCCTCGATCCAGGGCCTGGCACCGCCACGGTGCCGGTTCCCTGTGCCGCGGTCGCCCGGCCAACTCGTCCGCGTCGATCAGCGTACTGCCTCACGTGTCGCAAATGCGAACTACGGTACCGCCATGGCGAGATATGTGGCTCTGCTGCGCGGCATCAACGTCGGCGGCATCACCATCGCGATGGCGGATCTGAAGGACGTGTTCTCCGGACTCGGTTTCGGGAACGTCCGCACCGTGCTCGCGTCGGGCAACGTGCTGTTCGACGCCGGCCCGGCCGACACCGCCGAATCGAAGGCACGGATCGAGGCGGCGCTGCGCGCTCGATTCGGCTACGAGGCGTTCGTGTTCGTCCACGATCAGGCCGCCGTCGCGGCGATCGTCGACGCCTACCCGTTCCAGGAGCGCGACGGCCGGCACGCATACGCGATCTTCGTCGCCGATCCCGCGGTTCTGGACGAACTCGCGGCGACGGCGGCGGGTCTCGACCCGGCGGTCGAGCGCGTCGCCCGGGGCGACGGCGTCCTGTACTGGGACGTCGAGCGCGGGCAGACGGTCCGGAGCGCCTTCGGCCGGAGCCTCGGCAAGCCCCGCTACAAGGCGGTGACCACGACGCGCAACCTGCGCACGCTGCGGAAACTGCAGGTGTGAACGACGGAACGCCGCGTGCGGGGTCGGGCGCCCGCGGACGGGGTCAGTCCGTCGCCGGAGGTACGCGATCGGGGTCGTAGTCGTCGAGACCGGCGGCGATGCGTTCCTGTTCGGTGCGATATTCGAGATAGTCGTCGTCGAGGCGTTCCGGCGCTTTGCCGTGCTCACGGCGATCGCGGGTGACGTGTTCCGTCGGAGTGATGACGTCGTCGAGATTCGGCTCGTCGTGCGGTTCGGTCATTGTCGGCACCTCCGAATGCTGCCCAGACTGCTGCTCTGGCCACCGTCGGTGTGATCACCGTCGGTGTGATCACCGTCGGTGTGATCACCGTCGGTGTGATCACTGTCGGTGTAACCACTCTCGCTGGTGCATACCCCACGTGTCGGTCACCGAACCGGGACGCCGCCGTCGGTGTGTCCTTTGGGCGGCTACCGCAGCCCAAAGGACACACCGATGCCGCGGGCGCCTACAGGTGCGAGGTGTCGTTGACCAGGCGCACGGCCGCGCCACCGTCGGGATAGAACTCGGCGATGCTCAGCGACGCGAGGTCCAGGTGCAGGCGATACAGCAGCGACGGCCCGGCATCGAGCGCCATCTGCAGCAGGGTCTTGATCGGCGTGACGTGGGAGACGACGAGCAGGTTCGCCCCGCCGTACTCCGCGACCAGATCGTCCCGGACAGCAGCGAGACGGCCGCGGACCTCGTCGAAGCTCTCCCCACCCGGCGGGCGCACCGAGGTGTCGCCCAGCCAGCGACGGTGCAGATCGGGGTCACGCTGCGCCGCCTCGCGGAACGTCAGTCCCTCCCACTTGCCGAAGTCGGTCTCGAGGAGCCCGTCGTGCACCGTCACGGGCAGACCGAGCACCGCCGCGGCGGCCTCGGCGGTCTCTCGCGCCCGTCCGAGCGGCGACGAGACCACCGCGGCGACATTGCCACGCTCGCCGATCCGACGGGCAGCCGCGCGCGCCTGCGCGCGGCCCAGCTCGGTCAGCGGCGGATTACCGCGCCCGGAGTAGCGGCGCTCCACCGACAGCGGGGTCTGCCCGTGCCGCAGCAGCAGCATCCGCGTGGGTGTCCCGACGGCACCGGTCCAGCCGGGCGATTTCGCCGGCGGCGCCGATGCGGACGACGGCGGTTCGGAACCTGTGGTGGCCGAGGCAGCACCGTCCATCGCCTCGTTGGCGAGCCGGTCGGCGTAGGCGTTCTCCGCGCGCGGCACCCAGGTGAACTCGACCCGCGAGAATCCTCCGGCCAATTCGCGGGCACGCGCGGCGAGCGGAATCATGTCCGGGTGCTTGATCTTCCATCGGCCCGACATCTGCTCGACGACGAGCTTGGAATCCATTCGGACGTCGACCTCGTCGGCCCCGAGTTCGGCGGCGGCGGTCAATCCGGCGATCAGGCCTTGGTATTCGGCCACGTTGTTGGTGGCGCGGCCGATGCTCGCGCTGCGTTCGGCCAGCACGGCCTCGCGGTCGGCATCGAAGACCACCGCACCGTAGCCGGCCGGTCCGGGGTTGCCGCGCGAACCGCCGTCGGCCTCGACAACGACCCGGCTCAAATCCCGGATTCCTTGGTACGTACCAGGATCGCGTTGCATTCGGGGCAGCGCACGAGCGCCTCGGGCGGGGCGGCGGCGATGCGAGAGATCTCGCCGCGGTCGAGTTCGAGGCGGCATGCGCCGCACCGTCGCGCCTGCAGCAGGGCCGCGCCGGTGCCGGTCTTCGACCGCTGCGCCTCGTACTGGTCGACGAGCTCGGCGGGAAAGGCCTCCACGAGTGCCGCGCGGTCGCTCAGGCACCGCTGCTCGGCGACCTCGATGTCGGCGAGCGCTTCGTCGCGCAGGCGGACGGCGTCCGCGAGTTCGGCGTCGACGCTCGACAGCCGCGCGCCGGCGTGGTCGTGGTCGGCCTTGGACGCCTCCCGGCGTTCCATGACCTCGAGCAGCTCGTCCTCGAGCAGCGCCTGCCGCCGTTCGAGGCTGGTCAGCTCGTGCTGGAGTTCGGACAGCTGCTTGGCGGCCACGCTGCCGCCGGCGAGGAGCTTACGGTCACGCTCCTCCCGTTGGCGGACCGCCTCGACCTCCCCTTCGAGCTTGCGGATGTCGCGGTCGAGGTCGTCGAGGATGATCTCGACGGCGACGGCGGCGTCCCGCCGCGCGGTGCGTTCCGCCTCGAGCCGTTCGACCTCCTGCTGTTCGGGCAGGGTGCGGCGCCGGTGCGCCAGGCGGGTCACCTCGGTGTCCACAGCGGCGAGGGCCAGGAGCTTGGACTGCACGGCGGGTTCGACGTTCACTCGGCGGGTTCCTGCTTTCGGCGGCGAGATCATGGGGGTGATAGCTGCCTACCGTACCGCGCGGCCGGTCACGAGGAACCCGGACCTACCGGGCGGCGGTGGTCCAGGGATCGGTGCGTAGCTCGCTGACGCGGGCCGCCCACCCGTCGTGATCGGCGAACGCGGCGTCGAGCACTCCCTTCGCCTGCGCACACCACGGGTACTCGCTGGCCCAGTGCGCGACGTCGACGAGCGCGGGTCCGCCGGCGCGCAGGTGCTCGTCGGCCGGATGGTGCCGCAGATCCGCGGTGACGTACGCATCGACGCCGAGCCGTGCGACGGTGCCGAGGAAGGAGTCGCCGGAGCCGCCGCACACCGCAACGGTGCGGACGATCCGGTCGGGGTCGCCGGCACCGCGCACCCCCCACTCGGTGGCCGGCAGTGCCGCGGCGACGCGTTCGGTGAACTCGCGCAGCGTCTGCGGCACCGGGAGGTCGCCGACGCGGCCCAGTCCCCGCGAGCCGGGCAGCTCGGCCAGTTCGAGCACGTCGAACGCGGGTTCCTCGTAGGGGTGCGCCGCGCGCAGAGCGGCAAGCACCCGGCCGCGCACGGATCGCGGGGCGACGACCTCGACGCGGTCCTCGGCGACGCGCTCGAGTTCGCCGACGGTGCCGATCGCCGGATCCGCGCCGGCCTCGGGACGGAACTGTCCGGTCCCGGAGGTCGTCCAGCAGCATTCGCGGTAGTTGCCGAGCCGGCCCGCGCCGGCGTCGAACAGGGCGGCGCGCACCTGTTCGGCCGAGTCGGCGGGCACGAGGACCACCCACTTGTCGACGGCCGGTTCGGGCTTGGGCTCGATCGGCCTCAGTCCGGTCAGGCCGAGCGCCTGTGCCAGCGCGTCGGACACGCCCGGATCGGCGCGGTCGGCGTTGGTGTGGGCGGTGAACAGCGCGCAGCCGCCCCGGATGAGCCGGTGGATCAGGGCGCCCTTCGGGGTGTGCGCGCCGACGGTGTCGACACCGCGCAGCAGCAGCGGGTGGTGCACGAGGAGCAGTTGCGCACCCCAGTCGAGGGCTTCGTCGACCACGGCCGCAGTGGCGTCGACCGCGAGCAGCACCCTGTTCACGGGTTCGTCGGGATCGCCGGCGACCAGTCCGACCGAGTCCCACGACTCGGCCAGCGACGGCGGGTAGGCCGTCTCGAGCACGTCGATCACCTCGCGCAGCGTCACCGCCGTCACCGCTCCTCCTCCGTCGTCTCCGCCGTCGTCCCCACAAACTGTCCCCGCAAACTGTCCCCGACCCTACGCGGCGGGCCTCGCCGGCAGCCGGGACAATGGGGGGCGTGACGACTCTCGCCGATCTGCATCCTCTGCTGTTGCCGGCACCCGTGGTGCTGTTCGACCTCGACGGCACCCTCACGGACTCGGCGGCGGGCGTGATCGACGGGTTCCGGCATGCGCTCGCCACGGTGGGCGCTCCGGAACCGGCGCACGACGAGCCGCAGCGCGTCCTCGGTCCGCCGATGATCGACACCCTGCGCGGACTCGGTCTCGACGAGCAGCAGGTTCACCGGGCTCTCACCGCGTACATCGAGCGGTACGACGAGCGGGGCTGGGCGGAGAACTCCGTCTTCGACGGGGTGGCGACGATGCTCGGGCGAGTGCGCGACGCCGGCAGCCGCCTCGCCGTCGCGACGTCGAAGAACCAGAACTTCGCGGTCCGCATCCTCGAGCATTTCGAGTTGGCCGGCCACTTCGACTTCATCGGCGGCGCGAGCGACGACGGGACGCGGCGGGCGAAGGGGGACGTGATCGCGCACAGTCTGGTCGCGCTCGGGGTGGACCCGGTCGCCGCCGAGGACGGCGGCACCGGCGGCGTGGTCATGGTCGGTGACCGCGAGCACGACGTGACGGGTGCCGCGCGGTGGGGCATCCCGACGGTGTTCGTCGAGTGGGGGTACGGCGCGGCCGACGAGGCGGCCGCCGCGCACCGGTCCACGTCCAGCGTCGGCGAACTGACGAGGATGCTGACCGGTGACCGCTGAGCGCCTGCACGTGACGTTCGTGTGCACCGGCAACATCTGCCGCTCGCCGATGGCGGAGAAGATCTTCGCCGAGCATCTCCGCAGGGCCGGCCTCGCCGGGCGGGTGCGGGTCACCAGCGCCGGCACCGGCGACTGGCACGCCGGCGAGGACGCGGATCCCCGCACCACGGAGCTGTTGCGGCGGCACGGTTACCCGATCGGGCACTGCGCCCGGCGCGTGACCGACGAACAGCTCGCCGCCGATCTGGTGGTCGCGCTGGACGCCGGCCACGACCGGATGCTCGCGCAGCTCGGGGTGCCCGCCGAGCGCCGCGCGCTGCTGCGCAGCTTCGACCCGGACGCCGAGGGCGAGTCGGTTCCGGATCCGTACTACGGCGACCGGCACGAGTTCGAACTGGTCCGGCGGCAGATCGAGGCGGCGATCCCGGGTCTGCTCGACTGGGTGCGACGGCACTGAGGCCCGCGTCACCGGCTACCGTGGTTACGTGCGACGACTGACGTTCCTGCTCCGCCCGAGCTGGCTGGTGCTGGCCCTGGTGGTGGGCGGCTTCGCCTACGCGTGCTTCACCGTGCTCGCGCCGTGGCAGCTCGGCAAGAACACCACCACCGAGGAGCGCAACGACCGGATCACCGCCTCGCTGGCCACGGACCCCGTGCCGGTCGAGGAGCTGCTCACCGGGCCCGCGCCGGCTCCGGAGGACGAGTGGCGGCGCGTCGTCGCGACCGGCTCGTACCTTCCGGACTCGGATCTGCTGGTGCGGTTGCGCAGCGTCGAGTCCTCCCCCGCCTACGAGGTGCTCACACCGTTTCGGCTCGCCGACGGCCGCACCGTCCTGGTGAACCGCGGATACGTGCGTCCGGAACGGGGCACGGAGATCCCCGGGTTCGCCCCGCCGCCCACCGGCACGGTGACCGTCGAGGCGCGCCTGCGGATGTCCGAGGGAACCGCCGAGGGCAGGGCCCCGTTCCGCGACGCCGGCCACGCCCAGGTCTACTCGATCGATCCCGCGCAGATCGCGGCGTTCACCGGCCTGGAGCTGACGGGCGGATACCTGCAGCTGTCCGAGAACCAGGCCGGGGGGCTGGGCACGATCCCGCTGCCGCAACTCGACGCCGGCCCCTACCTGTCGTACGGGCTGCAGTGGGTGGCATTCGGAATCATGGCGCCGCTGGGGCTGGGGTACTTCGTGTGGGCGGAGCTGCGCGAGCGCCGCAAGCGGAAGGAACCGGCGCCGGCGACCGCACCCGAGGCCGAGCCGACGCCCGCCCCGGTGGAGCGCAGCACCGACGACAAGCTCGCCGACCGTTACGGCCGGTCCCGTTGAGCCACTCAGGCGAGGAGCCCGCGATGCACGCGACGATCGACGACTACCTGGCCGACAAGGACGACGCCGCCGTCGACATGTTCTGCCGGCTCCGCACGCTCGTGCTGGGCCTCGGCGACGACGTCGAGGAGCAGGTCCGTCCCGCCGAGGTGCGATGGGGACGCGGTCGGATCTTCGCGGCGGCGTTCGTCTATTCGTCGCGGCTCGAGATCGCCGTGGACCTGCCGCGGCGGGTCCATCACCCGCAGCTGCGGGAGGCCTTCCCGACCACCGCGAAGGTGACGACCCACCGCTTGAGCATCGCCACCCCGGACCAGCTCGACGACGGCGTCGTCGCGCTGCTGGCGGAGGCGTACGAGACGGCCGGGACAGGCTCCGGGTAGCAGGCTCCGCCGGGCACCGCCCGGAGCGACGACGGGTCGGCAACGGGTCGGCAACGGGTTTAGGACCGGTCCGGCCGGTGCATCCGTCGCCCATGACCGAGAACACCGGAAACCCGCAGCAGTACGACGCATCCCAGGACCCGGACGCCGACCCCGAGCAGTTGCAGTCGAGCGCCCCGACGCAGCCGGATCAGGCCGAGGGCGAGGACGACGACGCCGGACCGGAGGCCTGAACCCGGACGCGGCTCCCGCGGATCGGCAGGCCCGGCTACTCGAACAGCGGACCGTCGAGGCAGCCGGACGTCGCCCGCCGGATCCCAGGTGGGGATGCGCCCGGGAGATCCGCCCGCCACTTCGGAACCCGCGCACGCCGTGACGTGGGCGGATTCCGAACCGGCGCCGGGGATGCTGCCCCGTCAGGCGTAGAGCTGCTCGATCCGATCGGCGAAGTTGTCGACCACCAGTTTGCGGCGCAGCTTCATGCTCGGTGTCAGATCTCCCGCCTCGATGGACAGCTCCCGATCGAGGACGGCGAACCTCTTGATCTGCTCCCAGCGGTTGAGCCGGTCGTTGAGCCGGTCGATGCACTCGCCGATCAGCGCGTGGGTCCGCTCGTCCCGGGCGATCTCGCCGAACTCCCTGCCGGCCATGCCGTTCTTGCCCGCCCATTCGGTGATCGCCTCGGCATCGAGGCCGACGAGGGCGACGCAGTAGGGCCGGCTCTCGCCGTACACGACGATCTCGCCGGCGTACGGGCAGATGCCTTTGAAGGCGGCGGAGATCGCGGACGGCGCGACGTACTTGCCCTGACTGGTCTTGAACAGGTCCTTCTTGCGGTCGGTGATCCGCAGGAAACCCTCGGAATCGAGTTCCCCGATGTCGCCGGTGTGGAACCAGCCGTCCGGTTCGAGCGCCTCCGCGGTGGCCTCGGGCCGCTCGTGGTAGCCGTCCATGACGCCCGGCCCGCGCAGGAGCACCTCGCCGTCCTCGGCGATCTGCACCTCCGTACCGGGGAAGGGCCAGCCCACGGTGCCGAGCCGGTACGCGTACGGGCGGTTGATGAACGACGCGGCGGATGTCTCGGTCAGGCCGTACCCCTCGAGGATGATGATGCCGGCGGCATCGAACCACTGCGCGACGGCACGGTCGAGCGGCGCCGCCGCCGAGACGAAGAACCGCAGGCGACCGCCGAAACGTTCCTTGACGGTGGAGAACACCAGACGGTCGGCGATCCGGTACCGGAGCCGGTCGAGGGCGGACGGGGTGCGGTCCTCCTGCCGGGCCTGCGAGACACGCAGGCCGACGCCGACGGCCCAGTCGAAGATCTTCTTCTTCGCCCCGCCCTCCTCGGCGACCATCGCCTCGATGCGCGCGTGCGCCTTCTCGAAGATGCGCGGCGCGGCGCCCATGAAGGTGGGGCGCACGACAGCGAGGTTCTCGACGATCTTCTCCACGCGGCCGTCGATCACCGTGGTGAAGCCGATCTGCAGCGGCAACGCCAGCATCACCTTGCCGAAGGCGTGCGACAGCGGCAACCAGAGGAAGTTCAGGTCGTCGGGGCCGAGGATGTTCACCGCGTCGACGGCCGCGGCGGTGTACGTCCACCCCGAGTGCGGCAGCAGCACGCCCTTCGGCTTGCCGGTGGTGCCGGAGGTGTACATGATGCTCGCCAACTGCTCGGGACGGATCGCAGCCACCCGGTCGGCGACGACGGAGGGCGACTCGGCGAGCAGTGCGCGGCCCCGGTCCTCCAGGTCGGCGAGGGTGACGACCCAGTCCCCGTCGCCTTCGCCGTCGACGACCACCACGGTCCGCACCTCGGGCAGATCGGCGCGGTGGGCGACGAGCTTGTCGACCTGGGTCCAGTCCTCCGCGACCACGACGGCGCTGCCCGAGTTGGCGACGATGAAGGCGACGTCGGGCGCGTTGGTCGTGGGATAGATGGTGGTGGTCGCGGCGCCGGCGCACATGATCGCGAAGTCGGCGAGCACCCACTCGTACCGGGTCGACGAGGCGATCGCCACCGGGTCCTCGGGTTCGACTCCCAGCGCGATCAAGCCCGCGGCGAGTGCGGTGACCCGGTCGCCGACCTGGCGCCAGGTCGTGCTTCCCCAGCCGTTGCCCCGGGGGTACCGGAAGGCCTCGGCCTCCGGCGTCGCGGCGACCCGGTCGACGAACAACCGGGCCACCGACGGGGCCTGATCGTCGATCTTCGCGAAGTCGACCGTCTCGTCCACCGCCCGCAGCGCAGCCATGCGCCGAGTGTAGATCCGCAGCAATCGCCGACGTGGGCAGTTGCGCAAACGGCGGAGGCGTCAGCAGGTGCTGGGCGCCGGTTCGCCGCGGAACCGTGCGTCGACCCAGTCCAGGGCCGGGAACAGGCCCAGGGCGGCAGCGGAGAGATGGTCGGGCGTCGGGGTCAGGAGAGTCTGCACCGGCACCCCGGCCGCGCAGTAGCGGCGCATCGTGGCGATCACGGAGTCGACCGGGATGAGCGCATCTGTCGGACTGTGCCATTCGAAGATCGGCGCCTTCGGCACGCCGGCATACAGCTCGAGGCTGTTCTCCTCCATCACCGTCCGCGCTGCCGGATCGTCGAGGAACCGGCGGTTGTCGGTCATCTCGGCCGCGCTGCGACCGACTCCCCAGAACATGATCTCGTTGGTGCAGCCGTTGGCGATCAGCTGCTTGAGCCAGTGTCCCTGGGCGTTGAGCTGCGGGGTGACGTGGATGCGGTCGGGATACTCGCGTTCGAGCCCGAGGGCGGCAGCCATCGCGAGGCCGAACGCCGGATGCGGCGCGGTGCCCAGGCTCTCGGCCATCTTCACCAGGTTCATCGGGACACCGCCCTCGGCGGCTCCCACGATGTTCAGCTCCGGGGCGTATTCCGGGGCCAGCGCCGCGGCCCACGAGGTGGCCATCCCGCCCCCCGAATAGCCGCCCAGCGCGACCTTGCTCTCCGCCACCTGCAGTTCCGGCACGCGTTGCACGGCGCGGATTCCGTCCAGCGTGACCCGGCCGCCGAGCTTGGCGGCGCCGTAGGCCATCCGTGGGCCCAGATGGTCGGGCAGCGCCACCGCCCACCCGCGCGCCAGCGCAAGATTGAGTCCGGCGGCCTCCCGGATCTGGTGCAACGGATGGCTGGTGTAGAGCTGGGAGACGATCTTGCACTTGTGCCCGAGCGCGTTGATGATGTGCTGATACGACAGTAGCGGCCCGTTCGGCACGTGATGCGCCGGCCGCACGAAGGTCGTATTCGCCGCGACGGGTCGATCCTGCGAATCCGTGGTGCGGAACAGCACTTCCCACACCGTGCTGCCCGGAAAGTAGTACGAGGGCGGCAACTGCCGGACCCGCAGCACATCGCCCGGTGCGCGCGCCGGGAGATCGGGCGGCGCGGCGTAGAACGGGTCCGGATCGGGAGCGGGTAGCAGCGGTTCGGCACCGGCACTGCCGGTGCCGGACACGGTCGCAACCAGTGCGAGCGCGATCGCGAACACAGCGCTTCGGACGGATCGGCCAATCACGAAACCCACGGCATACCCCACCACCACCCGGACGTCGGACCGGGATCGACTATGCCAGACACCTGCACTCCCGGTGCGTGAACAATACGATTGCCCGAGAGCCTCGCGCCGGCGACGCGCGCGCCGCTCCGGCCATCGACACCGGCCCGTCGACGGCGCAATTCGAGTCCGGCCAGGAGGTTTTCGTGAAACCCGGCGAAGTGCGGCTCGGTCAAGGTGTCTGGTGGGCCGAGGAGTACTGGCGGGTGATGGGCGTCTACGACGGCGGGAGGCTGCTGCGCTTGGCGAGACCGACCCACTACGAGGACGGCAGCTTCTCGTTCGCCGAGAACGTCGTCGACGACGTACCTGTCGAATTCGTCTCGCCCCACGGCTCGCGTCGTCCCGACGAGAAGTAGACCGCGACGACCACGGCGGCGAGCGAATCGAACCGGCCGAACTGCCGGTGGCGTGCCGGCGCCCCGTCGCGTGTTCTCGTCGATCCGGCAGACCGTGGGGCAGTAACGGTCCACACTGAGTGGGTGGCGCAAGCGGTCGCGTGGGCCGCGGATCCCGGCAGGGGCTGTCGACACAGGAGGACTCCATGACCTCGCATTCGAACAGCACCCCGATTCCGCCTGGTATCGAGGTGCCGGACGAAGTCCGCACCCGGTTGGGCACGCTGCGGTTCTTCGACGGAGTCCCGGACGAAGAGACGACCCGGACGGTGTTCGACAACCTGGATTTCCAGCGGGCGGTACAGGCGTACCTGCTGGCCCTGGCCCCGGTCGAAGTGGCAGCGGTGCGTAAGGCAATGCTGGCGCTGGGTCCGGCCAACTCGACCATGGCGATCTGGGAAGACCTGGTCTACCCGCGCAGCGTGGTCCTCACCGGCAACAACAACACTTCGTACAGCACCATGCTGATGGACCTGCACGACGGCCCGCTTGTTCTCGAAAGCCCTCCGAGCGTGCTGGGCATGATCAACGATGCCTGGCAGCGGTGGGTCGTCGACGTCGGCCTGACCGGGCCGGACAGGGGCCAGGGCGGCAAGTACCTGTTCCTGCCGCCCGGCTACGACCGCAAGGTCCCCGGCGGTTACTTGGTCGTGCGGCCGCGCACCTACGTCCTGTGGCTGCTGTGGCGCAGCTTCCTCGACGAGCACGGCGATCCTCACCCGGGCGTCGAGGCCATCAAGGCCATGGCTCGGGTCTATCCGCTGGCGGAGGCCGACGACCCGCCGCCGCTCCGTTTCGTGAACATCTCACCCGAACCGATCGTCTTCGTTGCGCCCGCCGAGTATCGGGCGTGGGAGCTGCTCGACGAGACCGTGCAGTCCGAGCCAGCCGAGTCGTCCGATCCTCTCACCCTGGGGATGTTCGCCTCGATCGGCATTCGGCACGGTAAGCCGTTCGACCCCGACGAGCGGATGCGGGCCGTCCTCACCGAAGCTGCCACCGTAGCCGACGCCACTGCCCGTGCCCTCTGTTACCGGTTCCGCCGGCCGGAGGCGGACTACTACCCGGACAGCACCTGGCGGACCGTGCTTCTCGGCGGTTACCGCTTCCAGGAGGACGGCGCCGCCCTGCTGGACTCCGTCGCCCAGTACTACTTTGTGGGAGCACCGATCAGTCCGGCCCTCGAGGTCGAGATGGTCGGCGCCGCATCGCAGTACGCCTTTGCCTTCGTCGACTCCGAGGGCGCGCACTTCGACGGCGGCAGGACCTACCGGCTGCACGTGCCCGCGAATGTTCCGGTCGCCAACTTCTGGTCCGTCATCGCTTACGACACCCAGACCCGCTCGATGCTGCAGACCGGACAGGACTGGCCGTCGATTTCCAGTCAAGACAAGGACCTCGCCCCGAACGACGACGGCTCGGTCGACATCCGCTTCGGTCCCGACCGGCCCGAGGACAGCCGAAACTGGATCCAGACGCTGCCCGGCAAGAGCTGGTTCGTGGCATTCCGGCTCTACGGTCCGCTGGAACCGTGGTTCGACAAGACATGGAGACTGCCCGACATCGAACCGCTCGCGTAGCGGCCGGGATGGTCCACCCGGACGGCCGGTGCTTCTCCACCGCCCGTCCGGAGGTCACGCCGACGTCGGGTCGTCGTCCGGGGGCTGGTCGAGGTTGCGACGGGCCGCGGCGACGGCCGCGGCGACGGCCGCGTCCACGGTCGGGTGTGCGCCTGTGACGACACTGGCGATGCCGGTCGCGCTGAGCAGGTCGCGCACCTGGCCGATCTCGCCGGCGAAGAGCAGACGGATGCGACGGTGCTCGAGTTCGGCATACAGCCGGTCCAGCATGCCGACGGCGGTGATGTCGATTCCCGGCACAGCTGCGGTGTCGAGGACGACGGCCCGCGTGTCGTCCCGGACATGACCGCGTACGGCGGCCGCCACGTTGTCGGCGTTGGCGTAGATCAGCCCGGCCTCCGGGCGCAGCACCACGATCCCCGGCTCGGTGAGCGCGTCGGGACGGCGCTGCAGGTCGACCCAGCGGCTTCCGTCCGGTGTGCGACCCAGCTCGGCGACGTGCGGCCGCGAGGCCCGGAACAGCAGGAGCAGGACCGACACCGCCACGCCGAGGAAGAGCCCGGGAAGGATGTCGAAGACCAGCACACCCGCCATGGCGCTCGCCGCGGCGAGGAAGTCCGCGTACGCGGTGACGCCGTAGATCCGCCGCAGGCTCGGGGTGGCCAGACGCGCGTACTTGCGCAGCGTCCGGAAGTCGACGAGCTTCGTGACGGCCGCGATCACCACGGCAGCGAGGGTGGCCTCCGGCAGGTTCGCGAACAGACCGGTCAGGAACAGCAGGGTCAGCACCGTCAGCGCCGCCACGACGATGCCGGAGAGCTGCGACACCGCCCCGGCCGAGACGTTGACCGCGGTCTTCGACAGGGACCCGTTGACGATCATCCCGGAGGACAGCCCCGCGCCGATGTTCGCTGTGCCCACCCCGAGCAGTTCCCGGTTCGGATCGATCTCGTAGTGCCGCTCGGCGGCGTAGTTCTTGGCTGCTCCGACGCCCTCGGCGAACGCGACCAGCAGGATCCCTGCCGCCGACGCGAGCAGCGCGACGTAGTCGGATCCAGGGATGCTGGGGAGGCCGAGCGGAGGTAACCCGCCCTCGATCTGCCCGACGATCTCCACTCCCTTGGCGTCGAGGTCGAGGACCGAGACGGCGACGATGCCCAGGGCGACCGCGACCAGCGGTGCGGGCAGCCGGGGCGACACCCGGTGCAGGACCAGGACGAGCGCAAGGGAGCCGGCGCCGACGGCCAACGTCCAGCCGTTCGTCCCACCCAGCGACGTGACCAGGTGCCAGGTTTTTTCGAAGAAGTCCCCGTCCCCCTTCGGGACTCCGAAGAGCTTCGGGAGCTGACCGACGATGATCGTCAGCGCCAGGCCGACGATGAATCCCTTCAGCACCGGCTCGGAGATGAAGGAAGCCAGAAACCCCAGACGCGCCAGCCCCGCGAGGATGCCGAGCACCCCGACCAGCAGCGCCAGACCGGCCGTCAGCGCTGCCGCATCGGCGTCACCGGCGATGCCGGCGACAGCAGCACCCGACAGCGCAGCGGTGGCCGCCATCGGCCCCACCACCAGGTGCCGGGAGCTGCCGAACAGCGCGTAGAGGAGCAGCGCCGCGGGCGCGGCATACAGGCCGATCACCGGGGACACCCCGGCGATCGTGGCGTACGCGAGGGCCTCGGGCACCAGAACCGCCCACACCGTCAGGCCGGCCAGCAGGTCCCGGCCGATCCGGTCGGCCCGATAGCCCTCGAACGAGGTGAGCAGCGGCACCTTCACCCCACGAGCACAGCAAACCCTGCCCAGCCGCGACAGAGCCCAAAGACCCCCGGGTGCGGCCCCACGAGCCCGGCTGCGTCCGCGGACGTCGACACGTGTGGGCAAAAGTCCCGTCGAGGCATACGCGCCCGGTCCCTGACCAGGTCTTTCACGGCCACATTCCTGGTGGGCGCGGAGGGTTTCGAACCCCCGACCGCTGGTGTGTAAAACCAGAGCTCTACCACTGAGCTACACGCCCGCAGATCCGGCGGCTCGCGCCGCCGGACTGTGCCTCAGGACTTTAGCGCGGCCAGCGCTCGCACCCAAGCGCCCTGGTCACGGGGCTCGCCGGGCTGATTCTCCTCGGCGAACCGGACGATGCCGTCCTTGTCGACGACGAAGGTGCCGCGGTTGGCGAAACCGAACTTCTCGTTGAACACACCGTAGGCCTGGGCCACGGCACCGTGCGGCCAGAAATCGGAGAGCAGCGGGAACGTGTAGCCCTGCTCGGCGGCCCAGATCTTGTGCGTGGGCGAGGCCCCCACCGACACGGCGACGATCGCGGTGTCGTCGTTCTCGTAGGTCGGCAGGTCGTCCCGCACGGCGCACAGCTCGCCCTGGCAGACGCCGGTGAACGCGAGCGGGTAGAACACGAGCAGCACGTTCTTCTTCCCGCGGAAGCTCGACAGCGTCACTTCCTGGTTGTTCTGGTCCTTGAGTGTGAAATCGGGCGCCTGGGCACCCACCTCGATCGCCATGTGCGTCGGTAGTCCTTACGTCGATGGAGAGGAACTGAGCGGTGTGCTCAGCGCTTGGTGCGGGCGGCCTTCGGCTGCACCAGCCGGCTGCCCACCCAGTCGCCGAGATTGGCGGTCGAGGTCTGGGTCAGGCCGGCGGTCGTGGCCGATTCGGCGATCTCGCTGGGCTCGACATGATCCGGACGCCCGGTCTTCGGCGTCAGAACCCAGACGACGCCCTCGTCGGCGAGCGGGCCGATCGCATCCATCAGCGCATCGACGAGGTCTCCGTCGCTGTCGCGCCACCAGAGCAGCACCACATCGACGACCTCGTCGGATTCCTCGTCGAGCAGGTCCGATCCGATCGTGTCCTCGACGGCGGCCCGCAGGTCGTCGTCCGTGTCCTCGTCCCAACCGAGTTCCTGAACCACCTGGTCGTGGGAGATACCGAGCTTCTGAACGTAGTTCTGGGCGTCCGCCGCGGCGACCACGGTGGTGTCCTCCTTCGGTTGTGGCCGCGGGCGTGCCGCGTACCGGATGTCATGAGCGATTTTTCAAAGCGAACATCCTCGGGGAGCTCAACGCAAGCCGAATCGCACGGAAACTCACAAGAATCTTCCCGGGACGTTACCGCGAGAAGCGCCACACGCCGACCCGCCGCGCGGACCCGAACCGTGCGGATACCCGGCCTGCAGGCGTTGTACACCCGGGGGGATGCCTCCTACCGCGCGATGGGGGAAGATGAGCAGTGCATCTCGTTCAGATGTCGATGAGTCGGCTCCCACAAGAGCCGGCCCTACGGAGCGGGCGCCACACCTGCGCGCCCCACCACGATGAGGAGCAGACGTTGACAGACCTGATCCACGAGCCCGATTCCTCGACGAGCGCCGCCACACCGGGCGCCTCGGAAGCGGGATCCTCGCCGAACACCACCGGGGCCACCGACGGCCGCGTGCGGGTCATCCGCGAGGGCGTGGCCTCCTACCTGCCGGACATAGACCCGGCCGAGACCACGGAGTGGCTCGAGTCGTTCGACGGGCTGCTCGAGTCCGCCGGTCCTGCGCGTGCCCGTTACCTGATGCTGCGCCTGCTCGAGCGCGCCGGCGAACGCCATGTGTCCATTCCGGCACTGACCTCGACCGACTACGTGAACACCATCCCGACCGAGAACGAGCCGTGGTTCCCCGGCGACGAGGAGGTCGAGCGCCGCTACCGCGCCTTCATCCGGTGGAACGCCGCGATCATGGTGCACCGCGCACAGCGTCCCGGCATCGGCGTCGGCGGCCACATCTCCACCTACGCGTCCTCCGCGGCGCTGTACGAGGTGGGCTTCAACCACTTCTTCCGCGGCAAGGACCACCCGGGCGGCGGTGACCAGATCTTCATCCAGGGGCACGCCTCCCCCGGCATCTATGCCCGCGCCTACCTCGAGGGCCGCATCCCGGCCGAGCAACTCGACGGGTTCCGCCAGGAGGCCAGCCACGCCGACCAGGGCGGCGGCCTGCCGTCCTACCCGCATCCGCGGCTGCTGCCGGACTTCTGGGAGTTCCCGACGGTGTCGATGGGCCTGGGCCCGATGAACGCGATCTACCAGGCGCGGTTCAACCACTACCTGCACGACCGCGGTCTGAAGGACACCTCCGACCAGCACGTGTGGTCGTTCCTCGGCGACGGCGAGATGGACGAACCGGAGTCGCGCGGTCTCGCGCACGTCGCGGCCACCGAGGGTCTGGACAACCTCACGTTCGTGGTCAACTGCAATCTGCAGCGCCTCGACGGTCCGGTTCGCGGCAACGGCAAGATCATCCAGGAGCTGGAGTCGTTCTTCCGCGGGGCCGGCTGGAACGTCATCAAGGTGGTCTGGGGCCGGGAGTGGGACGCCCTGCTGCACGCCGACAAGGACGGTGCGCTCGTCAATCTGATGAACGTGACGCCGGACGGCGACTACCAGACCTACAAGGCCAACGACGGGGCCTTCGTCCGTGAGCACTTCTTCGGCCGCGATCCGCGCACGAAGGAGCTGGTCAAGAACCTCAGCGACCAGGAGATCTGGAACCTCAAGCGCGGCGGCCACGACTACCGCAAGATCTACGCGGCGTACGCCGCGGCCATGGCGCACAAGGGTCAGCCGACGGTGATCCTCGCACACACGATCAAGGGGTACACCCTCGGCAAGCACTTCGAGGGTCGCAACGCCACGCACCAGATGAAGAAGCTCACGCTCGAGGACCTCAAGTACTTCCGCGATCTGCAGCGCATCCCGATCTCGGACGCCGAACTCGAGGCGAACCCGAAGATGCCGCCGTACTACCACCCGGGCAACGACTCGCCGGAGATCCAGTACATGCTCGAGCGGCGCCGCGCGCTCGGCGGGTTCCTGCCCGAACGCCGCACCGCCGACGCTCCGCTGCCGCTGCCGGGGGACAAGACCTACGAGGTGGTCCGCAAGGGCTCCGGCAAGCAGCAGGTGGCCACCACCATGGCATTGGTGCGCATCATGAAGGAGCTGCTGCGCGACAAGGAGATCGGTCCGCGCATCGTGCCGATCATCCCGGACGAGGCCCGCACGTTCGGCATGGACTCGTGGTTCCCGTCGCTGAAGATCTACAACCGCAACGGCCAGCTGTACACGTCGGTCGACGCGGAGCTGATGCTCGCCTACAAGGAGAGCGTCGCCGGGCAGATCCTGCACGAGGGCATCAACGAGGCCGGGTCCACCGCCTCGTTCACCGCGGTCGGCACCTCGTACGCCACGCACGGGCTGCCGATGATCCCCCTGTACATCTTCTACTCGATGTTCGGCTTCCAGCGCACCGGCGACGGCCTGTGGGCGGCGGCGGACCAGATGGCCCGCGGATTCGTGCTCGGCGCGACAGCCGGCCGCACCACCCTCACCGGTGAGGGGCTGCAGCACGCCGACGGGCATTCGCTGCTGCTGGCGTCGACGAACCCGGCGGTGGTGTCCTACGATCCCGCGTTCTCCTACGAGCTCGCGCACATCGTCAAGGACGGTCTGCGCCGCATGTACGGCGGCACGGAGGGCGTCGACGGGTTCGGTGGCGAGAACGTCTTCTACTACATCACCCTCTACAACGAGCCGTACGTGCAGCCGGCCGAGCCGGAGAACCTCGACGTCGAGGGCCTGCTCAAGGGCATCTACCTGTACCGCCGCGGCGAGGGCGCCGGGCCGAAGGCGCAGATCCTCGCCTCCGGCGTGCTCATGCCCGAGGCGTTGCGGGCCCAGGAGATGCTGGCCGAGGAGTGGGGCGTGGCCGCAGACGTGTGGTCGGTGACCTCGTGGGGCGAGCTGCGCCGCGACGGTGTCGAATGCGAGCGGCAGGCGCTGCTCGACCCGGGCGCCGACGCTCCGACGCCGTACGTGGCGAAGATCCTGGCCGACGCCGCCGGGCCGTTCGTGGCCGTCTCCGACTGGATGCGTGCGGTACCGGACCAGATCCGGCAGTGGGTGCCGGGCGACTACACCACCCTCGGCGCCGACGGGTTCGGGTTCTCCGACACCCGCCCCGCCGCGCGCCGATTCTTCAACATCGACGCGGAGTCCACGGTGGTCGCGGTGCTCGCCGCCCTCGGCCGGGACGGCGCTGTCGATCGCGCGCGGGCGGTCGAGGCCGCCCAGCGGTACCGGATCGACGACGTGGCGGCCGCACCGGAGCAGACCTCGGATCCCGGCGTGGCCTGATCCGAACCGCTCTGCCGCGGGCGGCGGGCCGCGGGCGTAGTTTCGTCCCATGGTCGTAGAACCCGCAGAGCCGCGTCCGAAGCGCGCACCGGGCGTCCCTACGGGGCGTCCGGTGCCGCCGGCGCGGCCGGAGCGAGATCCCCTGCCCGATGCGCTCCTGCGTCGCGTCAAGCAGTTCTCCGGACGGCTGTCCACCGAGGCCGTGCACTCCATGCAGGAACAGTTGCCGTTCTTCGCCGATCTCGACGCGTCGCAGCGGTCCAACGTGCAGCTGATCATCCAGACGGCGGTCGTCGACTTCCTCGAATGGGTGCGCAATCCCGACAGCGACCTGCGGTTCAGCCTGGACGCGTTCCAGGTGATCCCGCAGGACCTGGCGCGGCGGCTGACGTTGCGCCAGACCGTGGACATGGTCCGCGCTGCCATGGAGTTCTTCGAGCAGTGGCTGCCGGCCCTGGCACGCAACGAGCAGCAACTCGTCGCGCTCACCGAGGCGACGCTGCGCTACGGCCGGGAACTCGGGTTCGCCGCGGCCTCGGTGTACGCGAGCGCCGCGGAGTCCCGCGGCGCGTGGGACACCCGCCTCGAGGCGCTGGTCGTCGACGCGGTGGTCCGTGGCGACACCGGGTCGGACATGCTCTCGCGCGCCGCGACGCTGAACTGGGATGCGACGGCGCCGGCCACCGTGATCATCGGCACTCCCCCGCCGAACGAGGGGGTCTCGGTCGTGACGACCGTGCACTCGATCGCGCAGCAGCACGGCCGGGCGGCGCTGGCGGTGGTGCAGGGCGAGCGGCTCGTGATGGTGGTCAGCGGCGAGCTGCACGGGAGCGTCGAGGCAATGGCGTTCCGGTCCGAGCTGATGCGCAGCTTCTCGGACGATCCGGTGGTGATCGGTCCCACCACGCCCACCCTCGCGTCGGCGCATGCCTCCGCGGTCGAGGCGATGGCCGGGATGGAAGCGGTGGCCGGGTGGCGGGGCGCGCCGCGGCCGGTGCATGCGGCGGAGCTGTTGCCGGAGCGGGCCCTGCTCGGCGACGCGGGAGCGATCGCTGCCCTCGAGGACGATGTGGTGGCTCCGCTCACCGAGGCGGGTGTGGCGCTGGCCGACACCCTCGACGCATACCTCGACTGCGGGGGTGCTGTCGAGACCTGCGCCCGGCAGCTGTTTGTTCATCCAAATACCGTGCGGTACCGACTCAAGCGGATCACAGAAGTCACCGGCCGGGACCCGACGAATCCCCGTGATGCGTACGTGTTGCGGATCGCGGCCACCGTGGGAAGGTTGGCTCGAAGTCATAACGAATTGCGGACTCCAGTCCCACCCGTCTCCCGTTTCACATTGCGCGAACCGGGCGCGTAACAGGGGACGGCACTTCGTCGATGGTGAACGCCGACGTGCAGTTTTGTTGAAACCCTACAAAACTGCACCCGAGAGTTCATCCCTACCGACATCTCGCAGGACTGTCTCCAGGGTGTTCCCTGATCATCGTGATTTCGCTGCTCGCCCCCGGTCAGGGGTCCCAGAAACCCGGCATGCTCGCCTCCTGGTTGGAGCAGGCCGGCGCCCGCGATCGCGTCCAGCTGTGGTCGAAGGCCTCGGGCCTCGACCTCGAACGCCTCGGCACCACCGCGACGGCCGCGGAGATCACCGACACCGCCGTGACCCAGCCGCTGGTCGTCGCGACGGCACTGCTCGCCTACGAGGAGCTCGAGTCCCGCGGCCTCGTCCCGGACGACACGATCGTCGCCGGGCATTCGGTCGGTGAGCTCGCCGCCGCGGCCATCGCCGGCGTCATCAGCGCGGACGAGGCGGTCATGCTCGCTGCCGTCCGCGGCGCCGAGATGGCCCGGGCGTGCGCGCTCGAGCCGACCGGCATGTCGGCCGTGCTCGGCGGCCGGGAGGACGAGGTGCTCGCCCGGCTGGCCGAGCTGGGCCTGACGCCGGCGAACGTGAACGCCGCCGGCCAGATCGTCGCCGCCGGCCGCCTCACGGCGCTCGAGGAGCTCGCGGCGAACGCTCCGGAGAAGGCCCGGATCCGGCCCCTTCCGGTCGCCGGGGCCTTCCACACCGCATTCATGGCCCCGGCCCAGGAAGCCGTCGCCGAGGCCGCGGCGAAGATCGTGCCCAGCGATCCGACCCGCACGTTGCTGTCCAACTCCGACGGGGCGCCGGTCGCCTCGGGAGCGGACGCACTGACCAAGCTTGCCGCACAGGTCACCCGACCGGTGCGCTGGGACCTGTGCACCGCGACCCTGCGTGCGGCCGAGGTCTCGGCGGTCGTGGAGCTTCCCCCGGCCGGCACCCTGGTCGGCATCGCCAAGCGTGAGATGCGCGGCACGCCGACCACGGCACTCCAGACCCCTGAGGAGATCTCAGCGCTGGCCGAATCGATCAGAGTCGGTTAGTTTGCTGCGCGCGCGTCGCGCAGCACGGGACCTGCCCTCGACGGGCACCCGGAATCCGGGCGGAACCCTCCACCCGGTCCGATCACAGCAAGACGAAACGAAGAAGGGAGCCACGACGTGGCCGCCACCCAGGAAGAAATCATCGCCGGTCTCGCGGAGATCATCGAAGAGGTCACCGGCATCGAGCCCTCCGAGGTGACCGTCGAGAAGTCGTTCGTCGACGATCTCGACATCGACTCCCTGTCCATGGTGGAGATCGCCGTGCAGACCGAGGACAAGTACGGCGTGAAGATCCCCGACGAGGATCTCGCGAGCCTGCGCACCGTCGGTGACGCCGTCGCGTACATCCAGAAGCTCGAGGCCGAGGGCGTCCAGGCCACGAACGACAACGAGTGAGCTCAACCGTGACTTCCGCCTCTCCCCGCACAGGGACATTTCCCAACGTCGTCGTCACCAGCCTCGCGGCCACGACATCGATCGCAGGTGACGTGGATGCCACGTGGAAGGGCCTGCTCGCCGGTGAGAGCGGGATCGACACGCTGACCGGATTCGTCGACGAGTTCGACCTGCCGGTTCGCATCGGCGGCAAGCTCACGACGAGCCCCGACGAAACCCTCTCACGCGTCGAGATCCGCCGGATGAGCTTCGTCGAGCGGCTCGCGCTCCACCTCGGCCGCACCGTGTGGGCGAATGCCGGCAGCCCGGAGGTCGACCGCGAACGCCTCGGCGTCGTCGTCGGCACCGGTCTCGGTGGTGGCGAAGCGCTCATCGACGCGGTCGACAAGCTGCGCGGCGGCGGCTACCGCAAGGTGTCTCCGTTCGCCGTGCAGATGGTCATGCCGAACGGCCCGTCGGCGACCGTGGGTCTCGAGCTCGGCGCGAAGGCCGGCGTGATGACGCCGGTGTCCGCCTGCTCGTCCGGCAACGAGGCCATCGCCCACGCCTACCGGATGATCGCGATGGGCGATGCCGACATCGTCGTCGCCGGTGGTGTCGAGGGCCAGCTCGACGCGGTTGCCACCGCCAGCTTCGCCATGATGCGGGCACTGAGCACCCGCAACGAGGATCCGCGTGGGGCGTCGCGCCCGTTCGACAAGGACCGCGACGGTTTCGTCTTCGGCGAGGCCGGCGCGCTGATGGTGCTCGAGACCGAGGAACACGCCAAGGCTCGCGGCGCCACCATCCACGCCCGTCTGCTCGGCGCCGGCATCACCTCGGACGGATTCCACATCGTGGCCCCCGATCCCGAGGGGACCGGCGCGGCACGCGCCATGACGAAGGCCCTCCACGGCGCCGGCCTGACGCCGTCCGACATCGGCTTCGTCAACGCGCATGCCACCGCCACGCCCATCGGCGACATCGCCGAGGCGAAGGCGATCAATGCCGCGGTGGGCAACCACGCCGCGGTGTACGCACCGAAGGGTGCCCTCGGGCATTCGATCGGTGCGGTCGGTGCGCTGGAAGCGGTCCTGACGGTCCTGAGCCTGCGGGACGGGGTCATCCCGCCCACGCTCAATGTGGACAACCAGGATCCAGAGATCGATCTCGACGTCGTGAAGGGCGAAGCCCGGTACGGCCAGATCGATTTCGCGCTGAACAACTCGTTCGGTTTCGGTGGGCACAACGTTGCGCTCGCGTTCGGCCGGGCCTGACCCGACCGGACTTCGCTCGCCGTCGGGGTGGGGATCTCGTCACGAGATCCCCACCCCCGGCGCCCATCCCCCGCTCTTGCCTTGCCCGAGGAGAACGCGATGACCGTCCTGGAACCTGCTCAGACGCGCGACGCTGCCGTCGATCCCCGCGATCCGCTCCGGCGGCTCGAGCGACTGTTCGACGCGGGCACCCTGAGCCTGCTGCACCCCCGGGACAAGTCCGGCATGCTCGCCGCGATCGGTTCCATCGACGGCGTCCGGACCGTCGCGTACTGCTCCGACGCCACCGTGATGGGTGGCGCCATGGGCGTGGACGGCTGCAAGCACATCGTCGACGCCATCGACACCGCCCTCGAGCAGGACATCCCGATCGTGGGGCTGTGGCATTCGGGCGGTGCCCGGCTCGCAGAGGGCGTCGACTCCCTGCACGCGGTCGGCTTGATCTTCGAGGCAATGGTCCGCGCTTCCGGGCGGATCCCCCAGATCTCCGTCGTCCTCGGGTTCGCGGCGGGTGGCGCCGCCTACGGACCGGCACTCACCGACATCGTCATCATGGCGCCCGAGGCCCGCATCTTCGTCACCGGTCCCGACGTGGTGCGCAGCGTCACCGGTGAGCAGGTCGACATGGAATCGCTCGGCGGTCCGGACACCCACACCAAGAAGTCGGGCGTTGCGCACATCGCCGCCCACGACGAGGACGACGCCCTGCACCGGGCCCGTCGCCTCGTGTCGATGCTTGCCGAACAAGGCGAGTTCGACCTCGACGCCGCCCGTCGCGGCGACACCGACTTGCGGGCGCTGCTGCCCGAATCCCCGCGCCGCGCCTACGATGTCCGCCCGATCGTGCACGAGCTGCTCGACAACGTCGAGGGCGAGTCCAGCTTCGAGGAACTGCAGGCCGGCTGGGCGCGCAGCGTCGTCACCGGTTTCGGTCGTCTCGGCGGCCGCACCGTCGGCGTCATCGCGAACAACCCCTTGCGTCTCGGTGGCTGCCTGGATTCCGTCAGCGCCGAGAAGTCCGCGCGCTTCGTGCGCCTGTGCAATGCGTTCGGGGTCCCTCTCGTCGTCGTCGTCGACGTGCCCGGCTACCTGCCCGGCGTGAGCCAGGAGTGGGAGGGTGTGGTCCGTCGCGGAGCGAAGCTGCTGCATGCCTTCGCCGAGTCCGAGGTGCCCCGCGTGACGCTGGTGACCCGGAAGATCTACGGCGGCGCCTACATCGCGATGAACTCCCGGGCCCTGGGTGCGACCGCCGTGTTCGCCTGGCCCGACGCCGAGGTCGCCGTGATGGGCGCCAAGGCGGCGGTGGGGATCCTGCACAAGCGGGCCCTGGCCGCGGCACCGGAAGAGGAACGCGAGGCGCTGCACGACCGTCTCGCCGCCGAGCACGAAGCCATCGCCGGCGGCGTCGGCCGGGCGATGTCGATCGGTGTCGTCGACGAACTCATCGATCCGGCGACGACCCGCAGCACGCTCGCCCAGGCGCTGGCGTCGGCTCCGGCGCGTCGCGGCCGGCACAAGAACATCCCGCTGTAGGCGGCTGCGCCGCCGGTGCGTCTTTTGGGTTGCCCCAGCAGCCCAAAAGACGCACGGGCCGCGTAGCGGCCTATCCCACGTTCCGGCGCAGCCAGGTCACCTCGGCGCCCTCGCCGCCGCTGCGGTAGGGCTCGAGGGCCTCGTCCCAGGCCGTGCCCAACACCCGGTTCAGCTCCTCGACGATGTTGCTGCCACCGGCGAGCAGTGACCGCAGCCGCATCTCGCCGACCACGACGTCGCCGTTCGCGCTCGTGTTGCCCCGCCACAGTCCCAGTCCGGGCACGTGACTGTAGCGCTCGCCGTCGACGCCGTCGCTGGGGTCCTCGGTGATCTCGAAGCGGATCATCGGCCACACCCGGAGGGCGTCGACGAGGCGTGCGGCGGTCCCCACCGGACCCGCCCAGTTCACAGTGGTGCGCAGTTGTCCGACGTCGACCGGTTGACCGATCCAGGTGAGATCCGGACGGCAATCGAGGGTGGCGGCCAGTGCCCATTCGATATGCGGGCAGACCGCAGCAGGCGACGAGTGGATGTAGACCACCCCGGTCGTCGCATCCGCGAACTGGTTCGACGCACGCACTACACACCTCCACTTCGACGAGGGACGTCTTCCCCAACGGCCTGACATCGAAGCGGTCGCGCATGGCGACAGAGGACAGTCTGCCCGTGTTACTCCTGTTTCGCTAGGGAACGGATGAGGAATTTGAGAATTCGGCGAGGACGTCGTCCGCGAGGGCGGGCCACAGTGGTTTCGCCCACTCGCCGAATGCCCTGTCCGTCAGCACGACACACGCGATCCCCGCGCGGGGATCGACCCACAGGAATGTACCGGACTGACCGAAGTGCCCGTACGTTTCGGGTGAATTGGCCGCACCGGTCCAGTGGGGGTCCTTCCGGCCGCGGATCTCGACACCGAGCCCCCAGTCGTTGGGCTTGTGCATCCCGTACCCGGGCACGATCCCGTCGAGACCGGGGAACTGCACCCGGGTGGCCTCCGCAAGCGTCTGGGTCGACACCAGACGGGGCGCGAGCAGTTCCGCGGCGAAGTGCGTCAGGTCGGTGAGCGACGACTGCCCACCGTGCCCGGCAGGTCCCGGCAGCGACGACTCCCGCATGCCGAGCGGCTCGAAGACGGCCTGGGTGAGGTATTCGGGGAACGGGATGCCGGTCTCGCCCTCGACGAGCTCCGCGAGAATTTCGAAGCCCGCGCTCGAGTAGATCCGCTTGCGGCCGGGCTCCGCCTGCGACACGCGTTCGTCGAAGGCCAGTCCCGAGGCGTGCGCCAGCAGATGGCGGACGGTCGACCCCGGCGGACCGGCGGGCTGATCGAGTTCGAGCGCGCCCTCCTCCACAGCGACGAGGACCGCGTAGGCGACGAGCGGCTTGGTGACCGATGCGAGACGGTAGAGCCGCAACTGGTCGCCGCGCTCTGCGACGACGCCGCCGGCGCGGGTGAGAACCGCGGCGGCGGCGTGGTCGACAGGCCAGTCGGAGATCGCGTCGAGGCTGTTCACGTACCCAGCCTAGAAGACGGCACCGGTGGCCGCGGAATCACCGATCGGCGTCGGTGTACCGGATGACGCCGCGGATGTTCTTCCCGTCGAGCATGTCCTGGTAGCCGTCGTTGACCTGCTCGAGGGTATACGTGCGGGTGACCATGTCCGCGAGGTTGAGCTGTCCGGCCTTGTACATCGCGAGCAGGTTCGGAATGTCGACCCGCGCATTGCAGCCGCCGAAGATGTTGCCCTGCAGATCCTTCTGCAGCATCGCGAACAGGAACGCGTTCAGCTTCACGTCCATGTCCGTCATGTGCCCCATCGCGGTGACCACGCAGCGGCCGTTCTTCGCGGTCAGCTGCAAGGCCTCCTCGACGTACTCGCCGCGCATCTCGCCCACGGTGATGATCGTCTTGTCCGCCATGCGTCCCCACGTGGTCTCCATGATCGGCATGAGCGCCTCGGCCATCGACGGGTAGGCGTGCGTCGCGCCGAACTTCAGGGCCTGCTCCCGCTTCCACGGCACGGGGTCGATCGCGAAGATCTGTCGCGCTCCGGACGCGACGGCGCCCTGCAGGGCGCTCATCCCCACGCCCCCCACGCCGATCACGGCGACAGCCTCCCCGGGCTTGACGTCGGCGACGTGGGTGGCCGAGCCCCAGCCGGTGGGCACGCCGCAGCCGACGAGGGCGGCCAGCTCGAACGGGACGTCCTTGTCGATCTTGACGACCTGTGTCTGGTTGACCGTCATGTACGGCGAGAAGGTGCCGAGCAGGCACATCGGGATCACGTGCTGTCCGCGCGCCTGGATCCGGTAGGTGCCGTCGGAGATCGCCATCCCGCTGAGCAGGCCCGCGCCGAGATCGCACAGGTTCGAGTGACCGGTGGCGCACGACGGGCAGCGACCGCATGCCGGAATGAAGGACAGGACGACGTGATCGCCGACCTCCAGGCCGACGACGCCGTCGCCGACCTTCGTGATGACGCCGGACCCCTCGTGGCCGCCCATCACCGGGAAGGACGGCATGGGCGTCGCTCCCGTGACGATGTGGTGGTCCGAGTGGCACATCCCCGCCGCCTCCATGCGGATCTGCACCTCGCCCGCGACCGGGTCACCGATCTCGATTTCCTCCACCGACCACGGCTCGTTGAGACCCCACAGGATCGCGCCCTTGGTCTTCATCTGCATCGCCCTCCGTCACAGTGCGTGTGTACGCATGTGACCATAGCCACAAGACGGCGAAATTGGAACAGGTTCTATCGTTGGTGATCGGCCCGGCCGCAAGCCGGACCGCACCCCCGCCGCACCCGCCGCACCCGCCGGGCCGGCGGCGCCGGCGCGGTGAAACCGGACCGATCACGCGAACGGGACGTCGACCAGGGTGAATCCCAGGGTGAAGATCGAAAACCGCGTAACCCTTCCCCGGGCAGCGGCGGTGTAGACGGCATGAACGTGATCGCCTCGCTGCTCGTCGCGTGGGTCGCCGTCGCTGCGGTGGTGGCCACGATCGTCGGGGCAGCGATCGCCCTCAGAGCCGAGCATCGGTCCCCGCGGCCCGGTCCGATGCAGCCGAAGGGACCACGACGGCGCCCGCACGGTGCGGCCCGCGCCGAGCGGCCGCGCACCGTGTGCGCGGAGCTGCGGGACTGACGCGGCGCCCGGCCCGTCCGGGCCGGGCGCCGGTCCGAGGTGGCGCCGAACGTCGGGGTGCTCGACGCCACCACGATGTCCATCGGGCAGGCGCCGGCGCGTGTGACAGCAGGCGAGGGTGAGACCCGGGGTGATATCCACGGCCGGCGGGTGCGGTCCCGTCGGCGCACTCCGATACGCGACATGCCCAACCGGGTCCGACCGACCCGAGGTTCGGATAGCTTGACTGTGGTACCCGCAATTTCGGCCGCGATTCCATGTCGTAGGAGCTGCGTGTGGCGCACGACCCGACTCTCGTCTTCCACGGCGCCGCGCAGACGGTCACCGGCTCGTGCACGGAGATCGCGCTGGACTCGACGCGGATTCTGGTGGACTGCGGCCTGTTCCAGGGCTCACGCACTCTCGAAGAGCTGAACTACGGTGACTTCGCGTTCGCACCGGACGAGATCGACGCCGTCGTCCTCACCCATGCCCACATCGATCATTGCGGTCTGCTGCCCAAGCTGGTGGCCCAGGGTTTCGAGGGGCCGATCTTCTGCACCGGCCCGACCACCGACCTGCTGGAATTCATGCTCGCCGACGCCGGGCGCATCCAGGAGTTCGAAGCCGAGCGGCGGAATCGGCGACGCGACCGCACGCGCGGAAGGAGGTTCGCCCCGCTGTACACGGAGGCAGACGCCCTTGCCGCCTGGGGGCAGGCCCGTCCTGTGGCGCTCGAAGAGTGGTTCGAGCCCGCTGCAGGCTTTCGCGCACGGCTGTGGAACGCGGGGCACATACTGGGGGCCGCGTCGGCGGAGATCGACGCGGAGGGTGTGCGCCTGCTCTTCTCCGGCGACCTCGGTCCCGCCCAGAAGGCGTTCCACCCCGACCCGACCGGCCCCTCGGGGCCGGACCATCTCGTCTGCGAATCCACCTACGGAAACCGGACCCGCGTGCGGATGACGATCGAGCAACGGCGTGACCTGCTCGAAGAGGAGATCGACCGTGCGGTCGGGCACGGCGGCAACCTCGTCGTCCCCGCCTTCGCGCTGGAACGGACGCAGGAACTGCTGCTCGACATCGCACACCTCGTCGACGAGAACCGCATCCCCGCGGTGCCGGTGTTCGTCGACTCACCGCTCGCCAACCGGGCGACCGCGGTGTTCGCCGCGCACGCGAGCGAACTCGAGGATCTCGAGGGGAAGAACATCTTCCACCATCCGGCGATCCACTACATCGACGACGCCTCCACGTCCAAGCGGATCAACGACGTCTCGGGAGCGATCATCATCGCGGCCTCGGGAATGTGCGAGGCGGGGCGCATCCGTCACCACCTGAAGCACAATCTGCACCGCCGGGATTCGACGATTCTGTTCGTCGGCTTCCAGGCGCAGGGTTCGCTCGGCCGCGTGATTCTCGACGGTGCGAAGCGTGTCCGCATCTCCGGTCAGGACATCGACGTGCGGGCGCAGATCCGGCGGATCGACAGCTATTCCGCACACGCGGATCAGGCCGAACTCCTGGACTGGATCACGGCACGCGGTCCCGTGGCAGGCAGCCTGTTCCTCACCCACGGCGAGCCGGAGGCCGTGGCGGCGCTGGCCGAACTGGTGCACGAGCTCGATCCTTCGCTGTCGATCGTCACCCCGGAGATCGGCGAGAGCTACCAGGTGGCGCCCGGCGCCCCCGCGTCACGGGTTCGACCCGCTCGCGCGGACGTCGCGCGCCTGAGCGGGCGCGATTGGCAGAACGACTACGCCGAACTGGCAGTGAGCCTCAAGCAGCAGCTCGGACGCATCGCGGATGCGGAGTCGCGCCGGAAGGCCGTCACCGAGATCCGCGAGATCCTCGACAGCTACGCGGATGTCCACCCCTTGCACGGCACGCGGAAGCGCCGCTGAGCCGGTCCGCACCCCCTCGAGGCGCCCGAATCGCCTGGTTCGGGACCTTCTACCCTGCCCGACCGGGCCGTTCTCCTTCACATCCGCTCGCAGGCCGCCTACGCTCGAATCCGGCCACGCCCCCCTGCACAGTGGCCCTGCCCCGCCGGCGACGACGCGCGAAGCCGGCGGGGCCTCGCATCCTCCCCCTTCGGCAGCACTGCAGCGCCCGCACCTACCGGGGCGGCTACCTCTTGCGGGCGGTGAGCAGCAGGTACTCGGCGTCGTACGCGGTCCGGCCGGGCTCTCCGGCTCGATTCCAGTCCGTGAGGAACTGCAGAAAGCTCCGGTCGAGCTCCGCGGTCCGGTCCGGGTCGGCGGCGTTGAACCGGTACACCGCGATCACCGGACCGTAGTTGCGCTTCCAGTACTCGCGGAACTCGGCCGGCTCCGGGCTGTGGTCCATCACCACGCTTCGGCGATCCATGCTCAGGTCGCTGATCCGATCGCCGAACAACTCGCGGACGTGCCGCTCGTCGCCCCACATCGGGGGCGGCGACGCGCCTTGCGGGGGCGGCGGCGCATACGGGGCCATGAGCCGGAACAGCTGACCGATGAAGCCCTCCGGTGTCCAGTTGATCATCCCGATCGTCCCACCCGGCCGGCACACCCGCAGCAGTTCGTCGGCGACGGCCCGGTGGTGTGGTGCGAACATCGCGCCCACGCTGGAGAGCACGACGTCGAAGCCGGCGTCGGGGAACGGCAGGGCCTCCGCGTCCGCCTCCACCCACTCGAGGTCCACGCCCCGCTCCGCCGCGGCGCTGCGGCCCGCGACGAACAACTCCGGCGTCAGATCGGCGGCGGTGACGATCGCGCCCCGTTCGGCGGCCGGGATGGCAGCGTTGCCGGATCCGGCGCCCACGTCGAGGACCCGCAGGCCCGCCACCACCCCGGCCGCGGCGACGAGCGTCGGCCCGAACGTCGGGATCAGGTCGGCCGCGACCGCCGGATAGTTCCCGGCCGCCCACAACGCCCGGTGCCTGGCCTTCAGCGCCCGGTCGCCGTCACGTTCCACGATGCCGGTCATGATCACTCCTTCGTCCGATGCTGCGGGATCGTGTGTCCCGCACTGGCACCGAGACAGACGTCGCCGCCGCCGCAGGGACGCAATCCCGGCGGAGCGTGCAGGCACCGACGTGGGAGTGCGTCCTTTCCCCGGTACCGTCGTCTGTGGAGGGACACCGCCCGTACAGCGCCCCTTCCCGGAGGACCACACCATGACCACGGCATCCACCCTGACCACGGCATCCACCAGGTCCGCGACGGACGCGGACGCCCTGACCACCGAAGCCGTCTGGCGCGAGTTCGGAGCGCAGCTCCGCGTCTTCGTGCAGCGGCGGATCGCCGATCCGGACCGCGCCGACGACGTGCTCGGCGAAATCCTGCTGCGCGTCCACAGGAACCTCGGCCGGGTCGAGGACCGCGAGCACCTGATCCGGTGGGTGTACCGGATCGCCCGCAGCGCGATCATCGACGACTACCGACGGGCCGCCCGGGATCGGGACCGGCTCGCACCGCTCACCGGCGACGCGCCCGACCCGGCCGGACCGGACGGGGACGACGCGGCGACCGCCCAGCGGGAGCTGGCCGCCTGCCTGCGCCCGCTGCTCGACGGGCTCTCCCCCGAGCAGCGCCGAGCCGTCGAGCTGACCGACCTGGAAGGTCTGACGCAGGCCCGCGCCGCCGCCGTCGAAGGGGTGTCGCTGTCGGGAATGAAGTCCCGGGTCCAGCGGGGCCGGCGGAAGCTGGCCGAACTGCTCGGACGGTGCTGCGCCCTGACCCTCGATGCGCACGGGATGCCCGTGGACTACACCACCCCGACCGACTGCCGCTGCGCCGGCGACCCCCGCTGATCCAGGGGTGCTGATCCTGCGGTGCGCGCCGGTGTGCCGTCGCCGGACGGCACACCGGGGCGAGTTCCGATCAGCCGCAGCAGGCCCCCGCTGTCGGGCTGTCCTCGCTCGCGCAGGCGACCGCACACGCCGAACCCGTCAGCCCGTCCGGGTTGGCGGGATCGTCGTCGGTCACGGCGTAGTACTCCCACCATCCGTTGGGCACGTCGGGCGCGTCGACGAAAACCTTGTCCTGCACGGCATGGCAGCACAGATCCTGCTCGGCGATCGTGGCGGTCAGTCCGGCAGCACGGAACCGAGCCAGCGCTCCGGACACCTCGTCGGGGCCGTCCGTCTCGATCCCCAGGTGGTTCAGACGTTCGCGCGCACCGGGATTCTCGATCAGCACCAGCTTCAGCGGCGGGTCCTCGATCGCGAAGTTGGCGTACCCGGGGCGCTGTTTGTGCGGTGACACCCCGAACAACGCGGTGTAGAACTCGGTCGCCGCGGTGATGTCCTCGACGTTGAGAGCGAGCTGGACTCGGGTGGCAGACATGGCGGTCTCTCCTCGAAATCGGGACACCGGCCCGGGAATCCACCATGGATCCTCGTCACCGTGTGTCCTCCCTACTGACGACCGTCGCGCCGAACGGACGCAGCCGCGTCGTTCGCGCTCGGCGAATGCGTCCTTCGCCGCGGTGCGACGTCCGAAAGGAGACCCGGTCACCGACTCGAAAGGACCCGTCGTGAACACCACATCGACCACGCTGCCCGAGAACTGGAACCGCGCGATGGCCGTCGTCGCGCATCCCGACGACCTCGAGTACGGCGCGGCCGGCGCCGTCGCCCGCTGGACCCGCTCGGGCAAGTCGGTGGCCTACGTCGTCGCCACCGACGGCGAGGCCGGCATCGACGGCCGCACCCCCGCCGAGGCGGCACCTCTGCGACGCCGCGAGCAGCTCGAAGCCGCCGCCGTCGTCGGCGTCGAGGACGTGACATTCCTCGGATACCGCGACGGCGTCGTCGAATACGGACTCGACCTGCGCCGCGCCATCGCCCGCGAGATCCGGAGGTTCCGGCCGGACGTGCTGATCACCGCCACGTACGAGCCCACCTACGGACTGGACGGCGGGCGCATCGTCAATCAGGCCGACCACCGCGCCGTGGGCCTGGCGGTACTCGACGGCGCCCGCGACGCCGGCAATCGCTGGATCTTCCCCGAGTTGCTCGACGAGAACCTGCCTCCGTGGCACGGGGTCGGCCACGTGTACCTGATGGGCGCGAACGAGCCGTCGCACGCCGTCGACGTCACCGAGAGTCTCGACGCCGGAATCGAATCACTGCGCGCCCACCGGTCCTACCTGGACGGGCTGGGCCGGGACTTCGATCCTGCGGCGTTCCTGCGCGAGTTCACCGCGGCCGCCGGAACCCGAATCGGCGTGCGGCACGCCGTCGCCTTCCAGCAGATCCGGCTCCAGGGGGTGTGACGGCCGGAGCGGGAAGGGTGGGGCGGGCGGGGCTCGAACCCGCGACCAATGGATTATGAGTCCACGGCTCTAACCGACTGAGCTACCGCCCCGTCCGCGCGTATCCGAAGGTACGCGACGTGTGCCGAATGCTACCGGCCGCGACGGCCGGTCCCGGTCGCGGGTCACCCCGTGTCGCCGGGCCAGGCCGAACCGCGGCCACGAGGAGGCGTGTGTAACTTCCGTCACACCGGCCACGGTTCGTGCCGGCCGGGACGCGAAAACCCCTTCCACCCGAGATCGGGTGGAAGGGGTTTTCCGGAAGCTCCCCCGGCTGGACTCGAACCAGCAACCGTTCGATTAACAGTCGAATGCTCTGCCAATTGAGCTACAGGGGATTGTCCTGCGTGCCCCGCCGTTTCCCGCGGTGCGTGAAGAACTGTAGCGCCCCACCCGACGCGGCACCAAATCGCCTGCCTGTGAGCCCGGGGACCTGGATCGGGCAGGATGGGTAAGACGCTGACACGGCTGAACGGAGACGACGTTGATCGGACTTTTGGTGGGGGTTGCCGCGGGCTACGTCCTGGGGACACGGGCGGGCCGCGCCCGATACGAACAGCTCAGCAGGACGGCGAAGGCGGTCGCAGGTAGCCCGGTGACGAAGAAGGCGATCGAGGTGAGCCGGCAGAAGCTGGCCGACTCCCTCAGCCCGGAGCCGAAGCTCGAACCGATGAAGCCGCTCGACGAGCAGACCACGATCCTCGTCCCCCGCGACCAGTTGCGGCGGTGACGCGGGTGGCGTGGGGTCAGCCGGCCAGGCCGTCGCCGCTGGTGTCGCCGATGGCCTGGTCGAGCAGGCTGCGCCGATACTGCTCGAGTGCGACGAGGTCCCCGAGCAGCGAGTGGAACTCGTCGGATTCGGTGGCCGGGGAGATGCGCTGCAGTTTGGATTTGAGTTCGGCGACCTGCTCCCCCACCCAGACCTCCTGCAGCCGCGCGAGGACCCCGCCGATGTAGCGGGGCATCCGGTCCTCCTCCGCGGGCAGCGAGTCCACCGCGAGTTCCATGACCAGCGAGTGCACCACGGGGTCGGTGGCGGCGCGGCCGACGGCGTCGACCCATTCCGCGCCGCCGAGTCCCGCGCCGGTCCCGCCGACCGCGGCCACGGCTTCGCGGACGGCCGCGTAGGCCGGATCGGTGAACGTCTCCGCGGGCAGCGAATCGAACACGGTCCCGGCGATGCCGGGGTACTGCAGCGCCGCCTTGAGGGCGTCGCGCTGCGGCCACAGCGCCGGATCGTCGGGACGCGGCCGACGCAGGACCGTCTCCGCGGGCCCCGCCTCCGCCCGCTGGTGCGGCGCGACGGTGCGTGCCTTCTCGTCGCCGCCGCGCGCGACGCGACGGGACTCCTCCTGCACCCGGCGGCGGACGGCCGGAATGTCGTCCCAGCCCACCCAGTGCGACAACTGCACCGCGTAACTGTCGCGCAGCGTACGTTCCTTGATCCGGGCCACCACGGGAACCGTCCGGCGCAGCGCCTCCACCCGACCCTCGGCGGTGTCGAGGTCGTGCTCGGCGAGAATCGACTTGACGACGAACTCGAACATCGGGGTGCGCCGGGCGACGAGGTCGCGCACCGCTCCGTCGCCGGACTCCTGCCGCAGCTCGCACGGATCCATGCCCTGCGGTGCGATCGCGACGAATGTCTTCGCCGTGGTCTTCTGGTCGCCCTCGAACGCCTTCATCGCCGCAGCCCGGCCGGCGGCGTCGCCGTCGAAGGTGTAGATGATCTCACCGCGGAAGTAGCTGTCGTCCATGAGCAGTCGCCGCAGCATCGCCAGATGCTCGTCGCCGAACGCGGTGCCGCACGCGGCCACTGCGGTTTTCACGCCCGACAGGTGCATTGCCATGACGTCGGTGTAGCCCTCGACGATCACCGCCTGGTGCGCCTTGGCGATCTCCCGCTTGGCCAGGTCGAGTCCGAACAGCACCTGGGATTTCTTGTAGAGCAACGTTTCCGGGGTGTTGACGTACTTTGCCGCGAGCGTGTCGTCGTCGAACAGGCGGCGGGCTCCGAATCCGATGACGTCGCCGGCGAGGTTGCGGATCGGCCACAGCAGCCGCCGGTGGAACCGGTCGATGGGTCCGCGGCGACCCTGCTTGGACAGACCGGCCGCCTCGAGCTCGGCGAATTCGAAGCCGCGGGAGAGCAGGTGCCTGGTGAGCGCATCCCAGCCGGCGGGAGCGTATCCGCACCCGAACGCCGCGGCCGCGGCTTCGTCGAAGCTGCGTTCGGTCAGGTAGTCCCGCGCCGCCTGAGCGTCGGGCGTCCGCAGCTGCTCGGCGTAGAACTCCTGCGCCGCCGCGTTGGCGGCGACGAGCCGTGCGCGGGTGCCGCGGTCGCGCTGCACCGACGGTCCCCCGCCCTCGTAGTTGAGGGTGTAGCCGACCCGGTCGGCGAGCTGCTCGACGGCTTCGACGAAACTGATGTGCTCGATCTTCTGCAGGAACGAGTACACGTCGCCGCCCTCGCCGCAGCCGAAGCAGTGGAAGTGGCCGTGGTTGGGACGGACGTGGAAGGACGGGGACTTCTCGTCGTGGAAGGGGCACAGCCCCTTCATCGAATCGGCGCCGCCGCGCCTGAGGGCGACGTACTCGCCGACGATGTCCTCGATCCGGACGCGGTCACGGACGGCCGCGATGTCCCTGTCTGAAATTCGCCCGGCCACGACGACGAGTCTAGGCGCTACCCCCAACTCGCCTGCGCGGCGAGGCTGTCGCGGTCGATCCGCTCGAGCCGGGACTCGGTGCACGAAGCGATCTGGTCGACGATCACCCGCATGCGGGCGGCGTCGTCGGGCGCGGCGTCCCAGAGGGGGACGAAGAACGGGTCGAGGCCGACAGGGGCCGTGCGCTCGAGCCATTCGGCGACGCGGTGGATCCGTTCCCGCTGCCGTTCCTGACGCTGCCGGTGGGCGGCATCGGACATCACGAACTGCAGGGCCATGGTCTTGAGCAGGGCCACCTCGGACGCGACGACAGGCGGGACGACGAGGTCGGCGTCGTAGCGGGTGACCGGGCGATCGCCGGTGACGGCGCGGGTGCCGATGATCGCGGCCGTCGCGAAGCGGCCGACGAGTTCACTGGTGAGCCGCTTGAGCGCCACCGAGCACGCGAGGCTGCCGTCGTAGGTGTCGACGGCCTGGACCACCGGCATCTGCGACAGTCGCTTCGAGGCCTCCACCAGCTCGTTCGGATCGAGACCGGAGAACTCGCGCATGCCGAGATCGACGAGCGTGTTCACCGACGCCGGGTCGGTGAGCACGCGCAGGTCGATCCGTCCGTCGATCACGCCGTCCTCGACGTCGTGGACGGAGTAGGCGACGTCGTCGGACCAGTCCATGATCTGGGCTTCGAGGCACTTGCGCCGGTCCGGCGCGCCGTCGCGCACCCACTCGAGGACGTCGGCGTCGTCGTCGTAGGCGCCGAACTTCGCGCCGGGCGCCGGGCGGGTCCACGGATACTTCAGTGTCGCGTCGAGGGCCGCGCGGGTGAGATTGAGACCGGCGCTCGCGCCGTCGGGATGGACGATCTTCGGCTCGAGGCACGTGAGGATCCGCAGATTCTGCGCGTTGCCCTCGAATCCGCCGCACCCGGCGGCTACCTCGTCGAGGGCGCGCTCGCCGTTGTGACCGTAGGGCGGGTGCCCGATGTCGTGCGCGAGGCCGGCGAGGTCCACCAGGTCGGGATCGCAACCGAGCCCGTCGGCGATGCTGCGGCCGATCTGGGCGACCTCGATCGAGTGGGTGAGCCGGGTGCGCGGAGTGTCACCGTCGCGGGGGCCGACGACCTGGGTCTTGTCGGCGAGCCGCCGCAGGGCGGCGCTGTGCTGGACCCGGGCGCGGTCCCGCGCGAACGGCGTACGGCTCGCGGTCGCCGGCCCGGCACCGGCGAGCGCCGATACCTTCGGGACCTCGGTGACACGCCGTTCGAGGTCGTGTTCGTCGTAGCCCGGCATCACGTCCTCCTTCACTGTGCGGCCGTGTAGGGGAAGTCCGCCGAGTCGTGGGTGAGCTGGTACCAGATCAGCGCGCCCGTCTCACGGGCGATCCCGTGCAGCTGCGACTCCCGGGTGTACACGGCGGGTCCGGTGCGGGTCGGCGCGGTCCACGCATCGAGACCGGCGTCGCGGGCCATGGTGCGAGTACGCAGCGAATGCCACGGATCGCTCACCAGCACCGCGGAGTGCAGCCCCTGCGCGCTCATCTCGCGTCCGACCGCCTCGACACTGAGCAGCGTGTCCGAGCCCTCCTCGACCGCGGTGATCGCCGACTCCGGCACACCCTTGGCGACCAGATAGTTCTTGCCGGAGGCCGCCTCGGTGAACAGGTCACCCTCCTGCTTCCCGCCGACGGTGACGATCCGTTCGGCTACCCGGTTCTCGTACAGGGTGAAGGCCTGGTCGAGGCGGGCCTGGAACACCGACGAGGGGGTGCCGGAGTATTGGGCGGCGCCGAGCACGACGATGGCGTCGGCCGGGCTCCAGTCGTCGATGCGCGCCACCTGCCACACCCGCACCGCGGTCCCGGCGAGGACCGCGATCGCCGCGAGCACCACTCCGAGCACCAGCCGGCGTGTCCAGCGCGCGACGCTCGTCCCGAACCCACGCCGGGTTTCGGGGAGGGGCGGTGCTGGGCGTAGACGGGCTGCGGTACTCACTCCCCGATTCTGCCAGTGTTGCGTGTGTGCCCACCCGGCGACGCGCCACGGGCGACGACGCAGGCGAGCCGATAGATTCGAACGCATGTCACCGCATTCGGTCGTCGTCCGGCCACGTCCGGTCCGTCCGCTCCACCGTTCGCTGTCGCTGTCGGTGCCGGTCCTGCTGGCGGCGCTGGCCTGGTTGTTGCTGCCCGGTTCGGCGACGGCCGAGCCGCCCTTCCGGCTCCCGCAGCCGATCACCGACACGGCCGGCGTACTGGGTCCGGCGGAGACGGCGCAGATCGAGCAGGCGGCGGACGCGCTCTACGCCGAGCACGGGGTGCAGTTGTGGGTGGCGTACGTGCCGACATTTTCCGGACTGTCGTCCGACGACTGGACCGAGCAGACCGCGCAGGCCAGCAACTTCGGCACCGACACCGCCCTGCTCGCCGTGGCCACGCAGGACCGCGAGTACGCGCTGTGGACGCCGAACGCGTTGTCCGGGGTCACCGCGTCCGAGCGGGACGCCATCAGCACGGACCGGATCGTGCCGCAGCTGCGGAACGAGAACTGGGCCGGGGCCGCGGTGGCGGCGGCCGAGGGTCTCGACGAGGCGTTGTCGGCCTCGGGTTCGGGCTCGGGCTCGGGCACCACGCTGCTCGTGGGGGGCGGGGTCATCGCCGCCGGCGCCGGCGGGGTGTACCTGTACTCCAAGCGCGCCAAGCGCAAGCGGGCCGAGGCGGGCGCCCGGGCCGCGGCGGACACCGACCCGACCGACACCGACGCACTGAGTGCACTGCCGCTCGAAGGACTCGAACTGCATGCCCAGAAGATCCTGGTCGAGACCGACAACGCGGTCCGTTCGAGCCACGAGGCGCTCGAACTGGCGCGCGGGGAATTCGGCGATGCCGCGGTTCAACCGTTCGACCACGCCTACCGTCAGGCGCAGTCGGCCCTGGCGTCCGCGTTCGAGATCCGGCAGCGGCTCGACGACGCCATCCCCGAGACGCCTCAGCAGCAGCGCGACATGCTCGTGCAGTTGATCTCGTCGTGCGGGCGCGCGGACCGGGAACTCGACGCGCAGGTCGAGGCCTTCGACCGGATGCGCGATCTGCTGCTCGATGCACCCGCCCGCCTCGACGCACTCACCCAGCGCGCGATCGCGTTGCGGGCCCGCCTCCCCGAGGCCGAGGCGACGCTGGCGAACCTGCGCACGGAGTTCCCGGCCGGCGCGCTCGCCCCGATCACCGACAACGTGGCGCTGGCCCAGGACGAGATCGAGTTCGCCGAGAAGTCAGTCGACCAGGGCCGCACCGCGGTGGCGCGCCCCGTCGGCGAGCAGGGCGACGCGGTGCGCGCCATCCGGGAAGCGGAAGGCGCTCTGGGGCACGCGGCGACCATGCTCGACGCGATCGACCACGCCGCCGACGACATCCGGCGGGCGATCGCGACGTTGCCGGCGGCGATGGCCGACGCCGAACAGGGCATCGCCGACGCGGGACAGCTCGCCGATGCCGGGGGCGCGGAACTCGCCGAAGCCCGCAGGGCCGCGCAGGAGGCACTCGACCACGCGCGGGCGGCGATGAACACCGACCCGCTGGGCAGCTTCACCCGAGTCGTGGAGGCGGACGCCCGCCTCGACGCGCTGCGCGCCCGCACCCGTCAGGCACAGGAGCAGGCGCAGCGCAGCCGTCAACGTCTCGAGCAGGATCTGACGGCCGCCCAGTCCCAGGTCACCGCTGCCGCGGACTTCATCGGGACGCGGCGCGGCGTGATCGGCGCCGAAGCCCGCACCCGCCTGTCGGAGGCGCAGCGCCATCTGCAGGCCGCGCAGCAGCTCGCCGCCCACGACCCGGGCCGGGCCCTGCAACACGCTCAGGCGGCGGGGACCCTCGCGGCGAATGCGCTGCGCGCAGCGCAGAACGACGTGCAGCGTTGGGACCGTCAGCAGCGTCCGCCCCGCGGCGGCGCCTCCGGCGGCAACATCGCCGGTGCGGTGCTCGGCGGCATCCTGATCAACAGCGTCCTGACCGGTGGCCGCGGGGGCTTCGGCGGCGGGGGCTTCGGCGGTGGGGGCTTCGGGGGCGGCGGGTTCGGCGGCAGCAGCGGCGGGCGGTTCTGACCGCGACCGTGCAGTGAGGGGGTCGCCTCGTGCGAGGCGACCCCCTCACTGCGGCTGCGCGGTCAGGCGCCGATCAGCCGCTGGGCCAGGTAACCCTCGACCTGGTCGAGCCCGACGCGCTCCTGCGCCATGGTGTCGCGCTCGCGGATGGTGACGGCCTGGTCCTCGAGGGTGTCGAAGTCGACCGTGATGCAGAACGGGGTGCCGATCTCGTCCTGGCGGCGGTAGCGGCGGCCGATGGCGCCGGCGTCGTCGAACTCGATGTTCCAGTACTGGCGCAGCTGCGCGGCGAGGTCCTTCGCCTTGGGGCTCAGATCCGCATTGCGCGACAGCGGCAGCACCGCCGCCTTGACCGGGGCGAGCCGGCGATCGAGGCGCAGCACGGTGCGCTTGTCGACGCCACCCTTCGCGTTGGGTGCCTCGTCCTCGCTGTAGGCGTCGACGAGGAACGCCATGAGCGAACGCGTCAGACCCGCTGCCGGCTCGATGACGTACGGGGTGTACCGCTCGTTGGTGGTCTGGTCGAAGAAGCTCAGGTCGGCACCCGAGTGCTGCGCGTGCGTCGACAGGTCGAAGTCGGTGCGGTTGGCGACGCCCTCGAGCTCGCCCCATTCGCTGCCCTGGAAGTGGAAGCGGTACTCGATGTCGACGGTGCGCTTGGAGTAGTGGGACAGCTTGTCCTGCGGGTGCTCGTACAGGCGCAGGTTGTCCTTGTTGATGCCGAGTCCGGTGTACCAGTCCATCCGGTAGTCGATCCAGTACTGGTGCCACTGCTCGTCCTCGCCCGGCTTGACGAAGAACTCCATCTCCATCTGCTCGAACTCGCGGGTCCGGAAGATGAAGTTGCCCGGGGTGATCTCGTTGCGGAAGCTCTTGCCGATCTGGCCGATGCCGAACGGCGGCTTCTTGCGCGACGTGGTGAGCACGTTGGCGAAGTTCACGAAGATGCCCTGCGCGGTCTCGGGACGCAGGTAGTGCAGCCCCTCCTCGCTCTCGATCGGGCCGAGATAGGTCTTGAGCATCATGTTGAAGTCGCGGGGCTCGGTCCACTGGCCCTTGGTGCCGCAGTCGGGGCAGGCGATCTCCGACATCGGAACAGCGTCGGGATCGTCGAGCTTGTTCTTCTCGGCGTACGCCTCCTGCAGGTGATCCTGGCGGTGGCGCTTGTGACAGCTCAGGCACTCGACGAGCGGATCGTTGAAGACCCCGACATGACCCGAGGCCACCCACACCTGACGCGGCAGGATCACCGACGAGTCCAGTCCGACGACGTCCTCGCGGCTGGTGACCATGTTGCGCCACCACTGCTTCTTGATGTTCTCCTTGAGCTCCACGCCGAGCGGCCCGTAGTCCCAGGCCGACCTCGTACCGCCGTAGATCTCACCGCAGGGATAGACCAGGCCCCGGCGCTTGGCCAGGTTGGCGACGGTATCGATCTTGGATTTCGGTGCCACTCGGATTCACTCCATCTTCGATGCGGGGTTTCGCAGCGTGCGTCGACCCGTAAGCCTATCGCTCCGGTCGGCGGGGCCGAACGTCGCGCCGGTTGACATGCACATTCGTGCATATCAAAATGGGATCGGTTTGCAATAACGCGGCCGAGGACCCGAAGGAGACCCGTTGAGCGTTGCCGACACCGGCCCCGGCGGCGACGCCAGCGCCGCGCCCCCTCCGCACGAGGACTGCCGTCCGGGCTCGGCGGCACCCGCCCCGGCCCCGGCTCCGTCGCGGGAGACCCTCGCCGCCGCCGGCGAGCTCCTGCGCGCCCTGGCCGCACCCGTGCGCATCGCGATCGTGCTACAACTGCGCGAGTCCGAACACTGTGTCCACGAGCTGGTCGGGGCGCTCGGCGTCACCCAACCGCTGATCAGCCAGCACCTGCGCATCCTCAAGGCCGCAGGCGTGGTCCGCGGCGAGCGCGCCGGACGCGAGGTGCTCTACCGTCTCGTCGACGACCATCTCGCCCACATCGTCGTCGATGCCGTCGCCCACGTCGAGGAAGGTTGACCCCAGCCGTGCCGCCCGCCCCCAAACCCGTCGTCGGAGTCCGCTCCACCAGACAACGCAGTGCGATCTCCGCGCTGCTCGACGAGATCGAAGAATTCCGTTCGGCCCAGGACCTGCACGACGAACTGCGCCGGCGCGGCGAGGGCATCGGCCTGACCACCGTCTACCGCACCCTGCAGTCCCTTGCCGAAGCCGGCACCGTCGACGTGCTGCGCACCGACAGCGGGGAGTCCGTCTACCGGCGCTGCTCGTCCGGTCACCACCACCATCTCGTGTGCCGCGCGTGCGGATTCACCGTCGAGGTGGACGGGCCCGCGGTCGAGCGCTGGTCCCACGAGGTGGCCGAGGACAACGGCTTCGTCGACGTCAGCCACACCGTCGAGATCTTCGGCACCTGCCGCGAGTGCGCGGACGCCGAGCCCCCAACCTCCCGCTGAGCGCAACCTCCCGCTGAGCGCAGCCTCCGCTGAGCGGTGACCCTCAGCGGCACCCGCAGCCGTCGCAACCGCACCCGCCCAGCAGATCGCCGGTCTCGCCGCCCGGCTCGTCGAACACGCACGCCCGGCCGCCGAGCCGCGTTGCGAGGTCGGGAGCCGACGGCACCAGCGCCGCCACGACCGCGACCGCGCGCGCCAGGTGCGCCGGCACCAGCGGGTGCGCCGGGACGCGCTGCACCGCCGTCACCCGATCCTGGTGGAGTTCGAGCCTCGCGTCCGGCCACCGCGCCTGCAGGTCGACGAGGACCTCGGCCGCGCGGGTGCGACCGGCGATCCGCTCCACCAGGTACGTCGTCAGCTCCACCACTCCCGCCCGGGAGTCGACGACGACGTAGGTGAGCACATCGTCGACCCAGATCGGCACATCGCCGTCCGTGTCGGGTTCGATCTCCTCGGCGAGGACCGTCGACAGGACACGCAGCACGGCCGCGCGCAGCGCGTCGTCGTCCCCGGTGACGATCGGGAGGTCCCAGTCGAGTTCGCTCACTCGGATCCGCCCGTACCCGCGACGGCCGAGCGCGCGTCGCCGGCACCACCGAGCACGAGCAGCAGCATCGTCGTCAGGGGCGAATCGTCGAGCCCGGTGGCGGGAAAGGAGTACCGGAGCACCACGTCCGCCTCGGCGTCCCGCTCGACGAGGTGGATCGACCCGAACTGCAGCGCGTCGGCTGCCGTGGCGACGCGTGTGCGCAACGCGTCGTCGAGTGGCAGGTCCCACGCGAGGATTCCGGTCAGCGACACCACGTCGAGGCCTTCGGTGAGGGTCACCACCCGCACGGCGCAGGGCACGCCCGCGTAGTCGAATCCCAGCGCGTCGTCGCCGTTCGTCCTGGGTTCGTGCAGGGCGACGAACTCCGCCAGCGCGGACGCGATCCGCTCGCGCAGGCCCAGTCCGCTCGGGTCCATTCCGCCGGGGTCGGGTGCCCGATCGCCCGGTCCGGTCCCGGCGTCCGTCACTTCACACCCCCGAATCGACGGTCGCGCGAGGCGTACTCCACACACGCGGCCCACAGGTCCCGACGGTCGAAGTCGGGGAACATCTTGTCCTGGAACACCATTTCGGCGTAGGCCGACTGCCAGAGCAGGAAGTTCGAGGTGCGCTGCTCACCGGACGGCCGCAGGAACAGGTCCACGTCCGGCATGTCGGGTTCGTCGAGGTACCGCGCCACCGTGGCCTCGGTGACGCGTTCCGGGTCGAGCTCACCCGCAGCCACACGACGCGCGATTTCCCTTGCGGCATCGGCGATCTCGGCGCGACCCCCGTAGTTCACGCACATGGTGAGGGTCATCACGTCGTTGTCGCGGGTCAGTTCCTCGGCGATCTCGAGTTCCTTGACGACGCTGCGCCACAGCTTGGGCCGTCGTCCGGCCCAGCGCACGCGCACCCCCATCTCGTGCATCTCGTCGCGCCGGCGGCGGATGACGTCCCGGTTGAAGCCCATGAGGAAGCGCACCTCGTCCGGGCTGCGCTTCCAGTTCTCGGTGGAGAACGCATACGCCGAGAGCCACTTGACGCCCATCTCGATGCAGCCGCACACCGTGTCCATCAGCACCGCCTCGCCGCGTTCGTGGCCGGCGGTGCGGGGCAGGCCGCGTTCCTGCGCCCAGCGTCCGTTGCCGTCCATGACCAGGGCGACGTGCCGCGGGATCAGTTCGGGCTGCAGCCCCGGTGGGCGGGCGCCGGACGGATGCGGGTCGGGTGGCCGGATCTCGCGGTCACGCGATGCTTGCGGGGTGCGGCGTCGAATCACGCCCCCCATCCTGCCCGACCGTCTCCCCCTCCACAGTCACGGCATGGGGACGACTGCGTTCGATGAGGGGCAGGGTCCGCAACTGCCGCTCCAGATGCCACTGCAGGTGGGCGGCGATCAAGCCGCTGGCCTGCCCACGCGTGGCCGCGGACACCGTTTCGGTGCCCTGCCAGCGACCGTGGAACAGCGCGTCCATCAGGTCCAGCACCCCCGCGCCGGGGGTCGCGGCACCCGGCGGACGGCACCGCACGCACACCGCTCCCCCGGCCGCGACATGGAATGCGCGATGCGGGCCGGGCTCGTCGCAGCGGGCGCAGCGGTCGATCGCCGGTGCCCAGCCTGCGTAGGCCATCGCGCGCAGCAGGTACGCGTCGAGAATCAGCTCCGGCGGCCGGATCCGGTCGGACAGCGCACGGAGGGCACCGACGGTGAGGCGGTGCAGTTGCGGGACGGGAGCGCGTTCCTCACCGGCGAGCCGTTCGGCGGTCTCGAGCACGGCACACGCGGTGGTGTAGCGGCCGTAGTCGTCGACGATGTCGGCACCGAACGCGTCGACGGTCTGGACCTGCGTGACGATGTCGAGGCTGCGACCCGGATGTAGTTGCACGTCGATGTGCGCGAACGGCTCGAGCCGGGCCCCGAACTTCGAGCGGGTGCGGCGCACACCTTTCGCGACGGCCCGCACGAGCCCGTGGCGACGGGTGAGCAGGGTGACGATGCGGTCGGCCTCGCCCAGCTTGTGCTGGCGCAGCACCACCGCGTGATCCCGGTACAACCTCACGATCCGAGTCTGTCACGTCCGGCCGACACCGGGCGCACCCCGCGTCCGCATTCACCCGATCGGCTCAGGTGGCGCTGCGCTCCTCGGCGCCCATCGCACCGAGCACGGCCTGCCGGGCGGCCGGACCACCGGTGATCCGGCGCTCGCTGACACCGTTGACGAGCAGCCGGCCCCAGCGCTGCTCGTCGAACTCGGCGGGGGCGGTGGAGTCGAGGAACTCCTCGACCACCCGGACGAACCTGATGGGGTCGTCGCGGAACGGGAAGTGACCGGAGTTGCGGAAGACCTCGAGCCGGGAATGCGGCATCGCCGAATGCGCCAGGTGCGCGTGCCCGACCGGGATCACACTGTCGTGCTCACCCCAGATCAGCTGCACGGGCAGGTCCTCGGTCAGATAGCAGCGGTCGAGCATCGTCACCACCTGACCACGCCAGTCCACGACGGCGCGCAGCGTGCGCAGGAACGCCTCGCACGCCGTGGGATCGGGCAGGCCCCCCAGAACCCGGATCAGGTCCGAGGTGTCGTGCAGCAGGACACCGGGACGCAGGGGCGTGTCGTGCCATCGGCCCAGTAGCCCCCCGGCGATACGCACAGCGGGCATGGCACCCGGGATCCGCAGCAGCTTGAGCGCCTCGCTCAGCCCCGGCAGGGACAGTGCCCGCAGGGCGGGGTGCACGTCCTTGGTGACGCCACCGGCCGAGACCAGCACGAGCCGGTCGATCAACTGCGGGAACTGGTACGCGAACTGCATCGCGACACCGCCGCCGAGGGAATGCCCGACCACCGTGACGCGGTCGATGCCCAGCACCGACAGCAGATCTCGGACCCCGTTGGCGTATCCGGCGACCGAGTAGTCGCTGCGGGGCTTGTCGGAGCGGCCGTGGCCGAGCAGGTCCGGGGCGATGACCGTGTACTTGCGGGCCAGATGCGGGATGATCTCCCGCCAGGTCGAGGAGTTGTCGCCGATCCCGTGGATCAGCAGCAGGGCGGGCCCGTCACCGGCGATCCGGAACGCGCGGCGGTAGCCGTGGATGGTCCGGAAGACCACCCGCGTCTCCGTATCCGGTACGCGCCGGAGGGTGCGTGTGCGTGATGAACCCATGTGTAACTCCTGCCAGCCGGTCTCCACGACATCACGGGAGGCGCCCGCGATATCCCCGGGGGCATACCCAGCGCCCCGCCGCTGATGGCCTAAATGTGACGAGCATCACATCTTTCGGTGCGGGCTCTCGACCGGAGCCACTGGAACACGTTACTGTTCGTTCGAACGAACAGCACAGGAGGACGCCGCCGTATGACCGCACCCCGCGCCGACACCCGCGCGCCGGGCCTCGCCGCCGAGGCCGCCGCCCTCGCCGCGGGCGCCATCACGTCCGTCGCCGCGACGCGGGCCGCCCTGGACCGCATCGCGGCCGCCGATCCCGCCCTCAACGCCTTCCGGAGCGTCCGGCGGGAGCGGGCCCTCGCGGAGGCCGAACAGGCCGACCGGCGTCTCGCCGCCGGGGTCCGCCTCCCTCTGCTCGGCGTGCCGGTCGCGGTGAAGGACGACACGGACATCGCACAGGAGGTCACCGCCTTCGGATGCGCCGGCGAGTTCACCGTACGCGAGCAGGACGCCGAGGTGGTGCGGCGACTGCGGGCCGCCGGTGCGGTGATCGTCGGCAAGACGAACACCCCCGAACTGGGCCAGTGGCCGTTCACCGGCGGCAGCGCGTTCGGTCACACCCGCAACCCGTGGCACCGCGACCGCACCCCCGGCGGGTCGTCGGGGGGCAGTGCCGCGGCGGTGGCAGCGGGGATGGTGTCCGCGGCCCTCGGCTCGGACGGCGCCGGATCGGTCCGCATACCGGCCGCCTGGACCAACCTCGTGGGTATCAAGCCGCAGCGCGGGCGGATCTCGATGTGGCCCGATCCCGAGGCGTTCTACGGCCTGACCACGCACGGCCCCCTCGCGCGCACGGTCGCCGACGCCGCACTGCTGCTCGACGCGGTCGCGGGCGGCCACGTCGGCGACCTGCACGAAGCCGAGGCCGTCACGGTGTCCGACGCCGTGGGCCGCGACCCGGGCCGGCTCCGCGTCGCGCTCTCGTTCGCCCTGCCGTACACCGCTACCCGCACCCGGCTGCACGGCGAGATCCGCGCGGGGGTGGAATCCCTGGCCGGCGCCCTGCGCGCCCTGGGCCACGAGGTCGCCCTCGCCGACCCCGCCTACGGCCCACTGCTGGGCCTGAACTTTCTGCCCCGGTCGATGGCGGGGATCGACGACTGGGTGCGACGCCTGCCGGACCCCGCCCTGGCCGACCCCCGGACCCGGGCGAACGCGCGCACCGGCCGGTTGCTCCGCGGCCGCGCGCTCCGTGCCGCCCGGGCCGCCGAACCGCGCATCCGCCGACGCATCGGCGCGATCTTCGACCGGTTCGACGTGATCCTCGCCCCCACCACGGCGACCCCGCCCCCGGCGGTGGATGCGATGGACGGACTCGGCGGCTGGGCCACCGACAAGGTGATCACCGCCGCCTGCCCCTACACCTGGCCATGGAACGTCCTGGGCTGGCCCAGCGTGAACATCCCGGCGGGATTCACCGGATCGGGCCTGCCGATCGGCGCCCAGCTCATGGGGCACGAGAACGCGGAGCCTGTGCTGATCTCCCTCGCCTCCCAGCTCGAGTCGGAACTGCGCTGGGATCGTCACACGCCGCGGCGATGGTGGTGAGCGCGATGGGCACGGATGTCCGCGGCAGAATCGTCGCGGCGACCCTGCACCTGATCGGCACGGACGGCATCGCCGCGGTCACCAACCGCCGCATCGCCGCCCGGGCGGGGGTCTCGCTCGGGTCGATCACCTACCACTTCCCCACCCAGTCCGATCTGCTGCGCTCGGCGCTCACGACGTTCGTCGCCGACGAGACCACACGACTGCGCGAGCTCGCGCAGGAGTACCGGAGCCGGGATCCGAGCCTGGTCGACGCCGCAGCACTCACCGAGCAGGTGGCCGAGGACCTGTCGTTCTCGGCCGAGCGGATCGCCCCGTTCGAGCTCTACATCCAGGCGGGCAGGGATGCCCAGCTGCGGGACGCCGCGGCACAGTGCTGGTCCGCCTACGATGCACTGACCGCCACCATTCTCACCGAACTCGGCGTTCCCCGAGCGGAATCGATCGCGCCGACGCTGGTTGCCACGATCACGGGCCTGCAGCTGCGGCGCCTCGCCACCGGCGGCGCGGTGGACATCGCGACCTCCGTCCTGCACCTGGTCCGCAGTGCGGTGTCCGCGGACACCGCCGGAGACGACGCGGCCACCGATCACACCACGGTGGCGACGACGAAGACCACGTAGGCCGCGAGGGCGCTCCGCACGACGACGTCGACCGACCGGCGCGGGGCGCGCACCGCGAACAGGACGGAGGCCGTCGCCAGCAGCGCCCAGCACACCGGGTGGCCGTAGCGGATCGCCGCTTCCTGCACCCCGGTCGTGGCGCCGGCCTTCGCCGGCACCACGAACACCCAGAGCACGGCGAGCCCGAGACACAGTGCCGCGAGAACGACGCCGACCGCGGCGCGATTCCGCGTCACCACCGCCCGCACACCGCTCGCCGAATCACCGTTCACGGCTGCCTCTTCCGTGTTCGCGGGCCGGGGCGTGTCCCCGAGACCCCGGGGACCACCGTAGATCAGAAGCCGAGGCGGCCGAGCTGCTTCGGATCTCGCTGCCAGTCCTTGGCGACCTTGACGTGCAGATCGAGGTAGATCTTCACACCGAGCAGCTTCTCGATCTGCGACCGGGCGGCGGTACCCACCTCGCGCAGGCGCGCACCGCCCTTGCCGATGACGATGCCCTTCTGGCTCGGCCGCTCCACGTACAGCAGCGCGTGCACGTCGAGCAGTTCGCCCTGCTTCTCGGTTCGACCCTCCCGCTCGGAGATCTCCTCGATCACGACCGCGAGCGAATGGGGCAGCTCGTCGCCGAGCCCCTCGAGCGCAGCCTCGCGGATCAGCTCGGCCATGAGCGTCTCCTCGGGCTCGTCCGTCAGCTCCCCGTCGGGGTAGAACGCCGGGCCGGGTTCCATGTGCGAGGCGAGAACGTCGACGAGGACCTCGAGCTGTTCCCCCGAGGTGGCGGACACGGGAACGACGTCCACGTCGGGTCCCAGCAGCTCGGACACCGCGAGCAGCTGCGGTGCGAGTCGTTCCTTGCTCACCTTGTCGATCTTCGTGACGATGCCGATCAGCTTCGTGCGCGGGGCAACCTGCCGCACCTGTTCGACGATCCAGCGGTCACCGGGGCCGATCTTCTCGTCCGCGGGAATGCACACGCAGACCGCGTCGACCTCCGAATAGGTGTCGCGCACCAGGTCGTTGAGCCGCTGCCCGAGCAGGGTCCGCGGCCGATGCAGGCCGGGGGTGTCGACGAGGATGATCTGTGCGTGTTCCCGGTGGACGATGCCCCGGATGGTGTGCCGGGTGGTCTGCGGACGCGACGAGGTGATCGCAATCTTGCTGCCCACGAGCGCATTCGTCAGCGTCGACTTGCCGGTGTTGGGGCGGCCGACGAAACACACGAAGCCGGAACGGAAGTCGGGATCGGTCAATGCAGAACTCCTCGTCTGTGGTGCCGCCGAACGGGTCGGCACGGGGTGTGGGGCCTCGGCGACGAGGTCACCCGTCGACCGGCTCCTCGGCGACCGCGGCGGCCTCCTCGGTCGCGGGAACCCGTTGCACGTACACGGTGTTGATGCGGACCCGGCCGCGGGCGTCGCGGCCGCCCTCGCCGCGCAGCCGCAAACCGTGGATCTCCACCTCGGAGCCCGGCAACGGTACCCGGCCGAGCACGAATCCGAGCAGTCCACCGGCGGTGTCGACCTCGAGATCGTCGAGCGCGACGTCGAACAGGTCACCGAGGTCCTCGACGGGCAATCGAGCGGAGACCCGGAAGGTGCCGTCGCCGAGATCCTCGACGGGGGCGATCTCTGCGGTGTCGTACTCGTCGGCGATCTCGCCGACGATTTCCTCGATGATGTCCTCGATGGTGACGAGACCGGCGATGCCGCCGTACTCGTCGACGAGCAGCGCCATGTGATTGCGGTCGCGCTGCATGTCGGCCAGCAGATCGTCGAGACGCTTGGAATCGGGGACGAACACCGCCGGCCGCATCACCTCGGCCACGGTCACGCTCCGGCCGCCGTCGCGTGAATAGTAGGTCTGCTGCACCAGATCCTTCAGGTACACGACGCCGCGGATGTCGTCGACGTTCTCGCCGACCACGGGGATGCGGGAGTGCCCGCTGCGCACCGCGAGCGAGGTGGCCTGGCCGGCGGTCTTGTCCGCCTCGATCCACACCATCTCGGGACGCGGCACCATCACCTCGCGCGCCGTGGTGTCACCGAAGTCGAACACCGACTGGATCATCCGCCGTTCCTCGGCCGCGACGACGCCACGCTCCTGAGCCATGTCCACCAGCTCGCGCAGCTCGATCTCGTTGGCGAACGGCCCGTTCCGGAATCCGCGGCCGGGCGTGATCGCATTGCCGATCAGGATCAGCAGCCTGCTCAGCGGGCCGAGCAGCACACCGATCACGCGCAGCGGCACCGTTGCGCCCAGGGCAATGGAATACGCGTGCTGGCGGCCGAGGGTGCGCGGACCCACGCCGATCACCATGTAGTCCACGAGCACCATGACCACGGCAGCGGTGACCAGCGCCCAGGTGTGGTCCATCCGGTCGAGCAGCGCCGCCACCAGCACGACCGTCGCGGTGATCTCGCACAGAATGCGGAGCAGCACCATCAGGTTGACGTACCGGGGGCGGTCTCCGAGGATCACCAGCAGCTTCTGCGCGCTGGGCCGTTCCCCCTTCGCCAGTTCCTCCACCCGGGCCGGGGAGACCGTGTTCAGCGCCGAGTCGACCGCCGCGAACAATCCGCCGAGCGCCACCAGCACGACGGCGGCGACGACGAGCGCTGGGGCACTCATGCCGGTGCTCCGATCACGACGCCGCTACCGCTCGGTCGGGTCGAAGAACCCGGCCTTGCCGAGGAGCTGCTGGTCGCGGGCGGCGAGCCGGGCCTCGTGCTCCGCGCGCCGCAGTTCCTCGTACCACTCCTCGAGGAGCTGATTCTGCAGACCGAACATCTCCTTCTCCTCGTCGGGTTCGGCGTGGTCGTAGCCGAGCAGGTGCAGAACGCCGTGGACGGTGAGCACCGCGAGTTCGTGCGCGAGTGAATGGCCGGCCTTGTCGGCCTGTTCCGCAGCGAAGGACGGACACAGCACGATGTCGCCGAGCATCGAGGGGCCGGGCTCGGGAGCGTCGGGGCGGCCGCCGGGTTCGAGCTCGTCCATGGGAAAGGACATCACATCGGTGGGGCCGGGCAGGTCCATCCAGCGCATGTGCAGATCGGCCATGGTGCCGGAGTCGACGAGCACCATCGACAGTTCTGCGGCGGGGTGCACGTCCATCCGGGCGATGACGAACCGTGCGATGTCGATCAGGTCCTCCTCGGCGACGTCCATCCCCGATTCGTTCGAGATCTCGATGCTCATCTGTGGAGTTCCTTCTGGGCAGCTGCGGACACGGCGGGTGCGAGGCGGGAGGGGCCCTCGGTCGCGGTCACCGGCGCGGCACCCGGTTCTGGGCCGCTGCCCGCCGCTGGGCGCGGTTGCCCATCGCGACGCCGGCCGGCCGATCGGCCTCGAATCGCTCGTAGGCGTCGACGATGTCGGAGACGAGCCGGTGACGCACCACGTCGCTGCTGTCGAGGACCGCGAAGTGGATGCCGTCGATGCCGTCGAGGATCTCGGCGGCGGCGGCCAGCCCGGAGCGGGCGCCTCCGGGCAGGTCCACCTGTGTGGTGTCGCCGGTGACGACGATCTTCGACCCGAAGCCGAGCCGGGTCAGGAACATCTTCATCTGTTCGGCGGTCGTGTTCTGGGCCTCGTCGAGGATGATGAACGCGTCGTTGAGGGTGCGTCCGCGCATGTACGCCAGCGGTGCGACTTCGATGACTCCGGCCTGCATCAGCTTCGGGATGGCTTCCGGATCCATCATGTCGTGCAGCGCGTCGTGCAGCGGGCGCAGGTACGGGTCGATCTTCTCGTGCAGCGTGCCGGGCAGGAAGCCGAGGCGCTCCCCCGCCTCGACGGCGGGACGCGTGAGGATGATGCGGGTGACCTGCTTCGACTGCAGCGCCTGCACGGCCTTGGCCATGGCGAGGTACGTCTTGCCGGTGCCGGCGGGCCCGATGCCGAACACGATCGTGTTGGTGTCGATGGCGTCGACGTAACGCTTCTGGTTGAGGGTCTTGGGCCGGATGGTCTTGCCGCGCCGGGACAGGATGTCGAGACTGAGGACGTCGGCCGGCGCGTCGGACAGGCCCTGCGTGAGCATGCCCACGGTGCGGCGCACCGCGTCCGGGGTCACCGGCTGCCCGCGTCCGACGAGGGTGACGAGTTGCCCGAGCACCCGTTCCGCGAGCGCGACGTCCGCGGGCGCGCCGGTGAGGGTGACGGAGTTGCCGCGTACGTGGATGTCCGCGCCGAGTGCCCGTTCGAGGGCGATGAGATTCTCGTCGGCCGAGCCGAGCAGCGGTGCCGCAGCTTCGGGAGGCAGGTCCAAGTTGGAACGGACGGTGGTCCGTTCGGCGTTCCCGGTGTCTCGGGTGTCGTCTGGTTCACTCACGTGGACGGTACGGCCTGCTTTCGGGTCGGCTGGCGCACGACGGGTGTCGTGACGATGTCAGTCTAGCGCCGGGTGTCTCCGCGCCCCACCGCATTGCCGCCCGGGGCGGGTGCCCGGTGCTGATCCCACGGCGTTCGCCGGGCCCGCTGGACGACGGCGACGGCACGCTCCGGTGGAACCCCCATCAGGACGAGGGCGGCCAGGGCGACCGACTCACCCGCGTCGTGCACCATGCCGCGGTTGGCCTGCTCGAGGGTGGCCATCGTGAGCCCCTCGAGCATCCCGACGAGGACGACGGGCGGCAGGTACGCGGAGAACACCCCCGACCGGCGGCCCCGCTCCACGATCGCGAGGGTGCGGGTGCGCAGCGGGGCGATGAGCTCACCGATGCGCTCGTCGCCGACCTCCTTGCGCGCGAAGGACAACAGCACGCGGAAGCGGTCTCCGACGGGCCAGGTCATGAGGGCGGCGACGGCGAGCGCCAGGTCGGGTTCCTCGGGATCCGGCCGGTCGACCGCCGCCGCGAGCGCGGCGGCCGCCTCCTCCGCGATGCCGTCGACGAGCGCCTCGCGGCTCGGGAAGTGGGCGTAGACGGTGCGGCGCACCACGCCGGCAGCCTGGGCGACGTCGTCCATGCTGGCGTCCGGGTCGGCCGCGAAACACCCCATCGCCGCCTCGAGGATCCGGGCTCGGTTCCGGCTCGTCCGCCGCCGCGGCTCCCGGCCCGGTTCGGCCACGCTGAACACCTTCTTCCACCGGAGAGTGTGACGTCCGTCAACTTTACTTGCACACAGGTGTGCAACTTTCTAACTTGCACATGGATGTGCAAATTGCCGCCGCACCGGCATGTCGTGAGGAGCGCCGATGACCTCGAGCCTGGTCCGTCCGGCCACGGATCCCACCCGCCCGTATCCGCGCCGGTGGGCCGGCCTCGCGGTGCTCTGCCTGAGCCTGCTGATCGTCGTGATGGCCAACACCGCACTCATCGTCGCGGCGCCGAGCATGCTGCGCGAACTGCAGCTGACCAGCACCGACCTGCAGTGGGTCATCGACGGCTACACCGTGCCCTACGCCGCGCTGATGCTGCTCGCGGGCGTCCTCGGCGACCGTTACGGCCGCCGGCGCGCCCTCCTCACCGGCCTCGCCGTCTTCGCCGGGGGCGCCGTGTTCGGCAGCCTCGCCGGCACCGCGGCCGAAGTGATCGGCGCCCGCATCACGATGGGCGTCGGCGCCGCGGTGATCATGCCCGCAACCCTGTCCCTGCTCGTCGCCATGTTCCCCGCCGCGGAACGACCCCGCGCAATCGCCGCGTGGGCCGCGACGTCCGGACTGGCGATCGCGCTCGGGCCCCTGCTCGCGGGGTGGCTGCTCGAACAGCACGCGTGGGGCTCGACGTTCCTCGTCAACGTGCCGATCGCGGCATTCGCCGCGGTCGGGGCGCTCGCACTGGTGCCGCCCTCGCGGGCCGAGCACGTCACCCGCATCGACTGGGTCGGCGGCGCCCTGTCCGTAGCCGCCGTCGGCGCGCTCGTCGCCGGCATCATCGAGGGTTTCCACTTCGGTTGGCACGCAACGGCGCTCGGCGCGCTGACGGTCGCCCTCCTCGCCGGCGGCGGCTTCGTCGCCTGGGAGCTGCGGCACCCGCAGCCGCTGCTGGCCCTCGGGCGCGTCGCCGACCGGTCCGTCGCAGGTGCGTGCCTGTCCGTGCTGCTGCTCTTCCTCACGTCGTTCGGGGCGATCTACTTCGTGGCGCAGCAGTTCCAGTTCGTGTTCGGCTACAGCCCGCTCGAGACCGGCCTGCGCCTGCTTCCACTGGCCGCCGCGGTCTCGGTCGGATCGGCCGTGAGCGGCCGGCTGGCGCCGCGTCTCGGCGCGCGCGTCGCGATCGGTGCCGGCACGGCGGTCGCCGCCGCCGGAGTCCTCACTCTGACCCTCCTCGACGCCGGTTCCGGATACACGATCTTCCTCGTCGCGCTCGTTCTCCTCGGCCTCGGCATCGGGCTGGCCGCTCCGCCGGCCACCGACCTCGTGATGAGCGGATTCCCCGAGGCCGAACTCGGCGCCGCGGGCGGCCTCAACGACACCGCCGTCGAACTCGGCGGATCCCTCGGCATCGCCGTGCTGGGCTCGGTCCTGGCCACCACGTACCAGCGTGAGATCTCCGCGTTCCTCACCGGACTACCGCTCGCGAACCTCGACGGGCCGACGGCCGCGCAGGCCGACACGGCCGTCGCCGCCGCGGGCGATTCCGTGGGCGGCGCTGCCCTCGTCGCCGAGGAGCTGGCGAAGAACCCGTTCGCCTCCTCTTACGCCCGACCGCTTCTCGACGCGTCGGCCGACGCGTTCTCGGAGGCGATCACGTCGGCGAGCCTCGTCGGCGGCGTCGCCCTGGCCGTCGGCGCCGTCGTCGTCACCGCGGTCCTGCCCCCGCGCCGCTGACCCGTCAGCCCTCCCGACGCACCCGCGAACCGATCGGCTCCGGGGCGAGCAGCAGCTCGCGCGACAGCGCCCAGCTGCGCGTCCGCTTGTCGAGGAACGCAAAGTGATCCTCACCGTCGACGACGTGCAGTGCCACCGGATCACCCGCGGCGGCCGCCGCCTCGGCATAGCGCTCGGCGACCCTCACCGGCACCTGTGCGTCTTCGGTGCCGTGCACGAGCGCGACCGGTACCCCGATCGGCACCCGGTGCCGGGGCGACGCCGACCGGTACAGCTGCGGGTCCGCCTCGTAGGGCTGACCGAACAGATCCTCGATGTAGCCCACCCGGCGGCCACGTTCGCCCGCGGACGCGAGGTCCAGCGCACCCGCCTGGGAGACGACGAGTTCGGGACGCACCTGCGTTCGCTGGCCCGCGAGCCACACGGCGAGCTGACCGCCGGCCGAGTGCCCGACCACCCGCACCCGGCCCGGATCGAGTGCGACGCCTGCGGTCCGGGCTTGCTCGACCACGGCGGTGGCGACGGCGTCGAGGGCGGCGACGATGTCGGCCGACATCTCCGGCCACCGCCCGCCCGCACCGATCCGCCGGTACTCGACGTTCCAGGCCGCCACGCCGTGCGCAGCCAGTTCGAGCGAGAGTGGCGTACCGAGGTTGAGGTGGTAGTCGCCGCTCCAGAAGCCGCCGTGGACGACCATCACCACCGGTACGGGCACGGCCGGGTCCGTGGCGTCCGGCAGGTACAGGTGGCCGAACTGCTGCGGCTGCGGACCGTAGGCGATGCGCACTCGGGACATGTCCTCGAGTGTGTCAGTGGAGCGGTCGCGCATCCCAACGCGGGGTCAGCACGCCCACCGCGCCCAGCGCGACCGCCGCGGCCGTGGACGTTCGCAGCACCGTCGGCCCGAGCAGCACCGGCCGCGCTCCCGCCGTCGTCAGCGCCGCCAGCTCGGCGTCGTCGACGCCGCCCTCCGGTCCGACCACGAGCAGCAGTTCGGCGGCGTCGGCCAGGGACAGCGAGCCGAAGGGGTCGGTCGCGGACTCGTGCAGGACCGCCGCGACACCCCCGCGAGCGACCGTCGCGCGCACGGCCTCGGCGACGTCCGCGGTCCGGTGGACCGGCGCTACCTCGGGCACGTGAGGACGCCGGGACTGCTTGGCGGCCGCCACCGCGACGGCCTGCCATCGCCCGACACCCTTGGCGGCCTTCGGACCGTCCCACCGGGCGACGCACCGCGCGGCCTGCCACGGCACGAACGCGTCGGCGCCCGCCTCCGTGGCCAGTTCTACCGCCAGTTCGGAACGATCGGATTTCGGCAACGCCTGCACCACGGTGACCCGGGGACGCGGTGCGGGGACTTCCCGACGGGCCAGGACACGGGCCTCGAGCCGGTCCTTCGCGGTCGCCGTCACCTCCACGTCCGCGACGTGGCCGCGCCCGTCCGACAGGACGAGGCGCTCGCCCACCGCGATGCGCCGCACCGTCGCCGCGTGGCGACCCTCCTTGCCGTCGAGGACCGCGACCGCTCCCGCGTCGGGCAGGGGATCGAGATAGAACAGCGTTGCGGCCACCGCGCGGCCTCAGCGCGCGCTGAACGCGTCGCGCAGTCGGGAGAAGAAGCCCCCGGCGTGCTGCGAGCCGGTGGTGACGACCTCGGGCACCTCGTGCTCGCGCTTGCGCCGGAACTCCTCGAGCAGCTTGACCTGCTTGCCGTCGAGCTTCGACGGGACGACGACCTCGAGGTGGGCATGCACGTCCCCGCGCACCCCGGAACGCAGTTTGGGCATGCCGTGCCCGCGGAGCACCACCACCGACCCGGGCTGAGTGCCGGGATCGACGGTGATCTCGGCGGGCCCGTCGACGAGGGTGTCGAGCACGACGGTGGTGCCGAGTGCCGCGTCGACCATCGGGACCCGGATCGTGCAGTGCAGGTCGTCGCCGTCGCGCACGAACACGTCGTGCGCCTGCTCGATGATCTCGACGTACAGGTCGCCGGCGGGACCGCCGCCGGGGCCGACCTCGCCCTGCGCCGCCAGCCGGATACGCATGCCGTTGCTGACACCGGCCGGCACCTTGACCGTGATCTGCCGGCGAGCCCGCACCCGGCCGTCGCCGCCGCACTTGCGGCACGGGTCCGGGATCGTCTCCCCGGCACCGCGGCACGTCGGGCACGGCCGCGACGTCATGACCTGGCCGAGGAACGAGCGCTGCACCGACTGCACCTCACCGGCGCCGCCACACGTCTCGCAACGCACGGCCTTGGAGTCGCCGTGGGTGCCGGACCCGGCACACCCGTCGCACAGGATCGCGGTCTCCACGGCGATCTGCTTGGTGACACCGGTGGCGCACTCCTCGAGTGTCAGCCGGGTGCGCAGCAGCGAGTCCGCGCCGGGCTGGACGCGGCCGCGCGGTCCGCGGGAGGTGGTCGCCCCGCCGCCGAAGAACGCCTCGAACACGTCGCCGAGACCACCGAAGCCGGCTCCCGAGAAGCCCCCACCCGCACCCGGACCGGTTTCGAGCGGATCCCCGCCGAGATCGACGATGCGCCGCTTCTCCGGGTCGGAGAGCACCTCGTACGCTGCGGAGATCTCCTGGAACCTCTTCTGCGCCGCCTCGTCCGGGTTCACATCCGGGTGGTGCTCGCGCGCAAGCTTGCGGTACGCCCGCTTGATCTCCTGATCGGTCGCGTTCTTCGACACGCCGAGCGTCCCGTAGTAGTCCCGTGCCACGTGAGTTCTTCGTCCTTCTCTATTCGCACAGCTAGTTGTGTCGTCGGATGGTCCGTCGGCGCCGACCGGCGCTCAGCGTTCGCCGAGCACCTCACCGATGTAGCGGGCGACCGCAGCCACCGACGCAATCGTCCCCGGATAGTCCATCCGGGTGGGGCCGAGCACACCGAGGCCACCGAAGACGGTGCCCGCGGCACCGTACCCGGTGGACACCACGGACGTGCCGCGCATCTGCTCGACCTGGGTCTCCTCGCCGATTCGCACCGTCACGCGCCCGGCGTCCTGTGTCGCCGCCAGCAGCTTGAGGACCACCACCTGCTCCTCGAGCGCCTCGAGCACGGTACGCAACGAGCCGGGGAAGCCCGCATGCGCGTCGAAGTCGGCGGCGTTGCGCGTCAGGTTCGCCGTGCCGCCGAGCACGAGCCGTTCCTCGGGATGTTCGACGAGGGTTTCCACCAGCACGGTCGCGCACCGGATGACCGCATCGCGCAGTCCGTCGGGCGCGTCCCCGGCGAGCTCGCTGACCGCGATCGATGCCGCGGCGAGCCGCTTACCGGTCAGCGCCGCCCCGAGCAGATCCCGCAACCGCGCCAGGTCCTCCTCGCCGAGAACGTCACCGAGCTCGACGATGCGCTGGTCCACCCGGCCGGAGTCGGTGATGAGCACCAGCAGCAATCGCGCAGGAGTCAGCGCAACGACCTCGAGATGGCGGACCGAGGACGCCGACAGCGTGGGGTACTGCACCACCGCGACCTGCCGGGTCAGCTGCGCCAGCAACCGGACGCCGCGGCGCAGCACGTCGTCGAGGTCCACGCCCGACTCGAGGAACTGCAGGATCGCGCGGCGTTCGGCTCCCGAGAGGGGCTTGACGTCGGCGATCCGGTCGACGAACTGGCGGTAACCCTTGTCGGTGGGAACCCGGCCCGAGCTGGTGTGCGGCTGGGTGATGTAACCCTCGGCCTCGAGCACGGCCATGTCGTTGCGGACCGTCGCGCTGGACACACCCAGGTTGTGGCGTTCGACGAGGGTCTTCGAACCGATCGGTTCCTTGGTGGACACGTAATCGGCCACGATCGCTCGCAACACCTCGAAGCGTCGTTCCTCGGTGCTCGACACCCCGCCCACCTCCGTCTCTGCAGTCGCACCCGGAACGGCACGCATCACCGCAGGACGGTGCACTGCGTGCCGTTTCGCTCCAGTTTAGTCGCCGGGCCGGGGTGGCGAGCGGCACGGCGCCCGCCGACGATGCGTCGTAAGTTGGTGCCATGATCTTCAAGGGCGTCCGGGACGGCAAGCCGTATCCCGACCACGGGCTCTCGCTGCGCGACTGGGCGCAGATCCCACCCCGGCAGGTGCGGCTGGACCAGATCGTCACCACCACGAAGGTGCTCGAACTCGACCGGCTGCTGTCCGAGGACTCCACCTTCTACGGCGACCTCTTCCCCCACGCCGTCCAGTGGAAGGGCGTGCTGTACCTCGAGGACGGCCTGCACCGCGCCGTCCGCTCGGCGCTGCGCAACCGCACCGTCCTGCACGCGCGGGTGTTCGACTACGACGTCCTGTTCCCGCACACGGCGGACGCAGACACCGCCGAGTCGTAGACGTCGCACTGCCGCGCGGGCATGGTGTCACGCCGCCGGGCGGTCGAGCCGGCCCGCCGCCGTGCAGCTCAGGGCGGCCCACCGCCGTGCATTCGGGGCGGCCCGCAGCCGTGCAGTTCAGGGCGGCCCGCCGCCGTGCATTCGGGGCGGCCCGCCGCCGTGCATTCGGGGCGGCCCGCCGCCGTGCAGCTCAGGTCAGGATCGTGCGCACCACGGCGTCGGCGAGGAGCCGGCCCCGGTCGGTGAGCACCAGCCGGCCGGCGCGCAGTTCGGCGAGGCCGTCCGCGACGACCGTCTCGGCGGCGCCTCGTTCGTCCGGGGTGAGCACGTCCAGCGGCAGGCCGGTGCGCAGCCGCACCTCGAGCATCACCCGTTCGGTGTGGACGTCGGCGGCGGTGAGCAGTTCGCTGCCGCCGACGGGGAGTTCACCGGCGGCGAGCGCGTCCGCATAGCGCGCCGGGTGCTTGACGTTCCACCAACGCACGCCGCCGACGTGGCCGTGGGCCCCCGGCCCGGCCCCCCACCAGTCGCCGCCGTCCCAGTAGCCGAGGTTGTGGGCGCACCGGGCCGACGGATCGTCGGCGCGCGCCCAGTTCGACACCTCGTACCAGGTCAGACCGGCGACCTCGAGCCGCGCGTCGATGCGCTCGTAGCGGGCCGCGAGCACGTCGTCGTCGGGGGCCGGCAGCTCACCCCGCCGCACCCGGCGGGCGAGCGCGGTGCCGTCCTCGACGATCAGTGCATACGCCGAGACATGATCGACCCCCGCCGCGAGCACGGCATCGAGGGACGCGTCGAGGTCCTCGTCCCGCTCCCCCGGGGTCCCGTAGATCAGGTCGAGATTGACGTGGCCGAACCCGGCGGCGCGTGCCTCGCCCGCCGCCGCGACGGCCCGGCCCGGGGTGTGCGTGCGGTCGAGTACCGCCAGCACGTGCGGGGCAGCCGACTGCATGCCCAGCGACACGCGCGTGTATCCGGCCGCACGGATCCGGTCGAAGAAGTCCGGGGACGTCGACTCCGGGTTGGACTCCGTCGTCACCTCCGCGCCGGGGGCGAGGCCGAAACTCGATCGCACCGCGCCGAGCACCTGCCCCAGGCCGTCGGCACCGAGCAACGACGGGGTACCACCACCGACGAAGACGGTCTGCGCCGGCGGAGACCCGAGTAGCTGCGCCGCGGCATCGAGCTCTCGGCGCAGGCCCTCGAGCCACGACTGCGGGGACGCCGACGTGCCGAGCTCCCCGGCGGTGTAGGTGTTGAAGTCGCAGTAGCCGCAGCGCGTCGCGCAGAACGGGACGTGCACGTACACACCGAACGGGCGGGAACCGATCCCGGCCAGCGCCGAAGCCGGCAGCTCGAGTCCTGCACCGACTCCGACACCCGTTCCGCTCACTCCCCCAGTGTTCCAGAAGGCCAGTGTTCCGGAAGGCCAGTGTTCCGGAAGGCCAGTGTTCCGGAAGGCCAGTGTTCCGGAAGGCCTGTGTTCCGGAAGGCCTGTGTTCCGGAAGGCCTGTGTTCCGGATGGCCGGTGTTCCGGAAGCCGCACGGGGCTGTCGCTCGAACACGACCCGGACACGCCACTCCGGGTCCGGCCCTGCCACCTCGGCATTTCCCCGATTTCCGGTGTAAATACCGCCACGTTTCGAGAACAGGGCCGTGACATGGCACAATGGTCCCCATGACCGGACCCGGAGTGCGACTCGTGGCGCGACGCCACGTCGACCTCAAGCGCGTCTGTGCATCGCGGTGTCTGTCCTGCACCGCCGGTTTCTGCGCCGACTGTCGATAGTCGGCCCACCCCCTCCGGCAGCCCCGATTCCTGCCGGATCGAGGCATGTCCGCGCCGCGCTCAGCCCGCCCTGCCGACCCCCGATCCGGTCCCCCGCGAATTCCAGGAGTACCCGTATGTCGTCGACCACCGACGTCTCCCCCGCCGGCGATACGACCGAAACCGCCGCGCCCCGCCCCCGGCCTACTCGCCCCGCCAAACGGCGCGCGGAGGGCCAGTGGGCTCTCGGATACCGTGAGCCGCTCAACCCCAACGAGCAGGTCAAGAAGGACGACAACCCGCTCAACGTGCGCCGTCGCATCGAAGACATCTACGCGCACACCGGATTCGACGGCATCGACCGGACCGACCTGCGCAACCGGTTCCGCTGGTGGGGCCTGTACACGCAGCGCGAACAGGGCTACGACGGCACCTACACCGGCGACGAGAACATCGATCTGCTCGAGGCGAAGTACTTCATGATGCGGGTGCGCTGCGACGGCGGCGCCCTGAATCTCGCGCAGCTGCGCACCATCGCGGGGATCTCGACCGAGTTCGCGCGCAACACCGCCGACCTGTCGGACCGCGAGAACGTCCAGTACCACTGGATCGAAGTCGAGAACGTCCCGGAGATCTGGCGACGCCTCGAGTCCGTCGGCCTGAAGACGACCGAGGCGTGCGGCGACTGCCCGCGCGTGGTCCTCGGCTCCCCCCTCGCCGGCGAGTCCCTCGACGAGATCATCGACGGCACACCGGCGGTCGAGGAGATCGTCCGCCGCTACATCGGCGACCCGAAGTACTCGAACCTGCCGCGCAAGTTCAAGACCGCGATCTCCGGCCAGCAGGACGTGGTGCACGAGATCAACGACGTCGCGTTCGTCGGCGTGAACCACCCGGAGCACGGCCCCGGGTTCGACCTGTGGGTCGGCGGTGGCCTGTCGACGAATCCGATGCTGGCGCAACGGGTCGGCGCGTGGGTCCCGCTCGCCGAGGTACCCGACGTGTGGGAGGCCGTCGTGTCGGTCTTCCGCGACTACGGCTACCGCCGGCTGCGGTCGAAGGCTCGGCTGAAGTTCCTGGTCAAGGACTGGGGCGTGGAGAAGTTCCGCGAGGTTCTCGAAACGGAGTACCTGAAGCGGCCGATGCTGGACGGGCCCGCCCCGGAGCAGCCGACTCGACCGATCGACCACGTGGGCGTGCAGAAACTGCGCAACGGACTCAACGCGGTCGGCGTCGCCCCCATCGCGGGCCGGGTCTCCGGCACGATCCTCGCCGCCGTCGCCGACGCGGCCGAGAAGGCGGGATCCGATCGCATCCGCTTCACGCCCTACCAGAAGCTCATCGTGCTCGACGTGGCCGACGAGAAGGTCGATCAGCTGATCGCCGACCTCGACGAGCTGGGTCTGCCCGCGAACCCGACGCCGTGGCGCAAGAACCTGATGGCCTGCACGGGCATCGAGTTCTGCAAGTTGTCGTTCGTCGAGACCCGCAAGCGCTCGCAGGCGCTGGTGCCCGAACTCGAGCAGCGCCTCGCCGACGTCAACGCCCAGTTGGACGTTCCGGTGACGATCAACATCAACGGCTGCCCCAACTCGTGCGCACGGTCGCAGGTCGCCGACATCGGCTTCAAGGGCCAGCTCGTCGACGACGGGGACGGCAACCAGGTCGAGGGATTCCAGGTGCACCTCGGCGGGACGCTCGGCATGGACGCGGCATTCGGCCGCAAGCTGCGCCAGCACAAGGTGACCAGCGCCGAGACGGGCGACTACATCGAGCGGGTGGTGCGCAACTTCGTCAAGCACCGCAACGCGGGAGAACGCTTCTCGCAGTGGGTGTTGCGCGCGGACGAGGCCGATTTGCGATGACCGGGGAGCAGACGATCGAAGGACGGAACGTGACGACGACACGGACGACGGAGGAACTGCGGGAACTGGCCGCGCAGGGGGCGGCCGCTCTCGAGGGCGCCTCGGCGCAAGACCTGCTGCAGTGGACCGAGGAGAACTTCGGCGACTCGTACATCGTGGCGTCGAACATGCAGGACGGGGTGCTCGTGCACCTCGCGGCGCAGGTGCACCCCGGCGTGGACGTGCTCTTCCTCGACACCGGTTACCACTTCGCCGAGACCCTCGGCACCCGGGACGCCGTCGCGCAGGTGTACGGCGTGAACCTGGTCGAGGCCAAGGCGCAGCAGACGGTGGCCGAGCAGGACGCCCTGCTCGGTAAGGACCTGTTCGCGCGGGACCCCAACGAGTGCTGCCGCCTGCGGAAGGTGGTGCCGCTGAAGCAGACCCTGGCGGGCTACCAGGCGTGGGTCACCGGCATCCGCCGGGTGGAGGCCCCGACCCGGGCCAACGCCCCGCTGATCTCCTTCGACGACGCCTTCGGGCTGGTGAAGATCAACCCGATCGCCGCGTGGTCCGACGAGGACATGCAGAACTACATCGACGAACACGGGATCCTCGTCAATCCCCTGGTCGACGAGGGCTACCCCTCCATCGGGTGCGCCCCCTGCACCGCCAAACCACTACCCGGAGCCGATCCGCGCAGCGGACGGTGGGCCGGCCGAGCCAAGATCGAATGCGGGTTGCACGCCTCATGACACTCATCGACACGAAATTCACCGAATCCCGGAACACGTCGGACGGCACCAGGTTCGACACCCTCGACGCCCTCGAGTCGGAAGCGATCCACGTCTTCCGCGAGGTCGCCGGCGAGTTCGAGCGCCCGGTGATCCTGTTCTCGGGCGGCAAGGACTCGACGGTCCTGCTGCACCTGGCGCTCAAGGCCTTCTGGCCGGCGCCCCTGCCGTTCGCGCTGCTGCACGTCGACACCGGGCACAATCTTCCCGAGGTCCTCGAGTTCCGCGACCACGTCGTCGAGAAGTACGGGTTGCGGTTGCACGTGGCGAAGGTCGAGGACTACCTCGCCGACGGCCGCCTCACCGAGCGGCCCGACGGGATCCGCAACCCGCTGCAGACGGTGCCGCTGCTCGACGCCATCGCCGACAACCGTTTCGACGCGGTGTTCGGCGGCGGCCGCCGCGACGAGGAACGCTCCCGCGCCAAGGAACGGATCTTCTCCCTGCGCAATGCGTTCGGCCAGTGGGACCCCAAGCGGCAGCGGCCCGAGTTGTGGAACCTCTACAACGGCCGGCACGCCCCGGGCGAGCACGTGCGGGTCTTCCCGCTGAGCAACTTCACCGAGCTCGACATCTGGCGGTACATCGCCCGCGAGGACATCGAACTCGCGAGCATCTACTACGCCCACCAGCGCCCGGTGTACCGGCGGGACGGCATGTGGATGACACCCGGCGTGTGGGGCGGCCCGGCCGAGGGTGAGGAACTCGAGGTCCGGTCGGTGCGCTACCGCACGGTCGGTGACGGGTCCACGACCGGCGCGATCCTGTCCGAGGCGGCCGACAACGAGGCGATCCTCGACGAGGTCGCCGCGTCGCGGCTCACCGAGCGCGGCGCCACCCGCGGCGACGACCGCGTGTCCGAAGCGGCCATGGAGGACCGCAAGCGAGAGGGATATTTCTGATCATGAGCGACCTCCCCGTGCACAGCACGCAGCTGCTCCGGCTCGCCACCGCCGGCAGTGTCGACGACGGCAAGTCCACCCTGGTGGGCCGGCTCCTGTACGACACCAAGTCCGTGCTCGCCGACCAGATCGACGCGGTCACCCGCGCCTCGGTCGACAAGGGGCTCGACACCCCGGACCTGTCCCTGCTCGTCGACGGCCTGCGTGCCGAGCGCGAACAGGGCATCACCATCGACGTCGCGTACCGCTACTTCGCCACCCCCCGGCGCAGTTTCGTGCTGGCGGACACCCCGGGACACGTGCAGTACACCCGCAACACCGTCTCGGGGGCATCCACCGCCCAGCTCGTGGTGCTGCTCGTCGACGCACGCAAGGGTGTGGTCGCGCAGACCCGCAAGCACGCCGCCGTGCTCGCGTTGCTCGGCGTGCCCAAGCTCGTGCTGGCGGTCAACAAGATCGATCTGGTCGACGACCCGGCGGCCGTGTTCGCCGACATCTGCGGCCGGTTCAACGAGCTGACCCGGTCGCTCGGCTGGTCGCCGGAGGACGTGCAGGAGATCCCGGTCTCCGCACTGCACGGCGACAACGTCGCGGTCCGTTCGGAGAACACGCCGTACTACGACGGCCCGACGCTCATCGAGCACCTCGAGTCCGTCCCGGTCGACGCCGACGTCCACGGCCGCCACGAGATCGGGCTGCGGTTCCCGGTGCAGTACGTGATCCGGCCCCGCACCGCCGACTACCCGGACTACCGCGGCTACGCCGGACAGATCGCGGCAGGCACCGTCCGGCCCGGCGACGAGGTCGTGATCCTGCCCGCGGGCACCCGGACCACGATCGAGCGGATCGACACCGCCGACGGCGAGCTCGCGTTCGCCCATGCCGGCCGCAGCGTCACCCTCGTCCTCGCGGACGACGTCGACGTCTCGCGCGGGGACGTCATCGCCGCCCCGGCCGCCGCCCCGGAACCGATCGGCCAGTTCGAGGCGACGGTGTGCTGGCTGGCCGAGAAGCCGCTGCGGCCCGGCGCCCGGCTGCTGCTCAAGCACGGCACCCGCACGACCCAGGCGATCGTCGGGACGCTCGAGGAGCGCTTCGACGAACAGACCCTGACGTCGGTTCCCGCCCCCGAGTCGCTCGAACTCAACGAGATCGCCCGCATCACCGTCCGGGTCGCCGAACCCATCGCGGCCGACGACTACAAGGTCAACCGCCGCACGGGCAGCTTCCTGCTCATCGACCCCGCCGGTGGGAACACCCTCGCCGCGGGCCTGGTGGGCAACAGCCTCGCCGAGATCGAGCTCGGGGACCGCGTCCCCGCATGATCCCCCTCGTCGCCGTCGCGCACGGCAGCCGTGACCCGCGCTCGGCGCGCGCCATGGCTGCCGCGCTGGCGGCGCTGCGGGACCGCCACCCGGACCGGGAGGTGCGGCTTGCGTTCCTGGATCTGAACACCCCCTCGGTGGGGCAGGTCGTCGATGCCGTCGCCGCCGAGGGGCACCGCCGCGTCGTGGTGGTCCCGTTGCTGCTGGGCAGCGCCTTCCACGCCCGGGTCGATCTGCCCGCGCTCCTCGCCGAGGCCCGCGTCCGGCATCCGCGTCTCGACGTGGTCCAGGCGGACGTCCTCGGCGCGGACGACCGTCTCGTGTCCGCGGTCCGCGAGACGATCGGCGCGGCCGGTGTCTCCCGGACCGACCCGAGCGTGGGCGTCGCCCTGTGCGCGGTCGGATCCCGGCGCCGGGACGCCAATGCCGCCACCGCGGCGATCACCCCGCGCCTGCTGCGGGGCACGGCGTGGGCGTGGGGCCGCACGTGCTTCGCCACCGCCGCGGCGCCGACGGTCGTCGACGCCCTGGCGGACCTGCGTGCCGCCGGTGCCAGCACGCTCGTGCTCGCCCCCTGGATGCTCGCGCCCGGACTGCTGTGGGACCGCGCCGTCGCCGCCGCCCGGGCGGAGTTCCCGGAGGTCGTCTGTTCCGGCACCCTCGCGGACTCCCCCGCCGTCGGGTTCGTGGTCGACGAGCGCTACCGGCAGTCGCTCGTGCACGCCGGGGTCGCGTCGCGTCGCACCGCCTGACGCCCACCGATTGCCTCTGGCGCACTCCGGTCCTGTCGGCACAGACTGGACTCGAGGCAAGGAGGCATCGTCATGGCCACAGCACCGATTCGGCACGGGATCGTCGTCGGGGTCGACGGTTCGGACGGCTCGTTCTCCGCGGCGCACTGGGCCGCGTCCGCCGCCCGGATCTTCGGTGAGCCGTTGCACCTGGTCAACGTGCTCCCCGAGGCGCCGAGCGCCACCGGCAGATCCAGGGAGGAGTTCGCCAAGCTCTTGCAGGCCGACAGCGAACGGCTGCTCGAACGTGCCCGGCGCGCGGCGCTCGACGGTCGTACGGATGTCGAGGTCGACTGCAGCAGCCGGTCGGGCCCCCCGGCGAAGACCCTCGTCGAACTGTCGAATACGGCCCGTCTGCTGGTGGTCGGCCGAACCACGACCGGGGAACTGCGCTCGATGTTCGCCGGCTCCGACGTCGTCCGCGTCGCCAACCAGGCCCGCTGCCCGGTCGTGGCGTGGCGGGGCGAAGGCGACCACGAGGAGGTGGACACCCGGCCGGTCGTCGTCGGTGTCGACGGCAGCGCCTTGAGCACGGCCGCCATCGAGCACGCGTTCGAGTTCGCCTCGTTCCTCGGCGTCCCGTTGATCGCGGTGCACGCGTGGACCGAGCAGTCCACCCTGCGCGGCTACGACGAGTCCGCGCGCTTCGTCGACTGGTCGACGTACGCGCAGCAGAAGGCCGCCGACCTCGCGGAGAGCCTGGGCGGGTGGCGCGAGCGATATCCCGACGTCGAGGTGCGGCCCGAGCTCGAGCGCCGCGGCGCGATGGTGGCCCTCATCGAGCGCTCCGTCGACGCGCAACTCGTCGCGGTGGGCAGCCACGGTCGCAGCACGATCGCGTCGGCCCTCCTCGGCTCCACCGGTCAGGGCCTGCTCCACCATTCCCGCTGCCCGGTGCTCATCTGCCGGGAATGACCCTCGGTCCCAGAACTCCGCTTCGCGCAAGGAATTTCGAGCGCCTCGACCGTGGGGGCGGCATCCTCCTACTTCGTCGCCTCGGCGTAGATCACGGCGATGCTGCCGGTGCCGGGCCGGAACAGCTCGGCCTCGACCGCACTCCAGCCACCGAGATCGTCGACGGTCCACAGCGTTTCGGGGGCCGGGAAGTCTCCGGCGAACTCCCGCGCGACGCCCGGGTCGGCCGGCCGGAATCCGGCGGAAGCCCAAATCCTCTGCGCCTGCGCGGTGTAGAGGAAGTCGTTGAACTCCTGAGCGGCCACCACGTCGGGCGCGTTGTCGATCACCACCGCGGGACTGTCGATCCGGAGGGTGGTGGTCAAGGGCACGCGCCGGACCGCGGCGCCGTCGCGCTCGAGCCGGACCGCGTCGCGTTCCGACAGGAGCAGCACGTCGCCGGCACCCCGCACGAACATCTCCACGGCCTCTTCGGCGCTCGCGGGCCAGGACTCGATGTGGTCACCGACCAGCGCCGTGAGGTAGTCCCGGCCCGCCTGCGGGTCGGCACCGCCGTTGCTCGTCGCGGCGTAGGCGGCGAGCAGGTTGAGCTCGGCCGCGCCGGAAGCCGACGGGTCGGGCGTGATCACTTCGAGGCCCGGAGCGAGCAGGTCGTCCCAGTCCGTCACGCCCCACGGGTTGTCCTCCCGCACGAGCATCGCCACGACGGATCCGTACGGAATCCCCCGGTACACCCCCGCGTTCCAGTCCGCGTCGACCAACCCGGCATCGACGAGCCCGGACAGGTCCGGCACCGTGGCGAAGGTCACGAAATCCGCCGAGGCGCCGTCGACGACGGCGGCAGCCTGCTGCGCGGACGGACCGGACGTGACGTCGAAGCGGACGTCCTCGCCGGCGTCGGTGCTGCCGAACGCGGCGATCACCGCGTCCAGCGCTGCCCGGGCCCCCTCGGCGGCGTACAGGTCGACGGTGGGGCCGGCGCCGGCCCCACCGTCGTCGCTCCCCCGCCCGTCACCGGCCGAGCACGCCGTGAGCGCGGCGGCGGCTGCGAGCGCGACGACGTGCCGGCTCGGACGGAATCTCACGACACACCTCCGGCGCGGATCAACGGGTCAGCAGCCAGGCCACGACGACGAGAACGAGCAGGGCGGCCAGGGTGAGGGTCACGCGTGAGCGCGGCATGTCAGCGATCCTCCGTCTTCGGTTCGGACGCGGCCGGCTCCCTGCGCCCGACGGCCGCGAGGACGCCCGCGAGGGCACGGTCGAGCAACCAGGCCACGCCGGCGCACACCGGCACCACGACACCCAGCACGAGCGCGACCTGCGGGACGAACGGGAGGCCGGCCAGCCACAACTCGAAGCCGTCCCACCACGATGCCGCCCGATCCACGCCCCCACCCTAGTCGGCACCCGTTCGGTGGACGCCGGGGGCCGGGTGCCGGGATCATGTGGTGATGGCACACACGTTTGAAGGATCGGGGCTCTCGTCCGCGCATTCGCACCCGCCGCACCGGAGCCCCTACCCGCCGATCGACGACTACGCGTTCCTGTCGGACTGCGAAACGACCTGCCTCATCGCCCGCAACGGGGCGGTCGAATGGATGTGCCTGCCCCGGCCGGACTCGCCCAGCGTGTTCGGCGCGATCCTCGACCGCAGTGCCGGCTACTTCCGCATCGGCCCGCACGACCGCACCGTCCCGGCGGCACGCCGGTACCTGCCCGGTGGACTGATCCTCGAGACGACGTGGCAGACCGAGACGGGATGGATAGTGGTGCGCGACGCCCTGGTGATGGCGCCGTGGCATGCCGTCCAGGAGCGGTCGCGGACCCACACGCGGACACCGACGGACTGGGACGCCGAGCACATGCTGCTGCGCACCGTCCGCTGCGTGAGCGGGACCGTGGAACTCGAGGTCAGTTGCGCCCCCGCGTTCGACTACCATCGCGCCCCGGCGCGCTGGGAGTACACGGGCAAGGTGTACGAGGAGGCCACGGCGTACTGCACCGCCGGTGAACCCGGGGAGCACCCCGAACTGCGGCTCACCACCGATCTCCGGCTCGGCCTCGAGGACGGGGAGGCACGGGCACGAACCCGGATGCGCAAGGGCGACAAGGCGTTCGTCGCCCTGTCGTGGTCGGACGTGCCGTGCCCGGGGACGTACGAGGAGGCCGCCGCGAAGATGGCCGAGACCGCGGACTTCTGGCGGGAGTGGATCACCACCGGTCGTTTCCCCGATCACCCCTGGCGCAGCTACCTGCAGCGCAGCGCACTGACCCTCAAGGGACTGACCTACGCGCCCACCGGGGCACTGCTCGCCGCAGCCACCACATCCCTTCCGGAAACACCTGGCGGAGAAAGGAACTGGGATTACCGCTACGCGTGGGTACGCGATTCGACGTTCGCGCTGTGGGGTCTGTACACGCTCGGGCTCGACCGGGAGGCCGACGCGTTCTTCGCCTTCATCTCCGACGCGTCCCGCAGCGAGGACGGCACATTGCAGCCGTTGCAGGTCATGTACGGCGTGGGCGGCGAGCGGGTGCTCACCGAATCGCAGCTCGAGCACCTGTGCGGCTACGACGGAGCGCGTCCGGTACGGATCGGAAACGATGCGTATCATCAAGTGCAGCACGACATCTGGGGCGCGATGCTGGACTCGGTGTACCTGCACGCGAGGACCCGCCGGCACATGCCCCAGTCCTTCTGGCCGGCCGTGAAACGCCTCGTCGGGCAGGCCGAGCAGCACTGGCGCCTGCCCGATCGCGGCATCTGGGAGGTGCGGGGTGAGCCCCAGCACTTCACCTCGTCCAAGGTGATGTGCTGGGTCGCGCTCGACCGGGGCGCACGGCTGGCGCGCACACACGGCCGCCCCGACTACGCGGTGCGGTGGGAGGCCGTGGCGGACGAGATCAAGGCGGACATCCTCGCGCACGGCGTCGACGAGCGCGGGGTGTTCACCCAGCGCTACGGGCACCCCTCCCTCGACGCCTCGGCGCTGCTGGTGGTGCTGCTGCGGTTCCTGCCGGCCGACGATCCGCGGGTGCGGGCGACGGTCCTGGCGATCGAGGACGAACTCACCGAGGACGGACTGGTCCTGCGGTACCGGGTGGACTCGACCGACGACGGGCTGACCGGCGAGGAGGGCACCTTCACGATCTGCTCGTTCTGGCTGGTCTCCGCCCTCGTGGAGATCGGGGAGGTGGAAAGGGCCCGCATCCTGTGCGAACGGCTCCTCGGCTACGCCAGCCCGCTCAAGCTCTACGCCGAGGAGATCGACCCGCGCTCGGGCCGGCACCTGGGCAACTTCCCCCAGGCCTTCACCCACCTGGCCCAGATCAATGCGGTCGTGCACGTGATCCGCGCGGAGGAGCAGATCGCGGCCGGCGAGTTCCAGCCCGCGCGCCGTGCGCCGTGACCCGCTACCAGGATCGGCGCAACAGTTCCTCCGCACGGTCCGCGATGTCCCGGACGATCTCGCCGGCGGGCCGTTGTTCCCGCACGAGCCCGGCGGCCTCCCCGGCGTAGACCACGCCCCGCCGGGGGTCGGCCGCGTCGTACGCGGCGGCGAGCGTCTCCTCGTCGGCGCCGCGCGCGTGCCATTCGGCGGTGTAGTCGTTCGCCAGGGCCCGGCCACCCCACCGCGCCGGCCAGGGCTGGTGCCGGGCCCGGTCGAAGACGTCGGTGTAGACGGTGTCGTTGCTGCGCGCCGCGACGAGCAGGTCCCGGGCGTACTCCGGTCCCACCGTCTCGGGACTCGCCAGCAACGCCGTGCCGACGAGCGCGCCCTCCGCACCGGCCGCGAGCACCGCAGCCAGTCCCCGCCCGGACGCGATGCCACCCGCGGCGAGCACCGGAAGCGACGTCGACTCGAGCACCTCCTGCAGCAGCGGCAACGTCCCGATGTGTCCGGTGTGACCGCCGGCCTCGTGCCCCTGGGCGACGACGGCGTCGACCCCGGCGGCCTCGACGACCCGCAGGTCGTCGATCGTGTTGATCTGCGAGATCACGACGGCACCGGCCGCCCGCACGCGCGGCACGTAGGGGGCCGGGTCGCCGAACGACAGCGACACCACGCGGGGCCGTTCGGCCAGCACCGCGTCGAGCAGACTGTCGTCGTCGGCGAGCGACCAGGTCATCAGCCCGAAACCGAGCGGTCCACCCCCGAGTTCACGAGCCACCGCCGACTCGGCGGCCAGCCACTCCGAGGTGTTGTAGCGCGCGGCCCCGATCAGGCCGAGCCCGCCGGCCCGGGTCACCTCCCCGGCCAGGCGGCCGCCGGCACGGCCGCCCATGGGGGCGCCGAGCAGCGGGACGGTGATGCCCAGGGTGCGGGTGAGCCAGGTCTCGAGCACGGTGGACTACTTCCCCTTCGGCTTGTCCGAGGACGCCTCGGACGAGAGCGCGGCCACGAACGCTTCCTGCGGGACGTCCACCCGGCCGATCGTCTTCATCCGCTTCTTGCCTTCCTTCTGCTTCTCGAGCAGCTTGCGCTTGCGGCTGATGTCGCCGCCGTAGCACTTGGCGAGCACGTCCTTGCGGATCGCACGGATGTTCTCCCGGGCGATGATCTTCGACCCGATCGCCGCCTGCACCGGCACCTCGAACTGCTGACGCGGGATCAGCTCCTTGAGCTTGGTGGTCATCTTGTTGCCGTACGCGGCGGCCGCGTCCTTGTGCACGATCGCGCTGAACGCGTCGACGGCCTCGCCCTGGAGCAGAATGTCCACCTTCACCAGTGCGGCCTCCTGCTCCCCGGCCTCCTCGTAGTCGAGGCTGGCGTAGCCGCGGGTGCGGGACTTCAGCGAGTCGAAGAAGTCGAAGATGATCTCGGCCATCGGCAGGGTGTAGCGCAACTCGACCCGGGTCTCGGACAGGTAGTCCATGCCGCCGAGTTCGCCACGCCGCGACTGGCACAGCTCCATGATCGAACCGATGAACTCGCTCGGGGAGATGATCGTGCACTTGACGATCGGCTCGTAGATCGCGCGGGCCTTGCCTTCGGGCCAGTCCGACGGGTTGGTGACGATGTGCTCCTGCCCACCTTCGAGGACCACGCGGTAGACCACGTTGGGAGCGGTGGAGATCAGGTCCAGGCCGAACTCGCGCTCGAGTCGTTCCCGGGTGATCTCCATGTGCAGCAAGCCGAGGAAGCCGCACCGGAAACCGAAGCCGAGTGCCACCGACGTCTCGGGTTCGTAGGTGAGCGCGGCGTCGTTGAGCTGCAGCTTGTCGAGGGCATCGCGCAGGACGGGATAGTCCGACCCGTCGACCGGATACAGGCCGGAGTAGACCATCGGGCGGGGTTCCCGGTAACCGGTGAGGGGTTCGGCGGCGCCGCCCCGCGCCGAGGTGACCGTATCGCCGACCTTCGACTGACGCACGTCCTTCACGCCGGTGATGAGATAGCCGACCTCGCCGACTCCGAGCCCGGTGGTGACCTTCGGCTCGGGCGAGACGATGCCCACCTCGAGCAGCTCGTGGGTGGCGCCGGTGGACATCATCTTGATCTTCTCGCGCGGCACGATCCTGCCGTCGACCACACGCACGTACGTGACGACGCCACGGTAGGTGTCGTACACCGAGTCGAAGATCATCGCGCGGGCGGGCGCGTCGCGGTCGCCGACCGGCGGCGGTACCTGCCGGATCACCTCGTCGAGCAGTTCCCGCACGCCCACCCCGGTCTTGCCCGACACCCGCAGCACCTCCTCGGGCTCGCAGCCGACGATGTGTGCGATCTCGGCGGCGTAGCGGTCCGGGTCGGCCGCGGGCAGATCGATCTTGTTCAGGACCGGGATGATCGTCAGGTCCTTGTCGAGAGCGAGATAGAGGTTGGCGAGGGTCTGCGCCTCGATGCCCTGGGCGGCATCGACGAGGAGCACCGCACCCTCACACGCCTCGAGCGCACGGGAGACCTCGTACGTGAAGTCGACGTGCCCGGGCGTGTCGATGAGGTGCATGACGTAGTCCTCGCCGTCGACCTGCCACGGCAGCCGCACGTTCTGGGCCTTGATGGTGATCCCGCGCTCGCGCTCGATGTCCATCCGGTCGAGGTACTGAGCACGCATCTGGCGCTCCTCGACCACACCGGTGAGCTGCAGCATGCGGTCCGCGAGCGTCGACTTGCCGTGGTCGATGTGCGCGATGATGCAGAAGTTCCGGATCTTCGCGGGGTCCGTGAACGTGGTGTCGGCGAAGGTGCTGATGTCGGGCTCCTGACTCGGACGGGCAGCAGCCCTGGCGGGCCGCGGTCACCCCTGCAGAATATCCAAGTCGCGGCGGGTCCGGTCCCGCGGCCGCACCTGTGCGGCGGCGGGCGCCGCTAAGCTCGCCGACGTGGCTGGCACATGGAAGAAACTCGGCAGGCAACTGGGACGGCTCGCGGTCGAGCAGGGGCCGCGGTTGCTCGAGCAGATGCAGCGCTCCGGCGCTCTCGACCGGGCCCGGACCGCCCTCGGCTCCGGGACAGCCGACACCACCCGACCGGTCCCGAAGCCGGGCCGTCCGGTGACCTCCCGTACTTCCCCCACCGCGCAGCGCGCCCGGCAGATCGCGTACGCCCCCGATCTCGACGGCCGCGCCGACCCGGGCGAGATCGTGTGGACGTGGGTGGCCTACGAGGAGGACGCGACCAAGGGCAAGGACCGGCCCGTGCTCGTCGTCGGACGCAACGGCGGCACCCTGCTCGGCCTCATGCTGTCGTCGAACGACGACCGGGACGGTCACCGGGACTGGCTGGCGCTCGGTAACGGCAGCTGGGACGCCGGCAACCGGCCCAGCTGGGTCCGGCTGGACCGCGTGCTCGACGTGCCCGAGGACGGCATCCGGCGCGAAGGCGCGGTGCTCGGCCGGTCCCGGTTCGAGCAGGTCGCGGCGCGCCTGCGCGCCGACTACGGCTGGCGGTAGCCGGCCGTCCTGTCACCGTCGGCGGTAGCCGCGTCCCGTCACCGTCGGCGGACGCCGGCCGGCGGCGCCACGGACGGCCGCAGCCCGGCGAACCGGCCGAACAGCGACCGGTAGACGAGCGCCCCGAGGGCGCCGCCGATCAGCGGGAACAGGATGAACAGCCAGAGCTGCGCGAGCGCACCGTCCTGGTACGGAGCGACCGCGATGCTCCGGGCCGGATTGACGGAGGTGTTGTCGATCGGGATCGAGATCAGGTGGATCACTGTCAGGGTGAAGCCGATCGACACGCCGGCCAGCAGCACGTCCGAGGCCTGGTCCGTCGCGGCGAGCACCACGAACACCAGGAGTGCGGTCAGCAGCACCTCCACGATCATGGTCGCGCCGATTCCGTAACCGTCGATGAGCACCCCGCCCAGCGGTCCTTCCACTGCCGACGGGCTGTGCGGTCCCCAACCGTTGGCACCGAGTCCCTGCGCGGCCCGGTCGTAGGTCGGGAGCGACTGCGCCACCGAGTAGATCGTCACGCCCGCGACGAGCCCGCCGAGGATCTGGGCCACGATGTAGAACACCGCCCGCTTGGCGGTGACCCGCCCGATCGCGAGCTGACCGACCGTCACCGCCGGGTTCACGTGACACCCGGAGATCGGCCCGATGGCGTAGACGAGGAAGAGCAGCGTCAGCCCGAACGCCAGCGCGACGCCCAGATTGCCGACCTTGTCTCCGGCGAAGACCGCCGTGCCGACCGCGGAGAACACGAGCACGAACGTGCCGATCGCCTCCGCTGCGTACTTCTTCGCGTCCGAGAATTCTTCCTTCTCGACGGCTTCGAGCGCCGTCTCGGGCTCGGCACCGCCGCGTACCCGGTCCGCCTTCCGGTTCGCCGCCCGGTCCTCGGGACCAGTCTCGTGTTCGTTCGTCATGCGCCCACCTCGCGTCGTGCGGCCCCGAAGGACCGGATCCGATGTGTCGAACATCCGCACTGGCGAACACCGCGGGTCGAAGACGGGCCCACCGGCCGCACAGCACTACCGCAACAGAACACAGCGGACACTACGCAAGCCGGATGACCGCCACAACAACTTCCGGTGACGTCGAGGACAGTTCCCGGCAGGCCGGCCGGACGCGACCGTATCGGCACCCGGTGTGCGGTCCCGGGTACCAGTTTTGGGGTTCCGCCGGGCCGCTGGTATCGTGGTCCGTCGGTGCCGTAGTGCGCCCAGAGCTTTCCGACCAACTACCAGCAAGACGACAGGATTTTACGCGTGGCCAACATCAAGTCCCAGGTGAAGCGGATCCGCACCAACGAGCGCAACCGACTCCGCAACCAGTCGGTCAAGTCCTCGCTGCGCACGGCGATCCGTTCCTTCCGCGAGGCCGCGGCCGCCGGTGACAAGGACAAGGCCACCGAGCTCCTCGTCTCCACCAGCCGCAAGCTCGACAAGGCAGCCAGCAAGGGCGTCATCCACGCCAACCAGGCCGCCAACAAGAAGTCCGCTCTGGCCAAGGTCGCCAACGGACTCTGAGGTAGAACGCAAGCTCTGCTCCGGAAGCTGCCCGGTCCTCGGACCGGGCGGCTTCCGTCGTCTAACGGGTCCGGCCGGCCAGCTCCGCGACGCGGCGCACGGCGCGCTCGACCGCGTAGTCGGCGTCCGCGGCCGCGCCCTTGACGTCGGCATTGAGATCGGCCACCACTCGCAGCGCCGCCCCGATCGATCGGGGATCCCACGTGCGTGCCTGCCCCTGGGCCTTCTTCACCTTCCAGGGCGGCATCCCGAGTTCCGAGGCCATCTTGAACGGGTCGCCGCGCCCGGCCGAACCGACTCGTGCGATCGTGTGGACGGCATCGGCGAGGGCGTCGGCGAGCAGGACGTGCGCGACACCACGATGCGTCGCCCACCGCAGCGATTCCAGCGCCCCGGCCTCGTCACCCGCGACGGCCTTCTCGGCCACCTCGAACCCCGTGACCTCGGCCTTGCCGGAGTAGTAACGCTGCACGGCGGCAGCATCGATCTTGCCGCCCGTGTCGGCGACGAGCTGACTGCACGCCGCCGCCAGCTCCCGCAGGTCGGAGCCCACGGCGTCGATCACGGCCTGCACGACCTCCGGTGCTACTCGAACACCGGCGGTGCGGAACTCGGCCCGCACGAAGTCCACGCGCTCGGCCGGCTTGGTGATCCGGGCGCACTCGTGGGTCTCGGCGCCGCACTTCTGCAGTTCGCCCACCATGGCTTTCGCGCGGCCACCGCCGCTGTGCAGGACGACGAGGGTCACCCCCTCGGGTGGGTCGGTCGCCGCGTCGACGATCAGTGCGACGGCGTCCTTGCCGGCCTCCGCGGCGGATTCGAGGACGACCACCCGGTCCTCGGCGAACAGCGACGGGCTCAGCAGCTCGGCGAGTTCGGCGGCGCCGGCGTCGCCGGCGCGCAGCCGCGAGACGGTGAGCTCGGGACCAGACCCCGTCCGGGCCCGGACGGCACCGACGATCCGCGCGACGGCCCGTTCGACGAGGAGGTCTTCGTCACCGAGCACGAGATGCAACTGCGGGTTGGTCACCGATCGATCGTGCCACGTCCCCCGGACATCACCGTCGGTGCCCCGGCCGGGCGTCCGCGCCGTAGCCGCAGCAGGTACCGGGCAGCGACGAGCCCGCCGACGACGGCGACCGCTCCGCTCACGCCCGCCGGGACGGGCACCTCCGCCAGGGGCAGGGCCGTGGCACGCGCTGCCACCTCGAGGATCCACCACAGCATGGGCGCGGTCCCGCGAGCGAGCAGCTCCGCCACGGCCGGCGACACCGCGGAGACCGCCGCGACGGTGGTACCGAGCACGGTCAACGGCGGAAGCACCGGTGCGACCAGGACGTTGGCCGCGATCGCCACGACGCTGACGGTGCCGGACAGCGCGGCGACGATCGGTGCGGTCACGACGAATGCGGCCGCCGAGACGGCGAACACCTCGGCCGCCGCGCGGGGCCACCCGCGGGCCCGCAGCCGGGTCACCCAGAGCGGTGCCACCAGCACCAGGCCGGCGGTGGCCGCGACCGACAGGGCGAACCCGGCGTCCGTCGCGAGTTCGGGTGCGGCGACGAGCAGCACCCCGACCGTGGCCGCCAGGGCGGGCAGCCCGTTCCGTCGTCGGCTCGTCACGAGCGCGAGCAATCCGATCGCGCCCATCGCGGCGGCACGCAGCACGCTCGGCGACGGGCGCACGACGACGACGAACGCCACCAGCGCGACGGCCGCGAGCGCGGCGCCCGTGCGGGGGCCGAGGCCGAGTCCCCGCACGGCGAGCAGCACCGCGCCGAGAACGATGCTGACGTTGGCACCGGACACCGCAGTCAGGTGGGTCAGGCCCGCTACCCGGAAGCTCTCCCGCACGTCGTCGGGCAGGCGTGAGGTGTCGCCGACCACGAGGCCCGGCAGGAGGCCGGCCGCAGCGGGCGGGAGCACCGCTCCGGACGCCGAGGCGAGTCGCTCGCGGATCCGCCCCGCCCACTGCTGCACCCGCGAGGGGGCCTGCACCGACCGGGGTGGGCCGTCGGCCCGGACCACGGCCACCGTCAGGTCCGCGCCGCTGGATTCGGCGAGCCGGCCGCGCAGGGTGACCCGTTGCCCCGGCAGCAGCTCCGCCCACTCCTCGGCGGGGGCGAACACCACGACGGCCCCGCCGCCGGTGTACCGACCGGCCCCCAGGTCGGCGCGGTGCACTCTCGCCGGGACCAGGACCTGATCTCCCCCGAATCCGCTGTCCCCCAGTCTTTTCGGATCCTCGGTCGGTTCGACCGCCAGGGTGGCCCAGCCGTCACGCGCGGCCGCGCCGGCAAGCGGATGCGTCTCGACCGCCCATACCCGTAGTGCGACTGCCGCAGAGAACCCGGCGGCGACGACGAGAGCCGCGAGCAACGGGGCGGCCCCGGCACGGAACCGCCCCCGGCGTATCGGCACGAGCGTGGCCGCCGCGCACAGCGCGGCAATCGCCGCGAGCCCCAGCGCAACCTGCCAGCCGGCGTGCAACCCGAGCGCGGTTGCGGCCCACGCCGCGGCCGCGCTCGGTACCAGGCGCGCGTCGTCACGGCCGGATTCGGTCACACCACCACCAGCGTCCGCAGGCGCGCCAGCCGCGCGGGACCGATCCCGTCGACCTCGGCGAGTTGTTCGACGTCGTTGAACGGACCGTTGTCCCGGCGCCACGCGACTATCGCGGCGGCGGTGACAGGACCTACGCCGGGCAGCGCATCGAGGGCCGCCTCGTCGGCGGTGTTGAGATTCACCGGCCCCCCGGCCTCGGGCGCGCCGGACGTTCCGGCGTCCCCTGCCCCTGCGGCGCCGGAGATTCCGCTCGCCGGCGGAACCGGTGGCAGGGTGCCGACCACGATCTGGTCGCCGTCCGCGAGGCGTTGCGCCAGGTTCAATCCGGTCAGGTCCGCCCCCTCGAGGGCGCCGCCCGCGGCCGTGAGCGCATCGGCCACCCTCGAGCCGGGCGCGATTCGTACGAGGCCGGGCTTGCCCACCAGGCCCACCACACTGACCACCACCTCCTCCGGCGCCGAGTCCTGCCGGGGCGCAACGGGATCCGCCGGCGGTGCTACGACCTCCACCGCCGGCAGCGGCGGAACCGGTTCCGCGACGGGACGATCGCGCCAGGTCACGACGAGCGTGACGAGCACGACCACGACACCGACCACCGCCAGGGCCCCGGTCCCGCCGCGACCGGTCTGCCAGCGGGCCGCACGCAACCGCTCGAACGGACCCGGCGGATCGGCGGTGCCGGCCGCGTCGTACCACGGGTACGGATCGTCGTCCGGCGCCGCCGGAGGACGGTCGCCGGCGGACCGGGCGATCCCGTCGAGCCGTCTGCGCACGAGGTCGTGCTCGTCGCTGCTGCCCATGGCGCGACGCTAACCGGACACGACCGCCGCCACCGCGAAGGCTGGGACGAGTCGTCGAATCTGTGGATGAACCGTCCGCCTGTGGACAACTCCTACGCTCGGGAGACGACCACCCCGACGGCGCCGGGACCGACGTGGGCGCCGAGGACCGCGTCGAGTTCCGACACCGACAGCGGCGTCCCGGCGGGCAGCCGGCCGGCGAGTTCCGCGGCGAGCCGCTCGGCGCGTTCGGGGGCCTCGCGGTGGTGCACGGCCACCGCGGTCACCGGCTCCGCGGTGTCGACGACGCCGTCGACGAGTTTCGTCATCGCCTTGGTCATGGTGCGGGTCTTCTCCCGCAGCACCAGCCGGCCGTCGACGAGGTGCAGCACGGGTTTCATCGCCAGAGCGGTGCCGAGCAGCGCTGTGGCGGTACCGATGCGGCCGCCGCGGCGCAGGTGGTCGAGCCGGTCGACCACCAGCAGTGTCCGGCTGTGGGCGGCGACCTCCACCGCCCGTTCGTACACCGCCCGCACATCCGCACCGGACCGGGCGGCTTCCGCCGCCGCCAGAGCAGCGAATCCCAGACCCATTGCGGTGGTTCGACTGTCGACCAGTTGCACCCGGTCGCCGAGGGCATCGGCGGCATAGCGGGCAGCCGACCAGGTACCCGACAGTTCACGGGACAGGTGCACGGCCACCACCCCGTCGCCGCCGCTGTCGGACAGCGCCTCGGCGTACGCTTCCGTCAGTTCCGCCGGGGAGGGACCGGAGGTCGTGACGCCGGAGAGGTCGGCGGGCAGGTCGTCCACGCCCTCGCGCAACTCGACACCGTCCGCGATCACGTGCAGCGGCACGACACGGATGTCGTAGCGCTCCACCAGTTCCGGGTCGAGACAGCACGACGAATCGGTCACCACTACTACAGACACGCCGCCTACCGTATGTTCTCCGCGGCGACGCGCGCATCCCGGTGCACCATCCGTACCGCCTCGGCCACCGCGGCGGCAACTTCGCTGTGCCCGTTCCAACCCCAGTGGATGCCGTCCGGATTCGCGTCCCCGGAGTGGATGTCCGCGTGCACGGCCTCGCCGAGATCGACCAGCGGAACCGACTTCTCGGACGCCCACCGGTTGATGGCCCGGGCTGCGGCGGGACGACCGCGGTGCACCGCGCGGTACTGCGCGCTGCGGTGTACCGACGGCAGCGTGGCGATCACCGGAAGGTCCGGCCGCATGTACGCCAGCGACTCGCGGATGGTCTCGAGGTAGTCCACACTGACCCGCGGCGGCAGGGCCACCGGCCAGCCGAGCGGGGACAGCCGGGGCTGCAGCCACCCGTAGGTCTCCCGTACGACGCGGCGTAACCGCGGTGGGCGTACGTAACGCAGTGTTTCGCGCAGCGCCGTCGGCAGCGGGGACGGCAGGGTGTCCATGCCCCCGACGGCCAGCACGACGGCACCGGCCCGCGGGATCGTCGCCCACACGCGCGGATCCTGGGTCATGGCCCACCACGCGTCGCGGGTCGTCCACCCGATCCGTGCGACGAGCTCCACGTCCCAGTCGAGTTCGCGCGCCACGATGTTCGGCCAGATTCGCGGATGGTCCGCCGGGAGCCCGCCCTTCGGGCCGTAGTAGCTGAGGGAGTCCCCGATCACCAGCAGCGTCGGCCGGCGCGGACCGGCCGTCGGCCGTGGCTCAGAGGACGTCATCGGCCGCCACCGTCGCCGTCGCGTTCCACACGTCGAGGCGCCACGCGGGCCGGTCACCGTATCCGCTGAGCTGGACCCAGCCGGTGTTGCCGAGTCCGCCGAGGACCGGCCACCGGTCGACCGGAAGATCGAGCAGGGCGGCCGTGAGTGCCGCGATCAGTCCGCCGTGCGCGACGACGATGATCGGCCGATGCACCCACTGCTCGTGCTTGTCGAGCAGTTCCTGGATCACCGGGGCGCTGCGCCGCGCCACGTCGACCCGGCTCTCACCCTCGGGGGGTGCCCAGGTGGCGTCGGCCCGCCACGCCGCGCGGGCCCCCGGGGACACCGCGTCCACGTCGTGATGGGTCAGGCCCTGCCACCGGCCGAGATGGGTCTCGCGCAGCCTCGGATCGATTTCCACCGGCAGCCCGGCCTGGTCACCGAGTTCGACGGCGGTGTCGTAGGCGCGCCGCAGATCGGACGAGACGATGGCCACGGGACTGTGCTCGACGAGGACCCTGGCCGCGGCCACGGCCTGCCGCCGCCCCAGCGCGGACAGCTCGGTGTCGAGCTGCCCCTGCATGCGACTGGTGGCGTTGTATTCGGTCTGGCCGTGGCGTACCAGGATCAGCCGCCGGACCGGTACCGCGTGGGTCACCGGTCCCCCGGTGCGTCGTCCGGGACGGGAGTGGTGCCGCCTGCCGCTGCACCGGCGCCGGTGTCACCGGTCGGCGCGGGCGCGCCGGTGTCACCCGCCGGCGCGGGCGCGCCGGTGTCACCCGCCGGCGCGGGCGCGCCGATGCCGTCGACGGTGATCACCGGGCAGTCCTTCCACAACCGGTCGAGTGCGTAGAAGTTGCGTTCGTCGTCGTGCTGGATGTGCACCACCACGTCGACGTAGTCCAGCAGCGTCCAACGACCCTCGCGGGTGCCTTCGCGCCGCACGGGCTTGTGCCCGGCGAGCCGCAGTTTCTCCTCGACGTTGTCGACGATCGCGTTGACCTGGCGCTCGTTGGCCGCGGACGCGATCACGAAGCAGTCGGTGATGACCAGTTGCTCGGACACGTCGAGCACCACCACGTCGGTGGCCAGTTTCTCGTCGGCCGCGCGGGCCGCGATGCGTGCCATCTCGATGGCTTCTGCAGTTGCCGTCACTGCGGGGTCTTCCTCTCGGGGTGGGGACAGGACTCGGGGTGGGGATGAGACACGGTCGTCGTGCCGTCGGGGCGCCGCGAGTTCGCGGGCCGATACAGGTTGCGCTTGCTGATGTACTGCACCACCCCGTCGGGCACCAGGTACCAGATGGGTCTGTGCTCACGCACCCGCGTCCGGCAGTCGGTCGACGAGATGGCCAGCGCAGGTATCTCGACGAGACCGACGGTGTCGGACGGCAGCTTCGCGAGATGCTCGGCGAGGTGCTCGACGTGCAGGTCGTAGCCCGGACGCGACACCCCCACGAACCGGGCCAGCTCGAACAGCTCGGCCCAGTCCTGCCACGACAGGATCGATGCCATCGCGTCGGCGCCGGTGATGAAGTACAACTGGGCGTCGGGCATCAGGGCACGCAGGTCGCGCAGTGTGTCCACGGTGTAGGTGGCCTTCTCGCGTTCGATGTCGACCCGGCTGACGGAGAACTGCGGATTCGAGGCGGTCGCGATGACCGTCATCAGATAGCGGTCCTCTGCCGTGCTGACATCGTGTCCCGACTTCTGCCAGGGATGTCCGGTGGGCACGAACACGACCTCGTCGAGATCGTACCGGTCGGCTACTTCGCTGGCTGCGACGAGATGCCCGTGGTGGATGGGGTCGAAGGTTCCGCCCATGACACCGACGCGCCGGCGCGGCGGGGAATTCGGGACGGATGGCTCGTGCACGATGGTCCAGCTTACGGGTTCACACCGGCAGCAGGGCCGCCACCACCTGCGCGAGCTGCTGTGCGGACCGGCACTCGTGCATCGTGATCACCTCGCGGTACACCTCGGCCGCCGAATCTCCGGCTCCCCATTGGCCGCGTGGTTCCGGATTGAGCCAGTGGGCGTGCCGGGCAACGGCCACCAGGTGTTCGAGCGCGGCGAGGTTGGGATCGCGATAGTTGGTCCGTGCGTCGCCGAGCACGAGCAGTGAGCTGCGGCTGGTGAGGCTGTGCGCGTACCGCTCGGTGAACACGCCGAGCGCGTGACCGTAGTCGGAGTGGCCGTCGTAGGCGATCAGCTCGGCCTCACGCAGCATCCGCGACATGGCGACCCCGAGATCCGCGCCGGCGGAGAAGTGGTGAGTGACCTCGTCGGTGCTGTCGATGAACGCGAACACCCGGACGCGGGAGAACTGCTCGCGCAAGGCGTGCACGAGCAGCAGCGTGAAGTGGGAGAAGCCGGCGACCGATCCGGAGACGTCGCACAGCACCACGAGCTCCGGACGGGCGGGGCGTGGCTTGCGATTGACGAGGTCGATGGGCACTCCGCCGGTGGACATCGACTTGCGCAGGGTCCGGCGCAGGTCGATCGCCCCCGCGCGGGCCCGTCGCCGGCGCGCGGCGAGCCGGCTCGCGAGCAGCCGCGCCAGCGGGGTGACGCTGCGGCGCAGCGCGGTGAGCTCGGCGTCGGTGGCTCGCAGGAAGTCGACCTCCTCGGCCAGTCTGGGCACCCCGTACGTGGCGACGCGGTCGCGTCCGACCTGTTCGGCGGTGCGGCGCCGCGTCTCGCGTTCGACCATCGCCCGGAAGTCCGCCACCCGGCGCGCTGCCGTGCGGCGGGCCACCTCGGTGGCGTACTCGGTGTCCTGAGCCCGCTCCTCGGGACCGGCATTGCCGAGCAGTCCCTCGAGGATCTTCGACACCAGTGTCTCGGGCGAGACCTGGCGCAGGGCCTGGTACGCCGAGAACGACGACTTGTCACCCGAGGTGTACTGGCCCAGTTCCTCGACGATCTGCGCGGTCAGCAACTCGACGAGCTCGAACGCCTCGGCGGAGTCGTCGGCGAGCATCTCGGCGATCAGGTCCCGCAGCGCCTCGAAATCGATCTCGCCGTCCGGGGTGCGTGGCAGCGTCGGATCGATCCTGCCGGCCTCGCGGCGTCCCACCGCTGCCGGGAACCACAGGTCGAACAGGGCGTCGAAGGTCGGCCGATGGGTGGGCCGGCGCAGCAGAGCGCACGCCAGCCCCTCGCGCAGGGCGTCGCGGTCGAGCAGGTCGAGCACCGAGATGACCCGGCCGGCGTCGACGGTCTCCGACGGTCCTACGGGGATGCCGCGGCGGCGCAGCGCCTCGACGAACCCGACGAGGTGGCCGGGCAGCCCGTGCGGCGCCGACGGCCCGTGGTCCCGCAGCGGCGGGCGTGCCCCGGCCATGTCAGTTCAACCGCAGCTCGGCCGCGGCCCGCAGCTGATCGGACTGGTGTTTGAGGATCACGCCGAGCGTGGCCCGGACCGCCGCGTCGTCGAGGGTGTCCAGGCCCAGGGCGAGCAGTGTGCGGCCCCAGTCGATCGTCTCCGCCACCGACGGCAGCTTCTTGAGCTGCATGCCGCGCAGCACCCGGACCGTGCGGACGAGCTGCTCGGCGACCGCCTCCGGCAGCTCCGGAACCCGGCTCGCCAGGATGCGGCGCTCGAGGTCGGCATCGGGAAAGTCGAGATGCAGGAACAGGCAGCGTCGCTTGAGGGCCTCGGACAACTCGCGGGTCGCGTTCGAGGTGAGCACGGTGAAGGGCTTGCGGGTGGCGCTGATGGTGCCGAGTTCGGGCACGGTGACCGCGAAGTCGCTGAGCACCTCGAGCAGCAGACCCTCGATCTCCACGTCGGCCTTGTCGACCTCGTCGACGAGCAGCACCGTCGGGTCCTCCCGGCGGATGGCCGTCAGCAGCGGGCGCGGCAGAAGGAATTCCTCGGAGAACACATCCTGCTTGGTCGCGTCCCAGGAGTGGTCGGTACCGGCCTGGATCCGCAGGATCTGCTTGGCGTGGTTCCACTCGTAGAGCGCCCGCGACTCGTCGACCCCCTCGTAGCACTGCAGCCGCACCAGCTCGGCGCCGGAGGTCTGCGCCACCGCCCGGGCCAGCTCGGTCTTGCCCACCCCGGCGGGGCCTTCGATGAGCAGCGGCTTGCCGAGGCGATCGGCGAGGAACACCGCGGTGGCGGTGGCCTTGTCGGCGAGGTATCCCGTCTCGGCGAGGCGGTCGATCACCTCGTCGACGTCGGCGAAGATCGGCGGGGTGGTCGGCAGCGCACGGTCCACGCTGTGTCCTTTCGTCGGGGCAGGCCGGTCGGGGTGCGGGGTCTCGTCGACGCCGTCGGGCCGACCTCAGGCCGGCCGGGTGTGGCCGTCGCCCCAGACCACCCACTTGGTGGAGGTGAGTTCCGGCAGTCCCATCGGGCCGCGGGCGTGCAGCTTCTGGGTGGAGATGCCGATCTCGGCGCCGAACCCGAACTGCTCGCCGTCGGTGAACGCCGTCGAAGCGTTGACCATGACGGCTGCGGCATCGACCCGCGCGGAGAACTCACGGGCCGCGGCGAGGTCGGAGGTGACGATGGCCTCGGTGTGCCCGGTGCCGTACCGGTCGATGTGCGCGACGGCCGCGTCCAGGTCGTCGACGACGGCGAGCGCGACGTCGAGGCTCAGGTACTCGTCGGCCCAGTCCGATTCGGTGGCCGGTTCGAGGCCGGGCAGGTCGCCGTGCACGGTGACGCCGTGGCTGCGCAGTACCTGCAGCAGCCGGGGCACGACGTCGTCGGCGACGGCCTTGTCCACCAGGATCGTCTCGGCGGTGTTGCACACGCTGGGCCGGCGGGTCTTGGCGTTGACCACGATCTTCTCGGCCATCTCCGGATCGGCCGACGCATGCACGTACACGTGGCAGTTGCCCACGCCCGTCTCGATGGTGGGCACGGTGGCGTCGCGGACGACGGCGGAGATCAGGCCGGCGCCGCCACGAGGGATGACGACGTCGACGAGTCCGCGGGCCTGGATGAGGTGCGTGACCGAGGATCGGTCCGCGCTCGGCAGCAGTTGCACGGCGTCCTCCGGCAGTTCCTGCGTGGCGAGGGCGCCGCGCAGGGCCTCGACGAGCGCCGCGTTGGAACGGGCGGCGGACGACGACCCGCGCAGCAGGGCCGCGTTGCCGGACTTGAGGGCCAGCCCGAAGGCGTCGACGGTCACGTTCGGCCGGGCCTCGTACACCATCCCGACGACGCCGAGCGGCACCCGCATCTGCCGGATCTCGAGGCCGTTGGGCAGGGTCGAGCCGCGGACGACCTCGCCGATCGGGTCGGGCAGCCCCGCGACCTGGCGCAACCCCGCCGCAATGCCCTCGACCCGGGCCTGGGTGAGACGGAGCCGGTCGAGGAGGGATTCCTCGGTGCCTGCCGCGCGGGCGGTCTCGATGTCCTCGGCGTTGGCAGCGAGCACCGCGTCGGACGCGGCGAGCACGGCGTCCGCCGCGGCGTGCAGGGCGGCGTCCTTCTGCGCGGTGGTGAGCAGGGCGAGCCGGCGGGAGGCGACGCGGGCGCGACGGGCCGCGGCGTGCACGGCCTCGCGGGTGTCCCCGGCGCCGGTCGCCCGGACGTCCCCGGAAACGGTCGCAGATGAGTCAGGGGTCACGGCAGTCATGGCCTCCAGACTAGTCCGCGTCCGGACGGCTCAGCGCAGCCCGGTCCCCCGGGCCAGGGCGGTGTCGACCAGGGTGGAGAGCAACGTGCGGTACTCGAGGCCGCTGGCCTCCCACATGCGCGGGTACATCGAGATCGACGTGAACCCGGGCATGGTGTTGATCTCGTTGATCACCGGCCCGTCCTCCGTGACGAAGAAGTCGACCCGGGACAGGCCCTGGCAGTCGAGGGCGCGGAAGGCGCGGACCGCGAGGTCCCGGATCCGGTCGGAGACGTCGTCGTCGAGCTTGGCGGGCACGTCGAACTCGCACACGTCGTCGAGGTACTTGGTGTCGAAGTCGTAGAACGCCTCGTGATCGCCGGACGGGTCGGGCATCCGGATCTCGGCGACGACGCTGGCGCGCACGTCGCCGTCGGGGAACTCCAGTACACCGCATTCGACCTCGCGGCCGACGATCGCGGATTCGACGATCACCTTCGGGTCGTGCCGGCGAGCCTTGTCGATCGCCGCATCGAGCGCCGCCCAGTCGGCGACACGGCTGATCCCGATGGAGGATCCGCCGCGGGCGGGCTTGACGAACACGGGGAGGCCGAGACGCTGCTTCTGCTGCTCGGTGACGGTCGCGGTGCCGGGCCGCAGCACGACCTGGAATCCGACGGGCAGACCCTCCGCGGCCAGCAACTTCTTGGTGAACTCCTTGTCCATCCCGGCGGCGCTGGCGAGGACGCCCGGTCCCACGTACGGGACGCCGGCGAGTTCGAGCAGCCCCTGGATGGTGCCGTCCTCGCCATAGGCGCCGTGCAGCACGGGGAACACGACGTCGACGGAGGCGAGGACCTTGCCGAACTCGCCCTCGGCGAGGGCGACGATGTCACCGGCCCGGGTGGGATCGGCGGTGAGCACCAGCGCCGAACCGTCCGCGTCGACGGTCGGCAGTTCGCGGCCCGCCTTGGCGAGCCGTTCCGGGTCCGAGTCGGCGAGCACCCAGGCGCCGTCGGTGGTGATACCGATCGGGACGGCCTCGTAGCGTTGCGGGTCGAGGTGGCGCAGGATGCTGCCTGCCGAAACGCAGGAGACGGAGTGCTCGTTGCTGCGGCCACCGAAGACGACGGCCACCCGGATTCGGGGTGTGCTCACGGCACAAACCGTACCGGTGCCGCCCGCCCGGCCGGTATCCGAGTCCTGCTCAGCGCCGGGCGAGCGCACGGTCGAGATCGTCGAGCAGGTCGGCGGTGTCCTCGATCCCGCAGGACAACCGCACGAAGCCGGGCGGTACGGGATCACCCCAGCGGGCACGCCGGTCCGCGGTGGTGTGGATGCCCCCGAAACTGGTCGCGGCGGTGACGAGCTCGCTCACCGCGACGAACCGGTGGAACTGCTGCTCGTCGTCGAGCCGGAACGTCACCAGCGGCCCGAACCGGCGCATCTGCGCCGCGGCGACGGGGTGCGCGGGATCGTCGTCCAGACCGGGGTATCGGACGCCACCGACCGCGGGATGCTCACGCAGCATCGTGGCCACGGCGAGCGCGTTGGCGCACTGCCGGTCGAAGCGCAACCCGGCGGTGCCCAGGCTTCGGTGTGCCAGCCACGTCTCGAACGGACCGAGGACGGTGCCGGAGAGCAGGCGCTCGCGGTCGAGGGGTGGCACGAGTGCGCCGTCGGCCACGGCGAGGTACCCCATCAGCAGATCGCTGTGCCCGCTGAGCGATTTCGTGCCGCTGGCGACGACGACGTCCGCGCCCAGCGCGAGTGGCTGCTGCCCCAGCGGGGTGGCGGTGGTGTTGTCCACCACGAGCAGGGCGCCTGCGGTCCGGCACAGTGCCGCGGTGGCGCGCAGGTCGACGACGTCCAGTCCCGGGTTGGACGGGGTCTCGGCGAGCACGAGCGCGCCCGCACCAGCACCGGCGAGGACCGCGCGTAGACCTCCGTCGCCGAACTGGGCGCAGGTGAGTTCGTGAACCGTGATGCCGAGGGGTTCGAGGCATTCGCGCGCGTAGGCCCGCACCTGGTAGTACCCGTCGGCGGGGACGACGACGGTGCCGCCGCCCCGGCTCAGCGACCGCAGCGCGACGGTGACCGCCGACATTCCGGATCCGACGACCCGGGCTGCCGCCGCGCCCTCGAGCGCGGCCAGCGCGGATTCGAGGGCCCGCCAGCCCGGATGGGAGGCGCGGGCGTAGGTGTCGGTTTCGGTGCCCTCCGCCCCGAGCTGGTAGGGGGCCGCGAGAACCGGGCCGGGTTGCAGCGGCTCCCCCGGCACATGTTCGGCGGCAACAGCTTTCACGCAACGCGTCGAGTCCCCCGGCACGCCCTCACTCCGGCTTGACTCGACGGCCGAGGAGCAGTCCGATCGCCTCGGGCACCGACATGCCCTCGTAGCAGACGCGGTGCACGGCGTCGGTGAGCGGCATCTCCACGTCGTAACTGGCCGCCAGCGCCCGGACGGAGGTGCACGACTTGACCCCCTCGGCCACCTGGCCGTGGGTGGCCTCCTGCGCACTCTCGAGTGTCCCTCCCCGTCCCAGCCGCTCGCCGAACGACCGGTTGCGCGACAGGGGCGAGGTGCACGTGGCCACGAGGTCGCCCACGCCGGCGAGTCCGGCCAGCGTGGCCGGCTTGGCGCCGAGGGCAGTTCCCAGCCGCGTGATCTCGGCCAGGCCGCGAGTGATGATGGAGGCGACGGTGTTGTCACCGAGTCCGACCCCGGCCGCCATGCCGCACGCGAGGGCGATGACGTTCTTGCACGCGCCACCGATCTCGCAGCCGATCACGTCCGTATTCGTATACGGCCTGAAATAACCAGTGGCACATGCTCTTTGAATCTCGAGAGCGCGAGTGGAGTCGGAGCATGCGATCACCGTGGCGGCGGGCTGCCGATCGGCGATCTCACGGGCGAGATTCGGTCCGGACAGCACCGCGATGCGGTCGTGCTCGGCGCCGGTCACCTGAGCGATCACCTGGCTCATCCGCATGAGGGTGCCGCTCTCGATGCCCTTCGCCAGGCTCAACAGGGTCGCGTCGGGACCGATGTCGTCGCGCCACGCCCCGAGATTCGCGCGCAACGTCTGCGACGGCACCGCGAGGACGAGGAAGTCCACTCCGTCGAGAGCGACGCGATGATCCGCGGTGGCGCGCACCGTGGCGGGCAGTTCGACGCCGGGCAGGTAGTCCGGGTTCTCGTGCCGGGTGGCGATGGCCTCGGCCACCTCCGCACGCCGCGCCCAGATCGTCACGTCCGTTCCGGCCTCCGCCAGCACCTTGGCGAAGGCCGTCCCCCACGACCCCGCTCCCAACACCGCAGCCTTGCTCACGCAGTCCCCTTACTCGTGTCCGATCCCGTCCGCAGACCAGCGCCGCGGCTGCTCCAGTATCGCCCACCGCCCGCGCCCGCGACCGCCGTCGCCGCCGACTGGCAGAATCGACGACCATGACCACCGCGCACGTGCTGATTCCCGTCAAGGCCCTCGGCCTGGCGAAGTCGCGGCTCGCGCACGTCCTCGACCCCGGCGACCGAGCCGCCCTGGTGCTCGCGATGCTCGCCGACACCCTGCACGCGGCGCTGGCGGTCGAGGGGCTCGCCGTCACCGTCATCACCACCGACGCCGACGTCGCCGCGCTCGCCCTCGGCGCGGGCGCGCACACACTCGCCGATCCCCCGGCGGCTTGCACGGCCGGCGCATCCGTCGATCCCGCCTCCGTCGATCCCGCCTCCGTCGATCCACTGAACGCAGCGCTCGCCGCCGCCGCCCACCGGGTGCGCTCCCGCGAGCCGGGCGTGGATCTGATCGCGCTGCACGCGGACCTGCCGGCGCTGCGGCCCGCCGAGTTGTCCGCGGCGCTGTCCGCGGCACGCGAGGCCGGCCGGGCGGTCGTCGTGGACCACACCGGCACCGGCACCTCGGCGCTGCTGCACTGCACGCCCGGACCCCTCGTCCCGCTGTTCGGTCCCGATTCGGCGCACCGTCACGTGCGGGCGGGCGCCCGCCCCCTACCCGGGGACTGGCCCGGGCTGCGGCTCGACGTCGACACCGTCGCCGACCTCGAGGCCGCGACGGTGCAGGGCGTCGGGCCCGCGACGGCGTCGGCGCTCGGACGGATCGGATGGCCGATGCCTGTTCGTCATCCCGACTTCGGGTGACGGACGCCGACGGATTGTCCGCCGTTCCGAAACTGAGGGATGATCGACGTGTGAAACACGGCGATTCCACGGACCAGCGCATCGACACCGACCCTCCCGGGTTCGCCGGGGCATCCGGCGACGGAGGAGGCGGCCTCGACGGTGCGACCGCTACCCGTTCGGCCTCGGCGCCGAGCGCCCCGCCCGCCGCCACGACGCTGCAGGCCGTCGCCGACGGTCTGCCCCCGGACCGCTACCTCAACCGCGAACTGAGCTGGCTCGACTTCAACGCGCGGGTGCTCGCGCTGGCCGAGGACACGTCGCTGCCGCTGCTCGAACGCGCCAAGTTCCTCGCCATCTTCGCTTCGAATCTCGACGAGTTCTACATGGTGCGCGTCGCCGGCCTCAAGCGTCGCGCCGAGACCGGCTTGTCGGTCCGCTCCGCCGACGGGCTGTCGCCACGAGCGCAACTCGCGCTCATCGCGCGCAGCACCCAGGAGATCGCGCGCCGCCACGCCCTCGTCTTCCTCGACTCGGTCCTGCCCGCTCTGACTGCCGAAGGCATTTCGATCATCCGGTGGGACGATCTGGCGGACGACGAGAAGCAGCGCCTGACCGCTCACTTCGCCGAGCAGGTGTTCCCGGTTCTGACCCCGCTCGCGGTCGATCCGGCGCACCCGTTCCCGTACATCAGCGGGCTGAGCCTCAACCTCGCTGTCACCGTGAAGGATCGCCAGTCCGCCGGCGAGCACTTCGCTCGGGTCAAGGTGCCCGACAACGTCGATCGCTTCGTGCGGGTCCGGCGGGACGGCTCACCGGACGAGATCGACGCATTCCTTCCGCTCGAAGAACTCATCGCGGCACACCTCGACGTGCTGTTCCCGGGGATGGAGATCGTCGAGCACCACGCCTTCCGGGTCACCCGCAACGCCGACTTCGAGGTCGAGGAGGACCGCGACGAGGACCTCCTGCAGGCACTCGAGCGGGAACTCGCCCGTCGCCGTTTCGGTTCCCCGGTGCGCCTCGAGGTCGCCGACGACATGACCGAGCACATGCTCGAACTGTTGCTGCGCGAGTTGGACGTCGATCCCGCCGACGTGGTGCAGCTGCCGGGACTGCTGGACCTGTCGAGTCTGTGGCAGGTGCACGACGTCGACCGGCCCGATCTGAAGGACCGGCCGTTCGTGCCGGCCACCCACCCCGCTTTCGGCGAGCGCGAGACCCCCAAGAGCGTGTTCTCGACGCTGCGCGAGGGCGACGTGCTGGTGCACCACCCCTACGATTCCTTCTCCACCAGCGTGCAGCGGTTCATCGAGCAGGCCGCAGCCGACAGCCAGGTGCTCGCCATCAAGCAGACCCTCTACCGCACCTCGGGCGACTCCCCCATCGTCAACGCGTTGATCGCCGCGGCGGAGGCCGGCAAGCAGGTGGTGGCGCTGGTGGAGATCAAGGCACGCTTCGACGAACAGGCGAACATCAAGTGGGCCCGCAAGCTGGAGCAGGCCGGCGTGCACGTGGTGTACGGCCTGGTGGGTCTCAAGACCCACTGCAAGACGTGCCTCGTGGTCCGCCGCGAGGGCTCGCTCATCCGCCGCTACTGCCACATCGGCACCGGCAACTACAACCCGAAGACTGCGCGTCTGTACGAGGATGTCGGTCTGCTCACCGCGGCACCGGAGATCGGCGCGGACCTGACCGACCTGTTCAACACTCTCACCGGGTACTCGCGGAAGGCGAAGTACCGCAACCTGCTCGTCGCCCCGCACGGCGTGCGGTCGGGCATCATCGAACGGATCGACACCGAGATCGAGCACCACCAGGCCGGACGCGACGCCGGGATCCGCCTGAAGGCCAATGCGCTCGTCGACGAACAGGTCATCGACGCGCTGTACCGTGCCTCCCGCGCCGGGGTACCGGTCGAGATCGTCGTGCGCGGCATCTGCGCGCTCAAGCCCGGAGTGCCGGGGCTCAGTGAGAACATCACGGTGCGATCCATTCTCGGAAGATTCCTGGAGCATTCGCGCGTCCTGCATTTCCGGGCGGCCGACGAGATCTGGATCGGCAGCGCAGACATGATGCATCGCAACCTCGACCGCCGGGTGGAGGTGATGGCCCAGGTGAAGGATCCCCGGCTGGCTGCGCAACTCGACTCGATCTTCGAGTCGGCGCTCGATCCGGCGACCCGGTGCTGGACGTTGCGGGCCGACGGCACCTGGCTCGCGTCGCCGGCACCGGGAACCGCCGCCCGCGACCACCAAGAAGAGCTCATGCGCAGCCGCAGCTCCTGATCGGAAGGATGTCGGTGTCCCCCGTTTCCGACAACGCAATGCGAGCCAACATCTTCGCCGCCGGGGCCGTCCTGTGGCGAAGGAACCCGACCGCCCGGAACCGTATCGAGATCGCCGTCGTGCACCGGCCGCGCTACGACGACTGGTCCTTCCCCAAGGGCAAGCTCGATCCCGGCGAGACTCCCGTCGTCGCCGCCGTACGCGAGATCGAGGAGGAGACCGGGATTTCCGCGCGCCTCGGCCGGTCTCTCGGCAAGGTCACCTACCCGGTTCCGGGTCACCGGAAGCTCAAGCGAGTGGACTACTGGGCCGCCGCGGCATGCAGCGGCCGGTTCGTCCCGAACGACGAGGTCGACGAACTGCGCTGGCTCGCACCCGACGACGCCTACGCGGCCCTGTCGTACCCGATGGACCACACGGTGCTGCGGCGCTTCCAGGCCCTGCCGCCGGACACGGCGACGGTGCTGATCGTGCGGCACGCGAAGGCCGGCAGCCGCAAGAACCACCGCGGCGACGATCGGGACCGGCCCCTCGACGCGGCGGGCCGCGCCCAGGCCCAGGCCCTCGTGCCTCAACTGCTCGCGTTCGGCGCCGACAGCGTGGTCGCCGCGGACCGGGCGCGCTGTGTGCAGACGGTGCAACCGCTCGCGGACCGGCTCGGGGTCGAGGTCGCCGTCGAGCCCTCCCTGACGGAGGAGGAATACGGCGCCGATCCGCAACTCGGACGCAAGCGGGCACTCGAGCTCGCCCAGCGCGGTGGCGTGCCGGTGATCTGCAGCCAGGGCAAGGTGATTCCGGACCTGGTGCGATGGTGGGCCGAGCACGACGGGGTGGTCGCGCCGAACACGCGTAACCGGAAGGGCAGCACCTGGGTCCTGTCGCTGGCCGGCGACCGGCTCGTCGCAGTGGACCACATCGACAGCCCACTGCCCCCCGGCGCCGCCTGAACGCGCGTCGGCGGCCATCGGGGAGATCTCCCCGATGGCCGCCGAACGGACGGGATCCGGGCGGTAGCGCCGCTCTCGGCGGCGCCCCTTCTCGGCGACGGTCTTCCGGACCCGCGCCGTGCCGGAACGGCTACTTCTTGGCGGCGGCCTTGCGGGCCGGTGCCTTCTTGGCCGCCGTGGTCTTCTTCGCCGCGGTGGTCTTCTTGGCCGCGGTGGTCTTCTTCGCCGCGGTGGTCTTGGCCGGAGCCTTGGCCGCCGTGGTCTTCTTCGCCGCGGTGGTCTTCTTCGCCGCGGTGGTCTTGGCCGGAGCCTTGGCCGCCGTGGTCTTCTTCGCCGCGGTGGTCTTCTTCGCCGCGGTGGTCTTGGCCGGAGCCTTGGCCGCCGTGGTCTTCTTCGCCGCGGTGGTCTTCTTCGCCGCGGTGGTCTTGGCCGGAGCCTTGGCCGCCGTGGTCTTCTTCGCCGGAGCGGCCTTGGCGGCGGTCTTCTTCGCCGCCGCGGTCTTCTTGGCGGCGGTCTTCTTCGCCGCCGCGGTCTTCTTGGCCGCCGCAGCCGCGCCGCGCTTGACGGCCGGACCCGTCGCGGGGAGCTTCTGCGAACCGGCGATGACCGCCTTGAACTGAGCGCCGGGGCGGAAGGCCGGCACCGACGTCGGCTTGACCTTCACGGTCTCACCCGTACGCGGGTTGCGCGCGACCCGGGCTGCGCGGCGGCGCTGCTCGAAGACACCGAATCCGGTGATGGTGACGCTCTTGCCCGAGTGCACTGCACGCACGATCGCGTCGACCATGTGCTCCACGGCCGCCGTTGCTGTGCGCCTGTCCGAACCGAGTTTCTCGGTCAGAACATCGATCAGCTCTGCCTTGTTCATTGCATTCCTCCGCACATTACGGTCCACCGTCAGACCGACTCGAGTCCACGGTAGACCCGCAAACGGGCAAGAGTCTATGTGCCACGCCAATTCTCATGCAAATTGCCGGCGGGCCGGATCCGGACGTGCAGTCGGATCCGGCCCGCCGAGGCCCGATTCGAGGGCTCGATCAGGGCGCCGGAAGGGTTCGTGGTTTCCAAGAAGGCCTTGCGTTTTCGTACTCGGAAATCGCCTCTACCTGGCGCAACGTGAGTCCGATGTCGTCGAGACCCTCCAACAGCCGCCACCGGGTGTAGTCGTCAATGCTGAACGGCACCACGGTGGTTCCGGCGGTCACGGTACGAGCGTCGAGATCGACCTCGAGCTCCAGCCCCGGCTGCTGTTCGATGAGCTTCCAGAGCAATTCGACGTCCGGTTGTTCGACCTGCGCGGCCAGCAATCCGGCCTTGCCGGCGTTGCCCCGGAAGATGTCGGCGAAGCGGGACGAGATGACGACGCGGAAACCGTAGTCGGACAGCGCCCACACGGCGTGCTCGCGCGAGGACCCGGTGCCGAAGTCCGGGCCGGCCACCAGGACGCTGCCCCGGTCGAACGGCGGGGTGTTCAGCACGAAGGACGGATCCGTGCGCCACGCGGCGAACAGCCCGTCCTCGAATCCGGTTCGAGTGACTCGCTTCAGGTACACCGCAGGGATGATCTGATCGGTGTCGACGTTCGACCGGCGCAGCGGGACGCCGATTCCCTTGTGAGTGGTGAAGGCTTCCATCGAAAATTCTCCTTCGGTTCCGTGACCTAGTCCAGATCCGCCGGAGCGGAGAGAGTGCCGCGCACCGCAGTCGCCGCCGCGACCTGAGGCGAGACAAGGTGGGTGCGTCCGCCCTTGCCTTGGCGGCCTTCGAAGTTCCGGTTCGAGGTCGAAGCGCAGCGCTCACCCGGTGCCAACTGGTCCGGATTCATGCCCAGGCACATCGAGCAGCCGGCCTGACGCCATTCCGCCCCTGCGGCCGTGAATATCTCACCGAGACCTTCGGCTTCGGCTTGGGCACGAACGCGCATCGATCCGGGCACGACGAGCATGCGGACACCGTCGGCGACCGTGCGGCCCTGCAGGACGTCGGCGACGGCCCGCAGATCCTCGATCCGGCCGTTGGTGCACGACCCGACGAAGACGGTGTCGACGGGCACCTCCCGCAGCGGCGTCCCGGGTTCGAGTCCCATGTACCGCAGTGCCTTCTCGGCCGCGAGGCGCTCGCTCTCGTCCGCCATCGCCGCCGGATCGGGCACCGACGCACCGAGGGGCGCGCCCTGCCCCGGGTTGGTGCCCCACGTGACGAAGGGCGTCAGAGCCGACCCGTCGATGCGGACCTCGGCGTCGAAAACCGCATCCTCGTCGGTCTTCAACTGCTCCCACGCCGCCACCGCGGCGTCCCAGTCCGCGCCCTGCGGGGCGTGCGGGCGGCCCTTCAGGAACTCGTAGGTGATCTCGTCCGGTGCGATCATCCCGGCCCGGGCGCCCGCCTCGATGGACATGTTGCAGATGGTCATCCGCGCTTCCATCGACAGCTTCCGGATGGCCTCGCCGCGGTACTCGAGCACGTAGCCCTGGCCGCCGCCGGTGCCGATCTCGGCGATGACGGCGAGGATCAGGTCCTTGCTCGAGACGCCGGGGGGCAGTTCGCCGTCGACGGTGATCGCCATCGTCTTGAACGGGCGCAGCGAAAGCGTCTGGGTCGCCAGCACATGCTCGACCTCGCTGGTGCCGATACCCATCGCCAGGGCACCGAAGGCGCCGTGGGTGGAGGTATGACTGTCGCCGCACACCACCGTCGTGCCCGGCTGCGTCAGTCCGAGCTGTGGTCCGACGACGTGGACGATGCCCTGCTCCACGTCCCCCATCGGATGCAGCCGGATGCCGAACTCCTCACAGTTGCGGCGCAACGTCTCGACCTGGGTGCGCGAGACGGGGTCGGCGATGGGCTTGTCGATGTCGACCGTGGGCACGTTGTGGTCCTCGGTCGCGATGGTCAGGTCCGGGCGCCGCACGGGCCGATTCGCCAGCCGCAGTCCGTCGAACGCCTGCGGGCTCGTGACCTCGTGCACGAGATGCAGATCGATGTAGATCAGGTCCGGCTGCCGTGCCGCCCCCTCTCCCGTACCGCGCACGACCACGTGCTGGTCCCACACCTTCTCCGCCAGAGTCTTTCCAGCCATCTTCTCCACCTGTCGTACGTGACGAACGCGGTTCCCGTTCTCGGGCTGTCCCGGGCCGCGAATACTGTCGTCCCCGCCGGTTTCCGCGTGGGCTATGCTTCCCATTATGCGAGACGGAGGTATCGACCTATGAGACAGCATAGCGGGATCGGAGTGCTGGACAAAGCCATGGCGGTCCTCCACGCGGTGGCTCGGCAACCGTGCAACCTCACCGAACTGTGCGCTCGCACCGGACTACCCCGCGCCACTGCCCACCGCCTCGCGGTCGGGCTCGAAGTGCACCGGCTGCTCGCGCGCGACGGCGACGGCCAGTGGCGACCGGGCCCCGGCCTGGCCGAACTGTCCGCGGGCGCGGGTGACCCGCTCGTCGATGCGGCCTCGCTCGTTCTCCCGCGGCTGCGCGAGATCACCGGGGAGAGCGTGCAGTTGTACCGGCGGGAGGGCACGCACCGGGTATGCGTCGCCGCACTCGAACCACCGACAGGTCTGCGCGACACCGTCCTCGTGGGTGCGAGACTGCCGATGACTGCCGGGTCCGGCGCGCGGGTCCTGCTCGCCTGGGCCGACGCCGCGACGCAGCGGGCGATCCTGCCGGAGGCCGCATTCGGCGAGCGGGTGCTCGCCGAGGTGCGTCGCCGGGGCTGGGCGCAGAGCGTCGCCGAACGCGAACCCGGCGTCGCCTCGGTGGCCGCACCGGTGCGCGATGCCTCCGGTTCGGTCGTCGCCGCCATCTCCGTCTCGGGACCCGTCGACCGGATGGGCCGCCGGCCCGGAGCGCGGTGGGCCGCGGACCTGCTCGCGGCCGCCGACGCCCTGCACAAGCGGCTCTAGAAGGCTGTCGCATCCGCCGGCTCCTGTGCCACAGTGCACGGATGGGAACCCACCAGCGCGCACAGATCACGATGTCCGACGCCGAGATCGGCGACTTCCTCGGCCGCAGCCGCGTCGCGACGATGGCCACCGTCGGCCCCGGCGGCCTCCCCCACCTCGTCGCGATGTGGTACGCCGTGCTCGACGGCGAGATGTGGTTCGAGACGAAGCTGAAGTCGCAGAAGGCGGTCAATCTGCGGCGCGACAACCGGATCAGCGCGCTCGTCGAGGACGGCCACACGTACGACACGCTGCGCGGAGTCTCCCTGGAGGGGCATGCCGAGGTGGTCGAGGACCGGGACGTGCTGTTCCGCGTGTGCCGGAGCGTGTGGGAGCGCTACACGGGCCCGTACACCGAGGACGTGCGTCCCGCGATCGAGCAGATGATGCACAAGCGTGTCGCGGTGCGCGTCGTCGCGGAACGAACCCGGTCCTGGGATCACCGCAAGCTGGGACTGGCGGCCATGCCGATCGGCGGCAGCACCGCGCCGTACCTGTTCGAATCGCTGGAAAACCGCGCGACAGACGCAGGGCTGCCGGGTTAGATTCCCGATGGCCCGGCCGAGTACCGGGTGGGGAAGGGAGACAGCGATGCACGAGCCGAACGAGGAGCGGATCGCGGAGCAGTTCCGCGCAGCCCTCGAACGCAAGAATCAGCACGCCCGCCGCGGCACGGACCATCTCGACGGGAGGGCCAAGGCGCAGGCGCCGCACGGCAGCGCCGACCACCGCCGCAATTTCCGGCGCAAGAGTGGTTGACGAGCGCAGAACGACGAAGGTCCCTGCCGATCCGTGGATCGGCAGGGACCTTCGTTTGGTAGCCCCGACGGGATTTGAACCCGCGCTACCGCCTTGAGAGGGCGGCGTCCTAGGCCGCTAGACGACGGGGCCAGGAACTTTCACTGCTCGGAGAAGAACACCCTTCGAACTCGCGATCGAAGGGCCTTCCGTGGTAGCCCCGACGGGATTTGAACCCGCGCTACCGCCTTGAGAGGGCGGCGTCCTAGGCCGCTAGACGACGGGGCCAGGAACTTCTTCTCCGGTACTCCCCCACCTTGCGGCGGAGGCTCAGCCAGCTTAACCGGCCGAGGCTCGGTGACAAAATCACCGGGCAGACGCTGGGGTACCAGGACTCGAACCTAGAATGGCTGAACCAGAATCAGCTGTGTTGCCAATTACACCATACCCCAATGGCTTGTTCCGGAGACCCGCCTCGCGGCGGTGCGGCCTCCGTTCCGAACCGAGAAGAAGGTTAGCACCATCGGTGCCCCCAATTACAAATCGCCTGGTCAGGCCGGGTAAATCCGGCCCGGCCCGGTCACGGGCGATCCCGCCGCCGGGCCCGGACCGGCTCAGGCGATGCGGGCGCGGGCGGCACGCAGACGCGCCAGCGAGACGTCCCGGCCGAGCAGTTCCATGGACTCGTACAGCGGCGGACTGATGTGCGAGCCCGTGAGGGCCACGCGCACCGGCGCGAAGGCCTTGCGAGGCTTGAGGCCGAGCTCGTCGATCAGCGCGGCCTTGAGGGCCTCCTCGAGGGACGCCGCCTTCCACTCGGCCACGCCACCGGCCGCAGCGATCGTCGCATCGAGCACGGGCGCGGCGTCGGGACCGAGGTTCTTGGCTGCGGCCGCCTCGTCGAGGACGAAGTCGGCCTCGTCGACGTAGAGGAACTTCAGCAGGTCCCACGCGTCCGACAGCACCACGATGCGGGTCTGGACCAGCTCGGCCGCCTCCGCGAACCGGGCGTCGTCGACGTCCGCGGTGATACGGCCGTGCTCCACGAGGAACGACTTCAGCCGTGCCGTGAAGTCGCCCGGCTCGAGCAGGCGGATGTGCTCGGCGTTGATGGCGTCGGCCTTCTTCTGGTCGAACCGCGCCGGATTCGAGTTCACCTTGGCGATGTCGAACGCGGCCACCATCTCGTCGAGCGAGAAGACGTCACGGTCGTCGGCCAGCCCCCAGCCGAGGAGCGCGAGGTAGTTGAGCAGGCCCTCGGCGATGAAGCCGCGGTCGCGGTGGATGAACAGGTTGGACTCGGGGTCGCGCTTGGAGAGCTTCTTGTTGCCCTGACCCATCACGAACGGCAGGTGACCGAACTCGGGCGTGAAATCGGTCACGCCGATGCGCTGCAGCGCCTCGTAGAGGGCGAGCTGGCGCGGCGTCGACGAGAGCAGGTCTTCGCCCCGCAGCACGTGGGTGATCCGCATGAGGGCATCGTCCACGGGGTTGACCAGGGTGTAGAGCGGGATGCCGTTGCCGCGGGTCAGTGCGAAATCGGGCACGGTGCCGGCCTTGAACGTGGTCTCACCGCGGACCAGATCGTTCCAGGTCAGGTCGTGATCGGGCATGCGCAGGCGCACGACGGGCTTGCGCCCCTCCTCGCGGTACGCCTGCCGCTGCTCGGCGGTCAGGTCACGGTCGTAGTTGTCGTAGCCGAGCTTCGGGTCGCGGCCGGCAGCGCGGTGGCGCGCCTCGACCTCTTCCGGCGTGGAGAACGACTCGTACGCCTCGCCCGCGTCGAGCAGCCGGGCGACGACGTCGAGGTGCAGGTCTCGCCGCTGCGACTGCCGGTACGGCTCGTACGGGCCGCCCACCTCGGGGCCCTCGTCCCAGTCGAGCCCGAGCCACCGGAGCGCGTCGAGGATGGCCCGGTACGACTCCTCGGTGTCGCGGGCGGCGTCGGTGTCCTCGATGCGGAACACGAAGGTGCCGCCGTGGTGACGGGCGAAAGCCCAGTTGAACAGGGCGGTGCGCACGAGGCCCACGTGCGGGGTTCCGGTCGGGGACGGACAGAAACGAACGCGTACTTCGCTGTTGGTCATGGCTCACTCGGGTCGAGGGATCGAAAAGACCCCTCCAGGCTAGTCCCGGCCGATCGCGAAGCCGCGGCCTACCTGCGCTTGGCGGTCACCGGGTTGGTCAGCGTGCCGATGCCCTCGACGGTGATCGAGACGGTGTCGCCGTCGACGAGCGGTCCGACGCCCTCCGGGGTGCCGGTGAGGATCACATCGCCCGGCAACAGGGTCATCACCGCCGAGACCCACTCGATCAGCTTCGGAATGTCGTGCACCATCAACGACGTTCGGCTCCGCTGACGCGTCTGTCCGTCGACCTGCGCGGTGATCTCGAGATCCGTGGGATCGATGTTCGTCTCGATCCAGGGCCCGAGGGGGCAGAACGTGTCGTGCCCCTTGGCCCGCGTCCACTGTCCGTCCTGCTGCTGATGGTCACGCGCCGAGACGTCGTTGGCCACCGTGTAGCCGAGGACGACGTCGAGCGCCTTCGCGGCCGGAACGTCCTTGCAGGGGCGGCCGATGACGACGGCGAGTTCGGCCTCGTGGTGGACGAGGTTGCTGCTCGGCGGGAGCACGATCGGCGCCCCCGGGCCGACGATGGAGGTGTTCGGCTTGAGGAAGATCACCGGCTCGTCGGGGACCTCGTTGCCGGACTCGGCCGCGTGGGCAGCGTAGTTGCGGCCGACGCAGACCACCTTGCTCGCCAGGATCGGCGCCAGGAGCCTGACGTCGGCGAGCGGCCAGCTGCGGCCGGTGAAGGTCGGGGTGCCGAAAGGATGTTCGGCGATCTCCTTCGCGATCGCGGCGTCCCCCTCCCCCTCGATGCTGACGAAGGCGACACCGTCCGGGCTGGCAATTCGACCAAGGCGCATGCCGGGGAGTCTATCCGTGCCGCCGCCCGCAGCCCTGCGGACCACGTCGCCCAGGTATAGGCTCCCACACAGAAGTTCACTCTACGGGATTCTTGTTTCAGATAGTGAGATGACATGACGGTTCGGGACATCGGCGCGCGGCGCTGGGTCATCCTGGCGCTCGGCGTGTTCGCGCAGGCGGCTCAGGCAGTCCTCGTCAACGGCGCCGCCTTCCTCATCCCCACGCTGCACGAGGACTGGGGCCTCACGCTTGCACAGGCCGGAACACTTTCCGCCGCACCGTTATTCGGAGTCGTCTTCAGTCTCGTCGCATGGGGTGCCCTGGCCGATCGGTACGGCGAGCGGCGGGTCCTGGCCGTCGGACTCGCACTGGCCGCGGCGGCCGCGGCCGCGGCCGCCGCCAGCGGGACAGCGCCGATGCTCGCGCTCATGCTGGCCCTCGGCGGCGCCGCCGCGGCGAGTGCCAACGCCGCGAGCGGCCGCGTCGTCGTCGGCTGGTTCCCACCGCAGCAGCGCGGTCTCGCCATGGGGATCCGGCAGATGTCGCTGCCGCTCGGCGTCGCCGTCGCCGCACTGGCCATTCCTCCGCTCGCGCGCGACCACGGAATCGGCTCGGCCCTGGCCTTCGCCGCCGCGGTGTGTGCCGTCGCCGCGGTAGCGTGCGCGATCGGCATCGTCGATCCACCGCGGCCGGAACGCGCCCGGGCCGCCGAACTCGGCCTGCTCGACAACCCCTACCGCGCCGGGCGGTCGCTGCAACGGATCCACGCGGCGTCGGTCCTGCTGGTGGTGCCGCAGTACGTGGTGTGGACCTATGCGCTGGTGTGGCTGATCTCCGAGCGCGGCTGGACCGAGTCCGCCGCGGGCCTGGTCATCACCGCCGCGCAGTTCCTCGGTGCGCTGGGTCGCGTCGCCGCCGGCGGGTGGTCCGACCGGGTCGGCAGCCGCCTGCGGCCGCTGCGGCTCGTGGCGCTCTCGGTGGTGCTGTCCATGGCCGCGCTCGCGGCCGCCTCGCTCACCGACTCGGCCGTCGCCGTCGCGCTCCTGATCGTGGCCTCGGTGACGACGGTGGCCCCGAACGGCCTGGCCTTCACCGCGGTCGCCGAGATCGCGGGACCGTTCTGGGGTGGCCGCGCGCTGGGCATCCAGAACACCGGCCAGTTCGTCGCCGCGGCGTGCGTGGGTCCCGCGTTCGGCGGGCTCATCGCACTGGCCGGCTTTCCCGCGGCGTTCGCGCTCGCCGCGCTGATCCCGGCCGCCGCGGTGCCCCTGGTCCCCCGCAAATGAGCCGGTGCGGCCTCCCGGACGCCGGGAGGCCGCACCGGGACGGGGTCAGAGGGCGGCCGCGATGCGGTCGCCGACCTCCGTGGTCACGATCGGACCCGCGCCGCGGGCGGCGAGGTCCGCCTCGACCGCACGCTCGACCCGGGCCGCCTCGTCCGGCCGGCCGAGGTGGCGTAGCAGCAGGGCGACCGACAGGATCGCCGCGGTCGGGTCGGCGATACCCTTGCCCGCGATGTCCGGGGCGCTGCCGTGGACCGGCTCGAACATCGACGGGTTGGTGCCGGAGGCATCGATGTTGCCGCTGGCCGCCAGTCCGATGCCCCCGGTGACCGCACCGGCGAGATCGGTGACGATGTCGCCGAACAGGTTGTCGGTCACGATCACGTCGAACCGGCCCGGGTCGTCGACCATGTAGATGGTGGCGGCGTCGATGTGGCAGTAGGCCGTCTCGACGTCCGGGTACTGCGCGCCCACCGTCTCGACCGCACGCGTCCAGATGGCACCGGCGTTGGAGAGCACGTTGGTCTTGTGGATCAGGGTGAGGTGCTTGCGGCGGCTCTGCGCGAGCTCGAAGGCGTACCGCACGACGCGTTCGGCTCCGAACCAGGTGTTGATCGAGACCTCGGTGGCGATCTCGTGGGGGGTTCCGACGCGGATGGCACCGCCGTTGCCGGTGTAGGGGCCCTCGGTGCCCTCCCGCACCACGACGAAGTCGATCTCCGGCTGGGCCGCGAGCGGGGACCTCGCCCCGGGGTACAACCGCGACGGCCGCAGATTGACATGGTGATCGAGCGCGAACCGCATGTTCAGCAGCAGACCCCGCTCGAGCACGCCCGGGGTGACGGAGGGGTCGCCGATGGCGCCGAGCAGGATCGCATCGTGCGCGCGGATCGCCGCCAGGTCGGCGTCCGGGAGCAGTTCCCCGGTGGCGTTGTACCGCCGGGCGCCGAGGTCGTACTCGGTGGTCTCGAGGTCGGGGACGAGCGTCCCGAGCACCTTGAGGGCCTCTGCCGTGACCTCGACACCGATGCCGTCACCGGGAATGACCGCTAGCTTCATGGACACACTCTCTTCCTCTTCGCGACGACGGCCGCGACCGTGTTCGACGATCGCGGCCATCGGGTACAGCGGGGTGGTTCAGGACAGGTCGACCTGCGCGACGCGGGCGTCGAGCTGCTCCACGATCTGGGCGACCTCGGCGTCGCCGACGACCCGGTCGACCCGCAGGATCACCGTGGCGCCGGGTCCTTCGACGTCCTGGCTCAGCGCCGCCGCCTGGATGTCGATCCCGGCGTTGCCGAGGACCGTGCCGAGGACCCCGAGCACGCCCGGCCGGTCCTCGTAGTGGACGACGAGGTTGTGGCCCTCGGCACGCAGGTCGAAGCTGCGGCCGTTGATGTTGACGATCTTCTCGATCTGCTGCAGGCCGGTCAGCGCGCCGGTGACTGTGGTGACGAGTCCGTCGGCGGCCACGGCGCGGACCTCCACCGCGCTGCGGTGCGTGGAGGCCTCGCTGTGCTTGTCGACCTCCACACTGACGCCGCGCTGCTCGGCGAGGGCCGGGGCGTTGACGAAGGTGACCGGCTCGTCACTGCTGGCGGAGAACAGACCGCGCAGTGCCGCGAGGCCCAGGATCTCGACATTCTCCGCGGACAGCTCACCGCTGGCGACGACCTGCACGTTCTGCACCGCCTCCGGCGACAGCGTGCCGGCGATGAGACCGAGCTTGCGCACGAGCTCGAGCCACGGTGCGACCTCCTCGCCGACCGGACCGCCGGAGACGTTCACGGCGTCCGGGACGAACTCGCCGGCCAGAGCCAGCAGCACGCTCTTGGCGACGTCGGTGCCGGCGCGGTCCTGGGCCTCGGTCGTGGAGGCGCCCAGGTGCGGGGTGACGACGGTGTTGTCGAGGTCGAACAGCTTCGAGTCCGTGCAGGGTTCGGAGTGGAAGACGTCGAGGCCGGCGGCCCGAACCTTGCCGGAGACGAGGGCGTCGTGGAGGGCGTCCTCGTCGATGAGACCACCGCGGGCGGCGTTGACGATGATGACGCCGTCCTTGGCCCGCGCGAGCCGCTCGGCGTTGATCAGCCCCGCCGTCTCCTTGGTCTTGGGCAGGTGCACGGAGATGAAGTCGGCGCGCTCGATCAGCTCGTCGATGTCGACCAGTTCGATCCCCAGCTGGGCGGCACGGGCCGGCGGCAGGTAGGGGTCGTAGGCGATGACGTGGGTCTCGAAGGCGGCGAGGCGCTGGGCGAACAGCTGTCCGATCCGGCCCAGGCCGACCACGCCGACGGTCTTGCCCAGGATCTCGGTGCCGTTGAAGCTCGACCGCTTCCAGGTGCGCTCACGCAGCGTGCGGTCGGCGGCGGGGATCTGCCGGGCCGTGGCCATCAACAGCGCCACGGCGTGCTCGGCGGCCGAATGGATGTTGGACGTCGGAGCGTTGACGACCATCACACCGCGTTCGGTGGCGGCCGGGATGTCGACGTTGTCGAGGCCGACGCCGGCGCGACCGACGATCTTCAGCTTCGTGGCGGCGGCGAGGACCTCGGCGTCGACCGTGGTCGCCGAACGGACCAGCAGGGCGTCCGCCTCGGGCACCGCCGCGAGCAGCGCGGGACGGTCCGGGCCGTCGACCCAGCGCACCTCGACGCCGTCACCGAGCGCATCGACGGTCGACTGCGCCAGCTTGTCGGCGATCAGGACAACGGGACGGCCATTCTGGCTCACGTGCGAACTCCCCTGTGGTTGGTTTGTCTGACGGGTCGTCGACGGCGCCGCACCCCGAGGTGCGCGAAGCAGCCGTGACCCGGCTCAGTTTAGTGCGTACGTGTCTCTTCCGGACCGCCACCCTGCGAGGCGCAGTGGATTTCGCGACGGGCGTGCCGGCCGGGGCAGCGCCCGGTCGGCGGCACGCGCCGGCCGGTACCGGGTGCGGGAGCTCAGCGCCGACGATTCCTCTTGCGCGGCAGCGACTTCGACACGCGACCCGCGGTGTGATCGGGGTTACCGCGCGGCGCGGGTTCCGGGGACGGCGACGACGCGCGGTGCCGGAAGGCGACGACCGCTGTCCGCACAGTGGGATAGAAGCGGTCGGGGGTGAACCGGTCCCCCACCCCGAACTGTACGAGCCGGTCCTTGATGGGCCCCTTCATGGCGGCGAAGGCCAGGCGGATCTTCCTGCCTGCGAGGTATCGGTCCAGGTCGACGAGTTCGTCGACGGCGGTGGTGTCGAGACCGGTGATCGGTTCGGCAGCGATCACGACCCATTCGACCGGCTCGGGCGACTGCGCGACCAGCGAGCGGACGTAGTCGTCGAAGATCGAACCGTTGGCGAAGAACAGGGGGGCGTCGAACCGCACCAGCAGCAGACCGGGGATGCGATGCCCTTCGGGGTGACGGTTGATGTCGTGGAAGCCCGCGACACGGGTGAGCTCGACGAGCTCGGTGCGGTACGGCGACCATGCGTGCCCCACGACGGCGACGAACGAGAGGCCGATAGCGACGAGGATCCCCTCCAGAACTCCGACGAGCGCCACCCCGAGGAAGGCCGCCGCCGCGAGGCCGGCCTCGATCCGGCTCATCCGCCACATGCGGACCACCCCGCGCACGTCGATGAGCGCCGAGGCCGCGACCAGGACGACCGCTGCGAGCGTCGCCTCGGGCAGATAGGCGGTCACGCCGGGGGCGAGCAGCACGAACAGCAGGACAGCGACGGCGCCGACCACCCCGACGAGCTGGGTGCGGGCGCCGTTCTGCTCGGCGACGGGCGTGCGGGACGAGCTGGCCGAGATGGGGAATCCCCCGAACAGACCGGTCGCGACATTGGCGGCGCCGATGGCCTTCATCTCGGTACTGCCGTCCACGTCGTCGCCGCGGCGGGCCGCGAAGGTCCGCGAGAGCACCCCCGTGTCCGCGAACGCGATGAGCGCGATGCCGGCTGCCGGGCCGAGCAGCGCGAGCACGTCGGCCCAGCTCACCGCGGCCACGGACGGTGCCGGCAACCCGGAGGGCAGCGCCCCGACCATGGCGATCCGCTCCGTCAGGCCCAGCAGCGCGGACACCCCACACGCTCCGGCCACGGCGACCAGGACACCCGGGATGCGCGCCCGCAGGAGGCGGAACGCCACGATCACCACCAGGGACGTCACCCCGACGGCGGTGGCGACGGGGTCGACGTCACCCGCGGCGACCGCGCGGACGATCGCGGCGAGGTCCTGGGGCAGACCCGGTTCGTCGATCGCGAAGCCGAACAGTGTCGGCAGCTGCCCCACCACGACGACCAGCGCGATGCCGTTGAGGTAGCCGAGCCTGATCGGTTTGGACAGCAGTTCGGTGACGAAGCCGAGCCGCAGGAAACCGGCGGCGACGAGGATCACACCCACGAGCAGGGCCAGGACTCCCGCGAGGGCCAGGGCCTCCTGTGGATCGCCGGTCGCGGCGAGCGGGAGCACCGCCGCGGCGATGAGCGGCGCGAGGGCCGAATCGGGACCGAGCACAAGCACTTTCGACGGCCCCAGCAGGGCGTACACCAGCAGCGGGACGATCGTGGCGTACAACCCGGCGTAGGCGGGCAGGCCGGCCGCCGTCGCGTAGCCCATGCCCGCGGGGACGAGCAGCGCGGTGAGCGCCAGACCGGCGGTGAGGTCGGGGCGCAGCCACTCCCGCCGGTAGGTGCGGGCAACGGCGACCCCCGGCAGCTTTCCCAGACCCCAGGACATCAGGGCATTATCCACCCGGGAACGCCGACGGCCCGGCACCACAGCGGTGCCGGGCCGTCGAAGCGGCGGGATCCGATCAGGCGGTCTCGGTGATCGGCCGGTCCACCCAGCTCATCAGGTCGCGCAGCTGCTTGCCGACGACCTCGATGCCGTGCTCGGCGTTCTGCTTACGCAGGCCCTCGAGCTCCTTGTTGCCGCCCTCGACGTTCGCGACGAGACGCTTGACGAAGGTGCCGTCCTGGATGTCCTTCAGGATCTCCTTCATGCGCTCCTTCGTGCCGGCGTCGATGACACGCGGGCCGGAGAGGTAGCCACCGAACTCCGCGGTGTCGGACACCGAGTAGTTCATGCGGGCGATGCCACCCTCGTACATGAGGTCGACGATGAGCTTGAGCTCGTGCAGCACCTCGAAGTACGCCATCTCCGGGGCGTAGCCCGCCTCGACCATGACGTCGAAACCGGTCTTGACCAGTTCCTCGGTGCCACCGCAGAGCACGGCCTGCTCACCGAACAGGTCGGTCTCGGTCTCCTCCTTGAAGGTGGTCTTGATGACGCCGGCGCGGGTGCCGCCGATACCCTTGGCGTAGGACAGCGCCAGCGCCTGGCCCTCCCCCTTCGGGTCCTGGTGGACGGCGATGAGCGCGGGCACGCCCTTGCCGTCGACGAACTGCCGGCGCACCAGGTGGCCGGGGCCCTTCGGGGCGACCATCGCGACCGTGACGAACTCCGGTGCCTCGATGAGACCGAAGTGGATGTTCAGGCCGTGGCCGAAGAACAGCGCGTCGCCGTCCTTCAGATTCGGCGCGATGTCCTCGGTGAAGATCGACGCCTGCGCGGTGTCGGGCGCCAGCACCATGATGACGTCGGCCCACTCGGAGACCTCGGCCGGAGTGCCGACCGCCAGGCCCGCCTCCTCCGCCTTGGCCCGCGACTTCGAGCCCTCCTTCAGGCCGATGCGCACCTCGACGCCCGAGTCACGCAGGCTCAGCGAGTGCGCGTGTCCCTGGCTGCCGTAGCCGATCACCGCGACCTTGCGGCCCTGGATGATCGACAGATCGGCGTCGTCGTCGTAGAACATCTCGACTGCCACAGTTGTTACCTCTCTCAGCAAATAAGGGTGTGTTCAGGCTAACGGGTGGCCGTGATCGACTTCGGACCGCGTCCGACCGCGACGACCCCGGACTGCACGATCTCGCGGATGCCGTAGGGCTCGAGCATCCGCAGCAGGGCGTCGAGCTTGGAGCGGGTACCGGTGGCCTCGATGGTGAGCGATTCGGGCGAGACGTCGATCACCTTGGCGCGGAACAGATTCACCGTCTCGATGACCTGCGTGCGCACGCTCGCGTCCGCCCGCACCTTGATCAGCAGCAGCTCGCGGGCGACCGAGGCATCCTCTTCCTGCTCGACGATCTTGATGACGTTCACGAGCTTGTTGAGCTGCTTGGTCACCTGCTCGAGCGGAAACTCGTCGACGGTCACGACGATCGTCATGCGGGAGATCTCCGGGATCTCGGTGCCGCCCACCGCGAGGGACTCGATGTTGAACCCGCGGCGGGAGAACAGGCTCGCCACGCGGGCCAGCACGCCCGGCTTGTCCTCGACGAGAACGCTGAGGGTGTGACTGGTGCTCACTGACGATCCTCTCCTGGTGCTGCGGCACCGCGCTGTTCCGGGTGCCGCTCGTGCTCGAGTGCCTCGTGGATGACGGCCGGCTCCGCGGCCGCCTCGTCCTCGTCGAAGAGCGGACGGATGCCCCGCGCCGCCATGATCTCGTCGTTGCTGGTGCCGGCGGCGACCATCGGCCACACCTGGGCGTCCTGACCGACGATGAAGTCGATGACGACCGGACGGTCGTCGATGGACTGCGCCCGGCGGATCGCCTCCTCGACGTCCTCCTCGCGCTCGACCCGGATGCCGACACAGCCGAGAGCCTCGGCCAGCTTGACGAAGTCGGGGATGCGCAGGGTGTGGGTGGACAGATCGGTGTTCGAGTACCGCTCCTCGTAGAACAGCGTCTGCCACTGCCGGACCATGCCGAGGTTGCCGTTGTTGATGAGTGCGACCTTGATCGGCACACCCTCGACCGCGCAGGTCGCCAGCTCCTGGTTCGTCATCTGGAAGCAGCCGTCACCGTCGATGGCCCACACCTCGGCGTCGGGCACACCCATCTTGGCGCCCATGGCCGCCGGCACGGCGTAGCCCATGGTGCCCAGCCCACCGGAGTTGAGCCAGGTGCGCGGCTTCTCGTAGTCGATGAACTGCGCAGCCCACATCTGGTGCTGCCCGACGCCGGCGCAGTAGATCGCGTCCGGTCCGGCGAGCTTGCCGACCATCTGGATCACGTACTCCGGCGAGAGCATGCCGTCGGCCGGCCGGTCGTAGCTGAGCGGGTAGGTGCGCCGGATCCCGTCGAGGTACTCCCACCACTGGGCGTAGTCGAGCGTGGTACCCGTCGCGAGATCCGCCCGGATCGCCTCGATCAGCTCGACGATCACCTCCTTGCAGTCACCCACGATCGGCACGTCGGCGTGCCGGTTCTTGCCGATCTCGGCCGGGTCGATGTCCGCGTGGATGACCTTCGCGTCGGGCGCGAACGAGTCGAGCTGACCGGTGACGCGGTCGTCGAACCGTGCACCGAGCGTGATCAGCAGATCGGACTTCTGGAGGGCGGCGACCGCCGCGACGGTGCCGTGCATGCCGGGCATGCCGCAGTTGAGCTGATGGGTGTCGGGGAAGGCGCCGCGGGCCATGAGAGTCGTGACGACCGGGATACCGGTGAGCTCGGCCAGCTCGAGCAGCTCCGGAGAGGCCTCCGCCTTGATCACGCCGCCGCCGATGTACAGCACGGGCGACTTCGCCTCGGCGATCAGGCGGGCGGCCTCACGGACCTGCTTGCCGTGCGGCTTGGTGACGGGACGGTAGCCGGGCAGGTGCATCTCCGGCGGCCAGCTGAAGGTGGTCTGGGCCTGCAGGATGTCCTTCGGGATGTCCACCAGGACGGCCCCCGGACGGCCGGATGCGGCGAGGTAGAACGCCTCGGCGAGGACGCGGGGGATCTCGGCTCCGTCGGTCACGAGGAAGTTGTGCTTGGTGACGGGCATGGTGATGCCCGAGATGTCGGCCTCCTGGAAGGCGTCGGTGCCGATCAGACCGCGGCCGACCTGACCCGTGATCGCCACGACGGGAACGGAGTCCATCTGCGCGTCGGCGAGCGGGGTGACGAGGTTCGTGGCGCCGGGGCCGGAGGTGGCCATGCACACGCCGACCTTGCCGGAGGCCTGGGCGTATCCGGTCGCGGCGTGGCCCGCGCCCTGCTCGTGGCGGACCAGCACGTGCCGGACCTTCTGCGAGTCGAACAGCGGATCGTAGACGGGAAGGATCGCACCGCCCGGAATGCCGAAGACCGTGTCGACGTCGAGCTCCTCGAGGGCTCGGACCACCGACTGGGCGCCGGTGACCCGCTCGGGGGCGACCTGGCGTCGGGTACCGGGCTGGGCGGCCGCGGCCGCGGGCGACGGGGCCGCAGCCCCGGGCTTGCGCGGCGACGGTTGAGGCCTTGCGGTTGGTGCGCTCACTGCGATTCCTCTGGTTCTGGCTCCGGGCAACAAAAAACCCCCGTCAGCAGCATCTGCTGTACGAGGGTGGCGCGTCGTGGGCGAGTTGCGAGAAGCGGCTCAGGCGACGACGCGCCGGCCGATTACGAGCAACCCATTCTGATTCACGCGCTCGACGGTAGGCGCGCGAACGTCCGACAGTCAACTTGGTTCGGTCACCTGTCCCAGAATGTGAGATGCCTCGGCTGCAATGGGAAGATGGTGAGGTGTCATCTCCACAGCAGCCCGTGCCACCACGCCCATCATCCCATACGGCGGAACAGCAGCCGCAGGTCATCCAGATTTCCCGGCTCGCCCTGCTCGCGTGCGGGTTCGTGCTGCTCGGAGTGGCCTCTCCGGCGCTGGCCTGGCCCGCCGCGTTCGGCTGGATGGTGGTGATCCCGTTCCTCGTCGCCGCGTGGGTGCTGCGGGTGCGCACCGTCGTCGGCCCCGAGGGCATCACGGCCCGATCCGCGTTCTCCACCCGGACGCTCGCGTGGGACGAGCTCGACGGGCTGCGGTTCCCCAAGCGGGGCTGGGCACGCGCGCGCCGCACCGACGGCACCGAGGTACCCCTCCCGGTCGTCACGTTCGGCCGCCTCCCCCAGCTCGCCGCGGGCAGCGGCGGGCGCATCACCGACCCGTACGCCGCCGCGCACGACGCGCAGGCACGGGAACAGGCCGCGGACACCGAGCCGGACGCGGACGTCGAGTCGAAATAGCACACGGGTAGATTCGACGTCGCCCAGGCCCGCTCCCGCCCCGCCCGGGGGAGCCCGGCCCCCGGTGTCGCCGCGCCCGCGCAGCATGCAGCCCGAAGAGCCCTAGCCCCCGAGGAATCCGATGCCCCCGTTGAGGTCACGCACCACCACCGCCGGACGCAATGCCGCCGGGGCCCGCGCACTGTGGCGCGCCACCGGCATGACCGACTCCGACTTCGGCAAACCGATCGTCGCGATTGCGAACTCCTACACGCAGTTCGTGCCCGGCCATGTCCACCTCAAGGACGTCGGCGACATCGTCGCCGAGGCGGTCCGGGCCGCGGGCGGTGTACCGCGAGAGTTCCACACCATCGCCGTCGACGACGGCATCGCCATGGGTCACGGCGGCATGCTGTACTCCCTGCCCAGCCGCGAGATCATCGCCGATTCGGTGGAATACATGGTCAACGCGCACACCGCCGACGCGCTGGTGTGCATCTCCAACTGCGACAAGATCACCCCGGGCATGCTCAACGCTGCGATGCGCCTGAACATCCCGACGGTGTTCGTCTCGGGCGGTCCGATGGAGGCGGGCAAGGCGGTGGTCGTCGGCGGTGTCGCACAGGCCCCCACCGACCTGATCACGGCGATCTCGGCGTCGGCCAACGACGCCGTCACCGACGAGGGCCTCGACGAGGTCGAGCGCAGCGCCTGCCCGACGTGCGGGTCGTGCTCGGGCATGTTCACCGCGAACTCGATGAACTGCCTGACCGAGGCGCTCGGACTGGCACTGCCCGGCAACGGCTCGACGCTGGCCACGCACTCCGCACGCCGCGCGCTGTTCGAGCGGGCCGGGACCACGGTCGTCGAGGCGGCGCTGCGCTGGTACCGGGACGAGGACGAGTCGGTCCTGCCGCGCAACATCGCCTCCCCCGCCGCGTTCCGGAACGCCATGGCGCTCGACGTCGCGATGGGCGGCTCGACCAACACCGTGCTGCACACGCTCGCCGCCGCGCAGGAGGGCGAGGTCGACTTCGACCTCACCACGATCGACGCGATCAGCCGCAAGGTGCCGTGCCTGTCGAAGGTCTCCCCCAACTCGGACTACCACATGGAGGACGTCCACCGGGCCGGCGGCATCCCGGCGATCCTCGGTGAGCTGCGCCGGGGCGGCCTGCTCGAGACGGACGTGACCACCGTCCACACCGCGAGCTTCGACGAGTGGCTCGACACGTGGGACATCCGTTCCGGCAAGGCCTCCGACGAGGCCGTCGAGCTGTTCCACGCGGCTCCCGGCGGCGTCCGCACCACCGAGCCCTTCTCCACCGACAACCGCTGGTCGTCGCTGGACACCGACGCCGCAGGCGGCTGCATCCGGGACGTCGAGCACGCCTACACCGTCGAGGGCGGACTCGTCGTCCTGCGCGGCAACCTCGCCCCGGACGGTGCGATCCTCAAGACCGCCGGCATCGACGAGGATCTGTTCACCTTCGAGGGCCCGGCGCTCGTCGTCGAGTCGCAGGAGGAGGCCGTCTCGATGATCCTCGGCAAGAAGGTGCAGCCCGGTGACGTGGTGGTGGTCCGCTACGAGGGACCCGCGGGCGGCCCCGGCATGCAGGAGATGCTGCACCCCACCGCGTTCCTCAAGGGCGCGGGCCTGGGCAAGCAGTGCGCCCTGATCACCGACGGCCGCTTCTCCGGTGGCACCTCCGGGCTGTCGATCGGGCACATCTCGCCCGAAGCTGCGTCCGGTGGGGTCATCGGTCTGCTCGAGAACGGCGACCGGATCCGGATCGACGTTCCCTCGCGCACCCTCGAGGTCCTCGTCGACGACGCCGTTCTCGCCGAGCGGCGCGCCAAGATGGAGGCGTCGGAGCGGCCGTGGCAGCCGGTCGACCGGCAGCGCACGGTCACCACCGCCCTGCGCGCCTACGCCGCGTTGGCCACCTCGGCCGACAAGGGGGCCGTCCGGAAGGTGCCGTAGGCACCGGTGTGTCCTTCGGGCTGCCCTGGCCGCCCGAAGGACACACCGGCCGCGTCAGCGGCCGAACAGCCAGAGGCAGACCCCGGCGGCGACGCCGAGCAGCAGTGCGACGAAGGAGCCGATGAACGGCCGGGTCGCCCAGCCGCGGGTGCCGTCGATCGCGATGCGGCCCGGACCGGTCAGGACGATCACGGCCGCAGTGGCCGCGAGCAGGGTCTCGTACTCGACCCCGGCGGGCGCGAAGTACTGCAGTCCCGGCTCGGCGGACTGCCGGAACAGCCACGCGTTGATCATGATCGCCAGCACTGCGGCGGCGGCCAGCGGGGTGAGCAGCCCGAGGATCAGCAGCGCTCCGGCCGCGACCTCCCCCACCGCGCCGAGCACCGCGAGCAGGGCCGGACGCTGGTAGCCGGCGTCGGCGAGCATCGCCTCGAACCCGTCCATGCCGGGACCGCCCCACAAACCGGTCAGCTTCTGCAGCCCGTGCACCACCATCGTGCCGCCGACGACGAGCCGCAGCACGAGCAGCCCCAGGTCCAGGGTGCCGCGCCGCGCCTCGGCCGGACCGGTCGACACCCCCGCCTCCGCGTCGCCGGCGGCCGCGGTCGCGCCGCCGGGCTCGTACCGGTACAGCTGCTCGGTCGGCGCGACGCCGGAGTCCTCGTAGCCGTACTGCGCCGGCCGGTCGAAGGCGGAGTTGTCGAGGTCGAGGTCGTCGTCGGATTCGAGCATCGACGAACGAGGGCGCCGCAACTCCAGCGTGGGTTCGTCGTAGGGACTCGACACCGGCTCCGCGGCATCCTGCGGCGTCGGCTCCGGGATGTGGTCTTTCGCCTTGTCGGTCACCGAACCAGGGTAGGTCGACCGGGTGGGCCGACCCGGGAACCGAGGCGGGGCGCGCCGCCCCGGTAACGTCATGGACATGACGAGGCGCGCGAGAGTCGGTGGGTCGCGACGGATGCGAACGACGGTCGCGTCGATCGTGGGTCTGCTCGCCCTCACCACGTCGTGCGCCCGGTTCGACGACGCAACCACCACGCCGTTCACCCCGGAACCGAGTTTCGACGCGGGCGCCGAACTCGAACCGCTCGAACCCCCGACGGCAACCACGACGACGGGCGCACCGCCCACACCGCCGGGCCCGTGTCAGGACCCCGATCCCGCGGTGGTCGCCACCTGTCTCGATACCACCGGCGGACTGGTCACCCTGCCCGACGGCGGTTCCGCTCTCGTCGCGGAGCGGCGCACGGGCCGGATCCTGCGGGTGGCGCCGCAGACGGAGCCGGTGGAGGTGGCGACCGTGCCGGTCGACGGATCCGGCGACGGCGGGCTGCTCGATCTCGCGCTGTCGCCGACCTACGACGAGGATCGGCTGCTCTACGCCTACATCACCACCCCGACCGACAACCGCGTCGTGCGGCTCGCCGCGGGCGACGTCCCCAAGCCCGTGTTCACCGGGATCCCGCGGGGGGCGAGCGGGAACGCGGGCGCGCTCGAGTTCACCTCCCCCACCGACCTGGTGGTGCTGACCGGCAACGCCGGAGATGCGGCCGCGGCGGCTGATCCGGGGTCGCTCGCCGGGAAGCTGCTGCGCATGCCCGTGCCGGCGCCGGGTGCGGCTGCCACGCCGTCGGTCGTGCTGTCCGGGATCGGGACGGCGGGTGACGTGTGCCGGGACCCCGCCGGAAACCTGTGGATCACCGACCGCACCGTCCTCGAGGACCGGCTGCAGCGTGTCGACGTGGACGGCGCGGTGAGTGCATCCCCGGCGTGGACGTGGCCCGAGCGTCCGGGCGTGGCCGGATGCGCGGCCGGCGCGGACGCCGTCGCGGTGTCGCTGACGGACGGCAAGGCGGTGGCGGTGGTTGCCGTCGACCCCGGAACCGGGGCGGTGACGGCCGCGCCCGTGACGGCCGTGCAGGACCGCTACGGCCGGCTCGGCGGCGCGGCGGTGGGTGGCGACGGGCAGCTGTGGGTGTCCACCGTCAACAAGTCCGGCGGCGAACCGGGCCCGAACGACGATCGGGTCGTGCTGATCCAGTTCCCCGCGGGGGGCGGCGGCTTCGACTAGCCGGAACCGTTCGGCACGGGTCCTTCACGACAGCGTGAAGGGCGGCTCGGCCGCGTCGGTGAACGCGCCGCTCACGTTGCCCAGCAGACCCGGTTTCGACAGGTCGAGCCTGCGGCAGGTCGAGAAGTCCAGGTCGGCCGACCGGGTCCACACGATGTTCGGGCTGAACGACGACTCGAACATGTACAGTCCCTCGGTCAGGTCCGTCAGCGTGCGCCAGATCGTCATCGAGATGTTCGGCCGTTGCGGATCGGGCTCGCCGAACGGTTGCGCGACGTTGCGCATGACGCTCAGCAGCGCCGCATACGCACGGGTCGGCGTCGCCACGGCGGGCAGCCGGCCGAGATAGTAGCTTGCCCGGACGAAGCGGTCGGACGCTTCCGTCGTACCCGGCAGCGGCTCGGATCCCCCGAAGCCGGTGAAGTTCTTCCGGAGTTCGATCTGCTCGTCGTACGGCGGCGAGTTCGTCATCACGGTGTGTGCGCGGTCGTGGTGTACCCGCAGCGTTCCCCCGATGTGCTCGAGGATCAGGGAGTCGCCGTTCGCGTCCTCGAGGGCGAGATGCACGGTTGCGGGACGCTGGGACCGCGGTTCGATCAGCGGACGGACCTGGAAGGGCCGGTCGGCCATCAGCGCGAGACACTCGTCGACGGTCCCGCACAGGTCCAGGAAGATCTGCGGCCACAGGGACACCGCGAGCGCGGGAATATCCGGGTTCCGTTCCCCGAAATCGGCTTCCGCGAGCCACAGCACGTGGGCGGCCAGACCGGCCTCGTTGATCCCGTCGCTCGTGGCGTTGTCCCAGACGGTGGCCACCAGGCTGCCGTAGCGGGCCGTCCAGGCCATGGGGTCGGGATCACGGTCGTGCCCGATCCGGTCGGCCCCGCGCGGCAGCGACCACAGGTTCGTGTCCATCTCCTCGCGCCAGTCCATGTTCCGGCCGACGAGAACGCCGTGCCCGCTTCCGGTCCACATTGCCCGAGTGCACATTGATCCTCCACGATGTCCGACGGGAAAACCGGCCGCCCGTGCGCCGCGAGCGTCGACCCGCTCCCCGCGACGACAGTGACGATACGGACGTTTCGGTCGAATCTCAGCACTTTCGCGGAGGACCCGCACCCCCGACGATCCGAATCACTCGACTTCCACTGTGTGGCAACTGCTTCCGTCACACTTCCCCGCTCAGCCCGCGACGGTGCAACAATGTCGCCGATCGGTCCGAAGCAGTGGCACGCCCGAGGGAGGGGCCCGCATGACCACACGCCTGAATCCGTACATCAGCTTTCGCGACAATGCCCGCCAGGCCATGGAGTTCTACCGATCCGTGTTCGGCGGAGAACTGGACCTGAGCACGTTCGCGGAGATGCACGCGAGCGACGACCCGTCCGAACAGGACAAGATCATGCATTCGATGCTGGCGAGCCCGAACGGTCTCGTCCTGATGGCGGCGGACACCCCCAACCAGATGAGCCACAACCCGGGAGACAACATCTCGATCTCGCTCAGCGGCGACGACGAGGCCGAGCTGCGTGGCTACTGGGACAAGCTGAGCGACGGCGGAACCGTTGCCATGCCGCTCGAGCGAGCACCGTGGGGCGACCAGTTCGGCATGTGCACCGACAGGTTCGGCATCCAGTGGATGGTGAACATCGCCGGCGAATCGCAGTAGACACACGAGAGAGGGTGGCCTGCCGTCCCGGCGGGCCACCCTCTCTCGTGGAAGAACATGTCCTGAAAGAACTCAGCTGCAGGCGGCGAGCACGAGCTCCTTGACCAGGGCCGGGTCGGCCTGACCACGGGTAGCCTTCATCACGTCGCCGACGATCTTGCCGGCCGCCTGGACCTTGCCGCTGCGGATCTTGTCGGCGATGTCGGGGTTGGCGGCCAGCGCCTTCTCCACCTCCGACTTGATCAGCGAGTCGTCGCGCACGACCACCAACTCGGGGTGGGCAGCGAGGATCTGCTTCGGGTCGCCCTCTCCGGCGAGCACGTAGTCGACGACCTTGCGGGCGAGCTTGTTGGTGAGCGTGCCGTCGGCGACGAGGGCGATCACCTCTGCGACCTGCACCGGGGTGATGGGCAGCTCGACGAGTTCGACGCCGCGGCTGTTGGCCTGCTGCGCAAGGTAGGCGACCCACCAGGACCGCGACTCCGAGGCCGGGGCACCGGCCTCGGTGGTGGCGATGATCAGGTCCAGGGCGCCGGCGTTGACGAGGTCACGCATCTCCTCGTCGGAGATGCCCCACTCGGCCTGGATCCGGGCGCGCCGCAGCCACGGCAGCTCGGGCAGGGTGGCGCGCAGTTCCTCGACCCACTCCGTGCTCGGAGCGATCGGTTCGAGGTCCGGTTCCGGGAAGTAGCGGTAGTCCTCCGCCGTCTCCTTGCGCCGGCCCGGGGAGGTGGTGCCGTCCGCCTCCTGGAAGTGCCGGGTCTCCTGCACCACGGTGCCGCCCGCGGTCAGAACCGCGGCCTGGCGGCGCATCTCGTACCGCACGGCGACCTCGACCGACTTCAGGGAGTTGACGTTCTTCGTCTCGGTCCGCGTGCCGAACTCCGCCGCTCCGATCGGATTGAGCGAGACGTTGGCATCGCACCGCATCGAGCCCTGGTCCATGCGCACGTCGGACACGTCGAGGGCCTTCAGCAGGTCCCGCAGCGCGGTGACGTAGGCGCGGGCGACCTCGGGGGCGCGCTCGCCGGCACCGACGATCGGCTTGGTGACGATCTCGATGAGCGGCACCCCGGCCCGGTTGTAGTCGAGCAGCGAGTGGCTCGCCCCGTGGATGCGGCCCGTGGCGCCACCCACGTGCAGCGACTTGCCGGTGTCCTCCTCCATGTGCGCGCGCTCGATGTCCACGCGCCACGTGGTGCCGTCGTCGAGGACCACGTCCAGGTGGCCGTCCGTGGCGATCGGCTCGTCGTACTGCGAGATCTGGTAGTTCTTCGGCTGGTCCGGGTAGAAGTAGTTCTTCCGCGCGAACCGGCCCCACGGCGTGATCGAGCAGTTCAGCGCCAGCCCGATGCGGATCGCCGACTCCACCGCCGCCTGGTTGACCACGGGCAGCGAACCGGGCAGACCGAGGCACACCGGGCACACCTGGGTGTTCGGTTCGGCTCCGAACGTGGTCGGGCACGGGCAGAACATCTTGGTGGCGGTGTGCAGCTCGACGTGCACCTCCATGCCCATCACGGGCTCGAACTTCGCGAGCACCTCGTCGTAGGCGAGCAGATCATCGGACATGGCGGCAGTCATGGGCTCGATTTTAGACGGTGCCGACATCCGGCGATCCGGCGCTCACGCCCGGCGTGAGCTCACCCGAAGATGATGCGCATCTCCTCGTAGCGGTCCTTCGGCACCCGCTTGTGGTTGGCGAGCGCCTCGTCGAAACCGACCCGGACGATGTCGGTTCCGTGCAGCGCCACCATGTGGCCCCACTCCTCGTCGGCGACGAGATCGGTGACCGCCATACCCAGGCGGGTGGCGAGTACCCGATCGAAGGCCGTGGGCACGCCGCCCCGCTGGATGTAGCCGAGGATCGTGGCACGGGTCTGGATGCCTGTCCGTTCCTCGATCATCGGGGCGAGGACGTCGGCGATGCCGCCGAGCCGCGGCCGGTCGAACTCGTCGCGTCCCTTGTCGGAGTACGCCTCGGCCATGTCCGGCAGGGTGAATCCCTCCGCGACCACCACCATCGGGGCGCGGCCGCGGTCCCGGACGCTGGTGACCCACTCGCAGATCTGCTCGATGCTCTCGGGTTGTTCGGGGATGAGGATGGCGTGGGCGCCCCCGGCCGTGCCGGAGTGCAGCGCGATCCATCCTGCCTCCCGGCCCATCACCTCGAGGACCATGCAGCGCTTGTGCGAGTTGCCGGTGGTGCGCAGCCGGTCGATCGCCTCGGTGGCGATCTCGACGGCGGTGTCGAAGCCGAAGGTGTAGTCCGTCTGGCCGAGATCGTTGTCGATCGTCTTGGGCACCCCGACGATCCGGATGCCCTCCTCGAACAACCGCTTGGAGGCGGCGGCCGTGCCCTCGCCGCCGATGGCGATCACGGCGTCGACGCCCATGCGCTCGAGTGTGCGGGCGATGTTCTCGGCGCCGCCGTCCGGCCCCTGGTAGGGGCCGAACCGGCTGGTGCCCAGGATGGTGCCACCCTGATGCGACAATCCGCGGACCTTGCTGCGGTCCAAGGGGATCGCATCGCCTTCCACCAATCCGCGCCAGCCGTCGAGGAACCCGACGAACTCCTGGTCGTAGACGGTCCTCCCCTTGAGGACCGCTCCGCGGATCACCGCGTTCAGGCCGGGGCAGTCCCCGCCGCTGGTGAGAATGCCGATGCGCGTCATTCGTTCCTCCGTGCAGGTTGTCGGTGGTCCTCCCGGCAATACTGCCCCGGCCCGGCGCCCGCGGCATCCCGATCGCGGGCGTCGCTCACCCGGGCACGACCAGTCCGGACTCGTATGCCAGCACCACCGCCTGTGCCCGGTCCCGCAGGTGCAACTTCCCGAACACCTTCCCCACGTGCGTCTTGACCGTCTGCTCGGCGACGAACAGGTGAGCGGCGATCTCCTGGTTCGACAGTCCACGCGCGATCAGCTCGAGCACCTCACGTTCGCGCGGGGTGAGCGCGTCGAGTGCCCGCTCGCGGCCGCGGCGCGGCGATCGCCGGCGGGTGACGTCCGCGATGAGGCGGCGGGTGACGGTCGGGGCGAGTAGCGCCTGGCCGTCGGCGACGACGCGGACCGCCCGGATCAGTTCCTCGGCGGGCGCGTCCTTGAGCAGGAACCCGCTGGCGCCGAGGCTCAGTGCCTCGTAGACGTAGTCGTCGATGTCGAACGTGGTGAGCATCAGGACCCGCGTCGGCGGATCGATCCGCCCGGCGAGGATGTGCCGGGCCGCGTCGAGTCCGTTCATCTCCGGCATCCGGACGTCCATCAGGACCACGTCGGGTCGCAGGCGGGCCGCCTCTGCGACGGCCCGCCGGCCGTCCGGAGCGTCGCCGACCACGCTGATGTCGGGTTGGGCAGCGAGCAGCGCGCCGAAGCCCTGCCGAACCATGGCCTGGTCGTCGGCGATCAACACGGTGATGGGGGTCGGGTCCGTCACGGCCTCAGCCTAGGCGGCCTGGACGCGCGGCAGCTGCGCGCGCACCTCGAAACCACCGCCCGGGGCGGGATGGGCGACGAGGTGGCCTCCGACCGCCAGGGCCCGGTCGACCATGCCGCGGATGCCGTTCCCGCCGCTGCGGTCCCCCGACCCGGGTCCCGCCCGCCCGGGGCCGTTGCACACGGTCACGCTCACCTCGTCCGGCCCGTAGCCCACGCGGACCCGCACCGGCGCACCGGAGGCGTGGCGGGCGGCATTGGCGAGCGATTCCTGCAGGATGCGGTACACCGTCAGGGCCGTGGCGTCCGAGACGCCGGACGGGTCACCGTTCTCCGCGGTGGACAGGACCATGCCGGCGCGGCGCGCCCCCTCGAACAGGTCCCCGAGCCGGTCCAGGCCGGGCTGCGGGTCCTGCGCCCGTTCGTCGCCGGCGGCCCTGTCGTCGGGGAGGTTCTCGCTCCGGAGCACCCCGAGCATGCCGCGCACCTCGTTCAGCGCCTCGCGCGCGGTCGCCCCGATGGAGTCGAATTCGGCGCGCACCGGCTCGGAAACGTCCGGCAGACGGTACGGGGCGCTCTGCGCCTGGACCACGACGAGGGACATGTGGTGCGCGACGATGTCGTGCAGGTCTCGGGCGATGCGGGCCTTCTCCTCGAGGATCGCCCGGCGGGCCCGTTCGAGTTCGCTGAGCTCCTCCTGCCGGGCAAGCTGGCGGCGGGACAGCACGAGCCACCGCACGAGCAGGCCGAACACCGCCATCGCGCTCAGGCCGAGTGCCCACCCCCAGCCGTTCTGCCCCGGCACGTGGGTGAAGAACAGCACCACGGTGGCCGCCCACACGAGCCCGGCGACCTGCAGGGGAGCGCGCATGCTCACCGCGACGAGAAGCGCGCACAGCACGAGGATGTGCACCACCTGCCAGGGGTAGTCGTAGCCGGGGGCGAGGTCGAAGGCGCGGGGGATCGCCAGCGCGGCCCCGGCCGAAACCGCCCAGCCGAGGGCGGGATCGGTCCGGATCGCCACGAACGGCCAGGCCGCGAGCGCCGCGACGACGGGCATCAGCGCGACGGGCACCTCGTGGGTGAGGTGCAGGGTGGGCCACGCGACCGCATACAGGATCAGGGTCACCGCCACGATCGCGATCGTCCACCGACGGCCGCGGCCGTGTTCTCTCGTCCAGCGCACGGCACCACGGTAGGTCCGGGGCGTGGGCACTGTCGTCATACCGGGGAGTGAGAGCCGCCTGGCCCCGTGGCGGTAGACGCTCGTGGCCGGACCGCTCCGTCGCGGGATCTCCGGCAGTCCCCGCCGTCCCTAACGTCCGCCACATGCGCAGACCACCGATGACAGCACTTCTGGGCACGGCCGCAGCGCTGTGTCTGGGAACCGCGTGGGCACAGCCCGCTCCGCCCGCGCAGCCGGATCCGGGCGCCGTGATTGCGACAGTGGCGGCACTGTCCGAGGGCGACACCGGGGCGGCGCTCGACGCCTTCCCGGACGGCTTCGAGCCGGCGATGCACTATCGACCGGTCACCGAGGACGGGATCCTGGTGGACCCGCTCGGCGGCTGCTCCTCCCCCGTCCCCCTGCCGGACTTCTTCGAAACGCCCTGCCGGGAGCACGATCTCGGATACGACCTGTTGCGGTACGCGCGGTCGTCGGGACACGAACCGGGTCCGCAGGCGCGGCGCGGCCTGGACGCCCGGCTGAGCCGGCAGCTGCACGAGGCGTGCCGCGCGACGGCGCCCGGCGACGACTGGTGCGGCGTCACTGCGACTGTGGCTTCGTTTGCAGTGCGGGTGAATTCGTGGCGGCAAGGCGACGGGGCCCCGGTCCCCGAGTCACCGCTTCCGTACGCGGCCGCGGTGTGGGCGCTGGTTGCGGCGGCGCGATGGACGCCCCGATGAGCGGGCGCGCGACGTCCCCCGGCGCGGGGTTCGACGTCCTCGCACGGCGCTGCCCGCGGGTGGCGGCGACCGTGGCGGTGACGGTGGCGGTGTGGGTCTCGCTCGCGCCGTCGCTGCTGCCCCGTCCGGCCCTGGCGCAGGCCGCGGTCTCGGGATGCGCCGCCGCAGCCGCGGCGGGAGCCGCCGGCCTGTGCCGCCGGCGGAACGCGGGATCCGCGCGCCCGGTGGCGCGGGCGGTGGCGCTGCTCGCCGCGGCCGTCGCGCTGGGGTGGACGGTTCTCGCGGCGGCGCAGTGGCAGGACGGGTTGCGGGCCGCGATGGGGCGGCCCCCGACGGGGACGGGGCACTGGATCGTCGTGTGCGTGTGCTCCTCGTGCATACTCGGCGCGACACGGGTGCTCGGCCGGGTTCCGGAGGCGTGGCGGCGGCGGGCGGACGTCCGCGCGGGCGTCGCCACGGCCGCCGCGGTGACGCTGGGAGCGGTCGTCGCGGTTGCTCCCGTCGGGGCCGGGCCGGCGTACCCGGACACGGCGCCCGTCGCCGCCACCGCGGCCGGGAGCCCGTCGTCGCTGGTGGCATGGCAGTCACTGGGCGACGAGGGCCGCCGTTTCGTGAGCGCCGACGCTCGAGCGATCCGCACGTACGTGGGGCTCGGATCCGCCCCGGACGTCCGGTCGCGCGCAGCGCTGGCCGTCCGCGAGCTCGAGCGCGCGGGCGGGTTCGCACGCGCCCACGTCGTAGTGGTGGTGCCCACCGGTTCGGGGTGGGTCGACCCCGGCGCGGTGCGGGGGTTCGCCGCGCTGTTCGGCGGCGACGTCGCGCTCGTCGCGCAGCAGTACTCGTCCGCACCCAGCTGGGTGACGTTCCTGTTCGACCGGGACGCGGCCGCGGAGTCGGCCCGCGCCCTGCTCACGTCGGTGCGTTCCCGCATCGATGCCCTGGACCCGGTCCGGCGTCCGCAGGTGCACGTGTACGGGCAGAGCCTCGGCGCGGTCGGGGGCAGCGCCGCCCTGGCGTCGACGGCGACGGGTCCGTGCGCGGCGATCTGGGCCGGCCCACCGGCGGGCGCGGTGCGCACGGACGGGGCGGCCGTCACCGCGAACACGTCGGATCCGGTGGTGTGGTGGCGACCCTCGCTGCTGTGGTCACCGCCCGATCTGTCCCGTGCGCGACGCGACGCGCCCGTGCCGCGGTGGCTGCCGGTGGTCAGCTTCGTGCAGGCGACGCTGGATCTGCCGGTGGCGCTGGACGCGCCCCCGGGTCACGGGCACCGCTACGGCCCGGACCAGGCCCGGTGCGACCGCCCCTGACGGCGGCAGTCGCACCGGGGACCCGGGCTCAGGCGACGATCGGGCCGCGGGCGGCCTCGAACGCGGCGCCGACGCGGTAGAGCCGTTCGTCGGCGAGCGCCGGGGCCATGATCTGCAGACCGACGGGCAGCCCGTCGTCGGCGGACAGCCCGGACGGAACGGACATCGCGCAGTGTCCGGCGAGGTTGGTCGGGAGCGTGCACAGATCCGACAGGTACATCGCCAGCGGGTCGTCGACCTTCTCGCCGATCTTCCACGGGGTGAACGGGCTGGTCGGCGAGACGAGGACGTCGACCTGCTCGTACGCCTTCTCGAAGTCCCGCGCGATGAGGGTGCGGACCTTGAGCGCCTGCCCGTAGTAGGCCTCGTAGTAGCCGGAGGACAACGCGTAGGTGCCGATCATGATGCGGCGCTTGACCTCCTTGCCGAACCCGGCGGCCCGGGTGGCGGCCATGACCTGCTCGGCGCTCATCGTGCCGTCGTCGACGCGCAGGCCGTAGCGCATGGCGTCGAAGCGGGCCAGATTGGACGAGACCTCGGACGGCAGGATCAGGTAGTACGAGGCGAGCGCGTATTCGAAGTGCGGGCAGGAGACCTCGACGACCTCGGCGCCGAGCGCGGTGAGTTCGGCCACGGCCGCGTCGAACGACGCCAGCACGCCCGGCTGGTAGCTGTCCGAGTGCAGTTCCTTGACGACCCCGATGCGCAGACCCTTCAGGTCGCCCTGCGCGCCCTGGCGGGCGGCCTCGACGACGGGCCGGACGGGTGCGTCCACCGACGTGGAGTCGCGCGGGTCGTGTCCGGCGATCACCTCGTGCAGCAACGCCGTGTCGAGCACGGTGCGGCCGCACGGGCCGCCCTGGTCGAGCGACGAGGCGCAGGCGACGAGACCGAACCGGGAGACCGTGCCGTAGGTGGGCTTGGTGCCGACCGTGGCGGTGACGGCGGCAGGCTGGCGGATCGACCCGCCGGTGTCGGTGCCGATGGCCAGCGGTGCCTGATAGGAGGCCAGCGCGGCTGCCGAACCGCCACCGGACCCACCGGGGATACGGGTGGTGTCCCACGGGTTGCGGGTGGGTCCGTACGCCGAGTTCTCGGTGGACGAGCCCATGGCGAACTCGTCCATGTTGGTCTTGCCCAGGATCGGGATGCCCGCCTGCCGCAGCTTCGTCGTCAGGGTCGCGTCGTACGGCGACATCCAGCCCTCGAGGATCTTCGAGGCACACGTGGTGGGCATGTCGGTCGTGGTGAACACGTCCTTGAGGGCGATCGGGACACCGGCGAGCGGCGAGGCCGGGCTCTCCCCCGCCGCGACCGCGCGGTCCACCTCGGCCGCCGCGGCCAGCGCCTGGTCGCTCGCCACGTGCAGGAACGCGTGGTACTCGCCGTCGACCTCGGCGATGCGGTCGAGGTGCGCACGAGTCACCTCGACCGACGACAGGTCGCCGGAGTGGATGCGTTCGGCGAGATCGGCCGCGGACAGCCGGGTGAGATCGGTGCTCATTCGCCCTCCCCCAGGATCTGCGGGACGGAGAAGCGGCCGTCCTCGACCAGCGGGGCGGCGGCGAGCGCCTGTTCCGGAGTCAGACCCGGGTGCACCTCGTCGGGGCGGGTCACGTTGGTCACCGCGTTCGGGTTGGCCATCGGCGCCACATCGTCCGCGGCCACCTCCGACACAGCCTTGACGTGGCTGAGGATCGTATCCAGCTGGCCGGCGAACTCGTCGAGTTCGGCGTCGGTCAGCGCGAGCCGGGACAACCGGGCGAGGTGCGCGACCTCGTCACGGGAGATGGCAGGCACCTTCGGTGACCCCTTTCCGATGAAGAAACGAACGTGCCGTCCAGGGTAGTGCGTGCCGAACGGCACGGTTTCGCCGGTTCCCCGGACCGTCGCCGGCCGCCCGCCGTGTTGCAGTTCGGAGAAACACCTGTGTCGTTCGTGTGACAACGCGCGCGTGACCGGCGGTTTCCCGGCTCGCCTCGGTGCCGCCGTGCGGGACCGGCGTCCGGCGGGGGTGCGGGAGTGAAAAGATGGTGTCCGTCGCCGGCCGCCCGCCTCGGCCGTGACTTCGGAACCGGGAAAGGACGCTCGTGTCGTACCTGTTACGCGTCCAGCTTCCCGATCGTCCCGGCAGCCTCGGCTCACTCGCCGTTGCGCTCGGGTCGGTCGGTGCGGACATCCTCTCGCTCGACGTCGTCGAGCGCGGTGCCGGCTTCGCGATCGACGATCTCGTCGTCGACGTCGATGCCGGTTCGCTGCCGGACACGCTCATCACGGCCGCCGAACGCCTCGAGGGCGTCACGGTGGACTCGATCCGGCCCTATGCGGGAATCCTCGACACCCACCGCGAACTCGAGCTGATCGACCAGGTCGCCACCGCCCGCCACGACCGGTTGCAGGTGCTCGTCGACGGTGCACCCCGGGTGCTGCGCGTCGGCTGGGCGACCGTCGTGGACACCGGCCCGCACGGCGCGTACCGGGTGGTGGGCAGTTCCGGTGCCCCCGAGACCCGGCCGGCGGACGTGCCGTGGATGCCGCTCGAGAAGCCGATGCTGCTCGACCACGAGGGCGAGTGGGTGCCCGACCTGTGGCGGACGATGAACACGACCCTGGCGGCGGCGCCGCTGGGCACCCACGGGCGGGTACTGATGCTCGGCCGGCCCGGCGGCCCGGAGTTCCGCCCGTCCGAGGTGGCCCGGCTCGGCTACCTGGCCGGCATCATCGGCACCGTCCTCGGCTGAGCGGACGGCTCAGACCAGTTCGCGCACCAGGGTGGTCAGCTCCACGCCGGGGACCGGCGCCCAGTCCCGCTCGGTGACCGGGACGAATCCGTTGCGGTCGTAGATGCGGCGCGCCTCGACCATGTCCGGCTGGGTGGACAGCACCACCGCGCGATCACCGCGGTCGTACGCGGTGTCGAGGACGTGCCGCACCAGCGCCGACCCGACCCCGCGCCCGCGTGCCGACGCCGCGACGGCCAGCATCCGGAACTCGAGTTCGCCCTTCTCGGCGATGTTCGCGAAGCGTGATGCCGGTTCGGCCAGCGTCACCGACCCGACGATCTCGCCGTCGGCCAGTGCGATCACCACCTCGGCGTGTTCGTCGCGGGTGGCGGTGTCGCGCAGACGCTCGGCGTACGGGTCGTCGGGCTCGACGAATCCGCCGCCGACGTACACGTCGACGGTGAGGGCGCCGACGGCGTCGTACTCGTCCGGGCTCACGCGTCTGATCTCGATCACTCGAGGACTATCGCAGTGCCCACCCCCTCCGCCCAAACGGTTCCCGCGCGATCCTCGTCACACCGGCACCGGCCGCCGGTCAGCTCTCGAGCTCGCCGAACTCCTCCTCGATCGCGTCCGTGCCACCCGAGACGCCGGCCGGGCCGAGCTCGAGCAGGCGGCGGAACCCCTCCTCGTCGAGGACAGGGACGCCCAGCTCGGCCGCCTTGTCGGCCTTCGTTCCCGGCGCGTCCCCGACGACGACGAACGCGGTCTTCTTCGACACCGAGCCGGCCGCCTTGCCACCGCGGAGCAGGATCGCCTCCTTGGCCTGATCCCGTGAGAACCCCTCGAGCGAGCCGGTGACGACGATCGACAGACCCTCGAGTGTGCGTTCGACGGATTCGTCGCGCTCGTCGAGCATGCGCACCCCGGCCGCGCGCCACTTCTCGACGATCGCGACGTGCCAGTCGACCGCGAACCATTCGCCCAGCGCCGCTGCGATGGTCGGTCCGACCCCCTCCACTGCGGCGAGCTCGTCGACGGACGCCTCCCGGATCCGGTCGAGGCTGCCGAACTCGGTGGCCAGTGCCCGCGCGGCGGTCGGGCCGACGTGCCGGATCGACAGCGCGACCAGCACCCGCCACAGCGGCTTGTCCTTGGCCGCGCGAAGATTCGCGAGCAGGCGGGCGCCGTTGGCGGACAGTGCCCCTGCCTTCGTGCGGAAGAGCGAGGTGCGCAGCAGGTCGTCGGCGGTCAGGTCGAACAGGTCGCCCTCGTCGGCGATGACCCCGGCCTCGAGCAGCGCGGTGGCCGCCTCGTACCCGAGCGCCTCGATGTCGAACGCGCCGCGGCCCGCGACGTGGAAGACCCGCTCGCGCAGCTGCGCCGGGCAGTACCGCTGGTTGGGGCAGCGCAGGTCCACGTCGCCCTCCTTGGCGGGGGCGAGCGGTGTCCCGCACTCGGGGCATTCGGCGGGCATGACGAACTCGCGTTCGGTGCCGTCACGCAGGTCCACGACCGGTCCGAGCACCTCGGGGATGACGTCACCGGCCTTGCGGAGCACCACGGTGTCGCCGATCAGCACCCCCTTGCGTGCGACCTCCGACGCGTTGTGCAACGTGGCGAGGGAGACGGTCGATCCGGCGACCGTGACCGGTTCCATGTAGGCGAACGGGGTGACCCGGCCGGTGCGGCCGACGCTGACGCGGATGTCGAGCAACTTCGTGGTCACCTCCTCCGGCGGGTACTTGTAGGCGATCGCCCACCGGGGCGCGCGCGAGGTGCTGCCGAGCCGCCGCTGCAGGGACACCTCGTCGATCTTGACCACGAGCCCGTCGATCTCGTGTTCGACGTCGTGGCGGTGTTCACCCCAGTACCGCATCCGGGTGAGGACCTCGTCGACGCCGACGACACGGGCGGTGTGCCCGGAGACGGGCAGCCCCCAGGCGGCGAGGGCGGCGTAGGACTGCGACAGCGACACCGGCTCGAATCCCTCGACGTGGCCGAGCCCGTGGCAGATCATCCCGAGGCGCCGTCGCGCGGTCACCGCAGGGTTCTTCTGCCGCAGCGATCCGGCCGCCGTGTTGCGCGGATTGGCGAACGGGGCCTTGCCCTCGGCGACGAGGGCGGCGTTGAGCGCGTGGAAGTCCTCGAGCCGGAAGTACACTTCGCCCCGCACCTCGAGCACGCGGGGAATCGGGAATTCCTCGGTCGCGGTGAGTCTTTCGGGGATGTCGTCGATCGTGAGAGCGTTGAGCGTGACCTCCTCGCCGGTGCGGCCGTCGCCGCGGGTGGCGGCCCGGCGCAGCCGGCCGTCCTCGTACACCAGGCTCAGCGCGACGCCGTCGATCTTCACCTCGCAGAGGTAGTGCAGGTCCGGGCCGGTCTCGGCTTCCACGCGGGAGACCCAGGCCCGCAACTCGTCCTCGGTGAAGACGTTGTCGAGGCTGAGCATCCGTTCGAGGTGGTCGACGGCGGTGAAGTCGGTGGCGAAGCCGCCCCCGACGAGCTGGGTGGGGGAATCGGGGACGCGCAGGTCCGGGTAGTCGTCCTCGAGCTGCTTCAGCGCGCCGAGCAACTGGTCGAAGGCACCGTCGGAGATGATCGGCGCATCGCGCACGTAGTAACGGAACTGGTGCTCGCGCACCTCCTCCGCGAGTTGCTGCCAGCGCTCACGCACGTCGGGCGGAGCTTGGGTGGGCGCGTCCGTCGATTCACTCACGCCGGAAAGACTAGTCGAGCGATACGACGTTCCCGGCCGCTGCGGACCCGAGCGAGTCGGGATCATCCGTGAACGCGGCGGCGATGTCGCGGGCGAGGCGCAGTGCCCGGCGCGCCCACGCGGGATCGGCGCCGGCCAGGCCGCAACGCGGGGTGACCCCGACCGAACGCAAGGTGGCACGGGGAAAGCCCAGCCGATCGATCAGCGCGGTCGCGGGGCCGGCGAGCTCACGCCAGGTGGGGACGGCGGCGTCGGGCGCGGTGGAGGGGACCAGCCCGAGCAGGAGGGTCGTTCCGGCGTCGACCAGCTCACCGACTCCGTCGAGGTCGGCGGCGGTGAGCTGCGCGACGTCGAGCGCGACGGCGTCGACACCGCTGCGACGCAGCATCCCCGTCGGCACGCCCGGGGCGCAGCAGTGCACCGCGACGGGCCGGCCGATCGCCGCCAGTGCGGTCTCGAGGAGGTGCTGCGCCTCCGGCTCGGGGAGCGCGGGCACCGACTCGAGGGACGTGCGCCCGGTCAGGGTCCCGGCCAGGACGGCGGGCAGCGCGGGCTCGTCCAGCTGGACCACCACGTCGGCGCCGAGGCGACGGGTCAGTTCCGCGGCGTGCCGCGCCAGCCCCTCGCCGAGGGACTCGGCGAGGTCACGCACGGCACCGGCGTCGGTGAGCACGCGCCGGCCGCCGGCCAGCTCGGTGTGCGCGGCGAGGGTGAAGGGTCCGGCCGCCTGCACCTTCAGAGTCCGACCCGGTCCGAGTCCCGCTGTCTCCCAAGCTTCTTCGAGTGCATCAAGGTCTCGGCGCAGCAGATCGCCGGCGCGGGCCGCGACCACGCCGCGACGACCGCCGAGCCGATATCCGGTGGTGGACGTGTCGAGATGCAGGTCGACCAGCAGCGCGCCGGTACGGCCGACGAGATCGGCCCCGAGGCCCCGGGCCGGCAGCTCGACCAGGTGCGGCAGCGCCTCGAGCTCGCCGAGCACGGTCGCCGCCGACTCCCGGGCGTCGACGCCGGGCCACGAGCCGATGCCGGTAGCGACACCGGACCAGGATTCCGCGCTCACCGGGTCGTCGCCGTACCGGTGCCGGCGATGGTGCCGCTGCCGAGGACGACGTCGCCGGCCGCGTCCGGCCGGTACAGCACCACGGCCTGTCCGGTGGCCACGCCGGTGAGGGGTTCGCGCAGGGTCACCTCGAGACCGGTGCCGACGGTCTCGGCGACGGCCGCCGCGACACCGCCGTGGGCGCGCACCTGCACGACGCACTCGAGCGGTCCGGCCGGCGCGGTGCCACTGGACCACACCGCGCGCTCGGCGCGGATCGTCCACACCTTCAGATCCTCCGCGGAGCCCACCTTCACGGTGCCGGTGTCCGGCTCGATCGCGGTGACGTAGCGGGGGCGGCCGTCCGCGCCGGGGCCGGCGATGCCCAGGCCCTTGCGCTGCCCGACCGTGAAACCGTGCACCCCTTCGTGTTCGGCGAGCACGGCGCCGGACCGTGCGTCGACGACCCGGCCGGGACGCACCCCGATGCGGGCGCCGAGGAAGGCGCGGGTGTCACCGGAGGGGATGAAGCAGATGTCGTGGCTGTCGGGCTTGTCCGCCACCGCGAGACCCCGCTCGGCCGCTTCGGCGCGGATCCGTTCCTTGGGGGTGTCCCCGACGGGGAACATCGCACGCGCGAGCTGATCCGCCGTCAGCACGCCGAGCACGTACGACTGGTCCTTGCCGGCGTCGACCGCGCGTCGCAGGACGCCGTCCTCGAGCCGGGCATAGTGGCCGGTGGCGACCGCGTCGAAGCCGAGGGCCACGGCTCGGTCGGCGAGGGCCGCGAACTTGATCTTCTCGTTGCAGCGCAGGCACGGATTCGGGGTGTGGCCGGCGGCGTAGGACTCGACGAAGTCGTCGATGACCTCTTCCTTGAACCGGTCGGCGAAATCCCAGACGTAGAACGGGATTCCGAGCACGTCGGCGGCCCGGCGGGCATCGCCCGCATCCTCCTTCGAGCAGCAGCCCCGCGACCCGGTCCGCAGCGTCCCCGGCGCCGTGGACAGCGCCAGGTGCACGCCGACGACGTCGTGGCCGGCATCGACCGCGCGGGCCGCGGCCACCGCCGAGTCCACGCCACCGCTCATTGCCGCGAGCACCCTCATCGATGTCACCTCTCTCGACTACCGGCGCCGGCCAGTCCGGCGGCCCGCGCCCGTCCCACCACCTGCGGCAGTGCCGCCACGAGGGCCTCCACGTCGGCGCGAGTCGACGTGTGGCCCAAGGAGAATCGCAACGACCCGCGGGCCGTGCGGGGGTCCGCACCCATCGCGACGAGCACGTGGCTGGGCCTGGCCACGCCGGCGGTGCAGGCCGAACCGGTCGAGCACTCGATCCCGGCCGCATCCAGCAGCATGAGCAGCGAATCGCCCTCGCAGCCGGGGAAGGTGAAGTGTGCGTTGCCGGGCAGGCGGTCCGCACCGCGCGGGCCGTTGAGGATCGCGTCCGGTACCACGCCCGTCACGCCGGCGATCAGCTCGTCACGCAGCGCCGTGAGGACGGCGGCGCGTTCGCCGAGTTGGGCCGTCGCCTCGCGCAGCGCCGCGGCCATGCCGGCGATCCCGGCCGTGTCGTGCGTTCCCGACCGGACGTCGCGCTCGTGCCCTCCGCCGTGCGTCAGCGGCACGCACGGCACCTGGCGGCCCAGCAGCAGGGCACCGACCCCCTGGGGACCACCGAACTTGTGCGCGGCGATCGTCATGGCGGCGAGCCCGCTCGCGGCGAAGTCCACCGGCAGATGACCCACCGCCTGCACGGCGTCGCTGTGCATCGGCACCCCGTACTCGGCGGCGACGGCGGCGAGTTCGGCGACGGGCATCACGGTGCCCACCTCGTTGTTGGCCCACATCACCGACACGAGGGCCGTCTCGTCGGAGTGCTCCGCCAGGGCCCGGCGCAGCGCATCCGGCTCGACCCGCCCGTCGGCCTCGACGGGCAGCCAGGTGACCTCGGCATCCTCGTGGGCGACGAGCCATTCGACGGCATCGAGCACCGCGTGATGCTCGACGGCGCTCGCGATCACCCGGCGACGGCGCGGATCGGCGTCGCGGCGCGCCCAGTAGATGCCCTTGACCGCGAGGTTGTCGCCCTCCGTGCCCCCCGAGGTGAAGACGACCTCCGAGGGACGGGCGCCGAGGTCCGCGGCGACGGACTCCCGGGCCTCCTCGACGCGGCGGCGCGCCGCGCGTCCCGACCCGTGCAGGGAGGACGCGTTGCCGACCGTCGCGAAGACCTCCGTCATCGCCGACACGGCCGCGGGCAGCATCGGCGTGGTCGCGGCGTGATCGAGGTAGACGGTCTTCGAGGTGCCGGAGGCTCCGGCGGGGTTCGAGGTCATGACCGGACCAGGATAGCGGGTCGGGCTCCGCGCCCGCCGCCCTCACCGTCCGGCCCGGAGTTCCTCCCGGCCGGCGGTGTCGTGGACGGCGCGGCCGAGCCTGGCGAGTTCGGCTCCGTCGTCGTTCCGCCGCACGGACCGTTCGCACCGCGCGGCGAGGTCGCGGCGATCGGAGCCGGGCCGCTCGAGCGGGGCGAGCACCACTTCCACCACGACGCCCCGGTGCCGCAGCAGCCGCCGCAACGAGGCGCCGATCGTCTCGTCGCCGACGAACGCCGGGCTGGTGGCGATCGTCCCGGCGGCGTCGGCGTACCGGAGCCCGACCGGTTGCACCGGGCGCTGGGCGTCGATCGCGGCCTGGAACAGCGCCGGACGGAATCCGCCGTACGCCCTGCCGCACCACGTGGTGCCCTCCGGGAACGCCGCGACCGTCTCCCCCGCCGCGAGTCGGTCGCGGATTCGTGCGACCACGACGGGTAGCTCGCGCAGGCGTTCGCGCGCGATGGGAATGACCCGCATCCGCCGGGCCAGCGCGCCGAGCAGTCCCCACTCCAGCAGGTCGCTGCGGGCGACGAACCCCGCGGGCGCGACGGCGGTGAGGACGAGCACGTCGGTCCAGGACACGTGCGGGGCGACGACGAGCACGCCCCCGCCCTCCTCGTCCCGGCCCCGCAGGTCGGTCACCGTCAGCCGCAGCCCGGCACACCGCAGCAGCACGTGGGCGAACGCCCGCTGGGCGGCGAGGCGCCCGGAGCGGGGCAGGAGCCGGCCGGCCGTCAGGAACGGGGCGGTCGTCAGCACCGCCACGACGAGCATCCACCGGCCCGCGGCCGTGACGAAATTCACGCGTCCCGCATCGGCCGGGAGGCAGCCCGCGCCGCAGGGACTGGCCGGCATCCAGGCGTGGGCGCGCGTGTTCACGGCCGCCCTCCGGCGGCGTTCACGCCCGTGCTCCCGCGGCCGCCTCGGCGTTCTCGGCGGCGGTCCGCAGCCGGTCGAGGTAGCGCGCGTCGGCACCGGCGAGGCTCTGCAGCGCCACGAAGTCGGCCACGCCGAAGTCGGGGTCGTGGGCGGGCTCGCCACAGATGCGGGCACCGAGCCGCAGATATCCGCGCAGCAGCGGCGGCAGCACCGGCCGGGCGGGCGGGGGGATGTCCTCGAGGGCGCGGCCGTCGACGACGACGGGTTTCCGGGGGAGCACCCGCCGGTCCGCTTCGACCGCGTGCCGGGCCAGCAGCACGTCGCGCACCGCCCGTACGTTGGCGCCGGGCACGTCGGCGGGGTGGGTGCGTATCGGCACCGACACGCACCCCATCACCCAGTTGTGCCCGGTGAGTTGCAGGTAGCGCAGGATCCCGGCCCACATCAGCGACAGGACCGAGCCGGAACGGTGGGCGGGGTCGACGCAGGCGCGTCCCATCTCCACCGCCCGCAAACCGTCGGGATCGAGGGCGGTGAGATCGAATTCGGTGGCGGTGTAGTAGCCCCCGGCGGCGCGGGCGGCGTCCGGCGGCAGCATCCGGTAGCAGCCCACCACCGCGCCGGTGTGGTTCTCGCGCACCAGCAGGTGGTCGCAGTACTCGTCGAAACGGTCGGCGTCGATGCCCGGCGCCATGCCTGCGGGAAGACGGAACCCGGGTTCTGCGGCGAAGACCCGGTAACGCAGCCGCTGGGCGGCCTCGCGGTGTTCCCGGTCGGCGGACACGAGAAGGGAATAGCGCGGCCCCGACAGCATCGCCTCCGGCCGCGGGTCCCGGGCCGGCGCCAGCAAAGTGGTCATGGCGCAATGTGTATCGAGCCGGTACGTCGCGGCAGGGGCGGCACGGTGTCGCCTCCGTGCACGTCCGGTGAACATGCCCCGGCACGCACGCGGCCCCGCACCCGGACGGGTGCGGGGCCGCGGCAGGACCTCGGGACTCAGCCCTTGTGCTTCTTGATCTCCTCGGTCAGCTGCGGAGCGACGTTGAACAGATCGCCCACGACGCCGTAGTCCGCGATCTCGAAGATCGGGGCCTCTTCGTCCTTGTTGACCGCGACGATCGTCTTCGACGTCTGCATGCCGGCCCGGTGCTGGATGGCGCCGGAGATGCCCAGCGCCACGTACAGCTGCGGCGAGACGGTCTTGCCGGTCTGACCGACCTGGAACTGGCCCGGGTAGTAGCCGGAGTCGACGGCGGCGCGGGAGGCACCGACGGCCGCACCGAGCGAGTCGGCAAGCTCCTCGACGACGGTGAACTTGTCGGCGCTGCCGACGCCGCGGCCGCCGGAGACGACGATCGACGCCTCGGTCAGCTCCGGACGGTCGCCACCCACGATCGGGTTGCGCGCGGTGACCTTGACCGCGTTCTCCTCCTGCGCCGGAACCTCGACGTCCACCCGCTCGGCGGCACCGGCCTGCGGCTGGGCCTCGACGGCACCGGGGCGCACGGAGACGACCGGCACCTCACCGTTGGCCTTGGCGTCGACGGTGTACGCGCCACCGAAGATCGAGTGCACGGCCGAACCGTCGGACTTGACGTCGATGACATCGCAGAGCAGGCCGGAACCGATGCGTGCGGCGAGGCGGCCCGACACCTCCTTGCCCTCGACGCTGGCGGCGGTGATCACCGCGGCGGGGCTGGCGGACTCCACGAGCGAGGCCAGCACGTCGACCTTCGGGGTCACCAGGTAGCCGTCGATGTCGTCGGACTCGGCGGCGTAGACCTTGGCGGCGCCGGCGGCGGCGAGCGCGTCCTGCAGCTTGTCGGCGGTGCCGGCCGGGCCGGTCACGACCGCGGCGGGCTCACCCAGTGCACGGGCGGCGGTGATCAGCTCGGTGCTGACCTTCTTCAGCGCACCCTCGGCGTGCTCGACGAGCACGAGTACTTCTGCCATTGCTCTTTCTCTCCCTTGGTATGTCTGCTGTGTCGCGTGGGTGCGATCAGATGATCTTCTGGCCGACGAGGTACGCGGCGATCTTGCTGCCGCCGTCACCCTCGTCCGCGACGCGCTCACCAGCGGTACGCGGGGGCTTCGGGCTGACACCGGTGACGGTGCTGCCGGCGTTGGACACGCCGAAGATCTCGGGATCGAGCCCGATGTCGGCGAGAGTGAGGGCCTGAACTTCCTTCTTCTTCGCGGCCATGATGCCCTTGAAGGACGGGAAGCGGGGCTCGTTGATCTTCTCGGTGACCGAGACGATGGCCGGGAGCGTGGCCTCGAGGGTGAAGACACCCTCGTCGGTCTCGCGCTCGCCGCTGACCTTGCCGTCGGCGACGTTGAGCTTGCGCATGTGGGTCAGCTGCGGCAGGCCGAGGTACTCGGCGATGATCGCCGGCACGGCACCCATCCGGCCGTCGGTGGCCTCGTTGCCGGCGATGACCAGGTCGACGCCCTCGATCTGGCCGAGAGCCGCCGCGAGCGCGTACGCGGTCTGGATCGAGTCCGAGCCGTGGATGGCCGGGTCGTTGAGGTGGATTGCCTTGTCGGCACCCATGGACAGCGCCTTGCGGATCGCGTCGGTGGCGCGGTCCGGACCGGCGGTGAGCACGGTGACCTCCCCGCCGTCGCGCTCCTTGATGAGCAGGGCTTCCTCGACGGCGCGCTCGTTGATCTCGTCGAGCACCGCGTCGGCGGCCTCGCGATCGAGCGTGAAGTCGCCGTCGCTGAGCTTGCGCTCGGACCACGTGTCGGGGACCTGCTTGATCAAAACGACGATGTTCGTCATGGGTCTACGTCGACCTCCTGTGTATGACTTCCTTGGATCGGCGAGGCGCAACGCCTTGACCGAGCTCTCGTGCTTCGCACGGGGGTGTGCGATAGATTACCTTACGCTAAGTTACCCGCTGGTAACTTGGATGGGAACCTCGTTCACCATAACCACACGAAGGGAGCCGCACGGCTGTGATCTGGACCACCGACGACGAGGTCGACAAAGGTGGGGCTAATGTCTGGGCGGTGAGCGAATCCACCGTCCCCGCCGGCGACGCCCCTCGACTGCCCCTCACCGGTGAACGCACCGTTCCCGGCATCGCGGAGGAGAACTACTGGTTCCGCCGCCACGAGGTGGTCTACCGCGACCTGCTCCCCCGGTGTGCGGGCCGCACCGTGCTCGAGGCGGGCGCCGGCGAGGGCTACGGCGCCGACATGATCGCGGATGTCGCGACCGCCGTCGTCGGGCTCGACTACGACGAGAGTGCCGTCGCGCACGTGCGTGCCCGGTACCCGCGCGTGGACATGCGGCACGCCAACCTCGTCGAGCTGCCGCTCGCCGACGCGTCCGTGGACGTCGTGGTCAACTTCCAGGTCATCGAGCACCTGTGGGACCAGTCCGGGTTCCTGCGCGAATGCCACCGGGTGCTCCGGGACGGCGGCGAACTGCTCATCAGCACCCCCAACCGCATCACGTTCTCCCCCGGCCGCGACACCCCGCTCAACCCGTTCCACACCCGGGAACTGAACGCCGCCGAACTCAACGAACTCCTCGAGGGAGCCGGCTTCCGCGTCGCGCTCACCACCGGGGTGCACCACGGGCCCGTGCTGCGCGCCCTCGACGCCAAGCACGGCGGCTCCTTCATCGACGCCCAGATCGAGCGCGCTCTCGCCGGCGAGCCCTGGCCCGCGGACCTGACCGCGGACGTCGCCGCGGTGACAGTCGACGACTTCCTTCTCGCGCCCGAGAACATCGACGCCAGTCTCGATCTCGTCGCGATCGCGGTGAAGGATCCGGCGCGGTGACCACTCCCGCCCCCCGGCGGGAACCGGGACTGTTCGCGCTCGTGCTGCACTCGCACCTGCCGTGGCTCGCCCACCACGGTCGCTGGCCGGTCGGCGAGGAATGGCTCTACCAGTCTTGGGCCGCAACGTATCTCCCGGTGACCGATGTTCTGCGCCGGCTCGCCGCCGAGGGCCGCACACACCTGGTCACCCTCGGGGTGACACCCGTGCTGGCCGCGCAGCTCGACGATCCGCACTGCCTGACCGGCATGCACCACTGGCTGGGCAACTGGCAGTTGCGGGCCCACGAGGCCGCGGGCATGCGGGAGCCGTCCTACCGCGCGCTCGGGGCCCGTGAGCACCGGCAGGCGACCGCCGCCCTCGAACAGTTCGAAACCCGTTGGCGCCACGGCGGATCGCCGGTGTTCCGCGAACTCCTCGACGCCGACGCGGTCGAGTTGCTCGGCGGGCCTCTGGCCCACCCGTTCCAGCCGCTGCTCGACCCTCGGCTGCGGGCATTCTCCCTCGCCGAGGGCCTGGCCGACGCGCACGCACGCTGGGCGCACACGCCGCCGGGAATCTGGGCTCCCGAGTGCGCCTTCACCCCCGGCATGGAGACCGGATACGCCGCCGCCGGGGTCGGGCACTTCATGGTGGACGGTCCCGCGCTGCGCGGTGACACGTCTCTCGGGCGGACCGTGTGGGACTCCGACGTCGTCGCCTTCGGCCGGGACCTGCAGGTGTCCTACCGGGTGTGGTCGCCGAAGTCCGGTTATCCGGGCCATGCCGCCTACCGCGACTTCCACACCTACTGCCACGACACCGGGCTCAAGCCCGCCCGGGTCACCGGGCGGACCGTCGCCCCCCAGGACAAGGCACCCTACGACCCCGACCTGGCGTCCGCGGCCGTCGACCGGCACGTGGCCGACTTCGTCGACACGATCCGCCGGCGACTGCGCCGCGAGTCCGAGCGCATCGGGCGCGACGCCCTGGTGGTTGCCGCGTTCGACACCGAACTGTTCGGCCACTGGTGGCACGAGGGCCCCCTGTTCCTGGAACGACTGCTGCGGGCACTGCCGGCGGCGGGCATCGAGGTGGGCACCCTGGCCGACGCACGCGACCGCGGGTACGTGGGCGCCCCCGTCGAACTGCCCGACAGCTCGTGGGGATCCGGGAAGGACTGGCGGGTGTGGGCCGGCGAGCAGGTACGCGATCTCGTCCAGCTCGACGAGGAGGTCGTGCGCACCACCCTCGACACCCTCGACAAGGTCCGCGCCGGGTCCCGGGGCCTCGCGCTGCGCAACCGGGTCCACGACCAGATGCTGCGCGAGGCGCTGCTGACGGTGTCGAGCGACTGGGCGTTCATGGTCAGCAAGGACACCGCCGCCGGCTACGCGCGGGACCGGGCCCACAAGCATGCCCACGCGTTGCGGGAGATCGCCGCGGCGGTCGCCGCCGGCCGCGACGAGACGGCGGCGCGGCTGGCCGCCGGCTGGAACCGAGCGGACAATCTGTTTCCCGGGCTCGATGCCCGCCGCCTGCCCGATCGGATGGGAGCCCCGTCGTGAAGGTACTGATCGTCTCCTGGGAGTACCCGCCGGTCGTCGTGGGCGGCCTGGGCCGGCACGTGCACCACCTCGCCACCGAACTCGCCGCCGCCGGGCACGAGGTGGTCGTGCTCTCGCGCCGGCCGTCCGGCACGGATGCCGGTACCCATCCCACGATCGGCCACATCGCCGAGGGGGTGCTCGTCGTGGCCGTCGCCGAGGATCCGCCGCACTTCGAGTTCGGCGAGGACATGCTGCCCTGGACGCTCGCGATGGGCCATGCCATGGTGCGGGCGGGCCTGAATCTGACCAAGGGCGGAATCGGCGACGGCTGGTACCCGGATGTGGTGCACGCGCACGACTGGCTCGTCGCACACCCGGCCGTGGCGCTCGCCGAGTACTTCGACGTGCCGCTCGTGTCCACCCTGCATGCGAGCGAAGCGGGCCGGCACAGCGGCTGGCTGTCGAGCCGCATGAACCGGCAGGTGCACTCGATCGAATGGTGGCTCGCCAACGAGTCCGATCGGCTCATCACGTGTTCGGCCTCGATGAACGAGGAGGTCGTCGCGCTCTACGGACCGGAGCTGCCGCCGGCGACGGTGATCCGCAACGGAATCGACGTCACCGCCTGGTCCTACCGGGAGCGGGCGCCGCGCTCCGGGCCGCCGCAACTGCTGTTCGTCGGCCGGCTCGAGTACGAGAAGGGGGTGCAGGATGCGATCGCCGCCCTGCCCCGGATCCGGCGCACGCACCCCGGAACCACGCTCGTCGTCGCCGGGGAGGGCACCCAGTTCGAGTGGCTGCGCGAGCAGGCGCGTGTGCACCGCGTCGCGCGGTCGGTGACGTTCGTCGGCAACCTCGACCGCACCGAGTTGCTCGGCCGGCTGCACCGCGCCGACGCGATCGTGCTGCCGAGTCGCTACGAGCCGTTCGGGATCATCGCGCTCGAGGCCGCGGCCGCCGGGACACCGCTCGTCGCATCGACCGCGGGCGGCCTCGGGGAGGCGGTGGTCGACGGCGAGACCGGACTCGCGTTCGCCCCCGGTGACGTCGCCGGGCTGGCATCGGCGGTCCGGCGGACCCTCGACGATCCCGCGGCCGCCCAGATGCGGGCGCGGGCGGCGCGCGAGCGTCTCACGGAGGACTTCGACTGGCGGTTGGTGGCCGCCGAGACCGCCCAGGTGTACGCGGAAGCGAAACGACGTGTGCGCCAACCGCTTTCACGGCCGACGATTCCCCAGCGCCCCCTCCCCGACCGGTAGCGCCGGCCCGTCTCACCGGGCCGGCAGCAGCGGGGGTTCGCGGTGCGCCCAGGGGCGGGCCTGTTCGAGCTGACCCGCGAGCGAGAGCAGCAGTCCCTCCGAGCCCAAGGGCCCGAGAAACTGCACGCCCAGCGGCAATCCCGCCGCGGTCCAGTGCAGTGGCACCGAAATCGCCGGGCGCCCGGTGATGTTCGCGAGCTGGGTGTACGGCGTCCGGGCCAGGTTCTCGTCGACGATGCGGTCCATCAACCCCGCCCACCGCGCCGCACGGCCGAGCCGTGCCGTCACGATCAGGCGCGCGGCGCGCTGCAGCGCGGGCGGTGTGGCCAGTTCCCCCACGCGCGCCGGCGGATACGCCAGGGTCGGAGTGAGCAGCAGGTCGTACCGCTCGTGGAACGCGCCGAGCTGCTGCGTGTACCCGTTCCACCGGCGCAGCGACGCAAGATAGTCCGACGGCCGGACGGAGTCGCCGAGCGCGGCGAGGAACCGCGTGTCCGGCTCGAACGCCTCGGGCGCACACCCGGTGCTCCGGCGCGCCTGCCGGACGTCGGCGGCGAGCCAGGCGAACCACATCGTCAGCCAGTCGGTGGACAGCCGTCGCTCGTCGATTCCCGTCGCGGCGGGCTCGACGACGTGGCCCAGCTCGTCGAGCAGCGTCGCGGCGTCTTCGACCGCCGCGACGGCCTCCGGATCGACCCCCGTGCCGATCGGGGACTCCGTCGCGAATCCGATGCGCAGCGCCCGCGGGGGGACGCTCGCCGCGGAGGCATACGACTCCGGCGATACCGCCGGGAGATAGGGTCCGTTCGGGTCGGCGCCGGCCAGCACGTCGAGCATGACCGCCGCGTCGCGCACCGTCCGGGTGACGACTCCGTTGCTGACCGCCCCGTGCCGGTCCTCGTCCACCGCGGGACCGCTCGGCACCAGGCCCCGGCCCGGCTTCAGGCCGACCAGACCGCAACAGGCAGCAGGGATGCGGATCGAGCCGCCACCGTCGTTCGCGCCGGCCGCCGGGACCACGCCGGCGGCGACTGCCGCCGCCGATCCGCCGGAGGACCCACCCGGGGTGTGCGCGGGATTCCACGGATTACGGGTCGGGCCGTTCGCCACGGGCTCGGTGACCCCCTTCGTCCCGAACTCCGGGGTGTTCGTCTTACCGAACACGACGAGTCCCGCACTCAGCCAACGATCGACCACCACCGCGTTGCGCGCGGCGGGCAGGGTCGCCAGGGACCGGCTCCCACTGCCGGTCGGTAACCCGGCGATGTCCTGGAGCAGATCCTTGACCAGGAACGGAACACCCGCGAACGGGCCCTCGAGCGGCTCGTCGGCCCGGCGGCGCGCCTGCTCGTCGAGCCGGCGTACGACGGTGTTCAGCGTCGGTTCCACTGCCTCGAGGCGGGCGAGGGCCGCGTCGAGCAGTTCGCGTGGCGTGACCTCACGACCGGCGACGAGCTCGGCGAGCCCCACGGCGTCGTAGTGGCGGTAGTCGGCGTAGTCCATCGCAGGACCCCTGATCAGGATCCGGGTTCCGCTGCCGGTTCGCGGCCGGCCTTCTTGCGCGCGATGTCCTCGAGCGCGGCGACGTAGGCGGCGCGGTCGGCGGCCCCGGACTCCCAGTCCGTGCGACGGTTCCTGACCACCTTGGCCGGCGCTCCGACCGCGATGCTGTAGTCCGGGATGTCGCCCTTGACCACCGCGTGCGCACCGAGGACGCAGCCGCGTCCGGTGCGGGTGCCGCGCAGTACCGTGACCTTCGTCGCGATCCAGGTGTCGGGTCCGATCCGCACCGGGCCCTTGACGATCCCCTGGTCCTTGATCGGATAGGTGATGTCCTCGGTGCGATGGTCGAAGTCGCAGATGTAACACCAGTCGGCGACGAGCGTCGAGGCGCCGATCTCGATGTCGAGGTAGGTGTTGACGACGTTGTCCTTGCCGAAGACCACCTTGTCTCCGATGCGGAGCGACCCCTCGTGGCAGCGGATGGCGTTGCCGTCGCCGATGTGCACCCACCGCCCGATCTCGAGCCTGGACAGCTCCGGGGTGGAGTGGATCTCGACGTTCTTGCCGAGGAACACCATGCCCCGCAGGACGACGTGCGGGTTCGCGAGCCTGAACTTGGCCAGACGGTAGTATCGCACCAGGTACCACGGCGTGTACGCCTTGTGCGCCAGCACCCATCGCAGCGAGGCGACGGTGAGGAATCGGGCCTGGTCCGGGTCCCGCCGCCGGGAACCGCGCCACCTCGTGCGCAACGGTGCGCCCCACATGCTCGTCATGGTTGCCAGCGTACGGTCCGCCTCGTGCGCGGAGTGCGCCACCCGGCCCGATAGTGTGGCACATCGGGTCATTCGAGCCACGGCGAGGAGATGAGTGATGCGGGCTGCCCTGCGGACGGTGATGCTGACGACCTCGGCGGCATTGGTGCTGACCGGATGCGGCAGCAGCAGCGGCCCGGTCGACGTCTTCGCCGCCGGGGCGTGGCCGGGGCGGTACGCCGACGCCCGCAACAGCAGCACCGCGCAGGCCGACGGGCTGCGCGACGTCGCGCCCGCGTGGTCGCGCCCGCTCGGCGGCGCCGTCACCTCCCCTGCGAGCGTCGCCGCCAACGGGCAGATCTTCGTCACGGGCGCGACCACCGTGGGCTGCAACCTCGTCTCGTTCCAGATCGACACCGGCCGCAAGCGGTGGTGCACCCGCCTTGCGCCGGGGGTCGCCGGGGTGACTCCCGCCGTCGACGGTATGGCCAACATCTACGTCGGCGAAGAGGGCGCGATGGTGTCGTTCAACGAGCACGGCCAGCGGCGCTGGCGCATTCCGGTGAGCGGCACGCCGGGAACCGCACAGTTCACCGGTGACGGAAACCTGTTGTTCGTCACACATTTCGGGCAGGTCAACGTTCTCGACCCACAGACCGGCAAGCACGCGGCGCCGATCTTCGACCTCGTGCCCACGCCCGCGGCGACGGACGGGACGAACGTGCCTCGATTGCCGAACGACCACGGTCTGGTCGCCTGCTTCGGCGGATCGGAGGACTGCCCGGTGGCCACCACCCCGGCGGTCGATCTCGGTACCGGCCGGATTCTGGTGACCCTGTGGCGGCCCGGCGCCGATCGGGCCGCCGTCGTGTCGATGCGCTACACCGGCGGCGACGATGCGCGCGTGGTCGAGGAATGGTCGCAGACGGAACTGCCGGGCGGCGCGGCCACCAGTCCCGTGCTGTCCGCGGACGGCGCAACGGTGTACGTGCACGACGGCGAGGGGGCCCTGTGGGCACTCGACGCCGGGACCGGGGCACCCCGGTGGAGTCACGGCCTCGGGTACGTGGCCTCCGCCGGCCCCGCGGTGTCCGCCGAGGGACTGCTGGTCCTCGCGCCGGGGGGCCGGACCGGGGACCTGGTCGCGCTGCGCGACACCGGCGAGGCCGCCGAAATCGTGTGGCGCCGCGACGACGTGCGCCAGTTGGGGGTGCCGGCCCTGACCGCCGACGGCCTCGGGTACACGGTGGCCCGCGCCGACGACGGGTTGGCCGCGCTCGTGTTCGACGCCGCGAGCGGGGAGACGCTCGACGCGGAAACCCTGCCCGGCGCGGCCGGCTTCTCGGTCGGCACCGCGGTCGGGCCGTCCGGTGAGTTCGTCACGACGACCCTGCCGGGCGAGGTGTACGTGCTCCGCTGACCCGAATCGCCGCGCGCGGCGATTCGGGTCAGCCGGCGATCTGGATGAGATTGCCGCAGGTGTCGTCGAATACGGCGGTGGTGACACCGCCCATCTCGAGGGGCTCCTGGGTGAACCGCACCCCGAGGCCGCGCAGCCGCTCGTACTCGGCGTGCACGTCGTCGACCGCGAACGAGGTGAACGGGATGCCGTCGGCGACGAGGGCCTCCTTGAAGGGGCGGACGGCGGGATGCCCGTCGGGTTCGAGCACCACCTCCGGCCCGTCCGGTTGCTGCGGCGAGACGACGGTGAGCCACCGCGCCTCGCCCAGGGGGACCTCGGTCTTCTTCACGAAGCCCAGGACTTCGGTGTAGAAGGCGAGCGCCTTGTCCTGGTCGTCGACCAACACACTGGTGAGGGTGACCTTCACTGCGACTCCTTTCGCTGCGCGACCGTCCATCGGTCGGCGAGGCCGTGCAGTGGTGCAACGTCCACGTGGTGGAACTTCGACCGCCCCTCGCGGCGGGTCCGGACCAGACCGGCCTCCTCGAGGATTGCCAGGTGCTGCGAGATCGCCTGCCGGGACGAACCCAGGCCGTGCCGCGAGATCAGCCGGGTGCACAGCTCGAACAGCGTCTGGCCGTCCCGCTCGACGAGCTCGTCGAGGATGGCCCGGCGGGTCGGATCCGCCAGCGCTTTGAAGACGTCGACCACACCACCCATGATACGCAAGTGTTTGCTTGCATATCAATGGTCGCACGGGATCGGGCCCGGCACGCTCAGCGACTGGGCTCGCAGACGAATGCCGTCGGGGTGCGGCCGATCCGCGTCAGCACGACGCTCAGCGACCGCGAACCGCGGAGCTTGAGCCGCGGCCGGAGCACCGCCGGATCGACGTCGACCCCCCGAACGAGGATCTCCGCCACCCCGCAGCCCATCGACGAAAGGGTTTGCCGCAGAGACTTTTCCGAGTACTTCAACCGGTCGAGGATGCGAAATCCACGCAGTCCCGCGGGGAGTGCGTCGCCGGTGAGATACGCGATGCGCGGATCGAGTTGCCACAGACCGTGTGCCGCCGCGTAGTGCCGCACCAGTCCCGCACGCACGATCGCCCCGTCCGGATCGACGATCCACTCTCCCGGTTCCCTCTCGGGCAGCTCGTCCGGCTGCGCGTCGGTGATCTCGAACCCGGCACCGTCCGAACGCAACACGCTCGCCCGTCGCCGCACACCCGGCGCCGCGAGACCCGGGGAGTACAGGCACGCCTCACGGACACCCCCGTCGAGCGAGACCACCTCGACCTCCCCCGGCCAGTCCAGCGCATCGAAATCCAGCCCCGGGGCACACTTGACGGCCAGGTCGCGCCCGGCATAGGCGTCGAGCAGGTCGGGCAGTGGCGGCATCAGTGCTGCCGGATCGTGGGTGCGCCGGCCCTCGGAACGACGGGCCGGATCGGCGATCACGGTGGTACCACGGGTGACCGGCCGCAGCGCGTCGGCACGGACCAGCGCCACTCCGGGAACGTTGTGCTCGGCCATCGCGAGACGAACCGGGTCGAGGTCGCTGCCGACCACCATCTCGGCGACCCCGGTCAGGGCCGCGAGTTCCGCCCCGATCGAGCACGTCACGTCGTGGACCCGCCGACCGGAGAGCCGGCGTGCCCGGTGCGCGGCGACGGGCGCCGGCGTCGCCTGTTGCAGAGCGTCGTCGGTCGACAGCCAACCGCCCGCGGCGGGCAGCTTCGCGACCGCCTTGCGGCGCACCAGCACCGTCTCGATCAGCGGAGCGGCCCGGTCGCCGAAACGCGTACGCGCCCAGCCGATGTCGGCCAGGCGCGTGCGCGTGGACAGCTCCCGGGCGGCCACCTCCGCGAGATCGGCCGCCCCCTGCGCCGAACGCAGGTACGCGACGTCGGCGAGGGTGAACGCGTAACCCACCCTACGGCTTCACGCCGGTGATCATGACGTTGTAGAAGAAGCTGCGCGGGACGACGTGCCGGAGGACCTTCTCGTCCACCCAGCTGAGCGTCCGCCACCCACCGAACGCGAAGCGCGCCCAGCCCCAGCCCAGCTTCTCCGCGGGCACCGCGGCCTCGAAGGTGCGGACCGGCCAGCCCAGCAGCGCGGCCGCGAACTCCTCGCTGCTGGCCTTCACCTGCACCGCGCCGGCCGAGGCCGCCATCCGTTCCAGGTCCGACGGGTCGAAGGTGTGCAGATCGACGACTGCCTCGAGCGCCGCGGCGCGCGAGGATTCGTCGAGTTCGGCCTGCGGCCGCCGCCAGTCCCGCAGGAACGGCAGCTTGGTGACGGTGGTGGTGGCCTCCCACGTGAGCCGGCCGAGCCAGCGCGCGTAGAAGTTTCCGACCGTGCTGGGCTCACCGGCGAACACGAACCGGCCACCCGGCTTCAGCACCCGCAGCACTTCGCGCAACGACTGCTCGACGTCCGGGATGTGGTGCAGCACCGCGTGCCCGACGACGAGGTCGAAGGTGTCGTCGTCGTACGGGATCGTCTCGGCGTCGGCCACCCGGCCGTCCACCTCGAGACCGAGATGTTCGGCGTTGCGCAGCGCCACCTTGACCATGCCGGGCGACAGGTCGGTGACCGAGCCGGTCCGCGCGACTCCGGCCTGCATGAGGTTCAGCAGGAAGAAACCGGTGCCGCAACCGAGTTCGAGGGCCCGCCCGTACGGGAGGGGCTGCTCGCCCGCGGCCGCATCGAAACGGCCCTTCGCGTAGTCGATGCAGCGCTCGTCGTAGGAGATCGACCACTTCTCGTCGTAGGTCTCGGCCTCCCAGTCGTGGTAGAGCACCTGCGCGAGCTTGGTGTCCTGAAGGGCGGCCGCAACCTCCTCGGCAGTGGCGTGCGGGTTCGGCGCGGGGTCGACCCCGTCGGTCCTGCTTGCAGTCATGAAGGGCATCCTACCCATCGGTAAGCTGTGAACAAGTTCCAGTTCCGGGGTGCCTACTCCCCCACGAACTCCGCCTTTCCCGGACCGTTGGCCACGAACGACTCCATGCCGATCGTGCGGTCCTTCGTGGCGAACAGGCCCGCGAAGACGTGCTGCTCGATCTTCAGGCCCGTGTCCAGGTCGGTATCGAGCCCCTGATCGATCGCTGCCTTCGCCGCCGCCAGCGCGCGGGTGGCGCCCCGGGTGAACTGCGATGCCCACGTGCGCGCCGCGGCATATACCTCGTCCGGGGCGACGACCTCGTCGACCAGCCCCATCTGCAGAGCCTCGTCTGCCGCGACGAAACGGCCCGTGAACACGAGATCCTTGGCCTTCGACGGGCCGATCAGGCGAGCCAGGCGCTGGGTTCCGCCGCCGCCCGGGATGATGCCGAGCAGGATCTCCGGCACTCCGACCTTCGCGTTGTCGCCGGCGATCCGCCGATCCGCACCCAGCGCGAGCTCGAGACCGCCGCCCAGCGCATAGCCGGTGATCGCAGCGACCGTGGGCTTCGGTATGTCCGCCACCGACCCGAGCGCCGACTGCAGGTCCGCGATGATCTCGCTCATCTGCACGTAGCTCAGCTCCGCCATCTCCTTGATGTCCGCGCCGGCAGCGAACACCTTCTCCCCGCCGTAGACGATCACGGCCTTGACGTCGGAGTTCACGGTCGCCTCGCGAGCAGCGGCCCGGATCTCCTCCTGAACCTGCCGGTTGAGTGCGTTCATCGGCGGCCGGTCGAGCCGGATGGTGCCGATACCGTCGGAGACCTCGAGCGTCACGAATTCAGCCATGAGGCACAGGCTAGTTGGCACCCCGGGCGGCCCACGGATGCGGCCCCGCCTCGTAGTAGCCGTCCTGCTCGGGGAACTCCACCCGAAGCTCCTCGTCTCCCGTGATCAGGGTCGGCAGAATCGGCGTGATCTGCGGCTCCGCAGCGAGGATCTCCGCGACCGAACCGAACCGCGACAATGCCGTCAACTGGCTCCAGGTCGGGGGCAGCAGCACACTTCCACCCTCCTGCCAGTGCGCGATCGCCTCCTGTGGAGTCTGCCACCGCACCGCGTCGGCCTCGCTCGTGTCACCGTCGGCAATCTGCCCCTCCGGGGCCGCCGCCACGAAGAACCTGGTGTCGTAACGACGGCCCTCCCCGACCGGCGTGATCCAGTTCGACCACGGCCGCAGCAGGTCCGCCCGCAGCACCAGACCCTCGCGCTCGAGGAACTCACCGAAGGTGAACTCCCGGGCCTCGAGCTGCCTGCGTGCCGGAGCGAACGCGGTCGTGTCCGCCACCACGGTGTCCGACGTCGGCCCGGCGAGAAGGACACCGCACTCCTCGAACGTCTCGCGCACCGCCGCGAGAACGAGCGCCTGCGCCAGGTTCTCGGATGTGCCGAACCGCTCCGACCACCACTGCACGGGCGGGCCGGCCCACGCCACCGCTGCAGCGCTGTCCGACGGATCGACGCCGCCTCCGGGGAACACCGTCATCCCGCCCGCGAACGCCATGCCGCGCACGCGCTGCAGCAGGAACACCTCGACGCCACGGTCGCCGTCCCGGACGAGGATCACCGTCGAGGCATCCTTGAGCGGCACCGCCGCCGCGAGTTCTCCCGAACGTTCGATAGCCATACGCACAAGTTACGGCATGACGTGACCCACGACTCATCCACCTGCCGGCGCCACCCCACGACGCGCGGCCGTGCTTTCGGCCGCGGCTCCGCCCCGCTACGCGCGGCTGTGCCGCCTGGCCACGGCTCCGCTCCGCTACGCGCGGCTGTGCCGCCTGGCCACGGCTCCGCTCCGCTACGCGCGGCGGTGCCGCCCGGGCTGGTACCTGCGGCGGGCGAAGAACCGGCCGTCCACCTTGTCCAGGGCGATCGCCTGACTGAACGCCTCGCTGAGGTTCTCGCCCGTGATCACGTCGTCGAGAAGGCCCTGCGCGACCACCTGCCCCTCCTTGAGGAGCATCGCGTGGGTGAAGCCCGGCGGGATCTCCTCCACGTGATGGGTGATCAGCACAATGGCCGGAGCGTCCGGATCGGCCGCCAGTACTCCGAGCCGAGCCACGAGTTCCTCACGCCCCCCGAGATCCAGGCCGGCCGCAGGCTCGTCGAGCAACAGCAGTTCCGGGTCTGTCATCAACGCGCGGGCAATGAGGACACGCTTGCGCTCCCCCTCGGAGAGGGTGCCGTAGGTGCGGTCGGCCAGATGCTCGGCGCCGAGGCTCTCGAGCATCTCCACGGCACGCGCACTGTCCACCTCGTCGTACCGCTCGCGCCAGCGCCCGAGCACGCCGTACCCCGCGGAGATCACCAGGTCCACGACCTTCTCGTCGGACGGGACACGGTTCGCCAGCGCCGACGACGACATCCCGATCCGCGGTCGCAGCTCGGACAGGTCGGTCTTCCCGAACGTCTCCGCCAGCACGTGCGCCGTCCCCGATGTGGGGAACGTCTCAGCCGCAGCGATCCTCAGCAGCGACGTCTTGCCCGCTCCGTTCGGCCCGAGGATCACCCAACGTTCGTCGAGTTCCACCTTCCAGGACACGGGACCGACGAGGACGTTGCCGCCCCGCCGTACGAGCACGTCGTCGAATTCGATGAGCAGATCGGGATCAGGTTTGGCCACGCCGACCATCTTTGCGTACGCGCGAGCCCGGTTCACGGCAGGATCACTTCCGTGTCGTACCCCTCGCCCCCTCCGCACCCTTCACCGGTACCCGGCGAGCCGCCGGCGGGTCCTGCCGTCGCCCGGTCCGGCGCCGGTCCTTTTCCTCTGGGCGCCTTCCCCGGCGACGACGGGACCCGGTTCGCGGTGCACGCACCCCACGGCAGCCGCGTCCAGCTCTGCCTGATCGACGACACGGGTCGCGAGGACCGCATCGACCTGCCGGACAAGACGTACGGCGTCTGGCACGGTGAGGTGCCGGGAGTCCGCCCGGGCCAGCGCTACGGATACCGCGTGCACGGCGCGTGGCAGCCCCGGACCGGGCTCCGCGCCAACCCGCACAAGCTGCTGCTCGACCCGTGGGGTCGGCAGCTGACCGGCGACATCGGCGACATGAGCCGCCTCCTCGGCTACGAACGCACCCCGTTCGGTGAGGCGTCGACCGTGGACTCGCTGGGCCACACACCGCTGTCGGTGGTGACCGACACCCCCGCCGGGTCCCGGCACCACCGGCCGGGCACGCCGTGGGAGCAGACGGTGATCTACGAACTGCACGTCGGCTCCTACACCGCCCGCCATCCCGACGTCCCCGAACAGTGGCGTGGCACCTATCTGGGGCTGACGGCGCCCGCCGTCCTCGACCACCTGGTCGGCCTCGGTGTCACCGCCGTCGAACTGCTGCCCGTGCACGCCTTCCTCACCGAGCCACCAGTACGGGTCCGCGGCATGCGTAACCACTGGGGTTACTCCACCGCGTCGTACTTCGCACCGCACCCCGGCTACGCGACCACTCCCGGCAACGAGATCGCGGAGTTCCGGACGATGGTCGACACGCTGCACGAGGCGGGACTGGAAGTGATCCTCGACGTGGTCTACAACCACACCTGCGAATGGTCGGTGGACGGCCCGCACGTGTCCTGGCGGGGCTTCGACGCACCCGGCTACTACCTCCTCGATGCCACCGGCCACGACATCGATCTGACGGGCTGCGGCAACACCGTCGACGGCAGTTCCCCGGTGGCGGTGCGGATGATCTGCGACAGCCTGCGGTACTGGGCGACGGAAATGGGCGTGGACGGCTTCCGGTTCGACCTCGCCAGTGCACTGGCCCGCCCTCGGGGCGGCGACTTCGACGCGCGCGCGGCAGTGTTCACCGCGATCACCACCGATCCTGTCCTCACCCGGCTCAAACTGATTGCCGAACCCTGGGACGCGACCCTGCCCGGCTACCAGCTCGGCAACATCGGTCCCCAGTGGTCGGAGTGGAACGACCGCTACCGCGACTCGGTACGGCGCTTCTGGGCACGCGGGGCGGGAATTCGGGAGGTCGCCTCCCGGCTCGCGGGCTCGGAGGACCTCTACGGCCGGCACACCCGCCGACCGTGGATGTCGATCAACTTCGTCACGGCGCACGACGGCTTCACGATGGCCGACCTCGTCAGCTATCGGCGCAAGCACAACGAGGCCAACGGCGAGCAGGGCCGTGACGGCAGTGACAACAACGAATCCGTCGACCACGGCGTCGAAGGACCCACGGACGACCCCCTCGTCGTGGCTGCCCGCGCCCGGCACGTGCGTGCGCTCGTCGCGACCCTGCTGCTGTCGACCGGCACCCCGATGCTGCTCGCCGGGGACGAGTTCGGGCACTCCCAGGGTGGCAACAACAATGCCTACTGTGTGCCTGCCGACGTCCCGGTCCGCGACGCCTGGCCCCTCGACTGGGAGCACGCGGACCGGGACCTGGTGGAGTTCGTGCGGCAGGCGCTGCGTCTGCGCAAGGTGGTCCCGGTGCTGCGGCAGGGCCGCTTCTTCGACGGCCGGGCCCGTCAGGTCGGGTACCCCGACCTGGTGTGGTTCGGCGCGGACGGGCGAGAACTGCAGGACGCGGACTGGCTCGACGAAGACCGGCGGACGCTGCAGGCGTGGGTGGACGGCTCGCAGCTGGGCACGGTCACCCGCGCGGGCGTTCCGCTGGCGGACAGCAGCGGTCTGCTCGTGCTCCACGCGGGCGGACCCGCCGCCGTCACACTCGGCCGGGCCGAGTGGTATCGCGGCGACATGGTGTGTGTCTTCGACTCGAGCTCCGTCGACGGCGAACCGGCGGACCTCACACCGCTGCCCGCCGGCACGACACTGCCCCTGACGGGGCCGACCCTGCTCGTGTTCCGGATCACGAAGTGATCAGCCCGGGACGGCGATCACCGTCACCGACCCCGGAGCCACTTCGGTGAATCCGGCGTCGCGCACCGCCACGGCCGTGCCGTCCGCGACCCGCTTCGTCAGGTGCCGCCACCGGGCGGGGTCGGCATCACGCACGGCACACACGAAACCGGATTCGGCCCAGGCGCCGGCATGCTCGGCGTCGAGGGCGCCGGCGAACAGCATCGCGGCGTGGCCGACCTGCGCCGCGGCCTTCCCGACCGTCATGTCGAGCGCGGCATCGATCCACAGCACCGGAACGCCGGCGGGCGGATCGTCCGGAGTGTCGTGTGGCAGGTCCGTGCCCCCGATCTGCAACCGCGAGATGCGCGGATCCAGGTGTCCCACGGGTCCGGGGACCAGCGCTCGGGCCTGCGCACCGCGGTGTTCGACGGTGATTCCGTCGACCTCCTGCGCGGCGCGCCACTGAGCGCCGCGGGCGCGGCGGCTGACCTTGCGGATTCGTGCGGCGGTCCACGCGAGATAGGGCTCGCGCCACGGTCCCGGTTCGCCTTCCGGTCCGGTCCCGACGCGCGGATCCAGGCACAACGCGACCGTCGCCATCGCAGCGGCCTCGAGGAGTGCGCTGCGGGCAGGCGGGTCCTGCTTGGAGATGTGCAGCACGATCGGCATCGCGAGCGCCGCCCCCGGGTCGTCCGGGTCGGGTCGATGCCCGTAGCCCCGGGCGAGGACACCGTGGAGAGCCACGAAATCGGCACCGTGGCGAGCCACGACATCGGCACCGGGGCGAGCCACGACATCGGCACCGTGGCGAGCCACGACATCGGCACCGTGCGGTGCGGTGGTTTCAGGCACCGGTGTCGAGGGGCACGCGGCGCAGGGTGCCGTCGACCCGGTCTGCGGCCTCGACCTCGTCGCGGGTGACGCCGAGGACGAACAGCACCGCGTCCAGGTACGGGTGGGACAGAGCCGTGTCTGCGACCTCACGCAGCGCCGGCTTGGCGTTGAACGCGATGCCGAGTCCGGCCGCTCCGAGCATGTCGATGTCGTTGGCGCCGTCGCCGACGGCGACGGTCTGCTCGATCGGCACGCCGGCCTCGGCGGCGAACTCCCGCAGGGCGCGCGCCTTGGCGGCCCGGTCCACCACCTCACCGACGACGCGGCCGGTGAGCTTGCCGTCGACGATCTCGAGGGTGTTGGCCCGGACGAAATCCAGTTCGAGTTCGTGGGCGAGACCGTCGATGACCTGGCGGAAGCCCCCGGAGACGACGCCGCAGCGGAACCCGAGACGCCGCAGTGTGCGGATGGTGGTCCGGGCACCGGGGGTGAGTTCGAGGTTCTCGGCGACCTCGTCGATGACCGATGCGGGCAAGCCGGCAAGGGTGGCGACCCGCTGGTTCAGCGACTCGGTGAAGTCGATCTCGCCGCGCATGGCTGCCTCGGTGACAGCGCGGACCTTGTCCTCCACGCCGGCGTGTGCGGCAAGCATCTCGATCACCTCGCCCTGGACGAGGGTGGAGTCGACATCGAACACGATCAGCCGCTTCGAGCGACGGGCGAGACCGGCGCGTTCCACGGCGATGTCGACCTCGAGGCCGGCGGCCAGCTCGGCCAGCCCGGCCCGCAGTCGGGCGTCGGCCTCGGAACCGGGGTCGGCGGCGGTGACCATGAGTTCGAGTCCGGTCACCGGGTAGTCGGCGATTCCCCGGATGGAGTCGATGTTGGCGCCCTGCCGTGCAAGTTCGCGGCCCACCGAGCGCAGGGCCCGGGCGCTGACGGGGCTGCCGAGGACCACGAGGGCGTGTGTGGACACGGACGAGCCGATACCCGGCTCGACACCGGTCTGGACCTGGGCGTGCATGCCGATGGTCGCCATGGCGGCCTCGATCTCGTCCTGCAGCGCGTCGGGATCTGCGGGGCAGGAGACGAGCACCCCGAGGGTGAGCCGGCCGCGGATCACGACCTGCTCGACGTCGAGCAGATCGACGTCGTGCCGGGTGAGCGCCGCGAAGAGCACCGAGGTCACGCCGGGATGGTCCGGCCCCGTCACAGTCACCAGCATCGCGGTGTCAGACGCCACCTACGTCTCCGATCCTTCGTCAGTCGCGGCACTTGCCCACTCATTGTGGCAGGTGAACGGGGTGCCGAGTGAGCAGGGGTCCCCTCGGCAGAACGCGCGAGGCCCCGCCCGTCGGGGACGGGCGGGGCCTCGGGAGGCGTCGATCCGGGGTACGGATCAGCGGTCGGCGGGGGTCCTTTCGGCACCCTCGCTCAGCGCCACATGGTTGTGCTTGTTGCTGCCCGGGCCGACATGGGCCTCGGCACGCATGCGGTCCACCATGTGCGGGTAGTGCAGCTCGAACGCGGGGCGCTCGGAGCGGATGCGCGGCAGCTCGTAGAAGTTGTGCCGCGGCGGCGGGCAGGTGGTAGCCCACTCGAGGGAGTTGCCGTAGCCCCACGGGTCGTCGACCGTGACGACCTGCCCGTACCGGTAGCTCTTGAACACGTTCCACAGGAACGGCAGGGTCGAGGCGCCGAGGACGAAGGCACCGATGGTCGAGACGATGTTCAAGGTGGTGAACCCGTCCGAGGGCAGGTAGTCGGCGTAGCGGCGCGGCATGCCCTCGTTGCCCAGCCAGTGCTGCACCAGGAACGTGGTGTGGAAGCCGAGGAAGGTCAGCCAGAAGTGCCACTTGGCGAGGCGCTCGTCGAGCATGCGCCCGGTCATCTTCGGGAACCAGAAGTAGATGCCGGCGTAGGTGGCGAACACGATGGTGCCGAAGAGCACGTAGTGGAAGTGCGCGATGACGAAGTAGGAGTCCGTCACGTGGAAGTCGAGCGGCGGGCTGGCGAGGATGACGCCGGACAGGCCGCCGAACAGGAAGGTGACGATGAAGCCGACCGAGAACAGCATCGGCGACTCGAACGTCAGGTGGCCCTTCCACATGGTGCCGATCCAGTTGAAGAACTTCACGCCGGTGGGCACCGCGATCAGGAACGTCATGAACGAGAAGTACGGCAGCAGCACGGCGCCGGTGGCGTACATGTGGTGCGCCCACACCGCGATGGAGAGCGCCGCGATCGCCAGGGTCGCGTAGACCAGGCCGGTGTAGCCGAAGATCGGCTTGCGGGAGAAGACCGGGAAGATCTCCGAGACGATGCCGAAGAACGGCAGCGCGATGATGTACACCTCGGGGTGACCGAAGAACCAGAACAGGTGCTGCCACAGCATGACACCGCCGTTGGCGGGGTCGAAGATGTGCCCACCGAGGTGGCGGTCGACGAAGAGGCCGAAGAACGCAGCGGTCAGCAGCGGGAACGCCAGGAGGATCAGCACGCTGGTGATGAGGATGTTCCAGGTGAAGATCGGCATCCGGAACATGGTCATGCCGGGGGCGCGCAGGCACACCACGGTGGTGATGAAGTTGACCGCACCGAGGATGGTGCCCAGACCCATCACACCGAGGCCGAGGACCCAGAAGTCACCGCCGACGCCGGGCGAGTGCAGCTCGCTGGTGAGCGGGCTGTACGCGGTCCAGCCGAAGTCGGCCGCACCACCGGGGGTGATGAAGCCGGCGGTCACGATCGTGGCGCCGAACAGGTACAGCCAGTAGCTGAAGGAGTTCAGGCGCGGGAACGCGACGTCGGGGGCGCCGATCTGCAGCGGCAGGATGTAGTTCGCGAAGGCGAACACGACCGGGGTCGCGTACATCAGCAGCATGATCGTGCCGTGCATGGTGAACAGCTGGTTGTACTGCTCGTTCGACAGGAACTGCAGACCCGGAACCGCGAGTTCGGTGCGGATGAGCAGAGCCATCACGCCGCCGATGAGGAAGAACGCGAACGAGGTGACCATGTACATGATCCCGAGCATCTTGGGATCCGTGGTCGTGATCATCTTGTAGAAGAACGAGCCCTTGGGTCCCTGCCGCGGCGGGTACGGCCTCGCTGCAGCTATCTCCGGGACTGGCTGGGGCGCTACGGCAGTCACTAATCCTCCTGATTGCGCGCTCGACTCGCAGTGCGAGGCGAACGTTCTCTGGCTTGCGCTGATCGAATCGTAGACGGTGCGACCACCGCACGCTCACCGGGTCCTACTCAGTGTCGTACTCGGCCCTCGAGCATACCCACGGGGGTCTGTGACCCACGCAACCCGGGGGCCGTCCACCACCCCCCGCACCTCCCGTTTCCTCCAGGACATAAGGTAAGCGTCTCCTAAGTATGAAGGTCCCGAGAGACGAGGTTCACCGTGCACCCCCTCCCCCTGCGCCGCGGCATCGCCGCGCTCGCGACGACCCTCACGGCCGTGCTGCTCGCCGGCTGCTCCTCCGGCGAGACGGCCGAGCAGGCCCCGGCCACCGCGGGCTTCCCCCGTACCGTCGAGCACTTCCGCGGAACGACCACTCTCGACTCCCCGCCGCTGCGGGTCGTCGCGCTCGACACCAGCTATGCGGATGCGACGCTGCTCCTCGAATCCGAACTCGTCGGTTACGTCGACTACCGCACCGAGGGCCTGCCCGACTACCTCGGTGACACGCGCGAGCAGTTCGCCGCGGACGCGACGTCGGTCGGCGCGGTGTCCGATGCGAGTCTCGAGAAGGTCGCCGCTCTGCAGCCCGATCTGATCCTGTCCGCGGACGTGCGCGACGGCGAGAACTACGACAAGCTGTCCGCCATCGCACCGACGGTGTTCTCCCAGAGCACCGGACCGACCTGGAAGGACAACATCCGGCTCGCCGCGCGAGCCCTCGGCAAGGAGGACCTCGCCGAGCAGAAGATCGCCGACTACGAGGCCCGGGCGAAAGCCATCGGCGACGAGATCAACGCCACGGCCGGCAACCCCACCGTCTCGGTGGTCCGCTTCGCCGGCGAGCCCACCGCCCGCCTCTACCGCACCACGTCGTTCAGCGGCATCGTCCTCGAGGATGCCGGCCTGGCCCGGCCCGCGAGCCAGGGACCCGATCCGGCCGATCCGAGCAGCATCATGAATGCGATCAGCCCCGAACTCATCGGCGAGGCGGATGCGGATGTGATCTTCGTCAGCATGTACCGCGACGGGGAGGGCAAGTCCGAGGCGGCGGCGCAGCCGTTCCTGTCCAATCCGCTGTGGCAGAACCTGCGCGGCCGGAAGGTCGACGTGGACGACAGCCTCTGGATGACGCCGGTGTCCGTCCAGGGCGCGCACAAGATCCTCGACGACCTCGCCGAGGCTTTCGGGGTCGATCCGCACACCAGTTAACCTGGACCGTCCCCTAGACAGGAGTGGTCGTATGCCCGCAGCGTCCCGGTCCCGCGCCGTCACGTGCACCGTCGCCCTCACTGCCGTGGCGGCACTCGGCCTGGCGGGATGCGCGGAGACGACCGACGATCCGGCGAGCAGCATCGTGCGCACGACCACCCGCATCGCCGGGGCTGCCGTCGTCGGCATCGAACGCGACACCACGACCGCGTGCGCGCTACCCAGTCCCCTCGATCCGGGCCAGCCCGCCGGCGGCACCCGATCGGTGATCCACACCGGCGGCATCTCCGAGGTGCCCGTCGACCCGCAGCGGATCGTCGTCCTCGACGCTGCCGCGATGGACGCGGTGTGCGCACTGGGCCTGTGGGAGCGCGTGGTCGGCACGACCACCGACGTCGCCCGTGCCGAGTACCTCGGCACCGGCATCGCCGAACTGCCCTCGGTGGGCGCGACGTCGGCGCCCGACGTCGCGCTCATCGACGGTGCGGAGCCCGATCTGATCCTCGGCTCCTCGGCCGACCCGGAGCTCTACCGCCGCCTCGGCGACGTCGCTCCGACGGTGCTCGTCGGCTCCGATCCGGTGTTCTGGCGGCAGCAGTTCCTCCGCGCCGCAGAGACACTCGGGCGCTCACAGGCGGCCGGCCGAGTGCTCGACGACTACCGCGCCACCGCAACGGACGTGGGCACGGCGACGACCGCGTCACAGACCCAGGCGTCGATCGTGCGGTTCACCGGTGACGGCGCGGTCGTCGAGGGCACCGCGTCGTTCGCCGGCCAGGTCCTCGCCGACACCGGCGTCGCGCGCCCGCCCGCACAGCGGTTCGGTGTGCAGGACGGGAGTGCCGCCGCCCCGCTCGACGAGGACGACCCGGCCGCCGCGGAGGGCGACCTGATCTACGTCCGATTCGCCGGCGAGGACGGCGTCGCACACGGCAGTGAGGTGATGGACTCCGAGGCCTGGCTCGACCTCGGGGCGGTCACCGACAGCCGGCTGTTCGCAGTGGACGACCTCGTGTGGTCCACGCCCGGCCCGGTGGCCGCGAAAGCCGTTCTGACGGACGTACGCAACACCCTCAACGGCTACTCGAACTGAGCCCGACGACCGAATGTCACATGGGTTCGATCACATCGAACCCATGTGACATTCGGTCACAGCGGGTGGGGGATCAGAAGTCCCAGTCCTCGTCCTCGGTGACGACTGCCTTACCGATCACGTACGAGCTGCCCGACCCGGAGAAGAAGTCGTGGTTCTCGTCGGCGTTCGGCGACAGCGCGGACAGGATCGCCGGGTTGACGTCGGTCTCGTCCTTGGGGAACAGAGCCTCGTAGCCGAGGTTCATCAGGGCCTTGTTGGCGTTGTACCGCAGGAACTTCTTGACGTCCTCGGTGAGGCCGGCCTCGTCGTAGAGGTCTGCGGTGTACTGGGTTTCGTTGTCGTACAACTCGAAGAGCAGCTCGAAGACCCAGTCCTTGAGCTCGTCGCGCTCGGCCTGGGTGATCTGCTCGAGTCCGCGTTGGTACTTGTAGCCGATGTAGTAGCCGTGCACCGCCTCGTCGCGGATGATCAGCCGGATCATGTCCGCCGTGTTGGTCAGTTTCGCCCGCGACGACCAGTACATCGGCAGGTAGAAGCCCGAGTAGAACAGGAACGACTCGAGCAGGGTCGAAGCGGCCTTGCGCTTGAGCGGACTGTCGCCCTGGTAGTAGTCGAGGACGATCTGAGCCTTGCGCTGCAGGTTCTCGTTCTCCTCCGACCAGCGGAACGCGTCGTCGATCTGGCGGGTGGAGCACAGCGTCGAGAAGATGCTCGAGTACGACTTGGCGTGCACCGACTCCATGAACGCGATGTTGGTGAGCACCGCCTCCTCGTGCGGGGTCACCGCGTCCGGGATCAGCGACACGGCGCCGACGGTGCCCTGGATCGTGTCGAGCAGGGTCAGACCGGTGAACACCCGCATGGTCAGTTCCTGCTCGTACTCGGTGAGCGTGCCCCACGACGGGATGTCGTTGGACACCGGAACCTTCTCGGGCAACCAGAAGTTGCCGGTGAGACGGTCCCACACCTCCGAGTCCTTCTCGTCCGGAACGCGGTTCCAGTTGATCGCCGAGACACGGTCGACGAGTTTGACGTGGGCGCCGTGGGACGGCGAATGCGCGCGGGGTGCGGAGGTCATCTGTCTTTCCCTACCTGAGTTTCGATGTGTACCGGCAAGATTCGTCACAGCATGCAGGACACGCAGTTCTCCACCTCGGTGCCCTCGAGCGCCATCTGCCGCAGCCGGATGTAGTACAGCGTCTTGATTCCCTTGCGCCAGGCGTAGATCTGCGCCTTGTTCACGTCGCGGGTGGTGACGGTGTCCTTGAAGAACAACGTCAGCGACAGGCCCTGGTCGACGTGCTGGGTGGCCGCCGCGTAGGTGTCGATGATCTTCTCGTACCCGATCTCGTACGCGTCCTGGAAGTACTCCAGGTTGTCGTTGGTCAGGTAGGGAGCCGGGTAGTAGACGCGACCGATCTTGCCTTCCTTGCGGATTTCGATCTTCGACGCCACCGGGTGGATGCTGCTGGTGGAGTTGTTGATGTACGAGATCGACCCGGTGGGCGGCACGGCCTGCAGGTTCTGGTTGTAGATGCCGTGCTCCTGGACCGACGCCTTCAGCGCGCGCCAGTCGTCCTGCGTGGGAATCGCCACGCCGGCGTCGGCGAAGAGCTGCCGCACGCGGGCGGTGGCCGGCTCCCATACCTGGTCGGTGTACTTGTCGAAGAACTCGCCCGAGGCGTACTTCGACTCGGGGAAGCCCTTGAAGTACGTACCCCGCTCGATGGCGAGCCGGTTCGACGCGCGCAGCGCGTGGTAGAGCACGGTGTAGAAGTAGATGTTCGTGAAGTCGACGCCCTCTTCGGAGCCGTAGAAGATGCGCTCGCGGGCGAGATAGCCGTGCAGGTTCATCTGCCCGAGCCCGATCGCGTGGGAGTCGTTGTTGCCCTGCTCGATCGACGGCACCGAGTAGATGTGGGTCTGGTCCGACACGGCGGTCAGCGCCCGGATCGCCACCTCGATGGTGTGCGCGAAGTCCGGCGAGTCCATCGCCTTGGCGATGTTGAGCGATCCCAGGTTGCACGAGATGTCCTTGCCCACATGGCTGTAGGACAGGTCCTCGTTGAAGGTGGAGGGTGTGGAGACCTGCAGGATCTCCGAGCACAGGTTCGAGTGGGTGATCTTGCCCTTGACGGGATTGGCCCGATTGACGGTGTCCTCGAACATGATGTACGGGTAGCCGGACTCGAACTGCAGTTCCGCGACGGTCTGGAAGAACTCGCGCGCCTTGATCTTCGACTTGCGGATGCGCTTGTCGTCGACCATCTCGTAGTACTTCTCGGTGACGTCGATGTCGGCGAACGGCACTCCGTAGATGCGCTCGACGTCGTACGGCGAGAACAGGTACATGTCCTCGTTGCGCTTCGCGAGCTCGAACGTGATGTCGGGGACGACGATGCCCAGCGAGAGGGTCTTGATGCGGATCTTCTCGTCCGCGTTCTCGCGCTTGGTGTCGAGGAATCGGTAGATGTCGGGGTGGTGCGCGTGCAGGTACACCGCGCCGGCGCCCTGGCGGGCCCCGAGCTGGTTGGCGTAGGAGAAGGAGTCCTCGAGCAGTTTCATGATGGGGATGACGCCGGAGGACTGGTTCTCGATCTGCTTGATCGGCGCGCCGTGCTCGCGGATGTTGCTGAGCAGCAATGCGACTCCGCCGCCGCGCTTGGACAGCTGCAGCGCCGAGTTGATCGAGCGGCCGATCGACTCCATGTTGTCCTCGATCCGCAGCAGGAAGCAGGAGACGGGCTCGCCGCGCTGCTTCTTGCCGGAGTTGAGGAACGTCGGGGTCGCGGGCTGGAACCGGCCCGAGATGATCTCGTCGACCAGGTGGGTCGCGAGCTGCTCGTCGCCGGCGGCCAGGGTCAGCGCGACCATGCAGACGCGGTCCTCGAACCGCTCGAGGTAGCGCTTGCCGTCGAACGTCTTGAGCGTGTACGAGGTGTAGTACTTGAACGCGCCCAGGAACGTCGGGAAACGGAACTTCTTCGAGTAGGCGTGTTCGAAGAGCTGCTTGACGAACGGCCGGGAGTACTGCTCGAGCACCTCGGGTTCGTAGTAGTTCTCCTCCACGAGATAGTCGAGCTTCTCGTCGAGGTTGTGGAAGAACACCGTGTTCTGGTTGACGTGCTGCAGGAAGTACTGGCGGGCGGCGGCGACATCCTTGTCGAACTGGATCTCGCCGTCGGGTCCGTACAGGTTCAACATCGCGTTGAGCGCGTGGTAGTCGAGGCCCTTGAGGGACTCGTCGATCTTGGCGCTCGCTGCCGGCGCGGCATCGGTGACGGTCACGGTGCTTGCTCCCACTGTGAGTAGACGGGTTCGCCGCGCCCGTAGCCCGACGGCGGCGCAGCGTTGATGGAGTGGACGGGTGGGGTCGCGGTCAGGCCGACTGCAACGACTGCGCCCAGAACTGCGTCAGGCCCTCCCGGACGCGCTCGACGTCCTCGGCGGTACCCATGAGTTCGAACCGGTAGAGGTACGGAACCTTGCACTTCTGGGAAACCACATCCCCGGCGTAACAATAGGATTCGCCGAAGTTGGTGTTGCCGGCGGCGATGACCCCGCGAATCAGCGCACGGTTGTGCGGATTGTTGAGGAACCGGATCACCTGCTTGGGCACGAAATTCGTGTCCCGGCCGGTTGCGGTGGTGCCACCGCCGTAGGTCGGCAGGATCAGCACGTACGGTTCGTGCACCTCGAAGGCGCCGTCCCGGTCGTGCAACGGGATCCGGGTGGCCGGCAACCCCAGTCGCCGGACGAATCGGTGCGTATTCTCCGATGCGCTCGAGAAGTACACCAACGAGGTCATGGATGTCTCACATCACTTCGCTCGGGTCCGGCGACCGGCCGCAGGGGCGGTGGGTCGGCTCGCGACGGGGTCAGGCAGCGACGGCGAGGGCCTTGATCCGGTCCGGGCGGAAGCCCGACCAGTGCTCGTCGCCGGCGACCACCACGGGGGCCTGCAGGTAACCGAGGGCCATCACGTAGTCCCGCGCTTCGGGGTTCTCCGAGATGTCGACGACGGAGTACTCGATACCGGCCTTGTCGAGGGCCCGGTAGGTGGCATTGCACTGAACGCAGGCAGGCTTGGTGTAGACGGTGATGTTCATGGCTTCCCCTTTTCGGCAACCTGACGACTGACTGCACAGCAGTGCCTCGAGGCCCGTCGTACCACTGCGATCCCGCTTCCCCGAGGGACCGGAAACGATCAAGCCTTCCAGCGCTCTAGACACTACACCTAGTGGCCGACAGAATCATAGAACGCGAGATGTTGTGAGTTACAGCCTTGATATTCCCAGGTCGTCACTCGCCCGCAGCGCTGTCGGGCAGGTGCGGGAGCACGTCCTCGAGGCGCGCCGGCAGCCGTCGTACCCGCGCCCCGGTGGCGTGCCACAGGGCGTTGACGACCGCCGCCGCGCTACCGACGATCCCGATCTCCCCGACCCCGCGCGACCCCATCGGTGTCGCGTGCAGGTCGTCCTCGTCGAGCCAGGTCGCGTCCACGTCACCGATGTCGGCATGGGTGGGGATGTGGTACTCCGCCAGATCGTGGTTGACCACGTGCCCGGTGCGGGCATCGCGGATGCTCTCCTCGTGCAGCGCCATGGAGATGCCGAAGCACATCCCGCCGATCAGCTGCGAACGTGCGGTGCGGGGGTTGACCACCCGCCCCACCGAGAACACACCGTGCATCCTCGGCACCCGGATCTCGCCGGTGTCGACGTCCACCCGCACCTCGGCGAAATGCGCGCCGAACGACTGGATTCGGTAGTGCTCGAGGGCGGGGTTCTCCTCGGCCGTCGCCGAGGCCTCGGCGCCCGGATCCGGCCGGTCACCGTGCCGCTTGCGAAAGGCGTGGGCCGCGGCGACGATCGCGGTGCCCCACGACGAGGTGCCGGAGGACCCGCCGGCGACCGTGGCGTTCGGCAGGGCCGAGTCACCGATCTCGAGGTGGATGTCCTCGGGTCCGCATCCGAGCGCATCGGCCGCGATGAGCGTGAGCGCGGTCCACGCACCGGTCCCGATGTCCGCGGCGCCCGTGCGCACGGTGTAGCGACCGTCACCGTCGTGGCGGACCGCGACCTCGGTGCCGGGGTTGAGCAGGTGCGGATAGCTCGCTGCCGCGACTCCGGTGCCGACGAGCCACCGGCCGTCGCGGCGGGTGCCGGGGGTGCGGTCGGCCGGATCCCAGCCGAACACCCGCGCACCTTCACGCAGGCACTCCACCAGCCGTCGCGACGACCACGGACGTCCGGACTCGGGGTCGACGGGCGGGTCGTTGCGCACTCGCAGTTCGATCGGGTCCAGCCCGCACGCCACCGCGAGCTCGTCCATCGCGACCTCCCCCGCGAACATCCCCGGCGCCTCCCCCGGTGCCCGCATCCAGTAGGGAGCAGGCACGTCGAGGGCGACGATGCGGTGCGAGGTACGCCGATACGGCGCGGCGTACATCCCCCGCGACGACACCGCCGTCTGCTCCGCGTACTCACGCACGTGCGAGGACTGCGAGAAGGCCTCGTGTACCACCGCCTCGAGCCGCCCCTCCCGGCTCGCGACCAACCGGACGTGCGAGACGGTGGGCGGGCGGTACCCGACGTAGCCGAACATGTCCTGCCGGGACACCGCGAACTTGACCGCCCGGCCGGGCAGCAGGCGCGCCGCCATCGCCGCCACGACGTCGTGGGCGTGCGGCGCCCCCTTCGAGCCGAAACCGCCCCCCACGTAGGGACTGATCACCCGCATCTGCTCGGGGCGCAGACCCAGCACGGGCGCCAGGGTGGAGACGACGCCGTGGGTGCTCTGCGTGGAGTCGTACAGCGTCAACGACTCCCCGGACCACACCGCGACGACGGTGTGCGGTTCGAGCGGGTTGTTGTGCTCCTCGGGTGTGGAGTACCAGCCGTCGACCACGACGCCGTCGCGCTCCGCGACCTCGGCCGCAGCGGCGTCGCCCTGCTCCGAGTCGGTGGGATAGCCGCCGTTGGCCTGTTCGGGGGCATAACTGCGCGGATGATCGGGCCGGAACGCGACGTCGTGTGGTGCGGACTCGTACTCGACCTGCACCAGTTCGCTGGCGTGTCGGGCGATCTCGGGTGTCTCGGCCACCACGGCGGCGACGATCTCCCCCCGGAAGGCGACGGCCGGGTCCTGCAGGACCGCGTACTCGGCCTCCGATGTGTCCGCCAGCCGGGGCGCATCCCACGGGGTGAGAACGGCGAGTACGCCGGGCAGGGCCTGCGCCTGGGCGGTCTCGACGCGGGTCACCGTTCCCCGCGCGACGGTCGCCGTGACCGGGACGAGGTAGGCGGGGTCGTCGAACGGATGCTCGTACGCGTAGGGCGCGGCGCCGGCCACCTTGAGCGGGCCGTCCACCCGCGCCGTCGACGTGCCGATCGGGCGCTGGGCCGAGGGGGTCATGCGACTGCCTCCGAGGTGAGTTCGAGCAGCACCGAGACGAGGGTGCGGCGCAGCAGCGGCACCTTGAACTCGTTGCCGTCGAGGGGCCGGGCATCGGCGAGTTCCGCGTCGGCCGCCGCGGCGAAGACAGCGTCGCCGGGGGCGCTGCCCAGCAGGACGTGCTCGGCCCGATGGGCGCGCCACGGCCGGTGCGCGACGCCGCCGAGAGCGACGCGGCATCCCGTGATCAGCCCGTCGACGATCGTCAGATCCGCCGCCACCGAGACGAGCGCGAACGCGTACGACGCCCGGTCGCGCACCTTGCGGTACGTCGAGACGGCGCCCTCGGGGGCGGGGATCTCGACGTGCAGGATCAGCTCCTCGCGCTCGAGCACCGTGTCGCGCTCGGGGCTGTCGCCGGGAAGGCGGTAGAGCTGCTCGACGGGAATGCACCGCTCCCCCTGCGCGCCGAGCACCGTCACCTCGGCGTCGAGCGCGAGCAGCGCGACCGCCATGTCCGACGGGTGGGTGGCGACGCAATGTTCGGAGGCGCCGAGGACGGCGTGGTAGCGGGTGTAGCCGCCGAGTGCGGTGCAGCCGCTGCCCGGGGCGCGCTTGTTGCACGGGGTCGACGGGTCCCGGAAGTACACGCAGCGGGTGCGCTGGAGCAGATTGCCGGCGGTGGTGGCCATGTTGCGCAGCTGCGGGGACGCCCCGGCCAGCAGTGCCCGGGACAGGACCGGGTACCGACGGCGGACGATCGGGTGGGCGGCCAGGTCGCTGTTGCGCACGTTGGCGCCCACCCGCAGTCCGCCCTCTGCGGTCTCCGCGACGACGTCGAGCGGCAGACGGGAGACGTCGACGAGCACGTCGGGCGCGGTGACCCCGAGTTTGAGGTGGTCCACCAGGTTCGTGCCGCCGGCGAGGTAGGCGGCGCCCGGGTGGCCGGCGACCGCGGCAACCGCGGCGGCGGGATCGGCGGGCGTCTCGTAGCGGAACGTCTTCACGAGCAGTGTCCTTCCCCGCGCGCGACGTGCCGGAGCGCTTCGACGATGTTCGGGTAGGCCGCGCAGCGGCACAGGTTTCCGCTCATGCGTTCGCGGATCTCGTCGTCGGTCGGCTCGGGATCCTGGGTGAGGTCCGCGGTGACGTGGCTCGGGGCACCCTTGGCCATCTCGTCGAACATGCCGACAGCGGAGCAGATCTGGCCCGGCGTGCAGTAGCCGCACTGGAACGCGTCGCATTCGACGAACGCCTGGGGCAGGTGCGACGGCCCGTCGTCCGAGATCCCGGCGGCGGTGACGACGTCGGCGCCGTCGTGGGCGACTGCGAGCGACAGGCAGCTCACGATGCGCCGGGAGTCGAGCAGGACCGTGCACGCGCCGCACTGACCGTGGTCGCAGCCCTTCTTCGGAGAGTAGATCCCGAGCCGGTCGCGCAGGGCGTCGAGGATCGTGGTGCGCACGTCGACGGTGCAGCGGCGCTCACGGCCGTCGACGCGCAGGGTGATCGTGTGCTCGTGTTCGCCGGGACTGTCGCTCTCGTGCGCCATGGGCTCCTCCGTCGCGATGGGGACTGGCGAGGTATTCCCCGCAGCATGCCCCGGCAATCACGGCCGCGGACGGGAATCGGGCACAGACACCGACGGCCCCGGACCGCGCGCGGTCCGGGGCCGTCCGAGGCGTGATCGGGTCAGGCGTCGACGAGCTCGCGACGCGCGGCGGCAAGCTCGGAGAGCAGCGCGGAGATCTGCCCGGCGACCTCGGCGTTCTCCTTCGGGTGGGCGTCGCCGAACTTGTCGAGGGTGCCGGCGATGGACAGCTGCAGGCCGGTCCGGCCGCCGGCGATGCCGAGCGCCTTGACGGTCTCCTCGAGCGCCCACTTGGCGCCGTTGCCGCTGGGCGAGGCGCTGATCACGGCGACGGGCTTGCCGGCCAGGGCACCGGCGCCGTACGGGCGGGAGAGCCAGTCGATGGCGTTCTTGAGGACGGCGGGGATGGTGCCGTTGTACTCGGGGGTGACGAGCAGGAGGGCGTCGGCCTCGTTCGCCGCGACGCGCAGCGCTTCGGCGGCGGTGGGCGCGCCCGGCTCGCCGTCGAGGTCCTCGTTGTAGAAAGGCACCTCGGCGAGGCCTTCGTACACGGCGACCTCGACACCCTGCGGCGCGACGGCGGCCGCGGTCTCGGCGAGGCGGCGATTGACGGAGGCGGAGCGCAGGCTGCCGACGAGAGCGAGAACGCGGGTCTGGGACATGGGAGTGTTCCTTCGATTCGGGTGTCCGGGTCTGACGCCACTATAAACGGACTGCGGTCCACTTATGTTCCCGGGCGGTACTGTGACGTGGTGGACATTCCGCTACTGCCGCTCGCCGGGGACGAGAGCGTCGAACGATGCGACGCCGCCCGCAACCGGCGCCGGCTCCTCGAGGCGGCCTCGCTCCTCGTCGCCGAACGCGGCGTCGACGCGGTCACGATGGATGCCGTCGCCGCCCGCGCCGGGGTCGGCAAGGGCACCGTCTTCCGGCGCTTCGGCTCCCGCGCGGGACTCATGCGTGCCCTGCTCGACCACTCCGAACAGGCACTGCAGCGGCAGTTCCTCACCGGTCCCCCGCCCCTGGGCCCCGGCGCCGATCCCGTCGACCGGCTCGTCGCGTTCGGCCGGGCCCGCATCCGCCTCGTGGAGGTGCAGGGCGAGGTGCTGCGGGCCGCCGAGAGCTCCGCCGAAGCCCGGTTCAACGCCCCGGCGCGCGCGGTGAGCCTGACCCACATCGAGTTCCTGCTGCGCACCGCGGGGGTCGACGGCGACCTGCCGCTGCTGGCCCAGTCCCTGTTCGCCCCCCTCGAGGCCACCCTGGTCCTGCATCAGTGGCGCGATCTCGGGTATTCGCTCGACCGGCTCGCCGACGGGTGGGCGGACCTCGCGCGCCGTGTCGTCACGGCACCGGCCGCCGCCGGGCGGACGGTACGGTGACCGGCATGCTGCGGACGCTCGGGCTCTCGGTGCTCCTCACCCTGGCGGCGACGACGGCCGCCTGCGCGGGCGACGGCGCCGCCACCGCGCCCCAGGACCCCGCCGTGCTCACGGGACGCGCCTTCGTCTCCACCGCGGTGTCGGGCCCACCGATTCCCGGCGGCGGACCCCTCGTCGTGGAGTTCCCCGAGTCGGGCCGGATCGCCGCGACCGCCGGCTGCAACCGGTCGGTGGGCGCGGTCGATCTCGCCGACGGGGTGCTGCGCGCCGATCGGCTCGCCAGCACCCTCATGTCGTGCCCGCCGCCGATCGACGGCGCCGACACCTGGCTGTCCGACCTGTTCGCCGCGCAGCCGCGCTGGCACCTCGACGGCGACGTGCTGACCCTCGACGGCGGCGACGTGTCCGTCTCACTGCTCGACCGCACGGTCGCCGACCCGGACCGTCCCGTCGTGGGCACGCAGTGGGTGCTCACCGAGCTCGTCACGGCCACCGCGGTCTCGACCTCCCGGGTCCTCGAGAAGGCCGCGCCCACGCTGACCGTCGCCGCCGACGGCACGGTCTCGGGCAGCACCGGCTGCAACCGGTTCACGGGCAACGCCGCCGTCGGAGACACCGCGTTGACGTTCGGGCCGCTGGCCACCACCCGCGCGGCGTGCCCCGACCCGGAGCTCGCAGACATCGAGTCGGCCGTCCTGGCCGTGCTGTCGGGCGAGGTGCGCTACACGGTCGAGGGCGCGCAGATGCGACTGACCGCCGCGGACGGCGTCACCGGTCTCGGGTACACCGCGCGCTGACGAGCCGGTTCAGTACCGCTCCACCAGCCACTGCGCGAGTTCGCGGGCGCTGGCGTCGACCCTGGCCGGCCAGTCCAGCGCGGTCTCGTCCGCGTGGTCGCTGACGTGCTTGACCAGCCGGCACGGCGCGCCCATGCGGGACGCGGCGAGAGCAATCGCGAAACCCTCCATGTCGACGAGGTCGGCGCGGGCGGCGAGCGCGTCACGCACCTGCGCGTCCGAGACGAAGGAATCGCCCGTGGCGAGCACCGTCCCGTCGCCGTCGTCGAGTTCGAGTACGTCCTCGACCGGATAGCCGAGGCTGCGCAGCACCTCGCTGCTGATGTCGTGGTTGATCACCGCCGACGGCAGGTAGAGCCCGCCGTGGTGCACGTGCAGCGCGCCGGCGGTCCCGATGTTGACCACCGTCGGCGGGGTCCCGAGCCGGTGCCGGGCCAGCGCCTCGGTCACCGCGACGGCTGCGTGCACCTTGCCGATGCCGGTGATCACCGTCTCGTAGCGCGCCGGGACGTGCGCTGCCTCGGACTTCGTGGCGGCGACGACGAGGATCTCGGTCAACTCTTCTCTCCCAGCGCGAGGGTCGCGAGCGCCGCCCGGTGCAGCGCCCGCCCGTACCCTGCACCGTAGCCCGCCGCGTGCACCGCCAGCGGATGCAGCTGATGCATCGGCACGCGCTCGCGCCACCCCTCGCGCAGCGGGCACGTGGCGTCGTAGGCCGCGACGATCTCGTCGAAGTGGGGGCAGCCGAACAACTCCAGCATCGCCAGATCCGTCTCCCGGTGACCGCCGTGCGCCGCCGGGTCGATCAGCACCACACCCGCGGCGGTCCACAGCACATTGCCGTTCCACAGGTCACCGTGCAGGCGGGCGGGCGACTCGTCGTCGTCGAACTCGCCGGCGGCGACGCGCGCGCAGGCCTGCTCGATGTCCGGCAGCTGCGCCGCGGTGACGCTGCCGGCGTCGACCGCGATCCGCAGGAACGGCGCGACCCGTTCCGCCACGTAGAACTCGCCCCAGCTCGCGTGGACGGTGCTGCTCATCGGGCGCTTGCCGATGAACAGCCGGCCGTCGAATCCGTCCGGTGGGCAACCGAACCCGCCGGCGCCCGCAGCGTGCATGCGGGCGAGGCGCGCACCGAACCCCCGGGCCGCGGCGACGCTGGGGGCCACCTCGGTCAACCGCTCGAGATCGATGTGGTCCGCCGCGACCTCGCGGACGGCGACGACGGACATGCCCGCGGCCGCGAGCCAGGCCAGCCCTGCGGCCTCTGCCCGGAAGAAGTCGGGGTGGGCCCCGGCCCGGTGCTTGCGGAAGAGGTCGCTGCTCATCGTCACGAGTGTGCCCGCCGCGCGCCGCGCATGTCACCCGAGCACACCGCCGGACGTCCCGCTAGGGTTCGAACGATGACGAACCTTCGCGCGCAGATCATCGAGGAACTCGGCGTCCGGCCGACGATCGACCCCCAGGCGGAGATCCGGTCCCGCGTGCAGTTCCTGAAGGACTACGTCGTGTCGAGTTCCGCCAAGGGATTCGTTCTCGGCATCAGCGGCGGCCAGGACAGCACACTCGCCGGCCGCCTCGCCCAGCTCGCCGCGGAGGAACTGCGCGCGGAGGGCCACGAGGCCGAGTTCGTCGCCGTGCGACTGCCCTACGGCGAACAGTCCGACGAGCACGACGCGCAGGTCGCGATGGAATTCATCGGCCCCGACCGCTCGTTGCGGATCAACGTCAAGCCCGGTGCCGATGCCTCCGCCGCCGAGGCCGGGCAGGCCATGCACGAGATCTACGGCAACGGGTCGCAGCTGAGCGACTTCGTGCGGGGCAACATCAAGGCCCGTGAGCGGATGATCCTGCAGTACGCGATCGCCGGTCAGCTCGGGCTTCTGGTCGTCGGGACCGATCATGCAGCCGAGGCGGTGACCGGGTTCTTCACCAAGCACGGCGACGGCGGGGTGGACCTGACCCCGCTCACCGGCCTGACGAAGCGGCAGGGCGCGGCCCTGCTCCGCGAACTCGGGGCTCCCGACAGCACGTGGCAGAAGGTCCCGACCGCGGATCTCGAGGAGGATCGGCCCGCCCTTCCGGACGAGGTGGCCCTGGGTATGACCTATGCGGAGATCGACGACTATCTCGAGGGCAAGGACGTCACCCCGGCGCTCGCCGAGAAGCTCGAACGGACGTACCTGAACACCCGCCACAAGCGGACCGTGCCGGTGTCGCCGCTCGACACCTGGTGGCGCTGACGGGCACCCGGCACCGGGCGGGCGATCCCGTCAGCCGCCGGCGAACGGGGGCAGCACGTCGACCGCCGGGCCGGCGGCGCGTCCGAGGTCACGGGTGAGTTCGGAGTCGACCAGGAACGCCGCCACCGACAGCACGCGCGCCATCTCGGCGCCGTGCCGGTCGACCAGCGCCGCCTTCAGCGCGCCCAGGTCCGCCGTCGGCGGCAACGCCACCGTCTCCTTCTCCACCCCGGCCGCATCCGCCGCCGCGGCGAAATACCGCACCTCGATACCCGTCGTCGTCTCAGCCACCGATTGCTCCCATGCTGCGCTGCGGCGGCGTGAAGTCCGCCGCGTCGATGCCGTGCCCGGCCCACTTGTTCCACATCGCGCCGCGCCACAGCGCGGCGAGTTCGTCGTCGCCCGCCCCGCCGCGCAGCGCCGCCCGCAGATCGGTCTCCCGGTCGCTGAACAGGCACGAGCGCACGGTGCCCTCCGAGGTCAGGCGGGTGCGGTCGCAGTCGGAGCAGAACGACCGGGTCACCGACGCGATGATGCCGACCGTCGCGGGCCCGCCGTCGACCGCCCAGCGTTCGGCCGGCGCGGACGGATCCTCGCGCCCCACCTCGGTGAGGGAGAAACGGGCGGCCAGCACGTCGAGCAGCCGCTGCGCGGGGACCATGTTCGCGCGGGCCCACTCGTGGTCGGCGTCGAGCGGCATCTGCTCGATGAACCGCAGCTGCACGCCCTCGTCGAGGCACCAGGCCAGCAGGTCCGTAGCCCCGTCCAGGGTCTGCGGCATCAGCACGGCATTGACCTTCACCGGCGCGAACCCCGCCGCCTTGGCGGCGCGGATCCCGTCCAGCACCGAATCGAGCCGGTCACGCCGGGTCAGCTGCGCGAACCGCGCGCGGTCGACCGAATCGAGGGAGATGTTGACCCGGGTCAGGCCCGCCTCCGCCAGCGCCTGGGCACGATGGGCGAGACCGACCGCGTTGGTCGTCACCGCCAGCGGGATGCCGGGGACGGCACGGGCACACCCGGCGACGATCTGCTCGAGGTCCCGCCGCATGAGCGGTTCGCCGCCGGTGAAGCGGACCTCCCGGATACCGAGCCGGTGCACCGCGACGGCCACGAGACGGACGATCTCCTCGGCGCTGAGCAGCCGCTCCCGCGGGATCGCCGGCAAACCCTCCTCGGGCATGCAGTACGTGCACCGCAGCGAGCACTTCTCGGTGATCGACACCCGCAGGTCGCGGGCGACGCGCCCGAACCGGTCCAGCAGTACGGGGGTGTCGGGCCGGTCGGAGACGTCGTCGGCCGCGGCAGGGCGCACCGCCGGGATCCCCACGTGCACCGCCGTCATCGGGCCTCCGTCCTCATGACCCTCAGTATGCCGTCGCGCGCCCCGTCGCGTGGGAGGAGCACGGACACGACCCGGACGAGGCCGCACGGCGCCGTGACCGATGTGCCTAGGATTGGTCCATGGCGGGCGGCAGGCGGTCGGTGGAGGAGCATGCGCGACACGTGGCGACGTTGCTCTCCCCGTTGCTGATCCGCGGCACCGAGCCGGTCCCGCTGCTCGAGGCGCTCGGCCGGGTACTGGCCGAGGACCTCGTCGCTCCGATCGACCTGCCCACCTTCCGGAACTCCCAGATGGACGGCTACGCGGTCGACACGGCGTCGGTCACCACCGCACCGGTGACCCTGCCCGTTCGTGCCGTCCTGGCAGCCGGTGACGGCGAGTCGACGCACGTGCCGGGAACTGCGACGAAGATCATGACCGGGGCGCCGCTGCCCGTCGGCGCCGATGCCGTCGTCCCGGTCGAAGACACCGTGACCGACGGCGGAGGTCACGTCACCGTGCGCACAGCGCCCGCCCCGGGCGCGTTCGTGCGCGAACGCGGCAGCGACATCGGTCGCGGCCGCCCCCTGCTGCCGGCGGGGACCGTCGTCGCCGCCCGGCACGTCGCGGCCCTCGCCGCCGTCGGTCTCACCCACGTGCCCGTCCGCACCCGGCCGCGCGTGGCGGTGATCTCGACCGGCAGCGAACTGGTGCCCGGCGGCAGCGTTCTCGCGACGGGCAGGATCCACGACTCGAACGGGCCGGCCCTGGCCGCCGGCGCGGCCGCCAACGGCGCGCTGGTGGTCTCGGTGGATCGCAGCGGCGACGACGCGGAGGTGTTCGCAGCGAAACTCGCGCACGCTGCCTCCGTGGCCGAGGTGGTGTTCACCTCGGGTGGGGTGTCGAAAGGCGACTTCGAAGTCGTCAAGGACGTGCTCGGCCCGCGCGGTGCCGAGTTCGTCTCCGTGGCGATGCAACCGGGCGGACCGCAGGGCACGGCGCTCGTGGATGCGGTACCGGTGCTGACCTTTCCCGGCAATCCGGTCAGCGCACTGGTCTCGTTCGAGGTGTTCGCGAGGCCGGTGCTGCGCTCCGCCGCGGGCCTGCCCGCGATCGACCCCGAGAAGCGCCCTCTGGCAACGAGTCTCGCCTCCGTTCCCGGCAAGCGTCAGTTCCTGCGCGGACGGCGCGACGGCGACGCCGTGGTGGCGATCCCCGGTGCCGGGTCCCACCTGATCGCCGCGATGGCCACCGCGGATGTGCTGCTCGACATCCCCGCCGACACCACGGGCCTCGAACCCGGAGAACTCGTAAGGGTGCTGCCTCTATGACCGAACCGCACGACGTCACCACGCCCGACAGCGGGCCGCTGAGCCACCTCGACGACCGTGGCCGCGCCCGGATGGTCGACGTGTCCGGCAAGTCCGACACCGCCCGCGTCGCGGTCGCCGCCGGCGAGCTCGTCACCACCGCGGAGGTGGTGTCGCTGGTGCGGGCCGACGACATGCCCAAGGCGGACGTGCTCGCCACCGCGCGGATCGCCGGGATCGCTGCGGCGAAGCGCACGTGGGAGCTGATTCCGCTGTGTCACCAGCTCGCGTTGTCGTCGGTGCAGGTCACCTTCGGGTTCACCGGCAACGCGATCACGATCGAAGCCACGGCAAAGACGAAGGGCCCCACGGGCGTCGAGATGGAAGCCCTCACCGCCGTCGCGGTGGCCGGGCTGACGCTGCACGACATGGTCAAGGCTGTCGACCCCGCCGCGGTGCTGAACGGGGTGCGGCTGCTCTCGAAGGACGGCGGCAAACGCGGGCACTGGCGTCGTCGCGAGGAGGAGACCACCACTGCCGGGGAGGCCGGGACCGTCGCGCCGGAGGACGCCGAGTTCGTCGAGCAGACGGGCGCACCGGCGACGGTGCTCGTCGCGTCCACGGGTGTGGCCGCCGGTACGCGGGAGGACAGGACGGGCCCGCTGATCGCGGAATTCCTCGAGACGCGCGGCTTCACGGTGCGCGGTCCGCTGGTGTACGCCGACGCGGACATCGCGTGGGGACTCGAGGATGCGCTCGCCGGCGATCCCGCACTCGTGATCTCCACCGGTGGGACCGGTGCTTCCCCGACGGATGCGACGCCGGAAGCGACGCTGGCACTGCTGGACCGCGAGCTGCCGGGGGTCGCCGAGGCCATCCGCCTGCGCGGCCTGCAGGTCACCCCGCACGCGTCGCTGTCGCGCGGTGTGGCCGGACTCGTGGGCCGCACGGTCGTGGTCAATCTGCCCGGCTCGCCGGGCGGCGTGAAGGACGGGCTGGCGGTGCTCGAGCCGATTCTCGGCCACCTGCTGGCTCAGGTCGCCGGAGGAGGAGCGCATGAGTGAACTGCTGGCGCGGATCTCGAGCGAACCGCTCGATCCGGGAACCGTGGACGCCGCCGTGGCCGGCCCGGAGCACGGCGCGGTCGTGGTGTTCAGCGGCGTGGTGCGCAACCACGACGGGGGGCGCTCGGTCGAGGCGCTGGAGTACCAGGCCCATCCCGAGGCGGAGCACTTCCTGCGCCGCTGCTGCGAACAGGTGGCTGCCGATTCGGGACTGCCGGTCGCCGCGGTCCACAGAGTGGGCGATCTCACCATCGGCGATCTCGCGCTGGTAGCGGCAGCGGCGGCACCGCACCGGGCCGAAGCCTTCGCCGTGTGCGCCGAACTGGTCGAACGCATCAAACGCGAGGTCCCCATCTGGAAGCGGCAGCGATTCGACGACGGTCTGTCCGAGTGGGTGGGTCTCGACGCGTGCGCCGACGAGCATCCCGGCGTGGGGTAGGCTGCGGTAGTTCGGGCATCACGACGATGCCCACCGTCGTGGGATACCGGCGGGCCGGGATCGTGCCCGGCTCCGCATGCAACACCGGCATCGGCTTTCCTTGCGGCGATCCACTGCGCCCTCCGAGATCGTCTCGGAGTGCGTGCACGCTGCATCGAAAGGCAGTTCTGTACCTATGACCGTTTCCTTCTCCGACCTCGGCGTTCCCCGGACCCTGGTGGCGTCCCTGAACGACAACGGCATCACCAGCCCGTTCCCGATCCAGGTCGACACGCTGCCCGACACGCTGGCCGGCCGTGACGTGCTCGGCCGCGGCCGCACGGGCAGCGGCAAGACGCTGGCGTTCTCCATCCCGCTCACCGCGCGCCTGGCCGGCGGCGCCACCCGCGCCGCGGGCCGCCCGCGTGGACTGGTGCTGGCCCCTACCCGCGAGCTGGCCACGCAGATCGCCGCGGTCGTCGAACCCCTTGCGCGGGTCGCCGGGCTGCGGGTGACCACCATCTTCGGCGGGGTCTCGCAGAACCGTCAGGTCGACGCGCTGCGCCGCGGCGTGGACATCGTGATCGCCTGCCCGGGCCGGCTCGAGGACCTGATGCGGCAGAAGTTCGTCACACTCGACGCGGTGGAGATCACCGTGCTCGACGAGGCCGACCACATGGCCGATCTCGGCTTCCTTCCCGGCGTGACGCGGATCATGAACGCGACACCGAAGGACGGTCAGCGCCTGCTGTTCTCGGCCACGCTGGACAACGGGGTCGACAAGCTCGTCACGCGGTTCCTGCGCAACGAGGTGCTGCACTCGGTCGACGAGGCGCACTCCCCGGTCGCGGCGATGACGCACCACGTGTTCGACGTCGACAACGCCGACACGAAGAAGGACCTCGTGCGGACCCTGGCCTCCGGCACGGGCCGGCGAATCCTGTTCATGCGCACGAAGCATCAGGCCCGCAAGCTTGCCCGTCAGCTCACCGAGTCCGGCATTCCCGCCGTCGATCTGCACGGCAACCTGTCGCAGAACGCACGCGACCGCAACCTCGCGGCGTTCTCCTCCGGGGAGGCGCGGGTGCTCGTGGCCACCGACGTCGCGGCCCGCGGCGTGCACGTCGACGACGTGGAACTGGTGGTGCACGTGGACCCGCCGGCCGAACACAAGGCGTACCTGCACCGCTCGGGTCGTACGGCCCGCGCCGGGAGCACCGGCGACGTCGTGACCGTGGTCCTGCCGGAACAGCGCAAGGATCTCGCCGTCATCATGCGCAAGGCTGCGATCAAGGTCACCCCGGTACGGGTGACGGCGAAGTCGGAGCACGTGCTGGACCTGGTCGGCGAGATCGCCCCGCACGTGGCACCGTCGGCCAAGCAGGCCGCGGCTCCCTCGGGTGGCGCATCGCGACGGCCGGCCCGACGCGGCGGCAGCGGGGCGACCGCTCAGCGCGGTGCCCGGCAGCACGGCGGCGGTGCCGCCCGACAGCACGGCGGCGGTGCCGCCCGACAGCACGGCGGCGGTGCCGCCCGACAGCACGGCGGCGGTGCCGCCCGACAGCAGAGCTCGTCGCGGCAGGAGCAGCCGGCGGCACGGCAGGAACGCGGCGCACAGCCGGGCAGCCGCCGTCGTCGCCCGAACCGCACGTCGGCGACCGTCGCGCGGGGGTAGACAAACCCCGGTAGGGGGTCCACGCACCTTCGCTCAGCGCGGCGTGAACCGGTGCACGGCCAGCATTGCATCGGCCGGCACCGGTTCGGTGGGTACGCACGCGGCGAGCCGGGCGCGTACCGCATCGGGGTCCAGGTCGGCACCGATCACGACGAGCCGGGTGGTGGCAGGGATGTCGCCCGTACGCCGCACCGGGTCGAAGCGGATGTGGTCGCCCACGGTGTGCAGCAGATAGGTGCGCGTTCGACCACCGGCGATGACGTGGACGTACCCCTTGATTCGGAACACCCCGGCCGGCTGGTCCTCGAGGAAGCCGACGAGGGCGCGGGGGTGCAGCGGTACCGGCGAATCGAAGTCCACGGCGTCGTAACCGTCGTGCAGATGGGTGTGCTCGCCGTCGTGCTCCTCGTACAGCAACCGGTCGAGGCTGAGCTGTTCGCCGGGTTGCGGCTCGGGACGTTCGGGGATGTCGAACAACAGCGCCGGATCGATGCGCCCGTGCACGGTGGACACGATCGCGGCGCGGTCGTTGAGGCGGCACAGCAATTCGAGTAGTTCGTCGTGGGCGTCACCGTCGATGCGGTCGGTCTTGTTGAGCAGCACGAGATCTGCCAGTGCGACGTGCTGGTCGAGTTCGGGGTGCCGCTCACGGGTGCCGCCGAATTCGGCCGCGTCCACGACGAGGACGAGTCCGCCGTAGCCTACGTACTCGTTGCCCGAGCCCACGACGAGCCGGATCATGTTGCGCGGCTCGGCGAGTCCGCTGGCCTCGACGACGATGACGTCGATGTCCGAGGAGCGGTGTGCGAGCCGGTCGAGCATCGCGTCCATGTCGGCGACGTCGACGGCGCAGCACAGACAGCCGTTGCTCAGCGAGACCATCGAGTCGACCTGTCCCGCGACCATCATCGAGTCGATGTTGACCGCGCCGAAGTCGTTGACGATCACTCCGATTCGCGCACCACGGTTGTTGCGCAGCAGGTGGTTGAGCAGGGTCGTCTTCCCGGAGCCCAGGAAGCCTGCGACGATCACCACGGGGATCCGCTCGTTCGCCATGAGGCGAGCGTAGCGGTGCGTCCCGTCCGGCGGTCCGGCGACGGGACGCACCGCGGCCGGGTCAGCTGCCCCGGCGGATCCACTCCTCGAGGTGCGGGGACTCGGTGCCGATCGTCGTGCCGTCGCCGTGACCGGTGTGCACCTTCGTCTCGGCGGGCAGCGCGAACAGCTTGTCCCGGATCGAGCCGATGATGGTCGGGAAGTCCGAGTAGGAGCGCCCCGTCGCCCCCGGCCCGCCGGAGAACAGGGTGTCGCCGGTGAACAGCTCACCCGCCTCCGGCAGATACAGGCACGTCGAGCCGGGCGAATGCCCGGGAGTGTGGATGGCCTGGATGTCGGTGCCCGCCACCGTGATCCGATCACCATCCTCGAGCGGCCGGTGCCGCACCCCGGGGTGGGTCATCTCCCAGAGCACGTCGTCGGCCGGGTTGAGCAGGATCGGCGCGTCGAGCGTCGCGGCCAGTTCCGGGGCGACGGTGACGTGGTCGTTGTGCCCGTGCGTGCACACGATCGCCACCACCTTCCGGCCCCCGACGGCGTCGACGATCGGCTGTGCGGTGTGCGCGGCGTCGATCACGACCACCTCGTCGTCGTCACCGACGAGCCAGATGTTGTTGTCGACCTCCCACTCGCCGCCGTCGAGGGCGAAGGTGCCGTGGGTGACGACCCGGTCGATACGCAGACGGTGCCGATCCCCCGTCGCTCCGCTCGCCCCGGTCACATCCCCCGTCGCTCCGCTCGCCCCGGTCACATCCCCCGTCGCTCCGCTCGCCCCGGTCACATCCCCCGTCGCTCCGCTCGCCCCGGTCACATCCCCCGTCGCTCCGCTCGCCCCGGTCACATCCCCCGTCGCTCCGCTCGCCCCGGTCACAGGACCACCACCGAGCGCAGCACCTCGCCGCGGTGCATGGTCTCGAACGCCTTCTCCACCTGATCGAGGGCGATGCGCTCGGTCACGAACTTCTCGAGCGGCAGCCGGCCCTGCTGGTAGAGATCGACCAGCATCGGGAAGTCCCGCTCGGGCAGGCAGTCGCCGTACCAGGACGACTTGAGCGACCCGCCGCGGGAGAAGAAGTCGATCAGCGGCATCTCGAGGGTCATGTCCGGGGTGGGCACGCCGACGAGGACGACGGTGCCGGCCAGGTCACGCGCGTAGAAGGCCTGCTTCCACGTCTCCGGGCGGCCGACGGCGTCGATGACGACGTCGGCGCCGAAGCCGCCGGTCAGCTCCGCTATCGCCTCGACCGGGTCGGTCTCGGCGCCGTTGACGGTGTGGGTCGCGCCGAGGTCGGTGGCCCACTCGAGCTTCTTCGCGTCCCGGTCCACCGCGATGATCTTGTCGGCGCCGGCGAGGCGGGCACCCATGATCGCGGCATCGCCGACACCGCCGCAGCCGATGACCGCCACCGAGTCGCCGCGGGTGACCCCGCCGGTGTTGACCGCGGCACCGAGTCCGGCCATCACCCCGCACCCGAGCAGGCCGACGACGGCCGGGTCGGCGCTGGGGTCGACCTTGGTGCACTGCCCGGCGTGCACGAGGGTCTTGTCGGCGAACGCGCCGATGCCCAGGGCCGGGGTCAGCTCGGTGCCGTCCTCGAGGGTCATCTTCTGCGTCGCGTTGTGGGTGTCGAAGCAGTACTGCGGACGGCCCCGCTTGCAGGCGCGGCACTGCCCGCACACGGCCCGCCAGTTGAGGACGACGAAGTCGCCGACCGCGACCGAGTCGACGCCCTCACCGACGGACTCGACGACCCCGGCGGCCTCGTGGCCGAGCAGGAACGGGAACTCGTCGTTGATGCCGCCCTCCCGGTAGTGCAGGTCGGTGTGGCACACTCCGCACGCGGCGATCGCGACGACGACCTCGCCCGGCCCCGGGTCGGGGATGACGATCGGCACGACCTCGACGGGAGCGCCCTTCGCGCGGGCGACGACGCCCCGGACCTGCTGTGGCATGACGGTGTCTCCTTCTTCTCGTGCGGTGCTCGCGCAACGTCGGCGACGTATCGCGATATGCGCACACGCTATCGGCGGCGAGACGCCTCGGTACCTGATCGAAGGACGGGCTTCACCTGCCCGAAAGACCAGCCCCGCCACTTTTGCCTGAAGAATGCAGAAGTGTCGTTGATCGAGTACGAAAGTCGGGTTAGGCTTCGGTATGACCGCCCTCACAGGGCGCAGCGTCCAGGCGAGGCGACCCCTCGCAGGCCCGAGGAGTGCAATGTCGATCGCCAACACGGTGACCCTCCCCCACCCCCGCAGCGAGAGCTGGGATTGGCAGCTGCACGCTGCGTGCCGCGGCCACGAGTCGTCGGCCTTCTTCCATCCCGACGGCGAACGTGGGCACGCGCGCGAGCTGCGCGAGTACCGCGCCAAGCTCGTCTGCGCCCGATGCCCGGTTCTCGAGCGCTGCCGCACCCACGCCCTGGAAGTCGGGGAGCCGTACGGTGTCTGGGGTGGAATGTCGGAGTCCGAGCGTCGCTCGCGCCGGGCCGCCGTGAATCGGTCCACCCGGTGGGGCATGCTGGGGCGCTGACGAGCGCCCCGGCGTCGACCGACGGAGGCACAGATGGACTCACCCGGCCGCTCCGGCGCACCGGTTCTCGTGATCATGGGAGTGTCCGGCTCCGGTAAGTCGACCGTCGCGGCACTCGTCGCCGACACCCTCGGATGGGACCTGCTCGAGGGCGACGACCTGCATCCGCGTGCCAACGTCGAGAAGATGGCCGCCGGCCGGCCACTCGGCGACGCGGACCGAGCGCCGTGGCTCGCGGCGATCGGCGAGTGGATCCGGCACCACACCGCGCGAAACCGACCGGGGGTGGTGACGTGTTCCGCACTGCGCCGCAGCTACCGCGACGACCTGGCCGGTGAGAACGTGGTCTTCGTGTACCTGGCGGGCACGCGCGAACAGATCCGGGAACGACTGCGCGCACGGCGCGGGCACTACATGCCGGCCGGCCTGCTGGACTCGCAGTTCGCCGCGTTCGAGCCGCTCGAACCCGACGAGGCGGCGATCGTCGTCGGCATCGACGCCGAGCCCGCCGAGATCGCCGCCGAAATCGTCAGGCGCGCGGCCGAGTGGACGCCCGGGACGGACGTCAGCCCGCGGCCTTGATCCCCGCCTCCGCGCCGAGCGCGGCCGCCTCTCCGCGGGTGCTCACGCCGAGCTTGCGGAGCACCGACGCCACGTGGAACTTGACCGTCGATTCGCTGACGCCGAGCCGCTCGGCGATCACCCGGTTCCGCCGGCCGGCGACGAGGTGCTCGAGCACCTCCACCTCACGGGGCGCGAGCACCGCCAGCGCCTCGAGTGCGGAGCTACCGGCCACCGGAGCGGGCATGTCGAGCGGTAGCCGCGCCGCGACGCGGCAACCCCATCCCGGTGTGGACTCGGCCTCCACGGTGCCGCCGAGGGTCTCGGCCCGGTCCCGCAACTGCCGCGCGAGGTCGGCGGCGTCGGCCTCGCCGTCCCCGTCGTCCCGGATGTCGATCAGCAGGTCGCCGCCGTGACAGTGCCAGGCGACCCGGACGCGGCCGAGGTCCGCCTGCGCGGACATCGCGAGCACCGCGCCGCGAGCGAGAGCCCGGGCGGCATGCGCGACCTCTCCGGGCAGCGCCCGCCCGTCCACGGGTGGGGCGACCATCTCGAGAACCACCTCGCGGTGCCGGAGCAGACCACGCAGCTCGCCGTGCAGCCGAGCGAAGGCCGTGGTCACTGCCTCCTCGGCGAGCTCGCGGTGACGGTCGACGGCCGAGCGGAGCCCGATGAGGGCATTGGTGGCGGTCTCACGCGCGGTGATGCGCGCCCGGGTGTCGTCGAGGTCCTTCGACCGCAACGTCGCGAGGATCGACTCGAGTGTCATCGCATGGGCCTCGGTGAGCTCGGCGACGGTCCGTGCGCGTTCGGACGAGGCGGCACGCGATTCGGCGAGATACGCCGGGCTGGCGTTGCGGACCTGGAGCTGGATGCCGGTGGCCACGACGGCGAACAGTGCCCGGACCAGCTCGAGGGGAATCGCGGCGGTGCGGGCACCGTCCGGGACGAGCACGAGCAGCGTATCGGTGGCGTCGAGGATCACCCACACGTCGCGGTCCCGGCCCGCGATCCGGGCCGGGCCGCGACGGATCTGCCCGGTGGCGAGTTCGCTCCGGATGCGGTCGAGTTCGGCGATGGTCACCCGGTCGACGACACCGGGGTCGCCGGCCACCTTGCGCGGCCGCCCGGTGCATTCCCGCGTGAAGATCACCAGGGCGGTGTGCGGGACCAGGTCGGTGAGCAGCGCCGAGAAGCGCTGGCCGATCTCGGTGAGCGGCCCGACCAGCACGTCCCGTAGGTGCGTGATCAGCGTGTCGGGGGCCGGGATCGCGGTGCTCACTCCGGCCACGATAGCGCGGACGCCCGGGGAACCGGCTCCCCGCTCGGTGGGCGCTCCCCCGGGCGCGCAGGTCGGCGGGCCGGGTGCACGTCCCGGGGCGGCGGTGCTGCTCACCGCGCCGGATCGACGCGACCGGGATCCGATGCTGCAACCGAACAACGCGCTCGAGTGCTGGACTAGCATTCCGCTCAGAGTCGTACCGGCCCGGCCGGAGCAGTTCCCGAGGAAGGGGTGAACACACCGTGACCCCTACCGGCGCCGCCCGCCCGGCCACCGGTTCCGTCACGGTACGGGCGCTCACCCTTCTCGAGGCGTTCACGCGTGAGCAGCCCAGCCTGACCCTGAGCGAGATCTCCCGGCGCACGGGTCTGCCGCTCACCACAGTGCACCGGCTGGCCGGGGATCTCACCGAATGGGGCGCGCTGGAGCGCGACTCGTCCGGCCGCTTCAGCGTCGGGCTCCGGTTGTGGCAGGTCGGGGCCCTCGCGCCCCGCGGTGCGCTGCTGCGCGAGCTGGCACTGCCCGTGTTGGAAGACCTGTCGCAGATCACCCAGGAGAACGTGCAGCTCGGCGTGCGCGAGGGCACAGAAGTGGTGTTCGTCGAACGGCTGGGGGGTCAGCGGGCGGTGAAGACCCTCGCCCGGGTCGGCAGTCCCTTTCCCCTCCACGCGTCCGGCCTGGGACTCGTGCTGCTCGCGTTCGCCCCGCGCTCCGTTCAGGAGGAGGTGCTGTCGCGGCCGTTGGAACGGTTCACCGAACGCACCCTCACCTCACCGGCCGAGCTGCGCCGGGTCCTGGCCGAGGTGCGCCGTTCCGAGATCGCGGTGAGCGACCGCCAGGTGACGATGGAGGCAGTCTCGGTGGCCGCACCGATCTTCGAGCGGCCCGGGATCGCCGTCGCGGCACTGTCGATCGTCGCGGCCGCCGACACCGCGCAGGTCACCGCATTGACCCAGCTCGTGCGCACCGCGGCGCGTGCGATCGGCCGCGCCCTGCGACCCGGCGGATTGACGAGCAGCGATGGCTGAACCCGCCCGCACTGTGCCGCGGTTGCTGTTCGACCGGGTCGCCCGCACGCCCCATGCGGAGGCGTTCCGGCATCCCGCGGGTGACGACTGGTCGAGCGTGTCGTGGGGCGAGGTCGGCAGCCGGGTCACTGCGCTGGCCGCCGGGCTGATCGGACGGGGCATCGCCCCGGGCGCGCACGTCGCCGTCTGCGCCGTCACCAGCTACGAGTGGATCCTCGCCGACCTGGCGATCGTGTGTGCGGGGGCGGTCACCGTGCCGATCTACCCCGCTACCCCGCCGGCGGACGTGGCGGCACTGCTCCGGCACTCGGGCAGCGTGCTGACGTTCACGGACCGGCCGCTGCCCACCACGCCACTGCTGTACCTGAATCGGCTCGGGGAGCTCGAGGACGAGGGCCGGCGCCTCCTGGCCGCCGATCCTGAAGCGGTGGCGGCCCGCATCGCGGGCGTAACCCCCGACCACCTGGCCACCTTGATCTACACCTCCAGTTCCGACGGCACCGCCAAGGGTGCCTGTCTGTCGCACGCTGCCGTCGCCTACGAAGCCCGGGCGATGGCCCGCCTGGGGATGCTCACCTCCTCGGACCTGCAACTGCTCTGGTTGCCGCTCTCCCACGTCTTCGGGCGCGCCTTGCTGTTCGTGGGCGTGCACCTGGGGTTGCCGACGTTCGTCGACGGCCGCGCCGACCGGGTGGTGCGGCACCTCGGCGACGTCCGGCCCACCTTCCTCGGATCCGTTCCCCATGTACTGGGCAAGATCCGCACCGGCGTCGAGTCCGGCGCCGCGGATCTGGGTCGATTGCGATTCGTGCTGTCCGGGTCGGCCCGGCTCGCCCGCCCGCTGGCCGAGTGGTTCGACGGGGCCGGTGTGCCGGCCCTCGAGGGCTACGGCATCACCGAGACGGCGGGACCGTCCTGCGTCAACCGCCCGGACAGCCGGCGTCTCGGCTCCGTAGGCCGGCCCCTGCCCGGCACGCAGGTTCGTATCGCCCCCGACGGGGAACTGCTCGTCCGCAGCCCTGCGGTCATGGCCGGGTACCACGACGATGTCGAACGCACCGCGGCCGCCATCGACCGCGACGGCTGGTTCCATACCGGCGACCGCGGCGCCGTCGACGACGACGGATTCGTCACCTTGCGTGGCCGTAAGAAGGAGGTGTTCAAGACCTCCACCGGCAAGTACGTCGCGCCTGCTGCCGTCGCACGCCGGTTCCGGGCACTGCTGCCCGACGCGGACCTCGTCGTGGCAGGTGAACTCCGGCCCTACTGCGTGGGACTGGTCGTCCCCATGTCGGACCGGCCGATCCCACCGGCGGAGGCCGCGGCCGCCGTCGACCGGCTCAACGCGGACCTCGGCCGCTGGGAACGCATTCGCCGGTTCATCGTGCTGCCCGCACCGCTTCCGCCGACGGACGTCGACGCGCACGGGCACCCGCTGCCGGAGCGGGTGCTCGTGCGCTGCGCCGACGTCGTGCAGCGTTTGTACGAGGATTGATCAGGGACGGTAGCCCGGCTCGGTACGACCGGCGTCCCAGGTGCGATCGGCGTCCCAGGTCGACACCGCCCAGATCACCACCACGTCGATCGCGATGATCGCGAGCGACCAGCCCGGGTAGTAGGGCAGCCACAGGAAGTTCACGATGATCGACAGCGCCGCGATGACGATCGCGGCGACGCGCGCCCACGTCGCCCCCGTGACGAGCGCGAGACCGACCACGGCCACCAGGATGCCCAGGATCAGATGCACCCAGCCCCACGCCGTGACGTCCCAGGAGAAGGTGTATTCCTGCCCCACGACGATGATGTCGTCCTTGGCGATCGCGGCGATGCCCTGCAGGAACTGCAGGACACCGACCGTGGCCAGCAGGATGCCGGCCGCGATCGACGTGCCGGCGGCGAAACCCTGCTTCAATCCCGAGCCGGTCGCCGGCCCCGATCCGTGGCGGACAGCGGCGGCGGGGCCGCCACCCTCGTGGGCACCACCCGCATGGCGCGCAGACGCACCCGCTGCCGCAGTGGCACCCATACCGGCAGTAGCACCCGAACCGGCAGTAGCACCCGAACCGGCAGTAGCACCCGCACCCGGTGCGGCACCGGCACCGGCACCGGCAGAAGAACCCGGGGTAATGTTCGAACCTTCGGACACGACAGCTCACCTCTCCCGTTTTCGAAGCGATCCATCACAGTGTGCGCCGCTACGAGAGAGCATGAAGCAGGTTCCGAGGGGGAAAATGTCGGCATTGCCCGGGATACCGGTCCGGCCGCACAACGATCGGGGCGTCCCGGAGGGGGTGGAGAGGGTGCGGGAGTGGAGCTAAGGGGACTCGAACCCCTGACCCCCACACTGCCAGTGTGGTGCGCTACCAGCTGCGCCATAGCCCCTGAACAACCGGACCACCCGAGGTGGCCTCTCACGACAAGAGGCGAGAGCATTCACTCTCGCCTCGTGTCGCGATGGTGGAGCTAAGGGGACTCGAACCCCTGACCCCCACACTGCCAGTGTGGTGCGCTACCAGCTGCGCCATAGCCCCGTACCGTCACCCGGGATTTACTCCCCGGTGCGAAGAGAAAATTACACCATCGCCGTCGACGACAACAAATCGCCTGGTCAGTGCGGACCGGGAGGCGACGGCGGTCGTCCGTCCGACCACCGTCGCCGCCACCTCAGCCGAGCTCGGCCACCCAGTTGTCGTTACCGAGTGCGTCGATCACGGTGCCGTTGTGCACCACCGCGGGGGTGCCGGACGCGCCCGCCGCCGCGAGCGCCTGCCGTCCCGCCTCCGCGTCGACCGCAGCCTGCTCGACGCGCGCGCCGTCGGCGACACACTGCGCCGCCTCGTCGGACGCCCCGGCGTCCCGTGCCATCTGTGCCAGCTCGGCATTGGTGAGGTCGCTGTCGCCCCGCTCGGCGGGCTGGTTCTCCGGCGAGAGCAGCGCACCGTGGAACGCGGAGAACGCCGTCGCGTCCCCGGCCTGCGCGACGCACTGACCGGCCGCGACCGCGCGGGTCGAGTAGTCGCCGCTCGCCGAGAGCTGATCGAGGAACGCGAGCATGTGGTATCGCACAGCGACGTCGCCGGCGTCGATCGCCTGCGCGAGTTCCTGACCGTGCTTGTGCTCGAGCTCGGCGCAGTACGGGCACAGCGGGTCCTCGAACAGGTCGATCGTCGTCGCGGCGTCGGGGAGGCCGAGGAGGACGACCCCGTCGTCCTGCAACTCCACCTGCACCGCCGCGTTCTGCACCGTCCCGTAGCCCTCGTTGCGCGCCTTGCTCCGGTTCGCCTGCCACAGCACCCCCCCGATGACCAGCACCGCGATCACCACGACCGCGATCCCGCCGAGGATGAAGGTGGACTTGCTCGACGTCGGCTCCGGCGTGTACTTGACCGGTTTGACCTTCTTGGCGCTCACGAAATCTGCCCTTCGCTGTCCGGGTATCGATGCGGGATCACTCTGCCATCGCGGGCTGAGTGCGTGCTGAGAGCCTCGCCCGGGAGCCGGGACCGAGCGCGAGCGGACTGCGGGGGAACACGGTCAGCCATGCGGCCAGGGCGAGGAAGCCGAGGTCTCGTGCGATTTCTCCGGCGTAGTCCCAGCCGTCCACGTCGGCGGCCCCACCGCCACCGAAACACCCGCAGTCGATCGACAGCCCGCGCGCCCACACCGACGCGATCACGCCGATCAACGTCAGCAGCGCGGCCGCCCCCACGACCGCTGCCGCGCGCACCGCGAGCCCGATCAGCAGCAGCAGTCCGAGCACGAGCTCAAGGATCGGCAGCCCGGCCGCGACGGGCCGCACGAGGACCTCGGGCAGCAGCTGGTACGCGCGGACGGCCACCACGGTCTGCGACGGATCGACGAACTTGATCCAGCCGGAGATCAGCCACACGGCGGCGAGACCGAGCCGGGCGATCAGACTGAGCAGGGGAATCCACACGTCATCGACAGTACCGAGGTCGACGCTCAGCGCTCCGTGGCTTCGGTCACCGCGGGTTCCCGGGTGAGCCGCGGCGCCAGCGCCCAGGGCACGGCCACCAGCAGCATGACGGCACCGGTCACGGCGAAGGCGGCCCCGTACGACAGGTGCTGCGCCAGGACTCCGGCGGCGACCGGTCCGATCACCGCGCCCACGTCGGCGGTCATCTGGAACGTCGCCAGCACCGGGCCGCCGCGCGCCTTGCTGCCGACGACGTCGGCGACGGACGCCTGCTGGGCCGGGTTCATCAGGCCCGACCCGACGCCGGCCAGCAGTGAGGTCGCGAAGAACAGCGCGAGGTTCGTGGTCAGGCCCATCGCGATGGTGCTGGTCCCGCACACCACGAGCCCCAGCAGGACGAACGGGCGGCGGCCGAACCGGTCGGACAACCGCCCGGAGACCATCAGGACCAGGGCGTTGCCCACGGCGAACACCGTCAGCGCCACCCCGGCGAGCCCGGCGTCGCGTCCGAGCACCTCTACGACGAACAGCGGCACCATCGCCACCCGCACGCCGAAGACGACCCAGCCGTTGGCGAAGTTCGATCCGAGTGCGGCCCGGTACACCGGCGACCGCAGGGCCTCCCGCAGCCGCATCGCGGGCATGCCGGCGCCCGAGTCCGGCGCGGCGAGCGCGGAGTGGCGCAGGCTCACGAACACGACGGCCGCTGCGACGAGGAGGGCCACCGCATAGATCAGGAACGGTGCCCGCAACCCCAGTCCTACCAGCGCGCCGCCGACGAGCGGACCGCCGATGTTGCCGAGCAGGAAGCTCGTCGCGTAGAGCCCCGACACCCGGCCCCGCGCGTTCGGTGGGGAGATGCGGATCAGCAACCCGAACGCCGAGACGGTGAACATGGTCGAGCCGATCCCGCCGAGCGCCCGGAACAGCAGCAGCTGCCAGTAGTCCGTCGCGAAGGCGCAGGCGCCGGTCGACAGCGCCACGATGAGCACACCGGCGGTGTACACCGGCCGCTCCCCCAGCCGCTGCACGAGTTTTCCGCTGGCGGGAGCGAACAGCAGCCGCATGGCCGCGAACGCGGAGATCACGACGGACGCCGCGGTGACCCCGACGCCGAAACTGCGCGCGAACTGCGGCAGCGCGGGCGCGACGAGACCGAAGCCGAGAGCGATGACGAAGGCCGCGCTGACCAGGACCCAGATCTCCCGCGGCAAGGCGGCGTCGCGTGTTCGCATGATGGGCCTGATGTTAGCGACGCGCACGACCGGTCCGGCAGGCGCGTCCCGCCGGTACGGACTCAGCCGAGAACGTGGGACACCAGGTCGCGGGCCGCGTCCTGGACCTGCGCGAGATGGTCGGGGCCGAGGAACGATTCGGCGTAGATTTTGTACACGTCCTCGGTGCCCGACGGCCGGGCCGCGAACCACGCGTTCTCCGTGGTGACCTTCAGTCCGCCGATCGCGGCACCGTTGCCCGGCGCGGCGGTGAGGGTCGCGGTGATCGGCTCGCCGGCCAGTTCGGTGGCGTCGACCTGTTCGGGCGAGAGCTTCCCCAGCACCGCCTTCTGCTCCCGCGTGGCGGGTGCGTCCACCCGGGCGTACGACGGGTCGCCGTAGCGCTCGGCGAGCTCGGCGTAGCGCCGGGACGGGGTCGTGCCGGTCACGGCGGTGATCTCGGACGCGAGCAGGGCCAGCAGGATGCCGTCCTTGTCGGTGGTCCACACCGAGCCGTCGCGCCGCAGGAACGACGCGCCGGCGCTCTCCTCCCCGCCGAATCCGAGGGTGCCGTCGAGCAGGCCGGGAACGAACCACTTGAAGCCCACCGGAACTTCGAGCAGCCCGCGGCCCAGGCCCGCGGCCACCCGGTCGATCATCGACGAGCTCACGAGGGTCTTGCCGACCTTCGCCTCGGCGGACCACCCGGAACGGTGCCGGTACAGGTAGTCGATGGCGACCGCGAGGTAGTGGTTCGGGTTCATCAGCCCCCCGTCGGGGGTGACGATGCCGTGCCGGTCGGCGTCGGCGTCGTTGCCGGTGGCCAGGTCGTAGCGGTCGCGGGTGCCGATCAGCGACGCCATCGCGTTGGGCGACGAGCAGTCCATCCGGATCTTGCCGTCGGTGTCGAGGGTCATGAACCGCCACGTGGCGTCGACGAGCGGGTTGACGACGGTCAGGTCCAGCCGGTGCCGCTCGGCGATCTCGCCCCAGTAGTCGACGCTCGCACCGCCGAGGGGGTCGGCGCCGACGCGCAGCCCGGCCTCGCGGACGGCGTCGAGGTCCACGACGTTCGGCAGGTCGTCGATGTAGGCGGCGAGGAAGTCGTGCCGGCCGGCTGCGGCGAGCGCCCGGGCGGCAGGGACCCGGCGCACCCCGTCGAGTCCCGCGGCGAGCAGCTCGTTGGCGCGCGCCGCGATCGCCGACGTCGCGTCCGTGTCGGCCGGCCCACCGTGCGGGGGGTTGTACTTGAATCCGCCGTCGCGGGGCGGGTTGTGCGACGGGGTGACGACGATCCCGTCGGCGCGGGCCCCGGATCCGGCGGCGGCGTTGTGCCGCAGGATCGCGTGGCTCACGGCCGGGGTGGGTGTGTAGCGGTCGCGGGCGTCGACGACCACATCGACGCCGTTGGCGGCGAGCACCTCGAGTGCGCTCGTCCATGCCGGTTCCGACAGCGCGTGGGTATCGCGGCCGAGGAACAGCGGCCCGGTGACCTGCTGCGCCGCCCGGTATTCGACGATCGCTTGGGTCGTGGCGAGGATGTGCTGCTCGTTGAAGGCGCCGTCGAGGCTCGATCCGCGGTGACCCGAGGTGCCGAAGGCAACCTGCTGCAACGGATCCTGCGGGTCCGGCGTCACCGTATAGTACGCGGTGACCAGGTGCGCGAGATCCTCCAGATCCGCGGCTGCCGCCGGTTGTCCCGCTCGTTCGTGCGCCATGTGACCTCCTCGTCCACCCGACCTTGCCCTGCTCATCTTGCCCGGCCTGCGTGCACCGCGCGCGTCGATCGCCGGCGGTCAGGACGTGAGGGCGAACCCGGCCCAGGCCGCGGCCGTCCCGGCCAGCACGCTCACCACCGCATATGCCGTCGCGGTGGCCGGGCGGCGCACGCGTACGAGACCGACCGCTTCGACGGCGAACGTCGAATAGGTGGTCAGGCCTCCGCAGAATCCGGTGCCGAGCAGCGCGAACGTCGCCGGTGCCAGCGCGGCGCCGGACAGCAGGCCCAGCAGCAGGCAGCCCAGAACGTTGACCGTCATCGTCGCCACCGGGACGCTGCGATAGGAGCGGACGTGCCGGCCCGCGAGGTAGCGCAGGACCGCACCGGCACCGCCGCCGACGGCGACGAGCAGGACGGTCATCGGGTCGCCGACCGGTGCCGCCACGCCTCACCGGTGGCCATCCCGACGCGTGCCGCCGTGAGTGCCCCGACGAGGGTCACAGTCACGTACAGGACGGCCGTCGCGGGGTGGCGGACGGTGTCGACGGCGAACGTGGAAAAGGTGGTGTAGCCGCCGAGTACGCCGACACCCAGGAACAGGCGCCACAGGCGATCGGGACCGAGCAGCGCGGCGACGAGGCCGAGCAGCAGCGAGCCGGCGACGTTGATCGCCGCGATCGTCCAGATGCCGGGGAACTGCACGGCCAGGGCGTACCGGGCCACGGCGCCCACCGCTCCGCCCGCGGCGACCACGGCCGTCGGCTTGTACTCCATGCCGGTAACCGTAGAGGTCCGGCAGATGCGAAGGACCCCGGCCGGGTGGCCGGGGTCCTTCGCGTTCCGGTGGAGCTGCCGGGAATCGAACCCGGGTCCTCCGCCACCTCGCCAGGGCTTCTCCGTGTGCAGTTCGCTATGTCTCTACTTGGATCTCCCGGTCCCGCGAACAAGCCGAGATGACGATCCCAGTCGCTGTTTGCTGTCCCGTCCGGCTCCGCGACCGAGCCGTACGGTGAAGCTCCCTAGTCGATGCCAGGATCCGGGGCGGGAGCACACCCGGTCTGACAGAGACGCACTCGCTTAGGCAGCGAGGGCGTACTCGCGCTGAGTAGACTCGGCGCTTATTGGTTTGCAGCGACGCTTACGGTGGTCTCTTGCCTGCACCGACACGCTTCCCCTAGCTCAACGTACGCAGTCGAAACCGTTCAGCCCCGTACGTACCTGCGACCTTCGCAGGACTACCCACTCTAACGCGCGGACCCCCCTTCGTCATTCCCATTTCCGCCGCGCCGCGGATGACGTGGATCACAGCCGTCACGCGGCCGCGGTGATCATGCCTACGGCGGTGAGGGCGAGCAGCATGCCGGCCGTCTGACCACGCCCGATACGCTCGCCCAGCACGATCATCGCCAGCAGCACGGTCGCCGCCGGGTACAGCGCGCCGATGACGCTGACCAGCGACAGCATGCCGCCCTGGAAGGCGAACATCAGCGCACCGTTGGCGATCACGTCCAGGACCGCGACCGCGACGATGTGCGGGTACACCCGCCCCGGCGGCCGGATCAGCTGCCGCACCCCCAGAGCCACGGCCCACACCACGAGCGTCGCGGTGAGCCGCGACATGCCGAGAGGCCACAGGCCGGTGCCCTCGGGGACTCGGTGCAGCGCGACGAACATCAGCGCGAACGCGACCCCGGAGCCGACGGTCAGCCACGCCACGTTCGCGGTGAAGCGTGGCTGCTCGTCCCCGGCGACGCTCTCCCTCGATTCCCTGCTGACCAGCACGACGGCGACGAGGGCGATCGCGATTCCGGCGTAGGCGACCGGTCCGGGCCGCTCCCCCGCCGTGATGCCGACGAGCACCGGGATCCCGGCCACGAGCACGGCGGTGAGTGGGGACACCACCGACATCGGACCGGCGGCGAGCGCGAGATAGAACCACCAGATCGCGACGCCGCCGGCCACACCGGCCGCCGCACCCCAGCCGAGCGACCCGGCCGTGACGTCACCGCCGACGAGCGGCGCGACGGCGAGCACCAGCAACAGCGACAGCGGGTACGACACGAGCACGAACCGCAGCGCCGCCACCTGCCGGGACGCGACTCCGCCGAGGAAGTCGCTCACCCCGTAGCCGACCGCGGCCACCAGGGCGAGCACGATCGCCGTCAGCGCATGCCCTTCACCCGCCGGCCGAGTTCGCGGGTCACCTCACGCTCGGCGGTGCGACGGGCCAGATCCTGGCGCTTGTCGTAGTCCTGCTTACCCCGGGCCAGCGCCAGCTCGACCTTCACCTTGCCGTCGGAGAAGTACATCGACAGCGGCACCAGGGTCTGGTTGCCCTCGCGGGTCTTGCCCACGAGGTTGTCGATCTCCCGGCGGTGCAGCAGCAACTTGCGAGTGCGCCGCGGGGCGTGGTTGGTCCACGTACCGTGTCCGTACTCGGGGATGTGCAACCCGCGCAGCCACACCTCACCGTCGTCGACGGTGGCGAACGCGTCGACGAGCGAGGCCTTGCCCTCGCGCAGGCTCTTGACCTCTGTGCCCAGGAGTGCGACTCCGGCCTCGTACGTGTCCAGAATGGTGTAGTTGTGCCGCGCCTTGCGGTTGGTCGCAATGACCTTGCGGCCCTTTTCCTTCACTTTCGGGCCCCTCCGGTCCTCGATGCGTCCGACAGATCTGTGTACAGCATAGGTAGCGGAGACAACCGGATATTCCCGCGCACCGGCGCGGAGCTATTCGCGCACGTACAGGCGCAGGGTGACGTAGGCGGTCAACGCCGCCATGCCGACGCCCACCAGCACCAGGATCGGCGAGACGAGCAGTACGTCGCTGTTGGAGATGCGGGCGACGATGTTGGCCTCGTAGACCTCCGAGAGCACCTCGTCGACGAAGGCACCCTTCGCGGCGAACAACCCGGCGATGGCCAGCGCCGCGCCGATCACGGCCGCCACGACGGCCTCGAGCAGGAACGGCAGCTGGGTGTACCAGCGGGTCGCGCCCACCAGCCGCATGATGCCCACCTCGGTGCGGCGGGTGAACGCGGCGATCTGCACCATGTTCGCGATGAGCAGGATCGCAGCGACCGCCTGGACCGTGGCGATCGCGAACGCGGCGTTGCGGACGCCGCCCAGCACGCTGAACAGCCTCTCGACGAGGTCCTTCTGGTTGAGGACACTGTCGACCCCGGGGCGGACGGCGAACTGGTCCTCGATCACCCCGAACCGGTCGGGGTCGGAAAGCTTGATCTTGAACGAGGCCGGGAAGCTCTCGGGGCTGACGAGTTCGGCGAGTTCCGGCTGGTCCTTGAAGACCCGCTCGGTCGCGTCGGCGACGGCGTCCTCGCGGTTGAGGTACTGCACCGACACCACTGCCGGGGTGTTCTCGAGGTCCGAGCGCAGGGTCCGGCAGATGTCCTGCTCGCAGTCCGGGTCGAGGGTCGAGATGTCCTCGGTGAGGAACACCTGCACCTCGACCCGGTCGAGGAAGATCTGCTGCGTCTTGTCCGCCATCTGCACGACGAGCAGGCCCGCGCCGAACAGGCCGAGGGAGATCGCGGTGGTCAGGATCATCGCGACGGTCATGGTCAGGTTGCGGCGCAGGCCGGTGGCGACCTCGCTCAGGATGAAGCTGGCACGCATGGAGTGTCGAAGTCCTTCGGTTGCCGGAGGGGGCGAGTGCGGTGGAGCGGGAGAACGCGGTCAGCGGCCGACGCCGTAGACGCCGCGCGCCTCGTCGCGCACGACCCGCCCGAGGTCGAGCTCGACCACCCGGCGCCGCATCGAGTCGACGATGTGATGGTCGTGAGTGGCCATCAGCACGGTGGTTCCCGTTCGGTTGATGCGTTCGAGCAGCATCATGATGTCCTGGCTGGTGTCCGGGTCGAGGTTGCCGGTCGGCTCGTCGGCCATGAGCACGAGCGGCCGGTTCACGAACGCCCGCGCGATCGCGACGCGCTGCTGTTCGCCACCGGACAGCTCGGTGGGCAGGCGGTCGGCCTTGCCGGACAGGCCGACGAGGTCGAGCACCTCGGGCACGGTGCGCGCGATGACCGAGCGGGGCTTGCCGATCACCTCGAGCGCGAACGCGACGTTCTCGGCCACCGTCTTGCGCTGCAGCAACCGGAAGTCCTGGAACACGCAGCCCAGGTTCTGCCGCAACCTGGGCACCCGGCGCGCCGACAGGCGGTTGACGTGGAAGTCCGCCACGTGGATGTCACCCGAGGTGGGCGTGTCGTCACGCAGGAGCAGCCGCAGGAAGGTCGACTTCCCGGAACCGGACGGGCCGATGAGGAAGACGAACTCGCCCTTGTCGATCTCGACGCTCACCTTGTCGAGAGCCGGCCGGGTCGACGTCTTGTACGACTTGGACACATTCTCCAGGCGGATCACGCCGCCATGCTAGCCGTTATCGGACGGTGACCTAAGGAACCGACTCGCCGGTAGGTTCGGTGGGGGACGAATCACCGAGGCCGGGAATCGGGATCTCGGGCAACCGCAGGCCGGGCTGGGTCGTCGTGGTCGTCGGGGCCGGGGCACCGGGCACCGCCTCCGAGCCGCGTCCGCCGGGAGTCGATCCGGTGCCCGTCGGCGTGGGGTCGGCCGTCGTCGGAGCCGGTTCGGTGGTGGTGGGGACGGTGGTGGTCGGAGTGGGCTCGACCGGGGCCTCCGGCACGTACGGCACGTACGGCACGTCGCTGACGACGACCGCGCCCGGCGGCGCCGCCGCGTTCTGCTCGTCCTCCGGATTCAGGTACACGTACAGCAACCACAGGCCGACCCAGAGCACGCACAGGCTCAACGTGGTGGTGCGCACCCGGCCGCCGAGGACGTGGTCCGGGATGTGGAATCGGCGTCGCTCGCTCACTGCACCGCCTCGATACCGTGGATCGGGGTGGAGGTGTCCAGCTGGGGGTTGACGCTCATCCCCCTGCGGCGCAGCGCCAGCGCGACGCGCACCCGGAGTTCGCGGCCCACCTGGAACTGCTTGCCGGGCAGGGTCCGGGCCACCATACGGACGCTGACCTGATCGACCTCGAGACTCTCGACTCCCATCACGGTCGGCTCGTCGAGCAGCAGTTCCCTGAGCTTCTCGTCCTCGAACGCCGCGACACCGACCTCGTGCAGGATGTCGTTGACCTCTGCGATGTCCGCGGTGACCGGGATCGGCACGTCGACGACGGCACGGGCCCAGTCCTTCGACAGGTTGACAGCCTTGTTGATCTGCCCGTTGGGCACGGTGATGACCTCGCCGGCGGCGTTGCGCAGTTTCGTCACCCGCAGGGTGACGTCCTCGACCGTGCCGACGGCATCGGCGGAGGCACCGGTGACCGAGATCTGGACGGTGTCACCGAACCCGTACTGCCGCTCGGTGATGATGAAGAATCCGGCGAGGATGTCCTGGACGATGCGCTGGGCACCGAAACCGAGCGCGGCACCGAGCACCGTGGCCGGCGCCACGAGGCTGCCGATGGGGAGCGCCAGGTAGTCGAAGACCTTCAGGGTCGCGACGATGTAGACGAACGTGATGACCACCCAGGTGATCACCTGCGCCACCGAGTGGCGGTGCTTGGTGACCTCCGAGCGCACCAGGGCGTCGGACTGCTGGTAGGTCTCGTCGATGCGCCGCGTGATCCGGCCACCGACCCAGCTCACGAATCGCGCGACGAGCGCGGCGCCGAGCACCGTGAGCGCGATCTGCAGACCGCTGCTCGACAGCCAGTCGAGAATCCTGCTACCGGGAAACAGGGTTCGATCCTCCGTGTCGCTGGTTCCGGACTACTGGTTCTGCTTCTGGTTCTCGCGCATGCGCCACCGGATGCCCTCCTCGAGGAACCCGTCGATGTCGCCGTCGAGGACGGCCGACGGATTGTTCACCTCGTGCTCGGTGCGCAGGTCCTTGACCATCTGGTAGGGGTGCAGGACGTAGGAGCGCATCTGGTTGCCCCAGGAGCTCCCGCCGTCGCCCTTGAGGGCGTCCATCTCGGCGCGCTCCTCCTGCCGCTTGCGTTCGAGCAGCTTGGCCTGCAGCACGCGCATGGCCGAGACCTTGTTCTGCAGCTGCGACTTCTCGTTCTGGCAGGTGACGACGATGCCCGTGGGGATGTGGGTCAGTCGCACCGCGGAGTCGGTGGTGTTGACGGACTGCCCGCCCGGGCCGGACGAGCGGTACACGTCGACGCGGATGTCGTTCTCGTCGACGTCGATGTGGTCGGTCGTCTCGACGACGGGCAGCACCTCGACCTCGGCGAACGACGTCTGGCGCCGGCCCTGGTTGTCGAAGGGGCTGATACGCACGAGCCGGTGGGTGCCCATCTCGACCGAGAGGGTGCCGTACGTGTAGGGCGCCTTGATCGCGAAGGTCGCGGACTTGATGCCCGCCTCCTCCGCATACGAGGTGTCATAGACCTCCACCGGATAGCCGTGCTTGTCGGCCCACCGGATGTACATCCGCATGAGCATCTCGGCCCAGTCGGCGGCGTCGACGCCGCCGGCGCCGGCGCGGATGTTGACCAGCGCGTCGCGCTGGTCGTACTCGCCGGAGAGCAGGGTCCGCACCTCCATCGCCTCGATGTCGGTGCGCAGGGCGGCACGCTCGGCGTCGGCGTCGGCCAGCGCGACGGTGCGGTCCTCCCCCTCCTCGCCCTCGGCGAGTTCGTAGAGCACCGGCAGGTCGTCGAGCCGTGAGCGCAGCTCCTCGACGCGCCGCAGTTCACCCTGGGCGTGCGAGAGCTGGCTGGTGACCTGCTGCGCATGCTCCTGGTCGTTCCACAACTCCGGGTCGGCGGCCTGGTGCTCGAGTTCGTCGATGCGCCGGCGCAGCTCGTCCACGTCGAGGACCGCCTCGACGGTCTCGAGGGTGGTCGCCAGTTCGGCCAGGTCTGCGGAAACATCGGGATGCACGATTCTCAAGGCTACCGGGTGTGCGGCGTGACCTCGCCACCGCTGGGGGCCGGGTGGGCCTCGACTAGCGTCTGGGGCATGAGCACGGACTTCTCGGCCGATCTGGATCTCGCCCTGCGCCTCGCCGACGAGGCGGACGCCATCACCCGCACCCGGTTCGGCGCCCTGGACCTGACCGTCACCGACAAGCCGGACCTGACCCCGGTGTCGGATGCCGATCTCGGCGTCGAACGCGCCGTGCGCGGCACGCTCGGCGCCGAGCGCCCGGGGGACGCGATCCTCGGCGAGGAGTTCGGGGGCGACGCGGTGTTCACCGGCCGCCAGTGGGTGGTCGATCCGATCGACGGGACCAAGAACTTCGTGCGCGGTGTGCCGGTGTGGGCCAGCCTGATCGCCCTGCTCGACGACGGCGTGCCGGTGGTGGGGGTGGTGAGCGCCCCGGCGTTGAACCGCCGTTGGTGGGCCGCGGCCGGCGCGGGATCGTGGCTGGCGTACGACGGCGGGCAGCCGCGCCGCATCTCGGTCTCGCAGGTCGCCGAGCTGTCCGCCGCGTCGCTGAGCTTCTCGAGCCTGTCCGGCTGGCGCGACCGCGGCCGGCGCGACGAGTTCGTCGCGCTCACCGACGAGGTGTGGCGGGTGCGGGCCTACGGCGACTTCTACTCGTACTGCCTGCTCGCCGAGGGCGCGGTGGACGTCGCACTGGAGCCCGAGGTGTCCCTGTGGGACCTGGCTGCGCTGGACGTGCTGGTCCGGGAGGCCGGGGGCCGGTTCACGAATCTCGACGGTGCGGCCGGCCCGCACGGTGGCAGCGCGGTCGCCACCAACGGAGCGCTGCACGACGGTGTGCTCACCCGTCTGCAGCACGCCGGATAGGGCACGCACCACCAACTTACTCGATAGTAGACAGCAATCTTACTCCGCAGTAAGATTGTGGGCGTCCGTCCCCACATCGAGAAACCTCTGGTGATCATGAGCAAGCAAGACAGTGTGGCCCGGAACACCCCCCGCGATACGTCCGCCGTGGGCCTGAACCCCCTCCGGCGGGACGCCATGGGCGCGGCGATGCGTGTGCTCACCCGGATCACCGGTTCGGAACTCGCGGACCGGTACAACCTCCGGCAGGCCATCGACCGGGTGACCTACCAGTCCACCAAGACCGGCTTCAAGACGCTCGGCGCCGCCACCCGCACCTTCAAGAAGGTCACCGGCGGATCCGGCACACCGCAGCGCCTCGACACCGCCGTCCGCACCGACCTGTTCGACCTGACCCCCACCGACGATCAGCAGATGATCGCCGAGACCGTCCGCGAGTTCGCCGCCGAGATCCTGCGGCCCGCTGCACACGATGCCGACGAGGCAGCCGCCGCCCCCGCCGACCTCCTCGCCCGGGCCGCCGAACTCGGCATCACCCTCGTCAACGTGCCCGAGGCATTCGAGGGAGCCGCCACCGAGCGGGGCGCCGTCACCAACACCCTCGTCGCCGAGGCACTCGCCCACGGCGACATGGGGCTGGCGCTGCCGATCCTCGCGCCGAGCGGCGTCGCGGTCGCCCTCACCCAGTGGGGCACCGAGGAGCAGCAGCGGACGTACCTGCCGGCGTTCGCCGGCGACGACGTCCCCCAGGCCTGCGTCGTGATCACCGAGCCGCGCGCCCTGTTCGACCCCTTCGCGCTGCAGACCAAGGCGGTGCGCTCCCCCAGCGGCTACCGGCTCACCGGCGTCAAGTCCCTGGTGCCGGCCGCCGGCAGCGCCGAACTGTTCGTCGTCGCCGCCGAACTCGACGGAAAGCCGTCGCTGTTCCTGGTCGAATCCGACAGCAAGGGCCTGGTGATCGAGGCCGACCCGTCGATGGGTCTGCGCGCCGCCGGGCTCGGTCGGCTGCACCTGACCGACGTCGCCGTGCCGCAGTCCGCCCTCCTCGGCGACGCCGACGCCGACGTGCGCGCCGAGCAGTACGCGGACGCCGTCCGCCTCGCCCGGCTCGGCTGGTCCGCCCTCGCCGCGGGGACCGGACAGGCCGTGCTCGACTACGTCGTCCCCTACGTCAACGAACGGGAAGCCTTCGGCGAACCGATCAGCCATCGGCAGGCCGTCGCCTTCATGGTCGCCAACATCAAGATCGAGCTCGACGGGATCCGGCTGGTCACGCTGCGCGGCGCCGCCCGGGCCGATCAGGGCCTGTCCTTCGCCCGCGAGGCGGCGCTGGCCCGCAAGCTCGCCACCGACAAGGGTATGCAGATCGGCCTCGACGGTGTCCAACTGCTCGGCGGCCACGGCTTCACCAAGGAACACCCCGTCGAGCGCTGGTACCGCGACCTGCGCGCCGTGGGCGTCGCCGAGGGCGTCGTCCTCGTCTGAGCCGCCCGATCCGGCAGCGTCCCCTCACACCTAGGAACCCGCGATGATCAATCTCGAACTTCCCAAGAGGCTCAAGGCGTCAGCGAACCAGGCCCACCAGGTCGCCGCGCAGATCTTCCGTCCCGTCTCACGCAAGTACGACCTCGCCGAGCACGTGTACCCCGTCGAACTGGACACGATGGCGGCGATGGTCGAGGGCCTCAACGACTCCGGCCAGGGCGCCTCGGGCGCGGCGCTCGGCCGCGGCGACGAGCCCAAGAAGCAGGCCGGCAACGTCAACGGCGGCAACATGGCGTCGCTGCTCAACGTGATCGAAACCTGCTGGGGCGACGTCGGTCTGACTCTCTCGATCCCCTATCAGGGCCTCGGCAACTCGGCGATCGCCGCCGTCGCCACCGACGAACAGCTCGAGCGCTTCGGCAAGGTGTGGGCGTCGATGGCCATCACCGAGCCCAGCTTCGGCTCCGACTCCGCCGCCGTGACCACCACCGCCGTCCTCGACGGCGACGAGTGGGTCCTCAACGGCGAGAAGATCTTCGTCACCGCCGGCGAACGCTCCACCCACGTGGTCGTGTGGGCGAGCGTCGACCGGTCGAAGGGGCGCGCGGCGATCAAGTCGTTCGTCGTCCCGCGGGACGCCCCCGGCCTCAGCGTGGCCCGCCTCGAGCACAAGCTCGGCATCAAGGCCTCCGACACGGCCGTCCTCGTGCTCGACAACTGCCGGATTCCGAAGGACAACCTGCTCGGCAGCCCCGAGGTGAACGTCGAGAAGGGGTTCGCGGGGGTCATGCAGACCTTCGACAACACCCGTCCGATCGTCGCCGGTATGGCCATCGGCGTCGCCCGCGCGGCGCTCGAGGAATTGCGCGGCATCCTCGCCGAGGCCGGTGTCGAGGTGTCCTACGACGTCCCGGCCTGCAACCAGCACGCTGCGGCCGCCGAATTCCTCGCGCTCGAGGCCGACTGGGAGGCGGCCTACCTGCAGGCGCTGCGGGCCGCGTGGATGGCCGACAACAAGCAACCCAACTCGCTGGAGGCGTCGATCTCCAAGGCCAAGGCCGGCCGCACCGGCACCGCGGTCACCCTCAAGGCAGTCGAGCTGGCGGGTACCTACGGCTACTCCGAACGTCCACTGCTCGAGAAGTGGGCGCGCGACTCGAAGATCCTCGACATCTTCGAGGGCACGCAGCAGATCCAGCAGCTCATCATCGCGCGACGGCTGCTGGGCCTGTCGAGCGCCGAACTGAAGTAGCCGGTCACAGACCACTTCTCCGAGGGGTCGGGCCCCCGCCGTACTCACCGACGGCGGGGGCCCTCTCACGCTCCGGACCGGACCGCTACCCGCGCGGCCGGGCGGGATCACCCTCGCGCGCGACGGAGCTCGTCGCGGAGCGCGACCACCTAGGCCGTCGGCGCGGCCACCTGTGCCCGAGTCGCCGCCTGGCTCGCCTCGTCCTGCTCCCCCACCCGCTCGACCAGCCAGGACGCCGGCGTGGCCGCCACGACACCGAGCAGGGCGATGACCGCGATCACCGGGGTGGCCGCGATCAGTCGTCCGACGGCTGCGACCGGCACTGCTCGGGCGGGAATCCCCCGGCCCTGATACCCCCGGTAGATCGGACGAATGTCCACTTCTGTGAAGTGCATCACCACTAGGGTTGCGGTGACGAATCCGGCACGAGCTCGAAGGGGACAGCATGCCCGGGCAGGACATCAAGGACAGGATCACCGGGGCCGTCGGGGAGGTGACCGACACACTGGGTGCCGTGCGGGTACTCGCGCGCTCCGGCCTGCTGCACTTCCCCCGGGTCGACCACGGAATCGGCACCCTCGTCGCCGTGAGCCGCTACGGCCCGTTCGCCGGACCGGTGCATGCCCACGCCGCGCGCGGCTACGACGCCGTCGCCCTCGTCGACGAGCGTGGCCGGTTGAGCTACGAGGAGCTCGAGGGACAGTCGAATGCGCTCGTACGGGCGCTGCAGGCCGACGGGGTCGCGGCGGGGGACGTGATGGGTCTGATGGCCCGCAATCACCGTGGACTCGTTCTCACCATGCTCGCGGCCGCCAAACTCGGCGCGAAGCTGGTCATGATGAATACCGGGTTCGCTCCGCGCCAGCTCGCGGACGTCGCGGAACGTGAAGGTGTCGGCACGTTCGTCTACGACGCCGAGTTCGCGGCGGTGGCCGCAGCCCTGCCGCCGGATGTGCGGACGTACAGCTCGTGGCCCGAGGGTGAGGAGCCGGGACCACCCGGCATCGAGTCCGTGCTCGCACAGTTCGATCGGTCCGCCGTTCCCGCGCCGAGCACACTCGGTGGTTTCGTGCTGCTCACCAGCGGCACGACCGGCACGCCCAAGGGTGCCCCGCGCGAGCGCACGTCGCCGCTCGCCTCGGCGCAGTTCCTGGACCGGGTACCGCTACGGCCGGGACAGACGATGCTGATGGCGGCGCCGGCGTTCCACGGGACCGGCATCTCACAGTTCGGACTCGCGCTGGCGCTGGGTCAGACCGTGGTGATGGAGCGGCGGTTCGACCCGCTCGAGACGGTTCGCCTGATCGAACGGCACCGGGCGAACGTGCTCGTCGTCGTGCCGACGATGCTGCAGCGGATCCTGGACCTCGGGGGCGAGGCGATCGGCCGGTTCGACACGTCGAGCCTGCAGATCATCTTCTCCGCCGGCTCGGCGCTGTCGCCGGACGTGTGCCGGCGCACCCGCGAGTACTTCGGCGACGTCCTGCACAACCTGTACGGGTCGACCGAATGCGCGGTGGCCACCGTCGCCACGCCCGAGGACATCCGCCGGGCACCGGGCACGGCCGGCCGGCCCCCGGTGACGTGCCGGGTGGAACTGTACGACGAGGAAGGCAACCGCATCACCGAGCCCGGCAAGGTGGGCCGGATCTTCGTCGCGAGCGGGCTGAGCTTCGACGGTTACACGGACGGCCGGGACAAGGAGCGCATCAACGGACTGCTCTCGACGGGCGACGTCGGGCACTTCGACGAGGAGGGACTGCTGTTCGTCGACGGCCGGGACGACGACATGATCGTCTCCGGTGGCGAGAACGTGTACCCGCTGGAGGTGGAGAACCTTCTCGTCGAAAGGGACGACGTGTTCGACGCCGCGGTGGTCGGGGTGGAGGATCCGGACTTCGGTCACCGGCTGCGCGCCTTCGTGGTGCCGGCCGAGGGCTCCGCGCGCGACGCCGAGGAGATCAAGGAGTACGTCAAGGCGAACCTGGCGCGTTACAAGGTCCCGCGTGACGTCGTCTTCCTCGACGAACTGCCGCGCAATGCGACGGGGAAGCTGCTGCGACGCGTACTCGTCGACATGAAGCCCTGATCTCATGCGGAAGGGCCCGGCACCGGATGAACCGGTGCCGGGCCCTTCGGCGTGGTAGCGGGGACAGGATTTGAACCTGCGACCTCTGGGTTATGAGCCCAGCGAGCTACCGAGCTGCTCCACCCCGCGTTGCAGAAACGAAGTTACACGGCTCGGTGAACGGAATGCAAATCGCCTGGGCGAAGGCCTTTTTCGGGCGTCGTCGCGTGTCCTGGACCACACTCGGCACATGTTCCTCCTCACATAACGGAGGTATAACGATCGCGTGACGGGAAGGTCGACATGCCGCGGTGACCTGCGCAGAAGCGGGTCGCTCGTCCCATCTGATGGACACCCGGGGCACGGTTGCGGCCGGTAGCCCGGGTCGCGACGCATCGGTACGGTCGGTCGCGGCTCGAAACCACCGAGCCGACGCCGTCCCGCCGCCGCCGAGCTGCCCGCGGGATCCGGTACGACGAAACCTTCGGGGGGCAGCGACGCGACCCGGCCGACTGTCCGCACCGCCACGACCGAGCGGTGCCCGGGGTCCGGCGTCGGCGAGCGCGGAGAGGATTCATCCCGCATGACCACTTTCTTCAGCAAGCGTGGCCTCGGCACGGCCGTTGTCACCGGCGCCCTCGTGGCGGTGCCGTTCGGCCTCGCCACCGGCACCGCCTCCGCTGCCCCGCACAACTGGGACGCGGTGGCGGCGTGCGAGAGCGGCGGCAACTGGTCGATCGACACCGGCAACGGCTACTACGGCGGTCTGCAGTTCTCGCAGAGCACCTGGGCGGCCAACGGCGGCACCGGCAGCCCGCACACCGCTTCGAAGGCCGAGCAGATCCGCGTCGCGGAGAACACGCTGCAGACCCAGGGCCCGGGCGCGTGGCCGGTCTGCGGTCAGTACCTGACCACCGGGAGCGAGGCCGCGCCCGCGCCCGAAGCACCCGCAACCCCGGCACCCGCAACTCCGGCACCCGCGACCCCGGCACCCGCAGCACCGGCACCCGCAGCACCGGCACCCGAGGCCGCGCCGGTCGACCAGGCCGTGGAGCAGGCGCTCGGTGTCGCCGGCGAGTTCGCCGCGCAGCACGGCTTCGCTGCGCAGTTCGACCAGGTGGTCGGCGTCGCACTGCCCGGACGCTGATTCGTCCCCCGAACGACGGGGCCCCGCGCACGATGTGCGCGGGGCCCCGCTTCGGTCGCGGCAGGAGATCAGCCGCCGGTGGACTGGTACGCCTCCACGGCCGCCTGCACTCGTTCGAGCGCCCGACCGTACGCTGCGAAGTCGCCGGTGCTCTGCGCCGCGCTGAGCTCGGCGAGCGCCGCGTCGAGTTCGGCGACTGCCGCCGTCCGATCCGCCGGCGCCGGAGCGGGCGCGGGGTTCGGCGCCGGAGCGGGCGCCGGTGCCGCCGCCTGGCCGTCCTGCGGTGTCCCCTCTGCCCCCTCAACCGGTGCCGGGGGTGTCGACTCGCCACCCGGTGCGGTGGCCGCACTGCCGACGCCGCCGCCGAAGACCTGGTCCAGTGCCGCGGCGAGGGTGGGGGCATAGCCGATCCGCACCCCACCGGCGGGCCCGGGCTCGCGATAGCTGACGATCACCCGGGACAGCTGCGGGAAGGTGGAGGTGTTTCCGCTCGCCGAGTTGCGTTCCGTGTACATCGGCTGGACGTACAGGATGCCGCCCTCGGCGATCGGCAGCGTCAGCAGATTGCCGTACTGGATCCGGTTGGACCGCTCGAGCAGAGTGCGCTCCGACGCGACGCGCGTGTCGGAGATCATCGCGTTCTGCGTCTGTGCGGGACCGAAGGTCTGGGTGTCGGTCGGCAATCGGAGGATCGTGAACTTGCCGTAGTTGTCGGGGTCCGAGTTCACCGAGATGTACGCGGACAGGAACTGCCGGTTGAAGCCCACCATCGCGGAGGTGAGCCGGAACGACGGGCGGGCCGTCTCCTCGTCACCGATCAGCACGTAGTAGGGCGGCTGATTGGCCGTCGTCTCGACCGTCGGGTCGCTCGGCACCGACCAGAACGCGTTGTTGGTGAAGAACTCGCGCGGGTCGTCGACGTGGTACTTCGCGAGCATCTCGCGCTGCACCTTGAACAGGTCCTCCGGGTACCGGAAGTGCGAGCGGAGCTCGTCGGAGATCTGGTCCTGCGGGGTCACCGCATCGGGGAAGACACCCATCCACGCCTTCAGGACCGGGTCCTGGTCGTCGACCTGGTAGAGGGTCACGGTGCCGTCGTACGCGTCGACTGTCGCCTTCACCGAGTTCCGGATGTAGGAGACCTCCTTGCGGGGCAGCAGCCGGCCGGTGTTCTGGTCGACGCTGTCCTCGACGAGACCTTCGAGGGAACTGCGCTGCGCGTACGGGTAGTTGTCGAGCGTGGTGTAGGCGTCGACGACCCACACGATGCGGCCGTCGACCGCCGCGGGATATGCGTCGCCGTCGGCGGTGAGCCAGGGCGCGACCTTCGTCACCCGGTCCCGCGGATCGCGGTTGAACAGCAGCTTCGACTCGCTGCCGATCGCACTCGAGAAGAGGATGTTGCGTTCGGCGTACTTCGAGGCGAACGCGAGGCGGTTGAACCAGTTGCCGATCGACACGCCACCCGAGCCGGTGTAGGTGTACTGCGCGGTGTCGGTGTCGTACTCCCGCGGGGCCTCGCCCTCGGCGGCACCGACGATCGCGTAGTCGGGCTCCTCCTGCGCGATGACCTCACCGAAGTAGATCCGCGGCTGCTCGACCGGGATCACCTGGTTGCCGGACTCGAGCGACGCGATGTCGCTGACCATGTACACCGGGTAGCCGCTGTTGCTGTTGGCGGCCTCCTCCGCGGACTCGCTCGCGGCGGCGTTCACCCGGTTGGCGGGGGCGGCGACCAGGCCGTTGCCGTGGGTGTACACCGTGTGCCTGTTGATCCAGTCGGTCTGGTTGCCCGTCAGGCTCGACGGCGACAGTTCGCGGGCGGCGACGATGTAGTCCTCGCGCTGCCCGTCGATCTCGTACCGGTCGATGTCCAGCGACGGCGGGAACCCGTAGAAGTTCTTCAGCTGCTGCTGCTGGGTGAAGGTGCGCGGCAGCACGTTGGGGTCGAGCAGACGGGTGTTGGCAATCGTCGTCACGTCCGCCGGCACGTTGCGCGGCGACGTGCTGCCCACGCCGGGGTAGTCCTGGTACTCCACGGTCTCGTCCGTGATGCCGTAGGCCTGACGGGTCGCCGCGATGTTGCGCTCGATGTACTCGGCCTCCTTGACGGCGGCGTTCGGCCGGACGGAGAACTGCTCGACCACCAGCGGCCACACGGCCCCGACGAGGATCGACGAGAGCACCAGCAGCGCGGTCGCCATCGCCGGGATACGCAGGTCGCGCAGCACGATCGCCGCGAAGAACGCCACCGCGCAGATGACGGCGATCGCCATCAGGATCAGCTTGGCGGGCAGCACGGCGTTGATGTCGGTGAATCCCGCGCCGGTGAACGTGGGCTCCTTGCGCCCGCTCCACAGCAGTGCGTACCGGTCGAGCCAGTACGCGACCGCCTTGAACGCGACGAAGATGCCGGCCAGTACGGCCAGCTGGATGCGGGCGGCGCGGGTGAGGCTGCCACCGCGGCCGGCGAGCCGGATGCCGCCGAAGATGTAGTGGGTGACCAGACTGGCGAAGAGCGCCAGGATGACGGCCACGAACATCCAGTTCAGCAGGAAGCGGTAGAAGGGCAGGTCGAAGGCGTAGAAGCCGACGTCCAGCCCGAACTGCGGGTCCGTGGTGCCGAACGAGCCGCCGTTGAAGAACATCTGCACGGTCACCCAGCTCGCCTGCGCGATCAGGCCGGACAGCAGCCCGAGCACGATCGGGATGCCGAGGCCGAACGTGCGCAGCCGGGACATCACCGTGGTGCGGTACCGCGAGATGGGGTCGTTGGGCCCGGATGCGGGCACGAACACGGGGCGCGATCGGTACGCCAGGAGCATGGCGAGCCACACCACGGCGCCCACGAACAGGCCCACGACGACGAACAGGACGATCCGGGTCAGCAGCACCTTCACGTACACGTCACGGAAGTCGACCTCACCGAACCACAGCCAGTTGGTGTAGGCGTCCACCAGTCGGGGACCGACCAGCAGCAGCACCGCGGCCACCACGGCCAGGCTCAGCAGAATCTTGCTGCGTTTCGACAGCGAAGGTACTCCGGTGGGGGGCCTCATGCCCACGTGCCACACTCCCAATTCTCCGGCGACGCGGATGCGCCGCAGCTGTTCACCTCGACTGTCACCCACGGCACTCGCGGTGACCGTTTCGCCCCACTCTACGGAATGAGGCGGCCACCACGCCGCGGCGGCGACGAGACCTGGCGACGGTGCAAGGATATGTCCGTGAGCGACAGTTATCCCGTCCCGTCCGAAGACGCCCTGCGCCGGTGCGTCGGTGAGATCGTCGACTTCGTCGACGCCGGTGGCTGGGGGCAGCCACCCCAGATGTTCGCGCTGGTGCCGACGGCCCTGCTGGCGGCGTCGGAACCGACGCTGCTCGACCAGCTCGACGCGGGCCACGAGTACACCCCGGTGGAGCAGGACGCCTTCCCGGACGACGTCGAGGGCGGCAGCCCCGCCCTCGACGAGTTCCTCGCCACCACCAGCTGGCCCGAATCGGTCGCCGGCTGCGCCCTGGTGCAGGAGATCGTGGTGCTGCCGCCGAGCGCGGAGTCGGATCTGGACGACGCGCTGGTCCCGCTGCTGGCGGATCCCCACGCCGCCGACGAGGCCGCCCGCGTCGCGGCGCACGGCCATCCGGAGCGGCGGGATGCGCGACTGATCGCGGCGGTGCTGCGGGACGGCCCGTCGCTGTCGCTGCTGCAGTTGCGGCCCACCGACGAGGACGACCCGTTCGCCGGGATCGAGCTGCGAACCTACGACAACCTCGCCCCCAACGTGGTGGCGGCGCTGTACGCGACCCTCGAACCGGGCGACGACTAGCGCCGGTCCCGCGTCTACCCGCAGCTCGGCGCGTCGCCCCCGCCGGCGAGCGAGCCGAGCGCACCGATCGCGCCCTCGAGGGTCTCGACCTCGACCAGCCGCATGCCGTCGGGAGCAGCGCTGCGCGCCTCGGCGCAGTTGTCGGCGGGCACGAGGAACACCGTCGCGCCGTCCTCCGACGCCGCGACGAGCTTGTGGGTGATGCCGCCGATCGGGCCGACGGCCCCGTCGGAATCGATGGTCCCGGTCCCCGCGACGACCGCGCCGCCGCTGAGCTCGCCGGGGCTGAGCTTGTCGACCACCGCAAGGCTGAAGATCAGCCCTGCCGACGGCCCGCCGACGTCGGCGAGGTTGAACGTCACGTCGAACGGCACGTCCGGCACCTCCTCGGGGCTGATGCCGAGGAAACCCTTCTCCGGATCGTCGGGGCGGGCGCCCACGGTCACCGCGACGGTCTGCTCGACACCGTCCCGCACGATCCCGATGTCGACCGGCGTATCGGGGGCGACGGCGGCGACGGCGCGCTGCACGCTGCCGGCGGTGGTCACCGGCTCCCCCGCGACGCTGACGAGCCGGTCGCCCTCGCGCAGCACCCCGGCGGACGGCCCGGACTCGCCGACTCGGGCGACGCGCAGGACGACGGGCAGATCGAGATGATGCAGGGCGGCGAGTTCTGCGCTGCGTTCGGACTGCTCGAACTGGGCGGCGTCCGCCTCCTTGACCTGCTCCCGGGTCGCGGTGGGTGGGTAGATCTGTTCGCGCGGGGCGATCCCGTACCGGCTGCCGAGCCACGCCGCGAGGGCCTGCGCCACGGTCAGGCGGTCACTGACACCGACCGTGGTCATCACGAGCTCGCCGGTGGTCGGGTCGGTGTCGGTGCCCTCGATGGCGACGACCGCCTTGCCGTCGACCTCGCCGAGGGTGTCGAACGTCGGGCCGGGGCCGAGCGCCACGTAGGGCACCTTCACATTCAGCGCCACCGTCACCAGCAGCAGCGCGGGGAACAGCACCGCCAGGATCGTCACGAGCCGTCGATTCACCCGGCCAGGGTATCCGGAGCGGCGGTGTTCGCGGTCAGCGTGATCGCGGGGGCCACCGCTGCGCGGTGGGCCTTGTACCGTTGACGACATGAGCGACACGCCTTTCGGATTCTCGAATCCCGACGACGACCCGGACCGCAGGAAGGATTCCGGTTCCGGCGCCGAGGGATCCGGTGCCGAGGGTGCCGGCTCGGCAGGGGGCGGGTCCCAGGGCGGCACTCCCGGCGGTTTTCCCTTCGGTTTCGGTGCGCCCGGCGCAGGCGGTGCCCCGTTCGGGGCCGGTGGCGACAACCCGTTCGGAGCGCAGGGCTTCGACCCGGCGGCGCTCGGGCAGATGCTGACGCAGTTCGGGCAGATGCTCAGCGGCATGGGCAGCGCGATGGGGTCCGGTGGTTCGGGACCCGTCAACTACGAGGTGGCCGCCAAGCTCGCCCGCCAGCAGATCGGCTCCGTGACCCCCGTCTCGTCCGGGTCTGCGGACGCCGTCCGCGACGCCGCGCACTTGGCAGAGCTGTGGCTCGACGGCGCGACGACGTTGCCCGCCGGCGCGACCCGCACCGTCGCGTGGACGCCCGTGGACTGGCTCGACAACACGCTCGGAACGTGGAAGCGCCTGTGCGATCCCGTGGCCGAGCAGGTCAACGGCATGTGGGTCCAGGGCCTGCCGGAGGAGGCCCGGGCGATGGCCGGGCCGATGCTCGGGATGTTCTCCCAGATGGGTGGCCTGGCGTTCGGCTCCCAGCTCGGCCAGGCCCTCGGACAGCTGGCCAAGGAGGTCCTGGCCTCGACCGACATCGGTCTTCCCCTCGGGCCCGAGGGCACCGCCGCGCTGATGCCCGCCGCGATCGATGCCTTCGGTGAGGGGCTCGAGCAGCCGGCGCAGGAGGTTCTCGTCTTCCTGGCCGCGCGTGAGACGGCACACCAGCGGCTCTACAGCCACGTGCCGTGGCTGCGATCACGCCTGCTGTCCACCGTCGAGGACTACGCGCGCGGCATCCGGATGGACTTCTCCGCGATCGAGGACCTCGCGCAGGGCATCGACCCCGCGGCGCTGACGGACCCGTCGAAGATCGAGGAACTGCTCAAGGGCGCGGCGTTCGAGCCGCAGACCACTCCCGAGCAGAAGCAGGCCCTCGAGCGCCTCGAGACGTTGCTCGCCCTGGTCGAGGGCTGGGTGGAGACCGTGGTCGCCGATGCCCTCGGCGACCGGTTGCCGGGGGTGGCCGCGTTGAGCGAGACGCTGCGCCGTCGCCGTGCGAGCGGTGGGCCCGCGGAGCAGACCTTCGCCACACTCGTCGGTCTCGAGCTGCGGCCGCGGAAACTGCGCGAGGCCGCCGTCCTGTGGCGCCGCCTCACCGCCGATGCCGGGACGGAGGCACGGGACAAGGTGTGGGCCCATCCGGACCTGCTGCCGGACTCGTCGGACCTGGACAACCCGGCCGCTTTCCTCGATCGGATCCTCGGCGGCGAAACGACCACGTTCGACGATCCGATCGCACAGCTGCGCGAGACCGAGGCACGCGAGCGTGCCGAGCGGGAGAAGGGCGACTCCGGCGAGTCCACCGATCCCGACGAATCCGCCTGAGCGCGCTTCGACGCTGGTAGATCGCGGTTTCCCCCTGTGGACAACCGGCCTCGGGCACCCGGGCGCGGCCCGGGGTGCCGCAGACTGGCGGGCATGACCACGGCCATGCACCAGCCCGGACCTGCGCTCGATCCTGCCCTCGAAGTGCTCCGTCGCCCGGACGGCTCGGTCCAACTCGGGTGGGGTCCCGATACCGCCGCCGTCCTCTCCCCCGGCGCAGGGCTCGACGCATTCGCCCTGTCGACGGTGCTGAGCCTGCTCGACGGGCGTTCGTCGCGCGCGGAGATTCTGGCCCGCACGGCGCAGGCCGGGCTGGCGGACGATGCCGTCACCGTCCTGCTCGACGAGTTGACCACCGTCGGCGCGGTCCGGGACCCGGGCGGGACCGTACCGGTGGCTCCCCGGGTGCGGGTGCACGGGCGCGGGCCCCTCGCGGATACGCTGGTCACCCAACTGACGGTCTCGGGCACCCGGCTGAGCCGGTCCGCCGCCTACACCGGCGACAGTGACGTCGCTCGATGGGACGTGCAGTGCGTGCTGCTCGCCGACGCACTGGTCCCCGATCCCCGGCTCGTCCGGGAGCTGATGCGGCACCGCGTGCCGCACCTGACCGTGCTGCTGCGCGACGGCCGTGGCATCGTCGGGCCGTTCGTCGTCCCGGGGCGCACGAGCTGTCTGCGCTGCGCGGATCTCACCCGCACCGACCTCGACCCGCACTGGCCGCAGCTCGCGGCTCAACTGTGCGACCGCGTCGGCTGTGCGGAGCCCCCCGTGGTGCTGGCGACCGCGGCTCTCGCCCTCGCCGAGCTCGACGCGATTCTCACGACCGTGGCGCCCGCGACACTGGACCGGACCCTCGAGGTGGACCTGCGCAGTCACCGGCTCGCGTCGCGGCGCTGGTACCGGCACCCGGATTGCGGGTGCGCCGGCCCGCCGGCGTGACGCGGGGTCGACCCACGGCGCCCCGCGCCGGGGGGACGGCGTCAGGCATGATGGTGGGCGTGGCCGAAATCCCCCGGAGAAGCAGTTCCCGCACCGCCAAGCTCGCCAGCATCCCCCTCGGGATCGCAGGTCGTGCCGCGGTGGGGTTCGGCCGGCGTCTGGCCGGCGGGGACCGCGAGGAGATCGACGCCGAGCTCGCGGCGAAGGCTGCCGAACAGCTGTTCACGGTGCTCGGTGAGCTCAAGGGCGGAGCCATGAAGGTCGGCCAGGCGCTGAGCGTGATGGAAGCCGCGGTGCCGGAGGAGTTCGCCGAACCGTACCGGGAGGCGCTGACGAAGCTGCAGTCGGCTGCTCCGCCGCTGCCGGCCAAGACGGTCCACCGTGTCCTCGATCAGCAGCTCGGTGCCGGCTGGCGGGAACGGTTCGCCTCGTTCGACGACGTTCCCACCGCGTCGGCGAGCATCGGCCAGGTCCACCGGGCGACGTGGGCGGACGGCCGCGAGGTCGCGGTGAAGGTCCAGTACCCGGGCGCCGACGAGGCGCTGCGCGCCGATCTGCGGACCCTGTCCCGGTTCGCGGGTCTGTTCGCGACGGTGATGCCGGGCACCGACGTGCGCGCGGTGCTCGACGAGCTGACCGCGCGCACCGAGGAGGAGCTCGACTACCGGATCGAGGCCGACAATCAGCGGGCCTTCGCCAAAGTGTTCGGCGACGATCCCCGGTTCGTCGTGCCGCGGGTGGTCGCCAGTTCCCCGAAGGTCTTCGTCACCGAATGGCTCACGGCGACACCGCTGTCCACGATCATCGCGGAGGGTACCCGCGAGCAGCGCAACCGGGCGGGGGCGCTGCTCGCCGAGTTCCACTTCGCCTCCCCGGCACAGGTGGGCCTGCTGCACTGCGACCCCCATCCGGGCAATTTCATGTTGCTCGACGACGGCCGGCTCGGCGTCATCGACTTCGGGGCCACGGCCGCGATGCCGAACGGGTTGCCCCCGGTGCTGGGCCGGATGGTGCGGCTGGCCCTCGAGGAACGTTTCGACGAGCTGACCACACTGCTCTACGAGAACCGGTTCGTCCTGCCGGGCAGGGAGGTCACCGAGCAGGAGATCGCGGACTACCTGCGCCCGTTCACCGACCCGATCCACACGGAGTCCTTCCACTTCACCCGGGCGTGGCTGCAGAAGGCGGCGGGCACCGCCACCGACTTCTCCGGATCCAACTTCCGGACCGCGCGGGCTCTGAACCTGCCGCCGGAGTACGCGAACATCGTCCGCGTACTCCTCGGCTCGGTCGGCATCTGCGCTCAGCTGGACGCGCACGCGCCGTACATGCGGATCCTGTCGGAGTGGCTGCCGGGCTTCACCGACCCGGTGGACTGACGTCCCGGCAGCCCGGTCAGGCGCACACCAGTTCCTTGCGGGGACGCCCCCGCGGGCGCTTGCGGGCGACGACGGCGCCCCGTTCGAAGATCTCGCCGCCCCACACACCCCACGGCTCGGCCCGGTCGAGTGCCGCGGCGAGGCAGTGGGCTCGAATCGGGCACCGGCCGCACAGCGCCTTGGCCCGCTCCAACTCGGTCGGTGATTCGGCGAACCACAGGTCCGGATCGTCGCCGCGGCAGGGCAACTCGCGCACGCGCGTCGTTCGGTCGACGTCGAGCGTTGCGGTTTGCACGATGGATGTCTCCTCTGTCTGGTTTCGGATGCGATGAGCGAACCGGGCAGAAGACGAAGAAGGCCACGGTCCGCTGGGCGGTGTCCGTGGCCGGAAGGCGAATCGAAGATTACCGGGGCTGACCTCGGTGGCTTCGGGACACGGACGAAAGGGCGGCTGCTCGCACGCGGGCGACGCGCGGAGTGCACGCACCGGCGGCGACGGGGGCGCCGGCGACGGGGACGGCGACCACCACTGCAGCTGCATCGAAGCCGAGCATCGGGGCCACCTCCTGACGTCGTCCGCGCACGGGCCTTTCCCGTGACATCGACCTCCAGCCTAGAAACTCGGCCGTCGATCGCACAACCCATTTTCTACCTGCGATTTTGCCGCATCCGCGGAGCCGCTAGAGATCGAGGGTGTCGGAGGCGCGTTCACCACGCACGACAGCGAGCACGTCCGCTCCGAACTGCTCGAGCTTCTTCGCCCCGATACCGGGGATGGCGACGAGGGCGCGGTCGTCGCCCGGCTGCTGCTCGGCGATGGCGATGAGCGTGTTGTCGCTGAACACCACGTAGGCGGGGACCTTCATCTCCTTGGACCGTTCCCGGCGCCAGTCCTTCAATGCCACCAGCAGCGATTCGTCCAGGTTCGACGGGCAACCCTCGCAGCGTCCGAGCATGGTCGCGGACGATCCCATGAGGGGCTTGCCGCACACGCGGCACTGCGGCCGCTTACGCTTCGGCGACGGGGGAGCCGCAATCCGTGACGCCGGCGAATCGTCGGGGATCAGACCGTGCAGGAACCGTGATCGCCGCCGCGACCGGCGACCGCCCTCGGTGCGCGAAAGCGCCCACGACAGGTGCAGGTGCACGCGCGCGCGGGTGACGCCGACATACAGCAGCCGGCGCTCCTCCTCGATGCCTGCCTCGTCGGGCGGTGTCGAACTGTCACCGACGACGTGCACGATGGGCAGGGTCCCGTCGGTGAGACCGACGAGGAAGACCGCGTCCCATTCCAGGCCCTTGGCCGCGTGCAGCGACGCGAGTGTCACGCCCTGCACCGTCGGAGGGTGCCGTGCCTCCGCCCGCGCCGCGAGGTCGCGCAACAGTCCGTCGAGATCGAGGTCGGGCTCGTGCCCGAGGAGTTCCTCGGTGAGCTGCACGAGCGCCCGCAGCGATTCCCAGCGTTCGCGGGCCTGCGCACCGGCAGGTTCGGTCTCGCTCAGCCCGAGCGGGGCGAGCACCGCTCGCACCAGCGTGACCAGGGCGGCGCCGCGATCGGCGCCCTCGGGCAGGTCGTCTCGGGCCTGCGCCTGCCGCAGCGCCCCGACCGCTTGCCGCACCTCCGCCCGGGTGAAGAAGCCCTCGCCGCCGCGGACCTGGTACGGGATACCGGCTTCGGTGAACGCGTGTTCGTAGGCCTCCGACTGCGCGTTGATGCGGTAGAGCACGGCGATCTCGGCGGCCGGTACCCCCGAACCCAGCAGCTTGGCGATCGCCTTGGCGACGGCCTGCGCCTCGGCGGGCTCGTCGTCGTATTCGGCGAACGCCGGCTCCGGTCCGGGCGGGCGCTGGCCGACGAGCTGGAGCCGGGTCCCGGCGATGCGGCCGCGCGCCGCGCCGATGACCTGGTTGGCGAGGGCCACGACCTGCGGGGTGGACCGGTAGTCACGTTCGAGCCGGACCACCGTCGCGTCCGGGAACCGGCGGGAGAAGTCGAGCAGGTACTGCGGGGTGGCACCGGTGAACGAGTAGATCGTCTGGTTCGCGTCGCCGACGACGGTGAGGTCGTCGCGGTCGCCGAGCCACGCGTCGAGCACCCGCTGCTGCAGGGGCGTGACGTCCTGGTACTCGTCGACGACGAAACAGCGGTAGCGGTCGCGGAACTCCTCGGCGACGGCGCTGTGCTCCTCGAGCGCGGCGGCCGTGTGCAGCAGCAGGTCGTCGAAGTCGAGGTAGATGCCGTCGTCGCGCACCTTGAGCGACTCGTAGCCGGCGTAGACGGCAGCGACCCGCGCGGCGTCGGCGGGGGGCTCACGCCGGGCGCGGGCCACCACGGCCGGATAGTCCTCCGGCGCGACGAGCGATCCTTTCGCCCACTCGATCTCCGAGAGCAGGTCGCGCACGGTGTCCGTGTCGGTGGCGAACCCGGCCCGGTGCGCGGCCTGGGAGACGACCGCGAACTTGCGGTCGAGCAGCTGCCACGGCGTGTCGCCGACCACCTGCGGCCAGAAGTAACGCAGCTGCCGCAGCGCGGCGGCATGGAAGGTGCGCGCCTGCACCTGCGGACCCGTACCGCCCACGCCGAGTTCGCGCAGGCGGCCGCGCATCTCTCCGGCGGCGCGCGCGGTGAACGTGACAGCGAGGACCTGGCCCGCCGCGACGTGTCCGTGGGACACCAGGTGCGCGATGCGGCGGGTGATGGTCCGGGTCTTTCCGGTACCTGCGCCGGCGAGGACACACACCGGGCCCCGCGGCGCGAGGACCGCCGCGGCCTGCTGGGGATCGAGTCCCTCCACCGATGTCTCTGCGCGCATGGGCTCCATCATGGCAGGACGGGGTGACAGGCATCCGGCCCACACCGACTGTGGCGGAGAACACATTTGACCGCAGGACGGAACAGCGGACAGACGGTGGTTGTTGTGCGCACCGTGACTACGACCGACGCTCCCGCCCTGACGCTCTACACCACCGACTGGTGCGGCTACTGCCGTCGCCTCAAGCGCCAGCTCGACGAGCACGGCATCGGCTACGCCGAGATCGACATCGAAGCCGACCCGTCGGCCGCCGAGTTCGTCGGCAGCGTCAACAACGGAAACCACGTCGTTCCCACCGTGCAGTTCGCCGACGGCAGCACCGCGACCAATCCCCCGCTGTCCGCGGTCAAGCAGGCGCTCGGCCTCTAGCGGACGGCACCGCATCCGCCGGGGGCACCGAGGACCTCAGGTGGTGTATCCCGGCGGGGCCGGCACGGCATGTTCGGCCGCCCGGCTGACCTTCTCCCATGCCGCCCAGTCCCGGATGCGGTCCTGCGCGAGTCCGACCGCGGCGTCGTAGACGACGCTGCCGAGGATCAACCGTCTCGGTGGATCGTCGCTGTCCACGACTGCCCGGACCGCAGCCGCGGCGAGCGCCGGCTCGCTGTCGACGCCGTCGGCGTCCGACGTCGCCGCCAGCTCGGCGCGCAGCGCCGCATAGTCGTCGAGCGGCGCAGTGGCGGGCATGTCCTTGTACAGGTCCGTCCAGTATCCGCCGGGTTCGACGATCGTCACGGCGACCCCGAAGTGTGCGGCCTCCGCAGCGACCGCCTCGCTCAGTCCCTCCAGTGCGAACTTGCTCGCGCTGTACAACCCGGTGGTGGGAAATGCCGCGATCCCCGCAACACTGGAGATCTGCAGCAGCCGGCCCGGTGGACGTCGGCGCAGCGCCGGCAACACCGCCTGCGTGACCCACAGCGCTCCGAAGAAGTTGGTCTCCATCTGGGCGCGTGCCTGCTCCTCTGTGAACTCCTCGACGAAGCCGGTCCACATCGTCCCGGCGTTGTTGACGACGACATCGAGGCGACCGAAGTGGTCGACGACCCGCTCGACCGCCGCGAACACCGCCGACCGGTCGGTCACGTCGACGTCGACGGTGAGTACCCGCTCGTCGTCCCGGTACTCGGGCGCTGCGGTCGCGGTGCGGGCGAGGGCGGCCACCCGGTCTCCCGCGGCGAGCGCCTCCCGGGTGAACGCTCGGCCCAGCCCGCGGCTCGCCCCCGTGACCAGCCATATCCGCTGCTCGACCATGTCGGCACCTCCTCGAATACTAGACGAGACGGATCGTCTCGCCGTGCCAGTATGGGACCACCGCCCCTCTCAGTCAAGACGGTCCGTCTCGTCTCGGTTTGGCCTATGCTGTGTTCCATGCCTCCGAGAATCACCCGCCGCAGCGACGCCGCCCGGACAGCGATCCTGACCGCCGCGGTGGAGTTGGTCGGTGAGGTGGGCTACGGCAAGTCGAGCATCGAGGCGATCGCTGCCCGAGCCGGCGTCGGGAAACAAACCATCTACCGGTGGTGGCCGTCGAAGGGATCGGTGCTGCTCGACGCCTACCTCGACGCAAACGTGGGCGGCGAACCGGAGGACCCGCAGGGCCTACCGAACACGGGCGATCTCGTCGCCGACATCAAGGCGGTGCTGCGCGCCACCGTCGACGAACTGAACGATCCCCGGTTCGAACGGCCGTTGCGCGCGCTGACCGTCGCCGTCCTCGAGGACGAGTCCCTGGCCGCCGAATACTCCCGTCGCCTCGACGAGCCGACGCGGCGGTTGAAGAAGGAGCGGCTGCGCGCGGCGCAGCGACAGGGTCAGCTGTCCCCCGAAGTGGATCTCGACGCCGTCGTCGACACCCTCTTCGCCCCCGTCGCCCAGCGCTGGCTGCTGCGCTCCGGTCCGCTGACCTACGAGTACACCGATCACCTCGTCGAGACCGTGCTCACCGGTCTGCTGTGGCCCCGGTCCTGACCGGTTCAGCTCCCCCGGACCCAGCCCTCCAGCATGCCCCGAGCGATCGAGATCGATCCGGGCAGCAACAACGGGGCGTCGGCCGGGGAGGCCCAGTCTCCGAGCGCCAGCGCGGCCCGCACCTCGTCGCGGGTGAACCAGCGGGCCTCGGCGATCTCGCCGTCGAGGAAGGCCAGCGGACGGTCCGGATCGGCGACGGCCGAGAACCCGATCATCACCGAGCGCGGGAACGGCCACGGCTGGCTACCGAGATATCGCACTTCGCGCACGTCGACGCCGACCTCCTCGCGGATCTCCCGCACGACGCAGGACTCGAGCGACTCCCCCGCCTCGACGAACCCGGCGAGCACGGAGAACCGTCGCTCCGGCCACACCGGCTGTCGCGCCAGCAGGACCCGGTCCGCGCCGTCGTGCACGAGACAGATGATCGCCGGGTCGGTCCGCGGGAACTCCTCGTGACCGGTGCTGGTACTGATCCTCGACCAGCCGGACAGGGTCGGCTCGGTCGGCGCTCCGTCCAGCGAACTGAAACCCGCGCTGTCGTGCCAGTTGAGCAGGGCCACCGCGGTCACCATCAGACCCGCGTCGGCGTCGTCGAGCCGCTCCCCCACCCGGCGCAGATCGGCGACCGTTCCGGTCTGCGCGAGCACCCGGATCGCCCACACGTGCCGGTCGCCGCGCACACCGAGGAACACCGCGCCCGGAACCGGCTCGGGTCCCAGCTCCACCGCCGCGGCGAACACCAGTGCGTCGCCGTCCACCGGCACCTGCCCGTGACGATCGACCCGTAGCAGAAGGGCCTGCGACCAACCGTCGTGCAGGGCCGCGGCGTCGCCCCGCAGCTCCTCGGCGCGGTCGACGACCGCGCGGGAGAGCAGGGGGGTGTCGGACAGCTGGAAACGGCTCACGCCTGCACCCTAGCGGCGGCGCGGGCTCAGCCCGACACCCGCCGGATGTAGAGCAGCTTGTCGTCCGCCTCCACGGCGTCGACCTCGGGGGACCCCACGCGCAGCAGGCGACCGTCGCGCACGACGCCGAGCACGATGTCGGACAGGTGCCGGGGCGAGCCGCCCACTTCGTTCGGCTCGACGTCCCGTTCGGCGATCGCGAATCCCGCCTCCGGGGTGAGCAGATCCTCGATCATCTCCACGACGCTCGGGGTCGTGGTGGCGATGCCGAGCAACCGGCCCGCGGTCTCCGACGAGATGACCACCGAGTCCGCGCCGGATTGGCGCAGCAGATGCGTGTTCTCCGATTCGCGGATGGCCGCGACGATCTTTGCCCTCGGAGCGATCTCGCGCGCGCTGAGCGTGACGAGCACCGCGGTGTCGTCCCGGTTGGCGGCGACGATGATCGCTGCTGCGTGCTGAACCCCGGCCAGGCGCAGCACATCCGATTTCGTCGCCGAACCCTGCACGGTCACCAGGCCCTGTCCCGCGGCGGTTTCGAGCACCACGGGATCCGTGTCGACGACGACGATCTCCGAGGGCGGAACCCCGTCGCCCAGCATCGCATCCACCGCGGTGCGGCCCTTGGTGCCGTATCCGACGACGACGGTGTGATTACGCACGCGGCGCCTCCAACGCTGAATCTTGAACGCCTGGCGCGAACTCTCGGTCAGCGCCGAGAGCGTCGTACCGACCAGGACGATGAGGAAGAAAATCCGGAGCGGCGTGACGACCAGGACATTGATCAGTCTCGCCTCGGGGGTGAACGGGGTGATGTCGCCGTACCCGGTGGTCGACAGCGAGACGGTTGCATAGTAGATGCAGTCCAGCAGCGACAGCGGGTCACCCTGGGCGTCGCGATAGCCGTCCCGGTCCAGGTAGACCACCAGCACGGCGAACATCAATGCCGCCACCGCATATCCGACGCGACGGGTGATGGCCCGGCTCGGACTCGTCTGCAACTGCGGCACCCGCAGGATGCCCACCAGCGCGAAGTCCGGGCGCTCGGTGAGCACGTCGGAACGGCTGAAGCGGCCGCGTAACCTACCCGGCATGGCGGCACTCCCGCGGTGTTCTCTGCTCCGGCGACACGGTCACCGACGTTCTCGTTGCTGACATCGGCTCGCAGCCTACGCGTCGGCCGCTAGTGTGGCGCGCATGTCCACCCACCCGTCCCAGCGCGCGGCGCTGCGGCTGTCCGCGCTCCTCCTCGGCGCGGGCGCGGCGCATTTCGCCTCCCCTCACCCCTTCGACCGGATCGTGCCGACGGCGCTGCCGGGCTCGCCACGCACGTACACGTACGCATCCGGGATCGCCGAGCTGACCGTGGGGACGGCACTTGCGATTCCGCGGACCCGCCGGCTCGGCGGGACGTTGGCCGCGGCGCTGCTGATCGCGGTGTTCCCGGCCAACGTGCAGATGGCCGTGACGTGGCTGCGGAGTGAGCGGCTCTCCCCGGCCGCGAAGGCGGTCGCGGTGGCCCGGCTGCCCCTGCAACTACCCCTGATCTCCCAGGCGCTCACGGCCCGGCGCAACGCCCCGCGCCGCTGACGCCGGTCGCTCTCGTTCGCCGGCCGACGGACGGTCCGCGCCGGCACTGCGCACCAGCCGGTCCAGCCGTTCGGCTCCGGGCAGGTCCTCGGGTGCGATGGTCCGTCCCGTGCGCACGTAGTGGAAGGCGGCCCGGACCTTGCCGAGCGGCGGCTCGGCCGGCCGGCCGGTCGCGCGGAACGTGCGGGCTGCCATCAGCTGCGCCCAGGCCAGGCGGTACGCGGCCAGCTGCATCGCCACCGCCTCGAGCCGGTCCTCGTCGGGCTCGGCACCGGTCTTCCAGTCGATGACCGTCCAGCCGCCGTCCGGATCCTCGAACACCGCGTCGATCCGGCCGCGGATCACCACCCCGGCCAGCGAGGTCTCGAACGGGACCTCCACCTCCACCGGGTTGCGCTGGGCCCACTGCGACCGCAGGAATGCCTCCTGGAGCCGGTCGAGTTCGGTTTCGTCGCCGCCGGCGTCGTCCGCGCCGGGCAGCTCGTCGAGATCGAGCAGCCGTGTGGCGCCGTACCGGCGTTCGAGCCAGGCATGGAAAGCCGTGCCGCGCCGCGCGAGCGGGTTCGGCCGGAACGGCAAGGGGCGGCGCAGTCGCGCGGCCAGCGCGGCCGGGTCCGCAGCCAGATCCACCAACTGGCTGACCGACATCTGCGCGGGCAACGTCACCTCGGCACGCTGCTCGGCACGACGGGCCCGTTCGGCGAGGAGCGCGTCGACGTCCGCGGCCCAGTCGTCGGGGTCGTCGTCCGGGTTCGCCGGACGCGCGGGTTCGGGCTCCTCGAGTGCCGCGAGGACCAGGGCCGCGCCCTGCTCGACGAAGGGGCGCCGGAGCCCGAGGGGATCGCGGGGCCACACGGCCGTGTGCGGATCCGCGGTCATCGGGTTCTCGGTGCCGGCCTCCGGCGCCGGGGCCCAGATCTCGACGCGACCGAGTCCGGGTCGCTCCGCCACCAGCTCGTGCAGTTCGGACAGGAACGGGGACGGTCCCTTCGGCTCCGTTCCGGACTCGGCCCAGTGATGGCCGGAGACGAACAGGGCTCGTTCCGTGCGGGTGAGCGCGACGTAGAACAGACGCCGGTCCTCGTCCATCTTCCGGTGCTTGAGGGCGTCCTTGTGCGTGTCGATGCGGTCCTCGAGCGACTTGCGGTCGTAGACGTCCTCGAGATCGAGGACGGGGACACCTTCGCTGTTCTCGTCCGGCAGTGCCCGGTCGCCACGTAGCGACGGCGGCAGTTCCCCGAGGGCGCCGAGCCAGGTGCTGCCCGCCGTCGACGAGGGGAACACCCCCGCCGTCAGGTGCGGAACCGCCACCACCTCCCATTCGAGGCCCTTGGCCGAGTGCACGGTGAGCACCTGCACCCGCTCGGTGGCGACCTGCACCTCGCCCGGGGCGAGTCCGCCCTCGATCTCCTCCGCCGCGGAGAGATAGGCGAGCAGGCCGGTCAACGTCGCCGAACCGCGGCTCGCGTACCCGGCGACCACGTCGGCGAAGGCGTCGAGGTTCTCCCGGCCGACTCCGCCGTCGCTGCCGGCCCTGGCCTGCGCCTCGATGCCGATGCCCAGGACCCGTTCCACCTCCGCGACGAGTTCCGTCAGCGGCTGGCCCAGCCGCTCCCGCAGGGACGCCAGTTCCTTGCCGAGCGCGACGATGCGCGCGTACCCGAACTCCGAATAGCGGTGCGGTGGACCGGGATCGGAGAGTGCGTCGGCGATCCCCGCCTGCTCGGACTGCTCGCCCGGCAGGGCGCTGTCGAGCGCCTCGGCCAGGGCGGCCGAGTCGGTGACCGAGCCGCCGACGCCGAACCGGCCCCCGATGGCGAGTTCACCGGCCCGTCGCCAGAGCGCCTGCAGGTCGGCGGCGCCGAGCTGCCAGCGGGCCCCGGTCAACACCCGCACGGCCGCGCTGCCAGCCGTCGGGTCCGCGGCCAGCCGCAGCATGGCGATCACGTCCGCGACCTCGGGGGTGTGCAACAGGCCGCCGAGACCGACGACTTCGACGGGCAGCCCGCGGGCGCGCAGTGCCTCGGCGATCGGTGCGGCGTCGGCGTTGCGGCGCACCAGCACCGCCGCGGTGGGCGGCGGCGCCTCGGACTCCCGGGCGGCCGCGTACTCGGCGGCGATCCGCTCCGCCACCCATTCCCGTTCGGCCTCGACGTCGGTGTGCAGGGCGAGCCGGACGTCACCGGTGACCGGCTCGGGCTTGGCGCGCAGCATGCTCACCTGGACACCCTTGTGCCGCAACGGCTCCGACGCCGAGTTCGCCAGCTCCAGGGCCTCGGGGGGGTTGCGCCAGCTGGTGAGCAGCTCGAGCCGCGGTGCGGGGCTGCCGTCCGCCAGCGGAAAGTCCGTCGAGAACCGGGGCAGATTCGCCGCGGACGCGCCACGCCATCCGTAGATCGACTGCATCGGGTCGCCCACCGCGGTCACGGCGGGCATGGGGTCCTCGGTCCTGCCGGACGGCGAACCGCCGAACAGCGACGACAGCAGGACGCGCTGGGCGTGGCCGGTGTCCTGGTACTCGTCGAGCAGCACCACGCGGAACCGGGCCCGCTCGGCACGGCCCACCTCCGGGTGGTCGCGCGCCATCCGGGCCGCGAGCGACATCTGGCTGCCGAAGTCCAGCGCGCCCTCGCGGCGCAGCGTCTGCGCCAACCGCTCGACCAGGGGCAGCAGTTCGATCCGCGACTGCTGCACGTCGAGAATGTTCAGCAGGGTCTTCGCCGGGCCCCCACGTTGCTTGGGGCCCGCGGGCAGCGTGTGCACGAGTTTGTCCAGCTCGGTGTGCGCGACGCGCAGGTCGTCCGGCTCGACGAGGTGCTCGGCGAGCTGTCCCGCCAGCGCCAGCACGCACTCGGTGACCGACGCGGGATTGCGGTCGGTGTCGAGGTCGCCGTCCCAGGCGCTGACCACGCGATACGCGAGTTGCCACAGTTCGGTCTCGGACAGCAGCGTCGCCGACGGTTCGATGGGCAACAGCAGCCCGTGCTCACCGAGCAGTCGCCCGGCGTACGAGTGATAGGTGCCCACCTCCGGCTCCCCGGCGAGAATGCGGGCCCGTAGCCCGCCGGTGGGGTCGAGGTCGCGCACCAGCGGCGAACCGGCGAGCTTCGCGAGCCGCCGGCGGATCCGGGTGGTGAGCTGCTGGGCGGCCTTGCGCGTGAATGTCAGGCCCAGCACCTGTTCCGGGTCGACGAAACCGTTCGCGACGAGCCAGACGACCCGCGCCGCCATCGTCTCGGTCTTGCCGGCCCCGGCGCCGGCGACGACGAGCGTGGGCCGCAGCGGCGCCTCGATCACCGCGGCCTGCTCGTCGGTCGGCGGGAACTGCCCGAGCGCGGCTGCCAACTCGGCCGCGGTCACCGTCGGTGGTGTCACTGTCCCGTCACCTGCCTGCCCTCGTCGTGCGCCGGGCAGCTCGACAGGACCGGGCAGTGCCGGCACCCGTCGTTGACCCGGGCCAGGAACTGCGGTCCCCGGGTGGCCGCGGCTGCTTCGTGGATCACGTCACGCCAACGGTCGAGCGTCTCGGCGTCCAGCGGAGGCTGCACCCGCTGGGTGGCGCCCTCCTTGTTGTGAGGTTTGGCGACGAACACCAACCGTGCCCCGCCGGGTTCGGCGGCGGGCTGCCCGTCGATCGCGCCGGCCGCGGCGGCGACCTGGTAGGCCGCCAGCTGCGCGTGCTCCTGCGCCGCTTCCTTGGTGACGGGATGGCGCGCGGTCTTGACGTCGATGATCACCGGCCGCCCCTCGGGGTCCCGCTCGAGCCGGTCGATCCGGCCACGCAACCGCACCCGCGGCTCGTCGTCGGTCCGGGGTTCGAGGATGCCGTCGACGGCGATCTCGACACCGACCTCGGTGAGCTCGCCACGGGTACCGCGCAGCCACGCCGAGAACGTGTCCAGCATGGCGCGGGTGCGCTCGAGCTCGCGACGGGCGTACCACTGCGAGCCGAGATCGACCGAGTCCCAAGCCCGTTCGAGCGCCCGCTCCACCTGGTCCGGCGGGATCCGTCCGGCGAGCGCCTGGACCAGCGTGTGCACCAGGCTCCCCGCGACAGCGTGGGTGTTGTCGCCGTCGGAGCCACCGTGCCGCTCGAACATCCACCGCAGCGGGCACGTGGTGAGCTGTTCGACCGTCGACGGCGACAGCGGCACCGCGTCGGCCCCGGGGTCCCACAGTTCCTGCTGCGTGCTGGGTTCGGCGGTGCCGTACCACTGGTCCGGATGTGCGCCGCGCACCCGGGCCCGGGCGAGCCGCGCGAGCTGTGCCGCTGCCCGGCGTTGCCGCTGAGGGTCGTCGCGGGCCACCACGGGATCGCACACGACGCTGCGCAGCTCGGCGACGAGGGTGGGCAGCGCGAGCACGCGGGTGCGGATCTCCTCCGGCAGTACCGAGACGTCCTCCCCCGGCTCGTCGACCTCGTCGTCCGAGGCCGCGCCCACCAACTCGTCGACGAACCGGGACCGCACCATGTCGGTGTCGCCGCCGACCGATTCCACGGCGGTGACGAGGAGGGTGCGCCGCGCGCGACTGCACGCGACGAGGAACAGGCGGCGCTCGTCGGCCAGCAGCGGGGCGGTGCGGGAGAGCCGCGTCGTGCCGTCGCCACCGTCGTCGGCCCCGGAGACCGCGTCGATCAGCGTCTCGATCCCGAGCAGGGTGCCGCGGGCCCGCAGGCTCGGCCAAAGGCCCTCCTGCACGCCTGCGACCGCCACGACGTCCCACTCGCGGCCGGCCGCCGAGTGCGCACTGACGACGGTCACCGCCTCTGCCTGCGCGACGAGGCGGGCGCGGACGGAACCCGGGATCTCCTGCTCGGTGAGGTAGTCGACGAATCCGGCGAGCTGGGCGCGCGGCAGCCGGTCGACGTAGTCGGCGGCGGCGTCGAACAGCGCCACGATGCCGTCGAGGTCGCGATCCGCCTGCGCGCCGACGGGTCCACCGCGTTCGGATGCCGCGGACCACTTGCGTTCGAGGCCGGTGGCCTGCCACGCCTCCCACAGCACGTCCTCGATCCCGCCGCCGCGGCGCGCGGCGTCCCGTGCCTTGCGCAGCACGGACTGCGCCTTCTTCAGCGGCGCCGCCTCGACGTCGGTGAGGGCGTGCACGAGCCGTTCGGCGTCCTCGCTCTCGTCGTCGACGAGCAGCAGCCGCAGCAGTTCGGCCGAGTCACGGTCGCCCCCGGCGGCGAGTTCGACCCGGCGCAGGCCCCGGCGCAGGCGGCGCAGCGCGACCGGTTCGGCTCCGCCGACGGGACCGGACAGCAGGGCGAGCGCCTCCTCACCACCGAACGGCAGCCCGGACAGCGCCCGCAGCACGAGCAGCAGTCCGGCGACCCCGTGCTGGCGGGCCAGCGGAAGCTCGGATGCAGCTGTGGTCACCGGCACCCCGGCGGCCAGCAGGGCCCGCCGCAGCGGAGCGAGCGAACGCGGCACCGACCGCACCACGACGGCCATGCGGGACCACGGCACCCCGTCGACGAGGTGGGCGCGGCGCAGCGTGTCTGCGACGAGCGCGGCCTCCTTCGCCGGCGTCGGCAGCACCCGGACCCGCACGGTTCCCGGATCGTCCGAGGGGACGGCGGGTGCGCCGCGGTGCGGCGGGAGACCGGAGAGCCGCCGGGTGATCCGGCCGACGAGTTCTGCCACCTCCGGGGCGGCGCGATGGTTGGTTCCGAGCACCACGCGGCGGCTCGGGTCGTCGTCGGCGAGCGAGGCGAGAAAGGCCGGGTCGGCACCGCGGAAGGTGAAGACCGCCTGGTCCGGGTCACCGGCGATGGTGGTGGTGCGGGTGCCGAGGCCGACGACGCGCACCAACTGCGCGGCCTGCGGATCGAGATGTTGCGCGTCGTCGACGAGCAGGTGCCGGATCCGGGAGCGTTCCCGCGCGAGCAGGTCCGGATCGGTGACGAATGCGGCGAGGGCGGCACCGACGAGTTCGGCGGCGTCGAGGGCGGGCGCGGTGGCCTCGGGGGCCTCCATGCCCACGGCACCGCGCAGCAGCATGATCTGCTCGTACCGGGCGGCGAACTCGCCGACGGCGACCCATTCCGGTCGCGATCGCTGCTGCCCGAGCTCGATCAGGTCCTCCGGGCCGAGACCGCGTTCGTTGGCGCGCAGCATCAGGTCCCGCAGCTCCACTGCGAAACCGGTCATGCCGAGCGCGGGCCGCAGCCGCTCGGGCCACATTCCTGCGCCGTCGTCGAGATCTCCGCGCAACAACTCGCGCAGGACGGCGTCCTGCTCGGCTCCGGTGATCAGGCGCGGCGGCGGGTTGCCGTGTGTGGACGCCTGCAGCCGCAGCACCGCGAACGCGTACGAGTGGACGGTGCGCACCAGTGGCTCCCGCGTGGCGCGGGGACCGCCGCCAGCCACCCCCGCGCGGAGCAACCCGGCGGTGATCGCCTCGCGGACCTCGGTGGCAGCGCGTCGCGAATGGGTGAGCACCAGCACCGATTCCGGGTCGGCGCCGGCGACGATCCGGGCGACGGCCAGGTCCACGAGCAGCGCCGTCTTTCCCGTCCCGGGACCGCCCAGCACCTGCCACGGCCGCCACTGCGGCAGGGGCGGCGAGTCCGCGAACAGCCGCTGCACGTCCTCGGGCCATCGGCGCTGCGGGGGTGCCTCGTCCGGCCTCGGCACCAGACGCACCTCGACCTGCTGCGGCCGGGCGTCGGGGCGAAGGTCGGCGTCGGTCATGCGGCCATTCCAGCAGACGGGTCCGACACGCCGCGAGCGGCGAAGACGGCACCGCCGCGAGCGGCGAAGACGGCACCGCCGCGAGCGGCGAAGACGGCACCGCCGCGAGCGGTGAATCCAGCACAACCGCGAGCGGCGACCATGAAACCGACCGCGAGCGGCGAGTCAGCCGGGCAGAGGAACGTTCTGCAGCCGGACCTGACCGCGCGCCAGGGTCCTGCCGCTCTCGCTGCCGGTGACGGTGACGAGCCACAGCTGCTGGACGCGGCCCTGCTGAAGTGGTTCGGCGACGACGTCGACGCGCTCACCCGTGCTCGAGCGCAGGAAGTCGGTGCTGTTGTGGACCCCGACCGCGAACTGGCCGCGGTCCTGGACAGCGGCGCTGGCTCCGACGCTGGCCGCGGATTCGACGGCGGTGGTGTAGACACCGCCGTGCACGACGCCCCACGGGGTGTGATGGTCCCGCCCCAGATCGATGTGCCCGGTGACCCGGGTGCCGGAGACCTCGTCGAGCACGAGGCCCGCGGCCTGCAGGAAGGCGCTGTCGCTGGGGAGATCGGTACCGGTGGTGTCCATGGCGCCACGCTAACTTCTGAAATTGCAGTGAGCAAGGGGCTAGCCTCGGGGCATGCGCTGGTTGGAGACGGACACGACGAACTGTTCCGTGCAGCGGACATTGGACGTGATCGGCGAGAAGTGGACCCTGCTCGTCCTGCGGGAGGCGTTCAACGGCGTGCGCCGGTTCGACGACATGCGGCGGCACATCGGGATGTCCGAGCCGATCCTGGCCGACCGCCTGCGCAAACTGGTGGCGGCGGGAATCCTGCGCCCGGCGCCGTACCGGGAGGCCGGACACCGCACCCGCAACGAGTACCGGCTCACCGACAAGGGCATGGACCTCTTCCCCGTCCTGGTCGCACTTCTCCAGTGGGGCGACCGCTACTGCGCCGACGAGGACGGACCCCCCGTGGTGGTTCGTGACCGGGTGAGCGGCCGCCCCGTCGCCGCGGTGGTCGTTCCCGCCGGCACGGCCGGTCTGACCGCCCGCGAGACCGAATCCACCCCCGGTCCGGGAGCCCGGCCCGTCCCTGCCGATCGGCCGACACGGCCGCACCGGTCCCGTGCGAGCGCATCGGCTGCCCCTGGAGCCGGCCGCGGCCCTGACACAATCGACGGGTGAACGAACTGCACACCCACCTGTTCGGTCCCGTCGACGGTCCGCAGCTGCTCGCCCTGCACGGCCTCACCGGTCACGGCCGGCGCTGGGAGCACCTCGCGTCGCAGCACCTCCCCCATGCACGGGTGCTCGCGCCGGACCTGCGCGGACACGGCCGCTCCCCGTGGACACCGCCGTGGAACTTCGAGACACACGTACGGGACCTGCTCACCGTCCTCGACGCCCACGCCTCGGGTCCGGTGCTGGTGGTCGGCCATTCGTTCGGCGGTGCCCTGGCCGTGCATCTGGCCGCGGCTGCGCCCGAGCGGGTGCGCGGTCTGGTGCTGCTGGATCCGGCGATCGGGCTGCCGCCGGAACGCATGCTCGAGATCGCGGAGCTGACGGTGCAGCACCCCGACTACACGGACGCGGCCGAGGCCCGTGCCGACAAGACGAACGGTTCCTGGGGTGAGGTCGATCCCGCGCTGCTCGACGCCGAACTCGCCGAGCACCTGGTCACCCTCGATTCCGGCCGGGTCAACTGGCGGCTGTGCGTTCCCGCGCTCGTGGCGTCGTGGAGCGAGCTGGCACGCGAGTTCGTCCTGCCCCCGGCCCACCTGCCCACGATCGTCGCGCGGGCCGCGAAGGTGCAGCCGCCGTACGTCACCGACGAGTTCCGGGCCGCCCTCGCCGACCGGCTCGGCACGAACCTCACGACACTCGACCTCGACTGCGACCACATGATCGAACAGGCACGACCGCAGGAGACGGCGGCCCTCGTCCGGAAGCTGCTGTAGGTGCCGGCGACGAGCGAGGCCGACGTCGAACGCGTCCGGGAACTGGTCGCGGCGGTCCCCGAAGGCCGCGTGACCACCTACGGCGACGTCGCGGCGGCGGCCGGACTGTCCAGCCCGCGCACCGTGGGCTGGATCATGCGGACCGACAGCGCGGACCTGCCGTGGCACCGGGTGGTCCCGGCCTCCGGGAGGCCCGCCGCGCACCTGGCCCACCGGCAGCTCGCCAGGCTGGGCCGGGAGGGAGTGCCGATCCGCGACGGCCGGGTCGATCTCGCGGCGGCGCGACACCGGTTCTGAACCGGCTCACACCTGGTGCCGCTGCACGCGGCTCCAGGACGGCCGCGCCGAGCCCGGCCGGCACGTCGACCGCGGCGAGTAGGTCCGCGACCGCTTGGGTGAACGGCCGGCGCTGATGGTCGTCGAACGCACGACCGGCGCCGAATCGGGTGCCCGGCGGCAGGACGAGTCCTGCCGTTCCGCCGCGGCGACGAGACGGGTGGAGCCGAGGCCGTCCCGCAGCCGGCAGCACAGCGACACCCCCGCGGGCGGTGCGAACCGCGCCGCCCGGGCAGGCGCCGCAGCAGGACCTCCCGCACGCGTGCACCGGCCGCCGCGCACCCCGCCGACGCGGGGGCCGGTGTGGGATCGGCGGGCCGCCGCGCAGTCGTCACACGCCGGACTGACCCGGCCCGGCACGCCGCGCCGGCCGGCGTCGGGCAGCATGACCTCATGAGTTCGCTGACCGACGTGGAGGCCGTCATCGTCGCGGGTGGGCGCGCGACCCGCATGGGCGGTGTCGACAAGCCCGCGCTCGTCGTCGGGGGACGGCGACTGCTCGACATCGCCTTGACCGCGGTGGGCGGGTGCCGGCGGATCGCCGTCGTCGGACCACGACGCGACGATCTCGACCCCGCGGTGATTCAGGTACAGGAAGAGCCCGCCGGGGCCGGGCCGGTTGCCGCGCTCGCCGCCGCGGGCGTCCACGAGCCGGTGGTGCTGACCCTCGCCGCGGACCTGCCGTTCCTCACCGCGGACACGGTCGCCGCACTCGTCGAGGCCCTGCGCGGAGCCCCGGGATCCGACGCGGCGTTCGCGGTCGACGACTCGGGGCGGATCCAGTTCCTGCTCGCCGCGTGGCGTGGTCCCGCGCTCTCCGGCCACCTCGCCGCGCTGGGGGCGGATCCGGCCAATCAACCGATGAAGGCCCTGCTGCCGGAGCGATACGTCACGGTCCCGGTGGCGGGGACCGCGGACTGCGACACACCGCAGGAGCTCGCGCAGGCCCGGGCCGCCCGTTCCGGGCTGATCGCGGCCGACCCCGAGGCCGCGCGCGCGGCGCTCCGGAAGTCGCTGCCGCGGTTGCCGGTCCGCACCCGCGCGCCGCACGAGGCGGAGGGCGCCACCCTCGCCGCACCGCTCGTCGCCGCCGAGGCGCTGCCGAGAGCCGCGGTGTCGGCGATGGACGGATACGCCGTCGCCGGCGACGGACCGTGGCTGCTGCGCGCCGAGGTCCACCGGGCCGGCGCGACCGAGCCGTTCACCCTGCAGAACGGCCAGGCGGCGCGCATCGCCACCGGCGCCTACCTGCCGCCCGGCGCCACGACGGTCGTGCGAGACGAACACGTCGAGGTGACCGACGGCACCGTCACCCGGATACCCGATGCCCCGGTGCGCGACGACGCGCGCCGTCGCGGGGAGGACTGGGCGCCCGGCGTCGAACTCGCCGCGGCGGGCGTCGCCCTGGGCCCGGCGGTGATCTCCGCGGCGCTGAGCGGCGAGGTGACCGCCGTACAGGTCCGCGGACCCGTGCGGGTCCACGTGGTCGTCACCGGCGACGAGATCCGCCGCGACGGGCCGCTGCGCGAGGGCCAGACCCGAGATTCGCTCGGTCCCGTCCTGCCGCGGTTCGTGCAGTGGTGCGGGGCCGCCGTCGCCGGGGAGGCGCACCTGCGCGACACCGGCGACGGGTTCGACCGGCTGTTCGGCGAGACCACCGGCGTCGACGCGATCGTCGTCGCCGGGGCGACCGGCGGCGGGGCCGCGGACCAGTTGCGCTCTGCGCTGGCGCGGGCCGGCGCGTCGATCGTCGTCGAACGGGTCCGGTGCAAGCCGGGCGGGTCCCAGGTGACAGCCGTGCTGCCGGACGGCCGAGTGGTGCTCGGCCTGCCGGGCAATCCGGTCGCGGCCGTCGCGACGCTGCTGGTGATGCTGCCCGCCGTCGTCGACGGTCTGACGGGCCGCCGGCCGCAGGCACCGTGGACCGCACCGCTGGCGAACGCCTCGCAGGTGAGCGGTGACGTCACCCGGCTGCTGCCGGCCCGACAGACCGGCAACGGATCGTGGGTGTGCGACAACGCGGTCCGCACCGCGCACCTGGCGGGACTGATCGGACGGCGCGCGATCGCGCTCGTGCCACCCGGCGCGGAGAACGGCGATCCGGTGGAGCTGGTGCCGCTGCCGCAGTGACCGGCACCGGTCAGCCCGGATGCGTGAGGACCCGGTATCCGGTCTCGTGGAGTCGCCGGTGCTCCGGCCACCGCTCGCGCGTCCAGGCGGGTTCGGAGTGGGCCGCGACGATCGCTGCGGTCGTCGCGGCGTGCAGATCGAACTCCAGGTCGCGGCACAGTTCCGGCAGCGCGGTCCGCTCCCCCGCCGCGCGCGCCTGCACGATGGTGGCGACCGTCTCGGCGACCCGCGCGTCGGCGAAGCGCAGCACGCGGCGATGCGCGGACGGCAACACGAACCACAGCACCGCGACGGCGGCGAGCACGCCGATCACCGTTTCGAGCAACCGGTCGCGAGCCACCACGGTGAAGTCGTGCGGCACCCCACCGCCCCCGAGCAGCAGCGCGAGCGGCGTGATGAACACCATCGCCACCCCGTAGTTGCGGACGAGGTATTCCTCGGTTCCGGCCAGCAGCACCGCCACCACCACGACGACCCCCACGGCCGTCGGCGCCGCCCACACGACCGCGGCCAGCACGCCGAGGCCCACGACGGTACCGGCGAACCGGTGCAGACCCCGGTAGCTGCCCAGCACCCGGTCGGGTCCCTGATGCAGCACCATCGCCGCCGTGATCACCGCCCAGTCCGGTCGTCCGACACCGCCCGCGAGTGCCAGTGCGCCCGCGACGGGACCGGCCACGGCAAGGCGCACGACGATGGTCCAGGATCGGCTGCCGGGCCGAGCTGCCCGGGCGAGCCGGTATCGCGCCGACGGGCGCGGCAGTGGCGGTTGCGGTCGCAGGTCGTCGGTCTCGGAGGCGGCGCCCTCGTCGGTGCCCGCGACGAGGGTCGCGAGCCGCAGATGCGCCGCTCGGAGCGCCCGGGTCAGCGGATGGTCACCGTCGCCGATCCGCCCGTCGTGCAGGCACATCCATGCGGCGTGCAGTGCCCGGACCGCCTCGTGCCGCGGGCCGAGCGCCGCCGGGGCGCGCAGGCAGGTGTCGACGGCCGACACGGCCGCCGCCACCGCGACACGCTCGGGCGTGCGGGGCCGGACCACCACGCCGGACATCGACACGACAACCGCCGTGCCCGCACCCACCGCCGTCCACGACACGACCGCGCCGACCGGCACACCGGCACTCGGCAGCGCCGCGGCGATCTCCAGGGTCAGCAGCGGCAGGAACGCACCGGGGGCACCGAACCGCAACGCGTCGACCAGGAAGGCACCCACGGCGACGACGGCCGTCATGACCGCCACGAGCAGGAGCCACGTCCACGACGCCCCCGACTGCACGAGCACACCGACCCCGGCACCCACACCGGCCAGCACGACGAGTGCCGCCGCGACGAACAGCACCACCTTCCACCGCGCCCGGTAGGCGCGACCCTCGCCGTACACGACGGCGAACGCCCCGAGGGCGACGGTCGCGGCGACGGGTCCGTGACCGAACGCAAGACCGGCGAGGCCGGGCAGCGCCACCGCGACGGCGGCGCGCAGCGCGCCGGGCCAGCGCCGGCCTCGCCTGGGCACGCCGAGCAGGAGCGTCCGGGCCGGCCCCGGTGCCGGGAGCGGCGGGCACGCCGCGTCACTCCGGGACCCGGCTCCCGGCTCTACCATCGCTTCGGACACGGGGATCGACGATACGGGGCGCAGCTCTCATCGCCCGCGCCGTGTCGGCAAGCTCACCTGCGCAGCGGCTCCGCGGTGAGCAGCGCCGTGGCCGCGGACCGGTACCGGTCGGCCACCAGGCGCACGATCGAGTCGTGCACTCCGAGCGGTGCCGCCACGCCGTCGGCGCCCGCGTCGGCGAGACGCGCGTGGAACAGGCCGTCGGCGAGCAGGTACGACGCGACGAACACCCGGCCCGCACCCGCGGCGCGCAGTTCGGCGACGACGTCCGGCACGCGTGGAGATCCCGTGGCGACGTACCCGACGCGCACGGCGACGCGCGCGAGGGCCGACAACATGCCCGCGGCCCGGCGCACGTCGCCGACGGCGCGCGGGTCGGAGGAGCCCGCCGCGGCGAGCACCACCGCGTCCCCTGGTCGCCAGCCGGCCGCGGCGAGGCGCTGCAGCTGCACCCGGGCGAGCACGGGATCGGGTCCCAGCGCGCGGGTGACCGCCACGGCGCGATGCCCACTGTCGGTGACCTCCCGGGGTACGTCGGCGTGCACGTGGTAGCCGGAGGCGAGGAAGGCGGGCACCAGCACGGTGGGTCGCCCGGAGCGGCGCAGCACCTCCGACGGCGAAGGTCCGAGGACGTCGACGAAGGCGACGCGGGTCGTGCCCACCTCGTGGGAGACGGCGTCGGCGAGGGCCGCAATCGTCTCGACGCCGCGCGGATTGCGCGTGCCGTGGGCGACGAGCAGCAGAGCCGGGTCGGTCATGGTCACAACTCCTGGTCGGGAACGGGTCGGCCGGGGACGATGCCTCTAGCCGATCGGGTAGTCCTTGTCGGCGCCGCCGACGGGGTAGTCCTTGTCGGCGCCGCCGGTGGGGTCCACCGCGAGCCGGTAGCCGCGCTTGACGACGGTCTGCACGATCGCGGGGGCGCCGAGCGCGGACCGCAGCCGCGCCACCGCCGTTTCCACGGCATGGGTGTCGCCTCCGCCCCCGGGCAGCGCAGCGAGCAGTTCCTCACGGGAGACGACCCGGCCGGGGCGGGCGGCCAGGGTCCGCATCAACGCCATCGCGGCGGGCGCCAGGCAGCGGATCTCCCCGTCGACCACGACGCACCGGCCGCGGACGCTGAGCACGTGCCCGCCCGCCTCGATGCGGTGGGCGCGCCGCGGCAGCTCCTCGGCGAGGTGCCGGGCGAGGGATCCGAGCCGTGCCCGGCCCGGCGCCGAGACCGGCACCTCCAGCTCGACCAGGGGCGCGGCCGTCACGGGACCCACGCACACCGCGGTGACGCCGGTGCGCAGGGCGCGCAGCATCGCCTCGAGCATGCCGGTGGCCTTGGAACGCAGCAGCAGCGACGCGACGGCCGGGGCGCTGGTGAAGCTCACCGCGTCGATGCTGTGATCGGCGATCTGCTCGATGAGCCGGTCCATCGCGGTGGGATCGTCGGGCGGGGTCCACCGGTACACCGGGACCGCCACCACGTCGGCACCGGCGTCGCGCAGCACCTCGCACAGATCCGCACCGGGCTCCCACTCGGTCCGGGCGCCGTGCAGCTGCACCGCGATCCGCACCCCCTCCACGCCCTCCGCCAGGAGGTGCTCGAGCACCTCGGCGGAGGACTCGGACGCCGGGGACCACTCCTCCCGCAGGTCGGCCGCGCGGATCGCGCCGGTGACCTTCGGCCCGCGGGCGAGGATGCGGCTGCCGCCCAGGGCCTCGCCGAGTTGCTCGGCGAGGCCCCAGCCGTCCGCGGCCCCCATCCAGCCGCGGAAGCCGATCGCCGTGGTGGCCACGGTGATGTCCGGCGGGATGTCGAGGATGTCGCGCGTCACTCGCTCGAGCTCGGCGTCGTCCGCGAGCGGGATGATGCGGATGGCGGGTGCATGGACGATCTCCGCGCCGCGCCGGGTCAGCAGGGTGGCGAACTCGTCGGCGCGGCGCGCGGCGGTGATGCCGATCGTGAAGCCGTGCAGCGGCGCGGTGTCCTCGCTCACGAACGCTCGCCGTAACCGCGGTGCACGGGCACGAGACTGTGGATCTGGACGACTCCGGCCCACACCCGCACGTCGTACACGGGCAGGCGGACCGACGGGTCGTCGAGGCAGCGTCCGTCGTCCAGCGAGAAGACCTGCTTGAGCAGCGGGGACGCGACGGTCGGCTCCCCGCTGCGGTCGCCGACGATCCCGCGCGACAGCACCGCGGCCCGGCCGAACGGGTCGAAGTTGCCCACCGCCCGCAACGTGCCGTCGTCGAGCAGGAACAGCGCGGCCTGCTCCCCGCCGCGCAGCAGCACGGCGACGCCGCGACCGGGGATGAGGTGGCTGAGCGGGCAGGCCGACGTCCATTCCAGACGCCCGTCGTACACGGTGGCGCGCGACGCGCGTTCGGTGGTGTGCGTCTCGATGACGGTCATGAATGTCCTCCTTGGAACTACGGACGGAATTCTCCGGGGCCGGTGTTTCTCGGGGGTTAACCCGAGATTCCCTCGCGGTAAGAGGGCATTCCGACCAGTACCGGCACCTTCCGCTTGCCCGAGTCGTCGAACCGCACGGTCGGGTCGGCCACGTCGGGGGCGTTGACGAACGACACGAACCGGGACAGCTTCTCGGGATCCTCCAGGACGCCGGCCCACTCGTCCCGGTATCCGGCGACGTGCCTGGCCATCGCCGCCTCGAGCTCGCCGGCGATGCCGAGACTGTCCTCGCACACGACCGCCTTCAGGTGCTCGAGACCGCCGTCGAGGGCCTCGAGCCAGGGCGCGGTGCGCTGCAGCCGGTCGGCGGTGCGCACGTAGAACATCAGGAACCGGTCGATGTACTTCACGAGCGTCTCGTCGTCGAGACCGCCGGCGAGCAGCTGCGCATGCTTGGGCGACTGGCCGCCGTTACCGCACACGTACAGGTTCCAGCCGCTCTCGGTCGCGATCACCCCGACGTCCTTGCCGCGCGCCTCGGCGCACTCGCGTGCGCAGCCGGAGACACCGAACTTGAGCTTGTGCGGGGAGCGCAACCCGCGGTAGCGCAGCTCGAGGTCGACGGCCATGCCGACCGAGTCCTGCACGCCGTACCGGCACCAGGTCGATCCCACACAGCTCTTCACGGTGCGCAACGACTTGCCGTAGGCCTGGCCGGACTCCATGCCGGCGTCGACGAGTCGCTTCCAGATGAGCGGCAGCTGCTCGACCCGCGCGCCGAACAGGTCGATGCGCTGTCCTCCGGTCATCTTGACGTACAGCCCGAAGTCGCGGGCGACCTCGCCGATGACGATGAGCTGCTCGGGGGTGCACTCCCCGCCGGGCATCCGCGGCACCACCGAGTAGGTGCCGTTCTTCTGGATGTTGGCCAGGAAGTGGTCGTTGGTGTCCTGCAGCGCCGCCTGCTGCCGGCCCAGGATGTGATCCGAGTCGGTCGAGGCGAGGATCGAGGCGACGACGGGTTTGCAGATGTCGCAGCCGGTCCCCCGGCCGTACTTGGCGATCAGTGCCGAGAACGTGCGGGTGTCGGTGGCCTGCACGATCTGGAACAGCTCGGCCCGGGACTGATCGAAGTGCTCGCACAGCGCCTTCGACATGACCACGCCGGACGCCGCGAGGAGCTGCTTGACGGTGGGCAGGCACCCGCCGCACGTGGTGCCGGCGCCCGTGCACGCCTTGACCTGGGCGATGTCGCACGCGCCGTCGGCGATGGCGCCGCAGATCGCCCCCTTGGTGACCCCGTTGCACGAGCACACCTCGGCGTCGTCGGGCAGCGACCCGGCGCCCGGCTTCTCCCCCGCCGGCGAGATCAGCGCCGCAGGGTCGCCGGGCAGCTCCCGGCCGACGAGCGGCCGCAGCGACCCGTACGCGGAGGCGTCGCCGACGAGGATGCCGCCGAGCAGTGTCTTCGCGTCGTCCGAGACGACCAGCTTGGCGTAGGTGCCCTTGGCCGCGTCCGACAGCACGACCTCGAGGGCGCCCGGGGTGGCGGCGTGCGCGTCGCCGAAGCTCGCGACGTCGACCCCGAGCAGCTTGAGTTTGGTCGACAGGTCGGCCCCCGGGAACTCGGCGCCGCCGCCGACGAGCCGGTCGGCCACGACCTCTGCCGTGCTGTAGCCGGGCGCGACGAGTCCGTAGCAGGTGCCGTCGACGGCGGCACATTCGCCGACGGCGTAGATCGCGTCGTCGGTCGTGCTGCGGCAGCCGAGGTCGGTGCGGACGCCGCCGCGGGGGCCCAGCTCGAGCCCCGCGTCGCGGGCCAGCTCGTCGCGGGGGCGCACCCCGGCCGAGAACACGAGCAGCGCGGCGTCGATCACCGATCCGTCGGACAGTTCCACCCGCAACCCGTCGGGACCGTCGGTGATCCCGGCGGTGCCGACGCCCGTGTGCACCGTCAGGCCGAGGTCGGTGACGAGGCGGGCGAGGAGCGCGCCGCCGCCCTCGTCGACCTGTAGTGGCATGAGCCGCGGCGCGAACTCGACGACGTGCGGTGTCAGGCCGAGCATCCGCAGCGCGTTGGCCGCCTCCAGCCCGAGGAGTCCACCACCGACGACGACGCCGACCGCACCCGGCGCGGCCTGCTGCGCGCCGGCCCGGATGCCGTCGAGGTCGTCGAGGGTGCGGTAGACGAAGCACCCGGCCAGATCCTTGCCGGGAATCGGCGGGACGAAGGGGTACGAGCCGGTGGCCAGGACGAGCGCGTCGTACCCGATCACCTCGCCGGCGTCGGTGGTGACGGTGCGCCCGGCCCGGTCGATCGCCGCGGCCCGGGTGCCGATCCTCAGGTCGACCAGGTCGTCACCCTCGTACTCGTTGCCGGCGAGGGCGAGTTCTCTCGAATCCCAGGAACCGACGTACGAGGACAGTCCCACGCGGTCGTAGGCGGGCAGCGGCTCTTCGCACAGGATCGTCACCGACCAGAGGTCGTTCTCGTCACGGGTGCGCAGCGCCTCGACGAATCGGTGGCCCACCATGCCGTGCCCGACGACGACGACAGACTTGTGGCTCATACCGTTTCCTTCTTCCTTGGTGTACGGGTGGGGCCGGGGCGCCCTCAGGCGCGGACGGCCACGGTGGTGACGTCGCGCTCGGCGGGCGTCTGCCCGGTGGGGGCGCTGGGGCGGCGCAGGAACACGGCCCAGGTGACGACGATGCAGACCAGGTAGAAGGCGAGGAACACCCAGAACGCCATGGTCGCCGACTTGGCTTCGCTGCTGTAGGAGGCGCGCAGCACCAGGTTGATCCCGACGCCGCCGAGACCGCCGATGGCGCCGGCGAAACCGATCAGGGCGCCGGACATGCTGCGCGCCCAGGCGGCCTTCCCGGCCCTGTCGAGCGAGTCGAGGCTCTGCGCCTTGGCTTCGAAGACGGACGGGATCATCTTGTAGACGGAGCCGTTGCCGATACCCGAGAGCAGGAACAGGGCGATGAACCCGAGGACGAAGGTCACCATGATTCCGCCGGTGGCGGCGCCGGCGGTGGCGTCGTCGAGGGTGCCGGCGGTGACGAGCAGTCCGGCCGCGAGGGCCATTGCCGCGAACGTGTACAGCGTGATCCGGCCGCCCCCGATGCGGTCGGCCAGCTTGCCGCCGAGCGGCCGGGCGATCGATCCGAGCAGCGGACCGACGAACGCGATCTGTGCGGCGTGCAGGGCCGCCTCGGCGGCGGTCGCGCCCCCGGCGAGGAAGTTGATCTGCAGTACCTGGCCGAACGCGAAGCTGAAACCGATGAAGGAGCCGAAGGTGCCGATGTAGAGGAAGCTCAGGATCCACGAGTCGCGGTAGCGCAGGGATTCCCCCATCGCTCGCAGGTCGGCGCGCTGATCACCGAGGTTGTCCATGAACAGGGCCGCGCCGAGCGCGGCGAAGGCACACAGCACCAGGTAGACGGCACACACGATCCACGGTTCGGTGTTGCCGACGGTGGCGATGACGAGCAGGCCGACGAGCTGCACCACCGGCACGCCGATGTTGCCGCCGCCCGCGTTCAGGCCCAGCGCCCAACCCTTGAGCCGTTGCGGGTAGAAGGCGTTGATGTTGGTCATCGACGACGCGAAGTTGCCGCCGCCGAGGCCGGCGATCGCGGCCACCACCAGGAAGGTGGTGTAGGAGAAGCCGGGGTTGAGCATGAGGTACAGGGTCGCGACGGTGGGGATCAGCAGCACCAGCGCGCTGAACACGGTCCAGTTGCGACCGCCGAACCGGGCTGTGGCGACCGTGTAGGGGATGCGCAGCAGCGAACCGACCAGGGTAGGCACGGCGACGAGGAAGAACTTGCCGGCGGCATCGATGCCGTAGACGTCGGTCGGCATGAACAGCACCATCACGGACCAGATGGACCAGACGGAGAAGCCGACGTGCTCGGCCAGGACGGACCAGATCAGGTTCCGCTTCGCGATCTCCTTGCCGCCAGCGTCCCATGCCGCCGTGTCCTCGGCGTCCCAGTGTTCGATGCGGTGCTTGCGGGCGAACTTCGCACGCAGGCCTTCGGTCGGTGATATTCCGGTCGTTGCGGCCACCCCATGCCCCTTCCTCGGGTCGGTATCGATGGACCCAAGGTAGGAAACGGGTGTTGCCGCGGTGCTGCCCTCGGTGACTGCCGCGTCAAGAGATGCTCACCTGCGGCAGGAGGTCTCCGTGAGGTCGTCGCCGCGGGGGTGCGCGGGGTGCGGATCGGCGCCGGAGCCGCCCCAGGTGTCCTCGACGTACCGCGGCCGGCAGGCCACCCGGCCGGCGATCAGGACCACGAACGCGGCGCCGCCGAGGAACACGAACGGTGCCGTCCAGCCACCGGTGATCTCGCGCAGCACCCCGACCAGGACCGGTCCGGCGCAGGCGACGGTGTACCCGAGGCCCTGGGTGAACCCGGACAGCGCCGCCGACGCCGCATGGGTGCGGGTGCGCAGGTTGATCAGGGTCAGTGCCATGGGGAAGGTGGTCGGCCCGACGCCGATCGCCAGCACCCACAGGGCGGTGGCCGTCAGCGGTGCGAGCAGCAGGCCGGTGAACCCCACGGCGTAGCTCGCCACGCACACGAGGACGAGCGGGAAGGGATCCCGCATGCGGGCGCACGCGGCGGGGGCGACGAACGAGGCCGCCAGGCCGACGAAGGAGAACAGCGCGGTCATCGCGCCCCCGAGTGCCTCGCTGCCCCCGGCGTCGAGCAGTACGGCGGGAATCCAGGTGAACATCGAGTAGGTGATCAGGGAGGTCATGCCGAACATGCCGGCCATGCCCCATGCGACGGGCGAGCGCCACACCCGGCCGGGTGCAGGGGCGGAAGGGGGCGCGTCGCGGGTGCCCGGCTTCGCACCCCGGGCCCGGTGGAGTACGCCGATCCACGGAATCGCCGCGGCGAACGCCCACGCCGCCCACAGACCGATCGACCAGCGCCACCCCGCGGCTTCCGCGACGGGGACCGCGGCCAGGGCGGGCAACACGGTGCCGATCTGGACGCCGACGATGTAGACGGTGCTCACGACGGCGAGCCGGTCGGAGAAGTACCGCTTGACCAGCGGCGGGATCACCACGTTGCCGACGCCCATTCCGGCGAGGGCGAGCGCCGAGAACGCGAGCAGTGTCCACGTCTCGTGAGTCAGCGCGCGGGCCGCCATGCCGACTCCGGCGGCCAGCATCGCGATCAGGGCCGTGGTCTCGAGCCCCGCTCGCCGTGCGATGACCGGGGTGAGGAGACCGAACGCCGCGAACATCGCGGTCGGCACCATCCCGAAGACACCCACCACGGCAGGCGCGAAGCCGAGTTCGGCGCGGATCTGTTCGGCGAGGGGACTGAACGAGGTCACGGCGAGGCGCAGCGTGAGGGCGGACATCACGATCGCGACGAAGACGAGGAGACGTCCCCGCAGCAGGGACGTGGATCCGGCATCGGTGACAACCACGGAGCGAATCATAGGATGACCCGATGTATATCGTCGAAGGTGTTTTCCGGATGCAGGAAGGAGCCCCATGCGCACCGTGCGACGCACCGGTCTCGTCGCCCAGGTCACCGAGCAGTTACGCGGCCACATCCGCACCGGCGCCTGGGCAGTGGGCACCCGCATCCCGACCGAACCCACCCTGGCCGAGCTGACCGGCACGGGCCGCAACACCGTGCGCGAGGCCGTCCAGGCACTCGTGCATTCGGGGCTGCTCGAGCGACGGCAGGGATCGGGCACCTACGTGGTCGCCACCTCGGAGGTGGGCAGCGCACTCGGCACCTACTTCGCCGACGCCCACGAACAGGACGTGCTCGAACTGCGGCAGGCGCTCGACGTCACCGCCGCGGCGCTCGCCGCGCAGCGCCGCACCCGGGCGGACGCAGAACACCTGACCGAACTGTTCGACGCGCGGATGCGCGCGTGGGCGGACCCGCGTTCGGCCGCCGCCCTCGCCGCCGACGTCGCCCTGCACCGCGCGATCGTCGCGGCCAGCCACAACGCCGTGTACCTCGAGTTCTACGACTCGCTGATACCCGTCATCGAGGAGACGATCCGCCGTCGCGTCGAAGAGACCGGCGCAGGCTTCCACGACGAGCACCGCGAACTGGTGCTCGCCGTCGTCGCAGGAGACCCGGGTCGCGCCGCGGCCGCCGCCCTCGCGATGTTCGGGGAGCTGCGCGGCAGTGACGCCTAGAGGAGGCGAGACCTAGAGGAGCAGACGCACCAGATCCGAGGTGTGTGCCAGCCCCGGGAACGCCTCCTCCGTCGAGCGCGGATGCAGGGCGTGCACGGCGAGCCGGAACATCACCGCGCGCAGCAGCATCTGCGGCCACTCCGGCAGGTCCTCCCAGCGGCCGATGAGCTCGTCGTCGGCGCCGCCCCACGACAGCGCATCGACGACGGCGACGCCGGCCGCCCACGACGCGGGTCGCCAGTAGGGGGTGATGTCGGTCAGGCCGGGTGCGGCGCTGCCGGCGAAGAGCACGGTGCCGAACAGGTCGCCGTGCACGAGCTGATCGGGCAGGTGGACCGGCTTGCGCAACGTCGCGAGCTGGTTGATCAGATCGATGCTCTTGCGTCCGTCGGGCGTGACGGTGTCGGGGGCGCCGGCGGCGCGGGCGGTGCGCAGCGGTACCGCCTCCCAGGCCGCGCGGTCGGCGGCGACGAACACGTCGACGTCCTCCCACGGCGCCACGGGCGGCTGCATGAGGAAGCGCGGTCGCTCGAGTTGGGCGGTGGCGGCGTGCAGCCGGAGCGACAGCGCCACCACCTCGTCGTGCCGTGGTTCGGAGGTGCCCACGATGTACGTGTCGGCGCGCCAGCCGGAGACGACGTAGCGGCCGTCGGTGGAGCGAACCGGCCGCGCCAGTCGGACCCCGTCGACGTCGAGGTTCTCGCGCACCTTCGCCGACCACGCTGCCCGGGCGTGGTCGGCGACCGGCGAGAGCACGACGTCGCCGCAGCGCCAGCCACCGTCCCAGTCCGCCCCGAGCGGGACCGGTTCGACGTCGCGTAGGCCGAAGGTCGAGCGCACGTGCTGCGGGGGTTCGAGGGGACTCACGGGGCACACCGTACAGTCGGCGCCGCCGCCTTCAGGGAAGGCACTCCGTTACCCGGGGACAGCATTCCCGCATCGTTATCTCACCGTGTTCCCTCAGTACACGGGCAGTGACGGGTCCACCTGCTGAGCCCACGCGAGCACGCCGCCCTGCAGGTGCGTGGCGTCCGAGAAACCGGCCTTCTTCAGCACGGCGAGCGCTTCGGCCGAGCGGATCCCGGTCTTGCAGTGCAGCACGATCGGCTTGTGCTGCGGCAGCTCCGCCAGCGCCTCTCCGGAGAGGATGCGGTCCTTCGGGATCAGCCGCGCCCCGTCGATGTGGACGATGTCCCACTCGACCGGCTCGCGCACGTCGATCAGTTCGATCTCCCGGTCCGACTCGAGCAGCCGGTGCAGTTCGGTCGGGGTGATCGTCGACTCGGCCACGGCCTCGGCGGCGTCGTCCGGCACGACACCGCAGAAGGACTCGTAGTCGACCAACTCCGTCACCGGCACCCGGCCCGGATCACGGCGCAACGTCACCGTCCGGTAACTCATCGCGAGAGCGTCGTAGATCATCAGCCGTCCGAGCAGCGACTCGCCGATGCCGGTGATCAGCTTGATCGCCTCGGTGGCCATGATCGACCCGACGGACGCACAGAGCACCCCGAGGACACCGCCCTCCGCACAGGACGGGACCATGCCCGGCGGAGGCGCCTCCGGGTACAGGTCCCGGTAGTTCAGTCCCCGCCCGCCCGGCGCGGCCTCCCAGAACACCGACACCTGTCCCTCGAACCGGAAGATCGACCCCCATACGTACGGCTTGCCGGCGAGGATCGCCGCATCGTTGACGAGGTAGCGGGTCGCGAAGTTGTCGGTGCCGTCGAGAATCACGTCGTACTGCTCGAACAGCTCGACGGCGTTGCTGCGGTCGAGCCGGACCGGGTGCAGGCGCACCGCCACGTTCTCGTTGATCCCCCGGATCGTGTCGCGGGCGCTCTCCCCCTTGGGCCGGCCCACGTCGGCGACCCCGTGGATCACCTGCCGCTGCAGGTTGGACGATTCGACGTCGTCGAACTCGACGATGCCGAGGGTGCCGACCCCGGCCGCGGCGAGGTAGAGCAGCACCGGGGAACCGAGGCCGCCGGCACCGATGCACAGCACCCGCGCGTTCTTCAGCCGTCGCTGCCCCGTCACCCCCACCCCGGGGATGATCAGGTGCCGGCTGTAACGGGCCACCTCCTCGCGGGTCAGGTCCGCGGCGGGTTCCACCAGAGGTGGCAGTGCACCGGATTCCACCAGGGATGGCAGTGACGTCACGACAGCTCCTCGGCCGGTTCGATCGGGCGGTTCCCCGATTGTCCCATCCTCATGCTCGCGGATACGGCCACGGATTGAACCTGCACGTCAGCCCGTCGCGGGGGACGACGCCCTCGGGGTCGAGCCCGGCGATGTCGTCGTTGGCCGTGCCGAACGACTGCTGCATCATGATCGGCGCCAAGCCTCCGTCGCTCCCGCACCCTTCGTGGGCGGCGAAGCCGATGGCGTGCCCGATCTCGTGGTTGATCAGGTACTGGCGGTAGGAGCCGATGTCCCCCTGAAACGCGACGGCGCCCCGCACCCAGCGGGGCTCGTTGAGCAGGACCCGGCCCACGCCGGGGTTGAAGCACGAGACCTCGAGTTCGATGTCGTACCCGCAGCCCTGCCGGATCGTCATCTGGGAGGTCAGCGACACCCGGAAGTCGGGCTCACCCTGATCGACGCGCCGGAATGCGAACGCCGGGTCCTGGATCCAGCTCTTCGGGTTGGCCAGGGTCTCGTCGACCATCCGCGCGAATGCGGCGTCGCCGCCGTAGCCGGTGGTGTCGACGCCGTCCTCGATCTCCACTGTGTAGGTGTAGACGCGGCCGGTGCCGACCTGATCGCCGGTCCCCGGCACGACCCGCCAGGTGCCGGTTCCGGCCGCCGTGAACGGCCCACCCTCCGGGAGCGCACCGGACGGCAGATCGGCGGGGAACGTGCCGTCGGCGACCGGCGCGGGCACACCCACCACGCCGCCGGATTCGGCTACCGCGTCCCCGGCCGCCGCGGGCTCGGGTCGATCGCCACCGGCGCGCAGGGCGTCCACCCCGACGATCACCGTGAGGATCGCGAGGACGGGAACGGCGTAGGCCCGCCATCCGTAGGTCGCGACGAAGCGCCCGAGCCGGCTCTGCCGGCGCACCCCGCGATCCGGGCGCGGCGGACGCGGGCGGGTGCTCTCCCCCGAAACGGGATCCCACTGGGCTCGCAGGGGCTGGTGGGAAGGGGCGCGGGTGCGGCGCCACTCGGACGGCCGGTCCTCGGGTGTCCGGTGCGGACTGCGCACCGGGCGGCGCGGTGTGTCCGCCACGTCGGCTCCTGCTCGCTCGGTCACGGCTGCCAGAATCTCACACGGTCGTCGCCGGACGTGCCGGGTCGCGAAGCGCGGCTCGCGACCGCCCCCGCGCCGCTGTGGCGCCGCGCACAGTAGCCCCTCGGCTGGGATACTCGTGGGTAGGGGTGCGCCGCACCTCGAGGGCCCCCGGCCTGTAACGTGCAGAGACGATTGCACGTCGTAGTGGTAGGTATCACTTCGACGAATATCTCGGATTGGGAGCGACATGACCGAACTCGCAGCCCGGACATCGTCCGGCCGCGCCACCAGCTCGGGCAACGGCACCGGCACTCGACGCGGCGCCCGGATGCCGCGGGACGAGCGCCGGGTCCAGCTCCTCGCTGCAGCCAGCGAAGTCTTCGTCACGCGCGGGTACCACGCGGCCGGCATGGACGAGATCGCCGAGTGCGCCGGGGTCAGCAAGCCGGTGCTGTACCAGCACTTCCCCGGCAAGCTCGAACTGTACTGCGCGGTACTGCAGAGCTATGTCGACAGCCTGATCTCCGGTGTCCGCCAGGCCCTGCGGTCGACCACCGACAACAGGCAGCGCGTCCGCGCTGCGGTGCAGGCGTTCTTCGACTTCGTCGACAACGACTCGCAGGGTTTCCGGCTCGTGTTCGAGTCGGATCTGATGGGCGAGCCGCAGGTGGCGAACCGCGTGGAGCAGGCCACCGAGGCGTGCGTCGACGCGGTGTTCGACCTGGTGAGCCACGACTCCGGGCTCGACCCGTACCGGGCGCGCATCCTGGCGGTCGGCCTCGTCGGCACCAGCCAGTTCACGGCCCGCTACTGGCTCGAGGCCGCCCGGCCGATCCCGAAGGAAGACGCCGTCGACACCACGGTCGCGCTCGCCTGGGGTGGTCTGTCGCACGTGCCGCTGCAGCCGGAGCTGCGCCGGCGATGAGCGACGGCGCCGACCGAGGTCGCGCCCGCAACGACGGAAGGGCCGGGGCAGTCGCCCCGGCCCTTCCGTCGTGATGCCGTCGTTCTAGCTCGCCGCGAACCCGACCTTGCGGATGTCGGCGGGGCCGATCTCGACGTAGGTGACCCGCGATGCCTGCACGATGAGCTTGCGGCCCTTCTCGTCGACGAGCGTCAGGACGCCGTCCTTGTCGCCGGCCAGGGCTTGCGTCACGAGCGACTCGACCTCGTCGGGCGTCTGCTCGCTGACCACGGTGAGCTCGCGGGGACTGTCCGCAACACCGATCTTGACCTCCACGGTCGACCTCCGAACTCTCAGGGCTCTACAGCTGTCCCCGCCCAGATTAGTGCAGTCCCAGCACTGCCATCCGGTCGGCGTGCTCGAGCTGCATCCGGTCGAACAACGCCGCGATGTCGGCGAGATCACCGGTAGCGGCGATCACCAGATCGGTGAGATCCTCCCGCTGGGCCATCACGTACTGGGCCTGGGTGATGGCCTCGCCCAGCAGCCGCCGCCCCCACAGCATCAGCCGGTCCTTGTCGGCGGCGCTGTGCCGCACCGCCTCGCGGACCTCGTGCACCACGAATTCCGAGTGCCCGGTCTCGGCGAGCACCTCTCGTACGACCTCGGCCACCTCGGGGGCGAGGGTACCGGCGATCTCGCGGTAGAAGTCGGCGGCGATGCCGTCGCCGACATATGCCTTGACCAGCGACTCGTGCCAGTTCGACGGGTTCGTGGACGCGTGGTAGGCGTCGAGGGCACGCCGGTAGGGCTCCATCGCCGCGTAGATTTCGACACCGCGCGCGGTCAGGGCGGCGTGCAGCGTCTCGAAGTGGCTCATCTCCGCCGCCGCCATGCTTGCGAACGCCACCCGCCCCTGCAGGCTCGGCGACATCCGCGCATCGTCGGCAAGGCGATAGAAGGCCGAGATCTCACCGTAGGCGAGCACCGCGAACAGCTCGGCGACGCCGGGATGGTCGGCCGGCACGCGCACCGGGGCGGCGGATGGACGGGACGGTGACGGTGACGTTTCGGCTCCCATGACGACACAGCGTAGTACCCGGCCGGCGACCGCGCGGCTCACGGCACTCGCACCCGGTACAATGGTTCCGGAAGGCCGCGCCTCGAGGCGCCGACCACCGGCCCCGCGGACTTCACCGATGATGTGCGCGCACCCGATCGCAGATCGCTGCCGCGCCTCGCAGAGCCCTACCGGCCGCTGAGGCGCAGGCCCGGTCGCCTCTCCACTCGTGCGTGCGTGCCGAGACCAGGAAGGCCAGACCCCTGAGCAAGATCACTGTCGACCACGAAGACGACGCCACCGAAACCACGGTGTCGGCCCAACTCGACGCCACCCACACCCCGCCCACGTTCGCCGAACTGGGCGTGCGGGACGAGATCGTCCGCGCTCTCGCCGAGATCGGCATCGAGCGCACCTTCGCCATCCAGGAGCTGACGCTCCCCCTCGCCCTCGCCGGCGACGACCTGATCGGACAGGCACGCACCGGCATGGGCAAGACCTTCGGGTTCGGTGTCCCGCTGCTGCACCGCCTCACCACCGCCGAGTCCGGCACCACCGCCCTCGACGGCACGCCCCGCGCGCTGGTGATCGTGCCGACGCGCGAGCTGTGCCTGCAGGTCACCCAGGACCTCGAGAACGCCGCCAAGTACCTCCCCGGCTCCACCGGTGCCCTGAAGATCTTGTCCGTCTACGGCGGACGTCCGTACGAAACGCAGGTCGACGTGCTGAAGAAGGGCGTCGACGTCGTCGTGGGGACCCCGGGCCGGCTGCTCGACCTCGCCAACCAGGGTCACCTGATCCTCGGCAAGATCGGCGTGCTGGTGATGGACGAGGCGGACGAGATGCTCGACCTCGGCTTCCTCCCGGACATCGAGCGCATCCTCGGCATGGTGCCCGACCGTCGCCAGACGATGCTGTTCTCGGCCACGATGCCCGGGCCGATCATCACGCTCGCCCGCACGTTCCTCACCCGCCCGACACACATCCGCGCCGAGGAACCGGAGTCCTCCGCGGTGCACGAGCGCACCAACCAGCTCGTCTACCGCGCGCACGCGCTCGACAAGGCGGAACTGGTGGCGCGCGTGCTGCAGGCCGAGGGTCGTGGCGCCACCATGATCTTCACCCGTACCAAGCGCACCGCGCAGAAGGTCGCCGACGAGCTCGCCGAGCGCGGCTTCGCCGTCGGGGCCGTGCACGGTGACCTGGGGCAGATCGCTCGTGAGAAGGCGCTGGACAAGTTCCGCAAGGGCAAGATCGACGTGCTGGTCGCCACGGACGTGGCCGCGCGCGGCATCGACATCGACGACGTCACCCATGTCGTGAACTACCAGTGCCCCGAGGACGAGAAGACCTACGTCCACCGCATCGGCCGCACCGGCCGGGCGGGGCGCACCGGTATCGCCGTCACCCTCGTCGACTGGGACGACATTCCGCGCTGGCAGCTCATCGACAAGGCCCTCGATCTGGGCATGCCCGATCCGGTCGAGACCTACTCGAGCTCGCCGCACCTGTTCGAGGAGCTGGGCATCCCCGACGGCACGACCGGAACCGTCCGCAAGACGCCGACCGAGCGGCCCGCCCGCGAGGAGGGCTCCGAGGATGCGGCACGACCCAAGCGCACCCGGGTCCGCCGGCGCACGCGCGGCGGCCGGCCGGAGACCGGCGGCGGCGAGCACTCCGGCACCGGTCCCGAGACGGCGGGCGCGAGTTCCGCCTCGGGGCAGAGCGAGGAGTCCGGGAGCGGAACAGCGCCCGCACGGCGGCGCCGTCGGCGGCGCCGCGGCGGTTCCGCCGCGACCGGCGACACCGTCGCGAACAGCGAAACGGTCACGGCTTCGGCTGCCCAGTAGCCGCTCGCGATGATCGCACCGGAGCGCAGAACCCGGGCGGATCTGATCGCAGCACTCGTGCTCGCCGTCGCGGTCGTCGCGGCGGCGAGCGTCGTCTGGTTGCGCTCGGATGCGCGTGGCACCGTGTCCGTCACGACCGACGCGGCACCGGAGCCGCCACCGTCCGCGACCGTCGTGCCGTCGACCCTGACGGAGGCGTGGCGCGCCCCCAGCGGCGCGACGTCCCGTCCGATCGCGGTCGGCGCCGTCGTGGTCACCGGGGACGGCGGCACCGTCACCGGCCGCGCCCTCGACTCGGGCGCCGAACTGTGGCGCTACGACCGCGACATACCGCTGTGCGGCGTGGTCGAGGACTGGCGCACCGCCGTCGCGGTCTACCGCGACCGGCGGGGATGCAGCCAGGTCACCCAGCTCGTTCCCGACTCGGGAATGCGCGGCGCGCAACGTTCGAGCGACGCCGACGACGCGGTGACCCTCACCGCTGCCGACACCCACGTGATCTCCCGGGGCGACACTCGTCTCGAACTGTGGCGGTCCGATCTCGTGCGGACACTCGAGTACGGACGCGTGGACGCGCCCGTCGTGCCGGGGGCCCAGCCCCGCAGCGGATGCACGCTGAACTCGGCCGCGGCGAGCAACAGCCGGCTTGCGGTGGTCGAACGCTGCCCCGGTGAGGAAGCCGACCGCCTGACGCTGCTCGAGACGACCCCCGAGGCCGATTCGCAGCCGGCGGAGATCGCCTCGTCGGTGCTACCGGAACTGGGACCGGACGACGGCGGTACGCGGGTCGTCGCGGTGACCGGCGAGCGCACGGTGCTGTATCTGCCGCCCACCGCGTCCTCCGGGCCCGTGCTCGCCGTGTACGACGCCGCGGGCACGGTCACCGCGCGGCACCCGCTGTCGGCCGCGGCGACACCGGAGGCGGTGTTCCCCGCGACGGCCCAGGGTTCGATCCTCACGTGGTGGTCGGGCACGCAGACCGTCGCCCTCGGCGGCGACGACCTGGTGCCGCAGTGGACGGTGCCGGGAACGACGGGCACCGGCAGTGCCATGGCCGGAGCGCTGCTGCTTCCGGTGCGCGACGCCCTCGCCGTGGTCGATCCGGCCACCGGGACGGAACGGCAGCGCATTCCGGTCGCGCGCGACGGGACCGGTGTCGTGAACGTCGCGGTCGCCGGGAATGCGGTGCTCGAGCAGCGGGGGCCGCAGGTCGTGGTGCTGCGGTGAGCCCGGCCGGGCCACCGGTCACGACGTGAAGGTGACCAGCTCCTTGCCGTCGCGCCAATGGGCGAGCAGGTTCTCGGCCAGCTCGCGGTAGGCCTCGGCGCCCTTGTTCTTCCGGCCGGCCAGCACCGAGGCTCCGGACGCCGACGCCTCCGCGAAGCGGACGGTGCGCGGGATCGGCGGCGCGAGCACCGGCATGTCGTACCGGTCGGCGACGTCGGCGAGCACGTCACGGCTGTGCGTCGTGCGGGCGTCGTAGAGGGTCGGCAGGGCACCGAGCAGCTCGAGGTCCGGGTTGGTGATCTGTTTGACCTCGGCGACGGTGCGCAGCAGCTGCCCGACGCCGCGGTGCGCGAGGGTCTCGCACTGCAGGGGCACGAGCACGGACTGCGCCGCGGTCAGGCCGTTGAGCGTGAGCACGCCCAGCGACGGCGGGCAGTCGATCACGACGACGTCGAAGCTGTCGAGCAGGGGCGCCAGCGCCCGGCGAAGGGTGAACTCGCGCCCCGGCCGCATCAGCAGCAGCGCCTCGGCGCCGGCGAGGTCGATCGTCGCGGGCAGCAACGTGAACCCCTCGCCGGTATCGAGCAGAACCTCCTTGGCCTCCGCCGCCCCCACCAGCACGTCGTGCACCGACCGTTCGAGCCGGTCGGGGTTGTGCCCGAGCGAGAACGTCAGGCAGCCCTGCGGGTCCAGGTCGACGACGAGCACCCGCTGCCCCAGCCCGGCCAGGGCGGCCGCCAGAGACGCGACGGTGGTCGTCTTCGCGACGCCACCCTTCTGATTTGCCACCGCAAGTACCGTTGTCACGGGTCGATCCTCGCTGAAAACTCGCCCGAACGCGAGAATCGACCGCGACATCCGCCCTCCGGCGGGTCGCCGAACCTCACGAAAGGCCCGATCGTGATCCGCCGCGCCCGTCCCGCCGACGTCGACGCTCTCACCGCCCTCGTCTACGAACTGGCCGAGTACGAGAAGGCTCGCCACGAGTGCACCGTCGTGCCCGAGCAGCTGCACACGGCGTTGTTCGGGGCCGATGCCGCCGCGTTCGCCCACGTGGCCGAGGACGCGCACGGAACGGTGGTGGGCATGGCGTTGTGGTTCCGCAACTTCTCCACCTGGGACGGGGTGCACGGCATCTATCTCGAGGACCTGTACGTCCGGCCCGAGCACCGGGGGCAGGGACACGGCCGCGCCCTGCTCGCGGCGCTGGCCCGCGAGTGCGTCGACCGCGGCTACAGCCGCCTGAGCTGGTCGGTGCTGGACTGGAACACGCCGTCGATCGGGTTCTACCGTTCGCTCGGCGCGGTCCCGCAGGACGGGTGGACCACCTTCCGTCTCAGCGGGCAGGCGCTCACCGCGCTCGGCGGGGGTCAGGCCGCGTCGTCGGCATCCGGCGCGTAGTCCTGGGCCAGCCAGCGCGTCGTCGGCGGGCTGAACAGCAGCACCAGCGCCGGCACCACGATCAGGGTCAACAGGATGCCGAGCACGACCTGGTGGGAATCGGTCAGCAGCGACCAGGCCACCGGCAGCAACAGCAGCTGCGCGACGATCGCCACGGCCCGTCCCCAGCGCTGTCCGCGTAACAGCGCGATCCCGGCCGCGAGCACGCCACCGAACAGGATTCCCAGCCACAGCGCGAGGCCGTAGCCGTTTCCGACCGTCTGGTCGTGCCCGCCCGTCAGCGCCCGGACCACGGACACCACAGCGAAACCGATCGCGATCACGCCTTCGAGGACGACGAGACCACCCGCCGCTCGAACGGTGGACGGGACGGTGCTGCGTGGCGACTCGGTGGACACCCGGCCAGCGTAGTGGACCCGTGCGAGACCACTTAGGCTGATGCTCCGTGCGCGCACTGCTGATCGTGAACCCCAACGCGACGACCACCACTCCGGCCGGTCGCGACCGGTTGGCCCGCGCGCTCGCCGATCGGGTCTCCCTCACCGTCGCCCACACCACCCATCGGGGACACGCCGCCGAACTGGCCCGCTCGGCGCACGCCGACGGAATGGACGTCGTCGTCGCGCACGGCGGCGACGGCACCGTCAACGAGATCGTCAACGGCCTGCTCGGTACCCCGTCCGAGCGGGTTGCCGACCCCACGCTCCCGCTGCTCGCGGTCGTCCCCGGCGGGTCGGCCAACGTCTTCGCCCGTTCGCTGGGTGTGGACGCCGATCCGGTGAAGGCGACCGCGCAACTGCTCGATCTGCTGGCCCGGCGCACGACCCGCCGGATCGGTCTCGGCCACTGCGACGGCCGGTGGTTCGTCTTCAATGCGGGGCTCGGACTCGACGCACAGGTGTGCGAGGCCGTCGACCTGAGCCGGCTGGGCGGGCGGAAGGTCACGACCGCCCGATACGTCGTGCATTCGATCACGCAGTTCTTCAAGTCCAAGGGTGCCGAGCCCGCGCTGACGCTGACGCTGCCCGGACGGCCACCGATCCCGGGCGTGTACTACGCGTTCGTCTCCAATTCGAGCCCGTGGACCTATCTGGACAAGCGCCCGGTGCACACCAATCCGGGCACCTCGTTCGACACCGGGCTCGGTGTCTTCGCGATGACGACGACGGCGGTGTTCGCAAGCTTGCGGGTGGTCCGCCAGTTGCTCGCGCGCCACGGGAATCCGAACTCCCGCCGCTTGGTGCGGGTCGACGACGTCGCACGGGTGCGAGCGGAATCGAGCCGGCCGATCGGCCTGCAGGTGGACGGGGACTACCTCGGTCTTCGCACCGAGGTGGAGTTCGTGTCGGTTCCGGCCGTGCTCGAGGTCGTGGCACCCACCCCGTCCGTGGAGTGACCCGGGTTACATTTTTGTGTTCCGCGGTGTACAAAGGAAGTTCGAGTCCCGGAACGGGCCACAGCCGGCGTGAGCTTCCCCACGGTCGTGTCGATTCCTATTGACTTCACGCTGGTTCGTGAAAGCATTCACAAGTAACCGCGCGGAAACACTTGCCGACGCACGCATGAACTTGCCACCACGATCAGCCGGTGCGACGAGCACTATCGAAGGAGAGTAGAAGCATGGACTGGCGCCACAAGGCCATCTGCCGCGACGAGGATCCCGAGCTGTTCTTCCCCGTCGGTAACAGCGGCCCGGCCCTCGCGCAGATCGCCGACGCCAAGCTCGTGTGCAACCGCTGCCCCGTCACCGCCGAGTGCCTCTCGTGGGCCCTCGAGTCCGGTCAGGACGCGGGCGTGTGGGGCGGCATGAGCGAGGACGAGCGTCGTGCCCTCAAGCGCCGCAACGCCCGCACCCGGGCGCGCTCCGCGGTCTGACACGGCCCACCGCCACAGATCTCCGGGAAGGCCCGGCACCGCTTCGGTGCCGGGCCTTCCTGCCTCCGCGGGCCTGGTTCCCGCCGGACTCCCCACCGGGGCTCAGCCGAGCGCCACCCGGCCCAGCGGAACCCGCAGCCGCGCATCCGTTCCCGTCGTCGCGCCCCGCTCGAGCCGCAACGTGCCGCCGAGTTCGGCGGCGACGAGCGTGCGGACGATCTGCAGGCCCAACCGGTCCGAGCTCTCGAGGTCGAATCCCTCCGGCAGTCCCTTGCCCTCGTCGTGGACCACCACGTCGAGCCAGCGGGCCGACCGCTCGGCCCGCAGCGTCACGGTGCCGGCCGCACCCGGATCGAAGGCATGCTCGACCGAGTTCTGCACGAGTTCGGTGAGCACCATCACCAGCGGTGTCGCCCGCTCGGCGGGGAATACCCCCAGGCTGCCCTCCCGGCGCACCCGGACCTGACTGCCCACGGCCGCGACGTCGACGACGATGGGGATCAGCCGGTCGACGACGTCGTCGAGATCGACCTCCTCGTCCACCGACATCGACAGCGCCTCGTGCACGAGCGCGATCGACGTCACCCGGCGCACCGCCTCGGCCAGCGCCTGCCGGGCCTCGGTGTTGCCGGTGCGTCGCGCCTGCAGCCGCAGCAGGGCCGCGACCGTCTGCAGGTTGTTCTTCACCCGGTGGTGGATCTCCCGGATCGTGGCATCCTTGCTCAGCAACGCCCGATCGCGCCGCTTGACCTCGGTGACGTCGCGGATGACCACCGCCGCACCCTCGAGCCGGCCGCCGGGCGCGAGCACCAGCGCACGCAGCAGCACGGTGGCCCCGCGTGCCTCGATCTCCATGGGCCGTCCCAGCTTGCCGCGCACCGCACCCCGCAGGTAGCTCTCGACGTCCTCGCTCTCGAACGGATCGGTCACCAGCGCGCGTGTCGTCTCGATCAGGTTCTGGCCGAGCAGGTCGGAGTTCAACCCCATCCGGTGGTAGGCGGACAGGGCATTCGGGCTCGCATACACCACCCGGCCGGACCGGTCGAGGCGGATGAAGCCGTCGCCCGCGCGGGGGCTCGACTTGGTGTCCGAACGCGATTCCGTGGTCGGGAAGGTGCCCTCGCAGATCATCGTGAACAGGGCGTCGGCGCACTCGAGGTACGCGGTCTCGAGGGCGCTCTTGGTGCGCCTGGCCACGGTGGCCGCGTCGCGGCTCAGAACGGCGATGACCTGCCCGTCCCAGCGGACCGGCACCGCCTGCCGGCGCAGCGGCGCGACGTGGCTGGGCCGCGCGTCCGCAGAGACGACCACTCCGGTCTCGAGGGCCCGCAACACGTGCGGGTGCTCCCGCTCGGACACCACCGAACCCACCATGTCCTCGGGCAGCACGGTCGATGCGGTGGTGGGGCGGCACTGCGCCACGCACACCACCCCACTCGGCTCGGCGCTCACCCACAACAGGACGTCCGCGAAGGACAGGTCCGCGAGCAACTGCCATTCGCCGACGACTCGCTGCAGGTGGTCGACCGCACCGCCCGGCAGGTCGGTGTGCTCGGCGAGAAGAGCGCTGAGGGTGGACACGGGCGGCACGTGCGGACTCAGGAGATGACCGCGATGAGGTCGCCCTGCTGCACGACGTCGCCGACGACCACGTCCAGTGAGGTCACGGTGCCCGACGTCTCGGCGAGCACCGGAATCTCCATCTTCATGGACTCCAGGATCACCAGCGTGTCGCCCTCGGCGACGACGTCCCCTTCCTGCACCACCACCTCGAACACGGTGGAGACCATCTCGGCGCGCACGTCTTCGGCCATCGGGCACCTCATTCCACGAAGAAGACGGTGGCCCTGCTTTCAGGGCCACCGGACCACACGTGAAACACTGTAATGAACCAGAAAGGAGATCGGACCATGGGTAAGCGAGGCCGCAAGAAGCGCAGTCGCAAGGGTAACGCCGCCAACCACGGCAAGCGTCCCAACGCCTGAGGCGCGCACACACGCGTGAGGGGGCCGGAAGCAGCTGCTTCCGGCCCCCTCACGCGTGTCGGGTGGTCAATCCCGGACGTCGGTGCGCGTCACGACGACGGTCCGCCGGATCTCGACCAGCAGCCGCTCCCGCAGGCCCTCCGGGGCGTGCTCGCCGCCGCACTTGCGGCTGAGCAGGGACTTGAGCTGGGATTCGAGCCCGTACGCCTCGAGGCAGGACCCGCAGTCGTCGAGATGGCGCTGCAGACGCTCACGCGACCGGTCGTCGCACTCGCTGTCGAGCAGCAGATAGACGTCCGCGATCACTGCGGAACAGTCGAGCTGATCGAAGTCGGCCGACTCGCTCACCTCGAGACCTCCTTGTTGTCCACACCGTGTCCGACAGCAGCGTCCACGGCCCCGCTCCGGTTGAATCCTCGCTCCCGCGCGACATCGGCCAGCAGGCCGCGCAGCTGCTTGCGGCCGCGGTGCAGCCGTGACATGACCGTGCCGATGGGCGTGCCCATGATCTCCGCGATCTCCTTGTACGGGAAACCCTCGACGTCGGCGTAGTACACCGCCATCCGGAACTCCTCGGGCAGCTCCTGCAACGCGGCCTTGATGTCGTCGTCGGGAAGCGCGTCGAGCGCCTCGACCTCGGCCGACCGCAGACCGGTGGAGCTGTGCTCGGCCGTCGCCGCCAGCTGCCAGTCGGTGATCTCCTCGGTGGGGTACTGAGCGGGCTGGCGCTGCTTCTTGCGGTAGGAGTTGATGTAGGTGTTCGTCAGGATGCGGTACAGCCACGCCTTGAGATTGGTCCCCTCCTTGAAGGAGGAGAAGGCGGAGAACGCCTTGATATACGTCTCCTGAACCAGATCCTCCGCGTCCGCGGGGTTGCGGGTCATCCGCAGCGCCGCGCCGTAGAGCTGATCGAGCAGGGGCAGTGCATCCCGCTCGAACCGTTCGGCCAGTTCCGTACCAGACTCCTCGACCACACCGATCCCTTCACTTGCCGTATCCGTGAAGGCTACCGGCCGGGACGGGCACAGCACAGGCACGCGGCACTCCTCGCTCTCGGTCACCGGCCACGCCGATCGTGGCGGCCACCCGGAATCAACACGACAGGGTGGGTGCTTGTTCCCTACATTGACGCGCATGGCCTCGACCTCCACTCCCGCGACCACGCTGCTGACACGCGAGAAAGTCACCCACCGCGTCCACGAGTACCCGCACGACCCGCGAGCCGGCTCGTTCGGTTCCGAGGCCGTCGAGCTCCTCGGGCAGCGGCTCGGGGTGGCCCCCGCCCAGATCTTCAAGACCCTCGTGATCAAGCTCTCCGACGGCAAGCTCGCGGTGGCCGTGATCCCGGTCCCGGCGACGCTGTCGCTGAAGGCGGCCGCGGCCGCCCTCGGGGGCGGCAAGGCGGTCATGGCCGAACGCAGCGACGCCGAACGCGCCACCGGCTACGTCCTCGGGGGAATCTCACCGCTGGGTCAGCGCAGCCGGCTGCGCACCGCCGTCGACGCCTCCGCGCACCAGTGGGACCGGGTCCTGTGCAGCGCCGGACGCCGCGGCCTCGAGATCGAACTCGCCCCGGCGGACCTGGTGCGGCTCACGGGAGCAGTGGTGGCGCCGATCACCGCCGGGGCCTGATGCGGGGGCGCCCGGGAGGTGCCGCGCCGACCACCCGCGCCGCGGACCGCACCCGACCGCGGGGTGTGGCACGTGGCCGTCGGCTGCGGATAGGCGAAGATGGACGGGTGAATCCGTGGAGTGCGCCCCGAGCCGAGTCACCCGTCGACAGTTCCGTCACGTTGCCCGGGTCCAAGTCGATCACCAACCGCGCCCTGATCCTCGCTGCGCTCGCGGACGGCCCGTCCACCGTGACCGGTGCGCTGCGCAGTCGCGACACCGACCTGATGATCGCGGCCCTGCGCGGACTGGGCACGACGATCGACGAGCGAGACGACGGCACCACGCTGCACGTCATCCCCGGCCGGCTGCACGGCGCCCGGGTGGACTGCGGCCTGGCGGGAACGGTGATGCGATTCGTGCCGCCCCTCGCGGCGCTGGCCGACGGCGACGTCTTCTTCGACGGTGACGAGCAGGCGCGTACCCGCCCGATGGGCACCGTCCTCGAGGCCCTGCGCTCGCTCGGCGCCGACGTCGACGGCGACACCCTGCCCTTCACCGTGCGCGGGCGCGGCTCCCTGCGCGGCGGCACCGTCACCATCGACGCGTCGGGGTCGTCACAGTTCGTCTCGGGTCTGCTGCTCTCCGCCGCCGCGTTCGTCGAGGGCGTCACGGTGCGGCACGCCGGGGCGGCCGTGCCGTCCATGCCGCACATCGACATGACCGTCGAGATGCTGCGCGAGTCCGCGGTGACGGTCGACACGTCCGTGCCCGACACCTGGCGGGTCGCACCGGGCCCGGTCCGCGCCGTGGACCGGGTCGTCGAGCCCGACCTGTCCAACGCGACCCCGTTCCTGGCGGCCGCGGCCGTCACGGCCGGCACGGTGTCGGTGCCGCGATGGCCGCAGCGCACCACCCAGGCCGGCGACGCGATCCGCGGAATCCTCGAGCAGATGGGTGCCGACGTCGCACTGTCCGACGGAACGCTCACCGTGCGAGGCCCGAAGCATCTGCGCGGCCTCGACGTCGACCTGCACGACGTCGGCGAGCTCGCCCCCACGGTCGCCGCACTCGCGGCGCTGGCGACCACCCCGTCCACGCTGCGGGGCATCGCCCACCTGCGCGGGCACGAGACGGACCGCCTGGCCGCCCTGGTCACGGAGCTCGGCAAGCTCGGCGGTTCCGCCACCGAGCTTGCGGACGGCCTGCACATCGTGCCGGCGCCGCTGCACGGCGGACGCTGGCATTCGTATGCGGATCACCGGATGGCGACGGCGGGCGCGATCGTGGGACTCGTCGTCGACGGCATCGAGGTCGAGGACATCGGCACGACGGCCAAGACCCTGCCCGGCTTCCCCGAGCTGTGGGCCGGGATGCTGAGGGGAGCGCGCTCCTGAGCCGGCGGACCTACGACGAGACCGACGTCCGGATCCGTCCGGGCAAGGGCTCGCGGCCGCGCACGAAGGACCGGCCGGCCCATCGGGACGCCGTCGAAGCGATGGTCGTCTCCGTCGACCGTGGCCGGTGGGGCTGCGTGCTGGAGGGTGATCCCGCGCGGCCGGTCGTCGCGATGCGGGCCCGGGAGCTCGGCCGTACCCCTGTCGTCGTCGGGGATCGGGTCGCGGTGGTCGGGGACCTGTCGGGGCGGCCCGACACGCTTGCGCGCATCGTGCGGGTACAGGAACGCACCACGGTGTTGCGCCGCACCGCCGACGACACCGACCCGTTCGAGCGGATCGTCGTGGCCAACGCGGAGCAGCTGCTGATCGTCGTCGCACTGGCCGATCCGCCGCCTCGGACCGGGCTGGTCGAACGGTCCATGGTCGCCGCGTTTGCGGGCGGGCTGGAACCGGTGCTGTGCCTGACGAAGAGCGATCTGGCCGATCCCGGGGAGTTCACGGCGCAGTTCGCGGATCTGGACGTTCCCGTGGTGCTGGCGGGCCGCGAGCAGGACCTGTCGGAGCTGACGGCGATGCTGGCGGGCAGGTCGACCGCGCTGATCGGCCATTCCGGCGTGGGAAAGTCCACTCTGGTCAACCGGCTCGTCCCGGATGCCGACCGCGCCACCGGCGAGGTCTCGGGGGTCGGGAAGGGCCGGCACACCTCCACGCAGTCGGTGGCGCTGCCGTTGCCGGGCGGCGGGTGGGTGATCGACACCCCCGGGATCAGGTCGTTCGGGCTCGCTCACATCGATGCCGACGACGTGATCGCCGCGTTCTCGGATCTCGCCGACGCGGTGGAGGACTGTCCCCGTGGCTGCACCCACCTGGGCCCGCCCGCGGACCCCGAGTGCGCACTCGACGCCCTCGAGGGCAAGTCCGGGCGCCGCGCGATGGCCGTGCGCACACTGCTGACCGCGATCGCCGCCAACGAATCCTGGTGAGCCCGGTCCCCGGACGCCGGGTGTCACAGGGACGCCGAGCGCCCGGTGTCACAGGGACGCCGAGCGCCCGGTGTCACAGGGACGCCGAGCGCCCGGTGTCACAGGGACGCCGGGCGCTCGGTGGGGATTCGGGATCAGCGCATGCCGAGGAGACGGCGCACGCCGCGGACCCGGCGGTTCTCGCGGATCGCGGTGGCCAGGCCGCGTCGCCGGCCGGTCGCAGGGTCCACGACGGCGGTGCCGCCGAAGCCGCGCTCGGACGCGGTTTCCGGGGCCGCGTCCGGTGTGTCCGCGAGGTACTTGTTCGGCAGCGACAGCTTGGCGATGGTGCGCCAGGACTTGAAGTACTGCACGGCGAGCGGGCCGGTGGTGTACGGCAGGTCGTACTTGTCGCACAGCTCGCGCACCCGCACCGCGATCTCGGCGTACCGGTTCGACGGCAGGTCCGGGAACAGGTGGTGTTCGATCTGGTAGCTCAGGTTGCCGGTCATGAAGTCCATGACCGGACCGCCGGAGATGTTGGCGCTGCCGAGCATCTGGCGCAGGTACCACTGCGCCTGCGTCTCGTTGTCGACGTCGGCCTTGGTGAACTTCTCGGCGCCGTCGGGGAAGTGCCCGCAGAAGATGACCGCGTTGGTCCACAGATTGCGGATCACGTTGGCCGTCATGTTCGCGGTGAGCGTGGACCTCCACGCCTTACCCGTCAGCGCCGGATAGACCACGTAGTCCTTGGCGATCTGGCGACCGATCTTGTCCCCCACCTCGCGCAGCTTGCGCTTGGTCTCGGCGCGGTCGTCGCGGCCCTTGGCGACCTTGCCGAGTTCGAGGTGCTGGACCGCGACGCCGTACTGGAACAGCAGGGCGAGCAGGGCGTTGTAGACGATGTTGCCGTAGTTGAACGGCTGCCAGCGCTGGTCGCGCGTCACCCGCAGCAGGCCGTATCCCACGTCGTCGTCCATGCCGAGGATGTTGGTGTACTTGTGGTGCAGGTAGTTGTGGGTCTGCTTCCAGTGCGCGGACGGGTCGGCGTTGTCCCACTCCCAGTGGACGGAGTGGACCTCGGGATCGTTCATCCAGTCCCACTGCCCGTGCATCACGTTGTGCCCGAGCTCCATGTTCTCGACGATCTTCGAGAGGCCGAGCAGGCCCGCACCGAGCAGCCACAGCGGCCGCCGGCGGCTGCCGAACAGCACCGCACGCCCACTCAGCTCCAGGCCGCGCTGCAGTCGGATCGTGTTGCGGATGTAGCGGGCGTCGCGCTCGCCGCGGGAGTCCTCGATGTCCCGCCGGATGGCGTCGAGCTCCCGGCCGAGGGCCTCGACGTCCGCCTCGGTGAGGTGCGCGTACTCCTTGATGTCCGAAATGGCCATGCGCCTACCGTACCGTAAGTTACGAATCCGTAGGTTACGGAGATGTAGCTTGTGCGGCAGATCACTTCCGGCGGGTGGCGCGCTTGGCGGCCCGCAGGGTCCGCAGCGCGGTCGCGAGCCCCTCACGACGCTCCCCCACCGACCGCACCCGCGGCAGATCGGGACGCCGGAACTTGCGCTCGGAGGAGGTCTCCGGGGCGTCGTCCGACGTGGCCCGCAGCCACGCGTCCGGCAGTGCCAGCTTGTGGATCGTGCGCAGCGCGAGCAGGTACTGCTTACCGAGCGGACCGCTGGTGTACGGCAGGTCGTACTTCGCACACAGCGCGCGGACCCGCTCCGCGATCTCGGGGTAGCGGTTGCTGGGCAGGTCCGGGAACAGGTGGTGCTCGATCTGGTAACTCAGATTGCCGGTCATGAAGGCCATCACCGGGCCGGCATCGATGTTGGCGCTACCGAGCAGCTGCCGCAGGTACCACTGCCCCTGCGTCTCGTTCTCGTACTGCGCCACGGTGAACTTCTCGGCGCCGTCGGGAAAGTGGCCGCAGAAGATCACCACGTACGCCCACAGGTTCCGCACCAGGTTCGCCGTGAGGTTCGCCGTGATCGTGCTGCGCCACGCACGGCCCGTCATGGCCGGGAACAGCACCAGGTCCTTGCCCAGCTGCCGCGCGATCTTGCGCGCGAAGTCCTTGGTGGGCTGGGAGTTCCACTGGCCTTCCGGCACCCCGGCAGCCTTCTTCTCGGCATCGAGGTCGTGCAGTGCGATGCCCCACTCGAACGTGGCTGCGAGGATCAGGTTGGCCAGGGGCTGCAGCAGGTTGATCGGCCGCCACTTCTCGTCGCGCGTCATCCGCAGGATGCCGAAGCCCACGTCGTCGTCCATCCCGACGATGTTCGTGTAGGTGTGGTGCGCGTAGTTGTGGGCGCGCTTCCAGTGCTGCGACGGACCCGTTTGATCCCATTCCCACGAGGTCGAGTGGATCTCCGGATCGTTCATCCAGTCCCACTGCCCGTGCATCACGTTGTGCCCGAGCTCCATGTTCTCGATGATCTTCGACAGCGAGAGCAGGCCCGTGCCGAGCAGCCACAGCGGACGCCGGCGGCTGCCGAACAGCGCCGCGCGACCGCCGATCTCGAGGACGCGTTGCAGACGGATGGTGTTGCGGATGTAGCGGGCGTCGCGCAGCCCTCGGGCGTCCTCGATGTCGCGACGGATCGCGTCGAACTCGCGGCCGAGTTCCTCGATGTCCGCGTCGGTGAGGTGAGCGAACTCGGTGATGTCGGTGATTGCCACCGGGGTCCTTCCCCCTGGAACGGGTGGGTAGTGCGTCAGGCGCCGAGCGTGCAGTCTCCGGCAGCCGCGGAGATGCAGGTCTGTACCCGCTCCCCCTCGGCGTGTTCCTTGCCGGACCGGAGGTCGACGACATGCCCCTTCTCCAAGGGCACCACACAAGTCTGACAGATTCCCATCCGGCAGCCGAACGGCATCAGCGCGCCGGCGCTTTCACCGGCCTCGAGCAGGGTCGTCGCACCGTCGACGGCGACGGTCTTGCCGGACTTGGCGAAGGTCACCGTCCCGCCGGCGCCGGAGGTGTCCGCGCGGGAGACGGCGAAGCGTTCCAGGTGCAGCCGCTCGGACAGGCCCGCGGAGTCCCAGAACCGGTCGATGTCGTCGAGCATCGCCTGCGGTCCGCACGCCCACACCTGACGCTCCCGCCAGTCGGGGCACACGGTGTCGAGCTCGGCGAGGGCGAACTTGCCCTGCTCCCGCGTCAGGCGCACGTACGGGTGGTACTGCTCGTGATCCGCCCCGAATCGGGCGATCTCGTCGGCGAACATCACCTCGGCGGCGGTGGGCGCCGAGTGGACGTGCACCACATCGGGCAGTTCGGCATGGGCCTGCACGGACCGGCGGTCGAGGGTGCGCAGCATCGAGATGATCGGGGTGATGCCGCTGCCCGCGGTGAGGAACAGGATCTTCGCCGGCGGGGGGTCGGACAGGACGAACTCGCCCTTGGGCTCGGCGAGCCGCACGATCGTGCCGGCGGGCACGCCGCTGACGAGGTGGGTCGAGAGGAACCCGTCGGTCATGGCCTTGACGGTGATCGAGATGAGCTTGCGGTCCCATGTGGGCGAGGACGTCAGTGAGTACGAACGCCAGTGCCAGCGGCCGTCGACGTGCAACCCGATGCCGATGTACTGGCCCGGCGCGTATCCGAAGTCGAAGCCCCAGCCGGGCTTGATGACGAGTGTCGCGGAGTCCGCGGTCTCGCGGCGGACCTCGACGATGCGTCCACGCAGCTCGCGCGCCGACCACAGGGGGTTGGCGAGGTGCAGGTAGTCGTCGGGAAGGAGGGGTGTCGTCAGCCGCGCGGCCGCACCACGCAGGATGTTCGACACGGATCGGTCCTTCGTCGCGACGTGCGCCGCCGGCCGCTCGATCCAGTCCTTCAGACCCATCCGATCACTTCTCCTCGTCCAGGGGCTACGCCTCCGTAGGTTACCAGCTCCCTACGGAGGCGTAGGTTGGGCCGAGACGGTGATCACACTCGCGGGGTCAGAGCAGCTCGAGCAGGAACTGCAGCTCCTGCGTGGCGTACCAGGCGAGTTCGTGGTCCTCGGCGTCGCCCAGCACGAACTCCGCCTCCTCGTCGCCGAGGTCGGCCGCATCGACGACCGGCAGGGCCCGGGCGATGTCCGGTTCCGCAGTGGCGAGGTCCACATGCACCGACGCCACCGCGGACAGCGGCACCGGACCGGGCAGCCGGACCACCGCGTCGTCGAGGTCGGGACGCAGGGTGACGCCGTCGACGTCCGCGGCCACCACCACCCGGCGCAGGCCGAACTCGGGCGGCGGGTCGTCGTCGGCCCGGCCGGCGAGCAGCCGCAACGAGGCGCGGGCGGCCTCGGCCATCGCGACCTCGGCGAGTTCCTCGTCGTCACCGGAGGTGTACGCCTCGCGCAGCGCCGGGGTGACCGCGAACGCGGTGCCGCTCACCGCCTCGAACTCACTGTCGGCGACCAACCGCTTCAACGTCTCGATGGTCGCCGGTACGTACACCCGTGTCACAACTCACCTACTGGCATCCAACAACTCCTCGAGCGACTCGTGCAGCAGCGACGTCAGCACCTCCACATCGGGCATGGCGTCGCGGTCCGCATTGAGACCGTAGTAGACGTTGCCGTCGTACGACGTCAACGCGACGCTCAGCGCCTGATTCTTCAGCAGGGGCGAGATCGGATACATCTCGAGGACCCGGGCCCCGGCGAGGTAGAGGGGATGCTGCGGGCCCGGCGCGTTGGTGATCATCAGGTTGAACATGCGCTGAGAGAATCCGCTCGCGACACGAGCCCCGACGGCATGCATGGTCGCGGGCGCGAACCCGGACAGTCGCATCATCGACCGCGCCGGGACCCGGCGGCCCTGCCGAGAGTAGGCCTCCCCGGCGTGCGAGATGTGGGACAGACGGACGACCGCGTTCGGTTCCCCCACCGGGAGGTCGACCAGAAAGGTCGAGACCTCGCCGCGCGGACCCGTCTCGGATTCCTCCCGGCCCGCCTCCGGCACGTCCGGGTCCTCCGCGTAGACCGACATGGGCACCATCGCCCGGACCACCGTCGCCTCCGTCAGCGGCTCCCCGCGGGAGAGCAGCCAGTACCGCAGCGCCCCCGCGATCACCGCCAGCACGACGTCGTTGACGGTGCAGCCGTAGCGCGCCCGGATCTTCCGGTACAACTCGAGGTCCGCCTTGACCACCGCGAACCGGCGGTTACGGGAGATCGGGGCGTTCAACGGGCTGTCGGGCGCGGACTGGGCGGCGGTGCGCGCCAGCCGGCCCACCACGTCCAGCGCCTCCCCGGCCGTCGCGGCCAGATCGCCGACGGCCGCCCGCACTCCCGACACCGCCTCACCGGGCCTGGCCACCAGCTCGGCGAGCGCGCCGAGCAGCAGCGCCGAGTCACTCGGCTCGGGCTCCGGCATCCACAATTCCTCCGGATCCACCCGGGGAGTCTCGGTGGGCTCGAACAGCACCTGCCCGATCTCGAGCGCCTGATCGCCGTCCACCAGCGCCGAGTGGGTCTTGGTGAACAGGGCGCACCGGTCGCCGGCGAGGCCCTCGACGAGATACATCTCCCACAGCGGCCGGGAGCGGTCGAGCGGACGGGAGATCAACCGGGCCAACAGCTCGTGCAGCTGCGTTTCGGAGCCGGGCCGCGGCAGCGCCGACCGCCGCACGTGATAGGTGATGTCGAAGTCGCGGTCGTCGACCCACACCGGACGCGCCAGGCCGAGGGCGACCTCGCGCGCCTTCTGCCGATACCGCGGCACCGCGGCCAGCCGGCGCTCCACGAGCCGCAGCACGTCCTCGTAGTCGAGCCCGCCGCTCGGCTGCTCCAGGATGGCGAGCGACCCGATGTGCATGGGCGTATTGCTCGTCTCCAGAAAGTAGAACGACGCGTCCTGAGCCGACATCCGGTGGGTCATCGCCCCGCATCCCTCTCGTCCTCGTCCCGTCGAGCCGCTCCGGCCTGCGACGGCTCGTCGAGACCGAACAGCACCGTCAGTTCCGCCACCACCTCGGCGGCATCGGCGTGATGCACGCCGACCATTCCCGTGGCTACCGCACCGTCCACGTTCACCCGCAGGTCGTCGACGAACACACACGCCGACGGTTCGAGCCCGAGACGCCGGGCCACCGCCAGGTAGCTGCGCGGATCGGGTTTCGCGGTGCCCACGTCCGCGGACAGCACCACTTCGTCCACCAGCCGGCCCCGCCCCAGATCGCGCAGGGGTGCGGCCGCGGGGCCACCCGGATCGTTGCTGAGGATCGCGGTGCGCACGCCGCGCCGGCGCACCTCGGCGAGGATCCCGCCGAGCGCGGCCGCGTCCGTGCCGGGGCCCGCGAGCACCCCACCGAAATCGAGCACCAGTCCACGCATCGCCCCACCCTAGTTCGCGCGCACCGGTCAGGCGATGCAACGACCCGAACGACACGGCGACACGGCGACACGGCGACACGGCGACACGGCGACACGGCGAGACGGATGTGGCACCATGACCGGCGGCTCCGTCCTCTCCCGGGGTCTACGCACCCGCCGTCGGCCGTTCCGCGCCGACGGCGTCCCTCGGAACCGGGAGAATCGATGACCCCTCAGCACGACGCCCACTACGTCCGACGCATCGCTCCGTTCGAGCCGCCGGTGCAGCGGTGCTGTCCGGCCGGACCACACCGCCGGCACACGAGGCGGCGCCTCACCCCGCACGACGGCCGTTCGATGCATGTGAAGGCCGTGCCGCCGATCGGGCGGCCACTGCCGGAGGTCGATCCGGCGGCACGCCGATTCGCCGACCTCGCGGCTCGGTTGATCCTCGAAGTGGCCGACCGGCGCCGTCCCGAGCCCCAGCTCGCTGCCGTGCTCCATCCGTCGCTGCATGCGACCGTTGCCGTCGGCGCGAAGACGAGCGATCCGGGGACGGCGGTGCTCCTGCGGACCCGGCTGCGTGCGGTGGACGCCGACACCGCCGAGTTGTTCGGTTCCTACGGCCGCGGCCATCGCGTGTTCGCGCTGGCCGGCCGCATCTCGCGCCACCCCGTCTCACGCCGGACGCCGCACGGATGGCTGCTCACCACGGTGTGGCTGGGCTGACCGTGCGTCCGGGCCGGCAACCTCCGGCCCGGACGCATCGTCAGCGGCGGCGCTGCGCCTTGGACTGCTTGCGTGCCGCCTCCCGGCGTTGCCGACGGGTGCCCGTCGTTCCGGGTGCGGACGCGGCCGGCGACGACGTCGCGGGACTGCGCCGAACCTGGGCACTGCCGTCCTCGGCCGGCCCGGTGTAGGTGAGACTGCGGTCGTCGTCCTCGTCGAGGCCCTTCGCACGCAGCGTCGCCGGGGCGGGCGCGGGTGCCGGAGCCGGCGCGGGGGCCGCCGGGGCGGGAGCCGGCTTCGTCAGGGTGGGGGCGGCCTGCGCGGTGGCCGCCGCGGACGCGGCGGTGACGCCGCCGCCCGGGCCCGGCTGCGCCTGCGCGGCTTCGACCTGCAGGTTGAACAGGAATCCGACGGACTCCTCCTTCAGGCCCTCGAGCATCCCGACGAACATGTCGTAGCCCTCGCGCTGGTACTCCACGAGCGGGTCGCGCTGGGCCATCGCCCGCAGGCCGATGCCCTCCTTGAGGTAGTCCATCTCGTAGAGGTGTTCGCGCCACTTGCGGTCGAGCACCGAGAGCAGGACCCGACGCTCGAGCTCGCGCATGCCGCCCTCACCGGCGATGGCGTCGATCTCCGCCTCACGGCGGGCGTACGCGGCGTGCGCGTCCTTCAGCAACGCCTCGCGCAGTTCCTCCCGGCTGAGATCCGCGGGTTCGCCGTCCGCGGAGGTGGCGAGCTCCTTGTGATCGAGGCCCACCGGGTAGAGGGTTCGCAGGGCCGTCCACAGCTGCTCGAGGTCCCAGTCCTCGACGTAGCCCTCTGCGGTGGCGCCGTCCACGTAGGCGGTGACCACATCCGTGATCATGTGCTCGACCTGGCCTTCGAGGTCCTCCCCGCGCAGGATGCGGCGACGCTCGTCGTAGATGACGGTGCGCTGCTGGTTCATCACCTCGTCGTACTTCAGGACGTTCTTGCGGATCTCGAAGTTCTGCTGCTCGACCTGGGTCTGGGCGCTCTTGATGGCCTTCGAGACCATCTTCGCCTCGATCGGCACGTCGTCCGGCAGGTTCAAGCGCGTCATGATCGATTCGAGTGCCGCGCCGTTGAAACGGCGCATCAACTCGTCACCGAGCGAGAGGTAGAAGCGCGACTCACCCGGGTCGCCCTGCCGGCCGGAGCGGCCGCGCAGCTGGTTGTCGATCCGGCGGGACTCGTGCCGCTCGGTGCCGAGGACGTACAGGCCGCCCGCGTCCCTGACCTTGTCGGCGTCGGCCTTGACCTCGGCGTTGATCCGCTCGATCGCCTCGTCCCAGGCCGCCTCGTACTCCTCGGGCGTGTGGACCGGGTCGAGACCCCGCTTGCGCAGCTCCACGTCGGCGAGGATGTCGGGGTTGCCGCCGAGCACGATGTCGGTACCGCGGCCGGCCATGTTGGTCGCGACGGTCACCGCGCCGGACCGCCCGGCCTCGGCGATGATCGTCGCCTCCTGCTCGTGGAACTTGGCGTTGAGCACGTTGTGCGGAATGCCGCGCTTGGTGAACTGCGCGGACAGGTATTCGGAGCGTTCGACGCTGGTGGTGCCGATCAGGACCGGCTGCCCCTTGGCATGCCGCTCGGCGACGTCGTCGACGACGGCCGCGAACTTCGCCGTCTCCGTCTTGTAGATCAGGTCGCCCTGGTCCGCGCGGACCATCGGCTTGTTGGTCGGGATCGGGATCACCCCGAGCTCGTAGATCTGGTGCAGCTCCGCGGCCTCGGTCTCGGCGGTGCCCGTCATGCCGGAGAGCTTGTCGTAGAGGCGGAAGTAGTTCTGCAGCGTGATCGTGGCGAGCGTCTGGTTCTCCGCCTTGATCTCGACCCGTTCCTTGGCCTCGATGGCCTGGTGCATGCCCTCGTTGTAGCGACGTCCGACGAGGATGCGGCCGGTGAACTCGTCGACGATGATCACCTCGCCGTCCCGGACGATGTAGTCCTTGTCGCGCTGGTACAGCTCCTTGGCCTTGATCGCGTTGTTGAGGTAGCTCACCAGCGGCGAGTTCGCCGCCTCGTACAGGTTGTCGATGCCGAGCTGGTCCTCGACGAGCTCGACCCCCGCTTCGTGCACGCCGATGGTGCGCTTCTTGATGTCCACTTCGTAGTGGACGTCCTTCTTCAGCAGCGGCGCGATCCGCGCGAACTCGGCGTACCACTTGCTCGACGCGTCGGCCGGGCCGGAGATGATCAGCGGCGTCCGGGCCTCGTCGATGAGGATCGAGTCGACCTCGTCGACGATCGCGAAGTTGTGGCCGCGCTGCACGAGATCGTCGAGCGAGTGCGTCATGTTGTCGCGCAGGTAGTCGAAGCCGAACTCGTTGTTGGTGCCGTAGGTGATGTCGGCGGCGTACGCGGTGCGCCGCTCGGCGGGCGTCAGACCGGACAGGATCACCGCCGTCTCGAGACCGAGGGACCGGTGCACCCGGCCCATCCACTCGGAGTCGCGCTTGGCGAGGTAGTCGTTGACCGTCACCACGTGCACGCCCTCGTCGGCGATGGCGTTGAGGTAGGCCGGCAGCACACAGGTCAGGGTCTTGCCCTCACCGGTCTTCATCTCGGCGATGTTGCCGAAGTGCAGCGCCGCGCCGCCCATGATCTGAACGGGGTAGTGCTTCTGGCCCAGCACTCGCCACGACGCCTCGCGCGCTGTGGCGAACGCCTCGGGCAGCAACTCGTCGAGGGTCTCACCCGCCTGGTAGCGACGACGGAACTCGTCCGTCTTGGTCCGCAACTGCTCGTCGGTGAGGGACTCGAACTCGGGTGAGAGGGAATCGACGTGGTCGGCGATGTGCTTGAGCCGCTTGACCATGCGACCTTCACCGACTCTGAGCAGCTTCGACAGCGACAGCACGGGCGTGTTCGTCCTCAATCTCGGGTACAGCACGGACAACGAAAATCCGGCCGAGGCCTGTATCGACCCCGGCCGGATTCCATGGTAGGCGGTCTTTCGACGAGGTGACCACGGGCGACCGTTCGGCGGGGTGGCACGCACGGTGCCGCCGCCGGGCGGCGCAGTCGTCACACGAGCCGGATCAACCCGTAGTCGAACGCGTGCCGGCGGTAGACGACGGACGGGCTGTCGGTCTCCTTGTCGTGGAACAGGTAGAAGTCGTGACCGACCAGCTCCATCTCGTACAGCGCGTCGTCGACGGTCATCGGCTCGGCGGTGTGTTCCTTCGTTCGCACGATCCGGCCCGGCCCGGACGGCTCGGGCTCGTACTGGTCCAGCGAGATCTCCGGCGATATTCCGAGCGAGTCGTCCCTGGCGAGTTCAGCCGTGGCCTCGGCCACCGAGACAGGGGTCTTCTCCCCGTGGTGTACCTTGCGGCGGTCCTTCGTGCGGCGCAGTCGCGCCTCGAGCTTGTCCGTCACGGACTCGAAGGCAGCGTAGAAGCTGTCCGCGGATGCCTCTGCACGCACCACCGGCCCCTTGGCCCGAGCGGTGATCTCGACTCGCTGGCAACTCTTCAGTTGCCGGCGGTTGCGCTCGTGCTGCAACTCGACGTCGAACAGGAAGATCGTCGGGTCGAAACGTTCGAGCCGAGCGAGCTTCTCGGACACGTAGACCCGGAAATGATCCGGGACCTCGACGTTGCGCCCCTTGACGACGACGTCGGCGCGGGGACCGTTGGACTCCGCAGTACCGGCTTCGGTCTCTGCAGCGGGAACCTTGGACTTCGAAGGGATCGTCACTCGTACCTCCCGAGTACGGCCGGCGCAGCTCGCGCGCCGGCATGATCGACGAGCGCGAGATGCGCTCCGCCCGACACGACGGCTGAAGGGCGTTTTGCGCCCGCTACCTGTGTTTTCGGGTCTGAGGGCGACGGTAGTACGGAACGGCGGGGAGTGCCACCGTTCCGCTCAATTTCACGCCGTCGTCACCTGGTGGCGGGACCGATGTCCCCACCTTTCCCGGCCCCCCGGCCTGCGGCCCCGAGGCCCTCCGGCTCTCAGGCCCTCCGGCTCTCAGACCCTCCGGCTCTCAGGCGGCGGCGATCACCAGCACCCCGCACGGGCGATGGCCCGCCGCCCGCAGAACCCGCACCGATTCCGTGGCGGTGGCGCCGGTCGTGACGACGTCGTCGACGAGCAGCACCTCCGCTCCGGGAGGCGGGCCCGCCGTCCGCACCCGCACCCGCCCGGCCAGATTGCGCTGCCGCTGCGCAGCCGACAACCCCACCGAATCGCGGACACCACGTCCGGTGACGAGAAGGCCGCAGACCTCGAGGCGCCGGTCGTGTCCGGCGGCCGCCCGCACCGCACGCAGCACCGGATCGCCGCCGCGAGCGCGCGCCGCGTGGGCCCTCGTCGGGGCGGGCACCGCGACGAGAGGCCCGGCGGGCAGCTCCCCCCAGCGCCGCAGCCGTGACACCGCGGTGGCCAGCGCGAGGCCGAGCGGACCGGCCAGGTCGCGCCGGCCGTGTTCCTTGGCCGCGATCACCGCGCGGCGGCGCGCACCGCCGTACGTCCCCAGGGCCCACACCGGAACGCCGGGATCGACTCGGGGCCGGACCCGGGCCGGCACGTCCGCCAGCTCCCGGGCGCAGCGCCGGCACCAGCCGACGCCGGGGCGGCCGCAACCGCCGCACTCGACGGGCAGCACCAGATCCAGCAGCGACATCAGCACCGCGACAGTGTGACCGCCGGCCCCGACATCTACCCGAGCCGTCAGCCCGGCAGGACGGGGACGGCCTGCAGCCCGGTCAGGCCGGGCACCTCCCGCCAGTACCGATCGCCGGCCGGATCGGCGTTGTTCAGCTGGAACACCGCCCGCGAGTCGGCCACGAACTCCGAGGTCGTCGACGCCTCGACGGCAACGACCGGCGGGGTGAGGTTGCGGCTCGGCAGGGCGTCCATTCGCGAGCCGTCGACCGCGACCTGCACGACCGGGACGTCGGACGCGGCCCGTGCCACGACCACGGTGTCCGGCGTGCTCCAGTCCAGGGACAGGGCGGGGCTGCCGAGACCGATGGCGATCTCCCGGGGTGTCGTGAGGGAGAATTCCCCGTTCGATCTCTGCACGACCACCGCGACGTACACGCGTCCGTCGACGATCATCGCCGCGCGCACGCCGTCGCGGGAGAGCCGCAGATCGCTGATCGTGTTGCCCACCGCCCGCACGGCTCCGGCGTCGACGGGCAGGACCGTGATCCGGCCGGTGCCCGGCTCACGCACCGCACGCACCACGTTCGTGCCGTTGACCACGGACCACACGGAATTGTCGTCGAGCGCCCACGTAGGCCGCGTGATCGAGTCGGCGTCGAGGGCGCGCGCCGCCGGGCCGTCGCGGTACGGACCGATCACCAACTCGGCGGCGGCTTCCGGACGTCCGGTGTCGGCGACGGCCGCCGCCAGTTCACCGTCGTGCGACAACGCCACGGAGCGCAGGTTCGTGGCGGTGCCGAAGGTCCCGGGTACCGGGGTGACCCCGGTCTCGGCGACGCTGACGAGCCCGCCACCGCGCAGGGCGTGGAGACCGATGGTGGCGCTCGAGGTGGCCAGCGGGTTCATCGACGCGACGTCCGCGGTGGTCCAGCCGTTCGGGAATCGCTCGTCGAGGGGCTGACCGTCCGCGAGCAGGACGTACGGGCCGGTGATCTCGGCGTTGGCGAGGGTCCAGATCACCTGGGCGGCGAGCAACTCGCGGCTCTCCTTGCTCAGGGGTCGCAGCCCCAGGAAGTCGATCCGGATACCACCGAGACCGACACCGACCTGGGTGGTGCGGCCGTCGGCCTTGGTGATCGGCCCCCGCACGGACACTCCCGAGCCGAGTTCCGTGCGCACGGCGGGTGCCAGGGCCGCTTTCGGCCCCTCGGTGAGCAGGTCGATCAGCTGGGCCGCGGTCTGGTCCTGGGTGGCGGCGATCCAGCGCGGGTCGGGGACGACCGTGCGCCCGGACGGGTCGACGAAGTACAGCGAACGCCGCTGGTAGCCGTTGAGGAACTGCGGGCGGTCCATGACCACACCCGGACCCATCTCGTCGATGCGCCATTCGCCGCCGCTGAGCACGAGGGTGATCTTGGTCTCGAACGGTCCTTCGTCGGGACGGTAGACCCCGCCTTCCTCCAGGTGGCCGACCCGGTTGGCGCGGATGACGTACGTCGCGCGATCGGCGCTGCGCGACTCCGGCAGCACGTCGACCTTGTCCACGATCGTGGCGCTGGCGGCGTCGTCCCACTCGGCCGACATGTCGGCGGTGAGGAACTGCCGGGCGGCGAGGTGACGGTTGGCCGGGTCCGTGCTGGCGCGCAGGAAGTCCCGCAGGAGCAGATCCGGTTCCCGTCCCGGCGCCGGAGCCGGGACCGACGTGGTGGTGGGCTCGCGCGCGATGGTGCCCACCGCCTGGGGCGACGACGAGTCCGGCAGGCTGGCACAGCCGGACACGGCGAGGACCAGGCCCGTCAGCACCGCGAGCAGCGTCCTCGCGCCCCTCATGGGGTGGCCCCTTCGGGCGGGACCGGTACCACTGCCGGGTGCGCAGCCGTCGCGGAGTCCTCACCGGCGTCGGCGTCCACGGACGCGTCCTCGTCCGCCGCACCCGGCAGCGGACGGCCCTGTACCGCGCGGACCGTGCTGGGAACCAGCGGCAGCGGACTGCGGCCGACCTTGCGTCCCCGTTGTCGCGGCAGGGTGAGCCGGAAGCAGGATCCCAGGCCGGGTTCACCCCAGGCCTCGAGCTTGCCGTTGTGGAGGTTGGCGTCCTCGACACTGATCGCCAGGCCGAGCCCGGTTCCGCCGGACCGCCGCACCCGGGACGGGTCCGACCGCCAGAAGCGGTTGAAGACGAGCTTCTCCTCGCCGGGCCGCAGACCGACGCCCTGGTCCCGGACGATGAACGCGGCGGCGCTGTCGTCGGCGCGCAGGCGCAGCAGGATGGGCTTGCCCTCTCCGTGGTCGATGGCGTTGGCGAGCAGGTTGCGCAGGATGCGCTCGACGCGGCGCGGATCGACCTCGGCGTCGACGGGTTCACCCGGCAGGTCGACGATCAGCTCGGTGCCGCTCTCGCGGGCGAGGTGCCGGACGGTGGAGACCGCGGCGCGGGCACACATGCGCAGGTCGAGTTGCTCGGCGGCGAGTTCGGCGACGCCGGCGTCGTGGCGGCTGATCTCGAGCAGGTCGCCCAGCAGGCTCTCGAACCGGTCGAGCTCGGTGACGAGCAGCTCCGAGGCGCGTTTGAGGGACGGGTCGAGTTCGTCGCTGCCGTCGTGGATGAGATCGGCGGCCATCCGCACCGTCGTCAGCGGGGTACGCAGCTCGTGGCTGACGTCCGAGGTGAACCGCTTCTGCAGGTTGCCGAACTCCTCGAGCTGGGTGATCTGCCGCGACAGGCTCTCGGCCATCTCGTTGAAGGACATGGCCAGGCGCGCCATGTCGTCCTCGCCACGCACCGGCATGCGTTCCTTGAGCCGGCCGTCGGCGAACCGGACCGCGATGCGCGACGCCGAACGGATCGGCAGCACGACCTGGCGGGCGACGATCATCGAGATCGCGGCGAGCAGCACGAGCAGCACCCCGGCACCGACGAGCAGCGTGCCGCGCACCAGGGACAACGTGTTCTCCTCGCCCGCCAGCGGGAACACCAGGTACAGCTCGAGGGTGGAGATGTCCGACGCCGTCGGCGTGCCCACGATCAGCGCCGGGCCCGAATAACCGTCGGGATCCGACACCGTCGCGAACTGGTAGGCGATCTGGCCCTTCTGCACGAAGGCACGCAGGTTCTCGGGGATCTGGTCGGCGGGCCCGCTCGACGTCGGTGCGCGCGGACCGTCGCCCGGCACGATCAGCGCCGGGTCGAAGGTGCCCGCGACGCCGGTGTCCTCGCCCGCGTCGCTGCCGCGATTGGTCAGCGCCGCAACGGCTCCGTCGAGCCGGACCTGCAGCGAGCCGGAGTCGTCGGCGCCGGCGAGCTGGCCCTCGACGAGGGCGCGGGACCGCTCGACCTCCTCGGTGGCGGCGTTGATCTTCACCTCGAGCAGCCGTTCGGTGATCTGGCTGGTGAGGACGACACCGAGGACGAGCATCACGATCAGCGACAGCGACAGGGTCGAGACCACGACCCGCAGTTGCAGCGATCGCCGCCACGTGTGGGCGAGCCGGTTGCTCACCGCACGTGACCACCTCAGCAGCGGCAGAGTCCTCCTGGTGATCCGTCGCCGCAGTCGGTACCCACCGATCACGGCGGTCCGGCCTTGTAGCCGACGCCCCGCACCGTCAGCACCACCTCGGGGTTCTCGGGATCCTTCTCGACCTTCGCCCGCAGGCGCTGCACGTGGACGTTCACCAGGCGGGTGTCGGCCGCGTGCCGGTAACCCCACACCTGCTCGAGCAGCACCTCACGAGTGAACACCTGCCGCGGCTTGCGCGCGAGCGCCACCAGCAGATCGAACTCGAGCGGGGTGAGGGAGATCAGCTCGTCCCCGCGGGTGACCTTGTGGGCGGGAACGTCGATGGCGATGTCGCCGATGGAGAGCACCTCGGCCGGTTCCTGCTCGGTGCGACGGAGCCGCGCGCGCACCCGGGCCACGAGCTCCTTCGGCTTGAACGGCTTGACGATGTAGTCGTCGGCGCCGGATTCGAGTCCGAGCACCACGTCGACGGTGTCCGACTTGGCGGTGAGCATCACGATCGGCACGCCCGAGTCGGCGCGCAGCACCCGGCAGACGTCGATACCGTTCATGCCCGGGAGCATGAGGTCGAGCAGGACGAGGTCGGGCCGGATCTCCCGGACCGCGTTCAGCGCCTGCGAACCGTCTCCCACCACGAACGGCTCGAATCCCTCGCCCCGCAGGACGATCGTGAGCATCTCGGCGAGCGCGGTGTCGTCGTCGACAACCAGAATCCTCGGCTTCATGGCTTCTATCGTGTCACTCCTCGACCGTGGTGAAGCTGATTTGAGATGTCGGCGGCGAGTTGTCGCGGATCGGCATCGGGTCCGGCAACCCGCCACGGCGACATCCACTGTCGGCGTGCGAGGTCGTCGTACACCTGCCCGGTGCGGGCCTGCAGACCCGAGTCCCGTTCGTAGGCGTCCCGGTCGCGGGCCGTGTCGGCCGCGGCGCGGCTACGGGCCCGGCGAGCCGCCAGCTCGACCGGCACCCGCAGCAGCAGCTGCAGATCCGGCACGGGCAGCGCGAACCGCTCGAACTCGAGCTCGCGGACCCACTCCACCGCCGGTCCCGAGCCGTCCTCGTGGTGCCGGGCGGCGGTGTAGGCGGCATTGGACGCGACGTACCGATCGAGCAGGACGATGTCGTTGTCCGCCAGGAGTTTCCGCAACTCGTCGGCGGCGTCACGGCGGTCGAGGGCCCACAGCAGCGCCATCGCCTCGATGCTCGAGGCGGTGTCGCCGTGCCGGCCCCGCAACGCCTCGGCCCCGAGGTCGGCGTGCACCGAGGTCCCGTAACGCGGGAACGCACGCGTCGCGACGACGAATCCGGCTGCGCGCCAGGACTCGACGAGGCCGGCGGACAGTGTCCTCTTGCCGGCCCCGTCGAGCCCCTCCACGACGATCAACGCGCCCATCGGCGGTGTCCTGCGATTCCCGCGCTCAGTACCGGTAGTGCTCGGGCTTGTACGGGCCTTCGACGTCGACCCCGATGTACTCGGCCTGGTCCTTGGACAGCTTGGTCAGCTCACCACCGAGGGCCTCGACGTGGATGCGGGCGACCTTCTCGTCCAGGTGCTTGGGCAGACGGTAGACCTCGTTGTCGTACTCGTCCGGCTTGGTCCACAGCTCGATCTGGGCGATCACCTGGTTGGCGAACGAGTTGCTCATCACGAACGACGGGTGACCCGTGGCGTTGCCGAGGTTCAGCAACCGGCCCTCGGACAGCACGATGATGGAATGCCCGTCTGCAAAGCGGAACTCGTCGACCTGCGCCTTGATGTTGATGCGGGTGACGTCCGTCGCCCGCTCGAGGCCGGCCATGTCGATCTCGTTGTCGAAGTGGCCGATGTTGCCCAGGATGGCCTGGTGCTTCATGCGACGCATGTGATCGAAGGTGATGATGTCCTTGTTGCCGGTCGCGGTGATCACGATGTCGGCCTGCTCGATGAAGCCCTCGACGGTGACGACGTCGAAGCCGTCCATCAGCGCCTGCAGTGCGTTGATGGGGTCGATCTCGGTGACCGACACCCGCGCACCCTGCCCGCGCAGCGCCTCCGCGCAACCCTTGCCGACGTCGCCGTAACCGCACACCAGGGCGGCCTTGCCACCGATGAGGACGTCGGTGCCGCGGTTGATCCCGTCGAGCAGCGAGTGCCGGGTGCCGTACTTGTTGTCGAACTTGCTCTTGGTGACCGAGTCGTTGACGTTGATCGCGGGGAACGCCAGATCGCCGCCGGCCGAGAGCTGGTACAACCGCAGCACGCCGGTGGTGGTCTCCTCGGTGACGCCGCGAATCGACTCGGCGATCGCGGTCCACTTCTTGGCGTCCTGTGCGAGGGATTCGCGCAGCAGCGCCAGGAAGACCCGGTACTCGGCGGAGTCGTGGTCCTCGTCCACCGGCGGCACCACGCCCGCCTTCTCGAACTGCGCGCCCTTGAGCACCAGCATGGTGGCGTCGCCACCGTCGTCGAGGATCATGTTGGCCGGGCGCGGGGTGCCGTCGGCGGCGGCGGGCCAGGTGAGCATCTGCTCGGCCGCCCACCAGTACTCCTCGAGCGTCTCACCCTTCCATGCGAACACCGGTACGCCCTTCGGCTCCTCCGGGGTTCCGTGCGGGCCGACGACGACCGCGGCGGCGGCGTGGTCCTGGGTCGAGAAGATGTTGCACGAGGCCCAGCGCACCTCGGCGCCGAGGGCGACGAGCGTCTCGATCAGCACGGCCGTCTGCACCGTCATGTGCAGCGAGCCGGAGATCCGCGCACCCTTCAGCGGCAGCACCTCCGCGTACTCGCGGCGCAACGCCATCAGACCGGGCATCTCGTGCTCGGCCAGCCGGATCTCCTTGCGGCCGAATTCGGCGAGGGACAGATCGGCGACCTTGAAGTCGATCCCGTTCCGCTGGTCGGCCACGAGCTTGTTGTCGGACACGTGAGGATGCCTCTCCTGTTGGCAGTCGGTTCTGCCAACAGGCTATACAACTCGCTGTTCAGTCGCGCCGGGCGGAGCGATCGATGAACGGGCCGAGCAGCTCGGCCAGGTCCGCGGCGACGTCCCGGTCGGACTCGGGCGGCATGGAGATGTAGCTCATCGCGACGCGCACGATCGCCCGCCCCAGGATGCCCGCATCCGCCGCGGACGCCTGTACCCAGCTGCGCTGGAAGGTCTCCGAGAGCCGAGCGGAGGCCCGCTCGATGAGCGGCGCCGCGTCCGTGGTGATCAGCCGCAGCAGATCCGGCTTGGCCTCGCCGCGCAGCAGGGACTGGATCAGCGGGTCGGCACTGCTCTCGACGAAGAACGAGGTGAACCCCTCGACGAGGGCGGGGCGCGCCTGTCCCACGTGGGTGTAGATCGCGTCGTCGACGGCGTCGACGAACTGATCGACCAGGCGCAGTGCGTACGCCTGAGCGAGGCCCTGCCGCGACGAGAACTCGTTGTACAGGGTCTGCCGGCTCACGCCCGCACCCCGCGCGACGTCCGTCATGGTGATCGCGGACCAGTCACGGGCGGTGAGCAGGTCCCGCATGGCATCGAGCACCGAATTGCGCAGCAGCATCCGGCTGGCCTCGTGGAACGGTACGCGCTGCCGGTCTTCGGGTTCCCCGGCTCGCGGAGGCTCCCCGGCGGTGGCGGATTCGTGCACGATCGACATGCCGCGACGGTTTCACGCGGGGCCGATCCCGTCAACACGAGCGTCCGTCGCCGCCGGGCCGGTCCACGTCAGTCGACGGGGATGCCCGTCTCCGCCAACCGGGCGCGGAACAGCTGCGCCGGCCCGCCGGCGGCGCGCACCGTGACGGCCGGGTCGGACGCGGAGAGCCAGACCGCCTGCCCGGCCGCCAGCTGCAGGGTCCGCCCCTCGCATTCCACGCCGGCGGACCCGGAGGTGCACAGCAGGATCTGCGGACCGCACGGCGGCAGCGCGACGCCGTCCGGCGCCGCACCCGAGCCGGGGGCGAGATCGATCCGCGACAGGGCGAACTCCGGGGCAGGAGTCCGGTAGCGCACCTCCCCCGGGCCGGCCGGCTCGGGCTCGAGGATCGGCACGTCCACGGGCCGGAAATCGAGCACTCGCAGCAGCTCCGGCACGTCGACGTGTTTCGGCGTGAGTCCGCCGCGCAGCACGTTGTCCGAGTTGGCCATGATCTCGACGGCCATGCCGTGCAGGTACGCGTGCAGGTTCCCCGCTGCGAGGAACAGGCCCTGTCCCGGCTCGAGGGTGATCCGGTTGAGCAGGACCGCGGCGAGTACGCCCGCGTCGCCGGGATAGAACTCGGCGAGCTGCAGCACTGTCCGCACTTCCTCGGCGAACGGGGCTACGCCGTCGCCGTTGTGCGTCGCCAGGTAGGTCACGCAGCCGTCGAGTACCCGCGGCAGCAGGGCCGACAGCACCGACTGCGGGAGGGTGATCCAGATGGTGAACAGCGCCCGCAGGCCGTCGGAGTCGGGTTGCCCGGCGAGCAGCCCGACGTACGGATCGAGTTCGGGTACCTCGAGGGCGGCGAGCAGCTCGACGGTGCGGTGCGGATCCCGGAAGCCGGCGAGCGCCTCGAACCGGGTGAGGGCGACGACGAGCTCGGGCTTGTGGCTCGCATCGCGGTAGTTCCGCACCGGCGACTCCAGGGGCAGGCCCGCGGCCTCTTCCCGGGCGAAGCCCTCGGCAGCCTGTTCGGCACTCGGATGCGCCTGCAGCGACAGTGGTTCCTCGGCGGCGAGCAACTTGAGCAGGAACGGCAGCCGCGGCCCGAACCGGCTCAGTGTCGCCGGCCCGAGATGCCCACCCGGGTCGGCCTCGAGGACATCGAGCAGGGAGGTGCCCCCACCCGGGCCGTCACCGTTGGTGCTCACCACCCGCGCCGGGTCTGCGGGGTGCGCACCCAGCCACAGTTCCGCCTCCGGATGAGCGGACGGCACCGTCCGGCCGCACAGTGCCGCGATCGCGGTGCGCGAACCCCAGGCATACGAACGCAGCGCACCTTCGAGTCGGAGCACTACCGACCACCGACCAACCGCAGATAGGCAGCGGCCATCTCGAATCGCACGGCCAGCACCGCCACCTGCTCCGGCACCGACGGCACCGCTTTCGCCTCGAACTCCCCCACCACCGATACCAACTCCATGTCCGGCAGCGCTGCCGCGCGCCGCTCCGCCTGCCGCCGATCTTCCTCCACACTCACCACGAACACCCGCGCCGGGGGTGCGGGCACCGGCCCGTCGAGCTGTTCGTCGTGGAAGAACGGATCGTACGACTCCCCACCCGCCGGGGGTATCGCGACGAGCCGGTCCCGTGCGGCGAGAACGTCCGGCAACGCCGCCGCCGCGGCGATCACGCCGGCCACCTGCAGCAGGGACTCCCCCGCGTGCCGGGCCAGCGCGGCCGTCACCGCCGAGTCACCCGCCAGGGCGACCCGCCGGGACTGGATGCGGGCGGCGAGCGCCTTCGCCGGGTTCCGGAACACCTCACTGCCAGGCTGGTCGCGGCCGGCTTCGCCGTCGGCCGAGTCGGCGAGATCGGCCAGCGGGGGAACCGCGCCTGCCGTGCGGGTGGCCTCCATCGCCGCCACCACCGCGAGGAACACCGCCAGGTGCCGTAGGAGCGAGTACGCCACCGGCACCCGGATCCGCGGCGGCAGCAGCATCGCCCGGCCCGCCGCCGCCGCCCGGATCGGTCCCTCGTCCGGGGCGTCGACGACCACCTCGGCGCCGCGCCGCAGGGCCGCGGCGACCGATTCGACGAGCTGGGGGTCGCCGGCGTCGTCACCGGCCACGACGACGACGTCGAGCGGGCCGACCCAGGGCGGGGTGACGGGGGCCGTGACCAGCGGCACGGCCGAGCGCGCCGCGAGCATCGCGACGACCAGCTCGCCCGCGCGGGCCGCGCGCGCGTCGCCGCACACGAGCACCACGCTGCGCGGGTGCAGGCCGTGCAGGCGATCGAGGATCTGCTCGTCGACGGCCGCGGCGGCGGCGCGGATCTGTGCCCCGCCGAGCGCGGCGAATCGCAGGATCCCGTCGACGTCGGCGTCGATCAGGGCACCGGTGTCGTCCAAGTCGAGGATCGAAGAGGGAGCCGTCATGGCTGCGCCACCGTCCTTCCGACTCGCACCGACCCGGGACCGCGCCCCGGGATCTCGATTATCCCCGCCACGGATAATTCCGTCACGCGCGCACGATGGCCAGGATTTCCCTCACCAGCGCGTCGACCTGCTCGGCCGTGCGGGCCTCGACGTTGAGCCGCAGCAGGGGCTCGGTGTTGGAGGCCCGCAGGTTGAACCAGGCACCGTCGGTGAGATCGACGGTCACGCCGTCGAGCCGGTCGACGGCTTCGGCACGGTCGCCGAAGGCCTCGAGCACGGCGGCGGTGCGCTCCGTGGCGTCGTCGACGGTGGAGTTGATCTCCCCGGACGCGGCGTACCGGTCGTATTCGCGCATCAGCTCGGACAGGGGCCGGTCCTGGCCACCGAGCGCGGCGAGCACGTGCAGGGCCGCGAGCATGCCCGAGTCCGCGCCCCAGAAGTCGCGGAAGTAGTAGTGCGCCGAGTGCTCGCCGCCGAACACGGCCCCCGTCTCGGCCATCTGCTGCTTGATGAACGAGTGCCCGACGCGGGTGCGGACGGGCTTGCCCCCGAGCTCGGTGACCAGCTCCGGCACCGCGCGGGACGTGATGAGATTGTGGATGATCGTCGATCCGGGTTCCTTCGCGAGTTCGCGCGAGGCCACCAGCGCGGTGACCGCCGACGGCGTGACCGGCTCACCACGCTCGTCGACGACGAAGCAGCGGTCGGCGTCACCGTCGAACGCGAGGCCGAGGTCGGCCCCCGAGTCGCGCACCAGCTTCTGCAGGTCCACCAGGTTGGCGGGATCGAGCGGATTGGCCTCGTGGTTGGGGAAGGTTCCGTCGAGTTCGAAGTACAGCGGCACGAGGTCGATCGGGAGCGCGCCGAACACCGCGGGCACCGTGTGCCCGCCCATGCCGTTGCCGGCGTCGACGGCGACCTTCAGCGGGCGCATCGCGGACAGGTCCACCAGGGAGCGGACGAACGCGGCGTAGTCGGCCAGCACGTCCCGCTCGGTGACGGCGCCGGGGGCTCCGTCGAAGTCCGGGACGCCGGCGACGAGTTCGGCCGCGATGGTGGCGAGCCCGGTCTCCTGTCCGACCGGCTTGGCCCCGGCCCGGCACAGCTTGATGCCGTTGTAGCGCGCCGGGTTGTGGCTCGCGGTGAACATGGCGCCCGGAGCCTCGAGGATCCCGGACGCGAAGTACAGCTGGTCGGTGGAGGCCAGGCCGATGTGGACGACGTCGAGCCCCTGGGCGGTGACGCCGGCGGCGAAGGCCTGGGACAGCTCCGGGGACGAGGCGCGCATGTCGTGCCCGATCACGATGCGGGTGGCGCCGCCGTCACGCATCAGGCGGGCGAAGGAGGCTCCGACGTCCCGGACGAATCCGGCGTCGAGCTGTTCTCCCACCAGGCCACGCACGTCGTACGCCTTGACCACGGCGGACACGGACTCGGCAGTTCTCGCCACTGTTGCTGCTCCTGATCGTCGACTGGCGCCGCCGCCTCCGCGGCGGGGCACGGTCAGCCTAGTGCGCGACGATCAGGACGTGGGATCGGGCAACACGCGCAGATGACCACGCCGGCCGGTGCGGGCGGTAGGGGGTGCGGCCAGCGCCGGGGGGACACCGGAATCGGTGTCGTCGGAGTCGGTGCGGCCCCGCTCGCCGAGCCCGGCTTCGCGTACCGCCTCGGCCAGGGCGGTCAGGTCGTCCTCGTCCGGGGTACCGGCGGTGAAGGCACCTTCGTACCGGACCAGTTCCCACCCCTTCGGTGCGGTGATCCGCGAGCCGTGCGATTCGCACAGATCCCACGAGTGGGGCTCGGCGACCGTCGCCAGGGGCCCGACGACTGCGGTGGAGTCCGAGTACACGTAGGTCAGCGTCGCAACAGCAGGGTTCTTGCACCCAGGCCGGCAGCATCGACGCAGTGATCTCACAGTCGGAGAGTAGCGCGCCGTGCGCTCCGGGACTATCCGGACACACCGGAGAACCGGGTACGGATTTGCGTGTCGTACTGTCCAGGCATGCCCCGATCGCGCCGTCCCAGACCCGTGACGTCCCGCTCGGTCGCGCGTCGCGGCCGTGGTGTGCGCGGCCCGCTGTTCCCGCACGAGGTGCCGGCGTGGCGCTCGCGCGCGGAGAAGTTCGATCTACTCGTGCTGGGGGCCTTCGCCCCGATCGACGCGCAGTGGCACGACCGGCTGACCAAACTCGACATCGCCGTCGACGAGGTGCCCAAGATCCGCGCCCTCGACCCGGACTCGGTGACCTGGCCGTCGGAGGTGGTCGCGGACGGCCCGGTGCCGTTGTCGCGGCTCGTCCCGGCGGGGATCGACCGGCGTGGCGCGGCGACGCGGGCCCGGATCGTGCTCTTCCGCCGCCCGCTCGAACTGCGGGCGAAGGATCCCGAGGATCTCACCGACCTGGTGCACGACGTCCTCGTACACCAGGTCGCGACGTACCTCGGCGTCGAGCCCGAGGTCGTCGACCCCGAACTCGGTGGCTTCGACGAGGACTGACGCCTCAGACGATGCCGCGCTTGAGGCGTCGCCGCTCGCGCTCCGACAGACCGCCCCAGATGCCGAAGCGTTCGTCGTTGGCCAGCGCGTATTCGAGACATTCGTCCCGGACCTCGCACCCCAAGCAGATCCGCTTCGCCTCCCGGGTCGATCCCCCCTTCTCGGGGAAGAACGCCTCGGGATCCGTCTGCGCGCACAACGCGCGTTCCTGCCACTGTTCGTCGACACCGTCGGACGGGTCGCCGAAACCATCGATCAGACTGAGCACGGGCCGCGCGGACGCGTCCCCCCCGATGCCGTCGATGTCCCGGACGTCCTCGCCTGCCGTGCCGATGCCTGCAGTGTCGATCCGAGAGCTCTCGAACCATTCGCGCTCGTCGGCCATCGTTCGCCTCCTCACCTGCAGCGCTGCAACTCTCGTCGAAACCGGCCCACTCCGCGCCATTCCGATCGAACATGCGTTCGAATACAGTTCACCCCAACCGATCTCGGCTCCGGTTCACTGGAAATGACACTTATGTGATTAGACACGTGGGGCGTGTCGCGGTCAAGCCGAGCGGTGCCGCTGCCTTACCATCCGGGGTTCTCCTCCGCGCCGCTGCGCACCTGCCGCCCGGGCGCGCAGGCACCCCGGCAGCTCTCGCGGCACACCGCCTACGCTTGCCCTGTGAACGTGACTGTATTGGTCGGCGGCGTCGGAGGTGCGCGTTTTCTCACCGGCGTGCGCCGGCTCCTCGGCATCGAACCCGGCCGCGACCTCGACCCCGACGCCGCGCACCGGGTGACCGCGATCGTCAACATCGGCGACGACGTCTGGATGCACGGGCTGCGGATCTGCCCCGACCTGGACACGTGCATGTACACCCTCGGCGGCGGGATCGACGCCGAACGCGGATGGGGCCGGGCCGACGAGACCTGGCACGCGAAGGAGGAGCTGGCGGCGTACGGCGCCACCCCGGACTGGTTCGGCCTCGGCGATCGCGACATCGCGACCCACCTGCTGCGCACCCAGTTGCTGAGCGCCGGGTACCCGCTCTCGGCCGTGACCGAGGCGCTGTGCGACCGCTGGAAGCCCGGCGTCACCCTCCTCCCGGTCTCCGACGACCGCAGCGAGACCCACGTCGTCATCACCGATCCGGTCGACGGCGAGCAGCGCGCCGTGCACTTCGAAGAATGGTGGGTCCGGCACCGCGCCCAGGTTCCCACGCACAGCTTCGCGCACATCGGCGCCGAGAAGGCCGCCCCCGCCCCGGGCGTGCTCGCGGCGATCGAATCGGCGGATGCGGTGATCCTCGCTCCCTCCAACCCGGTGGTCAGCATCGGCGCGATCCTCGCGATCCCGGGACTGCGCGGCGCGCTGCGCACCACGTCCGCGCGGATCGTCGGCCTGTCGCCGGTGATCGACGGAAAACCGTTGCGCGGCATGGCCGACGCCTGCCTCGGCGTGATCGGAGTCGAGACCACCGCTCAGGGGGTGGGACGGCACTACGGGGCCCGCAGCGGCGCCGGCCTGCTCGACGGCTGGCTGATCCACTCCACCGACACCGCCGACGTGCCCGGCGTCGAGGTGCGCAGCGTGCCGCTGCTCATGACCGATCCCGACGCGACAGCCGAAATGGCTCGCGCCGCACTCGAACTGGCAGGAGTGACGCTGTGACTACGCCCTCCGACACGGCCGTCGGCACCGCCGCCGGAGTGCGCGACCACTCCCCCGGGCGGCCGATCGAGATCCGCCCGGTGCCGGGCCTGCCCGAGTTCCGGCCCGGCGACGACCTCGCCGCCGCACTGGCCGACGCCGCCCCCTGGCTCGCCGACGGGGACGTCCTCGTCGTCACCAGCAAGATCTTCTCCAAGGTCGAGGGCCGCATCGTGGACTCCCCCACCGACCCCGACGCCCGCGACGCGCTCCGGCGCCGCCTCGTCGACCAGGAGGCGGTGCGCGTGCTCGCGCGCAAGGGACGCACCCTGATCACCGAGAACCGGCTCGGGATCGTGCAGGCCGCCTCCGGGATCGACGGCTCGAACGTCGCCGCCTCCGAACTCGCCCTGCTGCCCGAGGATCCGGATGCGAGCGCCGCGGCACTGCGCGAGCGTCTGCGGACACTGCTCGGCGTGAGCGTCGCGGTGGTCGTCACCGACACGATGGGCCGGGCCTGGCGCGTCGGCCAGACCGACGCGGCGATCGGGGCGGCCGGTATCCCGGTCCTGCACGAGTACGCGGGATCTCGTGACGGACAGGGCAACGAACTGTTCGTCACCTCCGTGGCCGTCGCCGACGAGATCGCGGCCGCGGGCGACCTCGTCAAGGGCAAGCTGGGCGGGGTTCCGGTCGCGGTGATCCGTGGCCTCGACCTGCCCGACAACGGTTCCACCGCCCAGCAACTCATCCGCCGCGGCGAGGACGACCTGTTCTGGCTCGGCACCGCCGAGGCACTCGAGTCCGGCCGCCGCGAGGCGCTGTTGCTGCGCCGGTCGGTGCGGGAATTCTCCTCGGAACCGGTCGATCCCGAAGACCTGCGCGAGGCCGTCGCCGAGGCCCTCACCGCTCCGGCGCCGCACCACACCCACCCGGTGCGGTTCGTCTGGGTCCGCACCGAGCAGGTGCGCCGCCGGCTGCTCGACCGCATGCGCGAGCGTTGGGCCGCCGATCTCGCCGGCGACGGGCTCGCCCCGGCGGCGATCGACCGACGGGTGGGCCGCGGTGCCATCCTCTACGACGCGCCCGAGGTGGTGATCCCGTTCTGGGTTCCCGACGGCGCCCACCGCTACCCCGACGCCCGGCGTACCGCCGCCGAGGCCACGATGTTCACCGTCGCCGCCGGCGCCGCCGTACAGGGGCTGCTGGTCTCGCTCGCCGTCCGCGGGCTCGGCAGCTGCTGGATCGGGTCGACGATCTTCGCCCCGGACGTCGTGCGGCGTGAACTCGGCCTGCCCGCGGACTGGTCGCCGCTCGGCGCGATCGCGGTCGGACATCCCCTCGAGCCGGCGACGCCGCGCGTCGCCCCCGCGGCCGGCGACCTGCTGCTGGAGCTGTGAGGTGAGCGCGTCCACACTGCACGCCTCGGCCGTCGACCGGCTGCGGGCCTGGCGGACCGATTCGGCGGACGCGGAGTCGCTGCGGCACACCATGTTGGCGTTTCTCGACGCCGCACCCGAGGGATGTCTGCGCCGGCACGTTCCCGGCCACGTCACCGCGTCGTCGCTCGTGCTCGATGCCGACCGTCGGCACGTGCTGCTCACCCTCCATCCCCGGGTGGGACGGTGGATCCAGCTCGGCGGGCACTGCGAGGAATCCGACGAGACGGTCGTCGACGCGGCGCTGAGGGAGGCGACCGAGGAGTCCGGAATCGAGGATCTGACCATCGATCCGGAACTGCTCTCGGCGCACACCCACCCGATCACCTGCTCGCTCGGCCGCCCGACCCGGCACCTCGACCTGCGGTTCCTCGTCGTCGCGCCACCGGGGGCCGTACCCGTCCGGAGCACGGAATCGACGGACCTGCGGTGGTGGCCCGTCGATGCGCTACCGCCCGAGGCCGAGCACGACACCCTCGGGCACCTGCTCGGCCTCGCCGGCGCACGCGCCCGGGCGGCCGGCTAGACCGGCTGCAACGTGGGGCGTTTCGGCGCGATACCGTCCCCGGAGGACGTGCCGCGCAGACGCCGCCCGACCCAGGGAATCAGGAACTCCCGCGCCCACCGGCGGTCCTCGGCCCGCTTCGCCGCGGACACCACCGGCGCGGCCTCGAACTCGGTCGGAGTGAGCGTGTGTGCCGCACCGAGGAGATCGAGCACGCGGATCGCCATGTTCCGGTGGCCGGCCGACGACATGTGGAGCCGGTCGAAATCCCACATCCGCAGGTCGCGGTACTCCGCGAAACGCCAGAAGTCGACGATCGTCGCGCCGTGCCGGTCGGCGATCTCCCGGACGAGCTCGTTGTAGACGGCCCAGCGTCCGCGCAGGATCCGGAACACCGGCGCCCAGCTGCCGTCGTAGGCCGTCCACACGAGCACCCGGGCACCCGTCGCGGCGAGCTTGCCGATCGCCTCGTCGTACTCGGCGGCCAGCGCGTCGAGATCGAGCGTGGGGCGCATGAGGTTGTTGCCGCCGGCATAGATCGTCACCAGGTCGGGCCGCATCGCCACTGCCACGTCGAGCTGCTGGTCGAGGATCGGGCGCAGCAGTCGTCCGCGCACGGCGAGATTGGCGTATCCGAATTCCGGATTGTCGCGGGCGAGTTCCTCGGCGACGAGATCCGCCCAGCCCCGCAACCCGTTGGGCCGGGCCGGATCCGGGTCCCCGACGCCTTCGGTGAACGAATCCCCCAGTGCCACATATCGTTCGAACTTCATCGCAGATCCCCCGCGCTATACGTCGGTGCTGAAACGGATCCCGCCGTCGGGAATCTGCACCCCGGGCCAGACCCGGGCGCCGCGCAGCAGCTCGCAGCGCGCCCCGATGTCGGCGCCGTCGCCGATGACGCCGTCGCGGATCAGGGCGCGGGGGCCGACGCGGACGCCGAATCCGATGATGGACCGCTCGATCACCGCACCGGCCTCGACCCGCGCGCCGTCGAAGATCACCGCACCGTCCAGACGCGCGCCGGCGCCGATCTCGGCGCCGCGGCCGACGACCGTGCCCCCGATCAGCAGGGCGCCGGGCGCGACGGAGGCACCGGGATGGACGAGCGATTCGCCGCGCTGGCCACCCAGGGCGGGCGACGGCGCGATGCCGCGCACCAGGTCGGCCGAGCCGCGGACGAAGTCCTCCGGCGTGCCCATGTCCCGCCAGTAGGCCGCATCGACGTGCCCGTACACCCGCCTGCCCTCCGCCAGCAGGGACGGGAAGACCTCACGTTCGACGGACACCGGACGACCCTCGGGGATCGACTCGATGATCTCGCGCTTGAAGACGTAACAGCCGGCGTTGATCTGGTCCGTCGGCGGATCCTGCGTCTTCTCCAGGAACGCGGTCACCCGACCTTCCTCGTCGGTGGGCACGCACCCGAACGCGCGCGGGTCGCCGACACGCACCAGGTGCAGGGTCACGTCGGCGTCGGTGCGCAGGTGTGTGTCGAGCACCGCGCCGAGGTCCGTTCCCCCGAGAACGTCACCGTTGAAGACCATGACGTTGTCGGCCCGCAACCGGGGCAGGACGTTGCGGATGCCGCCGCCGGTGCCCAGCGGCTCGGCCTCGGTGACGTACTCGATCTCGAGTCCCAGTTCCGAGCCGTCACCGAAGTAGTCCTCGAAGACCTCCGCCTTGAACGAGGTACCGAGCACCACGTGCTTGATGCCGGCCGCGCGGATACGGGTGAGCAGATGCGTCAGGAACGGCACGCCGGCGGTGGGCAGCATCGGCTTCGGCGCGGACAGCGTCAGCGGCCGCAGCCGGGTTCCCTGCCCGCCCACCAGGATCACCGCATCGGTGTGCGGCGCAGCATCGTTCGTCATCGTGTCCCCTGTTCCGTGGTGTTACCCGCCTCGGCCGTCCGCGCCCGTTCGCGCGCCGCCGCGGCCACCGACATCCTCGACCGGGCGGCGAGCCCGGCCCGCAGCGTCCATCGCAGCGGCGCCTGCCACCGATGCGGGTGCCGGTCCGCCTGGAACCGGTAGGCGCTCTCGTGGTGGGCCGGCAGCATGAGCTCCGGATGCCGGCCGGCAGCGTGCCCTTTCGCGTGCGTGACCTCCGCCGAGGGCACGTACACGTTGAGCCAGCCCGCCCGGCCGAACCGGTCGCCGAGATCGACATCCTCCATGTACATGAAATAGCGCGAGTCGAAGCCGTCGACCGCATCGAACGCCGCCCGCCGCACCAGCAGGCACGAGCCGGACAACCACCCCACCGCCCGTTCCGACACGGTCTCGTTCTCCTGCCGGTACCGCCGCGTCCACGGGTTCTTCGGCCACACCGTGCCGAGCAACGCGTGCCCCGCGCCGGAGACCAGCCCGGGCACCGATCGCGCCGACGGATAGACGGTGCCGTCGGGCTCGTGGATCAGCGGGCCCAGGGACGCGGCCCGCGGCCAGCGACGCGCCCCCTCGAGCAGCCGGTCCAGCGACCCGGGTCCCCAGCGCACGTCGGGATTGGCGACGACGACGAACTCCTCCGCCGGGTCGACCTCCGCGACGGCCCGGTTCACGGCACCGCCGTAGCCGATGTTGCCGCCGGTGTGCAGCAGCCGCACGTTCGGGTGCCGCGCCGCGGCCTCTTCCGGAGAGCCGTCGGTGGACCCGTTGTCCGCCAGGATCACCCGGGTGGGCAGGTTCGTCGCGCCGGTCAGCGAGGTCAGGAAGTGCTCCAGATGCTCACCGGGCGAGTAGGTCACCGTCACCACGGTCAGCGTCGAACTCACGCCGTCACCTTAGCCGCCGGCCTCGGCCGCGCCGAATCACGCCCGGGTCCGCAGTGCGCCGATCGCGGCCCGCAGTGCCGGCCGCCACGGCCGGAGCGGCGTCAGCCCGGCCGCGGCCCATGCGCTGCCGTCGAGGACGGAGTACGCCGGACGAGGCGCGGGGCGCACGAACTCGTCGCTGCCGCACGGCTGCACCCGGCCCGGGTCGGCACCCGCCTCGGCGAACACCGCACGAGCGAGGTCGAACCAGCTGGCCTCCCCGGAGTTCGTCGCGTGCAGGACCCCGCCGGGCACCGCACCCGCGCGGGCGGCGAGTTCGAGGATCCCGTCGGCGAGATCGGCGGCGTAGGTGGGGCAGCCCACCTGGTCGTCGACGACGCGCACCGTGTCGCGTTCGCGTTCGAGCCGGAGCATGGTGGCGACGAAGTCGTTGCCGTCGCCGGTGTAGAGCCACGCGGTGCGCACCACGTGGGCGCTCGGCAGCCGGTCGAGCACCGCCCGCTCCCCGGCGAGCTTGGTCCGCCCGTAGACGGTGCGCGGCCCGGTCGGATCGCCGACCCGGTACGGGCGGTTCCCGTCGCCGGCGAACACGTAGTCGGTGGACACGTGGATCAGGTGGGCGCCGGCTGCGGCGCACGCGGCGGCCAGGTTGGCCGGGCCGTGCTCGTTGACCGCGGCGGCGTCCTCGGGATGCGTCTCGGCCGCGTCGACCGCGGTGTAGGCGGCGCAGTTGAGCACGACGGCGCCGGGCTCGACGAGCGCGGCGACCGCGCCGGGATCGGTGATGTCCGCCTCCTCCGACCCGGCGCCCCGGATCCGGAGGCCGGCCGCGGCGCCGCGGGCGAGCAGGTGACGGCCCAGTTGTCCGCGGGCTCCGGTGACGAGAACGGTCTGCACGGGCACGAGTGTGGCATGCCCCGGCGGCTGTCACCCGGTACGAGCCGGGCACGCCGCGGCGGGTGCCACAAGGGCCGCCGTCACGGCAGTAGCCTGGGTGCGACCCCGACGCCCGACGAGAGGACCGCCAGGTGCCGCCAGAACCGCCCACACGCCGAGCTCCGGCGCGCGACGCGGGGGGAGGATCGGGGGTCCTGCGCGGGCGGCCGCTGCGGATCGCCGTCGCCGTCGCCGCGGCGCTCACCCTGGTCGCCACCGGCGTCGCGTGGCGCGGTATCGATTCGCTGCGTTCCTCCCTCGCCACCGTGGGTGGGCTCACCCTGGGCGACGGCCGGGACGGCGCCCTCGACATCCTCCTGGTGGGCACCGACAGCCGCACCGACGCCCACGGCAATCCGCTGTCCCAGCGCGAACTCGACGCGCTGCGGGCCGGCGAGGAGGTGGCGAACAACACCGACACGATCATCCTGATCCGGGTGCCGCTCGACGGCACCTCGGCGACCGCCATCTCGATCCCCCGCGACACCTACGTCGAGGTGCCCGACATCGGCATGTCGAAGATCAATGCCGCGTTCGGCGCCACCAAGGAGACCGAGCGGCTGCGACTCGTCGAGGCGGGCGAGTCCGACGCGGCCGCCGAGAAGGCGGCCACGCAGGCAGGCCGGGAGGCGCTGGTCGAGTCGGTCGCCGACCTGACCGGCGTCACCGTCGACCACTATGCCGAGGTCGGTCTGCTCGGGTTCGTGCTGCTCACCGATGCCGTCGGCGGCGTCGACGTCTGCCTGAACAACGCGGTCGACGAGCCGCTGTCCGGGGCGAACTTCCCCGCCGGCGAGCAGACCCTCGACGGCGCGGACGCTCTGAGTTTCGTCCGGCAGCGCCACGACCTGCCGCGCGGGGACCTGGACCGGATCGTGCGGCAGCAGGTGTTCATGGCGTCGCTCGTGCAGAAGGTGCTCAGCGCGAAGACGCTGAGCAACCCGTCCAAGCTGAACCAGCTCAGCGCGGCCGTGCAGCGGTCGGTGGTCCTCGATTCCGACTGGGACATCCTCGATCTGGCCACCCGGATGCAGGACCTGGCCGGCGGCGCCGTGCAGTTCTCGACGATCCCCGTCCAGGACCTCAACGCGATGACCGACTACGGCGAATCCGTGGTGCAGGTGGATCCGGAGGAGGTGCGCAGCTTCGTCGCCGACCTCGTCGATCCGGGCGACGGCGGGTCGCAGGCCACGACGGATCCGGCACCGGACGTCGAGGCCGGCACGATCACGGTGGACGTTGCCAACGCCGGCGGCGTCGCCGGTCTGGCCTCCCGCGTGGCGGCCGCGCTCGTCGGTGACGGCTTCGTCGAGGGTGGTGTGGGCAACCACACCGGCCGCGCAGTGGACGAGTCGACGGTCTTCGCCGCCGACCCCCGGTCCGACCAGGCGCGTGCCGTCGCGGCGGCACTCGGCGGCCTGGCGACCGCCGCCGACCCGGCGCTCGACGCCGACACGGTGCGGGTGGTGCTCACCGAGGACTACACGGGTCCGGGCGCGGACGCGAGCGTCACCTCCGTGGCCTCCGGCTCGGAACTCGTGAGCGCCGGGGCCACCCCGACGTCCGTTCCGCCCGGCCCGCCGATCGATGCCGGCTCCACCGGCCCCCGCTGTGTGAACTGACGAACGAGGACACTGTGACCACGCTGACCGACACCCTGCTCGATCCGATCCTGGCCGCCGACCCGGCGGGCCCCCGCATCACGTGGTACGACGACGAATCCGGCGCCCGGATCGAGCTGTCCGCGGTCACCCTCGCGAACTGGGCCGCCAAGACGGCGAACATGGTGCGCGACGAGTTCGGCCTGCTGCCCGGCGGGCGGGTGGCCGTCCTGCTCCCGGCCCACTGGCAGAGCGCCGCGGTCCTGCTCGGCGCGTGGTGGGCCGGCGCCGAGGTGGTGCTCGAACCCGACGACCCGGATCTCGCGCTGGTCACCGCAGACCGTCTCGACGAGGTCGCGGACGCCGCCGAGGTCGCGGTCCTCTCGCTCGACGCGTTCGGCCGGCCCGTGCCGGACCTGCCGGTCGGGGTCACCGACTATGCGACGCACGTGCGGGTGCACGGTGACCAGTTCCGCTCCGCCGGGGACGGCGGGCCGGTGCTCGACGGACGGACGGCCGACGACGTGGTGGCCGCGGCCCGGGACGCCGCCGCGGCCGCAGGCATCACGGGTGCGGACCGGGTGCTGTCGAGCCGCGACTGGAGCACCCCGCAGGCACTGATCGAGGGCCTGCTCGCCGTCCTCGCCGCCGGCGCGTCGCTGGTGCAGGTGAGCAACCCGGATCCGGCGGCCACGGAGCGACGGGCCGCGAGCGAGAAGATCACCGCCCGTCTGGACGGCTGACCCCGCCGGTGTAGCCGCCGTCGGCGAGGCCGGCCTCGATCTCGAACCGGTTGCGGGCACCGGGACGGCGCAGCTCTTCCCGGAGATATCGGATCGCGAAGCCGATGCCGTGCCGCGCCCACTGATCGGCGTGGACCGCCTCGTGCCGCAGGATCCGGCGCGACGGTGACCGGCCGGTGAGGAACGCCCCGCCGATCGTCGTCCCCGAGCGGGCGTAGCCGCCGCGCATTCCGGTGCAGAGGTAGAGACCGAACTCGTCGTCGAAGTCGATGCGGCCGCCCCACACGCGCGCCCACAACAGCGCCAGGGCCGTCACCGCGCGGGCCTGCGGGTCACCGCGCGACGCGCGCACAGAACGATCCGCGCGGCGCGCAGTCGTCCGCGCGCTCGATTTCGAGCGCGGACGACCGAAAAGCGCGCGTACGTGCACGAAGTCAGCCGAGCAGCTTCTGCCGCAACGCATCGTCCTTCTCGAGCACCATCTGCTCGAGGCCGGCCTGGAACTGCTCCATCCGTTCCCGCAGCGAGGGGTCGGCCGCGCCGAGGATGCGGGCGGCGAGCAGCCCGGCGTTGCGGGCTCCGCCGATGGAGACGGTCGCAACGGGCACCCCGGCGGGCATCTGCACGATCGACAGCAGCGAGTCCATGCCGTCGAGGTACTTCAGCGGCACCGGCACGCCGATCACCGGAAGGGGCGTCGCGGAGGCGACCATGCCCGGCAGGTGCGCGGCGCCGCCGGCGCCGGCAATGATCACCTTGATGCCACGTCCGGCGGCGTCGCGGGCGTAGTCGAGCATGCGCTGCGGGGTGCGGTGGGCCGAGACGACCCCCACCTCGAAGCGGATGCCGAACTCGACGAGCGCCTCGGCCGCAGCCTGCATCGTCGGCCAGTCCGAGTCGCTGCCCATGATCAGGCCGACCTGTGCTCCGTCAGTCACCGTGAGAATCCCATCCGTCGGTCCACACTCCGTGCGAGAGCCAGTGCGCCGCGCGCTCCGCGCGTTCGCGCACCGCCGCCACGTACTGCGGGTCGTCGATCGACCCGGTCGCGTCCCCGAGCACGTTGACGTGCCCGATCTTGCGGTCCTTGCGCTCACCCTTGCCGTAGAGGTGCACACGCACGTCGGGCATCCGGGCGAACAGGTGGTGCAGCCGCTCGTCCATGCTCATCTCGGGCGCCTCGGGGGCGCCGAGCACGTTCGCCATCACCGTCACCGGCGCGATCGGCGACGTGTCGCCGAGCGGGTAGTCGAGCACCGCACGCAGGTGCTGCTCGAACTGGCCGGTGCGGGCACCGTCCATGCCCCAGTGCCCGGAGTTGTGCGGCCGCATCGCGAGTTCGTTGACGATCAACTCGCCGGTCTCGGTCTCGAACAGCTCGACGGCCATGACCCCGACGACACCGAGTTCGGCGGCGATGCGCAGGGCCAGCTGTTCGGCGGCGGCTTCGACGTCGGCCCGCAGGTTCGGGGCGGGCGCGATGACGACGGCGCATTGCCCGTTCAGCTGCACCGTCTCGACCACGGGCCAGCTCGCGCCCTGCCCGAACGGCGAGCGCGCGACCATCGCGGACAGCTCCCGCCGCCACGAGACCTTCTCTTCGGCGATGAGCGGCACCCCGGCGGCGAGTTGCTCCGCGACGATCCGCTGCGCCTCGTCCGCGTCGCCGGTGATCCACACACCGCGGCCGTCGTAGCCGCCGCGGGCGGCCTTGATCACGACGGGCCAGCCGTGCTCGTCGCCGAAAGCGGTGAGGTCCTCGACCGAGGTGAGCTCGGCGAACGGCGGCACCGGTGCGCCGAGCTCGGCGAGGCGCCGACGCATCGCGAGCTTGTCCTGCGCATAGATCAGGGCCTGCGGCGGCGGCTGCACGCTGACGCCTTCGCGCTGCAGCGCCTCGAGGTGCTCGGTGGGCACATGTTCGTGGTCGAACGTGAGGGCGTGGACGCCGGTCGCGGCACTGCGCAGCGCGTCGAGGTCGGTGTGGCTGCCGAGTACCACGTCGGGGCTGACCCGGGCGGCCGGATCGTCCGGGCTCGCGGCCAGCACCCGCAGGGTCTGGCCGAGCGCGATCGCGGCCTGGTGGGTCATGCGGGCGAGCTGACCGCCGCCGACCATCGCGACGACCGGCATACCGGCGGGCAGCGTGCGGGGAGTGTGCGAGGGGGTGTCGCCGGCCGCGGGGGCGGGGGTCGCGGCGGCCGAGTCCGGGGGTGTAGCGGTCACGGCTCACCATGGTGTCACAGCGGGCGACGGGGGTGGCGCCGCGCTCCCGCGCGACACCCCCGCGTTCCTGTGGTAAAGCTGATAATCCACCGGCGGGTTCGTGTCTTCGAGCCACGGTTTCGTAGACTCGTCCGGGTGTCTTTCGTCGATGCGGCCGTGAACCGAGTCCCCGAGCCTCTCCGGGGGCTGTTGCTGCGGCACCACGAGCTGATCAAGTTCGCGATCGTCGGCGGCACCACCTTCGTCGTCGACTCGGTCATCTTCTACACCCTCAAGCTCACGGTGCTCGAGGAGAAGCCGGTGACCGCCAAGGTCATCGCCGGGGTGATCGCCGTGATCTGCTCGTACGTCCTCAACCGGGAGTGGTCGTTCAAGAACCGGGGCGGCCGGGAACGGCACCACGAGGCGCTGCTGTTCTTCGCCGTCAGCGGCATCGGCGTGGTCCTGAGCTTCATCCCGCTGTGGATCTCGAGCTACGTGTTCGACCTGCGGGTACCGGACGTCAGCCTCACCGTCGAGAACATCGCCGACTTCGTCAGCGCGTACATCATCGGCAATCTGCTGCAGATGGTCTTCCGGTTCTGGTGCTTCCGCCGCTTCGTGTTCCCGGAGGAGATGAATCCGAACGGGGACGAGGTTCCCGGGCACGAGGAACTCGCCGAGGAAGGCCTGGGACACTCCTGAACCCGGGCTGACTCCGGTCCCGCCCCCACTCACGGTTCAGCGCGGTTCCCGGATCCCCGTGTGGGTGGACTCGTCACGGGTGGAGCCGAGGAACAGTGCGAACAGGGCGGGGCGGCGGCGCTGCAGTTCCAGGCGCCCACCGTCGGCCTCGGTCAGAGCCCGGGCGAGGGCCAGGCCCACACCGGTCGAGCCGGTACCGGAGAAGCCGCGGTCGAAGATGTGCGGCGCCAGCTCGTCGCTGACACCGTCCCCCTCGTCGGTGACCTCCACGCACACCGTCGATCCGCCGCCGAGGGTCGAGACCCGCCGCACGGACACGGTGCACGTGCCGTCGCCGTGCATGAGCGCGTTGTCGACCAGCACCGCGACGGCCTCGCGCAGCCGGGACCCGGTCACGCGGCTGCGCAGCGACGGATCCCCGCTCAGGTGCAACTCCCGCCCCGCTTCCTTGTAGGGGCCTCGCCAGTCCGCGATCACCCCCGTCAGCTCCCCGACGACGGACACCTCGGTGCGCAGTTCGGAACCGCTGTTGCGGGACGCGCGGACCAGTTCGTCGATGGCGGTGGTGAGCCGGTCCACCTGGCGCATCGCTTCCTCGGCTTCCTCGACGACGGCCGGGTCGGTGTGGGTGGACAGCTCGTCGAGGCGCAGCCGCACCGCGGTCAGCCGGGACCGCAGCTGGTGCGAGACGTCGCCGACGAGGGCGTGCTCGCGCTGCAGGCGACCGGCGATCTCGACGGTGGCGGCGTCGAGGACGTCCGAGACGCGGTCGAGTTCGGGGATGCCGTGCCGGCGCGGATCGGGCCGGAAGTCGCCTTCGCCCAGCCGGCGGGCCCGCGCTGCGACGTCGCGCAAGGGGTCCGCCAGCCGGCGCGCGGTGACGACGGCGACGACGGCACCGACAGCCACGGACAGCAGCACGAGCAGCGTCACCCCGACGAGAACCTGCCGCTGCAGCAGACGCATGTCCTCGGACGGCGCCTCGAGCCGCAGGGATCCCGACGTTCCCATCGACAGGGACTCGACCAGTGGGTCGGGCACCGTGGCGGCACCGATGTCGAGCCGGGCCGCGGCGTCCTCGGGGGTCGGGTAGACGACGAGGAGGCGTCCGCCGTCGGGGACGACGAGCCGCAGGGAACTGGTGTCGAGTCCCCCGACCACCAGGCCGTCGGCGCCTTCCTGGGCGATAACCTCCGCGGACATGCGCTCGAGCCGGCCCTGCAGGTCGCGGCGTGCGGTGTCCTCGACGAACAACCAGGCGGTGTAGGCGAGCGGGACTCCGAGCAGCAGGGCCACGAGCAGGGAGCCCGCGAGGACCGCGAACAGGATTCGGCTGCGCACCCCGGCCCCGTCAGTCGGTGTTCAGCCGGAATCCGACACCGCGGACGGTAGCGATGCGTCGTTCCCCGGCCGGGCCCTCGTCGCCGATCTTGCGGCGCAGCCAGGACATGTGCATGTCGAGGGTCTTGGAACCCCGCAGGTCGGCGTCGCCCCAGACCTCCTGCAGGATGGCGTCACGGGAGACCACCTGGCCGGCGTGTTCGAGCAGCACCCGCAGCAGTTCGTATTCCTTGTTGGCGAGGGTGACTTCGGAGCCGTCGACGAGCACGCGCCGGGCCGCCCGTTCGAGCCGGATCCCGGAGACCTCGACGACGTCCTCGGGCTCGCCACCCCCGCGGCGGCGCAGCAGCGCCCGGACCCGGGCCATGAGCTCGGCGAGCCGGAAGGGCTTGCCGACGTAGTCGTCGGCGCCGGCGTCGAGACCGACGACGAAGTCGACCTCGTCGGTGCGGGCGGTGAGCATCAGGACGGCGAGGTCGGAGCGGTGGGCACGGATCTGCCGGCACACCTCGAGGCCGTCGATGCCGGGCAGTCCGAGGTCGAGAATGAGCAGTTCGTACTCACCGGACAGCGCCCGTTCGAGCGCGTCGGGACCGGTCTGTTCGACGGTGACGTCGTACCCCTCCCGGCCCAGCGCGCGGGACAGGGGCGCGGCGATGGCTTCGTCGTCTTCGGCGAGCAGGACTGCGGTCACGGATCCAGCGTACGGATCGGCACCGGGCGCACGGCGCGTTACCAGGCTTTGCGGCTCGGCCCGTCGGTCCGCGGTTCCCCGCCCCGCACCGGGTCGGCGTGGAAGGCCTGCTGATACAGCAGGGCATGCACGCGCTGCACGTCGGGGATGTCGTCGAATTCGAGCGGGTCGTCGGCCGCGGAGACGATGACGAGGGTGCCGGTGCGCAGGATCCGGTCCAGCAGGCCGTGCCGGAACTGCACGTTGCTGATGCGTCCCATCGGGATGTCGATGCCGGAGTGGGTGAGAACGCCCTGCCGGACGAGGACCCGTCGATCGGTGACGATGAAGTGGGTCGACAGCCAGCCGACGAGCGGCGCCAGGCACTGCCAGGCGACGATCGCCGCCCACGCCACCGCGAGCACGATCGTCAGGGTGCTCGCGGTGGAGCCGTCGAGCCGGGCCTGGCTCAGGCCGAGCAGAAATCCGGCGAGCGCGGTGGCGAGGAGGAAGATCGCCGCCGGGACGATGAGCATCTTCCAGTGCGGGTGCCGGTGCAGCAGCAGCCGTTCCTCGGCGGCGAGGGCGTCCTCCGGGTATCCCATGCCGGACACGATGACACAGCCGCGATGCGGGGTGCTCGAGGGCGGGTCAGGGCACCGGGCGCAGGTGGGTGATGTCCCCGGCCGACACCGCGATCGGCTCGCCGCCGTCGTCCGGGGTGATGACGATGCGGCCCTGCTCGTCGACGTCGACCGCGACGCCGTGCAGTTCTGTGTCGCCGGGCAGCACCGCTCGCACCCGGCGCCCGAGCGTGCCGCACCGTTCGCGGTACGCCGCGGCCGGTCCGGTGACGTCCCAGCCCGCGACGTACCACTGCTGCCAGCGGCGGCCGAGTTCGCGCAGCAGCCCCTCGGCGAGTGCGGTGCGATCGAGATCGGTCGCCCCGGCGAGCGCGAGCGACGTCGCGGTGGGTACCGGCAACTCGTCCTCGGTGAGCGAGACGTTGAGTCCGATCCCGACCACCACGGCGGGCTCGGGATGGGTTCCGGCGACCTCGGCGAGAATTCCGGCTACCTTCCGGCCCTCGACGAGGACGTCGTTGGGCCATTTCAGCTCGGCATCGACCCCGGTCACCGACCGGATCGCGTCGACGGTCGCGGTGCCGGCCAGCAGCGGCAGCCAGCCCAGGTCGGCGAGGTCGATGCCGGGCATGCGCAGCAGCACCGAGACGATCACCTGAGCGCGGGGAACGCCGGCCCATCCCCGCGAGTGCCGCCCCCGGCCGCCGTGCTGGAACTCGGCGAGCAGCACGCGGCGGTCGGTGCCGGGGTCGCGGGCGACAGCGAGCAGGTCGGCGTTGGTGGAGGCGGTCTCGGTGACCACGTCGAGGCGCCGGTAGAACGCGTCGGGATCGGCGCCGCGCACGAGGGCGGCGCGCAACCGTTCGACGTCGAGTTCGCCTCGCGCGGGCGCGGGGTCGACGGGCGGACGCTGCGGTTCGGGTTCGGTGGGCATCCGCACAGCCTAGGATGGGCGGCGAACCGTACTCGCCGGTAGCTTCAGTTCAATGATTCAACACAAGCGGGGGCTCGGTGCGCGCTCGCTGACTGACGCTCGCTAAGCTCATGGCCCATGACCACTGTCCAGGAGCCGTCCGCGCCCGAGGCGGCGAGCACGCCCGATATCCACACGACCGCCGGCAAGCTGGCGGACCTGCGCAATCGCCAGGCTCAGGCGCAGGCCCCGAGCGGTGCGGCCGCCGTCGAGAAGGTGCACGCGAAGGGCAAGCTCACGGCCCGTGAGCGCATCGAAGCGCTGCTCGACGAAGGCTCGTTCGTCGAGCTCGACCAGCTCGCCCGCCACCGCAGCACCAACTTCGGCCTGGCCGAGAACCGGCCGGTCGGCGACGGCGTCGTCACCGGCTACGGCACCGTCGACGGCCGCGACGTGTGCGTGTTCTCGCAGGACGCGACCGTGTTCGGCGGCAGTCTCGGCGAGGTCTACGGCGAGAAGATCGTCAAGGTCATGGACCTCGCGCTGCGGACCGGCCGTCCTCTGATCGGCATCAACGAGGGCGCCGGCGCGCGCATCCAGGAAGGCGTCGTCTCCCTCGGCCTCTACGGCGAGATCTTCCACCGCAACGTGCAGGCCTCCGGCGTGATCCCGCAGATCTCGCTGATCATGGGCCCGGCCGCCGGCGGACACGTCTACTCCCCCGCCCTGACCGACTTCGTGGTGATGGTCGACCAGACCAGCCAGATGTTCGTCACCGGACCCGACGTCATCAAGACCGTCACCGGCGAGGACGTCACCATGGAGGATCTCGGCGGCGCCCACACGCACATGGTCAAGTCCGGGGTCGCGCACTACGTCGCCGACGGCGAGCAGGACGCCCTGGACTACGTCAAGGACCTGCTGTCGTACCTGCCGAGCAACAATCAGGCCGCCGCGCCCCGCACGGCGCCGACCGACCCGATCGTCGGCTCGATCGAGGACTCGCTCACCGAGGAGGATCTCGAGCTCGACACCCTGATCCCGGATTCGGCGAACCAGCCCTACGACATGCACGAGGTGATCCGTCGCCTGCTCGACGACGACGAGTTCCTCGAGGTGCAGGCCGAGCGCGCCCAGAACATCATCGTCGGCTTCGGCCGCGTCGACGGCCGCAGCGTCGGCATCGTCGCCAACCAGCCCACCCAGTTCGCGGGCTGCCTGGACATCGACGCTTCGGAGAAGGCCGCGCGCTTCGTGCGCACCTGCGACGCGTTCAACGTCCCGATCGTCACCCTCGTCGACGTGCCGGGCTTCCTGCCGGGCACCGAGCAGGAGTACAACGGCATCATCCGCCGCGGCGCGAAGCTGCTGTACGCGTACGGCGAGGCCACCGTCGGCAAGATCACCGTCATCACGCGCAAGGCCTACGGCGGCGCGTACGACGTGATGGGCTCGAAGCACATGGGTGCGGACGTCAACCTGGCGTGGCCGACCGCGCAGATCGCCGTGATGGGCGCCTCCGGTGCCGTCGGCTTCGTCTACCGCAAGCGCCTGCTCGAAGCGGCCAAGAACGGCGAGGACGTCGACGCGCTGCGCCTCGAGCTGCAGAACGAGTACGAGGACACCCTGGTGAATCCGTACGTCGCCGCCGAGCGCGGCTACGTCGACGCGGTCATCCCGCCGTCGCACACGCGCGGGCAGATCGTGGCGGCCCTGCGGCTGCTCGAGCGCAAGATGGTCACGCTGCCGCCGAAGAAGCACGGGAACATCCCCCTCTGACGGCCACTCGGCCGAGACCATCCCGGCCGGTTCGGTTCCGCCGAGCCGGCCGGGCCCCGACCCACGAGAGGGACGACATGACTTCGAACGCGCAGCGCGCCCGCTCCCGCGCCCTGCCCGCCGCCTCCGGTAACCTCCCGGGAGGTGTGTTGTGACTGCGGTAGCTGAGGAGAAGACCATCATCGACACCGAGGTGACCGAGGTCGCAGCGGCCGAGTCGGCAGAGTCGGCCGAGTCGACGGCGCCGGCGGCCGAGACCGCCGGCCCCGAGACGTCCGCGGCGATCCGGATCGTCAAGGGCAACCCCTCGGATGTCGAGATCGCCGCGCTGGTCGCGGTGCTCGCCGCGGCCTCCGGATCCGCCGCCCCGGCAGAGGACGACCGCCCGCGCGAGACGTGGGGCGACCCCACGCGGATGCACCGCCGGACGGCGCCGTTCTCGCCGTACTCGTACCCGAACCTGGGCTGATCGTGGCCAGGCTGGTGCTCGCGTCGGCGTCCCCGGCCCGGCTGTCCGTGCTGCGCGCGGCCGGCGTCGACCCGATCGTGCGGGTCTCGGCGGTGGACGAGGATGCACTGATCGCCGAGCTCGGTCCCGGCGCGGCACCCGAACTGGTGGTCACCGAGCTCGCGAGGGCGAAGGCGGCGGACGTCGTGCCGGCCCTCGTGCGCGACGGTCTCGGTGACGACACCCTCGTCGTGGGCTGCGACTCGATGCTGCTGGTCGACGGGCAGCTCCAGGGCAAGCCGGGCACGGTGGAGGTCGCCCGCGAGCGCTGGCGGGCGATGGCGGGCCGCAGCGCCGACCTGCTCACCGGCCACAGCGTCCTGTGCCTGGGCGGCGGCGAGGTCGTCGCCCGCGCCGCCGGCCACAGCAGCACCACCGTCCACTTCGGCCGCCCCACCGACGCCGACCTCGAGGCCTACCTGGCCAGCGGCGAGCCGCTGCAGGTGGCGGGGGCGTTCACGCTCGACAGCCTCGGCGGGTGGTTCGTCGAGCGCGTCGAGGGCGACCCGTCCTCGGTGATCGGGATCGGCCTGCCGCTGGTGCGACGACTGCTCGCCGAGGTGGGCGTGTCGGTGGCGCGGCTCTGGGCGTCGAACACCGCCGAGGCCCCTTCTATTTAGGATTGCCTTCCCTTAACATCGAGGCATGAGCGATCCCCATGCCCTGCCCATGTCCGAGCGCGACTCCGCCCACCTGCCCGGCCACTGGCTGCTCGCTCGCCTCGGCAAGCGCGTGCTGCGTCCCGGCGGCGCGGGGATGACCACGCGCCTGCTCGCCGACGCGGGCATCGAAGGCAGCGACGTCGTCGAACTCGCCCCCGGCCTCGGTCGGACCGCGCGGGAGATCCTGGCTTCGGCGCCGCTCTCGTACACCGGCGTCGAGCACGACGAGACCGCCGCGGCGCTGACCCGCGACGCGATCGGCGACCGCGGTCGCTGCGTCGTCGCGGACGCCGCGGCCACCGGCCTTCCCGATGCGGACGCCGACGTCGTCGTCGGCGAAGCGATGCTCACCATGCAGACCGACGCCGCCAAGGCACGCATCGTCGCCGAGGCCGTGCGCACGCTGCGCCCCGGTGGCCGGTACGCGATCCACGAGCTCGCCCTCGTGCCCGACGAGCTCGACGACGCGGTGAAGACCGAGATCCGGCAGGGCCTGGCCCGCTCCATCAAGGTCAACGCCCGTCCGCTCACCGTCGCCGAGTGGCGGTCCCTGCTCACCGACGCCGGCCTGCGCGTCGACGTCGTGCGGCTCGCCCCGATGGCGTTGCTGCGGCCCGCGCGGTTCGTCGCCGACGAGGGCGTCCTCGGCACCCTGCGCTTCGTACGCAACGTGCTGCGCGACGGCGACGCCCGCAAGCGGGTGCTGGGCATGCGCGCGACGTTCACGACGTACCGCAAGTCGATCGCGGCCGTGGCGATCGTCGCGGCGAAGCCGCGGTAGGGCGATCGTCGCGGCGAAGCCGCGGTAGGGCGATCGTCGCGGCGAAGCCGCGGTAGGGCGATCGTCGCGACGAAGCCGCGGTAGGGCGATCGTCGCGACGAAGCCGCGGTAGCCTGCGGTCGTGAGCCCCGCCGCGCCGCAGCCCGAACCCGCCGCCCCCGCCCTGTCGCACCTCGCCGACGTCCGCGACGCCGTCGAGCCCTACCCGGACCGACCGCGCCCGCAGCGCGTCCTCGTCGCCGAGGGTGCCCGCGTCGTGGTCTTCGCCTTCGACGCCGGGCAGGAACTGCGCGAGCACACGGCCGCGTTTCCGGTCCTGCTGCAGGCCCTCACCGGCCACCTGCAGGTGACCGCCGACGGGCGCACCGTCGACCTCGAGCCGGGCGGGGTGGTGCACATGACCACCCGCCTGCCGCACGCGGTACGAGCAGTCGAGCCGTCGCGGCTCATGCTGACGATGCTCGATCCAGCCGCGCGCTGAGCGCCGCCGCGATCGACGCCGCCTTCGCCTTGGCGCGGTCGGCGTTCGTCCCGGCGAACAACTCGTCGACGGCCTCGTTCCACAGCCGCACCCAGCGGTCGAATCGGGCCGCGTCGAGCCCGTACTGGCGGTGCAGCGCGGCATGCACCGGCACCAGGGCGCCGCGGTAGCGGCCGGTGCGCAGCAGCACCTGCTCCCAGAAGTCCCCGATCGTCGGGAGATGGTCGTCGAGGCCGATCACGGCGAGGGTCGAGAACGGCGCCTCGAGCACGGGATCGACCAGCGCGCGCTCGTAGAACCGGCGCAGCAGCCGATCGATGTCGGCGCGGGTCGCGAGGTCCGTCGGGGCGGACGGGGAGCACAGCACGTTGCCCGACGGTACCGCCTAGAATCGACGGCGCACGTCGTCACCGGATTGTCGATCACCGAACTGTCACCACTGCCTCAGGAGCCACCTGTGCCCGTCGCGCCCGACGCCAACCCGTCCTTCGCCGCCTACGCCGATCCGACCCGCCTAGTGTCGACGGAGTGGCTGTCCGCCCACCTGGGCGCACCCGAGGTGAAGGTCGTCGAATCGGATGAGGATGTGCTGCTGTACGACGTCGGCCACATCCCCGGCGCCGTGAAGATCGACTGGCATCTCGACCTCAACGACCCGGTCACCCGCGACTACATCGACGGCGCCCAGTTCGCCGCCCTGATGGACCGCAAGGGCATCCGCCGCACCGACACGGTCGTCATCTACGGCGACAAGTCGAACTGGTGGGCCGCCTACGCGCTGTGGGTGTTCACGCTGTTCGGTCACGAGGACGTGCGCCTGCTCGACGGCGGCCGCGACGCCTGGATCGCCGAGAACCGCGACACCACCCTCGACATCCCGGTGAGCACCACCAGCGGCTACCCGGTGGTCGAGCGGAACGACGCCGCGATCCGGGCGTTCAAGGACGACGTCCTTGACCACCTCGGCAAGGGACCGCTCGTGGACGTGCGCTCCCCGCAGGAGTACACGGGCGAGCGCACCCACATGCCGGACTACCCCGAGGAAGGTGCGCTGCGCGGCGGGCACATCCCCACCGCGGTGTCCATTCCGTGGGCGCGGGCAGCGGCACCGGACAGCCGGTTCCGGTCGCGCACCGAGCTCGAGGAGATCTACGCCGACATCCCGCGGGACGCCGACGTCGTCGCGTACTGCCGCATCGGCGAACGGTCGAGCCACACGTGGTTCGTGCTGACCCATCTCCTCGGCTACGAGCACGTCCGCAACTACGACGGGTCGTGGACCGAGTGGGGCAATGCGGTACGGGTGCCGATCGTCAAGGGCGAGGAGCCCGGGGAGGTGCCGGCCCGGTGACCCTGCCCGCACCTCTCGCCGAGATCGTCGACGACTTCGCCGCGGTCGACGGCCAGGACAAGCTGCAGCTGCTGCTCGAGTTCAGCCGGGAACTTCCGCCGATTCCCGCCGAACTCGAGGAGGCGGCGATGGAGCCGGTGCCCGAGTGCCAGTCACCGCTGTTCCTGTCGGTCGACACGGCCGACCGTGAGCATGTGCGGCTGCACTTCAGCGCGCCCCCCGAGGCCCCGACCACCCGCGGCTTCGCGTCCATCCTGCATCAGGGGCTCGACGGCCTCAGTGCCGAACAGATCCTCGAGGTCCCCGACGACTTCTACTCGGCCCTCGGCCTGGCCGAAGCTGTCAGCCCGCTGCGCCTGCGAGGGATGAGCGCAATGCTGGCGCGCATCAAGCGGCATCTGCGCACCTGAGATGTCATGGAGTTCACCGAGCTGGCGGACTACCCGATCCCGGCGGGTGTGCTGACCGAATGGCTGCCGTGCGCCGCGGAGGATGCCTGGACGACCGATCCGCGGCCGGTGTCGTACGTCCACGAGGCGCATCTGCGCCGCACCGCGGGCAGCCGATACGGCGACGTTCCGGATGCGTGGCTGGGTACCGCCTTCGAGGTCCGCGGGCATCTCGAACAGGAACCGTTCCGGCGGGCCCTCGAACGCTGGATCGACCGCCACGAACCGCTGCGCAGCCACGTCGCCCTGGGCGGCGACGCGGCCGCCGGCGCGCACCGGCGCACCGCGCCCGCCGGTGCGGTGTCGGTCCGGTACGTCCGACACCTGCCCTCCGCTCCGGACGACATCCGCGAGCACCTCGAGCAACTGCTCGCCGACTGCACCGAACCGCACACGTGGCAGGCGTACGTCTTCGCCACCCTCGAACCCGAGGACGCGGACGCGTCCGGCTCGTCGTTCACGGTATTCTTCGCCGCCGACCCTGCCGTGGCCGACGCCTACTCGGTCGTCCTGGTCGCCCACGAGATCACCGCCCTGTACGAGCAGGAGCGATCCGGCCGGCCGGCCGGATTGTTCCCCGTGGGCAGCTACATCGACTTCGGTGCCGCGGAACGGACGGACGCCGCCGACCTGGCCGGCGACCACGAGGCCGTGCGGATCTGGCGAGACGCCCTGACCGCCGGCGGCGGCATGCCCGAGTTCCCGTTGCCCCTCGGCCCCCGGCCCGTCGACGGGTCGCCGCAGCGTCGGCTGTCCGTGCGGATGCTCGACGACGAACGGGCCAACCGGTTCGCCGCCCGCTGCCGGGAGGCCGGGCACGGATTCTTCGCCGGCACGCTGGCGTGTCTCGCCCGGGCCGCGGTCGAACTCGCGGGGATCGAACTGTTCCGGACGATCGCGCCCGCCCACACCCGCAGCGGCCCGATGTGGGCCGGAGCCCTCGGCTGGTTCGTGGGGCTGCGTCCGGTCGAGATCGACACGACCGGGACCGCGGACTTCGCGACGCTCGTGGCGCGCGCCGGTGCCGAACTGCGCCGCACCCGGGCGAGCGCCCGGGTCCCGTTCGACCTCGTCGGCGAACTGCTGGGGATACCCATGCGACCGCGATTCCTGGTGTCGTACATGGACGTTCGCTTCGTCCCCATGGCCGCGCAGTGGCCGCAGTGGAACGCCCGGACACTGCGCAGCCGCAGCTACACGCACGACGTGTTCCTGTGGTTCAACCGCAGCCCGAAGGGCGTGAACCTGGCGGGCCGGTTTCCCGACACGCCGACCGCCGCGGCCAACGTGCCGCCGTTCGTCGAGCGGGTCCGAGAATTGATGCACGAGGTGAGCGAGGGTCGCGCGTGGGACACGCCGGAACCCGCGAACCGGGGCGATCCGACTACCGACCGGTAACGTTGCCGGGTTCCGGGCGACCCGTAGGGTGTAGTGGCTATCCGGTTACATCGTCTATCGGATTGGCGCCTACACTCCCAGAGACGGCAATAACCTAACGATCGATCAACAGGAGGCTCCGTGCCCAGTCATGCCAGCGCGCACATCACGAAGGTGCTCGTCGCCAACCGCGGCGAGATCGCTGTGCGGGTCATCCGAGCCGCCAAGGACGCCGGTTACGGGAGCGTGGCCGTCTACGCAGAACCCGACGCCGACGCCCAGTTCGTGAAGCTCGCCGACGAGGCATTCGCGCTCGGTGGCCAGACCTCCGCCGAGTCCTACCTGGTGTTCGACAAGATCCTCGACGCCGCCCGCAAGTCCGGCGCCGACGCGATCCACCCCGGCTACGGCTTCCTGTCCGAGAACGCCGACTTCGCCCAGGCCGTGATCGACGCCGGCCTGATCTGGATCGGCCCCTCCCCGCAGGCCATCCGCGACCTCGGCGACAAGGTCACCGCACGGCACATCGCCGAGCGCGCCCAGGCCCCGATGGCCGCGGGCACCAAGGACCCCGTCGCCAATGCCGACGAGGTCGTGGAGTTCGCGAAGGAGTACGGCGTGCCGGTCGCGATCAAGGCGGCCTTCGGCGGTGGCGGCCGCGGCATGAAGGTCGCGCACTCCATCGAGGAGATCCCCGAGCTGTTCGAGTCCGCGACCCGCGAGGCCGTCGCCGCCTTCGGCCGCGGCGAGTGCTTCGTCGAGCAGTACCTCGACAAGGCCCGCCACGTCGAGGCGCAGGTCATCGCCGACCAGCACGGCAACGTCATCGTCGCCGGCACCCGCGACTGCTCGCTGCAGCGCCGCTTCCAGAAGCTCGTCGAGGAGGCCCCCGCGCCGTTCCTGACCGACGAGCAGCGCCGCCGCATCCACGAGTCCGCCAAGGCCATCTGCCGCGAGGCCGGCTACTACGGCGCCGGCACGGTCGAGTACCTGGTCCAGGGCGACACCGTCTCCTTCCTCGAGGTCAACACCCGCCTGCAGGTCGAGCACCCGGTCACCGAGGAGACCGCGGGCATCGACCTGGTGCGCCAGCAGTTCCGCATCGCCAACGGCGAGAAGCTCGAGATCACCGAGGACCCGACCCCGCGCGGGCACGCGTTCGAGTTCCGCATCAACGGCGAGGACGCCGGCCGCGGCTTCCTGCCGGCCCCCGGCCCGATCAGCGTGTACCGCGAGCCCTCGGGCCCGGGTGTGCGCGTCGACTCCGGCGTGGTGCAGGGCGACGTCATCGGCGGGCAGTTCGACTCGATGCTCGCCAAGCTGATCGTCACGGGCGAGACCCGGCAGCAGGCGCTCGAGCGCGCCCGCCGCGCCCTGGCCGAGTTCGAGGTCGACGGCCTGGCCACCGTGATCCCGTTCCACCGGCACATCGTCGAGCACCCCGCGTTCGTCGGGGACGGCGAGAAGTTCGACGTCTACACCAAGTGGATCGAAACCGAGTGGGAGAACACCGTCGAGCCGTACACCGGCGGTGCGGCCGCGACCGAGGACGAGGACGAGGCCCTGCCGCGGCAGAACGTCGTCGTCGAGGTCGGCGGCCGTCGCGTCGAGGTGTCGCTGCCCGGTCAGTTCACCCTCGGCGCCGGTGGCGCTGCGGCCGGCGGGGCGCTGCGCAAGAAGCCGAAGCCGCGCAAGCGCGGCGGCGCCCACGGCGGCAAGGCCTCCGGTGACGCGGTCACCGCGCCGATGCAGGGCACCGTCGTCAAGGTCGCGGTCTCCGAGGGCCAGGAGGTCGCCGAGGGCGACCTGATCGTGGTGCTCGAGGCCATGAAGATGGAGAACCCGGTCAACGCGCACAAGGCCGGTGTCGTCACGGGCCTGGCGGTCGAGCCGGGCGCCGCCATCACCCAGGGCACGGTGCTCGCCGAGCTCAAGTAGTCCCGCGTCCGACGGCGCGCCCCCGGAATCCTCGGATTCCGGGGCGCGCCGTCGGCCGTCCCGGGTCTAGGGTGGTGACATGGCCGATTCACCGGAAATCCGTGTCGGCACGGTCGAGCGCGAGCAAGCTCAGGTCCTGCTCGGCGAGCACTTCGGTGCCGGCCGGCTCACCCTCGCCGAATTCGAGGACCGCAGCGGTCGCATCGCCGCCGCCACCACCCGCCGCGACCTCGCACTCCTGTTCACCGACCTGCCTCCCCTGACCGGCCGGACCGACGGACGTCGGCGCGGGTGGTGGTTCCTGGTCCCGGTCGTGGTGCTCGGACTGTTCGCGCTCCACGCACTCCTGGAACCGGGCGTGTGGATCATGACGGGCGCGGGCGCCGCCGCCACCACCGTCGCCGTCCTCGCCGTCCGCGCCCGCGGCGGGCGGCCACGTCCGGCCGAGCCGGCCTTCCTGCGCGATGTCGCTCCGGCCCCCGCCCCCCGGGAACCGCAACCGCCCGCCCCCCGCGACATTCCCGACGTGGTGTGGCTGCTGGCGATGAGCATGTTCGCCGTCGCCCCGGCCCTGGTACTGCGGCATCCGGTGGCGCTGCTGATCTCCGCGGTCGCGCTGATCCTGATCATCTCCAGAGCATTCCGGACCGGCACCGGCGGGACCGGTCGCTGACGACACATTAGTGTGGACCCATGGCCGACTCCCCCGAGGTCCGTATCGGCACCGTCGAACGCGAACAGGCACTGAACCTGCTCGGTGAGCACTTCGGTGCCGGCCGGCTCACCCTCGCCGAATTCGACGAGCGCAGCGCGAAGGCGGCAGCGGCCACCACCCGCGCCGAGCTCGACACCCTGTTCACCGACCTGCCCCCCGCGACCCCGAACACGCCTGCGCCGGTACAGGACACCGCGAAGGCCGAGCAGTGGGAGAAGTGGCGCACCACCGCCATGGCGCTGGTCCCGTTCGTCGCGCTGGTGCTGTTCTTCGCCTTCGACAACTGGCTGTGGTTCCTGCTGATCCCGGTCGCGGGAATCCTGTTCTCCGCGACCAAGGGCACGAAGGGTGGCTGCTGAGTGGAGCCCGTCGAGATCAACGCGGGCAACTGGTATCTGCTCGCCGAGGACCCCGAGGCGTGGGCCGCGGACACCGGCTACCACTGGTCGGTCCGGGAGGCGACGACCGCCGCCGTCGAAGCCACCGTCCAACTGCGTCCCGACGGGACGCTGACCGGCACCGCCGAACCCGGCGGCTCCGCCGCCCTGGCCGCGGGTTCGGCGGCCGTGCGACGGTTCGCCGAGGGCGCCTGGGGCATGACGGTCACCGAACGTCCATGACCGCCCGGTTCGCGCCGGTGACGCTCACGCTCGTGGTCGTCACCGTGCTGCTCATGCTGCCGGGCGATACGACCCCGTCCGGCTTCCCGCACGCCGACAAGATCACGCACGCGCTGATGTTCGCGGTGCTCGCGTACGCCTCCCGCTTCGCCCGGATCCCGCCCGCCGCGACCGTCGCCTGGCTCGCCGTGTACGCGGCGCTCACCGAGGTCCTCCAGGCCGCCGTCGCGGTGCGCCGGTCGGGGTCGGTGTGGGACTGGTGCGCGGACCTGGCCGGGGCGCTGCTCGGCATCGCGCTGTACGCCGCGGTGCGTCGTCGTTCCCGCGCACGGACGTAGGCGCCCGCGACCGCCGGGACGACTTCCCCGCCGCCCGGGACGTCGCGAACAGCGAGAACGGACGCCGGTCGTGGTGTCGCCGCCGGACGGTACGCTGCGCGCATGCCGCATCCCGTCATGTTCGACGAGGCCGATCCGCTGCTGACACGGATACGTGGGCTGGCGCTGACCTTTCCGGGTGCCGCCGAGAAGATCTCGCACGGCAGGCCGTTCTTCTACACGAGGACTGCGTTCGCCGTGTACGGCGGGTCCGTCAAGGCCACGGGCGTGCAGTTCCCGCGATCGCTGATCGTCAAACCGGACGCCGCCGAGCGCGAGGCCCTGCTCGGGCAGCCCCACACCTACGACCCGGCGTACCTCGGTCCGTCGGGGTGGATCGGGTTCGATCTGGAGCGGGCCGACGTCGACTGGGACGAGATCGCCGAGTTGCTCGACATGTCGTTCCGGGTCACGGCGCCGGCGAGGCTGGTGCGCGAGTGGGACGGTCGCGTCGGATGATCCGGGTCGCGCGGTAGCGTCGGTCCGGATCTCACCCGAGCAGAGCCTGCCCGAGTCGGTCCCGATCGGCGGTCGTGAGCCCCAATCCGTCGTCGAGGTACCGGTCGAACGACCCGAATTCGTCCTCGGCCGTCGCGAACGCCACCTCGAGGTACTCGGCGCGGACGCCGAGAACGGATTCGAGGTCCGCACGCTCGACTCCCTTCGCGGTGAGCGCGGCGAGAATCGGTTCGAACGCCGGCAGCAGCATCTCGTTGGTCCGCAGGTAGTCCTCGAACACCGAGTCGCGATCCACACCGAGCGCCAGCAGCAGCACGGCTGCGGCCCAGCCGGTGCGGTCCTTGCCGGTGGTGCAGTGCACGAGAACCGGGGTCCCGTCCTCGACGAGCAGCGAGCGCAGCAGCGTCCGGTACGCCGCCCGGGCGCTCGGCAGCAGCACGAAGTCGCGATAGCTGCCCCGCAGGTACTCGGCGCCACGGCCGTCCCCGAGAACCTCCCGGGCGAACGCGGCGTCGGTCAGCAACTCCTTCATGTGTGCGGCGATCGAACCGTGCTCACGATCGGCGAGCACGTCGAGCGGCACATGCCGGACGCCGGCCGGCACCCGGTCGGGCGCCGCCTCCCGTTCCGCGGCCGTTCGCAGATCCACGACCGTCGTCAGCCCCAGTCCTTCGAGTGCGCGCGCATCCGCGTCGGTGACCCGGCTCAGGTCGGTCGAGCGGTACACCACGCCCCAGCGCACCGACGCGCCGTCCCCGGTGGTCCACCCGCCGAGGTCGCGCAGGTTGGGGATCGACTTCGGTTCGAGCCCGGGCCCCGGCGTTCGGGCAGGGCTACCGGCGGCGGAGTCCGACATGGGCCCACCCTAACGGGGTGGGTTCACGCTGTCGTGACCGTGCCACCGGCGTCGCGCGGCCGGGGAACTCCGGCAGCCCGGTGACGGTGTCCGTGTGTGCCCCCTCGTCGACCGATCGATCGACACGGGTACCGGCTTGCGCCGGCAGCCGCACTCATGCCGGCTGCGCCGGCAGTCGCACTCATGCCGGCTGCGCCGGCAGCCGAGACGGTCGGCGGATCCGTGGTGACACCGGATTCCGGCACCGTGGTGACACCGGAGGCGTCCCGTGCCAGCACGGTGGTGCCCACGCCGACGCGGGAGGAGACTGAGACGGTCCGGGAGGAGGCCGGGGTGCGGCAACGAGTGATCCAGCTGCTCGTCGTGGTCACTGTGGTGCTGGTCGCGACGATCGCCGCGACGGTGGACCGGTCGCCGACGGGACTGCGGGATCCGGCGCGCACGCTCCTGCTCGGGCCGCGCGAGTCCTTCGCCGCCGCCGAGGGCCCGTTCCTCCCGGTGTTCGGGCCGACCGAACTGGGGCTGTTCCTCGGCGCCGGTGTGGCGTTCGTCGTGGCCGGGGCGATCGCATGGAACACCCGCCCGCACGACCTGACCGGTCCTCTCATCCTCATGGCCGGCCTGCTGTGGTTCCTCGGCGGTCTGCGGCGCTCCGGCGAACCCGTGGCCTTCACCGTCGGCGCGGTGGCGACGAACCTGTACCTACCCGTCCTGCTCCAGGCCCTCGTGGGATTCCCGACCGGTCGGCTGGAACGACCGTGGCAACGCCTGTTCGTCGGAGCCGCCTGGATCCTCGCCACCGTCGGCATCGTGGCCGAGTGGCTGTTCTTCGATCCGCGGACCGCACCCGCGGCATCCCCGTCGACATCGACGAATCTACTTCTCCTGCGCGATGATCCGTCCCTCGCGCGGACCGTGCAGCTCGTCGTCGGGTTCTGCGCGTTCCTGATCGTGGTGACGCTCGTGGTGGTGGTGATCGTGCGCTGGCGTTCGGGGTCGCCCGCGTACCGGTCGGGATTCGCACCGCTCGGGGTCGCATACGGCCTCTCGGCGGTGATCACACTCGCCGTGCTCTCCAGCGCGGTGAACCTGCCCTGGTCGCCCCCGACCTGGGTGCTCAACCTGCGCTACCCGGCCACGGCGTTGTTCCCGCTCGCGGTCGCGATCGGCCTACTCCGGTACCGGCTCGCCCGAGCTGCGGTCAGCGACGCGATGGTCGAGATCGGCACCGCGCCGCTCGGTGCCGGGTTCGTCGACGCGCTCCGACGCGCCGTGCACGACCCGAGCCTGGTGCTGTGGACGTACGTCCCGGAGCGGGCGGCGTACGTCGATCCGGACGGTGCGGTGCGTGCTCTGCCCCGCCGCTCGGATCCCCGGGCGGCGACCGTCCTCGAGCGCGCCGGCACACCGGTCGGCGCGCTGGTGTACGACCCGTCGCTCGAGACGCAACCCGAGCTGCTCGCCGCGGTCCGCAGCGCCACCGGCCTGGCCCTCGAGCACGAGCGGCTGCACGCGGACCTGCAGCTCCGGCTCGACGAGGTGCGGCGCTCCCGCGAACGGATCGTCACGGCCGGTGACGTCCAGCGCCGGCGCCTCGAGCGCGACCTGCACGACGGTGCGCAGCAGCGTCTCGTCGCCGCGTCGCTGCTGCTGCGCCGTGCACAGCGTGCCGGGGACGAGCCGACCCTGCGGCGGCTGCTCGCGGACGGTGCCGCCGAACTCGACGTCGCGCTGCGGGAACTGCGAGAGCTCGCCAGAGGCGTGTATCCGGCGGTGCTCACCGAGCGCGGACTCGCGGCGGCGCTGCGCTCACTGGCCGAGCGGGCACCCGTGCCCGTGGACATCGACGACGCGCTCGGCGAACGCCCCTCGGCCCCCGTCGAACTCGCCGCGTACCTCATCGGCGCGGAGGCCGTCACCAACGCCGGTAAGCACTCCGGGGCCACCGTCGTCCGGATCGGCCTGCACCGGACGGGCGACATGCTGCGTATGACGATCGGGGACAACGGGTGCGGTGGCGCGCGGCCGACGCCCGGCGGGGGGCTCGACGGGCTGCGCGATCGGACGGCCGCGCTCGGCGGCGAGTTCGTCCTCGACAGCCCCGAGGGCGGCGGCACGACCGTCGACGTCACCCTGCCGTTCCGCGTCGACGCCGGGTCCTGACCGGAACACCCGGTGGACGGTTCGCGATCGCACACCGCGCGGGTCACCTCCGCCGCCCCGCGGCGACTCCGAGGGGGCCGTCAGGTCCGCGCGATCGTCCCCAGGACCCGATCCAGGGCGTCGAGTGCCTCGTCCAGTTCGGCGGTGGTGACCGTCAGCGGCGGCCGGAACCGGATGCCGCGCTGCCCGGTGCCGATCATCAGCACGTGCTCGTCGACCCGCAGGTGGGTGAGCACGGCGTCGCGCACCGCCGGTGTGGGCAGGGTGAACGCACACATCAGGCCGCGCCCTCGGGGCTCGCCGACCAGCCGGTGGCGGACGGCGAGCTGCTTCAGCCCGGACAGCAGATGTGCCCCGGTCATCCGCGCTCGGTCGACGAGCCGGTCCCGCTCGATCACCTCGAGAATGCGCCGGGCACGGACCATGTCGGTCAGGTTGCCGCCCCAGGTGGAGTTCAGGCGCGACGAGACCGCGAAGACGTTGTCGGGGATCTCGTCGATCCGGCCGCCGGCCATGATGCCGCAGACCTGGGTCTTCTTCCCGAAGGCGACGATGTCGGGGGTGACGCCGAACTGCTGGTACGCCCATGTGCTTCCGGTCAGCCCGACGCCGGTCTGCACCTCGTCGAAGATCAGCAGCGCATCGTGCCGGCGGCACAGTTCGGCCATGGCCTGGAAGAACTCGGGCCGGAAGTGGTGGTCGCCGCCCTCGCCCTGGATGGGTTCGGCGATGAAACACGCGATGTCGTGCGGGTTCTCGGCGAACGCCCGGTGCGCCTGCTGCAGTGCGTGCGCCTCGGCGGCCTCGACGTCGCGGTCGGCGGCCAGGTAGGGCGCGTCGATGCGCGGCCAGCGGAACTCGGGGTACCGGGCCGTCTTCACCGGGTCCGTGTTGGTGAGGGACATCGTGTAACCGGTGCGGCCGTGGAACGCCTCGGAGAGGTGGAGAACGCTGCCCCCGAGGTCGGAGCCGAGTCCGCGAGCCTCGTTGAGCCGGCTCTTCCAGTCGAAGGCCGCCTTGAGTGCGTTCTCCACCGCGAGTCCGCCACCGTCGACGAAGAACAGGTGCGGCAGGGCCGGGTCGCCGAGCACCCGGGCAAAGGTGTCGACGAACCGGGCCATCGCCACGGTGTAGATGTCGGAGTTGCTCGGCTTGTTCGCGGCGGCCGCGGCGAGTTCGGTGGTGAACGCCGGGTCGTCGACGATGTCGGGGTGGTTCATCCCGAGCGCGGAGGACGCGAAGAACCCGAACATGTCGAGGTAGGCCGTGCCGTCCCGTTGGTCGACGAGCCGCACCCCCCGTGATCGGTCGAGGTCGAGGACGAGATCGAACCCGTCCACCAGCAGATGTTCGCGCAGAACGGCATGTACCCGGCTCGGGGGCAGCTCGCGGGCACCGTCCGGGTGTCGGAATGCAGTGCTCATGCCACGAGGGTACGTCAAATTTTTTTCTCATAACGGTTACATGCCGGAAGATCGATCCACAGCAACGCTATCGTTCGTAAAATGTTTGGAGGATGACCGTGCTGCGGGTGGCTACATTCGCCGTCGCGCGGATCTCCTGGAGGAGTTGTTCGAGTGCCCGCGGTGAGGCGACGCGCACGAGCAGGATGTAGCTCTCGTCCCCGGCCACGGAGTGGCAGGATTCGATGGCGTCGATGTGCCGCAACCGCGCCGGCGCGTCGTCCGGCTGGGACGGGTCGAGAGGAGTGATCGCGACGAACGCCGACAGCATCAGCCCGAGCGCCTCGGGATCTACCTTCGCCGTGTATCCGCGGATCACGTGCCGGGCTTCGAGGCGGCGGACCCGGGACTGCACCGCGGAGATCGACAACCCGGCCTTCTCGGCGAGCGTGGCCAGCGTCGCCCGGCCGTCCACCACCAGTTCGCGCATGAGCAGCCGGTCGATCTCGTCCAGGGACTCCTTCGAGTTTTCCGCCATCAGCGCAGGCTAACCGACCCGGAAAGGACATCGACGATGAATCCGACTGGCAATCTCCACGATCGCGCCGTGGCCGCGCTGCGCCGCTGCGGGGCGGGCGCGCCCGCGCTCGACGGCCCGCACCCGGTCACCAGCCCGATCGACGGTTCGGAGCTCGCGCGCCTGCACCCGGCACGCGCGGAGGATGTCGATGCCGCGGTCACCGCGGCGAGCACGGCCTTCGAACGCTGGCGGCAGGTTCCTGCGCCGGTGCGAGGACGGCTGGTCCGCAGGCTCGGGGAACTGCTCGGCGAGCACAAGTCCGATCTCGCCGAACTCGTCACGCTCGAGGCCGGGAAGATCCCTTCCGAGGCGCTCGGCGAGGTGCAGGAGATGATCGACATCTGCGAATTCGCGGTGGGCCTCGCGCGCCAACTCTACGGCCACACCATGCCGTCGGAGCGACCCGGCCACCGCCTGATGGAAACGTGGCATCCGCTGGGGGTGGTCGCGGTGATCTCGGCGTTCAACTTCCCCGTCGCCGTGTGGTCCTGGAACACCGCGATCGCGCTGGTGTGCGGCGATCCGGTGGTGTGGAAGCCGTCGGAGAAGACGCCGCTCACCGCGTCGGCCTGCCACGCCCTGCTCGAACGGGCCGCACGCGACGTGGGCGCCCCCGGCGGCCTGCACCACGTCCTCGTCGGCGACGCCGCCGTCGGTGAGGCGCTGGTCGACGACCCCCGCGTCGCGCTGGTCAGCGCAACGGGCTCGATCCGGATGGGCCGCATCGTCGCGCCCCGGGTGGCGGCGCGGTTCGGGCGCTGCCTGCTCGAACTCGGCGGCAACAACGGTGCGATCGTCGGCCCTTCCGCCGACCTCGACCTCGCCGTGCGGGCCGTGGTGTTCGCCGCGGCCGGCACCACCGGTCAGCGCTGCACCACCCTGCGACGGCTCATCGCCCATCGCTCGGTCGTCGACGAACTGACCGAGCGGATCGCCAAGGCGTATTCGGGACTGCGGGTGGGTGATCCGTTCGGCGAGGGGGTGCTCGTGGGCCCGCTGATCGACGGCCGTGCCCACGCCGCGATGCGGGCGGCGCTCGAGCGCGCCGAGCTCGACGGCGGCATTCTCGTCACGGGCGGCGATCCGGTCGAGGTCCCCGGCGACGGGGTGTACGTCCGGCCCGCGGTCGTGCGGATGCCGGCGCAGACGGACGTGGTGCGCGAGGAGACGTTCGCTCCGATCCTCTACGTGCTGACCTACGACGACTTCGACGAGGCGATCGCCCTGCACAACGGGGTGCCCCAAGGGCTGTCGTCGTCGATCTTCACCACCGACCAGCGTGAGGCCGAGCGTTTCCTCGCCGCCTCGGACTGCGGCATCGCCAACGTCAACATCGGCACCTCCGGCGCCGAGATCGGGGGCGCGTTCGGCGGCGAGAAGGAGACCGGCGGCGGACGCGAGTCGGGTTCGGACTCGTGGAAGGCGTACATGCGCCGCGCCACGAACACCGTCAACTTCTCCGGCGATCTCCCCCTGGCGCAGGGCGTGGAGTTCGGTTGAGCGACAAGTTGGTTCCGTATCGACTGTGGGGGTGCCGACCGGACCGGTTCGACACCGAGATCGAGGGCGAGTTCGCCTGGACCGAGCACATCGTGCGGACCCTCGGTGCGGCGTTCGACCCGGCCGGCGCCGAGATCCGCAGGGACGTGTCCCTGCTGCCGGAGACGCACGGCGTCAGCGTGCGCGCGGACGGGCTGACGGTCGGGATCCTCGGCGACGGCGACGCGCTGCGCTACGGGCCGGTGCTGCGCCGCGTCGTCGCCGGCGGGTACCTGCCGACCGTGCCGGGCCGCATCTGGGCCGCGGACGCGGGCACCTACAACGACGACCCCGGCCGCAGCGGGCGCATCATCGCGCGCGTCACGGTCAGCCTCGGCGCCCCGGCCCGGCTGGTGCCCCGCAACGATCCGCCGGACGTGCCCTACACGCTGCTGCCCTCGGGTCGCACCCTGCAGGTCACCGGGGAGGAACAGCACTTCGACCTGCTGCACCCCTACGCCGACCCGCCCGGCAAGTACGCCCTGCTCGTCACCCTGCACGAGGCGGACGGCGCGCTGGTGGAGGTGCGGGTGGACGATCGTCCGTGCGGGTATCTCGGCCGGCGGTCCAGCGCGCGGCTGCTGCCGATCGTGACGCACCTGTCCGGGCGGGGGCTGCGCACCGCCGCACGGGCCGCGGTGAGCGGATCCCGGCTGGCCGCCGAGGTGACGGTGTCGGTGACCCCGGCCGACGAGATCGACGAGCGCGTCCTCGACGGGCCGCCGGTGACGGTGCCACGGCTGGCGCCCGGACCGGTGGCCGACCCGCCCGACCCGGTGCTGCCGATGCGCCGGTACCACGGGTGGGGCGGGCAGATCGTCGTGCAGGGCGACCGGCTGTGGATCCTGCGGGAGGGTCCCGTGGCACGAGCTCTGGGACCGGTTCCGTTGACGCCCAGAAGGATCCGGTTGCGGGACGTGAGCGACGTGCAGTTCCGTCCGGCGCTGCCGCAGACCGACGGCATGCTCCGGATCGTGACGGGCAGCGGGCGGGACGGTGCGCCGGCGCCGACGGATCCCGACACCGTGGTGTTCCACCACCCCGATCGGCAGCGGTTCCAGGCGCTGGCCGACTGGCTGCGGCACGTCGCCGCCGTGAACGCCGGACCGCCGTCGTGAGGGACACCCCTCAGGGCCGCCGCAGCAGCTCGGCCTCTCCCGGTTCGACGACGATCGTGGCCGGCGCGCTCTGCCCGTAGTACCGGGTACGCAGGAACCAGCTCCGCGCGTGCGACAGCTCCGAGCGCCATCCGCCCAGGTAGTACTTCCGCCCGAAACGGGCCGTGACGGCCGCGGGCGGCGCCCCCGGCCGCACGGTGGCCCGGCCGCGCAACCGCAGGACCGGTCCGCGCTCGCCGTCGTCGAGCAGCACGACGACGTCGGGATTCGCGGCGGCGTTGCGCGCCGCCACGGTGTCGCGCCCGGTGCCGAAGTACAGCCGGCCGTCGACCTGCACGAACCACAGGGGCGCCAGGGCCGCCGCGCCCTTCGGTGAGCGGGTCGCCAGGCGCGCGACGCGGGCGCGGTCGAGGAAGTCGCGCACGACGGCGTCGTCGGCCTTCACGAGTCCCGCTCCTCGTGCAGGGTCGCGTAGTCCCACGCGGTGGCGCGTCGGGGCGTGAAGACGAACCAGGCGAGGTCCTCCCGACCGTCGGGGGCGTCCGCCGGCGTCAGGCGTCCGCGCCAGTTCACCGCCCGCAGCTCGAACCAGAATTCGCCGTCGTCGAGCAGGACGGTGACCCGATCGAGTCCGGCCGACGGCGGCACCGATTCCCGCGGCACACCGACCCACAACCGGCCGTCGCGCCGCCGGACCCGCGCGGGCAGCGCGGTGACCGACCCGGCCTCGTCGAAGGCGACCGCCGCGCGACCGTGCCCGATCAGCCAGTCGGCAAGCGGTTCCGGTTCGACACGCTGGGTGATCCGCCCCATGTCGACAGACGATACCGTCGGATCATCCGCGACGGCCAGGCTCGCGCGGGGCCGGCCGGATCCGGACGGGTTCGGGCACGGTGACGGTCTCGTTGTCGGGCAACGGCTCTCCCCGCCGGCGCCCGACGTCGGCGACGGTGTCGACGTCCGCGAGTGGCGCCGCCCCCTGCCGCGCGACGGTCTCGTCGTAGAGTTCGAACCACGGGAAGCCGCGCGCCGTGTAGTCGCTCGCGGCCGGGGGCCGGGTCGGTGGATCCTGGTCCGTGATCGCGCGCCACTGCTCGCTGTTCACCAGGTGCACCTCGACCACGGAGCGGTGGTCGAGATCCCACGCGTCGTGCGACTCGACCGGGGTGGCGACGCCCTGGTCGACGGATCCGCCGGCACCGAGTCCCATCGCCGGGGCCGGCGCGAAGGCGGGCAGCGGGCGCCGGGCGTCGAATCCGGCGCGCTCCTCCCATCGCTGCGCCCGCATGGGGCGGGCCGCGACGCGGATCCCGCCCCGCGCCGGCCCGGACCGCAGTTGCTCCTCGAGGCTGTAGCCGGACCCGAGCGGCATCGCGACGAACTGGCGCACCCGGCCGTGCGCCACGACGTAGCCGTCGAGCCACGGTTGCGCCGGCACCTCGAGATAGTCCTCGCGTCCGAAGTCCGGCTCCGGCGACCAGGGTTCGCCGGTGAGCGCGTCGACGTCCCCGGCGCCGACCTTGACCAGGAACGGGTACCGGGACTCGAACCCGAGCCAGCACGCCTCCGCCTGCCACATCGGCATCACGAGGCCGCCGTGGGATCGCCACGAAGACGGCAGCGCGGCCTCGTCGAGTTCGGCGACGGTCCGCAGCGGGAACCGGCCCAGGCCGGGCGGCAACGGATAGGTGTTGCCGTCGTCCGGCACCCGCAGGGTGCGGTGGAAGGAGACGGCCATGCGGGCGGCGGGATGCACCTCCGGGAACTCGAACACCAGGCGGTCCTTCTCGAGAGCGAGCGCCACGTCGTCCTCCCGTCCGCGTGTTGCGGTGCCGTGCACGTGCGGGTGAGGGTACGCCCGGCCGGGCGGTCCGGTCGAGCGACGGCACCGCGGGCGCGCGACTCACGTGACCCGGGCCACAGCTGTGGTAGACCAGGGAACATGTTTCCTGGGAACTTCGTCGCCACGACGCCCGACAAGCCCGCTATCGTGCGGCCCGCCACCGGGGAGTCGCTCACCTACCGGCAGCTCGACGAGAACTCCGTCCGCCTCGCGAAGTACCTGCGCGCCGCGGGCCTCGAGCCGGGCGATCACATCGCGCTGATCTCCGACAACGACCTGCGGGTCATGGAGGTCTACTGGGCGGCGCTGCGGTCCGGCCTGTACATCACGGTGGTGAACTGGCATCTGACCCCGTCCGAGGCCGCGTACGTGGTGAACGACTGCGGTGCGAAGGTGCTCGTCGCCTCGGCCGGTGCGGCCACCGCGATCGACACCGGCACCGAGGCCTACCCGAACGTGGACCGACGGCTCGTGTACGGCGGTGTGCTGCCCGGCTTCGACGACTACTCCGAGGCACTCGCGGCGTTCGACACCTCGCCCCTCGAGTCGCAGCCGCGTGGCCAGGACATGCTGTACTCGTCCGGAACGACCGGACGGCCCAAGGGCATCGAGCCGAAGTTGCCCGAGGGCCAGGTGCAGGACGTTCCGGATCCCTACACGGCGGTGTTCGCGCCGATGTACGGATTCGACGCCGACACCGTCTACCTGTGCCCCGCTCCCCTCTATCATGCTGCCCCCCTGCGCTTCTGCGGCACCATCCAGTCGGTCGGGGGCACCGTGATCCTCATGGACCGGTTCGAGCCCGAGGAGGCACTCGCCCTGATCGACCGTTACCGGGTCACGCACAGCCAGTGGGTCCCGACGATGTTCGTGCGGATGCTCAAGCTTCCCGAGGAGGTGCGCGGCAGGTACGACGTGTCGAGCCTGAAGGTCGCCATCCATGCGGCGGCACCGTGCCCGCCGGAGATCAAGCGCGCGATGATCGAGTGGTGGGGTCCGGTCGTGTACGAGTACTACGCCTCCACCGAGGGTGCCGGCGCCACGTTCATCGACTCGCAGCAGGCGCTCGCGCATCCCGGGTCGGTCGGGCGCGACGGGGTCATGGGAATCGTCCACATCTGCGACGACGAGGGCCGCGAACTACCCACCGGCGCGGTCGGCACCGTGTGGTGGGAACGGGACGAGCATCCGTTCCGGTACCACAACGATCCCGAGAAGACCCGCCAGGCCACCCATCCCGACCATCCGACGTGGACCACGAGCGGCGACATCGGATACCTCGACGAGGAGCGCTACCTGTACCTCACCGACAGGGCGGCGTTCACCATCATCTCCGGCGGCGTGAACATCTACCCCCAGGAGTCGGAGAACGTGCTCACCCTGCATCCCAAGGTGTACGACGTCGCCGTGATCGGGGTCCCCAACGAGGAGATGGGCGAGGAGGTCAAGGCCGTGGTCCAGCTCGCCGACGGCGTCGAGCCCGGGCCCGAGGTCGAGCGCGAGCTCCTCGACTTCGTCCGCGAGCGCGTCTCCCACTTCAAGGCGCCGCGCAGCATCGACTTCTCCGACGACCTGCCGCGCACGCCCACCGGCAAACTCGTCAAGCACAAGCTGCGCGCCCGCTACCTCACCCCGGCAGGCTGACCGTGCCCGCCGATCTCGCCGAACTCGCCGACCAGCTCCCGGACGGCGCGCTGATCACCGATCCGGACCTGCTCGCCGGGTACCGGCAGGACTGGGCCCGCGACCCGGACGCGGCGGTGCCGCGCGCGGTCGTGCGGGCCACCCGCACGGCGGACGTGCAGGCCACACTGAGGTGGGCGAGCACGCACCGGGTGCCGGTGGTGCCGCGTGGCGCGGGCACCAGCCTGTCCGGCGGGGCGGGCGGCGTCCCGGGCGGGATCGTGCTGAGCACCGAGCGGATGCGGGCGGTCGCCGTGGACCCGGTCACCCGCACGGCGGTCGTCCAGCCGGGACTGCTCAACGCCGAGGTCAAGCGGGCCGCGGCCGAGCACGGGCTGTGGTATCCGCCCGACCCGTCGTCGTTCGAGATGTGCACCATCGGGGGCAACGCGGCGACCAACGCCGGTGGGCTGTGCTGCGTGAAGTACGGCGTCACCACGGACTACGTGCTCGGACTCGAGGTGGTGCTCGCCGACGGCACCGCGGTGCGGCTCGGCGGACCGCGCGTCAAGGACGTGGCGGGGCTGTCGCTGACCAAGCTGTTCGTCGGCAGCGAGGGCACCCTCGGCGTCATCACCGAGGTGACGCTGCGGCTCCTCCCGCCGCAGCCGCCGGCGTCGACGATGGTCGCCACGTTCGGCTCGGTCCAGGCCGCGGCCGACGCGGTGCTGGCCGTCACGGCGACGTTGCGCCCGGCGATGCTCGAGTTCATGGACCGTGCCTCGATCAACGCGGTCGAGGACGCGCTGCACATGGGGCTGGACCGCACCACCGAGGCGATGCTCATCGCCCGGTCCGACGCGCCCGGTACGGCGTCGGCGCAGGAGATCGCGACGATGGTGAAGGCGTGCGAGGACGCCGGCGCCGACGAGGTGTTCTCGACCGACGACCCCGAGGAGGGCGAGGCGTTCGCGGCGGCGCGGCGGATGGCCATCCCGGCGGTCGAACGGACCGGCAGCCTGCTGCTCGAGGATGTCGGCGTTCCCCTGCCGGCACTGCCGGCACTCGTCGGGGGCGTCGCCGAGATCGCCGAGCGCAATGCGGTGACGGTGGCGGTGATCGCGCACGCCGGGGACGGCAACACCCATCCGCTGATCGTGTACGACCCCACCGACGCCGACCAGACGGCGCGGGCGCACCTGGCGTTCGGGCAGATCATGGACCTGGCGATCGCGCTGGGCGGCACCATCACCGGCGAGCACGGGGTGGGCCGGCTGAAGAAGGCGTGGTTGCCGGATCAGGTGGGTCCCGACGTGATGGACCTGACCCGGCGGATCAAGGCGGCACTCGACCCGGACGCGATTCTCAATCCGGGCGTCATCCTCTGAAACAAGATCGAGTACGGTGACCGCGTGCACGAGGACCAGATCCAGTGAACGCCCGTACGCCCTTGTCCCCGGCGGGTCTGCCGCTGCGCGACACCCGCTACCGGACGTTCGAGCAGTACCCGGAGTTCACCGCGGCGACGACGTGGCTGCGCGACTACGTCCGCGCCGCGATACCCAACCCGCGGATGAGTGAACGCGAGTACTGGTCGGTGGTGTGCCTGCCGCCGCGCGACGGCTCCACCGAACCGCTCGTGAGCGTGCACGTCGGCGCGATCGAGGCCGCGGGGTTGTACGTCGAGGCTCCGGCCGCGCAGGCACGCCGGCTCGGCGGACGGGTCAGCGTCGCCGTCGACGACCTCGAGGCGACGGCCGGCACGAGCGTGGAAGTGCTCGCGGCAACGCATTCGGAGCTGCGGTTCCGGCTCGACGGACCCATCGTGTCGATCGGCTGGTCCGGCGAGCCGGCCAGCCGTGCGCAGTTCGCCGCGATGCCGTGGGAGCCGGCCGCTGCCGCACTCGTCGGCCGCGTGATGCGTACCGGCAGGTGCCGCTGGGCGTCGCACCACTGCGCCCAGCTGGCGCGGTTCGCGCTGGCCGACTGACGCCGGGTACCCGGGTCCGGAACCCGCGAGGTGCCCGCGGTGTCGTACCGGCGGTGCACCATGGAACGGTGACCGATGTCCTGAGCCGATTCTCCGAGCCCACCCGGCAGTGGTTCGCGGGCGCGTTCGAGGCCCCGACCGCCGCGCAGCTCGGGGCCTGGGAGTCGATCTCGACCGGCGCGCACACCCTGGTGGTGGCCCCGACCGGGTCGGGCAAGACGCTCTCGGCGTTCCTGTGGTCGCTCGACCGCCTCGCGGCCACCCCGGCCGGGCACCCCGGCACGCGGGTGCTCTACGTCTCCCCGCTCAAGGCCCTCGCGGTGGACGTGGAACGGAACCTGCGCTCGCCGCTGGTCGGCATCACCCAGACCGCGCGCCGGCTCGGCCTCGAGCCGCCGGAGATCACCGTCGGCGTGCGTTCGGGCGACACGTCGGCGACCGACCGGCGCGCCCTGATCCGCACCCCGCCGGACATCCTCATCACCACCCCCGAGTCCCTGTTCCTCATGCTCACCTCCGCGGCGCGCGAGACGCTCGCCGGGGTGGAGACCGTCATCGTCGACGAGGTGCACGCCGTCGCCGGCACGAAACGCGGCTCCCACCTTGCGCTTTCGCTCGAACGGCTCGACGTGCTGCTCGGGCGGCCCGCGCAGCGGATCGGCCTTTCGGCGACGGTGCGCCCGCACGAGGAGGTGGGCCGGTTCCTCGCCGGGGCGGCGCCGATCCGCATCGTCGCCCCGCCGTCGGCCAAGACGTGGGATCTGACGGTGCGGGTGCCCGTCGAGGACATGACCGAACTGGGCGTACAGCCGGAACTGTCGGACGACGGGATGCCCGCGGTCCCGCAGGCCGGGTCGATCTGGCCGCACGTCGAGGAGCAGATCGTCGACCTCATCGTCGCGCACCGTTCCACCATCGTGTTCGCCAACTCCCGCCGCCTCGCCGAGCGGTTGACGGCCCGGCTCAACGAGATCCACGCCGAACGCGAGGGCGAGGCGGTGGACCACCGGCCGCGGCCCCCGGCGCAGCTCGGGGCGCCCACCGAGGTCGCGTTCGGCGCACAACCGCTGCTGGCGCGGGCCCACCACGGCTCGGTGAGCAAGGACCAGCGGGCCCTGATCGAGGACGACCTCAAATCCGGGCGGCTGCGCTGCGTCGTCGCGACCTCGAGCCTCGAACTCGGCATCGACATGGGCGCGGTCGACCTGGTGATCCAGGTCTCGGCGCCCCCGTCGGTGGCGAGCGGCCTGCAGCGCGTCGGACGGGCGGGCCATCAGGTCGGCGAGGTCTCCCGCGGGGTGCTGTTCCCCAAGCACCGCACCGACCTGGTGCACTGCGCGGTCACGGTCGAACGGATGGTGGGCGGGCACATCGAGGCTCTGCAGGTCCCGGCCAACCCGTTGGACGTGCTCGCACAGCAGACCGTCGCCGCGGTCGCGCTCGAGCCGGTCGACGTGGACGAGTGGTTCGACACGGTTCGGCGCAGCGGGTCCTTCGCGACGCTGCCGCGCTCGGCGTACGAGTCGACGCTGGACCTGCTGGCCGGGCGCTATCCGTCGGACGAGTTCGCCGAGCTGCGGCCCCGGGTGGTGTGGGATCGCACCGCCGGCACTCTCACCGGCCGGCCCGGCGCGCAGCGGCTGGCCGTCACCTCGGGCGGCACGATCCCCGACCGCGGCCTGTTCACCGTGTACATGGTCGGCGAGAAGGCCACGCGCGTCGGGGAACTCGACGAGGAGATGGTGTACGAGTCCCGGGTGGGCGACGTGTTCGCGCTCGGCGCGACGAGCTGGCGCATCGAGGAGATCACCTTCGACCGGGTGCTGGTCTCCCCCGCCTACGGACAGCCCGGCCGGTTGCCGTTCTGGCACGGCGACGGGGTCGGCCGCCCGGCCGAACTCGGCGCCGCCCTGGGGGCGTTCGTGCGCGAACTCGGGCACGCCGATCCGGAGGACGCCGCCGCCCGGTGCCGTCGCGGCGGCCTGGACGACAACGCGACCGCGAACCTGACCCGGCTGCTCGAGGAGCAGCGCACCGCCACCGGGCAGCTGCCCACCGACCGCACCCTGGTGGTCGAGCGATTCCGCGACGAACTCGGCGACTGGCGCCTGGTGCTGCACTCCCCGTACGGGATGCGGGTGCATGCACCGTGGGCACTCGCCGTGGGCGCGCGACTGCTCGACCGGTACGGCGTCGAGGCCGCACCCACGGCGTCGGACGACGGCATCATCGTCCGGCTCCCGGACACCGAGGACGCCCCGCCCGGGGCGGAGGTCTTCGCCTTCGACACCGACGAGATCGAGGACCTCGTCACCGAGCAGGTCGGCGGCTCGGCACTGTTCGCGTCCCGCTTCCGGGAGTGCGCGGCGCGCGCATTGCTGCTGCCCCGCCGCAATCCCGGCAAGCGGGCGCCGCTGTGGCAGCAGCGTCAGCGGTCGGCCCAGCTGCTCGACGTGGCGCGTCGCTACCCCACCTTCCCGATCCTGCTCGAGACGGTGCGGGAATGCCTCCAGGACGTCTACGACCTGCCTGCGCTGCGGAACCTGCTCGGCCGTGTCGCCCGGCGGCAGGTCCGGATCGTGGAGGTCGAGACGGCCACCGCGTCGCCGTTCGCGACCTCGCTGCTGTTCGACTACGTCGGCGCGTTCATGTACGAAGGCGACAGTCCCCTGGCCGAGCGGCGCGCCGCGGCCCTGTCCCTGGACTCGACCCTGCTCGCCGAACTGCTCGGCCGGGTGGAGCTGCGCGAGTTGCTCGACGCCGACGTCATCGCCCGGGCCGAGCTCGAGCTGCAGCACCTCGCCCCCGACCGCAGAGCCCGCGACGCCGAGGGTGTCGCGGACCTGCTCCGGTTGCTCGGCCCCCTCACCGACGCCGAAATCGCCGAGCGCACCACCGCCGATCCGGCCGCCTGGCTCGACGAACTCGACGCACAGCGCCGGGTGCTGAAGGTGTCCTTCGCCGGCCGGGAGCGGTGGTCGGCCATCGAGGACGCCTCACGTCTCCGGGACGCCCTCGGGGTCCCGTTGCCGATCGGCGTGCCGACGGCGTTCGTCGAGCCGGTGCCCGATCCGCTGGGCGACCTGATCGGCCGGTACGCCCGCACCCACGGCCCGTTCACCGCGGCGGAGGCGGCGGCCGGATTCGGACTCGGCACCGCGGTGGTGCAGGACGTGCTGCATCGGCTGGCTGCCGAGAAACGGGTCAGCGCAGGAGAGTTCCGCCCCGGCGCGACGGGCGCGGAGTGGTGCGACACCGAGGTACTGCGGCGGCTGCGCCGACGGTCGCTCGCTGCGGCACGACAGGAGGTCGAACCCGTCGGGACCGCCACCCTCGGCCGGTTCCTGCCGGCGTGGCAGCACGTGGGCGGCGGCCTGCGCGGAGTGGACGGAGTGGCCACGGTCGTCGAGCAGCTGGCCGGGGTGCCGGTGCCGGCGAGCGCACTCGAGCCGCTGATCCTCGCCCCCCGGGTGCGGGACTACTCCCCGACGATGCTCGACGAACTCACCACGACGGGCGAAGTCGTGTGGGCCGGCTCGGGGCAGATCTCCGGCAAGGACGGCTGGGTCTCGCTGCACCTGGCCGACACTGCTCCGCTGACCCTCGCACCGGCAGCCGAGATCGACAGGACCGACGTCCATCACGGCATCCTGGACACGCTCGCGGGCGGCGGGGCGTACTTCTTCCGCCAGCTCACCGACGCCCTGGGCACCACGGACGCGGAAACCTCCTCGGCTCTCTGGGATCTCGTGTGGGCCGGACTCGTCTCGGGCGACGCGCCGGCCGCGTTGCGCGCCCTCGTCGGCGACACCTCACGCGCCACCCCCGCGCATCGCACGCCCCGGCGGGCCCCGCGCGCCCGGATGTACCGCGGACGTCCGGCACTGCCGAGCCGAAGCGGGCCCCCGACGGTCGGCGGCCGGTGGTCGCTGCTGCCCGAACGGGAAACCGACCCGACGGTGCGCACCCACGCCACCGCGGACCTGCTGCTCGAGCGCTACGGCGTGGTCACCCGCGGCGCGGTCGTCGCCGAGGGCGTGCCGGGCGGCTTCGCGTTGATGTACAAGGTGCTGAGCCGGTTCGAGGAGACCGGTCGGTGCCGGCGCGGCTACTTCGTCGACACGCTCGGCGGTGCCCAGTTCTCGACGCCGGAGGTCGTGGACCGGTTGCGGTCCTACGGCGAATCGCTCGAGGGCCGCCACACCGACACCCCGGCGGTGACCCTGGCCGCCTGCGACCCGGCGAATCCGTACGGTGCGGCCCTGCCGTGGCCCAAGTCGGCCGCCCCCGAGGACTCGCCGCGGCACCGTCCCGGCCGCAAGGCCGGCGGACTCGTCGTACTCGTCGACGGCGAACTGGGACTGTTCGTCGAACGCGGCGGCCGCACGGTGCTGACGTTCAGCGACGACCCGGGAACTCTCCGCGGCGCGTGCACGTCGCTGGCCGGGACGGTCAAGGGCGGGGGCCTGGACACTCTCGTCGTCGAGAAGGTCGACGGCAGTTCCATCCACGGCCACTCGTTCGCCGAGTTCCTCGCCGAGGCCGGCTTCTCGGCCACCCCGCGCGGCTTCCGGTTGAGGGCCTGATGCCCGAGGGCGACACCGTCTTCCGGGCGGCCACTCTCCTGCGCGGCGCACTGGCGGGAAAGCCGTTGACGCGCTGCGATATCCGCGTGCCCCGGTACGCGACGGTCGACCTCACCGGCACCGTGGTCGAGGAGGTGCTCGCGCGCGGCAAGCACCTGCTGATCCGCGCCGGTGCACACACCGTCCACACCCACCTGAAGATGGAGGGAGTGTGGGACGTCCACCCACCCGGGACGCGCTGGCGCCGTCAGGGATACCACGCGAGGATCGTGCTGGCGGTCGCGGACGCCGAGGCCGTCGGCTTCGATCTCGGCACCGTCGAGGTCCTGGACCGCGACCGCGAGGCGGAGGCCGTGGGACACCTGGGCCCGGATCTGCTCGGGCCGGACTGGGACCCGGCCGTCGCGGCGGCGAACCTGGCGCGCGACCCGGGCCGCCCCGTCGGTCTGGCGCTGCTCGATCAACGGGTGATGGCCGGGGTGGGCAACGTGTACCGGTGCGAACTGTGCTTCCTGCGGGGCGTACACCCGGCGACTCCGGTTGCGGACGCGGGAGATCCGGCCGCCTGGGTCGATCTGGCGCACCGGCTGCTGATGTTCAATCGGGACCGTGTCAGCCGGATCACCACCGGCGACCGCCGGCCCGGCCGGGGCACATGGGTGTACGGGCGCGCGGGCAAGCCGTGCCGCCGGTGCGGCACGGTGATCCGCACCGGGATGCTGGGGTCGGCCGGGGACCCGGACCGCAAGATCGACTGGTGCCCGCACTGTCAGCCGCGGAGCGAGGACGGGTGAGTCGCCCCCGCTCCGCCGGCCGAGCCGGCGCGGCGACCGCGCGGTCGGCTCAGTGGTTGCGCCTCAGTGGTTGCGCCTCAGTGGTTGCGCAGAGCGTCGATGAGCTCGCTCTTGCGCTTGGACGAGTAACCCGACATCCCGAGTTCCTTCGCCCTCTTCTTCAACTCGTCGACCGTCCAATCCTCGTAGGACCCCGACTTGCCGCCCTTGTGCCCGACGGAGGAACGGCCACGATTCGCGGCCGCGTTCGAGATTCGGGCGGCCTTCTCCTTGGAGGCGCCGTCGTCACGTAGTTCCTGATAGAGCTTCTCGTCCTTGATCGACGACCTGGGCATGATGCCCCTCCTTTCGTCGAGCGTGCTGTCGTGGTGCGGATACCCCTCCGGCCGGGGCCGTACACCTCCGGCCTGGACCAGCAGGCTCACACAGTGCCGCACCAACCGCTCCGGCGCCACCGTGACGGTGCCGTCCAGGTAGCCGATGAACAGGCTCGTCAGTGCCCCGACCAACCCCACGGCCACCAGGTGCCGCTCGTCGCGATCGGCGATCGCGGTGAGCTGCTGCCGGACGAGCGTCACGAATGCGGGAGCGAGATCGAGGCCCTGCCCGCCGAGGGCCGGTTCCCGCAGCGGGCCGAGCAGCAGCACCCGGCCCACGGCCGGGCGGTCCACGATCAGCTCGACGAAGGCCCGGACCGCCGCCCCGGGAACGTCCCGCGGCTGCGGGACCGTGCCGACCGCGCCCTCCAGCACTGCGCGCACGTGTTCCCCGACCGCCGCATACACGGCGCGCACGAACGCGTCCCGGTCGTCGAAGCTCTCGTAGAAGTACCGTTCGGTCAGTCCGGCCGCCCGGCACACGGCGCGTACGTTGACCGCCGGTCCGTCGGGCGCGCCGAGCAGATCGATGCCCGCCGACAGCAGCGCGTCGCGGCGTGCCCGCCGGCGTTCCGCCATGTCGGTGCCGCCCCAGCGCCGTCGCACCCTCTCCACCACCGCGATCCCGTCGTCGACCGTCTGCGACGTCGGATCCTACGCGCCGGGCCGGCCGCGACGGATGCACGCGGTTGCCGTCTCGGTACGCTCCCCGGTCTGTCACCCTGGTCGGCATGGACTCCGATGCCAACGCACTCCTGCACGGCCCGTTGTTCTCCCGGCGCATGCCGCTCGACCGCGGCAACGCCGCCAGTCGCATCAGCGCCTACATCTACGGCAACGTGCTGGTGCTCGCGGCCCTCGTGCCGATCGTCACCGGGCCGAAGTACGTCGGCATCGCGATCGTGCTCGGCACGGCACTGTCGACGTTCGTCGCCCACGTGTTCGCCGAGGCGGTCGGGCACACCGTGCGCCAGGGCACCCCGTTGACCCGGGCGGAGAAGCTCGCCGAACTGCGCAACTCCGTGCCGATCCTGAGTTCGGCGGTGCTGCCGTGCGTGATCCTGGGAATCGGCTGGCTGGGTTGGCTCGAACCGCGCACCGCCCAGTTGCTCGCCGAGGTCGCCGTGCTGGCACGGATCGGGGGGATCGTCTTCGTCATCGGTCGCCTCAAGGGGGAGCGGCCGGGCCGGACCTCGCTGGTCAGTGCCGTCGCGCTCACCACGGTGGCCGCGACCGTGGTGCTCGTCAAGGTCGTCCTGACCCACTGACACGTCGACCCACCGACGTCGGCGTCCTCGACGGCCGGGCCGCCGTCGCGCCGAGGGCGTCTCAGGCGCCGGTGGGCACCGGTTCGAGGATCTCCGCGCGCGCCTCCGGGGCAGCCGCCCGCAGCGCGTCGGCGGACTCGTCGTCGGGCCGGCTCTGCGATTCGATCTCGGCGTCGACCCTCGCCCGGTAGGTCGCGATCTCCTGCTCCACCGTCGCGGCGTCCCAGCCCAGGACGGGTGCCACCAGGCGGGCGGTCTGCTCGGCGCAGTGCACGCCGCGGTGCGGGTACTCGATGGAGATGCGGGTGCGGCGCGCGAGGATGTCCTCGAGGTGCAGCGCGCCCTCCGCGGCCGCCGCGTACACGACCTCCACCTGCAGGTACTGGGGGGCGTCGGTGAGCGGTTCGAGCAACTCGGGACGGTCGGCCGCCGCCTCGAGCACCTCGTCGATCAGCGACCCGTACCGGTCGAGCAGATGCTTGATCCGGTACGGATGCAGGCCGTACCGCTCGGCGAGCTGCATCGTCTGGTTCACGAGCGCGAAGTAGCCGTCGGCCCCCGCCAGCGGCACCCGTTCGGTGATGGACGGGGCGATGCGGGCGGGGATGTCCTCGGCCGCCAGGTCGACGGCATCCTCGGCCATCACCCGGTAGGTGGTGTACTTGCCGCCGGCGATCGCGACGAGACCGGGCGCGACCCGGGCGACGGCGTGCTCGCGCGAGAGCTTCGACGTCTCGTCGCTCTCCCCCGCCAGCAACGGCCGCAGTCCCGCGTACACGCCGTCGATGTCGCCGTGGGTGAGCGGGACGACCAGGACCCGGTTCACGTGGTCGAGGATGTAGTCGATGTCGGCCTTCGTCGCGGCGGGGTGGGCGAGGTCGAGATTCCAGTCGGTGTCGGTGGTGCCGATGATCCAGTGGCTGCCCCACGGGATCACGAACAGCACGGACTTCTCGGTGCGCAGGATGATCGCCGAGTCGCTGACGATCCGGTCGCGCGGCACCACGATGTGCACGCCTTTCGAGGCGCGCACCCGGAACCGGCCGCGCTGCCGGGACAGGGCCTGGATCTCGTCGGTCCACACCCCCGTGGCGTTGATCACCACGTGCGCCCTCACCTCGGTGACCGAGCCGTCCTCCGAGTCGCGCACCCGTACACCCGAGACCCGGTCGGCCTCGCGCAGGAACCCGACCACCTGGGTCGACGTGCGTACGACGGCGCCGTAGTGGGCGGCGGTGCGAGCCACCGTCATGGTGTGGCGGGCGTCGTCGACGACGGTGTCGTAGTACCGGATCCCGCCCACGAGCGAGTTGCGTTTGAGCCCGGGTGCCATGCGCAGCGCGCCGGACCGGGTCAGATGCTTCTGCGCGGGCACGGATTTGGCGCCGCCCATCCGGTCGTAGAGGAAGATGCCCGCAGCGACGTACGGGCGCTCCCACCCGCGGTGGGTGAGGGGGAAGAGGAACTTCAGCGGCTTGACCAGATGCGGGGCCAGCGTCGACAGCGACAGTTCGCGCTCGCGCAGCGCCTCACGGACGAGGCCGAACTCGAGCTGCTCGAGATAGCGCAGCCCGCCGTGGAACATCTTCGACGAGCGGCTCGACGTGCCCGAGGCGAAGTCCCGCGCCTCCACCAGTGCGACCCGCAGCCCGCGGGTGGCGGCGTCCAGGGCGGCGCCGGCGCCGACGACACCGCCGCCGACGACCACCACGTCGAAGTGCTCCGAGCCGAGTCGTCGCCATGCGTCACGGCGCTGTTGCGGCCCGAGGACCTGGACGCCTGGTTGGTTGGTCACCGCATTGCTCCCGTGAGTCGCCGACGTTTCCGCACTCAGGGTAGTAGGTTCGTCCGCAGACTGCCGTCCCGAACCACACGCCCGGAGAGGTTGCCGTGACCCGATACATCGCCGCGATCGATCAGGGGACCACGTCGAGTCGCTGCATCATCTTCGACCACGACGGTCGCATCGTGGCCTGGGCCCAGACCGAGCACGAACAGATCCTTCCCCGCGCCGGCTGGGTGGAACACGATCCGGAAACACTGTGGATCAACACTCGCGAGGTCGCCGCCCTGGCCCTGGCGAAGGCGGATCTCACGCGCGCCGACATCGCCGCGATCGGGATCACCAACCAGCGTGAGACCACGGTGGTGTGGGAACGCTCCACGGGCCGGCCCGTCCACAACGCGATCGTGTGGCAGGACACCCGCACCGATCGCCTCGTCGAGCAGCTCGCCGGGGACGCGGGCGTGGACCGGTATCGCGACGCCACGGGCCTGCCGCTGTCGACGTACTTCGCGGGCCCGAAGGTGCGGTGGATCCTCGACAACGTCGAGGGCGCCCGGGAGCAGGCGGAGGCCGGCGAACTCGCGTTCGGGACGGTGGACAGCTGGATCCTGTGGAATCTCACCGGCGGCACCGGCGCGGGCAACCGGCAGCCCGGGGTGCACCTCACCGACGTCACCAACGCCTCGCGCACGATGCTCATGAATCTCGAGACGCTGCAATGGGATCCGGACATCTGTGCGGATTTCGGCATTCCGATGTCGATGCTGCCGGAGATCCGGAGTTCGTCCGAGATCTACGGATACGCCCGCGACCGCGGACCGCTGGCCGGCGTCCCGGTGGCCGGCATCCTCGGAGACCAGCAGGCCGCGACGTTCGGTCAGGCATGCCTGTCGCCGGGTGAGGCCAAGAACACCTACGGGACCGGCAACTTCCTGCTTCTCAACACCGGGACGACGCCGGTGCGCAGCGAGCACGGGCTGCTGACCACCGTCTGCTACCGCGTCGGCGACGCCCCGGCGGTGTACGCCCTCGAGGGTTCGATTGCCGTCACGGGCTCGCTCGTGCAGTGGATGCGCGACAATCTGGGGCTCGTCCGCACGGCCGCGGAGATCGAGGACCTCGCCGCGACCGTCCCCGACAACGGCGGTGCCTACTTCGTACCGGCGTTCTCGGGACTGTTCGCACCGCGATGGCGACCCGATGCGCGCGGGGTGATCGCCGGTCTCACCCGCTTCGTCAACCGGGGGCACCTGGCGCGGGCCGCACTCGAGGCGACCGCCTACCAGACCCGTGAGGTCATCGAGGCGATGCACGCCGACTCCGGTGTCGAACTGCACACGCTGAAGGTGGACGGCGGGATGGTCGTCAACGAGACCCTGATGCAGTTCCAGTCGGACATCCTCGGCGCCCCCGTGGTCCGCCCCGTGGTCTCCGAGACCACCGCGCTCGGCGCGGCGTACGCGGCGGGCCTGGCGGTCGGCTTCTGGGAGGGTGAGGACGCCATCCGCCACAACTGGGCGGCCGGCCGCACCTGGGAACCGAAGATGGACGCCGCCGAGCGGGAACGGCTCTACGCCGAGTGGAACCGGGCGGTCGAACGGACCTACGGCTGGGCCTGAGTCGGTCGATCCGGTGGGGCGAGGCCGGCGCGGGAGCCTCGGCGCGCCGGCCTCGGGGACCCCTCATCCCGGAACGTGGTCACCGGGGACGGGGTGCAGCACCCGCGTACGCATCGCATCGGGAGCGACGTCGCGCGGGTCGGCGAGGTAGTACTCCCGGAACGGCCCCTCGGCCGCGAGACCGCGCTCGTCGAGCCACCCGAACAGTGCGTGGTAGGCGACCGGGAGCAGCGCGACCGGACCGACGAAGTCCACGCCCGCGAACGCCCCGCCCGGCAGCGTCGTCGTGGCAGTTTCCGCACGTCCGGGCGGGGACCGCAACTCGAGACCGACGCCGAACTGCACCACGCCGTCGAGGGTGGCCGGGTACTGCCCCACCACCGGCGCGTCGGTGGGCAGCCCGGCGCTCGACGCCTCGGCCAGCAGCGCCGTCACGAGATTCGTCACATCCGAATCGAGAGATTCGGCGGTCGATCCCCCACTGCGCCACAAGACCGTTCGATCCTCGACCCGGTGCCGGCGCACGGAGAGTCCGCCGGCTTCGGCCTCGGCGAGCGACGCGACGAGGGCGAGCGCGCGGCGCTTACGGTCGGCCTCGCGCTCGATCCGATCCCGCTCCGCGGCGAGGACGGCCTCGGTGTGTCCGGGATCCTGCAGGAGGAGACGGATCGCGGGGACGGACACCTCGGCTCGGCGCAACACCGCGATGCGCAGAGCCGAGGCGAGTTGCTCCCGCGAGTAGTACCGGTATCCGGTACGCGGATCGACCCGGCCTGGAGCGAGCAGCCGTTCGCGGTCGTAGTGGCGCAGCGTCCTGACGCTCAGCCGCGACATCCGCGCGAACTCGCCGATGCTCAGCCAGCCGTCGGCCGGGCTCACCCGGTCACCACCGCCCCGCTTCCGGCAACCTCCGGCGCGTACGGGATCACCGTGATCACGTCGACGAGCAGGCCGTCGGGATCGACGGTCATGAAGTGCCGCTGCCCGAAGTCCTCGTCGCGCAGGTCCGACGCGACCGGGAGTGCGAGGTCGCCGGCGCGCGCATACACGGCGTCCACGTCGTCGACCTCCACCGAGATCAGCACGCCGGCGGGAGCGGAGAGATGGGCTCGGGGAATCGTCTCGTGGCCGCGTGCCACGAGACCGAGCTGCACGGTCTCGTCGGTCGCCGCCTGCAACTGGACATACCAGCCGCTGTCGAAAACCACACGCAGACCGAGCAGCCCGGCATAGAAGTCGCGGCTGCGGGCGACGTCGTGAGCGGGGACCACGGGGAAGATGCTGTTCGTTCGCATGCCTCCACCGTCGACCCTCCCCCAGCGAGAGAGTCAAGAACGTCGACGCCGACCATCCCGCTCAGTCCAGATGATCGTCGTGCCGCATCAGCTGACGCGCCGCCTCGGTGATCGACCCGGTCAGCGACGGATAGACCGAGAAGGTGTGGGCGAGGTCGTCGACGCTGAGATTGTTCTGCACCGCGATCGCGATGGGCAGGATCAGCTCCGAGGCGGTGGGGGCGACCACCACGCCACCGATCACGACGCCGGTGGCGGGACGGCAGAAGATCTTCACGAAACCACGGCGCAGCCCCGCCATCTTCGCGCGGGGATTGGTGTGCAGCGGCAACATCACGGTGCGGGCCGGGACCTCACCCTTGTCGATCGCGGCCTGGCTCACGCCGACCGTGGCGATCTCGGGCCGGGTGAACACCGCGGAGGCGACGGTCTTGAGCCGGATCGGGCTGACCCCCTCGCCGAGGGCGTGGTACATCGCGATGCGGCCCTGCATCGCGGCCACCGATGCCAGCGGCAGCAGCCCGGTGCAGTCGCCGGCGGCGTAGATCCCCGAGACGGACGTGCGCGAGACCCGGTCGACCTGGATGTAGCCGCCCCGGTCGAGTTGCAGGCCGACCTTCTCCAGGCCGAGGCCGGCGGTGTTCGGCACCGAGCCCACCGTCATCAGCGCATGGCTGCCCTCGACGATGCGGCCGTCGGCCAGCTTGACCCGGATCCCGTCCCCGGTGCGCTCGACGGCGTCGGCACGGGCGTGCTTGACCAGGTTCACGCCCCGCTCGGCGAAGGCGTCCTCGAGCACGAGGGCGGCGTCCTCGTCCTCGTGCGGCAGCACCCGGTCGCGGCTCGAGACGAGCGTCACCTGGACGCCGACCTCCGTATAGGCGGAGACGAACTCGGCGCCGGTGACACCGGAGCCGACGACCACGAGGTGTTCGGGCAGCGCGTCGAGGTCGTAGAGCTGACGCCAGTTGAGGATGCGGTCACCGTCCGGCTCCGCGCCGGGCAGCACCCGCGGGCTCGCGCCGGTCGCGATGAGCACGACGTCGGCATCGAGGATCCGCTCCTCGCCCGTGAAGAGGTCGGCGCGCACCTGGTGCGCCGCCATTCCGACCTGGGTGTCGATGAGCTCGCCGCGGCCGCTGAGCAGCTGCACGCCGGCCGCCTCGAGCTTGGTGCGGATGTCCGCGGACTGCGCCCGGGCGAGGCTCTTGACACGGGTGTTGACCTCGGGCAGCGCCACTCCGGCGCTCTCGAGCCGCACGCCGAGGTCGGCAGCCCGGCGCATGTCGGTGCGGATGCCCGTGGACGCGATGAACGTCTTGGACGGTACGCAGTCGAAGAGGACGCAGGCGCCGCCGATTCCGTCCGAATCGATCAGTGACACGGCCGCGCCGTACTGGGCCGCCACCAGCGCCGCTTCGTAGCCCGCGGGGCCGCCGCCGATGATCACGATCCGGGTCATTGTTCTCCTCTGTATCGATTCCGAGATGGTCCTCGGTCCGGTGTGTGCGGGCGCCGGGGTTGCCGAACGTCCGCAGACACGCTATGTCACGGGCACCGTCCCGCGCACGCGGACGCCGCCACGAAGCGGCCGGCGCCCCGTGTCCTGCGCCGGACGGTCAGCCATTAGCCTGTACCCCGTGCCGATCTACGCCGCCTACGGCTCCAACATGCATCCCGAGCAGATGCTGCAGCGCTGCCCGCATTCGCCGATGGCCGGAACCGGCTGGCTCCACGGCTGGCGGCTGACCTTCAGCGGCGGCGACATCGGCTGGGAGGGCGCGCTCGCCACCGTCGTCGAGGATCCCGACTCGAAGGTGTTCGTCGTGCTCTACGACGTGCCCGACGAGGACGAACGCAGCCTCGACCGCTGGGAGGGCTCCGAACTCGGCATCCACCGCAAGATCCGGTTGCGGGTGGACACCGACGACGGGCCCGTGCTCGCCTGGCTGTACGTCCTCGACGCGTACGAGGGCGGCCTGCCGTCGGCGCGCTACCTGGGCGTGATGGCCGACGCCGCCGAGATCGCCGGAGCCCCCGCCGACTATGTGCGGGATCTGCGCACCCGCAACAGCCGCAACGTCGGGCCCGGCCGGCCCGACAGCTTCTAGGCCGTCTTCTCTGCCTCGGCCGACCGAGCCGGGTAGAACGGCACCGGGACGCCGACCCGCAGCGTCACCGGATCCCCGGCCTGCACGTCGTGCGACGCGGCCCGCTGCGCCCGGATCGTCTGCCCGGCCCCGGTCACCCGCACCTCCGTCAGTGCGCCCCCGAAGGCGACGTCGAGCACGGTGAACTTCGACGGTTCGTCGGCCGCGGCGACCTGCACCTGTTCCGGGCGTACGAGCACGTGGCCCTTGCCGTGGGCCGGGGTCGCGAGGGGAACCGCACCGATCACCGTGTGCGCGCGGTCGCCGGCCGCATCGGCGTCGAGCACGACCGAATCCCCGACGAAGGCGCCCACCTCGAGCGTCGCGGGCCACCGGTAGACCTCCTCCGGCGTGCCCACCTGGGCGACACGCCCGCCGAGCATCACCGCGACCGTGTCCGCGATGGCCAGGGCCTCGGCCTGGTCGTGGGTGACGAGCACGGAGGCGACCTCCTGGTCCCGCAGCAGGGTGCGGACCTCGGTGCGCAGGCTGGACCGCAGCCCGGCGTCGAGAGCGCTGAACGGCTCGTCGAGCAGGACGACGGCCGGATTGGGCGCGAGCGCCCGGGCCAGCGCGATCCGCTGCTGCTGACCGCCGGACAGCTGGGAAGGCTTGCGCTGACCGGTGCCGGCCAGGCCGACCAGTTCCAGCAGTTCCTCCACGCGGCGCTGCCGCACGGCCTGCTGCCGCACCATCGACCGCCACGTCGGCTGCACGAGCCCGTAGCCGACGTTGCGTGCGACGCTCAGGTGCGGGAAGAGAGCGCCCTCCTGCGGGACCAGTCCCACCCCCCGGCGTTCCGGCGGCAGCGCCGTGAGGTCGCGCCCGTCCGCGACGACGCGTCCCGCGCTCGCCGGGTGCAGACCCGCGACCACCCGCAGCAGGGTGGTCTTGCCCCCGCCCGAGGGCCCGAGCACGGCCAGCAGCGCGCCTCGTTCCACCGTCAGCGAGACGTCGCTGACGACCTCCGTCCGCCCGTACCGGGCGCAGACGCCCTCGAGACAGAGCCCGCTCATTCCTCACCGCCACTTTCCGCATCGACCCGGCCGCGCAGCAACCGGCCCAGCACCAGGGACGGCAGCGCGGCGACGAGCACCAGGATCGCCGCGTACGGGGCCGCCGACCCGTACTCGAGGGTCTCGGTGTACTTCCACATCCGTGACGCCAGGGTGTCCTCCCCGATCGGCACGAGCAACAACGTCGCCGGCAGTTCCTTCGCGATGGTGAGGAACGCCAGTGCCGCCCCCGCGACGACTCCGGGCGCGGCCAGCGGGATCATCACCCGGATGCCGGTCCGCATCCGTCCGCTGCCGAGGGTCGCGGACGCGTCCTCGAGGCCGAGCGGAATCGAGGCGACCGCCGCGCGGATCGAGCCGACGGCGAGCGGCAGGAACAACACCGCGTAGCCCATCACGAGCATCGGGGTGTGCTGGTACCACTGCGGCAGCAGTCGGATCCCGAAGAAGACCAGGGCCAGGCCCACGGTGATGCCGGGCAGCGCGAATCCGATGTAGGCGGCGCTCTCGGTGAACCGCGAGACCGGCGAGGTCGAACGCGCCGCCAGGATGCCGACCGGCAGGGCCAGCGCCGTGGTCAGCAGCGCACCGAGGGCCGCCACCCACAGGGTGTACGTCGTCGCCGTCCAGATCCCCGCCCAGTCGATCGCGGCCTGCTGCGAGAACCACAGCCAGCGCGCGAGTCCGGCGAGCGGCACGCCGACGCCGACCGTCAGCACGACGGCGAGGAACGCCAGGGCCGTCCACCGCTGCCGGCCCAGCGGCACGGGCGCGGCGGGCCGTGGGGCCCCGGAGCCGATGCGCGCGGTCGCCCCCCGGCGCACCCGGCGTTCGGAGACGGTCAGCGCGACGGCGAGCACGACGAGCACCAGGCCGAACACCGCCGCCGGGGTGCGGTCGAGCAACCCCCGGTAGCTGCCGTAGATGGCGAGGGTGAACGCTTCGTACCGCATCAGCGCGACGGCACCGAAGTCGCTGAGGGTGTACAGCGCCACCAGCAGGCCGCCGGCCGCCGCGGTGGGCCACACCTGTCGCAGGGTGACGGTGAGCGTGGTGCGCAGCCGGGACCGGCCGAGGGTGCGCGCCACCTCCTCGAGCCCCGGGTCGACCGAGGCCAGCGCGGCGGACACCGGCAGATACACGTACGGGAAGCTCGCCGCGGTCAGGACCAGCGCAGCACCCGCGAAGCCCGCGAGTCCGGGGAACTGGGCGATGTACACGAACCCGGACACGTACGACGGGATGGCGAGGGGAACGCTCAGCGCGAGGGCGAACCACCGCCGGCCGGGCAGGTCGGTGCGTGCCGTGAGCCATGCGGCGGTGACGCCGACGACGAGGCAGGCCACGGTGACGGTGAGCGCGAGAATGCCGCTGCGCCACACCAGATCGAGGGTGCGCTGCCGGAACACCAGCGACCACACCCGGTCGGGGCCGTCGGCGAACGCGCGCATGACCAGGTGCGCCACGGGGGCGAGTGCGAAGACCGAGACACCCAGCGCGGCCAGCGTGAGAACGGGCCGGCTGCGCCGGGTGGGACGGAGCGAGGCGAGCTGGATCAGATGAATCCCAGCTCCTGCAGCAACGCCTGGGTCTGCTCGAGCGAGGCGAGTTCGGCGAGTTCGATGTCGGCATTGCCGATCTCGGACAGCGGACGCAGCTGATCCTTCGTCTCGACACCCTCGACGACCGGATACTCGGACGTCTCGTCGGCGAAGTAGGTCTGTGCCTCGGGCGAGAGCAGCGCGGCAACGAACTGCTCCGCCTGTTCCTTCTGGTCGGTGGTCCGCACGACGCCCGCCCCGGCGATGTTCACCAGTGCGCCCGGATCACCGGTCTGGAAGTAGTACACCTGCACGTTCAGGTTCTCGGCACCGCGCTCGTCCGCGAGTCCGTACCAGTAGTAGTGGTTGGTCAGACCGAGGGTGACCTGGCCGGCGTCGACCCCCTCCATCAGCGGGCCGTTGCCCTCGAACGCCACCGGCTCGTTGGCCTTGAAGGCCTCGAGCCAGGCGCGGGCGCCGTCCTCGCCGCGGGCGACGCGCAGCCCGGTGACGAACGCCTGGAACGACGCGTTGGTCGGGGCGAAGCCGATCTGGCCCTTCCACTTCGGGTCCAGCAGGCCGTCGATGCCGGTGGGCAGGTCCTGCGGCTGCACCTTCTCGTCGTTGTAGACGAGTACGCGGGCACGTGCGGAGGTCGCCACCCAGGTGCCGTCGGCAGCGCGGTAGTCGGCGGGAACCAGGTCGGTCACCGAGGCCGGCAGCGTCTCGAGCAGCCCCGCCTGGTCGAGCAGGCCGAGGGCACCCGCGTCCTGGGTGAACACCACGTCGGCGGGCGAGGAGTCACCCTCCTCCACCAGCTTCCCGGTGATCTCCGGGGTGCTGCCGTAGACGACGTCGACCTCGAAGCCGAGCGTGCCCTCGAGCTGGTCGATCAGCGGGGCGACCAGGTTCTCGCTGCGCCCGGAGTACAGGGTGAGCGCGCCGGTGGAGTCGCCCTCGGACCCACCCGAGTCGCTGCCGCACGCGGCCAACGCGGCGGCGAGTACCCCGGCCGACACTACTGCGACGGCTCTGCGTCGAAACTGCATTCCGGACCTCCTGGCGTGAGCGACGGCTCACAGGCGATGTACAGGTTGTGCAAGCCTAACCTGATCCCAGGACCAGGTTCGTCATCACCCGTACGCCGACCGCCAGGGCGCGCTCGTCGAGGTCGAAATCGGGCTGGTGGATGTCGAGCTTCGGCCCGCTCCCCCGCCACACACCCAGCCGGGCCATCGCACCCGGAACCTGCTCGAGGTACCAGGAGAAGTCCTCCCCGCCGCCGGACTGCGGGGTGTCCGCCAGCGCGTCCGGGTCGATCGCCCGCACCGCGTCCTCGACCATCCGGGCCGACACCTCGTCGTTGACGACGGGCGGCACCCCGCGCCGGTAGTCCAGCTCGTAGCTCAGTCCCGTGGGCGCGAGCAGGCCGTGCACGATCTCCCGCACCATCGGTTCGAGCAGTTCCCACGTCTCGTGGTCGCCGGTGCGGACGGTGCCGGTCAGCATGCCGGTGCGGGGAATCGCATTCGCGGCCTTGCCCGCCGCGACCGCGCCCCACACCATCACCGTGCTCGTACGGGGGTCGATGCGCCGGCTGAGCATGCCGGGCAGCCCGGTGATCACGGTGCCGAGTCCGTACACCAGATCGCCGGTCAGGTGCGGGCGGGAGGTGTGCCCTCCCGGCGAGTCGAGAACCAGCTCGACCGTGTCGGCGGCCGAGGTGATCGCCCCGACCCGCACCCCCACCTTGCCGGCCTCGAGCCTGGGATCGCAGTGCAGCGCGAAGATCCGGGCCACGCCTTCGAGCGCGCCGGCGGCCACCACGTCGAGCGCGCCGCCGGGCATCACCTCCTCGGCGGGCTGGAAGATCAGCCGCACCCCCACCGGCAGCTCGGGCACCGAGTTCAACGCCAGCGCCGCGCCGAGGAGCACGGTCGTGTGGGCGTCGTGCCCGCAGGCGTGCGCCACACCCGGCACGGTGGAGGCGAACGGCAGGCCCGTCATCTCCTGCATGGGCAGCGCGTCCATGTCGGCGCGCAGGGCTATCCGCGGCCCGTCGGGACCGAGATCGCAGATCAGGCCTGTGCCGCGCGGCAGCACCTTCGGTTCGAGCCCGGCGGCCGCGAGCGTGCTCCCGACGAACTCGGTGGTCGCGTACTCCTGGCGGGCCAGTTCGGGATTGGCGTGGATGTGCCGGCGCCACCCCGACAGGTCGTCGGTGTGCTCGCCCAGCCACTTCTCGATGTACGGGTTCATCGGCGTGCCACGTTCTCGAGCAGCCGCGCACGTTGCGTGGGATCGGCCGCCGCCCGGGCCGCCGTCGCGGCCAGCGCGCGGGCGCCGTCGAGGACGGCGAGGTCCGCCGAGGCGGTGACGCACGCGTCGGCGAACGCCGCCTGGTGAGTCACCGCGCCACCGGAGTCGAGACCGATCACCGGGTGGATACCCGGCACCACGTTCGTCACGTTTCCCATGTCCGTGCTGCCCAGCGGGCGCGATCCTTCCTCCTCGACGGGCAGCGGCGTGCGCCCGAGACCGATGATCTCCTCACGATAAGCCCGGACCAGCCACGGGTCGGGAGTCAGTTCCGTATAGGTCGGCGACACGGTGCGGATCTCGTGCGTGCAGCCGGCGGCGAGGGCCCCGGCGGCGAAGCAGCTGCCGGCGCGCTCGGACAGGTCGGCGAGGGACTCCGCGGTCGCCGCCCGCAGGTAGTACAGCAGTTCCGTGTGCGCGGGCACGATGTTCGGGGCGGTGCCGCCGTCGCTGACGATCCCGTGGATCTGCTGACCGGGCAGCAGGTGCTGCCGCAGCAGGCCGACGGCGACCTGCGCGACGGTCGCCGCATCGGCGGCGTTGCGGCCGTACTCGGGAGCCGCGGAGGCGTGCGCCTCGCGGCCGGTGTAGCTGACCGCGATGTCCGCGAGGGCCAGCGACGTCGCCCCGGTGATGTCGAACGGACCCGGGTGCACCATCAGAGCCATGCCGACGTCGTCGAACACCCCGCGTTCGAGCATGAGCACCTTGCCGCCGCCGGTCTCCTCGGCGGGTGTGCCGATGACGCGGACGGTGACGCCGAGCGCGTCGGCGACGGCGGCCAGTCCCAGGCCCGCGCCGGCGGCGGCAGCAGCAATGATGTTGTGCCCGCACGCGTGCCCGATGCCGGGCAGCGCGTCGTATTCGGCGCAGAGGCCGACCACGAGGTCTCCGCTGCCGAACCGGGCGTCGAATGCGGTGGGCAGATCGGCGATCCCGGTGCGGACCTCGAATCCGCCGCTGCGCAGCAGGTCCACGATCTTCGCGGCGCTGCGGTGTTCGTCGAAGGCCAGTTCCGGCTCGGCATGGATCGAATGCGACAGGGCGATCAGGCCGTCCGACGCAGCCTCGATCGCCCTGTCCGCATCGCTCGTCACCCGCTCAGTCTGGCACGGGCGGAAAGCGCGCACCTCACCCGAGGCGGAAGTTCGACTCGTCCGTCTTCGTCTCGAGTGCCGCGATCAGCGGTGCATGCAGACCACGCTTGATGCCCGCCAGGTTGGCGCCGCGGGTGCCCGTCAGCGCGGCGGCCCGTTCGACGGCGGCGGCCAGCACGGCATCACCGTCGACGGCGCGATCGACGATGCCCGCCGCGAGGGCGTCGGCGCCGCCGAACCGGCGGCCGGTCGTGGTCGCCTCGACCGCGGCCTGGATCGGCAGCCGCTCGCGCAGGAGCGCGGACATGCCCACGGTGAACGGCATGTTCAGGGACACCTCGGGCAGGCACCAGAAGCCGCGATCGGACCGCATCACGCGGAAGTCGTGGGTCAGCGCGAGCATCGCACCGGCACCGAACGCGTGGCCCTGCACCGCCGCGACGGTCGCCGCGGGGAAGGTCAGGATCCGCACGTACAACTCGTGCACGGAATCGAGGTAGCCCGGAAGGTCGGGGAGGTTGCCGAAGATCCAGTCGGTGTCGAGGCCGTTGCTCCAGAACTTCCCGGTGGCCGCGGTCACGAGCGCGGCCGGGCCGTCGTGGGCGACGACCTCGTCGAGCAGCTCGTGGACGGCGGAGAGCCAGCCGGGATGGAAGCGGTTCTCGGTGTCGCCGCCGGAGCGGTCGCCGAGATGGAGGACGAAGACGTCGCCGTCGCGGTCGAGGTATGGCATGCGGAGAGGATAGCGCCACAACCTACCGACGAGTAACAACAGGCTTGGCGCTAGGGTCGACCGACATGGGAACACCCGACGCCATCGCCGACCCCCCTGCCGAGGCCGCCCGCGCCGCCGCGGCACTCGCCGAACGCACCGGCGTGCCCGAACACCCCGTCGCGGTGGTCCTCGGCTCGGGCTGGCGCGCCGCGGTGGAGCGCTTCGGCCCGGCGGTCGCCGACGTCCCGATGGGCGAACTTCCCGGGTTCGCCCCGCCCACCGCCGAAGGGCATTCGGGCACCGTGCATTCGGTGCGGGTCGGCGAGACCCCGGTGCTGCTCCTCGCCGGCCGCACCCACGCCTACGAGGGGCACGACCTGAGCCGCGTCGTGCACCCGGTGCGCACCGCCGTCGCGGCCGGCGCGCACACCGTCGTGCTCACCAACGCCGCCGGCGGCATCCGGCCCGACCACACGGTCGGTCAGCCGGTGCTGATCTCGGACCACCTCAACCTCACCGGCCGTTCGCCCCTGCGCGGCGCCCAGTTCGTCGACCTCGTCGACGCCTACTGTCCGGAGCTGCGCGCCCTCGCCCGCGAGATCGACCCCACCCTCGACGAGGGCGTGTACGCAGGACTGCCCGGCCCGCACTACGAAACCCCCGCCGAGATCCGCATGCTGCGCACGCTCGGCGCCGACCTGGTGGGCATGTCCACCGTGCACGAGACCATCGCCGCGCGTGCCGCGGGCGCGCGGGTGCTCGGCATCTCCCTGGTCACCAACGCCGCCGCGGGACTCACCGGTGAGCACCTGGACCACCACGAGGTCCTCGCGGCGGGACGGGCCGCCGCGACCCGTATGGGCGACCTGCTGCGCGAGCTGGCGGGCCGGCTGTGAGCCTGCGTTTCGGGACCGCCGGGCTGCGCGGTCCCGTCGGCGACGGACCCGGCTGCATCAACGAGGACGTGGTCGTCCGCACCACCGCGGGCCTGGCCCGATGGCTCGACGCGCGCGGGTGCGGCGGCGGCACCGTGGTCGTCGGCCGCGACGCCCGCACCGGATCCGCCGAGTTCTTCGCCGCCGCCACCGAGGTCCTCGCGGCCGCCGGTTTCGACGTCGTGGCCCTGCCGCGCCCGCTGCCGACCCCGGTGACGGCGTACGCCGTGCGGGCCCTCGATGCGGTCGCGGGCGTGCAGATCACCGCGTCCCACAACCCGGCCCCGGACAACGGTTACAAGGTCTACACCCGGGGCGGTGCACAACTGGTCGAGCCGGACGACCGCGAGATCGAGAGGGCGATCGACGCCGTCGGCGCGGCGACGTCCGTGCCGCGCACCGCCGTCGCGCCCACCGGGGACGACCTGGTGGCGCGCTATCTGGCGCGCGTCGCCTCGCTACCGCGCGGCACGGCGCGCACCCTGCGCATCGCGCTCACACCGCTGCACGGCGTCGGCGGCGAGACCGCCGTCGCGGCGCTGCACGCCGCGGGCTTCGACGACGTGCACGTGGTGGACGCCCAGTTCGCCCCCGATCCCCGCTTCCCCACCGTCGAGTTCCCCAATCCGGAGGAACCGGGGGCCGCCGATGCCGTGCTCGCACTCGCCGCCGACGTGGGCGCGGACATCGCGCTCGCCCTCGATCCCGATGCGGACCGATGCGCCGTGGGCGTCCCCACACCCGAGGGCTGGCGGATGCTGCGCGGCGACGAGACCGGGGCGCTGCTCGGGGACCGGATTCTCGCGGGTGCCCCGCGCGGCGCGCTGGTGGCGACGACGATCGTCTCCTCGGCCCTGCTCGGCAGACTCGCCGCCGCACGGGGCGCCCGCTACGCGCAGACCCTCACGGGCTTCAAGTGGCTCGCTCGCGCGGGCGACGGACTCGTGTACGCGTACGAGGAGGCCCTCGGTCACTGCGTCGACCCGGATGCGGTGCGCGACAAGGACGGCATCGCGACGGCGGTCGTCGTCGCGGACTATGCCGCCGAATTGAAGGCTCGCCGAAGCACTCTCGTCGACGCGCTCGACGCCCTCCACCGAGAGTTCGGGCTGCACCTCGGCGATCAGGTCTCGATCCGGGTGGCCGATCTCGCCCGGATCGGGGCGATCATGAGCCGGTTGCGGTCCGCGCTGCCGGCCGAACTCGCCGGAGAGCCGGTCACGGCCACCGACCTCGCGGCGGCGAGCGGCCCGCTGCGCACGGACGCCGTGGTACTCGAGGGCGCGTCGGTGCGGGTCGTGGTCCGGCCGTCGGGCACCGAGCCGAAGCTCAAGTGCTACCTCGAGTCCGTCGCCGCGGACGGTGACCGCGACGGCGCGACCGCGCGGCTGAAGGCGTTGCGCGCGTGGGCGACCGGCCTCGGTGAGCGCTGACGCGCGACACCGGGCCGGTGACGGCCGCTTCTCGCGGTCGCCACCGGCCCGGCGGAGGAACGGCCACCCTCAGAGACGGTGTGGCACACCGTAGGTGATGACGGTGTCGTTGTTCGAGGTGACAGCCCGGGCGTACGGCCGGATCGTGACCGGGCCGAGTGCCCCCGAGACCGAGCCGTGGACTCCGGCCAGCCGGACGGTCGCCGACCGGCCGTCGAACTCCATGTCCTCGACGAACGCCACGTCGGTGATGCCGCCCGGCGAGAGATCGACCTCGATCTCCTGCGACGGGATGATCGACCCGCCGATCGTCGCGCCGGTGCTCGCGTCGAGCCCGAGGCCGAACTCGGGGGCGAGCTCGACGCCGATACCGAATTCGTTGCCGACCTCCCAGTCGAGACTGGGGGTGTTGATGTGCACGACGGCCCCGTTGAGCGCGACCGGGTAGCCGATCTGGTATCCGATGGTCAGCTTGGTGTCCTGGAACGAGTCGGCATCGGGCCCGGTGAAGTTGACCGACACCACCTCGTCGTGGAAGAACTCGAAACTGACGGGCGAGCTGTCGAGCGGCGGATAGGACTGGATCGACGTGTCGGCCTGAAGGACTTCGATGGCGTTGTTGTTGCCGAGGGGCAGCGTCCGGGCGTTGTCGACAGCGGCTCCGGCACTACCGGACCCCACCACCATGCCCAGCACGGCGGCCGCACCGAGTGCGGTGGCCCGGGCGCACTGTCGAAATCTGCTGCCGGAGAAGGTGTTGATCATCGAGCGGACCTCATTTTCGTGGGCGGTCGAGGACAGTGGACGTTCCAACCGATCACGGGGAGCGTAACCAGAGCGGGCCCGGAGAAAAGGAGAGTTGATCAACTTCCCCGAATCGAGACGGTGCCCGCCCGGTCGCTGCCGCTCGGATCGAGATCCTCGGCGGCCCACGCTCTGGACCGAAAACCCTTCCCGGGCTGGCATTTCGATGTCCATGCACCGCCCGTCGCCCCCGCGGCCGGGCACCGCCGTCCAACCTCACCCGAAACTCTATTGTTATCCTGCAACAAAACAGACTATTCGGACAAAATTGGCGATACGGGCGTTCGGGGGTCGCCGATACCGCCCGAGCGGGTCCGCGTAGGGGGTCAGCGTGGGCCGAACTGCCGATCGCCGGCATCCCCGAGACCCGGAACGATGTACTTGTTCTCGTTGAGACCGTCGTCGATCGACGCGGTCACGAGCCGGACCGGGTGACCGGACTCGGACAGGGCTGCCACCCCCTCCGGAGCCGCGACCACGCACACCGCCGTGACATCGGTCGCGCCGCGCGCGACGAGCAGGTCGATCGTGTGCACCATCGAACCTCCCGTGGCGAGCATCGGATCGAGCACGTACACCGGCAGCCCGGACAGGTCGTCGGGAAGCGACTCGAGGTACGGCACGGGCTCGAACGTCTTCTCGTCGCGGGCCAGTCCGACGAAGCCCACCCGCGCCTGCGGGATGAGCGCATGGGCCTGCTCCACCATCCCGAGGCCCGCACGCAGCACCGGCACCAGCAGCGGTGGCTGCCGAAGGCGCACACCGACCGTCGTCGCCACCGGCGTGCGCACCTCGAACTGCTCGACCGGGGCGTCCCGGATCGCCTCGTACACCAGCATCTGGGTCAGCCGGCGCAGCGCGTAGCGGAAGGCTGCGTTGTCGCTGCGCTCGTCGCGCAGCGTGGTCAGGAGGGCAGCGGCGAGCGGGTGGTCGACGACGAGCGAATCCATGCCGGAAGGATAGAACGCCGTCGCTCGCCCGCCGTCGCCGACTGCTTCCCGGCACAGCCCACCGGCGCAGCCCGCCCGCACGGTCCGCCGCAGTCCCGTTTTCCGGACTCGCCCCGACGGCGGGGCACGTGTGCCATCGTGACAGTCGGGCCTGCGGACGGACGGGACGGGACGGGACGGGTGGGCATGTGGGACTACATCGACGAGCGCAAGGCGCAGATCGCCTTCAGCGCGTACCAGCATGTGAGCCTCGTCGTGCAGGCCGTGCTTCTCGCCACCGTCGTCGCCGTCGTGCTCGCGGTGATCGTCACCCGGATCCCCCGGCTCGAACCGGTGGCCAACACCCTCAGTGCCGTCGGCCTGACCGTCCCGTCCTTCGCGCTGCTCGGCATCCTCGTCCCGCTCGTCGGGATCGGGGTGGCACCGGCATTCCTCGCGGTCGCCTTCTACGCGACCCTGCCGGTGCTGCGCAACGCGGTGGTCGGGTTGCGGGGCGTCGACGGCACCCTCGTCGAATCCGCACGCGGAATCGGCATGGGCGAGATCGGCACGCTCACCCGCGTCCGGCTCCCGCTGGCCTGGCCCGTCATCCTCGCCGGGGTGCGGGTCTCGACGCAGATGTCCATGGGCATCGCCGCGATCGCCGCCTACGTGCTCGGCCCCGGTCTCGGCTCGTTCATCTTCACGGGCCTGTCGCAGATCGGCGGCGCGAACGCACTGAACTCGGCCCTGGTCGGCACGATCGGAGTGGTCGTCCTCGCGCTGGCGCTCGACGCGCTGCTCCTCGCGCTCGGCAAGGTCACCGTCTCGAAGGGAATCCGTGCCTGACATGAACACGCCGCCGCCGTCCGCAGCGCAGATCAGCGGCACCGACATCGACCTGATCGACGTGGTCAAGACGTTCCCCGGGCAGGCGCGCCCGGCAGTCGACGGTCTGAGCCTGCACATCCCCGCGGGCGAGATCGTGATGTTCGTGGGCCCGTCGGGCTGCGGCAAGACCACGTCGCTGAAGATGATCAACCGTCTCGTCGAACCCACGTCCGGAACCATCCGGATCGGCGGCGACGACATCCGGTCCGCGGACGTCGACGACCTGCGGCGGCGGATCGGGTACGTGATCCAGGGCGGCAGCCTCTTTCCGCACATGACGGTCGCGCAGAACATTTCGATCGTGCCCCGGTTGCTGGGCTGGGACCGGCGGCGAACCGCGGACCGCGTCACCGAACTGCTCGAACTGGTCAACCTCGACCCGGACCGGTACCGGGACCGCTACCCGCGGGAACTGTCCGGCGGGCAGCAGCAGCGGGTCGGCGTCGCCCGGGGCCTCGCCGCCGACCCGCCCGTCGTGCTGATGGACGAGCCGTTCGGCGCGGTGGACCCGATCACCCGGCTCCGGTTGCAGGACGAGCTGCTGCGCATCCACGACGATCTGCGGAAGACGATCGTGTGCGTCACCCACGACATCGACGAGGCCGTCAAACTGGGCAGCCGGATCCTGATCATGCAGGAGGGCGGGCACGTCGCACAGTACGACACCCCCGAGACGATCCTGTCGGCACCCGCGAGCCCGTTCGTGGAGAAATTCGTCGGTGCCGGTTCCACACTCAAACAGCTCTCGCTCAGCCGCGTCGCGGAGGTCGAACTGGCCGAACCCACCACCGCGGAAGTCGGCAGCTCCGCCGAGGAGGCCGTCGCACGCGCCAGGGCACGCGGGGACGACACCGTCGTCGTCCTCGACCGGCGCCGTCGTCCCGTGGCCTGGCTGTGGGTGCGCGAACTGCAGGGTTCGGGCACCGTCCCGGACGGCGACCCCGACGACCTGGTCACCCTCGACCGGCACGCCACCCTCAACGACGCACTGGACACGATGCTCGCCTCCGCTCACGGGGCCGCGATCGTGACGGGACGGCACGGCGAATTCCAGGGATTGATCAACTTCGAATCGGTGACCGGACGGATCCGCGGCGGTGAGTCGCAGTCCGCGGCCGCAGGCCCCGGTGAGACGGGACAGCACACATGAGCATCGACACCGAACCGGCGTCCTCCCGGGCCGGAACCCGTCCAGGCCCTCCCCCGCGCCGGCGCGGCGGTATCGCGATGCTGTTCGTCCTGCCACTCGTCGTCGCCGTGGTGTTCGCCGCCTGGGCGCTGTGGCGCGCGAACGCGGACCTCGACTCGATCGAGGCCCGCCAGCTCGAATGGGCCACCATCTCGACCCTCCTCCGCGAACACATCGAACTCACGGTGGTCTCGGCGATCCTCGTCGTGGTGATCGCCGTGCCGCTCGGGATCGTCCTCACCCGGCCCGCGTCGCGCGCCCTCGCGCCCGTCGCGGTGGGTGTCGCCAACGCCGGGCAGGCGGCGCCGGCCATCGGACTGCTCGTGCTGCTGGCCATCTGGCTGGGATTCGGATTCGGCACCGCCGTCGTCGCCCTGACCCTGTATGCCGTGCTGCCCGTCCTGCGGAACACGATCACCGGCATCGAAGGCGTCGATCCGACCCTCGTCGAGGCCGGGCGCGGCCTCGGCATGTCCGGGCTCGGCGTGTTGCTCCGGGTCGAGCTGCCCCTCGCCCTGCCGGTGATCATGACCGGCGTCCGCACCGCGCTCGTTCTGCTGGTCGGCACCGCCACCCTCGCCACCTTCATCAACGCCGGCGGCCTCGGATCCCTCATCGTCACCGGCATCACCCTCTTCCGCTATCCCGTCCTCGTCAGCGGCGCGCTGCTGGTGGCGCTGCTCGCCCTTCTGGTCGACTGGGCGGGGCGCATGCTCGAGTTCACGGTCCGGCCGAAGGGGCTCCGCCCGTGACCGCGCGCCTGCTGTCCCGGCTCGCCGGAGCGCTCCTCGCGGCGTCGACGCTGGCCGCGTGCGGATTGGGAACCGCCGGCGGTTTCGTCCCCACCGGCGAACTCGCGGGCCCGCTGCAGTCCGTCGAGCCGCTCGACGGTGCGAGCATCTCGGTGGGATCGAAGAACTTCTCCGAGGGCATCCTCCTGGGGAAGATGGCAGTGATCCTCCTGCGTTCGGCGGGCGCGGACGTCACGGATCTGACCAACATCCCCGGCAGTGCCAGCTCCCGCCAGGCGCAGCTCGAGGGACAGGTCGATCTGCAGTGGGAGTACACCGGCACGGCCTGGATCGCCTATCTCGGACACGAGGAAGCGATCCCCGACGAGCGCGAGCAGTACGAGGCCGTGCGCGACGAGGACCTGCGCGAGAACGGCCTGGTGTGGCTGCCGCCCGCCCCCATGAACAACACCTACGGTTTCGCGGCCACCAGCGCCGAGGCCCAGCGACTCGGCGTGGCGTCGCTCTCCGACATCGCGAACATCCCGGTCGCCGAACGCACCTTCTGCGTCGAATCCGAGTTCGCCAACCGCAACGACGGCCTGCAGCCGATGCTCGACACCTACGGCATTCCGCTCGGATCCGGTGTCCCACGCGAGAACATCAGGACGCTCGACACCGGCGCCATCTACGAGGCGACGGCGCGCGGCGACTGCAACTTCGGCGAGGTGTTCACCACGGACGGCCGGATCGAGGCCCTCGATCTGACCGTGCTCGAGGACGACCGGAAGTTCTTCCCCATCTACAACGTGGCGGTCGTCGTCCGCGACGAGACCCTCACCGAGAACCCGCAGATCGCGGAGCTGTTCGCTCCCGTCTCCCGGAAACTGACCGACGAGACTCTCATCGAACTGAACGGACGGATCGACGTCGACGGCCAGGAGCCGGCCGAGGTCGCCTACGACTGGCTCGTGCAGGAGGGCTTCGTCGAGTAGGACAGCGGCGGCACCCGCGACCGTGTCAGTGGACGAACTTCAGTCCCACCACGCCGCCGACGATCATGGTCAGGAACAGGATCTTCCATGCCGAGACCGATTCGTTCCCGGTCGCCATCGCGTAGACCACGGTGAGCACCCCGCCGATCCCCACCCACACGGCGTAGGACGTTCCCACCGGCAATCGACGCATCGCATAGGCCAGTCCCGCCATGCTCGCGGTCAGCGCCGTGACGAACACGACCGTCGGAACCAGACGGGTGAAGCCTCGGGATCTGTCCAATGCCGTGGCCCACACCGCTTCCAGCACCCCGGACACCACCAGCACCAACCACGACATCACAGGCTCCCTCGGGCCGTCTTGTCGCACACCGGGTACGGCGCCCCTCGTCCGGGAACCCGGGTTCCGGGCTCGCTTCCAAGGTCCCACAACCCGTGGCGGGGAACAAATCCGGCTCGTCGACGCGGAACCGGGGCACCACCCGCTGCGTCCAACCGGTCGAAGGACGATCCGTTTCACCGAGGGGGAGCAGCCCGAATGGACGCAGGCACCGGCAACCACGACGTGGTACGTGCCCGACCCGAGACGATCGCGGCGTTCGGACGCACCGCTACGGCCATGGCCGAGCGGCTCCACGAAGCCGCCGGCGAGGCACACGCGGTGGATCCGGCGCCACTCACGACGGCATTCGGTCCGGTCGGCGCCGCGTTCCTCGCCGCGTTCGCGGCCACCCACCGCGCCCACGAGACGGAACTGACCCGGCTCGGCGGCACCTTCGCGGCAATGGGTGCGGTCGCCGGTGCCACCGCGGCCGCCTACGAGCACGCCGTCACCGCCCAGTCGGCACTGCTGAAGGCCGCCGGAGCGCCGCGGTGACCGGCATGCCGGAGGTGGATCTGCTCACCGCTCCCCTGGCCGAGCTGCTGTCGGCGTTCGGCACCGGCGCCGTCGCCACCGATCCGGCCGCGGCACTGCGCTCCTGCACGGAACTGGTCGAGGGCGTACACACGGTGGGCCGGGCCGCGCTGGGCGAGCTCGCGTGGGACTGGGCGGGCGCTGCCGCCGAGACCGCCGTCCGCAGCGGCGAACGGGCCCTGGCCGACCTCGTCGCCGCCGCCGACCGCGGGACGGCCATCGCCGACGTCGCGGTGGACGCGACGACGACCGTCGTGACCGGCGCCGCCGAGATCGCCCGGCTGATCGACTCGTTCACGACGCTGGCCGAGCGCTCCGCTCCCCTTGCCGCCCTCCCGCAGGCACAGATGATGCTGCTGGTGGCGGCCGTCGAGCACATCGCAGCGGGACTCGACGTCCTGGCCCGGGTCACCTCGGCGCTGGCGGAGCACACGGCACGGATGGCAGAGCTGATGCCGTCGGATCCTGCCTCGGCCGCACCGCCGGGCCAGGATCCGGCCGTGTCGCCGGGCCAGGATCCGGCCGTGTCGCCGGGCCAGGGTCCGGCCGCGTCGCAGTCCGGCGAGCCGCGGGCCTTCGGCGGCCCCGGAACCGAGGTGCGGCTACCGGACGGCAGCGTGGCCGTCGCACCGAATCGGGCGGCGGCCGATGCGGTGCGTCACGCGCTCTCCCAGCAGGGCACGCCCTACGTGTGGGGTGGGACCGTGCCGGGGCAGGGCCTCGACTGCAGCGGACTGACCCAGTGGGCGTACGGACAGGCCGGAGTACAGATTCCGCGCCTGGCCCAGGATCAGGACGTGGGAACCGCAGTCGATGCGAGCGCGGTGCAACCCGGCGATCTCGCGGTGTGGGACGGGCACGTCGCGATGATCGTCGGAAACGGCCTCATGGTCGAGGCGGGTGACCCGGTGCAAGTGTCGCCGATCCGGACCACGAACAGCGGGATGGGATTCCAGGGATTCTTCCGGCCCACCGGGTGACACGGGAACCGATCGGTGCGGGTGCGCGTCCAAGTCCGGTATGGACACCCCGGAGACGACCATCACGACGGCGACCGCCCGGAACCGGGCCGGCACCATCTCGGTGCGCACCACCGAACAGGGCCTGCCCGTCGACCTTCACATCGATCAGAGCGAACTACGCTACGGCACAGCACAACTGGCCGAGCAGATCGTGTCGCTGTGCCGACTCACGACACTCGAGGCCGCCGCGCGGCACCGAGAGGAACTGGCGGACGGAGGCATGCCGGAAGGACTGCTGAACCGGCTGGGCCTGACCACCCACGATGCCGTGCAGCGGGCGCGCCGCGACGACGGGCACGCGGCCGGAACTCGTGCGGCGCTCCGGTGGTGAGCGCGATGTCGGCGAGCGACCAGCGCGTGACGGAGATCGTGGAGAGTGTGCGCACGAGGCTCGGGGCCCTGCAGGACTGCGTGGCCGCGCTCGGCGTGGTCTCGGGCACTGCGACGAGTCCGGACGGTCTCGTGCGGGCCGAGGTGGACGGCAACGGCGCCCTGACCGGACTGTGGCTCGCCGAGACGTTGCGCGGGCACCGCACCCGGGACGTGGCGGCATCGATCCTGGCCACGGCGCACGAGGCCGCACGGGTCGCCGCCGCCGAACGGGCCCGTCTGCTCGGGGATCTCCGTGGCGCGCTCGGGTGACGGCTGTCTCACCGCCGCTCCGCTATGTCTTCGGCCCGGAGGTGGCTAGGCTTGGCGACCATGGCTGGAGACATCGTCCCGATCGAGCTCGGTCTCACCGACGGCGACGTCGCGACCCTCTGGGCGCCGCGGTGGCGCGAGGGCGACGACGAATGGGAGGCGTTCCTGGGCCACGGTGACGATCTGTATGCGTTCGGCGCGGTGGCCGAGCTCGTTGCGTTCGTCCGCTCCGGCGCCGACAACGACCTCGTCGAGCATCCGGCCTGGCCGGTCGTGTCGAAACTCGCGGCGGAGGAGTTCGAGCCGGACGAGAGCCATTCGTACGACCTGATCGGCGTGCCGGAACTCGTGGCGGACGACGCGGATCCGGAGTCCGTCGCCGAACTGCAGAACACGTTCGACATCGCGTCCGTCCTCGGCGACGTGTGCGAACTCGAGCCGGTGACGAAGTTCTTCGAGCGCGCCGAGATCGAGGCGCTGCTGAGCCACGGAGTCGCGGCGTTCGAGGGCCGCGAGGGCGTGGAACTGTGGAATCGGGTCGGCGCGGCCGTCGCCGAGGACTGGGACGCGGTGCTCGACGCGATCGACGGCGTCGTGAAGTCGCCCGAGGTGGACCCCGAACTCGTCGCCGAAGCCGAGGCGGAACTCGTCGCGGCCGAGGAGAACGTCGTCGAGGCCGAGGACGCGGCCGAGGAGGCGGAGGACGAGGAGTACGAGTTCGTCGACGGGGACGAGGACGAGGAGACGAGCTTCTGGACCGCGGTCGGGATCGACCCGGTCAAGATCATCGCCTCCGACGGCACGTGGTTCACCCTGCGCTGCTACGTCGACGACGATGCGTTGTTCCTCGGCCGGGACGGGACGATCCTGGTGTTCCCCACCGAGCGGGCGCTGGCGCGCTATCTCGCCGACCACCACGACCACGACCTGGCGGCGCTGAGCACCTACGACGACATCCGGCACGCGGCGACGGACGGTTCCCTCGAGATCGACGTGACGGACGAGAACGTGTACGTGCTGCCCGGGATCGCGGACGACATCGAGCACGGCACCGAGGCGGTGGACGCCGATCAGCTGGATCTGGCGGTCGAGCTGTTCACCGACGCCGCGAACTACGCCGAGGACGACAGCACCGACGCCACGCTGGCCGGCTCCACCGAGCTAGGCTGGTTCGTCAACTACGTGCTCGAACCGGATCCGACACGGCTCGCGCCCAGCGCGCCGTTCACCGCGGAGGCAGAGGCGTGGCGGGCTCTCGAGCGGGAGTTCGAGGCCCGGCTGCACAAGCACTGATCGATCGCCGGAGCACCCGGCGCAGTATCGGCGGGGCGACCAGCCGCCCCGGCGGGTCCACCATCGCCGCGACCCGGAAGAATGCGCGGACCACCTCGGCATCCTGCACGGCAGCGGCGTGGACGAGCGGCAGATAGCGGTTGGCCACGCGCACTTTCGCGCCGCGCCGGCCCTGGACCTCCGGCCAGGCTAGGTCACCGCCGGTCGCCATGTCCCAGGGCACGGCGACGACCTTCGCCACGTCCCGGAACCACCGGTGCGGGTCCGGTTCCCGGCCGCGGGCAAGGTGTTCGGCGAGGAGCACGGCTTCGAACGCCGCGACGCTCATGCCCTGCGCGTAGATCGGGTCGAAGCTGCACACCGCGTCGCCGATCACCAGCAGCCCCTGCGGCAGCCGCCGGCACCGTTCGTATCGCAAGCGCCGGCTCGCCGGAAAGTGGTACGACCGGGGTGCGTCGAGCGGCTCGGCGTCCCGGATCGCGTCGTACACGTCCGGCCACGGCAAGGACCGCACGAAGTCCACCCAGCCCTCCGGTGAGGCCGGGGGCCGGTGACCGAGCATGCCGACCGCCGTCACGAGACAGCGACCGTTCTCGATCGTCTGGAGGGCGGCGCCGCGCGGGTCCGGCGGGGACGGCGCGAGCAGAATACCCAGGTCGCCGCCCATGCGTGCCGGATCGGCAGGGTAGGTACGGGTGACGTACGTGAGATCGACGCGGACCTCCTCCCGCTCGGGTGGGGGGTATCCGAGCTGCTCGAGCCACGCCGGGGTTCGCGAACCACGCCCGGTGGCGTCGACGACGAGATCGGCGTCGAGCACTTCCTCGACGCTGCCGTCCGCCCGGCGGAGCACGCGCACGCCGGTGACCCGTCGACCGTCACCGCTCACCATCGCCCCCAGCGCGTCGCACCGGTCGACGATCCGCACTCCGGGCAGTGCGGCGACGCGGGACCGGATCCGATGTTCGAGATTCGGCCGGCTCGCGCTCACCGCCGTCAGGCCGCTCTCCGTCTGCCGGAGGCGGTGGCCGCCGAGATACCAGCGCACGTCGCCGCACTGGTCCACCAGCGGCGCCCCGTCTGCGACGAGCTCCGCGGTGAGGCCGGGCAGCAGATTCTCGATGGCGCGCATCCCGCCGGCCACCAGCACATGGATGTGCCGTCCCTGCGGTACACAGCGCCGCGCCGCGGCACCGTCCGGCAGCCGGTCGTGATCGATCACCACCACATCCGAGTACGCATCCGACAACACCCGTGCGGCAAGCAAACCGGCCGTTCCCGCTCCGAGCACCACGGCACGATCACCGATTCGTGTCACCATTTCCGGCACCTCCTCGTTCGAGTGCGAGAAGCATGCGGCCGGATTGTGCTCGGTCACCAGTCCGTTCGGTGCTCGGTCGTGCTCACTGCCGGCGGCCGTACACCTCCTGGTCCCACAGCCACGACACGATCCGCTCCACACCTGCGGTCAGATGCCTGCGATAGGTGCTGAACGGCAGTCCGAGCGCCGCTGCGGCCGATTCCTGGGTTGCGGCCGGTCGCAGGTACGTCCGATCCACGGCCCGCAGCAGTTTGTCGTCGCGGGGGTGGTCGGCCAGGGTGGCGACCGCGTCGCGGAGCACCTCCTCGAGCAGCGCGACGTCGGGTTCCCCGGAGCCGGTCCGGTCGTGGAGCACTCGAGTTCGCAGCAGCGGATTGCGGGCGAGGAGATCGTGCCGCCGCAGGTCGTGCAGGCCCTGCTTGACCGACTGCGCGAACTCGGGTTGGGAGAGGACGAGCAGCACGGGTGCGCCGGGCGCGGACGGGGACGGACCGCGGGCCAGCGCCCGGTCCGTCACCCGCTCGAGCCAGGCGTCGACCGGGACGCGCCGGAAATCGTGGGCGAACAGACCGAACCGGCGGCCACCGACGACGAAATCGCCGCTGGCGACGCGCGGCAGATCGGCCACGGCGAAGTAGTCGTCCCACCGGTCCGGCTCGGCCAGGGCGAGCACGTCGTAGGCAAGGCCCCGGGTGGTGAGGCATCGCTGGATCGTGAGAATCGGGACTGCGTTGAGCGTCGGCGAGGGGTCCTGGTACTCCTCCCGGTCCACGACGAACCGGGTCTGGGTGACGACCTCGCCCTCGCGCACCGGCGTACATCGCTGTGCGACCCGCCATCCCGCCGCGGCACCCGGGTCGCGGACCCGATCCGCCTCGGCGGCGCGGGTGAGATCCAGCAGCCCGATCACGCCGCGGACGGTCCCGTCCAGGTACCGGAGCACGAAGAAGCCGTCGGGTTGCCGTGCGAGCCACCACTGTGCGTGCCGGGCGGACTCCTCTCCCTCCGCGGTCCCGATCAGCTCGACGACCGCCGCGCGGTCGGCAGCGGTGGCGGGCTCGGGATAGTGTCGGCCCCAGCTCTCCCACTGCACGGGCGACAGCACGCCGGCGAGGTTGCGGAACACGAACTTGAGATCGAAGATCGCCTGCTGTTGCCGCCGGCCGGTCGTCGAGTCGAGCGCCCGATGGATGTGCCGCCACACGAGGCGGAAGACGTCGGCATAGCTGTCGGCGTCCCGCCACCACAGGTCGGCGTCGATGACGTCGCGGGCCAGGTCGTGAGGATGGAGCCCGTCGGCGCCGGTCTCGACGAAGGACAGGCTCCGAAGCCACCGGAACGCGTCGTGCGCACAGTCGTCGTCCGCGCCGAGCGCGTCCCGCAGGAGCGATTCCGTGGTCACGCGGGCGAGTGCGCACACCTCCAGTGCCCGCCGGTGGACCGTGCCGGGTTCCTCGTCGACGAACCGGCGCAGCAGAGTTCCCACCAGGTCGGGGGTCAGCGGATCGGCGTCGGCGCTGCCGCCGCGGAGCACCGCGTCGGCGAGCAGCGACAGCGCCAGGGGGTGGCCGTGGGTCACGCGGCAGAGACGCTCGTGCAGGTCGTCCCGGACCCCGGCGGCGCGCAGGTATTCGACGCTCTCCCGGGGAGCGAGGTTGCGCAGCGACACCACCCGCAGCAGCTCGCCCCAGGCGAGATCCGAGCGCCACTGCGGCGACGGTGGATCCCGCCCCGCGATCACGGTCACCGCGTCGTCCGGGAACCGCGGCAGCAGATTCCGGCGGATCCAGCCGTCGATCGGTGCGAGTGCCTCGTACGTGTCGATCACCGTCACGAGGCGTTGCCCGGACGCGGTGGCGATTCGGTCCGCGCCCACGTCGAGGTGCTTCTCCAACGCGGCGAGGACGGCGGCCGGATGGGGGACGAGGTCCCGCCCGTCGAGACGCACGAGAGCCGACCCGGCCCCCGCGGCGAGATCGGCGACCTCGTCGAGCAGGCTGGTCTTGCCGATCCCTCCGGGTCCGTACAGGTACAGCACCGAGAACGGGGACCGGGGTGCGTCGAGGGCGGCACGTACCAGCTCGAGTTCGGCCGCACGCCCGACGAACCGGCGGCGTCGGCGCGCGGCGAGCACGTCGCCGAGAGTTGCCGAGGGCGGGACGCGGTCCCTCATACCTCGACCCTACGAGGTGAGGTCCGCCGACGGTACTGTCCGCCGCGGGTACTGTCAGCCGATCAGGACGGCGTAGCCGGGCTTGATCACGTCGTCGATGATCTCGAGCCGCTGATCGAACGGCAGGAACGCGGACTTCATCGCGTTGATCGTGAACCGCTCGAGGTCGGACCAGCCGTACCCGAACGTCTCGACCAGCCGCATCATCTCCTTGCTCATCGTCGTGTCGCTCATCAGCCGGTTGTCGGTGTTGACGGTGACGCGGAACCGCAGGCGTGCCAGCAGGTCGAACGGATGCTGTTCCAGGGTGTCGACGGCGCCGGTCTGCACGTTCGAACTCGGGCACAGCTCGAGCGGAATCCGCTTGTCGCGCACGTAGTTCGCCAGCAGACCGAGAGTGGCGGTGCCGTCCTCGGCGACGGTGATGTCGTCGACGATGCGCACACCGTGACCGAGGCGGTCGGTGCCGCAGAACGCGATGGCCTCGTGGATGGACGGCAGTCCGAATGCTTCCCCCGCGTGGATCGTGAAGTGCGCGCTGGCGGCGCGCATGTACTCGAAGGCATCGAGATGCCGGCTCGGTGGGTAGCCGGCCTCGGCACCGGCGATGTCGAACCCGACGACGCCGCGGTCGCGGAACCGCACCGCGAGTTCGGCGATCTCACGGGACCGGGCGGCGTGCCGCATCGCGGTGAGCAGCAGCCGCACCCGGATGGGCTGGGCACCGGAGGCCTCCACCGCGGACTCCCCCGATCGGAAGCCCTCGAGCACGTGCTCGACCACGGAGTCCAGGTCGAGTCCCCGCTCGAGATGCTGTTCGGGGGCGAAGCGGACCTCGGCGTAGACGACGCCGTCGGCGGCGAGGTCGAGCACGCATTCGCGGGCGACCCGCTCGAGGCCGTCCGGGGTCTGCATGACGGCCACCGTGTGCGCGAACGTTTCGAGGTAACGCTCGAGCGAGCCGCTGTCGGCCGAGTCCCGGAACCAGCGCGCCAGTTCGGGTTCCGTGCCGGCCGGCAGCCGGTAGCCGCAGGCCTCGGCCAGTTCGAGCACGGTTCCCGGCCGCAGACCGCCGTCCAGGTGGTCGTGCAGAAGTACTTTCGGCGCGGTCCGCAGCGCGGGTTCGGTCAGTGTCGTCGCCGGCTCCGTCATGCCCCGACGGTAGTCGGCTAGGCGGTGATCCGCTCGACGACGAGCGGTCGTGTCGCCGGCGCGGAATCGGCGATGTGCACGCCCTCGCCGAGGGTCGCCATCGCGGCGGGGAACTTCACCGGGGTGTCGGTGTGCAGGGTGGCGATCGTGTCCCCGGCGCGGACCCGGTCCCCCGGCTTCGCGTGCAGCTCGATCCCCGCCGCAGCCTGCACGGGTTCGCCCTGCCGTTCCCGGCCGGCGCCGAGTCGCCATGCGGCCACGCCCACCGCCATCGCGTCGAGTTCGGCCAGCACGCCGTCGCCGGGTGCGCGCAGTTCCTCGGTGTACCGGGCCGCGGGCAGCGGCGCGTCGGGGTCACCGCCCTGCGCGGCGATCATCGCGCGCCACCGGTCCATGGCGGTGCCGTCGCGCAGCCGGTCCGCGGGGTCGACGTCGTCGCGACCGACGGCGGCGAGCATCTCGCGGGCGAGGGCGAGGGTCAGCTCGACCACGTCCGACGGGCCGCCGCCGGCGAGCACCTCGACGGCCTCGCGCACCTCGAGGGCATTGCCGGCGGTGCGCCCGAGCGGGACGTCCATCCGGGTGAGGAGCGCGGTGGTGTGCAGCCCCTCGTCCTCGCCCAGCTCGACCATGGTGCGGGCGAGCTCGCGGGCGTCGCCCAGGTTCTTCATGAACGCCCCGGAGCCGACCTTGACGTCGAGGACGAGGGCGCCGGTGCCTTCGGCGATCTTCTTGCTCATGATCGAGCTGGCGATCAGGGGGATGGACTCGACCGTGCCTGTGACGTCGCGCAGGGCATAGAGGCGGCGGTCGGCCGGGGCGAGATCGGCGCCGGCCGCGCAGACGACTGCACCCACCGCCGGGTCGGCGAGGATTTCGGCGATCTCGGCGGTGCTCAGTTCCGCCCGCCAGCCGGGAATCGCCTCGAGCTTGTCGAGGGTGCCGCCGGTGTGGCCGAGTCCGCGGCCGGAGAGCTGGGGTACTGCGACGCCGCAGGCAGCGACGAGCGGAGCCAGCGGAAGGGTGATCTTGTCGCCTACGCCGCCGGTGGAGTGCTTGTCGACGGTGGGCAGGCCCAGTCCGGTGAAGTCGAGACGCCGGCCCGAGTCGATCATGGCGGTGGTCCAGCGGGCGGTCTCGGCGCGCGTCATGCCCCGGAAGTAGACCGCCATCGCGAGGGCCGCCATCTGCTCGTCGGCGACGACACCACGGGTGAACGCCTCGATGATCCAGTCGATCTCGGCGCCGCCGAGTTCCTTGCCGTCCCGTTTGCGGGTGATGATCGACAGGGCGTCAGGCACGATCGGTCCCTCCCGCCTCGCGCACCGCGTCCAGGTCACCGGGCCCGAACGCGTCCGGCAGCAGTTCGGAGAGGGGCCGCGGACCGCGACGCGTGTCGACCTCGAGTTCGGGACCGCCGTGTTCGGCGAGGATCTGCCGGCAGCGCCCGCACGGGCTCAGGACGGCCCCACGCGCGTCGCAGACGGCGACGGCGCGCAACCGCCCGCCACCACCGGAGATCAAGTTACCGACCAGTACACATTCGGCACACAGGCCCACTCCGTGTGAGACATTTTCCACATTGCATCCGACGACGATCCGTCCGTCGTCCACGAGCGCCGCAGCCCCCACCGGGAAACGGGAGTAGGGTGCGTACGCGCGGCCCATCACCTCATGTGCTTTGGCGCGCAAGGTTTTCCAGTCTACGTCCGGCATGGTTGCCCATCCTGTCACGGTGGCCGATTCCACGGTCCACCGCCCCGCCCGGGCCAGATCACAGTTGGAAAGGCATACCTAACTTGTTATTTGGCGGCCGTACGAACCGCCACGCGAATTAGTTCCCGACTTTCGGATAGGACTAAAGTCGGTCGAAGTCGGTTCAGGTTCACGTCGAGCCCGTGCTGCGGAATCCCCCAGAGGCTGGAGAGGCTCGACGCGTCCACCATTGACGTTGGAGGCACAGCACTCGATGAGCAGCACGACTGAAGCCGCTCCCGCACCGGGGCGCACACGGTCGCTTTACCGGGGAGACCCGGGCATGTGGTCCTGGGTTCTGCACCGGATCACAGGCGTGGCGACATTCTTCTTCCTTTTCGTCCACGTCCTGGACACGGCACTCGTCCGGGTGAATCCCGAGACCTACGACAGTGTCATCGAGACCTACAAGAATCCCGTCGTCGGTCTCATGGAGCTCGGGTTGGTGGCGATGGTGCTCTACCACGCCCTCAACGGCCTGCGCGTGATGCTCGTGGACTTCTGGTCCAAGGGCCCGCAGTACCAGCGGGTGATGCTCTGGACGGTCCTGGCGATCTGGTTCGTGGTGATGATCCCGGCCGCCGGTCGCATCTTCTACAACATGTTTGCGGGGCACTGAGATGACTGAAGCCAAGACTCTCGGCACGGCGTACGACCGCCCGGCCAGCCTCGACAATCCGCGCTCCCCGCGCCGCGCCGCGAAGAACAACTTCGAGCTCTACGCCTGGTTGTTCATGCGCCTGTCCGGTCTCGCCCTGATCATCCTGGTGCTCGGCCACCTGTTCATCATGCTGATGCTGGACGAGGGCGTGCACCGCATCAACTTCGCATTCGTCGCCGGACGCTGGTCCAGCCCGTTCTGGCAGTTCTGGGACCTGTCGATGCTCTGGCTCGCGCAGCTCCACGGCGGCAACGGCCTGCGCACCGTCATCGCGGACTACTCCCGCAAGGACTCGACCCGATTCTGGCTCAACACGATCCTGGTCGTGTCGATGATCCTGATCATGGGCCTGGGCACCTATGTGATCTTCACCTTCGACCCCAACATCGTTGCGAGCTAGGGGAGCTACGACTTCATGCAGGAACATCGTTATGACGTGGTCATCGTCGGTGCCGGCGGCGCCGGCATGCGTGCGGCCATCGAGGCCGGTCCCCGCGCCCGCACCGCAGTTCTGACCAAGCTCTACCCGACCCGCAGCCACACCGGCGCCGCGCAGGGCGGCATGTGCGCCGCCCTCGCGAACGTCGAGGAGGACAACTGGGAGTGGCACACCTTCGACACCGTCAAGGGTGGCGACTACCTCGTCGACCAGGACGCTGCGGAGATCATGGCCAAGGAGGCCATCGACGCGGTGCTCGACCTCGAGAAGATGGGTCTGCCGTTCAACCGCACCCCCGAGGGCAAGATCGACCAGCGCCGGTTCGGTGGCCACACCCGTGACCACGGCAAGGCCCCGGTACGGCGCGCCTGCTACGCGGCCGACCGCACCGGTCACATGATCCTGCAGACGCTCTACCAGAACTGCGTCAAGCACGACGTGGAGTTCTTCAACGAGTTCTACGCCCTCGACATCTCGCTGACGCAGACCCCCGAGGGTCCCGTCGCCACCGGCGTCATCGCCTACGAGCTCGCCACCGGCGAGATCCACATCTTCCACGCGAAGTCGATCGTGTTCGCCACCGGCGGCTCGGGCCGGATGTACAAGACGACGTCCAACGCGCACACCCTCACCGGTGACGGCATGGGCATCATCTTCCGCAAGGGCCTGCCGCTCGAGGACATGGAGTTCCACCAGTTCCACCCGACGGGACTCGCGGGCCTGGGCATCCTGATCTCCGAGGCCGTGCGCGGCGAGGGCGGCATCCTCCGCAACGCCGACGGCGAGCGCTTCATGGAGCGCTACGCCCCCACCATCAAGGACCTCGCGCCCCGCGACATCGTCGCCCGCTCGATGGTGCTCGAGGTGCTCGAGGGCCGCGGCGCCGGCCCGAACAAGGACTACGTCTACATCGACGTGACGCACCTCGGTGAGGACGTCCTCGAGGAGAAGCTCCCGGACATCACCGAGTTCGCCCGCACCTACCTCGGCGTCGACCCCGTCACCGAGCTCGTGCCGGTGTACCCGACCTGCCACTACGTGATGGGCGGCATCCCCACCAAGATCAACGGTGAGGTGCTGCGCAACAACGAGGACGAGGTCCCGGGCCTGTACGCCGCGGGCGAGTGCGCCTGCGTCTCCGTCCACGGCGCCAACCGTCTCGGCACCAACTCGCTGCTCGACATCAACGTGTTCGGCCGTCGCGCCGGCATCGCCGCGGCCGAGTACGCCAACACCCACGACCACGTGGACCTGCCGGAGGACCCGGCCCGCAACGTCGTGGAGTGGCTCGAGCGGATCCTGGGCGCGGGCGGCAAGGAGCGCGTGGCGGACATCCGCAGCGAGCTGCAGCAGTCCATGGACAACAACGCCTCGGTGTTCCGCACCGAGGAGACGCTCACCAAGGCGCTCGAGGACATCCACGCGCTGAAGGAGCGGTACAAGAACATCACCGTCCAGGACAAGGGCAAGCGCTACAACAGCGACCTGCTCGAGGCCGTCGAGCTGGGCTTCCTGCTCGAGATGGCCGAGGTCACCGTCGCCGGTGCGCTCAACCGGAAGGAATCGCGCGGCGGTCACGCCCGCGAGGACTTCCCGAAGCGCGACGACGAGAAGTTCCTCAAGCACACCATGGCCTACAAGGAGGGGACGGAGCTGATCTCCCCCATCCGCCTGGACTACAAGCCGGTGGTGCAGACCCGCTACGAGCCGATGGAGCGGAAGTACTGATGACAACCCTCGAGAAGAACGAAGCCGACGTCTCGAACCTGCCACCCGTGCCCGAGGGCGCCACGATGGTCACCCTCAAGATCGCGCGGTTCAACCCCGAGGACGGCAAGGGTCAGCACTGGGACAGCTTCCAGGTTCCGGCGCTGCCGTCGGACCGCATGCTCAACCTGCTGCTCTACGTGAAGGGCTACCTCGACGGCACCCTCACGTTCCGCCGCAGCTGCGCGCACGGGGTGTGCGGCTCGGACGCCATGCGGATCAACGGCGTCAACCGCCTGGCCTGCAAGATCCTGATGAAGGACATGCTGCCCAAGGACGGCAAGCCGGTGACCATCACCGTCGAGCCGATCCGCGGCCTGCCGGTCGAGAAGGACCTCGTCGTCGACATGGAGCCCTTCTTCGACGCGTTCCGCGCCGTGAAGCCGTTCCTCATCGCCACGGGCAACGAGCCCACCCGCGAGCGGATCCAGTCGCAGGCCGACCGTGCCCGGTTCGACGACACCACCAAGTGCATCCTGTGCGCGTGCTGCACCACCTCGTGCCCGGTGTACTGGAACGACGGCAGCTACTTCGGTCCCGCCGCCATCGTCAACGCGCACCGGTTCATCTTCGACAGCCGTGACGAGGGCGCCGCCGAGCGTCTCGACATCCTCAACGACGTCGAGGGCGTGTGGCGCTGCCGCACCACCTTCAACTGCACCGACGCGTGCCCGCGCGGCATCCAGGTGACGAAGGCGATCCAGGAGGTCAAGCGCGCGCTGCTGTTCGCTCGCTGATCCCCGTACCCGACGAAGGCTCCGCACTCGATCCGAGTGCGGAGCCTTCGTCGTCGTGTCAGCCCGGGACGACCACCCCGCGGCCGCGGATGCTGCCCTCGCGTAGCCGCCGGTAGGCCGTGGGTCCCTCGTCGAGGGTGAACGTCTCGGTGTGGATGTCGAGCCGGCCGGCACGGGCCAGGTCCACGACGTCCATCAGCTCGGACCGCGTGCCCCAGTACGGCGTCACGACGGACGCGCCGAACGGGATCATGAAGAAGCCGACCTTGGCGTGGGCGCCGGCATGGATGCCGACCACCGAGATGTGCCCGTCGATCGCGACCACCTGCTGCGCCGTGTCGATCGTCGACTGGGCGCCGACGAAGTCGAACACCGCCGTCGCGCCCTCACCGCCGGTCAGCTCCCGGATCGCGTCCGCCGCCCCGGCGCCCGACTTCACCGCTGCGTCGGCGCCGACCTCGCGGGCGAGCGCGAGTCGGTCGTCGTCGAGATCGACGGCGATCACGCGGGCCGCGCTGACGGCGCGCAGGATCTGGATGCCGACGTGCCCGAGTCCGCCGACCCCGATGACGACCGCGGTCGAGCCGGGTCCCAGCAGGGGCAGGACCCGCGAGATCGCGTGGTACGGCGTCAGGCCCGCGTCGGTGAGCGGAACCGCCGCGACGGGGTCGAGGTCCCCGATCGGGACGAGGTGGCGCGCCGAGTCGACGATCATGTACTCGGCCATCGACCCGGGCGAGCCGAGACCGGGCGGGGTGATGCCCAGCTCGGCGGCGCGGGTGCAGTAGTTCTCCCGGCCGCGCGCGCACGCGTGGCACGCACCGCACCCCCACGGTCCGTACACGGCGACGGCGTCCCCCGTCTCGAATCCGGTGACGCCGGCGCCGAGTTCGGCGACGGTGCCGACGCCCTCGTGGCCGAGGGTGAGGGGAAGACCGTAGATGTACTGCTCTGCCGGCATGTCCATCACGAAGATGTCCGAGTGGCACAAGCCGGCCGCGGTGACCTTCAGCAGGATCTCACCCGGCCCGGGCGCCGGGGTGGGGACGTCGACGACGACCGGCTCGGAGCCGATCTCAGTGTACTGGAGGGCTTTCATGCGCCCGACTCTACGGCCGGGAAGGTGCGCCCGCCCGGCACTGGAGCGAATCTTCCGCTGCACGACGCCGGCCGTTCCGGCTCCGGACGTCAGGCGGTTCGGACGAGCATCTTGCCGACGTTGCGCCCGCGCATGAGGTCGAGGAAGGCATCGACCGAGTTGCCGATGCCGTCGACGATCGTCTCGTCGAACACCACGTCGCCGGCCGCGAGCCACGGCCCCATCTTCGCCGCGAACTCGGGGAAGACGTGGGTGTAGTGGCCGAGGGTGAAGCCCTGCAGGGTCAGGCCGCGGGTGATGATGTTGGCCATGTTGTCCGGGCCCGCCGTGCGTTCGGTGTTGTTGTACAAGGCGATCGCGCCGCACAGGGCGGCCCGGCCGCCGTCGCGCAGGACGTCGAGGGCCGCCTCGAGATGGTCGCCCCCGACATTGTCGAAGTACACGTCGATCCCGTCGGGCGCGGCCCGGCGCAGCTGACGCCGCACGGGCGCCGACTTGTAGTCGAACGCGTCGTCGTAGCCGTAGCGCTCGGTGAGCATCGCGACCTTGCTCTCGGAGCCGGCGGAGCCGAGCACCCGGCTCGCTCCCTCGAGCCGGGCGATCTGTCCGGCGGCGGTGCCCACCGCTCCGGCGGCCCCGGAGACGAAGACGGTGTCCCCCGGCTGCATGCGGGCGATGTGCATCAGACCGACGTAGGCGGTCAGCCCCGTCAGGCCGAGGATGCCGAGGTAGGCGGAGTTCGGGACCCCCGGCAGCTCGTCGACCACGCGGAAGGCGGCAGCGTCGCCCTGCGCGACGTCGCGCCAGCCCAGATCGTGCAGTACGACCGAGTCGACGGGGTGGGCCGGCGACGTCGACTCCACGACGCGGCCGACGGCGCCGCCGGTCATGGTCTCCCCCAGGGCGAACGGCGGGATGTAGGACTTCACGTCGTTCATCCGTCCCCGCATGTAGGGGTCCACCGAGACGAACTCGTTGACGACGCGGACCTGGTTCGGGCCGAGGTCGGGCAGGTCGGCCGTCACGGTGCGGAAGTCGTCGTGCGACGGCCAGCCGACGGGGCGCCGGACCAGCTGGATCTGGGTGCTAGAGGTCACCGGGTGTGAACCTTCCTCACGTATCGAGCCGCCGGGACAGTCCCGGCGGCTCCGGAGTATTGAACTGACCTTTCCAATATATACTGGACCGGTCATTGCACAACGGAGGATCGGAAGGACGCATGGGACGGCCACCGGGGTTCGACGCCACCGATGTCGTGGAAAGAGCGCGGGATTTGTTCTGGGACAAGGGTTTCGAAGCCACGTCCGTCCCCGAGCTCGAGCGGGCGACCGGCCTGAACAGGTCGAGTCTCTACAACGCCTTCAGCAGCAAGCGCGGGTTGTTCGACGCCGCCGTGCGGGACTACCTCGACCGCGTCGTGCGTCCCCGGCTGCGCGTCCTCACCGACGAACCCGTCGCCGCCGATGCGGCGGCACGCTACTTCCGGGCGCTGGCCCGCACCGTCGCGGCCCTGCCGGACGACTCGCCGCGCCGCGGCTGCCTGCTGCTCAACAGCGCCGCGGGCCTCGCCGCGCACGACGAGGCGCAACGTGCGGTCGTCGCCGCCTACCGCACCGAGCTGGCGACCGCGTTCGGGCACGCGCTGCGCGCCCTCGATCCCGCCGCCGACGACGAGACGCTGGCCCACCGGGTACGGGTGCTGGCGTCGCTGTCGCTGAGCACGCTGCTGCTCGCCCGCATCGACCGCGACGAGGCGGTCGCTACCGCCGAAACCGCGCTCGCACAGCTCGACGAATGGCGCGCGAGCGCTCGCTGAGCAGGACCCCGCCGACCGCACCGGCACCGACGAGCGCCAGACCGCCGCGCAGGCCGGGACCCTCGTGCACCTCCACCCGCGGCGTGATCCGAGCCAGCTCCGGGGGCGGCACGTGGGCCAGGACCAGATTCTCCTTGGACGACGCCGCCCACGCCGTGGCGAACAGCACCATCCGGGCGGTCAGGTTCGCGAACACCAGCACGCCGAGGATCGGGCCGAACGCCACCCCGGCGGGACCGCTGGTGACCCGGGAGAGGTAGATCGAGCCGACCTGCTTGAACACCTCGAACGCCACGGCGGCGAGCAGGCCGGCCCGCATCGCGCTGCGGAAGGTGACGGGCTCCCGGGGCAGCCGGGCGATCACCCAGGTGAACAGCAACCACGTCGCGCACACGGCGAGGGCGATCGTCGTCACCGTCAGCGCCACCCCGATGCCGGGCACGTTCTCGAGCCGCAGCACCCCGACGAAGAGGTCCATGACGGGTCCGCTGCTCGCGGCCGACAGGGCCAGCGACGCCACGATGGCGAGTCCCAGGCCGAGGAGGGTCAGTGCGTCGTTGACCTTGGTGCGCACGAACCCGTCCTTGACATGCGGATGGTCCCACATCGCCGTGAGCGCGTCCCGCAGGTTGGTGATCCAGCCGATCCCCGCGTACGCGGCGGTGAGCAGGCCCACGGTTCCCACCGCGCTGCGGGACGCGATCGCGGAGTCCACCAGGCCCTGCACCGTCGCGCCGAGCTCGCCGGGGATGTTCTGGGCGATCGCGGTCTGCAGCTGCTCGAGGGTCTCGGGCCGGCCCGCGAGCACGAAACCGGCCACCGAGAACGACAGCATCAGGATGGGAATCAGGGACAGCACACTGAAGTACGTGATTCCCGCGGCGTAGTAGTCGCCCTTCTGCTCCTGGTACCGCAGGCCGGCCCGTACCAGGTGGTCGAGCGACGGATGCGCCGCTCGTTGCCGCTCGAGAAACCCCGGTTTCGACGGTTCGGTGGAATCGTCGGCCATCGGTGGGCAGCTCCTTCCGCGTTCCGCCGCCCCGGGCTGTGTGCGGGGCACGCCCCGGCTACTTGCGGGGCAGGAATCCCACCCTGTCATAGACCTGCCCGAGTGTCCGGGAAGCCACCTCGCGGGCCTGATCGGCACCGGTCGACAGGATGCGCAGCAGCTCCGCCTCGTCGGCGAGGTACTCGTCGACCTTCGCCTGCAGCGGCACGACGAACTCGGTGAGCACCTCCGCGGTGTCGGCCTTGAGATCGCCGTACCCCCTGCCCGCGTAGCCGGCGACGAGTTCGTCGACCGGCCGGCCGGACAGCGCGGCCTGAATGGTGAGCAGGTTGCTCACGCCGGGCTTGTTCTCGGGGTCGAAGCGGATCTCGCGCTCGTTGTCCGTCACCGCCGACTTGATCTTCTTGGCCGACACCTTCGGATCGTCGAGCAGGTTGATCAGGCCGGCCGGGGTGGCCGCGGACTTGCTCATCTTCGCCGTGGGGTTCTGCAGGTCGTAGATCTTGGCGGTGCCCTTGATGATCTGCGGCTCGGGAACGACGAACGTCTTGCCGAACCGGGTGTTGAACCGCTGCGCGAGGTCACGGGTCAGCTCGAGGTGCTGACGCTGATCCTCCCCCACCGGCACGCGCTGCGGCCGGTACAGCAGGATGTCGGACGCCATCAGCACGGGGTAGGTGAACAGACCGACGCTGGCGTGCTCGGTGCCCTCCTTGGCGGACTTGTCCTTGAACTGCGTCATCCGGCTCGCCTCACCGAAGCCGGTGATGCAGCTCAGCACCCACGCCAGCTCGGCGTGCTCGGGTACCTGGCTCTGGACGAACAGCACCGACCGGTCCGGATCGATGCCGACGGCGAGCAGCTGAGCGGCCGCGCGCAGAGTGCGCCGTCGCAGCCCCTTCGGATCCTGCGGCACGGTGATCGCGTGCAGATCGGGGATGAAGTAGTAGGCGTCGAATTCGTCCTGCAACGGAACCCACTGCTGCAGCGCGCCGAGGAAGTTCCCGAGATGGAACGAATCGGAGGTCGGCTGGATACCCGACAGCACCCGCGGCCGGGCGGTCGGCGTGGTGGTGTTCTGTTCTGCAGTGCTCGCCATGGTTGTCGATACTTTCACGTGCGTGGAGAGCCGCTCCCGGGAGGTCGGCTCCGATCGCGGGGTCCGCCCGGGTCAGCGGAACTGCACGGTGACCGGGGCGTGGTCCGACCAGCGCTCGGCATAGGTGGCGGCCCGCTCGACGCGGGCCTCCTTCGCCCGGGCGGCCAGCCCGGCCGTTGCGAGGTGGTAGTCGATCCGCCAGCCGGCGTCGGTGTCGAACGCCTTCCCGCGGTAGGACCACCACGAATACGGGCCGTCGACGTCCGGGTGCAGGGCGCGCACCACGTCGACCCAGCGGCCGTCGGCGAGGAGGGCATCGAGCCAGGCGCGCTCGCCGGGCAGGAACCCGGACTTCTTCACGTTGCCCTTCCAGTTCTTGATGTCACGCTCGGTGTGGGCGATGTTCCAGTCCCCGCACACCACCATGTGCCGGGCCGCGGCCTCGGCCTCGGCGGCGCGGTGGTTCAGGTGCGCCGCGAACGACGCCATGAACCGCTCCTTCTCCTCCTGCTTCGGGGTGCCGGCCTCCCCGGTGGGGAGGTACAGACTGCCGACGGTCAGATCGCCGAAGTCCGCCTCGACGTACCGTCCGGAGGCGGCGAACTCGTCCTCGTCGAACCCGACGCGCGAGGAGTCGGCGGGGCGCCGGGACAGGATCGCCACCCCGGCACGGCCCTTGGCCTCCGATTCGGCCGACACGACGTACCACCCGGCATCGAGGGCCGGCGCGATCGCCGCGTGGAACTGCTGCTCGGTGGCGCGCACCTCCTGCAGGCACACGATGTCGGCGGGCTCGGTGGCCAGCCAGGCGAGCAGGCCCTTGCCGGCGGCGGCACGGACACCGTTGACGTTGACGGTGGAGACGACATGAGGCACGCCGGTCACCGTAGCGGACGGTCCCGACCCGGAACGACGACGGGACGCCCCCGGCAGGGGCGTCCCGTCGTGTGCGGTCCGTGCGTCAGGCGCGGGCCTTCTGGAGGTTCTCGTCGAGCGCGGCGAGGAACTCCTCGGTGGTCAGCCAAGCCTGCTCGGGCCCGATGAGCAGGGCGAGGTCCTTGGTCATCTGGCCGGCCTCGACGGTCTTGATGACGACGTCCTCGAGCTGCTGGGCGAACTCGATCACCTCGGGGGTGTTGTCGAGCTTGCCGCGGTGCTCGAGACCACGGGTCCAGGCGAAGATCGACGCGATCGGGTTCGTCGACGTCGGCTTGCCGGCCTGGTGCTGCCGGAAGTGCCGGGTGACGGTTCCGTGCGCGGCCTCGGCCTCGACGGTCCTGCCGTCCGGGGTCATGAGCACGGAGGTCATCAGGCCCAGCGAACCGTAGCCCTGCGCGACGGTGTCCGACTGGACGTCACCGTCGTAGTTCTTGCAGGCCCAGACGTAGCCGCCCTCCCACTTGAGCGAGGAAGCGACCATGTCGTCGATGAGACGGTGCTCGTAGGTGAGTCCGGCGGCGTCGAACTCCGCCTTGAACTCCTCCTCGTAGATCCGCTGGAACTCGTCCTTGAACATGCCGTCGTAGGCCTTGAGGATCGTGTTCTTGGTCGAGAGGTAGACCGGGTAGTTCTGCTGCAGGCCGTAGGACAGCGAGGCCCGCGCAAAGTCCTGGATGGACTTCTTGTAGTTGTACATCCCCATGACGACGCCGCCGTCCTCGGGAATCCGGCACACCTCGTGCTGGATCGGCTCGGAGCCGTCCTCCGGCGTGAAAGTGATGGTGACGGTGCCCGGGCGGTCGACCTTGAAGTCGGTGGCGCGGTACTGGTCGCCGAAGGCGTGACGGCCGACGATGACCGGCTTGGTCCAGCCCGGCACCAGGCGCGGCACGTTCGAGATGATGATCGGGGCACGGAAGATGGTGCCGCCCAGGATGTTACGGATCGTGCCGTTGGGCGAGCGCCACATCTTCTTCAGGCCGAACTCCTCGACCCGGGCCTCGTCGGGAGTGATGGTCGCGCACTTGACGCCGACGCCGTGCTTCTTGATGGCGTTGGCCGCATCGACGGTGACCTGGTCGTCGGTCGCATCGCGGTGCTCGATGCCGAGGTCGTAGTACTCGAGATTCACATCCAGGTAGGGATGGATCAGCTTGTCTTTGATGAACTGCCAGATGATGCGGGTCATCTCGTCGCCGTCGAGTTCGACGACCGTTCCTTCAACCTTGATCTTGGACATGTGCGCTTCGCGTCCTCCTAGGAAGTGTCCCTGGTCCCAAGTCGATCCCACTTTGTGGGTGCGATCGTGGTCGGCTCAATGAACCATTTATGGCGTGCTCACACGTGCGGAACACGGTCCAAACAAGACGAGCGTACTGCTATCGCCCCGGTCCGCCAAGCGCACCCCCGGCTACCCGCGGGTAACTTTCACCTGCTCAGGCGCCCTCTCCCGGCAGGCACGGGTCGCCTACCGAAGCGTCCGTCCGAGCCGCTAGACTCGCGCCAGGTCATGAGTACCAGCGTGAAGCCCCGGCTTGCTGGTCGGCAACCCTCCGGCCAGGGTGGGGTGCTCCGGGTGATGACCCGGTCGTCCGGCGACACGCCGCACGACAAGCCGGTCCGATGGAGGTATTCGTCATGAGGGTTGTGATCATGAGCTGTCGTCACTAGCCGCCCCGACCTCCCGACCACGGCCAGTAAGGACATCATGACCGACAGCGAGAACACCCGGCGCGAAGACGGCTGGAGCTTCGAGACCAAGCAGATCCACGCAGGACAGCCCGCCGGCGGCGACACCCGCGCCCGCGCCCTGCCGATCTACCAGACCACCAGCTACACCTTCGACAACACCGACCACGCCGCCGCCCTGTTCGGCCTGACCGAACCCGGCAACATCTACACCCGCATCATGAACCCCACCCAGGACGCGGTCGAACAACGCATCGCCGCCCTCGAGGGCGGCGTCGCCGCCCTGCTCCTCGCCTCCGGCCAGGCCGCCGAGACCTACGCCATCCTCAACCTCGCCGCCGCCGGCGACCACCTCGTCGCCAGCCCCTACCTCTACGGCGGCACCTACAACCTGCTGCACTACACCCTGCCCCGCCTCGGCATCGAGGTCACCTTCGTCGACGACCCCGACGACCTCGACCAGTGGCGCGCCGCCGTCCGCCCCACCACCCGCGCCTTCTACGGCGAAACCATCGCCAACCCCAAAAACCACCTCCTCGACATCCCCGGCGTCGCCGCCGTCGCCCACGAGCACGCCCTGCCGCTGATCGTCGACAACACCGTCGCCACCCCCTACCTGATCCGCCCCCTCGAGCACGGCGCCGACATCGTCGTGCACTCGGCCACCAAATACCTCGGCGGCCACGGCACCGCCATCGCCGGGGTCATCGTCGACGGCGGCACCTTCGACTGGACCGCCGCCGGACCCGACGGCACCGCCCGCCACCCCCAGTTCACCACCCCCGACCCCAGCTACCACGGCGTGGTCTACGCCGACCTCGGCGCCCCCGCCTACGCCCTCAAGGCCCGCGTGCAACTGCTGCGCGACCTCGGCGCCGCGGTCTCCCCGTTCAACGCCTTCCTCATCGCCCAGGGCCTCGAGACCCTGAGCCTGCGCATGGAACGCCACGTCGCCAACGCCGGCAGGGTCGCCGACTTCCTCGCCCGCCGCCCCGAGGTCACCGCCGTCGCCTACGCCGGCCTCGACTCCTCCCCCTGGTACGAGCGCGGCCGGGCTCTGGCCCCGCGCGGGACCGGCGCGATCGTCACCTTCGAACTCGCCGGCGGCGTCGACGCCGGCAAGAAGTTCGTGAACGCGCTGACCCTGCACAGCCACGTCGCCAACATCGGCGACGTGCGCTCGCTGGTCATCCACCCCGCCTCGACCACCCACTCCCAGCTCACCGCCGCCGAACAACTCGCCGCCGGCGTCACCCCCGGCCAGGTCCGCCTCGCCGTCGGCATCGAACACATCGACGACATCCTCGCCGACCTCACCACCGGCCTCGAGGCGGTCGCGTCTTGACGGCGCGCGTCGACCGGCGCCACGTGGAACTGCCGCCGGAGGACGGCCGTCTCGGGACCGTCGACATCGGGCCGCTGACGCTCGAGTCCGGCGCCACCCTGCCCGACGTGACGGTGGCGGTGCAGCGATGGGGCCGGCTGTCGCCGTCACGCGACAACGTCGTCCTCGTCGAACACGCCCTCACCGGGGACTCGCACGTGACCGGGCCGGCCGGACCCGAACACCCGTCGCCCGGCTGGTGGACCGGGATGGTCGGTCCGGGCGCGCCGATCGACACCGACACGTGGTGCGTTGTGGCGACGAACGTGCTGGGCGGCTGCCGCGGCACCACCGGACCGGGTTCGCCCGCCCCGGACGGCAAGGCGTGGGGCTCCCGGTTCCCCGGCATCACGGTGCGCGACCAGGTCGCCGCCGAGGTCGCGCTCGCCGATGCGCTCGGCATCGACAGGTTGGCGGCCGTGACCGGCGGGTCGATGGGCGGCATGCGGACGCTCGAGTGGATCATCGGGTATCCGGAACGGGTGCAGGCGGCCCTCGTCCTTGCCGTCGGGGCCCGCGCCACCGCCGACCAGATCGGCACCCAGACCACGCAGATCGCCGCCATCACCGCCGACCCGGACTGGCAGGGCGGGGACTACTACGGAACCGGACGTGTGCCGCGGACCGGGCTGGGCATCGCACGGCGGATCGCGCACCTGACCTACCGGACCGAGGGCGAACTCGACACCCGCTTCGCGAACTCCCCCCAGGGAAGCGAAAACCCCTGGAACGGAGGGCGATACGCGGTACAGAGCTACCTGGAGCACCAGGCCGACAAACTCGTCGCGCGGTTCGACCCCGGTACGTACGTCGCGCTCACCCAGGCCATGAATCGGCACGACGTCGGACACGGGCGGGGCGGTTTGGCCGCGGCACTCGGCTCCACCCCGGTACCGACGATCGTCGCCGGTGTGGATTCCGACCGCCTGTATCCGCTGCGCCTGCAACAGGAGATCGCCGACGGCCTGCCGGGCTGCGACGGGCTGCGCGTCCTCGAGTCCCGGGACGGTCACGACGGTTTCCTCACCGAGGCCGGCGCCGTCGCCAAACTCCTGACCGAGCTCGTCACCCTCGCACGAGGCTGAGGGCCGCGCGCCGCCGGGCCGCCGCGGCCCGGCGGCTCATCCGGTGCCGAGCGGATCGATCGAGACCGCCAGCGCGATGACGAGTCCGCCCACGACGAGGAGCGCGGACACGTCGAAGGCCCGGCTGCGCACGGCGAGCACCCCGACCTCGTCCTCGGGGACCCACAGGCGCAGCAGACCGGCGAGCAGGGTGGCGCTGCCGAAGACGAACGCGCCACGACGCCACCGGTCCGCCACCACGAGGATCACCGCCGCAGCGATGACGACCGTCACCGCCAGCAGCGGTAGGTTCCGCCGGGCCAGCCGCAACCAGCGCTCCGCGCCGGCCAGGTGCACCACGGGCTCAGCGGCCGGCGAGCTGTTCGGCTCGCTCGACCACGTTCGCCAGCAGGAACGCACGGGTCAGGGGTCCGACGCCACCGGGGTTGGGCGAGAGGAACCCGGCCACCTCGCCGACGTCGGCGGCCACGTCGCCGCGCAGGCCCTCCGGGGTCCGGCTCACCCCCACGTCCAGGACCGCCGCACCCGGCTTGACCATGTCCGCGGTGATCAGTCCCGGCACACCCGCAGCGGCGACGACGATGTCCGCACGCCGCACCTCCGCCGCGAGATCCTTCGTGCCGGTGTGGCAGAGGGTGACCGTCGCGTTCTCGCTGCGGCGGGTGAGCAACAACCCGATCGGGCGGCCGACGGTGACGCCGCGGCCCACCACCACCACGTGGGCACCCGCGATCGGGACCTCGTACCGGCGCAGCAAATGCACGATGCCGCGCGGCGTGCACGGCAGGGCCGCCTCCTTGCCGAGAACCAGGCGGCCGAGGTTGATCGGGTGCAGACCGTCGGCGTCCTTGTCGGGATCGATGCGCTCGAGGGCGGCGTTCTCGTCCAGGTGCTTCGGCAGCGGCAACTGCACGATGTAGCCGGTGCAGCCGGGGTCGGCGTTCAGCTCGTCGATCACCGCGTCGAGCTGCTCCTGCGTCGTGTCGGCGGGCAGGTCGCGGCGGATCGAGTTGATGCCGACCTTGGCGCAGTCGTTGTGCTTGCCGCGCACGTACGCCGCGGATCCCGGGTCGTCGCCGACGAGCACGGTGCCGAGCCCGGGGGTGATGCCCTTCGCCTTCAGCGCGGCCACGCGGGCCTTCAGGTCCTCGAAAATCTCGTCGCGGGTCGCTTTGCCGTCCAGGATCGTCGCAGTCACGACCACCATTGTCTCAGGTCGCCCGGCAACGTCGGACGCAGCCTCACCGGCGGAGGTGCTCGCGTACCCGGACAGCCGCGCGTCCGGCACCGCACGGCCGTCCGCCCCGGGCGTGGACGGTCCCCGGCGGCACCGCCGGAGGTGCGGCTGGCAAGCTGAATCGGTGTTCCGAGTGATGTTCTACGAGCCGCGCATCCCACCCAACACCGGTAATGCGATCCGCATGGTGGCCGGGACCGGCTGCGAGCTGCATCTGGTGGAGCCGCTCGGATTCGATCTCACCGAGCCGAAACTGCGGCGTGCGGGCCTGGACTACCACGATCTGGCGTCGGTGAGCGTGCACGAGGACCTCGAGGCCGCGTGGGCCGCGCTGCGGCCGGAGCGGGTGTACGCATTCACCGCACATGCGAGCGTGTCGTATGCCGCGCTCGAGTACCGGCCCGGCGACGTGTTCCTCTTCGGGCCGGAACCCACGGGACTGCCCGACGAGGTGCTCGCCGATCCCCACGTCACGACCCGGGTGCGGATTCCGATGCTGCCGGGCCGGCGCTCGCTGAACCTGTCGAACGCGGCGGCGGTGGTCACGTACGAGGCGTGGCGTCAGCACGGTTTCGCGGGGGCCGTCTGAACCGGCCGGGCAACGGACCCATCCGCGCCGGGGACGGCCCCGAATCCCCTTCGACGCCGCGCGGAGCCTCGTCGTGGGGAAACGCCGCAACTGTGGGAACGTGGAACGGGGAGGTGGAGACGTCGTGACTCTTGTCGTGCTGGTCGACCGCGACGGTCGGGAAGTGGGAACGGCCGAGAAGGTGGCAGCGCACCGCCCTCCGGCTCCGCTGCATCGCGCATTCTCGGCGTTTCTGCTCGATGCCGACGGCAACGTCCTGCTGCAGCGCAGGAGCCTGGACAAATACCACTTCGCCGGCCTGTGGGCCAACAGCTGCTGCGGGCATCCGCTCCCGGGTGAGAGCGTGCTCGAGGCCGCGGCCCGGCGCAGCTGGGAGGAACTGGGTGTGCACCCGTCGGGCCTGCGAGAGGTGGCCTCGGTCGTCTACTCCGCCCACGATCCGGGTTCGTCGCTCATGGAGCACGAATTCGACCACGTCGTCGTCGGACGCGTGCACACGGCGCCCCGTCCCGTCCCGAGCGAGGTGGCCGAGGTGCGGTTCCAGTCCCTCACCGAGGTCGTGCGCGACGTGGAGCAGTCCCCCCAGGTGTTCGCGCCGTGGATGCCGCACGTCCTCGGCGCGGTGCTACCGTCGCTGGCCCGGTAGGCCGGCGGCTCCGTCCCGGGCGACGGCCCGGACGTCGATGTCCCGCCTCTCGTTGCGCTGCACGAAGAACGGACTCCGCATCGAATCGTTATACGTCGTTATCATTTCGTGATTTTCCCGCGTCGGCCGTGACACCGGCGCCGGGGACTCTCGGTATCCGGATCGATTCCGGGGCACCCGGCGACGCGCTCGCCGCCCGGCAGTCGGACGAACGACTCGGAGAACAGACATGGCGGCACCACATCTTCCCCACCGTCCGAAGAATCCGTCGGCACTGCTCGAGGATCCACACGCAGGCGTCGCCCTCACGGGCGTCCTCACGGTCGTGGGTGCGCTCGTCGCCGTGGCCATGGTCGGTTCCGCGCTGCTGGCCGTCGCCCTCGCCGCCATCGTGGCAGGCGCCGTGGCGATCGTCGCCGCCGCGATCTGACGGCAGGCCGGACGCTCCCGTGCGAGCGCGCCCGGTCAGACCCCGACTTCCACGTCGCGGCCGGACTGCTGCCAGGCCACGGTTCCGCCGGTCACCGACACGGCGTTGATGCCACGTCCGACCAGATAGCCGGCGGCCTGCGAACTGCGTCCACCGACCGCGCAGATCACGTAGACCGTGTCCGCGTCCGGAATCTCGTCGGCGCGGGCGACGAACTCGCTGAGCGGGATGAGCGTCACCCCGGGCACCCGCACCTGCAGGTACTCGTCGCGCTCACGGACGTCGATGACGGGGGCACCGGCGGCGAGCGCGGTGTCCAGGGTGGCCAGGCCGACCTCACGCATCCTGGTCGTTCCTCTCCGGGTTCGGGACTGGTTCCGGTCTGCCCCGCCGCGCGACGAGCCGGACGACCACGTAGACGACGGCTGCGCACACGGCGAGAAACCCCACCCACGGTAACGCGACCCCCAGAGCGACCACCGACCCGGCCAGCGCCGAGCGCAACGCACCCCATCCGGCGAGGACCCCGTCCACGAAACTGTCCCGGTCCGCCCGGCGCTCCGCCGAGATCTCCACGGTCAGCGTGGACAGCTCGATCTGGTCGGCGAGGTAGCGCTGCTGGGCGACGAGACCGTCGAGTTCGCTCTGACGCTGCGCCAGCGCGTTCTCTGCCTCGATGAGGTCGGCGGTGGTCGCGGCCGAGGCCATCAGCGCGCGCAACCGGTCCACCGACGACTGCAGGGCCGCGATCCGCGCCTCGAGATCGGTGTACTGGAGCGTGACGTCCTCGCGGGTGGTGGTCAGGCTGGTCACGTCGCCGAGCCCGCGGATGTCCTCGATCGTCCCGGTGAGCCGGTCCGCCGGCACCCGGACGGTCAGCACACTGGCGGCGCCCGGCTGCTCGGTGACCGAGTCCACCCGGCCGCCGGCCGCCTCGACGAGCGTCACCACCTGTCGTCCGGCAGCGACCGGATCGCCGGCACGCAGCACCAGGTGCCCGGTGACGATCTCCTTGCGCGAAGTGGGCTGCGCGTCCGCAGGTGCCGATTCGCGGGTGCCGTCGGACAGGGACGGCTGCGGTGGTGCGGCCGCGGTTCCGTCACCCGCCCCCTCGCCGCCTCCGGCGCATCCGGCGAGGAACAGCAGGGCGAGCAGGATCACCAGCGGGCGTCGCATGCCGCAGGATGCTAACGGAAGTCGCGGGACTTTCCGGTGATGCGCAGATCCATGCGCTGCAACCGGTCCGCGACCACCGTCACCGCTCCCTCCGCGTTCTGCACCCGTCCGCGTACCAGCAGCGCCGGTGCGGTGTGCGCGAGCGTGCGGTACCGCGCCCACAGCCCCACGGAACACACCACGTTCACCATCCCGGTCTCGTCCTCGAGGTTGAGGAAGGTCACGCCCTCGGCGGTCGCGGGTCGCTGCCGGTGCGTGACCGCGCCCCCCACGAGCACCCGCGCCCCGTCGGCGACCTGCAGCAGCTGCGCCGCCGGCACGACGCCGAGCGCGTCGAGCTGCGGGCGCAGGAACTGGGTGGGATAGCTGTCCGGGGAGATCCCCGTCGCCCACACGTCCGCGGCGGCCAGCTCGACATCGCTCATGCCGGGCAGTGCGGGGGCCTGCGTCGACGCGCCGACGCCGGGCAACCGGTCCGGCCGTTGCGCCGCAGCCGCGCTCGCCGACCACAGCGCCTCCCGGCGGGTGATACCGAGGCCCCCGAGGGCTCCCGCCGTGGCGAGGGCCTCGGCCTGGACGGTGCTCAGCTCGACCCGCCGGGACAGTTCCGGGAACGACGCGTAGGGGCCGTGCGCCGTGCGCTCGGCGACGATCCGTTCGGCGAGCGCGTCACCGAGGTGGCGGACCGCGCCGAGGCCGAGACGCACGTCCCGGCCGCGGTTCTCGGTGGTGGCCTGGGCGAGGCTCACGTTCACATCCGGTCCGTGGACCACGACACCGTGACGGCGGGCGTCGGCGACGAGGGACTGCGGGGAGTAGAACCCCATCGGCTGCGCGCGCAGCAGGCCCGCACAGAATGCCGCCGGATGATGCAGCTTGAACCACGCCGAATAGAACACCAGGGCCGCGAAGCTCTGCGAATGACTCTCGGGGAAACCGAAATTCGCGAAGGCATAGAGCTTTTCGTAGATGCGGTCGGCAACGTCGCCGGTGATGCCGTGCCGCTCGCGCATGCCGTCGTAGAGCCGGCCGCGCAGCCGTTCCATCTTCGCGGTCGAACGCTTGGCCCCCATCGCCCGGCGCAGCCGGTCGGCCTCGGCCGCCGTGAACCCGGCGGCGTCGACAGCCATCTGCATCAGCTGCTCCTGGAACAGCGGCACCCCGAGGGTGCGTTTCAGGGCCTTCTCGAGGCAGGGATGGTCGTAGGTGACGGGTTCGAGCCCGTTGCGGCGCCGGATGTACGGGTGCACGGACCCGCCCTGGATGGGACCCGGCCGGATGAGCGCCACCTCGACCACCAGGTCGTAGAAGACGCGTGGCTTCAAGCGCGGGAGGGTGGCCATCTGCGCGCGGGACTCGACCTGGAACACCCCGACGGCGTCGGCGCGGCGCAGCATCTCGTATACCCCTTCCTCCGCGAGATCGAGACGAGCGAGATCCACCGTGACTCCTTCGTGCTCGGCGACGAGGTCGATCATGTAGTGCAGCGCGGACAGCATGCCCAGTCCGAGCAGGTCGAACTTCACCAGTCCCGCGGCGGCACAGTCGTCCTTGTCCCACTGCAGCACGGTGCGGCCCGCCATCCGGGCCCATTCGACCGGGCACACGTCGGCGACGGGACGGTCGCAGATCACCATCCCGCCGGAATGGATGCCGAGGTGGCGCGGCAGTCCTTCGACCTGTGCGGCGAGTGCGAGGACGGACGGGGGGATGTCGGTGTCGGGCTCCTGTTCCACGCCGTGCCACCTGGTGACCTGGCGACTCCAGGCGTCCTGCTGGCCCTGCGCGTAGCCGAGGGCCCGCGCCATGTCGCGGACGGCGGACTTGCCGCGGTAGGTGACGACGTTGGCGACCTGAGCGGCGTGGGTCCGCCCGTACTTGGCGTAGACGTGCTGGATGGCCTCCTCCCGCCGGTCGGACTCGATGTCGATGTCGATGTCGGGGGGTCCGTCGCGTTCCGGGGACAGAAAGCGTTCGAAGAGCAGCTCGTTGCGGACCGGGTCGACGTTGGTGATGCCGATGGCGTAACAGACGGCGGAGTTGGCGGCCGAACCTCGCCCCTGGCAGAGGATGTCGTTGTCCTTGCAGAAGGTGACGATGTCGTGCACCACGAGGAAGTAGCCGGGAAAGTTCAGCCGGCCGATGACATCGAGTTCGTGCTCGATCTGCCGGTAGGCCGCCGGATCGTCCTCGGGGGTGCCGTAACGGTGCCGCGCCCCGTGCAGGGCGAGTTCGCGCAGCCGGCTGAGTTCGGTGTGCCCCTCGGGTACGTCGAACGGGGGCAGGTTCGGGGCGATGAGCCGCAGGTCGAACGCACAGTCCCGGGCGAGTTCGGCGGCCCGGCGGACCGCACCGGGGTGGGCGGCGAACAGGTGCGCCATCTCCGCGCCGGAACGCAGGTGGGCGCCCCCGGTCGGGAGGAGCCGGCCCGCGGCTTCGTCGAGACTCTGCCGGTCGTGGATGGCGGCCAGCGCTGTCGCCAGTCGCCGGCGGTCCGGCGTGGCGTAGTGGGCCGCGGTGCTGGCGATGCACGAAAGACCTCGGCGATCGGCGAGTTCCGCGAGCAACGCGTTGCGTTCGCCGTCCTCGGGGAGGCCGTGGTGCGTGAGCTCGACCGTGACCCGGTCGGCGCCGAAGCGCTCGACGAGGTCGCACAGGGCCGTCTCGGCCGCCTCGGGGCCCCCGACCTCGAGGGCTCGGCGGACGTGCCCGCGGCGGCAGCCGGTGAGGATCTGCCAGTGCCCGCCGGCCGCATCGGTGAGCGCGTCGTAGTCGTAGCGCGGCCGGCCCTTCTCCCCACCGGTCAGATGCGCGGCGGCGATCTCGCGGGACAACCGCCGATACCCCTCCTGCCCGCGCGCGAGGACCAGGAGGTGCGTCTCGTCCGGCGCTCCGGCGGCGAGGGAGAGTTCGGCGCCGAACACGGTGCGCATCCCCAGTTCGCGGGCAGCTTCGGCGAAGCGCACGACGCCGTAGAGACCGTCGTGGTCGGTGAGCGCAACGGCTTCGAGGCCGAGACGCACCGCCTCCTCCACGAGTTCCTCGGGACCGGAAGCACCGTCGAGGAAGCTGAACGCCGAGTGGGCGTGCAGTTCGGCGTAGGGCACGACGGGCCCGTCGGGCGGCCGGACGCGCGGTTCGTACTCTCCGCGGGTGCGCGACCAGGCGGGACTGTCGCTGCCGTCACCGGGGAATTCCACGTCGCGTCGGGGCCGGCCCGACAACACGCGTTCGAGCTCCGACCAGGTCGGCGGCCCACTCCCCCAGCCCATCCCCGCACCGCCTTCGGCTCGACCGTCCTCGCTCATCGTACATATGTTCGAATTGCGCGGCCCGCCGGGCGGGACGGTCACCGCCGCAGTTCCGCCGACGTTCCCAGCCGCCCCAGCTTGTGGGGGTTGTTGACCGCGTAGAGGCGGGTGATCCGGCCGTCCTCCACCACCAGACTCACCGCAGCGGCTGCGCCCTCCACCTCGAAACGTGCGCCCGGCATCCCATTGAGCCAGGCACCGGCCGCCACGAAGCCCGGGGCCTGGGCGAGGCGGATCAGCAGCGCCGCCAGCTTCTCGGCTCCGGCGATCGGCTTCCGGGCCGCCGGCACCACCCCGCCGCCGTCGGCGATCGCCACCACGTCCGGGGCGAGCACCTCCATCAGGCCCTGCACATCGCCCGTCGCGAGGGCCGTCATGAACTTCTCGACCACCGCCAGCTGCTCGGCCGGCTCCACCCGCATCCGCGGTCGCCGCGCCGCGACGTGCCGGCGGGCACGGTGGGCGATCTGCCGGACCGCGGCCGGGGTCTTGCCCACCGCCTCGGCAATCTCGTCGTAGGGCGTATCGAACACCTCACGCAGGACGAACACTGCCCGCTCGACCGGACCGAGGGTCTCCAGCACGGTGAGCATCGCGATCGAGACGCTCTCGGCGAGTTCGGCGTCCTCGGCCACGTCGGGAGTCGTGAGCAGCGGCTCGGGCAGCCATTCCCCGACGTACTCCTCGCGTTGCCGCGCCAATGCCCGCAGCCGGTTGAGCGCCAGCCGGGTGACGATCCGCACCAGATAGGCCCGCGCGTCCCACACCTGCGTCCGGTCCACGTCCGCCCACCGCAGCCACGTCTCCTGGACGACGTCCTCGGCGTCGGCGGCAGAGCCGAGCATCTCGTAGGCGACGGTGAAGAGCAGGTTGCGGTGGGCGACGAACGGGTCGTCGGTCACGACTTCGACGCTACGGCGAGCGGCTCGAGATTGCAGGCGGCGGACAACCCCTGCGACTCGATGCCGAACGCGGTGTTGGAGCGGGTCATGAAGTTCGTCAGCGCGATGTAAGCGGTCAGCTCCACCATCGCGGCCGGGCCGAGTGCCTCCAGCAGCCGGGCCGACAATTCGTCGGTGACCGTCGGCGGCGTCTGCGTCATCGCCTCGGCGTACTCCATGACGTCGCGCTCCAGCGGCGTGAAGACATCCGACTCACGCCACCGTGGCACCTCACGCGCCTTCGCCACGTCCAACCCCTTGTTGTGGGCATGGAAGTAGCCGAGATCCAGGCAGAAACTGCACCCGACCAGGCTGGCCACCGCCATATGGGCGAACGACTTCAGGTTCTCGTCACACCGGTCCCACTTCTGGATCCGGCGACCGACCCCGAAGCCGAAGTTCAGCACCTTCCGGTTGTGCCACATCACCCCCACCCCCTCGGGCACGTCCCCGAGCATCTTCCGGGACATCCGCTCGACGAGCGCGCCGTAGATGCCGGTCAGCTCCGCCTTCGGGATCCTGGTGCTGCTGGTCATGATTCCTCCTTCGGTTGCTTGCTCTCTCGGCATGGAGACACCGGCCACGAATCGAATGTGACATTCGAGCCGGAATTCACCGGGCCGGAAATCGCTGCCGAGGGACGGCTCCCGGCAGGGGACAGCCGTCGAGCACTCCACCGGCGTGGGTGCCGCCAAAACCGGACGACTGGTTTTTCGGTGGTATGCTGGGAGCGCTTCCAGAGACAGACCTCCGGGACGTGCCTTGTGCCGCGGCACGGACGGGCCTCTGGTGGCACCGCAGGGAGCGGAGGGGTGAGGGTCCGTTCGGGCAGGCTCGGGGGGCCGGCCCGAACGGACCACCCCCGGTCCGCACCCGGTCACGCAGGGCGGCCGACAATGCGAGGAGTGGAGATGACCCGGGACTGCGTCGGTGCACCGACCGTCGAGCCGGCAGCCACTCCGGCCGCTGCGAATCCGCCGTCCGAGGCTCCCGCGGTCGGGCGCCCGGCCCAGCAGCGCGCGATCCGGACCCGACAGCAGATCCTTCTCGCCGCCGCGCGGTTGTTCGCCGACAACGGCGTGCACGGCACGGCCCTCGCCGAGGCCGCAGCCTCGGCCGAAGTGACCAAGGGAGCACTGACCTTCCACTTCCCCACCAAGGACGCCCTGGTGCAAGCGTTGATCAGCGAACAGCAACAGCGCACCCGTGCCGCGATCGGCACCGTCCTGCACGCCGACGGCCCCGCCCTCGAGCAGCTGGTCGCGCTCACCCATGCGCTCGGACGGTTGTTCAGCGAAGATCTGATCGTCCAGGCCGGACTGCGGCTGACCGGCGAGTACGAACGCGGCGACCGCGAGGCCTACCGAAGCTGGATCACGGTGTTCGAAGCCCTGTTCCGGCGTGCGTCGGACGAAGAGGAACTGAGCGCCCGACTGGACCCGGCCGCGCACGCCCGGTTCCTCGTCTCCTCCGTCGCGGGGGTGTACCTGCTGTCGATGGTTCTCGCCGACCGCGCGGACCTCGAGGCCCGCCTCGACCAGATGTGGGAGCTGTTGCTCCCCAGCATCGTCCGGGCCGATCGGCACGATCGGATCCCGGCGATCCGCTCTGCGCGCTGACGGGTCCCCTGCCGGTTCGCGACGAGAAGGCGGTTCCCGCGGCACCGGCCGAGCCTCGGGCCCGGCAACCACCCGCTCGTCAGAGGAACCCCCCCGTTCGGTCCGCCGGGAGCACCCGCGCACACCGGTCCTTTCGGGGTTGTCCCCCAGTCCGATTTCCGGTGTGTGCCCGGATGTGCCGCCCCGCCCGCCGCAGCAGTATCGATCTCGTGAAGCGGGTCCTGCTGCAACTCTCCGGCGCGCTCGTCGCCGTGATCGTCGTCCTCACGGCGATCGCGGGCGGCCTCGTCGCGCACGCGTGGAACTCGGCGGTGGTCGACACCACCGGCCGGGTCACCTTCGACCGTGCGCTGCGCATCCCGCCGCTCGCGACGAGCACGATCGCACCCGACGGGGTCCGCGTGTTCGACCTGACCATGCAGCGCGGCACCACGGACCTCGGGCACGGTCCCGGCACCCGGACCTGGGGCGTGAACGGGTCGTACCTCGGGCCGACGCTGCGTGCCGGCCGCGGCGAACAGGTCCGGGTGAACGTCACCAACGAGCTCGACGAGGCGAGCACCCTGCACTGGCACGGCATGCACCTGCCGGCCGCCGTGGACGGCGGCCCGCACCAGCCGATCGCCCCGGGGGCGACGTGGAGTCCGCAGTGGACAGTCGACCAGCCGGCCGCGACGCTGTGGTACCACCCGCACCCGCACGGCACCACCGCCGACCACGTCTACCGCGGGATCGCCGGACTGTTCCTGCTCGACGACCCGGCCGGCGGTCCACCCCTGCCCGACCGGTACGGGATCGACGACATCCCACTCGTGGTGCAGGACAAGCGGTTCGACCGTGACCAACTCGCCACCGACGGCGCGATGTTCGCCGCCGTCGGCCTCCTCGGCGACGAGATCGTCGTCAACGGCACCCCGCGGCCCTACCTCGACGTCACCGCCGAGCGGATCCGGCTGCGGTTGCTCAACGCCTCCAACGCTCGCGTGTACAACTTCTCCTTCGACACCGGTCTGCCGTTCCTGCTCGTCGGCACCGACGGCGGCCCGCTCACGAATCCGGCACCGATGCGCCGCATCCAGCTCTCCCCCGGCGAGCGCGCCGAGATTGTCGTCGCGCTGCCCGCGGGCGCGACGACCGTGCTCCGCAGTACCCCGCCGGACCTGGGTGCGGACTTCTGGCAGACCAGGTTCTCCGGCGGTGACGACGAGTTCGACATCCTCGAGCTGCGCGCCGCGCGCACGCTCACGCCCAGCGCGCAGGTGCAGGGGGAACCGGTCACCCACGAGGATCCCGGTCCCCCCGACGTCACCCGGCACCTGGACCTCACCGGCTCCGGCACCATCGACGGCCGCGAAACGGACATGTCCCGGATCGACCAGACCGTCGCCGCCGGCGCCACGGAGGTGTGGGAGGTCCGCAACAGCAGCGGCACGATCCACAACTTCCACGTCCACGGGACGAGCTTCCGCGTTCTCGGTGACGGCCACCCCGCCCTGTCCGGCCCGAAGGACACCGTCTACATCGCACCGGGGCGCACCGTCCGGCTGCTGATGCGGTTCACCGGTCACCCCGATCCCGCGACGCCGTACATGTACCACTGCCACCTGCTCCGGCACGAGGACGACGGCATGATGGGGCAATTCGTCGTCGTCGGCCCGGATGCGGCGCCGCCACCCGAACCGCCCGCCCACACCGTCGTCCACGAGTAGCGTGCGTCCCATGACGTCCGCGATCCGGATCGAGGGACTGGTCAAGCGATTCGGACGCTTCACTGCGCTCGACGGCCTGGATCTGGAGGTCGCCGCGGGCGAGGTGCACGGCTTCCTCGGCCCCAACGGGGCCGGCAAGTCCACCACGTTGCGGGTCCTGCTGGGTCTGCTCCGGCCGGACGCCGGGCACGTCGGGCTGCTCGGCGGCGACCCCTGGCGCGACGTGGTGAGCCTGCACCGACGGCTCGCCTACGTGCCGGGCGACGTGAGCCTGTGGCCCGGAATGACCGGCGGCGAGGCGATCGATCTGCTCGGCCGGTTGCGCGGCGGACTCGACCGGCGGCGCCGCGCGGCCCTGCTCGACCGGTTCGAACTCGACCCGACCAGACGCGGCCGCACCTATTCGAAGGGCAACCGGCAGAAGGTGGCGCTCGTCGCGGCCCTGGCCTCGGACGTGGAACTGTTGCTGCTCGACGAGCCGACCTCGGGGCTCGACCCGGTCATGTCCGCGGTGTTCCACGACGAGATCACCCGGGAGAAGCGGCGCGGACGGACGGTCCTGCTGTCGAGCCACGTGCTCAGCGAGGTCGAGACGCTCGCCGACCGGATGAGCATCATCCGCGACGGCCGGGTCGTCGAGACCGGCACGCTCGAGGACATGCGTGCGGATCTGCGCTCGACGATCGACGCTGTCCTCGCCGCCCCCGTGGCCGACCCGGCGGCACTGACCGCGCTGCCCGGGATCCACGACGTGCGCATCGACGGCCCGCGCGTGCACTGCGCGGTCGAGCACGGCCACGCCGGCCCGGTGCTCGCGGCTCTGGGCCGCAACGACATCCGCAGCATCACCGTCTCGCCACCGTCCCTCGAGGAGTTGTTCCTGCGGCACTATCACCGGCACGGCCGCGACGGGCAGACCCCGACGTGAGGGCCTCGTGGACGGGGATGCGGCCGCTGCTGCGGGCCACCGCCGAGCAGGACCGCGGCAACGTCGCGCCGTGGATCGTGCTCGTCACGGCGCTGTCGGTGTCGTCGGTCCTCGCCTACGGCTGGGTGTTCCCGGACGCGGCGAGCCGCCGCACCCTCGATGCCACCCTCGGCGCGAACCCGGCACTGCGGGTCGTGTTCGGCCCGGCGCGCGACCTGACCTACGCGGACGGATTCAACGCGTGGCGGGCCGGGGCGCTCGGCGCGTTCTTCACGGCCCTGATGGCGATCCTGGCCGTCATCCGCAACAGCCGCGCCCACGAGGATTCGGGTCAGGCCGAACTCGTCGCCTCGGGCGTCGTCGGCCGCCAGGCCCGGCTGGCGACGGCCGTCGCGTGGTCGTCGCTGGCCTCCGTCGTGCTCGGTGTCGTCTGTGCGGGCGCGACGATCCTCGTCGGCGGCGGTGTCGCCGACTCGATCACGCTGGCCGCGACGTTCACCGCGTCCGGGCTGGTGTTCGGCGCGCTCGCCGCGGTCACCGCCCAGCTGGGGTCCTACGCGCCCACCGCCACCACCCTGGCGATCGGGGTGCTCGGAGCCTGTCTGCTGGTCCGCGCCTACGTCGACGTGGTCGCCCCCGACGGGTGGGCGATCTGGACGACCCCGCTGGGCTGGGTGCAGCAGGTTCGCCCGGCGGCGGGAAACGACTGGTGGCCCCTGGCGGCCTGCCTTGTGCTGACCGCGGTACTGCTGTTGATCGCGTTCATCCTGCAGGCCCGGCGCGATTTCGGGGTCGGTGTGATCGCGCCGTCGCCGGGGCCCGCAGAAGGCGGGGCGGGAACGAACGTGTGGGGCCTGGCGCTGCGTCTGCACCGCGGCGCGCTCGCCGCGTGGACGACGGTGTTCGTGGCGCTCGGGGTGGTGTTCGGTTTCATGTCCACCACGTTCACGGAGGTCTTCGCCGACAACCCGGCGCTCGGCTCGCTGCTCGGGAGCGGACGCGGCTCGCTCGTCTTCGGTTTCGTGGTGACGATGCTGCAGCTGATGGGCATCGTCGCCGCCGTGTTCGGGGTCCAGGTGATGATGCGGCTGCGCGCCGAGGAACTGGCGCTGCGCGTCGAACCGGTGCTGGCCGGGGCCCTGACCCGGACCCGGTACTTCGCGTCGCACGCGGGAATCGCGCTGCTCGCCCCCGCGGCGGCGCTGCTCGTGGGGGCGACGCTGTTCGCGTACGTCTCGTCGGCGCGGGGTGGACGGATCGCGGCCGGGGATCTGATCCGCCAGGCGCTCGTGACGATTCCCGCGGTGTGGGTGCTGGTCGGGTTCGCGGTCGCGGTGATCGGCGCCCGGCCCCGGGCGCGGATGCTCGGCTGGCTCGGTGTGGTCGCCGCCTTCGCGCTGACGATCCTGGGCCCGCTGTTCCGGTTGTGGAACTGGATTCTGGGAATCAGTCCGTTCCGGCACGTGCCCGTGGTGACGGCGGCACCACCGCAGTGGCTCGGGCTCGCCGTGCTCACCGCCGTGGCCGCCCTGTTCGCCGCGGCGGGGTTCGCGGGGTTCCGGCGCCGGGACGTCGGCTGAGGACCGGTCGCACTACAGTCGCGGAGCATCGGGTCGTCACCGGGAACGGAGCACCGCATGAACCGTTGGGCCACATTCGTCGTCGACCGGCGCTGGTGGGTGCTCGGGTTGGCGGTCGTCGTCGTCGTGCTCGCGGGCGTCTGGGGCACCGGGGTGTTCGGCCGACTCTCGCAGGGCGGGTTCTACGACCCCGGCAGCGAATCGGCCGAGGTGCAGCGCATCGTGGACGACAATTTCGGTCCCCAGACCGCCGACATCATCGCGATCTACACCCCGCCACCCGGGCGCACCGTCGCCGACATCGGACCCGAGGTGACCGCGGTGCTCGATCGGTTCGCGGCCGAGGTACCCACCCGTTCGGTCGACTCCTACTGGTCGGCCACGCCACCGGCGAAGCAGCTGCTGCTGTCGAAGGACGGCGGCAGCGCGGCGGCGGCCGTCACCCTCGAGCCCGGCTCGGAGATCACCGTCACGACGTTCCAGGGTCTGCTCCCGAAACTCGAGGTCCCCGGTGTCGACGCGCAGTTCGCGGGGAACTCGGTCGTCGGCGTCGCGTTCACCACCCGGCTCGAGCGCGATCTGCTCTTCGCGGAGGCGATTGCTCTTCCGGTGACGCTGGTGCTGCTGGTGTTCATCTTCGGCGGTCTCGTCGCGGCAGCGGTCCCGGTGTTCGTCGGGGTCCTCGCCGTCCTCAGCGCTCTGGCGACGCTGCGTCTGCTCACGATGTACACGGAGGTGAGCTCGTTCGCGCTGAACGTCACGTCGCTGATCGGTCTGGGCCTGGCGATCGACTACGGCCTGTTCATCGTCAGCCGTTTCCGGGAGGAACTCGACTCCGGCGCCGACCCGGCCTCCGCGACGCGTCGCACCGTGCTCACCGCGGGCCGCACGGTCATGTTCTCGGGGCTGTTGCTGATGTGCGCCTTCGCCGGAATGCTCGTGTTCCCGCAGGCGCTGCTGCGGTCCCTGGGTCTCGGCGCGATCGCCGCCGTGCTCAGCGCGGCGGTGCTCTCGCTCACCGCGATTCCCGCGCTGCTGGCGATACTCGGGCACCGCATCAACGCGCTGACGTGGCGTGAGGGCGCCGCGCGGCGGGGCGAGGCCCGGGCCCGGCGCTTCTGGGGGTCGGTGGTGACGAAGGTGATGCGCCGGCCGGCCCTGGTGGCGGTGACGATCACCGCCGGTCTGCTGCTGCTCGCCACGCCGCTGCTGCGCGCCTCCTTCGGCGAGATCGAGTACACCGCCCTGCCCGCGGGTGACCCGGCGCGTGCCGCCACCCAGACACTGCTCGACGAGTTCCCCTCCACCGGCAACGGCGTCACGCTCGTGCTGCGGGGCGACGACGGTTCCGCACCCGCCGCGGTCGCGGTCACGGCGGTATCCCGCGCGGCGGCGGACGTGGACGGCATCGCGCAGACCGTCACCGTCGCCGCGCGGAACGACGTCGTGGTCCTGCAGGCGCTGTACGCCCAGGGGGTGGAGGAGACGCCGCAGGCGAGCGAGATCGTCCGGGAGCTACGGGATCTGCCGCCCCCGCCGGGCACCGACCTGCTCGTCGGCGGCGGCCGGGCGATGGTCGACGACAGCAATGCCGCGATCGCCCGCTCGATGCCCGCGATGATCGCGGTCATGGTGCTCTCCACCCTGGTGCTGCTGTTCCTGGCATTCGGGTCCGTGGTGCTCCCGCTCAAGGCGGTGGCGATGGCGGGTCTGAGCCTGGCCGCCACGTTCGGCGTGCTCACCTGGGTGTTCCAGCTCGGCAACGGAGCGGAGCTGCTCGGCGTGACCCCCAGCCCGCTGGAGCCGAGCTTCGTGGTGCTGATCCTGGCGGTGGTGTTCGGCCTGTCAACCGACTACGAGGTGTTCCTGATGTCGCGCATGGTGGAGGCCCGGGCCGCCGGGGCGAGCACGGAGGAGGCGGTACGGTTCGGCACCGAGCGCACCGGCCGGGTGGTGACCTCGGCGGCGTTGCTGCTGATCGTGGTGACCGGCGCGTTCACGATCTCGGGACTGTCGATCATGCGGTTCCTGGGGGTGGGGATGATCCTCGCGCTGATCATCGACGCGACCGTGGTGCGGATGCTGCTGGTGCCGTCGCTGGTCAAGCTGATGGGCGAGGCGAACTGGTGGGCACCGGCGTGGATGAAACGGGCGCACGCGAAGGTCGGCATCGGACACTAGAATCCGTTCTTACCTTGCAGTAGGTTCGGGCCATGGCCACGTACCTCGTCACGGGCGGCACCGGTTTCCTCGGCACGCACGTGCTCGGCCGACTGCTCGGGACCCGGCCGGACGCCGACATCCATGTGCTGGTCCGGCCGGCGTCGCTGCCGAAGTTCGAGGCCCTCCGCAGGCGCCTGGACGGTGGGTCCCGGTTGCACGCGCTGCTCGGCGATCTCACCGAACCGGGACTCGGACTCGACCCCGCCACGGTGCCGCCGGCCGAGCACGTCCTGCACCTCGGCGCGATCTACGACCTGACCGTCGGCGAGGAACAGGCGACCACGAACGTCGCAGGTACGCGCGCGGTGATCACGCTCGCACTGGAACTGGACGCGACCCTGCACCACGTCTCGTCAGTCGCTGTCGCCGGTGATCACCGCGGCACGTTCGCCGAGGACGACCTCGACCTGGGCCAGCGCTTCCCGTCGCCGTATCACCGCACCAAGTTCGAGGCCGAGAAGGCGGTCCGGGCGAGTCCGGTGCGCCGGCGCATCTACCGGCCGTCGGTGATCGTGGGCAGTTCCACCACCGGCGAGATCACCAAGATCGACGGTCCCTACTACTTCTTTCCCGCCCTGGCCGCGCTGGCGGCGCTGCCGTCCCGGCTGCCACTGGTCCTGCCCGACCTCGGCGACACCAACCTGGTGCCGGTCGACTACGTCGCGGCCGCGATCGTCGAACTCATGCACCGTCCCGGATCGGACGGGCGCACCTTCCACCTCGTCTCGCGCCCACAGCCGGTGCGCGAGGTGTTCGCGGCGCTGGCCGCCGCGGCGGGAGCCCCCGTTCCCGTCGCCGGTGTGCCCGGCGCGCTGGTGCGTCCGCTGTTGTCGAGCAGCGCGCTTCCCGGCCTGGACGCCGTCCGTCGTCTCGTGCTGCGCCGGGCGGGCATCCCCCCGGTCGTGCTCGACCAGCTGACCTTCCCGAGCCGGTTCACCGACCGGAACACCCGGGAGGCCCTGCGCGGCAGCGGGATCACGCTGCCCGAGTTCGCCGGGTACGCCCCGCTGCTGTGGCGCTACTGGCGCGAGCACCTCGACCCCGACCGGGCCCGCCGCGACGATCCGCGCGGACCGCTCGTGGAACGGCACGTGCTGATCACCGGTGCCTCCTCGGGGATCGGACGCGCCACCGCGATCGCCGCGGCCCGCGAGGGTGCCGTGGTCTTCGCCCTCGCCCGTCGCGCCGAGGAACTCGACGCGGTCGTCGCCGCGATCCGCGCGGACGGCGGCAGTGCGTACGCCTATCCGTGTGACGTCACCGACACGGCTGCGGTCGAGCACACCGTGCAGGCGATCCTCGCCGAGCACGACTGCATCGACATGCTGGTCAACAACGCGGGCCGCTCGATCCGGCGCGGGCTGTACCACTCGACGGACCGACTGCACGACTTCGAACGCACCATGGCGGTCAACTACTTCGGCGCGGTGCGGGCGACCCTGGCCCTGCTGCCGCACATGCGGGCGCGCCGCTTCGGACACATCGTGAACATCAGCACCGCGGGGGTACAGGCCCGCACCCCGCGATACGCGGCGTACATCGCCTCGAAGTCCGCGCTCGAAGGATTCGCGGACGTCGCCGCCTCCGAGACGCGGGACGACGGAATCACGTTCACCACCCTCCACATGCCTCTCGTGCGGACCCCCATGATCGAGCCCACCGGGTCGTACAACCCGGGACCGGCGATCAGCCCGGAGGACGCCGCGCAGATGGTGATCCGGGCCCTCGTCGAGCGGCCCAAACGCATCGACGTGCCGATCGGCACCGTCGGTGAGTTCGCCGGTCTCTTCGCCCCGGCTCTGCGGGATCGGATGTTCGCGCTCTACTACCACGCCTACCCCGACGCGCCCGCCGCACGCGGCGAGAAGTCCGACACGCCCCCGCAGCTGCGGACGCTGCCCCGTCCGATGCTGCCGAACCCCGCGGTGCTGCGCCGGGTCGGCCGGTTGCTGCCCGGCGTGCACTGGTGAGGCGGCTGCGCCGCCGGTGTGCCGTTTGGGCGGCTGGGACCGCCCAAAGGGCACACCGCTAGAGAATCGCCACCAGTGGTCGCACCGGCTTCGGATCGGCGCCGCAGCTGACCGGGCGTGGCGGCAGTTGCCGGGCCTCGACCCGCACGCGCCAGTGACGGCCGTCGCGGTGCCGCACCACCGTTGCGGCGTCGCTCTCGTCGACGACGAACGCATCGGCGTCCGCGGTCACCCGTTCGCGCACCGCGATCTCGGCGACCTGCCCGGCCGCGGACCAGCTGCTGCGCCCCCGCAGCCCCGGCAGGTACACCTCGCCGCGGGCGGCGGCCGCCATGGCGTCCCGGCTCTGCGCGACGTCGAGCCGGCCGTAGGTGTAGCCCGTGGGCAGCAGGATCAGCGAGGGTGCGAACCGGTGCCCGCCGGTGTGCGAACACTCCCACACATCCTCGCCGAACTCCGCGGCCAGCGCCGCCGCCACAGGACGCCCCAGCACGGCGCAGCACCGGTCCCGCTTGCCGTGGGCGCACACCAGCGCGACGGGCCGGCTCACCGCGCGGCCGAGGCCGGGTGCCGGACCGGCGACGACGCGCGGGATCAGATCGAGCAGTTCCTTCGGTTCCCCGACCTCGAGCCGCTCACACCAGCTGCTGCCCGGATCGGACCGGGCCAGGAACACGGTGCGGGCGCCGCCGGGACGCGACGTGTCGCGTCCGGGTCGCCGGATGAACAGCAGCCGCACGCCGGCGGCGTCGGCCGCGGCCGAGAACTCGCCGGCGAGGTCGGGACCGAGAGCGGTACCGTCGAGGACGTCGCGCCCCCAGCCGGACGGCATCTCGAGGCACACCCAGCCCGGAGCGGTGGCGGCGGTGCCGGGCAATGGCTCGTCGAGCGCAGAGGCCGCGGAGCAGGTGGGAGGAAATGCAGGGCTCACCCGCTCATTGTGTCCGTCCGGGCTGATCGTGGAAGCGACGGCCCTCGGCAAGTTGCCGCACGAAGGCCTCGATGCGGCGTGCACGGGTCTCCGGGCGCTTCGCGGCCTGCAACCGATAGACGATCGCGTAGCGGTTGCGACCGTCGAGCGTGTCGTAGAAGGCCCGCGCGGCGGGATTGCCCGCGAGGGCGTCGAGGAAGTCCTGCGGCATCTGCGCGGTCGCCTGGCCGGGGTAGGCGCGCTCCCAGCGACCGTCTGCGCGGGCGCGGGCGACTTCCGCGGCCCCGGCTGCGCTCAGCCGGCCCTCGGCCTCGAGGCGCTCGACGAGTTCGCGGTTGCGCTGCGACCACGGGCTGCGGGCCCGGCGCGGCGTGATGCGCTGGAGGCGGAAGTCGTCGTCGAGCCTGCGCGCCTGACTGTCGATCCAGCCGTGGCACAGCAGTTCCTCGACCACCTCGGCGTAGCTCACCGACGGATGCGCCGATCCCTTCTTGGCGAGCGCGACCCAGATGCCCGGCGAATCGGTGTGGTGCTCACGCAGCCAGGTGGCGAAGGACTCCCGGTCGGGGAAGTACTCGACGGGCAACTCGTCGGCCATGGTCATCTCCCCAGCCGGCGCAGGCCGGACCGCGTCCACAGACCGAGGAAGCTCTGGGAGAGGTAGGCGAGAGAGCCGAGCGCGAGCACCCACTTCACGGTGCTGACCGTTGTCGCCGCCCGGACGGTGGTGTCGGTGATGCGGTCCCGGTGGTCGAGCAGGTACAGACCCGCGACGTTCTCGACGTAGTCCGCGGACGCGGCCACCGCCGGGGCGAGGGCGAGGGCGCGGCGGATGCGCGCAGGAACGGGCCGGTGGTCGGCGAGCGATCGCGCCCCGGCCCGCAGTGCGATGGCAAAGATCAAGGGATGCACCAGGTCCCAGTAGTAGTGTCGGCGATACCGCGCGACAGCGTCCGCATCGAGTCCGTCGAGAACCCGGCGGTACGCCGCTGCGGAGAAGGCGGTCTGGATCCGTCCGACTGCCGGCGCGGCGGGGCCGAGCACTCGGGCGATGTTGGCCTGCGACACCGCGAATACCGCTGCGGCGACCAGCAGGCGACGGTCGTGCGCGGTCCGTGCCATGCGGCGATCCTAACGTCCGGCCGGCAGCGCGGTGCCCGGTCGGACCGCTCGATCGGTCCGGCCGGGCACCCGCTTCACGTGGTCGGCGCTCAGCGCGCTCGCGCTGCGGGGGCATCCGTCACAGGCCGGCGGAGCCGCTGGTGATCGGGTTGCAGCCGCGGATTGTCGTCTGGTGCCACGTGCCGATATCCATGTAGTCCTGCTCGGGCCCGAGGATCATCCGGTACTTCACGACGTGCGAGTCCGCCAACGGATTCGGCAACGTCGGAAGCTGCTCGACAGTACCGAGCCGCACGTTGTGGGTGACGGTGCCATTGGGGACGGACTTCAGTCCGGCGAGGCGACCGGTGGGCCCGGTGCCGTAGTCCGTGCCGGTGGGCACCTCGTCGTCGACGACGAAGTCGATGGTGAAGTTCTCGAGGGCCGTGTCGTTCTCGATCGTGAAGTCGACGGAGCAGTCGTCCTTACCGTCGGCCCAGTACCGCACCGGCCCATCGTGCTTTCCGCCCTCGGGCGCGGCCGCGGCCACACCGCCGCCGAGCCCCACGCCGACACCCGCAGCGATCACGGTGGCAGCGAGTCGTTTCGTCGTGCTGCGCATGTGCGCTCCTCTCGTCGAAGAAGTAGGTGTTTCGGACGGTATCAATCATCTTCGGCCGTGCAACCCGTCGTTGCCAATCGCCGCCGGAGCCGGGGGGACGGCAACCAGACACCATTCCCGCCGTCCGCGGGAGTCAAACCGTTGTCGGCGAACCGACACCGCAACGATGCCTCGACAGCGTCCTGTCCTGCGGATTCCGTGCCGCCGGTGGCGCAGCCGGCACCCCGGAGGACGCGACTGTGATTTGCATCACACTGACTGCGTCTGCACTTCACCCGGCCGACGGCTCGTGGGTGCCCCGTCCCCGCCCTCCCCGATTCGGATCAGCACGTGGTGATGAACCGTGCCGGCGTGCACCGTGTCCTCGTGCGTCGTGCAGGGCTGCTCCGTGTGCGGGACTCGAACCCGCTGCGCTGCCCTCCGCGCGCCGGAGGATACAGACGGGTCGATTCACCGCGACCCACGGCGTGTGCTCGCTTCCGATCCGGGTACCTGCTGCCCACGATCACTCGTCGATCAGATCGACCTCCCAGTTCACGCGCTGGATCTCGAGGTCCACCCGCCGGATCCGGCGAGCCAGATCGTCGGCGGTGCGCCGCAGGTCCCGGACCGACAGCGCCGAGACGTATGCCAGTTCGGACCGGAGCTGTCGCCCGTATCGATCCTTGCCACCCGAGGCCGCGTCCGCGGCCGCGGTCAGCGCACGGTGCCGCGTCTGCAGAGCGTCCCGTTCGGCCAGGGCATCGGTGAGGGTCCGGTCTCCGACGGGGGTGGCGGTGTTCGCCTTGTTGATCCGGGCGATCAGCAGAGCATGCCGATCGACGGCGTCGGTGAGTTGTTCGAGAAGCTCGCCGGCATTCTCGGCGGGCTCCTCCCCTTCCTGATATCGGGCATTGGCCACGATCCGGGCGCCGAGCTGCTCGATCCGCCGTTTCAGCTCGCCTCGTTCGGCGAGTGCCTCCGCCAGCCGCATGACGTCGAATCGTAGACGAGCGATCGAGTTCATGCGTACCCGGTTTCCGGCACCGCCGAGACCACCCATCCGGGCGGAAAAACCGTGTCCCACGTCCCGGTCCGCGAACGGCTCTGCCACGTCGGCGTGCCCGCGGGTGAGCTGCGGTACAGGCCCCGGGCGGCGGCAAGGGTGCGGTCGTACTGGGTCGGCCAGCCGATGTCGGCGGCGAGCTGCTCGAGAACGACGCGATCCCGGCTCAACGCCCGTTCGGTGTGGGCGAGTGCGGGCAGCGAGTCCCGCTTGTCGGTGTTGCACCTTCCGCAGGCGAGTACGAGATTCGCCAGTCCGTCGAGGGGTACCCGGGACCACGGTAGCACGTGGTCGACCGGGCTACCCTCGGAAAGTATTGCCGCACAATAGAAGCAAGTCGCTCCGAACGCCTCACGAAGCGCCACCCGGGGCTTCGTGAGCGAGACGCGCTCGCGACCGAACAGGTGCCCCGCAATGTCGGGAACGTCGAGAAAGGCGTTGTACCGGCGCACGTCCTGTACCCACAGGATCTCCAGAGTCGGAGTGAGCAGACCGGACAGGCGCGCCAGGGCCGCCGCAACTCCCGGAAACAGACGGATCGCGCCGCCGTGCCGGACGATCGCCGCCCGGGTGATCCCGGAGTGCAGCCAGGAGTCGTCGTAGAGGAACGGTTCACCGCGTCCGCCCGGCACCCGCTGCAGCCGGTACAGCGGCTGTTGCGCGAGCGTGAGCGCGACCTCCGCGACGGTCTCGCGGTACAGGTCCGGCTTCCGCGATCTCGCGCGGGACAGACCGGCCACCCCGTCGGCGTTCACGGCGCCGCGCAGTGCCTCCACGGCCGTCAGGATCCGAGCCCTGGGCTGCGACGACTGCCGGAGCCGATGCCCGTCGAACGGGCGGACCTGGGGCCAGTACAGGTCGATCACACGCTCGGCGAGCGCGTCGATCGGCACGTCGAGTGCCGCGGCCGGGTCCGCCGGCAGGTGTTCGACGCAGAAGCCGACCAGCGCCGACAGGACAGCCAGCTTGTAGGTGGCGGTGCGCGCACCGGTCTCGAGGACGGCGACGACGCGCTGACCGAGCGCGAGAGGATCCGTCGGTGGTCCGGTACCGTCCACCCCGCGACGGTAGCGCAGCGGAAGGAACCACGATGGGCAAGCTGGTCCGCGACCGGATTCCCGAGATCATCGAAGCCGACGGTCGGGTGGCGCACACTCGGATACTCGATCGGGACGAGTACCGCTGCGCCCTGCTCGACAAACTCGTGGAGGAAGCGCACGAACTCCGGCACGCGCGGGGCGACGACGAGCGGCTCGGCGAACTCGCCGACATGCACGAGGTGTTCACGGCTGCGCTCTCCGCATTCGGGATCACCGCGGACGAGGTGGTTGCCGCGGCTGCCGCCAAGCGCGCCGAACGCGGCGGCTTCGATCGCCGCATCTGGCTGGAATAGCTCTGTCGTTGCGGAACGAGTGCTCAGGTGAGGAACGGCAGCACAGTGGCCTCGAACTCGCGGTGCCGGTCGCGGTGGATGCTGTGGCCACAGGTGAAGTCGTGGACCGCGACGTCGCCGAGGACGTCCACCGCGGCCGTGAGCCGGGTCGGATCGACCATGCTGCCGGGCCCGCCCCGCAGAATCAGCGTCGGCGCGGTGATCTGCGCAAGACGTTCCCACCACATCGGATTCGGCGCGCGGAACTGGGTGATGGCCGAGCCGGTCATGGAGCGGTCGAAGGCGAAGGTCGCGCGCGGATTGCGCAGCAGGCTCGTCGAGGCGTGCCACAGTTCGCCCGGCGACGGCAGACGCCCACCGAGCACCGGCGGCGGATCGCCCGGACGCAGCGGCAGCGGGGCCTCCTCGAGCACGAGCCGGCGCACCAGGCCCGGGCGCTGCTGCGCGACGAGGGATCCGGTGTGCCCGCCGAGGGAGTGCCCGACGAGGTCGACCGTCTCGAGGCCCAGGTGCTCGCAGAGCCCGAGCACGTCGGCGCCGAACTCGTCGAAACGGTAGGACGCGGCACGGGCACTGCGTCCGTGGCCGCGCAGGTCCACCGCCACGACCCGCCGGCCGGCCGCGAGCAGTGACCGGGCGAACCGGTCCCACGTGCGGCCGTCGCCGCCCATCCCGTGCACCAGCAGCACCGGCACGGGGTGGTGGCCCGTCCTGGGAGCCGAATCCCGGTAGGCGATCGCCACCCCGTTCGGCGCGGCCGTCAGCACACTGGTCTCCACGTCCATCGAGCGTACTCACTCGTAGACGCCCTCCACATGCCAGTGCTCGTCGACGTGGATCACCAGCAGGGCCCGGGACTCCTCGAGCCGCACCTGCAGCCGTGCCACCGCCCGCGCCGCCACCGGATCCCACCAGTACTCGTCCACCGGCCACGGCCCGGCCCACCCGCGCACCCGCCAGCTGCGGCTGCCCCAGCTCAGCCGGTCGGGATTGCCGCTGAGCAGACCACGCTCGGTCACCGTCACCGGGGTGCCCGCCGCATCCTCGAGCGCAACGGGAGGCAGGGTGGTGAGCACCACAGCCGGGGCGGGCGGCGGTAGCCGGCCCGGCCACGGCGCCGACGGATCCGTCGCCGGCACCGACTCCTCCCCCAGCGGCACGAGGGTCACCCGTTCCACCGGGCCACGTCCACCACTGAGCACCCCCACCAACACGGAGTCGGCACCGAGCAGTCCCTGCACCCGCACCAGGGCGCGCCGGGCCCGCTCGTCCTCGTCGCCGACCCCGCCCCACAAACCCAGCTGCAACGATCCCGCCGCCACCACCTCCACCGGTTCGAGCCGCAGCAGGACGATCCCGGCGGTGGGGCGGGCCGCACTGTGCCCGGTGAGCCAGCCGTCGAGTTGCCAGCGCACCCGATCGGCGGTGCCGTCCGGGGTCAGCGGCTCGGCGCAGCGCCACGTCCGGGCCAATTCCTCACCGTTGCCGGTGCGGGCGGCCACCAGCAGCCGGGTGCAGGCCACGCCCGCCGCGGCCAGCCGGGTGTGCAGCACCGCGGCAAGTGCCCGGCCGGCGAAGGCGGCCGAGTCGACCCGTTCGAGCGGCGGATCACAGGGACGTTCCACCACCAGATCGGGCGGCAGGGCACGACCGGACGGCGGCCGTTGCGGCCGTGCCCGTGCGTCGCGGTGCGCGGCGACGGCGTCCGGGCCGAAGCGGGAGGCGACGTCGGTCGGCGACAGCGCGGCGAACGCCCCGATCGTGCGCAGACCGAGCCGTTTCAGCAGGTCCACCAGGTCGACGCGCTCAGGGGCCGCCAGGGACGGCTCCAGACAGATCTCCGAAATACCCAGAGGCGCAAGGAATTCCTCGTCCCCTCCGGGCGGGACGAGGCGGGCGTGGCGGGCGGCGAGCACCGCGGTGAACAACTCGTCGGCGATCCCGACCTGGCATTCGACGCCGGTGGCGGCCACCTCGTCGATCAGCCGCTCGGCCGCCGCCTCCTCGGAACCGAACCAGCGCACGACGCCGCGCGCGGCGAGCACCACCAGACCGGGACGCAGCACCTCCACGCCCGGCGCCGTCGCATCGATCGCCGCCGCCACCGGTTCGAACAACCACGCGTCGCGACCCGGATCATCCTGGGCAACATACAAATCCGGACACCGAGCCTGAGCCTCCCGGCGCCGCAGGCCCCGTCGCACGCCGGCGGCCCGGGCCGGTGCGGAACAGGCCACCACCCGGTTGGCCGAGATCACCGCCACCGGTGCCGTCGGCGGCAGGTCGGCGGCCGCGGCGGCAGCGATCGCCGGCCAGTCCGGGCACCACAGGGCCACCACCCGGGCCGGGCGGGGTTCGCTCACAGCGCCACCTCGGCAGGCCGGGGACTGCCGACCTGCGCCGGTCCGCCCGGCCGCCACTCCACCCCGGTTCGACCGGCGCACAGGTCCATTCGCGCCGACCGAGGCTGGAAGGACCGTCCCTGGGCACGCACGGAGAACCTGGTACCGCACAGTCTGCCCCGGGCCGGGGCCGACAGCCCCCGGTAACCGTGCACCGCAGCCTCGAGCCGCACGTGCGCTCCGTCCCACCGGCCGTCGGTGACCACCAGGGCTGCACCCTTGCTCCGGGCCCGAGCCACCACCGCCCGGGCCCGCGACGGCGGCACCACGACGCCCCCGAGACCGAGAACGACGAGGTCCATGCCGTCGAGCAGGACGGCGGCCACCTCCACCGGATCCGGCCCCGGGTGGGGGATCAGCGCGATCCGGCTCAACTCGGCCCCCATCTCGGCGGCAGCCAGCAGACCCAGGCGGCGATGGCCGACGACGGCGGCATGCCCACCGGCGGCGGTGGCCGAGGCCAGCACACCGAGCAGCAAAGACGTTGCTCCCGAAAAGCTTACGACGGATCCACGAGTCAGGCCGCCGTCCGGGAGCAGCCGGGCGAGAGGCTCGGGCACCGGGAGCAACCGATCGGCCGGCACCGGAGACGCGGCGGGTTCTGCCGGGCGGGGACGGGCGCTCTCCCCCCTCGCGGGGATCGCGGCGATCTGCCGACGCAACGCCTCGAGCCGTTCCTGCCGGGAAGGACCCACCGGATCCTGCGACCCACCCTCGACCCGAAACTCGGCCACCTCGCCCACACGAACTCCCCTCGCCCTGCGCCGGCCGCGTATAACACGGCCCACCGACAAACCGCGGGGAAGACGCGGTTGTTCGAACATGTATTCGAACAGCTTCAGTAGACCCGATTCCGGGGGCGCCCGTCAAGCGCTGCCCCCCGCGGCATCCACTACCCTCGTGAAGGTGTCGGAACAGGAGCGAGCGGCAAGCGTCGTCGGCCCGGATCACTTGGTGGCCGGACGTTATCGGCTCGTCTCCAAACTCGGCGGCGGTGGCATGGGGGCGGTCTGGCTCGCCCACGACACCCTGCTCGATCGGGACGTGGCCGTCAAACAGGTCACCTCGACCGTGGGCCTGCCCACGGGGGCCGCCGAGGAGATCCGCCGCCGCACGCTGCGTGAGGGCCGGATCGCCGCCCGCCTCACCCACGAGCACGCGATCGCGATGTACGACGTCGCCCTCCATTCCGGCGAGCCGTGGCTGGTCATGGAGCATCTTCCCTCCCGCAGCCTCGCCCAGGTGATGAACATCGCCGACACCCTGCCGCCGCTCGAGGTGGCGCAGATCGGCGCACACGTCGCCGATGCGCTCGCCGCCGCCCACGCAGCCGGGATCGTGCACCGCGACATCAAGCCGGGCAACATCCTCGTCGCCGAGCGCGGCCGCGAGCTGGGCACGGTCAAGATCAGCGACTTCGGCATCGCCCGCGCGAAGGGCGACCACGACCGGTCCGGCGTGATCACCGGCACCCCTGCCTTCTTCGCACCCGAAGTGGCCCGCGGTAGCGATCCCACCGAGGCCAGCGACGTCTTCTCCCTGGGCGCGACCCTCTACACCGCGATCGAGGGTCAGCCGCCGTTCGGCATCGATCCCGACTCGATCGCCCTGTTGCACCGTGTCGCCCGCGCCGAGATCATCCCGCCTACCCGCACGGGCCCACTGACCGACGTCCTGCTCGCGATGCTGGAACCCGACCCCGCCCGTCGCCCGACGATGGAGCAGGCCCGGGATCGTCTCGCCGCGGTCGTCCTCGGGGCCGGCGCCGACCCGGAACTGCTCCGCGGCCGTCCGATCCTGTCCGCCGACGGAACCGTCCCCGTGTGGGCGCGGCGCGCCACCGCCCCCGTCGTGGGATCCCGGCGCACCGCGGGCGCCGGCGGCACCCTCACCGGATTGCCCGCCGCTCCCCAGCCCGTCTCGCTGCGGGGCGTACCCCGCCCCGCGGAGTTGCTGCGCCGGCTGCAGCCCACCGGCCCCCCGCCGCGCACCACACGGGAGAAGGTCGTCGCGTTCGCGCCGATGGCGATGGCGGTCATGGTGGCCGTGATCGTTCTCGCGCTGATCGTGGCCCTGATCGTCGCGGTCGCCGTCAGCTGAGCTTGACCTTCGGGTCGGCCGAAGCTCGATGATGGTGCCGTGACCCCCTCCCCAGACCTGATCACGATCGGCATCATGGCCCGGCTCAGCGGGCTCACCCCCGGAGCGCTGCGGTTCTACGGCGACTGCCGGCTGCTCGTGCCCGCCCTGGTCGATCCCGTCACCGGCTACCGGTACTACACGGTCGACCAACGCGAACGAGCGGTGACGATCCGTCAGCTCCGCGAACTCGACGTCCCGCTCGAGGATGTCGGCCGGATCCTCGACGGCGATGCCGAGTCCGGTGCCGCGCTGCTCGACGAACACGTCGCCGAACTGCATCGCCGGGCCGAGCGCGCGACCCGGCTGGCCTCCGACGTCAAGTCCCGCCTCACCGCCTTCGCGGCACCGCCGGCGGTCGTCGTGCCGGGCCGGCTCCTCGCCGGCACCGTCGAACGCGTTCTTCCGTCCGTCGCCATGGATCCGGAAATTCCTTGCCTGACAGGCGTTCTCGTCGAGGTGGAGGCCGGGGCGGTGGTCCTGACGGCGACGAACCATTACCGGCTGACCACCGGCTCGGTGACGGCCGCGGCCCGCACCGGGGACCCGTTCCGCACCGTCGCCGACAGCTCCGCGCTCCGCGGGACCGCCACGTGGCTGCGGGAACACGAGAACGTCGGCCTGGCTCTCGACGACTCGGGCGCGCTCACCCTCACCGGCGCCGACGGTGAGCGGCACCGCTGCCCGGCCGTCGACGGAACCTTCCCCGACTACCGCAGCATGCTCGGCGCCCTCGCCCCGCCGGTCACGCGGGCGATCGTGCACCGCGACGCCCTGGCCGGGGCCGTGCGCGACGCTGCGGCCGGCCCGATCGACCTTCGCGTGCGGGCGACGGCACTCACCGTCGGCCACCGGGGGCACGACCGCGTGCTGCCCGCCGACGTCACCGGCGCCGACCTGGATCTCGCCTTCGACCGGGACGGGCTGGGAGCCGCCCTCGACACCGCCGTCGGACCGGAGGTGCTGCTGGACATCGCCTCCTACGACCGGCCCGTCGTGATCCGCTCCGCCGCGGCCGGGGACCTGACCACGCTGGCCATGCCCGTCCGCCGGGAGGAACGGCCGTGACCACCGATCCCGACCCGATCATGGCCGCCGTCACCGAGGCGGTCACAGCCGCCCGCTCCGGCGACGACCCCACCGCCCGGACTCGGCTGGTGGCCTTGTGGGCGAGCGTGGGGCCGCACGGCGATCCCCTGCACCGCTGCGCCCTGGCCCACTACCTGGCCGATCTGTACGACGATCCCGCCGTCTCCCTCACCTGGGACCTCCGCGCCCTCGACGCGGCCGCGGCCCTCGACGACGACCGGCTCGCCCGGCACGACGCCGCGTTGCAGGTGCGGGCCTTCCAGCCGTCGCTGCACCTGAATCTCGCCGACGACTACCGGCGTCTCGGGTCCTTCGCGGTAGCCACGGAGCACTTGACGGCGGCCCGCGACTGCGTCGACATCCTGCCCGAGGACGGGTACGGCCGCACGGTACGCGCGGGGATCGAGCACGTCGCCGCGGCACTCGCGACCGGCTCGACCGCGCGGCTGCCCACGCACTGAACTCCGGTCAGTCGATCCGCCGCCGGTGCGCCCACCGGGTGAGGGCGTTGCGGTTGGACTGCTGGGTCTTGCGCAGCACGTTCGACGCGTGCGTTTCGACGGTCTTGACCGAGATCACCAGTTCCTCGGCGATCTCGCGGTAGGTGTAGCCGCGCGCGAGCAGGCGCAGCACCTCGAGCTCGCGAGGGGTGAGGGAATCGAGTTCGGGGTCGAGCGGCGGCTCCGGCACGCTCGAGCGGCCGGTGAACGAGTCCAGGACGAAACCGGCCAGACGCGGGCTGAACACCGCGTCCCCGCCGGCGACCCGTCGCACCGCGTCGGCCAGTTCGGCTCCCGAGATGGTCTTGGTGACGTACCCGCGGGCGCCGGCCCGGATCACGGCGATGACGTCCTCGGCGGCGTCGGACACGCTCAGCGCCAGGCACACCGGCCCGTCGGCGATCCGTCCGAGCACCGCCACCCCGCCCCCGTCGGGCATGTGGACGTCGAGCAGGACCACGTCGGGGCGGGTGGCGTCGATTCCCGCGACCGCTTCCGCGACGGTGCCGGCCTCGCCGACGACCTCCATGTCGCCCTCCCGCCCGAGCTCGGCGCGCACCCCCGACCGGAACACGGCGTGGTCGTCGACCAGGAACACACGGAAACGGCGGGAGGCGTCGAGTGACGTCAAGTGGGCTGCTCCTCTGAACGGGCGTCGGTGCCCTCCCACTCTAGGGTCGTCGTGCGCTCCGCCCCGGTACCGGCACGGGGCATGTGGATGCGGATCTCCGTGCCCTTGCCGGGGTTCGAGCGCACGACGACCCGGCCGCCGCGACGCTCCACCCGGCCCCGGATCGAACGGGCCAGGCCCTGCCGGTCCTCCGGAACCGCGGATTCGTCGAAGCCGACGCCGCGGTCCCGGACGAAGACACTCACCTGTTCGGGTTCGACCTCGACGAACAGGTCCACGCTGTCCACCCGCGCATGCTTGGCCGCGTTGACCAGTGCCTCCCGGGTGGCACCGAGCAGGGCGGTGAACGACTCGGCGGTGAGGTCCTCGTCGTCGCCGGGTACCGCGTCGCCGACGATCACCGGCGCCACCGACACCCCGTACTGATCCTCCACCTCGCCGGCGATGGTGCGCAGCGCCTCGGCCAGGCTGGTGTGCGGGGTCTCGCCACCGCCGAACAGCCAGCGGCGCAACTCGCGCTCCTGGCTGCGTGCCAGGCGCAGCACCTCCTGCGAGTCGTCCGCCTGCTTCTGGATCAGGGCGAGCGTCTGCAACACCGAATCGTGCAGGTGCGACGCGATCTCCTCGCGTTCCTCGTTGCGGACGCGGGCGGCGCGTTCCGCCTCCAGCGCGCGCCACATCCGCACCCACAGCGGGACCGACAGCAGGCCGGCCCCGACCAGTGTCACCAGCACCGCCAGCACCGACGAGCGCAGGGCCGCCACGTCGACCTGCGCGAGGATCACGACGCCGAGCCCGAGCACGATGAGCGAGGCGCCGCCGACCACCCGCGCCCAGGTGAGCACGGTCGGGCGCGCGGGCAGGCCCAGCACCGAACGCGGTCCCTCCGCGTCGAACTCGCGCCAGACCAGCGCGGCGCCCACCGCCACCACGACGACGGGTGCGATCACCGAGCCCACGCCCCCGTTGAGCAGCCACGAAAGCCCCACGGCCAGGCCCACTCCGATGACCGCAAGGCCCAGGGCCCGGCGCCGTTCGGTCGGTGACGGCGGTTCGGTGTCCGAGCCCTGCGGTGTGAGGACCCACAGCAACCCGTAGGCGACGATGCCCAGGCCGGCGAGCGCGGCCAGCACCGTGAACGCCACCCGCACCTTGAGTACGTCGACCCCGAGATGGTCGGCGAGACCGCCGGCCACGCCGCCCACGACCCGGCCACCGACCCGGCGCTCGAGGCGGGGGGTGGGCAGGGGTGGGTAGGGAACCGGCTGCATACCTTCGATACTGGCACGCCTACCCCGTCCCGGGCATCGGGGACGAACCCTGAACCGGCGACCGCCCACCGGCGCGGAAATCAGGGTCGGTCCCTGATGCGCGACGGGGCGGCGGTCCAGAAGGATGTGGTTCATGAACACGCGAAGCTTCCCCGAGCAGCTCTCGGACATGTGGCGCACCCGTCCGGTCCGGCTGCCACGACAGGGCCACGTCGCCGGGGTGTGCGCGGGCATCGGCGTGCGATACGACGTGGATCCGGTGCTGATCCGCGTGGCGTTCGTCGTGTCCACCTTCTTCGGCGGTGCCGGCCTGGTGCTGTATCTGGCGGGCTGGCTGCTGCTGCCGCGCTACGGCGATCAGGTCTCCCCCGCCGAATCCCTCGTCGGCCGCGGCCAGAGCTCCGAATCGAGCACCAAGGTCGTGGTGCTGCTGGTGGTGCTGGCCGTCGCGGCGAGTGCCTTCGGTCCGCTGGGCGCCGGGGTGGGCGGCTCCGGATTCGTCAGCATGGTGCTGATGCTCGGCGGTCTGTGGCTGCTGTACCAACGCCGGCCGGAACCACCGGTCCTGCCCGGGGCACCGCAGCTGTTCCCCCAGAACCCCTTCCAGGCGCCGTTCCAGCAGAGTCAGTACCAGCAGAGTCAGTACCAGCAGAGTCAGTACCAGCAGGCGCCCTTCGCGCAGCACACCGGCGCCCCCGGGCCCGCACCGGCGGACCCGGACTTCTGGACGAAGCCGGAACCGGAATCACCCCGGACCGGTGCGCAGTCCCCCGGGCCGGAACCGGCACCCCCGCAGGATCCGTTGCTGCAGCGCCCCACGCCACCGTCGTGGGATCCGCTCGGTGTCGCACCGTTCGCATGGGACCTGCCCGAGCCGACGCCCACGACGGCCGTAGTGCCCGCGAAACAGCCGCGTTCCCGGCTGACCACGACCGTGCTGGGCCTGGCGGTGCTCGCCGCGGCGGCCGCAGGCGCGGTGGCGTCCGCCGGCGAGGTCGCGTGGCTCACCCCCGCGCGGATCGGTGCGATCGCGCTCGCGGTGATCGGACTCGGCCTGCTCGTCGGGGCGTTCCTGCACCGCGGTTACGGACTGCTGGTGGTGACGGGTCCCCTGCTCGGGTTCGTGGTGCTCGCCTCCCTCGTCGGACCGATCGACACCTCGTCGTGGGGGGAACAGTTGTACTCGCCCCGCACCGCCGCGGAACTGCAACCGGCGTACTCGGTGCAGATGGGCGCTCTGCAACTGGACCTGCGTGGACTCGAACTCACCGAGGACGAGACCGTCTCCGTCGAGACCCGATTCGGCGCCACCGAGATCCTGCTGCCGCGGAACCTCGACGTCGACGTCGTCTGCACCGAGCAGGCTTCGAACCCGTGCACGATCCAGGGCCTCGACGGCGGCGACGACGGCGTCGGCGGACCGGTCCTGACCCTGAATCTCGACACCGCATTCGGCAACTCGGAGGTGCGCCGTGGCTGACACCGACTACACCGACCCCACCGAGCCGACGTCCGGCGCCCGGCGACGGGGCCCGTCGATCCTGATGCTGCTCTCCGCGATCGCGGCGCTGGCCGTCAGCGCATGGGCGCTGATCGGGCCGTTCTCCCTCGAGCCGCTCGCGAACGTCGAGTTCCGCTGGCTGCTCGTCGCGCTCGCCGTGGTCGTCGGCGCCGCCCTGGTGTTCGCGCCGGGCAAGAAGAAGCGCTGACCGCACCGTCCCGGAACGCACTGCGCCCTTCGGATCCGATCCGAAGGGCGCAGCCGCGTCTCACTCCCACTCGATGGTGCCCGGCGGCTTGCTCGTGACGTCGAGGACGACGCGGTTGACGTCGGGCACCTCGTTGGTGATGCGGGTGGAGATGCGCTCGAGGGCCTCGTACGGCAGGCGGGTCCAGTCCGCGGTCATCGCGTCCTCGCTGGAGACCGGGCGCAGCACGATCGGGTGGCCGTAGGTACGGCCGTCGCCCTGGACGCCCACGCTCCGCACGTCGGCGAGCAGCACCACCGGGCACTGCCAGATCTGCTTGTCGAGACCGGCGGCCGTGAGCTCCTCCCGGGCGATGGAGTCGGCGCGACGCAGGATCGCGAGCCGTTCGCGGGTGACCTCGCCGATGATGCGGATGCCCAGGCCCGGGCCGGGGAAGGGCTGGCGGCCGACGATCTCCTCCGGCAGGCCGAGTTCGCGCCCGACTGCCCGCACCTCGTCCTTGAACAGCAGCCGCAGCGGCTCGACCAGCGCGAACTGCAGATCCTCGGGCAGGCCACCGACGTTGTGGTGGCTCTTGATGTTCGCGGTGCCGGTGCCGCCACCGGACTCGACGACGTCCGGGTACAGGGTGCCCTGCACCAGGAACTCGACGGTGTCGCCGTGGGCGGCGTTCTCTCCGAGCACCTCCGAGACGGCACCTTCGAAGCTGCGGATGAACTCGCGGCCGATGATCTTGCGCTTGGTCTCCGGATCCGTCACGCCGGCCAGTTCCCGCAGGAACGTGTCGGCGGCGTCCACGGTGACGAGCCTCGCCCCGGTCGCGGCGACGAAGTCCTTCTCGACCTGCTGTCGTTCGCCCTCGCGCATCAGGCCGTGGTCGACGAACACACACGTCAGCCGGTCGCCGATGGCGCGCTGCACCAGGGCTGCGGCGACCGCGGAGTCGACCCCGCCGGACAGGCCGCAGATGGCGCGCCCGTCACCGACCTGCTCGCGGATCTGTTCGATCAGGGCCTCGGCGATGTTCGCGGCCGTCCAGGCGGCGGGGATACCGGCGATGTCGTGCAGGAAGCGGCTGAGCACCTGCTGGCCGTGCGGGGAATGCAGGACCTCGGGGTGGTACTGCACGCCGGCGAGCCGGCGCGCGCGGTCCTCGAACGCGGCCACGGGCGCGCCGGGACTGCTGGCGGTCACCTCGAAGCCGTCCGGCGCGGCGGTGACTCCGTCGCCGTGGCTCATCCACACGGGCTGCGTCGCGGGCAGTCCGTCGTGCAGGACACCCCCGGTGACGGACATCTCGGTGCGCCCGTACTCGCGGTTGCCGGTGTGCGCGACGGTGCCGCCGAGCGCCTGGGCCATGGCCTGGAAGCCGTAGCAGATGCCGAACACCGGGACGTCCAGGTCGAACAGTTTCGGGTCGAGTTGCGGTGCGCCCTCGGCGTAGACGCTGGAGGGGCCGCCGGAGAGCACCACGGCGAGCGGGTCGCGGGCCGCGATCTCCTCCACCGGCGTGGTGTGCGGCACGACCTCGGAGTAGACCTTGGCTTCGCGGACGCGGCGGGCGATCAGCTGCGCGTACTGGGCTCCGAAGTCGACGACGAGGACCGGCCTGGACTGCTGGGTTTGCGACACCCGAACAGTCTAGAGGTCCGGTCCTCGTCCAACGAACGGCGGTTCGGGTCAGGCGACGCCGGACGCGGACCCGGTGCGAACCTCGACGATCGGCAGCGACAGCGCGCCCGGAGCGCCCGCCGGCACGACCGGCTTGTTCGGGGCGATCGGGTCCAGCCGGCGGTAGCCCTCCCCCTGGCCGGGACGCAGGTCCTGCTCCCCCTTGTTCGGCCACAGCGCCGCCGCGCGCTCGGCCTGCGCCGCGATGGTCAGCGACGGATTGACCCCGAGGTTGGCCGAGACGGCGGCCCCGTCCACGACGCTCAGCGTCGGGTATCCGTACACGCGGTGGTACGGGTCGATGACGCCGTGCTCGGGATCGGTGCCGATCACGCAGCCACCGAGGAAGTGCGCGGTGAGCGGGACGTTGAAGATCTCCCCCCAGGTGCCGCCCGGGACGCCGTCGATCTTCTCGGCGATCCGGCGGGTGGCCTCGTTGCCGACGGGAATCCACGTCGGGTTGGGGTGCCCGTGGCCCTGCCGGCTGGTGACCTTGCGGCGACCGAACAAGCCCTTCTTGGTGTAGGTGACGATCGAGTTGTCCAGGTTCTGCATGACCAGGGCGATGATGGTGCGCTCGCTCCAGTCCTTGACGCTGAGCATCCGGGCCATCTGGACCGGGTTCTTCACCACCTGGCCGAGGAACTTCAGCCAGCGTGGGGTGCGGCCGCCGCCGTCGGTCATCAACGTCTGCAGCAGACCCATCGCGTTCGAACCCTTGCCGTAGCGGACCGGCTCGATGTGGGTGTCGGCAGTGGGATGGAACGACGACGTGATCGCCACACCGCGGGTGAGGTCGAGGTCCGGGTCGACGCTCATCTTCCCGGCGCCGACGATCGACTCGGAGTTGGTGCGGGTCAGATGACCCAGCCGGTCGGACAGTTCCGGCAGGGCGCCGGTGTCCTTGAGGTGGTGCAGGAGATGCTGGGTGCCCCACGTGCCGGCGGCGAGGACGACGTGCCCGGCCGTGTAGGTACGACGGTTCTTCCGCTTCCACGCGCCGGTGCGCTCGGTGTCGACGTCCCACGTGCCGTCGGGGGCCTGGCGCAGGCCGGTGACCGTGGTGAGGGGGACGATCTCGGCGCCGGCCCGTTCGGCGAGCCCGAGATAGTTCTTCAGCAGTGTGTTCTTGGCGCCGTGCCGGCATCCGGTCATGCACTCGCCGCATTCGATGCAGCCCGTGCGGTCGGGGCCGACACCGCCGAAGTACGGGTCGGCGACGGTACGCCCGGGCTCCCCGAAGTACACCCCCACCGGGGTCTGGATGAAGGTGTCGCCCACGCCCATGTCCGCGGCGACGGACTTGACGATCTCGTCCGCGGGGGTCATGTGCGGGTTCTGCACCACGCCGAGCATGCGACGTGCCTGGTCGTAGAAGGGGCTGAGCTCGTCGTTCCAGTCGGTGATGTGTGCCCACTGGCCGTCTTCGAAGAACGGAGCCGGCGGCTTGTAGAGGGTGTTGGCGTAGTTGAGGGAGCCACCGCCGACGCCGGCTCCGGCGAGGATGAGGACGTCGTGCAGCAGATGGATCCGCTGGATACCGAAGCACCCCAGCTTGGGTGCCCACAGGAATCGCTTGAGATCCCAGCTGGTCTTCGCGAAGTCGGCGTCGGCGAAGCGCCGGCCCGCTTCGAGGATGCCGACCCTGTACCCCTTCTCCACGAGCCGCAGGGCCGTCACACTTCCACCGAACCCCGATCCGACGATGAGGACGTCGTAGTCCGTCGCGCGCTGCTCACCCACCGAAACACCTCCATGAAGCTGGTTGTTACTCACCAGTATGCACGGGCTTGCTGTGACCATTGCCACAAGGGTGCCCTAACTGTAACCATGAGTTTCATAAACCGCAGGTGAGGGCCGGAAACGGCTGTGGCCGAATGTCACACCGCTTCGATCGAATCGACGCGATGTGACATTCGGCCACAGCGGGTAAGGGAGTAGCGGCGGGTCAGGCGCGGACGGTCAGGCCGACCTTCTGGAACTCCTTGAGGTCCGAGTAACCCGACTTCGCCATCGCACGGCGCAGACCGCCGACCAGGTTCAGCGAGCCGAACGGGTCGTCGGACGGACCGGTGAGCACGCGGTCCAGGCTCGGGCGCTCGTCGTAGGCGACCTGCAGCAGCGCGCCGCGCGGCACGGACGGATGCGCACTCGCCGACGGCCAGTACCAGCCCCGGCCCGGAGCCTCGGCCGATACCGCGAGGGGGGCACCGAGCACGGCGGCGTCGGCACCGCAGGCGATGGCCTTGGCCAGGTCGCCCGAGGTCTCGATGTCGCCGTCGGCGATGACGTGGACGTACCGGCCACCGGTTTCGTCCAGGTAGTCGCGACGGGCGGCGGCAGCGTCGGCGATCGCCGTCGCCATGGGCACGCCGATGCCCAGTACCTCACTGGTGGTGGTGGCGCCCGCCGTCGAGCCGTAGCCGACGACGACGCCCGCCGCGCCGGTACGCATCAGGTGCAGCGCGGTGCGGTGATCGCTCACACCACCCGCGACGACCGGCACGTCCAGCTCGGAGATGAACGTCTTGAGGTTCAGCGGCTCGCTCTCACCGTGCGCCACATGCTCCGCGGAGATGATGGTCCCGTGGATGACCAGCAGGTCGAGGCCCGCCTTCACCAGGTGCGGAGTCAGCGCCCGCGCATTCTGCGGGCTGACCCGCACGGCCGTGGTCACGCCGGCATCGCGCACCCGCGCGATCGCGGCAGCGAGCAGGTCGGGCTGCAGCGGGGCGGCGTGGAGCTTCTGCAGGTGGGCGATCGCCGCTGCCGGGTCCGGATCGGACTCGGCGATGCCGACGAGGCGTTCGATCTCGGCATCGACATCGGCGTGCCGGCCCCACAGTCCCTCACCGTTGATGACGCCGAGGCCGCCGGCCTTGCCCAGCTGCACCGCGAAGGACGGCGAGACCAGCGCATCGGTGGGATGGGCGAGCAGCGGGATGTCGAATCGGTACGCGTCGAGCTGCCAGGCCGTCGACACCTCCTTCGAGGAGCGCGTCCGGCGGGACGGCACGATGTTGATGTCGTCCAGCTCGTAGGTGCGTCGGGCGGTTCGCCCCATGCCGATTTCAACCAGGTCGCGCACGCGCGTCCCTTTCTTCTCAGGTAGATGCCCCCACCGGACACTCCGGCGGGGGCCGATCGCGGACTCTTGCTCTACCGAACCACTGCTCTACCGAACCACGTAGTTCGGTGCTTCGGCCGTGATCGTGATGTCGTGGGGATGGCTCTCCTTCAGACCCGCCGCCGTGATCTGCACGAACTGCGCCTCCTGCAGTTGTTCGATGGTGGCGGCACCGGCGTAGCCCATCGCTGCCCGCAGGCCGCCGATCAGCTGGTGCGTGACCTGCTGCAGCGGACCACGGAACGGCACACGACCTTCGATGCCCTCGGGCACCAGCTTGTCCTCGGAGAGCACGTCGTCCTGGAAGTAACGGTCCTTCGAGTACGACTTGCCCGCGCCCCGGCTCTGCATCGCGCCGAGCGAACCCATGCCGCGGTAGCTCTTGAACTGCTTGCCGTTGACGAGGATCAACTCACCCGGCGATTCGGCCGTGCCGGCCAGCAGGGAGCCGAGCATGGCCGTGGAGGCGCCGGCGGCGAGCGCCTTGGCGACGTCGCCGGAGAACTGCAGGCCGCCGTCGGCGATGACCGGGACGCCCGCGGGCTTGGCGACGGCGACGGCTTCGAGGATGGCAGTGATCTGCGGCGCGCCGACACCCGCGATGACGCGGGTGGTGCAGATGGAGCCGGGACCCACGCCGACCTTCACGGCGTCCACGCCGGCCTCTATGAGCGCTGCGGCACCCGCCCGGGTCGCGACGTTGCCTCCGATGATCTGGACCCGATCGCCGACCTCGGCCTTGAGCTTAGCGATCATCCCGAGAACACCCGCGGAGTGACCGTGGGCGCTGTCGACGACGAGCACGTCCACCCCGGCGTCGGCCAGGGTCATGGCCCGGGTCCACGCGTCGTCGCCCACGCCGACCGCGGCACCCACGAGCAGGCGGCCGTCGCGGTCCTTGGTCGCGTCGGGGTGCTGCTCGGTCTTGACGAAGTCCTTGACGGTGATAAGTCCGGTCAGGCGGCCCTGCCCGTCGACGATCGGCAGCTTCTCGATCTTGTGACGGCGCAGCAACCCGAGGGCGGCCTCGGCGGTGACACCCTCCTGCGCAGTCACCAGCGGCGCCTTGGTCATGACCTCCGCAACCGGGCGGTTCTGGTCGACCTCGAACCGCATGTCCCGGTTGGTGATGATGCCGACGAGCTGACCCTCGTCGTCGGTGACGGGCAGCCCCGAGATGCGGAAGCGCGCACACATGGCGTCGACCTCGGCGAGGGTGGCGGTCGGCTTGCAGGTGACCGGGTCGGTGACCATGCCCGCCTCGGACCGCTTCACGGTCTCGACCTGCGCGGCCTGCGCCTCGGCGGACAGATTGCGGTGCAGGACGCCCATACCCCCGGCGCGGGCCATCGCGATGGCCATGCGCGACTCGGTGACGGTGTCCATCGCGGAACTGACCAGCGGAACCCGGAGGCGGATGTCCCGGGTCAACTGGCTCGACGTGTCCACCTGGCTCGGGATGACGTCCGACGCGGCCGGAAGCAGCAGCACGTCGTCGAAGGTCAGACCCAGCATGGCGACCTTGTCGGGGTCGTCACCGCCGGTATGCACGTGCCCTCCGGTACTCCTCATGCGGTTCGGACCCTCCATGACGCGTCGATACGGTGCGGGCGGGTGGCCCCTGCCCGGCTTCGGTGATTACGGAACACAATGTCGTGAAAGACAATGGTGCGAGCGGTGCGCACCGTTCCCGGACGCTCCGAACAACGGTGCCCTGCTCGTGAACTATCGTATCGGTTCACCGGGACCGGCACACACGCGCATCCGCACGCGTACACGAAGCTCCGCGGGAAGTCCACGGTGTGACGGCTGGCGCGGACCCCGTCGGACTGCGTACCGTGGAGTCGTGCGTGATCAGTTGCCTCCCGGTCTGCCACCGGACCCATTCGCTGGAGATCCCGACGATCCGTCCGCCGCACTGGACGCCATCGAGCCGGGTCAGCCGCTCGACCCTGCCGAGCGGCTGGCCGTCGAGGAGGATCTTGCCGACCTCGCGGTGTACGAAGCGCTGCTGTCGCCGCGCGGCGTCCGCGGCCTGGTGGTGTGCTGCGAGGACTGCCATCAGGATCACTACCACGACTGGGACATGCTGCGGGCGAACCTGCTGCAGTTGCTTGTCGACGGTACGGTCCGGCCGCACGAGCCGGCCTACGATCCCTCCCCCGATGCCTATGTGACATGGGACTACTGCCGCGGCTACGCGGATGCGTCGATGAACGAGGCGCTACCGGTCGACCCGTACGGCCTCGACTCCTAGAAGAAGCCTCCGCACCAGAAGAAGCCTCCGCACCACGGGAAGGGCCCGCCGGGACACACGTCCGGCGGGCCCTTCTCGTCACGTCTACTCCGAAGGTGCGGGCACCGTGTACTCCGAAGGTGCGGGCACCGCGGTGATCGTCTGGCTGATCGACTGCTGCTCCAGCGAGGTGGACGGCGCCGGTGCCGACGCCGACGGGGTCGTGGTCGGCGCAGCGGTCGGCGCGGTGGTGGGCTCCGGCGTCACCGGTGGGCTCGTCGGTCCGGTGGACGGGGGCGGAGTGACGGGGGACGGTTCCGGACTGGGTGCCGGCTGCGACGACGGCGGCACCAGATCGACGCCGGGTGCCTCAGTGGACGTCGCCGGGGGGACCGTTCCCGTACCGGGTGTCGTACCGGCGATGGTGGGGTCCACGGTCGACGGGGTCGTCGGAGTGGTCGGCACCGGCGCGGGAATCACCTGCGTCGACTGGACCGGGGGCGCGGGCAGCACGGGCGGAGGCGGGGGCGGAAGGAGCTTGCTCAACTCGGTGGTGAGCCGCTGCACCCAGTCACCCAGCTGGTCCCGCTGGCCGGCGTCGGTGACCGATCCGGACCGCTGCTGCGCCGACTGGATCAGTTCCTGCGCGCCTTCCGTGTCGCCGACGGCGAGCCGCTGCTCGGCCTCCTGCAGCGTGGAGGCGGTGTCGATCCGGGCGACCGTCGACTCGGCCTGCTCACTGAAGACGACCTGCTTGACACTCCACAGCGGGTCGCCGGGTTCGGCCTGGTAGGACACGGCGGTCGCACCACCGACGGCGATGGCGATCAGGGCGGCGGCGCCGGCGATGGGCCGGATCAGGCGGAGCTGGGTGCGGGCGCGGGAGCGGCGCTCGGCGAGTGCGTCGCGGGCACCGATCTCCCGGTTGACCGCGGCGACGATCTCGTCGAGATCCGGCTCGGAAGGAAGCGGATCGGCCAGGATCTCGGCACGCCAGCCCGCAAGAAGGGTGGCGAGCTCGTATTCCTCGGTCGTCTCGGTGGGCACCGGTCCGTCCCCGGAGATCGCGTCGATGAGGGCGTCGTCACGGCGCACGGCCGCAATGTCCACGGGGGTGCCGTCGTCGGCGAGATCGGCGAAGAAATCGTCATCCGCGCCGTGCTTCCTACCCATTTCTCTCACCTGCTCTCGTCACTTCCTTCTTCAGTCGGGCGATGGCACGGTGCTGCGCCACTCGAATGGCCCCTGCCGTACTTCCCACCGCTGCTGCCGTTTCTTCCGCGGACAGGCCCACCACGAGCCGCAGGACCAAGATCTCCCGCTGCTTCTCCGGAAGCGTGCCCAGCAGCTGCTTCATCTGCCGGCTCGTCTCCGCATTGAGCGCCTGCTCCTCCGGACTGTCGTCCAGCGACATCGACTCGGGTACCTCCGCGACCGGATCCGCCCGGTTGCGGGCGGCGCTGCGGTGCGCGTCGGCGACCTTGTGTGCCGCGATCCCGTACACGAATGCCATGAAGGGGCGTCCCTGGTCCTGATACCGCGGCAACGCCGTCATCACGGCCAGGCACACCTCCTGCGCTACGTCGTCCGCGGAGAGCTGGCCACGCTCCGCGGCTCCGACCCGTGCCCGGCAGTACCGGACGACCAAGGGCCGGATGGTTCTCAGAACCTGAGCGAGGGCCGTCCGATCTCCCTGCGCAGCCGCAGCGACAGCGGAGTCCAACTCCTCACCCATGACAGTCATCGATTGCGCAAGTCCTGGCGTTACAAAGTGACACGACCCCCCGGCCGGGTGTGCTTCCACTTGCAGTGGAACATCCCCAGACTAGCGACACGACCGGACGGAACGGACGCACGGATGGCTTCTAGACCCGGATCGTTGCGAATCTCCCACCGCGCCGGACGACGAGTGCCGCCGACTCGTCGCGCACGCGCCGAGCCGCCTCCCCGCCCCCGAGCCCGTCCCACAGCATCGCGGCCGCCCAGCGCAGCGGGACCAGACCGAGCGCGGTACTACGGTCGAGTACGTCGAGGCACAGGTCCCGGGCGGGCGTGAGATCGGACTCCCCGGTCCACGAGGCGGCCCGCAGCAGATCGGATTTGACCAGGTGCCGGACCGAGCCGCTGCGTTCGGCCTCGGCCGCGGCCGCAGCCGAACGCCGACGGGCGGTGGCGAAGTCCCCGGAGGCCAGGGCAGTCTCCGCGCAGACCCAGTGCAGGCGCACACGCTGGCGCCGGAACACCGCGCCGTGCACGCCTTCGGCGGCGTCGAGAGCGGCAGCGCAACGGTCCAGCAGCCGGACGGCCGGCCGGATCCGGCCGCACCCGAGCGCGTCCGCCGCCAGCCCCGTGAGGGCGTCGCACCGAGCCTCGACGGTCCACGAGGAATACCGCGGGGCGTCGGCGAGCGCCGCGGCCGCCCGTCCGTCGAGGACGGCGGCCTCGCGGTGCCGGCCGAGCTGACGCAGCAGCGACGCCTCGGTGCTCGCCGCCAGGGACGCGAGCGCTCCGTCCGGACCCGTGGCGCGGCGGAGCCGGGTCAGCTCCGCGCGGGCGGCGGCGTAGCGACCCTGACCGCCCAGGGCGACGGCCCGGTGCCACGACGCGACGCGATCCCCGCCGGGCGGGAGAGGGAACAGGTCCGGCCGGGCACCGAATGCCGCCGAGGCGAGCGTGGACGTGTCGGACGGCAGGGCGGTGACGGGCACGAGGCCATGATCGCACCCCTTCGCCTCCGTCCGGCGGGGAGGTGGAGTGCATTCCGAGAAATATGCACCGACGGCGCATCAATTACTTCCGTGCTTCGGCCGGTTGAACATCCGGTTTACGTTTTGTTAATTACAGACACGGTGTCGGTACGAAAGATGCGCACGCCGTGGCAATTTTCGGCCCCGGCGAACCGGACGGATGCCTTCCGGCACCCAGCGCAGGGCCTATAGTCCCTGATCGGGGCCATTCCGGGAACCGGAGGACGGCACGCACCGTGGAGGCGCACACCCTCAGGACACAATCACGGATCAGCCACGATGTAAATATTTCGGCGGTTAATTCTCGCAGATCGGGATATGGAAATTGCCACTCCGCGAAAGTGTTGACTCCATTTCCTCGCCACCTTTACGGTTACGAAGCCTGAACAACTGCTTTGGGGGGAAAGACCTTCCGCCCACGGTCCGCTCGCCTCGGGCGAGCACGCTGCAAAGGAGTACCCATGCCTGCACCACACCACTTGCCCGGACCGAACGCGGACGTCTGGGATTGGCAGATGCACGGACTGTGTCGTGGGGTGGACTCCTCGATGTTCTTCCACCCGGACGGTGAGCGCGGCCGGGCCAGGGCGCAGCGCGAGAGCCGGGCCAAGGAGATGTGCCGGCAGTGCCCGGTGCTCGTGCAGTGCCGGGAGCACGCTCTGGCGGTGTCCGAGCCGTACGGCATCTGGGGCGGCATGTCCGAGACCGAACGGGAGATGTACGCGCGGCACCGACGACGGCGGATCGCGGTCTGACCGGCCCGCCGGACGACACCACGAGACGACGAAGCCCCGCACGGATTGTTCCGTGCGGGGCTTCGCAGTTCCCGGGTACCCGGCCGACTCCGCGGCCGGGCACCCGGCTCGCTAGTGAGCGTGACCGTGGCCGTGACCGGCCTCGGGCGCCTCCTCCGGCTTGTCGACGACGGCGCTCTCCGTGGTCAGCACCATCCGCGCCACCGAGGACGCGTTGACGACCGCGGACCGGGTCACCTTGACCGGATCCACGACACCGTCGGCGAGCAGGTCACCGTAGGTGAGGGTGGCTGCGTTGAACCCGGACCCGGCGGGGGCCTCGGACACCTTGTTCACCACGACCGACCCGTCGAGGCCGGCGTTAGCGGCGATCCAGTACAGCGGGGCCGCGAGCGCGGCGCGCAGCACGGCGACACCCGTGGCCTCGTCACCCGAGAGCGAGTTCTCGAGCGCGTCCAGCTCCCGGGCGGCCTGCACGAGCGCCGAACCACCACCGGGCACGATGCCCTCTTCGACCGCGGCCTTGGCGGCGTTGACAGCGTCCTCGACACGGAACTTGCGCTCCTTGAGGTCGGTCTCGGTGGCTGCACCCACCTTGATCACCGCGACGCCGCCGGAGAGCTTCGCGAGCCGCTCCTCGAGCTTCTCCCGGTCCCAGTCGGAATCGGTGGCCTCGATCTCGCGACGCAGCTGCGCGACGCGGTTCTCGATGTCCTGTTGCGTACCGGCACCGTCCACGATCGTAGTGCTGTCCTTGGTGACCACCACCCGGCGGGCCGAACCGAGCAGGTCGAGACCGGCATCCTTCAGGGTCAACCCGACGTCGGAGTTGATGACGGTGCCGGCGGTGACGACGGCGAGGTCGTCGAGGAACGCCTTGCGGCGGTCACCGAAGAACGGCGCCTTGACCGCGACGGCCTTGAGGGTCTTGCGGATGGAGTTGACCACGAGGGTGGAGAGCACCTCCCCCTCGACGTCCTCCGCGATGATCAGGACGGGCTTGCCGTTCTCGGCGATCTTCTCGAGCAGCGGCAGGAAATCGGGCAGGGAGCCGATCTTGTCGCGGTAGAGGAGGATGACGGCATCCTCGAGCACCGCCTGCTGTGCGTCGATGTCGGTGATGAAGTAGGGCGACAGGAAGCCCTTGTCGAACTGGACGCCCTCGGTGACGACGAGCTCGGTCTGGAGCGTCGAGGATTCCTCGACGGTGACGACACCGTCCTTGCCGACGGTGCTCAGGGCCTCGCCGACCATGTTGCCGATCTCCTCGTCGCGCGAGGAGACGGTGGCGACCTGGGCGATGGCCTCCTTGCCCTCGACCGGGGTGGCGGCGGCAAGGAGCGCCTCCGACACCTTCTCGGCGGCCCGGCCGATGCCGTTGCCGAGTGCGATGGGGTTGGCGCCGGCCGCGACGTTCTTCAGGCCGGCCTTGATGATGGCCTGGGCGAGCACGGTGGCGGTGGTGGTGCCGTCACCGGCGACGTCGTTGGTCTTGGTGGCCACGCTCTTGACCAGCTGGGCGCCGAGGTTCTCGAACGGGTCCTCCAGCTCGATCTCCCGGGCGATGCTGACACCGTCGTTGGTGACGGTCGGGCCGCCGAACGCCTTGGCGAGCACCACGTGCCGCCCACGCGGGCCGAGGGTGACCTTGACGGCGTCGGCGAGCTGATCGACGCCACGCTCGAGTGCCCGCCGCGCGGTCTCGTTGAACTCGATTTGCTTGGACATGTTCTCCGACTACTCCTGGAACGAAGGATCCGGAACGGACTCCGCCCCGGGTCCGAGGCGGAACTCCGGGGCGGAATGCGTGCGGCTTACTTGGCGACGACGGCCAGCACGTCGCGAGCCGACAGGATCAGGTACTCCTGGCCGGCGTACTTGATCTCGGTTCCGCCGTACTTGCTGTAGATGACGACGTCGCCTTCCTTGACATCGAGGGGGATGCGCTTCTCACCCTCGTCGTCCCAGCGGCCGGGGCCGACGGCGACGACGGTGCCCTCCTGGGGCTTCTCCTTCGCCGTGTCCGGGATGACCAGGCCGGAGGCAGTCGTCGTCTCGGCCTCGTTGGCCTGGACGAGGATCTTGTCCTCGAGCGGCTTGATGTTCACGCTCGCCACGATGAGCCCTCCACTTTCAGGGGTTCGATGGTCCGAGGCCTCTTGTCGTCCTCGGACAGGGTTTGTTCAGTCACCACGGTGACTCCGCGCGTAGTCCCGTCGTCGCGGGTGCCGGAACACGCTCGGCGTCGACTAGCACTCTATACACGCGAGTGCCAGCGCTCAAGGGCAGAGGGTGCTGAATGCGCTCGTGTCGCCTCGGACGCACCACGACCGCGACGAGCGGGCCCCCACCCGGGCGACCTCCGCACGAGTGCACCCCGTTCGTCGGGCTCCGGACCCACCGCGGGCCGCCGACCCCGCACGTGCCCGTCGCGTCCGCAACCGAGGAGACCGAACTGTGACCATTCGTACCCGGAACCGAGCCGCGGGTGCTCCCCTGCCGAGATGACGTCCGTTCGGCACCCGTGCCCACGACGCTCCACTCGCGCCGCCCTCCGAGAGTACGGCTCCGAGCTGGGACGACAGCGGCCGAACGGACGAACCACCCGCGCCCGGCACCGACGTCGGGCGCGTGTGGCGGAACAGGGACGCCGCGCCGCCGCGCCGCCGGGCGGGCCGAGATCGGCGGTTTTCGGCGCGCGCCCGCACACCCCCGTCTGTTACGTTCGGATAACGGAGACCGAACGCGTGACCATTCGGTGACTTTGCGGCTCGACCGCGTCCCTGTCCGCCGGTCACGCACGGGAGGGGAACTATGCGCACGTCGCTGGGAATTTCCACCGGCGCTTCCGGAGTGGGCTCGGCCCTCGTCGTCGAGGGGCCGGGAGAGCACACCACCGAGTACCGATTTCTCGCCGCCGATCCCGAGACCGCCGGCGACCTGGGCGACCTCGTCATCGATGCCCTCTCCCTCATGAGCACCCAGATCGACGGACACGCCGTCCCCGACGCGGTGGCGGTGGCCTATCGAACCTCCGAGCACGCGGAGGCGATCCGCTCCGCGTCGGTGCGCGACGGCCACATCGTCCATCTGGTTCCGGAGACGACGGCCGTGCTCGCCTACCTGAACAGCACCGGGCTCGTCGACACCGCCGACACCCTCGCCGTCGCCGACCTGGGGGCGTCGGGATTCACCGTCTCCGTCGTCGACCGACGGTCCGGGTCGATGCTGCGCTCGGCCCGGACCGGGGACGTGGGGGGCGGAGCCGTCCGTGCCCGCGTCTACGACCACGTGCGCCGCCGGATCGGCCGTACCCGTGGCCGCATCCCGATCGACCCCGCCCTGCTGACGGTGCGCTGTCAGGGTGCACTCGAGGCCCTCGGAGAGGCGTCCACGACCCGGATCGAACTCGGTGACGCCGGACCGGCGGTGCCCCTGACCCGCACGGAACTCGACGAGATGGTGGCCGATCTCAGCGACACCGCGGCGACGTTCACCCGGCGGGTCTGCCACACCGAACCGCGGCCGCAGATGCTGGCGCTCGTGGGCGGCGCAGCGGCGATGCCGGCTCTGGCCGACGCCGTGACCTCGGCCTTCGCCGGCCCCGTCGCGGTGGTGCCGGAACCGGCCACCGCCGCGGCCCACGGCGCCGCGCTGCTCGCCGCGTCGTCACGACTGTCCTCCTATCCGTCGGTAGGTGCCTCGACCCCGACGGCGGGCACCCCCGGCGGCAAGGTCTCCGGTGCCCTCGCCGGGGCGCTCGTGATCGGTGCGCTCGTCGCGGGCTATGCGACCGACCAGATCGCGTCCGACGACACCGCCGTGTCCCCCGCCGGGACCAGCGGCCAGGCCACGACCCAGCCGGCGGCGGCCGTCCCCGACACCGGACACACGCAGATCCCCTCCGAGGATCCCCACGCCGCCGTCACCACGACAGCTGCCGACAACGGCTACGCACGCACGGACACGCCGGTGCCCTATCCCACTCCCACCGTGCCCGAGTCGTCGACGACCACGCCGGCGACGACCACGCCGCCCAGCACACCGGAATCGACGACGAGCGAGCGGCCCGAGTCGCCTGCGGACGTCCCCGGCACCGACCGGCCGTGGCAGTTGCCGGGAACCCTCCCGAGCGTTCCGCTGCCGACCGTCCCGCTGCCGACGCTGCCCGGCACGACGCCGTCCGAGAGCACGACACCGAGCTCGACGACGTCCGCGCCGCCGTCCGAGTTCGCACCACCCGAGACGACGACCGAGACCTCCTCGACCGCGGCCCCGGCGGAGGAGGCGACGAGCACGTCACCGCCTCTCATCGAACCGTCACCGGCCGCCTGATCGCGCCCGCCGATCACCGCAGCGTCGGGTCAGGCAGGCACCTGGGCGATCTCGACCGGCAGGCCGGGATCGGTGCCGACGGTGAGCGCGGAGGGCTGGGCGCCCCCGGCGATCAGATGCGCTCCCAGCGCGGCGATCATCACCCCGTTGTCGGTGCACAGGCGCGGCCGCGGCACCCGCAGCGCGATCCCGGCGGCCGCGCAGCGCTCCTCGGCGAGCTCACGCAGGCGGGAATTGGCAGTGGCTCCACCGCCGAGGACCAGCGTGTCCACGCCCACGTCCTGCGCGGCCCGCACCGCCTTCATCGTCAGCACGTCGGCGACCGCTTCCTGGAAACCGGCCGCCACGTCCTCGAGCGGGACCGGCTCGCCGGAGCGCTCGCGCGCCTCGACGAACCGCGCGACAGCCGTCTTGAGCCCGGAGAAGGAGAAGTCGTGCCGGGCGTCGCGCGGCCCCGTCATCCCCCGCGGGAACACCACCGCGGTGCGGTCACCGTTCTGTGCGGCCCGGTCCAGCGCGGGACCGCCCGGGAAACCGAGTCCGAGCAGCCGGGCGACCTTGTCGAACGCCTCGCCGGCCGCGTCGTCGACCGTCGTGCCCAGCTCGACGATCGGCTGACGGCCGAGATCCTCGACGTGCAGCAGGTGGGTGTGCCCGCCGGAGACCAGCAGCGCCACGCACGGTGGCATCGGTCCGTGTTCGATGGTGTCCACGGCGACGTGCCCACCGAGATGGTTGATCGCGTAGAACGGCACGTCCCACGCCGCCGCATACGCCTTGGCTGCCGCGACACCGACGAGCAGTGCGCCGGCGAGACCTGGCCCGATCGTCACGCACACGGCGTCGGGCTTGGTGACACCGGCGGCAGCCAGCGCCCGTCGCATGGTCGGAACGATCGCCTCGAGGTGCGCGCGGGACGCGATCTCCGGGACGACGCCACCGAAGCGGGCGTGTTCGTCGACGCTCGAGGCCACCTCGTCGGCGAGCAGGTCGAGCGTGCCGTCGCCGACCCACCGGACGATGCCCACGCCCGTCTCGTCGCAGGAACTCTCGATCCCCATCACGATCACGACTGTGACTCCTTCCGCCGGTCCGGCCGGCACATGGTGTACGCGTCGGCCCCGCTCGGCTGGTAGTACCGCTTCCTCGTCCCGACGATCTCGAAACCCTCCCGGCGGTACAGCGCGATCGCTGCGTCGTTGTCGGTGCGCACCTCGAGGAACACGGGACCGCCCCAGGCGTCGGCCGTCCGCAACAGCTCGGCGAGCAACGCGCCACCGACGCCGCGGCGCCGCTGTCGTGGGTCCACCCCGATGGTGTGGACCTCCGATTCCGGATGAACCGCGGTGCCGAGACGCGCGAGACCGGCGTAGCCGATGAGCCGGCCCTCCTCGTCCCGGGCGGCGACGTAGTGGTTCTGCGGTGCCGCCAGCTCGGCACGGAACGCGTCGGCGCTCCACGGGTCGTCACCGGGGAACAGGATCCGTTCCAGCTCAGCGCACCGGGCGACGTCGGACGGCTGCAGCGCGTCGACGAGGGGACGAGGGTCGTGGGTGGTCATTTCTTCTTCCGGTCCGCCGTCTCCACCGCGTCCGGGCGGCGCAGGTACAGGGGCACCAGGGGCTCGGGCTCCACCCCGGCGAGCAGGTCCGCGACGGCCACGGCGACCAGCCCTGCCGGGGAGGGTGTGGCCACCGAATGCGCGGGCAGCTCGAACAGGTCGACGTGCGGGCGGGATCCCGCGATCCGCTGCGACGGCTCCGCCTTCAGATCCGCCGGCCTGCACACCCCCGGCCCCTCGAGGCGGACGCCGCCGGAGTACCGCGCCCAGTACACCTCGCGGCGACGAGCGTCGGTGACGACGAGAAGATCACCGGCACTCTCGCCGGCTCCCGGCCCCGTACCGTCGGCGTCCGCACCCAGGACGTCGGCCGCGATCGCGTCGAGACTGCACACGCCGTACACCGGCACGTCGAGGGCGTCGCCGAAGGCAGCGGCGGTCGCCATGCCCACGCGCAACCCGGTGAACGGCCCCGGGCCGACACCGACGACGACGGCGTCGAGATCGGCCGGCGTGCGCCCGGTGGACGACAGACACTCGAGGATCTGCGGGGTCAGTACCTCGGCATGGGCGCGTGGATCGTCCGTGACCCGCACGGCCAGCGTCTCGATGCCGGCGGTCCCTGGTTCACCGCGGTCGTCCACCCGGACGAGACCTGCGGTGACGGCGGGGGTGGCGGTATCCACGGCGAGAACGAGCACGAGTATCCAGAGTACCGCCGAGCGCGGCGGTCACCCCACCCAGGACCAGGTGGCGGTGCGCACGTCCGAGTCCGGTTCGCGGCGCAGCCGCACCCGCAGGTGCCGTTCGGTGAGCGCCTCGACCAGTCCCTCACCCCATTCCACGACGACCACGGCGGCGGTCAGGTCGGTGTCGAGGTCGAGAGCGTCGAGTTCGTCGAGGGCGTTCGGTCCGTCCCCGAGGCGGTAGGCGTCGACGTGGATCATGCCCACGGGTTCGCCCTCGGTGCGACCGCCGGGGCGATGCTCGCGGGCGATGACGAAGGTGGGCGAGGTGACCCGGCCCTGCACCCCGAGGCCTGCCGCGATGCCACGGGTCAGGGCGGTCTTCCCGGCGCCGAGCGGTCCGTCCAGCACTACGAGATCGCCGGCGTGCAGCTGTTCTGCCAGGCGCCGGCCCAGTGCCTCGGTGTCCTCGACCGTGGGCAGCTCGGCGCTGCGCTCGGTGTGCGTGCCGGCGGCGAGATCGTCACCCAATTGCGGCGCGCCTCCTGCCGGCGTCGTGGGCGAACCCGCGTTGGATCAGCCGGTCGAGCGCACCGACGACGACCTCGGGGAATTCGAGTTGCACCAGGTGCCCGGCGCCGCGGACCCGCTTGAGCTCGACGTCCGGGAGTGCCGCCGCGAGTTCCTCGGAGCCGGAGAACGGGATGATCATGTCGGCGTCCCCGCACAGCACGAGGGCGGGCACCCGACCCAGCACCGGCAGGGCCGCGGACTCGTCGTGCAGTTCCAGGGTGCGCAGGAAGTTCACGATGGTCAGCACCGAGGTTTCCGCCAGCATCCGGTCGGAGAATTCGACGAGCTTCGGGCTGACCACGGTCCCGTAGGACGCCGCGCGCAGGATCGGCGAGATGATCGCCTTGGCGGCACCGCGGGTGTACTGCACGAAGCCCGGCGCGGTGCGGGCCAGGTGCCGGAATCCGTCGATCACCGGGTTCTCGAGGTTGCGGCCGATGCCGGTCTTGGTCAGGCCGGCCGCGGTGGTGGCGAGCAGTCCGACGCCGACGATGCGTTCGTCGAACAGTTCCGGGCGCTGCGCAGCCAGCGCGATGGTCGTCATTCCGCCCATCGAGTGCCCGACCACGACCACCGGGCCGGTGGGGGCGACCGTGTCGATGACCGTCCCCAGATCGCGGCCGAGTTGGGCGATGGTGCAGGACTTCGACCTCGGCGCGCCGGACTCCCCGTGGCCGCGCTGATCGTAGAACACCATCCGCACGTCCTTGCCCCAGCGCTCCTGCAGGTGCCGCATCTGCAGGTGCCAGGACTGCATGCGCAGGCAGTACCCGTGCACGAACACGATCGTCAGCGGCGCCAGAGCCGAGCCGACCTCGCGCACGGCGAGTTCGACGCCGTCCTCGGTGCGGACGGTGCGCTTGGGCAGCGCGAGCATCGCATCGAAGTCTTCCTCGCCGTAGATCTCGTGCGCGGGCAGGCCCGCGGTGCGCACCGCGTACAGTCCCGCGTTCGAGCCGAGCGTGGCCAGGCTCGCACCCAACAGTCCCAGACTGCCCAACAGCGTCATCGCCGCTCGCCTCCTCCGCCACCGACGTAGGTGCGGACGGTGCGCCCGCCCACGCCGGTGACCACCTCGTAATTGATGGTGTCCAGCAGGTCTGCCCACTCCTGCGCGACAGGCTCGCCGTGACGACCGTCACCGAAGAAGAACGCGGTATCGCCTTCTTTTACTCCGTCCCCGTCCGGTCCGAGATCGACCACGACCTGGTCCATGCACACGCGGCCGAGCTGAGGGCGGCGACGTCCGCCGAGCTGCACCTCGAAGCGGCCGCTGAGATTGCGCCGGATTCCGTCGGCGTAGCCCATCGGCAACAGGGCCACGGTGGTGTCGACGGGCGCCACCCAGCGATGCCCGTACGACACCCCGGACCCTGCACGCACCTTCTTCACCAGCGCCACCCTCGTTCGCAACGTCATTGCGGGCCGGAACCCGAAGTCCCCGACCTCGGGGATCGGGGACAACCCGTACATCGCTATACCCGGTCTGACCATGTCAAAACGCAGGTCAGGACGCGTGACAGTGGCTGCCGAGTTCGACAGGTGCACCACCTCGGGTCTCATGCCGTGGCGGCTCAGATCCGCGACGGCCTCGCGCAACCGGTCCCGCTGGCAGTCGATCTCGGGGTGACCGAGTTCGTCCGCGTGTGCGAGATGGGAAAAGGCGCCGCGCAGCCGGATCGCGCCCTCGGCGCGGGCCCGGCCCAGGTCCTGCAGAAATTCCGGCCATTCGTCGCGTGCCACGCCGTTGCGGTTGAGTCCGGTGTCGATCTTCGCGGTGAGCACCGCGGTCACGCCCGTTTCCCGAGCTGCGGCAACGATCGACGCGAGATGCCGGGTCGACGAAACCCCCAACTCGACGCCGGCGGTGATCGCGGGTGCGAAATCGGCGTCGACGGTGTGCAGCCAGGACAACACGGGCACGTCGATCCCGGCGCGACGCAGTTCGAGTGCCTCGGTCAGGGTCGTCACCCCCAGCTCGCGCGCCCCGGCGGCCACGGCGGCCCGCGCGACCGGGACGGCACCGTGGTTGTATGCGTCGGCCTTGACGACGGCCATCACCGCCGCCTCCCCGGCGAACTCCTGCAGCCGCCGCACGTTCTCGGCCACGGCGTCGAGGTCGATCAGCGCCTCGGCCTGCGGCAGGTCGTGGTGGAGGTGGTTGCGGGGTCGGGGTTCGGCCGTGGTCATGGGTCCCGATCCTGCCACTGCGGGCGAAGTGGCCCGCAGCACGGTCGACGGTGTCGGGTCACGATTCGGCCATGCCCCGCAGACGGCGTACTGCCGTGGGCACCCGGTCGAGGATCGCACTCGCCGACGTCGGCGCCCCGGCGCCGTCGACGCCCCCGCGCGCGGCCGTGTCCGCCGCGAACGCATGGGCCCGCGCACCGGCCGCGGCGGCGAGGTCCGGGGCCATACCGGCGGACATCAGTGCCCCGATCATCCCGGACAGGACGTCGCCCGCCCCGGCGGTGGCGGCCCACGACCCGCCGGCCTCGTTGACGAACACGTGCCCGGCCGGGTTCGCGATCAGCGTCGAGCGGCCCTTGAGCAGTACGTGCACTCCCCAGTCGGCGGCCAGGGCTCGCACCGCCGTCACCCGGTCCGGCTCGGGCCGGCGGCCGGTGAGCCGCGCGAACTCCCCGGCGTGCGGGGTCAACAGCGTCGGGGCGTGTCGGCCGCGGACCAGTTCGGGCTGCCGGGACAGCAGCGTCAGCCCGTCGGCATCGACGAGGACGGGCAGATCCGTCGCCAGCACCTCGCGCAGGGTGTCGGCCGCCTGGTGATCGGTGCCGCCGCCGGGCCCGATCACCCACGCCTGGACGCGGCCCGCCTCGGCGAACGACGGCGCGGCCACCACTTCGGGGAACCGGGCCAGGACGACGGGCGCGGCGCTGCCGGCGTAGCGGACCATGCCGGACGTCGCGGCCACCGCCCCGCCGGCGCAGAGCACGCCGGCACCCGGGAACCGGGCGCTCCCGGCGACGATGCCCACGACGCCCTGGCTGTACTTGTCGTCGTCGGCGCCGGGCACCGGCCAGATCGCGCCGATCTCGGCCGGCTCGGCCGCCACCAGGTGCGCCGGGGACAGGTCGAGACCGATGTCGACGAGCTCGACCCGCCCACAGCGGGCCGGGGCGAGGACGTGGACAGGCTTGTACGCACCGAACGTGACGGTCACGGCCGCGGTGACGGCCGGTCCGTCCACGGCACCGGTATCCGGGTCCACGCCGCTGGGGGTGTCCACGGCGACGATCGGCGCGGTGATCTGCTCGACGACCGCCGCGGCCGCCGGGCGCAGCGGGCCCCGGCCCGAGATGCCGACGATTCCGTCGAGCACGAGATCCGGGTCACCGATCCGCCCGGGATCGGCCGGCACGAGGCGTCCCCCGGCGGCACGCAGCGCCGCGGCCCCCGCCTGATGGGCCCGCTCCGGGTCGAGGAGCAGCGCCGTGACCGCGACCCCGCGGCGACGCAGGAACGCGCCCGCCCACAGGGCGTCGCCGCCGTTGTCGCCCGATCCGACGAGCAGGCTCACGTGCCGACCGGCGACGGAACCGGTGCGCGCATGCAGTTCCGTCGCCGCGATCCGGGCGAGCCCGAACGCGGCACGACGCATCAACGTGCCCTCGGGCAGGGCTGCGAGCAGCGGCGCCTCCGCCGCCCGCACCTGCTCACACGGGTAGTAGCTGCGCATCGGGTCTCCCGCCGGGGTCGCTATTCCACCGTCACGGACTTGGCGAGGTTGCGGGGCTTGTCGACGTCGTAGCCGCGGGTCTGGGCGACCTCGGCGGCGAACACCTGCAGCGGCACGGTCGACAGCAGCGGCTGCAGCAACGTCGGCGCCGCCGGGATCTCGATGAGGTGGTCGGCGAACGGCCGCACCGCCTCGTCGCCCTCCTCGGCGATCACCACCGTCCGCGCGCCCCGGGCCTGGATCTCCCGGATGTTGCTCAGCAACTTCGAGTGCAGCACCGCCCGCCCCTTCGGCGACGGCATCACCACGATCACCGGCAGCCCGTCCTCGATCAGCGCGATCGGACCGTGCTTGAGCTCGCCCGCGGCGAAGCCCTCGGCATGCATGTACGCCAGCTCCTTGAGCTTGAGCGCACCCTCGAGCGCCACCGGATACCCCACGTGCCGGCCCAGGAACAGCACCGTCGACGACGACGCCAGCTCCCGCGCCAGCCGCCGCACCGGCTCGACCGTCTCGAGCACCCGCGCGATCAGGTGCGGCATCGCGGCCAGGTCGGCGTACTCGCGGGCCACCTCGTCCGGATACTTGGTGCCGCGGGCCTGCGCCAACGCCAACCCCACCAGGTAGTTCGCGGCGACCTGCGCCAGGAACGCCTTGGTCGAGGCCACCCCGATCTCCGGCCCGGCCCGGGTGTAGAGCACCGCGTCGGCCTCCCGGGGGATCTGCGCGCCGTTGGTGTTGCACACCGCCAGCACCCGCGCCTTCTGATCCTTCGCGTGCCGCACCGCCTCGAGGGTGTCGGCGGTCTCCCCGGACTGGGAGATCGCCACCACCAGCGTCGACCGGTCCAGCACCGGATCCCGGTACCGGAACTCGCTGGCCAGCTCCACCTCCACCGGCAGCCGCGTCCAGTGCTCGATCGCGTACTTGGCCACCAGACCCGAGTGGTACGCACTGCCGCAGGCGACGACGAACACCTTGTCCACATCGCGCAGCTCCTGATCCGACAGCCGCTGCTCGTCGAGCACGATGCGACCGCCGGCGAAGTGCCCGAGCAGCGTGTCGCCCACCGCGGCGGGCTGCTCCTCGATCTCCTTGAGCATGAAGTAGTCGTGGCCGCCCTTCTCGGCGGCCGCCAGATCCCAGTCGATCTCGAACGGCCGGGTCGCCACGTCGGTGTCCCCGTCGAAGTCCGACACCCGGTACCCGTCGGCGGTGATCACCACCACCTGGTCCTGCCCGAGCTCGACCGCGTGCCGGGTGTGCTCGATGAACGCCGCCACGTCCGAGGCCACGAACGTCTCCCCGTCCCCGACCCCGACCACCAGCGGCGTCGACCGGCGCGCCGCCACGATCGTGCCCGGATGCTCGGCGTGGGTGAACACCAGCGTGAACGCCCCCTCGAGCCGGCGCAGCACCGACAGCGCACTGGCCTCGAAATCCCCCGCGGTCGGCCCCTCGGCATACGCCCGGGCCACCAGATGCACCGCCACCTCGGTGTCGGTGTCGCTGGCGAACTCCACCCCGGCCTTCTCGAGCTCCACCCGCAACGGCGCGAAGTTCTCGATGATGCCGTTGTGCACCACCGCCACCTTCCCCGTCGCGTCCCGGTGCGGGTGCGCGTTCCGATCGGTCGGGCGACCGTGCGTGGCCCACCGGGTGTGGCCCATGCCGGTGGTCCCGGCGAAGTGCTCGGCCCCGACCTCGTCGAGCTCGGCCTCCAGATTCGCCAGCCGACCGGCCTTGCGCTCCACCGCCAGACCACCCGCGCCGTCCAGGACCGCCACCCCGGCCGAGTCGTAGCCCCGGTACTCCATCCGCCGCAGTGCCTCCACCACGACATCGAGAGCCGGGCGGTGCCCGACGTACCCCACGATTCCGCACATGGTTAGCAGGGTACTGGTCCGCGACCCGCCGGTAACAACTCGTCCGTGTCCCCGACGGGTGGCACGCGCGAAGCTGATCATCGGCTAACGTTCACGCCGTGGCGGCGAAACCGAAATCCCTGGCCCAGCGGCTCTCGAAACGCGGACCGCACACGGTATTGCGCGGCAACCTCGCTCTCGCAGGTCAGCCGGGCACCGTCTACACACCCGCCGAGGGGTTCGGCCTGCCCGCCGTCGCGTTCGGCCACGGCTGGATGACCGGCCTCGACAAGTACTCGAAGCTGTTCGAGCACCTGGCCTCGTGGGGCATCGTGGTCGCTGCTCCGAGTACCGAACGCGGACCGATCCCGTCGCACCTCGGGCTCGCCGCCGATCTCGGCACCACCCTCGACATCTGTGTGGGCGTGCGCCTGGGGACCGGCCGGATCAGTGTGCACCCCGATCGGCTCGGCCTGGTCGGCCACGGCATGGGCGCGGGAGCCGCGGTGCTTGCCGCGTCCCGGCGCGAGGTGGCGGCCGTCGCGGCGCTCTACCCGGCTCCGACGTCGCCCCCGGCCTCGGCCCTGGCCGCCCGGGTGCACGCGCCCGGTCTCGTGCTCGCCGCGGAGAAGGACCTCGGCTCGATGGGCAGCGACGCCGTCGCCGTCGCCCAGGCCTGGGGCGGCGAGGTGCTGATGCGGGTCGTTCACAAGGCCACCGACGACGGCATGATCGAGGGCCGACGCCTGCTCGCCTTCCTCGGCGTCGGGGGCGCGCAGCGGAACACCCAGAAGGTCACCCGCGCGCTGCTCACCGGATACCTGCTGTACCGGCTCGCCGGTGACAAGACCTACGCGCCGTTAGCCGATCCCGAGGCGGAGCTTCCCGGCTCCGAGGTGCTCACCGAGCCCGACGCGATCGACCGTGAACTCGGCACTCAGATCAACCAGCTTCTCGGACGGTAGAACTCCTCGTCGGCCGGCTCCGGCGCGCGCATCGTCCCGACCGGGAGCTCGTGCGGATCCCGGACGCGCCGTAGGGTCTCGAGGCGGCACGCGACCGCCTCCCGGTGCTCGGCGACGATGCGCTCGAAGCGGCCGGTCACAGCGGCCGTCCCGTCACTGCAGCCGTCCGATCACAGTGGCCCCGCCTCGGCCAGGACCACCCCGTCGCCGGCCTCCTGCTCGGGGTTCGGGTCGGCGCCCTCGGCCCCGGCCGTCCCGGTCCGGCGGGCGGTGTCCGCCCGGGGTCCGGGTATCCCGGCCGGCGCAGGGGGCGCACCGTCACCCGACGCACCCGCCCGCTGGGGATCGGGCGGCAGCGGTGCCGTCGACGTGCCGACTCCCGCATCGCCGTGTTCCGCAGCGCCGTCTCCCGCAGCACCCTCTCCCGCCGTGCCCTGCCCCGGAACGAGGTGTCCCGAATCGGCAACGGGTGTGGGCGGTTCCGGTTCCGTGGCTGTGGTCCCGGCCTGTGAGTCGGATGCGTGCGACGGCGCCCGTGCGGGATCCGGCGGCGCCGGTATGGCCGTCTCGACGGCCTCGGTCACCTCCTCCACCACCGTCGCGGCCAGATCGAGGACCGCGCCGGTGAGACCGCCCACAGCGGTCACAAGTCGTAGCCCCGCCGCGACCAGATCCGTGGATGCGCCCGGCGGCGCCCACGGGTCGGTCACCGGACCCACGTCCCGCACCGCCGGATCCGGTGGCGCGAGCATCGTGACGAGTTCGGCGAACACCGCCCGCACCGCGCGGTCGGTGTCGTCGCACAGGGCGAGGAAGGACTCGACCGCCGCCTCCACGCCGGGCCGGTACACCTCGTCACGCCACCGCGCGCACCAGTGCGTGACGGCGGCGCGGTCGAGATCCGGACCCAGCGCCGGATCCCACGCGGCGAGCTGGCGTGCCGTCGGACCGTCGCCGTCCGCGGCGCCGGCCAGGATGGCGTCGATCTCCTCGACGGTGCGTCCGCCGACGGTCGTGTCCGCGAATTCGGCGGCCGCGCGGGCCTTCTCCTCGACGACGGCGAGCACCGCGGCCGCGGCGTCGGTCAGCGCACGGTGGGCGGTGCCCAGCCCTGCCCGCAGGTCCTCCCCCGCTCGCACATGGCGGACGAGCGCGTCGACCGCACCCGCCGCTCCCCCTCCCGTCCACGCCGTCGCCAGGGCGTCGACACCGGAACGATGCCGCGCGACCTCGGCATCCAGGCCGGTCTCGAGCCGGGCGAAGACGTCGGCGTCCACGAGCAGGACGGCCGGGTCCGTGCCGCGCTGCTCGTCGTAGCGTTCCTCCAGGTGCGAACAGGGCGGCAGGCCGGGAGCGTACCGCTCGGCGCGCGGAAGATGCTCGGCGAAGAAGCGCAACCCGACCCGTCCCCCGTCGAGCACCAGGTCGAGCCGCCGCTCGCCCCCGGTCACCGGGATGCCGTCGGCGGCATGTCGACGCCCCGCAGGACGGAGTCGGTCTCCTGGTCCAGCCACGCGTACCCCCCGGCCGCGCGGCGCAGCGCCGACGCGTGTGCGGCCGTCGCTGCCGACCACTCCACCACCGCGCGATGCAGTCGGTCGTAGCACGCCCGCACCGCTTCGGCCTCGGACCGGTAGCGGTCGTCGACCGCGTCCGGGCCGAAGCCGACGGTGTGGAACGCACGCGCACGGCAGTCCGCGTCGGTGGCCGAGTCCGCCAGTCCGTCGGCGACCGACCGGACCACCGCGCCGTCGAGTCCCATTCCGTCACGCACCGCGCCCCCTCCCTCGTCCCCCGGAGGATTGGACGCAGCGGGCGGCGGTTCGGTTCCCGGGCGGAGAAGCGCCTCAGACGGCGGCGACAGCTCCCGCGAGGCGATCGGCGAGCGCGCGGGCCAGTGCGTCGTCGGCGGCCTCCACCATGACCCGCACCAGCTGTTCGGTGCCGGACGGGCGCAGCAGCACCCGGCCGGACTCACCCAGTTCCCGTTCCGCGGCGGCTACCGCGTCGGCGACGGCCGGTGCCTCGGCAACCGCGGACTTGTCGGACACAGGGACGTTCACCAGCACCTGCGGCAGAGTGCGCATGACGGCGGCCAGGTCCGCGAGGGACGATCCCGTCGCCACCATCCGCTCCATGAGACGCAGACCGGTGAGCACCCCGTCACCCGTTGTGCCCAGCGCCGGCAGCACGATGTGACCGGACTGTTCGCCGCCGAGGCTGAAGGAACCGCGCCGCAGCTCCTCGAGCACGTAGCGGTCACCGACCCCGGCGGTGACGACGGTAATCCCGGCTTCGCGCATCGCCAGGTGCAGGCCCAGATTGCTCATCACGGTGGCGACGAGCGTGTCGTCGTGCAGTTCGCCGGCCTCCCGCATCCCGAGGGCGAGGATCGCCATGATCGCGTCGCCGTCGACGACGGCGCCCGTCGCATCGACCGCGAGGCACCGGTCGGCATCGCCGTCGTGGGCGAGACCGAGGTCGGCGCCGTGCTCGACGACCGCGGCCCGCAGACCCTCCAGGTGGGTCGAACCGCACCCGTCGTTGATGTCCAGCCCGTCCGGTTCCGCATGCAGCGCGACGACGGTGGCCCCGGCCGCGGCGTACGCGGCCGGTCCGACGTGCGACGCCGCGCCGTTGGCGCAGTCCACGACCACCGTCAGTCCGGTCAGCGGCGTACGCAGCGCCGACGCGAGGTGTGCGAGATAGCGATCGGCCGCGTCGGCGGCGGTCCGCACCCGGCCGACACCCGCACCGGTGGGACGTGCGACGACGCCCTCACCGTGCAGCATCGCCTCGATGCGGTCCTCGACGGTGTCGTCGAGCTTGTGGCCGCCGGCCGCGAAGATCTTGATGCCGTTGTCCGGCATGGGGTTGTGCGACGCGGAGATCATCACGCCGAGGTCGGCGTCGTAGGCGTCGGTCAGGAACGCGACCGCCGGAGTGGGCAGCACCCCGACCGACAACACGTCGACGCCGGCCGCCGCGAGACCCGCGGTCACCGCGGCTTCGAGCATCTCCCCGCTCGCGCGGGGGTCGCGGCCCACCACCGCGACGGGGCGCCGCCCCTCGGCACCGTTCGCCAGCACGGTCGCGGCCGCTCCGGCGAGTCGCATCGCCAGTTCGACCGTGAGCTCGGCGTTCGCCAAGCCTCGCACGCCATCGGTACCGAACATCCGACCCATCGAGCAAAGTCCTCCACGTCGAGAAATGCGGCCTGCGCCGCCTGCTGTCGCAAAAAGTACGTCAATGCACGAGAGCAGGCGTCCGGTAGCGAATTCTCTACCGGCGCCTGCTCTCGTGGTCGAACAGGTGCCGAGGCTGACGAGGTCAGCGTCGGCGGCACATCAGCGCTTGGAGTACTGCGGTGCCTTACGGGCCTTCTTCAGGCCGTACTTCTTGCGCTCGGTGGCACGCGGGTCACGCGTGAGGAAGCCGGCACGCTTGAGCGCGGGACGGTCCTCGGCGGTGACCTCGATCAGCGCGCGGGCGATCGCCAGGCGCAGGGCGCCTGCCTGACCCGACGGGCCGCCGCCGTGCAGGCGGGCGTGCACGTCGAACTGCTCGGTGCGCTCGACCGTGACCAGCGGCGACTTGACGAGCTGCTGGTGCACCTTGTTCGGGAAGTAGTCCTCGATGGTGCGGCCGTTGAGCACGAACTTGCCGGTGCCGGGCACGAGGCGGACGCGGACGACGGCCTCCTTACGGCGGCCGACGGTCTGCACCGGGCGGTCGAACACGATCGGCGCAGGAGCGACAGCGGCCTCCTCGGCCACGTACTCGTCCGCGGCGACCTCGACGTTCTCGGTGTCGGTGTACTCGTCGCTGTAGTTCTCGTTCACGTTCTCGGTCACTGCGCCACCTGCTTGATTTCGAACGGCACCGGCTGCTGCGCGGTGTGCGGGTGGTTCGGGCCCGCGTAGACCTTCAGCTTCTTCGCGATCGCGCGACCGAGCTTGTTCTTCGGGAGCATGCCGGTTACGGCCTTCTCCACCAGACGGTCCGGGTTCTTCTCCAGAACCTCACCGACGGTGCGGGAACGGAGGCCGCCCGGGTAGCCGGAGTGGTTGTACAGGAGCTTGTCCTGCTTCTTGTTGCCGGAGACGGCAACCTTGTCCGCGTTGATGATGACGACGAAGTCGCCACCGTCCACGTGGGGGGCAAAAGTGGGCTTGTGCTTGCCGCGGAGCAGGTTCGCCGCCTGCACCGCGAGGCGGCCGAGCACCACGTCGGTGGCGTCGATGACGTGCCACTGGTGGGTCACGTCGCCGGCCTTCGGTGTGTACGTAGACACAGATCTTCCTCGTCTATCGTGTCGCTGCTGGCCCGCGCGTCGTCGATGATCACCCTCGGCGGCCAGTTGGGACCCGAGAAGCGACGTTCGCCGCGCACGAAGCAACGACGACGTACGACACGCCAACGGGACACGATACCGGGGACGTGTCCGCCCGGTCAAAACAGCACTCGACCCGTTCGACACAGCATCCAGCCCGTTCGACACAGCACCCGGCCCGTTCGACACAGCACCCGGCCCGTTCGACACAGCACGACGTCCCGGCGGCCTCTCCACCACCGGGACGTCGCTCGTCACCCGGGTCGTCTCAGGCCTGCCACCTCCGTGCCAGCTCGGATTCGACGCTGCGCATCTCGTCGTTGCCCCGCGCCACGGCGACGGCGATCTGGTCGAGCAGCAGGTTCAGGTCGGCGGACGCCCGATCCCACTTCTGCTGGGTGACGTGGTACTCGGACCGGGCCTGCCCGTCCCAGGTCTGCACCAGCGGTTCGACCTGGGATCTGATCCGGTCGAGCGTGTCGTTCATGCCGCGCTGCAGCCCGACGACGCGCGCATGCAGGTCGTCGATGCCACCGAAGTCCTGCCGGATCACATCGGGTCCACTCATTCGTTCTCCTCGGGTCGGGTCGTGCGGACGGAATCGGGTCCGGTCGGTGCCGGACCTTCGGGGTCAGTAGGTGCCGTGGAGGCTGTCGCCGAGGACGTTCAGCGACTGCGCCTGGGCCTCGACGGTGCCCTCGTACGCCCGGCCGTTGGTGCGGATGCCGGCGACGATCGCGGCCAGCGCCTCGTTGAGCTGAAGGGCACTGCGGTCCCATCGCGACATCACGTCGGTGAACGCCATTCCCGACCGGCCCTGCCACACGTCCGGCGACGACGAGACCGTGGTACGCAGCGCCCCGAGCAGTTGTTCGAGCTCTCCGTGGGAGTCCTCGATCTGCCGCGCCGCCGTCTCCATGGTCGCGACGTCGGTCGCCACCCGATTCGAACTGCCCTGCCCTGGTTGCGTCACGCCTGTCTCCTCTGCAGTTCCGCGTTCCGTGTCCCTTCGGACCCCCGTGGCCGAAGCGGTTCGCGCCTACACCGATTGGACGCAGTGCCGGGCCGTCAGGTTCCCTTCTCGGCGAACGAGGCGATCCGCTACGCGACCGTCACCGTGTGCACGGCCTGCTCGCATTCGTTCTTGATGCCCGACCATTCGCCGGTGAGGAATTGGCATCCGACCGCGACCTGGATGCCGGACTCGACCACGACGAACCAGCGCACGAGCGAGAAGTCGTCCGGCGCCTCCACATAGGCGATCACCGGACGGTCCGCGAAGGTGGTGTCGGCGTCGAGGTCGCGGATCACCTCGCCTCGTTCGGCCGCGCGGCGGGCCAGCACCTCCCCCACGCCGGCCAAGTCCAGATGACGACGAAGAATGCTGTGCACCAGCACTATTCGGCGATCACTCCCGCCCACCGGGACGAGTTCGGTACGGTCGGCACGGGCCGGGCCACGAAGCGCCCACCCCTCCGGCAGCTCCAGCCGGACGGGCCCGAGCACGTGCCGCACCGAAGGAGCCCTCGGCGTGGGAGATCTCGTCCCCGGGGTCACGCCGCCCGCGTCGCCCGCGGCGGGATCGTTCACGATTTCCTCGTGCAGGTCCGCACGGTGCCCGGAAGTCCACACCAGGCCGACAGCTGCCACGGCTGCCACGGCGGCCACGACTGCGACGACTGCGACGACGGCAACGCCCCGACGCACCCGGCCGACCGGCCGGGACGCCGGCTCGGTGTGCAGCCAGCGCGGTGCCGCCGCCGCGTCCGCCGGCGGCTCGGGGCCGGGATCCGGCACCGCGGCCAGCATCTCGGACGCTGCGACCGGTAGCACCCGAATGCCACGGCCGAGCCGCTCGGCGATGCGCTCGCACAGCGGCATTCCGGGTGGCTCGCCCGGACTGCCCGTCACGAGGACGACGTCCGGATCGACGGACCCACACACGTTCCGTATCAGCTCGTCGAGCCGGCGGGCCCCGGCCGGAGAGTCCAGCAGCCCCTCGTCCAGGTCGGAATCCCGGGCGAGCCGGTCGACCTCGCCGTCGGGGGTGGTCAGCGCCGTCGTCGTCACACCGGCGCCGTCGACCTCCACGACCGCGTACCGCTCGCCGTCGCCCGGCGGCGCGGTGCGGCGCGCGGCGACCGCGGCGGTCACGAGGACGGCGTGCCGCGCGACCTGCCGCGCGGCCGTGTGCAGCTGCGCTCGACGACGTTCGCCCCACTCGGTGGGATGCACCACCGTCACGGTGTCGAGATCGTCCGGTGCCCCTGCCGTCGCCGCCGCGTACCCGAGCAGGGCGGCCGGGTGCGCATCGTCGTCCGAACGGGGCTCGGGCGCCGCGGCGGGAATCGTCACGGTCCGATCGGCCCACCGTGCGTGGATCCGTCCCGGGACGACCTGCATATGCAGCGTGCGGACGTCGCTCATTGCGGGGGCAGCCAGGCCGTCTGCACGAGCGTCTCCCCGTCGCGCTGCACGAGGGTGCCCCGCCCGGGCGGCATCGGACGCGGACGCGCGGTACCCACGAGTGCACCCTCCTCGCGGTTGCCGCTCATCACGAGACCGGCCGACGACAGTTCCCGCAGCCGCGCGATGACCGGTTCGAAGAGTGCCCGCCCGGCCCCTCCGGAGCGGCGTGCCAGGACCAGGTGCAGCCCGACGTCCTTGGCCTGGGGCAGGTATTCGAGCAGGGGCGTCAGCGGCGACTGGCTCGCGGCGGAGACGAGGTCGTAGTCGTCGACGACGACGAAGACCTCGGGTCCCGACCACCAGGAGCGTTCCCGCAGCTGCTGCTGGGTGACGTCGGGACCGGGCATCCGCCGCTCGAACACCGCCGCTAGGTCGCGGGACATCGCCGACAACGTCACGGCGGACGGTGCGTATCCGCCGAGGTGGTCCCCCTCCACGACGCCGAGCAGGGTGCGCCGGTAGTCCCCGACGATGATGCGGGCCTGCGCCCCCGTGCGGGACTCCAGGAGGCTGCGGCAGATGCCGCGGAGCACCGTCGTCTTCCCGCAGCCCGAATCGCCGAAGACGAGCAGGTGAGGCTGTTCGGCGAAGTCGATCCCCACGGGGGCCAGTTCGGCCTCGTCGATGCCGAGCGGCACGAACAGCCGCCGTTCCCCGGCCGCGCCGCCGCCGGCGGCCCACCGGTCGCCGAGGGCGGCCAGGACGTCGGCGCGATCGACGAGGTCGGGCAGCATCCGGACGACCGGGGCGGGGCGACCCGGTGCGGCCGCGGCGACGGCGGCCACGGCGTCCGCCAGTCCCGCGGCGAGATCGACGGTCTCGGAGCTGCCGTCGACCCGCGGCAGCGCGGCCAGTACGTGCAGCCCGTCACGGTCGATGCCCCGGCCCGGCCGGCCCTCGGGTACCGCCGCCGCCTTCTTACGGCCGTACTCGGAGTCGGCGGGATCACCGAGGCGCAGCTCGAGACGGGTCCCGAGGTGGTCCCGCATCGCCGGTCGCACGTCACCCCAGCGCGGCGCGGTGAGCACCACGTGGATGCCGAAGGACAGCCCCTGGGCGGCCAGCACCGCGACCTGCGGCTCCAGGGCCTCGAAGTCCTGCCGGATGCTGGGCCAGCCGTCGATCACGAGGAACACGTCGCCGAAGGCGTCCACGTCCGCACCCGGCCCGCCGCCGGCCCGGCGACGGCGCAACTCGGCCATCGATTCGAGGCCGAGTTCGCCGAATCGGCCCTCCCGGCGCCGCAGCAGGGCGGTCAGCTCGGCGATCGTCCGGCGGACGCGGTCGGCGTCCAGCCGGTTGGCGACCGAGCCGACGTGCGGGAGGCCGGCGAGGCCGGCCAGCGCCCCGCCGCCGAAGTCCAGACAGTAGAACTGCACCTGTTCGGACGTGTGCGTCATCGCCATCGACAGGACGAGGCTGCGGAGCATCGTCGACTTGCCGGAGCGCGGTCCTCCGACGACGACCACGTTGCCGGCCGAGCCGGAGAGGTCCACCACCAGCGGATCCCGCCGTTGCTCGAAGGGGCGGTCCACGATGCCGATCGGCGTGCGCAGGATGCTCCGCGGCAGCACGTCACCGGTCAGCAACGACCGGGGAAGGAGCCGGTCCAGGCTCGGCGCCGCATCGAGAGGCGGCAGCCAGACCTCGTGCGCGGGTGCGCCGTGGCCGCGGACCTGCGCGACGAGGACATCGAGCACGGAGCGGCTTTCCTCGGCAGGGAGGGGATCGTCGCCGGGCTCGACCGGCTCGGGAACGGGTTCGGGCTGCGCCAGGGGCACTTCCGCGGTGGTGAACAGCCGCGGCCGGGCGGCTGCAGTGCCGTGCCGGGTCACCGACCGGTCCGAGCGGCGACGCTCGTAGGGCCCCGACACGTAGGCGGCAGCGAACCGCACGATCTCCGCCGAGTCGCACTTGAGGTATCCGGCTCCCGGCGAGGGCGGCAGGTGGTAGGCGTCGGGGACGCCGAGAACACTTCGGGATTCGTTGGCCGAGAAGGTTTTCAGTCCAATGCGGTACGACAGATGACTGTCGAGTCCGCGTAACCGGCCCTCGTCGATTCGCTGACTGGCGAGCAGCAGATGCATGTGCAGGGACCGCCCCAGCCGGCCGATCGCGGCGAACAGGTCCGCGAAGTCCGGCTGCTGCGTGAGCAACTCCGAGAACTCGTCCACGACGACGACCAGCGCCGGCAACGGTGCCAGCGCTGCACCGCCGGCGCGGGCGCGTTCGTAGTCGCCCACGTTCGCGAAGTTACCTGCCGCACGCAGAAGCTCCTGCCTGCGGTTCATCTCGCCCTCGAGGGCATCCTTCATCCGATCGACCATGGCCAGCTCGTCGGCGAGATTGGTGATCACCGCCGCGACGTGCGGCGCCGACTCGAGTCCGAGAAAGGTTGCGCCGCCCTTGAAGTCGACGAGAACGAGATTCAGCGACTCGGGGGCGTGCGTCGCGATCAGACCCAGTACCAGGGTTCGCAACAGCTCCGATTTTCCCGAGCCGGTGGCGCCGATGCACAATCCGTGCGGGCCCATGCCACCCTCGGCGGCCTCCTTCAGGTCCAGTTCGACCGGTGTGCCGTCGGTTCCGATTCCGATCGGGACCCGCAACCGGTTGCGCCCCCGCCGCGGCGACCATGCCCGGCCGGGGTCGAACTGTGCGACGTCGCCGAGCCCGAGCAGCTCCTCCCACCGGTCCGGCCGATTCTCACCGGCACCGGACTCGGCGGCCCGGTGGGTGGCTCGGTACGGCGCCAGTCGCCGCGCCGCCGTCTGTGCCTGCGCCACGCTTGCTCCGTCCGGCACCGCGAAGGTCTCCACCCGCTCGCCGGCGCGGGCACCCAGGCGTCCCGGACCGACAACGAGTTCGAGTCCGCGGGAGGCCGCCGCGACGGGCATCGACGCGCACAGGTCCAGGATCGTGACGGAGTCGAGTCCGTCGTCGAGGATCCCCGAACCCGAGCCGTGTACGCCCCCGTCGATCACGATCACCAGTTGGGGCACACCGTCGACCGGGGCCGCGTTGCGGGCGAATCGCCCGCGCCCCGTCAGGCGGTCGGCGAATGCGGCCTCGAGATCGCGGACCGACCCGAACACGGCGCGGGCGCTACCCGCCCCGTCGACGATCTCGTGGTTCTGCACGTGCGGCAGCCACTTGACCCAGTCCCACTCGTCAGCCGTGTCCGGCCCGCACACGACGGCGATTCGCAGGACCTCCGTGCTGTGGAAGGTGCACAGTTGCAGGAGCATCGCGCGTACCAGATCGCGTGCCGTGCGGCGGTCGCCGCCGAACGACACGGCCGCGAACCCGCGCAGCGACACCGCGGTCGGCAGAGCCGGCACGACCGAGTGCGCGCGCACGAACCGCCGCAGCGACACGGCTGCCACCGGTTCGAGGTCCTCGACGGGACCGGTGTCGGGAGCGATCAGCCGGGTCGCGAGACGTTGGCCGCTGAGCCCGACCCGGACGTGGCAGAAGTCGGCGTCGGTGCCGCCACGTTCCCACATGCGTACCGTCCCCGCGAGCGTCCACAGCACGGCCGGGTCGGGATGCGTCCATTCGAGGGCGCGCCGCTGCCGGTCCGCGGTGTCGTGGACCTCCCGCCGGAGACCGTCGAGATACCGCAGGTAGTCCTTTCGATCCTCGTCCGCCTCCGCCGCTTTCGCTCCGCCTCCGCGGCTGCCCGCGAACATGCCGACCATCGAGACGACCATCATGAGCGGGAAGACGAGCGACATCGGGCTCCGCGCCGCCCCGGAACCGAACATCAGCGCCACCATGCCGATCATCGCCGCGACCATCACGACCGGCAGCAACTTCGCCAGGAGATTGCCCGGCGTCGAGCGCGGAATCTCCGGCGGGGCCTGCATTCCCACCTCGCCCACCGGTACGCGCGGCACCTCGCGCCGCGGCCTGCGCACGAACCGCACTGTCCCCACGAACCGCACTGTGCTCACGAACCCACCCCCACCGCCCCACCACGGCAGCCGTCCTCGCGACGGCCGTCCCCCCACGGTCGACGAAGGGTAACGCACACCGGATGGATCGGCATGCAGGCGGACGCGACGGCGTCTGCGCGAGGCGATGTCGTATCGTCTCCGCGAGGTCCGGGCGGGCGGGCGAGCCCGTCCGGACCGAAGCACGGTCGGGGGACGACGGGGGGATGGACGATGACGGCTGCGCATACCGAACCGGGGCGGATCGACCCACCCGAACTCTGCCGGGTGACCGTGCTGGCACGGCACACACAGGTCGATCTCGCCCTGCCCGGCGACGTGCCCGTCGCCTTGATCGTGCCCGGCGTCGTCGACCTCGTCGCGAGTCACCGCGCCGTCAACGACTTCGACCCCTCCGTCGAGCGGGTCGAGCCCGAAGCATGGGCGCTGGCCCGCCTCGGTTCGTCGCGGCTCGCGGCGGCACTGAGTCTGCACGAGCAGGGCGTCCGCGACGGCGATCTGCTCGTGCTCGAGGACGCGTCGACACCGGCGCCACCCCCGCTGTTCGACGACGTGACCCACAGCGTCGCGACCGCCGACGAGGCCGGGACGGGCCGCTGGTCGCCGGGCGCGGCGGCGACGGTCGCGGCAGCGGTCACCCTGTCCGCGACGGCGGTCGGTGCGGGGGCTCTGCTGCGCCTTTCCGCGCCGGAGGGACGGCTTGCCGCCGGGGCCGGCTGCGGCGCACTCGCCGTCCTGCTCCTGCTCGCCGGGATCCTGCTCGGCCGGGCCCGCGACGACCGTCGCCCCGTGGCGCTGCTGTGCGCCTGCGCGGTGCCGGCCGCCTTCGTCACCGGAATCCTCGTGGTGCCGGGGGCCTTCGGACCGGCACACTCGATGCTCGGTGCGGTCCTGTCGGGGGCCGCGGCAACCCTGGTCCTGGTCTCGGCCGACGTCGGACGGGTGCCCTTCACCGCGGTTGCCGCCGTCGCCGCGGTGGCGGCGGCCGCCTTCCTCGTCGCCACCTCGGGAATCCCCGCGTCCGCGGTCGGAGCCGGAGTCGTCGTCACGGCGATGCTGACCGTGACGTTCGCTCCCCGGCTCGCCATGAAGCTCGCCGACCTGCCGCTGCCCCCGGTACCCGGCCCCGGCGCGGGAGCACCCCGGATCGAGGACGGAGAGGACGGCCCGGACGGCGAGGACCGGTCCCTGCCCGATCGGGGCGAGCTCGCGGCGGCCGCCGCGCGGGCACGCGACCACCTCACCGGTCTCGTCGGTGCGGGAGCCGTTCTGACCGTCGCCGGTGCGTGGTGCGCGGCAGCCCCGCTGTCCGGGGACGACCCCGTCGGACCGGGCACCGCCCTGGCGCTCGCCGCTGCGGCGGTGATCATGCTGCGGGGCCGCACCTATACCGACGCGCGCCAGGCGACGCTGCTGGTGGCAGGCGGCGCATCCGTGCCGGTAGCCCTGCTCGCCGCGGCCGCGATCAGCGGATCCGTGCCGCCCGTCGCGGTCTTCGCCCTCGCCGCGGGCGTCGCGGCCGCAGCGCTGGTGTTCGGCGTGGCCGCCCCGCGTCGCTCGTTCACTCCGGTGCAGCGGCGCGCCGCCGAGCTCGTCGAGTACGCGACGATCGCGACGGTCCTGCCGCTGGCCTGCTGGGTCACGGGGCTCTACGCCGCCGTCCGCGGGATCTGACGTGGCCCGCGGGGCACGTCTCTTCCTCGTCGCTCTGGTGCTGACGACCTCGTCCTTCGGCACGGCCCCGTTCGCCGGGGCGCAGCCCCCGCCCGCCGATGCCGGGAGCCTGCCTCCCCCCGCGGCGCCCGGCCCCGTCGACGATACCGCGCAACGTTCGCCGTGCACCACCGTCGCCACCGTCGACGACACCGCCTCGATCCCGGAACCGCAACGCCTCCTGGATTTTCCGGCCGTGTGGCCGTTGACGCGCGGCGCGGGCCAGCTCGTGGCGGTGATCGACACCGGAGTGGGCCGGAACGCCAGGCTGCCCGGGCTGGTCCCCGGTGGGGACTACGTCTCCTCGGGCGACGGGACGCAGGACTGCGACGCCCACGGGACCCTGGTGGCGGGACTCGTCGCGGCCCGCCCGGTCGCCGGGTCGGGATTCGCCGGCGGCGCCCCGGACGCGCGGATCCTCACCGTGCGCCAGTCCAGCCGCCACTTCTCGGCGCACCGGCCGGACGCCGACGACCAGGATGCGCGCACGTCACCCGGCTACGGCAACGTGCGCACGATGGCGATGGCGGTGCGCCACGCCGCGGATCGCGGCGCCACCGTCATCAACATCTCCGAGGTCGCCTGCGCTCCGGCCGCAGAAGGGATCGACGACCCCGAACTCGGGGCGGCGGTGCGGTACGCGACGGAGGTGAAGGACGCCGTCGTCGTCGCCGCCGCCGGGAATGTGGAGGAGCGCTGCCGGGGGTCGAATCCGCACGGACTCGATCCGCTCCGCCCGGGCGAGGATCCCTGGCGTGCGGTCACGACCGTGGCCTCGCCGGCCTGGTACGACGACTACGTACTGACGGTCGGTTCGGTCGAGCCCGACGGCTCACCGTCGAGCTTCAGCCTGCCGGGACCGTGGGTGGATGTCGCCGCACCCGGCAGCGGTGTGGTCTCCCTGCATCCCACCGCGGACGGCCTCGTCGACGCCTATCGGGGAGCACAGGGCCCGATTCCGGTGTCGGGCACCAGTTTCGCGGCGCCACTCGTATCCGCGACCGTCGCGCTGGTACGGGCACGATTTCCGCATCTCGATGCCCGCGCCGTCGCGCTGCGGATCGAGGCCACGGCGCACGCGCCGGCCGAGGGCTGGAATCCGCGGGTGGGACACGGCGTCATCGACCCGTTCGCGGCGGTGACCGCCCCGTGGACGGAAGAGCGTCCGCAGGTGCCCCGTTCGGTGGCCGTCGCATCCCCGGCACCACCGGCGCCGACGGATCAACGGCCCCGGAACGTCGCGGTCGTCGCGGCGACTGTGGTGCTCGTGATCGTGGGAGCGACAGCGTCGCTGCGACGCCGGCGTCAGCTGCCGGCGCCGACCGGCGCCGGGTCCGGATCGGGTGCGACGCCGTCGTGAGCGACGAGCGCCTCCGCCCGCCCGAGTGCCGGTCCCGGCGCGAACAATTCGACGATCTGCCACGGCGCGGGCACGGGTTCGGAGAATCCCAGGGCGGTCGCGGCGTCCGCGTCGACGATGCCGTACCGCACGCCGGTGTCGGCGACGTAGAAGAGGGCGCCGCGCCGCGCACTGTCCGGCGCGACGGAGGTGGTCTGCACGAACGCGCCGCGGCCGGGCGCGAGGTACGCGCTGTCGGCCTCGGGCCCGCCACCGTCCGCCTGAGCCAGGGACACCGGCACCGCCCCCTCGGGTAGCGGCAGTGCCGAGCCTGCCGACACCTCGACGACGGACCGCGACTGTCCGTCCGCGGCGGCCTCCGGGGTCCACGTCAGGCATCCGACGGGGCGGTCGCCGGCATCGACGACCGTGGGCACGGTCGTGGGGAAGGTGTCCACGTCGAGACCCCGCACGGCCGGCGCGTCCCGTAGCAGATCCGGCGGGACGGCAGGGATCTCCGCGGCGCCCTGCGAATCGGTGAAGTGGACGATCTGTGCCGTCGCCTCGGACACCTCCTGCACACCGTCGCGCAGCACGACGTAGAACTTCTTCCCGTCCGGCACTGCGACGCGGACCACCGAACCGACGGTCAGCGAGCCGATAGGATAGCGGGGCTCGTCGCCGGCGCCGGGGATCCGCGGAGCCTCGAGCCGCGGCACCTCCGGGATGGCGGCGAGCAGGGCCGGACCGACGGGACGCGCCATGCCGGCATCGAGGCCGAGAACGCGGGTGAGCGCGCGGTCCGACAGGTCGACTTCGGCGCGCGATCCGCGGTACACCAGATGGTGCCTGCCGTCGGCCGCGACGAGCAGGGCCTCGTCGTCGGTGAGCGGTCGTGCGCGGTCGCCGTAGGCGGGCTCCCCGGCGGCGACACTCGTGGTGACCGAGCGGCTTCCGTCGGGGGCGACGGTGTCGCACACCGTCCACGACAGCGGTTCCGCGACGTGTGCCAGCGCCGACGGCGCACCGGGGATGCCGACGAGGGAACCCCGTGGGCGCGTCTCGAATTCCTCGTCGGCGACGACGGTGGGCTCGTCGGGCCGCCCGAGCACCAGGCGGGCGGAGGCCAGGTTGAGCACCGGATGGAAGGTGCCGTCGATCGCGACCAGCATCGCGCCGGATTCGCGACCCACCACGATGGTGGCATCGCCGATCTTGTCCTGCGGGCGGAACAGGGCGAGTGCGGCGCAGCCCGCGAGTCCGACACAGGCGAGGACGGCACCCACCGCCAGCGCGCGTGACTGCGACCGCATCGGGTCGTGGATCATCCGCACGTCCCGCCGCACCAGTGCATGCTCCATGCGGCGCACCAGAAACCGGTAGCCGTTGACCTGCCAGCGCGTGGTCGGCTGCGCTCCCATCGATCCTCCCCCGTACGACGCCCCCTCCGCCGCAACACAGTACAGTTCCGGCGGGGAACATCGGGGGGGGACCGGGCCGTCGCTCGGGGGGAACGGGGGAATCGTCGTGCAGCATGGGGTTTTCCGGCGGCCACGGCGCCGCTCCGCGGCCGGGGTGGTGCGGGCGCAGTGTGCAGCGCTGATCGGGTGGACGATCGCGGCGGCCGCCGGCGCCCCGCTTCCCGCTTCGGTGGTCGTGGCGGCGCTGGCCGCGGTGTCGGTGGTGGTCCCGGTCCGGGGGCGCGACGCCGTCGACTGGTCGCGGGAATGGTGGCGATTCCGGAACCGTCCGATCCGTACTGCCCCGGTGATCGTCGACGTCGCCGCGGCCGGCGACGGACCGGTCGGGGTGTGCTGGGACGGCTCGGCCGTCGTCGCGGTCGTGGAGCTGGTGCCGACGGGCGGCGACCTCACCCGGCTGACACGCGACCGGGCAGATCCCCTGCGCCGGCTTCCGCTGGCGGCGATCGCCGCGTGCCTCTCGCGGCACGACGTCGAACTCGACGGGATCGACGTCGTCGCGCACGGCCGCCGGGCGTGCGACGAGACCGTGGCCGGCGAGGCATACGGGAGCCTGGTCGGTCCGCTGCCCGCCGCCGCGACCCGCACGGTGTGGCTCGCGCTGCGGTTCGACGCCCTCGCCTGCCCGGCCGCGGTGGCGCGCCGGGGCGGCGGGGCCGAGGGCGCGGCACGCGCCGTGAGCATCGCGGCGCGCCGGGTCGTGCGGGCGTTGGCGGAACAGCACCACGCCGCGCGGATCCTCGACGCGGGAGAGATCACCCGGGCGGTGGAGTCCGTCACCGGATGCGCGGATCCGCTGCTGCTCGAGGAGGATCGCGACGCGGTACGGCTTCCCGGCGGTCTCAGCCGGGCCTCGGTCGTCGAACCGGGTCACCTCGACCGGGCGACCTTGACCCGCGTCTGGTCGGAGCCGCTGTCGTCGGCGACGATCACGGTGCGCCTGCGACCCGGCACCGAGCCCGGAACCGTGCGGGTGGGGGCGGTGCTGCGCGGAACGAGCCGGTCCCCCGAGCCGAGCCGCCGGACGCCGGGCACTCGGCGGTTGTGGAGTCGCGAACTGGACGGGTTGCTGGCGTCGACGCCGACGGCCGCGGCGGGGCTCGAGGATCTGGTCCCCCTGCGCACCGTGCAGCTCGGCGACGCCGACGCCCTGACCCTGCCGGTGACAGGATGCGGGCAGGTGGTCGGGGCGGACGAGTCCGGAGCGGCCGTGTCAGCTCGCGTGACCGGCCGGGGCGTGCGCACCGTCTACGTCGCCGGGGAGCTGTACCTGGCGCAGCAGCTGGTGTTCCGGTCGGTCGCGATCGGCGCGCGGGTGGCGATCCACACCGATCGCGCCTCGGCCTGGCGCCCCCTGCTCGCCGCCGCGGGACCGGACCGGTTGCGCCTCGGTGGCGACGAGCGGGGTTTCGACACGATCGTGTACGACGGTGTGCGCCCGGCGGCGGTTCCCGCCGGGGCGACCGCGATCCACGTGCACGTGGATCCGGATCGGTGGCCGCGTGAGCGCCCGGACGTGTCGATCCTGCAGCCCGGAGCGGCCGGGGATCGGGTGGTGCTCACGGCTGGGGGCCGCCGGGTGTCGTTGTCGCTGGTGAGTGTCGGCGCCGAAGCCGCGTTCCTCGGTCGTCCGCGCGCGGGTGGGCGCAGCCGGGTTCCTCAGCCCGGGTAGGGTTCGGCGCTCTGTCCGGCGCGCACGGTCCGTGCCCACCAGGCGAGCTGGGTCAGCATCCGCTGGGCCGCATCGGCGGCGGCGCCGTCGGTGGTGGTGCCGTCGGCGGCGAAGGCGTGCTTGACGCGGTGGAAGCTGACCGATTCGCGCACGGGAACCATGTGCACCTCGACGACGACCTGCCGGAGTTGTTCGACGGCGCGCAGACCGCCGGAGAGCCCGCCGTAGGAGACGAATCCAACCGGCTTGGTGCGCCATTCGTGTTTGACGGTGTCGAGGGCGGTCTTCAGTGCGGCCGGATATCCGTGGTTGTACTCGGAGGTGACGACCGCGAACGCGTCGGCCGCACCGATGCGCCGGGTGAACGCCTCGGCCTCCCGGCCGCCGGACAGATCCTGCGGCAGCGGGGTGTCGGCGAGGTCGAGCACGCCGACGTCGAACTCGCGGCGTTGCCGCGCGGCGGCGGCGAACCAGTCGGCGACGACGGGCGCGATCCGCCCGGCCCGCACGCTGGCGACGACGATCTCGAGACGAATCGGGGCTTCGGCGTCCATGGGCCGATGGTAGGCGGGTCAGGCGGTGAGGCCGTGGGTGAGCAGGGCGGCGAGTTCGCGGTAGGCCTGGGCGTCCGGCAGGCCGGTGGCCTCGGCGACGTGGCGCTGCTGGATGCGGACCATGACGGCGGCGACGACGTCGGCGACGAACGCGGCGTGCACGTCGCGCAGTTCCCCGGTGGCGACTCCGGCGGCGATGAGGTCGCGGACGCGTTCGGCGGCGAGCCGGGTGTTGCGCTCGTAGACCTCACGGGCGGCGGGGGCGGCAGCCATGTCCTCCATGAACTGCGCGGAGGCGGGTTCGAGTTGCCGGCCGACGGCCTCGAGGTAGCCGCGGATGCGGTCGACGGCGCCGCTGCGGCCGTCGAGCTCGGCTTCGACGCGCTCGGTCGCGCCGCGGAAGAAGTGCACGGTGGCGGCGCGGACGAGGCGGTCCTTGCTCTCGGCGAGGGCGTACAGGGTCGACTTGGAGCAGTGCAGGCGGGCGGCGATGTCGTCGAGGGTGAAGCGGGCGAAGCCCTCGGCGAGAAACAGCGCGACGAGCTGGTCGAACAGTTGCGCCTGCCGCGCCGTGCCGCGCCGGGTTCCCGCTCTTGTCATACTGCAGATAGTACTGCAGTATCGTTCTCAGTACTATTTTCCGAGCGAGGAGTCACCGTGCCCGTCGAGCGCCTGCTGCCCACCCCCGAGGCCTACGACCTCATCGAGCTGACCCGCGACGTCGCGGACAAGGTTCTCGCGCCGCGGGTCGTCGAACACGAGCGCAACGAGACGTTCCCCGAGGGCGTGTTCCCCGCCCTCGGCGCGGCGGGACTGCTGAGCCTGCCGTACCCGGAGGAGTTCGGCGGCGGGAATCAGCCGTACGAGGTGTACCTGCAGGTGCTCGAGGAGCTCGGCGCCCGCTGGGCGGCCGTCGCGGTCGCGGTGAGTGTGCACGGCCTGTCGTGCTTCGCGCTGGCCACCCACGGCACCGAGGAGCAGAAGGCCCGGTGGTTGCCCGCCATGCTCGGCGGCGAGACGATCGGCGCCTACAGCCTGTCCGAGCCGCAGGCCGGGTCCGATGCCGCGGCCCTGACCTGCCGCGCGACAGCCGTGGACGGCGGCTACCGGATCTCCGGATCGAAGGCGTGGATCACCAACGGCGGCAAGGCGGACTTCTACACGCTGTTCGCCCGGACCTCCGACGCCGGCTCCAAGGGCATCTCCTGCTTCCTCGTGCCCGCCGGAACCGAGGGCCTCAGCTTCGGCAAGCCCGAGGAGAAGATGGGCCTGCATGCCATCCCCACCACGACCGCCCACTACGACGATGCGTTCGTCCCCGAGGAGCGCCGCATCGGGGCCGAGGGGCAGGGCCTGCCGATCGCGTTCAGCGCCCTCGATTCGGGCCGCCTCGGGATCGCGGCCGTCGCGGTGGGTCTCGCGCAGGCCGCGCTCGACGAGGCCACCGCCTACGCCAAGGAGCGCAAGGCGTTCGGCAAGAAGATCATCGACCATCAGGGCCTCGGATTCGTCCTGGCCGACATGGCCGCGGCGGTGGACTCGGCCCGCGCCACCTACATCGACGCCGCGCGCCGCAAGGACGCCGGTCTGCCCTACTCGCGGCAGGCGTCGGTCGCCAAGCTCGTCGCGACCGACGCGGCGATGAAGGTGACCACCGACGCCGTGCAGGTACTCGGCGGCTACGGCTACACCCGGGACTTTCCCGTCGAGCGCTTCATGCGGGACGCGAAGATCACCCAGATCTTCGAGGGGACGAACCAGATCCAGCGGCTGGTCATCGCGCGGCACCTGGCGGGCTGACGGTGTGAACTCCCGGCCGCGCCGGGGTGTGAACTCCCGGCCGCGCCGGGGTGTGAACTCCCGGCCGTGCCGGGTGTCGAAGGCCCGGTCGAGCCGGGGCGCGGGCCCGCAGCGGTGCCGGGGCGCGCGGCCGTCCTCCCCGGCGGCACGCGCACCCCGGCACTGCCGGGATAACTCGTGCCGCGGAATCTGAAACATCCTCCTGTCAGATTTCGCGAACCGCCTGCTACCGTGCGCCGGTGGACAGACATCGTCGACGGGGTCGCAGAGCCGTGGACCGAGTGGAGAGGGCGGCCGACGCCGCGGAGACGGTGGCGACACTCGCCGAGCTCGGCGTCCTGTTCCTGCGGGTCCTGACGCTGCCGTTCCGCGCGCTCGCGGCGCTGCTCCGGATGATCGCGGACTGACCTCGGAACCCTCGCCGTGCCCCGGTATCCTGCGTCACATTTTCTGGGCAAAGCGGACATCCTGTACTTAGATCTTGGTTGGACGTACGTCCAGGATTTGTCCATCGACATCGGAGGTAATCCCCATGCTGCTCGGCTCGCTCGGCTCCCTGGTCGACCACGTGCTCTCCTTCCTCAGCTGGCTGATCTGAGAGAAGCCTCGACGCGCGTAGCGAAAGGGGCGAGGTCATCCGACCTCGCCCCTTGCTGTTTCCGTCGCTCGTGCCGAGCCGCGCTACGCGCCGATCGCCTCGGCAAGAATCGGCCAGGACTCGTGCAGCGCATCCTGCCAGTACCCCCACGAGTGCGTGCCCTCCGCCGCTGTGCTGAAGGTCGCCTCGATCCCGAGTTCGTCGAAGGTCCGCCGCAGCCGCTCGGTGCACTGTGCCGTGGCCGCCTCGATGGATCCGAGGACGAGCAGGTCGACCGGGTCCACCTGCCCGCCCAGGGCCGCCTCGTGCGGACCCGGCAGGCCACCGCCGGAGGAGATGTACAGCGTCGTCCCACGCAGCTTCTCCGCGTTCAGCGCCGCGTCGTTGGCGATCCACCCCGGCCCGCCGATCGGGCCCCACATGTTCTCGACGTCGCCGCCCCCTATCGTGACGACGGCCTCGACGTAGCTGCGCCCCGGATCGCTGCTCGTCTGCGCGCACCCGCTGTAGGACGCCACCGCCTCGTACAGTCCCGGCGACTGCTGCGCGAGGGCCAGCACCGAACTGCCCGACATCGACATCCCCGCCACGGCGTTGCGACCGTCGGCGCCCAGTGCCGCGTCCACGACCGGCGGCAGTTCCGACGTCAGGAACGTCGCCCATCGGTGCCGGCCGAGCTTCGGGTCGTCACGGACCCAGTCCGTGTAGTACGAGAAGGCTCCGCCCACCGGGGTGACGACGTTGACGTTCTTGCCGTCGAAGAACTCGCGGACGTCCGTCTGCTCCCGCCAGTTCGCGGCGTCCTCGCCCCCACCGGCTCCGTTGAGCAGGTAGAAGGTCGGCCGGGCAGCGGAAGTGTCGGCGGGCCGGATCACCTCGACCGGGATCACCCGGTCCATGGACGGCGAGTACACGTGCAACACCCAGTCGCGCGCGGTTCGTTCCTCCACGTGATCGACGTAGGCCCCGGCCGGAGCCGGCTCGGCGGCCGCCGGTGCCGTCAGCAGGGACGCCGCGGCGAACAGGGCCGCCGCGACCGTCGCGCCTCGCCGCCGGATCGCGGGCAGGTCGAGCACTGTGCCTCCCTCTCACATGCCGATCCCCCGGCCGGGCCGCCGGGGGACGTGCTCGTCGGAACATATCACCGGCAGGTTCGGCCGCGGGTCAGCAGCAGCCGGGACCGACGGGCCCGCGCACCTCGCGGGTGGCCGCGTTGCGCGCCGCGAGTTCGTCGTCGGGGGGATAGTCGACGCCGACGAGGCTGAGTCCGTGCGCCGGAGCCACGGCCACGGCCGCGGCGCGCTGCCGTTCGTCGAGCAGCGCGGTCGTCCACTCGACACTGCGCCGCCCCTCCCCTACCGCGAGGACCGCCCCGACGAGGCTGCGCACCATCGACCAGCAGAACGCGTCCGCGCTCACGTGCGCGGTGAGGATGTCCCCTGTGCGCGTCCAGTCGAAGCGTTGCAGTTCGCGGACCGTCGTCGCACCGTCGCGCCGCTTGCAGAAGGCGGCGAAGTCGTGCAGGCCCAGCAGCGACCGCGAGGCGGCACGCATGGCGTCGACGTCCACCGGTTTGGGCCAGGCGACGGTGTCGCGGGCCCGCAGCGGCTCGGCGCCGTAGACGGCGGTGGTGAGCCGGTACTCGTAGTGCCGGCGGACCGCCGAGAAACGGGCGTCGAAGTGGGGCGGGGCGACGGAGATGCCGGTGACGCGGACGTCGCGCGGCAGGAACCGCGCGAGCCGTCGCACCAGGCGGGCGAGGTCGTCCGGAAGGGTAGCGGTGGGGACGTCGACGTGCGCGACCTGACCGGACGCGTGCACCCCGGCGTCGGTCCGCCCGGCGACCGTGAGCTGGACCGGAGTGCGTACGACCGCCCCGAGCTTCTCTTCGATCTCCCCGCACACCGTCCGTCGTCCGGGCTGCCGTGCCCAGCCGGAGAAGTCGGTGCCGTCGTAGGCGATGTCGAGCCGCAGCCGGGTGCTGTCCTCACCGGCGGCGGACGGGTTCTCGAAAGCAACGGGCCCGCCGCCCCGGTGGGGGGCGACGGGCTCGTTCGCTTCAGCGGATGCCGAAACCAAGTGGACTAGTCCTTCTTGGCCTCGTCGGCGTCCTTGGCGTCGGCCGCGGTGGCGGTCTCGTCCTCGATCGCGTCGACGACGGCGTCCGCGTTCTCGACCTGCGCGTCGGAGGCGTCGGCCTCGACGGCCTCGACGACGTTCTCCTCGGCCGGGGCCTCGGTGGCCGGCGCGCTCTGCGAGGCGGCGACGCGACGGGCGCGGTCGGCCTCGGAGGTGACGGTCTTCTCCTTGACGAGCTCGATGATCGCCATGGGAGCGTTGTCACCCTTGCGCGGCATCGTCTTGACGATGCGCGTGTAGCCGCCGTTGCGGTCCTCGTAGAACGGGCCGATCTCCGCGAACAGCGTGTGGACGACGTCCTTGTTGCGGATGACCTTCAGCACCTCACGACGGTTGGCCAGCGTGCCGGCCTTCGCGTGCGTGACGAGCTTCTCGGCGTAGGGCCGCAGGGCCTTGGCCTTGGCCTCGGTGGTGGTGATGCGGCCGTGCTCGAAGAGCGCGGTGGCCAGGTTGGCCAGCAGCGCCTTCTGGTGCGAGGCCGACCCGCCGAAGCGGGCACCCTTCTTGGGCTTGGGCATGATGAATCTCCTAGTAACGGACCGTGAGCTGCTACAGCTGCTCGGTCTCGGCGTAGTCCTCGTTCCCCTCGGCGTCGCCGAAGGAACCGGCGTCCGTGTCGCTCCAGGTACCGGTCGCGGCGTCGTAGCCGGCGACGGTGCTCGGGTCGAAGGACGCGGGGCTGTCCTTGAGGGAGAGGCCGAGCGAGTGCAGCTTGACCTTCACCTCGTCGATGGACTTCTGACCGAAGTTGCGGATGTCGAGCAGGTCGGACTCCGTGCGTGCCACGAGCTCACCGACGGTGTGCACACCCTCGCGCTTGAGGCAGTTGTAGGACCGGACCGTGAGGTCGAGATCCTCGATGGGGAGTCCGAAGGAGGCGATGTGGTCGGCCTCGGCGGGCGAGGGACCGATCTCGATGCCTTCTGCTTCGACGTTCAGCTCACGAGCCAGACCGAAGAGCTCCACCAGGGTCTTGCCCGCCGAAGCGAGCGCGTCCCGCGCGGTGATCGAGTTCTTGGTCTCCACGTCGAGAATCAACCGATCGAAGTCGGTGCGCTGCTCGACGCGGGTCGCCTCCACCTTGTAGGTCACCTTGAGCACCGGCGAGTAGATCGAGTCGACCGGAATACGGCCGATCTCGGCGCCGGACGCCTTGTTCTGGACGGCAGGGACGTAGCCGCGGCCGCGCTCGACGACGAGCTCGATCTCCAGCTTGCCCTTGTCGTTCAGGGTGGCGATGTGCAGGTCCGGGTTGTGGACGGTGACACCGGCCGGGGGCACGATGTCGCCCGCGGTCACGGTGCCGGGGCCCTGCTTGCGGACGTACATGGTGACCGGCTCGTCCTCTTCCGAGCTGACCACGAGGCCCTTGAGGTTGAGGATGATGTCGGTGACATCCTCCTTGACCCCGGGAACCGTGGTGAACTCGTGGAGCACGCCGTCGATGCGAATGCTGGTGACGGCCGCGCCCGGAATCGAGGACAGCAGGGTGCGACGAAGCGAGTTGCCGAGGGTGTACCCGAAGCCCGGCTCGAGGGGTTCGATGACGAACTTCGAGCGGTCGTCGGCGATGACCTCTTCGCTGAGGGTGGGTCGCTGCGAGATGAGCATGGAGTGCCTCCTTGTGGGCGTCCGCCATATGACGCCCTGGTCGGGATGTGGTGTCCCCCCGGACCTCGGAGGACCGGAAGGACACCACGGCGCGAAGCGCCTTACTTCGAGTAGTACTCGACGATCAGCTGTTCCTGCAGCGGGATGTCGATCTGCGCGCGCTCGGGGAGCTGGTGGACCAGCACCCGCAGACGCGGGCCGACGACCTGCAGCCAACCCGGGATCGGACGATCGCCCTGGGTCTCACGGGCCACCTGGAAGGGCAGCGTGCCCAGCGACTTCTCGCGGACGTCGATGATGTCGTACTGCGAGACGCGGTAGCTGGGGATGTCGACCTTCTTGCCGTTCACCAGGAAGTGACCGTGGCTCACCAGCTGGCGGGCCTGACGGCGGGTCCGGGCGAGACCGGCACGGTAGACGACGTTGTCCAGACGCGACTCGAGGATGGTCAGCAGGACCTCGCCGGTCTTGCCGGGCCGGCCGGCGGCCTCCTCGTAGTAGCGACGGAACTGCTTCTCCATCACGCCGTAGGAGAAGCGGGCCTTCTGCTTCTCCTGCAGCTGGAGCAGGTATTCGCTCTCCTTGATCCGCGCGCGGCCGTGCTGGCCGGGCGGGTAGGGGCGACGCTCGAACGCCTGGTCGCCTCCGACGAGGTCGACACGCAGACGACGCGACTTACGGGTAACGGGACCGGTATAGCGAGCCATGATTCAAACCTTCCTTTCCCGTTAGACGCGACGCCGCTTGGGCGGACGGCAGCCGTTGTGCGGCTGGGGGGTGACGTCGGAGATGGTGCCGACCTCGAGGCCCGCGGCCTGGAGGGAACGGATCGCCGTCTCGCGGCCCGAGCCCGGGCCCTTCACGAAGACGTCGACCTTCTTGACACCGTGCTCCTGCGCCTTGCGGGCAGCGTTCTCGGCGGCGAGCTGCGCGGCGAACGGGGTCGACTTGCGCGAACCCTTGAAGCCGACGTGGCCGGAGGACGCCCAGGAGATGACGTTGCCGTTCGGGTCCGTGATGGACACGATCGTGTTGTTGAAGGTGCTCTTGATGTGAGCGGCACCGTGCGGGACGTTCTTCTTGTCCCTGCGGCGCGCCTTCTGGGTCTTCTTGGGACCGGTGCTGCGTGACTTGGGAGGCATTACTTCTTCTTTCCTGCGACGGTGCGCTTCGGACCCTTACGGGTGCGGGCGTTGGTCTTGGTGCGCTGTCCACGCACGGGCAGACCACGACGGTGTCGCAGGCCCTGGTAGCAGCCGATCTCGATCTTGCGACGGATGTCCGCCTGGACCTCGCGGCGGAGGTCACCCTCGACCTTGTAGGTCTCCTCGATGAACTCGCGCAGCTTGGCGAGATCCTCGTCGGAGAGGTCCTTGCTGCGCAGATCCGGGCTCACGCCGGTGGCCTCGAGGATCTCCTTCGAGCGGGTACGGCCGATGCCGTAGATGTAGGTCAGTGCGATCTCCATCCGCTTTTCGCGGGGAAGATCGACACCTGCGAGACGTGCCATGTGGCATTCCTATTCGGTGTGCGGAGGTCTGCTCCCAGCCCGTCCCCTGCGTCGTGAAACTGTGTGGTCCCGCGGCCCGGCCGAAGCCGGAACGCCGGTAGTCCGAAACACAGTGGGGCCCCGGCCTCCGAACCGGGGGTGTATCGCGCGGCTCCCCGACGAATCGGGAATCGTGACCGAACGACTGGTACTGGAAGGTCTTCTCTAGCTTGTTGCCAAGCCGATCCTTCGAAGAGCGGGTGGTCTAGCCCTGGCGCTGCTTGTGGCGCAGGTTCTCGCAGATCACCATGACCCGGCCGTTACGCCGGATCACCTTGCACTTCTCGCAGATCTTCTTGACGCTCGGCTGAACCTTCACGGTGCGTCTGATCTCCTGTGTGTACGCCTGCGGCAGAGCACGAGGCATGCTGCAGACATGGTTCTCCCCGACCGTGCGGCCGGGGAAGCTCTTACTTGTAGCGGTAGACGATGCGCCCACGCGACAGGTCGTAGGGCGAGAGCTCTACGACAACCCGGTCCTCGGGCAGGATGCGAATGTAGTGCTGACGCATCTTGCCGCTGATGTGAGCCAGGACCTTGTGACCGTTCTCGAGCTCAATGCGAAACATCGCATTGGGCAGCGGCTCGATCACGCGACCCTCGACCTCGATGGCTCCGTCTTTCTTGGCCATATCCTCCGCGATCCGTGTTGTTCGGCGTGTGGTTGCATCGGTGTCCGTTACCGTGACGCTCGGCGTGACCGGACTGCGGACACCCGCAGACCGGCGCGCAGGGCGCACCATCGATCTATGTTACGGGAACTTTCCCACCAGGGCCAAATGCCGACATACAGGAGGACAACCGTGCGGGCGTTGGTTCAGCGGGTGACGGGTGCCGCGGTCGCGGTCGACGGCCGCGAGGTCGCCCGGATCTCACCCCCGGTCGGCGGCCACGGGCTGCTCGTGCTCGTCGGGGTGACCCACGACGACGACGCGGCCAAGGCCGCGACGCTGGCCCGGAAGGTGTGGAGGATGCGGATCCTCGAGGACGAGAAGTCGGCGTCCGATCTGGCGGCCCCGATCCTCGTGGTCAGCCAGTTCACGCTCATGGCCGACACGCGCAAGAGCCGGCGGCCGTCGTGGTCGGCGGCCGCGCCCCGCGCCGTCGCCGAACCGCTGGTGGACGAGTTCGCGGCGGCTCTGCGGGAGCTGGGCGCCGACGTGCAGACCGGAGTCTTCGGGGAGCACATGGAGGTGAGCCTCGTGAACGACGGTCCGGTCACCCTCCTGGTCGAGGTGTGAACCGGAGTCGGCGGCCCGGGCGACGATCCCGTTCGGCTCCTCGGGCAGCGAGCGGTGCATTCGCTCGCCGCCACCGCCGCGCTACTCCGGGCGCGGGGTGAGGATGCGGGGGCCGTCCTCGGTCACCGCGACGGTGTGCTCCCAGTGCGCGGCGCGGCTGCCGTCGGTCGTGACGACGGTCCACTTGTCGTCGAGCACCTCGGTCTCGTAGGTGCCGAGCGTCAGCATCGGTTCGATGGCGAGCACCGATCCCACCACGAGGCGGGGGCCCTTCCCGGGCTCGCCCTCGTTCGGCAGGAACGGGTCCATGTGCATTTCGCGGCCGATGGCGTGCCCGCCGTATCCGTCGACGATGCCGTAGTGCCGGCCGTGTACCCGCTCCGCCTCGCGGGTGCCGGTCTCGATGGCGTGCGAGACGTCGGTGAGCCGGTTGTCCGGCAGCATCGCCGCGATGCCCGCCTCCATCGACAGCCGTGTCGCATCGCTGAGATCGACGTCGGCGGCGGCGAGTTCCCCGACGCCGAAGGTCCACGCCGAGTCGCCGTGCCAGCCGTCGAGGATCGCGCCGCAGTCGATCGACACGAGATCGCCCTCGGCGAGGATCTCCGTCGCCGAGGGGATTCCGTGCACCACGCGGTCGTTCACCGACGAGCAGATCGAGCCGGTGAACCCGTGATAGCCCAGGAAGGAGGGGACGGCCCCCGCGTCACGGATGACCGCCTCCGCCACCTGGTCCAGTTCCAGGGTGCTCACGCCCGGCTTCGCCGCCTTGCGCACCGCCACGAGTGCGGCGCCGACGACAGCGCCCGCCGCCGCCATCGCATCCAGTTCACCGGCGGTGCGGAACGGAACCACCTTGCGCTTGCGCCCGAAACCCATTGTCTTGCTCCTGCGTCCTTACTTGCCGAGAGCCGCGAGGGCGCGGGCGTTGATCTCGTCGACCTCGCCGACGGCATCGACCGTGACGAGCACATCGGCGTAGTAGTCGAGCAGCGGCGCCGTCTCCTCGCGGTACACCCGGAGCCGGTTGCGGATGACGTCCTCGGTGTCGTCGGCGCGGCCGCGGGCGAGCATCCGCTCGACCACGACGTCCTCGTCGATGTCGAAGGAGAGGACGCCGTCGAGCTTCGTGTCCAGGTCCTTCAGGATGGACTCGAGTTCGCGGGCCTGCTCCACGCTGCGGGGGAAACCGTCGAGCAGGAAGCCGTCGGCGGCGTCGGGCTCGGCGAGACGGGCGCGCACCATGTTGTTGGTGATCTCGGCGGGTACGAGCTCGCCGGCGTCGATGTACTTCTTGGCTTCGACACCGAGCGGGGTGCCCTGCCCGATGTTGGCCCGGAACAGATCCCCGGTGGAGATCGCGGGGACGCCGAGCTTCTCCGACAGGATGGCGGCCTGCGTGCCCTTGCCGGCACCGGGCGGACCGAGGAGTACAAGTCTCACTTGAGGAACCCTTCGTAGTTGCGCTGCATGAGTTGACTTTCGATCTGCTTGACAGTGTCCAGCGCGACACTGACGAGAATGAGCACCGCGGCGCCACCGAAGATGCTGGTGGCGGTCTGGCTGCCGGAGAGGAAGAAGTTGGGCAGCGTCGCGATGAGACCCAGGTACAGCGAACCTGGCACCGTGATGCGGTTGAGGACGTAGCTGAGGTACTCGGCGGTGGGGCGTCCCGGCCGGATACCCGGGATGAAGCCGCCGTACTTCTTCATCTCGTCGGCCCGTTCCTCCGGATTGAAGGTGATGGCGACGTAGAAGAAGACGAAGAAGACGATCAGCCCGAAGTAGATCGCGATGTAGACCGGGTTGTTCGGATTCACCAGGTACTCGTTGATGATCCGCTGCCACCAGCTCGGGTCGGTGGCCGAGGTGGCCCCGGTCAGCTGCGCGATGAGGTTCGGCAGGTACAGCAGCGACGACGCGAAGATCACCGGGATGATGCCGGCCTGGTTCACCTTCAACGGCAGGTACGTCGAGGACCCGCCGTACATGCGCCGGCCCACCATCCGCTTGGCGTACTGCACCGGGATCCGGCGCTGGCCCTGCTCGACGAACACCACGCCGGTGATGACGACCAGCGCGACGACGAGCACGATCGTGAAGACCAGCCCGCCGCGGGATTCGAGAATGGTGCGACCCTCGGACGGCAGCCGCGAGGCGATGCCGGCGAAGATCAGGATCGACATGCCGTTGCCGACGCCGCGCTCGGTGATGAGCTCACCGAACCACATGACGAGGGCCGCGCCGGCCGTCATGACCAGCACGATCACGACCATGCCGAAGATGCTGTCGTCGGCCAGGATCGGTTCGGAACAGCCCTGCAACAGCTGACCGCGGGCCGCGAGGGCGACGATGCCGGTGGACTGCAGCACGGCGAGCGCCACCGCGAGGTACCGCGTGTACTGCGTCATCTTGGCCTGCCCCGACTGGCCTTCCTTGCGCAACTCCTCGAAGCGCGGAATGACCACCGTCAGCAGCTGGACGATGATGCTCGCGGTGATGAACGGCATGATGCCGATCGCGAACACCGACAGCTGCAGCAGGGCGCCACCGGAGAACAGGTTGATCAGCGAGTAGATCCCGGCGGAGTCCCCGCCGCTGAGCTGATCGATGCAGGCACGCACGTTGCCGTAGTCGACGCCCGGAGACGGCAGCGTCGCGCCGAGGCGGTACAGGGCCACCAACCCGAGCGCGACGAGGATCTTCCGCCTCAGGTCCGGGGTCCTGAGGGCCGAGACGAAGGCGGAAAGCAAAGATCCTCCTGGCAGGGCGAAACGGGAGACTGTGGATCGACGCGCGGGGTCCGACGGTCGACAACTCTTGAACTCTAGCAGCGCGCCCGGAACCGGTGCCGTGGCGCCGGGTCGGGGCCGGCCGTCCACGCGGCAGCCGGATGCCACTGCGCGGTGTCCGGCAGGGCGGGAACGCCGAACGGCCGCACTGCAGCACGTGCTGCAGTGCGGCCGTTCGTGTGCTGTGCGTCACGCACGAGCGAACCGGTCAGGCCAGTTCGGTCGCGGTGCCGCCGGCAGCGGTGATCTTCTCCTTGGCGGAGCCGGAGAACTTGTTCGCGGTCACCTGCACGGCCACCGTGAGCTCGCCCTCGCCGAGGACCTTCACGAGCTGGTTCTTGCGAACCGCGCCCTTGGCGACGAGCTCGTCGACGCCGACCTGTCCCCCCTCGGGGAAGAGACGGGCGATGTCGCCGACGTTGACGACCTGGTACTCGGTGCGGAAGGCGTTCTTGAAGCCCTTGAGCTTCGGCAGCCGCATGTGCAGCGGCATCTGGCCACCCTCGAAGGCCGCCGAGACGTTCTTGCGCGCCTTGGTGCCCTTCGTACCGCGACCGGCGGTCTTGCCCTTCGAACCCTCACCGCGACCGACGCGGGTCTTGTCCGTCTTCGCGCCCGGAGCCGGGCGGAGGTGGTGCAGCTTGATTGTCACTTGGAGGCCTCCTCAGCAGTGACTTCCTCGACAACGACGAGGTGACGCACCACGTTGATCAAGCCGCGGTTCTGCGCGTTGTCCTCGCGGACCACGGACTGGCGGATCTTCCGCAGACCGAGGGTGCGCAGGCTGTCGCGCTGGTTCGACTTGGCGCCGATGGTGCTCTTGACCTGAGTGATCTTCAGCTCTGCCATTACTTCACGCTCCCAGCGGCCTGTGCCCGGGCGCGCAGCATGCCCGCAGGTGCGACGTCCTCGAGGGCCAGACCGCGGCGAGCCGCGACTTCCTCGGGGCGCTGCAGCTGCTTGAGGGCGGCCACGGTGGCGTGCACGACGTTGATGGCGTTGTCGCTGCCGAGCGACTTCGACAGGATGTCGTGGATGCCCGCGCATTCGAGCACGGCACGCACCGCACCACCGGCGATCACACCGGTACCCGGCGAGGCGGGGCGCAGCATGACGACGCCGGCCGCGGCCTCACCCTGCACCGGGTGCGTGATCGTGGAGCCGATGAGCGGGACGCGGAAGAAGCCCTTGCGAGCCTCCTCGACACCCTTCTGGATGGCCGCGGGAACTTCCTTGGCCTTGCCGTAGCCGACGCCGACCAGGCCGTTGCCGTCGCCCACGATCACCAGTGCGGTGAAGCTGAAGCGACGGCCGCCCTTGACGACCTTCGACACACGGTTGATCGAGACGACACGCTCGATGTAGTTCGACTTCTCGGCGGCACCGCCGCCGCGCGAGTCGCGATCGCGGCGGTCGCGACCACCACGCTGGTCCCCGGTGTTGGGGCCATTCTGTCCGGCGGGGCCGTTGCCGCCGTCACGCCGCTGACGTCCCGGCATCAGGCGTTCCTTCCGTTCGAAGAGATGGTCATCAGAACTTCAACCCGCTTTCGCGAGCCGCGTCTGCGAGGGCCGCGATCCGGCCGCTGTAGGTGTGGCCGCCACGGTCGAAGACCACAGCCTCCACGCCGGCGGCCTTGGCGCGCTCGGCGAGCAGCTGGCCGACCTTGGCGCCGCGCGCCTTCTTGTCGCCCTCGAGCGCACGCACGTCCGGCTCGACGGTCGAGGCCGCCGCCAGCGTGGTGCCCGTCAGGTCGTCGACCAGCTGGGCGTGAATGTGGCGCGAGGACCGGTTCACGACGAGACGGGGACGCTCGGCGGTGCCGGCGACCTTCTTGCGCAGACGGAAGTGCCGACGCTGCTTCGACAGCCGACGCCGGGTGGACGCGTCCTTGCCGAGCGGAATCCGCTTGGCCTTCTGGTTCTCGGTCTGGCTCATGATCACTTACCCGTCTTTCCGACCTTGCGGCGCACCTGCTCGCCCTCGTAGCGGATGCCCTTGCCCTTGTACGGGTCGGACTTGCGCAGCCGGCGAATGTTGGCCGCGATCTGGCCGACCTTCTGCTTGTCGATGCCCGAGATCGAGAACTTCGTCGGCGACTCGACCGCGAACGTGATGCCCTCGGGCGCCTCGATCGGGACCGGGTGGCTGTAGCCGAGCGAGAACTCGAGGTCCTTGCCCTTGAGCGCGACGCGGTAGCCGACGCCGTGGATCTCCATCTTCGTGGTGTACCCGTCGGTGACACCCACGATGAGGTTCTGCACGAGCGTGCGCGACAGACCGTGCAGCGCGCGGCTGCGACGCTCGTCGTTCGGACGGCTCACGTTGAGCGCGCCGTCCTCACCCTTGGCGATGGTGATCGGCTCGGCGATGGTCAGCGAGAGGTTGCCCTTGGGGCCCTTCACTGCGACGTCCTGGCCGTCGATGGTCACCTCGACGCCCGAGGGGACGGTGACCGGAAGCTTTCCAATACGCGACATTGTGGTGGCCTCCCTTACCAGACGTAGGCGAGGACTTCCCCGCCCACTCCCTGCTTGGCCGCCTGGCGATCGGTGAGCAGGCCGGAGGACGTGGAGATGATCGCCACGCCGAGGCCGCCCAGGACCTTGGGCAGGTTGGTGGATTTCGCGTACACGCGCAGGCCGGGCTTCGACACGCGGCGCACACCGGCGAGGCTGCGCTCACGGGACGGGCCGTACTTGAGGTCGACGACGAGGGTCTTGCCCACCTCGGCATCCTCGGTGCGGAAGTCGGCGATGTAGCCCTCACGCTTGAGGATCTCGGCGATGTTCGCCTTGATCTTCGAGTGGGGAAGCTTCACCTCGTCGTGGTACGCCGTGTTGGCGTTACGCAGACGCGTCAAGAAGTCTGCGATCGGGTCGGTCATGGTCATGGCTGACCTGTTCACCTTTCTCGTTGCGGTTCCCATGCAACACCGGCAGCGGCGACGAACGTGTCGCCGGCGCGGACCGGCCGTGGGCCTACGACGAACTTGGTTTCATGCGGACCGGACACGGTTGCGACCGGCCCCTGACAGGAGTGACGGTGGACGACCGTGCGGTCGCCCACCGTTCACGTCACCAGGAGCTCTTGTGAACTCCCGGAAGCTGACCGCGGTGTGCCATGTCACGCAGGCAGATGCGGCAGAGTCCGAACTTGCGGAAGACCGAGTGGGGGCGCCCGCAGCGCTGGCAGCGGGTGTAGGCGCGCACCGCGAACTTCGGCTTCTTGTTGGCCTTGTTGACCAGTGCCTTCTTAGCCATGGGCTCAGTTCTCCTTGAACGGGAAGCCGAGGTGCTTGAGCAGGGCACGGCCTTCTTCGTTGTTGGTGGCGGTCGTGACGACGGTGATGTCCATGCCGCGCGGACGGTCGATCTTGTCCACGTCGATCTCGTGGAACATCGACTGCTCGTTCAGGCCGAACGTGTAGTTGCCGTTGCCGTCGAACTGGTTGCCGTTGAGGCCGCGGAAGTCCCGGATACGGGGCAGCGCGATGGAGACCAGGCGGTCCAGGAACTCCCACATGCGGTCGCCGCGCAGCGTGACGCGCGCGCCGATCGGCATGCCCTCACGCAGCTTGAACTGGGCGATCGACTTGCGGGCCTTGCGGATCTCCGGCTTCTGACCGGTGATCAGAGCGAGGTCGGCGACGGCGCCGTTGATCAGCTTCGCGTCGCGGGCGGCGTCACCGACACCCATGTTGACGACGACCTTCACGACGCCGGGGATCTGCATGACGTTCGCGTAGTCGAACTCCGCGTTCAGCGCGTCGCGGATCTCCTCGCGGTACCGGGTCTTCAGACGCGGTGTGGTCTTGTTCTCGGTGGTGGTCATGTCAGATGTCCTTCCCGTTCTTCCGGGAAATCCGAACGCGCTTGCCGGTTTCCTCGTCGGACCGGTAGCCCACGCGGGTGGGGTTGCCGTCCGAGTCGATGACAGCGACGTTGGAAACGTGGATCGGGGCCTCCTGCGTCACGATGCCCCCGGAGGAGGCGCCGCGCTCGTTGGCCGAGACCGCCGTGTGCTTCTTGATCCGGTTCACGCCCTCGACGAGGACCCGGTTCTCCTTCGGGTAGGCCGCGATGACCTTGCCCTTGGCACCCTTGTCCTTGCCCGAGATGACGAGCACGGTGTCGCCCTTGTGCACCTTCATCACAGCACCTCCGGAGCGAGCGAGACGATCTTCATGAACCGCTTGTCGCGCAGCTCGCGGCCGACGGGGCCGAAGATGCGGGTGCCGCGCGGGTCGTTGTCACCCTTGATGATGACGGCGGCGTTCTCGTCGAACTTGATGTACGAGCCGTCCGGCCGGCGGCGCTCCTTGGCGGTGCGCACGATCACGGCCTTGACGACGTCACCGCGCTTGACGTTGCCACCGGGGATCGCGTCCTTCACGGTGGCGACGATGATGTCACCGATACCGGCGTAGCGACGGGACGAGCCACCGAGAACGCGGATGCAGAGGATCTCCTTGGCACCCGTGTTGTCGGCGACGCGCAGTCGCGACTCCTGCTGGATCACTTACTTCTCCTTGACCTGGATTGGTGTGTGCGTCAGATTTCCGACCTGGACGCACGCGGTCGTCGGTCGCCCACGGCGCACGCGCGCAAGACACACGGGTCCCGTGAGGCAACCCGTCCAGGGTAGGCGATATACCTCATGCAGGGCAAATCCGCGAACCGTGAGGTCGCGCCCTACCCCGGACCCGGGCGTGTCGTTCCCGGGATCGTCCCGGAACGACCGACGGCACCCGCACCGGCGCACGAGGCGAACGGTGTGGGTGCCGTACTCGATCGTCGTCGACGATGCGAGGAGGACCTACTTGGCCTTCTCGAGCACCTCGACCAGACGCCACCGCTTGGTCGCGGACAGCGGACGGGTCTCCATCAGCTGCACGCGGTCGCCGATGCCGGCCACGCCGTTCTCGTCGTGCGCCTTCACCTTGGTGGTACGGCGGATGATCTTGCCGTACAGCGGGTGCTTCACCCGGTCCTCGAGCTCGACCACGATCGTCTTCTCCATCTTGTCGGAGACGACGTAGCCGATGCGGACCTTGCGGCTGGCGCGCTCTTCCTTCTGGGTCACTGCCTTTTCCTCACTCATGCCGCGTCACCCGCATCCGGGCCGGAGGCCAGGCCGAGCTCGCGCTCACGCAGCACCGTGTAGATGCGGGCGATCTCGTTGCGCACGACGCGCAGCCGGCGGTTGTTGTCCAGCTGGCCGGTGGCCATCTGGAAACGAAGGTTGAACAGCTCTTCCTTCGCCTCGCGGAGCTTGGTGACCAGCTCTTCCTCGGTCAGCTCGCGGAGCTCTGTGGCGGGGGTTCCGGTAGCCATCAGAACTGCTCCTCCCTCGTCACGATCCTGCACTTGCACGGGAGCTTGTGCATCGCGCGCCGGAGGGCTTCGCGGGCAATCTCCTCGTTCGGGTAGCTCATCTCGAACATCACCCGTCCGGGCTTGACGTTCGCGACCCACCACTCGGGCGAACCCTTACCGGAACCCATGCGGGTCTCGGCGGGCTTCTTGGTGAGGGGGCGATCCGGGAAGATGTTGATCCAGATCTTGCCGCCACGCTTGATGTGCCGGGTCATGGCGATACGAGCGGACTCGATCTGCCGGTTGGTGATGTAGGCCGGCTCGAGAGCCTGGATGCCGTAGTCACCGAAGGTCACCTGGGTCCCACCCTTGGCGGCACCCGAGCGGCTCGGGTGGTGCTGCTTGCGGTGCTTGACCCGCCGTGGGATCAACATGCGTCAGCCCTCCTGATTCTCGGTCGGAGCGGGTGCATCGGCGGAGGCGGCGCGGCCGGCGTCGGTGCTCGTCGCGGTGGTGCCCGAGGCACCGGAACGACGGGGACGGCTCGGACGCTCGCGACGGGGGCGGTCGGCCGGGGCGGCGGCCGCAGCGGCCAGCTCACGGCGGCCACCGACGATGTCACCCTTGTAGATCCAGACCTTCACGCCGATGCGGCCGAAGGTGGTCTTCGCCTCGTACAGGCCGTAGTCGATGTCCGCACGCAGCGTGTGCAGCGGGACGCGGCCTTCGCGGTAGAACTCCGAGCGGGACATCTCGGCGCCGCCGAGGCGGCCCGAGCACTGCACCCGGATGCCCTTGACGTTGGGCTGACGCATGGCCGACTGGATGGCCTTGCGCATCGCGCGACGGAACGCGACACGGTTCGAGAGCTGCTCGGCGACGCCCTGCGCCACCAGCTGGGCCTCGGACTCGGCGTTCTTGACCTCGAGGATGTTCAGCTGAACCTGCTTGCCGGTCAGCTTCTCGAGCTCGGCGCGGATGCGATCGGCCTCGGCGCCGCGGCGGCCGATGACGATGCCCGGACGCGCGGTGTGGATGTCCACACGCACACGGTCACGGGTGCGCTCGATCTCGACCTTGGCGATGCCGGCGCGTTCGAGGCCGGTGGCCAGGAACTTGCGGATCGCGACGTCTTCCTTCACGTACTCCGCGTACTGCTTGTCGGCGTACCAGCGCGACTTCCAGTCGGTGGTGATGCCCAGACGGAAGCCGTGCGGGTTGATCTTCTGGCCCACTACTGAGCTCCCTTCCGGCGGTTACGGTTTCCAGCAGACGCAGGCGCCTTGCTCTCGACGATCACGGTGATGTGGCTCGTCCGCTTGCGGATGCGGAATGCACGGCCCTGGGCACGCGGCTGGAACCGCTTGAGGGTCGCGCCCTCGTCGACGTACGCCGTGGCGACGACGAGCGTGCTCGGGTCGAGGTCCAGATTGTTCTGCGCGTTCGCGGCGGCGCTCGCGATCACCTTGGCGACCGGCTCGGCCGCGGACTGCGGCGCGAACTTCAGGATCGACAGAGCCTCGTCCACGGTCTTGCCCCGGACGATGTCGACGACGCGACGCGCCTTCATCGGGGTCACACGCACGTGGCGCGCAACAGCCCGAGCGCTCTTGTTTGTGGTTTCAGTGCTCATCGACGCTTGCTCTTCCGGTCGTCCTTGATGTGGCCCTTGAACGTACGGGTCGGCGCGAACTCGCCGAGCTTGTGGCCGACCATCGACTCCGAGACGAACACCGGCACGTGCTTGCGACCGTCGTGGACGGCGAACGTGTGACCGATGAAGTCGGGCAGAATGGTGGAACGGCGCGACCAGGTCTTGATGACCTGCTTGGTGCCCTTTTCGTTCTGCGTATCGACCTTCGCCAGGAGGTGGTCGTCGACGAACGGACCCTTCTTGAGGCTGCGTGGCATTCTCTAACTCCCTCCTTGACTAGCGCTTCTTGCCGGTACGGCGACGACGGACGATGAGCTTGTCGGACGCCTTGTTCTTGCGGGTGCGGCCCTCGGGCTTGCCCCACGGGCTGACCGGGTGGCGACCACCGGAGGTCTTGCCCTCACCACCGCCGTGCGGGTGGTCGACCGGGTTCATGACCACACCACGGACGGTCGGGCGCTTGCCCTTCCAGCGCATGCGGCCGGCCTTGCCCCAGTTGATGTTCGACTGCTCGGCGTTGCCGACCTCGCCGACGGTGGCGCGGCAGCGCACGTCGACGCGACGGATCTCGCCGGAGGGCATACGCAGGGTGGCGTAGGTGCCTTCCTTACCGAGCAGCTGGATGCTGGCGCCGGCGGAGCGGGCCATCTTGGCGCCGCCGCCCGGACGCAGTTCCACCGCGTGGATGGTGGTACCGGTCGGGATGTTGCGCAGCGGCAGGTTGTTGCCGGGCTTGATGTCGGCCTGCGGGCCGGACTCGACCGGAGCACCCTGCACCAGGCCCTTGGGGGCGATGATGTAGCGCTTCTCGCCGTCCACGTAGTGCAGCAGGGCGATGCGGGCGGTGCGGTTGGGGTCGTACTCGATGTGAGCGACCTTGGCCGGGATGCCGTCCTTGTCGTTGCGGCGGAAGTCGATCAGGCGGTAGGCACGCTTGTGTCCGCCACCCTTGTGCCGGGTGGTGATGCGGCCGTGCGCGTTGCGGCCACCGCGGCCGTGCAGCGGGCGAACCAGCGACTTCTCGGGCGTCGAGCGGGTGATCTCGGCGAAGTCCGAGACACTCGCGCCGCGCCGACCCGGGGTTGTCGGCTTGTACTTGCGAATTGCCATGAGTCTTCTCGTCCTCTATCTCTCGAGTCCCGGCCGCCTAGGCGACCGGCCCTCCGAAGATCTCGATGGGCTTGCTGTCGGCCGACAGGGTCACGAGCGCGCGCTTGGTGTCCTTGCGCTTGCCGTAACCGAACCGGGTCCGCTTGCGCTTGCCCTGACGGTTGGCGGTGTTGACGCTGGTCACCTTGACGCCGAAGACCTTCTCGACGGCAATCTTGATCTGCGTCTTGTTCGAGTCCGGGTGCACCAGGAAGGTGTAGGTGCCCTCCTCCATCAGCCCGTAGGACTTCTCGGAGATGACCGGAGCCAGCAGGATGTCGCGCGGATCCGCGATCGTGCTCACTTGCTCTCCTCCTTCTCTGCCTGGGCGGACTCGGCCGGCCCGTGGATGAACGCGTTGAGCGCCTCGACGCTGAACACGACGTCGTCGCTGTAGAGCACGTCGTAGGTGTTCAGCTGGTCCGGAGCGATCGCGTGCACGTTCTGCAGGTTCTGCACGCTCTTCCACGCCGCGAGATCCTCACGGCCGACGACGAGGAGCAGGTTCTTGCGATCGGTCAGCTCCGCGAGGAAGGTACGCGCGCCCTTGGTGGACGGCGCCTGCCCGGCGACGAGCTCGGTGATCACGTGGATGCGCTCGTTGCGAGCCCGGTCGGAGAGGGCGCCGCGGAGGGCGGCAGCCTTCATCTTCTTGGGCGTGCGCTGGCTGTAGTCGCGCGGCTGCGGGCCGTGGACGGTGCCACCGCCGGCGAACTGCGGCGCGCGGGTCGAGCCCTGGCGGGCGCGGCCGGTGCCCTTCTGGCGGTACGGCTTCCTGCCACCGCCGCGGACCTCGCCGCGGGTCTTGGTGGCGTGCGTGCCCTGGCGAGCCGCGGCGAGCTGCGCGACGACCACCTGGTGGAGCAGCGCGATGTTCGCGGGGGCGTCGAAGATCTCGGCGGGGAGATCGACGGTGCCGTTGGTCTGGCCGCCGGGGGCCTTGACGTCGAGCGTCAGCTTGGTTGCGGTCTCGGTGCTGGTCATGCCCGTGCACCACCCTTCACTGCGGTCTTGACGATCACGACGCCGCCCTTGCGGCCCGGGATCGCACCCTTGATCAGCAGCAGGCCGTTCTCGGCGTCCACCTTGTGGACCGAGAGGTTCTGCGTCGTGACGCGGTCGCTACCCATACGCCCGGACATGCGGGTTCCCTTGAACACGCGGCCCGGCGTGGCGCAGCCACCGATGGAGCCCGGACGACGGTGCACAGCCTGCGCACCGTGCGAGGCGCCCTGACCGGCGAAGCCGTGACGCTTCATGGTGCCGGCGAAGCCCTTGCCCTTGGAGGTGCCGGTGACGTCGACGAATGCGCCGTCCTCGAAGACCTCGGCGGTGAGCTCCTGGCCGATCTCGATGCCGTCGGTGTCGTCGACACGCAGCTCGACGATGTGGCGCCGAGGAGTGACGCCCGCCTTCGCGAACTGGCCGGCGACCGGCTTGGTGACCTTGCGCGGGTCGATCGCACCGTAGGCGAGCTGCACGGCGCTGTAGCCGTCGCGCTCCTCGGTACGGATCTGGGTGACCACGTTCGGTCCGGCCTTGACGACGGTGACCGGAACGACCCGGTTGTTCTCGTCGAAGACCTGGGTCATGCCGAGCTTGGTGCCCAGGATTCCCTTGATCTGGTTAGTCATGTGTTGTCTCCGCTGCGTCTTCTACAAGCTCGCTGGTCTCGAAAGTCACTGAATGTTGACGTCGACGCTCGCCGGGAGGTCGATGCGCATGAGCGCGTCGACGGTCTTGGGCGTCGGGTCGAGGATGTCGATCAGCCGCTTGTGAGTCCGCATCTCGAAGTGCTCGCGCGAGTCCTTGTACTTGTGCGGCGAGCGGATGACGCAGTACACGTTCTTTTCGGTGGGCAACGGCACCGGGCCGACCACGCGAGCGCCCGTACGGGTCACCGTCTCGACGATCTTGCGCGCAGATGCGTCGATCGCCTCATGGTCATAGGCCTTGAGCCTGATGCGGATCTTTTGTCCCGCCACGCTTATGTGTCCTTTTCTTGCCGCGTTTCGTAGCACCCGAGCGAATCGGGAACCACCTCGTCTGCACAGTTCCGCCCGAACGGCGACGGCGAACAGCACTCTCCACACCTCGTGACCGGGCGCACCCGATCCGCATGCCGCTGTTCATCTGTCATTGTTCTCCGGCACACGCGGTCGGGCGTGTCGCCCTACTGCTCGCTCCGCAGCGTCGAACCGATGCTCGACACCACGGACCGACCTGCCGGATGTACCCGTACGGGTACAGGGAGGTACTGCTTCCGTCTTGCATGTGGCCGCGACCAGGCCGTCAGGCTCGATCCGCGACTGTCACTCGATCTCGTTCCGAGCCGCGGAAAACCGTGACCCGGTCAAGGCAACCCGACCAGTATGCAGGACCGCCCCGGCATTCTCAACTTCGCGTCGGCAGGACGGCCGTCACAATCCTCCGGTCGACAGGGTCGCCGGCGTCCGCACCGGCGCCGCCGCCCCGAGCGTATTGGTCGGATCGGGACCCGGGCCCGGAACCGTCGGCGTGACCACCGGCAGTTCCCGCGCCGCCGGCGCGACCGTCGGCACCTCGCGCCACACCGGCAGCGCCTCCTGCAGGGCCAGCCCCACCGAGATCAACCCGGATTCCTGCCACGGCAGCGCACCCAGCTGGACGCCGAACGGCAGCCCGGTCACCGCCGAGCGGCCGACGGGGAACGAAACAGCCGGGGCGCCGGTGTAATTGGCCCACTGGACGTCGCCGGCCACCCCGGACAGCACGCTCAGACCCGCGAACGCATCGCGGGGACAGCCGTCGTCGAGCGCGCCCGGCAGGGCGATCACGTCGAGCTCGTGGTCGCGGAACATGGCGTTGTACTGGTGCTGATAACGCAGCCGGTCCTGCTCCAGCGAGAAGTAGTCGGCGACGGGCAGCGCCAGAGAGGCCACTGCGGCACTGACGAGCGGCGCGAGGTCGATGCGGTACTCGCCGATCCGGTCGGCGAACTGCCGGTGGTAGGCGCCCATCTCCGCGGTGTCACCGGCCAGGAGCGACTCCGGCGGGTGGGGCATCGACACCGGAACGAGCTCGGCACCCAGTGCGCGCGCCGTCGCGAGGAACTCGTCGAACAGCCGCCGCAGCTCCGGTGCCAACCGGTCGGTCGCGCCGTGCGGGAGGCCGATACGGACGCCCGCGAGCGGGGTCGCCCCGGCGGGCGGTGTCAGCGGGTAGCCCCCCTCGGGCACGCCGGGGCCGCCGGCCGTCACCGGGTCGTCCGTCTCCTCGCCCGCGAGGACACCGAGCAGCAGCGAGGCGTCCGCGAGGCTGTGCCCGATGGGGCCGGGATGGTCCCTGGTCCAGGTGAGCGGGATCATCCCGTGCGAGGTGACCCGCCCGTACGTCGGCTTGATCGTCGAGACGCCGCACGCGCTCGCCGGCAGCCGCAGCGAACCGCCGGTGTCGCTCCCGACGGACAAGGGGGCGAAGCGGGCCGCCACCGCGGCCGCGCTGCCGCCCGACGAGCCGCCCGGGGAGTACCGCGGGTTCCACGGGTTCGCCACCTGTGGGGTCACGACACCGATCGCGAACTCGTCGGTGTGCACGTGACCGAGCAGGACCGCCCCGGCGTCCCGCAGCCGGCGCCACACGCCGGAATCCCCGGCGGCGACGTTGTCCCGGAGCACGTTGCTCGACGCCGTGAGCGGAAGCCCGCCCACCGCGAACAGATCCTTGAGCGCGATCGGCAGCCCGCACACCGGCGAGACGGGCTCGCCCGTCGTCCGGGCGGCGGTGAGCCGGGTGGCCGCCGCGTCGGCGGCGGCATAGGCGAGGTCCGGATAGAGGTGGATCCACGCGCCGACGCCGCCGTCGTGGTCCCGGGTACGGCGCAGGTACGCATCGAGGAGTTCGCGCGGATGCAGCTGTCCGGACTGCAGCAGACTGGCCGCCTCGACCGCGCTCAACATGGCCGGATCGGTGGCCGGGACGGTCGCCGGGTCGGGAAGACGAGACACCGGCCGGGCCTCGGCACGTACGCCGGGGAGCAATCCGAGTCCGACGACGCCGCCGGCAGCGGTGCCGAGGAATCGGCGCCGAGACGTTCGGTGACTCACCGGCTCGACGTTAGTGCCGGCTTCGCATACCCGCAGGGCGAGCACACCGAGCCACCCTCCCCCACGGCGGGTGACCGGTGCGCGATAATCCGTCGGACGGAACCGACCGGTATACCGGAACGCAGGACTGTAGGGAGTGCCGATGACGTCTTCTGCCCAGTCCCGGGCGTCCGGGGGCCGGCCGCTGCGCCGCAGGCCACAGCTGTCGGACGACGTGGCGGTGCACGTCCGCAACCTCATCATGTCCGGCGGGGTCCGGCCCGGTGACTTCATCCGGCTGGACGAGACCGCCGCCGAACTCGGCGTGAGCGTCACCCCCGTGCGTGAGGCATTGCTCACACTGCGCGGCGAGGGACTCGTGGAGCTCGTTCCACACCGCGGTTACGTCGTCGCGCCGTTGAGCCGGGGCGACATCGACGACCTGTTCTGGCTGCAGGGACAGATCGCGGAGGAGCTCGCGCGCCGGGCGGCGGCGGCGATCACCCCGGAGACCGTCGCGGAACTCTCCGACCTCAACGAACGTCTCGCCGAGGCGGTGCGCGGCGGTGACGGGGCGCGGATCGAGGACCTCGAATTCGCGTTCCACCGCACCCTCAACCGCGTGACCGGCGCGCGGAAACTGTCGTGGTTCCTACTCAACGCCACCCGCTACACCCCGGTGCACTTCTATTCGTCCGACCCCGCCTGGGGCGCCGCCGCCGTCGCGTCGCACCGCCGCCTGATCGACGCGCTCGGCCGCGCGGACACCGATTCCGCAGGTGAGGAGACCCGCCGGCACTTCACCGACGGGGCCCGGCGCCTGGTCCGGCACCTCGACGAGATCGGCGTCTGGAGCTGACGCGGCCGCCGCGCGGCACTCGCAGGCCACCCGGACCGCACGGGGCGGCCGGTAACATCGCGGCGTGACGGCGGGATCTACTCGTCGACGGGTCCGCGAGCGGCCGACCGAGAGTTCCACGGCGGAGAGTGATGCTGAGATACCACGACGAAGCGGTCCTCGTCGACGACCTGCACAAGTCGTTCGGCGACGTCCATGCCCTCAAGGGCATCACGTTCTCCGCCCCGCGCGGCTCGGTCCTCGGCATTCTCGGTCCCAACGGCGCCGGCAAGACCACGACGGTGAAGATCCTGTCCACACTGCTGCGCCCGACGAGCGGGCGCGCGGTGATCGCGGGACACGACGTGGTCGCCGACCCGGCCGCCGTGCGCCGCTCGATCATGATGACCGGGCAGTACGCCGCCCTCGACGAGACGCTGTCGGGCCGGGAGAATCTGATCCTCTTCGGCCGTCTGATGGGTCTCGACCGCGCGGCCGCCCGCCAGCGCGCCGACGATCTGCTCCGCGAATTCGACCTGGTCGACGCCGGCAAACGGGCGGTGCGGCACTACTCCGGCGGCATGCGCCGCCGCGTCGACATCGCGTGCGGTCTCGTCGTGCGCCCCGAGGTGGTCTTCCTCGACGAGCCGACCACCGGTCTCGATCCCCGCAGCCGGCAGGGCGTCTGGTCCCTGGTCGGCGCGCTCAAGAAGCAGGGCATCACGGTGCTGCTGACGACGCAGTACCTCGAAGAGGCCGACCTGCTCAGCGACAACATCATCGTCATCGACCGGGGCACCGTCGTCGCCGAGGGCACGGCCAACCAGCTCAAGGCCTCGACCGGAGGCAGCTACTGCGAGATCGTCCCGGCCGATCCGAAGGCCCTGCCGTGGGTGGTGCACGCACTCGGCAACCTCGTCCCGGGCGACGTCCGGGCGGAACTGGCCGCGTCCGACTCCAACGACCGGGTCTCCATCCCGGCGCCGCACGGTCCGGCGACCCTCGCCGAGGCCCTGCGCCGGCTGGCACCCACCCGGATCGAGCTGGCCGACATCGGTCTGCGCCGGCCGTCGCTCGACGACGTGTTCCTCAGCCTCACCGGCCACACGGCCGGCGCCGATGCCCAGGAACCGACGACGGGAGAGCCGGCGTGACCGTGCACACCAAGAGCATCAGCGCCCAGCGGGTGCGGCACGACGCGAAGATCACCCTCCCGGAGAAGCGGGTCGGTTCGCACCGACGGGCCGACCCGACGGTGCTCAACCAGTGGAGTGCGCTCACGATGCGCACCGTTCGCACCATGGCGCGGTACGGCGAGCTCGTCGTCGCCGCGATCACCCCGGTCGTCTTCGGCCTCGGTTTCTACCTGCCGCTGAAGTTCGTCATGTCGCTGCAGGGCATCGACTACGCGCAGTACCTGATGCCGATCATCGTCCTGCAGGCGATGGCGTTCACCGCCATCTCGGCGGCGCAGCTGTCCTCGGGCGAGGCGATGACGGGCCTGACGAGCCGGTTGCAGACCATGCCCGTGTTCAGCGCGGTCCCGCTGCTCTCCCGGATGTCGAGCGCGATGTTGCGGTCCGTCGTGTCCCTGGCGGGGGCGCTGCTGTTCGGGTACGCGATCGGGTTCCGGTTCTCGGCGGGATTCGCCCAGGCGATGCTGTTCTGTGCCACCGCCCTGGCGATCAGTCTCGTCCTGGCGCTGGGCGCCGACGCGATCGGCACGCTGTCGAAGAGTCCCGAGGCCACCGCGCAGGCCCTGACGCTGCCGCAGCTGATCCTCGGCATGCTCTCGTGCGGCTTCGTCCCGGAGGAGGGCTTCCCCGAGTGGATCCGGCCGTTCGTCCGCAACCAGCCCATCTCGCAGTTCTCGTTCGCCATGCAGGACATGGCGGAGGGCGGCGTCACCTGGCAGGTCCTCTTCCCCACCGTGGCCTGGTGCACGGGTCTCGCGCTCGTGTTCGCGCCGCTCGCCGTGTGGGCCAGCACGAGGCGGGGGTGATCCGCAGATGACCGGAACGCCCGACGCCCGGCCCGTCGACGCCGACGGCGCCGCATTCGCCTTCCTGGACCCCACGCGCGCCCACCCGGAGCGATCGTCGGCGGCGCTGTGGGAGCACAGCCGAATCCAGTGCGGGCGCCTGCTGCTGCGCTGGGCGCGCGATCCCGCGACGATGATCCAGGCTCTGCTCTACCCCGCGCTGACCCTGCTGATGTTCCGGGTCGTGCTCGGCAACACCGTGACCGCCGCGACCGGTCAGCCCGCGATCTACGGCACGGTCCCGATGATCATCCTCGTCGGTGCCATGTTCGGCTCGGTGGTCAGCGCCGTGGGTCTGCGTACGGAGCGGCAGACGGGACTGCTCGGCCGCTTCTACACCCTGCCGATCCACCGGGCGGCCGGGCTGTTGGGCCGGATGTTCGCCGAGGCGGTCCGGGTGCTGGCCACCACCATCGTCATCCTGGCGGCCGGGGTGGCTCTGGGGTTCCGGTTCACGCAGGGATACCTCGCCGTGCTCGGGATTCTGGTGATCCCGATCCTCTTCGGGATCGGGTTCGCCCTCATGGTCACCGTCCTCGCCACCATGTCGAGCAAGCTGCCTCTCGTGGAACTGGTGTCGATCGGGTGCACCCTGCTGATGTTCTTCAACTCCGGGTTCGTCCCGGTGATGGCCTACCCGAGGTGGCTGCAACCGATCGTGGAGAACCAGCCGATGTCGTGTGCGATCGACGCGATGAAGGCGCTGGCGATGGGCGGTCCGCTCGCCGAACCGCTCGTCAAGACACTGCTGTGGTTCTTCCTCGCCGTCGCCTTGTTCACGGTGCCGGCCATCCGGGGCTATCGGCGCGCGGCCGAGGAGGGCTGATCGCGGCGACCCCGAGCGGCCACCCCCGGCTGTTATCCTGTCCGCCGACCGCGGCCGCACAACGGCTGCAGCAAGCAGCCGAGGCACTGTCACCCAGTGCGGCCCACGGAGGAATGCCGATGAAGTATGCCCGCCGGATCACCGTCGCCGTGATGGCGGCCGCCCTGGCCGCCGCCGGGCCGGCACTGCCCACGGCTGCCGCGGAGCCCACGACTGCCGCGGAGCCCACGTCCTTGCCGGCGCTGCTCGACTCGATGGGGCCGAGTCCCGCCGGAGCGAACGACCTCGACTGTGTGCCCTCCCCCGAGCATCCCCGGCCGGTTGTTCTCGTCCACGGGACGAGGATGGACATGACCGGCACGTGGGCCGTTGCAGCCCCGCAGCTCGCCGATCTCGGCTACTGCGTCTACGCCCTGAACTACGGCGGCATCCGCTCGCTGGTCGACCCGGAGCTGATGGTCTGGGGGGTCGGGAGCATCGAGGACTCCGCGAAGCAGGTCGGCGAGTTCGTCGATGCGGTGCTCACTCACACCGGAGCGGACCAGGTCGACCTCGTGGGGCACTCGCAGGGTGGACCGGTCTCCCGCCAGTACCTGCGGTTCGAGGGTGGCGCGGACCCGGTGGACCCGGACCGCAACAAGGTCGACAAACTGGTGATGCTCGGCGCCACCAACCACGGAACCACGTTCAATGGCATGCAGCAGCTGTACTCCCTGTTCGCCCGTCTCGGGCTGGGGAACGAGGAATGGGCCACCGAACGCCTCGCGCAGATGGTCTTCGGTATCGCGGGACGTCAGCAGCTGATCGGATCGCGCGTGTTGGCCCGGCTCAACTCCGGGGCCGAGACCTTGCCGGGAATCGAGTACACCTCGATCGCCACCCGTCAGGACACGGTCGCCACGCCACCGGAGAATGCCTTCCTGCAGCCCAGCGAGAACAGCGTGGTGCACAACGTGTGGCTCGAGGACGCGTGTCCGACCAGCCCGGCCGATCACCTCGCCCTGCTCGAACTGCCCGAGTCGCTGCACCTGGTGAAGTCGGCTCTCGATCCGCAGTACGCCGAGACCGTGCCGGCCCCGTGCACGGCGCCTCCCACCGGCTAGACACTCGACAGTCGCGGCACGCGAACGGCCCCTCCCGCCGGGAGGGGCCGTTCGCGTGTACGAGTGATCCGAGGACCGGAGATCAGATGCCGAGGGCTCGCTGCAGCACCGGCCACGAGTCCTTCAGGTCGTCCTGCCAGTAGCCCCACGAGTGGGTTCCGGACTCGCGGAAGTTGTAGGTCGCGGGGATGCCCAGGCTGTCGAGCCGGTTCTTCAGGTTGTGGGTGCAGTAGTTGGTTGCGGCCTCGATCACGCCGCCGACCACGATCTGGTTGGCCAGCACTCCCGCGTCACCGTCGATCTCCGGGCCGGTCAGCGTGTCGTGCGGACCGGGCAGGCCGCTGCCGTTGGAAATGTACATCTCGAGCCCGCGCAACTTCTCGGCGTTGACGTACGGGTCCTTCTCCGCCCACATCGGGTCGTTCGTCGGTCCCCACATGTTCTCGGTGTCGCCGCTGCCCCACGTCTCGACCGTGATCTTGACGAACTGCTGGCCGATCGGGTCGGACGTCTGTGCGCATCCGCTGTAGGCAGCGACACCCCGGTACAGCCCCGGCGCGGCCATGGGCAGCTGGAACACCGAGGTGCCCGAGGTGGAGATGCCGGCGACGGCGTTGACTCCGGTGGTACCGAGGGCCCCGTCGACCAGCGGCGGAATCTCCTTGGTCAGGAAGGTCTCCCACTTGTTCACACCGAGCTGCGGATCGGGGTTCTTCCAGTCGGTGTAGTAGCTGAACATGCCGCCGACGGGCGAGACGACGTTGACGTGCTTGTCCTTGAAGAACTCGATCGCGTCGGTACGGCCCCGCCACGTGGCCATGTCCTCGCCGCCGCCGGCGCCGTTGAGCAGGTACAGCGTCGGCGCGGGCTTGCTGGTGTCGGCCGGGCGCCACACGTCCAGCAGGATCTCCTCGTCCATCGACGCCGAGTACACCCAGACGAGCAGCTGCTGCTCACCGTAGTTCTCGATCTTGGTGATGTACGACCCGTTCTCGGACGTGACGGCCGTGATGGGCTGCAGCGTGTCGGCCACCGGGTCGGCCGAGGCGAACGAGGCGCCCGTGAACAGCGGCAGCGCAAGTACCGCCGCCGAGATCGCGGCTGCTCCCATCCTCCGAGCGCGGCTCCGCGACTCGACAACACTCATTCCGTCAACCTCCTCAGGCCCGGCAGGCGGGCGTCCCCGAACCCCGGCGGACCGGGGTGCGCCCTGCGGCGCAGCATGTACTGAATCGACAGCACGCGGACGAACGTTACCTTGCGGACGGCGGGTCATAAACCTCACCGATCACATCCGTCACATCGATCGAGTCACGATCCAACTCCGGCACGATCACGTCGAGTGCGGGGGGATCCATCATCGCGCCGTGCGCCCCCGGTACGAACCGGTTCCGGACCCGGCCGGTCACGTGCGGGGCCCACAGGTTCGCCGCATCCGCTTCGCTCGGGTGTTCGTCACGCGCACTGAAGAAGGCGACGTCGCCGGCGAACAGTCCCGGCTCGTGCCGGTTGATCAACTCCGGGGAGAGCACCGCGGTAGCGAAGATGCGCTGTACTCGCTGCGCGTCGAGGTCGATCAGTTCGGCGGGCACCGCGGCAGCCACGGCGCTCGCCGCCTCCGGCGGCAGACCGTCGCGGAGCGCCTCCGGATCCACGTCCACTCCGAGGCTGCGGAGATTCTCGGCGAATTCCGTGCCGAAGCGGTCCGTGTCGATCCGCGGAATGCAGTCGAGCATCGCGAGGTGTTCGACTCGCAGGCCTCGGGCCTGCAACTCCACCGCCACCGCGTGGGCGAGCACACCCCCGAGCGACCAGCCTGCCAGCCGGTAGGGGCCGCCGGGTCGGACCCGCACGATCTCGTCGGCATATCGCCGCGCGAGCGCCTCGATCGACGTCGGCACGAATCCCGGGTCCGTGAGCGCCGGCGTCTGCAGCCCGAAGACCGGGCGGCCGGGAGCGAGCCGCGCGGCAAGGGCCGCATAGGGCCACGCCAGGCCGATCATCGGATGGATGCAGAACAGCGGCGTCACGTCGGGCTCACCGGCGCGCAGCGGTAGTACGACGGCGAGCGCCGCGTCCTCTCCGACGCCGCCTCCGAGACGTGCGGCGAACGCCGCCACCGTCGGTGCCGCGAGCAGCCACGGCACCCGCACCTGCACCCCGAGGACATCCCGCAGGCGCGCGACGACCTGGGTCGCCACCAGGGAATTGCCCCCGAGTTCGAAGAAGTCGTCGTCGAGGCCGACCCGGTCGAGCCCGAGCACTTCGGCGAACATGTCCGCGACGACCCGCTGCACCTCGGTCTCCGGGGCGCGGTACGGGCGGGTGGCGGTGTCCGGTTCCGGCAGCGCCTCACGGTCGAGCTTGCCCACCGGGGTGAGAGGCACGTCGTCGAGGACGACGATCGACGACGGCACCATGTGCCCCGGCAGCGCCCTCGCCGCCGAGGCCAGCAACGCGGCGGTGTCGACGGTCGCCGACGGCCGCGCGGTCACGTAGGAGACCAACCTCACGACCCCCGCCTCGGACGTCCGGCCGACGGTGACGGCGAAGTCGACCGACGGATCTCGACGGAGCACGGCGTCGATCTCCCCGAGTTCGATCCGGAAGCCGCGGATCTTCACCTGGAAGTCCGACCGGCCCACGTACTCGATCTCACCGGACTCGGTCCATCGCACGACATCGCCCGTGCGGTAGAGACGGTTGCCGGTGCCGTACGGGTCGGCGACGAACCGGGCGGCGGTCAGCGATGCCCGGGCGTGGTAACCCCGGGCCAACTGGACGCCGGACAGGTACAGCTCACCCGCCACCCCGACCGGCACGGGACGGAGCCGGCCGTCGAGGACGAGCGAGCGTGTGCCCCGGAGCGGCCCGCCGATGGTGATCGGACCGCCGGGGGTGAGCGGATCGCTGATGTTGGTCATGATGGTGGTCTCGGTGGGCCCGTACCCGTTGTGGAACGCCCGGCCCGGCGCCCATCGCGCGACGAGCTCGGGTGGGCAGGCCTCGCCGCCGACCACGACGGTCCGCAGGTCGTCGAGACCCGCGGGGTCGACCGACGCGAGAGCCGCCGGAGTCACGAACGCATGGGTGACGCGTTCGCGGCGCAGCAGGTCCGCCAGGTCTGCGCCGCCGTAGACGGTGGGCGGCGCGATCACCAGCGTGGCCCCGGGCTCGACCGCGAGCAGCAGTTCGAGCACCGACGCGTCGAAGCTCGGCGACGCGAAGTGCAGCGCCCGGGTCGCCGGGCCGAGGGCGTAACGCTCGTGCTGTTCTGCGGCGAAGTTCGCCAGCCCGGTGTGGGTGACGACGACGCCCTTCGGCAGCCCGGTGGAACCGGAGGTGTAGATGACGTAGGCGGGATTGTCCACGCGCAGCGGACGCAGCCGGTCGCGGTCGGTCACCGGCGCAGTCGACAGCGCGTCGAGTTCGGACTCGATCCCATCGTCGTCGAGCACCACCCACGGGATCGTGTCGGGCAGGACAGTGCGTTCGGCCGCCACGGTCAGGCCGGTCCGCGCCCCGGAGTCGGTGACCATGTGCAGGACCCGGTCTGCGGGGTAGTTGGGATCGACGGGAACGTACGCTGCGCCGGTCTTGGCGACCGCCCACACCGAGACGACGGACTCGAAGGAGCGGGTCAGTCCCACGGCCACGACGTCCTCGGGTCCGACGCCGCGCGCGATGAGCAGACGCGCGAGCCTCGACGAGCGGGCGTCGAGCTCGGCATAGGTCAGTTCGCGACCGTCGTACGACAGGGCGGGCGACTGCGGGTCGCGGGCGGCGGCGGACAGCAGGTCGGCCAACGGCACGGCAGGTTCCGCCGGGCCTCCGGTCCGCCGGACGAGATCGTCCCGCTCGGCGTCGCCGAGGATCTCGAGCTGTCCTGTCGTCCCGGCAGTTCCGGCGACGAAGCCGCCGAGCACCCGGAGGTAGCGCTGCGCGAGGACCTGCACGGTGGACGCCGTGAAGACGTCCCTGCGGTACTTGAACCCGAAGGTCAGCGACTCTTCGACCGTGGCCACCACCGTGAGCGGATAGTGGGTCGCATCGCGAGTGTTCACGCCGGCGACGATCATGCCGTCGATCGAGCTCGCCTGCTCGAGGCCGCTCCGGTCGATCGGGTACGACTCGTACACCAGCAGGGTGTCGAACAGCGCGCCGGTCCCGGCGAGCTGCTGGATCTCCGCGAGCCCGATGTGGTGGTGGTCGAGCAGGTCCGCCTGCTCTGCCTGCAGGGCACGCAGCGACGCGTCGACCGTGGTGTCCGGGTCGAGGCGGACGCGCACCGGAATCGTGTTGATGAACAACCCGACCATCGATTCGACACCGTCGAGTCCGGCGGGCCGGCCGGAGACGGTGGTTCCGAACACCACGTCGTCGCGGCCGGTCGACCGCGCCAACAGCACGGCCCAGGCCGCCTGGAGGACGGTGTTGACGGTGACGCCGATCCGGCTCGCGTACTCGGTCAGTGCAGCGGTGGTGTCGGCGTCGACTGCCACGCGGTGCTCCGCGCCGCCCGCGGCTCCCGTCTCGCCGTCACCGAGCACCTCGGCGAGCATGGCCGGCTCCTCGAGGCCCGCCAGTGCGTCCGCCCAGGCTTGACGGGACCGGACGTGGTCGCGCGTGGCCAACCACTCGAGATAGCTGCGATACGCAGGTACCCGCGGCAGGATCGTCGCGTCGGCGTCGGTGGCATACAGGGTGAGCAGGTCCTTGAGCAGCAGCGGCATCGACCACCCGTCGAGCAGGATGTGGTGGCTGCTGACGGCCAGCGTCCACGCGTCCGGGGCGGTCCGCACCACGAGGAAGCGGATCAGCGGCGGGGCGGCCATGTCGAACGGGACGTCCTGGTCCGCACGCACCGTCGACTCCAGTTCGGAGCCGTCCGCCCCGAGCGAGTCGACCTCGCGCCACGGCAGGGCGACGTCGTCGAGCACCAGCTGTACCGGTTCTCCGGACTCGCCGGCGACGAACGCCGTGCGCAGATTGGGATGGCGCTCGAGCAGCGCCTCCGCCGCCCGGCGCAACCGGGCCACATCGACCCGGCCCGTGAGGTGGAGCAACACCTGGGTGGTGTAGACGTCGGCTCGGCCGTCGGCGAGCATCGCGTGGAAGAGCAGGCCGGACTGCAGCGGGGCGAGCGGCCACGCGTCGACCAGGGTGGGGTACCGCGTCTCCCAGGTGTCCAGGTCGCTCTGGCCCACATGCACGAGAGGGACGTCGGACGGGGTCAGGCCGCCCGAATCGGGTCGGGCAGCATGTGCGGCGAGCGCTTCGAGGGCGCGCACCCACAACTGGGCGAGCTTCTCGACGTCGTCGCGGCCGAGGAGGCCACTCGCATACCCGATGTTCGCTCCGAGCCGGCCGCCGATCACGACCGCGTTGATGTCGATCGTGGCCATCGCGGGGGCGTCGGCATCGTCGCGGCCCGACAGGTCGCCGAGGTCGCCGGCCGGCAGCCAGCCGAGCCCCGCAGCACCTTCGGGGATCTCGCCGGCGTCGATCCGGCCGAGATAGTTGAAGCTGATCTGCCCGGCGGGCAGCGACCCGAGCACGGCTCCGGCGGCAGGGTCGAGGTAGCGCAGCAACCCGTAGCCGATGCCCTTGTCCGGTACGGCGCGCAGGTTCTCCTTGACGGCCTTGATCGCGGTGCCCGCGGCGCGGCCCCCGGCGAACGCGTCGTCGAGATCCACACCGGACAGATCGAGCCGGACCGGGTACATGGTGGTGAACCAGCCGACGGTGCGGCCGAGGTCCGCGCCGGGGACGACCTCCTCCTCGCGACCGTGCCCCTCGAGCCGGACCAGCGCGGACGGCTCGTCGACGCCCCGGTCGCGGCGCCAGCGGGCGACGGCGAGCGCCAGCGCGGCGAGCAGGGCGTCGTTGACGCCGCCGTGGAACCGTGCGGGCAACGTCGTCAGCAACGCGTCGGTCGTCGCGGGATCGACCTGGATCCGCACCTTGTCCACCGTGGAGGCGAGGTCGACCGCTGGATCGAACGGGCGCGCGCCGAGCAGCGGATCGGGGCCCTCGACGATCGAGCGCCACAGCCCGAGCTCGGCCGAACGGGCCGGGACCGCGGTCTCGGCGAGGGCGTGCGCCCAGCGCCGGAACGACGTGCCGACCGGCTGGAGCTCGGGCCGCCCACCGTTCGACAGCTGCGCCCACGCCGTGACGAGATCCGGGACCAGGATGCGCCAGGAGACGCCGTCGACGACGAGGTGGTGCGCGACGACGACGAGCCGTCCGGTGCGCGCCGCGCCCGGGTCGAGCCACACGAACTGCAGCACGACGCCCTCGGCCGGTCGCAGGCGCGACTCGGCCTCGTCGAGTGCCCGCGCGGCGAGGTCGGCGAGCGCTTGTTCGTCCGTCCCGGCCGCGACCTCGACGCGGGTGACGAGCGCATCGACGTCGACGCTGCCCGGCGGCGTGGTCGACAGCTCCCAGTCACCGGAGTCGTTGCGGCGCAATCGGGCCCGGAGCATGTCGTGACGGTCGAGGACGGCCGTGAGGGTTCCCACGACGCCGTCGCGGTCGATGCCGGCCGGCAGTTCCAGCGCGAGCGTCTGGGTGTAACGATCGAATCGGCCGCCGCGTTCGACCATGTACCGGACGATCGGCGTCAACGGGATGTCGCCGACGCCGCCGCCGGGAAGCTCGGCCAGCGCGGGGGCCGCCGCCTCCGCACCGACGCGCGCGACCTCGGCGAGCCCGGCCACGGTCTTGCGTTCGAACACGTCGCGGGGGGTGAAGACCACACCGCGGGCCTTCGCCCGCGACACCAGCTGGATCGAGACGATGCTGTCGCCTCCGAGCGCGAAGAACGAATCGTCGGCGCCGATCCGTTCCACTCCCAGGACCTCCGCGAAGACCTCCGCGATCGCGATCTCGGCGGCCGTGCCAGGGGCACGGAACTTCTTGTCACCCTTGAATACCGGAGCGGGAAGGGCTTTGCGATCGAGCTTGCCGTTGGCGGTGAGCGGCAACGCCTCGAGCATCACGATCGCGTCGGGAACCATGTAGCCGGTGAGGAACCGGGCCACCGAGTCCAGCACCGCCGCAGGATCGAGGTCCCGGCCCGCGCGCGGCACCACGTAGCCGACGAGACGGTCGCCGGTGCGCTCGTCGGTGCGTACGACCGCGACGGCCTGTGCCACACCGTCGACCCCGGTGAGAGCAGCCTCGATCTCCCCGAGTTCGATGCGGAATCCGCGCAGCTGGACTTGCGAGTCGCTGCGCCCGGCGTACTCGAGCATGCCGTGCGCGTTCCAGCGGGCGATGTCACCGGTCCGGTACATGCGGGTGCCGGGAGCGCCGAACGGATCGGCGACGAATCGGCCGGAGGTGAGGTCGGCGCGTCCCAGGTACCCGCGCGTGAGCTGCGCCCCGCGCACGTACATCTCCCCCGGCACGCCGACCGGGACGGGCTGCAGGCGCGCGTCGAGGACATAGATGCCCAGGCCCGGGATGCCGCGGCCGATCACGCTCGCGGCGAGTGTCGTGTCGGCCGCGGAGAGCGGGAGGTGCGAGACGTGCACGGTGGTCTCGGTGATGCCGTACATGTTGACCAACCGCGGCGCATCCTCGGCGTGCCGGGTGTACCAGCCGGCGAGCTGCCGCAGATCGAGTGCCTCACCGCCGAAGATCACGTACCGCAGCGCCGGGAGGCCGGACTCCCCGCCGCCTTCCGCCGCCGCGCGGTCCGCCTCGGCGAGCTGGTAGAACGCCGACGGTGTCTGGTTGAGCACGGTCACCTGCTCCCGGGCCAGCAGGGCGCGGAAGTCCTCGGGCGAGCGCGAGGTGTAGTGATCGACGACGACGAGCCGGCCGCCGTGGAGCAGCGGTCCCCACAACTCCCACACGGAGAAGTCGAACGCGTAGGAGTGGAACATGGTCCACACGTCGTGCTCGCCGAACTCGAATGCGGGCCAGGTGTTCTCGAACAGTTCCAGTACCGTCCGGTGCGGCACCTGCACGCCCTTGGGGCGGCCGGTGGAACCGGACGTGTAGATGACGTACGCGAGGTTGTCGCCGCGTAGCGGGGCCTGTCGTTCGTCGTCGCCGACCGGCGCGTCCGAGATCGCGGACAACTCGAGAGCCGACACGTCGATCGCCTCGACAGCACTGTCGGGCAATGCTTCCCGGTCGGTGCCCGAGACGAGCACGCAGACGGGGGCGGCGTCGCGGAGCATGAACTCGAGGCGGTCGGCCGGATACGTCAGGTCCAGCGGCAGGTAGGCGCCGCCGGCCTGCAGCACGGCGAGGAGCCCGACGACGAGTTCCTCGGTGCGTGGGAGCGCCACGGCCACGAGGGTGTCCGGTCGTACCCCCCGGTCGATCAGGGTGCGGGCGAGGCGGTTCACGCGCGACGCCAGCTCCCCGTAGGTCAGGTTGCGGTCACCGGCGGTGACGGCGACCGCGTCGGGGGTCCGGTGGGCCTGCGCCTGGAACCGGCCGACGAGAGTCCCGTCGGCGGCTCGAGTGCCCGGCGAATTCCATGCCTCGAGCACGGTGGCGCGTTCCTCGTCCGGCAGGAGCGGGATGTCCCCGACCACGGTGGCCGGGTCGGCGGCTACCGCCGTGAGGACGCGGGTGAACCGCTGGGCGAAGGACTCCATGGTGCCGACGTCGAACAGATCGGTCGCATAGGTCAACGCCACGGACAGCCCGTCCGGCTCGCCGTCCTCGGTGACCACGTCCGAGACGGTCACCTGCAGATCGAACTTCGCCTGATCGACGTCGAAGTCGACCGGTTCGACGGTCAGTCCCGGCAGTTCGAGGCGGGTGCGCGCCAGGTTCTGGAAGCTGAGCGCGATCTGGAACAGCGGGTGCCGCGCCTGGGACCGCTCCGGATCGAGGACCTCGACGATGCGCTCGAACGGCACGTCGGCATGCCCGAATGCCTCCAGGTCGGTCTCACGGACGCGCCCGAGCAGCGCGGCGAACGTGTCGCCGGGCCCGACCGGCGTGCGCAGCACCAGGGTGTTGACGAACATGCCGATGACGTCGTCCAGTTCGGCCTCGCCCCGCCCGGCGACGGGCGTACCGATCACGATGTCCTCGGTGCCGGACAGCCGCGCGAGCACGGTGGCCAGCGCCGCGTGGACCACCATGAACAGCGTGACGCCGTGCGCCCGGGCGAGCGCCGCCAGCGCCGCGTGCGTGCCGGCGTCGATGGAGAAGCCGGTCAGGGCACCTCGATTCGACGCGACGGGCGGGCGGGGCCGGTCCGTGGGCAGGTCCAGCTGGTCCGGGATGCCCGACAGCGTTCCGCGCCAGTAGCCGAGTTGCTGCGCGAGCACCGAGCGGGGATCGTCCTCGGCGCCGAGAACCTCCCGCTGCCACAGCGCGTAGTCCGCGTACTGGATCGCCGGCGGCGCCCAGTCGGGTTCCCGGCCGGCGGCCCGGGCGGCATACGCGAGCATCACGTCGCGCGTCAGCGGCCCCATCGAGAATCCGTCACCGCTGATGTGATGCAGCACGACGACGAGCACATGTTCCCGACTGGACAGCCGGAACAGCTTCAGGCGCAACGGGACCCCGGTCGTCACGTCGAACCCGGCACCGATCTCGGCGGCGACCGCGGCAGCGAGGCCGGTCTCGCTCACCGGCTCCGGCTCCAGTCCGGCGGCCGGATCCGCCGTGGGCAGTACGACCTGGCGCGGTACCCCGTCGACCTCCGGATACACCGTGCGCAGCGATTCGTGCCGGAACACCACGTCGTCGATCGCCGCCCGCAACGCCTCGACGTCGAGGTTCCCCCGGAGCCGGATGGCCAGCGGAAGGTTGTTCACCGCGGAATCGGGGTCGAAGCGGTTGAGGAACCACATGCGCTGCTGGGCGAGGGACAGCGGGATGATCTCCGGCCGCGGCCGCGCGCGCAGGGCGACGCGTCGGGTCCGGCCGAACTCGGATTCGAGCCGGGTCGCGAGCGCCTCCACCCCGGGGGTCTCGAACAGCACGCGGACCGCCACCTTGGTGTCGAGTGCCGCACCGAGCCGCGCCGCGACCTGGGTCGCGACGAGCGAGTTGCCACCCAGCGCGAAGAAGTCGTCGTCCAACCCGACGCGGTCGAGGCCGAGCACGTCGGCGAAGACGCCCGCGACGATCTCCTCGACGGGTGTGCGCGGACCGCGGAAGCCACGGGTCTCGAACACCGGCTCCGGCAACGCCTTACGATCCAGCTTGCCGCTCGCGTTGAGGGGGAAGGCATCCAGCACGACAAGCGCCGAGGGCACCATGTACGCGGGGAGGGTCTCGGCGACTGCGCCGAGCAGCTGTGCGGTCTCGACCGTCGCACCCGGCGCGGGGACCACATACCCGACCAACTGCTCACCGGTGACGGTGGGGACGACGAGTGCGACCGCCTGGCCGACCGTGGGCTGGGCGAGCAACGCCGACTCGATCTCCCCCAGCTCGATCCGCTGACCACGGAACTTGACCTGGAAATCGGTACGACCGATGTAGTCGAGAACCTGCTCACCGCTCGCGGTGCGGCGCCACCGGACGAGGTCACCGGTGCGGTACATGCGAGCGCCGGGGGCACCGAGCGGGTCGGCGACGAAGCGATCCGCGGTGAGGTCCGGCCGGCCCACGTAGCCGCGCGCGAGTTGCACTCCGGCGAGGTACAGCTCGCCGGGCACACCGACCGGCACCGGATGCAGCCGGCCGTCGAGGACGTAGACGCGCACGTTCCACTCGGGCACGCCGATGGGCACGCTCTGCTGCTCGTCGCCGGCGGGCCAGTACGTCACCGAGACCGCGGCCTCGGTGGGGCCGTACAGATTGTGCACCGCGGCAGCGCAGACGCGACGGAAGGCGTCGACGGTCTCGGGCGGGAGGGCTTCGCCGATCACGAACACGTGCCGCAGCGTCGAGCAGGTACCGGCTGGCGCATGCGCGGCGAACACGCTCAGCATCGACGGCACGAAGTCCGTCAGCGTCACTCCGTGCCGCGCGATCGTCTCGGCGACGTACACGGGGTCGCGGTGACCGTCGTGGGTGGCGACGACGAGGGCGGCGCCGGCGCGCAGGGGCAGGAACCAGCCCCACAGCGACACGTCGAAGGTGGTGGCGGTCTTCTGCAGATAGACGTCGCCGGCGGCGATCTCGTACTCGTGGGCCATCCACTCGAGCTGGTTGACGATGGCCTCGTGTGAGACGCACACACCCTTGGGGCGTCCCGTGGAGCCGGACGTGAAGATCACGTAGGCGGGGGTGCCGGGACGGATCGGGCCGGCCAGCTCGTCGTCCCGGATCGGGTCGGGCGCGTAGCCCCGCAGGTCGAGGTCGTCGACCAGGACGGGGGCGACCGTGCCGGGCAGGTCCGCCGCGTCCGCGCGGGTGCTCAGGACGCACACCGGTTGCGCAGTGGACAGGATGTGCCCGATGCGGTCGGCCGGGTGGTCGGGATCGAGCGGGACGTAGGCGCCGCCCGCCGCGACGACCGCGTAGATCGCGACCGGGAGGTCGATTGAACGCCGGATAGCCAGTGCCACAAGGGTTTCGGGTCCGACACCGAGACCGACGAGATACCGGGCGAGCCGGTTGACGCGCGCGTCGAACTGTGCGTAGGTGAGCGTCTCGTCGCCGAAGACGACGGCCGCCGCGTCCGGGCGACGGGCAGCGGCGTCCCGGTACGCGGCCAGCAACCCGGCCGCCCGGACCGGATGCACGGCACGGTCGTTGCCCGCGGCGAGGGCGCGGTGCTCGGCGGTGTCGAGGAGGTCGAGGTCGCCCACCACGCGGTCGGTGCCCGCGGCGAGGGCTGCGAGCAGACGGATCAGGCGCCCGGCGAAACCCTGCACCGTGGACTCGTCGAAAAGGTCGGTCGCGTAGGTGAACTGCGCCGACATTCCGGCGGGCTTCCCGGCTTCCTCGCGGGGCGAGACGGTCAGCTGCAGATCGAACTTGGCGACGGCCCCACCGAGGTCGACGGATTCGATCTCGACGTCCGGCAGGGTCACCTCGGCGCGGTCGAGGTTCTGGAAGAACAGCGCCACCTGGAACAGCGGGTGGTGCCCGGCCGATCGCACCGGATCGAGCACCTCCACGAGCCGCTCGAACGGCAGCTCCGCGTTGTCGAATGCCGCGAGGTCGACGTCCCTGACCCGGCCGAGCAGTTCGGCGAACGTGGCGTCGGGCTCCACCCGGGTGCGCAGCACGAGGGTGTTGACGAACATGCCGACGAGATCGTCGAGTGCGCGCTCGCCGCGGCCGGCGACGGGTGTGCCGATCGCGATGTCCGCGGTGCCCGACAGGCGCGACAGCAGTACCGCCAGCGCGGCGTGGACGACCATGAACGCGGACGTGCCGGTCGCCTGGGCGGCGGCTTCGACCGCCTCGTGCAGGGCGGCGTCGACCTCGAAGTCGACGGTGGCGCCGCGGCCCGAGGCCTCCACCGGCCGAGGCCGGTCGGTCGGCAGGTCGAGACGGTCGGGGAGGTCGGCGAGGGCGCCCCGCCAGAACTCGATCTCCCGCGCCGCCGGTGATGCGGGGTCGGACTCGTCACCGAGCACGGCGCGCTGCCAGAGGGCGTAGTCGGCGTACTGCACCGCGAGCGGTTCCCACGCGGGGGCCGCCCCGCCGCTGCGTGCGACGTACGCGGTGACCAGGTCCCGCACGAAGGGGGCGATGGAGGCGCCGTCGGCGGCGATGTGGTGGACGACCATGACGAGGACGTGCTCGTCGTCGGCCGACCGCAGTAGTTCGACCCGCAGCGGCACCTCGGACGTGACGTCGAAGCCGGCCGTCGCGAGCCGGGCGACCGCTGCGGCGATCTCGTCGGGCGCCGTCGGCACCGGGTCGAGCGGGTGCGCCGCCTCCTCCGGCGGCAGGATCAGTTGCGATCCGATGCCGTCGTGCTCGGGATAGACGGTGCGCAGCACCTCGTGCCGTGCCACGACGTCGGCGAGGGCCCGCCGCAGGGCATCGACGTCGAGTGCCCCGCGGACGCGCAGCGCGACGGGGATGTTGTTCGCGGCCGACGCCGGATCGAACCGGTTGAGGAACCACATCCGCTGCTGAGCCAGCGACAGCGGGATCGGATCGGGGCGCGGCCCGGCGACGAGCGGTTGCTGCGCGCCCGCCCCGACGGAGGGTTCGACGAGTGCGGCGAGGCCTTCGACGGTGGACGCCTCGAACAACAGCCGCGCGGGGACCCGGGTGGCGAGGCGTTCCCCGAGGCGGGCGGCCGCGCGGGTGGCGACGAGGGAGTTGCCGCCGAGTTCGAAGAAGTCGTCGTCGAGGCCGGCTCGTTCGGCGCCGAGCAGCTCGGTGAACACCTCTGCCACGGCCTGTTCCGTGGCGGAACGGGGTGCGCGGTATTCGTGCGTGGGCAATTCCGGTTCGGGCAGGGCCGACCGGTCGAGCTTGCCGACCGGGGTCAGCGGGATCCGGTCGAGCGGCACGATCACGGCCGGCACCATGTGGGCCGGCAGCCGGTGGGAGACGAACTCGGTCAGGGCGTCGGGGTCGACGTCCGCACCCGGGACGGGATGGACGTACGACACCAGCCGGGCCTCCCCGGAGGGGGCCTCCCGTCCCACCGTCACCGCGAAGTCGGCATCGGGGTGCGCGGCCAGCGCGGCGTCGATCTCCCCGAGCTCGATCCGGAATCCGCGGATCTTGACCTGGAAGTCGTTGCGCCCCATGTAGATCAGCCCGGCCTCGCCCGATCGGACGAGGTCACCGGTCCGGTACAGGCGGGTGCCGCCGACTCCGGCGACGAACCGCTCGGCGGTCAGCGCGGCGCGTCGATGGTAGCCGCGGGCGAGGCCGGGGCCTTCGAGATACAGCTCCCCCACGACTCCGGCCGGGACCGGGTTGAGTCGCTCGTCCAGCACGTGCGCGGTCATTCCGCGGATTGCCCGGCCGATCGTGACCTGCTCGCCGGGCTGCAGCGCGTGCGAGATGTTGGTCATGATGGTGGTCTCGGTGGGTCCGTAGCCGTTGAAGAATCGGCGGCCGGGTGCCCATCGCGCGACCAGGTCCGGCGGGCACGCCTCGCCGCCCACGACCACCATCGCGAGGGTGTCCAGCCCGGCCGGGTCGACGGACGCCAGCGCCGCGGGCGTGACGAAGGCGTGGGTGACCTGCCGGCTGCGCAGCAGCTCCGCGAGGTCCTCGCCGCCGTACACGGACGGTGGGGCGATGACCATGGTGGAGCCCGCACCGACGGCGAGCAGCAACTCGAGGACGGACGCGTCGAAGCTGGGGGACGCGAAGTGCAGGGTGCGCGAGGCCGGGGTCAGCGCGTAGCGCTCGACCTGTTCGGCGCAGAAGCCCTCCAGTCCGGTGTGGGTGACGACCACGCCCTTGGGCCGGCCCGTGGAACCGGAGGTGTAGATCACGTACGCGGGGTGCTCCGCCCGCAGCGTCCGGACCCGGTCGTCGAGCGCGACGGGTGCCGCGGACTGTTCGGCGAGGGCGGCGCGGGTCTCGGTGGAATCGAGGGCGATCCAGGGCACCGAGCCGGGCAGGTCCGGTACCGAGGCGGTGAGGGTCAGTCCGGCGCGGGCTCCCGAGTCGTCGATCATGTGCCGGACCCGGTCCTCCGGGTAGTTGGGATCGACGGGCACGAACGCCGCGCCGGCCTTGGCGACGGCCCACACCGACAGCACCGACTCGATCGACCGGGTCGACGCGACGGCGACCACGTCCTCCGGTCCGATCCCGCGCCGGATGAGCAGTCGCGCCAGGCGGGAGGAGGCCGAGTCGAGCTCGCCGTAGCTCAGGGTGCGGTCCTCGAACACCACCGCGGCCGCGGCGGGATCACGCTCGACTGCTGCTGCCAGGAGCTGGGGCAGAAGGGCGGCGCGGGGTCCGCGCCTGCGGCTGGGTCGCTGCCGGGCCGGCCGGCGGCCTCGTGAGTCGTCCGGCCGTCGGTCCCCCGAACCGTCGACACTCATCCCCGCGTGCTCCGTCGCCGGTCGTCCTGCGCGTGCACACCCAGCATCATCCACCTCGCGTATCCCTCTTCGTCCCGGCCGTCGCCCCCTGCACACGACAGTGCAGGGCGGCACGCGCCAGCCCCATTAGACCATCGGGGTGTCCGGGGCTTCGTTACGGTCGAAACCGGGAGGTCGGGCGCGGATCACACTCCGCGTCCACCGGGAGGACGACGAGCGGTACGGGTCAGCGGGCACCCCCGATCCAGCGGTCGAGCACGGGACCGATCCGGGCGAGGGCCTCCTGCGACGTCATCTTCCAGTGGGTGGCCTGGACCGATTCGACCGCCAGCGTGCCGGCGACATGCGTCCGCCACTGCGGGGCGCGGGCAGCCGAGGTTCCGTCCTCGCCCGCGGCGAAGAACAGCAGGTCCCCGTCGAAGCGGGCGGGCCGGTGCTCCGCGAGCAGCCGGTAGGACCGGCGCACGCCTTCGAAGATGCGCTCGAGGCGGGGCAGGGTCAGCGCGTCGAACGGGGCCGGCAGGTCGGCGACCAGTTCCAGTGCCTGCTCGGGAGTGAACTGCGCCGGGTCGAGGCCGGCCCCGACGTCGGTTCCGATCGCGCCGAGCAGGTCGGCGACGGTGACCGCGGACGGGACCGTCTCGGTGGGGGCACCCGGTGGGTGCGCGTCGAGCAGGGCGAGGGTGGCGACCTCGTGGCCGTCCGCCCGCAGCCGGACCGCGGCGGCGTGGGCGATGATGCCGCCGAGCGACCAGCCGACCAGATGATAGGGGCCGGCGGGCTGGATCCGCCGGATCCGCTCCACGTACCCCGCGGCCCACGCGTCGATGCTCTCGGGCAGCGGTTCGTCGTCGCTCAGGGCCGGCGACTGCAGACCGTAGAGGGGCCGCTCGGGGTCGAGGTGGCGGGCCAGGCCCGCGAAGCTCCACGACAGACCGATCACCGGATGGATGCAGAACACCGGCTCGGCGGCACCGCCCGGGCGCAACGTCAGCACCGCGTCGAACCCGGCGGTGTGATCACCCGGGTCGCCGGCGGATCCCTCGATCCGGGCGGCGAGGGCTGCGACGGTCGGGGTGAGGAACATCCACTGCAACGACACCGGCAGGTTCGTGCGTTCGCGCAGCCGGGCGATCACCCGCACCGCGCTCAGCGACGTGCCGCCGAGGTCGAAGAAGTCGTCGTCGAGACCGACTCGGAACCCGCCGGCGTCCCCCGCCGGCCCGAGAACCTCGCGGTAGGCGGCGGCGACCTCCGTCTCGAGCGGAGTGCGCGGCGGGCGGTGGTGCCGCGGGGCGATCACCGGCTCGGGGAGCGCCGCACGGTCGAGCTTGCCGTGCGGGTTCAGCGGTAGCGCATCGAGGGTGACGACGCCGGCGGGCACCATGTAGGAGGGCAGGGTCTCGGCGAGCGCCGCGCGGAGGCGGGCCACGTCGATCCGCCCGGCGGCCGGAACCACGAAGGCCACCAGCCGGTCCCCGCCGTGGACGGCGACCGCGGCGTCGCGGACCGACGGCTGGGCGCGCAGCGCGGCCTCGATCTCGCCGAGCTCGATCCGGAACCCGTGCACCTTGACCTGGAAGTCGGCGCGCTCGAGATACTCCAGGGTGCCGCGGCCGGGGTCGTCGCCGTCGATGCGCCAGCGCACCACGTCCCCGGTGCGGTAGAGGCGGGTGCCGGGCGCACCGAAGGGGTTGGCGACGAACCGCTCGGCGGTCAGGCCGGGACGGCCCAGGTATCCGCGGGCGAGCTGCACGCCGGCGAGGTACAGCTCACCGGCCACGCCCGGCGGCACGGGATGCATCCGTTCGTCGAGGACGAACGTCTGGGTGTTGGGGACGGGATCGCCGATGGGCACGGAGGTGTGCGTCGGGGCGGTGACCGCGTGCGCGGTCACCGAGACCGCGGCTTCCGTCGGGCCGTACAGGTTCACCAGGTCCGCCTTCGAGGCGCCGAGCGTGCGTCGCGCCGTCGGGGCGGGCAGTACCTCGCCGATGGCGAGGACGCGGCGCAGGGTGCCGGGCAGCGTGCCGGCCGAGTCCTCGAGCAGCGCCTCGAGCATCGACGGCACCACGTGCAGGATCGTGACCTTCTCGCGGCGGATCAGGTCGTTGAGGTAGGACGGGTCGCGGTGCCCGTCGTGGGCGGCGATCACCAGCCGGGCGCCGCACGTGAGTGCGGACCAGAACTCCCACACCGACAGGTCGAAGGTCGCGGCCGTCTTGAGCAGGACCGCGTCGTCGGGACCGAGATCGTAGTGCGCCCGCTTCCAGGCGATCTGGTTGACGATCGCCTCGTGCGGCACGGCCACGCCCTTCGGGCGTCCGGTCGATCCGGAGGTGTAGATGACGTACGCCGTGTTCGCGGCGCGCAGCGGCGCACGCCGGTCGGTGTCGGCGAGCGGCGCGGGATCGAGGTCGCCCACGTCGAGGCGGTCGACGTCGAGCACCCTCCGGCCCGCCAGGGCGTCGACCCGGTCGGCGGTGGTCGACAGCACGCACTGCGGGGCCGCCGCGTCGAGGATGTACCGGTTGCGGGCCGCGGGGTGGTCGGGGTCCAGCGGCAGGTAGGCGCCGCCGGCCTTGGCGACGGCGTACATCGCCACCACGAGGTCGACCGAACGCCGGATACAGAGAGCCACTGTGGATTCGGGCCCCACACCCTGGGTCACGAGGTGACGGGCGAGCCGGTTGACGCGCGCGTCGAAGTCCCGATACGTGAGGGTGCCGCCGCGGAACACGAGGGCGGGGGCGTCCGGGGTGGCCGCGACCTGCTCGTCGAACAGGTCGACGAGGGTCCGGCCCGCGGAGAGGTCGGCCTGTTCGGCTTCCCATGCCCGCATCATCTCGGCCAGTTCCGCAGAGTCGTGCAGGTCGATGTCGCCGACGACGGCAGCGGGGTCGTCGACGACCGCCCGGAGTATCCGCAGATACCGCGCGAGCAGACGCCGGACCGACGGTGCGTCGAACAGGTCGGTGGCGTAACCGAATTCGATGTCGAAACCGCCCGGGCCGCCGCCCACGGCGTGATCGACCACCGTGACGTGCAGATCGAAACGCGCTGCGTACGAATCGCTCTCGACCGGAGTGATCCGCAGGCCCGGCAGCTCGAGGGCTTCCCGGGCGAAGTTCTGGTAGGAGAACCCGACCTGGAAGATCGGGTGGCGTGCGGTGGACCGGACCGGATCGAGCACCTCCACGAGGCGTTCGAAGGGGACGTCGGCGTGCGCGAACGCGTGCAGGTCGGTGTCGCGGACCTGCTCGAGCAGTGTCGCGAACGAGTCGGCGGCGTCGACGTCGGTCCGCAGGGCGAGCATGTTGACGAACATGCCGATCAGCCCGTCGAGTTCGGGGGCCGTGCGCCCCGCGACGGGCGTGCCGACGACGACGTCGTGCGTGTTCGACACGCGCGCCAGCAGCACCGCGAGGACGGCGTGCAGCACCATGAAGGGTGTCACGCCGCGCTCGCGGGCGAGTGCGCTGATCGCGTCGTAGGTGGTCTCGTCGACGTGCGCCGAGACCCGGTCCCCCGCATGACCGACGACGGGAGGCCGGGGCCGGTCGGTGGCGAGCTCGAGGTGTTCGGGGATGCCGTCGAGGGCGCGCCGCCAGTAGGCCAGCTGCCGGGCCGTGCCCGACCGGGGATCGTCCTCGTCGCCGAGGGCGTCGAGCTGCCACAGGGTGTAGTCGGCGTACTGGACGGGCAGCGGTTCCCACGCCGGTTCCCGGCCCGTCGAGCGCGCGGTGTAGGCGGTGACGAGGTCCCGGACGAGCGGACCCAGCGACGAGCCGTCGCCCGCGATGTGGTGGAGGACCACGGCGAGCACGTGCTCGTGGTCGGCGAGGCGGAAGAGCCGGACTCGCACGGGAACCTCGCCGGTGACGTCGAACCGCCCTCCCGCGAAGGCCGCGAGCCGGGCCGGGGCGTCGGAGTCGGTCGCGTCCTCCGGCCCGAGGTCGAGCGGGACGTCGCCGACGTCGAGGATGCGCTGCTCACCGACGCCGTCGACCTCGGGGTACACCGTCCGGAGCGTCTCGTGTCGCGCGACGACGTCCCGCACGGCGGCGCGCATCGCGTCGACGTCGAGCCTGCCGGACAACCGGACGGCGAGCGGGATGTTGAACACCGCCGAGTCCGGGTCGAGGCGGTTGAGGAACCACATGCGCTGCTGCGCCGGCGAGAGCGGGATCCGGTCGGGGCGCGGGCGCCGCGGCAGCAGGCCGCGCGCGGCCGTCGGCGCGGCCGCCGCCCGGGCTGCGAGCGCCTCGACCGTGGTGGCGTCGAACAGATCGGCGGCCGAGACGGTGACGCCGAGCGCTGCCCTGATCCGGCCGATCACCCGCGTGGCGAGCAGCGAGTTGCCGCCCAGGTCGAAGAAGTCGTCGTGGACCGAGACCCGCTGCACCCCGAGCACGTCGCCGAACGCCTCCGCCACGGCCACCTCCGCGGCGGAGGCCGGCGCCCGGTACGGAGCCGACGCGATCTCGGGCTCGGGCAGAGCCGCCCGGTCGAGCTTGCCCACGGGCGTCAACGGGATGGTCTCCAACGCGATCACCGACGACGGGATCATGTGGGCCGGCAGCCGCTCGGCGACGGACGCGGTGAGCACGGCGACGTCGATCGCGGAACCGGCGGCGGCGTGCACGTACGTGACGAGACGGGTGTCCCCCGTCGCGCCCCGGTGACCGACGGTGGCGGCGAAGTCGACGGTGGGATGCGCGGCGAACGCCGCGTCGATCTCCCCGAGCTCGATGCGGAAGCCACGCACCTTGACCTGGAAGTCGTTGCGGCCCAGGTACGTGATGCCCTCTCGTGCCGAACGCGGGGACCGTACCAGGTCGCCGGTGCGGTACCGCCGGGCGCCGCCGGGAGCGGCGACGAAACGGGTGGCCGTCAGTCCGGGTCGCTCGTGATACCCGCGGGCGAGGCCGGATCCGGTCAGGTACAGCTCGCCGGCCGTGCCCGCCGGCACGGGCCGCAGGCGGGTGTCGAGGATCCGGGCGGCGACTCCGCGAACGGGCCTGCCGATGGTGACGGGTGCCCCGGGCGCGAGCGGCCCGGAGATGCTGGTCATGATCGTGGTCTCGGTGGGGCCGTACCCGTTGTGGAACCGGCGGCCGGGCGCCCAGCGCGCCACCAGGTCCGGAGGGCACGCCTCGCCGCCGACCACCACCGTCTCCAGATCGTCCAGGCCCGTGGGATCGACCGAGGCGAGGGCGGCCGGCGTCACGAACGCGTGCGTGACCCGTTCCCTCCGCAGCAGCTCGGCCAGGTCGTCGCCGCCGTACACGGACGGCGGAGCGACGACCATCGTCGATCCGGATCCGACGGCGAGCAACAGTTCGAGCACCGATGCGTCGAAGCTGGGGGACGCGAAATGCAGGGTCCGGGCGGCGGGGGTGAGCCGGTAGCGCTCGACCTGCTCGGCACAGAAGTCCGCGAGTCCGGCCTGGGTGACCACCACCCCTTTCGGCCGTCCCGTCGAGCCCGAGGTGTAGATGACGTATGCGGGATGGTCGGGGCGCAGTGGACGTACGCGGTCGACGAAGGTGAGCGGGTCGGCCGGGCAGGCGTCGAGTTCCCTCCGGGTATCGGGCTCGTCCAGGACGAGGGTGTCGAACCCCTCGGGCACGACCCCCCGGTGTGCGACCACCGTGAGTGCGAGACGGGCGTCGGAGTCCGACAGCATGTACCGGACCCGATCGGCTGGATAGAGCGGGTCCACCGGGACGAACGCGGCGCCCGCCTTGGCCACCGCCCAGACGGCGAGAACGGACCGGATCGAGCGGGTGAGAAGCACCGCGACGCGGTCCTCGGGGCCGATGCCCCGCGCAATGAGCAGGCGGGCGAGCCGCGACGATTCGGCGTCGGCCTCCCGGTAGGTGAGGGTGTGTCCCTCCGCCGTGAGGGCGGGCGCTGCGGGGTCGCGTTCGACGGCGGCCGACAGCAGGTGCGGCAGCATCGTCGTGGGCGTCCGGCGCCGGGACGCGCGGAGCTTGCCACGGACGGTTGGGTAGACCACCTTGCTGTCCCCTCCGAATTCCGGATCCGTTGTGCGCGTGCGCATGCCGGGTCCGCTCATCGCCGGGGTAGCACGAACTGCCGCCACATCCGCCCTCCCCGGCGGACGCCGCTTCGCTGTCGTCTCGCGCACCGGAACCCCGACGATTCCCGGCGCAAGAGCACTTCGTCACCATTCCACACGAAAACAAACCGTGCCACCTGTTCGTACGTCCAGTAACTAAGTTACCGGCAGGTAGACCGGCATTCCGGACAGCGCCCGGCCGTGCCCGCGCGGCCCGTGCGGATGCCCGATTCGTCGCACGCCGCAGCGCCGTTCCGGAGTCGCCCCACGCGTGAGCGGCGCCCGCAAGCCTCCGCCTCCCCGCCGGGGCAGACCCGTCACCTGTGGTTTCGGAAAGAGACGCGGAACGCACGGCGGGAGACGCCCGTGTCGATCCGGCAATTCGATCCGGCAGTCTCGGTCGCCACCCGGCCGGTGCCGACACCGTCCCCGGTTCGTCCACCGATTGGACAATTCACTTTCGGCGTCCGACGTGACCTCGGACACAGCGGGCGCGCGCAGGCCACGCCCGCGGAATGCCGCACCCCTACGAGTCAGCGCGCGGCACACCCGCATTCCGGGCAGGAACCGTCCGACGTCCAGCCTGCCAACAGCGGTCCGAGACGAGTACACGCCCTCGGCCCGGTCATCTCCCAGTGCGAGACGGAAAGGTCGTGCCGATGCACCTCGTCCGCGACGTAGGGCGCCCAGTCCCGGCCCGAGTCCGCGTCCGGCCCGGCCTGCGACGCGGCGCCGACGAACAGCATGCGCCCCTCGTACCGGCCCGGAACATGCCCCTCGAGCGCATCGAACGAGCGCTCGATGCTCGTCAGGACGGACGCCGACAGATCCGGGTCGATGTCGTCGGCGAGCACCTCGAGACCGTCCTCGACCCCACCGGGTCCGCCACCGTGGCTCGCATTCAGGGCCACTGCCGCCACCGAGACCGGATCGACCGAGGAGCGCACGGCGTCGGGCAGGGAGGAGTCGAGGAGCACGAGCGAACCGACCTCGAGTCCGGCCCGCTGGAGCTGGACCGCCATCTCGTGCGCGATCACTCCGCCGAGGGACCACCCCACCAGATGGAAGGGACCGTCCGGGTGGACCCGCCGGACCTCCGAGACGTACCGGCCCGCCCAGGACGCGATCGAATCGGGGAGATCCGACTCGCCCGACAGTGCCGGGGACTGCAATCCGTAGACCGGGCGGCCCGGCTCGACGTACCGGGCGAGCGATGCGAAACTCCAGGCGAGCCCGATCACCGGGTGCACGAAGAACACCGGATCGCGCCCCTCGTCGCCCTCGCGCAGCGGCAGCAGCACGGCCAGGGCCGAGTCGGAGCCTCCGCTTGCCGCCGGCTCCTCGTCCGCCGACCGCTCGATCCGGGCCGCCAGGTCGGCCACCGCCGGATGAGCGAACACCCATTCGAGCGGGATCGGACGATCGAGTCGGCGGGTGAGCTCACGGGTCACCCGCACGGCCACGAGGGACGACCCGCCGAGAACGAAGAAGTCGTCGTCGGATCCGACCCGGTCCGCGGCGAGGACGTCCGCGAACACCTGCGCAACCGCGCGCTCGACCGGCGTCGCCGCAGCCCGGTAGGACGCCCGCGCGGGCATCGGCACGGGCAGCGCGCCACGATCGACCTTGCCCGTCGCCCCGACGGGGAGCCGGTCCAGGCGCACGATCGAAGCCGGCACCATGTAGTTCGGCAGTTCGTCCGCGAGCTCGCTGCGTAGGGACGTCGCATCGAAGTCCGATTCGTTCTGTGCAGCAACGACATACGCGACGATCCGCGCGCCGGTCGCCGCGTCCTGATGCACCGTCGCGACCGCGGCCGACACGATGGGCAGGCGCAGCAGCGCGGCCTCGATGTCGCCGAGCTCGATCCGGAATCCGCGAAGCTTGACCTGGGAGTCGCCACGCCCGACGTGCTCGAGGACTCCCTCAGCGGTCCACCGGGCCAGATCGCCGGTGCGGTACAGCCGTCCCCCGGCCCCGAAGGGGTCGGCAACGAACCGGTCCGCGGTCACCCCGGGGCTTCCGCTGTATCCCCGCGCGAGCTGCCGGCCCGCCAGATAGAGCTCACCGGTCACTCCGGTGGGCACGGGGCGCAGCCGCCGGTCGAGTACATAGACGCGGGTGTTCCACTCGGGCACCCCGATCGGCACCTGGTCGGCGTCCGCCGCCGTGACCCGGTGCGCCGTGACCGACACGGCCGCCTCGGTGGGTCCGTACAGGTTGACGAGTTCCGCCCGGCTCGACCGGCGGCACGCCCCGGCGACAGCCCCCGGGAGCGTCTCCCCGATCGAGAGCACCCGTCGCACCGAGGTGGGCAGCTCTCCGCCTGCACCAGAGATCAGGGCGCTCAGCAGGGATGGAACCAGGTACAGCGTCGTGACGGCTTCGCGTTCGACGAGCGCGAGCAGGCGGTCCGGATCGCGGCGGGACTCGGGATCGGCAACCACCAGCCGGCCGCCGCATGTCGTGGCGCCCCAGAACTCCCACACCGACAGGTCGAACGTGGCCACGGTCCGCTGTACCGTCACCTCCCCCGGACCGAACTCGAACTCCGCATGCAGCCAACGCAACTGGTTGACCACCGCGCCGTGGTCCACCGCCACGCCCTTGGGCACACCCGTCGATCCCGACGTGAACAAGATGTAGGCGAGGTTCGCGGGATGCAGCGGCGCAGTCCTGTCCGCGTCGGTCACCGGGGCCGCCGAGTGCTGCGACAGATCCACCCTCGAGACATCGAGAACCCGGACCGGCTCCGGCACCACCTCGCTCGCGACGCCGGCGGATGCCGCGGACACGAGCACCGTCGCCGGCCGCGCCGCCGCGACCATGCGCACCAGCCGTGCGGCCGGAAGCGACGGATCGAGCGGAACGTACGCGCCCCCGGCGGCGGACACCGCGTACATCGCGACGACGAGCTCCACCGATCCGGGAATCAGCAGACCGACCCGGACCTCCGGCCCGACACCCACCGCCACCAGCGCGCGGGCCAGCCGGGCGACGCGGTCGCCGAGCTCACCGTACGTCAACTGCACCCCGTCCCCGACGAGCGCGACCTCGTCCGGGCGTTCGCGTACCTGGCGCCGGAGCAGATCGGGCAAGCAGTCGCCGACCGCACAGTCGCCGCCCGCACGGTCGCCGCCCGGACTGTCGACGCGGGTGTCGTTCGCGGCCTCGAGCAGCGCCTGTCGTTCCCCGTCGACGAGGAGATCGGCGTCGCCGACCGCGCGGTCGGGAGCCGAGACCAGTTCGCCCAGGATCCGGACGAACCGGTCCGCGACGGACGCCGCCGCGTGGCCGTCGAAGAGATCGGTGGCGTACGACAGATGCCCGCCGATCCCCGCCGGCGTCCCGTCCGCCGCGTAGCTGTCACCGACGATCAGGTGCAGGTCGAACTGGGCGATCTCCCCTGTGACGTCGACCCGGGCCGCCGTCAGGCCGGGGAGTTCGAAATCGACCGCTCCGAGGTTCTGGAACGACAGGCCCACCTGGAACAGCGGATGCCGCGCCATGGACCGGGCCGGCGCCAGCGCCTCGACGAGCTGTTCGAACGGGACGTCCGCGTGGGCCAGGGCCTGGAGGTTCTTCTCCCGGGCCTGCGCGAGCAGCGAAGTGAAGGAGGCGGCCGGGTCGACCCGCGTCCGGAACACGAGGGTGTTCACGAACATCCCGATCAGGTCGTCGAGGGCTGCCTCGCCTCGGCCGGCCACCGGGGTGCCCACGGCGACGTCCTCGGTGCCGGACAGCCGGGCCAGCAGCACCGCGAAGGCGGCGTGCACGACGGTGAACGGCGTCGTCCTCGTTGCCGCCGCGAGTGCCGCCACCCTGCCGTGCAGGTCCGCGTCGATCGTGACGGGAACCCGGTCGCCCCGGTAGGACTGAACCGGGGGCCGCGGCCGGGTCGTGGGCACCGGCAACTGGTCGGGCAGACCGGCCAGTTCGTCGGCCCAGAAGGCGAGCTGGCGGGAGACACGCGACGCCGGGTCGGTTTCGCTGCCCAACAGGTCCCGCTGCCACAGGGTGTAGTCCGCGTACTGCACGGGAAGTGGCTGCCACGCAGGTTCGCGGCCCGCCTGGCGCGCGCTGTACGCGTGGGCCAGATCACGGACGAGCGGCGCCACGGAGTATCCGTCCGCTGCGATGTGGTGCACCACGACGAGCAGGACGTGTTCGGCCGGGGACAACCGGAACAGCCGCACGAGGACCGGCACGGACCTGGTGACATCGAACCGGGTCGCCGCCGCCGACCGGACGGCGGCGCGGAGTGCCGGTTCGTCGACGTCCGTCGGGTCCAGGGCGGGCGCACCGGCGCCGGCGGGCAGTATCTGCTGGACCGGCACCCCGTCGACCTCGGGGTAGAAGGTCCGGAGGACCTCGTGGCGGGCGACGACGTCGGCGATCGCCGACTGCAGCGCCGCCCGATCGAGTCGCCCGGTCAGCCGCACAGCCATCGGAATGTTGTAGGCCGCGGCGGTCGCCTCGAACCGGCTGAGGAACCACATCCGCTGCTGGGCGGGCGACAGCGGAATCCGTTCCGGACGCGGCCGGGCGGCCAGGGCGGGCGAGCCGCCGGACCCGATGCGGCGTTCCACGGCTGCCGCCAGCGACTCGATCGTCGACGCCTCGAAGATCACGCGCACGGGGACCGACGCGTGCAGCGCCGCCCCGAGCCGGGCGACGACGCGCGTGGCGATCAGCGAATTCCCGCCGAGCGCGAAGAAGTCGTCGTCGAGACCGAGTCGCTCCGCGCCGAGCACCTCCCCGATCACCGAGGCGACGGTCCTTTCGACCGCGGTGGCGGGCGGGCGGAACTCCCGGACGGCCGGGACGGGTTCGGGCAGGGCTCGGCGATCCACCTTCCCGGAGGTGGTGAGCGGGAGCGTCCCGAGCACGGTCACCACGTCGGGCACCATGTACCGCGGCAGCACGCGTCCCACGGCCGCACGAACGGTGGCACCGTCGACCGCGGCACCGTCCGCCGGCACGACGTACGCGGTGAGCTGCGCACCGTGGGTCCCGTCGTGGACGGTCACGGCGGCCTGCGCGATCTCCGGCTGCGCCAGGAGTGCCGCCTCGATCTCCCCCAGCTCGATTCGCAGGCCGCGCACCTTCACCTGGAAGTCGTTGCGGCCCAGGAATTCGAGGGTTCCGTCCGGCAACCATCGGACCCGGTCGCCGGTGCGGTACATCCGCGCCCCGCCGGGGTGCGCGACGAACCGTTCCGCGGACAGATCCGGTCGGCCGTGGTAGCCACGGGCAAGTTGCACCCCACCGAGATACAGCTCCCCCGGCACCCCGATCGGCACCGGGTTCAGCCGCCCGTCGAGAACGTAGGCGGTGGTGTTGCGGATCGGGTGGCCGATCGGAACGGTGCCGGCATCGCCGCGACGTCCGTCGCACCGCAGCACGGTCGCGGTGACGGTCGCCTCGGTCGGACCGTACGTGTTGTCCAGCAGCGCATCCGAGCGTTCCGCGAATCGTGCCGCGAGCTCGGCGGGCAGCGCCTCGCCACCGACGGACAGATACCTGAGCGTCGCCGGAAGTTCGAGGTCGGGATCCGCGAGGAACAGGGCGAGCATCGTCGGGACGAACTCGAGGATGCCGACGGCCCACTGCCGCGAGAGACGGGCCAGGTAGTCCGGGTCGCGATGGCCTCCCGGTGCCGCGATCACGAGGCGTGCACCGACCTGCAACGGGAAGAACAGCTCCCACACCGACGCGTCGAACGTGACAGGGGTCTTCTGCAGAGCCGTGTCCCCGACGCCGAAGTCGTAGCGTTCGCGCATCCAGGTCATCTGGTTGACGACGGCGCCGTGGGTGACGGCTACCCCCTTGGGCCGGCCCGTCGACCCGGAGGTGTAGAGCACGTAGGCGACGTGCGCCTCGTGCGGCGGCGCCAGCCGCTCGTGGTCGGCGAACTCGGTGACCGGCGTCGGTGCGACGTCCGATTCGTCGACCACGAGCACCGGGACGGATCCGGGGAGCGTGCCCCGGTCGTGCGTCGTGGTCAGTACCAGCACCGGCTCGGCGGTGTCGAGGACGTACGCCGTTCGCTCGGCGGGATGCTCCGGGTCGAGCGGCACGTACCCGCCACCGGCCCGGAGCACCGCATAGATGCCGACCATCATCTCGACCGATCGGCTCATGTGGACACCGACCAGGCGCTCGGGACCGACGCCGCACGCGACGAGACGCCGTGCGAGCCGGTCCACCCGGGAGGCGAACTGCGCGTAGGTCAGCGCGGTGTCCTCGAAGACGACTGCCGTCGCGTCCGGGGTGCGCCGCGCCTGCCGGGTGAACGCGTCCAGGACCGACCGGTCGCCGAGCGGCGCAGCCGTCCGGTTCAGCTCGTCGAGCCGGGCGCGTTCCTCCGCCGTGCACAGGTCGATGCCGCCGACCGCAACGCCCGGATCGGCCGCCGCCACCTCCAGGATCGACACGAGCCTCGCAGCGAACGTCCGCACGGTGCCCTCGTCGAACAGGTCACAGGCGTAGACGACGGACCCGGCTATCCCCTCGCGGCGACCCTGCTCGTCGCGCATCTCGGTCAGGTGGAGCTCGAGGTCGAGTTTGGCGCCGCCCGGGGGCGTTCCGACCGGCGCGATCTGCAGGTCCGGCAGTGCGATCTCGGAGCGGGCGAAGTTGTGCACCACGAGCAGCACCTGGAACAGCGCCGAATGCGCGGTGGACCGGACGGGATCGAGGACCTCCACGAGACGTTCGAGCGGAACGTCGGGGTTGCCGAACGCGGCGAGGTCGACCTCTCGCACGGCGGCGAGGATCTCGGCGAAGGTGGCGTCCGGGTCGATCCGGGTACGCAGCACGAGGGTGTTGCCGAACATCCCCACGAGATCGTCCAGTGCCTCCTCGCCGCGGCCGGCGACCTGTGCCCCGACGGGGATGTCGTCGGTACCGGACAGGCGGGCCAGCAGGACCGCGAGCGCGGCGTGCACGAGCATGAAGAACGTCACCCCGTGGTCCCGCGAGAGCCGATCGAGCCGGGCGGCCGACGACTCGTCCAGTGTGAAGTCGACGCTCGCGCCGCGTCCGGTCTGCACGGCGGGCCGCGGGCGGTCGGTCGGCAGCTCCAGCAGGTCCGGCAGGCCCGCCAGCGCCGTGGTCCAGTAGTGCATCTGACGCGAGAGCAGCGAGTCGGGGTCGTCCTCGGATCCCAGCACATCCTGTTGCCACAGTGCGTAGTCGGCGTACTGGACGGGCAGGGGTTCCCACGCCGGCTCGTCGCCCGCTCTCCGGGCCAGGTACGCGGTGGCCAGGTCCCGGGCCATCGGGGCCCGGGATCCGCCGTCGCCGGCGATGTGGTGGACGACGACGACCAGCACGTGGTCCCGGTCGGTGAGGCGCAGCAGGGCCGCCCGGACGGGTACCGCGGCGGTGACGTCGAAGCCGCGGGAGACGAGTGCGGCGATCCGCGAGGGCAGCTCGTCCTCGGTCACGTCCTGCGGCGCCGGATCGACCGGTACGTCCTCGACCGGCACGATCACCTGGAACGGTCCGGCATCGGAGTCGGGGAAGACGGTGCGCAGCGCCTCGTGCCGGGCGAGCAGGTCGCGCAGTGCCGCCTGCAGGGCGGGCACGTCCAGCTCGCCGGTCAGTCGCAGCACGAGCGGGATGTTGAAGGCGGCGGAGTCCGGGTCGAACCGGTTGAAGAACCACATCCGCCGCTGCGCGAGCGACAGCGGAATCCGCTCGGGGCGCTGCCGGCGCCGCAGGGGCGTCCGGGACGGGACGGCGATGGGGTCCCCCATCCGCGCCGCCAGGGCCGACACCGTGGGCGCCTCGAACAACGTCCGCACCGGCACCCGGACGCCGAGGGCGGCATCGAGCCGCGCGACGACCTGCATCGCGAGCAGCGAGTTGCCGCCGAGCGCGAAGAAGTCGTCGGCGCGGCCGACCCGCTCGAGCCCGAGCACGGCGCCGTACACGTCTGCGACCGCCTGCTCGTCGTCCGTCGCCGGGGCGCAGTACTCGGTCGACTCGGGCTGCGGCACCGGCAGTGCCCGCTTGTCCAGCTTGCCTCCGCCGGTGAGGGGCAGGGCGTCGAGCACGACGACACGGCCGGGCACCATGTGGTGCGGCAGCTTCCCGGCGAGCAACTCGCGCAGGTGTGCAGGGTCGGGCACGGCGCCGGCGGCGCCGACGACGTAACCGACCAGCCTGTCCCCGCCGTGCGGATCGGGGTGCAGCACCGTCGCCGCCTGCGCGACCGACGGATGCCGCTCGAGCGCGGCGTCGATCTCGCCGAGTTCGACCCGGAATCCACGCAGCTTGACCTGGGAGTCGCCGCGCCCGAGGTATTCCAGCTCGGCGACCGCACCGGTGCCGCGCCATCGCACCAGGTCACCGGTCCGGTACATCCGGGTGCCCGGCGTCCCGAACGGATTCGCCACGAACCGCGCGGCCGACAGGCCGCTGCGCCGGTGGTATCCCCGAGCGAGAGCAGTCCCGGCCAGGTACAGCTCGCCCACGACGCCGGTCGGCACCGGCCGCAGCCGGGAGTCGAGCACCAGTGCGGACACTCCCGGGACGGGCCGGCCGACGGTCACCGGACGCCCGGGCTGCAGCCGCGCGAACGAGGAGATGATCGTCGTCTCGGTCGGCCCGTAGCCGTTGAAGTACTTCCGCCCCGGCGCCCACCGTGCCAGCAGGTGCGGCGAGGTCACGTCCCCGCCGACCGATACGGCCTCGAGGCTCTCGAGGCCCGACGGATCGACCGTCCCGAGGACGGCCGGGGTGATGATGGTGTGGCTGACCCGTTCGGCCCGGATCAGTTCCGCCAGTTCCGGCCCGCCGACGATCGTGGACGGCACCACGACCAGCGTCGCACCCTGGGAGAACGCGACCATCCATTCGAGCACCGACGGGTCGAAACTCGGCGAGCACACGTGCAGGAAGCGCGCCCGCGACGTCACGCCGTACAGGGTCACGGCGGTCTCGAGGAGCGGGTCGAGGCCGGCGTGGGTGACCACCACTCCCTTGGGCTGCCCGGTCGACCCCGACGTGTAGATGACGTATGCCGCGTGCTGCGCCGACAGCGGCCGTACGCGCTCGGGCACCCCGGCGGCGGATCGTGCCGCGACGGCCCGCGCGAACTCGGGATCGTCCAGTTCCAGCCGGACCGCGGATCCGGGCAGCGCGGAGGCGTATTCGCCGGAGGTGAGGCACACCGCCGCACCGGAATCGGCGAGCATGTACCGGACCCGGTCCACCGGATAGGACGGGTCCACCGGAAGGTGCGCGGCGCCGGCCTTCGCGACCGCCCACACCCCGAGCACCATCTCGTACGAACGCGGGAACGCCAGGGCCACGACGTCGTCGGGGCCGATGCCGCGTGCGGCCAGCTCCCGCGCGAGCCGCGACGACGACTCGTCGAGTTCGCGGTAGGTGATCGTCCGGTCCCGGTACCGGACGGCCGGCGCCTCGGGGTTGCGGGAGACCGCCGCCGTCAGGATCTCGGCAAGCGTGCGGGCACCGCCCGGCGCGGCGTCCGGGACCCGCGTGAGCCGGGCGGCCTCGTCGCCGGTGAGGAGCGCGAGGTCGCCGACCGGCACGGCCGGCTCCGCCACGGCGCCGGCCAGCAACCGCACGAACCGTCGCGCGAATCCGGCCACCGTCTCGTCGTCGAACAGATCCCGGGCGAAGACGAGCTCCGCCGACATTCCCGCCGGTTCCCCGTCGAGGTCCGTGTGCTCGCGCAGGGTCAGCGACAGGTCGAACTTCGCGGTGGTCACCTCGAACGGCACCGCCGCCAGGCTCAGGCCCGGCAGCTCGAGCCCCGCCGGGGGCAGGTTCTCGAGTGCGAGGGCCACCTGGAACAGCGGGTGCCGCGCGGTCGAACGCTCCGGCGCGAGCAGTTCCACCACCCGCTCGAAGGGGATCTCCGCGTGGGCGAACGCCTCGAGGTCGCTGTCGCGGACTCGTGCGAGGTGGTCCGCGAACCCGGAACCGGGATCGATCCGGGTCCGCAACACCAGGGTGTTGACGAACATGCCGACCATCTCGTCCAGCGCGGCGTCACCGCGGCCGGCGACCGCGGTACCCACGGCGATGTCGTGCGACGACGACATCCGGGCGAGGAACACCGCGAGTGCGGTGTGCAGGACCATGAACAGGGTCGACCCGTTCTGCCGCGCCAGTTCCGCGGCCCGCCGATGCGTCGGAGCATCGATGGCGAAGGCGATCCGGCCGCCGGCGAAGGACTGCACCGGGGGGCGGGCGCGGTCGGTCGGCAGGTGCAACTCCTCGGGCAGATCCGCGAGGACCCGCTGCCAGTACCGCGCCTGCGCCGCGAGTGGACTGCCGGCGTCCCCCTCCGATCCGAGCGCCTCGCGCTGCCACAGCGCGAAGTCCGCGTACTGCAGCGGCAGCGGCTCCCATCCGGGTTCCCCGCCGGCGGCACGCGCGGCATACGCGGTCATCAGATCTCGGGTCAGCGGCGCCATCGACCAACCGTCGGCGCTGATGTGGTGTGCCACGAACACGAGCACGTGCTCGTCGTCCGCGACGCGGAACAGCCGCACCCGGAACGGCACTTCGGCGGTCACGTCGAAACCGGTGGCCACCGCGTCGGCGATCCGGTCCGCCAGATCCGTCGGCCGCACCGACTCCGACACCCAGTCGGGCGTGTACCCGGCGACGGGAACGATCGCCTGGTACGGCAGCCCGTCCCGCTCCGGATACCGGGTCCGCAGGACCTCGTGCCGGGTTGCGATGTCGTACACGGACTCTCGCAGGGCACCGACGTCGAGTCGGCCCGTCAGCCGGATCGCCACCGGGATGTTGTCGGCCGCGGAGGTCGGATCGAACCGATTGAGGAACCACATCCGCTGCTGCGCGAACGACAGCGGCACGTGGTCCGGACGCTCCCGCGGCGTCAACGGAACCGACTGGGCCGCAAGGCTACCCGACTCCAGGTGCGCCGCCAACGCGGCCACGGTCGGCGCCGCGAACACCACCGGCACCGGCACCCGGGTCTCCAGGGCGGCGCCCAGGCGCGCCACCAACCGGGTCGCCAGCAGGGAATTCCCACCCAGCTCGAGGAAGGAATCGTCCAGTCCGACGCGCTCGCGGCCGAGCACCTCGGCGAACACCGACGCGACGGTCTCCTCGACCGGGGTGCGCGGCGCCCGGTATTCCCGTTGGGCGAACACCGGTTCGGGCAGCGCCGCCCGATCGAGCTTGCCCACCGGCGTGAGCGGCACCGCGTCGAGCACCGTCACCAGGGCAGGCACCATGTGGGCGGGCAACGTCTCGGCCAGCCCGGCGAGCACCGCCGGCACCTCCAGCCGGGTTCCGGCCGCCGGCAGCACGTACGAGACCAGTGCCGCCTCCCCGGACGGCAGCACCTTCCCGAGGGTCGCCGCGAACTCGATGTCGGGCCGCGCCGTCAGCGCGGCGTCGATCTCTCCCAGTTCCACCCGGAACCCGCGGATCTTGACCTGGAAATCGCTGCGCCCGAGGTACTCGATCGGACCGTCGGCCGCGCGGCGGACCAGGTCCCCCGTCCGGTACATCCGGGTTCCCGGATCCGACCCGAACGGATCGGCCACGAACCGCTCCGCCGTCAGCCCCGGTCGACGGTGGTAGCCGCGCGCGACCTGAGCGCCGGCCAGATACAGCTCACCGACCACCCCCGGCGGCACCGGCCGCAACCGGCCGTCGAGGACGTACGCTCCCACACCCGGGATCGGGGTGCCGATCGTGATCGGCTCGCCGGTCACCAGCGGCGCGCTGCTGGTGGCCAGGATCGTCGCCTCCGTAGGCCCGTACGCGTTGAAGAACCGCCGGCCGGGAGCCGACCAGCGGTTCACCAGTTCCGGTCCGAACGCCTCCCCGGCTGCCACCACGACCCGCAGGTCCGTCAGCCCCGCGGGATCCACCGAGCTCAGCGCCGCCGGGGTGATGAACACGTGCGTCACCGCAGCGGCAGCCAGGACGTCGGCCAGGTCGGCGCCGCCGCCCACCGATGCCGGCGCCACCACGACCGTCGCACCCGCGGAGAATCCGGTCAGCAACTCGAGCAGGGAGACGTCGAAGCTCGGCGAGCACACGTGCAGCACCCGCGCGTCCGCATCGACCTCGTAGTGCCCGCGCTCGGCGGAGATCACGCCGGCGATGCCGGCGTGCGTGACCGCCACCCCCTTGGGGCGGCCCGTGGAGCCGGACGTGTAGATCATCCACGCGATGTCGAGGCCCTCGAGCGCGCGTGTCCGGTCGGCGTACGAGATCGGATGCCCGGGCAACTGTCGGACCTGCCCGGCCGTCGCCGCGTCGTCGAGCCGCACCTGTTCGACCCCGGCGGGCACGGCGGCGGAGAAGTCGTTCACCGTCAGGCACAGGGCCGCGCCGGAGTCGGCCAGCATGAACTCCACCCGCTCGAACGGGTAGCGCGGATCGACGGGGACGAACGTCGCCCCCGACTTCGCCACCGCCCACAGCGCGAGCACCGACTCCAGGGAACGAGGTATCGCCACCGCGACCGCATCCCCCGGCCCGACGCCGCGACCGATCAGCCACCGTGCCCACCGCGACGACGTCTCGTCCAGTTCCCGGTACGACAGGGAGCCGCCCCCGGCGGCGCACACCACCGCCGGGTGGTCGCCGCGCTGTTCCACCGCAGACGTCAGCAGAGTCGGCAGCGGTGCCACGCGCGCGGCCCGGCTACGCGAACGGCCTGGTTCCCGGCGCCGCACCCCCGACTCCCGCCTCACGCGCCCGGACCTCGCTCTGCCCGGACCGGGCTCCTGCGTTGCACTACGGAACAGCTCCTTCCACGCGCGGGAAGAGAATGGAGAACTCGTCCCGCCCGCAGGCAATCTACCGGCCGGTATTCAGTTCCGCATACTCCACGGGTCGACGGCGGCCACTGTCGCCCACTCGTCACCCGCTGCGGCGGACCCCGCGGGAACCTCGTCGCGGTCGGTGACGACCACGACCCGAAGGTCCTCGGCCGGCGCGTCGTTCAATGCTTCTACCTGCGACGACGCGACGAACGCGTGGGTCACCCACTCGTCGGTCACCACGGCGGCGAGGTCGGCGTCCGGCTCTGGCACCACCACCACCGCACCGGCGATCCCGGCCGCCAGGATCGCGAAGACGCGCCACTGCTCCGCCGTACCGTCGCACACCAGCAACCGTGACTCGTAGTCCAGCTTCCCCGCCGCCCCTCCGCCGCGGGCGAGGGCGACCAGTTCGCCGTGGTCGACCACACGGCCGGCCACCCACAGCGCGGGGTGCTGCGGCTGCAGGACCCGGACCCGCTCCGAGTAGTCGACCGGACGGGCGGACAGCGCCGCCACGGTGGCCACCGTCGCCGGCTCGTCGAGGTACAGCCAGCGCGCAGCGGCGGAGGGCCGGACGTCCGCCCCGTGCGTCGCCAACCCGAGCCCGGGTGTCTGCGCGGCCGTGGAGCCGGAGACAGCAGGCACGATCGCGGCGCCCGCCTTGGTGATCGCCCAGAGCGCGATGACCAGTTCCGGCCCGGCCGGCGCGGCGACCGCGACACCGTCGCCGGGCCCGACACCCTGGGCGATGAGATACCGGGCCCACTGCGACGACCGGCGCTCGAGCTCGAGATAGGTGACCTCGGCACCGTCCGCGACGAACGCCGGGGCCTCCGGGTCGGACTCCACCGCGACCTGCCACTCCTGCGGCACGGTCCGCTCGACCCGGTCGGGGGCCGCCACCGGCTCGGGCTCGATGTCGGCGGGCGCCGAGCGCTCGGTCTCGGTCCGGATGTCGATGTCTCCGACCACGGCCCGAGGGCTCTCCGCGACGGCGCGCAGGACGGTCAGGAAACGTTCGGCGAAGGTGGCGACGGTGCCGGCGTCGAACAGGTCCACGGCATAGGTGAACCCGACGTGCATGCCGGCGGCCGTCCCGCCCGGGTGCTCGCGCGGATCGACCGTCACCTGCAGGTCGAACTTGGCGGCGAGTTCGCCGCCGTCGAGCGCCTCGACGGTGAGATCCGGCAGTTCGAGCCGCGCTGCCTCGGTGTTCTGGAACGACAGCACCGTCTGGAAGACCGGATGCCGGGCCGGGGAGCGCGCGGCGACCACGTCGTCGACCACCCGCTCGAACGGCACGTCGGCGTGACCGAACGCCTCGAGGTCGACCGCGCGGGCCCGGTCGAGCAACTCGGCGAAGGACGCCGCCGGGTCCACGTCCGTACGCAGCGCAAGGGTGTTGACGAACATCCCGACCAGGTCGTCGAGGCGCCGGTCGCCGCGGCCCGCGACCGGCGTGCCGACGACGATGTCGTGAGTGCCGCTGAGGCGGGCCAGCAGCACCGCGAGGGCCGCGTGGACCACCATGAACAGCGACGCCCGGTGCGCGAGCGCAAGCGCGTCGAGCCGCTGCCGGATCTGCTCGTCGACCTGCACGGCCACCGTGCCGCCGCGCAGCGACGGCTGCGGCGGCCGCGGCCGGTCCGTGGGCAGATCGAGGAGCTCGGGCACGCCCGTCAGGCGGGAACGCCAGTAGGCGAGCTGGGCACCGGCCGGGGACTGCGCGTCGTCGGCGTCGCCGAGGACCCGGCGTTGCCAGAGCGCATAGTCGGCGTACTGCACCTCGAGCGGCGCCCAGGCGGGAGCATCTCCGGACAACCGCGCCGCGTACGCGGTCATCAGGTCCCGCGCCAGCGGCGCCAGCGACGCACCGTCGGCGGAGATGTGGTGGACGACGAGAGCGAGCACGTGGTCGTCGGCGCCGACCGAGACGATCCGGCCGCGCACCGGCACCTGCGACGAGACGTCGAACCCTTCGGCAGCGAGGGCGACGACCTCGGCGAGCGCCTCCTGCTCGGATGCGGCCTCGACCGGCACCACCGCGGGCACGACGGCGTCGGCGTCGAGGATGCGCTGGTAGGGCCCCGTCTCGTCCTGCGGGTACAGGGTGCGCAGCGACTCGTGCCGGTCGATCACGTCGCGCACGGCCGCGGTGAGCGCCGCGGTGTCGAGGCGGCCGCGCAGCCGGATCGCGAGCGGGATGTTGTAGCTCGCGGAGGCGGGGTCGAGCTGGTTGAGCACCCACATGCGCTGCTGGGCGAGGGAGAGCGGCACCCGGTCGGGGCGGGACCCGGCGGTCAGCGCGGGCCGGGCCACCGATTCCGCGTGTGCGTCGGCCCGGGCGGCGAGTTCGGCCACCGTCGGCGCCTCGAACAGCTCACGGATCGCCAGGGCGGTTCCCAGCGACTCGTTGACCCGCGCGATCACCCGCGTCGCGATGAGCGAGTTGCCGCCGAGGTCGAAGAACGAGTCGTCCGCCCCGGCTCCCTCGACGCCGAGCACGTCGGCGAAGACCTGTGCGACGACGTGTTCGGCGTCGGTGACCGGCTCGCGGCGCGTGCCCGCGGTGGTGGTCGCCCGGGGCACCGGCAGGGCGCGCCGGTCGAGCTTGCCGTTGACGGTGAGGGGCAGCTCGTCGAGAACGACCACGACGTCCGGAACCATGTAGCCGGTGAGGAAGGCGCCGAGCTGCTCGCGCACGCGGGCCACGTCGAGGTCCTCCCCGGCGCGGGGCACCACGTATGCGACCAGCCGATCGCCGAGACCGTCGTCGCGGACCACCGCGACCGCCTGGGCCACCCCGTCGGCACGCACCAGCGCCGCCTCGACCTCGCCGAGTTCGATGCGGAATCCCCGCAACTGCACCTGCGCGTCGCTGCGCCCCGCGTACTCGAGCTCACCGTCGGCGTTCCACCGGGCGACGTCGCCGGTGCGGTAGAGCCGGCCCGACCCGAACGGGTCGGCGACGAACCGGGCGGCGGTCAGCCCCGGACGACCGAGGTAGCCACGCGAGAGCTGATCGCCCGAGACGTACACCTCGCCCGGCACGCCCACCGGGACGGGCTGCAGCAGCCGGTCGAGCACCCGCAGCCGCAGACCCGGCAGCGAGCGGCCGATCCGGCTGGCGGCACCGGCGCGGGCGTCGCCGCGGTCGAGGGCCCGGAACGACACGTGGACCGTGGTCTCGGTGATGCCGTACATGTTGACCAGGGTCGGGGCCACGGGCCGGCGCCCGTACCAGCCCTCGAGCCTGCCGAGGTCGAGGGCCTCGCCGCCGAACACGACGTAGCGCAGGGCGAGCGGACCGGCGTCGGGGCGCTCCACCGACGCCACCCGGTCGGCCTCGTCGAGCTGGAGGAACGCCGAGGGGGTCTGGTTCAGCACGGTGACCCGCTCGGCCCGCAGCAGCTCGAGGAACTGCTCGGGCGAGCGCGACGTGAGGTAGTCGACGACGACGAGCCGGCCGCCGTACAGGAGCGGTCCCCACAGCTCCCACACCGTGAAGTCGAACGCGTAGGAGTGGAACAGCGTCCACACGTCGTCGGAGCCGAACCCGAACAGCGGTTCGGCGTTGGCGAACAGGGTCAGCACGTTGCGGTGGGTGACCGCGACGCCTTTCGGGCGGCCCGTCGAGCCGGAGGTGTAGATGACGTACGCACGGTTGTCCGCGCGCAGCGGCGCGATCCGCTCGGCGTCGGTGACCGGCCCGCTCGGCGCGTGCGGGTCGTCGTCCTCGACGTGCACCCGTGGCAGGCCGAGGTCCGGCAGGACACCGCCTGCGTCGGTGAGGAGGCAGCGCGGCCGGGAGTCCTCGAGCATGTACCGCAGCCGCTCGGCGGGATAGGTGGTGTCGATGGGCAGATACGCGGCACCCGACTTGAGTACCGCCAGCAGTGCCACGATCAGGTCGGCCGACCGGGGCAGCGCGACGGCCACGAGCTCGTCCGGGCCCGCTCCGGCCGCGACGAGCCGCCGGGCCAGGCGGTTGGCCCGCGCGTCGAGCTCGGCGAACGTGAGGGTGCGTCCGGCGAACGTGACGGCCGGGGCGTCGGGGCTGCGGCGGACGACGGACTCGAAGCGGTCGACGAGGGTCGCCTCGGCAGGCACCGGGGCGCCGGGTCCGAGGCTGCTCCACTCGGTGAGGATCCGCTCGGCCTCGGCGTCGCCGAGGAACGGCAGCGTGCCGATCGGGGTGGCGGCGGACGTGGCGACGCCCCGCAGGATCCGGGTGAATCGGTCGGCGAAGGACGTCATCGTGGGGGCGTCGAAAAGGTCGGTGGCGTAGGTGAGTTCGACCGTCATCCCGCCCGGCGCGTCGCGGTCCGAGACCTGCTCGGCGACGGTGACCTGAAGGTCGAACTTCGCGATCGCCGTGTCGAATTCGACGCCGGAGATGCGCAGATCCGGCAGCTCGAGGGTGGACTGCGGCAGGTTCTGGAACGTGAGCATCACCTGGAACAGCGGGTGCCGGGCCTGCGAGCGGGGCGGGTCGAGCACCTCGACGAGGCATTCGAACGGCACGTCTGCGTTCGCGAATGCCTCGAGGTCGGTGCCCCGCACCCGGGCGAGCAGGTCGGCGAACGACTCACCGGACACGACGGCGGTGCGCAGCACCAGGGTGTTGACGAACATGCCGATCACGTCGTCCAGAGCAGCCTCGCCGCGGCCCGCGACGGGGGTGCCGACGGCGATGTCGTCGGTGCCGGACAGGCGGGCCAGCAGCACGGCCAGCGCGGTGTGCACCACCATGAACACACTCGCGTTGTGGGTGCGGGCCAGCTCGGCGAGCGCGGCGTGCACTTCCTCGTCGATCGGGAAGCGAAGGGCGGCACCGCGATTGGAGGCGACGGCGGGGCGGGGACGATCGGCCGGGAGGCCGAGCTCCTCCGGCAGGTCCGCGAGCTGCGCGCGCCAGTAGGCGAGCTGCCGGGACAGCACCGACTCGGGATCGTCCTCGTCACCGAGCACCTCCCGCTGCCAGAGTGCATAGTCGGCGTACTGAACCGACAACGGCGGCAACGGGTTCGGCTCGTTGCGGGTACGCGCCCGATAGGAGGCGACGATGTCACGGGCCAGCGGCGTCATGGAGAAGCCGTCGCCGGAGATGTGGTGCACGACGAAGACGAGTACGTGCTCCTCGGCCGAGATCCGCAGCAGGGCGACGCGCCACGGCACGGCGGCGGTGACGTCGAACCCGGTGCCGACCAGTTCGAGGACCCGGGCGGGAACGTCCTCGATCTCGACGTCGACGGGCGTGAGATCCGGGACGGCCTCGGCCGCCGGCAGCACCACCTGGTAGCCGTCGCCGTCGATCTCCGGATACACGGTCCGCAGCGACTCGTGCCGGGCGACGAGGTCGGCGACCGCCCCCTGCAGGGCATCGACGTCGAGGTGTCCCGCGAGCCGGATCGCGACGGGGATGTTGTCGACCGCCGACTCGGGCGCGAAGCGGTTCAGGAACCACATCCGCTGCTGGGCGAGCGACAACGGGACCTGCTCGGGGCGGTCGCGGGCGACGAGCGGCAGGGCCCCGGAACCGGCCTGCGCCTCGAGCCGGTCGGCGAGCGCCTGCACCGTCGGGGCCTCGAACACCAGCGGCACCGGCACCCGGGTGTCGAGGACGGCGCCGAGCCGGGCGACGAGCCGGGTGGCGACGAGCGAGTTGCCACCGAGGTCGAGGAAGGAATCGTCGAGGCCGACTCGCTCGACGCCGAGGACGTCGGCGAAGACGTCGGCGACGGCCTGCTCGGTCGGGGTCTGCGGCGCCCGGTACTCGCGGACCGCGAAGACGGGGTCGGGAAGGGCCGCGCGGTCGAGCTTGCCGACGGGGTTGAGCGGCACCTCGGGGATGGGGACGACTGCCGCCGGCAGCATGTAGTCGGGCAGGAAGCCGGCCGCGAATTCGACGAGCGCACCGGTGTCGAGGTCCGCGGCCGCACCTGCCGGTACGACGTAGGAGACGAGCGCGGTCTCCCCGGACGGCAGCGGGCGGCCCACGGTGGTGGCGAACTCGACGTCCGGGTGCCGGACGAGGACCGCGTCGATCTCGGTGAGTTCGATGCGGTAGCCGCGGATCTTGACCTGGAAGTCGGAGCGGCCGAGGTACTCGATCGCACCGCCCTCGTCGCGGCGCACGAGGTCGCCGGTGCGGTACATGCGCGCCCCGCCGTCGGCGAACGGGTTGGCGACGAACCGGTCGGCGGTCAGACCCGGCCGGGCGTGGTATCCGAGCGCGAGCTGTGCGCCCGCCAGGTACAGCTCGCCGGTGACACCGGCGGGGACCGGCCGCAGGTGGGTGTCGAGCACGTAGGCGCCCACGCCGGGGATCGGGGTGCCGATGCGGATCGGCTCACCCGGGTGCAGGGCGGCGCTGCTGACCGCGAGGATGGTCGCCTCGGTCGGGCCGTAGCCGTTGAAGAAGTCGCGGTGGGGTGCGGCCCACCGTTCGACGAGATCGGGTCCGAAGCTCTCCCCCGCCACCACGACCACGCGCAGGTCGTCGAGTCCCCGAGGGTCCACCGACCCGAGGGCGGCGGGGGTGATGAACGTGTGGGTGACGCGCTCGGCCGCGAGCAGCTCCGAGAGGTCCGCGCCGCCGACGATCGTCGGCGGCGAGACCACGAGGGTCGCGCCCGCGCCGAAGGTGGCCAGCAGCTCGAGCATCGACACGTCGAAGCTGGGCGAGCAGATGTGCAGCACCCGGGCGTCCGCGGTGACCCGGTAGTGCTCACGCTCCGCGGTGATCAGCGAGCCGATGCCGCTGTGCGGGACGGAGACGCCCTTGGGCAGGCCCGTCGACCCGGAGGTGTAGATCATCCACGCCGGATGCAGCTCCGACAGGGGGCGGAGCCGGTCGGCGTACGACACCGGGTGGCTGGGGCGGGACGCGATGTCGGCGGCCACGGCGGGATCGTCGAGCGCGGTCCACTGCGTCGATCCCGGGAGAGCGCCGGCGAAGGCGGCCAGGGTCAGTCCGACGGCCGCACCCGAGTCGGACACCATGTGCTGAACCCGCTCGGCGGGGTACTTCGGATCCACGGGCAGGAAGGTCGCGCCCGACTTGGCGACCGCCCAGACGGACAGGACGGACTCCACCGAGCGCGGCACGGCAACGGCCACCACGTCGCCGGGCCCGATGCCCCGGGCGATCAGCACTCGCGCCAGCTGCGACGACCTCGCGTCCAACTCCCGGTACGTGAGGCCCGTTCCGCCGGGCGTGACGACCGCCGGATGGTCGCCGCGTTCCTCCACGGTCGACGCCAGCAGCTGGGGCAGCAGTGCCACCTGGGTGCGGGCACGCGCGCCGCGCTGGGGGCGGGCCGGCGCCGGTCGGCGGCTGCGGGCAGGGCGTTCGCGGTGCCTCCCGGCGGACGGCTCCGGAGCGATCGCCGGATCGCTCTCGCCCGGACTGCCGTCGTGTCGAGAAGACCGCATGTAGGTGCCCACATCCTTCGCTTCGATTCCGTTGCCAGCACGCGCGAACGATCAAGCATAGTCACTGCGCCCGGCGTCCTCGGCGGGACCGTACCGGCCGGTAGCCGCCACCCGTTCATCCACCGAGACGCCCGCGACGTTACCTTTACGGGCCCCACCTGCCCGAACGTGGTGGGGCTCCCCTCGACCGAAGGGAGCCCCACCACGCCGGCACGGCGTCAGACGACGACGACCCGATGTGCCGCGCGCCACCGCTCGAGCAACTCGTCCGGTGCGCGGTCGACGACGACCACCACCGCCAGATCCTCGAGTCCCCCGGGTTCGAGGGTGTCGAGCGCGTCGGCGGTCAGGTGGGCGTGGGTGACCCACTCGTCGTACAGGGCCGCGTCGAGGGCCTCCCCCGAGTCGGCGCCCTCCGGCACCACGACGACGGTCGCGCCGGTCGCCGTGACCAGCAGCGGCTCGAGGACCCCGCCCTCCGCCGCCGGCGAGCCGACCGCGGCGCTGCGCGACTCGTACGTCAGGCCGTACCGCTCGCGCAGCTCACCGATCCGGTCGATCACCTCCGCCTGGGTGAGCGTGCGCGTCGCGGTCACCAGGGCCGGGCTCTCGGGCTCGACCGGGCGCAGCCGGTCGGCGTAGGAGACCGGGTGCGCGGCCTGCGCCGCCTGCTCGGCACGCAGCTCCTCGTCGTCGAGCTGCAGCCACGGGACGGCGGGCAGGCCGGTGACGCCCGTCACCGTCAGACCCAGCGTCACCCGGGCCGGGTCCGGCATCGTGGCTGCCGGGTCGGCGGGATCGACCATCAGCAGGGCCGCCCCGGTCTTGGCGACCGCCCACTGCGCCACCACGGACCGGACCGACCGAGGGACGGCGACGGCGACCACGTCGCCGGCACCGACACCCCGCGCGACGAGCACCCGCGCCAGCCGCGAGGACCGCGCGTCCAGTTCGCGGTACGGCACCTCGGTGCCGTCGACGGCGACGGCCGGGGCCTCCGGATCCTCCTCGACCACGTTCGCCAGCACCGCGGCGAGCGTGCGGCCGGTGCTCGTGACCGGAGCCGCCGCGGGCTCGGCCTCGGCGACGAGGTGCGCCCGCTCCGCCGCGTCCATGAGGTCGATGTCTCCCACCACGGCCTGCGGATCGGCCACGAATGCCTCGAGGACCCGCACGAACCGCTGCGAGAGCACGTTCACCTCGGACTCGTCGAAGTACCGCTCGAGGTACTTGAAGGTGAACACGATCTCCGACTGCGCGAGGGTGAGCAGGGTCAGCGGGTAGTGCGTCGCGTCGTCGAGCCGGACGTCCCTGACGGTCATCCCGTCGAGGTCCGTCGCGGCCGCCGACAGGGCAGCCCGGTCGATCGGGTACGACTCGAACACGAGCAGGGTGTCGAAGCCGATCCGGCCGCCGGCCCGCTGCTGGATCTCGGTGAGACCCAGGTAGTGGTGGCCGAGCAGGTCCGCCTGCTGTGCCTGCACGCGACGCAGCAGCTGCGCGATCGTCTCGTCGTCGTCCGTGTCCACCCGCACCGGCAGGGTGTTGATGAACAGACCGACCATCGACTCGACGCCGGGCAGCTCGGCCGGGCGGCCGGAGACGGTGGCACCGAAGGTCACATCGGAACGACCCACGATCCGGCCGAGGAGCACCGCCCAGGCCGCCTGCACCAGGGTGTTCACGGTGATGCCGAGGCTCGAAGCCAGGGCCGACACCGCCGCGGCACGTTCCTCGTCGAACACCACGTGCACCGAGGAGATGGCGTCCGCGTCCGGTCGGCGCACCGACGGGGCGAGGACCGTCGGTTCCTCGACACCGGCGAGTGCCTTCGCCCACACCTCGAGCGACGCCTCCCGGTCCTGTTCGGTGAGCCACTCGAGGAACTCCCGGTAGGAGTGGGCGGCGGGAAGCGCGGTGACATCCCCGCGTGTGACGTACAGCGCCATGAGGTCCTGCATGAGGACCGGCATGGACCAGCCGTCGAGCAGGATGTGATGGACCGTCACCGCGAGCAGCGAACGACCCTCGGCCACGTCGACGAACAGGAACCGGATCAGCGGAGCCTGGCCGAGGTCGAAGCGCCGGACCTGCTCGTCGCGCAGGACGCGGGCCAGCTCGGCGTCGCGGGCGTCCTCGGCGAGGTCGCCGAGGTGCTCGTGCCGCCACTGCACCTCGACGTCGCCCAGCACCAGCTGCACCGGGTCGCCGCTGTCGGTGACGAACACCGTCCGCAGGTTCGGGTACCGGTCCAGCAGTGCCTGCGCCGCGGCGCGCAGCCGCTGCGGATCCACCGCCCCGCCGAGCTCGAGCACCGCCTGCATCGTGTAGACGTCCACGCTCGCCTCGGTCATGAGCGCGTGGAAGTGCAGTCCCGCCTGCAACGGCGACAGCGGCCACACGTCGGTCACCGAGGGGTACCGCGACTGCCACACGTCGAGGTCGTGCTGGGCGACCGGGACGAGCGGCACGTCCGACGGGGTCAGGCCGCCGGCGCCCGGCCCGCGGACGTGGCGGGCCAGCGCCGAGAGCGCCTCGTGCCAGTGCTGGGCCAGCTCCTCGATCTCCGAGCGCTCGACCACCCCGGCGGGGAAGCCGAAGTGCGCCTCGAGCCGCCTGCCGTCCGGTCCGTACGAGACGGTCGCGGTGACGTCGACGGTCGTGGTGACCGGCGTCCCGGCGGGACGGACGGTCCGGTCGCCGGGTGCCGCCGTCGGGGACCACGCGCCGCCCTCGACGGACGCGACCGGCTCGCCGAAGTGGAGGGCGACCTGCGGCCGCGGAGCGCTCAGATCCCCGGCGGAGTCGGGGTCGAGGTACCGCAGCAGACCGAAGCCGGCACCGTCGTCGGGCAGGGCCCGCAGCTGTTCCTTGACCGCCTTGACGGCGGCGCCCATCGCCGGTCCCCCGGAGAACGCGTCGTCGACGTCGATCCCTCCGAATCCCGCACGGAACGGGAAGGAGATGGTGAGGCATCCGACGGTCCGAGACAGGTCGGCTCCGGGGACCACCGTGGAGTCGCGTCCGTCCCCGTCCAGCTCGAGCAGCGTGGCCGTCTCGTCGATGCCCCGGTCCCGGCGCCACCGCACCAGGGCCAGACCCAGCGCGGTGACCAGACCGTCGCGGACGGTGCCGTGGAACCGCTCGGGCACCGCGACGAGCAGTGCCTCCGCGTCCGCAGCCGGCACCGTGGTGTGCACGTGCTCGACCGTGGTGCCGACATCGACGGCGGGATCGAGCGGACGGTCCCCGATCGGGAAGTCCGGCGTGTCCAGGATCGACCGCCACCGGTCGAGTTCCGTTCGGCGCTCGGTGCGGCCGGCCGCCTCGACCAGCCCGTGCGCCCAGCGGCGCAGGGAGGTCCCGACCGGCGGCAGCACCACGGGCTGCCCGGCCGCGAGAGCGTCGTACGCGGCGGCCAGATCGGCGATCAGGATGCGCCGGGACGTGTCGTCGGCGACGAAACGGTGGGCGACGATCAGCAACGTCTCGCCGCGCCCGTCGTCGATGCGGACGAACTGCACCATCCGGCCCGCGGCGGGGTCGAGTCGCTCGACCGCCGCCGCGAGGGCCCGCTCGGCGCGGGTCTGCAGGTCGTCGGGCACGCCGGGCGCCGGTTCCCCCTGTGCCAGCAGGGTTTCCGGGTCGACGGTGCCGGGGGCCCGCACCCGCAGGGTGACGGCACCGTCGGCGTCGTGTTCGACGATCGCGCGTAGCGCGTCGTGGTGATCGACGACCGCGCCGACCGCACCGGCCAGCGCGTCGGCGTCGACGCCGGCGGGCAGGGTCACCGCCGTCGACACGGCGAGCCGATCGACGTCGCCGGAAGCCTCGAGGGCTGCACGCATCACCGGAGTCAACGGGACGTCCCCGATGCCGCCGCCGGGCAGTTCGGTCAGTGTGCGCTCGGCACCGCCGGTGAGGGTGGCGATCTCCGCCAGCCCCGCGACGGTCTTGCGTTCGAACACGTCCCGCGGGGTGAACACCACGCCGCGGGCCTTCGCGCGCGAGACCAACTGGATCGAGACGATGCTGTCGCCGCCGAGGGCGAAGAAGTCGTCGTCGAGACCGACCTGCTCGAGACCGAGGACCTCGGCGAACACCCGCGCCACGGCCTCCTCCGTGACGGTGGTCGGGGCCCGGAACTCCCGCGCCTCGAACACCGGCGCGGGCAACGCCTTGCGGTCGAGCTTGCCGTTGACGTTCAGCGGCAGCGCCTCGAGCACCACGAACGCCGCCGGCACCATGTACGACGGCAGGTCCCGTCCGAGGCGGGTGCTCACGTCGGCGACGTCGAGCACGACGCCGGGCTGCGGCACGACATAGGCGATCACCTGGGGTCCGACCCGGTCGTCGTCGCGGACGACGACGGCCACGTCCCGCACGTCGTCGAGTCCGCGCAGCGCGGCCTCGATCTCGCCGAGCTCGATCCGGAAACCACGCACCTTGACCTGGAAATCCGTGCGGCCCACGTACTCGAGCCGGCCCGCCGCATCCCACCGCACCAGGTCACCGGTGCGGTAGAGCCGCTCACCGGCACCGAACGGGGACGCGACGAACCGCTCCGCCGTCAGATCCGCCCGCCCGTGATAACCGCGGGCCAGCTGCGCACCCGCCAGATACAGCTCGCCGGACACCCCGACCGGCACCGGCCGCAGCCGCCCGTCGAGCACGAACACCCGCGAGTTCCATTCCGGCACACCGATCGGCACCGACACACCCGCGGCGTCGTCGACCTCGTGGAAGGTCACCGACACCGCCGCCTCCGTCGGACCGTACAGATTGTCCAACCGGGCCGCGTTGTGCGCCAGGAACCGACCCGCCGTCGCCGCCGGCAACGCCTCACCGATCGCGAGGACCCGTCGCACCGACGCGGTGAGACGGTCCTCGCCGTCGACGAGGAGCGTCTCGAGCATCGAGGGCACCACGTGCAGCGTCGTCACGGACTGCTCGGCCATCAGGGTGTTCAGATAACCCGGGTCGCGGTGCCCGTCCGGCGCCGCGATCACCACCCGGCCACCACAGACCAGCGCCGACCAGAACTCCCACACCGACAGATCGAACGTCGCCGCCGTCTTCAGCAGCACCGCATCGTCGGCACCGAGCGCATACTCCGCCCGCTTCCACACCAACTGGTTCACGACCGCCCCGTGCGGCACCGCCACACCCTTCGGCCGACCCGTCGACCCCGACGTGAAGATCACATACGCCGTGTTCGACGCCCGCAACGGCGCCCGCCGCTCCGCATCGGCCACCGGAGCACCCGACAGCTCACCGAGGTCGAGGGTGTCGAGGCTGAGCATCGGGATCGTCTGTCCCGGCACCTCGAACCCGTCGCGCCCGGTGGTCAGCACCACCACCGGCGCCGCCACCTCGAGGACGTACCCGGTCCGCTCGGCCGGCTGATCCGGATCCAGCGGCACATACGCACCGCCGGCCTTGGCCACCGCGTACATCCCCACCAGCAACTCCACCGACCGGCGCATCGCCAGCGCCACCGTCGACTCCGGCCCCACCCCGACAGAAATCAGGTGCCGGGCAAGGCGATTGACCCGCGCATCGAACTCGCCGTAACTCAGCGCCTGCCCCTCGAACACCAACGCCGGCGCCTGCGGTGCCCGCCGCACCTGCTCGTCGAACAGATCCACCAACGTCGCCGACGCATCCACCTCGTGACCGGTCTCGTTCCACGCCTCGAGCACCCGCACCCGCTCGGCCGCCTCGAGAATCTCGATATCCCCCAGCGCCACCGACGGATCCGCCACGACCGCCTCGAGCACCCGCACGAACCGCTCGGCGAACACCACGACGGTCGGCTCGTCGAACAGATCCGTGGCGTACGTGAGCACGCTCGTGATCCCCTCGGGAGCACCGTCGTCGGCGTACCGGTCGGTGACCACCAGGTGCAGGTCGAACTGCGAGGTCTGCAGATCCGCGTCCACACCGGACACGGTCAGTCCCGGCAACTCGAGACTCGTCGTCGCGAGGTTCTGGAACGACAGGCCCACCTGGAACAGCGGGTGCCGGGCCGTCGACCGCTCCGGGTTGAGCACCTCCACCAGGCGCTCGAACGGCACGTCGGCGTGTGCGAAGGCCTGCAGGTCCCGCTCCCGCGCCTGATCGAGCAGGTCCGCGAAGGACGCACCGGACTCGACCCGGGTACGGAAGACCAGCGTGTTGACGAACATGCCGATCAGATCGTCGAGTTCACGCTGACCGCGACCCGCGATCGGCGTACCGATCGCGATGTCCTCGGTGCCCGACAGCCGCGCAAGCAGCACCGCGAACGCGGCATGCACGGCCATGAACAACGTCGCGCCCCGGCCGCGGGCCAGCTCGACCAGCTTCCGGTGCAGATCGGCATCGATCGTGAAGTCGATCTTGCCGCCCGCGAAGGACTGCACGGCCGGCCGCGGCCGGTCGGTCGGCAGATCCAGCTGGTCCGGCAGATCCGCCAGGGCCTGCTTCCAGTACGTCACCTGCTTCGCGGCCACCGACGCCGGGTCGTTCTCGTCGCCGAGCACCCGTCGCTGCCACAGGGCGTAGTCGGCGAACTGCACGGGCAGCGGCATCCAGTCCGGGGCGTTGCCGGTCGACCGGGCCACGTACGCCGTCACCAGATCGCGGGTGAGCGGCCCCATCGAGGAGCCGTCCGCCGAGATGTGGTGCACGACGAACGCGACGATCGTCTCGTCCTCGCCGACGGTGAACAACCGCACCCGGATCGGGGCCTCCGACGTCACGTCGAACCCCGTGTAGGCCAGCTCGCGGATCCGGTCGGCCACCTCGTCCCAGCTGGTGGCCACCGGCGTGAGGTCCGGGACCACCGCCGTCACCGGCAGCACGACCTGGACCGCGCCGTCCTCGGTCTCCGGGTACGCCGTGCGCAGCACCTCGTGCCGGGCGAACACGTCCCGGATCGCATCCTGCAGCGCGGCGACGTTCAACCGGCCCGACAGCCGCAGCGCCACCGGCAGGTTGTAGGCCGCCGACTCCGGATCGAAGCGGTTGAGGAACCACATGCGCTGCTGCGCGAGCGAGAGCGGGACCCGATCCGGCCGCGGCCCGGCCACCAGCGGCACCGACCCGCCGGAGCCGGCGTGCTGCTCGACGTGCGCCGCGAGCGCCTCGACCGTGGAGGCGTCGAACAGCACCCGCACCGGCACCCGCGAATCCAGCGCCGCACCCAGACGCGCCACCAACTGGGTGGCGATCAGGGAGTTGCCGCCGAGCGCGAAGAAGTCGTCGTCGAGACCGACCCGTTCCACGCCGAGCACCTCGGCGAAGATGCCCGCGACGATCTCCTCGATCGGGGTCGTCGGTGCCCGGAACTCACGCGCGGCGAACGTCGGTGCCGGCAGCGCCCTGCGATCGAGCTTGCCCGAGGTGTTCAGCGGGAACTCCGCAAGCACCACGATCGCCGCCGGCACCATGTACGACGGCAGCGTCCGCGACACGAACTCGATCACCTCGCCGGCATCCACCTCGCGGCCCGGGGCGGGAACCACATACCCGGCGAGCTGGTCGCCGGTCGGGGTCGGCACGACCAGCACCGCGGCCTGGTTCACCGACTCGTGCGCCAGCAACGCCGTCTCGATCTCGCCGAGCTCGATGCGCTGACCGCGGAACTTGACCTGGAAATCGGTGCGGCCGATGTACTCGAGCTCCCCCACCTCGTTCCACGTGACCAGGTCGCCGGTGCGGTACATCCGCTCCCCCGGCGCCCCGAACGGGTTCGCGACGAACCTGTCGGAGGTCAGGTCCGGGCGACGGACGTAGCCGCGTGCCAGCTGCACGCCCGCCAGATACAGCTCACCCGGGACACCGACCGGCACCGGCCGCAGCCGGCCGTCGAGGACCAGCACCCGCACGTTCCACTCCGGGACGCCGATCGGCACCACGTCGACCGGTCCGTCGGCCGGTGCCTGCCAGAACGTCGCCGACACCGCCGCTTCGGTCGGGCCGTAGAGGTTGTCGATCGCGGCGGTGCTGATGCGCCGCACGCCCTCGATCGTCTCCGGCGGCAGTGCCTCGCCGATCACGAAGATGTGGCGCAGCGTGGTGCACGACTCGCGGTCGACGTGGGCGGCGAACACCGTGAGCATCGACGGCACGAAGTCGGTGATCGTCACCTTCTCGCGGGCGATGACGTCCGCCACGTAGACGGGGTCACGATGCCCGTCGGGTGTCGCCACGACCAGCTTCGCCCCCACGCTCAGCGGCATGAAGAAGCCCCACAGCGACACGTCGAACGTCGTGGCCGTCTTCTGCAGGTAGACGTCCCGCGCCGTCATCTCGAACTCGTCGAGCATCCACGCCGTCTGGTTGACGATGGCGCGGTGGGTGACGGCGACGCCCTTGGGCCGGCCGGTCGAACCGGACGTGAAGATGGCGTAGGCCGTGTTGTCCGGGCGCAGCGGCGCCCGCCGGTCCCGATCGGTGACGGGCGCATCCGAGATCGCCGACAGGTCCAGCTCGTCGACCAGGACGGCGTCGACGGTGAGTCCGTCGGGGACGGTGAACTCGTCGCGGGCGGTCGTGACGATGCACACCGGATCGGCCGTGTCGAGGATGTGCCGGACGCGGTCGACCGGGTGATCCGGATCGATCGGCACCCACGCGCCGCCGGCCTCGACGATCGCGTACATGCCCACCAGCAGGTCGAACGACCGCCGGATCGCCAGGCCCACCAGGGACTCCGGTCCCACACCCTGCGAGATCAGGTGCCGCGCGAGCCGATTGACACGGGCGCCGAACTCGGCGTACGTCAGCTCGGCCCCCTCGTAGGCCAGCGCCACCGCATCCGGGGTGCGCCGGACCTGCGCCCCGAACCGGGACAGCAACAACTCGGTGCCGTCGAGAGCATGGTCCGAGGCGTTCCACCCGTGCAGGATCTGCTCGAGTTCGGCCGGGTCGAGCAGCTCGACGTCGCCGACCGGCAGCGCCGGCTGCCCGGCGATCGTCTCGAGGACGCGCACGAACCGCGACAGCAGCGTCTCGACCTGCCGTGCGTCGAACAGCCGGCGCTGGTAACGCAGGTCGAGTTCCATGCCGGATCCGACGTGGACGAACAGGCTCAGCGGGTAGTGGGTGGCGTCGTTCGTGCCGACACCGGTGACCGACATGCCGTCGATCGACGCCGCCTGTTCGGCCAGCCCCTTCTCGTCGAGCGGGTAGGACTCGAACACCGTGAGGGTGTCGAACGCGACGGCCGGCCCGGCGACCCGCTGGATCTCGGTGAGTCCCAGATGATGATGCTCGAGCAGCTCCGCCTGTTCCCGCTGCAGACGATGCAGGAACCGCTCGATCGGCTCCTGCGGATCGAACGTCACCCGCACCGGCAGGGTGTTGATGAACAGGCCCACCATCGACTCCACACCGGGCAGGTCTGCCGGCCGGCCCGACACGGTGGCGCCGAAGACGACGTCGTCGCGTCCGGTCGACCGGCCGAGCAGCACACCCCAGGCCGCCTGGACGAGGGTGTTGACGGTGACCCCGAGCCGGGCTGCGGCCGAGGCGATCTCGGCCGTGCGGTCGTCGTCGAGCAGCAGCCGTACGCGGTCGGCGCCCTCGGCACCGGGGTGCCGGTCGGTCGCCGGGGCGAGCAGCGTCGGCTCCTCGAACCCGTCGAGCACCCGCGCCCACGTGGCGCGGGAGGCGTCGAGGTCACGCTCGGCGACCCACGCCAGGAACGACCGGTAGGAGCGGGCCCGGGGCAGCGGCGACTCGTCCCCGCGGGTGGCGTACAGCATCATCATGTCCTGCATCAGCAGCGGCATCGACCAGCCGTCGACGAGGATGTGATGCACGGTCACGCCGAGCTGGTAGCGGCCCCCGCCGAGCGACGCGAGGACGAACCGGATCAGCGGCGCCTCGTCCATCGCGAACCGGCGCGCCTGCTCCTCCCGCCAGAACGGCACCGTCGCGCGCACGCCCTCGTCGGCGACGAGCTGCGACAGGTCGGCCTCGCGCCACGGCACCCGCACATCCGACAGCACCACCTGCACCGCGGCACCGGCGGCGTCGTTGACGAACACCGTCCGCAGGTTCGGGTACCGGTCGAGCAGCGCCTGCGCCGCGCCGCGCAGCCGCTGCGGATCGACCACGCCGTCGAGGTCGAGCACGGCCTGGATCGTGTAGACGTCCACGCTGGATTCGTCCATGAGGGCGTGGAAGAGCAGGCCCGACTGCAGCGGCGACAGCGGCCACACGTCGGTCGCCGACGGGAAGCGCGCCTCCCACGCCTCGAGGTCCTGCTGGGTCACCGACACGAGCGGCACGTCCGACGGGGTCAGTCCGCCGGCGCCGGGCTCGCTCGCGTACCGGGCCAGTGCCGCGAGCGCGTCCACCCAGTAGGCGGCGAGGGACTCGACGTCGTCCGGGCCGAGAAGTCCGGTCGGGTAGGCGAATCCGGCCGCGAGCTGCGGTCCGTCCGCACCGTCGGACACGATCGCGTTGATGTCGACGACGGCGTTGGCGGGCATGTCCGCGTCGAGGGCGGCGTCGACCCCACCGAGCGCGTCCGTCGGAACCCAGCCGATCGCGGCGAGTTCCTCGGGCACGTCCGCCGCCGACACCCGGCCGAGGTAGTTGAAGCTCACCTGCGGCTGGGTGGTGTAGCCGGACAGGACCTGCGAGCCGACCGGGTCGAGGTGGCGCAGCAGGCCGTAGCCCATGCCCCTGTCCGGGATCGCCAGGAGCTGTTCCTTGACCGCCTTGACGGCGGATCCCATGGCGGTGCCACCGGCGAAGGCGTCGTCGACGTCGATACCGGTCAGGTCCACCCGCACCGGATGGGCGCTGGTGAACCAGCCGACGGTGCGCGACAGGTCCGCGCCCGGCACCACCGTCTCCTCGCGGCCGTGGCCCTCGAACTTCAGCAGCGCGGACGTCGCGTCGATGCCGCGGTCGCGTCGCCACCGGATCAGGGCCAGGCCGAGAGCGGCGATGAGCCCGTCGTTGACGCTGCCGTGGAACAGCGCGGGCACCGAGGTCAGCAGGGACTCGGTGTCGGCCGCGGGGACGGTCACCTCCAGCCGTTGCACGGTCGACGCGACGTCGACCGCCGGGTCGAACGCACGAGCGCCGAGCAGCGGATCGGGTCCGTCGAGCACCGACCGCCACAGCTCGAGCTCCGCCCGGCGTTCCGGCGCGCGCGCCGCGTCCGCCAGACCGTGGGCCCAGCGGCGCAGCGAGGTGCCCACGGCCGGCAACGCGACGTCCTGTCCCGCGGCCGTCTGACCCCACGCGACGGCGAGGTCGGGCAGCAGGATCCGCCAGGAGACGCCGTCGACCACGAGATGGTGCGCGACGACGAGCAGCACGCCGGCGCGGTCGCCGGGTCCGAAGTCGAACCACACGAACCGCAGAACGCGTCCCTCGGTGGGCGCGAGCCGGTCGAGCGCGGCGTCGAGCTCGCGTGACGCGACCGCGGTGAGCGCGGCGGCGTCGATGTCGGCGGGCACCTCGACGCGGGTGACGAGTTCGTCGGCGTCGACCGTGCCGGCGGCCCGCACCCGCAGCGCGGGGGCGCCGTCGGCGTCGTGCTCGAGGATCGACCGCAGCGCGTCGTGGTGGTCGACGACGGCGCCGACGGTGCGCACCAGCACGTCCCGGTCGATGTCCTTCGGCAACGTCACCGCCACCGACTGGGAGAAGCGGTCGAAGCCGCCACCCCAGCCGAGCACCTCACGCATGATCGGGGTGAGCGGGACCTCCCCGACGCCGCCGCCGGGCAGTTCCTTCAGACCGCCCGGGCCCTCCCCCGCGGTGGTGCGGGTCGCGACCTCGGCGAGCCCGGCGACGGATCGCCGCTCGAACACGTCCCGGGGGGTGAACACGACACCGCGGGCCTTGGCGCGCGAGACCAGCTGGATCGACACGATGCTGTCGCCGCCGAGCGCGAAGAACGACTCGTCGACGCCGACCCGGTCGAGGCGCAGCACCTCGGCGAACACCTCGGCGATGATCTCCTCGAGGTCGGTACTCGCGGAACGGAATTCGCGTTCCTCGAGCTCCGGCTCGGGCAGCGCGTCGCGATCGAGCTTGCCGACCGGGGTCAGCGGGATCTTGTCGAGCACCACGATCGCGGACGGCACCATGTGCGCCGGCAGCGACCGGCCGACGAACTCGGTCAGCGCGGCGGTGTCGACCGTCGCGCCCGCCTTGGGCAGCACGTACGAGACGAGCACGGTGCCGCCGGAGGGTGTCGTGCGGCCGAGCGTGGCCGCGAACTCCACACTTTCGTGGGACGTCAGCGCCGAGTCGATCTCGCCGAGCTCGATGCGGAATCCACGCACCTTGACCTGGAAGTCGCTGCGCCCGACGAACTCGAGCTCGAGCCGGTCGTCGTCCATGACACGCCAGCGCACCATGTCGCCGGTGCGGTACATCCGCGCACCGTCCGCCGCGAACGGATCGGCGACGAACCGCTCCGAGGTGAGCACCGAACGCCGGTGGTAGCCGCGGGCGAGGGCGGCACCCGACAGATACAGCTCACCCGCGACGCCGACGGGGACGGGGCGCAGCCGGGAATCGAGGACGAGGGCGGTCGTGCCGCGCACGGGCCCGCCGATCGTGATCGGGTCTCCCGGCAGAACGTGCGCATAGGTCGAGATGACGGTCGCCTCGGTCGGGCCGTAGCCGTTGAGCAGCGTGCGGCCGGGCGCCCACCGGTTCACCAGCTCCGGCGGCAGTGCCTCACCGCCGACGACGACCACCTCGAGGCTGTCGAGGCCGTCGGGGTCGACGGTGCCGATCACCGCGGGGGTGATGATGGTGTGGGTGGGGCGTTCGGTGCGGAACAGGTCCGCGAGGTCGGGGCCGCCGATGATCGTCGACGGCACGACGACCAGCGTCGCGCCCTGCGAGAACGCCGCGATCCACTCCATCACCGATGGGTCGAAGCTCGGCGACATGATGTGCAGGAACCGGGAGCGGGACGTCAGGCCGTACAGGTCGATGATCGTGTCCAGCAGGCCGCCGAGACCGGTGTGGGTGACCACGACGCCCTTGGGCCGGCCCGTCGACCCCGAGGTGTAGATCAGGTAGGCGGGGTGCTGCGGGCGCAGCGGCCGGACACGGTCGGCGTCGGTGACCGGGGCCGCCGACCGGGTCGCGACGTCGGAGGCGAGGCCGGGTTCGTCGACGACCAGCCACTCCGCGTCGTCGGGCAGGCCGGGCCGGTGAGCGGTTCTCGTGATGCCCAGGGCGGCACGGGAATCGGAGAGCATGTAACGCACGCGCTCCGGCGGGTACGACGGGTCGACCGGCACGTGTGCGGCACCGGCCTTGGCCACCGCCCACACCGACCGGACCATGTCGTAGGAGCGCGGGAACGCCACGGCCACGATGTTCTCGGGGCCGACGCCGCGCTCGACCAGCAGCCGCGCGAGCCGGGACGAGTCCTCGTCGAGCTCGCGGTAGGTGATCGACCGTCCCTCGTACCGCACGGCGGTCGCGTCCGGGTCGAGCGACGCGCCGGCCGTCAGGAGGTCGGCGAGGGTTCCGCCGCTGACGACGTCGGTACCGCGCACGTGGGTCAGCCGCTCGAGTTCGTGCGGCTCGAGCAGCGGCAGGTCACCGACCGGCAGTGCCGGGTCGGCGACGGCCGCGTCGAGGAGGTGCGCGAATCGAGCGGCGAAGCCCTCGACGGTGTCGGCGTCGAACAGGGACCGCGCGTAGGTGAACTCGGCAGAGATCCCGTCCGGCCCGCCGTCCGCCGCGGTGTGCTCCCGCAGGGTCAGCGCGAGGTCGAACTTGGCGCTGTCGACGTCGAACGGGACCGTGGACACGCTCAGGTCGGGCAGTTCGAGGCCGGTCTCGGGCAGGTTCTCGAACGACATGGCGACCTGGAACAGCGGGTGCCGGGCCGTGGACCGCTCGGGGTTGAGGATCTCGACGAGCCGTTCGAACGGAAGGTCCGCGTGGGCGAACGCCTCGAGATCGCTCTCGCGGATGCGCCCGAGATGCTCGGCGAACCCGGCGTCGGCGTCGATGTGGCTGCGCAACACCAGGGTGTTGACGAACATGCCGACCATCTCGTCGAGTTCGGCCTCACCGCGGCCGGCGATCGGCGTGCCGATCGCGATGTCGTCGGCGGCGGACATGCGCGCCAGGAACACCGCGAGGGCGGTGTGCATGACCATGAACAGCGTCGTGCCGCTGCGCCGGGCGAGGTCGGCGGCCTGCCGATGGGTGCCCGCATCGATGCGGAACTCGATCTTGCCGCCCTCGAAGGCCTGCACCGACGGTCGCGGCCGGTCGGTGGGCAGGTTCAGCTCGTCGGGCAGGCCGGCGAGCGTCCGCTTCCAGTAGTCGGCCTGCGCGGAGACGAGGCTGTCCGGATCGTCCTCCGCGCCCAGCACCTGACGCTGCCACAGCGCGAAGTCCGCGTACTGCACCGGCAGCGGCGCCCGGTTCGGTTCGTGCCCGGCCGCGCGCGCGACGTACGCGATCATCACATCGCGCGTCAGCGGTGCCATGGACCAGCCGTCGGCGCTGATGTGGTGCGCGACGAACACCAGCACATGATCGTCGTCGGCGACGCGGAAGAGCCTGGCCCGCAAGGGGATCTCGTCGGTGACGTCGAAGCCCGCGGAGACCACCTCGGTGACCCGGGCGACGAGGTCGGCCTCGGACACCGGTTCGGGTGTGAGGTCGGGTGCCGCCTCGGCGACCGGCAGGACCACCTGGTAGGCGTGCCCGTCGGACTCCGGGTAGACGGTGCGCAGCACCTCGTGCCGGGCGACGACGTCGCGCACCGCGGCCCGCATGGCGTCCACGTCGAGCATGCCGGTCAGCCGGACGGCGACCGGGATGTTGTTCGCCGCCGATTCGGTGTCGAACCGGTTGAGGAACCACATGCGCTGCTGGGCCAGCGACAGCGGCACCCGGCCCGGCCGCGGCTGCGGCACCAGCGGCGGACGCCCGCCACCGCCGGCGTGCTGCTCGACCGCGACGGCGAGCGCCCCGGCCGTGGTCGCCTCGAAGACGGCCCGGACCGGGATCTTCGCGTCGAGCGCGGCGCCGATGCGGGAGACGACCTGCGTGGCGAGCAGCGAGTTGCCGCCGAGCTCGAAGAAGTCGTCGTCGACACCGACCCGGGTGAGACCGAGCACGTCGGCGAACACGCCCGCGACGATCTCCTCGACGGGGGTGCTCGGAGCGCGGAACTCGCGCGCTTCGAACACCGGCTCCGGCAGCGCCCGGCGATCGAGCTTGCCGTTGACGTTCAGCGGCAGCGCCTCGAGCACCACGAACGCCGCCGGCACCATGTACGACGGCAACGCCCCGGCGAGCCCGGACTTCACGTGCGCGAGGTCGAGCACCGCGCCCGCCTCCGGCACCAGGTACGCCACGAGCTGCGTGCCCGTCCGATCGTCCTCCCGGGCGATCACCGCGACGTCGCGCACGTCGTCGGCACCGCGCAGCGCGGCTTCGATCTCGCCGAGCTCGATCCGGAATCCGCGCACCTTGACCTGGAAGTCGCTGCGGCCGAGGTACTCCAGGCGCCCGGCCGAGTCCCATCGGACGAGGTCGCCGGTGCGGTAGAGCCGGTCGCCGTCGCCGAACGGCGAGGCGACGAACCGTTCCGCCGTCAGATCCGCACGGCCGTGGTAGCCGCGTGCCAACTGCGCACCGGCGAGATACAGCTCGCCGGACACCCCGACCGGCACCGGGTGCAGACGCCCGTCGAGCACGTAGACCCGCGAGTTCCATTCCGGCACGCCGATCGACACCGAGGCCCCGGAGACATCGGCCACCTCGCCCGCGGTGATCGACACCGCGGCCTCGGTCGGGCCGTAGAGATTGACCAGCTGCGCGGTGTTGTGCTGCAGGAATCGCTGCGCCGTCGCCGCCGGCAGCGCCTCACCGATCGCGAGCACCCGGCGCAGAGACCTGGGCAGCACCCCGTCGGAGTCGACGAGCAGCGCCTCGAGCATCGACGGCACCACGTGCAGGGTGGTGACCGCCTGCTCGGCCATCAGGGTGTTCAGGTAGCCGGGATCGCGGTGGCCGTCCGGCGTGGCGATCACCAGGCGGCCACCGGAGACCAGCGCCGACCAGAATTCCCACACCGACAGGTCGAACGTCGCCGCGGTCTTGAGCAGCGCCGCGTCCTGCGACCCGAGCCCGAAGTGCTCGCGCTTCCACAGCAACTGGTTCACGATCGCCGCGTGCGGGACCGCCACCCCCTTCGGCCGGCCCGTCGACCCCGAGGTGAAGATCACGTACGCGGTGTTCGACGCCCGCAGCGGCGCCCGCCGCTCGGCGTCGGTGACCGGGTTACCGGTGTAGTGCGCCAGGTCGGCCGTGTCGATCGCCAGGTGCGGGACAGAGCTGTCCCCCGGTAGCTCGAACGCGTCCCGCTCGGTGGTCAGTACCACCACCGGTGCCGCGGCATCGAGGATGTATCCGGTCCGCTCGGCCGGCTGGTCCGGGTCGAGCGGCACGTACACGCCACCGGCCTTGGTGACGGCATACATGCCGACGAGCAGCTCGGTCGATCGGCGCATCGCCAGGGCGACCGTCGATTCGGGACCGACCCCCGTCGAGATCAGGTGCCGGGCGAGCCGGTTGACGCGGGCGTCGAACTCGCCGTAGGTGAGCGTCTCGCCCGCGAAGAACAGGGCGGGGGCGTCGGGGGTGCGGTGCACCTGCGCGTCGAACAGGTCGGCGAGGGTCGCCGAGGTGTCGACGGCGTGACCGGTGTCGTTCCAGCCCTCGAGCACCCGGAGCCGCTCGGTGTCGTCGAGCAGCGGCACGTCGCCCACCGGCAGCGCCGGGTCCGCCACCACGGACTCGAGCAACCACAGGAAGCGCCGGGCGAATCCGGCCACCGTGGACTCGTCGAACAGGTCCGTGGCGTAGGTGAAGAAGCCGGTCACGCCGGCCGCGGCGCCGTCCTCGGCGTGCCGGTCGGTGACGATCAGATGCAGATCGAACTGCGAGATCTCCATGTCCGCATCGACGTTCGCGATGGTCAGACCGGGCAGCTCGAGGCGGGACTGAGCGACGTTCTGGAACGACAGGCCCACCTGGAACAGCGGGTGCCGCGCGGTCGAGCGGACGGGGTTGAGGACCTCCACGAGCCGCTCGAACGGCACGTCGGCATTGGCGAATGCGCCCAGGTCGGCCTCGCGCGCCTGCGCCAGCAGTTCCTCGAACGCCGCATCCGGACGAACCTGCGTCCGGAAGACCAGGGTGTTGACGAACATGCCGATGAGGTCGTCGAGGGCCCGCTCGTCACGGCCCGCGATGGGCGTGCCGATCGCGATGTCGTCGGTGTCGGACATCCGTGCGAGGAACACCGCGAGGGCGGTGTGCATCACCATGAACAGCGTCGTGTTGCTGCGACGCGCGAGCTCGATCAGGCGGGCGTGCAGTTCGGGGTCGACGGCGAACCCGGTCCGGGCGCCGGCGAAGGACTGCACGGCCGGACGCGGCCGGTCGGTGGGCAGGTCCAGCTGGTCGGGCAGACCGGCCAGGGCCTTCTTCCAGTACGCCACCTGCTTCGCCGCGATCGACTCGGGATCGTCCTCGGAGCCGAGGACCTCCCGCTGCCACAGCGCGTAGTCCGCGTACTGCACCGGCAGCGGTGCCCACGCCGGGAACTCGCCCTGCGAGCGCGCGATGTAGGCCTGCATCAGATCCCGGGTGAGCGGACCCGCCGACGAACCGTCGGCCGAGATGTGGTGGACGACCAGCGCGAGCACGTGGTCGTTGTCGGCAAGCCGGAACATCCGCAACCGCAACGGCACCTCGGTGGTGACGTCGAAGGTGGTGGACCCGAGTTCGTGGACGGCCGCAAGGATCTCGTTTTCGGCGACGGGGACCGGGGTGAGGTCCTGTTCGGCCTGGGCGGCGGGCACGACGACCTGGATCGGGCCGTCGGCCGTCTCCGGGTAGTAGGTGCGCAGGATCTCGTGCCGGGCGACGAGGTCTCCGACCGCCGCCTGCAGCGCCGCGACGTCGAGCGTCCCGGTCAGCCGGATCGCCATCGGCACGTTGTACGCGGCGGTGTCCGTGTCGAAGCGGTTGAGGAACCACATGCGCTGCTGCGCGAGCGAGAGCGGGATGCGCTCGGGACGCGGCCGCGCCTCGAGCGGGCGCCGTGCGTCGGCACTCTGATGCTGGACGGACACCGCGAGGGCTTCGACGGTGGGCGACTCGAACAGCGCGCGGATCGGCACCCGGACGTCGAGAGCGGCACCGAGCCGGGAGGCGACCTGGGTGGCGAGCAGCGAGTTGCCGCCGAGGGCGAAGAAGTCGTCGTCGAGACCGACCTGCTCGAGACCGAGGACCTCGGCGAACACCCGCGCCACCGCCTCCTCCGTGACGGTGGTCGGAGCCCGGAACTCCCGCGCCTCGAACACCGGCGCGGGCAGAGCCTTGCGGTCGAGCTTGCCGTTGACGTTCAGCGGCAGCGCCTCGAGCACCACGAACGCCGCCGGCACCATGTACGACGGCAACTGCTGCGCCAGGGACGACTTGAGTTGTGCCGCATCGATTTCCGCACTTCCGGCCGGAACGACGTAGGCCACGAGCTGCGCGCCGCCGCGGTCGTCGTCGCGCGCGATCACCGCCACGTCCCGGATGCTGCCGAGTCCGCGCAGCGCGGCCTCGATCTCGCCGAGCTCGATCCGGAAACCACGCACCTTGACCTGGAAGTCCGTGCGGCCCACGTACTCCAGCCGGCCCGCCGCATCCCACCGCACCAGGTCACCGGTGCGGTAGAGCCGCTCACCGGCACCGAACGGGGACGCGACGAACCGCTCCGCCGTCAGATCCGCCCGCCCGTGATAACCGCGGGCCAGCTGCGCACCCGCCAGGTACAACTCACCCGGCACCCCCACCGGCACCGGCCGCAGCCGCCCGTCGAGCACGAACACCCGCGAGTTCCATTCCGGCACACCGATCGGCACCGACACACCCGCGGCGTCGTCGACCTCGTGGAAGGTCACCGACACCGCCGCCTCCGTCGGACCGTACAGATTGTCCAACCGGGCCGCGTTGTGCGCCAGGAACCGACCCGCCGTCGCCGCCGGCAACGCCTCACCGATCGCGAGCACCTGCCGCAGCGAGTTCGCCAGGCTTCCGCCGGTCTCGACGAGCAGCGCCTCGAGCATCGAGGGCACCACGTGCAGCGTCGTCACGGACTGCTCGGCCATCAGGGTGTTCAGATAACCCGGGTCGCGGTGCCCGTCCGGCGCCGCGATCACCACCCGGCCACCACAGACCAGCGCCGACCAGAACTCCCACACCGACAGATCGAACGTCGCCGCCGTCTTCAGCAGCACCGCATCGTCGGCACCGAGCGCATACTCCGCCCGCTTCCACACCAACTGGTTCACGACCGCCCCGTGCGGCACCGCCACACCCTTCGGCCGACCCGTCGACCCCGACGTGAAGATCACATACGCCGTGTTCGACGCCCGCAACGGCGCCCGCCGCTCCGCATCGGCCACCGGAGCACCCGACAACGCCGACAGATCCGCGGTATCGATCGCCAGAGTGCGGACAGACCCCTCCCCCGGCACCTCGAACCCGTCGCGCCCGGTGGTCAGCACCACCACCGGCGCCGCCACCTCGAGGACGTACCCGGTCCGCTCGGCCGGCTGATCCGGATCCAGCGGCACATACGCACCACCGGCCTTGGCCACCGCGTACATCCCCACCAGCAACTCCACCGACCGGCGCATCGCCAGCGCCACCGTCGACTCCGGCCCCACCCCGACAGAAATCAGGTGCCGGGCAAGGCGATTGACCCGCGCATCGAACTCGCCGTAACTCAGCGCCTGCCCCTCGAACACCAACGCCGGCGCCTGCGGGGCCCGCCGCACCTGCTCGTCGAACAGATCCACCAACGTCGCCGACGCATCCACCTCGTGACCGGTCTCGTTCCACGCCTCGAGCACCCGCACCCGCTCGGCCCCGTCGAGAATCTCGATATCCCCCAGCGCCACCGACGGATCCGCCACGACCGCCTCGAGCACCCGCACGAACCGCTCCGCGAAACCGGCCACGGTGCCCTTGTCGAACAGATCCGTCGCACACGTGAACGTCGCGTCGATACGAGCCGGCGTCCCGTCCTCGTCGTAGCGGTCGAAGACGGTCAGCTGCAGGTCGGTCTTGGCGAGCTCGAGCTCGAAGTTGGTCGGGGAGACGGTCAGCCCCGGCAGTTCCAACTTCGTCTGTGCGAGGTTCTGGAAGGACAGGCCCACCTGGAACAGCGGGTTCCGGGCCGTCGACCGCACGGGATTGAGCACCTCCACGAGGCGCTCGAACGGCACGTCGGCGTGCGCGAACGCACCGAGGTCCGTCTCCCGGACCTGAGCCAGGAACTCGTCGAATGCGACATCGGACTGCACGCGGGTGCGGAAGACCAGCGTGTTGACGAACATGCCGATCAGGTCGTCGAGCACCCGCTCGCCGCGGCCCGCGATCGGCGTACCGATCGCGACGTCCTCGGTACCCGACAGCCGTCCCATCAGGGTCGCCAGGGCGGCGTGCACCACCATGAACAGCGTGGCGTTGTGGCGGCGTGCCAGATCCTGCAGACCCCGGTGCAACTCGGCGTCGACGGTGAAGTGCAGCGAGTCGCCACGGAAGCTCTGACGCGGAGGTCGTGGGCGGTCGGCGGGGAGATCGATCTGGTCGGGCAGACCGGCCAGGGTCCGCTTCCAGTACTCGATCTGCTGCGCGGCGACGGAGTCGGGATCGTCCTCCGAACCGATGACGTCGCGCTGCCACAACGCGTAGTCCGCGTACTGGACGGGCAGCGGCTCCCACCCCGGGGTCTCCCCGCGGGACCGGGCCTCGTAGGCGATGGTGGCGTCGCGGGCGAGGGGTGCCATCGAGGCGCCGTCCGCGGAGACGTGATGCACGACGAACGCCAGGACGTAATCGGTGTCGGTGATCCGGAAGATCCGCGAGGCCACCGGCACCTGACGTGTCACGTCGAAGGTCGTGGACATGAACGCGACGATTTCCTCGGTGAGGTTGTCCTCGGTGACGTCGTACGGCGTCAGATCGGGCAGCGCATCGTCCACGGGGAGCACGATCTGGTGCGGTCCGCCGTCGGGATCCGGGTAGTAGGTGCGCAGCATCTCGTGCCGGCCGATCACGTCGCGCACCGCCGCCTGCATCGCGGCGAGATCCAGCTCGCCCTGGAGTCGCACCGCGAAGGGAATGTTGTCCACCGCGGAGGAGGTGTCGAACTGGTTGAGGAACCAGTACCTCTGCTGGGCGAGCGACAGCGGCACCCGCTCGGGACGCGGTGCCGCCTCGAGCGGGCGCCGGGCACCGGTACCGATCTGGCGGCCGACCTCCGCGGCGAACGCCTCGACGGTGGAGGTCTCGAACAGCACCCGCAGCGGCACCGACGCGTCGAGCGCCGCCCCGATCCGCGAGACCACCTGCGTGGCGATCAGCGAGTTGCCGCCGAGCGCGAAGAAGTCGTCGTCGAGACCGACCCGCTCGAGACCGAGCACCTCGGCGAACACACTCGCCACGATCTCCTCCACCGGAGTCGTCGCGGCACGAAACGCCTTGACCTCGAACACCGGCTCCGGCAACGCCTTCCGGTCCAGCTTGCCCGACGCGTTGAGCGGCAACTCCGCGAGCACCACGAACGCCGACGGCACCATGTACGACGGGAGGTGCGCCTCGAGGGTGCGACGAGCGAAGGCGTCGTCGAACGCTCCGGCCGCCGGGACGACGTACGCCACCAGCTGCTCGGCACGGACCAGCGCGACCGCCTGGGCCGCCTCGGTGTGTTCGACGAGGGCGGCTTCGATCTCGCCGAGTTCGATGCGCAGACCACGCAGCTTGACCTGGAAGTCCGTGCGGCCCAGGTACTCGAGCTCCCCGCCGGCGGTCCACGTCACCAGATCACCGGTGCGGTACAACCGCTCCCCCGCCGCCCCGAACGGGTTCGCCACGAACCGATCCGCGGTCAGATCCGACCGGCCGACGTACCCGCGCGCGAGCTGCACACCCGCCAGATACAACTCACCCGGCACCCCCACCGGCACCGGATGCAACCGCCCGTCGAGCACGAACACACCCGTGTTCCACACCGGCGCACCGATCGGCACCGACACCACATCCGCGTCGGTCACCTCGTGGAACGTCACATCCACCGCGGCCTCGGTCGGCCCGTACAGGTTGTGCACCGCCGCCCCCGGGACCAGCGTCCGCAGGCGCGCCGCGACGGCGCCCGGCAGTGCCTCACCCGAGGCGAAGACGTAGCGGAGCGAAGGCAGGTCGGCCACGGTCGGCTCGGCGACGAACACGGCGAGCATGGAGGGCACGAAGTGGACCACCGAGACGGACTGCTCGGCCATCAGCGCAGCAAGGTAGGCGGGGTCGCGGTGCCCGTCCGGGGCCGCGACCACCAACCGCGCCCCCACCTGCAACGGCCAGAAGAACTCCCACACCGACACATCGAACGTGAACGGCGTCTTCTGCAACACCACATCCGCGCCGGTCAGCCCGTACCGCCCCTGCATCCACACCAGACGATTGACGATCGCCGCATGCGAGACCGCCACCCCCTTCGGCCGCCCCGTCGACCCCGACGTGAAGATCACATACGCCGTGTTCGACCCCCGCAGCGGCGCCCGCCGCTCCGCATCGGACACCGGCGCACCCGAGTACCCCGACACATCCAACTCGTCGAGCACCAGAGTGCGGACAGAGCTCTCCCCCGGCACCACGAACCCGTCCCGCGTCGTGGTCAACACCACCACCGGCGCCGCCACCTCGAGGATGTACCCGTTGCGCTCGGCCGGCTGATCCGGATCCAGCGGCACATACCCGCCCCCGGCCTCCACCACCGCATACATCCCCACCAGCAGATCCACCGACCGGCGCATCGCCAACCCCACCAGCGACTCCGGCCCCACCCCCACCGACACCAGATGCCGCGCCAACCGCCGCACCCGCCCGGCGAACTCCCCGTACGTCAGCGACACACCGTCGAACGTCACCGCCGGCGCCTCCGGCGACCGCCGCACCTGCTCCTCGAACAACCCCACCAACGTCACCGCCGGCACCGCATGCCCCGTGTCGTTCCACACCTCGAGCACCCGCGACCGCTCCCCCGGCTCGAGGATCTCCAGATCCCCCACCGCCACCGACGGATCGGCCACCACCTCCTCGAGCACCCGCACGAACCGCGCCGCGAACCCCGCCACCGTCGACGCATCGAACAGATCCGTCGCATAGGTGATCCCGACCGCGTACCCGACGGAATCGGCTGTCTCGGAGGCCGTTTCGGCGAGAGAGAACTGCAGGTCGAACCGGGCGGTCGCGGCGTCGAAGTCGAGGCCCGAGACGGTCAGGCCCGGCAGCTCGAGGGCTCCCGTCGCCTGGTTCTGGAAGGACAACATGACCTGGAACAGCGGGTGCCGCGCCGTCGACCGGGCGGGATTGAGCACCTCCACCAGCCGCTCGAACGGCACGTCCGCGTGCGCGAACGCGTCGAGGTCGGTGCCGCGCACCCGCGCGAGCAGGTCCTCGAAGGACTCCCCACCCTCGACCCGGGTCCGCAGCACCAGGGTGTTGACGAACATGCCGACGAGGTCGTCGAGTTCCTGCTCGCCGCGACCGGCCACCGGGGTGCCGACGGCGATGTCGTCGGTCCCCGACAACCGCGCCAGCAGCACCGACAGCGCCGCGTGCACCACCATGAACGGGGTGGCGTTGCGCTCACGTGCGACCCGTCCGATCGCGGCATGGAGTTCCGGTCCGAGCGAGAACTCGTGCACCGCACCCGCGTTGGAAGCAGACGCCGGCCGGGGACGGTCGGACGGCAGGTCGAGCTGATCGGGCAGTCCGGCGAGCGCGCCGCTCCAGTACGCTTCCTGACTCGCGATGACCGAGTCCGGGTCGTCCTCCGAGCCGAGGATCTCCCGCTGCCACAACGCGTAGTCGGCGTACTGCACCGGCAGGGGCTCCCACTCCGGTTCACCGCCGGTGGCCCGTGCCGAGTACGCCACCACCACGTCACGGGTGAGCGGCCCCATGGAGAAGCCGTCGGCCGCGATGTGGTGCACGACGAGGACGAGAACATGCTCGGTTGCGGACACCTCGAACAACCGCGCCCGGAACGGCACCTGCGTCGACACGTCGAACCCGGCCGAAGCCATCGTCAGGACCTCGGCGATCAGTTCGTTCTCCGAGGCCGGAATCGGCGACAGATCCGGAATCACCCGCGAGGTCGGCAACACCTGCTGGTACGCCACGCCGTCGGCGTCCGGATACACCGTCCGCAGGGATTCGTGCCGGGCGAGCACATCGGCGACCGCCACCTGCAGGGCGTGCCGGTCCAGCAACCCGGACAACCGGATGGCCAGCGGGATGTTGTTCACCGCGGAGTCCGGTTCGAATCGGTTCAGGAACCACATGCGGCGCTGCGCCAACGAGAGCGGAACCCGCTCGGGCCGCGGGCGTGCCACCAACGGCACCCGGCTGCCGGCGGAGTCGGCCTGCTCGAGACGGGCCGCGAGCGAGGCGACCGCCGAAGCCTCGAACAGGGTCCGCACCGGAACCGCCGTGCCGAGCGCGGCGGCGAGCCGGGAGATCACCTGCGTGGCGACCAGCGAGTTGCCGCCCAGTTCGAAGAAGTCGTCGTCCAGACCGACCCGTTCCACGCCGAGGACGTCGGCGAAGACCCGCGCGACGATCTCCTCGACCGGGGTCGTCGGAGCCCGGAAGACCCGGGCTTCCTGCTCCGGTTCCGGCAGTGCACGCCGGTCGAGCTTGCCGCCGGGCGTCAGCGGGATCGAGTTCAGGACCACGACCGCGTGCGGCACCATGTAGCTCGTCAGGAACTGTGCCACGGAGTCCCTCACGGCGGCGCCGTCGAGTTCGGTGCCAGGCTCGGGAACGACGTAGCCGACGAGCTGCTCACCCCGCTGCCCGTCCCGGCGCACCGTCGCAACCGCTTGGGCGACGCCGGCGCACCGCGCGAGAGCCGCTTCGACCTCACCGAGTTCGATCCGGAAACCGCGGATCTTCACCTGGTCGTCGGCCCGGCCGACGTACTCGACCACCCCGGTCGTCTCGTCCCCGGGGGAACCGGACCACCGCACCACGTCACCGGTCCGGTACATCCGGCTGCCGTCGGTGGCGTACGGATCGGCCACGAATCGCTCGGCGGTCAGCCCGGCCCGGCCCAGATACCCACGGGCCACCTGAATTCCCGCCAGGTACAGCTCGCCCGGAACACCCACGGGCACCGGCTGCAACCGGTCGTCGAGAACGAGTACCCGCATTCCGCGGACGGGGCCGCCCATCACCACCGGTTCGCCGGGTAGCAGGGCGTCACTGATGTTCGAGGCCACCGTCGACTCGGTGGGACCGTAGGCGTTGAAGAACGCGCGGCGCGATCCGTCGGGCAGGATCGTCGCCCAGCGTGCCACCAGGCCCGGGGAGCACGCCTCGCCGCCCGTGATCACCACGCGGACGCAGTCGAGGCCCTCGGGATCCACCGAGCCGAGGGCCGCGGGGGTCACGAAGGCATGGGTGACCGCCTCCCCGGCCAGCAGACCGGCGAGCTCGGCGCCGCCGTACACCGAGGTCGGCGCGACGACCATCGTCGCGCCCGCACCGAACGCCAGCAGCAGTTCGAGCACCGAGGCGTCGAAGCTCGGCGACGCGAAGTGCAACGTGCGGGAGTCGGCGGTGACCGCGTACCGCTCCACCTGTTCGGCGCAGAAGTTCACCACTCCGGCATGCGCGACCACGACGCCCTTCGGCGTGCCCGTCGTGCCGGAGGTGTAGATGACGTACGCCGGGTGTGCGGGAAGCAGGGAGCGCACGCGTTCGGCGTCGGCCACCGGTCCCGCCGGCAGTCCCGCGCCGGCCTCGATCGCTTCCTCGAGCACGAGCCACGGAACGGAATCCGGTAGCGTAGCGAAGGTTCCGGCTGTGGCGATCCCGAGCACCGCGCCGGAATCGGAGAGCATGTAGGCGATCCGCTCGGTCGGGTACGTCGGGTCCACGGGGACGAACGCGGCACCGGCCTTGACCACCGCCCACAACGCCGTGACGGACTCGATCGACCGGGGCACGGCCACGGCCACGCGGTCTTCCGGTCCCACACCACGGGAGATCAGCATCCGGGCCAGACGCGACGACGTCGCGTCCAGATCCCCGTACGACACCGACCGGCCGTCGAACCGCAGGGCCACGGCCGCCGGGTCGCGACGCGCGGCGAGGGCGAGGATCTCGGCGAGGGTGCCGCCGGCCTCCGCGGCGGCACCGTGCACGGACGTCAGTGCCTGTCGCTCCGGTGCCGAAAGGAGGGCCATGTCGCCCACGGCCCGTGCCGGGTCGGTGGCGACGGTCTCGAGCACCCGCAGCAACCGGCGCACGAGGGTCGCGACGGTCGGCTCGTCGAACAGGTCGGTGGCGTAGAGCAGGTCGCAGGCGAGACCACCGGGTTCGCCGTTCTCGTCCACGGTGTCGGCGAAGATGAACGACAGATCGTACTGCGACTGTTCGCGGTTCGCGGTCACGGGACTGATCGCGAGCTCACCCAGTTCGAGGCTGGTCTGTTCGAGATTCTGGAAGGCGAGCATCACCTGGAACAGCGGGTGATGGGACTGCGACCGGACCGGATCGAGTACCTCCACGAGCCGTTCGAACGGGACGTCCGCGTGACCGAAGGCGGCGAGGTCGGACTCGCGCACGCGCGCCAGCAACCGGGTGAAGGGCTCCCCCGGCTCGACCTCGGTGCGCAGCACGAGGGTGTTGACGAACATGCCGATCAGGTCGTCGAGTTCCTGCTCGCCGCGACCGGCGATCGGAGTGCCGATGGTGACGTCCGCCGAGCCCGACAGGCGGCTGAGGACCGCCGCCAGGGCGGCGTGCACCACCATGAACGGCGTCGTCCGGGTCTCGTGTGCCAGCCGGACGAGACCCCGGTGCACCGATTCGCCGACGGTGAAGGCATGCACCGCGGCACGGTTGCCGGCGACCGCCGGCCGCGGCCGATCCGTGGGCAGGTCCAGTCGCTCGGGTACGCCGTCGAGCCGACGTGTCCAGTACTCGATCTGCTGGGTGACGACCGACTGCGGGTCGTCCTCCGAGCCGAGGGCCTGTCGCTGCCAGATGGCGTAGTCGGCGTACTGGACGGTCAACGGCTCCCACGCCGGTGCCTCGTGCCGGGTCCGGGCGTCGTAGGCGACCATGACGTCCCGCGTGAGCGGACCCATCGAGAATCCGTCCGCGGCGATGTGGTGCACCACGAGCACCAGCACGTGCTCGGTGTCCGACACCCGCAGCAGACGTACGCGAACGGGCACCTCGGTGGTGACGTCGAATCCGGCCGAGACGATCTCCGCGACCGTCGGCACGATCTCGGACTCGCTCACCGCCGACGGCGTGAGCGCCGGGTTCACGTCAGAGGTGGGCAGCACCTGCTGGTAGCCGACGCCCTCCGTCTCGGGGTAGACGGTGCGCAGCACCTCGTGCCGGGTCACCACGTCCGCCACGGCCGCCCCGAGCGCGTCGACGTCGAGCGCCCCGGACAGTCTCAGGACGACCGTGATGTTGTTGACCGCCGAGCCGGGATCGAGGCGGTTGAGGAACCACATCCGCCGCTGCGCCAGCGACAACGGCACCCGTTCCGGCCGCACCTGCGGCACCAGCGGGGGCCGGTGGGAGTCGCCGGCGGCCATCGCCGCGTCGACGAGCGTGGCGAGCTGCGCGGCGGTCGGGGCGTCGAAGAACTCCCGTACGTCGATGCGGACCTTGTGGTCGGCGTTGATCCGCGCCACCACGCGCGTGGCGCTCAGTGAGTTGCCGCCCAGGGCGAAGAAGTCGTCGTCGACGCCGAGCCGCTCGACGCCGAGCACACTCTCGAACGCCGCGACGACCGTTTCCTCGGTGGGGGTGCTCGGTGCGCGGTATTCGGTTGCCAGAACGCTGAAGTCGGGCTCGGGCAGCGCTCCGCGGTCGAGCTTGCCCGACGCGTTGAGGGGAAACTCCGTCAGTTCCACGAACAGCGACGGCACCATGTAGTCCGGCAACCGCCGGCGCACGGCCGCAGCCAGCTCGGTGCGGTCGACCGGTTCACCGTCGGTGACGAGGTAACCGACGAGGTGATCGCCGAGCGTCTCGTCGGAGTGCACGACGACGACCGCCTGCCGGACCCCGGGGTGGTCGAGCAGGGCGGATTCGATCTCGCCGAGCTCGATGCGCAGGCCGCGCAGCTTGACCTGGAAGTCGGTGCGCCCGACGTACTCGATCAGACCGTCGGTGTTCCATTTGACCAGGTCACCGGTGCGGTACATGCGATCGCCCGGCGCACCGAACGGATCGGCGACGAAGCGGTCCGCCGTCAGGTCGGGCCGGCGCAGGTAGCCGCGTGCGAGCTGGATGCCCGCGAGGTACAGCTCTCCCTCGACCCCCTGCGGAACGGGCCGCAATCCCTCGTCGAGCACGTAGAGATCGGTGTCGGCCACGGCCGCACCGATGGGGACGACGGTGTCGTCGCCGTGGGTCTCGTAGTAGGTGACGTCGACCGCGGCCTCGGTCGGGCCGTACAGGTTGTGCAGCCCGGCCGTGGAGATCGCGTGGAACCGGGCGACGGTCTGCGCGGGCAGCGCCTCACCCGAGGCGAAGACGTACCGCAGCGAGGTGACGGCCGCGGCGGTCGGCTCGGCGAGGTAGACCGCGAGCATGGAGGGGACGAAGTGGGCGACGGTGACCCGGCGCTCGATCATGGTCTGCGCCAGGTAGGCGGGGTCGCGGTGACCGTCGGGCAGCGCGATCGACAGTCGCGCGCCCACCTGCAGCGGCCAGAAGAACTCCCACACCGACACGTCGAACGTGAAGGGCGTCTTCTGCAGCACGACGTCGTCGCCGCGCAGCCCGTACTCGGCCTGCCGCCAGGCGATGTTGGCGACGATGGCCCGGTGCTCGACGGCGACGCCCTTCGGACGGCCGGTGGAGCCCGAGGTGAAGATGACGTACGCGAGATCGTCCGCGGTCAGGGAGCCGAGCCGTTCGTCGTCGCGCACCGGGTCCGCGGACACGGCCGCGAGGTCGAGGGTGTCGACGAGGACCACGGGTACCGAGGCCGGCAGGTCCACGCGGTCCCGGGCGGTGGTGACCACCGCGACCGGTTCGGCGATGTCGAGGACGTAGGCGATGCGGTCCGCGGGGTGGTCCGGATCCAGCGGCACGTAGGCGCCGCCGGCCTTGACGACGGCGTACATGCCGACGAGCAGGTCGAAGGATCGCCGCATCGACAGGCCGACGCGGGTGTCCGGGCCCACGCCGAGCCCGATCAGGTGCCGCGCGAGCCGGTTGACGCGGGCGTCGAACTCCGCGTAGGTCAGGGTCTCGCCGTCGAATTCGAGGGCGACCGCGTCGGGGGTCGCCGCGACCTGCGCGTCGAACCGGCCCACGAGGGTGCCGAGGTCGGGTCCGGCGGGGGCCACGGCGGCGTCACCGAGGACGGCGGCGGCGTCGGCGAGGAGACCGTCGAGCACGGCGGGCAGCCCACCGTCGGCGAGGAGCCCGGGCGCGAGGTTGGACAGCACGACGGGGACCAGCGCCTCGATCCCGAGCACGCCTCCCATCGCGGCGTCGAGGGTGGCGATCTCCTGCTGGAGCCGGCTGTAGGTCAGCTGCGTGTCACCGTGGGCGAGGGCGACGCGGTCGGGCTCGCGGTCCACGACTCCGGCCAGCAACCGGGGCAGGTCTGCGATCGTCAGCGCCTGCTTGCCCGACGTGCCTTCAGCCATCTACTTCATCCTCCGATACCTCTGCGTGTCGCGCACTGTCGTGCGCGCTCCGTCCGACCCCGTGGCACCCGGTGCCCACGGGGTCGGACGACAGTCGATGTTCGATTATCCCGGTCGGACCGACAGCAAACGAAGCGCCCAGGTCAGAGCCCCCCACCGGTGATCTCGTCGGCCGCGGCGAGCACGGATCGGACCAGTTCGGCGAACCCGTCGGCACCCAGCGCGGGCAGGACGCCGGGGATGAGGGTGTTCAACACCACAGGCACGAGCGCCTCCGCGGTCAGCGCCCCGCCCGTCGCGGTGGCCGTCGCGGCCAGCTTCTGCGCGAACTCCCCGAAGGTGACGTCCCGGCCCTCGTGGCTGAGCGCCACCGCGTCGGGGGCGGCCTCGGCGGCGGCGGCGACCAGATCCGGCAGGTCCGCCACCGTCCGCGGCTTGCGCGGCGCGGCCAGCCGGGCCCGTTCGGCCTCGGTGAGGATGTCGATCGCCCGCAACCGGATCTGCGGATCCGACGTCACCGCCTCGAGGATGCGGGTGAACCGCTCGGCGAACAGCTCGACCGTCTCCCGGTCGAACAGCGCGGTCGCGTAGGTGAAGATCACCTCGAGGCCGCCGAGGCCGCCGCCGGGCGCGAACTGCTCGACGAAGGTGCACTGCAGGTCGAACTTCGCCTGGTGGGTGCCCGCCTCGAGCGGGGTGACCGCCATTCCGGGCAGTTCCAGCGTGCCGGTCTCGATGTTCTGGAACGTGAGCATCACCTGGAACAGCGGCGTGTACGAGCTCGACCGCCTGCGGCCGACGGCGTCGACGAGCCGCTCGAACGGCACGTCGGCGTTGCCGAACGCCGCGAGGTCCTTCTCCTTCGCCTGGGCGAGCAGATCGGCGAAGGTGTCCCCGCCGGCCACGCGGGTGCGCAGCACCAGCGTGTTGACGAACATGCCCACCAGGTCGTCGAGCACTTCCTCGGCGCGGCCGGCGGTCGGAGTTCCGACCGCGACGTCCTCGGCGGACGCCAGACGCGACAGGAGCACCGCGAGGGCGGCGTGCACGACCATGAACACCGTCGCGTTGTGCTCGCGGGCGGTCTTCTCGATGCGCTGCGCGAGCGCCTCCCCGATGGTGAACGTCACCGAGTCGCCCTCGGTGGACTGCCGCGCCGGCCGCGGCCGATCCGTCGGCAGCGCGAGCAGCTCGGGACTGCCGGTCAGCTCGTCGGTCCAGTACCCGAGCTGGCGGGACAGCTCGCTGTCGGGGTCGTCCGGGCTGCCGAGCACCCGCTGCTGCCACAGCGTGTAGTCGGCGTACTGGACCGGCAGCTCCGCCCAGCCGGGCATCTGCGCCTCGGCGCGGGCGGCGTAGGCGACCATCACGTCGCGCACGAGGGGCCGCATCGAGTAGCCGTCGGCGCTGATGTGGTGCGCCACCAGAGCGAGCACGTGCTCGTCGTCGGCGACGCGGAACAACCGTGCCCGCACCGGCGGGGTCGGTGCCGTCACGTCGAAGCCCGCACCGAGGACGTCGGTGAGCCGGTCGACGATCTCGTTCTCCGACACCGGCACCGGGGCCAGGTCCGGCAGCGCCTGCGCCGTCGGGAGCACCACCTGGACCGGGCCGTCCTCCGTGTCCGGGTACACCGTGCGCAGCACCTCGTGCCGGGCGATCACGTCGGCGACCGCCGAGCGCAGGGCCTCGGTGTCGAGGGAGCCGCGCAGCCGCACCGCGACGGGGATGTTGTAGACCCCGGACCCGGGATCCACCTGGTTGAGGGTCCACATCCGTTGCTGCGCGAGCGACAGCGGAATCCGGTCGGGCCTCGGCTGCGGTACCAGCGGTGGCCGGGCACCGCGGCCGACGGACGGCTGGATCCGGCCGGCCAGCGCCGCGACGGTCGACGCCTCGAACACGGTCCGCACCGACACCCGGGTGTCGAGCGCGACACCGAGCCGGGAGGCCAGCTGCGTCGCGAGCAGGGAGTTGCCGCCGAGTTCGAAGAAGTCGTCGTCGAGGCCGGCGCGTTCGATGCCGAGAACCTCGGCGAGGATCCGGGCGACGATCTCCTCCACCGGGGTGGTGGGGGCCCGGAACTGCCCGGTCTCGAACTCCGGCTCGGGCAGCGCCCGGCGGTCGAGCTTGCCGTTGGTGTTCAGCGGGAGCGCCTCGAGGACGACGAACGCCGACGGCACCATGTACGACGGAAGGGCCTGCGCCAGTGCCGTCTTCGTCTCGGCCGCATCGAATCCGGCAGCGTCCGCTCCGGCAGCGTCGGCTCCGACGGCCGGGACCACGTAGGCCACCAGCCGGTCGCCGACGTGCGGGTCGGTGCGCACGAGGACGGCGACGTCGCGCACCCCGTCGCGGGCGCGCAGCACCGATTCGATCTCCCCGAGTTCGATGCGGTAGCCGCGCACCTTGACCTGGAAGTCGGCGCGGTCGCGGTAGACCAGCTCGCCGTCACGGTTCCAGTGCACGATGTCGCCGGTGCGGTACATCCGGCCGCCGCCGAACGGGTCGGCGACGAACCGGTCGGCGGTCAGGTCGGGACGACCGTGGTAGCCGCGCGCCAGCTGCGCGCCGGCCAGGTACAGCTCGCCGGCCACCCCGATCGGCACCGGGCGCAGGCGCGCGTCGAGCACGTACACGCGGCTGTTCCACTCGGGCACACCGATCGGCACGACCGTGGTGTCGGCGTCGCTCGTCTCGTGCACGGTGACGGACACCGCGGCCTCGGTCGGCCCGTACAGGTTGAACAGGGCCGCCGCGTTGTCCGCCCGGAACTGCCGCGCGGTGGCCGCCGGCAGCGCCTCGCCGATGGCGAGCACGCGCCGCAGCGACGACGCGACCTCCCCACCCGCGGCGGTCGTGAGCATCGACAGCATCGACGGCACCACATGCAGAGTGGTGACGCGCTCGTCGCGCAGCAACCGCAGCAGGTAGTCGGGATCGCGGTGCCCGTCGGCGGTCGCGATCACCAGACGCGAGCCGGAGGTGAGCGCCGACCAGAACTCCCACACCGACAGGTCGAACGTGGCGACGGTCTTGAGCAGCACCGCGTCGTCCGGTCCGAGATCGAACGCGTCCCGCTTCCAGACCATCTGGTTGACCACGGCGGCGTGCGGAACCGCCACACCCTTGGGCCGGCCGGTCGATCCGGACGTGAAGATCACGTACGCGGTGTTCGCCGCACGCAGCGGCGCGCGACGTTCGGCCGCGGTCACCGGCGCGTCCGGCAGACCGGAGAGGTCCACGCGGTCGAGTTCGACGACCGGCACGCCGGGCACGTCGATCCGATCCGCCGCGACCGTGACCACGCACGTGGGCGCCGCGGTGTCGAGGATGTAGGCGTTGCGCTCGGCCGGCTGGTCCGGGTCGAGGGGCACGTACGCACCGCCGGCCTTGGCGATCGCGTACATGCCGACGACGAGTTCCGGCGAACGCCGCACGATCAGCGCGACCCGGTCCTCCGGCCCCACGCCCTGGGCGATCAGGTGCCGGGCGAGACGGTTGACGCGGGCGTCGAACTCGCCGTACGTGACGGCGGCACCCTCGTACACCAGTGCGACCGCGCCGGGGTCCCGGCGTACCTGCTCGTCGAACAGGTCGACGAGCGTTGCGGCCGCGCCGGTCTCGTGGGCGGTGTCGTTCCACGCCGCCAGGACGTCGTGCTCTTCGCGCGCGAGGAGCACGGGGTGCTCGCCCACCGGCACGTCCGGCGCCTGCACCAGTGCACGGAGCAACTGCCGGAAACGCTCGGCCACAGCACGCGCGGTGCACTCGTCGAACAGGTCGGTGGCGAAGGTCAGGATCGCGTCCATCCCGGCCGGGGCGCCCTGCTCGTCGTACCGGTCGCTGACGATCAGGTGCAGGTCGAACTGCGACGTGCCGCCCTCGAGGTCGATCGGGGCGACGGTCAGGCCCGCCAGTTCCAGTTCGGTGCGCTGCTGGTTCTGGAACGAGAAGCCCACCTGGAACAGCGGGTGCCGCGCGGTGGAGCGGGCCGGGTTGAGCACCTCCACGAGCCGCTCGAAGGGCACGTCCGCGTGTGCGAACGCCTGCAGGTCGGTTTCCCGTGCCGCCCCGAGCAGTTCGTCGAACGACCGGTTTCCGTCGACGGAGAGGCGGAAGACCAGCGTGTTGACGAACATGCCGATCAGGTTCTCGACGGCGGCCTCGCCGCGGCCCGCGATGGGCGTGCCCACCGCGATGTCGTCGGATCCGGACAGGCGCGCGAGCAGTGCCGCGAACGCGGCATGCATCGCCATGAACACGGTCGCGTTGCGGGCGCGCGCGAGGTCGCGCAACGCGGCGTGCACGTCCGCGTCCACGACGAACTCGACCCGGTCGCCGCGGAACGACTGCTGCACGGGCCGCGGCCGGTCCGTGGGCAGGTCCAGCTGATCCGGCAGATCGGCCAGCGCGGTCCGCCAGTGGTCGAGCTGGCGGGCGGCGAGCGACTCGGGATCGTCCTCGGATCCGAGCAGCTCCCGCTGCCACAGCGCGTAGTCCGCGTACTGCAGCTCGAGCGGTGCCCACGCCGGCTCGGTGCCGGCGGAACGGGCGGCGTACGCGGTCATCACGTCGCGCACCATCGGCACCATCGACGAGCCGTCCGCGGCGATGTGATGCACCACGGTGACCAGGACGTACTCGGTGGGTGCGAGACGCAGCAGCGCGATCCGCAGCGGGATCTCGCGGGTGACGTCGAAGCCGGTCGAGGCGAGTTCGCGCAGGCGCGGTTCCAGCTCGGCCGCCGGGACGTCGATCGGGTCGAGGTCGACCGGGACCGCGGTGGCGGGCCGGATATCCTGTACCGGACCGGAATTCGTCTCCGGGTACACGGTCCGCAGGGTCTCGTGGCGGGCCACCAGGTCGGCGACGGCGGCGCGCAGCGCGTCGACGTCGAGGTCGCCGGTCAGGCGCAGGGCCATCGGGATGTTGTACGCCGTCGACTCGGGGTCGAAGCGGTTGAGGAACCACATGCGCTGCTGCGCCGGCGACAGTGGGATGCGTTCGGGACGCGTGCGCGCGGTCAGCGGCACCCGGGCGCCGCCGGTGGCGTCCTGCTCGACCCGCGCCGCGAGCGCGGCGACGGTCGAGGCCTCGAACAGCGTCCGCACCGGGACCTGCGTGTCGAGCGCCGCCCCGAGCCGTGACACGACCTGCGTCGCGATCAGCGAGTTGCCGCCGAGCTCGAAGAAGTCGTCGTCCGCGCCCACCCGCTCGACGCCGAGCACCTCGGCGAACGTGCCCGCGACGATCTCCTCGACCGGCGTCGACGGCGCCCGGAAGACCCGGGTCTCGAACACCGGTTCCGGCAGCGCCCGGCGGTCGAGCTTGCCGTTGACGGTCAACGGGATCGCGTCGATCACCACGAACGCCGACGGCACCATGTACTCCGGCACCAGCGCACCCGCCCCGGCGCGCAGTTCCTCGACGTCGACGGTCGCGCCGTCGGCGGGCACCACGTACGCGACGATGCGCGCCGCGCCGGGGGCGTCCTCGCGCACGATCACCGCGGCCTGCCCGACCGTCGGCTGGGCCAGCACGGCCGACTCGACCTCGCCGAGCTCGATCCGGAAGCCGCGGATCTTGACCTGGTCGTCCGCGCGGCCGAGGTACTCGAGGTCCCCCGAGACCGCCCAGCGCGCGACATCGCCGGTGCGATACAGCAATCCACCGTCGGCGGAGAACGGGTCGGCCACGAACCGGGCCGCGGACAGGTCCGGGCGGCCCAGGTAGCCGCGGGCCAGCTGGCCGCCGCCGACGTACATCTCACCGGCCACGCCCACCGGAACCGGGTTGAGGCGGGTGTCGAGGACGTAGACCCGCAGGCCCGCGATCGGCACGCCCACGATGCTCGCGGAACCGGCCTCGGCCAGCTCCGCACCGATCTCCCGGTACGACACGTGCACCGTGGTCTCGGTGATGCCGTACATGTTCACCAGCCGCGGGGAGGTGTCCCCGTGCCGGGTGAACCAGCCCGCCAGCCGGCGCGGCTCGAGGGCCTCACCGCCGAAGATCACGTACCGCAGAGCGAGGTCGCCCTCCGTGCCACCGGCCGTGCGGTCGGCCTCGGCGAGCTGGTAGAACGCCGACGGTGTCTGATTGAGCACCGTCACCCGTTCGCGCACGAGCAACTCGCGGAACGCCTCGGGCGAGCGCGAGGTGAACCAGTCCACGACCACCAGGGTGCCGCCGTACAGCAGGGGGCCCCACAGTTCCCACACCGAGAAGTCGAACGCGTACGAGTGGAACATCGTCCACACATCCGACGGGCCGAACCCGTAGACCGACTCGGTGTTCACCATGAGCCGCACCACGTTCCGGTGCGGGATCAGCACGCCCTTCGGCCGGCCCGTGGACCCCGAAGTGTAGATGACGTACGCGAGGTTCGCGGCGCCCAGCGGCGCGGTGCGCTCCTCGTCGCGGATCGGCGCGTCGTCCGTCCCCGAGAGGTCGACGGTGTCGAGCTCGACCACCGGCACCGCGGTGGGCACCTCGATCCCGGTGCCGGAGGCGGTGAGCACCGCGGCCGGTGCGGCGTCGGTGAGCATGAACTCGATCCGGTCGGCCGGGTAGTTCGGGTCCACCGGCAGATACCCGCCGCCGGCCTCGAGCACCGCGACGAGGGCGACCACCAGATCCGGCGACCGCGGCAGCGCGACCGCCACGAGCGACTCGGGGCCCACGCCCACCGAGATCAGATGCCGGGCCAGTCGCCGCGCCCGGGACGCGAACTCCGCGTAGGTCAGTGCCTCGTCGCCGAACCGCACCGCGGTGTCGCCGGGTGCGGCGGCGACCCGCGCCTCGAACATGTCCACCAGCGTCACGTCCGCCGGGGCGACGTCGTCGCCGAGCGAGTTCCACCGGGAGACCACGAGTTCACGTTCGAACTCGTCGACGATCTCGATGTCGCCGACCGCCACCGACGGATCCGCCGCCACGGCCCGCAGGATCCGCAGCAGCTGCTCGGCGAAGGCGGCGACGCGCAGCTCGTCGAACAGGTCGGTGGCGTAGGTGACGGCGGCGGCGATGCCGGCCGCCGAACCGTCCTCGGCCACCTGCTCCGAGAAGGTGAACTGCAGGTCGAATTTCGCCGTGGGCGGGTCGTAGTCGAGAGCCTCGAGCGCGAGACCGTCGAGTTCGAACTCGGCCTGTCCGATGTTCTGGAAGGTCAGCACCACCTGGAACAGCGGGTGCCGGGCCTGGGAGCGCTCCGGGTCGAGGATCTCCACCAGCCGTTCGAACGGCACGTCCGCGTGGGCGAACGCGTCGAGGTCGCTCTCGCGCACCGCGCTGAGCAGTTCCGCGAAGGACTGCCCGCCCTGCACGTCCGTGCGCAGGACGAGGGTGTTGACGAACATGCCGACCAGGTCGTCGAGGGCGGCCTCGCCGCGGCCGGCGACCGGGGTGCCGATCGCGATGTCCTCGGTGGCGGACAACCGGGCCAGCAGCACCGCGAGCGCCGCGTGCACGACCATGAACAGCGACGTGTTCTTCTCGTGCGCAAGGTTCTGCAGACGGTCGTGGAGCGCCTCGTCGACGTGGAAGCGGCTGGTGCGGCCGTGTCCGGAGGCCCGCTCGGGACGGGCCCGATCGGACGGCAGGTCCAGCTGGTCGGGCAGCCCGGCGAGCGTGCGCTTCCAGAATTGCACCTGTTCGGCGGCCACGGATCCCGGCTCGTCCTCGGAGCCGAGCACGTCGCGCTGCCACAGGGCGTAGTCCGCGTACTGGATCTCGAGCGGTGCCCAGCCGGGCAGCTCGCCGCGGGTGCGGGCCGCGTAGGCGACCATCACGTCGCGGGCGAGCGGACGCAGGGAGAACCCGTCCGTGGCGATGTGATGGGCGACGAACAGCAGCACGTGCTCGGTTCGGCTCAGCTCGAAGACCACCGCACGGAAGGGCACCTCGGTGGTGACGTCGAACCCGCGCGTGACGAGTTCGCGGGCACGGTCCGGCAGAGCCTGCGCGTCGATCTGCTCGACCTCGAGCCGCACCGGGGATTCCGGCAGGATCTGCTGGTAGCCGGTGCCGTCCACGTCGGGGTAGATGGTGCGCAGCACCTCGTGGCGCTCGGTCAGGTCCCGGATCGCCCCGCGCAGGGCGGGCACGTCGAGGGCGCCGGTGAAACGCACGCCGATCGGGACGTTGTTCACCGCCGACCCGGGGTCGAATCGGTTGAGGAACCACATGCGCTGCTGCGCCGGCGACAGTGGGATGCGCTCGGGCCGCTCGTACGGGGCCAGCGGGGTGCGGCGACCCGCGCCGGCCTCCTGCTCGGCCCGCACCGCGAGAGCCTCGACGGTCGGGGCGTCGAACAGTGCCCGCACCGGGATCGACGCGTCGAGCGCGTCGCTGAGGCGGGCCGCGACCTGCGTCGCGACGAGGGAGTTGCCGCCGAGATCGAAGAAGTCGTCGTCGCGGCCGACCCGCGGCACACCCAGTACCTGGGCGAAGACGCCCGCGACGATCTCCTCGACCGGGGTCCGCGGCGCGGTGAAGGTGCGTGCTTCGAAGGTCGGGGCCGGCAGAGCGCGCCGGTCGATCTTGCCGCTGGCGTTCAGCGGGAACGCCTCCAGGGCGACGAAGGCCGACGGCACCATGTAGGACGGCAGCGTGGTGGCCAGCGCGTCCTTCGCCCGGGCGGGGTCGAACGCGACGCCCGGCTCGGGAACGACGTAGCCGACCAGTTGCGATCCGAAGCGCGGGTCCTCGCGCACCACGGCGACGGCCTGGCGCACCTCGTCGAGGGCGGTCAGCTGCGACTCGACCTCGCCGAGTTCGATACGCAGGCCGCGCAACTTGACCTGCAGGTCCGTGCGGCCCAGGTAGTCGAGCTCGCCCGCGGCGGTCCACCGCACCAGGTCGCCGGTGCGGTACATCCGCTCGCCGCTGGACCAGGGGTCGGCGACGAATCGCTCGGCCGTCAGATCCGGGCGGCCGTGATAGCCCCGCGCCAGCTGGGGACCGGTGAGGTAGAGCTCGCCGGCGACGCCGAGCGGCACGGGGTGCAGCCGTTCGTCGAGCACGAGCGCGCCGGTGTTCCAGACCGGGGTACCGATCGGAACCGTTGCGGTGTCGCCGGGTCCGGCCGTCCGGTGGACGGTCTGGATCGTCGTCTCGGTCGGGCCGTACAGGTTGTGGACGGGTGCATCGCTCAGTGCGTGCAGCCGGGCGACGGTGTCGGCCGGGAGGCTCTCGCCGCCGCAGAAGACCTGGGTCAGGGACGCGGCGGTCGCCCGGTCGAGGTGTTCGAGCACGGCGTCGAGGACGGCGGGCACGAACTGGGCCAGGGTGACGGCGTGCCGGGCGATCGCTGCCGCCATCGCGGCGGGGTCGCGGTGCAGGTCGGGTGCGCCGACCACGATCCGGGCGCCCACGAGCGGCGGCAGGAAGATCTCCCAGACCGAGGCGTCGAAGGTGGCGGGGGTCTTGAGCAGCAGGACGTCGCCGGCGCCCGGGCCGAACTGGTCCTGCATCCACAGCAGCTGGTTGACCACGGCGGCGTGCGGCACGGCCACACCCTTCGGCCGGCCGGTGGAACCGGACGTGTAGAGCACGTACGCAAGATGATCCGGGCGCAGCGGTGCGAGCCGGTCGGCGTCGGTCAGGGGCGCGTCGCCGTACGGTGCGGTGTCGGCCTCGTCGAGCGCCACGATCGGCACCGTGCCCGCGCCCGGCAGACGGTCAGATCCGGTGCGAGCGAGAACCATTACGGGCGAAGCGGATTCGAGGACGTACGCGATCCGGTCGGCCGGCTGGTCCGGGTCGAGCGGGACGTAGGCGGCCCCCGCGGCCAGGACGGCGTGGATCGCCACGAGCATCTCCGTGGAGCGGCTCGCGGCCACCGCGACGACGGTGTCCGGTCCCGCGCCGTGCGCGACGAGATACCGCGCCAGGGCGTTGACACGGGAGCCGAACCCGCGGTACGTCCACGTCGACTCGGCCGACTCCACAGCCACGGCGTCGGGCGTGCAGGCCGCCTGCCGGGCGAGGAGATCGACCAGGGTGGCGTCGGAATCGAGCGCTCGACGGGGGCCGTGCGAAAGCTGCTCGACCGCACCGAGTTCCGCCCCCGGCAGCATCGGCAGGTCGCCGACCGGCACGTCGGGTCGTTCGGTCACCAGCCGCAGCAGCCGGACGAACCGGTCGCCCACGGCGGCGATCGTCGAGGCGTCGAACAGGTCGGTGGCGTAGGAGATCTCGACGGCGAGAGCACCCGCGTCGGTGCCGGCCGCCTGACCCTCGAGGATCGTGACCATGAGGTCGAACTTCGCCACGCCGCCGTCGAGCGGCAGTTGCGCCACCGACAGTCCCGGTAGTTCCAGGGCCACGTCGCCGATGTTCTGGAACGCCAGCATGACCTGGAACAACGGGGTCCGGGCCTGAGTGCGTTCCGGCGCGAGCACGTCCACCAGGCGCTCGAACGGCACCTCGGCGTGCGCGAACGCCCCGAGGTCGACTTCGCGCACCCGGGCGAGCAGTTCGGCGAAGGTGTCGGCAGTGTCCACCTCGGTGCGCAGCACCAGGGTGTTGACGAACATGCCGATCAGGTTGTCGAGCGAGCGTTCCCCCCGGCCGGCCACCGGGGTGCCGACGGCGATGTCCCGGGAGGTGCCGAGACGGGCCAGCAGCAGCGCCAGGGCGGCGTGAACCACCATGAACACCGTCGCGCGCTGTTCGCCGGCGAGCCGGCCGAGCGCAGCGTGCAGCGACTCGTCGAGTGTGAGCCTGTGTGTCGCACCACGATTCGTCGCCACCGCGGGCCGTGGACGGTCGGTCGGCAGGTCGAGGCCGTCCGGCAGGCCGTCGAGCGTCTGCTTCCAGTATTCGAGCTGACGGGTGACGAGCGAGTCCGGATCGTCCTCGGAGCCGAGCACGTCGCGCTGCCACAGGGTGTAGTCGGCGTACTGGATCTCGAGCGGCTCCCAGGCGGGTTCGTTGCCGAGCGACCGGGCCGCGTAGGCGACCATGATGTCGCGGGTGAGGGGACCCATCGAGAAGCCGTCGCCGGCGATGTGGTGCATGACCGCGACGAGCACGTGCTCCTCGGGGCTCAGGCACAGCAACCGCACGACGATCGGGACGTCGGTGGACACGTCGAAGTGCGTGGCCGCCAGCGTCCGCAGTTCGTCGGGCAGCTGCGCCGGGTCGATGCGCACGGCCTCGAGCGGGACGCGGGCCTCGGAGGGCGCGAGCACCTTCTGGTAGCCGTACCCGTCGAGGTCGGGGTAGACGGTGCGCAGGGATTCGTGGCGGGCGAGGACGTCGCACACCGCTTCCTCGAGCGCCGGGACGTCGAGCCGGCCGGACATGCGGACGGCCACGGGAATGTTGTTCGCCGTCGAATCGGGATCGAACCGGTTGAGGAACCACATGCGCTGCTGGGCGAGCGACAGCGGCACCCGCTCGGGCCGGGGTTGCGGAACCAGCGGGGCACGTCGCGCCGGACCGTCGTGACCGTCGATCCGGGCGGCCAACGCCTCGACGGTCGAATTCTCGAACAGCACCCGCAGCGGCACCGACGCGTCGAGCGCCGCCCCGATCCGCGAGACCACCTGCGTGGCGATCAGCGAGTTGCCGCCGAGCGCGAAGAAGTCGTCGTCGAGACCGACCCGCTCGAGACCGAGCACCTCGGCGAACACACTCGCCACGATCTCCTCCACCGGAGTCGTCGCGGCACGAAACGCCTTGACCTCGAACACCGGCTCCGGCAACGCCTTCCGGTCCAGCTTGCCCGACGCGTTCAGCGGCAACTCCGCGAGCACCACGAACGCCGACGGCACCATGTACGACGGCAGCACGTGCCCCACCGCCGACCGGGCCTCGTCCTCGTCGAACACGGCACCGGCGGTCGTGACCACGTACGCCACCAGCTGCTCGGCGCGGACCAGCACGACCGCCTGCGCCACCGCAGGAACCTCCAGCAGCGCCGCCTCGATCTCGCCGAGTTCGATGCGCAGACCACGCAGCTTGACCTGGAAGTCCGTGCGGCCCAGGTACTCGAGCTCCCCACCGGCGGTCCACGTCACCAGATCACCGGTGCGGTACAACCGCTCCCCCGCCGCCCCGAACGGGTTCGCCACGAACCGATCCGCGGTCAGATCCGACCGGCCGACGTACCCGCGCGCGAGCTGCACACCCGCCAGATACAACTCACCCGGCACCCCCACCGGCACCGGATGCAACCGCCCGTCGAGCACGAACACACCCGTGTTCCACACCGGCGCACCGATCGGCACCGACACCACATCCGCGTCGGTCACCTCGTGGAACGTCACATCCACCGCGGCCTCGGTCGGCCCGTACAGGTTGTGCACAACCACCGCCGGCAGCACCGACCGCACCCGGGCGGCGACCGCGGCGGCGAGGGCCTCACCGGACGCGAACACGTACCGCAGCGACGAGATCCCGCCGACCGCGGACTCGGCGACGAACACGGCGAGCATCGACGGCACGAAGTGCGCGACGGTCACCGACTCGGCGCGCATGACCGCCGCGAGATACCCCGGGTCGCGGTGCCCGTCCGGGGCCGCGACCACCAACCGCGCCCCCACCTGCAACGGCCAGAAGAACTCCCACACCGACACATCGAACGTGAACGGCGTCTTCTGCAACACCACATCCGCGCCGGTCAGCCCGTACCGCCCCTGCATCCACACCAGACGATTGACGATCGCCGCATGCGAGACCGCCACCCCCTTCGGCCGCCCCGTCGACCCCGACGTGAAGATCACATACGCCGTGTTCGACCCCCGCAACGGCGCCCGCCGCTCCGCATCGGACACCGGCGCACCCGAGTACCCCGACACATCCAACTCGTCGAGCACCAGAGTGCGGACAGAGCTCTCCCCCGGCACCACGAACCCGTCCCGCGTCGTGGTCAACACCACCACCGGCGCCGCCACCTCGAGGATGTACCCGTTGCGCTCGGCCGGCTGATCCGGATCCAGCGGCACATACCCGCCCCCGGCCTCCACCACCGCATACATCCCCACCAGCAGATCGATCGACCGGCGCATCGCCAACCCCACCAGCGACTCCGGCCCCACCCCCACCGACACCAGATGCCGCGCCAACCGCCGCACCCGCCCGGCGAACTCCCCGTACGTCAGCGACACACCGTCGAACGTCACCGCCGGCGCCTGCGGCGACCGCCGCACCTGCTCCTCGAACAACCCCACCAACGTCACCGCCGGCACCGCATGCCCCGTGTCGTTCCACACCTCGAGCACCCGCGACCGCTCCCCCGGCTCGAGGATCTCCAGATCCCCCACCGCCACCGACGGATCGGCCACCACCTCCTCGAGCACCCGCACGAACCGCGCCGCGAACCCCGCCACCGTCGACGCATCGAACAGATCCGTCGCATAGGTGATCTCGGCGACGAGCCCGTCGGCTCCGCCGTCGTCGTCCGTGGACTCGGACAGCGTCAGCTGCAGGTCGAACTTGGCCACCGAGGTGTCGATGGCTTGTGTCTCCAGGACGAGCCGGGGCAGCTCCACGTGGGTCGACCCGAGATTCTGGAAGGCCAGCATGACCTGGAACAGCGGGTGCCGCGCCGTCGACCGGGCGGGATTGAGCACCTCCACCAGCCGCTCGAACGGCACGTCCGCGTGCGCGAACGCACCGAGCGCGGCCTCCCGGGCGCGGGCGAGCTGCTCGGTGAACGGCTGGTCCGGGTCCACCTGGGTCCGCAGCACCAGGGTGTTGACGAACATGCCGACCACGTTGTCGAGTTCCTGCTCGCCGCGACCGGCCACCGGGGTGCCGACGGCGATGTCGTCGGTCCCCGACAACCGCGCCAGCAGCACCGACAGCGCCGCGTGCACCACCATGAACAGCGTGGTGCCGTGCCGGCGCGCGACGTCGTCGAGCGCGGAATGGACCTCGGCGGACACGACGAACCGCTCGGTGCCGCCGCGGAACGACTGCCGTGCCGGCCGCGGCCGGTCCGACGGCAGGTCGAGCTGGTCGGGCAGCCCGGCGAGGGTGGTGCGCCAGTAGGCGAGCTGGTCGGCGATCAGCGACTCCGGGTCGCTCTCGGAGCCGAGAAGTTCGTGCTGCCACAGTGTGTAGTCCGCGTACTGCACCGGCAGCGGCGGCCACGCGGGACGCTCCCACTCGATGCGCGCGGCGTAGGCGGCCATGACGTCGCGTGCGACCGGTCCCATCGACCAGCCGTCGGCGGAGATGTGGTGCATGACGATCGCCAGCACGTGCTCGGTCGGGTCGATCTCGAACAGGTGGGCCCGCACGGGCACCTCGCGGGTCACGTCGAACCCGGTGGACGCGAGCGCCGAGATCTCCTGCTGCAGGTTCTCTTCCGTGATCGACGTCGGCGTCAGGTTGGGCACCGCCGTGGCAGCGTCCGTGACGACCTGCATCGGCCCGTCGGGCCCCTCGGGGTAGACGGTTCGGAGCGACTCGTGCCGGTCGATGACGTCCATGATGGCGACCTGCAGCGCGGTGATGTCGAGTTCACCGGACAGTCGCAGCGCGAAGGGCAGGTTGTAGGTGGCCGATTCGGGCTCGAACCGGTTCAGGAACCACATGCGCTGTTGGGCCAGGGACAGCGGGATCCGGTCGGGGCGCGGCTGGGCCACGAGCGGGATGCGGCGGCCGGCGCCGGCACGGTGTTCGACCCGCGCGGCCAGCGCGACGACGGTCGACGCCTCGAACAGCAGACGCACGGGCACCTGGGTGTCGAGGGCCGCACCGAGCCTGGACACGAGCTGGGTCGCGACGAGCGAGTTGCCACCGAGCTCGAAGAAGTCGTCGTCCAGCCCGACCCGGTCGATGCCGAGGACGCTCTCGAATGTGCCCGCGACGATCTCCTCGATCGGCGTGGTGGGGGCGCGGAAGGCCCGCGCCTCGAACACCGGCTCGGGCAGTGCCTTGCGGTCCACCTTGCCGTTCGGGGTGAGGGGGACGGCGTCGAGGACGACGCAGACCGAGGGAACCATGTAGGACGGCAGGAATCCGGCGACGTACCCGGTGAGCTCCTCGCTGTCGAGTCCCGCCTCGCCGTGGACGTAGGTGACCAGAGTGGTCTGCCCCGAGGGCATTTCGTGCCCGATCGTGGTGGCGAAGTCGACGGCGGGGTGCGAGAGGTAGGCGGCGTCGATCTCCCCCAGTTCGATACGGTAGCCGCGGACCTTGACCTGGAAGTCGGTCCGCCCGGCGTACACCAGCCGGCCCTCGTCGTCCCACCGTACGACGTCGCCGGTGCGGTACATGCGCTCGCCCGGCGCGCCGAACGGGGAGGCGACGAAACGGTCCGCCGTCAGTGCGGGCCGCCGGTGGTAGCCACGCGCGAGCGCGTCCCCGGTCAGGTACAGCTCCCCGGACACGCCGACCGGAACGGGGTGCAGCCGCGCGTCGAGCACGAGGGCACCGACCCCGGCCACGGGGGTGCCGATGGTGATGGGCTCGCCCGGGTGCAGTTCGCCGCGGGTGGTGACGATCGTGGTTTCGGTCGGGCCGTACGCGTTGAAGTAGCGGCGGCCGGGCGACCAGCGGGCGACCAGATCGGCGGTGGAGACGTCGCCGCCGACGTTGAGGACGCGCAGCGTGTCGAGATCGCGGGGGTCGACCGATCCGAGCACGGCGGGGGTGATGACGGCATGGGTCACCCCGTACGTCTCGATCAGGTCGTGCAGTTCGGTGCCACCCAGCACGTTCGCGGGTGTCACGACGAGTTCGGCGCCGGAGGAGCCGGCCATCAGCCACTCGAGCACCGACGGGTCGAAGCTGGGCGCGCACACGTGCAACACCCGTGACCGCTCGGTGACGCCGTACAGTTCGACGCTCTCCTGCACGAGCGCGGCGAGCCCGTGGTGGGTCACGGCGACGCCCTTCGGCAGGCCCGTCGACCCCGAGGTGTAGATCATGTACGCGACGTGGTCGAGGCGCAGCGGCGCGAGCCGGTCGGCGTCGCCGAGCGGCGCGGCCGAGGCCCGTTCGATCGCCGCGCGGGTCTCGTCGGCGTCGAGGGCGTTCCAGTCGAAATCCGCCGGCAGCTCCGGCAGGTGCGCGGCGGTGGTCAGACCGAGGACGGCGCCGGAGTCCCGGACGATGTGCCGGATGCGTTCGACCGGGTGGGCGGGATCGATCGGCACGTACGCGGCGCCGGTCTTGGCGACGGCCCACACGCAGTGCACCATCTCCGCGGAGCGCGGGAAGGCCAGGGCCACAATCGTCTCGGGTCCGACACCGCTGTCGACGAGGACGCGGGCGAGGCGGTTGGACCACTCGTCGAGCTCCCGGTACGTCAGGGCCGACTCGCCGCATCGGACGGCGATCGTATCGGGCGCGAGATCCACTCCAGCCGTGAGCAGTTCGACGAGCGGTCGCTCCGCACGATGGAGTTCGGGGCCGCGGACCGAGACGAGCCGGGCCTCCTCCTCGGGCGCGAGGAGGTCGATGTCACCGACGGGCGTGGCCGCATCGGCGACGATCGCTTCGAGGATCCGCACGAAACGCTGCCCGAAGACGTCGACGGTGTCGGTGTCGAACAGGTCGGTCGCGTACTCGAACACGGCATTGACGCCGGCCGGGCGCCCCTCGTCGTCGGTCCGCTCGACGAGCCACAGCTGCAGGTCGAACTTCGCGATCGGCACGTCGAACTCGGCCGCGGTGGCGCGCACCCCGGAGAACGAAATGTCGCGCGTTCCAGGAGATTCCACCGCCAGCGCAGCCTGGAACAACGGGTGCCGAGCCGTGGACCGGGGCGGCTTGAGGACCTCCACGAGCCGCTCGAACGGGACGTCCGCATTGGAGAAGGCGCTCAGATCGGAGTCGCGGACCCGGTCGAGGAGTTCCTCGAAGCGCGCACCCGGATCGACCCGGGTACGCAGCACCAGCGTGTTGACGAACATGCCGATCAGGTCGTCGAGCAGACGATCACCACGGCCGGCGACGACACTGCCGACGGCGATGTCGTCGGATCCGCTCAGTCTCGACAGGAGGACGGCGTACGCGGAGTGCATCACCATGAACAGCGACGCGTGGTGCGAGCGGGCGACCTCGACGAGACCACGGTGGGTCTCGGCCGAGATCACGAACCGGCGCTTGTCGCCGCGGTAGGTGGCGACCGCCGGGCGGGGACGATCCGCGGGCAGGTCGAGCTGATCCGGGATGCCGTCGAGTTCCCGAGTCCAGTAGGCGATCTGCTGCGCGGAGATCGAGTTCGGGTCGGATTCGAGACCGAGCACGTCGCGCTGCCACAGCGCGTAGTCGGCGTACTGCACCGGGAGCGCGGACCAGCCGGGTTCGGAGCCGGCCGCCCGCGCCGCGTATGCGGCAACGATGTCGCGCACGAGCGGCTCGAAGGACGACCCGTCGGCGGCGATGTGGTGCAACACCATCGCCAGGACGAACTCGTCGTCCGCCAGCCGGTACAGCGCGATCCGGAACGGCACGTCGACGGCGACGTCGAACCCGCGCTGTGCCAGGGCCACGACCCGGTCGTGCAGCTCGGACGCGGTGATGTCGAGCACGGGGACCCGGCTGTCGACGTGTTCGACCGGCAGGATCACCTGTTGCGGTTCCCCGTCGACGGCCGGGTAGACGGTCCGCAGCGTCTCGTGCCGGGAGACGACGTCGCCGAAGGCGGCGTCGAGGGCGGCCGGATCGAGCGGACCGGTCAGCCGCACCGTGAAGGGCAGGTTGTAGGCGGCGGTGCCGGCGTCGAATCGGTTGAGAAACCAGATCCGCTGCTGCGCCGTCGAGAGGGGCAGCACGTCCGGCCGCGGGCCCGCGACGAGCGGCCGGCGGGCACCCGATCCGGACTGTCGTGCCACCCGGGCCGCGAGGCCCACGACGGTGGACGACTCGAACAGCACCCGCACCGGAACCTGGGTGTCCATGGCGGAGCCGATCCGGGACACGAGCTGGGTGGCGACGAGCGAGTTGCCGCCGAGTTCGAAGAAATCGTCGTCGAGGCCGACCTCGGCGACTCCCAGGACCTCGGAGAACGTCTCGGCCACGACCCGTTCGGCGGCGGTGCGCGGCGCCCGGAATATGCGGGCGCTGTTGAACACCGGCTCGGGCAGGGCCTTGCGGTCGAGCTTGCCGCTGGTGTTGAGCGGGAACGCGTCGAGCACCATCAGCGACGCCGGAACCATGTACGACGGCAGCGCCCGGCCCAGCGCCTCGGTCAGCGCCTCGGTGTCGATCGCGTGGCCGGGGGCGGCGACGAGGTAGCCGACGAGCTGGTCGCCGGTCGCCGTCGGCACCACGAGCACGACGGCCTGCGAGACCTCCGGGGCGGCGAGCAGGACCGCCTCGATCTCGCCCAGCTCGATGCGCTGACCCCGGAACTTGACCTGGAAGTCGGTCCGGCCGATGTAGTCGAGGTATCCGGCACCGTCCGCGCCGAGGCACCACAACACGAGGTCGCCGGTGCGGTACATCCGGTCGCCCGGGGCACCGAACGGATCGGCGAGGAACCGGTCGGCGGTGAGGTCGGGGCGGCGCAGGTAGCCGCGCGCGAGCTGGACCCCGGCGAGGTACAGTTCGCCGGGCCTGCCGGGCGGCACGGGCCGCAGCCGGTGGTCGAGGACGTAGACGCGGCTGTTCCACTGGGGGACGCCGATCGGGACGGTGGTCACGTCCTCGGCCGTGGCGCGATGGTAGGTGATCGAGACCGCGGCCTCGGTGGGTCCGTAGAGGTTGTGCAGCTGCGCGGGGCACAGCTGGGCGAACGCGGCCGCCGTCTCGGCCGGCAGCGCCTCACCGATCACGAACACGTGACGCAGCGTGTCGCACGAGCCGGGCCGGGCATTGGCGACGAACACCGTGAGCATCGACGGCACGAAGTCGGTGACGGTGACCCCGTGTTCGGCGATCCGGTCGGCCACGTACATCGGGTCGCGGTGGCCGTCGGGGGTGGCGATCACCAGGGTCGCCCCCACACGCAGTGGCATGAAGAAGCCCCACAGCGACACGTCGAACGTCGTCGCGGTCTTCTGCAGGTACACGTCGGACGCCGACAGCGCGTACTGGTCGTTCATCCACCGGATCTGGTTGTCGATCGCCCGGTGCGTGACCGCGACACCCTTGGGACGCCCGGTGGAGCCCGAGGTGAAGATGACGTAGGCGGTGCTGTCGAGGCGTACCGGCCCGAGCCGGTCGGCGTCGGTGAGCGGGCGCGTGTCCAGTCCGGTGAGATCGATGCGGTCGATCTCGACCACATCGAGGCCGGCGGGCAGATCCACCCGGTCACGCGCGGTCGTGACCACGCAGACGGGCCGGGCGGTGTCGAGAATGTAGGCGGTCCGGTCCGCGGGGTGATCCGGGTCGATCGGCACCCAGGCGCCGCCGGCCTCGAGGATCGCGTACATGCCGACGAGCAGTTCGAGCGAACGCCGCACCGACAGTCCGACCAGGGACTCCGGTCCGACGCCGCGCGCGACGAGCAGCCGCGCGAGCGCGTTCACGCGGGCGTCGAATTCCGCGTACGTCAGGCTTTCGCCCTCGTACACGAGGGCCGTGGCGTCGGGTGTGCGTGCCACCTGCTCCTCGAACTCCGCGAGCAGCGTGCGGTGGTCGACGGGGTGCTCGGTGCGATTCCACTCGGTGAGCACCCGGGCGGTCTCGGCGCCGGTTCCGAGGGGCAGGTCCCATACCCGCCGATCGGGATCGGCCGCGACGAATCGGTCGAAGAACTCCACGAACCGGGCGTGGTGCGCCCGGGACTCCTGCACGCCGTACAGGTTGGGGTTGGACTCGAAGTCGATGTGGGTGCGCGTGCCACCGCTCTTGTAGACGTTGACCCCGAGGTCCTCGATGAGACCGGTGGACAGGATGTTGATCCGTCCGACCATGTCGCCGAGGCGGACCTCGTTGTCGAACAGCATGATGTTGACCCACGGGCCGAAGAACGTGGAGCGGCCGCCGGCCGCACTCCCGGCGTCGCGGACGATGTCCTCGTGGCGGTACCGCTGGTGCCGCAGCGCTCCCGAGACGGCGGCGGTGGCCGACGCGACGAGCTGTCGCACGGTGGTGCCGGCGGCCACCTCGAGGCGCAACGGCACCACGTTGGAGACCATGCTGCCGGACCGGCGCAGTACCGCGGTGGTCCGCGCGGCGACGGGCAGGCTGAGCACGACGTCGGTGCGGCCGGTCATCTGGGCCATGTAGGCGGCGAAGGCGGCGATCACCGCGGTGGCGAGGCTGGTGTTCTCGCGTTCGGTGAAATGGTCGACGAGCTCCTCGACGCGGGCGCCGAGCGCGGCGCTGTCGATCCGGCTGACGGGGGCCGGCGGTGCGGGGCGGCCGGCCAGGCTGGTGGGTTCGTCGATGCCGTCGACGATCGTCGACCAGTACTCGCGGTCGGTGTCGAACCGCGGTGAGTTCCGGTACGCGATCTCGGCCTCGTACACGGTGCGCACGTCCGACGCCTTGTTGGGGCTGGGTTCGGCGCCCTCCACGGCGGCGGTGTAGAGCTCCGCGATCCGGGTCATGAAGGTCGCGGCGCCGAAACCGTCGAGCGCGAGGTGGTGGACGCGGTTGTACCAGAAGTAGCGGCGCTCGCCGATCTGCAGGACGGTGGCCGAGATCAGCCGGTCCTTGAGCACGTCGACCGGGGTGCTGCGGTCGGCGCGCATCCACTCCATCGCGGCCTCGCGCGGATCGTCCGCGTCCCGCAGGTCCACGTATCCGATGGAGGCGTCGAGGGTCGGATCGACGAGCTGGTACGGCTGCGCGTCGACCTCGAGGAACCGGAGGAAACCGGAGCCCATCTCGAGCGCGGCACGCGCGCTGGCCTCGAGCAGGAGGCCACGGTCGAGGTCGCCGACGAGCTCGACGTACTGGGCGATGTTCGCGGGCACCGACGGGTCGACGTGTTGCGCGAACCACATCCCGAGCTGTGCCGGAGAGAGGGGGAAGGCACCGTCCGGCACGTTCGCCGCGTTCGTGTTCGTCGCACCCGATCCGCCGACACCCAGCGAGTCCAAACCCCAACCTCTCTCTCACCGTCGGACGCAGGCCCGACCGTCGCGCCCGGTGACCCGGGCGAGCACCGTGCTCAGGTATATCTGCTGTTCAGGGGAGGAGCGTTACACGGCGGACAACGGCGCGAACGCCGCGAGACCCGCCGGGACAACGATCACCCCGCCTGTCGGCGCGGAGCTGCCCGAGCAGGTTACTCGCCGGTCGCCTTCCGGCCGCCTGACTTGCGCACCGGACCAATCTACAGGGTCGGTAAGGTCGGCTTCATCTTTGCCGCCGCGGTGTCGGAGCGGTCACCAGAGCACGGCGATGACGACGTTGAGGACACCGAGCGCACCGGCCGCGTGTGCCAGGGCTGCGGTCGAGCCCGGGTTCTGCCGCTCCTTCTTCAGACCGACGATCGCGAGTACGAGGATGACGACGGCGACGACGAGCTTGACACCGATCTTCATGTGGTTCAGGTCGGCGCCGTCCGCCTCGTTGAGCCCGACCAGCGCGAGTCCGGTCACCACCTGCAGGATCGCGCCGTGCAGCATGCCGGCCACCACGCGCGGTTCCTTGATCACGGCGAGCCAGGAGCCGATGATGCCGGCGAGGCCGATGAAGTGCAGGATGAGGAAGATGTCGATGGCGAGCGTCATGCGGCCATCGGACCACCCGAACAGGACAAATGTCCAGTCAGGTGATCCTCATCGCTCCCGGGCGGCGGTGGCGCGGGTCACCGCGCCTGCCGCTGCTGCGCATACCAGTCGAGCAACTCCGGTGCGTCGACCGCGCTGCGGTCGACGGTGCGGGCCGCGTCGGCCCCCTGGAACAGCCGCTTGATCGGCACCTCGAGCTTCTTGCCGGTGCGGGTGTGCGGGACACCGGGTGCGGCGACGATGTCGTCGGGCACATGTCGCGGTGAGGCCTGTTCGCGGATCACGGTGCGGATCTTCTCGCGCAGCGCGTCGTCGAGGGTGACGCCGTCGGCGAGCACCACGAACAGCGGCATCCAGTAGCCGCCGTCGGGCTGCTCGGCTCCGATGACGAGCGCTTCGAGGACCTCGGGGAGCTTCTCGACGGCCTGGTAGATGTCGGCGCTGCCCATCCGGACACCGTGCCGGTTGAGCGTCGAGTCGGAACGTCCGTGCATCACGACCGTCCCGCGCCCGGTGATCGTGATCCAGTCGCCGTGCCGCCACACCCCGGGATAGACCGAGAAGTACGCCTCGCGGTAGCGGTGCCCGTCCGGGTCGTTCCAGAAGCGGACCGGCATCGACGGCATCGGGGCGGTCACCACGAGTTCCCCCACGTCGCCGCGGACCGGGCGGCCCTGCTCGTCGAACGCATCGAGCGCGACGCCGAGATACGGCACCGACAGCTCACCCGGCCACACCGGCACGGTGCGCACGGCGCCGACGAACGCGGAGACGACATCCGTGCCGCCGGTGATGGACATGACGGGCACGTGCTCGCCGACGTTGTCGGCCAGCCACCGCGACGACGGCGCCGGCAGCGTCGACCCGGTGACGCCGATCGCGCGCAGCGCGGACAGGTCGTGGTCCCGCCGGGGCACGACGCCCGCCTTGATGCAGGCCAGCACGTACCCCGGGCTGGTGCCCAGGACGGTGACCCGTTCCTGTGCGGCGATCTCCCACAACCGGTCGACCCGCGGGTGCGACGGGCTGCCGTCGTAGCAGACGATCGTCGCCCCGACGAGCAGCCCGGCCGCCTGGAAGTTCCACATCATCCAGCTCGGGCTCGTGTACCAGAAGAAGGTGTCGTCGGATCCGAGGTCCGTGTGCAGCGACACCGCCTTCAGATGCTCGAGCAGGACACCGCCGTGCCCGTGCACGATGCCCTTCGGCAGACCGGTGGTCCCGGACGAGAACACGACCCACAGCGGATGGTCGAACGGCACCGGCTCGGGGCTCAGCGGGTGTTCCCCGACGGTGGCCGCCTCCCAGGTGAGCGCACCTTCGAGGTCCTGATGCGGGTCTGCGAGCCGGGGCACCACGACGGTCAGCGCCAGCGAGGGCAGCTGCTCCCGCAACCGGGCGACCGCCTCGGCGCGGGGGTGGGTGCGGCCGGCGAACCGGTAACCGTCGGCGGTGATCAGGGCGGTGGGGTCGAGTTGCCCGAGCCGGTCCAGGGCCGCGGGCGCCGAGTAGTCCTGACCGCAGGCCGCCCACACGGCGCCGATGCTTGCGGTGGCGAGCAGCGCGACCACGGCCTCGGGAATGTTCGGCAGGTAGCCGACGACGCGGTCGCCGACACCGACGCCGTGCTCGCGCAGGGTGGCGGCCAGCGCGGCCGTCTGCCTGGCGAGTTCGGCCCAGCTCAGCTCGGTGCGTTTCCCGTCCTCACCGACGTGCACGATCGCGGGGCGGTCGTCGCGCGCGTGCCGCAGGGCGTGCTCCGCATAGTTCAGGCGCGCCCCCGGGAACCAGACGGCCCCGGGCATCGTGGCGTCGTCCAGCGCGGGTCCCGGGTCGGTGCGCGACCGTACGTCGAACCAGTCCCACACGTCCTGCCAGAACGGTCCGAGATTGTCGACGGACCACCGCCACAGGGCGTGGTAGTCGGGGAGGGAGACGCCGTGGCGCCGTTCGACCCATCGGGCGAAGGCGGTGAGGCGGGCGCTCGCGACGTCCTGTTCGGTGGGGGTCCACTGGGGCGGGATCTGCGTGTCGGTCATGCCGTCGCGCTCCCTCGGTGATCACCCGAGCGGGCCTCGACGGCGCGGTGCAGGATCTGCTCGGCGTGCCGCAGCACCGGCGCATCGACCATCCGGCCCTCGAACTGGAACACCCCCCGCTCCTCCGGCACCGCCGCCAGCACCCGCCGCGCCCACGCCACATCCTGCTCGCTCGGCGCATACGCCGACCGGATCACCCCCACCTGACCCGGATGGATCGCCACCTTCGCATCGAACCCCACCGCCACCGCATCGAGCGCCTCCGCCCGCAACCCGTCGTGATCCCGGATGTCCAGGAACACCGAATCCAGGGCGAACCGCCCGTACGCCTTCGCCGCCAGCAACGCCTGCGACCGCACGTGCCGCGCCACGTCCCGATACGTCCCGTCGGCCCGGCGCGAGGACTGCCCACCCAGCCCCACCACGAGATCCTCCGCCCCCCACATCAACCCCACCGTGCCCGCGGCCAGCGCGATCTCGTCGACCTTCAACGCCCCCAACGGCGACTCGATCAACGCCACCACCTCCCGCGGCGCCAACGACGTCACCTGCTGCGCCGACTCGCACTTCGCCAGCATCACCCGGGTGTAGCTCGTGACCGCCAGCGCCTTCAGATCGGCGTCGTGCTCGTCGGTGCCGGCCGGGTTCACCCGCACCACCGTGCGAGCGGGATCGAGCGCGGTGTCCTGCAGGCACTTGCGGGCATAGTCCTTGTCCCCCGGCGCCACCCCGTCCTCGAGATCGAGGATCACCACGTCCGCCGTCGCAGCCGCCTTACCGAACCGCTCCGGCCGATCCGCCGGACAGAACAACCACGCCGGGCCGCCGACGGCGGGCACGGACCTCATGCCTGCTCCTCCCCGGCCGGCCGGCACTGGACCAGCGTCTGGCGCACCGCGACCGCGACGACGTCGCCGCGCTGGTTGCGCGCCGTGTGCTCGAGCGTGACGATCCCCTGCCCGGGACGGGACTTGGACGCACGCTTGTCGGTGACCAGTGTCTCGGCGTAGAGGGTGTCGCCGTGGCGGACCGGCGCGGGGAACTTGATCTCCGAGAACCCGAGGTTGGCGACGATCGTGCCCTGCGTCAGCTGCGCCACCGACAACCCGACGAGAGTGGACAGGGTGAACATCGAATTCACCAGGCGCTCACCGAATTCGGTGCCCTCGCTGTAGGCGGCGTCGAGGTGCAGCGCCTGCGTGTTCATCGTCATCGTGGTGAACGCGACGTTGTCGGCCTCGGTGACGGTGCGGCCGGGGCGGTGCTCGTAGACGGTGCCGACCTCGAACTCCTCGAACCACAGTCCGCGCTGGGTGACCCGGGTGCTCACAGGCCGAGCTCCCGCGCCACCAGCATGAGCTGGACCTCGGTCGTGCCCTCGCCGATCTCGAGGATCTTGCTGTCCCGGTAGTGCCGCGCGACGGCGTACTCGTTCATGAAGCCGTAGCCGCCGTGGATCTGCGTCGCATCGCGCGCGTTGTCCATCGCCGCCTCCGACGCGACCAGCTTGGCGATGGCAGCCTGCTTCTTGAACGGCTTGCCGGCCAGCATGAGGGCCGCGGCGTCGTAGTAGGCGGCGCGGGCGGCGTGGGCCCGTGCCTCCATCCGGGCGATCTTGAAGGCGATCGCCTGGTTCCGGCCGATGGGACGGCCGAAGGCCTCGCGCTCCTTCGCGTACTTGACCGACTCGTCGACGCAGCCCTGTGCGGCACCGGTGGACAGGGCGGCGATCGCGATGCGGCCCTCGTCGAGGATGCGCAGGAAGTTCGCGTAGCCACGGCCCCGCTCCCCGAGCAGGTTCTCCGCCGGGACCCGCACATCGGTGAAGCTCAGCGGGTGGGTGTCCGAGGCGTTCCAGCCGACCTTGTTGTAGGCGGGCTCGGCCACGAAGCCCGGGGTGTCGGTGGGCACGACGATCGTGGAGATCTCCTTCTTGCCGTCCCGCTCGCCGGTGACGGCGGTGACGGTGACGATCTCGGTGATGTCGGTGCCGGAGTTGGTGATGAACTGCTTGCTGCCGTTGATGATCCACTGATCACCGTCGAGTTTGGCGGTGGTCTTGGTGCCGCCGGCGTCGCTGCCCGCGCCGGGCTCGGTCAGCCCGAACGCGCCCAGGGCCCGGCCGGCCGCGAGCTGCGGCAGCCACTTGCGCTTCTGCTCCTCGGTGCCGAAGCGGTAGATCGGCATGGCGCCGAGCGAGACGCCGGCCTCGAGGGTGATGGCCACGGACTGGTCGACCTTGCCGAGTTCCTCGAGGGCGAGGCACAGCGCGAAGTAGTCGCCGCCCTGTCCGCCGTACTCCTCGGGGAACGGCAACCCGAACAGGCCGAGATCGGCCATGCCCTTGACGACCTCGTACGGAAAGGTGTGGTTGGCGTCGTGCTCGGCGGCGACGGGCGCGACGACGCTCCGCGCGAAGTCGGCGACGGTGTCCTTCAGGTCCCGGTAGTCGTCGGGAAGCTGTCCGGTGGAGAGGTAGTCGGTCATCTGCTGTGTCCTAGCTTTCGGTGGTGTCGGTGGGAACGACGCGGGCGAGGAGCTGGTCGACCTTGACCTGGTCCCCGGGGGCGACGAGAAGTTCGACGGTGCCGTCGACCGGCGTGGTCAGGGCGTGCTCCATCTTCATCGCCTCGACGACGACGACGGTCGTGCCGGCGGTGACGGCGGCCCCCGCCTCGACGGGCACGGCGATGACGGTGCCGGGCATCGGGCTGGTCAGCTCGGCCTCACCGGCGTGGGCGTCGGCGCCGCGGATGCTCGCCTCGCGCGCCTCACGCACCGGCCAGGTGCCGCCGTCGCCGGCGAGCCACAGCTGCCCGTCGCCCTCGGCGACGCGGAACTCCGAGCGCACCCCGTCGAGCGTGACCGCGAGGCGGTCCCCTTCGAATCGAGCGGTGAGCACGCGCTCCGGGCCGTCCTCGATCCGCGCGGTGGCGGCCCCCGGGGTGCCGTTCAGGTGCACGTGGTCGGTGCGGGTGGGGGTGTGCAGCCGCACGGTGGTCGGCGCGGATCCGCCGACGCGCCAGCCGGTGGGCCGGTCCCACGGATCGACGGGGGCGTGGCTCGACGCGGCGGGCCAGCGTCGCAGCCACCGGTGCGCGGCCGCGGCGACGAGCACCGCATCGGGGGTGTCCGGGGCGGCGTAGTCGCCGAGGCGGCGGTCGAGCAGTCCGGTGTCGAGGTTCCCGGCCTGCACGTCGGGGTCGGCGAGCAGGAAGCGGGCGAAGTCGATGTTGGTGACCACCCCGAGGACCGCGGTGTCGGCCAGGGCCCGGTCGAGACGGCGCAGCGCGGCGGCCCGGTCGGGTCCGTGCGCGATCACCTTCGACAGCATCGGGTCGTAATCACTGCCGACGACCGTGCCCACCTCGAGACCGGAGTCGACGCGTACGCCGGACCCTTCCGGCTCGACGACGTCGACCACGGTGCCGCCGGTGGGCAGGAACCCGCGGGCGGGGTCTTCGGCGTAGACGCGGGCCTCGATCGCATGCCCGGTCAGGGTGATCTCGTCCTGCGCGAAACCGAGCGCCTCACCCGCGGCGACGCGCACCTGCCACTCCACCAGGTCCAGTCCGGTGACCATCTCGGTGACGGGGTGCTCGACCTGGAGGCGGGTGTTCATCTCCATGAAGAAGAACTCGTCCGGCGCGTCCGCGGAGACGATGAACTCGACCGTGCCGGCGCCGGTGTAGTCGACGCTGCGGGCGGTGTTGCACGCCGCTTCGCCGATCCGGGCGCGGGTGGCCTCGTCGAGCAGCGGCGACGGGGCCTCCTCGATCACCTTCTGGTGGCGGCGCTGCAGGCTGCACTCACGCTCGCCGAGATGGACGACGTTGCCGTGGGTGTCGGCGAGGATCTGTACCTCGATGTGCCGCGGGCGCTGCACGAAGCGCTCCAGGAAGAGGGTGTCGTCGCCGAACGCGGAGGCGGCCTCGCGTCGCGCCGAGGCGAGCGCCTCGGCGAGCTGCCCGGATTCGGTGACCAGGCGCATGCCCTTGCCGCCGCCGCCGGCGGACGGCTTGATCAGCACCGGGTATCCGATGTCGCCCGCCGCCGCGATCAGTTCGTCGTCGGTCAGGCCGGGCCGGGAGATGCCCGGCACGACGGGGACGTCGAACGCGGCGACGGCGTTCTTGGCGGTGATCTTGTCGCCCATGACCTCGATGGCCTTGGCGGGCGGGCCGAGGAACACGATCCCGGCGTCGGCGCAGGCCTGGGCGAATCCCGAGTTCTCGGACAGGAAGCCGTAACCGGGGTGGATCGCCTGTGCGCCGGTGCGCCGCGCGGCATCGATCACCTTGGCGATGTCGAGGTAGCTCTCCCGGGCGGCGGCGGGGCCGAGGCGCACCGCGGTGTCGGCCTCCCGCACGTGCCGGGCGCCTGCGTCGGCGTCGCTGTACACGGCGACGGAGCGGATCCCCATCTGCCGCAGCGTGCGGATCACCCGCACCGCGATCTCCCCGCGGTTGGCGACCAGAACGGTATGGAACATCCCGGCTGGGCCGGTGGTATCGAACATGTTCAACTGCCTCACATCCGGAAGACGCCGTAGGAAACCGGCTCGAGGGGCGCGTTCGCACACGCCGACAGGGCCAGGCCGAGAACTTCCCGCGTGTCGGCGGGATCGATGATGCCGTCGTCCCACAGCCGCGCGGTCGAGTAGTAGGGGTTGCCCTGGTGCTCGTACTGTTCGCGGATCGGGGCCTTGAACGCCTCCTCCTGCTCGGCGGTCCAGGGCGTGCCGGACGCGTCGAGCTGGTCCGAACGCACCGTCGCCAGCACGGAGGCGGCCTGCTCGCCGCCCATCACCGAGATGCGCGCGTTGGGCCACATCCACAGGAACCGGGGCGAGTACGCCCGCCCGCACATCGAGTAGTTGCCGGCGCCGTAGGAGCCGCCGACGACGACGGTCAGTTTGGGGACACGCGCGCACGCGACCGCGGTGACCATCTTGGCGCCGTGCTTGGCGATGCCGCCGGCCTCGTAGTCCCGGCCGACCATGAAGCCGGAGATGTTCTGCAGGAACAGCAGCGGGATCGAGCGCTTGTCGCACAGCTCGATGAAGTGGGCGCCCTTCTGGGCGGATTCGCCGAACAGCACGCCGTTGTTGGCGATGATGCCGACCGGGTGGCCGTGGATGCGGGCGAACCCGGTGACCAGGGTCTTGCCGTACTCGGCCTTGAATTCGGAGAAGCTCGAACCGGGTCCGGTCGGGTCGCCGTCGACGAGGCGCTCGATGACCTCGTGCACGTCGTAGGGGGTGCGCGGGTCGGTGGGCACCACGTCGTAGAGCTCGGCCGGATCCGCGGCGGGCGCGAAGGTCGGCGCGACGTCCCACGGCCGGGGGGTGCGGGGCCCGAACGTGGCGACGATGGCGCGCACCTTGTTCAGGGCGTCGCGGTCGTCCTCGGCGAGGTGGTCGGTGACGCCGGAGACCTTCGAGTGCAGGTCGCCGCCGCCGAGTTCCTCCGCGGTGACGACCTCGCCGGTGGCGGCCTTCACCAGCGGCGGACCGCCGAGGAAGATGGTGCCCTGGTTGCGGACGATGACGGCCTCGTCGCTCATCGCGGGCACGTAGGCGCCGCCCGCGGTGCACGAGCCGAGGACCGCGGCGATCTGCGGGATGCCCTTGGCGCTCATGGTGGCCTGGTTGTAGAAGATGCGGCCGAAGTGCTCGCGGTCGGGGAACACCTCGTCCTGCCGCGGCAGGAACGCCCCGCCGGAGTCGACCAGGTACAGGCACGGCAGCTGGTTCTGCAGCGCGATCTCCTGGGCCCGCAGATGCTTCTTCACCGTCACCGGGTAGTAGGTGCCGCCCTTGACGGTGGCGTCGTTGGCGACGATGACGCATTCGCGGCCGGACACCCGTCCGATGCCGGCGATCATCCCGGCACCGGGGCACTCGTCGTCGTACATGCCGTTCGCGGCCAGCGGCGCGATCTCGAGGAATGCGCTGCCGGGATCGAGCAGGGCGTCGACGCGCTCGCGGGGCAGCAGCTTCCCGCGGGCGACGTGCCGTTCCCGGGCCTTCTCGCTGCCGCCGAGAGCGGCGGTCGCGAGCTTGTCGCGCAGCTCGGTGACCAGCTGGACGTGCTGCTCGCGGTAGGTCCGCGCAGCGGTTGTCAGGGGGGTTGTCACAGTACAGTCCTCGCCTTGGGGTGGGCGCCTGAGTTAATACTCGATAACTGAAAATGAGGTTAGCTGTGATTAACTGAGTTGTCCAGACCCCGTCAGGAAGGAACGGTGCGGCCGATGACCGAGCTGAAGCCGGACACCGACGAACAGCTGCTCACCGCACGCGGCCGGGCCAAGGCCGACCGGCGACGGCAGCTGCTCCAGGCCGCCGCGCGCCTCGTCGCCGAGCGCGGGTTCAACGGCGTACGACTCGAGGACCTCGGGGCAGCGGTGGGCATCAGCGGCCCCGCCGTCTACCGGCACTTCCCCAACAAGGACGCGCTGCTCGTCGAGCTGCTGGTCGACATCAGCCGTCGCCTGCTGGCCGGCGGCACCGACGTGGTCGACCACACCGACGATCCCCGGCGCACGCTCGACCGCCTGGTGGACTTCCACCTCGACTTCGCGCTCGGGGAACCGGACCTGATCCGGGTGCAGGACCGGGAGCTGCAATCCCTCCCGGCGGACGCCCGCCGGGAGGTGCGCCAGACCCAGCGGCGCTACGTCGAACTGTGGGTGGGCGCCCTGCGCCGCCTCGACCCCACCCTGGGAGAGTCCGACGCACGGACCATGGCGCATGCCGCCTTCGGGCTCATCAACTCGACCCCGCACAGCGCCGACCGGTCCTCCCCCGCCGCGACCCGGGCGGTGTTGCGCCACATGACCCTGGCCGCACTGGGCGCCGAGCGGGCCGGGGACCCCGAATCCGACGCCTGAACAGGCACGGAGCCCCGCCCGGATCACCGGACGGGGCTCCCATCGTGCTGCCGTTACCGGCACTGCACTGCTGCTACCGGACCTTGTCCCTCGTCATCGAGGTGTAGGCCAGGGTCAGCACCGCGGCGACGGCGATACTGATGATCCAGCGCCACCAGTCGATGCCGGGCGTATCACCCTGATCGCTGATCATGCCCCAGATCCAGTAGCCGATCAGGGCGCCGACGATGCCGATGACGATGGTGATGAGCCACCCCATCGCCTGCTTTCCGGGAATCACCAGCCGTGCGAGCACACCGATGACCGCACCGAAGATGATCGTGCCGATGATCTCTCCCATCACGGGCTCCTCTCTCGGAACATCGAACCGTGGGGACGGTATGCCACAGAGTGCGCGGAATATGCGCGCTTCGGGAGAATTCCGGTAAATCTTCTGCAAAATGTTGCGCGGGCCCGCAGATGCGCCCCGGCCGGCCGCCGGGGCGCATCCCGCGATCAGGCGTCGTGGAGGATGACCCCGCGGATGTTCTTGCCGTCGCGCAGGTCCTGGTAGCCCTGGTTGACCTCCTCCAGGCTGTAGCGATGGGTGACCAGCTCGTCGAGCTTCAGCTGGCCCGCGTCGTACAGGCGCAGCAGCCGCACGATGTCGTACTGCGGGTTGGCCGAGCCGAACAGCGAGCCCTTGATGGTCTTCTGGAACAGGGTCAGTTCCGTTCCGGACACGTGCACCGTGAGCTTCTCCGGGTTGGCCAGGCCGGTGATGACGACGGTGCCGCCCTTGCCGACGATCGAGGTGGCCGCCGAGACGACCTCCTCGTCGACGGTGCCGACGAGGATCAGGGCAGCGTCGGCGCCCTGGCCCCAGCTCAGCTCGTTGACCTTCTCGGCCGCCTCGGCGGCAGTGGCGAAGGCGTGCGTGGCACCGAACTTCAGGGCGGTGTCGCGCTTGAACTCCACCGGGTCGACGACCACGACGTACTTGGCGCCCGCGTGCACGGCACCCTGGACGGCGTTGATGCCGAGACCGCCGATGCCGTAGATCACGACGATGTCGCCGGCGCGGACGTCCCCGGCGTACACCGCGGTGCCCCAGCCGGACGGCACACCGCAGCCGACGAGCACGGCGGTCTCGAGCGGGAGCCAGTCGTCGACCTTGACCACCGAGTGCTGCGAGATGGTGGCGCGCTCGGCGAACGTGCCGAGCATGCACATCGCGCCGAAGTCGGTGCTGCCGGAGTGGAACCGGAACGAGCCGTCCGGCATGCAGCCCTCGAGGATGGTGGCCCCCATGTCGCACAGGTTCTGCCGGCCCGTCGAGCAGTACCGGCAGGTCCCGCAGTTCGGGATGAAGCTGCACACGACGTGGTCCCCGGGCTTGACCTTGGTGACGCCGGGGCCGACCTCCTCGATGATGCCGGAGCCCTCGTGGCCGCCGACGATCGGGAAGCGCGGGGGCAGGTCCCCGTCGGTCAGGTGCAGGTCCGAGTGGCACAGCCCCGCCGCGGTGTACTTGATCAGCACCTCACCGGGGCCCGGGCCGTCGAGGTCGAGTTCCATGATCTCGAACGGCTTGCCGGTCTCGAGCAGGACTGCAGCTTTGGTCTTCATCGTTGTTCTCCTCGGGTGTGTCGGGTCAGAGGGCGATGTTCACGGCTTTGGTCTGGGTGTAGAGGTCCAGCGCTCCCGCACCGAGCTCACGTCCCCATCCGGACTGCTTGAACCCACCGAACGGCATGGCGGTGTCGAAGCCGTTGTACTGGTTGATCCACACCGAACCGGCCTTGAGCCGCCGCGCGGTGCGGTGCGCCTTCGACAGGTCTCGCGTCCAGATGCCCGCGGCCAGTCCGTAGATCGAGTCGTTGGCGGCGGCGGAGATGCCGTCGTCGGCGTCGAACGGCATGGCGGCGACGACCGGACCGAAGATCTCCTCGCGCACCACGCTGAAGTCGGGCTGCACGTCCACCAGCACGGTCGGTTCGACGAAGAAGCCCTTGTCGCCCCAGCGCTTTCCACCGGTGAGGGCGCGCGCCCCGTCGATCAGACCCTCGCGCAGGTACCCGGTGACCCGATCCAGCTGCTCCTGGGAGACCAGCGGGCCGAGCTGGGTGGCCGGGTCGAGACCGGGTCCGATCTTCACCTTGCTCGCCGCCTCGGCGACGGCCTCGGTGAACCTCTCGAAGATGGGACGCTCGACGAACAACCGGGTGCCGGCCACGCAGCACTGGCCGTGGTTGAACAGCCACGCATCGAGAGAACCCTGCACGGCCGCATCGAAGTCGGCGTCGGCGAAGACGATGTTCGGGCTCTTGCCGCCGAGTTCGAGCGAGACCTTCTTCAGGTTTCCCTTGGCGGCGTCGACGACCTTCTTGCCCACCTCGGTGGACCCGGTGAAGGCGATCTTGTCGACGTCGTCGTGCGCGGCGAGGGCGGCGCCGGCGTCGCCGAAGCCGGGCACGATGTTCACCACCCCGGGCGGGAACCCGGCCTCTTCGAAGATCTCGGCGAGCAGCAGCGCGGTGAGCGGCGTCTGCTCCGCGGGCTTGAGAATGACGGTATTGCCGGCGGCGAGGGCGGGCGCGAGCTTGAACGCGGCCATCAGCAGCGGGAAGTTCCAGGGCACGATGAGCCCGCACACGCCCACCGGTTCGCGCAGCGTGTAGGCGTGGAACTCGCCGCCGGGCACGAACGGCATCGTGACGTTCACCGTGCTGCCCTCGATCTTGGTGGCCCACCCGGCGTAATAGCGGAAGATGTCCGCCGACCACGCCGTGTCCACGGCCGCGGCGATCACGGCGGACTTGCCGTTGTCGAGCGCCTCGAGCTGGCCGAACTCCTCGGCGCGCTCGGTGAGCAGATCACCGACCCGCCAGATCATGCGCTCCCGCTCGGCGGCCTTCATCGTCGGCCACGGGCCCTCGTCGAATGCCTTGCGGGCGGCCCGCACGGCCCGGTCGACGTCCTCGGCGCCGCCGTGGGCGACGTCGGTGAGCTTGTCCCCGGTCGCGGGATCGTAGGTCGCGAAGACGCGGCCCGAGGCGGCGTCGAGCCATTCGCCGCCGATGTAGAGCTGTCTGGTCCCGGAGAGGAACTCTCGGATCCGCGGAGCGACGATGTGCTCGGCAACAGCTGTCATGCCCAACCTCCTGAAGTAGTGTGACACGGGTCATACTGCTTCGGGCAGGGCTGTGGGAACTGTTCAAGGATTGGACAGTGCGCACATGCGCATACGAGCGACGAGACCCGCGCGGGTACGGTCAGCCCGCGATGCCGAGCGCGCGGATCCGGCTGTAGAGCGTGGTGCGGCTGATACCGAGCTGCGCCGCGGCGTGCACCTTGTTGCCGCCGCTCTCACGCAGCGCCTCGATGATGGCCTCCCGCTCGGCGCGCTCGCGCCCTCCCAGGCGGGAGACCCGGCTCGTCGCCCGGTAGTCGACCGGCAGATCCTCCCGTCGCACCGGCAGCGGGGACTCCCGCACCGGGACGGCGGCGAGCACCGCCCGCAGTTCGGCGAGGTTGCCGGGCCACGAACGTTCCGACAAGGCCGTCAGGGCACTCGGGCCCAGGCGCAGATCCGGTCGGCCGAGTTCCTGCGCGAGCGCGGCGGCCAGGTCACCGAGTTCCCGGATCCGTTGCCGCAGGGCCGGGACCCGGACCTGACCGGGGCAGCGTGCCAACAGCTCCCGCACCGGCGGCCGGATGCCGTCGACGGGGTCGGCCGTGAGCACGAGCCGCGGTGCGGCCGGGTCGGAGAGCATCGACGAGAGCAGCGCCGGCACCGGGTCCGGCGCCAGGTGCACGTGTTCGACGACCACGAAGCCGCGGTCCGTCGCGGCGGCCGCGACCGTGAGCAACCGGGCCGACCATTCGCGTTCACCCTCACCGACGATCCGGGCGGCATCCAGGAACGTGCCCGCCTCACGGACGAGTTCCCTTGCCGCCCAGGTTCGCCCACTGCCGGGCTCGCCGACGATCGCCACGCCACCGGCACCGTCGCGCAGCCGCCCGAGCCGCCGCCGTAGCCGCGTCGTCGCATCCTGCGCGACGTCGCTCCGGGGCACGGGTTCGCGTGCCCCGGAGGCGTCGAGCAGGAACAACGCACCGCTGCCGATGCCCGGGATGCGGTCGATCCGCAATCGGGTGCTGCCGCCGGCGGACAGCGCGAAGTCCATGGTGCGGGACTCCCCCGCCGGCAGATCGACCGCGATCGCGCGCAGGGCAGCGTGATCGGCGGGCAGGAGCAGTTCGACGGCGGCCTTGTTGGTGAGCATGATGTCCTCGCCCATGGCCGCGACCGCGACGCCGCGCTGCTGCGCGGCCCGCTGGAACGCGTCGACGACCCGCCGGTCGGACTCGCGGGCGCCCTCGAGCAGCCGTGCCTCGATGTCGCGGGCCGCCCGGGCGAGGAACGGCGCGAACAGCGGATTGGCGGTCTTGCCGGCGGCGGTGATGTCGAGGATGCCTTCGATGCGACGGGTGACCGGATGCACGAGGGGATGCCCGTAGCAGCTGAAGTCCTTGAGGGACTCGAGGTAGTGCTCTTCGCCGTGCACCACGAGGCTCTGCCGCACCTCGAACGGGGTGCCGAGTGCATTGGTGCCGTAGGTGTCCTCGCTCAGGGCGGCGCCGGGGACCACGCCGATCTCCTCCATGGCCCGTTGCATGGGTGCCGAGTCGAACAACCGGGCCACGATCCGGCAGTCGCGGTCCACGAGGAGGATGCAGCAGCCCGTGCCGGCGAGCTGGGTGCGCAGCTCGTCGAGTACCGGCCGGGCGGCGTCGAGCAGCCGCCCGGCCGCGTCCGAGGGGCCCAGCAGGGTCGGTTCGGGAAGCCGTCCCGGGTCTATCCCGCTCAGCTGTGAGCGCTTCCAGGACAGCGCGATCTCCGGCCGCAGACCGTTCACCCCTGTCCGGCCTCCCCGAGCAGGGCCGTCGAGATCTCACGCATCTCGACCTTGCGGATCTTGCCGGTGACCGTCATCGGGAACTCGTCGACGACGTGCACGTAGCGGGGGATCTTGTAGTGCGCGAGCTTGCCCGTGCAGTACTCGCGCAGCGACTGCGCGTCGAGCGGTGCCGCACCCTCTCGCATCCGGATCCACACCATGAGCTCCTCCCCGTACTTCTGGTCGGGCACCCCGACGACCTGGGCGTCGAGGATGTCCGGGTGGGTGTAGAGGAACTCCTCGATCTCCCGCGGGTAGATGTTCTCGCCGCCACGGATGACCATGTCCTTGATGCGGCCGGTGACCGAGACGTACCCGTCGGCGTCCATGACGCCGATGTCGCCGGTGTGCATCCACCGGGCGGCGTCGATGGCGTCGGCGGTCTTGTCGGGCTGGTTCCAGTAGCCGAGCATCACCGAGTAGCCGCGGGTGCACAGTTCGCCCGGCTCGCCGCGCGGGACGGTCAGGCCCGTGGCCGGATCGACGATCTTGACCTCGAGGTGCGGGCCGACGCGGCCGACGGTGGACACCCGCTGGTCGATGGTGTCGTCGCTGCGGGTCTGCAGCGACACCGGGGAGGTCTCGGTCATGCCGTAGCAGATGGAGACCTCGGCCATGCCCATCCGTTCGATGACCTGCTTCATCACCTCGACCGGGCACGGCGAGCCCGCCATGATGCCGGTGCGCAGGCTCGACAGGTCGAAGCCGTCGAAGCCGGGGTCGGCGAGTTCGGCGATGAACATCGTCGGCACACCGTAGAGGGAGGTGCAGCGCTCCTCGGCGACGGCGGCCAGCGTCTGGGCCGGGTCGAAGGCCGGTCCCGGGATCACCATCGTCGCACCGTGGCTGGTGCAGGCCAGATTGCCCATCACCATGCCGAAGCAGTGGTAGAAGGGCACCGGGATGCACACCTTGTCCTGCTCGGTGTAGTGGCACAGCTCGCCCACGAAGAACCCGTTGTTGAGGATGTTGTGGTGGCTGAGGGTGGCGCCCTTGGGGAATCCGGTCGTGCCGGACGTGTACTGGATGTTGATCGGATCGTCGGCCGACAGGTCGCGCTGCGCGGCGTCGAGCCGGGTGCGGTCGTCGGCGAGTGCGGCGCGGCCGGACTCGCCGAGCTCGTCCCAGTCGGGAGAGCCGAGCAGCACCACCTGTTCGAGATCCGGGCAGTTGCCCCGCACCTCGTCGATCATCGCCGCGTAGTCGGACGTCTTGAACCTCGGGGCCGCGACCAGCATGCGGATTCCGGCCTGGGTGAGCACGTACTGCAGTTCGTGCGAGCGGTAGGCCGGGTTGATGTTGACCAGGATCGCGCCGATCTTCGCGGTGGCGTACTGGACGAACACCCACTCGGCGCAGTTGGGCGCCCAGATGCCCACCCGGTCGCCCTTGCCGATGCCGGCCCGCAGCAGCCCGAACGCAAGAGCGTCGACCTCGCCGGCGAGCTCGGTGTAGGTCCAGCGCCGGCCGGCGGCGCGGTCGACGAGCGCGTCCCGCTCACCGTGCCGGGCGACGGTGCGGTCGAAGTTGTCGCCGATCGTGTCCCCGAGCAGCGGGGTGTTCCACGCCCCCGAGGTGTAGCTGGGCAGTTCGGGTGTGGTGAAACCGGTCATTGGTGCTCCTGCAGTGTGCGCGGCCCGGGACGAGCGACGGGGTCTCGAGGACTCGTCCACCATGCTCGCCGATCCGGGGCCGCAGGTGTTCGGATTCTGGACAGTTGAGGGGGTGGTGACAGCACGAGGCGCCCTCCCCGGGGTGTCGGGGAGGGCGCCGGCGGGATCAGAGCGCTCGGTCCCGGGTCTCGACGAGGGCCTTCGTGCACACGAAGCTCAGGACGCCGAGCACGGAGAGCATGACGCCGATGGCGATGCCGCCGTAGGACGCGGCCAGGGGCGCGGCCAGCATGGGCGGGATCGCACCGCCGAGGACGCCGGCGAGGTTGTAGCCGAGTCCGGCGCCGGTGTACCGGTACCGGGTGTGGAACATCTCCGGCAGCAGTGCGCCGCACGGGCCGTAGGCGATGCCGAAGATGGCCAGGGTGACCATCATGCCGACGACGAACGCGACCGGCGATCCGGTGTCGAGCAGCGGGAACAGCGCCAGCGCCCACACGACGGAGAAGCCGCACGAGATCATGATGACGCGACGGCGTCCGACCCGGTCGGAGTAGAGCGCGGAGAGCACGATCGCGGCGCCGAACACGAGCGACGAGACGATGCCGACGGTCAGGACGAACGGCCGGGAGAAGCCGAGGGTCTTGGTCGCGTAGCTGGTCAGGTACGCGGTGCCCATGTAGAAGAAGGCGAACATGATCGCCAGGGCGCCGGCCGAGAGGAGGATCTCCTTGGTCTGGTAGCGCAGGGCGTCGAGGAACGGCAGGGTGCGCTTCTCGGCCGGGGCGGCGGCGCGGGCTTCGCTCTCGGCCCGGAACACCGGGGTCTCCTGGATGGCGAGGCGCATGTACAGACCGACGGCCACGAGAACGATGCTGAGCAGGAACGGGATTCGCCAACCGTAGTCGAGGAAGGCCTCGTTGGTGTCGCCGAGGGCCAGGCCGGTGAACAGGAAGGTGCCGCTCGACAGGGCGAAGGCGATGGCCGGGCCCAGCTGGGGGAACATCGCATACAGGCCGCGTTTGCCCGGTGGCGCGTACTCGGCGGTGAGCAGCGTCGCGCCGGCCCATTCACCGCCGACGGCGAAGCCCTGGGCGAAGCGCAGCAGCACGAGGATGATCGGGGCGGCGACGCCGATCGTCTCGGCGCCCGGTAGCAACCCGATGAGCAGGGTCGAGATGCCCATCAGCAGCAGGGTGGAGACGAGGGTCTTCTTGCGGCCGATGCGGTCGCCGAAGTGCCCGAACAGCATGGCGCCGACCGGGCGCGCGATGAAGGCGACGGCGAAGGTCGCGAACGAGGCGACCGTGCCGGCGGTGGCGCCGAGCGCCGGGAAGAACACCGTCGGGAAGACCAGGGCTGCGGCGGTTCCGTAGATGAAGAAGTCGTAGAACTCGATGGTGGTGCCGATGCAGCTGGCGATGGCGACGCGTCGGATGCCGGGGCCGCCCGGGGCAGGAGCGGTCGGCGCGGCGGGCTTGTGCCCCGCCGGTACCACGGGGGGTTCGGCCCCCGGTGTCGACACTGTGGTCACGTCTGTCCTCCGTATTTCCGTCCGAGCCGCGGCGGACCTGCGCCGCGGGATGGAAGGAAAGGTAGTGATCCGCCTCACTCCCCCACTACCCCCGAAAGGGGGGTGGCTGTGAGCCGTATCACGTAGTTCGGCGAACGAATGACCGGAGCGCGTCGGGCATCCCGGCGCGGCCACCGGGGCGGACCGGCCGCGCCCGCGCCGCCTACGCTCCGTCCATGACGACGACCTGGGAACCGGGCACCCGGGGGTTCTGGCCCTCCCGTCGGGCCGGACCGTCCGGGGCCGGGGCGTCCGCCGGCGCCGACCGGCCCGCACCCCACACTCGGGATCTACCGCTCGGGCCGGAAACCGCCGACGGTCCCGTGGCAGGCCCGATGGATCCGCTGGCCCGACTTCCGGCTCCCAGCCGATCCCCGGGCCGCGCGCCGGATACTGCACGAGGCATGGGAGCGGTGTGTGGCCGAACGCGTCGAAGTCGCCTGCGGCGGGGGACACGGCCGCACGGGCACCGCGCCGGCCTGCCTGGCGATCCTCGACGGCGTGCCGCCCGCCGACGCGGTTGCCTATGTGCGCGAGCACTATTCGCGCCGAGCGGTGGACACGCCCGGGCAACGGCGCTTCGTCGCCGCGTTCCGGTGACCGGCGCGTCAGCGACCGGCGGCGCCGGCGAGTTCGGCGCGCATCTCGCGCCACACGGTCGCGTACGAGTCGATGTTCGGTGCCGTGGCCCATGCCAGCGCGCCGGACTTGATCTTCCCGAGCGCCTCGGCGAACAGGTCCTGGTACCGCGACAGGCGCGGAACGAAGGCCGACACGTCGTCGAAGAGATTCTGCGCCTTGCGATCCAGCTCGATCAGTTCGTCGAGGAAGTTGGCGGATTCCGGGTCGGCGAGCAGCGCGGTGAGCTCGTCGTCGAGCGGCCCGAACTGTTCGAACAGCTCCGCGAGGGAATCCTCGTCGATCGAGACGCGCTCCGCGTCGAGCTGATCGGTCAGCTCCGCAGCACCCGCGTCGGTCAGGGAGATGCCGTCGCCGCTCTCCTTCGCCTTGCCCTGGGCGACGAGTGCGTCGAACGCCGCCCGGCCGGACGCGACGGACACCCCGAGATGCGCCGCGATCACCTCCGCGGTGACGGTCTGCTTCAGCCGCACCGTCTGCAGCAGAGCCAGCTCGTCGACATTGCCAGCGAAAGCCATCGTGTCCTCTCCTCGTCGCCCGGTCGCGGGCCGTACGTGTCACCCGGTCGGGCGGAGTACATGATTTGGCGGATGCGGCGGCAATGTCAACCGGCCACGCGGATGCGTCACGTTCTCGCCGCTACAACTCCCCCACCGTCGCGGAATCGAGCCGGTCGCCCCGCGTGGTGTCCTTCAGGTCCACCCCGGACCGCCCGAGCCGGCGCGCCCCGTCGACCAGCCCCGCGACGACGCACGCGGCCGCCGCATACCCCAGCCCTTCGGGTGGGTGGATGTTGGACACGCAGTTCCGTTCGGCGTCGGCACGACCGGGCCGCGGCTCGTGGGTCAGGTACACCCCGAGGCTGTCGGCGACCGACAGCCCGGGCCGCTCCCCGATCAGGACCAGCAGGGTGCGCACCCCCAGGGCGGCGCCGATGTGGTCGCCGAGCGCGACCCGCGCCGACGTCGCGATCACCGGCGTCGCCACGGACAGGTGCCGCGGCAGGGCCGCCACGATCGCCTCGAGCAGGGCGACGCCGTGCTCGGTCAGGGCCCGCGGCGAGAGCCCGTCGGCGAGGACCACCCCGACGTCGGCGCCGACGGCCGGGACCGCGGACAGGTCCGCGGGCACGCGGCCGAGATCCGGGCGGCGCAGGTACTCGCCCCGATCGCGCACGCGGCTCTCGACGACGACGGGCGCGCCGAGTCCGAGACGTTCGACGTCGGCGGCCAGGGCCGGCACGTCGAGGGGCTGGTGCACCGCATCGCGGGCCGCGGCGTGCGCGGCCCGGAACTCGAGCACCCGCGCGGTCGGGAGGCCGTCGCCGGCGCGGCCGAGCCCGATGCGGGCCTGCGTCGACGACCGCAGCGGCGCCCAGAAGTCACGGTCGACGGACTCGCTCATGCCGCACCTCCCGCGAGGGCGCGCAGCGGGGAGGCGGCCGCGTCCACCGGCAGGATGTGCCCGGCTCCGTCGACCATGCCGAGGCCGGCGAGCCACCGCTCGAACTCGGGAGCGGGACGCAGGCCGAGCGCGCGCCGCACGTACAGCGCGTCGTGGAACGACAGGCTCTGGTAGCCGAGCATGACGTCGTCGGCCCCGGGCACGGCGATGACGAACGCGGCGCCGGCAACCCCGAGCAGCGTCAGGAGGGTGTCCATGTCGTCCTGGTCGGCCTCGGCGTGGTTGGTGTAGCACACGTCCACACCCATGGGCAGGCCCAGCAACTTGCCGCAGAAGTGGTCCTCGAGGCCCGCCCGGACGATCTGCTTGCCGTCGTAGAGGTACTCCGGGCCGATGAAACCGACCACCGTGTTGATCAGCAGCGGGTCGAGCGCGCGGGCGACGGCGTACGCCCGGGTCTCGAGGGTCTGCTGATCCACCGGACGTCCGCCCGTGCCGAGATGCGCGCCGGCCGACAGCGCCGAACCCTGTCCCGTCTCGAGGTACATGATGTTGTCCCCGACGGTGCCGCGCCCCAGGGCGCGACCGGCCTCGTTCGCCTCGCGCAGCAGCGCGAGGTTCACCCCGAAGCCGGCGTTGGCGCCCTCGGTGCCGGCGATGGACTGGAACACCAGGTCCACCGGGGCGCCGGCCTCGATGAGGCCGAGGGTGGTCGTCACGTGGGAGAGCACGCAGGACTGCACCGGGATGTCGAAGCGCAGCCGCATCTCGTCGAGCAGGTGCAGCAGGTCGGCGGTGGCCCGGGGCGAATCCGTCGCCGGGTTGATGCCGATGACGGCGTCGCCGCACCCCATCAGCAGCCCGTCGAGGGTCGCGGCGGCGATGCCGCGCGGGTCGTCGGTGGGATGGTTGGGCTGCAGCCGGGTGCCGAGCCGGCCGGGAAGTCCCACGGTGGTGCGGAACGCCGACGTGACCTCGATCGCGCGGGCCACCGCGATCAGGTCCTGGTTGCGCATGAGCTTGCTGACGGCGGCGACCATCTCGGGCGTCAGGCCGGGTGACAGGGCGGCGAACGTCGCGGCCGCATCGGCCTTCGTGACGGTGTCGAGGAGCAGGTCGCGCAGTCCCCCGACCGTCAGGTGCTGCACGGCGCGGTAGGCGTCGCGGTCGTGGTCGTCGAGGATCAGCCGGGTGACCTCGTCGGTCTCGTAGGGCACCACCGGCTCGGCGAGGAACACGTCGAGCGGGACGTCGGCGAGCACCCACTGCGCGGCCGCGCGCTCGGCGTCGGATTCGGCCGCGCAGCCGGCGAGTTCGTCGCCGGAGCGGCGCGGGGTGGCCTTGGCGAGCAGGTCCACGAGGCCGTCGAAGGTGTAGGTGGTGCCGGCGAGGTGCTGGGTGTAGACGCTCACTTCAGCTCGGCCTCCGCCTCGGCGAGCGCGGCGAACTCCTCGTCGGGCGAGTTCGCCACCAGCCGGTGCCGGCTGTAGAGCCCGAAGTAGGCCATGAACGCGGCGAAGGCGCCGAGGGTCCACAGGGCGGCGATCGGGTCGACCAGGAAGGTGGCCACGACGGCAGCGGCCGCGACGACCAGCGCGAAGGAGGTGGTGACGACACCGCCGGGGGTGCGGTAGGGCCGCGGCATGTTCGGCTCGCGCCGCCGCAGCATGATGTGGCTGACCATCATCAGCACGTAGCTCACCGCGGCACCGAAGACGGCCATGTTCAGCAGCATCGCGCCCTCCCCCGTGAGCGACAGCGCGAACCCGATCACACCGGGGACGATCAGCGCCAGCACCGGCGCCTTGCGCTTGTTGGTCAGCGACAGGCTCGTCGGGAGGTAACCGGCGCGCGAGAGCGCGAACGTCTGCCGCGAGTACGCGTACATGATCGAGAAGAAGCTCGCGATCAGACCGGCGAGGCCGATGTAGTTGACCACCTTCGCGGCGCCGCTGTCGCCGAGGGCCTCGACGAGCGGGTTGCCGGAGCTGGACAGGGCCTCGGCGCCGAGCGCGCCGGTGGCCAGGAACAGCACGGTCGCACCGGTGACGAGCAGTACCAGCATGGACACGATGATGCCCTTGGGCACGTTCTTCTCCGGTTCGGTCGCCTCCTCCGCGGCGAGCGGCACCCCCTCGACGGCGAGGAAGAACCAGATCGCGAACGGCACGGCCGCCCAGATGCCGAACAGACCGAAGGGCAGGAACGACGACGCACCGGCGGCGGTCTCGTCGACGGCGATGTCGGTCAGATTGGCGGTGTCGAACAGCCCGACGGCCGAGACCGCGAACACCACGAGCCCGACGAGTGCGATCGCGGTGATCACGAACATCGCCTTGAGGGCTTCGCCCGCGCCGGTGAGGTGGATGCCGATGAACACCGCGTACACGGCGAGGTAGATCCACCACCCGTCGGTGATGCCGAACAGGTTCAGCGACTCGACGTACCCGCCGATGAACGTGGCGATCGCCGCCGGGGCGATCGAGTACTCGATGAGAATTGCTGTGCCGGTGGCGAATCCACCCCAGGGTCCGAGTGCGCGACGGGCGAAGGTGTAGCCGCCGCCGGCGGCCGGCAGCGCGGAGGACAACTCCGCCATGCCGAGCACCATCGCGAAGTACATGGCCGCGATGATCACCGAGGCGACGAGCAGTCCACCGAACCCGCCTTCGGCCAGGCCGTTGTTCCAGCCGGCGTAGTCACCCGAGATGACGTAGCTGACCCCCAGCCCCGCGAGCAGAATCCAGCCTGCCGAACCCTTTCTCAGACTTCGCTTTTCGAGATAGGCACGACTCTCGGCGTGGAAGTCCGCGCCGTCGTGGTGGGCCGCGGTTCCGGTCCTGGGCGGGTCGGTCAACGACATGATTCCTCTTCTCGACGGAGGATGGCGACGTGTCGAGCAGGCACGCCGAGGACACCGCGCGTACTCACGGTACGAGCGGTATGTACACACCGCGTCAGTACGCGGTCACGGAAGTGTTACGAGGAGCGACCCGGGGTCGTCGGCACCGGGCACGCATCGGCGGCCTCGGCCACGACGGTCGGCTCCGTGGCCGGATCCGGGCGGGCGCCGGCGGCCCACTGCTTGCCGAGCACGGGGGTGTCGCGGGCGAGAGCGTCGTTCTCCTGAGCGGTGAAGGCACGGCCGCGACTGAGGAACCGGAGCCCCTCGGGGGATTCGAGGCTGAACCCGGAGCCGCGGCCCGGCACCACGTCGAGGACGAGCCGGGTGTGCTTCCACGCCTCGAACTGGGATCCCGAGATCCACACCGGGACGGCGTCGGCGCCGCCGGGCAGGTCGTCTGCCGTCCGCCCCACCTCGAGACGCAGGTCCAGCACCCCCAGCAGCACGTCCAGGTCGCCGACGACGAAGTCGCCGTCCGGATAGCACATCGGCGCCGACCCGTCGCAGCAGCCGCCGGACTGGTGCATCATCAGCGGCCCGTGGCGCTCGGCGAGGCGGCGCAGGAGCGTGACCGCGTCGGCGGTGGCGACGAGGCGGAGCGGGACGGACATACGGTGCCTTCCGATTGTCGGCGGGGGTAGGGCGGAATGGGAACGGCGCCTGCCACGTCGCACGGGGGTGACGTGACAGGCGCCGGGTCTGATCAGAAGAAGCCCTGGGCCTTCGGGGCGTAGGACACCAGGAGGTTCTTCGTCTGCTGGTAGTGATCGAGCATCATGTGGTGGTTCTCGCGCCCGATGCCGGACTGCTTGTAGCCGCCGAACGCCGCGTGCGCCGGGTACTGGTGGTAGGTGTTGGTCCACACCCGGCCGGCCTGGATCGCGCGACCGGCCCGGTAGGCGACCCCGCCGTCGCGGGACCAGACGCCGGCGCCGAGGCCGTAGAGGGTGTCGTTGGCGATGGAGATGGCGTCGTCGAAGTCCCGGAAGGAGGTCACCGAGACCACCGGTCCGAAGATCTCCTCCTGGAAGATGCGCATCTTGTTGTGGCCGCTGAACACCGTCGGCTGGACGTAGAAGCCGCCGGACAGGTCGCCGCCGAGGTCGGCGCGCTCGCCACCGGTGATCACATGGGCGCCTTCGCTCTTGCCGATCTCGATGTAGGACAGGATCTTCTCGAGCTGGTCGTTCGACGCCTGCGCACCGATCATCGTGTCGGTGTCGAGCGGATCACCCTGGCGCACGGCCTTCGTGCGCACCGCGGCCAGCGACAGGAAGTCGTCGAAGATGTCCTGCTGGATCAGCGAGCGCGAGGGGCAGGTGCACACCTCGCCCTGGTTGAGAGCGAACATCGTGAAGCCCTCGAGTGCCTTGTCCTGGTAGTCGTCGTTGGCCGAGAGCACGTCGGAGAAGAAGATGTTCGGGCTCTTGCCGCCGAGCTCGAGGGTGACCGGGATCAGGTTCTGCGAGGCGTACTGCATGATCAGGCGGCCGGTGGTGGTCTCGCCGGTGAACGCGATCTTGCGGATCCGCGGGCTCGACGCCAGCGGCTTGCCGGCCTCGACGCCGAAGCCGTTGACGATGTTGACCACGCCCGGAGGCAGCAGGTCGCCGATCACGGAGATGAGGTGCAGGATCGAGGCGGGCGTCTGCTCGGCCGGCTTGAGGACGACGGCGTTGCCGGCGGCCAGGGCGGGGGCAAGCTTCCACACCGCCATCAGGATCGGGAAGTTCCACGGAATGATCTGGCCGACGACGCCGAGCGGCTCGTGGAAGTGGTAGGCGACGGTCTCGGAGTCGATCTCGGAGATCGAGCCCTCCTGCGCACGGATCGCGCCCGCGAAGTAGCGGAAGTGGTCGATCGCGAGCGGAATGTCGGCGTTGAGGGTCTCGCGGATCGGCTTGCCGTTGTCCCAGGTCTCGGCGAGGGCGATCGACTCGAGGTTCTCCTCGATACGGTCGGCGATCTTGTTGAGCAGGATGGACCGCTCGGCGACGGAGGTCTTGCCCCAGGCCGGCGCCGCGGCGTGGGCGGCGTCGAGGGCCAGCTCGATGTCCTCCTCGGTGGACCGGGCCACCTCGGTGAACGGCTGTCCCGTGACCGGGGTGACGTTCTCGAAGTACTGACCCTTCACAGGCGGTACCCACTGGCCGCCGATCCAGTTGTCGTAGCGGGACTGGAAGGACATCAGGGCGTCGGGCGAGCCGGGACGGGCGTACACGGTCATCGGTGTTCACTCCTCGGATGGTCTGACACACCCCATGCGGGGCGTGTGATCCGGAACACTACGAACCGGTGGGTTGCAACTACGTTGCGTAGCTGCAACCTCAGATGCCGAGCTGGCGGTCCAACAGCTCGATCCGGGCCCTGACCTGGGCGAACAGCGTCGAGTGCGGATCGAGGGTGGTCAGGTACGCCTCCCAGGCGGCGATGTCGTCGCGCCCGTGCACCGATGCCGTCCACCGCGCGAGCAACTGGGCGTCGCCGGCGCGGAGGAGCGCCGCCTGCACCCGGGCGCGCAGTTCGTCCCGGATCTCCTCGACGCCGGGCGCGACCGATCCGGGCAGCACCGGCCCGGCGTACAGGCGCACCGCCGTCGCCACGTCACCGCGGTCGAGCGCACCGCGGACCTCCGCGACGTCGGTGACGAGTTCGCCGAGGAGCCGGTACGGGCGAGAACCGAGTCCCTCGGATCCGAAAACCTTTCGCAGCCGCGACATCTCGGCACGAATGGTGACGGAGTCGAGCTCGGACTCGTCGAGCAGCACCGCAAGCCGGTCCGAGCTCAGACCCTCGGGATGCTCGGCGAGCAGCAGCAGGATCTCGGCGTGCCGCTGCGACAGCGGGATCCGCTCGCCGTCGCGGTGCAACGTGGGCCGTCCGGAACCGAACGTGTCGAGGCTCGTGCGAGCGGACGACAACAGCCGCGGCGAGCTGAGCAGGTGCAGCCGCAGTTCCGACTCGGCGGCGGCGACCGTGGCCCGCACGAGTTGCAACACCTCCGGCGCGGCGACGCGCAGACCGCCGGTGATGTCGATGGCGCCGAGGATCCGGCCGGTGCTCGGGTCGTGCACCGGCGCGGCCGAGCAACTCCACTCGTGCACGGTGCGGTTGAAGTGCTCGGCGGCGACGATCTGGACCGAGTGGTCGACGGCGAGAGCGGTGCCGGGCGCGTTGGTGCCCACCCGCTCCTCACTCCAGTCGGCGCCCTCGACGAAGCTCATCGACAGCGCCCGGTCCCGGGCCGCATGGTCGCCTTCGACCCACAGCAACCGGCCCTGTTCGTCGCTGATCGCGACGAGCAGCCCGCTGTCGGCGGCGTCCTCCACCAGCAGCTTGCGCACGACGGGACGGATCAGCGCCATCGGATGCCCGGCCCGGTACCGCTCGAGGTCCAGGCCGGTGAGCAGGCTCGGCTGTTCGACGGCGTCGGGACTGATCCCGTTGCGGCGGCTGCGCAGCCAGGATTCGCGGACCACCGACCGCACGGAGGCCGGCACGACCGACGTGTCGGCCGCGTCGAGGAACGAACTGTGCGCCGACGACACCCGTTGCGCCAGCTGCGACGGATCGTCACCGGGCCGCAGCGCCACCCACGGGTTGGCCGAGCCGGATCGTTCGTCGGTCATGCGGTGCTGCTCATCTGCCGGTTCCTCCTCCAGACAACTGTAACCCGAGTCACAAGCCCGCCCCCGTGCCCACCCGCTCCGCCAGCATCACCGCCGTCGCGTGCGGGCCGCGGCCGGGCACCTGCGGGAACACGGACGTGTCCACGACGCTCAGTCCCTCGGTGGCGTGCACCCGGCACCGGTCGTCGACGACCGCCGCCTCGTCGGTGCCCATCCGGCAGCTCCCGGACAGGTGCAGCGACGTCCCGAGGTGTTGTTCGAGCCAGGCGTCGCCGGGGTCGAACGCGTCGGGATCGACCCCGGTCCGGTCCACGACGTCCGGCATCGCCGCGAGCAGATGCGCGGCGTGCGCGACCCCGTCGCGCAGGTCGGCACGGTCGCCCGGGTCCTCGAGGTAGCGGTAGTCCAGCAGCGGCGGCCGCGTCGGATCGGCCGGGTCGAGGCGGATCGTGCCGCGGCTGCGGGGACGGGTGAGCACCACACCCAGAACGGGGTCCGCGACGCCGCTTCCGGGGACGGACGCGGCGAACGGTGCGGTGTAGGGGCGCATCTCGAGATTGCCGGTGTGCAGGACGACCTGCAGGACCGGGGCCGGTCCGGGTTGCGGGGCGCGGTACCGGTAGGGGACGGCGATCTCCGGGTGGTCGGTGAAGCCCGTCCCGACCCCGGGGAGCTCGATCCGCGGGGTGACGCCCAGGCGGGTCAGCTCGGCGCCGGCGCCGATGCCGGAGAGCATGAGCAGCTGCGGGGAGCCGATCGCACCGGCGGCGAGCACGACGTGGCCGGCGCCGACGGTCTCGCCGTCCTCGGTCTCGACGCCGACCGCGCGCGACCCCGAGAGCACGACCCGGCGCACGCGGGTTCCCGTGCGCACGGTCAGGTTCGGCCGGGTCAGTGCGGGCAGCAGGTACGCGTGGGCCGGACCGACGCGCATCCCGTCGCGGATGTTGAGCGGGACGGGGCCCACCCCGTCCGGTCCGGGCGCGTTGAGGTCGGCGATCCGGCGATGTCCGGCGGCGAGGGCCGCGTCGTGGAATGCGGCACCGACCGGGTGCAGCCGCTCCCACGGCGTACGGGCGACGGGCACGGGACCGGACGTCCCGTGCCAGCGACGGTGCACACCCGTCCCGGCGTCGGCATCGGTCTCGGTGGCGCGGAAATGCGGCAGCACCCGATCGAACGACCAGGACGGCGGCCAGGCCTCGAAGTCGTCCGGGCGGGCCCGCACGAAGTACGCCCCGTTGACCGCGCCGGAGCCGCCCAGCAGCCGGCCGCGGGCGACGACGGACGGGCGACGTCGGGTCAGCCGGACCGGGTAGGCGCAGGTCCACGGGCTGTCCGGACCGACCGGCAGGACGGTCGCGTCGAGCACCGCGGACGGGGTGTCCGCGATGGAGCGGTAGCCGGGGCCGGCCTCGAGCAGCAGGACCGTCCGGTCGGGATCCTCGCTGAGCCGGGCGGCCAGCACGCAGCCGCAACTGCCACCCCCCACGACGACGACGTCGGCGTGCGCCGGCGCGGCCACGGGCGCGACTACCCCGCTCAACCCTGGATGCGGGGCGCGAGCGCCGCCGCATCCCGGGCGACGACCGCACCCCACCACAGTCCGGCGCCGTAGGCGATGTCGTCGAGACGCTTGTAGAACACGTAGCGCAGGGGGTCGAGGCCGCCGTCCTCGCGGTGGCCGTACCAGTCCCACAGCCCCTCGGCGACGGCGAAGCCGAGGACCGCGCGACGCACTCTCGGCGAGACCACGGCGGCGACGAACGTGATCGGCCAGTAGTGCCGGCACAGCGCGGAGGCGACCTGCCACAGTCCGCCGGCGAAGCTCTGCGCGGTGAGCACCGCCGCGATCCGGGTCGGCTGGTCGAGTTCGGCGAACATCCGGCGCAGCCGGAGCATCGTCACCGACAGCGACGCGACCGCGCCGACCGCCCCGAGGCGGGTGCGGCTCGCGGCGGCCACGCACGCGAACAGCATCGACCCGGACATCGACATCGTCGGTACCGAACCGCGGTGGCGGCTCGCGAGCGGTGCCGCACCGGTGCCGTAGAAGGCCTTGCGGGTGAACCACTTCCGGAACCCCACGCGGTGATCGTGCGCCACGTGCGCGACGGGTTCGTAGCGCAGCCGCCAGCCGGCCTCCTGCAGCCGCCAGCACAGGTCGACGTCCTCGGCGACGTGCATGGTCTCGTCGAATCCGCCGGTCGCGGTGAGCACGTCGCGACGGACGATGATCGCGGCGCTCGGCACGTACGCGACCGGGCTGCCGGACTTGACGGCGGCCTCGCGGCGGCCGAGATCGAGCGACGAGCGCGCGTGTTCGTAGCGTCCCAGGGCGCCCCTGTCGGGTTCGAGCGCGACGACGCGCGGCGCGACGAGCGCCACCGCCGGGTCGGAGAAGTGCCCGAGCATCACCTCGAGCCAGCCCTTGCGCGGCACCACGTCCGAGTCGAGGAAGGCGACGAACGGCGTCGTGGCGGCGCGCAGGCCGGTGTTGCGGGCCGCGGCCGGGCCGCGGGACCGCTCGTGCCGCAGCACCCGGAGCGAGTCCCTGGCCGGGGCGGACAACGGAACGTCCGAGCCGTCGTCGACGACGATCACCGTCAGGCCCTCGACGGCGGCCAGCAGGCGCTCGAGCCCGGCCGGGTTGTTCTTCACGGGAATCACGACGGTGACGTCGGAGGTGGCGGGCAACGCGGTGGGACGGGGGTTTCCGACGCCGGAGTCGAGCAGGCGTCGCGCCACGACGGCGGTCTGCGAGTCGACGACCTTCACGTAGCCGTCACCGATCATCGCCGCGGCCGCGGGGGCGAGCTTGAGCATGCGCGTGGGTGAACCGCCGATGAGCACGCGACCGTCGGAGTAGGCGCGCACCCGCGGATCGATACGGACGCCGAATCCGTCGGGCAGTCGGGCCGTGCTCGTCAACGGAGTCTTCCTTTCGCATCCGGCTCCCACCGGGTCGTCTGTGCCGCCGCTCGATCGACGATGTCGGCGAACCATCGTGCCCCCTGCGCTGCGCTCGCGGGCGTCGGATCCCCCAGCACGCCGTTCGCGGACACGGCGACGATACCGCCCGTGCGCATTCGTGGCATCAGGTCGGCGAGGGTGCCGGTGTTTCCCTTCTCGGCGCGGGCGGTGTCCACCACGTGCGGATCCAGATGCAGCAGCAGGCTGGTTTCGGTGACGCCGGCATGGGCGTCGCCGCCGGGCACGGCGAACGGCAGCCACGCCGCGTCGCGGCCCTCGTACCGGAGCCGGGACACCGCTCTGGTCAGTGCGGGCACGTTGCCGCCGTGCCAGTTGACGAACAGCAGGCGCGCGGCCCACCGGCACACCGAACGTCCGTATTCGACGAAGACGGTCTCCATCGCGTCGGCGCCGAGCGAGACGGTGCCGGGGAAGCCCTCGTGCTCGCCGCTGGCCCCGTACTCGAGGGCCGGCGCGACGAGCACACCCGGCAGGGCTGCCGTCAGCGCCCGGGCGATCCGGGTGTCGGTGTCGAGCGGAAGATGCGGCCCGTGCTGTTCGAGCGCGCCGACGGGAACCGCGACCGTCGCGCGGCCCGGTTCGATGTCGGGCCAGTAGGCGGTGGCGAGGTCGCGGGTCACCGGTCCGATGGTAGGGGTGTGCCCTTCGGGTCGCCGTCGGCAGTGGCGAGTGCATGCTCGACCCGAGCCGGCACCCGCTGCCGGTGGACGCGCTGAGCAGCGCGTTCGTCCGGCCGGCGCGACGGTCCCCGTGGACGCGGAGCACGGTGCCGCGACGAGTTCTCGCCCGTTCGGCGGTCGGTACGGACAGAATCGAGACGCCGCGAGCGGAAGGTGAGCCATGAGCAAGCTGCTGTACTCGGCCACGATGTCGATCGACGGATTCATCGCCGGCCCCGGCGACGACATGTCGTGGCTGGTGCCGTACCTGGGGCCGGATCCGGCGATCGACGAACTCGTCGGCGAGATCGGTGCGCTCCTCGTCGGCAACCGCACCTTCCGCGGCGACGACCCGCACAAGGGCACACCCACCGAGGGCGAGGCGTTCGGTGGCGGCTGGAGCGGACCGCAGTTCGTGCTCACCCACCGCCCGCCGGCCGAGCCGGTTCCGGGGGTGACGTTCGTCGGCGACCCGCTCGCGCTGGAACGTCTCGGCACCACCCAGGGCCCCGTGGCGACGGACATCCGGCTGCGGGTCGTGCGGTGAGATTGCTATTCGCCGTCGCCGGAACTCTCGTCCCCGGCCGGCGGCGGGAGCCGGACGACGGCGACGAGGCCGTGATGATCGGAGCCGGGGAGCTCGATCCGGTCGAGGGAGATCGCCGTGGCGCCCCGGGTGAGGATGTGATCGATCCCGACGACGGCCGGATAGCGGCGGTCCGCCGGATACGTCGGCACGAGCCCGCCGCCGACCCGGTCCGCGGCGTGCACGTACCCGGAGTCGAGGAGGTCGCGGAAGCGGGTGTGCGAGTACGTCGCGTTGAAGTCCCCGCTGACCACGACCGGGGCCGGGCCGGTCACCGACTCGAGTTCCTCGTCCAGGCGTTCGAGCTCGGCCGCCCACGCCGGAGCCGGTGTCAGGTACGGGGGCGCGGGATGCACGGCGTACAGGATCAGCGGCCGCCCGGGGCCGGTGTCCAGGGTCGCGGCCAGGTTCGTCGGCCCGAACCCGTCGAGCGTGCGGCCGGCCGAGACGGGGAACCGGCTGTAGATCCCGGCGCCCGCACCGCCGGTCGGCGTCGGGGCCAGGAAGCGGTGCGGAAGCAGGTCGTCGAGTCCCGCGACCCGCAGCGCGGCCACCGCGTCCTCGGTCAGTTCCTGCACGGTCAGGACGTCGACCCGCCGCTCGCGCACCGTCCGGACCAGCGCATCCGGGTCGGCCTGCCCGACCATCAGATTGGCCTGCATCACGTGGATCGTGGGACCGGAAGTCGAGGCCGGCCGGTCGTCCCGGACACCCGGTACGTACAACGGTCCCAGGGTCCAGGCTCCGGCGGCGACGACCGCGAGCGCCGAGGCCAGCAGAACCGGGCGCCGGGCGAGGGCGGCGACGACCGCACCCGCCACCGTCCCGAGCAGCAGGTACGGGCCGAGCGACGCCCAGGCGATCACGGCGTTGCTCGCCACGTCCGTCGCGGAGGCCACCAGCGCGGTGAGCCCGAGCACCGTCGCGGCGATCGAGACGAGGGCGGCGAGCCGTCGCGGCACGCTCATGAATGCCTCCTCACCCCGGCTGCATGCCTCCGCGCGACACCCGGCGCGGCCGTAGTCCGGAACGAACCGGCGGCTCCTGTCGATCCGACCCGGTTCCGTTCGTCGTCATGTCGTACGGCAACCCTGCCGTGCAGGACACCCACCCTACGAGAAGGGCTCGATATGAAGTACATGATGCTGATCAACGCCGCATCGGCCGAGGCCGGCGACCAGTGCACCGTCGAGGAGTGGATGGTCTTCGACAAGGAGATCCAGGAGGCGGGAGTCGTCGTCGCCTCGGAATCGCTCGCCGACCTGACCACCGCCACGACCGTGCGGGTCGGTCCCGACGGGGCGCGATCCGTCACCACGGACGGGCCGTTCGCCGAGACGCGCGAGGTTCTCGGCGGCTTCTACGTCGTCGACGTGCCCGACCTCGACGTCGCGCTGGACTGGGCGGCCCGCTGCCCCGGAGCGCGCGGCGGTGGATCCGTGGTGGTGCGGCCGATCGCCGACTTCGGGCAGTGACCGCGACGGACGGGCCGGGCGCCGGCGCGCGGGTCGACGCAGCCGTCGAAGCGGTGTTCCGGGAGGAGCGGGGGCGGTTGCTCGCCGCCCTCGTGCACCGCTTCGGCGACCTCGACCTGGCCGAGGACGTGGCCGGCGAGGCGATCGAAGCGGCGCTGGTGCACTGGCCCGTCCGGGGCGTGCCGGTCAAGCCGGGGGCCTGGTTGCTGACGACGGCGCGGCGCAAGGCCGTCGACCGGCTCCGGCGGGATCAGGCCTACGCCGCCCGGCTGGCCGTCCTGCAGGTGGATTCGGATCGGGCGGACCACTCTCCCACCCCCGTGGCCGGCAGCGACGTGCCCGACGAGCGCCTGCAGCTGTACTTCACCTGCGCTCACCCGGCGCTGGCGACCGAGGACCGGGTGGCGCTGACCCTGCGGTGCCTGGCCGGGCTCGGGACGCCCGAGGTGGCGCGGGCCTTCCTGGTCCCCACCGCGACGATGGCGCAGCGGATCGTGCGGGCGAAGAAGAAGATCCGGCAGGCCCGCATTCCGTTCCGGATGCCCGAGCGGGACGAACTGCCGGAGCGGTTGCCAGGCGTACTGCAGGTGCTGTACTCGATCTTCACCGAGGGATACGCCGCGAGTTCCGGGCCGGACCTGCAGCGTCCGGACCTCGCCGACGAGGCGATCCGGCTGGCCCGGATCCTGCACCGGCTGCTGCCCGGTGAGCGGGAGGTGACCGGGCTGCTCGCCCTGATGCTGCTGACCCACGCGCGCCGCGACGCCCGGACCGGGCCGGAGGGCGAGGTGGTTCTGCTCGCGGACCAGGACCGTGCACGCTGGGACGGCGCTCTCGTCGCCGAGGGCACCGCTCTCGTGCCCGTGGCGCTGACCGGTGGCCCGCCGGGCCCGTACGGCGTGCAGGCCGCGATCGCCGCGCTGCACGACGAGGCCGCCGACGTCGCCTCCACCGACTGGCCGCAGATCGTCGCGCTCTACGACGTCCTGACCACCCTGGCGCCCTCGCCGGTCGTCGCGGTCAACCGCGCCGCGGCGGTGGCGATGCGGGACGGTCCGGAGGCCGGTCTGGTGCTGCTCGACGCCCTCGCGGACGAGCCCCGGCTGCGCGGCTACCACCCGTATCTCACGGCCCGCGGGGAGCTGCTGCGCCGGCTCGGCCGCGACGACGAGGCCGCCGTCGCCTACCGGCGGGCACTCGAGCTGGCCGGAACCGAACCCGAACGCGCGCACCTGCGCCGTCGTCTGGAGGAGACGGGCCGGTCGTGACCGGGATCGATTCGGGGTGTCGTCGCCGCATCGGCCGAGCGGCCGCACCCGTCTTTCGGCACCCGGATCAGTCGCCGAAGCCGCTGCGGGAGGCCCAGCCCGACGCGGCGAACGACCGTCGCAGGGCGGCGCGCAGGTCTGCCGCTCCGGAGAGTTCCGTCATCACGGACCGATATTCGTGCGGTCGGCGGCCCACGAGTGCCGCGAAGCCGGCGCACTCGCGCAGCAGTGTGCCGAACAGCGCCTCCTGGGTCTGCAGCGGTATCGGCGACCCACCGGGCGGCGCGAGGGTGCCCCACTTCGAGACGTACACGTCGAAGCCCACCGGCCGCGCTCCCCCGTCGATCGCGAGAATGCACTCGTCCGCGGTCACGGCGCGGCGCGTGTAGTTCGGCTCCGTCGCGTCGAGGCACGCGAGCTGGTCCCGGTCCAGCAGCGACGCGAACACCGCGGTGCGGGCCCCCGGCCGGCGGAACGCGGTCGCCGCGACGTAACCGGCCACGCTGACGTGGGCGCTGTGCCCGACCGCCATGCCCGTCACCGTCGCGCGCAGGAACGGCACGGTGGGGTCGACGTGCCCGGCCGTCAACTTGCGCGCCACCACCGCGGGACAGGCGTTGGACCCCACGGCGACGACGAGACGCCGGTCCCGGACGCCGTCGACGCCGGCCGCCCGGAGCGCGCCGTCGACGGTCCGGCTGGTACCGGCGAGCCGCAGGGTGCTCGCACCGAAGTCGGCGCGAGCACGTGCGCGGTGGTAGCCGTCGCGGGTGAGCAGGCCCGTCCCCGGCGCGGCGGGTCCGGGGTAGAGCCACGGAGCGGCCACGAAGTCCACTCCGTCGGCGACGGTACTCATGCTCCCAGTATTCCGCGCGCTAGCCTGCGGGCGTGCACATCGAACCGCGTTCCCTCGACGACGCCGCGGTGCACTCGCTCGTCGACGAGGTGCAACTCGAATACGTCCGCCGGTACGGCGGTCCCGACCACACGCTGCTGCACCCGCAGGAGTTCGATCCACCCCACGGCATCTTCCTGCTCGCGTCGCTGGACGACGTCCCGGCCGGCATCGGCGGATGGCGGGCGCGGAACTCGGCGCACCCCGGACTGCGCGACGGCGACGCCGAGATCAAGCGCATGTACGTGCGCGCGGGTCTGCGCCGACGAGGCGTGGCGCGGCGGATCCTGGCCGAGCTCGAGCGCACCGCCGCCGAGGCGGGCCGGCGCCGCATGGTGCTCGAGACCGGCACCGAGCAGCCCGAGGCGCTCGCGATGTACGCGGCGGCCGGGTACGTTCCGCTGGCCGAGCGGTTCGGTGAGTACGCCTGTTCGGACTCGTCGCTGTACTTCGCCAAGGACCTGCCGCCGCAGGACGCCGCGCACCGCATCCGCCCGGCCACCGCGGCGGACCTGCCGCTGCTGCAGGACATCGAACGTGCGGCCGGACGGGCGTTCACCGAGCTCGGCATGGACGCCGTCGCCGACGACGCGCCGCCCACGCTCGCGGAGCTGCGCGAGTACGTGACCGCCGGGCGCGTGTGGGTGGGTACCGACGGTGACGACCGCCCGGTGGCCTACCTACTCGCCGAGATCGTCGACGGCACCGCCCACGTCGCGCAGGTGTCGGTGCATCCCGAGCACGCGCGCCGTGGCCTCGGGCGGGCCCTGATCGATCACCTCGCGAGCTGGGCACGCGTTCGGGCGCTGCCCGCGCTGACGCTGACCACGTTCGCCGACGTACCGTGGAACGGGCCGTACTACCGGCGGCTCGGCTTCGAGTTCGTGCGCGACGACGACCTCGGTCCTGGTCTGCGCCGGATCCGTCGCGAGGAGACCGCCCACGGTCTGGACCGGTGGCCGCGGGCGGTGATGCGACGCGAACTGTGAACGGCGCCGGCCGAGGTCACGTGTATCCCGGCACCGACGCCGCCCAGAATCGCCGAACCAGATCCGTCGTCTCGGCGGGTGCCTCGAGCGGAACGAGGTACGCGGCGCCGTCCACGACGGCGCACGAGCCGTGCGGCACCAGGCGGCTCGCCGCGCGCGCCTGCTCCGGCGTCCACCCCTTGTGGTCACTTCCGGTGACGAAGAGGGTCGGCACGGGCAGCCGGGGCAGGCGCCCGGTCAGATCGGCGCGGTGCAGCGAGATGGAGACGACCGCGTTGCGCAGTGCCGCCCGGTCGGCGCGGACGAGGCAGTCCTCGACGAGGGCAACCGCCTCCGGATCGCGTTCCCTCGTTGCGGCGGAGAGCAATACGTTCGTCACCCCCGAGCGGATGAAGCCGACGGGGCCGAGCATCCGGTGGGCGGCGAGGAGGAATACCGTGCGTGCGCGCTCCGCCCTGTTCAGCGCCTGGACGGGCGTCCCCAGCGTCACCAGGGTCCGGCATCGCGACGCCACGTCGGTCGCAAAGACGATGCCGACGTGGCCGCCCCAGGCGTTGCCGACCCAGTCGACGGGTTCGTCGATGCCGAGTTCGTCGAGTACCGCTCCGGCCGCCGCGGCACACTCGGTGCTGGTGTAACGCCGGCCGGGATCCTCGCTCGCGCCGTGCCCCGGACCGGTGATCGACACGACCCGCCGTTCGGTCGACCACTCGTCTTCCACTCGGCCCCAAGATCTTTCGTCGACAAACAGGCTGTGCCACAGCACGGCGGGCGGGCCCTGTCCCCGCACCCGCACGGCCAGCGAGCCCACTCCGGTCGAGATCATCCGGGTCATCGTCGTCACCGCCTCCGACGCTTTGTTGACACTGTCAAGTGCTATGGTCCTCCATATGGTTGACAGTGTCAATGCGCCCCAGGGTGCGGGACGGACGAGCGAGGGCCTCGACGAACGCCTGCTCCGGACGGCGCTCGAGCAGTTGCGCGAGGAGCCCGCGGAACGACTCAGCCTGCGCCGGGTGGCACAACAGGTGGATGTGAGCCACCAGGCGCCCTACGTGCACTTCGGCACCAAGCGCCGGTTCCTCGCGGCGGTGGCCGGGACCGGACTGCAGCGAGCCGCGGCGACGGCCGCCGCCGCCGTCGAGGCCGCAGGCCCCGACCCCCTGCACCGGCTCCACGCCCTCGCCGGCGCCTATGTGCGCTTCGTGCGGGACAACCCCCACGTGCACGACCTGGCCTACGGACCCACGGTCGACAAGGCCGACCACCCACGCCTGCAGCAGGCCGCGGCCGACTACTGGGACTTGCTGCACGACACCGTCGCGGCCTGCCAACCCGCAAGCATCGACGAAGCCGACGTTCTGCGCCGGTGCGCGGCCGCATGGGGCACCGCCTACGGCATCGCGCGGTTGACCGCATTGCATCAGATTCCGGCCTCGGTCCCCGCCGACAGGGACGCGCTGCTGCACGAGGCTCTCGACATGCTCCATCGCGGATGGCAGGCCCTCGACTGACCCCCTGCCGCAGCTCGGCAGCGACCGGGGTACCCGACCGTCGCAGGTGACCGGCTTGTTCTAATTCAAATAGAACAATATGCTGGGTCCCGTGCTCATTCGACTGGACCCGAACTCGCCGGACCCGCTGTTCGTGCAGCCTGAGTTGCACCAGGTAAGTCGGTTTCCGGGGTAGTCGCGGACATTTGTGCAGGTAGCGGCGGTGCGTTGCCGGAAAGTGGCACACTAACGGCTCAGTAGACTCCGCCTCGTGGCCGCCTACATCCGCAAAGTCCGCACCGCCTCGGGAGCGACCGCGGTGCAGATCGCGGCCAAGCAGGGCCGCCGCGACAAGGTCCTCGAGCACCTCGGATCGGCCCACACCGACAGCGAACTCGCCGCCCTGCTCGAAACCGCTCGAACCAAACTGCTCGCCGGCCAACAAGAGCTCGACCTCGACCTCGGCACCACCAGCTCTGCACCGACGATCACCGGGAAACGGTCCCGCTGGTTGATCGAGGTCATCGCTGCTGCCTGGCGGCGTCTCGGCTTCGATGTCATCGACAACGACGCGTTCTTCCAGCTCGTGGCAGCCCACCTCGTCGAACCGACGTCGGTTGCGGATGCGGGCAGAGTGCTGCGGGAGATCGGGATCGCCCCGGCCCACCGCAACACCTTCGTGCGGACCCTGCAGCGATGCATCGCCCACGGGTACCGCGACGACATCGCACGACGCTGCTTCGAGCATGCCGCCACCGCGGGGGATCTGAACCTGCTGCTCTACGACCCGAGTTAGGACATTTCGCTTAAGTGTGGCGACTCAGCGTGACTCTGCACGCCGGGCCAGCCTGGAAAATGTGCTGTCGGCGCAGGTAGTGGGCGAGGATCGGAACCGCCTCGGCTCGCGAGACCACCACCACCCGGTCGTGCATCGGAAGCAGCCGGCACGCGGCGACCGGGGCTTCCGAGACCAGGATGTCGAACCCTGCATCACGGGTTACCTCTGCCACGATCGCGTAGTTCACGGCATCGGTCAGGCGGAAGTCGGTTCGGTGCTGTCGCTCGAGGTCTCGGTAGACCTGCACCGTTTCACAGGTGTGTCTCTCCGGGCTGGTTGAACCGTGCTTGGCCTGGGTCGCAGATCCGTCCGGGTGTACGTCCTCGTCGTCGATCGACCAGCTGTACTGCGGGCCTGGGTATTTGAACCGTCCCGCGTCTGCAGTGGTGTCGTGGACCTTCAGCATTCCGGCGGAGGTCGGAGCCGACGTGTCGGTCGAGGTGATCGTGCTGGTCTCGACCGAGAGCGCGAACACCCGCGGGTGCGTGATCAGCGAGTCGAAAAGCTCGATTGCGCTGCCCGTGTCGGCGGGGAAACTCTCGGTGTCCAAGAGAATTCGGATCTTCCGCGGGCTGGGGCGGTGGCTGAACAGGTCACCCTCGTCCTTGGTGGGCGATGGGTCCTGTCTCTGGGTCCTGCGGAATGGATCGTCGTCCTGGTGCAGCTCGCGGAAGATGCGCATCCGGGTATTCTGCCGTGATCATGTCGGCCGTCGGCGTCAGCTCGGTCGCGCCGGACAGCACGAAGGGCGCGCCACTACCTCTAGCGGCGCGCCCTTCGTGTGCTGTTGAGGCTGGTGCAAGCTGATCGGGCTACCGCGGTCACACGCAGCTCCGATCCCAGCCTCGGAGGACGAGCGTCGGTGGTTCGGCTCGACGTCTCCGTACAGCAGCTGCCCACCCGTCACCGCGGGCACTTCCGGTTAACTCCTCTGGGTTGGGACACATCCCCGAAGGGTTCCAACCGGGAAGACCCCCGAAGCGAAGATTCTGGGTCGGGGCACGCCCTCCGCCGGTGAGCGGAGGTCCCAACCGGGTCTCTCCTGGACATGGAGACAGTAGCAGGCCGTGACCAAGATCGTCAACTTTCGGGTTTGACACTTAAATTATTTCCGACTATTATGCCCCGATTCAATACCTTCCACAAGGGGAGACAGGTTGCTTACCTAGAGATAGGGGGTACCTTTCTATAGAGACAAAAGGATCCTTTATAGCCATAAGTAGAGAGGTCACAGGATAACGGTGGATAACAGGGAGAGGGAAACCGCAGCGACAGTGGCGGCGGGCCGTGCCTTCGTGGAGAACCTGGAGGACTTCTTCGGGACGATAGTTCTCCCTTCGCCTCGCCCTGCGGTGACGGTGTCGACGGTGTCCCTCGACATGGCGCGGCAACTTGCCGCATCTACCCGGCGGATCGACACTCCCGTGCGCAAGTCCTTCGTTCGACCCATGACCGAGGGCGCCGGGCCGATCGCACCACTCGCGCAGATCTACAGCGGGGGCCGCAGCGGGGTCGTAGCAGTGAAGCTGTACCTCGCGCTGCTGTGGCGATGCTCGACGGCTCCCTTCTCCACCGACAAACCTGCACGAGCGTGGGCCACTCTGCTCGACCTCGAGGACCCGGAGGGAAAGGGAGCGCGACGGGTGAAAGATGCAATGCGCACCCTGGAGTCTGCCCAGCTGATCTCGCTGACCGCCCAACCCGGCTACCCGAACATCGTCACACTTCGAGATGAGTCGGGATCGGGCGCCTCGTACGGGCTTCCCTCGACCGGATACAGCTTCGCGATGGCGAACAATGCGAACCCAGACCAGCGTGCTGCGCAGATGTACTTCAAGGTCCCGGGAAAGCTCTGGACTCAGGGCTACATGCAGGCGCTCAGCGGACCGGGGCTCGCCATGTTGTTGATCCTGCTCGCAGAGAAGGGTGGCGAGGGAGAAAGGGTGTGGTTCAGCACCTCAGAGTTCCCCACGCGCTACAACATCTCGGCTCAGACTCGCTCGAACGGAACGAAGGAACTCCAGAAGCTGGAGCTGCTCAGAGTGGAGCGGGAGAGTCTGTCGTCCGGGGCCCGGCCGACTGCCTTTGATACCCAGCGGCGTCGAAACGTCTACCGCCTGACTGACAGAGCGCAGAGCGAGCCAGCGGTCAAGGAAGCCAGCACCCGCAGACGGCGCCGAAAAAAGGGTAAGAAACCAGCGAATCCGTAGGCAGCCGCGCACACTCGGTGCATGCCCTCCGCGCAGACTGCGCCCCCACCGATGCTGGCCACGCTCGGCGATGTGCCCACGGGCTCTGGGTGGGCGTTCGAGTGGAAGTGGGACGGACAACGTGCGATCGCCGTCGTCCGGAGCGGTGAGTGCCGCCTGTTCAGCCGCAACGGCAACGAGGCCACCAACTCCTTCCCCGAACTCGCCGAAGTGCTCTCCGGCGCGCTCAGGGGCCGGGAAGGCATCGTGGACGGTGAGGTCGTCGCCCTCGACGAGAAGGGCCGGCCGTCATTCAGCCGGCCGCAACGCGGCATGCACGTACAGCGGCCCACCGCGCAGCTCCGCGCCGCAGCGCCGGTGTCGTTCTTCGCGTTCGACGTCCTCGAGGTCGACGGCCAGTCGACGACCGGCCTGCCCTGCCTCGAGCGCCGGGCGATGCTCACCGATCTCGTGACCCCGGGGCCGCGGGTGCAGGTTCCCCCGCACCAGACCGACGTCGACGGCCGGAAGATGCTCGACCTCGCGCGCGAACACGGACTCGAAGGTGTGGTGGCCAAACGCGTCGACTCGACCTACCGGCCCGGCCGCCGCTCCCCCGCCTGGGTCAAGACACCGCTCCGGAACAACACCGAAGCCATCGTCATCGGCTGGGTCGACGGCACCGGCACCGCCCGCGACGGGGTCGGGTCACTGCTCCTCGGCACCTACGACGATGACCACCGTCTGGTCTACATCGGCCACGTCGGAACCGGATTCACCACCGCTGGCCGCCGAGCACTCCGGCAGCAGCTCGCCCGGATCGAGCGCCCCACCAGACACCCGACGAGGTCGACATGCCGGGCCAGCACTGAGCCGCATTGAGAGCGGTCCAACGCTCAGCCCATACAGCTGACAGTCCGCGAGATAGCTCATGAAATGCGTAAATTACACGTCCCCTCGTCGAGTGAGCCCTGTCGTGTCCGCTCATCCTTGCCCTGCTTGGCGGCCACTTTTGCCCCCAAGAGCACTGGAGGGCGAGTCGTCTGATGACGAGCGACGCGAGGTGGTCGAAGTCGGCTACCTCCGGTCCGTGTCCGGGCCACCACCGATAATTCTCGGCATGACCGAGCCAGACACCGACTCGCCGGATCTCCCGAGAGGCCACATCCCCACGGGGATCGAGCACGAGACCGTGGCGAACCCCGAGCACGCGTGGAGCAGTTCAATCAGCGAGACGCGTTGATGCTCGCCCGGTGGTATGAGCAGGCCGTCATCGCATGTCGACCCCAGTACGGAAGGAAGTCAGCGAGCGACGTCGAGCGCCGCGCGGACGTTCCTGGAGAATCGTCAAGTGCCCTTGCAGGTGCGTCCGCTGCAGCCACGACTGTGCAGCACACGGCGCCGAGCAAGACCGCGGCCCAGGTGGTGCTGAAATCCTTGGCGCCGCATTACGAGGAGGCCCAGCACAAGACCTATCTGGATCGTCTGGAGAAGGCGATTCAGGATCCCAAGAACCGCAACATTGCCCTCAGCGGGCCGTACGGGACCGGTAAGTCCAGCGTGCTCGATGAGTTCCAGGAGAAGCATGCAGATTCAACGCTGCGGCTGGCCGTATCCACCCTGGCACCCGACACAGAGGACGTGTCGCTGACCAACCGCCTCCAGAAGGAGATACTCAAGCAACTGATCTACAGCGCCCAGCCACGCACACTCCGCCACTCGCGGTTCAGCCTGCGTGGCCCCCTGCCGCGGTGGCGGGCGGTCTTTGAGTCCATCCTGTTCGTCGGCGTGATCGGGGCGTTGCTGGCGTTGCTCGGGCGCCTGCCCTCACAGATCGCAACCGGACCTGATCACTCCGGTCTCAAGCAGGCGTTGGTGTGGACAGCGGTGGCCGTCCTACTCGTCGTGGTGGTTTCGGTTCTGCGAATAGTCACCTATAACCGGTTCACGGTCTCCAACATATCCGCGGCAGGTGCGGCCCTGACACTGTCGGAGCCGGGCCACACCTACTTCGACGAGCACCTCGACGAGATCGTCCGCTTCTTCGACCAGGAAGCCACGGACATCGTCGTCTTCGAGGACTTGGACCGCTACGACAACGCCCAGATTTTCGAGGCGCTTCGTGAGCTCAACACCCTCCTCAACAACACCCCGAAGCGGCTCAAGAAGATCAAGGATGACAAGCAGCCGCTTCGGTTCATCTACGCAATGCGCGACAGCCTGTTCGAGAAGATCGGCGAGGACACAGCGAAGGAGGGTGATGACGCCGCGCGGGCCGAGACCGTCCGCGCGAACAGGACCAAGTTCTTCGAAATTGTCATCCCGATCGTGCCATTCATCTCGCACCGCACCGCCCGCGAACACCTCCATCAGCTCCTGCAGGAGGCGGACGTCACCGGCATCGACCGTTCGTTGGTCGAACTCGTCGCCAAACACGCCACCGACAAGCGCCTCCTTCTGAACATGCGCAACGAGTACCTCGTATTCGCCGAACGCCTGCTGCAGTCGGGCAAGGTCGCACCCGAGCTCTCTCCCAGCCACCTCTTCGCACTGGTCGCCTACAAGAACTTCCACCTGAAGGACTTCGAGAACATCTCGCGGCGCTCCAGCAATCTCGACCGCCTGTACGACCATCACCGCAAGCTCGTCGCAACCTCGGTCGCGGACCGCGAGCAAACCAAGCGAGACCTGCTAGCAGGGGCTACGCCACCGCCGGCAGTCGACCCGTTCGCGAAGCAGCTAGGCGGACGGCTGATAGGGATCGGGAAGGCCGAACGTGACCAGCGTGCTGGGGTGGACTGGCAATTGTGCTTCTCCGTCGGATCGGACACGTACGACTCTGCCCAAGTGACCACCCCCGCGTTCTGGGACGCCGTCGTCACCTCACCCACGATCACCCTCCAAGCGACGCAGAACCCGCAATACGGCAGCCACAACCACCTCATCACGTTGTCCCAAAACCATCTCGAGGACCTCTTCCCGGAAGCCCTACTCGGTCGGTGGGAGGACAGGAACACCGAGGCGCTACACGAGGGACTTCAGCAGCTCGACCACGACATCGAAGAACTCCGCGGCGCCGACTTCCGGGACCTGGTCAACGCCGGCAAGTTCACGATCACCGTCCCGAACGAGGACGAGGACGAGGACGAGGTGCTGACGTTCGCTGCACTCGTGGACAGGACCCTGAATTCGGGTCTGGCACGCGACCTCATCAAGCAGGGCTACATCGACCGGAATTTCACCCTCTACGCCGCGCAGTTCTATGGCGACTTCACTGGCATCGACGTGGCGACGTTCATCGTGCAGACCGTCCAGACCAACAGCATGGACATCAACTACCAATTCACCAGCCCGGGTGCGTTCAAGAACCTGCTGGCCGAAGCTGACGAGGACTTCACTCGCACGATCAGCGCCTACAACGTTCAGCTCGTCGACTACCTTCTCGTCGAGGACGTCGAGCGGGCGGACGAGGTGGTTGAGCACCTGACCTCGAACTTCGGGAGCGAAGCGGAACAGTTCCTGGCAGCCTTCTTCACCTCGAACGTGGAGCGGACCAGACTGGCAGCACGGCTAAGCCACCGACGGTGGCGGGATGTGTTCGCCTACCTCGTCTCCGACGACGGCGTGCCTGCCGATGTGCGTCCGGCACTCGTAGATGCCGCACTCGTGGCCGCCGACCCTGCGGGCGCCTACGACCTCGGGTCTGCTGTCGGCGACTTCCTGGTCTCGCAGTACAAGAAGATGCCAGTCTTCACCGAGCCCCGAACCAGGTCTGATCTGGACCCGGTGGTGACCGTGCTGCGACGCGCTCAGGTGCTTCTGCCCAGCCTCGATGGCGTACACGACGTGCTGCGGACACTCATCGTGGACAACAACTTGTACGAGCTGACCGCCGACAACCTGCGCACGGCACTCAACATCACCGGCCAGGTGACGCTGGACAGCATTCACGACAACGACACGATCTATCAGTACTGCTTGTCCAACCTCAGCATCTACCTCGACGCCGTCGAATCCGACGACGACACCGACCACTCGACACTGACCGCTGAGACACTCCTCGACGCACTCAAGGCAACAGAAGAGGACGACGAGACACTCGAGCGGCTCACCTCGACCGCGTCACCCGACAGCTCGCTGCGGCACCTGAGCGACGCACCGCCCTCGACCTGGCCGGCGCTGGCCTCAGCCAAGCTGTTCCGTGCGTCGCTGGCCAATATCGACGCGTACCGGGCCAAGATCGGAGACATCGACGAGAAGCTCGGTGAGCTCCTGCTCGACGGCGGCGTGATCTACACCGACGACGGGGCGAAGGAGCCCCACGACGAAGAGGCTGCGGCCAAGACCGCCGTCGCCGTGCTCAAAGCCACGCGTGGCATCCCACTCCCCGAGGACCGAGTCGAGCTCGTACAAAGCCTCGAGCTCAAAGAGTGGCTCCCGGCCACGCAGATCACACCGGAGAAGAGCAACCTATTCGCGCTCCTCCTCAAGGACGACCTGGTTCCCGACGACGCAGCCACCTTCACACACCTTCGCCAGGGCGGATGGGCTGCCCTCGGGCCCGCCATCGTCGCCTCGAACGAGGTCGAAAAGTTCATTACCCCCGACCTGGTGGACGGGATGGTCACCGACCTCTTCGAGGATCCCGCGACCAGCAGCAAGATCGGCCAGCAGATACTCCAGGACCTGGCGAACTTCCTCCCGACCGACGACGGCAAGGCCCTGGCTGCCGCGGCCCGGTTTGCAATCCAGAGCAACACTCGCCTTCCTGTGGAGCAAATTCGCCGGATAGCCACGACCAGCAAGGACGCGGATCTCACTGTTCAACTGCTCCACATCGCAGCTCCCACCGCGCCCGAGATCGTGGAAACCCTGAACGATCTGGGCGGCCAGTACAGCTACCTCACAACCTGGGAGCGCGGCGAGTTCGAGGTCCTGTACGACGACGCCCACAAGGGGGTGTTCAAGATCGTAAAGGAAGCGAACCTGTGCAGGACCAACAAGAAGCTGCGCGAGGACATCCTCGTCGTCAAACGACCGTAGGCGATTCAGCCTCGATTCTGTCATCGACCGACCGCGTACTGGGCTGACCCGGTGCGGGTCGTCAGGAACGAAAGCAGTCCCGTGGACGACGAAAGGCGTTCCCCTGGATGGGCTCACCATCGCGTCGTTTGACTGACTCAGTGCGGGATGACATTCCGCAGAGCGGGGCCCCGCCGACCTTCGCGAGCGCTTCGCGTAGTCGGATCTGCTGCTCGATCAACCAGGTCGTCATCGCTGGCCACCGATCCACGTCCTCGATGTCGTCGAACGGTGACATCACCATGATGCGGGCCCCCTTCCGCCCGGCCATCGCATCCCACACCGCGGTCGTACCGAGCGCAGCCTCGAAGGCGTTGCGTCGGTCGTGGAGCCAGTCGAACCGGGCCTGGTTCAGGTCGGCATCGGGGGATTCGAAGTAGAACTGCGCCACCAGCGATCTGTTCACCCATGCCATCGACAGCACGACTCCGCCGAGTCCGACGATTGTGTTGCACCAGGACTGGCTGGTGGTTCGGGACCTCGTCCACGCGGGATGCTCAGCGCGGATGCGGGCCAGTGTGGCCTCTCAGAACTCCCGGTAGCGACGCACCCGCGCCGATGCCTCACCAGCGCGCGGCGATGCCGCCTGACGGACCTGCTTCTCCCAGTCATTCGGCTGCACAACAAGATCAAAGTTGGGCGCCGGCTGCGAATCCCCGATCTGCACGACCTGGATGACCACACCGAACACGCGGGTGTTCTCGTCGGTGCGCTGGTTGAGCCAGTCGATCGCGGCACGGTGCTCGGGCCGGAACCCGGTGGTCACCCACACGATCGTCGTGGGGTCGGTTCCCGCGGCGTAGGTGATGATCTGCCCGAGGTGAGTGTGATCGGACTGTTCCAGCTGGTTCTCGACGATCACGACCTCGCCGGTCGCCTCGTCGTATCCCTTCAGATCCAGGCTGAAGTCACCAACCGGGTGCTCCGCCGCGGCGAGTACCAGGTCCATGCCCAACAGGTCACTGAGCACATCCACGTTCTGCAACAGCCACGGAGTGAAGTCGATCGCCTCGTGAGGCCAGATCACACGCGGCGGGACAATCTGCAACCGCCCAAGGCTCGGAGAACTCATGCGTCACAGGCTCTCATTTGACCTGGCAGTTGCGTCCCACCACCTGCACAAATCAGCGCAGACGCCCCCAATCCGTACACCAGGCTCCAGGCAAGACACCCGCCGGGCTGCCCCCCATTCAGGGAGATACCACGGCTTAGTGGTAGATGTCCTCACCGGGAGCTATGTAGTAGTCCCGACAGGGATTTCGTGCCAGTCAATGTCCTCCAACGCGGGGCCTCGGTCCTCCATGTCCTGGCGCCTGATGTCCTCGTCTGTGAGCGTGTGTGCACGGTACTCGGCGATCATCGCGCGGTGCTTCTCCGAGATCTCGTCTGGTTCATCGCTTGTGCTGCCGAACCTCATGCCCATCGTTCGCCCCTCCTCGCGGTCGCCTGCTCCACCGGAAATGTAGCCGCCACCAGCCCCGAACATGCTGCCGGGCCGTGTCATCGGCGACGGTGCCGGTCGCGCTCGGTTTCGGAAGTCAGTGTGTCGCCCGCACGGGGCACACTGGCGCCCATGCAGACCTCACCCACACCGGACGCGCCCGATCCGACCGGCACCATCGCCGCGCTCAGCGCCACCCCCCCACACGCACTCGACGACCTGGACACCTTGCCTGCCGCGTCCGGCCTGTACGCCTGGTGGGCGGCTCCCGAGGTGTTCCCACAGCTCCCCGGGCCCGCGCACCCCACCGAGCCCGGGGTGCGACTGCTCTACGTCGGTCTCGCCACCAACCTGCGCCGGCGGATCAACAGCAATCACCTGCGCCGCACCCTCGCCGGGCTGCTCCTCGACACCGAGGACTACCAGACCCGGCGCACCGACCGCGTCGTCCTCGTCGACGAGGACGAGATCCGCCTGACCGCGTGGATGCACACCCAGCTGCGGCTCTCATGGTGCCTGCACCCGGCCCCGGCCGATGTCGAGGCGGCCGATCACGCAGTGGGCGCCGCCGATGAACGTCGCGCACACCACCGCTGGCCCGGTCCTCGACGTCATCACAGCGGCCCGCGCCGCAGTTGCGTTCCGTGATGTCGCGCGACTGGCGGCGCGCCAAGCGAAGCCCCCGCCCGACTCCCGAATCCAGTGTCGAGTCATCTTCATAGGCCAGACGAGAACAACCTCTACACGAAGGGGGTCCTCGCGACCATCGATTCCCCGAACGCTCTGCCGGAGTCGATCCACTCGGCAAAGGAACACCTCGAATACTGGGTGGGGAACATCATCCGAGACGGAGAAACCCTGGTGCGGTGGTGGGTCGAGGACGAGAACGGTTCGACCATCAAAGACTTCGGAACCGACCTGTCCGTCTGCGTCAACGAGCACGGAAAGCTGAAGAAGCGGCGCTGACGTCGGCCCGGTCGAATCGGGACCGGCGGCGGCGGGCCGGTTCCCGGCAACGAAACCCCGGATCCGTGATCGGGTTCGTACGCCTATCCGCCGACGCGGACCTGGGCTCAACCGCGGCCAGGAGCACGCCGCTGTCACGGGTGGACCGACTGTCGGAGACCTGCCACGGCGTTTCCCCGGCAGCCGTGGCCGGTAACCGGGACTACGGCGTTTCCCCTGGCGGAGACGGGTTCCCTGCAACGACGACACCGAAACCATCACCAACTCCACTGAGGAGGTGACACCTGCTTTGACGGCATAGCCATCACCCCCGAGGAATCACGCGACACGCCGTACACCACCTCACGGGACTTGACCGCAGCCGACTTCGGACATTGGCATGATCGACGACAACACGATGCTTTCGTGACCGCCGAGCGAAGGACGATACATGAACGAATCCGCGCCGGGTGCCTCAAATGGCGATAAGTCACCGCTGTCGGCTGCTATGGCGACAGCGTCCGAGATGGGCATGCCAGCCAACATCGTCGATGCAGCCCAACACCTGGCGGACGCCGCCTCCGCCCGAGAGCACCCAGCGGAAATAGATTCGAATGTTCAAGCTCTCGCGAAACTAGTCTACCGTGACGGCATCTTGGCACAGTTCTCTGGCGAACAGCTGGGTGCGCTCTGCACGTCGATCGCATCCGCCAACCTGAGGTTTCCGTCGCGCCTTATCAACCCTAGGCCGATATTGGAACTGATCAAGCAAACCGGCGACGTCCCGAGCACGTTCGAAATCGTGGTCGACTACGTCAAGTCCGTGAACATCGAAATCGAAACGACAGGTCCGCTTGCATGCGCTGAATCATTCGGAGTGGCGAACTTCCAGAACGACGAGCAGCGACTGGTGTGTATTTACACGTTTTATGAGCTGGCCGTGCGCGGGAGGGATTCCGACACCGATCAGGGGCAGCTGCTAAGCGGTATCTCTTCGAACGTATTGGACAAGATTCTGGCCGAATCTTACAAGCTGACAGGGTACTTTCCGCACAACCGTCGACGCGACTACTACCGCCTGTATGCCGCCTTGCATCAACTTGCCATCGACAGCAGCGGATCGTCTCACCCAAATGCGCACCACAACATGTGGCTCGGCCACATCCACGAGATGCTGGCAACCCTTGACAGCGAGGAGGAACGCGAGTCATCGCACGGGAGCGTTTGCATCGAGCACCTGCTGAAGGCGGTTGATGAGCTCGGTGATCTGACTAAGGACGGCAAAAACTACGTGATTTCGCAGCTGGTGAAGTCGGCTATAGCGCTCGCAAAGGTGAACCCCGATCCCGACCTTCACAGCTACATCATCGGTGGTTTGGCGCTGGCTCGTGAGAATCAGATACCCAGCTGCGCGGAACTCATTGCACTGAGTGATAAGGAGTTGGCGGAGATTCCGTTTCCCTCCCGTCGGACACGGCGCATCAGGGCGGTCAGAGGCGCCGCGACGGTTGACCTCCAAGATGCGCCGTCGGTGACGATCACAATGCCTGACGAAGTCTTCTGCGGTCAGAAGTTCATGGTCAGCGTTGAAGTGAAGGACAATAACCCCGAAGACATCGATGTCGATATTTTCGCGGATCCGTCGACCGTCAAGATCCCGGGCGAGGTTTCCGCGACCCAGTCCACCTATCTCGTTGACTTCAGAGCCGACGCATCGCCATATACCGGCCGCGTCTACGTCCGAGTGCTTCGGCAGAATCAACCCTGCGTCACGGTCAGCTATCGTCTCGCGTTTCTGGACCCCGCGTCGACTGATCGCCGGCCGTCCCCATTCGACGTCGCCACGATCAGCGAGAGGATCGGTCGTTTGGATGCGGATGTCGTCCTCTCTGCGTTGCGGCGCGAAAAGCGCTTCGTGGTCGATCTTTGGTTGGCCGACTCGCCGGGACCGCCAATGACGCTTCTAGATGTGGAGATCGAGAGCGAACCCAGCGCATACATAGATGTCCGCATGGCGGACATCAGGGCGAGGGCAGCGGAACTCGTGGCACCGGGATACGACGTGGGCGAAACTCTCGCCTCACTTGGCGATTCTGTCAACAGGATCATGGTTTCGATCGCGAAGTCGCTGGAAGCTGATCGCCTCAAGTCGGGAGCTCTCGCTCACTCGGGTACTCCAAGGCTTGCAGTGCTCACCAACGAGATGTCGATCCCGTGGGAGGCGTTGCCGATCGGCCTCGCTCCCGATTGCACCGACACGCTCGGCTCGGTATTCGAGATGACCGTCATACCAGCGGACTTCGATCCACCTGAAAGTATCGCCCTGACCAAGGTCGCCGTGCTGACGGCCAGCCGCCCGGACTCACAGTTTGCGCATGATCAGGGTGTAATCACTGAGGCCCTGTCGGGTACCGGCACCGGTGTTGACGCGATCAGCCTCACTCCCGCCAACCTGCAGAAGACCAACTTCAATTCGAAGTACGGGGTGGCCTACATAGCGGCGCATGGCGAGATCGATGATGGCACCGGCGAGCTCGTCATGAAGGGTGATCTGACCCTCGAGGGTGAGCAGATCACCCTGCCAACCCTCATTGCTTGCGCCAATAACTTCGCCGATGTCTTTGTGTTCGCCAACGGGTGCAATACAGCGGTCGCCGAACCCGGGCTCTTTCGACGCTTATCATGGTTCGAGACCATGCTGGGTCAAGGCGCCGCGGGTTATTTGGGCACCCGATGGCCGGTAACCGACGACTGTGCACGCATCTTCGCCGCGGAGTTCTTCGCATCCCTGGCTGTGGGATGCAGTCCGGCACAGGCAGTCCGAACCGCACGGCTCGCGGCTCGAGCTCAAACCGATAGAGTAGATCCCAGTTGGCGGGCCTATGCCCTTTTCTGTATGCCATCACTGAAGGTGGACCGCACAGCAACTGAACCACCCCGGGACGGTTCACAGCCTCTCATGGGTGCGGGCAAAGTATTCTAACGAACCTTGGTCGCCAGAGCCCCGTGCCGGGAATCCGTTATCGAATTGAGCCCGAGTTCGACAGTTGGTGGGCGTGCGGGGTAGGTCGGTGCCGGATCCGTGCAGGTGAGCGGGCTGGCGTCTGACCGAAATTGCCCTGAGAGTTGTGGGCAAACGAATGCCGTTGGTATTTACTTTGATCTAGTCTTGCCACCTGATGATGTGGCTGTGTCGACGGACAGGTGGGGGTAGAAGTGGGTAGGGTGACGCACTAGGAACGTGCCCTCGCCCAGTGGACATTGTGAGTCTTGACAACCCGCATTTCGGGTCACTTTCCTGTTATCGCAACACGGTTAGCCCCTAAATCAGGTGAGTAAGTCTCGACGAGAGTTTTCGAATTCGGTTCCAAGGGACCTAAGACTTGTAAGCGGGCTCGATGTCAACCGACATCATGCCCTTTTGGAAAGAGGCTGAATTGGGCTACTTCGCACATGCAACGGGCTTACGTCTCCCTGCCGGTTTCGTCCCCACGGCAATACCCAGAACTGGCTTGAATCCGCTCGACGTGTTTTCGCAGCACCAGCAGTCCATGATGAAGATTGGCGACCTCACCCAGGTCCTGGACGGGACGACTCCTCTCGCCGAGGAAGTCAGGATCTCGACTGATCGCGTCAGCGACATCGCTGGTAACGGTCAATCAACAAAACGCATCGGACTCGCGGTGTCCGCACTCAACCAGGTAGTTCAAGCGCTCGGTTACGAGGTGACCCTTAAGGGCACCACGCGAAAGGACGCCGCCGCCACCCTCTCATACCAAGGCGTGACCTTAAAGAGCGCCAACACGCTTGACGTCGACCGTTGGATTCGCAATGCGGATCTCAACTATAGTTACCCTCTCTCAGCTGACCTCGCAGTGAACGAAAGAATCCACATTGCCCTGGGTGCTTACTATGCCCGCGAGCTGTGCTTGACAGTCGAAAATTCCAGCGGAATCGACATCGAAGTGACGCCGGCAGACCTCGGCGAGGTGCGCGTCGAAAATCACACTAAGACAGGGCGACGGGTTTCCATCATGTCGAAGACGCCCTTTTGCATTGCTGTTCACTTGGTGAAACTGTTCTGCCACCCGTCCGGATTTTGGATCTCTGGGTCACCGTCAGGGCGCAAGCGGACGGAGATCCGCTCCGAGTCGGCGCGGACGCAGTCCTACTCGGCCGAATCAGTACTCTTCGAGATGTCCTGACCGAGAAATGTCCGTCCGGAACCGATCAGCGAAACGAATTGCTGAGCTTCGAGTCATGCTGCCCAAGACAAGCGGTGCTGACCACATCATCGTTCTCGAACATCTTGGGCATGCCTACATCGAAGCTGGCAGGGACTTCGATGCCGCGTGCGTGTGGCAAAAACTGTGGCTGAACGCCAAGCGTCGCGACGATCCCGTCGCGGTCATGCGGGCCGCCTACAACATTGGGGAGGCTCTCAAGTTCGACGCACCCGCCGACTCCTACGCCTGGTACATGCAGGCCATCGAGGCCGCCACGTCCCTTGAGCATCCCATCGGCTACGAGCACTTCGCTCGCGCGGTACACGGTGTCGCTCACGCGGTGTCCTCCGATTGGTTCTATTTCACCGACGAGCCTGGGGCAACCGGCGCCAGTGTCGTCGAGGTCGCGCTGGGCGATGGTTTCTACTTCGCCCAGCCGATCAGACGATCAACGGCAATGGACGGATGCACGCTCGTGCCAGCCCCCACGGACCGTCCTCTCATAAACGCAGCGCGCAAGGTCAGCAGACAGTTGGAGAAAGCGGCCGACTTTGCATCGATGGATGACAAGTCGAGGAGAAAGTTGTCGCTGGACCTGCACCTATCAGCGATCGAGATTTTGGTTAACCCCCCGGCATGGTTTCCTGCCGAGTATCTGCCCGGTATCGCCGAGCAAGCTGCCCGGGCACGCCAGTGCTATGCGATGAGCGCAGTCGAGGCAGGTGACCGCCGATCAGCAACAGCACAACTGCAACAAGCGATTCAACACTGGCGCATGATCCCGGAACTCGAAGCCGGCCAACAACACAGGTTTGCCAGTGCCATTGCCCTGCGAGGCACGATGAAGTTCTTGAAAGGCGATCTGGAGGGTGGGGAAGCGGACTTCGCCGAAGCAATCGGTATACACAGTGACGATGGTGAGATCACGCGCTACCAAATCGGCCTTGCACACTGCTATGAGTCGCTAGCCATTCATCAACGCTCCAACGTCAGGCGTCTCGGTCTGCTCTTCCAAGCCCGCAAACTGAGGCTCGAGGTAGGTAACCTGTACGAATTGCTCTGGTGCGACCGGTTGATCGCCGACACCTATGACAAATCACATCCGGAAAAGGCGTTCCAATGGCGGGTTTCGGCCTGGATGACCCTGATAGGGTGGTCGTTTGAACTGCAGACCTTCAGCGAAGGCAGGACGCACGAACTTGGCGCGCGCATGCTCGCCGAGTTGTATCGATCATTCCAAGCAACAGGCCTCTCCCTCCGGTTCGTCAACTGCCTTCTGAGCCTGAACCAACCACGAGCGGTGTACGCCCACATCAAGAGTCGACTCAAGGGGATCAAACCGCAGGATCCCCTCCATGAGTTCGACATCTGGGACTACCGGAGCGTGGAAGCCTGCTGTGAGGCCGGCGAGGCCATGTGGTTTATCGCGGGATTCGATGGCTTCTGGGTATCGGCTTATCACGGCTTGGCCGGACGATGGGAGGTGCAGATCGAGGATGATCATGAGACCATTCGCAGGTTGTCCGCGATGCGCGCCGATCTTCGCGCCTCGCGCTGGCGAATGTCGGATTTCGATCTGACACTGAGACTGTTCGGCCCGCGGCGCCAGTCCGGCTGGCACATGCTGGATCTGTCGAACTTCGTCGCAAAGTCCATGATCACCGACGGCCACCGCCGAATCGCCTCCGGTGAGGTGCTGACCGTCCGCACCGTTCCGTGTGGGGAGGCGGCACAGTTGGTCCCGTGGCACATGGTGCCACTGAGAAACGATTTCTATGTAAACGGCCGGTACGAACTGGTGCTCGACAGATGCATGCTCATGGTGGTCTGTAGTTCTGCCGATGCCCGGCGTCCAATGGATGCGACCAGCCGCGAAGAGGCCACGCGCGGAGTTCCAATATGCGAGCCTCGCACGGTCGCAACCAGTGCCCGGCGACTCATCTCCGACTCCGGAATGTGTCAAGCAGTTTGAGTCCAGTGGGTGTCAGGCGGCTGCCGTTTCGTCCTCCACTGTGGTCTCGGGATGGTCGGCTGGCCGGTTGATGTAGACGGTGTCGGGTAGGTCGAGGATCTTCGGCGCCGCCGCGGTGCCGAACTGCGTCTGCTGTCCGAGGCCCACTCTGATGCTCGGGCGCGGGCGGACATTGGGTTCCTTACATATCCATCGTTGACCGCCTCCACTAGCTGTATGAGGGCATGACGTTGGTGACACCGGCATGGCCTCACACAGTTGATATGTAGGGAAGCTTGTCAAGCGGCCAGGCCGAAGTGGACGTCGGCGGGCGTGTGCAACCCGATTCCGGTGTGGCGGTGCTCGTGGTTGTACCAGTCGGTGAACTCGATCATGAATTCCCTTGCTTGACTGAGGGATCCGAACCGTTCGGGGAAACGATGCCCGTACTTGAGGGTTTTGAACATCGATTCGGAGTACGGGTTGTCGTTCGAGACCCGCGGCCGCGAATGCGAACGGGTGACCTCGAGATCAGCCAGCAACGTGGCGACGGACTTGCTGGTCATCGACGTACCACGGTCAGCGTGCACGACCTGCGGAATCCCGTGTACGGCGAAGATCTGCTCCATCAACTCCCGCGCCAGCAGACCCGATTCGTGAGCGTGAACATGGACTCCGACGATGTACCGCGAGTAGATGTCGATCATCACGTACGCATCGAAGTAGCGGCCCTTCTCCGGCCCGGCAAGCTTCGTGATGTCCCACGAGTACACCTGCCGCGGCGCGGTCGCGACCAACTCCGGGCAGGTCCTCGCCGGATGCCTCGCGAGCCGGCGACGCTCGCTGACCTGCGCATTCTCGCGCAACACGCGGTACATCGTGGACACCGAACACAGGTAGATGCCCTCGTCGAGCAGTTGCGCATACACCTCGAGCGGAGCCTGATCGACGAACCGATCACTATTGAGCACATCGAGGATCTGCTGCCGCTCGAGGGCGGTGAGTTTGTTCGCCGGCTCGGTCGCGGGCCCGTGGGCGACGTCGAGTGTCGGCGCGGAGGCTGCGGTGCGCCGCCGGACTGCGGTCGAACGCACCACACCGGTCAGCGTGCTGGCCGTCCTCGTCGACACCCCAGCTTCGGCCAGCTCGGTCCACGCTACGGTCAGCGCTTGTTCGGCTTGTCGTCGAAATCCGCTCTCTCGGAGAGAGATTCCAAGAGAGCGTGAGCTTTTCCCATGATGTCCAGTGCGGCCTCGGTGGTGGTCAGTCTCTTGTTTGCGCGGGCGAGCTCCTGCTTGAGTCGGGCGATCTCGGCCTGCTCGGCGGTGAGTTTGCCGATCTTCGTGCCGGGTTGCTTGCCGTCGAGCACGCCGGCGTCGCGTTGTTTGCGCCACTCGCTGATCAGCGACGAGTACAGGCCTTCACGGCGCAGGTATGCCCCGCCTTCGTTCGTCTCGCAGGCCTGTTCGTACGCGTCCAGGTGGGAGAGCTTGTCGGCGGGGCTGAACACGCGCCGGCGGGGTCCGTCGGCTCGGGGGTGAGTGGAGACCATGCGGTCATTGTCCTCGACCGCTGTAGGGGTGGACATCGTCATCGTTGGGTTGATCCGTATCTCGCCCTGCAGGCGGGGTTGCTGTGAACCAGTGGACTCAACTCATGCTGACACGCAGGGTCGGCCAGGCCCTGGTGGATCTCGCTCTGTTGGGCGTTGATGACCTCGACCCCGCCGGAGCCGTGCCGGACGCGCAAGTCGAGCAACGCTGGGACGAGCAGGGTCGACGAGGCTGTATTGACCGTGCCGATGCGGATCTCTCGCATCCGCACCCCCTGGTCGCCGGCCGCCTGCCGGAGCCTGCCGACGGCCTCGATGACATCGGTCATATTCTGGAGCAGTTCGAGACCCTCCCTGCTGATACGTGAGCCGGTTCGTCGCCGATCGAGCAGTGTGGTGCCGAGTTCCTTCTCGAGCCTCGTGATCGCCTCGCTCAGTGCCGGCTGGGAGATGTTCATAGCCTCGCTCGCGCGACGCAGCGACCCGTGGGCGGTGACGGCCGCGATGTACTCAAGTTGTTCGATGCGCATCGGGGTCTCCTGCGGTTGTGCCGAGTCCGTGCGCCCTGATCGGCAAGACCTGCCGTCGGGATCCTTCGGTGCGACATCTACTTTTGTGCTTAAAGTCTACTGAAGAAGTATGAAATACAGTGGCAGTGCGTTTCTCGCGCCGCAACATACGTCCCAGTCTGTGCGGATGCCCCGTGGGTTCTCGATTCGAGTGTCCGGAAAGACTGACGGATGGCGATAGCCATGACCTGTCACCCCCTCCGTAATTCCTGGCGCACAAATGGTGGTGGCATCCCGGGGCTTCAAGTAGCTTTCTCCATTGGTTAACAGACGCAAGTTTTCAATCAAGGAGTTTCGATGAGCCCCGCCGTCGGAGGGCACTCACTGCCAGCGCGCCCACAGTTCACTCACGGCGCGCCAAGGCGGAGGACGCATGGCCGCCGTCGCTGACTTGGCAATCACCAGCCCGAGGCTCAGCGGTGCGCAAGCCGTCGCGGTCGCCCACACCCTGGCGGCGGGCTTTGCGGAGACCTCCGCCCGGCGCGATGCCGAGCGACTACTGCCTGGGCCCGAGCTCGACCAGCTCGCCGAGTCCGGGCTGCTCGCGATCACCGTTCCCCGAGAGTACGGCGGCTCGGAGCTGCCCGCGGCTATGGTGGCTGAGGTTTTCCGGATCCTGGCAAGCGGAGACCCGAGCATCGCGCAGATCCCCCACAGCCATTTCGTCTACGTCAACGCGATGCGTGAGCAGGGAACCCCGGCCCAACAGGAGTTCTTCTTCCGCGAAGTGCTCGACGGGAAGCGCTTTGGCAACGCCCAATCGGAGATCGGCACCAAGCATGTTCGAGACATCCGGACGACACTCACCCCTGATCCTGCAGCGGTGGAGACGTCGGCGGAGCAAGCCTCAAGTCCACAAATTTGGCGCCTCAACGGAATCAAGGGCTATGCCACCGGCGCTCTCTTCGCCGACTGGATCCCGGTCCTCACCCACCTCGACGTCGACGGACCGCTCCACGTCGCCTGGGTCGAGCGCACAGCGCCTGGCGTCACGGTGATCGACGACTGGAACGGCATGGGCCAACGCACCACCGCGGCCGGCACGGTTGAGCTGATCGACGTCCAGGTGACCGCCGATCGGATCACGCCCTACCATCTGACCTTCGACCGCCCCCAGACCTACGGTGCGTTCGCGCAGTTGCTGCACTCGGCGCTCGATGTCGGGATCGCCCGGGCGGCGGTCGATGAAGCGGCGCAGTTCGTGCGAACCAAGAGCAGGCCGTTTCCCGACGCCGGTGTCGATCGCGCAGCGGACGACCCGCTCATTGTGCAGGCGTTGGGGCAGATGGAGGTCGCCGTACGCGGGGCGGAGGCATTGCTCCGCGAAGCCGGGGCAGCCGTCGACGCCGCAAATGCCGATCTCACCGCTGATACGGCCGGTGCCGCGAGCCTTGCGGTCGCCGCGAGCCGCGCGTCGTCGACTGCCGTCTCGGTCGAGGTCGCCAGTCGCCTCTTCGAGGTGTGTGGCACCCGCTCGGCCCTCGACTCTCTCAACCTCAATCGGCACTGGCGTAATGCGCGTACGCACACGCTCCATGATCCTGCGGCGTGGAAGGTGCAGCACCTCGGCCGCTGGGTCGTGGACCGCACGCTACCGCCCAATCATGGACAACTATGAGTGGTTTCGAGGCGTCACTCCCCGAACTGATTAGGACATTGACATGAAGTTCCACTGGTTTCTACCCACCAACGGCGGCGACGGTCGACACGTTGTCAGTGGCGGCCACGGAGTCGAGCACGGCACGGCCGGCCGGCCGGCATCGGTTGCCTACCTCGGTCAAGTCGCCCGCAGTGCGGAGCAGCTCGGCTTCGAGGCCGCGCTGACACCCACTGGCGCCTGGTGTGAGGATGCCTGGCTGGCCACAGCGATGCTCGCGCCGCTCTCGGAGCGGCTCAAGTTCCTGGTCGCCTTCCGACCGGGCATGACATCGCCAACGCTGGCCGCGCAGATGTCTGCGACGTTCCAGAACTTGTCAGGCGGCCGGCTGCTTCTCAACGTGGTGACCGGCGGTGAGAGCCACGAACAACGGGCCTATGGCGACTTCGCCGACAAGGAGGGGCGCTACCGCCGCTGCGACGAATTCCTCGAGATCGTCACCCGGCTGTGGGCCGGAGAGACCGTGACCTTCGACGGTGAGTTCCTCAAGGTCGAGGGTGCAGCACTGCAGCAGATCCCCAACCCGATTCCGGAGATCTACTTCGGCGGCTCCTCGTCTGCGGCCGGTGACGTGGCAGCCAAGCACGCCGACGTCTACCTCACGTGGGGCGAGCCCCCGAATGCCGTGGCAAAGAAGATCGCCTGGATCCGCGAGCTCGCCGAGAAGCAGGGCCGCCAGATGAAATTCGGCATCCGGATGCACACCATCACCCGTGATACCTCCGAGGAGGCGTGGCGCGAGGCCGATCGTCTGCTCGAGGGCATCGACGATGACACCATCGAGCAGGTTCAGGAGGGCCTCAAGAGGTCCGAGTCGGTTGGCCAACAGAACATGCTGGCACTCAACAACGGCAATAAGAGCGTGTCTCACGTGGATGAAGTGGGTTGTGATGCATGATGTAGTTCGTGGTTGACGAGTTGTCTATCCGGTTGGTGCCGGATGCGTTGTGGGAGATCGCCGAACCGCTGATTCCGGCCTTCGCCCCCCGACCGCAGGGTGGTGGCAGTGCGCCGGTCGACGACCGGGCGGTGTTCACCGCAATCGTGTTCGTATTGACCAGCGGCTGCGCCTGGCGGCACCTGCCGCCGTCGTTCGGGGTCAGCGTCCCGACCGCGCATCGCCGCTTCACGGCCTGGGTACGCGCGGGGTGTTCGAGAAACTGCACCGCGAGGTGCTCGATCGACTCGGCGGCTCGGGTGAGCTGGACTGGTCGGCAGCGATCCTGGACGCCGCGAGTGTCCGGGCGAAAAGGGGGGATCTTTGACCGGGCCCAGCCCGGTCGATCGCGGCAAGAAAGGATCGAAGATCCACGTCCTGTCCGAGGCCGAGGGAATTCCGCTGGTTGTCGGCGTCTCTGCAGCGAACACCCACGACAGCACCATGCTGCGGCCGCTGGTCGAGGCCATTCCCGCGGTCAGGTCCCGTCGTGGGCCGCGACGACGCAAACCGGGTCGCCTGCGCGCCGACAAAGGTTACGACTCCGCCGCTCACCGTTGCTGGTTGCGGGAGCGCCGGATCGTCCCGCGGATCGCTCGTCGCGGCATCGAACGCAACGACCGCCTCGGCCGGCACCGATGGAAGATCGAACGCACCCTCGCCTGGCTCACCGGCTACCGCAGGCTCACAATCCGCTACGAACGCCACGCCGAGCACTTCACCGGCTTCCTGCAACTCGCCGCGGCGCTCACCTGCTTCAAGAAGCTCTCCACATGAGACATGCTCTAAGTGTCCCGCTTCGAACCTGACCCGGCCGAGAATGCCCTGTTCAGCGGACCAGATCTGCAGTGGAAGTCGTGGTCAGCACGATTGAACGCAATGATCGAGGTTCGCGGTGGTGGCCGCAGCTGCATGGCCAACTCCGAGATGACGAGGGCGGTGTGGTCCTGAACGCAGCGGGCGACCGCCACCCTATGAGCATGGTGGGCAGGCCTGGCTCGGCGAGCCGGGTGGACCGTTGTCGATGCCCGCCGGCCGGCGCTCCGGTGTGCGGAACGACTGCCTGTAGCCGCACCAACGACATGTCTATCGGTGAAAAAGTCACCACCCCAACGGAAATAAGAGGTCGAATCGCTAAGGATCTCGGCGGCCAGAGTGTCGACGCTGAACTCAGTCCCGAATCTTCGACAGTGGTGAGATCCGAGGCCCAGGGCATGTCGACAACTGCTGACTCCCCGCCGTCCAGGTCGTCACGACCAGCATCGAGGCCAGGGGTCGGAAGCGAATTCCACCGCCCGAACCGACGGCGTTAGTGTCCCAAACCGCCTCCGCGACGTCGCGAATGCGCAGGTAGCAGGCATGAACGATTTCCTACCCGCCAGTAATGTCCTAACTCGGGAGCATGCCGCCACCGCGGGGGATCTGAACCTGCTGCTCTACGACGTCACGACCTTGTATTTCGAAGCGGAGAAGGAAGACGAGCTCCGTAAGGTCGGCTACTCCAAGGAGCGGCGGGTGGACCCGCAGATCGTCGTCGGGCTGCTCGTCGATCGCACCGGATTCCCCTTGGAGATCGGATGTTTCGAAGGAAACCACGCCGAGACCCGCACCATCGTGCCCATCGTGCGCCAGTTCCAGGTCCGCCACAATATCGAGGGGGTGGAGATGGTCATCGCCGCCGACGCCGGGATGTTGTCGGCGACGAATCTCAAGGATCTCGATGCCGCCGGGCTGAAGTTCATCGTCGGTTCGCGGGTGACGAAGGCGCCGGCGGATCTGGCCAGTCATTTCCACTGGAACGGGGACGTGTTCACCGACGGGCAAATCATCGACACCGTCACCTCACGGCACGCCAAGAGCACGGTCAACGACCTCACCCGTCGCGGCGAGCCGGTGTGGGCGCCGGCCGACACGTCGGCGTGGCGGACGATCTGGGCGTACTCGACCAAGCGTGCCATGCGGGACAACCAGACGCTGAACGCGCAGGAAGCCCGGGCCCGGGGGGTCGTCGACGGCACCCGTGCTGCTAGAGCACCGCGGTTCGTCAAGAGCACCGCGAAGGGCAAATCCCTCGATACCGATGCTCTGGCCCGGGCGCGTTCCCTGATCGGTCTGAAAGGCTACGTGACGAACCTGCCTGTCTCGCTGATGAATCCACAGGAAGTCATGGCGAAGTATCACGATCTGTGGCAGGTCGAGCAGTCGTTTCGGATGTCGAAGACCGACCTGCGGGCCCGCCCGATCTTCAGTCACACCCGCGATTCCATCGAGGCGCACCTGACCATCGTGTTCGCCGCGTTGGCGATCTCACGCTATCTGCAGGACGCGACCGGGATGTCGATCCGGAAGATCGTGCGGACCCTGCGTCCCTTGCAGGAAGTCACCATCACGATCGCCGGCCACGAGCACACCGCCTTCGATCCGCTCACCGACGACGCCGTGCACATCCTCGATTCCCTCGGCATCGCGAATCCCCGGTCAGGGTTGGCACACTAATCTGGTGCAACTCGGGCTTGTTCTAATTCAAATAGAACAATATGCTGGGTCCCGTGCTAATTCGACTGGACCCGAACTCGCCGGACCCGCTGTTCGTGCAGCTGGCTGCGGCCGTGCGCGGCGCGGTGGCCCGCGGCGAGGTCCGAGCCGGCGAGCGCCTTCCCGGTGCACGCGACCTGGCCGCCTCGCTCGGCCTCAACGTGCACACCGTGCTGCGGGGCTATCAGCAGCTGCGCGACGAAGGCCTGGTGGAGCTGCGTCGCGGACGCGGTGCGGTCGTCACCGATCGCGCCGAAACCGGCTATGCCGCCGTTCATTCCGCCGTCGCTGAGGTCGTCGCGCACGCCAAGCGCGTCGGGCTGAGCGCCGACGGCCTCGTCGACCTGATCAGAGCGGAGTACAGATGACAGACGATCCCGGCACCGGCGGGCGCCCCGCCGGCCGTATCCTCCTCGGTTCCACGGTCGCCCCGCTGGGGGTCGCCGCCGCCGGCGCGCTCGTGCTCCGGAACTGGCGTGCGCAACTGCCGGATCCGATCGCGACGCACTGGAACCTCGACGGCACCGCGGACGGATTCGCCGGACTCCCCGCAACCATCGCGCTGGTGCTGGGATTCGGTGCGCTGTTCGCCGCCCTCGGTTTCGGTCTCGCCCGGGCTGCCGCCGCCGACCCCGCCCTCACCCGCGCGGTCGCCGCGACCGTCACCGGCACCGTCGCGTTCGTGACCACCCTGATCGTGCTGGCGACCGGCTCGCAACGGGGTCTCGCCGACGCCACCGCAGCCGCACCGCCGGGGACGTCGCTCCTCGCCGCACTCGGCGTCGGCCTCGCCCTCGGGGCCGCCGCCGCGGCGATACCACGGTGGTCGCGGGGACCCGCCACTCCCCCGGCCGCGGAGGCACCACGAATTCCGGTCGGCACAGACGAACTCGTGGTGTGGACCCGCTCGGTGGCCACCGGCAACGTCACGACGAGCGCGCTGGTCGCGGCGATCGGCCTCGTCGCCGCGATGGGCGTGCTGACCCGGCTGTGGATCCTGCTGGGCCTGGCCGTGCTGCTCGCGGTGCTGGTGGCTGCGACCTGCTCGATCCGCGTCACCGTCGACGCCCGCGGGGTCACCGTCGCGGGAATGTTCGGGTGGCCGCACCTGCACACTCGGCTCGGTGACATCGCCTCCGCCTCCGTCACCGACGTGGCACCGCTGCGGCACTTCGGTGGCTACGGATACCGCATGGCAGTGTTCGGCCCGCTGCGCGGTGCACGGGGGTTCGTCCTGCGCGGTGGCCCTGCCCTGGTGCTGAACCGGCGCGACGGCGCGCGCACCCTGGTCGTGGTCGACGACGCCGCGACCGCCGCCGGACTCGTCAACAGTCTCGTGGAGCGGAGGGGCGGCGCCAGGACCGACCCGAGCCGCTGAACCCGGCCGGGCGGGAGCACCGCGACACCCGGCCGTGCACCGTTCGTGGCCGTCGTCCGCCCGTGGTTCACCACGCCAGCCCGAGGTCGACGGCGGCCAGGCCGGCCCGCGTGCGGTTGTCCACCCCGAGCTTGACGTAGACGCGCTCGACGTGGTTGCGCGCCGTCTTCTCCGCGATGCACAACTCTGCGGCGATCTGCCGGTTGGAGCGGCCCCGGGCGACGAGCCGCAACACCGCCACCTCCCGGGCGGTCAGTCCGGCCGGCCAGGGCGCGCGTCGCACCTGCCGGTGCCCGGCCGCCGTCAGCACCGCCTCGACGGCCTCGGCGTCGAGGCGGCCGCCGCGGGCCTCTCGCCGCAGGCGCTCCGCCGCGTGATCGGGGGTGAGCGCATCACGATGCGGCCGGGGTTCCCCGAAGCGCTGGTACGTCTCCGCCGCGGCGAGCAGCCGATCGGCGACACTCAGGTCGCGGCCGCGGACGCCGTTGGGATATCCGGAGCCGTCGAGGCGTTCGCGGTTCGTGGTCGCGACGGCGACGACGTCCTCCATGCCGGTGACACGGCTGAGGATCCGCCCGGTCAGGTACGGATACAGCCGGACCCGCTCCCATTCGGTGGCGGTGAGCGGACCGGGCTTCTCCCAGATCCGGTTGGACACCCCCATTCGCCCGAGACCGTGGACGAGACCGGCCCGGTAGAGCACCGCGGTGTCCGTCTCCGGCAGGCCGCGCAGGCGACCCGCCGCCGCCGCGAGTTCGGCGACGGACCGCGAATGGCTCAGCAGGAAAGGGACTTTCAGGTCGACAAAGTCCGCCGTCGCGCGCAGCAGCGCGTCGAGTTCGCCGTCGGCGAGGACGCACTCACGGTCGGGTGCCCGATCCAGTGCCGCCGCCCATGCGTCCCGTTCGAGCAGATCGTGGGTGAACTCGTCCGCACCCTCCCGGAACACCCGTGCCACCCGCGGACAGAACTGGGTCCCGCTGCGCGCTCGGGCGACCTCGACGGCCCGCCACGGCCCGCCGGTTCGCAGATGGACCTCGCAGACCTCCGCCAGGTGCACGATGTGCATCTCGAGCGGGATGTCGTTGCCGCGTACCCCCGCGGGTAGCCCGGCCCCGTCCCATCGTTCGAACGCATAGGCCAGGGCCGCACCCACCTGCCGGTCGAGGCCCACCCGGTCGGACAGCGCTCCCGCCGACGCGCAGTGCGAACCGATCAGTTCGGCCATGCGACGGCGGGCGGTCAGCAGGAACGCGGCGACCTCGAGTCCGCGACGCGGGCCGTCGAGCCCGCGCCCGACGTGACCCGTCAGCATCCGCAGGAACGGCAACCCCGTCATGTCGACCCCGTAGGTGTCGGCGCGGAGTGCGATGTCGTCGCCGAACACCTGCGCCAGTTCGTGCGAGTCGGCGTGGCATCCGATCCAGGCGACGAGGTTCGCGTAGTAGACGACGGCCTGCTGCCGGGCGTCCAGCCCCATGCGCTCGGCGATCCGTCCGGCCAGTACGGCGGAGCGCAGCATGTGCTCCATGGGCTGCCCCAGGCCCAGGTCGATCGCCAGGGACAGCGCTGCGAGCAACTCGGCGCGCCGCGGCCCGTCCCGCGGCGCCGGAGACGACCCGCTCCTGCGCTGCACGGCTCCATTGTCCTCCGCCGCGGGAATCGGGGGCCCGCCCGGGCAAAAGATGAGGCATCGGCCCCATGCCTTCCGGACACGACACGGCGCACGATCGGAACAACCGAAACACCGCAGGAGGACGACATGAAGACCACGCCGCAAGCAGCCGCCGAGGAGCCCCGCGTCCTGGCCGGGGTCGCCGGGGAACGGTTCACCGGATACGCGGTGATCGGTGCACCGTTCGCCAGTGGGCACTGTCTGGCACTGCGCCGGTTCACCGCCGGATCGGTGGGCCCGGCCTTCACCTCGGTCTGGCATCGCGACCCGCACGGCCGGTGGACCGTCTACAGCGATGCCGCGCCGGAGCACGGATGCCCCCGCTACCTCGGCGCCGCCCTCAACCGGACGGTGCGCACCGACGTCGCCGCCGCATGGACCGGCCCGTCCCGGCTGCACATCACGGCCGGCGACGACGTCGCCTGGGACGTAGAGGTGACCTCGTCGCCGTCCACCGCCCTGGCGACCCTGACCGGTCGGCTCCTACCCGACCGCATACGGCACCACCCCGCGGTCCTGGCCGCGGTGGCGCGCCTCGCCGGGCCGGTCCTGGGCGCCGGCCGGATCCGCCTCACCGGGGACGTACCGAACGGACAGTGGTTCCGTGCCGCACCGCGCCGGTTGTGGTCCGTCCGCACCGTCGCCGCGACGGTGGGCGGCGTCGACCTCGGCGACGACGGGCCGCTGCCCGAACAGGAGCGGCTCGGCGATTTCCGGATTCCCCAGCGCGCCCTGTTCGCGACCGTCGACGCGTGGTTCGAACCGTTCGATCCGCAGCGGCACGCGCCGGCGTGCCCGGGCGATGCGCTCACCTGCTGACCCGCGCCGGCACTTGCGCGTGCGATGATCTTGTGGACCATCGAGGGGGTGCCATTGTCTGAAAGCATCGTGCCGGTGACGAGTAGACGAACCACACGGGGGGCGTCCGACGATCCCGTGTACGTGCCGCTGCGCAGCATCTCCGGAGCGGCGACGACGCTGCAGGAGGCGGTGGCGCGGCAGAACGCCACGGACTACTACGAGGTCCGCGCGGCGATGGACGCGGAGTACTACTGGCGCGCCGTGGTGCAGACCTTCCAGATCGCCGACGAGTCGTTCCTGCACGCCTCCCGCGGCACCCAGGACGGTGCCGACATCTCCGCCCACGTGATGGCCCGTGCCGCGGACTGGGTGGCGAAGACGGAACTCGCCGTGGAAGGCACCCGGATGTACGGGGCCCTGGTCGCGTTCACCCAGGGCGTGGGCGACGGGTACGCGGCGGTCGAGTCCTGGGCCGAGGCCACCAAGCGCGCGAGCCGATAGGCCGCTGCGCGGCCCGTGCGCGTTTCCGGTAGCGGTGGCTACCGGAAACGCGCACGGCTAGAAGTGGATCGCGGCGCGCTCGCCCTCGACGATCGCGGCGTCCGCGCGCCGCGGGGTGAGCGCATCACCGATCCGCACGACGTGGAAGGCGCTGTCGCGCAAGGCTGTCCAGAGTTCGTCCACCGGATCCTGATGGGTGGCCACCACCACCCGGTCGACCGTGCGCTGGTGCGCGACGGCGGTCGGGTGGTGCCGCAGCGCCACGTCGAGCCTGCCGTCGCGTTCGGCGACGGCGGTGACGAGCGTGTCGGTCAGCTGTTCGATGCCGAGGGTGTACGCCCGGCGGGTCCAGCCCTCCATGTCGAGGGTCAGCCCGAGGTCCTGGCCGACGATCATCCCGGCCGTGCAGACGGTGACCGCGGCGCCGCGGCCGGCGAGCAACTCCGCCACGGACGTCGCGTGGTGGAAGCCCAGGTCGTCGACGACGAGGACGTCGCCGTGCGGTGACACCCGGTCGTCGAGGACGTCGCGGACGTCGACGACGAGGTCGGTGTCGCCGGCCCAGTCCGGGCGCCGCGGTCGCGCACCGGTCGCGACGACGACCGCGTCGGGATGCGCGTCGCGCACGACCGCGGCGTCGACGTGCACGCCGGTGCGGATCTCCACGCCCGCGCGCCGGCACTCGATCTCGAGACTGCGGACCAGACCGCCGAGCTCGCCGCGGCCCGGCGCGGTTGCGGCCGTGCGGATCTGCCCGCCCAGCACATCCGCGCTCTCACAGAGGGTGACCCGGTGCCCGCGCTGCGCGGCGGTCGCGGCGGCGCGCAGCCCGGCCGGGCCGCCACCGACGACGAGGATCCGCCGGCCGGGCCGGCGAGGATCGGGCAGCGGCTGCGCCTCGCGTCCGGCGCGAGGGTTGGCCACGCAGCCGATCCACCGCCCGAGGCCGACCCGCCCGATGCACTCCTGGTTGCAGGCCAGGCACGGGCGCACCGCCTCGTCGTCGCCGGCGAGGGCTTCGGCGGCGAAGTCGGGATCGGCGATCTGGCCGCGCACGACGCCGACGAGGTCGCAGCGCCCGGCGGCGAGCGCCGCCTCGGCCTGCGCCGGGGTCGTGAAGCGACCGACGCCGACCACCGGCAGGCGCACCCGCCGCCGGATCGCGTCGGGCACGAACAGCGCGTAGCCGTGCGGCGTCGCCATGGACGCCTCGATCAGGTGCAGCGTCTCTGTGGCCACGCCGATCGAGGTGTTGACGTAGTCGACGTGCCCGCTGTCCTCGACCAGGGCGGCGAGCGCGACTGCGTCGTCGAGGGTGATCCCGCCGTCGGTGCCGTCGTGCCCGCTGAGCCGGACCCCCACGACCAGGCCGGGCCCGACGGCCGCGCGCAGCGCCGCGACGACCTCGAGCAGGAACCGTGCCCGGTTCCGGAGCGGGCCGCCGTACCGGTCGGTGCGGCGGTTGGTGCCGGGCGACAGGAACTGCCGCACGATCGACGCCTGCGAGCACTGCAGTTCGACACCGTCGAACCCGCCGGCACGGCAGTGTGCGGCGACGCGGGCATACCCGTCGACGAGCTCGCGGATCTCGTGCTCCTCGACGGCCTTGGGCACCTCCCGGAACAGCGGGTCGGGCACGGCGCTCGGGGCCCACAGCGGCAGACCGGTGTACATGCCGGAGCCCTGGGCGCCGTTGTGGTTGAGCTGCGCGAGGATTCGCCCCCCGTGGCCGTGCACGGCCTCGGTGATGCGCCGGTAGCCGGGCACCACGGCGGGGTCGTAGCCGCGGATGAGCTTCTCGTAGGGCCGGTCCGTCGGATGCACGGTGTGTTCCTCGGAGACGATCAGACCGGCCCCGCCGCGCGCCCGCGCGGCGTAGTAGGCGGCGTGCTGTGCGGTCGGCAGGCCGTCGACGGCGAAGTTGGTCAGGTGCGCGGAGAACACCACCCGGTTGCGCAGCGTGACCGGGCCGAACCGCAGCGGGGCGGCCAGCCGCGGGTACGGTCGGGCGGAGCGGAGCTCGCTCACACCTTCGAGTTCCCCTGGTCGAGGGCCATCTGGCTGCCGGTGATCGTCCTGGCCCGGTCGCTCGCGAGGAACAGCACGGCCTCGGTGATGTCGTCGACGTCGGCGATCGGCTTCTCGGTGAGGATCGGCGCGAAGCTCGGCAACCAGTGCGGGTACTTCTCGAACATCTTCAGCGCACCCTGGTCGGTGCCCATCGGCGTGTTCACGCCGTAGGGGTGGATGGAGTTGACCCGGATGCGGTACTCACCGAGCTCCTTGGCGGCGGTCTGGGTCAGGCCGACGAGGCCGAACTTCGCAGCGGCATAGTTGGCCTGGCCGGGCATGGCCTTCAGACCCGCGACGGAGCTGACGACGACGATCGACCCGCCGTTGCCGGCCTCGATCATGGCGGGCGTGGCGGCCTTGAGGGTCTTGAAGACGCCGGTGAGGTTGATGTCGATCAGTTCCTCGAACTGCTCGTCGGGCATCTCCCAGAAGCGGTTCCAGTTGCAGATGCCCGCGTTGGCGACGACGACGTCGAGACGGCCGAACTGGGCGACGCCCTCGTCGACGACGGCCTGCAGGGTGGCGCTGTCGCGGACGTCGGCGATGCGGGCGTGGATCTTCGCGCCTTCGGCCTCGACGAGCTGGACGGTTTCGTGGAAGTCGGCTTCGGTGACCGGCGCGTACGTGTTGTACGCCGAGACGGGTCCGGCGATGTCGACGCCGATGATCGAGGCGCCCTCCCGCGCGAACCGGATCGCGTGGTTGCGGCCCTGGCCGCGCGCGATACCCGTGATGAACACGACCCTGCCGTCGAACTCGCCCATGTGCCGATCCTTCCGATCCCAGCGTTTTGGAACAGGTTACAGTTCGGATCCGAGTGCGTGGCCCTCGCGTACCGCGTGGTGGACACTGCGCGGCGCGAGGCAGTCCCCGATCCGCACGAGCCCGGTGCGGTAGAGGCTGTCCTCCGGCAGACCCGGGGCGCAGTCGACGAGCAGCGCGCCCGCGACGTCGGTGCGCTGCCCGGTCAGCCGGTGCTCGAGTTCGACGGCGTCGGCGCCGACCCGGCGCACGGTGACCCCCAGATGCCGGGTGACTCCCGCTCGCTGGAGCCGGGCGTTGGCCGCGACCAGGTCGCCCGTCGGCGCGAGCCGGGCACCGGCGATCGGGTCCGTCGTCGCATACGAGACGTCGTACCCCTGGGCGGCGAGTTGTTCCGCGATGCCCACGGCGACGGGCCCGCCGACCGGATCCCACACCACCACCGGCCGCACGGGGATCGGGCCGCCGGCGAGCAGCCCCGCGGCGGTCACGACGTGCCCGTCCTCCGCCGGGTACTCGGGGGGCCGGTCGCGGCTGCCGGTCGCGAGCACGACGACCGTCCCCTGGGCGGCGGCCGCGTCGAGGTCCGCGGCGGCGACGGCGCTGCGGGTGTCGATCCGCACGCCGAGCGCGCGGCAGCGGACCTCGAGCCAGTCGACGAGTGCGGAGAGCGTGTCGCGTCCCGTGCCCACCGCCGCGGTGCGCAGCATCCCGCCCACGCGCCCGGCGCGTTCGACGAGACGGACCCGGTGACCGCGTTCGGCCAGCACGCGGGCGGCCTCGAGCCCGGCAGGCCCCCCACCGACGACGAGTACGTCGCGCGTCACGGCCGTCGGGGGCTGCGGAGTGCGGGTCTCGTGCCCGGCCTCCGCGTTGCCGATGCAGCCGACCCGGGGATTGCGGAAGTCGCGCACCAGGCAGGCCTGATTGCATCGCACGCACGGCCGGGGGGTGTGCCCGTCGCGCACGGCGGCGACGAGGTCCGGATCGGCGATCTGCGCGCGGGTCATCTCCACCAGGTCGCACACTTCGTCGTCGAGGGCGCGCTGCGCGGCGACGGGCTCGACGATGCTGCCCTGCAGGACGACGGGCACGGCGCCGGCCACGGCATCGCGGACGGCGCGGCACAGCCCGGTGTTGAACCCGGCCGGGGTGTGGGCGTCGGGCCGGTACACGCCGGGGGCGTAGAGTCCGCCGCGCACGACGGTGAGCAGATCCAGGTGCGGGGCGAGCACGGACGCGTGACCGGCGGCCTGCTCCGGTGTGATGCCGGCCCAGGGCGCCTCCTCGTCGCAGCTCAGGCGCAGCGCCAGGATCCGGCCGGGACCGAGTTCGGCGCGCACGGCCGCGATCACCTGTCGCAGCAGCAACGACCGGTCGGCACCGTAGCGGTCGGTGCGCCGGTTGGTCAGTCCCGAGAGGAACTGGCGCAGCAGCGAGTTCGGCCCCGCGTCCAGCTCGATTCCGTCGACGTCTGCCGCGACCGCGACGGCGGCGGCGGCGGCGAACCCCTCGACCAGCTCCCCGATCTCGTCGTCGCCGACCTCCATCGGCAGTTCGCGCCCGGCCGGGTCGGCCACCCGCGACGGTGCCCACAGCGGAGCCTGCGTCCACGCACTCGACCCCTGCAGGCCGGCATGGCCGAGCCCGGCCAGCACGAGGGTGCCGTGGGGCCGGCACGCGGCGACGATCGACGCCCATCCGGGGCCGCCCTCCGCGGCCAGGGGTGCCCGCTCGTACGGCTGGTCGTGCGGGTGCACGGAGGCGACCTCGGTGACGAGCAACCCGGCTCCGCCGCGGGCGCGGCGCTCGTAGTACGCCACGTGTTCAGGCGAAAAGGCCCTCCCCACACCGAGGTTGGTTTCGTGCGGTCCGAAGAGCACCCTGGCCGGCGCGTCGCGGCCGGCCAGGGTGATCGGTTCGGTGAGAGTGCCCATCGGCAGAGGGGACCGCTCAGATTCCGAGGTCGCGCCGGAAGTTCGGCGGGACGACGATGTCGTCGGGGGTCAGCTCGTGGATCGACGTCTTGCCGAGTCCGATGAGCGCCGAGCCGATGCCCCCGGCGAGGATGTCGAGGACGTTCTCCACGCCCGCCTGCCCGTTGGCGGCGAGGCCCCACAGGTACGCGCGGCCGATCAGGACGGCCTTGGCGCCGAGCGCGAGGGCCTTGACGACGTCGCTACCGCGCCGGATGCCGCCGTCGAGCAGCACCTCCACGTCCTTGCCGACCGCGTCGGCGATCGCCGGGAGCGCGCGGATCGGGGCCGGGGTGCCGTCGAGGTTGTTGCCGCCGTGGTTGGACACCGAGATCGCGGTGACGCCGGCGTCGACTGCGCGCTTGGCGTCGTCGACCCGCATCACGCCCTTGAGCATGAACGGCGCGTCGCCCCACTGCTCGCGCAGCCACGCGACGTCCTCCCACGTGGGCAACGGGGTGCCCATCCATTCACCGTAGGCGCCGAAGAACGTCGGCGCGCTGCCACCGGGCGGCGTCAGGTTCGGCGTGGTCAGGTCCGGCACCTTGCCGGTCTTGGCCCAGTCGAGCAGCCAGCTCGGCCGCAGGATGCCCTCGGGTGCGAACCGGAACATCGCCTTGAGGTCCATCTTCTCCGGGATCGCGGGGCTGCCCCAGTCCCGGCCGTTGGAGAACGACCAGTCCAGGGTCATGATCAGGCCCTTGGCGCCGGCCGCCCGGGCGCGCTCCATCCGCTGGACGAGCACGTCCCGGCTGCCCACCCAGTACATCTGGAAGAAGGTCTTGTCGTTGGCGGCGGAGACCTCTTCGATGGACTTGCTCGCGAACGAGCTCAGACCCATCGCGACGCCGCGGGCCGCGGCGGCACGGGCGACGGCGACCTCGCCGTCGGGGTGCACCGCCTGCACTCCGGTCGGGGAGATCAGCACGGGCATGCCGACGTCCTGCCCCATGACGTGGGTGCCCATCTCGCGCTTGTCGGACAGGCCCGCGACGTGCGGGGCGAAGCCGAGCTCGGCGAACGCGGCCGTGTTGTCCTCGACGGTGATGCCCTTCTCGGAGCCGGCCACGAGGGCCCCGTAGACGGACTTGGGGAGCTTCTTCTTCGCGCGTTGCTGCGCGACCGCAACGGTTTCGAACCAGTCGTTGCCCATGGGGGATCTGCCTCTCGTACTGCGGGGAAGGCGCCGGCTACTGCATTCCGGCGAGCGGGTTCTCGTCGCACGCCCGCGACGGCGGGCGCACCATCAGCTTCAGGGGGACGGGGGCGCGCGGGGTGCGGCGCTCGCCGGTGCGGGAATGGTCGACACTGGACTTGGGCACGGTGCGGTCGGCGCTGAGCGCGGATTCGCCGTAGCCCTGGACACATTCGGGGTCCGGCCCGTCCATCGGCAGACCGGTGAAGAACTTGGCGGCCATGCAGCCGCCGCGGCACGAATCGTAGAACGTGCACTTGCTGCACGCACCGCCGGTCTGCGGGGAGCGCAGCTCGGTGAACAGTTCCGAATGCTGCCATACCTGCTGGAATCCGCCGTCGGACAGGATGTTTCCGGCGAGGAACTTGTCGTGGATCGCGAACGGGCAGGCATAGACGTCGCCGACCGGGTCGATCAGGCACACCACCCGGCCCGCGCCGCACAGGTTCAGCCCCGGCAGCGCGCCGGCACCGTCGGCCCCGCCGAACGCGGACAGGTGGAAGAACGAGTCGCCGGTGAGCACGCCCTCGCCGTGGGCGACGAGCCAGTTGTAGAGCTGGCGTTGCTGCTCGTGGGTGGGGTGCAGGTCGTCCCACACGTCCACGGCGCGGCCCGACGGGCGCAGCCGGGTGATGCGCAGGGTGGCGCCGTACCTGTCGGCCAGGGCCTTGAACTCGTCGAGCTGGTCGACGTTGTGGCGGGTGACGACGACGGAGATCTTCGCGTCGCGGAAGCCCGCCTCGGCGAGATTCTCGAGTGCCCGTACGGCCATCGCGAACGAACCGGGGCCGCGCACGGCGTCGTTGACCTCGGCGGTGGCGCCGTCGAGCGAGATCTGCACGTCGACGTAGTCCGAGGCCGCCAGCCGCGCGGCGACCTTCTTGTCGATCTTGACGCCGTTGGTGGAGAACTTCACGCCCACCTGGTGTTCCGTGGCGTAGTCGACGAGCTCCCAGAAGTCCGAGCGCACGGTCGGCTCGCCGCCGCCGATGTTGACGTAGAACACCTGCATGCGCTGCAGCTCGTCGATGATGGCCTTGCACTGTTCGGTGGTCAGCTCACGCGGGTCCCGCCGACCGGACGAGGACAGGCAGTGCACGCACGACAGGTTGCAGGCGTAGGTCAGCTCCCACGTCAGGCAGATGGGGGCGTCGAGGCCCTTCTCGAACTGGTCGACCAGGCGGCCGACCTTCGGTGGGGCGGAAGCGTCTCGTACTGCGGCGGATTCGAGCACTGAGGTCATGGGCTGCGTCCTCGTCGGTGGCGGGCGGGAGGTGTGCGGGCAGGGTCTAGGCCGGCACGATCATGTGGGAGTCGGCCAGCGTGGCCAGCGCACGCAGGTACGGACGCTGCGCGGGCTCGTCGATTCCGTGGGCAGCGAGCGCAGCCCGTACGGACGGATGCTGATCGAGGGTTTCGACGACCCGGACGATCGTGGTGTTCTTCAGGAACGAGAGCTTGCGGGTCCCGAAGTGGTAGAGCAACGCCCCGAACGGCTCGGGGCGAAGCGCTACCTGCGGGTGCAGCCTCCACGTCGTGTCCGGATCGAACCCTGCCGAGTCGTCCTCGGTCGAGTCGATCACGGTGGCGGCGGCGTCGGCGGGCACGATCAGTACACGCCGCACATGCCGTCGATGGAGACCTCTTCCACGAGGGACTCCTCGATCAGGTCGGACTCGACGACGCTGTTGTCACGATCGGACATGACATTCCTCCTCGGATGGGGACTCCACGGTCGGAGTCGGTCGTCACAGGCCTGTTGCGCTGTGACTCGGTTCACCACTGTAATGGCATCGAGTGCAGAATGTCACCCATGGAAGGCTCACACCATGCGTAGCCGCCGGAAACCGTCCGCTCGGATAGGTCGTCGCCCCTCCACCTCGAGGGAGGGCCTCAGTGCGATCGGCATCGAACTGTTCCGCACCCAGGGGTTCGACGAGACCAGCGTCGACCAGATCGCGGAGACCGCGGGAATCGCCCGGCGCACCTTCTTCCGGTACTTCCCGTCCAAGAACGCCGTGCCCTGGGGCGACTTCGACGCCCATCTCGAGCAGATGCGCGCCCATCTCGACGCCCTGCCGCCCGAGGTGCCCCTCGCCGAGGCACTGACCTCGGCACTGCTGGACTTCAACACCTTTCCCGCCTCGGAGGCGACGTTGCACCGCGACCGCATGGGCCTGATCCTGCGGGTCCCGGCGCTGCAGGCGTACTCGGTGGTGATGTACGAGGGCTGGCGCCGCGTGATCGCGGAGTACGTCGCGCACCGCATCGGAGGCGCCACGGAGGACCACTACCCGCGCACCGTGGGCTATCTCGTCCTCGGCGTCGCGATGGCGGCGTACGAGCAGTGGCTCGCCGACGACTCCCTCGCCCTGCCCGATCTCTTGTCGGCCGGCATGCGCGCCCTCTACAGTGGCCTCGACGCGGCCGCGCCGTCCATCACCGGCCCCGACGTCCCCACCTCATCGAAAAAGGCTGCGCTGCAATGACTGTGCTCGACTCTCTCGCCCCCTGCCCGACCGGCCGGTGGTCGCACGCCCACGTCACGGTGGAACGGGTACCTGCGGGCCCGATCTCGCTGCGGCGCGACGCGGGACGACTGCACGTCACGCATTCCCTCGGACCGGAGGATCTCAGCGAACGCCTGGTCGCCGACGTCACCGCCTCGATCGCCGGCAGCGACCTCGGCCGGGAGGAGTTCGAGCTGACGATGGTCGGGCTGGTGCGCTCCACCGTGCCGGGCGCCCTCGATTCGTGGGTCACCTACTACCGCAACTCGCTGACCGAACTGCTCGACGGCACGGCCGAGTTCGCCCCGATCCACGACAAGGCCGCCGAACTCGTCCGTGGCCGCGTCCTCGATCTCGGCTCGTGCTTCGGGTTCCTCCCCCTGCGCCTGGCCCGCGCCGGGGTCGCCGTGACCGCCACCGACATCCTGCCCGGCACCATGACCCTGCTCGACGCGGTCGCGCCCCGCCTCGGCCTCGCGGTGGACACCCTCGTGTGCGACGCGGCCCACGTGCCCGTGCCCGACGACAGCGCCGATACCGTCACCGCGATCCACCTGCTCGAGCACGTCGACGCGGCCACCGGCGCGGCGGTCGTCGCCGAGGCGCTGCGGATCGCCCGGGAACGCGTGGTGATCGCCGTGCCGTTCGAGGACGAGGCCACGGCCTGCCACGGCCACGTACGCACGTTCGACCTGCCGGCCCTGCACACCCTCGGCGAATCGACCGGCCGCGCCTTCGAGGCCTTCGAACACCACGGCGGCTGGCTCGTGCTCGACGCGCGGTGACCGAAGGGCCTTGTGACCGAACGGCGCGGTGACCGAACGCCTTGTGACCGAACGCCTTGTGACCGAATGTCACATCGCGTCGGTCACATCGACGCGATGTGACATTCGGCCGCGCACACGGGGCGGGTCACTGGACGACGAGATCGCGACGGCGCAGCGCGCCGACCCCCGCCGTCGCCGTGAGCACCGCGAGACCCAGCAGGACCAGCAACGGCAGCATCCGCATCTCCGCGGCCGGCACCGGGGGTACGTGGACGAACGGCGACAGGTCCAGCACCGCCTGCGGCAGGTCCAGCAGGACGCCGAGCTGCCCGAGGAGCAACCACACGGCGAAGACACCCCATGCGACGCTCGAGGCGCGCCGCGGCACCACGCCCACGCACAGCACCGCCATCGCCCCCACCAGGAGAACGGCCGGGACGAACGCCAACGACGCCGGCAGCAGGTTGCCGAGCGATCCGGTGACGTCGCCGACCGTCAGACCGTACGAGACCGCCAGCGTGACGCCCGTGACGACCTGCAGCACGATCACCCCGATCGTCACCATGCCGATGTGGGCGAGCATCCACGGCACCCGGCCGAGGGCCGTCGACAGCAGCGGCTCGACCCGCCCGGATGTCTCCTCGCTGTGCGTCCGCAGCACGGCCTGCACCGCGTACCCGCTGGTGAACAACGCCATCATCAGGAAGATCATCGCGAAGTACGCGTCGGTGAGGGCTTGCGCCCCGCCGCCGAGCTGCTTCATCATGTCGGCGACGGCGCCGCCCTCGTCGAGGAAGTTGTCCATCTCGTTCGCGACGCTGCCGTACGTCGCGGCGAGAACGACGATGCCGAACGCCCACCACATCAAGGTCGTGCGCTGCACCCGCCACGCGAAGCCCCACGCGGTGGGCAGCCATGCCGCCGCGCGGTCCGGTCCCGGGCGCGGTTGCACCAGCCCGGCACCGTGGTCGCGCCGTCCGGTCAGCTCGTACGCGGACCACGTCGCCGCGACGGTGAACATCGCGAACAACACCAGGATCCACCAGGCGTCCTCGTCGAACGGCCGGATCTGCTGCGCCCACCCGATCGGCGAGAGCCACGACAGCCACATGCTCGTGACGCTGACCCCGTCGGGATCGACGGTGCCGGCGCTGTCACCGACGGCGCGGAGCAGGAACGCGAACCCCAGCGCGGCACCGGCCAGTCCGTTCGCGGCCCGGGCCCCCTCGACGACCTGCGCGCTCACCGCCGCGACGGCCGCGAACGCGATCCCGGCCGCCGCCGTCGCCGCCCCGAGTGCGACGGATCCGGACAGCGGCAGTCCGAAACCCAGGGAGACGATCGCGAGCAGCAGCGCGAGCGCGACATTCGCCGCCGTGGCCACGATCAGGGCCGCCGTGAGCAGGGCACGCCGACCGACCACATTGGCGCCGACGAGCTCCGCGCGGCCGGTCTCCTCGTTCTGCCGGGTGTGCCGGACCACGGCCATCGTGCTCATCAGACCCGCCCCCAGGGCCAGGAACAGCAGGGTCTGCGCCGCGACGACCGCGCCGAGGCTGTCCCCGGAGACCAGGCCGTTGGTGGCCAGCACCACCGGCGACACGGCGGAGCTGACGGCGATGAGGTGCAGGTCCTCCTCGGTCGGATAGAGCCCCTTCAAGCTCGACACCGAGATCGCGTACACGATCGTGATCGTCACCAGCCACACCGGCAGCTGCACGCGGTCGCGGCGGGCCGCCAGACGCACCAGCCGGCCGGTGCCGACGAATGCGGCACTCATGCGCCGTCCCCGTCGCCGACGGCCGGGCGGCCGTGTGCGAGGTGCTCGCCGGGGACGTGGATGTGCTCGCCGGGCAGGTCGTCCCCGTAGTGCCGCAGGAACAGTTCCTCGAGGGTGGGTGGGGTACTGGTGAGCGACGTGATGCCGAAGTCGAGCAGCTCGCGCAGCACCGCGTCCATCCGGGCCGTGTCGACCTCGCAGCGCACCCGCAGGCCGTCGACCTGCAGGTCGTGCACCCCGGGGACCGCTTCGAGCCCGGCCACCGGGCGCACGGTGTCGGCGACCACCGACGTGCGGGTCAGGTGTCGCAGTTCGGTCAGCGTGCCGGATTCGACGGTGCGGCCCTGCCGGATGATGGTCACCCGGTCGCACAGCGCCTCGACCTCGGCGAGGACGTGGCTCGACAGCAGCACCGAGCACCCGTCGGCGACGGCCTCGCGGACGCAGTCCCGGAACACCTCGTCCTTGAGCGGGTCCAGACCCGAGGTGGGCTCGTCGAACAGGAACAACTCCACATCCGAGGCGAGCGCGGCGACGATCGCGACCTTCTGCCGGTTGCCCTTGGAGTACGTGCGGGCCTTCTTGGTGGGATCGAGCTCGAAGCGTTCGAGCAGTTCGGCACGGCGGCGTTCGTCGATGCCGCCGCGCAGGCCGGCGAGCAGGTCGATCGCCTCCCCGCCGGTGAGGTTGGGCCACAGGTTGACCTCGCCGGGTACGTACGCGAGCCGCCGGTGCAGGTCCACCGCGTTGCGCCACGGGTCGCCCCCGAGCAGTTCGACCCGGCCGGAATCCGCACGCAGCAGCCCGAGCAGAATGCGGATCGTGGTGGACTTGCCGGATCCGTTCGGGCCGAGGAATCCGTGCACCTCGCCTCGGCGGAGCTCGAGGTCGAGACCGTCGAGAGCCCGAGTGGTTCCGAACGACTTGACGAGCTGTTCCACGGAGATCGCCGTCGACATGCTGCCGAGGCTACGCCCATTCGGGGGTCCGTGTGGCGACGATCCGCACAGCGCACGGGGTCGGGTGAACCCTCGCAAATCGGTCGTTTAGGCTTCGCCGGGATCGCTGATTTTCGAGGAACGGCACCGGTCGGTGCGCTGGAGAGGTGGGGGACGTGGCCGCACGGTTCGGTCGGGGAATCCGCAATGCGTCGGTCGGCGCGGCGGCGGTGTGCGCCATCGTCGCCGGAACCGGAACCGCGGGTGCCGCACCCGTCTATCCGGTGCCGCCGGCCGATCCGTTCTACCGCGCGGCCGCCGACATCACCCACGCACCGGCCGGCGATGCGCTCGAGGTGCGGCGCGTGCCCGCACCACCCGGCATCCTCGACGTCGAGGCGTGGCAGGTGCGGTTCCGGTCGACGGATTCGACCGGCCACCCGATCCCTGCGGTGACGACGGTCCTCGCCCCCGTCGGCAAGGCTCCGGACGGTCCGCTGCTGTCGTTCCAGCACGTCATCAACGCCCTCGGCACGCACTGCGCGCCGTCGCAGACGCTGTGGACGAGCGACCCGGATCTCGCCGTCCGGGAGGCTCCGGCCCTCAACGTGGTGCTCCGGCGGGGCTGGACGGTCGCGATCCCGGACCATCTCGGACCGAACAGCGCCTACGGCGCGGCTCGCCTCGGCGGGCAGATCACCCTCGACGGCATCCGCGCGGTGCAGCAGGTACCCGAGCTGCAGCTCGCCCACAGCCCGGTCGCGCTGGCGGGGTACTCCGGCGGCGGGATGGCCACCGGGTGGGCCGCGGCACTGGCTCCGACCTACGCCCCCGACCTGAACCTGGTGGGTGCGGCGATGGGCGGGGTGCCGATGAACATCCGCAAGATGGCCGAGGCGCTCGGCGAGAACCCGCACCCCGCCTTCGGTCTGGCGTTCGCGGCCGCGCTGGGTCTCGAACGCGAGTACCCCGAACGGATGCGGATCAGCGCCGACCTGACCCCTGCGGGTGTGGCGATGCGCGACGCCCTGGCCGACGCCTGCACCAACGACATCCTCGCGCGCGGTGCCGGTGGCAGCCTGCGGCAGGTGAGCACCAATGCCCACCTGGCCGACGATGCCGACGCGGTCGCCGTCGCGGAGGAGAACAGCCTCGAGCTGTACCCGGGCGTGCCGACGGTGCCCGTGTTCGAATGGCACAGCCCCACCGACGCACTCGTCCCGGTGGACTCCATCGACGCGACGCTCGACCGCTACTGCGCCGCGGGCGCGCCGGTGCGCCGCGTCGAGACCCCCAGTCCCGACCACATGTCGGCGGCGGTGCTCGGTCTGCCGGACGCGTTCGAGTTCCTGGGCGAGCGGTTCGACGGAGCACCGGTCACCGGAACCTGCTGAGTCTGGCCTGTCACCGCACTGCGCGTCAGATCAGGCCGCGCTTGCTGGCGGCGTACACGGCCTCGGCGCGGCGGCTCACGCTCAGTTTGCGCATGATGTTGCTCACGTGGAACTTCACCGTGGTGCCCGAGATGAAAAGGCGCTCACCGATCTTGGAATTGGACAGGCCCGCAGCGAGCAGCCGCAGCACCTCGAGTTCGCGCTCGGTGAGTTGTTCCTGCGGCGTGGTCTGCCCGTTGAGGGAACGCACCACCGCCGCGGCGCTGCGCGAGTCGAAGGCACTCTCGCCGCGCGACACCGCGCGGATCGCACGCACCAGCTCGGTCGTGTCGACGTCCTTCACGACGTACCCGCGTGCCCCGGCGTGCACGGCACGCACGACCAGCTGCTCGTCGAGGAACGTGGTGAGCACCAGCAGACCCAGCCCCGGGTGGGCCGCCGACAGCTGCCCGCACAACGTCAGCCCCTCGTAGTCCGACCCGGCGGAGAGCTTCAGGTCCATCAGGACGATGTCGGGCCGGACCCGGCCCACGAGGGTGAGCGCCTCGGCCTCGTGCGAGGCCTCGCCGACCACCTCGAGGTCCGGCTCCCGCTCGAGTATCGAGCGCAGCCCCTGGCGCAGGATCGCGTGGTCGTCGACGAGGACGATGCGGACCGTGCGATTCACCGTCCCGGCCGGGGTTGCCACGTTCATCGCTGATCTCCTGTCCGCGCCGCGGGTGCCGGCGCCGCACTGTTCCCGCTGGTTCCGGTCGTCTCGTCGGCGTCCCGCTCCGCGTCGACCGCCGGTTCGGGCACCGGGATGCGCACCGCCACCCGGACCCCGCCGAGGCGGGCGCGACGCACCTCGAGAGTGCCACCGAGCTCGTGCGCGCGGGCCTGCATGTTCGCCAGCCCGCGATGGCGGCCGTCCCAGTCGTTGTCCGCGGCGAGGCGCAGCATCAGCCGCATCCGCGCCGGGTCGCCGTCCCCGTCGTCGGCGACCGACAACAGCACCGAGTCCGGCCGGTAGGTCAGCCGCAGCACCACGCGCCGGGCGTTGGCGTGCACCGCGGCGTTGAACAGCGCCTCCCCTGCGATGCGCAGCAGCGAATGTTCGGCTTCGCCCGGCAATTCGACCGGCGGGCCGCCCACCCGGACGGTGATGTCGAGTTCGCCCGGCGTGTGCGCGCTGCACAGCTGTTCGAGCATCTCCGGCAGCGACGTGCGATCCGAGTCGGACGGGTGGTTGAGCGCGTAGATCGCCGAGCGCAGCTGCTCGACCGCGCGCCGGGTGAGCTCCTTGGCCAGGTCGAGACGCTCGCCGCGCTCGGCGTCGGGAATGTCGCTGCGGCACACCTCGATCTGCATGCCGGCCGACAGCACGGCCTGGGTGACGCTGTCGTGCAGCTCCCGCGCGATGCGGTGACGTTCCTCGTCGAGCGCCTGGTGCCGATGCGCGGCACCGAGTTGCCGTTGCGTCAATTCCAGCTGGCGCAACGTCGCCTCGAGTTCGGCGTTGCGGGCCTGCAGGTCTGCCGCCGCGCGATTCGCCTCCTGGTAGGCCTGCTCGGCCCGCCCGAGCAGCAGCTGGCCCCGCTGGTAGAGCGCGGAATTCTGCAGGGCCACGGCGGTCTGGCTGGCGAGGATCGACAGCACGGCGTGGTCGGTGCCGTCGATGGTGCGGTGTTCGGGTGTCCACGCGGCGATCGCACCCGCCACCCCGCCGTCGAGGACGATGGGGACGAAGGCCCGATGGGTGTCGACGGTGGCGTCCCGGCCGATCGAGCCGGATCGGATGTCCTCGAGGCAGCGCACCACGTCGTCGGGCAGGGGTGGGCCTTCGACGTTGTCGACGAGGAACGGGGTGGCATCGGGTCCGAGGACCAGCCGGCGCGGCCCTGCGTCGGGCAGGGTCCTGTCGGTCAGGGCGAAGACCACCCAGCGGGCGCTCAGGTGGGCACGCGCGGCCTCCGCCACGGCGCAGATCAGGGTCTCGGGGCCCTCGACGGTGCGTACCAGGGCACGCGAGATCAGCTCGAGCGCGTGAACAACCCGCTCGAGACGTTCGGCGGCTCCGCGGTACTGGGGATAGAACGTGGGTTTGCCGGAACGCAGTCCGGTCAGTCGCGACAGGTCGGGAGCGGTCACAACGCCGCCCGGAACAGCGCGACCATCTGCTCGTGCGTCGCTTCGCGGGGGTTGGTGGACATGCACGCGTCGCGCAGCGCGCCCGCGGCCAGACGTTCGAGGTCGGTCGCCTGCACCCCGAGTTCCCGCAGTCCGCGCGGCACCCCGACCTCGCGGGCGAGCCGTTCGACCCGGTCCGCGACGGCGAGTGCGGCCTCCACGGCCGGACCGCGGTGCTCGTCGAGCCCGAGCGCCCGGGCGATCGCGACGAACGGCTCGGGATCGGAGGCTGCGTTGAACCGGATGACGTGCGGGAGGAGCACTCCGTTGATGACGCCGTGCGGCAGGTCGAGCAGACCCCCGACCTGGTGGCTCATCGCGTGCGCGGCACCGAGGATCGCGTTGGTGAACGCCAGGCCGGCCTCGAGGCTGGCCTGCGCCATGATCGATCGGGCCGCCATCTCCCGGGGGTCTTCGATCGTGCGTACCAGCGTGTCGGTGACGAGACCGACGGCACGCAGGGCGTGGTGGTCGGTGAGCGGGTTGTGGGCGCGGGAGACGAACGCCTCCACGCCGTGAGTCAGGGCGTCCAGCCCGGTCGCGGCGTTCAGTTCGTCCGGCATGGTGGTCAGCAGCCGCGGGTCGATCACGGTCAGGTCCGGGACGAGTGAACGACCGATGATGGTGATCTTGGTGCCTCGGACGGTGTCGGTGACGACGCAGAACTGGGAGACGTCGGCGCCCGTCCCCGACGTCGACGGCACCACCACCATCGGTGGGATCGGAGCGGCCGCCCGGTCCACACCCTCGTAGTCGAGGATGCTGCCGCCGTTGGCGGCGAGCACCGCGATGCCCTTGGCGGCGTCGATCACCGAGCCGCCACCGAGCGCGACGAGCACGTCGCAGCCGTGGACGCGGTACGTCTCGTGTCCGGCGGTGACCTCGTGGTCCTTGGGGTTGGGGGTGAGATCACCCCACACGATCGGCGTGAGGCCCTGCTCGACGAGATGACCGCGCAGCTCGTCGACCCAGCCGGCCTCGATCAGCCCCGGGTCGGTGACCAGGAGGGGCCGGACCGCGCCGAGCCGAACCGCCGCGTGCGCCGCTTCGACCAGCGATCCGATCCCGAACACGATCTCCGGGGCGTGGAACTTGGCCAGCGTCGTCGCGGTGTGCTCCGATGCGACGGCCACTGCACACTCCTGACGATCCCGACTGCTGTGATCCAGCTTACGTGGCTTCCGAGCCTAGCCCCTCCACGACGGGTCGGCACCGGACCGAACGGCAGGGGCGATACCTGCCCGATCGGGTAGGTAGGTCCGAGTGTGGCCGGGCCTCCGCGAGCCGGCCGCGGGGTGAATACGAAGTGAATGCCACCACCGCGGCCTCCCCGAAAACGGGACATATAGGATGCACGTCGCAGGGGTGGACCGGATACGCAGGAAGCAGGCTGCGCACCGGCGGAAACGACCCTGGGAGAGCATCATCGACGACCGATGGATCGTGTGGTGGCACGAGGTGGACGGCGTCACGTGGCACGTCCACGACAACGAGGCCGCGGCGCTCGACTCGGCGTACCGGGCGCTCCACTCCGACCGGCGGGTCGGGGATCCGGTCATCGAACGCCCCAACCGCACCTTGGTGCTGGGCAGTGAGTTCGCCGCATACGTCCGGGCGCGGGAAGACGCGGAGGGCCGCACGGCGATCCGCGGCACCCACCGGGTCGAGATCCGGTACCCGCTCGGCGTGGACCGGTGGATCTCGCAGGGATGGACGTCGGAACGGCTCGCACGCGCAAATTACGACGAGGCCCTCGAGCACTTCCGCCCCGACCGGGTCCGGCTCACGAAGCGCGACCCCTGACCCGGTCGCCGGCCCACCTGTCGAACTCCACGAGCGGCGCACCGCGCACGCCGGAGATCGAAGCGTGCACGACGGACATCGGCAAGAACGCCAGGACGATCAGCAACATGGCGACCTCGTACGCCACGCTGCTGCGCGGATCCGGGCTCCCGTTCAACCGGCCGCGCAGCGCGGTCCACGCGATTCCGTGGACGTTGCCGACCATGATGGCCCGTATCGCTCCGAGGATCCCCTCGGCGGCGGACTTCCCGTACACGTCCACGAGGCGATCCCACGCCTCGGCCGTGGGGTTGCCCCGGGTGTCGGCATAGTGCTGGGCGAAAAGAACCGCAGCGACCTCGGAGTCGGGAACGTCGTCGAGGACCCCGGCCAGGATGTTCCGGATCTCGGCGCTGCTCATTCCGGCCCCGAGAGCGATCTTCGTGTGGGCGTAGGAGCAGGCGCCGCAGCCGTTCACCTCGGTCACCGCCAGCATGATCCGTTCGACGAACTCGGGGCTCAACTCGGCGCGCTTCCTGGCGCCGATCAGGTGCTTCATCGATCGAACGCCCCGGTAGAAGATCCAGTAGGCCTCACGGATCGAATAGTGCTTCTTCGCGAACTGCATCGTCGTCTTCCTCAACTGCGCCCGGGATGCCCGTGTGCCGGAGCACTCTCCCGTACGGCGGCCGGCCCGCCGGCGGTGGCGTGGGCGGACGGCGCGCACACACACCCCGGGGGGTATTTACCGGTCCATAGTAACCACCGGCCGTTGCCCCGCCGGAGCCGGACGGGTGCACACGCTCAACGCAGTGCGTGCCCGAGTTCCGCCGCCCGCGACAGCAGCTGGGCGGCGTCCCGGGCGACGACGACGCGATCGCACTCCTCGGCGTACTCGGGCATCGCGCACGTCGCCTGCGCCCAGTAGCGCTGGGGCTCCGGGGTGATCCAGGCGAGCCGGTGCACGCGACGACGCAGGTCGGCGAGCCGGTCGACGCGGGCGGGCAGGCCGTTGCAGCGCCCGTCGCCGACGACGAGCACACTGGTGCGCGAGTCGACGATGCCCGCGTGCTCGGTGAGCAGTTCGTCGAGCACCCGGCCGTAGTCACTGCTCGCCTCGAGGTCGAGGCCGGGATGCGCCAGCACGGCCGCGAGGGCGCCGTCGCCCGTGGCGGCCAGCAGTTCCCGCGTCACATCGACGGGCCGGTCGACGAACGCCAGGACGCGGCAGCGGTGGGCCCGGCCGTGCATGGCCTGCGCCAGGCGCAGGGTGAACGCGGTGATCGGGCGCACCGACAGGGACACGTCGGCGAGGATCAGCAACCGGACCCGGTCGGGACGCGGGGCACGCACGATCAGGTGGAACGGCACCCCCTCGGTGCGCATCCCGGCACGCGCCGTGCGACGCATGTCGAGCCGGCCGCGGGTCAGCTCGCGCGGCACCGGCCGCGCCGGGCCGCGCATGCGGCGCAGCACCTCGTGGCACGCCAGCTCGATCTCGGCCCGGGACGCGACGTCTCCGGCGGTGTCGGGGGCATCGGGCTCACCGTCCGGCAGCGGACCACCGAGCCCGGCCTGCGACAGCGCCGCGACGAACGCCTCGACGGCCTCGACGAGCCGGTTCAGTTGTGCCGCGCTGAGGGGTTCGTCTGCGTGGTCGTCGCCGTAGACGCGGCGCGGGTCGTAGGCGTCGAGCCACGCGAGGATGGATTCGGGATCGTCCCACGACAGCGACCCGACGACGGCGGCACCCGGGTTCGCGGCCAGCTCGCCGACCGCTGCGGTCCCGGCCCGATCCACGTCGACGGTGTAGGTGACCCCGCGCCGGCCCGAGTCGGCGCCCGTGTCGACCGACAGTGCCGCGTCGGACGAGGTCATCGAGACGTCGTCGTCGTCCTTGTGGGGATTGAAGCCCTTGTCCGCCTCCGGGGTGTCGAAGTGGTCGCCGACCTCCGCGGCACGCTCGTTGTACTCGGCGTAGCGCGCGACCTGCGGATCGTCGTCGAGCTCGAGCGCGGTCGGCAGGGACTCGGCGAATTGCGCTCGCGGCGAGGACTTCCCGTCCGTCACGCCGGCCGCGTCCGCCGCGGCGAACAGCGCGTCGAAGGCGCGGTCGAAACCGACCTGCTCGTGCGGGTACTTCGCGCACACCGCGCGCAGGCAGGCTCGCAGCACGTCGCGGTCGCGGGCACCGACGAGCCCGAGCACGCGGCGGACCTCGATGGTCTCGGCGGGCGAGGCGGACACCCCGTGCCGCCGCAGCAGGCGGCCGAAGACGGCGGCCACCACGTCGAGAGGGTACGAGGGGTGCATCGCCGCGAGCGGTGTCACGGGCGTCGTCGCGAGCGGTGTCACCGGCATCGGGTCACCGCCGCGCGCCGATGCCGACACCGCCGCCGCCGCGCCCGCGGAACACCGCGGTGGTGGTGTTGGCCGGCCGGGAGGCGACCGTGGCCCGCTCGGGTCGCTCCCCCGCAGGTTCGGCGGTCGTCGGTGCGGTGGTCGTCGGTGCGGTGGTCGTCGGTGCGGTGGTCGTCGGTGCGGGGGGTGGGGCGTCACCGCCGAGCCGGGCGCGGACCAGGTCGGCGTCGCCGGTGTACTTGAGCAGCGCGGCGAGCAGGATGTCCCGGATCTGCCGGAGGGAGGTGTGGTCGCCGCCGCCGCGCCGCAGCACGGTCGCGGCGCGCGCGGCGTCGATGACCTCCGAGATGGACGGGCTCTTGCGCAACGGCAGCTCCCGCAGGGTGCGGGCCAGGTCCACGACCTCGCCGGCGGTCACGGTGTCGACCTCGGGGGCCCGGGCGGTGACGATCTCGCGTTCGCGCTCGGGGGTGGGGTAGCCGACGTGGTAGTGCAGGCAGCGGCGCTTGAGGGCGGGCGAGAGTTCGCGGGTGTCGTTGGAGGTCAGGATCACCCACGGCGCGGACCGGGCCGTGAAGGTACCCACCTCGGGAATGGTGACCTGCCGCTCGGCGAGGACCTCGAGCAGCAACGCCTCCATGGATTCCTCGGTGCGGTCCACCTCGTCGACGAGGAGCACCACCGGCTCCGGAGACAGGATCGCCTCGAGCAGGGGACGCACGGCCAGGAACGTCTCGGAGTACAGGCCGAAGTCCTGCGCGGCGAGGAAGCGGGACGCGTCGGCGACGTCGGGGTAGGCGGCGAGCTGTTCGCCGATGCGGTCCCGCAGCATCTGCACGTGCAGCAGTTGCTTGGCGTAGTCCCACTCGTACAGCGCCCGGCTGTCGTCGAGGCCCTCGTAGCACTGCAGCCGTACCAGCTTGCGTCCGCCGACGGCGGCGAGCGCCTTGGCCAGTTCGGTCTTGCCGACGCCGGCCGGGCCCTCGAGCAGCAGCGGCCGCTCGAGCGCGGTGGCGAGGTGGACGACGACCGCGAACTCGTCGTCGGCGATGTAGTCGTGGCGGCGCAGCGCGTCGGCGAGTTCCGGTCCGCTGGTGAAGCTGGTCATCGGTGCTCCTGTGTCGTCGGCACTCGAGGTGGGTGTGTCCGGGGCGGGTGGCCCCGCCCCGGACACGGATCGGTCGGGCGGTGGGTCAGTAGGACCGGTTGATGCAGTGGTCGACGACGGGGATCATCGACTCGACCGTCACCTCGCGCGGGTTGCCCGGCGTGCACCAGTCGCCCTGGATGTGCTCGGAGATGGCGCGCACGGTCTTCTCGTCACCCTTGATGACGTCGCCGCGGCCGGCGTACTTGCCGGTGTTCATCCGGTTCTTCTCGTACGAGTCGACGCGCACCTGGCCGAAGTTGTCGGGGATGCCGACGTCCTTGGCGAGCCGGATGGCGGCCTCGACCGCGGCGTCCGCGGCCTGGACGGTGGTCATGTTGCGGGTGTCGACACCCATCGCGGTGGCGATGCGGGCGTAGTGCTCGTAGCGCGACGGGAGGTTGTACTCCCAGACACGGGGCAGCGCGATCGCGTTGTTGAGGCCGTGGTGGCTGTCGAAGAAGGCCGACGTGGCGTGCGAGATGGAGTGGACGATGCCCAGGCCGCCCGAGTTGAAGGCCTGCGCGGCGATGTACTGGGCGTTCATCATGCCCTCGCGTGCCTTGAGGTTGCGCGGCTCGAAGGTGGCCTCACGCAGGTGCTTGGCGACGAGCTCGATCGAGTACAGGGCGTTGCCGAGCGACGGGGCGAAGTCCAGCCGCGAGACGTACGGCTCGGAACCGTGGGCGAGGACGTCGAAGCCGCAGTACGCGGTGAAGTGCTGCGGGCAGGTGTAGTACAGCAGCGGGTCGTCGATGGCGAGGGTGACGATCGTGGCTTCGTCGAAGCCGACCCACTTGTGCGGGTGGTCCATGTCGGAGGTGTCGGTGATGACGTAGGCCCAGGAGGTCTCCGAGCCGGTGCCGGCGGTGGTGGAGACGGCGATGTGCGGCGGGTTCTCCTTGTTGGTGGACTTGGCGAAGCCCTCGAACTCGTTGATGTTGCGGCCGTCGTGGGCGATGACGACGCGGGCGCCCTTGGCGGCGTCGTGGCTCGAGCCGCCGCCGACGGAGATGATGGAGTCGCACTTCTCCTGCTGGTAGAGGGCGGCGGCCTCCATGACGTTGTAGTCCTTGGGGTTGGACTCGACCTTGTCGTACAGGACGACCTCGACACCCTGGTACTCGATCTTGCCGATCAGCTCTTCGATGATGCCCGAACCGCGCAGACCGGTCGTCATCAGCAGGGTGCGCTTGAAGCCCAGGTTCTTCGCCTCGACACCGATGATGTCGTGGGCACCGACACCCATCAGTGCCCGCGGGAAGGGGTGGAACTCCTTGATGGGGAAGTCCCAGATCTGGTTGAGTTCGATGGCCATCGCGTCTCTCCTGATGTGTCGGCCGGAAGTGGTGGTTCGAATGCGGCGTCCGGTGTGACCGGCGTCTCTTCGCTTCTCCACCTTCGGTCTCGATCACGCCCACGGAAAGGCCTTCGGGCCCGAACCGTCCGGTCGCGGCACCGAAGCCGTCCGGTCGAGCGGGGCGGCCTGCCCGATCGGGCAGGGGTCCGTTCCCGCTGATCGGGAGCCGACCGCAGGCCGACGCGCCCCGTCCCGGTAGCGTCGTGTTGCTGATAACCTGGAACTAGAACGCGTTCTAGATTGCTTCACCCGCACCACGGAAGGACCGACCTGGCCATGACGACAGTCGAGGTGCCGCACGGCTCGCGATCCGCGATCCTGACCGTCTCCGCAGTCATCGAGGAGACGCCGGACTCGCGCTCGATCGTCTTCGACGTGCCGGCCGAGCTCCAGGACAAGTTCGCGTACAAGCCCGGACAGTTCCTGACCCTGCGCATTCCGAGCGAGCAGACCGGCTCCGTGGCCCGCTGCTACTCGCTGGCCAGCTCCCCGTACACCGACGACGCCCCCAAGGTCACGGTCAAGCGGACCGTCGACGGCTACGGGTCCAACTGGCTGTGCGACCGGATCTCCGCCGGCGACCGCATCGAGGTCCTGCCGCCGTCGGGCGTCTTCACCCCGAAGTCGCTCGACCACGACTTCCTGCTGTTCGGCGCGGGCAGCGGCATCACCCCGGTCGTCTCGATCCTCAAGTCGGCCCTGACCCAGGGCTCCGGGAAGGTCGTGCTGGTCTACGCCAACCGCGACGAGGCGTCGGTCATCTTCGCCGAGGAGCTGCGCGCCCTGGCCGAGAAGTACCCGACCCGCCTGACCGTCGTGCACTGGCTCGAGTCCGTGCAGGGCCTGCCGTCCGCCGAGCAGCTCGCCACCCTGGCGGCTCCGTTCAGCAGCCACGAGGCGTTCATGTGCGGCCCCGGCCCGTTCATGGATGCCGTGCACCGGGCGCTGCAGATCGCGGGCATGCCGCGCACGCAGGTGCACGCGGAGGTGTTCAACTCCCTCGCGGGAGACCCGTTCGCCGACCACACGCCCCTCGAGGTGAGCGACGAGGAGGCGGCCGACGCCGCGACGGTGGAGGTCGAGCTGGACGGGGAAACCCACACGATTCCGTGGCCGCGCTCGCAGACCCTCGTCGACATCATGCTCTCCAAGGGACTCGACGTGCCCTACTCCTGCCAGGAAGGCGAGTGCGGCTCGTGTGCGTGCACCGTCCTCGACGGCAAGGTCGAGATGGAGCACTGCGAGATCCTCGACCCCGAGGACATCGAGGCAGGCTACGTCCTCGGCTGCCAGGCCCGCCCGGTGACGGACACCGTCAAGATCGTCTTCTGAGACGTCGCCGGTCCTCGTCTCAGCGGACGAGGACCGGCGTCTCCACCCGGTGGACGCCCGGCTTTCGTGGGCCGCGCAGCGCCACACCCGCCCCGGCGCCGAGCGCGAGCACGATCACGGCGCCGCCGTAGCCCAGCGTCGTCGCGGTGAGCCCGTACACGCCGGCCGCGAGGCCCGCGATCACCGCCGGCACGGAGAACGCGAGGTAGCAGACGACGAACGTGGTGGCGAACAGGCGCCCGCGCTCGTGTGGCGCCGCAAGGGCGCCGATGACGTTCATCGCTCCCAGGAACGCCGCGCCCCAGCCGAAGCCCGCGACGGCGGTACCGGCGAAGTAGGCGACGGCCCACCCGCCGAGCACGGCGGTCACGACGACGCCCACGCCGGCGGCCAGGATCACGGTCCCCGCGACGACGACGCGCCGCGGATCGAGGCCGCGCAGCATCGTCGCCGCCACCGAACCGGAGGCGAAGAGCGTGCAGATCGCCAGACCGGCGACGAGGCGGTTGCCGATCCCGAAGACCGTACCCACGATCGACGGCCCGAGGGACATGTAGAGCCCGCCGAGCGACCACGCCGACAGCAGGCCCGGCAGGATCACCAGGTACGGGCCCCGCACCCCGGCCGGCACGGACGCGCTCGGCAGCAGGCTGCGCAGCGCGGCCCCGCGGGACGCGAAGCCCGGCGCGGGCACCCGGTCGGGGACGAAGACGAGCACGACGGCCAGCGACAGCGCGATCACGACGACGAGGACGTAGACCAGCACGGTGGGAAAGGGCGCGAACTGCACGAGCAGCCCCGCCCCGGCCGCACCGAGGGCGAGCCCGAGCGACGGCGCGACACTGTTGACGAAGGATCCGAGCCGGGGGCTCGGTTGCAGGTCGATCACGGCGGCGCTCACGGCGCCGGTGGCGGCCCCGACCGCGAGGCCTTGCAGCACCCGGGCCAGGACGAGCCAGCCCACGTCGTCGGCGAGGACGAACACGCCCATGCTCACCACGAGCAGCAGCAGCGCCCCGATCAGCACGGGCCGGCGGCCGACGTGATCGGAGATCGAGCCGATCGTCAGCAGGGTGGCGAGCAGGGCCAGGGCGTACACGGCGAAGACGGCGGTCAGCATCCCCGGCGAGAAGCCCCACTGCTGCTGGTACAGCGGGTAGAGCGGGGAGGGAGCGGACGACGACGCGGTGAGCAGGAAGCTGGCCGTGCCGACCGCCAGGAAACCGTGACGGCGTGGCAGGGAGCGACCCGGCGTCGACTCCGGCATCGGACCTCCTCGGAACTCGTGGGAACGGTCGACAGTTCGTTGACCAAGGCAACGAACTAGTGGAACATGCCGCCCTCGGCGATCATTCCCCGCCCGGTCACTTCCCGGTAAAAACCGCCTCTCACCTGCGCTCGAGTGTTATCGCAGTGCAACGTCCCGGCCGTTGACCGACCGGTCGATCAGGTCTATACCGAAGGCAGGACCCGATACGCACGAGGAGGCTCGACATGTTCTCCGACAGCCGGCTACAGGACTACGTGGCCGTGATCCTGGGCGTCTTCACCGCCCTGTCCCCCCTGTGGGTCACCACCGACACCACGACGACGTGGACCCTCGTCGTTCTCGGCGTGCTGATCGCGCTGACCGGACTCGCGCAGATCGTCCGGCCCACGATGGCAGCGATCGACTACGCGATGGGTGTGCTCGGCGTGCTGTTGTTCCTGTCCCCCTGGGTCATGGGCTACACCGAGTACAGCGGTGCATCCTGGACGGCCTGGGTGGTGGGCGTGCTCACCGTGGTCGTCGCGGTAGCAGCGCTGCCCGCGATGAACGCCCGGATGCACGGACACGGCGGACTGGCCACGCACCACTGATCACACACCCCGCGTCACACACCCCGCGGACGGCCGGCATGCCGCCGTCCGCCCACGCCCCTGGCGCCGTCACATTCCCGCCCGTGCCCCCGGAGGTGAACGCCATGAGCACCCCGGGCTCGAAACCGCCGCGCCGTCGCGCCCGGCGGGACAACGCCGCGCGCGTGCACATCCTCGACGCCGCCGAAACCCTCTTCGCCGCCCACGGCTTCGACGCCACCTCGACGACGGCGATCGCCGTCGCCGCGGATGTACCCAAGGGACTGATCTTCTACTACTTCCCCACCAAGGAGTCGATCCTCGAGACACTCGTTGCCGAGCGGCTGCCCGCCGAACCGATCCAGGACGTCACCGGCCTCGTCTCCCCCGGCGACCCGGCGGCCAGTCTCGTCAACCTCGACGCCGCCCTCGACCTGCGTACCCACCACTCCTCGCTGCTCCGGGTGATCTGGCGTGAGGCCGAGAGCCACCCCGGACTGCGCGTCCCGCTGCGCCGGCTGCGGACCTCCCTCCAGGAGGCCACCATGCGGGTCCTGCAGGCCAGCGTGCCCGGCCCGATACAACCGGGCACCCTGCGGGCCTGCGCGACGACGTGGGTGTCGGCCATGTTCTCCGCTGCCACGGTCGACCGGCTGTTCGGTCTCGACGGCACCTCCCCCGACGAGCTCTGGGGCGTCGCGCGCCTCGTCGCCGCGGGCATGACCGGGATGGGCTGAGCGGGACGGCCGGTCAGCGCGTCTCGGCGCGTGGAGCCTCGTCGCCGGGCAGCCCCGCGGTCGGGTCGCCGATGCCGTCGACGAGCCGCCGGCCCGCCGGGTAGCCGAGGGCGCCGGGGGGCAGCTCGCCGGGCCTGCCGCTCAGGAACACCTCGACCCGCCCGCTGCCCGCCCACGGCCGGCCGAGGGCGTCGATGCGCCGCAGCGTCTGCGCCGCCACCGCTTCGGCGCTGTCGAACAGCCGTACCCCGGGCGGTAGGTGCGCGGCGATGACGTCGGCGACAAGGGGGTAGTGGGTACAGCCGAGGACGACACCACCCACGTCGGGCGGGGTGCGCTGCGCCGCCGCCGCGATGGCCGTGGCCGCGGCGGTGGTGTCGCCGCGGTCGATGGCGTCGGCGAGCCCGTGACAGGCCACCCCCACCACCGTGCGGTCGCCGGCGAACCGGGCGACGAGGTCGGCCTGGTATCGGCTGGCGGTGGTCGCGGCGGTGGCCCAGATCGCCACCGACTCGCACGCCGCGGCGGCCGGCTTGATCGCCGGCACGGTTCCGATCACCGGGATCTCGTCGCCGAGGGCCTCGCGCACATGCTCGAGCGCGGTCACCGAGGCCGTGTTGCACGGCAGGACGACCACCTCGGCACCCCGGGTCACGGCCCGCTCCGCGGTGCGCACGACCCGGTCGATCACCCAGTCCCCGGGCTTCGGGCCCCACGGGGCGCCGTCCGGGTCCATCGACAGCATCAGGTCCAGCTCGGGACGCAATCGGCGCAGCCAGGCAGACGTCGGCAGCAGGCCGAGACCCGAGTCGATGAGCGCAACGATCACCCTACGAATCTAGCGTTCGCCGACGCGGCGGCTACGACGTGGGCGCGAGGATCTCCGTGATCGGTGCGCCCGCGGCGATCTTCCCGCGCATCTTCATCACCTGCCCGGGCAGTCCCGCGCCGACCACCCCCGTGAGACGGCCGTCGCGTTCGTAGTAGGCGAGGAACTTGCGGCCGTCGTCGCGCACCACGTGCACGGTGTCGTCGGCCCGGATCGCTCCGAGCGCCTGGATCTTCACGTCGTACTGATCGCTCCAGAAGTACGGCACCTGCGCGACCGGATCGACACCGGAGCCGAGCAGCGCGCCGGCGAGCACCTTCGCCTGCTCACCGGCGTTCGTCCAGTGCTCGAGCCGCGCGCGGCGGCCGTCCGAGACCTCCCATGCCGCGACGTCGCCGACCGCCCACACGTGCGGGACGGACGTGCGGCCCACGCCGTCGCACACCACCCCGTCGTCCACGCGCACGCCCGAACCGTCGAGCCAGTCGGTGACCGGCACCGAGCCGATACCGACGACGACCACGTCCACGTCGAGTTCGGTGCCGTCACCGAGGACTGCCCCGGTGACCCGGCCGTCGCCGCGTACTTCCCGCACCCCGACGCCCGTGCGGACCTCGACGCCCTCCTCGGTGTGCAGCCGGGCGACCAGCGCGCCCACCCGCTCGCCGAGCACGGACGCGAGCGGGGTGGCCTGCGGCTCGACCAGCACCACGTCCATGCCCCGCCCCCGCAGGCTCGCCGCGACCTCGCACCCGATGAACCCCGCGCCGACGATCAGCGCCCGCCCGCCCGGGACGATCCCCGCGCGCAGGGCCCGGCTGTCGTCCAACGACCGCAGCACGTGCACTCCGGCGAGCCCGTCCGTGCCGGGCAGCGGCCTCGGCCGCAGTCCGGTGGCGATGATCAGCTCGTCGAAGCCGACGCTCTGCCCGTCGGACAGGGCGAGGGTGCGGGTCGCGGGGTCGAGCTCCCGCGCCCGCACGCCCAGCCGCAGCTCGATGCGCTGTTCGTCGAAGAACTCCCGGGGCCGCAGCGTGGTGTCGTCGGTGCCGCCCCGGACGACCTCCTTCGACAGCGGCGGCCGGTCGTAGGGCAGGTGCGGTTCGTCGCCGATCAGGACGAGCTCCCCGTCGAATTCGCCGCGACGCAGTTCCTCGGCGGCGCGCACCCCCGCCAGTCCGGCCCCGACCACGACGATCCGCTGTACTCCCGTCACACCCACCCGCTGCGCCCTCTCCTCCGGCAGTGACCCACGCCACCACAATCCGTGCAACTGTTTTACCAAATCCGGGGATTCCCGGACAGGGCGTCCTTCGCGCGAGCCGCGCACCCCGTACCCGCCGGGAGTTACTAGAGTCGGAAGGGACAGAACTTCATCCGGCAGGCCGACGAGGAGCCCCCATGACCAGCGACAGCGGCGCAGGCATCAGCCGCGTGCAGTTCGGCAGCGGAATCGCTCCGGGGCCGGTCGACACCCAGGGGCGCACCATCATCGCCGACGCGGTCGTGGCGAAGATCGCCGGAATCGCGACCCGCGAGATCAGCGGTGTCTACGACGTCGGCGCCGGCACCGCACGAGTGGTCGGGGCGCTGCGGGACCGCATCCCCGGCGCGCGGATCAACCACGGCCAGGGCGTCGCCGTGGAGGTCGGGGAGAAACAGGCCGCGATCGACATCGGCATCGTCGCCGAATACGGCGTGGCCCTGCACGAACTCGCGGTCGCGATCCGCCACAACGTGATCGCCGCCGTCGAACGGATGACCGGCCTCGAGGTCACCGAAGTCAACATCACCGTCTTCGACGTCGTGCTGTTCGACGAGGCCACGGGCGTCGCCGACGACCTGAAACCCCGCGTCCAGTGACCACTCCCGCCGAGCCCGCAGAACTGGCCGCGGCCGCCGCCCTCGAGGTGCCCGGCGTCGCCGACCTGCACGGCGGAGCCTTCGGCGAGGTCGCGACATATCTGCCGGGCCGGCGTGTCACCGGGATCCGCCTCGGTGCGGACACGTGCGCGGTCCACATCGTCGTCGAGTACCCGGCCGACCTGTACGCCGTCGCGGCCGCGGTCCGGGACCGGCTCGGGCCGCTGGTCGGCGTCCCCGTCGACGTGACCATCGAAGACCTGCGGATCCCGTCGCCCGACGGTGAGCACCCGACCAGTGAGGTGACCCCATGAACCACACCCCTGTCAGCAACACCGCCGTCGGACTCCTGGCGGGCCTGCTCCTCGCCCTCGCCGGCATCCTCGGCGGCTTCAGCGGTCTGCTGTTCGGCATCCTGCTCGGCGCCGTCGGCATGGTGATCGGCGCCCACCGGGACGGCCTCCTCGACCTGGGCGCCCTGCTGCGGAGCCGGGGCCGTGGCTGACTCCACGCCCACCGAGCCGGAGACCCTGCCGTCCCGGGCCGGCGCCGACGCCGTCGCCCCCGAGACGGTCGACCCCGTCGGGCACCGCGGACAGCTGGTGATCAAGGACCGCGCCGTCGAGCGGATCGCCGCGGCCGCCGCACTCCAGGTGCCCGGGGTGACCCGCCAGCGCGGCGGACTCAGCCTGTTCACCGGGCGGGACCTGCCCCGCGCCGACGTCACCACCGGCGGCGGCGCCGTCGCGGTCAACCTGTACATCGCGGCCGAATGGCCCTACGACGCCGCCGCCCTCACCCGGCGGGTGCACGACGCCGTCGACCGTCAACTCCACGAGCTGACCGGTCTGCCGGTGCACGAACTCAACGTCCTCGTCGCCGCGACGTCCGTCGCGGAGCCGGCCGAGCGCAACGAACCGTCGGTGCCGGTCGAGTACACCGAGGCCGACATCGTCGCCCGGACCGAGTACCGGGCTCCGGTCCCGGTCGTCGCGCCGTTGCCGCCCCTCGCCCACCCGGCCGCGGCGCCGGCGGCCGCGCTCATCGCCGTGGGGGCACTCGCGCTCGCGTTCGCCGCGGCCCGGGAACTGCTCATCGTCCGCGGCACGTACGCGGGCGCACCGTGGCTGCGCAACTCCTTCGAGTGGTTCGGCCGGCTGCACTGGCAGAGCTGGATCGCACCCGTCGCCGCGACCCTGGTCCTGCTGGGGGTCGTGCTCGTGGTGGTGGCCGTCAAGCCGCGTCGCCGCACGCACGTGCCGCTGCAGGTCTCCGGACCGGTCCCCACGGTGTGGATGCGCCGAACCGACCTGGCCCGGATGTGCAGCGCCCACGCGTCGACACTGCCCGGAGTGCACACGGCCCGCACCGTCGTCGATCGCCGTCGCGCGCTGGTCAGCATCGTGGGGTCGGGTGAGGAGTCGACCGCCGATCTGGTCGCCGCGGTCCGGGGCGCGGTGGCCCCGAACCTGGCACTGCTCGCCGAGCCGATCACGCTCGTGGTGCAGGTGCACCGACCGAGGACGGCACGATGAAGCTGCGCACCGTCCTGGTCAACCGCTTGCTCACGTTCGCCGTGGGCGCCGCGCTGCTCGGCGCCGGGGCGTTCGCCCTGGCCTGGGTCTGGCAGGTGCGTTTCGCCCGCGAATGGCTGGCCCGCCTGGACCGCCCCCGCATCATCGACGTCCCCGACCAGTCCTGGTGGGAGGGGGCGCTGTGGACCGCCGTGGCCGTGGGCGTGACGATCGGGATCGTGCTCCTGGCGGTCAACTTCTCCCGGCGCCGGACGTCGCGGGTGCAGCTGTACGACGAGGTCACCGAGGCCACTCTGGCCGTGGAACTCGGACCGGTGGCCGACGGTGTCGCCGGCGAACTGGCGGCCCTGCCCGGTGTGCGGGCCACCCGCAGCCGGGCCGTCGTCGAACGCCACTTGCCGACCCTGTCGATCACGGTGTACGCGGACCCGAACATCGACGTCGCCGACTTCACCGCCCGTGCCGAGGAAACCGCCGAGCGGGCCGCTCGCGCCCTGGGCGGGGCCCGGGTGGCGACGCAGGTCCTGCTGCACCTGGATCCGGCTCACCCCGAACCGGCCGCGTAGCCCGGTCGGTCGTCTCCCGGGCCGCCCACCGAGCCGAGCGAATGTGCCGCTCACCTCGTCGGACTCGGCGATACTTCCGCTCGATCCCGGAAACGCCGAACGGCGCCCACCCCGAGGGATGGACGCCGTCCGACGTCAGCGAGAACTAGCTCACTTGATGATCGCGTAGGCGGTGCCTACTTGATGATCGCGTAGGCGGTGCCTACTTGATGATCTTCGTGACGCGACCGGCGCCGACGGTGCGGCCACCCTCGCGGATCGCGAAGCGCAGGCCCTCGTCCATGGCGACCGGCTGGATCAGGACGACCGACATCTCGGTGTTGTCGCCCGGCATGACCATCTCGGTGCCCTCGGGAAGGGTCACAACGCCCGTCACGTCCGTGGTACGGAAGTAGAACTGCGGACGGTAGTTGTTGAAGAACGGCGTGTGGCGGCCGCCCTCCTCCTTGTTGAGGATGTACGCCTGGCCCTCGAACTCCGTGTGCGGAGTGGTGGTGCCCGGCTTCACGACGACCTGGCCGCGCTCGACGTCCTCGCGCTTGATGCCGCGGACCAGCAGACCGACGTTGTCGCCGGCCTGGCCCTGGTCGAGCAGCTTGCGGAACATCTCGATGCCGGTGACCGTGGTCTTGGTCGAGGTCGGGCGGATACCGACGATCTCGACCTCCTCGTTCACGTTGATGACACCGCGCTCGATGCGGCCGGTGACGACCGTGCCACGACCGGTGATGGTGAAGACGTCCTCGACGGGCATGAGGAACGGCTTGTCGGTCTCACGGACCGGGTCCGGGATGGACTCGTCGACGGCGTCCATCAGGTCCTCGATGGACTTGACCCACTTCTCGTCGCCCTCGAGCGCCTTGAGCGCCGAGATCGGGATGACCGGGGCGTTCTCGTCGAACTCCTGGGCGGCCAGCAGCTCGCGGACCTCCATCTCGACGAGCTCGAGGATCTCCTCGTCGTCGACCATGTCGGCCTTGTTCAGGGCGACCAGGATGTAGGGCACACCGACCTGACGGGCGAGCAGCACGTGCTCGCGAGTCTGCGGCATCGGGCCGTCGGTGGCGGCCACGACCAGGATCGCGCCGTCCATCTGAGCCGCACCGGTGATCATGTTCTTGATGTAGTCGGCGTGACCCGGGGCGTCGACGTGCGCGTAGTGGCGCTTCTCGGTCTGGTACTCGACGTGGGAGATGTTGATCGTGATACCACGAGCCTTCTCCTCCGGAGCCTTGTCGATCTGGTCGAACGCGAAGCTCTCGTTCAGGTCCGGGTACTTGTCGGCGAGCACCTTGGTGATGGCAGCCGTGGTGGTGGTCTTGCCGTGGTCGACGTGACCGATGGTGCCGATGTTCACGTGCGGCTTGGTCCGCTCGAACTTCGCCTTCGCCACTTGAGGGTCCTCCTGGACTGTTGTTGCTTGCAGTATGCAGCAGTGCGGTTTTGTTACTTACTTGGTCGTGCAGCCGACCGGTTCTGCAACCGAGGTTACTCGCCGGTCGCCTTGGCGATGATTTCCTTCGAGACGTTCGACGGAACCTCAGCGTAGGAATCGAACACCATGGAGAAGTTCGCGCGACCCTGGGTCTTCGACCGCAGGTCCCCGATGTAACCGAACATCTCCGAGAGCGGAACCAGCGCCTTCACGACACGGGCACCACTGCGTTCCTCCATGGCCTGGATCTGGCCACGGCGGGAGTTGAGGTCGCCGATCACTTCACCCATGTAGTCCTCGGGGGTGGTGACCTCGACAGCCATGAGCGGCTCGAGGATGACCGGCGCAGCTTTGCGCGCAGCCTCCTTCAGGGCCTGCGAACCGGCGATCTTGAACGCCATTTCCGACGAGTCCACGTCGTGGTAGGCGCCGTCGAGCAGGGTGACCTTGACGTTCACCAGCGGATACCCGGCGAGCACGCCGTACTGCATGGCGTCCTGCGCGCCGGCGTCCACCGAGGGGATGTACTCGCGCGGCACGCGGCCACCGGTGACCTTGTTCTCGAACTCGTAGGTCGCGCCGTCCTCGCCCACGAACGGCTCGAGGGCGATGATGACCTTCGCGAACTGGCCGGAACCACCGGTCTGCTTCTTGTGCGTGAACTCGAGCTTCTCGACCCGCTTGGTGATGGTCTCGCGGTACGCCACCTGCGGCTTGCCGACGTTGGCCTCGACCTTGAACTCGCGACGCATCCGGTCGACGAGGATGTCGAGGTGGAGCTCGCCCATGCCGCCGATGACGGTCTGGCCGGTCTCCTCGTCCAGCTCGACGGAGAAGGTGGGATCCTCCTCGGCCAGCTTCTGGATCGCGGTGCCCAGCTTCTCCTGGTCGGACTTGGTCTTCGGCTCGATGGAGACCTGGATGACCGGATCCGGGAAGGTCATGGACTCGAGCACGATCGGGGCGTCCTGCGCGCACAGGGTGTCGCCGGTCGTGGTGTCCTTGAGGCCGATCATCGCGTAGATGTGGCCGGCCACCGCCTCGTCGACCGGGTTCTCCTTGTTGGCGTGCATCTGGAACAGCTTGCCGATGCGCTCCTTCTTGCCCTTGGTGGCGTTGAGCACCTGGGCGCCCGGCTCGATGCGGCCGGAGTACACGCGCACGAAGGTCAGCTTGCCGAAGAACGGGTGCGCGGCGATCTTGAATGCCAGCGCGGAGAAGGGCTCGTCCTTGCTCGGCTTGCGGGTGAGGGCCTCCTCCTCGTCACCGAGCTTGTGGCCCTCGACCTCGCCGATGTCGAGCGGGTTCGGCAGGTAGTCGATGACCGCGTCGAGCATGGGCTGGATGCCCTTGTTCTTGAACGCGGACCCGCACAGCACCGGGTACAGCTCGGAGGCGACGGTCAGCTTCCGGATGGCGCCCTTGATCTCGGCGACGGTCAGTTCCTCGCCACCGAAGTACTTCTCCATGAGCTCTTCGTCGCTCTCGGCGACGGTCTCGAGCAGCTTCTCGCGGTACTCGGCGGCCTTGTCGGCCAGGTCCGCAGGGATCTCCTCGACGGTCGGCTCGGCACCGATCTCGACGGTGCCACGCCACGTGTAGGCCTTCATCTCGACCAGGTCGACGACGCCGTCGAACGCGTCCTCGGCACCGATCGGCAGCTGCAGCACGAGCGGCTTGGCGCCGAGACGGTCGATGATGGTCTGGACCGTGAAGTAGAAGTCCGCGCCCATCTTGTCCATCTTGTTGACGAAGCAGATGCGCGGAACGTCGTACTTGGCAGCCTGCCGCCAGACCTGCTCGGACTGCGGCTCGACGCCCTCCTTGCCGTCGAACACGGCGACCGCGCCGTCGAGGACGCGCAGCGACCGCTCGACCTCGACCGTGAAGTCGACGTGGCCGGGGGTGTCGATGATGTTGATCTGGTTCTTGTTCCAGAAGCAGGTCACCGCGGCGGAGGTGATGGTGATGCCGCGTTCCTTCTCCTGCTCCATCCAGTCGGTGGTCGACGCACCGTCGTGGGTCTCACCGATCTTGTAGTTCACACCGGTGTAGAAGAGGATGCGCTCGGTCGTCGTGGTCTTGCCGGCATCGATGTGCGCCATGATGCCGATGTTGCGGACCTTGTTCAGGTCGGTCAGCACTTCCTGTGCCACAGGTAACCCCGCTCGTAGCTCGTGTCGGTCCTAGGGTGCGGACCAGTGTTCTCGGATGTTCAGCCGGCCTTGAGGGACCGACACAGTTGTGCGAGCGGCCGGCCGGGAGGATGTCGGTAGCACCGGATCCTCCCGGCCGGCGGCGACTCACCAGCGGTAGTGCGCGAACGCCTTGTTGGCCTCGGCCATCTTGTGGGTGTCCTCGCGACGCTTCACGGACGCACCCAGGCCGTTGCTGGCGTCGAGGAGCTCGTTCGCGAGACGCTCGACCATCGTCTTCTCACGACGCTGACGCGAGAAGGTGACCAGCCACCGCAGCGCGAGGGTGGTCGACCGGCCGGGACGAACCTCGACCGGCACCTGGTAGGTGGCGCCACCGACACGGCGGCTGCGCACCTCGAGAGCGGGCTTGACGTTGTCCAGCGCGCGCTTGAGGGTGACGACCGGATCGGTGCCGGTCTTCTCGCGCGCCCGCTCGAGTGCCTCGTAGACGATGCGCTCGGCGGTGGACTTCTTGCCGTCCAGCAGGATCTTGTTGACCAGCTGGGTGACCAGCGGCGACCCGTAGACCGGGTCGGCGATCAGGGGACGCTTCGGAGCGGGACCCTTACGTGGCATCAGCCCTTCTCCTTCTTCGCGCCGTAGCGGCTGCGCGCCTGCTTGCGGTTCTTGACACCCTGGGTGTCGAGCGAACCGCGGATGATCTTGTAGCGGACACCGGGGAGGTCCTTCACACGACCACCGCGCACGAGCACCATCGAGTGCTCCTGCAGGTTGTGACCCTCACCCGGGATGTAGGCGGTGACCTCGACGGAGCTGGTCAGACGCACGCGGGCGACCTTCCGGAGCGCCGAGTTCGGCTTCTTCGGGGTGGTGGTGTACACGCGAGTGCACACGCCGCGACGCTGCGGGCTGCCCTTGAGGGCCGCGGTCTTGACCTTGGCGGCCTTGTCGCGGCGGCCCTTGCGGACCAGCTGATTGATGGTTGGCATCTACCGGCTTTCTCGTTGTCTGAAGACTGCTCGCACGAGCAACCTTGGCTGTTCTGAAATTAGGGATCCATCGGTTGGGGCAAGAGAGCTGCTGCCCCGCACCCACCCCTCGTGTGCACACGAGGTCGGGCGTGTCGCGTACCCCCACACAGGCAGCCGGGGGCTCGCTCCTGCGGAGATTCCACAGACCGCGCGCACGGCACTACCTCGCATAGGCACACAGATCGGCCCGGGCATGCCGGACACGACCCACAACGATACCCGGCGGCGCGGCGCAAGGTCAAAGCGAGCCGCGGGGGTCCGCCGCCGCTCAACTGCTGAGGTCGAGGGTCAGTCGGGCCAGCGTGACGGCCGCCGCACACGGATCCGGGGACTGCGAGCCGGGGGCGTACTGCACCCACCAGCCGAAGATCCCCGTCGTGGACGCTCCCGCCGAGATCCCGCAGGACGCCGGGTCGTCGGGCGGGCGCATCAGCACCGCCCGCCGACCCTCCACGGTCGTGTTCTCCACCGTGTATCCCAGCCGTTGCGCCGTCCCCCGCTCGGTGTCCAGGGAACCGGTCTCGAACCAGTTGAAGGTGACCTTCGCCGAGCCCGCGGTGTCCCACCGGCAGATCGCCCCGAAGAAGCCTCGCTCGATCGCCTCCACGCCGACCGCCTCCGCGATCTGCTCGTCGGTGACGGCGTCGCATTCGGTGAGCAGGCGGGTGAACTCGGCGGAGGCACCACCCGATCCGGCCCCCTGCGGCACCGCCTGCCCCTCGATCGTGCTGCCGCACCCGGCGAGCGCCGCAACCAGGGCCAGCGCCACCGGCAGCGCCGCCGCCCGCTTCGTCCGCGTCACTCCTGTGCCCTTTCCGCGCTGAGCTCGGCCAGGTCGCGGGCCACCACGCACGCGTCCGCGGCCGGGGTGAAGGGTCCGTACGTCACGGACCAGTGCACGAAGTCACCGCCGAATTGCACGCCGATCTCGCACAGCACGGTCTGCCCGACGTCGTTCTGCGCCGAGCCCTGGAAGCCGGGTCTGCCGTCGATCTCCACGTCGATCGCGGGCCGGCCGATCAGGTCGGAGCCGGCCCGTTCGCGGCCGATCGGACTGCCGCGGTACCAGGAGAACGTCACGCTCGGGCCGCCCGCCCCGACCAGCTCCCATTCGCACCCCACCGAGTTGCGGGTGACCTGTGCGAACGACCCCAGCCCGAAGGCCCGGGCCACCTCGTCGTCGGTGACCGACCCGCACGCACCGAAGAACGGGCCCGGCTCGGTCACCTGCGGCGTGGGCGCCGCGCCCGGCGCCGGGGCCTCGGCCGCATCCGAACCACATCCGGCGACGACGGCACCGGCGAGCCCGAGGACCGCGACCGTGGCCAGCTTGGGAGGCATGACACCAACCTAACCGGCCGGGTGCTGCGCCGCCGAACGCTGCCGGGCCGCGTCGAGCACCGTGTCCAGCTGCGCGGCCCAGTGCCGCACGATCTCGGCCCGACGCCGCGAGTCGTCGGTGAGGACGTCGGCGAGGCCGAGCCCGCGCGCGAGGTCGAGGGTCGCCTGCACCATGCGGTGCACCGTCGGGTCGACCTCGTCCACGCCGAGCTGCTCGACGGCGACCCGGTGGGCGACGCGGCCGAAGCGTTCCTCCAGGGGGACGATGCGGGCCCGCAGTTCCGGATCGGCCGCCGCGGCCGTCCACACCTGCAGCGCCGCCTTGAACAGGCTGCCGGTGTAGTAGTCGACGAGCCGGCGCACCACCGCCTCGGTGCGGGCCGCGCCGACGGGCATGTCGACGGGCTCGCGGCGGGCGAGGTCCATGCGGCTGTCGAACATGAACTCGAGCGCCGCGGTGATCAGGTCCTCCCGGGTCGGGAAGTGGTGCTGCGCGGCGCCGCGGGAGACTCCCGCCCGTTCGGCGACGACGCCCACGGTGGTCGCGCCCCATCCCAGCTCCGCGAGGCAGTCGATGCTCGCCTCGAGCAGCCGGCGGCGTGTGGCCCGGCTCCGATCCTGTTTGGGCTGGCGGGTCATCGCAGCGCACCCCCGGCGGCGGAATCCCCGGGTTCGTCGTCCACCAGGACCCGTTCCATCTGGCGGCGCCACACCGCCAGCTGGGGTTCGGTCAGCGGGTCGCGCGGGTCGATGGCGTACCCGAGGGCCGCCCCGCGCATCGCCTGATAGATCAGGTCGCGCACCTCGACGAACCGGGGGCGGTTGGCGATCTCCGGACCGAAGTTCGCGGTCGTCTGCTCCTTGATCATCCGGCCCAGGATTCGTTCGAGCGGCAGCAGCTCGGCCCGGAGTTCCTCGTGGCCGCGCGCGGCGAGCCACAGCTCCATCGAGGCCCAGAAGTACGGCTGCCGGAAGTTCCACCACATCCGATCGACCGCGACGGCGATACGTTCGACCGGGTCGGCGGGCCAGGGATGGTCGCCGTCGAGGCCCTGGACGCCCTGGGCGGCGAGGTGGTGCACGGCGGCGACGAGCAGGGCGTCCCGCGACGGGTAGTGGTGCAGCAGCCGTCCGCGGGACACGCCGGCAGCCTGCTGGATGCGCACCGTGGTGGCGTTGGAGTAGCCGTGCTCGACCAGCACGGCCACCGCCGCGTCGAGGATCCGCTTGCGGGTGGCGCGGCTGCGTTCCTGCTCGCCGCGACGGCGGGTGTCCGGGGACGGGCTGCTCATGGCGATCAGATTAGGCAGACCGGCGCGCCGGCTCGCGGAGGGTGACCGTCCACGTGAGGTGCCCGGGACGGGTGCCGCCGACGACCGCCCGCACGCGCGCGCCCGGCAGGTCTCGGGCACGTCCCGGCCGGGGCGGCGGACCGTCCCTCACGGACGGCTCCACGCCGGCGGCCGCTTCTGCAGGAACGCGGTCATCCCCTCGACCGCCTCCGGCGAGCCGAACAGCCGCGCCGACTGCTCCGCCAGCGCGTCGCCGTACCGATCGAAGTCGGCGAGCATCCGCATCGTGGTCAGCCGCTTGGATTCGCCCAGCCCCTGCGGGGAACACTCCCGCAGCTGGGCGAGGATCTCCGCCACCGCGGCCCGCGGATCGTCGGTCTCCACGGTGACCAGGCCGATCGCCGCCGCGACCTCCGGCCCGAACCGCTCCCCGGTGAGGAAGTAGCGGCTCGCGGCGCGGGAGGTGAGCCGCGGCAGCACCGTCAGCGAGATGATCGACGCGGCCAGGCCCAGCCGGGCCTCGGTCAGCGCGAACGTCGACCGGGGCCCGGCGACGGCGAGATCGCACGCGCCGACCAACCCCATGCCGCCGGCGCGCACGTGCCCGTCGATCCGCCCGATCACCGGTTTGGGCAGCTCCAGGATCGAACGCAGCACCGCCGTCATCTCCCGGGTCCGGGCGGCGGCCGCCGCGGCGACGCCGCCCTCCGCGGTGCTCGCCTCGCTCAGGTCGGCCCCGGCGCAGAAGGTGCCGCCCTCGTGGGTGAGCACGACGGCGCGGACCCCGTCGTCGGCGGCCGCGTCGGCAAGTCCCTGCCGGAGCTGCGCGACGAGCCTGGCGGAGATCGCATTGCGGTTGTGCGGCGAGTCGAGAGTGAGGGTGGCGAATCCCTCGCTCACCTCGTACCGGACGAACGTCTCGGACACCGGCGCTCCCCTCAGTACGACCGGGGCAGACCCAGCGAATGCTGGGACACGAAGTTGAGGATCATCTCCCGGCTCACCGGCGCCACCCGTGCGATGCGCGCCGCGCCGAGCATCGCGGCCAGCCCGTACTCCCGGGTGAGCCCGCCCCCGCCGTGGGTCTGGATCGCCTGGTCGAGCGACTTGATGCTGGCCTCGGCCGCGGCGTACTTGGCCATGTTCGCGGCCTCGGCAGCACCGAAGTCGTCGCCGCTGTCGTACAGCACCGCCGCCTTCTGCATCATCAGCTTCGCCAGCTCGAGCTCGATCTTGCACTGGGCGAGCGGGTGGGCGATGCCCTGGTGAGCCCCGATCGGCGACTTCCACACGGTGCGTTCGTTGGCGTACCGCACCGCGGCGTCCAGGGCGTAGCGGCCCATCCCGACGGCCATCGCCGCGCCGAGGATCCGCTCCGGATTCAGGCCCGCGAACAACTGCATCAGCGCCGCGTCCGGCTCCCCCACCAGCGCGTCCGCCGGCAGTCGCACGTCGTCGAGGAACAGGGTGAACTGATGGTCCGGCTCGACGATGTCCATCTCCATCGGCGTCTTGACGAAGTTCTCGGCATCGGTCGGGACGATGAACAGCGCCGGCCGCAGCTTCCCGCTCTTCGCGTCCTCGGTGCGGGCGACGACGAGCACCGCGTCGGCCTGGTCCACGCCGGAGATGTAGATCTTGCTGCCGTGGAGGATCCAGTCCTCGCCGTCGCGGCGCGCGACGGTGGTGATCTGGTGCGAATTGGACCCGGCATCGGGCTCGGTGATGCCGAACGCCATGATCTTCGAGCCGTCGGCGAGCCCGGGCAGCCAGCGCTGCTTCTGCTCGTCGGTGCCGAACTTGGCGATGATGGTGCCGCAGATGGCGGGCGAGACGACCACCAGCAGCAGCCCGCAGCCCTGCGCGGCGAGTTCCTCCTGCACCAGGGCGAGTTCGTAGATGCCGGCCCCGCCGCCGCCGAATTCCTCCGGCAGGTTCACGCCCAGGAATCCGAGCCCGGCGGCCTCCCGCCACAGCTCGGTCAGCGGTTCGCCCTTGCGGGCCTTCGGCAGCACGTAGTCGGTGTAGTTGTAGCGCTTGGCCAGGCCCGCGACCGCAGCCCGCAGCTGCTTCTGCTCGTCGGTTTCGATGACGCTCATCACTTCTCCTGGGTGTCGGTGGACTCGGTGGGGGTGACGACGGCCAGCACGGCGCCCAGTTCGACCTGGGTGCCGACGGCCACGGGCAGTTCGGTGAGCACGCCCGCGGCGGGGGCCTTGACGATGTGTTCCATCTTCATCGCCTCGAGCCACAGGACCGGTTGCCCCGCGTCGACCGCGTCGCCGACCGTTGCCCCGATCCGGATCACCGACCCGGGCATCGGCGCGAGCAGCGACCCCGCGGCGACATGGGCCGAGGGTTCGACGAACCGCGGGATCGCTCGCAACCGCACCGGACCGAGCGAGGAGTCCACGTGCACCGTGTCGCCGTAGCGCGCGACGTGGAACTGCCGCTGCGCGCCGTCGATCGCGAGCACCACCCGGCGCTCGGTGTGTGCGACGAGGACGATGCCCGGATGGCCGTCGGCGACCAGGCCGTGCCGGGTGAGCCGGTACCGCACCTCGTGTTCACCGTGGTCGCCGTCGTACCGCTTGACCTGTGGCTGCGACGGCAGGTTGCGCCAGCCGCTCGGCAGGCCGCGGCCGACCGTCGCCGTCGCACGACGAGCGGCGGCGTCGGCCAGGGCCGCGGCGAGCGCGGACAGCGACTCGGCGGCGGCGTCGGCGAGGGGTGCGGCGAGCGTGGCGAGCCCGTGTGTGTCGAAGAAGGCGGTGTCGGTGTTGCCGGCCAGGAACTCGGGATGCCGGAGCACGTTCACGAGCAGGTCCCGGTTGGTGCGCAGGCCGTGCACCTCGGCACGGGTGAGCGACGTCGCGAGCATGCGGGCCGCGCGGTCCCGGGTCGGGGCGTAGGCGATCACCTTGGCGAGCATCGGGTCGTAGTGCACGCCCACCACCGAGCCGTCCTCGACGCCGGCGTCCAGACGCAGCCCGGGCCCGGGCAGCACCTCGAACTCGGAGACGCGACCGGGCAGGGCGAGGCGGTGCACCGTGCCGGACTGCGGCCGCCAGTCCTCGGCGGGGTCCTCCGCGTAGAGCCGCACCTCGATCGAATGTCCGCTCGCCGGAGGGGGTTCGGGATCGAGACGGCCGCCGGCAGCGATCTGGAGCTGCAGGTCGACGAGGTCGAGCCCGGTGGTGCACTCGGTGACCGGGTGCTCGACCTGCAGCCGGGTGTTCATCTCGAGGAAGAAGAACTCACCTCCGGCAGTGACATTTCCCGTCGCTTCGCTCGCCCCGGCGACATTTCCCGTCGCTTCGCTCGCCCCGGCGACATTTCCCGTCGCTTCGCTCGCCCCGGCGACATTTCCCGTCGCTTCGCTCGCCCCGGCGACATTTCCCGTCGCTTCGCTCGCCCCGGCGACATTTCCCGTCGCTTCGCTCGCCCCGGCGACATTTCCCGTCGCTTCGCTCGCCCCGGCGACATTTCCCGTCGCTTCGCTCGCCCCGGCGACATTTCCCGTCGCTTCGCTCGCCCCGGTCGCGAGGAACTCGACCGTCCCGGCGCCCTCGTAGTCGATGGCGTGCGCGGCGCGCCGGGCCGCCTCGAACAGCCGCTCCCGCATGCCGGGGGTGGCGTCGACGAGCGGCGACGGGGCCTCCTCGACCACCTTCTGATGCCGCCGCTGGATCGAGCATTCGCGCTCCCCCACCGCCCACACGGTCCCGTGCCGGTCCGCGAGGACCTGCACTTCGATGTGCCGCCCCGTTTCGAGGTAGCGCTCGCAGAACACCGTCGGGTCGCCGAATGCGGACTGTGCCTCACGTCGGGCCGCGGCGAGCTGGTCGGACAGTTCGGCCAGGTCGCGGACGACCCGCATGCCGCGGCCGCCGCCCCCGGCGGAGGCCTTGATCAGCACGGGCAGGTCGGCCGCGGTCACCGCGGCCGGGTCCAGCTCGGCCAGCACCGGCACGCCGGCGTCGGCCATGATCTTCTTGGCCTCGACCTTCGAACCCATCCGGGCGATGGAGTCCGGGTCCGGCCCGATCCAGGTCAGTCCCGCGTCGAGGACCGCCCTCGCGAATTCGGCGTTCTCCGAGAGAAACCCGTACCCCGGGTGGATCGCGTCGGCCCCCGCCGTGCGGGCAGCCGCGATGATCGCCTCGCCGCGGAGGTACGTGTCGGCGGGGGCAGTGCCGGGCAGGTGCACCGCGACGTCGGCCTCGGTGACGTGCGGGCTGTCGGCGTCCGCGTCGGAGAACACGGCGACGGTGCCGAGGCCGGCCCGCCGGCAGGAGGCGAACACCCGGCGGGCGATCTCGCCGCGATTGGCGACGAGCACGGTGGTGACGGTGTCGGAACGGTTCACTGCTGCCTCACATCCGGAAGACACCGAAGCTGTCGGTGCCCTCGATCGGCGCGTTGGCGATGGCCGACAGGCACATCCCCACCACGGTGCGGGTGTCGCGCGGGTCGATGACCCCGTCGTCGTAGAGCCGGCCGGACAGGAACATCGGCAGCGACTCCGCCTCGATCTGGTTCTCGATCGCCGCGCGCATCGCCTCGTCGGCGGCCTCGTCGAACGCCTGACCGCGCGCCTCGGCAGCGGCCCGTCCGACGATGGAGATGACGCCCGCGAGCTGTGCGCCGCCCATCACCGCGGACTTGGCGCTGGGCCAGGCGAACAGGAACCGCGGGTCGAAGGCGCGGCCGCACATCCCGTAGTGGCCGGCCCCGTAGGAGGCGCCGAGCAGGATCGAGATGTGCGGCACCGTCGAATTGGAGACGGCGTTGATCATCATCGAACCGTGCTTGATCATGCCGCGTTCCTCGTACTCGCGGCCGACCATGTAGCCGGTGGTGTTGTGCAGGAACAGCAGTGGCGTGTTCGCACGGTTGGCGAGCTGGATGAACTGGGTGGCCTTCTGGGATTCCTCGCTGAACAGCACGCCGCGGGCGTTGGCGAGGATTCCCACCGGGTAGCCGTGCAGACGGGCCCAGCCGGTGACGAGCGACGACCCGTACAGCGGCTTGAACTCGTCGAAGTCGGAGTCGTCGACGATGCGGGCGATCACCTCGCGCGGGTCGAACGGCACCTTGAGGTCGGCGGGCACGATGCCGAGCAGTTCCTCGGGATCGTGGCGGGGCTCGCGTACCTCCGGGTGGGGTTCGGGGCCCTGCTTGCGCCAGTTCAGACGACGGACGATGCCCCGGCCGATCCGGATCGCGTCGGGTTCGTCGACCGCGTAGTAGTCGGCCAGGCCGGAGGTGCGGGCGTGCATTTCCGCGCCGCCGAGGGATTCGTCGTCGGATTCCTCGCCCGTGGCCATCTTCACCAGGGGCGGCCCGGCGAGGAACACCTTCGACCGCTTCTCGATCATCACCACGTGGTCCGACATGCCCGGGATGTAGGCGCCACCCGCGGTGGAATTGCCGAACACCAGGGCAATGGTCGGGATCCCGGCGGCGGACAGCTGTGTCAGGTCGCGGAACATGCGCCCGCCGGGGATGAACACCTCCTTCTGGGTGGGGAGGTCGGCGCCGCCCGACTCGACGAGGGAGATGACCGGCAGCCGGTTCTGCATCGCGATGTCGTTGGCGCGGAATCCCTTTCGCAGCGTCCACGGGTTGCTCGTGCCGCCGCGGACGGTGGGGTCGTTGGCGACGATCAGGCATTCGACGCCCTCGACGACGCCGATTCCGGTGACGGTGCTGCCGCCGACCGGGAACTCGGTGCCCCAGGCGGCGAGCGGGGACAGCTCGAGGAACGGCGAATCGGGGTCGAGGAGCAGTTCGATCCGTTCGCGTGGCAGCAGCTTGCCGCGTTCGTGGTGCCGTCGGACGTACTTCTCCCCGCCGCCGGCGAGGGCCTTGGCGTGTTCGGCTTCGAGCTCTGCCAGCTGGGCGGCCATCGCCTCGGCCGCGGCGGCGTACTCCGCCGAGGACGGGTCGACGGTCGTCTGCAGGATGCTCACGCGGTGTACCCCAATCGTTTCGCGGCAAGTTCGGTGAGGATCTCGGTGGTGCCGCCGCCGATGCCGAGGATGCGCATGTCGCGGTACTGTCGTTCGACCTCGGACTCGGCCATGTAGCCGAGGCCGCCGAAGAGCTGCACGGCCTGGTGTGCGACCCACTCCCCGGCCTCGACGGCGGTGTTCTTGGCGAAGCACACCTCGGCGACGAGGTCGCCGTCACCGACGAGGGATCGCTCGACGACCCGCCGGCCGTACACCCGCGCGACGTCGATGCGCCGTGCCATCTCGGCGAGGGTGCGCTGTACCGACTGCCGGGAGATCAGGGGCCGGCCGAACGTCTCGCGGTCCCGGCACCAGGACACGGTCAGATCCAGGCACCGCTGCGCGCTCGAGTAGGCCTGGGCGGCGAGGGCGATCCGCTCGGCGACGAACGCCTGCGCGATCTGCGCGAAGCCGCTGTTCTCGGCTCCGACGAGATTCGAGACCGGCACGCGCACACCGGCGAACGACAGTTCCGCAGTGTCGGAGGCACGCCAGCCCATCTTGTCCAGCTTGCGCGAGACGGTGAAACCCGGTGTGCCCTTTTCGATCACGAGCAGCGAGACACCGGCGGCACCGGGGCCGCCGGTGCGCACAGCGGTGACGACGAAATCGGCGCGGCAGCCGGAGGTGATGTAGGTCTTGGCGCCGTCGACGATGTAGTGATCGCCGTCGCGGACGGCGGTGGTGGTCAGGTGCCCGACGTCGGAGCCGCCGCCGGGTTCGGTGATCGCGAGGGAGCCGACGAGCTCACCCGCGAGGGTCGGGGCAACCCACTTGCCGATCTGCGCTTCGTCGCCGGCGGCGACGAGGTGTGGCAGGGCGATGCCGCAGGTGAACAGGGAGGCGAAGGCGCCGCCGGAGGCGCCGGCCTCGTGGAAGGCCTCGCACACGGTGAGGGTGTCCGCCGCGTCGCCCCCGGAACCGCCGACGGCCTCGGGGAATCCGGCGCCGAGCAGCCCGAGAGCGGCGGCCTTCTTGTGCAGTTCGCGGGGCAGTTCACCGTCGCGCTCCCACGCGGCGAGATGCGGCAGGATCTCGCGCCGGACGAAGGAGTGGACCGTCGAGCGCAGCTCGCGGCGTTCGGGGGTGTCCCAGATGCTCACTCGGTGTACTTCCTCTCGGGGTTCGCTGTCCCGCCGCCCTCCAGGAGGACCTCGGGGATGTAGAGGTATCGGCTGCGCAGCCACTCGCCGAGACCCTTCGCCTGCGGGTCGAAGCGGGTCTGCGAGGCGACGCCGCGGCCGAGGATGCCCTCGATCACGAAGTTCACCGCCCGCAGGTTCGGCAGCACGTGACGTGTCACGGTCAGGTTCTTCGATTCGGGCAGGAGGGTTTTCAACGTGTCGACGGTGAGGGTGTGCACCAGCCACCGCCACTGGTCGTCGGTGCGCACCCACACCCCCACGTTCGCGTCGCCGCCCTTGTCGCCGCTGCGGGCGCCGGCGACGAGTCCGAGCGGTGCGTGTCGTGCGGGCCCGGGCGGTAGCGGCTCGGGGAGCTCGGGTTCGCCGACGGGTTCGAGTGCACGCGTCGGGGTGACGCACGGAATCGGGACCCGGTTGCCGTCGGGCAGCACCGCGGTGTGCGGCACCTCGGCGGCGCCGACGTAGCCGGGGGTGAACACCGCGTACGGTTGTCCGTTGCCGGGCGGGGCGGTCAGCGCGAAGCCCGGGTAGCTGGCCAGCGCGTACTCGACGGCGACCGACGAGAAGGCGCGGCCGACGACCTTCGGGTCGCGGTCGCGGACGGTGCAGCGCAGCAGGGCGCTGGCCGCCTCCTCGGTGTCGGCGTCCGGATGGTCGGTGCGGGCGAGTGTCCATTCGAGCTCGGCGGGCCGGGTGGTCAGGCTCGCCTCCACCTGCCGCCGCACCAGGGCGGCCTTGGCCTCGATGTCCAGACCGGTGAGGACGAACACCGCTTCGTTCCGGAAGCCGGCGAGGGCGTTGAGGGAGACCTTGAGCGTGGGTGGCGGCGCCTCACCGCGGACGCCGCTGATGCGGACCCGGTCCGGGCCGTCCGGGGTGAGCCGGACGGTGTCGAGGCGGGTGGTGACGTCGGGGCCGGCGTAGCGGCCCCCGGTCACCTCGTACAGCAGCTGGGCGGTCACGGTGCCGACGGTGACGGCGCCGCCGGTGCCCGGGTGCTTGGTGATCGTGGAACTTCCGTCGGCCTCGATCTCGGCGATCGGGAAGCCCGGCCGGTCGAGATCGGCGATCTCGGTGAAGAAGGCGTAGTTGCCGCCGGTGGCCTGGGCGCCGCACTCGATCACGTGCCCGGCTGCCACCGCGCCCGCGAGAGCGTCGAAATCATCCCGGGCCCAACCGAAGTGGGCTGCCGCGGGACCGACGATCACCGACGCGTCGGTGACCCGGCCGGTGACGACGAGGTCGGCGCCGGCGGTCAGGCATTCGGCGATGCCCCAGGCGCCGAGGTAGGCGTTGGCGGTCAGGGGCGGCGGATCGGCGGCCAGCCCGAGTTCGGCGGCCCGGGCGATGAGATCGTCGCCCTCGACGTGGGCGACGGCGACGTCGAGTCCGAGCCGGCCGGCGAGGTCGCGCACGGCCGTCGCCAGCCCGGCGGGGTTGAGTCCCCCCGCATTGGCGACGATCTTCACGCCCTTGTCGACGGCGAGCCCGAGACAGTCCTCGAGTTGCCGCAGGAACGTCTTGGCGTAGCCGAGTTCCGGGTCCTTCATCCGATCCCGGCCGAGGATGAGCATGGTCAGCTCGGCGAGATAGTCGCCGGTCAGGTAGTCGAGTTCGCCGCCCTCGAGCATCTCCCGCATAGCTGCGAGCCGGTCGCCGTAGAAGCCGGAACAGTTCCCGATGCGCACCGCACGGCCCGCCGGCTGCGCGTTCACGCGGTCGCTCCGTCCGGGGTGCGCCCGGCGCCGGGCGGACCGGCGAACGCCTGCGCGAGCTCGAGCCATGCATCCGCGTCCGGTCCGGTGGCGACGAGGTCGGTGTCGGTGCGGTGGACCCGCTGGGTCACCAGGCGGCAGAAGTCGACGGCGGATCCGGTGACGGTCTGGGCGGCGCTCTCGGGACCCCACGTCCACTCCCGCCCGTCGGGAGCGGTGAGGCAGACGCGGAACGGCTCGGCCGGCGGGGTGCGCCCGTGCACGGTGAACGCGAAGTCGCGGGTGCGGACACCGAGATGGGCAATGTGGCGCAGCCGGTGGGTGGGGGTCCGGGGGACGCCCAGCGCGTCGGCCACGTCGGCGCCGTGCGCCCAGGTCTCCATCAGCCGCGCCGTGGCCATCGAAGCCGCGCTCATGGGCGGGCCGTACCAGACGATCCTGGTCCCGGCCGGAACGGCCGCGAGGGCGTCGGCGAGGGCGCGTCGCGCCGCGCGCCAGTCGGCGAGCAGTTCGGCCGGCGGCCGGCGGGCCTGCTCCCGCGCCCCGTCGTCGACGAAGCGGTCCGGGTCGGTGATCTCGCCGAGCCCGGCGACGAACGCCTCCGGGTCTTCGACGGCGGTGAGGGCGGCCCGATCGGTCCACAGCAGATGCCCGACCTGGTGGGCGATGGTCCAGCCCTCGGCGGGCGTCATAGTCGCCCAGCGCTCGTCCGGGAGGTCGGCGACGAGGGCATCGAGGTCCTCGCCCTCGGCACGCAGATCGTCGAGAAGCGGTTGCAGCTCCGTCATGCGACCAGAGTCACACTCGCGGCACGGAAAAGCAAGCTCTCGTGATTGTTTTTTTGCGCGGCGTCGCCGCTGCTGCCGATCGTGCTGCCGTGCGGCAACATTCGTCACACGCGGGACGACGGATCCCGGGACTTCCGGAGGACGCATGAGCAGCACGGCACGGGCGCCACGAGGCGGCAGCCGGACCGTGCCCGTCGCGGCCGTGCTCGGCTCGGTGCTCTCCCTGCAGTTCGGTGCGGCCTTCGCCAGCACCCTGTTCGACGACGTCGGCGCCCTCGGCACGGTCACGCTGCGGCTGACGCTCGCCGCGGTGATCCTGTGGGCGGCGGTACGGCCGTCGGTGCGGCACTGGGGCCGGGCGCAGTGGCGCGGCGCGGCCGCCCTCGGGGTGAGCCTGGCCGCGATGAACGGCTTCTTCTACGTGGCGATCGCCCGGCTCCCGCTCGCGGCAGCGGTCACGATCGAGTTCCTCGGACCGCTCACCCTCGCCGCGGTGCTCTCCCGCCGCCCGCGGGACGCGCTGTGGGTGGCCCTCGCGCTGGCCGGGGTGGCCCTCCTCGGGGCGCGCGGCCTCGGTGGGGACGGCGACGCGCTCGACCCGGCCGGGGTCGGATTCGCGCTGCTCGCCGCGGCCGGCTGGGCCTGGTACATCGTCGCGGGCTCGCACGTGGCCGCCACCGTCTCCGGCGCGGCGGGCCTGACCGTCGCCACCACCGTCGCGGCGGTGCTCGTCCTGCCCTTCGGTCTCGGAACCGCCGGCGCCGGCCTGGCCGATCCTGCGATTCTCGGCGCCGGGGCGGTGGTGGCCCTGCTGTCCTCCGTGATCCCCTACAGCCTGGAGATGCGGGCGCTGCGCGATCTGCCGAGAAACGTGTTCGCGATCCTCATCGCCCTCGAACCGGCGGCGGCGGCACTGGCGGGTGCGCTGGTGCTCGGCCAATGGGTCCAGCCCGCCGCGGCGGCAGGCATCGCGCTGGTGATCGTCGCCGGAGTCGGCGCCCTGCACGGCAGCAGCGAACCGCGCTGACCCGGCACCGCGGCGGCGAACCGCGCTAACGGTCCACGTCGCCGGGCGCGGCCTCCGACCGGCCGTCCGGCTCGGCGCGTTCGTCCACCGCCGGCTCGGCGCGTTCGTCTCGAGCGCGGTACGACGCGAGCAGCCGCCGTTCGGCGTCGCGTTTCGGGAATGCGAAGAACACCAGGACGGCTCCGGCGGCGACGACGAGAAGGGCGGCGGCATATGCCTTCGTGTCCCCGGCGAGGAATGCCGCGCGCGCCGCGGCCATGATGGCGTCGGCGTACTGCGGGTACCGCTCCGCGAGATCGGCGGCACTCGCGAACGACTTGGTCAGCGCAGCCTGGGTCTGGTCGCTGATCTCGTCCGCGTCCGGCGACGATGCGACGGCCGCCGAGATCGACGCCACGTACCCGGCGGTGAGCAACGCCCCGAGGACCGACTGCATCACGGCCCCGCCCAGGTCCCGCTGCAGGTCGGCCGTCGCGGACGCCATCCCGGCGCGGGTCACCGGCACCGAGCCGGTGAGCGAGCGCGAGGCGGGCGTGCCGGCGAAACCCACCCCGGCCCCGACGAAGGCGTACGCGAGGGCGATCTGCCAGTAGCTGGAGGTCTCGTCCCACATCGTCAGTGCGACGGTGAGCCCGAGGAGGATGAACGCGTAGCCGAGCAGCAATGTGGTGCGGGCACCCCGGCTCTCGACCAGGCGGGCCGAGTACGGAGCCACGACGAGCATGCACGCGGCGGCGGGGAGGATCGTCGACCCGGCGGCGAGCGTGGAGTAACCGAGCACGTTCTGCAGAAACTGCTGCCCGACGAACATCGCGCCCATCAGGGTTCCGAACACGATGATGCCTGCCACCGCAGCCACCCAGAACGTCGGCCGCGCGGCCACCTTCAGGTCGAACAGCGGCTCGGGCACCCGCCGTTGCCGCCACACGAACACCGCGCCCGCGACGGCGGTGACGGCCGCGCAGACCAGGGCTGCCGTGGCGCGGCCGCTCTCGGGTGCGAGGTTGACCGTCATCACGAGCGCCGCCACGAACAGCACCGACAGGACTCCGCCGACATGGTCGACGGGACCGGTGGTCTCGTTGACGTGCGCGGGGATCAGCACTGCGGCCGCCACGAGGGCGAGGGCGGCGAGCGGCAGGGTGATCAGGAAGGCCGAGCCCCAGTAGAAGTACTCGAGGAGCAGACCGGACAACAGCGGTCCGAGCGCGGCGACCGCCCCGCCGGTCGCCGACCACAACGCGATCGCGCGGGTCCGTGAGGCTCCCGACCACAACGCGGTGATCAGCGCCAGAGTGGTGGGATATGCCAGTCCCGCGGCGAGACCGCCGGCCAGCCGGGCCGCGAACAGCACCTCGATGTTCGGCGCGAAGGCCGCCAGCAGACACGTGGGTATCGACAGGGCGACACCGAGCACGAGCAACTGCTTGCGGCCGTAGCGGTCCCCGAGCGCCCCCAGGTACAGCACCGACGCGGCCAGACCCAGCGAATACCCGACGGCGACCAGGTTCAACTCCGTCTGGCTCGCGTCGAATGCCCGGCCGATCGCGGGCAGTGCGATGTTGGCCACCGAGAGATTGAGGTTGGCGACGGTGGCGACCAGGATCAGCGTCGCGAGGACCGAGCCCGCTCGCTGCGGGCGACGGTCGACCTCGGCGACCGTCACCGCGACGTCCCGTGGTGCCGCGATGCGTCCATGTCCCACTCCCGATGGCAGTGTCCTCGACGATCATGATGACGCACCGGAACGCTGATCCGGGCCGATCGGGGCGATCGGCACGCGATCAGGCGCCGCGGACGATCATCCGCACCAGGTCCCCGGCCGGGCCGGCGAGCTTGCGAGGGGGGCGCCACACCGCGCGCAGGGTGCGGGCCAGATCGAGGCCCTCGACGTCGACGGCCCGCAGTTCCCCGGCCGCGAGGTGGTCGGCCACGGCCAAGGTGCTGAGCACGGCCGGACCGACACCCCCGAGCGCCGCGGTGCGTACCGCGGCGCCGCTGCCGAGCTCGAGCAGAGGTGCCGGCCGATCGAACTCGCGCAGGGCGAGGTCGAGCGTGTGCCGCGTCCCCGACCCCTCCTCACGCACGACGAGCGGCGTCGCCGCGAGTTCGGCGACGGTGAGCGGTCGCCGGCGGCGCGCCCACGGATGAGCCGGCGTGACGACCACCACCAGCCGGTCCTGCGCCACCGGGGTGCTGTGCAGTCCCGGTGGAACGGCGGGAGCTTCGACGAATCCGACGTGGCAGCGGCCTGCCGCGACGGCGTCGCACACCTGCCGCGAGTTGTGGACCTGCAACTGGATGTGCACGTCGTCGTGGAGACCGCGGAAGCGGCCCAGCCAGCGCGGGATGAGGTGTTCGGCGACGGTCATGCTGGCCGCCACGGTCAGTTCGGCCTGCCGGTCGGTGCGCAACGCCGCCGCGGCGTCGAGCAGTCGACGGGCGTCGGTGAGGGTCTGCCGCGCCCAGTGCGCGACCACGGTGCCCTCCGGGGTGAGCGCCGACCCGGCGCGCCCCCGGCGCACGAGCACGGCCCCGAGCTGCTTCTCGAGGCGGCGCACCGCACGGCTGGCATTGGGTTGCGCGACACCGGCCGCGCGAGCAGCCGCGCCGAGCCCGCCGTGATCGTCGATGCCGACGAGCAGTTCGAGGGCGGCGAGGTCGGGCCAACGGACCGTCGGCGACGGAGGTGGCTGCGTCATGCGCGAATGATATGGCCCTTCCCGACAGGGTGGGGCAGACTGCAGGCCGTGGAACTTCGCGGAGTGGACGACGCGGCGGCCGTGCTCGCCGCGCAACCGTTCAGCGTCCTGGTCGGTGCCCGGGTCGTCGGGTACGAGCCGGGACGCGCGGTGCTCGAGATCCCTTTGCGCCCGGAATTGCTGCAGCAGTTCGGGTTCGTACACGGTGGAGTGCTGGCCTATGCGGCGGACAATTCCCTGACCTTCGCAGCGGGAACCGTGCTCGGATCGTCCATCGTGACCACCGGGTTCACCATCGACTACCTGCGCCCGGGTCGCGGCACGCTGCTGCGAGCCGAGGCGACGGTCGTCGACTCGAGCCGGCGACAGGCGCTGTGCCGGTGCGAGATCGTCGCCGTGACCGAGGACGGTACCGAGACCAGGGTGGCCGCGGCGCAGGGCGGCGCCCGGGTGATCGACCTCGACCGGCGTTCGGGGCAGGGGGCCGGTTCGTAGGGGCCGCGGTGGCCCGGACGGGTCTGGTCCGGTTCCAAGGAGCCGAACCGGCCGGAGCCTCGGCCTGGGCGGCGCTCACACCTTCGACGTGACGATGAGCGCGGTGGCGGCGAGCGCCAGGACGACGACCGTGACGGTCAGGACGATGTTGCGCCACCAGTGATGCTTCGCCCGTCCCTCGATGAAGCGGCTCACCCGGGCCCGGTGCTCGCGTCCGCTCGTCACGAGCAGCACGAGCGCCGGCAGCAGGCACAGCAGGCCGATCGCCACCACCACGGGTGCCGGGCCGGGCGCCAGGCGCAGGAACAGCAGGACCACCGCTCCCAGGCCGGTCGCCGTGCGCAGCCACGCGAGAGTGGTGCGCTCCGGCTGCAACCCGGGGTCGTCGTGTCTCATCGCCGACCCGGCTCGCGTCGTGGACCCGGTGGCACGGTCACAGGAGGAGCGCCGCGGCGAGGGCCAGAGCCCCGACCGCCAGCATCGCGGCGAGCAGGAAGGCGATCCGCGGCGGCGGCAGGGGGCGTGCGGTGCGCATCGCGGCCTCGATCTGCAGCCAGCGCCGCAGTGCGGCGACCACGAGGACCGCGGAGAAGACCAGCAGGGCGCACGCCAGCGTGGTGCGCACCACCGGTCCCACGACGTCGCCGGCGAAGGTCTCGAGCGCGACGGCCGCCGCGATCACGCCGAGCGCGGTGCGGATCCACGCGAGGAACGTGCGCTCGTTGGCGAGGGTGAAGCGGGCGTCGGGTTCGTCGCCGTCACGCAACGCCCGCGGCCGCCAGTCGCGCAGAGGTCCGATCACGCAGTCGACCCTATCCCGGTGCCGCCCCGGACGGTCCGGCGACGGGACGGCGGAACCGATTACGCGAGTGTGATCTCGCCGTTGTCGACGGTGACAGCCCTGCTCTCGAGGGGACGCGCGGCGGGACCGTTCGCGACGGTGCCGTCGAGGTTGAACCGGCTGCCGTGGCAGGGACAGTTGATCGTGCCGTCCTGCACGGCCGCGACCGTGCAGCCCTGATGGGTGCAGATCGCGCTGAACGCGAGCACCTCGCCCGCGGCCGGCTGGGTCACCACGACCTTCTGATCGGGGAAAACCTGTCCCCCGCCGACGGGGATGTCGGCGACGGCCGCGAGGGGTTGTCCTGCAGCCGCGCCGGCCGGGGCCCCGGTGCCGGCGTCCTCCGCCGCGGAGGTCTGCCCGGAGGCCGGCTCGTCGCCGTACGTGCTGCAGGCCGCGGCGGCGGCCACGGCGGCCACCCCGGCACCGAGCAGCACCGAACGGCGGCTGACGGGAAACTGCTCGAGATCCATTTTCCGGCTCCGATCGTGGGAGGGACACAGTGGGTCGGTGCGTCAGAACGTGATGCCCGTCGTGCGGAAGAAGTACAGCGCCGAGGTCGTCCACACGACCACGATCGCCGTGAACAGGACACCGCCGGCCACCGGAACCGCCCATCCCGGCAGGCCCCGCCGACTGAGCAGCAGCATCTTGGTGACGAACGCCCCGTAGAGGAGGCATCCCGCCAGCGAGTGCCACAGCACCCGCGGCTCGCCGGTGCGAAAACCGAGCGCATACAGGCAGTGCACGGCGACGGGGACGGTCGCCAGCACAGCGAGGCGGCCCGACCATACGTGCAGGGTCCCGATCCAGCTCGGCGTGCGCAGTCCCGGCAACCGGCCGTACATCCCGGCCGCCGAGACGAGTTGCACCAGTGCCAGCACGCCGGCGAGGGTCGCCAGCCAGGTCTTGACCGCGGTCGGGCTGGAGAACCCGGCGACGTTGATCGAGAAGAAGGCCGGCTCGTGCACACGGCCGTAGGCGCCGAGCCCCACCGCGACGAGGGCACCCACCAGGAATGCGACGATCACGGGGGCCGTGCGCGGCGGCGCGGCGGGATGGACCTGCGGTGTGCTCATCCGTCCTCCTCTCGGTGTCACCGCGCGGTGGCACGTCAGAATGTGTCGCTGCCGGACACCGGGTCCGCGGTCACGGTCTCCCCGTCGACGACCGCCGTCCCGTCGGGTGCGAGGGCCGGGGCAGGTGTGGTGCCGCCGTCGCCGCCGCGGAGCACGCCCGTGACGGTTCCGTCCTGCGTGACGATCCAGCTCGCCCGGACATCGCCGACGTTCGCGAGGTAGAGGCCGGCGGGCGGTTCGGCCGGCGCGGCGTCGAAGGTCCAGCTGCGGTCGCCGAGCCACAGGGTGCCGCGCACCGTCGCGCCGTCGAACTCGCCCTCGAGACGGGCTCCTTCCCGGCCCTCGAGCTCGAGCCGGCCGGCCTCTGCGTCGCCGGCCAGCCACGACTCGACCGCGCTGCCGTCGCACGCGTACGCGACGGCGTCCTCGCCCTCGACGGCGATCGCGAGCGTGAGAGTCCCGGTCGCGACGGGGATCTGTCCGACGTAGGTGGCCTGCGCGGGGAACTCCACCGCAGCCGAGGTCGCCGTCGTCGTGGGGTCCGGCGCCGCCGTCGCGGCAGGACCCGGGGCCGGCGTCGCGCCGTCGTCCTCCTTGGAGACATTCACCGCGAGCAGCACGGCGGCGAGGACCACCACCGCCGCCAACGTGATCAACGGCCCCCTGCGCACCATGGGGTCCCCTTGCCGGTCAGCACTTCAGGGATGATGTCGCGGTCGAATCTACTCCGCCCCCGCCCGTCCGCTCAGCCGATCGCGTAGATCAGTCGACGACGACGTCCGCACCGCGGGCCGCGGCCGGGCGCGCCTTCAGCGGCTTGCGGGCGGGACCTCGGCTCACGGTCCCGTCCAGACGGAACCGGCTGCCGTGACAGTCGCAGACGATCTCGTCGGCCTCGACACCGGTGATGTTGCACCCCGAATGCGTGCACAGCGCGACGAACGCCCGGTAGTCCCCGGCGACGGGCTGCGTCACCACGAGACGCCGGTCGGCGAACAGGACGCCGCTGCCCACCGGGATGTCGGCCGCGGCGGCGACGACCGTGGCGTCCGGACCGGGCTCCGGCGGCGTGGTCGGCGCGGCGGGGGCGCTGTCGGTGCTTGCCCGCTCGGTGCCCTCGCTCTCGGCGCCGCACGCGGACAGGACCGCGGCGGCGGCGACGGCACCGGCCCCGCCGAAGAGGGTGCGCCGGCACAGACGCGGCTGTCCGTCTGTCGACGCGGAGCGTGGGTCGGTGGGTTCGATGCTCATGGGATCGTCCGTTCGGGTCGCCGTCGTGGTGCCGGAACGAGGTTAGCCGCAGACGCGCGGAGGGGCCGCGACCTACGTCACGGCCCCTCCGGGCGGGTGGTTCAGTGGACGACGACCGGCTGCAGTCCCTCCCCCGCCGGATGCTTGACGCGGGTGCGCGGCAGGAACAGCGCGGGGATCACCGCGAGCGCCATGAGAACGGTCGCGACGAGGAACGTGGTCGCGAACGCGTCGGCGAGCGAGGTGAGGATCGATTCCTGTACCGGTGCGGGCATCTGGTCGAGCGCCGCCTGGTCCATCTGTCCCCCGCCCTCGGGTGCCCCCGCCGGGGTCGCGAGGCGGCTGCTCAGGATCACCGACATGGTCGCGGTGCCCACGGAGCCGGCGGCCTGCTGGACGATGTTCATCAGTGTCGACCCGCGGGCCACGCTCTGATGGGTCAGCGTCTGCAGCGCGGCCGTCATCGTCGGCATCATCGTGGCGCCCATGCCCATGCCCATGACGAACAGCGCGCCGAGGAGCAGGACGTAGGAGGTGTCCGTGCCCACCTGCGTGAAGACCGCCATACCGAGCGTGACGAGGGTCAGGCCGACGAGCACGATCTTCCCGGGGCCTATCTGGTCGACGAGCCGGCCGGCGACCGGCATGGTGAGCATGGCGCCGAGGCCCTGCGGTGCGAGCAGGATGCCCGCCGCCAGGGTCGACTCGCCCCGCACCTGGAGGAAGTAGCTGGGGAACAGCAGCCCCGCACCGAAGAACGCGATCGCGAACACCGACATGGTGAGCACCGCGAACGTCAGCTGGCGGTTGCGGAACAGGTACAGGTCGATGAGCGGGTTCCGGGCGCGCATGGCGTGGAACACGAACGCGGCGATCAGCGCGACGCCGATCACGCCGGGAACGAGGACCCGCGTCGCGGCGACGGTGCCGACCTCCGGGATGGAGGAGACACCGAACAGGAACAGCGCCAGCCCCGGCGACAGGAGCGCCATGCCCACGAAGTCGAAGGACTCGGACCTGCTCGGGCGGTCCTTGGGCAGGATCACCACGGCGGCGACGAGCGCCAGGACACCGATGGGCAGGTTGATCAGGAAGATCCAGTGCCAGCTGGCGGTGTCGATCAGCCACCCGCCGAGAATCGGGCCGCCGATCGGGCCCAGCAGCATCGGGATACCGAGCACCGCCATCACGCGGCCGACCCGGTGCGGGCCCGCCGCGTGGGTCATGATCGTCATGCCGAGCGGCATGAGCATGCCGCCACCGAGGCCCTGCACGACCCGGAATGCGATGAGCGAAGAAATGTCCCACGCCATGCTGCACAGCACGGAACCGGCGACGAACAGGACGAGTGCGGCGAGGTAGAGGCGCTTGGTGCCGAATCGGTCCGCGGCCCAGCCTGTGAGCGGAATCACGCTGGCGAGCGCCAGCGTGTAGGCGGTCATGGTCCACGCGACGGTCGCGTAGCCGGCGTCGAACTCCTCCATGAACGTCGGCACAGCGACGGAGACGACGGTCACGTCGAGAATCGACATGATGGCGCCGAGCACCACCACCGAGGCGATCTTCAGAACTGCCGCGTCGAGCTTGTCGCTCACCGGCGCGGCGGCCGGGCCCGCATGGGGGGCTGTCATGGGTCGGTCCTCTCGAGGCGCGAGGGCAGGCGGACCTGCCGGAACGGAGTCGAGGGCCGGGCACCACGTCGTGCCGGACGGCGACGACCGTCTCGGCGCGAGCCGCGTGTCACCGCCGGCGCGAGCCGCGTGTCACCGCCGGTGTGGACCGCGTGTCACCCTCGACGTGCCCGGCGACCAGCGCGCGCCCCGACAGCGCGGCGGATCGACATCCCGGCCTGCGCTCCCCCGGCGGACGTCGCCGCGGGCGGTGCCGGGCACCGTCGGAAGATTCTAGTGCCGGTGCAGACGAAGCCCCAACCGGTTATCGGCGGACCAGACGCAGCAGGCTGCGTCCCGACCGCGGGCGGCCGGCCGCCGTCTTCGTCAGGCGCGCACGATCGGTCAGCTTGACCCGTGGCCGGCCGGCCGCACGACCGGCCGCGCGCTCGGCCTCGTCGATCTCGTGCCAGCCGCTCAGTCCCACCCGGCTCGGGCGCCGCTGCCCGAGCAGGCGATCGAGTTCCCGCCGGCCGTACGCCGGCCGCGCGAGCCGACCGGCGTCGAAGTCGGCGAGCAGAGCCGCGACCGTTTCCTTGGCGCATGCCTTGTTGGTGCCGATCACGCCGCTCGGCCCGCGCTTGATCCACCCGGCGACGTACACGCCAGGTCCGGCCCCGGTGACCCGCCCGTCCTCGTTGGGAACGATCGCGCGCCGCTCGTCGAACGGCACCCCCGGGAGCGGAACCCCGCGGTAGCCGATCGAGCGCAGCACCAGCTGCGCGTCGAGATGCAGGGTCTGCTCGGTGGGGCGGGCGACGAGCGCACCGTCGTCGCCGGGGATCAGTTCGTTGCGCACCGCCCGCAGGCCCGTGACCCGGTCGGTGCCCTCGATCGCGGTGGGTGACACGAGGTAACGGAACACGATGCGCTTGTTCCCCGGCCGGGGTTCGCGGCGCGCGTACTCGCGGGCGAGCCGCATCCGCATCGCGACGGCGGGATCCGCCGCGGCGAGCTCCGCGCTGGCGGGGTCGAGGTCGAGCTCGGACTCGTCGACGACGACGTCGACCCCGTTCAGATCACCGAGGGCGAGGAACTCCGGATTGCTGTAGGCCGCCTGCGCCGGCCCTCGGCGGCCCAGCAGGACGACCTCGCGGATGTTGCTCCGGCGCAGCGCCTCGAGCGCGTGGTCGGCGATGTCGGTCCGGGCCAGCTCGTCGACGTCCATGGTGAGAATGCGGGCGACGTCGAGTGCGACGTTGCCGTTGCCGACGAGGACGGCGCGTTCACCGGAGAGATCGAAGACCCGGTCGGCGTAGTCGGGGTGGCCGTTGTACCAGGCGACGAACTCGGTGGCGGCATGGCTGCCGGGCAGGTCCTCGCCGGGAATGCCGAGACTGCGGTCGGCGGACGCGCCGGTGGCGTAGACGACGGCGTGGTGATGGGCGAGCAGCTCGTCGTGGTCGATGTCGCGGCCCACCTCGACGTCGAGGTGCAGGGCGAACGCCTCGCGACGGAACGACCACTCGAACGACTCGGTGACAGCCTTCGTCCCGGGATGGTCGGGCGCGACGCCGCTGCGGACCAGGCCCCAGGGGGTCGGCAGCCGGTCGAACATCTCCACCTCGACATTCGAGCGCTCGAGTAGTTCCTGCGCGGCGTAGCACGCCGCCGGCCCGGCCCCGACAACCGCGACGCGCAGAGTCTCCTGCCCCCGGGGCGGGGCGGGCGTCGGGGTGAGCGGGTTCCAGTTCTCGGGCATCGGATGCGCCGTGTAGTACTCCGCGTTGATGTCCTTGAACCGGGTCTGAGCCTCGGTGAGCCGGTCCTCGGGGAAGATCGCCTCGACCGGGCAGGCGTCCGCGCACGCGCCGCAGTCGATGCAGGTCTGCGGATCGATGTGCAGCATCTCGGTCTGTGCGAACTCCCGCTCCTCCGGAGTGGGATGGATGCAGTTCACCGGGCACACGGCGACGCAGCTCGCATCGTTGCAGCACGTCTGGGTGATCACGTAGGCCATGTCGCGTCCTCGAAGAGCCGGGACCGGATTTCATGTGACATCCGGTAACAGTTATATCGACTGTAGCCTCGGGGTCCGCCGCTCGCAAGATTCGCTGCGGGCCTGCCCCGCAACTGTCAGAATCGGCGGGGCCCGACGAAGACCAGGGGGACGCATGGGTTCGGATACCGCCGCGGGAGCGGCACCTACGGATACCGCCGCGGCAGCGGCACCGGGAAAGCACGTACCCGAGGACGCCTGGGCGCAGCCCCTCGCCACCGCTCCCCCGCCCGACGACGCGTTCCGGTCCACGCGCACGGTGCGCACCGGCGACGTCGACAGCCGGGAACGGCTCCGGCTCGACGGCGTGGCCCGTTACCTGCAGGACATCGGCACCGACAACCTCGACGCCGTCGACGCCACCGACACCGATCCGCTGTGGATCGTGCGCCGCACCGTCGTCGACGTGCACCGGCCGGCCCGCTTCCGGGAACAGCTCGAACTGCGCCGATGGTGTGACGCCCTGTCCACGCGATGGGCCAACGTCCGTGTGCGGTTCGAGGGCACCGGCGGCGCCGCGATGGACACGTCGGCGTTCTGGATCAACATCGGGCCCACCAACGGCATGCCGGCTCGGATCAGCGACCGGCTCTGGGAACACATGGCTCGTCACGCCGCGGACACCCGTCTGCGGTGGCGGGCATGGTTGCCGCCCACGCCGTCCGCAGACGCCGACGCCGGCACGCACTTCCCGCTGCGGGCCACCGACATCGACCCGTTCGACCACGTCAACAACGCCGCCTACTGGCACGGCATCGAGGAGCACCTCGCCGGACGGCCGGAGTTGCAGACGGCCCCGTATCGTGCGGCGATCGAGCATCTTCGACCGGTTGTCGCCGGCGACACGCTCGTCCTGCGCGCCCGGCACGACGCCGACTCGCTGACCCTGTGGTTCACGGTCGACGACGAGGTGCGGGCGGTGGCACGCGTCGGCCGCCGGTGAACGTCACCGCCTAGGGTGAACCCATGACCCGCACCCTGATCCTGTTGCGGCACGGGAAGTCCGCGTACCCGGACGACGTCGCCGATCACGAGCGCCCGCTCGCCCCCCGCGGGCGGCGCGAGGCCGGTCTCGCCGGGCGCTGGCTGCGGGCCCACCAGCCCCCCGTCGACGCGGTGCTGTGTTCGACCGCGACGCGGGCCCGCAAGACGCTCGCAGAGGCCGCCGTCGAGGCGTCCACCGACTTCCTCGACGACCTCTACGAGACCACACCGGAGCGGGTGGTCGCCGCGATCCGCCGGGTCCCGGACGACGTGTCCACGCTGCTCGTCGTGGGACACGAGCCCGTCCTGTCGGCGACGACGCTGTTGCTCTCGGCCGACCACGACTCCGACGCCGCCCGTCAGATCGTCGAGAAGTTCCCGACTTCCGCCGTGGCGGTGCTCGAGGTGCGCGGGACGTGGCACGACCTCGGTGCCGGTGAGGCCGCCCTGGTCGACTTCCACATCCCGCGCTGACCGGGAACGGCCGCTACTGCACGGCGGCGAGCCGCCCCTACTGCACCGCGGCGAGCCGCCCCTACTGCACCGCGGCGAGCCGCCCCTACTGCACCGCGGCGAGCCGCCCCTACTGCACCGCGGCGAGCCCCTACTTCACCGCGGCGGCGAGCGCCTCCAGGTAGGCATCTATCCCCCAGGTCAGGGACAGGACCGTGGGGGGCGACACCGCGGCGATCAGCTCGGTGCCGTTCACCGTCGCCACCCTGCCTTCGGTGACCTGCTGCATGGTCTGCGCCCACGGCTGGGCGAGGGTGCGTTCCTGCGCTGCGGCGTCGTCGGCGTAGGAGAGGAGGATGTCGCTGGTGAGCTTGCCGACCTCCTCGAAGCTCATCGTGAAGTAGAAGCTGGACTCGTCCGTGCTCAGTTCGGTGACGCTCGGGGCGCTGACGAGACCGAGGTCGGTGAGGAACTCCACCCGCGAATCGGCGGGCTTGTAGACGTAGAACGTGTCACCCGTGTCCCATACCGCGGCGACGGTGCGGCCCTGCAACTGCGGGTACGCGGCGGCCTTGTCGGCGATGATCGCCTCGGTGTCGGCGATCAGGCGCTCGGCGTCGGCGGACCGGCCCAGCGCCTGCCCGACCGTGGAGACGACGTCACGCCACGGGGTGGCCCACGGCTCACCGGGGTACGCGACGGTGGGAGCGATCCGGCTGAGGGTGTCGTACTGATCCTGGGTGAGCCCGGAGTAGTTGGCGAGGATGACGTCCGGGCGGGCCGCCGCGATCTGCTCGACCGGCACGTCCGTGCCGTCGTTCTGCAGGATCGTCGGTGTCTCGGCACCGAGTTCGGTGAGCTCGTCTCCGATCCACGGCAGGACACCCTGCTCGTCACCGCCGTACGGCTGTGCCGGCATGGCGACGGGGACGACCCCGAGCGCGAGCGCGGCGTCGGTGCTCCCGAAGCCCCACGTGACCACCCGTTCGGGTTCGGTCTCGATCGTGGTGCTGCCGAGGGCGTGCTCGATCGTCACGGGGAACGCGCCCGCGCCCGAGCCGGATGCCTCGGAGGGGTCGTCGCCGCCCGACGAGCACGCGGTCAGGACGAATGCGAGGGCGAGACCGGCTGCGGCAAGCAATCTCGGGATTCGGGTCGACGGCACTGGCGTTCCCTTCGATTAATTAGGAGTGCCTACCCAAACTAGCGGATCGACTGGGTCGCCGCGCGGGTACCCCCGGAACCCAGAAGGCCCCGCCCCCGAAGAGAAGAGGGCGGGACCTTCGTGGCTACGGCAGGTGCCTGACCGCGGCCGGCGAACCGGCTGCGGTGACGGCTCTACCGGTAGTCGCTGGAGTAACCGTAGTCGTCGAGCGGAACCGCAGCGCCGGTGTTCTGGCCGAAGCCCTCCGGCGAGTAGTACTGATCCTCGTACGACGGGATCGCGTACGCGGCCGCGCGGGCCTCCTCGGTCGGCTGCACCTGGATGTTCCGGTACCGGTTGATGCCGGTGCCGGCCGGGATCAGCTTGCCGATGATCACGTTCTCCTTCAGACCGATCAGCTTGTCCGAGCGGCAGTTGATCGCCGCGTCGGTCAGCACGCGAGTGGTCTCCTGGAACGACGCCGCCGACAGCCACGAATCGGTGGCCAGCGACGCCTTCGTGATGCCCATGAGCACGGGACGGCCGGCAGCCGGCTCCCCGCCCTCGGCGACGACGCGCCGGTTCGAGGCCTCGAACTCGCTGCGCTCGACCAGCGATCCGGGGAGGAACTCCGTCGACCCCGAGTCGATGATCGTCACGCGGCGCAGCATCTGGCGCACGATGACCTCGATGTGCTTGTCGTGGATCGACACACCCTGGCTGCGGTACACCTCCTGGACCTCGTTGACGAGGTGGACCTGCACCTGGCGCGGTCCCATGACCCGCAGCACCTCGTGCGGATCGGCCGCACCCTCGAGCAGCTGCTGACCGACCTCCACGTGGTCGCCGTCCGCGAGGACACCTTCGGTGCCGTCCGCCTTACGGATGACGTGCAGACGCTGACGCTTCGACAGCTTGTCGTACACGACCTCCTCGCCACCGTCGTCCGGGACGATGGTGATCTTGTAGAAGCGGTCGTCGTCCTCGAGTCGCACGCGGCCGGAGACGTCGGCGATGGGCGCCTTGCCCTTCGGAACGCGGGCCTCGAACAGCTCCTGCACTCGGGGCAGACCGCCGGTGATGTCCTCACCGACGCCACCCTGGTGGAACGTACGCATCGTCAGCTGCGTGCCGGGCTCACCGATGGACTGGGCTGCGACGATACCGACGGCCTCGCCGATGTCGACGAGTTTGCCGGTCGCCATCGAGCGGCCGTAGCAGGTGGCGCACACGCCGGTACCGGTGTCGCAGGTCAGCACGGAGCGGACCTTGACCTTCCGGATGCCGGCGGCCAGCAGGGCCTCGATCGCCGGGTCGCCGAGGTCGCTGCCCCGGGTGACGACGACGTTGCCGTCCGCGTCGACCGCATCGGTGGCCAGCGTACGGGCGTACGTGCTGGTCTCGATGTGGGCGTCGCGCACCAGACGACCGGTCTCGGCGCCCGTCCCGTCCCGCTCGGGCTCGGCGATGATCATCTCGATGCCGCGCGGCGTGCCGCAGTCGGTCTCGCGGACGATGACGTCCTGCGACACGTCCACCAGACGACGGGTCAGGTAACCCGAGTCGGCGGTACGCAGCGCGGTGTCGGCCAGACCCTTACGCGCACCGTGGGTGTTGATGAAGTACTCGAGCACGGTCAGGCCCTCGCGGAACGAGGACTTGATCGGACGCGGGATGAACTCGCCCTTCGGGTTCGTCACCAGACCCTTCATGCCCGCGAGCGAGCGGATCTGGGTCATGTTGCCCGCGGCGCCGGACTTCACGATCGTCGGGATCGGGTTGTCGTCCGGGTAGTGCGCCTCCATGGCCTGACCGACCTCTTCGGTCGCCTCCTGCCACAGCTTGACGAGCGAGTCGCGCCGCTCCTCCTTCGAGAGGGCACCACGAGCGAACTTGCGCTCGAGCTGATCCGCCGACGCCTCGTAGCGTTCGAGGATCTCCTTCTTCTCCGGCGGCACCAGCACGTCGGCCATCGACACGGTCACACCCGAACGGGTGGCCCAGTAGAAGCCGGCGTCCTTGAGCTTGTCGACGGTCTGCGCGACGACGATCATCGGGTAGCGCTCGGCGAGATCGTTGATGATCGCGGCCTGGCGCTTCTTCGGCATGACGTCGTTGACGAAGCCGTAGTTCACCGGCAGCAGCTCGTTGAACAGCACGCGACCGAGCGTGGTCTGCACGGTCCAGCCGTCGCCGTAGTTCCAGCCGTCGGGGAACAGCTCCGTCTCGAGGTCCTTCGGCGGCCGCTGCCGCTCCAGGCGCACCTTGATGGGGGCCTGCACCGACAGCACACCGCGGTCCACGGCCATGATCGCCTCGGCGGGAGACGAGTACACGCCCTGCTCCGGCTCACCGTCGGTGGCCGGCCGGTACGCGCCGGGCGCGTCCTCGACCAGGCGGGTCAGGTGGAACAGACCCGTCACCATGTCCAGACGCGGCATGGCGAGCGGACGACCCGATGCCGGCGACAGGATGTTGTTCGACGACAGCATCAGCACGCGGGCCTCGGCCTGCGCCTCCGCGGACAGCGGCAGGTGCACGGCCATCTGGTCGCCGTCGAAGTCGGCGTTGAACGCCTCACACACCAGCGGGTGCAGCTGGATGGCCTTGCCCTCGACGAGCTGCGGCTCGAACGCCTGGATGCCGAGACGGTGCAGCGTGGGAGCACGGTTGAGCAGCACGGGGTGCTCGTTGATGACCTCTTCGAGCACGTCCCACACCTGCGGACGCTGCCGCTCGACCATCCGCTTGGCGGACTTGATGTTCTGCGCGTGGTTCAGATCGACCAGACGCTTCATCACGAACGGCTTGAACAGCTCGAGGGCCATCAGCTTCGGCAGACCGCACTGGTGCAGCTTGAGCTGCGGGCCGACGACGATGACCGAACGGCCCGAGTAGTCGACACGCTTGCCGAGCAGGTTCTGACGGAACCGGCCCTGCTTGCCCTTGAGCAGGTCGGACAGCGACTTGAGCGGACGGTTGCCCGGGCCGGTGACCGGCCGGCCGCGACGGCCGTTGTCGAACAGCGCGTCCACCGACTCCTGCAGCATCCGCTTCTCGTTGTTGACGATGATCTCGGGGGCACCGAGGTCGATCAGTCGCTTGAGGCGGTTGTTGCGGTTGATGACGCGGCGGTACAGGTCGTTGAGATCGGAGGTCGCGAAGCGGCCACCGTCGAGCTGCACCATCGGGCGCAGCTCCGGCGGGATCACCGGCACCGCGTCGAGGACCATGCCCATGGGCGAGTTGCCGGACTGCTGGAAGGCCGCGACGACCTTCAGGCGCTTGAGGGCGCGCAGCTTCTTCTGGCCCTTGCCGCTGCGGATCGTCTCGCGCAGCGACTCGGCCTCGGCGTCGATGTCGAAGTTCTCGATGAGCTTCTGGATCGACTCGGCGCCCATCGCACCCGTGAAGTACTCGCCGTAGCGGTCCTGCAGCTCCCGGTAGAGCAGCTCGTCGACGATCAGGTCCTTCGGCTTGAGCTTGGTGAAGGTGTTCCAGATCTCCTCGAGCCGGTCCAGCTCGCGCTGGGCACGGTCACGCAGCTGACGCATCTCGCGCTCGCCGCCGTCCTTGACCTTGCGGCGGACGTCGGACTTGGCACCCTCGGCCTCGAGCTCGGCCAGGTCGGCTTCCAGCTTCTGCGCGCGTGCCTCGAGGTCGGCGTCGCGCTGGTCGGCGACGGACTTCTTCTCGACCTCCATCTCGGCTTCGAGGGTCGAGAGCTCGTTGTGGCGCAGTTCGTCGTCCACGGCCGTGATGACGTACGCGGCGAAGTAGATGATCTTCTCGAGATCCTTCGGCGCCAGGTCGAGCAGGTAACCGAGGCGGCTCGGCACACCCTTGAAGTACCAGATGTGCGTGACCGGCGCGGCGAGCTCGATGTGGCCCATGCGCTCGCGGCGCACCTTGGCGCGAGTCACCTCGACGCCGCAGCGCTCACAGATGATGCCCTTGAAGCGGACACGCTTGTACTTGCCGCAGTAGCACTCCCAGTCCCGGGTGGGGCCGAAGATCTTCTCGCAGAAGAGGCCGTCCTTCTCGGGCTTGAGCGTGCGGTAGTTGATGGTCTCCGGCTTCTTGACCTCACCGTACGACCAGTTGCGGATGTCCTCCGCAGTGGCCAAGCCGATGCGGAGTTCATCGAAGAAGTTGACGTCGAGCACGTAACTTCCTTTCCCCTTCACGGGTTTTGTTGCTGCTAGTTGTCGCTGTTGCTGCCGGGGCCCGACGAGATGCAGTCCGCCGTGCGGGAGTGCATCTCATCGGGTCGGCTCCTAGTTCGCGAGGTCGTCGACCGTGGCCGACTCGTTGCGGGAAAGGTTGATGCCCAGGTTGGCCGCCGCCCGCTCGAGGTCCTCGTCGTCGCCGTCGGCCATCGCGATGGCCGCGCCGTCGCTGGAGAGCACCTCCACGTTCAGGCACAGCGACTGGAGTTCCTTGAGGAGCACCTTGAAGGACTCGGGGATACCCGGCTCCGGGATGTTCTCGCCCTTGACGATGGCCTCGTAGACCTTCACGCGGCCCACCACGTCGTCCGACTTGATGGTGAGCAGCTCCTGCAGCGTGTACGCGGCACCGTAGGCCTGCATGGCCCAGCACTCCATCTCACCGAACCGCTGGCCACCGAACTGCGCCTTACCACCGAGCGGCTGCTGGGTGATCATCGAGTACGGGCCGGTCGAACGGGCGTGGATCTTGTCGTCGACCAGGTGGTGCAGCTTGATGATGTACATGTAGCCGACCGACACCGGGTACGGGAACGGCTCGCCGGAACGGCCGTCGAACAGCGTCGCCTTGCCGTCCGCGCCGACCATGACCTCGCCGTCGCGGTTCGGCAGCGTCGAGCCGAGCAGACCCGTCAGCTCGTCCTCGCGGGCACCGTCGAACACCGGGGTGGCGATGTTGGTGTCCGGATCGGCGGCGAGCATGTCGTCGGACAGGTTCTTCGCCCACTCGGGACGCTCACCGTCGCCGGCGACCTGGACGTTCCAGCCGGCCTTGCCGATCCAGCCGAGATGCGTCTCGAGGATCTGGCCGATGTTCATACGACGCGGGACACCGTGCGTGTTGAGGATGATGTCCACCGGGGTGCCGTCGGGCAGGAACGGCATGTCCTCCTGCGGGAGGATCTTGCCGATGACGCCCTTGTTGCCGTGCCGGCCGGCGAGCTTGTCGCCGTCCTGGATCTTGCGCTTCTGCGCGACGTACACGCGGACGAGCTCGTTGACACCCGGGGGCAGATCGTCGTCGTCCTCGCGCGAGAACACGCGGACGCCGATGACCTTGCCGGTCTCGCCGTGGGGCACCTTCAGCGACGTGTCACGCACCTCGCGGGCCTTCTCACCGAAGATCGCGCGCAGCAGCCGCTCCTCCGGGGTCAGCTCGGTCTCGCCCTTCGGGGTGACCTTGCCGACGAGGATGTCGCCGTCGCGCACCTCGGCGCCGATGCGCACGATGCCGCGCTCGTCCAGGTCCGCGAGGACCTCGTCCGAGACGTTCGGGATGTCGCGGGTGATCTCCTCGGCACCGAGCTTGGTGTCGCGGGCGTCGATCTCGTGCTCCTCGATGTGGATCGAGGTGAGCACGTCCTCCTCGACGAGGCGCTGCGACAGGATGATCGCGTCCTCGTAGTTGTGGCCTTCCCACGGCATGATCGCCACGAGGAGGTTCTTGCCGAGCGCCATCTCACCGTTCTCGGTGCAGGGGCCGTCGGCGAGGACCTGACCGGACTCGACGCGCTGCCCCTCGTCCACGATCGGCCGCTGGTTCGAGCAGGTGCCCTGGTTCGAACGGTCGAACTTGCGCAGACGGTAGGTGCGGCGGGTGCCGTCGTCCGCCATCACGGTGATGAAGTCGGCCGAGACCTCCTCGATCACGCCGGACTTCTCGGTGACGACGACGTCGCCCGCATCGACGGCGGCACGCAGCTCCATGCCGGTACCGACGACCGGGGCCTCGTTGCGCACCAGCGGCACGGCCTGACGCTGCATGTTCGCACCCATGAGGGCACGGTTGGCGTCGTCGTGCTCGAGGAACGGAATCATGGCCGTGGCCACGGACACCATCTGCCGCGGCGAGACGTCCATGTAGTCGACCTCGGTCGCCGCGACGAATTCGACCTCGCCGCCCTTCTTGCGGACGAGGACGCGCTCCTCGCTGAAGCGGCCGTCGGCGTCGACCGGCGAGTTGGCCTGCGCCACGACGTGGCGGTCCTCCTCGTCGGCGGTGAGGTAGTCGACCTGGTCGGTGACGATGCCGTTCTCGACCTTGCGGTACGGGGTCTCGATGAAACCGAACGGGTTGACCCGCGCGTACACCGACAGGGAGCCGATCAGGCCGATGTTCGGGCCTTCCGGGGTCTCGATCGGGCACATGCGGCCGTAGTGCGAGTGGTGGACGTCGCGGACCTCGAGGCCGGCGCGCTCACGGGACAGACCACCCGGGCCGAGCGCCGAGAGGCGGCGCTTGTGGGTCAGGCCCGACAGCGGGTTGTTCTGGTCCATGAACTGCGACAGCTGGGAGGTTCCGAAGAACTCCTTGATCGCGGCCACGACGGGACGGATGTTGATCAGCGTCTGCGGCGTGATGGCCTCGACGTCCTGAGTGGTCATCCGCTCACGGACGACGCGCTCCATGCGGGACAGGCCGACGCGGATCTGGTTCTGGATGAGCTCGCCGACGGTGCGCAGGCGACGGTTGCCGAAGTGGTCGATGTCGTCGACCTCGACGGGAACCTCGACGCCGCCCGGCGCCGTCATGGTGGTCTCCCCCGCGTGCAGGCGCACCAGGTACTCGATGGTGGCGACGATGTCTTCCTCGGTGAGGGTCGACGCCTCGATCGGCTGGCCGGCGTTCAGGCCCAGCTTCTTGTTGATCTTGTAACGTCCCACGCGCGCCAGGTCGTAGCGCTTGTCCTTGAAGAAGAGGTTCTCCAGCAGGGTCTGCGCGCTCTCCTTGGTGGGCGGCTCGCCCGGGCGCAGCTTGCGGTAGATGTCGAGCAGGGCCTCGTCGGTGCCGGCCGTGTTGTCCTTCTCGAGAGTGGACATCATGATCTCGGAGAAGCCGAAGCGCTCGACGATCTGCTCGTTGGTCCAGCCGAGCGCCTTGAGCAGCACGGTGACCGGCTGGCGGCGCTTGCGGTCGATCCGCACGCCGACGGTGTCGCGCTTGTCGACGTCGAACTCGAGCCACGCGCCGCGGCCCGGGATCACCTTGACGCTGTGCAGGTCCTTCTCGGTGCTCTTGTCGACCGCGCGGTCGAAGTACACGCCCGGGGAACGCACCAGCTGCGAGACGACGACGCGCTCGGTGCCGTTGATGATGAAGGTGCCCTTGTCGGTCATCATCGGGAAGTCACCCATGAAGACCGTCTGGCTCTTGATCTCGCCGGTGTTGTTGTTGATGAACTCGGCAGTGACGAACAGCGGCGCCGCGTACGTCATGTCCTTGTCCTTGCACTCCTCGACGGAGGCCTTGACCTCGTCGAAGCGCGGGTCGGAGAAGGACAGGGACATCGACCCGGAGAAGTCCTCGATCGGAGAGAGCTCCGCCAGGATCTCCTCGAGGCCGCCGACGACGGGACCGTCACCGCGTTCGGCAGCGAGCGCGCGCCAGCGCTCGGAGCCGATCAGCCATTCGAAGGAATCTGTCTGTAGATCGAGGAGCCCGGGGACTTCGAGAGGTTCGCGAATCTTTGCGAACGAGACCCTCTTCGGGGCTCCGGGGATTCCGGCAACTGCCTTGGTCTGGCTAGAGACTGCCAAGATGCGTCCTTCCAGCACCTCACGCGGGCCGCTCCAACCGGTGCGACCGCCGCTGTACCTGCTTCTTCATGTGGGGCGTTATCGCTGGTTGCGACCCGAACGACAACCCCACCGCGAAGTCGGCGGAACGGGCCCCGGAGGGCAACGCTCCCCGCGATGCGGTCGAGAGATGGACAGGAGGCAGCCAGCGCAAAGTCCGAACTTACACCCAAAAGTCGCAGATGTCGAGCGACGGCACGAAAAGAAGCGCCCGACCCCGGGCGCCCAGGACGCATGTTCGTGCGTGCGTACCGATAGAGTGACCGCTCACGCCGCCCGCGTCAAGAGCAACCGGGCCGATTCCCGGTCGGCGCGCTCGTCAGCTGTCCCGGATCTCCGAGACCAGCCACTTGCCGTCGATCTTCTCCATCCGCACCAGAAGCGGCGCCGACGCACTGCCCTGGGCGACCGCGTCGCCGGTCGCGCTGACACTGATGAACGCCGCGACCTCGGCCCGGTCGTCGTCGAGCATCGACGCACCGATGTGGTCGATGCGCACCTCCGTCGCGGTGTGCGTCTGCACCGCCGCCTGCTTGGTGACCTCCGCGGTCAGATCGAACTCCTCCCGCATCGGCGGGGTGAGGACCTCGCGGATCTCGGCGAAGTCCTCGTCGATCGTCTCGTAGTTGTAGCCGTGCATCGTCTCGATCGCATTGCCGGCAGCGGCGGTGACCTCGGACGTCGCGGTGCTGTCGACCCACGCCTCGTTGCTCACCGTCGCGCCGGGACGGGCGGCCGCGACCGCGGCGAACGCACCGAGCGCGAGCGCGGCCCCGCCGACGATCGCCACCGCACGCCAGCTGCCGCGCGAGGCGGTGCCGGCGGCCTGCGCTGCCGGCTCCTCCGCGTCCCCACCGTCGTCGACGGGCGCCGGTTCATGCGGCTCCGGGGCGCTCGTCCGGTCGGATCCGGAGCCCGGCCCCGCCGGGGCCGCCGAGGACCCGGTCGCTTCGGCGGCCGCCGTTCCCGCTCCCGCCGTCGGAGCCGGGGGGGACTCGGGCGGGGTCGGCTCGAGCGGGGTGGACTCGGGCGAGGGGGACTCCGGCGGGGTGGGTCCGCTCGGGGTGGGCCCGGTGGCCTCGGGGCGGACGGCACCGCCGGTCCGGCCCGTCCCCGCGATCTTGGGCCGTCGCCCCCTCGGGGGGCCGGCCGGATTGGGCTTGCGACGCTGCGGGGGCACTACACACTCTCCTTCATCGGCTCACTCGCCTGCGGCGGGACCGGGTTCGGCCGGGGGCACGGGGGCGGGTTCGGCCGGGGGCACGGGGGCGGGTTCGGGCGGCGCGGGTTGCTGCGCGCCCTCCGCCGGCCCGGCACCGAGCTGCACCGAGTCCAGCGGCTGGATCGTCTCCGCCTTCCACACGTCGCCGTCCTTGCGCATCGCCACGTTCACGGTGACCTTGTTCTCGACGAAGTTGTCGGGCCAGGTGGTCTTCACCGCCAGGACGATCAGGGCCTGCGCCGTGTCGGCGTCCGTGTCCAGCGCGGTCAGCGAACCGAACAGCACGTCTGCCGACATGCCCGTGCCCGTCTGGGCCACCTGCTCCCGGATCTGCTGCTCCGTCGCGGCCAGATCGTTGTTCAGGGCCTCGCCGGTGATCGACGACCGCATGTTCTCGATCGACGTGTCGACGTCGGCGGCGTCGACACTGTTGAGGTTGATCGCGGCCTGCATCGCCCCGGACAGGGCCGCGTCCCGCGCCTCGGCCGCCGGACGGTCCACGAGCAGGGCCCGCCCCCACCCGAAGCCGAACCAGGCGGCCGCGACGAGGGCGACCACCGCCAGCACGCTCACCACTGCCAGAACGATCCTGCGTATCGTGTCGCCGCCCGCCCCCGCCGTCTGCGGGGGACGGGACGTCGTTTCTGAACTCACTGCACCAACCTACTTACCTACTTCGGGGTGACTCCGAGCAGCGGCGCGAGCTGCGTCGCGATCGGATTCAAATTGAGCTTGTCCGGGTCCTTCTTCGGCGTGAAGTCCCACGGCTGGATCGTGGCCGGGTCGGCGAACACGATCCGGTTCGCGCTCCGCACGCCGGTGACGCTGCCCTGCGGGACCTCGCAGGATGCCTCCGTGTTGAACGGGAAGTCCTGCTGGGTGTCGTCGAAGTTGGGATCCCGGCGCTGCATCTCGTCGAGGATCGCCTGGGTGCCCTCGTACCCGATGGTGCACGACGGCGGGTTGTTCGTCTCGAACAGGATGCCCAGCCGGACCGCACCGTCGCCGGGCGCCACGGTCCCGGCGCTGGCCGCGACGGCCGGCAGGAACGCGAGCAGCGGCTGCAAGGCCACCGCCTGCGGGCCGAGCTTGTCGCCGAGCAGCGCCAGGTTCGTCAGGTTCGCCGTCAGGCCGGGGCCCGAGTCCGCGACCAGCTGCGTGAGTTCCTCGCTCGCCGCCGTCCCGGTCTCGAGGAGGCGACGGACGTCCGGGTCGCTGTCGCGCAGCTGCGCGGTCACCAGGTCCAGATCCGCACTGAACTGCCGGATCGCCGACGCCTGCACCGACTGGGTGTCGAGCACGGTCTGGCTGTCGCGGATCAGCGACACCGTCTGGGGCAGGTACTGCACTCCGGCGTCGCTGAGCTGGGCCAGAGAGTCCACGAGGGTCTGCAGCTGGCCGCCGCGGCCGTCGAACGCGGCCCCCAGTTCGGTCACCACCGTGCGCAGCGAGTCCACCGGCACCGACCGGACGAGCGCGTTCGTGCTCACCAGGAGGTCCTGCACCGGCACCGGCACGTCGGTGGCGTCCTCCCCGATCACCGAGCCTTCCTCGAGGTAGGGACCCTCGTCGGTGTCCGGCAGCAGGTCGACGTACTGCTCGCCGATCGCCGAGCGGTTCGCCACCACGGCACGGGTGGACGCGGGGATCTGCGGCCCGCCGTTGTCGAGGAGGAGGGTGACGTCGATGCCGTCCTCGGTCAGACCGAGTTCCCCGACCCGCCCGACCGGCACGCCCCGGTAGGTGACCTCGGCGTTGGTGAAGATGCCCCCCGAATCGGCGAACCGGGCGTGGACGGTGTACTGCCCGAACCCGAGCAGGTTGTCGAGGCGCACGTACCGCGCGCCGACGAAGACCACGCCGAGCAGCGCGATCACCACGAACGCGACGATCTGTACCCGCAGCAATCGCGATTTCATCATCGCCCTCCCCCGACTCCGAGCTGGTTGAGCAGGCCTTCCAGCGGATTGGCCGGCGCTGCACCGGAGTCCGGCGCCGCGGCGGGCAGGCCGGGCAGCGTCACCCCCGGCGGCAGTTCGAGTCCCGCCGGCAGCCTCGGCTCCGGGAGCTCCGGCAGCAGCGAGACCGTGGGCCAGCCCCGTCTCGGCCCGTTGCCGTTGTAGTACGGATTCGACGGATCCACGACGGGCTTGGGCTCACCGAACTTGGGCTGCCGGTAGACCGGTTCACCCTGTCCGACGCCGAGCGAGGCCAGCGCGTCCCCGATCTGCATGTCCACAGCGAGGAACAGGTTGACCGAGCCACCGAGGGCGATCCTCTCGACCCCGTCCGGGAAGGGCACCGTCGGGATGAACGGCAGCGCCTTCACCAGGTCGTCCCCGGACGCGGCGAGCTGCTGCAGCGTGGGGCGCAGGGCCAGCAGGTCGGCGATCAGGTTCTCCTTGGACTGGTCGAGCACGTCGGTGCCCACGGTTCCCAGCCGGTCGAGCTGGACGAGCAGCTCGGTCAGCTGGGGACGCTGCTGCTCGAGCACCGCCGTGGCCACCGGCAGGTCGTCGAGGATCGCCGCGACCCGGTCGTTCTGCTCCGCGACCCGGACGGTGAGCACGTCGAGGCCGTCGAGGGCGCGGGTGATGTCGTCACGTTGCCGATCGAGACCGTCGATGAGCCGATCCGCCTGTTGCAGAAGGCTCTTCGTGGTGCCTTCGCGTCCCTCGAACGCGGTGGACAGCTCCTCGACCACGGGCTGCAACTGGCCGACGCCGCCACCGTTGAGCAGCAGCGAGAGCGCACCGAGTACGGGTTCGAGCTCCGTGGCGTGCCGGGTCCGGTCCAGCGGAATGACGTCGCCGTCGGCGAGCAGTTCACTCGACGGGTCGCTCGGCGGCGGAGTGAGCTGGACGAACTTCTCACCCAGCAGGCTGGTCTGTTCCACCGCGGCATACGCGTTGGCCGGCAACTCCACCGCCGAGTCCACCACGATCCCGACGTCCGCGGTCCACCCGTCGGGTCCCACGGACACCGTCTCCACCCGGCCGACGGGCACGCCGTCCACCTTGACGGTCGACTGCGGCACGAGGTCGAGCACGTCGTCGAACTGCACGGTCACGTGGATCGGGTCCGAACCGACGTCCGCGCCACCGGGCAGGGGCAGGCTCTCGGCGCCACCGCACGCGGACACCGCGAGGGCCGTCGCGCAGGCTCCGGCACCGAGAATCACCGAGCGTCTCACTGTCCGCCCTCCTCGAGGTTCAGGCGCTGGGATTCGACACCGGGCACGGTGCCGGGCACCACCTGACGCTGGATGTTCTCGCCGCTGAGGACACCGAACGGCAGGATCAGATCCGGGGTCCGGATGTCGTTGGTGATCTGTTCGGCGAGGCCGGAGCACTGATCGATCAGCGGCTGCATCTGTCGGCCCAGCTGCTCGAACCTCGGGTCGCCCGGCACGAGCCGACCGAGATCGATGAGCTTGCACATCACGCCGGCCGGGTCCTGCAGGTCGGTCACCACCAGACGGGAGGCGAGCGACCCGGATTCCGCGTCGTAGGAGTTGACCAGGTTGCTCACGGCCAGGGGCAGCAGGGTCAGCGAATTCACCAGTGAATCCCGGTTGGCAGCAAGGTTGTTCGTCACGGGGACCAGGGCGTCCACGTTGTCCTTCAGCGCCGCCTGATTGTCGTTCACGAACTGCGCGACCACCCCGAGCGACTCCGACAGCTGATTCAGCGCGAGCCCGAGGTTCTCCCGTTCACCGGCCAGGTAGCCCGACAGGTCCGACAGCTGGGTGTTGAACTCGCGCACCTGCTGATCGTTCGCCGCCAGCGCGGATACGAAGATCTGCAGGTTCTCGATGGTGCCGAACAGGTCACCCCGCGACTCGTTGAGCGTGCGCGACGCGGCGGAGAGCTGCTCGATGGTCTGGCCGAGCGCAGCACCGTTGCCCTCGAGGTTCTCGGCGCCGGTCTCCACGAATCGGGTCAGTGCCCCGTCCTTGTTCGCGCCCTCCGGGCCGAGAGCCCGCGACAGCTCGTCGACGCTGGCGTACAGCTCGTCCACCTCGACCGGGGTGGCGGTCCGTTCCCGCGGGATGACGGCGCCGTCGGCCATCGTCTCGCCACCGGTGTACGCGGGAGCGAGCTGCACGTAGCGGTCCGCGACGACCGACGGGGTGATCTGCACGGCTTTGGCGTCGGCGGGGATGTCGACGCCGCGGTCGACACGCATGTCCACCCGCACCTGGTCCCCTTCCGGGACGACCGCGGTGACCTTACCGACCTCGACGCCGAGGACCCGGACGTCGGACCCCTCGTACACGCCGACGGCCTTGTCGAAGTACGCGGTGATCTCGGTGGTGCCCATGCGGTTGAAGACCCACCACAGCACGCCCGCGATCAGCACCACGGCCGCGACGATCGCGGCGATCAGCACGATCGGGCCGCGCCGTGAGCCGCCACCGGACTCGGCATGCGACATCAGTTCTCTCCCAACGTGCGAACCGGATCGCGGTATCCGGGGATCTCGGGCAATCCGGGCGGAATGAGGTTGACGACGACCTGGTCGAACCAGCGGCCGTTGCCGACGACGTTCGAGTACAGCCGGACGAACGGCTCGTACAGCTTCATCGCCCGGTCCAGATCGTCGTTGCGGTCCTGCAGGATCTGGACGACACCCCGCAGCTGGTCGAGCGCCGGACCGATCGTCGCCTCGTTGTCACGGACCAGGCCGGTCAACTCCGCCGACAGCCGCTGCGTCCCCGTCAGCAGCTGTGAGATGGCCTGCTGGCGGTTGTTGAGTTCGGCGATCAGCAGCGCTCCGTCGCTGATCAGCCGGTTGAACTCCGCGTTCCGGTCCGCGAGGATCTGCGACGTCCGGCCGGTCGCCTCGAGCAGCCGCTTCAGTTCCTGGTCCCGGCTCGCCACCGTCTGCGACAGCCTGGTCACGCCGTCCAGCGAGGCCCGGATGTCGTCCGGTGTCTCGGAGAACGCCTCCGAGAGGGTGTCGAAGCTCGTGGCCAGCTGCTCGGAGTCGATCTCGCCCAGAGTGGTGGCCGCCGACGAGAACGCCTCGATCACGTCGTACGGGGCGACGGTGCGCGACAACGGAATCCGATCGTCCGGATCGAGCACCTCCGTGCCCCGCGGCTCCAGGGCGAGGTACTTCTGGCCCAGGATGGTCTTGATCTGGATCGAGGCGGAGGTGTCGTCGCCGAGCCAGGCGTCCTTGACCTTGAACGACACGAGCACCCGGTCACCGTCGAGCTCGATGTCGGTGACCTGGCCGACCTTGACGCCGGCGATGCGCACCTCGTTGGTGGGTTTGAGGCCGGCCGCCTCGGTGAACTCCGCGCGGTAGGTGGCGCCGGCCCCGATGATCGGCAGCGAATCCAGGAAGAAGGCCGACAGGGTGGCCAGCAGGACCACGAGAATCCCGAGGGCGCCGGACACGGCCGGACTGCGACGTCTGCTCATCGTCCCTGCAACTCCTGCATCCCGTCCTGCGTACAGCGCTTCGCAGCATTGGTGTAGATCGGCTGGTTCACCGTGGGAAGACCCGTCGGCAGATTCAGGTACGGAACCGAACCCGGACCGGCGATCACGTCGATGCCGCACAGGTAGAACTGGAACCACGACCCGTAGCTCGCGACCCGGCCCAGCTTCTCGAGCTTGACCGGAAGGGTCGCAAGGATCTCGTCGACCGCGTCGCGGTTGTTGTTCAGGTTCGCCCCGAGCTGCTCGACCGCCGTGATCGAACCGGCGATCGCCGGCCGGGTCGGCTCGAGCAGATCGGCCGTCGCGTCCGTCAGCCCGGCCAGCGACTGTACTGCCGCACCCACCGTGTCGCGGTCGGCGGCCAGTCCGCTCACCAGCGCCTGGGTGTTGACGAGCAGCGAGTCGAGCTGCGCGTCCCGCTCGTTGATGTTGGTGAGCACCGAGTTCAGGTTGTCGATGACCGCGCCGATCACCCGGTCCTTGTCGGCGATCGTGTTGGTCAGGCTCGCCGTCGTGCGCACCAGGTCGTCGATGGTCCCGGATTCGCCCTGGAACACCTGGACGATCTGCGAGGACAGCGTGTTGACGTCCTCGGCGCTGAGGGTCTGGAACAGGGGGCGGAAACCGTTGAACAGGGTGGTCAGGTTCACGGCCGGTTTGGTGCGTTCCAGCGGGATGGTGTCGCCGTCGGTCAGCTTCATCCCCTGCATGCCCTCACCCTGGTCGAGAGCGATGTACCGCTGGCCGACGAGCGTGCGGTAGCGGATCGTCGCCGTGGTCGCGGCGGGCAGCCAGTCCCGATCGGACACCGAGAACGTCACGCGCGCCTCGCTGCGGTCCACGATCTCGATCTCCTCGACCTGGCCGACGCGGACGCCGGCGATGCGGATGTCGTCACCCTCGTTGAGCGAGGTCACATCCGAGAAGATGGCGTGGAACTTCGTCCCGCCCCCGCCGCCGAGGCTCGCGATGGTCGCCGCGAGCATCCCGGTGGCGAAGATCGTGACCACGGCGAAGACGATCAGCTTGATCAGTGGTGCTGCCAGGCCTCTCATCGGAAGCTCACCTCCGTTCCACGCAGTGCGGGCGCACCCAGGCGCGTCGTCCAGGTCGGCACGTCCTCGGGCGCGATGCCCGTCGCCTCCCCGTACACGACGTCGAGGGCGTCCTGCTCGGCCCGGGACCCGGAGTACGCGACCTGCGCCGTCGCCGGGGTCGTCCCGATCAGCTCGCCGACGTCGTTCGGCACCCCGGACCCCTCGGGCGCCGGGAAATACGACATGGACTCCGGCCCCGGATTCCGGGACGGCACCTGGTAGGAACCGTCGTTGATCGAGCCGCCGGGGTACTGCGGGAAGAACCGTCCCGGGGCCGTGACGTTGTCGTAGCAGGTGGGGCCACGAGTGTCGAGCAGGCGCGGCTCGTCCTGGTTCGGCAGGTACCGGCCCTTCGGATTGACGAACTGGATGCTCGCCCGGACGCCGGGGAACGGGTCGTCGGCCGCGAGCACGCCGGCGGCGGCGGGCGCCGCGTCGGCGAAGCCCTTCAGCATGCACGGGTACGACGGCGAGTACCGCGCCAGCAGCTGCAGAGCCTGCTTGGAGTCGGCGGCGATGCTGATGATCGAGGCGGCGTTCTGTTCGAGCAGCCCGGCGGTCGCCGACGACGCTCCCGTCGCCGTGACGAGCAACGTCTCGAGCTGGTTCTCCTGCTCGACCACCGTGTTGCCGGTGGTGCGCAGGTTGTCGAGGGCACTGATCAGATCGGGCGCGGCGTCGGAGTAGGTCTGGGAGAAGTCCGCGAGTCCGCGCAGATCCTCCTGCACGGCCGGGAGTTCCACGTTGACCTCGCGGAACACCTGTTCGAGCCGGTCCACGGTCTGCCCGAGGGTCTCGCCGCGTCCGCTCAGGCCCTGGGCCAGGGCGCCCAGGGTGTTCGCGAGGTCCTGCGGCGGGATGGCCTCCAGGAGGGGCAGCAGGCCGTCGAGCACCTCGCCGAGTTCGACGGTCTCGGCGCTCGTGTCCTGCACCAGGGTGTCCCCTGCCTGGACCGGGCGCGCCGGCTGGTCCGGCAGGATCAGCGAGACGTACCGTTCGCCGAACAACGTCTTCGGCAGCAGCTGAGCGGTCGCGTTCGCGGGGATCAGGGCGGCCTTGTCCGGTTCGAGCGCGAGATGCGCGGTCACCGTCCCGCCCTCGGCCGTCGTGCCGCGCACCTCGCCGACGATCAGCCCCCGCACCTTGACGTCCGCGTTCATCGGCAGCGCGTTGCCGATCTCGTCGGTCACGAGGTCCACCTCGACGACCTTCTTGAAGGTCTTGTTGTACATAGCGATCGTGACGAACAGGAACAACCCCAGCACGACGAAGAACATGAGGCCGAGGACCCTCCGCTTGAGGGTCGAGGGAGTCGGGTTCATCCGGCCACCCTCACGGTCGTGGAGGTGCCCCAGATGGCGAGGCTGAGGAAGAAGTCGAGCACGGCGATCGTAACGATCGCGGTGCGGACGGCACGGCCGACAGCCACGCCGACGCCGGCCGGACCACCGCTGGCGTTGAAGCCGTAGTAGCAGTGGATGAGGATCAGGAAGAACGCGAAGACGAGCACCTTCGCGAACGAGTACAGCACGTCCTCCGGTGGCAGGAACAGGTTGAAGTAGTGGTCGTACGAACCCGACGACTGCCCGTTGAACATCGTGCTGATCACGCGTGTCGCGAGGTACGCGGCGAGCAGGCCGATGATGTAGAGCGGGATGACGGCGACGAAACCGGCGATCATCCGGGCGGTGACGAGAAACGGCACCGACGGCACCGCCATCACCTCGAGCGCATCGATCTCCTCGCTGATCCGCATCGCACCGAGCTGGGCGGTGAAACCACAGCCCACCGTCGCCGACAGCGCCAGCGCCGCGACGATCGGCGCGAGTTCGCGCGTGTTGACGTATGCCGACAGGAAGCCGGTGAGCACCGAGGAGCCGAGTTGCTCGAGGGCGGCATAGCCCTGCAGACCCACGACGACGCCGGTGAATCCCGACATCATCGCGATCACGCCGATGGTTCCGCCGATGACGGCGAGCGCGCCGCTGCCGAAGGTGACCTCGGCGAGCAGCCGCAGCACCTCCTTGCGGTAGTGGACGAGGGTGCGTGGGGTCCAGGCGATGGCCCGCGCGTAGAACGACATCTGGTCGCCTGCCCGATCCAGCATGTCGAGAGGAGCGCGCACGATTCTGCGCCCGCGGAGCCAGATGACATCTCCGCGGCCCTTTGCGATTGTCATCGAGTCAGGATCCCTTCGCCGGAACGATCTGCAGGTACACCATCGTCAGGATCAGGTTCGCGAAGAACAACAGGAGGAAGGTGATGACGACGGTCTGGTTGACGGCCTCACCGACACCCTTCGGTCCGGCGCCGGGGTGCAGGCCCTTGTAGGCCGCGACGACGCCGGCGATGACACCGAAGATCGCTGCCTTGATCTCGGCCACGTAGAGGTCGGGTAGCTGGGCCAGGGCCGAGAAGGATGCCAGGTAGGCGCCCGGAGTTCCGCCCTGCAGGATGACGTTGAAGAAGTAGCCGCCGGCGATGCCGACCACGGACACCAGCCCGTTGAGCAGCAGCGCGACGAGCACCATCGCGAGCACGCGCGGGACCACGAGGCGTTGCACCGGGTTGATACCGAGCACCTCCATCGCGTCGATCTCCTCGCGGATCGTGCGTGACCCGAGGTCGGCGGTGACCGCGGAACCGGCCGCGCCGGCGATCAGCAGCGCGGTCACGATGGGACTGCCCTGCTGGATCACCGCCAGTACGCTGGCGGCGCCGGTGAACGACTCCGCGCCGAGCTGCTTGATCAGCGACCCGGTCTGCAGCGAGACGACGGCACCGAACGGAATCGCCACGAGGGCGGTGGGCAGGATCGTCACGCTCGCGATGAACCACGCCTGCTCGATGAACTCGCGGAACTGGAACGGCCGGCGGAACAGGTTGCGCACGACGTCGACGAACAACTCGACGATGTTTCCGGCCTGGGTGAGTGCACCGTGTATCGGACGCACGAACGAGCTGGTGCCCGAACCGACCCCCATGTGTTCTCCTAGCTGGTGTGGTGGCGGGCGGACTCGTCGTACCCGTCACCGGGGTACGCCGGAATGACCTGCGTGTCGTCGTCGCGGTAGGAATGGTCCTGATACGCCGGTGCCGCGTGCGATCCGTTGCTCTCCTCGAAGGATTCGAGGATGGCGTGCTGGGCGGGCTCGGGCAGGGTGTGGAGGATGTGCCGCACCCGGTCCTGCCGGCGGCGCACCGCCTGCCGCTCGGGCATCCCCGGGGTGGCTTTCATCTGCGGGACGATGCCCTCGATGTCGTCCACGCCACCGGCGTGATGCCCGGCCTCGACGAGCGCCTGTTCCTGCGCCATCGTGGCCTCGTCCTTCTCCTCCGACATCCCGATCGGCCCGATCATGGTGCCGTTGAGGAACTGCTTGACCACCGGCTCGTCGCTGGTGAGCAGCACCTCACGCGGACCGAACATCACCAGTTCGCGCCGGAACAGCATGCCGATGTTGTCCGGCACCGTGCGCGCCAGGTTGATGTTGTGCGAGACGATCAGGATCGTCGCGTCGATCTCGGCGTTGATGTCGATCAGTGTCTGGGAGATGTAGGTGGTCCGCACGGGGTCGAGTCCCGAGTCCGGCTCGTCGACCAGGATGATCTGCGGGTCGAGCACCAGTGCCCGCGCCAGCCCGGCGCGCTTGCGCATGCCGCCGGAGATTTCGCCGGGCAGCTTGTCCTCGGCGCCGAGCAGACCGACGAGCTCGAGCTTGTCCATCACGATCTTGCGGATGTCGGACTCGGACTTCTTGGTGTGCTCGCGCAGCGGGAACGCCACGTTGTCGTAGAGGTTCATCGACCCGAACAGCGCGCCGTCCTGGAACAGCACCCCGAACAGCTTGCGGATCTCGTAGAGCTCCTTGCTCGAGCACTGCAGGATGTCGGTGCCGTCGATGACGATCGAGCCCTGCTCCGGCCGCAGCAGACCGATCAGCGACTTGAGGAACACCGACTTGCCCGTGCCGGACGGGCCCAGCAGGGCACTCACCTCGCCCGCCGGGAGGGTCAACGTCACATCCTGCCAGATCCGCTGAGACCCGAAGGACTTCGTCAAGCCCTCGACAGCTACTTCGACTCCCACCATTACCTCCGCACGGCTCGATGCTGTTCCCCACTGTGGATTGCGTCACTGTAGCGCATCGAAGTGTTACCTGTGACACGGGATCCTACTAGCGAGTAAGAACACAGGTCAACTCGGGCATAACACCCGTCGATCAGGGTGATGACCTGCGTCTTTGCCGTCCCCGTGCGGCATTGACGTCAACCTATCGCGGATGCATTCCGCGTGCCCGCCGAACCGGTCACGAATGCGCGAAAAGGCCGCTGCCCACGGACGTGAATCCGTGGGCAGCGGCCTTGCCGGATCGCTCGACCGGAGTCGAGCAGCCTCGCACCTCTTACTTGACGGTGACCTTGGCGCCGGCCTCTTCGAGCTTCGCCTTGGCGGCGTCGGCAGCGTCCTTGGCGACCTTCTCCAGGATCGGCTTCGGAGCGCCCTCGACGAGGTCCTTGGCCTCCTTCAGGCCGAGGCCCGAAACGATCTCGCGGACGACCTTGATGACCTGGATCTTCTTGTCGCCGGCACCCTCGAGGATGACGTCGAACTCGTCCTGCTCGGACTCGGCCTCGGCGGCAGCGGCCGGGGCGCCGGCAGCGGCGACGGCGACCGGAGCGGCAGCGGTGACCTCGAAGGTCTCCTCGAAGGCCTTCACGAACTCCGAGAGCTCGAGGAGGGTCAGTTCCTTGAACGCGTCGAGCAGCTCTTCGGTGGTGAGCTTCGCCATGGTGGCGGTCCTTCCTTGTGGATCCCATGTCGCTGATCCGCGACCGGATGGGATACGCGCCGGGGCGCGCGGGGTGGGTGGGTCAGTGATTCGCGAGGGTGCGGATCAGCTTGCGGCAGACTCCTGGTCCGCCTTCTTCTCCTGCAGAGCGGCCGCGAGACGGGCCACCTGCGAGGCAGGAGCGTTGAACAGGCCGGCGGCCTTTGCCAAGTTGCCCTTCATCGCGCCGGCGAGCTTGGCCAACAGCACCTCGCGGGACTCGAGGTCCGCGATCTGGTTGACCTGTTCCACGGACAGCGCAGCGCCGTCCATGTAGCCGCCCTTGATGACGAGCGCCTTGTTGTCCTTCGCGAAGGTCTTCAGGGCCTTCGCAGCGTCGACCGGCTCGCCCTTGATGAACGCAATGGCGGTCGGTCCGACGAACAGGTCGTCAAGGCCCTCGACGCCCGCCTCTGCGGCGGCACGCTTGACCAGGGTGTTCTTGGCGACGGAGTAGGTGGCACCCTCTCCGAGAGCGCGTCGCAGCTGCGTCAGACTGGTCACCGACAGACCACGGAACTCCGTGATCACGGCGGCAGTCGAGTCCTTGAACTGCTCGGTGATCTCCGCAACCGCGGAAACCTTCTCAGGCTTTGCCATACTTCGCCTCCTCTCAGTAACAGTCGTTTTCCCGCTCGGGAAGTTCCACTCGAAATCCGTAAAATGCAAAACGCCCCGGTGCAGGGCACACGGGGCGTACAGAGAGAAGGACGGCATCGCGAACGATGTCGTATCTCCCCTACCTCGTCCTCCTGCGTGGGCCGCCGGGCAATCCCGGACCTTCAACCGAATCCACACGCGGACCCGGTGACCAACGGTCTTGGGTAGAACATGATCGGGGTGAAGATCGGCACGCGCCGAACTCCGCGAGCCAGCGTACCCGACGGGACGCGCCGACGCAAAACGGCCGGCACGGAGCAGTTCCGTGCCGGCCGTTCGTGCGTTGCCTGCGAAGACCGGGTACCGGTCTCCTTACTCGGCGTCCTCGAGGAGGTTCCGGGTGCGCGACGGATCCACCGGGATGCCCGGGCCGGTGGTGGTCGCGATGGTGACCTTCTTGACGTAACGCCCCTTCGCGGTGGACGGCTTCGCACGCAGGACCTCGTCCAGCGCGGCAGCGTAGTTCTCCACCAGCTTCGCGTCGTCGAACGACGCCTTGCCGATCACGAAGTGCAGGTTCGAGTTCTTGTCGACGCGGAAGTTGATCTTGCCGCCCTTGATGTCGGCGACGGCCTTCGTGACGTCCGGGGTGACCGTGCCCGTCTTCGGGTTCGGCATCAGACCGCGCGGACCGAGGACACGCGCGATGCGGCCGACCTTGGCCATCTGGTCCGGGGTCGCGATCGCGGCGTCGAAGTCCAGCCAGCCGCCCTGGATCCGCTCGATCAGGTCCTCGGCGCCGACGGCGTCCGCACCGGCGGCCTCGGCCTCGGCGGCCTTCTCGCCCACCGCGAACACGATGACGCGGGCGGTCTTACCGGTGCCGTGCGGCAGGTTGACCGTGCCGCGGACCATCTGGTCCGCCTTGCGGGGGTCCACACCGAGGCGCATGGCGACCTCGACGGTGGCGTCGTAGTTCTTCGACGAGGTGTCCTTCGCGAGCCGAGCGGCCGCGAGGGGGCTGTAGAGCGTCGAGGCGTCGATCTTCTCAGCGGCGGCGAGGTACGCCTTGCTGCGCTTTGCCATTGTTCTGTCCTAACTTGTCACCGGAAGGTGAACGGTTCGGTCGTGGTTGTCGAGCCTGGCCGGCCCTCCCACGGATTAATGCTGCCGGGCACTGGGCCCTGCGGGTCCCGAGCGGCGCTGCGCTCAGCCCTCGACCGTGATGCCCATCGAACGCGCGGTGCCGGCGATGATCTTCGCGGCGGCCTCGACGTCGTTGGCGTTCAGGTCTTCCTGCTTGGTCTTGGCGATCTCGCGCACCTGGTCCATGGTGACCTTCGCGACCTTGGTCTTGTGCGGCTCGCCGGAGCCCTTCTGCACACCCGCGGCCTTCAGCAGCAGCTTGGCTGCCGGCGGGGTCTTGAGCTTGAAGTCGAACGAGCGGTCCTCGTAGACCGTGATCTCGACCGGCACGACGTTGCCGCGCTGCGACTCGGTCGCCGCGTTGTACGCCTTGCAGAACTCCATGATGTTGACGCCGTGCTGACCCAGCGCGGGGCCGACCGGCGGAGCCGGGTTGGCCTGACCTGCCTGGATCTGGAGCTTGATGAGCCCGGCAATCTTCTTCTTCTTCGGGGGCATCTCTATTCCTAGTTTCTTGCTCGGTGTGGTTCTTGCGTACTGCTATCGCAAGTTTGAGTGGGTCGGACCGTCAGATCTTCGACACCTGGTTGAAGGACAGCTCCACCGGGGTCTCACGACCGAAGATCGACACCAGGACCTTGAGCTTCTGCTGCTCGGCGTTGACCTCGCTGATCGACGCCGGCAGCGTCGCGAAGGGCCCGTCCATGACGGTGACGGACTCGCCGACCTCGAAGTCCACCTCGATGGTGGGCTTGGCAGCCGTCGCAGCGCCTTCGGCGGCACTGGTCGCGGCGGCGGGCTTCTTCTTCGCCTGCTGCGGCAGGAGGAACTTCACGACCTCCTTGATCGTCAGCGGCGACGGGCGCGAGGTGGCACCCACGAATCCGGTGACGCCGGGGGTGTTGCGCACCGCGCCCCACGATTCGTCGTTCAGTTCCATCCGCACCAGGATGTAGCCCGGCAGGACCTTGCGGTTGACCTGCTTGCGCTGGCCGTTCTTGATCTCGGTGACCTCTTCGGTGGGCACCTCGACCTGGAAGATGTACTCCCCGAGGTCCAGGTTCTGCACGCGGGTCTCGAGGTTGGCCTTGACCTTGTTCTCGTAACCGGCGTAGGAGTGCACGACGTACCAGTCGCCGGGCTCGAGCCGAAGCTGCTTCTCGAGGGCCTCCGCGGGATCGACCTCCTCGGCCGGGGCCTCCGCGGGCGCCTCGGGCTCGTCACCGGCCGTCTCGTCGGTTTCGATGCCCGTCTCTGCCGTCTCGTCGGCCGGTTCCCCGTCCGTCTCGTCGGCCGGTTCCCCTGCCGACTCGTCGGCCGCGTCCACGGTCACGGAGTCGTCGACAAAGACCTCGTCCGAAACGCGCTCTTCGGCCGAGGGCTCGTAGGAGTCGTTCTCGGGGGTGCTCACCGGGCACTTTCCTCTCGTCGATCACATTTGCCGGCACGCTGACGCGCTAGCCGAACAACCAGCTGACGCCCTTCACGAACGCCAGATCCAATCCAAAGATGAACGCGGTCATGACCGCCACGAAGACCACGACGACCGTCGTGTACGTGACCAGCTGCTTGCGATTCGGCCAGATCACCTTGCGCAGCTCGGCGAGGACCTCACGGAAGAAGCGCCGCAGGCGCTTGAAGATGTTCTCGGTGCCCTGGGCACCGGAGCGAGCGGCGGACGTGGCCGGCTTCGATTCGGGCCGGCGACCTGCCGCCACCGCGGTCGACGCCGGAGCAGCGGAACGCCGCGGGGACTTCTTGCCGGTGGGGGCAGCGGATGCGGAGGAAGCGCCGGGGGTCGCGTCGGTCGCCGATCCGGCGTCCTCAGGGCTGGAAGTCCCTGCGGTACCGCCGTCGCGCTTACCGCGCTCCTCGCTCACATCGTTCCTCTCGGTCGCTGGCCGTCCGGGGGCAGGGGCGACAGGACTTGAACCTGCAACCTGCGGTTTTGGAGACCGCTGCTCTGCCAATTGAGCTACGCCCCTCTGGTCGATGCCTCCGCCGGAAAACCGGCGTCTCGATCGACCCATCTGCGACCACATGACATGCGCGCCACCCCGTGAGCCGTTACGGCCTTCGAGAGCAGCGCGCTGCGCTATGCGATCCCAGAAGTCTTAGTGTACTTCATAGCCCCGGGACAAACCCAATCCGCCGGCCGGTCAGGCCAGACGGACCGTTGCCGTGGCCCGCCCGAAGATCTTACGTCCCTCGGACTTCGCCACGATCGCGACCACTGCTGTCTTGCTGTCCGCGTCCACCGACTTGACCTTGCCGGAGAACTCCACCTCGGCGGCCCGGTGGGCCTCGACGTAGACCGGACTGGTGAACCGAACGTTGTACTCGGTCACCGCCCCTGGGTCACCGAGCCAGTCGGTGACGAAGCCGGCCGCGATGCCCATGGAGAGCATGCCGTGGCCGACCACGTCGCGCAAGCCGGCGAGCTTGGCGACCTCGTCGCTCCAGTGGATCGGATTGGGATCACCCGACACACCCGCGTAGTTCACGAGGTTGCCACGGGTGAGCGTCACCACCCGCACGGGCAGCTCCTCACCGACGGCGACGTCCTCGAACCTACGGCGCGACATGCATCATCACATCCTTGACTGCGTGGGCGATGTTCTCGTCCACCTCGCCACCGGTGCGGCCCACCAGGGTGGTCCACGAGGTCATCACGAGGTTGTCGTGCTGATCGGTGATGATGTTCTTGGTGGTGATGATGTCGCTGCCGGCAGCCTGACGGAAATCGTCGAGGTACACGTCGCAGAACAACCGATCGCCCACCTGGATGGGCCGGTGGAACACCAGCCGCTGGTCCGTCTGCATGATCTGGCTGAGGTCGTATCCGGTGACGACCTCGTCGAACAGCTTGCGCTGGGCGATCATGCCGACGATGGAGATGAAGGTGAGGGGCGCGACGAGGCCGTCGTAGCCGAGGCCCTTCGCCGCTTCCTCGTCGTGATGTGCCGGATTGTTGTCCAGCACGGCGCGCGCATACTCGCGGACCTTTTCCCGCCCGACCTCGTAGAAGTCCTCGACGCGATAGTGGTGACCGACCATCGAGGCCGCATGTGCCGCTACATCGAACTGGATCCCGGCCTGTTCGGTGCCGTCCACGACCGATTCTTCACTCACGAATGTGCCCGTCATACGCAGAACTCCCGCAACTTCGCCCGGACGCCGGCCGGCGTGGGCGATTGTGCGGGGAGCTCACGCGTCGACGTCGACCCTGTACGACTACTTCGACTCGCGGTGTGCGCGATGAGTGCCGCAGTTGGGGCAGAACTTCTTCAGCTCCAACCGGTCGGGGTCGTTGCGACGGTTCTTCTTCGTGATGTAGTTGCGGTGCTTGCACACCTCGCAGGCCAGGGTGATCTTCGGCCGCACGTCGGTGGAGGAGGCCACGGGATGCCTTCTTTCGCGTCAATCTGATCAACGACGATCAGGGTGGTTCATTCAACTGTGGTAGCGGTGACCGGACTTGAACCGGCGACGCAACGATTATGAGTCGTTTGCTCTACCAACTGAGCTACACCGCCTCGGTGTCGAGTGTCGCGAACAACGGCGGCACCACAATCCAGCGAGCCCCCTGACGGAATCGAACCGTCGACCTTTTCCTTACCATGGAAACGCTCTGCCGACTGAGCTAAGGGGGCGCGACCACCGTGAGCATCTCTGCTCGCTGCGGCCTCCAAAAGATTACACACACTCCTCTGCAGGAACAAAATCGCCAGTTCAGGGGCCGTAAATCGACTTTTTCACCCCTCGGCCGAACACCCGGAGGCGCTCTGAAGTCTGCGCCCGCCGAAACCCGGCGACTGGTCGGTACCGGAACGTCTGCGAACGCAGAACGGCCCCGATCCGTTCGGATCGGGGCCGTTCCGGTGGCAGGTGTAGGATTCGAACCTACGTAGGCGTAAGCCGACGGATTTACAGTCCGCTCCCATTGGCCGCTCGGGCAACCTGCCGGGCGCGATCGGGACCGTGTCCCTGGCGCGTTTGAAACAATACAACGCACACCCCCCTGTTGTGCAAACCGGGTGGACAGCGGCACTGCGCCACCCGATAGCGTCGGGGCGGCAACCCGTACAGAACCGATCCGAAGTGGAGTGCACGTGGCTGATTCGTCGTTCGATGTGGTGAGCAAGGTCGACCGCCAGGAGGTGGACAACGCGCTGAACCAGGCCGCCAAGGAACTCGGCACCCGTTTCGACTTCCGCAACACCGGGGCGGGCATCGAGTGGAGCGGCGAAGAGTCCATCACCCTGACCGCCGACACGGAGGAACGCGTCAAGGCCGCCCTCGAGGTGTTCAAGGAGAAGCTGATCCGGCGCAATCTGTCCCTGAAGTCCTTCGACGCCGGCGAGCCCACCCAGTCCGGCAAGGTCTACAAGATCAGCGGGTCCCTGGTGCAGGGCATCAGCACCGAGAACGCCAAGAAGATCTCCAAGCTGATCCGCGACGAGGGACCCAAGGGTGTCAAGGCGCAGATCCAGGGCGAGGAGCTGCGCGTGACCAGCAAGAAGCGCGACGACCTGCAGGCCGTGATCGCACTGCTCAAGAACGCCGACCTCGACATCGCGCTGCAGTTCGTCAACTACCGGTAGGCAGTGCATCGACTACCAGTGCGTCCGGTAGCCGGTGCGGGCGGTAGGCAGTGCGTCCGGTAGGCAGTGCGTCCGGTAGGCAGTGCGTCCGGTAGGCAGTGCGGGCGTCAGCCCCCGCGGGCCATGCGCTCGAGCCGGTCGATGCGCTCCGCCATGGGCGGGTGGGTCGAGAACAATCGGCTCACCCGCTCCCCCGGACGGAACGGGTTCGCGATCATCATGTGCGACTGCGCGGCGATCCGAGGCTCGGGGGGCAGGGGCGCCGCCCGGGTGCCCTGCTCGAGTTTGCGCAGCGCCGAGGCCAGCGCCAGCGGATCTCCGGTGAGTTCGGCGCCGGACTGATCCGCCTGGTACTCGCGGGAACGCGACACCGCGAGCCGGACGACGGTCGCCGCGATCGGACCGAGCAGCGACACCAGCAGCAGGGCCAGCGGATTCGTGCCCTGGTCGCGGTTGCCGAACATGTTCGCGAAGAACGCGAGATTCGCCAGCCCCGAGATCACCGCCGCCATCGCACCGGCCACCGAGGAGATCAGGATGTCCCGGTTGTAGACGTGCGACAGCTCGTGCCCGAGCACCGCGCGCAACTCCCGCTCGTTCAGGATCTGCAGGATCCCGGACGTGCAGCACACCGCCGCATGGCGGGGATTGCGGCCGGTCGCGAACGCGTTGGGTGCGCTGGTCGGGCTGATGTACAGCCGGGGCATCGGCTGATGCGCCGTGGTCGCCAGCTCGCGCACGATCCGGTAGATCACCGGCGCCTGTACCTCGGTGATCGGCTGGGCATGCATGGCCCGCAACGCCAGCTTGTCGCTGTTGAAGTAGGCGTAGGCGTTCATCCCGACGGCCAGGACGATCGACCCGATCAGGATCGTCGGGTTGCGGAACAGGGCGCCGATGAACACGATGAGGGCGGACATCCCGATGAGGAGCCCCGCCGTCTTCAGCCGGTTCGCATTCCCGTGCACGTCACGCCTCTTCCCGTCGATCTTGCCCCAGCATTCAACGAAGCAGGGTGGGGAGCGGGTTCCCTGCCGTCATCGGCTGCAGCGGCCTCCCGACGTCCGGGTTCCTACCCCACGCGCGCGATCGTGTAGTCGACGAGCCGGCGCAGGGCCTCGTTCGCCGGTCCCGGCGGCAGCGACTCCAGTTCCGTGCGGGCCTTGTCCGCGTACTCGCCCAGCGTCCGCTTCGCGGCCGCCATTCCCGGCGACCGCGCCAGCAGCTCCAGGGCCTCGGCGACGGCGGCCTCGTCCTCGACCGGTCCGGCGAGCAGTTCGCGCAGCCGATCGGCGTCGGGCCCGGTCTCACGGAAGGCGTAGAGGACCGGCAGGGTGTGGACACCCTCGCGCAGATCCGTCCCCGGGGTCTTGCCGGACTCCGTCGACGCCGACGAGATGTCGATGATGTCGTCGGCGATCTGGAACGCGGTGCCGACGGCGTCGCCGAGCCGCTCCAGATGCGCGATCTGGTCCGGGTCGGCGCCGGAGAACGTCCCGCCGAAGCGTCCGCTCGTCGCGATCAGCGAGCCGGTCTTCTCCCACACCACCTTCAGGTAGTGCTCGACCGGGTCCCGTTCCTTCCCGCTGCCGATGGTCTCGCGCATCTGTCCGGTCACGAGCTCGGCGAACGTCTCGGCGATGGTCCGTACCGCAGCGGGACCGAGCGTCGACACCAGTCGCGACGCATGCGCGAACAGGAAGTCCCCGGCGAGGATGGCCACGCTGTTGCTCCACCGCGCGTTCGCGCTGGGTGCGCCCCGGCGCATGGTGGCCTCGTCCATCACGTCGTCGTGGTACAGCGTGGCCAGGTGCACGAGTTCGACCGCGGTCGCCGCCGTCACGACCGCCGGATCGTTCGGCTTCGGACCGAGCTGGGCGGTCAGGAGGGTGAACAGCGGACGGAACCGCTTGCCGCCGGCCTTGGCGAGATGCAGTGCGACCTCGGTCAGGAAGTCCTCGCCGTCGGAGAGCTCGGAGATCAGCACTTCCTCGACCCGGGCGAGACCGTCCCGGACGGCGCCCGCCAGGACCGGATCGCCGAGGTCCACCCCGGCCACCACCGTGTCCGACGTCGCGCCGGACGGACCGGCGGACTGCGCCGCCCCTTCAGTGCTCACGATGAGGTACCCATCCTGTTCTGTCGACCCGGCTACCGCTGTCCGCTGTCGAATCGGCTCCACGGTAGTGAACCTAGCCGCTCCGCCGGTCGGCTACCTCCCCGAGGCACCGAAGCCGTACCTGGAAGGATGGAGCCGTGGTGGCAGAACACGCTGGGTCCGAACCGCGGCCCGACCTTCCGGAGCTCCCCGACCGTACCGACGTGCTCGTCGTCGGCGCAGGTCCTGCCGGGTCGGCGGCCGCCGCCTGGGCGGCCCGCGCCGGCCGCGACGTACTGCTCGTCGATGCCGCGACCTTCCCCCGGGACAAGACGTGCGGCGACGGCCTGACCCCGCGGGCGGTGGCCGAACTCGACCGCCTCGGCCTCGGCGACTGGGTGCGCACGCGCACCGTCAACCGGGGCCTGCGGCTCGAAGGCTTCGGTCGCAGCCTCGAACTTCCGTGGCCGTCGGGTTCCTTCCCGGCCCAGGGCAGCGCCGTGCCACGCACCGAACTCGACGACCGGATCCGCCGCGTCGCCCTCGAGTCGGGCGCCGCGGCCGCCGAGGGAACCAAGGCCGTCGCCGTCGAGCGCGAGGGAACGCGGGTGACCGCGGTGACCTTCGCGACCGCGCGCGGTCCGCGCACCGTCGGGTGCGAACGACTCGTCGTGGCGGACGGGGTCCGTTCTCCGCTGGGCAGGCTGCTCGGCCGGCAGTGGCATCGCGACACCGCGTACGGGGTCGCGGCCCGCGCCTACGCCACCTCCCCCCGCAGCGACGACCCGTGGATCACGTCGCACCTGGAGCTGCGCGACGACGCCGGCACGCTGCACCCGGGCTACGGCTGGGTGTTCCCCCTCGGCACCGGGGAGGTCAACATCGGCGTGGGCACGCTCGCCACCTCCAAGCGGCCGGCCGTCGGGTCGCTGCGCCCGCTGATCGAGCTGTATGCGTCGCGGCGGCGCGGCGAGTGGGGACTCGGCGAGACGACCCGGGTGGCGTCGGCGCTGCTGCCGATGGGCGGTGCGGTGTCCGGTGTGGCGGGCCCGAACTGGGCCCTGGTCGGCGACGCCGCGGCGTGTGTGAATCCGCTCAACGGCGAGGGCATCGACTACGGCCTCGAGGGTGGGCGGCTCGTCGCCGGCGTCCTGGATGCGGACGATCTCACGCAGCTGTGGCCGGCCCTGCTGCGCGAGCGCTACGGGCGGGCGTTCTCCGCAGCCCGGCGACTGGCCGGGCTGCTGACGTTGCCGCGGTTTCTGCCGGCCACCGGGCCTGTGGGGATGAGTTCGACGTCGCTGATGACGGTGGCCGTCCGGGTGATGGGCAACCTCGTCACCGAGCGCGACGAGGATGTCGTCGCACGGGCGTGGCGGGCCGGGGGCGGCGCGTCGCTGCGCTGGGACCGCCGACCGCTCTTCGCCTGAGCCGCGTCCGGTCAGCGCACCGCCCGGTGCAGGGCCACGATCCCGCCGGTGAGGTTGCGCCACTGCACCGACCGCCAGCCGGCGGCCCGGATCCGCTCGGCGAGCTCGGGTTGCGCGGGCCACGCCCGGATCGACTCGGCGAGATAGACGTACGCGTCGGGGTTGCTGCTGACGGTCCGCGCGACCCGCGGCAGTGCCCGCATCAGGTACTCGAGGTAGAGCACGCGCAGCGGAGCCGAGACGGGTGTGGCGAACTCGCACACCACGAGGCGGCCGCCGGGTTTGGTCACCCGCGCGATCTCGCGGAGCCCGGCCTCGAAGTCGGAGACGTTGCGCAGCCCGAAGGAGATGGTGGCGGCGTCGAAGACCGCGTCGGCGAAGGGCAGGCGCATCGCGTCGCCCGCGACCATCGGCACCTGCCGGAACGCGCCCGCCTGCAGCATTCCCGTGGAGAAGTCGGTGGCCACCACCCACGCACCGGACCGGCCGAGTTCCACCGTCGACACCCCGGTGCCGGCGGCCAGATCGAGGACGCGCTCCCTCGGCCGCAGGTCCAGCGCCGCCCGGGTGGCTCGTCGCCAGCTGCGGTCCTGCCCGAAGGAGAGCACGGTGTTGGTGATGTCGTATCGCTGGGCGACGCCGTCGAACATCGACGCGACCTCGCGCGGATCCTTCGCGAGCGAGGCCCGCGACCCGTGAGTAGTTGCCACGGTCGAAACGTTACCGCTACGCGCTGTGCCGACGTTACCGCTACGCGCTGTGCCGACGTTACCGCTACGCGCTGCGCCGCAGCGTGCCCGGCCGGACCGAGCAGACCTGCTCGTAGTGCCCGAGCAGTTCGTGGCACACCGCGGGCCAGGTGCGGCCGAGCACACCGCGCCGCGCGGCCGCGCCGAACCGGGCGCGCAGCACCGGGTCGGCGAGTGCGCCGACCGCGCCCGGCAGCAGGTCGGTGAAGCCGTCGACCGGCAGCCGATAGCCGTTGCGGCAGTGCGCGACGAGATCGCGTGGGCCGCCCGCGTCGGGCGCGATCGCGGGGACGCCGCTGGCGAGCGCCTCCTGCACGGCCTGGCAGAACGTCTCGTGCTCGCCCGGATGGACGAACACGTCGAGGCTCGCGTAGGCGTCGGCCAGGGCGTCACCGCCGAGGTGGCCGGTGAACACCGCCCCGGGCAGGGCCGTCTCGAGCCGGGCGCGTTCGGGGCCGTCCCCGACGACGACGAGCCGGTAGCGGGGGTCGGCCGACAGGACCGCGAGACGGTCGACGTGCTTCTCCGGGGCGAGCCGGCCCACGAAACCCACCACGAGCCGGCCGTCCGGCGACCAGGCCCGGCGCAGCGCGTCGCTGCGCCGGGCCGGGGTGAAGCGTGCGGTGTCGACGCCCCGCGCCCAGCGGTGCACCCGGGGGATGCCGTGCGCGGCGAGGTCCGCGGCGGCGGCCGTCGACGGCGCGAGCGTGCGGTCACAGGCCCGGTGGATCCGGCGTGTCCACTGCCAGGCGGCCCGGGCCGCGAGGCCGAGACCGTAGCTGGACGCGAATCCGGCGACGTCGGTCTGGTAGACCGCGACGGTGGGCAGGTCGAGCCTGCGGGCCGCGCCGAGGCCGCCGGCACCGAGCAGGAACGGCGACGCCAGGTGCACGACGTCGGGTGCGAATCCGCGCAGGATGCCGGTGAGCGCGGGCTGTGGCAGCCCCACGGGCAGGGAGCTGACCTTCGGCACGTGCACCGCCGGCACCCGATGCACCGGGATGCCGTCGTGATGGGCGGGCGCCGGCGGCAGACCGGCGACGGTGTCGGGAGCGACGACCAGGGCCTCGTGGCCGTGGCGGTCGAGGTGCTCGAGCACGCGCAACACCGAGTTGGTGACGCCGTTGACGTTCGGGAGGAAGGATTCCGCGACGATGGCTACTCGCACCGGCCCAGCATCGCCGTGGCGGCGGTCCGGGCGGGGTGGTCGAGGTGTCCGCCGGGCGAAGTTCCGGCGAATCCTCCCGGCTGCACCGCTACGCGCGCGCCTCGCTGCGCCGCCGGAGATACGTGAGCACGGGGGCCGCGACCAGCCATGTCACCACGATCAGCGAGGCGGCGGGCACGAGAGCGACCCGGGCGTCGCGGCCGGTGACCCGCACGAGGTCGGGGTCGCTGCGGGCGTATTCGACGGCGATCCGCTGCCCGGCCGTGAGTCCCGTCGGATACAGCACACCGAGCTCGGGATTGTGGGTGACACCGTCGGGGGTGACGAAGCTGATCGCCGAGCGCAGCGACCCGGCGGAAAGCACCTCTGCCGTGGCGGTGCCCATGTCGGAGGCGATCAGATGGTCGTTGCGCCACGCCGCAAGGACCAGGATCACGGCGAGCACCGAGATGCCGATCGCGACGCCGAGCACCGCCCGGCGTGCCCTGTCGATTCCGCTCATGCGTCCGTCACAGCTGGGCGCGCACGGCCGCGTGCAGTTCCCGCAGGCCGGAACGGTCGGTGATCACCTCGAGCACCCGGATGCCGCCGGGGAGCTCGGCCCGGTCGGCCAGCGCGGCGGTCAGTGCGGGAAGGTCCACCCGCTCGTGCGGTACCCGGTACGCGGCACACAGCGCGGCGAGGTCCATGCCGTGCGGGGTGCCGAACACCCGCTCGAAGACGCCGGCGTACTGCGGGTCGCCCTGCTCGAGCAGCTCGAAGATGCCGCCGCCGTCGTCGTTGGCGACGACGACGGTCAGGTTCTGCGGTCGCGGTTCGGCGGTGCCGATCAGCAGCCCCGACGCGTCGTGCAGGAACGTCAGGTCACCCATCAGGGCGACGGTGCGGCCCTGCGGGTAGGCCAGGGCGGCGCCGACGGCGGTCGAGACGGTGCCGTCGATGCCCGCGACACCCCGGTTGGAGAGCACGCGCACCCCGTCGCGCGGGTAGCTCACCAGCGCCGCGTCGCGCACCGGGTTGGAGGCCCCGAGCAGCAGCTGGTCCCCTTCCCGCAGCGCGTCGGTGACCGTCGCCGCGACGTGCAGGCCGGTCGGCTTCGGATGGGCGTCGAGCTGGGCGCGCACGGCCTTGTCGGTGTGGGCGGACAGGTTCCGGCAGCGTTCCAGCCAGGCCGGATCGGGCCGGCCGGTGACGACGGCGCGGGTGCCGGTGGCGAGGACGTTGCCGGACACGTCGGGCCAGCGCGGTCCGGTGGTGAGGGCGTACACCGCCACCGACGGATCGGCGAGCAGCTTGGAGACCGGCCGGTGCAGCGTGGGCCGGCCGGTGATGATCGCCTGCCGCGGCTTCAGATGCGGCAGCGCCATCGGATGGAGCGGGACACCGTGGAGCGGCGCGGTGGGTTCGGCCACGGTCGGCAGTGCCGACAGTTCGGGCCGGTAGGCGGAGCCGTGCCCGGAGATCACCACGGTGTCGGCGGTGATGTCGAGGTCCATCGGCACGTCGAGGGTGGCGTGCACGGTGGTGGTCCAGGCGCTGCCGTCGGGGCGGCCCTCGGGTCCCGGGCCCTGGGCGTGCACGTCCGGGACGAGCGGCTCGCGCAGCGGGATGTCGAAGTGGACCGGACCGGCGTTGCCGGAGCGGGTGCCGCGGGCGGCGGCGAGGACGCGGCTGACCGCGGAGCGCCACTGGCTGTTCTGCTCGATCCCTTCGGCCAGGCCGAGGCTGATGGTGGCGCGGACCTGGGTGCCGAACATGCCGAGCTGTTCGACGGTCTGGTTGGCGCCGGTGCCGAGCAGCTCGTAGGGCCGGTTGGCGCTGAGCACCACGAGCGGCACCCGGGCGTAGTTGGCTTCGAGCACGGCCGGCGCGAGGTTGGCGACAGCGGTGCCGGAGGTCATCACGACGGGCACCGGACGGCCGGAGGCAACCGACAGGCCGATCGCGAGGAATCCGGCGGTGCGCTCGTCGATGCGCATGTGCAGCCGCAACCGGCCCGCATTGTCGGCGGCCTGCAGCGCGAAGGCGAGCGGTGCGTTGCGGGAGCCGGGGCACAGCACCACGTCGCGGACGCCCCCTCGGGCGAGTTCGTCGACGACGGCGGTGGCCTGGGCGGTGGACGGGTTCACGGAACCCAGAGTAGTGCGGGGCGGGCGGCGCGCCCCGGTCCCCCGGACGGCGCGCCCCGGTCCCCCGGGCGGCGCGGGACGCGGGTCACAGCGACAATGGGCCGATGCGCACCGTCTTCGATCCCGGCGAGCTGGGCACCGGCCGCTTCTACCGACTGATGACCGCCACGATCGTGCCGCGGCCGATCGCGTGGGTGTCGACGGTGTCCGCAGACGGTGTGCCCAACGTCGCGCCGTACAGCTTCTTCACCGTCGCCGCCGTGGACCCGCCGGTGGTGCAGTTCACCTCGGTGGGGCGCAAGGACAGCGTCCGCAACATCGAGGAGACCGGCGAGTTCGTGATCAACGTCGCGACCGTGCCGCTGATGGAACGGGTGAACGCGACGTCGGCGGGATTCGCGCACGACGTGGACGAGTTCGCGACCGTGGGCCTGCGGCCCGAGCGCAGCGAGCGGGTGCATCCACCCCGGGTCGCGGAATCGCCGGCGGCGATCGAGTGCACTCTGCACCGGGTGATCGAGGTCGGGGACTGCTTCGTGGTGATGGGCGACGTGGTGGCCGTGTCGGTCCGGGCCGACGTACTGGCCGAGGACGGGCTGCCGGACGTGGCGGCTCTGGCACCGGCGAGCCGGCTGGGGCGGAACGAGTGGGGTCTGACACCGCGGGTGCGCCACCTCGATCGACCCGAATGATAGGTTAGCCTCCGCTGATTTTATCGTCGACCGAGTGTCGCCGACGACGCCCGGCGTCTCGGGACGGAGGTTATGTATGGCTGCGCGCACCACGACCCGGACGCCGCCCGCCACCCGCGAGATCGTCACCGCCCACGTCCTCGCGGCCGAACCACTCGGGGCGAGCTTCGTGCGCGTGACCGTCGGCGGCGACGGACTCGCCCGGTTCGCGCCGATGGGGTTCGACCAGTGGTTCCGGATGTTCCTGCCCGGTCCCGGCCGGCACGCGCCGACCCTGCCGGGAGCCGCCGACCACAGCTGGTGGCCGCAGATGCAGGCGATGCCGGAACAGATACGTCCGATCCTGCGCAACTACACGGTGCGCGACTACCGGGAGGCGGGCTGCGGCCGCTACGGGCCCGGAGCGGAACTCGTCGTGGACGTCGCGACCCACGGCGACACCGGACCGGCGTCGGCGTGGGCGCGGACAGCGGAACCGGGTGCGGCGCTCGCGCTGCTCGACGAGGGCATCATGTTCCACCGCCCGGCCGGGGCGACTTGGCAGATCGTCGTGGGCGACGAGAGTGCGCTGCCGGCGATCGCCGGGATCCTCGCCTCGTCGGCCGAGCGGAACGACGCGACGGTCACGGAGGTGTTCGTCGAGGTTTCCCACCTCGAGGACGTCGCGGCGCAGAACCTGGTGACGGGACCGCGGACCCGTGTGCATCCGGTGACCCGGACGGATGTGCGGCCCGGAGCGCAGGTGCTCGACGCGGTGCGCGCCGCGGAGCTGCCGGACGGGCCGGGCTACGGATTCGTCGTGGGAGAGTCCGGGTTGGTGACGGCGATGCGCCGTCACCTCGTGCGGGAACGGGGCCTCGAGAAGTCGGCCGTGACGTTCAGCGGGTACTGGAAGTACGGGGCCGCCGCGTACTGAGGCGGCGCCCTTCCGGCCCTGTGTGCGGGGACCGGAAGGGCGCCGTCGACGTCTCAGCCGGCGTGCTTCTGCACCAGCGCGCCCACGCGGGGCAGGGCCTCGACGACGTGCTTCTGCGCCGACGGACGCAGCTTGTCGTAGACCTTCTTGATCGCCGTGCGCGACGAGGCCGCGATGCGCGCGTCCGTCACCCCGAGCAGCGAGTCCGCCACGGTCTCGCCGCGCGCGGTGAGGTAGTCGGCGAAGTCACCGTTGCCGGCGTAGTCCTGCCAGAACGGCTGGATCTTGGCGACGAACTCCGGCAGCAGGCCCTCGACGGCGCTGGGCACGATCGACGGGCCGAGCTTCGTCACCGCCGCGTAACCGGCCTTGAGCGCGAGACCCGACGCGCCCTTCTTGTCCGCCACCTCGGCGTCGATCAGCGCCTCGACGTCGGCGACGACCGCCGGGACCTTGTCGGCGCCGAGCAGGGCATCATCCAGAGCTGCAACCACTTCCACTGCCTCCGTAATGTGACTCGTGAGTACGAACGCCCGGAACGATATACGACGACCCGAGCCGCACCTAGTCGAGCGCGGCGCGGCACCGCCGCACCCGGTCGAACCACCAGCGCGTCCGTTCGGGGTCGGCTCGCACCGTGTCGAGGAGCGCCGGATCCGGCGTCACCTGTCCCACCGGGAGCTGCCCGTCGGCCATCGTCCGTGGCGCTGCCACGTCGGCGGTGAAGAACCCGCCCGTGCCCAGTCCGCACGCGTAGGGCAGCGCGGGCAGCGCGGCCGCGGCGGCCAGTCCGGCCCCCATTCCGACGGCCGAGTCGAGTGCGCTCGACACCACCACCGGCACGCCGTGCCCGGCCAGCTCGTCGGCCAGTGCCAGCAGCCGTCGCATCCCGCCGAGCGGGGCCACCTTGACCACCGCCACGTCGGCGCCGCCGGCCCGGACCACCTTCAGGGGGTCTTCGGCGCGCCGGATGCTCTCGTCCGCCGCGATCGGCACGTCGGGCATGCGGCGACGCACCTCGACCAGTTCGGGCACGGTCGCGCAGGGTTGCTCGGCGTACTCGAGCGGGCCGTCGGCGACGAGTTCCCCGAGCGCCACGACGGCCTCGTCCACACTCCACCCGCCGTTCGCGTCGACGCGGACGTTCGGCACCAGCTCGCGCACGGCCCGCACCCGTGCGACGTCCTGCGCGAGGTCCTGTCCACGTTCGGCGACCTTGACCTTCGCGGTGCGGGCTCCGGGGAACCGGGCCAGGATCTGCGGTACGTCGCCGGGGCCGACGGCCGGGACGGTGGCGTTGACGGGGACGGTGTCCCGGCGCGAAGCCGGAGGCCCGAGCCACGCGGATTCGAGGGCCGAACGCAGCCAGTGGGCGGCCTCCTCGTCGGCGTACTCGGGGAACGGCCCGAATTCTCCCCAGCCGGCGGGACCTCGCACGAGCACGAGCTCACGTGCGGTGATGCCGCGGAACCGCACCCGCATGGGCAGCGACACCACGACGGCAGCGTCGAGGATCTCGTCGAGGGGCGGCAGGGCCGCGGCGGTCACGGCTGGCCGGGCCGCAACTGGACCATCAGGGCCTCGCAGTCGGCGAGCAGCGTGCCGTCGACGTCGCGCAGCTCGGCCGAGCAGAACAACTTGCGCCCGTCGACCCGGTCGACCCGGCCCTCGACGACGAGTTCGGTCTCGAGCGGAGTGATCTTGCGGTAGTTCACGTGCAGGTAGGCGGTGCGGGCGATGGGATGACCGGCCGCGTGGACGACCATCCCGAACAGGTCGTCGAACAGCAGTGGAAGGGTTCCGCCGTGCGCCGCGCTGTTGCCGCCGCGGTGATAGACCCGGAACGTGCCCCGCGAGCGAACCGACTCGGCATCGAACTTCTCGAGCATCCACGGCAGCATCAGCAGGCTGCCGCGGCCGGGCAGGTCGACGTTGAAGCCGGCCGGAGACCGGCCTTCGGGCACGACGTGCGGCTCGAGCAGGTCCCCGAGCGCCTCGGCTTGCTCGATGGCGCGGTCGACGACGTCGTCGGGGAGGTGGGTGGAGACGGCGAGATCCTGCAGCCGCCGCAGGGCCTCGACGAGGCGGCCGAAGTTCGGTCCGGCCTTCACGGGCGTGTACACCGGGAACCCGCCGTGATGTTCGTACTCGGCGTCCACCGTGCTGTCCGTCTGCTCGCTCATGCCTGCACGGTAACGCGTTCCAGCACGACGGTGCTCCGGCAGGACGGTGTTCCGGTCAGGACGGTGTTCCGGCAGGACGGTGTTCCGGCAGGACGGTGTTCCGGCAGGACGGTGTTCCGGCAGGACGTCGGTGCCGCGGTGGCGCATCGGAGTTCTATGGTCGACGGGTGACTTTCCATTCCGAGCTGTGGCGGCCCGTACCCGGGTTCGAGAACCTCACCGACATCACCTACCACCGGCACGTCACGCAGGGCACCGTCCGCGTCGCGTTCGACCGGCCGGAGGTGCGCAACGCGTTTCGTCCGCACACCGTCGACGAGTTGTACCGGGCGCTGGACCACGCCCGCATGACGTCCGACGTCGGCGCCGTGCTCCTCACCGGCAACGGCCCCAGCCCGAAGGACGGCGGCTGGGCCTTCTGCTCCGGCGGCGACCAGCGGATCCGTGGGCGCAGCGGCTACCAGTACGCGAACGGCGAGACCGCCGACACCGTGGACAGGGCCCGGGCGGGCCGGCTGCACATCCTCGAGGTGCAGCGGCTGATCCGGTTCATGCCGAAGGTCGTGATCGCCCTCGTCAACGGCTGGGCCGCCGGCGGTGGGCACAGTCTGCACGTCACGTGCGACCTGACGCTCGCGTCCCGGGAACACGCCCGGTTCAAGCAGACCGACGCCGACGTGGGCAGCTTCGACGGCGGCTACGGCAGCGCGTACCTCGCGAAGATGGTGGGGCAGAAGTTCGCCCGCGAGATCTTCTTCCTCGGCGAGACCTACACGGCGGAGGAGATGCACCACATGGGCGCGGTCAACCGCGTCGTCGACCACGCCGAGCTCGAGAACGTCGCGCTCGAATGGGCCGCGAAGATCAACGGCAAGTCCCCGCAGGCCCAGCGCATGCTCAAGTACGCGTTCAACCTGCAGGACGACGGGCTCGTCGGCCAGCAGCTGTTCGCGGGCGAGGCCACTCGGCTGGCGTACATGACCGACGAGGCGGTCGAGGGCCGCGACGCGTTCCTGCAGAAACGCGAACCCGACTGGTCGCCCTACCCCTGGCACTACTGAGCGGAAGTTGCCCGCGCGGAGCGGGAGGTTGTCGCCTCGTCGTCCGAGTGCAGTGCACGCCAACCTCCCGCTCGTCGCGAGAACGTCCCGATTGAAACGGTCCGAATCGGGCACACTCCTGACCATGACGGATCGCGAGCAACCACTCCCCGACCACATCCGCCCCGCCGGCGTCTCCGACGAGACGGTCGCGGCCGCCGGCAAACTCTCCGAGGCGCTCGAGACGGTCGAGCAGGCCCGCGGCAACCTGTACGCCTTCCACCAGCTGATGGGCCGCGCCGACCTGCTGCTCGGCGACGCCGTCGACAAGCTCGCCGAAGCCGGTCACCGCGAACTCGCCGACCGGGTCCGGACGGAGATGGTCGGACGCAACGTCATCGAGGGGCGGTGGACCTTCCAGATCGTGGAGGACTTCGACGACGGCTACTGGACGGAGTTCCGTGAGCTCGACCGGCAGGTGCGCGACGAGCTGGTCGCCGGCCGCCGGCATCTGTTCGAGGCCGAGATGAAGGAGGACCGCCGCACCCACGGGCGACGCGGGCACGAGGCCAGACCGGTCGAGGACGGGTGAGATGGAGATTCTCGCCGGCCGGACGATCCTGCGGCCGTCGGACTACGACGTCGCCCTGAGGTTCTACGGCGAAGTCCTGGGTCTGGCGATCTACCGCGAGTATCCCGGCGGAACGGTGTTCTTCGCCGGTCAGTCGCTCCTCGAGGTGGCCGCGCACGGCGGCAGCGCCCGGCCGCAGCACTTCGAGGGCGCACTGTGGCTGCAGGTGCGCGACGTCTACGACGCGGAGGCCGAGTTGGTGACGAAGGGCGTCCCCATCGTGCGGGAGGCCCGGCAGGAGCCGTGGGGACTGCACGAACTGTGGATCGCGGATCCGGACGGCATCCCGATCGTGCTCGTGCAGATCCCGGCCGATCACCCCCTGCGCCGCGACACCCGCTGAGCGGTGTGTCCTTTGGGCTGCCCTGGCAGCCCAAAGGACACACCGGCCGCGTCAGCGGCGGGTCTCGAGGGCGGCCGCGATCTGCTCGGTGTGGGCCTGCGACTCGTAGAGCTGACGCAGCAGCCACAGCCTCAGCACCCGGGCGATCGCGCCGGCGACGTACAGCGCGGCGCCGAGGATCGCGACGATGAGCAACGCCGTGGCGAGGATCTGGTACGACGCGATGTTGCGCAGGTCCGCCTGGGTGAGCGAGGCGAAGTAGACGACGAACGCGGCGACGGCACCGCCGATCATCAGCACGAGCCCGCCGATTCGTGCGGGTCCGTCCCCCTTCGCGGATCCGGTATCGAGCTTCAGCTCCGCCGCGTCCTTCCGGAACTTGGCGCGCCGCTCCTCGGTGAGTGCGGTCATGGTCATCCTCCTAGATAACTGGTCGAAAGTTCGTTCTCGATGTCGGCGGGCTCACCGATCCGCACGACGCGGCCCTGCAACATCAGCGCGGCCGACGTCGCGATGGGCAGCACCGCCCGCGCGAACTGCTCGGCGACGAGGATCGACAACCCGTCCTCGACGAGCCGGCCGACGATGTCGTACATCTCGGTGACGATCCGGGGGGCGAGCCCCATGGACAGTTCGTCGAGCAGCAGCACGGTGGGATCGGTGCCCAGGGCGCGGGACAGGGCGAGCATCTGCTGCTCGCCGCCCGACATCGACCCCGCGAGCTGGCCGCGTCGCTTCCCGAGGATCGGGAAGCGCTCGTAGGCGACGGTCTCGAGATCCTCGAGCGACACGCCGGTGCCGGTGGCGACCCACAGGTTCTCCCGGACGGTGAGGTTGGGGAAGATCCCCCGCCCCTCCGGGATGGTGCAGACGCCGAGCCGGGCGAGCGCGGCGGCGTCGACACCGTTGACGACGCGGCCGGCGACGCGCAGTTCGCCGTGCTCGACGGGCAGTACGCCCGAGCACACCCGAAGCGTCGTGGTCTTGCCGCCGCCGTTCGGCCCGAGCAGGGCGACCACCGAGCCCGGCTGCAGCGTCAGGCTCACCCCGTGCAGCACTTCGATGGGTCCGTAGCTCGCCCGCACGTCGACGAGTTCGAGCAACGGGGTCGGCTCGTCGCCGGAGACGTCGACGAGATCGGTGACGGGGGCGTTCATGCCACCTCCTCGGTTCCGATGTACGCGGCGATCACCGCGGGGTCGTTGCGGATCTGCTCGGGGCTGCCCGAGGCGATGAGCGCGCCGTAGTCGAGGACGTGGATGCGCGAGCACACCCGCATCACCAGCGGCAGGTCGTGCTCGACGAGGCAGATCCCGAGGCCGTCGTCCGCGAGCCGGCACAGCAGGTCCGCGAAGTCGTCGGTCTCCTGTTCCGTCTGTCCGGACGCCGGTTCGTCGAGCAGCAGCACCCGCGGCCGGGTCATCAGCGCCCGCGCGACCTCGACGACGCGGGCGCGGCCGGTGGGAATGTCGGAGACGTCCATGTCCGCGACGTCCGTGAGTCCGGTCAGGTCGAGCAGCCGGTCGGTCTCGGCGTCGATGTCGTGCCGCGCACGGGTCGCGGTGCGGTGCATGTCGCCGGCGACCCGGAGGTTGTCGCGCACCGACAGCGACAGGAACAGCTCGAGCCGCTGGAAGGTGCGGGCCAGTCCGCGCCGGGCGCGCTTGTAGGGCGCGGCGCGGGTGAGGTCGACGCCGTCGAGCAACACCTGCCCGGCGGTCGGCTTCTGCAGTCCGGTGACGGTGTTGAACAGGGTGGTCTTGCCGGCACCGTTGGGGCCGATCAGCCCCGTCACGGTGCCCGCGGCGACGCTGATGCTCACGTCGTCGACGGCGGTGTGCCCGCCGAACCGGACCGTGATGCCCCGGGTCTCGAGCAGGGTGTCAGACATGCGCGCTCAGCTCCTTCGCGACGCTCGCGGACGATTCGGGCGCCGCCGGGGTGGGCCGCGCCGCGGGCAGGCCCAGTTCCCGGTCGAGGCGGTAGCGCCCCTCGGCCGTGTACGGCTCGTCGAGACCGACGAGTTCTGGCGGGGTGGTGCGGCGCCGTTCCATTTCGTCGGCGCCGAGCACCGCACCGGGCATGAGCCACTCGCCGACGACGGGCAGCAGGAACACGATCGTGATGGTCAGGGCCGCGAACCACCAGTTGCCCAGGACGCCCGTCAGGGCCAGGACGTAGAGCAGCGCGATCGCCGCGCCGCCGCCGTACAGCACCGGCCGGGCGGAGAGCAGACGGCGGTAGCCCTCGACCATCTGGTGCACGCTGCCGGACGGATTGTGACCCACCCCGATACCGATCAGCGCGGGGCTGACGGCGGCGATGTTGCCCAGCAGGAGGTACAGGCCCTCGAGTTCGGGCTGCGTCTTGGCGAGGTTGTTGAACGAGACCATGATGACCGCGAAGCCCACGCCGGCCATGACACCGCCGAACAGCGCGCCGCTGACGTACCCGATGCCCGCGACGACGGTGAGCATGAGCAGGGTCAGGCTCACGATGATGTTGAAGTTCTCGCCCGCGACGGCACCGGTGGCGCTCGACATCAGCACACCGCCGAGTCCGGCGATGGCGGCCGAGAGCATGAACACGCTCAGCTTGAGGGTGATCAGGTTCTGCCCGAGCATGGCCGATGCGGCGGGGCTGTCCTTCATGGCCGCCAGGCGACGTCCGTAGCCCCTGTTGCGCAGGGCGACGACCCCGACACCGAGCAACGCGAACAGCACCGTCGCCGTCATGAGGAACGTCGTCTCGTCCTGCAGGTCGAGCGGGCCGATCCGCAGCGGCGGGATCACGAGCGAACCGCCCGTGAAGATCGAGAACTCGACGCCGAACAGTTCGTGTTCGGTGGTGTCGCGCAGCACCATGTTGGAGACGAACACGCCGAAGGCCATGGTGGCGAGCGCGAGGTACAGGCCGCGCAGGCGTAGCGCCGGGAGCGCGACGACCCCGCCGACGAGCGCGGTGACGACCACGGCGAGCAGCACACCCCACACGGTCAGCCGCTGGTCGAGTCCGGTGCCGGTGATCCCGAAGTGGAACACGACGATCGTGGCGATCGCCCCGAACGACAGCGGGGCGAGGTTCATCTCCCCCGCGTACCCGGTGAGCAGGGTCAGCGACAGCGCGACGATCGCGAAGGTCATGCCGAGGGTGAAGGTGGTGATCGCGGATTCCACCATGAGCAGGCGGATGAGGTAGACGATGGCCACGAGAGCGACCGCCCACACCACGGCCTTGCGGACGCTCGGCACGTGGTAGCGCTCGCGGGTGCGCATCGCCGCGCCGCGCAGCCGGTCCTGGGGCAGCACGATCAGCACCACGAACAACGCCACCATGGGCAGCGAGACACGCAGATTCGACGTCCACGCCCACGAGGAGGGGGCGTAGCCGATCAGGTAGGCGCCGGCGAGGCCGAGGACGAGGGCACCGACGAAGGTGCGCGGGATCGAGCTGAGCCGGCCGAACATGGCGGCCGCGAACGCGTCGATGACGAGCAGGGTGAGCATGTTGGCCTCGAGGCTGCCGCCGCTGATCGGGGTGATCAGCACGCCGGCGAGGACGGCGAGCGTGGAGCCGAGCGCCCAGGAGAACGCCGCGATCCGTTCGGGGTTGTGCCCGTTGAGGCGCAGCAGGTCGGGATCGTCGACGACGCCGCGCATCGTGGCGCCGGTCCGGGTGCGCTGGAAGAGCATGCGCAATCCCACCGCGATCCCCACGGCCGCGAGCACGCACAGGATCTCGTGGACGCGGACGAACGCGCCGAGCACCCGGATCCCCGTGTCGTCGCCGAAGAACATGCCCAGCGAGCGGGGCTTCTCGGGATGCCAGAACCACTGGGACAGGAACAGCATCCCCAGCATGATCGAGACGGTCACGACGATCTTGGTGACCTCGGCGGTGTCCCGCAGGCCCCGCATGATCACCACGTACAGCGCCAGGCCCATGAGCGGCCCCGCGAGGAACAGCACCACCAGCAGGGCCAGCGGGACGGGCAGCCCCCAGCCGGCCGTGAGCTGCCAGTAGAGGAACGCGCCGAGCATCGCCTGGGCGCCGTGCGCGAAGTTGAAGATTCCGGAGGTGTTGTAGGTCAGAACGAGCCCGGAGGCCGCGATCGCGTACACGGACCCGAGCACGAGGCCCAGGATCGTGAACGTCACGAATGTGTTCATGGTGAAGCCCTGTCGGTAGAGAACCGGTCGTGTGGAGGCGGGGCGGTGCCGCGCGGGCACCGCCCCGCCGGTCGGTGCAGGCCGGTCAGTCCTGCGGCGCGAGCACGTTCGGGTTCATGAACTTGGTGGCGATCCGGTCGGGACCGAGTTCGGTGCCCCACGTCTCGGGTGCGGTGGCGACGAGGTACTCGTCGTTGCATTCGAACTCGCCGGAGGACTGCGGGAACGCCTGCGTGTACGCGTCGCCCTTCAGCGAGACCATCAGGCCGCACTTGGCGGGCATGTTGGCGCCGGGATCGGTGACGGCGTGCAGACCGCCGCCGTCCCACTCGTGGATCTGCGAGAGCTCGTCGATCATGCACTGCCGGGTCAGGTCCGACCCGCACTCCTTCGCCGCGGTGGCCCACAGCAGGAACGACGAGGTGGCCTGCATGCCCAGCAACGCGGTCTTGCCGCCCTGCTCCTCGACGAGGTCGACGTACTGCTGGACGGCCGGCACCTTGTCGGCGTTCTCGAGCATCTGGAAGCCCATGCCCGCGTACAGGTTGTCGAGCAGACCCCCGGCGTTGGCCTCCTTGACGGTCTCGCCGTACCAGGTGGCCTCACCCATCAGGACGGGATCGATGCCGACCTGTCCGAGTGCCTTGAAGAAGTTCAGTTCGTTCGGCACCGGCGACCGGGAGGTCCACAGGCCTTCGACGCCGCACTCCTTGAACTTCTCGGCGAACGGGACGTAGCTGGCCTCGCCGTCGTAGTTGATGGTGACGCCGCAGTTCTTCAGCTCGAACCCCGCGGCCTCGGCGATCGAGCGCACCTTCGTCAGGGACGTGACGATCGTCGGCATCGTGCTGCCGACGAGGTCGAACTTGTCCTTCAGGTCCGGTCGCAGCTGTGCCAGCTGGAACCAGGCCGAGCCGTTGGCGTAGTCCACGGGGAACGGCACGCCCTGGTAGGTCATCGGGCCGTTGGCCGCTTCCGGGGACACGGTGAACCCGGGCACCGCCGCGAGGTTGCAGGCCACGCGGGTCTGCTCGGCGGTCTGGTCCATCGCGAAGCCGTGGCCGACCATCATGAACTCGGAGCGGCACGCATCCTGCATGACCGAGTTGGCCTGGGTCATCGCGGCGTCGTAGTCGGTGCCGACGATGGTGCGCCCGTTGATGCCGCCCTGGGCGTTGCACCAGTCGATCATCGCGGAGACGGCGTCGGACATCTCCTTGTTCAGGCCGGGGCTCTTGGCGTAGCCGCGGTCGTCGCCGTAGCCGATCCTGATCTCGGTGTCGGTCACGCCCTGGTCGGTGGCACCCGTGGCGTCGCCTTCGCCGCACGGCGAGTCCAGGGTGCCGAACTTGTCCACCGTGAGGGTGTCGGCCGCGGCGGCTCCGGTGCCGCCGGTGCCGGCCCCGCCCGACGGGTCGGCGCCGCGTTCGCCGGCACAGGCCGAGAGCAACGCGACAGAGGCCGTGAGCGCCAGCACGGTCCTGGCGAGTGTGTGCTTGTTCAAGGTCGGGTGTCTCCTTCGTCACAGCAACCCCTGTCCGGCGGTCGGCGCGGGAGGGGTGGTGCGGCGAAAGCTAGCCAGGGCCGCGGAGGCCGCGACGTGGGATTCCCGGTCAGTGAGACCTGCGGTGAAGTCGGTCACACACCGATCGGTGAGTGAATCTCCGCACAGCGGGGAACCGCCGCGGGCACCCTGCCACCGGCGGAACCGTCGAGGTGTCGGTGTTCACCGACCCGTCGCTGTACTTTTACCCACCGGCTACCTCACAATCGGCAGATGTGACCGCAGAGCTTGTCGTCCTCCTGGTGGTGGTAGTCACTGCCCTCGCATTCGACTTCACCAACGGCTTCCACGACACCGGGAACGCGATGGCGACATCGATCGCCACCGGCGCCCTGAAACCGAAGGTCGCGGTCGCCCTCTCCGCCTCGCTGAACCTGGTCGGCGCGTTCCTGTCGGTCGAGGTCGCCGCAACGGTCGCCAAGGGCGTCGTGAACCTGGACAGCACCGGCGGCGAGGCCCTGCTGCTCATCGTGTTCGCCGGTCTCGTCGGCGGCATCCTCTGGAACCTCGCGACGTGGCTGTTCGGCCTGCCGTCGAGCTCGTCGCACGCGCTGTTCGGCGGCCTCATCGGCGCGGCCCTGGCGTCGCTCGGAATCGGCGGCGTGGTGTGGGACGGAGTGATCGGCAAGGTGATCATTCCGGCGCTGCTGGCGCCGGTGGTCGCGGCCCTCGTCGCCACGGTGGGCACCTGGTCCGTGCACCGCATCACCCGCGCGGTGCCCGACGAGACGCGCGGTCACGGCTTCCGCATCGGCCAGATCGGCTCGGCCTCGCTGGTCTCGCTCGCGCACGGCACCAACGATGCGCAGAAGACGATGGGCGTGATCTTCCTGGCGCTCGTCGCGCACGGCAGCATCACCGCCGACGCGGAGATGCCGTTCTGGGTGAAGTTCTCCTGCGCCGTCGCGATCGCCCTGGGCACGTACCTCGGCGGCTGGCGCATCATCCGCACGCTCGGCAAGGGGCTGGTGGAGATCGCACCCCCGCAGGGCATGGCGGCCGAGTCGTCGTCGGCCGCGATCATCCTCACCTCGAGCCACTTCGGCCTGCCCCTGTCGACCACCCACGTGGCGACCGGGTCGATCCTGGGGTCCGGTCTGGGCACCCGCTCGGCGAACGTGCGCTGGGGCGTCGCGGGCCGCATGGCCGTCGCCTGGCTGATCACCCTGCCGTCGGCGGCTCTCGTCGGCGCGTTGTGCTGGGGGCTGGCCCATCTGATCGGCGGCCTGCCGGGTGTGGTGGTGGTGTTCGCGGTGCTGTGCGCGCTGTCGCTGCTGATGTACGTGCGCTCGCGCCGGCAGCCGATCGACGCCTCAAACGTCACCGCGGAGTGGGACGGCAAGCTCGCTCCCGCGCAGACCCCGGCCCCGGCCCCGGCGCCCGAGGACGTGCCGGCCGCACCGACCACTCCCACGGAGGGACGCCCGTGACCCTGTTGACGAACACCCTGAGCTCGCTGTGGCAGGTCGTCCTCGTCGGCCTCTTCTTCGGGGCGGGCCTGCCGGCGGTCTTCGCGCTCGGCATGCGCTCGCTCGTGGCGGGTCGCGCAGGTGAGCAGGCCCGGCCGAACCCGCTCGGCATCGCCGGTGCCGTCGTCTGCTTCGCCGTCGTGCTGATCGCGATCGTCGCGGGGATACTGTTGCTGGCCTCGGATTTCCTGTCGAGCACCTTCGGCCTCGACCTCTTCTGAGCCACCGCCCCGCCGTCCGTCCCACGAAAGAACGACATTGTCCAAGTACTCGCTCCGTTCGGTCCTCGACTGGCTGCGTGCCGGCTACCCGGAAGGCATCCCGGCCAAGGATCACTTCGCGCTGCTCGCCGTGCTGCGCCGGCGTCTGACGGACGAGGAGATCGCCGAAGTGTGCGAGATGTCGATCGCCACGGCCCACGAGCATCCCGAGCGCCACGTCGACTACGACACGCTCAAGCAGATCATCGCCGGCGTGCTCCACGAGGAACCGTCGGAGGAGGACCTCGAACGAGTCGCCGGGCACCTCGCCGCGGGGGGCTGGCCGGTGGTCGCCGAGGACGGGACCGTGGTGACCGGCGACGACGGGACGGACTGAGGAGGTGCCCCCGTGACGCTTCCGCCGTTCCTCACCTCCATCATCGAATGGCTGCGTGCCGGTTATCCGGAGGGCGTGCCGGAACAGGACTACGTGCCGCTGTTCGCGCTGCTCAGCCGGCGGCTGTCGGAGGACGAGGTCGACCAGGTCGCGCACGCCCTCGTCGACGACGGGGACCTGCCCATCTCGAAGACGGACATCGCCGTGCTGATCACGAAGATCACCAACGAGATGCCGCTCGAACAGGACATCGATCGGGTGCGCCGGCACCTCGAGACCGGAGGATGGCCCCTCACCGGCCCCGCCACATGAACCTCGAGGTGCTGCCAGTCCCCTCCGGCGACGCCGTGCAGGCGGTCCTGCCCGCACTCCGGCGCATGCTCGACGGCGACGGACCGGCCCTGCTCCCGGTGCCGGCCGCCGACGACCGGGAGATCCGGCGACTGACCGGGGCCCTGCGCCCGGGCGAACCCGTCGACGACGGCATCGGTCTCGTCGTCGCCACCTCGGGCACCACGGGCACCCCGAAGGGCGCCCAGTTGACCGCCGCAGCGCTGCGGGCCAGCGGGGACGCCACGCACGAGCGTCTCGGCGGGCCCGGCTCGTGGCTGCTGGCGCTGCCCGCCCACCACATCGCCGGCATGCAGGTGCTGCTGCGGGGCCTGCTGGCGGGAACCAGGCCCGTGGTGATCGACGTCGCCGGCGGCTTCGATCCGGTCCGGTTGCCCGCGGCGATCGCCGCGATGCCCGCAGGACGGCGCTACACGTCGCTGGTGCCCACCCAGCTGATCAAGGCCCTCGATCACCCGGCCGCCGTCGCGGCTCTCGCCGAGCTGGATGCGATCCTGCTGGGCGGTGCCGCCACGCCCGCTCCGGCCCTGCGCCGGGCGCGGGACGCCGGGATCACCGTGGTCCGCACCTACGGGATGAGCGAGACGTGCGGCGGGTGCGTGTACGACGGCGTCCCGCTGGCCGGGACCACGGTCCGGGTCGACGCGCAGTCCCGGGTGTGGCTCGGCGGGGTCACCCTTGCCCGCGGCTACCGTGGTCTGCCCGATCATCCGGCGTTCGCGGAGCCCGGCTGGTTCCGCACGGACGACGCGGGCGAACTCGCCGACGGGATCCTGCGCATCCTGGGGCGCCTGGACGAGGCCGTCTCCACGGGCGGCCTCACCGTCGTGCCGCAGGTCGTCGAGGCCGTCCTGCTCGAGCACCCCGCGGTCCGCGAGTGCGCCGTGATCGGCCTGCCCGATCCGCGGCTCGGCCAGCGGGTGGCGGTCGTCGTCGTCCCGGAGGCCGGCGCCTCCCCCACCCTCGACGATCTGCGAGCCTGGACGAGCGCCTCGCTGGACGTCACCGCGGCCCCGCGGGCGCTGTACGTCGTCCCCGCCCTGCCGTTGCGCGGCCCCGGCAAGGTGGACCGGCGGGCGCTGGTCGCCCGGTTCTCGTAGGTCGACCCGTCACGGCCGAGCGGGCGGATCGGTCATCTCCCTCGGTCGTCTCCTCGGCCCGGCGGGATGCCCTATTCGCTCGATGGCAGGATCGACGCATGGCAACCGCTGGTCAATGGCTCGAAGGCGCCCGTCCGCGCACACTTCCCAACGCGATCGCCCCGGTCGTCGCCGGTACCGGCGCCGCAGCCGCGCTCGACGGCGCGGTGTGGTGGAAGGCGCTGCTGGCGTTGGTGGTCGCGCTCGCGCTGATCGTCGGGGTCAACTTCGCCAACGACTACTCCGACGGCATCCGCGGGACCGACGACGACCGCGTCGGTCCGCTGCGGCTGGTGGGTTCGGGCGCGGCGGCGCCGGCCGCGGTCAAGCGGGCCGCGTTCGCGTGCTTCGGAGTGGGCGCGATCGCCGGGATCGCGCTGGCGCTCACGAGCGCCTGGTGGCTGCTCCTGGTCGGTGCGGTGTGCATCGCCGGCGCCTGGTACTACACCGGCGGCCGCAGTCCCTACGGCTACAGCGGGTTCGGCGAGGTCGCGGTGTTCGTGTTCTTCGGGCTGGTCGCCGTGTCGGGCACGCAGTTCGTGCAGGCCGGCCGGATCGACTGGGTCGGGCTGGCGTGCGCGGTGGCAGTGGGTTCGTTCTCGAGCGCGGTGCTGGTGGCCAACAACCTGCGCGACATCCCCACCGACACCGTCTCGGGCAAGCGCACGCTCGCGGTGCGGTTGGGCGACCCGCGGACCCGGACGCTGCACCTGATCCTGCTGGCCGTGCCGTTCGTGGCGTCGCTGGCCCTGGTGGCGCGCACGCCGTGGGCGCTGGCGGGCCTGCTCGCGCTGCCGTTCGCGGTGCGTGCCCACGCACCGGTGCGATCCGGTGGTCTCGGTATGCACCTGATCCCGGCGCTGCGGGACTCGGGCGTGGCGATGCTGGCCTGGGCCGTCGCGACCGCGGCGGCGCTGTTCGTCGCCTGAGCGGTCGCGCCCGCAAACCTCACTTCCGGTCGGGCACCAGCAGGCCGAGCGCCCAGTTGACGATCGAGATGATCAGGGCGCCCCAGAACGCGGTCCAGAAGCCCTCGACGGTCAGACCGTAGTCGGTGAACTCGCTCAGCCATGCGGTGAGCAGGAGCATCAGCGCGTTCACGACGAGGGTGAACAGACCCAGCGTCAGGATGAGCAGCGGTAGCGACAGCAACTGCACGAGCGGCTTGACGAATGCGTTGACGACGGTGAAGACGAGCGCGATCACCAGCAGGGCGATGATCTCGTCGGTGGCGCCGGTGCCGGATCCCGTGAAGTCGATGCCGGAGACCCACTGGGCCGCCAGCCAGATGGCGACGGCGTTGAGGACCAGCCGGACCAGGAAGTTGATCATGCCGACACTGTTCCACATCCGGCCCCCGGGGACGCCGTCGCGAATCCCGGACGGTCAGGCCGCCCGGCCCCGGTAGTCACGCAGACGGTCGCGCAGGACCCTGCGGGGGACGTGTGACTCGACCAGCGTGCGGGCACGATCGTCGTCGGAGCGCAGGATTCCGAGCAGCAGGTGCTCGCAGCCGATGACGCGGTCCCGCCGCGCGAGAGCTTCCCGCAGGGCGAGTTGCAGGGACTTCTTCGCGGCAGGATGGAACGGCAGATGCCGCGCGAACGGTCCCCGCCGGCCGCCGCCTGGTCCCCGATCGAGGACGCCCTCGCCGAAGCTCTCCTCGAGCCTCGCCCGGACGGAATCGAGGTCGATGCCGATGGCGCCGAGCGCGGCGGCGTCCTCGTCGCCGAGCATCCCGGCGTCCCGGACCAGTTCGCTGCGCACGGTCCCGGCGGTGAGACCCAGGTCGGCGAGCAGGTCACGGAGCGTCGTGTCCGCGGTGCCGAGGACGCCGAGCAGCAGGTGGGCCGGCTCGATCCGTCGGGCGTCCAGCTCCCGGGCCTCTTCCTGCGCGGTGACGACGGCGGCTCGCGCGCCGGCGGTGAATCGTTCGAACACGGCGGATCACCCACGCTTCCGGTTGTACTTCTGGTGGACGGCCTGCCTGCTCACCTCGAGCGCATCGGCGATCGCCTGCCACGACCAGCCCTGCCGGCGGGCGTTGTCGACCTGGATCGCCTCGAGCCGCTCGAGCAACCGTCGCAGGGCGCGCACCGCCCGCAGCCCCTCCGCGGGATCGGGGCTTCCGGCGGCGGCGGCGAGCGTGGTGGCCTCGGTCATGCCGTCAATTTACGTTGACAACCGGCGAACGTCAAGACAAGTTGACAGGACGGGTCCGGCCACCCGATCAGTACCGCGCGACGGCAGCGTCCACGGCACGCTGTAGTTCGTCCTGCACCAGGCGCGTGACGTCACGGACCCTGCCGTCGAGGTCGGTGACCGGGCCGGTGAGGAACACACTCGCCGGACGCGACGGGTCCTTGTCCGGCCCGTATCCGATCCCGACGCACACCAGGGCGGGCTGCGCCCCCAGGTCGCGCGCCCGGCGGACGATGTGGCCGATGCCGGTCCCGAGCGGCTGCAACCGCGTGGGGTCGCCCTCGTTGCAGGTGCCCTCCGGGAAGATCGCGACACTGTCGCCGCGATGCAGCCGGGCGGCGGAGACGTCCATCATCCGGCGTCCGGCGTCGGAGACCGCCCGCAGGCCGTGGTTCTTGGCCCGGAAGACCGGGATCCCACCCATCATGTCGACCTTGCGGCGTCGTGACTCGTCGGCGAACAGCTCGTCCTTCGCCAGCACCCGCGTCCTGCCGATCACCGGGCGCAGCGGCGAGCGCCACGCCGTCGCGGCGAGGACGTACTGATCGCTGTGGGTGAGATGGTTGGCGACGATCAGCAGGGGCGTCCCGCCCCGCACGAGTTCGCGGAGACGATCGCGGACGTCCCCTGCGCAGCACACCCGGGGGCGATACCGAGCGGCGAGCAGGGCGTAGGCCGCCCGGGCGACGGGCCGGCTCTGCCGGTGCCCGAGGTAGAAGTCGTACACGGCTTCGTAGTTGTCCAGGGACACGGCGGGGCGCTCCATGTCCTCACGATACCGAACCTACGCACCCGTAGGCTACGGACTCGTAGGGTCCGGGGCGGCGAGGCTCAGGCCGCCCATCTGCCGGTGGCCGCGAACTTCTCGAGCGTCGCGGTCGGGCCGGCGAGGTCCAGACCCTCCCCGGCCACCCACTCGTCGTCGAAATAGGTACCCGCGTAGCGTTCCCCGCCGTCGCACAGGAGGGTGACGACGCTGCCGTGCCGGCCGTCGGCGATCATCGCCGCGATCAGGCCGAACGCACCCCAGAGATTGGTCCCGGTCGAGCCCCCGACGCGGCGGCCCAGCGCTTCGCTCGCGTGACGCATCGCGGCGATCGAGGCGGCGTCCGGCACCCGGATCATCCGATCCACCACCTGCCCGACGAACGACGGCTCCACGCGGGGCCGTCCGATGCCCTCGATCCGCGACGGCATGCCCGTCGTGTAGTCCGCCGATCCCGTCTCGTACCCGCCGTAGAACGCGGAGTTCTCGGGATCGACGACGGCCAGCCGGGTACGGTGCCGGCGGTACCGGATGTACCGGCCGACGGTGGCGCTGGTGCCGCCGGTGCCGGCGCCGACGACGATCCACTCCGGGATCGGATGTTCCTCGAGCTGCAGCTGGGTGAAGATCGATTCGGCGATGTTGTTGTTGCCGCGCCAGTCGGTGGCTCGTTCCGCGTGCGTGAACTGGTCCATGTAGTGACCGCCCAGCTCGGCGGCGAGCCGGCGCGCCTCGGCATAGATCTCCGGCGGCCGGTCGACGAAGTGGCACTGCCCACCCTGCGCCTCGATGAGCGCAACCTTGGCCGGACTGGTGCTCCGCGGCATGACCGCGACGAAGTCGAGGCCGAGCAGCTTCGCGAAGTACGCCTCGCTGACGGCGGTCGAGCCGGACGACGCCTCGATGATCGGGGTGTCCGCACGCACCCAGCCGTTGCAGATGGCGTAGAGGAACAGCGATCGCGCGAGCCGGTGCTTCAAGCTGCCGGTGATGTGCGTGGACTCGTCCTTGAGGTACAGCTGCACGCCCCACTCGGGAGGCAGCGGATAGCGCAGGAGATGCGTGTCGGCGCTGCGCTGGGAGTCGGCCTCGATCAGCTGGACGGCACGATCCACCCACTCCCGCGACGCACTGCGGTCGACGACGCCTTCGCTCACCTAACGATCCTCGCCACGCAGCCGGGACTGGAGGTCGGCCCGGTCGGCGCGTCGGCGCGCGTCGACGGATGCGATGCCCGCGTTCACCCGGCGGCGCAGCGGCGCGAACACGACGAGCGAGAGCGGCAGCGCGATCAGCACCGCGAAGAGCGCGGCGACCAGCAACGGGATCTCCACCCCGAACAGGCGGGGAAGGTAGAGGATCACCACGGCGAGCACGAGGACGAGGCCCAGCCGGGCCAGCGAGTAGAGGGCGACGTCCCGGGCCAGGGTGCCTCTGTCGGTGCCGGCGTTGCCGGGCCGGCCGGGATTTCCGGGCTGGTCAGGACGGTTCTGCGATGCTTCACTCACCCGTCCAGGGTAACCGCCGCGCGCCGCGGCCCATCTGGTCGACCGTCCGTTTTGTCTATTACTTCCGCTTTACCAACCGTAGACCGTTCGAGCAACCAGGGTATTCGGTGTCAACATGGCCACGACGATCCGAACGAGACGAAACACCCGGAAGGACCATCGATGAGCGCACCCGCATTCAACGGCGCGAAGGAATCACTGCTGACCCCCGGCCAGGTCGCGGCGCTGTTCCACGTGGACCCGAAGACGGTCACCCGCTGGGCCCACGCCGGCCGGCTCGGCTCGCTGCGAACCCCGGGCGGGCACCGCCGCTTCCGGGAGTCCGAGGTGCTGGCGCTGCTGCGCTCCCTCACCACCGAAGCCACCCGCTGACCCGGGCCCACGCCGCATCGGGGACCCGGGGCGCACCGGCACCCTCGTCACAACGAATAGACTGAAGGAGCAGGCCCGGCCGGCCGCGGAAACGCCGGCGGACTGCTCGCGGCGAGGAGGTGCGTGGTGCTCTACCTGTTGGCCATAGTCGGTGCCCTCACGATTGCGGTGCTGCTGTGGAAGGCGTTCGGTCCCGGACTTCGCTCCCAGCCCACCCGCGTGATCGGCCCCGACGACGACCCGGACTTCCTCTGGAAGGTCGACCGGGAGTTCCGTCGCAGGTCCACCGACGGCACCCCCGGCCCCGATCAGGACCCCGGAGACTGACCTCGGGCCGCGGCGCCCGCTCCGTCGCTGCGCTCGCGCCGGAGTGATCCCTCGCTGCGCTCGCAGGGGTCATCCCCCGTCGCTGCGCTCGCCCAGGGTCATCCCCCGTCGCTGCGCTCGCCGAGGTCACGTCGGCGCGGAAAGTCCGCGGCAACCCCCGCCGCCAGTTCCAGCAGCGCCCGCCGGGTACGTGGCTGCAGTCGGGCCAGGTCGACCTCCGCGCCCTCCTCGAGGTGCGGATCGAACGGCAGCACGTGGACGGCGCGGCAGCGCCGCGCGAAGTGCTCGACCAACCGGTCCACGTCCACCTTGCCGGACCGGGGCCGCACGGCGTTGACCACAGCCACGGAACGGGCCACGAGGGCCCGGTAGCCGTGGGCGTCGAGCCAGTCCAGCGTCGCCGAGGCGCTGCGCGCACCGTCCACCGAGCCGGAACTGACCACCACCAGTGTGTCCGCGTTCTCGAGGATCGCCCGCATCGCCGAGTGCATCAGTCCGGTGCCGCAGTCGGTGAGCACGATCGTGTGGAAACGTTCGAGGATTGCCAGCGTCCGCTCGTAGTCCCGCGCGCTGAACGCCTCCGAGACGGCCGGATCGCTGTCCGAGGCCAGCACCTCGAGCCGATGCCGATTCTGTGCCGTATGGGCCCGGACATCGCCGTAGCGGCGGATGCTCGCCTCGTCGCGCAGCAGCGTGCGCACCGTCCCCGAGGTCCGGTCGGCGACCTTCTGGCTGAGCGTTCCCCGGTCGGGGTTGGCATCCACCGCGATCACCCGGTCGCCTCGCAGGGACGCGAACGTGGATCCGAGCGTGACCGTGGTAGTGGTCTTTCCCACCCCGCCCTTCAAGCTCAGCAGTGCGATCCGGTAGCAGCCCCGGAGCGGTCCGCGCACCTGCTCTGTCAACTCACGCCGCTGCCGGTCCCGCCGGCCGTCGCCCGGATCGATGCGCCCGCCGGTGCCGCGGTACACGGCCCGACGCCACCCCCGCGCGGGCGCCGACTGTACCCGGTTCACGAGCAGCGACGCGTCCAGATCCCGCGCCGACGGCTGTGCTGTCCCCGCCCGCTCGCCCTCCTGCGGCACCACGCTGTCGTCCCCCGTCCCCGGTCCCCCACGGCCCGGCCGACGCGGACGATAACAGATCAGTTCAGGCCGGCGTACGAATGCAGACCGGAGACCACCATGTTGATGATGAAGAGGTTGAACAGCATGGCGACGAACCCGGCGACGTTGATCCACGCCGCACGGGTGTTGCGCCAGCCCGACGTCGCGCGGGCGTGCAGGTACGCCGCGTACATCACCCAGGTGATGAAGGAGACGGTCTCCTTGGGATCCCAGCCCCAGAACCGGCCCCACGCGGCCTCGGCCCAGATCGCGCCCAGGATGATGCCGGCACCGAACAGCGGGAACCCGATGATGGTGGTGCGGTAGGCGAGACGGTCCAGGGTCTGCGCGTCGGGCAGGCGTTCGGCGATCCGGCCGAACACGCCGCGGCCCTCCTCGCCCTTCGGGAACCGGATGCGCAGCAGGAACAGCAGGCTGGCGACGCCGGAGACCAGGAAGATGCCGCTGCCGACGCTGATGATGGTCACGTGGATGGGCAGCCAGAACGACTGCAGGGCGGGCACGACGGGGGCGGCGTCGGCGTACAGCACGGTCGCCGCGAGGAACATCAGGATCAGCACCGGCACGAGCAGGTAGACCCACATGATCCGGTAGGCCGGCTTGCGCAGCACCACCAGCCCGAACAGCACCGCCGCGGCGCACGCCATGGCCACGAACTCGTACATGTTGCCGAGTGGGAAGCGCTCGGTGGACAGCCCGCGCAGCACGATCGACGTCACCTGCAGGGCAGCCACCACGACGACGAGCGCGCGCCCCATGTTGCCGAGACGCTCGGACAGCGTCCGGCCCCCCACCTCCTCGACCCGGCCCGGCCCGGCCGGCACCGGCGGCGGCTCGGCCGCCGCGCCCACGGCGACGAGTTTGCGCTCGCGCTCGGCGACGAGGTCGGCCCGGTGCGACGCGTACTCGGCGATCAGCAGCACCAGCGCGAGCACCAGTACCGCGAACGCCGATTCGAACGCCCAGTCGCTGTACTGCGCGAGGGTCTCGTTGAGGGTCATGCCTTCTTCTCCTGTGCTGCCTTCGCACGTGCGGTCGTGTCGTCGCCGAGCAGTCGGCCGGTCAGACGCTCGAACTCGTCACCCCATCCGGCCTGGTCGGTCCGGGCGAGACCACCGAGTTCTACTACGGTACGTCGTTCCCCGTCGGCCACTGTACCGGCCGGGTAGACCCGCACCCAGACGCGGCGACGTTTGATCAGCAGCGACACCAGCAGCCCCGCCATCATCGTGACGGCCGACACCAGCACCCACGTCTGCGCCGGGTCGTGGGAGACCTGCAGGTTCACGAAGTCGGTCGCGCCGTCGAACCGGATCTGCGTCCCGTCGGCGAGTGTCACGCTCTCTCCCGCATACAGGTTCACGCGGTCCTGCTTGACGAGCCGGCCCTGGTTGATCAGCTCGCCGTTGAGGGAGAACAGCGACTGCGGAGTGCCGGTGTCCAGGCCCGTGTCGCCCTTGTAGATGTCGATCGCGACGGCGGGATCGGTCAGCGCCGGGTAGCCGGAGGACAACAGGTTGCCGTGGAACACCGCGGTGGGCGCGAACAGCCCCTCGATCGCGATCTGGTTGCGCCGCCGCTCGTCGGCATCCGGGTACATTCCGCCCGGCGGGTCGAACCGCATCGCACCACTGCTGAGGAAGGTGGTCGCGTCGTCCGGTCGCCACTGCAGCGTCTCGGTGCGGGTCTCGCCGTCGGGCCATGTCACCGTGAAGGACGGCGCGAAACCGTGGCCCTGCAGGTAGACGCGGTCGCTGCCGACCCGCAGCGGGTGGTTGACCTTCAGCTGGGCCTCGCGCCAGGTGTTCGTCGCCAGGTCGGCGCCCGCCTGATAGTCGATATTCGAGGTGAACATCTCCGCCTGGCCGTTGTCGAGATAGTCCGCGGAGAAGTCCTTCACGCGGATGCACATCGGAGTCAGGCCCGTGCCGTCGAGGGTGTTGCCCGCGCGGAAGGAGTCGAACGCCGCCGGCGAGCTGGTGCAGAACTCCTCACCGTCGGCGACCAGGATGCGCTGGCCCTCGTAGCCGAACAGCTTGCCCACCGCGACCGCGGCGAGCAGCCCCACCAGCGCGAGGTGGAACAGCAGGTTGCCGGCTTCGCGCAGGTATCCCTTCTCCGCGGAGAGGGTGAGTTCCCCGTCGCGCGCGCCCCGGCGGGCGGCCGTCTCGCCACGCTCGGCGACGCGCCAGCCCCGCAGCTGGCCCCGCACCCGGGCGAGCACCTCGTCCGGGGCGCCGTCGACCGTGGTCTCGAGATGGTGCGGCAGTCGCGACAGGTTGCGCGGCGCCGGCACGGGCCGGGTGCGCAGCGCCCGGTAGTACTCGGTGCAGCGCGGCAGGATGCAGCCGATCAGGGAGACGAACAGCAGCACGTAGATCGCGGTGAACCAGAAGCTGCCGAACACGTCGAACAGCTCCAGCCGGTCCATCAGCGGACCGAGGGTCGGGCGCGCGGCGATGTACTCGTCGACCTTGCCGGCGTTGAGGCTGCGCTGCGGCAGCAGGGCGCCGGGGATCGCGGCCAGCGCGAGCAGGAACAGCAGCACCAGCGCGGTGCGCATCGACGTCAGGCCGCGCCAGGTGTTGCGGACGAACGCCGCGGCGCGACCGGCCGGGCCCTGCCGCGGCGGGGTCGGTGACGGTGGGGCGGTGGGTGTGTCGGTGGCCGTCATATGGGGAGCGTGACCTCGGAAATGAAGGCGTCCCGGATCCAGGAGACGAACACGTCCCAGGCGCCGGTGACGAGGGCGATTCCGACGGCCACGAGCATGAAGCCGCCGACGAGCTGGACGGTGCGGGCGTGGGCGCGCAACCAGCCCACCCCGCGCAGGGCCCGGGCGGAGCCCAGCGCGAGTACGACGAAAGGCAACCCGAGACCGAGGCAGTACGCCACGATGAGCGCGACGCCCCGGGCGGCGGTGGCGCCCTCGGTGCCGGCGGCCAGGGAGATCACCCCGGCAAGGGTGGGACCGAGGCACGGCGTCCAGCCGAGGGCGAAGACGCCGCCGAGCAGCGGCGCGCCGGCCAGGCCGGAGATCCGCCGGGGTTCGGGGCGGGTGTCGCGCTGCAGCGCCGGGATCAGGCCGACGAAAACCAGGCCCATCACGATGGTGACCACCCCGCCGATCCGCATCAGCAGCTCGCGGTTGACGGCGAGCGCGGAGATCGCCCCGAACACCGACGCGGTGGCGAGGACGAACACCACCGTGAATCCGGCGACGAACAGCGCGGCTGCTCCGGCGACGCGCAGCCGTCCGTCGGCGCGGACGGTGGTGGTGCGTCCACGCGCCTCGGCGGCGGTGACCGCCGGCGCCTCGGCGCCCACGACCCCGGCCAGATAGGACAGGTAGCCGGGCACCAGCGGCACCACGCAGGGCGACGCGAAGGACACGAGCCCGGCCAGCAGGCACGCTCCGAGGGCCAGCAGCAGCGGGCCGGACGAGGCGACCGACTGGAAGGTGTCCCCGATGCCCGCGGCGAGGACGGCTTCGCTCACGAGCGGATTGCTGCTCACGACTGCACCACCCATGTCACTGCTCGGCGGGGGCTTCCGCGGCGACCCGCTCGACGACGGGCTGCAGATCGCTCGCAAGCAGTTCGGTGAGGAAGACCGCCGCGACGCGGTGGTCACGGTCGAGGACGACGGTGGTGGGGACGACCGACGTCGGGTAGTTCGCTCCCAGCGCCAGCAGCGAGCGCATCGACGGGTCGTAGATCGACGGGTAGCCGACCCGGTTGTCGACGACGAAGTCCTGGGCCTTGTCGCGCTGGTTGTCGCGGACGTTGATGCCGAGGAACTGCACGCCCTGGTCCTCGGTGGCCTCGTAGACCTGTTCGAGGTCGTCGGCCTCGCTACGGCACGGGGCGCACCACTGGCCCCACACGTTGAGCACCACCACCTGGCCGGCGTAGTCGTCGAGCGAGATCGTCTCGCCCTCGTTCATCAGGTCCTCCCCCGAGAGCGTCCCGAGGGTGCCGCGCTCGGCGGGCGGGTCGTAGAAGATGCGGGTCTGACCGCCCGGCGAGACGAAGTCGAAGGTGCCGCCGGTGGCGACGGCGTCGTCGCCGGTGGCGCACGAGGTGAGGACGCCGCAGGCCAGCGCCGTCGCCGCCAGCGCCGCCCGTCGCGTGGCCCGGCGACTCATGCGCCGTGGACGGTCGGGTCCGAGGCCCCGGCCGGTTCGGAGTAGACGATGTCGACCAGGGTGTCCCCCTGGTACACCAGCGAGGTCAGCGACGCCAGGCTGCACTGCCGGTGCTGCGGGTTGTGCCACAGCCGTTCCCCCTCGAGGAAGCGGCGGAGGGTCCACACCGGAAGCTGATGGCTCACGCACACGGCTTCGCGGCCCACGGCGGCGACACGAGCGGCGTTGACCGCGGCCAGCATGCGGTGCGCGATCTGCAGGTAGGGCTCACCCCACGAGGGGGTGAACGGGTCGCGCAGCTTCCACCAGTGCCGCGGGCGGCGCAGCGCCCCGTCGCCGACGGCCACCCGCAGGCCCTCGAACTGGTTGCCCGCCTCGACGAGGTTCTCGTCCGTCGCCACCGGCAGGCCGTGCTTGTCCGCGATGGGCTGGGCGGTCTGCTGGGCCCGCTCGAGCGGGGAGGCGACGATGTGCGCGATGTCGTGGTCGGCGAGGGCCGAGGCCACCGACCGGGCCTGCGCCTCCCCGGTCACGGACAGCCGGAAGCCGGGCAGCCGGCCGTAGAGGATGCCGCTGGGGTTGTGCACCTCGCCGTGCCGGAGCACGTGCACGATGGTGCGGGTCTCGGACGGGGCAGGTTCGGTCACGTGGGAGTTCCTCGGGTGTGCGGCGGGTGTGGACGGCCTGGAAGGGGCGCGCTCAGGCGGTGGCGGCGGCCGCCGCCTTCGCGGCGTGCGGCAGTGCGTCGGCGATGCGGGAGAACGCGTCGTCGTCGAGCGCGGACGAGACGAACCACGTCTCGAACGCGCTCGGCGGGGCGTAGACGCCGTGGTCGAGCAGGGCATGGAAGAACGCCGGGAACCGCCACGTCTGCGCGGCCTTGGCCTGCGCGTAGTCGGTGACCGGCTCCTCGGTGAAGAACACGCTGAGCATGGTGCCGGCGAACTGGACCCGGTGGGCCACGCCCTCCGCCGTCAGCGCCTCACCGAGCATCCGTCCGAGGGTGGTGGCGTTGCGGTCGAGCGCGGCGTAGGCGTCGCTGTCGGCGGCGCGCAGGCTGGCGAGGCCGGCGGCGACGGCGACCGGATTGCCCGACAGGGTGCCGGCCTGGTAGACGGGCCCGGCCGGCGCGAGATGGGCCATCACGTCGGCGCGGCCGCCGAACGCGGCCGCGGGCAGTCCGCCGCTCATCACCTTGCCGAACGTCATGAGGTCACCGGCGACGCCGTCGATGCCGTACCACCCGGCCGGTCCCGCCCGGAACCCGGTCATCACCTCGTCCATGATCAGCAGCGCGCCGTGCTCGCGGGTCAGCTCGCGCAGACCGGCGTTGAAGCCGGGCAGCGGCGGGACGGTGCCCATGTTGCCGGCCGCGGCTTCGGTGATCACCGCCGCGATCTTCCCCGGTTCGGCCGCGAACGCCGCGCGCACCGCCTCGAGGTCGTTGTACGGCAGGACGATGGTGTCCTCGGCCTGGGCGCCCGTCACACCCGGCGACGTCGGCAGCCCGAAGGTGGCGACGCCGGAGCCGGCGTCGGCGAGCAGGGCGTCGACGTGACCGTGATAACAGCCCGCGAACTTGACGATCTTGGTCCGGCCGGTGAATCCGCGTGCCAGTCGCACCGCACTCATCGTCGCCTCGGTACCGGAGTTGACGAGCCGGACCTGCTCGACGGGCTCGATGCGGGCCACGATCTCCTCGGCGAGTTCCACCTCACCGGCGGTCGGCGCGCCGAACGACAGCCCGGTCGTGGCGGCACTGCGCACCGCGTCGACGACGGCCGGGTGCGCATGGCCGAGGATCATCGGCCCCCACGAACACACCAGGTCGACATACGAATTGCCGTCCACGTCGGTCAGGGTGCAGCCGGATGCGGAGGCGACGAAGCGCGGGGTGCCGCCGACCGATCCGAACGCGCGGACCGGCGAGTTCACACCCCCGGGAATCACCTTCGACGCCCGGTCGAACAGTGCGGTGGAAACGGAGTCGCGGGCGCGAGATGCATCGGGGGTCGCAGTCACGACCTCCAGTGTCCCAGTTTCGCGGGATTTGCCAAAAGGCGCGGGCCCTGCAACGGCGGTCGTTGCGGTAGGAATGTGACCATGGTCTCGTTCGACGACGTCCGTACCGCCCTCGCCGACCGGTTCCGGGTCGTCACCGCCGCGTTGTCCGCCGACGGTCGTGAGGTACTTCTCACCGGACCGGTGGACGTCGGCCTGGAGGTCGGCGGATTCGCGGTCGTCGAACTCGACGACGAGCGCCGTCTCGCCGTGCAGGTCCGCAGCGTGCGCATCGTCGAGCGCGAGGGCGCGGACGTCGACGTCGCCGTGGACGAACCGGGTCTGCCGGTGCGCTCCGTGCGCGGCCGCGCCATGGTGCGGACGCTGGCGGGGTCCGCGAGTGTGCTGGGCGTGTTCGGCGACGACCGGTTCGCCGCCACGGCGGAAGTCGCCCCGTTTCCCGAGCGGCATGTGCGCCCGGCCACCGCGGCCGAGACGGCGACGCTCGCGGCCGCCCTCACCGGCAGTCTCGACGTCGGCACCCTGCTGCACGCCCCGGCCGTGGCGGCGCGGCTGCACCCGGCGGGCTTCGCCCGGCACACCTTCATGTGCGGCCAGTCCGGCTCCGGCAAGACGTACACCACCGGCGCGGTCCTCGAGCGGCTGCTCGCCGCGACGACCCTGCCGATCGTGGTGCTCGACCCCAACTCCGACCACGTACACCTCGGCCGGCTGCGGGATCCGGAGGACGACTCCCCCGCCGCGCAGCGGCATCGCGGGGCCGCCACCGGAGTGCGGGTGGTACGGGCCCGCGGCACCGGCTCCGACCACCTGCTGCGCCTGGACCTGAGCGACCTTCCCCTCGTCGCGCAGGCGCTGCTGCTGCGCCTGGACCCGGTGCACGATCTCGACGAGTACTCGGCCCTGCGCCGCGTCACCGCTGCCCTCGACGCGCCCTACTCCGTCGCGGACGTGCGGTCCGCGGCGGCGGCGGACCCCGCGACGGAGCGTCTCGCGACCCGCATCGACAATCTGGGGATCGCGTCGTGGGAGCTGTGGCGGCGAGGGGAGGAACGCTCGGCCGCCGAACTCGACGTGCGCACGGGCCGGTGCTTCGTGATCGATCTCGGCAGTCTGAACAGCCCCGGGGAGCGCGCCGCGGTGTCCCTCGGGCTGCTGGGCCGGCTGTGGATGCTGCGACGGCGGCGCCTGCCGATGCTCGTCGTGGTGGACGAGGCCCACAACATCCTGCCGTCGGTCACGGCGGATCCGTTGTTGTCGAGCACCGCGGATCTGGGGGTGCTCATCGCCGGCGAGGGACGCAAGTTCGGGCTGCACCTGTTCGTGGCGACGCAGCGGCCGGGGAAGGTGCATCCGAACGTCGTCTCCCAGTGCGACAACCTGCTCCTGATGCGGATGAACGGCAGCACCGACATCGAGGAGCTGTCCCACCTGTTCTCCCACGTCCCCCCGGCGATGCTGCAACGCGCCACCACCTTCGGACTCGGCCAGGCACTGTTCGCCGGGCCGATCGCCCCGACTCCGCTGCTCGCGCGCGTCGGCACCCGGGTCAGTCCGGAAGGGGGCGCGGACGTGCCGACGGACTGGGCGCATGCCGCAGCCGATACCGACGTTCGCACATACCCACACGACGGGCTCGAATCGTCCTAATGTCGGTCCATGACGACCACAGCTGAGCACATCCGCATCACCCTGGACGGCGCGTGGCGGCAGGCACGCGAGCGGGCACGCACGGACCTGGACCGGCCCGAGTTCGCCCCGCACTACACACCGGACCTGGACGAGGCCCGGGCGATCACGCTGAAGCAGATGCGGATGCTCGCGGAATCCGGCTACGCCCGGGCGGGCTTCGCGAAAGCGGTGGGCGGCGGCGGCGACGCCGGCGGCGCGGTGGCGTCGATCGAGATGCTCGCCATGTCGGACCTGTCCCTGATGGTCAAGGCCGGTGTGCAGTGGGGTCTGTTCGGCGGCGCGATCGAGAATCTCGGCACGGCCCGGCACCACGACCGCTACATCGGCCCGCTCATCGATCTCGATCTGCTCGGCTGCTTCGCGATGACCGAGACCGGCCACGGCTCCGACGTCCAGTCGCTCGAGACGACGGCCTCGTACGACCCGGGCACCGAGGAGTTCGTCGTCCACTCCCCGACCCCGTCCTCGCGCAAGGACTACATCGGCGGGGCGGCACAGCACGCGACGGTCGCCGCGGTGTTCGCACAGCTGATCACCGGCGGCAAGTCCCAGGGCGTGCACTGCTTCGTCGTGCCGATCCGCGACGAGAACGGCGACGATCTGCCCGGGGTCACCACCTCCGACTGCGGCCACAAGGGTGGCCTGCCGGGCGTGGACAACGGCCGGATCATGTTCGACCACGTGCGGATTCCCCGGGAGAACCTGCTCAATCGGTACGCCGACGTCGAGCCCGACGGCACCTACGTCTCGGCGATCGAGAATCCGAACCGCCGCTTCTTCACCATGGTGGGCACGCTCGTGCGGGGCCGGGTCACCGTCGGCGGCTCGGCCGGTGCCGCGGCCCGCGTCGCGCTGTCGGTCGCCACGCGGTACGCGCTGCAGCGCCGCCAGTTCAGCGCCCCCGGCGACGAGAAGGAAGTGCTGCTGATGGACTATCTGGTCCATCAGCGCCGCCTGCTGCCGCTCATCGCCAAGTCGTATGCGCTGACCTTCGCGCAGAACGAGCTGATCTCCACCATGGACCGGATCCAGACCACGCCCGTCGAGGAGGTGGACCCGCAGGAGCAGCGTGAGCTCGAGGGCCGCGCCGCCGGGCTGAAGGTCGCCAACACCGCCCACGCGACGCGCGCCATCCAGGAGTGCCGTGAGGCCTGCGGCGGTGCCGGGTACATGGCCGAGAACCGGCTCACCGCGCTGAAGGCGGACACGGACGTGTTCACCACCTTCGAGGGCGACAACCACGTGCTGACCCAGCTCGTCGCCAAGGAACTCCTCACCGCCTACGCGGACGAGGTCCGCGGCATGAGCCCGGTGGAATGGATGAAGTTCGCCGCGGTCACGGTGTCGGACATCGTCAAGAAGCGCACCGCCGCCCAGCAGATCCTCCAGACGCTCGTCGACACCCGGAAGGACAACGAGGAGGACGGCAGCCTCTTCGATCGGGGCACGCAGATGGCGATGTTCGAGGACCGGGAACAATACCTGCTCTCGACGGCGGCGCGGCGACTGCAGGCCGCGTCGAACCGCGAGGAGAACCTGTTCGACGCCTTCAACTTCGTGCAGGACCACGTGCTGCACGCGGCGCGCGCCCACATCGACCGGGTCGTGCTCGAGGCGTTCGTCGCCGGGATCGAGTCGTGTCCCGACGAGGAGGCCCGCGAGCTGCTGTCGGACCTGTGCGATCTGTACGCGCTCAGCGTCATCGACGAGGACAAGGCCTGGTACATGGAGCACCGGCAGCTGTCGGTGGAACGGGCGAAGGCGGTGCTGCGCGGCATCAACGAGCGCTGCCGGACCCTGCGTCCCCACGTGACGACCCTCGTCGAGGGCCTCGGCGTGCCGGAGCACCTGCTCGGGTCGGCGATGCTCGACGGCCCGGGCACGGACGCCGGTCGCCTCGGCTGACCCGCCGGGCCGGGTGCGGGATTCAGACCAGTGCCAGCACCCGGCACGGCCCACCGGTGCCGCCGGCGTGCTTCGGCGCGCCGACGACGACGGTCGCGCCGCGTGGCGGCACGGCCGCGAGGTTCGCCATCGCCTCGATGCCGTAGCGGCCCGCGCCGAGCAACTCCACGTGGGCGCCGACCTCGCCCGACCGGTCGAGGCTCAGGGTGTCGACGCCGAGCCCCACGACGTTCCGTTCGTGCACGAGCATGCGCACGGCCTCGCGGTCGAAGCCCGGTGCGTGCGGGATGCGCAGTGCGTCGGCGTTGACGAAGCGGCCGGGGTCGGCGAGGCGGGCCTCCCATCCCGAGTGCATCGCGACGAAGGCGGCCGGCGGGATCGGGCCGTGTTGCCGCTCCCACGTCGCCACGTCGTCGACGGTGACCACCGCGTCGTCGTCCTGCGCGGCCTTGCCGGCGATGTCGACGACGGCGAGCGGGGCCACGAAGTCGCGCACCGGCAGCGCCTCGACGGTCGCGCCGCCGCGCACGATGTGGGCCGGGGCGTCGAGATGGGTGCCGGTGTGCTCCCACAGCGACATCGCGTTGACGGCGAACCGTCCGGTGTCGAACGTGGCCACGGGACGCATCGCGAACCGCTCGTTGCCGGGCCACACCGGGAACTGCGGGGTCAGCGTGTGGGTCAGGTCGATCACCGCGTCGGCCCGCGCAGCGGCCGTGTCCCCGCCGGCTCGTGCCGGCGCCGCGGCGGCGGTCGCCGCGCCCAGACCCGCGGCGCTCACGCCCAGACCCGCGGCGCTCACGCCCAGACCCGCGGCGCTCACGCCCAGACCCGCGGCGCTCACGCCCAGACCCGCGGCGCTCACGCCGAGGGCGGCGAGGAAGGACCGGCGGCCGAACCGCGCCCGGCCGTCCTCGATTTCGCGGTACACCCGGTCGAGCACGGTCGGTGAGCACATTCGTCTCGGCCTCTCAGTCGGCGGGTTCCACCAGCAGGACCCGGTCGTCGCGGCCGTTGTCCGTCGTGACGAGCAGCGCCCCGTCGGGTCGTGCGGTCACCGACCGCAGCCGGCCGAACCGCCCCTCGAGCGCCGTCGCGGTCTCGTCCACCGACCGGCCGTCGGCGGTGAGTTCGAGGAACAGCAGTTTCTCCTGCTGCTGGCTCGTGATCACCAGCGCGCCGTCCCAGCCCTGCCAGCCGGCGCCGGAGACGAACGTGCCGCCGGGAGTCGCGAGGGTGGGGGCACCGGAACTCCACACGGCCCCGATCGCTCCCGGCACGCGGGCCGGATCGGTCATGGGCACCGACTCGTCGTAGACGAACGGGAAGCGGTCGGGGCGGTACCCGTAGTTGCCGCCGGGCTGCAGGAGATTCACCTCGTCGTCGCGGACGGTGCCCTGCTCGACGGCATAGAGCTCGCCGCTCCCGGGACGCAGCGCCAGTCCCTGCACGTTGCGGTGCCCGAGAGTGAACACGGGGCTGCCCGGGTCGGGGTTTCCCGCCGCCGGGGTGCCGTCGGGATCGATGTGGAGCACCTTGCCGCCCAGGCTGTTCCGGTCCTGAGGCACCTGGGGGTGGGCAGTGTCGCCCGTCCCGACGAACAGCGACCCGTCGGGACGGGCGAGCAGCCGGCACCCGCCGTGCCGGCCGCCCTGCCCGACCGGGATGCCGGCGAGCACCGTGGCGCCGCGGGTCAGTTCCGTCCATCCGGGATCGACCGTCCAGGACTGCACGCGGATGTCGGTGCCGTCGGGGCCGCGGTGGGCCTGACAGCTGTAGAGGGTCCGGCTCGTCCCGAAATCCGGAGCCAGCGCCAGACCCATCAGGCCGGTCTCGCCCTCGGCGTACAGGTCGGACAGGTCGGCGCGCACCTCCCGGACCCCACCGTCCGGATCCCGGACCACGAAGCGGCCCCGCCGTTCCCCGGTCAGGATCGTCCCGTCCGGAGCGGCGACGACGTCCCAGGGCTTGCTCAGCCCCTCCATCAGCGGCGTCACGGTCAGCTCGGGCAGCGCGCCCGCCTCGGGTGGCGCCGCGTGGGCGCTCGGCGTCCCGGCCGCGAGCACGCCGACTGCGATCGCCGCCGCACATCTCCCCGAGATTCGCACGCGCATCTCCTCGTCGTCGGATCCCGGCGATGCTACGGAAGACGATGCGCCGGACGGCGACGACACGCGCGGCGGCGTCAGATTCGTTCGGGTTCCGCTGCGGAGGCGTCCGCGGGGACCGACCGGAGCCGGTGCGCGCGCGCCGGAACCGCGCGGCGCGCGGCGAGCACGCCGAGCACCGCCACGGCGGCGAACCCGAACAGCAGCAGCCGCGCCGAACGCACGTCGGACGGTTGTCCCGCGTTGACGAGGACTCCGGCCAGTGCTGCGCCGAACGCGTTCGCGATCAACTGGACGGTGTTGATCGCAGCGGACGCCTTGCCGCTGTCGCGCGGGTCGGCGACGGCGTTCATCGCGCCGACCGCGAGGTGCGGCCACGCGATGCCGATGCCCGCGCCCGCGACGACCAGTCCCGTGACCCACACCGTGACCGCAGCCGGTCCGGCCTCGTCACGCACGGCGGCCGCCATGAGCGCGAGACCGAGGCCGACGAGCACCGGAGCACTCACCACGATGCGGCGCACGGTTCGGGGCGCGGACGCCGAGGCGCTCGGGATCTCGCCGAGCGTCCACCCCACCGCGAGGGCGGCGCCGAGGAAGCCGGCGGCCAGCGGCGCGAGGCCGGCGAGGCGCTGCCCGAACAACGGGACGAACGTCTCGGCGGTCGAGACGACCGCCAGCACCGCGATCGTCAGGTACACCCAGCGCAGCCGGGCGGTGGTGAACGTCGCCGCCGGCAGGATGCCGTGCGGGCTGCGGCGGTCGACGGCGACGAACGCGACCATGGCGGCGGACGCGACCGCGAGCAGGGCGATCGTGGGCGCACCGCCGGTCACGACGGCGGCCACGCTGACCGCCAGGGCCGCGGCGGTGAGCAGGGCCAGCGAAACGAGTGGAATCCTGCCGGCAGCGCGCGATCCGCGGGCGTGCGCCGGCAGGGCGAACGGCACCGCGGCTGCGACCGCGAGCGTGCAGACCAGTAACGCGCCGAACGCCCATCGCCAGGCGTGGAACTGGGCGAACACGCCGCCGACGGCGGGTCCCGCGAAGGTCCCCACACCCCACATCGCCGATACGAGCGCCGCGGCGCGGCTCCAGAGACGTTCCGGCAGAGCACTGTTCAGTACTGCGTAGCCGAGTCCGGCGAGCAGGCCGCCACCGAGCCCCTGGACCGCCCGGCCCGCCAGCAGCGCCTCCATGGACGGTGCGAGCGCGCACACGAGGGTGCCGGCCGCGAAAGACCCGAGCCCCATGAGGTAGGCGCCCCGGGGTCCGCGGACGGCGAGGGTCCGGGCCACGGCCGTCGAGGAGATCACCGACGCGAGCAGGAACACCGTCGCCGTCCACGCGTAGTAGGCGTGGCCGCCGATCTCCTCGACCGCGGTCGGCAGCAGGCTCGTGGTGAGGTACACGTTGGTGGCGTAGAGGGCAACTCCGCCAGCGAGAACCGCTGCTGTACCGAGGTATTCGCGTCCGAGAAGCTCCGACCAGGCGCCGGCGCGAGTCGTGGATCCGTGCATGACGGTGACTGTAGAGTCTCAAGTGCACTCGAGATCAAGCGCGGGGAACGGAGTCGTGATGAGCCGCACGAGCAAAGAACTGCTGGCGATCGGTGAAGTCTCCCGGCGCACCGGAGCCGCCGTGTCTGCGATTCGCTACTACGAGTCGCTGGGACTCGTGACCGCACACCGCACCGCAGGCGGCACGCGCCGCTTCCCCCGGCACACGATCCGGCGCATCTCGATCATCCAGTTGGCGACCCGGTTCGGCATTCCGCTTGCCGAGGTGGCCGAGGTGTTCTCGGCGCTGCCGGCCGAACGGCCCCCGACCCGACGGGACTGGATGCGCATCTCACGGGCGTGGCACGAGCGACTCGAGGAGCGCAAGCAGGCGATCGACCGGATGCAGCGCGAACTGGCGGGGTGCATCGGCTGCGGCTGCCTGTCGCTGCAGGCGTGCACACTGTTCAATCCGGGCGATCGGCTGGGCGAGGACGGCGCGGGCGCGCGGCGCGTCGACCCAGGGGCACGTTAGACGGGGGCGACCTGCAGCACCCTGTCGTCGGAGCCGTTGTCGGTGGTGACGAGGAGCGAGCCGTCGGGCAGTGGGGTGAGCGACCGCAGGCGCCCGTACTCCCCCTCGAGCAGGTCGGTCGATTCGGTCACGCTGCGGCCGTCCTCGGACAGGCGCAGCAGCAGCAGCTTCTCGTCCTGCTGGCTGCTGACGACGAGCGCGCCGGACCACGGGCCCCACCCCGGTCCGGCCGCGAACGCCAGCGCGGGGGTGGCGATGGTGGGCGACCCGGAACTCCACACCGCCGGGATCGCGCCGGGGACGCGCTCGGGATCGGTCATCGGCACCGACTCGTCGTACATTCCCGGTTCCCGGTCGGGTCGCCAGCCGTAATTGCCGCCCGGCACGAGCAGGTTGACCTCGTCGTCGCGGCTGCTGCCCTGCTCGACCGCGTAGAGCCGCCCGGTGCCGGGCTGCAGCGCCAGCCCCTGCACGTTGCGGTGGCCGAGGGTGAACACCACGCTGCCCGGGTCGGGGTTGCCGGGGGCCGGCGACCCGTCGGGGTTCAGGTGCAGCACCTTGCCGCCGAGGCTGCCGGGATCCTGCGGCGCCGTCGGGCGGGTGGCGTCGCCCGTGCCGATGTACAGGGTGCCGTCCGGGTGCGCGAGGATGCGGCAGCCGGCGTGGCGGCCGCCGCGCGCGACGGGCAGCCCCTCCACGACGGTGCGCTGCCGCGTCATGGTGGTCCAGCCGGGATCGACGGTCCAGGCGTAGACGCGGACGTCGTCGGGGTCGCGGTGTCCCTGGCACGTGTAGACGGTGCGGCTGACCCCGAAGTCGACGGCGAGCGCGACGCCCATGAGGCCGGTCTCCCCCACCGCGTACAGGTCCGACAGGTCGGCGCGCAGCTCCTCGACGCGCCCGTCGGGCCGGCGGACGACGAACCGGCCCGAGCGTTCACCGGTCAGCAACGTCCCGTCGGGGGCCTGCACCACGTCCCACGGATGGTCGAGACCGTCGACGACGGTGGTGACGGTGACCCGCGGCGGGGTTCCCGCGTCGGGGACCGCGGTGGGTGCGCCCGAGAGCACCGTCCGCGCGGGCTCCTCCGACGCGCACGCGGTCAGCGCGCAGGCCAGCGCCGCAGCGCACAGTCCGTGGGCGATCCGCATGCCGATCGGCTCCTCGGTGGTCAGGGTTTGAGGACGAGGCGCGCTATGGCGTCCGAGGCCTCCTGGATCTTCGCGTCGGCCTCGGGTCCGCCCTGCCGGGCGGCGTCGACGACGCAGCCGGCCAGGTGCGCGTCGAGCAGCTTGAGCGAGACCGTCTGCAGGGCCTTGGTGACGGCGGAGACCTGGGTCAGGACGTCGATGCAGTAGCGGTCGTCCTCGATCATCCGGGCGATGCCCGCGACCTGCCCCTCGATGCGGCGCAGGCGCTTGAGCAGGTCCTCCTGGTGCGGGGTGTATCCGGCCATACTCGTATCGTACCCCTAGGGGGTATTAGAGCAAGGGCGGATCGGCGCGCTCGGCCAGCACCGCCTCGAGTTCGGACCGCAGCCGTTCGTGGTCCCGGGCCCACGCCCGCACCAGGGCGCCACCCCGCAACCGCAGGCCGACGGCCGTCCGGCCCCGCGGCACGTTCGCCAGCTCCCCCAACGGCCGGGCGGTCTCCCACCGCTCGGGATCCCGGGCCCGGGGATCGGCCGCGGACAGCACCGCCTCGATCTCCTCGAGCGGCAGTTCCTCGGTCCCGAGGCGCAGCGTCTTCGCGGTCAGCTCCACGCTCACGTGCCGCCGGGCCGCGACGACCATCACGTACGCGAAGCCGCTGAGCACCAGAGCGATCACCGGCAGTGCGACCCAGTGCACCACCGGCCCGGTCGCCAGTTCGACGACGAGCGCGACGAGGCACAGCACCGGCCCGAACGCCACGGTGCGCCAACGGCCACCGGGCTCGTGGAAGCGGGGCTCGGCCGACTCGTTCACGTCGTGATCAGGCGCTGAGCATGCCCGGAACGACGACCAGCACCAGCGTCACCACGCCCAGGACGGCGATGAGGCCGATCAGGACCAGCTCACGACGACGACCGTAGGGCCGGGGCTCCACCTGCATGAAAGTCCTCTTCGCTCGTCGGAAACGACCGCGCGGGCCGTGGGTCGTCAGACACCGTACTCCGCGCGCTCGTCGGGTCAGCTCGGGGGCAACCGGAGGAAGTACAGATTCGGCTCGCGGCGGTGCATGAGCACGATCGCCCCGACCGAACACACCCCCTGCAGGATGCTCACCAGACCGATCACGAGGCCGGCACCGCCGCCCAGCGCACCCACGCCGAACACCGTCGGAATCGCCGTGACGGTCAGGAAGACACCGATCATCGTGAGCAGCATGCGCGCCCAGTTCCGGCCGCGCCGCATCGCGAAGGCCACGAGCAGGAACAGGCCGGTGAACACGAGCCCCAGGACGGCGGTGATGCCGAATCCCAACGGCAGCAACGATTCCACCGTCTCGCGCGGCATGTCCACCGGTGGCGTCTGCCGGGCCAGTTCCGCCGTCATCTGGTCGACGAACTCGTCCCGGCGCTCCCACATCAGCAGCACACTCGCGCCGAGGTACACCAACCCCAGGACCGCGACCGCGCACCACAACTGGAACGCGGTCTCGACGTCCACGGGAGTGGGGCGCCGCTGCGCCGGTGCCGGCCCGGGCGGGGTGTCCGGCGGCCCGGGCCACTGCGACGGTTCGGGCGTGCTCACGAGAGCCGGCCCGCGACCTCGGCCGCCCAGTACGTGAGCACGATGTCGGCACCGGCGCGGCGGATGCTCGTCAGCGACTCCAGGATCGCCGTGTCCCGGTCGATCCAGCCGTTCTGCGCGGCAGCGGTGATCATCGCGTACTCGCCCGAGATCTGATACGCCGCGACGGGCACGTCCGAGCGGTCGGCGACCTCGCGCAGCACGTCGAGGTACGACATCGCGGGTTTGACCATCACCAGGTCGGCGCCCTCGGCGAGATCGAGATCGACCTCGCGCAGCGCCTCCCGGCGGTTCGCCGGATCCTGCTGGTAGGTGCGCCGGTCGCCCTCGAGCGAGGACCCCACCGCGTCCCGGAACGGCCCGTAGAACGCGGAGGCGTACTTCGCGGAATACGCGATCTGCCCCACGTCCTGATGCCCCGCGGCGTCGAGCGCCGCGCGGATGGACGCGACCTGACCGTCCATCATCCCGCTCGGACCGAGCAGGTGCGCGCCGGCCTCGGCCTGCGCGACGGCCATCTCCGCGTACCGCTCGAGGGTGGCGTCGTTGTCCACCGCACCCGAGGCGCCCAGGACGCCGCAGTGACCATGGTCGGTGAACTCGTCGAGGCACGTGTCGGCCATCAGGACCGTCGCATCGCCGAGTTCGGCGCGCAGGTCCCGCAGCGCACGGTTGAGCACGCCGTCGGGGTCGGTGCCGCCCGAGCCGCGGGCGTCCTTGTCCTCGGCTCGCGGCACGCCGAAGAGCATCAGCCCACCCACACCGGCTTCGACCGCCGCGGTCGCCGCGGCGGGCAGCGAATCGGGGGTGTGCTGGTACACACCGGGCATCGACGGGATCTCTCGCGGCGCGTCGAGGCCGTCGGCGACGAACATCGGCAGCACCAGATGCCGCGGCTCGAGGGAGGTTTCGGCAACCAGCCGGCGCATGGCCGGGGTGGTGCGCAGCCTGCGGGGACGGACATCGGGATACATCGGCGGACTCACCTTCCGGGCAAGCCGTGCGCGGTTCCGGTAGCGGGGGCTACCGGAACCGCGCACGGGGGTCAGCGGCGGGCGCGGGACTTCTTGCGGGGCGGCGGCAATGCGCCCTCGGCCCGCAGCCGGGCGGCGTGCTCGGCGAGCGCCTCCACCAGGGGACCGATCTGCGCGGTCTCCGGCTGCACGTCCACCCGCAGCCCGAACTCGATCGCGGTCTCCGCGGTCTTCGGCCCGATGCACGCGACGATGGTGCGCGCGTGCGGCTTACCCGCGATACCCACGAGGTTGCGGACCGTCGACGACGAGGTGAAGCACACCGCGTCGAACCCACCGGTCTTGATCATCTCGCGGGTCTCGGCCGGCGGCGGTGCCGCCCGCACCGTGCGGTAGGCAGTCACGTCGTCGATCTCCCAGCCCCGCTCGCGCAGGCCCTCCGCGAGGGTCTCGGTGGCGATGTCGGCGCGCGGCAGCAGCACTCGGTTGACCGGATCGAAAACGTCGTCGTACGGGGCGAATTCGGCCAGCAGCCCCTCGCTGGACTGTTCGCCCGAGGGCACCAGCTCGGGGGTGATCCCGAACGAGCGCACCTTGTCCGCGGTCGCCTGCCCGACACACGCGATCTTCACACCCGAGAAGGCGCGAGCGTCGAGGCCGAACGCCTCGAACTTCTCCCACACCGCGCGCACCGCGTTCGTGGAGGTGAACACCACCCACTGGTAGCGGCCGTCCACGAGTCCCTTGACGGCCCGCTCCATCTGGGCCGGACTGCGGGGCGGCTCCACCGCGATGGTCGGCACCTCGATCGGGATCGCTCCGTGCGTGACGAGCCGCTCGCTCATCTCCCCGGCCTGCTCCTTGGTGCGCGGCACCAGCACCGTCCACCCGTACAGGGCGCGGGACTCCCACCACGAGAGTTTGCCGCGCTGCGAGACGATCTTGCCGACGGTGACGACGAGCGGACCGACGAGCTCGGAACCGGCGTCGTTGAGCGTGGCGAGGGTGGCTTCGACGGTGCGCTGCTGCCGGGTCGTGCCACGGACGGTGATCGCCGCCGGGGTCTGCGGCGCGAGCCCGTGCTCGACGAGGGCGCTCGCAGTCTCCGCGAGATGACCGGACGTGGCGTGCAGCACCAGCGGGCCGGGCGCGGCGGCGAGCGCCGCCCAGTCCACCTCGCCGCGCACGTCGACCTCGGTGTGGCACGAGCCCAGCGCCATGCCGGCGTAGCTCGGCACGGCGGAGCCGGGGGTCAGGCCCGGCAGGACCTCGAACACCACGTGGGTGCGGGCGACGGCGTTGACCTCGGCGATCACCGAGTCGGTGGTCAGCGGGTCGCCGGCGACGAGGCGCACGACATCGTGGCCGTTCTTCGCCTCCGCGACGAGGGTCTTGGCGACCTCGGTGGGCTCGCCCAGCGCGGGACGCACCTCGGCGACGGGCTCCCCGGTCTCCGCGTCCCGGCCGGCGGTGGTGCCGACGAGCGCCACCACCCCCCTGTCGACGTCGGGGTCGGTGAAGGCGATCGTCGCGCCCGCGAGCACGTCGCGGGCGCGCACGGTCAGCAGAGCCGGGTCGCCCGGCCCAGCTCCCACGAACAGGATCCGTCCGGGATTGTGCTTACGGACTCGGCTCATCGGTCATTCTCCAGTGCGGTCGAATCTGCGGTAAAGGGAAACCTGGGGTGCGGGCGGACGGCGTCAAACATCGGCCGTGCCCTGTTCCGGCGCGTCGTCCCCCCGGCTGGTCATCAGCTCACGCGCACCGAGATCGAGCAACTCGCGAGCCACCGCCCGGCCCAGTTCCTCCGCGCGGGCGGTGGCGCCGACGGCGCTCGCGCGCAGCACATCCGAGCCGTCGAGGGCGGCGGCGCAGCCGCGCACGGACAGTTCCTCGATCACGCGGCCGTCGTCGTCGAGGGATTCGACGACCTCGGCAACGGCCCCGACGGGGGCGGTGCAGCCGGCCTCGAGCTCCGCGAGCAGCGCCCGTTCGGCGACGACCGCCGCGCGGCTGGCGCGGTCGTCGAGACCGGCGAGGATCTCGATCAGTGCGGTGTCCTCCGCGCGGCATTCGACCGCGAGAGCACCCTGGGAGGGCGCCGGCAGCATCTGCACCGGTTCGAGGGACTCGGTGATCCGGTCGAGGCGGCCGATACGCGAAAGTCCCGCGCGCGCAATGACGATGGCGTCCAGTTCGCCGGACGCGACCTTCCCGAGCCGGGTGTCGATGTTCCCGCGCAGCGGCCGGATGTCGAGGCCCAGACCCATGGCGGCGAGCTGGGCACGCCGCCGCGGCGCGGAGGTGCCCACCCGCGAGCCCGGCGGCAGCTCGCCGAGGACCAGCCCGTCGCGGGCGACGAGCGCGTCACGCGGATCCTCACGCGGCGGCACGGCGGCGATCACCAGTCGCGGATCCTGCGCGGTCGGAAGGTCCTTGTACGAATGCACGGCCAGGTCGACGTCGCCGGCGAGCAGCGCCTCACGCAGCTCGGCGGTGAAGACGCCGACGCCGATCCGCTCGACCGGGCCCGCGGTGACGTCACCCTTGGTGGTGATGACGACCAGTTCGGCGGGATGGCCGGCGGCGATCAGCGCATCCCGGACGGTGCCCGCCTGCGTCGTCGCCAGCAGGCTGCCGCGCGTTCCGATCCGCAGCGTGCGGCTGCCGGTTCCGGCTTCGATCCGGGTGTCCGATGCGACCTCGGCGCTCATGCCTGCCTTTCCTCTCGAGAAGCTCCCAGTGCTCCGGGCGACTGCTTCCGGGGCGACCGCAGCTCCGTGGTGACGGCCGGATCCAGCGCGGCCGACAGGTCGGTCGCGCCGGTCACGTCGGGAAGAGCACCGAGTTCCTTCGCCACCGGGGTGGCGACGGCCTCGGCGGCACCCGGCCGCAATTCGAACAGCTCGCGCAGCGCCTCGGCGTACTGGTCGCCGCCCGGGGTGGACGCCAGCTGCTTGACCCGCACCGTCGGCGCGTGCAGCAGCTTGTCGACGACGCGGCGCACCGTGCGGGCCACCTCCCCGCGCTGGCCGTCGTCGAGTCCCGGCAACCGGGACTCGAGCCGCAGCAGTTCGCCCTCGACGACCTCGGCGGCGCGCTGACGCAGCGCGGTGACGGTGGGGGTGACCTCGGCCAGACGCTGGGAGGCGAGATAGTCGGCGAGTTCGGCGGCCACGATCGAACGCGCGGCGTCCGTATCGGAGGCGGCGGCGCCGGCCGCGGGATCGCGCTGCAGCGACTCCATGTCGAAGACGGTGACGCCGGGCAGACCCGAGACGGCCGGCTCCACGTCGCGCGGCAGGCCGAGATCGCAGATCACCAGCGGACGGGTGCCGCGCTCGGGCTGGGCGAGGGCCCGGTGTGCGTCGGCGAGAGTGACGACCGTACCGACCGCACCCGTGCAGGTGACGGCCACATCGGCCTGCGACAACGCGGCCGCGAGCCGGTCGAACGGCAGCACGTCGGCCTCGATGCCGTTGCCGCGGGCGGTCTCGGCGAGCCGCTCGGCGCGCTCCCGGGTCCGGTTGACCACCACGATGCGCGCGATCCCGGCGCGGGTGAGGTGCGCGACGGCGAGCCCGCCCATCGCGCCCGCACCGATCACGGCGGCGGTGCGGCCGGCCAGACCGTCGAGCACGGTCGCCGCCTTGTCCAGCGCCACCGACACCACGGACGCACCCGCCGCGTCGATGCCGGTCTCGGTGTGCACTCGCTTGCCCACGCGCAGCGCCTGCTGAGCCAGCTCGTGCAGGGCCCGGCCGGCAGCCTGCTGAGCGTCGGCACTCGCGTAGGCGGTACGGATCTGGCCGAGGATCTGCTGCTCACCGACCACCATCGAGTCCAGGCCGCTGGCCACGGCGAACAGGTGCTCGGCGGCCGCCTCGCTGTAGCGCACGTACGCGTGCTTGTGCAGATCCACGAGGGTCAGACCCGAGTGCTCGGCCATGAGCTCGCTCACGTCGGCCAGCGCGCCGTGGAACGCGTCGACCACCGCGTAGATCTCCACCCGGTTGCAGGTGGAGACGATCATCGCCTCCGAGATGTGGCCGGAGGCCATCATCTTGTCGGTGAGCTTGGGTCGGTCGGTGTCGGTGACGGCCACCTTTTCGAGCACCGAGACGGGCGCGGTCCTGTGCGAGACCCCGACGAGGAGAACACTCACGGCGCAATCACCGATCCGTTTCTTGTCGCTGCCGAGGCCACTGGGCTCGGCGTTCCTGATGCGGTGAATCCGGTCGCGCCCGGCGCGGTACGCCCGGTCGCGCCCGGCGCGGTGCGCCCGGTCGCGCCCGGCGCGGTGCGCCCGGTCGCGCCCGGCGCGGTGCGCCCGGTCGCGCTCGCTCTCTGGGCGGTGAGCCGGGACGCGCCGGTCGCGGCCCGTCGTGCTTCGCCCGACGCGACCCGGCGGATGTCGGGCAGACCGGCGCGACCGCCGTCCACCGGCGTGTCGTTGCGGGCGCTGTGAAACGAGAGGACCTGCATTTCCACGGACAGATCGACCCGCCGGACCTCGACATGGTCGGGTACCTCGAGCGGTGCCGCGGCGAAGCTCAGCACGGACCGGACGCCGGACCGCACCAGCAGGTCGCATACGCCCTGAGCAGCGTCGTCCGGGGTCGCGATCACGCCGATCGTGGCGGCGAGTTCGCGGGCGGCCGCTTCGAGCCCGTCGACGTGCCGGATGGTCAGGTTGCCCACCCGGGTGCCCACCCGCGCCGGGTCGGCGTCGAACAGTCCGGCCATCGTGAAGCCGCGGCGGTCGAACCCTGCGTAGCCGGCCAGTGCGCGACCGAGATTGCCGACGCCGACGAGGACCACGCGGTGTCCCCGGTCGAGGCCGAGCGCGTTCTCGATGCGGGCCTGCAGGCGCAGCACGTCGTACCCGACGCCACGCACCCCGTTGGGGCCGAGGAAGGACAGATCCTTGCGGAGTTTCGCGGAACCGACCCCGGATGCGGTGGCGAGTTCCTCGCTCGAGACGATGAGCGTGCCCTCGTCGGCGAGCATTCCGAGGACCCGCAGGTACGTCGCGAGACGCGTCACAGTAGCCTGGGGGATGTCCCGCACGGGGACACCGGGAGACGCACCCCCGTCGACTTCGGCGACGCCGCCGCGGGCGGCATCGCCCTGCGGGGGGTGCAGCTCTGTCACGTTCGTGGCTCCTCGTCCGGCCGACGGGTACACGTCGGTCCTCACGGTGATCCGGGGGATTCGTTCACACCACGGTAACCGCTTGTGAAGCCCTGCACAAAGTTGCTCGAACGGCCCCGAATGTGCTTCTCACCTGCACCACGGTTCCGCCCGACGGTGTTCAACCGGCCAGATCGGCCCGCAATCGTGCCTCGTCGACCTCCCAGTAACTGTGCTCCCGGCTGTCGAGCAGCACCACCGGCAGACGATCGCCGAATTCGGCGCGCAGGTCGGGATCCGTCGAGGCAGCCCGATCGACATCGATGCACGTCAGGCCCGCGCCGAACTCGTCGCACAGCTGCTCGAGCAGCGCCAGCGCGGGAGCGCAGGCGCCGCAGCCGGCTCGGACGAGGAGAGTGATCTCGTGGCGGGCGCCGGGTGTGGCGGCGGGCCCGGACAGGTGTTCGCTCATGAGGTCAACTGTGCGCCATACCCCGCCGAGACGAATGTCACACCCCCGGTCCACATGCGGCAACGCGCGGAGCGGGGCACGGCGCGGGCTAGGCTGAGGCGGTCTGCCACACACGACGGCCGGCCGCCGGCAAACCCGGCCGGCAGCACTCGACGGCACGGCCGTCGCGCAACAGGGAGGTGCAGGTGCCGGAACGTCCAGTGCCACACGGCTGGGGATTCGGCGAGAACCTGGCCGGTCGCGTCAGCGAGACCCTGGCCGGTCTGATCCGGCCGGGCCGGCGCCGGCTGTGGAGCAAGTTCGGCCCCAGCGAGGCCGAGGTCCGCGCGAACCTCGCCGGACAGGCGAGTGCCGATGCCGCGCTCGCCCTGCAGGAGGCCCGCACCGAAGCCGAGCCCGTCGGCATCTCGACGACTCCCGTTCCGCAGGATCTGACCGCGGCCGCGTTCTTCGACGTCGACAACACGATGGTGCAGGGCGCGTCGATCATCCACTTCGCGCGCGGACTCGCCGCCCGCGACTACTTCACCAAGTCCGACCTGGCCGAGTTCGCCTGGCAGCAGGTCAAGTTCCGGGTCACCGGCAAGGAGAACTCGGACGACGTCGCCAGCGGCCGCGAGAAGGCGCTGTCGTTCGTCGCCGGCCGGTCCACGGCGGAGCTGGCCCGCCTCGGCGAGGAGATCTACGACGAGATCATCGCGGACAAGATCTGGCCCGGCACTCGCGCGCTGGCGCAGATGCACCTCGACGCCGGGCAGCAGGTGTGGCTGGTGACCGCCACCCCGGTCGAACTGGCGAATGTCATCGCCGAGCGCCTCGGTCTGACCGGCGCCCTCGGCACCGTCGCCGAGTCGCAGGACGGCGTGTTCACCGGCCGTCTCGTCGGCGACATCCTGCACGGCCTGGGCAAGGCCCACGCGGTGCGGGCCCTGGCGATCCGCGAGGGACTGAACCTCAAGCGCTGCACGGCGTACTCCGACAGCCACAACGACGTACCCATGCTCTCGCTCGTCGGCACGCCGGTCGCCGTCAACCCCGACGCCGACCTGCGGGAACTCGCGAAGACCCGGGGGTGGGAGATCCGGGATTTCCGCACGGCCCGCAAGGCGGCGCGCATCGGCGTTCCGACGGCGCTGGCTCTCGGTGCCGCGGGGGGCGCGCTCGCCGCCGCTCTCGGCCGTCGCCGCGACTCCGCGGCGTGACGGCCGGACTCAGCCGAGGAATACGTTGCGCCGTTTGGTGAGCAACCGGTACAGCGTCTGCTGGATGGTCTCCCGCACGTGGTCGGTCACCTCGAACAACACCATCGGATCCTCCACCGCGGCATCGTCGTAGACGTCGGTGGCGATCGGACTACCGAACTCGATGTACCACTTCGAGGGCAGCGGCACGATGCCCAGCGGGCCTAGGGCCGGGAACAACGGGGTGATCGGGAAGTACGGAAGACCGAGGAGCCGGGCGATGGACGTCAGGTCGGCGATCTTCGGGTAGATCTCCTCCGAACCCACGATCGAGCAGGGCACGATCGGTGCCTTCGTCTGGAGCGCAGCCGAGACGAAGCCCCCGCGCCCGAACCGCTGCAGCTTGTAGCGTTCGCTGAACGGCTTGCCGAGACCCTTGTACCCCTCGGGGAACACCGCGACCACCTGATCCTCGCGCAGGAGCCGCTCGGCGTCCGGATGGCACGCGAGGGTGTGCCCCGCCTTGCGGGTGACGCTGCCGACGACCGGCATACCGAAGGCGAGGTCGGCGGCGAGCATGCGCAGGGGACGGTGGGCGAGGTCGTGCACCGCGACGGAGGTCATCAATGCGTCCACGGGCAAGGTGCCGGCATGGTTGGCGACGATCAGCGCGCGCCCGTCGGCCGGGATGTTCTCGATGCCCCGCACTTCGACACGGAACCACTTCTCGAACAGCGGCCGCAGCGCCGGCAGCAGGACGTTGTCGGTGAAATGCGGGTCGAAGCCGAAGTCGTCCACCTCGTAGTCGCCGGTGATCCGTCGCCGCAGGAACTCGGCGGTGCCGGTGATCTGCCCGACCAGTTTGTGCCGCAGGTCGTCGAGGAACCCGTCCGCCGCCGTCTCCTGCACCGGCGCCGCGGGCGGTTCGGGTGGGATCGGGGAGCCGTACGTCGACGGGTGACCGGAACCGGCGCCCGGGCGTGCACCCGCCCGTCGTGCCGACCCCGCTCCCCCGTGGAGTGGAATCACCTTGGCCACTTCTGTCATCGCGCCTCCATTCGCTCTCCGAGCGCCGAGAGCAGGATCGACTCGGTTCGATCGACCCATTCCGTCCTGACGACCTGCCGCAGCCCGACGCTGCGAGCGTAGTCGTCGAGGGCCTGCCTCGTGGTCCACCTCGGCTCGAAGCCGAGTTCGGTGCGCATCCGCGTGGTGTCCAGCCCGCGCCCGAAGTGGAAGTAGTCGAGTTCTTCCTTGTTGAACGACTTCATCACCGGCCCCATCAGCGCCTGCCCGACGGTGCGGAACAAGCCGTAGGGCATCGGCACGGTCAGTCCGCCGGCCCGCCGCACGGCCTGCGACATCATCACGATGCCGTCCCCGGCGACGTTGTAGGTCCCGGACTGGCCGGCGACGGTGGCTCGCTCGAGCGCCGAGAGCGCATCCTCCTCGTGCAGCAACTGCAACCGGGCATCGCGGCCGAGAATGGTGGGCACGATCGGGGAGGTGAGGTATCGCGAGACGGAGCCGGGCAGGTGGTTGCCCACCGTCGGGGCCAGGCGCAGGATCGTCGCCGCGATGTCCGGCCGCCGGCGTGCCATCCCGCGCAGGTAGCCCTCGACCTCGATCATGTCGCGGGCGAAGGCGCCGGTCGGACGGCGGCGCGCGCTCATCTCCTCGGTGAACTTCGCGGGGTCCTTCGCGCTCGATCCGTACACCACCGACGACGAGCGCAGCACGACGCGTCGCACGGACGGGGTCTTCTGGCACACGGCGAACAACTGCATCGCGCCGAGGACGTTCATGTCCTTCATGGCGGCGCGACTGCCGGACTTCGGCGCCTTGGTGAGGGTGGACGTGTGGACGACGGTGTCGACGTCCATGTTCCGGATGACCTTGCCGATGAGGGGGTTGCGGATGTCGGCGAGCACGAACTCGGCGCGGCCCATGCGCCGCAGCATGTCCTTGGTGGGCGACTGGGTGTCGACCGCGATGACGCGTTCGACGTCCGGGTGCTGGGCCAGACGGGTGACCAGGTACCCGCCGAGGAATCGGCTCGCGCCGGTGACCAGAGCCACCCTCGGCGGGTCGATGCCGTCGATCTCCGAACTCACCCACTCACCCCCTGCTGTCACTCCGGTCTCTCACGATACGGTGACTCTCGCAACAAAGCATTACACCGGCGTAACCGATCACTGGAAAGACCCGGAGGCGGGACGTTCGTCCTCAGCCACCCGGACTCCGCATACCACCCGGATCGGGCGTTCCGCGGACGACCTCGTGACGGGCCGTCGGCACAGACGCTCGATGCCCGCCACCACACGGGTGACGGGCATCGGGGAATCGATCTACTTGCCGAGTTTACGACGCTGCACTCGGGTGCGGCGGAGCAGCTTACGGTGCTTCTTCTTCGACATGCGCTTGCGGCGCTTCTTGATCACAGAACCCATCTGGGTTTCCCTCACGTTCTCTCTAGCGTTCCTGCGCGCACGCCGGTGACGTACGCCTGTAGTCGACGCTGGGCCGCGTGGTGACGAGCTCAGCGCCTCACGACACCGGGTGGCCGGTACGACGACAAGCAATCGTACCGGGGCGGGTTTCGAGTAGTGAAACCGAGGTCCGCTCCGGGCTCCGATTGCGGCCGTCGACCGCTCAGCCGACGTCGAAGTAGGACGTTTCCAGGTAATCGTGCACGGCCTTGGCGTGCACCCGGAACGAACGTCCCACTCGCACGGCGGGCAGTTCCCCGCTGTGCACCAGCCTGTACACGGTCATCTTCGACACCCGCATCAGCGCCGCCACTTCGGCGACGGTGAGGAACTGGGTGCCGGAGAGAACCGACTGACCGTCCTCGGGTTGACCCTTCGACGGTTTGCTTCCAGATACCATTACACACCTCCGGCACGTCCCGCGCCGCCGGCTTCCCCTCCGGCGGAACAGACACGCACGTGCTCAATCGAGCTTAGCGTGACCAATGGTTCCCGTGCGACGATGCGGACGACCAATTTCCTCAATCGGCGGACGAACCGAGTGCCGCAGAGCGGTCCCGGGCGGCCGCGAGGGCCTCGTAGAACGCCGTCCGCACGCCGCCGCGCTCGAGTTCCCGGATCGCCGCCGCGGTGGTTCCACCCGGCGATGTCACCGCCGCGCGCAGGTCGGCGGCGTTCTCCCCCGACCGGGCGAGCATGGCCGCCGAGCCGGTCATCGTCTGCACCACGAGCTCGGTCGTCGTCGCCCGCGTCAGTCCCAGGGCGACGCCCGCGTCGATCATCGCCTCGGCGACGAGGAAGAAATACGCCGGACCGGAACCGGACACAGCGGTCACCGCGTCGATCTGGGACTCGGGAACCACCGTCACGGTCCCCACCGACTCCAGGACCTCACGTGCCAGCGCCAGGTGGTCGGGCTTGACGTGCCGGCCGGCGGCGATCACGCTCGCGCCCTCCCCCACCAGCATCGGGGTGTTGGGCATGACGCGCACAACCGGCGATCCGGCCGGCAGCCGGTTCTCGTACCGGGACGTGGGCACGCCGGCGACCAGCGACATCAGCAGCTTCTCGCGTTCGCTGTCGAGGTCTGCCTTGCCCAGATCGGCGAGCACGACGTCGACGTCGCCCGGCTTGACCGCGATCACCAGCACGTCCGCACCTTCGGCCGCGTCGGCGATCGAGTCGGTGACCCGGATCGAGTACTCGGCGGTGAGCTCCTCGCTCCGCGCCGGGAACTTCTCGACGACCACCAGATCCTTGGTCGCGAATCCACTCTGCAGCAGCCCCGAGACCAGCGCCTCACCGATCCTGCCGCCGCCGATCACCGCAATTCTCGTCATGGGCAACAGCCTGCCACGGCCGCTGCCGGGGCCCGCATCGCCCCGACGATCAGCGCGGGACCATGGCGAGCTGACGGCTCTGCACGACGACGGCGCCGGTGGCATCGACGACGGTGTGGTCCTCCTCGAACCAGGCGTTGCCCAGGACCGTGCTGTCGGCCATGATCCGCAGCCAGCCGGGCGCCGGCAGTCGCCGCAGGTACGCGGTGAGCTGCACGGTCGGCGCCCAGCCGAACAGGCCCCGGTTCATGGTGACCGGAGCCGAGATGTCCCCGGCCATGAGCGCGAACAGCGCGGCGGTGTCGACGTCGGCCTCGTCCCCCGGCCACGGCCGCGCCCACATCCGCACCACCGGTTCACCCTGCTCTCCCGCGAGGAAACGGGCACTGGTCTCGTCCACCACGAGGTCGGCGCCCCCGCACAGGTTCACCACCTGGGCCATCGGGTGGCCGGGGCCGATCAGCGGCGCGTCCGCGGGCGGCTGCACCGACAGTTCGGCCACCGGATGGGCAGTGGTGTATCGCGGCTCGCCGGTGTCGGGCCGACCGAGCGTCACCGAGGCACGGACCGCGACCCGATCGCCCTGCGAGAGCTCCACGTCGACGAGCCCGACCTGCTTCCCGAGCTTGCGGACGATGGTGGTCAGCTGGACGTCGCCCGGGTCGGGGGCGGCAACGAACCCGGCGCTGACCGCAAGAGGTTGCACCGCCGGATCGGCTCCCGCCGCCTGCGCCGCCGACCGGGCCGCCGCGGCGCACACCGCGAGCATGCAGCCCCCGTGGACCTTGGGGCCGATCGTCCAGACCGGGGCGATGTGCGCGAGCCAACGGTCGTCGCCGGCGGCGTCGAGCGTCGTCAGGTCGCGGAAGGGGTGGTTGCCGGGATCGGGCACGGTGTCGGTCATTGCTGCTCCTGTGAATCGGGGACGGGTCCGTCCGGTGAATCGGGGACGGGTCCGTCCGGTGAATCGGGGACGGGTCCGTCCGGTGAATCGGGGACGGGCGGGCCGGACTCGGTGAGGCGACGGGCGGCAAGGTGCTGGTGTGCGAGACGGCGCATCGCGGTGAGGACGGGTTCGTACAGGGCGGTGCCGAGGACCGCCGCCTCGACCGTCGCCTCCCGGGAGCGGGTGGGCAGCAGGTCGATGTCGATCTCGGCGATGCCGAGCACGTGCCGTCCGTAGACGTCGATGCGCTCGTCGCTCATCGTCAGGCCGGCGGAGTCGAGGGCGGCGAGGGCCCGCTCGAGCTGTGCGACGGCGGCGAACCGGGGGTCGTAGAGCTGACCGAGCCGTTCGAGGACGTGCCGGGCGCGCGGATAGTCGTGGGGTACGGACTCGCCGTCGCCCGGCGGGTAGGGCGGCAGCGCCGCGATGGCCCGGCCGAGGGCGACGAACAGCGACTCGTCGGTGCCGTCGAGGAGGCGGACGATCTCGCGGATGCGCGGCAGCGGCAGCCCCTGGGCGGCGAGCGCACGGATCAGCGCGAGGCGCCGCACGTGCCGCCCGTCGTACCGGGCCTGGGTGGCGCTGGTCGCCTCGCCCGGCATCAGCAGCCCCTCGCGCAGGTAGTACTTCACGGTCGCCAGCGGGACGCCGGTCCGGTCCACCAGTTCCGAGATCCGCATTGCCACCTCCCCTTGACAGTGGATAGTACAACTATCCAGTATTGGATACTGCAACTATCCAATACTCCGCGAGGAGGATTCCGTGCACCCCGTACTCGTCGTCGCTCTCGGCGCCACCCTGCTCACCGTCACCGGGATCGCCTTCGGCGGCACGTTCCTGCTGCGCGTCGCGGGCGGGCACGTGCCGGCCAACGACCTGCAGAAGTCCTTCTTCCGCGCCGGTCACGCCCACGCCGGCGTCCTCGTCACCTTGGGGTTGCTGGTCGCCGTGCTCACCGACGCCGTCGGCGCCTCACCCGGATGGGCCGCCGCCGGCGCGATCGCAGTGCTCGGCTCGGCGATCCTGATTCCCGCCGGGTTCTTCCTGTCCGTGCTCGGCCCGGACCCCAGGCGGCCGGGCGCCATGATCGCCTGCGTATGGCTGGGTGCCGCCGCCCTCGTCGCCGGCGTGACGATCTCAGGAGTCGTGGTTCTCGGCGCCGGACTCGGTGCTCTGGCCTGACGGGTGCACCTGCTCGATCGTCGTCGCACGCGGATGCTCGGGCCCGGTGGTGATCGCCAGGCGGGGGGCCCGGTGCAGATGCTCGCGCGCGAAGGCCAGCGACCGGGTCAGCGCTCCCGCCCGCGCGGACCGCGTGCGCGCCCCCTGGGTACTGACCTCCAGGACGACGTGCCCGGTGAAGTCGCTCTCGGCCAGTAGCCGGCACACCTGCTCGCACGGCTGGCCGCCGTCGCCCGGGAGCAGATGCTCGTCCGTCGACGCGCCGTGACCGTCCGCGAGGTGCAGATGAGCCAGACCGCCGCCCATCCGCTCGGCGAGGGCCATCGCGTCCATCCCCGCCGTGGCCGTGTGCGACAGGTCCAGTGTGTAGTGCGCGAAGCCGGTGTCGGTGGGATCGATCGACGGGCTGAAGGCCGACACCGCACGGCCGGGCCCGCCACGCCGTCTCATGCGCTGCGCGGTGCGGTCGCGGCCGCCGAAGAACACGTCGGCGCGCATCGGGTACATGTTCTCCACCGCCACGACCACGTGGCTGCGGTCCTCGAGGTCCGCGACCTGATCCGCGAAGCCCTCCGCGTACCGGCGCTGCCATCGGAACGGCGGATGCACCACCACCGACGCGGCCCCGAGCGCTTCCGCTGCGCGCACCGACCGCTCGAGCTTCGCGGCCGGATCCGAACCCCACACGCGCTGCGAGATCAACAGGCACGGCGCGTGCACCGCCAGCACCGGTATGCCGTACTTGCGCACCAGCGCCTGCACCGCACGCACGTCCTGGCTCACCGACTCCGCCCACACCATCAGCTCCACGCCGTCGTAGCCGAGCTCGGCCGCATAGCGGAAGGCCGCCTCGGTGTTCTCCGGGTACACCGAAGCGGTGGACAGTCCGACCAGGATCTCTCGCGACAGGGTGCTCATGACGATGTGCCGGGTCAGCCGGTGGGCAGCAGGAACAACAGCGGACCGAACGTCACGAAGGCACCCACGGCGAGGGCGATGAGCTGGCTCGCGATGTCGTCGGTGCGGCGCAGGATGCGCACCATCGCCACCAGGCCGACGATGACCAGCAGGGCGAGTGCGAATGCCACCCACGGCAACGCATCCCACAACTGCTCGAAGCCCTTGAACAGCAGGGCGCCCGCGACGATCGCGACGACACCCTCGCCGATCAACCGGGCCCACTGCGCGATCGCGCTGCGGGACTCGCCGGTGCCGGACGAGACGTCGGACTCCGCCGCGGACGGGGTCTCCGCCGCTGCGGCGTCGCTGCGACGGGACGCGGGCTTCTCCCGCTGCTCCACGTCCGGCTCGTCCGCGGCCACGGCCTTGCCGATCGTCTCGGTCTCGCCGTCGGCGGTGTCGTCGCCGCTGCCCCGCAGGTCGCTCGCGGGCCCGGACAGCAGCCTCGGCTCGGGGGTATCCGCGGGCCGCGCCGGAGTACTCACGGCCACCTCGGCGTGCGCGCGCGCTCGTCGCGGCAGGACGGCCGGACGGATGATCTCGGTCGGCGACTCGACCTTCACCGGCACCCGCTCGGCCGCCGGCTCCTCGCGCGTCCGGGGCGGGGACGTCGGGGCCGGGGTCCCGGGCCCGGTCGCCTCGGTCTCGGACGGTTCGGGTTCGGGCTCGGGTTCGCGACGGTCCGGCCGCCGCGGCACCGGCGCCAGCGCTTTCGGAGCCACCGGCGCCTGCGCCTTCGGAGCCACCGGCGCCTGCGCCTTCGGAGCCACCGGCGCCTGCGTCGTCGAGGGCACCGGCGCCTGCGCCTTCGGCGGAGCGGACACGACGGGTTCGGCCTCCGGGGCCTCGCTCTCCGGGGCCTCGGTCTCGGGGGCCTCGGTCTCGGGGGCCTCGGTCTCGGGAGCCTCGGTCTCGGCAGCCTCGGTCTCGGGGACGTCGGCCTCGGAGACTCCGGTCTTCGGCGCCTGGGCCGGTTCCGGGGCGGTCACGGGAATCTCGCCGGTCAGTTCCGCAACCGAGATGCCGCCGCTGACGCCACGGCGGCGGCGTCCGCCGGCGCGGGAATTCACCTTCTGGCCGTTGCGGGCCAGCAGCTCCGCGACGGAGATCTGCCCGGTGTCGGTGCTGCTGCCGTCCGTCATTGCGAAACCACCATCAGTTCGCCCCCCATCTCGGTGTCGAGCTTGCGGAGAATGAGCCCCTCGCGCAGGGCCCAGGGACAGATATCGAGAGTTTCCACTCCCAGCGCGCGCATGGCGGCCTCCGCGACGAGGGCACCGGCGACGATCTGCTGCGACCGGTCGGAGCTCACGCCCTCGAGCTCGGCACGGTCCGCGGCCGTCATGCGGGAGATGAATGCGATGAGCTGACGCAACCCGGCGGCGGTCAGGGTGCGCCGCACCCGGGGGCCCGCCGACGACGGGGCGGCACCGGTCAGCCGTGCGAGGGTGCGGAAGGTCTTCGAGCTCCCCACGCACAGGTCGGGAGCACCGGCCGCCCGCAGCTCCTCGGCGGGCCGGACGAGTTCGGCATCGAGCCAGTCCCGCAGCACCGCGACGCGCCGCTTACCGGGCGGGTCCTCGCTCAGCCAGTCCCGGGTCAGGCGCCCGGCACCGAGCTGCAGCGAGAACGCCACATCGGGGTCCTCGTCGCCGCCGAAGGTCAGCTCCAGGGAGCCGCCGCCGATGTCCAGGCACAGGATGCGTCCCGCGCTCCAGCCGTACCACCGCCGCACCGCGAGGAACGTCAGCCGGGCCTCGTCCACACCGGAGAGCACCTCGAGCGCGACGCCGGTCTCGGCGCGGACGCGACTGAGCACCGCGTCGGAGTTGGTGGCATCGCGCACCGCGGAGGTCGCGAACGCCATCAGCTCCTCGCATCCGGAGGTGCGGGCGATGCCGGCGAAGTCGGCGACCGTCTCGACCAGCCGGTCGGCGCCCTGCGGGGTGATGTCACCGCGGTCGTCCGTGTTCTCGGACAGGCGCAGGGTTGCCTTCGTCGAGCTCATGGGGGTGGGATGGCCACCGCGATGAGCGTCCACCACGAGTAGATGAACGGTGTTGCTTCCGACGTCGAGTACCCCAAGGCGCACATACATACGGTACTGGGTCTACCGTCGGGTCCTGTGACAGCAGGTATGCCCGGTGCCGCACACAAGCAGGTCCCGGCCCCCGAAGTGCCCCTCGATTTCCCGCGCGAATGGGTGGAGTTCATCGACCCGGACAACAGCGAGCACGTCGTCGCCGCCGACCTGACGTGGCTGCTCTCCCGCTGGACCTGCGTGTTCGGCACGCCCGCGTGCCAGGGCATCATCGCCGGCCGGCCGGACGACGGATGCTGCTCGCACGGCGCGTTCCTGTCGGACGACGACGATCGCGCCAAGCTGGACGCCGCAGTGAGACATCTCACGCCGGAGGACTGGCAGTTGATGCCGAAGGGACTCGGCAAGAAGGGCTATCTCGAGGAGGACGACCTCGAGGACGAGCCGGCCCTGCGCACTCGCCGCTACAAGGGGGCGTGCATCTTCCTCAACCGGCCGGGCTTCGCCGGCGGCATCGGCTGCGCGCTGCACAAGATGGCGCTGCGACGCGGCATCGAGCCTCTCGAGGTGAAGCCGGACGTGTGCTGGCAACTGCCGATCCGCCGCACCCAGGACTGGGTCGAGCGTCCCGACGGCACCGAGGTGCTGCGCACCGTCGTCACCGAGTACGACCGGCGCGGTTGGGGCGAGGGCGGCCACGACCTGGACTGGTACTGCTCCGGCTCGCCGGACGCCCACGTGGGGGCCGCACCGGTCTGGCAGTCGTACGCACCGGAACTGCGCGAGCTGATCGGCGACGCCGCCTACGACGAACTCGCGCGGCTGTGCCGTCGTCGCGAGGGGCTGGGCCTGATCGCCGTGCATCCCGCGACGACGGCCGCCGCCGAGCGCACCCCGGGGGCGGGCCCCTACCCCTCGAGCTTGTAGCCGAGGCCGCGGACCGTGACCAGGTGCTGCGGCTTGGCGGGGTCGGCCTCGATCTTCGAGCGCAGCCGCTTGACGTGCACGTCGAGGGTCTTGGTGTCGCCGACGTAGTCGGCACCCCACACCCGGTCGATCAGCTGGCCGCGCGTGAGCACCCGGCCGGAGTTGCGCAGCAGGTACTCCAGCAGGTCGAACTCCTTGAGCGGCAGCGTGACGGGATTCCCGGCCACGTGCACGACGTGCCGGTCCACGTCCATCCGCACCGGCCCGGCCTCGAGGATCCCGTCGTCCTGCGTCGCCTCGGCGTCGTTCTCCCCGCCGCGGCGCAGCACCGCACGGATGCGGGCGATGAGTTCGCGCGCCGAGTACGGCTTGGTGACGTAGTCGTCCGCCCCCAGTTCGAGGCCGACCACCTTGTCGATCTCGCTGTCGCGCGCGGTCACCATGATCACCGGCACGCCGGACCGGTTGCGCAGCTGCTTGCAGACATCGGTGCCGCTCATGCCGGGCAGCATCAGGTCCAGCAGGACGATGTCCGCGCCGGCGCGGTCGAATTCCGCGAGCGCCGACGGTCCGTCACCGACGACGGTGGTCTCGAAGCCCTCCTTGCGCAGGAGGAACGCGAGCGGATCCGCCAGCGATTCCTCGTCCTCCACGATCAGCACACGCGTCACTGCTGGTCCTCCGTACCCTTTGTCACCTGGTGCATCCGGCTCATTTCCGATTCTCGTCGTAGGTGTCGGCATGGTCGCCCCGCTCCACCGTCACCGCTCGCCCGTCACCGCTCCACCGTCAGCGCGGGGCCGCCCTCGTGGCGAGGTGTGGCTCCGTGGGATTCGCGGGGATCGGGCGAACAGGCGGGGATGAGGAGCGTGAACGTCGACCCGGTTCCCGGCTGGCTCCACAACCGGATCTCCCCGTTGTGGTTGGCGGCGACGTGCTTGACGATCGCCAGCCCGAGACCGGTGCCACCGGTGGCGCGGGAACGGGCCTTGTCGACCCGGAAGAACCGTTCGAAGACGCGCTCCTGGTCCTCCTTCTCGATCCCGATGCCGCGGTCGGTCACCGCGATCGCGACCTTGCCCGCGCGCAGGGACCGGCTGACCGACACCGGCGAACCCGGAGACGAGTAGGCGATCGCATTCTCGATCAGATTGGCCAGCGCGGTGACGAGCAGGGTCTGGTCGCCGAGGACCTCGTACCCGCCGGCGGCGTCGGTGGTGACGGTGATCTGCGCGTTCTCGGCGGTCAGGCGGGTGCGGCGCAGCGCCTCCTCGACGACGTCGTCGACCTCGACCACCTCGAGGTTCGGCAGCTTCTCGGCCCCCTGCAGGCGCGAGAGCGCGATCAGTTCGGTCACCATGTTGCCGAGCCGGTTGGCCTCGCTCTGTAGCCGGGTTCCGAAGTGCCGCACGGATTCCGGGTCGTCGGCGGATTCGAGCAGGGCTTCGGCGAGCAGGGCCATCGCGCCCACGGGGGTCTTGAGTTCGTGACTGACGTTGGCGACGAAGTCCCGGCGGGTGGCCTCCATCCGGACCTGCTCGGAGTCGTCGTAGGCGTAGAGCGCGACGAAGCGCGCGTCGTCGTCGAGCAGACGCCGCGCGACGCAGCGCACCGCCACGCGCTCGCGACCGCGGGGCGTCTTCGCGGTGAGGTCGAGCTCGGCGGGTTCACCCGTCTCGAGGACACGGGTGGCGGCGGCCCAGGCCGAGTCCTCGACGAGCCGGTTGCGGACCAGGCCGAGTTCCTCGGCACGCGGATTGAACAGGACGACGTCGTGGAACCGGTCGACGACGGCGATGCCGGTGTCCGCGCCGAAGACCACGCGATCGAGGACCTGCGCCATGGTGAGGTCGGCGTCGGTGCGGTCGGCGGCCCGGCGCCGGAGGAGCCGCATCAGCACGATCGCGGACACGGCACCGAGGACGGCGGCCCCGGCGAGCAGCACGGCCTGCGCAACAGTCACGTCTCGAATCGTACGTACGCGCGGCGCGGCGGTGACAGCGGGTCGGGGCATTCCGCCGCACGTCACACCGCATGTTCGCAGCATTTGCCGCGTGTTCACCGCCCGTTTCCCGGGGCCGCGGACAGTCGCCCGCGGCCCCTGGGAACTACCGGCCGCCCTGACCCGCGACGGCGGCGGCACCCGCCGCGGCCGCCTCGGGATCGAGGTACGTGCCACCCGGGTTCAGCGGGCGCAGGTTCTCGTCGAGGTCGTAACGCAGCGGGATGCCGGTGGGGATGTTCAGCCCGGCGATCTCCTCGTCGGAGATCCCGTCGAGGTGCTTGACCAGAGCACGCAGCGAGTTGCCGTGGGCCGTGATCAGGACGGTCCGGCCGGCCCGCACGTCCTGGGAGATGGTCTCCTCCCAGTACGGGATGAGGCGATCGACGACGTCCTTCAGGCACTCGGTGAGCGGCACCTCGTCGACGTCCGCGTACCGGACGTCGCTGTCCTGGCTGTACTTGCTGCCGGGCTCGATCGGCGGGGGCGGGGTGTCGTAGCTGCGGCGCCACAGCATGAACTGCTCGTCGCCGAACTCCGCCTTGATCTCCGCCTTGTTCTTGCCCTGCAGCGCACCGTAGTGCCGCTCGTTCAGGCGCCAGTCGCGCACGACCGGAATCCAGTGCCGATCCGCGGCGTCGAGCGCGTAGTTGGCGGTGCTGATGGCGCGGCGCAGCAGCGACGTGTAGAGCACGTCCGGCAGGAGATCGTGCTCGGCGAGCAGTTCGCCGGCCCGCTTGCCCTCGGCGATCCCCTTGTCGGTCAGGTGGACGTCCACCCATCCCGTGAAGAGGTTCATCGCGTTCCATTCGCTCTCGCCGTGGCGGAGCAACACAAGTGTTCCGTTGGTCATGGGCCAATCCTGGCACGCCCGCGTGGCAACGCTACGTCGGCACCGTTCAGTGAATTCCCCGCGCGAGACGCACACATCGGATATATGTGACAACGGTTGTTTTCAGAACGACGTCCGGATGGGGGCTTCTCGTGTTCGACACCCGACTTTGCCGCCGCACCTTCCTCACCGCCCTGGGCGCCCTCGCGGTCGCGCCCGCCCCCGCCCACGCCGCCCCGCGCTCCCCGGCGCTGCGCTCGACGGGCCGCCGCGTCGCCGTGCTCGGCGGCGGGGTGGCGGGCCTGACGGCCGCCCACGAACTGATCGAACGCGGCTTCGACGTCACCGTCTTCGAACCGACCGCCCTGGGCGGCAAGGCCCGCAGCATCCCGTCGCCGGGCACCGCGGCCGGCGGCCGCGCCGACCTGCCCGGCGAGCACGGATTCCGCTTCTTCCCGGGCTTCTACCAGCACATCCCCGACACGATGCGACGGATCCCCTTCCCGGGCAATCCGAACGGCGTGTTCGACAATCTCGTCGCCGGCGCCGCCTTCCGGATGGCGATCCCCGGCGGGCCCGACCTCATCGCCCCGGCGTCGATCGCCCCGCTCCCCCACGGCGTCCTCGATCCCGCCTCGCTGCAGGAATCCCTGGCCGCGGCCTTCTCCCTCGGCAACGCCATCCCCCCGCACGAACTGGCCGTCTTCACCCGCAAGCTGGTGATGTTCCTGACCAGCAGTCTCGAACGACGCGACGGCCAGTGGGAACACCGGACGTGGTCGCAGACGCTCGAGGCCGACGGCAAGTCGTCGGCCTACCGCGACATCCTCGTCTCGGCCCTGACCCGTCAACTGGTGGCCGCCCGGCCCACCGTCGCCTCCACCCGCACCATCGGCATCATGGGCCAGGCGTTCGTGTGGAACGCGATTGGCACCGTCCCCGCATACGGCCATCTGGACCGGGTCCTGGCCGCTCCCACCGACGAGGCGTGGATCGGCCCGTGGGCCGCGCACCTGCGCGACCTGGGCGTTGTATTCGAAATGGGTTGGGCGGCAGAAGTACTCGACATCGCGTCCGGTTCGATCACCGGAGTGCGGCTGGTGGACGGCAACGACACCCGGTCCGTCGCCGAAGCCGACTGGTACGTCGCGGCGATGCCCGTCGAACGGGCCGCGCCCCTGTGGTCACCGCGGATCCTCGCCGCAGATCCTCGCCTCGAAGGCATGCGGAACCTGCAGACGGACTGGATGGTGGGCATCCAGTACTTCCTGCGCCGGCCCACCCCGATCGCCGCCGGCCACGTCGCATACCTCGGCTCGCCGTGGGCACTGACCTCCATCAGCCAGGGCCAGTTCTGGCGCGGCGACTTCGCCGGCCGCTACGGCGACGGCAGCGCCCACGACTGCCTGTCCGTGGACATCTCCGACTGGGACACCCCGGGCGTCCTCCACGGCAAGACCGCCAAGGAGTGCACGGCCGAGGAGATCGCCCAGGAGACGTGGGCCCAGATGTCGGCATGCCTCGACGACACCGGCACCGGCGTCCTCGACGAGGACGACATCGTCTCGTGGTTCCTCGACCCCGGCATCCGGTGGGATCCCGCGCAGGGCCGCAACACCAACGCCACACCCCTGCTCGTCAACACCGTCGGCTCCCTGTCCGACCGGCCCGACGCCCGCACCGCGATCCCGAACCTCTTCCTCGCCGGGGACTACGTCCGCACCGACATCGATCTCGCGACCATGGAGTCGGCCGGCGAATCCGCGCGTGCGGCCGTCACCGCGCTGCTCGAAGCCGCCGACTCGCCGGCCGCACCGCCGGCGCTGTACCGACTGCACGAGCCACCCGAACTCGAACCGATGCGCCGCATCGACGCCGACCGCTACCGCGCGGGCCTGCCGCACCTGCTCGACGTGTGACGGCGCGCGTTCCGGCGCCGGGCACCGCTCACGTCGAGGATCCGGATGCGGCGAACAGGCCCGCGCGGCCGCCGAATTCCGACATACTGCCCTCGAACGCGACGAAAGGGCATGCCCATGAGCGAGACCTCGGTACTCGTGGTCGGCGCCGGCCCGGTCGGACTGACCGCCGCGCTGGAACTGCGCCGGCGCGGCGTCGACGTCGTGATCGTCGACCGGCTGCCGGAACCGCCGCAGTACGCCAAAGCGGTCGGCATCCAGCCGCGCACCCTCGAGGTCTGGGACGCGATGGGCGTGGTCCGCCCTTCGCTCGACGTGTCCGCGCCGATGCACGGGCAGATCGTCTACGTCGACGGCCGGCAGGTGATGCGCCTCGAACTCGAACTGCCCGAGGACGTGCCGTACCGGTTCGTCTGCATGCCCCAGTACGCCACGGAACGGGTGCTGACGCAGGCCCTGGCCGAGCACGGCACCGTCGTGCGCCGCGGCATCGAGCTCACCGGGTTCGAGCAGACCGCGGACGGCGTGGTCGCCGACCTGCGCGACGGCGACGACACGACGCGGCTGGCGGCCCGCTACCTGGTCGGCTGCGACGGTGCGCACAGCGCCGTACGGAAAGGACTCGGGGTGTCCTTCGACGGCGACGCGTTCCCCGAGGAGTACATGCTCGCCGACGTCGAACTGGACTGGTCGATGCCGGGCGGCTACGGCATCCGCGCCTCGACGACGAGCGACGGCACGACCACGGACATGATGGTGTGCATCCCGCTGCCCGGCACCGGCCGCTACCGCCTGTCGACCTTCGTCGCGCCGGACCTGGCGACCTCCGCGTCCGGCGCCGGAGCCGTGGCGCACGGACTGGAGGGCGGGCGCCGGCCCACGCTCGGCCACATCCAGGCCGTGCTCGACCGGCTGGCGCCCGAACCGACCCGGGCCGGTGCCCTGCGCTGGTCGTCGGTGTTCCGGATCAGCCACCGCCTCGCCGGGAGCTACGGCGGGGGCCGGGTGTTCCTGGCCGGAGACGCCGCGCACATCCATCCCCCGACCGGGGCACAGGGCATGAACACCGGCATCCAGGACGCCTACAACCTCGGCTGGAAGCTCGCGCTGGCGGTGCAGGGACGCGCTGCCGACGGCCTGCTCGACAGCTACGACGCCGAGCGCCGGCCCGTCGGGGCGGAGGTGGTGGGCCGCACCGTGCGGCACGCCCGGCAGGGCCTCGGGGCCGGCGAGACGGACGCCGCGACCGCGATCGCGCGCGAGGCCCAGCTGCTGCTCGGCTACCGGGACAGCCCGCTCGTCGGTGAAGACGTGCCGCACGGCGGCGGTAGCGACATGCCGCACGGCGGCGGTAGCGACGTGCCGCACGGCGGCGGTAGCGACGTGCCGCACGGCGGCGGTCCGGCTCCCGGCGATCGCGCCCCCGATGCGACGGAGTTGCGGCAGGACGCCGTCGCCTCGCCGCTGCGGCTGCACGAGCTGCTGCGCCATCCCGGTCACACCGTGCTGCTGTGGGCGCCCACGGCGCAGGCGCTGCAGGCGCAGCGAGAGCTCGCCGAGCGGGCGACGGACCGCTTCGGTGACGCGCTGCGGGCGTACGTGCTCGTGGCGGGAAGCACCGGGAGCCCGGCCGACGGCCGGGTACTGCGCGACGACGCGGGCCGCGCCGCGCGGGCGTACGGTTTCGACGGTGCCGCCGCGGCTGTGGTGGTGCGGCCGGACGGCTACGTCGGGTTCCGGGCGCAGGATCCGACGATCGAGGCGCTCGCGGCGCATCTCGGCCGGATCCTGCGGCCCGGGCAATGACCGGCTACGTCGCCGGGGTGCGCAGATCCTTCCGGAGGATCTTGCCGGCGGCGGACTTCGGGACGATGTCGATGAACTGCACCTGCCGCACCTTCTTGTGCGGCGAGACCCGCTCGGCGACGAACTCGACGACCTCGGCCTCGGTGAGGTCGGCGTCCGGCTGACGCACGACGAACGCCTTGGGCACCTCCTCGCCTTCGTCGTCGAGCACACCGATCACCGCGACGTCGGCGATCTTCGGGTGGGTCAGCAGCAGCGCCTCGAGTTCGGCGGGCGGCACCTGGTAGCCCTTGTACTTGATCAGCTCCTTGAGCCGGTCGACGATGGTGACGTTGCCGGCCGCATCGACCGTGGCGATGTCGCCGGTGTGCAGGAACCCGTCGGCGTCGAGGGTCTCCGCGGTGGCCTGCGGGTTGCCGAGGTAGCCGACCATGACGTTGGGGCCCTTGCACCACAGCTCACCCGGCTCGGAGACGCCCTCACCGGTGGGGTACTCGACCTCTTCGCCGGTGGTCGGGTCGACGAGCTTGCACTCCATGTTGGCGATCGTCGGTCCCACCGAGTCGAGCGGCACGTCGTCGCCGTCGAACGGGATGGCGTGGCTGACCGGGCTCATCTCGGACATGCCGTACCCCTGACGGACCTTCCATCCCAGTCGCGCGGCGACCGCGTTCCCGAGCGCCCTGTCCAGCGGCGCCGCGCCGGAGAACACGGTGTGCACGCTCGAGAGGTCGTACTGGTCCACGAGCGGATGCTTGGCCAGGGCGACCGCGACGGGCGGTGCGATGAACACGTAGGTGCACTTCTGTTCGGAGACGATCCGCAGGAACTCCGGCAGGTCGAACTTCGGCATCGTCACCAGCGACGCGCGGTTGAACAGGGCGGCGTTGAGAAGAACGGTCATGCCGTAGATGTGGAAGAACGGCAGGACGGCGAGGATCCGGTCGTCGGGGTCGATCCTGATCGGGGACTTGATCTGGCACACGTTGGCCACCAGGTTCGTGTGCGTGAGCATCACGCCCTTCGGGCGACCGGTGGTGCCGGACGAGTACGGCAGCACCGCCAGATGGGTGGCCGGATCGAACGACACCTCGGGGGCGGGGGCGTTCTCGGCGAGCAGGTCGCGCAGGGAGGGATGCCCCTCGGCGCCGTCGAGCACGACCAGGCGATCGTCGGGGATACCGACCGCGGCCGCGGCCTCCTTCGCGTGCGGCAGCAGCGGCGAGACCGTGAAGAAGAACGTCGCCTTGGAATCCTCGAGCTGCTTGGCGATGTCCTCGGCGGTGTAGAGCGCGTTGACGGTGGTCGCGGTGGCCCCCGCCCGCAGGATGCCGTGGAAGACGGCCGCGAAGGCGGGCACGTTCGGCGAGAGCAGGCCGACGACGTCGCCGACTCCCACACCGCGCGCCGCAAGAGCACCCGCGATCGCGTCGATCTGCCCGATCAGGGTCCGGTAGTCGGTGACGGCCCCGGTCGTGCCCTCCGTCAACGCCGGGCGATCGAGGTCCGACTCCGCGATCGAACCGAACAGGAAGTCGTAGACACTCAGTGCCGGGATGTCGACGTCGGGAAAGGGACTGCGAAAGCTCATTGGTTCTCCTCGGGGGCAGGAATCTGTGGCACGCCGTGCCAGACGTGCCGGGAGTACGGTATCCGACGGCTGTGAAGGCAGTCACAGGCATGCCGGACACTACCGGGTCGGGGACCGTCGCGGGCCCGGTCACGCGCCCCGGAGCCCGGCCGATCGGGCAGTGTCGGCGGCCGGTCCGGCACCCTAGGCTCGACCGGATGACGGACGTCGTGCACTCGCTGGACCCGTTCTCCGGCCGCGGCTCCTCGCCCGCGACGGTCTCGACCGACTGGGACGAGATCCGGACGTGGTCGGACCGGGTGTACATGCCCTATCGCGTGCGGCCGAGCGGACGCCTGCTGCACCCGCGATCGAGCATGTTCTCGGCGTCGATCGGCGACATCGTGCTCACCCGGTTCCGCTACGGCATTCCGGTGACCGTCGACCGGCTCTCCGCCGAGGCCGGCAACATCCTCGTGCTCACGACGATCCGTGGGCACGCGCGGCACCGCGTCGGAGCGGGCGAGGTGGAGGTCGATTCCGGCGCCACGTTCGTGGCCGACTGCAGCCGCATCGAGCATCGCGTCGACTTCGACGACGAGCACCTGCAGCTGAACCTGACGGTGCCGCACCGGCTCGTCGCCGACCTCGCCGACCGCTGGTTCGGCGTCGTCCCCGACGATCGCCTGTGGCAGCACAAGTGCGTCGTCGGGACCGGGTCGTCGGGCTGGAACACGCTGCTCGCGTATGCGGTCCGCGCGATCCGGGCCGATCCGGTGCGGATCGCGCAGGGCCGGCCGGGCGCCCATCTGCAGGAGTTGCTCCTCGGTCACCTCGTCACCGAATGGGCCGCCGCGGCGGGCGTCGCGCTCGACCCCGGCGAACCGCCGGCCGCCCCGGCGTACGTCCGGCACGCGGAGCGCTACATCCGCGAGCACGCCGCGGACCTGCCCACGGTCTCCGAGGTCGCTGCCGCCGTGGGTGTCAGCGTGCGCGCCCTGTCGGGGGCGTTCCGCCGCCACCTGGACACCACGCCGAACCGGTACCTCACCGACGTGCGATTGCGGCACATCCGCGACGAGCTCTCCATCCCGTCGGCCGAGTGCACCGTCTCGGCGGTGGCGGCCCGGTGGGGCTACGTCAACATGGGGGTCTTCGCCGCCGCCTACCGTCGCCGATTCGGCGAGAATCCGTCGCGCACGCTCGCCCGGGCCCGCGGGCGCCGAGTGCCGTAATCCGACAACGCGTGCCGATCCGAGGTGGCCCGCGTCACAGCTCCGTCCGTAGCGTCCCCCTCCGACGCCGGCCGGCGGACCGCACACAGGAGGAACCGTGACAGACGACTTCGCGACCACGATGGACGCAACCCTGCGAGAACTCACCCACCGCCCGACGGGCGTGCCGGGCGTGGTGGCCATGCTCACCGACCGGGACGGTGTCGTGTACGAGGGGGTGGCCGGGGAACGCGCAGCGGGCTCGGGCTCGGCGATGACGGCGGACACCGTGTTCGCCGCCTTCTCCACGACCAAGGCGATCACCGGCACCGCCGCACTCCAGTGCGTCGAGGAGGGCCTGCTCGACCTCGACGCCCCCGCCGCCCGCTACGTCCCGGAGATCGGGGAACTCCAGGTTCTCGAGGGCTTCGGAACGGACGGCGCGCCCCTGCTGCGCGCGCCGAAGCGCGACATCACCACCCGCATGCTGCTGCTCCACACGGCCGGTCTCGGATACGACTTCTTCGACGAGAACTACCGGCGCCTCGCCGAGGAGCACGGTCAGCCCAGCGTGATCACGGGATCGAAGGCCGCGCTGACGACACCGCTGCTGTTCGATCCCGGCGACCGGTGGATGTACGGCTCGAACATCGACTGGTGCGGTCTGGTGGTGGAGGCCGTGCGGGGCCGGCGTCTCGGCGAGGTCATGCGCGAGCGGATCTTCGAGCCGCTCGGGATGGGCGACACGGCGTTCGCACTCACCGACGACATGCGCGCGCGGCTGGCCGTCGTCCACCAGCGCAGCGAGGACGGAGCACTCGCGCCGATGCCGGAGATGGTGCTGCCCCAGGACCCGGAGATCCACATGGGAGGCCACGGGCTCTACACCACCGTGCCGGACTACCTGAAGTTCATCCGGATGTGGCTGCGCGACGGCGCGGCCCCCGGCGGTGACCGGGTTCTCTCGCCCGCGACCGTCGCCGACGCGGTGCGTGGCGGCCTGGACGGGCAGCAGGTGACCGCGCTGCCGGGGGTCGTCCCGGCGCTGTCGAACGACGCGGAGTTCTTCCCTGGGCTGGCCAAGAACTGGGCGTACACGTTCCTGGTGAACGAGGAGCCGGCGCCGACGGGCCGCCCGGCCGGTGCCCTCGGCTGGGCGGGTCTGGCGAATCTCTACTACTGGATCGACCGGGAGAACGGGCTCGGCGGCTTCTGGGCCACGCAGATCCTGCCGTTCGCGGACGCCGTGTCGTTCCAGGGCTATCTCGACTTCGAGACCGCCGCTTATCGAGGTGCGGCGATCCGGTGAGATGCGACGAGCCCCGCGTGCGGTGCACGCGGGGCTCGTTCGGCTGCTACGGGCGCGAGCCCGGGCACGTGTCCGAGTGTCGGATCAGAGGTACTGACCGCACACCGGCCACGCGCCGCGACCCTGGCCGTCCAGGACGTTCTCGGCGATGGCGATCTGCTGCTCCCGGGTCGCCTGGTCGGCGGTGGGGGCGTACTGCTGGCCGCCGTAGGCGTTCCAGGTGCTCGGAGCGAACTGCAGGCCGCCGTGGTAGCCGTTGCCGGTGTTGATCGCCCAGTTCCCGCTGCTCTCGCACTGCGCGACGGCGTCCCAGTTGCCGGACGCGGCGTTGGCGGTGCCGGTGCCGAGGGCGAGCGGGGTGACGGCCAGGGCCGCGGTGGCGGCGACGGTGCCGAGGGCGCGCTTGAAGGTGAAGTTAGCCATGATGCGGTTGAATTCCTCTCGCGTCTGCTGGCGAGGCACTGCGGCGGCCGACGATGTCGATCCCGCTGCCCGGATTCGGAGCTGTGCCTCGTCCCTGCCCCTCGATCAGGTATCGAGTTCCGGTCCCGCGGGGCAGAGTCAGCGGCGACGGGCCGGTCTTGCTTGCCCGGTGGTATCGGGCTGATTACGACGCTAGAGAGTCATCACGGATCGGTCACGCGCTGTTTTCCGGCACGTGCGTCCCACATTCCAAGATCGGGCGGCGCCGTTTTCCCAGGTGACGTCGGAAGTATCGCCGTTTCGACACCGCGTAGTTACACGGCCGTTATATGACCAGGCTCACAGTAATATTGTGGGACGGGTCACCGATATCGCGCCGTTACGGCTGCGCGTCCTCCACCACGAAGGGCCGGCCGTCCTCGATCAGGTGCCGGAAGGGTTCGAGGTTGCGCAGCGACTCGCCCCGCGAGACCCGCCACTCCCATTCCCGCTTGATGGAGGCGAGGAAACCGAGTCCGAGGATGACGTTGAAGTCGTGATCGGCGGCCTCGAGCACCTGGCCGAGCACCGCGTCCAGTTCGTCCGGAGTGACCGATGCCTCCGACATCCGGCCGACGAGGTAGATGTCCCCGATCTTGTCGAGGGTGTACGCGACCCCGTACAGCCGCCGATTGCGCCGGAGCAGGAACCGGTACACGCCCTCGAAGTTCTCGTCGGGCTTGCGGCACACGAACGCCTCGACCCGCAGGCCGTGGTTGCCGAGGGAGAGCAGGGTCGTCGTCTTGAGCTTGTTCTCCCCCGGCAGGTCGACGACGAAGTGCCCACCCTCCTTGCGGGAGAACTCGAGGCCGCGATCGCGCAGCGTCGCCTCGATCGTCTCGCTCAGTCGCTCGCTCACGCCCGCACCCCCGTCGTCCGCCGGATCTTCCACACTCCGCGCTGCCGGCGCAGCGGAAACTCGCCGCTCGCGAGGGAGCGGTTCCGCAGCGCACCGGCCTTACGGTAACTGGCGAGCAGCCCGTCCGCCGTGTGCTCCCAGGAGAAGTTCTCCGCGTGCAGGGGCGCCGCCGCCGCCAGCACGGCCCGCCGACCCGGATCCGTGACCAGCGAGCGCAGCGCGGCGGCCCAGTCGCTCGTGCGATGCCCGTCGACGAGCAGCCCGGTCTCGCCGTCGCGCACCGCGACGCCGAGGCCGCCGACGTTCGCCGCCAGCACCGGGGTCCCGCACGCCTGCGCCTCGATCGCCACCAGGCCGAACGACTCGGAGTAGCTCGGCACCGCCACCACGTCCGACGCGCGGTAGACCTGCACGAGCCGTTCGGGAGGTTGCGGGGGCAGGAACGTCACCCGGGCGGCGATCCCGAGCTCGGCGGCCAGGTCGATCAGCGAGTGCGGGCGCTCGAGCCCGGTGCCCGAGGGCCCGCCCACCACCAGCACCCGCAGGGGCACCTCGGGGTCGGCGGCCATCGCCGCCGCGGCGGCGCGCAGCAGCACGTCGGGTGCCTTGAGCGGCTGGATCCGGCCGACGAATGTCACGATCGTCTCGTTCGGGTCCAGCCCCAGCTCGGCGCGGGCGAGCGCCCGGTCCCCCGGCCGGTAGCGGGACAGGTCCGCGCCCGGCGCCACCACGTCGATCCGTGACGGGTCGGCACCGTAGCTGCGCTCGAGCTGCGCCGCTTCGTCGATCGTGTTGGCGACGAGCCGGTCGGACTCGGCGACCACCTGCTGCTCGCCGATCTGCCGGGCCGCCGGCTCGGGCACGTCACCGTCGGCGAGCGAGGCGTTCTTCACGGCGGCGAGAGTGTGGGCGGTGTGCACGAGCGGGACGCCCCACCGGTCGCGGGCGAGCCAGCCCACCTGGCCGGACAGCCAGTAGTGCGAGTGCACCAGGTCGTAGTAGCCCTGCGGGTGCCGGGCCTCCTCCCGCAGCACCCCGGCGGCGAAGGCGCACAACTGCGTGGGCAGGTCGTGCTTGTCGAGTCCCTCGTAGGGACCGGCGGCGACGTTGCGTACCAGCACGCCCGGTGCCGCCTCCTGCACCACGGGGTCCGCCGACGAGGTCGCCCGGGTGAAGATCTCCACCTCCACCCCGCGCCGCGCGAGCTGCACGGCGGTCTGCAGAACGTAGACGTTCATTCCGCCGGCGTCCCCGGTGCCGGGTTGGGCGAGAGGCGAGGTGTGGACCGACAGGACGGCCACGCGGCGGGGACGGCTGTTCGACTTCGACGTCACTTCTCCATACTGCCCTGCCGGGCATCCCCGTCCGGTTCCGCCCTCCCCTGCGCTCCGTCCCGCTGCGCCCCGACCGGGCTCGTCTGCGCGACGTCGCACCCGGCCGGTCAGGACCGCTCGCCCGTCTCGGAACCCGTGACTGCGCGGCGCACCGCGGCGTGGAACGGGCTCCACAGGAACCAGACGCCGAACCCGCGCACCAGCGCGGCCGGCCCGTGCAGTCGCACGCTGCCGTCGTCGAGCGCCTCGATCAGCGTCCGCGTGCCGGCGAACACGCGCATCAGGGCCACCGGTTCCGCGGTCACGTACACGTCGACGTCGAAGCCCGGATGCTTCCGGCACACCGACGGCTCGCCGCGGTCCAGGACGATCCACAACCGGATCGGGGCGGGACCGGTGTAGTCGAACTCGATCACCACCCGTTGCGGCGGCACCCGGTCCCGGTCCACCCGCCGGTGCATCCACCAGGTCAGTGTCACGGGGTCGACCTCGGCGGGCAGGGGCTCGGAGAACAACCACTTCACCGCCCACTCCCCGATCGCGACGAGGATCGGGGCGAGTTCGCGGCCGGCCGGGGTGAGGTGGTACTCGCAGCCCCGCGCCTGCGGGACCCGCTCCAGCACGCCCTTGCGCTCGAGGTGCCGCAGCCGGGTGGCGAGGAGGGTGCGCGAGATGCCGGGCAGACCGCGTTCGATCTCGTTGAAGCGGGTACTTCCGTAGACCATTTCGCGCAGGATCAGCGGGGTCCACCGGTCGGCGAGCACCTCGCTGCCGATCGAGACCGGACAGTACTGCCCGTACTCGCGCACACCTCCAGAGTAGGTCCAGAACGTGCACTGGGCGGTATCGATCCGTGCTCCTACCGTCGAGACATGACCACCGTAGACATCACCCAGTACCCCCGATCCCGGCCCCGCGAGGAACTCGTCGCCGGCGCCGACGAACTCGGCCGGCGGATCGCCCCCTACGCCCGCGCCCACGACCGCGACGGCACGTTCGTCGCCGAGGCCTACGAGATCCTGCGCTCGGAGGGCCGTCTCGCCCTCGCCGTCCCCCGCGAACTCGGCGGCGGCGGCGCGACCGTGCGCGATGTCGCCACCGTGCAGCGCACCCTGGCACACCACTGCGCGGCGACCGCGCTCGCCTCGGCCATGCACCACCACGTCGTGCTCGCCGCCGCGTGGCGGTACCGGCACGGCGCGCCCGGCGCGGACCGGATGCTGCGCCGCGTCGCCGAGGAGGCGCTCGTGCTCGTCTCCACCGGCGGCGCCGACCAGACCCACCCCCGCGGGTCCGCCCGGAAGGTGCCCGGCGGCTACCGCGTCGACGGCCGCAAGGTGTTCTGCAGCCAGGCCCCCGCCGGCGACGTGCTCGCCACCATGTTCCCGTTCGACGACCCCGACGAGGGCCGCATCGTGCTCAACATGATGATCCCGATGAACACCGACGGGGTACGAGTCCACGACAACTGGGACTCACTGGGCATGCGCGGCACCGGCAGCCACGACGTCGAGCTGACCGACGTGTTCGTCCCGGACGCGGCCGTGGTCGCCCGCCGCCCCTACGGGGTGATCGACCCGCCGTTCCAGCTGGTGCTCAGCGTCGCCATGCCCGTGGTCGCGGCCGTCTATCTCGGCGTCGCCGAGACCGCGCACGCGCACGCGACCGCACTCGTCGCCGGAACCGCGCGGGCGAACGACCCGACCGTGCGCCGCCAGCTCGGGGTGGCGGCCACCCGCCTGCAGGTCGCGTCGTGGGCCCTCGACGGTGCCCTCGACACCGTCGGCGACGACCCGGTGCCGTCGATGAGCACGGTCGCCGCGGTGATGACCGCCAAGGCCGAGATCGCGCGGACCGCGATCGAGGTGTGCGACCTGGCGCTCGACGTCGCCGGGGGCCGCGGCTTCTACCGGTCGAGCCCGCTCGAACAGTGCTATCGCGACGTGCGCGGGGTCAAGTTCCACCCGCTCACACCGGAGGAGACGCTCCTGCTCGCCGGGACGCAGGCGATCGGGTCGGTGGACGCTACAGCGATCCCGCGAAGCGCGTGACCTCCGAGGCGAACCGCTGCGGGTCCTCGACGAACGGACCGTGGTCGGTGCCCTCCCAGTACGACGTCGTCGCGTTCGGCAGCAGTGCCGCCGCGTGCTCGGCGGCCGAGACGTCGACGACCGAGTCGGCGGTGCCGTGCAGGACGAGCACCGGGATGTCGAGACTGCGCAGCAGCTCGTCGTTGCTCACCGTCCGGGCGAACATCGCCGCCCGCACGCGGGGCGGGGTGCACAGGCTGGTGCCGAACAGCGCCTGCGCCGCGACGCCCGTGTCCGCCCCGGTCCCGGTGAGGGCGGTGCCGAAGGCACCGAGTGCGCGGATCGCCGTCGCCGCATCCTCGGACATCGCGTCGGGGACGGCGGCGCGCATGGCCGACCCGACCTTGCCGCCCTTCTCACCGCGCCCGATGCTGGTGATCGCGCCGACCAGCACGATCCCGGCGACGCGGTCGGTGCCGTGCGTCGCGAGGTAGTCGCAGATCACCAGGCCGCCGTAGGACCAGCCGAGCAGCACCGCGTCGTGGGCGTCCTCGGCGCCGAGCACGGCCTGCACGTCCCCGGCCCACAGTTTCGACTCGTCGTATCCGGTCTCCGGGGCGCCCGAGTACCCGTGTCCGCGGAGGTCGACGGCGATCACCCGGTGGGTGCGGGCCAGCTCGTCGAGCACGGACTCGCCCCAGCACCGCGACGACTGGGCCCATCCGTGCAGCAGGACCAGCCGGCGGTGGGCGGGATCGCCGGTGACGCGGTAGACGATGGGGGTGCCGTCGGAACTCTCGACCTCACGGATTGTCATGCGGGTCACCCTAGCCGGGCGAGCCGGGCCACTCCCACGGCACACGCGCACCCGACGAGCGCGGCCACGACGGCGACCGCGATGCCCGCACTCGGCCCGGACCGGTCGATGACCTGACCGACGACGGCGGAGCCGACCGCGACCCCGACCCCGAGTCCCGTGACCGTCCAGGTGATGCCCTCCGTGAGCCGGCCCGGCGGCACGATCCGCTCGGTCAGGGAGGTCGCGACGATCATGGTGGGGGCGACGGCCACCCCGGCCGCGAGGTAGAGCACGGCGAGGGCCGGCACGGTGCCGGCGAGCAGCAGCGGCCACAGCAGCACCGCGACGGCCGTCGTCGCCCCGAGTAGCTGCCGCGTCAGCGGCGCCCGCAGCCGCACCGCACCGAAGACGAGGCCGCCGAGCGCGGATCCCGTCGCGAACATCGCCAGCACCACGGTCGCGGCGCCGGGCACGCCCTGCTCGGCGGTGAACGCGACCCCGACCACGTCGACGACACCGAAGATCGTGCCCATCGCCGTCATCGCGACCACCAGCACGAGCAACACCGGGATCCGCAGCACGCTCACCCCGGGCGCACCCCGGGCGACCGGGCGCGCGGGAGGTTCGGTGCCGCGCTGCACGGCGAGGGCGACGGTGCCGATCACCAGCAGCACCGCCCCCAGCAACGCGCCCGCCTCGGGGAACGCGGCGACGCTCAGGCCCACCGACAGCACCGGCCCGACGATGAAGCACAGTTCGTCGATCACCGCCTCGAGCGCGAACGCGGTCCGCAGCCTGTCGGTGCCGCGGAGCAGCTCGGTCCACCGGGCCCGGACCATGGCACCGATGGTGGGCATCAGTCCCGCCGGGATCGCGCACGCGAACAGCAGCACCTCGGGTGCCTCCCACCGCACCCCCGCCAGCATCGTGACCGTCGCGGTCGCGCTGATCCCGGCGGCGACCGGCAGGACGCGGAACTGCCCGTGCCGGTCGGCGGCCCGCGAGACCAGCGGGGTGAGCGCGGCGTAGGACAGCGCGAACACCGCGGCCAGGGCGCCGCCGAGGCCGTAGTCGCCGCGCAGCTGCGAGAACATCGTCACGATGCCGATGCCGACCATCGCGATCGGCAGCCGCGCGACGAACCCCGCCAGGCAGAACCCGGCGGCGCCCGGCGCGGTGAACAGTGCACGGTAGGAGCGCATTCGTGCCAGCATGCAGTACGTGAGCGTGCTGGTGTGTTTCCATGCCCATCCCGACGACGAGGTGTTCACCACCGGCGGGGTGATGCGCCTGGCCGCGGACGCGGGGCATCGGGTGGTGCTGGTCGTGGCCACGGACGGTGCCGCGGGCGAGGTTCCCGACGGCCTGCTCGGTCCCGGCGAGTCCCTGGCCCAGCGCCGCCGCGCCGAACTCGAGGCGTCGGCCGAGACGCTCGGGGTCGCCCGCCTGGTGCCGCTCGGCTACGCCGATTCGGGCATGGCGGGGACGCCGCGGAACTCGGACCCGGCGGCGTTCTGCAACGTCGATGTGGAGGCGGCCGCGGCCCGGTTCGCAGCCGTGCTCGAGGAGGAGAGCGCCGACGTCGTCACCATCTACGACCCCAACGGCGGGTACGGGCACCCCGACCACGTGCAGGTGCACCGCGTCGGTGCCCGAGCCCAGGAGCTGACGGCACACCCGTCGGTGTACGAGGCGGCCATGAACCGGGACCACATCCGTCGCCTGCTCGCCGCCGCCCCGGAGGTGAGCCCGGACGCGACGCCACCGGACCTGGACACGTTCGGCCTGCCGGAGACCGAGATCACCACCACGATCGACGTGTCCGCGACGATCCCCGCGAAACGGGCAGCGATGCTCGCGCACGCCTCGCAGGTCGGCGACTTCGGGCCGATGCTGGCGATGACGCCGGAACAGCTCGCGAGCGCGTTCGGGCTCGAGTGGTTCCGCCGGCGCGGCGCGGAACCGGCGCTGCGCGAGCACGCCCTGCCCCTGTGACCGATCCGACCGAAGGAGCACGAATGGGCCACCACATCGAGCTGAGCCGTTCCGTCGACGCCCCACCCGACCGGGTGTGGCGGGTGCTCACCTCCGTCGACTCGGCCCCGCAGGTCCTGAGCGGGGTGGACAGTGTCGAACGGCTCGCGGGCGTCGGCTACGAGGTCGGCACCCGCTGGCGCGAGACACGCAGGATGTTCGGCAGGGCGGCAACCGAGGAGATGACGGTGACGGCCGTGGAGCCGGGGCGGCACACGGTCGTCGAGGCCGAATCCGGCGGGGTGCGCTACCGCACCGAATTCGACGTGGCCCCGGATCGGGCCGGCACGATGCTGACCGTGCGGTTCTCCGCGGACGACGGACGTCCCGGCCGGATCCGGCGGGTGCTGACGGCGCTCCTCGCCCCGCTGGGCGTGCGGGCGACGCGCACGGCGCTGCAGCGGGACCTCGACGACATCGCGGCCGCGGCCCGGGCCGGGATCTGAGCGCCGTGTCGCTGTACTCGCGCTACCGCGCCACCGGCGCCGACCTGCCCTTCGGCGACCCCCTGACGGCCCACGACGTCGCGATGGAGGGGTACTTCTGGCGATTCACCCAACCCGGAACCGGACGGGTGGTGATCGCGCTGTGCGGCGTCAACCGCGCCGGCGACGGGTCGTGGGCGACGCTCGGCCTGGCGGCGCACCCGGGCGGGTTCCTGCGGACGACGGCGCATCCGGACGGATTCGCCGACCCCCTGCGGCTCGGCGCCTCGGCGGGCACGGCGTTCCGCGGGGAACCCGACCGGCTGCGCGTGGACCTCGGCGACGACGCACGCCTCGACGTGCGAGTGACGGCGCCCCGGCCGTGGCCGCGTCGCCGATTCGGCGGCTCCAGCGTCTTCCACGCGGTTCCCGCCCTCAACCAGTACTGGCACCCGTGGCTGCTCGACGGGCGGGCCGAGGGCGATGCCGTGCTCGGCGGCGAGACGTGGAACCTCGACGGCGCGCAGGTGTACGCGGAGAAGAACTGGGGCAGGGGCGGTTTCCCGGAGTCGTGGTGGTGGGGCCAGGCACACGGCTTCGCGGACTCCGCCGCGTGCGTCGCCTTCGCCGGTGGGCAGGTCCACGCCGGTCCCCTGCGGACCGAGGTGACGGCCGTGGTGGTCGCCCTGCCGGACGGGCCCGTGATCCGGCTCGGCAACCCGGTGGTCTCGCCGGTGCGGGCCCACGTCACCGACGAGCGGTGGTCGCTGTTCGGGCGCGGGCCGCGGTGGACCGTCGAGATCGAGGGGACCGCCCCGCTGGGCGACGCGCACGTGCTGCCGGTCCCGCTGCCGCTCGAACGCCGCAACGTGCCCGGCTCCCTCGAGCACCTGGCGGGCTCGTTGAGCGTGACGGTCCGAGACCGCGGCACCCCGGTGTGGGCGGACGAGTCCCCCCTCGCGGCACTCGAACACGGCGGTCTGGCGCGCGCACGGGCCGAACTGGACCGTCGCGCTGCGCCGGCGGACGCCACGGACGGCCCGCCACTGCGCAGCCGATGACCGGCGGCCCCGGATCCGCGCACTTTCCGGCCACACGCGAATGAAATCGTATGCTCGGATGGATATTTCGTGCGCGTATCAGCCCAGCGCCCGACGCATCGCTCCGAGCGGGTCGGAGTACAGCGAACTCAGGGACACCACGCTCGCGGCGTGCGCCTGTACCCGGTCGCCGAATCCGGTGACGCGGACGTCGGCGCCCGACGTCGACCCGAGCGCGCGCGCGACGTGCGGCGCCGCCGCCGGGTACGCGGTGAACGCCTGGCCGCCGAGGATCACCCGGTCCGGATTGAACAGGTCGCGCAGCATCGCGACGGACCGCCCCAGCACCTGCGCGCGCTCCGCGAGGATCTCGTGCGCCTCGCGAGAGCCGTTGCGGGCCAGCGCGTACAGCGCGGCGACGGACGTGGCACGCGCGTCGAGCAACCCGGCGGCGCGGGCCCGGGCCAGCACCGCCCGGTCGGCGACGGTGGCCTCGAGGCAGCCGCGGGCACCGCAGGCGCACGGCACGGACGATCCGGTGGGCAGGTGCGAGACCGAACCCGGGCCACCGCGCGGCGTGTGCACCCGGCCGTCGAATGCGATTGCGATACCCACGGTTTCACGGGCATAGAAGTACAGGGTGGCGCCCTCGACGTCGGCGGTGTCGCGGTCGGGGGTGAGCAGCAGCTCCGACGCGGCCATCGCCTCGACGTGCGCGGCGACGGAAACCGGCAGGCCCAGACCCCGGCTCACCACCGCGCCGACGGGCGCATCCGCCCAGCCGAGCCGCGGGTGGTCCACGGTTCCGGTGGCCGAGTCGACGCGCCCGCCGAGCGCGACGCCCGCCCACAGCGGCATGCGCCGATGCCAGCGCGCCGCGAAGGCCCTCGCACTGCCGGTGATCGTCCCGAGCGCCGCCTCCTGGCCGCCGCGCGGAGTGGGGATCTCCACCCCGCCGATCACGCGCCCGCGCAGATCGCTCGCGACGATACCGGTGACGGCCGCCCCGACGTGGATCCCGACGGTCAGGTAGCGCTCGTGGTCGGTCTCGAACGGCACCCGGGGCCGGCCCACGGCGCCGGACTCGATCAGCTCCGGCCGCTCCCGCAGCAGTCCCGCGGCGAGCATCGCGGAGACCTGTCGGTTGACGGTGGCGATGCTCGCGCCCGTCGCCGCTGCCGCCTGGTCGCGGCAGATCGGCCCGCGCGCCGCGGCGGTCCGGAACACGGCCGCGGCGGTGCCGTCGGCGATCTTCAGTTCGGGCGGCACGATCTGCACGCGCGCCGTCGGCTGCACGCGGGCGGCGGCGCCGCGGGACCGGGCACCGGTCTTCGGACGGACGACATTGGGGTACAAGACATTCGATGTGGTTGCTGCAGACACTGCGGCTCTTCCTCGGGGACGGGTTCGAGGACCCGGGGCGTGACGGGGAGGCGCCGATCCGCTCGACCGTGGCGATCCGCCGGGTGACGGCGGGCGACGAAGCGGGGCGCGAGGTGCGGTGTCAGCGACAACACAGGTCGCGCGCCAGCGGCAGCCGCGAGCCCAGCGCGGCGGTCACATAGGTGACCCGCGGAGCACGGAGACGGCGAGCTGACATACCCGCAACCTAGCCGCCGCGCGCCGCCGTGTCCACTCCGCCCGGCGACGCGCAGGCAACCATCCCGATCAGGGTGACGAAAACCCTTACGCCGGAACATCACCGGTGATGAGGTCGACGGTACCGATATCCGATCCACGAAAGGTCCTTCATGTCTGTCGATTTCGATACCCGCACCGCACCCGCTCGCGACGTGACCGTGGTCCGCCTGGGCGGGCACGTCGGTGCCCGCATCGACGGAGTCCGGCTCGGCGGCGACCTCGACGGGCGCACCGTCGAAGCGATCCGTCGCGCGCTGGCCGAGCACAAGGTGATCTTCTTCCGGGACCAGCACCACCTCGACGACGCGTCGCAGTACGCGTTCGCCGAGTTGCTCGGCACACCGACCACCGCGCACCCGACGGTGACGTCGCGCGGGGCGCACGTGCTGCCCATCGACTCCGACTACGGCACAGCGAACAGCTGGCACACCGACGTCTCGTTCGTCGACCGCATCCCGAAGGCGTCGATCCTGCGCGCGGTGGAACTGCCCCCCTACGGTGGTTCGACCACGTGGGCCTCCGGCGTGGCGGCCTACGAGGGCCTGCCCGGACCGCTGAAGACACTGGCCGAGAACCTGTGGGCCACCCACACCAACGTGTACGACTACGCCGCCGAGAGCGCCGAGCACCTCCGCGACGGCGCCGACGAGCGGGTCGCCGAGTACCGCGCCGAGTTCCGGTCCGAATACTTCGCGACCGAGCATCCCGTGGTGCGCGTGCACCCCGAGACCGGGGAGCGGTCGCTGCTGCTCGGCCACTTCGTCGAGGGCTTCGTCGGGTTGAGCGGCCGGCAGTCGCAGGCGCTGTTCCGGCTGCTGCAGGACCACCAGACGCGGCTCGAGTACACCACCCGCTGGCACTGGGCCGCCGGCGACGTCGCGATCTGGGACAACCGGGCCACCCAGCACTACGCCGTCGCCGACTACGACGGCCGGCATCGTCGGCTGCACCGCATCACCCTCGCCGGCGACGTCCCGGTGAGCGTCCACGGCGAGACGAGCCGGTCCGTCGCCGGCGACGCGGGCGCCTACTCGATCATCGAGACGCCCCGGCCGCTCGCGTCGTAGCGGGTGCCGCGGTCGCGCGGACCCCCGCGCGACCGCACCCGGGGCACCCTAGGATCGCTCGCATGACGATTTCTCCCGATTCCCCCGTCGCCGTCGTCACCGGTGCCTCCTCCGGCATCGGCGAGGCCACCGCCCGCACCCTCGCAGCCCAGGGCTTCCACGTCGTCGTCGGCGCTCGCCGCGTCGACCGGATCGAGAAGCTCGCGGACGAGATCGGGGGCACGGCCCTCGAGCTGGACGTCACGGACGAGGACTCGGTGACCGCCTTCACGACGGTGCTCCCCCGGGTGGACGTCCTGGTCAACAACGCGGGCGGCGCCAAGGGCATGGCCCCGGTCGCCGAGGCCGACCTCGACGACTGGCGCTGGATGTGGGAGACCAACGTCCTCGGCACACTGCGGATGACGAAGGCCCTGCTGCCCAAGCTCGTCGACTCCGGCGACGGCCTGATCGTCACGATCACGTCGGTGGCGGCGTTCCACGCCTACGACAACGGCGCGGGCTACACCTCCGCCAAGCACGCCCAGGCGGTGCTGCACCGGACGCTGCGCGGTGAGCTGCTCGGCAAGCCGGTGCGCCTGACCGAGATCGCGCCGGGCGCGGTGGAGACCGAGTTCTCCCTCGTGCGGTTCGAGGGCGACGCCGAGCGCGCCGCCAAGGTGTACGAGGGGATTACCCCGCTGGTGGCCGAGGACATCGCGGAGATCGTCGGGTTCGTCGCGTCGCGCCCGTCGCACGTGAACCTGGATCAGATCATCGTGCAGCCGCGCGACCAGGCCAGCCCCATGCGCTTCCACCGCACCGCCGAGTAGGGCCGGTGGAGATTCCGGGGGACGCCGGGCAGCGCCGCCTCTCCCCGGGGCCGCTGCTCGACGGACGGGGCCGTCTCGCCGAGGCCGGATGGGCCGGGTCCGAGGTCCGCACGTACGACCGTTCCCGGATCGCGGCGCCGCGGTGGCGGATCAAGGAGTGGGACTACTACTGCGTGCTCGCCGACGGCGACGACGGGCCGTTCGGTCTTGCGTTGACCGTCGCCGACAACGGCTACCTGGGCCTGCTCGGCGTGAGCTGGCTGGACCTGACCGGCCGCACGGAGACCACCGAGAACCTGATGGTCCCGTTTCCGCTGGGACGGCTGCGGTTGCCGGCCTCCGCGGACGCGGGCGAGGTGGTGGTCGACCGGCGCGGCATCCGCCTGGAGTTCCGGCACGAGCACGACGCCCGGCGCCTGATCGTCCGGCATCCCGGATTCGCGGGCGGACGGGGTCTGTCGGGCGAGGTGGTGCTCACCCCGCCCGGCGACGAGCGGATGGTCGTCGCGCTGCCGTTCCCCGGCGATGAGCGGGCGTTCTACTACAACCAGAAGTTCCCCGGCCTTCCCGCTGCCGGAACCGTCACGCTCGCCGGTCGCGAGCACACCTTCGACCCCGCGTCGGCGTCGGCGGTGTTCGACTGGGGCCGCGGCGTGTGGACCTACGACAACACCTGGTTCTGGGCGTCCGCATCGGGACGGCACGAGGGGCGTCCCTTCGGGTTCACCGTCGGTGACGGCTTCGGCGACACCACCGCGGGCAGCGAGAACATGGTCCTGGTCGACGGCGTGGCGCACAAGCTGGACCGGGTGCAGTTCCACCTTCCGCACGGCACCTTCGACGGCGCTCCGTGGCGGTTCTCGAGCAACGACGGCCGGTTCGAGATGAGCTTCGAGCCGATCCTCGATCGCGCCGCCGACGTGAACGCCCTCGTCCTGCGCTCGACGCAGCATCAGGTCTTCGGCCGGTTCACCGGCCACGTCACGCTCGACGACGGCACCCGGCTCGAGGTGCGCGAGCTTCTCGGGTTCGCTGAGAAGGTGCGCAACCGCTGGTAGTGCGCCTCTCCTACAGCGCCGACATCGACTGCCAGGTGGGCCAGTCGATCGCCCAGTCGTACAGGTCGCCGTCCGCGGCGGACAGCTCGATCGACGTTCCGGACACCTCGACCGGGTCGCCGTACATCGCCGTCGCGAAATACGCCTGGGCGTCCCCGAGCGAGAGGTTGATGCAGCCGTTGGTGACGTTGGTGGCGCCCTGCTGGCCGAGGGTCGCGGGATTGGCATGGATGAATTCGCCGTTGTCGGAAATCCGCACCGCCATCAGGAAGTCCTCGTGCTTCTCGGTGACCACGTGGACGCCGATGAGCAGTCGTTGTAGGTCAGCCGGGTCGGGGCGGTGTCGTTGCGGACGGCCGACAGCAGATGGCGTTCGGTCAGGTCGAGCGCCGTGAGGGGTGCCGGTCAGGGGTGGGCGGGCAAGGGTGGCAGCGGCCGCTGGGTGGGGAGCGGCTCGGCCGGGGTCCACGCATCGAACGGCACCGCGAGGGTGACCGGACCGGCCTCGGCGAAGGTGAATGTCACCGGATGGGTCAAGCCCGGCCGGATCGACTCGGCGGGCATCTGCGCGCGAACGGTCAGCGGCTCGTCCGGGGCCGTGGGCTTGTCGAACTGCTCGACGGGTTGACCCGCGGACAGGGACGTGCCGGGCCGGATCTGCCGGGCCTGGACGGGACCGTCGAGGGTCAGCGAGGCCGCCGGGGAGTCGATCGACACCAGCCGCTCGGTGTCGAGGGAATTGTTGACCACGGTGAACGAGAGCCGGACCTGGCCGTAACGCGCCCGGGCGGACTCGGTGGGTTCGGCGTGGAAATACACGTTGAGCAGGTGCAGTGCGCCGAGCCGGGCATCGTTGCCGTTGACCGCGGCCTGTTGGGTGGCGGTCTGGGAGATCTGCCCGGCCCCGCACCCGACGGTCGACCCCACGGCTGCGGCGATCGTCAGCGCCAGCCCGGCGCGCCGGAGCCGCCGAGGGACCGACACGATCATCGACACAGCATTCACCTTTCTCGTTCGTGGTCTCGAACACCGGGCATACCCCGCTCGTCGGTGTTGTCCTCGCCGGGGTCGGTCTCGATCGGGACACGATGCTGTGGTGCCGGGCGTTCCCCAGGCACGAGCCGAGCGCCGGTGACCGGGCCGCCGCCCGGGCTGGAACCGTTGGACGAACCGGTACCACGGGCCGCTGTACGGCGTGTATCCGATCTCGCCGTCGCGTCGGGGCGCACCGAGATGCGGTGCCCCGTCGGGGAGATACGCCAGGCCGATCGAGTCGATCAGGCCGCCTTCGATGAAGGACAGGCATCCGCCCTCGACCGGGCGGATCTGCCAGATCCGGTACATCCCGATCCGCTGGTCGGTCCACGACTGCGGGCACTGGCGGGCTTCGGCCGCCAGGGCGTTCCTCGAGACCGCGAACGCCACCCGTGAGGGGACCGACAGCGCCACGAGCACGACGGTGAGCACCACCAGGACCGGTGCGACGGCACTGGCACGCAGCGCCCGGTACCGGAACCAGCCGAGCAGACCGAGTCCCGCCCACACCACGCCCAGGATCACCAGTGCCGACGAGGCGAGGGCGAAATAGGGAAAGAACACCACCGGCGGCATGAACGCCCACAGGACGACCCCGCACACCAGGGCGACGAGCACCGCGGTGAGGACGGACAACACGGTCCACCACGATGCCGGGTGCGCCCTGTCGCTCATCGAGTCACTGTCGCACAACCTCACCGAGCTAACCATCGGACCGTGATGTCAACTAGCGGGCAGCAATCAGGGGAGTAGATCGAAGTACTGAGGCCGAGCCTTCATCGCATGGATGAGAAGCTCGTTGCCGCTGTCGAAGCGCAGAACGACCAGTTCCAGGAGGCGGCCTTTCAGGTCGAAACCGAGTCGGAATTCTCGCGCGGGGTGGTCGTCATCCAGGTCGGCTGCATAGACGTAATTCTGGGCTGCGTAGATGCTGTCGGTTTCGTCGATTCCGTGCTCGAGGGCGGATTTGTGCGCCTTCACGCGACCCGAGTCCAGGCGCGGATCGCCTGCCGAATCGCCTCGGACCTGGATACATGCTCTTGTTCTGCACGCGCGTTCAATGCTCTCAACAACGCTTCGTCCATGCGGACCGGAACCACTGTTCCAGGGCCCTCTCCGATCGTCGGGCGACCACGCTTACGCAGGGCGGCGACGTCGTAGCCTGCCTCGGCTTCGTCTGCCCACTCCTCGATCATCTCGTCGGTGACGGGGATTCCGTTGATCATCTCGTCAGCCACAGACAATAGTGTAATACGAAATACAGTGGTGGCCAGGTTTCGATCTCGAACTTTCGTGCGACCAGCAGAACAGGGGTTGCCTCGAGGAGGTGGTCGACGACAGCCCCGGCCGCACCTACGCCGCCACCGGGCTCCGCGGCGCCCACGCCGCATTCGAGCGGCCCGGTCTGCAGCTGGCGTTTGCCGCCGAACCTGCACTACATGGTCGGCGTGGACGTGACCCGAGCCCCGAGCCCTGAGCAGGTCATCGCCCGGATCCGGGCTCGCGTCGCCGGCCCGGCACACACCGCGGCGCTGACCACCTGTTCTCCGGCGTCACCTACCGCGGACTGGCCCATCTGTCGTGCTGCGCCCTTACCGAGGACGCCGTGATCCTCATCGGCACCCACGGTGTCGACCACCCGGTCGACCTGGGAGTATGGGTGGTCTTACACGGCGCCGCCGCTGCGGCACGCCGGAGCCCGCATCCTCGACCTCGTCGCGGTCAGATCACGCAGCCCACGGTCACCGGCTCCGGCTCGAGCCGCACCCCGAACGCGTCCTGCACGCCGTCGCGCACCTCCCGGGCGAGGGCCACCAGATCGGCGGTGGTCGCGGCTCCCCGGTTGGTGAGTGCGAGGGTGTGCTTGGTGGACAGCCGCACCGGTGCGTCGGCCCCGGGGAAGCCCTTGCCGAACCCGGCTCGCTCGATCAGCCATCCCGCGGAGAGCTTGGTGCCGCCGTCCGCGGGGAATCGCGGGATCCGCACGTCGGGCCCGACGCGTTCCTCGACGACCGCGAGCACCCGGGACAGCTTGTCGTCGGAGAGCACCGGGTTGGTGAAGAACGATCCGGCGCTCCAGGTGTCGAGGTCGCCCGGATCGAGCACCATGCCCTTGCCGCGGCGCAGCGTCAGCACCTGCTCACGCACCTCCGCCGCCGGGCGCCGCTCCCCCTCCTCGGCGTGCAGCGCCGACGCCAGTTCCCGGTAGCCGAGCGGTGCGCTCGCCCCGTCCGGCCGCACGGCGAGGTCCACCTCGAGCACCAGCGCGTCGTCGGAATGTTTGAGGACGCTGGTGCGGTAGCCGAGCCCGAGTTCCCCGGGGCCGACCCACCGGACGTCGCCGCTGGTGCGGTCGAGCAGCCGTACGGCGCGCAGGACCGATCCGACCTCCACCCCGTAGGCGCCGACATTCTGCACCGGGGTCGCGCCGGTGGAGCCGGGGATCCCCGACAGGCACTCGAGTCCCCCGAGACCGGACTTCACGGTGAGGGCGACGACGTCGTCCCACACCGCGCCCGCCTCGGCGCGGACGGTGTCCTCCCCCGGTTCGATCCCGGTGGTCGCGATGCGCACCACCACGCCGTCGAATCCGGCGTCGCCGATCACGAGATTGGAGCCACCCGCCAGGACCAGGGTGGGGACGCGGGCCGCGTCGAGCAGGCGGACGACGTCGACGAGGGTGTCGGTGGTGGTGCACTCGGCGAGCCACCGCGCCGGACCGCCCAGCCGCAGCGTGGTCAGCGTCGACAGCGGCACGTGCTCGGACACAGCGGCGCCCGCCTCGACGAGTTGGGCCCCAATACGCGGATCAGACACCCGCAAACGGTAGCGTGCCGACCATGGGCAGCCGCATCGACCATTACTCGCACTACGCGTTCCCCGTCGCCACGGTGCACGCGGCGCTCGTCGACGAGAACTACTGGCGGACCCGGCTGGCGGAGATCGGCGGCCCGGGCGCGACCCTCGAGGACGTGCGCATCGGCGACGGGACGATCGACCTGCACATGACGCAGTCCATCCCGGCCGAGCACCTGCCGAGCTTCGTCACCAACTTCCATCCCGGCGACCTGGTCATCCATCGGCACGAGTCGTGGCAGCCGCTGAGCGGGGACCGCGCGACGGGCAGCTTCTCCGCGCACGTGGACGGGCTGCCCGGCAAGGTGGACGGCACGTCCACGATGGCCCCGGACGGCTCGGGCACCATCGTGGAGATCGACGGCACCGCCGAGGTGCGGATCCCCTTCCTCGGCGGCAAGATCGAGGGCATCATCGTCGAGCAGATCGTCGAACTGTTCGACGTCGAGCGCACGTTCACAGCGCAGTGGCTGTCCGAACCGCACTGACGGCTGTCCGAACCACACTGACCGCTGTCCGAACCACACCGACCGCTGTCCGAACCACACCGACGGCTGTCCGAACCACACTGACGTGCCGTTGCGGAGCCGTGACGATTTCCGTGGTTCGGTAACGAACCGGTAACCTCGGCTGTCATGGCACGGCGAATCGACTACTCCGCCCGCTATCCGTACAGCCCGGAGCAGGTGTACGAGGCGCTCTCGGACCGCACGCACTGGGAGGCGCGCATCGTGGAGATGCGCAAGTACTCCGAGAACCATCTCGCCGAGTTCGAGGTGTCGGACGACGGTATCGACCTGGTCCTGCACCACGTCCTGCCCCGCACGGAACTGCCCGAGATCGCCCGGACGGTGATGAAGAAGGACATGGTCATCACCCGCAAGGAGACCTACACCCCCCTCGGCGACACGATCACCGGCAGCTACCAGGCCTCGGTCCCCGCCGGGCCCGGCAGCCTCACCGGCACGATGGAACTGTTCGCCTCGGACGGGGGCAGCACCCTGCGCACCACGTCGGAGGCCAAGGTCTTCCTGCCGTTCATCGGCGGCAAACTCGAGCAGCTCATGCTCGTCAACCTCGTCGACCTGTTCCGCACCGAGGCGGAGATCACCGCCGACTGGCTCGCGCGCCGGTTCGGGTAGTTCCCCCCGTGCGCGTACCGCGCCCGGAAGGTGTCGTCACCCGCGGCACCACGGGCATCAATCGCCTGCGCCGCAGCGACCGGTGGCTGATGCACCATCCCGACGTCGCCCGCGTCCTGCACTCGCGGGACGATGCGCTCGTCGTCGACCTCGGTTACGGCGCGATGCCGGTGACCACCCTCGAACTGGCCGCGCGGCTGCGCACGGTGCGCCGCCGGCTGCGGGTGGTGGGTCTCGAGATCGATCCCGGGCGGGTGGTGCCGGCCCGCGACGGCGTGGAGTTCGCCCGCGGGGGCTTCGAGCTGGCCGGGCTCCGGCCGGTGCTGATCCGCGCATTCAACGTGTTGCGTCAGTACCCGGAGGAGGCGGTGGCGCCGGCGTGGGCTCGGCTGCGGGCCGGGCTCGCACCGGGCGGGCTGCTGCTCGACGGCACGTGCGACGAACTGGGCCGGCGGTGCGCATGGGTGCTGCTCGACGAGCACGGCCCGCGCACGCTCACCCTCGCGTGGAGCCCGTTCCATTCGGCCACACCGTCGGACCTGGCCGAGCGGCTGCCGAAGGCGCTGATCCACCGCAATGTGCCGGGGGAACGGATCCACGAGCTGCTGCAGGTGGCGGATCGGGCCTGGGCGGCGGCGGCCCCGCACGCGGCGTTCGGGCCGCGCGTGCGCTGGCGCGCGACCCTGGACCTGTTGCGCGCCCAGGGGGTGCCGGCGGCGCCGCAACGCCGTCGCCTGCGGGACTGTGTGCTGACCGTGCCGTGGGACTTCGTCGCCCCCGCGCAGACTCAGCCGGCCGCGAGCAGCGCGAGCTCGATGCGGTCGGCGACGGCCGCGGGCTGATCGACGACCGCGGCGTGCAGCTGCGCCGAGGTGACCCGTCCGATGGCGATGGCGTCGCCGACGAGCTCGTCGAGCACCTCCTGGGAGACTCCGCCCGCCGCCAGGTCGACGGCGGTCCGCGCGGGGGTCGTGATGCGGAAGCACCCCACCTGCTCGCAGTCCTGCTCGCGCAGCTGCCGGTGGTGCAGGGCGAGCCGGTTGCTCGGCACCGTCCGCTGGTCGGCCGTCGACAGGTGCAGGAAGCGGGGTTGCAGGTGGCCCATGCCGTGCAGGTCCGCCGCGCTCTGGTGGGAGACCACCGCGGCGCCCTCGTACCAGGCGCACCACTGCGCGAATTCGTCGAACTTCGTGTGCGGGCTGTCACCGAGCCGGAACAGATCCGTCTGGATCCGGACCCAGTGCCCGGCCGCGATCCGGCCGACGAAGTCGATCGTGGCGATGCCGTGGGCCACGGCCTGCCGCGTGGTGAAGAAGCCCGCCTGGGCGAGCGCGGTGTGTCGCAGGGCCTCGTCCGGATCCACCCGGCCGGAGGCGTCGTGTTCAGGTTCCGTCCAGCCCGTCATGCCGCCACAGTACCGAACAACTGTGGTACACCTCACACTTTCCGGTCCCGGCGGCGCATCTTCACAGACCTTCCTCAGAGTTCTTCGGGAGAATCCGGAACCATGACGAACCGGAAGCGTGTCCCCTTCGCCACCATCGGCATCGTCCTCGCCGTCGCGCTGGTCGCGGTGCTCGTCGGCGCCGAGGTGTACGTCCGCAACCGTGCCACCAACTGCCTCGCGCAGTCGTTCGAGAGCGAACTCGGCACGAACGTCGACGTGGATCTCGGGTGGAAACCGGTGCTGCTCTCGCTCGTGGACAAGCAGGTCTCGTCCGTCACGCTCGACAGCGACGACACGGCGTTCGGCCCCGCTCAGGAGATGCAGGTGCACGCCGTGGTCCGCGACGTGGACCTGCGGGAGAGCGCCGCCGGGGCCGGCACCATCGGCAGCTCGAGCGCGGAGGTCATGTGGCCGTCGTCGGGCATTCTCGCGACGGTGCAGACGCTGCCCCTCGGCTCGCTGATCACCGACGTCACCCCGGACGCGGCCGCCGGCACCCTCCGCTTCACCGTGGGCGGCGCCGGGCTGGCGGAACTGACCGTGCGCCCGGAGGCCCGGAACGGGACGATCGCGATCGAGACGGTGGATGCGTCGCTGTTCGGCATCGGGTTGCCGACAGCGCTGGTCGACGGCATCGTGCAGATCCTCACCGAGAGCCTGCAGCAGTACCCGCTGGACATGCAGGCGACGTCCGTGTCGGTCACCGACTCCGGCATCGCGGTGACGCTCGAGGGCGGCGCCTACACGATGCCCGAGCCGCCGGCCGGCCAGCAGTCGCAGAACCAGCTCGACTGCTGAGGCCGCGGCCCGCTCACTCGGGCAGGCCGTCGAGCACCGCGCGGGTGCCGGACAGGCCGAGCCGGGTGGCACCGGCCTCGATCATGGCCAGCGCCGCCTCGGCCGTGCGGATGCCGCCGCTGGCCTTGACGCCGAGCCGGCCGCCCACGGTCTCGGCCATCAGCCGCACCGCGTGCACGGACGCGCCCCCGGCGGGATGGAACCCGGTGGACGTCTTGACGAAGTTCGCGCCCGCCCGCTCGGCGCACCGGCACGCCTCGACGATCGCCTCGTCCGACAGGGCCGCCGACTCGAGGATCACCTTCAGCACGGGCTCGAACCCGATCGCCTCCCGGACGGTGAGGATGTCGGCGAGCACCGCGTTGTAGTCCCCCGCGACGGCCGCGCCGATGTCGATCACCATGTCGATCTCGGCGGCGCCCTGATCCACGGCGAGCCGGGCCTCGGCGCCCTTGATCAGCGAATGGTGCTTGCCCGACGGGAAGCCCGCCACGGTGGCGACGACGAGTCCGTCCGCCCGCAGCGGCAGCATCGACGGCGACACGCAGACCGACCAGACCCCGAGTTCGCGGGCCTCGTCGACGAGCGCGCGCACGTCGGCGCCCGACGCCTCGGGTTTGAGCAGGGTGTGGTCGACCATCGCGGCGACCCGGGCACGGGTGAGGGTGGTCTCCGGCATGCCCGTCAGCTTTCCACAGCGATATTCCGTTGCCCGGCCCGGCGCCGGTGTCCACACTGCTCTCGTGTTCATCCGACGAGAACTTCCCGCCGACATCCCTGCGATCGGCGACGTGCACCGCGCCGCATTCGCGCCGCTCGCTCCCGCCCGCGTGGAGCCGGTCGAGCCCGGCCTCGTCGAGGCGCTGCGTGCCGGCCCGGCGTGGTTGCCCCGGCTCTCGCTCGTCGCAACCGGAGCCGAGGACTCGGGCACAACCGGAGCCGAGGGCTCGGTCGTCGGGCACGTGTGCGTCACCCGCGGCACGGTCGACGGCGAGCCGGCGCTGGCGCTCGGGCCGATCGGGGTGCTGCCGGCGTGGCAGCGCGCCGGCGTCGGGGGCGCCCTGATGCACGCGGTGCTCGGCGCGGCGGATGCCCTCGACGAACCGCTCGTCGTGCTGCTCGGGCACCTGGACTACTACCCGCGTTTCGGGTTCGTCCCGGCCGCCGAGCTCGGTGTCGATCCCGACGTGCCCGAATGGGCGTCGCACCTGCAGGCCCGCGCCCTCACCGCGCACCGGCCGCAGCTGCGCGGCGTCTTCCGCTACGCCCCTCCGTTCTACGAGATCGGCTAGCGCGGGGGATCGTCGGGGCGGCAATCGCGGTGTCGCGATGCGCTCGATCCGGTGTTCCCCGGGGTGGGAGGACTCACGTGTCCTCCGGTGTTGCGGACGGCCGTGGTGCTGTGTGCAGCCGATCGAGGAAGTGGCCGAGGGCGGGGCTGATGCTGCGGTCGTGCCGGTCCGCACCGACCCGCCGAACGAGTTCTCGCACAGCGGGTCCGGTATCGAGGACCGGCTGGACCAACCCCGACCGTGCACACTGCTCGAGGACGGGCAGCAACACTCGTTCCGCTTCCGCGAGTGAGCCGACCGTGACAAGGCACTCGGTCAGCAGCAAGCGGGCATAGAGGGACGCTCGGGGCCGGTCGGTGGCGCTGATCGACTCGGTGAGGATTCGGGCGCGCCGGCACGCGTGTGTCCGGTCACTGTCGGAGCCGGCGGCGAGCAGCAGCCGGATTGCCGCCTCTTCCGTGGTCTCGGCCGTGACCTGGGCGATCCCGTCAGGAACGTCGCTCGGAAGCCCGGCAGGGAAGGCGACCGGGGAGACCTGCGGTATCCCGATGCCCGTCCGGATGCGCTCGTTGGTGATATGCACCGCCAGACGGGGCAGTTGCAGTGACAGTGCCAGCCGCTCCCCTTCGGCCAGTCGCTCGGCGGCCTGTTCGTGCTGCCCCAGGCGATGCTTCAGGCGAGCGCCGATGACGTACGTGGCGAGCATGAACTCGACGGTTCCGCCTTCGGCGCCGAGGCTGTAGCTCTCGTCGAGCAGGCCTTCGGCCTCGGCGAGGTTTCCCTGTTCGTACAGCATTTCCCCGAGGAGGGCACCGGTGAGGCGGGAGCTGTAGGAATTGTCTTCGTCGGAAGCGGTGGCCAGGTGCATGGCGTGGCGCAGGCTCGTCTCGGCGCCGTCGAGATCGAGTTGTTCCCGTGCGGCCACCGCATCGAGGCAATAGCCGTAGATGACACTGAACGGCCCGGAGGCGCGGCGGTGGTACGGGCGTGCCCATTGCTGCCAGCGCCGGGCCTCGTCGAAGTCGAACCGCTGGATCTCGCGGAACGAGGCCACATCGGCAACACCGCACAGAATCCACGGACGGAGTCTGTCGGCGCGGGCGATGCATGCCTCGAGTGCCTCGCCGAGGTGGTCGAGACGGTCGTCGAAGACGGTGATGGTGGCCCGGATGAGAGAGGCCTCGGCCCGGGCGTCAGCCTCTTCGTCGCCGGACACGGTCGGCAGCACTGCCTCGAGGCGGCTGAGGGCGTCGTTGGCCGCAGTGCGGTGGTGCAGCAGTGCGTGCGCCCAGGCCACCGCCAGCTGCAGGCGTGGCCGCATCGCGCCGGCGGTCGTCGGTAGCTTGGTCTCCAACCCGAGCAGAGTGTTCATCCGGGATTGTTCGAGCAGTGGGATTGCTTCCCGCTCGACCACGTCGATCGCCGCGTCGTCGTCGCCGGCAGCGCGGAAATGATCGACCGCCGCACTCGACAGGCGTTGATCGGCGAACCACCGGGCCGCGGTCCGGTGCAGCTCGTGCAGCCGTTCCGGGTCGCCTCGTTCGAGCCGGCGGCGTAGATAGTCGGTGAACAGGTGGTGGTAACGGAACCACTGTCCTTCCTCGTCGAGCCGGGTGAGGAACAGATCCCGGTCTTCGACGTCCTCGAGCACGGCCTGGGCGTCCCGGCGGCCGGTCAGGGCGGTGGCCAGGGCTGCGCACGTGCGTTCGCTGACCGCGGTGGCCAACAGGAAGTCGAGCAGGTCCGGTTCGAGGCTGTCGAGGACGTTTTCGGCGAGGTACTCGCCGAGGGCGCGATGCCGGCCCGACAGCTGGCGGATGACCGTCCGGGGGTCATGGTGTTCGCGTAGTGCCAGCGAGGCCAGCTGCAGGGCCGCCGCCCACCCATCGGTTGTTTCCTCGAGCTCGGCAATGTCTTTGTCCTCCATGGTCAATCCGGTAGTACCGGTGAGCAGCTCGCGGGACTCGTCGACATCGAAGCGCAATGCGGCGGCGTCGATCTCGATCAACTCGTTGTGCACGCGCAGGCCGCTCAGCGGCAGACCCTGCCGGGCCCGGCTGGTGACGACCAGCTGCAAGTGGTGGCACCCTTGCTCGAGCAGGAACCGGGCGATGGCCCGGCTGGCGGGGTTGGTCACCCGGTGCCAGTCGTCGAGTACCACCGCGATGTGCTGCCCGCCCGTGTGTGTCCGGTTGATGAGGGTGGTCAGCACGAACCGCTCGGCACCCTCCCCGTGTCCCTCCAGGACACGGGTCAGCTCTCTGCCCAGCCGGGGCAGGGTCACCGTGACCGCATCGACGAGATGCGCGAGAAACCAGGCGGGGGTGTTGTCGTCCTCGTCGATCGACAACCACGCGGTCTTGCCACCGTCGTGCTCGAGCATCCGCACGTAGTGGGCGGCCACGGTGGTCTTGCCGTATCCGGCCGGGCCGTGGATCAAGATCAGTCGCGCCCGGGTCGCGGTACCGAGCCGGTCGAGCAACCGGGTGCGCTGCACCATCGCATGAGCCGCGACCGGTGGACGGTACTTGGTCGCCGCGGCGGGCGGACGAGCGGGCACGGATCCACCAGCCGACGGGTCGAGGCGCAGATACGCCGCGGTCGCGGGGGATTCGCGACCTTCCTGCTGCGGTGGGCTCTCCTCGTCCCAGGCCAACGGCAGCGGCAGGTCGGCAACGAGGTAACCGAGATCGGTCCCGGCGCTGCGCAGCGCCTCCCCCAACGCCGCCGCCGTACCGAAACGGTGGGCGGGCTCCCGGGCCATCGCCTGCTCGATCACCGCACACACCCCCTCCGGAACATCCCGCTCGCGCAGATCCGGAATCGGTTCGGTGCTGATCCGCAGCAGCTGCGCCACCAGTTCCTCCCCACGGCGGCGCGCGTAGGCAGGCCGGCCGGCCAGAGCGGTGAACAAGGTGGCGCCGAGTCCGTAGACGTCCGAGACGACCGACGGAGACTGCCCGTGCAGCAGCTCCGGCGCGGTGTAGGCGGGCGAGCCCACCACCAAGCCCCGCGTGGTGTCCTGCCGATCCGACAGCCGGGCGATCCCGAAATCGGTCAGTTGCGGTTCGCCGTACTCGGAGATCAGGATGTTCGCCGGTTTGACGTCGCGGTGCAGGACACCCGCCCGATGCGCCGTCTCGAGCGCCCCGGCCACCTTGATGCCGATGTCGAGAACCTCGGCGACCGTGCGGGCCCCGCGCCGGTCGATCCACGCTTCGAGGGAGTCCCGGCGGTGGAACGGCATCACGATGAAGGGACGCCCGGTACGGGTGACGCCGGCCTCGAGCACGTGCACGATGTTCGGATGCCCCGACAGCCGGCCCATCGCCTGCTGCTCGCGCAGAAACCGCACGCGGTCGGTCTCGTCCGGACTGGGGCTCATCACCTTGACCGCTACCACTCGGTCGAGGGCGGGCTGACGACAGCGGTAGACGATGCCGAACCCTCCCCGCCCTGCCACCCGCGGCTCGACGAAACCGGCCGCGCCCAATTCGTCCGCGAGCTCCCTCGGGGGCGGATCAGCGGAACGTGCAGCGGCGTCACCGGACACTGTGCACCCGGTCTTCGGACTGCGCCCGGCACTCCGGGAGGTGTACCGCGGCACTGCCGGTGGCCGGTTCTGCCGGCCGGTGATCTGCGGACCTGATCATGACGCCACCTCGGATTGCTTCCGATTCTAGGCGCCGCCCGCGCGAAGTCCGTCGTGCCGACGGGCCGGTTCTCTCCACGGCTGGGGCCGGATTCCCGGGTGATTCCCTGCCGGCGAGGAGCGCGAGGTCCTGCGCGGGTGAACGGCACCGCGCCGGCGGTGACCATGCGCACCCCGGCTCCGACGTCGAACTCGCCCAACGCTTCCTGTCGCCCGGAAGACGGTCACGACCGGCATCCCCGTCCTCGCCGCCGCACCGCACTCGTCTCACCGGACGCGAAGGAGCCATCCAGCCTACGGAACTGAAACGTTCGGAATTGCCATAAGGTATCGGCTGCACCGCTGGGCGTCCGGGGCTCCGGCCCCGGCTTCGAGAACCCGAGGACCAGGCATGGCCGACGCAGTGGACGAGACGGCACGGCTCGCGAGCACCTTCGACGACGCGAGCGGCGACTTCGACCGGCTCACCCCGACGGTGTGGGGTCCGGCCGGGCAGGCGCTGGTCTTCCAGCTCGGGCCGGGTCCCGGTGCGACGGTGCTGGACGTGTGTTGCGGCGCCGGCGCCTCGGCGCTACCCGCCGCCGCGGCCGTGGGGCCGACGGGCCGGGTCCACGCGATCGACGTCGCCGACGACCTGCTCGAGCTCGGCCGGCTCGTCGCCGCCGAACGGGCGCTGCAGAACATCGACTTCGTGTGCGCCGACGCCACCACGTGGGAACCGCCCTCCACGGTCCCGGAAGCCGGATACGACGTGCTCGCCATCTCCTACGGGGTGTTCCTGCTGCCCCACATGGATGCCGCGTTCGACCGTCTGGTGGGCCTGGTGCGGCACGGCGGCCGGCTCGGTGTGACCGTGTGGCGGGCCGGGGCGATGGAGGAGATCAGCGCGACGCTGTTCGACGTCGTCGGCCGGCGCAACCCGGCGGTGGCGGGCCGGCCGTCGCTGCGGGAGCGGACGCCGCTGCGGGCGATCGATCTGCCGCGCACCCTCGAGGCGTGGCTCGCGGCCGCCGGCACCCACTCGGTGGAGGTACGCACCCTGTCGAACCTGCTGCCCGCCACCGACGAGCTGTGCTGGGCGCTGGTGACCGGATCGGGCCTGCGGGCGGTCCTGGCCGGGCTCGACACCGACGCGGTCGCCGCGGTGCGCGCCGAATTCCTCGCGGCCGTCACCGAGCGCGGCATCCACACGATCGACGCGACGACCCTCGTCGGGACCGCCACGGTCCGGCGGCCCCCCGCGACGGTGTGACCGGTCGAATCGGACCGGGGTCCCACCTGAGAGACTGGACGGCATGACCTCCGCTGCCTCGTCCGACGACCGTCGGTATGTACTGTCACTGGGCTGCCCCGACGCCACCGGCATCGTCGCCCGCATCTCGACCTTCCTCGCGGACGTGGGCGGCTCGATCGTCGAAGCCGGCTACCACGCGGACCCCGACAGCGGTTGGTTCTTCACTCGGCAGGCCGTGCGCGCCTCCTCCATCCCGCTCGGCCTCGACGAACTGCGCGACCGATTCTCGGCCGTCGCGGCGGAACTGGGCCCGGAGACCGAATGGACGCTGCAGGACACCGGCGAGACCAAGCGGGTGGTGCTCCTCGTCAGCAAGGAAGGCCACTGTCTGCACGACATCCTCGGCCGGGTGGCCGCCGGGGAACTGAACGCGGAGATCTGCGCAGTCGTGGGGAACCATCCCGACCTCGAACGGGTGACCCGCCGGCACGGCATCGACTTCCACTACGTGTCCTTCCCGAAGGATCCGGAGCAGCGGGGGCCCGCGTTCGAGCAGGTGCGCAAGCTCGTCGACGTGCACGATCCGCACGCGGTCGTGCTGGCGCGGTTCATGCAGATTCTGCCGCCCGAGTTGTGCGAGCACTGGGCGGGCCGGGCGATCAACATCCACCACAGCTTTCTGCCGTCGTTCATCGGCGCACGCCCCTACCATCAGGCCTTCGCCCGCGGCGTGAAACTGATCGGCGCGACGTGCCACTACGTGACCCCCGAGCTGGACGCCGGCCCGATCATCGAGCAGGACGTGGTGCGCGTCGGTCATGCCGACACCGTCGGCGACATGGTGCGCCTCGGTCGTGACGTCGAGAAGCTGGTGCTGGCCCGCGGGCTGCGCTGGCACCTCGAGGACCGGGTGCTGGTGCACGGCAGCAAGACCGTCGTCTTCAGCTGACGGCGCGGCATCGGCCGGTCAGCCCACGGTGACGGTGCGGCTGTGCCAGCCGGTGGCGCCGTCGGGGATCGGCGGGCGGCGCTGCTCGTCCTGCACCCGGCCCTCCCCGTCGGTGGCACGCACCTCGAGGGTGTGCGTGCCGGGCGTCGCGTCCCATCGCCACGTCCACTGCCGCCACGTGTCGAGCGAGTACTCCTCGGCGAGTTCGGCGTCGTTCCAGGGGCCGCCGTCGACGCGGACCTCGACGCGGTCGATGCCGCGTTGCTGCGCCCACGCGGTACCGGCGACGACCACGGCCCCCGGCTCGAGCCGGCCGAAGGCGGCGGGGACGTCGATGCGTGAGGCGGTCCGGACGGGGGCCTGTTCCGCCCAGCCGCGCTGCGTCCAGTAGGCCTCGGCCCGGCCGAATCGGGTCAGTTCCCAGTCGACGACCCACTTGGTGGCGGAGACGTACCCGTACAGCCCGGGCACCACCTGCCGGGCGGGGTACCCGTGTTCGAACGGCAGCGGTTCGCCGTTCATCGCGACGGCGAGCAGGGCGTCGCGGCCGTCGAGGACGGCGTCGACGGGGGTGCCGCAGGTGAAGCCGTCGGCGCTGGTGGACAGGAGCATATCGGCGTCGGCCCGGACTCCGGCGCGGGCGAGCAGGTCGCTCATCCGGTATCCGATCCAGCGGGCGTTGCCGGCCAGGTTGCCGCCGACCTCGTTGGACACGCAGGTGAGGGTGAGGATCCGTTCGACGGGTTCGAACGCGGCCAGATCGTCCCAGGTGAGTGTCACTTCCCGCTCGACCATGCCGTGAATACGCAGCTGCCAGTCCGCGGTGCGCAACCGCGGCACCCGCAGCGCGGTGTCGATGCGGTAGAACTCCGCCGGCGAGGTGAGGAAGGGGGTCGCCCCGGGGGCCGTCACCTCGGTGCCCGCCGGCACGGGTGCGGCGGCCCGGGCCGGTCGCGGGACCAGGAACCGGGCACGATCCTCGACGGCCCGCGCCAGCCGGTCGGTGAGGTGCCGGCCGGCGGCGCCGGCGGCCACGGCCACCGCGGCGGCGGTGCCGAGCACCGTGAGGAACCGGCGGCGCGGCCACGCCGCCGGGGTTGCCGTCCCGTCGTCGCGGACGCCGGATGCGGCGAGCAGCCGGACGGCGTACTGCAGCAGCACCGCGCCCGCGACGGTGCCGACGACGGTGGGCAGCGCAGCGACGGCGGTGGCACCCGGCCGGCTCAGTGCCGCGTATCCGCCGACGGCGGCCAGGACCGCGAGGACGACGCCGCCGCGCGGTCGGCGGGGCTGTTCGAGCAGCCCCGCCGCCACGGCAAGCACCGCGAGGATCACCGACATGCCGATGAACAACGCCGGTTTGTCCGACGTTCCGAACGTGTCGATCGCGAACTCGCGGGCCCACGCGGGCGCCCGGTCCACAGTCGTGGCGCCGACGGCGTAGAACGGCGACGATGCCGGCCCGACCAGCGCCGCGAGCAGTTCGCCGACGCCGAGGACGACACCGAACGACACCAGTCCGGCGAGGGCACGCGCGGCGCGGTGGCCCGACACGGTCACGGGTCCTTCTCCAGTGGATGGCACACGGGGGGTTCGGTGCCGCGGCCGCCGCGGATGGGAGCGTCAGGCGGTTGCCTGCACGGGCTCCCGTTCGGCGAGGTACAGCAGTTCGTCGTCGAACGCGTCGATCGCCTCGACCGAGCTCATGTGCCCGATCCCGTCGAGGACGACGAAATGCTCGAGGTGCCCGGCGGCCTCGAGGGCCTCGGCGAGCCGGTGCGCGTGCACCGGCGGCGTGAGGCGGTCCGCCGTGCCGACCAGCACGGTGGTCGGGACGGTGAGGTGCTCGAGGCCCGTTCGGATGTCGATTGCGCTGAGCGCCGTCCCCCAGTTGCCCCGGGCCCGGGGGGTGCAGCCGAGCACGATCTTCTCGCAGAACTCCACCTCGGCGGTGCTCGAGCCGGGCGCGAGGGCGACGTACTTCAGCGCGCGGGTGGTCAGGGGGGAGGCGACGAGCGGCACGGCGGCGCCGAGAACACGCCGCGCGACGGGCTCCGGTACCCGGCCCAGGCGGGGCGGCAGCAGCGCGGCCTCGGCGAGCAGGCTGTCGGTGCCGGTGCTCGCGAGCAGCACTCCGGACGCCTTCTCCCGCACCTGCTCGGGGTGGCGGCCGGCCCACGCGATGATGCTCATGCCGCCCATGCTGTGCCCGGCGAGCACTGCCCTGCGGCCGGCCGGCACCGTCGCCGCGAGGACCGCTGCGAGATCGTCGGCGAGAACGTCGGGGCCGAAGGTCCGGGTACCGAGGTCACTGCGGCCGTGACCGCGCTGGTCGTAGGTGATCACCCGGTAGCGCCCGGCGAGTGCGTTGATCTGCGGGATCCAGTAGTCGGCGTTGCACGTCCACCCGTGGCTGAGCACGATCGGGTCGGCGTCCGGATCGCCGTAGGCGCGGATGTGGAGGTGAGCGCCGTCGTCGGTGGTGAGGTCGACGATGTCGGGGTCCAGCGTGGGCGGCGCGAGCAGCGCATGCGGTGGCCGGTCGGCGGCGCGCACCACGGTGCGGCGACGGCGGGCGCGGTAGGCCACGAGTCCGGCGACGGCGGCAGCGCCGGCCACCCCGGCGAGCGCCAGGGTGGTCCTGCGGGACGGCTTCTTCACCTGTGTTGTTCTCCTGGTTCCTGGAACGACGGCCGTCGCGGGACGCGACGGCCGAGGGACGGGTCCGCGATCACAGGACGTGGGCGCGGCGGAGCAGCAGGGTCGACGGCCCCCCGATCAGGCCCACGCCGTCGAGGAACTCGATCGTCCGTCGGGCGCCCTCACGGAGCCGGTCGTGGTAGTGCGTGTTGGCCCGTACCGCAGCCGTGGCCTCGGCCACGTCGAGCCCCGCGGCGGCGTAGACGTCGTCGTGCACGAGGCTCGTGACGACGAAGTACGCGGAGATGCCCAGCTGCAGCCGGACGCGGACGCGCTCGGTGCGGGACAGGTGGCGGGTGCGGCGGACGATCTCCTCGCGCGCGTAGCGGATGTGCCGGGACTCCTCGACGACGTGGATGCGGCTGACGGTGCGGGTGACGGGCTGGACCCGCTCGTCGCGCATGAAGTCGCGCTGCATCGCGTCGAGGATCTCCTCGGCGAACAGGGTTCCACCGAACGCGAGGGCCCCGCCTGCCGTGGCCTTGAACAGCCGGCCGCTCTCCCGGATCCAGCGTTTCGGCCGGTAGGACGGGATCCCGAAGTGCTGTGCCGCGCGCGCGAACATCGTCGAGTGCCGGCATTCGTCGGCGATCTCGGTGAGCCCGAACTGGACGTAGGCGGTGGCGGGGTCACGGCGGTAGAGGTCGCGCACGAGCATCTGCATCAGGATCATCTCGAACCAGATGCCGGTGCCGGCGATACTGGCGGCCTCGTGCTGGGTCAGGACGATCCGCTGCCGCTCGCTCATCGACTCCCACAGGGCGGTGCCGTAGAGGCTGCTCCACTCGGGGGTCATCCCGTACTTGTCGGCGGGGACAGGGGCGTCCCAGTCGATCTCGAGGGCCGGGTCGTAGGAGGAACGGGCCGCGGAGGCCAGCAGCCTCTCGGCGGTGTCCTCACGGTCGTCCGTGCGGACGGTCCGGGTGAGCGCCATCGTCGATCACCTCGTCTCGGTAATTACCCGTTACCCGAAGTGTCATCAACCGCTCGGCGCTTGTCAAGGCCTCCGAGCGGAACTACCAGCGCGGCCGCTGTACCTCGTCCACCCGCGGTCGCACGTCGACGAGGTACACGCTCACGGCGATCACCGCGATGATTCCGAGCATCATGAAGGTGCCCCAGAAGACGACGATCACCAGCAGCGAGGCGGCGAGGATGCCGAGCCACACCGGCTTGGTGAGCTTGTCGACCGCGGGGAACGCCTCGGCGGGCTGCCGCACGGCATGCAGGAGGGCGAAACCCGCCCCGGCGAGCGCGACGATCTGCAGAGCGAAAATGATCAGGGCGGCGAGAGAATCGACGTTGGGCACGTTCCCATGGTACGAGCAACGGCCCCCACGCGGAGGTCGCGTGGGGGCCGTCGGCGGTTCTACCGACCGGTGTGATCAGGCGCCGGTGGTCTTGCGCGGCGCCGCCTTCTTGGCGGGCGCCTTGGCCGGCGTCTTGGCCGCAGCCTTGGCGGGGGCCTTGGCCGGCGTCTTGGGCGCCGGAGCCTCGGTCTTCGGCGCGGCTGCCTTCTCCGCGGCCTCCTCGACCTTGGTGGCGGCCTCGTCGAGCTCGAGCGCGGCGGTTTCGACCCGGTCCGCGGCCTCCGAAGCCGCCTCCTGGGCCTGGCCACCGAGGTCGAGCACCCGCAGGCCGGCCTCCTCGCCGGCCCCGGAGATGGCCTCGCCGACGTCGCCGGCGGTCTCCTCGATCCGGCCGGCGGCGCGGCCCGCGAGCCGGGCGGCCTGTTCGCCCACGGCGCGGGTCTGTCGGGCCACGGTGCCCAGCGCCTCCTCGGTGAGCTCGACGGCGTCACCGAACGCGGCCTCGGCGCGACCGATGCCCTCCTCCACGACCGGCTGCTTGCGCAGCCGCTCGATGGTCTCCTCACCGCGCTCGGCGAGTGCGGTGTAGATGTCGGAGGCCACCTTCAGGTAGGCCTCGGCGACCTTGCGCAGCTCCTCTGCGGTGAACTTCTCGCGCAGCTCGGCGAGATCCTCGGGCAGTTCGGCCGGCAGGCCGGCGAGCCGCTCGCGCAGGGACTCGACGTTCTCGGTCAGGTCCTCCTGGAAGTCGGCGAGACGGCCCCGGGCACTGTCGACCCGGTCGCCGACGTCGGTCTGGGTGGTCTCGGCGCGACGGCGGGTGCGAGCCACGATGTCGGCCACCGCCTGGACCACGGTGTCGCCGGCGCCGACAGCGGCGTACAGCGGGGTGGCGAGGTTCTTCGGATCGGTCATGTCAGTTCTCCTGTCGATCGGGGTCGGTCGCGCCGTTCGGGGCAGCGGCCGCGGGTGCGGATACCTCGGGTGCAGACACCTCGGGTGAGAGGTCCGCCCCGGAAGGGTGGGAACCGTTCTCTCGGCAGAACGATTCGTAGATGTCGAGCAGGACCTGCTTCTGCCGTTCGTTGAGCACGGCGTCGGCCAGCAGCGCGTCGCGCACCGCGCTCGTCGGGCGCTGCTCCAGGATCCCGGCCCGGACGTAGAGGACCTCCGCGGACATCCGGAGCCCCTTGGCAATCTGCCCGAGCACCTCGGCCGAGGGCTTGCGCAGCCCTCGCTCGATCTGGCTCAGATAGGGATTGCTGACGCCGGCGAGCTGGGAAAGCTGACGCAGGGACACCTGCGCCGCCTCGCGCTGCGAGCGGATGAAACTGCCGATGTCCTGCGCGGCAGTGCTGACCACCCGCGTGGCGATCTCGGTGGCGCCGGACGCATCGTCCTTGTCATCGTCCCCTCCGTCGGCGGGTTCACCCCGTTCCTTCGTGGACACGGTTCCACTGTACCGACAAGTGCTAGCTGTAGCAAGCACTCTGCTAGCAGGTGTGGAACGTCACGCGAACAGCAGATTCGAGAACGTGTAGATGGCCAGACCGGCGAGCGACCCGACCACCGTGCCGTTGATCCGGATGAACTGCAGATCGCGCCCCACCTGGAGCTCGATCTTGCGGCTGGCCTCCTCCGCGTCCCAGCGCTCCACCGTCTCCCGGATGACCGCGGTGATCTCGTCGGCGTAGTTGGCCGCGATGTACCGGGCCCCGTCGAGCAGCCAGCGGTCGAACTTGCCGCGCAGCTCGTGGTCCTCCATCAGCCGCACCCCGAAGTGGATGACGTTCTCGGTGACCTTCGTGCGCAGCGTGCTGTGCGGGTCGTCGACCGACTCGAGGATCATCCGCTTGGCCGCCCGCCACGTCGCGGAGGCCAGCTGGGTGACCTCCTCCCGACCCATGATCTCCGCCTTGACCTTCTCCGCCTTGGCGATGGTGACCGGATCGTGCTGCAGGTCCCGCGCGTAGTCGGCGAGGAACCGGTTCGCGGCCACACGCACCTCGTGGTCGGGGTCGGACCGCACCTTCCAGGTGAACTCGACCAGCTCGCGGTGGATCCGCTCGCCGAGCAGCAGGTCCACGAACTTCGGCGACCACGACGGCGAGTCGCGGCTGATGATGCGATCGATCGTCTCCTGGCTGCCGAGGGCCCACTGGTGAGCCCGTTCGGCCAGCATGTCGATCAGCGGCAGCTGCCGGTTCTCGGCGAGCAGCTCGGACAGCACCCGGCCGATGGGCGGCCCCCACTCCGGCTCGGCGATGCGCTTGACGATGGTGTTGTCGATGATCTGCTGGATGTCCTCCTCGCGCAGGACCGTCACGAGTCCCCGCAGCACCGTCGACGTCTCCTGCGCGATCCGCTCGGCGTGTTCGGGCTCCGCCATCCAGGTTCCCAGGCGCAGCGGGATCCGGGCGTTCTCGACCTTCGCCGACACCACCTCGGGGGCGAGGAAGTTGGAGCCGACGAACGAACTCAGGCTCGCCCCGAGCTGATCCTTCTTCCGTTTGATGATGGCCGTGTGCGGAACGGGGATGCCCAGCGGATGCCGGAACAGCGCCGTGACCGCGAACCAGTCCGCGAGCGCGCCGACCATCCCGGCCTCGGAGGCGGCCCGCACGTACCCCACCCATTCGCCGGCGCCGCGCGTCTCCTGCCAGCGGCAGAACAGGTAGATTGCGGTCGCCACGAGCAGGAAGCCGGTGGCGACCGCCTTCATCCGGCGCAGGTCCCTGCGCTTGGCGTCATCGTCGATGCTCATCAGCTGCACCTCCGCTATTGTGCCGAAGCTGCGCCCGGCGAGGGCGGACGCGGCGGAAACGGACGTCGTGCCCCGAACGGGACGTCCGCACGGCCGGCCGCGTGGCCCCCTCTAAACTGGACGGACGATCGAGCGAACGGATGTGCCACCCAGTGCCGAACCACCGAGTTCCCCAGCCCCCGTCCCCGACCGACACGCCGGTCCCGACGGCCGCCGCGCCGACCAAACAGGACGGCCGCAAGCGTCGCTGGCACGAACACAAGATCGCCCGGCGCGAGGAACTCGTCGACGGCACGATCAAGGCGATCCGGTCCCGCGGACGCGACGTCGGGATGGACGAGATCGCCGCCGAGATCGGTGTCTCCAAGACCGTTCTCTACCGGTACTTCACCGACAAGAACGACCTGACCACGGCGACGATGCTGCGGTACGTGGAGACGATCCTGGCGCCGCGCATCTACGCGGCGGTGGCCGAGGACCTCGACGAGTACGACCTGACCCGGGTCGCGATCGCCACCTACGTCGAGACCGTCGCCTCCGATCCCGAGGTGTATCTGTACGTGATGACCAACAGCGCCGCGGCCGGGCGCGACGTCGTGGCCGACTCGGAGCGGATGATCGCCGAGCTCGTCGCGACGGTGATCGGTGAGCGGCTGCGGCACCTGGAGATGGACTCGGGCGGGTCCGTCCCGTGGGCGTACGCGATCGTGGGCGCGATCCAGCTCGCCACCCACTGGTGGATTTCCAACAAGTCGATGTCGGCGGAGGACCTGACCGACTACCTCACGATGATGACCTGGGGCGGCATATCCGGGATCGCAGCCGTCGGCGGCTCGCCGGCCCGCTTCAAGAGCCGGCCGCACCCGCTGCTTCCGGACGCCGGCACCCCGTGACCCTGTTTGTGTAACTGACGTTTACATGTAAGGTCGCGGGCATGTCCGACCCACACGACGACGAACCCGACGGCTACCGCGGCCCCGCCGAGGTCACCGTCGGCGAGCAGCACGCCACGACGGAGGTCCAGCTCTCGGGGGCATTCGACCCGATCAGCGGCCGCTACCGCTGGCGGGGGCGTCTCCGCGGACTCGCGGCAGCCCTGCCGGGCACCGACCTCTCCCCCGGCACCGACGTCCACCTCACGGTGCCCGGACCCGACGGCCCCGTTCCGGCGATCGCCCGGATCACCGAGACGGACCTGTGGGGCAGCCACATGGTCGACGGGATGTCGGCTCCGCCCTACCCCACCCGCCCGGACGACACCGAGCTCGAACTCGGCTGATCCGGCCACGGGATGTGGCACGCTCGGCAGATGACCGTCAAGAGCACCGATCCGTGGCAGGCGCCGGCCGTCGAGGTGCTCCGTGCCCACCCCGGGACCAGGGTCGCCGACATCGAGACGAACGGAACCCCGGGCTTCACCGGCGACAAGGCCACCGGCGAACGGCTCATCGAGGAACGCGGGGCGGTGCTCTCGCGCCTGCAGGAGATGCTGTTCGCCAACGGACGCTCGGGGGACCGCCGGTCAATCCTGCTGATCCTGCAGGGCATGGATACCGCGGGCAAGGGCGGCATGGTCCGCAACGTCATCGGCCACGTGGATCCGCAGGGCGTCGACCACACGTCGTTCGGTGTACCCACGCCCGAGGAGAAGCGCCACCACTACCTGTGGCGCATCCACAAGGCGCTGCCGCGGGCGGGACAACTCGGGGTGTTCGACCGCTCGCACTACGAGGACGTGCTCGTCGTGCGGGTCCGCAACCTCGTGCCCGAGAGCGTGTGGAGCACCCGGTACGACGAGATCAACCAGTTCGAGCGTGAACTCGTCGACAGTGGGACCACGCTGGTCAAGGTGGCGATGTTCGTCTCGCTCGACGAGCAGAAGCGCCGCCTGGCCGAACGGCTCGAGCGGCGGGACAAGCACTGGAAGTACAACCCCGGCGACGTCTCCGAACGCACGCTGTGGCCCGCCTACCAGGAGGCGTACCAGGCGATGCTGGACAAGACCTCGACGGAGCACGCCCCCTGGTATGTCGTGCCCTGCGACCGCAAGTGGTACAGCCGCATCGCCGTCATGGAACTGCTCGTCGACGCGTTCGAGCGCCTCGACCTGGACTGGCCGGCAGCCGGGTTCGATGTGGAACTCGAGAAGCGGCGCCTGGCCGAGGCGTGAGACGGCGGAACCGTCAGAACAGGTGCGGTGTCTCGCGATGCAGACGATGGTCGTGATGGACGGTACTACCGATCATCGCGATCGCCGACGCCACCGCGAGGACGCACACCGCGCCCGCGACGAGCGCCCACCCGCCGTTGCCGGACCCCGCGGCGTAGAGGAAACCCGCAAGACTCACGATCGAGACCAACGCGAGCATGTAGCCGGTCCATGCGACGAACAGATTGAGCTTCATGACCACCCTCCTTTCCTCGGAGCGACGTTGTCCCTGGTGGAGCCGACAGTACCCCCACAGTGACACAGGTCACAAGAGGACGGTGGTGCTACCGGGGAGGTTTGACGAGCGCCGTACGGGGCATGCCGAGAGAGTGCAGCCCACAGCGGTTCCGAACGAGGACTGGAACAAGCGGGTCCGGCACGAGACGCCCGTGCAGCGACTGGACCGGAACTGGTCGAGTCTGCTGCAGGAGCTGCGCGTCGTGCAGACCGGCGTCCAGCTCCTCACCGGCTTCCTGCTCACCCTGCCGTTCCAGAGCCGGTTCGACGAGCTGACCGGCTTCCAGCGCGGCGTCTATCTCGTCACCGTGCTGGCGTCGATCACGGCCACCATCCTGCTCGTCGCCCCCGTCGGTATGCACCGCCTGCTCTTCCGGCAGCGCCGCCTCCCGGAACTGGTGGTCACGGCGCACCGCTTCGCCATGGCGGGCCTGCTCCTGCTCGGGGTCGCGATGGCCGGCGTCGTCGTGCTGGTCGTCGGGCTGGTGGTCAACACCGCCGCCGGCATCGCCGGGGGCATCGTCACGGTCGTGCTGTTCCTGACCCTGTGGGTGGCCTACCCCTGGCGATACCGACGCTGACCCGGCTCAGCCCGGCAGCGTCTCACCACCGATCGGTGCGAGCACCTCACCGCTGTAGTACGACGACATCGTCTCGGAGGCGAAGAACACGTACGAGGGTGCGATCTCGTCCGGCTGCGCCGCCCGGCCGAACGGGGCCTGCTGCCCGAACGTCGCGACTTTCTCCGCATCCATGGTCGCCGGGATCAGCGGCGTCCACACCGGTCCCGGCGCGACGCAGTTGATGCGGATTCCCCGGTCCTGGAACGACTGCGCCAGCGAGTACGTCAGCGCGAGCACCGCACCCTTGGTGGCCGAGTAGTCGATCAGCGACTTGTTGCCCCGCAGACCGTTGATGGAGGCGGTGTTGATCACCGCGGAACCGCGCGGCAGGTGGGCGAGCGCCGCCTTCGTCACGTGGAAGTAGCTGTCGATGTTCACCGCGAACGTCCGCCGCCACTGGGCGTCGTCGAGTTCGGTGAGGTCGTCCACCGGCTCCTGGTACGCGACGTTGTTGACCAGCAGATCGAGGCCGCCGAGCGCCGCGGCCGTCTCGGCGACGACCGCCCGGCAGTGGTCCGCCGCGGCGAGATCTCCCGGGAGGAGGTGGCATCGACGACCCGCACGCCGCACGAGGTCCGCGGTGTGCTCGGCGTCGTCGTGCTCGTCGAGGTAGGCGATCGCGACGTCGGCGCCCTCCTTCGCGAAGGCCACCGCCACCGCGCGCCCGATACCGGAGTCACCGCCGGTGATCAGGGCCTTGCGGCCGGCGAGCAGGTCGCGGCCCCGATAGTTCCGCATCTCGTCGCGGGGCTGCTCGGCCATGTCGGCCGTCTCACCGGGGTAATCGATCGTGTGCGGCGGGCGCTCGACATCCTCGCCGCCGGATGCAGTCCCGTTCTCCACGTCGCTGTTGTCACCGTCGCTTTTTTCACTGTTCATGTCCGGGCGGATACCCGCCCGGACCCGCCCCACACCCGGCGTTTCGCACGAATCGGGTCCGGGTATCCGCGCACATGCCTGCGAATTCTGCGACCGCCGTGCTGCAGTCCGCCGCCCTCCCCCAGGCCCGGGGGCCTGTCTCCCGGCAGGTGATCGAACGGCTCGCGCGTCCGGCCGACACCGGCCTCTGGCCGATCGAGGTGGCCGGGACCGACCCCTACGGCGAGGATGCCCAACTGGCTCTGACGGTGTTGTACGAACTGTCCTACCGCGGGTTCGACGGGGTCGACGCCGGCTGGGAATGGGCGCCGGGCCCGCTGGCCGTCCGAGCCGGTCTCGAACGGCTCTTCCTGGACCGGCTGCGCGCCGACGTGCCGTCGGGCGACGATCCCCAGCGGGTGTTCGACGACCTGTGCCGCGAACCCGAGGACGCGTGGGGCGTGTCCCATCACATCCGTGACCGGGGCACGTGGGAGCAGGTGCGCGAGTTCTTCGTCCACCGGTCCGTCTACCACCTCAAGGAGGCCGACCCCCACTCGTTCGCCATCCCGCGGCTCACCGGCAGGGCGAAGGCGGCGCTGGTGGCGGTGGAGTTCGACGAGTTCGGCGGCGGCCGGGCCGAGCGCATGCACTCGGTCCTCTACTCGGACCTGCTCGCCGCGGCCGGTCTCGACACGGGATACCTGGCCTATCTGGACCGGGTGCCCGCGGAGACGCTCGCGACGGTGAACTTCATGTCCCTGTGCGGACTGCACCGCGCGCACACCCCGAAACTCGTGGGCCTGTTCGCCTCCGCGGAGATCACCTCCTCGCCGATGGCGCGCCGGATGGCACGCGGCCTCGAACGCCTGGGCGCGCCGGACGCGTGCATCCACTTCTACACCGAGCACATCGAGGCGGACGCGGTGCACGAGCAGGTGCTCCGCTACGACGTGGCGGGTGATCTCGTCGAGCGCGAGCCGCGCTGCGCCGGCGACGTCGCGTTCGGCGCAGAGGCGATGGAATACCTCGAGGGCCGGCTCGCCGCGTACCTGCTCGAGCGGTGGAAGAACGACGAATCGTCCCTGCTCGGCACCGGATCCGGCTGAGCGTCCCCCGGCTGATATCCGGCCCGGCATCCGAGTTCTCGGGTGCCGGGCCGTCGCCGTTCAGTCCTCCCGGCCGGAATCCTCCTCGTCGATCAGGTGCACGGCCGCTTCCTCGGCGGACGCGGCGCCCCCGTCGATTCCCACGTCCGTTCCGAACAACTCGGCGTCCTCGTCCTCGGCGGTGCCCTCGTCCGGCGCGACGAGGCGCCCGGCGCGCGTCCGGCCGGCCTCGGCGACGGAGCTGCGGAACTCGCTCTCGCCCTCGTCCTCCCGTTCGGGCTCCTCCTCACGGAGCCGCTCGTCCAGGGTCTCGTGCCGGTCGAGGCCGACGGGCCGTTCCATCGGTGAGAATCCCTCGTCGAGGACGTCGTCGACGCCGCGGTCGATCAGGGAGTCCTCCGGCTGCAACTGGTCCTCGTCGTCGACGCTGTACTCGCCCGGGACGCTGTCCCCGGGGTTCTCCGAAGTAGGCATGCCCCAGACAATGCCACCGGGACCGTCGGCGCGCCACGAATCGACGCGAAGTACCTGCTGTCCACCGGTGTGAGGTTCGTGAGGTTTCGGCACATCCGATGCGGGTATCCCCTCGGCAAGGCCCGGATCCGACCGGCAACGGGCACCGACAGCGAGGTGACACTCATGATCATTCTGGGTTTGATTCTGCTCGTGGTGGGTTTCCTCACCAACATCTCGATCCTGTGGACACTCGGGATCATTCTCCTGGTGGTGGGCGCAATCCTGGCGATCCTCGGAGCGACGGGCCGGGCTGTCGGCGGCCGGAAGTACTGGTATTGACGCGTGACGTGTGACGCGTTGCGGGGCGGGCGGTTCCCCAGGAACCGCCCGCCCCGCTGTGTGCGTGCCGTGCGCCAGGGGCCGGTCGACGTGGACCGGACGTGGACCGGACTCAGCGCGGATCGCGCCGGGGCCGACGGTGACTGGTGTCGCACAGCGGGTACCGCTCGCTGCGACGGCACCGGCAGATCGCGACGACGAACCGGTCCGATTCCACCTCGTCGCCGTCCTCGGCGACGATGCGCACCGGACCTTCCACCAGGGCGGGACCGCCGCGGACCAGCCGGACGACCCTCGGCTCCTCCGCCGCGAGACCCTCCACCCGCAGTCCCGGGCACAGGCCGGGCACAGCGACGCCCCCGGGGGACGTGTCCCGGGGGCTGTCACCCGTGGCTACCTCACGGGCAGTGTGTTCGATCGGCACGGATCACCACCACTTCCTCGGTGTCGACGCCGGCAGGCAGCTCGTAGCGCGTCCGCAGATATCCGGCGCGGCTGCGCATCACGGGCCCGAACGGAATCCGGCGCCGGGCGACGACGGAGGCCTTGAGACCGGCGTCGCGCAACCGGACGAGCGTCTCGTCCACCCCGGAGAACTCGGAATGCACGACGAGAGCGAAACCGCCGGGAGACAACAGGTTCGGCAGTCTCCGACACAGCGGGTCCAGCACCGCCCGGCCGTCGGCCCCGGCATCCCAGCGGGCGTCGCCGGAATCGGCGTCGTGCGGAACGTAGGGCGGGTTGGACAGGACCACGTCGAACGGTCCGTGCCGGCCGGCCTCGTCCAGCCCGCCGCGCACGACGCGGATCGGAAGCTTCCGCGACCTCGCATTGAGACGCGCCGCGAGGACCGCGCGGGGGGCGATGTCCAGTGCCGTCACGGACCCGGCTCCGGACATCGCCGCCGACACGGCGATGAAGCCTGTGCCGGTGCAGAAGTCGAGCACCTTGGCGCCGGGGGGTGCCGCAGCACGGTCGAGCGCTCCGGCGAGCAGATGCGAATCCTCCTGCGGGCGGTACACACCGGGCAGTCGCCACACCCTCCTGGGCGCCGGCACGTTACCGGACCCCGGCTGTGACGGCACGGCCCCCGTAGGTGGACCGGGCGAGGGACACGATGAATTCCGGGCGAGACGTCGTTGTCATACGTGGGAGTACCCCTCCGGGACGCCCCCCGAAACCCGGTGCCGGCGGAAGGCGGTGGCGGTGGCGGTGCCGCGTCGCGACACCGCGGCTCCGTCCGGTCGAGTGCGGACCGCCGAGGACCGCGCCGGATCCGGCTGTCCGGCGGCCGGTGCCGAGGTCAGCGAACCGAGCATGAACGACAGGCCCGCCGCCACGGCGAGTCCGGCCCCGACGCCCGTGAGTGCGGAAGCGGAGAGCACACCCACACCGACGGCGGCGATCACGCAGATCCCGGCAGCGAGGGCGGCGACTCCGCCTTCCACCTCGCGCAGCGCCTGCGGCACGAGCGACGGGCCGTGTACCTGCCGGATCGGTGTTCCCACTGGCATTCCCATGCCTACTGATACCCGTTCGGCGGACTGCTCAATCGCGTCGGCAACGGCATCGGGAAATCAGCTGCGCGTCAGCACGTCCGAGATCGCCTCGTTCAGCCGCCGGCGCAGCCTGCCGCCCACGCCGTGGTCACGCAGGGCTGCGCGGGCCGCGTTCCACCCGCACATGCCGTGCACACCGCCGCCGGGGTGAGTCGACGATCCGGCCAGATACACGCCCTCGACCGGCGTGCGGGGACCACCGAAGCCGGGCAACGGCCGGAACACGAGCTGCTGATGGATCTGAGCGGTGCCGCCGTTGACCGCGCCGCCGACCAGGTTCGCGTTGGCGGCCTCGAGGTCGCGGGGACGCTGCACGCTGCGGTGCACGATCGAGCCCAGCACCCCCGGAGCGTGTGCCTCGAGCTCCGCGTCGACGCGCCGGGCGAGCTCCTCGGCAGAGGCGTCGTCGGCGACACCGCGCGGCAGGTGGGTGTACGCCCAGGCGCTTTCCGTCCCCTCCGGGGAGCGGGCCGGATCGGTGGTGGTCATCTGACCGAAGATGATGAACGGGTGCTCCGGCACGCGGCCGGTCGCCAGGTCGGCCGACCAGTGCACGAGACCGTCGGCGTCGGCGCCGAGATGGACGGTCCCGGCCGTCGCGAGTGCCTGCGAGCGCCACGGAATCGGCCGGTCGAACGCGTAGTTCACCTTCACGACGGGTGTGTCCCACTCGAAGCGCCGCAGGTCGTCCCGGACGGCGGCGGGCACGGCGTCCGCGGGCAGGAGCGAGCCGAACAGCGCCGGCGCGGACACGTCGGCCAGTACCGCCCGCCGGACCCGGACGCGTTCGCCCTGCTCGGTGCGGACCTCGGTCACCCTGCCGCCGCCGACCTCGATGCCGGTGACCTTCCGGCCGCACAGTATCCGGGCCCCGCTGTGTTCGCCGCGACGCGCCAGGGCCGCCGCGAGCTCCCCGGCCCCGCCCTCGGGCACCGGATAGCCCACATCCTGCGCGAGCATGGTCAGCACGTACCCCATGATTCCGCTGCCCGCCGAGTCGACGGGAGTGTCGGCGTGCATCGCGTTGCCGAGCAGCAGCAGCCGCGCATGTTCGCCACCGAACAATTCCTCGGACATCCGGCGCGCCGGCAGCGCCAGCATCCGGACGAAGCGCAGAGCGTCCGCGGTACCGAGTCGGCGGATCAGCCCCGCCGGGCCGCGCACGGGCGGGAAGGGTTCGAACAGGGCGCTCAGGAACGGTTCACGGATGTCTTTCCACTGCTCGGTCAGCCGGATCCAGGTGCTGCCGTCGCCGGGATGCCGCCGTTCGAGTTCGGCCGCGGTCTCGGTGACGTCCGGGAAGACCACCGCGGCGTCCTCGTCGTGCGGACCGGCGGCGTGCCCGTACACCCTCGGCGCCCGGCGCAGCCGCAACCCGTGCGAGGACAGGTCGAGCGCGCGGAAGGCCGGGGAGGCCGCCGCGAGGGGATAGAAGGCGCTGAACAGGTCCATCCGGAAGCCCGGGTGCAGTTCCGCCGTGCGGACTGCGCCGCCGACCTCGTGCTGTTCCTCGAGCACCAGGACGTCCCACCCGGCGTCGGCGAGCACGGCCGCGGCCGTCAGGCCGTTCTGACCGGCGCCGACGACGACGGCATCGACGGTCTCGGTACTCACTCGCCGACGCCCTTCGGCTCGGTGGCGCGTTCGGCCATGAGGACGAGCCGGCGCAGGCATTCGATGTTGCGCGGCAGCACCAGCCGGGCCTGGATCGCATCGGGAACGAGCTGACCCGGGCCGGCGGCGGCCTTCTCCGCCATCTCGATCCGGCAACCGCCGGGTCGCTCGTGCAGGCGCATGGTGATCTCGGCCTGTCCGGCCGGCCACGCCCGCGCACGCAGCTTCAGCTCCTTGCCGGGAACCGACGCCACCACCTCGGTGTGGTCGTTCAGCAGGGCGGGCCACACCCCCACCGAGTGGTGGATGCGGCTGCCCACCGCCGGCCACGTGTCGTCCACCGCCCGGATCCGGGAGGCCCCCACCACCCAGCTCGCGTACGACCAGCCGTCGGCGAGGACGTCCCACACCTGCTGCGACGTCGCCGTGGTGTCGCGCTGCGCCGTCTCACTCATCCCGATACCCTCTCTCGTCGCTCCGCCGCGAGTGGTCACGGCGGCACGCGGCGCCCGACGGTCCCCCGCCCGAGCAGGGCGCTCATCGTCTCGAGCGGTCCGCGACTGCGCAGGACCGGGCTGTCGGTGCCGGCCTCGGCCTGCATACCCGCAATGGCCTCGCGCCACACCCGGGGACCCGGGACGGTCGGTTCCCAGTCCAGGTCCCGGCGGGCCCGGTCGCAGTTCAGCATCGGGGTGTTGTACGCCAGGTCGATCCAGCCACCGGCGATCGGTTGCAGGTGGGCCTGCCAGGTCGCCTCGACGACGGCACGCAGTACCTGCCGCGGCAGCGGGACGGCCCGCGCCCCGAACGCGCCGGCGATGTCGGCCGCCCGCAGCGGTTCGGGCGTCGCGAGGTTGAACACCCCCGGTGCGCGCCGCTCCAGAGCGACGTCGAGGGCGGCGGCCACGTCGTCGGCGTGCACGGCGGGGATCGTCGTTCCGGGGTCCACGGGCAGCAACGGTAGGTGACGGAGCACCAGGTCGGGCACGTATCCCGGCACCGCGTAGCGTCGCAACGCACTGCCACCCGCGTACTGACCGATGAATCCCGGCCGGAACCGGGTGACGGTCGGCGCCGCGGCCGCGTCCGCGACGCGTCGGTCGAGCAGCCGCTCCGCCGCGACCTTGTCGACGCTGTACGCGCACGAGTCGATGCCGGTCGCGGGCCACGACTCGTCGACCGCACGGCCGTACGCCCCGGCCGCGTACACCGCAGCCGAGGACATGTGGACCAGATGCCCGACACCCGCGGCGAGGACGGCGTCGATCACGGCTGCGGTGCCGTCCACCCCGGTGCGGCGCAGGTAGTCCCGGCGGTGCGAGGGCTGGAAGCCCCAGGCCAGGTGCACGACGGCGTCGGCGCCCTCGACGACCGGGCGCAGCCTGGTCCCGGCGTCGGGCGCGGCGAGGTCGATGCTGTGCCAGGTCATCTCGCCGTAGGGTTCGGTGGCCGGTGGCACGCGGCGGGCGACGGCGACGATCTCCGGCGGTTCCGATCGCAGAGCGAGTCGTCGCAGCAGGGCGGTGCCGACGTTGCCGCTGGCGCCGGTGATCACGATGCGCTGTCCCATGATCGCAGGAGTTACCCCACCGGGCTGCGTCGTACACCCGTCGTGGCAGGTTTCACCCGCTCGGGGACGGGTATGCCCGTGGGCATGACGGGCTCGCAGATGGAGATCCTCTATTCCGGGACGGAATCGGCGACGTGGCTGGACGGCCCCGCCGAACTGTTGGGCAGGCAGCTCTCGCGGCTGGCGGACACTCCGGTCGGCGCCGTGCTCCACGGGACGCCGGTGGGTCACCCACTGCATCCGGCACTCGTGACCGTGCCCATCGGGGCATGGACCGCGGCCGTCGCCTTCGACGCCCTGCGGCAACCCGAGGCCGCGCGGCGGCTGATCGGGCTCGGACTGCTGGCGACTCCGCCGACGGTCCTGGCCGGCTGGGTCGACTGGGTACACACCGACACCGTGCAGCGCCGGGTCGGGCTGATCCATGCGGTGGTCAACGGCACCGGAGCGGCCCTGATGGCCCTGTCCTACCGCCGCCGGCGGCGCGGGCGCACCCCCGGCGCGGTGACACTCAACGCCCCCGGCGCGGTGGCACTCAACGCCCCCGGCGCGGTGGCACTCAGCGCCGCCGGCGCGGCACTGATCGGACTGGGTGGTCTGCTGGGCGGTCACCTCGCGTATTCGCTCGGCGCCAACGTGCGCCCGGCCGAGGTGCCGAACGCTCCCGCCTACGATCCCGTCCTCGCGGGCTCGCCCGACGGAACAGCCTGACGGGCCGACACCGCCATCCGAACTGCACGCCCGTCCCCACGGGCGGCGCGTCCACCTCTCTCCGAAGGATCCGCATGACTCCCCCGCCCCGAGACGGCAACGACGACAGTGCCCCCTCCGCCTTCGTTTTCGCTCCCACCCCGCTGCTCACCGTCACCATCGAGTCGTCGCCGTCCGACGTCCCGGAACTGCACATCCACGCCGGCGGGCAGGGGTTCTGGATTGCCCGCATGGCAGCCACCCTCGGCCTGAACGTGCGGCTGTGCGGCACCTTCGGTGGCGAGACCGGTCCCGTCGTCAGCGATCTCATCGCACGCGAGGGCGTGTCGGTGCGGCCGGTGGTCACCGCCGGGCAGAACGGCTCGTACGTGCACGACCGTCGCGGCGGCGAGCGCGAGGAGATCGTCGAGGTCCCGCCGCCGACACTCAACCGGCACGAGGCCGACGACCTGTTCGGTGCGGCACTGTCCGAGGGTCTCGACGCGGACGTGGCGCTGCTCGGCGGCCCGCACTGCGACGAGGCGATACCGCACGACGTCTACACCCGGCTGGCCGCCGACCTGACCGCGATGAACGTCCCCGTCGTCGCCGATCTGTCCGGTCCGACGATGACCGCGGCGCTCGAGGGCGGCCTCAGCGTGCTCAAGGTCAGCCACGAGGATCTCATCGAAGACGGTCGCGCCCGGTCCGACGACGTCGACGACCTGATCGCCGCGATGAAGGAACTCGTCGCCCAGGGGGCCCGGAACGTGGTGCTCTCCCGTGCCGGCGACCCGGCGCTCGCGCTCGTCGACGACGAACTGATGGAGATCGTCTCGCCGCCGCTGAACATTGCCGACCACCGCGGCGCCGGCGACTCCATGACCGCGGGGATCGGAGCTGCGCTGGCTGCCGGGCGGCCCCTCGCCGAGGCCCTCCGGCTCGGGGCGGCCGCGGGCGCCGTCAACGTCACCCGGCACGGGCTGGCCACCGGGCAGCGAGAACTCGTCGCCAAGGTCGCCGAGAGCGTCGAGGTCCGGCCGTTCGCGAAGGGGAAGAAGGGGAGGTAGTCACGTGAGAGCGCTGATCGTCAACGACGACGGGGTGGACAGTCACGGCATCTCGGTGCTCAGCCGGGTGGCGGTCGAGGCCGGTCTCGACGTGGTGGTCGCCGCGCCGCACGCCGAACGCAGCGGCGCCAGCGCCTCGCTCAGCGCCCTCGAGGAGGACGGCCGGCTCGTCGTCTCGCCGCGCACGTTCCCGGACCTGCCGGACACGACGGTGCTCGCCGTGGAGGCGTCGCCGGCACTGATCACCTTCGTCTCGATGTACGGCGCCTTCGGTCCCCGGCCCGACATCGTGCTCTCCGGGATCAATCACGGCCCCAACACCGGTCATGCGATCCTGCACTCCGGAACGGTCGGCGCGGCGCTGACCGGCGCCAACCACGGCAGTCTGGCCCTGGCCGTGTCCCTGGCGGGATCGGTCCACGAACACTGGGACGGCGCGGAGGTCATCGCCCGGCATGCCCTGCAATGGGTGCTGGGCCAGGGCGTGCCGGGCACCGTGCTCAACGTCAACGTGCCCGACGTCCCGCTGAGCGAGCTGCGGGGGCTGCGCACGGCACCGCTCGCTGCATTCGGTGCCGTGCAGGCCGACATCGGCGAGTCGGACCAGACCCCGGACGACGACGACCGCCGGTTCGTGACGGTGACGTTCAGCGACATCCGGGCCGACGAGTCCGAGGACACGGATGCGGGCCTGCTCGCCCAGGGCTGGGCGACCGCGACGGTGCTGCGGTCGCCTTTCGAGGCCGCCGACGTCGCCACCGAGGATCTGCCGCGCACCGCGGCCGACCTGGGGTGACCCCGGCGGCACCGAAAGCCGGGAACCCGGTCAGGGTTCGAGCTGGATCTTGATCGCCCCCTCCTGCTTGCGCTGGAAGATCTCGTACGCGTGCGGGGCGTCCGACAGCGGCAGCCGGTGCGTGGCGAAGGTGTCCACACCGAGCGGATCGTCGTCGGTGAGCAGCGGCATGATCTGCGGCACCCAGTTGTTGACGTTCGCCTGACCCATCCGCAGCCGGATCTGCTTGTCGAACAGGGTCATCATCGGCATCGGGTCGGTCATGCCGCCGTACACGCCGCTGAGCGAGATCGTGCCGCCCCGCCGTACCACGTCGATCGCGGTGTAGAGGGCGTGCAGACGATCGATGCCGACGTGGGTCATCAGCGGCGCCGACAGCGCGGAGGGCAGCAGGCCCGTCGCGGTCTGCATCGCCATCGCGACGGGTGACCCGTGGGCCTCCATGCCGACGGCGTCGATCACCGAATCCGTGCCACGGCCGTCCGTGCGGTCCCGGATCATCTCGCCCAGCGAGTTCCCGGCCTCCTTCAGGTCGATGGTCTCGATGCCGCGCGTGGCGGCCCGCCCGAGCCGCTCGGGCACCATGTCGACACCGATCACCCGGTAGCCGTGGTGCACCGCGATCCGCCCGGCCATCTCACCGATGGGTCCGAGGCCGAGCACCGTCACCGAACCGCCGTCGGGAACGTGCGCGTACTCCACGGCCTGCCACGCGGTGGGCAGCACGTCGGACAGGTAGACGAACCGCGAGTCCGACGGCCCCTCCGGAACCGAGATGTGGGTCGAATCCGCATGCGGCACACGCAGATACTGCGCCTGGCCGCCGGGAACGCTCCCGTACAGCTTCGAGTACCCGAACAGCGCCGCACCGGATCCCTGGTCCCGCACCTGCGTGGTCTCGCACTGGGAGAACAGGCCGTCCCCGCACATGAAACAGCTGCCGCACGAGATCTGGAACGGAATGACCACGCGGTCACCAGGTTTGATCTTCGTGACGTCCGCCCCGACCTCCTCGACGATGCCCATGGGTTCGTGCCCGAGGATGTCCCCCGGCGACATGAACGGCCCGAGCACCTCGTACAGATGCAGATCCGAACCGCAGATGTTGGTGGTCGTCACACGGATGATCGCGTCGGTGGGCTGCTCGATCTTCGGATCGGGGACCGTGTCGACGCTCACCTTCCGCTTGCCCTGCCATGTCACTGCCTTCATCGCCGCTCCTCTCGCCCCGGTCGTGCCGGGTTCTTCTCACCCCGGCCGTGCCGGGTTCTTCTCACCCCGGCCGTGCCGGGCTCTTCTCACCCCGGCCGTGCCGGGCTCTCTTCCTCGTGGGCTACGCGGCACAACGCCGGCTCGAACCGCCTACCCCGCACGGCGGGGCGCAAACCTTCCCTGCCCTACCGCAGCATCGGCGACCAGCGCGAATACCCCGGCCGCAGCTCGACCCGGCCGTCACCGACCCGGCGCACGTCGCGCCACAGCACGAGGAACGCACCACGGTGACGCCACCGCAGATACCGGGCGATCAGCGCGGGCCGGATCTCCTCCGTGCGTTCGTAGCCGAGGAAGGAGCCGCTCGAACTCGGGCTGACGAGCAGGCCCTCGAGCCGCAGCCGGTTCTGCGGCGACTCCACGAACCGCACATCGACGGCGAAACCCACGCGACGACCGTCCGCGTCGTGCACCCGCGCCCCGACGAGTTCACTGAGGCGCACGACGACCTCCGGGGATGCGCGCGACGATGCGGTCCCGGACCCACCGCTCGACCCACAGGTGGTCCAGCCGGTCACCGGTCACGCGCAACTCCACCGTGGTGCCCAGCCGGGCGACGTCCGACCAGTCGATCGTGTCGAGTCGGGAATCGGGCGGTCGGCCGCCGAATATCCTCGTGGGAAGCGCGTTTCCGCTCAGAATTGCCCGCACCGTCGGTGCCGGCGCGGCGGGGTCGACGTCCGTCCCCACCTCGACCCCGGCCAGGTCGACATCGTCGACGGTGGTCACCGGCCGGCCGTCGACGTCCACGACCAGCCGGTCGAGCAGATGCAGCCGGGCATCGACGAGCCGGCCGCGCAGCGGCGCCTCGGGCAGCCGTCCGGATTCGTTCATGCTCCCGCTCCCGTCATCACCAGCAACGGCACCGCTGCGATCGACGCGACCACGATCACCGGAAGGTAGGCGAGGGCGAGCGCGTTGACGACCGGTCCGTTGACGTGTTCTCCCATGTACTCGCGGTCGTTCGCGACCAGGAGGATCGGCAGGTAGGTCAGCGGCAGGGCAACCGCCGAGAACACCACCGACACCTCGGTGACCAGGATCGGGTCCACCCCGGTCGCCAGCACCGCGAGACCGACGACCAGGGCGATCATCATCGACAGGTGGAACCGGGCTGCCTCCGCCGGCCGCCGGAACTTGCCCCACGACCACCCGAAGAACTGCGCGAGCGTGTACCCGCTCGACAGGGTGGTCTCGAGCGCCGCCCCGAAGGTCGCCGCGACGATCCCGACGAGGACGAACGCCAACGCGAGCGTGCCCCCGGCCACCACGACGGGCATCACGACCTCCGACAGCGACGTCACCTCGATGCCGCGGGGAAGAAGAACCACCGCGGCGCATCCGGCGATCGCGACCGACAGGATCCCACCGAGCGGGAACCCCACCGCCACGTTGATCCGGGAGCGGGCGAGATCGGCGACCGTCCACCGCTCCTCCACGGCGCCGGAGGAGAAGAAGAACACCTCGTACGGGGTCATCGCGGCACCGAAGAGGGCGACGGCGTAGAACCAGTACACGGACGTCGCCTCGGACTCGGGGATCGCGGGCGCGAAAGCCTGACCGGTGAGTTCTCCCCAGTCCGGGCCCGTCAGGAACAACGCGACGGCGAACACGATCAGACACAGGCCCAGCAGTCCCGTGACGTTCTCCATCACCGAGAACCGCACCCGCCAGATCACGAGCCACACCGCGAACGCCGCCACGGGCATCCACATCAGCGGTCCCGTCCCCGCGGCCAGTTGCAGGGCCAGGGCCACCCCACCGACCTCGGCGGTCAGGGTCAGCAGATTGATCAGGAAGGACGCAGCGAGGTTCGCCAGCGCCGCGCGCGGGCCGAGCCGTTCCCGGATGATCTCGAAGGTCGCGCGGCCGCTCACCGCGGCGACGCGCCCGGCCATGCTCGCGTACAGGCAGATGCCGCCGACCCCGAGGACGACGACCCAGACCAGGCCCAGCCCGAACCGCGAGCCCACCACGGCGTTGGTGACCATGTCGCCGATGTCGAGGAAGCCGCCGATGGCCGTGAGGATTCCGAGGGCGACACCGAGGAGTCTCTTCATCGGCGTCCCTCCGCGAACTCGGACAGGTAGCCGGTGAGATCGGCCAGGCGGCCCGTCAGGTCCGACGCGGGCGGGGCTGTGGCGACGGCGTCCGTTCGAGCGCGGGCCTCGCCGAGGACGGTGGCGGCGGCATCGATCCGGTCGAGAAGCGCGGCGCGGTGCGCCGCCTGCTGCCCGGTGGCGACCTCGACCGCAGCCACGGCCGAGTAGGCGGCGAGCACCTCGTCGAGTGCGTCCGACAGCACGGTCACGGCGTGGGCGCGGGTGGTGCGGTGCTCGGACACCAGTTCCATCGCCAGTCCCGCGGAGGCGGTGGCCGAGGCGGATTGCGCTGCGGCCCGCGAGAGGTCACCCTCCGCGCCACCCGGCAGCCCCGCACAGCCGCTCAGCACCGCGGCCGATGCGACGAGCCATGCGGCGACCGTCCGCCCCACGCTCCCGTACCCTGCTCCCACCGGATCCACCTCGCAGTCCGATGCCCGCGGGTCCACGAGCGGGCACTGCCGGATACCGCGCCGCGCCCGCGTCGAAACACGCGGGCGGACTCAGGACCGGCGCAGCAGCCGGATCACGGCGCGCTCGACGACGGCCCGGGATTCGTCCGGATCGCCGCACTTTCCGGCTCGCCGCAGTGCGGCACGGATCGTGCGGCCCTCCGCCCAGGCCCGCACCACGCGCGGGTCGACGTACGAGGCCCGTGCCACGGCGGGGGTGTTGCCGAGCTCCTCCGAGACCGCCCGCATCACGGCCGCCTCGACCCGCGCCCGGCCGCGCCGACTCCCAGGCACGTCGTGCTCGGCGAAGGCCGCGGCGGCCAGCACCGTCGCACCCCACGTGCGCAGATCCTTCGCACTGCAGTCCTCACCGGCGAGCTCCTTGAACCGGGCGTTGACGTCGTCCGCGTGCAACTCGCGGATCGCGTCACCGTCGCGGTAGACCAGCAGCCGGCCGGGCCCCCTGCGGACCCGGCGCAGCGCCCGGACAGCCGTCGCCAGGTCGGCGTCGTCGACCGTGACGACCCGCCGGATTCCGCCCTTGGCCGGGTAGTCGAACGTCAGGGCGGTATCACGCAGCCGCACGTGGCTGCGCAGCAACGTCGCGACCCCGTAGGTTCCGTTCTCGGCCGCGTACTCCTCCCCACCCACCCGGAACACGGCCCGGTCCAGCAACCGCAGCGCCACCGCCTCGGCCCGGCGCCGCCCGACCCCCCGCTCGGTCAGGTCGGCCTGCACCCGGTCCCGCCAGGCCGGCAGCCGGGCCGCCATCGCCAGGACCCGGTCGTGCTTCTCCTCGTCACGCTCCTCGCGCCACCGCTGGTGGTACAGGTACTGGCGCCGACCGGCGGCGTCGATGCCCACGGCCTGGATGTGCCCGTCGGGGTGGGGACAGATCCACACCTTGCGCCACGCCGGAGGGATGACGAGTTCGTCGATACGGGCGAGGACGGCCTCGTCGGTCACACGATTGCCGTCGGCGTCCTGATAGGTGAAGCCCCGCCCGCGCCGCACCCGCCGGATGCCGGGACCGAACGGGTTGCTCCGCCGCACTCGCATCCCGGTCGCTCCTCCTCGCGCACTCGTCCACCGGCGCGCTGCGCCGCGGATACCCCTGCGGGCACCCGGACAATCGCAGGTTTCCCGTCCGCGGCACGGGGCATTCCCCACAGGTGACCTCCCTGTGGCTCTCCCGCACCGGCACCGCCCGCACCGACACCGCCCGCCTCGACGACACCGCCCGCCTCGACGACACCGCCCGCCTCGACGACACTCCGTGGCCCGAGGGTCCGGCCCGCTTCGACACCGTCGTGGCCGGGGCCGGCCTCACCGGAGTGGTGACCGCTCTCCTGCTCGCGCGCGCCGGGCACCGCGTGGCCGTCCTCGAGGCCCGCACGGTCGGCGCCGTCACCACCGGCAACACCACCGGCAAGGTCAGCCTGCTGCAGGGCAGCACCCTCTCGAGTATCGCCAGGGGCCATTCGCGCGACGTCCTGCGCAACTACGTGGCCGGCAACCTCGAGGCCCAACGGTGGGTGGTGCAGCTGTGCCGCGAACGGGATCTGCCGATCGAATCCGCGGCGGCCTTCACCTACAGCGCCGGGGAGGAGGGCGCCGCCACGGTGCGCGCCGAGTACGAGGCCTGCCGCGCCGCCGGGCTCGACGCCCGCATGACGACCGAGACGGAACTGCCGTACCCCGTGGCCGCCGCGGTGACGCTGGCGGACCAGTCGCAGATCGATCCGATGCCGTTGCTGCACGAACTGGTCCGGGAATTCCGGGAACGCGGTGGCGCGCTGTTCACCGGCTGTCGGGTCCGGAAGGTCCGCTCGGACCGGAACGGATGCGTGGCCGTCACCGATCGCGGCGAGGTGCGGGCCGGGCACATCGTGCTCGCAACGGGGACACCGATCCTCGATCGCGGCGGATTCTTCGCCCGCCTCGAGCCCCAACGGTCGTATGCGGCCGCATTCGAAGTGCCGGGCGACGTCCCGAGCGGCATGTACCTGTCCGTGGATTCGCCGACGCGCTCGCTGCGCACGGCGTACGGGGGGCAGTACTTCCTCGTGGGCGGCAACGGGCACACCGTCGGGCGGGCACACGATCATCGCGGCGCCGCGGACGATCTCGTCGCGTGGACGGGCCGCCACTTCCCCGGCGCGAAGACCGTGGCACGCTGGTCGGCGCAGGACTATTCGACGCTCGACCATCTGCCGTACGTGGGTCCGCTGCTACCCGGAAACGACCGGTTGCTCGTGGGGACCGGGTACGGCAAGTGGGGAATGACGAACGGGGTGGCTGCGGCCCGGTTGCTGGCGGACCGCATCCTCGGCGAGGCGGCCCCGGAGTGGGGATCGGCGTTCCAGTCCTGGAATCCCACGCAGGTTTTCGACCTCCCGGCCGCGACCCGTCTCAATGCCGCCGTGGCGGTGGAGATGACGCGCGGATGGATGCGTGCCGAGTTGTCCGGGGACGGCGCGCCGCCGCCCGACGGCAGCGGCGAGGTTCGCCGGGACAAGCTCCGCCCGGTCGGGGTGTGCACCGTGGACGGCACCACGCACCGGGTCTCCGCGGTGTGCCCGCACCTGGGCGGTGTGCTGCGGTGGAACGATGCCGAAGCCTCCTGGGACTGTCCGCTGCACGGCTCCCGCTTCGCCGCGGACGGGGGCCTGCTCGAGGGTCCCGCCACCCGGGACCTGCCGCGGGAGTGACGTTTCCCCGTTGCCGGCGTCGGGTACGCGACCGGTGAACCACGACGAAAGGACAACTCGGCGATGAGTGATCCAGGAAACGGCCGGCTGGCGGGACGCACCGTGGCCGTCCTCGCCACGAACGGTGTCGAGGAGGTCGAGCTGGTGGAGCCGCGGCGCGCGGTCGAGGAAGCGGGCGGTACGGTGCGCCTGCTGTCGCTCGAACCCGGCGAGATCCAGGCCATGAAGTCCGACGTGAACGCGGCCGGAAGATACCGGGTCGACCAGGCGGTGCAGGAGGCGTCGGTGTCGGACTTCGACGCGCTGATCCTGCCCGGTGGCACCACCAACCCCGATCACCTGCGCCAGGACTCCACCGCCGTGGCGTTCGTACGGGACTTCGTCGAGTCGGGCCGGCCCGTCGCGGTGATCTGTCACGGCCCCTGGACGCTGGTCGAGGCCGACGTGGTCCGGGGACGGACCCTGACGTCCTACCCGAGTGTCCGCACGGATATCCGCAACGCGGGCGGAAACGTGGTCGACGAGGAGGTGGTCGTCGACGGGAACCTGGTGTCGAGCCGCAATCCGAAGGATCTGCCCGCGTTCTGCACGACCCTCGTCGAGGTGTTCGCGAACGCGGAGCAGCGCGCCGGTTAGCTCGGGTCCCCCCATGCGACCCCGGCGGTCGTGCGCGCTTCCGGGGGCATAATCGGTGCGTGAGTGAACCGAGCACGCGCATCAGCGACACGAGGGCGGGCGACGCCTTCGAACAGGTGTTCGCGAGTGTGAAGCCGCAGCGGGTCGGCAGTTTCCGCTATCTGATCGGCGACGACACGTGGGAATGGTCGGACGACGTGGCACGGATGCACGGGTACACCCCCGGGACCGTACGGCCGACCACCGAACTGCTGCTGAAGCACAAGCACCCCGACGACAAGGTCCAGGTCGCAGCCCTGCTGGGCGCCATGCAGCGCAACGGCGAGCCGTTCAGCGGCCGGCACCGCATCGTCGATGCGCACGGCAAGGTCCGGCCGGTGGTCGTGGTCGCCGACCGTCTGCTGGACGAGTGCGGACGGATCGTCGGCACGGCCGGGTTCTATGTGGACCTGTCCGACGCGTACGAGGACGAGGTCCGCGAGGGCGTCGACGAGGCGGTCTCGGCACTCGCGCACGACCGTGCCGTCATCGAACAGGCCAAGGGCATGATCATGGCGGTCTACCGGATCCAGGCGGATCACGCCTTCGAGATCCTCGCCTGGCGGTCGCAGGAGTCGAATGTCAAGCTCCGCGCGCTCGCCGAGCAGCTCGTCCGGGACGTCTCCACCGGACTCGACGTACCGACGACGTTCCGCAACGAGTTCGACCATCTGCTCATGACCGTGCACGAGCGCGTCCCGTCTGTGCAGACGCCTCCAGGTCCGGTCACGGACTCGGCTGCGGAAGCTCGCACTCCACCTTCGGATTGACCCCGGCGTAGTTCAGCGGTCCCGCGATCACCGTCACCGCGACGGTGGCGAAGTCGGCGCAGTTCTGTTCGGCTTCCGTGAAGTATCCGCGCTGGCCCGCCGCAACCGCTCCGATCACCAGCCACACCAGCACCACGAACGTCAGAATGCGCATCATTGCTCCTAGGGACGAAGACCCGGGAGCCGAGCGGCCCCCGGGTCGTGGGACGAACGACGGGCGCGACCCGGGGGCCGCTCCCCGTCACTGCTGATGCGAGCGCTGCCGTGCTTCGTCCACGTCGGCGTCGGCGCGGGCCTTCTCGGCCTCGGCTTCCTTCTTCGCGGCCTCGCGCTGGCTGTCCGCCTTGTCCTGCTGGGCCCGCCCCTCCCGGGTGAGCTCGTCGTTGCCGGCGACGGCGCCGGCCGCCTCCTTGGCCTTTCCCTTGACGTCTTCGACGACGCCCTTCACGCCTTCGCTCGGTCCGCTCGTGTTCTCTGCCGTGCGACTCTCCCTCGTCGGCGTTCCTCGCTTGCGAGCCAGGAATACCCTCGGCGGACTCCGGCAAACCACGCGCGCGTGCGGCAGCCGAACCTGCGCCGCCTACAGCAGAATTCCCACGATCACCACGAGGAAGAGAACGACGATCAGCGCGACCGCACCGATCGCGAGGACGCCGGTGGGCGGAAAGTTGTTCCGAGTGCGCGGCTCGGGCGCCGACAGTCCGGAGGTGGTTCCCGAGTCCGGCGGCGTCGACCCCGGTGCCACCCCGCCGCCGGGCTCCAGATCGGGTGTGCGGGCAGGATCGGGATCGGTACCGGAATGTGCCTGCGGATCGGGGATGTTGCGCGGATCGGGTGCGTTCATCACCCACTCCTTTCTCTCGGCGGCCGGTGACCCCGGAACCGACGGGTTCGCGACCGCAGCGGGCACCCCATCCCTCGGAGAATTCCCGCACCGTCTCCGGCCAAACGGCCGGGTGACGACGGGCGTGGAGGGCCGGCGACGACGAGCAGTTTGAGGGGTCCGGGCGCCGGGCACCCGATCCACAGGACCGGACATCCGGAGAGGAGGACCGTGATGACCACGTGCGATACGTGCGGCAACGACTACGACAAGACCTTCACCGTGACCCGAGGCGACGTCTCCGGCACATTCGACAGTTTCGAATGTGCGGCACAGGCGATGGCGCCGCAGTGCGCGCACTGCGGTTGCCGCATTCTCGGCCACGGCGTCGAAGCCGACGGCACCATGTTCTGCTGCGCCCACTGCGCCCGGCAATCGGGGCAGAGTGCGCTCACCGACCGAGCATGAGGAGACAGTGTGACACAGGATGTGGAGAAGCGATGGCGGGATCCCCGCACCGCGCGCTCGGCGGTGCGCTATGCGGCCGTCGTCGTGGTCGCGGCCCTGCTGCTGATGGCGGCGGTGGTGATCTGGGCCGCCGCGAACGGTGACCGGTGCGCCGACGAGGAGTTCCTCGTGTGCACCGACCCGGCACGGCTGGTCCTGGCCCTCGGCCCCACGGCGATCCTGCTCCTCGGCGCGGTCGGCGCATTCGTGCAGACCTACCGGGTGTGGCGCTCGGGCGGGACATGGCCGATCTGGCACGGCACGGGCTGGGGGCTGATGATCCTGACCCTGGTGTACGGGACGATCTCGTCCGGCGTCCTCGTCACGGGGTGAGCCGGCGAGGACGCCCGCCGGGCGTGTTTCGGGAACACCCGCCCGGGCTATTCCTCCGTCCCGGGGCGCGGCGCCCCGCGCACCCCGATGGAGGAACGATGATCCGACCCAGTCCGTATCCCAGGGTGCAGCGCACCCGGGTCCAGGGCTATGCCTTCGCGGTCGGCATCGTGTTTCTCCTCATCGGGGCGCTCGGATTCGTGCCCGGCCTGACCAGCGGGTACGACTCGATGACGCTCGCGGGACAGGAGTCGCACGCCCATCTGCTGGGCCTGTTCCGGGTCTCGATCGCCCACAACCTGCTGCACCTCGCCTACGGCGCGGTGGGAATCCTGGCCGCCCGCAAGGTGCGTGCGTCGCGCATCTACCTGATCGCGGGTGGTGCCGGATACCTGGCGTTGTCGGCGTTCGGCATGGTGGTCGGACACGACAGCCGTGTCAACGTGGTGCCGGTCAACGCGGCCGACAACTGGTTGCACCTGGCCCTGGGCGTGCTGTTGCTCGTCCTGGCGGTCGATCCGCGCGGTAACCGTCGCCCGAAGCCCCCGAAACCTGCCTGATCCGCAGTCGAGCGAGCCGGGGCTCGGACGCAACGTCGCGTCGGCGCATCAGGGCGAGTACGGATCAGGCCGGCACTCGCAGGGCGTGGATCGCGCTCTCGAGCGTGGCATGCGCGTGGACCGGTTCGCCGAGCACCCGCAGCAGCCGGTTCACCGCCCGTCCGCCCACGAGCGCCCACCGAGAGCTCCGATGCCGGGCCAGGGTGTCGAGTTCCTCGAACACGGTCAGTCCTGCCGAGCCGAAGAACTCCACCTCCGACAGGTCGAGCACCAGACGCGACGAGGTGTGCAGCCGGGCGCCCGCGTAGCTGCACAACGCGGGCGCGTTGCGAAGGTCGAGTTCGCCCGCCACAGCGACCCGGACGAGAGCGGAACTGATTCTCTCGGTGGAGAAATCGGCACCGGTCGAGGCGAAGGGGGTCGACGACCGATCCGAACGGGTGACCCACAGCGATGTGACTTTGCGTTGAGTAGCGACAGTCATGAGCTTCCCATCTTCGGAAGAGGATGGAAGCGTCGACAGAGCGGGACCGCACCGACACCGGTCTCCGCAGGTATGCGGCACCTCCGAGTCAGGCTGTGTGCTCAACCTCACTGACACCCTACGGCAGCCGCTGCGGCACTGCAAAGAGCCGATCTGCCGGACCCGATGCGTCCGGCCGGGGGCCGCTTCCGCATGATTGAGAACACCGCGTCGCGGGTAGTCTCGCCAGGAACACCCGCTCGCCCGGGCCCTCAACCTGCCGCAACGGAGACACAACACACATGGCGAACACGGCATCGATCGATCCGGCCCTCGAACGCACCCATCCCGTAGTGGAGTTGCGGGTACGCGCAGAACCAGGCCAGCTTCCCGTGCTGCGCGCGGTCGCTGCCGCCATCGCCATCCAGCAGGGTTTCGACCTCGACGCGGTGGCCGACGTCAAGCTTGCGATCGACGAGGCGGGCACCCGGCTCATCACCCGCGCGCCGGAAGGTGCGACGTTGTCGTGCCGGTTCCAGGCGATGCCGCCTGCACTGCGGATCAGCGCGTCCGCCCTCACGGTCGACGGCGGACTGACGGCGGACTCGCGGACCTTCGGATGGCACGTGCTCAATGCGCTCGCCGACTCCGTCGACGTGAAGGTGGACGAGACCGACGAGGGGTCTGTCACCACCATCGACGTGTCCCTGACCGACAGCAGCGCTGTTCTGTGACGGGGACCGGCGCCCAACGGCGCAGCGGCCGAGCCGCCGACGAATACGCCGACGTCATCCCCCTTTTCGAGGAGATGACGACGCTCGGCGAGGACGATCCCGCCCGCGGAACCATGCGGGACAGCCTGGTCGAACGGTGCCTGCCACTCGCGGAACACATCGCCCGCCGATTCGACGGCCGCGGCGAGGCATTCGACGACCTCCTCCAGGTCGCCCGCCTCGGCCTGGTCAACGCCGTGGACCGGTTCGATCCCGAGCGAGGCTCGGACTTCGTGTCCTTCGCGGTTCCGACCATCATGGGCGAGGTGCGCCGCCACTTCCGCGACGCCGGGTGGGCGGTGCGCGTCCCGCGCCGCATGAAGGAGATGCACCTGGCGCTGAGCAAGGCGACCGGGGAGCTGTCGCAGCGCCTCGGCCGTGCCCCCACGGCGGCCGAACTCGCCGCGGAACTGGGCCTCGATCCCGAAGAGGTCGCGGAAGGCCTCGTCGCCGGCAACGCCTACCAGGCGGTCTCGGTCGACCGACCGGCCCCGGCCGGGGACGACGGCGTCACCCTGGCGGACACCCTCGGCGACTACGACGCCGCGCTCGCGCACGTGGAGAACCACGAAGCGCTGCGTCCGCTGCTCGCCGCCCTGCCGGAACGCGAGCGCACGGTCGTGCTGCTGCGCTTCTTCGGGAACATGACCCAGACCCAGATCGCCGAACGGGTCGGCGTGTCCCAGATGCACGTGTCACGGCTGCTGACGAAAACCCTCGCCCAGCTGCGTGAACAACTGGGCGAGGGCTTCTAGGACCGCGAGTCGCGTGCCCGTCCCCCGGGTCATTCCTTTCCGGGCCAGGTGCCGGTGACGCGGCGGAAGCCGACCGCGCTCGCGCGGTTCGCCGCCGCGCTCACCGCACCGAAGATCGCACCCTGCACGGCGGCGGAGACCAGCACCTCACGCCACCCGAAGCGGCTGTCCATGGCCTCGGGCGGATCCTCCTGGCCGGCACCGAGCGCCCACACCTTCCGGAACACCATTCCGGCGGCCACACCCGCCAGGGAACTGACTACGAGGCTCACGGGCCGGTACAACGCCTTCTTCACATTTCCTCCACGTGTCGAGGTACGAGGCGGGAGTACCCGGCCGTCGCAGTCTCACACCTGCCGGACGGCTCAGATGGTGGTGGCGTCGATGACGAATCGGTAGCGCACGTCGCTCGCGACGACGCGGTCGTACGCCTCGTCGATCCGGTCGGCCGAGACGACCTCGATCTCGGCGCCGATCCCGTGTTCGGCACAGAAGTCGAGCATCTCCTGCGTCTGCGGGATCCCGCCGACCATGGAGCCGGCGAGACTGCGGCGGTTCCGGGCGAGCGAGAACGCCCGGACCGTGATGGGGTGTTCGGGCAGACCCAACTCGACGAGGGTGCCGTTGCGGGCGAGCAGCGACAGGTAGGCATCCATGTCGAGGTTCACCGATACGGTGTTGACGATCAGGTCGAACGTGCCCCGCAGATCCACGAAGGTCTGCGGATCGGTCATGGCGCGGTAGTCCACGGCTCCGAAGCGCAGCCCGTCCTCCCGCTTGGCCAGTGAATGCCCCAGCACGGTCACCTCGGCACCCATCGCCGCGGCGATCTTCACGCCGACGTGACCGAGACCGCCCATGCCGATGACGGCGACCTTCCTGCCCGGCCCGGCGCCCCAGTGCCGGAGCGGGGAGTACAGGGTGATGCCCGCGCAGAGCAGCGGCGCCGCCGCATCGAGCTCGAGGCCGTCGGGGATCTTCAGGACGAAGTGTTCGGTGACGACGATATGGGTGGAGTATCCGCCCTGGGTCACCTCGCCGTCGCGGCCGACCGCGTTGTAGGTGCCGGTGACCCGGCCGGCGCAGTACTGCTCGTCGCCGCTGGTACACGCCTCACACTCGAGGCACGAGTCGACGAAGCAGCCGACACCGACCCGGTCGCCGACAGCATGCCTGGTGACCTCGGCGCCGACAGCGCTCACCACCCCGACGATCTCGTGACCGGGAACGACGGGGTAACGGGTGCCGCCCCATTCGTTGCGGGCGGTGTGGATGTCGGAATGGCAGATCCCGGCGTACCGGATCTCGACGAGCACGTCGAGGGGACCGAGCTCGCGCCGCTCGATGGTGGTCTTGACGAGGGGAGCGTCCGCCGCGGTGGCGGCGTACGCAGCAACGGTAGTCATGCGTTCATGCCTACCTGCCGGCGCGACGACGCGCACCCGCGGGGCTGCTCGCGGGTGCGCGCCGGCGGTTACCGTCCGGCGGCCCGGCGCCGCAGTCGACGTGCGGCGGCGACCAGGTTGCGCAGCGACGGCTCGAGCTGCCAGTAGTGCCGGGTCTTGAGCCCACCGTCCGGATTGGCCCACAACCGGTCGAGTTCGACGGACTCCGCAGCGGTGCTGAGCAATTCGTCGAGTTCGTCGATGTCGGGAATGCGTGCCGATCGGCTCTCGTAGACCCCGGGCCCGACACCGTGGGTGAGCGCCTTGTCCTTGATGGCCTCGAGCACCCAGCGGATCGAACGGGTCGCGACGATCGCCGTGACGTCCGCGTCGAGCCGTGCGATCGCGTCGACCACCGACGCCTGACCGGAGTAGGTCAGGTGCGTGTGGATCTGCGTCTCGGGCTTGGCGCCGCCGGTCGCGAGCCGGAATGCGTCGACCGCCCAGTCCAGGTACTCGGCCCGGCCGTCCTGCCGCAAGGGCAGCAGTTCCCGGATCGCGGGCTCGTCGACCTGGATGATCGCGATGCCGGCCCGCTCGAGATCGGCGATCTCGTCGCGGATCGCCAGCGCCAGCTGGTCGGCCGTCTCGTGCAGCGGCTGGTCCTGCCGCACGTACGACCGTGCCAGCATCGTGACCGGGCCGGTGAGCATGCCCTTGACCGGCTTGTCGGTCAGCGACTGCGCGAACGCGATCCATTCCACCGTCATCGGCTTCGGCCGCACGATGTCGCCGTAGAGGATCGGCGGACGCGTGCACCGCGAACCGTAGGCCTGCACCCAGCCGAAGTGCGTCGTGGCGAAGCCCTCGAGCAGTTCGGCGAAGTACTGGATCATGTCGTTGCGCTCGTGCTCGCCGTGGACGAGCACGTCGAGACCGATGTCCTCCTGCAACCGGATGGTGGACTCGATCTCCTCCTGGATGCGCTTGACGTAGTCGTCCCACGACATGCGGCCCTCGCCCAGCTCGTAGCGAGCCTTGCGGACCTCGGCCGTCTGCGGGAACGACCCCAGTGTGGTCGCCGGCACCGGGGGCAGCTTCAGGCGCTCCTGCTGCGCGGCGCGGCGCTCCTCGTACGGGACCCGGCGGCGGTGTTCGGGTCGCAGGGCGTTGACGCGCGCGCGGATCGTGTGCTTCTGCTTGAAGTGCACCGAGGTCGGCGGCTTGCGCCACCGCTCCTCCGCCCCGGTGGTCAGTGCCTTGGCGAGCGAGACCACCTCTCCCACCTTCTGTTTGGCGAACGCCAGCCGGTCCGCCACGTCGCCCGGGATGTCGTACTCGGCGAGCACGTCGTAGGGCACGTGCAGCAGCGAGCACGACGTGGAGACCACCAGGTCGGGCGCCACGGCGGCGAGGCTGCTCAGGTATTCGAGCGTGCGGTGCCGGTCGGCCTTCCACACGTTGCGGCCGTCGACGACCCCGGCGTAGATGCGTTTGCGCTTGAGTCCCGGCACCGCGGCCAGCTCCTCCGCGCTCATCCGGCCGTTGACCAGGTCGAGACCGATGGCCTCGACCTTGGTGGCAGCGAGGAGGGGCAGCGCCTCGCCGAGGTGACCGTAGGGACCGGTGACGAGCAGGCGCGGGCGCAGCGGTGCGTGGGAGAGGGTGTCGTAGGCGCGCGCGAACGCCTCGAGCTCCTGCGGGGTGCGATCCTCGGTGAAGGACGGCTCGTCGAGCTGCACGCACCAGGCGCCGGCGCGCGCGAGCTCCGCGAACAGCTTCTCGTATTCCGGCAGCAGCCGGTCGAGCAGATCGAGCGTGGAGAACCCGTCCTGCTCCGACGTCTCCGAGACCTTGGACAGCAGCAGCAGGGACATCGGGCCGAGCACGACCGGCCGCAGCTCGATGCCACGGGCCTTGGCGCGCTCGAACTCGTCGAGGACCGCCGCCGAGTTCAACGCGAAGGTGGTGGTCTCGTCGAGCTCGGGCTGCCGGTAGTGGTAGTTGCTGCCGAACCAGCGGACCAGCTCGAGCGGCGGGAAGTCCTCACGGCCCCGGCACAGCGTGAAGTAGAAGTCGAGCGGATCGAGCTCGCCGACGAGCGGACGGAACCGCTCGGGGATCGCACCGAACAGCAGTGCGTTGTCGAGCACGTGATCGTAGTAGGAGAACGTGTTGCCCGGCACCTGGGTGAGTCCGGTGGCGGCGAGTTCGCTCCAGGTGGACTCCTGGATCTCGCGGGCCACGGCGACGAGCTCGTCGCGCGTGCCGGTCCCGTGCCAGTAGGCCTCGAGCGCACGCTTGAGCTCACGGCGGGGTCCGATGCGCGGATACCCGAGAATGCTGGAGCCGTATCCGTCTGCATTGCTGGCCATCAGGGGTCGACCTTTCCCTCGATGCACCTCGCGCCCGTGCCCCGACAGCCAGCGCAACGGCTGTGCTGTCGGCACACGGGCGCCGAGATGCGGTGTGGTGCTACCTACCTAGCTGACTTTCTTGGCGGCACGACCGTTGTCGGCATACTCGTAGAAGCCGGCGCCCGACTTCTTGCCGACGAGGCCCGCCTCGACCATACGCAGCAGGAGCGGCGGAGCCGAGTAGAGCGGCTCCTTGAACTCCCCGTACATCGAGTCGGCGATCGACTTGACCGTGTCCAGACCCACCAGGTCGGTCAGGGCGAGCGGACCCATCGGGTGCGCACATCCGAGAACCATCGCCTTGTCGATGTCCTCCTTGGTGGCGAAGCCGGATTCGACCATCCGGATCGCCGACAGCAGGTAGGGCACGAGCAGCGCGTTGGCGATGAAGCCGGCCCGGTCGGAGGACCGGACGACCTGCTTGCCGAGCACCTCGGAGGCGAAGGCCTCCGCGCGCTGGGAGACCGCGGGGCTGGTCTTGAGCGTGGTGACGAGCTCGACCAGCGGCAGCACCGGAACCGGGTTGAAGAAGTGCATGCCGATGACCCGCTCGGGCCGGGTGGTGGCGATGCCCAGCTTCATGATCGGGATCGACGAGGTGTTGGACGCCAGCACCGCATTCGGATCCGTGACGATCTTGTCGAGTTCCGCGAAGATCTCGGCCTTGACCTTCTCGTCCTCGACGACCGCCTCCACGACGAGCTGGCGATCGGCGAAGTCGCCGAGGTCGGAGGTGAAGCGCAGCCGCCAGGCGGCCTGCTCACGCTCCCGTTCGGTGATCTTGCCGCTGCTGACACCGCGGTCGAGGGACCGGAGGATGCGGGCACGCCCGGCAGCCGCGAGCTCGCGGGTCTGCTCGTACACAAGTACGTCGACATGAGCGCGCGCGCACACCTCGGCGATACCTGCGCCCATCATCCCGGCGCCGATCACGCCGACGCGCTGAATCTTTTCGCTGGTCACGTCAGCTCCTACTCGTCATGTGGGGGTCGTGAAGGTGGTTTTCGACAGAGGGTGGATACGGCCGCGGCGGGACCTGGTCGTCCGAGATCCCGCCGCGCCTGCATCCGTTGCCGGTTCCTAGTGGAACTGGCCCTCCTCGGTGGAGCCCTTCAGGGCAGCCGTGGAGGTGTTCGGGTCGACGGTGGTGGCGATGGCGTCGAAGTAGCCGGCGCCGACCTCACGCTGGTGCTTGATGGCGGTGAAGCCGCGCTCCTCGGCCGCCTTGAACTCGCGCTCCTGCAGGTCGACGAAGGCGGTCATGCCCTGGCGGGCGTAGCCGTGGGCCAGGTCGAACATGCCGTAGTTCAGCGAGTGGAAGCCGGCGAGGGTGATGAACTGGAACTTGAAGCCCATCGCGCCGAGCTCCTTCTGGAACTTCGCGATGGTCGCGTCGTCCAGGTGCGCCTTCCAGTTGAAGGACGGCGAGCAGTTGTAGGCCAGCAGCTGGTCCGGGAACTCGCCACGGACGGCCTCGGCGAACTTCTTGGCGACCTCGAGGTCCGGCACGCCGGTCTCCATCCAGATCAGATCGGAGTACGGCGCGTACGCCTTGGCGCGCGCGATGCAGGGCTCGATCCCGTTCTTGACGCCGTAGAAGCCTTCGGCGGTGCGGGTGCCGTCGAGGAACTCGCGGTCACGCTCGTCGACGTCGGAGGTCAGCAGCGTGGCGGCCTCGGCGTCGGTGCGGGCGATGACGACCGTCGGGACGTCGGCGACGTCGGCCGCGAGGCGAGCCGAGGTCAGGGTGCGGATGTGCTGCTGGGTCGGGATGAGCACCTTGCCACCGAGGTGGCCGCACTTCTTCTCCGACGCGAGCTGGTCCTCCCAGTGCGAACCGGCGACACCGGCCGCGATCATCGCCTTCTGCAGCTCGTAGACGTTGAGCGCGCCACCGAAGCCGGCCTCACCGTCGGCGACGATCGGGGCGAGCCAGTTCTCGACGGAGGTGTCGCCCTCGATCTTGGCGATCTCGTCGGCGCGCAGCAGCGCGTTGTTGATGCGGCGGACGACCTGCGGCACCGAGTTCGCCGGGTACAGCGACTGGTCCGGGTAGGTGTGGCCGGACAGGTTCGCGTCGCCGGCGACCTGCCAGCCGGACAGGTAGATGGCCTTGAGGCCGGCGCGGACCTGCTGCACGGCCTGGTTGCCGGTGAGGGCGCCCAGCGAGTTGATGTAGTCCTCGTTGTTCACGAGGTCCCACAGAATCTCCGAGCCGCGGCGGGCGAGGGTGGCTTCCTCGACGACGGTGCCCTGCAGCTTCGCGACCTGCTCGGCCGTGTAGTTGCGGGTGATCCCCTTCCAGCGCGGGTTGGTGTCCCAATCCTTCTGGATTTCCTCAGCGGTCCTCGGGGTGCCGGTGGTCGACATCTAAGCTCCACTCTCTAGATCTGATCCGCGCCGGAAGCTCTGCAGTACGTGCGTACTACTTCACATCCTTCGCGGACCTTTCGGATGTACCACTCGACAATGACACACCCGGAAAGTGCCGTCTACCTGTTGCTAATGCCAATCTTCGCTAGGTTTTCCCACACCCTTGCAAAGGTTGTAAATGTTCGGGGCGTCCAACGAACGCGGCCGCCGAGCCCCGAGCTACCCGCCGGTAGCAACTACCTCGGCATTGTCCGCGCCGGCGCCTCGGCCGGGCGCGGGTCACGAAACCCCCGAACGCGAGCCCACCAGCCACAGGAGCAAGAGATGCCGTCGCGATTGTGATCAGTCTCACAAGGTGCACTCCGGCAAATCGGGAAGTCGCGCCGGTCGAATCGGTGGGGGGCTCGAGATCGCTCGTCTACCATGTGCGCGTTGATCAGTCGGGGCCGGTCACGCCGATCGGGCGTGCCCACTCCCCACTCGCACACGAGTCGAGGAGGGCGCCATCCTTTCCGCCACATCGAAGCCGGTGATCGAGGCCACCCTGCCGATCGTCGGCGCCCATATCGGCCGGATCTCCGAACTGTTCTACGACAAGCTCTTCGCGGCCGCGCCTTCGCTGCGGACCGACCTGTTCAACCGCACCAACCAGGAGAACCGGGAGCAGCAGAAGGCACTCGCCAGCTCGGTCGCCGCGTTCGCGACGCTCCTGGTCACCGAGGACGCCGCGGACATCGACGCGATCATGGCCCGGATCGCCGCCAAGCATGCTTCGCTCGGCGTCCAGGCGCCCCACTACGAGGTGGTGCGGCACCAGCTGTTCGCCGCGATCGCCGAGGTGCTCGGCGACGCGGTCACCCCCGAGGTCGCCGCGGCCTGGCGCGAGGTCTACACGTTGATGGCCAACTCGCTCATCGAGCAGGAGGCAGCCCTCTACGACAAGGCCGGGGTCCGGCCCGGTCAGATCTGGCGCGTCGTCGTGGTCAGCGACGTCCAGTTCGACGGCGCCGAGGTCGCGACGCTGACGCTGCGCTCCCCCGACGGCACCCCGCTGCCGGATTTCCTTCCCGGACAGTACATCTCCGTCGCCACCACGCTGGGTGACGGCACCCGCCAGATCCGCCAGTACACGCTCGTGCGCAGCCACGTCCCGGGCGAGTGGGCCGTCACCGTCAAGCGGGTCCGGGGCGGGATCGTCTCCCCGTTCCTCGCCGGGGGCGTCGGCATCGGCACCGAACTCGTCGTCTCCCATCCGTTCGGCAGTCTCGTCGTCGAGGACGGCGACGATCCCCTGGTGCTGATCTCGGCCGGCATCGGCATCACCCCGACGCTCGCGGCGCTGCAGCACCTGGCGGCGCACCGATCCGAGCGCGAGGTTCTCGTCGTGCACGTCGACCGCTCCCCCTACGACCATGCCCGCCGCGCGGAGACGCAGGCCCTGGTCGATCGCCTGCCGCGGGCCCGCATGCAGACCCGCTACTCCGAGTTCGAGGAACTCCGCGAGGACGGCCACTCCCCGCTCGACGGGGTCGAGTTGCCGGCCGACCCGCAGGTCTACGTGTGCGGTCCGGTCCCGTTCATGCGGTCGATCCGGCAGACGCTGCTCGCTGCGGGGGTGTCGCCCGACGCCGTCCACTACGAGGCCTTCGCGCCCGGATCCTGGCTGGGACTCGAGGAGAGCTAACGTTGCGAATCCGCCGTTGCAAAGCTGTGTAGACGCTCGTACGCTGGGGTGATGCCAAAGACGTTCGTCGGCGCCCGCCTGCGCCAGCTGCGGACCGAGCGGGGACTGAGCCAGGCAGCACTGGCCAAGACCCTGGAGATCTCGGCCAGCTACCTCAACCAGATCGAGCACGACGTGCGGCCGCTCACGGTTCCGGTCCTGCTGCGCATCAGCGAGGTCTTCGGGGTCGACACCACGTTCTTCTCGTCCCAGGACGACACCCGGCTCATCGCCGAGATGCGAGAGGTGGCTCTCGACCAGGAGATGGGCATCGACGCCGACGCCCAGGAGATCGCCGCGATGGTGTCGGCCCACCCCGGGCTGGCACGGGCCATGGTCAACATGCACCGGCGATTCCGCAACACCACCGCGCAACTCGCCGCCGCCACCGAGGACCGGTACAGCGACGGCAGCGGCACCGGCACCATCACCATGCCGCACGAGGAGGTCCGCGACTACTTCTACCAGCGGCAGAACTACCTGCACGACCTCGACACCGCCGCCGAGGAACTCGCCACCCGGATCCGCTTCCATCGCGGCGACATCTCCGGCGGCATCATCAAGCGCATGGAGACGGTGCACGACGTGCAGCTCGTCCGTCGCGTCGACCTCGGCGAGAACGTCCTGCACCGGTTCGACCCCGCCACGCGCACCCTCGAGATCTCCGCGCGACTGTCGGGCGGCCAGCAGGTGTTCAAGCTCGCCACCGAGCTCGCCTACCTCGAGTGCGGGGAGCTGATCGAGAAGCTGGTCGCCGAGGGCGCGTTCACCAGCGAGGCCTCCCTCGCCCTGGCCCGCCACGGCCTCGCCAACTACTTCGCCGCGGCGATCATGCTGCCGTACGCGCAGTTCCACGAGATGGCCGAGGACTTCCGATACGACGTCGAGCGGCTCTCCGCCTTCTACGCGGTCAGCTACGAGACCATCGCCCACCGGCTGTCGACCCTGCAGCGGCCGAAGCTGCGCGGCGTGCCGTTCTCGTTCGTCCGCGTGGACCGGGCGGGCAACATGTCCAAGCGCCAGTCCGCCACCGGCTTCCACTTCTCCACCAGCGGCGGCACCTGTCCCCTGTGGAACGTGTACGAGACGTTCGCGTACCCGGGCAAGATCATGACCCAGCTCGCCCAGATGCCCGACGGACGTCGCTACCTGTGGGTCGCGCGCACGGTCGAACGCCGCGCCGCCCGCTACGGGCAGCCGTCGAAGACCTTCGCGATCGGCCTCGGCTGCGAACTGCGCCACGCCCACCGCCTCGTCTACGCCGACGGACTCGACCTCAGCGACGCCAACCCGGGCACCCCCATCGGTTCCGGCTGCCGAGTGTGCGAGCGTCTGAACTGCCCGCAGCGCGCATTCCCCCCGCTGGGCAAGGAACTCGTCATCAACGAGCACCAGAGCTCGGTGTCCCCCTACCTCATCAAGTAACACCCGCGCACGTATTCGCCGTGCGCGAAAGCAATTGCGTGCGCGGCTGACTGCGACGTTCGCGGATACTCTGTCCACAGGCGGACTATTCATCCACAGATCGCCGCCTCCCGCCCGCGGCTCGCGGACGCAGCGCCGGTATTCGGGCACGCTCCCCGTATGAGCGAACCCACGCCACTGCTGCGTCCTGCCGTCCTCGCAACCGGGATCACCGACGCCGAACTACGCCGAGGAATCCGTACGGGTCGTCTCGAACGCATCGTGCCCGGCGTGTACCTCGAGCGAGAGGACGCCGGGCAACTCGACGACGTGGCACGCCACGTGCTGCGGATCCGGTCGGGCGCAGCGCGGTTGCACGAGGGCGCCGCGATCAGCCACGTCTCGGCCGCCGTCGTCCACGGCTTCGCGGTCTGGCGCACCGACCTGTCCCGCATCCACCTCACCCGCGATCGCGCGTCGGGCGGTCGACGCACTCCGCGTCAGCACGTCCACGCCGCGGCCCTCCCCCACGACGAAGTCGAGACCGTGGAGGGGATCCGCGTCACCTCGGCTGCGCGGACGGTCGTGGACCTCTCGCGCACGGTCACCGCCGAGGAGGCCGTGGTGGCGGGGGACTCCGCGTTGCGCGGGCATCCCGGCCTGCGGCCGGCGCTGGCCGCCGCACTTCACCGGGCCGGGGCGCGGACGGGAATCGGCGCGGCACGGCGCATCGTCCCGTTCCTGGACGGTCGCAGCGAGAGTCCCGGCGAATCGATCAGCCGGCTCCGCATCCACCAGGCCGGAATGCCGGCCCCGGCGCTCCAGCACGAAGTCCGGACGAGCGAGGGCCGATTCGTCGCGCGGACCGACTTCTTCTGGGAAGAGACCGGGATCGTCGGCGAGTTCGACGGCATGGGCAAGTACGGGACCGGCGACCCCGGAGCCACCGCCGAAACGGTGCGGCGCGAGAAGCTGCGCGAGGATGCGCTGCGAGACCTCGGCTTCGAGGTGGTCCGCTGGACGTGGGCGGAGCTGTTCCGGTTCCCGACCGTCGTCGCCCGCTTCGAACGGGCCGTCGCCCGATCGCGTCGCTGAGAACAACCGCGGAACTCCCAGGCATCCGCATCGGCAATTGCTGGCGCGGACGGCTATTCGTGGTGCGGATAAGGTGCTACCTCGGGGTGTGCGCGTTCGGCAACGAGGTCGTAACACGCGTCATGAACTCGTCACCGCGAGACATTCCGACGCAACACCGGCCGCCTACTCTTCGGACCCACGGATACAGCGCTGTATACGCAGCCCGGATACACCGGGCCCCGTCCGGTTCCCACCTTCGACGAAGGGCACCTCCATGCCAGTTGCCACATCCACGTTCGCCAGGCGCGCCGTCGCCGCGCCGGTCGCGCTGGCCGCCGTCGGCCTCGTGCTCAGCGCCTGCGGCAGCAAGGCCACCGACAGTACCGACGCCGCCGGGTCCGCCTCGTGCGTCGACACCTCCGGGGACACGATCAAGGTCGGTTCGCTGAACTCGCTGTCCGGCACCATGGCGATCTCCGAGGTCACGGTGCGCGATTCGATCGCGCTGGCCGTCGAGGAGATCAACGCGAACGGCGGCGTTCTCGGCAAGCAGATCCGGATCGTGGCCGAGGACGGCGCGTCGGAGCCGACGGTGTTCGCCGAGAAGGCCGAGAAGCTGATCAGCTCCGACTGCGTGGCCGCGGTGTTCGGCGGGTGGACGTCGTCGAGCCGCAAGGCGATGCTGCCGGTGTTCGAGGACCTGAACTCGCTGCTGTACTACCCCGTGCAGTACGAGGGCCTCGAGTCGTCGCCGAACATCTTCTACACCGGCGCCACCACCAACCAGCAGATCGTGCCGGCGCTGGACTACCTGAAGGAGAAGGGCGTCGAGTCCCTCTACCTCGTGGGCAGCGACTACGTCTTCCCGCAGACCGCGAACCGCATCATCCGCGCGTACGCCGAGGCCAACGGCATCGAGATCAAGGGTGAGGACTACACCCCACTCGGATCCACCGACTTCTCCACGATCGTCAACAAGGTCCGCACCGCCGACGCGGACGCGGTGTTCAACACCCTCAACGGCGACTCGAACGTCGCGTTCTTCCGCGAGTACTCCAACGTCGGCCTCACCGCCGCCGACATGCCGGTGATCTCGGTGTCGATCGCCGAGGAGGAAGTGGTCGGAATCGGCGCGCAGAACATCGCCGGCCAGCTCACGGCCTGGAACTACTACCAGACCGTGGGCGGTCCCGAGAACACGGCGTTCGTCGATGCGTACAAGGCGAAGTACGGTGCGAACAAGCCCACCTCCGACCCGATGGAGGCCGCGTACGCGTCGGTGTACCTGTGGAAGAACACCGTCGAGAAGGCGGACTCGTTCGCCGTCGCCGACGTGCAGGCCGCGGCCGACGGCGTCTCGTTCGACGCGCCCGAGGGCACCGTCACGATCGACGGGGACAACCACCACATCACCAAGACGGCCCGCATCGGCGAGATCCGGGGCGACGGACTGATCTACACGGTGTGGGAGTCGAACGGGGCGATCGAGCCGGACCCGTACCTCGAGAGCTACGACTGGGCCGCCGGCCTGTCCGGCAGCTGACCATCGTGACCGGGAAGCCGACGAGAAGGGAGGCGACATGGATGTCGTTGTAGGACAGCTGTTCACGGGACTGAGCATCGGTTCGATCCTGCTGCTGGCGGCGCTGGGCCTGTCGCTGACGTTCGGGCAGATGGGCGTGATCAACATGGCCCACGGCGAGTTCATCATGGCCGGCTCCTACACCGCGTACGTGGTGCAGCAGGTGGTCTCGGCCGCCGGGGTGTCCCTGCTGGTGTCGCTGCTCGTCGGTTTCCTGGTCGGCGGCGTGATGGGGGTGCTGCTCGAGGTCACCCTCATCCGCCGCATGTACCACCGCCCGCTCGACACCCTGCTGGTGACCTTCGGCGTGGGCCTGTTGCTGCAACAGGCCGTCCGCGACATCTTCGGCGCACCGGCCGTCAACGTGGTTGCGCCGCAGTGGCTCTCCGGTGGCGTGGAGATCCTCGGGGCGGTGGTGCCCAGGACCCGGCTGTTCATCCTCGCGCTGGCCGTGGTGTGCGTGGCGATCCTGATCGCGGCGATGAAGTTCACTCCGATGGGCCGACGCATCCGGGCCGTCGTGCAGAACCGCGACCTCGCCGAGACGGTGGGCATCTCGTCGCGGCGCACCGATATCACCACGTTCTTCCTCGGCTCCGGCCTGGCCGGCCTGGCCGGCGTGGCGCTGACCCTGATCGGCTCCACGAGCCCCACCATCGGCCAGTCCTACCTGATCGATGCGTTCCTGGTGGTCGTCATCGGCGGCCTCGGACGGATCGAGGGTGCCGTCATCGCGGCGGTCGCACTCGGCCTGCTCAACTCGTTCATCGAATACTCCACCACCGCATCGATCGCGAAGGTGATCGTCTTCGTGCTCATCGTGATCTTCCTGCAGGTCCGGCCGCAGGGCCTGTTCGCGGTCAAGACAAGGAGCCTGGTCTGATGCCTGCCCCGACACGTCTTCCGGCGCTCACCCGGCCCGGCCCGGCCCGCACGTGGGCCGGGTTCGCCCTCGCCGCACTCGTTCTGTTCGCCCTCGCCCCCGCCGTGCTGTCGGACTTCCGTCTGAACCTGCTCGCGAAGTTCCTGTGTTTCGCGATCGTCGCCGTCGGGATCGGTCTCGCGTGGGGCCGCGGCGGCATGCTCACCCTCGGCCAGGGCGTCTTCTTCGGCCTCGGCGCCTACCTCATGGCGATGCACCTGAAGATCGCCGACGCCGGGCTGCGCGGCGACACCGTCCCGGACTTCATGCAGATCGCCGGTATCCGCGAATTGCCCGGCTACTGGGCGCCGTTCGCCTCTCCGCTGGTGACGATCGCCGCGATCCTCGTGCTGCCCGCCCTGGTCGCGGTGCTGCTCGGGCTCGGCGTGTTCAAGCGCCGCGTCAAGGGTGCCTACTTCGCGATCCTGTCCCAGGCCCTGACCGCGGCCTTCGCGATCCTGCTGATCGGCCAGCAGTCGATCGGAGGATCGAACGGGCTCAACCGCTTTCGCAGCTTCTTCGGCCTGTCCCTCGCCGACCCGGCCAACAAGCGCATGCTGTTCTTCGTCGCCGCGGGTGTCCTGCTCGCCGTCGTCGCGCTCACCCGGCAGTTGATGTTCTCCCGCTACGGCGAACTGCTCGTGGCCGTGCGCGACCAGGAGGAGCGGGTCCGTTTCCTCGGCTACGACCCCGCCGACGTCAAGGTCGTCGCCTACGCCACGGCGGCCTTCTTCGCGGGCATCGCCGGGGCGCTGTTCGTGCCCATCGTCGGCATCATCTCCCCCGCCGACGTCGGCGTCGTCCCCTCCCTCGCATTCCTCATCGGCGTCGCCATCGGCGGACGCACGACCCTGCTCGGCCCGGCCCTCGGTGCCATCGGCGTCGCGTGGGCCCAGACCGCGCTGTCGGAGAGCTTCCCGTCCGCGTGGACCTACGCGCAGGGCCTGCTGTTCATCGTCGTCATCGGGTTCTTCCCCGCGGGCCTCGCCGGGCTGGCGACGTTGCGCCGGCGACGCACCCGCACCGGCCCGGCGCGCCCGATTCCCGAACCGACCACGACGATGGAGCCGGCGAGATGACCGAACCCCACTACGGCGGCAACGCCGGCATGTCCAGCGAGTACCTCGAGATCCGCGACCTGCGGGTCAGCTTCGACGGCTTCACCGCCGTCGACGGCGTGGACCTGACCCTCCTGCAGGGCGACCTGCGCTTCCTCATCGGCCCCAACGGCGCCGGCAAGACCACCCTCGTCGACGCCGTCACCGGCCTGGTATCGGCCACCGGGTCGGTCACCAAGTCCGGCATCGAACTGCTCGGCAAGAAGGTGCACAAGATCGCCCGCCTCGGGGTGGGCCGCACCTTCCAGACCGCGTCGGTGTTCGAGCAACTCACGGTGCTGCAGAACCTCGACATCGCCGCCGGCTCCGGCCGCTCCCCGTGGTCGCTGCTGCGCCGCCGCACGACCGTGCTGCCGCAGATCGAGGAAGCCCTCGAGACGATCGGCCTGACCGGCCTGCGCGACGTGCCCGCCGGCATCCTCGCCCACGGGCAGAAGCAGTGGCTCGAGATCGGCATGCTGCTCGTCCAGAACTCCGACGTGCTGCTGCTCGACGAGCCGGTCGCCGGGATGAGCCACGACGAACGCGAGGAGACGGGGCAGTTGCTGCGCCGGATCGGGGCGCAGCGCACCGTCGTCGTCGTCGAACACGACATGGACTTCATGCGCGCCTTCGCCACCTCCGTCACCGTCCTGGCCCGCGGCAGGGTGATCGCCGACGGCACCGTCGAACAGGTGCAGAACAACCCGCAGGTCCAGGAGGTCTACCTCGGGACCGCCACTGCAGTACAGGAGGCGTGAGATGCTCGAGCTCGTCGACGTGCGGACCGGTTACGGCCGCACCGAGATCATCCACGGGGCCACCCTGACCGTCCCCGCCGACGGGGTCGTCGCCGTCATGGGTCACAACGGAGCCGGAAAGACCACCCTGCTGCGCGCCGCCGTCGGCCTGCTGCCCACCACCTTCGGCCGGATCCTCCTCGACGGTGCGGACATCACCTCGCTGCGGCCGGCCGCGCGCGTCGCCCGCGGCCTGGCCTACGTCCCCCAGGGCCAGCAGTCCTTCGCGCAGCTCACCTGCGCCGAGAACCTGCAGGTCGTCGCCGACGGACGCAAGCGCGGCAAGCAGCTCGTCGCCGACATGCTCGAGCTGTTCCCCGCCCTCGTGCCACTGCTGGACCGGCGCGCCGGTCTGCTCTCCGGAGGCCAGCGCCAGCAGCTCGCGATCGCCCGCGCCCTGATCACCGAGCCCCGCATGCTCATCCTCGACGAACCCACCGAGGGGATCCAGCCGTCGGTCGTCGCCGAGATCGAAAGCACCGTCGTCGAACTCAGCCGGCGCGGCGACCTCGGGGTGCTGCTCGTCGAGCAGCACATCGGTTTCGCCCTGCAGGCGGCGCAGCGGTACTACGTCCTCGAATCCGGACGCATCACCGCCAGCGGCGACGGCGGGACCGATGCCGCAGGCACCGTCCGCGCGGCCATGGCGATCTGATGAGCGCCGGCGGCACGCGGCGTGATCGGGTCTACCGGGCGCTGCGTTCGGATCTGATGACGGGCGTTCTGCCGCCGGACACACGGCTCGGCGAGGAACGGCTCGCCGAGCAGTACGGGGTCTCCCGAACGCCGGTACGGGAGGCGCTGGCGCGGCTGGTGTCCGACGGTCTGGTCGAGCGGCGCGAGCAGGGGCTGTTCCCGTACCGGCCGCGCTTCGACGACCTCGCCGACCTGTACGAGCTGCGGACCACGTTGGAGCTGCGCGGCATCCGCCGCGCGCTGGCCGATCACTCGATCCGCCACGATCCGGACGTGCTCGGCGCCGAGCTCGACCGGTGGTACGCGCTGCGGCGCGACCTCCCCGAGCCGGATGCGGGCTTCGTCGTCCTCGACGAACAGTTCCACCTGGCGTTGCTGGCCGCCGCCGGCAACCCGGCCCTGTGCGACGCGCTGGCTGCCGTGAACGCGAAGGTCCGGCCCGTGCGCATGTTCGACTACCTGACGCACGACCGGATCGCGGCGACCGTCGACGAACACATCGGTGTGGCGGAGGCGGTGCTCGCCGGCCGTCTCGAGGACGCCCACGACCAGCTCCTCGCCCACATCGACACCTCACGGGCGGTGGTGGTGCAGCGCGCCGAGCAGGCCCGGACGATGGCCCGATTGGCGCGTGCCGTGCGAGACTGACCGGCATGTCGCCTCGCATCCGGCCCGGACGGTTCAAGGAACTCGGCCCGCTCAACTGGGCGGTCTGGCGCGTGCTCTCGACCGCGGCGGGAACGAAGGACGCGCACCTGTTCAGCACCCTGGGCCGCACCGGCGGCCTGTTCCGCGGCTGGCTGCACTACTCCGGCAAGCTCATGCCGTTCGGGCGGTTGCCCCGGTTCGAATCCGAACTGGTCATCCTGCGGGTGGCGCACCTACGCGAGTGCGGCTACGAGATGGACCACCACACCCGGCTCGGCCGTCGCGCCGGCATCACCCCCGAGATCCTGCAGCGTATCCTCGACGGACCCGGCGCGCCCGGCTGGAGCCCGCGGCACCGGGCGATGCTCACAGCCGTCGACGAGTTGATCGCCACCGGAGACCTCGGCGACGAGACGTGGGCGGCGCTGGCCGCTCACCTCGACGACCGTCGGATGATCGAATTCTGCCTGCTCGTAGCGCAATACGACGGACTGGCCACCACCATCGGCGTGCTGCGCCTCGAGCGGGACTTCTGAGAGCTCTTCCTAACCGTCGCTTTACCGCGGGCAATCTCGGCGAAACACGACGTCCATAGCGTATACAGCTATGTCGACACGTACGGATACAGCCACGGCGCAACCGCTGCGGACGCGCGTGTACCGGGAACTGCGCACCGAGCTGATGAACGGCTCGATCCGCGTCGGCGAGCGGCTGACCGAGCCGAAACTGTCCGCGCGGTTCGGGATCTCCCGTACCCCGGTCCGGGAGGCGCTCGCGATGCTGTGCGCGGACGGGCTGTTGCGCCGCGAGGAGTTCGGATTCTCGCCGGTCCCGGTGAGCATTCCCCGCGTCCGTGACCTCTACGAGCTGCGGATCACCCTCGAACTGCAGGGCATTGCGCGCGCGATCGACAATCCCGATGTGCGGCACGACCGCGTCGCCCTCACCGCCGAACGCGAACGGTGGGTGCGTCTGTCCGCCGACCCGCCGCAGCAGGAACCGGGTTTCGTGGTGCTCGACGAGGAGTTCCACATGGCCCTGATAGCCGCGTCGGGCAATGCGGAACTGGCCGGCTCGCTCGAGTCGGTCAACTCCCGGATCCGGCACGTGCGGATGTACGACTTCATGGTCAACAGCCGGATCGAGACGTCGATCGCCGAACATCTCGCCATCGTCGATGCCGTCCTCGGCGACGAACTCGAACTCGCCCACCGGCTGCTGCACCGGCACATCGGCGAATCCCTCGCGGTGGTGCTCGACCGGGTGACCCGCGCCGTGTCGGCGATGTCGTTCGCTCACTGAGGTCCGTTCCGCCCCATACCTTCCCCTTCCCCGTCACCGAAGGAGCCTGTCGTGACGTTCGCTTTCGACACCCTGCTCGTCGCCAACCGCGGCGAGATCGCTTGCCGCATCATGCGTTCGGCGCACGCGCTGGGGCTGAAGACCGTCGCCGTGTACTCGGATGCGGACGCGTCCGCCGCGCACGTCGAGATGGCGGACATGGCCGTGCGTCTCGGCCCGGCCCCGGCAGCGCAGTCGTATCTCCGGGCGGATCTGGTAATCGAGGCGGCCCTGTCGGCGGGCGCCGGCGCGGTCCATCCCGGCTACGGATTCCTCTCGGAGAACGCCGAATTCGCGGACGCCTGCGAGAAGGCGGGCATCGCGTTCATCGGGCCCACCCCCGGGCAGCTGCGGGTCTTCGGCGACAAGCACACCGCGCGAGAGGCGGCACGCGCCGTCGGCGTCCCGCTCGTCGAGGGCAGCGGCCTGCTCGGGTCCGTCGACGCCGCCCTCGCGGCCGCCGACACCGTAGGTTACCCCGTGATGCTCAAGGCCGTCGGCGGCGGGGGCGGCATCGGGATGCAGGCCTGCCACACTCCGGGCGAACTGCGGGACGCGTACGAGCGGGTGCAGCGTCTCGCGTCCGCACACTTCTCCTCGTCGGGGGTGTTCCTCGAACGGTTCGTCGCCCACGCCCGCCACCTCGAGGTGCAGGTGTTCGGCGACGGTCGCGGCCGCACGATCAGCCTCGGTACGCGCGACTGCTCGTTGCAGCGACGCAACCAGAAGGTCGTCGAGGAGGCGCCCGCCCCGAACCTGCCCGACGCGGTCGTCGAGGAACTGCTCGCGTCGTCGCGCCGGCTCGCGTCGTCGGTGAGCTACCGCTCCGCCGGCACCGTGGAGTTCGTGTACGACGTCGAACGCGGTGAGGCCTCGTTCCTCGAGATGAACACCCGTCTGCAGGTGGAGCATCCGGTCACCGAGGAGGTCACGGGCGTGGACCTGGTGGAGTGGATGCTGCGGCTCGGCCGGGGCGAGACCGAGATGCTCGACGCCCTGCCCGACAGCGGGCCCCGCATCCTCGGTCACGCCGTGGAGGCGCGCGTGTACGCGGAGGACCCGGGGCACGACTACCGGCCCAGCGCCGGACTGCTCACCGCCGTCGAGTTCCCGGCCCACACCCGCGTCGAGACGTGGGTGGACACCGGCACCGAGGTGAGTTCGTTCTACGACCCGATGCTCGCCAAGATCATCGTGCGCGGCGAGTCCCGCCGCACCGCGTTCGCGGCGCTCGCCGAGGCGCTCGACGACACGCACCTGTACGGCGTGCAGACGAATCTGCCGCAGCTGCGGCGCATCTGCACGGCGGAGCAGGTGCTCGGGGCCACCCACACCACCGCGACGCTGCGGGAGGTACGGGCGACGGGCCACCGCATCGACGTGCTGCGCGCGGGCACCATGACCACGGTGCAGGACTTCCCCGGCCGGATCGGGTTGTGGGCGGTCGGCATTCCGCCGTCGGGTCCGATGGACGACCTGTCGATGCGCGCCGCGAACGGCGCGGTCGGCAACCCGGAGGGGGCACCGGCGCTGGAGTGCACGTTGCAGGGCCCGCGCCTCGAGTTCTCCGACCCGACGCTCGTGTGCGTCACCGGTGCCCCGGTCGTCGTCACCGTCGACGGGACCCCGGTGCCGATGTGGGAGCCCCTGGAGGTGCCGGCCGGCGGCGTGCTCGACGTCGGATCCCCGGCCGAGCAGGGCCTGCGCACCTACGTCGCGGTGCGTGGCGGACTCGACGCCCCGCTCTACCACGGCAGCGCTTCGACGTTCACACTCGGCGGCTTCGGGGGCCTCACCGGCAGGGCCGTGGCCACGGGCGACGTGCTCGGTGTGGCCGAGTCCCGCGCGCTTGCCTCCCCGGCACCGGTACCCGTGGACCGTCGGCCGGAGTTCACCCACACGTGGCATCTCGCCGTCACCGAGGGTCCGCAGCCCGCACCGGCCTACTTCACCGAGGACGACCTGGCCCAGTTCTACGACACCACGTGGACGGTGCAGTCCCACGCGAACCGCACCGGCATCCGTCTGGACGGCCCGAAGCCCACCTGGTCGCGGACGGACGGCGGCGAGGCCGGGCTGCACCCGTCGAACCTGCACGACAACCCCTACTCGGTGGGCGCGCTCAACGTCTCGGGCGACACCCCGATCCTGCTCGGCCCGGACGGTCCGAGCCTGGGCGGGTTCGCCTGCCCGCTCACGGTCGTCTCCGGTCACCGCTGGAAGATGGGGCAGATCCGGCCCGGGGATTCGGTGCGGTTCGTCCCCGTCACCGACGAGGCGGCGGTCGAGCTGCGCGGCGCCGCCACCCGCGCCCTCGACGTCCCGCCAGTGGCGCGGCCCGCCGCGCTCGACGGCGGCCGGCTGGCCGGTACCCCGGCTTTCCTGGACCGTCCCGAGGTGGGGTACCTGCGCGGCGGCGACGACAACATCCTCGTCGAGTACGGCGACATGGTGCTCGACCTGGGGTTGCGGATGCGGGTGCACGCCCTGTCCGAGGCGCTCGCGGCGCTGCGCCTGTCGGGGATCGTCGACGTCACGCCCGGGGTGCGCTCGCTGCACGTGCATTTCGACCCGGACGTGCTGCCCCAGCACCGCCTGCTCGGGGCCCTGCAGGACCTCGAGACGGAACTGCCGGCCACGCACGATCTGGTGGTGCCCAGCCGCACCGTCCGGTTGCCGCTCTCGTTCGACGACCCGTCGATCGCCGAGGCGATCTCCCGCTACCACAGCGGTGTGCGCGACTCGGCGCCGTGGCTGCCGTCGAACACCGAGTTCATCCGGCGCATCAACGGACTCGACTCGGTCGAACAGGTCCGGGACACGGTGTTCGACGCCGAGTACCTCGTCCTCGGTCTCGGCGACGTGTATCTCGGTGCGCCGCTGGCCGTCCCGCTCGACCCCCGGCACCGGCTCGTGACGACGAAATACAACCCGGCACGCACGTGGACCCCGTCGGACGCCGTGGGCATCGGCGGCAAGTACCTGTGCGTCTACGGGATGGAGTCCCCCGGCGGCTACCAGTTGATCGGGCGGACGGTACCGATCTGGTCCGGATACCGGCAGTCCGGGCCGTTCGAGGACGGCAAGCCGTGGCTGTTCCGCTTCTTCGACCGGATCGTATGGGAACCGGTGAGCCCGGAACAGCTGCTCGAGTACCGCGCCGCGTCCCTGGCGGGCCGGTTCGACGCCGACGTCTCGGAGGGTACGTTCGCCCTCGCCGACCATCTGCGGTTCCTGGCGGACAATGCCGAGTCCATCGACGCGTTCCACGAGCGTCAGGCCGCGGCGTTCGAGACCGAGAAGCAGGCATGGCACGCGGCCGGTGAGTTCGACCGGGCCGAGACGACACCGGCAGAGGTCACCGAGGCCGTCGACCCGCTCGCCGGGATGCCGGCGGGATCGGTCGTCGTCGAAGCCCCCATGGTCGGCAACGTGTGGCGGGTCGAGGTGGCGGAGGGCCAACAGGTCGGCGCCGACGACACCGCCGTCATCCTCGAGGCCATGAAGCTCGAGATGCCGGTGCCGGCCGCCGTGGACGGGATCGTCCTGAAAGTCCTCGTCGGGCCGGGCGCGAAGGTCGCCCCCGGCACTCCCCTTCTCGTGATCGGAGCAGCATGAGCATCGTTGTGGAACAGGAACTCTCGGCTGCATCGACATCGAGCCGGGCGCGAGCGGAGGCGGCGCTGCGCCGGATCGACGACGTCGACCGGCCCGAGGTGTGGATCGCGCTGCGGCCTGCCGCCGAGGTGCTCGCCGACGCCGACGCCGTGGACGCGCGCGTCGCGGCGGGCGAGCACCTGCCGCTCGCAGGCCTGCTCGTGGCGGTGAAGGACAACGTGGACGTCGCCGGGATGCCGACCACGGCGGGCTGTCCCGAATTCGCGTACACCCCCACCGATACCGCGGCGGGCGTCGCGCGGCTCGTCGACGCCGGCGCGGTGATCCTGGGCAAGACCAATCTCGACCAGTTCGCCACCGGTCTCGTCGGCACCCGCAGCCCGTACGGCGCGGTGCGCTGCTCCTGGGATCCGGAACGGGTGTCGGGCGGCTCGAGTTCGGGTTCGGCGACGGCGGTCGCGCTCGGCATCGCGGACGTCGGGATCGGTACCGACACCGCGGGTTCCGGCCGGGTCCCGGCCGCGCTGCAGGGCCTGGTGGGGATCAAGGCCACGCTGGGCGTGATCCCCGCCCACGGCGTGGTGCCGGCATGCGTGGACTACGACTGCCTCACGGTGTTCGCCACGTCGCTCGACCTGGCGGCGACCGCCGCGGCGGTCATGGCCGGGCCGGAACCGCGCGACCCGCGCAGCCGGACGTGGCCGGCCGACGTACCGTTCGCGGCGCCCGCGTCGCCGCGGGTCGCGGTTCCGCGCGCCGAGAATCTCGTCGCGCTGTGCGACGACTACCGGGACGCATTCGCGCGCACCGTCGGCGCGGCGCGCGACGCCGGGATGGAGGTGACCGAGGTCGACGTCACCCCGCTCCTGGAGGCCGCGACACTGCTCTACGACGGCGCCGTCGTCGCCCAGCGGTATGCGGCCGTCGGCGAGTTCCTGGCGACGAACCCCGCCGGAGCCGATCCGACGGTCGCGGCGATCGTCGCGGCCGCGGAGCACCCGGCGGCGCACGAGCTGGTGGCCGACCTCGACGCGCTGACCCACGCCAAGGCGTTCGCGGCGGGCCTGCTGGACGGGTTCGACGGGCTGTTGCTGCCCACCACCACCGAGCACCCGACGATCGCGGCGGTGCAGTCCGACCCGATCGGGATCAACCGGCGGATGGGCACGTTCACGAACTTCTGCAATCTGCTCGACATGGCGGCCGTCGCGGTACCGGGTGCACCGACCGCCGAGGATCGTCCCTTCGGGGTGATGTTCGTCGTGCCGGCCTTCGCCGATCAGGTCGCTGTCGATCTCGCGGCCCGGCTGACGGGTGTCCCCACGCCGAAGTTCGTCTCGGGCGGGGTGGAGCTGGCGGTGTTCGGGGCGCACCTGCGCGGCCAGCCGTTGCACGTCCAACTGGAGCAGATCGGTGCCCGGTTCGTCGACGAGGTCCGCACCTCCGACGCGTACCGGCTGACGGCGCTGAGGACCACTCCCCCGAAGCCCGGTCTCGTCCGGCACGGCGCGGGCCGGGGCGCGCCGATCGCCGGCGAGCTCTTCCGGGTCTCCGAGGCGGGACTCGGCCGGTTCCTGGCCGCACTGCCCGCTCCGATGACGCTCACCAGCGTCGAACTCTCGGACGGGCGCTGGGTCGTCGGTTTCGGTTGCACGCACGACGCCGCGGCGGACGCCGTCGACATCACCGAGTTCGGCGGCTGGGTGGCCTACCGGACGCGCTGAATCGGTGCGCGACTTCGGAATCTGCCCACGCCACGGCGTGGGCGGATTCCGGTTCACCGCTTCGATTTCCGAGCGACGGCCCGGGCGAATCTCTCGGCGACGAGGTCGAACCGCTCCAGGTCCGCCCACGTCCACCGGACGACCTCGAGGCCGAGATCGCGCAGCGCGTCCTCGCGGTGCTTCTCGGCCACGAGGTCGCGTCGGTCGGAGTACTTTCCGGCGCCGTCGAACTCGCCGACGACGCCCGGGGTTTCCCAGAAGAAGTCCACCCGGTACCGGCGTCCGTCCCGAGCCACGACCTCGTGTTGCAGTTCGGGCCGCGGCAGGCCGCATCGCGTCATCCGCAGGCGAGACAACGACTCTCCGACACTCTCGCTGCGCCCGTCGAGCAGACGCACCGCGGCGGCCGCCCGGGACACCCCGGTGCGGTGGCGGGCGGCGGTGAGAACATCCGGCAGGCGTTCCCGCGCGGACGGTTCGGCGCGCAGGCCGGAGTCCCCGGCGACGACGGCCTCGTCGAGCGGCAACGACCGCGCGAGGTCGACGATGGTGCGCGCCACCGAGGTGACGTGGACGCCGTCGACTGCGACGACGTCGCCGTCGCGCCAGTCGGTCCCGTGCACGTGGAGGTACGTGGCCCTGCGCCCGCTCGCGGATGCCCGCGAGACGTGCACCCGGCGCAGGTCGACGTTCCACACGTCCAGTCCGAGCAGGACGGCGGCAGACACGTGGCTGAGTGCCTCCCCGGGGCGGAGAGCCGCGGCGAAGTGCCGCGCCAGGACCCGGTGGCGGCTCACGTCGTCGAGGGACGCGACGTCGGTGCGGCGCAGATAGACGCCGGGTTTCAGCGCAACGAGGTCTCCGGCACGCAGCGCCGCCCGGATCCGGTCGTCCGGCACGCCTTGCGTCAGGAGGTCCTGTCTCGTCACGGCGATGGGATCGGTCATGCAAGGAGGGTGACGCACCGCTCGGGCGGCCGCGGCTCGACTTTGCGCGGACCGGCACATCTGGGGATGAAGCCGCAGCCTGTGGATAACCGGGATTCCCACGGCGTTTCGGAATCCGCTCACGCCACGACGTGAGCGGATTCCGAAGGGGCGCGCGAATCCGCGATCGTCAGCGCGGCGGCGGCTCGACCTCCACGCCACCGTGCTCGTGCTCCGGACCGGCGGCCGGGTGGTCTGCCGGCAGCCGGCTGCGGAAGCGGGCCGCCTCGCTCGGCGCCGTCTTGCGCGACGGATCGTCCGCGCTGTGGTACGGACCGGGCTTCGGTCGCGGCTTGCCGCCGGGGAACGCGAGGCGCAGGATCGTCCGGTGCACGGTGCCCCACTGCTTCGACAGGGGTCCGGTGTTGTACGGCAGCCCGTACCGCTCGCAGATGTCCTTCACCGCGGGCGCCACCTCGGAGTACCGGGTGCTCGGCATGTCGGGGTAGAGGTGGTGTTCGACCTGGTAGCCGAGGTTTCCGCTGATGACGTGGAACAGCGGACTGCCCTCGATGTTGGCCGCGCCGACCAGCTGGCGGACGTACCATCCGCCGCGGCTCTCGTTCTCCACCTCCTTCCGGCTGAAGGTGTACGTCTGGTCCGGGAAGTGCCCGCAGAAGATGATCGCGTGCGACCACACGTTGCGGATGATGTTGGCGGTGAAGTCCGCCGCCAGGGTGGCCAGGAACGTCTTCTCCACGCCCGGCAGGACCTTGTCGAGCACGTCGGCGACGGCGTCGGCCCGCGGGGCGGCACCGCCGCGCCCGAGACGGCCGAGTCCGCGCAGCCGGCGTCCGATGCGAGAGGTCCGCGGCTGCGGGATCCGCCCTCCCGACAGCAGCGCCGCGGCCGCGAACGCGCCGGCCGAGACCAGGGGCCAACCCACGTAGTCCTTGACGAACTGCCGCCGCGCCTTGCCCGCGATGCCCTTCAGCTCCTCGAGCACCTGCCCCGGCGTCTTCTCTCCCGCCCACAACGCATCGAGGTCGAGGTCGTGCAGCGCCACCCCCCACTCGAAGAACGCCATGAGCAGCACGTTGTAGAACGGCTGGGCCAGGTAGACCGGGTGCCACTTCTGGTGCGGATCGATCCGCATGATCTCGTACCCGAGATCCTTGTCCTTGCCGCGGATGTTCGTGAAGGTGTGGTGGATGTAGTTGTGGGAGTGCTTCCAGCCCGCCGCGGTCGAGGCGGTGTCCCAGTCCCACACCGACGAATGGATGTCCGGATCGTTCATCCAGTCCCACTGCCCGTGCATGACGTTGTGGCCGATCTCCATGTTCTCGAGAATCTTGGCCATGCCGAGGCATGCCGTGCCCGCGACCCAGGCCGACTTCGACGCCGAACCCAGGAGCAGCGCACGGCCGGCGACGGCGAGCTGTCGCTGCGTCGCGATCACGGTCTTGATGTAGCGACGGTCCCGCTCCCCCAGCTCGGAGTAGACCCTGTCGTGGATGGCGTCGAACTCCTTCGCCAACGCGTCCAGCGTTTCCTCGCTCAGATGCGCGAGTGGACTCTCGATCTCCGTCGTCATCTCGCGTTCCTTCCGTTCACAGCTCGATTTCGATGTCGCCTTCGGCGGTGTGGATGCAGGTGCGGACCGCAGCGCCGACGGGTTCGGCGACCTCGTCCGTGCGCAGGTCCCGCACCTTGCCGGAGCGCAGCGTGCCCACGCAGGTATGGCAGATCCCGATCCGGCATCCGTACGGAAGCTGCAGACCCGCCTTCTCGCCCGCCACCAGGATCGGCGTGCCGCCGTCGCATTCGACGTCGGCCTCGCTGTCGAGGAAGTGGACCGTGCCGCCTTCACCCGATCCCGCATTCCCGCCGATGATCGGCTGGAAACGCTCCATGTGGAGTTTTTTCGGATCACCGTGGTCGTTCCAGTGCTCGACGAATGCGTCGAGCATGTCGCCGGGGCCGGAGCAGAACGCCTCCCGCTCCCGCCAGTCGGGGCACAGCTCGTCCAGATCGGCCGGCGTCATGCGGCCCTGCTCCGCGGTGAGCCGCAGCACCAGCCGGAACCCGGACCGGCGTGCCTCGAGGTCACGCAACGTGGAAGCGAAGATGACCTCGTCGGCGGTGCGCGCCGAGTGCACCAGAACGACGTCGTCGAGGCGGTCGCGGTGGTCCAGGCTGCGCAGCATGCTCATGATGGGGGTGATACCGCTGCCGGCACTGACGAACAGCATCTTCGCAGGCAGTGGATCGGGCAGGGTGAACACGCCCTCGACCTCGCCGAGCCGCACCACGTCGCCGGGCTGGATGCGGCGCACCAGGTGCGGCGAGACCACGCCGGTCTCGACCACCTTCGGGGTGACGCTGATGAGCCCGTCCTCGGGATCGGGATCGGAGGTCAGCGAGTAGGCACGCCAGTGGTAGACGCCGTCGATGATCACGCCCAGTCGTACGTATTGACCGGGGCGGTGTCCGCGCCACTCGTAGGCGGGACGGATGAGCACGGACGCCGCGTCGGGACCTTCCGGTACCACCCGCTCGACCCGGCCCCGCAACTCCCTCGTGGTCCACAGGGGATTGATCATCTCGAGGTAGTCGTCGGGCCGGAGAGGAGTGAAAAGGTGTCGGACGGCGCGCAACATCATTCTGCGCACCGGATGCACCCTGGGACGCGCACCCCGTTCTGCCATGCCGACAAGGTACCCCGCGTCACGGGTATCCAATCAGGTTTCGTCGTTGCCCGAGACGACGACAGCCCGCGGCGACGTTTCGGTCACCGCGGGCTGAGGCCGGTACATCCGAACGGGGATCTGCCCGCGCGGAGGATCTTCGACGCGCCGGGATCAGAAGTTGATCATGTGGCCTGCGAGGCCGTGGATGGCCTCCTGCAGCGCCTCGCTCAGCGTCGGGTGGGTGTGGACGTTGCGGGCCAGTTCGTTGACCGTCAGGTCCCACTTCTGCGCGAGGGTCAGCTCGGGCAGGAGTTCGGAGACGTCGGGGCCGATCAGGTGGCCGCCGAGCAGCTCTCCGTGCTTGTTGTCGGCGATCAGCTTGACGAAGCCGTTGGGATCGCCGAGGCCGTGGGCCTTGCCGTTCGCGGTGAAGGGGAAGGTGGCGACCTTGACGTCGTAACCCTCGTCGCGCGCCTGCTGCTCGGTCAGTCCGAAGCTGGCGACCTGCGGCTGGCAGAACGTCGCACGCGGCATCATCCGGTAGTCGTCGAAGGTGAGGGTCTCGGCGCCGCCGATGGTCTCGGCCGCGACCACGCCCATCGCCTCTGCGACGTGCGCGAGCATGAGCTTGGCGGTGACGTCGCCGATGGCGTAGATGTGCGGCACGTTGGTGCGCATCACGTCGTCGATGGCGATGGCGCCCCGGTCGGTGAGCTCGACACCGGTGTTCTCGAGGCCGAAGCCCTCCACCCGCGGGGCGAACCCGACGGACTGCATGACCTTGTCGACGACCACGGACTCGACGTTGCCGGACTTGTTGTCCTTGATCGCGACGGTCACCTTGTTGCCGTCGTCGTCGATGGACTGCACCGCGGCCCCGGTCATGATCTTCACGCCGAGCTTCTTGTACGCCTTCGCGATCTCCTTGGAGATGTCGGCGTCCTCGTTGGGCAGCGCCCGGTCGAGGAACTCGACGATGGTGACGTCCACGCCGTAGTTCTTCAGCACGTAGCCGAACTCCATGCCGATGGCACCGGCGCCGACGATCAGGATCGAGCCCGGCAGGTCGCGGGTGAGGATCTGCTCCTCGTAGGTGACGACGTTCTCGCTCAGCTGCGTGCCGGGCAGCAGCTTGGTCACCGACCCGGTCGCGATGATCGCGTTGTCGAAGGTCACCGTCTCGGTCCCGCTCTTGTTGAGCTCGACCGAGATGGTGTTGGCGTCGACGAACGAGCCGGCACCGTCGTATTCGGTGATCTTGTTCTTCTTCATCAGGAAGTGCACGCCCTTGACGCGGCCGTCCGCGACCTTGCGGCTGCGGTCCAGGGCCGCACCGAAGTCGAAGGACACGTCCCCGGACATGCCGAACGTCTTGGCCTCTTTCGTGAAGAGATGCGCCAGTTCGGCATTGCGGAGAAGCGCCTTGGAGGGAATGCAGCCCACGTTCAGGCAGACACCACCCCAGTACTTCTTCTCGATGATGGCGGTGCTCAGGCCCAGCTGTGCCGCGCGGATAGCAGCGACGTACCCACCGGGACCGGCTCCGAGGACAACGACGTCATAGTGTGAGGTCACGAACAAACAGCGTAGACCTGCCGCTCCGGCGTGTCTGCGGATGGTCCGGTTACCCGCCGGTAGTCCCGGCACCGGGCACGAATCGGGCGTGCACACGGGCCCGAACGTGGCGGAAGCGGCGGGCGCAGCCCCCGGTCAGCGGCGGAAGCTCCGCATCCGCCGCACGTACCGCAGCACCTTCCGCACCGGCACCGGTCGCGGCCAGTCGACGGCACGGAACCACGCCTCGCTGCCGCCGTCGACCACCACGACCGAGCCGACGAGGAAGTCGGCGGCCGGGGACAGCATGAACTCCACCCACTCGGCAATCCGGTCCGGCTCACCGAACCCCCCGATCGGGACGGGGAAACTCCGGACCCGATCGCCCTCCGGGCTCGCGAGCTGAGTGTCGAGGAGGGGGGTCGACACCGCGCCCGGCGCGAGGACGTTCAGGCGGATCCCCGCCCCCGCCCAGTCCGGGGTCACCGCGTTCCGGCGCACCCAGTGGGTGACGGCGATCTTCGACGCGGCGTAGGTGAAGGGGGCGGCCGCGGGCCTGATGCGTCCCGCCCGCCGCACCCCCTTCTCGAGGTCGCCGGCGAGAAACGCCCGCACGGCCGACATGGGCACGGCCGGGGTGGTGGTCGTCGAATTCGACCCGAACACCACGACCTTGCTGTTTCCGGCCGCGGCGAGCGCCGGCCGCCACCCTTCGAGCAACTCGATCACGCCCCGGACGTTGACCTGGGCGAGGGTGTGCTCCTTGCCGGGCACCGGGCCGAGACCCGCCGCGAGCACCGCACCGTCGAGCCGGTTCCCGGCCCGCTCGAGGGTTCGACGCACCGCCGCGGACCGCCCCGCGGGGGTCGAGAGGTCGGCGACGACGTCGGCCTCCTTCAGGTCGACGGTGATCACGGTGTGGCCCGCGGCCCGCAGCCGGTCCGCGCTCGCCGCGCCCATGCCGGACGCCGCCCCGGTCACCGCGTACACGCCCATCGCCACTCCCTCGTCGATCCGGTTCCGACCGGCACGCTACCGCCGGAGCCGCCCCGAACCAAGCAGTTGCTCGCCCGCCACCTCGGGGCCTCCGGGCGCGCCTGTCCTACGCGCGCGAGCCGCGCGACGGCGCCCCCTACGCGCGCGCGAGCCGCGCGACGGCGCCGCGCAGCAAGCTCTCGTACCGGTCCAGCTCCCCAAGCCCGATCACCTGCGGACTGGTGGTGATCGACAACGTGACCGCGTCGCCGATTCCGTGCACGCCGTGGGTCAGGCCCATGACAGGCGACAACCCCGGGAAACCGGCGGTGAAGCGCACGGCGGCCCCGCCGAGCACCAGGTCGTCCGCGCCGCGGTACACGCTGGACACGACCGTGTTGCCGGTGACGGTTCGCGGCACCGCACCCAGGTCGGCGCGGGCGAGCCCGAACCGCAACAGCGGCGCCGGAAGGTGCGCGAACGGACGGTCCCGGAGATCCACGGCCGGATGCACGAGCCGTCGTCGCCGCAGCGCCAGGTCGGCGGCGATCGCCGCGGCACGCTCCCGGGGATCGTCCACGTGCGCGAACAGCCGGACACCGGCGCTGCGGTAGGAGTTGCGCGCCGTCCCGTTCGGGGCGACGGAGACCGGCACCTCCGCGCCGAGCCGGTCGGCCGGGAAGTCGCCGAGGAACTCGCCGAGCGCGGACGCGATCGCGGTCAGTGCACCGACGGTCACGGTCCCCACCGTGCGCAGGTCCGTCGCGGAACACACGATCGTCCGCACCGCACGCCCCGGGCCGGGGTCGGTGTTCACGGCGCTCAGCGGACATCCCGGGGCCGCCGGCGGGACAGCCGGATCGGCCAGGTCCCGTTCGGCGCGGCCCGCGCGTACCCCCGTCGCCAGCAGTGCGCCCAGCTGGATCGGCACCCGGGCCACGGCACGCAGCAGCATCGCCGGCACCGACGGCGCCTCCGGCCCCGTCGGGGTACCGTCGGCGGCCGGGCCCGCACCCGACAGCAACGCCCGGGCCAGGACCGAGGCGCGCATCCCGTCCGCGAAGGCGTGCGAAACCTGCAGCACCACAACGGTTGCGGTTGTGGCGCAGCGGGGCGCCCCCGTCACGCCGGCCAGCAGGTGCACTCGCCACGGCGAGGTCGTGATGTCGAGCCGGTCGGTGAGCAGTTCACCGAGGGCCCGCTGCACTCCCGGCCAGGACGGATCCGGCAGCCGGTGCACGACGAACCGGTCGGCGCCGACTAGCCCCGCCGCCCAGTACGGATAGTCCAGACGACCCGGCACCGGCACGGCGCGCAACCGGAGTTCGGGGACGGCCGACGCCCGATGCCGAAGCTCGGTCACCAGGGTGTCCGGGTCGCCGGCTTCCCCTTCGAAACAGAACAGCAGGAACTGGTCGCTGCGGACACGGTCGTCGAGCCAGTCCCGCAGGGCGTCGGAGGGATGCAACTGCATTCCGCCAGTGTGGCGGGCGCGGCGCGGGAGCCGCGCCCGCGGTCCCCGCCGGGTCGTCCCGGGCCGGATGGGTAAGAATTGCCTATGGCCGACGACACGAACGACCCGCACCTCTGGCTCGAGGACGTCACCGGCGACGACCAGCTCGGGTGGGTGCGCGCGCACAACGACCGCACCGTCGACGAATACACCCGCACGGAGGCGTTCGGGACGCTGCAGTCCCGGATCCGGGAGGTGCTCGACACCGACGCGCGCATCCCGTACGCGCGGCGCCGCGGTGAGTATCTGTACAACTACTGGCGCGACGCTCGGCACGTGCGCGGCCTGTGGCGGCGGACCACCATGGAGCAGTACCTGCGCGACGAACCGGACTGGGACGTGCTGGTCGACCTCGACGCGGTCGCCGAGGCGGAGGGCGAGAACTGGGTGTGGTCGGGGGCGCAGGTGCTGCGACCCGACCAGTCCCGGGCCCTGATCGGACTGTCACGCGGCGGCGCCGACGCCACCGTGATCCGCGAGTTCGACATGGAGTCACGGAAATTCGTCGACGGACCGGACAGTTTCACGGTGCCGGAGGCGAAGACCGACATCGGCTGGATCGATGCGGACACCGTGTACGTCGGCACCGACTTCGGCGACGGCTCGCTCACCGACTCCGGGTACCCGCGCCTGGCCAAGCGCTGGCGCCGCGGTACGCCGCTGGCGGAGGCCGAGACGGTGTACGAGGGCGACAGATCCGACGTCGCCGTCTCCGCCTGGTACGACCGCACGGGTTTCGAGCGCAGTTTCGTCGAGCGCGCGATCGACTTCTACACGTCGCACCGGTTCGAACTGCGGCCCGACGGGGAACTCGTCCGGATCGAGGCCCCGGACGATGCGAAGGTCTCCGTGTACCGCGACCACCTGCTGATCCGGACCCGGTCGCCGTGGCTCGGACATCCGGCGGGCACCCTGCTGGCCGCGAACTACCCGGATTTCCTGGCCGGCTCCCGGGAGATGACGGTGCTGTTCGCGCCGGACGCGCACAGCTCGCTGGAACAGTACGCCTGGACGCGCAACCACCTGCTGACGGTCGTGCTGCGCGACGTGCAGACCGAGGTGCGGGTGCTCACCCCGGGCGTGGACGGGTGGACCGATCGGCCGGTCGACGACGTGCCGCCCGCGACCACCACCTCCGTGATCGACGTCGATCCGCTCGAGAGCGACGAATTCTTCCTCAACTCCAGCGGTTTCACCGTGCCCGCGACGCTGCTGTCCGGCACGGTCGGCGGGCCGCTGGCGTCGATCAAGCAGGCACCGGCGTTCTTCGAAGCCGAGAACATCACCGCCACACAGCATTTCGCCACTTCGGACGACGGGACCCGGATTCCGTACTTCGTGGTCGGCCGCGACACCTCGTCCCCGGCTCCGACCCTGCTGTACGGCTACGGCGGATTCGAGAACTCGATGGTGCCGGCGTACAGCGGCGGTGTCGGCCTGGCGTGGCTCGAACGCGGGTACACGTACGTGATCGCCAACATACGCGGCGGCGGCGAGTACGGACCGCAGTGGCACACCCAGGCGCTGAAGGAGAACCGGCACAAGGTGTTCGAGGACTTCGCCGCGGTGGCACGAGATCTGGTCGCGCGGGGCATCACCACCGCCGATCGTCTCGGCATCCAGGGTGGGAGCAACGGCGGCCTGCTCATGGGCGTGATGCTCACCCGCTACCCCGAACTGTTCGGGACGATCGTGTGCCAGGTGCCGCTCCTCGACATGAAGCGCTACCACCTGCTGCTCGCCGGAGCGTCGTGGATGGCCGAGTACGGCGACCCCGACAACCCCGACGAGTGGGCCTACCTGCGCGAGTACTCGCCGTACCAGAACACCGCCGCGGACGCGAAGTACCCGCCGATCCTCATCACCACGTCGACGCGGGACGACCGGGTGCACCCCGGGCACGCCCGGAAGATGGTGGCGCGGCTCGAGGAACAGGGCCACGAGGTCTGGTACTACGAGAACATCGAGGGCGGCCACGGCGGTGCCGCGGACAACGCCCAGGCCGCCTTCAAGGCGGCGCTGACGTTCACGTTCCTCGAACGCATGCTGTCCGGGTAGAACTCACCGGTCCTTCAACCAGGCCGCGATGCGGTCGACGGTGTCCGCGTTGTCGCGAATCCAGCCGTTGTGCCCCAGCGGCCGGGACTGGTGCCACGTCGTCACGTCCGCGCCCGGCATCTTCTCGAGCAGGTGCCGGGCGGCGGCGACCGGCGTGAGGTCGTCGCCCTCGACAGTGACGGACAGGACCGGCAGGCTCAGCTCGGCGAGCCGCTGCTCGTAGTCGACGTCGGCGTCGCGGGGCTCGAAACGCCCGCTCCGGGCCAGGCGCGCCCAGTCCGAGATGAGCTGCCGGGACTGGCGACCGAAACCGGCGACGTCGAGCCGGTCGCCGGGCCAGAATCCGGCGATGCTCGCGGTGATCGACATCGCCGCGGACCCGAGGAGCAGACCCGGCCCGCGGATGCCCGCGTGGTGGCGGTAGTACGGGGTCCCCGCGGCGACGAGGACCAGCCCGCCGAGCCGTCCGGGGTTGCGGGCGGCATAGAGCGCCCCGAGCTGCCCGCCCATCGAATGCCCCAGCAGGTACGGGGTGGAGTCGAGGAACCGCTCGTGCACCACCTCCAGCATGGCCGGCAGGTCGACGGCCACCAGCTCCTGGTAGCCGTAGTCGCTGTCGGGTCCGGGGCGGGGCCGGCTGTCGCCCTGTCCGGGCAGCTCGCAGAGCGCGGCGTCGAACCCGTGCGCGGTCAGGGCGTCGGCGAAGGGCTCGTAGTAGCCCGCCGGAATGCCGAGACCGGGCAGGATCACCACCACGGGCCGCGGCGCGTCGATGCGGGCCGGTTGTTCCGGACCGGGGAACAGGCGAACGGGTGTCGTCGTGCCGCCCGGCAGCTGGATCGGTACGGTCTCCACCGGCTCAGCCTAGGCGGTTCCGGTGTCCGGGTCAGGCGGTTCGGCCGCCGGCGCGGTCCCGAGTCCCGCGGCGTCGAGGGCGGACTCGGTGAGGCTGCGGCCGAGCGCGATCATCTCCGCCGCGCGGTGGAAGTCGAGACTGCGACCCGACTTGCGGGGGATGCGGATGAGCACGTCCGGCGGGTACCCGGCGAGCTGGTAGCGGGCCAGGGCCGACTGCATCAGATCGAGCGAGCGGTTCATCACCTCGAAACGGCTCAGCTTCGGGACCGGGACCGGATCGTCGACGACCTCGGCGTCCTCGGATGCCACGTCCTCCGCGGCGTCGCTGCGCGCCCCCGGCCCACCGCCGAAACGACCCACCATCGAGCGGACGACGTCCCGCTCCAGCAGTTGCGCGGCGCTGCGGCGGAATCGGCCGATCCACTCGTCGACCGGTCGCGGCTCCGCACTCGCGTGGGCCGGGGCGCCGCCGTCGACGTCGCGTTCCTCGGCCCCGAGACTGACACCGATGGTGACGTCGGCACCCGCGGCGAGGATCGGGGCGAGCGGCAGCGGATCGAGGATCCCGCCGTCCGCGAGCACCCGCCCGTTGAGCACGTACGGGGTGATCACGCCGGGAATCGCGATGGACGCGCGGATCGCCACGTCGACGGGGCCGCGCTGGAACCAGACGGATCGTCCGGCGGCCAGGTCCGTCGCGACGGCCGTGTACGGGATCCGCAGCCCCTCGATGGGGGTGTCGCCGAGGATCTCGCGCACCTTGTCGAGGATCTTCTCGGCGTGGATGGCGCCCGGCGCGGACAGCGACACGTCGAGCAGCCGCAGCACGTCGAGCTGCGTCAACGACGTCGCCCAGCGGGTGTAGTCGTCGAGCCTGCCCGCCGCGTACAACCCACCCACGAGCGCGCCCATGGACGAGCCCGCCACGCCGGCGATCTCGAGTCCGCGTTCCTCGAGCGCCTCGATCACACCGATGTGGGCGTAGCCGCGGGCACCCCCGCTGCCCAGGGCGAGCGCCACCCGCGTCGGTCCGGCCATTCCCAGATCCTACGGAGCATCGTCGGTGCGCACCCCGAGAAGAAAGTTCAGGGTGCGGATCGGGGCGTCACCCGATGTGGAGCGGGTCCTGCGCCCGGCACGCTCGAAGGCATGACATCCACTCCGAGCAGTTCTCTCGTCGTACCCGAAACCGCGCACCGCGCAGGACGTTCGATACGCGCCTCGGTCGCCGCCGTGTGCACCGCGGCGGTGCTCCTGGGCGCCGGGACGGCGGCGGCCCAGGCTGCGACCCGGCCGGTCCCGAACGTGGTCGGCATGAGCGAACAGAGCGCCCGGGCCACGCTCGAGGCGCAGGGCGTGCCGTACGGCGTGGTCAACCGCGCGGGCACGGCGTCCGGCCACTGCCACGTCACCGGGCAGCGCGACCGGGGCTACCGCACCGAGGTCGACATGCAGTACAACCACGAGAAGAACGAGTTCGAACGTGTCGAGACGCCGATCTGGCGGGGTGTGGGCCTGACGGTGGTCTGCAACTGACGAGTTCTCGCCGACGATCGGGCGGGCCGGGATTCCGGCCCGCCCGATCGTCTTTCCGGTTCACCGACCCGGCCGGGAAGGCTACTCTCCTCGCATGGTCCGTCTGCTCGCGTCCGCGGTCGTCGCACTGCTCGCCAATGCCCTGGCGCTGCTCGTCGGCGCCTGGGTCCTGCCCGGCATGTCGCTCGACGGCGTCGCCTTCGTCATCGCCGTCGCCCTGTTCACCGTGACGGCGATGCTCGTCGACCCGCTGCTGCGCCAGCTGGCGGTCACCAAGACCCCGGCGCTCCTGGGCAGCAGCGCGCTCGTCTCGACGCTGGTCGCGCTGATCGTCACCTCACTCGTCAGCGACGGACTGCAGATCAGTGGCGCGGCGACCTGGATCCTCGCGACGGTGATCGTGTGGGCCGTCGCGCTGGTCGCCCGGATGCTGCTGCCCCTGGTGGTCTTCAAGAAGACGCTTGCCCAGAAGCGCTGAGGACACACCCCGAGACGAAAGATCAGGGTAGGAATCGGGGCGTCACCCGATGCGACCGGCAGGCCCGTGGCGGCACTCTTGTCGCATGACATTCGAGAACAACACCCCCGCTCCCCGTCCCTTCGCCCGGTCCCGCTCGCAGCGCATGCTCGGCGGTGTGTGCGGCGGCCTCGCCGAGTACTTCGGCATCGACGTCAACCTCGTCCGCGCCGGCGTGGTGGTCGCCGCGTTCGTGACCGGAGGCGGCGCCGCCCTGGTCTACCTGGCACTGTGGATGCTGCTGCCGGAGTGACCGCGAGCCTGCACCCGTTCCAGGAAGCATGCACCCGCTCCGGGACGCCGGAGAGGGTGCACGCTTCCCACACCGGGTGTCGGCTCGTCCCGGCGGTGTCCTAGCGTCGACTCATGTTCTCCAGGATTCCCGTGCTCGGTCGCCTCGACCCGTTCCTCGTCGGCATCCTCACCACCGTCGCGGTCGCGGGACTGCTGCCGGCCTCGGGCACGGCCCTGAACATCTTCACGTGGGCTGCGAAGATCGCCATCGGTCTGCTGTTCTTCCTCTACGGGGCGCGACTGTCCACGCGTGAGGCGTTCGAGGGCCTCCGGCACTGGCGCCTGCACCTGACGATCCTCGCCACCACGTTCGCGCTGTTTCCGCTGCTCGGGCTGGCGACGAAGATGCTGGTGCCGACCGTACTGACCGAACCGCTGTATCTCGGGGTCCTCTACCTGTGCCTGCTGCCGTCGACTGTGCAGTCGTCGATCGCGCTGGTCTCCGTGGCCCGCGGCAACATCGCGGGTGCGGTCGTCTCCGCCAGTGCCTCGAGCCTGCTGGGCATCGTCGTGACGCCGCTGCTCGTCGCGCTGACGATGACCACGCAGGGCGTGACGTTCAGTGCCTCCGCGGTGCTCGACATCGTGCTCATGCTGCTGGTCCCGTTCCTGGCCGGCCAGCTCCTGCGCCGCTGGATCGGCGGATGGGTCGGCAGGCACGGCGGGCCGCTGAAGATCGTCGACCGCGGCTCGATCCTGCTCGTCGTGTACGTCGCGTTCAGTCGCGGCATGAACGAGGGCATCTGGTCGAGCCTGTCGCTCGGGCGGCTGCTCGCCCTGGCGGGTGTGTGCCTCGTGCTGCTCGCCCTGGTCCTGGCGCTCACGTGGTTCGGCGCACCGCGCCTGGGCTTCGCCTACGAGGACCGCGCGACGATCCTGTTCTGCGGTTCGACCAAGTCCCTGGCCACGGGCCTGCCGATGGCGACGGTCCTGTTCCCGGGCCAACCGATCGGACTGATCGTCCTGCCACTCATGCTGTTCCACCAGATCCAGCTGCTGGTGTGCGCGGCGATCGCGGCGCGGCTGGCGAAGCGCGCGGCCGCCCCGGCCGTCGCGGTCTGACCCGGTCGGCACCTCACACGAACGCAGCCGCAGCGGCGGGAGATCCCGGCGCTGCGGCTGCGATTCGGGTGTGCTCTCGGGCCGGGACTAGTCCGCGCTGCCCGAGCCGAGGTCGGCGATCAGTTCGAGGATGGGCGTGATGAGGTCGAGCAGGCTGCCGATCATGATCTTCTCCGTCCAGGTCGTGGGTGGCCGCTAGTCGTCTGCACTCAGCGAGTCCAGAACTTCCAGCAGATCGAAGTTTTCGAGCACCCAGCCGATGATGTCCGCGAGAGATCCCATGGCGACTCCTCCTTGATTTCGTCCGTGTCACGGATGCGCGGTCCTGGAAGTACGGCCGCGACGCCATTGTTACAAGAGTCGACGACCCGAGAACGCGGAAATCGGAGAAATCACCCGAACGACCGACGCCACGAGGCCCGGCCCCACCGAAGTGGAACCGGGCCTCGAAGACGGTCGGGGGTGGATCAGAAGTCCATGCCACCCATGCCGCCGGTCGGGTCGCCGGCGGGAGCGGCGGCCTTCTCCGGCTTGTCGGCGACGACAGCCTCGGTGGTCAGGAACAGGGCCGCGATGGACGCCGCGTTCTGCAGCGCCGAGCGGGTGACCTTGACCGGATCGTTGATGCCGGCGCCCAGCAGGTCCTCGTACTCGCCCGTGGCGGCGTTGAGGCCGTGGCCGGCGGGCAGGTTGCGCACCTTCTCGGCGACGACGCCGGGCTCGAGGCCGGCGTTGAAGGCGATCTGCTTCAGCGGAGCCTCGAGGGCGACCTTGACGATGTTGGCACCGGTGGCCTCGTCACCCTCGAGCTTCAGGTCGTCCAGAACCGGAGCGGCCTGCAGCAGCGCGACGCCGCCGCCGGCGACGATGCCCTCCTCGACCGCAGCCTTGGCGTTGCGGACGGCATCCTCGATGCGGTGCTTGCGCTCCTTGAGCTCGACCTCGGTGGCGGCGCCGGCCTTGATGACCGCGACACCGCCGGCCAGCTTGGCCAGGCGCTCCTGCAGCTTCTCGCGGTCGTAGTCCGAGTCCGACGCCTCGATCTCGGCACGGATCTGGTTCACGCGACCGGCGATGGCGTCGGCGTCGCCGGCACCGTCGACGATGGTGGTCTCGTCCTTGGTGACGACGACCTTGCGCGCACGGCCGAGCAGCTCGAGGCCGGCGGTCTCGAGGGAGAGACCGACCTCTTCGCTGATGACCTCGCCACCGGTGAGGATGGCGATGTCGGCGAGCTGGGCCTTGCGACGGTCACCGAAGCCGGGGGCCTTGACGGCGACCGACTTGAAGGTGCCACGGATCTTGTTGACGACCAGCGTGGACAGGGCCTCGCCCTCGACGTCCTCGGCGATGATCGCGAGCGGCTTGCCGGACTGGATGACCTTCTCCAGCAGCGGCAGCAGGTCCTTGACGGTCGAGATCTTGCCCGACACGAGCAGGATGTAGGCGTCCTCGAGCACGGCCTCCTGACGCTCGGCGTCGGTGGCGAAGTACAGCGAGATGTAGCCCTTGTCGAAGCGCATACCCTCGGTCAGCTCGAGCTGGAGGCCGAAGGTGTTGGACTCCTCGACGGTGATGACGCCTTCCTTGCCCACCTTGTCGATGGCCTCGGCGATCAGTTCACCGATCGCGGGGTCGCCCGCGGAGATGCCGGCGGTGGCGCCGATCTGCTCCTTGGTCTCGACCTCCTTGGCGGTGTCGAGCAGCTTGGCGGTGACGGCCTCGACGGCCTTCTCGATGCCGCGCTTGAGACCGAGCGGGTTCGCACCGGCAGCGACGTTGCGCAGACCCTCGCGCACCAGCGCCTGGGCGAGCACGGTGGCGGTGGTGGTGCCGTCACCCGCGACGTCGTCCGTCTTCTTGGCAACTTCCTTGACCAGCTCGGCGCCGATCTTCTCGTACGGGTCCTCGAGCTCGATCTCCTTGGCGATGGACACACCATCGTTGGTGATCGTGGGGGCGCCCCACTTCTTCTCGAGCACGACGTTGCGACCCTTGGGCCCCAACGTCACCTTGACAGCGTCGGCGAGGCTGTTCAGGCCCCGCTCGAGGCCGCGACGGGCCTCTTCGTCGAACGCGATGATCTTGGCCATTGCGAAGTGATCCTCCGGATATGGGGGTGACACGCAGGGCGACCGCTCGTCGGGTCGCCCCATGTACGCCTTCGGCCGGAAGCAGTGCCCGCGACGGACGACCAGGGGTGTCGATATTCCCGGCCTCACCGTCCCGACCTGGCACTCACGTGTTGCGAGTGCCAAGAGCATTCTTAGCACTCGAGGGTGGCGAGTGCAAGGTTTGGAGCACCCGCCACCCTCGTCGTGCAGGACCGGTCCGGGGTGGGCTCAGCGACGCGTGGAACCGACGCCGACGGCGCACCACTGGCCGGTGGCCGTGTTGACCGCGAACGACTGCGGACCGACGCAGGTCACGCCGGTCGGATCGGCCGTCGCCCCCGAACCCCAGCCGGCGACGGACACCGTCGTCGCCGGGCCCTGGGCCGAGGAATGGCTCAGCCCGCCGCCGAGGGCGTACGCGTAGGCGCGGCCACCGTCCCCGGCGCCGCTCAAGGCCGTCCCGAAGCCCGTCGCACGGGCTTCGGCCGCGCCGGCCGTCCGGGCCGACGACACCGCGGTGCCGCTCTCGGAGGCGAAGGAGTGGGCCGTGCCGCCCTCGGTGGCCGTCGCACCGCAGCTCGCGGCGTCGGACACCAGGATCTCGTTGGCCGACGGCGGCGACACGCACGTCACCGGTGCCGCCGCGGCGGTGCCCACGCCGAGCAGGGCCGCCGATGCGACACCGAGAGCGGCGACCACACCGGCCCGGAGGAGACGGCGGGGGACTACGACGGCACGGATGGATCGGATGGACAACAAGGTCTCCTCTGCGCTGGGCCGGGGCTCGGATACTGCGGACGGGGGCGACTCCCCCGGCGCGAGGGTACCGGCCGGACCCTTCCGGAGCGAGAGGTCGTCAGAGCGTGTCGAGCAGCTCCGGCAGGTCGGCCACCGAATCGATCACCCGGTCGGGACGCTCGACCGCGAGATCGAGCACCGACTGCCGAAACTTGCCGGTGCGCACCAGGATTCCCGTCATACCGAGGCGCTGGCCCGGAATGACCTCGGCGTGGAGATCGTCGCCCACCACCGCCATCCGGTCCGGTTCGGTGCCCATCAGCTCGGCCGCGGCGAGAAAGCCCCGCATCGACGGCTTCCCGACCGCGACGACGGTCTGCCCGCTCAGTTCCTCGAGACCCGGCAGGTAGACGCCGGTGTCGATGTGCAACCCGTCCGCGGCCTGCCACGTGGCGCCGCGGTGCATCGCCACCACCGGCACCCCGTCGAGCATCAGTTCGGCGACACGGCTGAGGGCGCGGTGACTGAACTCCGGCCCGGCCCCGCCCAGCACGACCACCTCGGGATCGTCCTCGTCGCGCACGATGCCCGCGAGGTCCGCCTCCACGTCGCCGTGGTTGAGCACCCAGCAGCGCCGGTCCGGGTAGGTCTGCCGCAGATACTCGGCGGTGAGGGACGCGGCCGTCACGATCTCGGCGGGTTCGACCGGCATGCCCAGGCCGGAGAGGGTCTCGGCGATCTGCGCACACGTCCGCGACGTGGTGTTGGTCAGGAAGGCCCGATGCACGCCGCGCTCGCGGAGCCCGGCGAGCACCTCGGCGGCGCCCGGCACGGGCACCCACGACGTCACGATCACGCCCTCGATATCGAACAACACCCCGTCCACACCGGCCATGGTGCGAGCCTATCGGGTCGCCCCGCCCCCGCCGCCCACGGACCGAATGTCACATCGCGTCGATCGGATCGACGCGATGTGACATTCGGCCGGAAGGGTGAGCGGCTACAGCGTGCGCGCGAGGCGATCGGCGAGCAGGCGGGCGAACGCCGCCGGGTCGTCGAGTTCGCCGCCCTCCGCGAGCAGCGCGGTGCCGTACAGCAATTCGGCGGTCTCACCGAGCGTCGGATCGTCGGCGCGCTGGGCATGCGCGTCGCGCAGAGCCGTGACCAACGGATGGTCCGGGTTGAGCTCGAGGATGCGCTTGGTGTGCGGGACGGGCTGGCCCGACGCCCGGTACATCCGCTCGAGGGTGGGCGACATGGCGAACGTGTCGCCGACGAGGCACGCGGGCGACGTGGTCAGCCGCGACGACAACCGCACCTGCTTCACATGCTCGTCGAGCGTCTCGCCGAGCCACGACAGCAGGCCGGCGTACTCCTTCTCCCGCTCCTCGCGCTCGGCCTCCGCGGCCTTCTTCTCGTCCTCGGTACCGAGGTCCACCTCACCCTTGGCGATCGACTGGAACCGCTTGCCCTCGAACTCGGGGACGGACCCCACCCACATCTCGTCGACCGGGTCGGTGAGCAGCAGCACCTCGAGCCCCTTGGCGCGGAACGCCTCCATGTGCGGCGAACTCTCGATCTGCTGCCGGGACTCGCCGGTCATGTAGAAGATCTCGTCCTGGCCCTCCTGCATCCGCGCGACGTACTCGGCGAGCGTCGTCGTCGCGTCCTCGCTGTGCGTGGACTCGAACGAGGACACGGCGAGCAGGGTGTCGCGGTTGTCGAAGTCCGAGAGCAGACCCTCCTTGAGGACCCGGCCGAACTGCGACCAGAACGTCCGGTACTTCTCCGGCTCGGTGGCCGCCATGTCCTTGATCGTCGACAGCACCTTCTTGGTGAGCCGCCGGCGGATCGCGCGGATCTGCCTGTCCTGCTGCAGAATCTCGCGGGAGACGTTGAGCGACAGGTCCTGTGCGTCGACCACGCCCTTGACGAAGCGCAGGTACTCCGGGACCAGTTCCTCGCAGTCGTCCATGATGAACACGCGCTTGACGTAGAGGTGGATCCCGGTCTTGCGCTCACGCATGAACAGGTCGAACGGCGCCTGCGACGGAATGAACAGCAGCGCCTGGTATTCGAACGTGCCCTCGGCCTTCATCGGGATGACCTCGAGCGGCTCGTCCCACGCGTGGCTGACGTGCTTGTAGAACTCGTTGTACTCCTCGGCGGAGACGTCGTCCTTCGAGCGCGCCCACAGCGCCTTCATCGAGTTCAGGGTCTCGGTCTCGCGGACCACCTCGGCGACGGACCCCTCACCCTCGGCCGGCTCGGTGTGTTCGACCTGCATCCGGATCGGCCACGCGATGAAATCCGAGTAGCGTTTGACGATCTCCTTGATCTTCCACTCGGCCGTGTAGTCGAACAGGTGGTCCTCGGTGTCCTCCGGCTTGAGATGCAGCGTCACCGACGTGCCCTGGGGTGCGCCCTCGACCGTCTCGATCGTGTACGTCGCCTCACCGCTCGACTCCCACCGGGTGCCGTCGTGCTCCCCTGCCTTGCGGGTCAGCAGGGTGACCTTGTCGGCGACCATGAAGGTCGAGTAGAAGCCGACGCCGAACTGCCCGATGAGCTCTGCCGGCGCAGCCGATTCCTGCGCCTCGCGCAGCTTGCGCCGCAGTTCCGCCGTGCCCGACTTCGCGAGGGTGCCGATCAGGTCGACCACCTCGTCCCGCGACATGCCGATGCCGTTGTCGCGGACGGTGAGGGTGCGCTGCTCCTTGTCGACCTCGATCTCGATGTGCAGGTCCGAGGTGTCGACCTGCAGGTCCTTGTTGCGGAATGCCTCGAGCTTGAGCTTGTCCAGCGCGTCCGACGAGTTGGAGACGAGTTCCCGGAGGAAGGTGTCCTTGTTCGAATACACCGAGTGGATCAGCAGATCCAGCAGCTGACGAGTCTCCGCCTGGAACTCGAGCTGTTCGATACCCGTAGTCATGGATGGTTCCCTTCGACAGCAGAACGTTCGACGAAATCGTACGACCGGTCCGGTCCACTGTTCCAAGGGGCCGCGCCCGGGCCGCGGGCGGCACTCGGTCTCGGATCCGACACATCCGCCCGGACCTGTTGTCGTGGGGTGCTCCACCGCAGTGTCATGGAGTGAGGCGAAGGCGCGCCGGTGTCGAGAGGAGGCCCCATGGCCACCGGAACAACCCCCTCCCCCGGGCCCGGACCGCGGCCCGTGCGCGCCCCGCGCGGCCCCGGGTTGCGGTGCCGGGGCTGGCAGCAGGAGGGCGCGCTGCGACTGCTGATGAACAACCTCGACCCCGACGTCGCCGAACGGCCGGACGACCTGGTGGTCTACGGCGGCACCGGCCGGGCGGTCCGCAACTGGGCCGCATTCGACGCGATCGTGCGGACCCTCGAGACCCTCGGCGACGACGAGACGCTGCTCGTGCAGTCCGGCAAACCCGTCGGGGTGCTGCGCACCCACGAGTGGGCACCGCGCGTGCTGCTGGCCAACTCGAACCTGGTCGGCGACTGGGCGAACTGGGAGGAGTTCCGCCGCCTGGAGGCGCTGGGACTGACGATGTACGGGCAGATGACCGCCGGGTCCTGGATCTACATCGGCTCGCAGGGCATCCTGCAGGGAACCTACGAGACGTTCGGGGCCGTCGCCCGCGCGCGGTTCGGGGGCACTCTCGCCGGAACGGTCACCCTCACCGCGGGCCTGGGCGGCATGGGCGGGGCGCAGCCGCTGGCGATCACGATGAACGAGGGTGTGGCGATCTGCGTCGAGGTCGACGAGGCCCGGGTCGGCCGCCGGCTCGCGCAGGGCTTCCTCGACACCAAGGCCGACGGCGTCGAAGCGGCGCTGGCCGAGGCGCTCGCGGCACGGGATGCGCGGCAACCACGCTCGATCGGAGTGGTCGGAAACGCCGCCGACGTCGTGCCGGAGCTGCTCGCGATGCAGGCCCCGATCGACATCGTCACCGATCAGACCTCGGCCCACGACCCGCTGTCCTACCTGCCGCGCGGGGTGACGGTCGAGGAGTGGCCCACCCTCGCGGCGAAGGACCCCGTGTGGTTCACCGAGCAGGCCCGCCGGTCGATGGCCCGGCACGTGGAAGCCATGGTCGGGTTCCTCGATCGCGGCGCCGAGGTGTTCGACTACGGCAACTCCATCCGCGACGAGGCCCGCAAGGGCGGCTTCGACCGGGCGTTCGCGTTTCCCGGCTTCGTCCCCGCGTACCTCCGTCCGCTGTTCGAGGAGGGCCGCGGACCGTTCCGGTGGGTCGCGCTGTCGGGCGATCCCGCGGACATCGCCGCCACCGATCGCGCCGTGCTCGAACTGTTCCCCGAGAACGAGCATCTCGCCCGATGGCTCACGCTGGCCGGACGCGCGGTGCCGTTCCAGGGGCTGCCGGCCCGCATCTGCTGGCTCGGCTACGGCGAACGGGACCGGGCGGGCCTGAGGTTCAACGAGATGGTCGCCGCCGGAGAGCTCTCCGCTCCGATCGCCATCGGCCGGGACCACCTCGACGCCGGGTCGGTCGCCTCGCCGTACCGCGAGACCGAGGCGATGGCCGACGGTTCGGACGCGATCGCCGACTGGCCGCTGCTCAACGCCCTGGTCAACACGGCGTCCGGGGCATCGTGGGTGTCGATCCACCACGGCGGCGGGGTCGGTATCGGCCGGTCGCTGCACGCCGGACAGGTGTGCATCGCCGACGGCACCGACCTCGCCGCGCGCAAGCTCGAGCGGGTGCTGACGAACGACCCCGGCACCGGCGTCCTCCGGCACGCCGACGCCGGGTATTCCCGGGCCACCGAGGTCGCGGCGCGTCGCGGACTGCGCATCCCGATGCGGGAGAGCTGACGCCATGTCGCCCGGACGGAACTGGACCCTGCTCGACAACATCGGCTGCCTCGTCACGAACGACCCGGAGCTGGGCCGGGGCCCGCTGGGGGTGCTCGTCGACGCCGCCGTCGTCGTCGGCGAGGGTCTGGTGCGGTGGGTGGGGCCGAGCGCACGGATCCCCGAGGGCGCCGCCGGGACCCGGCACGACCTGCAGGGCCGAGCCGTGCTGCCCGGGTTCGTGGACAGTCACGCCCATCTCGTGTTCGCCGGTGAGCGCGCCGAGGAGTTCGCCGCCCGGATGGCCGGTGTGCCCTACACGGCCGGTGGGATCGCCACGACGATCGCGGCGACCCGCGCGGCGACCGATCGCGCGCTCGCGGCGACGGCGTCGCGGCTCGTCGCGGAGGGCTGGGGGTCCGGGACGACGACGGTCGAGTGCAAGTCCGGGTACGGCCAGTCCGTCGCCGACGAACTGCGCAGCCTGCAGATCGCCGAGGTGTACACACCCGAGACGACGTTGCTCGCCGCGCACGTCGTGCCGCCGGAGTTCGCGCGCCGCCCCGACGACTACGTCCGGCTGGTGTGCGAGGAGATGGTTCCCGCGTGCGCTCCGCACGCCAGGTGGATCGACGTGTTCTGCGAGCGGGGCGCGTTCGACGCCGATCAGTGCCGGGCCGTGCTGCAGGCGGGGATGGCGCACGGCCTCACCCCGCGGGTGCACGGCAACCAGCTCGGTCCCGGGCCCGGCGTGCAGCTGGCGGTGGAGCTCGGCGCGGCGTCGGTGGACCACGTCACGTACACGACGGCGGCGGACGTGGCGGCGCTCGCCGGTTCCGGCACGGTCGCGACGCTGCTGCCGGGCGCCGACTTCTGCACGCGCAACCGGTATCCGGACGCGCGGGCACTGCTGGACGCGGGCGTGACCGTCGCCCTGGCCACCGACTGCAACCCCGGCACCTCGTACCTGACGAGCATGCCGTTCTGCGTCGCGCTGGCGGTGCGTGAGATGCACATGAGCCCGGAGGAGGCGGTCGGTGCGGCGACCGCCGGTGGCGCCGCGGCGTTGCGCCGCACCGATGTCGGCGTCGTCCGGGAGGGCGCACGGGCAGATCTGATCGCGCTGGACGCCCCGTCGTATCTGCACCTGGCGTATCGGCCGGGTGTGCAGCTGATCCGTGAGGTCTGGCTGGAGGGACTTTTGATGTGACGATTCCGGTCGACGTGCCGCCGGTGCCGTGGACGGGCCGCGACGACGGGCCCGGTGTCGAACACCTGCGCTGGCACGGCGTGGTCTCGCCGCTGCCGGCGGACGCGGCGCGGGCTCAGGTCCTGATCGGATTCCGCAGTGACGAGGGCGTGCGCCGCAACCAGGGGCGGGCCGGCGCGGTGGACGGGCCGGTCGCGTTGCGGCGCGCCCTGGCGTCGCTGGCGCTGCCCGCGCCGGCCGTCATCCACGATGCCGGTGACATCGAGGTGCGCGGCGGCGCCCTCGACGACGGGCAGCGCCGTCTCGGTGCCGCGGTCGCCGCGCTGCTCGACGCGGAGCACGCGGTGGTGGTTCTCGGCGGCGGGCACGAGGTCGCCTTCGGCAGCTACCTGGGCTGGGCGGGGTCCGCGGCGGCGCGGGCCGGGGCCCGGTGGGGCGTGCTGAACCTGGACGCGCACTTCGACCTGCGGGCCGCGCCCGTCGCGACGTCGGGCACCCCGTTCCGGCAGATGGCCGAGCGCGAACGCGAGCAGGGCCGGTCGCTGCGCTACGCGGTGGTGGGCATCGCGCAGCCGAGCAACACGGCCGCGCTGTTCGCCGCCGCGGACGCGATCGGGGCGCGGTACCTGCTGGACGACGAGTGCCGCGCCACGAACCTGCTCGTCGTGGAGACGTTCGTGGAGGAGTTCGTCCGCGAGCTGGACGCGGTGCATCTGACGATCGATCTCGATGTGCTGCCCGGCTGGGTGGCGCCCGGGGTGAGCGCCCCGGCGGCCTGCGGGGTCGCGTTCGAGGTGGTGCAGCACGTGTGCGACGTCGTGGCGCGCAGCGGCCGGCTCGCGCTCGTCGACGTCGCCGAACTGGCGCCGGCCTTCGACGTCGACGGGCGGACGGCGCGGGCGGCGGCGCGGCTGATCCACCGGATCGTCACGGGCCGGCCGGACGACGGCCACCCTCGGTTCGCGGGCACCGAACCCGCCGGCGGTCCATGATGGAGGTGATGGGGTACCTCGAGATCGGGAGTGCGTCATGGCGATTCGTCGGGTCGTCGTCGTCGGGGCGGGCTTCGCCGGCCTGTCGACGGCGTGGTTCCTGCAGGAGCGCGGCGTCGAGGTCACGGTGCTCGACCGGACCGGGGTGGCGGCGGATGCGTCGTGGGGCAACGCCGGCTGGCTGGCGCCCGCGCTGACGCTGCCGCTGCCGGAACCGGCGGTGCTGCGGTACGGGATCCGATCGATGCTCACGCCGTCGTCGCCCGTGTACGTGCCGCCCGCGGTCGACCTGCGGTTGTGGCGGTTCCTGGTGGGCTTCGCGCGGCACTGCACCCCCCGCCGGTGGCGGGCGGCGATGACCGTGTTCGCCGAGGTGAACCGGAGCGCGCTGGGCGCCTACGACGATCTGGCCTGCGGCGGTGTCGTCGAACAGACCCGCCCGGCGGATCCGTTCCTGGCCGCGTTCGCGTCCGAGGACGACCGTCGCGTCCTCGTCGAGGAGTTCCGGCAGGTGGTGGCGGCCGGCGGCGAGGTGGATTTCGACCTGCTCGACGGGGACACGATCCGCACTCTGGAACCACTGCTCGGCGACGGGGTGCGGGCCGGGATCCGGCTGCGGGGGCAGCGGTTCGTCGATCCGCCGCGGTTCGTCGCCGCACTGGCGGACTCGGTGCGTGACCGCGGCGGTGCGGTCGTCACCGGATGCGAGGTGCAGGCGGTCCGGGACGACGCCCGGGGTGTGCGGGTAGTCGGTACCGACGGCGCGGACCGGGCGGCGGATGCGGTGGTGCTGGCCACCGGCGCCCGGCTGACCGACCTGGTCCGGCCGTTCGGGGTCCGGACGCCGGTTCAGGCCGGCCGCGGGTACAGCTTCAGCGTGCGCCCGGCGGACCTGCCGAAGAACCCGATCTACTTCCCGGCCCAGCGGGTCGCGTGCACGCCGCTGCACGACCGGTTCCGCATCGCCGGGATGATGGAGTTCCGGCGGCCCGACGCCCCGCTCGACCCGCGCCGGATCCAGGCCATCGTCGACGCCGCACGGCCGCTGCTCACCGGCATCGACTGGTCCGCCCGCACGGAGGAATGGGTGGGCTCGCGTCCCTGCACCCCGGACGGTCTGCCACTGGTCGGGGGGACCCGCTCGGCGCGTGTGTTCGTCGCCGGCGGTCACGGGATGTGGGGCGTGGCGCTCGGCCCGCTGACCGGGCGGCTGCTGGCCGACGCGATGACCGGTACGCCGGCGGCGGTCCTGCGGCACTTCGATCCGCTGCGCTGACGATCAGTCCAGCGCCCCGATTGCCGCCTCCGCCGCGGCGACGAGTTCCCCGCTCGCGGCGAGCCGGACCGCGACGTCGATCTCGGGACCGAGCCGCCGGTCCGGGCCGGACCCGGCCACGTACCGGCGGAGTGCGGCGACGACAGCGCCGGTCCCGGGCGCCGGAGCAAGCGGGGCACGCAGGTCCAGGGCGCGCGCCGCGGTCAGGGCCTCGATGGCCAGGACGCGGGTCAGTGCGTCGAGGCTGCGGCGCAGCTTGCGGGCAGCGGACCAGCCCATCGACACGTGGTCCTCCTGCATGGCCGACGACGGAACGGAGTCGACACTGGCCGGCACGGCGAGGCGTTTGAGGTCGGCGACGAGCGCGGCCTGGGTGTACTGGGCGATCATGTGCCCGCTGTCGACGCCGGGGTCGTGGGCGAGGAACGGCGGCAGGCCGTGGCTGCGGGCCACGTCGAGCAGCCGGTCGGTGCGGCGTTCGCTGATGCTCGCGACGTCGGCGACGACGATCGCGAGGAAGTCGAGGGCGTACGCCAGCGGGGCGCCGTGGAAGTTGCCGTTCGATTCGATCCGGCCGTCGCCGGTGACGACGGGGTTGTCGATCGCGGAGGCGAGTTCGCGCCCGGCGACCTGCTCGGCGTGGGCGAGGGTGTCGCGGGCCGCTCCCGCGACCTGCGGGGCGCACCGCAGCGAGTAGGCGTCCTGCACCACCGGGCAGTCGGGGGTGCGGTGGCTGGCCACGACGGCGGAACCGGCGAGGAGCCGGGTCATGTTGGCGGCGGCCACCGCCTGGCCGGGGTGCGGCCGCAGGGCGTGCAGGTCGGCGGCGAAGACCCGGTCCGTGCCGAGCAGCGCTTCGGTGCTCATCGCGGCCGTGACGTCGGCGAGCCGCAGCAAGGCGCGCAGATCGTGGCACGCGAGGACCAGCATGCCCAGCATCCCGTCGGTGCCGTTGACGAGGGCGAGTCCTTCCTTCTCGGCGAGCACGACGGGATCGAGGCCCGCCGCGGCGAGAGCCTGTGCGGCCGGTACGAGCCTGCCCGCGGCGTCGCGGACGTCGCCCTCGCCGGTGAGTGCGAGGGCCACGTGGGCGAGGGGCGCGAGATCCCCGGAGCAGCCGAGGCTGCCGTGCTCGGGCACCACCGGGGTGATGCCCGCATTCAGCATCGCGGCGTAGGCCGTGGCCGTCCCGGGACGGACCCCGGTGTGCCCGGTGGCGAAGGTCGACAGGCGCAGCAGCATCATCGCGCGGACCACCTCCCGTTCCACCTCGGGGCCGGTCCCGGCGGCGTGGGATCGGATTATGCTGCGCTGCAGATCGATTCGTGATTCCGGCGGAATGTGGCGGGTGGCGAGCGCGCCGAAGCCGGTGGTGATGCCGTACGCGGCCCGGGGGTCGTGGGCGAGCGCGTCGACCACTGCGCGGGCGGCGCCGACGAGAGCGAGCGCCTCCGCGGAGATCCGGACCGGCACACCGGACCGCGCCACGCGCAGGACGTCGTCCGCGGCGACGGGACCGACCCCGACGACGACCTCCCCGGCCACGGTCACCTCCCGATCGATACGCGCTATCCGGATTGTGTCCCGGGCACCGGCCGGTGCGCCGCGGAATCGCGGCGACAAGGCCGGCCGGGTGACCGAGGCAGGTCCGGTTCGATCGGGGGCGCGGTCGCCTGCCTCGGGTTCACACGGCGTCCGGGTTCACGAGTCCGCCCCCAACGAGCCCTCGACCCGGTCGAACCACTCGAGCACGGCTCGTTCGTAGACGATGCCGAAGTCCAGGGTCGCCGACGAGTACGGGTCCGCACCGAACTCGGCGGCCGCGCGCTCGTAGTCGGCGAGCCGGCGTTGGTGGGCGACACGGTGAACGGCGAGCATCTCGGCCAGCCTGCCGGGGGGCAGGTGCCTGCCGAACGCGACGGTGAGCAGCAGCGGGTAGCGGATGTTCTCCGGCCCGGGTTCGCGTTCGATCCACTCGGCGAACGCGGCCCGGCCGGCGCCGGTGAGCGCGAACGGCTTGCGGTCGCGCGGGCCCACCTCGCCGGCCTCGACCAGACCGGTCCGTTCCATCGCGGCGAGTTCGCGGTACACCTGGCTGGTCGTGATCGACCAGAACTTCCCGATCCGCTCCTGCGCGGTCACCACCAGGTCCCACCCCGTCTTCGGCCCTTCGTGCAGGAATCCCAGCAGCGATGCCGCGGTGGCATTGAGCGGGCGCGCCGCGGTGGCCTCGAGCGGGCGCGCCGCAGTGGCATCGAGCGGGCGCGCCGCGGGGACCTCGTGCGGACGGGCCGCGGGGACCTCGGACGGGCGATCGGCCATATTCGGCACCTTCCAGGGGGTTGACATTCCACTGTGGCATATCCACCATGGTGATAGCGACCTTCCATTGTGGAACCTCCATCCGCAGACCCTCGGTCGCTTCGACCCCTCCGGGAGGCAGCGATGGACTACGCCGACGGCATCCGCATCTCCGACTCCGAACGCGAACGCCTCGTCGACGAGCTGGGCCGGCACCTCACCGCCGGCCGGCTCACGATCGGCGAGTTCGACCAGCGCGTCGGAGCGGTGTACCGATCCGTCACCACCGACGAGGCGCGCCGCGTGCTGAGCGACCTTCCCGCAGCACCCCCACCCGCCCCCGCACCCGTCCGCGCCCCGGCTCGCACTCCCGCCCGCACCCCCGCCCGCACCGCAGCCCCCCGACTCCCCGCGCATCAGCGGATCGAGTGGGCGGCGTGGGCTGCAGCCGGGACGATCAACCTGGTGATCTGGGCGATCGTGTCGATCGCCGTCGGCGCGACGGTGTACCCGTGGCCGATCTGGGTGATCGGACCGTGGGGACTGGTACTGCTCGGCCGAACGCTCGCCGGTCGAGAGGGCACCACCCTCCCGAGGGGCCCCGGCCTCGACGGGCGGCACACCCTCCGGTGGTGCGCATCACAAACTCGGCTATGATCGACGGGAATTACTTGTAACTCGCGGTTACGCGAAGGATCAGGGAGGACCCCCGTGTCGAAGACCCTCGAAGCCACCGTCGAGATCACCGCATCGCCGCAGCAGGTGTGGCAGGTGATCTCCGACCTGAAGCGGATGGGCGAGCGGAGCCCGCAGTGCCGGAAGATGGTCGTCCTCGGCGGACCCGTCGGCGCGGGGACCAAGACGATCAACATCAACCGCAAGGGCCTGCTCGTGTGGCCCACCACCGCCAAGGTGCTCTCGTTCGAGCCGGGCCGCCTGCTCCGCTTCCGGGTCGCGGAGAACGGCACCGTCTGGTCGTTCGCGCTGGAACCGACGCAGACCGGCACCCGCGTGATCCAGAGGCGGGAAGCCCCCAACGGCACCAGCAAGGTCTCGCAGTTCCTCATCGACAAGGTTCTCGGTGGCGCCACCGCCTTCGACGACGACATGGTCGTCGGCATGAACGCCACCCTCGCGCGCATCAAGCGGGAGGCGGAGGGCGCGGCCCTCGCCCGGTGACCCTCCTCGCGTAGGCTGTGAGAGCCCGCGGGCCGCACGCCCGCGGGTCACACCGCGCGACACTAAGAGGAGCCGTGGCCCGAAAGCCCACACCCCCCGGAACCCCACCGCCCACCAGCGTCGAACACGTACTCGAACTGGTCCGGAAGACGATTCCACCGCTCCACCCGGCCGGCATCCCCTTCGTCGCCGCGCCCCTCGCCGTCGCGGCGCTCGGCCGCAACCGCAAGTGGATCCGTCGCGCCGGCCTCGTCTCGGCCGCCGCCACCGCCGGGTTCTTCCGGCACCCGCACCGGGTGCCGCCGAACCGGGTCGGCGTCGTCGTGGCGCCCGCCGACGGGGAGGTGGCCCTCGTCGACACGGCGGTGCCACCCGCCGAACTCGAGATGGGTACCGAACCACGGCCGCGGGTGAGCATCTTCCTTTCCGTGCTGGACGTGCACGTCCAGCGCAGTCCCGTCGGCGGCACCGTCACCAAGGTCGTGCACCGGCCGGGGCAGTTCCTCTCGGCCGATCTCGCCGATGCCAGCGAAGTCAACGAGCGCAACAGCATGCTGCTCGAGACCCGCGACGGAGCCGACGTGGCCGTCGTCCAGATCGCCGGGCTGCTCGCCCGCCGCATCGTGTGCGACGCCCAGGTGGGTGACACGCTGCCGATCGGCGACACCTACGGCCTGATCCGTTTCGGTTCCCGCGTCGACACCTACCTGCCCCCGGGCAGCACTCTCCTCGTCGAGCGCGGGCAGAAGACGATCGGCGCCGAGACCGTCATCGCTCAGCTCCCGTGAGCCGGTCCGCAGCATCCCAGGCAGCCCCGGAACGCAGACGCCGCGGGCGTCCGCAGGCCGTGCGGCTGCTGCCGAGCGTCATCACGATCCTCGCGCTCTCCGCCGGCCTGTCGGCGGTGAAGTTCGCCCTCGACGGCCAGTTGGGCACCGCGCTGGGCATGATCGGTGCGGCGGCCGTGCTGGACTCCCTCGACGGGCGCATCGCCCGCCTGCTCGACGCCACCACCAAGATCGGCGCCGAACTGGACTCGTTGTCCGACGCCGTCGCGTTCGGCGTGGCGCCGGCCCTCGTGCTGTACGTGACGCTGCTGGACGGCAGCCCCTTCGGCTGGATCGTCGCCCTGCTGTACGCGGTCAGCATCGTGCTGCGCCTCGCCCGGTTCAACACGCTGCTCGAGGACGACACGGTGCCCGCGTACGCACGCGAGTACTTCGTCGGCGTGCCGTCCCCCGCCGGTGCCCTCGTCGCCCTGGCACCGGTCGCCGCGCACGTCCAGTGGGGCGACGGCTGGTGGGACTCCTACCCGGTGGTGGCCGTCTGGACGTTGCTCACCGCCGCCCTCGTCGTCAGTCAGATCCCGACCCTGGCGATGAAGTCGGTGTCCGTCCCGCCGCGCTACGCGGTGGTCCTGCTGGTACTCGTGGCGGTCGCGGCGGCCGCGCTGGTCACCTACCCGTACGTGCTCATGCTCGTCCTCGTCGGCCTGTACCTGGCGCACATCCCGTTCGCGGTCCGTTCCAAGCGCTGGGTGGCGGCGCGTCCGGAGACCTGGAACATCAAACCGTCCGAGCGGCGCGCCCTGCGCGCCGAGCACCGCGCCCTGCGGCCCCGCCGGGTCGGGATCCGGCGCGCCCCCCAGCCCCGGCAGTCCGCCGCGCGGCTCGGTCTGCGCCGCCCCCGCGGACGCTGACGACGCTCTAGGCTCGGCGGGGTGAGCAGCCCCCAACTCGCATTGACCGTCCGTCTGAACACCTCCGCGGCCGATGCACGCCGCGGCGTGGTCCGCGTGCACCCGGAGGTGCTCACCGCGCTGGGCCTGCGCGAATGGGATGCGATCGGCCTGATCGGCGGGCGTCGCACCGCGGCCGTCGCCGGCCTCGCCCCCGCCGGCACCCCCACCGGCACGATCCTGCTCGACGACGTGACACTGTCCAACGTGGGGCTGCGCGAGGACGCCACCGTCCTCGTCGGCCCGGTCGTCGTCCGCGGCGCCCGGACCGTCGCGGTCACCGGATCGGCGCTCGCCACCCACACGATCGACGACGTCACGCTGCGTCAGGCACTGCTGGGCAAGGTCCTCACCGTCGGCGACGCGGTGTCCCTGCTGCCCCGCGACCTCGGACCGGGCACGAGCACCGCCCCCACCACCCGCACGCTGTCCCGCACGTTCGGGATCGCCTGGACCACGGAACTGCTCACCGTCACCGCCGTCGACCCCGGTGCACCGGTGAGCGTGCAACCGAACACCGCGGTGCGCTGGGGCAGCGCCCCGGCCGGACGACTCGTCGCCGAGGCCCCGGACGCCGTGCGGTCGGTCCGGGCCCCGGCTCCCGCACCGCCGCCGCCACCGGTGGAGGACCTCGTCGGCGTGCAGACCCAGGCCGGCAAGCTCTCCGAGTGGCTGAAGCTGGCCCTCGACGAGCCCGAACTGCTGCGCACCCTCGGCGCCTCCCCCCACCTCGGGGTGCTGATCACCGGGCCCGCCGGGGTCGGCAAGGCCACCCTCGCCCGCGCGGTGCTCGCCTCCCGTCGCGTCGTCGAACTCGACGGGCCCGGGGTGGGCGCCACCGCCGCCGACGACCGGCTGCGCCGGGTCACGGCCGCCGTCGCCGACCTGGCCGCCGGCGGGGTCCTGCTGGTCACCGACATCGATGCCCTGCTGCCCGCGGACCCCGAACCGGTGTCGGCGCTGATCCTCGACCAGTTGCGCCGCGCCGTCGACACCGTCGGGGTTGCGCTCGTCGCGACCACGGCCCACCCCACCGAGGTGGATGCGCGGGTCCGGTCCCCCGAGATCTGCGACCGGGAACTGGCCCTGCCGCTGCCCGACGGCGCCACCCGCCGCGCCCTCCTCGACGTGCTGCTGCGCCGGGTGCCCACCGGCGACCTCGCCCTCGACGCCGTCGCCGCCCGCGCACCCGGCTTCGTCGTCGCCGACCTGGCCGCCCTGTGCCGGGAGGCGGCCCTGCGGGCGGCGGCGCGGGCGAGTCGCGACGACACCGAGCCGAAGCTGACCCAGGACGACCTGCTCGGTGCCCTCGAGGTGATCCGCCCCCTGTCGCGGTCGGGCACCGAGGAGCTGGCCATCGGCAGCGTCACTCTGGACGACGTCGGCGACATGGTCGACACCAAACAGTCGCTCACGGAGGCGGTGCTGTGGCCGTTGCAGCACCCCGACTCCTTCGCGCGCCTCGGCGTCGAGCCGCCACGCGGTGTGCTCCTCTACGGGCCCCCGGGGTGCGGCAAGACCTTCCTGGTGCGGGCACTGGCCAGCTCGGGACAGCTCAGCGTGCACGCCGTCAAGGGCGCCGAGCTGATGGACAAGTGGGTGGGTGCCTCGGAGAAGGCCGTGCGGGAGCTGTTCCAGCGGGCCCGCAACTCCGCACCGGCACTGGTGTTCCTCGACGAGATCGACGCGCTCGCCCCCAGGCGCGGGCAGAGCTCCGACTCCGGGGTCACCGACCGGGTGGTGGCCGCGCTGCTCACCGAACTCGACGGGGTCGAACCCCTACGCGACGTCGTGGTGCTCGGCGCCACCAACCGGCCCGACCTGATCGATCCGGCTCTGCTGCGCCCCGGCCGGCTCGAGCGGCTGGTGTTCGTGCCGCCGCCGGACGCCGAGGCCCGCGCGGCGGTGCTGCGCACCGCGGGCCGGTCGGTGCCGCTGGCCGACGACGTGGACCTCGGCGCCCTCGCCGCCGACCTCGACGGGTACTCCGCGGCGGACTGTGCGGCGCTGCTGCGGGAGGCGGCGCTCGCGGCGATGCGCCGCAGCGTGGACGCCGCGGCGGTCACCGCCGACGATGTGGCGACGGCACGGAAGGCGGTGCGCCCCTCGCTGGACCCCGCACAGGTCGAACACCTGCGCGCCTACGCCGAGGGACGCTGACGATGCCGGCGGTGACGGTGCGGGTGGACGAACCCGTCGCGGGGCTCGCGGCGTTGTGTGCGGGCGCTCTCGCCGGCTTCGCCGTGTCGGCGGACGTGGTGGCGCTCCCCGCCGGCACCGGCAGCGCGGCGGCACCGATCGTGTTCGCGGTGGCGGCGGTGCTGGCGGTCGCGGGGCTGCAACGCTCCGGCTCGCGCCGCACGGCGTGGCTGCTGGCGACCGGCTGCACGGTGGTGCTCGCAACGGTGCGCTTCGCGGTGCCGGCCGCCGACGTCGACACCCTCACCGCGCTGGACCTGACCGGGGCGGGGGCGGCCGGGATCCTGCTGGGGGCGGCGGTCGCCGCGGCGTGGGGGGAACCGATCGGGCAGTGGGCGGTGGTCGCCGGGACGTGGGCGGTGTTCCTCGTCGCCGGTCCGACGGGGACGTCGCTGCAGTCGTCGGCGCTGCCGTCGCCGCTGCAGTGGCCGCTCGCCGTCGGGGCCGGAGCCGTGGTGCTCGCCGCGCTCGTCGCGGGGCCCGGAGCCCGGGTGCAGCGGCCGGATGCCCGGCTGCCGATCGTCGCGGTCGGAGCGACCGCGGTGCTCGTCGTCGGTCTGCACGTGCTCGGAGGCTGGGTGGGCGAGCACGCGGCAGGGGCGTGGATGTGGCCGGTCGCCGTCGGCGCGCTCGCCGCGACGGTGCTCGGCGTCGAGGCCGTCGCGCGTGTCCTGCCCTTCGCGGACGGCCGGTTCCCCGTCGCCGCGCTCGGGGCGACGGCCGCGGCGTACCCGCTCGTCGACGATCTCGCCGGGACGGAAGTGTCCGCGTGGGTGCCCGCGACCGGGCTGCTGGCCGTCGCGGCGGGAGCGGCGCTGGCGTGGCGGGTGCCGCGGGTCGACCTGGGACTGGGGGTGGCCCTGATCGTCACGCTGACCGTTGCGCTGTGGCCGGGCGTCGGGGCGGACGGCCCGCAGCTGCTGGTGCGCGTCGCACTGGTCGCCGCGGGTACCGGTCTCGCGCTGGGAGCGGCGCTGCCGCGGGCGGCGCCGGTCGCCGCGATGGGTCTGGCGCTGCCGTTCGCGGCGGCCACGGTCGCCGCGGTGGCGGCCCTACCCGCCGACCAGCGGATGCTCACCGGTGCGCTGGTCGCAACCGGCGCGGTGTGTGCCTGGCGCTGCCGGGGTTGACGTCGCCGCTCTCACCGGGCCCGGACGAGACCGAGGGCGTGCAGGTGCTCGAACACGAGCATCGAGCCCGGCGCGACCTCGGGGAGGGCGGCGTAGTCGGCGACCGTGAACCAGCCGAGCTCGGCGATCTCCGCCGCCGGACGCGGTTCGCCGGCGAGTTCGGCCGTGAAGCAGGTCATGTGCAGTCGGGTGCCGGGCGGATGGCCGAACGCGTCGGCCTCGAAGATCCCCACCTCGGCCACGGTGCCGTCGACGAGGTCGACGCCGAGTTCCTCGCGGATCTCCCGGTGCAGGGCCTGCTCGGGCGTCTCGCCGGGGTCGATCTTGCCGCCCGCCATGTAGAAGGTGGTCTTGCCGACGGAAAGGGTCTGCAAGAGGCGTCCGTCACGGACGTACGCGAGCGCGGCGGTACGGATCGAGCCGGTGTCGGGCATGGAGGGACTCTACGATAGGAGGCGGACGCCTGGGCGTCGACGGTCCGTTCGCAACGTTGCGAACGATGCCGGTAGACTTCGGGCCAATCCGATTTGTCCATTTGCACGGCAGCGCGTGTGCCGGGGCTTTCCCGGTTCCGCGCAGTTCGGGCATCGTCCCCTGCGGGCGGGGCCCACCAATTGCAAGCCTGTTACACCCCGCCGCCAGGCCCGACCCCGACGGAGTGCCTTTTGCTCGCCATACTCATCGCTCACGCGGTCGCCACGCTCGTCGCGCCGCCTCTGGTCAGAGTCATGGGGAGAAATGCGTTCCTGCCGCTCGCGCTGGTGCCGCTGGCGAGTCTCGGCTGGGTGATCGGCAACTGGAGCACCGAACGCACCCTGCAGATCGCCTGGGCTCCGGGTCTGTCGATGAACATCGACATGCGCTTCGACTCCCTCGCAGCGATCATGTCGGCGCTGGTGCTGGGCATCGGAGCGCTCATTCTGCTCTACTGCGCCCGGTACTTCACCGACGACGAGCCCCGCCTGGGGATCTTCGCCGCCCAGATGGTCGCCTTCGCCGGGGCCATGTTCGGTCTCGTGACCAGCGACAACATGCTGGTTCTCTACATCTTCTGGGAACTGACGACGGTCCTGTCGTTCCTGCTCGTCGGCCACTACGCGGAGCGGGCGTCGAGCCGCCGCGCGGCCACCCAGGCCCTGCTCGTCACCACCGCCGGCGGCCTCGCCATGCTCGTCGGCGTCATCGTGCTCGGGCAACTGGTGGGCAGCTACAACCTCTCCGACGTGATCGCGGCCGCCCCGAGCGGCTGGCTGGCCGGGGTGGGCATCGCCCTGGTGCTGGTCGGCGCCCTGTCGAAATCCGCGGTGGTACCGCTGCACTTCTGGCTGCCCGGGGCGATGGCGGCCCCGACGCCCGTCTCCGCGTATCTGCACGCCGCCGCGATGGTGAAGGCGGGCATCTACCTGGTCGCGCGGCTGGCTCCGGCGTTCGCCGATGCGGCGCCCTGGCGGCCCATCGTCGTCACCCTCGGCCTGGCCTCGATGCTGCTCGCCGGTTGGCGCGCGTTCCGGGCCTTCGACCTGAAGCTGATCCTGGCCTTCGGCACCGTCAGCCAGCTCGGCTTCCTCATCGCGCTCGTCGGGATCGGCAGCCGGGAGGCAGCGCTGGCGGGCATGGCCATGGTCGTGGCCCACGCGATGTTCAAGGCCTGCCTGTTCATGGTGGTGGGCATCGTCGACCACGGCGCAGGCACCCGCGACATCCGCAAGCTCGCGCACCTCGGGAAACGGACGCCGTTCCTCGCGGCCGTCGCGGCCGTCGCCGCGATGAGCATGGGCGGGTTGCCCGTGTTCATCGGGTTCGTCGGCAAGGAGGCCGCCCTCGAGGCCGTGCAGGTGACGACCCTGCTGAGTCCGGGCGCGCGGATCGCGGTCCTCACCGCGATCGTCGTCGGATCGATCCTCACCCTGGCATACAGCATCCGTTTCGTGTGGGGCGCCTTCGGACGCAAGCAACTCAAGCGCCCGAGTCCGGCCGTGCAGAGCTTCCACGAGCCGGGGCCACTGCTGCTGTTCTCTCCGACCGTCCTGGCGTTCGGCGGGCTGGCCGCCGGACTCGCCGCGCCGTGGATCGACACGCTGCTCTCCCCCTACGCGGACACGCTGCCCAGCACCCTGGACAAGCCGTACCACCTCGCGCTGTGGCACGGCGTCGGACTCCCCCTCGTGCTGACTGCCGTCGTCGTGGTCGGAGGAACCACGCTGTACCTCGCACACCGCACCATCTCGCGCCTGAAGTTCGAACGTCCGATGCTCGGCAACGCCGACCGCATGTACGACGAGACGTTGCGGCTCATGGACACCGTGTCGATGCGTCTGACCGGCTTCCTCCAGCGGGGATCGCTGCCGTTGACCCAGGCGACGATCCTGGTGACGCTGGTCCTGCTCCCCACGATCCTGCTGTTCGTGTTCGGTGTCGCGGAACGTCCCCGGCTGCGCTGGTGGGACAGCCCGTTCGAGTTCGTGGTGGTGCTCGCGATCATCGGCGGTGCCCTCGCCGCCGCGATCATGCGCAACCGGATCGCCGGCGTGCTCGTCGTCGGCCTCACCGGATACGGCTGCGGCCTGCTCTTCGCCTTCCACGGCGCCCCGGACCTCGCGTTGACGCAGGCGCTGGTGGAAACCCTGACGCTGGTGATCTTCGTGCTGGTGCTGCGCAAGCTGCCGGCCGAGAACCGGCACGTCGCCGGGAACCGCCTCCGCCGAGCCCTCCTCGGGGTGGCCGTCGGCGCGACGGTCACCGGAATCGGGGCCTTCGCCGTCGCGGCCCGCAGCACCGAACCGATCGCCCTGCTCCTCCCGCAGGCCGCCTACGAGTTGGGCGACGGCAAGAACGTCGTCAACGTCCTGCTCGTCGACATCCGGGCGTGGGACACCCTCGGGGAGATCTCGGTGCTGCTCGTGGCCGCGACGGGCGTGGCGAGCCTGGTCTTCCGTACCCGGCGGTTCGGAGCGGCCCCCCGGGTCGCCGACGCCCCCGCCGCGCAACTCGATGCCGTGGCCGCCAGCACCGAGACGACCTGGCTCCGGGGTGGGGACCTGATCGATCCGCGACACCGGTCGCTGATCCTCGAGGTCACGACCCGGCTGGTCTTCCCCACGATGATGGTGTTGTCGGTGTACTTCTTCTTCGCGGGCCACAACGCCCCGGGCGGCGGCTTCGCCGGTGGGCTCACCGCCGGCCTGGCTCTGGTGCTGCGCTATCTCGCCGGTGGTCGCTACGAACTCGGCGAGGCCGTCCCGATCGACGCGGGCAAGATCCTGGGCCTGGGCCTGACCTTCTCGGCGGGCACCGCGCTCGTCTCGTTGTTCCTCGGGGCGCCCGCGCTCTCCTCGGCGACACTCGAACTCACTCTGCCCCTACTGGGAGACGTCAAGATGGTGACCGCCCTGTTCTTCGATCTCGGTGTGTATCTGATCGTGGTCGGCCTGGTGGTCGATGTGCTCCGCAGCCTCGGGGCCCGGCTCGACGCCGAGATCGTCGGTGAACGCCGATGACCGTCAACCTGACGCTGCTCATCGCCACCGGGGTGCTCGTCGCCTCCGGGGTGTACCTCCTGCTCGAGCGCAGCATCATCAAGATGCTGCTCGGGCTCCTGCTGATCGGCAACGGCATCAACCTGCTGATCATCGGGCTCGCCGGTCCCGCCGGCGAACCGCCGATCATCGGATTCGGCAACGAACTCCACGAGGAGATGGCCGATCCGCTCGCGCAGGCGATGATCCTGACCGCCATCGTCATCACGATGGGTGTCGCGGCGTTCGTGCTCGCCCTGACGTACCGGTCCTTCACGCTCAGCGCGCGCGACGAGGTCGAGAACGACCCCGAGGACACCAAGGTGTCCCAGCGCCGGACGCGCGCCGACGCCCCGGACCGGGACCGCTCGGACGATCCGGTCACGGGCGAGCCGAGCAAGATCGGCGACGCCTTCGATTCCGCCGGCAACCCCATCCCCCTCGAGGAGCTGACCAACATCGAGGATCTCGAGTGCTACGAGGACCTGCACGACGGGGACTTCGACGACGAGACCGACTCCGCCTACAGCGACGGTGAGCCGGCACGCGGAGACGATGCGCCGTCCCCGCGAGGAGGGACCCGATGACCCTGTCCGCAGCCGCCCTCATACCGCTGCCCGTCCTCATTCCGATGCTCGCGGCGGCCACCACCCTGATCCTGGGGCGCCGGCCGCGTGCCCAGCGTGCCGTCACGGTCGTATCCCTCGTCGCGGTGCTCGTCGTGGCGGGCCTGCTGCTGTATCTCGCGGATCGGGACGGCATCGCGACGTTGCAGGTCGGCGGGTGGGAGGCGCCCATCGGGATCACGCTGGTCGTGGACCGTCTGTCCGCCCTCATGCTCGTGGTGTCGGCGATCGTGCTGCTCGCCGTCATGCTGTACGCGGTCGGTCAGGGCATCCACGACGGCACCGAGCAGCAACCCGTGTCCATCTTCCTGCCGACGTACCTGGCGCTGACGGCAGGCGTGTGCAACGCGTTCCTGGCGGGAGACCTGTTCAACCTGTTCGTCGGGTTCGAGGTCCTCCTCGCCGCGTCCTTCGTGCTGCTCACCTTGGGGGCGAGCGCCGACAGGGTGCGCGCCGGCGTCTCGTACGTGATGGTGTCGATGGTCTCGTCGCTGATCTTCCTCGCGGGGATCGCGCTCGCCTACGCCGCCACCGGCACGTTGAACCTGGCTCAGATGTCCCTGCGTCTCGACGACGTGCCCGCCGGCACGCGGGCGGCGATCTTCGGAGTCCTCCTCGTCGCATTCGGTATCAAGGCCGCCGTCTTCCCCCTGTCCTCGTGGTTGCCCGACTCCTACCCCACCGCCCCGGCACCGGTCACGGCCGTGTTCGCCGGCCTGCTCACCAAGGTCGGTGTGTACGCGATCATCCGCACGCACACCCTCCTGTTCCCGGGCGGGGAACTCGACGACGTCCTGCTGATCGCCGGCCTGCTCACGATGCTCGTCGGCATCTTCGGGGCCATCGCGCAGAACGACATCAAGCGCCTGCTGTCGTTCACCCTCGTCAGTCACATCGGTTACATGGTGTTCGGCATCGCCCTGTCGACACAGGCCGGGCTGTCCGGCGCGGTGTACTACGTCGCGCACCACATCCTCGTCCAGACCACCCTCTTCCTGGTGGTGGGGCTGATCGAACGCCAGGCCGGATCGGCGTCCCTGCGTCGTCTCGGCGGGCTGGCCCTGGCGAGCCCGCTGCTGGCGATCGTGTTCCTGGTCCCGGCCCTGAACCTGGGCGGCATCCCGCCGTTCTCCGGATTCATCGGGAAGGTCGCTCTCCTGCAGGCCGGCGCATCCGAGGGCTCCGTACTGGCGTGGGTGCTCGTGGCCGGTGGCACCGCCACCAGTCTGCTCACCCTCTACGTGGTGGCCCGCGTGTGGACGAAGGCGTTCTGGCGCGCGCGTGCCGACGCACCCGAGGGCGACCTCGCCGACACGGCGCCGTCCGCCCTGCTCGACCGCTCCGAGGAGGACATCGCCTTCGGCGACCGGGCGGACGTGGGACGCATGCCCCCCGCGATGCTCGTCCCGACGGTGGGTCTCGCGCTCGTCGGCCTCGGTCTCACCGTCTTCGCCGGGCCGCTGATCGACATCAGCGATCGTGCCGCGGAGAACCTACGCGACCGCTCCGTCTACGTCGAGGCGGTCCTGGGAGGAGTCCCCGAATGACCAGTCGCGCATCGCTGCTCCGATTCCTCGTCCTTGCCTGGATGGTCCTGGTCTGGGTGCTGCTGTGGGGCACCTTCTCCGTCGCGAACGCCCTCAGCGGCCTCGTCGTCGCGTTGGCGATCATGTTCCTGCTGCCGTTGCCGAGGGTGCCCGTCGAGGGCCGGGTCCACCTGTTCTCGTTGCTCAAACTGGCGCTCGTCATCTTCGGCGACACGATCAGGAGCACCGCGTCGGTGGCCTGGCTGAGCATCAGGCCGGGACCCGGTCCACTGACCGGGGTCCTGCGCTGCCGGCTGATCATCAAGTCGGACCTGGTCCTCACCCTGTGGACCGACATCATGAACAACATCCCGGGAACCATGGTGCTCGAGATCGACCGGGTGCGACGGATCGTCTACGTGCACGTCCTCGACCTGAGCAGCGACCGGGCGGTGGCCGAGTTCTACCGGTCGGCGCGCCGGATCGAGCGGTTGCTGATCTCGACGTTCGAACGGAACTCCGAATGGCAACCCAGTCCCTGGTACCGGGACCGGACCTCGGCGAACGTGGAGGACATCGCATGACCGTGCTACTGGCAGTGTCCGGCGTGCTGCTGGCGTCGGCAGCCGCGCTGCTGATCTTCCGGGCTCTGGCCGGACCGAGTTCCCTCGATCGGCTGGTGGCCATGGACTGTGTCCTGGCCCTCACGCTGTGCGGGATCGCGGTGTGGGCCGTCTACAGCCGCGACACCAGCATCGTTCCTGCGCTCGTGGCCTTCTCCCTGGTGGGCTTCATCAGTTCGGTGTCCATCGCTCGCTTCCGGGTGCGTGACGAATGATCACGGACATCCTGGAAGTGGTCGGACACATCCTCATCCTCCTCGGCTCGGCGGTCTGCCTGGCCGGGGCGATCGGCGTCGTGCGCTTCCGCGACACCCTGGCACGCATGCACCCCGCCACGATGCCGCAGGTGGTGGGCGTCCTGCTCGTGCTGAGCGGGGCCATCCTCAACCTGCGCGGGAGCGTCGACATCTGGATGCTGGTGCTCGCGTCGATGTTCATGGTGCTGACCGCACCGGTCGTCGCGCACCGGGTGGGCCGGGTGGCCTACCGGGAGCAACTCGGTCGCGACGGCCTCCCGATGCCGGAGGAACTGCCCTCGGAGTGACGTCCACCCGGCCCTCGGGTCGACGCCGACGTCACGCGGCCTCGTTCGTCTTGTCCGCCCGGGACGGTGCACCGGATCCGGATCGAGCGCCCTCGGGGTACGCGCCGGTGCCCGCGAACGTGACGTGGAAGGCCACCGCCACCACCACCAGCGAACCGATCAGCAGGGGCCCGGCGAGCAGCGCGTGCTCCGCCATGAGGTGCGGCAGGTACCGGTAGGCCGCCAGCTGCGCGGCCAGCACCGCCGTACCGCCCGCGACGAGCCTGATGCGGAACCAGCCCCATCCGCGGTCGGGGTCGCGCAGCGCCGCCTCGAGTGTCAGGCACAGCACCGCGCCGGAGACGAGGTCCACGCCGTAGTGGTAGCCGAAGCCCAGCGTGGCGGCGAGCGTGCACCCGAGCCATCCGGTGCCGAGGAGCCGCAGCCAGCCGGGGCCGCCGCGGGTGTGCAGGAACAGCGCCAGCGCCCACGCGGTGTGCAGGCTCGGCATGCAGTTGCGCGGGGTGATCGTGTCGAACGGGATCGGCTGCGGGTCGGGATTCCACGGCACCGCACCCGGCCAGAAGGTCCCCACCTGCCAGCCCTCACCGTGGTCGCCGAATGCGAAGATCGGGCCCACCACCGGGAACAGCATGTAGATCAGTGGGCCCACCAGGCCGATGAGCAGGAAGGTGCGCACCAGGTGGTGCGCGGGCCAGGGGCGGCCCCCGCCGACGTGGCGGAGCTGGTAGACAGCGACGACGATCGCCGCGACGGGCAGTTCGATGTACACCCAGTGCAGCACGGCGTACACCCCGGGCCCGAGCCATTCGAGGACCTGACCGGCCAGCCACGACGGATTGCCCAGCGCGTGGTCGGCGAGCTGGACGTACTCGTCGAGCACCTCCGGCCGGGTCCGCGCGGTCAGCTCGAGCCAGGTGTCGCCGATCTTGACGGAGAGCACGAGCAGCACACCCAGGGCGACGCCGCGCAGCGCACCTCGCCGGGGGCCGCCCTGCAACGCGACCGCGGCGTATCCGGCGAGCAGCACGAGCACGATCGTCGGCCCGTTCCCCGCCGTCAGGGGTCCACCGGTGAGGTACCGCTCGGCCGCGAACGCCGCGTCGAGCAGCACCGCGGCAGTGAGGGAGACGACCCGCAGGCGCGTGGTCAGCCCCACCATCGCCAACGCGAGACCGGCCCACGGCACGGACGCCGACGTCGGGACGCCGACGACGTCACCGACGAGTCCCGGGATGGGCCCGGGGAACCCGCTGTACCGCGCGACCGCCTCGGCCACGAGGACCCCGAGAATCGCGCCGATCAGAGCGAGGGGAACGAACAGTTGCGGCACATGCGCCGGCTGCGCCTTCGGGCGCTCCACCTCTCGGATCGACACCGACACATGGTAAACAGCGCGTGAACTGCGCGGGAACGCGGCTGCCGGATCAGGCCCGCAGTTCCTCCACCAGCGAATCCACCACGGCGACGAGGTCGCCGCCGGTCTGCTCGGCGATCCGGCGTTGCCGCTGGTAGGAGGCACCCCGCACGGGGATCTGCGCCACCTGGGCGAGTTCGTCCGCGCAGCCGAGCCGCACTGCCGTGGGGGTGAGCTGTTCGAGCAGGTCGTTCAGGTCGTCGGTGACGAGGCGTTCATGGCACACCGGGTCGAGGATCACCTCGGCCTCGAGGCCGTAGCGGGCGGCACGCCACTTGTTCTCCTTGACGTGCCACGGCTGCAGGGTGGGCAGCTGCTCGCCCTGCTCGAGCCGTTCGTCGTAGTACACGACGAGCGAGTGCACGAGCGCGACGAGGGCGGCCAGCTCGGCCTTGTTGGTGATGCCGTCGAACACCCGGATCTCGATGGTGCCCCACCTCGGCGACGGACGGATGTCCCAGTGCATGCCGCCCGGTTTCGTGATGACGCCGGACTTGAGCTGATCCTCGATGAAGCTCTCGTACTGTGCCCAGCTCTCGAAGTGGTAGGGCAGCCCGGCCGTCGGCAGCTGCTGGAACATCAGGGCACGGTTGCTCGCGTAACCGGTGTCCACGCCCGCCCAGATCGGCGAGGACGCCGACAGCGCCAGCATGTGCGGGTACTTCACCAGCAGCGCATTGAGGATCGGGATGACCTTCTCGGCGGAGGAGACACCGACGTGGACGTGCACCCCCCAGATGAGCATCTGCCGGCCCCACCAGCGGGTGCGCTCGATCATCTCGTCGTAGTCCGGGGACCGGGTGACGACCTGGTCGGTCCACTGCCCGAACGGGTGGGTGCCGGCGCAGATCAGATCCACACCCGCAGGATCGGCAGCCGTGCGCAACAGGTCGAGGGACTCGGCGAGGTCGTCGACGGCCTCGGCGACGGTGTCGTGCACATCGGTGACGAGCTCGACGGTGTTGCGGAGGAACTCCTTGGTGAGCCGCGGGGTCTGACCGGCACGCCGCTCGACCGCGTCGAAGACGACGGCGGCGGTGTTGGACAGGTCGCGGGTCTTCTTGTCCACCAGCGCGATCTCCCACTCGACGCCGAGGGTCGGGCGGGGCGAACCGGGAAACGGTACGGGCACGAGTCGATCCAACCACAGGGCCCCGGTGACCGTCGCCGGTCGCCGGGGCCCTGTGGATGGCAGTGTCGGGAGGTCGCCGTCAGGAGACGACGCCGCAGGCGAGACGCTCACCCGCGGCGGTTTCCTGGTGGACGACGACGGCGGTGCCGTCCCCGCCCTGCAGGTCGTCGAGGGTGAACTCCTCGGTGGTGACGGTCAGCGACCCGGTGCCGTCCTCGCGCACCACGACCGCGCCGAGGTCCCCGCTCTCGGGGACGCTGGTGTTGCCGCCGGCCTGCAGATGCCCGCCCGCGGACAGGTAGTTGCCGGGCTCGCCTCCGGTCGGTGCGGTGGAGTTGGTCTCGCACTTGCCGACCTCGTGGACGTGGACGCCGCGGTAGCCGGCCGGCATGCCCTCGAGGTCGACCGTGACCTCGATACCCCCGTCGACCTCGGTGAAGGTGACCGTGCCGGCGGCCTCGCCGGCCGGGGTCCGCAGTTCGGCGGAGTTGTCCGCGCCGCCGCCGTGGCTACCCGATGCGCCCGCCGTGGCCTCGCCCGGGACGGCGCCGCCGCCGTGGGCCTCGTCGGCACCTTCCGGGGCGGGGGAACCCGTCCACACCGGCGGGGTGGTGCCGGGGGTGTCGCTCGGCTCCTCGCTGTTCGAGCACGCGCTCAGGCCCACCGCAGCGATCGCGACGATCGGGGCCAGGGCACGCCAGGACATGCGACGGGTGGAACTCGAGGCCATCAAACCGCTCCTTCGAAGTGGCGAAAAGTCACCCGATCATAACCGGGCGGCGGACGCCCTCACGGTGAGGTGACGATGACGATGACCCCGGGCGCGGAGTCCTCGATCCCGGCGAAGCGCGGCTGCGCCGTCACCCCCAGCGCCTCGGCCACCGCCTCGGCGGTCTGCCGCTCCCCCGGACCCGTGCCGTAGTACACGGACGTGGATTCGATCACGCCGTCGCTGTAGTTGCCCGTCTCCGAGACGGTGAATCCCTCGTCCTCGAGCAGGCCGGCCGTCTGGGCGGCGAGCCCGGAGACGTTGCTGTTGTTGAACACCCGTACCGGTGCGGCGGCAGTCCCGGGGGAGGTGGTGGCGGAGACCGTCGTCGTCGCGCCGGCGGTCGTCGTCCGCGCCGAGGTCGCGGCGAACGGCGCCGACGTCACGGAGGTGGTCGCCGGCGCGGCGGCCGGTTCGGTCGCAGGCTCGGGAGCAGAGCCCTCGGAATCGGAGCTTCCGAGCGAGGCCAGGCCGAGGCCCGCGAAGAGGATGGCGAGAGAGATCAGCACCATCGCGAGCGCTCGCAGCGGCGGACCCGACGATTCCGAGGTTGTGCTCACGCTGTCGACCTTAGTTGCCGCGTCCGCCGGAGCACCGTCGTACTCGCACTACGTGGTGATCTCGAACCCGAGCCGGCGCGCGGCCCGGGCCTTCTGCCGGCTCGCGCGCAGGCGCCGCAACCGCTTGACGAGCATGGGGTCCGCCGCCAGGGCCTCCGGCCGGTCCACCAGGGCGTTGAGGACCTGGTAGTAACGGGTCGCGGACAGACCGAAGAGCTCCTTGATCGCCTCTTCCTTGGCACCCGCGTACTTCCACCATTGCCGTTCGAAAGCGAGGATGTCGCGTTCGCGGCGAGACAGACCGTCCGTGCCCGCCGGATCCACGACGGCGGGGTTGTTCTCGGCGTGGTTGCTCCGGTCGGAAACCTGCTCGGATTCGTTACCGATATGCGCTGCTGCGCCGTCCATCTCACTCCTCGACTGCCTCGAATCACACCGGCATCCGATCGGACCCGGGTGTTTCCGAGGGCAATTCAACCACGGTGGTACGACAGGTACCGGCTCAACGGACGGGCGAGTCCCGCCCACTATCCTCTTGCACCATGGCAATACTTCCGATCCGGATCGTCGGTGACCCCGTCCTGCATCACCCGACGAAACCGGTCACCCAGTCGCCGGCCGAACTGGCCCAGCTGATCGCCGACATGTACGAGACGATGGACGCGGCGAACGGCGTCGGCCTGGCCGCCAACCAGGTCGGAGTCGACCTGCGGCTGTTCGTCTACGACTGCCCCGACCTGGACGAGTCCGGCACCGTGGTCCGCCGCCGCGGCGAGGTGATCAACCCGGTGCTCGAGACGTCGGAGATCCCCGAGACCATGCCCGACCCCGACGACGACGTCGAGGGATGCCTGTCGGTCCCCGGCGAGCAGTTCCCCACCGGGCGCGCCGAGTGGGCGAAGGTCACCGGCACCGACGCCCAGGGCGACCCGGTCGAGATCGAGGGCCACGGCTTCTTCGCCCGGATGCTGCAGCACGAGGTCGGCCACCTCGACGGCTACCTGTACGTCGACAAGCTCATCGGTCGCAACGCCCGGGCCGCGAAGAAGACCATCAAGCGGGCCGGATGGGGCGTGCCCGGCCTGAGCTGGGTGCCGGGAACGGTCGAGGACCCGTTCGGCCACGACGACGAGGACTGACGCCCCGGTGACGACCGAGCAGCCCGTGCCCGTCGGCACCCGGGTGGTGCTGCGCTACCGGCTGCCCGCCGGGTACAGCCACCCGATGACCGACGTGATCGGGGAACTGGTCGCCCTCGACCCGGCCGTGGTGGTCCGCACCGCCGACAGCCGTCTCGTGCAGGTCGCGCCCGACGCCGTGGTGGCGCTCAAGGCACTCGGCGCCCGCCCGATCCGCACCGGCGAGATCCGCGCCCTCGAGAACGCCGCAGCCGCCGCCTGGCCCGGGCTCGAGCAGGGGTGGATCGACGGTTGGCTCCTGCGGGCCGGCGCCGGCTTCACCGGTCGTGCGAACTCCGCCACGCCGCTGGGCGACCCGGGCACGGTCGCGGACCCCCTCGACCCGGACGTGCACGCCCGGATGCGCGGGTGGTTCGCGGAACGGGGCCTGCCGCTGCGGCTCCTGCTGCCGGACCGGCTCGCGCGCATCCCGCACGGATGGACCCCGAGCGACGAGGTGCAGGTGCTGGCCGCCGACCTCGACAACGTGCCACTGCCCGGTGTCACCACCCCCGTGGCCGTGAGCCCCCGCCCGGACGCCGGCTGGCTGTCGCTGTACCGGTATCGCGGTGCTCCGGTGCCCGCCGAGGGCCGGGCGGTCGTCGAGTCCGTCCTGGGCGGCGCGCTGGGGTTCGGCCGTATCGGCAGCGACACCGCGACCCTGGCGATCGCCCGTGCCGCGGTCACCGATGCCCCCGACGGGCGGCGCTGGGTGGGGCTGACCGCCGTGGAGGTGGCCGCCGCACACCGCCGGCGCGGCCTCGGCACGCTCGTGTGCGGCGCCCTGCTGCAGTGGGGACGCGACCACGGCGCCACCCACGCATACCTGCAGGTCGCAGCGGACAACGACGCCGCCCGGGGCCTGTACCGGGCGCTCGGATTCGTCGAGCACCATCGCTACCGGTACGCGACGGAACCTGTCCGCCCGCTCGCCTAGAGTGGGACCGTGCGTCTTGCTACCTGGAACGTGAACTCCGTCCGTGCCCGTGCCGACCGGATCCTTGACTGGTTGCAGCGGTCGGGCACCGATGTGCTCGCCATGCAGGAGACCAAGTGCAAGGACGAGCAGTTTCCGTACGAGCGGTTCGAAGAGCTCGGCTACCGGGTCGCACACGTCGGGCTCTCCCAGTGGAACGGCGTGGCCATCGCCTCCCGCATCGGTCTCGACGACGTGCAGATCGGGTTCGAGGACCAGCCCGGATTCACCAAGGACCCGGACGCCGACCCGGCGCAGGAGGCCCGGGCGATCGGCGCGACGTGCGGCGGGGTGCGGGTGTGGAGCCTGTACGTGCCCAACGGCCGCGAACTGGCCGATCCCCACTACGTCTACAAGCTCGAGTGGCTCGCGAAGCTGCGCGCCGACGCCCAGGCCTGGCTCGCCGCCGACCCGCAGACGCAGATCGCGCTCGTCGGCGACTGGAACATCGCGCCCACCGACGAGGATGTGTGGGATCCGGCGTTCTTCGAGGGGAAGACCCACACGTCGGAGCCGGAACGGGAGGCGTTCCGCGCGTTCCTCGACAGCGGCTTCACCGATGTGGTGCGCCCGCACGCCCCGGGCCCGGGGGTGTACACCTACTGGGACTACACCCAGCTCCGATTCCCGAAGCGTCAGGGCATGCGGATCGACTTCGTCCTCGGTTCCCCGGCGCTCGCGGCGCGTGTGGCCGGCGCGGAGATCGACCGCAACGAGCGCAAGGGCAAGGGGGCGAGCGACCACGCGCCGGTCGTCGTCGACCTCGCGGACTGAGACGTCCGGTCCCCGGCCCGGCGTCAGCGACGACCGGCGGCCGGCTCGAGGGGCAGCACGACGTCCCGATACTCGGGGTGGGCGGTGAGGAAGCGCTGCACATAGGTGCACACGGGACGGACCCGCCAGCCCCGCTCGCGCGCGAGATCCAGGGAGCGGCCCACGAGAACGCCCGCGAGCCCGCGGTGCCCGAAGTCCTCGACGATGACGGTGTGCAGGAAGTCGACGACGGGATGGTTGCGTCCGGGCACGCCGGAGGGACGATCCGTGTCGAAGTACCCGAGGATCCCGACAAGATCCCCGTTCAGGCGTAGCTCGAAGCGGTTCTGATCCTTGTTGTCGGTCACCTCGGTGCGCGGCGAGTTGACGAGCATGATCCCCTCCGTGGTGCCGTAACCGAACTGTGACCTACGCCACTATAGAGCATGCAGGGTGCATCTGCCGAGACGTGTGAGACAAAACTGGACGTTGCCCCGGGACGGTGCCGCGCCGGTGTGGCAGCGCACATCGGCGGCCGCACGCGCGGCCGGGATCCGAGCCGGGGGGCCGGGCCGGCAATCGGACCGGATCGGTAGGGTCGCAGCCGTGAAGCTGCTGCCCCTGCCCCCGAAGGGCCGAACCCCGGTCCGTGCCCTCACCATCGCCGGCACCGATTCGGGGGGTGGGGCCGGGATCCAGGCCGACTCGCGCACCATGGCGATGTGCGGCGTGCACGCCTGCGTCGCCGTCGCGGCCGTGACCGTGCAGAACTCCGTGGGCGTCAGCGGCTTTCACGAGATCCCGCCCGAGACGGTGGCCGCGCAGGTGCGCTGCGTGGTGGAGGACATCGGGGTCTCGGGCGCCAAGACCGGCATGCTCGCCTCCACCGGGATCATCGAGGCGGTCGCCGCGGTGTGCACCGAGGTCGGCATCGGCCGGGACCGGCCGGTACCGCTCGTGGTCGACCCGGTGTGCGCGTCGATGCACGGCGATCCCCTGCTGCACGCGGAGGCCCTCGACGCGGTGCGGCACACCCTGATCCCGCAGGCCACCGTGGTCACGCCGAACCTCGACGAGGTGCGGCTGATCACCGGTATCGAGGTCGTCGACGACGCTTCCGCGCGGCGCGCCGCCGAGGCGCTGCACGACCTCGGCGCCCAGTGGGCCGTCGTCAAGGGCGGGCACCTGCGCACCTCCGAGGTCAGCACCGACCTGCTGTTCGACGGGGATCGTTTTCTCGAGTTCACCAGTCCCCGCATCGACACCGGCAACGACCACGGCGGCGGCGACACGCTCGCCGCGGCGATCGCGTCGGCCCTGGCCCACGGGTGGTCGGTGCCCGACGCCGTCGCGTTCGGCAAGGAGTGGGTCACCCGGTGCCTCGAGTGGTCGTACGACCTCGGCGCCGGGCACGGCCCGGTCAACCCCCTGTGGCGACTGCAGTCCTGACCCGCCAGATCCCGAGTTCGGGCGGCACACCCTTGGGGGCCGAGGTGAACAGCCCACGCCGATGCGAGCGCACCTCGAGACCGAGCGCGTCGACCGCGCCGGGCGGCAAGGCGTCGAGCGTCGCGGACGACACCACCACGTGCCCGTTCCCGGCGAGCTCCATCATGCGGGCCGCGACGGTGACATCGACGCCCAGCCAGTCGCTGCCGATCCGCCGGGGCAGGCCGGTGTGAGCGCCGACCCGGATCCGTGGCCGGTAGCCGTCCACGGTCACCTCGGTCAGGGCGGCGCGGGCCGCGAAGATCGCTTCCAGCGCCCGTTCCGGCCGGTCGAACACCACCATCAGACCGTCGCCGAGCCGTTTGACGATGGTGCCGCCACGGTCGGTGAACGCCGGCTCCAGTGCCCAGGCGACGCGCCGCAGCAGGTCGAGGGTGGCGACGTCGCCCGCGGCGAGGGACCACGTCGAGAATCCCACGAGGTCGGTGAAGACCACGGTGACCTCCCGGTCGCCGCGCCCGGCGCCGGTGCGTTCGAGCAGCGCCTGCCACGCCTGCAGCACGCCGAAGCCGAGTTCGTGCACCGCGCTCGGCTCGTCGACGTCTCGCCACCTCCCGGCCAGCCGCGCGACCGCCTGCGGCCCGCTGGTCCCCGCCGTGGACAACGGATCGCCGAAGCCGGGGTCGCCGGGCAGGGTGCGTCGCAGCCGCCGGGCCAGCCGGACCAGTTCGGGCCGCCGGTCGACGGCCGCGAATCGGTCCACGAGGCGACGACCGAACCCCGGTGTCTCATCCATCGGATCGGACCTCGGTGCGTTGCGGTCCGACCGGAACCCCGTCCGGTCCCGTGACGGCCCGCGCATACGTGCCGACCCCGTATCCGACGGCCGAGGCGGCGACGGCGAGTGCCGCCCGGTCGATGTTCGCGAGCGTGTCCTGCGGGCTGTGGTAGTTCGGGTCGAACGGTTCCTCGCCCGTGCCGCCCCACTTCTGCGCCTGCTCCGGGGTCTTGCGGTCGTCGGCACCGGAGAACACACCGCCCGCGGGGATGCCCGCGTCCACGAACGGCCCGTAGTCGGAGCGCCCGTCGAAATCGGTTCCGTCGGCGGCGATGCCGCGCGAGGTCAGGTAGGCCAGGAACGTGCGCTCGATGCCCGCCGAGCCCTCCGGTCCCGGACCGGTGCCCACCGCGTCGGAGTCGTCGCCGTCGTAGACGAGGTATCCCGGATTGGGCGAGCCGAGCATGTCGAAGTTCAGGTACAGGGCGATGTCCTCGCGGCCGGCGTCGTCCAGGGAGGCCACGTAGTCGGTGGAGCCGACCAGCCCGACCTCCTCGGCGCCCCAGAACGCGAACCGCACCGCGTTGGTGACGCCCGGTTCGCTGCCGAGTTGCAGCGCCGTCTCGAGCACCGCAGCGACGCCGGTGCCGTTGTCGTTGACGCCCGGGCCCTCCGGGACGCTGTCGAGGTGGGCGCCGACGACGACCACGTCGTCGGTCGAGCCCGTGGCGGTCTGCGCGAGCACGTTGCGCGAGCGCACGCTCTCGATGCGGGTGTCGAGGAGGAGGGTCACGGTGGCGGGGGCAGCGGCGAGCGCGCGGCCGTCGGCGCCGCTGATCCCCGCGGCGGGCACGCGGTCGTCGCCCTCCTCGCCGAGCGTCGCGCCGGTGAGCGCACCGTCCTCGTTGTTGGCGACGAGGAGCGCCGCCGCCCCCCGTTCCGCAGCGACCTGCTGCTTGACGGAGAACGGGCACACCCCGCGGGTGACGAGCACGACGGCACCGGAGACGTCGAGCCCCTCGTAGTCGGAGGCCTCGCACCCGGGCGTGTCGTCGGCGGGCACCGGCACGAGGCGGGCGGTGAGCCCGTCCGAACCGGTCGACGGCGAGAACTCGAGGGCCCGGACCGGCACCGGCGCGCCGGCGACGGTCAGGGTCTCGGCCTCGACGTCGAAACTGCGGACGTCGAACTCCGGGGTCTGCACGTCGAATCCGGCGTCGCGCAGCCGGCCGGCGACGTAGTCCACGCTCGCGTCGTAGCCGGCGGTGCCCACGGCGCGGTTGCCGTCGTGCTCGGTGGCGATGCGGTCGAGTTCGGTGAGATGCCCGACCACCGCATCGATTCCCACGGCCTGCGCCAGCGCGGCCGGATCCACCGGTGGTGGCGGCGGTGGCTCCTCCGAACATGCCGCCGCCAGCAGCACGATCGCTGCGGCGACGCCCCCGGCCCGTACCCGCGCTCCCCGGTTCATCCGCCGAGGATACTCACGCGTCGCGCCGGTTCACCACGACCAGCGCGGCCGCGAACACCACGGCGACGAACACCGCGAAGTACACCAGCGAACCCCACGGTCCCCAGTGGAAGTCGATGCCCTGATCGCTGCCGAGGAAGTGGTTGGCATTGGCGAACGGCAGGAAGGGCTGCACCTGCCGGCCGAACGAACCGAACAAGGTGAACAGCGACTCGATCAGCAGCGGCCACAGCAACAGCAGCGCGATGGTGCCGGCGGACTGGCGCAGCAGCGCCCCGACGGCGACGGCGAGCACTGCGCACAGCAGCGCGTAGATCGAGACGCCGTAGATCGACCGCCAGGCCTCGTCGCCCTCGAGGACGAGTTCCCGCCCGGCCTCCGGGCCCGCGAGGGCCTTGGCGAGGGCGAACGACGCGAGCGCCAGCACGCCGGTGAGCACCGCGCCGAACAGCCCGATCAGCAGCGCCTTGACGACGAGCACGACGCTGCGGTTCGGCATCGCCTGGAACGTGGTGCGGATGACCCCGAACCGGTACTCGCTCGTCACCGACAGCGCCGCGAGGATCATCAGCACGAGCACGCCGAAGCCGGCGACGCCGCTGACCGCGACGTCCACGGTCGGGTAGAACCGGCCCATCTCGTCGTCGACGGACATGCTCGCTTTGGAGGCGGCGCCGAGGATCGCCGCGAGGCCCAGGCCGAGCGCGACGATCACGACGGTGCACCACCACGGCGACTGGGTGGAGGTGAGTTTGATCCGTTCCGCCTTGACGGTGTCCACGGCCACGCTCGCCGCCCCGGTGTTGTCGACGGCCACGCTCATCGCAGCTCCCCCTTCATCGGCTGCACGGCCGGGTCTCCGGCCACGGCTCCCTGGTACTCCACGTCGTCTCCGGTCAGTTTCATGAACGCCTCCTCGAGCGAGGCGTTCCGGCTCGCCAGCTCGTGCAGCACGACCGAGTGCGCGGCGGCGAGCTCCCCGACCTGCGCGGTGGTGACGCCGCTGACGATCAGCGCGCCGTCGTCGTCCCGGACGGCGTGGCCCTGCCCGGCCAGTGCCGTGCGGAGGGTGTCGAGCTGCGGGCTGCGCACCCGCACCGTCGCCTCCGACGCCCGCTCGACGAACTCCGCGACGGACGTGTCCGCGATGAGCCGGCCCCGGCCGATCACCAGCAGATGGTCCGCGGTCTGCGCCATCTCCGACAGCAGGTGGCTCGACACGAGCACGGTGCGCCCCTCCGCCGCGAGGGCCTGCATGAATCGGCGGATCCACACGATGCCCTCGGGGTCGAGGCCGTTGACGGGCTCGTCGAACAACAGCACCTTCGGATCCCCGAGCAGCGCGCCGGCCAGTCCCAGCCGCTGCGACATGCCGAGCGAGAAGCCGCCCGCGCGCTTGTCGGCCACCTCGGTCAGGCCGACGAGCGCGAGCACCTCCTCGACCCGCGAGTTCGGCAGCCCGTTGGATGCGGCGAGCCAGCGCAGGTGGGCCCGCGCCGACCGGTTCGGGTGCACCCAGCGCGCATCCAGCAAGGCACCGACGGTCCGCAGCGGCCGCTTCAGCTGCCGGTAGGGGACGCCGCCGATCAGCGCGGTCCCGGCGGTGGGCCGGTCGAGGCCGAGGATCATCCGCATCGTCGTGGATTTCCCGGCACCGTTGGGGCCGAGGAATCCGGTGACGATCCCCGGCCGGACCGTGAACGTCACGTCGTCGACGGCGACGGTGGAACCGAAGGTCTTCGTCAGTCCGGTCACTTCGATCATGACCCACAGCCTGCCCGATTCGGCCGGATCGCGCCGCGCGGGGTCGTCCTCCGCCCCGACACTCACCCACCGCCACGGTTCAGCAGGCGCGAGTCCCACCCGCGACCGCGCAGGTCCGTCCGGACCGAAGACCCCGCACCGCGCTCACTCCGGCCAGGGCGACATTTCGGCCGGCGACGAGACTTCGCCGGATCGAGGACGACCGGTCCCGAGCCTGCGGTTCACACCGTCTCGGGGACGTGCAGGTGCGCGATGGCGAGCTCGAATTCGCAGGTGTCGAGTATCTCCGCGCCCGCCTCGCGAGTCACTGCGGCCCGGATACCGTCGAGGCGTTCCCTGTGGCGTTCGATCGCCTCGGCGCTGTCGAACGTCACGGACGACACCCCGCGGCCGGATGCGCGGTCGATCATCAGGCTGGCGCTGCAGAACCCGTCGAGTTCCTCCAGCTCGGGCAGTGCGCCCATCTTCCACAGGTCGACGCCGCGGTCCATGTGCGCCGGGTCGGTCTCGACCCACGTGACCCGGCACCAGGCCCCGCGATCCGAACGGTGGTCGCGATGCACGACGGCGATCTCCCACCGCGACACCTCTGTGGTGCCGTGGAAGATCCTGGCCGCGTCGTCACGGAGCATGCGCACCGGGTCCTCGCTGGCGCGCATCGAGTCCTCGTCCCGCCACGAACTGGTCGCGATGCACCGGCCCGTGCCGCGATCGATGAGCAGGGACATGCCGAGGCAGCCCTCGATGTCTGCCAGCGTGGGCATCACGGTGTCGCGTACGTGCCGGATCCCGGCGTCGATGTACGACGGATGCGCGTGAATTGTGGTCGAGCGTGCGAACACGATCGGCACCCTTCTCCTCAGGGCGGTGCCGACGCGGCGCCGCCGGTCGTTGTCGTCCCCCCGGGTTTCACCTTGCTCCCCCGATCCGCTGGAGGCAATAGACGGGCGTGCGCCGGCATTGCGGGGCGACCGGTTTCGCACGACCTTCGTCCGCCGCCGCTGCCGCCCTGCGAGCGCGGGCAGTGCCCCCCCGTGCACGACCGTTCTCCGCCCTCGACGAGGCCGGGGGTGCCGCGACGCGTGCGGCACCACCGGGTCCGTCGAGAAACCGACCGTCACCGCCTCACATCCGGTCGCCTCAGGGTTCGAGCGGCGACGAGGCCTGCGCCCAGAACCGCTTCGGGATGCGGCCCGCGTGCCGGGCCCGGAAGCCCGCCTCGACGGCGTGGCGCATCGCCGACGCCATGAGCGCCGGGTCCTTCGCCCGGGTCACCGCGGTCGCCAGCAGCACCGCGTCGCACCCGAGTTCCATCGCGAGCGCGGCGTCGGACGCGGTACCGATGCCCGCGTCGAGGATCACCGGCACCCCGGCGGCCTCGACGATCATCTCGATGTGGTGCGGGTTGGAGATGCCCAGCCCCGTGCCGATGGGCGAGCCGAGCGGCATCACGGCGGCACAGCCGACGTCCTCGAGCCGTCGCGCCAGCACCGGATCGTCGTTGGTGTAGGGCAGCACGACGAACCCGTCGTCGACGAGTTGTTCGGCGGCCGAGACGAGTTCGATCGCGTCGGGCAGCAGCGTGCGTTCGTCGGCGACGACCTCGAGCTTGACCCAGTCCGTCCCGAGCGCCTCGCGACCGAGTTGCGCGGTGAGCACCGCCTCGGCGGCGCCGCGGCAGCCGGCGGTGTTGGGCAGCGGCGCGATGTCGAGGCGGCGCAGCAGATCGAGCACGCCGGTCCCGGACGCCGCGTCCACCCGGCGCATCGCCACGGTGGTCAGTTCGGTGCCGGAGGCGACGAGGGCCTCCTCGAGCACGGCGAGATTCGCGGCCCCACCGGTGCCGGTGATCAGCCGCGAGGCGAAGCTGCGTCCGGCGATCGTCAGGGGCGGCAGGTCGTGGCCGGGGTCGTGGCCGGGGTTGCGCTCAGCCACCCTGCACCGCCGTCAGCACCTCGATCTGCCAGCCCTTCTCGACGCGCTCGGACCACCGTCCCCGGGGGAAGAGGGCACCGTCCACGGCGACGGCGACCCCCCGGTCGGGGAGGCCGAGTCCGCTCAGCAGCTCGGCCATCGTCGGCGCCTGGGCGAACCAGCGCTCCTCCCCATTGACCGTGACTCCCACCGTCGGCGCACCGTTCATCACACTCACTCCTCGGTAAATCGTTGCGGATCAGCATATTTCGCCACAGCAAGTGGTTCGTCCGCGAGCTCCGCGACCACCGCGTCCGCCGTGACCGGGGTCAGCAGCACGCCGTTGCGGCCGTGCCCGGTCGCGGCGATCACCCGCTCGGACAGCCGGCCGATCAGCGGCAGGTTGTCCGGGCTCACGGGTCGCAGCCCCGCACTCGCCTCGTACAGCTCGTACTCGCCGATCGCCGGGAACAGCGCCTCGGCGTCGGCGATGAGATCCCGCACCCCCGCGACGGTGACCTGCGTGTCGTCGGCCTCGTACTGGGTTGCGCCGACGACGAGTCCGTCCGCGCGCGGCACCAGGTACGCGGGCCGGCCGTGCACGCTGCCGCGGACCGTCCGGTGCGGGGCGGGAGCCGCGCCCGGCCGGGTCCGCAGCCGCAGGATCTCCCCCTTGACCGGCCGCACCGGCAGGCCCGGCCACAACCGCGCCGAGGCGGCACCGGCCGCGAGCACGACCCGGTCGGCGTCCAGTTCGGTGACGTCACGCACCGGCTCGTCGACGAAGCTGACGCCGGCCCCGGCGGCAGCCCGTCGCAGCGCGTCGACGAGGACCCGGTTGTCCACGGCCAGCTCGTCCGGGGCCAGCAGACCCAGACGGATGCGCGGCCCCAGCGACGGCTCGAGTTCGCGCACCTCGGCGCGGCCGAGCACGCGCATCTCGTGCCCCTGCGCCGACACCCACTCGGCGATCGTGCGCAGGTCGGCGGCGTCGGCCGCGTCCAGCGCGACGGTCAGCGAGGCGGTGGAGGTGAACAGGTCGAGGCCGGTCTCCCGGAGCAGTTCGGCACCGAACGCCGGCCAGCGGGCCAGCGACGCGGCACCCAGCTCGAGGACGTGTTCCTCACCCGGCCAGCCCTCCGACAACGGTGCGAGCATCCCCCCGGCCACCCACGACGCCCCCGCTCCCGGGGACGGGTCGTGCACGGTCACGGTCCAGCCGGCCCGGGCCGTGCGCCAGGCGATCGACAGCCCGATCACGCCTCCGCCGACGACGGATACGGTTCCCAACAGTTCGTCCACCTCACTCCCTGCGCCGGCATGATCCGGTTCAGGTGCTGACGGTCGGGGCCGGCAGGCCCCCTCTCAGCCCCGCGATCCCCGGGACTCCCGTGTCGATTCGTTCAGAGCAGAGACTACCGTCTCCGCCGTGACTACCTACCGCGGCAACCGTCCCGCCCCCCGGGAACGCCTCGCGCAGGCCCGGCTCTACCTGTGCACCGACGCCCGTCGCGACACCGGCGACCTGGCCCGATTCGTCGAGGAGGCACTCGCGGGCGGTGTCGACATCGTCCAGCTCCGCGACAAGGGCTCGGCAGGCGAGAAGAAGTTCGGCCCGCTCGAGGCCCGCGAGGAGCTCGAGGCGCTCGAGGTGCTCGCCGCCGCCTGCCACCGGCACGGGGCCCTGCTGGCCGTCAACGACCGCGCCGACATCGCCCTGGCCGCCGGCGCCGACATCCTGCACCTCGGGCAGGGCGACCTGCCCGTGCGGTACGCCCGGCAGGTCCTCGGCGACGACGTGGTGATCGGCCGCTCCACCGCCAGCCGGGCCCAGGCCAGCCTGGCCGACATCGAGGACGGCGTCGACTATTTCGCCAACGGACCGGTGTGGGAGACCCCCACCAAGCCGGGCCGCACCGCAGCGGGCCTCGAAGTGCTGCGGGAGGTGGCCCGGTCGCAGCCGCGGCGGCCGTGGTTCGCCATCGGCGGCATCGATGCCGAGCGGCTGCCCGAGGTGCTCGACGCCGGCGCCACCCGCATCGCGGTGGTCCGCGCCATCACCGCGGCACCGAATCCGCGGACCGCGGCGGCCGCGCTGAGGGCCGCGCTGCCCCGCTGACGGTCCGTCACAGCCGGCCGCGCACCCGCGGCGGCCGCACTGGCGGCGCCGCCCGCTGACGGTCCGTCACAGCCAGTCGAGCACCGTCGACGGCGCCAGGGTCGGCACATCCCCGGGCAGCCGGGCGCGCAGTCCCCGGTCGGCCGTCACCACCACGGTGAGCACCTGGTCCAGGACCGCCGACGTGCCCTTCGCCAGGACGGCCAGTTCGTCGTCTCCGCTGCCGGCGGCGGTGTGCACCAGCGTGCGGTCGTCGTCGATCACCGCCGCGCGGGCCTGCCCCTCGAGGACCGCCTCGATGCGGCTCACCCAGCCGAACGAGCCGCCGGGCAGCTCGACGGTGCGGGGCACCGACTCCGCCAGCTCCGCGAGCAGTCGCGCGGTGGCGCCCGGCCGGTCACGCCACCAGCCGTTCGGCCGCGCGCCGAGGACGTTGGCCGTGTCGAGCAGCATCCGCACCGCCCGGGTCCGCAGGTCCGGCCAGGCGGCCGCGAACCCGGAGTGCAGGGGCATGGTCTCGACGTCCGCCTCCGGCACCCAGCGCAGTTCGGTGCTCTCCCCGTTGAGGGTCGTCTCCATCGGGCTCGGGGTGTCCGCGACGACCGTGGTGTACGTCCATCCTCCGTCGACGCCGGAGGTGACCCGCTCGGTGCGCACGCTCACGGCAGCCGGGTCGATCCCGGTCTCCTCCTCGGCTTCCCGTACAGCCGCGACGACGGGACTCTCGTCGCTGTCGCGGGCGCCGCCGGGCAGCGCCCACGTGCCGCCCTGGTGGCTCCACGCCGCGCGGTGCTGCAGCAACACGGCCGGGGTGCCGTCGGGCAGCGGTGCACGCAGCAGCAGCCCGGCCGCGCCGAATCTGCCCCACCGGCGACCACCGTCGGGTCCGACGGCCCAGCCGTCCCCGTCACCTCGCATCGCGTCCGCCTCCCTGCCGCCCGGTCGCAGGCCGCGAGCCGGGCGTCCACCGTCCTCGGACGGCAACAACATCCCAGTACTGCTTATATGCTCGCCACACACAGTGCCACATCGGAAGGGGTGCTCTCGTGGACGTGCGCGTGACCCCCACGCTCGGCGCGGTCGGGGGTCGCCTCCAGCGCGGCGACGTGTCCGGTCCCGTCGTCGACCACGACCGCCGCGCCGACGACTGGCGCGCCCTGCTCCGATCCACCCCCGTCGCACTCTTCACGCTCGGCGCCCTGCTGCTGATCCTCCTCATCGTCTCCGGCATCGTCGCAGGTCAGACCGTGACGAGCCGGCAGGCCACGCACAGTCGGCTGCTCACCTCCGTCGAACCCCTCGCCGACGCCGCCCAGAGTCTCTACAGTGCCCTGTCCGTCGCGGACGCGGCCGCCGCCACCGGCTTCATCGCGGGCGGTATCGAACCCGAGGAGGTGCGGGAACGCTACACCCAGGCCGTCGGCGAGGCGTCCACCCAGCTCGTCGCCGCGGCCGGCGGAATCGCCGCGGACGACAGGGTGGGCGCCCGGTTGGTGGCGGACATCGCCGGTCGGCTCACCGTCTACACCGGCCTGGTGGAGACGGCTCGTGCGAACAACCGCGTCGGAAACCCCGTGGGCGCCGCCTACCTGGGCGAGGCCTCGCACCTGATGCAGTCCGAACTGCTGCCGATGGCGCAGGAACTGTACGAACGCAGCTCGTCCGCCGTCACGTCCACCCAGCGTGCGGCCGTGCAGCCGCCGTGGACGTCGATCGGGATGCTGCTGGTGACGGTCGTCGCGCTGACCGGCGTGCACGTGATCGTCTCGCGGATCAGCCGCCGCACCCTGAACCTCGGTCTGCTCGCGGCCATCGCCTCGACGGGGATCCTGCTGTGCTGGCTCCTCGTTGCGGGACTGATCTCGTCGAGCGCCACCCGGAACGCCGTCGAGCGCGGCGGCGAACCGCTCGGGGTCTTCACCGACAGCCGGATCCTCGCCCAGCAGGCCCGGACCGCCGAGACGCTGCAGCTGGTCCGGCGGGACGTCACCGGCGAATACGACGCGATGTTCGACGGCAGCATGGACCGTCTCGACGAGTTGCTCACCGGCTCCGCGACGGCCGACGTGGAGACCCAGGCCGAACCCGCCGGCCGCGCCGCCGAAGCGCGCACGGCCTGGCTGGCATCGCACGACCGCGTGCAGGCGGCGCTCGACCGGGGCGACTACCCGGCTGCCGCGATCCTCGCCACCGGCCCCGGGCCCGACGAGGCGGCGGCCCAGTTCCACGCCGTCGACCGCGCCCTCGAACGGGGCATCGACCTCGCGCGCGCCGAACTCCGCGGCAACGAAGTCCGCGCCGCGGACACGCTGTCCGCGCTCGCACCGGCCGCGTGGGTGCTGACCGTGCTCGCGGGGATCGGCGTCGTGGGAGGACTGGCGCCACGGATCCGGGAGTACCTGTGAACATCCGCAACGCCCTCCTCGCCGCCGTCGTCGCCGCGGCCGTCCTCACCGGTGGGTGCGCGACGTCGCAGCCGGAGATCGTCGTCGGCCCCGACGTGTCCTACACCGAGCCGCCGCTGCCGGAGCGCGCCGCACTCGCGCCCACCGACGTGCCGATCCCCCCGGAGCCGGACTGCGGCGACCCGACCGCCGGGCTGCGTCCCGACGGGGCGACGACCGGGCCCGCCCTCGATGCGATCCGGGCGCGCGGGCGCCTCGTCGTCGGGCTCGACACCGGCAGCAACCTGATGAGTTTCCGCGACCCCTCGACCGGCCGGATCGCCGGGTTCGACGTGGACATCGCCCGCGAGATCGCCCGGGATCTGCTCGGCAGCCCGGACCTGCTCGACTTCCGGATCCTGAACTCCGCGGACCGGGAACAGGCCCTGCAGGATTCCACCGTCGACATCGTCGCGAAGACGATGACGATCACGTGCGCCCGACGTGAACGCGTCGACTTCTCGACGGTGTACTTCGTCGCCCAGCAGCGTGTCCTGGTGGTCCAGGGCTCCGACGTCCGGGACGTCGCCGATCTCGCCGGCCGGCGGGTGTGTGTCGTGCGCGGCACGACGTCGCTGATGCGTCTGCGGCAACTGCAGCCGTCCGCGGCGATCCTGACGGTCCCGTCGTGGGCGGACTGTCTCGTCGTGCTGCAGCAGCGCCAGGTCGACGCCGTCAGCACCGACGACACGATCCTCGCCGGGCTCGCCTCCCAGGACCCGTACCTGGAACTGGTGGGGGCGCCGATCGGAACCGAGCCCTACGGCATCGGGATCGCGCAGGGCCGTGAGGATCTGGTGCGGTTCGTCAACGGCACCCTGGAGCGGATCCGTCGGGACGGCACGTGGACGCAGATCTACAACCGCTGGCTCACCGTCCTGGGGCCCGCCCCGGCGCCGCCGCCCCCGACGTACGTGGACTAGAGAGAACGCATGTCCGACACCGACGACGACACCGGACCGGCGACAGCGCCCGCGGCACCCCCGGATTCCGGTCCGGCCACTGCACCGGCGGCCCCGCCGGAGTCCGGTCCGGCGACCGCACCGAGCGCCGGTCCGGGAACGGCACCGAGCATCGGTCCGGGAACGGCACCGAGCATCGGTCCGGAAACAGCACCGAGCATCGGTCCGGAAACAGCACCGAGCATCGGTCCGGAAACAGCACCGAGCATCGGTCCGGAAACACAGCGCAGCCGCCAGGCGAGCGTGCCGTCGCAGCGGTCGTCCTCGCGCCGCTCCCGGTCGCGGCTGCCGTCGCGGCGACGTCTCGCAGGTATGGTCGACATCCCCGTCCCGACCCCCGTCGATCCCGAGTCCGTCGTCCTGCGCGACCCGCATGTCGCCGAGGGCAAACGGTTCTGCTGGAAGTGCGGCAAGCCGGTCGGCCGCAGCACCCCCAACGGACCGGGCGCGACGTCGGGCCGATGCCCTTCGTGCGGAACCCCGTTCGAGTTCACTCCGATGCTCGCGGTCGGCGACGTCGTCGGCGGACAGTACGTCGTGCAGGGCTGTCTCGCCCATGGTGGTCTCGGCTGGATCTACCTGGCGATCGACCGGAACGTCAGCGATCGCTGGGTGGTCCTGAAGGGTCTGCTGCACTCGGGAGACGCCGAGGCGCAGGCCGTCGCGCTGGCCGAGAAGCAGTTCCTCGCCGAGGTGACGCATCCGAGCATCGTGAAGATCTTCAACTTCGTCGAACACCCTCGCCCCGACGGCAGCCCGATGGGCTACATCGTCATGGAATACGTCGGCGGGCACTCGCTGCGCGAGGTGCTCGACACCTGCCCCAAGCCCGCGCGGATGCCCGTCGAGCAGGCCGTCGCGTACGTCCTCGAGATCATGCCGGCGCTGAGCTATCTGCATTCGGTCGGGCTCGTCTACAACGACCTCAAGCCCGAGAACATCATGGTCACCGAGGAGCAACTCAAGCTCATCGATCTCGGTGCCGTCACCGGAATCGAGGACTACGGCTACCTGTACGGCACGCCGGGCTACCAGGCCCCGGAGATCGTGCGCACCGGCCCGACCGTGGCGTCCGACATCTACACCGTCGGCCGGACCCTCGCCGTGCTGACCCTCGACATGCCGTGGAAGCAGGGGCGTCCGGCCGACGGCCTCCCCACGCCGGCCGAGGCGCCGCTGCTGGCGGAGTACGAGTCCTACCACCGGCTGCTGCTGCGGGCCACCGATTCCGATCCGCAGCGGCGGTTCGAGTCGGCCGACGAGATGGCGAGCCAGCTGACCGGTGTCCTGCGCGAGATCCTGTCGCAGCAGACCGGCGAGGAGCATCCGGGGCTGTCGTCGGTGTTCAGCCGGCAGCGGACGACGTTCGGCACGGACGAGGCCGTCGGGCGCACGGATTCGATCGTCGACGGTGTCGAACGGGACGAGAACCTCGCGGCGCGTGATGTGGCGGCGGCGTTGCCCGTTCCGCTGCTCGACCCGCTCGATCCGAGCGCGGCACTGTTGGCGGCGGCGGTGCACAGCGAACCTCAGCAGACCCTCGACGCGCTGCGCCACGCGCGCGACAACGGCATCGAGCGCGTCGTCGGCACGGCCGACGTCTCGTTCTCCCGGGAGATCACCCTCGCCGAGGTCCGCGCCCATCTCGACCTCGGGCACGGCGTGCGCGCCACCGAGATCCTGGGCAAGCTCGAACGTGACCTGGGAGCGGACTGGCGCATCGACTGGTACGCCGGTCTCGCCGAGTTGATCAACGGCGAATACGAGTCCGCCTTCGGCAGATTCGAGAAGGTGCTCGCCGCGACGCCCGGCGAGGCCGCACCCAAGCTCGCCCTGGCGGCCACGGCCGAACTCATCCTGCAGCATTGGGAGAGCGACGATCCCGGTGCCTGGCGCGCGTTCTGCGAGAACTACTACCGCGCCGTGTGGCGCACCGACCACAACGTGGTGAGTGCCGCGTTCGGTCTGGCGCGGCAACTCACCCTCCGCGGCGAGCGGGCAGCCGCGATCGCCGCTCTCGACCAGGTGCCGCCGAGTTCCCGGCACCACGCCGTCGCCCGGATGACGACCGTGCTGATCCTGCTGCACGACCGTCCGGTCGAGGAGATCGAGGAGGCCGACCTGCGCGAGGCCGCGCGGCGGGTGGCGACGTTGTCGCCCGAGGAGGGACGGCTTCTGCAGATGCACACCCTGGTGCTCTCGATCGCTCTCGACTGGGTCCGCGCCGGGCACTCGGCACGGCGCGAATCGGACCCGATTCTCGACGTCCCGTTCGACGAGAGGGGTCTTCGCAGCGGTACCGAGACCGGTCTGCGGGACCTGGCCCGCAACGCGCCGACGCGCGCCCACCGCTTCACGCTCGTCGACCTGGCCAACGCCATCCGCCCCCGCAGCCTGCTGTGAGCGAGCGGGCGGATCTCGCGGCATCGGCCGAGTGGCCTCGACGACAACCTCCCGCTCGGCGCGGGGGTCGCCCGATCACCGTCCCTGTGGACAACTCCGAAGTTGTCCACAGTCCGGCGAGGTGGGTTCCGCAACGGCCGGACGCCCTGCATCGTGTGCGTCCGTGCATTCCTTCGACGCTCCCTTCCGGGGCACCGAGGCTATCGCGTCCGGTGCGCTGACCGCCTACGAGTTGCGGCACGGATTCGTCCGCCTGCACCGCGATGTTTACGTGCGGCGAGGTGTCGCGCCTACGGCACGCAACAGGGCCCGGGCGGCGTGGTTGTGGTCGGCGGGCAGGGGAACGCTCGCCGGACTGTCGGCCGCGGCGCTGCACGGGACGAAGTGGATCGACGGCTCCGCCCCGGCGGAGCTGCTTCGGGCCGGTCACGTGCGTGCGCCCTCCGGCATCGTCGTCCGGCAAGGCATCCCGGACGACGACGAATTGTGCCGCGTGGACGGAATGACGGTGACAAGTCCGGCGCGGACGGGCTTCGATCTCGGCCGCACTGCGAAAGGGGACCGTGCTGTCGAACTCCTCGACGCCTTGTGTCACGCCACCGGTGTGAAGCCTGCGGAGATCCGCGAGCTCGCCTGCCGGCACGCGGGAGCGCGTGGGGTGTCCGCATTGCGTCAGGTGCTCGAGTTCGTCGACGGCGGCGCCGAGTCCCCGCCCGAGACACGGACGCGCCTGCTGCTCGTGCGCGGCGGGCTTCCTGTTCCCGAGACCCAGATCCACGTCCGTGCCGCGGACGGACGACTGCTCGCCCGCGCCGACCTGGGGTGGCGATCCTGGCGGGTTCTCGTCGAGTACGACGGCGGACACCACTGGACGGACCCCGCCCAGCGCACCCGGGACATCGACCGGTACGCGCTGCTCGAGTCCGCGGGACGGCGGGTCGTCCGAGTCGACGCTCGACTGCTCGCCGAGCGCCCGGACGTCGTGCTCGAGCGAGTACGGGCGGCGTTGCGGGCGGCCGGCGCCCGGTGGTGAGGAAGCGAGCGGGAGGATCTCGCGGCATCGGCCGAGTGGCCTCGACGACAACCTCCCGCTCGGCGCGGAAACGTCCCTCTCGCCTACACCAGCGCCGCGGCCGCCCGCGCGATCGCGAGCTCCTCGTCGGTGGGGATCACGAGGACCTCCACCTGCGACGTGTCCGCCGAGATGCGTCGCTCGCCGCGCTCCGGCGCGACGTTGCGTGCGTCTTCGACGACGATGCCGAGGCGTTCGAGGCCGGCGAGGGCGTCGCGGCGGACGTCGACGTTGTTCTCGCCCACCCCGCCGGTGAACACGACGACGTCGACGCCGCCGAGTTCGACGAGATATGCGCCGAGGTACTTGCGCAGCCGGTGCACGTAGACGTCGTAGGCCAGCTTCGCGTCCTCGGAACCCTCGGCGACGAGCCGCAGCAGCGCCCGGAAGTCGTTGACACCCGACAGGCCCTTGAGCCCGGAGCGCCGGTTGAGCAGGCCGTCGATGGTGTCGACGTCCATCCCCGCGCTGCGATTCAGATGCAGCAGCACGCCGGGATCGATGTCACCGCACCGGGTTCCCATCACCAGACCTTCGAGAGGGGTCAGTCCCATGGACGTGTCGACGGGCCGGCCGCCGGCGATCGCGGAGGCCGACGCACCGTTGCCGAGATGCAGCACGATCTGGTTCAGCTCCGACAGCTCGCGTCCGAGGAACCGCGCCGCACGTTCGGACACGTACTGGTGCGACGTGCCGTGGAACCCGTACCGCCGGATTCCGTGTGCCCGGGCGACGTCCCGGTCGATCGCGTAGGTCGCGGCTGCGGCGGGCAGGGCGTGGAAGAACGCCGTGTCGAACACCCCGACGTGCGGAATGTCGGGCAGTTCCTCGCGCGCGACCTCCATGCCGATGACGTTCGCGGGATTGTGCAGCGGCGCAAGAACGGACAGTTCCTCGACGGTGCGCACCACGTCGTCGTCGACGAGGGTGGGCTCGTGGAACACCTCACCGCCGTGGACGAGCCGGTGGCCGACGGCGATGATGCCGGCCTCGCGCAGGGGCCGGCCCAGTCCCTCCACCCAGTCGAGGACGATCCGCAGTCCGGCCCGGTGGTCCTCGATGGGACCGACGTGTTCCTCGGTTCCGGTGGTGTGGTGGAACACGACCCGGCCCTCCGGCTCGCCGATCCGCTCGATGAGACCGTGCGCCACCGACTCCCCGGTCTCGGGGTGGACGAGCTGGAACTTGATCGACGACGAGCCCGAGTTGAGCACCAGCACGGTGCCTTCCGTCCGGGCGCTCATTCGTCGGCCTCCTGCGCCTGGATGGCGGTGATCGCCACCGTGTTCACGATGTCCTGGATCAGCGCCCCCCGCGACAGGTCGTTGACGGGCTTGCGCAGGCCCTGCAGTACCGGCCCGACGGCGACGGCTCCGGCGCTGCGCTGCACGGCCTTGTAGGTGTTGTTGCCGGTGTTGAGGTCCGGGAAGATGAACACGGTCGCCCGGCCGGCGACCTCCGAGCCGGGCAGTTTGGCGCTGGCGACGGACGGTTCGATCGCGGCGTCGTACTGGATCGGTCCTTCCACCGGCAGATCCGGCCGGCGTTCGCGCACCAGGGCGGTGGCGGCGCGGACCTTGTCGACGTCGGCGCCCGACCCGGATTCGCCGGTCGAGTAGGACAGCATCGCGATGCGCGGTTCGATGCCGAAACGGGCGGCGGTGGCGGCGGAGGAGATCGCGATGTCGGCGAGCTGTTCGGTGGTGGGGTCGGGGACCACCGCGCAGTCGCCGTAGGCGAGCACCCGGTCCGACAGGCACATGAGGAAGATGCTCGACACCGTGGACACGCCGGGTTCGGTCTTGACGATCTCGAAGGACGGCCGGATGGTGTGGGCGGTGGTGTGCGCGGCACCGGAGACCATGCCGTCGGCAATGCCGAGATGGACCATCATCGTGCCGAAATACGAGATGTCGCTCATGATTTCGCGGGCGCGTTCGATCGTCATTCCCTTGTGGGCACGCAGCCGGGCGTATTCCTCGGCGAACTGCTCGGCGAGGTCGGACGATCTGGGATCGAGCACTTCCGCGGCGCTCAGGTCGACGCCGAGTTCGGTGGCCCGGCGCCGCACCTGGGTCTCGTCGCCGAGGATCGTCAGGTCGGCGATCCGGCGTTGCAGGACACGGCCCGCCGCGCGCAGGATCCGATCGTCGTCGCCCTCGGGCAGCACGATGTGCCGGCGCCGGCGGCGTGCCCAGTCGATGAGCTGGTACTCGAACATCTGCGGGGTCGTGACGGACGGCCGGGGCACGTCGAGGCGGCTCAACAGCTGATCGGTGTCCACGTGCTGTTCCATCAGCGCGACGGCGGTGTCGATCTTGCGGTGCGCGCCGAGAGCCATGCGGCCACGCGTCCGGTCGGCCGCCGACGCGGTGTCGAAGGTTCCGAGGCTCGTCGTCAGGATCGGCAGGCTGGGCTTGAGCCCGGCGACGAGCTGCGCCACCGCCGGGTGCGGCAGGAGCCCGCCGTTCATGATGATCCCGGCCAGCGACGGAAACCCCTCGGCCGCATTGGCATTGACGAGGGCGAGGAGCACGTCGGAGCGGTCCGCGGGCGCGATGACCACGACGCTCTCGGTGAGGCGTTCGAGGATGTGCTCGGCGGTCATGCCGCCGACCATGACGCGCAGCGCTTCGCGGTGCAGCAGTTCCGGGTCACCGCTGTAGAGTTCGCCGTCGACCGCGGTGAGCAGTTCCCCCATGGTCGGCGCGACGAGGATCGGCACCTCCGGCAGCGTCCACAGCGGCACCCCCCGGTCGCCGACGGCCGCGGCGATCTCGTCGAGCCGGTCGGCGGGACAGCGGTTGACGACGATGCCGGTCAGGTGGGCGTGCTGGGCGGCGAGTTCGGCGGTGCACACGCCGGTCAGTTGCGCCACCTCGTCGGGGGTGCGCCGCGAGCCACGCAGGACGAGCAGGACGGGCGCATCGAGATTCGCGGCAATGCGGGCGTTGTAGCCGAGTTCGCTGGGGTTGGCGATCTCCGTGTAGTCGCTGCCGACGATGACGACGGCGTCGCAGCGGTCCGCGACGGCGTGGTACTTGACGACGATCTCGCTGAGGGCGGCCTCGGGGTCGGCGTGCACGTCGTCGTAGGTGGCGCCGACACACTCGTCGTAGTCGAGGTCGACGGTGATGCGTTCGAGGAGCAGTTCGAGGATGTAGTCGCGGTCGCCGTCGGAGCGGGCGATGGGGCGGAAGACACCGACCCGCGCGGCGGAGGCGCACAGCGCCTGGAGCAGGCCGAGCGCGACGGTGGACTTGCCGGTGTCGCCCTCCGGGGCGGCGATGTAGATGCTCGACACGGACTCGGCGGCGGCGCTCATGGCTCACACGATAGGCGGCTCGCCGCCGGTGCGTCCTTTGGGCTGCGGGAGCAACCCGAAAGACACACCGGCGGCGGGGCGGTGTCAGTCGGCGAGCGGGTCGAGCGCGAAGTCGTACGTGGCGACCCTGCGCCCGGCGTCGTCGGCCTGGGGGTCGAGGACGAGTTCCGGCTTCGTCGCCGTCGCGACGTCGTCGTCGAGCCACTCACCGCCGGCGAAGTACAGCTGGGTGACGATCGGGTGCCGGCCGGGCGCGGTCACCCGCAGGTGCAGGTGGGCGGGGCGCCACGGGTGCCAGCCGGCCGCCTCGATGAACCGGCCGGTGGGCCCGTCCGTCGGGATCTGGTACGGGGCCGGTTCGATGGTGGTGATCGCGTAACGGCCCTCGGTGTCGGCGACGACGGTGCCACGCAGATTCCACTGCGGCAGGTGCGGGGCGAACTGCGAGTAGTGGCCCTCGTCGTCGGCGTGCCAGATCTCGATGCGTGCGCCGTCGAGGCCCCGGCCGTCGAGGTCGGTGACCTGCCCGCGCAGGACCAGCGGGGCATGGACGCGATCCTCGTCGCGCATCGGGAGGGTGCACTGTGCGGCTAGTTCGGGGCGCCCGGAACGTAGTACGGCCCCTCGATGCTGCCCTTGGTGCCGCGGAATCGCCGGGAGTTGACGTCCTCGATCTCGTGCTCGACGAACACGTCGAGCAGCAGGGGCCACTCGCCGCCCTCGCCGACGTCGATGAGCCACTGCTTGAGCACGCGGTACTCGTCGTAGGTGACGGCATGCTTCTGGATCAGCGCGCTGAATCCCGCGAGGGCTTCGGTCGCGATGGCGGACAACCGCTCCGGTGAGGTGTCGGCGGTGAAGCGTTCGCCCTTGAACTTGTCGGTGGCGGCGTTGCCGGAGGCGACGGCGGTGGGGCTTTCGGTGATGGTCATGGTGTCTCCCGGGAAGTGGTCAGGCGCGGCGGAAGTGGGACACGTCGTCGTTGCCGACGAGGTCGGGCACGGTCCAGCCGTCGAGGTCGTACTCGCTCATGAACTGCTCGGCCAGGCCCTTCATCGAGGACACGTCCCCGCGGCCTTCCGCCGCGAAGAGCAGCTCGGCCTTGACGTTCTCGTGGTTGCCGGCGTAGTTGCGCTCGTAGAGCTCGTGTCGGCCGCCGAATTCGGAGCCGATCGAGTCCCACAGCGCCTTCATCACCTTGACCCGGTCCACCGCGGTGATGCCGTCCGAGCCGCGGACGTACTTGTCCAGGTAGGGCCGCACGTCCGGATTCTTGAAATCGGCCGCGGAGGAGGGCAGGTAGATCAGGCCCGACGCGACGTCCTGTTCGATGATCTCCTTGATGCGCGGGTAGCCCTGCATCGCGAACATCCGGTAGGTCAGGCCGTATTCGAGCTTCGGGATGACGGTGTCCCCGATCCACGGCTCCGGGTTGTTGACCATCGCGTCGGTGAGCGACCAGAACAGGTTGCGCCAGCCGATGACCTCGCCGACGCGGGTCTGCACGCCGCGGAACCCGCCGGCGCCGGTCGCGTCGAGGGCCTTCATCAGCAGGCCGGCGATGAAGTCGAGCTTGACCGCCAGACGGGTGCAGCCCTGCAGGGTGAACCGGGGCAGGAAGCCGGACTGCGGGAAGAACGCGTTGATCTTCTCCACGTCGCCGTACATGAAGACGTTCTCCCACGGCACCAGCACCTTGTCGAAGATGAAGATGGCGTCGTTCTCGTCCATGCGCGAGGAGAGCGGGTAGTCGAACGGCGAGCCGACGACATTGGCGTTCTGCGAGTAGGAGGCCCGGGAGATGAGCTTGATGCCGGGAGCGTCCATCGGCACCGTGCAGATCAGGGCGAATTCCTTCTTCTTGATCGGCAGGCCGTAGTGGGCGATGAAGTTGTAGTTGGTGATCGCCGAGCCGGTGGCGACGACCTTGGCGCCGGAGACGATCAGGCCGGCGTCGGTCTCCTTCTCGACCTTCATGAACACGTCCCCGACCTGGTCGGGCGGGAGCTGACGGTCCACCGGGGGGTTGATGATGGCGTGGTTCCAGTACAGGACCTTCTCCTGCGATTCGCGGTACCAGCGCTTGGCGTTGTCCTGGAACGGCGAGTAGAACTCGTCGTTGGCGCCGAGCGTGCCGAGGAAGGACGCCTTGTAGTCGGGGGACCGGCCCATCCAGCCGTACGTCATCCGCGCCCAGGTGGCGATGGCGTCGCGGTCGGCTCGCAGGTCGTCCGCGGACTTCGGGGTGCGGAAGAACGGCATCGTCACCCCGCCGTTGCCGGTGTCGGTGGGGGTGGTGAGGGTGCCGACGTGCTCGCCGGTGTGCAGCGCGTCGTACAGCCGGGCGGTCATGCGGATGGAGTTGCGGAACGCGGGGTGGTTGGTGAAGTCCTTCACGCGCTCGCCGTGCAGGTAGATCTCGCGGCCGTCGTCGATCGACGCAATGTACTCGTCGCCGGTCATGGGCCGGGCGGCGAAGTTCTGCTGCTGATTGGCCGGGTGGTCCGCGGCGACGTTGACCTTCGACCGGTCGACGGTGCCGGTGGCGGGGGCTGCTTCGGTGGTGGTCATGCTCTTCCCTTCGAGAGAGGCGGGCGTGGGATCAGGAGGCAGCGCGGGCGAGCTGCGCGGGCAGTGGGGTGAATGTGGCTGTGGCGTCGAACCATCCGCTGTGCGGATCGTCGAGGCACCCGTTCCATGCGGTCGAGCCGGATCGGTCCCCGAGGTCGTGGAAGGTGCTGCGGAAGAACAGGAGCGGGTCCTTCTCGGCGTCGACGGAGGCGTCGACGATCTCGCCGACGAAGATGACGTGGTCGCCGCCGTCGTACTCGGCCCACGGCCGGCAGATCAGGGTGGCGGCGTTACCGGGGAAGGCGGGTGCGATCCCGGTGTCGTCCCAGTCCGGTGCGACGGCCTGCGGCCTGCCGGCGAAATGCAGTGCGGTGGAGAGTTGGTCGGCCGCGAGGATGTTCACGGCGAACGGCGCGTCGGTGAGGTAGCCGCACGCCTTCGACGTCCGCGTCAGCGTCACCTGGCACAGCCTCGGCTCCAGCGAGACGGCCGTGAAGGCGGTGACCGTGGCCCCGTGCGGGGTGCCCTCGGCGCCGGCGCACGTGACCACCGTGACCCCACTGGCGAACTGGCCGAAGATGTTGCGAAGTGCTCGCTGGTCCATGGGGAGACCGCCTTCCTGCACGATGTGCGATTGCGGGTCGATCCGGAACGAGAACCAACGTATGACCCGGATCACACTCCGTCGATCCGCGTTGCGAAGGGGCGATCCGCATTGCGAAGCGGGCTCGGACCAGGCCGGATCGACCGGGCGACACGTGACCGTCGTCACAGTACGGTGCTAGCGTGGGGAGTTGCCCACACACCGGCACAGCACCAGTTGGGAGGGTTGGAAGGGCGAATGCGAGCACCGGAGAGCCGCGGCTTCACGGACTGGGACGAAGTGCACGACGTGGTGTCCCAGGCGTACTTCCCGCACCAGCTGACGCTTCTCGGCCGTGGGCCCGCAGCCCGCACGTCGCTGGAATCGACCCAGCTCGGCGCCTCGCGGCTGGCGCGGATCGGATTCGGGGTGGACGTGTTGATCCGTTCCGAGCACCCCGGCGCGTACGGCATCAACATTCCCCTGACCGGGCACCTCGTCACCGCCGTCGGCCGCGACGAGGTCGTGTCGGCTCCCGGGCTGGCGACGGTCTGCCCGCCCGGGAGCCGACCGTCATCACCCGGTGGAGCAGTTCGTGCGAGATCATCGGGTTCAAGGTCGACCGCGACTACGTGCAGCGCGAGATGGACCGCCTGCTCCCCCGCCCCGGCAGGCGGCTGCCCGCGCAGTTGGATCTGCGGTCCGGCGCGGGGGCCGACTGGTTGCGTCTCGTGCGTGCGATCGCGGACGAGTCGCTGCGGGACAACGTCCTGCTCCGCAGCGACCAGGTGGCCGAGCAGCTGTGCCGCGCCGTCACGACAGCCCTCGTGCTCGCCGCCGCGCCGGACGACCGCGACTGCCCGGCCGGAGCACGTCCGCGGACCGTCAAGAGGGTGATGGACGCGATCCAGCAGGATCCGGCGCGTCAGTGGACCGCCGCAGACATGGCCGAACTCGTCGGCGTCAGTGTCCGTCGCATTCAGCAGGGGTTCCGCGAGTGCGTCGGCATGACACCGATGGAATACCTCGCCGACGTCCGGCTCGAGCGTGTCCATGCAGATCTGTCCGTGAGCGATTGCACCGCAACTGTTTCCGATGTCGCGCTCCGCTGGGGCATCATGCACACCGGACGGTTCGCGGCCGCGTACCGGCGCAAGTACGGCGTGAGCCCGTCCGAGACGCTGCGCGGCGTGACCGCCTGATCCCAGGCGGCTCCGCCGCCGGTGTGCCTTTTGGGCGGTCAGGGCAGCCCAAAAGGCACACCGGCGGCGTCAGCCGCGTCAGGCCAACGCACGCAGGCGCGGCGCCAGATCACGCTCGAACAACTCCAGGAACCGCCGCTGATCGTGCCCCGGCGCATGGAACACCAGATGATTGAGCCCGGCCTTCACGTACGCGGCGACCTGCTCGACCGCCTCGTCCGGATCCGACGCCACGATCCACCGCTTGGCCACCTGCTCGATCGGCAACGCATCCGCCGCCGCCTCCATCTCGATCGGATCGTCGATCGAATGCTTCTGCTCCGGCGTGAGCGAGAGCGGCGCCCAGAACCGGCAGTTCTCCAGCGCCTTCTCCGGATCGGTGTCGTAGGAAATCTTGATCTCGATCATCTTGTCGATCCGGCGTGCGTCGCGTTCGGCCTTCTCGGCGCCCTCCGCCACCGCCGGCAACAGCTTCTCGGTGTAGAGCTCCATGCCCTTGCCCGAGGTGCAGATGAACCCGTCCCCCGCCCGGCCCGCATACCGCGCCACCACCGGACCGCCCGCCGCGATGTACACCGGGATCCCACCTTCGGGCACGTCGTAGATCGACGCCCCCTTCGCGGCGTAGAACTCCCCCTCGAAATCGACCCGCTCCCCCGTCCACAACGCCCGCATCAGCCGCACCGACTCGCGCAACCGCGCGAAGCGTTCCTTGAACTCCGGCCACTGGCCTTCGTAGCCGGTGGCGATCTCGTTGAGCGCCTCCCCCGTGCCCACCCCGAGCATGACCCGCCCCGGATACAGGCACCCCATCGTCGCGAACGCCTGCGCGATCACCGCCGGGTTGTACCTAAACGTCGGGGTCAGCACCGAGGTGCCCAGCTGCAACCGCGAGGTGCGCTCCCCGACCGCGGTCATCCACGCCAACGAGAACGGCGCATGCCCCCCGTTGTGCCGCCACGGCTGGAAATGATCCGACACCGTCGCCGAATCCATCCCCCGCTCCTCCGCGAGCACCGCCAGCTCCACCAGCTCCCGCGGCCCGAACTGCTCCGCCGACGCCTTGTACCCCAACTTCAGACCCTGCGACACCACGAACTCCTACCCGTCTACGTTTCTCAGCCGGGTTCGAGTATGCCCAGCCGACTGTGACGGGCGCGACGTCACGTCTCGAATTCGGCCGGATGCAGATGCGGTTGCCAGTCGTAGACGACGCTGGTGCGCAGGAGGATGTCCTGCAGAGACCGCCGGCGCCGGTCCACCGCCACCCACAGCAACCCGAAGCCGAACATCACGCACAGCCAGGCCCGCGCCGCGGAACGAATCCACCCGACGAGGTCGCCGTTGCGGCTGACCACCCGTAACCCCATCACCACCGCGCCGAGTGTTCGTCCCGTCGTCGCCCAGCACGCCGTCAGGTACACCACCGCGACACCGACGAACACGGCGACGGACAGCAGGATCTGTGCGTCCGGGAGGGTGAACTCCTGCGGCGAGAACAGCAGTCGCGCGAACAGCACGGCCAGGTAGATCCCGCCCATCACCGTGAGCACCACGCCGAGGTCGACGGCAGCCGCGATACCCCGCGTGACGATCCCCGCCGGCCCGTGCGGCTGCCCGCCGCCGGTCACGCGGGTGCTTCCGGGGTTTCCGGCACGCGTCCGAAGAACCGCCCGACGAACCCGGACACCGCGTCGTCGGCGTGCATCCCTTGGCTGCGGACGCCGCGGACCGCCTCGGTGGACATGGACCCCGTCGACTCGCGGATGATGCTCGGCAGGTCGACCCCCTCGATCACCGCGTTCGCCAGTCCGACGAGGTCGACCCGCCCGATGATCGCGTCCACGTCGATCTTCGCCGCGAGCGCGTCCAGGTCGACGCGGTCGATGATCGCCTCGACATCGATCTTCGCCGCGAGCGCGTCGAGGTCCACGCGGTCGACGATCGCCGCCACATCCACTCGCGCGGCGACCGCGTCGATGTCGACGCGGGCCAGGATCGGTGCGATCGCGATGCGTGCCGCGACGGCGTCGATGTCCACCCGGTCGAGGATCCGCTCGATGTCGATCCCCTCCGCGAGGACGTCGAGGTCCACGTGGTCCCGCACGACGGCGGTGATGTCCACGACGTCCAGGGCCGCGTCCACCACCCTGCGCACCACGGTGTGCAGCACCCGGTCCGCGATCTCGTCCCCGGCGCGCAGGGTCTCGGCGCCGCGCGACTCGAGGGCGACGAGCGCCGGGTCCACACCCGGTAGCCGGCGCGCTGCGTCGACGCCGAACAGAAGCATGCGACGAATCCCGTCGCCCACGGTGGCCGCGGCCCCCACCGCCACGCGCACCGGGTCCGGGGCGGTCCTGCCGTTCATACCGATATCAAAGCCCTCCGGCGCCCGAAATGCACGTAGTTCCCGATCGGCGGGGGATCTCCGACCGGAACGTTCACGCGGATCGGTTCAGGACCCGAGCGGCCGGACGCGACCCCGGGGCGAATTCGACGGTGACGGACCGGGCTCCGGAGTACGCGAGGAGTGCCTGCACCGCCTCGGTGTACGGGCCCCGAGGGTCCGGGATCCGCCGGACATCCGGTACGGGAACGACGGGTGCCTCCGAAACGGGCAACAGGATCTCCGCGTCGAGCCGGCTGCGGCTCCCCTCGATCAGTAACCCTTCGGTGACCACCCGGCGCACCGGCACATCGTGCCGCCCCCGGACGTCGCCCACCACCAGTGCCACGTACTCGTCGTCGTCGACGACGACGGTGATCAGACGCCCTCGCCGGGTTCCGACCGTCAGCGGGACGTCCGAGACGAGCTCGGCGCCGGCCGGCGACCCGGACGATTCGGGGACCGGACATCTGTTGGTGTGCAGGATCATTCGTCGCCGGTTCCAGCTGAAGAACGGCTCGTCCATGACGTCCACGACTCTCGTTCCTCCTTCGCGCTGACGAGATGTGCTGTCTCCATCTTCGGCAGGAGGGGCGGTCGTGAACTGTCCCACATCCGGACACGGGTTCGCACCGTGCGAGCACCGGCGGCAGATTCGACGACCGGCGGGGGCCTACTCGCCGGTGAAACCGAACAGGGTCAGTTTCCGGTACAGCGACGACCGGGAGATTCCCAGGGCGCGCGCGGCGTGCACCCGGTTGCCACCGGTTTCCCGCAGGACCTTGGCGATGAGGTCCCGTTCGGCGGACTCGACCGCGTTGAGCTGCCGGCGCGGACCGTGCCGGCACCACTCGGGTAGGTCCTCGACCGTGATGGCACCGGCAGGCCGGTGCGCGACGGCGCAGCGCAGCGCCGCCTCGACCTCGTGGATGTTGCGCGGCCACGGATAGCGTGCCAGCACCCGCATGGCGTCGGGAGCGACGGTGCGGCTCTGCGATCCGGTGATCTTGCGGAGGACCTGGGCCACGACTCCTGCGATGTCGTCCGTGCGGTGTCGCAGGGCGGGAACGTGCACCGTCCGGTCGAGCGCCGCGAGCAGCGGGGCGAGGGTCTCGGAGGGCGGCTCCTCGGACTCCTCCATGGTGGCCACGACGAAGACGTGCTCGGCGACGGGTTCCGCCAGGGTCTCGGCCAGGGTGGTCGTGAGCGGGCCGGGCATCGCCTGGATGTTGCGCAGCACGTACAGGGTGGGGTTGGCGGAGGGCACCGTGAGCCCGGACAGATCGGTCTCGCTGCCGTCCACGAGGATGCTCCGCCCCCCGGCGTACAGGGAGTGGAAGATCTCGGACGCGAGAGAGGCCTTCCCCGTGCCCGGCTCGCCGGTGAGGAGCAGCTTCGCCCCGGCGGACAGGGCCTCCTCGATCTCGTCGCAGGCGCGCATCCACAGCGCGGAGGAACCGCTCGAGCGGAGACGATCCGTGCCGGCCGCGGCCAGACCGACCCGTCCGGAGTGCATGCGGTGCTCGCGAACGCGGTTCGGCACGGACGGCAGCGGTGCCGCGGACGCGGCCGCTTCGGAGACCTCCACGAGGTATCCGGCGGTGTCCTCGCCCGCCAGGATCCGGGTCGCCCGGACCCGGACGGACAGGCCGGTGCTCAGTTCGAGCAGTTCGTCGATTCGCGCGCGGTGCCCGATGACGTAGTCGACGTGTTCACCGACCCGGCGTTGGTCCTCCGGCGCGAGGAGGGTGTGGGCGAGCGGATTCGCGAGCGACATCGCGCTCCCGATCGCCATGAGGGCCGCCCCGCCGCGGGCGTCGGCGCGCACGAACGCGTCGAACAGCGCGTGCTGACGGGCGCTGCGGTCGCGGAACAGATTCTGTTCGATCTCCGCTGCCGCGGTCCGCACCACGGTCGTGAGCAGCGGCGACGAATGCTCGGTGAGGCAGCTGATGTCGATGACGCCGGCGACGCGTCCGCTGAACGGGTCCCGGATCGGTGCCCCGGAGCAGGCGAACGGCTGGAACCGTTCGTGGAAGTGCTCGGCGCCCTCGATCTGCACGGCCCGCCCGGATTCGAGCACCGTGCCGACGCCGTTCGTGCCGATCTGACCCTCGTTGTAGTCGAAGCCCGGTGCGAGCGAGACGTGGTCGAGCAGCCGTCCGATGGCCCGGGCACCGTCGAGGCGCATCAGCACCTGCGCCTTGGCGTCGGTCAGGGCGATGCTCACCGGGACGTCGACGGTCTCCTCCGCGAGCCGGTCCAGGACCGGCAGCGAGCACTGGACCAGGCGGGAGGCCCGGTCGACCTCACCCGCGAACCGGACCTCCCCACCGGACGGGCGGACGCCCGCCGCGGCGGAGCGTCGCCACGACGCGGACACGACGGACGAGACCAGCGAATCGTCCGGTTCGCCGGAGTCGAGGAATCCGGCCCGGGCCACCGCCACCCGCAGCCGTCGGTCCGCGCTCTTCACCGGCCGCCCCGCCCCGGTGTGGTCGTGATGCATGTCACGTCTCCAGGGTAGCGCCCGTCCTCCGGCCGGTGCCGCTCCCCGCGGCACCGGCGTGCAGGTCGTCCACGATCAGGCACCGGGGCCGTCGAGTGCGGCCAGCCGGGCGAGCACCGTCTCCGGGACCGCGTCCGCCGGCAGGTGCGCGAGCCGGAACACGCCGTGCGCGTCCGGGACGGCAGCCTCGTCGGCGAGCCAGTACTCGGAGCCGAGGACGTCACCCTCGTGCTCGCCGATCGAGACGGTGTCCTCGCCGCGCAGTCCGATCTCCCACCGGTAGTGCGCGGCCACGTTGGTCACGGGCACGTACGACTGCGGATCGGCCGGCGGCAACGCGGCGGCAGCGCCCGGCGCGATCCGCTCGTCGAGCAGGACCGCCGCGACCGGCACCTCGGCGAAGCCGCGCAGCCAGTCGGCGACGTACATCGCGGCGGCCTCGACGCGGTCCGCATCCAGGTCCGCGACGTCCCCGGGGTGGGTCGCCGCCAGCCAGGCCCGCGGCGAGGGGATCTGCAGCACCAGCGGCAGCCGGGTCGTGCCGGCCACGGTGGCCGCGAGCGTCGCCACGGCGCGGGCGGTCGCGGCGTCCGCCAGCAGTGCCCGCAACGCGTACCCGGTCCGGGACCGTGCGGCCATCGCCTCGCGCAGGCGCGGGTCGTCCGCCGCGAGGCGGTAGTACTCGCCGAGATCGAGCAGCGTGACGTCCGGTCGCAGGAGCCCGTGGGCCTGGTTGAGGAAGTTCGACAGCGCGGTGGGATCCTCCCAGGGCACCGGGTTGCCGCGGAGCAGGACCCGGCGGCTGTAGTCGAGATGGTCGACGACGAGCGGGACCCGGCGCCCGGAGACCGGCGCGTCGAGTACGGCGGGAAACGAGATGGTCATGATTCTGACTCCAGGGAGTGGGTGCCCGCACGGTGAGGGGAGCACACGTGCGGGCACCCGGCTTGGGTGGATCGGGGGGCCGGAGCCGGCCGGCACCGGCTCCGGCCGGACCGGTTTCAGGACTTACGGTGGACGATCTCGCCGTGCTTGGACTCGAGTTCCTTCACCCGGGCCGTGAGCTCGGCGATCTTCAGCTCTCGCCGGTCGGGCATCATGATGATCGGCATCTTGTCGATCGTCGTGGTGACCCGCTCGGCGCCGTGGACGGTGAAGTGCGTGGCGGTCAGTTCCTCGGTGTCGCCCCAGGATCCGTAGTACAGCAGATCCGCCGGCGGTTCGGGCGTCACGAACTTCTCGACGAACTCGCCGTAGGGCACGCCGCGGGAGAGCCGGTCGCGCCGCATCGACGCGCGCAGCGCCTCCGTGGCGTCGACGTCCACGACGAACGTGTCCGGTGCGTACACGACGCCGTAGATGTCGTGCGCCACCTTCGCGGAGATCCGGTCGATCTCGAGATCCGCGACCACGTCCTCCGGGGCGCGTTCGAGCGGATCTCCGTACCCGCCGCCGGTGCCCTGCGAAATCATGTACAGTTCCCCGTCCTTGGCGACGTCGAACTGCAGGCCCATGTGGCTGGTGCTGTACTCGGCGCCCTCGAAGGGCTGTTCGTTCATCACCTTCTCGATGGACAGGTCGAACCGTTCCGGGTTGCGGCGCAGTTCGTCGTAGACGTTGACGCCCTTGACCGTCGCGAGGGGGTAGGTGTTGCAGCCGTACCCGCCGAACTGCCCGCTGACGGAGGAGAACTTCGCGCCGGAGGTCACCGTCATGAAGCCCCACAGCGGGGTGCCCTCGGCCGCGACGATCATCTCGTAGCCCATGCCGCCGCGGTACTTGCCGAATCCCTGGTTGTCGCGGACGATCCGCTTGCTCACCAGCTGCATGAAGGGCACCTCCTCCTCCATGACCTCCTGCTCGGCCGTGTCGGCCATCGCACAGAAGAGCGGGGAGACCGCGTCCTCGCCGTCGCGGAACGCCTTGGCGCCGCCGCCCATTCCGTTCAGGTCGGCGCACAGGTTGCCGACCTGGTCGCCGTGCTGGGTGACCCCACCCCACAGGAAGGTGTTGATCTGGTTGAACCAGGGCGCGATGACGTTGGAGAACTTCTCCGGGTTGGAGAACTGCAACTTGGCCCAGGGGTTCTGGAGCGCCGAGAAGCCGCGGAAGGAGGCCTGCAGCGACTGACCCATGGGGGCGTCGTAGCCGGCGTCGGACCACGTGTGCTCGTCGGAGATGATCTCGATGGGGCTCATCGCGGAGGTGCAGCGCGGCAGGTCCGGCCACCAGAACGCGAGGATGGCCTGCATCATCATCGACTTGACCGAGCACAGCGGCGAATTGATGGCCCGGTTCAGGATCTCCGGTCCGCTGCCGCGCAGGTCGATGGTCATCTTGTCGCCCTTCACCGTGATGGAGCAGGCGAGCTTGATGAGGATGTTCTCCTTGAGGGTGGAGTCCATGAACTGGTTGAACCGGACCGTGCCGTCGGGCAGTTCCCGGATGCGCCGGCGCACCTCGGCTTCGACGTCCTCGACGGTGATCCGCAGCGCCGCGACGAACGTCTCCACGCCGACCTCGTCGATGATCTTGTCGACGCGTTCCTGGATGCGCTGGACCGCACCGATCTTCACCTTCAGGTCCGCGAGCTGGAGCTTCGGGTCGCGGACCGAGTGCTGCAGGAAGGTGAGCAGGTCGCGGCGCAACTCGCCGCGCTCGACGATCTTGAACGGGCTCATCCGCAGCCCGTCGTCGAACGGGGTCTCCGAACCGGAGGGCATGCCGCCCGGTTCGCAGGCGCCGTTCTCGCCCTCGTGGATCGTGGCGGCCACCCAGGCGATGATGCGGTCGTCCCGGATGATCGGCATGATCATCGACTGGTCGGTGTTGTGGACGTTGCCGAAGCGGGCGTCGTTGTGGATGAACCCGTCGCCGGGGTGGATTCCGACGGTCGGCTCGTCCTTCCAGTACTTCATGATGTACCGGATCGGGTGGTGCAGGATCGCGGAGAACGCGATCACGCCGTGGCAGGACAGGTAGGTGACGTCCCCGGCCGCGGTGTAGATGGCCGTGGTGAGGTCGCCCCACTTGGCGCCCGGTGCCGCGCCCATCGCCTCGCACATCTCGAAGCCCTCGTCGAGGGCGCCGGCGAGGCGCTTGCGGATGCGGTCCACCTGCAGGGGGTCGACACCGTCGGCGAGGCATTGCTGTTCGAACTCGCTGCGGGAGGTGATGTGGTGCGAACGCATGATGTCGCGATCCGGGCCGAGGAACAGCGTCGTCTCGTCCATGAAGTCGTCGACCCACTGCTGTTCCTGCTCGTTCAGCGATGCCGTCAGGCGCTGCTCCGCAGCGGTTGCGAGGTCGTCGTGAAGTGCGGTCATGGCTGTGTCTCCTGTGCTTTCTGCGCTAGTCCTTGAGGAACCAGACGGCGCCCTGCGGTGAGGGTTCGAGGCGCCAGCCCGGCTCGACGAGGTAGGTCGTGTTCTCGGTGGTGACGATCGCCGGACCGGGAATCACGTGGTGGTGACTCAGCGCGTCGGCGTCGTAGATCGCGGTGGTGATCGCCCGGGGATGCGCGACGAAGTGGACGTCGCGGTGCCCGACCGGGGCCGGCAGCGTCCGTTCCCCGTCGTGGTGCAGGGAATCGAACTCGACGGTCTCACCGTTGACGTAGGACGCGACGCGAATGGTCTGGACGCGGATGCCGGCCTCGGGTGCGGCCGACCCCTCGCCGTAGCGCTTGGAGTAGATGTCGGAGAACGTGCGGATCAGGTGGAGCACGTCGCCGACCCCGTGGATCCGGTTGATGTCGAACGCCACCGCGGTCGTCACGAGCTGGTTGCCGTAGCGCAGGTCCATCTCGAGGCGGTGCTCGATCGCGCCGTCGCCGACGCCCTGACGGCGCAGGTCCTCCGCGCCCCGGGCCTCGAGCGCGGCGACGATCTCGTTGAACTCGTCGTAGCTGTCGTAGAGCCCGCGGGTGGTGGCGTTGTAGAGCACCACGTGGACGCCGCGTTCGTGGATGTGCAGTTGCTTCATGTTGCCGGCACCGCACGCGGAGAACACGGAGGAGAACGGCGGGGCGAGGATCTTGCGGATGCCGGCCTGGTCGGCGATCCCGCACGCGTGCAGCGGGCCGTTGCCGCCGTAGGCGAGCATCGTGAAGTCCTCCGGCAGGTAGCCGCGCACCCGCAGCTCCTTGGCGATGCCGATCGCCATCTGCTCGTCGACCGATCGCTTGATGACCTTGGCGACGTCGATGACGTCGAGGTCGAGCTCGTCGCACAGCTGTTCCTCGACGGCGAACACCGCGCGCTTGCGGTTGAGCTTGATGAAACCGTTGGCGTAGTTGTCCGGGTCCAGGTAGCCGAGCAGCAGGTCGGCGTCGGTCACCGTGGGGCGCAGCCCGCCGCGGTCGTAGCAGGCCGGACCGGGGTCCGAGCCGGCGGACTCGGGCCCGAGCCGGACCGAGTGGTGGATCCGGTCGTAGCTCGCGATGGATCCGCCTCCGGCACCGAGGGTTTCGAGGTGGATCATCGGGACCGAGACCAGCCAGCGGTCGATCGTGGGCTGGAAGTCGTAGTGCTTGACGCCGCCCGCCGGCACCAGGCCGATGTCGAAGGACGTGCCACCCATGTCGGTGGTGATGATGTTGCCGATCCCCGAGGACTCCGACAGATGCTCGGCGGCGCTGACACCCGCGACGGGACCCGAGTGGATGGTCTGCAGGGCATCGGTCGAGTTCATCTGGGCCATGCCACCGGAGTTGTGGATGATGAGCATCGGCTTGTCGTAGCCCGAGTCCCGCAGGTTGTTCGCGAGCTGGCTCATGGCGTGGAACATGATGCCGTGCAGGAAGCCGTCGACGATGGTGGACGTCGCGCGGACGTACTCGCCCTTGCGTCCGGAAACCTGGTGGCCGAGCAGGACCGGGATCGCGCCGAGCTGATGCTCCGGGTACTCCTCCTGGATGATCTCCATGATCCGCAGCTCGTGGGTGGGATTCTCGGTGGCGTTCACCAGCGACACCACGAGCGCCTGCGCGCCGGCGTCGACGAGCTCGCGCACCATCTCGCGCACGTTCCGCTCGACGAGCGGGACGACGATCTCGCCGGCCGAGTTGACCCGCTCCTGGACCGACCGGATCAGGCTGCGGTGGACCAGCGGGTCGGGGCGCTCCGCGGCCGGAAGGTTCTGCTGCATCGACGGATCGAGGCCCTCACCGTAGCCCCGTCCGCGGGAGAGCGGGATGGTGTCCTCGAAGCCGTGGGTGACGATGGCACCGACGCGCGGACCCTTGCGTTCGATGAGGGCGTTGGTGCCGAGTGTGGTGGCGTAGCGGACCGAATCCACCTGGGACAGCACGTCGTCCCGGTCCAGCTCGGCGCGACGGCAGGCGAGGTCGAGGGCCTCGTTGAAACCCTGGGCCAGGTTGTGGTGAGTGGTGAGGGCCTTGGCCTCGACGTACTTGTCGTCCCAGGCGAAGAAGCAGTCGGTGAAGGTGCCGCCGATGTCGACGGAGATTCGTTTCATGGTGACGGGGTTCCTTGCGGGTCGCGGTGACTAGTGGTGGTTGTGGCGCCGGCCTTCGAACTCGCCCTCGGCGTCCTGGCCGGGGCCGTACGTGACGACCTGTCCGGGATCGGTGCCGCGTTCGAGCCACTGGGCGCGCAAGGCGTCGACGTCCCATTCCATGTCGACGGTCGGGGGGTGTCCGGGCGGGATGTACTCGGTCTCGATCTGGGTGCCGCAGCCGGGGCAGTAGTACTCGAGGATGCGGCAGTAGTTCGGATCCGGCGAGAACGTGAACTCGTAGCGGTCGGGATCGATGATGGGCTGGTGGATCTCGCGCGGGTCGCGGTCGTAGACCAGGGTGCCTTCCTTGTAGTTCCCGCGGGCGCTGCCGAGTTCGTGCCGGCACACCCGGCACACCCACAGTTCGCTGTCGAGGTCGATGACCAGGTATTCGGTCATGGGGATCTGCATGTCGTGCGTCCTTCGAACGAGCCTGCGGTCGAACAGGCTTCGGGATCTGTCGGTCAGTGGGTGTCGGTGAGCAGCAGGTCGCCGCCGGCGGTGACCTCGAACTTCCAGCCCTCCTGCACCCGGGCGGTGAAGAAGGGGCCTTCGACGATGGCCGGGCCCTCGGCGGTGGCGCCGGGCTCCTGGTCGGCCAGCGTGAACACCGGCACCGGCTGCCGGCCGGCGGCTCCGAGCACGGTGCGCTCGCCGGCCGCGCGGGGGGCGCGGGCCTCGGCGAAGGAGCCGTGCGGGAGCTCGATCCGGTTCATCCGGCGGGTGGCGACCAGGGTCAGTGCGGTGGACGCGCCGGGCAGCAGCTCGACGCACTCCCCGGGCTCGTACGGCGTCTCGTCGACCGTGGCGCCGTGCGCATCCTCGGTGGTCAGCGTCCAGGACAGCTCGCAGTCGGTGAGGGCGTGCCCTTCCTGGAACATGTCCCGCTCGGCCTTGGCCAGGAGGTCGGTCACGGCCGCGGCGAGGGTCGTCTCGGTCGTGTCCGCGACGTCGGCCTCGTAGCTCTGCCCGATGTCGGAGAACCCGATGCCGAAGGCGGAGAACACCGCGGCGAGCTTGGGGACGAGCACGCTGCGCACGCCCGCGACCCGTGCCGCGCCGCAGGCACTCATCGGGCCGGCGCCGCCGAACGCGGCGATGGTGGTCTCGTCGGCGTCGGACACCGCGGGGGCGACGGCGTTGCCCATCGCGGTGAAGTACGCCTGTTCCATCGCCAGCAGGGCCTCGTCGAGGGTGAGTCCGAGCGGTTCGGCGACGGTGGCGGTGACGACGGCGCGGGCCCGGTCCGCGTCGAGCGTGAAGTCGCCGTCGAGGTAGGTGGCCGGATCGAGCACGCCGAGGAGGAGATTGACGTCGGTGATGGTCGCGGACGTGCCGCCGAAGCCGAAGCAGGCCGGTCCGGGTGCCGCACCGACGCTTTCCGGTCCGACGGTGATCGCCCCGTCGGTGACGGTGATGACGGAGCTGCCGCCGATGCCGGCCGACTCGACGTTCGACATCGGGAAGGAGGTCGGGATGCCGGCGATGGTGCCGCGGCGGTCGGTGAGGATCTCGCGTCCGGCGACCGTGCCGATGTCGGTCGTGGTGCCGCCGACGTCGATCATGAGAACGTGCTTGAGCCCGTAGATCTCGGCGAGCGCCCGGGTGCCCTCGAGTCCGCCGCGCGGGCCGGACGAGTACGTCTTGAGGGCCACGGACTTCGCGACGCGCGAGGAGGCGCCGTCGTTGCGGTAGATCAGCAGCGGGTTCTTCACGCGGTGGTCGCGCAGCCGGTGCTCGGCGTTGTAGAGGAACCGTTCCATGGTCGGGTGCAGGAACGTGTTGATCACGGCCGACCAGACCCGCCGGGCCGGCGTGCGGTCGGTGGTGAAGTCCCACGAGTACAGGAACGGAACCGACCCGAGCAGGTGGCGCGGGAACTTGCGGAGCAGGATGCCGCGCAGCGTCCGTTCACGTCCGTCGTCGGTGTTCCCGACGGCGACGACGATGCGGGCGGCGCCGTCGGTGGTCAGACGGTTGACCCGGGCGACCAGTTCGCCTTCGAGGTCCGCCGCGTCGGTGTCGACGACGGCGACGCGGGTGCCGACGAGGTCGTCGAACAGCGCCCGCTGCTCGGGGGTGCGGCGCAGTTCGTCGACGAGGGTGGCCGAGTCCGTGACGATGCCGATGCGGGGACCTTTGCGCTCGACGAGCGCGTTCGTCCCCTGCGTGGTCGAGTAGCGGATGTGCGCCGTGGAGTGCAGCAGGGTGGGCAGGTCCTCGGCGCCGTAGATCTCCTTCGACACCTTCGTCAGTCCGTCGAACAGGCACTGCGACAGATCGAACGGTGTGGTGAGGGTCTTGGTGAAGCTGAATTCGTGGCCGTCCCAGGCGCAGATGTCGGTGAGCGTGCCACCGTTGTCGATGTTGATGAGTCTGTCCATCGGGTGTCCCCCGTTCGGGTTGCGTGTTGCGGTTCGAATGGGGAAAGCCTGGGCCCGGCCGGCGGGTGTGAAGTGTGCCACTTCCGGACACCGGCTATGACGTGGCTCATCTTCCGGCTCGAGGCGGCCTCTACCTGCGGGTTCGGCGCGGCACGGCACCGGGACGTCCGGCCGCCCGGTTGCGGGACGGCTCCCGCCGACGAGCGGTGTCCCGAAATGGGACGGTGCGCAGCCGGGTAGAGGTTTCCGGCGCGGCGGTCGGCCGCTCCGCGTCGGCGGCTACGAAAGCTCCCTCCGGACACCGGATTCGGACAGGCGTGCCGAGCAGGGGTGGCGGCGACCGTTCACCTCGGCGGCTGACGTAAGGTCGGCTCGGTGACACCGCTGGAACTGTTCGTCGTCGCCCTGGCCGGGTTGGGCGCCGGCGCGATCAACGCGCTGGTCGGCTCCGGGACCCTCATCACCTTCCCGACCCTCGTCGCTTTCGGGCTGCCGCCGGTGACCGCCACGATGTCCAACGCCGTCGGGCTCGTCGCGGGTGGGGTGTCGGGCACGTGGGGGTACCGGCGCGAGCTGCGCGGGCAGTGGCCGCGGCTGCGATGGCAGATCCCCGCCTCCGTCTCCGGCGCGGTCCTCGGGTCGTGGCTGCTGCTGAACCTGCCCGAAACGGCTTTCGAGACGATCGTGCCCGTTCTGCTCGTGCTGGCGCTGCTCCTGGTCGTGTTCCAGCCGAAACTGCAGCAGTGGGTGCTGCGACGCTCCAGCGGCCCGGCCGAGCAGATCGGGCCGGCGCGCATGACGGCGCTGGTCGTCGGCACCTTCGCCGTGGGCGTGTACGGCGGCTACTTCACGGCCGCGCAGGGCATCCTGCTGATGGGTCTGTTCGGGGCGCTGCTGCACGATCACATCCAGCGGCAGAACGCCGCGAAGAACCTGCTCTCGCTGCTGGTCAACGTCGTGGCGGCCGTCGCCTACACCCTCGTCGCGTTCGACCGGATCGACTGGACGGCGGCGGCGCTGATCGCCGTGGGCTCGCTGATCGGTGGCGCCCTCGGCTCCCGGTACGGCCGCCGGCTCTCGCCCACGGCACTGCGGGCCGTCATCGTCGTGGTCGGCTCGATCGGGTTGTACCGGCTGCTGGCGTGAGCGGTCGGTGACACACTCGAACGGTGAACGACGAACCCGTACCCGCGCCGGTCTGGAACTACCTCATGGACATGGACGGCGTCCTGGTGCACGAGGAACACCTGATACCCGGCGCCGACGCGTTCCTGACCGAACTGCGGGAGAACGGCACACCGTTCATGGTGCTCACCAACAACTCGATCCGCACTCCGCGGGATCTGCGCGCCCGGCTGCTACGCACCGGCCTCGACATCCCGGAGAAGGCGATCTGGACGTCGGCGCTGGCGACCGCGACGTTCCTGGCGAATCAGCGACCCGGCGGCAGCGCGTACGTGGTGGGCGAATCGGGACTGACCACGGCTCTGCACGACATCGGCTACGTCCTGACCGACAACGACCCGGACTACGTCGTCCTCGGGGAGACCCGCACCTACTCGTTCGAGGCGATCACCACCGCGATCCGGCTCGTCGAGCGCGGCGCCCGGTTCATCGCCACCAATCCGGATCCGACCGGACCGTCGCGTGAGGGTTCGCTCCCCGCCACCGGGGCCGTCGCGGCGCTGATCACCCGCGCGACGGGCCGCGAACCGTACTTCGTGGGCAAACCGAATGCCCTGATGATGCGGTCCGCGCTGCGCGCGATCGGTGCGCACTCGGAGCACACGCTCATGATCGGCGACCGGATGGACACCGACATCGTCTGCGGCCTCGAGGCGGGTCTGCAGACGCTGCTGGTGCTGACCGGCATCTCGACCCGCGAGTCCGTGGAGATGTTCCCCTACCGGCCCACCCGCGTCATCGAATCCGTCGCGGAACTGGTGGGGCGCACGGCGAATCCGTTCTGACCGGAGCGAGCGGTTCCGGCGGCGAGAGGGAGGTTCCCGCGCATGCCACTCGGGCGATGCCGCGACAACCTCCCTCTCGCTGTTCACCCCACAGCGCCACTGCCCGGCCCCCACCGGACCGGGCAGCGACGACGCCCCGCCGACGAGAGGATGAGGTTCTCGTCGGCGGGGCTGCTCACCTCCGGAAGGCGCCTCGATCAGCCGATGCTGAAGGGCTGGCCCCAGAGGGTGACCTGCTGGACGTTTGCCCCGGTGTCGACGGTGACCTTGATGTAGTTGCGAGCCTGCGCGTAGCCGGCGCAACCGGACACACCGAGGGTCGAATCGGTCCACGTGACGCTGCCGCTGCGGCCCTTGACGACGTTGAACGGCACGTGCAGCTCCTCGTCGAAGCCGTTCGCAATGGTGCGGTCGAGGATCTTGAAGTCCTGGGCCTGGCCCGGGCCGAGCGTGACGGTGCCGCTGCCGTTGACCGACGGGGTGATCGAGGCGCTCTCGCCCGCGTAGCCGGCCTTGACGCCGGCGCCGCCGCCTGCGGTGCCACCCAGGTTGATCTGGCAGGCGACGATGTAACCCGGCTGGAACTTGGTGGTGGCCTTCTCCGCACCCTCACCGCTGATCTCGACCTTGGCGGTGCCCGAGACCCACACGTTGCGGTGCAGAGGGGTAGCGCCCATGGACGGGGAGATGTTCGCGGTCTCACCGACGCGGCTGAGCGTCACCGTGGTGCCGTTCAGGGTCTCGGTGATGCTGCCGTCCGGCAGCGGCACGAAGGTGTCGGCGTTGGCCGCACCCGCAGAGGCGAATCCGATGGCGACGGCGACGGTGGCGCCGACGCCGGCCGCCTTCAGACCACGGCGCAGGCCGTGGGCGATGCTGGTCTTCATGTTCTCTCTCTCGAGGGTTCGACGCTCGTGTGAGCGAAAGCAGGAGGGACGGACGGTAGCGGTCAGCCGATGCTGAACGGCTGGCCGTACAGGGTGGTCTTGGAGTAGTTGGCTCCGGTGACCTCGAGGACCGTGTAGGCCCGGGCCTGTGCGTAACCGCCGCAGCCCTGGACCTCGATCTGGGTGTCCTGGTACTTGTAGCTGTACTTGCCGTCCTTGAGGATGTCCTTGCCGTCGATGCGTGCGAACTTCACCTGACCTGCAGAGATCGGGACGCTGATCGAGCCGCTGAGGCTGCCGCCGCCCGAGGAGGGGCCGATGTCGAAGCCGGCGCCCAGGTTGCCCTTCAGACCCGTGATGTCCATCTGGCAGCCGATGATGTAGCCGGTGGTCAGGTGCGGAACCTCGTTCGTCGAGGTGCCGTTGGTGCCCTGCGTACCCGTCGGGTCGCCGGTGGCGATGCCGCCATTGGACGGACCGGCCTTGAGGTCGGCCGGAAGGCCCTTGACGTCGACCTCGATCGTTCCGGACACCCACGCCACACGGCCGGCGCCGTTCGCGGCCAGGGAGGGCGAGATGAGGGCGCGCTCCCCGGTGCGCTTGATCGTGGCGTTGCCATTGGCGGCGACGATCTCGCCGTCGGGCAGCGGCACGAAGGTGTCGGCGTTCGCCGCACCCGCGGACAGGAAGCCCAGGGCGACGGCGGCCGCTGCTGCGACACCACCGATGCGTGCGCCGCGGCGGAGGCCGGACGTGTGCTTGTTGCTCAATTCATTCCCCTACTCAGGTGTGCGGTTACCCGGGCGCCCCCGGGCACGGCTGATCACGGCCGCGGGCAGCCGCCGCGGTCGATTCGGATGTGCATTCTGGCCAGGTCGGGGCGAGATACCGGTCGGTTTCTCGCACAAGCGGATTCAGGTGTCGTTGGTGTGCTGCCCCGAGGGGCACTGTGGACCGACACCCCCGCTCGGACCCCAGTTCGTTTCGGAACGATAACACGCCCGGTGCAAAGGGTCACTAAACAGTTACGCCTGTGTTCCAGATCACATCTGGGCACAGCCGTGCGCGACAGAGGGGTTATCTGTGACTGGGAATCCTACTTGCGCAGAACGCAGTTCGATGATCTAGCGCAACCGCGTCGGGATGCCCGCGACGACCAACGTCACCGCCTGCGACTCGGCCGCGACCCGCGCGTTGAGCCGACCGAGCAGGTCCCGGAACAGCCGGCCGGACGCCGTCGGCGGGACCACGCCGCTGCCGACCTCGTTGCTGACCGCCACCGCCGGCACGGCACACGAACGCCACGCATCGAGCAGTTCCTCGACATCCGTCTCGACCGCGGCGAGGTCCCCACCCGACCACACGTCGTGACGGTCCAGGCGCGCGGTGAGCCAGGTCCCCAGGCAGTCGATCAGCAACGGCTCGTCCGCCTCGCGGAGCACGGCCGCCACGTCGTCGGTCTCGACCGTCGTCCACGACCGCGGCCGGCGGGCACGGTGCAGCGCGACGCGCTCGGCCCACTCCGCGTCGCCGTCGCGCGTGCCGCCCGTCGCCACGTACGTCACCGCCGGGAACGATTCGAGCAACTCCTCGGCGTGCCGCGACTTGCCGGAACGCACACCGCCGAGTACCAGAGTGCGCTGCGTCGCAGCGGCTTTGCCGGTCGTGCGTCCCACCGTCGTCACCTCACCGTCGTCGCCCGGTCGCGCCCCGCTGGCCGCCAGCCGGATCCGCAACTGCCCGACGGGCGGGTTGTGGTGGCCGAGATGCACGGCCACCACCTCCGTCCGCTCGGTCACCGCCCCGCACGCGCGCAGGGTGCGCACCGTCTCGCCGAACGCCGGCAGCGTGTGGTGCGCGGAGCCCAGATCCAGTCGGTCCCCGAACGTCTCCTCCAGGAACACCGCGTCGTAGTCCGCACCGGCGACCCGGTCGAACCACTCCATCGGCAGCGGCCCGGTGTCGCACGCCCACAACAACCGGTCACCGCCGGGGCCCTGCACGTCGTAGAGCACGGAGTCTCCCTCGCTCAGGACGCGGTGCGCGGCGGGCAGCACCCGCACCCGGTACTCCCCGACTGTCAGCACGTCCCCGGCCGCGACCGGCACGAACCGCACGGGGTCGGTGGGAGCGATCCAGTCCCGGCACTGGTCCAGCGCGTCGACTGGGCCGATCATCTCGATCTCGGAATCCGTTGCCGCCCAGGATCGGAACAGCAGCGCCTGCGGACCGAGGTGGTCGGGGTGGGAGTGGGTGAGCAGGACGTGCCGCACCCCGGCGAGCGTGCGGCCGTGGCGCAGGGCCGCGCGCGGCGCCTCGGGACCGCAGTCGAGCATGAGCACGTCGTCCACGAGTGCGGCCGTCTGCCCGCGTATCTCGCCGCGGGCGGCGGCGTCCGAGCAGGACCGGCACAGGCAGAACGGATTCGGCCAGCCGTCGGCCGCACCCGTGCCCAGCAGCAGTACCTCCATCACGGATCCTCCGATTCGACTCGGCCCGAAGAACTTCCGCGCACCGGCACGACGGCCGGACCGGAACCGGGACGGTCCAGCACCTCGACGCGCGCGCCGTACACCTCGGCGATGCGCCGGGCCGTGAGCACCTGCCGGGGCGCACCGTCGGCGACCACGCGACCGTCGGTGAGCAGTACCAGCCGTCCGCCGTACAGCGCCGCCGAGGTCAGGTCGTGCATCGCCGCGAGGACCGTGATCCCGTTCTCCGCGCGCATCGACTCCACCAGGTCCAGCACGTGCTGCTGGTGGCCGATGTCGAGGGCGCTGGTGGGTTCGTCCAGCAGCAGCACCTGCGGCTCCTGCGCGAGTGCGCGCCCGAGGACCACCCGTTGCAGCTCGCCGCCGGACAGTTCCGTCGCCGGACGGGCCGCCAGTCCGCGCAGGTCGAGCCGGTCGAGGACCGACTCGACCACGTCACGGTCGTGCGCCGACTCGGTCGCGAACCGCGGCAGGTGCGGGGTGCGGCCGAGCCGGATCAGGTCGGTGACCGTCATGCCCTCGGGCACGACGGGCCGCTGCGGCATGAGCGCCACCGTCCGGGCCATCGCCCGGCGCCCGGCGTGAGCGGGGTCCAGTCCGCCGACGCGGACCCGGCCGCTGGCGGGCACCAGTCCCGCCAGCGCGTGCAGGAGCGTGGTCTTCCCCCCACCGTTGGGCCCGACGAGGGCGATCCACTCCCCCTGCCCGACGGTCAGGTCCACCCCGTGCAGGACGGTCTTGCCGCCGCGGTCGACGCGCAGGCCCCGGCACTCGACGGCGTTCACGACACCCCTCGATGCCGGCGCAGCACCACCAGGAAGAACGGCGCGCCGACAGCCGCGGTCACCACGCCGATGGGCAGTTCGGCCGGGGACATCACGGTCCGGGCCAGCACGTCCGCCAGGACGAGGAAGGCGGCTCCCATCATCAGCGACAGCGGCAGCAGCAGCCGGTGCCCCGGTCCGACGATCAGCCGGATCGCGTGCGGCACCACGATTCCGACGAAGCCGATGAGCCCGCTGGCCCCGACCACGGCGGCGGTGCCGAGGGTCGCCACGCACACCAGGATCAGCCGGACCCGCGCCGGGTTCACCCCGAGGCTCGCGGCCTCCACGTCGCCCACCGCCATCACGTCGAGCATCCGGCGGTGCAGCAGGATGACCGCCGCGGACACCACGACGTACGGCAGGACCACGACCACGTCGGACCAGCCGTCGGTGCTGAGGCGGCCGAGCAGCCACGTGTACACCTGCCGCAGGGTGTCGTCGTAGAGCTGCTGGACGAACGTCTGCGCCGCGTTGGCGAAGGCCGCCACCGCGACGCCGGCCAGGATGATCACCACCTCCGAGCGCATCCCGCCGACACTGCGCCCGAGCGCGTACGTGGCGGCGACGGCGACGAGGCCGCCGGCGAACGCGGCGACCGGCACCCCGACGGACGCGAGCACTCCGCCGAGGGCGATCGCGAGCGTCGCGCCCAGGCCGGCGCCGCTCGACACCCCGAGCAGGTAGGGGTCGGCCAGCGGGTTGCGGAACACCCCCTGGTAGGTGGCGCCGGCGATGGCGAGCATCGCGCCGACCAGCGCACCGAGCGCCACCCGCGGCATGCGGATGTTCCACAGGATGGCCTGCTGCCGGGTCGTCAGCCCGGAGTCGACGTCGACGAAGGGCAGGGCGTCGATCAGTTCCAGGAACACGCCGCGCACGGTCAGTCCGGCGGGGCCGACGAGCACCCCGACGTGCAGCACGATCACCAGGACGAGGGCTGCCGCGCCGAGCACCAGGGCCGGATGGCGCGCGGCGCGGGTCACCGGGTGGGCTGGGCGGCGGGTTCGGCGGCAGCCACGATCGCCCCGAGGTTCCGCACGAGGTCCACGACCCGCGGTCCCCAGCGGCTGGCGACGTCCTCGTCGAGCACGTGGATCTGTCCGGACCGGACGGCCGTCAGCTCACCCCAGCCGGCGCGGGCGGCCACGGTTTCCGGGGTGACGCCGCAGCACTGCCCGTCGGCGAGGAAGATCAGGTCGGGGTCGGCGTCGAGGACGTACTCGGCGGACAGCTGCGGGTAGGCGTCGGCACCGGCGGCGTCGCCGATGGAACGCAGGCCGAGCATTTCGTAGATGCCCCCGACGAAGGTGTCGCCGGTGACGCTGTAGTAGGTGTCGTCGAGCTCGTGGTAGTAGGTCAGCGGAGCCGGGCGCGGGGGCAACCCGGCGACGACCTCGTCGATGTCGCTGCGCATCGAGGCGACGAGTTCGCCCGCGTCACCGACGTGCCCGGTGGCGGCGCCGAGCTGCTCGATCTGCGTGTACGCCTCGTCGAGAGTGGTGGCGGCCGGCAACAGGAGCGTGGGGACGCCGGCGGCCTCGAGGCCGGAGACGAGGTCGCCCACGTCGTCCATGGCCACCACGAGATCCGGTTCGTAGCCGAGCACGGCCTCGACGTTCGGTGAGTATCCGGACAGGGCGGTGACGGGCACCCCGGCGGGAAAGTCGGACTGGTCGTCGACCGCGACGACCTGGTCGCCGGCGCCGACGGCGTAGAGCATCTCGGTGGCGGTGGGACTGAGGGAGACGATCGAATCCGGGGCCGCATCGAGGGTGATCGCTCCGTCGCCGGAGCTCACGGCGACGGGGAAGCTCCCGTCCCCGGAGGGCGCGGAGGCCGGTTCGGAGCCGCCGCTCGAGGCGCACGATGCGACGAACAGGGCGAACGCGGCGAGTCCGGCGGCGAACAGCCGGCGGGCCGGCACAGTGGGGGCAGGCACAACCATCCTCCGTGAGGCGGAGGACGAAAACAGCACGGCTGCAACGATCACCGTTGCGGCACGACACCGTCCTTCGTCCGAGGACCAGTACGTGGCCGCCGCGCCGGCCGACCTGACTCGTCCGGCAGCGCGCTGCCGGCCTCACAGTTGCGGGACAGTGCCGGATTACACCGGACTTCACCGATACGCTGCGGCACCCCACCCGGAAGCGGGGTCACCGCAGCGTATCGCAGGGCTCCGGGCCCGGGGACGGCAGCCCGGGGTCCGTCAGTGCGCCGCCTCGCGCTTCTTCCGTTTCGGAATCAGGTGCGCGATCAGCACGATGATCGCGCCCACGACGAGCCCGACGAGCGCGGACACCACGGTCCCCGCGGTCCAGGACAGCACACCGCCGAAGCCGCCCTGCACGAGATCGCCGAACCAGTGTTCGAGATCGTGCAGGCGATCGGCCGGCCAGTGGAATCCGGCCTCGCCGACGTTGACGAGCAGGATGTGGCCACCGACCCACAGCATCGCGGCGATCCCGACCACGGTGAGCACCGTCATCACCTTCGGCATCGCGGCCACGAGTCCCCGGCCGACCCGTCGGCTGAACGACGACCGGCGGCCGGCGAGCGACAGGCCCACGTCGTCCATCTTCACGATCAGCGCGACCGCGCCGTACACCAGCGCGGTGATGAGGATCGCGACGACGACGAGCACCGCCAGCCGGGTGAGGAACGGTTCGTCCTCGACCGACGACAGGGAGATCACCATGATCTCGGCCGAGAGGATGAGGTCGGTGCGGATCGCGCCACCGACCATCGCCTTCTCGAACTCGGGGCCGCTCTGCGCCGCCGTCGTGTCGTCGTCGTGGTGACCGCCGGTGAGCGCTTCGTAGACCTTCTCGGCTCCCTCGAAGCACAGGAACAGGCCACCGGCGATCAACAGGTAGGGCAGCGCCTGCGGTAGGAACTGGCTCAGCAGCATCGCCACCGGCAGGATGATCAGGAGCTTGTTGCGGATCGACCCGATCGCGATCTTGCGGATGATCGGCAGTTCCCGGTCCGGGGTGAACCCGTGCACGTAGCGCGGGGTGACTGCGGTGTCGTCGACGACGACACCTGCCGCCTTGACCCCGGCCTTGCCGGCCGCGGCGCCGATGTCGTCGATGGACGCCGCTGCCGCTTTCGTCAGTGCCGCGACGTCGTCCAGCAGGGCGACGAGACCACCAGCCACGGGAACCTCCCACAGTTCGGCTGTGCAGAGCCGATCGAACGACACGCAGTTGCGGGTCGACTCTGTAACTTACCGAAGCGCGCACGAACTTACCGAAGCGCGCGCGACCGCGGGGTCGGGTCTCCGGCGCTGCCCGGTCCGGCCGGTGTCGTCGCCCCGGCAGTTCCGGGCGGTGGATCGGGGCCCCGCCACGTCGACGGGGCCTCGATGCGGCTGCGGCCCTCGACCTCGCCGCCGGCTACCGCAGCGCCTGCTCGAAGTCCTCGAGCAGATCCTCCGGATCCTCGAGCCCCACCGACAGCCGCACCACGCCGTCGGACAGGCCGATCGCCGCCCGGCCGTCCGGCCCCATCGCCCGGTGCGTCGTCGTCGCCGGATGGGTGATCAGCGACTTGGCGTCGCCGAGGTTGTTGGAGATGTCGACGATGCGCAGCCCGTCGAGCAGCTCGAACGCGCGCTTCTTGCCGGCGCCTTCCGGGGCGTCCAGTTCGAAGGTGACGACCGTTCCGCCGCCGCTCATCTGGGACCGGGCCAGGTCGTACTGGGGGTGCGACTCGAGGAACGGGTACTTGACCCACCGGATCGCGGCGTGGTCCTGGAGGAACCGGGCGATCCGCTCGGCCGACTCCACCGAGTGCCGGATCCGCACCGCCATCGTCTCGAGGCCCTTGAGCAGGGTGTGGGCGTTGAACGGGCTCAGCGCCGGGCCGGTGTGGCGGATGAGGTGCTGGACCGGGCCGTCGATGTAGTCCTGCGGGCCGAGGATCGCCCCGCCGAGTACGCGACCCTGACCGTCGATGTGCTTGGTGCCCGAATACACGACGATGTCGGCGCCGAGATCGAGGCTGCGCTGCAGCAGGGGCGTGGCGAAGACGTTGTCGAGCACCACCTTGGCGCCGGCGGCGTGGGCCATTTCGGAGACCCGGCGCACGTCGACGAGGGTCTGCATCGGGTTGGACGGAGTCTCGAAGAAGACCGCCGTCGTGGGCACGGACAGGGCCTGCTCCCACTGGTCGAGGTCTTCACCGTCGACGAACACGGTCTCGACGCCCCAGCGCGGCAGGATCTCGTTGCACACCACGAAGCAGGAGCCGAACAGGCTGCGGGCCGCGACCAGCCGGTCGCCCTTGCCGAGCAGCGCCGCGAGGGCGGTGAAGACCGCCGACATGCCCGAGGCGGTGGCGTAGCAGCCCTCGGCGCCTTCGAGCAGCCGCAACCGCTCCTCGAACATCTTCACCGTCGGGTTGCCGTACCGGGAGTAGACGAAGTGGTCCACCTCGCCGGTGAACGCCTGCTCCGCCGCCTCGGCCGATTCGTAGACGAAGCCGGAATTGAGGTAGATCGCCTCGGAGGTCTCCTCGAATCCGGACCGCATGGTGCCGCCGCGCACGCCGAGCGTGGCGGGACGCACCGATGCCGGCAGCGGCCGCTCGAACGCGCCGCCCCTGGGAATTGTGCTCACGACTGCCTCCACGGCAGGCCCGCGGCCCGCCAGCCCTCGGCGCCGCGATGCCTCTCGGCATCGAGGCCGCCTTCGAATCCTTCGAGGATGTTGTACGACGGGGCCAGGCCCGCGGCGGTGGCCGCCTCCGCGGCGGCGATGGAACGCTGTCCCGAGCGACACAGGAACACGATCGGCCCGCCGGTCACGCCGGCGTCCTTCAGCTGGTCGACGAAGTGCTCGTTGCGGGCGCCGTTCGGGTAGCGCACCCACTCGACGAAGAGGGCGCGACGCCCGATGGAGGACGTCTCGGGAACCCCCACGTATTTCCATTCGGCGTCGGTACGCACATCGACGAGCACGGCGTCCGGGTTCTCGCGCAGCAGCTCCCAGGCTTGCTGCGGCGTCATATCACCTGCGTAGCTCACCGCACCAGCTTTTCACAGCTCACGGCGAGCCGACCAGGCGGGCGGGTGGTGCCGGCCGCCGGTCAGAACGTGCAGATCCGCCAGACGTCGTCGATCCGGACGAACTGCCACGTGCTGGTCTGCTCGCCGCCGGCGGACCGGGCACGCACGTCGGCGGTGGCCCGGTCGTCGTCCGTCTCGACGTTCTCGACGGCCTCGAGCTGCACCTCGCCGTCGACGCCGGCCCAGGGGGCCCGGTCGGCCGCGAGCCGGTCGCAGCGCAGCCGGTCCTGCGCGGCGCGGTCGCCGGCGTTGTGGGCGCGGACGTAGTCGTCGACCGTCCGCACGACGAGTTCGGTGCCGGTGGCGCTGCGGTCCGACGGCGACACCAGCTGGGCGACGAACACCCCGACGACGAGCACCACGATGATCGCGAGTGCCGCGAGGAACGGCGTCGCGCTGCTGCGGTCCGTTTCGTCCGGGTCGGGCTCGGGTGCGCGTTCGGCTGCCATGGGGTGATCCTAGGCGGCACCGGCACGGCCCCACGCGGGCGCATTTGCCCCGATAAACCCTCTCGAGGTAGGAATTGGCCATGGCCTCTACGCACCTCGTTCGACGTCTCGCCGTCGACCTGTGTCGAGTGAGCGCCCACATGTGTTGTCGCTGAAGCGAATTCTCGTCACGCCCGGTTCGTCGCGCAGTTCTTGCCGCTCCCGCGTGCCCCCTGGCAGCCACCCCTGCCGACTCCCTTCCTCATTTAAGCTGAATCACGTCCGTCCGCACACCGAAGAGGTAGTTGACCCCTGATGACCGATCAGACTCGTCCCCTTCGCGTCGCGATCGTCGGTGCCGGCCCCGCCGGTATCTACGCCGCCGATGCGCTCATGAAGTCCGACACCGAGGTCAGCATCGACCTGTTCGAGCGGATGCCCGCCCCGTTCGGTCTCATCCGCTACGGCGTGGCGCCGGACCATCCCCGCATCAAGGGCATCATCACCGCCCTGCACAAGGTGCTCGACAAGCCCCAGGTCCGGCTGCTCGGCAACCTCGACTACGGCACCGACATCACCCTCGACGACCTGCGTCGCTTCTACGACGCGGTGATCTTCTCCACCGGCGCCAACGCCGACCGGGCCCTGAACATCCCGGGCATCGACCTCGACGGCAGCTACGGCGCCGCCGACTTCGTCTCCTGGTACGACGGCCACCCCGACGTGCCGCGCAGCTGGCCGCTCGAGGCCGAGAAGGTCGCCGTGCTCGGCGTCGGCAACGTCGCCCTCGACATCGCGCGCGTCCTCGCCAAGACCGGCGACGAGCTGCTGCCGACGGAGATCCCCGCCAACGTCTACGAGGGCCTGAAGAACAACAAGGCCGTCGAGGTGCACGTGTTCGGCCGCCGCGGTCCCGCTCAGGCCAAGTTCACGCCGCTCGAGCTGCGTGAACTCGATCACTCGCCCACCATCGAGGTCATCGTCGATCCCGAGGACATCGACTACGACGAGGGCTCGGAGGCCGCGCGCCGCAATTCCAAGCAGGTCGACATGGTCGCCAACACCCTGCAGGACTGGGCCATCCGCGACGTGGGAGACCGCCCGCACAAGCTGTTCCTGCACTTCTTCGAGTCCCCGGCCGAGATCCTCGGCGAGGACGGCAAGGTCGTGGGCCTGCGCACCGAGCGCACCGAGCTCGACGGCACCGGCAACGTCCGCGGCACCGGCCGCTTCCGCGACTGGGACGTCCAGGCCGTGTACCGGGCGGTCGGCTATCTGTCGCAGAACATCGCCAAGCTGCCGTTCGACGAGCAGGCCGGCACCGTGCCCAACGAGGCCGGACGCGTCGTCGCCGACGAGTCCGCCGAGGGTCCCGCGCGTTTCCTGCCCGCCACGTACGTCACCGGCTGGATCAAGCGCGGTCCCGTCGGACTGATCGGCCACACCAAGGGCGACGCGAACGAAACCGTCGCGAACCTGCTCGCCGACCGGGCCCACGGCCTGCTGAACACCCCCGAGGATCCGTCCGAGGACGCGATCGTCGCCTTCCTCGAGGACAAGCAGCTGCCCTACACCACCTGGCAGGGCTGGTACCGGCTCGACGCGCACGAGCGCAGCCTCGGCGAGGCCGAGGGCCGCGAGCGCGTCAAGGTCGTCGAGCGTGAGGACATGTTCCGCGCGTCCGAGCCGCACAAGGCCTGACACCCCGACCCCTGGTGGCCGAATGTCACATCGCGTCGATTCGATCGACCGGATGTGACATTCGGCCACAGTCGTACCGGGGCACGTCCGGTCAGGTGAACAGCACCGCGCCGAGCCACACGCCGGCGGCGACGAGGCCACCGAGCAGTTCGACGAGGATCGACAGCGCCACCGCCTTGGTCGCGTGCACGGTCGACACCCAGGCGTCACGGTGGGTGCGGTGCCGCTGCACCTCGGACAGGTAGGTGCCGAGCAGGAACCCGAGCAGCAGCCCGATCACGGGAACGACGAAGAACCCGACGATGCCGAGCAGGCCGCCGGCGACGATCGACCGCGTCGGCACCCCGGCCCGTCGCATCCGGCCGCCCGGCCAGGTGTACTTCACGATGCCGGTCACCAGCAAGGCCGTCGTCGCGACGGCGAACACCGTCCACGCGACGGTGCCGCCGGTGAGCCACGCCCACACCGCGATCGCCCCGAAGATCAACAGGGTGCCCGGCAGGATCGGCACGACGATGCCGACGAGGCCGACGAGGACGGCCAGACCGACGAGCACCTCCGCCCCGGCGGTCACGGTGCGACCGCCCGCACGCGAGCGGCCGCCTCGACCGCGCGGGCCCGCGCGGTCTCGACGTCGGGACCGGTGGACACCGCCACCCCCATGCGACGCCGGACGAACGACTCGGGCTTGCCGAACAGCCGCAGGTCGGTGTCGGGCACCGACAGCGCGTCGGCGACGCCCTCGAAGACGACGCCGGCGGCCTCGAGGCCGCCGTAGATCACCGCGGACGCCCCGGGCGCGAGGAGTGCGGTGTCGACGGGCAGGCCCAGGATCGCGCGGGCGTGCAGCTCGAACTCGGAGTACCGCTGCGAGCGCAGCGTCACCAGGCCGGTGTCGTGCGGGCGGGGGCTCACCTCGGAGAAGTACACGTCGTCGCCCGCGACGAACAGTTCCACCCCGAAGACGCCGCGGCCGCCGAGCGCGCCGGTCACCGTCGCCGCGATCTCCCGGGACCGGGCCAGGGCCCGCTCGCTCATCGGCTGGGGCTGCCAGGACTCGACGTAGTCGCCGGCGCGCTGCAGGTGCCCGATCGGTTCGCAGAAGTACGTCTCGACCTGCCCCGACGGTCCGACGGCGCGGACGGTGAGCTGGGTGATCTCGTACTCGAAGTCGACGAATCCCTCGACGATGACCTGGCCGAGGTCGACGCGCCCGCCGGCGAGCGCGTAATCCCAGGCGGCGGGGATCTCGTCGGGTGTGCGGACCGTGGACTGGCCCTTGCCGGACGAGGACATCACGGGCTTGATCACGCACGGGAACCCGACCTCGGCCGCCGCGGCGCGGACCTCGTCGAGGGATTCGGCGAAGCGGTACGGGGAGGTGGGCAACCCGAGTTCCTCCGCGGCGAGGCGCCGGATGCCCTCCCGGTTCATCGTCAGCCGGGTGGCCCGCGCGGTCGGGATGACCTCGGCGAGACCGCGTTCCTCGACGACGGCGAGCGCGTCGGTGGCGATCGCCTCGATCTCGGGCACGACCAGGTGGGGTTGCTCGGCTTCGACGAGTGCGAGCAGGGCTTGCGGGTCGTTCATGTCGACGGTGTGCGCGCGGTGCGCCACCTGATGCCCGGGCGCGTTCGGGTACCGGTCCACCGCGATGACCTCGACACCGAGCCGCTGCAGCGCGATGACCACCTCCTTGCCCAGCTCACCCGCACCGAGGAGCATGACGCGCAGGGCGCCGGGAGTCAGCGGGGTACCGATTCGTGGTGAGACCATGGGGGGACTATATGTGCCCCTCAGGTCGCACCCGGAGGTCGCGATGGACGTCGCCGAACCGAATCTCGAGTCGGACACCGGACGGTTCTTCACCACGGCCGGGATCGATCCCGCCGACGAGATGGACTGGCAGCGGCGCGACGCCCGCATCGTCCACCACGGCACCGGCGCGGTGGTGTTCGAACAGCGCGACGTCGAGTTCCCCGCCGCCTGGTCGCAGAACGCGACCGACATCGTCGCGCAGAAGTACTTCCGCGGCGCTCCGGGCACCGCCGCCCGGGAACGGTCGCTGCGCGACGTCGTCGCGCGCATCGTGGACACGATCACCGCGTGGGGCGCGGCCGACGGCCACCTCGACGACCCGGAGGCGTTCGCCGCCGAGCTGACCTACCTGGTCCTGACGCAGCGGGCGTCGTTCAACAGCCCCGTGTGGTTCAACATCGGGGTGCCCGACACTCCGCAGCAGGCCAGCGCGTGCTTCATCCTGTCGGTCGAGGACAGCATCGATTCGATCCTCGAGTGGTACCGGCAGGAGGCGGTGATCTTCAAGGGCGGGTCGGGCGCGGGGGCGAATCTGTCGCGCATCCGGTCGTCGGCCGAGCCGCTGGCCGGTGGGGGCACCGCGTCGGGCCCGGTGAGTTTCATGCGCGGCGCCGACGCCTCGGCGGGCACCATCAAGTCCGGCGGCAAGACGCGCCGGGCCGCGAAGATGGTGATCCTCGACGTCGGCCATCCCGACGTCGAGGAGTTCGTCGACTGCAAGGCGATCGAGGAACGCAAGGCGCGGGTGCTCGCGAAGGCCGGGTTCGACATGGGGCTCGACGGTCGCGACATCCATTCGGTGCAGTACCAGAACGCCAACAACTCGGTGCGGGTGAGCGACGAGTTCATGCAGGCCGTCGCGGACGGCGCCGAGTGGCCGCTGCGCGCGGTCACCACCGGTGCGACGGTGCGCACGGTGCCCGCCCGCGACCTGTTCCACCGGATCGCCGCCGCCGCCTGGGAGTGTGCCGATCCGGGGTTGCAGTTCGACACCACCGTCAACCGCTGGCACACCGCGGCCGCGACGGGCCGGATCAACGGATCGAATCCGTGTTCGGAGTACATGCACCTGGACGACTCGGCGTGCAACCTGGCGAGCCTGAACCTGCTGGCGTTCCTGCGCGACGACGGCACGTTCGACGTCGCCGGGTTCCGGCACGCCGTCGCGGTGGTGCTGACCGGCCAGGAGATCCTCGTGAGCCGCGCCGACTACCCCACCGACCGCATCGCGGAGACGTCGCGGCGGTTCCGGCAGCTCGGCCTCGGCTACGCCAATCTCGGTGCGCTGCTGATGGCGCTGGGGCTGCCCTACGACAGTGACGCCGGCCGGGCCTACGCCGCGGCCCTGACGGCCCTGATGACCGGGCACGCGTACGCGGTCTCGGCGCGGATGGCTCGTCGGCTCGGGCCGTTCGAGGGATTCGCCGAGAACCGGGAGCACACCCTCGCGGTGCTGGCTCGTCATCGCGGCGCCGTCGACGACATCGACGAACAACTCGCGCCCGCCGGCATTCTCGCCGCGGCGCGGGAGGACTGGGACGCGGCGTGCGCGCTCGCCCAGGCACACGGGGTCCGCAACAGCCAGGTGACGGTCCTCGCGCCGACCGGCACGATCGGCCTCGCCATGGACTGCGACACCACCGGTATCGAACCCGATCTGGCGCTGGTGAAGACGAAGAAGCTGGTCGGCGGCGGGACGCTGTCCATCGTCAATCGCACGGTGCCGCGGGCCCTGTCCCGGCTCGGCTATCCCCCGGATCGGGTGGCCGAGCTGCTCACGCACATCGACACGCACCGCACGGTCGTCGGCGCGCCGCAGTTGCGGGCCGAGCATCTGCCGGTGTTCGCAACCTCCATGGGCGACAACGTGATCGAACCGCGCGGACACGTACTGATGATGGCCGCGGTGCAACCCTTCCTCTCGGGCGCGATCTCGAAGACCGTGAACCTGCCGGAGGCGGCGACCGTGGCCGACATCGAGGAGTTGTTCCTCGACGCGTGGCGGCTCGGACTCAAGGCGATCGCGGTGTATCGCGACAACTGCAAACTGGGACAACCACTGTCGGCCACGGCCGCGCCGCGCGCGACGACGGTGCCCCGGCCGCGGCGGGAACGGCTGCCCCGGTTGCGCCGGTCGCGCACCTTCGAGTTCCGCGTCGCGGACTGCAAGGGCTTCGTCACCGTGGGCCAGTACGACGACGGCCGTCCGGGCGAGATGTTCCTGCGGGTGGCAAAGCAGGGCTCGACCCTGGCCGGGATCATGGACGCGTTCTCGATGGCGGTGAGTTACGGCCTGCAGTACGGGGTTCCGTTGCGCACGTTCGTCAACGCGTTCACGAGCACCCGATTCGAGCCGGCGGGCATCACCGACGATCCGGACCTGCGGATCGCGACGTCGATCCTGGACTACATCTTCCGGCGCCTGGCGGTGGAGTACCTCGACGCGGACGAGCGGGCCGAACTCGGCATCCGCACCGGCGCCGAACGCAGCGAGCCCGCCGCCGAGGTCGTCGTGGACACGCGCCAGGGACGCGCCCGCGGCAGCGACGCGCCGTACTGCATGCAGTGCGGGGTGCAGATGCAGCGTTCCGGCTCCTGCCACGCGTGTCCGTCGTGCGGAAACACCAGCGGGTGCAGCTGACGAGGCGGCGACCCCGCCCGGGTGTGCCTAGCCGGCGACCTCCATCAGCGACAGGACGTTGCCGTGCGGGTCGCGGAACCATGCGACCCGCATGCCCTCGGGCGAGGTCCACGCGTCGTGGTCGTCCTGGTCCATTCCGTTGTAGCGGACGAACTCGACACCCTTGGCCCGCAGGGCGTCGACGGTCGCGTCCAGGTTCGGCACCCGCCACCCCAGCGCGGTGTAGCCGGTGTCGGAGCGGGACTGCACCAACGTCACCCGGACCGGTGCGCCACCGCCACCGTCGAGAATCAGCGTGAAATGGTCCCGGGACAGCTTCTCGAAACCGAGCGTGTCGACGTAGAACATCTCCGAGATGTCGAGGTCGGTACTGGGCAGGAAGCTCACGAGCTGACCGCTGATCGTCATGGGCTCCACTGTGCGCCTCGCCTCGCGGCCAGGCAAGGACGCGACAATCCGAGCGTGGCGGGCCCGGAGTACTAGCATCTGCGACATGAGCACCTCCGAGATCGCGACCGTCCTGGCCTGGCACGACGCCGTCAACTCCAACGACATCGAGACCCTGCTGGCGCTGTCGAGCGACGACATCGTGCTGCCCACCGGCGACGACGACGAGGACCAGGGCCTCGACGAGTTGCGCGAGTGGGCGACGACGGCGGGCGTGACGTTCCGGCCGGGCCGGATGTTCGTGCACGAGGGCATCGTCGTCGTCGAGGAGACCGCGACGTGGGCGGCCGATCCGGAGCACCCGCGTAGTGAAGCGATCGCGTTCCGCGTGGTGGGCGACCACGTGGTCTCGGTGTACCGGCACGACACGCTCGAGGAGGCGTTCGAGGCCACTCGCCTCAACGAGGGTGATCTGTACGAGGGATAGGGCACGCCGTGACCCTCGGCACACCCTAACGATCGCTAAGGTAGCCTCCTCGGGGAATGGTCCCAACGCACCCGAGTGAGGTTCGACGAGTGTCCGCTGAAGCTGTTGAGAAGAAGGGTCCGCTCGCGGGTATCCGCGTCGTCGAGTTCGCGGGTCTCGGTCCCGGCCCGCACGCCGCGACACTGCTCGCCGACCTCGGCGCCGACGTCGTCTGCGTGCAGCGTCCGGGTCTGATTCCGCCCGCCGGGCACCGCGACCAGATCCAGCGCGGCCGCCGCGTCGTCGAGGCCGACCTCAAGGATCCCGAGCAGGTCGAGAAGGTGCTCGGGCTGATCGAACGCGCCGACGTGCTCATCGAGGGCTTCCGCCCAGGGGTCACCGAGCGCATGGGCCTCGGCCCGGACGTCGCGCTGGCCCGCAATCCGCGCCTGGTGTACGGCCGGATGACCGGATGGGGGCAGGAGGGGCCGCTCGCCCACGCCGCCGGGCACGACATCAACTACATCTCGCTGACCGGTGTGCTGCACGCCGTCGGACGCAAGGGTGAGCGGCCGGTGCCGCCGCTGAACATGGTCGGTGACTTCGGCGGCGGCTCGATGTTCCTGATCTTCGGCATCCTCTCCGCCCTCGTCGAACGCCAGAGTTCCGGCAAGGGACAGGTCGTCGACGCCGCGATGGTCGACGGCGCGCTCGCGCTCTCGCACATGATGTGGGCGTTCCGCGGCCGCGGCGTGTGGTCGGACGAGCGCGGCGTGAACCTTCTCGACACCGGCGCACCGTTCTACGACGTGTACGAGACCGCCGACGGCAGGTACATGGCGGTGGGCTCGATCGAGCCGCAGTTCTACGCGCTGCTGCTGCAGGGTCTCGAGCTCGACCCGGCCGAGCTGCCGCAGCAGCTCGACACGTCGGCGTGGCCGCAGATGAAGAAGCTGTTCACGGAGAAGTTCCTGTCCAAGACTCGCGACGAGTGGGCCGCGATCTTCGACGGCACCGACGCGTGCGTCTCCCCCGTGCTCACGTTCGGCGAGGCCCCGGCCAACCCGCACATCGCGGCCCGCGGCTCGCTGATCGAGCTCGACGGCGTCACCCAGCACGCCCCGGCGCCCCGCTTCTCCCGCACCCCGGCCGGCGCCCCCACCCCCCCGGCCGGCGAGGCCACCGACATCGACTCCGTCTGGCGCTAGGCAGCGAAGCTGCCGGTGTGTCCTTTGGGCGGCCAGGGCCGCCCAAAGGACACACCGGCGCCGCAGGCGCCTACAGGAGATGCACGGCGCCCGTGTCCACGGCCTCGTGCAGGAACGCCGGGGACACGTCCGGGCGGCCGGCGCGGCCCCTGCCTGCGGTGAGCTCGTCCGCGAGGCGGCGCGCGACGTCGAGTACGAGCGGGCCGCCGTCGGGCAGGAACCGGTGCAGGCCCGCTCGTTCGCATCGCGCGGCGACGGAGGCCAGCAGGGTCACCGCCTCCTCGTGCCGTCCGGCCGCGGCCAGGCACGCCACCTCGAGTCGCTCCGCGCGCAACAGCCTCCGCTCCCGGCGGCTGCCGCGCAGCAGCTGCACCCACTCGCCGGCCCACCGGCACGCCAGTTCGGTGTTCTCCGGTGTGGGGTCGGCCAGCAGCAACCGGATGGCCGTGGTCTCCTCGAACTGCGCTGTCCAGGCCGCCGTGCCGTGGTCCGGTCGCGGACGCGTGCCGTAGGACACCGGTGGCGGCGGCGCCACCCCCGGCAACGGCCCGAGCCCGAGCCGGACCCGTTCGTTCTCCACGACAGCCGCCAGCCGCTCCAGGTCCATGACGGCGGCCGCGCGGCCGCCGTCCGCCAGTCGCGACACCACCGCGTCGCGGTCGCCGCGCACGGCCTTGAGCCGCGCACCGACGACGTACCGCGAGATCTTGAAGTCCACGACCCCGCCCTCGGACCCGAGGGCGTAGCCGTCGTCGAGCAGCCGTTCGGCCTCGTCGAGTTCGCCTCGTTCGTAGAGCAGCTCGCCGAGGATCGACCCGGCCAGCATCGCCGCCGACGAGTGCCGGCCGGCGCCCCGGCGCGCCGCCCGCAGACCCGCCCGGAAGTGCTCCTCGGCGCCGGCGACGTCGAGCTGTTCGATCGCCGCGAGGCCCAGCAGGGCGCGGCCGTGCATGAGGTTGTAGGGCCCCTCGTTGAGGTCGTGATACGGCTGGGCCAGCTGTTGCAGCCGAACCACCTCGTCGTAGTCCGCGCGGTAGACCGCAGCGAACGTGGCGACGTTGAGCCCGGACGCGATCACCAGCGGCGGCAGCGTGTCGGCCCGGGCCAGGCAGTGCTCGACGAGATCGTCGGCGCGTTCCATGCGGTCGCACCGCAGGTCGACGACGCCGCGCACGACCTCCACCTCGACGGCGATGTCGGCCGCCTCCTCGGCGTCCGTGCCGGAGTCCGCGACCGCCGCCTCGACCACCTCCAGCGCGCGCAGCGCCGGTGCCGAGCGGTGCAGCAGGATGTTGGCCCACGCGATGGACAGTTGCAGGTGGATCCGGCCCGCGGCGGCCCGGCGCGGCAGCTTGGCGACGAGGCCGAGCAGGGTGGTCGCATGGCCGTGTTCGAGCAGCCGGCGCCCGTTCTCCTCGACCAGATCCGTCGCGCGGTCCTCGTCCCCCGCGGCGAGGGCATGGTCGACGGCCTCACCGACCATGGCATGGCTCTCGAACCATTCGGACGCGGTCCGGTGCAGGGCCGGGATGCGTTCGGGATGTTCGCGTTCGAGCCGCTGCCGGAGGAATTCGGCGAACAGCGGCTGATACCGGAACCAGCGGCCGTCCTCGTCGATCCGGTGCAGGAACAGATCCCGCTCCTCGATGCTCTCGAGGAGCGCCTGGCCACGTTCGTGCCCGGTGAGGGCGGTGGCGAGGCTGCCGCAGATGCGTTCGGTGATCGAGGAGGCGAGCAGGAACTCGACGTCGGCCGGGGGCAGGGAGGCGAGCACGTTCTCGGCGAGGAACTCGCCGATCGCCCGGTGCCGGCCGGACAGATGTGAGATCAGCTCCTCCGGGTCGTCGCGCCCGCGCAGCGACATCGCCGCGAGCTGCAGGGCCGCCGCCCACCCGTCGGTCGCGGCGGTCAGGTCGGCGACCTCGTCGTCGTCGAGGTCGAGGCCGGCGAGGTCGACGAGGAACACGCGGGCCTCGTCCACGTCGAAACGCAGTTGCTCGTAGTCGATCTCGACGAGTTCGTCGCGCACCCGCATCCGGCTGGTGGGCAGGCCCGAGCGGGTGCGCCCGACGACGACGAGTTGCAGATGGTGGCAGGCGTTGTCCAGCAGGAACGCCATCGCGGCGACCGTCGCGGGATCCGTCACCCGATGCCAGTCGTCGATGATGACGACGAGTCGTTCACCGGCCTCGTGGATTTCGTCGACGAGCGAGGTGAGCACGTAGCGTTCCGCCTCGTCCCCGTGTTCGTCGAGCACCTGGCCGAGTTCGCGTGCGAGCGACGGCCGGACCTGCCGGATGGATTCGACGAGATGCGTCAGGAACCACACCACGTTGTTGTCGTCGTGGTCGACGTTGAGCCAGGCGACGGGCACGTCCTTCTCGGTGAGCACGTAGCGCCACTGCAGGGCCAGCATGGTCTTGCCGAATCCCGGTGGCGAGTGGATGGCGGTCAGTTTCCGTCGCTGGTCCGCGTCGAGGATCGACAGCAGGCGCCGGCGCGGCACCAGCCGGCGCGGCGTCGACGGCGGCCGGAACCGCGTGGCCGGAGCCGGCGGGGTGGTCGCGCGCACACCGGACCGGTAGGTGCCCCGTCGCTCCGCCACGGACGGCGACGGATGGTGACCGGACTCCGAACCCGGCTCGAGTTCCCCGGCTACGGGCAGTTCGTCGACCGGCAGCCCCTCGTCCGCCTGCACCTCGCGCAGCATCTCCCCGAACTCGGCGGCGCTCGCGGGCCGGGTCTGCGGGTCCACCGACATGGCGCGTTCGATCGCCGACGAGAGCGCATCCGGGATCCCCCGCTCCCGCAGGTCCGGAACGGGCTGGGTGGTCACCCGGACGAACTGCGCCACGACCCGCTCGCCGCTGCGCCGTTCGAACGCCGCGTGTCCGGTGAGCACGCAGAACAGCGTGGCGCCGAGACTGTAGACGTCCGAGGCCGGTGTGGGCGCACGTCCGCTGAGCACCTCGGGGGCGGTGAAGGCCGGCGACCCGGTCACCTCGCCCGTCGCCGTCTCGAAGCCGCCGCTCACCCGTGCGATGCCGAAATCCGTGAGCTGCGGCTCGCCGAACTCGGTGAGCAGGATGTTGCCCGGCTTGATGTCGCGGTGCAGGATTCCGGCGCGGTGGCCCGTTTCGAGGGCGCCGGCCAGCTTGATGCCGATGCGCAGCACCTCCGGCCACGGCACGGGGCCGGCACTGCGCAGTTGCGCGTCGAGCGAATCGCGCGAGTGGTACTGCATCACGAGGTACGGGCGTCCCGTTCGGGTGGTGCCGACCTGCATGACGTTGACGATGTTCGGGTGTCCGGACAGCCGGCCCATCGCGCGCTGCTCCCGCAGGAAGCGTTCGAGGTTGTCGGGGTCCATGTGGGAGGTGAGGACCTTCACCGCGACCGGACGGTCGAGTGCGGTCTCGTAGCAGCGGTAGACGACCCCGAAACCGCCGCGCCCGATCTCACGCGCGTCGTCGAATCCGGCGTCGGCCAGCTCGGCGGCGAGGTCGACCCCGACGTCGCGTTGCGTCGCGTACGGATCGTGTTCGGCCACAGTAACTCTCGCATCCGTCCGATATGGCGACTCCCAGGCGGCCACCCGTTCGTACCCCTCGAGCATAACGCCGCGGGCCCGTTCCCGGTCGGGGTCCGGCCACCCCCGAATCAGACCACGAGGTGTGGCTCGACGAGGTCCCGGCCGCGGGCCAGCGCGTCGTACGCCGAGGCCACGGACGCGACCGCCCGGCGCACCTCGTCGGCCTCCCGCGCGTAGGGCAGCCGCAGGAACCGTTCGAACGCGCCTTCCACCCCGAAGCGGGGTCCCGCGGCGAGGACCACACCGTGAGTGGGGGCGGTCGCCGCGAGCGCGGTCGACACCGGCGTGGGCATCCGCACCCACAGCGACATCCCGCCCGGTCCGACCGTGTACGTCCAGTCGGGCAGGAACTCGTCGAGCGCGCCGAGCATCGCCGCCCGCCGGCGGCGCAGCTGTCCGCGTCGCCGCTCGAGCAGGTCCTCGACGTCGCCGAGCAGGTGCGCCGCGGCGAGCTGCTCCATGACCGGCGTGCCGAGGTCGACGGCGGAGCGCGCCCCCACGAGCCGGGTGATCAGGGATCGGTCGGCGCGGATCCAGCCCACCCGGAGACCGCCCCAGAGGGACTTGCCGGTCGAGCCCACCGTCACGACGGAGCGGTCCGCGCCGTACGAGGCGACGGCGGGCGGCGGCGGGGTGTCCAGCCACAGGTCCACCATCGTCTCGTCCACGACGAGCGTCATGCGGGTCTCCTCCGCGATGCGGACGAGTTCGGCCCGGCCCGCCGCGCCCATGCACAGCCCGGTGGGACTGTGGAAGTCCGGGATCAGGAACGCCATTCGCGCCGCGGTCTGCCGGGCGGCGCTGCGCAGGCCCTCCAGGTCCCAGCCGTCGTCGGCGCCGCCCTCGGGCCGCACCGGCACGACGACCGGCCGCGCCCCGTGCCGCCGGATCGCCTCGAGCGCATTGGGATAGGTGGGATGGTCGACGATCACCCGGTCGCCGGCGTCGGTGAGCACGCCGAGCAGCAGGCGCAGCGCGTGCTGCGCGCCCGAGGTGACCATGATCTGGTCCGCCCCGGTCGGCAGCCCGCGGTCCCGGTAGCGCCGCGCGATCACCTCCCGCAGCAGGGCCAGGCCGATCGGTTCCATGCCGTGGGAGTCGAGGTAGGCGGGCACCGACCGCAGCGCGGCGGCGTAGGCCGACTCGATCTCGGCGGCGGGCGCCGGCATGGACGCGGAGCTGAGATCCACGGGCTCCGGCGCTTCCGCGGCGGCCGGGGCGGCGGAACGCGCCGGCGTGCCCCGTCGCCGCGGCGGCAGCGCGACGGTGCTGCGCGCACCCTGCCGGCTGCGCAGGTAGCCGGCCTCGCGCAGAGCCGTGTACGCGGACGTGATGGTGGTGCGGCTCAGCGCCAGGGCGGCGGCGAGCTCACGCTCGCTGGGCAGCGCCACGCCCAGGGGAACGCGACCGTCGTGCACCAGCAGCCGGATCCCGTCGGCGAGAGCCCGGTACGCGGGCCGCCGATCGGCGGTGTCCTGCCAGTTGCCGAGGTCGCGGGCCAGGGAACCGGCTCCGATCGCACGCGTGATCACCAGTCCAGTATCGCAGTCCAGTCGGCGAGGTGGTCACCTGTCCCCGGGCCAGTTCATACTGACGGCGTGACCACCCTCGGCTACACCCTGTTCGACACCGCCGTCGGCACGTGCGGGCTCGTGTGGTCCGCGGCCGGCGTCGTCGGCGTGCAACTGCCCGAGACCGCGCCCGAACCCACGCGTGACGCACTGCTCGGCCGGTTCCCGGCCGCGGTCGAGCGGCCCGTCCCGCCGGGGGTGCAGCCCGTGATCGACGCCGTCGCCGCGCATCTCGCGGGGGCGCCCGACGACCTGCGCCGGGTTCCGGTCGACTACCGGAACGTCTCCGAATTCGACACGGCGGTCTACGAGTTCGCCCGCACCGTCGCCCCCGGCGCGGTCGCAACCTACGGCGAGGTGGCGCGCCGGGTCGGCCGGCCGGCCGGCGCCCAGGCCGTCGGACAGGCGTTGGGACGCAACCCCGTTCCGCTGATCGTGCCGTGCCACCGGATCCTCGCCGCGGGCGGCGGGATCGGCGGCTTCTCCGCGCCCGGAAGCACCGTCACGAAGCGGGAGCTGCTCGCCCTCGAGCACGCCCCCGGCTTCGGCGATCCGACCCTGTTCTGACGCGGGGCCGCAGCGGGTTTCAGCTCAGGATGTCGCGGCGCACGATCGTCTGGTCGCGGCCCGGGCCGACACCGATGCACGACATCCGCGCACCCGAGAGTTCCTCGAGCCGCAGCACGTAGTTCCGGGCGTTCTCCGGCAGGTCCTCGAAGGTGCGGGCCTCGGAGATGTCCTCCCACCAGCCGGGCATCTCCTCGTAGATCGGCGTGGCGTGGTGGATGTCGGTCTGCGTCATCGGCATTTCGTCGACGCGGACCCCGTCCACCTCGTAGCCGACGCAGATCGGCACGGTCTCGAGGCTCGACAGGACGTCGAGCTTGGTGAGGAAGTAGTCGGTGATGCCGTTGACGCGGGTCGCGTAGCGGGCGATCACGGCGTCGAACCAGCCGCAGCGCCGGGCCCGGCCGGTGGTGACACCCACCTCGCCGCCGGTCTTGGCCAGGTAGGCGCCGTGCTCGTCGAACAGTTCCGTCGGGAAGGGACCCGACCCCACCCGGGTGGTGTAGGCCTTGAGAATGCCGAGCACCGTGCCGATCCGGTTGGGACCGATGCCCGATCCGACGGCCGCGCCGCCGGCGGTGGGGTTCGACGACGTCACGTACGGGTAGGTGCCGTGGTCGACGTCGAGCAGCGTGCCCTGCGATCCCTCGAGCAGTACCGTCTCGCCGGCCTCGAGGGCCTTGTTCAGGCGCAGCCGGGTGTCGGCGATGCGGTGCCTGAACCCTTCCGCCTGGCCGAGCACCTCGTCGACGACCTGCTGCGGGTCGAGGGCCTTGCGGTTGTAGATCTTCGACAGCACCTGGTTCTTGAACTCCAGGGCGGCCTCCACCTTGTGGGTGAGGATCTTCTCGTCGAGGACGTCGGCGACGCGGACGCCCACGCGGGCGATCTTGTCCTGGTAGCACGGGCCGATGCCCCGGCCGGTGGTGCCGATCTTCTTGGCGCCGAGGAAGCGTTCGGTGACCTTGTCGATGGCCACGTGGTACGGCATGATCAGGTGCGCGTCGGCGCTGAGCAGCAGGTTCGTGGTGTCGACCCCGCGGTTCTCGAGACCGGCGAGCTCGTCGAGCAGCACGCCCGGGTCCACGACCACGCCGTTACCGATGACGTTGGTGACGCCGGGAGTGAGGATGCCGGAAGGGATCAGGTGCAGCGCGAAGTTCTCCCCGTTCGGGAGGACGACGGTGTGGCCGGCGTTGTTGCCCCCCTGGTAGCGCACCACCCACTGCACCCGGCCACCGAGCAGATCGGTGGCCTTGCCCTTGCCCTCGTCGCCCCACTGGGCGCCGATCAGGACGATTGCCGGCATTTCGCTGTCTCCTAGGGTGTCGACGTGCGGGCGCCCTCCGCCTGCAGGGTTCTGCCGTCACAGAACAGAAGCCGGGGGGACAGTCTAGCGGACCACACGTGCGGCACCGCCCCCGGCGTCCGCGGGCCGCCGTCCCGACTGTGACGGGTGCCGACGATCCACCCGACTCACCGTGCCGCGTTCGAGCGTCCGGCGGTGAGGCGAGTCGTGACTAGAGTGAGTGGAGCATCGTCGCCCGCGAGAGGAGTGCTCTTGACCCCCGTTGTGCTCAAGTGCGGTGATGCCCCACTGCCGTTGACACTGACATCCCTGACCACGTTGACCGCCCCGGCTCTGCCCGGCAAGGACGACTTCGAGGACGTGTTCGCGCATCTCGAGTCGGTCGAGGACCCCCGGCTCGTGGTGGTGGGCGGGGACGCCGCCTTCGCCGCGACGCTGACCCGGATGATGCGCACCGAGCGGCTCGGCATCGAACTGGCCTACGTGCCGGAGCGACGCACCCCGGCCGCCGAGGCGTACGGACTGCGGTTCGGATCGAAGGCCGCGACCGTCGCACTGCAGGGCACGGCACGGCCGGTGCCGCTCATCCGCGACGACGCCGGCATCGCCCTCGTCGGGCGTGCCCTCGTCGAGGGCGAGGTCGGTGAGCTGGTGGGCGAGGCGTACGTCGACGACACCCGGCTGTTCAGCGGGATGACCCCGGGTGTGCGGATCGAGCCGACCGTCGACATGCCGGGACTGCGGGCGGCGATCGATCGGCCGCGCTGGTTCGGCGGCTACCGCTGGGTGACCGGCCGTGCCGTGCAGCTCGGCTCACCCGGCGCCGTGCTCACCCGCGACGGGGTCGCCAATCCGCGGGCGGTCAAGCGCTCCACCTTCTACCGGCACGAGCACAAGTGGAAGCTGGTGCGCTGAGCGGGCTGCCGTCGCGGTACGAAAGCCGTTCCGGCTGAGCGCTTGTCGTGATTTCCTCCGCCCCCGCCGGACACCCGCACACCGGATTCCGCCGCGGGCGGGGTCCGCGGGCGCAGCCCTCACCGGCGTCACGCATTGCACCGGGCGAGGGCCTCGCCGGCGGCGCGCAGTGCGGCCCGCAACGACTCCGGGGCCACGACCTCGACCCCGCCGCCGAGGGCGAGGAGCTGGTCGAGCGCCACCTCCTCGGACTCGAGCAACAGGTCCACCCGCACCCACCCGTCCGCGTCCGGCGGTCCCGGTTCCACGTCGGCGGCGTCGGTGCCCACCACGCGGGGCAGGCGCCGCCACGCGGCCGGGCCGAGACGGAGTGTGCAGGCGAACCTGCGCAGCGCACGATCGAACTCCGCCGCGGACGCCGCCCAGTAGGCGGGCAGGTCGAATCCGTCGGGCCGTCGGGCCGGGGCGTCGAGGACGGCGGCGGACGCGATGCGCCCGACCCGGTAGGTCCGGACGTGACCGCGGTGCGCGGCGACGAGGTACCAGACCCCGGCCTTGGCGACGAGCCCGAGCGGGTCGAGGGTGCGCGCCACGGTCCGGTCGCCGCGCCGGTAGCGGATGTTCAGGCGGCGCTCGTCGAACACGGCGGACGCGACGGCCGGCAGGTGCGTGTTGTCCCCCGGTGCGGCGAACCAGCCGGGGACGTCGACGTGGACCCGGTCGCGCCAGGCCTGGGCGGCGCTGCGCAGGGTGACCGGCATGGACCCGAGCAGCTTGCCGCGGGCCGCATCGAGTTCCACACCGAGGTCGGCGGCGAGGGTGGGCACCCCCAGCAGCATCAGCGCGGCACTCTCGTCGCTGGTGAGCCCGCTGAGCCGGGACTGCCACCCGTCGAGCAGGCGGATGCCGCCGCCCGGTCCGCTCTCCGTCCACACCGGGACCCCCGCGGCGGACAGGGCACCGACGTCGCGGTACACGGTGCGCACCGAGACGCCGAGATCGTCCGCGAGCCGCTGCGCGGTCAGGCCCGCGGTGCCCTGCAGACGCAGCATCATCGCGAGCAGGCGTGCCGATCGCATGACCGCAGCCTACGCAAAAATCACTGACACTCGATGTCAGTGATATCGGCGCATCCTGACCTCATGAGTCCATGGAAAGAGTTCTCCGAGCAGGCACCGGATCTGGCACAGGCGATCGCCGCACGACTACAGGCGCACAAGCATCACGTCCTGGCGACGCTGCGGCGGGACGGTTCACCGCGCGTCAGCGGGACGGAGGTGGAGATCGTCGACGGCCGACTGGTGCTCGGGTCGATGCCCGGCGCGAGGAAAGCCCGCGACCTGCAGCGCGATCCGCGCTACGCCCTGCATTCCAATCCCGGGCACCACTCGATGACGGGCGGCGACGCGAAGGTCCGCGGCCGGGCCCGGGAACTGCACGACGACGTGAAGGCGGCCGTGCTCGCCGCCTACCCGGAGGAGGTGCCGCCGGGGCCGATGCACCTGTTCGAACTCGACCTGGCCGAGGCCGTGCTCACCACGGTCGACGAGGAACACCTGTACGTGGATCTGTGGCGGCCCGGGGCCGCCGTCGAGCGTTTCGTCCGCTGACCGGGCCCGCCGCGCGGCCCGGCACGGAGAGGTTCGGCACGGAGAGTTCGGCGCCCCGGGCTGTCGAGTTCAACCCGGGGCGCCTTGGCCGGCCCGCATCCGGACTACGGAACAGCCCCGACCGTTGTGCCCCCTGCGGCGCGGTCGAAACCTCCGGACCCGAAATCGCTCCCCGCGACGCCCGAGCGGGCGAGGTGTGGACTCCCCGCCGAACGGGTAGCCGCCCCTCAGAGCCGGCCGCTCCGCGTGCGTGGCCGGTCGTTTGTCACGGGGAGGGTGAGACATGATCCGAGTGGCCTCGGTGCCCGCGTCGCACGTCTACGTCCGGCATCTGACCGGACCGCACGGGGACGACGAGGTGGTGCGGCTTGCCGATCCGGTGCCCGCCGACGGACGCAAGGTACCGGGCGGATGGTGGCCGCCGCTGATGCTCGAGCCGGGATGGATCGCCGCCAACCACACCGAGTTCGACGTGTTCCACATCCACTTCGGCTTCGACGCGATCGAACCGGAGGCCCTGCAGGACGTGGTCGCGGAACTCGCCGACCACGACATCCCGCTCGTCTACACCGTGCACGACCTGCGCAACCCGCACCACCCCACGTCGGGCACCCACCACAAGCAGCTCGACGTCCTGATCCCCGCCGCCACCGAACTGATCACCCTCACCGAGGGCGCCGCCGGACGGATCGAGACGATGTGGGGCCGCACCCCCACCGTCCTGCCCCACCCACACGTCGTCGAACAGCCCTGGTTCGCGCGCGCGAACCGGTCCCCGGACGAGCCGTTCGTCGTCGGGGTGCACGCGAAGAGCCTGCGCGCCAACATGGACGTCTTCCCCGTCCTCGACGTCCTCTCCCACACCGTCCGTGACCTGCCGGGCGCGCAGTTGCGGATCAACGTCCACGACGAGATCTTCGATCCGGACAACCACTGGTACGCCCCCGAGGCCGGGGCGAAGATCCTCGCCTTCGGGGACCGGCCGGGCGTCGACGTGCGTGTGCACAAGTACTTCTCCGACGACGAGCTGTGGGAGTACCTGTCCTCGCTGTCTGTGTCCGTCCTGCCCTACCGGTTCGGCACCCATTCCGGCTGGCTCGAGGCCTGCCACGACCTCGGTACGGCGGTGATCGCCCCGAGTTGCGGGTTCTACCACCAGCAACGGCCCTGCCAGGTGTTCACATACGACGAGCAGACCTTCGACCCGGATTCCCTGGCCGATTCGGTGCGCGCGCTGTACCACAGCGGTCGGCGGCCCCACAGCGACTGGGCGCAGCGCATGTTCGAACGCCGCTTCCTGTCCCATGCGCACCACGCGATCTACGAACGGGCACTGTCGTGACGGGTCGCCCACTGCGTATCGCCCTCATCGCGTCCCACCGATTTCCCGTCGCGCAGCCCTTCGCCGGGGGACTCGAGGCACACGTGTGGCACCTGACCCGCGCGCTCGGCGCCGACGGACACCGGGTGACGCTGTTCGCCGCCGCGGGTTCCGACGTCACGCTGCCCGCCTCGTTCCTCGAGGTGCGCACCTTCACGCCCAGCCCCGCCGCCCGCAGCGACGTGTCGATGCCGCCGGAAGCGTTCCTCGACGCCCACCACGCCTACCTGTCCCTGCTGCTGGAACTGGCCGGCCCGCTCGCCGACTCGTTCGACGTGATCCACAACCACAGCGTCCACTACCTGCCGCCGGCGATGGCCGCGACGCTGCGGACCCCGATGCTGACCACCCTGCACACCCCGCCGACGCCGTGGCTCGAGTCGGCGCTCGCCGTCCCCGGCGGCGGCTCGGCGCACTACGCGGCCGTCAGCAGATACACCGCGGCGACCTGGGCGCATGCGGTCGCCTCGCAGATCACCGTCGTCCCGAACGGCGTCGACCTCGGGGCGTGGCCGCTCGGCCCGGGCGGGCCGTCGCTGATCTGGTTCGGACGACTGGTCCCCGAGAAGGGTGCCCACCTGGCGATCGAGGCGGCCCGGCGGGCGGGAACGTCCCTGCGGCTGGCCGGTCCGGTCAGCGACGAGGACTACTTCACCCGGCACATCGCCCCGCGTCTGGGCGACGGCGTCACGTATCTCGGTCATCTGCCGCAGCGGGAACTCGCGGCCGCGGTCGGCCGGTCGGCCGCGACCCTGGTGACGCCGCAGTGGAACGAGCCGTACGGCCTCGTCGTGGCCGAGTCCCTGGCATGCGGCACGCCCGTGGTCGCGTTCGCGCGCGGCGGCATCCCCGAGGTACTCGACCGGGGCAGCGGCTGCCTCGTCGCCCCCGACGACGTGGAGGCGCTGGCAGCCACCGTGCCCCGTGCCGTCCGATTGTCCCGGCTCGACGCCCGCCGCCGCGCCGAGACGTTCTGTTCCGAACGCACCATGGTGGACTCCTACCTCGCCCTGTACCGCCGCCTGTGTGCGGCCGGCTCCGTCGTCCGGCAGCGCCCGGCATGATCGGCTACTACATCCATCACCACGGACACGGGCACCGCACCCGGGCGGCCTCGATCTGCGCCCGCACGAGCGAACCCGTGACGGCCCTGTGCTCGGCGCCGTTGGGGCGCTTCGCCGACGTCTTCGCCGATGTCGTCGAACTGCCCCGCGACGACGAGTCCGTCGACACCGCGGAGGATCCCACCGCCGGCGGGTTGCTGCACTGGGTCCCCCGGCACGACCGCGGCCTACGCGAGCGGATGGCGGCGCTGGCGTCCTGGGTCGCCACGGCCCGGCCCCGGCTGCTGGTGGTCGACGTGTCGGTCGAGGTCGCGGTGTTCGCCCGGTTGCTGGGCGTCCCCGTCGTGGTCGTGGCCATGCCGGGCGAGCGCACCGACACCCCGCACGGGCTGGGTTACCGCGCGGCCGAGCACATCGTCGCGCCGTGGCCGCGGGAGGTGTACGAGCCGGCGTATCTACGTCCGTACGCGGACAAGACCACCTATGTCGGCGGCATCAGCCGGTTCGACGGCCGGCCCGTCGCCGGCCCCGCCCCCGGCGGCCGGCCCCGGGTCCTGGTCCTGAGCGGCAGCGGCGGCTCGTCCCTGTCGGCCGAGCGCCTGCACGAGCTGGCCGAGCGTCATCCCGGCTACGCGTGGGACGGTGTCGGCGTGCCGGGCGGTCCGTGGGTGGATGATCCGTGGTCCGACCTGAGCCGGGCCGACGTCGTCGTCGGTCACGCCGGGCAGAACTCCATCGCCGACATCGCCGCGGCACGGCGGCCGGCGATCGTCGTCGCCGAACCCCGGCCGTACGACGAGCAGTGCGCCACCGCCGACGCGCTGGGCCGAGCCGGCCTGGCGGTGACCCTGCCGGCCTGGCCGCATCCGGACGACTGGCCGAAACTGCTGCGCCGGGCCCTGCGGCTCGATCCCGCACAGTGGTCCCGGTGGCGCACCGAGGGGGCTGCCGGGCGCGCCGCCGCGGTGCTCGACGAGGTCGCCGCGAAGGTGGCACCACGATGAGAACGACCGTGATCACTCTCGTCGCCGGCCGGCACGCGCACCTGCGGCTGCAGCTGCGCGGCCTGACGCGCAGCGCACGGACTCCGGACGATCACGTGGTGGTGTCGATGGGCGACCCGGCCGTCGCACCGCTGATCGAAGCGGAGGGCTACCCGGCTCATACGGTGACCCTGCCGGCGGGCGGACCGTCGCCACCGTCCGCGGGCGGACCGTCGCCACCGTCCGCGGGCGGACCGTCGCCACCGTCCGCGGGCGGACCGTTGTCACCGTCCGCGGGCGGACCGTTGTCACTGTCCACCGCGCGCAATGTGGGCGCCGAGTGTGCCTTGGCGCGCGGCGCCGAGCTGCTGGTGTTCCTCGATGTCGACTGCATTCCCTCCGCGGGCCTCCTCGGGTTGTACGAGCGGGCCGCGAGCGATCCGCGGCACGGCAGCGCCCTGCTGTGCGGTCCGGTGACGTATCTGCCGCCGCCGGGGCCGGGCGGATACGACCTGGGCCGTCTCGAGCGGAGCGTGAACCCGCATCCGGCACGGCCGAACCCCCCGGCCGGCACGATCCGCACCGGCGACGAGTACGACCTGTTCTGGTCGCTGTCGTTCGCGGCGACCCGCGAGACGTGGACGGCCGTCGGGGGCTTCTGCACGGACTACGTCGGGTACGGCGGCGAGGACACCGACTTCGCCCAGCGCGCCGCGCACGCCGGGGTGGGGTTGCGCTGGGTCGGCGGCGCGCATGCCTTCCATCAGCACCACCCGGTCTCCGACCCGCCGGTCGAGCATCTGCACGAGATCCTCCACAACGCCGCTGTCTTCCACCGGCGCTGGGGGCGCTGGCCGATGACCGGGTGGCTGACCCGATTCGGCGAGGCGGGTCTGGCCCGGTACGACGCGGCCGCGGACCGGTGGGTCGCCACCGCGGCGCATGCGGGGCGCGGACGTGGCCGATGTTTGGACCGGGACGCGCGGGGCAACTCGGTCGGGACGTGAACGTCCCCTGTCTCGACCGAACGGAGCATCGCAGTGTTCGACAAGAATCCGCCGGTTCCCGGCTCGCCCGCCGGTTTCGAGGTTCCGGTCGAGGAACCCACGGCCCCGACGGACCCGCCTCCGGCCAAACCCGACCAGCGTGAGCCCGTCCCGGTCACTGCCACCGGCACACCCGAGGACCTGCCCGACGGTGCGCGCGGTCCCCGGGGCCGCTTCCTCACCACCGCCCAGGGTGCACGGCTGACCGACACCGACCACTCCCTCAAGGCGGGTCGCCGCGGTCCGACGCTCTTGCAGGACCACCACTTCCGCGAGAAGATCACCCATTTCGATCACGAGCGCATTCCCGAGCGGGCGGTGCACGCCCGGGGCGCCGCGGCGCACGGCGTCTTCCGGGCCAACGGCGCCGCCTCGAAGATCACCCGCGCCGGATTCCTGCAGAAGGGCAGCGAGACGCGCGTCTTCGTCCGTTTCTCGACGGTGCTCGGTTCGCGTGGTTCCGCCGACACCGTCCGCGACACCCGTGGTTTCGCGACGAAGTTCTACACCGACGAGGGAACGTTCGACTTGGTGGGGAACAACATTCCGGTGTTCTTCATCCAGGACGCGATCAAGTTCCCGGACATCGTCCATGCCGCCAAGCCGCACCCGGACCGCGAGATCCCGCAGGCCCAGAGCGCACACGACACGTTCTGGGACTTCGTCTCGCTGCACACCGAGGCCACCGCGCACACCCTGTGGAACATGTCGGACCGGGGCATTCCGCGCTCCTACCGGATGATGGAGGGCTTCGGCGTCCACACCTTCCGTCTCGTCAACGCCGATGGCGAGACGTCGCTGGTGAAGTTCCACTGGAAGCCGCGCCTGGGTGTGCACTCGCTGGTGTGGGAGGAGGCGCAGCTGCTCGGCGGCATCGACCCGGACTTCCACCGTCGCGACCTCGCCGACGCCATCGAATCCGGCGCCTACCCCGAATGGGATCTGGGCGTGCAGGTCTTCCCCGACACCCCGGAGCAGACGTTCGAGGGCATCGACCTTCTCGACCCCACCAAGATCGTCCCCGAGGAGCTCGCCCCGGTGCAGGTGATCGGGACGATGCAGCTCAACGCCAACCCGACGAACTTCTTCGCCGAGACCGAGCAGGTCGCCTTCCATCCCGGCCACCTCGTCCCCGGCATCGACGTCACCGACGATCCGCTGCTCCAGGGTCGGCTGTTCTCCTACCTCGACACCCAGCTCAGCCGGCTCGGCGGACCGAACTTCGGCCAGTTGCCGATCAACCGGCCGCACGCCCCCGTCAACGACATGCTGCGCGACGGCATGCACCAGACCGGCATCCATCCGGGCGCGGCTCCCTACCGGCCCAACTCGCTCGGAGCGGGATGCCCGTTCCTCGCGGGCGTCGAGGACGCCGCGTTCATCGACGTGCCGGCGCCGATCGCCGCGGGTGTCAAGGAACGCGAGGCGCCGAGCACGTTCGACGATCACTTCTCGCAGGCCCGGCTGTTCTACCGGAGCCTGTCGGAGATCGAGAAGAAGCACGTGGCGAACGCGTACACGTTCGAGCTCGGGAAGTGCTTCGAGCAGGCGATCAAGGAACGGCAGCTGCAGGTGCTCGCGAACATCGACGCGGAGCTGTGCGCCACCGTCGCGGCGGGTCTCGGCCTGCCGGCACCGGAGCCGACGGTGTCGACGGACGGTGAGCCGCTGCGCAGCGAGGCCCTGTCCCAGGTCGGTGCGACGTGGCCGGTCGAGGGGCGGATGATCGGCATCGTCGCGGACGACAGCGCCGACGTCGCCGAGGTCGCCAAGGCCGTGGCGGCGGTGGCCGCGGCGAAGGCCGTGCCGCTGGTGATCGGTCCGCACGGCGGCAAGCTCGACGGCGGCCGCAAGGAGGTGCCGATCTCGCGCACCTTCGACACGGCGCGGTCCGTCGAGTACGACGCCCTGCTGCTCGCGAGCGCCCCGGCCGATCCGCGGGTACGCATTCTGGTCGACGAGACGTTCCGGCACTGCAAGGCGATCGGCACGTGGGGCACGGGCACCGAAGCGCTCGAGCACGCAGCCGTCCATCCCGAGGCCCCCGGAGTGGTCACCGCCGACGATCCGGAAGCGGTGGTGACCGGAATCGTCGAACTGCTCGGCGCCCACCGTGTGTGGGAGCGGTCCCAGGCCTGACCCGCCCCCTGCTGCTGCGGCGGTGCGGTGGTGGTGGTGGCCGAATGTCACATCGCGTCGATCGAATCGACCGAATGTGACATTCGGCCACCGGCACCACCCCCCCGCGGGTCTGTCAGGAGAAGGGCTTGCCGCCGGTGACGGCGATGACCTCGCCGGTGATGTAGCTCGACTCCTGCGAGGCGAGGAAGACGTAAGCCGGGGCCAGTTCGGCCGGCTGCCCGGGCCGGCCGAGCGGGACGTCGTCACCGAAGGATTCGAACTTCTCCCGGGGCATCGTGGCCGGGATGAGCGGCGTCCAGATCGGTCCCGGGGCGACGGCATTGACCCGGATCCCCCGCTTCGCGACGTCCGACGCCAGACCCTTGGTGAAGTCGACGATGCCGGCCTTGGTCGTGGCGTAGTCGAGCAGTTCCGGCGACGGGCTCGTCCCCTGGATCGACGACGTGTTGATGATCGTCGAGCCCGGTTCCATCACGTCGATCGCGAACTTGCACAGCCAGAACAACGCGTACAGGTTCGTCTTCAGCACGCGGTCGAACTGCTCGGTGGTGATGTCGGCGATCCCGTTCATCTGCACCATCTGGAACGCCGCGTTGTTCACCAGGATGTCCAGGCCGCCGAGGTCACGCACGGCCGTGTCGATCAGGTGCCGGCAGTGTTCCTCGGAGCGGATGTCGCCCGGCACCGCGACGGCGCGCCGACCCGCCTCCTCGATCCACCGCACGGTTTCGCGGGCGTCGTCCTCCTCGGACTCGAGATAGCTGAGGACGACGTCGGCGCCCTCACGGGCGAACGCGATCGCCACGGCCCGTCCGATCCCCGAGTCGGCACCGGTGATCAGCGCCCGTCGGCCCTCGAGCCTGCCGCTGCCGCGATAGGTCTGCTCGCCGTGGTCGGGTGCCGACACCATGTCGGACGTCAGGCCCGGGTACTCGAGTTCGGGTTGCTGCTCACGATCCGGGGCCGGGTACTGCTCGACCGGATTCCGGGGCCGGTGCTGGTCGGTCATGGGTCCTCCCTCAGCGGTGTGCGGGCGGTTACGGAGCCGCCGTGTCCGCACGGTGCATACCCGGCGCCGGGAGCGGGTACACGAGCGGCACCGGTCGGTGAATCCGAGCGCTGCAGCGCTCTCCCGACCCGACCTCTGGAAAGGATGGGGCTGTGACGGAACACGAGAGTGAGTTTCGGGGAAGCAGTGAATTTCGGAGAAGCGGTGAGTTTCGGCGAAGCAGTGAGTTTCGGCGAAGCGAGGAGACCCGCGCGGGTGCCGATCCGGTGCACAGCAGGCAGGCCCACGACCGGGACCTGACGAACGACAGCGACTTCCCGGCCGACGACGCCCGCACGATGCGCAGCCACGCCGGTGAGGCCCTGACCGATTCCCGGGGCTGGCCGGGCTACTTCTTCCTGGGCCTCGGGCTGCTGCTGCTCGGTCTGACTCTGGTGGCTGCCGGCTACGGCTTCGAGGGCTGGGCCTGGATCGCCGGTCCCGCCTGCATCGTGTCCTTCGGGATCGGTGCCCTGCTGGTCCTGCTCGAGCGCAAGCGGGTCCGCAACGTCGAAGGAACGAGCCTGCGCGAACCGCGCGGTCACTGAGCGGTGCGCCCTTTGGGCGGTCAGGGCAGCCCAAAGGGCGCACCGCTGTAGGCTCCTTCGCGTGAATCCACGCCCGCCGACGTCCACGCAGCTGCGTGGCGCGTTCGTGGGCTCGACCTCCGCCGCGGTCGCCGTCGCAGCCCACGGCCTCGCGGGCGGCGAGATTCCGTCTCAGGCGTCGGTGGTGCTGATGGTCGCCGCCTGCGCCGCGTTCGGTGCCGCGGTGTCCGCGCTCCGGTCGCACCGGCCGCTGACCGCACTGGTGCTCGTCCTGGCCGCGGGCCAGACGATCGGTCACACCGTCCTGACCCTCACCGCCGAGCACGCCCACGGCCTCGGGCTCTCGCCCGCGATGCTCGGCGCCCACGCCGCGGCCCTCGTCGTCTCCGCCGCCCTGATCCGGGCGGCCGAGCAGGGTTGCGTCGCGGCACTCGGCGTGTTGCGGCACATCGTCGCCGCGATACTGACCCTGCCCCCGGCGCATGCGCCGCTGTGGGTGGCCACACCCTCGCACCGGGCACGTCTCGTGCTGCGAGTGCTCGTTTCCGCACAGGCCGGCACCCGGGGTCCGCCCCGCACCGCCTGACCCGATCCTGTTCCGCCGCGTCCGTACCCCGCGGCGGCTTTCCCACGTGTGACGACGCTGCCGTCGTCACCGACGATCGAAACGAGCATTCGCATGTCCACGACCGACCTCGGGACGGATCGTTCCGTCCCGCCCCCGACCCGCCGATCCGGCACCTCCTCCCTGCGACCACTCGTGCTGCGGCTGCACTTCTACGCCGGCCTCCTCGTCGCCCCGTTCATCCTGATCGCCGCGGTCAGCGGCGGTCTCTACGCGCTCGCGCCGACGATCGAGCAACTCGTCTACCGCGATCAGCTGCACACCGATGCCACCGGTCCCGCCGTGCCGGTGGCCGAGCAGATCCGGGTGGCCACCGGCCAGCGGCCCGATCTCACCGTCACCGCGGTGCGGCCGGCCGCGGCGCCCGGCGAGACCACCCGGGTCCTGTTCGCCGACCCGAGCCTCGGCGAGTCGCAGCGGCTCGCGGTCTTCGTCGACCCGGTCACCGCGCGGCCGCTCGGTGAGCTGGCCGTCTACGGCAGCAGCAGCGCCCTGCCGGTGCGGACCTGGATCTCGCAGCTGCACCGGCACCTGCACCTCGGCGAGCCGGGCCGCCTCTACAGCGAGCTGGCCGCGTCCTGGATGTGGGTGATCGCGCTCGGCGGCGTGTACCTGTGGGTGCGCCGGTACCGGACGTTGCGGGCCCGCGACGCCGAGGCGCGCCTGCTCACCGTCGACCGCACCGCCACCGGCCGGTCCCGCACCCTCGGCTGGCACGGTGTGGTGGGTGTATGGATCGCGGTCGGCCTGGTGTTCCTGTCCGCGACCGGTCTGACCTGGTCCCGGTTCGCCGGCGACAACATCGCCGAGCTGCGGGCGGCACTGGACTGGAAGACGCCCGCCGTCGACGCGACCCTGACGGGGAGCAGCGCCGCACCCGCGACGGGCCACGAGGGGCACGGCGGCCACGGCGGGCACGCCGCCGACCCGGCGCTGCTCGACACGAACATCGCCCGCATCGACTCGGTGCTGGACGCGGCGGCCGCGGCGGGACTGACCGGGGTCGTCGAGGCCTCGATCCCCGCGAAGACCGGCACCGCCTTCACCGTCGCCGAGACCCGCCAGCCGTGGGTGTACGGCATCGACTCGGTCGCCGTCGACGGCGCGACCGGCGAGGTCGTCGACGTGCTGCGGTTCGCGGACTGGCCGCTCGCCGCGCAGCTGACGTGGTGGTCGATCACCCTGCACATGGGCATCATGTTCGGGCTGATCACGCAGGTCGCCCTGGCGCTGCTGGCGGTGGCGTTGGTCACGGTCGTGGTGCGCGGGTACGTGCTGTGGTGGCGGCGACGGCCCACCCGTGGGTCGGCGTGGGCCGTCGGCCGGGCCCCGTCCCGGGGCGCGCTCCGTCGCGTCGGCGCAGGTCCGGCGGTCGCGATCGGCGTCGCGGCCGCGGTGGTGGGGTGGTTCGCCCCGGTGCTCGGGCTCAGCCTGCTGGCGTTCCTCGTCGTCGACACCGCCGTCGGGTGGCGTAGCCGGGGACGCGCATAATGAACCCTCGTGTGCCTATCGACGAGGAGTGCCGGTGAGCGACGACCTGTCCGCATACCGTAAGGAGTTCGCCCGCATCGAGCGGAAGATCGCCGGGGAGTTCGACGCCGGCCGGCGACACCGCGTCCTCGTCGCCTGTGTCGTCGCGGTGGTGCTGGGTCTGCTTCTGCCGCAATCGGATACCGAATGGTCGTGGACGGTGCTCGGCACGTGGTTCGGGCACGAGGCCACGACGACCGTGCCGATGCGGGTCTTCGTGAGCCTCGCTGTGGTGTTCGGTGTGGTGTCGTCGACCGCGGCGCTGTGCACGCACCGCTGGCGGCTCGCGTCGGCGTCGATGCTCGGTTCCGGCCTGGCGTCCCTGTTCGGGCTGCTCGGCTACTGGTCGCAGAACGGCATGCCGGTGCAGACTCCGCACGCCCCCGGCGCGGGAATGGTGCTCGCCTGGCTCGGCATGGTGGCGCTGACCTCGCAGTGGCTGCCCGTCGTGCTCAGCCGCTCCCCCACCGACCGGCGGCCGCAGCCGGTGACCACGCCGGTGCTCTGACGCCGATGCCCGACCCGGGACATCCGCGCACCGCGCGGATGTCCCGGCGTTCCACTGCGCGACGGGCCGGGCGCGGCGTACATTTCGCCGGTGAAGCGGCCGGATGCGGCTGCCCCGCGAAGGGAGTTGCCGTGCCGACCGCCGTACTCGCCGTCGTCGCCCTCGTCGGCGCCTTCCTGCAGTCCCGCCACCGCCACGGCGCCGCCCGTATCGACACCTACCTCGTGTGGTGGCTCGTGGCGGTGGTCGGCGTCGCCTCGGTGATCGGGGCGGCGTTCCACGTCTTCGACGGTCCCGCGACCGCCGAGATGATCGGATTCACCCGCGGCGACGGAGGTTTCCAATTCGAGAACGCCATGGGCGATCTCGCGATCGGCGTGGCGGGAATCCTGTGCTACCGCTTCCGCGGCGGGTTCTGGCTCGCGACGATCGTCGTGACCACCGTCCAGTACTTCGGCGACGCCGCCGGTCACCTGTACTTCTGGCTCGCGAAGGACAACACCGAGCCGGGCAACGTCGGATTCCCGCTGTGGTTCGACATCGTCCTGCCGATCGTGGCGTGGGTCCTGTACGCGGCGTCGTACCGGCGGGGCGGCGACGCCGTTCCCCTCACCCGGTCAGGAGCCGGCGCCGACGCCGTCCGCGCGACGTAGCAGGTAGGTGTCCATCACCCAGCCGCGCGCCGCCTTCGCGCGGGCGCGGGCCCGCTCGATCTCCGGCAGCACCCGGTGCAGCGGGCCGGCGACGAGTTCCTCGTCGGACGTGCCGAGGTCGGCGCCCCACCAGATGTGCCAGTCGCCGTCGAGCCGGGCGCATTCGAGCGCGCCGTCGAGCATCACCACGAGGTTGTCGCCCCCGGCGGCGACCTCGTGCGCGAGGCACCGGCCCGTCGTGATCGTGATCGGGCCGCCGATCCGGTTGAGCACCAACCGGTGCCGCGCCGCGAGCAGCGACACGGCGCTCACCCCCGGGACCACGTCGTAGTCGACGTCGAGCACGCCCCGGTCGCGGATGCGTTCGACGACGCGAATGGTGCTGTCGTACAGGCTCGGATCGCCCCACACCAGGAATCCGGCGGTCTCGTCCGGCGCGACCTGCTCGCGCAGCACCGACTCGTAGACGGCGGCGCGGGCCGCGTGCCAGTCCCGCACCTCGGCGCCGTAGGCGGACGGGGCCCGGTCGCGCGGCGGATCCGGCACCGTGATCACCCGGTAGTCGCCGGTGACGTGCCGGCGGCAGATCTCCTCCCGCACGGCGACGAGATCGTCGACGCCGCGCTGCTTGTCGGCGACGAGGAACACGTCCACCTCGTTCAGCGCCCGGACCGCGGCCACGGTGAGGTCGTCGGGACCACCCGGCCCGATCCCGATCAGCCGCAGCCGCCTTCTCATCCGCGGTCCTCGAGGTCGCCCTCCACGTCGAGGTAGGCCTGCTGCAGTTCCGCGAGCGTCGCCGGATCCGGCTCGGCCCACAGCCCGCGGTCGGCGGCCTCGGAGAGCCGTTCGACGATGCCGCGCAGCGCCCACGGGTTGGCCTCGCGCAGGAACTGCTGGTTCTCCGGGTCGAGCGCGTAGGTGCGGGCGAGGGTTTCGTACATCCAGTCGGCGACGACGCCGGCGGTGGCGTCGTAGCCGAACAGGTAGTCGACGGTCGCGGCGAGCTCGAACGCCCCCTTGTAGCCGTGCCGGCGCATCGCGGCGAGCCAGCGCGGATTGACCACCCGGGCCCGGAACACGCGGGCGGTCTCCTCCGCCAGCGAACGGGTGCGGACCTGGTCGGGGGTGGTCGAGTCGCCGATGTACGCCTTCGGGTCCGCGCCGGTGAGCGCGCGGACGGTGGCGACCATGCCGCCGTGGTACTGGAAGTAGTCGTCCGAGTCGGCGATGTCGTGCTCGCGGGTGTCGGTGTTCTTCGCCGCCACCGCGATCCGCCGGTAGTTGGCGCGCATGTCGTCCGCGGCCGCGACACCGTGCAGGTGCCGCCCGTACGCGAAGCCGCCCCACGCGGTGTACACCTCGGCGAGATCGGCGTCGCTGCGCCAGTTCCCGGAGTCGATGAGCGGCAGGATGCCGGCGCCGTAGGAGCCGGGCCGGGAACCGAAGATGCGCCGGACCGCGCGCTCGGGGTCGCCGTGCTCGGCCTCGTCGCGGCGGGCGTGCGCGCGCACGAAGTTCAGGTCGTCGGGCTCGTCGAGGGCGGCGACGGTGCGGATCGCGTCGTCGAGCATCGCGACGACGTGCGGGAAGGCGTCGCGGAAGAACCCGGAGATGCGGACGGTGACGTCGATGCGGGGCCGGCCGAGTTCGTCGAGGGGGATCACGGTCAGTTCGCGCACCCGCCGGGACTCGGCGTCCCATTCGGGGCGCACGCCGATCAGGGCGAGCACCTCGGCGATGTCGTCGCCGGAGGTGCGCATCGCGGAGGTGCCCCACACCGACAGGCCCACCGACGGCGGGTAGTCGCCGGTGTCCGCGCGGTACCGGTCGAGCAGGTTGTTCGCCAGGGCCACGCCGGTGTCGTAGGCGAGCCGGCTCGGCACCGCCTTCGGGTCGACGGTGTAGAAGTTGCGGCCGGTGGGCAGCACGTTGACCAGGCCGCGCAGCGGCGACCCGGACGGACCGGCGGGGACGTAGCCGCCGTCGAGGGCGTGCAGCACCGCGTCGAGTTCGTCGGTGGTGCGGGCCAGACGCGGCACGACCTGCTCGGCGGCGAAGGCGAGCACCCGCTCGACCTCCGGATCCGGCTGTCCCAGCACCTGTTCGACGACGGTGCCGGCGCGCTCGACCCGCCAGCCGGCGTCCTCCATGCCCTGCACCAGGGCCCGGGCCTGGGACTCGACCGCGTCGGTCTCGGCGAGCGGCGCATCCGGCTTCAGCCCGAGCGCGGTGCGCAGCCCGGGCACCGCGTGCGCCCTGCCGCCCCACACCTGCGCAGCCCGCAGCACCGACAGCACCAGGTTCACGCGGGCCTCCCCGACGGGCGCGGTGCCGAGCACATGCAGACCGTCGCGGATCTGCGCGTCCTTGACCTCGCACAGCCAGCCGTCGACGTGCAGCAGGAAGTCGTCGAATTCGGCGTCGTGCGGGCGGTCGTGGAGACCGAGGTCGTGGTCGAGCTTCGCGGCCTGGATCAGCGTCCAGATCTGGGCGCGGATCGCGGGCAGCTTGGCCGGGTCCATCGAGGCGATGTTGGAGTACTCGTCGAGCAGCTGCTCGAGCCGGGCGATGTCGCCGTACGACTCGGCCCGCGCCATCGGCGGGATCAGGTGGTCGACGATGGTCGCGTGGGCGCGGCGTTTCGCCTGGGCGCCCTCCCCCGGATCGTTGACCAGGAACGGGTAGATCAGCGGGAGGTTGCCGACGGCGGCGTCGGTCGCGCAGGCCGCCGACAGCCCGGCGTTCTTGCCGGGCAGCCATTCCATCGAGCCGTGCTTGCCCAGGTGGACGACGGCGTCGGCGCCGAAGCCGTTCTCCACCCACCGGTACGCCGCGAGGTAGTGGTGCGACGGCGCCATGTCCGGATCGTGGTAGATCGCCACCGGGTTCTCGCCGAACCCGCGGGGCGGCTGGATCATCAGCACCACGTTGCCGGCCTGCAGGGTGGCGAGCACGATCTCGCCGTCCGGGTCGGCGCTGCGGTCGACGAACAGTTCGCCCGGGGCCTCGCCCCACGCCTCGGTCATCGCGCCGGTCAGCTCGGACGGCAGGTCCGCCGTCCACTCGCGGTAGCGCGCCGCGCTCACCCGCACCGGGTTGCCCGCCATCTGCTCGGCGCTGAGCCACTCCTCGTCCTGGCCACCCGCGGCGATCAGGGCGTGGATCAGCGCGTTGCCTGCCTCGGCGTCGTCGTCGGTGTCGAGGCCGGGAAAGCCGTCGCCGAGGTCGTAGCCGTGCTCGCGCAGCGCGCGCAGCAGCCGGATCGCGGAGACGGGCGTGTCCAGGCCGACGGCGTTGCCGACGCGGGAGTGTTTCGTCGGATACGCCGAGAGCATGATCGCCAGGCGCCGCCGTGCGGGTGGGATGCGCCGCAGACGGGCGTGCGCGACGGCGATACCGGCGACGCGACGGCACCGTTCGGGGTCGGTGACGTAGCGCGGCAGGCCGTCGGCGCCGAATTCCTTGAACGAGAACGGCACCGTGATGATGCGGCCGTCGAATTCGGGGACGGCGATCTGCGTCGCGGAATCGAGCGGGGAAACTCCCTCGTCGGATTCGGCCCACGCGTCGCGTCCCCAGGTCAGGCACAACGCCTGCAGGATCGGAACGTCGAGCGCGGCAAGCGCTGCGACGTCCCAGGCATCGTCGTCGCCGCCGGCGGAGACGGTGGCCGGGCGGGTACCACCGGCGGCCAGGACCGTGACGATCAGGGCGTCGAGGGTGCCGAGTTCGGCGAGCAGGTCCGCGGGGGCCCCGCGCAGGGTGGAGCAGAAGATCGGCACGGCCACGGCGCGGCCGGTGGCGTCGACCGCCCGCGCGAGATCACGGACGAAGCGGGTGTTTCCGCTGGTCTCGTGGGCGCGGTAGTACAGGATGCCCACCCTCGGCAGGTCGGGATCGGCCGCGGCGGGCGCGTGGCTGCCCCACTCGGGCAGCGCGGCCGGCGGATCGAAGCCCTCGCCGGTGAGCAGGACGGTGTCGGACAGGAAGGCGTGCAGCTGGGCGAGGTTCGCGGGCCCGCCCTGCGCGAGGTAGGCGTGCGCCTCGGTGGCGATGCCGACGGGGACGGTGGAGTGGCTCATCAGCTCGGCGTCGGGCAGCTGCTCGCCGCCGAGCACGACGACGGGTGCGCCGTGCGCCAGGACCGCGTCGATGCCGTTCTGCCAGGACCGCACCGACCCGAGGATGCGGACGATCACCAGGTCGGCGCCGTCGAGCAGGCGCGGCAGCTCGGTGCCGACGTCGAGGCGCGACGGATTGCCCAGCGCGTATTCGGCGTCGGAGCTCAGCGCCGACAGCAGGTCGGTGTCGGACGTGGACAGCAGCGCGAGCCGCGTCACGGCCGGGTCCTGCGCAGTTCGATTCCGCGCAGCACGAATTCGGTCATGTTCAGTCTCCAAACCCTCGTGGACTTCCCGTGCCGTGGCCGGTCTCCTGGCTGACGGATCGTCGCTGCTGCGCCGACCTTCCCGGACGTGCGTCCAGTGGTCTCCGGACCGGCGGACCGGTTCGGACGAGGGCGAGCAACTACCCGCTCACAGTGGCGAGGGCCGCGCCGGTCTCACACCGGCTTCCCGAGCACCACGGCAGGTGGAGCTTAGCGCACGTGTGCAACCATGTGCCCCCATGGTCGACCTTCCCCCGGCGCCGGCCCAGGCGGCATCCCCCGTCGCTGCGCTCACCCAGGATCGGTGCCCCGGTCTGCTGCGCCCCCACCTCGCCGCCGACGGCGCGCTGGTGCGGCTGCGCGCGCCCGGCGGCCGGCTCCCGGACGGCGGCCTGCAGGCGCTGTCGGAGGCGTCGGTCGCCTTCGCGGACGGCGACGTGCACCTCACCTCACGCGGAAACCTGCAGATCAGGGGCGTCGCGTTGGACGAGTGCGGCGGGGTGCCCGCCGGCCTGGTCGAGGCGGTGACGGCGGCCGGGTTCCTGCCGGCGCCGGCGCACGAACGGGTCCGCAACGTCGTCGCCTCGCCGCTGTCCGGGATCACCGGCGGCCGCGCCGACATCCGCCCGCTGATCGGCGCGCTCGACGCCGCCCTGTGCGCCGAGCCCGCCCTGGCGCAGCTGCCGGGGCGTTTCCTCTTCGGGCTCGACGACGGCCGCGGCGACGTCACCACCCTGCGCTGCGACCTCGCCGCGGTGGCCGTCGAACCCGGACTGTTCCGCGTCACGATCGGCCGGCGCTCCGGCCCGGTGGTGCCGGCCGAGCGGGCCGTCGGGACCCTGGTCGACCTGGCGCAACGGTTCGCGGCGATCCGCGGCACCAGCTGGCACGTGCACCGACTGCCCGAGGCCGGCGCCGAACTCGGCGGTGGTGCGCCGCTGCCGCCGCCCACCCGGTACACCGCGCCGTACGGCCCCCTGCCCGGAGCCGTCTCGGTCCTGGTCCCGCTGGGCATCCTCTCGCCCGCGATGGTGGCGGCGCTGCCCGTGCCGGACGTGATCGTCACCCCGTGGCGCGGCCTGGTCCTGCCCGGCGAGCACGATCCGCAGCCGCTGCGCGACGCCGGGTTCGTCCTCGACGGCGCGTCGCCGTGGACCCGCACCACCGCATGCACCGGCGCGCCGCGGTGTAGCCTCGCCGGGGGCGACACCCGTGCCACGGCCCGGCGCGTCGTCGCCGATGCGCCGCCACCCGGCCACCTGCACGTCGTGGGATGCGAACGATCCTGCGGCGCACCGAATTTCCCCCACACGCTCCTGCTCGCGAGGAACCCGGCATGACCCTGTCCCCCCCACCCCGGCGCTACGACTACGTCACCGACGGCGCCGACATCTACGTCCGGTCGTTCGCGACGATCCGCGCCGAAACCGACCTGTCCGCGATTCCGGCCGACGCCGAGAAGGTCGCGGTGCGCATGGTGCACGCCTGCGGGCAGACCGACCTGACCCGCGACCTCGCGATCCACCCGGGCCTGGTGTCCGCGGCGCGCACGGCGCTGCGTTCCGGCGCGCCGATCCTCACCGACGCGCACATGGTCGCGTCCGGGGTGACCCGCACCCGGCTGCCGGCGGACAACGAGGTGCTGTGCTTCCTGCGGGACCCGCGGGTACCCGAGCTCGCGTCGGCGTGGGGCACCACCCGCTCGGCCGCGGCGGTGTCGCTGTGGGAGGACCGCCTCGACGGCGCCGTCGTCGCGATCGGCAACGCACCCACCGCGCTGTTCCACCTGCTCGAGCTCATCGACGCCGGCGGCCCCCGGCCGGCCGCGATCGTGGGGGTGCCGGTCGGGTTCATCGGCGCCGCCGAATCCAAGGAGGCGCTCGCCGCGCATCCGCTGCAGCTGCCCTACCTGGTGGTACGGGGACGTCGCGGCGGCTCGGCGATGGCGTCGTCCGCGATCAATGCCCTGGCCCAGGAGGCGGAGTGAACGACACCGGACGGTTCTACGGCGTGGGCCTCGGCCCCGGTGATCCCGAGCTGATCACCCGCAAGGCGGCCCGGCTGATCGAGCAGGCCGACGTGATCGCCTACCACTCGGGCACCCACGGCCGGTCCATCGCGAGGGGCATCGCGGCCGGGCTGATCCGGGAGGGGGTGCTCGAGGAGGCGCTGGTCTACCCGGTCACCACCGGCACCACCGACCATCCCGGCGGCTACGACGGGGCCATCGCCGACTTCTACGACGAGTGCGCGGCGCGCCTGGCCGCGCACCTCGACGCCGGCCGCACCGTCGTCGTGCTGTGCGAGGGCGACCCGCTGTTCTACGGCTCCTACATGTACCTGCACGACCGGCTCGCGAACCGCTATGCGACCGAGGTGGTTCCGGGCGTGACGTCGGTGTCCGCGGCCGCGGCCGCCGCGGCGGAACCGCTGGTGCGGCGCACCGACGTGCTCACCGTGCTGCCCGGCACGCTGCCCGAGCCGGAACTGGCGCGCCGTCTCGCCGACACCGACGGCGCCGCGATCATGAAGCTGGGCCGCACCTTCCCCGCGGTCCGCGCCGCGCTCGCCCAGGCGGGCCGGCTCGACGACGCGGTGTACGTCGAGCGCGCGTCGATGGGCGGGCAGCGCATCGTCCCCGTCGCCGACGTCGACGCCGATGCGGTGCCGTACTTCTCGGTGATCCTCACCCCCGGCGACCGCGCGCCGCGCAACCGGGACATCACCGACCGGTCCCGGCCCGTCGTCGCCGAGGTTCCCGACGCGGTCGCTGCCCGTGAGCTGCTCGTCGTCGGTCTCGGCCCCGCCGACGAGAAGTGGCTCACCCCCGAGGCCGCCGCCGCGCTGGCGGCCGCCGACCACGTCGTCGGGTACGGGCCCTACGTCGACCGGGTGCCGGTCCGGCCGGGGCAGCGACGGCACGCGTCCGGCAACACCGTCGAGGTGGACCGCGCCCGCGTCGCGCTCGAGCTGGCCCTGTCCGGCGAACGGGTGGCGGTCGTCTCGGGTGGCGACGCCGGAGTGTTCGGGATGGCCTCGGCGGTGTTCGAGGCCGCGCAGGATCCGCGGTTCGCGGAGATCCCGGTGCGGGTGCTGCCCGGCGTGTCGGCGGTCCAGGCCGTCGCCGCGCGGGCGGGCGCCCCGATCGGCGGCGACTTCGCGGTGATGAGCCTGTCGGACCGGCTCAAGCCGTGGGAGGTGATCGAGCAGCGGCTCACCGCCGTCGCACAGGCCGACCTGGTGCTGGGCATCTACAACCCGGCGTCGCGGTCGCGGACCACGCAGGTCGCGCAGGCGCGGGCCGTGCTGCTGCGGCACCGCCCCGCCGACACCGTCGTGGTGGTCGGTCGCGACGTCGGCCGCCCCGGCGAGTCGCTCGAGGTGACCACCCTCGAGAAGCTCGACCCGGACGCGATCGACATGAAGTGCCTGATCCTCGTGGGCTCGTCCGGCACCGCGGTCACCGCGACCGGCGCGGTGTGGACGTCGCGCTCGGTGCGTCCCTGAACATTCGCCCGGAACACCGGGATCCGCGCCCGTCACGGCGCGCGCGGATTCCGGTTCACCGTGTGAAGCCGCTGCGGTCCCGCGCCGGGTCGTAGAGGTGCGAGCACGCGACGTCCGCCGACCGCACGCCCAGGGCACGGCCGACGACGATCACCGCGGTGTGCTTCAGTCCCGCCGCCTCGACCTTGTCGGCGAGGTCGGCGAGCGTGCCGCGCAGCACCAGCTCGTTCGGGCGGGACGCGAACGCCACCACCGCGGCCGGACAGTCGGCGCCGTACTCGACGCTCAGCTCCTCGGCGAGGACGCGGATGCGGGTGATCGCCAGGTGCAGCACGAGGCTCGCGCGCAGGCCCGCGACGCGGGCGAGGGCCTCGGTGTCGGGCATGGTCGTCGAGCGGGCCTGCGTGCGGGTCAGCACGACGGTCTGCACCAGCTCGGGCACGGTCAGCTCCGCCCCGAGGGTCGCCGCGGCGGCCGCGTAGGCCGGCACACCGGGCGTGACGTCCCACGGCACTGCCGCGGCATCGAGCCGGCGCGTCTGCTCGGTCAGGGCCGAATACAGCGACGGGTCACCGGAACACAAGCGGACGACGTCGAGGCCGCGGCGGTGGGCGTCGACGAGGTGCGCGGTGATCTCGTCCAGGTCCAGGCGCTGGGTGTCGACGAGCTCCGCGTCGTCCCGGCAGTGCGCGAGCACCTCGTCGTCGAGATAGGTGCCGGCGTAGAGCACCACCGGCGCCTCGCTCAGCAGGCGCGCGGCCCGCAGCGTCAGCAGGTCGGCCGCACCGGGCCCGGATCCCACGAAGTGAACTGTCATCTCTCGCCTTTCGTCACCTGCCACTGCACCACCGGGCGCAGCGCCTGCCAGCCGCTGAACCCGCCGAGTGGTGCGGCCTGTTCCACGGTCGTCCGGGTCAGCTCCCCGCCGTGGGTCTTCCACCACTGCACCAACGTCGACTCGGTTTCGAGGGTCACCGCGTGCGCGACCAGACGGCCACCCGGACGCAGTGCCGCCCAGCAGGCTTCGAGCACTCCGGGAATCGACCCGCCGCCGCCGACGAAGACGGCATCGGGGGTGTCGAGACCGGCGAGCGCGTCGGGGGCGGCGCCGCGCACCACCACGACCGACGGGACGCCGAGCCGCGCGGCGTTGCGGCCGATCCGGTCGGCGCGCGTCTCGTCGCGTTCGATCGCCACCGTGCGGCAGCGCGGATCGGTGCGGGCCCACTCGATGCCCACCGACCCGGCGCCGGCCCCGACGTCCCACAGCAGTTGCCCCGGCCGCGGCGCGAGCGCGCACACCGCGGCGAGCCGGATCGGGCGTTTGGAAATCTGACCGTCGTGCTCGAACGCGTCGTCGGCCAGGCCGGGCGTCGCGGGATACCCCTCGGCTCCGGAGCATTCGATGCAGACGACGTTGAGCGCGGGCGCGTCGCCGGACCAGTCGTCGGCGGCGGCGGTGCGCCGCGCCTCCTCGGGCGCGCCGAGGTCCGACAGCACGGTCAGGGTGCTCGCGCCGAACCCGTCTCGGCGCAGCAGGTCGGCGACCCGCGCCGGGGTGGAGCCGTCGGAGGAGAGCACGATCAGCCGCCGCCCCCACCCGAATGCGCGGCGGACGGCGTGCACGTCCCGGCCCACCAGCGTCACCACGTCCACCGACTCGGCGCTCCACCCCATGCGGGCGCGGGCCAGCGCCACCGACGACACGGCGGGCAGCACCGTCACCGCGTCGGCGCCGAGCCGGTCGATCAGGGTGGTCCCGATGCCGGAGACGAGCGGATCGCCCGACGCGACCGCCACGATCGTGCGGCCGCGGTGCCGCGCGAGCAGCGCGTCGAGTCCGTCGCGCAGCGGGGACGGCCACGGCTCGCGGACGGCGCCGGTCTCGGGCAGCAGCGCCAGATGGCGCCGCCCACCGAGCAGGACCTGCGCGCCGAGCACCGCGTCGCGGGCGGGGGGCGGCAGGCCGTCCCAGCCGTCGGCACCCATGCCGACGACGGTGATGTGTGAGCCCATGGCGTCGAACCCTAGCCGGTGCGGTTAGACTCGGCGCCGGCAAGACAATCGAGGTGCCCCTCACGGGGATAATCGGGAAGCCGGTGTGAATCCGGCACAGGCCCGCTGCGGTGACCCGGGAGTCGTCGATCATGCGCATCACGCGCAGCCACTGGACCGCCCGGTCCGGGAAGGCGATCGCACGGCGTCCGACCGGGAAGTCCGAATACCGGCCTCGATTCCGTTTGCCGAGAAGACATCCCAGCGGGAGCCTGTGGAGGTTGAAAGTGCACGTGTATCCGTTCAGTGCCGTCGTCGGCTCCGACGACCTCGCGCTGGCCCTGTCCCTGTGCGCGGTGTCGCCGTCGATCGGCGGGGTGCTCGTGCGCGGGGAGAAGGGCACCGCCAAGTCGACCACGGTGCGCGCCCAGGCCGCGCTGTTGCCGCAGGTCACGGAGGTCGCCGGCTGCCGGTTCGCGTGCGACCCCGCCGCCCCCGACCCGTCCTGTCCCGACGGCCCGCACCCGCACGGTGCGGCGGCGCAGACCCGGTCGGCGCGGCTCGTGGAGCTGCCGGTCGGCGCCACCGAGGACCGGGTCACCGGCTCCCTGCACCTGCAGAAGGCACTGTCGGGGGGCACCGCCGAGTACGAGCCGGGCCTGCTCGCCCGGGCGCACCGCGGGGTGCTCTACGTCGACGAGGTCAACCTGCTGCACGACCATCTCGTGGACCTGCTGCTCGACGCCGCGGCGATGGGCCGGTGCTCCGTCGAGCGCGACGGGGTGTCGGTCTCGCATGCCGCCCGGTTCGTACTGGTCGGAACGATGAACCCGGAGGAGGGGGAGCTGCGTCCGCAGCTGCTCGACCGCTTCGGGCTGACCGTGGAGGTGGCCGCGCCGCGCGATCCGCAGGTGCGGGCGGAGATCGTGCGGCGGCGCCTGGCGTTCGACGCCGACCCGGTCTCGTTCGTCGCGGGCTGGGCCGACGCCGAGGCCGAGCTGGCGCGGCGGCTCGCCGCGGCCCGCGAGCGGCTGCCGCACGTGCGGCTCGGCGACGACGCGCTCGTCGCCATCGCGGAGGTGTGCGCGGCGTTCGACGTCGACGGGATGCGCGCCGACCTGGTCACCGCGAAGACCGCCGTCGCGCACGCGGCCTGGGCGGGTCGCGACGAGGTCACGCGGGAGGACATCGCGGTCGCGGCGCGGCTCGCGTTGCCGCACCGTCGTCGCCGCAACCCCTTCGACGAGCCCGGCATGGACGAGACGCTGCTCGACGAACTCCTGGGCGACCGGGCCCCCGAGCCGGACCCGGACGATCCCGACCCGGACGATCCCGGCCCCGGCCCCGGCGGTGCCGGTCCCGACGGTCCCGGAGGCGGCGAAGCGACGCCGGACCGGGACGACCGTGCGGCGGGCGCCGGCGCGGCGACGTCCGTCGCGGCCCCCGCCGAGCCCTACCGGACCCGCCTGTTCACCGCCGACCGCACGGGCCGCGGCACCGCGGGCCGGCGCTCCCGGGCGCGCACGACGGTCGGCCGCACGGTCGGCGAGCGTCGCGCCGACACCGGCCCCATCCACCTGCCCGCCACCATCCGCGCCACCGCCGCCCACCCGTGCGCGTTTTCGGTAGCAGGAACTACCGGAAACGCGCACGGGTGGCAGGTGCGGCGGAAGGTCGTCGAGGGGCGGGAGGCCAACCTGGTGCTGCTGTGCGTCGACGCCTCCGGCTCCATGGCGGCGCGGCAGCGGATGACGCAGGTCAAGACGGCGATCCTGTCGCTGCTGCTCGACGCCTACCGGCGCCGCGACACCGTCGGTCTGGTGACCTTCCGCGGCGATCGCGCCGTGCTCGCCCTACCGCCGACCAATTCGGTGGACGTGGCCGCGGCTCGGCTGCGAGAGCTGCCGGCGGGCGGGCGTACCCCGCTCGCCGAGGGACTGCTCGAGGCGGCCGAGACGATCCGGCGGCACCGGCTGCGCGAACCCGACCGGCGGGCGCTGCTCGTCGTGGTCACCGACGGCCGCGCCACCGCAGGCTCGGACGCGGTGGCCCGGTCCCTCGCGGCCGCCGACCGCATCGCCACCGCCGGGATCGACGCGGTCGTCGTGGATTCCGAGACCGGCCGGTTCCGCATGGGTCTCGCGGCCCGGCTCGCCGAACGGCTCCACGCCGAACACGTTCCCGTCGGCGAGGTTCACGCCGACGCGCTCACCACCGTCGTCCGAGGAAGGGCCGCGTAGATGCCGAAGGGACAACCGGTCGCCGTGCCGGACGACGGTCTCACCACCCGCCAGCGCCGCAACCGGCCGCTGCTGATGGTCCACACCGGCGACGGCAAGGGCAAGTCGACCGCCGCGTTCGGTCTGGCACTGCGCGGATGGAACCAGGGCTGGTCGGTCGCGGTGTTCCAATTCGTCAAGTCCGCCAAGTGGCGTCTCGGTGAGCAGACCGCCTTCGAGACCCTCGGCGACCTGCACACCGAGCGCGGGACGGGCGGCCCGATCGAGTGGCACAAGATGGGCTCGGGGTGGTCGTGGTCCCGCAAGGACGGCACCGAGGAGGACCACGCCGCCGCGGCGCTCGCCGGGTGGCGGGAGATCCAGCGCCGGCTCGCCGCCGAGCAGCACGGGCTGTACGTGCTCGACGAATTCACCTACCCGATCGGCTGGGGCTGGATCGACGCCGACGAGGTGGTGCGGACGCTCGCCGCGCGTCCCGGCCACCAGCACGTCGTGATCACCGGCCGCCGGGCGCATCCGGCGTTGATCGAGGCCGCGGATCTCGTGACCGAGATGACGAAGATCAAGCACCCGATGGACGCGGGCCAGAAGGGCCAGAAGGGCATCGAGTGGTGACACTCGGGTGTGGCCGCGTGGTGACACTCGGCAGCGTGGTGACACTCGGGGTGGCAGCGTGGTGACGCTGCCGCGGCTGGTGATCGCCGCGCCGGCGTCCGGGCACGGGAAGACCACGGTCGCAACGGGTCTCATGGCCGCACTGCGGTCGGCCGGGCACACCGTGTCGGGGCACAAGGTCGGCCCGGACTACATCGACCCCGGCTACCACGCCCTCGCGACGGGCCGGCCGGGACGTAACCTCGACGCACACCTCGTCGGCACCGACCTGCTCGCACCGCTGCTCACGCACGGCGCCCGCGGCGCGGACGTCGCGATCGTCGAGGGCGTGATGGGCCTGTACGACGGGATGCTCGGCACCGACGGTTTCGCGTCCACCGCCCACACCGCCACGGTGCTCGGCGCCCCGGTGGTCCTCGTCGTCGACGTCTCGCACGCCTCCCGCTCCATCGCGGCGGTGGTGCACGGCATGGCCACGTTCGACCGCGGTGTCCGCATCGCCGGGGTGATCCTGAACAAGGCCGGTTCGGTGCGGCATTCCGACGAGGTGGTCGAGGCCCTGGCCGCGACGGGCGTTCCGGTGCTCGGGGTGCTGCAGCGCGACGACGGGATCTCGGCGCCGTCGCGGCACCTGGGGCTGGTGCCGGCGCAGGAGCGGGCCGGGGCGACCGCCCAGCTCGACCGGCTGGCCGCGCAGATCGCCGCCCGCGTCGATCTCGCCGAGGTGATGCGGATCGCCCGCAGCGCACCGGTCCTCGCCACCGAGCCGTGGGAGCCGGGCGAGTCCGCCGAGGACGGACCGGTCGTCGCGGTCGCCGGCGGTCGCGCCTTCACGTTCCGCTACGCCGAGACCGAGGAGATGCTGCGCGCCGCCGGGTGCCGCACCGTCGTCTTCGATCCGCTGCGCGACGAACGCCTGCCGGACGGCACCGCCGGGATCTACCTCGGCGGCGGGTTCCCCGAGGTGCACGCCGCGGACCTGGCCGCGAACACGCCTCTGCGCGAGCATCTGCGGGCCGCGATCGCGGCCGGCACGCCCACCGTCGCCGAGTGCGCGGGCCTGCTGTACCTGTGCCGCGACGTGGACGGCGCTCCGATGATCGGCGCGGTCGACGCGTCCGCGCGGATGACCCCGCGGCTCACCCTCGGCTACCGCACCGCCGTCGCGCCCCGCGACACGCTGCTCGCCCCGGCGGGCGCGCGGGTGACCGGACACGAATTCCACCGTACCGCCGTGGATTCCACCGGCGACCCGGCGTGGCTGCTGGGCGGTAGGCCCGACGGGTTCGCCTCCGCCACCGTGCACGCGTCCTATCTGCACACCCACTGGGCCGGGCATCCGGTCCTTGCCCGGCGGTTCGCCGAGGCGGTGCGGGCCGCGACGCCGGTCCCCCCGCCGCCACGCACGACCCGTACCGCCGCACCGGACCTGCAGCACCACGGTGACCGGGAGGCGACCCCCGGCCTGGTGGATCTGGCCGTCAACGTCGCGCGCCGGCCGCGTCCGGACTGGCTGGAGGCGGCACTGACGGGCTCGCTGGCCGAACTGGACCGGTATCCGGATCCGCGGGCGGCGCGCGCGGCCCTGGCCGCGCGGCACGGCCGCGATCCGCACGAGGTGCTTCCCACCGCCGGCGGCGCGGAGGCGTTCACCCTCGTCGCCCGCGCCCGCCGCTGGGCGCGACCGGTGGTGATCCACCCGCAGTTCACCGAGCCGGAGGCGGCGCTGCGCGTCGCCGGGCACGAGGTGACCCGGGTGCTGTTGCGGGCCGAGGACGGGTTCGTCCTCGACGCGGCGCCGGTGCCCGACGACGCCGACCTCGTGGTCGTCGGCAACCCGACGAACCCGACCGGGGTGCTGCACCCGGCTGCCGCGCTGCGGGCCCTGGCGCGCCCCGGGCGGGTGCTCGTGGTGGACGAGGCGTTCATGGATGCGGTACCGGGAGAGACCGAATCGCTTGCCGGGGAGTCGATTCCGGGTGTCGTGGTGATCCGCTCGCTCACCAAGACGTGGGCGATTCCCGGGATCCGCGCCGGATACGTGCTCGGTGACGAGTCGATCGTCGCCGAACTGGCCGCGCACCAGCCACCGTGGTCTGTGTCCACACCGGCGGCGGCGGCGATGATCGCGTGCGCGTCGGCGGCGGCCACGGTCGAGGCCGAGCGGGCCGCCGTGCAGATCGCGGCCGACCGCGCCGTCCTCGTGGACGGCCTGACCGCCCTCGGCGTCGCGGTGGCCGGACCGTCCGCGGCGCCGTTCGTGCTGGCACACGTCCCGGCCGGCACGCGGGAGCGCCTGCGGGGCCGGGGGTTCGCGGTGCGCCGCGGCGACACGTTCCCCGGCCTCGGCGCGGACTGGGTGCGCATCGCGGTGCGCGACCCGCAGACGACCGCGGCGCTGCTCGAGGCGTGGCCGACGTGAATGCCCGCGCCGCCGGCCTCGTCCTGGGCTATGCCGCCGACCGGGCGTTCGGCGATCCCCGCCGGTTCCATCCGGTGAGCGGCTTCGGCCGGATCGCGCGCGCGACCGAACGGGCGCTGTACGCGGATCACCGGGCGGCCGGGGCACTGTTCACCGTGGTGCTGGTCGGCGGCGCCACGGGGCTCGGCTACGGCGCGGACCGCCTCACCCGGCGGCGCCCGCTGCTGCGGACGGCGGTGACGGCGGCCGCGACGTGGACCGTGCTCGGCGGCCGCTCGCTGGCGCGGGAGGCCACGACGATCGACGGCCAGCTGCGCCGTGGGGATCTGCCCGCCGCGCGACGGCAGGTCACCCACCTCGTCGGCCGCGACCCGTCGCAGCTCGACGCCGCCGGCGTCGCCCGCGCCACGCTCGAGTCGCTCGCGGAGAACACGTCCGATGCGGTGGTCGCGCCGCTGCTCTGGGGTGCGGTGGCCGGGCCGGCGGGTCTGCTCGGCTACCGGGCCGCGAACACCCTCGACGCCCGCGTGGGCCACCGCACGCCCCGTCACGAGCGGTTCGGCTGGGCGTCGGCCCGGTTCGACGACGTGCTCAATCTGGCTCCGGCGCGGCTGTCGGCGCTGCTCGCGGTCGGCCTGGGCGGCCGGCCGGGTGCGGCGCTGCGGGCCTGGCGCCGGGACGCCCACCGGCACCCGAGCCCGAATGCGGGTCCGGTGGAGGCCGCGTTCGCCGGGGCGCTGGGGGTCACGCTGGGCGGGGTGAACGTCTATCACGGTGTCGTCGAGGACCGCGGCACTCTCGGTGACGGTCCGCCGCCGCAGCCGGCGGACCTGGGGCGTGCGGTGCGGCTCGCCGCGCGGGTCGGCGTGGGAGCGCTGGCGGTGTGCACTGTCCTCACGGTCGCGACCAGGGATGTGGCGCGCATCACGTAAGAGGTGTAACACTGTAATCAGTGAAACACCCTTCGTCCCGAGGAGGACGACATGCGACACACCCCCCACATGCACGGACCCCGCTTCGGACGCCCCGGCGGCTGGCAGCAGGCCGACGTCCCCGATGCGAGCGACGCCACCGAGTGGTTCTCCGGACGACTGCCCGACGACTGGTTCACCGGCCCCGCCACCATCGAGGTCGACCGCGAGGAGATCGTCGTCGTCGGGGAACTCCCCCCGCCCGAGGACGCCGGCGCCGCGGCCGTCGACGGGCGCATCGCCCGCTTCCGGGAGAGCACCCGCCCGGACCGCATGCGCATCGCCGACGAGGCCGAGGCCCGCTACGGCCGGAAGGTCGCCTGGGGCGTCACCCTCGGCGATCGCCGGGTGTTGTTCACCCACTTGGCCGTTCCGGTGATGACCCGGCTGCGCCAGCCCGAGCGCAAGGTCCTCGACACCCTCGTCGACGCCGGCGTCGCCCGGTCGCGTTCCGACGCGCTCGCCTGGTGCATCAAGCTCGTCGGCACGCACAGCGAGCAGTGGCTCGCCGAGCTCCGCGAGGCGATGCGCAAGGTCGACGACCTGCGCGCCGAGGGCCCACAGGTCTGACGCCGCAGATCGGCGCGGCCCGCGGACGTACGCGCGCGAAATTAGATGCGCGGGTGTCTATTTCGCGAGCGGCTCGGCGGCCCAGGCGACGGCGTCGGCGACCGTCGTCACCGTCGGCACCCCCGGCGGCGACGGCGGTCGGCGCACGACGACGACCCGCACGCCGAGTTCGGCCGCGGCGTCGAGCTTGGCGCGGGTCAGGTCCCCGCCGGAGTCCTTCGTGACGAGCACGTCGACGCCGTGGCCGGCGAGCAGCGCCCGCTCGCCGTCGAGCGTGTAGGGGCCCCGGGCGAGCAGCACCGTCCACGAGTCCGGCACGTCGAGGTCCAACGGTTCGACCACCCGCACGAGGACACGGTGCCGCGCGAGGGGGCCGAGGAAGCGGTCGAGGGTCTGACGTCCCGTGCTCAGGAACACGCTCGTGCCCCCGGCCGCTGCCACGGCCGCGGCGTCGTGGTCGTCGACCCACGTCCAGTCGGCGGTGCCGGTCCAGCCCGGCCGCGCGAGGCGCAGCAGCGGCACCCCGGCCGCCGCGCACGCGGTCGCGGCGTTGCCGCTGATCCGCGCGGCGAACGGGTGCGTCGCATCGACGACCCGGTCGATCCCGTTGCCGCGCAGGTACTGTTGCAGTCCCTCGACGCCCCCGAAACCGCCGATCCGAACCTCGCCCACCGGCAGCCGCGGGTTGCGTACCCGTCCCGCGAGCGACGACAGGTACGCCACCCCCGCGGTCTCCAGACGAGCGGCGAGCGCCCGGGCCTCTCCGGTGCCACCGAGAACGAGCACCGTCATGCCAGGCCGCCGGTCAGGGTGGGCAGCGCGGGCCGGTCCCCCAGCATCCCGAGCAGGGTGTCGACGTCGAGGTGCTCCTCGATCATGTCGGCGAGCACCTCGAGGCGGGCCTCGCGTGCGTCGTGGAAGCCGACGGTGCCGGTGGCGACGTCGCGGCCGGTGAGTGCGGCGACCTCGCGGAGCCAGGCGGTGCGCAGGGCGTCGGCCTCGAGGCTGCCGTGCCACATGGTGCCGAACACCGTTCCCGCCCGGGCGCCGCCGAGGAACTCCTCGTCGCCGCCGCGGGAGATGCGGCCGTGGTGGATCTCGTAACCCGAGGCGGGGACCCCGAGCGCCGTCCCGGTCGGCAGCCGCAGCACCTTCTCCGGTTCGAAACGGGTGTGCACGTCCAGCAATCCGAGCCCGTCCACGCACGCATCGCGCGTGCCTTCGACGCCGTGCGGATCGGCGATCCGCCGGCCGAGCATCTGGAATCCGCCGCAGATGCCGAGCACCACGCCCCCACGACGGGCGTGGTCGGCGACGGCGGTGTCGAGGCCGCGACCGCGCAGCCACGCGAGGTCGGCGAGGGTGGCGCGCGTACCGGGCAGGATCACCACGTCGGCACCGGCGACGGCGCGGGGGTCGTCGACGAACCGCACCCGCACGTCCGGCTCGAGGCACAGGGCGTCGACGTCGGTGAAGTTGCTGATCCGGGGCAGCATCACCACCGCGACGGTGAGCGCGCCGGCGCCGTCGTGGGCGGGTCGCGACGACAGGGCCAGCGAGTCCTCCGAGTCCAGCCACAGGTCGCGCTGCCACGGCAGGACACCGAGAACCGGCCTGCCGGTGATCTCTTCGAGCGTGTCGAGGCCGGGCCGCAACAGCCCGACATCGCCGCGGAACTTGTTGATCACGAATCCGCGGACGAGGGCCTGGTCGGGCGCGTCGAGCAGGGCGAGGGTGCCGTACATGGCGGCGAACACCCCGCCGCGGTCGATGTCGCCGACGAGCACCGTCGGCAGGTCGCCGTGCCGGGCCAGACCCATGTTGACGTAGTCGTGGGCCCGCAGGTTGATCTCGGCGGCGCTGCCGGCGCCCTCGCAGACCACGACGTCGAAGCGGGCGCGCAGGTCGTCGAATGCAGTGAACGCGGCGTCGGCGAGATGTCGTCGCCCGCCCGCGAACTCGCCGGCCTCGAGGTGCCCCGCGGGGCGGCCGAGCACGACGACGTGGCTGCGACGATCGCTGCCGGGCTTGAGCAGCACCGGATTCATCGCGGCCTCGGGCGTCGCGCGGGCGGCCACCGCCTGGATCCACTGCGCGCGGCCGATTTCCACGCCCTCACCGGTGTCCGGGTCGAGGGCCACCATCGAGTTGTTGGACATGTTCTGCGCCTTGAACGGCGCGACCGACAACCCGCGTCGGGCCAGCGCCCGGCAGATCCCGGTGGTCACCACGGTTTTCCCGGCGTCGGAGGTGGTTCCGGCGACGAGCAGGCCCTGTCCCACGCCGGCTACGCCACGCGGACGGGTGCGCGCCGATCGGCGCGTTCGGTGAGGAACGCGAACGCCACCCCCAGGGCGAACCACAATGTGGTCTGGATGACCACGGACGCAACGCGGAAGTCCCACAGCAGCGTCGCCGGGAATCCGGCACCGACCTCGTCGATCGTCGGCAGCACCGCATATCCGAGGCCCACCACGACGAGGAAGGCCAGGACCGGGCCTGCGAGCCGGACGGTGCGCATCTCCTGGCGGGCGAGGGCCTTCGCGACGGCGACCGCCACCGCGAGCGCGACGAGGCCGAGCACGACCGTCGCGACCCACAGGAGCGTGCGCTGGTCGATGGTGTCCGGGTCGCCCACCGCGGGCGGATTGGCCGGGTACTTCAGGAACGGCACCGCCGCGACCGCGAGCCAGCCGGCTCCGGCGCCGAGCAGTCCGAGCACCGGACCCGACAGCGTGGTGTGGCGGCGCGCGAAGTGCAGCACCGAGGCGTACAGCGCACCGAGCGCCAGCCCGCCGAGGGTGGTGGCGAGGATCAGGCCCGCCTTCTGCCCGGTGCGGCCGACGAGGGCGTCCTCGCCGTGGCTGTGACCGGCGGATCCGGCCTCGTGCGTGTGGGTGTGTGCGCCGGTGGCGGCGTGTTCGGCGGCGGATTCCTCGAGCGCGATCGCGGCCTCGATGTGCGGCTCGCCGATCACGAACGCGACGGCGCCGGCGAGCAGGCCCGCGAGGAGACCGGCGAGCAGGCCGCGCAGCAGGATCCGGGTGTAGGGACCGGCCAGTGGGACGCTGTCCGAGACGGCGGCATCCGGGTGCGGTGACACGGCCCCCGCGCTCAGTGACACGGCAGGCCGAGCAGGTGCCGGCCGTCGTGCATCAGTTCGTGCATGAACATGCCGGTGCGCGACACGGCACCCTGGTCGAACCCGACCAGGTAGAGGGTGACGAAGGCGAGCAGCACGACGGCGGTGATCGCGGCAGCCAGCGCTGCCGAACCCATCGTGGACTCGGGGGTGTGGACAGTAGCCAAAGTATCCTCCTGGGATAACGCGTCCCGTCGAAAGTTCTTGCACCGAGGGAGTTTTCTGACTCCCGGACGTCACGTCCGGTCACAGTGGCGCGACCGCTCCGGACTTGCACCGGATTGCCTGCACCTCGGCACGGGTAACGAAGGAACATTCGCACCCCCGCCTTCCCCTGTCAAGGCGAACGCGCGGGGTGTGGTTCGATGACGCCGTGGTTCGTCTCACCCTCCTGGCCCACGCCTCGACGGAGGCGCAACGCGCCGTCCGGTTCCCCGCCGACGAGCCGCTGTCGCAGCGCGGCAGGCGCGAACTCGGGCGCGTGGTGGCGCCGGTGGCCGACCGCGTCGTCGTGGCGCCGGAGCGCCGCACCACCGAGACCGCGGCCGCGCTGGGCGCGACGGCCGGTGTCGATCCCGCGCTGCGGGACCTGGACTACGGCGACTGGGCGGGGCTGGCCATGGACGAGGTGCCGGCCGCGGGTCTGCACGAGTGGCTGACCGATCCGCACGCGGCACCGCACGGCGGCGAATCCGTCGCGGCGCTGGGTGACCGGGTGGCGGGATGGCTCGACGAGCTGGCGCCGGGACGGGTCGTCGCGGTGACCCACCCCGCGGTGATCCGCGCCGCGACCGGGTACGCACTGGGCGCGGGACCGCGGTCGTTCTGGCGGATCGACGTGCGTCCGCTCGCCCGGGTCCGGCTGCACGGACGGTCGGGCCGGTGGTCGCTGCGGCTGGACTGAGCCGCGTTACCAGGTGACGTTCTCCTCGCAGCGCCGCCCGTTGACGGTCGTCTCGACCTGCACGGTGGCGTGCTCGAGCCCGTGCGAGGTGAGGACGGCGCGGGCCGATTCGAGCACCCACTGCGGGTCGTGGTCGCTGATCAGGTGCACCGTGGCGACGTCCATCCCGGTCGTCAGGGTCCACACGTGCAGGTCGTGGACGCCGGTGACGCCGGGCAGGGCGGACAGGTCGGCGCGGACCCCGTCGACGTCGAGGTGTGCGGGCGACGCCTGGGTGAGGATGCGCAGCGACGCCGCGGCCAGCCGCACCGCCCGCGGCACCACCCACAGCGAGATGAGGACGCCGACGACGATGTCGGCGAGGGTCCAGTCGAACAGCAGGACCAGGGCGCCGGCGACGAGGACGCCGACGCTTCCGACCGCGTCGGCGAGGACCTCGAGGTAGGCACCGCGGACCGCGAGACTGTCCTTGGCATCGGCGCGCAGGAGCAGCATCACGACGAGGTTGGCGGCCAGACCGGCCGTCGCGGTGAGCACGAGGGCCGTGCCGGGGATGTCGGGGGCGTCGCCGATGCGGTGGATCGCTTCGTAGAACACCCAGACCGCCACGGCGAGCAGGAGTGCGGCGTTCGCCATCGCGGCGAGCACCTCGGCACGGTGCCAGCCGAAGGTGCGGGCGGCGGCGGTGCTCCCGCGCCGCGCGAGGATCAGGGCGGCCATCCCCATGGACATGCCCACCACGTCGGTGAGCATGTGGCCGGCGTCGGCGAGCAGGGCGAGCGAGTCGATCCACAGGGCGACGCCGGCTTCGAGGAGCAGGAACGCCACCAGGATCGCGAGGGCGATCGCCATCCGCCGCAGCCGCCCCCGCGACGGCCCCGCCTCGCCGGGCGCACCGGCTCCGGCGTGACCGTGCGAATGACCGTGTCCGACCCCCATGATCCTCCCTCCGAAGTTTCGGCCATCATATGCAGACATACGCATATGTTCAACGGAGGGGTGGATGTCAGGACTCGGGCGGATACGCCGGATGCTCCACGGTCGGGGGCAGGGTCGCGATCGCCGAGATCCGTTTCAGCCCCGCCACCTGGAGCAGGTCCACGATCAGCGAGCGGATCTGCGCGAACACCACCGTGGCCGACAGACCCGCACCCTGCACCTGGTCCGGCTTCATCTCCCGGGCCACACTCCGCAGCACCCGGGCCGCCTCCGCCTGGTCCGGCTTCTCCCCCGGCTCGGCGAGGACCATCGCCTTCAGCACGTCCACCGCGTCGGCCAGTTCGTCGATGCGCCGCACCAGCCGCGGATCGAGGATCTCGTCGTCGCGCACGAGCGAGAGCGACCGGCGCGCCAGCACGCGCGTGTTGCGCATGGCGTTGTCGATCGGGTCCGCCGCGGCCGTGAGCCGTTCGAGCCGCGGCCGGCTGTTCCAGTACAGCGGCGAGATGCGGCTGATCTCCTTGCCGCCGGAGATGTTGGTGCGCATCGCGTCGATCGCCGACTGCGTGGCCCGGGCCTCGCGCAGGGCCGCCTCGATCGGCTTCGGGTTGTTCTCGACCAGGCCGGTCTCGACCTTGCGCAGCACGTCCGCCGCCGTGGCCAGCACGTTCGCCGCCTCCCGGCGCGCCCGGCGAACCGGATGCGTGGGAATCACGGCGACGACGGCGATGCCGACCAGGCCGCCGACGAGGGCGTCGACCATGCGGTCGACGCCCCCGGACCCGCCGGGCGGGATCAGGGTCGCCACGAGCACCGCCGAGTTCCCGGCCTGCATGGAGAAGATCGGACCGCTGTTCAGGGCCACCGCCGTGCCCATCGCCATCGCGACGACGAGTGCGATCTGCCACGGACCGCTGCCGATGAACGAGATGATCAGGTCGCCGATGCCGATGCCCACGGTGACCCCGCAGACGAGTTCGACCGACCGGCGCATCCGCGCCCCCAGCGACAGCCCCAGCGACACGACCGCCGCGATGGGCGCGAAGAACGGCTGCTCGTGTCCGACCGGTCCCGTCGCCACCCACCAGGCGATGCCCGCCGCGAGCGCGCACTGCAGGATGGGCAGCGCCGAGGACCGCAGCCGGCGCCCCGACGCACGCAGCCGCCGGCGGACGCCGTCCCTGGTGGGCAGCCGGGGACTAATCGACGCCAAGCGCTTCGGCGGCGCGGGGATCGCAGTCCTCGAGCAGGTCGAGGCAGCGGGCGTGCTCGTCGGCCTCGCCGATCTCCTTCGCGGCGCGGGCCAGCGTGGCGACGCACCGCAGGAAACCCCGGTTGGGTTCGTGCTCGTACGGCACGGGACCGAAGCCCTTCCAGCCGTTGCGGCGCAGCTGGTCGAGACCGCGGTGGTAGCCGGTGCGGGCGTAGGCGTAGGCCGCGATCGTCTCGCCGCGCTCGAGGGCGGCTTCGGCCAGGTAGGCCCACGCGATCGACGCGGTGGGGTGGTCGGCTGCCACCTTCGCCGGATCCTCGCGGTTCAGCAGCGCCGATTCCGCCTCGTCGTCGCCGGGCAGCAGGGTGGGTTGGGGTCCGAGAAGATCACCGAAAGACGTCATGGCCACCATTGTGCCCACCGCGGGACGACGGTCGTTAGGCTGCCCGGGAGAACAGCCGTCCGCTCAGCAAGGGGGATCGCGTGCCGGATCCGAAGAACGAAGACACCACCACGTCCCCCGATCCGGCGACGGGCGCACCCGATTCCTCCGCAGCGCCCGGCGACGCCGAGGGCCCGGCACCGCACGCAGGCCCGCAAGGCGGCACACCGGCCACGGACAACCCCCGTTCCTCCACAGCGCCCGGCGACGCCGAGGGCCCGGCACCGCACGCAGGCCCGCAAGGCGGCACACCGGCCACGGGTCCCGCCGACCGCGCCGCGGACGAGCCGGCCTCGGCGAGCGAGGCGGAGACCGTGGCCATCCCGGCCGCGCGGCGCGCCGAACCGGCCCCCTCCCCCGCCGACGCGCCCACCGCCCGCATCGCCGTCACCACGCACACCCCCAAGCAGGCGCCGCAGCGGATCGTTCCCCAACGCGCCGAACCGCAGCGGGTCCCGCCGGCGGGGCCGGAACCGCACCGTGCCGAGGCCCGGCGGGTGGAGCCCCAGCGCATCGAACCCCGGCGCACCGAACCACAGCGCGTCCAACCCCAGCGCGCCCAGCCGGTCCCGGGGCCGCAGCGCATCGACCCCGTCGCACCCGGCAGGCGGGGCCGGCGAGGCTGGGTGATCGCCGCGCTCGTCGCGGGACTGCTCGTCGTCGCCGCAGTGGCGGCCGCGGCCGTGAAGGTCTACCTGGACGACCGGGCGGCGAACTCGCCGGAGGCCCGGATCCGCGCCACCGTCGAGACCTTCGTCGGTGCGCTCGCCGCCGGCGACCTGACGACGCTGCGCACCACGACGTGCGGCGGACTGCAGGAGTTCTACGCCTCGGTACCGCCCGAGCAGTTCGCGGACATCCACCGCACCGCCGTCGACCAGGGCACCGTGCCCGTCGTCACCGGCGTCGACAAGGTGCAGATCACCGACGGCCAGGCCATCGCACAGGTCACGGCGCACCCCGCCGGGACGCCGACCGACGTCACCCAGCGCACCTTCGACCTGGCCCGCGAGGGGGAGGACTGGAAGGTCTGCGGCGAATGATCCGCGACGAACGGTAGAGGGCGAACGGTAGAGGCAGAACGAAACGACGCGAGCGGTGCCGCGGGCCGGGCCCGCGTCACCGCTCGCGTCGGACGACTGCGCGGGATCGATCAGCCGGCGGACACCGAGCGGCCCGCGGACTTGAGGTCGTTGCAGGCCTCGACGACCCGAGCGGTCATCGACGCCTCGGCCTTCTTCAGGTAGCTGCGCGGATCGTAGGTCTTCTTGTTGCCGACCTCGCCGTCGATCTTCAGCACACCGTCGTAGTTGGCGAACATGTGCCCGGCGATCGGACGGGTGAACGCGTACTGGGTGTCGGTGTCGACGTTCATCTTCACCACGCCGTAGCTGAGCGCCTCGTCGATCTCGGACTTCAGCGAGCCGGAACCGCCGTGGAAGACCAGGTCGAACGGCTTCGAGCCGGCCGCCAGGCCCAGCTTCTTCGACGCGGCGGCCTGGCCGTCGGCCAGCACGGACGGCTTGAGCTTGACGTTGCCCGGCTTGTAGACGCCGTGGACGTTGCCGAACGTCGCGGCGAGCAGGTACTTGCCCTTCTCGCCGGCGCCGAGCGCGTCGACCGTCTTCTCGAAGTCCTCGATCGAGGTGTACAGCTTCTCGTTGATGGCGTTCTCCACGCCGTCCTCTTCACCGCCGACGACGCCGATCTCGACCTCGAGGATGATGTTCGCGTCCTTGGACAGCGCGAGCAGTTCCTGGGCGATCTGCAGGTTCTCGTCGATCGGGATGGCCGACCCGTCCCACATGTGCGACTGGAACAGCGGGTTCTCGCCGTTCTTCACCCGCTCCTGTGAGATGGCGAGCAGCGGGCGCACGAACCCGTCCAGCTTGTCCTTCGGGCAGTGGTCGGTGTGCAGCGCGATGGTGACGTCGTACTTCGCGGCGATGACGTGTGCGAATTCGGCGAGCGCGACGGCGCCGGTCACCATGTCCTTGACACCGAGGCCGGAGCCGAACTCGGCGCCACCCGTCGAGAACTGGATGATGCCGTCGCTGCCGGCGTCCGCGAAGCCCTTGATCGCGGCGTTGATGGTTTCGGACGAGGTGCAGTTGATGGCCGGGAACGCGAAGGAGTGGTCCTTGGCGCGGGCGATCATCTCGGCATAGACCTCGGGAGTCGCGATTGGCACGGCGGCTGTCCTCCAGATGAGAGTCGATGGGTGCCTTCCCGGGGGTGCGGGAGGGCTCCAGGGTTGTCCCTGCAGTATGTCAACTGTCGGCGCGGGGACACAGTCGGGTGCCCGCCATGATTCGGGTCACCGGCCTCCCACCGGTACTCTGGTGGCCGTGAGTGTGCTCGGAGGACTGGAGTCCGTGACCGTCGTCCCGGAGACCGTGACGAATCTGGCGTTACTGCCGGGATTCCTGGACCCGGTGAATCTGCTCAACTCCTTCGGCACCTGGGTGCTCATCGGCCTGCTGCTCGTGGTGTTCATCGAGTCGGGTCTGCTGTTCCCGTTGCTGCCGGGCGACTCGCTGCTCTTCACCGCCGGTCTGATCGCCGCCTCGAAGTCCGAGGAGATCCCGCCGTTCGCACCGCTGTGGGTGCTGATGGTGACGATCCCGATCGCGGCGATTCTGGGCGACCAGGTGGGCTACTGGATCGGTGCCAAGGGCGGTACGCGCCTGTTCAAGAGCTACGACTCGAAGATCTTCAACAAGGGCTACATCGACCAGTCCGAGGACTTCTTCCAGCGGCACGGTCCGATCACGATCGTCCTCGCCCGGTTCGTGCCCATCGTGCGCACCTTCGCGCCGGTGGTCGCGGGCGCGTCCCGCATGAAGTACCCGGTGTTCCTCACCTACAACATCGTGGGCGGCATCCTGTGGGGCGCCGGCGTGACGCTGCTGGGCTACCTGCTCGGTCAGATCACCATCATCCGCGACAACATCGACATCATCTTCCTGCTGATCGTGTTCGCCTCCGTCGTCCCGATCATCCTCGAGGTCGGCAAGCACCTGATCGCCAAGCGCAGGGCCGCCGCCGTCGTCGAGGCCGACGCCACTGCCGACGAGGCCGACGCCACTGCCGACGAGGCCGACGCCACTGCCGACACGGTGCCGGTGCCGACGACGCGTCGCGACACCACGCCCTGAGCACGCGCGCGAACGCGTCCTCCATGATTCTCGCCGCGGAGACCTTCGGTCCGCTCGAAACCGCCGGGCCCGCCCTGGTGTGGCTCGTCGTCGTGACGTTCGTGTTCGTGGAATGCGCCATCATCCTCGGCCTGTTCCTGCCCGGGGACTCCATGCTGCTGACCGCCGGCGTCGTGCTGGCCGCCCACCATTCCGGTGCGGCGCAGGTGTGGGCCCTGTCGGTCGGGGCGATGGTGGCCGCGATCGCCGGGAACCAGGTGGGATACGTGATCGGCCACCGGCGTGGTCACCACCTCATCGCCCGCCGCAACGGCCGATACCTCAACGCGGCCAACCTGCGGAAGGTCAATGTCCTCCTCGACCGGTACGGGTTCTGGGCGGTGCTGATCGCCCGCTGGATTCCGTGGGTGCGGACGCTGTCTCCGCTGGTGGCCGGGGCCGCGCGGATGAACCACACCCGCTACACGATCGCGTCCACGATCGGCGCGATCCTGTGGGCACCGGTGCTGCTGCTCGTCGGGTTCTACTTCGGCGAGTACCTCGAGCGGGTCTCGTGGCTGCTGCCGACGGTCCTCGCCGTGATGGCCGCCGTCCTCGTCGTGGGCACGGTGCTCGGCGTTCGGCAGTACCGGATCGAGATGGCGCGGCCGGCAGTGGACGTGGAGATCGCGGACGTCGACCCCGACTGAGCGGCCGGCTGCCCCGGTCGACACGGCCTGCACGCCCGCGGCCATCGCCTGAGGCCATCGCCTGAGGCCATCGCCTGAGGCCATCGACTGAGGCCATCGACTGAGCCCGCTGTCGATGTCCGGGAGGGGTGGGGATGCGCGTTCAGACGAGGGCGGGGTCCAGGATGCGGCGCGGAGTGTCCGGATCCAGGCGCACGCCGATGAAGACGATTTCCTGCCCCGGCGTCTCGCCGGTCCGGGACCACGGCTGGGCCGGTTCGAGCACCAGATCGGGGCCGGCCTGCGACCAGACCGCCGCGGTGTCCGGGTCGTCGGCGAACCAGCAGAAGCCCTTGCTGCGCAGCACCCCGTGCAGATTCTCCACGGCCGCCTCGAGCCGGGCGCGGTCGAAGGGGCGATCGGCGCGGTAGACGACGCTGCGGATGCCGTACTCCTCGGTCTCCGGGGTGTGGCCGCCGGCGAGTTCCTCGGCCCAGCCCGGGGCGAGTGCCGCCGCCTCCGGGTCGTAGCGTCCGGTGCCGACGACCTCGCCGATCGGGACGGCGCCGTGGACGGTGCGCAGGAGCCGCGCCGTCGGGTTGAGCCGGCGCAGGGTGGCCTCGACGGCCCCGGCGACGGCGTCGCTCACCAGGTCCGTCTTGTTGAGCAGCAGCACGTCGGCGAATTCGACCTGGTCGACGAGCAGGTCGGAGATGCTGCGCTCGTCGCCCTCGCCGGCCTCGAGATCGCGCTCGTCGAGTCGGTCGCCGCGCGCGAGCTCGGCGAGGAACGTGGTGGCGTCGACGACGGTGACCATCGTGTCGAGGCGCGCGAGCTGCCCGAGGCGGAAGCCGTCGTCGAACTCCCAGTCGAACGTCGCGGCGACGGGCATCGGCTCGGAGATGCCGGTCGACTCGATCACGAGGTGGTCGAACCGGTTCTCCCGGGCGAGCCGCGCGACCGTCTCGATCAGGTCCTCGCGGAGCGTGCAGCAGATGCAGCCGTTGGTGAGCTCGACGAGCTTCTCGGTGGTGCGGTCGAGGCTGCCGTCGACGAGCGCGGCGTCGATGTTGATCTCGCTCATGTCGTTGACGACGACCGCGACGCGGGCACCGTCGCGGTTGGCGAGGATGTGGTTGAGCAGCGTGGTCTTGCCCGCGCCGAGGAAGCCGGAGAGCACGGTGACGGGCAGTGGGGTCGCGGCGGTCATGCCGTCGACGATAACCGTTATCGATAACCGTTTTCAAAATGGGTGCCGTCGGGTCGCGCAGAACTCGGTCCCGGCGCCCGCTCGGTGGCGACGGCGTACGCCGATTCCATCAGCATCCACCCGCTCAGCTGCACCGACAGGTCCCGCTCCGCCACGCCCGAGCTGCGCACCGTGCCGCCGGAGAAACGCGCGATCCCGGGTGCCGTGCCGGGCAGCCGGGCCTGCACGGACCAGTCCCGCCCGAACAACGGCAGCCCCTCGATCTGCAGGCGGTTCGCCCACGCGGCCTGCGCGGACGCGAGCACGATCCGCGCGGCGAGCCGGCGCGCGCGTTCGTCCTCCACGTCGACCACCGGCAGCGTCGTCGCGACCATCGCCAGATACCGGACGAGGATGCCGTTGAACAGTCCCCCGTCCCCACCGCCCCCGCCGGTGATCACCCCACGGTCCGCCAACTGGGTGTCCACGGCCTCGACGAGGGCGTGCACCCGCTCCCGGTGCCGCGGCTCGCCCATCCGCACCGCCAGCTCGGTCTCCAGCCCGAGCACGACGCCCTGGCAGTACGTGTAGACCGCGCGCTCGACCCGGCCACCGCGGATCCCGTCGAAGATCAGGCCGGTCTCCGGATCACGCAGCGTCTCGTGGATCCAGTCCGCCATCTCCTGGGCCCGCAGCAGCTTGCCGGTGCGGGCGAGCAGCAGCCCCGCCGGGCCGTTGGCCGGGGTGTTGTAGAAGTCGTCGCGGCGCCGCCAGGGGATGCCCCCGCCCCGCTCGGGGGCCCACGCCTCGAACAGTTCGCGCTCGAGGACGGCGATGGCGTCGCGGCGGTCGACGTAGAGGTGCCGCTGCGCGCGCTCGAGAGCGAGGCCGAGCCAGGCCATGTCGTCGAAGTAGTTGTTGGTCCAGCCGAGAAGGTTGCGAATCCGGTGCGAGCGCGTCAGCCGCACCACCCGGCGCCGGCGCCGCGGCGTCGCCTCCCGCTCGGCGGCGTCGACCGCGAGATCGATCAGGTGCGCCTGCCACCAGTAGTGCCAGGTGAGGAAGAGTCGTTCGCGGCGCACCGCCGGCCATCCGACGACTCCGATCGCGGTGCCGGGCAACGCCCACAACCGCCGCACGTGCCGCGACGTGACTGCAGCCTCCGCGAGATCCGCCCGCTCGGCCCACAAATCCGACATGTCGTCGCCAACCTCGTCTCACCGTCGCTACCGCTACCAGCTTTCCCCTATCGGCCGCACCTCGTCGAACGTTTCCTCACCAGGCGCGGTCGAGGTCGGCGTGCTGCCGGATCCAGGCGTGCATCGCGATCCCGGCGGCGACGCCGGCGTTGATGCTGCGGGTCGAGCCGAACTGGGCGATGGACACGGTCGTCGCGGCGACCTCCCGCGCCCGCGCCGTCACACCGGGGCCCTCCTGGCCGAACAGCAGCAGGCACGCGCGGGGCAGCCGTGCGGTCTCGAGTGGCACCGATCCGGGGGTGTTGTCCACCGCGACGATCGTCAGTCCCTGTCCGGCCGCCCAGTCCAGAAGGGAGTCGACGTCCGGATGGTGCACGAGATGCTGGTACCGGTCGGTCACCATCGCGCCGCGACGGTTCCAGCGCCGGCGGCCGACGATGTGCACGGCGGCCGCCGCGAACGCGTTCGCCGTGCGCACCACGGTGCCGATGTTCGCGTCGTGCCCGAAATTCTCGATCGCCACGTGCAGCGGATGGCGGCGGGTGTCGATGTCGGCGACGATCGCCTCGCGCGTCCAGTAGCGGTACGCGTCGACGACGTTGCGCCGGTCACCGTGGGCGAGCAGCTCCGGGTCGTAGCGCGGATCCCGCGGGGGCTCGGTGCCGTACTCCTCGACCCACGGACCGTACCCGTGCGGGTGCTCGCCCCACTCGGTGGGACCGGCAACGTCGTCGAGATGCACGGTCAGAACGTCGTGTTCGAGGCGGCAGCGATCGTGAAGCCGTGCCCGGTGGCGTCGTTGACGCAGGAGACGTCGGCGGCGGTGGTCTCGCACGTGTAGCCGAGCTTGCTCAACGTCGATCCGCTCGGCAGGACCGGGTCGTCGCCGCCGGAGGTGTAGACCGACCCACCCGAACACATGAACTCCGCGGGCCCCGCGTCCTGCACGCGAATACCGTTGCCCCAGTTGACCATGCAGTTCTCGGGCCGAGGCGGCACCGGATCCGTGACGCCCTCGCAGCCCGCCTCGGTGCGGGAGGGGAGTTTGACGATCCCGCACCGGAACCCGCCGTCGGGGCTGGTGAAGTAGTACGACTCGTTGCGCTCGTACTGCACGTCGGCCGGCGCCGCCGCAGCGCTCTCGGGCCCTGCCGGGGCGCTCTCGGGGACCGGGGTGGTCGAGGTGGGCTCGGTGGTCGTCGGGGCGGGTGCCACCGTGGTGGTGGTCGTGACGGCCGCGCTCGACGACGACGCGGCAGCCGGCTGCTCCACCCCCTCCGACGAACCTCCGCACCCGGCCAGTGCCAGCACCGCCACCACGGCCGCACCGATCGACGACATCCGACGCACGTTCACCCGACTCCCTTCCGTCGCTGATCCGTCCGCCACTCTAGCGAGACCGCGTCAGCTGCCGGTCACCCACCGGTTGACCAGGCGATTGAGCCGGGCGGGCGTGACCTGGGCGAAGGCGGCGAACGCCTTCGCCTGCCAGCCCACGGTGTGGTGGACACCGGCCGCCCGCCGGCCCGGACGGGTCAGGTCGTACAGCGCCCGCGCGACGTCGTCGGCGTCGAGCCGGATCCCCAGCCGCCGCGACGCACCGATGTTCATGTCCCGGGTCATCGCCGTCTCGACGAACAGCGGCCACATCGCGACCACCCGGATGTCGTGCGGAGCCCATTCCAGATCGAGGGCCTCGGTCAGCCCGCGCACGGCGAACTTGGTGGCGCTGTAGGTGGCGAGCTCCGGCTGCCCGTACAGCGCCGACGCCGAGCACAGGTTGACCACCTGGGCGCCGGGCGTGCGGCGCAGGTACTCGAACGCGCTGTGGCAGCCGGTGATCGTCCCGGCGACGTTGACGTCGACCATCTGCCGGTGCCGCGCGAGCGGGGTCGTCTCGAACGGACCCGAGGCCAGGACACCCGCGTTGTTGACGAGCAGGTCCAGCGTGCCGTCGGCGCAGAACGCCTTCAGTGTGCGTTCCCAGCCCGCCGCGTCGGTGACGTCGAGGACCGCGGTGACGATGCCGGGTTGCTCCGCGGCGAGCGCCTCGAGGCCCGCGGCATCGACGTCGACGGCGGCGACCCGGTAGCCACGGCGGGCGAGGAGCAGGGCGGTGGCGCGGCCGATCCCCGCGGCGGCACCGGTGACGAAGGCAGTGGGCGAATTCATGAGTGCAGCGTAGCGACGCCGAACGTGGCGCAGGTCACGGACTATCCTGGCATCGGAGGAGCAATGAGCCACGTTCGAGTCGTTCGTGCCGTCGCGTTCGTCACCGCCGGATATCTCGTCGTCCTGGCCCTGTGGCTGGGGCTGTTCGTCGGCAGCTCTCCCGAGGGCACCGTCCCCTACCAGATCATGTTCCTGCTGGCCGCGTACGGCTCGGCGCTGGGCATCGCCATGATCCTCGCCGGGCGGCCGTCGCGCGCCGACCGCCGTCTCGCCCGCCGCGGCCTCGAGGGCTGGGCGACCATCACCTCGGCCCGGCACCTCGGGCACACCGTGGACAACGGCGAGCTCACCGAGCTGGATCTCGATCTGACGGTGCCGGGTTCCGAGCCGTACCACGGACGGGTGCTCTACGAGGTCGCCCGCGAGGATCTCGACCGGTTCGAGCCGGGCCGGGTCGTGGGCATCCGCGTCGACCCGCGCGACCGGGACCGCATCGTCCTCTGCCCGTAGGCGACCGGTGTGTCCGTCGCCTACGCGGACAGCCGGGGCGCGACGGCGCCCTCCCGCCCGAGCGCGAGCTTGCCTTCGACGAGGAGCAGCTGGGCCAGCGCGTAGGTCGCGAGCACGAACCCCTCCGCCGCGGCGCGCGCCCGCTCCGAGCGCAACAGCACCCGCCGCGCGACGATGGTGCCGTCGGAGAGCGTGAACACCAGGCCGCCGAGCCCCAGCCAGCTGCGCCGGTCCCGGCCCGGGATCGGCAGGTCGGCCAGCCGGCGGGCGCCGGGGGCGAGCGACGGGTCCGCGGCGAGTGTCGCGGTGGTCCCGAGCAGCGCACCGTAGCCCGTCAACGGGGCCGCCACCCGGGGCGCCTTCACGCCGAGCAGGCCGGCGGCTCCGAGCGCCGCGACGGCCCGCGGCACCGCCGCCGACCGGGTCGGACGGGCCCCGCGACGGGCCAGCAGCGCCGAGTAGCAGACCTGCATCACGGCGAACGAGGACGCACCGCGCAGCAGCCGCGCGTCGTCGTCCGGGTCGATCATGAACACGTCGCCGACGGTCGCGCCGGTCAAGGCGAGCAGCAGCAGGGCGGTGTCCGACCGGTCGGTGTGCGGGGCGTGCCGCAGCACCCGGACCGCCAGCGACGGCCCGATCAGCGGCTTGGCGACCCGCTGCAGCCGCTCGTTCCCGAGCACGCCGCCCACGACCGTCGCCGTCGCGGCCGCGGCGAACACCGCGTGCTCGGCGTTCCACCTGTCCCGGCTGAACCATCCCATGCCCGGCAGCGTACCGATCCGCGCGGCGTCACCCGGCCGGCTTTCCTCAGGCGCAGCGGCGGGCGCCCGCCGACGCCGTCGCCCGCAGGAACTTCGGGCGCGGCAGGTCCCGCTCGCGGGCGGCCACCGTGACGGCCTCCGCCACCGCGTCGACGTCCGTCGCCCGGCACAATGCGATCGCCGAGCCGCCGAATCCGCCACCCACCATCCGCGCACCCAGCGCACCGGCGGCGCGCGCGGCGTCGACGGCGGTGTCGAGTTCGACGGAGCTGACCTCGAAGTCGTCGCGCAGCGACCGATGGGCGGCGTCGAGCAGCGGTCCGAGCCGTCGCGGGGCGTCGTCGCGCAGGGCCGCGACGGCGGCGCGGACCCGGGCGATCTCCGTGACGACGTGCCCGGCCCGGCGCCGCAGCACCGGGTCGGTCAGCGCGCCGAGCGCGGCGACGGTGCCGACGTCGCGCAGGCTCCCGAGCCGGCACGTGGCCTCCTCGACGTCGCGCCGCCGCTGCCCGTACTGCCCGTCGACGAGGCGGTGCGGGGCGTCGGTGTCGACGACGAGCAGTGCCAGGCCGTGCGATTCGAGGTCGATCGGGAGGTGCTCGACCTCGCCCGTCGCACAGTCCAGCAGGAGGGCGTGCCCAGCCCGGCCGCGCAGCGCGATCTGCTGATCCATCCCGCCGGTGGGGGCGCCGACGTAGTCGTTCTCGGCCCGCGTGCAGGCGGCGGCGAGGACGGCCCGGCCCGGATCGTCGACCGGCAGCCCGGACAGCTCGGCCAGGGCGAGAGCCACGGCCGCCTCGAGCGCGGCCGAACTCGACAGGCCCGCGCCGACCGGCACGTCGGAGGCGATCGCGATGTCGGCGCCCGCGAATCCCGGCGGGTCGAGCGCGCCGATCACCCCGACGACGTAGGCGGCCCAGCCGCCGGTGTGTCCTTTGGGCTGCCCCAGCCGCCCAAAGGACACACCGGCGAAGCCCTCGCTCACCAGCCGGACCGCGCCGTCGTCGCGTCGCCGGACCGCGGCGGCCGTGACCTGCGGCAGCGCCAGCGGCAGGCACAGCCCGCCCGCGTAGTCGACGTGCTCACCGATCAGGTTGACCCGGCCCGGCGCGCACCACACCCCCTCCGGGGCCCCCCCGAACGCCTCGGCGAACCCGGCTGCGGCGGCCGCGGCCACGCTCATCCGGCGAGTTCCCGCAGCCGCACCGCGATGCGTTCGGGGGAGGTGTCGCTGATCCATACGCCCATCGCGGACTCCGATCCGGCCAGGTACTTGAGCTTGTCGGCAGCGCGTCGCAGCGAGAAGATCTGGCAGAACAGACGACCGTACGGTCGCTCGTCGCCGACCGGCGCCTGGTGCCAGGCCGCGATGTACGGGACGCGCTCCACGCCGTCGAAGAACAGGTCGACGCGACGGAGCAACTCCCGGTAGAGCACCGCCAGTTCGTCGCGCTCGGCGTCGTCGAGGGCGACGAGGTCCGGCACGTCGCGATGCGGGGCGAGGTGCACCTCGACGGGCCAGCGCGCCGCCGCCGGTACATAGGCGGTCCACCGTCGTCCGGCCCACACGACGCGGGTGCCCGCCCGGCGTTCCGCGTCGAGCACGTCGCGTTGCAGCAGCCGGCCCGTCGCCGCGTGGTGCGCGCGGGCGCGCTGCAGCAGCACCTGCGAGCGTGGCGGCAGGAACGGGTAGGCGTAGATCTGACCGTGCGGATGTTGCAGTGTCACACCGATTTCCGCGCCGCGGTTCTCGAAGCAGAACACCTGCCGCACGTCGGGGGCGGCCGAGTGCTCGGCGGTGCGGTCGGCCAGTGCGTCGAACACCGTGCGGACCCGTTCGACGCTCAGGTCGGCGAAGCGGGCGTCGTGGTCGGCGGTGAACGCGACCACCTCACAGCGTCCCGTCGCGGGCCGTCGCGGCCACAGCGGGTCGCCGTCCACCGGACCGGCGTCGGCGCCACCGGATCCGAGGGCCGGGAAACGGTTCTCGAACACCACCACGTCGTAGTCGTCGGCGGGGATCTCGGTGGCGGCCCGGCCCGGCCGGGTGGGGCACAGCGGGCAGTCGGCGGGGTCCGGCAGGAAGGTGCGGTCCATGCGGTGCGACGCGGAGACCACCCACTCCCCCGTCAGCGGGTCGAAGCGCAGTTCGGAGACCGCCCCGGCCGGCGGCAGCCGCCGGGTGTCGTGCCGTTCCCGCACTGCTCCGCCTCCGGCGTACGGCTCGGTGTCGTCGAAGTAGAACAGCTCCCGGCCGTCCGCGAGGCGGGCCGCGGTCCGTCGCACCCGGACTCCTAGGCGTCCTGCAGTCCCAGGTCCTGCAGGCCCAGCAGGTAGCGGTACTCCACGCCCTCCGCGGCGATCACCTCGCCGGCGCCGGTGGCCCGGTCGACGACGGTGGCGACGCCCACGACGGTCGCGCCGGCGTCGCGCAGGGCCTTGACGGCGGTGAGCGGAGAGTTGCCCGTCGTGGTCGTGTCCTCGACCACCAGGACCCGCTTGCCGAGCACGTCGGGGCCCTCGATCTGCCGCTGCATGCCGTGCGCCTTGGCGGCCTTGCGGACGACGAACGCGTCGATCGGACGGCCCGGTGCGTGCATGACCGCGAGCGCGACCGGGTCGGCACCCATGGTGAGTCCGCCGACGGCGTCGAAGTCCCAGTCGGCGACCAGTTCCCGGATGAGCTTGCCGATCAGGGGCCCGGCCCGGTGGTGCAGGGTGGCGCGGCGAAGATCCACGTAGTAGTCGGCCTCCTTGCCGGACGACAAGGTCACCTTGCCGTGCACCACCGCCAGTTCTCGAACCAGCGCAGCCAACTCCTCGCGATCGGTCATCGCAACCCCTTACCGTTACTCGTTCCACGCCGCGCCCGTGGGCGCCGGCGACGACGAGCCTAGCCGGGGGCCGGCGGTCAGGCGGCGACGGTGTCCGATCCGCCGGTCGGCGCGTCTGCGGAGGGGGCGGCCGGCTCCGGCGCGACCGGCACCGGCGGGACGACGGCGGCGGGGGCGAGCGGGGCGACGACCTCGAACAGCGGGACGGGTCCGACCGCGGCGATGCGCGCGAACACCGAGGTCGGGAAGGTGGTGGCGGCCGTGTTGATGGTGCGGCCGAGATCGTTGTGGACGCGGGCGGCCCCGGCGATGCGCTGCTCGCGTGTCCGCAACTCGCGGGCGACACGGATGAACGGCCAGTGGTTGACGCCGTCGAGGACGCCGATCAGCTCGTGCAGGGCCGCCGACAGGGTGTTCTCGGCCGCGGCCCGCTCCCCCAGCGGCAGCCGCTGGTCGCGCATGGCGATCGCCAGGGATCGCGCCCCGACGACGGGGCTGAGCCGGCTGCGATCCACACCCGCACCGGCGGACGCCGCGATGAGTGCGGGTACCTGATCGTAGCGGTCGTCGAGTTCGTTGGTCAGCAAGCGCAGGCTGTCGCGGTGGCGCATCTTCAGCACCCGGAGGCGGCGGACGGCGGCACGCGTCCACAGCAACACGATCACCACGACCGCAACGACAATCACAAGGGCCACAGACGTCACAGGGCGGAATCTACCGCGCAGCCGAGGCGACACCCGGAGCGCGACGCGCCGTGTCGTGGCGCCGTGTCCGGACCGTTATCCGGTGCGGCCTACGTCCGGTCCCGGCCCCGGCCGACCAGGTTGGTCGCCCGGCGCACCAGGTTCTTCGGGACGAGCCGGCCCACCGTCGTGAGCACCTTGTACTGCAGGCCGGGGATGCTGATCACCTTGCCCGCCTCGAGGTCGGCGAGGGAGGTGCGCACCACGGTGTCCACGTCGAGCCACATCAGTTCCGGAATCGAGCTCATCTCGATCCCGGCCCGCTCGTGGAACTCGGTGTGCACGAAGCCGGGGCACAGTGCCTGCACCTTCACCCCGGTGCCGGCGAGGCCGCCGGACAGTCCCTCGGTGAACGAGACGACGTAGGCCTTGCTGGCCGAGTACGTCGACCCCCGCCCGGAGAGCAGACCGGCGACGCTGGCGACGTTGACGATGCTGCCTTTGCCGGCGGCGATCATCGGCGGCAGCGCGGCCCGGGTCAGCTGCATCACGGCGGTGACGTTGACGTCGAGCTGAGCCTGCAGCACGGCCGGGTCGGCCGTCCAGAACTCGCCGGACGTGCCGAAGCCGGCATTGTTGACGAGCATCTCCACGCCCTCGGCGAGGCGGCGGGCGACGGCCGCGCGGCCGTCCTCGGTGGCCAGGTCGGCGGCGAGGATCGCGGAGGTGGTGCCGAAACGGGAAGCCAGTTCGTCGGCAAGGGACCGCAGGCTCTCCTCACGGCGAGCGACGAGCACGAGGTCGTACCCCTTGCCGGCGAGCGCGCGCGCGAAGCCTGCGCCGATGCCCGAAGTGGGTCCGGTGACCAGGGCGACGGGCCGGGTGGCAGCGGAAGTCATGGGGTAAAGCTAGCGCAGCGCGCCGGCCGCGTCGGGTGACGCGGGCTCAGCGCCGCGCGGAGGGCCGGCCGGGATCGTGCGCGACCCGGTCGAGTTCCTGCGGCTCCACGATCGGCGGCAGCACGTGCAGGATTCCGGAGAGGCGGGCGACGGTCTCGATGGCCGCGTCCCATTCGCGGCCGGTGCTGCCCACCGGGATCGAGCCGAGGGTCCATTCGCCCTCGCTCCACAGCATCTGCACGTGCGGGGGGATCGACTCCGTGTACGCGACCATGCGCTGGTCACAGATGCGGCGGGCGATCTCGAGGTCGGTGGCGAACACGATGCGCGGCCCGATGGCGCCGAGCAGGTTCATGTCCGGGTCCTTCGGCGGCGGCGTCGACTTCAGGCGCAGGTCGATGTCGACGTCGGAGCCGACCTTGCGGCGCACCGCGACGATCGTCGCGGTCTCCTCGATGTCGAAGAGGATGAATTCCTCGCCGCGGCGGATGCCGTGGACGACGTCCACCGCGCCGAGATACTCCTGCTTGGCGAGGGCCGCCCGGTGCCAGTGCCCGGGCAGGGAGTCGTCGGCGGCGCTGTACTTGTAGCCCTGGGCGCGCGCCCAGATCTCACGCACGCGACCGGACTGCTCACGCCGCGTGCGGTCGACGTAGAGCAACGCCAACGCACCCGCGAGTGCGATCGCCGCCAGTCCGAACCACATCACCGTCATCGAGCGCCAGCCTATCGCGTTCTAGTTGCCCGGACCGCCGAAGGACGGCAGGGACGCGCTGACCACCGTGTCGGCGATCATCTCCCCGTTCCGCAGCGGCGAGCCCTGCGCGACGACCGAGTCGCCGACCCGCAGCGACGACGGATCGGAGCCCGCGAGCGACATGATCTGCGTCTCGGGGGTGAGCCGCACCGTGACGATCGAGCCGCCCATGCCGCTGAGCGTGAGGGACGTGCCGTCGTTGGCGGTGATCGTGCCGACGACGGTGCCGGCGGAGCCGATGACGTCGCCGAGCCCGCCGGGCAGCTGCTCGAACGGCAGGCCGGGCGCGGCCGGATCGGTGGTGGGCGCGGGCGTCGTGGGCGCGGGCCGGGGCACCGTGGTCGTGGTGGTCGGGGCCGCGGCGCTGCGCTGCTGCGGATCGTCGCCGCTGCCGCCGCTGAGCAGGTAGCCGCCGAGGCCGGCCAGCACGATCAATGCCGCCGCGGCGAGCAGGATCAGACCCCAGCGGCGACGTCGGGGCGGCTGCGCGTCGAGCGGCGGGTACTCACCGGTGTGCGGCGGGGTCGGTGGCGCCGACCCGTACTCCTGGCCGTAGGGGTACTGCTGCGCCCCTGTGTACTGCTGAGTGGGGGCGTACTGCTGCGTGGGGGCGTACTGCTGGGTCGGGGCGTACTGCTGGGTCGGGGCGTACTGCTGGGTCGGGGCGTACTGCTGGGTCGGGGCGTACTGGGGTTGCGGACCGTAGGGGCCGGGCTGCTCGAACGCCTGGGTCGGGTTCGGGGGCGCCGCCGTCGGATCGAACCGCGGGTCGTACGACGGGTAGACCAACGTGGGGTCGACGGGCCGGCCGTACGCCTCGGTCGGGTCGGCGGTGTGCAGTACCCGGGTGTCGTCGGCGTCCGGGCCGGCGCCCGTGTCGTCGTCGCGCCCCTCGTCGAGCGAGTAGGCGCGCTCCTGGGGGGTGCGCGGATCGTGCGGGTCAGTCATGGTCCCTCCAGGGTAGGCGCCACGCGCCGGTGCGTCCTTTGGCTGCTGGAGCCGCCCAAAGGACGCACCGGGCGCTACGCGCCCAACACGAGGTGGTCGCCGTCGTCGCTGACGCCCACCGAGACGGTGTCACCGTCCTTGATGTCCCCGGCCAGCAGCTTCTTGGCGAGCTGGTCGCCGATCGACTGCTGGATGAGCCGGCGCAGCGGACGCGCACCGTACTGCGGGTCGTAGCCCCGCACAGCGAGCCAGAACCGGGCCGAGCTCGACACGTCGAGCGTGAGCCGGCGGGCCGCCAGGCGCCCGGCCAGCTGCTCGAGCTGGATGTCGACGATCTGCTCGAGCTGGTCCTCCGTGAGCGAGTGGAAGACCACCACGTCGTCGAGCCGGTTGATGAACTCCGGCTTGAACGCCGCGCGCACCGCCGCCATGATGTGCTCCCGGTCGCCACCCGCACCCAGGTTCGAGGTGAGGATGAGGATGGTGTTGCGGAAGTCGACGGTACGGCCCTGCCCGTCGGTGAGCCGGCCGTCGTCGAGCACCTGCAGCAGCGTGTCGAACACGTCCGGGTGTGCCTTCTCGACCTCGTCGAACAGCACCACCGAGTAGGGGCGGCGACGCACCGCCTCGGTGAGCTGACCACCCGACTCGTAGCCGACGTAGCCCGGAGGGGCACCGACGAGCCGTGCGACGGAGTGCTTCTCGCTGTACTCGGACATGTCGATCCGCACCATCGCGCGCTCGTCGTCGAACAGGAAGTCCGCGAGCGCCTTCGCCAGCTCGGTCTTGCCGACGCCGGTGGGGCCGAGGAACAGGAACGAGCCGGTGGGCCGGTTCGGGTCGGCGACGCCCGCCCGGGAGCGGCGCACCGCGTCCGACACGGCCTGGACGGCCTCGTCCTGGCCGACGACGCGCTTGCCGAGCTCGGACTCCATGCGCAGCAGCTTGGCGGTCTCGCCCTCCATCATGCGGCCGGCGGGGATGCCGGTCCACGCGGCGACGACGTCGGCGACGTCGTCCGGGCCGACCTCCTCCTTGAGCATGACGTCGCCGTCGGCGGCGGCTCCGGACGCGGCGGCGGCCTTCTCCAGTTCCTTCTCCAGCTGCGGGATGCGGCCGTAGCGCAGCTCCGCGGCCTTGCCGAGATCACCGTCGCGCTCGGCGCGTTCCTCCTCGCCGCGCAGCGCCTCGAGCTGCTCCTTGATGCCCCGCACCGAATCGATGGCGGTCTTCTCGTTCTGCCAGCGGGTGGTGAGCTGGTTCAGCTTCTCGCGTTCGTCGGCGAGTTCGGCGCGCAGCTTCTCGAGCCGCTCCTTGGAGGCCTCGTCGGTCTCCTTCTGCAGCGCCATCTCCTCGATCTCGAGGCGACGGACGATGCGCTCGACCGAGTCGATCTCCTCGGGACGCGAGTCGATCTCCATGCGCAGCCGGGACGCGGCCTCGTCGACGAGGTCGATGGCCTTGTCCGGCAGGAACCGGGACGTGATGTACCGGTCGGAGAGGGTGGCGGCGGCGACGAGCGCGGAGTCGGTGATGCGCACGCCGTGGTGCACCTCGTACCGCTCCTTGAGGCCGCGCAGGATGCCGACGGTGTCCTCGACGCTCGGCTCGCCGACGAGCACCTGCTGGAAACGGCGTTCGAGGGCGGCGTCCTTCTCGATGTACTTGCGGTACTCGTCGAGGGTGGTCGCGCCGACGAGGCGCAGCTCGCCGCGGGCGAGCATCGGCTTGATCATGTTGCCGGCGTCCATCGCCGATTCGCCGGTCGCGCCGGCACCGACGATGGTGTGCAGCTCGTCGATGAAGGTGATGACCTGGCCGGCCGATTCCTTGATCTCGTCGAGCACCGCCTTGAGGCGTTCCTCGAACTCGCCGCGGTACTTCGCGCCGGCCACCATCGAGCCCAGGTCGAGCGCGATGACGGTCTTGCCGCGCAGCGACTCGGGGACGTCGCCGGCGACGATGCGCTGCGCGAGACCCTCGACGATCGCGGTCTTGCCGACGCCGGGCTCGCCGATGAGCACGGGGTTGTTCTTGGTGCGCCGGCTCAGCACCTGCACGACGCGGCGGATCTCGTTGTCGCGGCCGATGACCGGGTCGAGCTTGCCCTCGCGGGCGCGGGCGGTGAGGTCGGTCGAGTACTTCTCGAGCGCCTGGTAGGTGCCCTCGGGGTCCGGGCTGGTCACGCGGGCGCTGCCGCGGACGGTGGTGAACGCGTCGCGCAGCGCGGCCGGGGTGGCGCCGTGCCCGACGAGGAGCTTGGCGACGTCGGAATCGCCGCCGGCCAGGCCGACGAGCACGTGCTCGGTCGAGACGTACTCGTCGTCGAGTTCGGTGGCGAGGTGCTGGGCGGCGGTCAGGGCGGCGACCGCTTCGCGGCCGAGTTGCGGCGTCTGGGTGGCGCCGGTGGCACGCGGCAGCCGCTCGACGAGCGTCTGCGCCTCCCGGTGCACGACGGTCGGATCCACGCCGACCGCCTTGAGGAGCGGCGCGGCGATGCCGTCGGTCTGGTCGAGCAGCGCGACGAGCAGGTGGGCCGGACGGATCTCCGGGTTGCCCGCAGCGGACGCGGACTGCATGGCGGCCGTCATCGCCGCCTGGGTCTTGGTGGTGGGATTGAACGAGTCCACTGCGAACCCCTTCCCTTCATTGAGCGAGCCGGTATCAATTCTGCACCCGCAAGCCTCCCGTCGCGGGCATTCGCAAGCTTCAACGGCCCCAAACTTGAGTTTGTTCCGCTCAACTTTATCCGGTTATGTGATGTGCGACACATTCCGGGCGGGCCGGGCCGCCCGCCGTCGATTGTGGCCGAAACACCGCCACGGGACTACAGTGGCGGCCGACCAGCAGAGACGGCGAGCAGGAGGGTGCGTGGAGGCCTTCGCCGTCGCCCGCGTCCAGCTCAGCTTCGCGTCGATCGTCGCGACCCCCGGCGGCGCCGAGCGCTTCGCCACCGCCTTCTACACCGCCCTGTGGAGCGACACCGTCGGGATCCGTGAGCTGTTCCCCGCGGGTATGGAGACGATGCGCCAGCGGTTCGCGACCGCGGTCGGCTGGGCCGTCAACCGCCTCGGCGACCCCGACGCCGTCACCGCATTCCTCACCCAGCTCGGGCGCGACCACCGCAAGTACGGGGTCCGGCCCGAGCACTTCCGGTCCGCGGGCCGGGCGCTGCACACCGCCGTGCGCGAGTGCACCCCGCCGATCCTGTGGACCGACGCCCTCGACCGCACCTGGGCCCGGGTGATCGACCTGCTCGTCGGGACCATGGCGGACGCGGTCGCCGACGACGAGCTGCCCGCCGCGTGGGGCGCCACCGTCGTCGGCCACGAGCGAGTCCTGCCCGACCTGGCGATCATCCGGCTCGAGACGGACTCGCCGATCCCGTACCACGCCGGGCAGTACATGAGCGTGCAGATCCCGCAGCGCCCGCACATGTGGCGGTACCTGTCGGCGGCGATTCCTCCGAATCCCTACGGGCAGATCGAGTTCCACGTCCGTCGCGTGTCCGGTGGCTGGGTCAGTCCCGCGCTCGTCGGCGAGACCGCCGTCGGCGACCGCTGGGTCATCGGACCCCCGCTCGGGGGACTGCACGTCGACCGGGACAGCGGCGAGGACGTGCTGATGATCGCCTCCGGCACGGGCCTCGCGCCGCTGCGGGCACAACTGATGGAAATGGGCATGCGGGGCGACAATCCGCGCGTGCACCTGTTCTTCGGCGGCAAGTATCCGTGCGACCTGTACGACCTGCAGACCCTGTGGCAGCTGGCCACCACCAATCCGTGGCTCACCGTCGTCCCGGTCGTCGAGGAGACCGAGAACCCGTGGTGGCACCCGGTTCCCGTCGAGGATCCACCACCGGGCCTGCACCGGCCCCTGCACGGCAAGCTCGGCAAGGTGGTGTCGCAGTTCGGCTCCTGGGCCGATCGGCAGATCCAGATCGCGGGCTCCCCGTCGATGATCCGCACCACCCTGTACGCGCTGTCCGCCGGCGGCACTCCCCGGCAGAACATCAGCTTCGACCCGCTGTAGGCGGCTGACGCCGCCGGTGCGCCCTTTGGGCTGCCCTGACCGCCCAAAGGGCACACCGCCGAGTTATCCCCAGCCGCCCGGTTTCTCCACAGATTGCGGCGATCGGCCGGGCTACCGGTTCCCGAGGAGCGTTCCCCGCCGAATCATGTCTGCATGCGGTTTCTCCCGGACGTCCCCGAACTCGATCGCATCGTCACGTTCCAGCACGGGATCGTCACCCGCGCCCAGCTCGAACACCACGGACGTACGTGGCCGTGGATCCGGCACCGTCTCGAGCGCGGGCGGTGGCAGCAGGTACTCCGAGGGGTGTACTCGGTGACGACCGGTCCGCTGTCCCGGCCCGCGGTGCTGGCCGCGGCCGTTGCGTTCTCCGGTGAGGCCGCCGTCCTCAGTCACTGCACGGCCGCCGAGGAATGGGGGATGCTGTCCCACGATCCACTCGAACCGGTCCATGTCACCGTGCCGGTGGGATCGTCGACGAGAGGACAGACCGCGACCTTCGCCACGGCGAAGCCGCGCGGCATTCGGCTGCCGCATCTCGGAGACATGCTTCATCCGGGCGTGATCGTCCACCGCAGCAGGGCCCACGCACACATCGGGGTGCCGACGATGCCCCCGCGCACCGGCCGCGCCGACACGGCGCTCGACCTGGCAACAGCCGCCCCCACCCCGCACGACGGCTACCTCCGGTTGATCCGGGTCGTCACCGACAGTCGCATTCCCCTGTCGGAGATCCGACGCCGGATGCAGGAGCGAACCCCGTACCGCTACCGGAAGGCGCTCGACGATGCGGTCCGGCTGCTCGCCGACGGCGTCCAGTCGATGCTCGAACTCCGCTACGCGACCGAGGTGGAGCAACGGCACGGTCTTCCCCCGGCGCATCGGCAGACCCCGACGGTCGTGGACGGGCGAACGCTGTACGAGGACTGCACCTACGACGTTCACGGCGCCGCGCTGACCGTCCGGCTCGACGGACGCAGGTTCCACTCGATGGCGGAGGTCGCCTTCCGGGACCGTCGCCGCGACAATGCCGCCGAGCTCGCCGGGCGCTCCCGCCTGGTGTACGGGTACGACGAGGTCAGCCGGGACCCGTGCGGTGTGGCCGCAGAGGTCGAAGCCGTCCTCACCCGTCTCGGGTGGCGACGCACCACCGACAACGGGTGCAGCTGCGCTGCCGGTGTGTCCTTTGGGTTGCCCTGACCGCCCAAAGGGCACACCGGCGGCGAAGCCGCCTACCGGTAGGAGGCGCGCAGGGTCTTCTTGTCCAGCTTGCCCAGCGGGGTGAGCGGCAGCGTGTCGAGGAAGTCCACCGACTTGGGAGCGTGGACCGAACCCTTTGCGGCACGGACTTTCTCGATCAGTTCCTCGGGGGAGACGGACTGGCCCTCCCGCAGCACGACGCACGCCTTGACGGCCTCGCCCCACTTGGCGTCGGGCACGCCGACGACCGCGACAGACGCGACGGCCGGGTGCGACGAGAGGACGTCCTCGATCTCGCGGGGAAAGACGTTGAAGCCGCCCGTGACGATCATGTCCTTCTTGCGGTCGACGATCGTCAGGAAGCCGTTCTTGTCGGCCCGCGCGACGTCACCGGTGTGCAACCAGCCGCCGCGCAGTGCCTCGGCCGTCTCGTCGGGCTTGTTCAGGTATCCCTTCATCACGAGCGGTCCGCGCACGCAGATCTCCCCCAGTTCGCCGCGGGGCACCTCGTTCAGGTCGTCGTCGAGCAGCCGCACGTCGAGCCACGGCACGGGCCGGCCGCACGTGGCCAGGCGCTCGGGGTCGTCGGCGAGGTGATCCTCTTTGCGCAGCACGGAGATCGTCATGCCGCATTCGCTCTGCCCGTAGAACTGGAAGAACACCGGGCCGAGCCGCTCGATGCCCTCGCGCAGCCGCGCCGGCGACATCGCCGACGCACCGTAGAACAGCGTCTCGAGGCTCGACAGGTCGCGGGTGTCGAAGTCGGGGTGGTCGAGCAGCAGGTAGATCATGGTCGGCACGAGCATCGTGGCGTTGATGCGGTGCTTCTCGATCGTCTCGAGCACCAGGCCGGGTTCGAAATACGGCAGCACGTAGAGGGATCCGCCGCGCAGCAGCGTGGGGACGAAGAAGGCGGCCCCGGCGTGCGAGAGGGGCGTGCAGATCAGGAAGCGCGGCTCGCGGGGCCATTCCCACTCGGCCATCTGGATCTGGGTGAGGGTCGCGCCCGAGCGGAACGACCCCATGACGCCCTTGGGCTTTCCGGTGGTGCCACCGGTGTAGACGACGGACGAGGTGTCCTCCGCCGCCACGGGCGCCGCGACGAGCCGCTGCGGCGTGAACTGTGCCGCGAGCGCGAGGATGTCGGTGCCGACCTGCGAGGGGCCGAGGGAGAAGACGTTCTTCAGCATCGGAACCTGTGCCTGCAGTTCGGCGGCGCGTTCCTCGAAGTGGTTCGGATCGAAGATCAGCGTCTCGATCGCGGCGTCGCCGACGATGTACAGGTGGTCCGGCAGCGAGCCCATGGGGTTGAGCGCGCTGTTGCGGCACCCGGCGACCATCGTCGCACCCATCGAGATGAGCACCTCGGGACGGTTCTTCGACAGCATCGCCACCGACGAGCCCTGCCCGACCCCCACCGACGCGAGCGCCTGGCCGAACCGGCTGATCTCGTCACGCATCTCCCCGCCGGTGAGCACCACGTCGCCGAGGTACAGGGCCGGCTTGTCCGCGCTGCGTTCGAGGGCGGTGATGAGCAGGTCCGCGGTGAACACGGGGCGATGCAGGTCGGCGTACTCGTCGGTCATGGTCGTCCTTCCGGTCGATGGGGCGGCGTGGTGACGGCGCGACGTGGCAGGGATCACCCGCCGCCACCATAACCACACCGACGGCAAAATTGGAACATGTTTCATTCCGGGGATCGGCGCCGGACTCCCCTAGAGTGGGGCCACCCTTCACGCTCGAGCCCCGGGAGTCACACCATGCAGCCGGCCGGACAGTCCCTGCACGCCCGCGACACCACGGCGACCGTCGTCGAACACCACCGCCTGCGCCACGACGTCGCCGTGGTGCGTCTCGAAGCCGACACGATGGTGCCGTTCGCCCCCGGGCAGTACGTCGACGTGACGGTGCCGCAGCACCCGCGGTTGCCGCGCCGCCTCTCCCCCGCGCTGCCGCCGTCGCTCGACGGCAAGCTCGAATTCCACGTCCGCACCGTGCCGGGCGGCTGGGTCAGCGGCACGATCGTCGCCGGCACCCGCCCCGGCGACGTGTGGACGATCGGCGCGCCGCAGGGCGGCACCCTGCACGTCGACGACTCCGGCCGCATCGTGATCATGGTGGCCGGCGGCACCGGCCTGGCGCCGCTGCGCGCGCTGATCCTCGACGTCGCGCGCCGGCCGGACCCGCCGCAGACCTTCCTGTTCGTCGGCGGCCGCTCCCCGCGCGACCTGTACGCCGCCGACATGCTGATCCTGCTCGCCGAGGCGCTGCCGTGGCTGACGGTGGTGCCGGTCGTCGAGTCGGTCGAGGACCCGGAGTTCGGCGACGAGTGGTACGAACGCATCGTCGCCCACGTCGGCGACGCCGGGTTCCACCCCGACGACCTGCTCGAGGGCAGCCTCGACGAGGTGGTCACCTCCTACGGGGCGTTCGGCGACCACCAGGTGCTCGTGTGCGGGTCGGCGGCGATGGTCCGCGCGACCCTGCACGAGCTCACCGGGACCGGGACGCCGGCCGGGAACATCCGGTTCGACCCGTACTGACTCAGCGGGACTTCGCGGCGTCCTGTGCGGCGATGTAGCCGTACACCAGTCCCTGACCGATCGTCGCGCCCGCACCCGGGTACGTGTTGCCGAAGGCGTTGGCGGCGGTGTTGCCGATCGCGTACAGGCCGTCGACGACGCTGCCGTCCTCACGCAGCACCCGTGCCCGCTCGTCGGCCTTCACGCCGCCGCACGTGCCGAGGTCGCTCAGCGTCATCTTCACCGCGTAGAAGGGTCCGTCCGTCAGCGGGCGCAGGTTGGGATTGGGCTCGACGGTGGGGTCACCGTAGTACCGGTCGTAGGCGCTCGCACCGCGGCGGAAGTCGGCGTCCGTGCCGGCGGCCGCGGCATCGTTGAACCGGCGGAAGGTCTCGGTGAACGCCCCCTCCGGCAGGCCGGCCGCGCGGGCCAGCGCCGCCGGATCGTCCGCCCGGTGCGCGATGCCCGCCCGGATCCACGCCTCCGGGACGGGCTGCCGCGGGAAAAGCCCGCCGCCGAAGATGTAGCTGTTGCGGTAGCGCTGATCGAACACGATCCACATCGATTCGACCGGGTCGCCGGCGCGTTCCCGGTCGAGCACGAGCTGGCCGAACGACATGTAGTCGGTCGCCTCGTTGACGAACCGGCGGCCGGTGTGGTCGACGATGAAGGACCCGGGCAGTGCCCGCTCGGCGAGCATCACCATCGGCGGGCGCCCCTTCATGGCGGCGACGGCGGGGAACCACCACGCCTGGTCCATCAGGTCGGTCGCGGCACCCACGTCGAGCGCGGCGCGGATGCCGTCGCCCGTGTTGCCCTCGGCGCCGAGGCTCTCGTGCTCGCCGAGCCGCTCGGACTGGTACTTGTGCCGCAGCGCCATGTCGTGGTCGAAGCCGCCCGCCGCGAGGACGACACCGCGCCGCGCGGTCACGGTCACCTCCTGCCCGTCGCACGCGACGACGGCACCGGTGACCCGATCCCCCTCGGTGAGCAGCCGCACGAGCGTGGTCTCGGTCCACACCGGGATCCCGGCCCGGACCACGCCGGCGAAAAGGCCGGCCGCGAGCGCCTGGCCCCCGGCGACGTACTCCCGCTTGAGGGCGAGCCCGGCGACACCCTGCGCGAGGCGACGGAAGATGCGCGGGAACGCCTTCGACGGCTTCCGCGCCATGAGGTTCATCCACTTGTAGTCGGCGCCGGTCACCGGCATCGGCAGGCCGGCCTTCATCAGTCCCGGCCGCAACCGCTCGCGTTCGAGTCCGAGGACGGACACGTTGAAGGGCCGGCACTCGCACGTGCGGCCGACGGCGGACCCGCCGGGCAGCTCCGGATGGTAGTCGGAATAGCCCTTGGCCCAGAACAACCGCATGGGGGTGGTGCGCTGCAGCATCTCGACGGTGGCGGAGCCATGATCGAGGAAGGCCGCACCCCGCTCCGCCGGTGCGGACTCACCGACCACGGACCGGATGTAGGTGCCGGCCCGGTCGAGCGTGTCACCGGAGCCGGCCTTGCGCAGCACGGGATTCGCCGGCACCCAGAAGGCCCCGCCGGAGCGCGCCGTGGAGCCGCCGACGTACTCCGTCTTCTCCACGATCAGGGTGGACAACCCCAGCTCGTGCGCGGTGAGCGCGGCGGCCATGCCGGTGCCCGACCCGATCACGAGCAGGTCCACGGTGGTGTCGTGGGTGGGGCTCACCGGTACGGGATTGGTCGCCATCGATCTGCTCCTTCACGTCGTTGCCGCTGGGACGAAAGGTCGTCGACGCCGGACGGCGGTGCGGACCTCGGAGCGAGGCTAGGTCACGTCGGCACCGCCCACCGGGAGGTGTCCCGCCCACCGGGACGCCCCCGGACGAACGGTCCGCCCAGCGGGAGAACCCCTTCTGTGCCGCTCACGCCGCCGCCCAGCATGACCTCGATGCCTGTTTCGGGCGCAGCACTCACCCGCTTCGGAGGACACGATGACGCAGAGCGCACCCCCCACCACACCCCACGATGAAGTCCGCACCATCGAAGCCGACGCGGCACCGACCCGCTTCGCACGCGGCTGGCACTGCCTCGGACTGGCCCGCACCTACCGGGACGGCAAGCCCCACCAGGTCGACGCGTTCGGCACCAGCCTCGTCGTCTTCGCCGACAGCACAGGCGAACTGCAGGTCCTCGACGCCTACTGCCGGCACATGGGCGGCAATCTCGCGCAGGGCGAGATCAAGGGCGACTCGGTGGCGTGCCCGTTCCACGACTGGCGCTGGGGCGGCAACGGCAGGTGCACCGGCATTCCGTATGCGCGCCGCGTCCCCCCGCTCGCGCGGACGCGGTCGTGGACCACCCTGGAACGCAACCAGCAACTGTTCGTCTGGCACGACCCCGAAGGCAATCCGCCGCCGGCGGACGTCACCATCCCCGCGATCGAGGGCGCCGGCACCGACGAGTGGTCCGACTGGACGTGGAACTCGGTGCTCATCGAGGGCTCGCACTGCCGCGAGATCGTCGACAACGTCGTGGACATGGCGCACTTCTTCTACGTCCACTACAGCGTCCCGCGGTCGTTCGAGAACATCTTCGACGGTCACGTCGCCACACAGATCATGTCGTTCAACCAGCGCACCGACGTCGAGTTGGACATCGACTTCGGTGCGGACAACTTCTCGCGCTCCGCGGCGTCGTACCACGGCCCCTCCTACATGATCGACAAGCTGTGGACGGAGACCGGCGAGGCCACCATCGAGACGGTCCTCGTCAACTGCCACTACCCCGTCACGCCCACCTCGTTCGTGCTGCAGTACGGCGTGATCGTCAAGCGCCTGCCGGGCATGTCCGCCGAGGAGGCGAATGCGATGGCCGCCCACTTCGGCGGGGGCACCGAGAAGACGTTCGAGCAGGACATCGAGATCTGGAAGAACAAGGCCAAGATCGACAACCCGCTGCTGTGCGACGAGGACGGCCCGGTCTACCAGCTGCGCCGCTGGTACCAGCAGTTCTATGTCGACGTCGCCGACATCACCCCGGACATGACCAACCGCTACGAGTTCGCGATCGACACCACGAAGCCGGCCGCGCGGTGGGAGCAGCAGATCGCCGAGAATCTCGCGGCCCGTGCGGAATCCGCCCCCGAGCCGGTCGCCTGAGCGTCCGCCGTCAGAGTCGAGGAGACACCATGAGTTACGAAGTCCTCGAGCACATCGACGCGATGGCGGACGATCTGTTCGCCGAAGGTGTGGAAGCCGAGCGGCTCGGCCGCCTCGCGGACGAGACCGCCGAGAAGATGAAGGAGGCCGGCTCGATCCGCATGTTCCAGCCCCGGGAGTTCGGCGGCTTCGAGTCGCACCCGAGGGAATTCGCGGAGACCGTCATGCGCACGGCCGCGCTGAACCCCTCCGCGGGCTGGGTGCACGGCATCGTGGGAGTGCATCCGTGGCAGCTCGCCTACGCGGATCCTCGCGTGCAGCAGGAGATCTGGGGAGAGGATCCGGACACCTGGATGGCGTCGCCCTACATGCCGGGTGGCATCGTCACCCCCGTCGACGGCGGCTTCCGGTTCTCGGGTAGCTGGCAGTTCTCCTCCGGCACAGACCATTGCGACTGGGCCTTCCTCGGCGCGTTCGTCGGGAACCCGGACGGTTCGGTGGCCCAGCCCCCGAAGATGGCGCACGTCATCATCCCGCGGACCGACTACCGGATCGTCGAGGACTCGTGGGATGTGGTGGGCCTGCGGGGTACCGGGTCGAAGGACGTGGTGGTCGAGGACGCGTTCGTCCCCGAGTACCGCGTCATGTACTACGACGACCTGATCGACGGCAGCGCGGTGGCCCGCTACGGCCGCACCGAGACTCTCTACAAGCTGCCCTGGTCGACAGCCTTCCCGCTGGGCATCACCGCCGCCACGATCGGGATCTGCGAGGGACTGGTGCTGCACGCGGACGTCTACCAGGCCGACCGGATCAACGCGCAGGGCACCGCCGTCAAGGACGACCCCTACACGATGTACGTGTTCGGTGAGGCGGTCGCCGATCTGCGGGCCGCGCGCGACTCGCTGCTGTCGAACGTCGACCGGATCTGGGATCTCGTCGACTCGGGGCGGACCCCGACGTTCGAGCAGCGCGCCGCGAGCCGGCAGACCCAGGTCCAGGCGGCGTGGCGGGCGGTGAATGCGATCGACCGCATCTACCCGCGCTGCGGCGGGAACGCGCTGCGGATGGACAAGCCCCTGCAGCGGTTCTGGCGCGACGCCCACGCCGGCCTGCACCACGCGATCCACCAGCCGGGCACGGTGCTGCACGCCGCGACCCTCAGCCGCCTCGGCGCCGAACCGCAGGGCCCCCTGCGGGCGATGATCTGACCGATTCGACTCGAACTGGGAGACACAGTGTCCGACATCAAGGGTTTGGGCTACATCAGGATTCAGACGAACGACATGGACCGGTGGCGGACCTTCGCGTTCGACGTCCTCGGGTTCGCCGAGGGGTCGGGACCGGAACCCGACGCCCTGTACCTGCGCATGGACGAGCGCCCGGGCCGTGTCGTGGTCGTGCCGGGAGACAGCGACCGGGTGGTCGACGTGGCATGGGAGGTGCGCGACCACGCGGCCCTGACGCGGGTGCGGCGCGTCGTGGAGGCCGCCGGCGTCGCCGTGAAAGCCCTCTCGGTCGACGAGGCGGACGCCCGGCGCGTCGAGGAGGTGATCGCCTTCCAGGACCCCTCCGGCACCTCCGTCGAGGTGTTCCACGGCCCCGCCCTCGACCACAGTCCGGTGGTCACGCCGCACGGTGCCCGGTTCGTCACGGGCGCACAGGGTCTCGGGCACGTCGTACTTCCGGTCACCGATCCGGACGCCACGTTCGGGTTCTACACCGAGGTGCTCGGGTTCCTGCCCCGCGGCGCCTTCCGCCTGCCGGCTCCTCCCGAGGCCGGTCCGATGCGCATCCGGTTCCTCGGGGTGAACCAGCGGCACCACAGCCTTGCACTCATGCCCGTCCCCGCAGGCAAGGACCCCGGCCTGATCCACATCATGGTGGAGGTCGACACCCTCGACGCCGTCGGCCGGGCTCTCGACCGGGTGACGCGGGAGGGGTATTCCGTCTCGTCGACGCTGGGACGGCACACCAACGACAAGATGGTGTCCTTCTACGTCCGTGCCCCCGGCGGCTGGGACATCGAGTACGGCACCGACGGGACGGCGGTCGACGAGCGGTACTACACCGCGGAGGAGATCACCGCCGACAGCTACTGGGGTCACGACTGGTCCGGAAGCGAACCGCTCGGGGTGATGTCCTGATCGCCGCGACGGCCGGGTGATCCGTCACCCCCGGGACGTCGACCGCGGGGCCCCGCACGGTGACCGTGCGGGGCCCCGCCACGCCCGGATTGGTGACGCACTTCACAACGAGGCCGCGATGTGACACTATTTCGAATCGAAATAGCCAGCTCATCAGCCGCAAATGAGTGAGGAGCACCCGTGCCGACTCCCGCCGCCCCCGCCACCCCCAGTGCTGTCATCGACCGTGTGGGCCTCGTCCTCGACGCCTTCGACGAGACCGGGCGGCTGACGCTCGCCCAGATCGTCCGTCGCACCGGCCTCCCCCGCTCGTCGGCGCACCGCATCCTCGAGCGCCTGGTCGACCTGCGATGGTTGCGACGCGACGGCCGCGAGTACGCACTCGGGCTGCGGCTGATGGAACTCGGTTCCCTCGCCGTGCACCAGGACGGCCTGTGCGCCGCCGCGCGTCCCCACCTGCACGAGCTGCACCGAGCCACCGGACTCGTCGTCCACCTCGCAGTCCTCGACGGCACCGACGTCGTCTACCTCGACAAGCTCGGGGGACGTCTGGACAGCGCCGTCCCGACCCGCATCGGTGGGCGCCGGCCGGCACCGCATGCCGCCCTGGGCAAGGCGCTGCTCGCCTACGCCGGGGCCCAGGGCACCGAGTTCGAACGCATCCGGGAGACAGGGGTGGCCTACGAACGCGGACAGGCCGTGCCGGGGCTGGGGTGCATCGCCGTGCCCGTCGGTCCGGTCGGCGCGGCTCCCGCAGCGGTCTCCGTGTGCGGGCCGTTGCAGCACATGCCGTTCGATCACCGGCTCAGTGGGCGCGTCCGCTTGGCAGCGACCGCGACCTGGCGCGGATACGACCGGCAGCGCTTCCCCGCCACGTCCCGAAGCCCCCGGCTGCGCTCTGCGTGACCACCATCGGCGCCTGATCCCTATCGGCGCCCGACCCCTACCCGGCGGGTCCCGATCCGTCGTCGTCCTCGTCGTGGGCGCTCAGCATCTGTTCCACTGTGCGCCAGCCACCCCGCCGCCGCGGATGGGGAACACCGTTCTCGTCGATGTCGCTGCGCGCGAATCGCGCTGCCGCTTCGTCGATCTCGTCGAGCAGCTCCTCGAACAGACCGATCTCCGCACGAAAGTACCGCTCGGACCAGCGCAGGCTCAGCAACGGGAACGCCCAGCTCGGTTCCACGTCCGAATGGTCCGCGTAGTCCCGGACGCGCCCGAGGTTCTCCTCGAGGTTGGCGATGTGATCCCGCACGATCGACTTCAACTTCTCGGGTTCGTTGAGGTGACCCAGGTACATGCGCAACATCACCCCGTGCTTGAGCACCGGGGCCTCGACCGGGGCCTCCCGCGACCATGCCCGGACCGCCCCCACCCCGGTCGGCGTGATCGAGTAGACGCGCCGGCTGCGGGCCCCCGGCTCGGAGATCGATCGCGACCGCACGAAGCCCAGCTTCTCGAGCTTCTTCAGCTCCCCGTACACCTGGCTGACCGACGGACTCCAGTAGAAGAAGCTCAGGCTCCAATCCGCCCACTTCTTCACGTCGTTGCCCGTCATCTCCTCCCCCAGCGCCAGAACCCCCAGCACCGCCCAACTCGTCGCGGGTAGACCGGGATACGCGGCAGGAGCGGAATCGGACACCCCGCGAGCCTAACAACCCCACGACCCGCGACCACCTGCGCCGATCTCCCGCTCCGCGGGCTGCGCCGATGTCCCGCTCCGCGGGCTGCGCCGATGTCCCGCTCCGCGGGAGACGAGCCCCCACTGCGGCGGCCGCGCCGATAGCGTCCGGAAGAGCAGCCGCGAGAACCGACAGGAGCGTCCACGATGACCGACCTCGCCACCCGAACGGACCGCATCCGCGCCACCGTCACGGCCTACCTCTCCGCCGTCGCGAACGGCACCGCCGACGAGATCACCGCCCTCTACGCGCCCGACGCCACCGTCGAGGATCCCGCCGGCAGCAAACCGAAAGCGGGCCACGAGGCCATCCGGGCGTTCTACCGCGCGGTGGAGAACACGCGGAACGAAACGGAGCTGCTGACGCTCCGCATCACCGACGCCGGCGCCGCCTTCCACTTCCGGGTGGTCACGGAAACCGACGGGCAGCGCTACGAGATCGAACCCATCGATGTCATGACGTTCGACGAGAACGGCCTCATCACGAGCATGCGGGCCTTCTGGGCGCCGGCCGACATGCGACAGAACTGAGGAGGTCCGTCGTGCACCCCGTCACCTGCCGCACCTGCGGTAACCGCGTGCTCGCCGAGAAGTACAGTCCCGTCCACACGAGCATCCAGTGGCTCACCGACGCCGCCCGGTCGTGCGCGCGCTTCCGCGCCGACGCCGAGCACGGTCGTCCCGCCCTCCACAGCTGCGCCGATCTGCGCGAGACCGTCGACGAGCTCGCCGACCGCGGTGAACTGCCGATCACCGCTCGCAGCTGCCCCACGCCCGGCCGGCTCGACTGACCGCGTCGTCCGAACCCGACCGGTCACCGCCGTCGCGCTCCCGCCGACCGGGAGCGATTTGCATCGCACGCACCGGCATGACGGACACTGGACACAGACCTACCCGAGAGGAGCCTCGATGGCCGCGGAACACACGGTGCTCGATCCCCGGACCATGCGCGACGTGCTGGGCAACTTCTGCACCGGCGTCACCGTCGTGACCGGCCACGACGGCCGTGAACCGCTGGGATTCGCGTGCCAGTCGTTCGCGTCGGTGTCGCTGGATCCACCGCTCGTGTCGTTCTGCCCCGCCCGCACGTCGCAGACCTGGCCGAGGATCCGGGAGATCGGCACCCTCGCGATCAACGTCCTGGCCCACGACCAGCGCGATACGTGCATGGCGTTCGCCGTCAGCGGCGGCGACAAGTTCACCGGCGTGGACTGGACGCGCGGGGACAACGGCGCACCCGCGCTCACCGGCGCCCTGGCCCGCATCGAAGCGGTGGTCGAGGCCGAGCACGACGCCGGGGACCACACCATCGTCGTCGCCCGCGTCACCGGGCTCACCGCGCTGCACGACGACGGCCCGCTGCTGTTCTACCGCGGCGGCTTCGGGCGGTACACGACCGAGACGATCCTCGACGAGGAGACCGCCACCGACGTGAACCCGCTGCGGTGAACGGCGACGAGGCGCACGTCACGGAATAGCGGACCGTCCGGGATGGTTGGACCGATCGTGTGCCCGGATCCCGACACCGGGCCCCGGACACGCGAAGGATCCCGGTGACCACACCACTATCGATTCTCGACCTGGCTCACATCGGCCGTGACGAAACCGCGCGCGACAGCTTCGCCGCGAGCGTGGACATGGCTCAGCGCGCCGAGCAGTGGGGCTACCGCCGCATCTGGTACGCCGAACACCACAACATGCCGACCATCGCGTCGTCGGCCACCAGCGTGCTGATCGCGCACGTCGCCGCGCACACCTCCACGATCCGGCTCGGCGCCGGGGGCATCATGCTGCCCAACCATTCGCCGCTGACCATCGCCGAGCAGTTCGGCACCCTCGAGACGCTGCACCCGGGCCGCATCGACCTCGGCCTCGGCCGCGCCCCCGGCAGCGACCAGAACACGCTGCGGGCACTGCGCCGCGACCCGTCGTCGGCCGACAGCTTCCCGCAGGACGTGCTCGAGCTGCAGGCCTACCTGCGCGGGCAGTCCCGCATCCCGGGCGTCGACGCCGTCCCCGGCAAGGGCACGAACGTGCCGCTGTACATCCTCGGCTCGTCGCTGTTCGGGGCGAAACTCGCCGCGCTGCTCGGTCTTCCGTACGCGTTCGCGTCGCACTTCGCGCCGCAGGCGCTCGAGGACGCCGTCGCGCTGTACCGGCGCGAGTTCCAGCCGTCCGAACAACTGTCCGAGCCGTACGTCGTCGCGGGCGTCGGCGTGATCGCCGCGGACACCACGGACGAGGCGGACGCCCTGTTCGAGGCCACCAAGCGGCAGCGCATCCGGCAGATGCTCGGCCGGGGCCGCACGTTCACCGACGAGGAGGTCGAGATGCTGCTCGACGCCCCCGCCGGGCAGCAGGTGCTGCAGATGCTGCGCTACACCGCCGTCGGTACCCCGGGCGAGGTGCGCGACTATCTCGACCGCTTCACCGAGCGCGCACAAGCCGACGAACTGATCGTCGTGTCGTCGGCGCCGGGCCGCAAGGCGTGGCTGCGCTCGCTCGAACTGCTGGCGCAGGTCAGCGGGCTCGTCCCGGCCTGAAGGCCGAATGGCCGAATGTCACATCGCGTCGATCGAATCGACGCGATGTGACATTCGGCCACGCGCGATGTGACATTCGGCCACAACGGTATCGGGTGAATGCAGGGGCTGACCAGGGCTACCTGTCGCGCTGGTGCTTCGGCTTCCAGACCACCAGCGCGTTGCTGCGTGGTATCGGCACCAGCGCCCGGCGCGACGCGTGCAGCTGCGCGATCTCGGTTGCCATCTCGGACACCCGTTGCTGCAGGGCCTCGACCTGGTTGGTCAGCTCGATGATCCGCTTGATGCCCGCGAGGTTCACGCCCTCGTCCTGCGACAGGCGCTGCACCTCACGCAGCAGCGCCACGTCGCGGGGCGAGTAGCGGCGTCCACCACCGCGGGTGCGGTGCGGGGTGACCAGGCCGAGCCGGTCGTAGTTGCGCAGTGTCTGCGCGTGCATGCCGGCAAGTTCCGCCGCCACCGAGATCACGTAGACCCGGGCGTCGGGGTCCATCGGGGAATCGTTCCGGTTGCGGTTCTCGCTCATCATGCACCTGCCCAGCCCGCCCGTGGATCGAAGCCGTTCGCCTGCTCCGCGTGCATGTACGCCCGCAGCGCTTCGATCGCCTGATCGTCCAGATTCTGGGGCACGGCCACCTTGACCGTCACCAGCAGATCACCGGCGCCGCCCCCGCGCTTGGGGACGCCGCGCCCGCGCACCCGCAGCACCCGCCCGTCGGCGGTGCCGGCCGGGATCTTCAGGCCGACCCGTCCCTCCAGGGTGGGAACCGAGACGGTGGTGCCGAGCACCAGTTCGCCGTAGCTGACCGGCAGGACCAGCGTCAGGTCGTCGCCGTCGCGGCCGAACACCTTGTCGGCACGGACGTGCACGGTGACGAACAGGTCGCCGGACGGGGCGCCGCGCAGGCCGGCCTCGCCCTGACCGGGCAGCCGGATGCGCTGGCCGTCGCGGACCCCGGGTGGGATCCGGACCGTGATGGTGCGGGTGCGGTTCTGGATACCGGACCCGCGGCAGTCGGTGCAGGGCTCGTCGATGATCGAACCGGTGCCGCGACAGTCGTCACACGGTTCGGAGAATCCGAACGCGCCCTGGTTGCGCGAGACGATGCCACTTCCGTTGCAGCGCGGGCACACCCGCGGGCTCGTGCCGGGACGGGCACCGCTGCCGTGGCAGGTGGTGCACGGCGCCGGGTTGGTCAGCCGCAGCGGGACGGTCACCCCGAGCGCTGCGTCGCGGAAGTCCAGCGTCGTCTCGGCGTCCACGTCCGATCCGCGCCGGGGCCGCGACGTGGTACGCGCGCCCCCGCCACCGGAGCGGTTGAACAGACCGCCGAACAGATCGCCGAGACCGGCGTCGCCGGCGCCGCCGCCCCCGCCACCGAACAGGTCGCCGAGATCGAAGGTGGTGGTTCCGCCGGAGAACCCGCCGCTACCGGCACCGGGACGGAATCCGCCGCCGAAGCCGCCGGAGGCGAACATCTGCCGGGTCTCGTCGTACTCCTTGCGCCGGGCCGGATCGGACAGCACGGCGTACGCCTCGCTGACCGCCTTGAAGCGCTCCTCCGTCTTGGTGTCCCCGGGGTTGGCGTCGGGATGCAGGTCCCGTGCCAGCTTGCGGTAGGCCTTCTTGATGTCGTCGGCCGACGCGTCGGAGGAGACACCCAGCTCCTTGTAGAAGTCCTTCTCGATCCACTCCCTCTGGCTCACCGGGTGTCTCCTCCTCTCGCTGCTTCTCTGTACTTACTCGTCGTCCGCACCGGAATCCGGCTTTTCGGCCGGTGCGTCGCCCGACAGGACCGTGTCCGTCACGGTCACCATCGCGTGCCGCAGGATCCGCTCACCGAGCCGGTATCCCTTGCGCAGCACCGTGTCGAGCACCGGGTTGGCGCCGTCGCCCTCCATGTGCACGGCCTCGTGGATCTCCGGGTCGAAGGCGTCGCCCGGGTCACCGAAGGGCTGGAGCCCCAGGCCCGACAGGACGCCGGTCAGCTTGTCCGCCACCGACTTCAGCGGCCCCTGCTCGAGGTCGCCGTGCGCGCGGGCCCGGTCGAGGTCGTCCACGACGTCGAGCAGCTGGGTGACCACCGAGGCCTTGGCCGCCTCGGTCGTGACCACCCGCTCGCGCTCCACCCGACGCCGGTAGTTGGCGTACTCGGCGGTGAGGCGCTGCAGATCCGCGGTGCGCTCGGCCAGCTGAGCCGATTCGGGCGACGGCTCGGCCGCGAGCGCGGCCTCCTCGTGTTCTCCCGCAGCCGAAGCTTCGGTGTCCGTCTCCTCCACAGGCTGCGACCCGGCGTCCGGGTCGCGAACCTCGAAGGTGTCGGGGTCGATCCGACGCTTGTCGGTGACGGTCACCGGCTCCTGCTCGGGCTGCCCCGCCGTCACTTCTTCTCCGAGTCGGTCGGCTCGTCGACGACCTCGGCGTCGACGACGTCGTCCGAGCCCGCAGCCGCGCCGTCACCGGCGGCAGCACCCGCGTCGGCGGCCTGCGACTCGTACAGGGACTGACCGAGGGCCTGCGACTCCGTCGCGAGCTTCTCGACGGCGGTCTTCACCGCGGCGATGTCCGTGCCGGCGAGCGCGTCCTTGGTCTCCTTGATCGCGGACTCGACCTTGCCCTTGGCGTCGGCAGCGACCTTGTCCTCGTTCTCCTGCAGGAACTTCTCGGTCTGGTGCACGAGCGACTCGGCCTGGTTGCGGACCTCGGCCTCCTCGCGACGCTTGCGGTCCTCCTCGGCGTGCGCCTCGGCGTCCTTGATCATCCGGTCGATCTCCTCCTTGGAGAGGCCGGAGCCCTCCTGGATCTTGATCGTGTTCTCCTTGCCGGTGCCCTTGTCCTTCGCGGTGACGTGCACGATGCCGTTGGCGTCGATGTCGAAGGTCACCTCGATCTGCGGGACGCCGCGCGGAGCCGGGGCGATGCCACCGAGTTCGAACGAGCCGAGCAGCTTGTTGTGCGCCGCGATCTCGCGCTCACCCTGGAAGACCTGGATCTGCACCGACGGCTGGTTGTCGTCGGCCGTGGTGAAGGTCTCCGACCGCTTGGTCGGGATGGTGGTGTTGCGCTCGATGAGCTTGGTCATCACGCCGCCCTTGGTCTCGATGCCGAGGGACAGCGGGGTGACGTCGAGCAGCAGCACGTCCTTGACCTCGCCCTTGAGGACGCCGGCCTGCAGGGCGGCGCCGACGGCGACGACCTCGTCCGGGTTCACGCCCTTGTTGGGCTCACGGCCACCGGTCAGCTCACGCACCAGGTCGGTGACGGCAGGCATACGGGTCGAGCCGCCGACCAGGACGACGTGGTCGATGTCCTTGACGGAGATGCCGGCGTCCTTGATGACCTGCTGGAACGGCGCGCGGGTGCGGTCGAGGAGATCGGAGGTGATCTTCTGGAACTCGCTGCGCGAGAGCTGCTCGTCGAGGAACAGCGGGTTCTTGTCCGCGTCGACCGTGATGTACGGGAGGTTGATGGACGTCGACTGCGAGCTCGACAGCTCGATCTTCGCCTTCTCCGCGGCCTCACGCAGACGCTGCAGGGCCATCTTGTCCTTGGTCAGGTCGACGCCGTGCTGCGCCTTGAACTTCTCGACCAGCCAGTCGACGACGCGCTGATCCCAGTCGTCACCGCCGAGGTGGTTGTCGCCGGAGGTCGCGCGGACCTCGACGACGCCGTCGCCGATCTCGAGCAGGGACACGTCGAAGGTGCCGCCGCCGAGGTCGAAGACCAGGATGGTCTGTTCCTTCTCACCCTTGTCCAGGCCGTAGGCGAGGGCAGCGGCCGTGGGCTCGTTGACGATGCGCAGGACGTTCAGGCCGGCGATCTGCCCGGCTTCCTTGGTGGCCTGCCGCTGTGCGTCCTCGAAGTAGGCGGGGACGGTGATGACGGCGTCGGTGATCTCCTCACCGAGGTAGGCCTCGGCGTCGCGCTTGAGCTTCATGAGCGTGCGCGCGCTGATCTCCTGGGAGGTGTACTTCTTGCCGTCGATCTCCACGGTCCAGTCGGTGCCGATGTGGCGCTTGACCGAGCGGATGGTGCGATCGACGTTCGTGACCGCCTGGTTCTTGGCGGGCTGGCCGACCAGCACCTCGCCGTTCTTGGCGAACGCGACGACCGATGGGGTGGTGCGCGATCCCTCGGAGTTGGCGACCACTACGGGCTCGCCGCCCTCCAGCACGGAAACGACGGAGTTGGTGGTTCCGAGGTCGATACCGACCGCACGAGCCATAGTGCTTCTCCATTCTTCGCTGCGACACATCCGTGCCACATGGGTGTTCATGCACAACCTGAGCCGATCCGACTCAGCTGAGCGCAGTCGACTCAAGCTTGCACCCGTCCGGAAGCCCCAGTCAAGTCAAAGTTGAGTCGCTGTCACTCAAGTTGTCTGCTTTCTCCAACGGCACACCACCGCGGGTTGTTCCCTTCGTGACTCGGATCACACAAAATGCCGAAGGCTACGATCCCGGAGTGAGCACACGCCCGCAGCCGCCTCGCCCCGAGTTCTCGGTCACCCCGCTCCGCACCGCCGACACCCCCGGCCCCCGCGTCGGCGCCACAGTCTCGGCCTGGGGCCTGTCGTTCGTCGTCTTCGCCGGACTCCTCGGCGCCGTCTACCTCGACCGTGAATCCGTCCGGGACGCCCTCGAGCAGTCGCTGCGGAGCGCCAACCCCGGCACCACCGCCGCGAGCATCGCCGACACCGTCGCCCTCACCCTCGCCGGCTTCGCCGCCGCCGGCCTGCTCCTCGTCGCGGTCGCCGCCGTCTTCCTCGAGCTCCTGCGCCGCGGCCGACCCTGGGCCCGCCCCGCACTCGCCGTCGTCTCCGTCGCCACCGTCGTCACGGCCGTCGCCGCCCGCAGCGTCCTCGCCGACGCCGGCGACGCCACCGCCGGCGTCCTGCTGTGGGCTCCCCTGCTGTGGGCCGGGCTCACCGTCGTCGGCGCGGTCGCGACCTGGCGTCGCTGACCCCACTGCTCGTCGCGCGCGAAAGTTCCTCATGCGCGCGTTCTCACCCGCGCATGAGGCAGCGACGCGCGCAAGGAGTTGTCCACAACCGGCGGCTTCATCCACAGATCCGGCCCGCACGCCGCCGAGCGCGCGCGACCGACGGATGTCCACCCCACTCTGGTCGGCATGAACGACCCGACACCACTACGACGTGCGGACCTGCTCGCGTCCGGACACACACCCACCGAACTACGCAACGCGCTGCGCACGGGACGCCTGCGCAGGATCGCTCCCGGCGTCTATCTTCGGCGGCACGAGACCGACGGCCTCGACGACGTCGACCGGCACCGGCTGCGCGTGCAGGCCCTGGCCCCCGCGCTGGACGCCGACGCGGTCTTCAGCCACGTCTCGGCCGCCGTCCTCCACGGCTTCGACCTGTGGAACGTGGACCTCTCCCGCGTGCACGTCACCCGCGGGCGCACGTCGGGCGGTCGCCGGACCCCCCACCTGCACGTCCACGTCGGCGGGTACGGGGCCGACGAGATCGCCACGTGCGACGGACTACCGGTCACCTCCGCCGCCCGCACCGTCGTCGATCTGGCTCGCACCCTGCCCTCGGACCACGCCACGGTGATCGGCGATTCGGCACTGCGGTTGCGTCGCGTCGACCCCGGCGCGCTGTCCGTCGCCCTGGCAGCTGCGGGGACGAAGGCCGGAATCGCCTCCGCACGGCGGGTGGTGCCCTTCCTGGACGGACGCAGCGAAAGTCCCGGTGAATCGCTGAGCAGGCTGCGGGTGCGCGACGCCGGAATGCCCCGGCCGCAGTTGCAGCACGAGCTGCGGACCGGCGACGGCCGGTTCGTCGCGCGCACCGACTTCTACTGGGAGGGAATCGCCGGCGAGTTCGACGGCATGGGGAAGTACGGTGCCGACGAGCCCGGTGCGACCGCCGAGATCGTCCGCCGGGAGAAGCTGAGGGAGGATGCCATCCGGCAGCTCGGTTTCGAAATGATCCGATGGACGTGGCCGGATCTGTTCCGTTTCCATGTCGTGCAGGCGCGGTTCGAACAGGCGGCACAGCGGGCGCGACGCTGAAGCCCCCAAGCCTTGCGCGCGAAAGTGCCTCTTGCGCTTGTTCTTACGCGCGCAAGAGGCACCGACGCGCGCATCAGCCTGCGACGTCGGCGAGGATGCCCTCGCCGCTGCGGGCCGCCACGCTGCACGCGTTCGCGGTGAACCGGTCGAGCAGGGGGTGCTCGGCCCGGGCGCGCCAGGTGCGGACGGCGGCGACGCCCGCGGCGTGGATCTCGGCGACGGTCGCATCCGGCGCGAGACCCAGGCGCTGGGCCGGGCCGATACCGAAACCGCCGATCAGGCGCTGCAGTTCGAGCACGTCGTCCTCGCTCAGGGTGACCCGGGTCGAGCGCAGGCGGCCGAGCAGGCGCAGCTCGGTGAAACCGTGGACGTCGGCGAGCAGCCGCTGCACGGAGGCGAGCAGGGGGCCGTCGTGGTGGGCGCGCAGGACCCGTTCGAGCGACATCAGCGCCGAATGGGCCTTGAGCTGATCGGCGCGCTGCCCGAACTGCACGTCGATCACCTGGCGCAGCTCGTCGAGCCCGCTGCGCGCCACCAGCTCCGCGGCCAGCGTCGGCGAGTCCCGCACCCCGAGACCGATCAGCGTGACGGCCATGCGGATCCCGAACAGGCCGAACCGGTCGACGAGGTGCGCCCGGGTGCCCGGATCGACGGGCAGCGTGATGTCGGGGCGGGCGAACCGATCCGCCGACAGCATCGCCACCTGAAGGTCCTGCGACGGCACCTGCGCGAGCGCCTCGAACGCGGCGAACTCGCTCTGCCGCAACGTCCGCGCGCCCAGCGCGAGCAGCCCCGCGACCGGCACGACGGCCTGGCACAGTCCGGTGCGCTCGAGCTCACCCGCGAACCGGGCCGCAACCTCCTTGGCCGACATCATCGCGTCCATGCGGCCCGCGCCGACCTCGTCGGCGCGGGAGACCACACCGATCACGCCGAGCGGCCCGGATTCGCCGCCCACGTGCTGGCCGATCCGGCCGAGGAACTGCACGTCGGCGGCCCCGAGGGTGCGCATCAGGTAGACGACGGCGTCGGCGCCGGAGGCGTCGTCGTCGGGGGTCAGCAGTTCGAACGTCCGGGCCGAGACGTCCTGTGACAGCGACGACGTGCCCGGCGTGTCGATGATCGTGGTCTGGGACAGCGCACTGGCCGGCCATTCGACGTCGATCCGGTCCACCCGGTCCGCGGTCAGCTCTCCGAGATCGAAGGTGAGCCGGCCGTCGCGGCGCTGCACCGGCACCGGCAGGATCCGGTCGCCGTCGTAGTGGGCGGTGACCGAGGGGGTCGAGCCGCTGCGGTACCACGTGACGACGCGCGTGCACTCGGTGGCATCGGTGGGGGCGATGTCCTGCCCGACGAGGGCGTTGAGCAGCGTCGACTTGCCGGCCTTGAGGGACCCGGCGAGCGCGACGCGCAGCGGCTGTTCGAGCCGCGCCGCGCACAGCGCGAGCTGCTCGGCAGCGCGCGGGTCGCTTCCGTACCGGGCACGCGCGGCCGCGACGAGCTCGCGGGCCTGCTCGACACTCACGCGTCGGCCCCGGCCAGCTGTGCGGCCCGTTCGCGCAGCGCGGTCAGCGCACGCACGTGCGTCTCGAGTTCGGCGACGCGGCGCTGCCGCTGCGCTTCCTCGACCGTCGCGGCCTCCTGCGCGGCGCGCAGCGACTCGGACAGCGACCGCAACGTCTGCTCGGCCAGCTCGGTGAAGTGGTCGCGCAGCTGGCGCTGAATCAGCCGGAGCCGGTCCTTCGACTCCTTGCCCACCTGGAAGCCGACGTCGTCGGTGAACTTGCGGATGGCGACCTTCGCGTCGGCCCGGCGTTTGACGATGCGTGCCTGCTTGTCGTCGCGATAGGCCTTGGTGCCGAGCACAACTCCCGCGCCGACGGAGATCGGGTTGACCAGGGCCATACCCATGAGCGTGGTGATCAGCCCGAACATGAGCACGCCGCCGTAGGAGCCCTTCATTCCCACGAGCATCTTCTGGCCGACACCGATGCGGCCCGATTCGAGGTCCGAGAGCCGGGAGACGGGCTCGAGCAGCCCCTCCAGGTCGCCGAGGTGCAGGTCCGGCAGGTCCACGGCACCGCTGTCGGCGAAGTGCCCGGCGACGACCTCGGCGAGCCACACCGAACGCTCGTGGGCCCACACGAAGTTGTCGCCGACGGATTCGGCGACCTGCTCACCGAGCCATTCCCCGATCCGCGGCCATTCCTCGCCCGGGTCGCATTCGTCGACGGTGGCTTCGGCCTCGCGGGTGACGCGGCGCAGCCGGTCCCGCAGGTCGTGGTCGATGTCGGCGGCGAGGTCCGCGATCCCGTCGGCCAGGGTCTGCTGCCACTGGGCGGCCCGCGTGCGCAGCGCCTCCGCGGCGGCCTTGGCCCGCTGCAGCTCCGCGACGGCCGCCGCACCGGTCTCGGGATCGCGCAGCGCCGCCAGCTCGCTGCCCAGGCTCAGGGCGACGTGCTCGACGACCGACTTCACATCCAGCGCGACGGAACGCCTGGCGACGTCGGCGCCGCGCGCGACGACCCGCTCGCGGAGGAACCCGTAGACCGATTCGAAGCCCGACTCCTCGTGCAGCGACGCGTCGTCGAGGCGCAGGGCGTGACTGCGCAGCAGCGACGAGACGGGCAGCAGGGGCACGTCGAGGCCCGCGCGCTGCAGGTGCCCACGGTCCGCGGCGACGATCTCGCGCCAGTGCGGGTACAGGTCCGTCTTGGTGATCAGCACCGCCGCGGCGGGGCACAGCTGCAGCACCTGCCGCAGGAAGCTCAGTTCCGGCTCGGTGAACTCCTGGCTGGCGTCGGAGACGACGAACACGGCGTCTGCGGCCGGAAGCAGGCCCAATGTTGCTGCGGCGTGCGGGTTTCCGTGCCCGCCGACGCCGGGTGTGTCGACGAGGACGAGGCCGTCGGCCAGCAGTGGGCTCGGCACGTTCACCTCGAGGCGGAGCACCTCGCGCCCGCCCGCGCGCGGCGTGGCGGGCGTGACGCGCTGCAGCTCGTCGACGGGCAGGTCCACCCGGACGGGATCGCGGCCGGGCTCGGCGAGCACGAGTTCGGCGAAGGTGCGGTCCGCGTTCTGCACGACGGTGGGGACGGCGGTGGTCTCGTCGTCGCCGACCGAGCACACCTCGAGGTTGAGGAGCGAGTTCACGAACTGGCTCTTGCCCTGTTTGAGCTGGCCGACGACGACGACCCGCAGGCGCGGGTCGACGACGCGGGTGCGCGCCGCCTCGAGCCTGGTGGCGAGGTCTCCGCGCTCGGCGGCGCGGATGTGTTCGGCGGCCGCGTCGATCAGTTCGACGAGGGCCGCGCGGCGAGCGGCGGCATCTGCGGAGGACGTGTGCATGGTGATCGCTTCGACTCGCCTTCTGTCGGAGTGCGGGCTGCACCGAGATTATGTCCTCTGCGAAGAACGCCGGCCCCGCGTGGTGCACGCGGGGCCGGCATCGGGGTCCGTGCAGAGTGGGTCAGCCGAGGAAGGTGTCGAAGTCCGGGTCGGTGTCCGCGCCGGCGCCGGCGTCGATCCCACCGTGCAAGTCGGCACCGGTTTCGGCGGAACCGAACAGGCCACCGGTGCCGCCGGCGCTGCCGAAGGCGTCACCGGCGTCGATGGACGACCAGGCACCGGTCGCGCCGTCGGCGGTGCCCGAGAGCTGGCCGCCGAGCTGCGCGGTGCTCTCGGCCGTACCGCCGAGGCCGGCACCGAGCGAGCCGCCGGCGTCGGTGGCTCCCTCGACACCGCCGGTGACGGCGCCCTCGACACCGCCGGTGACGGCGCCCCCGACCTGCGACGCGCCGCCCGCGGCGCCGTCGAGGCCGGCGCCGAGGCTGCCGCCCAGGTCGGTCGCACCGGCCAGGCCACCGGCCAGCTCGCCGCCCAGGTCGGGCGCTCCGCCGAGACCACCGGTCAGACCCCCACCGAGACCCGCACCCAGATCCACCGCACCGCCGAGACCACCGGCCAGACCCCCACCGAGACCCGCACCCAGATCCACCGCACCGCCGAGACCACCGGCCAGACCACCGGCCAGCTCGCCACCCAGATCGGCCGCCCCGCCGAGACCACCGGCCAGACCCCCACCGAGACCCGCACCCAGATCCACCGCACCGCCGAGACCACCGGCCAGACCCCCACCGAGGCCCGCACCCAGATCCGCCGCACCGTCGAGCCCACCCGTCAGACCACCGGCCAGATCACCTGCCGCCTCGCCGCCACCGGCGAGCTGCCCGCCGAGGTCGAGCGCACCGTCGAGGGCGTAGCCGAGCTGACCGGTCAGGTCGGCGTCGACGCCGAGCCCACCGCCGATGGTGGTGGCCAGTTGCGAACCGAGGTCCACGGTGGAGTCGACGGTGCCACCGAGGCCCGCCTCGAGCACGCCACCGAGGCCCGCCTCGAGCACGCCACCGAGCGCGGAACCGAGATTCGCGCCGGCCTCCCCGCCGACGGAGAACGCGGAGGCGAGCACCGCGGACAGGGTGCCGTCGGCGCTCGATTCGACGGATGCGGACAGGTCGAGCGCGACGTCGAGGGCGTTGCCGAGTTCGAGGGTGGCGGAGTTCTCGAGGCCGAGCGCGCCGCCGAGCAACCCGCCGACCGCGGTGCCGAGGTCCAGGTCGCCGGCGGCGTCGCCGCCGAGGAGGGCGCCGAGGTCGATGCCCCCGACGAGCCCCCCGTCGGCGCCGGCCTCGAGCACGGCGCCGAGCGTGCCGCCGAGATCACCGGCGACGGAGCCGCCGGCCTCGAGCAGAGCCGACAGGGAGGCACCGAGTCCGGCGGTCACGCCGGTGACGGCGTCGAGACCGCCGCCGAGGTCCAGACCGCCGGCGAGGCCGGTTCCGAGTTCGAGGACGGAGTCGAGGGCGCCGCCGAGCTGCGCGGTGAGTTCGGTGCCCAGCCCGAGCGTGCCGCCGAGGGTCGCGCCGACGGCCGTCGCGAGGTCCGCGCCTCCGGCGAGGGCCGCCTCGACGGCGGCGGAGAAGTCGCCGCCCGCGGCGAGTGCCGTGTCGAGCAGCCCGCCCAGCGCCCCGCCGAGCTGGCCGCCGAGCTCGCCACCGACCCCGAAGGCGGCCTCGAGTGCACCGGACAGGTCGAGCGCCGTCCCGGCCGTGGCGCCGAGCGCCGCATCGAGCGCTGCGCCCAGGTCCGCGACGACCCCGGTTGCGGCATCGAGTCCGAGACCGCCGGCGAGTGCCCCGGAGAGCACCGCGCCCAGGTCCAGGTCGCCCGCCAGGTCCAGGGCACCGGAACCGATGCCGCCGAGGGCACCGCCCGCGCCGAGGGCCGCGCCGAACGCCGCGCCGAGGGCGGCACCGAGATCACCGCCGAGTTCCAGGGCCGCGCCCAGTGTGCCGGTGAGGCCGGCGGCCAGCTCGGCCGCGAAGTCGGTGTCGATACCGAGGCCGCCGCCGAGGCCACTGCCGACGGCACCCGCGAGGCCGAGCCCCGCACCGCCGGCGAGACCGAGACCCGCACCGCCGGCCAGACCCCCGGCGAGACCACCGGCCGCACCGGCCCCGATGGCACCGGCCGCACCGGCTCCGATGGCGCCGGCCGCGCCCGCCACCCCGCCGAGCGCCGCGGTCAGCTCTGCGGCCGTGCCCGCGAACAGTCCGCTGTCGGCGACGAGGGGCGCGACGGCGACGATGTCGGCGTGGCACACGTCGGCCAGCCCGGCCTGGGCCAGGGCGGCGTCGGGGTTCGCGCAGTAGCGGGCGAGGGCCTCGTCGTCGCGCAGCAGGCTGAGGATGAAGTCGAGCACAGCGTTGGTGGACATCGCATCTCCTGGGGTCGGTGTTCTGCGATTCACGCTACGAACGGCCGGTCCCCCGCCCAAGGGGGCCGAGACCCCCCTCGGTCCGGGGCCCGTACGGGGGTGCGCATTAGGGGATCGGGGCGGACAGGGGGATCGCCCCCGCACCAGGGTCGAAGGTCTCGTATCGGGCTAACGACATCGTGTCCGATTACGACATTCAACGCGACACGGCGGATACGTCCGCCCCGAACAGGGAGCGAAACGACATGGCAGCAGGGCTCGGAGTCACGATCGGTTCGGCGGATTCGGTGGCGGCCACCGCGTTCGATCGCGCCGACACGTACCGTCCGGTCGTCCTGTCCCGTGCCAGCGAACTGCACCTTCCCCCCGACGACGCGCCGCACCTCGGTCACCGGCCGGCCGCCCCGGGGGCGCTGGTGTTCACCGACTTCGTGAGCCGCGTCGGGGATCCCGTCGGTGTGCTCGCCGACAACGGAGCGTCGTACTCCGGGGCGGACCTGACCGCGACGGCGATCGGCTGCCTGGTGCACGAGGCCTCGCTCGACCTGCCGGAGGCCCCCGCGATCACGGTGGCGCATCCGGCGACCTGGGCCGGTTACACCGTCGACGCGCTGCGCGAGGCCCTGTCGCGGGCGGGGCTCGCGGACGTGACGCTGATGCCCGAGCCGATCGCCGCGGTGCGCTGGCTCGAGGCCACCCGGGGTCCCCTCGGCGACGGGGTGGTCGTCGTCTACGACCTGGGCGCCCGCACGCTCGACGTCTCGGTGGTGCGCACCGGCGCCGAACCGGTTCTTCTCGGCCGTCCGATCGCGAGCGAGGACGTGTGCGGCGGTCACCTCGACCATCTGGTCACCACCCATCTGCTGGACACCGTGCGCGACGACGTCCCCGACTTCGATCCGTTCGCCGCGCCGATGACGGCGGCGCTGGCGGAGCTGCGTACCCGGTCGAGAGCCGCGAAGGAGCAGCTGTCGACCGACACCGAGACGGTCGTCGCGATCGATCTGCCCGGGGTGCGGCGGGACGTGCGTCTCGTACGCGACGAGTTCGAGGAACTGGCCCGCGGCCCGCTGCAGGCGTCGACGGCGCTGGTGCACGAGGCGCTGCGCGGGGCCGGGGTCGAGCCGTCGGATGTGGGGCGGGTGCTGCTCACCGGTGGCGGCGGCGCGATCCCTCTCGTCGCCGAGCTGCTCTCGGCGGAGCTGGGCGTCGCGGTGGTGGCCGGGCCGCATCCGGCCCACACGGCGGCCCTCGGGGCGGCCCAGCCACGGGCGGGAACCGCGGTCGCCGCCCCGGTGGACGACGATGTGCCCACCACCGTGCTGCCGGTGACGACCGCCCGGCCGACCGAGGCGATCTCGCCGGTCCGCCCGGCCGTCGTCCCCGCCCCGGCTCCGGCCGCCGCGGCGGCTCCGGCTCCCTCCCGGTCGCGGCGCTACGTGCTCGCGGGGGCCGCGGCCGCTGCGCTCGTTCTGCTCGGTGCGGGTGGTCTCGCGGTGGGGACGCTCGGCACGTCCGACGCCTCGGAGGCCGGCGTCGGCGCCGCCACTTCCGCGACCGTCCCGGGCGCGACCCCCGCCTCGGCCGGGGGGCCGGCGACGACCGCGACCACCGGCTCCGGCACGAGCAGTGCCGTGCCCGCGACGACACCGGGCACGCGGGCCGCGGCCACGGCGGCGACGCCCGGGGCGCCCGGGACCGTCGCCCCTGCCGGGTCCGTTCCCGCGGGCACCACCGCGCCCGGTGCGGCGCCGGGCGCACCGGCCCCCGGCGCCGTCGCCCCGGGCACCGTCGCACCGGGCACCGTCGCCCCCGTCCCCACGACGACCCCTCCCCCGGCTCCCGCCCCCGCCCCGGCTCCCGCGCCGGCGCCCGCCCCGAACTACGGTTCCCAGGTCGGTGATGCCCTCGGCGGTGCCGGTGAGGGTGCCGGTGCGGTCGTCGGCGGCGCCGGCAACGCGGTCGGCGGTGTCGTCGAAGGGGTCGGCGGCGCCGTCGGTGGCGTCGTCGACGGCGTCGGCGGACTTCTCGGCAACTGACCGATGCCGCAACCCGTTTCCCTGCCGCGCGACGTCGCGCACGCCGTCGCCGCGAGTCCGCCCCGGCTGCTGCTCGCCGGTCCCGCCGGCAGCGGCAAGTCCGCGTTGCTGTCCTCGGTGCGGCAGACGCTCGCCGATCGGGGCCTCACCGTCGGCACCGATCCGGATTCGCCCGCGACGTCGGCGCTGGTGGTCGACGACGCACACACCCTGCCCGCCGAGTCCGTCCTCGCGCTCGCCGAGCAGGTGCGGCGCGGCGAGCGGGCGGTGGTCGTCGCGACGGAGCCGCGGCCTCACCGCAGCGATCTGCGCGCGTTGTCGTCCGCGTTCGGCGCGCACTCGGCGCTCGTCGAACTGCGCCCCCTCAGCCCACGCGAAATCGCCGGTCGGGCAGCGACTCTCGGACTCACGCCGCGTCCGGAACCGATCCGCGCGGTGCACCGCCTGACCGGCGGGACCCGCGACGTCGTGGACGCGGCCCTCGTGGCACTGCGCGACGGCACCGATCCCCGACGGGCCGCCGCGGCCCGCGTCCGGGACCGGCTCGCCGGTGGCGACCCGGACCTGCCCCGGGTGCTGGTCCTCGCCGCTCTCGGCGGCACCCTCGATCCGCTCGAGGTCGCCTCCGTCCTCGGCGTCGAGGCGGACCGCGCGCGGGAGCTCGTCGACGCCGCGCGAGCCAGTGGCCTGCTCACCGTCGACGGCGACGTCCCGATCCCCGCGGCCGCCGCGGTGCCCGCCACCGTCCTCGGATCCCACGGCGTCCGCACGCTCGCGCACCGGCTGGCGGCGCTGCGTCTCGACGCGGGGCTGCTGTCCGCCGACACCGCCCGCGCGCTCGCCGACGCGGGCGTGGCCGACGCCCGTCTCGCGGACCGTCTCGTGATGCTCGCCGCCGAGGCCGCGCCCGCGCAGGCCCTCCCGCTGTACGACGCCGCGATCCGCGCCGGTGCCGACGCCGACGCGCTCGATGTGCGCCGCGCCGAGACCGCCGGGCTCGCCGGTGATCTCGCCACCGCCGCACAGCTCACCGATCGGCTGCTCGACCGGGCCGCAACCCTGCCCGGCGACGAGCTGACCGCCGCGACCCGCATCGCCGCGACCGTCGCCGCGCGCCGCGGCATGCTCGGTCGCAGCGCGGATCTGTACGAGTGGCTCGGACCCGAGCGCGCGGGTGCCGATGCGCCCGTCGCCGCGACGGTGCTGCTCGCCGCGGGCCGTCCCGGCGCCGCTGCCCGGTTCGGCACGGCTGCGCCGGCACCGACGTCGTCCGCGGCGGCGGCGCAGCTGCTGGCCGCCGGCCTGCGCGAGTCCGTCGGTGGCGACGGGCGCGTCGCGATGAACAGCCTCACGCGGGCCCTGTCCGTGCACGGCACCGGCGACCGGACGCGGCTGCTGCCGGACACCCCGGAGGCGGTCACGGCACTGCTGTGCCTGCATTCCGGCGAACTCGTCCATGCCGCCGCCGTGCTCGGCCGCCCCAGCACCGTGCCGTCCGTGCGGCACCGCCTGCTCGCGGCGTGGACGGCGCTGATCGGCGGGGACCTGCCGGTGGCCACGGCCGCCGCCGACGAGCTCGCCCCCTCGGCGACCGAGCAGCGGGACCAGCTGTTCCTGCACGGGCTGCGGGTGGGCCTGGCCCGCCGCGGCGGCGACGTCGGCGCGCTGACCGCCGCCTGGACCGCGGCGCAGGGCGTGGTGGCCGCATACTCGGTGGACCTGCTGAGCCTGCTGCCCCTCGGCGAGTTGTGGCTCGCAGCGGTCCGGCTCGGCGAGGCCGACCGCATCGCCCATCTGGTCGCTCAGGCGCAGGAGCTCCTGTCGACCCTCGGTGAACCGCCGCTGTGGGGCGCGACGCTGCACTGGTACGGGGTGCAGGCGGCCATCGCCGCGGACCGGCCCGCGGAGCTGTTGCCGCACGCCCGCGCGCTCGGGTCGGCGGCGGAGTCCACCGCCTACGCGGCCGCCCTGGCGCGGGCCGGGCAGGCGTGGCTGCGGGTGCTGCAGGGCGACGCCGATCCGGCGCGGGTGCAGGCGGCGGCGGAGTCACTTGCCGCGATCGGCCTGCCCTGGGACGGGGCACGACTGGCCGGCGAGGCCGCGTTGCGGGTGGGCGACACCGCGACGGCGACGGCCTTGCTGCAGGTCGCACGGGCGGTGCGGCACCCGTCGGCCGCGCCGCGCTCCCCCGCGCCGGCGCCCGCTGCCGCCGCGCCGATGGCCCCGAGTCCCCTGTCGGATCGGGAGGCGGAGGTCGCCGACCTCGTCGTCGCCGGACTGACCTACCGCGAAGTAGGGTCCCGCCTGTACATTTCCGCGAAGACTGTCGAGCATCACGTCGCGCGCATCCGGCGGCGGCTCGGCGCCGGCTCGCGATCGGAGCTCATCTCGATGCTCCGCGCGCTCGGGCACGGGGCCGAGGCTCGGCAACCGGCAACCAGTGGGAACGGGGGGACTTCCGCATGTCCGTAGGCGTGGGCCTGAAAGTCGGCACCACCGTGTCCGCCGTGGCCGTCACCTCCGCCGAGGGCATCCGTCCCGACCCCGAACCGGTCGAACGCCTCACCCACTTGCACCTGCACTCCGACGGCACGGCCACACTCGGCGTCCGCGACCCCGGTGCCGGCGAGTGCAGCTCCTTCTCCGGCTTCGTCGACCGTGTGGGCGACCCGGCCGGGGTGCGCGCCGAGGACGGTGCGCTCTCCCGCGCCGAGGACCTCGTGGCGACCGCGATGGAATGCCTCCTCGCCGACGCCGCGCCCCTGGTCGGCGACGCGCCGGCGACGGTGGCCGCCGCGCATCCCACCGAATGGTCCCCGGCCACCGTCGCGGTGCTGCGCAACGCCCTCGACTACGTCGGGTTGCGGCACGTCGCCCTCATCTCCGACGCCGAGGCCGTCGCGGCGTGGTTCGAGGCGCGGGTCGCGCAGCAGAGCGGCCGGCTCGTCGCCGTCTATCACCTCGACGCCGGCGGATCGACGGTGACGCTCGTGCGTTCCGGTGTCGCCGCAGGCCGCGCGTTCCGCTATCCGGAGGGCGACGCCCCGTCGGTGCCCGCGCAGCTGTCGGCCGCGCTCGGCGCGTTCGGCTGGCTCGTCAGCAACCTCGATGCCGTCGTGATCAGCACCGAGGACCCCGTGGACCCGTCGGCGGCACAGCTCGTCGCGCAGGCCGTGAAGGCCGGGATGGGCGTGCGGTGCGTGCTGCCGCCGCAGCCGCAGCACACGGTGGTGCGGGGCGCGGCGCTCGCGGCCGCGGCCGGATCGGCGGACATGGTCGGCGCCACCCGGATCATCCCGGCGGTCCGCTCGGCCGCCGCCGCACGCACACCGCTCGAGCCCCCTGCCGCCCCCGAACCCCGTGTCGCCCCCGAACCCCGTGTCGCCCCCGAACCCCGTGCCGACGCCGGCCCCGCCGTCGCGGCGACCGTCACCGACCGGGGATCCGCCGAGCCGGACCGCGTCCCACCCAACCGGCTCGTCGTCAGCGGCGCCGTCGCGGCAGCCGTCGCGCTGCTCGTGGGAATGGGTGCCCTGGTGTTCTCGCTGCGGGACACCCCGGCGGAGACCCCCGTGCGGGAAGCGGGCGCCGCCTACGAGTCGCTGTCGAGCGCCGTGCAGGTGCCGTCGACCACCGGGACACCGACCGGTACCACCGCCGCCCCGGCGACCACCCCCGACGCGGCGCCGGTCGCCGTCGACTCGGGGCCCGTCGACTCGTGGCCCGCCGTCACCGAGCCGCTGCCCGCGGCCGCGGTCGCCCCGTCGACCCGGTCCACCACATCCCGCCCGGCACCCACCACCACGCGTTCGACCACGGCCGAACCCACCACGAGCGCGGCCACCCGGGAACGGGACCGGCCCACCCGGACGACGACCCCCACCGCCACCACGACCGTCGCGCCGACCACGACGGTCACGTCCACGCCCACCGGAACCACGGAACCGGACCCAACGGACACCACCGGTTCCGAGGCACCGGAGTGAGACCAACCGTCCCGTACGCTGTCACACGGTCGTGCTCGCTCCCGCGGCACGATCACGCACGAAACCCGTCAACACATTCTCGAAGGGCCCCCATGCGTTACTCGTCGGCGTCGCGCGCCGCTGCTCGTACCACCGTCCGCCGTGTCGTCGTCGCTGCGGCGTCGGCGCTGCTGCTGGCCGGGCCGCTCGCCGCGACCGCCCACGCGGCCCCGGCCGACCAGCTGCCGGTGGATCAGCTGCCCGCCGAACTCGTCGAGGCCATCAGCCGGGACCTGAAGATCAGCGCCGACGAGTACCTCGAGCGGTCCGAACGCGCCCAGGAACTCGCGGACTACGCGCGCACCTTCCGCGCCGAACGGCCGGACGACTTCGCCGGGGCATGGCTGGGCACCGACGGTAAGCCCGTCGTCGCGGTCACCAACCCCGACGCTGCCCGGCAGGCCGAGAACGACGGCTACCACGTCACCGTCGCGCCGGTGTCCGCGGACGGGCTCGAGCGGTCCCTCGCCGAGCTGAACCGCTGGGTCGCCGCGCTGCCCCGCGAACTGGCCTCCCAGGTGAACTCGACGTCGATCGACGTGTTCAACAACCGGCTGATCGTCGACATCGCCAACAGCCCCGCCGGCCGCGCCCTGAACCTGCCGACGCTCATCGCCAACGTCCAGGTCATGCTCACCCCCGGCCAGCCGCCGAACGAGCCGGGCCCGCTCGGGGGCGACACCTACATCACCGCCGACGGCGACGTCCGCTCGACGCCGCTCGACCGCATCGGCGTGTGCTCGTTCGGCTTCAACGCCGTCGACGCCGACGGGTCGGCCGTCAACATCACCGCCGGCCACTGCGACGCGGTCGCCCGCGAGGACGGCGGCTCCACCGTCTACCTGCCCAACCGGGAGAACATCGACGAGAGCGTGAAGATCGGCGCGTTCACCCGCTCGACCGTCGGCGAGGGCAGCACCCTGGACTACGGCATCATCGGCCTCGACCAGGCGGGCGTGGACGTCGGCCTGAACCGGCCCGTGATCCGCGGCGGCAACGGCTCGACGCTCACCGTCACCGGCACCGCGGCGCCCGTCGCCGGTGCCCCGGTGTGCAAGTCCGGGCAGTCGTCGTACTTCACGTGCGGCATCGTCGCCGCCGACCGGATCGAGACCCAGCTGGTCCGCGCCGACGGCACGAGCACCACGATCCGGGGCTTCGCGACCACCGCCTGCACCCTCTCCGGCGACAGCGGCGGCGCCATCGTCACCGGCACCCTCGCGCTCGGGGTGATCAGCGGCTCCAACAGCTCCGGCGCCCCGGACTGCGTGGAAGCCAACCTCGTCCTCGCCCCGCAGGGCGGCACGTCCAGCCTGGGCATCGCGATCCAGGACATCGAGGCCGAGACCGGCGCGCGGGTGCGCACCGGCGCGGCGGCCTGACCGGTTCGCGCGGCTGGGTGTACACGCCGCCGAACCCATATGATCGTCCCGTCCAGCACCGGCCCGCCCGGGGCCGGCATCTCCGCGCACCGTCGCGGAGATCAACGAGGAAGGCATCCATGCGACGCTCCTTCGCCCGTCGAGCAGCGGTCTACGGTTCGGCAGCGCTCATGCTGTTCGGCCCCGCCGCCGCCATCGCCCAGGCCGAACCGGCCCCGATCGAGGCGACGGCGCTGCCGAACGAACTCGTGGAGGCGCTGGCCCGGGACCTGCAGATGAGCCCCGAGCGGTACCTGACGGACGCTGCCCGCAGCCAGGAGCTGGCCCGCTTCGCCGAGACGGCGCGGGAGCAGTTCGCTGCCGTGTTCTCCGGTGTGTGGCTCGAGCAGGACGGCACGCCGAAGGTGGGGCTGACCGAGGGTGAGGGCTACGACGCCGCCCGCGAGGCCGCCGAGGACGCCGGATTCACCGTCGAGGACACCGACCGCACCGAGACGCAGCTGCGCGACGAACTGAAGGCGCTGAACGACTGGCTGGCCACCCAGCCGCCCGCCGTCGCCGACCTGGTGCGCGGCGTCGCCATCGACGTCGTGCACAACGACGTCGTGCTGCGCACCGAGAACGTCGCCGGGATCGAGCTGCCCGACTTCCTGCAGGGCGCCCGGGTGCTGTTCGCGCCCGCACCGCTCGTCCCGGAGCCGGCCGCAGGAGACCTGCAGCCCGTCGCCGATCTCGCCGCCCCCACGGCCCTGTTCGGCGGGGACGCCTACGCCGCCCTCGGCGCCGGCGATGGTCTGCGCTGCTCGCTCGGCTTCAACGCCGTCGACGGCTCGGACCGGCCGGTCAACATCACCGCCGGGCACTGCGACCCGAACCGGCCGTCCGCCGGCACCGAGTACGCGTCGAAGGTGTATCACCTGATCGGCGAGGAACTCGGCCAGCAGCTCGGCACCTTCGAGAAGACCAGCCTGGACGGCCACGACTACGCCCTGATCCGGCCCACCGCCGAGGCACAGGGCCGGTTCGAGAACAACGGGGTGCGGGTGCCGCTCGCGGCGCCGCTGCCGATCACCGGTATCGCCGAGCCCGTCGTCGGTGCGCCCGCGTGCAAGTCCGGCGTCCGCTCGGGCTACAGCTGCGGTGTCGTGACCGCGGCGGGTCAGACCGTCGAGGTCGGCCACCGGGTGCTGAGGGACGGCTTCTCCACCAACCTGTGCGCCCTGCAGGGCGACAGCGGCGGCACGATCGTCACCGGCACCCTCGCCCTGGGCATCTCCAGCGCCTCGAACGTCGGCCAGTACGGCATGTGCGAGATCGCCGGCGTGGTCAGCGGTCTGCTCGGCGAGTCGCCGGAGCTGTTCGCGACGCCGATCTCCGCGGTCCTCGCCGAGAACCCCGGGTTGCGCGTGCGCACCTGGTGATCGTCGCTCTGTGAGAGCGTCACTGTGAGTGGTCCACGAGGGCCCGCCTCCGACCGGAGGCGGGCCCTCGTGCTGTGCGGCGTGTCGCACCGGGCGCGACGATCGGAAACCAGCCGACCGGTTTAGGATCCAGAACGTCCCGAGGTCCGGCTGCGGAGTGTTCCGCGGCCGGACTGTTGCATATCCCGGCGTCCGCTGACGGCCGGTTCGACAGAAGGTGAGTGGCCGGTGTCAACAGATCTGTTGCTGGTCGGGGTCGATGTGGTGGTCTATGCCGCCGAGCTCGTGGTGCACCTTTTCCGGCTGATCACCCTCAACTCCTGAGGATGCCGAGAGAAAACGACTGCGGCCCCGCCACCGGAACGGTGACGGGGCCGCAGTGGCTTTGGCGCGAGAACTACTTCTCGGCCCACTCCGTGGTGCCCGGGGGCGCCATGAGGGTGTTGATCAGGCCAATACCGGCGACGACCAGGGTCGGGCCACCGACCACGATGGTGCCGATGACACCACCGATACCCGCACCTGCAACAGTGCCGATGGCAGGCATGACGAACGTGCCCACGATTGCGCCGATGATGGTGCCGGTCAGACCGCCGACGGCGGTGGCGATGCCCAGCTGCGACGCGAAGTTCTGCTGCGCCTTCAGGTTCTCCTCGGGCGACGCGACGTCGTTCAGCTTCAGGCTGACGGGGTTGAGACCCGGAGCGACCTTGTCCTCGGGGTCGACCGGGGTGGCCTTGGCCGGGTCGACGACCGGAGTCAGGGTGAGGGTCTTGCCGTCCTCGCTGATCTCCCGCTCGAACGGCAGCTGCAGGTCGCCGAGCTGGATGGCCAGCGGCAGGCTCACGACCGCGTTGCCGTCGCTGTCCTGCAGCTCGACGCTCTTGCCGTCGCCGGACACGGCGAACGAACCGGCGTCGATGACGGTGACGACGGAGTCGCCCTCCGCCTTGGTCTCGTAGTTGATCTCCTCCGGTGCCGTGACCGCCGGAGCGGCGTAGGACGTGCCGGCGGTGAGGCCGACGGCAGCGATGGTCATCGCCGCCACGGCGGCGAGCTTCCTGAACTTCATTCGATTCCGTTCTGTGACTTCGGCGCACGCCCCCGACGGACGCCCCCCAAGTTCTGACACCAATGCGCCCCTGCGCACCGTAGGCCCTGATCGCGGGTGCGCGAAGCACATCTCGCGCAGCATCATAACCGACATCACAGGGATCGTCGCGTCCGGAATGTGCCGAATCCGTTGCCGGTCTGTTGCCCGACTCGACGGTAGGGATGCCGAAGCGTGACCGGTTACCGCACGTTAGGTATGCCTGACTCAATGAGTCGAAAGGTTTAACGCTTACCGTGGGCGGACACTCACGCTACGGCGCGATGCGGCAATTCGGCCGCCCCCCACGCGGTCGACCTCCACCAGGCACCGCGCCGCAGCACCGCGAGACTAGACTACTGGCCGGTAACTTCCTATAGCTACCGGCTGGTAACTTAGTTCGGGTTACGATGCGTGGGCTTATACCAGGCGGCCGCGGCCGCCCCCGACACGAAAGGCCACCTATGAATGCCCTGACGATCACGTTGGGCACGATCGGCGTGCTGCTCAGTCTGGTGTGCTGGTACTCGTTCATCGGTGGCGCGATGAAGATGGTCAACGTCGTCCGGATCGGCCAGCCGGCTCCGGATCGGTGGCAGCCGTTCTTCCCGCGCTTCAAGCAGATGCTCGTCGAGTTCGTCGCACACACCCGGATGAGCAAGTTCCGCACCGTGGGCTGGGCCCACTGGCTGGTGATGGTCGGCTTCATGCTCGGCGCGATCGTCTGGTTCGAGGCCTACGGCCAGACCTTCGACCCGGCGTTCCACTGGCCGCTGATCGGCAACACCGCCGTCTACCACCTGATCGACGAACTGCTCGGCCTCGGAACCGTGATCGGCATCACCGCCCTGATCATCATCCGGCAGCTGAACCACCCGCGGAAGCCCGAGCGGCTCTCGCGTTTCGCCGGCTCCGACTTCCGGGCGGCGTACTTCGTCGAGACCGTCGTCCTCATCGAGGGCCTCGGCATGATCTTCGTCAAGGCCGGCAAGATCGCGACCTACGGCCACGCCAACCCGTGGACCGACTTCTTCACGATGAACCTCGCCAAGCTGCTGCCGGCGAGCGCCGTGATGGTGTCGATCTTCGCGTTCGTGAAGCTGATGTCCGGCATGATCTGGCTGTACGTCGTCGGCCGCAACATCACGTGGGGTGTCGCCTGGCACCGCTTCGCCGCGTTCTTCAACATCTACTTCAAGCGTGAAGACGACGGTGGCGTCGCCCTCGGTGCCGCGAAGCCGATGACGTCGAAGGGCAAGGCCATCGACATGGAGACGGCCGATCCGGACACCGACACCTTCGGTGCCGGGAAGATCGAGGACTTCTCCTGGAAGGGCTGGCTCGACTTCACCACGTGCACCGAGTGCGGCCGCTGCCAGTCGCAGTGCCCGGCCTGGAACACCGGCAAGCCGCTGTCGCCCAAGCTGCTCATCACCTCGCTGCGCGACCACGGCTACGCCAAGGCGCCCTACCTGCTCGCCGGTGGCCGCAAGGACCTCGGCGGCGACGAGATCGGGCTGGTCGACGCCGAGGGCAACCCGGACGAAGCCAAGCTCGGAAAGATCCCGGCCGCAGCGCTGGCCGAGACCGACCGCAGGCTCGTCGGCGAGACCGTCGAGGGCGAGCTCGCGCCCGTCATCGACACGGAAACGCTGTGGAGCTGCACCAACTGCGGTGCCTGCGTCGAGCAGTGCCCGGTGGACATCGAGCACGTCGACCACATCATCGACATGCGCCGCTACCAGGTGCTCATCGAGTCCGACTTCCCGTCCGAGCTCGCGGGTCTGTTCAAGAACCTCGAGAACAAGGGCAACCCGTGGGGCCAGAACGCCAAGGACCGGCTCAACTGGATCTCCGAACTCGACTTCGACGTTCCGGTGTTCGGTCAGGACGCGGACACCTTCGCCGACTACGAGTACCTGTTCTGGGTCGGCTGCGCCGGTGCCTACGAGGACCGGGCCAAGAAGACCACCAAGGCCGTCGCCGAGTTGCTCGCGACCGCCGGCGTGAAGTTCATGGTGCTCGGCGCCGAGGAGACCTGCACCGGCGACTCGGCACGTCGCGCGGGCAACGAGTTCCTGTTCCAGCAGCTCGCGATGCAGAACATCGAGACGCTGAACTCGGTGTTCGAAGGCGTCGAGGACTCCAAGCGCAAGATCGTCGTCACCTGTGCGCACTGCTTCAACGCGCTCAACAACGAGTACCCGCAGGTCGGCGGTAACTACGAGGTCGTCCACCACACCCAGCTGCTCAACCGCCTCGTGCGGCAGAAGAAGCTGGTGCCGGTGGCGTCGGTGAGCCAGGACGTGACCTACCACGATCCCTGCTTCCTCGGCCGCCACAACAAGGTGTACGACGCGCCGCGCGAGCTCATGGCAGCGTCCGGTGCGAAGCTCACCGAGATGCCGCGGCACGGCGAGCGATCCATGTGCTGTGGTGCCGGTGGTGCCCGCATGTGGATGGAAGAGAAGATCGGCAAGCGGATCAACATCGACCGCGTCGACGAAGCGCTGTCGACGAGTCCGTCGAAGATCGCCACCGGCTGCCCGTTCTGCCGCGTCATGCTCAACGACGGTGTCACCGCTCGCCAGGAGAAGGGCGAGGGTGAGGGCGTCGAGGTCGTCGACGTCGCGCAGCTCATGCTCGACTCGATCACGCGTCTCGAACCGGCGCAGCTCGGCGAGAACCTCAAGGTGATCCCGAGTGAGCGGCCCGCTCCCGCCCCGGCCGCGGACTCGAAGGGCGCCGCCGTGGCGTCCGAGGCCGTCGCCGAGACCGAGGAGAAGGAACGCGTCGAGGAGATCGAGGAGGCGGCCGCGACGCCGGCAGCCCCCAAGACGGCCCCGGCCGATGGTCTTCAGATGAAGGGCGCCGCCAAGGCTCCCGGCGCGAAGCCGGGCGGACTGCAGATGAAGGGCGGTCTGAAGGCTCCCGGCGCGAAGGCTTCCGGTGACGGCGCCGCAGCCGAAGCTCCCGCTGCACCCGCCGCCAAGCCGGGCGGACTGCAGATGAAGGGCGGGCTCAAGGCCCCGGGCGCCAAGAAGGCCGCCCCGGCGGCTCCGGCCGCCGAATCCGCTCCTGCCGAGGCACCGGCTGCGCCGAAGGCGAAGCCGGGCGGGCTGCAGATGAAGGGCGGGCTCAAGGCCCCGGGCGCCAAGAAGGCCGCCCCGGCAGCTCCGGCCGCCGAGGCTCCCGCCGCGGAGGCGCCGGCTGCCGAGGCACCGGCCGCACCGTCGGTCCCGAAGGCCAAGCCGGGCGGGCTGCAGATGAAGGGCGGGCTCAAGGCCCCGGGCGCCAAGAAGGCCGCCCCGGCGGCTCCGGCCGCCAAGGCTCCCGCCACCGAGGCTCCCGCCTCCGCGGAAGCACCCGCTGCGGAAGCACCGGCTGCGGAAGCACCCGCTGCCGAGACTTCGACGGCTCCCGAGCCGCCGAAGGCGAAGCCGGGCGGCCTGGCCTTCAAGGGTGGAGCAAAGGCTCCCGGCGCCCGCAAGGCCGCCGCGCCGACAGCTCCAGCCGAGAAGTCCGAGCCGGCTGGAAAGCCCGAGCCGGCTGAGAAGCCCGCGGCCCCCGAAAAGGCACCGGAACCGGCGCACGCACCCCCGGGTGAGGCACCCGATCCGGACGCCCCGCCGGAGAAGGCACCGGAGCCCGAGACGCAGTCGACCAACGGCGCGGAGGCAACGCCGACCAACGGTGCGGAGGCAACGCCGACCAATGGCGCCGAGGCCTCGCCGACCAATGGCGCCGAGTCCCCGGCTCCCCCGCAGGCCAAGCCCGGCGCGCTGGGCTTCCGGTCCGGCGCCAAGGCCCCCGGCCGGCGCTCGTAACGCCAGCGACGCCCCCCACCTCGTGTGGGGGGCGTCGTCGTCTTCCCGAGCAGACACCCTTTCTACCGTCCTTGCACCCCTTGCGTACGCCCACAGCGGGGGCAAGCACGCGACGACGGGTGCAAGCTCGACCTCAGACCCTGAACGTCCCGGTGGGCCGCGGGCCCCGCGCGGCCCGCGTGATCGCCTCCCGGATGCGGTCGGCGACCACCAGGGGTACGGCCAGCTCGTCCCACACCCAGCGCACCACGGTCCAGCCGGCGTCGCGCAGACGATCCTCACGCTGCTTCTCCCGCCACACCGTCTCCTCCGGCGCGACGTCGTCGCCCCGGTACTTCACGCGTCCGTCGAACTCACCGATCACGCCGTGGTCCGGGAGCAGGAAATCGACCCGGGCCAGCCACCGTCCCCGGGCGTCGTGGACCGTCGCCTGGGTCAGTGGTATCGGAAGTCCGGCGCGGACGAACAGCACGCGGCTGCGGGACTCGCCGACGCTCTCGCTCCGTCCGTCCATGAACTGCGCCGCGCGCAGGCCCTTCGCATGACCGGGGTGGCGGACGTTGCGCGCCAGCGCATCGGTCACGTCGGCGACGGAGATCCCGCACGTGTGCAGGGCGTGGTCCCCTGCGACGACGGCCTGCTCGAACGGAAGGGTGCGGGCGAGGTCGGCGACGGTGCGCGCGACGGTCAGCACGCGCGCTCCGTCGATCTCGGTGACCTCGTCGGGAGCGAACGGCGACGCATGCAGGTTCCGTCCCGGCGTGCGCTTCGCTCCCCCGGCGCGGTTGCGGGTCAGGTGGACGTCGTCCAGCGGGGTGTGCCACAGGGCGAGGCCGTGCAGGACGGCGGCCGAGACGTGGCTGAGCGCGGCGTCGGAACGGATCGCCCCGGCCACCGCGACGGCCCGGCGGTGGTGGCGGCCGTATTCGTCGAGCTGCGAATAACTCTCGGCCGGCAGGTAAGCGCCGCGGTGGACGCGGTGCCAGTGCCCGCGCCCGCACAGTCGCCGGATCTCGCGATCGCTGACGCCCCGCTCGAGGGCCGCAGCGCGCCGGATGATGTCGTGTTCGTCGCCCATGCGGTCACAGTGCCGTATCGGGCCGGGCGCACACTGCGACGACGGCGGGACCGACTCGATCTGTGGATGGATCGCCCGGTTGTGGACAGCCGAGCTTGCGCCGGATATCGCGTCCTTGCACCCGAATTCGACGGCCGCATCGGGTGCAAGCATCCGGATACGGGTGTCAGCTGTGCCGGGCGATGAGCTCCTCGCGACGTGCGGGATCGAGGTTCACGCGCGAGACGTCACCGTCGTAGTGGTCGAGCAGTCGCGGGTCCATCACCTTGCGCCACAGCGGCGGAACGAACGACAGCAGGATCATGACGGCGTAGCCGGCGGGCAGCTGCGGCGCCTCCTCCATCGTGCGCAGCGTCTGGTAGCGCCGCAGCGGATTGGCGTGGTGGTCGCTGTGCCGCTGCAGGTGGTAGAGGAACAGGTTGCTGCAGCTGTGGTCGCTGTTCCAGCTGTGCCGGGGCGCCACACGCACGTAGGAACCGTCGGGTCGCTGCTCGCGCAGCAGGCCGTAGTGCTCGAGGTAGTTGGCGGCCTCGAGGAACATCACCGCCAGGACCGCCTGCACGATCAGCCACGGCGCGACGGACCACCCGAACACCGCGATCAGCCCGGCGTACAGCACGACGGTCAGCGCCCAGGCGTTCAGGACGTTGTTGCGGGGACTCCACCAGGGCAGCCCGCGACGGGCCAGGCGGTCGCGCTCGTACCGCCAGCCCGACCGGACGCCACCGAACACCGAGCGCGGCAGGAACTTCCAGTACGTCTCGCCGAACCGGGCCGTCGCGGCGTCCTCTGGGGTGGCGACGCGCAGATGGTGACCGTGGTTGTGTTCGACGAAGAAATGCCCGTACCCGGACTGGGCGAGGGCGATCTTGGCGAGCCGGCGTTCGAGGTCGGTGCGCTTGTGCCCGAGCTCGTGCGCGGCGTTGATGCCGACGCCGCCGACCACGCCGACGGTGGCGGCCATCGCGAACCGCTCGGGCCAGCCCATCGGCGCGACGGTCCAGACCCAGCAGGCGAAGACGAGACCGGCGTACTGCAGCGGCAGGTACAGGTAGGTGCACCAGCGGTAGTACCGGTCCTCCTCGAGCTCACGCACGAGTTCTTCCGGCGGGTTGGCCTTGTCGACGCCGGTGAATCGATCGACGAGCGGGACGATCACCGCGATCAGCAGCGCGCCGAACGCCCAGAAGAGTCCCAGACGCAGGTACTCGACGAGCACCCACGCGACGAACGGGCTCAGCGGGACGGCGAGCCCGCACAGCCACAGGTATCGCTTGCGGTCCCGCCACTGCGCCACAGCGGCACCGTCCCCCACCATCTACACCAACCCCCTGGTTGTCTCGCCCATCCCCCGAACATCACGGTTCCCACATGCGTATGCCCGCGACGCGCCGGAATGTTACCGAATGGTAGGACAAAAGAGACGAACTGCCCAATGGGTTGTGACCTGGACCGAAAGCAGCAGCGGCGCCGCACCGAAGGTGCAGCGCCGCCGAATTGTCGGGACGAACCCGCTCAGATGGGACGAACCCCCTGGGCCTGCGGACCCTTCTGTCCCTGTCCGATCTCGAACTCGACCCGGGCCCCTTCGTCCAGCGACTTGAAACCGGAACCCTGGATCTCCGAGTAGTGAACGAACACGTCGGGTCCACCGCCGTCCTGCTCGATGAAGCCGAAACCCTTTTCGGCGTTGAACCACTTCACAGTTCCCTGTGCCATACCGTACGACTCCTCAATCCACCCGCGCGTCACCCCGACGCCACGGTCACAAGTCGTCATGATTGCACTTTTCGGGCCGAACGTCGCGGTGGACGCGGCGACGCGCCCCAAATCCGGCTGAAACCCGGTTGCGGACGGGTGGCACCATGGACGCCGTGAGTACAGGAGAACAGGGCCACCTTCACCACCGCATCAGCCGGAAACTCGAGCAGTCCGCGAAGCTGCAGAACGTGCTGTACGAGATCCGCGGGCCGGTGCACGCGCACGCCGCGCGGCTCGAGGCGGAGGGGCACCGCATCCTCAAGCTCAACATCGGCAACCCGGCGCCGTTCGGGTTCGAGGCGCCGGAGACGATCGTGCAGGACATGATCGCCGCGCTGCCCCACGCCCAGGGTTACTCGGAGTCGAAGGGCATCGCGTCGGCGCGCCGGGCCATCGTCACCCGCTACGAACTCGTGCCGGGCTTCCCGAAGCTCGACATCAACGACGTCTACCTCGGCAACGGCGTCTCCGAGCTGATCACGATGACGATGCAGGCCCTGCTCGACGACGGCGACGAGGTGCTGATCCCGGCGCCGGACTACCCGCTGTGGACGGCGATGACGTCCCTGGCCGGGGGCACGCCGGTGCACTACCTGTGCGACGAGTCCAACGAGTGGAATCCCGACATCGAGGACATCGAGTCGAAGATCACGGACAAGACCAAGGCCCTGCTGGTCATCAACCCGAACAACCCGACGGGCGCCGTGTACTCGCTCGAGGTGCTCGAACAGCTGGTGCAGCTGGCCCGCCGGCACCAGCTGCTGCTCCTGGCCGACGAGATCTACGACAAGATCCTCTACGACGACGCCAAGCACATCTCCCTGGCCACCCTCGCCCCCGACCTGCTGTGCCTGACCTACAACGGCCTGTCGAAGGCCTACCGGGTGGCCGGATACCGGTCGGGGTGGATGACGATCACCGGTCCGAAGGAGCACGCGGCCGGCTTCCTCGAGGGCATCGACCTGCTCGCCTCGACCCGCCTGTGCCCCAACGTGCCGGCTCAGCACGCGATCCAGGTCGCGCTCGGCGGGCATCAGAGCATCGAGGACCTGATCCTGCCCGGTGGCCGGCTGCTCGAGCAGCGCGACGTCGCGTGGGAGCGCCTGAACTCGATCCCCGGGGTGAGCTGCGTCAAGCCCCGCGGCGCCCTGTACGCCTTCCCGCGCCTCGATCCGGACGTGTACGAGATCCACGACGACGAGAAGCTGGTCCAGGACCTGCTGCTGCAGGAGAAGATCCTGATGGTGCAGGGCACCGGCTTCAACTGGCCGGATCCGGACCATCTGCGGATCGTGACGCTGCCCTGGGCCCGCGACCTCGCGGTGGCCATCGAACGGTTCGGCAACTTCCTGTCCAGCTACAAGCAGTGATCTCCACGAGAATCGACCGCCGTCACGACACGCCCGGGATGCGCGACACGCCGAACGTTGTCGAATGTATATGTACCCCCATGCGAACTGCATCGCCGCAGGCCGGGACGTCGACCACGAACCGGGAACGAGCGTTCGGCCGGGTTCCGGTGAGGACCGACACACCGTAGGTACTACCCGTCGGACCGACAGAAGCAGTACGTTTGTCTACGGCACCTCAGCGTGCTGGGCTCCCTGATCATCGCCACCCCCCTGTGCGAGATCAGGTCGACGGTGGCGGGGACACCCCCCTGCTCCCCGCCACCACCAGCCCATCTCCCCCGCGAGTGACCGCGGACTCCGCGATGCGACTTCACCGAGACCACGTCGTTACCCTGTGTCGGTGACACGAGCAGAGCCCACCGGCCCCAGCCACGGACACGGACACGGGCACGGGCACGGACACGGCCACTTCTCCGGACCCGTCCCCGTCGGACCCACCGCCGCGAAGGTCGTCGTCGGACTCCTCGTCGTGATCGGCATCGCCGTGCTCGCGGGCGCCGTCGCCCTGTGGCCGAGCCGCGAGGCCGTCGACATCCCGGCCCCGCTCCAGACCACCGGCGGCGGAGCCGTCGTCACCGAGGCCGGCACCGTCGTCGAACAGGACATCGGCGCGTGCGGCAGCAGTTCGGCCGGCCGCCCCTTCACCGGCGACCCCGTCCCGCCTCCCACCGAGGCCTACCAGTGCCAGCGCAGCATCGTCACGATCGATTCGGGCCCCAACGAGGGCACCCGCACCCTGCTCGAGATCGGGCCGGGCCCGGGGCAGCCCGACCTGCGCGTCGGCGAGGAGATCCGGCTCGTGCGGCAGGTCGACCCGTCCGGCGCCACCCAGTACTCGTTCTACGACTACGCCCGCGGCCTCCCGATCGCGCTCATCATCACGGCCTTCGCCGTGGTCATCGTCGCCGTCGCCCGCTGGCGCGGCCTGCGCGCCCTGCTCGGCCTGCTGATCGCATTCGGTGTGCTCGTGGTGTTCATGCTCCCCGCGTTGCTCGACGGCCAACCCGCCGTGCCCGTCGCGCTGGTCGGCGGCGCGATCATTCTCTACGCCGTGCTGTATCTCGCGCACGGGGTCAACCTGCGCACCAGTTCGGCCCTGCTCGGCACCCTCGCGTCGATGCTGCTCGCCGCCGTGCTCTCGTACGTCACGATCCGGATGACCCACCTGACCGGGCTGTCCGAGGAACAGAACACCGACGTGCAGCTGTACCTCGAACAGGTCAGCATCACCGGCCTGCTGCTCGCCGGCTTCATCATCGGCTCCCTCGGTGTCCTCAACGACGTGACCATCACCCAGGCGGCGTCGGCGTTCGAGCTGGCGGCCCTCGACCCCACCGCCTCGCGCCGGAAGGTGTTCTCCTCCGCGATGCGGGTCGGCCGCGACCACATCGCCAGCACGGTCTACACCCTGGTGCTGGCGTACGCCGGTGGCGCCCTGCCGCTGTTGCTGCTGTTCAGCGTCGCCGGCCGGTCCATGTCGGACGTGCTCACCGGCGACGCCGTCGCCATCGAGGTGGTGCGGGCGTGTGTGGGCGGCATCGCACTGGCGCTGTCCGTTCCGCTGACCACCGGCATCGCCGCGCTGCTGGCCCGGCCCGGCGCCCCCGAGCCCGTCGCCCGCAAGGGCCGGCATGCCCGGTGACCGTTTCCGGGGCCGCGCGCGTCGGGGAACGTGCGCACGATAGGTATTCTTCCTCTGTTGTCGTCCGGAACGAGGGAACCGGAGTCACGGCACGCGAGATCGAAGGGCAGGGGCCATGTTCTCCGAGCAGCACAGGCCTGCCGGCGCACCACCAGGAATCGGCACCACCACTTCGTCGGTCGCTCTGGACACCGACTGGGCCCGGGAGGAGCCGTCGGTCCTGCTGATCGAGGACGACGCGGGCGACGCGCTCATCGTCGAGGAACTGGTGGCGGACAGCGCCCAGGGCATGCGCCTGGAATGGGTTCAGACGATGGCCGCGGCGCGCGCCGAACTGGACGCCGGCCTGCCCGACTGCATCCTGCTGGATCTGCATCTGCCCGACGCGCAGGGCATGGACGCCCTCGCGCGGGTCCAGCAGTACGCCGCCGGCGTCCCGGTCGTGGTGCTGACCGGCCTCGCCGAGGAGCAGACGGGCCTGGCGGCGGTCGCCGCCGGCGCGCAGGACTATCTCGTCAAGGGACGCGTGGAGCCGGACCTGTTCGGCCGCACCGTGCGCTACGCCATCCAGCGCAAGCAGGCCGAGCACGCCGCCGTCGCGTTGCAGGCCAGCCGGCTGCAGGCCCGGGAGAACGCCCGCCTCGAACGCGGACTGCTGCCGTCGCCGATGCTGCACGGCACCGGCGACGTGGACATCGTGGCCCGCTACCGGCCCGGACGCGAGCAGTCGCTGCTCGGCGGCGACTTCTACGACGTCGTCCAGACCGAGGACGGCACCGTGCACGTGCTCATCGGCGACGTCAGCGGGCACGGTCCCGACGAGGCCGCACTCGGGGTGAGCCTGCGGATCGCCTGGCGCACCCTGGTGGTCACCGGCGTCACGGGTGTCACCCAGTTGCAGAAGCTCGAGCGGATCATGGTCGCCGAGCGCGCGAACGAACGGCACTTCGCCACCCTCACCAGTCTCGCGATGTCGCCGGACCGGCGCCGGGTGCAGGTGATGCGCGCCGGGCATCCGGGTCTGCTGCTGCACAGCCCTCGGGGGGTCGACTGGGTCGAGGCGCCCGGCGGACCCGCCATCGGGTTGCTGCCCGGTGTGTCGACGTGGCCCGTGCACGAGTTGGAGCTGCCGGAAGGCGGCGGCATCATGTTGTTCACCGACGGGCTGTTCGAAGGCCGGGTCGGCGACGGCGGGGAACGCCTCGGCGAGGAGGGGCTGCTGCGGCTGGCCCGCGAGGAGGGTCACCTGACGCCCGAGGCCTTCGTCGACACCCTGATCGACCGGGCCGAGGCCCTGGCGGAAAGTCACGGAGGACTCGGCGACGACGTGGCCGTGGTGCACGTGCGATGGAGCGAGAAGGCAACGGAGCAGGCATGAGAGACCCGTCGAAGCCCGAACCCAAGGTCGAGCGGGTGCGCTCGCGGCTGACGGTCCAGAGTTGGTTCCAGGTCGCCTTCGCGGTCCTTGCCGTGTTCGTCGTTCTCGGCACCATCGTGGGCGGGTACTTCATCCAGCGCACCGCCCAGATCACCGACGAGCTCGTCGACCAGATCCAACCGGCCCGCGCCGAGGCATACCGGCTGCAGGCGGCTCTGCTGGATCAGGAGACCGGCGCCCGCGGCTATGCCGCCACCGGCGACGTCGAGTTCCTCGCCCCGTACCTGACCGGCAAACGCGTCGAGCAGGAGGCCGCCGACCGGATGCGCGAGTTCACCACCGGCCATCCGGAGCTGCTCGCCGACGTCGACGAGATCGAGGCAGCGGCCGAGGCCTGGCGCGCCGACTACGCCGACCCGCTCGTCGCGAGCGTCGTCCCCGGCGTCCCCGCACCGGTGGATCCCGCGACCACCGAGCGCGGCCGGACGACGTTCGACGCCATGCGCACCCTGTTCGAGGAGCAGAACGCGGCACTCGTCCAGGCCCGCGCGGACGGCTACGACGACCTGATCCACGCCCGGACCATCCGCAACTCCGTGCTGGTGGCGATGGTGGCGGGCTTCCTGCTCACCGGCCTGCTCATGGTGGTCCTGGTGCACAACCTCGTCGCGATGCCGCTGGTCAGCCTGCGTGCGGCGACGCGGCGGGTCGTCGCGGACGGCAACTTCGACCAGCACATCCACCCTCAGGGCCCGAAGGACATCCGGATCCTGGCCCGGGACGTCGAGGAGATGCGCGGGCGCATCGTGTTCGCGCTGGCCGCCGCCCACGCCCAGCACCAGCAACTCGCCCAGCAGAAGGCCGACCTCGACACCCAGGCCGAGGAACTGCGGCGCTCGAACGCCGAGCTCGAGCAGTTCGCCTACGTCGCCTCCCACGACCTGCAGGAGCCGCTGCGCAAGGTCGCCTCGTTCTGCCAGCTGCTCGAGAAGCGCTACGGCGACAAGCTCGACGAGCGCGGCGCCCAGTACATCGCGTTCGCCGTCGACGGCGCCAAGCGCATGCAGGTCCTCATCAACGACCTGCTGACCTTCTCCCGCGTCGGGCGGGTCAGCGACGACCACGTACGCGTCGACCTGGATCAGCAGTTGGACAAGGCGCTGGCCAACCTGGCCGCGGCGATCGACGAGTCCGGCGCGCGGGTCGAGCGTCCCGAGAACCTGCCCGAGATCACGGGCGATCCGACCCTGCTGACGATGCTCTGGCAGAATCTGCTGGGCAACGCGATCAAGTTCCGCCACCCCGACCGCACTCCCGTCCTGCAGATCACCTGCGAGCGGGACGAGGGAGACCAGGACGGGCCCGGCAGCTGGACGCTGTGCGTCGCGGACAACGGCATCGGCATCGACCCCGAGTTCGCCGAGAAGGTGTTCGTCATCTTCCAGCGTCTCCACGGCCGCGACGTCTACACCGGCACCGGTATCGGGCTGGCGGTGTGCAAGAAGATCGTCGAGTACCACGGTGGCAGGATCTGGATCGACACCGAGCACACCGAGGGCACCCGGTTCTGCTTCACCGTTCCGGCCCTGCCCGACGAAGAACCCGAAGCGCCCGCCCCGGCCGACACCGACCTCGAAGGAGCCCCCGCATGACCCCCGCCGAGCCCATCGACGTCCTGCTGGTCGAAGACGACCCGGGCGACGAGCTGATGACCCGCGAGGCCTTCGAGGACAACAAGATCGGCAACGAGCTGCACGTGGTCCGCGACGGCGAGGAGGCCCTGGACTTCCTGTACCAGCGCGGCGCCTACACCGAGGCGCCGCGGCCCGACCTGATCCTGCTGGACCTCAACCTGCCCAAGTACGACGGGCGGCAGGTCCTCGAGAAGATCAAGTCCGACCCGGATCTGTCCGACATCCCGGTCGTGGTGCTGACCACCTCGGCCGCCGAGGAGGACATCCTGCGCAGCTACCGGCTGCACGCCAACGCGTACGTCACCAAGCCGGTGGATCTCGACCAGTTCATCGGGGCGGTCCGGCAGATCGACGAGTTCTTCGTGCAGGTCGTCCGGCTGCCGCGCCGCCGGTAGTCGTCACCGCCGGTAGTCGTCACTGCCGGTAGTCGTCACTGCCGGTAGTCGTCACAGCCGGTAGTCGTCACCACGGAGGCTCCCCGCCCCGCCGGTGCGGCTGTCGTCAGATGCTCCAGCGCATGGTGACGACGGTCCCGGTCTCGGCCGGGGCCACGGTCGCCGTGTCCGAGAGGGAGTTGATCAGCGTGAGGCCGTGACCGCGGGAGCTGGTGCCCGGGTCCGTGTCGTTGGCGCGCCAGCTGCCCCGGTCGATGATGGCGACCTCGACCTGACGGTCGCCCGGGATGAGCGTCGCCTCGAGGTCGAGGGTGCCCGACGCGCCGTCGCGGTAGGCGTGCTCGACGGCGTTGGCGAGCGCCTCGTAGCTGGCCAGCAGCACGTCGCGGGTCAGCTCGGGGCTCACGTGCACCGCGTCGAGCCAGCGTTCGAGAGCACGCCGCAGCACGGTCAGCTGACCGGGCTCGGCGCGCACGCGCCGATAGGCGAGCGTGACCGAGTCGCACAGCGGGGTGTTCTGCGGCGAAAACATCGTCTGTACTCTAACCTGTCGCGCCGGACGCCATCGGACACGAGGTCCCACGGGCGGCGCCCGGGCCCGTCAGATCGGCAGCCGCAGCTCCGGCGGCACTTCGATCGTGGGCAGCGGCGGCAGTGGCGGCAGCGTCGGCACCGGGATGTTCAGGCCGGGAATCAACGGCGGCGGCGCCGTCGTGGGAGGCGGCGGAGGCGGTACCACGCGCTCGGTCGTGGGGTCCTCGACCGGCGGGACGGTCGTGGTGGTCGTCGGTGCCGGTGCCGGCGCGACGGCGGGTGCCGGCTGCGGGGTCGGCGACGGCGTCGTCACGATCACCTCGGTCTGCCGGGTGTCCGACTCGTCGTCGCCGGCGAGAGTGTTCTGGGCGCCCAGCGCCAGGCCGATCATGGCGACGACGCCCAGGGCGGTGCCGGCCAGCCCGGCCCCGCTGATCTGTCGTTTGGACACGTGCGGTTCGTGAGCGGTCGCCGCCCGCTTCCGCCCCGGTGTCCTGGTCTCGTCGGCCGGTGCGGGCGTGGCGGGGCGCGGCAGCCTCTCGGTGCGGTGCGGCGCCGTGCCGCCCGGCGGGACGATGCGTTCGGTCGCGGCCGGGGCGGCGAGTTGTTCGGTGACCGCGGTGTCCGCGGCGACGGCACGCAGGGCGCCGCCCTTGGCCAGGACGAGTTCGGGTTCGTGCGGCACCACGACGGGCAGCTTCGTCCACGTCTCGAGCACCCGGCGCACCAGGCGGACGTGGGCCCCGCCGCCGAGCAGCACGATCGTCTCCGGCTGGGCGCCGGACCGCTGCACGACGTCGCGCACGAACCGTGCCGAGCCCTCGACGAGCGGGTTGATCAGCGGTTCGAACGTCTCCAGGGACATGAGGATCACGCCGGCGGCACCCGGCACGGCGACGGCGTCGCTGCCGGACAGCTGTTCCTTCGCCGTCCGGCACTGGGCGACGAACTCCTCGTCCTCGGGGTCGTCGGGCCGCCACACGCCGTCCGAGCCGAGCAGGTGCAGGCGCACCGCGTCGTCGAACAGGCGCCCGGCGACGGCCCCGGTGCGTTCGGTGTGCACGGCGCCGGTGCTGCGGTCGGCGACGGTGACGGTGAGCCCGGACGCGCCGAGGTCGTAGAGGACCGCGACGTCGGCGGTGAGCTCGCCGGTGGCCCGCAGGTACGTCAGTGCGGCCTCGGACTCGCCGACGAGCCGGTAGCGGTCGAGTCCCTGCTCGGCCATCGCGGCGCGGAGCCGTTCGGCCTCGGCGGCGTCGCGGTACACCAGGCCCGCGCGCTCGACGCTCTCCCCCGCGATGCCGGCCTGCACGAGCACGCCCACGGTCTGCGCCGCGAGGCGTGCCGGGTCGTCCCGTCTGGTCTCGACCACCTGGAACTGGTAGCCCGCGGAGGGTGCGTCCGGATCGATCGGACGAACGATCCGGACGGCACTCGTCCCTGCGGTCACCCCGAGAACCGAACTCATCAGCCGCCTTCTGATCGTGTTTTGCGCCGCACAGCCTCCCCCGGCGCATCCCGACCGCCCGATGCTACCGAACGGTCCGGACAGACCCCCGGCCGAATCGGACATGCGGCCCGGGAACCGGACGAACGACCCTTCGGCTGCCTACGATCGAGCGATGCGGGTTCTGTACGTCTGTACCGGAAACATCTGCCGATCGCCCACCGCCGAGCTGTTGACCACCGCCTTCGCGAAGGAGGCGGGCCGGGGTGAGCTGTCCGCCCACAGCGCCGGCACCCGCGGCATGGTGGGCCGGCCCATGGAGCCGACGGCGGCGCTGGTGCTTCGTCAGCTCGGCGGCAAACCCGACGGCTTCGTCGCCCGGCGTCTGTCGCCGCGCATCGCGCAGGACGCCGACCTGGTGATCACGATGGCCGAGTCGCATCGCGGGGCCGTGCTGCAGTCGGCGCCCCGGATGCTCAAGCGGACGTTCACGCTGCGTGAGGCCGCGCGGCTGCAGCAGCTCAGCGGCGCCGAGACCGTCACCGAACTGGCCGCGGCCCGGGCGCAGTTTCCCGCGCCCGGGCCGGAGGATGTGACCGATCCGATCGGCCGCGACGAGGACACGTTCGTCGCGGTCGGGACCGAGATCGCCGATCTGCTGCTACCGCTGCTCGCCCGGATCCACGACTGATCCGTTGCGCGGGCCCGGCAGGGGCGAGGGCGCGACGGGCCGCGATACCGCCGTCGGCACCGACTGCTGGTGGGCGGGCTCGGCGGAGTACGCCTGCGGGGTCCGGTAGTGCTGCCCGGCCTGCGCGTCGCCGGGACCCTGCTGTTCCGGCCGGTACGGTTCCGGCCGGCTGGGCTCGCCCCGGTGGCGACGGCCGCCGGTGGGTTGCGCGGCGGGCTGGGCGGGCGCGTCCGCGGCGGCCTTCTTCACCGCCGGGTCGGACTCGTAGTAGTAGCGGTACTCGTAGGCGCCGCGTCCCTTGTTCGGCGTCATCGTGATGATCGTGCCGAGCAGGTGCGCGCCGGCGCTGCCGAGGTTGCCGACGGCGCGGCTGAGCTGCTCTCGGGTGGTCTTGCCGTGGCGCGCGATCAGCAGTGCGCCGTCGGTGGCCGCGGCGAGCACGACGGAGTCGGTGACGGGCAGGACCGGCGAGCCGTCGATGATGACGTACTCGAAGCGCGCCCGCAGGTCGTCGAGGACGTGCTTGGCGGTGTCGGAGCCGAGCAGCTCGCTGGGGTTGGGGGGCAGCGCCCCGGAGGCCAGCACCCACAGGCCCTGGTACTGGCTGGGCTGCAGCACGTCCTCGAGGCCCGCCTGGCCCGAGAGCACGGTGCTGAAGCCGACGTCGCCGACGACCCCGAGGTACTTCGACACCCGTGGCCGGCGCAGGTCCCCCTCGACGAGCACGACGGAGTGACCGGCCTCCGCGAGCACCAGGGCGGTGTTGATGGCGGTGGTGGTCTTACCCTCGGCGGGCAGGGCGCTGGTGACGACGATGACGCGCGGCGGGTTGTCGACGTCGAGGAACTTCAGGTTGGTGCGCATCTCCCGGTACGCCTCGGCGCTGCCGGAGTTCGACTCCTGGAAGGCGATCGCCGCGTGCTCCTGCCGTTCCTTGTCGAGCGGGACGGTGCCGACGAGGCCGGTTCCGGAGAGTTCCTCGACCGTCTTGCGGTCCTTGACGGTGTTGTCGAGCCGGTCGCGCAGCACCGCGAGCGCGATGCCGAGGAGCAGGCCGACGGCGAAGCCGAGCGCGAGGTTGCGCTTCGTCTTCGGCGAGACCGGGGTCGCCGGGGTGTCGGCGTGCTGCTCGACGACGACCCGCGCCGTGGGCTCACCGCCGTTCTCGGGGGTCTCGAGCTCGCGGGCCATCACGACGAACTCGTCGGAGAGGGCGTTGGCGAGGTCCCGGGCCCGTTCGGGCGACGCGTCGTCGACCTTGACGTCGACGAGCACGGTGTCGGGCGCGGACGACGCGGTGACCTTCTCCGCCAGCTGCGACGACGTCAGGTCGGACAGGCCCAGCCGGTCGAGGGTGCGCTGCGCCAGCGTGGTGCCGGTGAGCAGCTTCGTGTAGGAGGCGACGCGCTGCTGCGAGAACAGGTTGCCCTGGTAGATCTCGTTGACCGAGGCCCCCGACGAGGTGGAGACGAACAGCCGAGTGCTCGCCTGGTAGATCGGGGTGGTGAGCAGGGAGGCTCCGAGCGCACCGAGTACCGCCACCACGGTCGTCACGGCGACGATCTTCCATCGCGCCTGCAGGATGCGTAGGTAGTCGTGTACTTCCATTACGGTGTCTCCCTCGTTGCTGTGACACTGTCGGTGCGCCCCACGGGCGCGGAAATCTGTCGTGCGGTCAGGTGCCGGGCGAGCGCGGGGCCGATCACGGCCAGCGCGCCCGGGGTGGTCAGGTCGGCGTGCGGGTAGGGCACGTCGTGCTCGGTGACGTGGCCGCGGACGTGCCGTCGCCAGCTCGCCGCGAGGTCGGGTCCGGCCGGTCCGTCGGGGCGGGCGCGGAACAGCAGCGCGTCGCCGTCGAGGACGCGGGGGGTGTGCGCGGTGACGGCCTCCTCGAGGGCGGCGCCCGCGGCGAGCGCCCGCTCCCGGATCTCGGCGACGAACGTCGACGGCAGGCCGGGCACCTCGAGTTCGACGACGGGTTCGTCCGGCAGGGCCGCGACGTCGGGGAGGGTGTCGGGGGTGAGCGTGTCGAGCAGGATCAGCGACGCCACCTGCTGCCCCGCCTCGTGCAGCTGCACGGCCATCTCGTGGGCGATGGTTCCGCCGAGCGACCAGCCCAGCAGGTGGTAGGGGCCTTCGGGCTGGACGGTGCGGATCCGGTCGACGTAGCGGGCGGCGAACTCGGCGACGGTGCGCGGCAGCGGCTCGAGCCGGGTGGCCTGCAGCCCGTACAGCGCGACTCCGGGCAGGTGCGACGCGAGTCCCGTGTAGCACCACGACATTCCGCTGATCGGGTGGACGCAGAACAGCGGGGTGCCGTCGGGGCGTCCCGCGAGCGGCACCAGGGTGGCGAGCGGGTCGGTGTCGTCACCGCCGTGGTCGATCCGGTCGGCGAGGTCGGCGACGGTCGGCGCGGTGAGCAGCCAGTCGAGCGGGACGTCGCGATCGAGCGCGGCCCGCAGGTCGGCGGCGACGGCGACGGCGCCGAGCGACGTGCCGCCGAGATCGAAGAACCCCCGGTCGGCGGACACGGGCCGGTCGAGGTGCCGGGCGAACACCTCGGCGACCACCTCGGCCGTCAGGCCGGCGGGCGGCACGAAACCGTGTGCGGGGACGCCGAAGTCGGGTCGGGGCAGCGCGGCGCGGTCGACCTTGCCGGACGGCAGCAGCGGCAGCGCGTCGACGACGGTGATCGCGGCGGGCCGCAGCGGCCGCGGCAGCTGCGCGGCCGCGTGGGACCGCAGCGCGGCGGCGTCGGCCCCGCCCTGCACGTAGGAGACGAGGACGGTCTCGCCCGTGGGGCCGGGCACGGCGACGGTGACGGCGGCGTCGACGTCGTCGGCGGCGGTGAGCACGGCGTCGATCTCGGCGGGTTCGACGCGGATGCCGTGCAGCTGGATCTGCTCGTCGACGCGGCCGAGGACGTCGAGTTCGCCGGCGGCGGTGACGCGGGCGAGGTCGCCGGTGCGGTACAGCCGCCCGCCCGGCGCGCCGTACGGGTCGGCGACGAATCGTGTTGCGGTGAGCCCGCTTCGGCGGTGATAGCCGCGGGCCAGGCTCGGCCCGGTCACGTACAGCTCCCCGATCACCCCGGCCGGGACGGGGTGCAGGCGCGCGTCGAGGACGTGGGCGGTGGCGCCGGCGACGACGGTCCCGGCGGTGGGCCGGGCGCCGGGGGCGAACGGGCCGCCGAACGACACGGCGATCGTGAACTCGGTGGGCCCGTACCCGTTGAGCAGCCGGTGCCGCTGCCAGCGTTCGACGACGGGCGCGGTGAGCGCCTCGCCCTCGGACAGCACCGTGACCGGGCGCGGCAGCGCGTCCGGGTCGAGGGTGGCCAGCACGGAGGGGGTGGCGACGACGTGGGTGACGTGCTCGGCGGCGATCAGCTCCTGCAGCGCCCCACCGGCATACACGTGGTCGGGGGCGACGACGAGGGTCGCGCCGTGCGCGTGGGCGACGAGCAGTTCGAACACCGCCGCGTCGAAGGTGTGCGACGCGGCCTGCAGCACCCGGCTGCCGGGCGTGACGCCGAGGACGTGCGCGTCGGCGACGGCGGTGAGGCCGCGGTGCGGCACGGCGACGCCCTTGGGGGCGCCGGTGCTGCCGGAGGTGTAGATCAGGTACGCGGTGTCGTCGGGGTGCGGCTCGGCGGCGACATCCGGGGCATCGTCTTCGGACTCGCCGGCGGTCAGGTCCAGCCAGTCGATGCCCTCCCCCGCCGGGGCCGCGCCCGGCACGGTCAGGCCGACGGTGGCGCCGCTGTCGCGCAGCACGGTCGCGACGCGGGCGGGCGGCTGCGCCGGGTCGACGGACACCCACGCCGCACCGGCCTTCGCGACGGCCCACACCGCGAGCGGCCAGTACTCCCCGCGCGGCACGGCCACCGCGACCACGCCGGTCACGCCGCGGGCGCGCAGCCGCGCAGCGACGGCGGCGGCGCGGGCGTCGAGCCCGGCGTAGGTCCAGGCGACGGTTCCGGCGCGCACGGCGATGGCGCCGGGGTGGGCGCGGACGGTGGCGCCGAGGATCTGCGGCAGCGTCCGCGGCGGCGCGGCGGGCGCGGTCAGCGGTGCGGGCGCGGGGACGGCAAGATCGCCGACGGCGACGGCGGGGTCGTCGAGCGCGGCGCCGAGCAACGCGAGGTACTCGTCCAGCAGCGCCTCGGCGGTGCCGGCGTCGAACAGGTCGGTGGCGTACACGAGACGCACGTCGACGCCGTCGTCGCCGCGGTCGGTGACGTCGACGGTGAGGTCGAACTGGGCGGCCGGGGCGCCGGCGTCGAATTCGCGCACGCGCAGCCCGGGCAGCTGCGGCAGGTCCTCGCCTGCGGGCACGGTGCGGTGGGCGAGCAGCACCTGGAACAGCGGGTGGTGGGTGCCGCGGGCCGGCGCGACCCGCGCGACGACCTGATCGAACGGGACGTCCGCGTGGGCGAGGGCGTCGAGGTCGGTGGTGCGGACGCGGCGCAGCAGGTCCGCGAACGGCTCGGTGCCGTCGACGGTGGTGCGCAGGGTGAGGGTGCCGACGAACATGCCGACGAGGGCGTGCAGGCGCGGGTCGGCGCGTCCGGCGACGGCGGTGCCGACGGCGATGTCGGCGCGGCCGCTGCGGCGGGCGAGCAGAGCGGCGAGCACGGCGTGCAGCACCATGAACCCGGTGGCGTCGTGGGCGCGCGCGACGTCGCGCACGCGGCGGTGGGTGGCGGCGTCGAGGTGGGCGGTGACGGCGCCGCCGACGTGGCTGGGCCGCGCGGGCCGGGGCCGGTCGGTGGGCAGCGGCAGCGGCGTGTCGGGCAGGCCCGCGAGAGTCGTTGCCCAGTGGTCGAGTTGGCGGGCGGCGAGGCTGTCCGGGTCGGCGGGGTCGCCGAGCAGGTCGTGGTGCCAGCGGGCGTAGTCGCGGTAGCGGACGGGCAGCGGCCACCAGATCGGGGCGGCGCCGGCGACGCGGGCCGCGTAGGCGTGCTGCAGGTCGGTCAGCAGCGGCGCGACCGAGCCGCCGTCGAACGCGATGTGGTGCACGGCCGCGGCGAGCACCCGTTCGCCGGCGCCGAGGTCGATCAGCCGGATCCGCAGCGGCGCCTCGGCGGTGAGGTCGAACGGTGCGGTGAACACCTCCGTCACGGCGGCGGTCACGTCGGTGCCCGGAACCGTCTCGAGCACAGGAGGATCCACCACGGTGGCGACGCCGTCGGGGTAGGCGGTGCGCAGCACCTCGTGCCGGTCGGCGACGTCGCCGACCGCCGCGGCCAGCGCGGCGGTGTCGAGGTCGCCGCTCAGGTGCAGCGCGACGGGCACGGTGTACGCGGCGCTGCGCGGTTCGGCGCGGCCGAGCAGCCACAGCCGCTGCTGCGCGGGGGCGAGCGGGGTGGGGGTGTCGTCGTCGTAGCGGCGCAACGGGATCCGGGTGGTGTCGCCGTCGCGCAGGTGCGCGGCGAGTGCCGCGAGCGTGGGGGCCTGCAGCACCGCGCGGGCGGGCACGTCGACGCCGAAGGCGTCGGCGAGGCGGGCGGCGAGGACGACGGCGGACAGCGAGTCGCCGCCGGCGGCGAGGAACCCGGCGTGGATGTCGGGCCGGGCACCGAGCACGCTCTCGGCGACGGTGACGACGAGGTCCTCGACATCGGTGAGGGGCCGGTCGTCGGCGGCGTCGTCGCGGGCGGTGTCGAGTTCGTGCAGGGCGGCGACGTCGAGTTTGCCGTTGACGGTGGTCGGCAGCTGCGGCAGCAGCCGCAGCCGGGCCGGCATGCGCTGCGGGGGAACGGTTTCGGCGAGACCGGCCCGCACGCGGGTGTCGTCGACGTCCGGGTCGGCGGCGGCGAAGGCGACGAGCGCGCCACCGGAGGCCAGCACGACGGCGTGCCGGATGCCGGGCTGCGCGAGCAGGGCGGCCTCGAGTTCGCCGGGTTCGATGCGCACGCCGCGGACCTTGAGCTGCCGGTCGGTGCGGCCCCGGAAGGCGAGGGTGCCGTCGGGGCGGCGGTGCACGAGGTCGCCGGTGCGGTACCGGCGGGTGCCGCCGGGCGCGGCGACGAACCGCTGCGCGGTGAGGCCGGGGGCGCCGAGGTAGCCGAGCGCGACGGACGTCCCGGCCAGGTACAGCTCGCCGACGGCGTCGTCGGGCACCGGGCGCAGCCGCGCGTCGAGGACGTGCGCGACGGTGCCGGGGACGGGCCGGCCGATACCGCCGCGGCCGTCGACGTCGGCGAGGGTCGCGACGATGGTGGCCTCGGTGGGACCGTACGCGTCGAGCATGTGCCGGGCCGCCGCACCCGGGCCCTGGGTCCAGCGGGCGGCGAGCGCGGGCGGCAGGGTTTCGCCGCCGGAGGCGACGACCCGCAGGTCGGGCAGCTGCTGCGGGTCGAGGGTGCCGAGCACCGCGGGGGTGGACAGGTAGTGGGTGATGCGCTGGGTGCGCAGCAGGTGCTGCAGGTCCGCGCCCGCGTACACCTCCGGCGGGGCGACGACGAGGGTCGCGCCGGTGGTGTGGGCGAGCAGCAGCTCGAGCAGGGCCGCGTCGAACGCCGGGTGGTAGCCCTGCAGCACGCGGTCGCCGGGTCCGACGCGGTAGCGGCGGGCGGCCTCGGCGGCGAGCGGCGCGAGACCGGTGTGGGTGACGGCGACGCGTTTGGGAGCGCCGGTCGAACCGGACGTCGACACGACGTACGCGACGTTCGCCGGGGCGGGCTCGCCGGCGGCACCGGTGGAGGTGGCACTCGTGGCGGCGGCACTGGTGGAGGCGGCGCTGGTGAAGGCGGCGCCGGTCTTGGTGATCGCCCACAGCCGCAGCACGTGGTCGAGGCCGCGGGGCCGATCGATCGGGATCACGGTGCCGGGGCCGGCGCCGGCGGCGCGCAGCTCGTCGGCGAGCGCGTCGGAGCGGGCGTCGAGTTCTCGGTAGGTCAGGGCGATCTCGCCCTCGCGCAGCGCTTCCCGGTCGGGGTGCGCGGCGGCGGTGGCGCGCAGCAGCTCGGGCAGCGTGCGGGCGGGCGCGGGGTCGGCCCCGGTCAGCGGCGCGGCGGGCGGGGCGACGGGCAGGTCGCCGACGAGCGCGTCGGGTGCGGCGACGACGTGCCGCAGGACGGCGACGAATCGGTCGGCGAGCCGGCGCGCGGTGGGTCCGGCGAACCGGGACGCGTCGTGCACGAGGGTGCCGGTGTAGCCGTCCGCGGCGGGCGCGAGCGCGAACTGCAGGTCGAACTTCGGTGCGCCGGCGAGGACTTCCTGCGCCTCGACGGTGAGGTCCCCGATCCGGACGGGGTCGAGGGTGAAGTCCTGCAGGGCGAGCGCGACCTGCGGGGCGCGGCCGGACAGGCCGGCGAGGATCTGCTCGTAGGGCACCCCGGCGTGGTCGAGGGCGGCGACGTCGAAGTCGCGGACCTGCGCGAGCAGCCCGGCGAACGGCATGTCGGGTTCCACGCGGGCGCGCAGCACGAGAGTGTCGAGGAACGGGCCGACGAGCTGTTCGACCTGCGCCCAGCGGCGGGCGGAGACGACGGCGGCGACGGCGACGTCGTGGCCGGCGCCGACGCGGGCGAGCAGCACCGACAGCGCGGCGTGCAGCACCATGAACTCGGTGGCACCGTGGGCGCGGGCGAGCGCGGCGATCCCGGCGCGCACGTCGGCGGGCACCTCGAACGCGACGGTCTCCGCCACTGCCTCGGAAGTGGTTGTTTCCGTAGGTAGTTCGACGGGGTCGAGGCCGTCGAGGGCGCGTCGCCAGTGCGCGACGTCCGGCTCGGGGATCCCGCGGGTCTGTTCCCACAGCGCGTAGTCGGCGTACTGCAGCGGCAGCGGCTCCCACCGCGGCGGCTGCCCGGCCGCGCGGGCGGCGTAGGCGACGGCGAGGTCGCGCAGCAGCGGCGCGAGCGACGCCCCGTCCGCCGCGGCATGGTCGACCGCGAGCCGCAGCCGCCGGGCGCTTCCGGCCTCCTCGAGGTCCCAGTGGACACCGCGGTCCGCGAGGACCTGGTGCGGGCCCTGCTCGTCGACGACGATGCGGGTGCGCAGGATCTCGTGCCGCGCCACGACGTCGCCGAGCGCGGCCTCGAGAGCGGGCACGTCGAGGGGTCCGGTCAGGTGCACGTCGGCGCGCAGCCGGTAGGCGTCGGGGTCGAGGCGGCTCAGGCCCCACAGGCGGCGTTGCGCCCGGCTCAGCGGGATCCGGTCGGGGCGGGGGTGGACGGGCACCGGCCCGGTGTCGGCGTCGAGTCCGCCGGCGTCGAGCGCGGCGGCGAGGGACTCGACGGTGGGGTGTTCGAAGATCAGCCGCAGCGGCACCGCGGTGCCGGTCTCCTCGCGGAGCCGGCCGACGAGGACGGTGGCGAGCAGCGAGTTGCCGCCGACGGCGAAGAAGTCGTCGCCGCGGCCGGGGTCGGTTCCGGTCAGTTCGCCGAAGATCCGCGCGACGAGGGTCTCGGTGTCGGTGCCGGGTTCGTCGCGGCCGCCGAGGTCGGGCGCGGGCAGCCGCGCGACGTCGAGCTTGCCGTGCGCGGTGCGCGGGACCGCGTCGAGCGGCACGACGGCGACGGGCACGAGGTGGGCGGGCAGGCTGCGGCGCAGCTGCCGGCGCGCGTCGTCGGCGTCGACGGTGGCGGGCACGACGTAGGACACGAGCGCCCCGTCGCGCACGACGGTCGCCGCCTGCCGCACCCCGGCCACCCCGCGCAGCGCGGCATCGACCTCCCCCGGCTCGATCCGCACCCCGCGCAGCTTGACCTGATCGTCGCTGCGCCCGACGAACCGCAAGGCGACTCCGTCGCCGGTGTGTCCTTTGGGCTGCCCTGGCCGCCCAAAGGACACACCGGCCCAGCGGGTCAGGTCGCCCGTGCGGTACCGGCGACGACCGCCGGCCGCGGCGACGAACCGGGTCGCGGTGCGGCCGGGATCGCCGCGGTAGCCGTCGGCGAGCCGCTCCCCCGCCAGGTACAGCTCCCCCGCGACGCCGGGGGGCACGGGCCGCAGCCGCTCGTCGAGCACGACGGCCTCGACCCCGCGCACGGGGCTGCCGATCACGACGTCCGAGCCGGGCGTCAGCGGCGACGAACAGGTCGCGAAGACGGTCGCCTCGGCGGGGCCGTACCCGTTGTAGAGGCGACGGCCCGCGCCCCACCGCGCGACGAGCTCGTCGCGCACGGCCTCGCCGCCGAGCATGAGCACCCGCAGGTCGGGCAGTGCGCGTGACGGCACCGTCGCCAGCGCCGACGGGGTCAGGCAGGCGTGGGTGATGCGTTCACCCGCGAGCAGGTCGGCGAGGGCGTCGCCGCCGTAGGCGTCGGCCCCGGCGACGACGAGGGTCGCGCCGGACGCCCCGGCGACGAGCAGCTCGAGCATCGCCGCGTCGAAGCTCGGCGACGCGACGTGCAGCATGCGGTCGCCGGGCGCGGCGGCGAACAGCTCCGTCAGGTCCTCGACGAGGGCACTGACGCCGCGGTGGGTGATGCTGACGCCCTTGGGGTTTCCGCTGGTACCGGAGGTGAACACCAGATAGGCGGGCGCGCCCGGATCCGGGTCGGCCACCGCGACGGTGCCGTCGCAGGTGTCGGCGACGTCGAGCCAGGTCACGGCGGCGGGCAGCGACCCGAGGTGCGCGGCGCCGGTGACGCCGACCCTCGTGTCGGCGAGCATTCCGGCGAGCCGCGCGGCGGGCTGGGCTGGGTCGACGAGCATCGGCGCGGCCCCGAGCCGCGCGATCCCCCACACGGCGACGACGGCGTCGAGCGAGCGGGGCAGGGCGCACGCGACGGCCGCGCCGGGCCGGACGCCGGCGGCGTGCAGCCTCGCGGCGAGCGCCTCGGCGCGCGAGAGGAGTTGCGGATACGTCAGGTCCGTGTCGCCGTCGCGCACGGCGACACCGCCGCCGCCGCGGGAGGCGCCGTCGGCGAGCCACTGCCACAGCGTGCGCGCCGGGGCGGGCTCGGGCCCGGCGGCGGGGACGAGCGCGGCCCGCTCCGGCTCGGTGAGCAGGTCGATGTCGCCGATCCGCACGGCCGGGTCGGCGACGACGGCACGCAGGATCGCGACGTACCGGTCGGCGAACGCGGCGACGGTGCCGGCGTCGTACAGGTCGGTGGCGTAGACAAATTCGAGGTCGACGTCGGTGCCGGTCTCGGTGACGACGAGCTGGAGGTCGAAGTTGGCGTGTTCGTCGGCCACCGGCAGCACCCGCGCGGTCAGGCCGGGCAGCTCGAACGCGTCGACGGTGGGGCGCCGCAGCGACAGCGCGACCTGGAACAGCGGGTGCCGGGCGGGGTTGCGGGCCGGGTTGAGGCGCTCGACGAGGGTCTCGAACGGCGCGTCGGGGTGGGTGTAGGCGGCCAGGTCCCGGGCGTGGACGTCATTGAGCAGGTCGGCGAAGCCGGCGTCCGGGTCGACGGGCGTGCGCAGCACGAGGGTGCCGGCGAACATGCCGACGAGGTCGTCGAGCTGCGGGTCGCCGCGCCCCGCGACAACGGTGCCGACGGCGATGTCGCCCCCGGCGCCGTGCCGGGCCAGCAGCACCGCCAGCGCCGCGTGCAGCACCATGAACGTCGTCGCGCGGCCCTCCCGCGCGAGCCGCGAGACCCCCTCGGCGACGACGGGATCGACCGTCGTGCGGTGGGTGGCGCCGCGCCCGGTGGGGCGCGCGGGCCGGGGCCGGTCCCCGGGCAGGGTCACCTCGTCGGGCAGGCCGGCGAGCACACTCGTCCAGTGTTCGAGCTGCGCGTCGACGCCGGCGCGCTGCCAGCGGCTGAAGTCGGTGTACTGCACGGGCAGCGGCGCCCACCGCGGTTCGTGCCCGGCGAGGCGGGCGGTGTAGGCGTCGACGATGTCGCGCAGCAGCGGGGTGAGCGACCATTCGTCGGCGGCGATGTGGTGCACCACCACCGCGAGCACGTGCCGCCGCGGCGCGAGCCGGTACAGCCGCATCCGCACGGGCGGCTCGTCGGTGAGGTCGAATCCGGGGGCGGCGAACTCGCGGACGAACTCGTCGAGTCCGTCGGCGGGCACGGCGACGGGTTCGAGGGCCGGTCGCGCGGCGGGCCGCACCACCTGCGCGGTGGGGTCGGGGTAGACGGTGCGCAGGGTGCGATGCCGGCCGAGGACGTCGGCGACGGCGGTGGTGAGCGCGGCCACGTCGAGCCGGCCGTCGAGGCGCACCGCGAACGGCAGGTTGTAGCTGCCGGATTCGGGGTCGAGCCGGTTGACGAACCACAGCCGCTGCTGCGCCGGGGACAGCGGCACGGGGGTGTCGTCGCCGGCCGCGACGAGCGGGGCGCGGCGGCGGGGTGTGCCGGCGCGGGCGGCGAGCAGGGCGGCGAGGTCGGTGACGGTGGGGGCGGCGAACACGTCGCGGACGGTGACGTCGACGTCGGCGATGTCGGCGAGGCGCCCGGCGAGGCGGGTCGCGAGCAGCGAGTTGCCGCCGAGGTCGAAGAAGTCGTCGTCGGCGCCGACGGGTCCGGCGGCGAGCAGTTCCCGGTACACCTCGGCGACGAGGTCCTCGAGCGGCCCGTGCGGGGCGAGGCCACCACCGGGTGCGACGGTGGGTGCGGGCAGCGCGGCCCGGTCGAGTTTGCCGTTGGCGGTGCGGGGCAGCGCGTCCAGCGCGACGGCGGCGGCGGGCACGAGGTAGTCGGGCAGGGTGCGGCGCAGCTCGCGCAGCGCCGCGGTGGGAGTGCCGCCGACGAGGTAGGCGACGAGCCGGTCGTCGCGCAGCACCACCACGGCCTGGGTGACGCCGTCGCAACGCAGCAGCGCGGCCTCGATCTCGCCGGGTTCGATGCGGTAGCCGCGCAGTTCGAGCTGGTCGTCGGCGCGGCCCCGGTGGTGCAGCACGCCGTCGCGGCCGCGGCGGCCGAGGTCGCCGGTCCGGTAGCGGCGGGTGCCGCCGGGCGCGGCGACGAACCGCGCGGCGGTGAGGGCGGGGCGGTCGCGGTAGCCGCGGGCGAGTTGCGTTCCGGCGACGTAGAGTTCGCCGACGGTGCCGGGCGGGGTGCGGCGCAGCGACCGGTCGAGGATCTGCACGTCGAGCCCGGGCAGGGGCCGGCCCACGCCGGGCCGGTCGGCGGGTCCGCGGGTGACGTGCACGGTGGTCTCGGTGATGCCGAACATGTTCACCGCGCGCACGTGGGGCCGGTCCGCGAGCCACGGCCGGACCTGCTCGGGGTCGAGGGCCTCGCCGCCGAAGATCAGCAGCCGCAGCGTGTTCAGCGGGGTGTCGACGGTGGCGAGCTGGTGGAACGCGGTGGGGGTCTGGTTGAGGACGGTGACACCCTCGCCGTCGAGCAGCGCGGCGAAGGCGCCGGGGTCGCGGGCGGTGTAGTGGTCGACGACGACGAGCCGGCCGCCGGTGGTGAGCGCGCCCCACATCTCCCACACGGAGAAGTCGAAGGCCGGGGAGTGGAACAGCGTCCACACGTCGCGGGGCCCGAACCCGAACTCGGCGGTGGCGGCGAACACCGCGGCGGCCGCCTCGTGGCTCACGAGCACGCCCTTGGGGGTGCCGGTGGAGCCGGAGGTGTAGATCAGGTACGCGCCCGCCCCGGCCGGGACGGTCGCGTCGTATCCCCCGCCGCCGTCCAGACGTTCCCGCAGGTCCGGCGAATCCATGTGCAGCACAGGCGCGTCCGTGTCGACCGCGAAGCTCGTGTCGCACAGCACCGCGGCGGGGGCGGCGTCGTCGAGCAGGGCCCGCAGCCGCGCCGGCGGGTGGGTGACGTCCAGCGGCAGGTACACGGCGCCGGCGCGGGCGACGGCGAGGATCGCCACCACCAGGTCGAGCGAGCGGGGCAGCGCGACGGCGACGACGTCCTCGACGCCGAGTCCGCGCTCGGCGAGCAGCGCGGCGAGCGCCCCGGAGCGGGCGTGCAGCTGCCCGTAGGTCAGGGTGTCGTCGCCGTGGGTGAGCGCGATCGCGTCGGGCCGGCGCCGGGCCTGGTCGGCGACGAGCGCGGGCAGCGTGGCCGTCGCCGGGGCCGTCCGGGGTGCGGAGGTGTCGCCGTCGGGGCCGAGCAGGTCGATGTCGCCGATCGCGGCGGCCGGGTCGGCGGTGACGACGTCGAGGATGCGCAGCAGGAACGGCGCCCACCCCGCGACGGTGTCGTGGTCGAACAGGCCGCGGTCGTAGGTCAGCACCCCGTCGAGTCCGGTGGGGGTGCCCGCGTCGGAGCGGTTCTCGCGGACGGTCACCTCGAGGTCGAATCGGGCCGTGCCGGTGGACAGCTCGCGCACACCGGTGACATCGGGCAGGTCGAGCCCGTCCAGCGCGAAGGACTCGTAGGCGAGCATCACCTGGAAGATCGGATGGTGGCCCGCGGTCGAGGCACCGAGCGCGTCGACGACCCGGTCGAACGGCACGTCGGCGTGGGCGAACGCGTCGAGGTCCACGCGGCGGGCGTCGGCGAGCAGTTCCGCGAACGTCGCGCGGGCCGGCACGGGCAGCCGCAGCGCGACGGTGCCGACGAACATGCCGACGACGTCGTCGAGCATCGGGTCGATGCGCCCGGAGACGGCGGTGCCGACCGTGACGTCTTCGGTGGCGGCGAGCGTCGCGAGCAGCACGGACAGCGCGGCGTGCACGACCATGAACGTCGTCGCGTCGTGGGCGCGGGCGAGTTTGTCGACGGCGGCGTGCAGTTCGGCGGGCACCGAGAAGGTCACGCGCCCGGCGGTGGAGTCGCCGTCGCCGCGGGGCCGGTCGGTGGGCAGGGCGAGCAGCGGCGGGGCGCCGGCGAGGGTGCGGGTCCAGTGGGCGAGTTGCCGGGCGGCGAGGCTGTCGGGGTCGGCGGGGTCGCCGAGCAGGGTGTGCTGCCAGCGGGCGAAGTCGCGGTAGGTGACCGGCAGCGGCGGCCACGCGGGGCTGCGTCCGTCGCGCCGGGCGGCGTAGGCGACGGCGAGGTCGCGGCCGAGCGGCAGCAGCGACAGGCCGTCGACGGCGACGTGGTGCAGCACCACCGCGAGGGTGTAGCCGGCGGCGGTGCGGTACAGGCGGGTGCGCAGCGGCGGGTCGACGGTGAGATCGAAACCGGCGCGGGCGAAGTCGGCGACGTCGAGGTCGGCGGCGTCGACATCGGTGGGCGCCGCGTGCGGTTCGAGGTCGAGGTCGATGCGCTCCAGCACCTGCTGCGCCGGGCCGTCCGGGCCGTCGGGGTACACGGTGCGCAGCACGGCGTGCCGGGCGAGCACGTCCGCGGCGGCGTCCGCGAGGACGTCGAGGTCGGTGCCGGCGTCGAGGTCGACGACGAACGCGATGTGGTCGCCGGGGGCGGCGTCGGCGACGTCGAACCGGTTGGCGAGCCACATCCGCTGCTGGGCGGGGGCGAGCGGCACCGGCCCGGTGTCGCCGGTCGGCAGCAGCGGCAGGCGTTCGCCGCTGAGCGGATCGGCGACGGCGGCGGCGAGACCGGCGACGGTGGGGTGCTCGAAGATCTCCCGCACGCCGACGCGGTGGCCGGCGACGGTGCCGAGCCGCGCGGCGAGCTGGGTGGCGAGCAGCGAGTTGCCGCCGAGCGCGAAGAAGTCGTCGGCGGCGGCGACGGCGGGCAGCCCGAGCAGATCGGCGACGACCCCGGCGACGAGTTCCTCGGCGGCACTGCGGTATCCGGCCGGGGTGCCGGGAGCGACGACGGGCGCGGGCAGCGCGGCGCGGTCGATCTTGCCGGTGCTCGTCAGCGGCAGCGCGTCGAGGACGGTGACGGTGGCGGGCACCATGTGCCGCGGCAGCCGCGTGGCCGCGAACTCCCGCAGCTCCGCCGGGTCGAGGCGGGCGGTGTCGGGTCCGTGCACGTACGCGGCGAGCGCGTCCCCCCGCACGACGGTGACCGCGGCGGCGACCGCCGGGTGCCCGGTGAGGGTGGCGTCGATCTCGCCGAGCTCGATCCGGAACCCGCGCAGCTTGACCTGATGGTCCACCCGCCCGACGAACTCCAGGGTGGCTCCGCCGCCGGTGTGTCCTTTGGGCTGCCCTGGCAACCCAAAGGACGCACCGCTCCAGCGCACCAGGTCGCCCGTGCGGTACATGCGACCACCGCCGAACGGCGACGCGACGAACCGGCTTGCGGTCTGCCCGGGCATGCCGAGATAGCCGCGCGCGACGCCCGGCCCGAGCAGGTACAGCTCCCCGACCACGCCGACGAGCACGGGCCGCAGCCGCGGGCCGAGGACGAGGGCGGTCACACCGTCGAGGCCGGTGCCGATGGTCAGCCGCTCCCCCGGCACCAGCGGCGCGCTGGCGGTAGCGAGGACGGTGGTCTCGGTGGGCCCGTACACGTTGAGCATGGTGCGACCGGGCGCCCAGCGGGCGGCGGTCTCGGCCGGCCACGCCTCCCCACCGACGGCGAGCACCCGCAGCGCGTCCAGCCCCGCCGGGTCCAGCAGGGCCGGCACCGCGGGGGTGGAGAACCAGTGCGTGATGCGTTCGGCGCGCAGCAGTTCCAGCAGTTCGTCGCCGCCGTACACGTCGGCCGGCGCGACGACGAGGGTGCCGCCGGCCGCGGCAGCCAGGAGGTATTCGAGCACCGACGCGTCGAACGCGGGCGACGCGAAGTGCAGCACCCGCGCCTGCGGGTCGAGGTCCATGCGACGACGCAGCGCCGCGCCGAGCGGCGCGAGCCCCCGATGGGTGACGACGACGCCCTTCGGCGCGCCGGTCGAGCCGGAGGTGTAGACGACGTACGCGGCGTGGTCGGGCCGCAGCGGACGCACCCGGTCGGCGTCGGTGATCGCCCCCGACCGCGCGGCTCCGGCGTCCGGGTCGATCCGGGCGACGCCGTCGGGCAGCGACGTGCCGGGCCGGGCCACGGCGTGCCGCACCTCGGCGTCGGCGAGCAGGCGAGCGATGCGCGCGGCGGGCTGGACGGGGTCGACGGGCACGAACGCCGCCCCGGTCAGCGCGACGGCCGCCACCGCGCGCACCGACTCCACCGACCGCGGCAGCAGGATCGCGACGCGGTCCTCCGGACCGAGCCCGCGCTCGAGCAGGTGCCACGCCAACGGTGTTGCGGCCGGGATCAACTCGATCGGCGCACCGCCCGGTGCGACGACGTGCACCGGGTGCGCGGCGAGCAGTTCCGGCAGCGTCGCGACCGGCCCGGCCGGGGCCACGACGATCTCGGGGGCCCCGACGTCGAGATCGCCGACGGGTGCATCCGGCGCGGCGACGGCCGCGTCGAGCACCGCGTGCAGCCGGGCCACCGCGGCGGCGACCGTCGCGCGTTCGAACAGCCCGCCGTCGTAGATCACCCGACCGGCGAGCGAGCCGTCGGGCAGCTCCCGCACCGCGAGCTCGACGTCGAATCGGGCGCGGCCGGACGGGATCTCCTCGACGCGCACCCGCAGGCCGGGCAGGTCGAGGTCGGGCACGGCGACGTTGTCGTAGGCGAGCATCACCTGGAACGGGGCGAAGCCGAGCGTGTCGACGACGCGGTCGAACGGCACCGTCGCGTGCGCGTACGCGTCGAGGTCGGTGCGACGGGCGGCGGCGAGCAGGTCGGTGAACGACGCGGCCGGGTCCACGTCGAGCCGCAGCGCGACGGTTCCGACGAACATGCCGACGAGGGCGTCGAGGTCGGGGTGTTCGCGGCCGGCGGTGCCGGAGCCGACGGCGACGTCGCGCCCGCCGGTCCACGTGGACAGCCACACGGCGACGGCGGCGTGCACGGCCATGAACGCGGTGGCGTCGTGCGCGGCAGCCAGGCGGCGCAGCGCCTCGAACCGTGCCGCGGGGACGGCGAATTCGAGGGACTCGGCCGGTCCGGGGCTGCCGGTGCGGGGACGGTCGGTGGGCAGGGTGGGGGCCTCGCCGAGCCCGGCGAGCGCGGTGGTCCAGTGCGCGAGTTCGCGGGCGGCGAGGCTGTCGGGGTCGTCCTCGTCGCCGAGCAGGGCGCGGTGCCAGCGGGCGTAGTCGGTGTACTGCAGCGGCAGCGGCTCCCACCGCGGCCCGTGCCCGGCGGCGCGGGCGGTGTAGGCGGCGGCGACGTCGAGGGTCAGCGGCACGAACGACGCGCCGTCCATGGCGATGTGGTGGGCGACGACGGCGAGCACGTGCCGGTCCGGTCCCACCCGCAGCAGGCGCGCCCGCAGCGGGATGTCGGTGGTGAGGTCGAACGGCGCGGCGGCCCACTCGGCGATCAGGGCGTCCACATCTGCGGGGTCGACGGGTTCGGCGTCGAGGTCGGGCAGCACCCCGGCGACGGGCCGGACGTGTTGGCGCGGGCCGGGTTCGGTGAACACCGTCCGCAGGATCTCGTGCCGGCCGAGGACGTCGCCGAGCGCGGCGCGCAGCGCGGCCGTGTCGAGGGTGCAGTCGAGGTGCAGCGCGAACGGCAGGTGGTAGGCGGCGGTGTCGCCGTGGGCGAGCAGCCACAGCCGGCGCTGCGCGGGGGCGAGCGGGGCGGGCGTGTCGTCGGCCGAGCGCGACGGGGCCGGCACGGTCGCCGTGGGTCCGGCGTCGACGGCGGCGGCGAGCGCGGCGACGGTGGGATGGTCGAACACGTCGCGCAGGTGCACGTCGCGGCCGAGGGCGGCGCCGAGCCGCGCGGCGAGCTGGGCCGCGCCGAGCGAATGTCCGCCGAGGGCGAAGAAGTTCGCGTCGGCGCCGACCGTCTCGACGCCGACGATCTCGCACATCAGCCGCGCGACGAGGGTCTCGGTGGGTCCGGCGGGCGCCCGCGAGCCGGTGGCCGTGTCGACGGCGGGGGCGGGCAGGGCGCGACGGTCGATCTTGCCGCCCGGGGTGAGCGGCAGCGCGTCGAGCACGGTGATCGTCGCGGGCCGCAGGTAGGCGGGCAGGCGTTCGGCGAGCCGGGCGTGCACGTCGTCGGGCAGGGCGTCGCCGACGACGTAGGCCGCGAGGGTGTCGCCGTGGACGACGACGGCCGCGCTCGCGACCCCGTCGAGCCCGGTGAGCGCCGCCTCGACCTCGCCGGGTTCGATGCGGTAGCCGCGGATCTTGACCTGCCGGTCGGCGCGCCCGACGAACTCCAGCGCACCCCCGCCACCCGTGCGCGTTTCTGGTAGCTCCGACGACCAGAAACGCGCACGGCTCCAGCGCACCAGGTCCCCCGTGCGGTACACGCGGCCGAACGGCGACGCGACGAACCGGGCCGCGGTCAGCGCCGGGTCGCCGAGATAGCCGCGCGCGACGGCCGGCCCGCCCAGGTACAGCTCGCCGACCGCGCCGACGGGCACGGGCCGCAGCCGCGCGTCGAGCACGAGCGCCGTCACGCCGTGGACGGGTGCACCGATGGGCACGCCCCGACCCGGGCGCAGCGGGTCGCTGAGCGTGGCGAGGACGGTGGTCTCGGTAGGCCCGTACGCGTTGAGCATCGTGCGCCCGCGCGACCACCGGTCGGCGACGTCGACCGGCAGCGCCTCCCCGCCCGCGTCGAGCATCCGCAACGCCGGCAGGTCGTTCTCGGGCGTGACGGCCAGGACGGCGGGCGCGGTGATCGCGTGGGTGACGGCCTGCTCGCGCAGCAGCGCGGCCAGGTCCGGTCCGCCGACGACGTCGGGCGGGCAGATCACCAGGGTGGCGCCGGCGTCGAAGGCCAGCAGCAGTTCCTGCAGCGACGCGTCGAAACTCGGTGCGGCCAGGTGCAGCACGCGCGAGTCGGCGTCGGCCGCATACCGCGCGCGCAGCGTCGCGACGAGTCCGGCGAGTCCGCGGTGGCTGACGGCGACGGCCTTGGGGGTGCCGGTGGAGCCCGACGTGTGGATCACCCACGCGAGGTGCTCGGGGTGCAGCGGACGCACCCGCTCCCCCACCTCGAACGGCGCCGACGACGTCTCGCCGTCGCCCGGATCGACGCGGGTGACGCCGTCGGGCAGGGCGACGTCGTCGCCGCACACCGCGACGGGCACGTCGCGCAGCAGTCCGGCGAGCCGCAGCGCCGGGGTGCCCGGGTCGATCGGGGTGTAGGCGGCGCCGGCCTTGGCGACGGCCCACAGCGCGATCACCGAGGCGGCCGAGCGCGACAGCAGCACCGCGACCCGGTCGTCGGGCCCGACGCCGGTGGCAATGAGCTTGCGCGCGAGCACAGTTGAACGCTCGTCCAGTTCCCGGTAGGTGAGCGGGACGACGCCGTCGCGCACGGCGACGCGGTCCGAGCCGGCGTGCGCGGTGAGCACGTCGGCCAGCAGGCACCCTCCCTCGGCCTGCGGGCCGCGCGCGGGCACGAGGCCGGCGAGTTCGTCGGGCGTCGCGAGCGGCAGATCCCCGACGGCGTGCTCGGCCGACCGCGCGAACGCGCCGAGGAAGTCCAGGAAGCGGCGGTGGTGCCGGGTGAGCGTCTCGTCGCCGTACAGCCGCGGGTTGGCCTCGAAGTCCACCCGCACGCTGCGCCCGGCGATCCCGGCGTACACGTTCACCGACAGGTCGTCGACCGGGCCGGTGGAGAGCAGGTTGTACTCGCCGGAGATGTCGCCGTACGCGTACTCCGGGTTGAACATCATCAGGTTCACCACGGGCCCGAACGCGCTGCGCGTCTCCCGGTGATCACCGACGGCGTGCAGGTCGCGCAGCATGTCCTCGTACCGGTACCGCTGGTGCCGCAAGGCCCCGGTCAGCTCCACCTGCACGCGCCGCACCAGGTCGGCGACGGTCACGTCGGGTTCCACGCGCACCCGCAGCGGCACGATGTTCGAGATCGAGCCGGCCGAGCGGCGCAGCGGCGCGGTGGTGCGGGCCGAGACCGGCAGGCTCAGCGCGACGTCCGTGGCGGCGTTCATGCGGGCCAGGTACGCCGCGAAGGCGGCGACGACGATCGGCACGTCGGTGGAGTTGGCGCTGCCGGCCAGGTCGGCCACGGCGGCGGTCACCTCGGCGGTGAGTTCCGCGCCGACGTGCCGGCACGGCATCGTGGGCGCGGCGGATCCGGGGGCGAGCGTGACGGGCGGCGGCAGGTCCACCAGACGCCGCGCCCAGTGCTCGCGGTCGGCGGTCTGCCGCGTGCTGCCGACGTAGGCGCCCTCGTGCTCGGCGATCTGCTCGAGGCTCAGCGCCCGGATCGGCGGCGGTTCCTCCCCGCGCGCCCACGCCGTGTACAACTCGGCGCTGCGGCCGAGCATCACCATGCCGCCGTGCCCGTCGAGGGCGAGGTGGTGGATGTAGGTGAACAGGTAGAAGTGCTCGTCGGCCAGCTGGATCAGGGTGGTGGCGATGAGCCGGTCGCGCAGCGGGTCGAGCGGACGGGTGTATGTCTCGTCCATCCACCGTCGCGCCTCGGCCTCGGGATTGTCGTGGCCGCGCAGGTCCAGGTAGCCGGGGTAGTCGTCGACGTCGGGGATCACCCGCTGGCGGGGCTCGCCGTCGACCAGCTCGAGGAACAGGGTTCCGGATTCGACCTCGCGGGCGGCCTGGTTGCAGGCGGCGCGGATCAGGTCGGCGTCGAGCGGGCCGTGCAGGTCCAGGTACTGGGCGATGGTGAACGGGACGTCCGGGGTGAGCTGCTGAGCGAACCACAGTCCACGTTGACTCGTGGACATGGCAAATGACGGCACCGCACCCCCTCGTGTTTCCCTCGAGATCGACGGGCGTGCAGTGGGGACCCATCGATCGACAACGACGTGGACGCCTCCCTGCATCCATCACCGTCGAATACATCGACCCTAACGATCCCCGGCGTTACTCACCACTCGAACCGACCAGCTGACCCGTTTCTCGGTTATGGTCACCCCGGAGGAATCGAAGGGGGCAGGACCGCGTGAACGATGTTACCGACGAGTCACTTTCGCCGGAACCAGGCCGACGCAGGGTGCGCCGGCGCAAGACCGACGAGCAGATCGCGCAGGAGCGCCGGAGGCGCCGGAACGTCGCGATCGGTTGCACCGCAGGAGCGGTCGTCGTCGTCGGGATGGGCGTCTGGCTGGCTTACGAAGGGCTGCAGGCCAAGTCGAGTCTCGAGCAGGCCCGGGAGTACGCGACGAGCTCGAAAAGCGCCCTGCTGGCGGGTGATACCGAGACGGCGCTGCGCACCGCCGGCGACGCCGACAAGTACGCGAAGCAGGCGCAGGACTCCACCCGCTCGCTGCCGTGGAGCATCGCCGCGGCGATCCCGTGGCTCGGCAGCCCGTTCGCCTCGAGCCAGCAGATGAGCGACATTGTGACGGGTCTCACATCCGACGTTCTGGTGCCCGCCGTGGACGCCGGCTCGGCCGTCTCCCCCGATCAGCTGATTCTCGACGGCGCCCGCATCAACCTCGCTGCCCTGCGTGACGCAGCACCGGTCCTCGAGACCACCGCGGCCGCGGCCGCCGAGCTGGACGCCCGGGCGCGGGACATCGACGGCACCTACCTGGGCCTGATCGACGACGCACGCACCCAATTGCAGGACCAGACAGGCGAATTGTCCGGTTTGCTCCACAACACTTCCCTCGCGGCCGAAATCGCGCCGGCCATGCTGGGCGCCGACGGGCCGCGCAGCTACTTCATCGGCTTCCAGACCAACGCCGAGGCGCGAGGCACAGGCGGCCTGCTCGGCGGGTTCGGCATCGTGCGCGCCGCGGACGGCGCGGTCCGGGTCGACGACCTGGCGAGCAACCGGGAACTGCGCACCAACTACCAGCCCCTCGATCTCGGGCCGGACTTCGCCCGCACCTACGGGCACAGCCGGCCGACGGTGGACTTCCGCAACAGCAACGTCAGCTCGCACTTCCCGTACGCGGCACAGATCTGGCAGTCGATCTGGCAGCAGGAGTCGGGCGAACGCGTCGACGGGGCCGTCGCGACGGATCCGGTGGCGCTCAGCTACGTCCTCGAGGTGGTCGGGCCGGTGACATTGCCCGGCGGAGAAAAGATCACGGCCGACAACGTCGTCGAACTGACCGAATCCACGGCGTACTCGCGATTCGGCGACGATCAGGCCGCCCGCAAGCGCTATCTGGAAACCGTCGCGTCGGCGGTCGTCCAGAAGATGACGGGGAGCATCAGCCGGCCGCAGGCCCTGCTCGAAGCCCTCGGCCGTGCGGCAAGTGAAGGGCGACTCGCGGTGTGGAGCGCCAACCCGGACGAGCAGGCCGTTCTTGCGGGAACACCGCTCGGCCACACCGTTCCCGAGGATTCGGCCCCGTACGCGGGCGTGGTCGTCAACAACCTGGGCGGCAACAAGCTGGACTACTACCTGCGACGCGAGATCGAGTACACCGCCAGCTCCTGCGACGGCGATACCCGGACCTCGACGGTCACGGTGCGGCTGAGCAACGACCTGCCTGCCGGTGACTTCACAAACTACGTGGCCGGCATGTTCGACAACCCAGTGGGTGCCCCGTTCGGCGCCAACCTGACCGATCTGTCACTGGTCGCCACCCAGGGCGCGAGGCTCGACAAGGTGACTGTGAACGGCCGCCCGGCTATGAACTTCACCGGCAAGGAACTCGGCCACCCCGTCTACAGCGTGCAGCTTCCGGTTCCACGCGGCGAGACGGCCGAGATCGTCTTCGAGCTGACGGAACCCGTCGTCGAGGGCGAAGCCCGCATCCCGATGCAACCGCTCGTCGACGAGCCCGAACTCAGCGTCGACGTGCCGGCCTGCGGCTGAGGCCAACTGGGCGTCCTACAGCCACCGGCCCGGACCACCGCGCTTGTAACGGCGGTGGGACGCCCAGAAGCCCCATGCTGCGATACCGAATCCGACGAAGGACAGAAGGTCGGACTCGGTCAGGCCGTGGCCAGGATTGAACACGTACAGCACCCGGCCTTCGAGGGGACCGCTCAGCGCGAGCCACAGGAAGGACGCCACCGCAACAGCCGTGCTCGACAGAACATTCGGACGTGCCAGGCACCATGCGGACGCGGCGAACAGTGAGCACATGAAAACTAGAGCATGGAAGATGTCCGGACTGACGATCGTGCACCCCTGATCTCACGCTGCATACGATGCGATGAGCTTCAACCCTAACGGCCGCGAGGAAATCGCACTGGACAAGAGCGCCGTTACAGCCTAACACCCGCGATTTCTCGACGATCAAGACCACTCTCACGCGCGCTGCTGAACCTCCCTTTCAGCCCGACGATCCCGGACCGCCTCGTAAGCTCGCCGGGCAGGGATTTCGATCCATCGGTACATCAATACGCCTACGCCAACGCCAAGCGTTGAGTGAATCAACACTCGTACGATCAATGGATGATCATCGGTATAATTCTGGGCCCACATGATCAGACTAAGGTGAACCAAATAGACGCTGTAGCTTGCGAGACCGATCATCTTGACGACCCGATTTCGGCAGAAAGCAGTAAAGAGGTCCCGCGCTCTTCCGTCGGGAGCCGTAAATCCGTAGAGGAGCACTACGCACGTCGCGATGCTTTGGAGCGAGTACCGAATCGTCTGCCGATACCAGTCGTCCCTAATCGCCAAACTGACCAGGAAAACCATGACCGCTGCTGCGAGTGCAGTTGCGCGGCCGCTTGATCTCTGCAGACGGCCTGGCTTTCCCCCACCGAATTGCCAACCGAACAGAAGAATGGCGACCAAGATGCCCCAGGCAAGACTGTCGGCACGCGTATCGGAGCCATAGTAGATGCGATCAGCGATCTGTTGGTTTCCCGGATCGACGAGAAGAACCCGAGCCGCTGTACTGGCTCCAACGACTCCGATCGCCGAAGCAGTCAACCATGGAATCGCCCGAGGGCTCTTCACCATCCACAACCACAATATTGCAAAGACGATATAGAACTGTTCCTCGATCGAAAGACTCCACACGACTCCGGAGCCTGGAAGTACTCCTGACTTGTCGGCATCCAGCAAGTTGAAGTAAAAGAGCAATTGACCCGCGAAAGCGTTCAAACTGATCGTTCCACCGAACGCCGCGTAAATCAGTGTGGGAACAGCAACAGCGAGGAGGAGCGGAGGAACCAACTTCACCGCTCGACGCACGTAGAACGCCTTGATGTCGAAACTTCTTGTCCTCTGCCACTCCTTCAGCAGAAGAGTCGTGATGATGAAACCGGAAATCGTGAAGAACACTGTGACACCAGCGCCCCCAGGGACAATGTGGCCGAGTCCGGCGTGCCCCACGATGACGAGGAGAACAGCGAATGCTCGCATCCCGTCGATGTGTTCGTACCTATTACCTGCGGTCTCGGCCGGTACTGGCGGTCTCACCTTCCCTGCTCGAAGCGTGGCTGGATCATGAGGCACCGCGCCCGGGTGGCTCATGACAGAATCGGGTAGCTAGAGATGTACACGTGACGTTCTCCTTCGGCTATGGCCACAGGTATGGGGCATGGTCATCCGGAGATGTATGAATCTCCCATGCGTTGTGCTATTTCCGAACCGGCTACCCCGAGCCATACGCGCGGTCTGCATGGCCGGACTCGGGCACAGGGTGCTCGGCACCGACATCGATGCGGACAAGATCGCAAACTCGAAGCCGGCGAGGTTCCGCTCCTCGAGCCCGAACATCTCGAAGTCCTTCAGCCGACCTCGAGGCCGGACGGCTCACGTTCACCAAATCGTTCGAAGAACCAGCCGCGCAGCGTTTGCAGACGCCCAAATCCGTTCGTCGAGCCGTCGATGACCCGATTCCCCATCTTCCGCCCAACCATGTCGTAGAACGGGAAGACTGTTCACCGACATGTTCGATGCGTCTGTCAGTCGGCCTACGTGCGGGCCGCGGTGACCTCGTCCGGCGCACCAATGGCGACACGGTCCGATGCGTCGCGTCTCAACACCTCGGTGACATTCCGCCGAACGCTAGCGGGGACGACGTCGCAGGGTTCGAGGTAGCCGAGGGAAATTCCCACGGCAGCTCGTTCGTAATCTGGGATGCCCAGGTTTCGGATCAGGGCTCGTTCCTCTGCAGCAGTGTTTCCGAACTGCAACAGGCACGCCCCCACCCCCTTCCAATGAAGCGCGTACACCAACGTCATCGCGAACAACCCGGCGTTGAGATAACCCTGGTTTCTCTCTCCGTAGAACTCCAAACTGCGAGAATCATAGGTGATCAAACCGATTCGGCAATTCTCGTAGTCGACGCCACCGGTACCGTGCAGAGTGTCGTAGAGCAACCGCTTGCCCTGAGGGTCGTCGATCACATGCAATCGGACCATCTGGCGATTGCATGCCGAGGGAGACAACATTGCCAGATGTACAGCCTCGTCGAGGACCTCATCCGCAACCTTGCTGTTTGTGTAGCGCCGTGTCGAGTGGCGTGAGGCAACGAACTCGTCGAACGGAATCTCCTTCCAAGCTTCCGGGTCTCGCTCCGAGATGGTCTTCACACCGGCTTCGCACCATTCCACGTCCGGGTCATTGGCACTGTCCAGGAACCGGTCAACCGTCTCGTACGCGTCCTGATTTCTGTCATCGCGATCGGAGTGAAAGTCAATCCATGCCCGCAGGACGGATTCCCCCATCCGATACGCGGTCGACGTCCGAGTCTCCGCGCTGGCGTTCTCAAGCATGTGGACAAGCGCGAGTGCTTTAGCGGCACCGAAAGACCTGGGGGTGCGGTATGCCATTCCCTTCTCCAGGGAATGAACTCGTAACATTATTCGGTACTGTTCATGACTCGATGCACGCCCACCGTCCAAGAGGTGACTGGACATGAACCGGGCATCGTAGAAATACTCCCGATGGATCTTGATCCGCTTCACGAACTGCCGTAGCGAGTCAACGGACTTCAGCCTTTTCTTCAGACTCACGACGAATCACGCTCCTTGCTGCCTTGACGAGATTGGGGTCGCAAACGAGTAGGTAAGCGACAAGGACTATCCAAACGAGAACTTTGACGAACAGAACCGACCAGAATTCCAGGCCCCACCAAGACTCATGGTCGCCCACCATCACGAAGCACACCGCGACGAGGCCACCGGACTGCAACCTCGCTACGCGGGACCAGGGGATTCCCGGGGTGTCCAGTCGTCTGGACGACCAGACTGCCATTGCGCTCATCATGATGCGTTGCACCAGTTGAGCCGCGGCCACACCCATCAGGCCGAACTGGGCTGCACCCAGTACAGCCAATGGGATCGAGATGACGCTCGATGTGCCCGAGATAATCAAGACCGCACGTGTGCCCTTTTCGTGGTAAAGCAGGGAGGACAACGACGGATAGTAGATCGACTTCACCATCATGCTGAGTGAAAGTAGTGGGACGATACTGGCCGCGGCGTGAAAACTCTCCGGTGTCATCAACCTCAGGAGCTCGGATGCGAAGAGTGCTACCGAGGACGAGATGACTACGGAGGCCCCCACAAACGTGGCGATCACGCCGCGTACACGGCTCTGCCAGCCGGGAGGTTTCCCATCCACTTGTGTGAAGTACCACGATAGAAAGGCCCGGTGGAACGCCGTCTGAATCGCGTCGATGAAGTTCACCGCATACATCGCGATGTTGAACAAGCCAGCGGCCGCAACGCTGATAAGGTGCGAGATGATCACTCTCGTGGCCAGTGAAGTCGCCTGCAGGGTAAGTGTATGAGGAAGCATGGGCAGCGCGTATGCGAGCAGACGACGAGCATCCGCTTGCTCGAAGCGTACCCACAGCATGCCCATCCTCATTGCTCGGACTGTTCCGATAAGCGCAAAGGACCCATTGGCTACCACCAACGCCAGCGCCACACCCAAAAGCCCGAGTTTCAGTGGTCCTAGGAAAAGGACGGTTAGTGCACCATTGGAAACGAACAGCGCCAGCGAATAGAGACCGAAGGACCTGGCCATCGATCGTGCTTGCAGCAGTGCTAGATACACAGTGGTCAACGGCTGGAAGAGCAACGACGCCAACGCCACCAGTATGACCGGGTAAAAATCGAATTCGGGAAACACCAAGGGCGAGTACAAGGGTCCGGATAGTGTCAGAACCACGGTGAGGGCCACCGCGGCGGACAGCACCGTCGCGTAGGCGGCCGTATAGAACTTGGCTTGGCTTCGGTGGAGCGCCGTACCCGAGCCGTCCACACCGTCCTCGGCCTCGAAGGACGGGTGGCAGAATCGCACCACCGCGTACTCCATACCCAGCGACGCGATCGCTCCCCCAAGCAATAAGAGGGTGACGATGAGATTGAAGTACCCGTACTCCTCAGGGGTGAGAAGTCGTGTGTAGACCGGCAGAAGGATCAGCGACGAGAGCTTCTGCAGAATGGAAGCTACGGCGTAGATGAGGGAGCGTCGAGCGACTCCCCTGGTCTTATCGGGCGTCGGCAAGACCTTCTCCGACTGCTTCCTTGATCCGGGCCAAGACGGCAAGACCGTGGTCCCGTTCGCGGTCCAAAGCCGATTGCGCAGTCCAGGCCGGCGGTTCGGCGATCATCTTCTCGACTGCGGCGAGCAGTACGCGGTGATCGCCGGCAGTGCCCGCCTCGGTCAGATCCACGTAGCGGTCCTGTAGTCCGAGCTTGACGAGGAGATTCTTGATCTTGCTCTCGTACTTCGAGTAGAGGCACTCGCTGTCGAAGCTGATAAATGGAACCTGGCTCAGCGTACTCATACAGGTTCCGTGGAAGAAGTCGGTGACCACGCAGTCGTACTGGCCGAAGGCACCTGCGAACTGGACGGGGTCCAACTGAAGGAATCGGGCACCGGGATACCGAATGAACACCGTGTCGATGTCCACCGAGCCGCTAAGACTCGAAATCAGGCCTTCGCCTACCGTTCGGTCGCGCACCATCAGCAAGATCTTCTTCCGACCGCTTCGAGAAGCCGCGCAGTAGGGAACAACGAACTCCGGTAGCCCATGAATGAGCGTCGGATCTAGGATTTCGTCGATCCCTACGGACTCACCCAGCAGTTCCTGGACGAAGGAGTACGTATTTGCGTCCCGCACGGAAATGTAAGTGTACGACGCGAGTGAACGCCGGAGGATCTCTCGACTCTCCGCCGAAAGCCCCGAGATGTCGAGCCTGTTGGCTGAAGTCGCGAAACTTGCTCGAACCCGACCGAGAGATTCGGGGGCGTAATAAATGCTCTTGTCACCGAGAAATGCCAGATTCCAGACCTCGTCGGATCCTGTCACGAATCCGTCGAACTGGGAGTCGAGGTAGTCGAGCGTCCCGTTACGGTCGCTAATGTCTATCCACCGCTTCCCAACCGGCTTGTGCGTGTACGGACTCACGAATTGACGCATGGACGCGAAGTTCCGCGCTCTGGTGAGACCGAAACTCGGATTCTTGGGATTGAGCACCGACGCGAGACGCCGCCTTCTAACGTGTCCGACGTCCGTCGGGACGAGGGAATAACTGCCCCTTGCGTCTGCAGTGGCGAACAGTTGGTAGGTTGCGTATGCCTGCAACACCGTCCCGTAGTTCTCCGACTGAGTGAGTGTGAGAATGCCAATTCTCCCGGTAGCGCAATTCACTCCGTACCCCTGTCAGTTCCTTGGCTCTCAACAACGTCACTGGCAGTACGGCTCTCGTCCGGGACCAGTGAACGCCTCGTGGAGTAGTGCAGATCGAGCAGCGCGATCGCGATGAACAGCACGATCCAGTAGCTCGTATGCGTGATCAACCTCGAAGTGATCAGCACGAAGAACGTGTACGTCATGAGAATGAACGCGGGACGACTTGTCCTGCCGACAAACACGAGAGCACCGAGATAGACCGCGACGCCGAGAATCCCCACCTCCATGTACACACGTAGAGTGTCGTTATGGAGAAGACTGTTCCAGGATGTTCCGCTCACCCGCAGAGCAGTGTCGGCGAGACACTCGTTGAGGGATCCGAACGCCTGGGACGAATCGGCACAGTGTACTGCGAGTCTGTATATAGAGACCCGGCCGCTGGTGAAATCATCGAAATCGATACCGAAGTAGTTGTAGAACGAGCGTGAGAATTCTGCGGAGTACGCCGCCTGCACGATGAACGGACTGGCTGCTCCGGCTACGAGGAGCGCAACAAGAGCACGCCGCCTAGGCGGTGCGTCTTTCCGGATCCAACGACGGAACACCCAAAACAGTGGGGCAGAGATAAAGGCTGCACGCTTCAAGGCAATCATTGTGAAGAAGGTCGACGCTCCGCTCCGCACCGCCTTCTGGCGGACAACGAAGTACATCACCAACACCAACATGTCGTGCGAGAACGACGACTCGAACGGCGACGTAGAGGCCGACCAACTGATCGCACTGAGGGCGGCCAGACTGAACTCACCTGAAACGAGGAAATAGACCACGTAACGCGCCAGCAAGAGGGTCATATACACGTCAGCCAGACGCAGCGAAACGGTGTTGGCGACGCACACTGCGATGACGGTCGGTACAAGGATGTACCCAACGGCTCCGAAGCTAGTGAAAGTGAAATCTCCGTGTTCGACGATCTCGTTGATCACCGACAACAGGACGAGGACACCGGACGCGGATGCCAGCGCGGCCGCCGACCATCCGAAGATGAGTGCCGATCCAGGCCGCGCCTTGAGCATCAGTCCCACGACCCGAAGCATGGCAAACAAGACCAGTGCAGCAAGACACAGATAGTACACCGCTCCTGGAAGGAGTCCTGCTATGTAGAGGGCGTAGCTGAACGCGTATGCGGCAAATAGTGCCAACTGGACATAGTCAACGACTAGTATCGGGCGTGATTGTCCGACGCGCCCAGTCGTGGTGGCCCCGAGAGTGTGGCTCATGGGCGTCCACCCGTCCTCACCAGTTCTCGAAGATGAGACCACGAATCACCGGAGTGCGTAAGCAATTGTGCTGCAATGTCATCGGCGTCATAATGTGGGTCTTCCACCGGAACGTCGTCGAGGGCCGACGCAAGCCGCGTTAGACCGACGGACGCCAGGAGGTCTTCGTTGCGTGTCGAGTTGCTCTGGGGCAGCAATGCATAGAGCGGCCTTCCGAAGGCTAGCGAGAACGCCGTCCCGTGAAATGAGTCCGTGACGACGTAGGAGGCGTCCCGGAAGAGGGCAACGAACTTCGCCGGGTCAACTAGGTAGTCGGATGCGCGATTCTCCATCAGCATCTTGGCGTCGGGTGTGACCCGACGGACCGGTAGGTTGTGACGCCTTCGAATTGCCGCCAGCTTCTCCTTGAAGCCAGGCGTGTTGTGAAGCTGGTAGACAAGGATGTACCGACTCCCCACCGGCGGGTAAGAACTCGAAAATTCGGTCCAATATTCTCTGCCATGAAGAAGCACCGGATCGACATCGACGCGAGAGGGTATTCCCATTGCCTCCAGAGCAGCCTGTGCCGAACGCTCTCGAACAGATACCGAAGTGAAGTCCTCAAGCCATGAGGCCACGCGATGGGCATCCGCCCAGGACGGCGCGTTCGAACCGAAACTCGCTGCGTAACTGTGCTTCTTGTCAGGCTTCTGACCATCCAGGAAGTACACAGGGTCCAGTTGTCCATGGACCGAGTTCCAAACCTGGTCGCTCCCTGTCAGCACGAGGTCAACGTCGTCCGAAAGGCTCAGGACACCCGTCTCGTCTTCACAGGTCGGGGTAAGCGTCAGATACCGACGCTGAAATTTCCGGAACCGAAGACTCATCGTCGCCATGTTGGGCGTCTGAACTGCCAGATAGACGGCACTTTTTGCGGCGGAGCTTCGCACTCGGGACTCCCTGAGGCGGGATGCCGCCAACCTGAGTGGTCGGTCCGTATGAGGAAAGTAGTCGATGACATGAGGTGCAGCACCGAGCGAAGCCAGTGCACCCTCGAGTGCACGACATTGGAGAAGCGAACCGTAGTTGGGGTATACATGGCGCGTCAGGATGCCGATTCTCTTCACTGATTCTCCGTTGCCTCGGCGATCCAGTTCTGCGGATCGGTCACCGGTAGCTTCGCTGCCTTGTTCGTCTGCGACTTGGTCAATCGGCCAGCCTGATCGGCACGCTTGCTCAAGACTCGGTGATACGCTTTGTCCAGCTGTGCAGCCACCACATCGGTGGAGAATGTTCTTCTCGTCCAGGCTGTCAGCTCGGAGCTGTAATCGTGGTGATCGGAAGCGCAATCGATCATCGCATCGGCCAACGACGCCACGATCTCCTCCTCCGACTTGGCGTCAACGTCAACGAGCCTTATACCCGGTGCATCTTGAAACACCTGCCACTCCCCAACCTTCGTGTAGACAGTAGGGGTGCCTTGAGCATGCGATTCGATGAGAGCCATAGGAAGTACCTCTGCGCGACTCGGAAGTACGATGGCCGTTGCTGCCGCGATTTCCTCTTGCAACCTCGTTCTGCTCAGGTTTCCAAGGTAGTCGACGCGGGACCGGGCGGACTGCGAGTATCCGTCCGCCACCGGGCCGGCGATGCGCAGCCTTGCGTCTGGGAATCGAGACTGGACAGTTGGCCACGCCTCGATCAATCGATCATGACCCTTTCTTGCCCCTACTTCTCCCGCGAAGAGAAAGGTCGGCGACGTAGTTACCCGCGGCGGTGTGTCAGAATCGGACGGAAATGACTCTGGGCCGAGCGGATTAGCGATGATCTGAGTTGGAGTTCCTGCGATCGCTTGAACGACGTATGCATGATTCTTACCCAGACAGAGGACAAGATCAGCCGAGTTCAGTACGTACCGGGTAAGTACTGGATACTTCGCCACGTGGCGAGTCAGATCAGCACCGTGGAGCGTCACCACAGCCGGCTTGCGCAGAAGTTTCGCGAGCAAGAGCAAAGACCCCTCTCGGATGAAACTTCCGTACTCACTCAGATGAACATGAGCGATGTTCCACCGCCCCACACTCCGACACATTTTGATTGCGGCACGAGTTGCAGTTGGGAAGGAGGAGAACTTGCCGTTCGGTAGCCATGACGGGCAAAGCCGTTGCTCGAAAAATGGTGAATCGAACTTCATCGTTTCTTCGATTACGGCTGCGATGCCTCCGGAGGTTCCAGGCGCGGGACCAACCTGCAGAACGACCTTGCGATCACATTGGGGCCTCCCCGAACCTGAGGGAGTCGCTGCATCTAGGGCACTTTCACGAGTAGCCATTACGCAGCACCCCGGCACCGGGAAACGACTTCAGATATCCAATAGATGTGAACAGATTTGGGGGTATAGACGCCGGACCGTGAGGACGGTGGGATGGATGCATGCCCATGAGAAACGAATCTCGAGGTAGCGTCATTATTCACTTCTTGAGCCCCATGTTCTCAACGAAGGTGGGAATAAATGCCGTGGCATCACGGGCGTACCGAGGCAGCAGACGCCCCGGTTCGGTAATGATTCGGTGCACCCATTCCATTCCGGCTCGCTGCATCCATACCGGGGATCTACGAATTCTTCCGGCACTGAAATTGATTGCCATTCCAAGACAAAGGATTTGTCCCGCGCCGCATTCTCCTCGAATTTCGTGCGCGATACGCTCCTGCTTCGGTGCACCCAAGCCGAGCACTACGAGGCCACCAGACCCGCTTGAAGCCACACGAGCAACCAGAGCTTTTCTCGATCGTGGATCATCGACTTCGGAACGAGGTGCGGGTTCTTCGAAGACCTTCCACGACGAGCGACGTGCCCTGTCCGCTACAGCTGACAGGGCATCGCGGTCCACGCCTCCGACGAGGACAAGGGGCCTACCCTCCCCGCCAGTTTCAAGAATGACCTCCAGCAGATCCGATCCCGCTATGCGGTCGACACTCATTCCTGACGCTCGGGAGAGCATCCAAGCAACTGGCCATCCGTCGGGAAGCAGGAGGTCAGCTGAGGTGTAAAGGCGGACGAGCGACTCATCCTGCCGCAACAAGTAGATGTGATGCAAGTTTGGGGTAATAACGACCCGCCACACATCGGAGTCGCTCTGAGTGATCTCTTCAACAACGTCCTGCAATGTCCTGCGGGCGAATGGTATCTGCTCACCCCGAATGCGCATGGAGACTGGGTCGGTTCCACTCCGCAGCATTTCCTACCCTTTCACGATCTTTGCCTGAGAAACTTTGATTGCGCTCGAATTCTGCAATTCGACAATGGGTGCTTTACGTCGAGTTGACTAGTTCATCGCTCGCTATCCGTTGCACCCTCTCGTAACGAGCTGCCGAGCGCCCTTCCGCAATTAATGTGTCGATATTTGTAGGCACCGCGTACCAGCACCGCCTTGACGGTCTTTCCAGTCATCAACACATCCGAGATCCTCGACCGGTTCTCCACATGGAACAGATTCAGACGCACCGACTCATCCCCCGACAGATCCGACTGACGACTGAGGTGCGACAGACCCGTTGTACCCGGACGCACCAACAACCGACGCTGGGCCCGAGCGTCGTAGGCCTCCACCTCCCGCCGCATTGGCGGATGTGGATCCACCATCCTCATATCACCCCGAATGACGTTGATCAGCTGCGGCAACTCGTCGATACTCAACCGCCGTAAGATGTGGCCGACGCGTGTGGCCCGCGGACCCTCCTTCACCTTCAACAACAAGCCGGCTCCGTCGTTCTGCGCCATCGAAGTGGCGACCAACGTGTCGGCATTGGCCATAAGCGACCGGAACTTGATCATCCCGAACGGCTCCCTGTCCACACCGATTCGCTCGGCCCTGTAGAAGACCGGGCCCTTCGAATCCAACCTGATTACCGACGCCACGATCGCGAACACCAACAACGCCACCGACTCACCGTCGAGGTGGTCCGCACACCCTCCCGGCCACGTGACCGCTAGGCTGGCGGATTCCAATGAAGCACTCAATGCTTGTTGCATCGGCCGATTGAAATCGCCCGTTCAACATCAAGGTGTCAGTACGCGCCATCGCTGGCAGCGACGGCTTTGACGGTTTTTGCAATGATCAGCACATCGCTGACCATCGACCAGTTCTCGACGTACGACAGGTCCAGGCGAACGGACTCGTCCCATGACAGGTCCGAACGTCCGCTGACCTGCCAGAGTCCTGTGACGCCCGGCCGGACCAGTAGCCGGCGACGGATCATGCCGTCGTAGTTCTCGACCTCGCGGCGCAGCGGCGGACGCGGTCCGACGACGCTCATCTCCCGGCGGACGACGTTGATGAACTGCGGGAGTTCGTCGATGCTGTATCGACGAATGAAACTGCCGACACGGGTGATCCGCGGGTCGTCACGCATCTTGAACAAGAGCCCGGCTCCCTCGTTTCGATCGAGGAGCGCATTGACCTGCTTGTCGGCGTCGGTCACCATCGACCGGAACTTGATCATGCCGAAGGGTTCGCCGTCGAGACCGATGCGTTCGGAGCGGTAGAACACCGGGCCCTTGCTGTCCAGCTTGATGGCGAGCGCCACGAGAGCGAACACGGGAGCCAAGAGCAAGAGAGCCGTGAGCGAGAAGGCCAAGTCGAACGCGCGCTTTCCGCTTCGCTTGGCGCCGTGGTAGCTGGGCTTCTCCACATGGATGAGCGGCAGGCCGGCAACGGGTCGCATCTCCATGCGCGGACCCGCAACGTCCACGACGCCGGTGGCGACGACGAGGTCCGCCTCGTACGGTTCGAGTTCCCAGACCAAGTCGCGGATGCCCTCGTGGCCGAGGGTTTCGGTGGCCGTCACTACAACTGTGTCCGCGCCCGACTCGGCCAGGGCGTCGACGACCGATCGTTCGTCGCCGTAGATGGCGATCCGGCTTCCGTCCACCTCGATGGACTCACCGCGCGCGCCGGCATAGCGCGGAACGCAGACACCGACGACTCGGTAGCCGTCGGAAGCTTCGCGCTGGAATGTCCGCGTCATGAGGCGTACCGCGTGCTCTCCACCGACGACGAGGACCGAGGTCTGGAACTCGCCGCGGCTCCGCTTTCGTGCCACGACGCGCCGCCACATCCATCGACTGAAGATGAGCATCATGAGTCCGGCGGGCAGTGCAATGGCGAGGTAGCCGCGGGCCAAGTCGAGCTTGAAGACCAGCGAGACGATCGCGATGGCACCGAAAAGCCGCAGCGTTCCGGAGATTACGCGCTGGTACTCCTCGTACCCGCTGCCGATGACGCGGCGCGACCGGGTGCGGAAGAGTGCGAGAGTCCCGATCCACGCCGCAGCCAGGCACACCGACACGACGGCGTAGTTCAACTCGCTGAACGAGGTCGCCGCGAGCAGATCGGCGTGCCCGAACCGCACGACGTGTGCCAGGACGACTGCCAAGACGACGATGACGTTGTCGGTCCAGAAGAGTCGGCGGACGTACGCGCTCTGCCACGACCACCGGGTGTTGCCGGAGCGGTCTCCGACCAGGTAGGGAGTGCGCCTGGCCGGCGCTTCCCTTGCGGCGCCGGCCGTGGTGGTCTGCACCCGGTCCGACTGGTCCACTGCTGATTTCATTCCGTTCCCTCCCCGAGCCCCACACGGGCGAGGTGCCCGTACTGGTGCGATCACCTCGGGCGGAACACACATTCGGCATCGATGGCGTGCGAGTACCTCCCCGTACCGCACGCATCGCAAACCTGTATCGCCCTCGGTATGGAACATCTTGGGGCATTCGGCAGCGGCGTGCATCTCGATCAGGACACGAGTGGGACCAGTGTTGTCGACCGTTGACCTGCGAGAACCTGCTACTTCTCAGTAACTTCTCAGCAAATACCAGGTCAGACGGTATGTTCTCTGCCGAGGCGGGTCGGCCGTTCGACCGCAACCAATTCTTCGTTACAGTGTGAAATATCACACACAGCTATTCCGCACCGCCGGGCGGGCGACGAGTTGGACGCACGACCAATTCGCAAGAACGTACAGACGGTAGGGTCAAAATCTGATACAGAACTGGTACTGGTCGTGCAGGATTTCGGATCTTTCAGCGGATGGTCCTGGCCCATTCCCGGGCACGGCCGCGCGAGGCGACTTCGCGAACGCCGGCTGGCACGTCCGACTTGCCTTGACCCGGAGCAGCCTTCGACGGAGCGCGGGCGTCAGTCCTGACGTCCCCCTGAGTCGTACGAGCGAAGTCGCGAATTTCGCCCGATGGGTTAAACTTCGCACAATCGCGCATTCCTGCGGTGACTCCCCCGCCCCGCAACGGCTCGGTGCGTGCCTATTCCGAGCGATATTCGTTATGACATGAGTACCTCCCACCGACGGATATCCGATTTGTCCCATTCGAGAGACGAGGTGTCGCCATGGGCGAATTGATCGCCGAGAATCCGTGCGTATTCAAGACCGCGGTGGTGCCGGCTGCCGGTATGGGCACGCGGTTCCTGCCCGCCACCAAGACGGTCCCCAAGGAACTCCTGCCGGTCGTGGACACCCCCGGTATCGAACTGGTCGCGTCGGAGGCCGCGGAGTCTGGTGCGGGCCGCCTGGTGATCGTCACCGCGCCGGGCAAGGCCGGCGTGGTCGCGCACTTCGTCGAAGACCTGGTCCTCGAGAATCACCTGGAGGCGAAGGGCAAGCACCACCTGCTCGAAAAGGTGCGCAAGGCACCGAGGTTGCTCGACGTCGAATCCGTCGTGCAGGCCGAGCCACTCGGACTCGGGCACGCCGTCGGGTGCGCCGAACAGGCCCTCGACGACGACGAGGACGCCATCGCAGTCCTCCTTCCCGACGACCTCGTCCAGCCCTGCGGCGTCCTCGAGGTGATGGCCCGGGTGCGCGCCAAGCGCGGCGGTACCGTCCTCTGCGCCATCGACGTGCCGAAGTCCCAGGTCAGCTCGTACGGCATCTTCGAAGTCCAGGAGGTTCCCGGTGTCGCGAACCCCGACGTGATGAAGGTGCTCGGCATGGTCGAGAAGCCGAAACTGGAGGACGCGCCCTCCACCCTCGCAGCGGCCGGCCGCTACCTTCTCGATCGCGCGATCTTCGATGCGCTGCGCCGCGTGAAGCCCGGGGTGGGCGGCGAGCTTCAGCTCACCGATGCCATCTCACTGCTGATCGACGAGGGCCACCCCGTCCACGTCGTCGTCCACCGTGGTTCGCGGCACGACCTCGGCAATCCCGGCGGCTATCTACGTGCCTGTGTCGACTCCGCCCTTGCCAGCCCGGAGTACGGCCCGATGCTGCGGTCATGGCTGACGGACCGGCTCAAGCAGATCGATCCCGACGCCGCGCCCGACGCCCTGCAGTAAGGGTCGGCCACCCGCGGACCTGTCGGTCCCTTCTACCGGCCCATGCCGTGGTAGCGCCAGCCGTGGGAGCGCCAGCGCTGGGCGTCGAGGCAGTTGCGCCCGTCCAGCACGGTGCGTGCTCGAACGACTGTGCCGATCTCCTCCGGATCCAGGTCCTTGAAGGCCTGCCATTCGGTGAGCACCAGCACCGCATCGGCACCCTTGCACGCTTCGGGGATGTCGGCCGCATAGGCGAGAGTGGGGAACAGCCGTCGAGAGTTCTCCATTGCCTTCGGATCGAAGACCGTCACGGCTGCGCCCTGCAACTGGAGCTGGCCGGCCACGTTGAGCGCCGGGGAATCCCGGACGTCGTCGGAGTCGGGTTTGAAGGCCGCGCCCAGAACTGCGATCCGGGTGCCCAGGAGGGATCCGCCGCACGCTTCCCTCGTCATCTCCACCATGGTGCTGCGGCGCCCCATGTTGATGCCGTCCACCTCCCGGAGCAGGTGGAGAACGTTGTTGGCGCCGAGCTCGCCGGCCCGAGCCATGAACGCCCGAATGTCCTTCGGTAGGCACCCACCTCCGAATCCGAGTCCCGCATTGAGGAATCGCCGTCCGATCCGGGCGTCGTAGCCGAGCGCATCGGCCAGCTCGACCACATCCGCGCCACTCGCGTCGCACACCTCGGCGACGGCGTTGATGAAGGAGATCTTCGTGGCCAGGAACGCGTTCGCGGCGGCCTTCACGAGTTCGGCGGTGGCGATGTTCGTGACCAGGAAGGGCACGCCGTCGGCGATCTGGCACGCGTAGAAGTCGCGCAGCGTCGCTTCGGCTTGCCCTCCGCGACTGCGGTCGACCCCGACGACCAACCGGTCCGGGGTGAGGGTGTCGCGCACGGCGTACCCCTCGCGCAGGAACTCGGGGTTCCACGCCACCTCGACGTCGTCGCCGGCCGGCGCGGCGCTCCGGGCACGCTCCGCCAGTTGCTCGGCCGTGCCGACCGGCACGGTCGACTTCCCGACGATCAACGACGGACGGGTCAAAAGCGGGGCAAGCGCGTCGACGACCGCATGCAGCTGAGACAGATCCGCGGCGAACTCGCCGCTCTTCTGCGGGGTGCCGACGCCGATGAAGTGCAGGTCCGCAAAGTCGGCGGCTTCGGCGTAGGACGTCGTGAAACGCAACCGTCCGCTCTCGAGGCTGCGCCGCAGCACCTCGTCGAGTCCGGGCTCGAAGAAGGGCACCTCCCCCGCCGTCAGCTTCGCGATCTTCCCGGCGTCGATGTCGACGCCCAGGACGTCATGCCCCAGTTCTGCCATACAGGCGGCATGAGTGGCGCCCAGGTATCCCGTGCCGAAGACTGTGCAGCGCATGCTCCCAGAGGTACCCAGTACGGGTGTTCAGCACACCGATGCACGCTGAGGGCTGAACCAACAGTGCATGAAGAGTTGGCGCTGTCGGCCGGTTCAGACCGACCAGGTCCGAGCCGGCGGAGTCGCCACGAACACCGTCGCGTCAGAACTCGCGGCCTGCACGACGAGTTCGGGGTCCGAGGCCGCAACCCATGCCGCTTCCCCCCGCTGGAGGTTCAGCACCCGGTGGCCGCACCGCAGCTGTACTGTTCCCTGCACGCACAGCAGGATCCGCGGGGTCGAACCACCGATCCGGGTGGTGGCGGGTCCCGACGTTCCCGCCTCGTCCAGCGCCACCCGCCACAACTCGAACTCGCGCACGGGCGGTGCGTACAGGCGTTCGTGTCCGTCGCGGCGGGCGCGCACCCACGGCACACCGACCGAGTCGAAGTCGAGCACGCGCAGCAGTTCCGGTATGTCCACGTGTTTGGACGTGAGCCCGCCGCGGAGCACGTTGTCCGAGCTCGCCATGATCTCCACAGCGGTGCCCCGCAGGTACGCGTGCAGGTTGCCCGCGGGGAGGAACAGGGCGTCGCCCGGTTCCATGCTGACCCGGTTGAGCAGGAGGGAGGCGAGGACGCCCGGGTCCTCCGGATAGGCGAGACCGAGCTCGAGGGCGGTCCGCGCCGCGGCGGTGAACTCGTCCTCCGACCCGGACCGGGCCTCGAGGTAGCGCCCACAGCCCGTGAGGACGGCGTCCGTCAGGCCCACGAGCGATTTGGTCGGCAGTGTCATCCATGCGGTGAACAGGGCGCGCAGTCCTGTCGCATCAAGGTTGTCCCCGAGTTCGGAGGCGTACGGCGTCACCTCCGACACCCCGAGGTCGCGGAGGAACTCGACCGTCTCGGCCGGTGGCCGGAAGCCGGCCAGCGCCTCGAATCGGCTCAGCGCGACGACCATCTCGGGTTTGTGGTTGTCGTCGCGGTAGTTGCGGTGCGGGGCGTCGAGCGGAATTCCTGCCGCGTTCTCGCGCGCGAACCCCTCCCGGGCCTGAGCCCGGCTCGGGTGCGCCTGCAACGAGAGCGGCTGCTCGGCGGCGAGGACCTTCAGCAGGAACGGCATCCGGCCGTCGAACTGCCGAGCACAGTCCGGCCCGAGCTGACCTTCGGGGTCGCGCGCGATGAGATCACACAGCGGCACCGTGGCATCCCCGGCGTCCACCGTCGCCGGGGCCACCGGATGGGCGCCGAGCCACAGCTCGGCCTCCGGCTCCTGGGTCGGCGCGGGCCGGCCGGTCAGCTCGGCCAGCGCGGTGTGCGAACCCCACGAATAGTGTCGAACGGTCCCGCGAAGCGGATACATCGAACTCCTCCCCGGAACCGGATCAGCTTGTCCTGCACGTCACTACACGTCGGTGGAGAACCGGACGCCGCCGTCCGGCAGCACGACTCCCGGCCATACCCGGGCCCCGCGCAGCAGCTCGCAGCGGGCACCGACCTCGGCGCCGTCGCCGATCACCGCGTCGCGGACGAGTGCGCGCGGCCCGATGCGGGTCCCGAACCCCACGATCGAGCGCTCCACCACCGCCCCGGCGTCGATGCGCGCGCCGTCGAACACCGCGACACCGTCCAGGCGGGCACCGCCGCCGACCACGACGTCGCGGCCGATCACGGTCCCACCGATCAGCATCGCGCCGGGCGCGACCCGAGCGGTGGGGTGCACGCGGGACTCGCCGCACTCCCCCGCGAGCGCCGGCGACGGCGCGATGCCGCGCACCAGGTCGGACGAGCCCTGCACGAAGTCACCGGGTGTGCCCATATCCCGCCAGTAGCCGGTGTCGACGTGGCCGAACACGCGTGCGCCGTCCACGAGCAGCGACGGGAACACCTCGCGCTCCACCGAGACGGGACGTCCGGCCGGGATCTTCTCGATCCATTCGCGGCGGAACACGTAGCAGCCCGCATTGATCTGATCGGTCGGCGGATCCTGCGTCTTCTCCAGGAACGCCGTGACCCGTCCTTCCGAATCGGTGGGCACGCACCCGAAGGCGCGCGGATCGGCGACGCGCACCAGGTGCAGCGTCACGTCGGCGTCGTTGGTCTCGTGGGTGTGCAGGATCTCGCGCAGGTCGCTGCCGCCGAGCACGTCGCCGTTGAACACCATGACGTTGTCGGCGCGCAGCTGCGGGAGCACGTTCCGGATTCCGCCGCCGGTGCCGAGCGGTTCGGTCTCGGTGACGTACTCGATCTCGAGGCCCAGGCTCGTGCCGTCACCGAAGTGCTCCTCGAAGACCTCGGCCCTGAACGAGGTGCTGAGCACCACGTGAGTGATGCCGGCCGCCCTGATCCGAGCCAGCAGGTGGGTCAGGAACGGCACGCCGGCGGTGGGCAGCATGGGCTTGGGAGCCGACAGGGTGAGGGGATGCAGTCGTGTTCCCTTGCCTCCGACCAGGATCACCGCATCCGGTGCGTGTTCTGCATTCATGATTCCCCCGGTGCGACGCACGAGCGAGGCGTGCGCGCACGAAGTCGTCGTCCCGGAAGCACGCCGTGGCGACATCCCGTCGGGGATGCCGCCAGCGGGCGCTCGGGATCAGCTCTGCGAGAGGTCCGGCAGTCCGCCGAAGAGATCGATCACGAGACCGATCAACTCCTCGGGGGTGTCGATGATGTCGTCGGTGCTCGGCCCGTCCTCGGTCTCGGCCTGCGGCACGGTGCCCTCCGACTTGGTCGGCGCGGACTGGGCGGCCGGGGCCGCGGGTGCCGGCGCAGCGCCGTCGCCGGCGATGTTCACGACGATCGGATCCTGGAACGGCGCTCCGGAGCGGAGGCCGACGTTGTCCCACTGGGTGCCGGCGGCGTCCTGGCAACCCCAGTACACGTAGTAGGTGCCGGCGGCGATGGGCTGCGGGCCCTGCGAGACGGGCTGCCCGTCCTGCACGAAGGTGATCGCGGAGGTGCTGGTGTTCTCGATGGAGAACTTCGAGCCCGGGGCCTGCGCGTCCGCGCGGCCCGACGGGTCGGCGGCGTCGAGGCCGCTCTGCTTGGTCGACACGTACGACACGCAGGTGACGCCGGCGGACACGTCGACCCCGGCGAAGTCGAAGTCGACGGTGATCGAGCCCGGCGTGCCCGAGGCCGAGACGTTCGGATTGCCTGCGGCGGACGCGGTCCCCGGCACGCACAGCGCCAGTGCTCCCACCCCGGCCACGGTCACGGCAGTCTTCTTCAGAACGGATTGCATCAAAGCTCCCTCGAGTACGGCGTCTCCGCGAGAAGTCGCGGCGTCCACTTCGACCCCCCGGTCGGAATGTTCTGGGACACCGTAACCCGAGGCGGCCTCACATGCGAGTCGGTCGGTCTGTTTCCGGCGGCGCCCCGCGCGCCCGCACGCCCGCCTCCAATCTGCACTCTCGGTGTCGTTTCAGCGGACTATTCCAGCCCGCGCCCGTCGCCGCGGACGAAACGATGGACTCGGCCGGCATCGTTTAGGGTTCGACGCATGGACATCGTCTTGTGCCTGTTGGTTCTGTGGGCAGCGCTGTCGGTGCTGGTCGCGGTCGTGGCCGGTGACGCCGTCCGGCTCCGGGAGGAACGGTCCCGCCCGACGCGCGCCGCGGAAGCGCCCGCCGCGCCGACCAAGCCCGAAACGATCGTCCGGGCCCCGGTCAGGGTCTGAGCACGTCCGCGGCAGCTGCGTCTGGTCCTATTCCGCCACGGCGAGGGGCGCCGGGTCGGCAGCGCCGATCACGCCGCCCGGCGCGGGAAGCGGAACCAGCGCGCACTGGCTGGACCCGGACGTGAGAGAGCAGATCACGGCGGGAAGGATGTAGGGAAGCAGATCGGTACTTCCGGTGGCCGCACTTGCGGTGGCCGGCACGGCGACGGTGATGGCGGCACAGCCCAGGATGCCGGCGAGAAGACGCTTCACGAAGACCTCGATTCGAAGAGGAAAAGACCTGACGGTCGGTTGAATCGGGCAAATCCCCGAAACGTTACATCGGCGAAGAAGAAGCCGCGCAGAGTTCCCAGGGCACGGCAGCACCTTCGGCCTCGGATCCACCCGCCCGAAACCACAAGAGCGGTAACGGGAATCAAGGATCTCGGGTGACCGTTTGTTACGCTCCGCTCCCCCGGTCCGCGTGCCCGAGATCCCGCCCGGGATCGACGACGTCGCGCACCCGCTGCTTGAGCGTGACGATGTCGGGGAAGCCGCCGTCGGTCTTGCGGTCCCACACCGTCCGGTCGCCGGCGGTGACGACGAAGATCCCGCCGGTGCCGGGCACGAGGGCGACCTCGCCGAGATCGGTGCCGAAGGTGTTGAGCAGTTCCTGCGCCATCCACCCGGCGCGCAGCAGCCAGTTGCACTGCGTGCAGTAGGTGATGGTGATGCGGGGGGCGGTGCGCGGCTCGGTCACCGCCCGAGCGTATCGGCCGGCCGCTCGAAGAAGGTGAGGCCCCGCCGACCGTGGTGGCGAATCGGCGGGGCCTCGACGCGAGCCGGTGATGGGGGGTAACCGGCTCGCGAGTTGTCGCCTTCGCAGGGGGGACAGGAAGGCGACACAGAGACACTAGTCCGATAGATAGTTACTCGCGAGTACAAATGATCTTGTGCCGGTCGGGGCCGTTCCGCGGGTCAGGACTGGGCGCTGTGACGGTCGCGTTCGCGCTCGGCGCGCTGGATCTCGACGAGGGATTCCTCGGTGTCGGCCACGCGCAGCACCTTGCCCAGCACCAGGCCGATCGCCACCGAGACGATCAGCCAGGCGACGAGGATCGCCGCAACCCACCACCACATACACCCAGTGTGTACGAAGTTCGTCGCCGATGGGTAACGCGGACGCAAGTGTGACCGATATTGCGTCGCCTAAGGCGAGGTGGTGAAGTATGCCCGCACGACCCCGACCACGTTCGGTGCGGGGAAAACCTCGTCGGGGTTGCCTAGTCCCCCTACCTTGACGGTCCACTGCCGGGTTCCGGTGTCGACCGCGGGGCCATCTGCGGCGAGGACGTAATAATCCGCGCCTTCGCAGTGATACGCGCCGACCATACCGTCGGCTCGCCCGCCCCACGCGCCGCCGTGTCTGCGGAAGCAGTGGGTGCCGTCGTCGAGTTCGATCCACTCGGGCGCCACATCTGTCGCGGCAGGCACTGGGCCGAGGGGCTCTTCGAGCCGGTACTGTAAGAACTCCTGCTTCCATACGTCGATCCCGCAGGTCAGAGATCTGCGGTCTGGATGGATCCAGCAGGTGTGTGCGCTGTCTGCAGTGGAACCGCAGGACACGATATCGGCGCCGCGCGAGGATACCGACGGATAGGGGTACTGGCAGTCGATGACCGTCCGTCGCGGGTTGCGCGCGCTCCACCCGGGCAGTGGGGTACCGGTGCGGTCGACGGCAACGACATCGATGACCTCCGTGTCTGCCACCGGACGGCTCACGATGATTTGGTAGCCGTTGTGATCTATGCCTTCCACCGCGCCGACAATGCCATCGATGACGGTGCGCACCCCGTCCACCACCCACAGGACCGGGGCTACGATGGTCGACAGGATCGGGCCCAGATCCGCTTCCTCGAGTGCAAGTTCGGCACAGTCCAGCGCCATGTTCAATGCGGTGGCGAAGAACTGCGTCAGCTCGCCCGCACCGGCGGGATCCGAGGCCGCCAGTTTGCTGAACGAGCTCAAGCAGGTAGCGCCCTTCATCGCCTCGAGGAACTTCTCGGCGCCGGCGCGCCCGCCCACCCGCTCGATCGCCATCGCGTAGGTGCCGACGCCGAAGTCGAGCGCAGTCAGCAGGTAGCTCGCCGGGTCCGGCTTGATCATCACCCCGTCGGATGCCCGGCGCCCGACGAGGTCGAACTCGATCTCACTGCCCGCGGGTAGCAGCTCGACGCGATTGCCCAATCGGCTCGGTGCGGGACGTAGCAAGTCGGCGGCGTGCCCGATCCAGTCCTTACGGTCCGTGCCGGTGAACTCCAGGCCGGGAGTGTATTCCACCGAGACGCCGTAACCGCGCGCATTCACCGCCTTCAACAGCGGCGACTCCTTGTCCTGGCCGAGACACCAGTACACGCGCTTGCCCTGATCGCTGGTCACATCGAAGCCTGCCTTACGGACCTCGTTCTCGCCGGGGCATGTGGGCGGTGACCCGTATCCGAGGCTCGCGATGTCGTCGAATCGTCCGCGCAGCCACGTAGCCGCCGACGCGCGCACGTCGTTCCAGCGGTCGACCAGCCAGAACGAGAAATGATCGGTCGTGACGATGATTTCGCCGTTTTCATAGCGCACGGCGGTAGCCACGGTCGGTTCGGACTCCGGGCTCTCGGCATAGGTGACCGTCGGAACCGGTTCACCTGGTTCGAGTTCGCCCACCGGAAAACGCAGGGTAGCGTCACCGGTCAGCTCGGCCCCGTCGAGTTCGATCGACCAACCGCTGCGGCCGTCCGGCGTGGTGGCCGCGTCGATGCGCAGCTCGCCGTCCGAGTCGACCGAGGAGCCTGGAATTTCGACCGTCACGCCGCCATCGACAGAACGCCACGTCGTCTGCTGTTCCGGCGAGACCTCGATCTTCTCGACCTCGGGTTTGCCCGAGCAACCGGAGATCACGAGAAACGAACACAGCGCGGCGCCCAATACTGCCCGGAAACCGGTTCGACCCCACTTCATTTCGGTGAGACTAGCCGAAATGTTGCCACCCAGTCTCAAATGAGACGGTCAAGAGTTCTCACCGCGTCGATTCCGACGAGTTCTACCGACTCCTCGGGGGTGAGGTCATCTATGACGCGAACCTGGTCGCCGAGCGCCTCCAACAGTGTGGGGCCACTACAACTACGATCGAGTCCACCGTGCCCTGGCCGGTCGAGCACCTTACGAATGCCTCCGCAAGAAGACACGAGACCTGCTGTCGTAGGTCTCCGTCAGAAACACGCCCAAGCGCGATGTTGCTCCACTTGTCCCACATTTCGTACCGATCAACCGTAAAGTCCCCGACGTGCCGACCCAGACAATTCGCCGTGCCGGACACGCACTCCTCGTTCCCGCCCTCGCCGCGCTGACCGTGCTGGCCGCAGCTCCTGCCGCCGCGCAGGACCCCGTCGACCCGCCCGGCGACGTCGTCTTCGGCACGCAGACCCTGGGATTCGGCGACACCGTCGCCTTCCGCGGCCACAGCGACACCGCGACCCTCACCGTCCCGGTGCCGGACGGGCTGCGGCCCGCCGCGTTCGACACGACGGTGCAGATGCCCGCCAACGTCTCCCGCGGCTGGATCGACGTCCAGTCGCAGGGCCTGCTGCTCGCCCGCATCGACCTGCCCGCCGCCGGAACCCTGGTGCCGGTCTCGCTGCCCCTGGAGGCGGCACCGGTCATGGACCGGGCCGTCACCGTCACCCTCACCGTCCATCTGCTGCCGTTCGACGGCATCTGCCCCGAGGACTGGACGGATCGGTCGGTGGTGCTGCGCGACGGGCGCGTCCGCTACACCGGGGCCCCGACCCCGCCGGCCGTGGTCGCCGACTTCCTGCCGCCGATCCTCGAGTCGCTGGAACTGTCGCTGCCCGCCGACCCCACCCCGGCCGAGTCGGCCACCGCACTCGATCTCACCGCGGCCGTCACCGCCCAGTACACGGGTCGGCCGCTGCGGGTGACGGTGCAGCCCCTGCCCGGCGACGACGCGGTGCCGCCCGCCCCGGCCGGGCCGTTCACCCGGCAGATCGCGATCGTCGAAACCGACGGCGCCGGTGCCGCCGCCCTCGTCGACGTGCCCGGCGGCGTCCCGGCCCTGGCGGTGACGGGCAACGCCGACGCGCTGCGCAACCAGGCCCGCCTCGTCACGAGCGACATCTCGTCGGTCGCGGTGGCCTCGGCCGCCACCGTCGGCACGCTGGGTCTGCCGCCGCGGCTGTCCCCCGACGCGACGACCCTCGGCGAACTGGGTCTCGGGGCCCTCACCGACACCGGCGTCGGCGTGGTGGAGGTGCCGCTCGGCATCGACCAGACCCGTCTGGGACGGCCGTCCCACAATCTGCGGATCAACCTGCAGGGCTCCTACACCCCGCTGCCCACGACCGAGGGCGGCCTGGTGTCGGTGACGGTCGGCGACACGGTCGTCGACTCGTGGCCCGCCGACGCGACGGGCCGGCTGGATCGGTGGATCACCGTGCCGGACACCGTGCTCGGCCGGGTCACCGACGTGGTGGTGTCGCTGCGCTCCACCGGCGGCACCCACCAGTGCGGCCTGCAGCAGCCGATGACCCTGACCGTCGACGCCGGCAGCCGCGTCACCACCGAACCCGCCGATCCGCCGCAGCCCGGCGGGTTCCGGTCGCTGCCGCAGGCGCTGCTGCCGAAGGTGAACGTCGCCGCCACCGAGGCCGGAGTCGCCGACACCGCCCGGGCCGTCGCGCTCGTGGCCGGGCTGCAGGGTCTGACGTCGGTGCCGCTCGACCCCGAGTGGGTGAGCCTCGACGAGGCCGCCACCGGCAGCACCCCCGCGATCGTCGTCGCCGCGGACGGCCGCGTCCCCGAGCAGCTCGAACTGCCGCTGACCGGCACGCAGGGCCGCACCCTCGACCTCGTCGACCCGGCCACCGGCGACGCCACCACCGTCACCTTCCCGACCGACGTCGAGTTCGCGTCGCTGCAGGTGGCGCGCGACGGCGAGCGCGCCGTCCTCGTCGCCGCCGCCACCGACGTGCCCGCCGAACTCGACCGCACCCTCGGCTGGCTCGCCGCGCAGCCGCAACGCTGGGCCGAGCTCGACGGCGACGTGCTGTTCACCACCGCGGACCGCGACCCCGTCGAACTCGCGCTCACCGACCCCGCCACCGAGTCCACCTCGCAGCAGTCCCTCGCCGCGTCGACGACGTGGGTGCTCGTCGGGGGCGGCATCGTCCTTGCCGCCGGCCTCGCCGCGGCTGTGATCGGCGCGCTGCGATGGCGTCGCGGCCGGCCGCGCCCGCACTGATCGGACCCGCCATGAGCACCGTGACGACCACCGAGCGCGCCGCACTGTTCGCGCACACCAGCGCCCGCTGGGCGATCATCGTCGCCGCGACCCTGATCGGCTACCGGACCACGTGGCTGGCGCTGTCCGAGGAGGTCGCCCGCGGCACCGGCGGCGGCTACGTGGCGCTCGTGCCGCCGTTCGCGGTGCTGGCCGCCGAGGGCGTCACCCGGCGCCGGCGCGGCGAGCTGCCGATCCACGACCGGCAGACCGACCGGATCGTCGGCGGTGCCGTCCTGCTCATCGCGATCGCGGTCAAGTGGCTGCTGCTGCCGCGGTACGGGCCGAACTACCAGATGATGCACCTCGACGTGCTGTCCGCGTGGCTGTTCGTGATCGGCATGTGTGTGCTGCTGTTCGGGCTGCGGGTGACCTCCCGCTACTGGCCGGTGTGGCTGCTGCTGCTGGGCACCTCGCCGCTGGCCTACCGGGCGGTGCTCGTGCAGCTCGGGGGCAGCAAGTTCGCCGCCGGGTTCCTGATGGTGCTGCTGGGTTCGGTCGCGATCGCCGTCGCGGTCGGCCGCACCCGGCGCCGCGCGCTGATCGGTTTCGGCGCGACGATGCTGCTCGGCCTGGCGCTGCTGGTCGTGGTGACCACCCGCTACCCGGATGCGCGGGTCGCCGTCGCGCAGATCGTGCCGTCGGCGGTGGCCGCGCTCGTCGTCGGCGCCGCGTTCTACCTGTACCGGTACCGGGGCCTGGCGCCGCGGACCCTGCCGCCGAACCCGGTGTCGCCGCGGGAGGCGGCCCGCGCGCTGCTGCTCATCGTGCCCGCGACCGTCGTGCTGGCCGCTGCGCCGCTGCCCGATCAGCAGCTCACGCCCGTGTCGGTGGGTCCGCCGCCGAGCGGCACCGTCAGCCAGGTCGTCCCCGTCGGCTGGTATCAGATCGGGTCCGTCGACTACGACTGGCCGCGACGGTATTTCGGGTCGACGGCGCAGCTGCGCCGGCAGATGATCCGCGCCGTCGAGCCGCGCGCCGACTGGGACCGGCTCTCGCGCCCGCGGACCGTCGCGGTGCAGACCCTGCAGGTGCGGCGGGTGGGGGTGTTCGAGGTGTATCCGGTCCACACCATGTACGACCTCGGGCAGGCGCGGGTGAGCCCGAAGATCCGGGTGGACCTCGGCCGGGGTGTGCAGGCCGACTTCTTCACCGTCGTGGACGACGACCTACTGCTGACGTGGAGCCTGATGAGTTTCGTGTGGACGCGCGGCGACGCCCTCGCGCAGCGGGTGAGCCTGATGACCGTCGACAATCACGAGCTCGACGCCCCGTTCCCCCAGCCCACCCCGAACATGGCGTCGAACGCGAGCGCGCTGCTGTCGGTGTTCCTGCGCGGCCGGGCGTCGGTGGAGGATTCCGACCCCGAGTACAAGGACCTGGACATGCTCACCGAGGTGGGCCGTGAACTGGTGGAGGCGCAGTGGCGCGGCATCTAGTCGACGAGGAGTTCAAGGCCGCGGCGCTGCACGACGCGGTGTACGGGCTGCGGGAGAAGCGGCCGCTGTCGTCGGCGTCGGTGGCGTTCGTGCCGTGGCAGAAGTGGCTGACGCTGGGCCTGGTCGCGGTGGTGATCCTGGCGCTGGTGTTCGCGACGATCCCGACGCTGACCGTGCTCACGGCGGTGTGCACGGCCGGGTACATCGCCACGCTCGCCGACCGGCTGCTGCTGTTCTCCCGCGGCCTGGCGCGCGACGCGATCTTCACCGTCGACGACGACGAGGCCCGGGCCGTGCCCGAGCAGGACCTGCCGACGTACACGGTGCTGGTGCCGGCCTACAACGAGCCGGAGGTGGTGGGCGACCTGATCGCGGCGATGACCGCGATCGACTATCCGGCCGGGAAGCTGCAGGTGCTGCTGCTGCTCGAGGAGGACGACGCCGTCACCATCGCCGCGGCGCGGGAGGCGGGCCTGGGCGAGATCGTGTAGATCCTGCTGGTGCCGGCGGCGGACCCGCGGACCAAGCCGAAGGCGTGCAACTACGGGCTGCACTTCGCCACCGGCGACGTCGTCACCATCTTCGACGCCGAGGACCTGCCCGATCCGTTGCAGTTGCGGCGGGTGGCGGTGGCGTTCGACCGGCTCGGCGACGACGTCGCGTGCGTGCAGGCGAAGCTGGCGTTCCACAACGGCACCCAGAACATGCTCACCGGGTGGTTCACCGCCGACTACGCGCTGTGGTTCAACTTCGTGCTGCCCGGGCTCATGCGCTCGAATTCGCCGATTCCGCTGGGCGGTACGTCGAATCACATCCGGCGCAGCGTGTTCGACGAGATCGGCGCGTGGGATCCGTACAACGTCACCGAGGACGCCGACCTGGGGGTGCGCATCGCCGAGTCGGGCTACCGTACGGCCGTATTGGACTCGACGACGCTCGAGGAGGCCAACAGCGATCCGATCAACTGGATCCGGCAGCGTTCCCGCTGGTACAAGGGCTATCTGCAGACGTGGCTGGTGCACGTGCGCCGGCCCGTACAACTGTGGCGGGGCATCGGCACCGTGGGGATGCTCCGGTTCACGACCCTGCTCGCCGGGACGCCGATCATCGCGTGCCTGAACATGGTGTTCTGGCTGATCACCATCTCCTGGCTGCTGGGCCAGCCGTTCCTGGTCGAGGAGATCTTCCCCTGGTACGTGTACTTCCCGGCGCTGATCTCCCTGGTGTTCGGTAACTCCGCGGTGCTGTACATGAACCTGGTCGCGTGCCGGGAGACCGGCAACTCGGCGCTGTGGCTCGCGTGCCTGACGGTGCCGCTGTACTGGCTGATGATGTCGGTCGCCGCGATCAAGGGCACCTACCAGCTGATCCGCAATCCCTCCTACTGGGAGAAGACCTTCCACGGGCTGTCCTCATGAGGAGCAGCGCCGCCCGGGTGTTCTGGCTGTCCTGCCTGCTGTACGCCGCGGTGGGCCTGTACCTCGCGCTGGATGTGGCCTATTTCCAAGGCGATTCGCTCAGTCGCGTGGCGGCCGCGCGCAGCGCTCTGCACAGCCGCGACCCGCACCTGGCGGCGATCGGATTCGTGTTCACTCCCCTGACGGCGCTGCTGCAGCTGCCGCTGGTGGCGCTGTCGGACTGGTGGCCCGCGCTGACCCGGTGGGGCATCACGGCGGTGGCGCTGTCGGCGCCGTTCATGGCCGGGGCGGTCACCCAGGTGCACCTGTTCGCCCGCGACCGCGGCGCGTCGCCGTGGCTGGTGTGGACGGTGACGGTGCTGTTCGCGCTGAACCCGATGATCGTGTACTACGGCGCCAACGGCATGAGCGAGGCGCCGTTCCTGATGCTGCTGTGCTGGGCGACGCGCCGGCTGGTGCGGTGGATCGGCACCGACGACGTGCACGACCTCGCCGTCGCCGGGATCGCCGTGGGCCTGGCGTATCTGGCGCGGTACGACGCGCTCGCCGTCGGCGCGGCCGTCACCGTCCTCGTCGTCGCGGTGACGCGGTGGCGCACGGGCGGCTGGCGTCCGGCGCTGCTCGACGCGATCCTCGTCGCGTCGCCGGTGGCGTTGTCGTTCCTGGTGTGGGCGGCGACGAGCTGGCTGATCACCGGCGAAGCGCTGCAGCAGTTCTCGTCGTCGTATGGCAACGCGGCGATCCTCGAGCAGAGCGGCGGCGGTTCGGCCGGGGGTCTGGCGGCGCTGGCGTTCTCCGTCGCCGAGATCCTGGTGCTGGGGCCGGCGCTGCCGCTGCTCGCGCCGGTCGTCGCGGTGCTGGCGTGGCGCCGCCGGGACTTCGAGCCGGTCGTGCCGTTCGTGGTGCTGGGGGCGGTGCTGGCGTTCGCGGCCCTGTCGTACTTCCGGGGCATGACGTTCCCGTTCCTGCGGTTCTACCTGGCCGCGGTGCCGCTGGCGGCGATGTGGGTGGTGCAGCTCGCGCCCCGTCGCGGGCAGCTGCGGGCGCGGCGGCTCGGCGCCCACGCGACGGTGCGCCCGCAGGACCGCGGCTCCCTCGCGCCGGTCGGGGCGCTCGCGCTCGCGGTGTCGGTGCCGGTCACGTTCGTCGCGATGGGCGATGCGAACCTCTCGCAGGAGCAGCATGCGCTGCGCACCGTGCTGTTTCCCGACCCGGACGACACGTCGGAGCTGCGGGACCAGGAGAACCGGATCATCGCCTCGTTCGGCACGGAACGCCGCGTCGCCGACTATCTCGACGACCTCGACCTGCCCGACGGCTCGGTGGTGATGGACACCGTGTACGGGTTCGCGGTGCTCACCGCCACCGACCGGCCCGAGCAGTTCGTCGTCCCCTCCGACGCCGACTTCACCCGCATCCTCAACGATCCCGCCGCGAACGGCGTGCGCTATCTGCTGACCGTGCCGAACGAGGGCCGCGGCGTGTCGGATGCGGTGAACCGCCGCTACCCCACCGTTTTCGAGAACGGCGCCGACATCGCGACCCTCGATCTGGAGATCCCCAACGACGGCGACAACCAGCCGACCTGGCGTCTGTACCGGATCGGTTGACGCGCGGCGGGCAGCGTGCCACCATCGCTGCACCGACCCCGAAAACGGGGCGACCCCGGCCGGTGCGCCAACACCGAACCGGGGTCTGGGCACACGACAGATGGAGCTGTCATGCACCGTGAGGTGGATTGTATCCACATGCCGATTCCCGGCGCGTATCCCCGCAAGTGGCCGCGTGCCACACGCCCCGACGTGGCGTCGTCCGCTGCGCTGACCTGCGCGAGCCCGCCGACGACCTGATCTGCACCCCGCCCCGCACCCGACCGCCGGGTCCGGGGCCATCGGTGTTTCCCTGCGTGCGTGCGAGGGCCGTTCCGGTGACCGAGGCGCACGCGGTCACGTCGTTTTCCGTGCGGGTCCGACGCTAACCAACCGCATCCGGCAATCCTTCGTCCCGGTGAACGGCACCGGGCACCCGATCGAGTACGGGTCGACACGTCCGACCGGGTCCAGCTCAGCCGCTTGCCTTTTCGGCAGGCGGCCACACGTGCTGGCCGAGACGCGGTATCGGGGTATGGTCCGTGGGTTTGCTTGGGGAAGGGGCCGACGAGTCAGGGACCCGAAGGGTCTCCGTCTGCTTTGCCGTCCCGAAATCTTCTCTGCCGCGCCCGAACACGTGTACTCGATCCGGCGACGCGCACCGGCACGGATCCCCAGTGCCGGGTCTACAGCACCGGGATCAGCGCGGACTCGGCGGCAGCTCGTGCAATGCGCGCACCAACGGCGCCAGCTCCGGGATCTCGCACGCCTCGCCGAGGGCGGCTTCGAGCGTGGCGTCGTGCGTCGGACGCGCACTGTCGAGCAGTTCGCGCCCGGCGGCGGTCAGTTCGGTGTAGATGCCGCGGCGATCGTCCTCGCACAGGATCCGCGTGAGCAACCCGCGCTTCTCGAGACGATTGACGAGCCGGGTCGTCGCACTGCTGCTCAACGCGGCCGCACGGGCGAGCTGCGCCATCCGCATGTGCCAGCCGTCCTGCCGGCTCAGCGCGTCGAGCACGGTGTACTCGACCACCGAGAGCTGGTGCTGCTGCTGGAGGGCACGTTCGAGCTCGGTGTCGAGTGCCCCGTGCAGTGCGGCCAGCGTGCGCCAACCTTGCGCGCGGATCTCCACCGCGTCGTCCGCAATGCCCACGTCGCCTCCTTGCTTCCTGCCCTCCCCGATACTACCCGCTTGCGCATGTATAGAGCGCGTGCAACTATTTATAAGGCGTCTGCAACTACTGCACACGCGCTCTATGCGCTGACGCGCAGACCTTCGAAAGGAACTCGACGTGCCTTCAGGCCTCATCGCCCTCGCCATGGGCGGATTCGGGATCGGCCTCACCGAATTCGTGATCATGGGATTACTACCGGAGGTCGCTGCGGACTTCGCCGTGAGCGAGTCCGTCGCCGGCTACCTCATCTCCGGGTACGCGCTCTCGGTCGCCCTCGGCGCGATCCTGCTCACCGCCGCCCTCACCCGCTTCGACCGGAAACGGGCCCTGCTGTCCCTGATGGTGCTGTTCATCGTCGGCAACCTGCTGTCGGCCCTCGCTCCGTCGTACGAGGTCATGATGGGCGGACGCATCGTCGCGGCCCTGTGCCACGGCGCGTTCTTCGGCATCGGATCGGTCGTGGCTGCGGACATGGTCGCACCCTCCAAGCGCGCCGGCGCCATCGCCATCATGTTCGCCGGCCTCACCATCGCCAACGTCCTCGGAGTTCCGTTCGGCACCCTGCTCGGTCAGCAACTGGGGTGGCGCTCGACCTTCTGGGCGATCACCGCAATCGGCGTGGCGGCGCTCGTCGGTATCACCGCCCTGGTGCCGGCCACTCCCCCTGCCGCCACGCACGGCGGCCTGCGCGGCGAGCTCCACGCGTTCCGCAACAAGCAGGTCTGGTTCTCGATCGCGCTGACCGTCCTCGGCTACGGCGGCATGTTCGGCGCCTTCACCTACATCGCCTTCACCCTGACCGAGGTCAGCGGTTTCGCCACGTCCAGCGTGCCGTGGCTGCTCATCGTCTTCGGCTCCGGCCTGTTCGTCGGAAACTACCTGGGCGGCAAGGCAGCCGACCGAGCCCTCACCCCGGCGCTGACCTGGATCCTCGTCCTGGTGACCGCCGTCCTGGTCGTCTTCGCCGCCACCGCCGACAACCGGACCATGACGATCGTCTCGCTGTTCCTCATGGGCGCCTTCGGTTTTGCGACAGTTCCCGGCCTGCAGATGCGAATCATGAACTACGCCTCCGCCGCCCCCACCATGGCCTCCGGCGCCAACATCGCCGCCTTCAACGTGGGCAACGCCCTCGGTGCCTGGCTCGGCGGACTGACCATCGCAGCCGGCCTGGGCTTCACCTCCCCGATCTGGATGGGTGCAGTCGTCACAGCCGCCGGCCTCGTCGTGCTGCGGATCGCCACGGCGATGGATCGGCCGAGTGCCGAAGCGCCGGCGGACTCGACGCTCGTGAACATCTGACCCTCGCCCGCTGACCTCGCGTCCACCGGCCCGCCGAGGCTCGCCGATCGGACTGGCGTAGCGGTCTTTCAGGCTCTGGAAGAACGACTTCGCCAGAGCGTTCTCGTAACTCCGCGCGGCCGCCGTCCAGCAGCAGTAATTGCGGGCCGCTCGAGTCGTGTATCGCGTAGTGCATCCGCACCTCGCCTGGCGGTGTATGGCCGATCAGTCGTGTTTCGCCTCGTAGCGCAGCAGGACCGTGCCACCCGGGAAGGTGCGGTTCTCCAACAGTCGCAGCGAGATCCATGACGGCAGTGTCGGAAAGAACGGGGTGCCGCCACCCACGGCGGTGGGGGCGACCACGAGCCGGTACTCGTCTACCAGTCCCGCCCGCACGATCGGTGCGGCCAGCGTCGCGCCGGCCACCTCCAGCGTCCCGTCGGTTTCGGCTTTCAGCTTCGTCACCACCTCGACCGGGTCACCGCGTTCCAGGCGGGAGTTCCACTCGACGGACTCCAGGGTGTGCGAGAACACGACCTTGGGCATGTCGCGCCAGATGCGGGCGAAGTCGACGATCAGAGGGGTGGCGTCCGGGGCCTTGTCGGCAGTCGGCCAGTAGGCAGCCATCAGTTCGTAGAGCCGCCGCCCGTAGAACGACAGGGCGGTCTCCCGCTCGAAGTCGTTCCAGTACTGGTGCAGTTCTTCGCTCGGATCGCTCCAGTCGATGTTCCCTTGCGCATCGGCGATGTACCCGTCCACCGACACGTTGAAGCCATAGATGAGTTTGCCCATGCAGATCAGACTGCCCCGGAGGGCAAAACTCATCGCGACGCCGCACAAGTTATTGCCGAATCGTTGTGGACGAACGAGCGTCAGGCGGCCCCCTCCCACTTGCAGGCCGGAAGCGCCGCCTCCGGTTCATCGCCGACCGATGCCGGAGTGGCACCGGCGGCAGCGCCGGCTGACCGGACTCGACGAGATCGTGCTCTCGTTCGGTGTCAGAGGATTGGGGCGACCGGCTGTCGGAGTATGGTGCGCAGTCGGTCGGGCGCGGTCCTGCGGAAGTCGGTGAGATAGATCTCGTGATGCTTTCCGGTCAGGCGCAATTCGTTGTCCGGGACGAACTCTTCGTGAAGTTGCGCGAGTACGTCAGCTTCGTCGTCGAAGGGGCCGACGTGCAGTGTCTGCACGCATCGGCCTTCGTGAAGCGTCTCGAGGCGGACGTCGTCGAGGCCCTGCGGCCGATTCTCGGCTCCGGCGCGTTCGACGGCCGCGGCGAACATCGCGTGGTCGATCCAGTCCGGCGTCATTATCATCATGGTCCAGTCCCATCGTGATTTGTCCCGCGCCGCGGTAAACGAATCCATGTCGTCCGCCCACCACAATCCCTCGAGTGGCGGAACGACGTAGTCCTGGTCCAGATCGCGCTTGCTGGCGAACTTCAGCTTGTACGCCACGGGGTACAGTGCGCGGACTGCCCGATCGAAGTCGGGAGAGGTATTGGGGTCGCCATGACCATCGATCATGAGGTACTGCATCGTCGGTACGTCGACCAGGCGGAACTTGCCCCGTCGTGCCTGATAGGCGTCGAGCGTCCTCTTGAAATCAGTCTTCTCCGTCATTCGGTACCTGGACTCGCGCTGCGAGCCACGTCCTTTCCGCCTCGAGGAGGCTGAGTGAGTACGAGAACACCTCGCGCGCGGGCGGCGGAAGATGCGGATCCGCTCTCTGGACCGCGTGCAGCGCGGCGATTCGAGCGTCGATCGGGGCTGGTCGAGCGGTCTGAGAGTTGCGGCGTCAGGTGGAGAGAGTCACGGGGGCGAGCTGCAACTGTTCCGGCGTGATGACGGTCAGGAGAATCTGCGTCGGTAGATCATGACCGCTGCGGTGTACGAGGCGACCAGGATGCCGGCACACCAGGCGAGGGCCACCCACAGGTCGCCGGCCACTGACTGGCCTGTGAGCAGGTCGCGGACCGCGTTCACGATCGACGTCACGGGCTGGTTGTCGGCGAATGCCCGCACCGGGCCCGGCATCGACTCGGTGGGCACGAAGGCGGAGCTGACGAACGGCAGGAAGATGAGCGGGTAGGCAAATGCCCCCGCGCCGTCGACGGTGCTCGCCGACAGGCCGGCGATGACCGCGAGCCAGGTCAGCGCCAGCGTGAACAGGGTGAGGATTGCGGCGACCGTGAGCCATTCGAGGATGTTTGCCCCGGAACGGAACCCCATGAGGACGGCGAACCCGACGACGATGGCCAGTGCGGTCAGGTTGGCGACCAGTGAGGTCAGGACGTGTGACCACAACACCGAGGACCGGGAGATCGGCATCGACTGGAATCGTTCCACGATGCCGCCCTGCAGGTCGTCGAACAGTCGCACCGAGGTGTACGCGACACCCGAGGCGACGGTGATGAGCAGGATGCCGGGCAGCAGGTAGCTCACGTACGCGGCTGTGCCCGTTCCGGCGCCGGTGTCGATGGCGCCGCCGAGGACGAACACGAACAGCAACATGATGGCCACCGGCGTGACCGCGGTCGTGATGATGGTGTCGGGGCTGCGGGTGATGTGGCGCAGGGATCGTCCGGTGAGGGCCGCGGTGTCGGCGACGACATGGGTGGTCATTTCGGTTCCTTTCCATCAGTGGCACTGGGATTTTCGACGCCGGCGCCGCCACCGACGATGCTGAGGAAGACCTCTTCGAGGGTGGGCTGCTTCTCGACGTATTCCACCTTCGAGGGGGGAAGCAGGCGCTTGAGTTCGGGGAGGGTGCCGTCGACGATGATCCGGCCCTCGTGCAGGATCGCGATCCGGTCGGCGAGCTGCTCGGCCTCCTCCAGGTACTGCGTGGTCAGGAGGACGGTCGTGCCGCGTGCGGCGAGGTCTCGAACGACCTGCCACACCTCCATGCGCGCTTGCGGATCGAGCCCGGTGGTGGGTTCGTCGAGGAACACGATCGGCGGGTTGCCGATGAGGCTCATCGCGATGTCGAGGCGCCGGCGCATGCCTCCCGAGTACGTCGAGACCCTTCGGTCCCCGGCTGCTGTCAGTGAGAAGCGTTCGAGCAGCTGGTCGGCCACCACCCGCGGATCGGGTAGATGACGCAGTTTGGCAATCAGCACGAGGTTTTCCCGGCCGCTGAGAATCTCGTCCACGGCGGCGAACTGGCCGGTGAGGCTGATCGATTCGCGTACGTCGGCGGCGTCCTCGACAACGTCGAAGCCGGCGACGGCGGCTTGCCCGGCGTCCGATTTCAGCAGCGTGGCGAGGATCTTCACGAGCGTGGTCTTGCCGGCGCCGTTCGAGCCGAGCAACGCGAAGATGCTGCCCGCCTCGACCTCGAAGTCGACGCCGCGCAACACGTGCAACTGCTCGTACGACTTCTCGACGCCCTTGACGCTGATCGCGGTGGTCATCGCTGCTCCTTACGTTCGGCGTCCTCGATCGCCTTGGTGAATCGAGCACGCTCCTTGTCGATCCACTGCGCGCCGGTGTAGGCCTGCGCGAACGTCTCGGCGAACTCGACGGGGTCTTCGCCGACGATCTCCCGGAGCGGAGTTCCGTCGGCCGCGGCGCGCTCCCACAGGTCGGCGGAGTCGCCGAGCATCGTCACGAGGGTGCCGCCGTCGGTGAGGCCACCGTAGTAGGTGAGGTACCGCTGGAAGGCCTTCGCGGTGCTTGCGTAGGGTTCCGGCAGCTTCTCGATCCGAGCCTTGTACCGCCTGAACTGCTTCTTCTGCTCGAGTGATCCGGTGAGGAATTCGATCCATCTGGCGGCCATGATCACTTCTCTCCTTCGTGCAGCTGTTCGATACGTTCTGCGAGGAAGCTCCAGTTCCTCCAGAATTCGCTGAGTTGGTCTCGCCCCCGCGCGTTGAGGGTGTACACCTTGCGCGGCGGGCCCTTCTCGGATGGAACCTTTTCCACGTCGACGAGGTCTCGCTGCTCGACCCGGACGAGTAGGGCGTAGACGGTGCCCTCCGCGATGTCCGTGAAGCCCTGCTCGCGTAACTGTGTGGTGATCTCGTACCCGTAGGCGGGCCGTGTCGCGAGGATCGCGAGCACGATGCCCTCGAGGACTCCCTTGAGCATCTCGGTCGCCTGCTTACCCATCACTCTCTCCCGGTACCTGGTGTCGCTGACTACCGGTACAAAGTAACACTGAGTACTGGTAGGTGACAACACTCAGTAGTGGGAGAATTTTCGACCCTGCCGGACACGCGGAACCTGCCACTGAGGACGACGTGGAGGGGTAGTGAGCTGTTGCGGCTCAGGGAGTTCGATCCGAAGCGCCTCGTTCGTTGCGGTCCGGGCCCTGGGTGTGATGGCACACTGGCCGCATGCCGACATCACGTGGGCCCGTCCGTCCGCACCGGACGCTGTCGGTGCTGGTGACAGAGCTGGCGATCTGCGATGGAGAGGTCGCGCCACCTGAAGTCGGGGAGATCGGACAGTACTGGTTGCTGTTCGCCGAGACACCACCGGACGCAGGAGATCCGAGCATCGTCACCGTCGAGGTCGACGTCGAACCACTCGACGACGGTGTCCCGCTACGACAACCCGCTCCCTCGCCGGCATTTCCCGATGAGGAACGGTGGTGGGAATGGCGACTGTTCCTACGCGGTGACGGGTGGACGGCCACCTGGTACAGCCGACGCCCCACGGTCGGCAGGCAGCGACTGACCGGCCGGTTGTTCGGGGATCTCGGCTATGCCACCACCGGCTCCGCCACGGGCCGGATCCTTCGAGCACGAGTGGTCTCCGACAGTTACCAGATGTTCGAACAGCCTCCCACCGAACCGAAACGTCACCCACGGTGGATCCCGATCCCCGGCACCCGGACATTCCGGGAAGTGGAGGCGGCGACCGGAGTGTTCCGCGACGACACCAACCCGACGGCAGCCGAGTCACCCGCGGAGGACGCGGTTCGCGAATGCGGGGTGCTGGTCGACCTCGATCTCGACGATGTGCCGCCACCACCGGTACGGCCGACCATCGTCCCGGCCGCAGTGTCCGCCCATGACCGTGATGTGTGGGTGGTCGATCGTGAACTGCCCACCGTGATCCGACTGCGAGAACCGAGCACTGTGCGCGAATACCGCTTTCCGGGTGCGATTCTGGCCGGGCTTGCACACCGCCCCCGCTGGGTACATGCCGACGACGACGGATGTTGGGTGGTCGGACGGGACGGAATCTTCCGCTGCAGTCTCGACGGATCCGTCGTCCGGATCGACGAGCAACCAATCATCGGCTCTGCCGCATACAACGGAGTGTTGCTGTCATGGCGACGCACCGGCGAGCACACCTCGGTGAGCCTGCAGTGGCCCGGTGGACGGCATCAGGAGCTCGAGCCGCTCGACGGCCGGATAGGCGCCGTGGACCCTGGCAGAGACGGATTTATGGGTGTGCTGCACCCCGGAACGGACACCGATACCGACGGCGACTTCTCGAGGCTGTTCGTCATCGATGCGGACGGGCGCACCCGACTCGGCCCCCCGCTCACCCGGCTGACGGGCACGTTCTTCGTCGGGAACGATCCGCGACGATTGGTCGACCCGCGAGGACGACAGGTACCGATCCGGCCGGATCTGACAGCCGGTGAGGTCGAGAGTGTTCCGATCAGGGGATCTGTGGGCGGAACGGCCGGGCCGTGGGTATGGGTCGTGCATCCCGGGGGTGACCTGAGTGTCGAACCGAACCCCCTCAGTGATTGGCACTGCCTGCTGTCGGTGCTCGACCCGGTCACCTTTGCATTGAAGTGCCGTCTGGCTGTCTTCTCGCCGTACCCGGAGGTGTCGTACGACGGCGAAGGACGAATGTGGATCGTCGCAGGTGGGATGTGGCTGGTCGATCCATCGTCACGAAATACGGTGCAACGAGTACACCTCGCCTGAATCGTGGGCGTCACCACCCGCGATACGGTCTCGTCGTGATCCAACACGGAATCGTCATCGCGGACCACCACCAATTCGTGCTCGGCACACCCACCGGAGAAACGTACCTGCCGGAGGAAACCGGCAGCGTCATCGAAGTTGGCCCGAATTTCGCTACGGTTATGACCGGCATCGCCTCGGGACCGGTCCGGTTGACCGTCGATGTCCTCGACAGCGAACCCGAGGCCCCGGTCGGTATCGAAGGATGGGGCGTCATTGAGGAAGCCACAGTCGAGTTCACCGCCTCGGCACACGTGCTCACCCTGGAAGGAATGAAAGCTCCGGACTTCCGGAAACTGCCGATCAAACGAGGTCCGCATCGATTCCGGGTTTTCGGCCGCGGACGTGATTCCTACACCGGGCAATCCGTCACCGAACCGACGGAAGACTACCTGGTTCAGGTTTGGCAGACGACGCAACCGCGAGAGATGGCGCGGTTGCACAAGTGCGATGCCGCGTGGGACCAGAGCATCGTCACCCATCCCGAGCGCAACTGGTGGGATCCCGATCCGGCCGGCGACGCCACTCTCTATGTCAAGTACGGATACGACCGGATGGCCCAGTGGGCGAAGGACGAAGCCATCCGATGGGGTGGGCGGCCGCCATCGGACAAGCTCCGCGCCAACTACTACGCGATGGGCATCGCCGGTCTCGACCGCCCCCTGGCCGATGCGATCACCCGTGCTCGGTCCCCGAAACTGCGTCGCATCGCGGCCTGGGCAGCACGCCGGGTATATACCACTGCAGGCATCGCAGAGATCGAATGGATTCGCCCGGCACTGGCCGCCTTGGATCGGGACGAGCCATTACCGCACCCTTTCGGGGAACACGAGTCCCAGGCACTGCGGCAGGCATTCGACGACGATCCGGCTATCGACACGACCGTCACCGGCAACGATGTCGAGAATGCCGAGATATCTGCCGCTCTACGGGGGATGCACGTTGTTTCCACAGCGGTGAAGCCTGATCCGTTGAATGCCGCGTTCCACTGTTTGGACATCGCCGCAAAGACTGAAGACTCGAACTATGCATCGTTGATCAAGGATCTGCGACGTGAGTTCTTCCCGAAGTTGATGCCGGTGGAGCAGTACAAGCGGTGGATCTGACGTCAGTCGGGGTGACGCTCAGGCAAAGAGTCGACACTGGTGTGCACCAACCGAGACTCTTTCGCGGCCGAGCTTTCCAATTCTCCTACGCCTCACGTCGCGCCCTCGGGTGCCGATCACCGACCTGCTCGATAGGCCGGCGGTTACGCGTACGGCGGGTCCAGGTATGTCGTCACCGCGAGAATGACGATGACCAGCCCGAAGATGAAAACGTCCCGGCGACGGCTGCGCGTGTTCACCGGGCCTCCATAGGTGGGTTGTTCGAGTGCGTCTCGGTACGCGCTCAGGTGTCGCGGGACGGCACAGGGTTGTAGTCCCGGGCTGAGGATCGCGGTGACGCCGGGCAGGCTGAAGGGTCAGGTGAACGCAGCGCGTTCCGGCACGTCGGCTGCCGGTCGGCGGAGCAGGACGTAGCCGCCGACCCCGAGCAGGGCCGCGGTGACGGTGACGACGCCCAGCGGCACCGCGGTCCCCGGACCGGCGAGGCCGACGAGGGGTGCGGTGAGGCCGCCGAATGCGAAGCGGGCCAGCCCGAGCAGTGAGGCGGCCGAACCGGCGACGTCGGGATAGTTTTCCAGTGCAAGGGAAGTCGACGGTGGTGTCGTGACCGCCACCCCACTGACCATCATGAGCAGTGAGACGACCATCGTGGCCAGGGGCAGATCCGCAGCGGCGGTGAGCAACACCCCACCGGCGCCGGCCACCACCATGATCAGACCGGCGACCAGGGTGCCCCGGACGGACCACCGCTCCGCGGTGCGTCCGGCGAGGAAGCCGAAGACCATGAATCCCAACGAGTTCAGACCGAAAGCGTACGAATAGCCCTGCGGTGACAGGCCGTAGATGCCCTGGAGCACGAAAGTGGCGCCGCTGAGATAGGCGAACAGTGCGGCGTTGACGAACCCCGTGACGAGGACTGCGCCGAGGAACACCCGGTCGGCCAGCAACCGGCGGAACACCCGCCCGGTGTCGGCCAGGCCACCGGTTCGCCGGCTGCCGGACGGCAGCGTCTCACGCAGCACAACGGCACTCGCGACGAGGATGGCCACGCCCACGACGGCCAGGAACACGAAGGTGCCCCGCCAGTCGGTGACCGTCGCCAGCTGTCCACCGATGACCGGGCCGACGATGGCGGCCAGGCCGCCGAGGATCGTCAGCCGGCCGTAGTAGCGCAGCAGCCGGACGCCGGAATACAGATCCCGGCCGGCGGCCTGGGCGATGACGATGCCGACCGCGCCGGTCAACCCCTGCACCAGGCGCGCCGCGACGAGCATCTCGATGGTCGGGCTCACCGCGCACCAGGCGGACGCCACGATGTAGGCAGCGACGCCGAGCAGCAGCGGGCGACGGCGGCCGAACCGGTCCGAGAGCGGACCCGCGACGACCTGCCCGAGCGCGAGCCCGAGCAGGCACGCGGTGACGGTCAGCTGCGCGGCCGACGTGCTCGCCCCGAGGTCGGCGGTGAGCGCGGGCAGGACCGGCAGGTACAGGTCCATCGAGATCGGGCCGAAGACGGTGAGCAGGCTCAGCACGACGCCCAGCGCCCGACCTCCGGTTCCGGGGCCCGAAACGCTGCCGACCTTGCCCACGGCGACCCGGTGGTCGTCGTGGCGGTCCGAGGTCAGGGAGGCAGGCATGAACGAACGGCTCCTGATGAGTTGTGAGTCGGCCGTGCGGCAGACTCGAGGTGGTGGCCGCCGGTCGGTGGCGGTCGGGGTCAGGGGCGGAGCAGGACCTTGATGGCGCTTCGCTCGTCCATGGCCTTGTAGCCTTCGGCGGCCTTCCCGAGGGGCAACTCGAGGTCGAACACCTTGCCCGGATCGATCGTTCGATTCCAGATCAGGTCGATCAGCTCGGGCAGGTACTGCCGGACCGGGGCCGGACCGCCGTGCAGGTGCACGTGGGAGAAGAACAGCTCGTCGCCGGGCAGCTGCACGTCGTGCGCGACGCCGACGTAGCCGACGTGCCCGCCGGGCCGAGTGGACCGGATGGCCTGCATCATCGACTCCTGGGTGCCGACGGCCTCGATCACCGAGTGCGCCCCCAGCCCGCCGGTGAGCTCCTTGACCCGGGCGACGCCCGCGTCGCCGCGCTCGACGACGATGTCGGTGGCACCGAACTCGCGGGCCAGCCGCTGGCGCGGTTCGTGGCGGCTCATCGCGATGATCCGCTCGGCACCCAGCTGCTTCGCCGCGAGCACCGCGAGCAGGCCGACGGCGCCATCGCCGACGACCGCGACGGTCTTGCCCGGTCCGGCTTCGGCGGCGACCGCACCGAACCATCCGGTGCCGAGGACGTCCGAGGCAGCCAGCAGCGACGGGATCAGGTCGGGGTCGGGCATGCCCGGTGTGGCCACCAGCGTCCCGTCCGCGAGCGGAACCCGCAGGAACTCGGCCTGGGACCCGAGCATGCCCATGATCACCCGGTGGACGCACGAACTCTGATAGCCGGCGCGGCAGATCTCGCAGGTGTTGTCGGACGCGAAGAACGACCCGACGACGAAGTCGCCGACCTCGATGCTGGTGACGTCCTCGCCGATCTCCTCGACGACGCCGACGTACTCGTGGCCCATGGGGATCGGGCCGTCGTAGGTCTCGACCCCGCGGTAGGGCCACAGGTCCGAGCCGCACACGCAGGTCGCGGACAGCCGGATGATCGCGTCGGTGGGTTCGACGAGGGACGGACGGTCGCGTTCCTCGACGCGGACGTCGCCGGGGGCGTGCAGGACTGCTCCTCGCATGACGGTGCTCCTTGATGGTCGAACTCGAGGTCCGGCATGTCTCCGGGCCGACTTCCATGAAACCCCGTGCACCGCCCGCGCGGGAGGTCGCGTTCATGGGGGGTACAAGCGCAACCTCCCTCGGCGACGCACCGGACGTACCGTGGACGGCGTGGACAACCGCGCCGACATCCGCAGCTTCCTCGCCACCCGGCGGGCCCGGCTGACCCCGCAGCAGGTCGGGCTGCCCGCCGGCGGCGGGCGCCGCCGGGTCCCCGGGCTGCGGCGCGAGGAGGTGGCCGTGCTGGCCGGGGTGAGCACCGAGTGGTACACCCGCCTGGAGAAGGGTCACATCGGCGGCGTCTCCGAAGACGTCCTCGAGGCGGTCGCCCGGGCACTGCAGCTCGACGAGGCCGAACGCACCTACCTGTTCGACCTCGCCCGCGCCGCCCGGCCCACCCACCGCGCACCCCGCGCCCGCAAGCAGGCCCAGGTGCGGCCGCGGGTGCAGTGGATGCTCGACTCGATGACCGCCTCCGCCGCATTCGTCCGCAACGGACGCATGGACATCCTCGCCACCAACGCGCTCGGCCGTGCCCTGTACTCGCCGCTGTTCACCGACGACCGCAGACCCGCCAACATCGCCCGGTTCCAGTTCCTCGACCCGGGCGCCCAGGACTACTTCCCGGACTGGGACGGCGCCGCCAGCGTCACCGTGGCGCTGCTGCGCGCCGAAGCCGGCCGCGATCCCCACAACAAGGACCTGCGCCAGCTCGTCGGCGAACTGTCCACGCTCAGTGAGGAATTCCGCACCCGGTGGGCGGCCCACAACGTCCGCATCCACCACGCCGGGAACAAGCAGTTCAACCATCCCGTGGTCGGAACGCTCGACCTCGTCTACCACTCCCTCGATCTGGCCGCGGACGACGACTGGGTCCTGGACCTGACCATCTACACCGCCGAACCCGCAACCGACTCCGAGGACCGGCTCAAGCTGCTCGCCAGCTGGGCCGCGACGCACCTGCCGGCCCACCCGGCGAGCGAACCGTCCAGCTGACCCGAGCCGTCGCGTCGAGTGCGTCGGCCCGTCTCACCGCTCCACACTGAACGTCGACTCCGCGCTCAGACCGGTGACGGCATCCTGCAGCCGCAGCGTGTACTGACCCGGGGTGGTGACCCGGAACTTCGTCAGTCCACCGAACGACGACGCGTACCCGTCGGAGCAGCGGGCGGACTTGTGGTCCTCGTGACGCTCCCCGTCCGGGCCGGTGAGAGTGACCGTGATCTGGCAGTGCTCCCCGCTGTACCGATCGTCACCGGTGCGGGCCGACCACCCGTACGACACCTCGACGGCCGGGTCCGCACCGGTCGACAGTTGATACAGGTACGGTCCGATCTTGCGGCCCGCGCGGACCGGTTCGGTCATCTGGTTGTCGAGTTCGAAACGGTCGATGGCGTACACCTCCTCGGGCACGTCCGACATGTCCACCGCATCGCCGCCGCGGGCGCGGAGGACGACCGTCGCCGAGTTGCGGCCGGTGAATTCGCCGCCGAGCCCCTGCACCATCGACCCCAGCAAGCCGGCGCTCTTCGGCAGCGAACCGATCCCGGTGACGAAGCTGCCCAACGCCTCCCGCGCGGTGCCGGCCGGCGAGAAGCTGGGCGATTTGACGGCCCACCCACCGGCGGTGGTGGTGCACTCGATCGCCTTGCGGCTCAGGTCCCCTGCCTCCCGGTCGCTTGCCGACACGATGCCCTCCATCGTGATCGGGTCGCCCATGCAGTCCAAGGTGGCGACGATGTCACCTGGGTTGGTCATCTCGAGCAGTGTGTTCCCACCCCACACCATCGACAGGCCGTGCGCGGCGGCGTCGACCAGCGACATCGCGGCGTGCACGCGCAGGTCGATCGTGCGTGGCACGTCGGCGGTGTCGTACACCAGATCGGTGACGCCCAGCGGGTGCAGCAACGCGCCGTCGCCGACGTCGGACGCAAGGATCGACCCGTAGACGATCGAGTTACCGGCTGCACCCACCGACAGTTCGGTGGTCTCCGCCCGCTCCGTGGGCGACGGCGTCGACCGGGCGATCCAGCCGAGGGAAGAGTTCGAGTGAAGCGACACCACGAGCTTGCCGTTCTCCTCGGCCAGGCACGGGTAGACGACCTTCTCACCCGGGGTGATCGCATCGTAGGTGACCTCGCCGATCGTCACCGGCTGACCGTGGCACGCCGGTTCGTCGATCGACGTGCCGAAGAAGCCCTCCACGTTCTCCTCGACGGTCTGCCGGATCTCGGAGAAGTCGACGAGTCCGCCACGGAACTCCGACAGGTGCGTCGTCTCGGCGGAGAGTGTCCGGGTGGCCTCGTCCCACGTCGCGGGCAGCAGCTCGGAGACGTCCGGGTTGCGATCACTCCGTGCGACCACGACGGGCTGCTGATCGTCGGTCAGGCCGTCGAACGTGTCGTCACCGTCCGGAATCCGGAATCGGACGGTCAGCGCCGACTCGGGCTGCTGCCCGTCTCCGAGGGTGATCGACGCGGCCGGCCGACTCAAGCGCAGTGCCGCGTCGTCGCCGGTGTCGACGGGGTCGAGCGCATCGACGACCAGCTCGGTGCCGACCGGCGCCACCCCGGCCGCCCCTTCAACCGTGACCGCCCCCTCCGGTAGTTCCGCGGTGAGCTCGACCCCGCCGGCCTCCACCGGCGCCGACGCGAGGTGCGCCGGCGCGGAATCGGGCGCCGCCGGTTCGGACGGCGGCGACTCGGTGGAGCACGCCGACATCGACACCGCCAGGAACGTCGCCACCGACCAGAACCCCCGGGATCGCCTCATACCGCAGTTCCTCCCCTTCGCCGGAGCACCGCGGCCGCGGGCTCGCCGTCCCGGGTCTCGGTCGTATCCGTCTGGCGGACACGTCCGTTCGAGCGACCCGGCGCACGGTGGCTCGATGCTAGACGACGGTCGGGCGCACGTCCGTGCACTCGTGGGACGACACGGCGCATTTCAGCGGATCCGTGCCGGGAGCACGTCCCGCACCGGACGCCGGGGCCGCTGTCGGATCGAGGCCGGCTCTGCGCGGATCCGGGTCGACCCCGGTGTCGCACACGCGGGGGCGCTGGTTCTCCGGTTCTTCGTGGAGGCCGAACGGTCGGGACGGAGACCGGCAGGACCTGCTCCCCAGAGACGACAAGTTCCGTCCTCCGTGAAGTAGCCGGACCGCTGCAGGAGGAATGCGGGTTCGCCACGACGACCGGCCAGGAACGAAGCGCGCTCGCTGTCGAGTGCATTGCGCTGATCAACTGTATTCGCCTCCGGAGCAGCCTCTTCAAACCTCGAGTGGTTGACCGCCCGGACTCGACAAACGACTCGACGGCCAGGTCAGCGGCTCCCGTGCCGCGCCAGCACGTCACGCACCGGATCGCCGGGGCCGATGTCGTACGTGCACTCGCCGGTGCGCGGATCGGGCACGAACGCCCACAGCAACGCGCCGGCGGCACCGTCCTCGCGGTAGCCGGTCAGAACCTCGTCCACCCGCCGGGCACGTTCGGTGAGCGACAGGCAACTGCCGGCTTCGATGCCGAGTTCGGCCACCAGGATCGGCTTGGTGACCTGGCCGAGGCGCACCGGCAGCCACGCCGCGTCGTCGTAGTCGTGGTACTGCAGCACGTCGAGGTAGGGCGACTGCGCGAGTTGCGCGTAGCCGTCCCCGGCGCTGCCGCACTGGTCCCCGCCGATCAGGCCGAGGGTGATCGGGTGCCGCGGATCGGTCTCGCGCACGATGCGGCCGACCGCGTCGGTCCACGACCGCAGCAGCTGCGCCGAGTCGGCCGGGCACGAACGTCGCGGCAGGCTGCACGCCTCGTCGCCGCACACGCCCGGCTCGGGCTCGCCCAGCAGGTCCCACGCGGCGAGCGCGGGTGAGACTCGCCATCGGTCCACTGCCAGCCGCACCCAGTCCGCGAAGCTCACCGCGAAGGGTGCCCGACGCGTGGTCCAGCCGTGCTCGTACCAGGCCCGGTCCTTGTACAGCTCGTTGCCGCACGCGCCGTCCTGCGGGGACAGCACCGGCATCACGAGCTGCCCGTTTCGTTCCGCCGCGGCGAACACGGCGTCGATCGCGGAGAAGTCCAGCGTCCCCGTCACCCGGTTCAGGGCGAGCGCCTGGAAGGCGTTGAACCGGGTCAGCGACGTCGAGGGCAGGGACGAGAAGTACGCATCCAGGTCCACCTGCGCGCCGCAGCCGCCGTTGACGTCCCAGTCGGACGCGAGCTGGTACGCGTTGAGCCCGGCCGGCCACCACGGTTTTCCGTCCAGGGTCAGGCCGCGGTGGTCGACGGCGACGCGCGCCGGTGGCGGCGGCTCCGGCGCCTCGGGTGGCGGTGGTGGCGCGCATGCGGTCGCCGCGATCAGACAGGCGACGACCACGGCTGCACGCATGCGCGAACGGTAGCCTCTTGCCGACCCGGCAGGAAGACCGTCCGCTCTGTCGACGGCAGGTGAGGGCCGGTCCGAATCAGGACCGGGACGCCCCGGTGAGCTTCGTGATGTCGGCGGCGTAGACGGTCATCCAGTGCGGATGAAGCCGGTAGTAGACCACGTCGTTTACCCTGACACCTTCTGTCAGGTTTGTTCGTCCGTATCGAAGACGCATCGGGCGGGCCATTCGACGACGAGGGCCTCGTCCGGTTCGCGCCGGACCGTGGGCGTCGCTGCCAGGAACCGGCAGCCCGGCGTCTCCGCCAGGACCGCCGGGGACCCTCCGACGCGTACGGTGTGACACGCGCCGAAACCCACGGCGCTCCGCCTCGGCGTCCGGGGTCCGATCGATTTGCGCCGACAGCGTGACCGATGCGGCACCATGTCGATCATGTGTTCCGATGTGGCGGCGAACCTGCTCGACACGGTGCCGGGCCGCATGCTCGTCCAGTGGTATCTACGTGCCGACCGCACCGCGGATCCGCAGACGTCCGTCACCGAGTTCGTCGAGGCCGGCTCGCTGGAGGATTTCGTCGAGGACACGCTGCGGATCATCGGCGAATACCTCTACGGCAACGGCGCCAACGAGATCCTGGATCTGCCCGTCGCCTCCCCCGCCGTCCGTGAGATGAGCGAGGCGATCTGCGCAGCCCTGCGCGCGCCGAGCCGCGACACGCTGGTCAGCCCGCAGGTGCATCAGGGCGCCGTCACCGAACTGAGCGTGCCACGGGTGCGCAACCGCGCGCGGCCCGGCGCGCTGCCCGACGGCGCGTTCTGGACCGCGACACCCCTCGACGACGGGACATCCGACACGTGGGGCGCCAGCGGCGAGAACCTGCGCAGCGCGACCGACCCCGCCCGCTACACGGTGCACTTCGACCCGGACGTCGCGCGGATCGTCCGGATCGACACCGCCGACGACTGGGCCGAGCTGATCGCCGCGCATCCGCTCGACTACCGCGGCGCGCACGTCCCGGACTGGCCGTCGATCGCCGAGCGGTGGGACGCGGTGCACCTGTCGGCCCTCGGCCTGCTGTGCGCCCATCCGCGGCTGTCGGAAGTGCCGTACGACCGGTACGAGGCGGGCGGCTACCGGCACAGCCAGTCCGGGCCGTGGCCCGGCGTCGGGGACTGGTCGACGGTGAGCACCGCATGGCTGCGGATCCCCGAGCGGTTCGAGATCCGCCCCACTGCCCCGGTCAGGCGATGAGAACCAGGGTGACGGACCTCGACCGGCAATGCGACCGCAACTCCCCGCGATCGCCCGGCCAGACGTCGTGGCCGTCAGCGCAGATCGAGATGCAGCCGTAGCGCTTCGTCGAGCGCTGCGAGTGTTCTCACCCCGAGTTTTCCGACAGGTTCGGCGTCCAGGCGGCGCACGGACACCGAACGTACCTGTTCTGCCTGAGCTTTCGACGCTCTGGCCAGACCCGACTCGTCGGGTTCCACGAGTACCTGGAACGGAAAGACGTGTGAGGTGCTGGCGATCAGAGGAACGACGGTGACCACTCCTCTGCCCAGGTTCTCGGCGGTCGCGTTGGCGCGGTCGTTGCTTACCACCACTGCCGGCCGACGCTTGGCCGCCTCGCTACCCTGCACAGGGTCCGGATCGACCCAGTGGATCTGCGCTCGGCGGATCATTCGGTGTCGGCCGTGGTGACGTCCCACGCGTCGTCTGTGTCGACTTCTGCAAAGGCCGTGGCGTAGTCCCGTTCGAGTCCGGCTGCCGCGAGCAGGCGGACAGCGGCTCGGACTCCCGCCGACCGGCCGCGGAGCCCGTGATCCCGGATGTACTCGTCGAGGACGTGGACATCCTCGTCCGGGAGACTGATCGTGAACTTGACGGTCATACTGCAAGCATGACCGAAGTATGACTGGTGCACATGATGCGATCCGCGGAGTCGGGTGCGATCAGTCGGGGCCGGGCAGGGCGTGTCCCCACGGCTCCGGCATGGACGCGATGCCGAGCGGCCGGAGACCGGAAAGCACCCCGTCACGCGACTGTGAGGAACTGAAAAGAACTCGCGGCGTCGCAGGCGTGCCTCTACGCTCGGCGCGATGACCGAGATCCGCCCCGCCGAGCCCGCCGACGTCGACCGCGCGACCCGCACCCTGGCGCGCGCCTTCGCGGACTATCCCTTCACCCGCCACACCGTCGATGCCCGCGACCACCTGCGCCGCGTCGAGGAGTTGCAGCGGTTGTACCTGACCGAGATCGGTCTGCGCTGCGGGCGGGTGTGGGTGTCCGACGACGCCTCGGCCGTCGCGGTGTGGACCATCCCCGAATCCACCGGCATGCCAGAGGCTTTCGCACGCATCGCCGGCCGCGTCGCCGAACTGTCCGGCGATCGGGCCGGCGCGGCGGCGGCCGCGGAGGAGGCGCTGGCGCCGCTGCGGCCCACCGAGCCGGCGTGGTTCCTCGCGACCGTCGCCGTCGATCCGGACCGGCAGGGCTCGGGTCTGGGCGGCGCGGTCCTCGGTCCCGGCCTCGGGGAAGCCCGCGGGGCGGGGGTACCGGCGTATCTCGAGACGTCGTCGGAGCGGAACGTCGCGTTCTACCGCAGGCTCGGGTTCGACGTCGTCGGGGCGGTGGACCTGCCCGGCGACGGGCCGCGCACGTGGGCGATGCTCCGCGAGTAGTGTCCCGTCACGCGAATCCCGTTCGCCTCGACGCTTCCGTCGGCAACGACACCAGCTGCGCCTTCTCCGGCTCGGAGGGCACCAGCGGTTGCAGCGGCAACGCGGCGTCCGGGGCGGTCACCGTCGCCAGGTGCTGCAGCATCACGCCCTCGCGCAGCGCCCACGGACTCACGTCGAGCAGATCGACGTCGAGCGCGCGCATCGCCTCGTCGGCGACGATCGCACCGGCCGGGATCTGCCGGGCCCGTGCGGGCGAGATGCCGCGCAGCCGCGCCCGCTCGCTCGTCGGCAGCTGCGTCAGCCGTCCCGCCCAGCGGTGCACGTCGCTGCGGCGCAGGGTGCGGCGCACGAACGGGCCTCGTCGCTGAGGCGCCGCGCCGGTCAGCCGGGCCAGCTGCTTGAACGTCTTGGACGTGCCCACCACCCGTCCGAACTCTCCTTCCCAGCGCAGCCGCTCCGCCGACTCGCTCAGCGTGTCGCGCACGAAGTGACGCAACTCCCTGACCTGGCGCCGGCGCGGCGGGTCGGAATGGAGATAGGTGCGGGTGAGCAGCCCGGCGCCGAGCGGCAGCGACAGGACGAACTCCGGTTCGGCGTCGCGCCCGAACGCGATCTCCATCGATCCGCCGCCGATGTCGAGCATGAGGATTCGGCCCGCGGACCATCCGTACCAGCGGTGCACCGCCACATACGTCAACCGGGCCTCCTGCAACCCGGACAGGTACTGCGGACGGATCCCGCATTCGGCGTGGATCTGTTCGAGGACCGCATCCCGGTTCGCCGCGTCACGAATCGCCGCGGTGACGAACGGGTACAGCTGTTCCACCTCGTACCGGTGCGCCGCCGCGAGGGTGCGGCTCACGGCCTGGCAGACGCGTTCGATACCGGCCTCCTCCAGGCAGCCGTCGTCGCCGATCGCCTCCCCCAGCAGCGTGGAGGTCTTGACCGCGTGGATCGGCAGCGGTGGGGCCCCCGGCAGCGCCTGCACGATCTGCAGTTGCGCCGAGTTCGAGCCGATGTCGAGGACTCCGAGCCGCACACCTTCGAGTATTCTCCGGTCGCCGCTCCCCCACCACCGTTCCGAGCCGCCGTATCGTGCGGGTGACGAACGGCGGCCGGCTCACCGCGGTGACGGCGGATCGGTTTCCGGTGTCACAGCCGTGACTTCGTGCGCACCGGCGGGGTCGATGCGAACTGCCTCCGATAGGCCGTCGGGGTGACCGCGAAGGCGGCACCGAAGTTCTGCCGGAAGGTGACGGGACTTGGGAAGCCACACGCGGACGCGACGGCGTCGATGCTCCAGTCGGTCGTCTCGAGCAGAACGCGCGCCTCCTGCAGGCGACATTCGAGGATCCAGCGTGCCGGTGTGGTGCCGGTGGCCTGCCGGAAGTGGCGGACGAAGCTGCGCCGGCTCATCTTCGCGTGGTCGGCGAGACGGTCGACCGTGAGCGGTTCGTCGAGCCGGGTCAGCGCCCACTCGAGCACCTCGGCGATCGCGGTGTCGGTGGCGGGCCGGGCGAGGGGACGCTCGATGTACTGCGCCTGTCCGCCTTCCCGGTGCGGAGCCACGACCAGGTGCCGGGCCACGCGGGCGGCGATCGCCGAGCCGAGGTGCTTGCGCACCAGGTGCAGGCAGGCGTCGATCGCCGAGGCGGTCCCCGCGGAGGTCAGGACGTCGTCGTGGTCGATGTAGAGCACCGACGAGTCCACCTCCGTGCCGGGGCAGCGTTCGGCGAGCAGCGGCATCGCCTCCCAGTGGGTGACCGCCGAGCGACCGTCGAGCAGTCCGGCCTCGGCGACGGCGAAGGCGCCCAGGCACAAGCCGGCGATCACGGCGCCCCGCGCATGTGCCTGGTACAGAATCTCTTTCAAGGTGTCCCCGACCGGCTCCGGGGGATGGGACCACGACGGGACGATCACGATGTCGGCCCAGTCGACCGCCTCCGGCCCGGCGACCTCTCCGATCGGGTACCCCTCGGCGGTGCGGACCGACCCGGCCCGGTCGCTCCACAATCGGGTCTGCCAGTCCGGAGCGAGATCGAGCCGGCTCACCTCGCCGAACACCATCAGCGGTGCGGCGAGGTGGAACATGGTGATGCCGTCGAAGGCGTAGACGGCGATGCGCATCCGATCCTCCCGAATTGGCCCGACTTCATCGAAAGTGTGCATTAGTGCCACTCACGGTCAGGGTAGCGCGCGGGAACAATCGAACGGGAGGCGCCCCGCCGGGGCGCGAAACCCCCTCGAACACCCGGGAGAACACTGTGACCGCACCCCGCCGCGCCCTCGTCGTCGTCGACGTCCAGCAGGAATACTTCGACGGCCCGCTCGAGATCCAGCATCCGCCGCGTGAGGAGTCGCTCGCCAACATCGCCGCCGCTCTCGACGCCGCCGCGGCCCACGACGTGCCGATCGTCGTCGTCCAGCACCGCATGCCCGACGGCGCCCCCGTCTTCGTCGAGGGCTCGACCGGGTGGTCGCTGCATCCGGAGATCGAGCGGCGCATCGACCCGGCGTGCAAGCGGGTCGACAAGCAGTACGCGAGCGTCTTCGCAGGCACCGACGTGGCCGAGTGGCTGCGTGCCCGCGAGGTCGACACCGTCACCATCGTCGGCTTCATGACCAACAACTGCGACCTCGCGACCGCCGCGGAAGCCGAGGCGCTCGGATTCGCCACCGAGATCCTCTCCGACGCCACCGGCGCGATCCATCTCGCCAATCAGGCGGGGCAGGTCTCCGCTCAGTCCCTGCACGCCACGCTGATGGTGTTGTTGCAGTCCAACTTCGCCGCGGTCACCACGACCTCCGAGTGGATCGCCGCCGTGAAGTCCGGCGCGACGCTGCCCACGAGCAATCTGGTCGAGTCGGCCCTGCAGGGACGTTCGGCGGCCGCGCCGGTCTGACAACCAGCACCTATCGGCGGCATGGTGGGCCTCGGCGCAACCTCTACCAGTGCCGGCACGACCGCCTACCCACCCGACCTGGGAGGCGTTCTCTCGGCACGGTTGCCGGCCGTACCGATCGTGCTGCTCGACCCACTACTCGACCGGAGCGAAGAGATCAGGTGCGGCAGCGGTCCTGACCACAGCGCGTGAGTCAGGACCGCTCCGCTGATCTCGACACCACGAGGCCGGCCCCTACTACCGTCTGGCCGATCAGCATTGTTCCGGGCAGCGCCACGAGTTCCCACCCGGTCGCCGAGGGCAGCCACAACGATGCGATGCACGCGACGAACAACGCCACCGTTGCCACCTGGCCGGTCGCGATGAGGCGGTGCCCTGCCGAGGTGAGCCGGCGGCGCACGAACAAGATCAGCGACGCCGCAGCGGCCATGATGCAGACGACGAACCCGACCAGCCCGGGATAAACGAACAACGGCTCGAATGCCGGAGAGCCGCCGACAGAGATGTACCCGGTCGTCACCAACTGGGGAAGCATCCACCCTGCGATCAACAGTGCGCACACCACGCTGACGTAGGAACAGCCGACCAGGAATCTCATCCGGAGCAGGCTAGCCGGTCGCCGCTGCTACCAGGCCCTGACATGACCGACGACGAGCGCTTTCACCATCACCCCAACCGGCGATGCCGCAGTCCCGTTCTGCAGTGGTGACCGTTCGTCGGTGGTGAAAGCGGGACCGAACCGTCTGCGGAACACGGCCGGAGCCGGCCTTCTTCCCGTCGTCGACGCCCGCTCCCGGATCTGCGTTGGCGGGGCGCGATCCCGGCTCTCCAGCGTCGCCACCGCCCCACGGTGCGGAGCTACGCCCGTGCGATCTCGCGCAAGTACCGACACACCTCGTCGACCGCTTGCTTCGCCTGCGCGAACACGCCGATCTCGGTGAAGAATCCGTGGAAGACGCCGGCATACCTGGTCAGCGAGACGGGGACGCCGTCGCGCCGCAGTCGTACCGCGTACGCCTCAGCGTCGTCCCGGATCGGGTCGACCTCTGCGGTCAGGACCAGGGCAGGCGGCAGGCCGCGCAACGACTCGGCGCGCATGGGTGCCGCGAGGTGGTCGTCCGTCCGATGTTCCGGGCCGATGTATTGGTCCCAGCACCAGCGCGCGTCCGCGGTGCTCAACAGCGGCGCGTCGGCGAAGTCCGACCACGACGGGGCGGTGAACGTCCCGTCGACGGCGGGATAGGCGAGCACCTGGGCGACCGGGGGGAGGCTGCGCTCGTCGCGTCGATACAGGCACAGGGCGGCGGCAAGATTGCCGCCCGCGGAGTCGCCCCCGACCGCGATGCGCCCCGGATCGATGCCGAGCTCCGGTGCTGTCCGGATCAGCCATTCGTAGCCGTCGATGCAGTCTTCCAGCGCTGCCGGGTAGGGGTTTTCGGGAGCCAGACGGTAGTCCAGGGACACGACCGTCCATCCGGATCCGGCGGCGATCGCGCGGCACAGTTCGCCGGCTCCGTCCAGGGTTCCCAGGACGAAACCACCGCCGTGCAGGTAGACGAGGGCAGGAGTACTGCCGTCGCCGCCGACCCGGTCCGCGCGGTACAGGCGAGCCCGGATCGTACCTGCGCGGGTCGGCACGATCAGTTGTCGGACCTGGTCCAGGGGCGTGATCGGCTCGTCGGGTGGAGCCGTGTTCAAGAGCGCCCGGGTCTGCTCCGGCCGCATGTGCCGGATGGGTTTCTGCAGGACCTGGGTGATCATCCGGGCCGCGGCCTGGGCATCGTCGTCGAGCAGATTCCACCAGGCGGGTGTGTTGTCGTTCATCTCGGGAACCTCGCGAGTCTTTGACAAGAAGTGATCCGTGCCTCATCATCATAGTCAATTGACCAAGACGTTTGACCATGAGTGGTCACGTTCCAACCGGGATCCGCTGCCGACGGTGTACCGCGCACACGATCTCGTCGAGTCGAAAGGACAGAGGGATGACCGAAACGACGATCGGCCCCGCGACATGCGGGGACGAAGCGGTCGGCGGGGTCGACATTCGGATCGAGGACGATGCGAGTCCGATCGTCCGTCTGATCGCTCGGACGATCACCGATTCCGTCCGTGGGGACGGCGCGGACTCCGTCATGACGGCGATGGAGGGAACGGTCGCGGTCCGCTCCCACGACACCCCGCAAGCTGCGACGATCAGCATTTCCCACGACACCGTCGTGGTGTCGAGCGGTGTGCTCGTCGAGCCCGACCTCACCTTGACTGTCGACCTGAACGCACGGTTCGCGCTGGTCGGTGAGCCTGCTCTCGCAGGCGACGATGATCTCGCCGCCACGGCGCTGACGCTGCTGTCGCCGCCGCTGCCGGACTGGCGGGTCGCCGCGGAGAAATTCTGGGCCACGGCCCGGTCGGTGCCGGGGATCCCCGATGTGCTCGTCGCGATCGCGGACGGCCCCGGGGGATTGGCCCAGCTGGTCGTCGGCGAGGGCGAGACGCACTATGTGGTCGCCGGTCCCCCGGAGCTGCTGGCCGGCATCTTCTCGGGCGCCGACGACTTGATCGCCGCCCTGTCCACCGGCCTGATCGGCGTGCGCGGCACGCTCTCTCAGCTGTCGGTGCTGGTCGCTGCATCCTGGAAGGTTCGTTACGATGTCTGAAATCACCGCCACTGCAACGGAACGCGACGCCGCCGTCCACACGGTCCGACTCGAGGCCACCAACCACGAGGGCTCGTTTCTCGGAAAGAACGTGGCGATCCGCAAGTTCGCCGCGAGCGCGGACTCGGGCTTCGCGTTCGCCGATCTGCTGTTCGGTCTCGACCTGGGCAACGCGCCGACTTTCGGATTCGCCTACCCCGACTGGCGGGGGCACCTCGCCGACCTGCAGTTCCGACCCGACATGTCGACGTTGGTGCAGTGGGAGCCGGGCCTGCAGTCCGTGATCGGCGACTACTGGCAGGCGGACGGCACTCCGGTCGGGTCCTGTCCGCGAAATCTGGCCCGGAAGCTGGTCGACCGACTTGCAACGCGCGGTTTCACGGCCACCGTGGCGGTCGAGATCGAGGCGACTCTGTTTCAGGAGTCCATCCACGAGGCCCGCGCCAAGGGATATCGCGATCTGGCCCCGCTCGGCGGGTGCGCCGGAACCGCGTATCACCTGGCGAAATCGAAGGATTGGATCGACTACATGTCGGCGGTCTCCCGTCGCCTCGACGAGATCGGTATCGAGTGGGAAGCGTGGAGCGACGAGGACGCAGCCGGCCAGGTCGAACTCAACCTGGTTCCCGGTGACCCGATCTCGGTCTGCGATGCCTGGGCGCGCACCCGGCAGGTGATGCGCGAGGTGGCGTTCGAACTCGGTCACACAGTGACCTTCATGGCCAAGCCGACGGCCGGGTACGGCCAGGCCTCGCACGTCAACCTGTCCTTGCAGAGCGCCGGGACCAACGCGTTCTACGCCGCGGACGGGCCGTCGCCGACGATGCGGCACGCGGTCGGCGGGCTCCTCGCGACGATGCGGGGTGCGACCTCGATCATGCTGCCGCAGATCACCTCCTACCGCCGTCTGGTCGACCTGAGTGGGCCGCCGACGACGGTCACGTGGGGCATCAGCAACAAGAGCACCGCCGTACGCGCGGTGTGCGGGCACCCGGCGTACTCCCGCCTCGAGTACCGCGTTCCCGGTGCCGACGCCAACCTGTACCTCGCGGTGGCGGCCATTCTCGCCGGGGTGATCGCCGGCCTCGACGGTGCGATCGAGCCGCCCGAGCCGGTCGCCGACATGGCGTGGTGTGTGCCCGACCTCGAGCGGCTGCCGGACACCATCACCAAGGCGGCCGCTGCACTCGAGACGGACCCGATCCTGCGGGAACAACTCGGGGACGAGTTCGTCGACTACTGGGTCGGTACGCGGCGGTGGGAGTGGATGCAGTTCCACACCACGGGCGGTGATCCGTTCGCCGAGCTCTCCGCATGGGAGTCGGCGCGATACTTCGAGTTCCCGTGACGGCGGGGAACGCGACGCCGGGCACCCGTCGGCCGCTGATCGGCATCACCGGCCGACGGTTCCGGCTGGGGCTGGTCGACGGACTGGACAAGCGCTACGGTCATCTGTTCGCCGATGCCTTCATGTCCGACTTCTCGGACCGCATCGCCAGGGCCGGTGGGGTTCCGGTGAACCTGCCCTACGATGCCGACCCGGAGGCACTGTGCCACTGGCTGGCGGGTGTGGTCGTCACCGGTGGCCAGGACGTTCACCCCCGGTTCTGGGGTGGGGATCTGTCGGTGGTCGGCGACGTGGATCCGCGGGACGATCCGATGGTCCACGATCCCGACCGGGACGCGTACGAGATCGCGCTCGTGCATGCCGCACTCGCCGGAGGCATCCCGGTGCTCGGGGTGTGCCGGGGCCTGCAGATCCTGAACGTCGCTCTGGGCGGCACGCTGATCGCCGACCTTCCGTCCGGCTCCGTCGAGCACCTGTCGGGTTCCGGTCCGCTCACCGACGGTGCCGACGACCACAAGGTGACGTTCGCGCCCGGCTCGATCGCGGAACGACTGTTCGGCGCCAGCGCTGTCACCAACTCCTGGCACCACCAGGCGGTCGACCGCTGCGGTACCGGCCTGGTAGTCACGGGCCGCACGGCCGACGGCGTCGTCGAAGCGGTCGAGCTGCCGGGGTCGGCGGTACTCGGTGTCCAATGGCATCCCGAGTGGATGGAGCGCGAAGATCCGACCCTGGACTGGATCGTCGCCGAAGGCAACCGGCGGACCTGACACCACCGAAAGGCCGTCGGCCGTCACCGACAAGGTGGCGGCCGACGGTTGCCTCGCCATGTCGGGCGGTATCACTCCATCCTGACCCAGGACACGAGCGAGCTCATGGCTTCCTCGGATGAAGCCTGCGAGGGCGGGGTCGGCCGCTTCGAGAGATCGCCGAGGTTGGCGGTCATCCAAGCGTCGAGCACGCCGAGGACGACTTCGATGTGCGGCTTCGCCGTAGTGCGGTCGGCGGACAGCCAGTTGAGCGCGAATCCGTCGGACAGAACGGACACGATGTAGGTCAGTTCGTCGAGCGCATTGGGGTCGATCGACTGGCCCGCAGCGGTCGAGGCGGCCTGGAGGATCGGCCGCATGGTCGCGAATGCCTCGCGGTACACCATCTCGGCCTGCATGCCTTCCTGGCGCTGGGCCCAGCTGATCAGCTCGACGATCGCCGCACCGAATTCCGGATTCGCCAGGTACCACTCCATCAGGCCGCGCAACAGGGCGCGCGCGGTGGTCGCCACGTCGCTATGGACATCGTTGCGGGTCAACACTTCTCGATACTGCCCGGCGACATGCTCGAAGACCGCCGCGAACAGCGCCTCCTTCGTGGCGAAGCAGTAGTGCAGTGTGGCCAGCGGAGCGTTCGCCTCCTGCGCGATGCGGCGTGTGGTGGCGCCGTCCACCCCGTGGGCGGCGATCGTACGGACGGCCGCGGTCACCAGTTCGGCGCGACGTTCGGCGGCGGGAATGCGAGCCATGCGGGGCCTCCTGGTGAATCGAATGCAATCAACTGATCAAGTCGATCTCAACGCTACCAGCCGATTCGAGGCCGCCGCGTCACCGTTCGGCCGTTCCGGGCGTTGAATCGGCCATACGACTTGATCAGATGACCATGTTCTTCTAGGCTATGACGGAACCCACAGTCCGGCGCCATGGGCGATCGGGGGTCACGGGCCACGAGCCCGTCGCGGATGGGCCGTCACGACACGAGATCGCGAACTGCGCCCACATCAGCGCCGCATCACGCCAGCCAAGCCTGAAGAGGATGACCATGACCGGAGCCGAACCAATTCGACCGGAACGTGTTCCGGCACCGACCTGGATGGTGCAGGACCCGCCGATCGACAACCTCGTCGACCTCCTCACGGATCGAGCCGAGCGTTCCACCGGCCGGGAGTTTCTCCGGTTCGGCGACAAGTCCTGGACCTTCGGCGAGGTCGAGGAGTGGACGTCCGGACTGGCCCACCGACTGATCGACCATGACGCTGTCCGGGTCGGTGACCGTGTCGCGATCATGCTGCCCAACGTGGTGCAGTGGCCGATCGCCTGGCTCGCGATCCTCAAGGCCGGCGGCGTCACGGTGCCGGTGAACTCGTCGTATCAGCGCGCAGACCTCGAATTCGTGCTCCGAGACTCCGGCGCTCGGGTGCTGATCACCGATGGCGCGCACACATCGCTTGCCGAAGAGGTGTGTGCCGCCAGCGACGATCTGGCACACGTCCGGATCGTCGAAGCCCCGTCGCGCGACGAACTCGCGCAGTATCCGGCGGACCGGCCGCGGGTCGCGATCTCCGGCGAGACGCTCGCGAACCTCCAGTACACCTCGGGAACAACAGGATTCCCGAAGGCGTGCATGCTGACCCACGACTATTGGATCCGGCTGGGTTGGGTCTGTGCGGGCGCGGCGGGCCTCGGGACCGACGACGTCGTACTCACCTCACAACCGTTCTCGTACATGGACCCGCAGTGGAACACCTCGCTGTGCCTCACGATCGGCGCGCCGTTGGTGGTGCTGCCCCGGTTCTCCGCCTCGGGCTTCATGGCGGACGTCCGCCGGCACCGGGCCACGTTCTGTTACGTGCTCGGCTCGATGCCCACGCTGCTGTTCAAGCAGCCGCCGAGCCCGCAGGACCGGGACAACGACCTGCGCCTCGTGCTGTGCTCGGCAATCCCGGTTGCGCTGCACGCACAGCTCGAACAGCGCTGGGGCGCACCGTGGCGGGAGATCTTCGGGATGACCGAAAGCGGGGTCGACCTGGTCAGCCTGCCCGAGAGCGCTGCCGACGTCGGCAGCGGACGACTCGGGCAGCCGGTTCCCACCAAGCAGGTCCGGGTGGTCGATCCGCAGGGTGGAGACGTGGCCGCCGGAGAACCCGGCGAGCTGATCACCTCCGGCAGACCGATGATGCTCGGCTACTGGAACCGTCCCGGCGACACCGCACACGTCCTGCGCGACGGCTGGCTGCACACCGGCGATCTCGCGGTCTGTGAGGCGGACGGCTACCGCCTGGTGGGCCGGATCAAGGACATGGTCCGCCGCGGCGGGGAGAACATCGCCAGCGCCGAGGTCGAACGCGTCCTCGAACGCGACGACACCGTCGTCGCGGCGGCGGTGGTGGGCGTCCCGGACGAACTGTTCGGCGAGGAGGTCAAGGCCTTCGTGCAGCTGGCCCCCGGGGTCGATCAGAATCGCGCGACCGCAGAGCGGATCATCAACTCCGCGCGAATGGCATTGGCACGCTTCAAGGTTCCACGCTACGTCGAGTTCGTTGCCGAATTCCCGCGCACCCCGTCCGAGCGGGTGTCCAAGCCGGCGCTCAGGGCACGCTCGGCCGAACGCCCCGGCACCACGTACGACCTGCAGCCGCCGCGCACGGCCGGCAACGGCAACTGAGGAGCCGGACATGACCGACAACTACCTGAACACCCACATCGACGACGACGTCGCGGTGCTCATGCTCAACCGACCGGCGAAGCTGAATGCGATGGACGTGGCCACGCGAGTGCAGCTCGCGCAGACGATCCGTCGTTTCGGGACCGGCGACCTCGTCCGCGGAATCGTGCTCACGGGCACCGGGCGGGCGTTCTCTGCCGGTGAGGACCTGCGGACGGTGCCGACCAGCTACGACGAGATCCGTGAGGCCGTCGCGACCTTCCACGACATCACCCGGGCGATCCTCGAGACGACGGTCCCCGTGATCGCAGCCGTGAACGGGATCGCGGTCGGGGGCGCCTCGGAGATCACGCTGTGCTGCGACTCCCGGATCGGCACCCCCGAGGCCGTGTACTACCAGCCGGAGAACCACCGCGGGATCGTCATCTCGAACGCCTCGAGCCTCCTGATGGGCCGCCTGGTACGCAACCACGCGATGCGAATCATCCTCGGCTCCGAGCGGATCGGTGCGGACGAAGCGCTGCGGATCGGGCTGCTCGACGAGATCGTGGCCCCGAAGGCACTGGTGGATCGCGCAATCGAGGTGATCCGGCGGTGGAGCTCGGATCCCCGTATCACCGCACTGCACCTGGGGCTGCTGCGGCCCCGCCCCGAAGACGTCGAGGCCGCGTTCGCCCGCGAGGACGAAGCCGCCCGTCAGTCGTGGGAGTCCGGCGCCTTCACCGAGGGCGTCGAAGGCTTCTGGGCATCGAAGAACGCGCCGACGACGCCCGCAACGAACAGTTCAGATCGGAGACGACGATGATCACCACCGAAGCAGCAGTCCTCACCACGGTGAACGAGCCGCTGGAATTCACCGAGATCCAGGTCGACGACCCCGAGCCCAACGAGGTTCGCGTCGCGGTCTCGAACGTGGGTCTGTGTCACAGCGACCTGCACTACATGACCGGTAGTGTGCACGCCGACCTGCCCGTAGTGGTCGGGCACGAGGTGGCGGGCATCGTCGAGTCGGTCGGCTCCGCGGTGACCGCGTTGCGTCCGGGCGACCGCGTCGTCGGCGCCCTCACGCCCTCGTGCGGGTTGTGCCGCAACTGCCAGGCCGGGCACTCGACACAGTGCCAGCGCGTCGCGCAGATCCGGCAGCGGACCCGCCCGGCATTCCAGCTGCCGGGAGGCCAGGTGGTCGAGCGACTCGGCGACGTCGGCGCGTTCTCCCGCCACACCCTGATGCGGGAGAACGCGCTGGTGAAAATGCCCGACGAGGTGGGGTTGCACGTCGGGTGCCTGCTGTCGTGCTGCATCATCACCGGCGTCGGCGCCGTCTTCCGCGGCGCGCAGGTACGTCCTGGCGCCACCGTGGCCGTGATCGGCTGCGGCGGGGTCGGATCGGCCATCATTCAAGGGGCGCGGCTCGCCGGCGCCTCGGCGATCGTCGCCGTGGATCTCGACGAGGCCCGCCTCACGGCGGCACGGGTCTACGGTGCCACCCACGTCGTCGACGGGGCAGCCGACGTCCCTGCCGAGATCCGGAAGATGCTCGGCGACGGCGTGGACTATTCGTTCGAGGCCGTCGGTTCCGCGCGTACCGCGGCGACCGCACTGTCGATCCTGCGAGCCACGGGCACCGCGTGCCTGGTCGGTATCGCACCGGACGGCACCGATCTCACTGTGCCCGCCTCGGACTTCTTCTTCGAGGAGAAGCGCCTCATCGGCTCGTACATGGGCTCGGGCCAAGCACACGAGGACATCACCCAGTTCGCGCGTCTGTACCTGCAGGGCCGCCTGCTGCTCGACGAGATGGTCACCGATGTGATCCCGTTCCGCGAGATCGACAAGGGCTTCGAGGCGATGAAGTCGGGCGACGTGACCCGCATCGTCGCCGACCTCACGGTGTGACCTCACCCTCCACCTACGCACCGAAAGAAGCTGTGATGTCCAACCCGCAACTCCCCCCACCGATCAACTACATTGCCGACGATTGGTCCGAGTGTCGAACGATTCCGGACGCGTGGAATCTCGACCCCAATACCGGCCGACCTGTCCACGCCGCCGTCACCACCAGTCCGGACGACGTGGAACTTGCATTGCAGCATGCCGAGCGGTCGTACGGCTTCGAGCGCTGGGACGACGCAGCGAGCGAAGAACGGGCGGCCGTCCTCGAGCGTGCCGCCGACATCGTCGAGACCCGCATCGAAGACATCGCCACGACCGATGCCCTCACCAGCGGCGTTCCGATCGCGAAAGCTCGGATGGTCGCGCAGTTCCTCCCGTCCCGAATTCGCTCGGCCGCTGCAGAACTGCGAACCATCCCGCGTCGCACAACACTGGAGGCCGGTGGCCGCGATGTACGGCTGTACAAGGTCCCGTGGGGCCCCGCCGCCATTCTCACCCCCTGGAACGGGCCGAGTTTCATCCCCGCAGCGAAGACGGTGAGCGCCCTCGCTGCCGGCTGCCCGGTGATTCTCAAGCCATCGGAGCATGCGCCGAGCAGCGCCCAGATCATCGTCGAGTGCTTCGTCAAGGCCGGTCTTCCCGACGGTGCTCTCCAGCTCGTCCACGGTGCGGGCGACGTGGGCGCGGCAATCACCGGCGATCACCGGGTGAAGATCGTCTCGTTCACCGGCGGTCCGAACGCCGGCCGCGCGATCGCCCGTGCGGCTGCGGAGGACTTCAAGGTGCTCCAGCTCGAACTCGGCGGCAACAACCCGGCTCTTGTGCTGGACGACGCCGACATCGACGTGGCCGCCGACGGCATCCTCGAGGGGATGACCAAGCTCAACGGTCAGTGGTGCGAGGGCCCCGGAAAGGTGCTGGCGCACAAGAGCCTCGTCGCACCACTTCTGGACGCGCTGCTCGATCGCCTCTCCCGCATCGACATCGGGCACTCGCTCGACGAGAGCACGCAGCTGGGCCCGATTTCGAACGCCCCGCATTTCGCCACGCTGCACAGCCGGATCGACGAGCTGCGGGCTCACGGTGCGACCATCCATCAGCCCGCAGAGCTACCCCCACTCGCCGGGTTCTTCCTGTCCCCCACCATCGCTTCGGGAGTCGACGCGTCGGTGGCCACCGCCGAGTTGTTCGGGCCGGTGATCAGCCTGCATGCCGTGGAGTCCGACGAGGACGCCTTGCGCGTCGCCAACGCTCACCCGTCGGGTCTGGACGCGTACGTGTTCGGCGGGGATCTGGAGCGTGCGATCGACGTCGGCTCACGGTTGCTGTCGGGTGAGGTGCGCGTGAACGGCGCCAAGATCGCCGATCTCGCCGACGGCTCGGCGCAGAGCTTCTGGGGCACTTCCGGCGTCGGCGGCCATGCCCCCGGCGAGTCCGTCCGGGTGTTCTGCGGTGACCGCGTGGTCGGCGTCGATTCTCCGGATCTTCCGCTGTAGAGATCGCTCCCACCCCGACAACACCCCTTGACTGTGACCGGAACCACTGGTCTACTACTAGGTCAATTGACTCAGTCGTTTGATCGACTCAACGAAAGCGGCACCTGCGATGAACTCCCCCTCCCTCTCCACCCCAGCTACGGCGGCCGTCGATGTCATCGGTGTCGGCGCCGGCTTCTCCGGCCTCTACCTCGCACACCGGCTCACCACCGCCGGGTGGACCTTCGCCGGTTTCGAAGCCGGCCCCGATGTGGGCGGTACCTGGTTCTGGAACACCTACCCGGGAGCCCGCTGCGACGTGGAGAGCATCTACTACTCGTACTCGTTCGACGAGACACTCCAGCAGGAATGGACGTGGAGCCAGCGGTTCGCCCCGCAGGCCGAGATCCTCAGCTATATCAACCACGTCGCCGACCGCTTCGACCTGCGCAAGCACTTCACGTTCGATACCCGCGTGGTCGGCGCCACCTGGAACGCGGCCGACCGGCTGTGGGAGGTGCAGCTGGACAGCGGTGAAACCCGCCGCAGCCGCTACCTGGTCTCGGGGGCCGGCGGTCTGTCCACTCCCAAGGACTTCGACGTGCCGGGGCTCGAGAACTTCACCGGCCTCCAGGTGTCGACCAGCCGGTGGAATATCTCTCTCGACGACCTCGCGGGCAAGCGCGTCGCCGTGATCGGCACCGGATCGTCGGGCGTGCAGGCCATCCCCTTGATCGCACAGGTCGCCGAACACCTCACCGTGTTCCAACGGACCCCGAATTATGTGATGCCCGCCCGCAACGCAGCCCTCGCGACGGAACAGATCGACTCCATCAAGAACGACTACCCGACGATCCGTGAGGAATGCCGACACTCCCCTGGAGGCATCCCCGACTACCCGGTGACCGACAACGCCTTCGACGTCTCGGACGAGGAACGGCAGCGGCGCTACGAAGCGGCTTACGAACGCAGTGGCTTCAACGGCGTCGGCGCCGAGTTCGCCGACCTGCTCACCGACGCCGAGGCGAACCGGACCGCATCGGAGTTCATCCATGACAAGATCCGCGAGATCGTCGAGGATCCGGCCACCGCAGAGCTACTGGTGCCCAAGTACCACCCCCTGGGCGCCAAGCGCAGCGTCTTCGGCACCGACTACTACGAGACCTACAACCGACCCAACGTGTCGTTGGTGTCGCTGCGCGACGAGCCGATCCAGACGATGACCGAGAATTCGATCGTCACCTCGAAGGGCACCTACGAGGCGGACGCCGTGGTACTTGCCATCGGGTTCGACGCCTTCACCGGCCCGCTCTACGGCCTCAATCTCACTGGCGCTTCCGGCCGAAAGCTGCAGGACTCCTGGCGCGACGGCATCCGCTCCTACCTAGGGATGATGGCCGCGGACTTCCCGAACTTCTTCATGATCGGCGGCCCCTTGAGCCCTGCGCTGGTGAGCAACGTGGTGGTGACCATCGAGCAGGCCGTCGACTGGATCGCCGAGCTGCTCGAACACGCTCGCGACAACGACGCCGCGGTGATCGAGGCCACCGCCGAGGCCGAGGAAGAGTGGGTGCATATCACCGAGGCGACCGTCGCCCCCACCCTCTACGTCACCACCGACTCCTGGTACCGCGGCTCCAATGTCGACGGCAAGCCCGACACCTTCATGGGCTACGTGGGCGGCGTCGGCAAGTACCGCCGCATGTGCACCGAAATCGCCAAACGCGGCTACCCCGGCGTCCAGCTCGACGGCGAAGCACAGTCCCGCCACCTGGGCCCCATCCACCAGGAGATCTCATGACCACGGCAGTCCACCGGCGCTACGTCGCCTTCTCCGACGCGCACTACGCGGGCAATCTGGTCGACGGCGCCTTTGCCCTGAAGTTGTTCGGAGACGTCGGCACGAACCTGTCGATCGAGATCGACGGCCACGAGAGCCTGTTCGCCGGCTACTCGTCCGTCGAGTTCCTCGCCCCGGTCCGCGGCGGCGACGTCGTCGAGGCCGAGGCCACGCTGGTGAAGAAGGGCAACCGCAGCCGCACGGTCGACTTCGAGCTCCGGGTGATCTGCCGCGCGGCGGACGACTCCGGCCGGTCCGAGGTCCTCGAATCGCCGCTGGTCGCGGTGCGCGCTCGCGGCACCGCGGTCATCCCCGCCGGGAAGGAGCGAGCGTCATGAAACTGATCCACGAGACGGGTTGGGCCCCACCGCCCGCCACCGTCGAACCACCCCTGACCGGTGACATCGACTGCGATGTCGTGGTGATCGGAGGCGGCGGGGGCGGTATGTCGGGCGCACTCCGCCTCGCCGAGAAGGGCGCCGACGTGGTCCTCCTCGAGGCACAGACCCTTGGCTGGGGCGCCAGCTCCCGCAACGCCGGATACATCACGAACTCGGTCGCCGCCGATCCGGAGCTACTCGGACTACTGCTCGAGTCCGAGCGGCTGCGCTCCCTGTACCGGTACGCCGAGAACGCGGTGCACTTCGCCGAGGACGTCATCACCCACCACCGGATCGACTGCGGCTACCAGCACGCCGGCATCGTGATGGCCGCAGTGTCCAATGGGCAGTTGCGGCGCGCGCGCCGCAACGCAAAGGTCCTGGCCGAAGCCGGATCGTCGGCCGAATTCGTCGAGGGCCGGGAGGCGGGCCTTCCGGACGGCTTCCTGGGCGGAGTGCGTGAAGGCATCGGCGGCACCCTCAATCCGGGTGAGTTCGTCCTCGGCCTGCGGGCCGCGACGATCGCGGCCGGCGTGCGCGTTCACGAGCACACTCCCGCCCGCGACGTCACCGATTGGGGTGGCGGGGTCACCGTCGAGACCCCGGAGGGTCGGGTTCGGGCTCGCAAGGCGCTGCTGACCACCAACGCCCACAGCGCAGGCCTGTCCATCGCGCCGACGAATCTCGCCACTCCGGTGTGGACCTCTCTGGTCGAGACCGAACCCGTCGCACCGGAACGGCTCGACGAGATCGGCTGGACCAGCCGCGCCCCGATGGTCACACTGCACATGATCCTCGAGAACTACCGCGTGACCCCACGGGGCACCATCGTGTTCGGCACCCGCCGCCTACAGACCGGCCGCAACCCGCTGCCCGATCGCACCCCCGACCGGCGCGTCGCCGCAGACCTCGTCCGCGGATTCCACGAGCGATTCCCGGGCCTGCGCGACATCGAACCGCAAAAGGCATGGGGCGGCTGGATCGGCATGAGCTCCACGTGGCTGCCCGTCGCCGGCGAAGCTACCGACAACGTGCTCTACTCGCTCGCCTGCAACGGCCACGGTTTCGCCCAGGCTCAGTACGTGGGCCACCTGCTGGCAGACCGGATCGGCGGCGCGCCGCTGCACGACGACCTGGCAGCGATCTGGCGCGGCCGCAAGCGCTTCCGGCGCAGCTTCGTGAGCGGACCCGCCCTGTATGCGGGCTGGCTCGCCGATCGCGCCTCCGATCGCCTGGCGGCCTTCACGAGATGACCATCGCCGCCGGTCGGCCGATGGCACCATTCAAGGAGCAATCATGTCCATGAGAGAACTGCTCTTCGCGGTCGCCGATATCTGGATGATCGCCGTCGGATTCACCTACGGGGTCAAGTTCATTCGGAACTACAAGAACTATCTGCTCGGCATCGAGTGGATCATCGTCGCGACGTCGGGTACGAACTTCCTGATCTACGGCCTCGTCAAAGCCGGTCACGACAGTCCGATGTACGCCGCAGCGTACTTCCTGGACGCCTTCTCCCGATCCATCGGCATCACGCTGATCCTGGTCCTCGGGCTGATGAAGGTCACCCACCGATACAGGCCGTCCGTGGCGGTGGACGTCGGCGCGTTCGCTCTCGCGGCCGTGGCGGGCTTCGTCCTCAGCCGGTTCGCCGAGGAGATCGGCACCGCCGGCAAGATCTTCTACATCGTAGTCAACGTGCTCACCACGATCTTCCTGATCTACTTCGTCAAGCGCCTGTGGGGCATCGGCGAGCGTGGGCATGCCGTGTGGGCTGCCGTCGCCACCGCATGCGGATTCGTCATAGCCGCGACCTACGACTTCGTCCATATCCCGGGCGACGATGCGGAGCATACGATCTTCTACATCTTCGCGCTGTCCACGTGGGGCCTGCAGATGTTCGCTTACTACCGTGCCTACCGGGCGTTCGACGCATACAACAAGCGTGTCGACGCCCAAGCGGTCGACGACGGCGCTCCCGTCACGGCCTGAGTCGTCCCGCGATTCGCCGGCCCTTCCCTCCCGCCGCTCTACAGCCAGGAAACGAAAATGACAACCCACGAAATGCAGGAAGAAACCACCGAGGTGGTCGTCGTCGGTGCCGGAATGGCGGGATTGACGGCGGCAACCACGCTGGCGCCAGAGACCGGTGTGGTTGTGCTCGAGTCCACCGATCGCATCGGCGGACGGGTCGAGACCGTCCGGCAGGGCGACTACTGGATCAACGTCGGCACCCAGTTCACCGAGGGCACCGGCACACTGATCGATGCCCTCGACCGCCACGGCATCGAGAGGGACTCGCTCGCAGGCAAGAGCGTCGCGCTGTACCTGAACGGCGGGGTGGTCGACACCTCGAACCCCGTCGCGCTCATGTTCCGGACGCGAATGACCACGATGGACCGTCTCGGGATGGCCGTCGTCGGTGCGCGCATCCTCTCGGTCATGCCGTTCCTCGAGTCGCAGAGCCGTATCGCACAACGGGTTCGCGACAAGCTCGACACCAAGCTCGCGTCGTACCTACTGAAGGGTGTCCGGTCGGAGCTGGCCCAGGCCATCGTCCGGTCATGGTCTGCGCAGTGGATGGGATGCGAGGTGGAGGAGACGGCCGCCACCCAGTTCGTCACCTCGGTGGGCCTCGCGCTGGCCGACCCGGAGAAAATCCCGAACTTCTCACTGCCGGTGGGCGGCAATCAGACGTTGACCGACGTCCTGGCGGAGGATCTCGGTAGCCGGATCCGGCTCGAGTCGGTGGTGCAGTCGGTGCGGCAGACCGGTGACGGTGTGGTCGTCGACTACCACGACGGTGAACGGCCGGTGCGGTTGCGGGCGAAGCGCGCGATCGTGACCGCGCCCGCCGACATCGCCGAGCGCATCATTCCGGACCTCCCGCAGCAGTACCGGAACGCTTTCAACGACATCACCTACGGCCGGTACGTGATCGTCGGATTCTTCACCGACGAAGTCGGGCCGCAGCGCTGGGACGACCACTTCGCCGTCTCGACTCCGCAGCTGTCGTTCCAGGCGATGTTCAACCACGCCGCGGCGATGCGGCGCGATGGCGAGCGCAAGCCGCGCGGAGCACTGGCCTGTTTCGCCGGCGGCGCTCGGGCCGACGCGTTGTTCGACCTGTCCGACGAGGAGATCGTGTCGCGATTCGCGAAGGACCTGCTCGTCGTGTATCCCGAGCTGGAGGGGAAACTGGGCGAGGGCATCGTGCGGCGGCACCGGCGGGTCGTCCCCTTCTGGGCGCCGGGGCGGAGGAATACCCTTCCGGTATTGCGGGATCCGCTCGAAGCCATTCATCTCGCCGGCGACTACCAGCTCGATCTGCCGTCGCTCGCCGACGCAGCCACATCGGGAGAGCGAGCGGCGAAGGCCGTCCTTGCGAGCCTGAGCCGACCGCGATAGAGGAACGCACCACGCTCGTGGACCGCGTCCCGAAGTACGCGGCCTCCCGCAGTCGGCCCTCTCTCCTGGGCCGGCTCGGCCCGGATCCGACCGGTGCGGCGCCCACCAACCTCACCCCTCACACTGCCGGCCCGACGGGCACCGTGCCCCTGCGCGCTCGCCCACGGCATATCCGGAACCGGGGCACGAGCGCCCCCGACCGTGGCGCCGGACGCAATACCTGACGCCGCCCCCGCACCAGGTGCAGGCTCCGAGCGTCTCCGTCATCACGTTCAGGGACTCACAGGACAGGTCCAGGACGAACTCCGTCACCTTGCCGTGCTACTGCAGGCCGATCCGTGGGAGCCTCCCGCCTGACGGGACCGAGTCCGTGCGGCCCGGCACCGGCGCCGCCGAACATGCGGAGTGCAGCCTCAGGGGGCAACCCACGTCGCGGTGCCCGACTGCAGGGTGACGCTGACCCGGTCGATGGTCACCCTCGCAGTGATCGTGCCCGAACCTGTCTGCGACGGCAGCAGATCGGTGTACGGCTTGGTCGTGCCACCGGCTCCGGTGGTCTCGTTGCGCCAGTGCACCGTGCACGGGCAGAAGTCGACGCTGATACCCAGAAAAGGAGGAATCTCAGGCGAATCGGGATCAGTGCGGACGAACACCGAGGCGTTGATCAACGGGGACATGTTGGCGGCCGACCCACTCTGCCCGGTGAGGATGCCTGGAATGTCGTACAAGCCCACCGTCGGGGTGAACGTCGCGGCGGATGCGGCCGGCGCTCCGAGCACCCCGAGGCCGACCGCCGCGGCAGTGACCGTACCGACTGTGACCAGACGACGCAGCCAGGGCCGGAAGGTGGAAGCAAGAATCACGAACATGTCCTTTCGCACAACCACAGGCGATGCCGGCTGGGGATATCTGGCACCGGCCGGTGTATCGGTTTGTCCGATTCGGTGTTACAGCGTCACGTGAGGGCGTGCGAAGTACCTGCCGGCGGGACACCCCCGCCCACTCTGCGTCCAACTCTGCGAACCTGGAGTGCATGGCCACTCACCCAGCGACGTCCGCCCCGCCGAAGAACATGACCTGGATCCCCGGCGGAACGTTCTGGATGGGGTCGGAGGAGTTCTATCCCGAGGAGCGTCCCGTGCACCAGGTCCGGGTCGACGGGTTCTTCATGGACGAGCACCCGGTGACCGTCGCCGAGTTCCGGCGGTTCGTGAAGGACACCGGGCACGTCACCACCGCCGAGACGGCACCCGATCCGAAGGACTACCCCGACGCCGAACCCGACCTGCTGGTGCCCGGGTCGCTGGTGTTCGTGCCGCCGCCCGGGCCGGTGCCGCTCGACGACTACCGCCGCTGGTGGGCGTGGACGCCGGGCGCGCAGTGGCGGCACCCGGAGGGGCCCGGCAGCACCGTGGCCGGACGCGACCGTCACCCGGTCGCGCACGTGTCGTACTTCGATGCGCTCGCCTACGCGCAGTGGGCCGGTAAGGAGCTGCCGACCGAGGCGGAATGGGAGTTCGCCGCGCGCGGCGGCCTGGATCGGGCGCGGTTCGTGTGGGGCGACGAGTTCGCTCCGCGTGGCCGCTACCGCGCCAACACCTGGCAGGGCCGCTTCCCGTGGGAGAACACCGGCGAGGACGGCTTCGTGGGGACCTCGCCCGTCGGGTCCTACCGTCCCAACGGGTACGGACTGGTCGACGTGGCCGGCAACGTGTGGGAGTGGACGACGGACCACTACACCGCGCACCACGGCGCCGACGGACGGGACACCGCCCCCGCGCATGCCTGCTGCATCCCGAGCAATCCCCGCACGGGTGCCGGCGCCGAGTCCGGCCCGTACCCGCGGCGCGTGATCAAGGGTGGGTCGCACCTGTGCGCGCCGAACTACTGCCTCCGCTACCGCCCGGCGGCGCGGCAGGGCGAGTCGGTCGAGACGTCCACGTGCCACATCGGTTTCCGCTGCATCGTGCGCCCGAACATGTGACGAGGCCGGTGACCGGCATCGCGGTCACCGGCCTCGCAGTGCCGGGGGTCAGCGCGGAACGTCGCCGAGGATCGACACCCGCTCCATCACGCGCCGGTGCGGGAAGCACCGGCGGGTACTGCTCCCTCATCTGCTCGAGGCGCTCGGCGGTCGTGCTCCGGCCGAAGGACGGCACGAAGTCGTGCTCGTTCCTCGCCGTCTACGTCACGGCGCTGGTCCCCCTCTACGCGGCAGTGGTCCCGGAAAGCCCGGTCGCGGAGGAGACCGCCGAGTTCGGCCGGTTCGCGTTCACCGGAACGCTCCATCACGTCCGGATCGATCTTCCCCCCGGCGGGGGTGTGCGGGCCGACGACCGCCGCCGGGTCGCGCTCGCCACCCACTGATCGCTCGCCGACTGCGCAGTTGTCGTGGCGCCACGCCGATGCGGGCGACGACAACTGCGCAGTCGCGGCCGAGTCGGAAGCTCGAATTCGGAGCAAAGAGCGTGGCCGAAGCGGCAGGCAACATCTCCGCGTGCTCGCCCGGAGTGAGAACCTGACACCTGTGGAGATGGTGATCGCGGTGAACCCCGACCCGGCGTCCAAGCTGGGCTACCTGCTGCGCGTGCCCCTCGACGGCGGACTGGTGTTCCGCACCTCCGGCACCTGGCCGCGCACGAAGGCGCTCTACTGCCACCCCGTGCCGAGCGACGAATGGCCCGCCGACCCCGAGGTCGTCGAACGCGTCGCCGTCCGGTCGTGCGCACGCCGCGGCGCGGCGATCGACCTGGTGCTCGACCGCGGCCGGGAGAACCGGTCGCAGATCGTGTACACCACCGCCCGCGGACGCGACGTCGTGTTCTGGCAGTCCCCGCGCACCCGCAAACAGGCCCGCCCCAATGTGCGCACCCCCACCGCCCGCGCCGCAGGCGTCGCCGACCTGCCGATCGTCGTGGACTCGCACGAGCGCTACGCCTACCGGTTCGCCGACCAGCAGGTCGTCCTCACCAAGCGGGCGCTGCCGTGCGGCGACTACGGCGTCTTCCACGACGACCGACTCGTGGCCTCGGTCGAGCGCAAGTCGGTGCCGGACCTGGTAGGCAGCCTGACCAACGGCACGCTGCGCTACGCACTGGCCGAGCTGGCCGCGCTGCCGCGCGCCGCGGTGGTCGTCGAGGACCGCTACTCGGCGATCTTCGCCCTCGACCGGGTGCGGCCCGCGACCGTCGCCGACGGTCTGGCCGAGTTGCAGGTGCGCTGGCCGAACGTGCCGATCGTGTTCTGCGACACCCGCGCCCTCGCGGAACAGTGGACCTACCGGTACCTCGCGGCCGCGTACGTCTGGGCCGAGACCGAGAGCCCGGCGATCGCCCGCATCGCCGCACCCGCCCCCACGACACCGTCGACAGCCGAGGTGCGAGCATGGGCCCGCACGCAGGGCCTACCCGTGCCGGACCGCGGCCGGCTCCGCCCCGAGGTGTGGCAGGCGTGGCACGAGGCTCACCCGGACTGACGCGAGCGCCGACTGCGCACATCTCGTGACGACACGCCGGGCAGTGGCACGAGAAGTGCTCACTCGCCGTGCGGTTCGGTGGCGTGCGCGCTCGCAGCCCCCGGACCCGTCCGTTGTGCATGCCTCCAAACACCTCCCCGCAACGGTGTGTCGCCGGGGACATCCGATCCCTACTGTCGGCGGCACCGACGTGTCCTGCATCACACCGAGGACGTCGGGCCTCCATCGAACAGAAGGAAGTCGACGATGACACTGAACGGGAAGATCGCGATCGTCACCGGCGCCGCGCAGGGAATCGGCGCAGCCACCGCCCAGCGACTGGCCGCCGAAGGCGCGACGGTGATCGCGGCGGACATCCAGGACGCCGGGGCGACCGTGGACGCCGTCCTCACCGCCGGCGGCAAGGCCGAAGCGCACGCCCTCGACGTGCGCGTCCGGAGCAGCTGGGCCGACACGGTCCGCGAGGTGATCGAGCGGCACGGCCGCGTCGACCTGCTCGCCAACGTGGCCGGTGTCGTCAACATGATCAGCGAGGACAGCGTCGTCGGGCTCACCGAGGAGGCGTGGGATCACGTCATCGGCACCGACCTGAAGGGTGTGTGGCTCGGGATGCAGGCGGTGATCCCGAACATGATCGAGCGCGGCGGCGGCCGGATCGTCAACATCGCGTCGATGGCGGCGCTGCGCGGCCTGCCGAACCTCGCCTCGTACTCGGCGGCGAAGGGCGGCGTCGTCTCCCTCACCAAGCAGGCAGCGTTCGAGTACGGCGACAAGAACGTCCTCATCAACGCGATCTGCCCCGGCACGATCGACACCCCGATCCTGGCGGACATCACCGACGAGATGCGCGCCGCGAACGCCAACGCCCACATCGTCCGGCGTCTGGGCCGGCCGGAGGAGATCGCGTCGATGGTCGCCTACCTGATGCGGGAGGGCAGCTTCCTGACCGGCGAGATCTACCCGGTCGACGGCGGGTGGGCCGCCAAGGGCAACTTCTGACGGACCGCCGCGCGAGTGTGGGTGGATCCGGCAGCACGGTTGGATTCACCCACAATCGCCCTCCCATTCCCCTCTTCACCGTCGGGCCTCATGCCACCAGGGTGTGATCTGCGACATAGCCCGATCCGACTCGAAGGACGCGCACCGTGAACGACGAGCACTGCACTTTCGGCCTGTGGTACGACTTCCGCAACCCCACGCGATGGCCGCGCAGCTTCACCGACTTCTACCGGCAGAGCCTCGAACAGATCGCCTGGGCCGAACGCTGTGGGATCGGCTCGGTGTGGTTGACCGAGCATCACTTCATGGAGGACGGCTACACCCCGTCGCCGTTCGTGCTCGCCGCCGCGATCGGATCGCACACCGAGCAGCTGCGCATCGGCACCAATCTGATCGTCGCCCCGCTGCACAACCCGATCCGGCTCGCCGAGGACGCGGCCACCGTGTCGCTCCTGACGGCGGGCCGCTTCGATCTGGGAGTCGGGCAGGGGTACTGGCAGCCGGAGTTCGAAGCGTTCGGTCGCTCGCTGCGGCACCGCCCGAGCCTGCTCGAGGAGGGCATCGCGCTGATCCGGCAGGCGTGGGACGGCGACTGCGTCGAGTTCCGGGGCAGCCGCTTCGACTTCCCGGCACTGCCGGTGACGCCGCAGCCGGAACGCACCCCGCAGGTGCTCGTCGGCGCGATGGCCGACCCGGCCATCGACCGGGCGGCACGCATCGCCGACGGGTTCCTCAGCACCCAGAACGCGCACCACGAGACGTACCTCGACGCACTCGAGCGGCACGGGCGCCCCCGCGACGCCGGCCGCATCTACGCCGGGCAGTGGGCGGTGATCGCCGACGATCCGGAACGTGAATGGGCCCGGATCGGGGAGCACGCGCTGTACCAGATCAACGGCTACATCCGGATGGGGGCGTTCGGGCCGCCGGAGTCCACCCCGTTGTTCGACTCGCCGCAGGCACTCGTCGACGCGGGGGCGTTCCAGCTGTGGGACGCGGCGACCGCGGTGCGGGAACTCACCGCCCTGCTCGTGGCCCGGCCGCAGGTCAAGGACGTGCACTTCTGGGCGCAGCTGCCCGGGGAATCCGTCGACAGCGGTTCGGCCCGGATCGAGCTGCTCACCTCGAAGGTGATGCCCGAGGTCCGGTCGGCGGTGGCCGCCGCCCGGCAGGAGGTGCCTGCATGACCCCGTCTCCGGGCAGCCCGCTGGTGATCACCGACTTCCTGTATCGCGCGCGGGAATTGTTCTCGGCCAAGACGATCACGCAGTACCAGGACGGCGGGGCGATCTCGCGGTACACGTACCGCGACTACACCGACCGGGTGTTCCGGTTGGCGGCGGCCCTGATCGAACTCGGGGTGCGGCCCGGCGACCGGGTGGCGACGCTGGCCTGGAACCATCGCCGGCACCTCGAGCTGTACCTGGCGGTGCCCCTGGCGGGTGCGGTGTTGCACACCGTCAACCTGCGGCTCGAGGCCGACGAGATCGCCTACATCGTCGACCACGCCGACGACCGGATGATCTTCGTCGACACCGCGCTGCTGCCGCTGCTCGACACCGCCCGCGCCCGGCGGCCCGGCATGCTCGTCGTCACCACCGACGGCGACGGGATCGACCTGCCCGCCCAGGACGCACTCACCGACGCCGCCGCACCCTTGACCGAGCCGGTTCCCCGCGACGAGAACGACCTCGCGGCACTGTGCTACACGTCCGGCACCACCGGTTTCCCCAAGGGGGTGGGGTATTCGCACCGCGGCCTGTACCTGCACACGTTCACCGCGTGCCTGGCCGACGGGCACGCGATCTGCGAGCGCGACACCGTCTGCCACGTCGTGCCGATGTTCCATGCCAATGCGTGGGGAATTCCGTTCGCGGCGTTGATGACCGGCGCGAACCAGGTGCTGCCGGGACCGCACCCCGCGGTGCCGGACATCGCCCGGATCCTCGAGGCCGAACGCGTCACCTATGTCGGGATGGTGCCGACGGTCGCCGTCGAGCTGGTGCGCCACGCCCTGGCGACGGGAGCGGACCTGACGAGTCTGCGCGCACTGGTGCTCGGCGGCTCGACCCCGACCCCGGAACTGATCCGCAGCATCGAGGAGGACCTCGGGGTGCCGGCCTATCAGGGCTGGGGTATGACGGAGATGTCGCCGATGGGCACGTTCGCCCGGCCTCCCCGCGCCGCCGACGACGATCCGGGCAGGCGCTACGAGTACATCCGCCGGCAGGGGCGGTTGCTGCCCGGGTTGCGGTGGAAGCTCGTCGACGACGACGGCGCTGTAGTTCCCCACAACGGTGTCGATCGGGGCGAGCTGCTCATGCGGGGCCCGTGGGTGGCCGAACGGTACTTCCGCGACGAGCACCCGGAGGCGTTCGTCGACGGCTGGTTGCGCACCGGCGACATCGCCACCATCGACGGGGAGGGTTATCTCACCATCGTCGACCGGGCGAAGGACCTGATCAAGAGCGGCGGCGAGTGGATCAGCTCGATGGCGCTCGAACAGGCATTGACGCAGGTCCCGCACGTCGCCGACGCCGCGGTCGTGGCGGTGCCGCACGAGAAGTGGCAGGAGCGGCCCCTGGCGTTCGTCGTCGCCGAGGAAGGGCAGATTCTCGACCCGGAGGCGGTGCGTACCGCGCTCGCCGACCTCGCACCCCGCTGGTGGGTGCCCGAGCAGGTGGTGGTCGTCGAGTCGTTGCCGCGCACCAGTGTCGGCAAGGTCGACAAGAAACGCCTGCGCAGCACCGCCGACGCCCCGGTGTTTGTGGACTCCCACAACGGCGGCGGAGCCAGATTCCCCGCCTGAACCGGGCACCGCTCTAGCGTCGGGTCCACCGGTGCGGTGCGGGCGGCCCCGCCGGAGGCGTCGTCCCGAGGAGGCACACCGTGAAGTTCGGCATCTTCTACGTCCTCGAATGCCCGGACCGGGACTTCTCCCGGGCCTACCGCGAGATGCTCGAACAGATCGCCTACGCCGAGCAGCTCGGCTTCGACGAGGTGTGGCTGGCCGAGCATCACGGCAGCGACTACGGGTCGATGCCGTCGCCGCAGGTGGCGGCGGCGGCGATCGCCGCCCGCACCGAACGGATGCGGATCGGCATCGCGGTGAGCAACCTGACGTTCGACTGGCCGGTGCGCATCGCGGAGGACTACGCGATGGTCGACGTCATCTCCGGTGGCCGCCTCGATTTCGGGGTGGGGCGCGGCTACCAGCCGGACGAGTTCCACAACATGGGCGTCGCCGATCTGCAGGGCGAGAGTCGCGAGGTGTTCGTCGAGGCGCTCGAGATCGTGCGGGGCCTGTGGAGCAAGAAGCCCGGCGAGCCGTTCTCCTACCACGGCAAGCACTTCGACCTCGACAAGGTCGACTGCCGCCCGACCCCGGTGCAGCGGCCGACCCCGCCGATCTACATTGCCTCGATCAGCCCGGAGACCCTGGATCTGGCGGCCGACCAGGGCTACAACATGCTGGTCACGCCGACGTTGATGACGATGCCGGAGCTGAACGCGTTCGTCGTCGACGCCAAACGACGGCTGCGCGACCTCGGCCGGGACGTGCTGAGCCTGGATTTCCCGATGAACTGGCAGATCCACCTCGCCGACACCGAGGACGTCGCGGTCGAGAACGCGCGGGACGCCCTGACCTGGTATTTCGATGCGGCGCTCGCGGCGGTGCCGCAGGGCCCGGACGTGCCGGCGACCTACGAACGCTACGCCGAGCTGGTCGCCGCGGCCGACGAGGCCGGCGGCATGACCGTCGAGGGGCTGCGCGACGGCGGCGTCGTGTACGTCGGTGATCCCGACGGCCTGACCCGGCAACTCGAGTCGCTGCACGACGAGACCGGCCTGCAGCACCTGATCTGCTGGATGCGGTTCGGCGGCCTGGCCCACGAGAAGGTGATGCGGTCGCTCGAGCTGTTCGCCGAACACGTCATGCCCCGGTTCCGGGATCGCCCGGCCGTGGTGCCGAGGGCCCTGCGGCCCGACCCGGCCACCCCTCTGCTTTCCCATCCGCTCGATCCCACTTCCCCACTCGCACAGGAGGACATCATGGGTTATCTGCCCGTCGAGAACGACCGCCGGATCTACTTCGAACACCACCGCGGGGAGGGTCGGCCGATCGTGCTGATCCACGGCTGGGGTGCCACGGCCCGCGCCTGGGACACGACACTGCCGGCGCTGCGCGCCAACGGCAACGAGGTCGTGACGCTCGACCTGCGGTGCTGCGGCCGATCCGACAAGGACTTCGACGACGTGTCGATCGCCGCGCTGGCCGCCGACGTGGTGGCGCTGGTCGAGCACCTGGACCTGGACCGGCCGGTGATCAACGGCTGGTCGCTCGGCGGGGCGGTGGCGACAGCGGCCGCCGCGCAGCTCGGGGAGCGGGCGTCGGCCTTGGTGCTCACCGGTGGGGCGTCGCCGCGGTACACCGCCACCGACGACTGGCCGCACGGGGGGACGGTCGCCGACGTCGAGGGTGTGCTCGCCGGCGCCGCCGCGAACCGGGCCGAGACGTTCCGCGGGGTCGCCGCGGCGGTGTGCGCCCAGGATCCCGGCGAGGCCGTGCTCGAGTCGATCTGGGACATGTTCATGTCGATGGGTCCGCGGGGCGACGACTCGCTGCGCGATCTGGCGACGATCGATCTGCGCAAGGAGATCGCGGCGCTGGAGGTGCCGATCCTGCTGCTCCACGGGCGGCTCGATGCGTTCGTGCCGTTCTCCGGCGCCGAGGCGGTGCCGGCGCTCAACGACCGCGCCGAGGTCGTGGAGTTCCCGTCGAGCGGGCATGCCCCGTTCCTCGAGGAGCGCGACCGCTACCTCGCCGCGTTGACAGGATTCCTGAACCGATGAGCGGCGTCAGGACGTGGCTGGTCACCGGCGGTTCCCGGGGCATCGGGCGGGCCGTGGCGGAGGCCGCGGCCGCCCGCGGCGACAACGTGGCGGTGTTCGCCCGGAAGCCGGCGACGGCGCCGTGGACGCACCCCGACCGGGTAGTGGAGATCAACACCGACATCAGCGATGCGGCGTCGGTCGGGCTCGGGGTGGACGCGGTGTTCGACCGGTTCGGGGCGCTCGACGTCGTGGTCAACGCCGCGGGTGTGCACCGCGGCGGCCGGATCGACGATCTGCCCCGCGCCCACTGGGACGAGGTGCTGGCCACCAACCTCACCGGCGCGTTCGAGGTGGCCCGGACCGTCGTCCCGCGGCTGTCCGCAGGGGCGGCGATCGTCAATGTCGGTGCGGTGGTGGGTTTCCGGGGATTCCCGGGCGACGTCGCCTACGGTGCGGCGAAGGCCGGGCTGAGTGGGCTGACCCAGGTGCTCGCCGTCGAGCTGGCACCGCGGGACATCCGCGTCAATCTCGTCATCCCCGGTTTCGTGGACACCGACATGACCTCGGCGTTGACGGGCCGGGCCCGGGAGCGGGTCGTCGCGGCGATCCCGATGGGCCGAACGGGCCGCCCCGAGGAGATTGCGCAGGTCGTCGTGGGTGTCGCGGACGCGCCGTACATGACCGGCTCGGTGGTGGCCACCGACGGTGGGCTGATGTCCTCGTTCAGCTCGCGGGCGTGACCGTCCGGTCGTTGTAGCGGCCTACAACGACCGGAAAACCGGCGTGACCCATACCACAGTCTTCCGGATACCGTCGGAGGCAGCAGTTGGGAAGTTCTTCCCCCGCTCCCTGATTCGTCCAAGTCCTCACTCGAAGGAGCTCAGATGGACAACGTCGCGACCGCCGGAAGCCTCGAAGCGGCCAACAAGAAGCTCGTCGCCGAGTTCATGGAGGTGTTCACCTCCGGCGACGTCGAGGCGATCCTCGGCTACCTCGCCCCCACCGCCACGTGGTGGGTGGCCGGCACCATCGACGGAATCTCCGGGACCAAGACCAAGGAGGAGTTCCGCGAGATGCTCTCGGGCCTGTCCGCGACCACCAGGACCGGGGCGATCGCCCTGACCCCGCGGGCATGGACTGCCGAGGGCGACCGGGTCGCCGTCGAAACCGAGTCGTACTCGGAGATGGCCAACGGCCGCGTCTACAACAACCTCTACCACTTCGTCTTCGAGATCCGGGACGGCCTGATCCAGTCGGTCAAGGAGTACCTCGACACCGAACACACCCGGGCCGTGTTCCTCGCACCCTGATCCGCTTCCCGTCTCCCTCCATCCCCCCTCACGCAAGGAGTTACGTCCATGGACGTCGGCATGCTGCTCGTGTTCCAGAACTACCACGAAAACGTCAGCGACCAGGAAGTGTTCGTCCGCGAACTCGAGATGGGCGTCGCCGCGGAGAAGTACGGCTTCGATGCCGTCTGGTCCGCCGAACACCACTTCGACGACTACTCGATGTGCCCGGACAACATGCAGATCATGTCGTACCTCGCGGCCCGCACGTCGACCGTCAAGCTGGGCACCGGCGCGGTGATCCTGCCGTGGAACAATCCCGTCCGCGTCGTCGAGAAGATGACGATGCTCGACATGATGTCCGAGGGTCGCGCCCTGTTCGGCATGGGCCGCGGACTGGCCAAGATGGAGTACGACGCGTTCGGCATCCCGATGGACGAAGCGCGTGGACGGTTCATCGAAGCCGCCAACCTCGCGATCGAGGGGCTGCGCACCGGTGTGGTGGACCAGCCCGACGGCGAGTTCTACCCGCAGCAGCGCGTCGAGATCCGTCCGGCCCCGAACCCGGCCTACGAGTGGGGACGCGACCGCCTGTTCGGCGCCGCGATGTCGCCCGACTCGGTTCCGGTCATCGCCGATCTCGGCGTCCGCATGATGACGTTCATGCAGTTCGAGTTCGGTAAGCACGCCGAGGCGATCAATCGGTGGCGCGACCTGTACCGCGAGCGCTGGAACACCGAGCCGCTGCCGCCGGTTATCCAGGACTTCGTGATCTGCCACGAGGACGCGGAGGAGGCCCGTCGCCTCGCTTACGAGCACGTCGCGCGGTATTTCCTGTCGGTGATCAAGCACTACGACTTCGCCGGCGAGCACTGGCGCGAGACGAAGGGCTACGAGACCTACCAGGTCGGCGCCGACATGATCCGCGAGGCCGGAATGGAAGCCGCGGCCGACGCGTACGTCGAGGCCAACGTGTACGGCACGCCCGAGCAGATCGTCGAGAAGTACGCCGCCCGGCACGAGATGATCGGCGACTTCTTCGCCAATGCGGCGTTCGCGTTCGGCGGCCTGCCGATCGAGCAGGCGGAGAAGGCCCTGAAGCTCTACGGCGAGAAGGTCGTCCCCGAGCTCCACAAGATGAAGGCGCCGGTTCCGGCGAACGCCTGAGCCGTTCGGGGCGGTGCCCGGTCCCGTCGGGCACCGCTCCGGCCGACCCCGTCGGAGGACGAGATGAATCCAATTGCCGCCCAAGAGTTCACCGCCGAGTTCCGGGACGTGATGGCCAGTGTGTGCACCCCGGTGACGGTGGTGACCGCACTCGACGGTGCCCGCCCGCACGGCACCACCGTCAGCGCCTTCGCCTCGCTGTCGCTCGATCCTCCGATGGTCCTGGTGGCCCTCGACCGCGGGTCCGACCTGCTCACGGTCGTGCGGTCCGGAGGACGTTTCGGGGTGAACGTCCTCGGCCACGGCCAGGACGCCCTCGCCCTGACGTTCGCCCGCAAGGGCACCGACAAGTTCGACGGGGTCGACTGGTCGCTGTCGGCCGGGGTGCCGCGGGTCGACGCGGCGCCGGGGTGGTTGGCGTGCCGGGTCGCCGACCTCGTCGACGGCGGCGACCACGTCGTCGTCCTCGGGCACGTCGAAGCCGCCGCCCGCGTCGACCATCCGCCGCTGACGTACCACCGGCGCACCTTCGGCACCCACAGCGCAGAACAGGAGTAGTCGCCATGCCACGGACCAGCCCCGCTCAGGACGTCGAACTCGCGGTCGAGACCCTCGCCGCCGGCGGCATGGTCGTCGTCGTGGACGACGACGACCGGGAGAACGAAGGCGACCTCGTCGCGGCCGCCGCCACGATGACCGCCGAGCAGATGGCGTTCATCGTCCGGCACACCACCGGCATCGTCTGCGCGCCGATGACCGCGCACCGCGCCGACACCCTCGACCTGCCGCTGATGGTCGAACACAACACCGACGCGCACGGCACGGCGTTCACCGTCACCGTCGACCACGTCTCCACCGGGACCGGGGTCAGCGCGCAGGACCGGGCCGCGACCGTGCGGGCACTCGCCGACGACACGACCGAACCTGCGGATCTGCGCCGGCCGGGCCACGTCTTCCCGCTGCGCGCCCGCGAGGGCGGGGTGCTCGCCCGCGCCGGGCACACCGAGGCGACCGTGGATCTGCTGCGTCTCGCCGGGGCCGGAGACGTGGGGGTGATCGGGGAGATCGTCGCCGAGGACGGCTCGATGCGCCGCGGCGCCGATCTCGTCGCGTTCGCCCGGGAGCACGGCCTGCCCCTGCTGCGGATCGCCGACCTGGTGCGATACCGGGCTGCGACGGAGCCGTTCGTCGAGCTCGTCGCCGAGGCGACGATGCCCACCGAGTTCGGGGAGTTCCGGGCCGTGGCGTTCCGGTCGGTGCTCGACGGCACCGAGCATCTCGCGCTGGTCATGGGCGACGTCGCCGCCGCCGGACGCACCTCCGACGGGGTGCTGGTGCGGGTGCACAGCGAGTGCCTGACCGGCGACATCCTCGGTTCGCTGCGATGCGACTGCGGGGCGCAGCTCGAGCGTGCGCTCGCCGAGATCGCCCGGGAAGGGTGCGGGGTGCTCGTGTACCTGCGCGGCCACGAGGGCCGGGGCATCGGGCTGGCCCACAAGATCCGCGCGTACTCGCTGCAGGAGCAGGGCCTCGACACCGTCGATGCGAACCGGGCGCTCGGTCTGCCCGACGACTCGCGCAGCTACGGGGTGGGCGCCCGGATTCTCGCCGACCTGGGCGTGCGGCGGATGCGGCTGATCACCAACAATCCCGGCAAACTCGGTGGGCTGGAGGGCTATTCGATCGAGATCGTCGGCCGGGTGGCGTTGCCGACCGTCGTCACCGCACACAACGTGCGCTACCTGCGGGCCAAGCGGGACCGGATGGGCCACGAGCTCGACGGCGCACTGGCGACTGTGATCGCGACCTGATTTCCCGTAGATTGTGATAATGAACAACATCGACACGTGGCGGCGCCGCACCCTCGGGCGCCGGGAGATGAGGTAGACGCATGGCGCTGCCGAGCGGGAACGTCGAGCCGACGACGCCTGAGCACGGCCCCGCCCGTGCGACGGTCCCGACCGCCGCCCACGCGCCCACCCTGGTGGCCCACCCCGCGACCCGGCCCCGCGAACGCGACGTCATCACCGCGTTCGCCGAGATCACCGGGGAAGCCATCGGCGACGCCGACCTCGAACAGCTGCTGCGCTCGGTGTGCGTGAAACTGTGCACCGTGCTCGGGGTGTCCCGCAGTTCGCTCTACCTCAGACGCCCCGACGGCCGGTTCCGCGGCGCCGCGGGACACTGCGCCGACGAGGGTGACATCACCGAAGCCGTCAAGCGCCAGGAATCCGGGATCGCCGGCGACCACTTCAGCCGGGAGATCATCGAGACCGCCCGGTCGGTGCTCATCGAGGACGTCCCCAACGACCCGCGCCCCCATCGCCGGACCATGGAGCACTGGCGGGTCCGCGCCATGCTCGGGGTGCCGTTGGTGTTCGACGGAGAGGTCATCGGCCTGCTCTTCGTCGACAACAAGGATCTTCCCCGCCGTTACACCGCCGAGGACATCGAGATCGCCGAGATGTTCGCCCAGCTCAGCGCGTTGTTCCTCACCCAGGCGATGCTCAACTCGCGGCTGCGGGCACAGGCCTCGGAGATCACCCGCAGCCGCAACACGCTCGCCTACCTCGCGGACGTGCACCGCAAGCTCACCAACGCCGTGCTCGAGGGCGCCGACATCCAGCGCGTGGTGCGGCTGCTCAGCGACCTGTCGACCAAGCCCGTCGTCCTCTACGACGAGGACTTCCGGGTACTCGCCTGGGCGGCGCCGGTCACCCTCGGATTGGACCGCGCCCCGGTGATCTCGGAGCAGATCCGGCGCATGCCCTCGGTCGAGGCCGAACTCGCCGGCCTGAGCCCGGACCGGCCGTCGGCCGTGGTGCCGCCCACGTTGTCCGTCGGCCTCGGCCGCCGGCATCTGCTGTGCCGGCTGATGATCGAGGGCAAACCCAACGGCTACCTGGGCATCGTCGAGGTCGGCCGTTCGCTCGAGCAGGTCGACGCGAACATCGCCGAACACGGCGCGACGGTGCTGTCCCTGCAGATCCTCTCCGAACGCCGGCAGATCGAGACCCAGGGCCAGGCCCGCGACGACTACCTGTCGGATCTGCTGCGCAACACCCGCGACAAGGAACACCTGGTGCGGCGCGGCCCGCAGTTCGGTATCGACCTCACGTATCCGCACGTGCTGGTCCGGTTCACCCTCGCGGCGAACCAGCGGATGTCCGCCTCCGCCGCGCAGCGTCTGGTCACCCGCCGCTTCCAGGAGGTGCTCGGGATCGACGAGCCGGCGGCGGTGAAACTGCCCGGCAGCGTGATCGTCCTCGTGCCGCTGCCCGACGGTGGCTGCGCGGAGGAACTGCAGCGGGTGCGCGACGCGGTGTCGCGGATCCGCGCGTCGCTGCAGCCGCAGCTGGCGACCGGCGCCACCGTCATCTCCGGTGTGTGCCGGGAGGTCACCGACTTCTCGCAGGCCGCCCGGGAGATGCGGGAGGTCGCCGAGATCGCGCGGTCGTTCGAATGGTCCGCCGGGGTCCTCGACGTCACCGAGCTCGGACTGTTCCGGCTGGTCGTCAGCTCCGGCCGGGTCAAGGAGGCGGTGCACTTCGCGCACGAGTACCTGCACGCCGTGCAGACGGCCGACGACGGCGTCCTGCTCGACACGTGGCGCGCGTTCGTCACCGCCGAGGGGCGGGTCCAGGGCGCCGCACAGACGCTGGACGTGCACGAGAACACGGTGCGCTACCGGATGGGCAAGATCAAGGAACTGACCCGGCTCGATCCGGCCAGTCTCGACGTCATGCTCTCGGCGCGGCTCGCCTTCCAGATCCTCGACTTCTCCGGCCGCTGACCAGCGCGGACCCTACTCCCACGGCGGTTGTGGAAACCCACAACGAGCGACGAAAGCCGCACTGCCCCCACCGGACCCGGCCGATACCGTCGTGGTATGCCGACCGATACGACAGACAGCGAACTGACGGGGATCGATCTCCCCGCGCTGCGCGACTGGATGGACGCAAGCGGCCTCGGTGCCGGCGACCTCACCGAGGTCTCCCCGATCGGCGGCGGAACGCAGAACATCATGCTCGCGTTCGAGCGGGCGGGAACCCGCTACGTTCTCCGCCGCGGACCGAAACACCTTCGCCCGCACTCGAACCGGATGATGCTGCGGGAGATGACCCTGCTGCGTGCCCTGGCCGGGACCGCGGTGCCGCACCCGAGCTTCATCGCCGGGTGCGAGGATACCGACGTCCTCGGCGCCGTCTTCTATCTGATGCACGCTGTGGACGGCTACAACGCAGCGGAGAGCCTGTCCCCCGCCCACGCCGCCGACCGGGACACCCGCCGTCGCATGGGCCTGGCAATGGTCGACGCGCTCACCGAACTCGGCCGGGTCGACCCTGCCGCGATCGGTCTGACGGGATTCGGACGCCCGGAGGGGTTCCTCGAACGGCAGGTGGGCCGCTGGACCAGCGAACTCGAGTCCTACACGCTGCTGTCCGGATATCCCACGGTGCTGCTGCCCGGCGTCGACCGCCTCGCGTCGTGGCTCGACGACAACCGGCCCCGGCAGTGGACACCCGGCATCCTGCACGGCGACTACCACGTCTCCAACGTCATGTTCGATCGGATCGCCCCCACGGTGAATGCGATCGTCGACTGGGAGATGGCCACCGTCGGCGATCCGCTGCTCGACCTCGGCTGGATGCTCGCGATCTGGCCCGAGACCGACGGCGAGCCCGACCTGCTCGAAAGCCGCCTCGCCGACGCCGGTGGACTGCCCACCCGTGCGGAACTGGTGCGGCGGTACGCCGAGAACACCGACCGCGATCTCGCCGCCCTCGACTGGTACACCGCGCTGGCCGCGTTCAAACTCGGCATCATCCTCGAAGGCACCTACGCCCGCGCCTGTTCCGGGCAGGCCCCCCGCCCGGTCGGCGACCGGCTGCACCGGTACGCCCTCCACCTGTTCGAGCGCACCCTGCGCTTCCTCGACTGACCCGCCGACCCCGGAGGTAGACACACATGGCATGGGATTTCTCCACCGAACCCGAATTCCAGCAGAAGCTGGACTGGATGACCGCCTTCGTGCGCGAGGAGATCCGTCCGCTCGAAACCCTCGAGCTGACCTGGCCGCAACTGCTCACCGCGATTGCTCCGCTGCAGCAGAAGGTCAAGACGCAGCAGCTGTGGGCCGCGCACCTCGACCCCGAACTCGGCGGACAGGGCTACGGCCAGGTCAAGCTCGGTCTGATGCACGAGATCCTCGGTTCGTCACCCCTCGGTCCGATCGTGTTCGGCTGCCAGGCACCGGATTCCGGCAATGCGGAGATCCTCGCCGCGGTCGGCACCGACGACCAGAAGCGCCGCTGGCTCGACCCGCTGCTCGCCGGTGAGAAGTACTCGGCCTTCGCCCTGACCGAACCGGACAACGCCGGCGCCGACCCGACCAACCTGCAGACCACCGCCGTCCGCGACGGCGACGACTGGGTGCTGAGCGGCGACAAGTGGTTCATCAGCAACGCCTCGACCGCCGACTTCGTCATCGTCGTCGCCGTCACCGATCCCGACGCCGAGCGACACCGCCGCGCCTCACAGTTCATCGTCCCCATCGACACCCCCGGCCTGGACGTGGTGCGCGACATCGCCTCGATGGAGAACCCGTCGCCGCGCGAGAACACCTACGGCTCGCACTGCGAGGTGACCCTGCGCGACGTGCGGGTCGGTGCCGACGCGCTGCTCGGCAATCCCGGCGACGGCTTCCTCATCGCCCAGAAGCGGCTCGGCCCCGGCCGCATTCACCACTGCATGCGGTGGATCGGCCAGGCCAACCGCGCCTTCGACATGATGTGCGAACGCGCCACCTACCGCTTCGCGCACGGCAGCGTCCTCGGCGAGAAGCAGACCGTGCGCAACTGGATCGCCGACTCCGCCGCCGAGATGCAGGCACTGCGGCTGATGACGCTGCAGGCCGCCTGGGTGATCGACACCCAGGGCACCAAGGCGGCCCGCAAGGAGATCGCCATGATCAAGTACTTCGGCGCGAAGATCCTGCACGACATCATCGACCGCGCCGTGCAGACCCACGGCTCCCTCGGCTACAGCTCCGACCTGCCGCTCGACTTCATGTACCGCGCGGCGCGCGCCGCGCGGCTCTACGACGGCCCGGACGAGGTGCACCGCGACACCGTCGCCAAGCTGATCCTGCGTGACTACGAGGCGCCGGCCGACCGGATTCCCACCGAGCACGTGCCCACGCGGCGCCGCGCCGCACAGGAACGCTACGCCGCACTGTTCGACGAGGTGCTCGCGTCTGTGTGAGGCTGGGCGCGCCCCCCGCGCCCGAGCGTGCACTTCTCGTGACGACACGCCGGGCGGTGGCACGAGAAGTGCACGCTTGCCGGAACATTGGGCGCCAACGCTACGGACGGGGCCCGATCACCTGGCGCGAGCACCGGTGTCCGGCACCACCAGGACGTCCGTGGTGGCGTGTCGCAGCACGTGCTGGGCGACGCTGCCGAGCACTGCGTATTCGAGGGCGGAACGCTCCCCGGTTCCGACGACGATCAGCTCGGCGCGATGCTCGGCTCCGATCTCCGGAATCATCGAGGGCGCATGGCCGGATTCGATGCGGGTGTCGGCGGGCTCGGGGATCAGGGTCGCGGCGAGTTCGTCGAGGTGGAGGCGGATCTGTTCGGTGCTGACGTGCCGCAGCTGCGCCAGCGCGGCGTCGTCGGCGCCGTGCAGTCGCATGAGTTGTTCGCCCATCACGACGGACACGTGTACGAGAACGTGGTCGGCCTCGGGGGTCCAGGCTGCGGCGGTGTGGGCGGCCGAGGTGGCGGCACGAGAGGTGTCGACGGCCAGGAGGACGGTCCGGTAGGGGCCGGCCGGTGGATTCTTGACCACCAGTACGGGCGCGGTGCTGGTGCCGACGAGACGTTCGGCGGTGCTGCCCGGCAACGCTCCGGCGAGCCGGCGGGCTCCGTGCGCGCCGACGACCAGCAGGTCGGTGTCGCGTTCCCGGGCGAGGGCGCCGACGGTGGAGGCGACCTCACCGGCCCGGACCACGCCCTCGATGTCCCCGCCGCAGCGGCGCAGATGGTCCGTCAGGAGAGTGTGCGCGCGCCGCGTTGTTTCCGGTGCGGCCGGGGACGGCACGACCTGCACGGCGGTGAGCTGCGCGTGGTGCTCGCGGGCGAGTTGTGCAGCGCGGCGCACCGCGTCGGCCGCGCCGTCGGACAGGTCGGTGGCGACCAGGATGTGCCGAAGAGGGGACGTGTCCATCGTGCTCACGACTCGGCACGTCGGGCACGGATGCGGCGGACCACCCACTTCTCCGCCTCGGCGACGAAGAAGACCGTCAGCCCGACGCCGAGCACCTTCGCCCACTCCACGAGCGTCAGTCCCGCGGAGCCGAACACGGTCTGGAAGAACGACGTGTAGGTGTAGAGCAGCTGCAGCCCGATGCAGGCGGTGATCGCACCCAGCACGTAGCGGTTGCCGAACAGCCCCTCCCGGTTCAGGACCGAGCCCTCGATGCGGCGGCTGTTGATCAGGTAGAACATCTCGGCCACGACGATCGCGTTGACCGCGATCGTGCGGGCCACCTCCACAGTCGTACCCGCTTCCAGCTCCCACAGGAACAGCCCCAGCGCGCCGGCCATCATGAGCACCGACACCATCGCCACGCGCCACACGAAGAACGCCGACAACAGCGACTCGGTGGGCGGACGCGGCGGCCTGCGCATCACGGACGCCTCGGTCGGTTCGAACGCGAGTGCCAGGCCCAGGGTGCTGACCGTGGCCAGGTTGATCCACAGCACCTGGGCCGGGGTGAGCGGCAGCGTCAGCTGGAACAGGATCGCGGCGATCACCACGAGTGCTTCGCCGCCGTTGGTGGGCAGCATGAACAGCACGAACTTCTTGAGGTTGTCGTAGACGCCGCGACCCTCGCGCACCGCCGCGGCGATCGTCGCGAAGTTGTCGTCCGCCAGCACCATGTCGGCGGCTTCCTTGGCGGCCTCGGTGCCGCCGGCACCCATCGCCACACCGACGTCGGCGCGGGTGAGGGCCGGGGCGTCGTTGACGCCGTCGCCGGTCATCGCCACCACGTGGCCGTTCTCCTGCAGTGCCCGCACCAGGCGCAACTTGTGTTCGGGGCTGGCCCGGGCGAACACGTCGGTGTCGGCGACCACGCGCCGCAGCGCAGGTTCGTCGAGTGCTTCGATCTCGGCGCCGGTGACGGGCCGCGAGCCGATGCCCAGTCCCATCTGGGTGCCGATCTCAGCGGCCGTGTCGGCGTGATCGCCGGTGATCATCTTGACCGTGATGCCCGCCCGGTGGCATTCGCGGACCGCGACGACGGCTTCCTCGCGGGGCGGGTCGATGATCCCGACAAGCGCGAGCAGGGTGAAGTCGTGCTCGGCGTCCTCGAAGTCGAGGGTGGCACCGACGGCGTCGCGGTCCCGGTAGGCCAGGGCCAGCACGCGCAGTCCCTGCGTGGCGGTCTCCGTCGCGCGGGTGCTCCAGTAGGCCGTGTCGACGACGGTCCGCGAGCCGTCCTTCTCGAGCTGATGGGTGCACGCCGCGAGCACCTTCTCCGGCGCGCCCTTGAGGAAGATCCGCTCGTGCACATCGTCGTCGGCGCGGTGCAGGGTGGCCATGAATCGGTGTTCGGATTCGAAGGGCACGACGTCCAGACGCGGCCAGGCGTGCTCGGCGTCCTGCTGAGTCAGCCCCGCCTTGCGTCCGAGTACGAGCAGCGCCGCCTCGGTGGGGTCGCCCTCGATCTGCCATGCCCCGTCCACGTCGAGCAGGCGCGCGTCGTTGCACAGCACACCGGCCCGCACGGCCAGATCCAGCGGGGGGACGGATGCCCGATCCGCGACGGTGCCTTCGCCGGCGGTCAGCGCCCCGACCGGGGCGTAGCCGATCCCGCCGACGTCGATGCGGTGGTGCGCGCACAACACCTTCTGCACGGTCATCTCGTTGCGGGTGAGCGTGCCGGTCTTGTCGGAGCAGATCACGGTGACCGAACCGAGCGTCTCGACCGCCGGTAGTCGCCGGATCACCGCGTTGCGCCGGGCCATCCGCTGCACCCCGAGCGAGAGGGTGACCGTCATGATCGCCGGCAGCCCCTCGGGGATGGCCGAGGCGGCGAGCGCGACGACGAGGGTGAACATCTGCGCCGGGGATTCGCCGCGCCACGCGATTCCGAGTACGAACGTCGCCGCAGCGACGACCAGGATGACCACGGCCAGCCACCGGGCGAACCGGCCGATCTGCCGCAGCAGCGGCGTCGTGGTCTTCGGGATTCCGGCGAGGAGGGCATTGATGCGGCCGAGTTCGGTGTGGACACCGGTGGCGGTGACCACGCCGTCACCCTGCCCGAACACGGCAACGGTTCCGGCGTAGGCGGCCGACCGGCGGTCCCCGAGTTCGCTGTCCGCGTGCACCGGGCGGGACGTCTTGTCCACCGGGACGGATTCCCCGGTCAGGGCCGCCTCGTCGACTCGGAGTTCGCGCACGCGGATCAACCGCAGGTCGGCGGGCACCCGGTCTCCGGAGACGAGCCGGACGACGTCGCCGGGCACCAGGTCGGCCGCGGGGAGATCGACGATCCGTCCGTCCCGGTGCACGCGGGCGCGGGGTGCGAGCATCGCCCGGATCGAGTCGAGCGCCGATTCGGCCCGCCCCTCCTGCACAAATCCGAGGAGCGCATTGATCACGACGGCGGCGAGCAGCACCGCCGTGTCGATCCAGTGCTGCAGGAACGCGGTGATGACCGCGGCGCCGAGCATCACGTAGAGCAGGACGTTGTGGAACTGCCGTAGCAGCCGCCACCACCAGCGGTCCGACGGGGGACGCGGCAGCTCGTTCGGACCGTGCTCGGTCAGCCGCCGCTCCGCTTCGTCCGAGCTCAGCCCGGTCGGCGAGGTGCCCAGACGATCCAGCGTTGCGGTGGTGTCGAGCGCGTGCCATTGGTGCATTACTTGCACTTTACCAAATCAGTTGTGGCGGGTGCTGAATCTTCGCGCCGAGGGCGCGCGCACGGAGAGGACCGACCGGGTCGGCAAGGGCTGACGTCCGTCAGGATCGACGGCGCGTGCCGTCTCGTCACGAACCGGCCGAGGACGCCACGTGAACAGCAGCGCGACGGCGAGGAGCAGTTCAGCGATGTCCCCGCCGTAGTACATGAGCTCGCCGGCTCCCCGCAGCTGCGCCGCGGGAACCGGAACCTGGACGAACAGTTCCGCGTACATCACCTGAAAGATGACGGCGTGCGCGGTGATCGCGAGACCGAGCACCACGAGCCGCACCGGCACGGAGGGACGGCGCGGGGCGGGATCCGGGCCGGCGACGACCCACGCGAACAGGCAGCCGGCGAGCAGGAAGTGGACGTGGACGAGCACGTGCAGCAACTCGTTCCGGGTGGTCGCGACGTAGAGCGGCGAGAAGTACAGAACCGCCAGACCGCCGACGTTGAGGGCCAGGGCGACGAAGGGATTCGCGACGAGGTGCACGGGCGAGGAGCGCAGTACGCGGCCGATCGTGCGGCCGCGCGCCGGGGACACCGACCGCAGGACGAGGGTGATCGGGGCGCCGAGCACCAGACCGAGCGGGGATGTCGGGCGCTGCGGGTCAGTGCCGGGCACTGCCCACGGTCTCGTGTGTCCCCGTGTAGTACATGGGGCTGTCCAACAGGTGCGCCGGCGGCAGGTTGCGGTCGGGGGTGTGCACGACGGGTGCGTCCGCCGGGACGCGGCCCCGGGCCCGGTCCCAGCCGGCGCGAGCGCGCGGATGGTAGCGGTAGCGCCGGGGAACGAGCTTCTCCCCCAGCCCGATCGATCGGCCGACGAGGCGGTGCAGGCGCTGCTCCCGGCGTGAGAAGGTATACCCGAGCAGGTCGCGCACCGCCGGATCGTACAGGCCGATCGTCAGCCAGAGGAACCCGTGGGTCACCGGCGGCCGCAGCACCGCCCATACGCTCGCGGGCATCCACCGCAGGAACGGCGGCCGGCCCAGGTGCGAGAGGTCGAGCACGTCGCGGGTCGCCTTGTTGTCCTCGAGCACCTCGCGGCACATGCGGTCCCAGTAGCGCAGGAAGTCCTCCCAGCTGTCGGGGACGGGCCGCATCGACATCCCGTAGAGCCGGTACCACTGCACGTGCTCGTCGAACAGCCGGTGCTTGTCGGCGAGCGGGAGCGGGCCGTCGAACCATTCGATCGAGACGACGAGGCTGTAGAAGAACGTCGAGTGCGCCCAGTAGAACGTGTCGGGGTCGAGGGCGTGGTAGCGCCGGCCCTGCTTGTCGATCCCCTTGATCGTGTCGTGGTAGCCGCGCACCCGCGTGGCGGTCTCCGGGGCGCGCGGCCCGTCGAAGACGACCCCGTAGATGGGGTACAGCGAGCGGTACAGCCGTTCCCACCGCTCGTCGAAGAACTGCGAGTGCTCCTCCACGGCCGCGCCGAGACCGGGGTGCATGTTCTGCATCGACCCGGCCCACGGCCCGAACACCATTCCGCGCCAGCCACCGAAGTACTTCCACGTCAGGCTGTCGGGCCCGAGCGGCACGAGCTCAGTTTGACTACGCACGTTGTCAGTTTGAGGGCGGGGCACGGAGGGTGTCAAGGGCGCGCGTTGACTCATCCAAAATGCGCGCGTAGAGGTAGTCGTTGCCTCAAATGAGAATGCGCGCGTACGGTGCGCCTGCCGTGTCCGGCCTGGGCCGGGCGGTAGGCCCGGACGATGGGGCTGTCGATGAGTCAACGCAAGGCCGTGACCAAGACGATCGCGACGCGGTACGCCCGGGCCGACAAGGCCACCAAGGGTGTCATCCTCGACGAGTTGTGTGCCACGACCGGCTGGCACCGCAATCACGCCCGCAAGGCGTTGATGCAGGCGTTGCGGCCCACCGCGGTCAGGCGACGCACCCCGAGATCACCGAAGTACGGCTCCGACGTGATTGCGGCGCTGCGGTTCTGCTGGGCGGTGCTCGGTGCGCCGGCGGGCAAGCGCCTCGCGGCGGTGCTGCCGGACCTGGTGCCGATCCTGCGTCGGTTCGGCGAGTTGAGCATCGACGACGCCACCGCAGAGTTGTTGGTGTCGATGTCGGCGGCGACCATCGACCGCCGGCTTGCCGAGGACCGGCGCAGGCTCGATCCGAAAGGCAGAGCGCACACCAAGCCGGGGTCGGGTGCTCGAGTCGCAGATCCCGATCCGCACGTGGGCGCAGTGGGGCGACGCCGTGCCCGGGAACGCGCAAGATCGACCTGGTCGGGCACGAGGGCGGCAACGCGGTCGGCGACCATGCCTACACGTTGACGGTCACCGACATCGCCACCGGGTGGACGGAGAACCGGAGCGTGCCGAACAAGGCGCGCAAGTGGGTGCTCGCCGCCCTCGAGGAGATCGCCGGCATCCTGCCGTTCCCGATCCGCGGGGTCGACTCCGACAACGGCAGCGAGTTCATCAACCATCACCTGCTCGCCTGGTGCGCGCAGCGGCAGATCACCTTCACCCGGTCCCGGCCCGGCAACTCCAACGACGGCGCGCACGTCGAGCAGAAGAACTGGGCGATTGTACGGACCGTGGTCGGCTACCACCGCTACGACACATCGGCAGAGTTGTTGGTGCTCAACGGTATTTGGGTTCTTCAATCGAGTCTGTCGAACTTCTTCTGCCCGCAGCAGAAGCTGATATCGAAGGTACGTGACGGGGCGAAGGTGACCAAGAAGTACGACACCGCGACCACTCCGCATCGTCGCGTCGAGCGGCACGATGCCGTCACCGCCGAGGACAAGGCGATCCTCGCCGGCACCTACGTCACGCTCAACCCGGCAGCGATCCAGCGGCAGATTCAGGCCCTGACCGCCGAGCTGCTCACGCTCACCACCGCCAAGGCCGGCCCGGGGCGTACCCCCATCGTCGAGCCCTCCTCCAGGCGCGCATCCTTGAATGAGTCAACGAAGCGCACCTCGCGCGCATCTTGACGTGAGGCAATAGGGGGCGCGCGGACTTGCTCGCATCTTCGGAATCGGCCCACGCCAGGCCATGTGCGGATGCCGGAGGGGCGGACAAGTTCGGCCGCAGCGTCGGGAACGGCGATCGGTCGGCACGCAGTGCTTGCTCCTGTCGAACCGCGCTGATGCCGAGCCGGGGATCGACACGTCGATCGACACCCGCGAGGCGCCCTCTTGCCACTCGACGATTTCGGACCTATGGTCAGTCCAATACTTCGGAAGGGGGTCGCGTGACCGTCCAAGTCGGTTTGTCGATCACAGATTCCATACTGGTTCCCGACCCGCTCGCCCGGCGACGACTGCTCGCGTCCGTCGCCGATGCCGGGTTGGACCACATCACGGTCGGGGATCACATCAGTTTCCACGGCGGTACCGGCTTCGACGGGACGGTCTCCGCCACCTCGGTGCTCGCAGCCCACGACACGCTCTCCGTCGTCATCGGCGTCTACCTGCTTGGGTTGCGGCATCCGATGCTCGCAGCTCGACAGATCTCGACCATCGCGCAGCTCGCCCCAGGGCGGTTGATCCTCGGCGCGGGAGTCGGCGGCGAGGACCGATCGGAGATCTCCAACTCCGGAGTGGACCCACGCACCCGGGGTCGCCGCTTGGACGAAACACTCGAGGTTCTCCGGGCATTGTTGTCCGGCGAAGAGGTCACCCACACCGGAGAGTTCTTCACCCTCGACCGTGCCCGGATCCTGCCCGCGCCCCAACCGACCGTGCCGATCGTCATCGGCGGCCGAGGCAACGCCGCGATCCGTCGAACCGCGAAGTACGGCGACGGATGGCTCGCCATCTTTTCGACGCCCCGCCGATTCGGCGAGACACGCACCGCGATTCTCGACGCTGCCGCCCGCGAGAACCGCACGCTGAGCACCTTCGGAGTCAACGTGTGGTGCGGACTCGACGACGACGCCGCCACGGCCGACCGCCTGGTGGGCGAGCAGATGCAGGCCCTCTACCACCTTCCCCGGGACAAGTTCCGGCACCTGGCACCGGCCGGCACGCCCGAACAGGTCGCCGAGTGGCTGCGCCCGTTCGTCGACGCAGGAGCGGACAGCATCACGCTCATCCCCGCCGCAACCTCGATGGAGGCATCCGTCGAGCACGCCGCCGCCGTGCGGAAGCTGCTCGTCGAGAGCTGATCGCCGCACCTCGGGATCCGACTCCGCACACACCGCCTCGCAGCGCAGTTCGTCGGTGAAGCCGACCTGGACGACAAAGATACGAGCGCCGTGACAACGTGATCGTTCGGCGGCGGAACCACCTCGCCGACCACCGCGCCGATCGCCGACGAGCATCGGCCCCAGGGAGTCGGGCAGCGACGGTGGTCAGCCACGGAAGGCGTCGAGCCCCTCGTTCGTGAGACGGACGATCAGGTCGGCCAGCCCGGGGGTGCGGCTGACCTTGGTCGGCCAGTAGGCGATCGAGAAGATCGTGCCCAGGCAGGTCTGGGTCGCCACGGCGACCTCCGCCGGTGTCGCCCGGGGGAGACACCGGGCCACCGCGGTTTCCCAACAGCCGACATAGAGCTTGCGCCGGCGATTGACCTTGCGGCGCCAGGGGTCCACGAGTGACCGGTCTTCACGCTGGGTCACATTGACCAGGTGTCGGTGCCGGATCGCGAACTCGACATGATGGCGGACCAGACGCTCGAAGTCGCTGTCGGCGTCCTCGTCCATGGGCTCCGCGGCGCGGATCAGCTCGTCCATCGCCTCGTCGAACAGGGTGGCCAGGATTTCGTCCTTGCCGGAGAAGTGCCGGTAGATCGCCGGCCCGGTGAGTCCCGCACGAGCACCCAGCTCGTCAACGCTCGTTCCGTGGAATCCCTTTTCGTAGAACAGTTCTGCGGCGATGTCAAGAATCTTCCGGCTCCTGTCCACTCGCCGAGTTTAGCACGATGTGTGAACGATCGTTATACTGCGGGAACGCTTCCGGCCGTGCGACGCGGGCCGAGCGACAGGGACGGCGCATGCCGACGGTCGCGCCTCGAAGGCATGGACGCGCCGGCAACCGACCGCCGTCAGGATGCACCCGTCAGGAGACCGATGACCGCCACCGTCACCCTGCCCACCTACGACCAGGTCGTTCGTCTTCCTCGCGAGTACGGCCCGTTCGTCGTCCCGCCGGACTTCGAGGACGCCAACGGTCACATGAACATCCGGCACTACCTGGATCTGGGTGCCGAAGCGATCGACACCGCGTTCCGCAGGATCGGTCTCACCGACGACTACCGGGCCACACGCAGGCAGGGCTTCTTCACCGCGGAGCATCACCTGAAGTACTACGCGGAAGTGCACGTCGGCCACCGAATCTCGGCCTACTTCCGGGTCGTCGAACGCTCCGACAAGATCATCCACGGCATAGCCCTGCTCGTCGACGACACGGCCGAGGCGCTGGCGAACACACTCGAGGTCGTCGCACCCCATGTCGACCTCACCACCCGGCGCGTCGTTCCGTTCGCCCCGGACGTCGCGGAGGCAGTCGATCGGGAACTCGCGGCCACCGAGGAGGTCGGCTGGCCGGCGCCGCTGTGCGGAGTGATGGGGATCAGGTCGCGGCGGAATCGAGCCGGTCGATGACCGGCACCACGACGAGACCGGCCTTGGCGATACCGAACATCGTCACCACAGCCTCGACGGAGTTCGCGTAGTAGAGCAGAACGCGTTCGCCGGCGGCCAGACCCGCCGGTCGAGCAGGTCGCCCACGGCCATCCGATTCCAACGCTGATCCGCGTAGCGGGCGTGCAGTGTCGTGACGTCGAATTCCATGAAGTTCATTCTCCGTGGATGAGGGCATGGCGGAACGCGCCCGGTCGGGAGCACAGCGACGAGCGAACCCTACGGTCGGTCGGTCCCCCGCGACGCACCTCGAACCGGTCGCGAATGTCGATTCCTGCAGGTAACTCCCGCGAGGATTCGACCGGGATCGTCCTCCGCCCCGGTTCAGCCGTGGGCATACTGCGCGGTTCCCCCCCTCGGCCTCGGGCCGCAGCTCGCAACCCACCCCTTGAAAACGATCGTTAACGCGGATACATTTGTCATACGGTCGGACCAAACCCGACGACCCCGTCCCCGCGACCTGTTCTCGCGGCGACGGCGAGCCACCAGAGCAGGAAGGGACCAGCAGGTCGATGACTGATTTCACCGCATTCACGGACGTGACGTACGAGGTCGACAACGGGCTCGCCTGGATCACGATCAACCGGCCGGATCGCTACAACGCCTTCCGCGCCCGCACGGTCGACGAGCTCGTCAAGGCCTTCAAGGCGGCTTGGGGCAGCTCGGAGGTCGGCGCCGTCGCACTCACCGGCGCCGGCGAGAAGGCCTTCTGCTCGGGCGGCGACCAGAAGCAGCGCATGGAGACCGGTGACTACGGCCCGTCCGACAGCGGCCTGTTCGAGGTCGAGGCCCTGCACCGTGTCATCCGGGACACCCCGAAGCCCGTCATCGCCGCCGTCAACGGTGTCGCCGTGGGCGGCGGACACGTGCTGCACCTGCTGTGCGACATGTCCATTGCCGCCGAGCACGCCATCTTCGGACAGAACGGCCCGCGGGTCGGATCCTTCGACGCCGGCCTGGGCACCGGTTACCTGGCCCGCGCCATCGGCGAGAAGCGGGCGCGGGAGATCTGGTTCATGTGCCGCCGCTACAGCGCCCAGCAGGCCCTGGAATGGGGTCTGGTCAACAAGGTCGTGCCCGCCGACCAGCTCCGCGCCGAGGTCCGGGCGTGGGCCGACGAGATCCTGCAGCTCTCCCCCACCTCGCTCAAGGTGCTCAAGCAGTCGCTCAACGCCGACACCGAGCACTTCATCGCCCAGGGCAACATGGCCTACTCCACGCTCAAGCTGTTCGGTGAGTCCGCCGAGGCACTCGAGGGCATCAGCGCGTTCAACGAGAAGCGCAAGCCCGACTTCTCGAAGTTCCGCGGCGCCTGACCGCCCCCAGCTCCCGGGCGGCGGGACACCACCGTCCCGCCGCCCGGTGACCTACCTTCCCGATTCTGTCGTCCTCCCCGGTCCTTCACAGAGAGCAGTTGTCGACATGCGCTTCAGCCGAGAACAACAGGAGTTTGCACTCGCGGTCCGCGAGTTCTGCGACGCCGAGTGCAAAACTCTTCAACAACGCGATGCTCTCACCGCGGACGGCACCGTGGCCAACAGCCAGGTCATCCTCGACAAGTTTGCGGGGCTCGGCTGGCTCGCGGTGTCGTTGCCCGAGGAATTCGGCGGTGGCGGCGCCGGGATGATCGAGGAGTGCATCTTCCTTGAGGAGACCTCTCGCGGCCTCGCCCCCATCACCGGTTACTCGACCGGCCTGACCGCCGCCCAGACGTACCTGCGCTACGGGACCGAGGAGCAGAAGCGCACGATCGTCTCGAATATGGCCGCGGGCAAGCTCGAGGCGATCGCCCTGAGCGAGCCCGGGGCGGGATCCGACCTCGGCGGCGTCCGCATCAAGGCCGAACTCGTCGACGACCATTACGTGATCAACGGCCAGAAGACGTGGATCTCCGCAGCCCACGTCGCCGAGCACGTCCTGCTGCTCGCCCGCACCGACTCCTCCGGTTCCAAGCACGAGGGTCTGACCCTGTTCATGGTGCCCACCGATACTCCGGGCCTCGAGATCCACGGTATTGCCACCATGGAGGCCCGCACCTGCAACGACCTCTACTTCACCGACGTGGCCGTCCCGGTCACCGCAGTGGTCGGCACTCCGAACCAGGCGTGGCGCCACCTCATGCGCGGCCTGAGCGTCGAGCGGCTCATCATCGCCACGATGTCGCTCGGTGCGGCCGAACGCGCGCTCGACGACGTCATCGCGTTCGTCACCGAACGCGAGCAGTTCGGTCGCAAGGTCGGCAGTTTCCAGGCGATCCGTCACCGCATCGCCGACCTCGCCACCGAGATCGCCTTCGCGAAGTCCTTCGTCTACGAGGTCGCCGAACGCATCGACGCCGGTGAGGAGGACAATCTCAACCGTGAGGGCTCGATGGCCAAGCTCAAGTGCACCGAGATCGCGAAGAAGACCACCCTCGAAGCCATGCAGATGATGGGCGGCTACGGCTACACCCGCGAATACGGGATGGAGGAGCAGGTGCGTCGATCCCTCGCACCGACGATCTACGGCGGCACCAACGAGATCCAGCGCGAAATCATCAGCAAGAGCCTGGGACTGTGATTCCCGATCCCCCGACCGATAGGACCCCTGGCATGACCACCTCCCCGTTCACGTCCGAGGCTCTCGCCGGCAAGCGAATCCTCATCACCGGCGGCGGAACCGGCCTCGGTCGCGGCGTCGCCCGCCACCTGGTCGACCACGGCGCCGACGTCCACCTCTGGGGTCGCCGGCCCGCCGTCCTCGAAGAAGCCGCCACCGAGGCGTCCGTCTCGCGACCCGGCTCGGTCCACTGGCAGACCGTCGACGTCCGCAACGCCGACCTGGTGTCGTCGGCGATGGACGAGATCTGGACCCTGCACGGCCCGCTCACCGGCGTGATCAACAACGCCGCCGCCAACTTCATCGCCCCCACCGAATCACTCAGCCCGCGAGCCTTCGAGGCCGTCACCTCCACCGTGATGAACGGGTCGTTCAACACCACCCACGCCGCCGGTCGCCGCTGGATCGAGGGCGGCACCAAAGGCGTGGTCCTGTCCACGCTGACCACCTGGGTGTGGAGCGGCTCGGCGTTCGTCGTCCCCTCCGCGATGGCCAAGGCGGCCGTGCATTCGATGACGATGTCCCTCGCGGTCGAATGGGCGCGTTACGGAATCCGCCTCAACGCTATGGCCCCGGGTCCGATCCCCACCGACTATGCCTGGGAGATGCTCAACCCCACCGACAAGAGCGCGGTCGGCGCCACTCAGGCCGACCAGGTCCCGATGGGGCGGATGGGCACCATCGAGGAACTTGCCAACCTGACGATCTTCCTGCTGTCCGACGCCTGCGACTACCTCACCGGCCAGACCATCGCCATGGACGGCGGCCAGATGCTCGCCGGCCCCGGCACTTTCGCCGGTCTGACCTCCATGACCGACGCGGACTGGGCCGCCGCACGCGAACGCAGTAAGGCCGCAAGCGAGACCGCCAAGGCTCAACGCGGCGTCTGAGCTTCCCACCCCGACGGGCCTGACCGCCGGAGACCACTCTCCGGCGGTCAGGCCCTCGGGCGCGTTCCCGCACTCGGCGACACCGCACGTCCGTCAGGAGAGCCATGACCACCGACAACCCCACCGCGCTCCGATTCTTTTCCACCGGCGCCGAAAGACTGTTTCGAGTCGCCGACGTGACCGGGGACGACACCAACGGGTACACCGAAATGGTCACGGGGCCATGGCTTGCCGACGAACTCGGACGACCGTGCCGAGGAACTCTCGGTGTCGCGATGGACGACGTGATGGGACATCTCGTCAATGGAATGACCCCCGAAGGATTCTGGGCCGTGAGCACCGAAATCCATCTCGACTTCGTAGCGGACCCACCGGTCGACGGATCGGTTCTCCGCGCCGAGAGCTGGGTTCTCGATCGAGGGGCGCAGACGGGGCTGGCCGGTGGTCGGGTCGTCGACGCGCACGGCCGTCTGATTGCGTGCGGGTCCACCCGCCTTCAGACCGTGCCGCTCACCGACCCACCGGGCGCACCCGTGGTCTCCCCCGACGACCTGGACTCTCGACTCCGTGCCCACTCGATCATCGACCTGCTGGGGGCAGAGCACGCGCGGGGGGCCAATGGGATCGAGTTCGGCCCGTCTCCGACGCTCGCGAATCCGATGGGCAACATCCACGGCGGTGTGCTCCTGTGCGCCTCCGAGATCACGGGTTCGGCCGCGCTACCCACCGACGCGGAGTTCCGCACCACCTCGATCCACATCTCGTATCTGCGCCCGTGTCCGTCGGACGAACCCGTCACCTTCGCGCCGAAGGTTGCGCACCGGGGTCGCAGCCTCGGGATCGTCGAGGTCTCCAGTCGCACCACAGCCGGAAAGACGTGCACCACCGCCACCATCACCTGCAGTGCGGTCCACTGACCGGCGGAGGACACCCCTTCCGACCCGCAACAGCCCCAGGGAGTGCTCATGACAGCCTCGGTCGTCGTCGCCGTCGCGGACTGGCAGCGGGACGGCCGCTGCCGGGATGCGGACCCCTCGCTGTTCTTCGGACCGGAGAACGAATCCGGTCACGAACGAGCGCTGCGCGAAACCGAGGCGAAGCGCGTGTGTCAGCCATGCCCCGTGCTTCTCCGATGTCGACAGCATGCACTGGCCCACTTCGAGCAGTACGGCATCTGGGGCGGCCTGACCGAGATCGACCGCAAGCGACACCGACGACCGCTGTGGAGATCCTCGTAGCCAGCGGGGGTGAGGCCGGAACGAACCGATCCCGACGGCGCCCACCGGCTCGTCCCTCGGATCGGCGCCGGTGAGGAGCGCGGCCTGCCCGTCGCCACAACGCAGGGGTGTGCAGTATCGTGCAAATGGTACGACCGAAAGGATCTTTATGGACGCCGTGGTGATGCAGGAGTTCGGGGGACCCGATGTCTTGAGGTGGCAGTCGGTCCCCGATCCGACAACCGGCCCGGGGTGGGTCACCGTCCGACTGAAGGCCGCCGCACTCAATTGGCACGACGTCCTGGTGCGACAGGGCAAATACTCGTCACCCCTGCCCCACATTCTCGGCGCGGACGGCGCGGGTATCCGCACGGACACCGGCGAGGACGTCCTCGTGCTCCCGTCGCTGTGGTGGGGCGATCGTGAAGCGGCCCCAGGGGCGCAGTGGGAGATCCTCGGGGATCACCAGCGCGGCACCTACGCCGAGTTGGTCCGAGTCCCGAAGGACTGCGTCGCTCCCAAGCCCCGCAACCTCACCTGGGAGCAGGCCGCTGCACTGCCCCTGGTCGGACTCACCACGTACCGCGCCCTGTTCACACGCGGCCGACTCCGCGCCGGCGAAAACATCCTGGTTCTCGGCGCCGGTGGCGGCGTCGCGACCATGGCCGTGATGCTCGCGGCCGCCGTGGGTGCGCGCGTCACCGTCACCTCCTCGTCCACCTCCAAGATCGCGCAGGCGCAAGAGCTCGGTGCGACGAACGGCGTGTTGTACACCGACCCGGCATGGCCGGACGCCGCGCGCCGACTCTCACCCCGCGGCCGGGGCTTCGATCTCGTCCTGGATTCCGTCGGGACGTGGGAACAGTCCGTCGCAGCATTGCGGCCGGGTGGTCGATTGGTCGTGCTGGGGGCATCACGCAGCGAACGCGCCACCCTCGACGTCCGCCCGTTCTACTTCGGGCAGTACGAACTGATCGGGACCACGATGGGCAGCCCGCACGACTTCAGGGGCCTGTTACGTCTGCTGGACGCCGAAACCGTTCCCCCACTGCCCATCAGCGCGGTGTTCCCTCTCGCCGAAGCGGCCGCCGCACACAAGCACCTCGAACAGGGAAGCGGGTTCGGGAAGATCGTTCTCTCGAACAGCTGAGAGCCGTTCGCACGCCGGCAGTCCATGCCCATGTCGCTATCATCGAATCCCGATACGACCGGCTGTCGGTCCGAGACGCGATTCGGCGACGACGAGAGGACGCGCAGTGGCGAGTGAACGGCCGGCCCCTGCCGACGACAGCCGCGACGTGATCGACTGGATGCGCGCCGAGTGGACGGAACGGCGGGATTCGGGCGAACTGGAATTCGCCACTACGATGGCCCTACTGCGTACGCACCAGTGGATCGTCCGCGCCATGGATCAGGAACTGCGCTCGCTCCGATTGTCACGCAACGCCTACCTCATTCTGACGTCGCTGCAACTCTCCGAGGACCGAACCCGCCCGCTCGGAAAGCTGAGCAAGTACCTCATGGTCCATCCCACCACGGTATCGATGGCCGTCGACCAACTCGAAAAGGCCGGCCTCGTCGAACGCCACGCTCATGCGACGGATCGCCGGACCGTTCTCGCCACTCTCACCCCAGCCGGCATGGACGTGGTCGAGGAAGCGAACGATCGACTCGCCGGCGCCCGGTTCGGTCTCGCCTCGGTCGACACCGAGACACTGGAATCCCTGATCGCACACCTGCAGCTCGTCCGCCGCGCCGTCGGCGACATCGAGACCGGCCACTGAGCGACTGAACCTTTCGCGGCAGTAGCAGTCGTGTGCCGCGCTTCTCCGGCTCCCGCCCCACACCCCTTGCCAGAACAACTCTATCGACCTACTATTCAAATCTAGAGTTCTTTCCCGGCAGGGAACAGGTCCACCCGCCTTCACATTGCGCGTCAACGCTTCCCTCGCCGTGATCACCCCCGATCGAATCACGCACAGGAGCACTCTCCGATGGTTTCCTTCGCATTCACCGACGAGCACGAGGAGTTCCGAAAGACGCTGACAGCGTTCAGCGACCGCGTTCTCCTCCCCGGCTACCGCGACCGAGCAGCATCGACGGACTTTCCCTTCGACATCCTGAAGAGACTCGGCGACATCGGCCTACTGGGCATCGGGCTACCCGAGCAGTACGGCGGGACCGGCACCGAAGATCCGATTCTGCTCGGAATCGCCACCGAGACTCTCGCATACGGCGACGTGAACATGGCATCGGCTCCCGTACAGATCGGTCTGGTCGCCTCCCAGCTGGCGCTGTGCCGGGACGAGGTCCAGGAGCGTTACCTTCCACCACTGATTCGCGGCGAACAGACCGTCGCCATAGCCTTGACCGAGCCGGGGTCCGGATCCGACGCGAGCGCCCTTCGCACCACCGCCACCGCCGTGGCGGGCGGGTGGCGCCTGACCGGTGAGAAGACCGCGATCTCGTGGGCGATGAACGCCACCGCGGCACTCGTCTATGCCCGCGAGCCCGGATCGGAGCGGGCGCGGGGCGTCAGCTGCTTCGTCGTCCCGCTCGACGCGGACGGAGTCACCGTCAGCCACATGCCGGGCATGGGTTGCCTCCCGCTGGGCTGGGGAAGCATCCACCTGTCCGACGTCTTCGTCCCCGAATCGCATCTCGTCGGCGAACTCGGCAAAGGCTTCCACTCGGTCATGGAGCATTTCGACTTCAGCCGTGCCGCCCTCGGGCTGATGTGTCTCGGAGCCGCGAAGCAGAGCCTCGAGGAGGCCGCCGACTACGCCCGGCATCGGGAAACCTTCGGGCATCCTCTCTCCGAACACCAAGGCCTCGCATTCCAATTCGCAGAACACGCCACCTACCTCGAGGGTGCCCGCTGGATCTGCTATCGGGCGCTGTGGCTGCGGGAAACCGCTCAACCGCACACCGCCCTCGCGTCGATGAGCAAGTGGTGGCCGCCCGTCGTGGCCAAGAACGCGATCGAGTTCGCCATGCGGGTCCACGGAAACCTCGGTTACTCGACCGAATCACCTCTGCAGCAGAGATACCGCGACGTCACCGCCTACCTCGTCGCCGACGGCACGGCCGAGATCCAGAAGCGCGTCATCGCCAAGGACATCTTCGCCCGCGGCACGGTATCTCTCTGACCCACCACTCCCGAACGGAATACACGAATGAGCACGCCTGACATTGCAGCACCGAAGGAACTGAAGGACAGCAGCGCCCTGGTCGTGGGAGGCACAGCCGGAATCGGCCTGGCGACCGCCGTGGGCCTCGCCCAGTCCGGGGTACCGCGGATCATGATCGTCGGTCGCGGATCGGAACGTGGAGCTGCTGCCCGAGAACGTATCTCGTCCGCCAACTCGTCGTGCGACGTGACCTTCCTGTCCGCCGATGCGACCACCGTCGACGGCGCCGCGCACATCGCGTCCGAGGCCGAACGGGTCCTGGACGGCGTCGACATCCTGGTCTCCACGACAGCCGCCGACACCCGGCCGGAACTCTTCGCGAACATCCCCACCGACGACATCGCACGCATCTTCAACCAACTCGCACTGCCGTGCATGTACCTTGCGAGCGAAATCGTTCCGCACATGTCGGCAAGGATGTCCGGGGTGATCATCAACGTCGCCTCGGATGCCGCGAAGACCGCCACGCCCGGCGAAGCGGTCATCGGAGCAGCCAAGGCGGCGATCGTCATGTTCACCCGAACCCTGGCTATCGAAGCCAAGCGCAACGGGATCCGAGTCAACGTCCTGACCCCGTCACTGGTCGCCGGAACCGGCTCGACCGAGCGGATCACCTCCGACGGATTCAGCGCCAAACTGTTCGCCAAGGCCGCCCAGCAGGCCCACCTCGGCGTCCCCGAATCCGAGGACCTGGCAGCACTCGCGGTCTTCCTCGCCTCCCCCGCCGCACGGCGGCTCACCGGACAGGCGATCAGCGTCAACGGGGGGATATCCGCGGCCTGAAAATTACCTCCGAAGCGAAGACCCGACCCTGTTTCACCATCAACCACGCCGCTGGGGGTAGGGCGCGTTTGCGCCACTCCCGGCCTCTCATCCCATCGGGGCAACTTCTTCCCCCTCGAGGCTGAGATCGCGTCCGAATCGTTCTCTTCCCCATTCCCGGTCGACATCATGGTTCGACTGACAACTTCGGCCCGCTTCCGCCCTGCGGAGGGGCACCTGAAAGCAAGGATCCGCACATGGACGTCGTGGAGCACAGACGGGCAATCCTTCCCGAGGACCGCTACAGCGCGAGCACTCTGCACGCGTTCCGCTCGAACGGCTACTGGCGTGACGAGAGCCTGACCGAACACGTCGACCGCTGGGCGGAGGTCGACCCGGGTTTCGTCGCCGTCACCGACGGCTATGCAGCGCTCACCCGCAGCGAACTTCGCGCACAGGCGTACCGACTGGCGGCGTCTCTGAGAAGACTCGGAATCTCCGCTGGCGACCGGGTGCAGGTGCAGCTGCCGAACTGGAACGAATTCGTCGTCATCTATGTGGCCGTGGCCCGGATCGGCGCCGTTCTGGTGCCGACGATGCCGGTTTACCGACATGACGAGGTGCGCTACGTCCTCGAGCACTCCGGTGCCAAGATCTCCTTCGTCACCGAGGAGTTTCGCAAGTTCCGCTATGCCGACATGTTGACCGACGTCCGTCGGGAAGTGCCCGGCCTCGAGCACGTCGTCGTCGTACGCGGGGCGGTAGGCGTCGGAGAGCTCTCGTTCGATTCGCTGATCGCCGGCAACCATGTGCCCGGTAACGACGAGCTCGGATCGCCACCGTCGGCCGATGCCGCCCACGCGATCATCTACACCTCCGGGACGGAATCACGTCCGAAAGGTTGCCAGCACACGTTCAACACCCTGTCCTTCACCGTTTACGGTCTCGGTCGTGAGGTGATGGGCCTGAATTCCGACGATGTGGTCTTCATGCCTTCCCCGGTGACGCATGCGACCGGGCTCGCCGTGGGCGTGGCGACACCGTTGATCCTCGGAAGCGGAATTCACCTTCTCGACGTGTGGGAGCCCAACGAGGGACTTCGACGTATCGCGGAGTACAGGACGACCGTCAGCATGGCCGCGACGCCGTTCCTCCAGATGGGGCTCGGGGCGATCGAGGCCGGCGCAGTTCACGACCTGAGCTCGATGCGACTCTGGGTGAGCGCCGGGGCCCCGATCCCGGAAACCCTACTGCGGAATTGGAAGGCGGCGCTCCCCGATTGCACCCTCCTTCCGGTGTACGGCAGCAGTGAGGGACTCCTGGTGACAGCCGTGCGCATCGACGATCCCGTCGAGAGGGTGCTCTCCTCCGACGGGCGGGCCTTCGACGGCGTCGATCTCGAGGTCCGCGACGAAGAGGGGACCGTCCTGCCGGCAGGCGAGGAAGGTCAGATCTTCTACGGAGGACCGGGCATCTTCCTCGGATACTGGCGTGATTCCGAGCGCACGGCCGCGTCGGTCGACGGCCGTGGGTTCCTCGCGTCCGGTGATCTCGGCCGCGTCGATGCGGACGGCTATCTCCGGGTCACGGGACGAATCAAGGACCTCATTATCCGTGGAGGCATGAACATTTCGGCACGGGAGGTGGAGGAGCACCTCTTGGCGCATCCGCGGATCGTCGCGGCAGCTGCGGTGTCGATGCCCGACGCCCGCCTCGGCGAGAAGGTGTGCGCCTTCATCGTCGTCAACGACTCCGCGCCGACTTTGGAGGAGGTGGCCGACTTCCTCCGGAACGAACGCAAGGCCATGATGCAGAAGATTCCGGAAAAGCTTGTGGTTGTGGATCAACTCCCTACCACCGCGACCGGAAAGATCCAGAAGTTCCTCCTCCGCAAGCAGGCAGCCGAATCGGTTACCGACGCCTGATCGGCTACCGCCGCCCGGGGCGGCTCATCGGGAGCCGGCCTCGGACGGCAGGCCACGAAGGAGTTGTGCACTTCGAGATCGCCGGCCACCGCGTATCTGTCCGTCAGCGAAAGGATTCGAGCTGCCTACCGCGAGCCTGTCATCTCGAGGTAGCGGTAGATGGCTTCGGACCGATTCATCGCGCCCAGTTTTCGGAGAATCTTCTTGACGTGTGTCTTCACCGTGAAGATGCTGATCACCAACTCCTCGGCGATGTCGGCGTTGGACGCACCCCGGACAACCAATGCGAAGACCTCACGTTCACGAGCAGTCAGAGAGCCGAGCGCCGGGATATCCAGGTCTTCGTTCGAGCCCCCCGCCGACGCGACGGCCCACCGAGTGGAGTTCTCGTCGACGAAATGCACATCGGCATGCTCGAGAAGCTCGGCTTCCCTGGCTTCCTGCTGCAATCGTTGGATTATCAGGTTCTTCTGTTCGCTGAGGCGATCGGCGAGCATCAGCCGTTCGAACAGCGTTCCGGAACTTCGCGCGAATTCGCCGACCACATCGCGTACCACCGCGTCCAACGCTTCACCGGTGGTGCGGCTTCCGTGCACGAGCCCGATCACACCGGTCGACACGGCGATCGGAGCCACCACGTACGAGCTCGAGGCGAGCATCTGCGCAGCCTCCTGCGTCGGTCCGACGTCGGTGCCCGAGCCGGCGAGTACCGCCGACCGTGTCTCCCAGGCCCTGCCCTCGGCCGATTCGGAGGTTAGGGGTAGGGCGTGCGGCAACTGGAGTACCTCCTCCGTCCTTGACGCGCTGTAGAGTTCGAGCGCTGTCCACGTTCCTTTGTGTACCTCGGACAACAGTATTCGGTCGAGGTGGGCGGTGTGCGCCACTTCTCGGCAGATGAGTTTGCGGAGACCGGCGACCGACTCGGCTCCGCGAAGACGACGGATCGCGCCGGCGAAGTCGTGGGGCGAGAACGCATGTACCGGTCCGGAATGCTCCGTGCGGATTCGCCGGCGCAAGTCCTGGAGGTCGACGATGAGGCGACCGAGTGCCCGTTGCCGCTCCGGGTCGAGGTCGGCAAGCGCGGCGAACGCAGATTCGGTGGCTTCGTCCAGCAGTGTCATTCGAGTGTCGAGTGAATCCGACCGAGTCGTGCAGGGACGCGGACCGACGCCGTAGGTGTTCCGGAGATGGTCGAGGAGGGCGATCACGGCGTGTGACAATTCGCGGTCGACGGCCGCCCGGGCGGCTCTTTGCCCCTGAGATTTCTCCTTCATCGCGGTCGTCGAGCCTGGCTCGAGTAGAGAGCAGCCGCGGCAGCGCGCGTAGGTGCGTGCAGCTTCTTGAGTACCGCTTTCACGTGCGATTTCACGGTGCCCTCGGAAATGACCAGTGCTCGGGCGATCTGGCTGTTCGTTGCTCCGGTGGCGAGATGGGAGAGGATCTCGCGTTCGCGGGGGGTAAGTACCGAGGCCAGTTCGACCACATGGTGGTCGTCGGGCTTGCCAACGGCACCGTCCGCCGGACCGTCGGCACGGCGGGAGAGAATCGCGTCGGCCTTCGAGATCCGATCGAGCATGGCCTGAGTTGCGTCGAACGACTTCTCGATCCGTGCACGCTGTAGTTGTAGCCGATGCTTCAGAACGGCCTGTTCGTAAATGATCGCCAGGATGGTTGCGAACGTGTCCAATCGGTCTCGATCCCCCGGGTCGAGCGCCTCGGTCGAGCCAGGACGATCGGCATGGAGCAGCCCGATGACCTTTCCCCCGGACATGACCGGCGCAGCGACGTACGCCGACGTCCGGGACGCACTGACCATCTCCCTGTGTGTGCGGTTGTCATCGGCCGGGGCCGCAACCAGCGCCGGAACCCGTCGACGTACCAGCTCGGTTTCCAGAGGTGCCTCCACCAACGAGAGTTCGGCGGAGTCTACGTAGTCGGAGAAGTCGAGGGGGGAGCCGTCGAGTTCGGGCCGCAGATAGAGGCGGCGCGGCTGCCACCGAGTGCCCGATACCGCGGAAATCAACGAGCGTGCGAACGGCAACGCGGTGCAGACGATCTCTGGAGCCGACTCGATGATCTCGCGCGGCGGAAGCTCCCGAAGTTGGAGTGCCGCGTCGTGCACCTCGACCACTTCGGCGACAGGACGAATCGCCTCGGCCTTGGCGAACTGCTCCTCGAGGTGTTCGATGCGGACGAGAACTCGACACGCGTCCTCGATGTCCGTTCCGGTCACCCGTCCCTCGGTCAGCGCCCTGGCGAGTCGACGCCGTGCCATGGCCAGCGACACCGACAGCGCGGAAGAGCGCATGTCGCAGGTTCGGTCGCCCAGCAGTTTGCCGGCCGTACCGAGGCACTCGGCGGCTCGCTCTACGAGATGCGTGAAGTCATCCGACTCACCTTCGTCTCGCATCCCGACCTCGTTGTCCACGGCACTCCCACCTCTTTGTGATTGAAATCACCGATCGATGGTACCCAGACGGGGACCTACAGTCCAATGGTATGACCCATCGCTCACGGGATCACGCTGCGCCGCACGTGCAGCACGCTGTCGCCCCGCCCGCTCATCCGAACACTTTGGACTGTCCTTTACATTGGACTGTCCGTATGCTCTCATCGTGTGACGGAGACCACTCCTCGTGGATTCGTGCGCAGCATCGCCGCCCCGACCACCGATATCAATCACAGGAGCTTCCATGAGCGCAGTCGGCACGACTGGGTTGCAGGCGCCCTCGCGGCACTTGAACCGCTGGTGGTACGTCATCACCGGCTTTGTCACCCTGTTGTTCGGCACCAGCACGGTCAACGTTCTGTTCAACGTCCTCGGCAAGCCCATGACCGAGGAGTTCGGATGGGACCGCAGTGTCATCGCCAACGGCTTGTCCCTCGAGACGGTGATGGTCGGAGTCAGCATCGTCATCCTCGGCTTCCTCATCGACCGCTACGGTCCGAAGATGCCTTCGGTACCGATGGCCTTGGCGTTCGGAATCGGCCTCATGCTGATGTCCGCACTTCCGAACAACGAAATGCTCTTCTTTGCCCTCTGCATCGTGATCGGTGCCGGCGCGGGCGCCGTGAACCCGGTGGCGCACTCCACCGTGGTCAGCGCGTGGTTCCAGGATCGCCGTGGCATGGCGCTGGGCGTCCTCATGGCCGGTCTCGGCGCCTGCGGGGTACTGATGCCCTATCTCGCGAACTGGGTGTTGGGTATGGGCGGCTGGCGCGTCGCCTTCCTCGTCATCGGCGCCGTGTGCACCGTAATCCCGGCGTCGGTCTACGCATTCGTCACCCGGATGCCCGCCGAACACGATGCCGAGCGCACGGCCGCACGTCTGCAGGGCCGGATGGCCGGGGAGTCCCTCCTCACCGTGGCGCGGAAATATCGACAGTTCTGGCTGCTCTCCGTCGCGATCTTCGTGGTGTCCTCGGCCACCTTCGGTCTGATGTCGCAGGTCGTGCCGATGACCACCGACAAGGGCATCAGCCAGGGGACTGCCGTTTCCATCCTGTCCGTACTCAGCCTGGCGTCGATCTCCGCTCGTCTACTCGTCGGCTATCTGCTCGACCGGTTCTACGCTCCAGTCATCGGCTCGATCATCTTCGCTTTGTGCGCAGTCGGAGTCTTCCTCATGATCACCTCGTCGGAGATCGGCCTGCTCTTCGTGGGTTCCCTGCTGATCGGCCTGGGTTTGGGATCCGAGGGCGACCTCGCCGCCTACATGGTGAGCCGATACTTCCCCAAGCACTCGTACGGCCGCGTGCTGGGATTCATCTACTTCCTCTACGCCCAGGGCGCGGCATTCGGCATCTTCCTGCTCGGACAGATCTACGGCGCCACGGGCTCCTACCGTGCCGGCGCGATACCGATCATCGTGCTGGTCGGCATCGGCATCGCCTGCCTGCTGATGATGGGCTCCTACCGCTTCACCCTCGACCACAAGCAGGTCGACGCTGCTGATGAGGCCCAGGAGACAATGACATCACCGGTTTCCAACTGATAACCCGTCGACCAGAAGGAGCACGAATGACCGACGGATTCCACGACGCCTTGGTAACCCGGGCCACCCCGGACATGCCGGAGAAATTCTTCGACCGGTTCATGTTCAATCTTCATCCGGACGGCAGCACCGCACCGTCGGTGATCCTCGGTGCCGGAGTCTATCCGCCGCGCAACGTCGTAGACGGCTTCGTGGTGCTGACCACCGGGTCCGAGCAACGCAACCTCCGCTTCTCCACAGAGCACAACACCACCGACGCCGCGTCCGTCGGACCCCTGCGCTGGGAGACCGTCGCGGACAACACGGCGTGGCGAATCCAGCTCGACGAGAACAAAACCGGACTCGAACTCGACCTCCTCTGGCACGCCCGGGCGCCCTACTGGCTCGGGTCGGTGGATGTGGCGAACACCGACGGAAACGTCACCTCGTTCGACCACCTCTTCCAGCCCGGCCGCTACGAAGGCACGCTCACGTTGGACGGCACCACCACCGATGTCGCCGGATGGTACGGACTGCGGGACCGCTCCCGCGGAGTACGCACCATGTCCGGAGGCCAGGGCCTGCACATCTGGTACCAGGCCCAGTTCCCGGACCGCACGTTCGGATTCCTCCTCGTCGAGGGCCGAAACGGCGGACGGATCCTGCTGGAGGGCGCCGTCATGCACGACGACGGCCGACTCGACGACATCACCGGCGTCCGGCACAACCTGGCGTTCACGGCAGGCAACGACCTGACCAGCGGCACCGTGGAGATCGTGACCGCCGCCGGCGCGACCTACCGCCTCGACGCCGACGCCTCGGCCGGCGGTGGATACATGGCCGGTGGCGGTTACGGCGGACACCACGGAAAGGTTCGCGGTCGCGACTTCGAAGAGTTCGACGTCTATCCCCTCGACGGGACGGTGGGACCGACGACTCTCGACTCCGCCCTGACGGACCGATGCTGCACGTTCGGCTGGAACGGACAGACCGGATACGGCATTTTCGAATTCGCCCTGTCGCGGTCGTCGTCGTACGCCTACCGCCCCTCCTTGGCGTAACACGCCGAGCCCGTGACTACCCCTGCGCCTATCTGAGGGTGCAGGGGTAGCCCAGGGCGGAATCACGTTCAGACTCGAGCTCGCATCCGCACCATGAGATCGGCAGGCCCGGCCATTCGGGTCCCCCTTCGCCTGTCGGTAGGTGATGGACACTCGACGAACTCACTGTGTCGCGGGCGCGGGGCGGGCCGCTCCTCTCTGCCACGACGAGGCCGCGTCGCTGCCGCGCCTCTCGTAGGGAACGAAGTCGGTCCCATACTTCTCCCGCATGATGATGATCTTCTGGATCTGTGCCGTACCGTCGGCGATCTCGACGGACATCACATCACGCAGGCGTTGCTCGAACGGAAGTTCCTGCGAGTAACCGTAGTTGCCGTGCAGGAGGAGACATTCCTTGACCGCTGCGCTCGCGACGAGCGGGCCGTACCACTTCGCCATCGCCGCCTCGATGGTGTGGGGCAGACCGAGGGAGCGTTTCTCGAGCGCCGCGTAGCAGATCATCCGCGCCGCCTCGACCTTGGTGAGGTGTTCGGCCATGGGAAACGACACGCCCTCGAACTTCGCCGGCGGAGCACCGAACGCCGTGCGCCGGCGCACGTACTCGGCTGTCTCGTCGAGGGACGCCCGGGCCGCGCCGAGTCCGGTCAGTGCGAGCAGCGGCCGAGTGAAGTCGAACCCGTTCAGCACGCGGGAGAACGCACGGCCTTCGAGGCCGATCAGGTTCTCCGGTGGCACCTCGGCTCCGTCCAGATGCAGGACCCCGCGACCGAGGATGCCCCATCCCGTATCCGCAACCGTCGACGTGGCAATGCCACGCGCATCGAGCAGCACCAGGAACGTCGACACGCCGGCATCCTTGCCGTCCCGGATGGTCCGTGCGGCGAGGATGATCGCTTCCGCGTCGGCGAGCATGGTCACCGACGTCTTCTCGCCGGAAATGGCGTACCCATCTGCGGTAGCTCGCGCGACGGTCTTGATGTTGGCGGCGTCGGATCCGGTCTCGGGTTCCGTCGAGCCGAACGCGACGTACGTTTCACCCGCAATCAGGCGCGGCAGCCACGCCTCGGCGATCGTCTCGGATGCGTGGTGCCGGATCAACGTGCTCATCAGCATGACGGGGATCGTGATGTTGGCGACGTTGAAGTCCGCGTAGGCGAGTTCCTCGACGGCGACGCCGGCCGCAACAAAGTCCTCCCGCTCGAGAGGGTTGTACCCCTTCCCCGCGAGCAGACCGTTGAGTCCCAGGCCGGCGATCTCGCGATGCAGATCCCATGGGAACGTGGCGGATTCCGTGCACTCGAGATACCGGGTGCCGGGCGTTTCGCCGCGTAGGCCCGCACCGCGTCACGGATCCCGCGCACATCGGAGTTCAGCAACTGTGTCAAGGTGTGGTCCTTCCGCCGGTCACGGGTCGGTTCTCGGCCGCGGCGGACGTCGTCACGACACCAGATCGGCCGAGGACTGCTCGGCCGCGTCGCCCTCGGCCATCGGTGCCGCGGTCAGCGTCCCGGCGGCGATCTGTTCCTGCACACGGAACTTCTGGATCTTGCCCGACGGGGTCATGGGAAGGGACCGGGTGAAGTACCACAGGGCGGGCGTCTTGTGTGCGGCGAGCCTTTCGCGGAGCCAGGACTTCAGCTCCGCCGCGCTGGGGGGCGAGTCGGGGTCCTTCACCCGTACGACGGCGCCGATCTGTTCACCCCATTTCTCGTCCGGCACACCGATGATCGCCACCTCGGCGACGGCGGGATGCCGGTAGAGCAGTTCCTCGATCTCGCGGGGATAGATGTTGAGGCCGCCCCGGATGATCATCTCCTTGAGACGACCGGTGATCTGGAGGAACCCACGGCGGTCCATCACACCCAGATCGCCCATGCGCAGCCATCCGTCCGCATCGATGGTGGCGGCAGTTTCGTCGGGCATGTCCGAGTACCCGAGCATCACCTGGTAGCCGCGACAGCACACCTCGCCCTGCTCACCGACGGGAACGACCTCGTCGGAGAACGGATCGACGATCTTGACCTCGAGTTCCGGCAGCGGCTGTCCCACCGTGGTCGCCTGGTCGACGACATCGTCCGTGATCCGCGTCTGGCTGATCACTCCGTGCATCTCGCTTTGGCCAAACAGGATCGTGAAGTTGCAGTCGAGTTCCTGGGTCACCCGTTCGACGAGCGCCTCGGGTACTGCCGCCGCGCCGGATATGACGGTGTGGATGCTCGACAGGTCACGCGTGTGCCGGTCCGGGTGGTCGAGCAAAGCGATGAGCATCGTAGGCACCATCAACGAGTGGGTGCCCCGGCAGGTCTCGATCATCTCGAGCATCGCGGCCGGCTCGAAGGCCGGCAAGATCACGTAGGTTCCATGGACGGCGAACGTACCGAGCTCGGTGACGCCACCGCCCCCGATGTGGTACATCGGCATGGCATTGACACACACCAGCGGGTCTGTCCGGCCGGCCCGTTCGAACACGAACGCGGCCTCGTTGACAAGACCTTTGTGGTGCAGCAGTGCGCCTTTCGGGAATCCGGTGGTGCCCGAGGTGTACTGCAGTTGCACCGCGTCCGTCGGCGCGACGGCCGGGAACTGCGCGTTCGGATCACCCGTACGCACGAACTCGGCCCACTCGCTGCCGGACACCACTGTGTGCAGTCCGGGCAGAGTCGGCCGGACCTCGTCCAGAATCGCGGACAGATCCGCACCGCGATAGGACTCGCGGAAGAAGAGACCGGCTGCCTCGGACTGCCGCAGGATGTATTCGAGTTCGTGTGCGCGATACGCCGGATTGATGCCGACCAGCACCATGCCCGCCATCGCGATGGCCTGGTGCAGGATCACCCAGTCGGCACTGTTGGGCGCCCACACCGCGATCCGATCCCCGGGGGAGAAGCGTGTGAGCAACGCGTGGGCCGTCGATTCGGTGTCGGCGAGCAACTGGCGGTAGGTCCATTCTCTCCGGTCCGCCGGGTCGGCAACGCCGTCGACGAGCGCGACGCGGTCGGGAACGGTCGCGGCCCCCTCCCGAAGAAGATCACTGAACGTGATGTCTCGAATGCCCGTGCTCGTGGCCGCCGGCCAATAGGACATCTGTAGCGACATGGTGTGCTCCTGCTTTCGGCTGCGCGAGATGGAAGAAAGGAAGACTGCAGGGACCGACCAGGGCCCTGGACCGGGCACCCCGAATTGTAATCGCGGTCACACAAAATATAGTACGCGTCAGGTGCCTTCCGCTACAGATCTGTCAAACATTTTGGAAGACGACACCTCCGGGTCCATCCCCGAAGCACCTGAAGCCGGCCGAGGTTCCCACCTCGGCCGGCTTCTCGCGGCAACCACTATCCCGCGGAAATCCCCCCGTTCGGGCTGACCACCTGCCCGGTGATCCGCCGCGCCTGCGCACTACAGAGGAACAGCACGAGGTCGGCAACATCGCCCGGCTCCGCCACCCCCAACGACGCCAGCCGACTCGCCTTCTCGAACAGCTTCGCACTGAACGGCTCGGACATGACGCGATCGAAGCCACCGGTGTCGCGGATGAGCGACGGCGTCACGGCATTGACTCGGATGCCGTCCCTCTTGGCTTCCATTGCAAGGGTTTTGGAGAACATGACGATCGCTGCCATGGCCGCACCGATCACACTCTCGCCCGGCGTCGGGTGCTTCGCCGCATCGGAGGCAATGTTCACAATCACCCCGCCGCGCTGCTGTCGCATCGCGGGCAGGACGGCTCGGCACATGTTGATCGGACCGAGAGCCTGGCTCAACAGCACCCCCGGAATGTCCTCGGGGTCCATCTCGTGGAACAGTCGCGGGTTGAACGAACCCGTCGTGCTGTTGACGAGGATGTCGGCAGCACCCAGCGAATCCGCAAGTTCCGTCACAACCCGCACGGCCTCCCCCGGAACATTCACGTCGGCCGCAGCGAACAGACACCACACGCCGGGTGCGAGGGTCCGAATGTGCTGTGCCGCTTTCTCGCCACGTTCGACGTTGCGCCCCACCAGACCGATCCGCTGGACGCCCGCACGCACGAACCGACGCGCCACCTCGAGCCCGACACCACTCGTCCCCCCGACGATGTAGATCGTCGACTCGGCCGGTACCGGCACCCGGAACTCACTCGGTTCTCTCATCATCAATCGTTCCTCCGCAGATCGAGCATCACCGGTCGGCCGGCATGCGCATGATCACCGTCCAGGACACCGTCGCAGCTCGCACAGTGCTGACCACCGCCCGGACTTCGCGATGCCATGTTCGTCTCCGTCGCGGCATCGCGAGCGGGCAGGGCTGTTCGGGCGCCGCGATACTCGTCGCGTGCAAGCAGCCCCGCGCCGTAGGCACCGGCGATCTGCGGCTGGTCGAGCACCTCGATCGGATGTCTCAACGCCTGCGATACACACCGGATCGCAGCCGGGTTCTTGGCCACACCGCCGGTCATCACCGCCGGTGTGGCCCTGCCGACTTGACCGACCAGCCCCAGGGTGCGCGCCGCAACCGCACGGTGCACGGACGCGGCGATGTCGGCCTTGTCCTGCCCCTGTGCGAGCAGGGAAATCACCTCGGTTTCGGCGAATGTGGCACACATACTGCTGACCTCGAGGCCGTCGGCACCGGCGAGCGCAAGATCCCCCACCGCATCGATGTCGATCTCGAGCGCGCGGGCCAGCACATCGAAGAATCGACCCGTTCCGCTCGCGCAACGGTCGTTCATGGCGAAACGTTCCACCAATCCGTCGTCGTCGACGATGATCGCCTTGCTGTCCTGGCCGCCGATGTCGATGACGAGCCGGACCCCCGGACGCAGTGCTGCCGCGCCGCGCGCATGGCAGGTGATCTCGGTGAAGGTGCGGTCGGCGCCCAGAACCAATCGGCGGCCGTACCCGGTGCTCACTGTCCATCGAATGGCCTCGCGTGGCACTCCTGCCGCGACGGCGGCACCCTCGATCGCACGGGTGACAGCTTCGCGGCTCACAGCGCCCATCTGCACGACATCCGTCCCGCACAACGCACCGTCCTGATCGACGACGGCAGCCTTCGCGGTCGTCGATCCCAGATCGACGCCCATGACGAACCACTTGTCGGTACTCATCGCACTCGTCTCTTCCGGTACGGTATCGCGCTAGACCGCGGACCTCATCCGCTGCACATCGATCGCCTCCAGCATCGCTTCGAGGCGGCTGTCGAACAACTCGTCGTTGTAGAACGATGCGTCGGCAACGTCCCCCTCGAAGAAGAACGACTTGACTCCTCGCCCGGTCTCGGCGGCCCGGGCGAGCATCGACTGCGGGTTGGTCATCGCCCGGCAGGTCCGGGTGGAGTGGAAGGCGATGCCGTCGATCGCATATTCGTCGAGACGACGCAACAACAGCTCCTGCAGGTTCTTCAGCCCGTGGTTGAGCGGGCAGAGCAGGTAGTGTTGCGCCATACCGAGCAGCGGATTGTCGACGTCGATGAGTTGTGGTTCCTGCCAGAAGGATTCGTGGGTGTACCGGCCTGCCACCACGGCCACGTCGTACTCGGCGAACTTCCTGGTCAGGAATCCGAGTTTGTTCCAGTTCATGATCCCGTCGAAGTAGACCCGGTAGCGCTCGTTCTCCACGGCGCTGACACCGTCGGCGATCCGCTGTTCGATCTCGGTCTTCACCCCGGCGAAGTAGTCCACGAGATCCTGGTTGCCAGGCAGGAAGTTGATCGGCGCGATGCTCGCCACCCAGTCCCAGTAGGTCGCCGGGGTCGGCGCCTGCCGGCAAAGTTCCATACCTTCGAGACGCAACTCCGAAGCTCGCTTGATGTATGACATGCTCTCGCTGAGCGCATCCCAGTCGAACGGCCGGCCGGTCTGGTACTCCAGGAAGTCGACCAGCTCCCGGAGCTGGCCCTCGACGTACTTGCCGACCTCGACCCACTCCTCCCCGCGCATGTATCCCGCGTCGGGTTTGTTTCCCCACAGCATCGGGAGCGAGACGTTGAACAGAGGCAACTTGCGGTCGAACACTCGGTACGTCATGGCGTCCCACTGCTGTCCGGTGCTGCAGCCGGCATATCCGTTCACGAAGAAGTCCGGAGCGGGCAGCTTGCTCGCGAGCTCCTGCTGATCGGTCAGGCCCACGACGCCGGTCTCGCTCCGCCCGCTGTTCTGATGCGTCAGCACGGCGCAGCCGAGGTGCGTGCGGGCGTACGAGCACAGCTCGTTGATGTAGCCGTACTCGGCCCCGGCGGCCTGAGCCGGACCCTCGAGATGCTGGGCGGCCAGTCGTGCAGCGAACGCCTCACCGTGGCACCATTCGAGGCCGGCCGCCTGGAAGAGCGGGTTCAACGCTGCGCCGTTGTACCAGACGACGTGCTTACCGCGCTCCTTCGCGGTGAAAATGTTTTCCCAGTAGTCGGCGACCAGCTTGCCGCCGACGCGGGTACTGGACAGACGGTGGGCCTTGTCCTTGCGCGGTTGTGCAACAGTCATCACGATCTCCCTCGGGTGGTCGAGCAGGTTTCAGGACAGCACCGGCGCGGGGAGCCGGCGGATTCGCTCCACAAAGGTCTCGACCCGGGTCCGGAGTGTTTCCACAGGATTGCCCTCGTGTTCGGTTTCGATGAGGAGCACGGGGGTTCGGTTACTCTCCAGCGCTTTCCGCAGTTCCGGGTAGTAGAGCATGTGAGGTTCGCAGAACTTCGCCATCATCACGATCACGCCGTTCGCGTTGCTTCGAGCGAGTTCGTCGATCAGGTATCGGTCCCAGTCGACCTGAGTGGTCACTCGGGTGGGGCATGGGGTGTTGAGGTTTCGCTCCAGATACCAGGTCGACAGCGCCTCGAACGGATCACCGTTCTCGGGCACATCGGTGGAGATGTAGCGGTATCCGGTGTACAGGTCGTCGTCGACCACGATCACCCCGGTCTCCTCGATCACGTCCAGCAGTTCGGGCCGCGGGGCGTGGCAGAAGTGGCCGGACAGATAGAGCCTGACCACGTCGGGCTGCGCTTCCGCAGCCGGCTCGATCGCGTCGAGAAGGCGCTCGAGGGCAGCGGTGTGTTCGACGATGTCCATCACCATGCTCGACTTCACCAGCACCTGCATTTCGCTTGCGGTGATGCGGAGCCGGCCGGAGCGACGCAGCTCATAGAACTCGCGCAGCAGACGCCGGTTGGCGTTGAACATCCGAATGCTGGCGGTCAAGGTATCGGAAGTGATCGAAACACCCAGGGCGGCTTCGATCTCGGTGGTGAGTTCGCCGATGCGACCCGCCACCCGCGGTCTTGTCCACGTATCGTCCATGGCGCTGGTGAGCTGGGCGAAGTGCACAGGTTTCTCGGGTCGCGCCCATCGGATCACGTCCACCGCGCCGAGCAATTGCACGCAGTGGTCCGCCGCCACGAAGGCGTCGAAGACGTCGAGCTGACCGAGCGCCGCCTGATCGGCGACACTGCGGGTGTATCCGCAGTAGAACTCGGCGAGCAGGTTGCGGCCTTCGGTGATCGGGGTCCGGTTCTCCTGGATGAGCACCGGAAGGGCGCCGGCGGCGTGCACGAGTTCGGAGGGAAAGTTCATCGGGAAGGAACCGATCAAGCTGCGGCCATGGGTCGCCTTCCATGTCTGCGCGTAGGTGACCGGATCGTCGGCCGCGGCGCGCAGCGTCGCCATCAGTTCTGGACTGAGTCTGTTCACGTTTCGCCCTCGGATTCGTCGATGGATGCCGACAGCGACAAGTCGGTGCTTCGCTGCGACGTCGAGCTAGATAATACTTAATTTGGTAGTTAGTATCCAGAGTTGTCAAACATTGATGCCGTTCGGAGGTAGAAGATGACGCGTGTACTCGACGGGCTGCGGGTGGTCGAGCTGGCCGGGATCGGCCCCTCCCCCCATGCCGCGATGCTGCTGGCCGACCTCGGGGCGGACGTCGTGCGGATCGAACGTCCCGGCGGGGTGAGCCAACTCCTGCCCGTGGAGCAGGACGCCGGCCTGCGCAACCGTCGCTCGGTCCGCGCCGATCTGAAAGATCCCGACGATCTGCAGCGCGTGCTGGACCTCGTCGACAATGCGGATGTGCTCATCGAGGGCTACCGCCCCGGCGCGGCGGAACGCCTCGGCATCGGCCCCGAGGTGTGCCGAGCACGCAATCCCCGACTCGTCTACGCCCGGATCACCGGATGGGGACAGGACGGTCCGCTGGCCCCCTACGCGGGGCACGACATCAACTACCTCGCCCTCACCGGGGCGTTGAACGCGATCGGACGGAAAGGCGAACGCCCGCTGGCGCCGCTCAACCTGGTCGCCGACCTGGGGGGAGGCTCGATGCTGGCGATCACCGGCATCCTCGGTGCCCTCTATGCGCGGGAGCGGTCCGGGCAGGGTGACGTCGTCGACGTCGCGATGGTCGACGGCGTCAGCACGCTGATGACGATGTACTGGACGATGACCGAAAACGGCCTATGGTCCGCCGACCGGGGAACCAACGTCGTCGACGGCGCGGCCCCGTTCTACGACACCTACGAATGTGCCGACGGGCGGTACGTCGCAGTCGGCGCGGTCGAGCCGGCGTTCTACGCGCACCTGCTCACGGGCCTCGGACTCGACCCGGCACACCTTCCCGATCAATACGATCGCACGGCCTGGCCTACGGTGCGCACTCGGTTCGCCGAGATCTTCCGCGGACGCGATCGCGACGAATGGGTGGAGCACTTCGCCCCCCTCGACGCGTGTTTCACGCCGGTGCTCGCCCTGGACGAGGTCGCGGCGCACCCGCACATCGCCGCACGCGGGACAGTCGTCGAATCGTTCGGACAGCGTCAGCCGGCGGCATCGCCACGCTTCGCGAACGCGGCGCCGGCCACGTACTCGGCACCTCGCGTGCCCGGCGCGGACACCGACGCCGTCTTGCGCGACTGGGGTGTCGACGGTGCGGACTGATGTGCGACATCCCGCCGCCCCCGCCCCGCCGGGGTCCGGTGTGGCGTTGCTCCGACCGCCTGCGCGACGATGGACCCATGATTGATCCCGACATCGGATCCGCGTCCGACAAGGACGCAACCCCCACCCGCAGCGCCCGATCCGTGCTTGTGACGGTGCTCGGCGAGTTGGTCGAACCATACGGTCGACCGGTTCGTACCGCGGCACTGCTCCACGTCCTGAAGGGACTTGGATTCGGTGAGCCCGCGGCACGGCAGGCTCTGGCCCGCACGGGATCGTCCGGGTTGATCGCCGCCGAGCGGGTCGGTCGGGAGACGTTGTGGCACCTGACCGACGAAGCGCACCGACTGTTCGCCGAAGGCGACATGCGTGTCTTTCCCCCCGATGTCGACGTCACCCAGTGGGACGGCCGTTGGCTGGTGATCAACGTCCCGGTTCCCGAATCTCACCGCTCGAGCCGCAAGAAACTGTATGCGGCATTGCGGTGGGCCGGCTTCGGAAACCCGACCCCCGGGGTCTGGGTGACCCCCCACGTCGATCGCGCCGCGGAGGCCGCCAGGACGATCGAGTCGCTGGGGTTGACCGACAACACGGTCACCTTCGTCGGCCCAATCGGCCAGCCGGGCATCACCGAGGCCGAACTCGTGCGGCGGTCCTGGGATCTCGACGAGGCCGAGAAGGTTTACGACGAGCTGCTCGCCCGGTTCGACGTGCGCGGATTCGCCTCGGACGACGAGTTGCTCATCACCCACCTGCAGCTGGCCGATTCCCTGCGCCGGATGCCCTACCTGGACCCCCGACTGCCCGAGGTCCTGCTGCCGGACTGGGCCGGACTGCGGGCGGCGAAGCGACTGCGCGACCTGCGTACCGAGTGGACGCCGGCAGCGCACGCTCGCTGGCGTGAGATCGCGGGCGTCGGGTAGGGGCCACCGGGTCGGAGCCCGGCTGGTACCGGCCCGATCAGACCCCGGCTACCGTCAGCCCCGCCGCCCGGTGCGCGGCGTCGAGAAAGGCACGCACCAGGGCGCCGTCGCGGTAGTACTGATCCCCGACGCCGGCCACGGCCCGGCGCCGCCCGTACTCGTACAGCACCGCCAGCTTCCACAGGGCCAGTGCCGTGTACCAGTCGAGGTTCGACAGGTCCGCGCCGGTGGCAGCCGCATACCGCTGGGCCAGTTCGTCGCGGGTCGGATACCCCTCCTCGAGGACCGCGACACCGAGATCTTCGGTCGGCGTGCGTTCCTCCCCCTCGACGGGATACGACGCAAGGAAATACCCCAGATCGAACAGCGGGTCGCCGATCGTCGCGAGCTCCCAGTCCAGCACCGCCGCAATACGTCCCGGCGGGTCAGAAGCGAGGATGACGTTGCCGATGCGGTAGTCGTTGTGGATGATCGCCGCACCGGACTCGGCGGGAACGTGGGCGGCGAGCCACGCATCGATCTCCGCGAACTCCGGCGGCGGCGTCCCGTCCTCGGCAGCCACCAACCGGCCCATGCGGCGCAGATGACGCTCGTTGAAACCGTCCGGCCGGCCGAGGTCACCGAGGCCGGCGGCCCGCCAGTCGACCGCGTGCAGTGCCGCGAGGGTGTCGATCAGCGCCTCACCGATCCGGCGACGGTCGGCCGGCGCGCTCAGCGCGGCCGGGGTCTCGGTGGTGACCACCGGACCGGCGACGTAATCCATCACGTAGAACGGGACGTCGAGCACGTCGCCCGTCTGACCGACGGCAAGAACGGCCGCCACCGGCACGCCGCTGCCGGCGAGTGCACCGACGAGCCGAGCCTCCCGCAGCATGTCGTGAGCACCCGGCGGGACGGGCGGCGGGGGCGGTCGACGGACGATCACCCGACGTACCCCGTCGGACACCAGGAACGTCAGATTGGAATGCCCGTCACCGATACGCGACGTCGTCAGCGGTCCATCTGTGATACCCCGCTCACGCAGAAATCGTTCTAGCGCGCCGAGGGTGTCGGGAGTCCATTCCCAGGTCATATTCTCGCCTCCATCAGATTGTGCCGCCGGCCGCGCCGCCCGGCCCCGATCGCTGCACGCAGTCGTTCGTCGACGTCTACGCCCCGGTGAAACGCGGAGCGCGCTTCTCCTTGAATGCGGCCAGCGCTTCCGGCATGTCAGCGCATCGGGTCAGTAGCGCCTGCCCCCGGTTCTCCAACTCGAGCGCCGCCGCGTACGAGGTCACCTCCTGGTTCCGCTGCAACGCGCGCTTCGACATCCGGATCCCGCCGGGAGAATTCGTCGCGATCGTCTCGGCCAGTGCGACGGCTTCGTCGAAGAGGTTCTCGCTCGGCACCACGCGGTTGGCCAGCCCGATCCGGACCGCCTCCTCGGCGCCGACGAAGCGCGCCGTGTACGCGATCTCCGCCGCCCGGCCCGGCCCGACAAGGCGGGTCAGTTGCCAGGAGGTGCCGAGTTCCCCGACGGACAACCCCACCTTGACGAAGGCCGCGTTGAATTTCGCGGTCGGGGCGACGAGCCGGATGTCGGCGGCGAGGGCGAGCGACATACCGCCGCCGGAGGCAGCGCCGTGGATCGCCGCGATGACCGGGAACGGCAGATGCCGCAGCGCAGCAAGGCCTCCGGTCGCGGTCTCCTGGAATTTCAGGAACTCGCGCACGCCCATTTCGGTGATCACACTGATCTCGTCCAGGTCGAACCCGGCGCAGAACGCCCGCTCGCCCGCACCGCGGATGATCAGTGCCCGCGCGTCGGTGTCGCGCAATGCGTAGGCGGCCGTGTTGAACTCTTCGAACATCTTCACGACCATCGAGTTCATCCGGTCGGGCCGGTTGATCGTGAGAACGGCGATCTTGCCCTCGAGCACCTCGAGGGTGAGGGTCTCCAGCCGGGGTGGCTCGTAGTTGCTCAGCACGGACGTATTTTCCCGCGTGTCCATCTGCGTCATGTCGATCACCGGCCCGTGAACTTCGGGCTGCGCTTGTCCTTGAACGCGGCCAGCGCTTCGGGCATGTCCTCACCACGGGTGAGCAGCGCCTGGCCACGGTTCTCCAGTTCGAGCGCCGCGGCGTAGGACGACACCTCCATGTTCGCGTGCAGTGCGCGTTTCGATAGCTGCACGCCGGCAGGCGAGTTCGCGCAGATGAGGCGCGCCATCACGAGCGCCTCGTCGAGCAGCGACTCGGCGGGAACCACCGCGTTCAGCAGCCCGAGCGACTCCGCCTCGACGGCCTCGATGAATCGGCCCGTGTAGGCGAACTCCGCGGCCCGCGCCGGGCCGATCAGCCGGGTGAGGTGCCAGGAGGCGCCCAGGTCCCCAGCCGAGAGGCCGATTCGCACGAACGCCGCGTTGAACCGCGCGGCCGGCGAGCCGATCCGGATGTCGGCAGCCAGGGACAGGGACAGTCCTCCACCGGCCGCCGCGCCGTTGACCGCCGCGATCACCGGAACGCGGATGTTGCGGATCGCCGAGAGCGCCCGCGCCGCCAGCTCCTGCTGATCGAGCATCCCCATCGGCGTCAACGACGACAGCCCTTCGGCGTCGTCGAGATCGAACCCGCCGCAGAATGCCTTGCCGGCTCCGGTGAGGATCACGACCCGCAGGTCGTCCTCGTGGTCGAGGTGCAACGCCACTTTCTCGAGTTCGACGAACATCGTGTTCGTCATCGAGTTCATTCGTTCGGGACGGTTCAGCGTCACGACGGCGATCCCGGGTTCGGGTCGCTCGAGCGTGAACGTTTCCCATGTCGTGGGCTCGGTCACGGGTTCACTCCTTCTTCGGTCCGGCGGTTCCAGGTGGGCGCCGTGAGTTCGTGTGATCGGTCAGGCTTCGGCGGGGGCGTGTCGTACCGCGCCCGAGCGCAGCCATTGGTCGGTGCGGTCGGGGTCGATTCCCCAGTCGGTCAGGATCTCGGTGGTGTGCTCCCCCGGAGTCGGCGGACGGCGGTCCACTGCCGCCGCCGTCCGGCTGAATCGGGGCGCGGGGGCCGGTTGGACGAGTCCGTCGACCTCGACGAAGGTCCCGCGGGCGACATGGTGGGGATGCGACGGTGCCTCGTCGACGTCGAGGACGGGCGCGATGCACGGCGTGTGTCCTTCGGCCGCGTCGAGCCACTCCGCGAGGGCGCGGCCCCGTACGGCGTCGGCGAAGACCTTCTTCATCTGCGGCCATTGCGCGCGGTCGTTCTGATCCGGCAGATCGTCGGGCAGGCCCAGCAGGGCTACGAGGTCGGCGTAGAAGTGCGGTTCGAGCGCGCCGACCGAGAGCCATTTGCCGTCGGCGGTCTCGTAGGCGTCGTAGAAGGGTGCGCCGCTGTCGACGAGGTTCGTGCCGCGTTCACGGTTCCACGACCCGCTCTGTGTGAAGCCGAAGAACGGCGTCGCAAGGAGGGCGGCTCCTTCCACCATCGAGGCGTCGATCACCTGCCCGGTGCCCGAACGTTGCCTCTCGTAGAGTGCAGACAGCACTCCCATGGCGAGAAGCATTCCGCCACCGCCGAAGTCACCGATCAGGCTGAGCGGCGGGGTGGGCGGGTGACCGTGGCGTCCGATCAGCGACAGGACACCACTGAGTGCCACGTAGTTGATGTCGTGACCGACGTGCTGCGCGAGAGGGCCGTCCTGCCCGAAGCCCGTCATGCGACCGTAGATCAGCCGCGGATTGCGCTGGGCACAGTCGTCCGGTCCGATCCCGAGCCGCTCGGTGACGCCGGGGCGGAAGCCCTCGATCAGCACGTCGGCGTCCGCTACGAGCGACAGCACCACCTCCGCTCCGTCCGGGTGCTTGAGATCGACGGCAAGCGAACGACGTCCCCGGTGCAGCAGTTCGGTGCGGAACTCTGCATTCGGCCTGACCAACCCTGCGCCGGTGGCGCGGTCGACCCGCACCACGTCCGCACCGAGATCGGCCAGCAGCATGGCGCAGAACGGCCCCGGGCCGATCGAACCGATTTCGACCACCTTCAGACCCGACAGCGGACCCGTGAACGAGCGTTTCGTGCCGTTCTGCGTCATTGCTGCACCTTCCCGAATTTGGTCCGATAATAATACCTTCGCGTTGTTCAGGGAAGCTTCCCAGAACACCCGGAATGCTCCAGCTCAGTCGCGGACCATGCTCGTCTCCCCCGAGCGGTCGGCAGCGCGCCCACGCCGGGACCGAGCCTGCGCACTCACCACCAACACGACGGACACCAGGACCACGACGCCACCGACGACCAGCGCAGGAGTGACCGGCTCGGACAGGACGACGGATCCGAGGGCGACGGCCACCACGGGGTTCACGTACGTGTGGGTGGCCACCAGCGGAAGCGGTGCATGGTGCAGCAGCCACGCGTACGCGGTGAATCCGACGACCGAGCCGAAGACCACGAGGTAGCCGAACGCGCCCCAGGCCCGCAGTCCGATCTCACCTCCGAAGCGCTCGCGGGTAACCACCGACGCCAGCATCATCGCCGCACCGGCCGCCAGGAGTTGATACGTCGCGCCCACGTACACGTCCTGCGGCAACCAGAGCCTCGGCTTGATCCAGGAGCCGAACGACCACGACAGACTCGACAGCACGATGACCGCCACACCGACCAGCGGAAGGCTCGAACGCTCACTTCCGGTCGGCAGCACCAGCACGGCCAGGCCGACGAGGCCCACCCCGACGCCGGCCAGTTCGAGAGCTCGCGGGCGGTCGCCGGACACGGAACGGTAGAGGCAGATCCACACGGGCACCATCGCGACGAGAAGCGCCGTCACTCCGGAGGGCACACCGTGCAACTGGCCCACCGACGTCAAGCCGTTTCCACACGCGAGCAGCAGGACCCCGAGGAACGCGGCCCCGCCGGCCTCACGCCGGGTGACGAGCAGCCGCCTCCAGCCGCCACGGACGGCGAGGAACACGGCCATCAGCAGGGCGGCGAGAAGGAAGCGCGCACCCATCGAGCCGAGGGGCGGCACCTCCTCGATCACCAGGCGGATCGCGAGGTAGATCGACCCCCAGATCAGGTAGACCAGCGACAGTGCGAGTGCGATCGCTCCGCGCCCGGCGGACCCGGACGGCACGGCGCTCAGGCGAAGCGCGGGGTGCGCTTCTCGAGGAACGCGGTGATGCCCTCCTTCGCCTCCCCGCTCTCGAACAGGTCCTGTTCCTGGGCGACCTCGAAGCGGAAGCCCTCGTCGAGCGGCGTGTCGAAGGACGCGTCGACGGTCCGGATGACGGCGCGCTGCGCGGGCAGCGACATCGTGCACAGCTCGGCCGCGAGGGCGAGCGCCGCGTCCGTCGCGCCGCCGGCGTCGACGAGCCGGTCGATCAGCCCGATCGCGTGTGCCTCGTCGGCGGAGATCTGGCGGGCGGTCAGCATGATGTCGAGCGCTCGGCCCCGGCCCACGAGGCGTGGGAGACGTTGGGTACCGCCGGCGCCAGGGATGAGGCCGAGTTTGACCTCGGGAAGCCCGAACTTCGCGTCCGCACCGCCGACCCGCAGGGTGCAGGCCATTGCGAGTTCGAGGCCGCCCCCGAGCGCGAGGCCGTCCACCGCGGCGATCGTGATCCGGTCGGCGGACGCGAGCCGGTCTAGCGCCCCGCGGAGCCGATCGCCGTAGGCGGTGAACGACTCCGCGTCCACTGACGACATGTGCTTGATGTCCGCCCCTGCAGCGAAGAAGCTGGGGATGTCCGATCGGACGACGATCACTTTCACCGAACCGTCGGCATCGGCGGCGTCCAGCGCCGCGTTCAGGCCGTCGATGATCGGCAGGCCCAGGGCGTTCGCGGGCCGGCGCTGGAGCGTGATCGTCATGACACCGGCGTCGACGTCACTCCATGCGACTGCGGGCGTAGCGGTTTCCGACATGCACACCATCCTGTTCGGTCCAACAATGACCCAACCATACTAATTGTTGGACCGAAATGGAAGGTCAGGGCCGACGCGGGAACTTCTCGAACTCAGGCCGGCGCTTCGCCTTGTACGCCTCCCGCCCTTCCTTCGCCTCTTCCGTGGAGTAGAACAGCAGATTCGCATCGTGGGCGAGCTGCTGGATGCCGGCCATGCCGTCCTCCGCCGCATTGAAGCTGGCCTTCATCAGGCGCAGCGCGAAGGGGGAGAGCTCGAGCATCTCGCGGCACCACTGGACGGTTTCGCGCTCGAGATCGGCCAACGGGACTACGGTGTTGACCAGCCCCATCTCCCGGGCCTGCTGCGCGTCGTACTGGCGGCACAGGAACCAGATCTCCTTGGCCTTCTTCACCCCGACCAACTCCGCGAGCAGACCCGCGCCGTACCCGCCGTCGAAGGAACCGACCTTGGGACCCACCTGGCCGAAGCGGGCGTTGTCCGCTGCGATCGTCAGATCGCACACCAGATGCAGGATGTGCCCGCCACCAATCGCATACCCGGCCACCATGGCCACCACCGGCTTCGGCAGTCGGCGGATCTGGATCTGCAGGTCGGTGACGTGGAAGCGCCCCACGCCGCCGGCCTTGCCCGGCTCGGTGAGGTAGCCGGTGTCGCCACGCACCCGCTGATCCCCGCCCGAGCAGAATGCATCGGGCCCCTCCCCGGTCAGCACGATGACACCGATCGAGGAGTCCTCCCGGGCATCGACCAACGCGTCGGAGATCTCCATCAACGTCTGCGGCCGGAACGCGTTGCGCACCTCCGGACGGCAGATCGTGATCTTTGCGATCCCGTCGCCGCTGTGCTCGTACCGAATGTCCGCGTACTCGCCGAGCGAGGTCCATTCCACGAAATCCGTTGTATCGCAATTATTCGTCATATACCGATCATAAGCTCTCCTGCAAACGATCGTTAACGGACCGCGACGCACGACAGCGCGGCCGGATAGGCTCCGGACCGCGCTGTCGGGGTGAGAACCGACCGATGACCGTCAGGCCATCGTCAGACCACCACTGACGGACAAGGTCTGGCCGGTGACGAACTCCGCCTCGTCGGAGGCGAAGAACGCCACGGCGGCGCCGATGTCGGTGGCCTTGCCGAGCCGCTTCATCGGCACCGCGCGGGTCATGCCGGCGATCACCTTGTCGGCTTCCTGGCCGGAGTTGTCGGCGAACTTGCGCAGGGCCGGGGTGTCCGTCGGACCGGGGCACACCGTGTTGGCGGTGACGCCCTTCGTGGCGACCTCCCGCGCGAGGGTCTTGGTGAACGCGATGATGCCGCCCTTGGCACCCGAGTACACCGCTTCGAGCGACGAGCCGACGCGTCCGGCGTCCGAACCGATGTTGATGACGCGCCCCCAGCCCTGCTCGACCATGCCCGGCAGGGTCGCCTGGACGACTCGCAGCTGGCCCTTGAAGTTGATCTCGAGAATCCGGTCCCAGAACGCCTCGTCGGTCTTCACGAACGGCATGAAGTCGTCCCACCCGGCGTTGTTGACGACGATCTCGACGGGGCCGAACTGCTCGGCGACCTGCTTGACCGCCGCCTGCACGGACTCGGTGTCCGTCACGTCGACCGGAACGGCCATTGCCTGGCCTCCGGCCTCGCGGATGGCGGCCGCGGTCTCCTCCGCGGCCTCGAGGTTGAGGTCGGCGACCGCGACGCGGAAGCCCGCGGCACCCAGCGCATCGGAGATTCCCTTGCCGATGCCCTGCGCGCCGCCCGTGACGAATGCGACTCGATTGCTCATGATTTCACTCCGTGTTGTCGGTTCTGATGTCGAAGTCGTACCGGGGACGAGGGCGTCAGCGCACGCCCGCGGCCCACTGGATCGGGCCGGCCACGATCGAGTGGCTGGTGAGCTTGCGGCCCAGCACCTGCTGAGCCTCGCGAGCGGCGTCGATGACCAGGTCGAGGTCGAGGCCGGTGTCCACACCCATTTCGTGGAACATGCTCACCAGGTCCTCGGTGGCGATGTTGCCGGTCGACCCCACCGGGACGGGGCAGCCGCCCAGTTCACCGAAGCTCGACTCGAAGCTCGCGCATCCCGCCTCGAGCGCGGCGAACGCGTTCGCGAGGCCCTGGCCGCGGGTGTTGTGGAAGTGCGCGGTGACCTCGACGCCGGGCAGACGTTCGATGGCCGCGGCGAAGAACTCCGAGGCATAGGCCGGATTGCACATGCCGGTAGTGTCACCGAAGCCGATCTCCGTGGCTCCGGATTCGGCGAATCGCTCCGCCAGGTCCAACACCCGCTTCAACTCCACCTTGCCCTCGAAGGGGCATCCGAACGACGTCGCGATGACCGCGGCGCAGTGCAGGCCCTCGGCGACGATCCGGCGAGCCATGATGTCGTTGTCCGCCATGGTTTCGTCGACGGTGCGGTTGACGTTCTTCTTGTTGTGGGTTTCGGACGCGCTGACGAAGATCGCGACCTCGTGGAAGGTGTCGCGAACCTTCAGCGCGTTGTCCAGGCCCTTGCTGTTCGGCACGAGGACCATCAGCCTCCCGTCGTCGGGCACGTCGATGCGGCTGAGCACCTCCACCCCGTCCGACAGTTGCGGAATGACGTCGGGCCGCACGAAACTGGCGACCTCGATCCGCTTCAGGCCGGCACGACCCAGGGCGTTGATCAGCCGCACCTTGTCGTCGGTCGGGATGGTCTCCGGCTCGTTCTGGAAGCCGTCGCGCGGACCGACTTCTCGGATCTGTACCCATTGGGGACGCGTCATGGCGTTCACTCCTCGTTTCCGCTCGCTCCGCTACGAAGCAAGGTCGTGCTCGGTCAGTGCGATGTCCAGGTGCTCACGATGTTCCGGGGCTGCGACCGCAATCATTCGTCGGGCCCGTTCCACGAGCGAACAGCCCCGCAGTTCGGCGACGCCGTGCTCGGTGACGACGTAGTCCACGTCGGCGCGCGCCGTGGTGACGGAGCCGAACTCGAGGGCCGGCTTGATCGACGAGCGGCCGCGCGCGGTGGACCGCAGCGCGATGATCGAGCGGCCACCGGTCAGGGCCGCGGCCCGGGAAAAGTCCACCTGGCCGCCGACCGCGCCGACGTAGGCGGCTCCGGCCTGCTCCGCCCCCACCTGCCCGGTGAGGTCGACCTCGATGGCGGAGTTGATCGACACGAGCGCGGTCAACTGCGAGAGCACCTGCGGCGCATGGGTATAGCTGGCGGGACGGAATTCCACCGGCAGATGCGGCAGACGCTCGTACAGGGTGGCCGTGCCCAGCGCCGCCCCGGTGACGTGGCGTCCGACGTCGATCTGTTTGCGCGCACCGGTCAGCACGCCCTTGTCGATCAGCCGCAGCACCGCATCGGAGATCATGCCGGAGTGCAGACCGAGGTCCCGATGTCCTTCCAGGGCCGCCAGCACCGCCGAGGGCAGCGTGCCCACGCCGACCTGGATGGTGTCACCGTCCTCGACGAGGCCGGCGACGTGCCGGGCGATCGCCGTCTCGACGGCGGCGGGCTCACGGTCGGGCGCTTCGAGCAGCGGCCGGTCGGTCTCGACGACCGCCGCGAACCGCGACAGCGGGATCGCGGGTGCACCGTGGGTTCTCGGCATGCGCTGATTGATCTCAGCGATCAGGACGGGGGTGTGCTCGAGTGCGTCGGCGACGTAGTCGACGCCGACGCCGAGCGAGCAGTTGCCGTCGGCGTCGGGAGGAGCGACCTGCACGAACCCGACGTCGCACGGCAGGCGGTGCTCGGCGAACAGCCGGGGCAACGCCGCGTAGTGGCAGGGCACGACCTCGAGCCGGTCCCGTTGGCTGAGCCGGCGCAGTTCACCCAGCCCACCGTAGGAGACGACGGACAATTCGTCCGGGGTCTGCTCGGTGAGTCGGCGGTCCCAGGTCAGTCCCACGAACGCCCGGACCGCGCCGATCGACGGGAGCTGGTCGAGCAGGGCGTGGACGAGCGGGGTGGGTTCCGCGCTCGTCTGGCTCCACCAGATTCCGTCGCCGGCCCGGACGTGGGGCGTGAGGTCGATCATCAGTCGATCCGTTGAATCAGGGTGGCGGTTCCGAGTCCGCCACCGCAGCACATGGTGACCAGCCCGATTTCGGCGTCGCGACGTTCGAGTTCGGCGACGATCGTCGCGATGAGACGGGCGCCGGTGGCACCGACCGGGTGCCCGAGCGCGATCGCGCCGCCGTTGACGTTGACCCGGTCCAGGTCGGGCTTGAGCTCGCGCTCCCAGGCCAGGACCACGGAACCGAACGCCTCGTTGATCTCGAAGAGGTCGATGTCGTCGATCGTCATCCCGTTGCGGTCGAGCAGCTTCTGCGTTGCCGGAATCGGACCGGTGAGCATGATGATCGGGTCGACTCCGACCGTGGTCTGGTCGAGGATCCGGGCGCGGGCGCGCAGGCCGTGGGTATCGACCGCGTCCCGGGACGCGAGCAGGACACCGGCCGCGCCGTCCGAGATCGGCGACGAACTGCCGGCGGTGATCCGGCCGTTCTCCCGGAACGCGGTCCTCAAACCGGCCAGGGTGTCCAGGCTCGTGCCGGGCCGGACGGTCTGATCGGTCCTGCGGACCTCGCCGTCGAGCTCGAGGGGGATCATCTCTTCGTCGAACCGCCCGGCCTCGATGGCCTCGGTCGCCAGACGATGGGATCGGACGGCGAATTCGTCCATCTCCTGCCGGGTGATGCCCCACCGGTCGGCGATGAGCTCGGCGCTCTCGCCCTGGTGCACGAAGTCGTACTTCTCCCGCAGCTCGGCCGGCCACGGATCGCCGTAGAGCTCGGAGATCTTGGCCGGGGAGTTGATCGGCACGTGGCCCATGTGCTCGACGCCGCCGGCGATGACGAGGTCGTGCGTGCCGGACCCGACGAGGGCGGCACCCATCTCGACCGCGGTCTGCGCGGAGCCGCAACGGCGGTCGAGGACGACGGCCGGCACCTCGGGCGGGTATCCGGCCTGCAACCATGCGTTGCGGCCGATGTTGCGGGACTGCTCACCGAAGGGCGCGGTGCAACCAACGACGAGGTCCTCCACTGCCGCCGGGGCCAGACCACTGCGGCGGATCAGATCCGTGTAGACCGCGCCGAGCATCTCGTTCGGATGCGTATCGCGGAACCACCCGCGTTCGGCGTGGGATCGGCCCATCGGGGTACGAGCCGCTTCGGCGATGATCACCTCGCGCGCGGAGCGCTGGAACGGGTTGGTTGCGTTGGTCATCAGATCACCGTTCCACCGTCGACGGGCAACACCTGGCCCGTGATGTACGAGGCGCCGTCGGAGGCGAAGAACACGAAGCTGGCCGAGATCTCGTTCGGCTCGGCCCAGCGCCTCAGCGCGACACGCTCGAGGGTCTTGGCCGCGAGCTTGTCGTTGCTGCGGATGTTCTCGGTCATCGGCGTGGCCGCAAGGGGCGCAATGGCATTGACGGTGACCTGTTTGCGGGCGAGCTCGCGGGCCAGCGACTTGGTCAGGCCGATGATGCCCGCCTTGGCCGCCCCGTAGTTGGCCTGGCCGATGGTGCCCTGCAGGCCGGCGGCGGAGGTGACGTTGATGATGCGCCCGGTGCCGTCCTTCGGCAGATAGGGCAGCACGGCTTTGCTGCACACGTAGCTGCCGACGAGGTGGATGTCGACGATGCGGCGGAAGTCGTCTTCCTCGAGATTCGGGAACATCGCCGGTGCGATGGCCCCGGCGTTGTTGACCAGGATGTGGACGACGCCGCCACCGAGTGCGGCGGCCTGTTCCGCCGCCGCGGCGGCCTGCGCGGCGTTGCGGACGTCGAGCACGGCGGATTTGGCGGTACCGCCGGCGGCAATGATCTCCGCGGCGACGGCGGCGGCCGCGTCCTCGTTGACATCGGTGACGAGGACGGCAGCGCCGGCGGCGGCGTAGGCGTGCGCCACGGAGGCGCCGATGCCGCTGCCCGCGCCGGTCACGAGGGCGGATCTTCCGGTGAGTTCGAACATCAGTAGCTCCTGGGAAGGCCGAGCACGTGCTCGCCGAGGTAGTTGAGAACCATTTCCTGGCTCAGCGGTGCGATGCGGGTCAGGCGCGCCTCACGGAAGTAGCGCGCGACGTGGTATTCCTCCGAGTAGCCCATGCCGCCGTGGGTCTGCAGGGCACGGTCGGCGGCCTGGAAGCCGGCGTCGGCGCACAGGTACTTGGCCATGTTGGCCTCGCGTGCACAGGGGCGGCCGTTGTCGTAGAGCCAGGTCGCCTTGCGCAGGACGAGCTCGGCGGCGTCGAGGTGGGCGAGGGAATCCGCGAGGGGGAACTGGATGCCCTGGTTCATGCCGATCGGGCGGCCGAACACCTCACGGTCGGTGGCGTACTGGGTGGCGCGGTGCAGGGCGGCACGGCCGATGCCGAGGGCCTCCGAAGCGACGAGCATCCGTTCCGGGTTGAGCCCGTCGAGGATGTACTTGAAGCCCTTGCCCTCCTCGCCGACCCGATCCTCGACGGGGATCTCGAGGCCGTCGATGAACAACTCGTTGGAGGTGACGGCGTTGCGGCCCATCTTCTTGATAGGGCGGATCTCGACCTTCGTCCGGTCCAGGTCGGTGAGGAAGAGCGTGAGACCGTCGGTCTTCTTCGTCACGTCCTCGAACTTGGTGGTGCGGGTGAGCAGGAGAATCTTCTCCGACTCCATCGCCTTCGAGATCCACACCTTGCGTCCGTTGACGATGTACTTGTCGCCGTCGCGCCGCGCGAAGGTGGTGATCTTGGTGGTGTCCAGGCCCGCGCCGGGCTCGGTGACCCCGAAGCACACGTGCAGGTCTCCGTTGACGATCCGCGGCAGGGTGCGCTGCTTGAGTTCCTCGGAGCCGTGCACGATCACCGGGTGCATGCCGAAGATCGACAGGTGCATCGAGCTGGCGCCGTTCATACCGGCGCCGGACGCGGCGACCTCCTGCAGCAGGATCGAGGCCTCGGTGATGCCCAGGCCGTGTCCGCCGTACTCCTCGGGGGTGGTGATGCCCAGCCAGCCACCCTTGGCGAACGCGTCGTAGAACTCCGTGGGGAATTCGTGGGCGGCATCCTTCTCCACCCAGTACTGCTCGTCGAACTTGCCGGCGAGTTCTCGTACCGCATCTCGGATCGTTGCCTGATCCTCGGTCAGATCGAAGTCCACAACACAGTCCCGTCGTCGTCGCTACCGTTTGGCATTAAGTTACTAAAGGACAGACCATTTAGTCAACGGTGACTCGGCCGGCCGCCGGCAGAAGAGGCAGATCCCGAGCGAGACGCTCGTTCCACACCTCCGGGCTACCGAACAGCTTCTCGTCGAGCTTGGCGCGCTTGTAGAACAGCTGCAGGTCGTGCTCCCACGTGTAGCCGATCGCGCCGTGCATCACGAGGGCACTGTCGGCGGCCTGGACCGCGCTCCGGGTCACCTGCGCCTTCGCGATCGCCGCATGCATCGCGCGCTCCCCGAGCCCGAGGTCCACCGAGGCCGCGGCATAGTAGGCGATGGACCGAGCAGCCTCCACGGACACGAGAATCGTTGCGGCAGCGTGCTTCATCGCCTGGAAGGAACCGATCGGCACACCGAACTGGTGGCGTGTTCGGCTGTAGTCCACTGCCAAGTGCAGCATCCGCTCCATCGCGCCGAGCGCGTCCGCGGAGACGAGCACGGCGGCGCGCAATCCCGCGTCGGTCAGCGCGGCCGGCGCGTCGACGTCGAGGCGCTGCGCGACGACGTTCTCGAACCGGAGGTCGGCCGCGCCCCGGGACGGATCGAGGAAGCGCCGCGGCGTGACAGTGACGCCCGGGTCTGCGACCCGGACGAGGTAGAGGGCCGTTCCGTCGCCGTCGTCGGCGGGGACGACGAGCCGGGCGGCCCGTTCGGCGCCGAGCACGGCGGACACGCGACCGGTCAGCACCCCTCGCTCGTCGACGCGCACGGCATCGCGGAGCCCGAGGGGGCGACTGGAATCGACTGCCAGGGAAGCGAATTCGCCACCGGTGAGTGCCGCGTCGGCGACATCAGGCGGCAACAGAGGGGCCGCGAGCACCGAGGCGGTCCACGCGCTCGCCGGTGCGGCATACCGGCCCAGCGCCTCGGCGGTCAGCGCGAGCTCGAGCAGACCGCCGCCCTGTCCGCCCATGTCCTCCGGCAGACCGGCCGAGAACCACCCCTCGTCCACGAACCTGCGCTCGAACTCTGCAGGTTCACCCGCTTCGCCCCACTTCCGCACGTTCGCGGGTGCCGCGAATCGCTCGAGCCAGCCGCCGAGGGCTTCGGTGAACATTTCCTGCTCTTCTGACAGCTCCCAACGCATGGAACTGGTCCTCTCGATGAGTCGGGGAATACCCTGCAAGATGAATGCAGCGACGATTCGATGGTATATTAGGTCTGACCGTTAGACCAGAGAGGGCGGGGAGTCATGTCACCAGCCGCACCGAGTACGACCCGGACCGGACGTTCCTCCATCCAGCTGACTCCGATGGAGGTTCCCAAGGCGTCGGATGTTCTTGCCAACGAGCTGCGCGAACGCATCCTCAGCGGCGAATACACCGAAGGGACCCCGCTTCCCCCGGAACGCGAACTCGTCGTCCAGACGAAGATGAGCCGGACCACGGTGCGCGAGGCTCTGCGCATCCTCGAGGTACAGGGCCTGGTACGAATCAAGGCGGGACGCGCCGGGGGTGCCTTCGTCCAGCGACCCGGCGAGCAGTCGATGGCCGACACCGTGGCGCTGCTCATCCGAGGACGCCAGATCCGCCTGGGTGCGCTGCTCGAAACGCGTGAGGCGATCGAACCGTTCTGCGCGCAACTGGCCGCCCGTCATCGGACCGACGAGGATCTCGCGCGGCTCGACGCCGCGAACGAGGACATCGCGGCCGCCGGCGACAAGCTCGACGCGTTCCTCCAGGCCAACGTCGACTGGCACATCGCCGTGGCCAGCGCGAGCCACAACGAACTGCTGTCGGGTCTGATGATCTCGCTGTCCCGTGCCATCTACGCTGCCACCGAGAACGAGGGTTTCATCGACGAGAAGGTCCGCGAGATCACCGTGAAGGCGCATCGTTCGGTCACCAGAGCGATCCGAGACCGCGACCCCGATGCTGCGGTCCGTCGCATGAGCCGCCACGTCCACTCGTACGCCGAGTCGATCCGGGAGTTCGAAGAGCGAACCGACATTCCACTGGACCAGGAGTCCTGAGCGACGCCCCTGCCCAGGCTCGCGGGCGTCCCCTCACCGGACAGAAACGATGGCCGCCCGTACCACTTCGGTACGGGCGGCCATCGTGTTGCCTACGTTCGTACGGCGCCCGGCTCGGCGCCGGTCACCACGGCGCGGATCTCCTCCACCGCCTCCGGATTCTCGGCACCGGACAAGTCACCGGGATCGGTGCCCAACGCCGCCGCTCGCACCGCGCGGCGCAAGATCTTCGCCGACCGCGTCTTCGGCAGACGCGACACCCGATGAACCACGCTGGGCGCAAACGGCTTACCCAGCTCTGCGGCCACACTGGCGGCCAGCTCCCCCGAGATGTCCGTCCCGTCCGCCTCCGGGCGGGGCACCCAGAACGCCCAGACCGTTTCCCCCTTCTTCGGGTCCGGGACACCGACCGCCGCGGCCTCCGACACGGCCGGGTGCGCGGTCAGGACCGCCTCGACTTCCGCCGGAGCCAGGCGCTTGCCGGCCACGTTCATGACGTCGTCGGACCGGCCCCGGATGTACCACTGCCCGTCGCTGTCGACAAGCGCATAGTCTCCGTGCCGCCACATACCGGGGAACGTCGACCAGTACGCCTCGAGGTACCGCTCCTCGTCCTTCCAGACCCCGCGGGTCATCGACGGCCACGGCTGCCGGCACACCAGCTCGCCCTGTTCACCGCGCAGCGGACGGCCAGCATCGTCGACGACGTCGACGTCCATGCCCAGCGACGGACCGCCCAGCGAGCAGCTGCGGATCGGCTGCACCGGATACGGTGCGAGGAACGATCCGCCGACCTCGGTACCGCCGGAGAAGTTGATGATCGGGACGCGGCCACCGAACACCTCGCGTGCGAGCCACTCGTACGAGTCCGGGTCCCACGGCTCCCCGGTCGAGCCGATCGTGTGCACCGAGGACAGGTCGTACCGTGCGGCGACATCGCTTCCCTGCCCGCGCAGCGTCCGGATGAGCGTCGGCGAGACTCCGAGCATCGTCACTCGATGCCGTTCGGTCAGCTGCCACAGCCGGTCCCGGTCCGGTACGTCCGGTGAGCCCTCGTACAGCAGCAGCGTCCCCCCGTTGGCATGCGTGCCGACGATCGACAACGGACCCATGATCCAGCCCATGTCGGTGATCCAGCAGAACACTCCGCCCGGCTTCAGATCGAACGAGTACGCCACTTCGCTCGCCGTCTTCACCAGGAACCCGGCGTGGGTGTGAACGGCGCCCTTGGGCTTGCCGGTCGTGCCGGACGTGTAGGCCAGCGCGAACGGCTCGGAGGCGTCCATCGCCTCGATCGGACCCGCATCACGGCTCGCGCGCAGTCCGGTCCAGGACATCTCGTGCTCACCCGATCCTGCTCCGGCACCGAGGTTGTCGACCACGACCACCGACTTCACCGTGGGGCAGGTCCTCAGGGCCTCGTCGAGGGCCGGCTTCATCGCGACCGACTTGCCCCGGCGTACGGTGCCGTCCGCAACGACCACCACTTTCGCATCCGCATCCTGAATGCGGGACGCGATCGCGCTGGGCGCAAACCCCGAGAACAGCGGCACGAGAACCGCACCGAGCCGGGCGACCGCGTACACCGACACGACGGCCTCCGGAATCATCGGCAGGAACAAGGCGACAGCGTCGCCCCGGCCCACTCCCAGCTCCCGCAGTCCCGCGGCCGCACGCTCCACCTCCGCCTCCAGCTCGCGATATGTCAGCGTGCGGACAGTGCCGTCCTCCGCCTCGTGCACGACGGCGAGCCGATCGGCGGCCACCGGATCCGCGGCCCAGCGCCGCAGGCACGCATCGACGACGTTCGTCCGTCCGCCGACGAACCAGTCGGGATGCTCGATGCCGCGCGAGGTGTCGAGAACTTCGCGATACGGCACGTGGAACGGCAGCTCGAGATCACGGACCACCGCATCCCAGTACCACCGCACGTCGGCGACGGAACGGGCACGCAACTCGTCCAGGCCGCCGAGGCCGTGCGCGCGGGCGAGCCGCGTGACGTTGGCGTTGTCGACGTAGTCGGCAGTGGGGACCCACGTGTAGTCGGACATTGTCAGCTCCTCGGCATCTCGAGCATGCGCTCGGCGACGATGTTGCGCTGGATGAAGGTGGAACCACCGGCGATGGCGGTGCCGCGCGCCTGATACGCCAGCCGGAGCCAGCGCGACGTTCGCTGCTGCTCGTCGTCGAGCGCGAACTGGCCGCCGGCGGGCTCGAGGGACAGACGGAAATCCGCCAGTTCTTCGACGAGCGGGCAGAAGAACAGCTTGCCGATCGACGTCACCGGACCGGGTGGGCCGTCGTTCGCCGCCAAGGTGATCACGCGCTGGCCGATGAGATAGTGCACGAGCGCGCGGCCGTAGAGGTCCGCGACCTTCTGCCGGATCACCGGATCCGAACCGAGCGGGCGGCCGGACTCGTCGGTCATCTCTGCGATGTCGCCGACGATGTCGTCGACGGCCCGTTTGGTGTTGACCCGGCCGGTGGCGATCGCCACTCGCTCGTAGGCGAGCGTGCCCATGGCCACCTTCCACCCGCCGTCGACGTCGCCGACGACGAGATCGTCGGGGATGAACACGTCGTCGAGAAAGACCTCGTTGAATTCGGCCTCACCGAGCATATGAGCGAGCGGGCGAACCGTGATTCCCTCGCTGTCCATGGGGACGAGGAAGAAGGTGATGCCCTTGTGACGTGGCCCCCCGCCCGTGCGCGCGAGCAGGATGGCATGAGCCGCGATGTGAGCGCGGCTGGTCCAGATCTTCTGCCCGTTGATCTTCCATCCGCCGTCGACCTTCGTGGCCTTGGTGCGCAGTGACGCGAGGTCGGACCCGGCCTCCGGTTCGGAGAACAACTGGCACCAGATCTCGTCTCCGGTGAGGATCGGGCGGAGGAACCGTTCCTTCTGGGCCGGTGTGCCGAAGTCGATGATGGTGGGACCGGCGAAGTCCTCACCGATCGTGTTCAGTCGCTCCGGCGCGCCCACGCGATCCATCTCCTCGGTGAAGATGGCTTTGCGAATGGGGTCGGCAGCCTGCCCGCCGTACTCCTTCGGCCACGACATTCCTCCGTAGCCGGCGTCGAAGAGCAACCGCTGCCATTGTCGCCAGAACGGGACCTTGTCGACCAGATCCACCGGTTCGGGCCAGGGCAACGTCGTGACTGCGTTCTCGGCCCATTCTCGGACTTCTGCGCGGAACCGGGCTTCGTCCGGGGAATCAGCGAGCTCCATAGAACCCCTCCTCACATATTTAGGCCAAATGATACTATAGGTCAGTCCAAAAGAGGAGGACCGTGATGCCAGAACCACTCCACTGCGGCGAGGTGGACCGAGTCGAGTACGACGTCGAGCGCGGCAAGATTCGTGAGTTCGCCCGTGCGACGTTCACCACCGATCCCGCCCACACGGACCGGGCCGCCGCGCACGCCGCCGGATTCGCCGATGTCCCCGCGACTTTGACCCACACGGTCGTCGCCGGACACCAGCGCGACCAGCGCAGGTTTGTCGAAACGCTCGGCCTGGCGCTCGAACGAGTGGTGGTCGGCTCGGTGAAGTGGACATACCTTCGACCCCTGATTGCAGGCGACCACGTCGTCGGCACGCGGCGCGTCGTCGACGACGCGCGGCGCGAGGGCAAGCGCGGCGGATCGATGCGCGTCGTAACGCTGGAGACCGAATACGTCGACGCCGACGGTGATCCGGTGGTGCGACTGGAGGAAATGCTGATCGAACGAGGAGAACAACGATGAGAGCACCTACGAAGGCCCGCATCGGTGCGGTCGTCGACACGCGTGTCGTCGGCCCGATCACCCAGACGGACATCGTGCGATTCGCCGGCGCCGGAGGCGACTTCAACCCCCTGCACCACGATCCGGAGTTCGTCGCGACGTCGGGTTTTCCGGGCGTCATCGCGATGGGCCAGATGCAGGCCGGGATCCTGGCCGGCTGGCTCTCCGACATCTTCGGCGTCGAGCACGTCCGGGCTTTCGGCGTCCGCTTCGTCGCGCCGGTCTTCCTGGGCGACACCCTGACCGTCGGTGGGACGATCACGGCGATCACCGAGACCGATGGGGAGGCGCGGGCCGAGCTCGATCTCGTCGTCTCCGGAGCGAAGGGGCCGGTGGTCACCGGGTCGGCGACGGTCGTCGTCGCCGAGGCCTGACAGCTCGCTGACCGGATTCCAAGGCCGCGTATTCGGCGACCCGGATCCCGCACACGACGTCGTGGATCCGCAGCCGCGACGCGGCCCGCACGCAGCCGGCGACGATCGCGTACACCGTCGTCGCCGGCGGAGAATTCCACCGGCAGTTGCCGCCACCGGGGGTCGGTCGGCGACGACGGGTACATCGCACCCCCGTGTCCGGGCACCGTGTCAGCGTCGGGGCAGGACGGGCATGGCGCGATGAGCGCAGGTGAACTCCTGGTCGGTCGTGGCGTAAGCCACTCGACGAGCTACCAGGAGTTCACCTGCCTTTCAACCTTCATGGGCGTTGGGCACCGGCAGCCAACTCTGCCGCGATGCGCTTGCGGAGGAGGTGTTTCTGAATCTTCCCGGTGGCGGTCATGGGCAATTCGGCGACCACCTCGACGCGTTCAGGGGCCTTCTGAATCGCAACTCCCCGCTCCAGCAGATAGTTGCGGAGATGGTCCAGGGTGGGAGCATTCTGCTCCTCCTTGGGCACCACGTAGCAGCACACCTTCTCCCCGAGCCGCTCGTCGGGCATCCCCACTACGGCGAGAGCGAGGATATCGGGGTGCTCTGCCAACTTGTCCTCGACCTCACGCACACTGATGTTCATGCCGCCGCGGATCACGATGTCTTTGGTTCTGCCGGTAACCCGGACGAACCCATCGGCATCCATGACTCCGAGATCTCCGGACCTCGAGAATCCTTCGGGAGTAAAGAGTTCCGCAGTGTCCTCGGGCCGGTTCAGATACTCGATCATATGCGAGGGCCCGCGATAGGCGATGTCGCCCTCACTCCCCCGTGCCACCTCGAGGCCGTTCTCGCCCACAACCTTGACCTCTGCCCCCGGCAGCGCGGCGCCGTCGGACGTGACCGCCCGGCTCGGGTCGTCCTCGACGGTGCAGGTCGTCGTGGTGAGGTTCTCACTCCTCCCGTACAGCGACAGGATGGCGGTGGTGGGCAGGTCGGACTTCGCCTTCTCCACCACGGCCGCCGGGATCGGGGAGCCGGCGCACACCCAGACCCGGAGGGAGGAGAGATCGGCGTCCGGATCCTCTTCGGCCGCAGCCAACAACGTCTGCAGGAAGGTGGTGGCCGTGACCGCGGCCGTACATCCGAACTTCTTGATCTCGGCCAACCCGCGCTCGGGGTCCCACTCCGCCATGATGTGGGTCGCCGCGCCGCTGAGCAGAGGGATGAGCACACTGGTGACGAGCCCTGTGGTGTGCGTGATCGGGGACGGCCCGAATTGGACATCCGCCTCGGTGTGCCCGAAGGCCGTCTTCAGCGCACGTGCGCCCGAAGCGTAGGTGTTGAAGGTGTGGAGGCAGCCCTTGGGACGCGACGTGGTTCCGGACGTGTACACGATGACGAACGGATCGTCGGGGTGGGCACGGAAGTCGAGCTCCGTGTCGATGACGTCCAGGTCCGCGTCCACGACGAGGCTCTCGAGAACCTCGATGTCCCGCTCGGCAAGTGTCTGACGGCTCCCGTCCGAAGCGCGCACCGCGATGATCGTCTCCAGCGTCTGCGACGACCGCCGGATACCGTCGAACATCGACACATAGTCGAAGCCCTTGAACTGTGCCGGCGCGATCGCCATCCGGATCGAGGCGTCGGCGACAACGTGTGACACCTCATCCGCCCGGTAGATCGGCATGATCGGCACCGTCACCACGCCGAGCCGAGCGAGCGCAGCTGCGACGACGACGAACTCCCCCCAGTTGGGCAGTTGAACGGCGACACGGTCGCCGGCCCGGAGCCCTGTTCGGTGGAGGCCGAGCGCCAGCCGCTGCGACTTGTCGTAGAGCTGCGAGAAAGTCAGCTCCTGCGTGCCGTCGGTGACGAAGATCTTGTCGGGACTGCTCTCGGCACGTGCCCGCAGAAGCTCGGTGAGGTTCTCGTCGGCCCATTGGCCACTGGCATAGAACTCCTCTACCTGCTGAGGGGTGTATCGGCCGAGGTTTCGTTCGCGCGTCATGGAGGATTCCGTCCTTCTTGCTCTGCCACACGTTCACGTAAAGATTAGAATGGTTAGACCGAAGTGGCAACCACCTTCGGTGACATTCGCGAGCGCTCATCGCACCCGTCGGTCGATCGGCAAGCAAAGGGGCCCAGAGATGTTCACCATCGACGGCACACTGTTCAACCGATGTCGCATGCCGTCCGCATCCCTCGAGGCCGTCGCCGGGCCGGCAATAAGCGCGGTTCCTGTCGACGGCGGCACCGCAGGAGACGACCCTGGAGCCTTCATCGCATTTTCCACACAGGCGAACGCTTCTCACGAAAAGCCGTGACACCTTCGACGAGATCCTCGGTAGTGAATGCAAGGGCCAGTTGAGACTGCAGCGTCGCAAGTGCGTCCGGCAGCGACATGTCACGAGTGTTGTTGATCGCATCCTTGCCCAGGCGCATCAACAGCGGTGACTTTCTCGCCAGTCGGCGCGCCCACGCACACACCTCCGCATCGAAGTCGCCGTTCGGGAACACGCGATTCACCAGTCCCAGTTCGCGAGCTTCCGCGGCGGTGAGCTTCTCTCCATACATCATCAGCTCATTGGCCTTGAGCCGGCCGACGTTCCGGTAGATGAGCGCGGAGATCATGAACGGGAAGACGCCGACATTGATCTCCGGGCACCCGAAGTGAGCCGACTCCTTGGCCAGCACGAAGTCGCAGGCGAGCGCGAGCCCGAACGCACCCGCAAGCACGTCGCCACCGGCGGCGCAGATCACCGGTTTCCCGAGACCGCCGATGAGTCGGTACAACCGCGGGAAGCGGTCCAGGCCCGCATACTTGACGATCGTCGGGGTGTCGCTCGCGAACGCCTTCAGGTCCCCGCCCGCCGAGAAGACCTTCTCGTGCGACGAGGCCAGCACGACAACCCGCACATCGTCGTCCGCCCGCGCGCGCTCGAGCGCGGCCAGGAGTTCGTCCAACAGGTCGTCGGACAAAGCGTTGCGGGTTTCCGGGCGGTCGAGAGTGAGGACGGCGACGTGCTCGTCGACGTCGTATCGCACGGGGTGAGCCATACTGCCCATCCTTCCATTTTGGTCTTACCATTCGACCCTAGCGTCGCGATCAGATGGAGACAAGAGCCGATCGCAGCGATTCCCGCCAAGGGGTTGACGGGATTGGACTGACCATATACATTGAAGGGGAGCCGCAGACGGCGACCGGACGTCCCGGCGATGCAACTCTCTATACTGTGTGTTGTGCCACAGGGAGGCGCGACGGCGTCGCCGCCGTCCGTGTGGCCGCCGTGGCGCGAGGAGTAGTGAGTGGTCATTTCGACGAGTTCGTTCGAGCTTGCCGAGCAGGCAATTGCAGAACTGCAGGAACTACTCGGAAGCGAGTCGAACCTGGTTCGCCCGGCCGGTGGCGCGCCCGACCCCGCGGTGATCCGCGCATTCGCAGCCCGCACACTCCGGGAGGGCGCCAACTCCCCCGAGCAGGCGGTGCGGCTCGCCGAACTCGTCATACGACTCGACGCCGCCGAACGTGACGACATTGCGCGTCGCCTGCGCGTGCACACCGAGCAGTTCGAGGCGCTCCAACACGCGATGCGCACCATCGACGCCGGAGCCGACCAGATCGCACGGACCGTGACGCAGGAACTGTGCACGAACCTCGGATACGCCAAGGCCATGTTCTCCGTCGTCCGCGGTTCCATCTGGTCACCCATCGCGCTCGCCGTCCATCCGGAACTGACAGGGGATTTCCACCCACTTCTCGAGGCCATCGACGGTCGGGAGATCTCCCTGCGGGAAGCCCCGCGGGAAGCCGAACTGGTCCGACGTCGCCGGCCGTACGCAGTGGAGGCGGCCGACACCTACCGGCACACGTACCGCCCCCTCATAGACCTGTCGCGTCCGGCGGGATACATCGCCGTTCCCGTCGTCGTCGGCTCCCGCGCAGTGGCGATGATCCACGTCGACCGGCAGAGCGACGGACTGTCCGACACCGACGTCCACATCGTCGGCGCGCTCGCCGCGATGTGCGCCTCGTCGAAGGAACGCGCCGACCTGCGGCAGCAGATCCATGCGCGCAACGAGCACGTCGAGGCCGAGATCCAACGTCTCACCCGGGCAATACGGCACCTCGAGCAGGCACCCGTCACGATGCCGGAACTTGGTACCCGTGAACTGTCCCGCTCCGACGTAGCGGCCCTGGACAGTGGGTCGCGGGACCCGGGCGTTCCGCGCGCGCAGTCGCTGACCACTCGCGAGCGCGAAGTGCTCACCCTCCTGGCGACCGGGGCGACCAACGCGGCAATCTCCCGGCGGCTCTGCATTTCCGACGGCACCGTCAAGAGCCATGTCCAGCGGATCTTCAAAAAGCTCGGGGTATCGACGCGCGCCGAGGTGGCAGCGCTGTACGCCAACGCCAAGACGGTGACCGGTGGCGCCTGACGTACCCGAAGCGCATGCACATCCGGACATGAACACCGGGGACGCCGAGCTCGATCGCGCCATCTCGGACATCCTCACCGACATGCGCACCGCGACCACCGAACGCGCCACCGAGCTCGGCCGGCGCCTCGTCGTTCTCCTCGATCACAGAAAGGCCTTCGCGGAGAAGCGGTCCGCCGAGATCGGTGCACTTGCGTCAGGCATCGATCGTGCCGTCCATGCCCTGGACGATGCCGCCTCGAGTGCGGAACTCCTGCGACGCGCGTGCGAGCGTGTCGCCGAACTCTGCTCTGCGCGGAAGGTCCTCCTGTCTCGGCTCGAGGGAGATCGAATCGTTCCCGTGATCTCCTTCAGCACCGACCCCGGCACGTCGCCGTCGCTGCCCCCCGGGTTCGACCTCGTGCCGGGTTCGCCCGAAGCGCACGCGCTCGCGACGAACACGGTCACGGTAGACGAAGTGGTTGCCGAGTCGTTCCGAGATGCCCTGGGCGACAATGGTTTCTCTACCGCTCCGGTCGTCGTCGACGGGAAGGCAACTGCGCTCGTGCACGTCGACACAGTGCTGGACGGTCCACGACGCCACGCCCTGAGCGTGTTCGCGGAAATGCTCGGCGGCTGCTTCGAGCGGGTCGGCCTCGAATCGCGACGCGAACGCCAGGACCTTCTCCTCCGCGAGAGCGCCCGGCGGTGGGGCAGCGACACCGACTTCGACGCGCTGCTCCCACGCGACACGCCCGACAGCGCGCCGTCCCACACAGAACACGACGACGTGGACCGGCGCCTGCTCGATCCGCTCACCGAGCGCGAAGCGGACGTCGTTCGGCTGATCCTCACCGGCGCTTCGAACGCCGCGATCGCCGCCGAGCTGGTCATCACCGTTGACACGGTCAAGTCGCATGTGAAACGCATCCTCCGAAAACTGGGCGCTACCAACCGCGCCGAACTGATCGCGAAGTATCAGTCCACCCCGCGGTGACTCGGCGTCTCCGACACCGTGACTCGTCCAGGCGTGGTGGGCCCGGCGATGCAGGCCCACTGCGCCGCGTCGTCAGGCGTCCGAAGGTGGCACGGTCACCGTGATGGTGTCCACCTCGGGGGTCAGCACGAGCTGGCAGGCGAGGCGAGAGCACGGCTGGACGCCGTCGAGAAACTCGAGAAGATCCTGCTCCTCTGCCGTCGGCTGCCCGAACACCGCGGCGGAGTCCTCGTCCACGTACACGTGGCAGGTGGCGCACGAGCAGCTGCCGCCGCATTCGGCGACGATGCCGGGAAGGTTGTTGCGTACCGATCCGTCCATAACGCTCTGGCCGGCCGGGACGTCGACGGACGACGTCGAGCCGTCCGGAAGCTGGTACACGACAGTGGGCATGGCGATCTCCTTCAGGTTCGACCGGTGAACATCTGCGCGGCCGCCTCGCGGGGCCGAGTGCCGTACCCGGAAGGTGCGGCGCGTTCTCCATGTCCACATTGTGTCGCCGGTCACTCGGCGTACGCATCACCACATCGACCGATTACCCCCCTCCCCGAGGGTGAAAGTTGCGGCCGGACCGGCACGGGGCAGCGGGGGTGACCGGGCACACATCCCCCGTTAGGTGGACAACTTTCGTTCGCTGGTGTGATGCCCCTCACCCTAACGGCTGACAGGCTGAACTCACTCCAGTCAGCGTGAGCGCCGCAACGTACGGCGCTACATCTCACCGCACCACGAAGATCTCACTGCACCACGAAGGGGAATCGATGAGCACTACAGAGCAGGTCACGGAGCTGATCCCGGACACCGTCGCCCGTCAGATCGTCCTTCCCGAAGGACACCGGGACAACGACGCGTTGTTCGACGCCTACCGTTGGCTGCGCGAGAACAACCCGCTCGGCCGCGCCGTGGTCGAGGGGTACGACCCGCTGTGGCTGGTGAGCAAGCACGCCGACATCATGGAAATCGAGCGCCAGCCCGACATCTTCACGAGCGCGGGCGGCGAGGACAAGGGGTCCGTCAACCCGATCCTGGCGAACCAGGCCGGCGACGAGTTCACCAAGAGCATCAACAACGGCAGTCTCCGCATCCTGGAGACCCTCACCTACCTCGATCCGCCGGAGCACACCGAGATCAAGGACATCGCGATCGACTGGTTCCGGCCGACCAACCTCGCAAAGTGGGAAGCCACCATCCGTGACCTCGCCAAGGCGTCCGTCGCCCGACTCCTCGATACGGACGGCCGGATCGACTTCGTCAAGGACTTCGCCCTGAACTACCCGCTGCACGTCATCATGAGCCTGTTCGGGGTGCCGGAAGAGGACGAGCCCCGCATGATGGCCCTGACACAGGAGTTCTTCGGGACGGCCGACCCCGACGCCGTCCGTGAGGATGTCGAACCGCTCACCCCGGACGCCGCCGCCAAGCAGTGGGTGGCCACGATCCAGGACTTCTACGCGTACTTCGAACGGCTGCTCCAGGATCGCCGCGCCAACCCTAAAGACGACCTCGCGACGATCATCTCCCTGGCCCGCGACAAGGACGGTGAGTACTACCCGAACGAGATGGCCTACGGCTGGTTCATCGCCATCGCGACCGCGGGCCACGACACCACCTCGAGCACCCTCGCAGGCGGCGTGCTCGAGCTCGGCCGCCACCCGGACCAGCTCGCCAAGGTGAAGGCCGATCTGGCGCTCGCTCCGCACCTCGTCAACGAGTCGCTGCGCTGGGCCTCGCCGGTGAAGCACTTCATGCGTCAGGCGACGCAGGACTACACGCTGCGCGGCCGCGACATCAAGAAGGGCGACCGCTTCATGCTGCTGTACCAGTCGGGCAACCGCGACGCGGAGGTCATCCCCGACCCCGATCGCTTCGACATCACCCGCCGGCCCAACAAGCACATCGCCTTCGGCTACGGCCCGCACATGTGCATCGGCCAGCATCTGGCGAAGCTGGAACTGCGCATCATGTTCGAGGAACTGCTCCCCCACATCGAGTCCCTCGAGCTGGTGGACGAGACCAAGATGATCCAGACCAACTTCGTCGGTGGACTCAAGAACATGCCCGTCAAGATCGAGTTCACCGGGTAACACGATGCTCACGCCACACCCGTCACCCACCGTGGTGATCGTCGGGGCCGGGCATGCCGGCGGCACACTCGCCGGCATGCTGCGGCAACAGAAGTTCGACGGCCGCATCGTCCTGTGCGGGGAGGAAGCACATCTGCCGTATCACCGGCCGCCGCTGTCGAAGAAGTACGCCGACGACGAGTTCGTGCAATGGCTCAAGCCGGATTCCTTCTACGCCGACAACGCCATCGAGACCCGGCTGGGCGATCCGGTCGTGCACATCGACCGGGACGCGCGAACCGCGACGACATCATCCGGCGAGATCCTCCAGTACACGACGCTCGTCCTCGCCACCGGCGCCACACCGCGGACACTGACACTCCCCGGAAGCGACCTCGACGGTGTCCTGAGCCTGCGCACCCTCGCCGACGCCACACAACTGCGCGCGGCGGTCCACACCGGCTCCTCCCTGGCCATCGTCGGCGGCGGGTACGTCGGACTCGAGGTCGCAGCCTCGGCCCGCGCCCGCGGCTGCGAAGTCACAGTCGTCGAGCGTGAGGATCGGGTGCTGGCGCGGGTCGCCAGCCCGGAGCTGTCGGCCGTCCTCACCCGGTTCCACCGCGACCGCGGCACACGCATCCTCACGGCAGCCGAGGTCCGGGAGATCACCGGGACAGCCGGTCGAGTCGATGGAGTCACCCTCGCCGACGGCACCCACCTCGACTGCGACCTGGTGCTGGTGGGCGTCGGAGCGATCCCCAACGACGCGCTGGCTCGGGACGCGGGCATCGACTGTCTCACCGGGATCGTGGTGGACGGTTCCGCGCGCACCAGCGATCCGCATGTCCTCGCCATCGGGGATGTGACCTACCGCCTGCACGACACACTGGGCAAGATGGTGCGACTGGAGAGCATTCCCAGCGCGGTAGAGCAGGCGAAGCAGGCGGCAGCCGTCATCACCGGTGCGCCACTGCCACCGCACGAGGTGCCGTGGTTCTGGTCGGACCAGTTCGACCTCAAGATGAAGATGGCGGGGATGGTCGATCCCGAGACCCGGGCAGTCCTGCGCGGGAATCCGTCCGAGTCCTCCTTCGCCCTGTTCCACCTCGACAGCGACGGCGTGCCTGTCGCCGTCGAGACCGTGAACGCCGCAGCCGAATTCATGGCCGGCAAACGCTTCATCGGTAACCGCACCAAGCTCGATCCCACTGCACTCGCCGATCCCGCGACCTCGATGCGGGACGCCGTTCTGCAGAGCATCACGATTTCCGCCGCCCCGACCGGGCCGGCCCACAAGACATGGAGTACGTGACGATGGAAGCACTCGCAGCAGTCGCAAGAGAGCCGCACGCCGAGTTCACCCTCGAGCCCATCATCATCGAGGGACCGAGGGCCGGCGAGGTCCTCGTCGAGATCGAGGCCGTCGGCATCTGCCACACCGACCTCGCCGCGCGCGACGGCGCCCTCCCGACCGCGCTGCCCGCCGTCCTCGGCCACGAAGGATGCGGCATCGTAAGAGAAGTCGGCTCCGGCGTCACCAAGGTGACACCCGGCGACCGCGTGGGCATCACCTTCCACAGCTGTGGGACCTGCCCGTCGTGCACCACGGGGGCACCCTCCTACTGCCACCAGTTCATGCACCTCGCCTACGACGGGGTGCGCGAGGACGGCACCGGCCCGCTGTCCACCACCGACGGCGAACGCCTCACCGGCCTGTTCTTCGGACAGTCCTCCTTCGCCACCCACAGCCTCGCCTTCGAACGCAATGTCGTGAAGGTTCCCCACGACCTCCCGGCCGAACTCCTCGCCCCCCTCGGCTGCGGCATCCAGACCGGTGCCGGCGCGGTGATGCGCTCCCTCGACTGCCGGCCCGGCTCCGCGGTCCTGGTCGCCGGCGCCGGCTCGGTCGGCCTGGCCGCCGTCATGGGCGCCGTCGTGCAGGGCTGCACCACCATCATCGCCGTCGAACCCCACCGGTCCCGGCGCGACCTCGCCCTCGAACTCGGCGCCACCCACGTCGTCGATCCGGCCGCGGGCCCCCTCGTCGAGCAGGTCCGTGCCATCGTCCCGGCCGGTGTCGACTACGCGATCGACACCTCCGGCGTCCCGGCCGTGATCGAGTCGCTCGTCGGCGCCATGACCTTCCACGGCAAGATCGGCCTCATCGGCGTGCCCGCCGACCCGGCGGCCTCCGTACCGCTGAACATCATCAACTCCCTCGCCATGGGACTGACGATCACCGGGATCATCGAAGGCGACAGTGTCCCCGACGAGTTCATCCCCGAACTGGTCGAGCTCTACAAGGCGGGCAGGTTCCCGCTCGACAAGCTCGTCACCACCTTCCCCTTCGCGAAAATCAACGACGCGATCGCGGCCCAGCACCGGGGCGAGGTGCTCAAACCCGTGCTCGTGCAGGACTGACCACCCCACCCCGACACACTTCCCGAGAAGGACACCCCGATGACGATCGACTACACCGAGCTCTACATCCGCGGCGGATGGGTACGACCGTCCGGCGATGCCACGATCCCGGTCATCTCCCCGAGCACCGAACAGCGGATCGGCTCGGTCCCGGACGGTACCGAGTCCGACCTCGACGATGCGATCGACGCCGCCCGCGCAGCATTCACCGGCCCGGACGGCTGGGCGTCCTGGAGCGCCGCCCGGCGCGCCGAAGTCCTGGGCCGGTTCGCCGACGAACTCGAAGCCCGCGCCGAGGACACCGCAACCCGGGTGAGCAGCCAGAACGGCATGCCCATCGGCCTGGCCCGGCAGTTCGAGGGCGGCTTCCCGCCCCTCCTGCTGCGCTACTACGCCGAGATGGCGGCCCAGCAGGAGGACGAGATCCGTCCCGGCATGCTGGGGGGAGCGACCCTCGTCACCCGCGCCCCCATCGGCGTGGTGGGCGCGATCGTGCCGTGGAACGTCCCCCAGGCCATCACGTTCCTCAAACTCGCTCCGGCACTCGCCGCCGGCTGCACCGTGGTCCTCAAGCCGTCTCCGGAGACGGTGCTCGACGCCTTCCTGATGGCCGAAGCAGCGATCGCGGCGGGACTGCCCGCCGGTGTGCTCAACATCGTCCCGGGCGGCCGCGAACTCGGCGCCTACCTGGTGGCGCACCCGGGCATCGACAAGGTCTCGTTCACCGGCTCCACCGCCGCTGGCCGGGCCATCGGCCGCACCTGCGGTGAACTGCTGCGCCCGGTCACCCTCGAACTCGGCGGCAAGTCCGCCGCCGTGATCCTCGACGACGCCGACCTCGCCGCGAACGTCGAATCCTTCTACGCGGCGACTCTGCTCAACAACGGGCAGATCTGCTGGCTCGGCACCCGCGTCCTGGCGCCGCGCTCACGCTACGACGAGATCGTCGACACCATCACCGATCTCGCGAAGGGCATCGCGGTCGGCGACCCGCTCTCCGACACGACCCAGATGGGACCGCTGGTCTCGGCCCGCCAACGCGACCGCGTCGAAGGCTACATCGAGAAGGGCAAGTCGGACGGCGGACGCATCACCACCGGCGGCAAGCGTCCCGCCGGCGCGGAGCACGGCTGGTTCGTCGAGCCCACCATCTTCGCCGACGTCCAGACCGGGCACACCATCGCCCAAGAGGAGATCTTCGGCCCGGTGCTGTCGGTCATCCCCTACACCGACGAGGCCGAGGCCGTGGCCATCGCCAACCACTCGGACTACGGCCTCGGCGGTTCGGTCTGGACCGCAGACCCCGACCGCGGTACCCGGTTCGCCCGCAACATCGCCAGCGGCACCGTCGGCATCAACGGCTACGCCAACGATCCCACCGCCCCCTTCGGCGGCATCAAGAACAGCGGACTCGGACGGGAACTCGGACCCGAAGGACTGGCAAGCTACCAACAACTCAAGAGCATCTACCTCGACATGCGATGACCCCGGCGTGGGCGCGGTCGCATGCACGTGCATGCGACCGCGCCCGCGGCGGTAGGTGTCAGGAAAGGAGACACAATGACGAAAGATGAAGTCGCGCTGCTCGACTTCGCGGTGCAGTGGGCACCTTACGGCGGCGGCGACGAGCATATCCTTCCCGAGTTCGGACTCGTCCCCACCGACTTCTACCACCGATTGCGATGTCTCCTCGACGCGCAACCGAAGATCGACGCCGGGACCCGCCGCCGTCTGAAGAACCTCTGCACACGCAAACTCGGCTATCCACCAGTCGTCCAGCAGAAGCCGATGTCGCGCAGCCGACGACGGTGACATGCACGGCGGATCCGATACGCGACCCGGGACAGCCACATCAGCCCGGTGGGTGGTACGGGCTCTCCAGCAATCGGTCCAGGTAGAGAGCCGTGGCGGGACTGAGAGCGTGGGCGCTTCCCTCCTGCGCGAGGCGGTGTAGAAGGGCGCGGAGGGCCGATCCTGCATCCAGCAACGGCTGGACGATCCTCACCCCGGCGCATTGCTCGAGCAACGGAAGAACCACGCGCTCCGCCTCACGGCTCGACCCGGCAGTGGCGAGGCACTCGGTCAGCAAGACGCCCGCATAGAGGGATGCTCTCGGCCGCTGGGTGGCGTCGATCGACTCTGCAAGCACGCGAGCCCTGTCACAGGCTTGTGTCCGGGCGCCGGGCGAGCCGGCAACAAGGAGCCGGATGACCGATTCTTCTGCGATCTCGGTGGTGACCCGACTGATACCGTCCTGCGGTTCCTGCGAGAGCTGCCGAGGAAAGCTGTCCGGGCTGAAATACCCGGATCCGATTCCCAGGCGAATGCGCTCGTTCACCAGGTGCGCCGACAGGCGCGGAAGGTGCAGGGTGCGTGCCAGCTGTTCGCCTTCGTTCAATCGCTCGGCAGCGGCGTCGTACCTGCCGAGCCGGTGCTTCAGGCGCGCACCGACGACGTAGGTGGACAGCATGAAATCGACCGTGCCGCCTTCTGCCCCGAGACTGTAGCTCTGGTCGAGGAATCGCTCGGCCTCGGCCAGGTTCCCCTGTTCGTACAGCAGGTCTCCGAGAAGGGCCCCGGTGAGCCGGGAGCCGTAGGACAGTTCCTCTCCTCGCTCGGTTGCCAGCTGCATGGCGTGGCGGAAACTGGCCTCGGCACCGTCGAGGTCGAGTTGTTCTCTTGCGGCCAGCCCGTCGAGGCAGTACCCGTAGATGACGCTGAAGGGCCCGGAAGACCGCCGATGGTATGGACGTACCCATTGCTGCCAACGCCGGGCGTCGGCAAAGTCGAACCGATGGATCGAGCGAAACGACGCGACGTCAGCGGTGCCGCACACGACCCAGGGGCGTAGCCGGTCGGAACGGGCACTGCAGGCCTCGACCGCCGCATCCATACCGTCGAGCCGGTCGTCGAAGGCGTTGACCGTGGCCTGGATGAGCGCTGCTTCGGCTCGGATGTCAGCTTCGTCGGCACTTGCCGACGGCAGAGTTGCCGCGATGTTGCCGAGCGCCTCGGCAGCGGCAGCGCGATGATGCAGGACGGCGTGCGCCCAGGCCAGCGCGGTCTGCAGGCGCAGCCGACGCGCGCTGGATGTGCCGGGGAGCTTTGCGGCCAGCCCGAGCAGGGTACTCATCTGGGAGCGCTCGAGCAGCGGTATCGCCTCGTGTTCGACGGCATCGATCGCGTCGTCGTCGCTGCCGGCGGCGAGGAAGTGATCCACAGCCGGGCTGAGTAGATGCTGTCCGAGAAACCACCGGGCGGCAGTGAGATGCAAACCGATCAGGCGTTCCGGATCGTCACGCTCGAGTCGGCGGCGTAGGAATTCGGCGAACAGGTGGTGGTAGCGGAACCACTGCCCGTCCTCGTCGAGACGCGTCAGGAACAGGTTCCGCGCCTCGATGTCTTCGAGCACCGTCTGGGTATGCCCCCGACCGGTCAAGGCGGTGGCCAGGGCAGCGCACGTGCGCTCGGTGATCGACGTGGCAAGCAGGAAGTCGAGCAGATCCGGCTCGAGGGTGTCGAGGACGTTCTCGGCGAGGTATTCGCCGATAGCCCGGTGCCGGCCGGACAGGTGCCGGATCGCCGCACGCGGATCGCGGTGTTCGCGCAGGGCCAACGAGGCCAATTGCAGCGCCGCCACCCACCCGTCGGTCGATTCCTCCAGATCGACGACCTCCTCGTCCTCGAGTTGCAGATCCGTGGCGCCGGTGAGTAGTTCCCGGGACTCGTCGAGGTCGAATCGCAATGCGGCCGAGTCGATTTCGATCAACTCGTTGCGCACCCGCAGGCCGCTCAGCGGCAGACCCTGCCGGGCCCGGCTGGTGACGACCAGCTGCAAGTGGTGGCACCCTTGCTCGAGCAGGAACCGGGCGATGGCCCGGCTCGCAGGGTTGGTCACCCGGTGCCAGTCGTCCAGGACCACCGCGATGTGCTGTCCACCCGTGTGCGCCCGGTTGATCAGCGTCGTCAGCACGAACCGCTCGGCACCCTCCCCGTGTCCCTCCAGCGCCCGGGTCAGCTCTCTGCCCAACCCGGGCAGGGTCACCGTGACCGCATCGACGAGATGCGCGAGAAACCACGCCGGGGTGTTGTCGTCCTCGTCGATCGACAACCAGGCGGTCGTCCCCCCGGTGCGCTCGAGCATCTGCACGTACTGGGCGGCCACGGTGGTCTTGCCGTATCCGGCCGGACCATGAATCAAGATCAACCGGGGTCGGGTTCCGGTCCCGAGCCTGCCGAGCAGCCGGGCGCGCGGCACCATCGCGTGCGCCGTGACCGGGGGGGCGGTACTTGGTGGTCACGGCGGGCGGAGGGACGGGCCCGGACGCCCCGGCCGACGGATCGAGGCGCAGGTACGCCGCGGTGCCCGCAGGTTCACGCTTTTCCCGCTGCGGTGAGCTTTCCTCGTCCCACGCCAGCGGCAGCGGCAGGTCGGCAATGAGGTATCCCAGATCCGTCCCGGCCCGGCGCAACGCCTCCCCCAGCGCCGCCGCCGTCCCGAAGCGGTGGGCAGGGGCGCGGGCCATCGCCTGCTCGATCACCACCCGGACGCCCTCCGGGACATCGTTCTCGCGCAGGTCGGGGATCGGTTCGGTGCTGATCCGCAGCAGCTGCGCCACCAGTTCCTCACCCCGGTGGCGCGCGAAGGCCGGTCGACCGGCCAGGGCGGTGAACAAGGTCGCGCCGAGCCCGTAGACGTCCGAGGCAACCGATGGAGGATGTCCGTGCAACACCTCCGGCGCGGTGTAGGCGGGAGAACCCACTATGAGCCCCCGGGTGGTGTCCTGCCGGTCCGACAGTCGGGCGATCCCGAAATCGGCGAGTTGCGGTTCGCCGTACTCGGAAATCAGGATGTTCGCCGGTTTGACGTCCCGGTGCAGCACTCCGGCCCGATGCGCCGTCTCGAGGGCTCCGGCCAGCTTGATGCCTATGTCGACAACTTCGGCGGTCGTGCGGGGCCCGCGTCGGGTGATCCACGCTTCGAGCGAGTCGCGGCGGTGGAACGGCATCACGATGTAGGGACGCCCGGTATGGGTGACGCCGGCCTCGAGCACGTGCACGATGTTCGGATGCCCCGACAGCCGGCCCATCGCCTGCTGCTCACGCAGGAAGCGGGTGCGGTCGGACTCACCGGGGCTCGAGCTCAAGACCTTGATCGCCACTACCCGGTCCAGGGCAGGTTGACGGCAACGGTAGATGATGCCGAACCCGCCGCGGCCCAGCACCCGAGGCTCGTCGAATCCGACAGCAGCCAGCTCGTTCGCTATCTCTGCCTCGAACTGATTCGAGGGATGCTCGACGGCTTCGTCGGACACGGTTCGTCCTCACCGACTGTTACGCCACTGACTGTCTCCGGTCGGATCATGGTTACTCATGGCTCTACCTGGGGTTGGTTCCTCATTCTAGCCTTACCGGCACAGACTGAGGCGGGAGTCGAGGCCGGCGAGAGTAACGGAAGTCGGAGCAGACCCGTCCCGCACTCATGGCGCCACATCTCACGTGTCTTCCGGCATGTGCGCCCGATTCGCGATGGTGGCGGCCGCCCCGGTTGCCCCCGCCCGGACCGAGGAGGCGTGGAGCTCGGGCCCGAATCGGTCGACGGCACCTGCGATGCTGAGCGCGGCGATCGCGCGGTTGTCTAATTCCAGCACGGGAGAAGCGATTTCGGCGTGCCACAGAACCATCGGTGAAAACATGCCGCCCGGCTCGAGTCCGGTCACAGCGGGCCCCGGAGCATCGGAAGACCGGACTCGGCGATCCCCGATTCCTGGAGCCGGAGCCGGGACCGCAGGGCACCCCGCCCCCGCTCGCGTCGGATTCCTCGACGCCGGAGGGAGTTACCCCGCCCGAAGGTAGCGGGAGACCGCCTCGGCTCGGTTGGCGGCACCGAGTTTGCGCAGAATGTGCCTCACGTGGGCCTTGACGGTGGCCTCCGAGATGAACAGCCGGTTCGCGATGCGGGCATTCGAGTCGCCCTCGGCCATGTGCGCAAGGACCTCGAGCTCCCGCCGGGTCAGCAGGTCCACATTCCCCGCAGGGTGGCCAGACTGCATCGGGTGGCGATATCCCGGAAGCGCAACGACCGAATCGTTCGCCGGCTCTTCGTTGGAACCGATCATTTCGTCCAGCATGTCCGGCGAGGCATCCATGACGGCGGTGACCTGCCGCCGGATCGTCCGGAGGCGTTCCTGGTAGTAGAGACGTTCCAGGGCATAGCCGAGACATTCCGAGAACGTGCGGACAAGCGTCCGATCGAACTCGCCGACCTCCCGCCCGTCGCTCGGGCTGTCGGCGTGGACGAAGCCGAACACTCCGGAGCCGACCATGATGGGAGCGGCGACGTAGGAGGATGTGCTTGTGACCTGCTTGAAGCCCGGATCCACGCGGTCGTCGGCCTGCGCCCGGGGGACCAGCACCGGAGAACGGCGCCGCACGATCTCGCTTTCGATGAGCCGGTGGCCCAGGGTTCTGCTGCGACTGCCGACCTCAAGGATCTCGGCAGCGAGCGCCGAATCGTTCCGCACGTAGCACGACTTCGCCACCCAGCGGTTGCCCTCGACGCGGGACAGCATGCACCGCTGATACCCCAGCTCGCCGACATGGGTCGGGGCGAACCGGACGAGGTCGGCTACCGACCCGACGGTCCGCAGCGCATCGAGCGCCCGCCCGACTCCGGCGATCGCCTCCGATCGCTGCGCCAACTCGGCTTGGCGCAACATCACCCGCGCGTGACCGACCTGCTGAGACAATCCGAGCAGACGTGCGATCTCCGCGCCTGGCGCTGTTTCACCGAGCCTGCGCGTGAGGGCCTCCTCGACGACCTCGAGGGCGATATCGGCCTCGTCGAGGTCGGCCGCAGTGCGCGGATCCGCCGGGGCGCCCCGTCCCAGGAGCTCGTGGGCAAGTGCCAGCACGCCCCGGGCCCGCTCCAACTCCTCGCCGACACTCCCGACAGGGCGTAGCGCAGGCGAAGAAGCGCGGCCGGCCGCGGTCGACCCGAAAGGCATCGTCGGTACCACGTATTCGGTGCTCCTTCCCGGCCATATTGCCAGAGCAGATAAGAGAAACGTTAGCAAATCATGCATGCATGTCTCAATACTCCGGGTTTTCTGAAGGAATCCGATCGGCGTAGTTCGTTCGAGCCCGGACTGGTGGCGTTTCTCGCTCGCCCGCGCCGACCGCGCCCAGGAGCCCGTCCGCCGAGCCACTCGACCGCGGGGTGAGACATGGATGCATGTTTTCGAATCTTCCTCCTGTCCGTCGAACGATAGGCGTGGCGACGCGCTCGTCCCCCTTGGGCGCAGGTGGTCGTCGAGGCCGAGTCAGCCGTTGGGATGAGAAACGTGCGCCCAGGGAGTGATGCGCATCACCCCGCCCGGGATCGAAGATTATCGGGACTCGAGTGATCGGCGTCACGCAACGGACGGCCGGACCGCGACGTCTCCGCGACATTGCTGCCACCCATCGGAGGAAAACTGTGACCACCATCGAGGCCATCACGGGTCCCACCCGACCCGTACCGGACGAAATTGCCCGCCAGATCGTTCTTCCCGAGGGTCACCGAGACGAAACCACTCTGTTCGCAGCCTACAAATGGCTCCGGGAAAACAATCCGCTCGCCAAGGTGCACGTGGAAGGCTACGACCCGCTGTGGCTGGTAAGCAAGCACGCCGACATCATGGAGATCGAACGCCAACCGCAACTCTTCTCCAACGGGGGCGGGTCCGAACCCGGCTCGCACAATCCGATCCTGACCAACCAGGCCGGCGATGCCTTCACCAAAAGCCTCACCGGTGGGAGCCTCCGCATCTTCGATGCCCTGCCCTACCTGGATCCGCCCGAGCACACCGCGGTCAAGGATGTCGCGGCGGACTGGTTCCGTCCGGCCAACCTCAAGCGTTGGGAGGACCGGATCCGAACGCTGGCCGTGGATGAGATTGCGCGGCGGCTGCGACCGGGAGTGAACGAGATCGATCTCGTCAAGGATTTCGCCATGTTCTACCCGTTACACGTCATCATGACCCTCTTCGGAGTTCCGGAGGAAGACGAGCCACGGATGCTGGCGTTGACGCAGGAGTTCTTCGGAACAGCCGACCCGGACGAAGCCAGAGACGACGTCGAACCGCTCAGCCCGGAAGCTGCGGCCAAGCAGTGGGCCAACGCCCTTTCGGACTTCTTCGCCTATTTCGATGTACTGGTAGAAGATTGCCGCGCCAATCCCCGAAATGATCTCGCCTCCCTCATCGCCAACGCACGGCAGGCCGATGGGGAGTACTGGCCCAAGAAGTTTGCCTACAGCTGGTTCGTGACGATCTCCACCGCCGGGCACGACACCACCGCTTCCACCCTGGCCGGCACCCTCGAAGCACTTGCTCATCATCCCGAGCAACTCGCCGCGTTGCAGCGAGACCCGTCGCTGATCGGTGACCTGGTCAACGAGGGTCTGCGCTGGATTTCACCGGCGAAGCACTTCATGCGCCAGGCCACCGAGGATTACGAACTTCGGGGTCGGCACATCAAAGCCGGTGACAGGCTGATGATGCTGTACCAGTCCGGCAACCGTGACGCCGAGGTCTTCGACGCGCCTGACGAGTTTCGATTCGACCGGAAGCCCAATCGACACATAGCCTTTGGATACGGACCGCACATGTGCACCGGGCAGCATCTGGCCAAGCAGGAATTGCGGATCATGTTCGAGGAGTTGCTCCCGCGCATCCACACGATCGAGGTCACCGGTGAGCGAAAAGTCGTGCAGACCAACTTTGTCGGTGGATTGAAGAACCTTCCCGTCCGATTGGAACTCACATGACCACCACGCTGTCGGCGGCCGACCGGAATGTGGTGGTCGTGGGCGCAGGGCATGCCGCGGCCTCACTCGTGGGCCTGCTCCGACAGGAGGGACACACCGGCAGGATCACGATGCTCGGTGAGGAACTCGACTACCCGTACCACAGGCCGCCGTTGTCGAAGAAGTTCGCCGAGGGAGAGCTCGAGCAGTGGCTGCGACCCCCGGAGTTCTACCGGGAGCAGGACGTCGAGGTGCGCCTCGGCGAACAGGTCACCGAGATCGACCGTAAAGCCGGCAGGATTGTCACGGCCTCTGGCGAGCGGATCGGTTACGACGTGCTGGTCCTGGCCACCGGGTCCCGTCCCCGTCCCTTGCCGGTGGCGGGCGCCGGCCTGGCCGGCGTCGGTGCGCTACGCAATCTCGGCGACGCCCGCGCCCTGCGCAAGTGGGTCGGGGAAGGGCGCAAGCTGGCCATCATCGGTGGCGGCTACATCGGACTGGAGGTCGCTGCGGTGGCCCGCGCCGCGGGCGCGGAGGCCGTGGTTCTCGAACGCGAGGACCGAGTGCTGGCCCGCGTCGCGAGCCCCCAGCTGTCGGCGATTCTCACCGCGCGACATACCGAGCAGGGCACGGTAGTGCGGACCCGTGTCGGAGTCACCGGACTGGAGGGCGCCGCCGGGCAGGTGCAGAGCGTTGTGCTCGAAGGCGGCGAGACAATCGACTGCACCGCGGCGCTGGTCGGAATCGGTGCCCTGCCGTGCGACGAGTTGGCCGCAGCCTGCGACCTCGAGCGCGGCCCGGCCGGCGGCATCGTCGTCGACGAGTTCGCTCGCACAAGCGATCCCGCGATACTCGCCATCGGAGACGTGACCTGCCGGCGTGTGCCCGGACTCGACGGCATCGGGCGACTCGAGAGCATCCCGAGCGCGACGGAGCAGGCCCGGCAGGCGGTAGCCGCGATCCTGGGCACACCGTCGCCGCAGCCCGAGACGCCATGGTTCTGGTCCGACCAGTTCGATCTGAAGCTGAAGATCGCCGGCGTCGTGCGGCCGGGAGCGGACGTCGTCCGCCGCGGTGACCCGGAGACGGGCCGATTCGCACTGTTTCACCTACGCGACGGCGTGCCGGTGGCGGTGGAGTCTGCCAACGCTTCACCGGATTTCATGGCAGGCAAGAAGTGGATCGGCGCCGGCACCAGCGTCGATCCGGTTCGGCTGGCCGACCCCGGTATCGCCCTGCGCGACGCCGTCCGCTGAAACGACACCCGCCAACCCCACGTACGACCCGAGGAATATCATGCCGAAGATCACCTATCTCGTCCCCGACGGAACCACCCACATCGTCGATGTTCCTGCAGGACAAAGCATTATGGACGGCTCCGTGCGCAACAACCTGCCCGGCATCGTCGCCGAATGCGGCGGCAGCTGCTCCTGTGCGACCTGCCACGTACACGTCGACTCCGAGTTCGCCGATCTGTTCGGCGAGGCGACCGACGAGGAGCGCGACCTACTCGAATACGCCGACGACGTCGACGAACGCTCCCGACTGTCATGCCAGCTCATCGTGAACGCCGCATGCGAAGGCGTCCGAGTGATCGTGCCCGACTCCAACGGCTGACCCGGCGCTGCCTACCCTGCCCACCCTGCTCGCCTGCCTGCCCGCATCCCGAGATACCGCACAAAGGAACCACACCAATGACCGCACTCACCGGAACCACCGACTATCGGCAGTTCTACATCGACGGCGGCTGGGCCGACCCGTCGTCCTCACGCACCCTCGAGGTGCGGGCCGCGGCCACCGAGGAACGCCTCGGCAGCGTCCCGGAGGCTACCGAGCGGGACATCGACGACGCCGTTGCCGCCGCCCGCCGGGCATTCGACGACCCTCAGGGCTGGTCCCGCTGGGATCCGGCGCGCCGCCGCGAGGCGCTCGAGCGTTTCGCGGTGGCACTGGAGAAGCGCGCCCCCGAAACCGCGACCCGAGTGAGCTCGCAGAACGGTATGCCGATCTGGCTCGCTCAGCAGTTCGAGGGCGGGTTCCCGGCCCTGCTGCTGCGCTACTACTCCGGCCTGGTCGCCGACACCCCCCAGGAGGAGACCCGGCAGGGCATGCTCGGCGGGCAGGCGCGGGTGATCCGTGAGCCGATCGGGGTGGTCGGCGCGATCGTCCCGTGGAACGTCCCGCAGGGAATCACCTTCCTCAAGCTCGCCCCCGCCCTGGCCGCCGGGTGCACGGTCGTGCTCAAGCCTGCTCCGGAGACGGTCCTCGACGCCATGCTGATGGCCGAGGCAGCCGCCGAGGCAGAACTGCCGGCGGGCGTGCTGAACGTCGTGCCCGGCGGAGGCGATGTCGGGGCCTACCTGGTAGCCCATCCGCAGGTGGACAAGGTCTCGTTCACCGGGTCGACGGCGGCCGGCCGGACGATCGCCGAGACGTGCGGGCGCCTGCTGCGCCCGGTGACCCTCGAGCTCGGCGGCAAGTCCGCCGCGATCGTCCTCGACGACGCCGACCTGGCTTCGACGATCGAGAGTTTCTTCGCCTCGACACTTCTCAACAACGGCCAGATCTGCTGGCTCTCGACCCGCGTACTGGCGCCGCGATCGCGATACGCCGAGGTCGTCGACACCGTCAGCGGACTCGTGTCCTCCCTGCGGATCGGCGACCCCCTGGCCGAGACCACTCAGGTCGGTCCGCTGGTCTCGGCACGGCAACGCGATCGGGTCGAGTCCTACATCGCCAAGGGGAAGGCCGAGGGGGCCCGGCTCACCGTCGGCGGCGGCCGGCCGGAGGGCCTCGACCGCGGCTGGTACGTGCAGCCGACCGTGTTCGCCGATGTCGACAACAACCACACCATCGCCCAGGAGGAAATCTTCGGGCCGGTCCTGTCGGTGATCCCGTACACCGACGAGGACGAGGCCGTTGTCATCGCCAACGCCTCGGACTACGGCCTGGGCGGCAGTGTCTGGACCGCCGACCCGGAGCGTGGCGAGGCCGTCGCCCGCCGGGTGCGCACCGGCAGCATCGGCATCAACGGCTACGTCAACGACCCCGTCGCCCCCTTCGGCGGAATCAAGGCCAGCGGCATCGGCCGTGAACTCGGACCCGAGGCCCTGCACAGCTACCAGGTCCTCAAGACCGTCTATCTCGACGCCTCGGCCGCGCAGGCCTGAGCAGAACCCGTCACACCGACCCACAACCGAGGAGTCCTCATGAAAAGCCGCGGCGCCGTTCTCCGCCAAGCCCCTGGCAAGTTCGAGATCGTCGACCTCGTCGTCGACGAACCCCGACAGAACGAGATCCGAGTCCGGATGGTCGCCTCAGGGCTGTGCCACTCCGACGACCACATGGCCACCGGTGACCTCCCCGTCGCTGTCTACCCGGTCTGCGGTGGACACGAGGGCGCCGGCATCGTCGAGTCGGTCGGCCCGAACACCTCCGGCTTCGAACCGGGAGACAAGGTCATCTTCTCGTTCCTGCCTGCCTGCGGAAAATGCCGCTGGTGCTCCACCGGGCACCAGAACCTCTGCGACCTCGGCGCCAATGTCCTGGTCGGCTCGCGCTGGGAAGATCCGACGAGCTTCCGGCTGCAACTCGAGGACGGCACCCCCGTCGCCCAGGCGCTCGGCATCTCCACCTTCTCCGAATACACGACGGTCGCCGTCGACTCCGCCATCAAAGTCCCGGCGGACACCCCGCTGGAAAAGGCGTGCCTGCTCGGTTGCGCAGTCGGGACCGGCTGGGGCTCGGCGGTCAACACCGGCAAGGTGCAACCCGGCGACACCGTGCTGATCCTCGGTGTCGGCGGCATCGGCGCAAACGCCGTCCAGGGTGCCGTGCACGCCGGCGCGGCACGGGTAATCGTGGTCGACCCGGTCGCCTTCAAGCGGGACATGGCGCTCTCGCTGGGTGCCACCCACGCATTCGCCACCGTCGAGGAGGCCATCGAGACCGCGAAGAGCTTCACCAACGGCCAGGGCGCCGACGTCGCGATCGTCACCGTCGGCGTCATCACCGGCGACCACATCGCGCAGGCATTCGCCGGGATCCGCAAGCAGGGCACGGTCGTTGTCACTGCCCTCGGAAACGCCACCGCCGTCGGCATCCCGGTACCGATCCTCGAATTGATCCTCTATGAGAAGAAGATCGTGGGTTCGCTGTTCGGCTCGTCGAGCCCGCGCGCAGACATCCCCAAGCTGCTCGACCTCTACCAGGCCGGCTATCTGAAGCTCGACGAGTTGATCACCACCGAGTACGCCCTCGACGACATCAACCAGGGATACGACGACATGCGTGCAGGCACCAACATCCGCGGTGTCATCCGGTTCTAGCGACCGCACGACTGCGCCGATCCGGCCCCTCGGATCCCCTCCCCGCACCAACCTCGGCCCAATCCCAGAGAGGCACCGATGACCGTCACAGACGACCCGACCACCCAGCTACCGACACCCCACGGACCGTTCGTCGAGGACGATCGTGAAGCACACAGCTTCCGTGTCCACCGCTCCACCATGACCTCACCGGAGATTCATGCGATGGAACTCGAGCGGGTCTTCGCGCACAGCTGGCTCTACGTCGGCCACGAGTCGGAAATCCGCAAGAAGGGCGACTACGTGCGCCGCCCCGTCGGCGGACGCCAGGTCTTCATGGTCCGCGGACGATCGGGGCAGGTGAACGTCTTCCACAACACCTGCACCCACCGCGGCGCCATGGTCTGCCGCGCCGAACGCGGCAACGCCAAGATCTTCTCGTGCTTCTACCATGCCTGGTCGTTCAACACCGACGGCGAACTGGTGGGCATCCCGGACCGCCAGGCCTACGGCGACGACCTCGACTTCGGCAAACTCGGGCTCCGGCCCGCCGCCAAGGTCGCCAGCTACCGCGGCTTCGTCTTCCTCTCCTACGATCCCGACATCGTGCCCCTGGTCGACTACCTGGCGGGCGCCACGGAGTACCTCGACCTCGTCGTCGACGCGGTCGAGGACGCGGAAATCATCTCCGGAACCAACGAGTACGCGATCAATGCCAACTGGAAACTCCTGGCGGAGAACAGCATCGACGGCTACCACGCGGTCAGCACCCACGACACCTACTTCAAGTACCTGGTAGCGCTGGGCACCGACCTCGCAGGTGGGGTCCAGGGCACGGCGAAGGCGCTCGGCAACGGGCACGCGGTACTCGAATACACCGCACCGTGGGGCCGACCGGTGGCGAAGTGGGAGCCGCTGTTCGGTGAGGGCGCGCGCGAGGAGATCGGCCGGCTGCGCGCCGAACTCGTGGCCAAGCACGGCGAAGAGCGCGCCGCGCGCATGGCCGACGTCAACCGCAACCTGTTGATCTACCCGAACCTGGTGATCAACGACATCATGGCTGTCACCGTACGCACCTTCATGCCTGTCTCCGCGGACCGGATGGAGATCACCGCCTGGGAGCTCGCTCCGAGTCAGGAGCAATCCCAGCTGCGGCAGCGCCGTCTCGACAGCTTCCTCACCTTCCTGGGGCCCGGTGGCTTCGCCACCCCGGACGACATCGAAGCCCTTGAGTCCTGCCAGCAAGGCTTCCACAGCGGCGGAGTGGAGTGGAACGACATCTCACGCGGCATGGCGCGCACGCCCGAGGCCAATGACGAAGAGCAGATGCGTGCCTTCTGGCGACGCTGGAACGAGCAGATGATCGGAGAGGCCCGATGACCACCACCGCACCCGAGACCCCGAAGGCCGCGCCGGCGCCCTCCCCGCAGGTCGGCGACCTTCGGCAGGTCACCCGCAGCCGAGTCGAGGACCTGCTCTACCTCGAGGCCGAACTGCTCGACGACTGGGACCTCGACACCTGGATCACCCTCTACACCGACGACTGCCGCTACGTCGTGCCCTGCAACGACACCCCCGACGCCGACCCGGCCCGGGACCTGGTGCTCGTCGACGACGACCACCTGCGTCTGTCCTGCCGCGTGGAGCGACTCAATTCCCGCCGGGCACACCGGGAATACCCGCACTCGGCCACCAGCCACCAGGTGTCCAACGTGCGGCTGCGCCCGGTCGTCGACGGCACCGGCGGTGCAGCCGAGCTTCCGGTGGTCGCCGAGTTCGTCGTCTGGCGCTTCCGCGGCGAACGCTCCTACACCTACGCCGGCCGCTACCACTATCGACTGCGCGTCGTCGACGGGCACCTGCGGATCGCGTCGAAGCGGTGCGTGCTGCGCATGGGAAGCCTGCGCCAGGTGTCCGACGTCGCGATCATCCTGTGAACGCCGAACTGGACGGGGCACCGTTGCGGGGCCGCACCGTGGTCGTCACGGGAGGAGCGACCGGCATCGGTCTCGCGATCACCCGCAGGTTGCTCGCCGACGGCGCGTCGTTGCTCGTCGCTGCCCGGGACGAGGACGAACTCCATCGCGGGCTCGGGGCGCTGAGCGCACCCCCCGGCGTTCCCGAGCCCACCGGATTCGTCGGTGATCTGGCGCTCCCGGGCGCCGCGGACGCGATGCTCACCGCGGCCACGGACGCGTTCGGCCCGGTGTACGGACTCGTCAACAACGCCGGCGGGGGCGTCATCGCGCCGACGCTCCAGCACACCGAGCAGACGCTGAAGTCGACCATCGACAACAACCTGTGGACCACGCTGCGGGCCAGCATGGCGTTGCTCCCCCATCTCGTCGACAACGGCGGGGGACGCATCGTCAACATCGGCGCCGAGTCCGTGCGCAACGGGCTCACCGCCCACGCGGTCTACAACGCCGCAAAGGGCGGGGTGCACGCGTTCGCCGTCGGATTGGCGCGCGAGTTCGCGCCCGCAGGCATCACCGTGAACACCGTGGCGCCGGCCTACACCCTGACCGCGGAGCTGGCCGCCGCGATCGAAGCGAACCGCCTCCCCGAGGTTCTGCGGCCGGTCGTCGAGGACGCGGTGCGGCTCATTCCGATGGGACGCCCTGCCGTTCCCGACGAAGTCGCCGGCGCCGTCGCCTATCTCCTTCGCCCGGAATCCGGCTTCGTCACCGGCCAGGTGATCAGTGTGAACGGCGGCAGCAGCATGGGCTGAAACCTCTCCGCTCCGCCGCGGCACAGACCGACCCGCACCCAGCGTCCCTACCCCGAAAGGTGAGCCATGACCGGCGTATCCCACGTCGACGACACATCTCGTGTCACGGATGCTTCTGCTCCCGAACCACTGTCGACCCCCGGCACAGCAACCGAACTCTACCGGTCGGCCCGCGATCTGCTCCAGGATCTCGGCCGCGACTACCGCAAGGCGGTCGACGAGTTCACCTGGCCGGATCTCGGGGAGCGGTTCAACTGGGCCGTGGACTGGTTCGACGCGATCGCACGGGGCAACGACCGGGTGGCCCTGTGGATCGTGGAGGAGAACGGCGCCGAGGCGAAGTACACCTTCGACGAGCTCGCACGCCGGTCCGATCAGGTCGCCGCCCATCTGGCCGCCCACGGGGTGGCCCGGGCCGACAGAGTCGTCCTCATGCTGAACAACCAGGTCGAACTCTGGGAGGCCATGCTCGCGGTCATGAAGCTCGGTGCGGTCATCATGCCCACGACCACCGCGCTGGGCCCGGTGGATCTGGCCGATCGCATCGGCCGGGGCGGTGCCCGGCACGTCGTCGCCAACGTCGCCGACACCGCCAAGTTCGACGAGATCGAGGGTGAGTACACGCGTTTCGTGGTCGGCGGCGGGCATGACGCGCCGGCCGGCTGGGTGCGCTTCGCCAGCGCGTACGCGCTCGACGTTCCCCGTGCAACGCACCCCGGTACCGCTCCGCACGACCCCCAGCTGCTGTATTTCACCTCCGGCACCACGAGCCGGCCGAAACTCGTCGAGCACACGCAGGTGTCCTACCCCCTCGGGCACCTCGCGACCTCGTTCTGGGTCGGAGCCGCACCCGGGGACGTCCACCTGAACATCAGTTCGCCGGGCTGGGCGAAGCACGCCTGGAGTTGCTTCTTCGCCCCGTGGATCGCCGAAGCGACGATCTTCGTCTACAACTATTCCCGCTTCGATGCCGCCGCGTTGCTCGGACAGATCCGCCGGGCCGGCGTGAGCACGTTCTGTGCTCCACCGACGGTGTGGCGAATGCTGATCAACGCCGACCTCTCCGGCGGCCCCGGGCAGCTGCGTGAGCTGCTTTCCGCGGGAGAACCGCTGAACCCCGAAGTCATGGATCAGGTGCGGCGGCAATGGGGATTGACGATCCGCGACGGGTTCGGCCAGACCGAGCTGCCACTGGCTGTCGGGAACGTACCCGGTATGCCGGTCAAGCCCGGATCGATGGGGCTGCCGTTGCCCGGTGTTCCGGTCGTGCTGGTCGATCCGCTGTCCGGCGCGCGGGTCGACGGAGTCGGAGAGGGTGAGCTCTGCGTCGATCTGACAGCGCGACCGATGAGCCTGATGACCGGCTACCTGGGCGATCCCGAACGCAACGCCGAGGCGATGGCAGGGGGCTTCTACCACACCGGCGACGTCGCTTCCCGGGACGCCGACGGCTACATCTTCTATGTCGGGCGCACGGACGATGTGTTCAAGGCCAGTGACTACAAGATCTCGCCGTTCGAGCTGGAAAGCGTGCTGATCGAGCATCCGGCGGTCGCCGAGGCCGCGGTCGTGCCGGCCCCCGACGAAGTCCGGCTGGCCGTGCCCAAGGCCTATGTCAGCCTCGCGCCGGGTCACGAGCCGACGCGGGCGACGGCACTGGCGATTCTGCGGCACGCCCGCGCGAACCTCGCGCCGTACCAGCGCGTACGCCGCCTGGAGTTCGCCGACCTGCCGAAGACCATCTCCGGCAAGATCCGCCGCGTGGAACTGCGTGGCCGCGAGGAATCCGGCGTCGCCGGTGCCGGTGAATGGCGCGACGACCAGTTCCCCGAATTGCGGTCCTGAGTCACGTCCCCCGGGGCTGCAAGCGCCCCGGGGTGCGCGAACGCACCTGAACGAGTCCTGGTTCCGTCGCAGGTCTCCGGGACCGAATCCCATTGTGATAGCTCCTGGTTCACGAACGACCAAGGCGTGCCCACGCGTGGCAGGCGGTGGATGGCCGGACAGCAGTACGTGGTCACGGTCTCGCCGCGACGCAGCTTCCGCCGGCGCTGGGTGGAAGTGTGCCTGCTGTGTACCCCGATATCGGGAGTTCGTCGTCAGCGGGCGTTTGCCGGTCCGGTGAGCGGGCGAACCGTGGCAATGAGCTCGGCGGCGTTGTCGCGGCGGATCGCGGCCGCGAGGTCGTCGGAGCAGGCGCCGAGGACGGCTCCGGGTGGTGTCTCGCGCGCGGCGAACGGGTAGTCGGTGCCCAGCAGGACGTGCTCGCCGCCGAATCGGGCGACGGCCTGGCCGAGTGCCGCCGCGTCGTAGGTGAGGGAATCGCACCACAGGTCCCGGGCCCGCACACTCGGCGCCGGTCCGGGCGTGCCGGAGAGAACGGCGCCTCGGTCGAGTCGGGGCAAGATCGCAGGCAGGGCGCCACCGCCGTGGGCCAGGCACAGGCGCACGCCCGGAGTACGGGTCCGCCCCGTGAGCAGTGCCGCCGCGGCGGTCGTTGTCTCCATGGGCATCCCCAGCCCGAACTCCAGGCCCAACTTCGACAGCCGCGGGTCGAGCGTCGTGTCCACCGGGTGCACCAGCACCAGTGCCGAGCGCTCGGCCGCAGCGGCGAAGAACTCGTCGAATGCGGGGTCGGCCAGCTCCCGCGTGCCGACACGAGTGCCGATCTCGACACCGAGGAAACCCAGTTCGTCGATGCAGCGGGAGAGCTCGGCGACCGCGGCGTCGGGGTCCTGCAAGGGAACGGCACCGAGGGCATACAGCCGCCCCGGTGCCTCGGCGACCAGTGCGGCGAAGGCATCGTTCTGCGCCGCAGCCAGGATCCGTGCGCCGTCGGCGGGCTGGTCGTGACACAACGTGACAGGAATTGGCGAGACGACCTGTGCTGCAATCCCCTCGGCGTCCATGTCGACGAGTCGGCGCTGGGCGGACCAGCACCGGTGGTCGATCTCGCGGTAGGGACGACCGCCGAGCAGGAGCTGGGCGCGTCGGGGATCGAGGAGTTCGATGGACGGCCAGCGTCCCGGTCGGCCGGACAGGTCCGGAAGCCGGGTACCGATCGCGTGGGTGTGAACGTCGATCGCCCCGAGAGGAAGCGGCAATCCGGCGTCGCCGTTCACGTGCGTGCTCATGCTGGCTCCCTCGACGACGCCCGCGGGGTCGATGTTCCGACGGTGTGGTCGACACCGTAACAAATCATGACTACAGGATTCAAGATGATTACGTCGGTCCACCTTCCCGAACCGGCCCGCCCGCTACACCCCGTACCCGGAGGCTCGTACCGTGCGATTCTCGCCAATCCTGCAGATACGATTGTGGTCGGACTACGGCCCCGCGCCGGCGTCTCCGGTATATACGCAGCTCACAGCCCTGAGAAGAGGTCGAACCTGATGACGTCATCGACTAGGAATCACCCGCGGACAGTGGACGGCCACGACAAGGGGCAGGCCCAGCGGTCGCTGTCGCGGGCACAACAGGTCGCGGTCGAAGTGGAGAACGAGCTGCTCGCCGCGCACACCCCGGTGGGGACCTCCCTCGGCCGACGTACGGACCTCATGGAGCGCTTCAGGGTCAGCCCGACGGTGATCAACGAGGCGTTGCGGATCCTGCGCGACCGCGGGCTCGTGGTGGTCAAGCCCGGGCCCGGCGGCGGGGTGTTCGTTGCGAGCCGGCCGCCGCAGGTCCGGCTCGGAGCGCTCGACCTGTGGTTCTCCGGAACAGGAACGGATCCACTGGATCTGTTCGAGGCCCGCATGCACTTGGAGGACGTCCTGACCAGGGTTGCCGTAGAGCGGGCGGGCCCGACGGACATCCGTGACATGGAATGGGCACTGGAGTCGATGCAGTCGGCGAGTACGCCGCGCGATTTCCTGGATGCAAACCTGAGGCTGCACCTGGCGATCGCGCGGGCCGCCCGGATCCCCGTGCTGGCGGGCATGTACGAGGCGATCGCCGCGATCATCGGAGGTGCGGCCACGCGCGTCGAACTGCTACCCGATCACGAGGAGATGTACCAGCACAGCATCGCCGTGCACGCCGAGATCGTGGCCGCGATCCGCGGCGGCGACCGCGAGGCGCTGGACAAGTGCCTGGACCTGCACCGTCAGGACCTGGTGCGGGCGGTGGATCCGACTCGTTCACCGGTGGCGCCGGAATAGTTGCCAACGATTGCGCTCCAGCCCTTGAATTATGCATGCATGATTCCGTAATGTTTTGTCTCGGCAGCGATGCCGAATGCATGAGGAGGAGTCATGGCAGAATTCCTCGGGTTGGGGATCACTCACTATCCCCTGCTCGCCGGCACCGACGAGCACATGGCTGGGCTACTGCGGTGGACCCTGACCGACCCGGACATCCCGGAAGACCTGAAGGATCCGGCGAACTGGCCGGCCCGGATGCGCCGCGAATGGGACGCCGACGGCGGCACAGCCGCCGCAGCCGCGCATCGCGCCGAGCTGGTCGAGCACCTCGCCCGGTGCAGGGCCGCACTCGACGAGTTCGAACCGGATCTCGTGGTGGTATGGGGTGACGACCAGTACGAGAACTTCCGCGAAGAGGTGGTGCCGCCGTTCTGCGTGCTGGCCTACGACGACCTCGAGGTCCCGGCGTTCGAGGTGATGAACGAGCGTGGCAGCCCCAATGCCTGGGGGCTACCCGACGACTTCACCATCACCCTGCACGGCGACCCGCACGCCGCGAGGAATCTGGCAAATGCCTTGATCGAGGACGGCTTCGACATGGCCTACTCGTACCGCAAGCGCGCCGAGGCTCACTTCCCGCACGCCATCCTCAACACACAGATCTTTCTCGACTACGAGAACGCGGGATCGAAACTCCCCTATCCGATCGTGCCGATCACCGTCAATTGCTATGGCCAGCACGCGATTGCCCGCAAGGGCGGCCTCGCTCGATTCGCCGACATCGCCGACGAACAGCTCGACCCGGTCGGCCCGACCCCGAACCGTTGCTTCGACCTCGGCGCCGCCGTGGCGCGCGCGTTCGCCGCGACCGACAAGCGGGTCGCCCTGGTGGCCTCGTCGAGCTGGTCGCATGCCTTCCTCACCGACAAGCTCTGGCATCTCCGCCCGGACACCCCGGTCGACGAGCGGCTCTACGACGCCTTCGTGCACGGGGACGTCGACACCTGGCGTGCAGTGAGCGGCGCCGAGATCGTCGAGTCCGGCCAGCACGAGATGCTCAACTGGTACTGCCTGCTCGGCGCAATGCACGAACTCGGGCTGCCCCTTACATGGTCCACCCTCGTCACCACCGACGTATTCAACTCCAACAAGTGCTTCGCCGTGTTCTCCGGCAAGCCCGACGATGCCTACGCCGGCGGTGCCGGTGGCCGGGCGGGACAGGAACCACGATGACCACCACCGACCTCGCCCAGGGCCGCCGAGTCGCCGTGCCCGGTGTTACCGCCGAGCCCATCGATACGTTCTACCTCGAGGCCGGCAGCGGCGATCCCGTTGTGCTGCTTCATGGATCCGGCCCCGGGGTGTCGGGCTGGGCGAACTGGCAGCACACGATTCCCGGGCTGGCCGAGCACTTCCGAGTGATCGCACCGGACACCGTGGGATACGGGGCCACCTCGCGTCCCGGGGACATCGTCTACTCACTTCGCACTTGGAGCGACCACATCCTCGGCCTGCTCGACGTGCTGGAACTCGATCGGGTGTCGCTCGTAGGCAACTCCCTGGGCGGACGGATGGCGCTCGACCTCGCCGAACGCCATCCGGAACGGATCTCCCGAATGGTCCTCATGGGTTCGCCCGGCGTCGGGATGACCGTGACCGACGGGCTGAAGGCTCTGCGCGCCTACGAACCCTCCCTGGAGAACATGCGGGCGCTGCTGCTCGACTACTTTGCGGTGAACCCGTCCATCATCACCGACGAGCTGGTCCGCATTCGCTACGAGGCGAGCCTGGAAACCTTCGACGCCTATCGCGCGATGTTCCTCGACCCCCGGCACAAAGGCAACGAACTCGGTATCACCGAGGAGCAAGTGCGGTCGATCCGCACGCCCTCGCTCCTGATTCACGGAAGGGAGGACAAGGTCGTGCCGCCGGAGGTCTCGTGGACCATGCTGCACCTGCTGCAGGACGCGGACCTGCACGTCTTCGCTCGTTGCGGGCACTGGACGCAGATCGAGCGGGCCGCGGAATTCAACGAACTCGTCGCGGACTTCCTGCGGGGCTGAGCGCCGTCACCCACTGTGCGGAGCACAGAGTTCGTTGTCGGCTGCGTCCGTTGGCAGCGACCACGCGAGGGACTTCGGGACGCCGGACAGCGGGAACCGCGGCCCGACTCGCGTGGAGTCGGGCCGCCGTTGTCTATGACACCTCCCGCTCCGGTGAGCGGTCAGGACTCAGCCGAAGGAGAAGTGGTGGCTGCCGACGAACCGGGTCTGCGCCGGGCCGGGGATCGAGACGTCGATCGACCCGACGCTCCGGTACACGTGGTCGTCGTCCTGACAGTCCGCGTCGACCGTGTAGTCGCCGTCGGGCACGTTCTCGAACTTCACGGTTTCGTAGTCGGCGTAGTAGATCTCGGCCACTCGCACGTCGGGGATTCCGTCGATCACCGCGTTGCAGTAGTGCGGGTAGTCCGCCTCGGGAGCCCGGTAGTAGATGAACTTGACCGTGATCGTGTTCTCCCGCACGCTCACGCTCCAGCTGCCGTACGGGTAGGGATCCACTGCTGATGCCGTGGGCGCGAGGCCCGTCATCAATGCGAGCGGCGCCGCGAGGGCGACCGCCGCGCGTCCGAGCTTCGAGCCCTTCATGGGCGTTCCTTTCGACCGTCGACCAGCCCGACCGGTTCAATGGTCGACCCAGGAACGGGTACAGGAACTGCAAAGCGCCGCAGTCGATCACAACCCGTGATCGACTGCGGTCGTCCGTCATCTCACCGTGACGCAGTGGGTCACGAAGCAGTCACGCCGTGGCATCGCCGGTGCAGCGCACGCACCTCGTCGACGAGTTCCGGCACCGGACCCTCGACCGTCACCCCGGGCGCGACCTCCCGGATCGGCAGAGACCGGACGGGCGCCGGCGGCACACCCAGCTCCTCGAGCCAGCGGGCGAGTTGCGCCGAGGACGCCACGTACACGACGCGTCCGAGCCCGACCCAGCCGTGCGCGGCCGCGCACATCGGGCAGTGCTCACCGGAGGTGTACACCGTCGCGCCGGCGCGCTCGGCCTCGCTCATATGTGCGGCGGCCCAGCGGGCCAGTTCGAACTCGGGATGCCTGGTCCGGTCGCCGCCCGCGACCCGGTTGCGGTCCTCCGCGAGCCGCGTGCCGTCGGCCGACACCAGCACCGAGCCGAACGGTTCGTCGCCGGCGTCGAGCGCCTCCCGTGCCAGCTCGACGCACCGTCGCAAGTGCGTCATCTCCGATTCGTCGATCACGTGGTCCTCCCGGTGTCGCGGTCGCCGACCGCATCATGTCACCGCGGTCGCCGACCGCATCATGTCACCGCGGCCGGCAGGCCGGTCTCAGCCCGCGCAGGTGTCCTCGTCGGGCATGCCGGCGAACCGCCGGTCCATCCAGTCCATCCCCTCCACGGCGGCGGGAAGCAGACCGATCCCGTGACCCGCGCCGGTCCCAGGCAGCACCGGCGGAATGGCGTAGCGCCGATAGGTGACGGATGTGCCTCCGGCACACCATTTCCCGACCATCGTGTCGACGCCGCTCACCTGGACGAAGTCGTCCGTCGCGTTCTGCGCGACGAATGTCGGGATCGTAGGGGCGATGTTGCCGAGTTCCTGCTCGCGCACGAGCGAGGCCCACGGTTCGGCGGCCAGGTGGTCGGCGATGGGCCGGCCGTCGACCGTGTACCAGGCCGTGGGGAAGAACGGGTTCATGCGGGGCGCGTCGTAGACGCAGTACGTCTCGGCGCGCGCGAGAATGTCGCGTCCGGCGGGATTGAACACTTCGAGCAGTTCCTCCCGCACCTGCGGATAGGCGGCCGCGAAGCCGTTGACGACCCAGCCGATCCCGCCGGAGAGCAGCGATCCGTCGCCGGCGACGGCGAGGTCGGCGAGCGACGCGGGCGGGGAACCCGCGACCGCGGCGACGACGGGCAGTTCGGGGGCGTAGGTGTCGGCCAGCTCCGCGGCCGCCGCCGACGACATGCCGCCCTGCGAGTAGCCCCAGAAGCCGATGCGGGTGTCCTCGTCGATACCGCGGTCGGTCAGTTGCAGCGCCGCACGGGCCATGTCGAGCATGGCGTGCCCCTGAGAGACGCGGTTCAGGTAGGGATGCCCACCGGGCGTGCCGAGGCCCTCGTAGTCGGTCATCGCGACGGCGTAGCCCCGCGCGAGCAGCGGCACGATGTGCAGGTATTCGTACTCCTGGAGGTGGTTCGTCAACTTCGACGGCGCGCACTGGTCGCCCATGCCCTGCGTGCCCGGACCGAGGACGACCGTCGGGCGCGGACCGTCGCCGGCCCAGGGCCGCGACGGCACGAATACCGTGCCGGTGACCGCGATCGGGCCGCCCGTGGCGTTCTCGCTGCGGTACATCACCCGGGTGGCGAGAGCGTCGAGCGCCGGTGCGACGACGGGCTCGGCGCGCAGGACGTCGCCGGCCGCGCCGCCGGGCAGCGGATCGGGTGGGAGGTAGAACGCGTCGTGGCCCGATGCGGACCCCGTGGGAGCGGCGGCCGCGACGGACCCTGCGACGAGTGGCGCCAGCAGCATCGTCAGGGCGGCGGTGAACAGGCGGGCGGTGGGCGTCGGCATGCCGAGCATTCTGCACACATATGTACTCCGAAGGAAGGCGCCGCGACGAGGTTTCTGAAACGAGTTCTACGATCGTTCCGGTGCTGCGGCCCGATGAGCGGGACGAGCGCCGCCGGCATTCTCCCGCCGCGGCTAGGGTCCGGGTCGCCGCTGTATCCGCAGGACGGAAGGGACGCGACCATGACCGTCGAAGAGCGACTGGCCCGGCTCGAGGCGCTCGAGGAGATCCGGATGCTCAAGCACCGGTACTTCCGTGCGTGCGACGCCAAGGACCCGGAGGGCATGCGCGCCTGCTTCGTCGCCGAGGGTGCCGACATCTACTACGGCCCCGCGCTGGGCAGCTTCGACGACGCCGACGGTCTCGTCGAGGTCTACGCCCGCCTCGCCCTCGAGCGCCTTGACGACCGGTACGTCATCCTCGACATGCACCACGGCATGCACCCGAGCATCGAGATCACCGGCGAGGGCACCGCCACCGGGGCGTGGACGCTGCGGTTCCGGCAGGTTGACCTGCGGGCCCGCACCGAGCGGGTCAGCGCACTCGACTACGACGACGACTACGTCGTCGAGGACGGACAATGGAAGATCGCCCGGTGCCACGTGCGGGTGCACTGGTCCATCGAACGCCCACTGACCGACGACGTGAAAGTGGCGCAGTGACATGCCCGAAGACATGACCGAACGCAAGGTAGCCCTCGTCACCGGCGCGAGCCGCAGCGTCGGCAAGGGCGTTGCGTGCACACTCGGCTCCGACGGCTGGACCGTCTACGTCACCGCCCGCGGCCCGGTCGGCACCGACGGCCCACTGGACCGCACCGCCGCCGAGGTCACCGCCCGCGGCGGGACCGGCATCGCCGTGCAGTGCGACCACACCGACGACGAGCAGATCCAGGCGCTGTTCCGGCGCATCGCCGACGAGCAGGGCGGCCGGCTGGACCTGCTGGTGAACAACGTGTGGGCCGGGCCGCCCGGTTTCGCGGGTTTCTCCGAGCCGTTCTGGCAGCGCCCACTCTCGGACTGGGACTCGCTCGTCGGCCTCGGGCTGCGTGCGCACTACGTCGCGTCCGTCGAGGCGGCGAAGCTCATGGTGCCGCGCGGCAGCGGAACGATCGTCAACATCTCCTCGTTCGGCACGCGCGGCTACCTACACTCGGTGCTGTACGGCATCTCGAAGGCGGGGCTGGACAAGATGGCCGCCGACATGGCCGTGGACCTGCGCGGGACCGGTGTGACCGCCCTGTCGGTGTGGCCGGGGCTGGTCAAGAACGAGGCCATGCTCGCCCGCGGCATCGACAACTTCGAGGGCTTCTCCCTCGCCAACGCCGAGACCCCCGAATTCGTCGGACGGGTGATCGTCGCGCTCGCGAACGACCCGAAGGTGAACAAGCGCAGCGGGCACACCCTGATCACCGCCGAGACCGCCCTCGACTACGGGGTCGTCGACGTCGAAGGCAATCAACCGGATTCGCACCGGGGGGCGTTCGGCGGCGGCCCGCTGTACTGATCCGCGGAGGGCGCCGAATCCTCTGTGGTCCCTCCCGGGAACGAGATAGCCTCCGGGAAAGGGCGAGAGGGCGGGCACCATGCACAGCGAGAAGATCCCCGTCGCCGGCTCCGGCGGCACGGAATCGACGGCGGTGCTGGATCTGCCGGGAGGCCCGCCGCGCGCGTTCGCACTGTTCGCCCACCGCTCCGGCACGGCAGCGTCGCGGATCTCGGAGACCCTCACCGAGCACGGCCTCGGCGTCCTGCGCGTCGGCTGCCAGGGCACCGCCTCGGAGTCCGAGGTCGCCGCTCTCGTGCACGCCGCGAATCACCTACGCGACCACTACGCCGCTCCCAGCGTCCTGATCGGCCACTCCTTCGGGGGCGCGGCCGTCCTCGCGGCGACCGAGCACGTGCCCGAGGCGCGAGCCGTGGTCACGATCGGCGCCCCTGCGGCGACCGAGCAGATCGACAAGCTCGGTGCCGCGCTGCTGGTGATGCACTCCCCCGACGACGACACCGTCGACATCGACAACGCCCGGCAGATCTTCGAGGCGGCCCGTCACCCCAAGTCCTTCCTGTCCGTCGACGGCGCCGACCACCTGCTCACCCGGAAGTCCGACGCCCGGTTCGTCGCCTCGACGCTGGCGGTCTGGGTGGGCAGGTACCTCGACGAGCACCCGCGGCCCGGGCCGCCCCCGGCCGAGGGCGTCGTCGAAGTCTCGTGGAACGGGGCCACCCGGTTCGGGCAGCGCATCGCCATGGGCCGGCACCTGATGACCGCCGACGAACCTACACCCGTGGGGGACGACACCGGGCCGTCACCGTACGACCTGCTGCTCGCCTCCCTCGGTGCCTGCACGTCGATGACGTTGCGCATGTACGCCGACCGCAAGCAGTGGCCGCTCGAGAACGTGTCGGTTTCCCTGCGCCACAGCCGGATCCACGCCGCTGACTGTGAGGACTGCGAGACCCGGACGGGGCGGCTCGACAGGATCGAACGCGTGATCCGGCTCGCCGGTGATCTCGACGAGCAACAGCGGCAGCGCCTGCTCGAGATCGCCGACCGCTGTCCGGTGCACCGGACCCTGCACTCGGAGATCGTGGTGGACACCGCCCTGGCAGCCGGTGATCGGACCGACGACGCGCCGTCCTGAACTCGCCCGTCACGCCAGGTGGCAGGCCACCTGCCCGCCCCCGGGCACCTCGGTGATCTCGGGACGGCGTTCCCGGCACACCGGCAGCACCTTCGGGCAGCGGGAACTGAATGCGCACCCGGCGGGCGGATTCGCCGGGTCGGGCAGCTCGCCCGTGAGCCGGATCCGTTCGCGGCGGCGCTGCCGTGCCGGATCCGGCACGGGCACCGCCGACAGCAGCGCCTGCGTGTACGGGTGCGCCGGCTCGGTGAACAGCCGCTCCGACGGACCCCACTCGACGATCCGGCCCAGGTACATCACCGCCGTGGTGTGGGCGATGTGCCGGACCACCGCGAGGTCGTGCGCGATGAACAGGTACGCGATGCCCAGCTCGGCGGAGAGCTCCTCGAGCAGCGCGATCACCTGGTTCTGGGTGGAGACGTCGAGGGCGCTCACCGCCTCGTCGGCGACGACCAGTTTCGGCTCCACCGCGATGGCCCGGGCGATGGCGATGCGCTGGCGCTGCCCGCCCGAGAACTCGTACGGGTAGCGCTCGGCGTGTTCGGGCCGCAGCCCCACCTGTTCGAGCAGCTGCTCGACCTTGCGGCGGCGGGCAGCGGCGTCGAGGTCGGTGTGCACCTCGAGCGGTTCGGCGACGGCGTCGCCGACCGTGCGCGACGGATCCAGCGACGAGTACGGGTCCTGGAACACCATCTGCATGTCGCGGCGCGCGGTGCGCAGCTCCGACTTTCCCAGGGCGGTGACGTCGACACCGTCGAGTACCACCGACCCGGCGGCGACGTCCACCAGCCGCAGGATGCCGCGCGCGGTGGTGGACTTCCCGGAGCCGGATTCTCCGACCAGGGCGAAGGTTTCGCCGGCCCGGATGTCGAACCCCACCTCGTCCACCGCGCGGATCGTGCGCTTCTTCGCGAACGCGCGCCCCCGCACCGGGAACTCGACCCGCAGACCCCGCACGCTCAGCAGCGGTGCGTTCCTGTCCTTCTCGACGATGGTCATCTGATGTTCGGCGCGGATACTGCCTCGTTCACGAGGGAGAGGAAGCGCCGTCCTCCTTTCGGGGGGAGCGGTGGGGTCGGGCGAACCTGTCGGTGGGGTCGGGCGAACCTGTCGGTGGGGTCGGTTAGCGTGCCGGCATGGGGGTCGAGGTGGTGCGCTACAACTACCGGTTGCGGCCGGGCACCATCGCCGAACATGCCCTGATGCAGGAGTGGCATCGCTGCCGGTTCCTGTGGAACGAGGCGGTGCACCAACACAAGGCCGGTCGCCGGCCGACGTTCGGGAAGCTGGCCAAGCAGTTGACCGAGGCGCGGGCCCGCTCGTCGTGGTTGCGGGACGGCTCCCAGGTCGCCCAGCAGCAGATGCTGCGTACCTACGCGCAGGCGTTGGACGCGTCGTTCACGGTCGAGGGCCGGGGCCGGCCGCGGTTCAAGGCGCGGAGGAAGACCCTGCCCTCGCTCGAGTACACCCGCCGCGGGTTCCGGATCCGCGACGGCCGGTTGGTGCTGCCCAAAGGCGTGAGTGTGCCGGTGGTGTGGTCGCGGGCACTGCCGTCGGAGCCGTCGAGTGTGCGCATCACCCGCGATTGCCTGGGGCACTGGTATGCCTCGTTCGTGGTGACCCGCGAGGCCGAGCCGATCCCGGCCGCCGACCCGAACAGCGCGGTCGGGATCGACTGGGGCGTGGCCCGCACCGCGACGGCCACCGAGGAGCGGTTCGACCTGCCGCAGCACGGGCACCGGAGACGGTGTGCGGCGCAGGTGGCGAGAGCGCAGCGGACGATGGCGCGGCGCCGCCGAGGCACGGGGCACCCACCCTCGAGGGGCTATCGCCGGGCCCGCACCCGGGCCGCGAAGGTGCAGAAGAAAGCGGCCCGGCGCAGCCGGCACGACGGCCGGATCTGGGCCCGGGCCGTGGTCGAGGCGCATCATCTGGTCGCGGTGGAGGATTTCCGACCCCGGTTCCTGTCGAGGTCGACGATGGCGCGCACGGCCGCCGATGCCGCGGTCGCGACGGTGAAACGGGAGTTGATCGAGCGGGGCAGGCGGGCCGGCCGGAAGGTGGTGCTGGTGCGGCCCGCGTACACGACCATGACGTGTTCGAGGTGTTTCGCGAGAGCCAAGCAACGCCTCGGACTCGAGGAACGTATCTTCCGGTGCTGGGCGTGCGGGCATACCGCGTGCCGGGACCGGAACGCTGCCAGAGTGATTCTGGCTGTGGCGGAGCGTGGCCACACCGGTGTCGACGACGTGAGTCAAGCGGATCACCTCCCTCCCGGTGGTGGTGCGGTTGCGGTCTGAGTCGGGAATCTCCTGCCTTCAGGGAAGGAGAGACGTTAAGCGGTCCCCTCCAGGATCAGGTCGGTCACCCGGGCGCAGCGCGCCGTCCGGTCGTCGCCCACGGCGAGCAGCGGCACGTCGCCGGCGCACTCGTCGGCGCGGTGGGGGCAGCGCGGCGCGAACCGGCAGCCGACGGGGATCGAGCCGGGCGGCGGCGGCGAGCCGGCGATGGTGTGCAGTTCGCTGCGCCCGCCGACGTCGGGCACCGAACGCAGCAGGCCCGCGGTGTACGGGTGGCGGGGCGTCGCGTACAGCGGCTCGGTCCGTGCTCGTTCGACGACCTGCCCCGCGTACATCACGACGACCTCGGTGCACAGGTCGGCGACCACCCCGAGGTCGTGGGTCACGAACAGCACGCCCATCCCGAACCGGCCGGCCATCTCGCGGATCAGGTCGAGCACCTGCGCCTGGATGGTGACGTCGAGCGCGGTGGTGGGTTCGTCGGCGATGAGCAGCTTCGGTTCGCACGCCAGCGCCATCGCGATCATCACCCGCTGCCGCATGCCGCCGGAGAACTCGTGCGGGTACTGCCGGATCCGGCGGGCGGCGTCGGGGATGCCGACGAGGTCGAGCACCTCGACCGCGCGGGCCGTCGCCGCCTTCCGGTTGACGCGGCGGTGCCGCCGTACCACTTCGGCGATCTGGTCGCCGACCGTGAACACCGGGTTCAGGCTCGTCATCGGCTCCTGGAAGATCATGGCGATGTCGTTGCCGCGCACCGCTTCCAGTTCGCGCGACGGCATGTTCAGCAGGTCGCGGCCCTGGAAGCGGATGTGACCGGCGACGGTGCGGGACTGCCGGGGCGGCAGCAGCCGCAGCACCGACGAGCAGGTGACGGACTTGCCGGAGCCGGATTCGCCGACGAGGCCGACGAGTTGCCCGGCCGCGACGTCGAAGGAGACGTCCTGCAGCACCGGCGTCCAGCCGGACGCGGTGGCGAACTCGACGCCGAGACCGTCGACGCTCAACAGGGGTTCGGTCACTTCTCGCTCCGATTCTCGCGGCCCACCGAATCGCGGATCCCGTCGCCGAGGGTGTTGCAGGCGAGCACGGCGAGGATGATCGCGACGGCGGGGATCAGCACGGGCCAGGCGGTGTAGTTCCACGCCTCGCGGCCCTCGGCCAGCATCCGCCCCCAGCTCGGGTCCGGTGGTTGCACGCCGAGTCCGAGGAAGCTGAGCGAGGATTCGGCGAGCATCGCGAAGCCGCACGCGAGGCTGATCTGCACGATGAGCGGGGAGAGGGTGTGCGGGAGGATGTGCTGGCGCACGATCCGCGCGGTGGGGGTGCCGATGCTGCGGGACGCCTCGATGAAGGTGTTCTCCCGCACCGCGATCACCGCGCCGCGCACGACGCGGAAGAACCTCGGGCCGAACACGATTCCGATCGCGAACATGGCGTTGGTGAGGTCGGGTCCCATGACGCCGACGATCGCCATCGCCAGCAGCAACGGCGGGAAGCTGAGGAACGCGTCGGCGATGCGGGAGAGCAGCGCGTCCCAGCGGCCGCCGAGGAACCCGGCCACGAGGGCGGGGATCACGCCGATGAGCAGGCCGACCGTCACCGAGATCGCCGCGGCGGTGACCGCGACGCGGGCGCCGTACAGCAACCGCGACAGGGTGTCCCGGCCGAGGTTGTCGGTGCCGAGCAGGTAGCCGTCGGACAGCGGCGGCAGCCGGCGGGCCGTGAGTTCCTGCACCAGCGGGTCGTGCGGGGCGATCAACGGGGCGGCGAGCCCGAGCACGGTGATCAGGGCCAGGAACACCGCCGCGGCGACGGCGGCCCGCCGGCCCCGGAACCGGCGCAGGAACCGGCGGCGCGGCGATTCGACGGCGGCCGGCGCCGCCTCCACGACGGGCTGCGAGGGGGTGAGGGTGTCGCTCATGCCGCGCTCCTGGTCCGAGGGTTGAGGTACCCGTACGAGATGTCGACGAGCAGGCTCATCACGACGGTGGCGAAGACACCGAAGATGACGACGCCCTGGATGGCGGGCAGGTCGCCGGACAGCACCGCCTGCACGGCGAAGTCGCCGAGTCCCTTGAGCCCGAACACCGACTCGATGACGGCCGTGCCGCCGAGCAGGAACGCGATCTGCATGCCGAGCACGGTCGCGGTGGGGATGAACGCGTTCTTCAGGGCGTGCTTCCACAGGACCGAGCGCCGCCCGAGTCCCTTGGCGGTGGCGGTGCGCACGAAGTCCTGCTGCATCACCTCGATCATGGAACTGCGCAACTGGCGGGCGATCTCGGCGGCGGCGGCGAGGCCCAGCGCGATCGCCGGCAGCAACAGGTGACTGAGCCACGGCCACACGCCCTTGGCGAGCGGGGTGTAGCCGGTGGCGGGCAGCACCCTCAGTTGCAGCGCGAAGACGAGGACCAGGATGAGGCCGAGGACGAAGTTCGGGGTCGCGACGCCCAGGGTGGAGCCGACGCTGGTGGCGCGGTCCTGCCAGCTGCCCGGCCGGCTGCCGCCGACGATGCCGGCCGGGATGCCGACGGCCAGCGCGACGAGCACCGCCACCAGGGTCAGGGACACGGTGACCGGCAGCCGGTCGACGATCATCTCGAGCACGGGCGCCTTGTAGGTGAAGCTGGTGCCCAGATCACCCCGCACCAGTCCGCCGAGGAAGTCGGCGTACTGCACGACGACGGGCTGGTCGAGCCCGAGTTCGGTGCGCACCAGTTCGATCTGTTCGGGTGTCGCGGTCTCACCGGCGATCCGGTGTGCGGGATCGCCGGGGATCAGGAAGATCAGGCCGAAGGTGATGGCGGTGGCGATCAGCAGCAGCGGTAGCACCGCGAGCAGCCGTTGCCCGATCAATCGAAGCATCCTGCCGGTCCTTTACATCTGTCGAGGTGTCGCTCGGGGCGGTGCCGCCGCGGTCATTCGGCGGCGGTGAGGCCGATCCCTCCCCATTCGTCCAGTGCGCGGTACGGCTGGTAGCCGACGACCCGGTCGGTGAGGGTGGCGCCGAGGTCGGAGAAGGCCAGGGGGATCATCAGTGCCTGGTCCACGACCGTGGCGGAGACCTCGCCGAGGAGCTGTCCGCGGGCCTGCTGGTCCGGTTCGGCGTTCGCGGCGGCCAGGGCCTCGGCGAAACCGGGGGTGACGTCGTGCGACGGGTTCTGCGGCGAGTCCGGGGCGAAGTACGTGGTCAGCAGCAGCGACGGATCGGCCCGTCCGGAGAAGGTGGTCAGCACGGCGTCGAGCTCACCGCGGTTGAAGACCGGCGACATCTCGGCGGGGCTGAGCAGCCGGATCTGCATGGTGACGCCGATCGCGTCGAGTTGCTGCTGGACGATCTGCGCGATCCGCTCGTTCTCGGGCAGGTTCATCACCCCGGCGGTGAAGGTGAACCCGTCCGGCAGTCCGGCCGCCGCGAGTGTCTCGCGGGCGGCCCGCTCGTCGTAGGCGTAGCGGTCGGCCAGCTCCGGGTTGTAGGCGAAGTAGCCCTGCGGGAAGTTCTGGCTGGCCGCCTCGCCGTGACCTTCGAGGGCGGAGCCGACGAGGGCCTGCCGGTCGATCGCGGTGCTCAGCGCCCGGCGCACGTCCACCTTGCCGAATTCGCTGCGGGTGCGGTTGAAGTGCAGGACGTAGTGGTTCAGGCTCGTCTGCACCTGCGAGTTCAGCCCCTGGGCGGCAGCGGGGTCGATCGAGAGCGGGGTGGCCATCGCGATGTCGAGTTCGCCCGACGCCAGCGCGTTGATGCGGGTCTGCGGGTCGGTGACGACTTCCCATTCGAAACGCTCGGCGGTCACCGATGCCGGATCCCAGTAACCGTCCCAGGCCGCGAAGTCGTACGACGCGCCGGGCTGCGCGTCGGCCACGGTGTACCGGCCCGCACCGACCGGCCGCAGCACCAGGGCGGCGTCCTTGTCCGGCGTGCCGAAGGCATTCGGGCTGACCATCATTCCCGGCAGATCGGACAGCGTCAGGACGAGTTGCGTGCCGGGCCCGTTCAACCGCAGCACCACCGTGGTGGGATCGGGGGTCTCGATCGCCTCGACCGGAGCGAGCATCGTCGTGGTGATCGAGTCCGGCTCCTGGGCGCGTTCGAGATTGGCCCGGACCGCCTGTGCGTCCAGCGGGGTGCCGTCCTGGAACTGCAGGCCCTCCCGCAGACGGAAGGTGAGGGTGCGCCCGTCGTCGGAGAACTCCCACGACTCGGCCAGTCCCGGAATCGGATTCGCGTCCCGGTCGCGGTGCACCAACCGGTCGTACACCTGGGTCAGCATGATGTTGTCCTGCGCGACCCGGGTCTTGTGCGGGTCGAACGACGACGCCCCGTAGGTGGTCGCGTACCGCAGCGTCGCCTGCGGATCGACGACGTCGGACGGCGCGGTGCCGGCGGAACCGCACCCGGCGAGGAGCGCGACGGCCAGCGCGGCGCCCAGGGCGAGTCTCGTGCGACGAGCCATGATGTTCTCCGTTTCTCGGCGGGGGATGGAGACGGGCGTTACGGCGCGGCCACTCCCACTCCGCGCCACTCGTCGAGCACCCGGCTCGGCTCGTAGCCGACGACGGTGCCGGAGGTGATCGCGCCGAGTTCGGCGAACGCGACGGGCAGCATCGCGGCGTGGTCCATCACCACGGCGTTGACCTCCCCGAGCAGGGCGGCACGTTCGTCGGGGTCGGTGGCCCGGTTGGCCGCCTCCATCGCCGCCCGGAAGCCGGGGATGTCGTCGTGCGACGGGTTCTGCGGCGAGTCCTGCCCGTAGTACGAGGTCAGCAGCAGCGACGGTTCGGCGCGCCCGGTCAGGGTGGTGAGGATGGCGTCGAGTTCGCCGCGGTTGAACGCGGGATTGAGGTCGGTCGGCGTCATCGACCGGATCTCCATCGTGATGCCCACCCGCGCGAGCTGTTCCTGCATGATCTGCGCGATGAGCTGGTTCTCCGGCAGGTTCGACGCACCGGCGACGAACGAGAACCCGTTCGGCACGCCGGCCTGCGCGAGCAGGGCCTTCGCGCGTTCGGGGTCGAAGGCGTACTGGCCGTCGAGGGCGGCGTTGTGCGCGAAGTACCCCGTGGGGAAGTTCTGGCTGGCCGCCTCGCCGTGCCCCTCGAGGGCGGTTTCGACCACGGCCTCCCGGTCGACGGCGTGGGCGAGGGCCTGCCGCACCTCGAGGCGGCCGAATTCGCTGCGGGTCCGGTTGAGGTTGAGCACGTAGTTGTTGAGGGTGGTCTGCACGTGCGACTCGAGGCCCTGCTGCTCGGCCGGGTCGACGGACAGCGGCGTGGCGATCGCGGCGTCGAGCTGACCGGAGGCCACCGCGCTCACCCGGGTCTGCGGATCGGTCATCACGATCCACTCGAAGGCGCGGGCCTGCACCGCGTCCGGATCCCAGTAGCCGTCCCGGGCGACGAACTCGTACTGCGCACCGGGCTGTGCCTGCGCGACGGTGTAGCGGCCGGTGCCGGCGGGAGTCAGCACCAGGGCGGCGTCCTTGTCGGGGGTGCCGAACGCGTTGGGATCGACCATCATTCCGGGCAGATCGGAGAGGGTCAGCACGAGCTGCCCACCTGGTCCGTCGAGCCGCAGCACCACGGTCTGCGGGTCGGGGGCCTCGACCGCGGCGACACCGGCGAGCATGGCGGCGGTGATCGAGTCGGGCTGCATCGCGCGTTCGAGGTTGGCCACCACCGCGGCCGCGTCGAACGGGGTGCCGTCGGAGAACGTCACGCCCTGCCGCAGGCGCAGCGTCAGGGTGGAGCCGTCGTCGGCGAACTCCCACGACTCGGCCAGGCCGGGAATCGGGTTCGCGTCCCGGTCACGGTGCACCAGCCGGTCGTAGACCAAATTGAGCATGATCGAGTCGCTGGTGATTCTCGTCTTGTGCGGGTCGAACGACGACGCGCCGTAGGTGGTGGCGTAGCGCAACGTCGCGTTCGGGTCGGCGGTCTGCGCGGCGTCCGTCGCCGCGGAGCTGCCGCACCCGGCCACCGCGACGGCGACGGCGAGCACGGACAGGGCGGCCTTCATCGATCTGCGAAACATGACAGTCCTCGGGGTGATTCGGGTCGTCGACGGGTTCACGGGGCGGCGACGCCGACGCCGCGCCACTCGTCGACGAGCAGGGTGGGTTCGTAGCCCACGACCTGATCGGTCAGGGTGGAGCCGAGCTCGAAGAACACCAGCGGGATCGCGAGCGCGTTGTCGCTCACCAGTTTCGACACGTCGCCGAGCTTGTCGGCACGCGCCTGCAGTTCGGACTCGCGGTTGGCCGCATCCAGAGCCTCCTGGAATCCGGGGGCCGTGCTGCGGGAAGGGTTCTGCGGCGACTGCGCCCCGTACAGCGAGGAGAACAGCAGGGCGGGATCGGACCGGCCGGTGAAGGTGGTGACGAGGGCGTCGGCGTCCCCGCGGTTGAACGTCGGGGAGGCTTCGGACGGCGGCATCGGCTTCAGCTGCATGTCGATGCCGACCTCGGCGAGCTGTTGCTGCACGATCTGCGCGACCTGCACGTTCTCGGGCAGGTTGAGCAGGATGGCGGTGAAGGAGAACCCGTTCGGCAGTCCTGCCTGCGCCAGGAGCTGTCGTGCCCTGTCCGGGTCGTACGGGTAGGCGCCGGCCAGGTCGGGCTCGTAGGCGAAGTAGTCCTTCGGGAAGTTCTGCGTCGCGGCCTCGGCGTGACCTTCCATCGCCGTGTCGGCGATGGCCTGCCGGTCGATCGCGTGCGCCAGCGCCTGCCGCACCTCGAGCTTGCCGAACTCCCCGCGCGAGCGGTTGAGGTTGACGGCCATGTGGTCGAGCCGCAGCGCCGTCTCGACCCGCAGGCCCTGCTGCTCGGCGGCATCGATGGTCAGCGGGGTCGTGATGGCGGCGTGGAGGTCTCCGGAGGTGACGCCGGCGAGGCGGGCCTGCGGGTCGGTCATCACCGTCCACACCACGCTGTCGGCGCGGACCGCGTCGGGATCCCAGTAGCCGGGCCGCGCGGTGAACTCGTACTCGGCGCCCGGCTGCGCGCGGGTGACCGTGTAACGGCCGGCACCGGCCGGGGCGAGGGCCAGCGCGGCGTCCTTCTCCGGTGTCCCGAATGCGTCGGGGTCGACGATCATTCCCGGCAGGTCGGACAGCGCGAGGACGAGTTGCGCGCCGGGCCGGTCCAGGGCGAGCACGACGGTGCGCTCGTCGGGAGTCGTGATGCCGGTGACCCCGGCGAGCATCGGTGCCGTCACCGAGTCCGGTTCGAGCGCGCGGTTCAGGTTGGCCTGGACGGCGGCCGCGTCCACGGGGGAACCGTCGGCGAAGCTCACCCCCTCGCGCAGGTGCAGGGTGAGGGACTCGTCCGTCAGCTCCCACGATTCGGCCAGGCCGGGGACGGGTTGCGCGTCGACGTCGCGGTGCACGAGCCGGTCGTAGACCAGGTTGAGCATCGTGGCGTCACTGGTGATCTTCGTCTTGTGCGGGTCGAAGGAGGACGCGCCGAAGACCGTCGCGTAGCGCAGCGGGATCGCGGGGTCGGCGACGCCCGAATTCTCGGACACCTCGGAGCCGCACGCGGTCACGAGCACCGCGCACGTTCCGAGGGCGGCCGTCCACCGCCGGATGGAAAACCTGCCCGTTGCGACCGGCATCTCGCCCCTTCCTCGAAGCGCTCGCGCGCACAATCGATTTCAGGACGGACGCCGATGCGCACGGCCCTGTTGCCGACCGAACGTAGGGGCTTGTGACGTGCCGCACATCGCCGTTCCCACTGAACGAGACCGTGCGGCAGCCGGTGGTCAGCCGAGCGCGCCGAGAACGGCGGCGTTCACCTCCGCGGCCGGGACCATGGGCATCGTGTGGTGCGTCGCGCCCTCGACGAGCACCGGGCGCAGCCGCGGACTCGCGGCCTCGACCGTGGCCGCCACCGTCGCACTGTCGTGGACCTTGCTGCCGGCCGCGAGGACGACCGTCGTGTCCACGGCGAGTCCGGCGAGGGCGCGGCGGGCGGGACGTTTCGGGACGACGAGCTTGCCCGCCGGGAAGTGCTCGGCACCGAGGGCGACGAGCTCGAGCCAGTCCTCGTCGAGTGACCGGCCGCCGGTCTCCCAGCGCAGGAATCGTCGCTGGCGGTCTCCGCTGGGCCGCAGCAGCAGCGGGACCGCGCGAGCCAGGTATCCGGCGCGCATCCGGGCGAAGCACGAATTCGGATCGAGCAACACCATGTTGCGGATCCGCTCGGGGCGTTCGAGTGCGTAGGCGAGCGCGACCATGGCCCCGTACGAGTGGCCGGCCAGGTGGAACGAGGACAGGCCGAGCGCCGCGGCGACGCCGTCGAGCCACGACCGCAGGTCGTCCACGTCGCGCACGGGCCTTCCGTGCGCGACGCTCCGACCCACGTCACCGATCGGATCCACGGCCAGCACCCGGTACCGGCCGGCGAGCGCGGCGGCGTTGGCGAACCACACCGTCGACGTCGCTCCCCCGCCGGGCAGCAGGACGACCGGCGGCGCGTCGTCGCTGCCGCAGACAGTGACATGCGTTGTGCCGAAGTCCGATTCGACCGTCACCGGACGGACGTCTGCCGGCCATTTCGCCAGCACGGCATCGTAGGCGCGGAGGAACCGTTCCCCCTCGGTGGTGGTTGCGAACCCTGTCGTCGACGCGCGCGGCATCGTCTCCCCCTTCGTCCGGATCAGCCGGTCGGCCCGGCCATACCGTAGAACCGTTCCACCTGCATCCGCAGCACGAGCCGGCGATCGGCGACCATCGCGGCCCGGAACTCGTCCCAATCCGGATGTTCGCCCTGCACCGTCCGGTACAGCGCGACGAGGTCCTCGACGGTGGCATCGTGCGGATCCGCCGCGACGGGCGACAGCTCGGCCGTGCCCTCGGCGACCGCGTACGCCCAGCCGTCGGCGGCGCTGACGTACAGGCTCACGCGCGGGTCGCGGCGCACGTTCGCGGTCTTGGCTCGGCCGTCGGTGACGGAGACCGCGAAGGTCCGGGCGCCCGGGTCGTAGTGGTAGACGATGTTGGACAGCTGCGGCCGCCCGTCCCTCTTCAGAGTGACGAGGGCACCGATCTTCGAAATGGCGAACAGTTTTTCGAGTCCGTCGGCAGTCACGACATCACCATCGCTTTCCGTGGGATCGGTAGCGTTTGACGTACTCCACCCAGTTCCAGGTGGACAGGAACCCCTGCGCTGCCTCGTACCCCTTGGCGAACTGCGCCTCGATCTCCGACTTGTCGATGTCGAAGTCCAGGACGCCGACCTCGGTGGAGTCGACGCGGATCGTGCGGGCGCTCACCCACGGCTGGTTGAGATGCGCCTGGTCGCGGCCGACGAGGACGGTGGTGACGATGCCCTCGATCAGCTCCGGGGAGTCGCCGAGCGCCGAGAACGGACGCAGCAGCCGCAGCGGTGGCAGGACCTTGTCGTTGCCGGCGGGCAGGTTCGGCAACACGGTGACACCGAACGTGGGCCAGCGGGGCTGGTCGGTGTCGATCCGGTCGAGCGAGTCGATGGGGAAGTTCGACAGCAACCCGCCGTCGACCAGCGTCGACCGCAACCCGGATGTGGCCGTGAGTGTCGCAGGCCGGAAGTAGAAGGGGATCGACATGGACGCGCGCACGGCGTCGGCTACCGGTTGCTCGTCCGGGTCGAGCCCGTAGACCGAGCGGTAGTCCCACGGCAGCCGGACCAGCAGCCCCCGCGTGATGTCCGTGACCGTGACCACCAGGCGGTACCGTCGTTCCTCGGGGATCTGCTCGTCGGCGATGCGCAGATCCCCGAACGTACTGATGCCCAGATCCTTCAGTGTGTCCCGGATCCAGGCGTGGGCGTAGTCGCCGCGATAGATGCCCGATCCGCGCAGCACCCCGATCGCGGGGCCCAGCAGGGGAATCCGTTCGACCGGACCGGAGTCGAGGAACTTGTCGTACTCGAGGCCGAAGACGGCGTCGCGCATCTGCTCGCCCGTCCACCCGGCCTTCGATCCTGCCGCGACGACGGCGCCGACCACCGCGCCCGCCGACGTTCCCGAGACCCGGTTGAGCCGGTACCCGGCGTCGGCGAGCGCGACGACGGCGCCGGCCAGTCCGATGCCTTTCACCCCGCCACCGGCGAGGACGAGGTCGGCGGGACCCGCGGTCATCGCCCACCCCCGAGGTCGCGTCCGCCGCTCGGGACGATCCGTTCGCACCCGTCCATGGCCGCCCCCTCCTGCAGCATCCGGGAAAGGAGTCTGGCTCCCCGTGCTCCCACCCTATGCCGCACATCACGGAGCGTCGGCGGTAATCGCAACGTGTCCCCGCTCAGGCCACGATGCTGTCGAGGGCGGCGATGATGCGGGACGGCGCGTGCTTGCTCTCCGTGCGCCGGATCATCCGGATCCAGGTGGCGAGCGGTTCTTCGGGTCTGGCAATCAACTGGCCGAGAACTGCGGCGGAGTTGTCGAGCTGGGTCTCCATGAGCGGCCGCTGCTGCGGTGGAAGAGCGGCGATCAGCGTCGCCGCGTTCCACGCGTTGTCCCGGGCGCGGTCGAGGCTGAAGTCGAGCATGCGGTCCGAACTGTCCCCGAAGTCGCCGAGCAGACCCAGCAGCGGTGAGAACTGCCCGATTGTGGCGCGCACCCGGGGGATCAACGAGGAGAGGATGTCGTTGATGCGGACGAAGTCGTCGTGGAAGCCGGCGAGCGCGGCGCCCTGGAAGGTCTGTCCGGTCACCACAGCGAGGTCGAGATTGATGTGGGCGTTGATGCCGAGCAGCAGGTTCTGCAGGATCACGGCCTGCCCCGAGCGGACGGCGTCGAACGCGACACGCCAGCACCGGGCCGCTGCCGCATCCGCGAGGTAGGCGTCGAAGTAGCGGTTGGCGAACAGGGCGTCGAACCGGCTCATCCGCGGGCCGTCGTCGAACCAGCCGTCCACGATGCGGGTGCGGACCTCGAGCGTCACCTGCCGGTACAGCGCCGCGAAGTACCCGCGCGGGTCCTCGGCGCTGCGGGCGCCGGCCACGATCCCGTCGAGGATCGTGAGCACCTCGTCCACGTTCGTGGCGCGCATGGTTCCCCAGTGTGGCAGGCCGGGTGCGGAATCGGGCACAAGGACGGTCGTTGCGATTGAATCGCAACCGGACGGGTACACCTCGGGCAGTGAAGACCACGACCGGAGGAGCCAAGCCCGTGAACACGCACGTCACCGCGGACACGCTGCGCACGCTGCTCGAGTCGTCGCTCGACGGTGCGACGCTGATCCTGCAGGGCGGCCGGCCGCAGGTCGTCGCCGCGGACGAGCTGAGCGACGAGAACCGCGCGCTGGTGATCGTCACCCGCGACGAGCTGCGCGGGCAGTTGCCGAAGGACCGGGACTACAACGACACCGATCTCGAACTCCACGCCACGACGCTCGAGGCGACGGTCGCGAATCTCGGCGGCTGAACGGCACGAGCCGGCGCGGCGGGGGCGCCCGGTCAGCTCGGCCGGGCGTCGGGATGCTCGCGCACGAAGTTGAGATACGCCTTCGACGGCGTCGGACCGCGCTGGCCCTGGTACTTGGAGCCGACGGCGGCGCTGCCGTAGGGGTGCTCGGCGGGGCTGGTCAGCCGGAACAGGCACAACTGCCCGATCTTCATCCCCGGCCACAGCGTGATCGGCAGGTTGGCGACGTTGGAGAGCTCGAGGGTGATGTGCCCGCTGAAGCCCGGGTCGATGAATCCGGCCGTGGAATGGGTCAACAGTCCGAGCCGGCCGAGCGACGACTTGCCCTCGAGACGACCGGCGAGATCGTCGGGCAGGCTGCACGTCTCCATCGTCGACCCGAGCACGAATTCCCCCGGGTGCAGGACGAACGGTTCCCCGGGCGGGGCCTGCACGAGCGAAGTGAGTTCGTCCTGTCGCAACGCAGGGTCGATGTGCGTGTAGCGGGTGTTGTTGAAGACCCGGAACAGGCTGTCGAGCCGCACGTCCACGCTCGACGGCTGCACCATCGCGACGTCGAAGGGGTCGATGCCGAGACGCCCGGAGGCGACCTCGGCGCGGATGTCGCGATCGGAGAGCAGCACGGGGTAGAGACTAACAACCCGCCCCGGGCGGCCCCGCGGCTCGAGTCCCCCGGCGACGGGGGCAGGCGGCCGGGCTCGGCGACTAAGCTCGATCACACATGGTGCACGATCGGTCCCTCGCGCCGTGCCCGGTGACGGACTGGAGCAACGAGCGTCGCAAAGAGTGCCTGCGCTCCACCCGGCTCGGGCACAGCTGGCGGCGGTTTGGGCGCGCACGCCGCGGTCTCGCGTGGCTGGCGCTGCTGGCGGTCCCGGTCTCGATCCTGGGCGGACAGTACTGGATCCACGACGTCGTCCCCGAACGCGACCGGCTGGCCCATACCCGGCCGCACCTGCATCCGATCTTCGACGCGACGGATCCGGCCGATCGTGCCACCGCGGTGGTGAGCATGGTCGGACTCGGCAATCTCGATGCCACCGACACCGCCGTAGCCCTCCCGGCGCTGGCCGCGCTCGGGCAGGTGTGGGCGGTGCAGTACGACAACACCGGTCTCGACACCGCGGTGATCAGCCGGATGATCGTCGACCACGCGGAGCAGGCCGGGGTGGAACGCGTCGTGCTGACCGGGCACAGCATGGGCGGCATCATCGCCCTCGAGGTGGCCGGGCACGTCGTCGCCGACCCGGGCCTGGATCTGCTGGCGGTGATCCTGGACTGCACGCCCGTCGATCTGCACGCGGTGCGGGCCGACAAGCGCGACGCCGGTGAGGACCTGCTGCGCTGGGTGGGGTGGGTGCCCGGCGCGCGGGAGAGCCGCACCCTTCGATTAGTGGTCGAGACCGCCGCCCGCAAGGACCGCTACGTCGTTCCGCATCCGCACGGCTTCCCCACCGTCGATCCCGGTGGGCTGGTCGACGCGGTCACCGAAGTGCTCGAGGACAAGATCTTCGCCCCCGACGTGGCCAGTACCGGGCTGATCGAGTCCCAGTTCGAGGCCATCGTCGCCTCGGGTGCGCTCGACGATCTGGGGGCGCTGGCGTCACGTCGCGGGGACAGTCGCGGTCCGGCGGTGGTCTTCGTGCGGCCCGGGCGCGGCACCGACGACGACGTCGTCGACGTGGACTACAGCCAGCGGGTGCTGTTCGAGCGGGTCGGCGGTTCGAGGGGATCGCTGCTGGTGGTCCGGTTGGCCGGCACCGGGCACGCCGACCCGATCCAGCAACCGCAGGCCTACAACGCCGCTGTCGCCACGAAGATCGTGCCGTTCGTCGATCGGCTCGCCGAACGGGACACCCGGCCGGTGCAGGCGAGCGGGCGGTGACCGACGCCGCGGTCGACATCCGCGCCGCAGTGGATCGTCGGCGCCGAGAGGGTCAGGTGCCGGTGGCGTGCTCGCCCAGGATGGTGGTCAGTTCCTCCGCATACGCGAGCTGGGTGCGCAGACGCGCGCAACTGTCCTCGGCGCGCCGGTGGAACTCCGCCAGCACGCCGCGGGCGTCGTCGGCCGCCTGCCCGGACGTCGCGGCGTCGGCGATCCGATCGAGAGCGGCGAGCAACTCGCGCATCTCCTCGAGGGTGAATCCGAGCGGCTTCATCCGCCGGATCACCAGCAGTCGCCGCACGTCGTCGTCGGTGTAGAGCCGGAACCCGCCGCTGCTGCGGGCGGACGGGGTAACCAGGCCCACCTCGTCGTAGTGGCGGATGGTCTTGATCGACAGTTCGGTGCGCGAGGCCACCTGTCCGATCTGCATATGCCCCGAATCGATGGTCACAGCCGCACCCTTTCCTCCCGGTCCGCCTCCACCGTAGCGAGCCGTCCGACCCTCGATTCGAACTCTACCCTCACCGGAGGGTAGAGTTCCGCGGGTCCCGCGGACGCGACGACGCCGTCCCGTCCGCGCACGGGTGCCTCGCCCGGTTCCCATCCCACCGCTGGAAAGAAGACCCGACTGTGACCACTCCTGCCGGCAGCGCCCCGGCCGTTCCCGAAGCGGACGCCGATCCCGCCCTCTCGGTGCGCGGCGCGCTGCGCTCCCCGAACCGCCTGAAGACCGAGATCCTCGCGGGATTGGTCGTCGCACTGGCGCTGATCCCGGAGGCGATCTCGTTCTCCATCATCGCCGGGGTGGACCCGCGGGTGGGGTTGTTCGCCTCGTTCACCATGACGGTCACCATCTCGATCGTCGGCGGACGGCCGGCGATGATCTCCGCTGCCACCGCCGCGATCGCGTTGGTCGTCGCGCCGGTGGCCCGTGAGCACGGCTTCGACTATCTCGTCGCCACCGTCATCCTGGGCGGCATCTTCCAGGTGGCGCTCTCGGTGCTGGGGGTGGCCAAGCTGATGCGGTTCATCCCGCGCAGTGTCATGGTCGGCTTCGTCAACGCCCTGGCGATCTTGATCTTCACCGCGCAGTTGCCGCACCTGATCGACGTGCCCTGGCTGGTCTATCCCCTGGTCGCGGCGGGGCTGGCGGTGATGTTCCTGCTGCCGAAGCTCACCTCGGTGGTGCCGGCGCCGCTGGTGGCGATCGTGGCACTCACCGCCGCCGTGCTCGTCTTCGGGTGGGAGGTGCCGAACGTCGGCGATGAGGGTGAGCTGCCCGAGTCGCTCCCGATGCTCTTCGTCCCCGACGTGCCGCTCACCACCGAGACGCTGTCGATCATCGCCCCCTACGCGCTGGCGATGGCGCTGGTCGGCCTGCTCGAGTCGCTCATGACCGCCAAGCTGGTCGACGACATCACCGACACCCACTCGAACAAGACCCGCGAGGGCTGGGGACAGGGCGTGGCCAACCTCGTCACCGGGTTCTTCGGCGGCATGGGTGGCTGCGCGATGATCGGGCAGACCATGATCAACGTCAAGGTCTCCGGGGCCCGCACCCGCATCTCCACCTTCCTGGCCGGGGTGTTCCTGCTGATCCTCGTCGTCGCGCTCGGCGACGTCGTCGCGCTGATCCCGATGGCCGCCCTGGTCGCGGTGATGATCATGGTGTCGGTCGCCACCCTCGACTGGCACAGCATTCACCCCCGCACCCTGAAGCTGATGCCGCGCAGCGAAACCCTGGTGATGCTGGTGACCGTGGTTGCCACCGTCGCGACCCACAACCTCGCGATCGGGGTGATCCTCGGCGTGCTCACCGCCATGGTGCTCTTCGCCCGCCGCGTCGCCCACATGATCAGCATCGAGAAGGTCTCCGAGGTCGATACCGATCACGACGGCACGGTCGACACCCGCGTCTACAAGGTGCACGGCGAGCTGTTCTTCGCCTCGTCGAACGACCTGATCTACCAGTTCGACTACGTCGGCGACCCCCGCCACGTCGTCATCGACCTCACCGGCGCCGACATCTGGGACGCGTCCACCGTGGCCACCCTCGACGCGATCCGGCACAAGTACGCGGCGAAGGGCAAGCACGTGGAGATCGTCGGCCTCGACGGCTCCAGCCTCGACCGCCTCGACCGGCTCTCCGGCCGGCTCGGCGACGGCCACTGACCACCGCTGGGCAGAGCGTCCTCGCCCGATCCGCGGCCCCCACCGACACCACCCATCACGCTCCCCTCCCCGGTATCTGAGCCTGCTCGAACGCCAGCGCATTGCCACGCTGCGGGCCGCTGGACACTCGATCCCGCAGGCGGCCGGGCGCTTGGTCGATCGGCGTCGACTGTCAGTCGTGGCGCACGCACGCGCTACCGGGTGCTCACTTTGATCCCGCCAGGACCGTCTGCTCGACGACACGGATGTTTGGGCGAAGGCGCAGGAAAAGCCGCGCTGCGGTGCGGGAGTGAGCGTCGGACAAGTCCACCTACCGGGAAGTCTTGGTTTTGTTCTTGGCTTTGCCCTGGGCCGTGCCCGCCGTGGGAATCCTCGTCCTGCGGGCGGTACCGGAGGAGGCGGGGACCGCTCCGGCAAGGGCGGCGTGTTGCATGTCGGAGAGCACATCGAACAGCCCTTCCGGGACCTGCGCCAGAATCTCGAGCTGCTCGGCAGTGACCTCGACACCGGGGTCGGGCTCGCAGCTCTTCAGGGCCCTCAGCAGGTAGGCGCGGGCGACGGTGGAGACGGGCAGTTCCTTCTCCGCGGCGAGGGTTTCCAGGCGCGTGTACTCGTCCTCGTTGAGCCGGATCTGGAGGACCTTCGCGCGAGGATTGCGATGGGAGATCTTCGCGGTGGCCGGGATGTCGTAGTCCTCACCCTGCGCGTCGGCTTCGGCGGCGATCCGGGCGATGAGTTCGGCAGGTGGAGTCTTCGTCATCACTGGTTCCTTTCGGTGTACTGACGGAGCAAAGGTCTCTTTCGGAGCGGGAACGCGGTAGCCACCCACAAGGATCCGTCTTCGGGTTCCTCGACGATGACGACGCGTAGGACACGGCCCCCGCTGTCGGAATAGCCGAGAACTTCGAGGGTCATGCCGGAGACGCTGCCCTGCGGGTCGGTGAACACAACTCGGTCGGGGTCGTGCAGCGCCTGGTAAACCCGGAGGCGGGTCAGCTGGTGTTTGCCGTAATGCCCCTGGTCAAGGTCCACGTCCTCGGGTCGGAAGTCGTCGGGTTCCACCACCCGTACTACAGATGCGCAGAAATTGTATTACAAAGTGGCGGGGGCGGCCGCGCCGGAACTGCGCTATCGACCGCATCCGTCAAGCCGGACGGGGGGCGTGTCCTCACCCCCAGTTCGCACAACCGACCAACCCCACCACACGGCAACCACGCCGCCACCGACGCCGAGCACCGTGGGTTGACCCCTCGGGTGGACACGGGGTCAGGCGGGGTGCTGTCACCGGAACAACCAGCCGGGACCCCGCCCCGGGACGGCCGCGACGTCGGTGACCGTCCCGAGAGGATTAGGATCGGCAATTTGAGCACCGGTCCTTGGCACAACCGATCTGATGATCGACAAACTTCGTCAACTCAGTTCTCATCGGTGTGATTTCGTACCAATGCCGGCCGTCGTCCGCGTACTACGCGAGCAGGTCGACCGGCCCTCCGTTTTGGGGGCCAGTCGACCTCCCCTCTGCCCGTGCATACTTCGGTCTGCTCGACGACCCGCGGTCGCACCGGCCGTGGAGTGGCGGACCTTACTCACAAGGACGCAGGTGTACCTGTCACGGTGCGGTTCCGGACTCAGGGTTGACGGCCGCCAGCGCGGTGTTCAAGGTCTGACTCGGCCGCATCACGGCCACGGTCTTGTCCCGGTCCGGCTTGTAGTAGCCGCCGATGTCAACCGGCGCGCCCTGCACCTCGATCAGCTCCCGCACGATCGTGTCCTCGTCCCTGGCCAGCGCCTCGGCCAGCGGGGCGAACTGTTCTGCGAGTTCCGGGTCCTCGGTCTGCGCGGCAAGTTCCTGCGCCCAGTACATCGCGAGGTAGAACTGGCTGCCCCGGTTGTCGAGCTCGCCGGTCTTGCGCGACGGGCTCTTGTTCGTCTCCAGCAGCTTGCCGGTCGCTGCATCGAGCGTGTTTGCCAGGATCTTGGCGCGCTCGTTGCCAGTCTTGATGCCGAGGTCCTCCAGGCTTACGGCCAACGCCAGGAACTCACCGAGCGAATCCCAGCGCAGGTGGTTCTCCTCCACCAACTGCTTGACGTGCTTGGGCGCCGACCCGCCGGCGCCCGTCTCGTACAGGCCGCCGCCCGCCATCAGCGGCACAATCGACAGCATCTTGGCGCTCGTACCGAGTTCGAGGATCGGGAACAGGTCGGTGAGGTAGTCACGCAGGATGTTGCCGGTCGCGGCGATAGTGTCCATCCCGCGGATCAGCCGCTCCAGCGTGTACCGCATCGAGCGCACCTGCGACATGATCTGGATGTCGAGGCCCTCGGTGTCATGATCCTGCAGGTACAGCTCGACCTTCTTGATCAACTCGTTCTCGTGAGGGCGGTACGGGTCGAGCCAGAACAGGACCGGCATACCGGAGTTGCGTGCCCGGGTGACCGCGAGCTTGACCCAGTCGCGGACCGGCGCGTCCTTGACAGTGCACATGCGCCAGATGTCACCCGCCTCGACATGCTGGGTGAGCAGCACCTCACCGGTGTCGACATCGACGAAGTTGGCTTCGCCCTGCTCCGGAATCTCGAAAGTCTTGTCATGCGAGCCGTACTCCTCGGCCTTCTGCGCCATAAGCCCGACGTTGGGGACGGTACCCATGGTCGTCGGGTCGAACGCGCCGTTGGTCTTACAGAAGTTGATGATCTCCTGGTAGATGCGCGCGAAAGTAGACTCCGGCATGACCGCTTTCACGTCCTTGGGTCTTCCGTCGGCGCCGTACATCTTGCCGCCTGAGCGGATCATCGCGGGCATCGAGGCATCCACGATGACGTCGCTGGGTGAATGGAAGTTCGAGATGCCGCGGGCGGAATCGACCATGGCCAACTCGGGACGGTGCTCATGGCAGTTGTGCAGGTCCTGATTGATTTCGTCGCGCTGCGTGCTGGGCAGCGTCTCGATCTTGTCGTACAGGTCGCCGAGACCATTGTTGACGTTGACGCCCAGTTCGTCGAACAGCTTCTGATGCTTGGCGAAGGCGTCCTTGTAAAAGGTCTTCACCGCGTGGCCGAAGACGATGGGGTGCGAGACCTTCATCATCGTCGCCTTGACGTGGAGGGAGAACATCACGCCCGTCTTGCGCGCATCCTCCATCTGCTCCTCGTAGAAGTCGAGCAACGCCGTCTTGCTCATGAACATGCTGTCCATGATGTCGCCCTCACCCAGGTCCACCTCGGGCTTGAGGACGATCGTCTCGCCGCCCTCGGTCACCAGCTCCATCCGGACCTTGCGCGGCCGGTCCAGCGTCATCGACTTCTCGCCGTGGTAGAAGTCGCCGTGCCGCATGTGCGCGACGTGGCTGCGTGAGGCCATCGACCACTCGCCCATGCTGTGCGGGTGCTTACGGGCGTACTCCTTCACCGCCCGGGGTGCGCGCCGATCGGAGTTGCCCTCACGCAGGACCGGGTTGACCGCACTGCCGAGAATCTTGCCGTAGCGCTCCCGGATGGCACGCTCCTCTTCCGTCTTCGGGGCGTCCGGGAAATCCGGGACCTGGTAGCCCTTGCCCTGCAGTTCCTTGATGGCGGCCAGGAGCTGCGGCACAGACGCGCTGATGTTAGGCAGTTTGATGATGTTGGTCTCGGCCAGTTGCGTCAGACGACCCAGCTCGGCAAGGTTGTCCGCGACGCGCTGCTCTTCCGTGAGGCGGTCGGGGAACTCGGCCAGGATCCGCGCCGGCACCGAGATGTCGCTGGACTCGATCTCGATGCCCGCGGCACCAGCGAAGGTACGCACGATCGGCAGGAAGGCGTAGGTCGCGAGCAACGGTGCCTCGTCGGTCAACGTGTAGATGATGGTCGACTGCTTATCGGCGCTCATTCTTGTCTCGTCTCCCACGTCAGTTCGGTCCGCTTCACGAAGTGCTTTGCGTGCGGTATTGCATCGAGTATCAGGCTACGTGCGAGAACACAAGAACCATATTTACCCGCCAGTAGCGCGAACTCCGCTAACAGGCTCCGACAGCCCGCTGACGGCAAGCACCCGATCGTGCGCCTGCTCTCCCGTGACGCGAACGCGAGTCGGCGCACCCCCGGGTGCACGCCCCACCGTGACCGCCGACGGCCGTCCGGCTCAAACCCGGCTGTGGATAGTCCGGTCGGCGGCGGTACCCCTCCCCTGTCGAATTTCCGAAAGCGCCCTTTGTCTCAGTGTGTTCGGTGTGATCATCGCGCTTGCCGCACCGGTCGACTCCTCCGCGCGTTGCCGACCCTCCCGACGTCGAACGATTCGATGATCCGTTGTGACGGTAAGGATTACGGTCGTCTCATCCTCGGCCCGACCCGCCTCGTCGGCATCGCCTGATCAGCATCGTCGTCGTTACACCACCCAATAGTTTTGTCGCTCTACCGGGCCTGTGCATGGGGCAGGACTGCGTTGACCGTCGCGGCGATCCGGCTCCGCCGCACCAATCAGCAAATCGGCGAGTCGTACGCGGACTCGCTCAGCGCGGGCGAGTGGGACAGTCCCGAGTTGCACCAGATTAGTGTGCCAACCCTGACCGGGGATTCGCGATGCCGAGGGAATCGAGGATGTGCACGGCGTCGTCGGTGAGCGGATCGAAGGCGGTGTGCTCGTGGCCGGCGATCGTGATGGTGACTTCCTGCAGGGGACGCAGGGTCCGCACGATCTTCCGGATCGACATCCCGGTCGCGTCCTGCAGGTAGCGTGAGATCGCCAACGCGGCGAACACGATGGTCAGGTGCGCCTCGATGGAATCGCGGGTGTGGCTGAAGATCGGGCGGGCCCGTAGGTCGGTCTTCGACATCCGAAACGACTGCTCGACATGCCACAGATCGTGATACTTCGCCATGACTTCCTGTGGATTCATCAGCGAGACAGGCAGGTTCGTCACGTAGCCTTTCAGCCCGATCAGGGAACGAGCCCGGGCCAGAGCATCGGTATCGAGGATTTGCCCTTCGCGGTGCTCTTGACGAACCGCGGTGCTCTAGCAGCACGGGTGCCGTCGACGACCTCCCGGGCCCGGGTTTCCTGCGCGTTCAGAGTCTGGTTGTCCCGCAGGGCACGCTTGGTCGAGTACGCCCAGATCGCCCGCCACGCCGTCGTGTCGGCCGGCTCCCACACCGGCTCGCTGCGACGGGTAAGGTCGTTGACCGTGCTCTTGGCGTGCCGTGGGGTGACGGTGTCGATGACCTGCCCGTCGGTGAATACGTCCCCGTTCCAGTGGAAATGACTGGCCAGATCCGCCGGCGCCTTCGTCACCCGCGATCCGACGATGAACTTCAGTCCGGCGGCATCGAGATCCTTGAGATTCGTCGCCGACAACATCCCGGCGTCGGCGGCGATGACCATTTCCACCCCCTCGATATTGTGGCGGGCCTGGAACTGTCGCACGATCGGTACGATCGTGCGGGTCTCGGCGTGGTTTCCTTCGAAACATCCGATCTCCAAGGGGAATCCGGTGCGGTCGACGAGCAGCCCGACGACGATCTGCGGGTCGACCCGCCGCTCCTTGGAGTAGCCGACCTTACGGAGCTCGTCTTCCTCTCCGCTTCGAAATACAAGGTCGTGACGTCGTAGAGCAGCAGGTTCAGATCCCCCGTGGTGGCGGCATGCTCGAACCTGAGTTGCACCAGGTAAGTCGGTTTCCGGGGTAGTCGCGGACATTTGTGCAGGTAGCGGCGGTGCGTTGCCGGAAAGTGGCACACTAACGGCTCGGTAGACTCCGCCCCGTGGCCGCCTACATCCGCAAAGTCCGCACCGCCTCGGGAGCAACCGCGGTGCAGATCGCGGCCAAGCAGGGCCGCCGCGACAAGGTCCTCGAGCACCTCGGATCGGCCCACACCGACAGCGAACTCGCCGCCCTGCTCGAAACCGCTCGAACCAAACTGCTCGCCGGCCAGCAAGAGCTCGACCTCGACCTGGGCACCACCAGCTCTGCACCGACAATCACCGGGAAACGCTCCCGCTGGCTGATCGAGGTCATCGCTGCGGCCTGGCGACGTCTCGGCTTCGATGCGGTCGACCACGACGCGTTCTTCCAGCTCGTGGCAGCCCGGCTCGTCGAGCCGACGTCGGTTGCGGATGCGGGCAGAGTGCTGCGGGAGATCGGGATCGCCCCGGCCCACCGCAACACCTTCGTGCGGACCCTGCAACGATGCATCGCCCACGGGTACCGCGACGACATCGCACGACGCTGCTTCGAGCATGCCGCCACCACGGGGGATCTGAACCTGCTGCTCTACGACGTCACGACCTTGTATTTCGAAGCGGAGAGGAAGACGAGCTCCGTAAGGTCGGCTACTCCAAGGAGCGGCGGGTCGACCCGCAGATCGTCGTCGGGCTGCTCGTCGACCGCACCGGATTCCCCTTGGAGATCGGATGTTTCGAAGGAAACCACGCCGAGACCCGCACGATCGTACCGATCGTGCGACAGTTCCAGGCCCGCCACAATATCGAGGGGGTGGAAATGGTCATCGCCGCCGACGCCGGGATGTTGTCGGCGACGAATCTCAAGGATCTCGATGCCGCCGGACTGAAGTTCATCGTCGGATCGCGGGTGACGAAGGCGCCGGCGGATCTGGCCAGTCATTTCCACTGGAACGGGGACGTATTCACCGACGGGCAGGTCATCGACACCGTCACCCCACGGCACGCCAAGAGCACGGTCAACGACCTTACCCGTCGCAGCGAGCCGGTGTGGGAGCCGGCCGACACGACGGCGTGGCGGGCGATCTGGGCGTACTCGACCAAGCGTGCCCTGCGGGACAACCAGACTCTGAACGCGCAGGAAACCCGGGCCCGGGAGGTCGTCGACGGCACCCGTGCTGCTAGAGCACCGCGGTTCGTCAAGAGCACCGCGAAGGGCAAATCCCTCGATACCGATGCTCTGGCCCGGGCTCGTTCCCTGATCGGGCTGAAAGGCTACGTGACGAACCTGCCTGTCTCGCTGATGAATCCACAGGAAGTCATGGCGAAGTATCACGATCTGTGGCATGTCGAGCAGTCGTTTCGGATGTCGAAGACCGACCTACGGGCCCGCCCGATCTTCAGCCACACCCGCGATTCCATCGAGGCGCACCTGACCATCGTGTTCGCCGCGTTGGCGATCTCACGCTACCTGCAGGACGCGACCGGGATGTCGATCCGGAAGATCGTGCGGACCCTGCGTCCCCTGCAGGAAGTCACCATCACGATCGCCGGCCACGAGCACACCGCCTTCGATCCGCTCACCGACGACGCCGTGCACATCCTCGATTCCCTCGGCATCGCGAATCCCCGGTCAGGGTTGGCACACTAATCTGGTGCAACTCGGGTCGTCTTCCTCTCCGCTTCGAAATACAAGGTCGTGACGTCGTAGAGCAGCAGGTTCAGATCCCCCGTGGTGGCGGCATGCTCGAAGCAGCGTCGTGCGATGTCGTCGCGGTACCCGTGGGCGATGCATCGTTGCAGGGTCCGCACGAAGGTGTTGCGGTGGGCCGGGGCGATCCCGATCTCCCGCAGCACTCTGCCCGCATCCGCAACCGACGTCGGCTCGACGAGCCGGGCTGCCACGAGCTGGAAGAACGCGTCGTGGTCGACCGCATCGAAGCCGAGACGTCGCCAGGCCGCAGCGATGACCTCGATCAGCCAGCGGGAGCGTTTCCCGGTGATTGTCGGTGCAGAGCTGGTGGTGCCCAGGTCGAGGTCGAGCTCTTGCTGGCCGGCGAGCAGTTTGGTTCGAGCGGTTTCGAGCAGGGCGGCGAGTTCGCTGTCGGTGTGGGCCGATCCGAGGTGCTCGAGGACCTTGTCGCGGCGGCCCTGCTTGGCCGCGATCTGCACCGCGGTTGCTCCCGAGGCGGTGCGGACTTTGCGGATGTAGGCGGCCACGGGGCGGAGTCTACCGAGCCGTTAGTGTGCCACTTTCCGGCAACGCACCGCCGCTACCTGCACAAATGTCCGCGACTACCCCGGAAACCGACTTACCTGGTGCAACTCAGGTCAGGACAAATGTCCGCGACTACCCCGGAAACCGACTTACCTGGTGCAACTCAGGCGACCTTGTCGACCCGGGCGATGCGGGTGGAGACCCTCGAGGTCGAGTACGCCCTGCTCGCCGTCGACGATGCGGCGGGCTCGGGCGAGCAGCACACCGAGTTCGGCATCGGTGTGCGCCGACCCGACGTGTTCGATGATCTCGACCCGGCCGCGGTTTTTGCGGGCGACCTGGACCGCGACTGCTCCGGACGCGGTCCGCACCTATGTCACGGCCGGGACGCTACCTGATTAGTACCCCAATCCACCCGACGGGAACGGAGAACATGCAGGTCACGGAGCCGGACATCGATCTATCCGTCGGTAATTCCCTAACTCGGGCGGCGGGAATTTTGGCCAGACGCCGTTATGCCCTCCAGGCATAATAAGTTTCGAGCACTGCCGCATTCACTAACTGAGTCGCGATGTCATCCATGATCCAGAGTACCTGCTTAGATAGGTCGTCCCATTCCGGTCGGCGAATGTAGCTTTCGTCGCCGTGAGCGATCTTGTTGCGCGCATCGACCAGTTGATCGTCGATCAGGTCGGCGAACTCTTCGTATCTCGAAGCGTCGCATCCCACCGAGGTGAGGATTTCGGTCAGCACCTTGGAAGATAAATTGGATTCCGTGCGTACCGCATTGCCACTTGTCGGTATCCGAGCGCGCTCTGCGGACCGCTCTCGCATGTCGCGGACGAACTCTGCTTGTATTTGGACCTTGCGGGTGTCGCTGACCTCAAATATTCGTCGGCGCAACGCAAGTGCAGCGAGTTCGGGCCGCAATTGTTGGATGGACAATCGCTTTGAGGCTAGATAGCTCAGATAGTAGCTGCACGCATTCTTGACGAACCCTTCCCAGTGAGCATAAAGAAGTGCAACGGACGAACGCAGCAATGTGCGCTCAAACTCATCGCCCTTCATTCTTGAATTAAAAAGGAATATTTCCCGTTGCCGCCAAGATAGGTCTTCAGATATGCGCTCGAATAGCTGTTCCGCGGTTCGGATAGACGCGCTCATTTTGCAAAGAAGTTGCGGGCGGCGGGCAGTGTCTTCGGGAGCCTTGTAGACGCACGGATGCCACTCCCGGAACCGCCTCGGAAGTCTGAGTTCCTCCACCACTCGACGATCCGCTGACGGACTGAACCGGGACTCTGGCTTTCGAGGGCCGTCCATTCAGTGACATTTTCGCCGATTCCAGTTGAAATGGACTCGAAAGCTGAGACTGAGAATGCACCCATAAATCGGCCGTTGTCCACGCGTTTGAATGAGTCCTCGCCCATTGTTTCTGCTAGGAGTTTGTATGTTCGACGGAACTTTTCTGCTTCCGCTTCGCGGTCAAAACGGGGGTCGTCGATTGTGTCGAAGATCTTAGTTGACAGAAAGGAGTCGATGTTCCCAATTCGTTTCAGTTCCTCGTTTGAACTTCGATGTAATGCGAAGAATCGGCAGACGAGTTCCATATCGTAGGCTTCGTCGTATAGGCGATCGCTAATGGTGATGACTTCTTGGAAATTCGGGTCTACCCTAAGAGATTCCAGCCATTCGTAGAGTGATGAATCCCGCATGATTAGCTGTGCATTTCGAATTTCCTGTGCAGAAAGCGGACTTCCGCCCGTATTGAGGCGGTCGAAAAGCTCGAATTTTGCCCGTTCATCGCTCTCGGGGAGCAGAACCTTGACGTCAATCTTGGCTCTTTTGAATGCAAGCCGTTGCCCGGGCGTAAGCGTGCGCTCTGCCTTTTCGTTGGTGTCGTCGTATCCGACGCCTTCGAGTTGGTGGAGATATTGAGTTGCCACGAGTACGCTCGGTTCGCAGAGTTCGTCGCCTTCACCATCCTCTTTGCGAAGCTCGCCCATGAATTCAAGGATGGTGCTGATTCGTTGGAGTCCGTCGATCACTTCCCAAACGCCGTTGTCCCGCTGGAGTACGAAGATTGACGGAATAGGGATTCCAAGCAGGATGCTCTCCACGAGGCGTGACTTCTGGTCATCCTCCCAGCGGAACAACCGTTGGAATTCCGGCCGGATGACAAGCTCTTCGTCGCGGTAGATACTTGCGATCTCGCCGACCGACATGGAGAGGGCATCGGCGCGGATGGTCTGACGCGCGGACTCGATCTCTTGTTGGAGAGTTCGCTCACTCACTTGGACCGCCTTCTTGCAAGAGGGGTGGCTGGTTCGCACATCGTACTTTGATCGAGTTTCCGCCGTCGATCGCGGCGTCTCCGGGAATGAAGAAGGGCGCTCCCGCGATTGGGAACGCCCTCTACCTGTTGAAATGCTGGAGCCGATGACGGGAATCGAACCCGCGTATTCAGCTTGGGAAGCTGATGTTCTACCATTGAACTACATCGGCACGCTGGGCTTTTGCCGTTTCTCGGCTTCGTCCCAAGCTCGTCGCACACTGTAGCAGACTCCGCGCGGCCGTTGTCACACCGACCGGGATGGTCCCGCGTCCAGCGGGCCGTGGTTGCGGCAAACGCCGAGTGGCGACGTCCGAAACCACCCGTTCGCCGCCGGATCCTCCCGCTCGGACGAGACGACAGCGGCGCGTCGTTCCCCCACACTGAAGGCATGAAGGCCACGGGGGAACGGTCCGAGGCGTCGGAGCTGGCTCGGTTGCTGCTCGACGAGGTGGGTGCGGCGACCGGCGGCGTGCAGGCGGTGCACCGCCGCATCTCCGACCGGGTGTTCGGGGCGGTCGCGCTGGGAGTCGGGACACCGGCACTGGCGGTCAAGGCCGCGCACGACGCGATCACCGACGGGGTCTATTCCGTCATCCGAGAGGCCGCGTCGGCGACGGGGAAGCTGGCCGAGTTCGGGCTCGCGGAGTCCACCGGGGACCGGGTGCCGTCGGAGACCGTTCGCGGCGCGATGGCGATCGCCGCGGTCGACGGGCTGATCGGGGACGTCCTCGAGTCGGAGGGATCGCCGCTGGCGCTGCCGATGTCGGTGCGGGTGGACGGGCGCGCCGTGCCGCTCACGGCCGAGGCCCTCGCCCGCGCGTTCCCGCACGCGGCCGGCCGCGTGGTGGTGTTCGTGCACGGATTGATGGAGACCGAGGCGACGTGGCGGTTCGGCGGTCGCCGCACCTACGGCGAACGGCTCGTCGACGATCTCGGATGCGCATCGGTGTTCGTGCGCTACAACACCGGCCGGCACATCTCCACCAACGGTCGCGAGCTTGCGGAGCTGCTCGACACGCTCGTGCGGGTGTGGCCACGCGAGGTCGAACAGATCGCGCTCGTCGGTCACTCGATGGGTGGACTCGTCGCGCGCAGCGCCTGCTTCTACGGCACCGAGAAGGCGTGGACTCGTCTTGTGCGGCAGGTCGTTTCGCTCGGGTCCCCGCATCTGGGCGCGCCGCTCGAGCAGGCGGTGCACTATGCGAGCGCGGCGCTCGTCGCGATCCCGGAGGCGAAGCCGTTCGGGACGCTGCTGCGACGGCGCAGCGCCGGCATTCGCGACCTGAACCGGGGCGCGGTCGTCGACGAGGACTGGTCCGGTCGCAACGCGGACGATCTGCGCCGCGCCGTGTGCCGGGAGGTGCCGCTGCTCGACGGGGCGATGCACTGCTTCGTGACGGCGACCCTGACCCGCAGTCCGCGGCATCCGCTGGGGCGGTTGCTCGGGGACGGGCTCGTCCTCGTGCCGAGTGCGTCGGGGAACGGCCGGACCCGGCGCATCGGCTTCCGCACGGAGGACGGCATGCACCGGGCGCCGGCGCATCATCTGACGTTGCTCAACGACGACGAGGTCTACCGGCAGCTGCTGATGTGGCTGCGCACCGGGCCCGAAGGATCTAGACCAGGGGACGACCCGTCCGGATCCGCCGGCGCAGATCGGCCATGAGCAGCCGGTAGGGCGCTTCACGCAGCGCCACCGGGACCCGCGAGTTGACCGCACCGAGGGTGCGCATGAGCCGGTCGAAGCGGCGCTGGTCGCGCGGGCTCCACGGCAGCCGCATGCGGTCGCGGAACACCGGGGGCAGGAAGCCGGTGGTGAGGAACAGGTTGAGCCGGCCGAACAGCAGCGACACCGGGCGGGGCAGGAAACGCATGGTTGCGATGGCGTAGAGGTGCTCGCGCACGACGTCGTCGATGTCGACCGCGGCGAGCGCGTCGTTCCAGTACTCCTCGAACGCCTCGCGGTCCGCGGGCCACAGGTCGGGCCTGACCTGCAAGGTGGTGCCGAAGGCGGCGCCCTTGCGGTAGTACCAGTCGACGGCCTCGGCGGGGATCGGCCCGTAGAGCGCGTTGTGCACGTCCTCGAATCCGCGGTAGATGCATGCGGCCACCCACAACTGCAGTTCGGGGTCGAACGCGTTGTACTCGACCGGGCTGGTCTCGGTGGAGCGGACGTGCCGGTGGGCGGAGTTGACGGCGTTGCGGTAGAGCTTCTTCTCCTCTTCGGTGCCGGTGGCCGCGACGGCCAGGTAGGTGAGGGTTGTGCGGGTGCGCTTGATCGGGTGGTCGAACAGTCGGCCGGAGGCGACGCGGCTCTCGACGACGCCGTACCCGACGCCGGGGTGGGACAGCTGCATGATGACGTTCGCCGCGCCGGCCATGAGGCCGATCCCATCCATGACGTCGTCGAACTCCGCGGGCTTCTCGAGGGTGGTCACAACGTCGATCCCTTCGCCCTTCCGGAATGTGAGCACGACTGTACTCACATATATGATCGGGGTAAAGAGGTCTCCTGCGAAGATGGACGGATGGTGACAGGACGGCTCTACGGAGGACGCGGGGGAGAACAGCGGCAGGCGGAACGACGGGCGCAGCTCATCGAGGCCGGGCTCGACATCCTCGGCGGACCCGAGGGCGATCACACGCTCTCCGTCCGCGGCGTGTGCAAGCGGACCGGCCTGGCCTCACGCTACTTCTACGAGAACTTCGCCGACCGCGACGAACTCACCGTCGCCGTGTACGACCACGTCATCCAGCGCATCGCCGAAAGCACCCTGCGGGCGGTGACGGAGGCGCCGCGCGACGAGCGGGCGGTGGTCCGCGCCGGCGTGGCGAACATCGTCCACGAGGTCGCCGAGGATCCGCGCCTGGGCCGGCTCGTCTTCTCCGTCAGCCAGGCCAACCCGCATCTGGTGAGCCGACGACTCGAGTCGTCACGCATGTTCGCGGGCCTGGTGACGGCGCAGGCGGTGGACTTCTTCGAGGTGAGCTCCACGCCGCGGCTCGACCTCGCCGCCCACTTCGTCGTCGGCGGCCTCGCCCAGGTCCTCACCGCGTGGCTCGAGGGCGACAGCCCGCTCGGCGAGGACGAGGTGATCGAGGCGTGCACCGACTTCCTGCTCACGATGTCGTCGCAGGCACGCTGACGCGGCCCCGCCCACTCGTGCGGGAGGCATCTGCTTTCGTGCCCCGGTCGACCGAGACATGGCCGTGATGCCAGGGTATGTGCGGTAGTCCCGCCCCGAGCGACGAGGCGAAGTGCTTCACCGATGTGTTCGTGGCCCGGCCTCGGCCGCCGTCGGGCCGGTGAACTGTGCGTGCACGATCATGAATTCGGGCAACATGCTCCCCGCGGCTGTCGCCCGACGATGGGACCGTTCGAGGTTGTACGATCGGACGCGGCGATGGATCTCCGCCGAGGTCACCGTCTCGGTGGCCTGAACCGCCCCGCCCACGGGGCTGATGGTTCCTTCCCCCTGCGAGGAAGGAGTCTTTTCGGATGGCCGAGCCCACCGATTCACACCCGAGGTTGCCGCTCGATTCCGATGCACCCTCCGCGGTCGCCGCCACTACCGATGCCGCACCCAGGCGGGCGCTTCATCTTCGTCCGGCCGCGGTGACCGCGGTCGCTGTCGGAGGGCTGGTCGGCACCACGGCCCGCTATGGGCTCGAAGAACTGTTTCCGACCGCGCCCGGCGCATGGCCGGTGACCACCTTCGTGATCAACGTGGTCGGGGCGCTGCTGCTCGGGGTGCTGCTCGAGGCGCTCACCCGGCTCGGCCCCGACACCTCGTGGCGGCGCCCCGCCCGTCTCGGCGCCGGGACCGGCGCCTTGGGATCGTTCACCACCTACAGCACCCTCGCCGTGGACACCGATCTGCTGCTCCACGGGGGGCACGCAGTGAGTGCGCTTTCCTATGCGGTCGGCACCGTGCTGGCCGGTCTGGTTGCCACCGCGACCGGAATCGCCGTCGGGGTCGCGCTGGGCGCGGCGCGGGACAGGAGGTCGGGGCGATGATCACGTTGTGGGTGGCGCTGGCCGGCAGCGGTGGCGCGGTGACGCGCTTCGTGCTCGACGGGGCGATCCGGGCGCGGCTCGCATCGACTTTCCCGTGGGCGACGGTGGCGATCAACGTCACCGGCTCGTTGCTGCTCGGGGTGCTGGTCGGGGCGGTGATGTTCCACGATGCGTCTGCATCACTCGTCACGATCACCGGGGTGGGGTTCTGCGGCGGGTACACCACGTTCAGCACCGCCTCGTTCGAGACGGTGCGGCTGATCCAGCAGCAGCGATACGCCGCCACGCTGGCCAACGCTCTGGGCACACTGGGAACGACGGTCGCCGCCGGTGCCGCGGGGCTGGCGCTGGCCGCGCTGTGAGGAGGCCGTGATGAGCAAACGTTCCGAGCGGAAATCCGAGGCGCAGGTGTGGGACTGGCGGGTTCCGCGGCGCATCGACGGCCCCGCCGCACCGACGCGGGCCTCGACCGCCCTGGTGGTCGGGTTCGACCGGCACGCGGCCAGCCGCCGGGCCCTGGAGTTCGCGATCGAGCTCGGCGCCGGCCTGAGAGCGTATCTGCACGTCGCGCACGTCGTCGACACCGAGGATCTGCCGATCGATCCGGATTCGGACGACTGGGAGGCCCGGATCTGCGAGGCCTTGGACCGCGAGCGTGAGCAGGCGTGCGCGGTGCTGGCCACCTCGGCCGGAAACTGGACGTATCACGGTCGTGCCGGGGATCCGGCGAAGGTGCTGATCGCGCTCGCCGACGCCCACGACGCGGCGATGATCCTCATCGGCACGCCCCGGCGGGACCTGATGGCCCGCATCGACCGGTTGCTCGGTGAGTCGGTCTCGGCTCGCCTGGTCCACCACAGTCACCGCCCGGTGTTGCTGGTGCCGCACAACACGGTCGCCCGGCTCGGTACCGGTTCCGGTACCGGCCGCAAGCCCGACTGACATCGGGTCGTGGCGCGGGCGCTCAGCCACACCGTGGGGCGGCGGCGCGACTTCCGCCGGGAAGAAGTCGATGCGGATCGCCTCCGACCGCGGTAGGAGGAAGGCGACTCCGGTATCGCGGCTCCATTCGACCGGCAACAACAGATACTGGTCGCCTGACGGAAGGATGAGTTTCAGTCCGTCGTAGCGGAAGGGGTAGGCCGCATCGGCGTCCTTACAGTCGAGCTCGATGACGCCTGGCGCGGAAAGTCCAAGGCTCTGGGCTGAAGAGACCGACACGCTCGGTTGTGCCGGGAACTGCTCGACCTGTTCGATTTGCCCGTCCGGTTCCGACGGCGGCTGAATAGTTCGGGACAGCCCAGAACAGCCCGACACCGACGAGAACAAACACTGTCCCACTCGCCCGCGCTGAGCGAGTCCGCGTACGACCTGAGTTGCACCAGGTAAGTCGGTTTCCGGGGTAGTCGCGGACATTTGTGCAGGTAGCGGCGGTGCGTTGCCGGAAAGTGGCACACTAACGGCTCGGTAGACTCCGCCCCGTGGCCGCCTACATCCGCAAAGTCCGCACCGCCTCGGGAGCAACCGCGGTGCAGATCGCGGCCAAGCAGGGCCGCCGCGACAAGGTCCTCGAGCACCTCGGATCGGCCCACACCGACAGCGAACTCGCCGCCCTGCTCGAAACCGCTCGAACCAAACTGCTCGCCGGCCAGCAAGAGCTCGACCTCGACCTGGGCACCACCAGCTCTGCACCGACAATCACCGGGAAACGCTCCCGCTGGCTGATCGAGGTCATCGCTGCGGCCTGGCGACGTCTCGGCTTCGATGCGGTCGACCACGACGCGTTCTTCCAGCTCGTGGCAGCCCGGCTCGTCGAGCCGACGTCGGTTGCGGATGCGGGCAGAGTGCTGCGGGAGATCGGGATCGCCCCGGCCCACCGCAACACCTTCGTGCGGACCCTGCAACGATGCATCGCCCACGGGTACCGCGACGACATCGCACGACGCTGCTTCGAGCATGCCGCCACCACGGGGGATCTGAACCTGCTGCTCTACGACGTCACGACCTTGTATTTCGAAGCGGAGAGGAAGACGAGCTCCGTAAGGTCGGCTACTCCAAGGAGCGGCGGGTCGACCCGCAGATCGTCGTCGGGCTGCTCGTCGACCGCACCGGATTCCCCTTGGAGATCGGATGTTTCGAAGGAAACCACGCCGAGACCCGCACGATCGTACCGATCGTGCGACAGTTCCAGGCCCGCCACAATATCGAGGGGTGGAAATGGTCATCGCCGCCGACGCCGGGATGTTGTCGGCGACGAATCTCAAGGATCTCGATGCCGCCGGACTGAAGTTCATCGTCGGATCGCGGGTGACGAAGGCGCCGGCGGATCTGGCCAGTCATTTCCACTGGAACGGGGACGTATTCACCGACGGGCAGGTCATCGACACCGTCACCCCACGGCACGCCAAGAGCACGGTCAACGACCTTACCCGTCGCAGCGAGCCGGTGTGGGAGCCGGCCGACACGACGGCGTGGCGGGCGATCTGGGCGTACTCGACCAAGCGTGCCCTGCGGGACAACCAGACTCTGAACGCGCAGGAAACCCGGGCCCGGGAGGTCGTCGACGGCACCCGTGCTGCTAGAGCACCGCGGTTCGTCAAGAGCACCGCGAAGGGCAAATCCCTCGATACCGATGCTCTGGCCCGGGCTCGTTCCCTGATCGGGCTGAAAGGCTACGTGACGAACCTGCCTGTCTCGCTGATGAATCCACAGGAAGTCATGGCGAAGTATCACGATCTGTGGCATGTCGAGCAGTCGTTTCGGATGTCGAAGACCGACCTACGGGCCCGCCCGATCTTCAGCCACACCCGCGATTCCATCGAGGCGCACCTGACCATCGTGTTCGCCGCGTTGGCGATCTCACGCTACCTGCAGGACGCGACCGGGATGTCGATCCGGAAGATCGTGCGGACCCTGCGTCCCCTGCAGGAAGTCACCATCACGATCGCCGGCCACGAGCACACCGCCTTCGATCCGCTCACCGACGACGCCGTGCACATCCTCGATTCCCTCGGCATCGCGAATCCCCGGTCAGGGTTGGCACACTAATCTGGTGCAACTCGGGCGATGCTTCGCCCGTGCCGCCACCAGCGGGGACTTGTCCCTGATTTTGTACGACGTGACAACCCTGTACTTCGAAGCGGAGAAGGAAGGCGACCTGCGCAAGGTCGGGTACTCGATTCCGTCGACGTAACCGCGGGAGGGATCTGAATCCGGGTATTTCCGCTGGCCCAGTCCGCATCGTGTCCGGAGTGCGGGAGTGTGTCGCGGCGGGTCCACAGTCGATACGACCGCACTCTCGCCGACGCCGCGGTCGGTAACCGGCCCAGTTGTCTGATCTTGCGAGTGCGTCGGTTTCTGTGCCCGAACGCGGAGTGCAGCCGACGGACCTTCGCCGAACAGATCGACGGTCTGACCTCGACGAAGGTCCGGCGCACCCCGCAACTGACCGGGATTCTCGAGCGCATCGGGTTGGCGCTGGCCGGCCGCGCCGGAGCACGCTTGGCGGCAACCCTGGGAATGCACGTGGGTCGTTCGACTTCACTGCGGCTGGTCCGCGTCCTACCGGATCCGCCGGAACGCCCGGTCGAGGTGCTCGGGATTGACGACTTCGCCCTGCGCAAACGGCATCGCTACGGCACCGTCCTGGTGGACATGAGCACCCACCGTCCCGTCGATGTCCTGCCCGATCGGCGCGCCGACACCGTGGCCGCATGGCTGGCCACGCGTCCCGCAACCGCGGCCATCTGCCGCGATCGCGCGGCGCCTACGCCGAGGCCGCCCGCACCGGCGCACCCGCGGCGATCGAAGTCGCGGACTGCTGGCATCTGTGGCACAACCTGGCCGAAACCGTCGAGAGAACTGTTGCCGCGCATCACCACTGCCTGCGCTCTGCGCTCAAACCGGAGGCGGGCGCTGCGTGCACATCTCATGAGAAACAACGGGAGATCGTCGGTGAGATACTCGGTGTCTCCCACACGAGCTCGGGCCGGGCTGAACGTACGGAGCGTCGCTTCGCGCAGGTAGCGGACCTCAAAGCGACAGGGCTCTCCATCGCGGCGATCTGCCGAGAGCTCGGTCTGGCACGCAACACCGTGCGCCGCTTCTACCGGGCCGCTAATGCCGACGAGCTGCTCGGGGCTCCGACGGCCGGTCGTCCCCGGCTGTTGGACGGGTTCACCGAGTACCTCCATGCCCGGTTCAATGAGGGACAGACCTCCGCTGCCGAGCTCTACGAGGAACTCCGGACAAGGGGGTATCGCGGCAGCTACACCACCGTCCGGACCTATCTTCGTCCGCTGCGTCAGGCCGGGGCTGCTCCAGTTCGAGGATCGGTGCCGAAGGTCCGGCAGATCACCTCCTGGATGCTGCGCCATCCCGACGATCTCACCGATGAAGACAAGATCGGACTCAAACAGGTCTTGGCCAGCTGTCGACATCTCGAGGCCACCGCCATTCATGTCACCGCCTTCGCGCAGATGCTCACCGAACGCCGCGGGGAAAACCTCCACGCGTGGATGGCCGCCGTCCGCGCCGATGACCTTCCGCACCTGCATCGCTTTGTCCGGGGCCTCGAAGCCGATCACGATGCGGTGCGCAACGGCCTGACTCTGCCATACAGTTCCGGCGCCGTCGAAGGCCACGTCAACCGCATCATTCTGTGGAATCTGAGATGTCAAGGTTATTCTCGTGTGCGCTGGTCTATCGGGACGATCGGTAGCAGCGTCGCGGTCGCCGGAACACCGATCTCACGTGGCGTCATGCCGGTCGGCGTGGGAACGTCGACCAGTCGCTCCAGGAGATTGTCGAGAGCGACCTGGCCGTCGTCGACGGCAGCGCGCTCGTCGTCGCTGAGGGGGATCTCGGCGAGCATGCGCTGGAGATTGTCCTTGGCCTCCAGTAGTTGCCCCTTACCGGATGCCTTGGGGGCGTAGAAGTCGCAGCGGGCGCACGCCATCCGGTGGGAGCATTGCTCGAAGAACGTGTAGGTGCAGTATCCGTGCCCGAGATCGTAGTACTGCCATGGCTTTTCATTTCCGATGTTGCCGGAGGTGACAGCGTCACGGTCGATGAGGTCCTCGATGGTGCGGACGTTGCGGGAGAAGTAGCCGGCGTCGGTGTAGGCCCGCGTCAGCGCGGTCGGGGTGATCTTCGCGTAGTACTGGGTCGATTGCGGAGAGCGGTGACCGAGCCATGCCTGCAACTCGAACAGAGTCATCGGCTCCTTGGCGTTGTAGAGCTGGCTGGCGATCGTGGATCGGGCCCGGTGGCTGGTGATGTTCCCCCGGACGTCGGCGGTCGGAACACCCGCCTTGTGGCAGAGCATCGGGATGACCGTGTTGCTGATGTAGGACGAGGACACCCGGCGGGCTCGGAAGGCGAACAACACGTCGACGCGCTCGCCGGTGCGGCGGTCGTGACATTGCGGTTGCGAGGGGCGCATCGCCTGCCAGACATCGAGGGCCTGGCCGAGGATCGGATCGACCGGCTTGGTGAACGCAGTTCCGGTCTTGTGCACTGGAACATCGAGCAGACAGACCACATCACGCACCAGCACTTGATCGGAGTCGCCGTCGATGGGGGTAGCGTCGTGCTGCCAGCGGATGCAGCCGACCCGCAGGCGGGCGATCTCGTCGCTGCGCAGCCCGGAGAACAGCCAGGTCAGCGTGATCGCATGGACCAGTTCGAACGGGTAGAAATGCCCGGACTGCGTCTTGGGGAGATCGGCCTGCGACAGATTCAGCCCCGCCCACAGCAACTTGGCCCAGCTCTCGTCGGCGATCACCCGCGGGTCCGGGCCGAGCAGCGCGGTGATGCTGCGCGGGGTGGCCAGTGCGCGCCCCGGATCGAAGCGACGCGGCAGCCATTTCCATTCCTGACAGTCGGCGAAGAATCTCCGGATCGCCGACAGGTGACCGTCCTTGGTCGAGGCCGCAAGCGGCTTGCCGAGACGCTTTTCGAGTCCGGTGGTGCGGTGCACGTAGTCGCCGACGTTCATCCGGTCCACCGCGGCGACCCAGGCCGCGCAGGTCTGCCGGGTCCACGCGGCCGGGTCGGCGGCATCGGGATGCTCGGCCGCGATCCAACGACCGACCTTGAGCAGTCGGGACCGGACGTTCCCGCGTGCCCGCGGTGTCAATGTCGAGGTCGCGTGTCAGCGGTCGACCCATTGCTGCCAGATCTGCGCATTGCCGCCGATTCGAGCAGTGCCACGACTGGTCGTCGCGGGCGGTGGGTCACAGAATTCCAGTGAACTCACGGCCCGCTGCACGGCATGGACGGTGTTGAGCCGGGCCCCGCCGAGCAGTCCGTCACGGCGGACACGATCGAACAGGTCGGTGCCGAGATCCTCGAGGTGCGGGCTGCCGTCGAGCAGGAACAGTTGACTGAGCACCATCGGCAGCAGGGTGTCGTCGTCGCGGCCGAGCCGATACCCCCACTGGGCGAGCACCTTACGGACCCGGGTGATCTCGCCGCTGACTCGGTCACGCCCGAAGATTCGCCACGACAAGGTCAGTCGTTGGAAGCTGCCGAGCCGGTCGAACTCGGTGAACGAGCCCAGCAGGTAGGCGTGCGCGGCGAGATAGGGGCGGGCCTCGTCGCCGGCCCAGGCGGGTGCGTTCCGGCGGAACTCGGCCAGATCCCGGCCGAGCAGATCGACCCATTCCTGCGTGGTCCAGCCCCAGAAGGTCCGCTTCGTCTCGGCGCAGCGCATCAGCAGCACCGCGCCCGCATCGGCCATGGCGCGTCGCCGATGCGCGGTGGCGGGCGAATGCAGCCCGGCGTTGACCGTCTCCAGCGGTCGCAGCAGTCTCCTGATCACACGCTATCCCGGCGCGGTCGGATCGTGGGACTGCAGCCGCCGCAGGTTGCGCACGCCGAGTTCACCGATGGCCCGTGTCTCCTCGACTCGGACCTCGACTGCGGTATCGAAGCGAGGTGCGACGATCGGTGAACACCAACGTGTTTCGAGGAATCGTTGGGGTGTCTCCGACAGTGGCGCGGTCACCGTGGCATTCCTGCGGCCGCGGCGTCCACACCGGTGAGCATCGCGATGCGCCGGGCGTGGATGTGGTCCATGCCGCGGCCGAGCTTGTCGGCCAGATCCCGCCCGGACAGGTGGATATAGCGCAGCGTCGAGTCCGTGTGACGATGCCCGGCGAAGGTCGCAATCGTGTGCAGCTCCCACCCCATCCGGGCCAGATCGGTCAGACACAGATGCCGGGTGGTGTGCGTGGAGAACCGCGGAACATCGGCGGCCAACGCGATCCGTCGCACCACCTTCGACCAGGTCCACTGGCTCAGCGGTTGGACGTGATTACGGCGGGACTCCGACAGGAACAGTGGTCCGCGTGCCCTGCTCAGGCTCGCCCGGTGCGTCAGATAGTCCGACAGCAGCACCCCGTCGCAGCCGAGTACGGCACTACCCGCTCGAGCCGATTCTTCGTCGTCTCCGCCCGGATCCGCAGGGTGCGGTGGGCCGGGTCGAGATCGTCGGTGCGCAGCGCGCACAACTCCTCACGGCGCAGCGCGGCATCGTAGGCCAGAGCGAGCATCACTCGATTGCGGACAGGCTCCACGGCGACGAGGGCCAGGATGTCCGCCCACTGCTGCTCGGTGGGAATCCAGGGCAGCTTCGTCAACCGGGGCACTAACCCGCGCTGATGTCCGCCGCCGCGCCGCCCGGGTGAGAAACGTCCCCGGCCAACGGGATTGGACTCGCATAAGCCCTCTTCCATGAGGTGGTCGTAGAACAGCCGCACCGGAACCAGCCGTTGTTGAATAGTGGCATTCGCCAGACCGGAGCCGGAGTCGATCGCCACCACGTTCGTGCCTCGACGACTGGGCCGTTCGGTCAGCTCCCGCACATAGACGCCGACATGCGCCCGGCTGGCGGTGAGCGGGTCGACGCCCTCCCGTTCGCACATCTGCAGGTACTCGGCCAGCCCTCGGGCGTAGGCGTCGATCGTCCGAGGCGCCCGCCCGAGATCGGTCCACACCCGCAGCCACCCGGCCGCCTGCACGTGCCGGCCCGGCACCGGCCACTTCTCCTCCAACACCACCGTGCCGCTCAAGCCATCTCCTCAGTTCCGTGGTCAACACCGAGGAGACATGCTCGTCCCCACGGCCAGATTCCACGTAACTTTTAAGATGTTCAAACGACAGATGTACGGCCGAGCCGGCTTCGACCTGCTCCGCAAGCGAATCTTGCTCGGTCACTGACACCACCAGGAACGTTCGGTAATACGGGATGTGGGAGATACTGAGCCAGTGACGAGTCGAGGAGTGGTCCGCAGCTGGGATCTCAAGCGTATGCAAGGTGTGATCGACGGTGACGATGTCCCTGGTGGCTGCCTCGTCCGGTTCGCAGCGGTAGCGGTTGACGGGTTTCCCGCACTGCGCCAAGGCGATCACGTCGAATTCGAATGGCATCAGCTCGATCGGTCGGAATCGGGCTACACCTACGAATGCACCCGAGCATGGCCAGCAGAGCGACAACCTGTTGCCCGACGAGGACGGCCGTTCCGATCCGGACTGTGGATGATGCGCGCAGACGGCACCGCCGAGAAAATAACAATCGAGTCATCCGAGCAGGCTCCGCCCACGCCCAAGTCCGGCGGACAGACATCCGGCACCGTACGAATCTGGAACGACGAAGAAGGGTGGGGAGTGATCGATTCTTCTCAGACCCCTGGCGGGTGCTGGGCGCATTTCAGTCACATTGCCGCCGAAGGATTCCGGACATTAGAAGTTGGTGCCACCGTCATTCTCGACTGGCAACAGGTCACCAACCAGGACGGCTACCGATACTGCGCCACCCGCGTTGAGCAACGGTGACTACTCAGAACTTCAACCACTGCACTCTCCTGGGCCGCTGGTGTACGACCGTCACGGAAAGTGGGCCAGAACCTACAACAGCACCCCCGAGTAGTGAACCGGAGAAATCCACTTGAGGGTGCTATTGGCAACGCCTGCCCCGCGAACTACAAGCACGGAGCAGACGCCCCTTGTCGTCACAAGTCAACCGATCCGTACGACGCTCGGAAGGGCACGGACAAGTCAACGTGCGGTCCTTCCGCCAGCCCGCGGCCATGAGCGAGACACGGGAGTCGGTGTGGCGCGGACGGGTGCGAACTGTCCGCGGGTGTTGCGACGCTGAGCTTTTGCACGCTCCCGCGCTTGGACCTGCCGTGCCTTCGTTGCTTCGGCTTGGTGTGCGCCCCTGGATGCGAAAATCACCTGACTCATCTCCCTGAGGGGCAGTGCTGCTTACCAATCAAACGACGGCGGCGTGTACTCCAAGTTCGTCGTGACCTGTGTGACGAGTGCTGCGCCGCGATGCCGGACGCCGACCGCGAAGGACCTGGACGCATACGAGTCGATGAGCGGGTAGCGGGACTGGTTGCCGGGGATGATCCGCAGACCCTGATATGCGGGAACCTTGTGCTGGTGGACACCGATGACGTTGCTCGAGGAATCCGCGCCACTTGTGGCGACGACGGTGAAGTAGCCTGCTGGGATGTGCTCCGACTCGATCACCCACGCCGGTCCGTAGCTGCCGACGACCGGCAGACCGCCATACTGGCCCGGAGCGACCTCGCCGACGATGTTCTCGGGCATGAGATAGGCGGGAGCGGACGCAGACGGGATGAAGCTGTGCTTCGCGATGGGGCCAGCAGCCTCCGAGCCTTCTTTAGGCCGGGACTCCTCACCCGCGCGCCAGGACTGAACCTGTTTGCCGTCCTCAGGGTTGACGAGCAGCAGCAACAGGGTTTATGAGCAGCAGCAACTTCGAGCCGGGCTGGCGCCCGTAGCCCTTCGTGGTCACGGCCTTGATCGCGGCCTCCACGTCCGAACTGAGGATCACGGACGCACCCGACGCGAGGTAGTGCGTCGTGGTCGAAGAGAAGGACTTCCCGAGGTAGGGCAGTGGGGTGATGCCGTCGTCGCCGGTGTACAGCCCGTAGCACGTCGCACCGAACTCGTTGACTTCCGGCGCAGGGTCGAACAGGCGATTGAGGATCGTTGTGTTGACGAGCTTGTTGTCTGCGGCGAGCACGTCCGCGAAGATCCCAGCCACCTGATCCGCGGTGCTGTCACGAAGGAACTTCCACGTATAGCGGCTGGCGAGGTCGTGGTCCTCGAAGGTATAACCGAGCTTGAGCACGTCACTCGGCACACGGTTGCTCTGAGAGACACCGAACTCGGATGCTCGCCTCGAAGGAGCTGCCGCCCAGCGACTGCGGCACGGCATCCGCGGAGAGGGTCGTGGGGTAGCTGAGCAGCTTCGCGAGCGCGGTGCGTTCCTCGTTGAAGATCGCGAGAGCGGCCATCTGCTCTCGCCAGATCGTGTTCAGATCCACGCCGTCCGCGGTGGCGTTGACGAGGACGTCACCTTCAGTGTTGTAGCCGCGCTCCGCGCCGAAGAACGGCATGACGGCGATGCCGTTGATATAGCCGATGGGCTGGGAAACGTCGAAACTCGGGGAAATGGTCATTGTTGCTCCTGAGTCTGGTTCTGGTCACTCGGTCGCGCTCCGCGCGGTGTCGTGTGGGCCACCAGCCCATGAGCCCCGTTTCCGGGAATCCGTTCATTCAGTCCCGCGCCGCAGGCGCTCGTCGGGCCGAACGAGGACGACGTTACCCGGTCCCGTCGCGGTTCAGCTACCGACGCGAGACGCCGCGCAGACGCCGCGACCTACGGCGAACCGATCCGCGCCGACGCCGAACCGAAACGAACCGATCCGGACCAATTCGCGCCTCTGAGCTGCGGTGTTACAGAGACTCCAGCGAGGTCGGCGCAGTCCGCTCGAACACACGTTTCAACCCCGAAATACCTTCCCAAGCTGAATACGCGGGTTCGATTCCCGTCATCGGCTCTCCAGAAGGGCCCCGGCCGACGCACCGCGCGCAGCCGGGGCCCTTCGTCGTCGGTCGGACTCGGCGCATGCCCGCGTGCAGATGCACGGCCTAGCCGACCAGCAGAACTCCGGTGAGTGCGATCGCGACGACGAGGATCGTGGAGCCGGCGGCGAGAGCGAAAGGCCGCCACCCGACACCACGCAACACGGACAGCCGGACCCCGGTGCCGAGGGCGAACATCGCGGCGGTGAGCAGCGCGGTCTGGGTCACGCGCGCGGCGTCGAGCCACGCCGGTCCGAGAACCCCGGTGGCCCGCACCGCCACGCACGCGAGGAATCCGATCAGGAACAGCGGTACCAGGGGCGGTCGCTTCGTCTGGGTGGGCGTGGCGGTGCGGCGTCGTGACGCCACCCCGATCCAGGCGACCACCGGCGCCAGCAGCGCCACTCGGGCCAGCTTGACCGTCACCGCAATGGCCAGGGCGCCGCCGCCCACCGCCGCGGCCGACGAGCCCGCGTCGAGCGCGCCGCCGGCCGCGACCACCTGCGCCACCTCGTGGATCGCGGCGCCGGCCCACATCCCTGCCTGAGTCGAGTCCAGGCCCAGGGCGGCCGCAGCCGCGGGAAGAGCCGGAATCATCACGGTGCCGAAGACGACGACCAGCGCGACCGTGGTCACCAGTTCCCGTTTGCGCGCGTTCACCACACCGTCGACCGCGGCCGCGGCGGCGGCACCGCAGATCGAGAAACTGCAGGCGATCAGCAGCCGTTGCGTCCAGCCGATCCCGAGCAACCTCCCGAGCACCATCGACCCGGCGATGCCGAGACCCACCACGGCAGCGACCACAGCGAGTGTCCCCCACCCCAGTGCCAGCACGTTCGACAGCAGCAGTTGCAGACCGAGCAGCGCGACTCCGATGCGGAGCAGCCGCCGCGATGCGACGGTCACACCCGGTTCGAATACCGCCGGCAGGGTCCTCACATTCGCGACCGCTGCGCCGAGCAGGATCGCGATCAGCAGCGGGCTGATCCCGCCGAGCAAGCGTGCCGCGACCACGGCCACTGCCGCCGCCGCGGCAGACAACACCAACCCGGGTAGCGATGCACGCGCGCGTTCGAGCGAGACGTGCCGGGTGATGCCCGTGCCGCGGCCGCCGTTGCGTCCCGGCCCGGCAACCGGGCGCGTGGCCGGCCCGGCCGACGTGTCGTGGTCGGGATCTCTGCGGTCGGTCTCCGCGGCCGCGATAGCACCCTGCACGCTGCACACTCTCTTTCTTCCACGTATCGGCACGAGAACTCGGCCCGGCCGGGGTCTTCGGCCTGTGGCCGGTTCGTCGTTCTCGCTCGGTGAGCGAGATCTGCCGGTTCGTTACGGACCCATCGCGACGACCGGCGGCTGCGATGAACGGCGCCGCGATCGAGCGGGCCACGTCGAGCAACCGCGCCGAGAGCTGCCCTTGCAGGACCCCGAATGCGACGTACCTCACGGTATCCGGATTCGGCACGGCATACTGTTCGCGTCGGGACACGATCTGTTCCATATGGGACGCGACGTGCGCAGTTCCCGAACCCCGACGTCCGGACCACGCCGATCGACGACGCCACACACCGCCGGTGGGATCGGTGTGAGGTCAGGAGACGGTGCGGATCAGAGTGGGGACACGTCGCCGGTCCGAAGTGCCTCGGGAAGACACGCGCAACCGTCGATCCGGGAGCTCGGTCTCATACCGGCACGCCCCCGGCTCCGACGCCGGCATCGATCCGGTGTTCGGCACGCCATTTCCTCGGGCTGCAGCCGAATTCGTTGCTGAACCAGCGGGAGAAGTTGCTCGGGGAGGAGAAACCGAGCAGGTCCGCAACCTCGGTGAGCGAGTAGCGCCGACCGGCGACGAGGTGTTCGGCCAGGTCCACGCGGGTGGCATTGAGCACCGCGGTGTAGTTCTGCCCGGCCTCGGCGAGGTGACGGTGCACGGTGCGCCGGTCCACCCCGAGGCTGCGGGCGACCTGTTCGACCGAACATCGCCCGGTGGGCAGCAGCAGTTCGATCAGCTCGCGCACCCGGGTGACGAGCATCGCCTCCGGCCGGGTGTCCAGGGTGTCGAGGTACCGGCGCGCATACGGACCGATGGAGGGACCCGACATGGCGTTGGGCGCGTCGAGATCGCTTGTGTAGAGGACGATTCCGGTGAACTCCTGGTCGAACTTGACCATGGGCCCGAACACCTCGAGGTGGGTGCTGGTGTTCTCGGGGGCGAGGTGGGTGAAGCAGACCGCCAGTGGCTGCCAGCGGCCACCGCGGAAATCGCGCAACAGCCCGTGCAGGACCCCCATCACCAGTTCCATGGCCTGCCGGGTGTCGGCGGGCTCGCCCAACTCGAGTGTCACCCGGATGGTCGCCACGTCCTCGGCCTCGACCAACCGCATCCGCAGGGCCTCGTTGTACATGTGCTGATAGCGCATCAGGAACTTCAGCGCGCTGCGGACGTCGGGTTCCTCCCGGAGGACCAGACTCACCGGGCCGAGGCTGGCGAAGCGCCGTCGCTCGACGAGCCGCAGCCCGAAGTCGGGGCAGCGGGCCGCGGCCGCCGAACGTTCCAGCAGACGCGCGATCGCGACGGCGGGGATCCACCGGTCCGGCAACCCCAAACCGGTGGGATCGAGCCCGACGCTGCGCAGCAACGGCGTGGGGTCCATTCCCAGCGACGCGCACAGGTCGGCATACCCGGTGATGGCGGCGTAGCGGGCCAACGGCTTCATGTCCGACCCCACATCCCGTCCCAGAGGGAACAACCTAGGTCACCTCAAGATACGCCCGGGCGGGTCGCGACACGCCCGGGCAGGTAGTGATCGAAATTGTCGTCGGGAGCATCGAGAACCACGAGCACCGGGCGCATCGGTGGATCGTCCGCAGCCCGGGCGGACGGTGGCATGCGTCGACGATCGTCATGGCCGTCGTCCGGGTTCGCGGAGGAATGCCTCGATGACCGGGGCGAGTCCGGCCGCGTCGGTGATCAGTTCGATGTGCCCGCCGGCGTGCCGGTGCAGGGTGGCGTGCGGCAGCAGTCGGTGCAGGATGTGGGCGTTGGCGATCGGGACGATGGGATCGTCGGTGCCGGCGACGATCAGGGTGGGTTGGCGGATGGCGGGAAGCAGCGGCAGGCTGGTCCATACGGCGCCGGCGAGCAACTGGTGCAGGTAGCCGATCGCCGATCCGGTCTGGGCCTGGGCGCCGAAGAGGGCAGCGATGTCGTGGCTGTGGTCTGCCGCGGTGCCGCCGTAGATCCGGCCGGCGAGCGCCGCGGCACGGCCGGGGTCGGTGAACCGGCGACCGGTGAGCATCTTGGCAAGCACCCGGGGGTGCCCCGGCACCATGAGCGCTCCGGTGGCAGTGGCGACGAGCACGAGACGCCGGCACCGGCGCGGGTTCTGGAAGGCGAACTGCTGGGCCAGTGCCCCGCCCCAGGACAAGCCGAGCACGTCCACCGTGCCGATGCCGAGCCGGTCGAGCACCTGCCCCAGGAGCCGCGCGAGGTAACCGAACCCGTAGGGCGCGAACGAGGGCGGCGACGCCCCGGCGCCGGGGACGTCGAACCGGACGATCGTGGCGGCCGGATCGAGGGCGGCGACGAAGGGGTCGAGCACCTCGAGCCCGGCGCCGATCCCGTTGCACAGCACCAGCGGCACTCCGAACCCGTGCCGGACGTGGACCCGGATGCGTTGCCGGCCCACGGCGATCTCGTGCCGCGTGGTACGAGCGTCGTCGGTCATCGGTACACGATGACGACCTCGGCGACGCACACCGGCCGCACCCCGCCCCGGATCTCGTAGGTGAGGGTGAACACTGCCTCGATGCCGGCGGGCTTCTCCGCCGCAGCAGTGAGGGTGACCGTGGCGCGCAGTTCCGATGCGACCGGGACCGGTGCAGGAAACCGGACCTTGTTCGTCCCGTAGTTCACTGCCATACCGAGGTCGTCGAAGGTGAGTACCTCGGCGAGCACGATCGGTGTCAGCGACAGGGTGAGGTAGCCGTGAGCGATGGTGGTGCCGAACGGTCCGGCCGCGGCCCGGTCGGGCTCGGTGTGGATCCATTGGTGGTCTCCGGTGGCGTCGGCGAACCGGCCCACCTGTTCCTGGGTGATCTCGCGCCAGTCGGTGCGGCCGAGCTCGCGCCCGACCAGATCGAGCAGCGCCCGCGGGTTGTCGAGTGTGGTGGTCATGATGTGGCCTCCTGGGTGGGTCAGCTGTGGTGGACGTAGGTGCCGGGTGCGGCGTCGAGCGGGGAGTGGGTGGCACCGCCGACGGCGGCGGGTGCAGGAACGGTGGGGCCGCTGCGTGCGGCGAGCCAGGCGGCGTAGTCGGGCCACCAGGAGTCTCGGGTGACCTCCGCGCGGTCGAGCCACTGCTCCGGGGTGTCCGCGTCGACGGGCCCGACCCGGAAGGACGCCTTGGGATTTCCGGGTGGATTGACCAGCGCGGCGACGTGCCCGCTGGTGGAGAGCACGAACCGGGTGTCGGCACCGCCGAGCAGGGCGGCGCTGCGGTAGCAGCCCTGCCACGGCGATATGTGGTCGGCGATACCGCCGATCACATATGCGTCGGCGGTGACCGCGCCGAGGTCGATCGGGGTACCCGACAGCTCCATCGTGCCGGGGGCGGCCAGCGCGTTGGTGACGCCGATGCGGACCAGGTCGCGGTGCAGGCCGGCGGCCATGCGGGTGGTGTCGGCGTTCCAGTGCAGCACGTCGAACGGCGCGGGCGGGCGGCCCTGCAGGTAATTGTTGACCCAGTAGCGCCACACCAGGTCGGTCGGGCGCAGCCAGGCGAACACCTCGGCCAGCTCGTCCCCGTCCAGGTAGCCCCTCGACTGCGAGCGTTCGATCGCAGTCGCGGCGGTGCGTTCGTCGAGGGCGGCGGCGGCGAACCCGGCCCGCGCCTGGTCGAGCACGGTCACCGCCAGGGTCAGCCCGGCAACCCGGTCGCCGTGTCCGGTAGCGGCCAGGTACGCGGCGGTCGTCGCGGCCAGGATCCCGCCCGAACAGCTGCCTTGCAGGTGCGTGCGGCCGGTCCCGGTGATCGCCTGGACGGCGTCCATCGCATCGACGATCGCCGTGACGTACGTGTCGAGGTCCCAGTCCCGGTGTTCGGCATGGGGGTTGCGCCAGGAGATGGTGAACACCTGCTGGCCCTGGGCGACGAAGTACTCGATCATGCTGCGGCCTGGGGCGATGTCGGTGATGTAGTACTTGTTGATCACCGGGGGCACCATCAACAGCGGCACCTCGTGCACGGTGGCGGTGTGCGGCGCATACTGGATCAGCTCGAGTACCGGGGTCCGCAGCACCACCGCCCCGGGTGTGACCGCGACGGTCTCGCCGAGGGTGTAGGCACCGGGTTCGACCATGGCGGGCACCCGCGGCTTGGTGGCCATGTCGCAGGCGAATGCACGCGCCCCGCGCAGCGCGGACAGTCCGCCGGTGTCGATGAGCGCCTTCCATCCGAGCGGGTTGAGTACCGGATTGTTGCTCGGCGCGAGACCCTCGACGAGGTTGTCGAGCACGAACCGCATCCGTTCGGTGTCGCGCCAGTCCAGGCCGGCGTCGGCGAGCAGGGCATAGGCGGTGTCGGCGGTGGCGAGGTAGGCCTGCATGCTGCGACGCAACCACGGGTTGTGCTGCCATGCCGGGTCGGTGAATCGCTTGTCGCCCTTGGCGGGTGCGCGGTCGGCGCGGCCGGCGGCGACGGCGGCGAGCTCCCTGGCCAGGGTTCCGCCGCGGTGCGCGAGCGTGCCGGGGCGCGCGGCCAGCCCGCCCGCGAGCCGGGCCCAGCCTCGATCGGGCAGCATCCGGCGGGCCAGACCGCGGGCCGAGCCGGCCAGCAGCAGGTCCACCGGCGCGGCGGGTTCGTCGGAACGGTGCACGGGCTCGGTGGTGGTGACGGTGGTGGTCATGCTCGGTTGCTGCTGCTTTCGAATGTGGGGATGGTGATGTCGCGACGCAGGATCTTGCCGGTGGGGCCCTGGGGCAGGGAGTCGAGGATCCAGACGTGGCGCGGATACTTGTAGGCGGCGACGCGCTGTCTGACGAATTTCACGATCTCGACGGGGTCGGCGCTCATGCCGACTCTGAGCGTGACCGCGGCGCCGATCTCCTCGCCGAGGGTGTCGTGCGGGATGCCGACCACCGCGGCCGCCGCCACGGCAGGATGCTCGTAGACAACCTCCTCGATCTCGCGGGGGTAGACGTTGAACCCACCGCGGATGATCAGGTCCTTCTTTCGGTCCACGATGTAGAAGTAGCCGTCGGTGTCCATGCGGCCGATGTCGCCGGTGGCGAACCAACCGGCCGCGTCGATCGCGGCCGCGGTCGCCTCGGGCAGGTTCCAGTAGCCCTTCATCACGTTCGGTCCCGCGATCTGGATCTCGCCGGGTCGGTCGGCCGGTACCTCGACACCGGAGCCGTCCACCACGCGCATCCGCACCCCCTCGAACGGGGTGCCGATCGAGCCCGTCTTGCGGACGCGGTCCGGGTGATTGAACGAGGCGACCGGCGAGGTTTCCGACAACCCGTACCCTTCCAGGATCACCGCGTCGAAGGTCCGCTCGAAGTCCTCGAGAACCGCCACCGGCAACGATGCACCGCCGGACACGCACACTCGCAGGCTCGCCGTCGCCGCCGCGTCGAATTCCTCTGCGACACCCAGCATCGCGGCGTACATCGTCGGCACGCCCTCGAACACGGTGACCCGGTCGCGGGCGATCACCTCGAGCGCGGTCCGTGGGTCGAAGCGCGGCACCAGGGTGAGCATGGCGCCCACGAGGACCGAGGCGTTGAGCCCGCACGTGAGTCCGAAGACGTGGAACAGCGGCAGTGCGCCCATCACCACGTCGTCGGCTCCGACCTGGATCAGGGTGCGGGCGGTCACCTCGGCATTGCCGGCCAGTCCGGCGTGGGTGAGTTCGGCGCCCTTGGGCTTGCCGGTGGTACCCGAGGTGTGCAGGATCACCGCGGTGTCCTCACCCGCCCGCGTCACCGGGGCGGCCTGCGCAGGCAGGTCGGCGATCAGCCGGGCGAGGGCGTCGTCGTCCACCAGCCACAACCGGGCGTCGGCCACATCGGCCGCAGCGCGGGCCTCCTCGGCGAACACCGGGGTCGCGAACAGCGCCGCCGCGGCGGTGTTCGTCAGGAAGAACTCGATCTCGCGGGCCTTCAGCAGCGGGTTCATCGGCACCGCGACCGCCCCGCGACGCAGAATGCCGTAGAACACGATCGCGAACGCCGCGGTGTTGGGCAGCATCACCGCGACCCGGTCACCGGGTGCGATCCCAGCCCGTTCGAGCAGGGTGGCTACCCGTGCGGCGGCCGCGTCGAACTCCGCGAACGACAGCGTGTCCTCGCCGCACCGCAGCGCGGTCTTGTCGGGATAGTTGCGCGCCGAGAAGACGAGGTTGTCACTGAGGTTGGTCATGTGGTGGGTCTCCGGTGTGATTCGAGGAGGGTCGTTGTCAGCTGTGCGAACCGCCCCCTGGGTTCGTTCGCACTAGTGGTCGGCGCGTTGATGCTCACAGCCCGAGATCCCGTCCGATGATCTCCTTCATGATCTCGTTGGACCCGGCCCAGATCTTGGTGACCCGCGCGTCCTTCCACGCCCGGGCAACCCGGTATTCGTTCATGAACCCGTAGCCGCCGTGCAGTTGCACGCAACTGTCCAGAATCTGGTTCTGTACCTGCGAGCTCCACCACTTGGCCTTCGCGGCGTCCACCGCGGTCAGCCGGCCTTCCGTATGCGCCTGCACGCACCGATCGACGAATGCCTGTGCCACCTCGAGCGTGGTGACCAGTTCGGCGAACAGGAACTTGTTGTACTGGAACGAACCGATCGCCTGGCCGAACGCCCTGCGCTCCCGGGCATAGTCCAGAGTCTCGCCCAGGATCGCCTCGGCGTGCGCGAGATTCGATACCGCCGCGCAGATCCGCTCCTGCGGCAGCATTCGCATCATGTGCGCGAACCCGCTGTCGACCTCGCCGATCACGTTCGCCGCGGGGACCCGGACGTCGGTGAAGAACAACTCGGCAGTGTCGGACTCGGGTTGACCGACCTTGTCCAGCTTGCGGCCCCGTTCGAAGCCCGCCATACCGGTCTCGACCGCAAACAGGGTGATGCCCTTGGCCTTCTTCTCCGGGCTCGTCTTCGCTGCCACGATCACCAGGTCGGCGTGGTAACCGTTGGTGATAAACGTCTTGGAACCGTTGAGGATCCAGTCGTCCCCGTCGCGGCGGGCCGTGGTCTTCAGCCCGGCCAGGTCCGATCCCGCGGCAGGTTCGGTCATCGCGATTGCCGCGACCAGTTCACCGGTACAGAACCCCGGCAGCCACCGCTGCTTCTGTTCTTCGGTGGTCAGCTCCACCAGATACGGCGCCACGATGTCGTAGTGGATTCCGAAACTCGACGCGATCGCCGCACTCACCCGCGAGAGTTCCTCCCCCACCACCGCGTTGAACCGGTAGTCCCCTGCCGCGCTGCCTCCGTACTGTTCGGGTACCTCCAAACCGAGTAGGCCGAGCTTGCCCGCCTCGATCCAGATCTCGCGGTCGATGAACCGCTGCTCGATGATCCGCTCGTGCTCCGGAATCAAATGGCGTTGCGTGAAATCACGGACCGTGTCACGAAAGGCGAGGTGGTCGGCGGCGTAGATGGTCCTGGTCATCGGTCTTCCTGGTGGGGGTGGCGACGGTGGCGTCCGAGCACGCCGGGCAGGTAGCTGCGCCTGCCGGCGACATCGACGATCCCGGGGCTGGTGATGCGGCCCCGTCGAGTGCGGGATTCGATCGAGAACCCATGCGGGTCTTCGGGGTTGCGACTTCACAGTAGCCGAACCGCCCTCGTCGCACTTATCCGATCGGGTCGGCGAACTGTTCAGATCGGGACAGGTGCAGTCCTGCGCCGATGGCACTGTATGCCGCACGACTCCGACGCGCACCCTGCCGGCACAGAACCCCATCGGCGCGATCGACCGACACCGCCCCGTACTACGCCCTCCACAGTGCCAGGGAAGCGATGTCGGCATCTCAGACCCGTCGATCCGGACGCAATCGAACCCGACGTCTCGAAGTGAATAGTTGATGTCCCACCAAGAGAAGTAATACCGGGAATGTGCGGGTAATGTTAGGTCCATCACAAGAGGAGCAGGCCGGTGACCGACCCCACAACCCGAACCGACGCAACCGCTTGAGCGTGAATACCGTTACACCTCAGGATTTTTCGATCAAGTAGCCGTCAGGCGCGCAGGGTCCGGGACCGACGAGAGAGATCCGCGGGGCACACATCGTTCGTTTCCATGAGCGATCCACCGGCCGGCCCGGACGCGATGGCGGCGCCCATCGATATCGGCGGCCACCCGACACCGTACTCCACCCCAATTCTTCTAGGAGACAAAGAAATGTCTGTCACGAGCGAGACGCCCCGGCGGGCCCGAACGGTGACCCCGCTCCGGGTCGAGCCGTTGACCGCCACGATCGGCGCGGAGCTGTTCGACGTGAACCTGGGGGAGGTGTCCCGCGACGACGCGCTGTTCGCCGAGCTGCGGGCCCTGCTGCTCGAGCACAAGGTGCTGTTCTTCCGCGACCAGGACATCACCCGTGCCGAGCACGTCGCCCTGGCCGAGCGGTTCGCCCCGCTCGAGGATCACCCGGTGGCCGGCAGCGACCCCGACCATCCCGGACTGGTGCGGATCTACAAGGACCTCGACAGTCCGCCCGAGCACTACGAGAACGCCTACCACTGCGACGCCACGTGGCGGGTGAACCCTCCGATGGGTTCGGTGCTGCGCGCCGTGGAGATCCCGCCGGTCGGCGGCGACACCATCTGGGTGAACATGGTGCAGGCCTACGCGCGGCTGCCGCAGTCGGTGAAGGACCGGATCGAGGGACTGCGCGCCCGGCACAGCATCGAGGCCAGCTTCGGCGCGAACATGCCTGTCGAAGCACGCCACGCGCTCCACGGGCGGTTCCCCGACGCCGAGCACCCGGTGGTGCGCACCCATCCGGAAACCGGCGAGAAGATCCTGTTCGTCAACTCCTTCACCACCCACATCGTCAACTACCACACCCCCGACAACGTCCGTTTCGGGATCGACTACGCCCCCGGCGCCGGAGATCTGCTGCGCTACCTGATCAGCCAGGCCACGATCCCGGAATACCAGGTGCGATGGCGCTGGACACCCGGCAGCGTCGCCATCTGGGACAACCGGTCCACGCAACACTATGCGGTGCAGGACTATTGGCCCGCCGTCCGCAAGATGGAACGCGCCGGCATCATCGGCGACCCCACCTTCTGAGCCCCTCTCACCCTCCCACCCTCACGACAACTCCGATCGGAGCAGCACCATGCACTTCCACGACGACGCCCTGTTCCCCGAGAACCAGGAAAAGCTGGTCATCACCGTCGCCCCCTACGGCCCCGAGTGGGACATCGACGACTTCGCCGAGGATCTGCCACTGACCATGGACGAGCACGTGCAGAAGGCGGTGGACTGCTACAACGCCGGCGCCACCGTGCTGCACATCCACGTCCGTGAACTCGACGGCAAGGGCTCCAAGCGGCTCTCGAAGTTCAACGAACTGCTGGCACGGCTGCGCGAGGCGGTGCCCGAGATGATCCTGCAGGTCGGCGGCTCGATCTCGTTCGCCCCCGAAGGCGAGGGCGCGGACGCGAAGTGGCTCTCCGACGACACCCGCCACATGCTCGCCGAACTCGACCCCAAGCCCGACCAGGTCACCATCGCCATCAACACCAACCAGATGAACATCGTCGAGCTGATGACGGCCGACGACATCGCCGGCACCTCCTTCGAGCGCCCCGAGGTGTACGAGGCGTACCGGGAGATGACCGTCCCGGCCGGGCCGGCCTGGGTCGAGGAGCACCTGCGCCGGCTGCAGGCCAACGGTATCCAGCCGCACTTCCAGCTCGCCAACATCGCACAGCTCGAGACCGTCGAGCGGTTGATCCGCCGCGGCGTCTACACCGGCCCGCTGATGGTGACCTGGGTCGGTATCGGCGGCGGCTTCGACGGCCCCAACCCGTACAACATGATGGAGTTCATCCGCCGCACTCCCGACGGCGCAGTGCTCACCCTGGAAACCCTGATGCGCAGCGTGCTGCCCGTCAACACCATGGCCATCGCGATGGGCCTGCACGCCCGCTGCGGCACCGAGGACACCCTGTGGGGTCGCAAGGGCGAGAAGATGACCTCCGTCGCCCAGGTCGAACAGCTCGTCCGCATCGCGAACGAACTCGGTCGTGAGGTCGCCACCGGGAAGGAGGCCCGCGAGATCTACCGCCTCGACGAGCACTACACCGGCGCCGAGGAGACCCTCGCCAAGATCGGCTTCGCGCCCAACCGCCGCCCCGGTCAGCGCGGCTTCACCCAGCACGCCTGACGCGGCATCCGCGTGCCCGGTGGGCGCGACGCCGCAACCCGGTGCCGCGCCCCCGGATGCGCGAAACCCCTTCCCACCCACCGTCACCATCATCGGTTCCACCTCGACCTTCGCGCTCGTCCCCTCACCTCGACTTAGGAAGATCATGTCGTCTGTCATCACCACCGCGCCGGAGCAGTCCGCGGCTGTCTCGGCGCCGTCGCGCCGCAGCGGGCGGTCCCGGTTCTACCCGTGGCTCGTGTTCGCGCTCACCTTCGGACTGCTGCTTTCGGACTACATGTCCCGGCAGGTCCTCAGCGCGGTGTTTCCGTTCCTGAAAGCCGAATGGGCGCTCTCGGATTCGCATCTCGCATCGCTGAACAGCGTGGTCGCGTTGATGGTCGGGTTGCTCACCCTGCCGCTGTCGATGCTGGCCGACAGATGGGGCCGGGTGCGCAGCCTCGTCGTGATGGCCGCGTTGTGGAGCGTGGCGACCCTGCTGTGCGCGGTGGCGGGCTCCTACGAGCAGATGCTCGGCGCCAGGTTCCTGGTCGGGGTCGGTGAGGCCGCCTACGGCAGCGTCGGTATCGCGGTCGTGCTCAGCGTGTTCGCACCGCGGCTGCGGGCCTCGCTCTCGGGTGCGTTCATGGCCGGCGGTTCGTTCGGGTCGGTGATCGGCGTCGCATTCGGTGGGGTCATCGCCGTGCAGCTGTCCTGGCGCTGGTCCTTCGCGTCGATGGCGATCTTCGGGCTGGTCCTGGTCGCGCTGTTCTGGGCGCTGGTCAGCGAGCGCAAGCTCGCCCGCCACGCGGTCGATGACGACGAGGCGAACACCACCGACGCCGCCGCGACCGCCGCGCCGGGCAGCGCGGCACGTGCCCCGATCTCGAGCCTGTTCACCAACCCTGCGGTGCTGTGCGCGTACATCGGCGGCGGGCTGCAGATGTTCACCGCCGCCGCACTGATGGCGTGGCTGCCGAGCTACTTCGGCCGCTCCTACGGGCTGGCCGCGGACAAGGCCGCCGCGACGGCAGCGATCTTCGTGCTGCTGATCGGCGCCGGCATGATCGTGTGCGGCATCTTCGCCGACCGGGTCGCCCGCATCGACCCCGCCCGCAAGTGGACGGTCGCGATCGCGATCAGCCTCGCCGCCGGAGTACTGCTGATCATCGGGTTCCAGCTGCCGGTCGGCACCGCGCAGCTGGTGCTGCTCGGACTGGGGGCGTTCTTCTCCGCCGGCTCCACCGGCGCGGTCACCGCCATGGTTGCCAACCTGACCCACCCCACCGTGCGGGCGTCCGCGTTCGGCACCACCACCCTGGCCAACAGCCTCCTCGGACTCGCCGCGGGCCCGTTCGTGGTCGGCGTCCTCGCGGACCGGATCGGTCTCGCCGAGGCTCTGCAGCTGGCGCCGCTCGTCTACCTGGGCGCGGTCGCGGTGCTGCTGGTCGGCAAGCGCGTCTACCCCGCCGGCGTCCGAAAGCTCGCCACCCTGTCCGCCGCCCCCGCGCAACGGACCGGAACCGGGCAGTGACCACTCTCCACCCCGTCGCGGCGGATCTCGTCGGCGAGCGCGCCAAGGCTCCGCAGCCCCGACCGGCCCCCCTCGAGGGCTGATCCCGGACCGTGGCGGCGAACCCCCTGGGGTTCGCCGCCACGGTCGCCGTTCCGACGTCGGGCCCATGGTGGCAGCTGGCGGCCGTCGCCGTCCTGCTCGATGGAACGTGGAGCCCAGCACACCGCCATCTTTGTCTAGTCGATCTTGACTTGAAGCGTCTAGTCTGAATTGACTACCCTGGTGACGAAGCGTAGGGACATCTTGAAGCGCCTCCGCACCGCCGCCGAGTCCGCCGTCAAGCTCGGAAAGAACTGGTGGAAGAAGTGAAGTACACCGCGCAAGTGACCCGCGACGACGGATGGTGGTCGGTCCACGTGCCCGAAGTGGACCGCACCACCCAGGCCCGCCACCTGCGCGAGGTCAAGGAGATGGCGGCCGACCTTGTACACATCATGACGGGATCGCCGGTCGACGAAATCGAGATCGAGATCGAATTGCCCGAAGACCTGGCGGCCGCGGTTCGTGAGTTCCACGCGGCCCAGCACGCCGCGGAGGAAGCACGCGCCCGCGCAGCCTCGGCGCAGGTCGCCGCGGCCCGAGCGCTTCAAGCACGCGGTGCAACCCTCCGCGACATCGGGGAGGTGCTGGGCGTGTCGTTCCAGCGCGTCCACCAGCTGGTGAATTCCTGACTCAACGGCCTACGACGACAGCGCCCCCGTCGAAGGGAGGCGGGAAGCGCCGCAGGCCGAACCGATGCGTCGCATCGAGCGCCTCTTCGTACCACTCGCCGATCCCGGCGACCCGAGTGAGGACCTCGGCGCGGCCGGATACCGTGGACCCGACACGGACAGGTCAGGGGAGCGCCGGATGATCACGCGAACGAGATTCTTCTCCGTTCATCTCTCGAGGTCGGCGCGATCGGGGCCGCCCCCGGACCCGCCGCCTCCGCCGGCGCCGTCGTCGGGCCTGTGGTGGCAGCTGGTGGCCGTCGCCGTCCTGCTCGGTGGTCTGGTGGTCGCCCTGGCGCTGCAGACCCCGACGTCGAGCACCCTGTCCTACAGCGACTTCGTGGACCGGGTCGACGCGGGCACCGTCCAGCAGGTGACGATCGACGACCGCGGATCGGCCTACGGAACCCTCTCGGACGACACGGAATTCGTCACCCAGCTGCCGACCGCACTGAACCTCGCCGGGCTCGACGCGAAGCTGCGGGCGAAGCAGGTCCAGGTCAGCGCGGAACAGACCGACGACAGCCCGTGGGCCGCGATTCTGCTCAGCATGCTGCCCTTCGTCGTGTTCGCGGGGCTGTTGCTGTGGGTCGGCCGCCGGGCACAGCGCGCCTTCAGCGGCGGCGGCATCGGGGGCATGGGCGCGTTCGGCCGCTCGAAGGCCCGCGTGATCGAGGCGAACCGGCCGACCACGCGCTTCGCGGACGTCGCCGGGTACGACGGCGTCAAGCAGGAGGTCAGCGAGGTCGTCGACTTCCTGCGGGATCCGGAGAAGTACGCGGCCGCCGGCGCGAAGGGCCCCCGCGGGGTGCTGATGATCGGCCCGCCGGGCACCGGCAAGACACTGCTGGCCCGCGCGGTGGCCGGCGAGGCGGAGGTGCGCTTCCTGTCCGTCACGGGCTCGGAGTTCGTGGAGATGTTCGTCGGGGTCGGTGCCTCCCGGGTGCGGGACCTGTTCGAGCAGGCCCGCAAGAGCCCGCCGTCGATCATCTTCATCGACGAGATCGACGCCATCGGCAGCAAGCGCGGCGTCGGGACCTACGCCGGGAACGACGAGCGGGAACAGACGCTCAATCAGTTGCTGGCCGAGATGGACGGCTTCGACCAGAGCGTCGGCATCGTGGTGCTGGCGGCGACGAACCGCCCGGAGGCGCTCGATCCGGCCCTGCTGCGGCCGGGCCGGTTCGACCGCACGGTGGTGATCCCCCTGCCCACCCAGTCGGAACGGGCCGCGATCCTGGCGGTGCACCTGCAGGGCAAACACTTCGGACCCGACGTCGATCTGAGCGTGCTCGCCCGGGCCACCCCGGGCTTCTCGGGTGCGGATCTGGCGAACCTGGTCAACGAGGCCGCCATCAATGCCGTCCGGGACGACCGCACCGTCATCTGCGCCGACGACTTGTCGTCCGCGCGTGACCGCCTGCTGCTCGGACGCCGCGAGAGCGCCAATGCCCTGCTCCCCGACGAACGGACCTCGGTGGCGGTCCACGAATCGGGCCACGCGTTGCTCGCGGCCCTGTGCCCGCACGCCGACCCGGTGGCGAAGGTGACGATCCTGCCCGCGGGCATGGCCCTGGGATCGACCCAGCAGCTACCCGAGGTCGAACGCCACCTCTACAGCGAGGGATATCTCAACGACCTGCTCACCGTCCGGGTCGGGGGGCGGGCCGCGGAGCTCGTCGTGTTCGGGGAGGGGTCGACCGGTGCCGCCGACGACCTGAGCGGCGCGACCCGCATCGCCGTGCGCATGGTGCGGGAATTCGGGCTGTCCGAAGCGTTCGGCCCGGTGGGGTACGGGTCGGGCGACCCCAACTACCTGCATGCCGACACCAGTGAGCGCAGCCTCGTGCGGCCCTACTCGGAACACACCCAGCAGCTCGTGGACCGCGAGGTCGCCCGGCTGCTGCGGGCCGCCGAGGAACGGGCCGTCGCGCTCCTGACGCAGCACCGGGCGGCGCTGGACCGGCTGGCCGCGATCCTCGTCGAGGAGGAGACCGTCGACGGCGAGGTCGTACTCGACGTGCTGCGGGCGGAGGCGGACGGCGCCCGGCCGCAGCGCCTCGGCACCACCTGAGCGGCGCGCGGGCCGGATCGCACTGTGCCGACATGATTTGCCGCGCCGACATGATTTGCCGCGCGGTGGGGAAACCGGTCTGCATGGCACCTCTCCCCGACCCCGCGACGATCCGGCGCTACCGCATCCATGCGACCCCCGACGGTCACCGGTGGGTGATCGGCACCCACGATCCGTCGCTCGGCATCGATTTCGGGCCGGGCCCGGAGGCGGAGGCCTGGGCGCGGGAGGCCTGCGCCGACCTGGAATCTCCGCCGCCGCAGAACCTGTACAACTGGCGGCCGGTGCCCCCGGGGCTCACGGGCTCGCGGTTCGGGCCCGACCGGGGCATGCCCGGGCCGAGGAGATGACCGCCGGCATGCGCCTACCGTAAACGAGGTGGACGCCCGTGCTCTCGTCACCACGGCCCGCGTCGCCCGGCTGGCCACGACCGGACCGGACGGGCGGCCGCACCTCGTGCCGATCGTGTTCGCGCTCGTCGGCGACGCGCTCTACACCTGCGTCGACGACAAGCCGAAGACGACGAGACGGTTGCGGCGCCTGCGCAACATCGAGAACGACCCGCGGGTGGCGGTGCTCGTCGACCACTACGACGACGACTGGTCCCGGCTGTGGTGGGTCCGTCTCGACGGCACGGCCACCGTCCACGATCCGCGCTCGGAGCTCGGCTCGGCCGGTCTCGCGGCGCTGGCCGTCAAGTACGCGCAGTACCGCGCGGCGCGCCCGTCGGGACCGGTGCTCCGGATCGACGGGCTGCGCTGGCGGTCGTGGTCCGCGGGCGGCGGCTCAGCCGATCGGGCGACGCCACGGCCCGGTGATCGCGAGGGTCAGGCCGGGTGACTGGATGTTGACGAACAGGGTCCTGCCGTCGGCGCTGAAGGCGGGCCCGCAGAACTCGCTGTCGTTGAGTTCGTTGCGTGCGATCGTGAACGGCTTCCCCTCGGCGGTGACGCCGATGAGGTGGCTGATGCCGTCGCCGTCCTCGGCGAGTATCACCCCGCCGTACGGCGAGACGGTGATGTTGTCGGGACCGTCGTAGTTGCCGGTGTCGACGGACGGGTCGGGGTTGACCCCGAACAGCGTCTTCAGCGTGACCGTCTGCGAGGCCGGATCGAAGAACCACACCTGGCCGTCGTGTTCGGCGATGCTGCCGTCGCTCGTGCGGGCGTAGCTGGCGACGAAGTAGGCGCCGCCGTCGCCCCACCACTGGCCCTCGAGCTTGCGGCTGCGGGTCACCTGGTCGGCGGCGAACTGCTCGCGCACCGGTGTGGTGGCGGCGTCGCGGTCGGGGACGTCGACCCACCGCACGGTGTAGCGCACCCCCGGCTCGGTGGCCTGCGACAGGTCGGGCACGTGCGCGCCGCCGTCGAAGCAGGCCATCGCCTGCAGGCTGCCCGCGGTGTCGCCGCCGGGCGACTGGGCGAGTTCACGCAGGGCACCCGGCCCGCCCCGGAAACCCTGCGGGGGCGTCCACCGGTAGAACAGGCCGTTGGGCTCGTCGGCGTCCTCGGTGAGGTAGATCGCGCCGGTGGCCGGGTCCACGGCGACCGCCTCGTGCGCGTACCGGCCGAGGAACTTCAGCGGCACCGGGCTCTTGCCGCGGTTGGCGTCCTGGCTCGCGGGGTCGACCTCGAACACGTAGCCGTGATCGAGCGTGAATCCCTTCGAGCCGGCCCGGTCCTCGGTCTCCTCGCACGTCAGCCACGTGCCCCACGGGGTGATGCCGCCGGCGCAGTTGTTCACGGTGCCGGCGAGGCTGACGTACTGGCCGGTGCGCTGCCCGTTCGGGCTCACGGTGACGGTGGTGGTGCCGCCGCGCGCGCCGGGGTCGTAGGTCAGGCCGTCGACGACGGGCACGCCGAACGGCTCGTCCTTGCCGATCTCGTGGTTGGTCACGATCGTGGAACCGTTGCCGTGCGCGAACACACCGTTGGCGTCGGGATCGCTGGGGACGGGCGTGCCGTCGTCGAGGGTCGTCTCCCCGGAGCGCGACACCACGGTGTACGAGAACCCTACGGGCAGAGCGAGAATGCGCTGGGGATCCGGGACGAGCGGGCCGTAGCCGATCGCCCCGCCGGGGACTGCGGACGCGAGTCCGGGGCGGACGAGCGCCTCGACGCTGCCGGCGAGGGCCACGCCGAGGCCGGCCAGTGCGGTGCGCCCGAGGAATCCCCGGCGGTTCAGTGGTGCCGTCGTCACTGTTCTCGATACCTCCATCGATGCGGTCGGGTCCTCCGGACCGTAGGTGCCGGAAAGCCCGGTTCCGTGGCCGGCGGGTGACCGCGAATCGAACCGGAGGCGAACGTCGCGGGGGCGGTCAGGCGACGTCGGAGTCGACGGGCAGCCCGGCGAGTCGCCACTCGAGCACACCGTCGGCGGCGCGCCGGGCCGGCACACCGTGGGTGCGCAGCAGCCGGACGGCGTCGTGGGCGAGCACGCAGTACCGGCCGCGGCAGTAGGCGACGATCTCCCGGTCCGCCGGCAGGTCGGCGAGCCGCTCGGTCAGCTCGTCCAGCGGCACGTGCAGTGCGCCGGGCAGGTGCCCAGCGGCGTACTCGGCGGCGGGGCGCACGTCGAGCAGGACCACCTCGCCTGTCTCGAGGCGGTGCAGAAGTTCCTCGGTGTCGACGGCGGCGGTGTCGTCCGGGCCGAGGTAGGCGCGCCGGGCGAGCTCGGTGTGCGGGCGGTGCCGCTGGGCCACGCGACGCAGGGTGTCCCACAGTTCGGCGACGTCGTCCCCGGCGAGCGAGTAGAAGATCCGTTTGCCGTCGCGGCGGGACCGCACCAGCCCGGCCGCGCGCAGGGTCTGCAGGTGCGCCGAACAGGTGCTCACGCCGAGCCCGGCGGCGGCGGCGAGCTCGTCGACGCTGCGCGGTCCCTGCGCGAGCAGGTCGAGCAGTTCCAGACGTGCGGGATTGCCGAGCACCTTGCCGACGGCGGCGAACTCGGTGTACAGCGCGTCCTTGGCGGCTCGGTCAGCCACGGGTGGGTCCTTCCTGTGGGGCGCGGGTGGGCCGGGGATGCGTTTCGTACATGCGCACCGCGACGACCAGTCCGGACAGGGCGGTCAGCGCGGCCACGACCCACACGGCGGCGTGGATGCCGAACGCGTCGGCGACGACACCGGCCAGCAGGGCGCCGGCCGCGAAGCCGCCGTCGCGCCAGAGCCGGTACACGCCCACGGCCCGGGCCCGCCAGGCGGGATGGGCGACGTCGCCGATCGAGGCGAGCAGGGTCGGGTAGACCAGCGCGGTGCCCGCGCCGAGCGCGGCCGCGGCGATCGCCCACGGCAGGAAGGAGTCCGAGACGGCGATCACGGCCAGGGCGAGCGCCTGCAGCCACATGCCGGCGACGATCATCCACTTGCGGCCCCACCGGTCCGACAGTGCACCGGTGGCCAGCTGGCCGACTCCCCACACGGCCGGGTACAGCGCCGCGAGGATGCCGATCCGGCCGACGGACAGGCCGGCCGCGGCGAACAGGATCGGGAACAGCCCCCAGGCGAGGCCGTCGTTGAGGTTGTTGACCAGCCCGGCCTGGCTGGCCGAGGACAGGGCCGGTTCCTTGAAGCTGGTCTGGACGAGCACCTGCCGGTCGGTGAGCTTGTCGTGCAGGTGGTCGTGGCGTCCGTCGGCGCGGGCGACGTGGCCGACGGCCTCGAGACGCGCGTATTCGCGGGTCTCCTTCACGGCGAGGGTGGACAGTCCCAGACCGAGAGCCGCGAAGGCGATGCCGAGCAGGAAGGGCGCGGGCCGCAGCCCGTAGGCCTCGGCCAGATATCCGGTGGCCAGCGCGGTCGCGGCGACGGCGGCATACCCGGCGGCCTCGTTCAGTCCCATCGCGAATCCCCGCCGGGCCGGGCCGACGAGGTCGATCTTCATCACCACGGTGGTGGACCAGGTCAGTCCCTGGCTGATGCCGAGCAGCACGTTGGCGAAGATCACCCAGCCCCACGAGGGTGCCCAGATGAGCAGCAGCGGCACCGGGAGGGCGACCAGCCACCCGGCGACGAGCACCGGTTTGCGCCCGTACCGGTCGGAGAAGGTGCCGGCGAAGTAGTTGGTGATCGCCTTCGACAGGCCGAAGACGAGGATGAACGACAGCCCGGCGGTGTAGGCGCGGATGCCGAATTCCTCCTCGGCGAGCAGCGGCAGCACGGTGCGTTCCTGACCGAGCATGCCGCCGACGAGCGCGTTGACGACCACCAGCAGGGTGAACTGGGCGAGGTTGCGGCGCAGGCCCAGTCCGATCTGCTTGTCGGGCGGGGCGGTGGGTGGCGTGGGGGTGTTCATGAGCGCCTTCCGGGACCTGTCGTATGACCGTACGATACGACATTCTACGGAATTATGGAATGTCCCGGAGTGTCCGCCGCGGTCAGCTCACGACCGCGGAGCCCCGGCGTGCCCACAGCGTCACCGCGGCCGCAACCCAGATCGCGGCGAACCCCGCCGCGAGCCACCACCCCGCGTGCGCGAGGTCCACGCCCGCGGCCCAGGACGCGACGGGCTGATACCCCGGCAGCAGTTCGTCGACCGCGGACAGCGTGATGATCGCGCCGAGCACACCGGCGGCGACCACGGACACGGCGGTGACGACGACGTTGAACATCTGCCGATCGCGGCTGGGGATCTGCGCCGATCCGTACATCCGCACCATGGCGATCCCGTTGACCCCGTCGACGGCGGTCATCCCGGCCGCGAAGCACAGCGGCAGGCACAGCACCAGCCAGGTGGCGGCGCCCGAGAGGCTCGCCGTCACCGCGAGCGCGATCAGACCCACCGACGAGGCGGTGTCGAAACCGAGACCGAACAGGAAGCCCAGGACGTAGACGTGGCGGGGATGACGCACCCGTCGCAGCGGCGCCGACAGGACCCGCGCCGCCGCGGACGAGTGCACCTCGTCGGTACCGCAACGTCGGGCGGCGAGCGTGCCGCGCAACGCAACCGCGTTGACCCCGGCGACGAGCAGCAGGAAGCCGCCCGCCACGGCGGCACCGAAGGTCCCCAGGGCGGTGGCGGTCGCACCCTCGCCCGCCAGCAGACCGGTGGTCGACCCGATCCCGGCGACGACCGCCGACGTCGCCAGCAGCACGACGCTGCTGTGGCCGAGACTGAACGCCAGCCCCACCCCTACTGGGCGGCGCCCCTCGGCGACGAACTTGCGGATCGCGTTGTCGATGCCCGCGATGTGGTCCGCGTCGAGTGCGTGTCGGGCGCCCAGACCGTAGGCCGACAGGGCCACCCCGAGGGTGAGCGCGTCGCCGGCCGTGAGACGGGCCAGACCGAGCAGCCCGAAACCGAGCGCGTGGACCAGGACGACCGCGGCCACCGTGGCGGCGACACGCACCCGGGCGGGGGCGTGGGTGCGGACGTCCGAGCGCACGTAGTGCCACGGCGGCGAACCCGGTTGCGGCATCCCGGTCTCCCTTCTCCGGTCGTCTGTCGTAACTCACCGCGATGCCGGCGTGGGCCGACCGCGAGTGCACGGGCACACCCGCCGCGGGCGATCGAGGTGGGTCAGCGCAGGCTTTCCGCGTGCCGGACCGTCGTCTCCAGGTGCCGATCGACGCTGCGCAGGTCGAGTCGCGCGTCGGCGAGGAGGTCGAGGATCTCGAGGAGCGCGGCTTCGGCGGAGTCGCCGTGGGAATGCCGGTCGATGCGTCCGAACTCCTCGCTGAGCTCCTGGATCCGCCGGTCGAACCCGTGCAGATCCGCACGCAACTGCGAGGCCTGCCGGGCCAGCTCGGGAGTACTCATGGGCGGGACCGTCCTTCGAGTCGACGCGCGGGGTGTGCCCCCATCGTGGTGGACCGGGAGAGCCGGCGCCACGGATTCGGCCCGCGCCGGTTCGACCGGATCGACCCGCGGAATCACCTGTGCGATCCTTGCCCGAGTGGGATAATCACCGCCGAGCTACCGGTAATGCACCGCGGGGAGGCGTGGGGAGATGGATCCGGGACGGCAGAGCTTCGGTGTGCACAGGTGGTCGGACGAGCATCTGGATCGGCTGGTGGGAGAGAACCCCACGGACGGCGTGCTCGAGCGGAGCGGCCAGGTCCACGCCGCCCGGATCGAAGCGGCCCGCAGACGCGACGGCGGAACGTTCGACTGGACCGGCCTCGTCGAGGACCCCACCGATCCGGATCGCCGCCTCGATCCCCTGGTGCTGTCCCTGCCGACCGGCGTGACCGAAGAGCAGGTGCACGCGGCCCTGCTGGGCCGGGCGCGCGTCCTGTACGGGCCGCACGTGCTGATCGGGCACGTCTGCGCCCGCGACTGACCGCCGGGCTCACGGGCCGTCGAAGGCCGTGAATCCCGCCTCGGACAGCGACGTGCGGAAGCGGTCCCCGGCCGGTCCGAGCCGGGTGATCCACACCAGCACCTCCGACATCGGTGCCGCCGTCGCCGCCACCGGGATGCGCGTGATGCCCTCGTCGAGCGTGGCGGTGCCGACCACCTGGGACAGGTGGAGGGGACCGCCCCCGGCCGGGGCCGTCCGGATCTCGACGCGCGAACCGGCGCTGAGACTGTCGATCCACACCTCATCGAGCCGCACCGGTTGCGCGAACGCGACTGTCAGACCCAGTCCGGCCCGTCCCGCGGGGAGCTGACGCGGATACAGTTCGGTGCTCCACGCCGTGTTCGGGTTCCCGTCGACCGCCAGGTCGGCCGTCACGGCGTTGTCCGCCGCGCCCTCCTGCGCATGGGCACGCACCGCGCGGGGGACGACGGGGCCGGCGGTCCCGCCCTCCGTCGGGGGCGACGCGGCGGCGACCACCGGAAGCGTCGCCGGCGATGCCGACTCGGCACGCGGTCCGCTCAGCGCGGTGCCGGCCACCCAGCCGACCGCCGCGAGACACGCCACGCCCACCAGCGCCACCACGGCCGGCACCGCCGCACTGCGACGGGCGGTGGCCGGGGGCGGCTCCGGCTCCCGTGCGGGTGCCGCGGTCTCGGCCACCGGTTCCGGACGGTGCGGCGGCGCCCCCGGCAGCAGCCGTCCCAGCCGCTCGGCGAACACTGCTGCAGTGCACACACTTCCGTCGACCGCCTCGTCGGCCAGTGCCCGCATCGCCGGTGCACCACCCCGGTCTCCGAGCATGCACCTCAGGGCCGCGCCGAGACCGGCGACGTCGGTCGTCTCGTCCGCGCCGGGCAGCGTCGCGGGGAAGGCCAGGACCGCGGCGCCGGACTCGTCGACCCGGATGCGCACCGGATCGTCGAGGCCCAGGATCGTCGACTGCCGGTGCGCGGCACGCACCGTCTCGGCCAGACGAAGCATGATGCGCGCCGCGGCGGCCGGATCGGGACGGTCCCCGGCGACGTCGGGCAGCGACCGGCCTGGCGTCCATTCGGACACGACCACGCAGCAAGCGGAGTGGTCGGCGACATCGAAGACACGGGCCGCCGCTCCCACCCGTCCGAACGCGGCCGAGGCCGTGCGCGCACACAGCGCGTGGAAGAAGGCACCGTCGTCGCCCGCCGGTCGCGGGGCGACGGTCAGCGCGACGGTGCGGTTCATGACGGTGTCGTGTCCGCGCCAGCACTGCAGGCCGTCGACCGTTCCGTGCCGATCGACCAGAACATAGCGTCCGTCCGCGACGCGCGACCCGGCCGCCGGCTGCCGACTCGGCGGCCCACCCGGAGCCGCACCGTCGTTCTCGGTCATCGACGATCCCCTCCCCGGATCCGGGTCCCTGGCCGTCATTGTCCATCGCGGCGCTGCCGGAAGTACACGATTTCGGCACCGGCGCGCCGGTCGGCAGTTGCCGCGTCCGTCTCACCGATCCTCGGCCGCGCGGCGTTCCGGCAACGCGCGGAGACGATCGAGCAGGCGCGCGAAACCGTCGTCGCCCGACGGTTCCGCCGGCGGGTCGATCGCCAGGCCGTCGCACAGCCCGCCGTACCAGGAGCCGAGGACCTCCGGCAGCTGCGCGTAGGTGCCGCACGGCACGAGGGCGTGCAGGACGTCGTCGCTCATCAGCGGGGCCATCTCCGCCCAGCGCCGGTCCCGGGCGAGCGCACCGAGCCGCTCGCCGAGACCGGCGAGACCGTGCATCTCCAGGGTGCGCCGGTAGGCGGGGGTCGAGTACAGGAACGCGAACTCCGAGCGTGCGGCGTCGGTGGCGGCGGCGACGGCGGCGTCGTCGCGTCCGGTGATCGGTTTGGGGACCACCACGACGCGGGGACCGCCGTCGCCCCGGCCGGCGCGGGCGGCGCCCTCCCGCAGTGCCGGCAGGACCCGCTCGCGCAGGAACAGCGGATGCGAATTCGTGGGGTGGGTGACGAAGCCGTCGGAGCGCTCCCCGGCGAGCACGCACATGCGGCGGTTGACCCCACCGGTCCACAACTGCGGGGCCGCGACATCGAGCGGGCCGGGCCGGAAGTACGGCTGCAACCGGTCGAACGTGTAGTGGGTTCCGCTGTGCGACAACGGATTGTCGGTGGAAAACGCGTCGAAGATCGCCCGCAGGGAGTCGAGGTAGTCACGCAGCTGCGCGGCGGGATCGCTCCACGGCATCGAGAAGCGGCCCACGATGTTGCCGCGGACCTGCGTCGCGATCCCGAGCTGGAAGCGGCCCCCGGAGAAGCGGGCCAGCTCCCAGGCGGAGTAGGCGGTGACCATCGGGCTGCGGGCGAACGCCACGACCATGCTGGTCCGCACCGTCAGCCGCGAGGTGTGCTCGAGCGCCAGGGCGCACACCGCGAACGGATCGCGCACCGTCTCCGACACGTGCACGGTGTCGTATCCGAGGGCCTCGATCCGGCGAACCCGCTCGGCCACCCGGCTCAGCGGCGTGTCCGCCGGCAGTGATGCCACCACTTCCATCTCGGGACCTCCGTGTCGATCAGAAGACGACGATCCCGCGCAGGTTCCGTCCCTCGTGCATGTCGGTGAAGCCCTGCGCGATGTCGTCGAGCTTGTAGGTGGCGGTGACCAGTTCGTCGAGCTTCAGCTTGCCCGAGGTGTACAGCTCGATCATCCACGGGATGTCGGCGGTCGGGGCCGAGGCGCCGAACAGCGAACCCTGCAGCCGCTTCTGGTACAGCACCAGCTCCATCGGGCTGACGGGGATTCCCACGTCGCTCATCGCGCCGAGACCGGTGACCACGCACGTGCCGGCCTTGCGGATCGCGGCGAACGCCTGCGCGATGTGCTCGCCGGTCGTCACGCCCACGGTGACGATCGCGGCGTCGGCGCCCTGACCGTCGGTGCAGGAGCGGGCGATCTCCGTCGCCTCGGCCATGTCGGCGACGGCGTGCGTCGCACCGAACCGCAGCGCGCTCTCCCGCTTGAACGGCACCGGGTCGACGGCGATGATCCGGGCCGCGCCGGCGTGGGCGGCGCCCTGGACGGCGTTGATGCCGATGCCGCCGACGCCCTGCACGATCACGGTCTGCCCCGGATACACCTCGGCGGAGTTGACCGCCGCGCCCCAGCCGGTGCCCACCCCGCAGCCGAGCAGGCACAGCTTGTCCAGCGGCAGGTCCTTGTCGACCTTGATCGCCGAATCGACGCTCACCGTGGTGTATTCGCTGAAGGTGGACAGGCCGCAGGTCTGTGCGACCGGCGCCCCGTCGAGACTGAGCCGGAAACTCGCCGGGTCGTCGGGCCGGCTGCCGGTCATGATCGCCGCACCCCGGTCGCACAGGTTCTGCAGTCCCTTGGCGCACCACCGGCACCGGCCGCACGCGGCGAGGAACGAGAACACGACGTGGTCGCCTTCGCTCCAGCCGGACGTCTCGGGCCCGACCTGCACGACGACGCCGGCGCCTTCGTGGCCGCCGCAGATCGGGTAACTGCCGACCGCGTGGTCGCCGGTGGCGATGTGGTCGTCGGAGTGGCACAGGCCCGCCGCCACCATCTGCACCGTCAGTTCGCCGCGCCGCGGCTCGTCCAGTTCGAGGTCGGCGATCTCGTACGTGCCGGGTGCCTGGCGGATGATCGCGCCACGGGTTCTCATCGGGTTCCTTCGGATGGGTGGGACGGTGGCCGGGTTCGGTGCACCGTCAGGGGGTGACCTGGGCGTCCATCGCGGCGCGGTAGCCGTCGCCGTACGGCGGCAGCATCCCCCACTCGCGGCGCGGATCCTGGTCGGGGGCGACGAACACCGTTCGGGCGTGGCTGAATTCGAGGAAGCCCTCGCGGCCGTTGTAATGCCCCGTGCCGGAGGCACCGATCCCGCCGAACGGCGCGTCGAGCATGCCCGGATGCATCATCACGTCGTTGATCGTCACGCCCCCGGAGGTGGTGGATTCGACGACGGTGCGCTGCTCGTCGTCGTCCTTCCCGAAGTAGTACAGGGCCAGCGGTTTCGGCCCGGCGTTGAGCTGCGCGATCACGTCCGCGAGGTCGTCGTAGGTGCGCACGACCATGGCCGGTCCGAAGATCTCCTCCTGCGAGATCGCCGCGTCCGCCGGCGGGTCGACGACCAGCCGCAGGGGGCGGCGCCGGTCGGTCGCGTCGATCGGTTCCGCCGGCACGGTCTCGATGCGTGCCCCCCGCTGTTCGGCGTCGCGGATGTAGCCGTCGATGCGTGCCGCGTGCCGCTCGGTGACGACGGCCGTGGCGTCGGCGTTGCCGGCGGCGGTGGGCAGCAGTTCGAGATACGACGCGCGGACCGCGGCGACAAACGGCTCGAGGCTCTCCGACGGGACGTACACGGTGTCCGGGTTGACGCACAGCTGACCGGCGTTGGTGGCCTTGCCGACCGCGATCCGGTACGCGGCGGCGGCGAGGTCGGCCGAACGCCCGACGATCGTCGGGGACTTGCCGCCGAGCTCGAGCGTGACGGGCACCAGGTTGCGGGCGGCGTTCTCCAGCACCGAGCGGCCCGCGGCCTGGCCGCCGGTGAACACGATGTGGTCGAACGGCAGTGCCGTCAGGGCCTGCGCCACGTCGGGACCGCCGGTGACGACCGCGACGTCGGCGGGGTCGAGGAACTCGGCGGCCGCCTCGGCCAGCACCTGTGCGGTGCGGGGGACGAGTTCGGACGGCTTGAGCACAGCCCGGTTCCCGGCGGCCAGCACCCCGGCGAGCGGGCTCAGGAGGGTGAACACCGGCGCGTTCCAGGTTCCGATGATCGCCACCGACCCCTTCGGCTGGTACTGCACCGAGGCGGTGGCGCCCAGCTGGTCGTACGGGGCGAAGACCGACCGGTGCTCGGGCTGCATCCACTCCTCGAGGTGGTCACGCGAGTACTTCAGCGCGGTCAGCGAGCCGAGCACGTCGTTGACGGTGGAGTACCCCGGGTGGCGGCCACCGAAGTCGGCGTCGATCGCCTCGACGATCCGCCCGCGGCGGGCGACGAGCATGTCGATCACCCGCTGGATCCGGGCGCGGCGCTGCGCCGCGGAGCTGGTCCGTCGTGCGCGAAACTCCCTCTGCTGGTTCTCGAGCAGCGCGTGCACGTCGGTGCCGATGGTTGCGGTCATGGCGCGGATGCTATGGGCGGTGCCGGCCGGTCCCCGGCGCAGTCCCGTTGAGCGAGACCGCTACCCGCTCAGTCGGTGGCGACGTACGCGCACCCCTCCCCCGTGCCGGGGGCACGTCGGTCCCGCCGGGTCCACAGCACCCCGTCACCCGGGGTCGGCCCCTGCCGGACCAGTTCGCGTTTGAGGATCTTGTTGGTGGCGGTCACCGGCAGGTCGGGGGCGATGCGCACGTGGCGGGGCCAGGCCTTCGGCGACAGATCGGGTTGCGCGGCGAGGAACTCCTCGAACCGGTCGGGGGTCAGCTCGGCGCCGTCCCGCAGGACGAGCGCGGCCATCACCTGATCGCCCACGTGCGCGTCGGGCACGGCGTAGACGGCGACGCGGCTCAGCGCCGGGAGCCGCTGCAGGATCCGCTCGATCGGGGCGGCGGTCAGGTTCTCGCCGTCGACCCGCATCCAGTCGGCGGTGCGGCCGGCCAGATAGATCCAGCCGTCGGCGTCCTTGTAGGCGAGATCGCCGGACCAGAACATGCCGTGCCGCAGCCGCTCGTCGGTGGCCTGCGGGTCGTTGTAGTACCCGGAGAAGAACCCGGCGCCGTGGGTGTTGACGAGTTCGCCGATCGCCTCGTCGGCGTTGAGCAGGGCGCCGGTGTCGTCGAACTCCGCGGCGGGGCATTCGGTGACGGTGGCGGAGTCGTACACGGCGACGCCCTCGAGACCCCGGCCGATCGAGCCGCGCGGGGTGCCCGGTTCGCGGGTGACGATGACGGCGTTCTCGGTGGATCCGAAGCCGTCCCACACGGTGCAGTCGAACCGACGCGCGAACTCCTCGATGTCGCGGTCCGTGGCCTCGTTGCCGAACGCCACCCGCAGCGGGTTGTCCCGGTCCTCGGGCCGCTCCGGGGTGGCGAGCACGTAGGCGAGAGGTTTGCCCACGTAGTTCATGTACGTCGCGCCGTAGCGGCGGACGTCGCCGAGGAACCGGGACGCCGAGAACGTGGCCGGGGCCATCGCCGCGCCGCTGCCGACGCCGACGCTCCACCCGGCGAGCACGGCGTTGGAGTGGAACAGCGGCATCGACAGGTAGCACACATCCCGGTCGGTGATGCCGAACCGCCCGATGAGGTTCTGGCCGGCGAACAGCACCATCAGGTGCGCGACGCGGACCGGTTTCGGGTCGCCGCTCGTGCCGGAGGTGAAGATCATCATGAACGTGTCCATCGCCTCGGCCTCGCGGTGCGGGCGCAGCTCGCCGGCGCCGGCGAGCAGATCCGCCCACTCGGGCGTCGACGTGTCGAGGATCCGCACCCCGGGTAGGTCGAGGCCGTCGAGCAGCGGCCGGTGCTGCCGATCGGTGACGACGATCTGGCAGTCGGCGCGCGAGATGTCGCGGGCCAGACCGTCGCCGCGACGGGTGGTGTTGATGCCGCACAGGACGTATCCGCCGAGTCCGGCCGCGGCGACGGCCTCGAGCATGTCGGGGGTGTTGCCGAGCACGGTTCCCACGTGCATCGGGCGGTTCGGGTCCGCGAGGGTGAGCAGCGCGGCGGCCTGGGCGGACGCACGACCGAGGTGCTCCTGCCACGTCCAGGCGCGGTCGCCGTACACCACGGCGGTGCCGGTCTGGCCGAGTCGCGCGCGCAGTGCCTGCTGGACGGTGTCTGCCACGGTCTCACCTCGTCGTCGTGGGGTCGGTGGTCAGGTGCCGGGACAGGAACGAGATCTGGTGCGCGACAGCAGCGTCGAACCATTCGTGCCCCGGCCAGACGCCGAAGTGGTCGCACGGGTAGTGGCGGACCTCGGCGCGGCCCCGCTCGGCGGCGAGCGCGGCGGCGCGCGGCGGCGCACTGCGGTCGAAGTCGGCGATCTGGACGAGCAGCGGGCAGCGCAGCCCGGCGGCGTCCTTGCCGGGACGGTAGGTGCCGAGTTCGAGTGCGATGCGGGCGTCGATCTCGTTGCGCCACGTCGGTCCGGCCAGGACGGTGTAGTCCTCGAAGTAGCCGTCGAGGGTGAGTGCCGCGGTCTCCCCGGGCCGGCCGACGACCGGGATGGTGACGGGTCCGCGGCCGGTCCGCGTCGAGACCCGGCTGCGAGCGCCGGTGGCCGCGGACCGCATCATCGTCCGTGCGGAGTGGTGCCGGCCGGCCAGCCGTCCCGCGGCCGGTCCGTCGACCAGCGGGGTGACGGCGACGACGGCGGCGACGTCGGAGCGGTGGGCGCCGACGGTGAGCACATGCCCACCGGAGAGCGATACTCCCCAGAGCACCAGTCGATTCCGGTCGACACCGTCGAGCGCCGCGGCCGCGTCGAGGGCTGCCCGGTAGTCGTCGGCCTGGCCGCGCAGGTCGACCCGTTGCCGCGGCGTGCCGCCGGAGGCGCCGAACCCGCGGTAGTCGAAGGCGACGACGTCGAGGCCGGCGTCGGCCAGGCGATCGGCGAACTCGCGGAGTCCGGAATCCTTGGTGCCGCCGAGGCCGTGCGCCATCACCACCGCCGGCCGTCCGTCGTCGCCGGTGAACGCGTCGCCGCGGCCGGGGAAGTGCCAGGCGTCGCAGTCGGCGTCGCCGGAGCGGAAGGTCAGGTTCCGGGGCGTCATCGGCGTGCCCCTTCCGGGACGTTGCCCACCGGGCGTGGGGAGTTCTGGGCCGCAGCACGTTTCAGTCCGTCGGGCAGCTCGTGCACCCGCAGGTCGTGCTCGTAGAGGAAGTAGTCGACCTGCTGGGTGTGCCGGGGCCGGTCGAGCATGTGCCCGGTGTACTTGCGCTGATCGGCGTCGATCACTCGTTCCATCTCGTCGGGCGGCGGCGGCCGGTACCGGCCGATCACGTGGGCCGCGACGAGCCGCGCCTGGCACTCGACGAAGGGGAACAGGGTCGGGGTGGCCTGCGCGAAGCCGACGAACGCGAGGTTGTCGATGCCGGGCGCGAAAATCCGCTTGTAGAGCCGGATGTGGTTGCCGGGTGCGGCGATGAAGTCTTCGTCGAAGAACGGGAAGGTGATGTTGTACCCGGTGGCGTAGACGACGACGTCGAAGTCCGAGGAGGTGCCGTCGGCGAAGTGCACCGTCGCGCCGTCGAGCAACCGGATGTCGGGTTTGGCGACGACGTCGCCGGAGCCGAGACGCAGCGGCAGTTCCACCGACTGGGTGGGGTGCGCTTCGAAGAACTTGTGGTTGGGCGTGGGCAGTCCGTACCGCTCGGGCCGGCCGGCGAGGAGTGGCTGGCCGAGCTGGGCGAGTTTGCGCTGCCACGACAGCGGCAGGTGCGGACTGGTCCGGTAGTACTTGTCGGCGGGCCGCCCGGCGATGTACTTCGGCACGATCCACGCGCTCGAACGGGTGGAGAGGGTGACCTCGTTGCCGAGTGCCTTCGACGACAGCTCCACCGCGATGTCGGCGGCGCTGTTGCCGATCCCGACGACGAGGATGCGCTTGTCGGAGAAGTCGATCGGCGTGCGCGGATCGATGTAGTGGTGGGAGTGCAGCGACGTGCCGGTGAACTCTCCCGGGAAGTCCGGGATCCGCGGGTCCCAGTGGTGCCCGTTCGCCACGACGAGGTAGTCGAAGTACCGGGTGCGCCCGTCCTCGGTGTCGAGTTCCCACCGGCCGTCGTCGCCCCGGCGGGCGTGCACGACGCCGTTGCGGAACTCGATCCGGGACTCGAGGTCGAACGCCGCGGCGTATCCGTCGAGGTACTGCTTGATCTGGGTGTGGTGCGGGAAGTCGGGGAAGGACTCCGGCATCGGGAAGTCCTTGAACGACAGCTGGTGCTTCGATGTGTCGATGTGCAGGGAGCGGTAGGCGCTGCTGTGACCGTTGGGGTTGCCGAACGCCCAGTTGCCGCCGATCCGGTCCGACGACTCGAAGCACGTGTAGGGCACGCCGTAGTCGCCGAGCATCTTTCCTGCGGTCAGACCGCTGATTCCCGCGCCGATGACGGCGGTGGTCGGTGCCGGCATGTCGCAGCTCCTCGTGTGCAGGTTCCGGCCCCCCGGTGAGCCGGTCCGATCGCCGGCGCGAACGCGTCCGGTGACGACGACCCCAATGTAGAACATGTTCACCGCGGGTGTAGACACTTTTCGGAAAGTGTCTACTGCGCGTAGGGTCGGCTCGCGGGCCGGCGGTCCGCGAGCCGAGAGGAACAGCGCGTGCCCACCGAGACGACACCCGGAAGCGTCCGCGAGCGGCTGCTCGCCGCGACCGAAGAAGTCCTGCGCGCCAAGGGAATCCGGGCGACGACGATGGCGGAGGTGGCCGAGGTGGCCGAGGTGTCCCGGGCCTGGCTGTACCGGCACTTCCCGGACAAGGCGAGCCTGGTCGGCAGCGTGATCGTCCGGCTCGACGACGCGTACTGGACCGCAGCCAGGACGGCCCTCGCCGGGTACGGCACCTTCGTCGAGCAACTCGCGGCCGGCGTCCGGATCGGCCGGGCCACCTACGACGATCCGGGGGCGCTGCCGCTCCGGCTGCGCGCCGCCGAGCCCGAGGAGTTCGCGGCGTGCGCCGGCGCGGGGGTCCGCGAACTCGTTCCCGACCTCGCGGCGTTCTGGCTAGAGTTCGTGGTCGCGGCGATCGAACGCGGGGAGGTCCGCGACGACGCCGAGCCCGTCGAGGCCGCCGAGTGGGTGGCGCGCTCGCTCATCAGCCTCGCGACGGTGCCCGGCAACACCCTCGACCCCGACGACGACGACGCCGTGCTGCGCTACGTGCGGCGCTACGTGCTCGCCGGCCTGTCGCCCGCCGCGCCGCGCTGATCGGCGCCCGTCAGCCCTCGCGTTCGAAGGTGACGAGCAATCCCTCGACCCCGCCCGGGCCGACGCGGCCCTTGATCTCGGCGGACGTGATGGCCTTCAGGCGCCACCCCTGCCGGGCATGCTCGTTGAGCAGATCCTCGAGCTTGTCACCGGACATCTTCCCGCCGAGCATCTTCTCGCGGACCTCGACGACCTTGTACGAGTACATCGCATCCCTCATGTCGTGGCGATCGGGAATCGGCAGGGGCGCCGACCTTTCGCATCCTACCCGCGCCCACCCCGGCGCGAGCCGCGCTCGACGACCGAAGGACGAATCCGCCCGAACCCGGCTGCCAGCAGGTTCCCAGCGTCCGTCCACGGTTTCCCCAGCATCGCTTCGTAGCGTGAACCTCACCGAACCGAGCCGAGAGGACACCGCAATGAGTTCACGCCGGGCGCGTCGCGTTCCCACCGACCCCGACCTCCACGAGCACGACCTGGGCCTGGCCCACGACATGAGGACGATGCTGTCGCGCCGGCGGATGCTGGCCGTCTTCGGCGCGGCCGGCACCGCCGCCCTCGCCGCGTGCTCGACGGGTGGGTCGACGTCCACCTCGGCGGCCGCCTCCGCCACCACGGCGTCGAGCACGACCGCGTCGGCCACGGGCGAGTGCGTGGCGGCCGCACCGCAGGAGACCGCCGGACCGTATCCCGGCGACGGATCGAACGGGCCCAACGTCCTGATCGAGTCGGGAATCGTGCGGCGCGACCTCACCACCAGCTTCGGCAGCTACACCGGCACCGCCGAGGGCGTGCCGACGACCGTCACGCTGCACCTGCAGGATCTGGCGGCCGACTGCGCCGCCGGTGCGGGCATGGCGGTCTACCTGTGGCACTGCGACCGCGACGGCAACTACTCGCTCTACAGCGAGGGTGTCACCGAGCAGAACTACCTGCGCGGCGTGCAGGTGGCCGGGGCCGACGGCACCGTCTCGTTCACCTCGATCTTCCCGGCCTGCTATTCGGGACGCTGGCCGCACATCCACTTCGAGGTCTACGACTCCCTCGAGGTCGCCGTCGCCGGTGACAACGCCCGGCTGACGTCGCAGATCGCCCTCCCCCAGGACGTGTGCGAGACGGTGTACGCGCAGGCCGAAGGTTATTCGCAGAGCACCCGCAACCTCGCGCAGGTCGGTCTCGATTCCGACAACGTCTTCGGCGACGGCTGGGACGCCGAACTCGCGACCGTCAGCGGCAGCATCGACACCGGCTACGCCGTCGACATCACGATCGGTGTCGCCGAGAAATCGGCGAACGTCCAGTCCGACATGCCGCCGCAGGGCGGGATGGGTGGTGGCCCGGCAGGGGGCCGCCCGGCAGGTCCGCCGGCCGGGCAGTGACGGGACCGCCCGCGCCGATTCGGCGTGCCCTTACGCTTCGTCCGCTCCATTTCGGCCCTGCCCTGTGGGGGTGCGACGGCGGCAGACTCGCCCCATCGCCGCCGCCCCGGAAAGGACCCCCCGTGAGCGCCCCCTCCCTGTCCCAGCACACGACGACCCTGCGTTTCCTCGATCCTGCCGACGGCACTCCGCTCGGCTGTGTCGCGACCTGGCCGGACCACCGGTTCACCCTCACCGACGTCGTCGACGTCCTGCGGCGCTTCGGCCTCCACGTCAGCGATCACCGGCCGCTGGACGAGCCGGGGACGCACCACTTCACGATCGCACCGGCCGCAACCGTCGCTCCGGATCCCGGGGTGCTCGAGCTGATCGCGGACGCGTTCGTCGCGGGCACCGAGGGCCGCACCGAGATCGACGACTTCTCTATTCTCGTTCTGCAGGAGGGAATCTCGTGGAGGTGGGTCGATCTCGTGCGGGCGGCCGTCCGGTTCCTGGCCCAGGCCGGGATCGGCCTGTCGCCGGCGTACATGCTCGGCTGCCTGACCGCCACCCCCCGCTTCGCGGCGGACCTCGCCGCGCTGTTCGACGCCCGGTTCCGGCCCGGGCTGCCCGACCGGGACGGCGCCGTGGCCGCCGCGGGCGCGGCGGTGGCCGGCCACATCGATCGCGCCGCGACGTTCGATCTGGACCGGACCCTGCGGGGGCTGCGCTCGTTCGTCGACGCGACGCTGCGCACCAACTGGTTCCAGCGTGGGGGCAGCAGATCGTACGCGTCGTTCAAGCTCGATCCGTCCGCGCTGAGCGTCGGCGCAGCGATCGTGCCGGTGCGGGAGATCTACGTCCACTCCCGTGACGTCGAGGGTGTGCATGTGCGGGCCGAGCTCGTCGCGCGCGGCGGACTGCGATTCTCCGAACGCCCGGAGGACTACCGCACCGAGGTCCTCGGGCTGATGGCGACCCAGGCCGTCAAGAACGCGCCCATCGTCCCCGGCGGCGCGAAGGGCGCGTTCGTGCTCCGGCCCGGCTCCGGCGCGGACCTCACCACCGCCTACACCACGTTCGTGCGCGGCCTGCTCGACGTCGTCGACAACATCGTCGACGGCTCGCCCGTCACCCCGCCCGACACCGTCGCCTACGACGGCGCGGACGCCTACCTGGTGGTCGCCGCCGACAAGGGCACCGCCCGCATGTCCGACACCGCCAATGCCGTGGCCGCCGAATACGGTTACTGGCTCGGCGACGCCTTCGCCTCGGGCGGGTCGGCCGGCTACGACCACAAGGCGATGGGCATCACCGCCCGCGGCGCGTGGGTGGCCGTGCGGCACCGCTTCGCCGAGCTCGGACACGACGTCGACACGCAGACCTTCACCGTCGCGGGCATCGGCGACATGTCGGGTGACGTCTTCGGCAACGGCATGCTGCTCAGCGACCGCATCCGCCTCGTCGCCGCGTTCGACCACCGGCACATCTTCCTCGACCCCGACCCGGACCCCGCCGCCGCCCACCGCGAGCGTGCGCGGCTGTTCGCGCTGCCGCGCTCGTCCTGGGCCGACTACGACCCCGCGGTGATCTCCGCGGGCGGCGGCGTGTGGCCGCGCACCGCCAAGTCCGTGCCGCTGTCCGCCCCTGCCCGCGCGGCCCTCGGGATCGACGCCGAGACGCTGACACCCGACGAGCTGATCAAGGCCGTCCTGCGCGCGCCTGTGGACCTGCTGTGGAACGGCGGTGTCGGCACGTACGTGAAGGCCTCCGGCGAAACACACGGCGACGCCGCCGATCCCGCCAACGACCGGGTCCGGGTCGACGCCCGCGAGGTACGGGCCCGCGTCGTCGGGGAGGGCGGCAACCTGGGCTTCACCCGCGCCGCCCGCATCGAGTACGCGCGCTGCGGCGGCCGCTGCGACGGCGATTTCGTCGACAACGCCGCCGGCGTCGCCACCTCGGACCGGGAGGTCAACATCAAGATCGCGGTCGACCGCGCGGTGGCGGCCGGGACGCTGGCGCCCGGGCGGCGGGAGACCCTGCTCGCCGCGGTGACCGACGACGTGGCCGCGGCGGTGCTCACGGCCTCCCGCGATCAGGTGCTCGCCCTGGGAGCCGGCGAGCACGACGCCCCGGCGCTGCTCACCCAGCACGAACGCCTGATCGAGGACCTGGCGCGGGCCGGCCGGATCCCCCGCAGCGACGACAGCCTGCCCACCACGGACGAGATCCGGGAGCGGCGGCGAGCGGGCACGGGCCTGCTGCGCCCGGAGCTGGCGGTGCTCCTGGCGCAGTCGAAGAACGTCGTCGCGAGCGAGCTGGCCGCGTCGTCGCTGCCGGACTCCCCGGCCTGCGCCCCGTGGGCCGAGAGCTACTTCCCCGCCGAGATCCGGGCCCGCGCCGCGAGCGGCGTGGCCGAGCATCCCCTGCGCCGGGAGATCGTCGTCGCGTCGCTCGCGGACGAACTCGTCAACCGGCTCGGCCCCGGCGCCCTGTACCGGTTCGAGGAACGGTTCGGCGCCGCCACCGAGGACTCGGCGCTCGCCTACGTGGTGGTCAGCCGGGTGCTGCACACCGAGGACATCCGGGCCCGGATCCTCGCGGCGGGCGCCGACGCGCGCACCACGGTGGCGGAACTGAGCGCGCTCGCGCGCGTCGTCGAGGCCGAGATGGCGTGGTTGCTGCGCCACACCGCCCGCCGGACGCTCCGCGACGTGCTCGCGGGTGCGTGCACCGACGCGGACACACCGGAGGCTCTCGTCGCGGTCTTCGCCGCGCCCGTCGCCGCCGCCCTGGGCGACCGGCCCTCGGCCGAGGACTGCCGCGGCGCCTTCGCGAACGCCGCGGTGGCGCTGCGCCTGGGCATCGACCCCGCCCGTGTCGCCGCGGCCCGCGACGAACTGGCCGACCTCCTCCACATTCGCCGGCTCCTGGACGGTTTCGTGACCCGGGTGCGCGGCCCGTACTGGGAGGCCATGGGTGCGGCGGCTCTGCGCGACGAGATCGCCGACCGGCTCGACGCGCTCGTCGTCACCGCGCTCGACGGCCGTGCCGCGGACCTGCCCGATCGCGCGCACCGGCTCGTGCGGCTCCTCGACCGGCTCCGCGGTGAGGACGCGGTGGACACCGCCCGGCTGGCCGTGATCGCCGGGGAGCTGCGCCTGCTCGACCGCTGAGCGGGTGTCTCTTATGGATCGGCTCTTGCGTGCGGCATGACGCATGTCGTGGATGATGCGTTGCGTTCCCGGGACCCGGCCCCGGCACCGGGATGTGCCGCGCGGTCGGTGTCCCGGGGCCCGATACGCCACCGCAAGCCGCGCCGCGGTTCGTCGCATCGCCTCGCCTCATCCCCTACGGACAGAATCCGCGACCCCACTCAGGTGGGGCAGGGAGGAGAGGGCCATTCGGAGCGTACAGCGGGTCGAGAACACCCGCGCGGCGGGCAGGCCGTACACGCAGGAGGATGAAACTCCTTCTGCCACAGCCTCTCCTGGATGGTCCCCACTACGAGCAGGTGGGGCAGTGGGCGACCAGGTCGGCGCGCATGCCCAGACTCACCGCAGCATCGACCACGCGCGGCCACATCCGCGGCTCCGCCAGCGCGAAGTCCTGTACCGCGCCGCGCGAGTCGGCCGGTACCTCGAGCCGGTCCTCGGTGTTCCACAACGCCAACGCAGGACCGTTGGAATGCGCGGCGTCATAGTAGACACCGTGGATACGCCGTCGAGCCACGGGCTGATCCTCGTAGATCGCCCGCGCCCACTGCTGGGTGCGCGGGCGCGGATAGTCGCCGGTGGCCAGCGACGGCAGCGCACCGATGCGCATCGCCGCGCCCTGCCCGCGCAGGTCGAGCACGGTGACCGGGGCGGTCGGTCGCAGCAGCGCCACCCGGTAGCGCGGGCACACCGCCGCCGCAGGGAAATCCCCGAAGACCTCGCCGAGCGCCGTGGCCAAGTTGCCGGCGACGTACAGCACCGACCGCCCGTCCGGACACGTCCGCGGCGCACCGTCGGGGGCCGGCAGATGCGGGTCCAGTCGGTGCAACGGCCCGAAGTGCCGGTGGGTGGTTCCGTTCGGGGTGTGCGGGGACGGGTGGTAGATGCGGCACCAGCGCCACGGGTGGCCGGGGCTCGGTTCGCGCCACCGCCAGACCCATGCTCGTCCGCCATGCAGCGGTCGCGTCGGTGCGGGAAGTGGGGCTACCACGCGGCTGCGGTGCCGGCTTCGGCCGCCCGCACGACGTCGTCGATGCGCCCGGCGGCGAGCGCTTCGGCCGGGGTCGCGCCGTCGAGGTCGGGGTTCACGTTCAGGGCCCATTCGGTCAAAGACACCGCACCCCCGGGAAACACCCGACTCACCCGGGCCAGGCCGGGCACGAAGCCCTGCTCGGTGTCGGCGTCGAACTGCCACGACGGCAGTCGCCACTCCCGGCCCTTCTTCACCCCGATCAAATCCCCCGCCTTGAGACGATCGAGGACCGCCTGCTCGGACACCTCGAGCAGCTCCGCGGCCTCCGGTCGGGTCAGGGACTCCGCCACCACCGCGCGACGGGCCCGATACTGCCGGCGCAGGTTCTCCAATGCGGCGTGTCTACGCTCGGCCGGGGACGGACCCCGCCCCCACAACCCTGCGTCCAGCCCCTCACCCTCGTCCCCGACCACGCCGAGCACGAAACTCTCCCGCTCCGCCTCCGGCACACTGCCGAGCACGTCCTTCAACACCGCGGAAAAGCCCGCTGCACCCGGCGCCGAAGTCGTGGTACCTGCAGCGCCGGACGCGGGCGGCGTCGTCCGCGGGGTCGACGTGCGGGACTTCGTCCCGGCCGCCCGACCCCTGTCCTTCGTGCGCGCGGTCGAGGCCGACCCGATGTTCGTACGACCGGTCCGCTTCGTGCTCATATCCCCAGGCTACGCCTCTGAACAAGATAAACAAGAAAAGAAAGCGAAGGAGGGGACTGCCTCGGCTCGACGATGTGGATGCGCATCGACTTCCCTGGAGTTTCCCTGGGGTCGGATTCGGGATCGGCGGACCACCCGAACTTGTCGAGGCACCATGACACTCCTCGCCGCGCTGCGCCGGCACTTTCAGGTACACGCACGAACTGCCTGGTCACGGCTCTTCCTTTCACGATGAGGCCGGTGATCTAAGGCGCCGGTTCCCCGATCAGCAAGGCGAGCAGCAGCTCTGCCCGGACGCGGGCATCACCGAGGTCCACGCCGAGCACCTGCTCCGCCTTGGCGATCCGGCTGCGCAGGGTGTGCCGGTGCACCTCCAGGGCCGCGGCCGCCGCCTCCCATTGCCCGTTCGCCTCGAGGAAGGCCCGCAGCGACGCGACGAGCCTGGTCCCGCGGCCGCGGTCGTAGTCGGCGAGAGCGGACACCGTCGACGCGGCCACGGATTCGAGAACGGCCCGCACCGCCGGGGACGCGAGCAGGGCGGTGCCGTGGGTGGCGTCGAATTCCACGAGGCGGTGGGCCGCGTCCGCGGCGGCGACGGCATGCTCGGCCTGTTCGACGGCGCGGCGGGTGTCGGTGAGCCGGTGCGCGGCGCTGAGGCCGCCGCGGAGGGTGCGGGTCTGCGGCGGGGACAGGTCCGCCAGCAGCGCCGCCACGTCGGACAGCGTGTCCTCGCCGCGCAGCAGCACGGTGAGCGTCTCGTCGTCGCTGCGCGCGTACAGCGGACGTTGCCGGGCACCGAGACCGGCGTCGAGCACGCGCCGCACGTCGGCCGGGGTCGGGGTGTGCAGTTGCAGGATCCGGATTCGGTTGCGGGTGCCGACCGCGTCGGCGAGATACTCCGAGGCGTCGCCGGAGTCGAGGGCACCGGCGACGAGGAGACCGAACACCTTTGCGCCCAGCGCGTTCCGTTCCGCCCGCAGCCGCCGCGGCTTGTCCAGCTCGAGGGTGACGAGGGAGACGGCGTGGCCGATCAGGACGAGTTCGACGTTCTCGAGCGGCCGGTCGGCCTGCACGGCCAGGTATCCGCTGACGACGCCGGCGTGCGTGACCGGCTGCACCGTCAGCGTCCGGCCGGGCCGGCTCGTGGTGACCGAGCCGGCGCCGTCCCGGCGCAACTCCGGGATCTGCTCCGCCAGCTCCGCCGCGGCCTCGGGGTGGGCGGCCACCTCCCCGGTGCGCTCGTCCAGGTAGGCGACGGCGGTGTGAGTGGCGACGGCCAGTTCGCGCACGACGGCCGGCACACCGCCACGCAGCACGGCACGGGTGATGCGCACCTGGGTGTCGGCGGCGCGCCGCACGAGCTCGTACTGCTGCTCGGCGAGCCGGGCGGTGACGGCACGGCTCACGGCGGCGAACGGCGTCGTGTACGGCACCTCGAGCAGAGCCAGCCCCACCGCGTCGGCCGCCTCGAGGACCGACTGCGGAATCCGCTCGTGCGACAGCCCGGTGCCGAAGCCGAGGGCGGCGACGCCCGCCTCCGCGAGGCGGCGCACGTAGTCGCCGCCCGCCGCCGGCTCCAATCCCAGGCCGATGGTGAGGACGAGTTCCCCGCCGGAGAGCCACGGCCGCGGGTCCAGCAGTTCGGTGGGCTGGACGAAGCCGATCTTCCGGTCCATCCCGGCTCGGCCACCGCGCAGGGTCAATCCCAGTCCCGGTTGCCGCAGTAGCCAGGCGATGCCGACGCTCATGGGGCCATCGTAGGACGCCTCGACGAAATGGCACGGTGCGATTCGCCGAGTTGTACGGATCGGCCCTGTCTCGGGTCCGCCGCCGCTCCCATACTCGAATCGTCTCTACGCCGCCGAGCCCGAGGAAGTCCCCCATGACGAGCATCGAATACCGTCTTCCACAGCAGCGTCGCCTGGTCACCGCGCTGCCCGGCCCGCGCTCGGCGGCACTGACCGAGCGTCGCCGCACGGCGGTCGGGGCGGGTGTGGCGTCCTCCGTGCCGGTCTACGCCGCGGACGTCGACGGCGGGATCGTCGTCGACGTCGACGGCAACGCCCTGATCGACCTGGGTTCCGGTATCGCGGTCACCAGCGTCGGCGCCTCGGACCCGGCGGTCGTGGCGGCGGTGCAGGAGCAGGTCGCGCACTTCACGCACACCTGCTTCATGGTCACCCCCTACGAGGGCTACATCGCCGTCGCCGAGAAGCTCGCGGCCCTGACCCCCGGCGACCACACCAAGCGCACGGTGCTGTTCAACAGCGGCGCCGAGGCCGTCGAGAACGCGGTGAAGATCGCCCGCGTCGCCACCGGTCGCAGCGCCGTGGTGGTCTTCGACCACGCCTACCACGGCCGCACCAACCTGACGATGGCGCTGACCGCGAAGAACCAGCCCTACAAGGAGGGCTTCGGCCCGTTCGCCCCGGACATCCACCGTGTGCCGGCGTCCTACCCGTTCCGGGAGGGCCGCAACTACGACGGCACCGAGGTCACCGGCGAGCAGGCCGCCCACCGCGCGATCTCGCAGATCGACAAGCAGATCGGCGCGCACAACGTCGCCGCGATCGTGCTCGAGCCCATCCAGGGCGAGGGCGGATTCATCGTGCCGGCCAAGGGTTTCCTGCCCACCCTCGTCGACTGGGCGAAGGCCAACGGCATCGTCTTCGTCGCCGACGAGGTGCAGACCGGCTTCGCGCGCACCGGTGACTGGTTCGCCGGCAACGACGAGAACATCGTCCCGGACCTGATGACCCTCGCCAAGGGCATCGCCGGCGGCATGCCGCTCGCCGCGGTGACCGGCCGCGCCGAACTGATCGACGCCGTCCACGGCGGCGGTCTCGGCGGCACCTACGGCGGCAACCCCGTCGCGTGCGCCGCGGCGCTCGCCACCCTGGACCGGATCGAGCAGCTGGACCTGTGCGGCCGCGCCCGGCGCATCGAGCAGATCGCCACCGATCGGTTGCGGGCGCTCGCCGCGGACGTCGACATCGTCGGCGAGGTCCGCGGCCGCGGCGCGATGCTCGCCGTCGAGTTCGTCCGGCCCGGCACCCGCGAGCCGAACCCGGAGGCCACCAAGGCGATCGCCGCGAAGGCGCTCGAGCAGGGCGTCATCGTGCTCACCTGCGGCACCTACGGCAACGTCGTCCGCCTGCTGCCGCCGCTGGTGATCTCCGACGAGCTGCTCACCGACGGCCTCGACGTTCTCGCTGCCGCCGTCCGCGACGTCGCGGGCGTGCGCCCGACCCTGGCAGGAGTCACCCGATGACCCACACCCTTCCCGCGGGCGTCCCGACCCGCCTCTGGCTGGGCGGCAAGCTCACCGACTCGTCCACCGGCGCGACGTTCCCCGTCGAGGACCCGGCCACCGGCGCGGTGCTCGCCGACGTCGCCGACGCCTCCGCCGACGACGGGCTGCGCGCCCTCGACCTCGCCGTCGCCGCGCAGGCCGAGTGGGCGGCGACCCCGCCGCGCGTGCGGAGCGAGATCCTGCGCACCGCCTTCGAACTCGTCCACGCCCGCGCCGACGACTTCGCCCGCGTCATCACCCTCGAGATGGGCAAGACCGTCGCCGAGGCCCGCGGCGAGGTGAACTACGGCTCGGAGTTCCTGCGCTGGTTCGCCGAGGAGGCCGTGCGCATCGGCGGCCGCACCGCCACCGCCCCCGCCGGGAACGGGCGCATCCTCGTCACCAAGGAACCGGTCGGGCCCGTCCTGGCGATCACCCCGTGGAACTTCCCGCTGGCGATGGCCACCCGCAAGATCGGCCCGGCCCTGGCCGCGGGCTGCCCGATCCTGGTCAAGCCGGCCGCCGAGACCCCGCTGACGATGCTGCTGCTCGGGCAGGTCTTCGCCGACGCCGGCCTGCCGGCCGGGGTGCTGTCGATCCTGCCCGCCACCGACGCCGCGGCGCTCACCGGGCCGCTGCTCGCCGACGCGCGGCTGCGCAAGATCACCTTCACCGGTTCCACCGGCGTCGGCAAGCTGCTGGTCCGCCAGTCCGCCGACCGGCTGCTGCGCACCTCGATGGAACTCGGCGGCAACGCCCCGTTCCTGGTGTTCGACGACGCCGATCTCGACGCCGCCGTCGACGGCGCGATGGCCGCGAAGATGCGCAACGGCGGCGAGGCCTGCACCGCCGCCAACCGCTTCCACGTCGCCCGCCGTGTCGCGGTCGAGTTCACCGACAAGCTCACCGCCCGCATCGCGGCGCTGCGCAGCGGCCACGGCCTCGACGACGGCACCGACCTCGGCCCGCTCATCACCGCCCGGCAGCGCGCCACGGTCGACGCGCTGGTGCGCGACGCCGTCGAGCGCGGCGCCCGGGTCCGCACCGGCGGGCAGATCCCCGACGGGCCCGGCACGTTCTACCCGCCGACCGTGCTCGACGAGGTGCCGGCCGACGCGCGGCTGCTGCGCGAGGAGATCTTCGGCCCGGTCGCGGCGATCACCGTCTTCGACACCGAGGACGAGGCCGTCGCCGCCGCCAACGACACCGAGTACGGCCTGGCCGCCTACTTCTACACCCGCGACCTGGACCGCGCGATGCGCGTGGCGGGCGCACTGAAGACCGGCATGGTCGGGGTCAACCGCGGCATCATCTCCGACGTCGCCGCCCCCTTCGGCGGCGTCAAGGAGTCCGGTTTCGGCCGCGAGGGCGCGGCCGAGGGCATCGAGGAGTACCTCGACACCAAGTACATCGCCCTGTAGCGGGACCATCAGGAATCCGAATACCGGCTCGGTCCGGGAGCGCGGCACGTCGCGCTCCCGGGCCGAGCCGTATCCTATTGGGACTCAGTCATTCCGGAGCCGATCCAGGCGCGCCTCGAGTCCGGCGATCATCGCGTCGAGGCCGGCGTCGAAACCGGCGTCCGGGGTGTAGTCGCCGCCCGAGCCGGCGAACGCGTCGATCGCCGCGGTGAACACCGGGCTGACGCCGGCGAGGTCGGCGGTGTCGAAGATGTCGGCCGGGGCGTTGGCGTCGAGCGCGGAGCCGAAGATGAACGACTCCAGCGCGACGACGACCGGCACGATGGTCCCGATCGGCCACCCGGCCTCGGCGAAGCCCGCGGCCACCGCCTCGTAGACCGCGAGGGTGCGGGGCGCGCCCGCGACGGGCATCACGGCGATCACCGGGACCAGCGGCGCGTGCCGGGCGAACACGTCCCGGTAGGACAGGGCCCAGCGCCGTGTCGCCACGGCCCACGGCTCGGTGCCGAACCCGCTGACGTCGACCTTGGTCATGAGATCTTCCTGCACCCACAGCAGGACGTCCTGCTTCGAGCGCACGTGGTTGTACAGGGCGGACGGGGCCACCCCGAGGGCGCGGGCGAGCTTGGCGACGGTGAAGGCGTCGTAGCCGCCGTGTTCGATCACGTCGAGTGCGGTGTCGGTGATCGCTTGCCGAGACAGCACTTTCGTCGACGGCCGGCCGGCGCGCCGGTGCGTCCCCTCTCCCACGCCGCTCCCCCTCCGTCTCACGATTTCCGGCCACGAATTGCCGCGAGGGTCTTCTCCTCGCGCCTCGATGAGGTTACAGTGTGATGCGACACATATGAATGTCGTTCATTTTCTCGAAGGGGAATCCCATGCAATCCATCGAGCGTGACGTCGTCGTCGTCGGGGCGGGACCGTCCGGCCTGACCGCCGCCTACCGCCTGCGACAGGCGGGCCTGCGGGTCGCCGTCCTCGAAGCCCGCGACCGCGTCGGCGGCCGCACCTGGACCGACACGATCGACGGAGCGATGCTCGAGATCGGCGGTCAGTGGGTGTCCCCCGACCAGACCGCCCTGATCGCCCTCCTCGACGAACTGGGTCTGCGCACCTTCGCCCGCTACCGCGACGGCGAGAACATCTACCTCGACGCCGAGGGCCGGCCCGTCCGGTACCGCGGCGACACGTTCCCGACCTCCGAGCACACCCGCGCCGAGATGGACAAGCTGATCGCGCTGCTCGACGCGCTCACCGCCGAGATCGGCCCCCACGAGCCGTGGGCGCATCCGCGGGCGCGGGAACTCGACACCGTCTCCTTCCACCACTGGCTCCGGGCCAACTCGGACGACGAGGAAGCGTGCGCCAACATCGGGTTGTTCATCGCCGGGGGCATGCTCACCAAGCCGGCCCACGCGTTCTCCGCGCTGCAGGCGATCCTCATGGCGGCATCCGCGGGTTCGTTCAGCAACCTCGTGGACGAGGACTTCATCCTCGACAAGCGCGTCGTCGGCGGTATGCAGCAGGTGTCGGAGCGGCTGGCCGAAAGGCTCGGCAACGACGTGTTTCTCGGAAATCCGGTGCGGACCCTGCACTGGTCCGAGGGCGCGGAGGCCGGGGCGCCGGGGCGCGTGCGCGCGGTGGCCGACGGGGTCACCGTCGACGCCCGGTTCGCCGTGCTGGCCGTGCCGCCGAACCTGTACTCCCGCATCTCCTACGTCCCGCCGCTGCCGCGCCGCCAGCACCAGATGCACCAGCACCAGTCCCTCGGGCTCGTCATCAAGGTGCACGCCGTGTACGACACGCCGTTCTGGCGCGAGGAGGGCCTGTCCGGCACGTGCTTCGGCGCCGGGGCGCTCGTCCAGGAGATCTACGACAACACCAATTTCGAGGATCCGCGGGGCACCCTGGTGGCGTTCGTGGCGGACGAGAAGGCCGACGCCGTCTTCGAACTCTCCGCCGCGGAACGCAAGGCCGCGATCCTCTCGTCCATGGCCGGATATCTCGGCGAGAAGGCCCTGAACCCGGTGGTCTACTACGAATCCGACTGGGGCTCCGAGGAGTGGACCCGCGGGGCCTACGCGGCGAGCTACGATCTCGGCGGCCTGCACCGCTACGGCAAGGACCAGCTCACACCCGTCGGACCGATCCTCTTCTCGTCGTCCGACCTGGCCGCCGAGGGCTACCAGCACGTCGACGGCGCCGTGCGCATGGGCGAGGACACGGCCCGGCGCATTCTCGACGCCCTCGGCTCCCGCGCGACCGCGGCGGCCGGCGCCCCGGCGCACTGACCGCCCCGCGCTTCCCCCAGCAGATCCGAAGATCCGGTTTCACAACAGTTTTCACGCTCGCTCGGCGCCCGTCTCGGCGTCCGACCCGCTCACGACGAGGTGAGCATTCCGGTCCCGGCGGCGCCGCCCTCCGGCAGCGCCGCCGCCCTCCGAACCTTTCGCACCCGATCCGGCCGCCGGATCCCTGGCCCGGCACCGTCGGTGCGGCCCACACTGATCACCAGAGTCCCTGCCCCGGCCGGGCAGGCTCCGAGAGGAACCCAGCCATGACCGCTCTCCGCGAGAACTACATCGACGGCGCATTCGTGCCCTCGACGGCCACCGAATCCCTGCCGCTGATCGACCCGGTCGACGAATCCCTCGTGGGCTCGATCCCGGTGTCGACCGCCGCCGACGTCGACGCCGCGGTGGCGGCCGCGCAGCGCGCGTTCCGCACCTGGGGCAGGACCACCCCCAAGGAACGCCAGACGGCGCTGCTGAAGCTCGCCGACGCCCTCGAGGAGCACTGCGACGAACTCGTCGAGGCGGAGTGCCGCAACACCGGCCAGCCGAAGTCCATGATCGCCGACGAGGAGGTCAAGGTCGGTGCGGACCAGCTGCGCTTCTTCGCCGGCGCGGCCCGCATGCTCGAGGGCAAGGCGGCCGGCGAGTACATGGAGGGCCACACCTCCTACGTGCGGCGCGAGCCGATCGGCGTGGTCGGTCAGGTCACGCCCTGGAACTACCCGCTGATGATGGCGCTGTGGAAGATCGGACCCGCGCTCGCGGCCGGCAACACCATCGTCCTCAAGCCCAGCGACACCACCCCCGACAGCACGCTGGTGCTCGCCCGCCTGACCCGGGGCATCCTGCCCGACGGCGTCTTCAACGTCGTGCTCGGCAACGCCGCCACCGGGGCCGCCCTCGTCGAGCATCCCGCGCTCGGCCTGGTGTCGATCACCGGTTCGGTCCGCGCAGGCACCGAGGTGGCGGTCTCCGCGGCCCGGCAGCTCAAGCGCGCGCACCTCGAACTCGGCGGCAAGGCCCCCGTCCTGGTCTTCGACGACGCCGACGTGCCGAAGACCGCCGAAGCCGTCGCGGCGGCCGCCTTCTTCAACGGCGGCCAGGACTGCACGGCCGCCACCCGGGTACTGGTCCACGAGTCGATCCACGACGACCTCGTCGACGCGCTGGCGCGGCAAGCCGAGCAGCTGCGTCCAGGCCGCCCCGACGACCCGGACGCCTTCTACGGCCCGCTCAACAACGCCGCGCACTTCCAGCGCGTCACCGACAAGATCGCCGCCCTGCCCGCCTCGGCGACGATCGTCACCGGCGGCCGGCGCGCCGGTGAGAAGGGCTTCTTCTTCGAACCGACGATCGTCACCGGCGTGGGCCAGCACGACCCCATCGTGCAGGACGAGACGTTCGGCCCGGTCCTGACGGTGCAGTCCTTCGCCACCGAGGACGAGGCCGTCGCGCTGGCCAACGACGTCCGCTACGGGCTCGCCGCGAGCGTGTGGACCCGCGACCACGGGCGCACCCAGCGGCTGTCCGCCACGCTCGACTTCGGCGCGGTGTGGATCAACTGCCACATCCCGCTCGTCGCGGAGATGCCGCACGGCGGGTTCAAGCAGTCCGGCTACGGCAAGGACCTCTCCGCCTACAGCGTCGAGGACTACACCCGCATCAAGCACGTGATGAGCACCCACGACTGACCTGCCGCGGCCCGACCGCGCCGTTGCCGGAAGCCGGCGGCACCCTCCCGCCGGCTTCCCCTACCGGATCGGAATCCCATGAGACTGGTTGTCGGATACCTCGCCACCCCCAGCGGCGCGGACGGGCTGGCGCTCGGCGTCCAGCTCGCCCGCAGCCTGGGCGCCGAACTCGACATCTGTATGGTCCTGCCCCCGGACCGCCCGGTGCCCTCCCGGGTGCCCGCCGAACCCGGGTACGAGGACGTCCTCGCCGGCACGGGCGAAGCATGGCTCGCCCAGGCGGCGGCCACGGTGCCCGACGACGTGCGGGCGCACACGCACCTGAGCTTCCACGAATCCTTCGCGCAGGGCCTGCTCGACGAGGTCGCCCGGCTCGGTGCGCGCGCCGTCGTTCTCGGGGCCGCGGGCGACGGGCTCCTCGGCCGGCACTCCATCGGCACGGTGTCGTCCGAGCTGCTGCATTCCGCGCCCGTGCCGCTGGCCCTGGCACCGCGCGGATTCCGACACTCGGCCGCGCCCCGCGTCCACGAGGTCACGTGCGCACTCGGCACCCGCACCGGAGCGGACGTCCTGCTCAGGACCGCGGTCCGCGCCTGCGAGCGGATGCGCACGCCGCTGCGGCTCGTCTCGCTCGTCGCCCTCGATCCGCACGGTCTCGGCCGCGACGCGCGCAAGTCGCACGAACTCGCCCTCGAGTCGGCGCGGGCCCACGCGCGCACCCTTCTGGACACCGCCCGCGCCGAGCTTCCCGGCGACTACCCGGTCCGGTCGCTCGTCGCGGACGGGGACACCGTCGAATCGGCGGTGGCGAAGCTCGAATGGCACGACGGCGACGTCGTGATGGTCGGCTCCAGCCGGCTCGCCCAACCGCACCGGCTCTTCCTGGGTTCGACGGCAGCGAAGATGCTGCGGGTCGTTCCGGTGCCCATGATCGTCGTTCCCAAGCACGAGTTCGAGAACAGTGAGTAGACCCGTCATGACGAATTCGCTTCCCACCACCGAGATCCGGGAGGTCCCCCCGATGGCCGCACCCACCGACGGTGTCGTCTCGAAGGGCCTGGCCGCCGGCCGGATCGGCACCTTCGGCGGTGCCGTCCTGGGCATCTCGTCCGTCGCGCCGGGTTACACGCTGACCGCGAGCATCGGCCTGATCGTCGCGGCCGTGGGACTGAAGATGCCGGCGATCTTCATCGCCGGGTTCGTCCCGATGTTCCTCACCGCGTACGCCTACCGCGAACTCAACTCCGAATCACCGGACTGCGGAGCGTCGTTCACGTGGTCGACGAAAGCCTTCGGCCCGTACGTGGGGTGGATGTGCGGCTGGGGCATGGTGATCGCGACGATCATCGTGCTGTCCAACCTGGCCGCGATCGCCGTCCAGTTCTTCTACCTGTTCCTGGCGCGGATCACCGGAGACGCCGCGCTCGCGGATCTGCCCGGGAACAAGCTCGTCAACGTCGGCACGACCCTGGTGTTCATCGCGATCGCGACGTGGATCGCGAGCCGCGGCATCACCACCAGCGAGCGCGTCCAGTACGCGCTCGTCGGCTTCCAGATGGTGCTTCTGCTCGCGTTCGCGGTCGCCGCGCTCGTGCACGTCGGCGCGGGCGACGCGCCCGCCGGGCTCTCGCTCGACGCCTCCTGGTTCGACCCGTTCCACGGACTCGCACTCGGCGCCTTCGTGATCGGCGTGACCGGCTCGATCTTCGCGTTCTGGGGATGGGACACGTGCCTGACCCTCGGGGAGGAGTCCCGCGACCCGAAGAAGACCCCGGGCCGGGCCGGGTTGCTGTGCGTGGCCACGATCCTGCTGACCTACCTGCTGGTGTCGGTCGCGGCGATGATGTACGCCGGCGTCGGTACGACGGGTCTCGGGCTGGGCAATCCCGACAACTCCGAGAACATCTTCGGCGCCCTCGCCGATCCCGTCCTGGGTCAGTGGGGCGGCCTGCTGCTCTTCCTCGCGATCTTCGTCTCGTCGGTGGCGAGCCTGCAGACCACCTTCCTGCCCGCGGCGCGGACGATGCTCGCCATGGGCGCCTACGGCGCGTTCCCGCGCCGGCTGGCGGCGGTGCACCCCCGCTTCCTGGTGCCCTCGTACGCGACGGTCGTCGCGGGGGTCGTCACCGCGGTGTTCTACGCCGGCGTGACGTTCCTGTCGGAACGGACCCTGCTCGACACCATTGCGGCGCTGGGGATCATGATCTGCTGGTACTACGGGATCACCGCGTTCGCGTGCGTCTGGTACTTCCGGGGACGGCTGTTCACCAGCGCTCGCAACGCCGTGTTCCGCTTCGCCTTCCCCCTCTCGGGCGGGATCATGCTCGCCGCCGTCTTCGCGATCTCCGTGGGCGAGAGCATGAATCCCGACAACGGCAGCGGCGCCGAGATCGGCGGCATCGGACTGGTGTTCTTCCTCGGCTTCGGGATCCTGCTGCTCGGTGCGGTCCTGATGCTGGTGATGCGGGCCCGCAACCCGCAGTTCTTCCGCGGGGAGACCCTCACGCGCAGCACCGCCGCGCTCACCGGTGAGACGGACGTGCTCTCCACCGACCGCGGTTGACCTCGGACCGCACCGATCACCGCCGGCCGGGCCGCTCAGCGCCCGGCCGGCGTCTGTGCGACCAGGCCGGCCACCAGTGCGCGCAGGCCGAATTCGAAGGCGGCATCGGCCCGTTGCGGATTGGGGCCCGCGGTCTGCAGCGCGGCGCGCATCGCGTCCCCGGTCTCGGGGACGTTCGCCCACACCACCTCGGGCGCGGCGAGGTCGAGCGCCGAGCCGAGAACGAAGCTGTCCACCGTCGTGACGGCATGCAGCACCTGCGCCGGGGTGAACCCGGCATCGGTGAATGCCTGTGCCAGAGCGTTGTACAGCCCGAACGCGACCGGCGACTGCACGGTCTGCGCGGTGAACAGCGGGATCAGCCGCGGATGCGCGGCGTAGGCGCGACGGTACTCGCGGGCGAGGGCGGCGACGGTCTCGGACCAGTCGCCGGCCGGGGCGCCCACGGCGATGGTGGACATGATGCGGGCCCGCATGGCCTCGACGATCTCGGCGCGCCCGGACACGTGGTTGTACAGCGACGACGGCCGCACCTTCAGCCGTTCGGCCAGTCCGGGCATGGTGAAGTCGCCCGCGGTGTCCACCATCCGGATGGCGGCGTCCGTGATGATCTCGGGCGAGAGCAGCCGCGTGGGCGGTCGTGGCATACGGACACTCCTCGAAATCGTCGTGGGCTCTTGCCCGGAACGCGCTCGTCCACCATACTTAACGAATCACATTCGTTTTATCCCCCGGACCGATTCCCGAGGACCCCATGCTCACCATCACCGCCACCACGCCGCCCGACTCGCTGTGCCGAGTGGACACCCCCGATCGGCCGCCGCTGCGCGTCGGACTGGTCCAGCACCGCTGGCACGACGACGAACGGGCGTTGCGCGCCGAACTCACCGAGGGCATCGCCACCGCCGCCGGCCTGGGCGCACGCGTCGTGTTCCTGCCCGAACTCACCCTCAGCCGCTACCCGGCCGACACACCCGGCGGCACCGACGCCGCCCGGACCGCCGAAGACCTGCGGACCGGCCCGACCGTCGCCTTCGCCGCGGCCGCCGCCTCCGCCCACGGCGTGTTCGTGCACGCTTCCCTCTACGAACGCGCCGACGGCTCCGACGGACTCGGCTACAACACCGCCGTCCTCGTCTCCCCGGCCGGCGAGCCGGTGGCCCGCACCCGGAAGCTGCACATCCCCGTGACCGCCGGATATCACGAGGACACCTACTTCCGGGGCGGACCGGCCACCGACCCGTATCCCGTCCACACCCCCGACGGCCTCGACGGCGCCCGCATCGGCATGCCGACCTGCTGGGACGAGTGGTTCCCGGAGGTGGCGCGCGCGTACTCGCTCGCCGGGGCCGAGATCCTCGTCTACCCGACGGCGATCGGTTCCGAACCCGACCATCCCGAGTTCGACACCCGTCCGCTGTGGCAGCAGGTGATCGTCGGAAACGGCATCGCCAACGGCACGTTCATGATCGTGCCGAACCGGTACGGCTGCGAGGGAGCCGTGACCTTCTACGGCTCCTCGTTCGTCTCCGATCCGTACGGCCGCATCCTGGTGCAGGCACCGCGCGACGAATCCGCCGTGCTGGTAGCCGATCTCGACCTCGCGCAGCGCCGGGACTGGTTGTCGCTGTTCCCGTTCCTGACCACGCGCCGCCCGGACACCTACGGCTCGCTGACCGCGCCGGTGGATGCGCACGCCCCCTTCGGGGCCACGCGATGAGCTGGCGCATGCCCGCGGAGGGCGAACCGCACGAGCGCACGTGGATGGCCTTCCCCACCGAGGGATACTCGCTGGGCGACACCGCGGAGGAGCACCACGAGGCCCGCGCCACGTGGGCCGCGGTCGCGCATGCCGTCGCCGAGTTCGAACCCGTCACGGTGGTGGCCGATCCCGGCCAGGTCGACGCGGCGCGCCGATACCTGTCCCGCGACGTCGAACTGATCGAGGCTCCGCTGAACGACGCCTGGATGCGCGACATCGGGCCGACCTTCGTCCTCGACGACGACGGCCGCCGCGGCGGAGTCGACTGGGTGTTCAACGGGTGGGGCGCCCAGGACTGGGCCCGCTGGGACCACGACGCCCGGATCGCGTCGTTCGTGCTCGAGCGCGCCGGCGTCGAGCGCGTCGCCTCGATGCTGGTCAACGAGGGCGGCGGCATCCAGGTCGACGGTCTCGGCACCGTCCTGCTCACCGAGACCGTCCAGCTCGACCCCGGGCGCAACCCGCACCTGGACAAGGCCGCGGTCGAAGCGGAACTGCGGCGCACCCTCGGCGCGACCTGCGCGATCTGGCTGCCGCGCGGGCTGACGCGGGACCAGGAACGCTACGGCACCCGCGGGCACGTCGACATCGTCGCCGCGATCGCGTCCCCGGGTGTGGTCCTCGTCCACGACCAGCGCGACCGGGACCACCCGGACTTCCACGTCACCGCCCAGATCGTCGACCGGCTGCAGCACACGACCGACGTCCGCGGCGAGCCGTGGTGCATCGTCCGGGTGCCGGCCCCGGCCACGGTGCGCGACGACGAGGGCTGGGTGGACTACAGCTACATCAACCACTACGTCGTCAACGGCGGGGTGATCGCCTGCCGCTTCGGCGACCCCGCCGACGACGAGGCCGCGGAGATCCTGGCGGCCGCGTATCCGGGCCGGCGCGTCGTGGGAGTGGACGCCCGGCCGCTCTTCCGCCGCGGGGGCGGCATCCACTGCATCACCCAGCACCAACCGCGGTGACGGGTCCGGCGGTGCCGCCGCGCCGGCACCGCCGGCCCGTCCGTTGAACAGCGCCCGGAGCAGATTCCCGGGCCGGGTCGGTGGTTCGCTACCGTGCGGCCGTACGGGACGCGGTGAAGGGCGTCGGACCCGTGATCGCCACGTTCCCCGGGCGCTCATCGGGGACGAGCACACAGTGGGTACGGCCGTAGACGGTGTACATGCACTTGTTGTTGTGGTTGCACCGTCCGGTCACCGTGTGGTCCGCGCGGATGCGCTCGATCAGATCCGGCTCCCGCAGCAGCGCGCGCCCCATGGCGACGAAGTCGAACCCCTCCCGCATTCCGGTGGTGATGTGGTCGTAGTTGTTGATCCCGCCCAGGAGGATCAACGCGGTGTGCTCCATGACGGGAACGAACTGGCGAGCGGACTCGAGCATGTACAGATCCTCGTAGGGATACGAACCCAGCGCCCGTTTGCCGAACAGGCGCACACCCGTCCTGAAGGGTTCCTTCATGACCGACGCGAACTCGTCGACAGGCACGTCGCCGCGGAACAGGTACATCTGCTTGAAGAAGGACGAGCCCTGCGTCAGCTCGAGCGCATCGAGGTTGCGGTCCTGGTCGAGCAATTGCGCTGTGCGAAGGGACTCGGTGAGCCAGATGCTGCCGCGGATCCCGTCGTCCATGCTCATTTTCGCGGTGACAGCCACTCGCGTGCCGACCACCTCCCGCACCCGGTGGGCGATCTCACGGACGAAGCGGGAGCGATTGTCGATGCTGCCCCCGTACTCGTCCTTCCTGCGGTTCAGAAGCGGACTGAGAAACGAGCTCGGCAGATACAGATGGCCGAAGTGCAGTTCGATCGCATCGAACCCGGCCTCGGCCGCGACGGCGGACGCCTCACCGAATTGATCGACGACCTTCTGGATCTCGGCTCGATCGATTTCGCGGCAGTACTCGAAAGACGAAGGGTTGATCACCCGGCTCGGTGCCATCGCGGTGACGCCTGTGATCTTCTTCGAGGCCACCACACCGGCGTGGCCGAGTTGAGCGGAGATTGCGCCACCGGCCTCGTGGACGGCATCCGTCAGCTTCCGCAGGCCGGGAAGCGCCTGCCGGTTCATCAGTATCTGACCGGGCGCGCTGGCGCCCTCGGGAGCCACACAGCAGTACGCGACCGTCGTCATGCCCACCCCACCGCGGACGAAGCCGAGGTGGAAGTCGATCAGGTCGTCGGTGACCAGACCTTCGGGTGAACGCCCCTCCGATGTCGCGGCCTTGACGATGCGGTTGCGGAGCCGGACAGGGCCCAACGTCGCGGGGGCGAACGGATCCCGGGGCGCGGTGGCCGACCCGGTCGAGGTTTCCGAAACGGTCATGGCGAGCAGCCCTCCCGACTGAGTGGATGTGACCCCACTTACATTCCGCAGGCAGCCGTGGCCGTGTCAACGAGCGTCCCTCTCAGCGGACACCGCACGGGCTCGGCGCTCGTCCGGACGGCGGACCCCGGCGACGGTGCGCGACGAAGAGGGCCGCCCTTCCACCGCGGGGCGACATCCACTGCGTCTCCGAGCACCGACCGCGACGGTCGTCGCCGGCGCTGTCCGGTGTCGGCGAAGACGGCCCCCGTGACCCGTCCCCCCTCTACTGTGTCCTCGGGACGGCCCACGGCGCGTGCGGGAGGTTTCCTGTGACGGAGGAACGGCTCGATACCGGGGCGGCGGATCGGATCGTCGGTTCGATCGTCGACTCGACCGGGATCTCGCGCGCCAAAACTTTTCCCGCGCACATGCTTTCGTGGTTCATCGAGGTCGGTGCGGGGGCGTCGCCGAGCTGGGCGGTGTTCTGCGTCGACGACCACCTGGCGTTCACACCGTCGCTGTCGGTGACGGGTGATCTGCGGCTGCGGATCGACCGCGACCGGCTCCGGCGTATCGGCGACGGGATCCGATGGGCTCCTGCCGGCCTGTACGACCAGAACGGGACACGGTCGTCGCTGTGCACCCGCGGGGTGCTCGAACGCGTCGTCGACGCTCTCGCCGGGATCGGGGTGCAGGCCCGGATCGGGCACGAGGTGGAGTTCACGCTCGTCGGCGGGCACGGCGAGTGGGCCGCGTACGGACTCGGCGCCGTCCTCGGGCAGGACGAGTTCGTCGCCGACCTGCTGCGTGCCGCCGCAGGCGCCGGACTGGGGATCGAGCAGATCCACGCCGAGGCGGGCGCGCAGCAGTTCGAACTGTCCCTGTCCCCCACCGACCCGGTCGGCTCGGCCGACGACCTCGTTCTCGCGCGCATCCTGATCGGTCGCACCGCGCGCGCCCACGGGATGCGCGCGTCGTTCTCGCCCGTGCCCGTCGCCGGCGGGTCGGGCAACGGCGCCCACGTCCACGTGTCCTTCACCCGGGACGGGCGGCCGCTGCTGTCCGGTGGCGCCGGCCCGCACGGGATGACGGACGCGGGCGGCAGCGTCGTCGCCGGCATCCTGCGCGCCCTCCCCGACCTCGGCGCCGTCCTCACCGGGTCCGTGCTCTCGCACCTGCGGCTGCGGCCGGGCATGTGGGCGGGCGCCTGGTGCTGCTGGGGACTCGAGAACCGCGAGGCCGCGGTGCGGCTGTGCGCCCTCACGCCTGGGAATCCGCACGGCGCGCATCTCGAGGTGAAGCCGGTGGATCCGTCGGCGAACCCGTACCTCGCCTGCGCGGCGATCCTCGGGGCCGCGCACGCCGGCCTCGTCGGTGCACTGCCGCTGCCGGCGGAGGTCCCGGTCGATCCCGTCCGGCTGACCGACGCCGAACGCGCCGCGCTCGGGGTCGACCTCCTGCCCACGAGCCCCGACGACCTGCTCGCGGCCCTCGCCTCGTCGCGGCTCGCCGGTGACCTGTTCGGGCCGTCGCTGCGCGAGGCGCTGCTCGCGGTGAAGAGCTACGAGTACGGCGAGTACCGCGCGCGGCCACCCGCCGAACTCGCGGAGCGGTTCCGTTTCGCATGGACCACCTGAGGGCGTGGCGAATTTCACCGTAACGGGCGTGCCGGGTTTGTCGATCTACGGCCGTCGGCAACTGCGGACAGTCGACACCTGTGGAGAACGGACGACCATGCACAATCCCGAGTCGGTGGACCCCCTCGCGTCCACCCAGCCCATCGCCAAGCTGCTCGTCCCGGGCGAGCCGGCCGCGGCGCCGGCGTCGCACTCCGCGGCGCGGGTCCCGGCCTCCGGCGCCGAGGTCCGACGCGTCAAACGGCTGACCTACGGCGACGAGCCCCGCGGGCGCTCGTGGCGACCGGATCTGTGGACGGTCGTCGGCGTGCTGGCCGTGCTGCTGGCGGTCGCGTTCGTCGTCGTCGCGGTACTCGTCTCGGGGAACCGGTCGCAACCGTCGTACCGGCCCGGTTACGCACCGTCGGGCATGGGCGCTGCGTCCGTGCCCGTCGCAGCCGTCGCGTGAGGATCCACGACCTGCCCTCCTCCCGCTGAGCGGGATCGCCGGAGGGTCGCCGCACTCCCGGGGCAGCAGCATCGACCTGCTGACCGAGTAGGAGGAGTGAATCGATGAGTGAATTCGAAGGCCGGGTCGCGCTGATCACGGGCGGGGCACGCGGGCAGGGACGCAGCCACGCGGTGGCGCTGGCCGAGCGCGGCGCCGACATCGTGCTGTGCGACCGGTGTGCCGACAGCCCGGTGGTGCCGTACCCGCTGGCCACCGAGGCCGACCTGGAGGAGACCGCGGAGGCGGTGCGCGCGACCGGGCGCCGGTGCCTCACCGCGAAGCTGGACACCGCGGACCGCCCGGCGATGGACGAACTCGTCGCGCGGGCGCACGCGGAGTTCGGCCGGATCGACATCGCGGTGGCGAACGCCGGAGTGTCGGTCGCCGCCCCGATCCAGTCGATGACCGAGGCACAGTGGGCCGAGGCGATCGGCTCGAACCTGACCGGGGTGTTCAACACGGTCGGGTCGGTGGCACCCGGCATGGTGGAGCGTGGGTACGGCCGGATCGTGACGATCTCGTCGATGCTCGGGCGCGCGGGCAGCACCAACATGGCGGCGTACAGCGCGTCGAAGTGGGGCGTGATCGGCCTGACCAAGAGCGCCGCGCTGGATCTGGCTCCGCACGGGATCACGGTGAACGCGATCGCCCCCGGGAACATCTCGACGCCGATGATCCACAACGACTTCCTCTACGGCCTGATGCGCCCGGACCTCGAGCACCCCGGCGCCGACGACGTGGCGCCGGTCTTCCAGAGCCTGCACGCACAGCCGGTGCCGTGGCTCGATCCCGCGGAGATCACCCGCGTGGTGCTGTTCTTCGCCGCCGAGGCGAGCGCCCACATCAGCGGCACCGTGCTGCCGGTCGACGCCGGCAACGCGGGCCGGGTAACCGGATAGGCGCCTCCGGCGCCGGTGCGTCCTTTGGGCGGCCAGGGCAGCCCAAAGGACGCACCGGGGGCGTCAGCCCCAGCGGGACTGACCGCCGTCGAGGGGGATGGTCGCGCCGGTGAGGTAGCCGGCGTCCTCGCCGACGAGGAAGACGACGGCCCGGCCGATGTCGGTCTCGGGATCGCCGATGCGACGCAGGGGGATTCCGGCGCGGAACTCCTCGGCCTCCTCGGGGTTGCGTTCCATCCACCGCTCGAGTCCCGGCGACAGGGCGTGGGGGGCGATGGCATTGACGCGGATGCCGTCGACGCCCCACTCGCACGCCGCGGCACGGGTCAGCGACCGCATGCCCTCCTTGATCGATCCGTAGACGCCGTAGTTGCTCGCGTCCCACCGGACCGCCGCCGAGGTGACGAGGTTGACGATCGATCCGCCCCCGCGTTCCTTCATCACCGGGTAGCAGGCCCGCATCAGCCGCAGCGTCGCGAGCGGTCCGGTGGCGAAGGACCGCTCGAACTCGTCGTCGGTGAACGACAGCAGCGGTCCGGGCCGGCAGTCGTTGGCGTTGTTGACCAGGATGTCCACGCCGCCGAAGTGCTCGACGGTGCGCTGGACCGCCGCGTCGACGTCGTCGGGGTTGCTGACGTCGCAGCGCACGGCGAGTGCCTTGCCGCCGAGCTCCTCGATCGCCTCGGCCGTCGAGATCACCTTGGATTCGGTGCGGCCCGCCGCCGCGATCCGCACGCCCTCCTTGGCGAGGGCGAGGGCGATGCCCCGGCCGATCCCCTGCCCCGCGCCCGTGATGAGCGCGACCTTGCCGTCCAGCTTGCTCATGTGTCCTGCTCCGGTTCTCTCGCCACTTCGGAAGTCCTGGTGCGTCCCAGGCTCCCCGTCCACTATCCTTGACCAAGCACTTGCTTGTCTATGTCGGTTTCCACCGTCGCCCGCGAAAAGCGTCGGACGGCAAGCAGTCTCGAACCGCTCCGAACTCGCAGAAAGGTAGCCACGTGCACCTTCCCAATCCTGCCGACCACACCGGGCGCGCCGTGATCGTCACCGGCGGCACCAAGGGCATCGGCTTCGTCGTCGCCGAGCACTTCCTCGCCGCCGGCGCCGACGTCCTGGTCTGCGCCCGCAACGAACCCGAGACGCTGCCCTCGGTCGACGGCCGCAGCGCCGCGTTCCGGGCCGTCGACGTGCGCAACCCGGCCGACGTGGCCGGCCTCGTCGACGACACCGTCGCCCGGTTCGGCCGGCTCGACGTGCTCGTCAACAACGCCGGCGGGTCGCCGGACGCCGACGCCGCCACCGTCTCCCCGCGCTTCGTGGAGAAGATCGTCGCACTGAACCTGCTCGCCCCGTTCTACGCCGCGCAGGCCGCCAACCGGGTGATGCAGGAACAGCCCGAGGGCGGCGCGATCGTCAACATCGGCAGCGTCTCGGCGCACGACCCGCAGCCCGGCACCGCCGCCTACACCGCCGCCAAGGCCGGCCTGCTGGGCCTGACGAAGGCTCTCGCCCTCGAATGGGCCCCGAAGGTGCGCGTCAACCACATCACCACCGGCCTGATCCGCACCGAGGCCGCCGCGTCGGTGTACGGCGACGACGGCGGCGCCGCCGTGACCCGGACCCTGCCGATGGAGCGGATGGCGGTCCCGTCGGACATCGCCCGGGCCTGCCTGTTCCTCGGCAGCGACCTGGCGGCCTACGTCAACGGCGCCGACCTCGCCGTCCACGGCGGCGGCGAGTTCCCGGCCCGGTACATGGCCCTGCACGGGAAGTGACCGCGCGGATCGGTGCCCGGATGCCGGGCACCGATCCCACGTCACGCGAACGACGCCCGCGCCCCCGAGATCACGGCCCGTCCGTCCCCGACCACCTCGAACGCCACGTCGTCGCGTCCACCCCAGGCCCGCAACTCGGCGACGTCGCCGGGGAACACCGGCGCCGCGAAGCGGCCCTGCAGCGCGGTGAGATCCGCCGGATGCGCACCGACGAGCCGCGCCAGCGGCAATGTCGCCGCCGCGAGCGTGCACAGCCCGTGCATGATCGGACGCGGTTGCCCGATCCGCGCGGCCGCCTCCGGGTCGATGTGGATGTGGTGCCGGTCGCCGGTGAGCCGGTAGAGCGCGGCCTGGTTGGCGGCGGTGACCAGAGGCGCGGTCAGCTCCGGCTCGCCCTGCGGGGCCGCCGGCTTCGACGGGCCGCGCTCGCCGCCGAACCCACCCGCGCCGGGCGCGAAGATCGACCAGGTCGCGACGAAGTACTCGCACTCGACCCGGACCTCGAACACGGCCGCGGCGCCCTTGTCCCACACCTCACCCACCGACGCCCGCAGCTCCACCTCGCCGCGGCGCGGCAGCGGAGCCAGCACGGTCAGCTCCTGCGAGCCGTGCAGCGCGGTGCCGGTGTCGAACGCGCCCCGCGAGCCCAGCTCGTCCGGCGCCCACTGGGCGAGGGTCAGCGCGAACGTCGGCAGCACCCGCAGCCGGTCCTCGAGCACCAGGTCCAGGTCGGTGGCCGGCTGGGCGCCGACGGCGAGCGCGTACAGGATCGCGTCGCGCTCGTCGTAACTCACCGTGCGGGTGCCCAGGTCGGCGCCGCGCCACGCACCGGCCTTCTGCTCCACTGCCGTCATGTCGTGTCCTTCCGGTTCAGGCCGCGCCGAGGATCAGGCCGGAGGTGGGAACCGCGGTTCCCGCCGTCACCAGCACGTTCTCGACGCCGTCGGGTTGGTTGGTGGAGGTGCCGCGCAGCAGGCGCACCGCCTCGGCGATGCCGTTGACGCCGTGCAGATACGCCTCGCCGACCTGCCCGCCGTGGGTGTTGGACGGCAACCGGCCGCCGAGCTCGAGATTGCCCTCGCGGATGAAGTCCTTCGCCTCGCCGGGGCGGCAGAAGCCGAGTTCCTCGAGCTGCGGCAGCACCAGCGGGGTGAAGTGGTCGTAGAGGATCGCGGCGTCGATCTCGTCCGGGCTCAGGCCGCTCTGCGCGTAGAGCTGGCGGCCGACCAGACCCATCTCCGGGATGCCGGAGATGTCCGGACGGTAGTAGCTGGTCATCATGTGCTGGTCCTTGCCGGAGCCCTGCGCGGCGCCCTTGACCAGGACCGGTGTGTGCCGCAGGTCCCGGGCCCGCTCGGCGGAGACGACGACGAGCGCCTGCCCGCCGTCGGTTTCCTGGCAGCAGTCGAGCAGGTGCAGCGGCTCGGCGATCCACCGCGAGTTCTGGTGGTCCTCGAGCGTGATGGGCTTGCCGTAGAACCACGCCGCGGGGTTGTTCGCGGCGTGCTTGCGGGCGACGACGGCGACCCGGCCGAAATCCTCGCTCGTGGCACCGTACTGGTGCATGTACCGGCGGGCGAACATCGCGACCCACTGGGCGGGAGTCGCCAGTCCCTGCGGGGTCAGCCACGCGTAGGCCGCGCGGTCGGCGGTCGAATCCATCGGCCGGTCGTGCTGGCCGAGACCGAACCGGACCCCGGAACGTTCGTTGAACGCACGGTAGACCACGACGACCTCGGCGACGCCCGTCGCGACGGCCATCGCGGCCTGCTGCACGGTCGCGCAGGCCGCCCCGCCGCCGTACCCGATGCGGGAGAAGAACTTCAGTTCCCCGAGTCCGCAGTTGCGGGCGACGAGGATCTCGCCGTTGGTCTCCATCGTGTAGGTGGCCAGGCCGTCGACCTCGGACGGGTCGATGCCGGCGTCGGCCAGCGCCGCGACGATCGCCTCGCACGCGAGCTGCAGCTCGGAGCGGCCGGACTTCTTGGAGAACTCGGTGGCGCCGATGCCGACGATCGCGGCGGCACCGGAGAGCGGGGTGGTCATCGGGTTCCTCCCGGCCGGTCGGTGAAGGCGATCGTGACGGTGCCGGCGGCGTGGTCGCCGAGGCTGTTGGCGCCGCGGACGCGGACCTCGACGAGCCCGTCGGACTTGCCGACCACCTCACCGGTCATCGTCATGGTGTCGCCGGGGTAGTTCGGTGCGCCCAGGCGGATCTTCACCCGCCGCACCACGGCGCACGGACCGGCCCAGTCCGTGACGAACCGGCCCACCAGGCCGTTGCTGGTGAGGATGTTCATGAACACGTCCTTCGATCCGCGCTCGCGGGCGAGTTCGGGATCGTGGTGGACGTCCTGGAAGTCGCGGGTCGCGAGGGCGGTCGCGACGATCAGGGTGCGGGTGAGCGGGATCGCGAGTTCGGGCAGCACCTCGCCGATCTCGATGTCGTCGTAGCTGCGGTCCGTGGACACGGTGGCGGTCATGCCACCACCTCGACCCCGGCAGCGAGCTGGGCACCGAGCCGCGCCAGATCCGACGCGGACCCGCCGAGGGTGGCGCCGATCTGCTTGCCCCACAACAGGTGCCGATGCACCGGATAGTCGGTGTCGACGCCCATTCCGCCGTGCACGTGCGTCGTGCGGTGCACGACGCGCTGACCGCCGTCGGTGGCCCACCACTTGGCGACGAGCACCGATGTGCCCGGGTCCGCGCCCTCGGTGAGCAGCCACGCCGCCTGCCACAGCGTCACCCGCATGGCCTCGAGGTCGATGTAGCAGTCGGCGAGCTGATGGCCCACCGCCTGGAACGTCGCGAGCGGACGCCCGAACTGCATGCGCCCGTTGAGGTAGGTGACGGCCTGCTCGACCGCCCCGGCACCGACACCGAGCTGCAGGGCGGCGAGCGCGAGCTCGACGCGGTCGAGCAACCACTGCACCGCGGTGCCGTCGGCGGGGCCGAGCAGCTCGGCGGGCGCCGCGTCGAACGTGACGTTGCCGCAGATCTCCCACGTGGTGGACTGCGTCTGCTCCACGGCGACACCGTCACCGGCGAGGTCGACGACGAACAGCGCGGCACCGGCCGGCGTCGTCGCCGACACGATCGCGCGCTCCGCGACGTGGGTGACCGGGACGGCGGCCTTGGCGCCGGTCAGGTGCCACCCGCCGCCGGTCTCGGTCGCGGTGGTCGCCGGAGCGCCGTCGACGTACGGGCCGAACTCCTCGAGCCCGATCGTCAGGAACCGGCTGCCGTCGGCGACGCCGGGAACCAGCGCGGTGCGCTGCGCGTCGGTGCCGAACTCGACCACCGCCAGGGCGGCGAGCACGGACTGCCAGATCGGGACGGGCGCCACGTGCCGGCCCTGCTGCTCGAGCAGCACGTACAGCTCCGACAATCCGAGACCGCCGCCGCCGAGCTCCTCGGGCAGGGCGACGCCGAGCAGACCGGTGGTGGCGAGTTCGCGCCACAGCTCCCGGTCGACGCGCTCGTCGCCGAGCTCGACCTGCTTGACCCGGTCGATGCCGGCCTTGCCGGTGAAGACCTCGTGGGCGAGGCCGCGAATCGCTTCCTGCTCTTCGCTGAAGTTGAAATCCATCTACGAGTCCTCCCGTGCGGCCGGCCGGAACGCGGGCAGCGTCAAATCCGGGTCGGCGTCGATCCAGTCCAGTTCCACCGGCATGCCGATCTCCACCGCGTCCGGCGCGACACCGGTCATGTTCGCGATCAGGCGGGTGCCCTCCTCGAGTTCGATCGTCGCCACGACGAGCGGGTACTCGAAGCCGGGAATCTGCGGGTGGTGGTTGACCACGAAGCTGTAGACGGTGCCGCGGCCCGACGCGTCGACGGTGTCCCAGTCGAGCGAGCGGCACTGCCCGCACATCGATCCCGTCGGGTGCCGCAGGGTGCCGCACGACGTGCAGCGCTGGATCACCAGCCGGTGCTCCTTCGCCGCCTCGAACCAGAAGGCGTTGTCGGCGTTGAGCGCCGGGCGCGGACGCAGCCCCTTCGGCTTCGCCTGCGCCGCATCGTCAGGCTGCGCCGTGTCCTTCGGCTGCGCCGTGTCCTTCGGCCGGAAACGGAGGGTGCGCCACCGCTGGGTGGCGACGACCTCGCCGACGCCGTTGCGGTACGTCTTGAGCGTGGTCACGAAGTGCCCGGCACCGAGCCCGGTCCTCTTCTCCTCCGAGATCGACTCGATCACCTCGGTGAGCGAGACCCGGTCGCCGGGGCGCAGCTCGGTGAAGAACTCGAAGTCCGAGTCGGTGGCGACGACGGAGGTGAACCCGGCGGCGTCCAGGGTGGCGATCAGGTCGGTCCACACCTGCGACGGGTCGTTGTTCGCCATCTTGTCGGTGAAGGTGCGCATCGTCCACACCTGCGTCATGAGCGCGGGGGCGACGGCACCGTCACGGCCGGTGGCGCGGGCGGCCTCGTCGTCGAGGTAGATCGGGCAGGTGTCGCCCATCGTCTCGACCCAGTGCCGGATCATCGGGGTGTTGACCTCGTCCGGCCCCCACGTGGTGGGGGTCAGGGTCTGCCCCTCGAACGCCCGCAACGTGGTCAGCAGTTCGCTCACTTGACCCTCTTCTCCCGCACGAGGCCCAGGCCCATGGTGCCGACCATGTCGCGCAGGACCTCGTTGACGCCGCCGCCGAACGTGTTGACCATGCCCTGCCGGGAGATCTGCTCGATCTGACCGGCCAGCACCGCGCCCGGCGATTCGGGACGGATGCGACCGGCCGCGCCGAGGATGCCCAGCAGCGTCCGGTACACGTCGACGTGGGTCTCGGTGCCGTACACCTTGGTGGCACCGGCGTCCGCGCCCGAGAGGGTGTCGGCCGCGACGGCGGCGGTCATCTTCCAGTTCAGCAGCCGCATCGCCTCGAGCTTCGCGTGGGTGCGGGCGAATTCCTGCTGCACCCAGGGAATTTCGATGGCGCCGTTCTCCTTCGCCCAGTCCAGCACCTGATGCCACAGCCCGTAGGTGCGGCCGCCGATCGCGGCCAGGCCGATGCGCTCGTGGTTGAGCTGGGCGGTGATCAGCGGCCAGCCGCCGTTGATCTCCCCGACCACGTCCCGGTCGGGGACGCGGATGCCGCTGTAGTAGGTGGCGGTGACCGACAGGCCGCCGACGGTGTGGATCGGCGACCACGAGAACCCGGGCGCGTCGGTCGGCACCATGAGGATCGAGATCCCGCGGTGCTTGGGGGCGTCGGCGTCGGTGCGGCACGCCAGCCACACGTAGTCGGCCGTGTTGGCGCCCGAGGTGAAGATCTTGTTGCCGTCGACCACCCACTCGTCGCCGTCGCGCACCGCGCGGGTCTTCAGCGATGCCAGGTCGGTGCCGGCCTCCGGCTCGGTGTAGCCGATGGCGAAGACGATGTCGCCGGAGAGGATGCCGGGCAGGAAGCGGTCCTTCTGCTCCTGCGTGCCGTACTTCATCAGGGTCGGGCCGACCGTGTTGACGGTGACGAACGGGAACGGCAGGCCCGCGCGCTGCACCTCGTCGAAGAAGACGAACTGCTCCTCGATGGACCGGCCCTGCCCGCCGTACTCCGTGGGCCAGCCGATCCCCAGCCAGCCGTCCTTGCCGAGCAGCGTGACGACCTCGCGGAAGTGCTCGCCCCCCACTCCCTGCTCACCGGCGCGGCGACGCTTGTCCTCCGGCAGCAGCGACGCGAAGTAGGCGCGCAGCTCCCTCCTGAGCGCGACCTGCTCCGGGGATTCCTTCAGATCCATCGCGAATTCTCCTAGCGACCGAATGTCGTTGTGACCTCGGACGCTAGTCAGCGGGGCCGCCGAGCGGGCGGACCGTCTCGGACAGCGGGAACCGCCCGGTCAGACCCGGCCGAGGCGTTCGGCACAGGCGGCCATCTCGTCGACGACCCGGTTCAGCGTCCCGGCCTTCGGCGACGCCGACAGCACCATCCGCGTGGCCCCGAGGGCGCGGGCCCGGTCGATGCGGGCCTCGTCGAGCCGCGGCAGCGTCGCCCCGAGCACCAGTTCCACGGCGCCGGGATCGCGGCCGGCCGACTCGGCGGCGCGGCGCATCTGCCCGATCGCCCGATCGAGATCCTCCCCGGCCAGGCCGAGCGGCTGGAATCCGTCGCCGAGGCGACCGGCCCGGCGGGCCGCGGCGGCGCTGTGCCCGCCGATGTACAGCGGCACCCCGCTCTCGCGGTGCGGCTTCGGCCAGCTGTGGGCGCCGCGGAAGGAGTAGAACTCGCCGTCGAAGTCCGCTCCCGCCGGGTCGGTGCCGGCCCACAGGGTGCGCATCACGGCGATCGCCTCGTCGGCGGTCTTTCCGCGCCGGTCGAAGTCGCCGCCGCACGCCTCGATCTCCTCCCGCATCCAGCCCAGCCCCAGGCAGATCCGGACGCGGCCGCGGGAGAGCCGGTCGAGGGTGGCCAGGCGCTTGGCCAGCACCACCGGATGGTGGTTGGGCAGCACCAGCACGCCCGTGGCGAGACCGAGGTCGGTGGTGGCACCGGCGACGAACGACAGCAGCTCGAGCGGGTCGGGCAGGTCGCAGTCGTCGGGCAGGTGGGACTTGCCGGTCGGCGAGTACGGATACGCGCTGCCGGTGTTCGCGATCACCACGGAGTGCTCGACGGCGGAGATCTCGTCGAACCCCAGTTTCTCCGCGGCACGCGCGAATTCGAGGATCCACTCGGGGTCCCCGCTGTGTCCCAGCTCGATCGGCACCACCACACCCAGCTTCACGTACGTCCGTCCTCTCGTGCCGCCGCTCCCCGAGCGGTCGTCTCCTCGATCAGTTTCGGCGCCCACACCACCTTGCCGAGCAGCCGGTCCGCCTCGGGCGCGGTCGCCAGCCACACCGCGGCGGCGGCGGGCACCGTCGCCGGCACGGCCTCGAATCCGGCGTCCTCGACGGCGCGCGTGCCGCCCCGGGCCCGGCCGGCCTCGGTGACGACGAACCCGGGGCTGAGGTTGAACGCCCGGATCCCGCGGCCCCGGTACTCGGCGTTGATCATCCCGGCGATCCGGGCGAACGCGGCCTTCGACGCGGCGTACGACAGGCCCCAGCCGCCCTCCCCCGGTGGGGCGGGCGGGTCGATCGCCGCCGACCCGGACACCAGATCGATCACCACACCGCTGCCGCGGTCGAGCATCGCCGGCAGCACCGTCTGCATCAACGCCACCTGGTGCAGGTAGTTGCCGTCGATCATGGCGGCGGCGTCGGCGAGGTCGATGTCGAGCAGCCGGTCCATGTTCCCCGCGGTCTGCGCGTACGCGTTGGCGACCAGCACGTCGACCCGGCCCCACGCGTCCAGGACGCGCCGGCCCGCGCCGCGCACCGATTCGACGTCGAGCAGGTCCATCGGGACGGGCAGCGCCCGCACTCCCAGTGCCTCGATCTCCGCGGTGGTGGTCTCGAGGCTGCCGGGCACGGCGATGGGTTCGTCGCCGTCGCGGCGGCTGCGGGGCGGCACGGCGCCCTGGCCCTCGCGGACCGTGCGGGCGGTGACGGCGACGTCGAAGCCCGCACGGGCGAACGAGAGGGCGGTCTCGCGTCCGATGCCGCGGCTGGCGCCCGTGACGAGGGCGACGCGGGTGCCGGGCATCGGCTACACGCTCAGCAGCCGCTGCCGGCCGTGTGCGGCGAATTCCTCGTCCAGGGCGGCCTTGTCGGCCTCGCTCATCGCGGTGTACTCCGGCGCGCCGCGTCCCACCCACCGGTACACGAGCTCGGTGGTGTGCCAGCGCTGCGCCTGCAGCTCGCGCTTGAGGACCTTGTTCGAGCCGGTCACCGGCAGGTTCGTCGACACCCGCACGAACCGGGGAATCGCCTTCGACCCGAGATCGGCTTGGCCGGTGAGGAATTCGGCGAGCTCGGCCGGGTCGAAGTCGGTGAGCGAGGCGACCTCGATCGCCGCCATCACCTGATCGCCCGACCGCGGGTCCGGCACCGCGTAGACACCGGTGGTCACGACCTTCGGGTGCCGGCGCAGGACCCGCTCGATCATCAGCGCCGAGGTGTTCTCGCCGTCGACCCGGATCCAGTCGCCCTTGCGGCCCGCGAAGTAGATGAAGCCGGCCTCGTCGACGTAGCCGAGGTCGCCGGTCCAGTACCACCCGTTGCGGATCCGCTCGGCGTCGGCGACGTCGTTCTTGTAGTAGCCCTCGAAGGCGCGGGCGCCCTCCTTGTTGATCATCTCGCCGATCGCCTCGTCCGGGTTGAGCACCCGGCCGTGCTCGTCGAGCACCGCGCGGGCACACTCGGCGAACGTGTCGGGATTCACCACCGCGATCCCGGCGTGCGCGGGCCGGCCGAGCGCGCCCTCCGGCGCCGCCGGATCGAGCCGGACCGAACCGGCGCCCTCGCTCGAGCCGTACCCCTCGAACAGCACCGCGCCGAACCGGCGCACGAACTCGGCCTTGTCCTCCGGCGAGGCCTCGGTGCCGAAGCCCCGCTCGAGCCGGTTGTCGGCGTCGTCGGGCTGTTCGGGGGTGGCCATCAGGTAGGCCAGGGCCTTGCCGACGTAGGTGAAGAACGTCGCGCCGAAGAACTTCACGTCGGGCAGGAACCCGGACGCGGAGAACTTGCGGGTCAGGCACACCGTCGCACCGTTGGCCAGGGCCGGGGCCCACAGCGCCATCAGCGCGTTGCCGTGGAACAGCGGCATGCAGCAGTAGTCCACGTCGTCGCGGTGGTGCCCGTACTTGGCGGTGTTGGCGTACGCGAGCCGCGACAACCGGCCCTGGGAGCACTTGACGGCCTTGGACCGGCCGGTGGTGCCGGAGGTGAACAGCAGCAGGAACAGGCTGTCCTCGTCGACGCCGTCGGCGATCGCCGGTTCCACCCGCTCGAGGCGGGCCGCGTAGCCGGGATCGTCGATCAGCAGGAAGCGGTCCTCGCCGAGGCCCAGGTCGAGGCCGCGCAGCTTCGCCATCCCGGCGGTGTCGGTGACGATGAGCTGGCAGTCCACGTAGCGGACCTCGGCCTCGAGTTCCGCCGCGCCGCGCGTGGGATTGATGCCGACGACCGTCGCGCCCGCCAGCGCGGCCCCGCCGAGCCAGAACAGGAAGTCCGGGACGTTGTCGAGGAGGATCCCGATGTGGAACGGGCCGTCGCCGCGCAGCGACCGCGCGAGAGCGCCACGCGCGGCGCTCTCGCGCACCACGGCGTCCCACGTCCAGTCCTGCTCCCGGGTCCGCAGGCCGAGCCGGTCGTCGCCGACGCGGTCGAGCAGCATCTCGGCGATGGTGGCGCGCTGCACGCCCGCTTCCGTCGCGGCGGTGCCGGGGTTCACGGTGCTCGTCATCGTTGCGGCTCCCTTCACGCCGTCCGGAGCACGCAGTGGGTGCCCCCGTAGATGGCGGTCATGCACTTGTTGCAGTGGTTGCACAGCGACGCGGCGTCCGCGTCCTCCTGCATGCGGTTGACGAGGTCCGGGTCGCGCAGCAGCGCCCGCGCGGCGGCGACGAACTGGAAGCCCTCGGCCATCGCCTCGTCGATGATCGCCCGGTTGGTGATGCCGCCGAGCAGCACCAGCGGCATCTTCAGCTGCGACCGGAACTGCTTGGCGTCCTCGAGCAGGTAGCCGTCGCGGTAGGGGTATTCACGCAGGAAGTGCTTGCCCACCAACTGGATTCCCAGCTTCGTCGGCTGCGGCATCACGGCGGCGAAGTCGCGCAGCGGCGCGTCGCCCTTGAACAGGTACATCGGGTTGAGCAGCGAGCTGCCGGCGGTCAGCTCGAGGGCGTCGAGCGAGCCGTCGGCCTCGAGCCACTTGGCGACCTGGATCGACTCGTCGAGCCAGAAGCCGCCGGGCACACCGTCGTCCATGTTGAGCTTGGCGAGGATCGCGATCTTGTCGCCGACGGCGTCGCGGACGGCGCGGGCGGCCTCCCGCGCGAAGCGGGCGCGGTTCTCCAGCGACCCGCCGTACTCGTCCTTGCGCTTGTTGATCTTCGGGCTCAGGAACGAGCTGATGAGGTAGTTGTGCCCGAAGTGGATCTCGACGGCGTCGAAGCCGGCCTCGACGGCGCGGCGCGCGGCCTCGGCGTGGCCCTCGGTGATGCGGGCGATGTCCGCCTTGGTGGCGGGCTTGCTGAAGTTCTGGGTCGTCATGCGGAAGGCGCGGCTCGGCCCGAGGGCCGGGGTGCCCAGGTACTTCGCAGCGGCGACCGGACCGGCGTGCCCGATCTGCGCGGAGACCGCGGCGCCCTCGTTGTGGATCGCGTCGGTGAGCTTGCGCATGCCGGGCCGGGTCTCGTCGGTCCACTGCAGCTGACCGGGGGCGGTGCGGCCGTCGGGTGCGACGGCGCAGTAGGCGACCGTCGTCATGCCGACGCCGCCGGCGGCGGGCCGGCGGTGGAACTCGATGAGCTCGTCGGTGACGAGCCCCTTCGGGGTCAGGCCCTCGAACGTGGCCGCCTTGATCACCCGGTTGCGCAGGGTCAGCGGGCCGAGCTTCGCGGGGGCGAAGGGATCGATCCTTGTCGTCGGGGTATCGAGAAATGTGGACATGCGGTTGCTCCTCCGGCAGCGATTCTGCGCCGAACGTAGCCCCGGCTGTCGGGTGGATCACGGTGAGTCCCGCTCAGTGGTAACCACTACCGCACCCACGGCCCGACGTGAGAAATTGCAGTGGCACGCCTCACACGCGGCCGCGGCCAGGGTGAGGTCACAGGTCTATCGCCGCAGGTGACACGGTATTCACGTGACACGAAGGAAAGGTCCCCCGCATGACTGCGTCCGCAGATCCCCGGCTGTACCTCGACGAGGTCGTCTCCCGCCTGACCGGCCCGGGTGGCCGGTTCGAGATCGTCGAGGAAGAGGTGCTCGGCGCCTCGATGCCGGTGATGAAGAACCGCGGCAAGGCCGTGGGCGAGCTGCTCGCCGACTCCCTGCGCTGGGGGGACCGCGACTACCTCGTCACCGCCGACCGCCGGCTCTCCTTCGCCGAGCACGCCGCCGCCGCCTACTCCCTCGCCCGGGCGCTGCGCAGCGACTACGGCGTCGAGAAGGGCGATCGCGTCGCGATCCTGGCCGCGAACACCCCGGAGTGGGTGATCGCGTTCTGGACGAGCCAGACGCTCGGCGCGATCACCGTCGGGCTCAACGGCTGGTGGGTGCCGCGGGAGATCGAGTACGGCCTCGAGCACAGCCGGCCGAAGGTCCTCGTCGTCGACGCCAAGCGCGCCGAGGCCCTCGCGGACGTCGACACCACCGGGATCACGGTCCTGACGATGGAGGAGGACCTGCCCCGGCTGATCGCGCAGTACCCCGGCGCCGAGCCGCCGCGCGTCGACATCGACGAGGACGACCCGTCGGTCATCCTCTACACCAGCGGCACCAGCGGCCGGCCCAAGGGCGCGCTGCACTCGCACCGCAACCTGCTGGCGGTCGTCGACTACCACCGGTTCAGCGATGCCCTGCTCGCGGCGTTCACCGGCCGGACCTACAGCGACGACGTCCCCAGCGACCTGCGGTACCTGCTCACCTCGCCGCTGTTCCACATCGCGAGCCTGCACAACCTGGTGATCCCGCGGCTGGCGACGGGCAGCGCGGTGATCATGCACCAGGGTTCGTTCGACGTGGACAAGGTGCTGAGCCTGATCGAACGCGAACGCGTCACCAACTGGGGCGCGGTGCCGACGATGGCGTCGCGGCTGCTCGAGCACGACAACCTCGACAAGTACGACCTGTCGTCGCTGACGGCGTTCGCACTCGCGTCGGCACCGTCGTCGATCGCATTCAAGGACCGGCTGCGCGAGAAGGTGCCCTTCGCGCGCGACGCCCTCGTCGACAGCTACGGGCTCACCGAGTGCAGCACCGCCATCGCGGTCGCCAACTCGCAGGACATCGAGGCGTTCCCCGGCACCCTGGGCCGGCCGATCATCACGGTGAGCCTCGAGATCCGCGATCCGTTCGGCGAATGGCTGCCGGACGGGGTCGAAGGCGAGGTGTGCGTGCGCAGCCCGTTCGTCATGCTCGGCTACTGGGAGGACGAGGAGGCCACGGCCGCGGCGATCACCCCGGACCGGTGGCTGCGCACCGGTGACTACGGCGTCATCGAGAACGGCCGGCTGCGCCTGACGGGCCGTCGCTCCGACCTGATCCTGCGCGGCGGCGAGAACGTCTACCCCACCGAGATCGAGCAGACCCTCGACGAGCACCCGGCCGTGCGCGAGTGCGCCGTGATCGGCGTCCCGCACCCCGACCTCGGTCAGGAGGTGGCGGCGGTCGTCGTCCTCGCCGAGGGGGCGAGCGTGACGGAGGAGGAGCTGCGCGAGTACGCGGCCGAGCGTCTGTCGTACTTCAAGGTTCCCACCCGCTGGCGGATCACCTCCGACCTGCTGCCCCGCAACGCGACGGGCAAGACGGTGCGTCGCGAGGTCAGCATCTAGTTGCGCGGGGCGGTGCTTCTTGCGCGCGTTCTCACGCGCGCGAGAAGCACCGCCGGTCGCGGATGCGGCTACTGCGACCGGGACACGAACCCGGGGTCCTCGACCGCCAGACGCTGACGCACCGGCTCGGGCATCGTCGAGCACGAATCCGCGCTGGGCCGGTCGTCGGCGTGGTCGGCGGCCGAATCCTCGATGCCCACCGACGCGACGATGTTCTCCCAGCCGCCCCAGCCGGCGAAGCGGGCGGGCAGATCGACGTTGGCGGCACCGTTGATGTGGAACGCGGCGCTCGGATACGGCGCGTCCGGTGGCGTGGCGACGCCCCCGCCGGGCAGGCGCACGACGTCCTCCGGATTGGGCAGCATGCCCGCGAGCTGCATCGCGTGGTACTGGTACATCTCCCAGGGCGCGGTGTCGAAGTAGTACCAGCTGGCCGCGCACACCCCGTACAGGTCGGGACCGAACTGCGCGTAGTTCAGGTACAGCTCCATGATGCGGGCGTCGGGCAGGGTGCTGCTCAACAGGATCGACGGCACCGTCTCGACGGCCTTGCGGATCGCGCTCTGGTCGGGGGTGAAGAACATGTTCTTCGCGAGCTGCTGCGGGATCGTCGAGTACGTCTGCTGCGGCTCACCCGTCAGGTGGGCGCGGGCGCGGTCGGCGTAGTCGCCCCAGTGGAACGCCTGCGCACGAAGACCCATCTGGTCGTCCTCGTGGGCGATCACCGAGGCGACGATGTAGCGGCTGACGTGGTCGAGCGAGACGTACTGGTAGGTGACCGGGCCGTCGTCGATGCGCATGAACCGCGACGACGCCGGCGTCCACACCCGCAGCGACGCGGTGGCCGTCAGCGCGATCAGCACGAGCGCCGCGACCGCTGCGCCGGCCCGCTTCGCCCGCGTCGGCCACGGATTGCGGGGCGGCTGCGCCGGCAGCGGGGGCGGCCCGGGCCGGGCGACGGGCGGCCACGGCGGCTCGGGGCGACGCACTCCCGCGTACTCGGGTTCGCGACGAGGCTGCGGCTCGGACCGGCGGGGCCACTGCACCGCGGGACGACGCAGCCGGCGCAGCTTCGGGCCGCGGTCCTGCGGTTCCCGGCGCACCGGCACCTCGGGGGCCGCCGCCCAGGCGCGGAGGCGGGCGGCGACACACCGGGTGCACCGGCCGTCGACCCGCCGCTCGAACGGACCCACGATCCGCCCGCACGCTGCGCACCTGCCCGGCCTCATCGTTGTACACGCCTCCCGCTGGTCACCGACACGACCTCTTCATCTTCGTCGCCGACGGTCACGGGCCGGTCTCGGGGGTCGGGACCGGATGCTCAGTCCACCCGCGGCGCCCACTGGACGCCGTTGATGTGCGCGCCGCCGTCGACGAACAAGGTGTTGCCGGTGAGGTAGCGCGCACCGTCGCTCGCGAGGAACACCGCGACGGGTCCGATGTCGTCGAGCGAGTCACCGATTCGGCCCATCGGGTTGGCCTGCGCCGACGCCGCCGCCATCTGCGGGTCGGTCTCGGCCACCCGCCGGAACGCCTCGCTCTGCGCGCCGGGGCAGATCACGTTGCAGCAGATCTGCTTCGGCGCCCATTCCCGCGCCGCGGTGCGGGTGAGGGTGCGCAGCGCCTCCTTGGCGGCGTTGTACTGCACGGAGTACATGTGCGCGTTGACGCCGTTGAGCGAACACAGGTTGATCACCCGGCCGGTGCCGTGGCGCTCGAGTTCCGGGAGGGCCCGCTGCATCGCCCAGAACGCCGCCATCACGGCCGTGTCGAACCCGGCACGCAGCTGCTCGTCGGTCATGTTCTCGAACCGGGCGTACCCGGAGCCGCGCCAGGCGTTGTTGACGAGGACGTCGAGACGGCCGAACCGTTCGACCGCGGCGTCGACCGCCGCGTGGACCTGGGCCTTGTCGGTGACGTCGGTGCGCACGAAGTGGGCGCGCGCACCCCACTCGTCGCGCAGCCACCGGGCGGTGGCATCGCCGGCCTGCTCGTCGATCTCGGCGACGACGACGTCCGCGCCCTCCCGCGCGTACGCCGCGGCGATGCCGCGCCCGATGCCCATGCCGGCGCCGGTGATCAGCGCGACACGACCGTCGAGTGCTCCCATGCGGATTCTCCTATCGGGGACGCGGAACCGTCTTGTCGATGAACAGTCCCTCCACCGAGACGCACAGCTGTCCGTCGGCCGTCGTGATGCTGCCGACGGTGCGGATCTTGCGGCCGTCGACGGAGACGAGCCGGCCGGTGACGACGAGCGGCTCGAACAGCGGCGTGGGCCGGTGGTAGTTCGTCTCGAGCTTCGCCGTCATCCCGGACTTGCCGCCCCAGGCGTTGGCGACGCCGAGCACATGGTCGAGGATCAGGGCCGACACCCCGCCGTGGACGCACCCGGGCGGACCCTGGTACGGCATCGTCAGCGTGACCGTGCCCTGCACCGAGCCGTCCTCGAGGCCCTCGAGGACCAGGGGCGGGGCGATGGCGTTCTCGGGGCCGGTGACCGGGTCGTGCCGGGTGACGCCCTCACCGTTCCACATGTCGATCAGTCGTTCGGCGACCTCCGGGGCGTGTTCCTCGAGGTGGTCGGCGATGCTGTTCAGTTCCTCCGCGACCCGGTCGAGGTTGGCGTTGCCGCGGTCGGTGCGCAGCATGGCGTCGACGACGCGGCGCGCGGCGGCGGTCGCCCGGTCCACCGGCGCGTCCTGCGGCGCCGAGGTCAGCACCGTGCCGTGGGCGTGGGTGGCGGCGGTGGGATGGGTTCCGACCTTCACGGACGCACCTCCATGACGGCGTGGGTGAGGACGGGGGCGCCGTCGCGCTCCGGGCAGGTCGCCAGCAACGTCAGCCGGTCGCCGTCGTGCCAGACGGCGGTCTCGATGGTCTCGCCCGGGAACAGCGAGCCGGCGAACCGCACCGAGTAGCTCTGCACCCGTGCCGGATCGCCGTCGAGCAGGCCGTCGACGACGGCCTTGCACACGATCCCGTAGGAGGCCAGACCGTGCAGGATGGGCCGGTCGAAACCGGCGGCCTGCGCGAACGCGGGCTCGGCGTGCAGCGGGTTCATGTCGCCGCTGAGCCGGTACAGCAGGGCCTGCCGCGTGCCGGTGGGCGAGACGAGGACGGTGTCGGCGTCGCGGTCGGGCACCGTGTGCGGCGTCTCCGGGCCGGGTTCGCCGCCGAAGCCGCCCTCGCCGCGGGCCCAGATCTGCATGCCGGTGGTCCACAGCGGCGCACCTTCCGGGGTGGTGGCCGCCTGTTCGAGCACGATGACGGCGGCCTTGCCCTTGTCCCACACGTGCGCCACGCGCGACGAGATGTGCGCCGTCCCGGAGGCGGGGATGGGGGCGTGCAGCTGCAGCGACTGCCCGCCGTGCAGGATGCGGCGCAGGTCGATGTCGATGCCGGGCAGGTTCATGCCGGCCGGTTTCAGCGCGCCGGCCGAGATGCCCTGGCCGGCCACCATCGCGAACGTCGGCAGCACCCGCAGGTCCTTCTCGTACACCCAGCGCAGCTCGGCCGGGTCGAGTCCGTCGCCGCCGGCGCCGAGCCCGAGGTGGTACAGCATGACGTCGCGGTTGGTCCAGACCGCTTCGCGCACAGTGGGTTCGGCGGACAGTGCGGTCTTCGGGTCGATGGGCACGGTCAGTTCTCCTTCTCGTCCGCGGTTCCGGTGAGGGTTCCGGCCCGGTACAGCGTCACCACGCACGCGCCGCCGAGCCCCAGATTGTGTTGCAGGCCCACGCGGGCGCCGTCGACCTGACGGCCGCCGGCTTCGCCGCGCAGCTGCCAGGTGAGTTCGGCGCACTGGGCCAGGCCGGTGGCGCCGAGGGGATGGCCCTTGGAGAGCAGGCCGCCCGACGGATTGACCACCCACCGGCCGCCGTAGGTGGTGGCACCCGACTCGACGAGCTTGCCGCCCTCGCCGGGGCTGCACAGCCCGAGCCCCTCGTAGGTGATGATCTCGTTGATGGCGAAGCAGTCGTGCAGTTCGATCACGTCGACGTCGTCGACGGTGAGCCCGGACTCGGCGAACACCCGGGCGGCGGCCGCTCCCGTCATCGGGGCGCCGACGACGTCGATCATCGAGCGGCTGTCGAACGATTCGCCGGTGTCGGTGGTCAACGCCTGCGCGACGATCTCGACGGCCCGGTCCTCGAGGCCGTGCTCGCGCACGAAGGCCTCGCTCACCAGGACCGCCGCGCCGGCGCCGTCGGAGGTGGGCGAGCACTGCGAGCGGGTGAGCGGCGCGTGGATCATCTTGTCGCCCAGCACCTGTTCGAGGGTGTACTCGTCGCGGAACTGCGCGTAGGGGTTGTGCACCGAGTGCCGGTGGTTCTTCACCGCCACGGCGGCGATCTGCTCGGCGGTGGTGCCGTAGCGCTCCATGTGCTCGACCGCGGCGTTGCCGAACAGCTGGGCGGTCATCGGGCCGGTGCCCCACTCGTGCAGGTCGGTCATGACGTTCAGGTGGTGGTCGAGCGTGGTGACCTTCGGCAGTTCGCCGGTGCCGGTCAGGGAGGTGCGGGTCATCTTCTCGAACCCGACGGCCAGCGCGACGTCGGCCTGCCCGCCCTGCACCCAGTCCCGCGCCGTCATCAGCGCCGTGGAGCCGGTGGCGCAGTTGTTGTCGACGTTGACGATCGGGATGCCGGTCAGTCCCACCTCGTACAGGGCGCGCTGACCGGCGGTGGACGGCTGGAACACGTAACCGACGGCGGCCCGCTGCACCCGCCCGTAGCCGATGCCGGCGTCGCCGAGGGCCATGTCGACGGCCTCGCGGACCATCTCGGGGTATTCCCGGCCGCTGGTCTCGATCTTCTCGAACTTCGTCATCCCCACGCCGACGACGAACACGCGGCGTCCCTGCCGCGCCGACGTCACGGCGGTGCTCACTTCCCGGGCTCGGGGTCGCGGGGCAGGCCGAGCAGGCGCTCCCCGATGATGTTGAGCTGAACGTTGGTGGTGCCGCCGGCGATCGACATGCACTGGGAGTTGAGGAACATCTGCGTCGCCGACCGGCGGTCCTGCGCGCCGAGCAGGGCACGCGGTCCGGCCCAGTCCATCGCGACCTCCCACACCTGCTGGATGTGCTCGACGCCGAGCAGCTTCGCGACCGAGGACTCGGCACCGGGCTGGGCACCGGCCAGGGAGCGCAGCGTGGTGCGCAACGCCATCAGCCCGCCGGTCTGCGCGTCGCACAGCACCTTCCCGAGGACGGTGGCCTGTTCGTCGTCGAGTCCGCCGGGCAGTTCGGCGGCCAGGTCGAGCAGGGCCTCGCCGCCGGAGCCGAGGGACGAGTCGTGCGAGAGGGAGACGCGTTCGTTGGCGAGGGTGGTGCGGGCGAGCTTCCAGCCGTCGCCGGGCTCGCCGACGAGGCACTCGTCCGGGACGAAGACGTTGTCGATGAAGATCTCGTTGAACAGCGCCTCGCCGGTGATCTCGCGCAGCGGGCGGATGTCGAGACCCTCGCTGCCGCGCATGTCGACGAGGAAGTACGACAAGCCCTTGTGCTTGGGAGCGGAGGCGTCGGTGCGGGCCAGGCAGATGCCCCAGTGGGCGTCGCGGGCCATCGAGGTCCACACCTTCTGCCCCTGCAGGATCCACCCGCCGTCGATCTTGGTGGCCTTCGTGGTCAGCGACGCCAGGTCCGAGCCCGCGCCGGGCTCGGAGAACAGCTGGCACCAGACGATGTCGCCGCGCAGCGACGGCGGCACGAACCGCTCGAGCTGCTCCGGGCTGCCGTGCTCGATCAGGGTCGGCACCACCCAGTTGCCGATGATCATGTCGTGCGGCCTCAGGCTCGCCGCGCGCAGTTCCTCGGCGATCACCAGCTGGGTGACCGCGTCGGCGCCCTTGCCCCACGGCGCGGGCAGATGCGGTGCGGTGTAGCCCTTCTCGGCGAGGTACGTGGTGCGTTCGGCGCCGTCGAGCGTGGCGGCGGGCGCGAGTTCGCCGCGCACCTCGTCCCGGATCCGCTCCGCCTCCGGCGGCAGGTCGATGCCGAGGACGCGGCGGGTGCCGCCGCGGGTGAGGTCGGTGACCCGCCGGCGCCACGACGCGGTGGAACCGAGCAGGATCCGCAGCGACTGGGCGCGGCGCAGGTACAGGTGCGCGTCGTGTTCCCACGTGTAGCCGATGCCGCCGAGAATCTGGATGCAGTCCTTGGCCACGGCGAACGCGGCCTCGGGGGCTGTGGCGCCGGCGACGGCGGCCGCGAGGGACGCCTCGTCCGCCTCGGCACCGCCGGGGGTCAGGGCGCGGGCGGCGTCCCACGCGCACACGCGGGCCTGCTCGGCGAGTGCGAGCATGCGTGCGGCGCGGTGCTTGACGCCCTGGAACTGGCCGATCGGGCGGCCGAACTGGCGGCGCACCGCGGCGTACTCGGCGGCGGTGCGCACGCACCAGTCCGCGATGCCCGACGCCTCGGCCGCGAACAGGGCGGCCGCGAGATCGGTGACGCGCTGCGGGTCGATCCGCAGCACGTCGTCGGCGCCGAGCGCCAGACGGTCCACCTCGAACTGCGAATTGCCGCGCACCACGTCGTGACTGGGCAGATCCTCGACGTCGACCCGGTCGCGGTGCAGCAGCACCCAGGCGCGGTTGCCGGCGTCCTCGGCCGCGACGAGCAGCACGTCGGCGGTGTGGCCGCCGAGGACGAATCCGGACCGTCCGGACAGGGTGGTGCCGGCCGAGCCGCGCCCCACCCGCAACGTGCCCGGGTCGAGGGCGACGCCGGCGAGCGTGGCGCCGTCCGCGAGACCGGCGAGTTCGGCGGTGCGGCCGGCCTCGCGCAGCACCGCGGCGGTCAGCACGGTCGGCAGGAACGGGCCGGGCACCATCGACCGGCCCAGTTCCTCGATGACCACCGCGAGTTCGACCAGACCGAAGCCGGCGCCGCCGACCTCCTCGGGCAGGTGCAGCCCGAGCACACCGAGTTCGGCGAGCGAGCCCCAGAACGCGGGACGGGTGTCGGTCTTGGCTTCGACGGCCTGGCGCACCACGTCGGCGGTGACGTGGCGGGCGGCCCAGCCGCGCACCGCGTCGCGCAGGTCGCGGTCCTCGTCTGTCAGTCCAATGGTCATGTCGGCCTCGCGAATTCGATGGTGGTGGTCAGATGCGTTCGATGACGGTGGCGGTGGACAGTGCGCCGCCCGCGCACATGGTGACCAGTGCCGTCGACCGGTCGGACCGCTCGAGCTCGTGCAGGGCGGTGGCGAGGAGCCGGGCACCGGTCGACCCGACGGCGTGGCCGAGGGCGATGGCGCCACCGTTGACGTTGACCTTGGACATGTCGGCGTCGAGCACCTGCGCCCACGACAGGACGACCGACGCGAACGCCTCGTTGATCTCGACGAGATCGATGTCGTCCAGCGTCATCCCGGCCTTGCCGAGCACGTGGCGGGTGGCGTCGATCGGGCCGTCGAGGTGGTAGTACGGGTCGGACCCGACCATGCCCGAGGCGACGATCCGGGCACGGGGCCGCAGGCCCAGTTCCTGGGCGCGCTCGGCGCTGGTGAGCAGGACCGCGGCGGCGCCGTCGCTGATCTGCGACGCGGAGCCCGCGGTGTGGATGCCGCCCTCGACGACCGGCTTCAGCGCGGCCAGGCCTTCGGCGGTGGTCTCACGCAGGCCGCCGTCGCGGGTGACGACGGTGGTTTCACCGGTGGGCACGCCGTCGGCGAGCACGGGCGCCTCGGTGGGGACGATCTCGCGGTCGAACCGGCCCTCGGCCCAGGCGGCGGCGGCGCGGCGCTGCGACTCGAGACCGAAGGCGTCGGTGTCGCCGCGCTTGATGCCGCGCTTGGCGGCGATGCGCTCGGCGGAGGTGAACTGGTCGCCCATGTCGATGGTCCAGTCGTCCGGGTAGGGGCTGCCGGTCTCGGGGGTGAGGGCCTGGCCGAGGAAGACCCGGCTCATGGATTCGACGCCGCAGCCGATGCCGGCGGTGATCTGGCCGGAGGCGATGAGGCCGGCGACGATGTGGACGGCCTGCTGGGAGGAGCCGCACGCGCAGTCGATCGACGTGGCCGCCGTCGTGTAGGGCAGGCCGGCGTGCAGCCACGCCTGCCGGGTGACGTTGTTGGACTGTTCGCCGGCCTGGGTGACGCAGCCGCCGACGACCTGTCCCACCTGGTCGGGGGCGAGGCCGGTGCGCTCGAGGACGGCGCGCTGGGCGGTGCCGAGCAGGGTGGCCGGGTGCAGACCGGACAGGGCGCCGCGGCGGCGGCCGACGGGGGTACGGGCCGCGTCGACGATGACTACGTCGGTCATGAGCTGGCTCCTCGGAACATGAGTGCTGGGCAAATGTCGATGGGACGCGCCGGCGCACAGAACCGGAACGCGTTCACTTTTGGAATGTATTCCATTTTCTACGCCACGGCAATGGCCTATTTCGGACCCCATGCAGGTCTACGCCCCGCGGACGGAATGAGAATTCATTTCAGTTACGCAGGCACGCCGAGGTTCGGGACACGGGTGCGCGACCGGGAGGTCAGACGGAGGGTGCCGGGCTCGCGTTCGCCGGGCTCGCGTTCGACAGGCCCGCGAGCAGCAGCTCGCACGCCACCCGCAGGTCGGACTCCGCATCGGGAACCGAGATCCGGCCGTTGAGACTGGACTGGATGATCCCGAACCACGCCTGCTCGAGGACCCGCACCAGCGTCGCGTCCCGTTCGGTGACGTACTCGAGCCCGGCCGCCCGATAGAGCACCTCGCGGAAGCGGTGGTCGATCTTCGCGACGTCGGGAATGGAGGTGGCCTTGGCGGTGCTCGTGGACTGGATCATCGCCGTCGCCAGCAACGGCCGTCGCCGCAGCGCCCGCGTCGCCCGCACGAGCGCCTCGTAGACGGCCTCCTGCGGGGTGGCGTCCGGATTGGTGCGCTGGGCCATCCGCTCGCTCATCTGATCGATCTGATCGACCATGACCGCCACGAACAGGTGCGTCTTGGACGGGAAGTACCGGTACAGGGTGCCGATGGCGACGCCGGCCATCTTCGCGACCTCGTGCATCTGCACCCGTTCGAGTTCCTTCTCGGTCGCCAGGCTCGCAGCGGCGTCGAGGATGCGCCCGAACCGCGCGCGCTGCTCGGCGGACGTCGGCTCCGCGGCGTCCCGCGCTTCGGCAACTCTGGGCACGGGGGTCCTCCTCCGTCGTCTCGTCTCTGCGGCGATGCCGCGCCGCCCAGCATCCCGCGTTCCGCGCCGAGCCGCCGGAGATCTTCCGCTCAGTGGGACGCGCGCGTGCTCGGCGCACGAGAGGGAGGATACAGCGATCCCGGGCACCCCTCGTTCCAGCAGGTGGCGGCTCAGATCAGGTTGTCCTCCACCGGCAGGCCGAATGCGCCCCGTCCGTACATCGCGAGGGCGCGTTCGGGATCGTTGGCGACGTGCACGCTGCCCGCGTGTGCGTCACGCCACGCCCGCTCGACGGGGGTCCCCCGGCCGAGCGAGTTGCCGCCCGAGGTCTTGAACAGCAGATCGATCGCCTCGACGGCACGCTCGGTGCCCCGCACCTGGTCGCGGCGCAGCCGCAGCCGCAGCCGCGTCGGCAGCGGCTGCCCCGCCACCGCCAGCTCGTACAACTCCCGGATGTTGCGGTCCGTCTGGAGGATCGCCGCGTCGATCTCCGAGGCGGCCCGGGCGACGGCGACCTGCGCGAACTGGTCCTCGGCGAACCGGCCCCCGCCCAGGCTCAACCGCACCCGGTTCCGCATCGCGCCCAGATACTGCTCGTAGCACCCGGCGACCGTTCCGATCACCGGCGCGGCGACGGCGGTGGTGAAGATCGCGGCGAACGGCAGCCGGAACAACGGTCCCGGGTTCACCGCGTGGCCGGGGGCACGCAGCTGCGCCAGGTCGTAGTTGCGCACCGTGCGGTGGTGCGGCACGAACGCCTTGTCGACGGAGATCTCGTTGCTGGCGGTTCCGCGCATGCCCACGACGTCCCACACGTCCAGGATCCGGTAGTCGCTGCGCGGCACCAGGACGGTCATGAAGTCCACCGGCCGGCCCTCGGCACCGACGACGAGTGCCCCGAGCAACGCCCAGGTCGCATGCTCGCACCCGGACGAGAACCGCCAGTTGCCCGACAGCCGGAAACCGCCGTCGACCGGGACGAGTTCGCCGACCGGCGCGTACGACGAGGACAGCAGCGTCGAATCGTCCTGCCCCCACACGTCGTCCTGGGCCTGCGGGTCGAACAGGCCCAGGTGCCAGGAGTGGACCCCGAGGATCGACGTCACCCAGCCCGTCGACCCGCAGGCCCCCGAGATCTCCCGCACCACCTCGTAGAAGCGCACGGGGTCGCATTCGAGACCGCCGTACCGGGCGGGCTGCAGCATCCGGAACACCCCCGCCGCGGCCAGGTCCTGCACGGTCTGGTCCGGCACCCGGCGCGAGTCGTCGACCGTCTGCGCGCGCTCCGCGATGGACGGCAGCAGTTCGCGCACCTTCGTCAGCACGTCGTCGGGCATCGGCGTCACTCCTTCGTGACCGGGGCGGGTACGGGCTCCCCCATCGTGCGGCGCCGTCGCCGCGGCCCGCCGGAACGTGTCCCGGACAGTGGGATCGCCGCACCCCCGGTGACCGGCCTCACCTAGCGTCGATCCCACAGGTCGCAGGCGGCTGCCGTCCCCCGGCCCACCCGCGCACAGCACCGAGGTGCTCCATCCGATACGACATTTCCTCCGAAAGGACGGACGACAGTGAGCTCCAGCAAGTCCGACGACGTCGAAGTTCGCGAGATCGTGGCCGGTGCCGCGCCCACCCGGTTCGCCCGGGGCTGGCACTGCCTGGGCCTGTCCGAGTCCTTCAAGGACGGCAAGCCGCATTCGGTCCACGCCTTCGGCACCAAGCTCGTGGTGTTCGCCGACAGCAGCGGCAACCTGAAGATCCTCGACGCGTACTGCCGGCACATGGGCGGCGACCTCAGCCAGGGCACGATCAAGGGCGACTCGGTGGCCTGCCCCTTCCACGACTGGCGCTGGGGCGGCAACGGCCGGTGCACGTCGATCCCCTACGCGCGGCGCGTTCCGCCGATCGCGAAGACCCGCGCGTGGCACACCCTCGACCAGGACGGAATGCTGTTCGTCTGGCACGATCCCGAGGGCAACCCGCCGCCCGCCGACGTCACCATCCCCCGCATCGAGGGCGCGACGAGCGACGAGTGGACCGACTGGGTCTGGTACACCACCGAGGTCGACACCAACTGCCGCGAGATCATCGACAACATCGTCGACATGGCGCACTTCTTCTACGTGCACTACTCGTTCCCCACGTACTTCAAGAACATCTTCGAGGGCCACGTCGCGACGCAGATCATGCACGGTCAGGCGCGCGAGGACATGCGGCCGCACGCCGACGGCCAGCCGAAGCTCGTCGGCAGCCGCTCCGAGGCGGCGTACTTCGGTCCGTCGTTCATGATCGACGACCTGCAGTACAAGTACGAGGGCTACGACATCGACTCGGTGCTGCTCAACTGCCACTACCCCGTCACCGAGAACAAGTTCGTCCTGATGTACGGGATCATCGTGAAGAAGTCGGACGCCCTCGGCGACTCGGCCGACGAGACGGCCCGCAAGTTCGGTGACTTCATCGCCCGAGGCTTCGAGCAGGACGTCGAGATCTGGAAGAACAAGACGCGCATCGAGAATCCGCTGCTGTGCGACGAGGACGGCCCCGTCTACCAGCTGCGCCGCTGGTACGAGCAGTTCTACGTGGACGCCGCCGACGTCAAGCCGGAGATGACCGAGCGGTTCGAGTTCGAAATGGACACCACCCGCCCCGTGGCGGCGTGGATGAAGGAGGTCGAGGAGAACCTCGCCCGCAGGACGGCAGCCGAGGAGGCGGCGACCACCGATGCAACCCCTGCAGTGCACTGAGTGCGGCGCCCGGGTTCTCGTCGCCAAGAACAGCTGGGAGCACACCTCCGTACAGTGGAACGAGGAGGCGCGGTCCCGGTGCCCGGAGATGCGTGAGCAGGGTGGGCAGGACTGCCGCCCCGGGGCGCCGCGCCGCGGTTGCGCGAAGCTCGCCGAGACGATCACGTGGGCCGCGACCGAAGGCCGCCTCACCGTCCTCGACGACACCCCGGTGCCGGGACCGATCGTCCAGTAAGTCAGCCGGAAAGGAACTTTCGTGATCGACGTCAAGCAGTACGGCTCGTGGGCCGTCATCGCCGGCGGCTCCGAGGGCGTCGGTGCCGCGTTCGCCGACGAGTTGAGCAAGGCGGGGCTGAACCTGGTGCTCGTCGCCCGCAAGCCCGGCCCGCTCGAGGAGACCGCCGAGAAGGTCCGCGGCAACGGGGTCGAGGTGCGCACCCTCGCGCTCGATCTGCTCGCCGACGACGCGGTCGAGCAGATCCGGCAGGCGACCGACGACGTCGAGGTGGGTCTGCTCATCTTCAACGCCGGCGCCAACAGCTACGGCCACGAGTTCGTCTCCGGCGACCTCGACGGCTTCCGCGGGGTGATCACCCTCAACATCGATCGGCAGCTGGAACTTTCGCACCTGTTCGGGTCGAAGATGAAGGAGCGCGGACGCGGTGGCATCATGCTGCTCGGCTCGCTCGCCGGATACATGGGGTCCGAGCACCAGAGCATCTACGCGGCGTCGAAGGCGTTCAGCCGGGTCTTCGCCGAAAGCCTGTGGCTCGAACTGGCCCCGCACGGGGTGCATGTCGTCGAACTCGTCCTCGGCGTGACTCGCACCCCGGCGATGATCCGCGCCGGACTGAACTTCGACATCCCCGGCATGCTCGTCGCCGAGCCGGAGGAGGTGGCCCGGGAGGGCCTCGATCACCTCACCGACGGACCGGTGTGGGTGGCCGGCGGCAACTACGACGCCGCGGTCAAGCGCAGCGGGTTCCCCCGCGACAAGCTCGTCCGGGGCGCGGCCGAGGCGATGCGCAAGCTGCTGAACAGGAGCTGACCGAACGGATTTCCGGGGCGTCGGTGTGAAAGCACCGACGCGGGGGTACCTTACACACGATCGGGTCGGCCGGACTGCGCACATTCCATGACAGTCGGTCCACCGTCGACTTGCTGCGCAGGACGGCCGGCCCGATCGGTTCTCGTATCCGCACTGCCCACCCGCCGAGCACGGCGTGTGGGCAGTTCGTTTCTGTGCGGGTCGGAGCACCGGCCGGGTCGACTGCCGCGCCGGCGGGACCTGCGAGCTCGGTGCGTCGTCGGCAGGCGCGGACCGGCACTGCGTTCCGCGCAGAGCACCGACGATCCTGTCCTGCAGGCGCACCGGGGTCATGGCGCAGCCGTAGCCGACGATCACGACGAGCCATGACAGATCGCGGCGCGGGTGCACCGTCGCAGCCGCACCGACAAATTCGTCGCGAGCAGCGTCGCGACGACGCCGAGCAGCACGGCAGGAACCATGCCGTGCGAGGTGCGGCCCAGCACCAGGGCTCGACGACGAAGGCCCGGCCGGGGTGATCCCCGGCCGGGCCTTTGTTCGTGTTCCCTCTGCGAGCTAGGACTTCGGGCTGAACGCCGCCAGCGGCTCGGACCCGGACCAGTCGTGGCCCCAGTAGCTGTCGGCGGTGATCTCCTCGGCCGTGTAGTACGCCTCGTCGACGAGCATTCCCTCGGTGCCGAACTCGAGGTCCCAGCCGCCCGGCGCGCGCACGTAGAACGAGACCATCTTGTCGTTCGTGTGCCGGCCCAGCGTCGAGGAGATGGAGAACCCGAGCTTACGTACGCGGTCGAGTGCCTGACCGACGGCGTCGAGGGTGTCGACCTCGGTCATCAGGTGCACGAGGCCGGGCTCCTCGGTCGGCGGCGCCGGGCACAGGGCCAGGCTGTGGTGACGCTGGTTCACGCCGAGGAAGCGCACGCGCCGCGCCGGGCCGGGAGCCTGGAGCCGGATCGCGCCGCGCGGCAGGAAGCCGAGCACCTCGGTGTAGAAGGCATGCGCCGCGTCGAAATCGGTGGCGGGCAGCACGACGTGGCCGAGGCCCTGCTCGCCGGTGACCCACCGGCCGCCGTGCGGGGTGACGACGGGGCTGTGATCGAGCACCGGGCCGAAGAACACCTCGACGCGGGTGCCGATCGGGTCGTCGAACGCGATGACCTGCTCGGCGTCGCGGTAGTCGCATTCCTCCTGGGAGAGGACGTCGACGGTGACGCCCGCCTTCTCGACGGTCTCGCGGACCCGCTGGAGGGCGAACTGATCGCGCACCTCCCAGCCCACCGCGAGTGCCTTGTCGGATTCGCCGGGCAGCACGATCAGGCGTGCCCGCCGCTCGTCGACCCGCAGGTAGAGGCCGTCCGGTTCGGGGCCGGAACCGACGGCCATGCCGAGGCCGTCGACGACGAGTTCACGCCAGCGCGCGACGTCGGTGGTCTGGATCCGGAGGTATCCGAGTCCTCGAATATCCGTCATATGTGTTCCTTCCGGGACGTTCGCGGGAGAGCTAGATCATCGAGCGGTGGACACCCTGCGGCTCGCCGCCGAGCTGGGTCAGCGCAGACGCGTGGAAGATCGAGCCGGGGACGTGGATCGCGTGCGACAGACCGACGTGCGCATCGCGCCAGAAACGCTGCATCGGGAACTTCAGGTGCATCGCGCCACCACCGGCGCGGGCGAAGATCTCGTCGACGGCGCGGACGGCCCGCCACGCGGCAGCGGTCTGGGTGCGGCGCCCGATGGCACGCTCGTCGAAGGTGACCTCCTGGCCTTTGTCCGTCTTGTCCCAGAAGCGGTCGACGGTCTCGAGGATCGCGGCGCGCGACGCGGCGATCTCGGCGGCCGCCTCACCGAGGGCATAGAGGACGTACGGGTCCTCCTTGATCGGGATACCGGTGACCGCGACGCGCTCCTTCTGGGCCGCGATGTAGCACGCGAGCGCGCCCTCGGCCATGCCGATCAGCGACGAGGTGATGCCCAGCGGGAAGATGCACGAGAACGGGAACTTGTAGAGGGTCTCGTCGCGCCCGGCGTGCCGCCAGCCGTTGCCGCTGAGGACGACATCGGCGTCGAGGGTGCGGTAGGCGGGGATGAAGGCGTCCTCGATGATCAGATCCTTCGAGCCGGTGCCGCGCAGGCCCACGACGTTCCAGCTGTCCTGGTCGATCTCGTAGTCCGAGCGCGGCAGCAGCACGTGCAGGACCTGCGGCGGGTTCAGCCGGTTTCCGTCCTTGTCGCCCACCGCGGCGCCGATCATGATCCAGCCGCAGTGGTCGGTGCCCGAGGAGAACGACCAGCGGCCGTTGAGGATGTAGCCACCGTCGACCGGAACCGCGACACCCATCGGCGCGTACGGGGAGGCCATCCACATGTCGGGGTCCTCGCCCCAGATCTCGTTCTGCGCCTTCGGATCGAAGAACGTGAGCTCCCACGGGTGTACGCCGACGATGCCGGCGACCCAGCCGGTGGCGCCGTCCATTGCTCCGATCGCCATCGCGGTCTCGGCGAACTCGCGCGGGTGGACTTCGAGGCCGCCGTGCTCCTTGGGCTGCAGCATGCGGATCACACCGGCGTTGCGCAGCCGCTTGGCGTTGTTGTCGGTCAGGCGCATGAGCTTGTCGCCCTCGGCGCCCTCGGCGCGGATCTCGTCCGCGTACTGGATGATGTTGTCCAAAACCTGGCCCATGACTGTCAGCTCTCTGCTCGGGACCCGAGGGTCTACTTCTGGGCGGCGAGACCGACGGCGATCTCGATGAGTTGGTCTTCCTGGCCCCCGACGAGGTTGCGGCGGCCGGCCTCGATGAGGATCTCCGCGCCGGAGACCCCGTACCGATCGGCGTGGGTGGCGGCGTGCTTGAGGAAACTCGAGTACACCCCGGCGTACCCCATCGTCAGCGACATCCGGTCGAGGAGGCACTCGCCGTCCATGATCGGCCGCACCACGTCCTCGGCGGCGTCGATGATCTTCAGGGTGTCGATACCCGTTCGGATACCGAGCTTCTCGGCGACGGCGACGAACGCTTCGACGGGGGTGTTGCCGGCGCCGGCACCGAACCGGCGGGTGGAGCCGTCGATCTGCAGTGCGCCGGCACGCACCGCGAGCACCGAGTTGGCCACGCCGAGCCCCATGTTCTCGTGCCCGTGGAAACCGACCTGCGCGTCGTCGCCGAGCTCGGCGACGAGGGCCGCGACCCGGTCGGAGACTCCCTCGAGGACGAGGGCGCCGGCCGAGTCGACGACGTACACGCACTGGCAGCCGGCGTCGGCCATGATGCGCGCCTGCTTCGCGAGCACCTCGGGCGGCTGGCTGTGCGACATCATCAGGAATCCGACGGTCTCGAGTCCGAGCTCGCGGGCCAGACCGAAGTGCTGGGCGGAGATGTCGGCCTCGGTGCAGTGCGTGGCGATCCGGCAGATCGACGCGCCGTTGTCGGCGGCTTCACGGATGTCAGACCGGACACCGAGACCCGGCAGCATCAGGAACGCGATCTTCGCCTGCGTCGCGGTCTCGACGGCGGCCTTGATCAGCTCCTGTTCGGGGGTGCGGCTGAAGCCGTAGTTGAACGACGAGCCACCGAGGCCGTCGCCGTGGGTGACCTCGATGACGGGCACACCGGCGGCGTCGAGTGCACCGACGATCGAGCGCACGTCCTCGACGGTGAACTGGTGACGCTTGGCATGGGAGCCGTCACGCAACGACGAGTCCGTGATCCGGATGTCGAGATCAGCGCTGTAGGGCATCGACTGTGTTCCTTCGAAAGTACGGTCTGCGGTGGGGGTCTACACGCGGGCGGTGAGCAGCTTGGCCGCGAAACTCTCGCCCACCTTCGTGGCGGCCGCGGTCATGATGTCGAGGTTGCCCGAGTACGGCGGCAGGAAGTCGCCGGCGCCCTCGACCTCGAGGAAGATCGCCACCCGGGCGCGTCCCCCGGTCATCGGGGTGGGGTCGTCGAACTGCGGCTCGGCGCGCAGGCGGTAGCCGGGGACGTAGCCCTGCACCGTGGCAGCCACCTCGTGGATCGACGCGGCGATCGCGTCGCGGTCCGCGTCCTCGGGGATCGAGCAGAACACGGTGTCGCGCATGAGCATCGGCGGCTCGGCCGGGTTGAGGATGATGATGGCCTTGCCCTTGCGGGCACCGCCGATCGTCTCGATGCCGCGGCTGGTGGTGATGGTGAACTCGTCGATGTTGGCGCGGGTGCCGGGCCCGGCCGACGGGGAGGCGACGCTCGCGACGATCTCGGCGTACTCGACCTCGGTGACCCGGGAGACGGCGTGCACCATCGGGATCGTGGCCTGGCCACCGCAGGTGATGAGGTTGACGTTCGGCGCGTCCTCGTGTTCGCCCATGTTCACGGCGGGCACGACGGCCGGCCCGAGGGCCGCCGGGGTCAGGTCGACGACCTGGATGCCGAGCTCGGCGTAGCGGGGGGCGTTGGCGCGGTGCACGTAGGCCGAGGTGGCCTCGAAGATCACGTCGGGCCGCTCGTCCTGGGCGAGCAGCCAGTCCACACCCTCGTGGCTCGCGACCAGGCCCTCGGTCGCTGCGCGGGCGAGACCCTCGCTGCTGGGGTCGACACCGATCATCCACCGCGGCTCGATGACGTCCGAGCGCAGCAGTTTGTACATCAGGTCGGTGCCGATGTTGCCGGGCCCGACGATCGCGGCGGTAGCCTTCGTCACTGGTGCACTTCCTTACTTGAATTCGACTGAGACGGAGCCGATGTCGCTGAAATCGGCACGGAAGACATCGCCCGGCCGGGCATCGACGGCGCGAGTGCACGAGCCGGGCAGGATCACGTGCCCGGCCTCGAGCCGCACCCCGAAGCTCGCCACCTTGCGGGCCAGCCACGCGACGGCGCGGGTCGGGTCACCGAGCACGGCTGCGGCCTCGCCGCGCGCGATCTCCTCGTCGCCCTGGTACAGCACCGCCGAGATGGCTCCGATGTCGACCTTGTCCGGTTCGATGCGGCCCGCTCCGAGGATCACTCCCGCGGACGAGGCGTTGTCGGCGATCGTGTCCGCCAGGCCGATGCGCCAGTCCACGATGCGCGAGTCGATGAGTTCGATGCTCGGGACGATGTACTCGGTCGCCCGCAGCACGTCCGCCTCGGTGCAGTTCTCGCCGGGCAGGGTCTCGCCCAGGACGTAGCCGATCTCGACCTCGATGCGCGGGTAGCAGAACTGCGCCGTGTCGATCGGCTCGTCCTCGGAGTACACCATCGTCGAGAGCAGATGTCCGTAGTCGGGCTCGTCCACGCCCATCATCTTCTGCATGACCTCGGACGACAGGCCGACCTTGTGGCCGTAGACAGTGGCGCCCGCCTCGAGCCGGCGGCGGATGTTGATCAGCTGGATCTCGTACGAATCCACCACGTCGATGTCGGGAAAGGTCTCCGTCAGCGGGGCGATCGCGACGCGGTCGCGCTCGGCGGCCCAGAGGAGATCGGCGGCGGCGAGTCGCCGGGAACCGTCGAGCATCGTGCACTCCTGGAACTGGTCGATGATCCGCGCGTCGTCGCGCCGATCGGCTGTCTCGAAGGTGGCATATGCGCAGGTGGGACGGCGGAAGCCCTCCCGCTCAGCGGGATCGTGGACTAGCTGCTGTCGCCGTCGCGCAGCAGGAACGCGAGCACGGCCGACAGCCACGCGTCGCGGGCTTCGATCATCGTCCAGTGCCCGCACTTCGGGAACGTGTGCAGCTCGCAGTTCGGGATGTCGCGCATCGGCAGCATCGCCATGTCCACGGGGCTGACCCGGTCGTCGCGACCCCACGTCAGCAGGGTCGGTGCGGTGATCTTGTGCAGCTGCGCCCAGTACGGGGTGACGTTCGACGCGGCCGCTGCGGCGGCACCGGCGGCGAATGCCTTCGAGCTGTACATCCGGCGGGCGATCTCGAGGGTCTTCGGTTCGGTGGCGAGCGCCCAGCGTTCCTCGACGAGCTGGTCGGTGACCACGGCGGGGTCGTAGACCATGGACTGCAGCCAGCGGACGAGACCCTCGCGGGTGGGGTTGTCGGTGAACTCCATGAGCAGCTTGATGCCCTCGCCCGGTCCGGGCGCGAAGACGTTCTTGCCCATCCCGCCGATCGTGACGAGCCTGCGCACGCGGTGCGGCTCGTCGATGGCGACCTTCGCGGCGACGATCCCGCCCATCGAGTTGCCGACCATGTCCACCGCACCGAGACCGAGGCCGTCGAGGAAGGTGCCGACGGCCCCCTGCGCCATCGCCATCGGATGGCCGTCGCCGGGGTCGCTGACGCCGAAACCGGGAAACTCGAGCACCAGGCAGCGGAAGTGCCGCGCGAAGTCGGCGAGGACGCCGCGGTAGTTGCGCCACCCCGTCACCCCGGGTCCGGAGCCGTGCAGCAGGAGCAGCGGCGGCCCGTCGCCGGCGTCGTGGTAGCGCAGCACACCCTGATCGGTGGAAAGTTCCTTCAGGGTCCCCTCGTAGCTCACTTCGGTCATCGTCGTCCCTGTTCGTCGCCGTGGTGCCGGGCACACCGCCCATTCGAACCGCAGGCTGCCAGCCCTGGTCGACGACGGCCATACACCATCCCGTTCAGCGAGATCACCGCTCGGTCGACGGCGGCGCCGCCGACCCCGTCCGCTCAGCGGGACGCTCGCTCGGACCGCCCCGGCCCTGACCTAGCGTCGCCCATCGACCAGTGATCACGCCGATCCGTCCCCACGACCCGGAGGTGGACTCATGCCCCTCGAGACGACGACCCTCGCACCATCGACAGCCGACGCGCCCAGCCCGGAGGACATGCGCCGGGTGATGGGACAGTTCGCCACCGGGGTCACGGTGGTGACGGGACTGGACGACGAGGGCCCGGTGGGGTTCGCGTGCCAGTCGTTCGCCTCGGTCTCGCTCGAGCCGCCGCTCATCCTGTTCTGCGCCGACCACCGCGGCCGCGCGTGGCCCCGGATCCGGGCGACGGGGCGGTTCAGCGTCAACGTGCTCCGCGAGGACCAGTCCGACCTGTGCGCCCGGTTCGGCTCGAGCCGGGGGCGCAAGTACGAGGATCTTGCCTGGGAGGTGTCCCGCTGGGGAACGCCGGCGCTGCCGGACGTGCTGATGCGCGTGCACGCGCAGGTGCACGACGTCCACGTCGCCGGCGACCACGACGTGATCATCGGCCGGGTGCTGGAGCTGGACACCGTGTGCGAGGAGCGTCCCATGGTGTTCTTCCGGGGCCGGTTCGGGATCGACAGCCCGGCGCCGGTGGTCTGACCGGGCCCGTCGCCGGGCACAGACCCACCGTCGCCGATACCGTGCATGCCGGCACCACCGCCCGCCACACGGAGACACGCATGCCGGTACCGCACACCAAGGACGAGTTGCTGCACGCCCTCGCCGACACGTACGGCGCGCTCACGCGCGAGCTGCAGCGTGTGCCTGCCGAACGGGCCCGGGAGGCGTCGCTGCCCGGGCACCGCGCCGGAACCCGGATGAGCCCGGCCGATCTGGTGGCGTACCTGATCGGATGGAGCGAACTGGTCGTTTCGTGGCACGACGACCGCGCTCGCGGCATCGACCCGCACCTCCCGGCACCGGGATTCACCTGGAACGGACTCGGCTCGCTGGCGCAGAAGTTCTACCGCGATCATGCCGACGTACCGTGGCCGCAGCTGCTGCAGCGGCTCGATGCCGCCCACGACCGCATCGTTGCCCTGGTGCGCGGGCTCGACAACGACGAACTCTACGGCGCGCCCTGGTATCGCACGTACACCGCGGGACGGATGATCCAGCTCAACACCTCCTCCCCGTACACCAACGCCCGGCGCCGCCTCCGCACCTGGCTACGCGCCGAGGGCCTGTGAGCCGCCCGCCGTCGCCGGCCGGGTGATCACTCCTCGCCGAGCTCCTCGGTGACGTCGCGGACGGCCCGGTCGCTCGCGTGCCATTTCCCCGGTTCGGTAGCACCCGGGACAACACCGGATGCGTGCCCACGACCGGCGAGGTCCGGTCCATGCAGGACAACAGCGACCTTTCGATACCACGGGTCGACCGCGGCTCTGCGGCAAGAACATGTCGAGATCCCGGACCCGTCTCCGTCCCAGCATCGGCACGACGACACTCGGAGGATGGGTCCCATGGCACACGTGAAACGTTTCGACCACATCGGCATCACCGTCGCGGACCTCGAGTCGGTGACGGCGTTCTTCGTCGGACTGGGTCTCGAGGTGGAGGGCACCGGATCCGTGGAGGGCGAGTTCGTGGAGACCGTCTGCGGCATCCCCGGCGCGCACTGTGAGATCGCCGTGCTCCGGCCGCCCGACGGAGGGACCCGGCTGGAGCTCGCGACCTTCGTCACGCCCGACCACGGGCCCGGATCACCCACGGCGATGCCCAACGAGCTCGGGCTGCGCAACGTGTCCTTCGAGGTCGACGACCTCCAGGCGGCCGTCGACGCGGTGGCTGCGGACGGTTACGGGCTCGTCGGCGGCATCGGCGAGTACGAGAACAGCGTGCGGATGGCCTACGTGCGTGGACCCGAAGGGATCATCGTGTCGCTCTTCGAGCAGATCGGCTGACGCGCGGGCGCCGTTGCCCGCGTGCCGATCCGTTGCCCGGGTCGCGGCGGTAGTTCCGAGAATGCCCTTCTGCAGCAGTCCCGTACGACGATCGACGACGGTCCCGCTCGGCCGATGACGTAAACGTCGGTCTTCGTCCACGCCCGAACGCCTGGGCGGGGACACTTGCTTGCGCCCAGAGCCTTCCCGTGCCATCCTCGATAACCATGACTACAGGAAAGGCGGCCACCGCCACCATCCGGTGAGCGCCGTGCCGATCTCATCAGCGGTTCCGCACCGCACCCTGTCCACCGGAATCACCGATCCGCACGCCCTTGCCGCCGCCGCGTCCGCCCGGCGCGACCATTGGCTCGCGCAAGGACTGTGTACGAGGCCTTCCGACCAGCCCGCCGCGGAATCCGCCGTCGCAGAGCTCTACCGACGAGCGGGATTCGACGAACCGGAGTTCGTCTGGGTCCCCTCTCCCCCAGCGGCACTGCAGTCGATTGCCGACGAAGGCCTCTCGGTCCCCCCGCTGCGCTTCGGAAAGCCGGCACACCCTTCGGCGGGGATCGCCGCACTCTGGTCCGCGTCCCGTGACCGGATGGACGCCCGCACACCTCGGCGGCAGGACCCGCTCCTTCGTGCGGCCGTGTGGGATTCGTTGCGGACGTCTCTGTACGTCGGTGTCGCGACGGCGATACGCACACTGTGGCCGCGCCCGACTCCCGGTGTCACCTGGTACGGGCAACAGGAGGCACATCGGGTCGCGTACTACGACACGGTCCGACGCTTCGGCCTCGCGAGCTTCGAGTCGCGCGACGACGACCTCCTCGATCTTCAGGCCGCACTGGTCCGCGCCACCGGGTGGTGGTGGGCGTTCGGCGGAGTCTGCGTCATGGCCGAACGGCCTACCGCACTACACACCGAACCCACACCCGAGGGCGTCCACAACGAACGCCGCTTACACCACCCCGATCGTCCGGCACTCGAATTCTCGGACGGCAGCCATGTTTTCGTGCATCACGGCACCATCGTTCCCGATTGGGTCGTCCTCGATCCCACCGTCGAGCGGATCAACGACGAGCGCAATATCGAGGTCCGCCGATGCGCCATCGAGCGAATCGGCTGGGACAGGTACATCGACATGGCTGCGCTCGCACTCGTGGACCGTGCCGACGATCCGGGAAACCCGGGATGCACGCTCGGACTGTATGCATCCCCGACCGGTTGGGGTCGGCACGGCCGGATCCTGCTCGTCGTCAACGGTTCCGCCGAACGCGACGGGCAACGGCGCCGGTACGGCCTGCACGTCCCCGATTGGGTTCCCTCCGCACTGGACGCCGCGGGCTGGACCTACGGCATCAGCGGTACCGACTATGCCCAACTCGTTCGCCGAACCTGAACTCCACCAAGGTGATCCCATGCATTCCGAACTCGCACTGTCCGAACTCACACTGTCCGATCTCACGACTCTCAGCGGGTTGGACGTCCTCGACCACCTGGACCGGGAGGTCACCGTCCCGGTGACCGGTGGTCTCCAGGCTCAAGGCGATCTGATCGTCATCCCCTACCCGGTGGTCGGTGCCGCCGTCGAACGCACACCGTGGGCGCGCTCCCTCCGGGTGCCACGGTCGGGAGTGGAGTTGCTGCGGAGCGCCGCCGGCGGCAACCCGCACTCCCTCGTCGCCGACGAGGGCACCTGCACGTGGACGACCCCCGTCCGGGACACCATGGGTCTCGCTCTGGGCATCGTCGAGACCACCGGGACGGCGTATCTTCTTCACCCCGAGCACGGGGCGACGGGGATCGCTCCGGGTTGCTACGTGATCCGTCGACAACGCGAGCACGGCGCAGGACGGTACGGGTCGGCGCGACTGGTCGCCGATTGACCTGTACACGTCGCTCGATCGACGTCGCCGACCTGACGCGTCGCCGGTCCGCGCGGTCCGGAGGTGTGGCGAGCTCGCGGCGGTAGTCTCGGTGATCGTGATGGTGACCGGGAGCGTGGTCGCAGACGCCGGATGGGGCGAGTGCGTCCGCACCGGCACGCAGTGTCTGCCAGGGTTCGACCTGCTGGTGGCCGCATGGGCGGCGGCGGGAGTGTTCGTGCTGGTGTGGCTGGCCGCGGCATCGGCGGCCACCGTCGACGTCGCCGGCCTGCCGACTGGTGCAGGTCGCAACCGGAGGATTCCGACCGGATCATGAGAATCCCACACTGTGTCGACAAGGCTGTGTCGACATGACACAGGGCAGCTCTCGATTCAGAAGTGCCAGCCCAGTGTTGCGGGGCGGGCGACGTCGAACGCGCGGTCCAAGTCGGCGATATCACGAGCACTGCGCGCCTCCACCCGGCCGGCTGCGGCAAACGTGCGGGCCTTGTGCGCGCCGAGGTACAACGCGGACAGCGCGTCCAGGTCCAGCGTGATCACCGGCGCCGCGTCGGTGCGGACGCACCGGGCCCGGCCGTTGCGGACCGTCAGCGCGAAAGTGGCCCCGGCGCTGCGGAACGGGTCACGGACCGCCAGCACGGTGTCCAGGTCGGCGGCATAGTCGCGGGCGGTCAACGCGGCCGGCACGTCCATGATCCGCAGCCACAATTCGTCCACCCGGGCGGTCGTGCGCGGCAGGCGGTAGTCGGTCAGCAGCAGGCGCAGCGGATCGTCGGGATGCTGGACGGCTTCGATGCGGTGGGTCAGGTCCAGTCCGCACAGGGTGCGCCACAGCGCGGCGTGGGCGTCGTCGGTGATCGCGACCAGCTCCTCGACCACCGCGACCGGCTCGGCGTCGGATCCCTTGCGGCGGAAGGTGGCGTACCCGTCGGGGTGTACCAGGAAGAACAGCGCCGAGGCGCCGTCGCGGCGCTCCTCGGGATCGGCAAAAGTGTAGTCCCACTCGGCTTTCGGACGGGCCTGCGCTCCCGGCGTGCACAGCCGCCACCGGTCGTACAGTTCCGGCAACCGGACCGCCGCCGTCGCAGCGTCGGCAAGGACCACCCCGCCGGGATCGGGGGCGTCCTCGCGGAAGCGGGCGAAGCGCCGATCGACGGTGACCTCGGTGGCGACGGTGGCCGGACCGTATCCGAAACGCCCGTAGATGCCGGCGTCGCTGGCGGTCAAGGCGGCCAGCGGTGCCCCGGTCGCCTCCATCCGGCGGTGCAGCTCGGTGAACATCGACCGCAGCACGCCGCGGCGACGGTGCGTGGGAGCGACCGAAACCCAGCTGACGCCACATGCCGGGACCTGGTGCCCGCCGGGCACGGTGACCTCCATGTCCAGATACAGCGCCTGACCGATCGGCGCGCCCCGCTCGGTCGCCACCACGATGTTCTCCGTGCGGAACATCGGACGAAGCAGTGTCCGATCGGCATCGATGGGGTGATACCCGAACGCCACCGAGTCGAGCAGCTCCAGGGCCGGCCAGTCGTCATCGGTGGCGGTACGGATGGTGAGGGCGTCGTGCACGGTCATGTCCGAGAGACTGACACAACCGGCCCCTCGAACGCGAGTGATTTGTCCGGTTCGGCTCGGTGCGGAGACAGCCGGGTTTCCTCGGCGACGGACGCGGCGAGGCGCGCTCACGGCGGTTCCCCGTTCGTGGCCGGGAGGGTCATGTCGACGACCCGGTCGGAGATCGCATCCACCACGGCGCCGTCGTGGCTGATCATCAGCAGGGATATGCGTTGTGTTCGTACGAGATCGGACAAGATGTCGAGCACCCGCTGTCGGGATGCGGGATCGAGTCCCGTGGTGACTTCGTCGCAGATGAGCAGCGACGGCTCGACCGCCAGGGCACGGGCGAGGGCGGCGCGCTGGGCCTCGCCGCCGGAAAGGGCGGACGGATGCTGCCGGGTGATCCGTTCGGCCAGACCCACCTGGTCGAGCGCGCGACGGGCCGCCGCGGCCGATTCCGGGCCGGTGGCACCGCGCAGGCGTGCCGGACCGCGCAGGATCTGCTCCCACATGCTGCGATACGGGTCGAAGGCCGCCTTGGCGTCCTGGAAGACGTACCCGATCGCCGCCGTCTGGTGCCGGGTCCGTCGCCGTACCGATGCGGCCAACGGGTGGCCGTCGAGAAGAACCCGTCCGGCCGTGGGTGGGTGCAAGCCCGCGACGACCCGGGCCGCGGTGGTCTTGCCGCAGCCCGAGGGGCCGTGAAGTGCCAGACATTCGCCGGGCTGCAACGAGATCGAAAAGCGTTGCAGAACCCGGTTGTTGCGGTACCCCGCCGAGACGGCGTCCAGGATCAACCGGGCGTCGGCCCGGGTCGGGCGGCGATCCGCAGTGTCGGCGCGTGTCTGCGGGATCCGCTGGGCGGCGACCGGCAGGATCCCGGCGTCACCGGTCTCGAGCACCCGGCCGCCGCCCATGACGATCACACGCTGGGCGACCGCGTGGACCGCGTCCAGGTCGTGGGTGACGAGCACGATCGTCAGGCCCTGCCGGGCAAGTCGGGTGATCTCGTCGAGGACCGCCGTCCGACGAGCCGGGTCCTGCCCGGTAGTGGGTTCGTCGAGGATCAGGCATGTCGGGTCGGTCAGCAGAGCCTGGGCGATGACCAGTCGTTGTTGCTGTCCGCCCGACAGTTGATGCGGGTAACGGCGCAGCATGCCCGGATCGTCGGCGAATCCCGCACGTGCGAGTGCGTCGGCCACGGTCACCGGATGCCCGTGCCGTCGGCCGGCACGAGCGATGTCGTCGAGCACGGTACCGATCCGCAGGGCCGGGTTCAGCGCCGAGGAGGGGTGCTGGGGCACGTACCCGAACCGTGCCCCGCCCGTGTCCAGGGCGGTCGTGGTCACGTCGACCCCCGGGCGGCGCTCGCCCATCAATGCCAGCGCGGTGGTGGTCTTGCCGCTCCCGGAAGCCCCGACGAGCGCGGTGACCACCCCGGCGGGAATGTCCAGGTCGACGCCGTCGACCAGGAGCCGATCCCGTGTCCGTGCGGTCAGACCGCGCACTCGGATGGTGCTGCTGGGCACAGCGGCGGCCGGGGCCGCGGGGATTACCTCGGTCATCGCCACTTCCTCGTCGACACCTCGCGTGTTGCCGCGCGAGCACCGGAGTCGAACAGCAGATTCACCCCCATCGCCAAGGCGATGATCAGGGCCGCGGGCAGGACGACACCCCACGGGACGAGGGCGAGGCCCGCGCGGTTGCGGTCGATCATCACGGCCCAATCGGTGCCGGCGGAGTCCGCGCTCACCCCCAGGAAGCTGGCCGAGGCGACCAGGTAGATCGCCCCGACGAACCGTAGCCCTGCGTCTGCCGCGAGGACCGGGAGCAGCGATCGTCCCAGATAGCCGAGGTGCCGGCGCCACCAGGTTTCGCGTTGCAGGAGCAGCGCCTCCATGGCCGGGGTGTGCGCGGTGTGCAGCGCCGACGCCCGCACCAGACGCGCCGCATCAGGGAACAGCAGCACCGCCACGGTGACTGTCAGAACGACCAGGTCGGCGTCGGTGAGCGCCACGGCCAGCAGCAGCAGCACCATGATCGACGGCAGCGACAGCAGCAGATCCAGGGGGCGCATCAGCATCTCGTCGACGATCGGTACCCGAGCGGTCGCGGCAGCTATCCCCCACGGCACGGCGAGCAGGTACGTCAAGGCCACGGCCGCCGCGGCCACCAGCACCAGCGAACGCCCCCCGAGCAGGACCTGCGTGAGCAGATCGCGCCCCTCGGAATCGGTTCCCAGAAGCCACTGGTCCCCGTAGGTGAACGCCGGGCCACGGGCACCGGGTTCGGTGAACAAGGGCCCCAGCAGCGCGACCGCGAGCGGGACCGCCGTCAGGGCAGCCCCGACGCGCACCCGGGACCGCCCACCCGCACGCTCGAGAAACGTGGAGCCGGTCACGATGCCGATCCGGCCGTGGGGTTGAGCTGGAACGCCGCGATGTCCGCGACCGTGTTCACCGCCACCGTGATCACCGCGAACACCGTCACCAATCCCATCAACAGCGGAATGTCGCGGCTGCTGACCGCGCTGACCAGCAGCTGCCCGAGACCGCCGAGCGCGAACACCGCCTCGACGACCACGACCCCGCCGAGCAGCCAATCGGCGACCCGCGCGAGATGCTGTGTCGCCGGGGTGAGCGAGCCCGGCAGGGCATGCCGCCAGATCACCCGCCGCACGGGCACACCGAGGCGACGGGTGTGCCGGATGTATTCGGAGTCCAGGGTGGTGATCAGCGACGAGCGCACCAACCGCGACAGCGAGCACACCGGGCGGATCACCAGCACCAGTACGGGCAGCACCCACAGCTCCGGTTGCATCAGCAACGGACCACCGGCGCCGACCGCGGTGGGCGCGAACCATCCCAGCCCGACCGCGAACACTGCCACCAGCACGATCGCCAACGCGAATTCCGGTGCCGCGTAGAACGCTACGGTCAGGGCGGTGACGGCCCGGTCGATCCGGTGGCCGCGGCGCACCGCGGCGACCACCCCGAGGAGCAGTGCCAGCGGGACCAGCACCACGAACGCCAGGGCGGCGAGGGTCAGCGTCGGCGCCAGCGCCGAGCCCAGCATCGCGGTGACGGGGCGGCCGGATACCACGGAGGTGCCCAGGTCGCCGCCGAGCAGACCGGTCAGCCAGTCCCCGAACTGCACGGACAGCGGCCGGTCCAGCCCGAGGAGTTCGCGTAACTGCGCAATCCGCCGCGGATCTGCGTCATCGCCCGCGATCACCACCGCAGCGTCCCCCGGCAGCAGGGCGGCGATCGCGAAGACGACGACGAGTACGCCCAGCACCTGGGCCAGTCCCACCGTGAGGCGGGTACCGGCGTAGCGGGCGAGCATCACGAAAGCCAGGCCTTGTCGAAACGGGCGTACCCGAGGGTGTTGCTGGGCGCATTCTCGGCCATCCCCGCCAGATGCGGCGCCATCCCGTGCAGGCCGTCGGAGAAGCCCCACACCAGCAGACCGCCCTCGCTGTGGAGCTGCGACTGCATCTGCTGATATGCGCGGGCCCGGACGTTCTCGTCGGTGGTTTCGCTGGCGGTGGCGAACAAGGCGTCGAACTCGGGGCGGCGCCACTGGGTGTAGTTCTTCGCCGAGGTCGACAGCATCCGCTGCGCGAGGTGCGTTTCGATGGGCATGGCCCCGGAGCGGAAACTCGACAACACACCCTCGTCGAGGGTGCGCGTCCAATAGGTCGATCCCTCACCGACTTTCACATCGATCTTCAGTCCGGCGCGTCCGGCCTGCTCGGCCAGGATGTTGGCGGCCTCGACGAAGCCGTTGGTGGCGCCGGTGGTCTGCAGTTCGATGGTCGCGTTCCGGGCGCCGGCCTTGCGGATCAGGGCCTCGGCCTCGTCCAGATCCAGGGTGCGCTGCGGCAGGTCGGCCGCGTAGTACTTGGCGTCCTTGCCGAACAGGTCGTTGCCGACCACACCGGTGCTGCCCAGCACGGTGGTGACCAGCTCGTCGCGATCGACGAGGGCGAACATCGCCCGCCGCAGATCCACGTTGTCGAAGGGGGGCCGGTCCACCTTCATCGCGAACGCCGACATCGCGCTGCGCGGCGACCGCAGGATCTGCATCCGGGCATCGGTTTCGTAGGTGCGCGCCGAGGTGACACCGAGGTCGTCGGCGTAGTCGACCTGCCCACCGAGCAGGGCGTTGATCCGTGCGGTCTCGTCCGGAGCGGTGAGGATCTCGAGTTCGTCCACATGGGGGGCACCGTCCCAGTAGTCGGGGAATCGCGCGGTGACGAGCGAGCGCCCCGGTTCGAACGAGACGAACGTGAACGGCCCGGAGCCGATCGGACGGCTGAAGTCGGTGGTGCCCTCCGGGATGATGTAGGCGCCGAACGCGGCCAGCACGTTCGCCAGTTCCCCGCACGGGCGGGCGCAGACGAACTCGATCGTGTGGTCGTCGAGGGCGCGGGAGCGGGCGATGTCGATCACCTCGAGAGAGGCCCGCGGGCGCAGTGCGTTCACCGGGTCCAGGATCCGCCGGTAGGAGTACAGCACGTCGGCGGCGCGCACCGGCCGGCCGTCGTGGAAGACCGCCGGGCGCAGCTCCACCGTCCAGGTGGTCGCGTCGGCGTTCGGATGCCAGGCGGTGGCGAGCCGCGGTACCGGGCCGAGGTCGTCGCCGTATTCGACGAGCTTGTCGTAGAGCGCGTTCGCGCGGGCGACGTCGGCGTACAGGTTGGTCTTGTGCGGGTCCAACACCTCCTGTGCGCCACCGCCCGCGAACACCGCTCGCAGTCGGCCGCCGTCCCGGGGCCCGGCGGTGGCCGCGGGGGCGGTCTCGCCGCTCGTGCTGCATGCCCCGAGCAGTACGGCGCCGGCGGCGGCGCCGAGGCCGAGGAACGAGCGACGGCTCAGGTGCGGACGCGGAGGCAGGGCAATCGGATTCATCGGGGTATCTCCTCGGGCAGTGGATCGAGCGGGTCGGGGTGAAGAGTGCGGGTGAGTCAGACGGCCTCGGCGATCACGTGCAGCCGGTCGCCGCAGAGCGCAGTACCGCCGAGATCGGTTCCTTGCCCCGGCCAGCCGGTCTCGGTGCGGGGTCCGGGTGTGTCGAACAGTGCCCGCACCACGAATCCGGCGCGCTGCAGGTGGCCGGTCAGCTCCAGCGGAAACAGCAGCCGCCACGCCGAGGTCTGGACGAGGGGCTCGGCGGACTCGGGGATCTGCCACCGCCGGCGGCGGCGTAGCAGCTGCGCGGCGTGGTCGATCCACAGGGTGGTCTCCGCCCGCCAGGTGTGGCCGTGCCAGGAGAAGGACGAGCGGGTGGGCCCGTCGAGGAGTTCGGTGTTGCCGAGGAAGAAGGCGCCGTTGCGCATTTCCGCGATCAGCAGCCCACCGGGACGTAGGTGCCTGCGGCAGCAGCGCAGGCACGATTCCAGCTCGACGTCGGTGTGGCAGTACAGCAGGGCACTGTCGAGGCAGACGATGGCGTCGACGCTCGCGTCGACCTCGAAGGTGCGCAGGTCGCCGACCGCGGCTCTCACGCCCGGATACTGTTGTTGCGCGTACCGCACCATCGCCGGGGACTGGTCGATGCCCAGGCAGCGGTATCCCCGCCGGGCCAGGTATCCCAGGTCGCGGCCGGTGCCACAGCCCAGGTCCAGCACTGTCGCGGGGTGTGTCCGCGGCGCCGGATCGTCGGAGGTCAGGTAGGTCGCGAGAATGTCGTCGACGAACCGGGCGGCGCTGTGGTCCGGGTCGGGGAATCGTGCCTCGTACAGAGCGGGGTTGTCCGTCAACAGGTTCCGAGCCCCTGCAGCCGCGGTCATGTCCGCGCTCCGGCCGGGTCGGCGAGCAGGCCGCGGCGGTGCAACAGCCAGATCCCGGTGGCCGAACCCCATGCGAGGGCGACGCACACCAGCGCTCCGGGCCACCCGTTGCCCAGGTCGAGGCCGTATCCGATCAGCGCATTGCCGCCGGCGGCGGCCACCCCGGAGACCAGGTAGAACATCCCGAACAGAGTTCCGGACATGTTCGACGGCCCGTATGCCGGGATCAGTTCCATCACGAACGGCTGCGCGATCAGGATGCCCGCTTCGAGGATCAGGGCGGAGAGCAACAGCGGTGCCAGCGTCAGGGCGATCCGTCCCGCGCCGTGGGAGGGTTCGCCCCACAGGACCGGCAGTGCCACCACGAACGCGGCGCCCATCAGCATCAGCCCCGCCGTGATCGCGGTGCCCCGGCTGGTGTGGCGATCGAACCATCGGGTCAGCCGCACCTGAGCGAGCAGACCGAAGACGGTGGTGGACAGGAACAGCACCGCCACTGCCCCACTCCAGTCGGTGATCCGCCCGGCCAGCACCGGATACACCAGATACATCTGCGTCTGCAGGGCGAACATCCCGAGCATGGTCACGGTGAACAGCACGAACCGGCGGTCGGCCAGCACCGCACCCCAGCCGCGGAGCACCGTCGTCTCGGCGCGGTCCACCGGGTGGGCGGGCAGAAACCGCAGCTGTGCCAGGGTGAGGGCGGCGAAGACGGCCGCCGCGGCGACGGCGACGGTACGGAAGTCCACCGTCAGCAGCGCGCTGCCGATCAGCGGCCCGGACAGTGCCCCCGCCTGTGCGAAGGCATTGAAGACCGCGAACGCCTCCGCCCGGCGCCGGGTTTCGGCGACGGCGATGTAGGAGCGCACGGCCGGATTGAACAGAGCCCCAGCCAATCCCGACAGAACAGAGGCGAGCAGCAGCAGCGGCACGCTGGTGCCCACAGCGAACACCGCGAAGCCCACCGACCGTAGTGCGCAGCCGGCGATGATGACCCGATGGGGTCCGAGCCGGTCGGCAGCGGTGCCCCCGATCAGGAACAACCCCTGCTGGCTGAGGGTGCGCGCCCCGAGGACCAGGCCGGTGATCGCCAGGGACAGACCCAGGTTCCCGGTCAGATGCATCGACAGGTACGGCACCAGCATGTAGAAGCCGGTGTTGACGCCGTACTGGTTGAGCACCAGCAGTTGTACCGAGCGGGGGAAGCTGCGCAGCAGAGCGAAGGTCCCTGCCGGGGAGTCGGTGGCGGTCATCGCGTTTCCTCGTTGTCGGGTCGGTACACGCCGAGTCCGGGCAGGCCGCTCGGGCGCAGCTTTCCGTCTCCGCCCCCGAGGCCGGCCCACGGGTCTCGGGCGAGCAGCAGGTGCCCGTCCAGGTCGCACCATCGGGCCAGGGACGCCAGCTGAACCGCGGGGGCGATACCCAGCGAGCTGCACACCAGGCAGCCGAGCATCACCTCCATTCCGCGCGCGCCGGCCGCCTCGGCCAGTGCGTGGGCGCGGTAGATGCCGCCGCACTTGGCGAGTTTGATGTTCACCACGTCCGCGAGGCCGGTCAGCTCGTCCAGGTCCGTCAGGTCGTGGACGGCCTCGTCCGCGACGAGCGGAAGATCGGTGCGGCTGCGCAGCTCCCGCATTCCGTCGCGGTCGTGCACCGGCAGCGGTTGTTCGAGCGCGACGATCGGCAGACCACCGCTGTCGGCGAGTACCGACAGCGCGGTGGCGGCGGTCCACGCTTCGTTCGGGTCGACGATCAGGTCCACGCCTGGAGCGGCAGCGGCGATGGCGGCCAGCCGCCGTACCGATTCGGTCGGGTCGGCGTCGGTCTTGACCTTCAGCAGAGCGAACCCGCACCCGGACAACTCGGCGGCCTCGGCGGCCATGTCCTCGGGCGCACCGATTCCGAGGGTGCGGGAGATCGGGATCTCGGCGGGCAGCGGCAGCCCGAGGTGCGCAGCGCCCGTCTGCCTGTTCACGCGTGCCCGGTAGTCGGCGACGGCGGACCACACGGCGCCGGCGACCGCCGGGTGCACGTGTGCCGGAATCGTTTCGGGGATCCCTCGGGCACCGCAGCACGCCGCGACCGCCCGCAGTTGGGCCTCGACGAGGTGCACGTCCAGGCCCGCGAACACGGAGGTGACGACCTCGCCGCGGCCGCACGATCCCGTGTCGGGATCGGTCACGGTGACCGTGATCGCCTGGCGGGACGACATCACCGCCCGGCTGATCCGGAACGGCCGGGCCAGGGCGAGGGTGCTCACCGACCAGGTCAGGCTCATCGCGCCGTCTCCATCCGGTCCCTCGCCCCCGGGTGCGGGGCCCGCACGGATTCGCACCGCGTCCAGCACTCCGCCGGGTCACCGCACTCGGCGATCTCGTGCGGATGTGTTCGCGGCGGAGCGAGCAGGCTGTGCCGAGCACACCAGTCGTCGTCGAAGATGGTGCGCAGGTAGCGGTCGGGGCCGTCCGGAAAGACGGTGACCACCGAGCCCGGCCAGCGGGTGGCCGCCCACCCGGCCACCGTGGCCACCGCACCCGTCGACCAGCCGCCGGTGTGGAACCCGTCCCGCGCCAGGCTGCGGCAGGCGTGCACGGCCTCGCGCGGGCCGACCCAGTGCACCTCGTCGAACATCTCGTATCGCACATTGCGCGGATGCACGCTGCTGCCCAGTCCCCGCATGACCCGGCAGGCGGCGGGCTGTCCGAAGATCGTCGACCCCACCGCATCGACCCCGATGATCCGCAGGTCCGGCCACGCCTGGCGCAACCGCAGACCCACTCCGCTGCTGTGGCCGCCGGTGCCCACACTGCACACAAGCACCTCGGCCCGCTCGATACCCTGTGCGGCCAGGCCCGCGACGATCTCGTCGGCGAGCCCGTGGTAGCCCACGGCGTTGTCGGGATTGTCGTACTGGTTGGGCCAGTACGCATCCGGGTCGGCGGCAAGAATCCGGTGCAGGACGTCGAGCCTGGCCTGCTGCCACCCGCCTTCCGGGTGCGGACGGTCCACGATCTCCACGGTGGCACCCAGCGCGCACAGCAAATTGCGCATGGCGGGTTCGAGCTCGCAGTCCACCACCAGGGTCACGGGGTGGCCGAGTGGCTGTGCCACGTATGCCAACCCGACTCCCAAAGTGCCGCTGGTCGATTCGACGATCCGCGCGCCGTCCCGCAGTTCCCCGCGTCGCCGGGCGCCGACCAGCATCGACAGGGCCGACCGCGCCTTGAGCCCACCGAGGCCGAGCGCCTCGATCTTCGCGAAGTAGCCCGGATGCCGGGTCGGCACCGGCGTGAGGATGCGGACGAGTGGGCTGTTCCCCACCCGCGCCGGTAGATCGATCACAGTCATCGTGCCCTCGACCCGTGGTACAGGTAGATCGGGCCGGCGTCCCCGGTCAGCCAGAAGAACGGGTACGGCTCGGCCGAGAGTGCGTCGATGCCGTGTCCGAGCAACTCCCGGGCGACCGCGGCGCCACTCTGGGCGAACATCGTGATCGGAATCCGCCGGCCGGACGCTGCCACCCGCGCGAACAAGGTGTCGACGGTGCCGTTGCCCAGCATCATTCCGCTGGCCAGCACCGCATCACACTCGTCGAGATGCTCGGCGAAGTCGGTAACGATCGGCTCACCCCACTCGGTGGTGCCGCCCTTCAGATCACACGGCACGTACCGCAGCCCGCGCTCGCGCAAGCTGACGAGCAGCGAGTTGACCACTCCGATCACCAGCACCCGCCCGCCGGGTGGTGCGTCGACCAGCCCGGTCACGTGATGCGCCCGGGCCAGCGAGCGCTGCAGCGAATCCCCGGAATCCAGCTGCACCGTCACTGCGCGGGGCTCATCCGAGTGCGGGCGCTGGTGCGTCAGGTAGGCGTCGAGTGCGGCGATCTGCACGGCGATCTCGGCATGGTGCAGCAGATCGGCCACTGCCACCCCTGCGCAGGCGTGCACGATCTCCGGATCCACCGAGCCCGGCTCGACCGCGCACGAGCCCGTCGCAGCCCCCACCCGCAGCGAGATCACCTGGTTGCGGTAGCCGCCACTGCGCCCGCCGTGCCGTACCCCCTGTGACGTGGTGAACGCAACCGACACCACCACGTCGCGCGCGGGACGCCGGGCAGGGTCGGTGCGGTAGCACTCGAGAAGCGCAGCCAGGCGCCCGTTCGTCGCGGTATCGATCGCCGAGGTGGCGGTCACGACGCCGGCTCCTCGCCGTATGTGGCGGAGATCGACGACAACAGGCGCTCCGCCAGCGGGCGGGCCCCGGACCGCTCCGGCGAGATGACGACGACGCTGCCCAGGTAGCTGTTGTTGTCCATTCCCGGCGTGGTTCGGTGACCGGGCCCCTTGAACGCCGCCGAGACCACCGACGGATCGGCTGCGACGGTGTCCACTCCCTCGATTCCGGTGACGACACCCGCCCTCGTCGGCACCAGCATGCTCACGGCTGCGCTCGAGGGCCGTCCGCCGTCACGGTGCTCGTCCGGGACCGCCGGGACGATCGGCTCGCGTCCCAGTGCGAGCTCGACCGCCACCCGCGGCAGGTCGACTCCGCTCACATGCCGGATCAGCTCGGTGATCTGATTGCCGGCCGGCCGTGGATTGATCTCGATGATCCGCGGCCCGGCGGCGGTCAGACGCAGTTCGGTGTGCACCACACCGTGATCGAGGCCCACCGCGTCGATCGCCTCCTCCGCGGCGGCCACCACCTTCGCGCGGTCCCCCTCAGCCAGGTCGGCCGGAAACATGTGCCCGGTCTCCACGAAACCCGACGTCCCACCCAGGCTCTTGTCGGTCACGCCGACCGTGTGGACGTTTCCGCGTGAAATCCAGCTCTCCACACTGAATTCCGGTCCGGCGAGGAACTCCTCGAGCAACACCACCGGACTCCGCCGCTGCCCGCGCGCATTGATCTCGAACCCGCGCAGCGCGTGCACCGCCGACTCGACATCCAGCCAACTGTCCGCGCGTCGCACGAACATTCCCGCACACAGATCGGTGGGCTTGACCACCAAGGGGAATCCCACCAACTCGGCCGCGGTACGGAGCCGGATCGGGTCGTCGACCGAGGCGGTGGTGTGCCGCGGCCCCGGGACACCGACGCAATCCAACACCGCCCGGGTGCGCGCCTTGTCGCAGGCGGTCTCGATCGCCTCGGGTGTCGGACCGGGAAGTCCGAGCGCGGCGGCAATTCGCGCGGCCGTCGGCAGGTAGTAGTCGCAACTGGTGAGGACGCCGTCGATCCTTGCCTCGGCATCGATCCGCCGCGCCGCCTCGAGTGCGGCAGCCGGATCGTTGGTCTCGGCAGTCGCCACCGCGCGACCGAGACGCAGCGGATGCGGGGAGCCGTCCGGCAGGGTGTCCGGGTAGTGCCCCGGTCGTCGGGTCAGGAATGTGAACTCGACTCCCAGGTCGGCAATCGCTCTCGGCAGCAACGTTCCCATTGCCCCGACCCAGCTCTCGACCAGCAGTAGGTGTGCCACACGTGGCCTTCCGCTCGCATCCTCCGTAGTACCCAGCGCCACAGAAGCTACTGATAATCGTTATCGTTAGCAAGACTGGTTGTGCCGGACGATTGCGAGGCCGATGAGAACGGTGGCCCACGAAGGTCCGGCAGCTCGTGCCGATCCGCCGATCGAGCCGGGGCTCGATCCCAGGCCGGTCGGCGACCCCGGCGACGCCGGGAAAGCCCGGAACAGCGGTGCGAACGGGATCGCGACGAACGATTGGCGGGCTGCTCACTCGGCCGGGTCACGGACCCCTTCCTCGTCCGAGGAAGTCGCACGGGAGATCTCGGTACGGATCGTCAGGACGGCGTCCCGGTGCGCTGCATCGGTGGCGACGTTGCAGCCGAGCGCGAGGTCCTCGAGGAGAAGACCTCGATGGACCGCGAGGATGCGCGAGGCGACGGACCGGGCCGCGCCCGGTGCCGCGCCCGCAGCCTCGATCGCCGCGGCCATGGGGTCGAGCCATTCGGTCACCACCGGGACGAGGAATGTCTGCTGCAGCTCGGGATCCCGCGTCGCCGCGGTATAGATCTCGAAGAACATGGCGGTTCGCCGGCGCCCATCCGGCGTGTGCGCTTCCGCCCAGGCCAGCTCGAGCCCACCGCACCGGCGGGACGTCGCTGTTCACGGCGCGCAAGGCCGGCGCCGGCGGCAAGGCCGGAAACAGCATCGGAACCTACATGTGCAGCAACTTCGCATGCTCACTGTATGTGCGGGAGCTGGCGCCTCTGCCCGGCAATCAGCCCGATCGAGCACTGCCCACCGAGACTCGGATCCGCCGGCTCGGGACTCGACTCGGTGGCTTCGTCGGGCGGGTGCTCGACGAGCAGGACCCCTGACCGCGCTGTGCACTACCCGAGCGGCGCCGTCACCCGGGTGCCTTCACGCGAAGGACCACAGTCCCAGACTGTCGCGCAAGGTGGCCCCGGGGTATGCGGTGCGAAACAGGCCGCGGCGTTGCAGTTCCGGGACGACGAGGTCGACGAAGTCGTCCAGCGAATCCGGATACGCCGGACACATCAGGTTGAATCCGTCGCAGGCGCCGGCGACGAACCACTCCTCGATCCCATCCGCGATCGCCTCGGGCGTGCCGATCATCGTCGCATGTCCTCCTCCGGCCGCGAGGTAGCCGAGCAGTTCACGCAGAGTGGGCCGGTGCGTTTCGATGATCCGTTGTACCGTCGCGTAGCGGCCCTGCGGGCCGGAGAACTGATCGAGGGACGGCAGGTCGTCCACCGGCGCGTCGAGATCGTGGCCCGTGTAGTCCTGACCGGTGAAGACACCGAGCTGGGCGAGCGCAGCGTCGATGTCGAGCAACGCGTCCAGGGTCGCCTTCTTCGCCCGGGCCTCGTCCTCGGTGCGACCGACGTAGGGGACGAGGCCCGGCAATATCGCAATCGACGCGGGATCTCGTCCGGCGGCGGCAGCGCGGCCACGCAGATCGGTGGCGAAGTCGAGCGCCGCGGCCGAATCCCACGACACCGAGTACACCGCTTCGGCGTGCCGCGCTGCGAGGTTGCGTCCGGTCTCCGACGCGCCCGCTTGGAACAGCACCGGACGCCCCTGCGGACAACGCGGCACGGTGAGCGGCCCGTCGACGCGGAAGTGCTGACCGCGATGGTCGATCCGACGGATGGCATCGGCGTCGAGGTATCGACCGGCCGCGCGATCGACGAGGATGCCGGCTTCGTCCCACGAGTCCCACAGCGCAGTCAGCACCTCGATGAACTCCTCGGCGCGGCCGTAACGCTCAGCATGGTCCGGCAGCGCGTCGAACCCGTGGTTGCGCGCCTCCGCGTCGAACATCGAGGTCACAATGTTCACCCCGGCCCGTCCACCGCTGATGTGGTCCAGCGAGGCGAGCATCCGCGCCGCATGGAACGGTGTATGGAAGCTCGCGGACACCGTAGTGACCAGCCCGATGCGATTCGTCCTGCGCGCCATGGCGGACAGCGCGGTCAGGGGTTCGAGAAACCACGTGGTCCCGGCCGTGTAGCCCGGGTTCACGCAGTGTCCGTCGGCGAAGAACACCGCATCGAGGCAGCCGCGTTCGGCGGTCCGCGCGAGTTCCTCGTAGTAGGCGATGTCGCCGATTCGCTCCGCCGCGGACGATGGATGCCGCCAGGCCGCCGAATGGTGGCCGACACCGTGGAGAAAGGCGTTCAGATGGAGGGTGCGGGGCTCCGGCATCAGTTCATCACCAGTCCACCGTCGACCACCAGGTTCTGGCCGGTCACTGCTCGCGACCAGTCGGAAGCGAAGAACAGGACGGCGGCGGCGACGTCCGCCGGGGTGGTGACCTTCCGCAGGGGCGTGGAGGCGGCGATCAGGTCGAATACTTCCTCGGGGGTCGCTGCCGATGCGTCGGTAGTGCGCAGCAGCCCGCCGGAGACCATGTTCACGCGGATGCCTTCGGGCCCGAGGTCTGCCGCGAACGTGCGGGTCAGCGACAGCAGTGCCGCCTTGGCGGCGGTGTAGTCGTGATACGGCACCACCGGGTTCTGGAACAGGTTGGTGCCGATGTTGATGACGGTGCCGCCGCCGGCCTCGCGCATGCCGGGCAGGGCCGCCTGGATCGTGTTGACAGCGCCGCCGACGATGCCGTCGAGTTGAGCGGCGAAGTCGCCGTAGCCGATCTCGTCGGCTCTGCGGCGCGCGTCGCCGTTGAAGGAGAAGTCGGGCAGCGCGTTGTTGACCACGGTGGTGACCGGCCGGCCGAACTGTTTCCGGGCCTGCGTGAACAGGACGTCTACCTGCGCGGCGTCGGTCACGTCGGCGGGCAGGGCGATCGCACGGTCCGGGCCGATCTTCTCGGCGAGGGCGTGGGCGGCGTCGCTGCTGTTGCGGTAGTTGACCACGACGGCGGCGCCCTCGTCGGCGAACGCCTGCGCGAGGTGGCGACCGAGACCGCGCCCGGCGCCGGTGACGAGGACAGTCTGGTTCTGCAGGAGCATTGTCTGTTCTTTCCCTTCGGTGGGAAGGGGTTCACCGCAGCGACGGACCACACGGCCGCGCCGGCTCGGCATCCCTTCGCTCGCATGATCGAGATCAGGTTCGACGGGTCTGTCTCTCAGCCGTTTCCGGCACCCCGTGTCGAGTCCGTCGCAAGACTACCCCGGCTGTGCCTGCACGTCGAACTTCGATGTCACATCGGACAACTCGGCAGGCTGCGAAGGATCCCCGCCCGGCACGAGGACGATCCGGCGGCAGTGGGTCGCCTGAACATGGTCCAGAAGAAGCGCTGCCTGTCCTCCGGAATCCGAACCGGCAACGGACAACACTCGCGGCGGTGGACAAGCAGACATCGTCGTTCGGACATCCCTTCGCTAGTACGAACTAGAGCAGGTTCGACGAGTGTGATCTCAGCCCTCCTCCAGGGCACCCCGTGTCGAGAGGATCATAAGGCGTCGACGTCGTTCGGCGGCTCGGTGGGGCCGCGGGAGATGGACGGGTTCGGTGGCGAGCCGGCCGGGGCCACGCCGTACACGGTGCGGTCCGCTTCCCGCGGGTGTGTCGACCTGTGGTGGCGTGCGTGGGGCCCGAAAGCGTTCGTGCGGAACGATCTTGCTCAGGCAGTGTGCCGGTCGACCCACTTCTCGGCGAGTGTGCGAGATTGTCGACGAATTCCGCATTCGTGACGGCCGCAGACGGCAGGGGCCATGGTGTGGCTCACACTCCTGACGGTAGGCTGGACGGCGTGAGTAAGGCCAGTTCGGCACGCCAACGGTTGCTCGCTTCCGGTTCCGGTGAAGACTTGTCGCGCCGCGCCCGATTGCTGAGCGACGTCCACGACGCGGTGATGTCCGGTCGGACGCCGCCGGTACCGCCGCGCGACGTCGTCGCCCGGTCGTGGTCGCGTCTTCGGGCAGACGGTGTCAGTCCCGCCCGGTGTGAGGACGTCGTACTCGCGGACACTTCCGAACTCGAGGCGCGCCGTGCACGAAGTGCCCTGAGATCGGTTCTGCCCGAGCTACGCGGCACCCTGACCGAGGTGGCGAGCGACGCGAACTTCATCGTGGTCGTCGCAGACTCGGACGGGGTGGTGTTGTGGCGAGAGGGTGCACGCGACGTGCAGAGGGAAGCCGACGTCCTCGGATTCGTGGAGGGCGCCCGGTGGTCGGAGAAGTCGGTGGGCACCAATTCGGTCGGCACGTCGCTGGTCGAGGACGCTCCGGTGCAGCTCTTCTCGGCCGAACACTACGCGCGGTCCCACTACGGCTGGTCGTGTACGGGGTCACCGGTCCACGATCCACGCTCCGGCGAGGTACTCGGGGTACTGGACATCAGCGGGTCCGCGATGTCGGTGCATCCGGCCACCGTGGCCCTCGTGCAGACGGCTGTGCGATTGGCCGAGTCGATGCTCTGGCGCGAGCATGCCGCCCACCTCGACAGGCTCCGTGCCGATGCGGCACCGGTGCTCGCAGCGACGTGTGGGCCTGCCGTCGTCGTGGACGGTCACGGCTGGGTCGTGGCAGCCAGCGGAATCGGCGTTCCCGAACGACTGGCACCGCCGGGCGGCGACCGGCCGCTGCTCGTGCCCGGTCTCGGACTCTGCGTGCCCGAACCGCTCGGTGACGCATGGCTGGTGCGGCGCCGAGCGGAACGGGCGGCCGTCGAACTCGAACTCGACCTGGGAGCGGCTCCGCGGGCGACGGTGCGGGGGGAGACGGAATGGACGCGCGCCCTGTCACCGCGGCACGCGCAGATTCTGCGGGTATTGGCACGTACCCGGTCGGCCGGTATCGATGCCGCGTCGTTGAGCGAGGCCCTGTTCGGCGACCGGGACCACATCGTTGCCGTCCGTGCCGAGGTCTCCCGCCTGCGTAAGAGCCTCGGTCCCGTGCTGACGCCCCAGCCGTACCGGTTCGCTGACGGTGTCGAAGTTCGTGTGGTCAGGTGAGATCCGCCTGTGCAGATCTCGCTCGGAGCTCCCGCCGTCTCCGCGTCGACGAATCCGGGTAGGAGCGGCACGCGCGCCCTGCTCCCCGGGACTCACAGCGGGGCGGACCGGGCTTCTCTCGGAACATCGTCCCTCCGGGTCGGCGCTGATTCGGCGGCGCGCGGGACAACGGTGCGCGCAGCGACGAAGTTGCGCAGGTCCGCGCGCAGTCGGGGGTGCAGCCGTATGGCGGCGGGGCTGTCGAGGATCTCACCCAGCCGGGTCAGATAACCCGCGGGGGTCATACCGAATTCGACGAGAAGGTCTCCGGGACTTCCGCCCCCGTAGGGCAGCCAGCGGCGGGCGAACTCGACGATGCGGTCGTCTTCGACGGCGGAACTCATGTGGTCACTCTCCTGGCGGGTGCGCTGCGGCGAGACGGCTGAGAGCAGCCGCGAGTGGACGGCGGTGGTGGGCCATGGCGTCGGCGTAGAGGCGGCCGGCGCGATACGAGGAACGCACGAGCGGCCCCGCCAGGACGCCGGCGAAACCGATCTCCTCGGCGGCCTTCGAGTGCTCGACGAATTCTTCCGGCGCGACCCACCGCTCGACCGGGTGGTGCCGCGGCGAGGGACGCAGATACTGGGTGATGGTGAGGATGTCGCAGCCGGCATCGTGCAGGTCGGTCATCGCCTGATGCACTTCCTGTGGGGTCTCTCCCATGCCGAGGATCAGATTCGATTTGGTGATCAGGCCGAAGTCGCGGGCGGCGGCGAGCACGCCGAGCGAGCGTTCGTAGCGAAACGCGGGGCGGATCCGCTTGAAGAGCCGCGGCACGGTCTCGAGGTTGTGGGCGAGCACCTCGGGCCGGGAGTCGAACACCTCGGCCAGTAGGTCGGGCTTTCCACTGAAGTCGGGGACGAGGTTCTCGACGCCGGTGCCGGGGTTGAGGGCATGGATCTGCCGGACGGTTTCGGCGTAGAGCCAGGCCCCGCCGTCGGGCAGGTCGTCGCGGGCGACCCCGGTGATGGTGGAGTACCGAAGTCCCATCGCGTGCACGGACTCGGCGACGCGGCGGGGCTCGTCCCGGTCGAGGTCGGCGGGTCTGCCGGTGTCGATCTGGCAGAAGTCGCAGCGGCGCGTGCACTGCCGACCGCCGATCAGGAACGTGGCTTCGCGGTCTTCCCAGCATTCGAAGATGTTGGGGCAGCCGGCTTCCGCACACACCGTGTGCAGTCCTTCGCGTTCGACCAGGCTCTCGAGTTCGGCGTACGCAGGACTCGTCTTGACGCGGGCCTTGATCCAGTTCGGCTTGCGTTCGATGGGGGTCTGCGCGTTGCGGACCTCCAGTCGAAGCAATGTGCGACCCGACCGGGCCGGCGCCTCGGGTGATGTTCCAGGGGTGGGATTCACGTTTCGTTCGATTCCTGGGCGTGGGGTTCCCGCCGAACCACGGTCCCACGCGGGTCCGCGGTTCGGCGGGGCTTGCTACATGTTGATCGGGCGGCCGAGTGCGGCCAGAACCGATTCGTGCATCGCCTCCGACAATGTCGGGTGCGCGAAGACGACCTCGGCGAGATCGTCGGCGGTCGCCTCCACGGATCGAGCGATACCGAATCCCTGGATCTGCTCGGTGACATCCGGACCGACCATGTGGGCACCGAGGAGTTCACCGCTGTCGGCGTCGAAGATCGTCTTCACGAAGCCGTCGGCTTCGCCGATCGCGAGCGCCTTCCCGGACGCCTGCAGGTCGAACTGCCCGATCTGGAGGCGGCGGCCGGTCGCACGCGCTCGTTCTTCGGTGAGACCGAGGCTGGCGACCTGCGGCCTCGCATAGGTACAGCCCGGAACGTAGTCGCGGTCCAACGGCCGGACGTGATCCGCACCGGCGAGCCTGTCCACACACAGCACGGCCTCGTGGCTTGCCTTGTGGGCGAGGCAGGGTGCGCCCGCCACGTCACCGATCGCGTACACGCCGAATGCGCTGGTGCGACACCACTGGTCGGTGGTGACGAATCCGCGATCGACCTCGACGCCGAGTTCCTCGAGGCCGAGGTCCTCGACGTTGCCCTGGATTCCGGCCGCAACGAGAACCCTGTCCACGGTCGACTCGTCGATCGTTCCGTCGGCCGACCGGACGGCCACGGTGACGGCGTTCGTGCCGACCGTCAGTTCGGACACCGAGGCGCCGGTGTGAATCCTGATGCCTCGCTTCTCGAACTGCCGCCGTACGTGGCCCGCGACGGCGGCATCCTCGACCGGCATGATCTGCGGAGCCACCTCGACGAGGGTGACGTCGGTGCCGAGATCGTTGTACAGACTCGCGAATTCGACGCCGATGGCGCCGGAGCCGATGACCAGCAAGGACTTCGGAAGCTCCGACGGGACCAGAGCCTCGAAGTATGTCCAGACCCGGTCGCCGTCGGGCACGACACCGGGAACCGAACGGGGCCGGGCCCCGGTGGCCAGGATGACATGGTCGGCCCGGTACTCGGACACCGACTCGTCCGCGGCCGTCACGGCGACGACTCCCTTGTCGAGCAGCCGCGCCGACCCCCTGACGACGTCGATGCCGTTCTTCTTCATCAGGTAGCCGATGCCGTCGGACAGTCGCCCCGACACCGACCGGCTGAACTCGACGAGGCGTGCCATGTCGAATTCCACACCGCTGGCACTGAACCCGAGCGGCCGAAGGTTCGCCAGCGTGTGGGCGACATCGGCACCGTGCAGCAACGCCTTGGTAGGGATGCACCCCCAGTTCAGGCAGATCCCCCCGAGCCGGTCCCGCTCGACGACGGCGGTGCGCAGACCGTGCTGCGCGGCACGGATGGCGGCGACATAGCCACCCGGCCCGCTCCCGACGACGATGACGTCGTACTTCTCTGTCATGGTGTACCTCTCAGACGAGCATCAGCGCGGGTGACTCGACGAAACGCCGGAGTTCTCGCAGGAAGGTGGCGCCGAGCGCGCCGTCGATCACCCGGTGGTCGCACGAGAGCGTGACGGTGAGCATCGTGCGCGCAACGACCTGACCGTCGACGACGACGGGACGCTCCTGTCCGGCACCGACTGCGAGGATGGCGCCCTGCGGTGGGTTGATGATCGCGTCGAATTCCCGCACACCGAACATGCCGAGATTGGACACCGTGAAAGTGCCGCCCTGAAACTCGTCGGCCGTCAGTTTCCCGGTCTTGGCCTTGGTCACCAGCGACTGCACCTCCCCGGAGATCTCGGCGAGAGTCTTGCCATCGGCCCCGCGCACGATCGGGGTGATCAGACCCGACGGCAGTGCGACAGCCACCGAGATGTCGGCACTTGCATAGCGCAGCACCGACTGTGTCGCCTCGTCGAACTGAACGTTGACATCGGGCACCTTCCGCAGCGCCGCGGCACACGCCTTGACGACGAAGTCGTTGACCGACAGTTTGACGGCGGGCACGGTCGCATTGATCTTCGTCCGCAAGGCGAGAAGGTCGTCGATCTGCAGGTCCGCGGTGAGCCGGAAGTGCGGGGCGCTGCGCTTCGACTCCTGCAACCGCTGCCCGATCGCCTTGCGCATCGCCGTGAACGGAATCGTCTCGAACTCCGCCTCCGCGACGGGTTCGGGCGCTGGGACGACTTCCGGTTGCAGCCGGAACCGGCGCTCGGCCTCGCGAACGTCGGCCTCACACACCCGGCCGCGTGAGCCGGTGGCGCGGCAGTCGTGCAGATTGATCCCGAGGGATGCGGCCAGACGTCGGGCCACGGGGGTGGCCGGGACGGCGGTGTCGTCCTCGAAGGAACGTCCCGGAATACCTGACGGCGTCGGCGACGGCTGTGGTGCGACGGTTCCACCGCCCGCCCGGATCGTGTCGTGGATGTCGGCAACGGAGATCCGGCCGCCCCGGCCGGTCCCTGTCACACGGGCCAGGTCGATCGACAACTCGTCTGCCAGGCGGTGGGCGTGCGGGGTCGCAAACACGTCACCGTTCGTCCGTCCGCGCAGGGCATCGGGAACGATCGTCGCACCGGGACGCTGACGGGACCCGGTGGCCGCCCCGGTCACCGGTACCGATTCGTGGGCCGCCGGCGCCGGTGGGCTGCTCTCGAGATCCGACGGCGCGACGGTGGGCTGCCCGCCCGGTGACCGCCCCGACTCGGCCGGTGCCGGCACCTGATCTGCCCCGATGCCGGCGAGGAATTCCTCGATTTCGGCGTCCGAGACCGCGGCCTCGGCCGACACCGCCAGCACCGCACCGACCGGCAACGTCTCCCCCGCCTTGGCGACGACCCGTCGGAGCACCCCGTCGAACGGCGCCTCCAACTGGTTGGCGATCTTGCTGGTCTCGATCTCGCAGATCAGGTCGCCCTTCGAGAAGGACGCTCCCTCCTCGACCAGCCACTCCGCCACGGTGCCTTCCTCCATGGACAGGCCCCACTTGGGAACTTCGATCAGTTTGATCTCACTCATGTCAGGCACTCACAACCTTGCGGACGGCGGCCTCGATCCGAGCGGCGTTCGGCAGCCACGCCTGCTCGAGGACCGGGGAGAACGGCACCGGAGTGTGCGGCGGGGTGACCAGTTCGATCGGCGCCTTCAGTGACCCGAACGCACGCGTCGCGATCAGCGCGGCGACGTCGTGACCGAACCCGCAGCGCGCCGCGGACTCGTCGGCGATCACTACCCGGCCGGTGGAGGCGACGGATTCGAGGATGCCCTCCTCGTCGAGGGGCGACACCGTGCGGGGGTCGACGACCTCGACGGAGATCCCCTCGGCTGCCAGCTTGTCCGCGGCGGTGTTGGCGGCGTTCACCATCGCCGACAGCGCGATGATCGTGACGTCCGTGCCCTCACGGGTGTAGTTGGCGACACCGAACGGGATCGTGTACGGCTCGTCCGGAACCTCGCCCTTGACGTCGTAGAGTGTCTTGTGTTCGCAGAACACGACCGGATCATCGTCGCGAATCGACTGGATCAGCAGGCCTTTGGCGTCGTAGGCGTTCGACGGGGCGACGACTTTGAGGCCGGGAACGGCGGCGAACACGTTGTACGGTGACTGCGAGTGCTGGGCGGCAGCGGAGAATCCGGCGCCGATCATGCCCCGCACCACCATCGGGGTACGGGCCTTGCCGCCGAACATGTACCGGAACTTCGCGGCCTGGTTGTAGAGCGCGTCGTAGCAGACTCCGAAGAAGTCCATGAACATCAACTCGGCCACCGGTCGCAGCCCGGTCAGAGCAGCGCCGGCTGCCATGCCGATGATCGCGGACTCGGTGATCGGGGTGTCGATGACACGGTCGGAACCGAACTCGGTCCACAGACCCTTCGTCACCCCCAGCACACCGCCGAACGCCTCCACCTTCCCGGACTCGAGCTCCGGATTGGTGCCGGCGTGACCGCCGCGCAGGTCCTCACCGATCTGCACGACCGTCGCGTCCCGCTGCATCTCCTGTGCGAGTGCGGCTTTGATCGCTTCGCGATATGTCGTCTTCGACGTGGTCATTTTCGTTCTCTCTCTCAGTACGACACGTAGACGTCGGTCAGCAGGTTCGTCAGCGGCGGGTATTCGGCAGCGCGCGCCTTCGTGACGGCGACCTCGACCCGTTCACGAGCCTCGGCGTCGATCGCATCGAGTTCCTTCGCGGTGACCTTCTTGCCGTCGACCTTCGCGCGGAACTTCACCAGCGGATCGTGGGTTCTTCGGAGTTCGGCGACCTGGTCCGCGGTGCGGTACAGCTGGGCGTCGCCCTCGAAGTGGCCGTGCCAGCGGTGTGCCACCGCCTCGATGGTGGAAGGACCGCCTCCCCTGCGGGCGCGCTCGACCGCCTCGCGCGCCGCCTCGTGGACCTCGAAGAAGTCGGTACCGTCGACGGTGGTGGCGGGCATCCCGAACGACGCGGCGCGCGCAGCGATACTCGGTGTGCCGACCGCATAGTCGCGGCCGGTGGCCTCACCGAATCCGTTGTTCTCGATGACGAAGACGATCGGCAACTCGAGCACGACCGCCATGTTCATGGCCTCGAACACGGTGCCCTGATTGGATCCGCCGTCGCCGGTGAACGAGGCCGCGACACCGCCGTTCCCCAGGGTCTTGGCGCTCAGCGCAGCGCCGATCGCCAGCGACGGGGCACCGCCGACGATCGCGTTCGCGCCGAGCATGCCCACCGACAGGTCGGCGATGTGCATCGATCCGCCCTTGCCGTGGCACAATCCGTCGTTCTTGCCGAAGATCTCGGCCATCATCCCGTCGAGGTCACACCCCTTGGCAATGCAGTGGCCGTGCCCGCGGTGGGTGGAGCCGATGTAGTCGGTGTCGTGCAGGTTCTCGCACACACCGACGGCGATCGCTTCCTGCCCCGAGTACAGATGGATGAACCCCGGGATGTCGCCGGTCGCGTTCTCCTCGTGCAACCGGTCCTCGAACTCGCGGATCTCCGACATCTTCCGATACGCGCTCAGTAATGCACTCTTGTTCAGCGCCATTGCTCTCCTCTACTTTCTGCCTGAGGGCCTGCCGCACAGGGCCGAGCCCCGAGCGTGACGAGACTTCGGGACGGTCCTCGTCTCACGCCGTGTAACCCGGGTCACGAATGTAGGGAGAGGGAGCGAGCCCGCTCAACGTTGCGGCGGATTGCAGCCCGGGCCCGGCACGAACACTCGCGGTCGCAGCCGGGTCGGTCGCCGCACGGAACGCGCGCGGGCTGGATACCGCCCATGGAAAAGCGGGAGAGCACCCGGGAAAGGGGACGGATCGATCCGAGGCCCCGACAGGGTCCCTGCGACGACGACATCGCCGATGGCGCCGATGTGCCGGTTTGCCCGATTCGGTGATGTCCCTGGTGAATACCACGGTTTTCCTGACGAACTCAGCGTTCGATGGCCACCCGGCGCGTAGCGACGGCCGCAGCAGCGAGAATCTGGTGTTTCCGCCGATGCGGTGAACACCGCTGCTACCCGACCGGCCCACGGTCACCCGAGTCTGCTCCCGGACCAGCCCGGGACCGCACCAGCGCCGGGCCCCGGCGCGGGCACGGGATCTACGTCTCCCGCCGCGGCAGCGGATCCGGCAGAGCCGTCCAGCCTGCAGGCCCGGCAAGAAACTCGTCGTCATCGAGGATGCACGCATCCAGCACGTCCTGCAGCCGGGCAGGATCGAGGTCGACGCCGAAGAATGCGATGTCCTGGCCGAAGGCGAGCGATTCCTCCGCGCAGGCGTCGGTGTCGGTGTGCATGGCCGTGAACTGCAACGCGGTGGCACATTGATCCCACAGCACCACCGTGTGGGGGCGCGATGCAAGCTGGCAGAAGCCCACCGCCCGTACCACATTCGCCCCGACAGGCGAGTCCGGACCTGCATCGAACAACGCAGCCAGACGGCCGGGATGAAACGGGCGAAGATTCTGATACCGGAAGGTGGACACCCGTGCGTGGACACTGCGCGGGGCGAAGGTGTCGCTGAGCACGTGCATCCAACCCGCGCGGTTGAGGCTCGCCTCGGCGTCGTCGAATCCGTGCCGATCGAGCGCCAAGGGGGCGTCGGCTCCGAGCAGCACCACCGTCGCCGCCGGGTTCAGGTGCCCGACCAGCGCCACGAGCAGATGGAGATCGTCCACTGCCAGCGATGTCCATGCGGTGAACACCACGACGGTGGCGTGCTCGATCTGCGTCGCGGTCGCCACGAGCGACGCCCCCGGGTTTCGCCTCCGGTACAGGGCAGGGGCAACCAACATATCCCACAATGTCAGGGCGTCGACGGTAGTGACGACCGAGGCGAGGGCGAGGCCCCGGGGATGTTCGTCGCGGGCAGAGACGAATTCGGAGATCACGTGCGGCGCGCCGGCGTCCCCGCGGCACTGCAACAGCGCGTCGGTAGCGGTGACGTCCGCGGCCGAGCGCAGGTGCGGCACGAAGGCGTCGAACTCGACGAGCCGGTCCGCAGCCGACGGGCCCAGAGCGCGGCGCAACGCGACGGCTGCCGCCTGTTGCGTGAAGAAGAGGTGCACGCGCAGATAGCGACATCGGCGATCTCGATCACCATCCGTGCGACCGGGCCGCCGGCGACGGCCAGGGCCGGGGGCATCGTCGGTCCCGTCCCGACCATCGCCACCACGCACCCCGTGGGAGTCGGTGTGCGACGTCGAGCGTGGCCTCGGACCTCGCCCTGCGATTCGTCGACCCCGAGTTCGGCGGCGGCCGCTGTCGCCCTCCCCGGAGTGGGCCGGTGCCGTGGTTCCCAGACCATGAATGGAACTCACAGCGAGTCGAGCAGATCCAGCGCCGTCGGAACGGCGGCCGGTGTCAGCACTCCGAGGCCGAACGAGGCCACCGATGCTCCGATCGGCCGGTGGAGCAAAGAGAACACCGCGATACCCAGCAGGATCAGCCAGGCGCCGACCACCGCGACACGGATCGGTGTGACCCCCAGCAGTGCCCCGATGCTGCAGATCCCGCCCGGCAGCACCCATCTCCAGTGCAGATTGCGCTCACAGAACTCCCGGATGCGCGGGTCGGTTGCGCCCCGGGGCGAGTCCTGCCGGTCAGTGGTCGTCGTAGTGCCCCTCGTGCGCGGCGTGCCGGTGCCCCTCGTGGATGTAGTCCATGTGGTCGCCGTGCGGAACGGCCACATGCCCGCAACCCTCGCCATGGGTGTGGTCGTGGCCTGCATGCTCGCGGTGGTCGGTCTCGGTCATCGCAGAACTCCTCCGTCGGGAACCGTCACCCCTCGTCCAGTATCCCACCGCGACCGGGGGCGGACACCCGACTCAAGCACTCACCTCGGGCACTGTTCGCGGGCCGGGACGGAGCGAGGGGTCCGTAGGGCACCGACGCGGCACGCGTCGAAGCGGGACCCTCAGGACGAGACCGGCACGAAGCCCACCACCGCAGCCAGCTCGCGGCATGAGGCCTCGAACAAGTCCCTCAGAGCCACTGACCGCTCTGGACCGACAGCAGCCGGTCCATCGCGTCCGGGGACCACGTGCTCTCGGGCGGTTCGGGCGCCCGGCGGCCCCGGCGCGGGGCGCCGAGTTCGGGGTAGAGGCTGCGGGAGACCTCTCGGGCGGCGTCCACCACGAGGGGTGCGACCCGCTCGAGCTGCGCGGTGCGGGCGTCGCCGCACAGCGAGATCGCGGCGACCGGACCGTCGTGCCCGCGCACAGCGACGGCGACGCACGCGACGCCGCGCACGGACTCGCTGCGCTCGAACGACAGACCGCGCCTCTGCCGGATCCGGCTGAGTTCCTGGTGCAGGGTCGCGAGGTCACCGATGGTGTGCTCGGTGCGGCGGGCCAGGCGCCGCTCGTACAGGTCGTCGACGCGCTCGGGTTCGAGCCAGGCCAGCATCGCCTTGCCACCGGCGGTGGTGTACGCCGGGGCCCGGCCGCCGACCCGCGAGGGCAGCGCCGCGGCGAAGCGGCCGCCGACCTTGTCGAGGTAGACGCTCTCGGCGCCGTCGAGGACGGCGAGGTGGACCACCATGCCGGTCTGCATGTGCAGCTCGTGCAGGAGCGGCGCCGCCGACGCCCGGATCTCCCCGTGGCCACCGTCCCCGCCGCCGAGACCGAGCGCCCGCCGGCCGAGGCAGTAGCCGAAGGATGCGTGGTCGACCCAGTTCAGCTTCACGAGCTGATCGAGGATGCGGTGCACGGTCGAGCGGGGCAGCCGGGTGCGGCAGGCCACCTCCTCCAGCGTCAGGCGCGAGGACCTGCCCTCGAACGCGTCGAGGATGAGCGTCATCCGTTCGACCATCGACGGCGGCACGTCGCGCCGCGGGGCGGTGGTAGCTGTCGGTTCCGTTGCTTCGACGACTGCCATCTGCGGCCTCCCGATACTTCTGCCCCGGATGGGAGCGGGAAAACTGAAATGAATTCTGAAAGTGTATCAGCTCACTCTCGCCGCCAGTAGTGATCGGCGGCGCGAATCTCCCCCTGCGACCCTGACGCGCCTCGCGTCCGCGGTCGACGCGGATCCCGCTGATCGGAACGTCGGCCGCGACGAAACGATGCCGTCCGGTACAACGGACCGACACCCTCCCAGTCCCGGCAGCGGTGAGGCTCGCATGCGCATCGGAATCGTCAGCCCCGTCGTGGTCCAGCACCCCGGCGTGCACTCACCGTGGGAACGCACCGCCGGCATCGACGACCTCGCCCGGGTGGCCCGAACCGCCGATCTCCTTGGCTTCCACCATCTGACCTGCAGCGAACACGTCGCCGTCCCGGTGGACGTGGCGGCCACCCGCGGGGGCACCTACTGGGACCCCCTCGCCACGCTCAGCTATCTCGCTGCCCGGACGCAACGCATCCGGCTCGCCACTCAGGTGCTCGTCCTGGGTTACCACCACCCGCTCGAGATCGCCAAGCGCTACGGCACCCTCGACGTCCTCAGCGGCGGCCGGCTGACGCTCGGCCTCGGGGTGGGCAGCCTGCGCGAGGAGTTCGACCTCCTCGACGCACCGTTCGAGGACCGGGGCGCCCGCGCCGACGACGCCCTGGCCGCGTTGCGCGCCGCACTGTCCCGACGACTGCCGGAGTACCACGGGTCCTATTACGAATTCCAGAACCTGCTCGTCGAGCCGCACGCCGTCCAACCCCGCGTCCCGCTGTGGATCGGGGGCCGCACGCTGCGCTCGCTGCGCCGCGCCGTCGCCCACGGCGACGGCTGGGTGCCGTTCGGCCTGCCCCTGCCCGACCTGACCGCGATGCTCGGCCGGGTGGACCGCCCGGAGGGCTTCGACGTCGTCCTCGACACCGGTGCGCCCCTCGACCCGCTGGGCGCGCGCGAGCGCACCGCCCGGTCGCTGGATCGCCGTCGCGAGGCCGGCGCCACCGTGGTCGGAGCGACCGTCGCCGCGACCGGCGTCGAACACTACTGCGAACAACTCGAGTGCCTGCGGGCACTCGGCACCGATCTGGGGCTGGACTTCGCCCCGGCCGAACCATCCGAACAGGAGACCCCATGACCGACACCGCAGAGACCGACACCGCAGAGACCGACACCGCAGAACTCGTCCGGTCCCTCCTCGCCCGCGTCCAGCTCCTCGAGGACAAGATCGCCGTCCAGGAGATCGTCACCGCCTACGGCCCGGCCGTCGATGCCGGCGACGCCGACGCGGTGGGCGAACTGTGGACCGAGGACGCCGTCTACGACGTCGACATGCGCACCATGAACGGCCGCAAGGAGATCATGGAGATGGTGCGCACACGGCCGCACCAGGACTACATCCACGAAGGATGCGGACACCTCCTCGATCCCGTGCACATCCGGGTCGAGGGTGACACGGCCGTGGCCACCTGCCATTCGCAGTTGCTGCGCCACGACGAGAACGGCTTCCGGGTCTGGCGCGTGACGGCCAACCGCTTCGAACTCGTCAAGAACGACGGCCGGTGGCGGATCCGCAGACGCACCGCCCGGGTGCTCGACGGCCGCGACGAGTCGCGCGAGCTGCTCGCCCGCGCCGGTCGCTGACCCGCCCCGGACACCGGGAACGGCCGGCACCGAATGTGGGGCCGGCCGTTCCTCGTCCGACGACGTCAGGCGTCGACGGTCGCGTTCTCGAGCGTCGCCCTCGCCCACCGGTAGTCCGCCTTCCCGGCGGGCGAACGCAGCACCTCGGGAACCGGCACGATCGTCTTCGGGATCTTGTACCCGGCGATCAGGGTCCGGCAGTGGTCGGCCAGTTCCGTGGCCGTGGGCGCGTCCACACCGGGACGGAACTGGACGGCCACCGAGACCCGCTCGCCCAGAAGCGGATCCGGGATCCCCGCCACCACGGCGTCGAGGACGGCCGGATGGCTCTTGACGGCTTCCTCGACCTCCTCCGCGTAGACCTTCTCGCCGCCGGTGTTGATGCAGGCCGACCCGCGGCCGAGCACGACGATCGCACCGTCCGGCTCCACGGTGGCCAGGTCCCCGAGCAGGCACATGCGCACACCGTCACGCTCGGGGAACGTCGCCGCGGACTTGTCCGGGTCGTTGTAGTAGCCGAGGGGGACGTGGCCGATGCGGGCGAGGTAACCGATGGTCTCCGAGCCGGGCTCGACCTCGGCCAGATCCGTGTCGACCACCCGCAGCGTCGGCGACGGGGAGATCCGCGCACGGCCGTCGGAGCCGGCGTCGAGGGTGCCGGTCGCGCCCGCCTCCGACGAGCCGAAGGAGTTGCGCAGGTAGACGTTCGGCAGCAGCTCCGCCAGGTGTGCGCGCACACTCGCCGACCACAGCGCCCCGCCGGAGCCGATGACCAGCAGAGAGCTCAGATCGAACTCCGTGCCGCGGGCGGCGACCGCGTCGGCCAGCGGCCGGCTGATGGCGTCGCCGACCACCATCACGATCGCGATCCGGTGCCGGTCGATCAGGCGCAGCGCCTCGATCGGATCGAACGACCGCATCAGCACCTGCTTCGCACCCGTGAACAGCCCCATCAGCACCGAGTACATCGCGGCCCCGTGCATGAGCGGCGCCGTGACGAGATAGGACATCGGGTGCTCGTTGGCCGCGGCGGCCGCGGCGAGATCGGCAGGGCTGCGGTGCGGTTCGCCGTAGGGGTTGCCGCCGGCCAGCGCCGCGAAGTAGAAGTCCTCGTGCCGCCACATCACGCCCTTGGGCATGCCCGTCGTGCCGCCGGTGTAGAGGATGTACCGGTCGTCGCCGTTCCGCGCACCGAAATCCCTCTCCCCCGAGGCGCTCTCCACCGCCTCCGCGTACCGCGCCACGGTCGCGTCCACAGCTGCCGCGGCCTGCTCGAGCGCCGCCGTCTCGGCGCTTCCGACGACGGTGATGTGCCGCAGCCGTGAGGTGTGCGGCACGGCCTGCGCCGCGACGTCGGCGAACTCGTCGTCGACCACGAGTGCCACGAGGTCCGCATCGGTGTAGAGGTGCACGAGCTCGGCACCCACGTAGCGGAAGTTGACGTTCACGGGCACCGCGCGAATCTTCAAGCAGCCCAACATGACCTCCAGGAACTCGAGGCTGTTGCGCATGTGCAGGCCCACATGATCACCTGCCGTCACTCCGACGGCCGCGAGGTGGTGCGCGGCCCGATTGGCGCGCGCGTCGAACTCGGCGTACGTCCGGGACTCGTCCCCGCAGATCAGGGCCGTCCGGTCGGGTATCGCATCGACGACGGCCTCGGTGAGATCGGCCAGGTTCAGAGACATCGCGGGTCCTTCCGGGGTTCGTGGGTGGGGCAGGACGCGCACGACCACGCGATCGTCGCGGGTGTGCCGCGGATCACAGCAAATTCAGTAGAACATATTCCTGTTCCGGGATCAACGGCCGGATGATGACGCGAAGGCCAGGCCCCACGGTTGCCTGCGGACTTACGGGAACACCCTCGGCTCGCGAGAGTGCGGCCGGAGAACACCCTTGTGCAGGTACTAGAATGAATACTAGTTTTCAGTCACCGTTCTGCACTCCCGCACGGACCCAAGGAGCCCATCATGACCCAGAACCTGACCCTCGACGGCCGCGCCGCCGTCGTCACCGGAGCAGGCGCCGGCCTCGGCCGTGCCGAAGCCCTCGCCCTCGCCGACGCCGGGGCCGCCGTCGTCGTCAACGACATGGGCGCCGCCGCCCACGACGTCGTCGACGAGATCCGCGCCGCCGGAGGCCGCGCCGTCGCCGTCACCGGCGACGTCTCGGACTGGGCGCTCGGCGAGGAACTCGTCCGCACCGCGGTCACCGAGTTCGGATCGATGGACATCCTGGTCAACAACGCCGGCATCCTGCGCGACAAGATGATCTTCAACCTGTCCGAGTCGGACTGGGACGACGTGATCCGGGTGCACCTCAAGGGCCACGCTGCGACGTCGCGCGCCGCGGCCGTGCACTGGCGGCAGGCGTCGAAGGACGCGAACGGCCCCGTCTACGGCCGCGTGATCAACACCTCCTCCGAGGCGTTCCTGTTCGGCTCGGCCGGGCAGCCCAACTACTCGGCCGCCAAGGCCGGCATCACCGCCCTGACCCTGTCGACCGCCCAGGGCCTGTCGCGGTACGGGGTGCGGGCCAACGCCATCTGCCCGCGCGCCCGCACGGCCATGACTGCGGACGCATTCGGCGAGAACAACACCGGCGCGTCGGGTCTGGACCCGCTCGCGCCCGAGCGAGTGGCCACCCTGGTCCGGTACCTCGCCTCCCCCGCCTCCGACGAGGTCAACGGTCAGGTCTTCGTCGTGTACGGCAAGATGGTCGCGCTCATGGAGGCCCCCAAGGTCGAGCACCGCTTCGACGCCGCGGGCTCCGCGTTCACCGTCGACGAACTCGGTGACCAGCTCTCGTCCTACTTCTCCGGTCGCGGCCCGTACGAGACCTACGCCGCCTACAGTGTGGCCGAACTGGAGAAGGTCGCGCTCGCCACGGGCGACCCCGTCGGCGCATGAGTGGAAGGGACGTGGCCGTGAAACTGCGCGGGAAGACCGCCGTCGTCACCGGCGGTGCGGGCGGGATCGGCCGCGCGGTGACCCGCGTGTTCGTCCGCGAGGGCGCCCGCGTGCTGTTCGTCGACGTCGACGACGATCGGGGGCGCGCGCTCGAGTCCGAGCTGACCGGGGCCGGCGGTGAGGCGAAGTTCCTGCAGGCCGACATCTCCCGGCGCGAGAGCGCGGACCAGATCCGCGACGCCGCCGTCGCGGCGTTCGGCGGCATCGACATCCTGGTCAACAACGCGCACGCGTCGCGCCAGGCACTGCTGGTCGAGCACACCCCGGAGATGTTCGAGCTGTCGTTCGGCACGGGGTTCTACCCCACCGTGCACCTCATGCAGGCCTGCTACCCGCAGCTCAAGCAGGCCCGGGGTTCCGTCGTCAACTTCGGCTCCGGGTCCGCCCTCGACGGCATGCCGACGCAGACGTCGTACGCGGCGGCGAAGGAGGCGATCCGGGCGGTCAGCCGGGTGGCCGCGAACGAATGGGCCGCCGACGGCATCCGCGTCAACGTCGTGTGCCCGTTCGCCGCGACCGAAGGCGTGCAGGCCTGGCAGCAGGCGTTCCCCGACCGGGCGGCCGCCGCGGCGGCGAAGGTGCCGTTGCAGCGCATCGGCGACCCGGAGACGGACATCGCGCCGGTGGTGGTGTTCCTCGCCTCCGACGACTCGAAGTACATGACGGGGCAGACGCTGATGGCCGACGGGGGCAGCATCAAGCTGCGGTGAGCGGGGTTCCCTCGCGCCGGGTTCCATCGCACTGAGTGGGACACCCGATCGACAGGGGCGGTGCCGCGTGGAAATCTGCGTCCTACAGGCCCGCCGGCCGGTGTCGTACCCGGCCGGCGGGCCGCATCCATATCCGGTCTGCCGCACGGCAGCCACGTCCGTACCGTCCGAGAGAGGGTTTCGACCGCATGGCTTCCTCCTCCCCGCTCTTCCGCCCGCTCCGTGTGCGTTCGCTCGAGTTGGCGAACCGCATCGTGATGTCACCGATGACGCGGTCGTACTCGATCGACGGTGTGCCGGGTGAGGACGTCGCCGCCTACTACCGGCGGCGGGCCGCGGGTGGGACGGGCCTGATCGTCACCGAGGGTGTCGCCATCGATCACCCGACGGCCGTGGACAATCCGCGTGTTCCGCGCATGCACGGCACCGAGGCACTCGCGGGGTGGCGCCGGGTCGTCGACGAAGTACACGACGCCGGGGGCCGGATCGTCCCGCAGTTGTGGCACGTCGGACCGTTGTGGGGCGCGATGAGCGCGGTCGATCCCGCACTGAAGCCGATGCGTCCGTCGGGCAGCTGGGGCGCCCTGGGCATCACCTCGTACCCGGAGGACTACGTCGCGTGGGCCACCCGGCCGACGGAGGCGATGACCGAGCAGGACATCGCCGACGTGATCGCGGCCTACGCTCGCGCCGCCGCCGCAGCCGCCGAGGCCGGATTCGACGGCATCGCGCTGCACGGCGGGCACGGCTACCTGCTGGACTCGTTCCTGTGGGAGGGCACCAACACCCGGACCGACGCGTGGGGCGGTGACCTCGAGCGGCGCACCCGATTCCCCGCGGCCGTCGTGGCGGCCATCCGCGCCGAGATCGGCGACGATCTGCCCATCGTGTTCCGCTTCTCGCAGCACAAGCAGCAGAACTACACCGCGCGCATCGCCGAGACGCCCGACGAGCTGAAGGTGATCCTCGGCGCTCTCGTCGAGGCCGGCGTCGACATCCTCGACGCGAGCATCCGCCGTTTCGACACCCCCGCCTTCGAGGGCAGCGACCTCTCGCTCGCCGGCTGGGCCAAGCAGCTGACGGGCGTGACCACCATGGCCGTCGGCAGCGTCGGCATCGGCAAGTCGCTGCGGGAGAGCCGGATCAGCGGCTCGGCACCGATCGACGACAACGTCCACGAGGTGGAACGACGGATCGACAGCGGCGAATTCGACCTGATCGCCGTCGGCCGCCTGCACCTGGCCGACCCGGCCCTCGCGACCACCCTGCAAGCCGGGGGGCCGCTGCCCGAATTCGACCGCGCGATCCACGAAGCGTCGCTGACCTGACCCGAACGGGGCGGGTGCGCGGCGGTGACGACAGGAGGCCTCCATGGGATCCTCGTTCCCCGAGCAACTTTCCGCTGTGCTCGATCGGCAGCGCCGGACGCCGTCCACGGCGTCGGCCACCGATCCGGGCCACCGGGTCCGGCCCGTCCGCGCCATGATCGATCTGCTCGTGCAGCACCACAAGCCGCTCACCGAGGCGGTCCACGCCGACTTCGACGGACAACTGCCGACCCACGTGGTCATGGACGACATCCTCACGTCCCTGACGGCACTGCACCGGGTGCGGGAGTCGTTGGAAGGCTGGGGTAGCGCCGGTCGGCCCACCTACCGGATACCCGGGCCGTCGGGGGCGCTGTGGCACTGCGGCCCGCACCACGACGCCGGGACGGTGGCCATCGTGGGAAGCCGCACCGCACCCCTGTTCTCGCTGCTGGGACCGTGGGTCAGCGCGATCGGCACCGGCCACCGCGCCGTGCTGATGCCGGCCCACGGGCTGCCGCGCACGGTGCGAGTGCTGGCGGACGCCGCCGAGTCCCTCCTCGACCCCGCCCACATCGCGGTGCTCGTCGGGATCGAGAACCACGACGATCAGATCACCGCCGACCGCTTCGACCACGTCGTGGTCACCGGCGAGCACCACGCGTCGCCGCCCGGCGGGACCGCGACGACGTCCGTGCTGCGCCCCGGCGCTGCGGGACCGGTGAGTCCGCACCGGCGCACGTTCGCCGACGCGCTTGCGACGACGTACGCCGCGCTGCTGCCCGCCGTCACCGACCACCCCGGTCTCGTCGTGACCGTCGCCGACCACCCGGGCAGCTGCCCGGTCCTGCGCTTCACCCGCCCCGGAGCGGCCTCGTCGCCGACCGATCAGTGGGACGACGAGCGCGCGCCGGACGTCGAGCGATGGAGAATGCCCGCATGAGCAGCCCACTCGAGGATCGCCTCGCGCTCACGGACGTCGTCGCACGGTACGCCCGTGCCGTCGACCGCCGCGAGCCGGCCGTGCTGCGTTCGCTCTTCACCGACGACGCCGAGTTCGTGCAGCCGCCCGGGCTGGTCCGTCGCGGACACGACCCGGTGCTCACCGGTGCCGGACCGATCGCCGACGGGGTGCTCGCCGCGGTCGCGCACCTGCACTCCACACGCCACGTCCTCGGCCAGCACGTGATCGACCTCGACGGCGACCGCGCCCGGGGCGAGCTGTACTGCGAGGCGCACCACGTGTACCCGAGCGGCGACGGCTACCGGGACTACACGGTGTCCGTCCGCTATCGGGACGAGTACCGGCGCGAGCCGGAAGGCTGGCGCATCTCGCGCCGGGAACTGGTCGTCGATCTCACCGCCGACCGTGAAGTGACGTTGCTCCGATCCGAGTGAGGGGAAAACCTTCGTGACACAGACCGACGCGGGCCTGACACCGAGCGCCGCGGAACAACTGCTGGCCGTCGAGGAGATCAAGCGGCTCTTCGCCGCACGGCTGCGGGTGATGGACACCAAGCAGTGGGATCTGTACCCCACCCTGCACACCGAGGACGTGGTGAGCGAGACCTGGGGCGGCCTGCCCGAGGACACCCAGCCGCGCACCGGTGGACGGTCCAATCGGGTCGTGGGCCGCGAACCGTTGCGGCGCGCCATCGAGAACCTGCTCGACGGAGGCACTCCGGTCACCAGTGCGCACCACGGTCACACTCCCGAGATCACCCTCACCGGCGACACCACCGCGACCGGGATCTGGGCGATGGAGGACGAACTGTGGTGGACGAACGGGTCGGTCGAGGAACACCTGCACGGCTGGGGCCACTACCACGAGGAGTACCGGAAGGTCGACGGCGTGTGGTTGATCAGCTACCGCAAGCTCACCCGGCTGCGGCAGGTGCACACACCCGGGTTCTTCGACTTTCTGAAGCCGCTCCGGTAGGACTTCGTCGGTTGCCGTCTCGGGGATCGAGATGGTGACGGAGCGCTTTTCGCGGTAACGCGTCTCGTCGGTTCACCGGCTCTCGGTCCTCGTCGACACGCCACGGATGGCTCAGCAATTCTCTTGCGGAGCCGAGGGCAGCGCACGTGGAACGTCTTCGTGACGTCTCTGGCGGAAATCGTCCCAGAGCAACGGAATTGCTGCCACCGAGCACATTGCGCTCGCCCCTACCTCCCCAGTCTCCGCTGCGGCGGAACAGGCTTCGGCTCTTCGACCACTCGAAGAAGTGCGTGGCACCCCTGACTTCGGAACTGTTCGGGAACCTGCAACCAGGACGGATGCGACTCTGCGGCCAATGCGTCGGCCAAGACCCGGACCCGTCCACGATCACTGCCTTCCATGCGTAGGCTGTCGCCCAACGGATCGTTCATCGCACACGCCGACACCACCGCGTCGTCGAGGTGCCGCGCTCGGTCCCGTGCGTCCTCCTTGTAGGCAGCACCTTTCAGCACCAGCGCACCGAGGACGTCAGGAACGCTCAGCCGGATCGATCCGTCGTCGTACTCGACGATGCAGTCGACGGTCTTGCGGAGAGCCGAAGTTCCTGCAGGCACGGCGAATACCTCACGGCCGGCCACCTTCGGTCGATGACGGGGCGCGAGATCGTCCGGGACAGTTCCGCTACCTGGGGCCACGGCGGCGTCCACCCGCCGACAGGAGCCGGCACTTCCCATCTCGGCCGGTCACCGGACGTCATCGAGCAAATTCTGTAGCACCCGCGTGCCGGCGCTACGCTCGCGAGTGTCGAGAGAGTCCATCAGATCCACTGCGACAGCTGCCAGCGGCACCTCTCCCCCACGAAAGGCATCCGCGATCGTCACCGCCCGCACAGTGATGTCACCATCCCCGTCGACGGTCAAACCGAAGTGATCGACAAGACCGTCGTACTCCTCCGCCAGTACATATCCGTCGATTCCTCTCCGGCTCGCAGCCAAACCGAACTTGCTCGCGACGCGGCGTCGTATCAGCGCGCTTGCGCCGGTCAGCACCAGATACTCGGAGAGGTTCGCCGCGCTGCCGGCCCATCCACGCATGCGATGAACCGCCGCACGGCGACGCGCGAGAAATGCGACTTCCTGCGCGCTGGATCGCCGGAGCCGGTGCTTGAGCCGGGCCATCTGCGCCGCCGGTATCCAGTCCACGTCCTCCCCGGACAGCAGCGTCAACGCCGCCCAGGCGACGTCTTCGTTCCAGGGCCGCCCGCGGACCGGGCGCAACTGTGCACGACGGTGCACCGAGCCGGCATCCAGGAGCAGCATGTCACCGATCTCACGCGCTACCACCACTTCGCCGGCGCGAGCCAAGCGGGCGACCTGTCGCCTGCTGACTCCCAGTTCGACAGCTGCGGCCGCTACGGACATCTCCTTCACTCATATATAGTCTCGACTGCGACCATATAACGCAATATTTCCACTTCAATCCCGTTTCTATTCCACCTCTGCAGCGCAGGCGGATCCCCACTCGCACCGGGCCGTCGAACATGGCACGACATGGGGGATGCCACGCGGGAGCGCCTCGATCGCGGCACCGGTCGGGACGAACCGGGGGTCACGCCAGATGCTGCCGGGGAGCGAGCTTCCGGTCGGCTCGGTCCACGGCGGCCCACACCGCGCCGATCTCCTCGTCGTCGGGATCGATGCACCCCTCGCACGCGAGCAGGTTCAGCTCGAGGAAGCCGTCCGACCGGTTCGCCGGGCCGGCCGCGAACACCATCGGGAGCAGACCGCGGACGCGGTCGGCGCCTTCGTGGAGTGCACGTCGAAAATGTCGCACCGGCAGGATCAGGGCACCGAGCCCTCGTAGCACCCTTCGGACAGATCGGCGTGGCATGCGCGTCAGGTGTATGAGGCAGGAGTCGGCCCTGTAGGCGTGCCGGCGCGGGCCTGCCGCCGCAGCGTCTCCAGGTTCTGTCGCATCTGTGGCCGCATGTCCTGGTGCTGCGGATGCAGGCGGGAGTAGAGCGCGAGCAGGGGGCGGTACGGCAGTACGTCGATCCGGTACGAGTGCGTCACCCGGGTCCCGTCACCGTCGGTCCGGAACACGTAGGACCAGGTGGTCGAGTCGTGGTAGAGCGGGTTGCGCCGGTCCGAGACGGTGTGGAATTCGAACCTCTCGCCAGGATCGGCGGCGGTCACCTCGCAGACCCGGGACCAGCGGGTGTGATGGGCGCGGTTGCGTCCGCGGAAGCGGGCCCCCACCGTCCCCGGCGATCGTCCCGGCAGCCACTCGCAGCTGCGGCACTCGGGGCTGCGCTCCCCGATGCGCGTGACGTCGGCGACCGCGTCGTACAGCTGCCGGGCCGGGGTGTCGATCCGCAGTTCCACCGACCCCTCGGTGCGGGGCGGCCGGTGCAGCCGCGGGCCGACATCGACGTCGGCGCCCCACCGAGCGGCGCATGCCCGCCGATACGGTCGTGCGAACGCATGCCGCAGCAGGAACCGAGTAGCGGGGCCGACCTTGCCGACGGCGACGTCGTAGTCTTCCCGATCGACCCCGTCGACCACCCAGTGAGCTTCGATCCCCAACTCCCGCTTCGTCTTCGAGGCAATGAACACCTTCTGCTCCACCTCGTCCCACTGACGACGGGTCAGGGTCCGGGCGACGACCGGCATCATCTCGTCCTCTTCGCGCTGCAGATGCGGCAGCAGTACCTGTTCGAGTGCGGTGAGGGCATGCACCAGATCTTCTCGGGCCGCGGGATCGGCACGGTAGTCGGTGGCCGCAGCGGTCACCCGTTCGATCTCGGGGCCGATCCGCGCATGGTCGGCGTCCATCTCGTCGAGCAGGGCCTCGGCGGCCGGGTTCACGGCGCGCACCAGGGGCCACAGTCCCTGATCCTCGCCGCTGTGGTGCAGGTGCAGGAACTGCATCATCCACACCAGATGATCGGCCAGGGCGACCCGCTGGGTCCGTTCGGGCGCAGGCGCGGTACGCAGTACCTGGGCGGCGCGCGTCAGATCGCGGCGCAGCGCGCTGTGCACGACACGCATGATCCGCGTGTCGGCAGGGGGCAGAGTGTCGGTTGTCATGTTCGTCTCCAGCCATGGGCACCCGAGTCTCACCCCGGGCGATCGAGAATTTCTTCGATGCGGTCGATGAGCCACGCCTCGTAGCGGACCCGACTCCAGCCGCATCCTTCGATGAAAAGGGCGTAGACCTGGTCCCCGGCCTGAACCCACAATTCGTCGACCTGACCGGGATCCGGGTGGCGGCCCAGAATCACGCCGGCGACGTCGGCGATCGAGAGCCTGCGTTGCCGCTCCAGATCGGCAACCACCGCGGCGAGCGCGGGATCGACCGTCGCCCCCTGGCGCAGTGCCGCGGCCAGGCGATGGAGGCGCGCGTTGATCAGGGCAATCATGCGCGCGGTGATCTCGATGCGCTCGCCGGTCGTTCGTCCGGAACCGATCTCCGTGTAGGCGGGCCGGGCGGCCAGTGGCACCGGCGCGTCGTCGCCGACGACGGCGACGTCCAGCGCCGACTTCAACAGATCCGCCTTGGATCCGAACGTTGCGTAGACGGTTTCGACGGACACCCCGGCGGTCCGCGCGACCTCGCGCATCCCGGTGCCGACCCAGCCGCGCTCGGCGAACAAGCGGGTGGCGGCCTCGAGCACGACCCTCCGCGTCTGGGCTGCCTGCATCCGGCGCAGCGAAGAGCGGTACCGGCGAGTTCCGGAGCCGCCGGCCGTCGAGTCGTACTCGACCGTGGCCATACCCCGATTCTAGAACGTACGCGTTTTCGATACAATACTGTTCCAGTGATTTCCGGGCCCCACTCGAATCCGAATACATCCATAGCACCACCCCTTTCGTCACCCTGGGTCGGGCGGCACAGTGGTCCGGGACGGCCGAACGGACCATCGACTGTTCGACGGCCGGTCGGCCGCAATCCCGTTCGCACACAGTGACATACACTGCACCACGCCGGTGCAGCAACAGATCCGTGGTGATCGCCGGCTCCCCGATCGGGGTGCCGAACTCGAACTCACGCCCCGCGGCCGAAGGGTGGTCGCTGTCGCCGCGGCCGGTGCCCTCGAGCGTCGGGCCCCACGGTGAGCGCCAGACAGTTCCGGACGTCCGTAGACGGAGCGATGCACGTCTGCGCCGTCATGTTCGGGACGAACGGTAGTCTCGAACCGTGCAGGAGGCTGCGAGGTTTCACGTGCGGGAACCGGAGCCCGCCGATGCCGAGGCGATCGCTCGAGTGCAGGTCGCCACCTGGCAGGCAACCTACGGCAGCCTCCTCCCCAGCTCGTACTTCGACGCCACCGCGCTCGAGCAGCGCACAGCCATGTGGCGCTCCGTACTGAACGGGCTGCACCGTCCGCCACGACTCCGCGTCGCCGAAACACACGGAGACATCGTCGGGTTCGCTGCTGCCGGCCCACCGATCGAGGACGACGACCCCGTCCGAGACCTCCAGCTCTACACCCTCTATCTCCTCCCCGAACACCACGGAAGCGGTGCCGGGCAACTACTTCTCGATGCCGTTCTCGTCGGAGAACCCGCTCAACTGTGGGTTGCCGAGGACAATCCCCGCGCCCACAGCTTCTATCGCCGTAACGGGTTCATGCCCGACGGTACGGAGAAGATCTTCCCGCACGCCCCTCTGGTCGCGGTCCGACTCGTCCGATAGCTGCCCCTCATACCGAGCAAGTGATGCGCACACGCCGCCCGATGCGGGCATCACTTGCCACCGCACATGCAACAACGACTCCGCCCCGAGTGGCGGTGGCGCCCCGCCGACCGGCTCGTAACACGTGGACGTGATTGCGAACTGGACGCTTGTCACGATCACCGGACGGGGGCCCGGCACGGCCGGTACCGGCCCGAGTGGCCCGGTTCCGACGACTGCACCTGTCGCCTACGCAATACCCGGCCGCTGGGACACCGATCCGGTGCGACAATCCAGGTGTCGAAGGGAGGCGCGAGATGACCCAGACACGATCGGTGATCGGGGACAGCGTCGAGGAGTCGATCGGCGGCGGCGAGGACGTCGCGCCGCCGCGGCTCGGGGCGGCCGTCGGTGCCCTGGCCGACGTGTTCGGTCACGGCCGGACCGTGGCCCGGCACGGTGCGGCGTTCGGCAAGGAACTGGCGAAGATCGCCGCCGGTCGATCCACGGTGGCCCCCGCCGAGGGGGACCGCCGGTTCGCCGATCCGGCGTGGAGCACGCACCCGGCCTACCGCCGGCTCGAGCAGACCTACCTGGCCGCCACCGACGCCGTCGACGGCGTCGTCGCCGACGTCGGCCGCGGCATCGACCCACGCCGGGCCGCCGAGGCCAAATTCGCCGCCGACATCCTCACCGCCGCCCTGGCGCCGACGAACTACCTGTGGACCAACCCCGCCGCGCTGAAGGAGGCGTTCGACACCGCCGGCCTCAGCCTGGTGCGCGGCACGAAGCACTTCGTCTCCGATGTGGTCGAGAACCGGGGCATGCCGTCGATGGTCCGACGCGGCGCCTTCACCGTCGGCACCGACCTGGCGGTGACCCCGGAGGCGGTGATCTCCCGCGACGAGGTCGCCGAGGTGCTGCAGTACACCCCGACCACGGCGACGGTCCGCCGCCGGCCGGTGCTCGTGGTGCCCCCGCCCATCGGCCGGTACTACTTCCTGGACCTGCGCCCGGGACGCAGCTTCGTCGAGTACAGCGTCGGCCGGGGCCGGCAGACCTTCCTGCTGTCGTGGCGCAATCCCACCGCCGAGCAGGGTGACTGGGACTTCGACACCTACGCCGGGCGGGTGCTGCGCGCGATCGACGAGGTACGGGAGATCACCGGCAGCGACGAGGTGAATCTGATCGGCTTCTGCGCCGGCGGGATCCTCGCCACCACGGTGCTCAACCATCTGGCCGCCCGGGGCGACGACCGGGTGCACAGCATGGCGTATGCGGTGACGATGCTCGACTTCGGCGATCCGGCACTGCTCGGCGCGTTCGCCCGGCCTGCCCTGATCCGGTTCGCCAAGGGCCGGTCCCGCCGCAAGGGCCTCATCAGCGCCCGGGACATGGGCTCGGCGTTCACCTGGATGCGCCCGAACGATCTGGTGTTCAACGACGTGGTCAACAACTACCTCATGGGGCGCACCCCGCCGGCCTTCGACATCCTCGCCTGGAACTCCGACGGCACCAACCTGCCCGGCGCCCTGCACGGGCAGTTCCTCGACCTCTTCCGGGACAACCTGCTCGTCGAACCCGGCGCGTTCACCGTGCTGGGCACGCCCCTCGACCTGACGTCGATCACCGTACCCACCTTCGTCTCGGGCGCGATCGCCGATCACCTGACCGCGTGGCGCAACTGCTACCGCACCACCGAGTTGCTCGGCGGCGACACCGAGTTCGTGCTCAGCTTCTCCGGGCACATCGCCAGCCTGGTCAACCCGCCCGGCAACCCGAAGGCGCACTACTGGACCGGTGGCACACCGGGCCCGGACCCCGATGCCTGGCTGAAGGGCGCCGAGCGGCAGCAGGGCAGCTGGTGGCAGGCCTGGGCCGACTGGGTGCTCGCCCACAGCGGGGAGGAGATGCCCGCGCCGAGCGCGCCCGGCAGTGCCCGGCATCCCCCACTCGAGGCCGCCCCCGGCCGATACGTACGCGACCTACCCCCCGACTGAACGTGTCTCTCACGGATCACATCTCGGTGACGACACGATGCATGTCGGGGCCGAGGGGCCGTCGGTGATGTCGCGGTAGCGCCGGCGTCACGGCCGCGACGAGCCGTGCTCACCGTGGAGGTGGGCACGCTCGCCGTCGTGGTCGAAGATCGTGAGAATTTCCACCGGACCGTCGTGGGCACCGATGACGTGCGGGACCATCGTCGAGAACGCGGCGGCCTCGCCGGTCCGCACCAGCACCGTCCGCTCGCCCAATTGCAGCCGGGCCGTGCCGGCGAGCACGGTGAACCACTCCCGGCCCGGATGCACCGCCGCCGCACCGGTTCCGGTGGGCCGGTCGGGGGTGATGCGCATCTTGGCCACCGTCACGCCGTGCAGGGCCCGCTCCCGGGACAGCAGCCACGTCGTCACCCCGGGCATGTGCTCGGGCTGCGGCCGGATCACCACGTCCTCGTCCTCGGCGGATTCGACGAGCTGATCGAGCGTGGTGCCCAGGGCCCGGGCGATCGGCACCAGTTGATCGAGAGCGATCCGGCGGTTGCCGGTCTCGATGCGGCTCAGCGTCGACGGGCTGAGCCGGCAGCGGGCCGCCAGCGAATCGAGCGACCAGCCGCGGGCCAGGCGCAGGCTGCGGATGCGGCGGCGGATCACGGCGTCCAGATCTTGCGTCATACGCAAGATGGTATGCGTCATGGGCACCACGGCCGCTACCGTGAGCGACATGACGCACCACACCCACTCTCCGGGCCACCCGCACACGCATCACGAGGCCGGCCTGGCGGACCTCCTCGACCTCGACGCCGAGGTGCTCGGCGCGTATCTGGACGAGGTGACGGCGTGGGCCGAACCGTACGCCCCGGTCCGTCCCCGGGTGATCGCCGATGTGGGGGCGGGAACCGGAACCGGCAGCGTGGCTCTCGCCCGCCGATTCCCCGACGCGGAGATCGTCGCGGTCGACCGGTCGGCATCGATGCTCGACCGCGTCCGCGCCACCGCCCGCGAACACGGCCTCGCCGAACGCATCCGGACCGTCCTCGCCGACCTGGACACCACCCGGCTTCCGGTCGACGAGGTCGACCTCGCGTGGGCGGCCTCGTCGCTGCACGAGGTCGCCGACCCGGATCGGGTGCTGCGCGACCTCCACGCCGGCCTGACGCCCGGCGGGTTGCTCGTCGTCGTCGAGATGGACGAGCTGCCGCGCTTCCTGCCCGACGACACCGGACAGGACCGGCCCGGCCTCGAGGAGCGCTGCCTTCGGGCGCTCACGGAGGCAGGGTGGAACGCCCACCCCGATTGGCACGCCCACCTCGAGCGCGCCGGGTTCGAGGTCGTCGACCGGCAACGGTTCTCGACGGAAGCCACTGCGGCACAATCGAACACGGTGAGGTACGCATCGACCTACCTGGCCCGCATCCGCGACGCGCTCGACGATCGACTGGACAGGGACGACCTCGACCGGCTCGATCGCCTGCTGTCGCCCGGCAGCCCCGAAAACCTGGCGCGGCGACCGGATCTGACGGTCCGCAGCGTCCGCACGGCGTGGGCCGCCCGGCGGCCCTGACCCGACACCGTCCGCTTCGGAGGGCGAACAGTGCGCGACTACCTGCGTGGCCTGTCCCCGAAGGGCAGCACACCGTCGACGTCCGCGATCTCGAAACCGAACCGCACGTCGTCGCCTCGTCGGGCGGCGTACACCTTGCGAATCCCGGCCGGCAACGGCGGCAACGGAACCCGCCGAGCCGCGACGACCGGTACGAGCAGGCCGTAGCAGCGCAGGCGCAGCAACTCCACGTAGGCGACGTCGTCGACGACCGCCCCGTCCACGACGGCGCTGACGTTCAGCCGACGGTGATCGGCGCGGATGTCGTCCCCGTGACTCAGCCGCCACGGCGTGTCGAGGGAGTTGAACCAGTCCAGCACGACGGTGATCGGTGCGACGCCCTGCACGTCGAGACGCGCCGCGCTGATCCGGGTGGACAAGCCCGGCACGATCCGCAGCCCGTGTGCGGTCACCGTCAGGCTGTCGATGCGCCGGTCGTCCCAGTCGAGTCGGCTCAGCCGCACGCGGGCGCGCAGATGCGCGCGGTCACGACGGATCCGGACGCCGTCGACGACGGCACGCAGCGGCGCTCCCTGCACGGTCGTCTCGACCGGACGGCCGGCGTACCGGAGGGCGAGACCGCGGCCGAGCAGGTCGACGAGGGTGTCGGGGACCAGCGCGGTGACAGTGCCCGCGCCGAGTTCGGCGAGCGGCTGCATCCATGCACGTTCCACCCCGGCATGATGCCACCGCACCGCAGGTCGTGGTGGGACCGTCGCTCTAGGCTGCCGCCTCCCGCAGCACCGTGACGAGCGTCGCGAGCCGGTCCGCGGCCCGGTCCGGATCGGGATGCACCATGGTCAGCGGGACCATCACATCGGTGACGCCGACGGCAAGGAGCTCTTTCACCGCCCGAGCGGTCTCCGGCACGGCGATCTCGCCGCTCGCCTCGTGCACCACCTGCAGCCGCCCGCGGATCTGCAGGTGGTCGGGGTCGCGTTCCTCCCGCTCGAGCGCGGCACGGAGCAGGTCGCGGCCCCGTTGCAGCTCGTCCGGTCCGGCACCCATGATCGGGATCCACCCGTCGCCCCATCGGGCGAGCCGGCGGATCACCGGTTTCGACAACGATCCCGAGACCCAGACCGGGATCCGCCGGTCTCCGGGGCGCGGCGAGCAGTACACCTCGGTGAAGGCCACGCTGGGCCGCTGCACCGAGGCCGGGGCGTGCTCCCACAGGGCCCGGCAGGCGGCGAGCGTGTCGTCGAGCAGCGGCCCGCGCTCGCGGAAGCTCAACCCGGCCGCCTCGTATTCCTTCTCCTGCCAGCCGGTTCCGACGCCCAGGTCGAGCCGCCCGCCGGACAGGTGGTCCAGGGTGGCCGCGGTCTTGGCGAGCACGGCCGCGCCCCGCAACGCCGCGATGATCACGCCGGTGCCGAGGCGGATCGTGCGGGTCCGGCCGGCGATCACCGCCAGCACGGTCATGGGTTCGAGCCACATCGCATCGGGTTCGGTGGCGAACGGTCCCCACGCGTAACCGGAGGTGTCGGACCCCATCACGACGTGGTCGGTGACGTCGACCCGGTCCACCCCGCTCTCCTCCGCCCGGACCGCGACGTCCACGAGGTGGGCGTAGTTGTCGCGGGCCAGCACGTCGCCGAAGTTGGGGAGGTTGACGCTCAGGGTGGGAGGATTCACGCGAAAGGTCCTTCGGTGGTAGGGATCAGGGCGCGAGGGGACGATTGGTCCACGATCCGTCGGCGCGGGCGAACCAGCCGCCGGCCGCGTAGCTGCCACCGTCGACGTGCACCGTGGACCCCGTCACGTAGCGGGAGAGGTCGGAGGCGAGGAACAGAGCCGGCCCGGCGACGTCCTCGGGCCGGCCCGGACCGCCGAGCGGCGCCCAGCCCGGCCAGCGGTGCCGGTCCGCCTCGGGCACGAGCCGCTCGTACGGCACCTGCGGCGTCTCGATCAGGTCGGGTGCGATCGCGTTCACCCGGATGCCGTGCCGGCCGACCTCGAGGGCGAGACTGCGGGTGAAGTGCCGCAGCCCGGCCTTGTACGTGCCGTACACGACGTGCCCGGGAATGCCCCGGTGCGCCTCGACCGTGGTGACGTTGACGACGGAACCGCCCCTCCCCCGGTCGATCATGCCGGGAAGGACGGCGCGGGTCATCCGCAGGGCGTGGTCGAGGTTGACGCGGGCGAGGGCTTCCCACTCGGATTCGTCGGCCTCCGCGAAGGGCGTCGCGGCGCGGAGGAAGTCGCCGACGTTGTTGACGAGCACGTCCGGGTCATGGGCGGCGGCCTCCGTCGCGACCGCCGGGTCCGCTGCGTCACCGACGATCGGAACCGCGGCGGGCACTTCGGCGGCGAGCTGCTCGGCCGCCCGGCGATCGGTGTCGACGAGGACGACGCGGGCACCGTGCTCGGCGAACAACCGCACGACGGCCGCGCCGATGCCGTTCGCTCCTCCGGTGACGACCGCGGTCCGTCCGGACAGCAGTGGATGCGACGGAGTGTTCGAGCTCGGCACGGTGGTCACCGTCGCGACGGTAGCCGTCCCGCCCCGGCGGCATCCGGCGGTTTCCCGGTGGCCGGGAACGGCGCCGTGCCCACCCCTTACGGAGCGAAGGCCGGGGGTGGCACGCGCAGCCCGGTCTCCCGCCAGATGCGCGTCGCGTCGTAGTAGTGGTCGTGACCGGCGAGATCGATGTGCCGCTCCGTCAGTCCCCGCTCCGCCGCGAGGGCCACGGCCTCGTCGTACCCGAGACTGGTGCTGGGCAGGTCGAATCCGGCGTCGCGCGCGACGGCCGAGGCGAGTGCGCGCACACTCACCGGCTCCGGGTGGGCGGCATGCAGGACAGCGCCGCCGGCCCCGGGACGGGTGCCGCGAACCGCGAGTGCCGCGATCAGGCGGCCGAGATCACCGACCGAGATCACCGACAGCAACGGGCGTCCGTCCTCGACCCACGCACCGAGACGAGTGAGGATCTGCGCGATTCCGGGCACGAACCAGCGGTCTCCGGGTCCGTGGACGAAGGCGGCGCGCACCACCGTGCCCCCGTAGTCCCGCACGGCCAGCTCGGCCGCGAGCCGGCTCGCACTGAGCACCGAGACCGGGTTCGGCACGACGGCGTCCTCGGCGACGCCGCGGTGCGGGCCCGGTCCGTAGACTCCGATCGTGCTGACGTAGATCACGTGGGGCCGGTGCTGCCGGTTCGCTGCCGCCAGCAGGTTCTCGGTCCCGGCACGGTTCACCTCGTCGCACGTCTGCGGGTCCGATCCGGTGTACGAGGCCGCATGCACGATCACGTCGGCGGCGGCGATCACGGTGCCCAGGGACGGCGGTTCGGTCAGGTCCGCCGCGATCCGTCGCGTCGCCGCGGCGGGCACGTCGTCGGGTCGTCGCGCGACGGCCGTGCAGGGCACACCCGCCTCCGTGAGCCCGGCCAGCACGGCGCCGCCGACGAAGCCGGTCGCGCCGATCACCGCGATTCGCGGGTGCTGCGCCGAAGGTTCGTCGCGGCGGCATTCCGGGGCGGCGGGTACGATTCGGCCGGGTGGGGGAAACCCGATGGGGTTCGTCACGATGCACCTCGTCGGAACACAGGGTGGGAACGGAGTGAGGACGGATGGCTCAGCAAGCGCGGGCGGTGGCTACCAGGCAGCAGATCGTCCTGGGCGCGGCAGAGAACTTCGAACGATCGGGCTACGAGGGCGCGAGCCTCGGGGCGATCGTCGAGAGCTCGGGTATCACCAAGGGTGCTCTCTACTTCCACTTCCGGTCGAAGGACGAGCTCGCGCAGGTCGTGATCGAGGAGCAGCATCGCATCTCGATCGCCGCGGTCGAGGCCATCGCGAACCTCGACATTCCCGCGCTGGAACAGATCGTGATGCTCTCGCACGAGATGGCGCGCCAGATGATCGACGAGCCGATCGTGCGGGCCGGAATCCGTCTGACCCTCGAACTCAGTGCCACCGACGGGCCCACCGGTCCGTACCTGGACTGGATTGCCGCCTGCGAGAAGCTCACCGAGCAGGCGATCGCCCAGGGCGACATCCTCGACACGATCGACGCGGCCATGCTGGCCCGGTTCGTGATCTCCGCCTACAACGGTGTCCAGCTCGTGTCCAACGTGCTCACCCACCGGCAGGATCTCGAGCAGCGCCTCGACGAGATGTGGATCCTGCTGCTGCCCGCCGTGATGCCCGCCGATCGCCACGGTGAGATGCCGCGGATCCGCGCGGCCCGCTGGACGCCGCCGTCCGGCGACTGAACGAACGTCGCCGGCGGTCAGCATCGCGACCGGTCCGGCGCGAGCCGCACGACGCCGCTCGCCAGGACCTCGCCCCACTGCTCGACGGTGGTGCGCACGATCCACGGATCGTGCGCATCGATTCGCGCCACCACGTTCGCGGGCTCGTCCAGTTCCACGAACCGGTGATAGGTGGCCTCGATGAGCGCGATATCCGCGTCCGGACACCCGCACGCGGCGCGGGCGCTCTGGCGGAACGCTTCGAGGAGGAGCATTCCGGGCACGTGGTCGCTGGGATGGTCGAACAGGACGGGGTGCCGATCGTCGACCCGCAGACGCCAGCGGTTCTCGGCGTACTGCGGTCCGAGGACGACGTCCACGGGCCGGGACTGGCCGACGACGACGGGGGAAATCGGCGGGGGGCAGACGGGATCCCCGATCCGGCGGGGGCCGGCGCCGTTCCAGCGCAGCCGCTGGTAGGCGTCCGGGGTGAGGACGTTGGCCACCCCCTCTCCCGTGCCCACCCGCTGTCCGTCGATCGCGAACACCACCGTGAGGTCGAACTGGGAGAGCAACCCGCCGCGATAGACCGGGTCGTCGAGGGAGGCGTCGAGCACGACCTCTGCGGCTCCGGCCCCGATGGCCAGCGCGTCCACCGCCGCGTCCACCCGCAGGGTCTGCATGACGAACGGATGGCCGAGCGGCACACGATACTGCGTATGCCCCAAGTAGATCGCCGTCTGGCGCAGAGTCTCGGCGATCAGCATGGCGTCGTAGCGGCCGGTTTCGGTCCGGTAGAAACCGTGCAGCCGTGGCCATTGGGCACCCAGAAGGAATCGGTGGGCGACGCCGACGGACGTGCAGTCCGTCAGGAACACCTCCGACACCGATTGCCGATGGACGTACCGCCTGGGCACCGTCGACTCGAAACCGAGGACGGGACTGTTCCGGGGCACTGCGTCCGCATCCACGGTCATTGTCGCTTCTTTCATTGCAAACCGGCCGGACTGCTTTTATCGAGGGACTATAGACGACCGGGACGAATCGGGAGACGCTCGCGTCCGGTAGCCGGCACCCTCGTGGGGAACGGTTTCCGTCCCCCGTCGATCGCTCGGATGAATTCTTCGAACTCCACAAACCGATCGACCGGTTTATGCTAACGTGTAGTGCAGTCGGGAAACAAAAAGGGTCGGCCGTGGAGCACGCGGAGGGGTGTTTCCGATCGACCCGAGATCACGGCACCTCCGCGTCGCCGGGACTATACGAGGGGTAGTCCCAGCGGCGCGGAGGCGTGTCTGCCCCCCCCCCCCCCCCCCCCCCCCCCCCCCCGCATCGAGCCTGTACCCGCCCGGCCGGAACCCGGTGCTCCAGTTGCCCCGGGTGCTCTAATTACTCGGAATCCGGCTCCGCGCTTCGGCGAGCTGATCCTCGAGGCAGACGATGCGGCACGCCGCGTCCACCGCCGTGCCGCTGTCGACCAGTTCCCGCACCCGCGCGACGATCCGGAGCTGGTTGCGGGAGTAGCGGCGGTGGCCTCCCTCGGAACGGTGCGGAACCACGAGGCCGGGGGCATCGAGACTGCGGAGGAAGGCGGGGGTGACGCCGAGTGCCGCAGCGGCGCGGCCCATGCTGAAGGCAGGGTAGTCGTCGTTGTCGAGTTCGTTGGTGACCGCGGGAGTGCGGTCGTCGGTCGGATCCACGTGCCCTTCGTTGCTACGAGAGGGAACCCCGGCACGTGCAGCGCCGGGGTTCGTGACGGTTATGACAATGCCGGCCTCGACCGGCACGAGGAAATGACATACACGAGTTCGCAATCCCGATGGATACGCATCACCAGCCTCTCGCTCTGTTCTCCGGTGGCGACGCGGTCGGCCTCCCAGAGTCCGCCCCGTCGCGCCGTCGGGGTGGAGCCGCAGAACCGAGTGCGGCTCCACCCCTCTGCAACTTCAACTTCGCCGGCAACCCGTCGGTTGCCCCTCTTCCGGATCCTTCGCGTTGACGCCCTCGATATTATCGACCTCGCTATCGAAAGTCTACTGTTGCGACTGCAGTTTCTTTCGGCTGCCGCGAGGCCGCCCTTCGATCCTGTCGGACCGGTGCGGCACCATGAGCGCACCGCCGCCGGAAGGAACGCTCATGCCCGAGATCCTCGACCTGGCACCGGCCGCCCACGAGATGGCACGGCTCGTCGGCGCGCTCACAGACGAGCAACTGGCCCGTCCCACCCCGTGCGCGGGCACGACCGTCGGGGACCTCGTGGATCACGTGGGCGGGCTGTCCCTGGCGTTCACCGCCGCCGCGGGTAGAGCCGTCGGCGATCACAGACCGTCGGCGGATGCCTCCCGGCTCGGTGACGACTGGCGCACCAGGATCCCCGGCCAGGTCCTCGCCCTCGCCGAAGCGTGGCACGACCCCGGCGCATGGACCGGAACCACCCGGGCCGGCGGCGTCGACCTGCCCGGGTACGTCGCGGGAGTCGTGGCGCTCGACGAACTCGTGATCCACGGCTGGGACATCGCGACCGCCTGCGGCCGGAAGTTCTCCTGCGATCCCGCCGCGCTGGCCGCGTGCCTGACGTTCGTCGCCGCGACCACCGACGAGGAACGCGCAGCCGGCGGGCTCTTCGGGCCGGCCGTCGCGGTTCCCGACGACGCCCCGGATCTCGACCGCCTGATCGGGCTCAGCGGACGCGACCCGTCGTGGCGTCCGCCCCACGACCGCCGGGAGCCGACCCCGCGCGACGGTCCGGACTAGGCTCGGCGGGCGCCCCGACCACAGTCCGCCCGCCCAGAAAGGCACGCCTTCCTTGCCCGACCACCCCACTCCCCGCCCGGAACTACTGGCCGACTGCGCCGACTGCTTCGGATTGTGTTGCGTGGCTCTGCCGTTCGCCGCGTCGTCGGACTTCGCGATCGACAAGGACGCGGGCCGGCCCTGCCCGAACCTGCAGGACGACTTCCGCTGCGGCATCCATCGGGACCTGCGGAGCCGGGGCTTCACCGGGTGCACCGTCTACGACTGCTTCGGTGCGGGCCAGAAGGTTTCACAGCTCACCTTCGGCGGGGAGGACTGGCAGCGCTCGCCGCAGCTCGCCCGGCAGATGTTCGACGTCTTCCCCGTCGTGCGCCAACTGCACGAGCTGCTGTGGTATCTCGACGAGGCGGCCGCCCTGCCCACCTCCGGGCCGATCCGCACGGACCTGCGCGCTGCGCGGGCCGCGACCGACCGGCTGAGCAACGGCGACGCCGGCGCGCTCGCCCGCCTCGACGTCGCGGCACACCGGCAGCAGATCAACACCCTGTTGTTGCATGCGAGCGAACTCGCCCGGGCCACCGTGCCCGGTCGCAGGAAGGACCGTCGCGGTGCGGACCTGGTCGGCGCGAAACTCCGCCAGGCGAACCTGCGGGGCGCCAGCCTGCGGGGCGCCCTCCTCGTCGCCGCGGATCTGCGCGAGGCCGACCTGCGCCGCGCCGACCTCATCGGCGCCGACCTGCGCGATGCGGATCTGCGCGGCGCCGATCTCACCGGCAGCCTGTTCCTCGTCCAGTCCCAGCTCGACTCCGCGCGGGGCGACGGCCGCACCCGGCTGCCCGCCACAGTGACCACGCCGAAGCACTGGTAGCGCAACGGGCGAATCGGGCCCGTTGCCCGCGAAAGCCCTCGATCCGGCCGCGATCGGGTGTGCAATAGGTCCCATGAACATCCCCGACCTCCTTCCCACAGACCGCCGCCGGATGGCTCGTGCTGCCGTGGATTCGCTGGGTACCCAGCGCAGTGACCACGCCCTCGTCCGCGTGAAGTGCCCCGCCAGCCACAACGTCGCCACCGTCTACCGCACGCCGGAGGGGCCGGTGCTCGTCGCCGGCGGTGGGCCGACGGCACACGGCAATCGCGACCGCTCCGAGACCGCACATCACGGCGGCTCCCTCGGCTCCGAGTTCGTCGACACTCTCGAGACGACGCAGTTCGAGGACGACGACGTGCCCGCGCGCTGCGCGTGCGGCCCGCACACCCTGTCGCGCCAGGACCTGCAGGACGCGGTCCGCTCGCACACCCGCACGGTCACCCTGGCCTGAGCCGAACCCGATGAGCACCGCCGACAGCGCGCGAGACGTCGAGCTCGAGCTCCGCGACGTGGCCCTGGCCGGCACCCTGACCGTCCCCGCCGGTTCGGACGGCCTGGTGATCTTCGTGCACGGCAGCGGCAGCAGCCGGTTCAGCCCGCGCAACCGGTACGTCGCCGGGGAACTGAACGCCGCCGGTCTGGGCACGCTGCTGTTCGACCTGCTGACGGCCGGGGAGGAGGGCGACCGCACCCTCGTCTTCGACATCGAGCTGCTCGCGGGCCGGCTCGGCGAGGTGACCGACCTCGTCCGCACGGAGGCCGCGTGGATCGGTTACTTCGGGGCCAGCACGGGTGCTGCCGCGGCGCTGTGGGCCGCCGCGGACCCGGACCGGGAGATCGCCGCCGTCGTCTCCCGCGGCGGACGGCCGGATCTCGCGATGCCTCGGCTCGGCCGGGTCCGTGCCCCCACGCTCATGCTCGTCGGCGGCCTGGACCGCACGGTGATCGAACTGAACCGGCAGGCTGCCGCGGCCCTGCGGTGCGAACACGACCTGCGGATCGTGCGCGGGGCGACGCACCTGTTCGAGGAACCCGGCACGCTCGAGGTCGTGGCGCAGCAGGCGCGGGACTGGTTCCTCGACCACCACCCTCCGGCCTGACCGGCGCGCAACATACATGGTGTCGGAAACCTGTGCAGCTGCGACGAATTCGGACATCGAAGACGGAACACCCGCGGACGCGGCGTCGCCTCACCGGGCTGTGCTGGGCAAACACGGGTACGGTAGACACGACGGCACAGTCCTCGTACTGTGACGGAGGACACAAGACCGGGTAGCTGCCGAACCGGCGGGGTACCCGCACTACAACGAGTTGACACACGCCCAGTGGCGACACCTCAGAGGCGGACAATTGACGATCGAAGCACACCGTGACATCCCCGCGGTACGACGCCTGACGGCACTCGACACCGCGCAGACCCTTCTCCGCTCCGCACGGGGCCGCTCCTACAGCGAAGACCAGGCGTTCGACGAACTGCTCGACGCCTCGATGCGCTTCCACGTCGACATCGTCGACCTGTGCGAAGCCCTCACCGACCTGACCACCACCTCCGACACCGTCCCGGCACACCGGCGCGCCCACACCGTCGCGACCGACCTGTGGGGTGCGCTGATCGACCGGAGTGCCACCACCGTCGAGAACTGATCACCGGAGGCGGAAGCTGAGCGTGCGACGGACGAGGTCACCGACCTCGTCCGCCCACGCGAGAATGCCGAGCGTCGAGTCGATGTTCCCCGGTGGCGTCCGCACGAGGGTGTCCCTGCGGATCAACCGCTCGAAGTCCACCGTCACCGGATCGGGGCGCACGCCACCGTTGGCATGGTGGAACCGCACCCCCGCGCGACGCATCACGTTGACCAGTTCCTGCGCGAGGATCCCGTTCGCCACCGTCGTCGGGTGCACACCGTCGAGGGAGAACAGCCCGCCCGCGGCCCGGCCGCCCCGGCCGTCGGCCGTCAGGAACCGCGAATCGGGCACGGGGTCGAGCGCGGCGAGCGCGGGCGGGAGCGGGTAGGGGGTCCACCACGCCGGACGGGCACCGACATCCGTGACGAAGCGCCGGGACGCGAGGCGCTCGAGCAGAACGGCCACGTCCAGCAGATACCAGTCCCGTGCCGGGCCGTGCGCACCGGCGCGGGCGTCGGCGACCGCCTGCTCGATGTGCTCGTTGTAGAGATCGATCGCGACGTCCACCGCGTACGCGCCGGCACCCGTGATGTGCTCGTCCTGGGCCGGGTCGAACCGGGACTCCTCGATCCACGGCCGGGTGTAGTAGGGGAAGTAGGGCGAACCCGGTTCCATCTTGTGGCCGAGCCCCTTGGCGATCGGGGCGATGGTGACGTGGGGAATCGTGCACCACACGACGTGCCGCGCCCGGATCGCCGCCACCCGATCGACCACCTCCGCGAACTCGGCCGCGAAATGCTCGGGCCGCCAGATGGTGTAGGCGTCCTTCGCGGTGAGGTCGCGGAAGTCCGGGCCGCTCCAGGAGATACGCAGGTCCGTGACCGTTCCGAGCGCGTTGTTGGAGCCGAGGAACACGACCAGCGTCTCGATCCCGGCTTCCGTCGTGTCGTCGTGGTCGTCGCCCAGGGCCGCGGCCGCGTCGAACACCGTCATCGACTTCGCCTCGTCGCTCCAGCGCGGATACACCCGCAACGCGGCCCGCTCGCCGTTGTTCTGCACGATCTGGTCGAGCAGGTCGTCCTTCGGCGTGGCGATCGCCGCCTCGCACGTCGCGGCGGTCTTGCTCAGGGCGTCGCGCAGGTCCCAGCCGAAGCAGGACAGGTTGTGCCGATACGTCGCGGGCAGCGGCGCGTCCCGACCGGGCCCGCGCTCCCAGTAGTCCTCCACCTCGTCCATCAGCGCACGCACGGCGAACAGCGCGAGGGGCGTCTCCCACACGTTCACCGAGGACCCGAAGCGTCGCTCCAGGTCGCGCAGAAGCAGTTCGATGTTGAGCGGCAACCCGCCCGGACCGGCGTAGCGGGGGTAGCGGAACCGGCGCAGCCAGCCGAGTTCGTAGGCGACGATCGCGGGCACCGAGACGTCGGTGTGGAAGACGGCGCCGCTCTGGAACCCCTGCAGCACCGAATCCCCGATCGCGACGAGCCGGTGCGGTGGGACACCACGGGCGTCGACCTGCACGTCCCGTCCGAGCGCGGGATCCGACACCGGCACCCGGGGGGCGGACGCCGCGCGCACCCGCACGTCCTCGGGCGTGCCGTCCGGGAGATCCATCGGAGTCACCGGCATGTCGTCCTCCCCGGGCCGCAGCTGCGCCTGCTCCGAGCGTGAGCCGCGCGGGGTGGGTTGTCAACGGCACGGCCGGCGGCCAATCCTGTAGGGCATGGCCACCGACGAGGACTTCGCGCACACCGACGAGGCGGCCCGCAACCGTCGGGAGAAGGCGATCGTCCTCGCCCGGTTCGCCTGGGATCGCGGGATCACCGCGGAGGAGTTGCTGGCCCTGAGCGAGGACGTGCGCCGGAAGCTGGCACGGGCGGCGGGGGCGCATCCGCCGCGCACGATGGAGACGTGGACGCTGGTCGCGCGGCTGCTCGACGAGAAGTCGGCATGGGCCGCGCAGCATCCCGACCATCCCGCGGCCTCCCCCACCGCCACGGATGAGAAGATCATGTGGGTGAAGAAGCCACCCCGCCGGTGGCTGTGATCGGCACGCGGGATCCGCACCCGCCGTGCGCACCCGCTCGCGGTGGCGACCGAATGTGACACGCGTTCGATGTGATCGAACGGGTGTGACATTCGGTCGCCACGGCAGCAGCTCAGCGGTCGGCGTCGTCCCAGATCCGCAGGACGGTCGAGAGGATGTCCTCGGACACGCCGAGACCGCCGAGGTGGCTCTCTCCCGGCAGGTGGTGGAACTGGGCGTCGGGGAGCCGGCCCACCACGTGGAGGCCGTGTTCCATGGGGACGATGTGGTCGGTGTCGCCGTGCCACCACCGGACCGGCACCTTGACGTCCTCGAGGCGGAAGCCCCAGTCCCGGGTGAACACCACGACGTCGGCGAAGGGGGCGGCCATCTGCTTGCGGCTGCCGTTGAGCAGATCGTCGAGGAACATCGCCTTGAACTCGGGGCGGGCCAGCAACTGCCGGTCGGCCTCGGGCGAGAGCCGGCCGTACAGGTCGATGATCGGCGACGCGAACGGGCGCACGACCCGGATGATCGAGGTCACGCCCATGCCGATGGGGACGCCCGCGACGGCGAGCAGCGGCGCGACCATTGTGCCGAGCCGCATCAGGCCGCTGCTGATCGCGTCGGGGCCGACGACGGGTGCGACACCCCCGAGTACCCCGGCGGCCATGACCCGCTCGGGCATCGCGTGCGCCGCGGCGAGGGTGTAGGGCCCGCCGCCGGAGAGCCCGACGACCGCCATCCGGTCCACCCCCAGGGTGTCTGCGACGATCCGCAGGTCGTCCGCGAAGGCGAGGACGTTCTCGTAGCGGTGCGGGCTCGACGAGCCGATGCCGGGGCGGTCGAGGCCGATGAGCCGGACGTGCTCACGCTCGGCGTAGCGGCGAGCCTCGACGGGGATCTGCCGGCGTGCCCCGGGGGTGCCGTGCAGCCAGAACACTGCCCGGCCCTGGGCCGATCCGAACTCGGCGAAGCCGATCCGGCGGCTGCCCCCGACCGCGACGGTGCCTTCCAGCTTGGGACGTTCGACGTCGATCATGAGCGCCAGCATGCCACGTGACGGCGGCCACACGAGGCAGGTGTCCGTGACGGCGCGTGCCGGACATCTTCCCGGCCGCTCAGCGCAGCGCGTCGATCAGTTCGCCGACGGTGTGCGCGGATTCGAGCGGATGCCGCAGCCGCCCCTCCGGATTCAGCGAGTAGGTGTTGCGGCGGCCCACCCGGGTGCGGGTGAGGTACCCGCCGTCGACCAGATCCGCGAGGATCGTCTGCACGGAGCGCTCGGTGATCCCGATCCGTTGCGCGAGTTCGCGGACGGTGGGTTGTCCGCCCCGCGCGACACACAGCAGCACGTGCGCATGGTTGGTCAGGAACGTCCAGCCCCGGGCGCGGTCCTCGCCGGCGACGGATGACGAGCGGGCGGAGGAGGTCACCTGCACACCATAGGGCACCACGGTTTCCGGTATTGCTCTTCACTTCCGTGTCCTGCCCCCTTGACAATTAACCGGAAATACTCTTCACTAATCTAAGTTCGCGAAAGGGAGTATCCCTCCGCGCTTCGTCGTCAACTCGGGAGCCGTCCGCCGGCTCTCCGGCGGAGCGGGCTCACCGGAGCCGGGAAAGACTTTCGGCCGTTCGAGGCTGAAAGGTGGTCCTGATGACCGTTCCGTTGTGGTTGTGGGCGGCGGTACTCGCCGCGATCGTGGCGATGCTGGCCGTGGATCTGTTCGCGCACCGGCGTGCTCACGTGATCGGTGTGCGCGAGGCCGCAGGCTGGTCGGTGTTCTGGGTCGGTACCGGCGTCGGATTCGGCGCGCTGATCTGGTGGCAGTACGGCTCGGAGTTCGGCCAGCAGTACTTCTCCGGCTACCTGATCGAGAAGTCGCTCGCCGTCGACAACGTCTTCGTCTGGGCGATCATCCTGACGTACTTCGCCGTGCCGCGCGAGTACCAGCACCGGGTCCTGTTCCTCGGCGTGCTCGGCGCCCTGGTGTTCCGGGGTCTGTTCATCGCGGCGGGATCGGTGCTGATCGCGAGCTTCGGCTGGATTCTCTACCTGTTCGCGGCGTTCCTGCTCTACACCGGCTACCGGATGATCCGGCAGCGCGACGAGCACCTCGATCCCGAGAAGTCCCGGGCGCTGCGGCTGTTCCGCCGCCACGTGCCGATGACCGACGCCTACCACGGACAGAAGTTCCTCGTCCGTCGCGGGGGTGCGCTGCTGGCCACCCCACTGCTTGCGGTACTCGTCCTCATCGAGATCACCGACATCGTCTTCGCGGTCGACTCGATCCCCGCGATCTTCGCCGTCACGGACGAACCGTTCCTCGTCTTCACCGCCAACGCATTCGCGGTGCTCGGACTGCGGGCGATGTACTTCCTGCTCGCAGACCTGATCCACCGCTTCGTGTACCTGAAGATCGGGCTGGCTCTGGTGCTGGTGTGGGTGGGCATCAAGATGCTGCTCAAGATCGACGTGTTCTACATTCCGACGCCGATCTCGCTGGCCGTCGTCGCCACGATCCTGACCGTGTCGATCGTCGCCAGCCTGCGCGCCACGCGCGGCCAGGGCCGTCGCGGCCTCGAAGCGCCCACGACGCCGCCGTTCCGGGTGGCCACGGCCGAGGAGACCGCGGCGCTCGAGCCCGTGTGGCGGCTGCCGGGTGCCCGGCGGCGCGCGGAGCGGACCGAGCGCGACGACAGCCTCAGCGGTGAGCGGTGAACACGTACTGGCGGGTCGCGGACTCGACGATCTGATCGGGGGTCACGTCGATCTCCCCGCCGAGCCAGGCGGTCGTGAGCTCGGCGAGACCCCCGACGAACAGGAGCGCGGCGATCTGATCGTGGGGCGGCTGCAGAGCGCGGTCGCCCCACAGTTCGCGGGATTCCACGGCGACGAGGCCGGCGAACTGGCGCAGCAGTTCCCGGCGGCGGACGCGCACGGGCTCGGACCCGGTGGACTCGACGACGGCGACCCGGCCCTTGCGGGGATCGTCGGTCAGGACCGCGACGAACGCGGCGATGGCGGCGCGGGCCCGCTCCTCCGGTCCGCGCTCGGATTCGGCGAGTGCGGCCAGCGCGCGCTCCCGGATCTCGTCGGCGATCCGCTCGACGACGCACACGAGCAGCTCGTCCCGGCCGGAGAAACTCTCGTAGAAGTACCGTTCGGTGAGCCCGGCCTCCTGGCAGATCGCGGTCATGGTGGCACGGTCGCCACCGTCGCGGCCGAACACCGTCAGACCGGCCTCGAGCAACTGCTCGCGGCGGTCGGCGGTGCGCTGCTCGGCGCTCTTTCCGCGGTACTGACGACTGGGCCGGTCCATAGTCGAATCTTGACAGATCACGGCCTGTGATCCACGCTACAGTCAATTGACAGAGCTTCATGTCAGATACGGTCCGACGAATCGGAGACCCCATGACGAAAGTGCTCGCACCCTCCCCGCCCGGTCTGACCGCCGTTCCCGGGGACGCCGGCCTGCCGTACGTCGGGTACGCCCTCGACTACATGCGCAACCCGCTGAGGGCCTACGACCGGCGCTACCGCGAACACGGGCCGGTGTCCTGGTTCCGGTTCGCGGGCCGGCCCTGGGTGGTGCTGCTCGGCCCCGACGCCTGCGGCGCCGCGCTGCAGAACCGCGACCGGGCACTCGCGAACGGTCCGGGCTGGCGCACCCTCATCGGCCCGTTCTTCGATCGCGGCCTGATGCTGCTCGACGGCGACGAGCACCGCACGCACCGCCGGATCATGCAACAGGCCTTCACCCGGGACCGCCTCGCCCGGTACACGGACTCGATGCAGCCCGCGATCGCCCGGGCCCTCGACTCGTGGACGCCGAGCGAGGACTTCCGCGCCTACCCGGCGCTCAAGGAACTCACGCTCGGGCTCGCCACCTCGATCTTCATGGGCGGCGCCGAGGGCTCGTCGGCCACGGAGATGGCCGAGGTGAACAAGGCCTTCATCGGGTGCGTGCAGGCGGCCACCGCGATCGTGCGCTACCCCCTGCCCGGAACCCGCTGGCGCCGTGGCGTGGTGGGCCGTCGCCGGCTCGAGGAGTTCTTCCGGCGCTACCTGCCGGCGCGTCGCGCCGGCGACGGCGACGACCTGTTCACCGCACTGTGTCACGTGGAATCGGAGGACGGCGAACGGTTCTCGGACGAGGACGTCGTCAACCACATGATCTTCCTGATGATGGCCGCGCACGACACCTCGACGATCACGCTGTCCACCGTGCTGCAATACCTCGGTCAGTTCCCCCAGTGGCAGCAACTGTGCCGGGAGGAGTCGCAGGCGCTCGGCACGACGACCCCGACCCTGACGGACCTCGAATCGCTCACCAGCCTGGACCTGGTGATCAAGGAATGCCAGCGGCTCGTGACGCCGGTGCCCGGCATCGTCCGGTACACCACCGCCGACACCGACATCCTCGGCCACTTCGTGCCGCGCGGCACCCTGATCAACGTCGGGCTGCACTACAGCCACCACATGGCCGAGTTGTGGCCGGAGCCGGAGAAGTTCGATCCCGGCCGCTTCTCCCCGGAACGCCGCGAGGACCGAGTGCACAAGTTCGCGTGGACGCCGTTCGGCGCCGGAGAGCACCGTTGCCTGGGCATGTACTTCTCCGGCGCCGAGATCAAGACGGTGCTGCACCACCTGCTGCTCGGGTACAGCTGGCATGTGCCGTCCGATTACGTTGCCCCACTGAACTTCACGTCGCTGCCGTACCCGTCCGACGGGCAGCCGATCACGCTGCGCCGCCTGCGGTGACGCAGACTGCGGGGGTCAGACGCGGCCCTTGACCATTCCGTGCCAGTACATCGCCGGCAGGCCGTAGCGCTTGAGCAGCCACATGTCGCGGCGATCCTTGGTGGTGTCGATGACCGGAATGCTCGGGGACGGCTCGAGCTCGTAGTCGAACTCCGCGAGCATCATCTTGTCCCGGGCGGTGACGAACGGGCAGGACGAGTACCCGTCGTAGCTCTTGCGCTTGCCGACCCCGCGCATCTCGGCGACCAGGTTGGCGACGAGGACGGGCGCCTGCTTGCGGACGGCGGCGCCGGTCTTCGACGTCGGCAGGTCCGCGACGTCGCCGAGCGCGAACACGTTGGGGTACCGGCGGTGCTGAAGCGTGTGCTTGTCGACCTCGACGTACCCGAAGGGGCTCGCCGGGTTGGCGAGCGGGCTCGCCGCGACCCAGCCGGGCGCGCGCTGCGGAGGCACGGCGTGGAGCATGTCGAACCCGACGATCTCCTCGTCTCCGGTGGCGTTGTTCACGATCGTCGCCTTGCGCGACGCCCCGTCGAGCGCGGTCATCTCCGAGCTCAGGCGCACCTCGATGCCGTACCGCGCGGCGACCCCCTCGAGGGTCCGCCGCCAGGACGGGATGCCGAACATCGAGTCACCGGGCAGGACGAGGATGACGCGGATCCCGTCCAGCAGGCCCTGCCGCCGCCAGTAGTCGGAGGCGATGTAGGCGATCTTCTGCGGCGCGCCGGCGCACTTGATCGGTCCCGCCGGCTGCGTGAAGATCGCCGTGCCGGAGCGCATGTTGCGGATCAGCTCCCACGTGTAGGGGGCGTACCGCGGGGAGTAGTTGCTCGAGACGGCACCGTGCCCGACGGCGTCGGCGAGGCCCGGCACACCGTCCCAGTCGAGGTGCAGTCCGGTGGCGAGCACCAGGTAGTCGTAGCCGACGACGGTCCCGCGGTCGGTCGTGACGGTCTGCGCGTCGGGGTCGACGGCGGTCGCGGCGGCCCGGATCCACCGGACGCCCTTGGGGATCAGCTTCTCCTCGGCGCGGCGGGTCTCGTCCAGCGACGCCTGGCCTCCGCCGACGAGTGTCCACAGCGGCTGGTACCAGTGCTCGTCGGAGGGCTCGATCACCGCGATGTCGGTGACGCCGGCCCGGCGCAGGCGCGCAGCGGTCGCGATTCCGGCCGTGCCACCTCCGACGACGAGTACTCGATGTCGCGCGGCACCGTTGCCTGAATGGAGCGACATGTGAACAGTCCTTTCCGTCCGTGACGCAGGCGCGGACGCGGGCTGGGCCTCCACGCCCCTAGATACCCGGTGGGGTATTCAACGACGACTGTAGGCGCGCGGCGTCGGCTCTTCAAGTACCCCGGCGGGTATTTCCGCCCGGCGAAGGTCCCTGCTTTCCGGGACCTTCGTCCCGGCCGGGCGGACCACGGCCCACCGACCGGGGCCCACCGACCGGGGTCCACCGACCGGGGCCCACCGACCGGGGCCCACCGATTGGGCGCCGCTACTCGGCGGCCGCGCTGACGACGTCGTCCTCGGACAGCAGCACCTCGGCCGCCGCCGGGCCGAGCGGCACGAAACTGTCCCGGCTGGTGACCCGCGAGATCCGGCCCCGGTAGCCCGCGTCCACCAGCGCGGTGACCACCGCCTCCGACACCCCGCCGCTGCGCCGCGTCTCGTCCACCACCAGCACGCGCGGGAAGGACTGTGCGCACGCGAGGAGTTCCGCCAGCGGCAGCGGGGCCAGCCACTGCAGGTCCAGCACCGCGGCCTGCACACCGCGCGCCGACAGCCGACGAGCCGCACGCAGGCTCATCCGGACGCCGTTGCCGAACGTCACGAGCAGCACGTCCTCGCCCGTGCCGTACACCCGCACCGAACCGGGCTGTACCGCAACGGAATCGGGCGGCTCACGCCACAGCCCGTCGCCCTCGTCGTACAGGTCGCGTTCGTGGTACAGCGCGATCGGCTCGAGAAACACGCACACCCGGCCCTCGCTGCGCGCGAGGTGCACGCAACTGCGCAGCAGTGCCCCGGCGACCGACGGGCGGCTCGGCACCGCGAGCACCAGACCGGGGATGTCGCGCAGCACCGCGACGGAGTTGTCGTTGTGGAAGTGCCCACCGAACCCCCGTTGGTAGGCGAGGCCGGCGATGCGCACCACCATCGGGTTGCGGAAGCGGCCGTCGGAGAAGAACATCAGGCTCGCCGCCTCGCCGCGCAACTGGTCCTCGGCGTTGTGCAGGTAGGCCAGGTACTGGATCTCCGGAATCGGCAGCAGGCCCGTCACCGCGAATCCCAGTGCCGTGCCGAGGATCGTCTGCTCGTCGAGGACGGTATCGAAGACGCGCCGCGGCCCGAATCGGCGGAGCAGGCCACGCGTGAGGCCGTACACCCCGCCCTTCTCGGCCACGTCCTCCCCGAACACGAACGATTCCGGGATCTCGTCGAGAATTCCGGCGAGCGCGCCGTTCACGGCCTGGGCGAGCGTGCAGGGCTCCGTCGTCGCGGGCTCCGGCCCGTCCGGAACCCGGCGCCGGCCGTGCATGTGCAGCGGCCGCATCACCTCGGCGGCCGACCCCAGCCGGGGGGCATCCGCGACGGCGTCCACCTCCGCGGCGACGACGGCGCGCACCGCCTCGTATCGTTCGAGCACCTGTGCGGGGGTGAGCGTTCCGTGGTCGACGAGGACACGTGCGGTGGCCAGCAACGGATCCTGGGCGTAGTCGGCGGCGATCTCCTCGCGGCTGCGGTACGCGGTCTCGGCGTCGGAGCCGGCGTGGCCGAGGAACCGTACCGCCCTCAGATGCAGCACGGCCGGTGCGCGTGCGGTCCGGACGGCGACGAGCAGGTCCGCGACGGCCGCGAGCACCCCGACCGGGTCCGCGCCGTCGGCCGCGCGGTAGCTCACCCCCGGGTACGACGAGAGGGCCCGTTCCGTCCAGCCCTCCGGCGTGCGGACACTGATGCCGAGCCCGTTGTCCTCGCACACGAACAGCAGCGGCAGCGGCAGGCCCCGGTACGCGCAGTAGGCAGCCGCATTGAGCGCACCGACCGCGGTGGAATGGTTGGCGGAGGCGTCCCCGAAGCTGCACAGCACCACCGAATCCGCGGGCCACGGGCACTGCAGGCCCAACCGGGACGCGCGGGCGAGGGCGAACGCCGCCCCCACCGCGCGCGGCAGATGGGACGCGATCGTCGAGGTCTGCGGGAGGATGTTCAACTCGGCGTTGCCGAACACCTTGTGCCGGCCGCCGGAGATCGGATCGAGCGTCGAGGCGGCGCACCCGGCGAGCACGTCCCGCACCGGCGTCGTGCCCGGCACCTGGGCCGCCCGCGCGGCGTAGAAGGCACCCGACCGGTAATGCAGCAGCGCCGGATCGGTGACCCGCGACAGCAGTCCCAGCGCGGCGTTCGCCTCGTGGCCGGACGAACCGATGGTGTAGAACCCGGCACCGCGTCGCTGCATCTCGCGGGCCGCGAAGTCGAGGTGACGGGACTGCAGTTGCGCGTCGAAGTACCGCAGCACCGGTTCGTTCGACGCCTGCCCGGCCCCGGCGCTCCAGCCGCGGACGGTGGCGGTGAAGTACTCGTCGAGCGGCTCGGCCGTCATCGCGCTGCCCCACACCCTCGCAGGTCCTGCCCAATACTGTGTACCGGCACAGTACCGCCCGGCCCCGGGCGGCGCGGGTCGTCGCGCCGGCCGCTCGCGGGCCGGCACCGAACGAAAGGAACACCGGGATGTCCACCCGCCTCACCGACGGGGAACTCGTCGAGCGGTACCTGCACGCCGTCCTCGTCCACCTGCCCCGGTCCCGGCGCGCCGAGGTGGCCGCCGACCTGCGCCGTCGCCTCGAGGACGCCGGTGCCGAGCACGAGACGCGTGCGGTGCTCGCCGACCTGGGGTCCCCGGAGGATCTCGCCCGCACCTACCGGGGCGCGCCGCGGCACCTGATCGGCCCGAGGTTCTACGACACCTATCTGCGGGTGCTGTGGCCCGTCGTCGGCGTGGTGGCGGCGGTGCTCGGCGGTCTGACCCTGCTCGCCGCCCTGACCGAGGCCACCGACCCCGCGGCCGCGCCCCTCGACGGCGCCGACGTCGTGTGGGACGCGATCGATGCGGCCCTGACCGGCGGTGTGTACGCCGCCTTCTGGGTGACCGTCGTGTTCGCGGTGATCGAACGCACCGCGCCCGCCGGCACGGATCTCGGGCGGTGGGATCCGGACGATCTGCCCGCGGTGCCGCACGGCCGGGAGATCCCGGTCGGGGAGGCGGTCGCGGAACTGGTGTTCGCGGTGGTCGTGCTGATCGGGGTGGCCGGTCTGTCCCCGTCGCTGGCGCCGTCGTTCTTCGGTGCCGGGTACGAGGCGCTCGACCCCAGTTTCACCGACCGGCTGGTGCCCGCGATGGTGGCCGTCGCGGTGCTGTGGGTGGTCTCGGCGAGCGTCGCGCTGGCCGTGCGCAGCTGGACGACGGTCGTCACCGCACTGTCGGTGGTCTCCGACCTGCTCGCTGTCGCGGTGGCCACGGCCGTGCTCGTGCACCGGCCGTACTTCTCCCCGCAGTTCCTGTCCGACCTGCGCGAGCGCGCGGGCTCGGACCTGACGGCTCAGCTGAACCTCGCCGTCGGCATCGTGTGCATCGTGGTGATCGTCGCCTCGGCGGTCGGGGTGGTGACGGCGGTCCGCAAGCACGTCGCGCACCGCCGCGCCTGAGACCGGTCAGCAGGTGGCCAGGACGCCGGCCATCGCATCCTTCTCGTCCGGCGTGATCCACAGTCCGTACTCGGCCTTCACCTCGATCTGCCGGGAGACGTAGGTGCAGCGGTACTCGGGGTTGGGGGGCAGCCACTGCGCCGCGTCCTTGTCGCCCTTGCCCTGGTTCGTCGGTCCGTCGACGGCAAGGAGGTTCCGGGGATCGTTCGCGAGATTCTTGCGGGCCTGTGCGTCGAGCAGGCGCGCACCCTTCTCCCACGCGTCCGACAGGGCGACGACGTGATCGATCTGCACCGCCGACGACGTGTCCACCCCGCGCCGGAAGTAGATCTCCCGGCCCGTGTACGGGTCGTACAGGGTTCCCGCCTCGACGGTGCACTCCTTCGTCACCGGTGCCAGCTTGATGTTCACCAGATCCCGCTTCAGGACGTCGTTGCGGGTGTCGCAGCCGTTGCGCCCGCCCGCGACGGTCACGTCGTCGGTCCACGCCGGCCCGAACAGCGCACGGTCGTACCCGCCGGAGGGGTCCGGTTCCCGCACGGCGAGGCTCTTCAGCAGTTCGACCGCCTCGGCGGCGGCGGCCGACGACGGGGCCGGGACGGGCGCCGACGTGGACCCGCCGGGACCCGCCTCGTCGCCGCCGTACGTCTGCTGGAGGACGACGAAGGCGACGAAGGCGAGCACGTAGGCGAGCAACCACAACCAGCGACGACGACCGGTCGAGTTCGCCGCGGCCACTACTGCGCGAGCTGCGGCATCTTCACGACCTGCCCCGCGTAGGACAGTCCGGCGCCGAAGGCGAGCAGCAGGGCGAGCCCGCCGGGCCGGACCTGGCCGGTGCGCAGCATCTTCTCCATCGCGAGGGGGATGGACGCGGCGGAGGTGTTGCCCGTTTCGATGATGTCGTCGGCGACGGCCACCGTCTCCGGCAGGTCGAGCTGCCGGACGATGACGTCGTTGATGCGCAGGTTGGCCTGGTGCGGCACGAACGCGTCGAGGGCGGCGAGTTCGACACCGGCCTTGTCGGCGACCTGGCGGGCGATCTTCCCCATCTCGAAGGCAGCCCAGCGGAACACCGCGGTGCCCTCCATGATGATCCAGGGCCGCTTCTGATCGGGGTTGTCCGCGAAGCTCACCCAGTCCGGTTCCTGGCGGATGGCGTCGGCCTGGGAGCCGTCCGACCCCCACACGGTGGGACCGATACCCACCTCGTCGGACGGGCCGACGACCACGGCACCGGCGCCGTCGCCGAAGATGAACCGCACCGAGCGGTCGGTGGGTTCGGTGGTGTCGCTCATGCGCTCGACGCCGACGACGACCACGTAGTCCTCGGTCCCGGTGCGCACCATGTCGGACGCCACGCCGAGCGCGTAGCAGAACCCGGCGCACCCGGCCGAGATGTCGAGAGCGGCCGCGCCCCCGGTGCCCAGGGCGTGCGCGACCAGCGCCGCGGACTGCGGCGTCTGATTCGGGTAGGTCGAGGTGGCCACGATGACGGCACCGACACGATCACCGGTGATGTCGGCGGCCTCGAGCGCCTTGCGGGCCGACGCGATCGCCATGTCCACCACCGACTCCTCGGGGTGCGGCTTCGCGAAGCGCCGTTCCTTGATGCCGGACCGCGACTGGATCCACTCGTCGCTCGAGTCGATCTGCTGGCAGATCTCGTCGTTGGTCACGACCCGCTCGGGGCGGTGCACGCCCAGCCCGAGCAGTGCGGTGTTCCGCAGCGGGGCGGGACCGGCGATCTGTGCACCCATCAGGCGAATCTCCTCTGCTTCGTGCACTGCTCGTCAGTGCATCGCGTCCCTGACACGGTAACGCGCGCGCGAATCGTAGCGGAGCCCACCCGTCGGCCCGGGCCTCGTGCGAGTACCGCCAGGACACGCCGACGGACACCGAAGGACGTGTGACGGTTGTCACTCGCTGTTACCGTCTGTGGCCGTGCACACACGTAATGGGGGTTACCGACGTGCCTCGTTCCGAGTCGGGGTCACCGCACTGACCTGTGCGGTCGTCGCCCTGGTCCCGTTCGCGGGCACCTCCGCGGCGAACCCGAACGCGATCAATCCCATCCCGGGCCTCAACGGGGTCAACGGCCTGCCGGAGTTGCGCGGCCGCACCCAGGTGGTGGCACAGCAGACCGGGATGCTCAGCACCAACCGCACCCAGGATCTGAACGTCCTGGGCACCGACCTGGGCGTGATGTGGGACAACGGGCGCGGCCAGGTGCTGACCGCGTTCGGTGACACCGCGGGCCTCGGCGTGCCCAATCTGCTGTCGGGCAGCATCTGGGCCTGGCGCAGCAGTTCCCTGTTCCGCAGCTCGGACCGCCACCTCGCCGACGGGATGACGTTCGACAGCGCGGCCCGCGACTTCTTCGGCCAGGCCAAGGAACTCGTCCCGAGCCCGAAGATCCCGTTCGTGGAGATCAGCCGGATCCCCACCGCGGGGATCGCCGTCGGCGACACCCAGTTCCTGAGCCTGATGTCGGTGAAGAACTGGGGGCCGGCCGGTTCGTGGGAGACCAACTTCTCCGGCCTGGCCTTCTCCCACGACAACGGGGAGAACTGGACGGTGGCGCCGCAGACCGAGCGGCCGAACGCCGACGGGAACCGGAACTTCCAGATGGGCGCCTTCGTCCGGCACGGCGGGTTCGTCTATCAGTACGGAACCCCGCCCGGTCGTGGCGGGCCGGTGCACCTGGCACGGGTACCGGAACAGCAGATCCTCGACCTCGCGGCGTACGAGTACTGGGACGGCGGCGCGTGGGTCCGCGACGTGAACGCGGCGCGCCCGGTGATGACGGGTGGTGCGGCGGAACTGTCGGTGCAGTGGAACGACCACCTCGGGCAGTTCGTCCTGCTGACCACCGACGCGCACAACTCCGTCGTGCTGCGCCGGGCACCGTCGCCGACAGGGCCGTGGAGCGCGCCGGAGGTCGTCCTCGACACCCGCGAACTGCCGACGGCGTACGGCGCGTACATCCACCCGTGGTCGTCGGGCCCGGACCTGTACTTCCTCACGACCGTGCACCAGAACTACAACGTGCTCCTGCTGCGCACCACGCTCCACCCCTGACCCGCGCGGCGTCCGGGCTACCGTGCGTCCATGGACGCACAGGAGTGGGATGCGCGGTACGCGAAGAGCGAGACGGTGTGGGGGGTGCCGCCGAACCCGGTGCTCGTCGAGTTCGCGACGTCGCTGCCGCACGGCCGGGCTCTGGATCTGGGCTGCGGCGAGGGCCGGCACTCGCTCTGGCTGGCCACGCGCGGCTGGGAGGTGACCGGACTCGACTTCTCCCGCGTGGCGGTGGACAAGGCCCGGGCGATCGCGGCGCAGGCGCCACGGCGGGTGCGCGAACGCCTGACGTACGAGTGCGCCGACGTGACCGGGGCCACTTTCGAGGCTCGATATGATCTCGTCCTCTCGGCCTATCTCCATTTCCCTCCACCACAGCGACAGGCATTGATCGACAATGCGATCGCGGCCCTGAAACCTGATGGAATCCTCATATTTCTGGGCCACGATTCGCTCAATCCCACCGAGGGTGCCGGCGGTCCCCGGGATCCCGAAATCCTCTACACCCCAGCAGATGTCGTCGCGGAAATCGATGGCCGACTGCAAATCCGGACCGCCGAACGAAGAATGCGGGAAACGGACGCCGGAATGGCGATCGATGCGTTGGTGGTGGCCCGCAAACCAACTCTTGGCAGTTAGTTGCCCGACGGGTAACATAGGCGGATGTTACCGACGAGTAATAACTTGGGCGGTACTCGAACACAGCTTGACCGCACCATCTCACTGGGAGTAGCGCAGACATGGGCCATTACAAGAGCAACCTCCGGGATCTGGAGTTCAACCTCTTCGAGGTGCTGAGGATTCAGACGCTCCTCGAGGCCGGGAAGTTCGGCGACCTCGACGAGGAGACCTCTCGTGGCATCCTGGCCGAGGTGAAGACCCTCACCGAGGGCCCGGCGGCGGAGTCCTTCGCCGAGACCGACCGCACCCCCCCGGTCTTCGACCCCGAGACCCACTCGGTCTCGCTGCCCGAGGGCTTCAAGAAGGCGTTCAACTCCTGGTACGAGGCCGGCTACTGGTCCATGGGCCTCGAGGAGGAGATCGGCGGAACGCCCGCACCGCGCGCCCTGAGCTGGGCCGTCAACGAGATGATGCTCGGCGCCCAGCCGGCCGCCTTCATGTATGCCGCCGGCCCCTCCTTCGCCGGTGTGCTCCACGCCAACGGCACCGACGAGCAGAAGCAGTGGGCCGCGACCATCGTCGAACGCGGCTGGGGCGCCACCATGGTGCTGACCGAGCCCGACGCCGGCTCCGATGTCGGCGCCGGCCGCACCAAGGCGATCAAGCAGGACGACGGCACCTGGCACATCGAGGGCGTCAAGCGGTTCATCACCTCGGCCGACTCCGACGACCTGTTCGAGAACATCTTCCACCTCGTCCTCGCCCGCCCGGAAGGCGCCGGCCCCGGCACCAAGGGCCTGTCGCTCTTCTTCGTCCCGAAGTTCCACTTCGACTTCGAGAAGAACGAGATGGGTGAGCGCAACGGCGTGTTCGTCACCAACGTCGAGCACAAGATGGGCCTGAAGGCGTCCGCCACCTGCGAGCTCACCTTCGGCGGCCACGGCGTCCCGGCCAAGGGCTGGCTCGTCGGCGAGGTCCACAACGGCATCGCCCAGATGTTCGACGTCATCGAGCACGCCCGCATGATGGTGGGCACCAAGGCCATCGCGACGCTGTCGACCGGTTACCTCAACGCCCTGGCCTACGCCAAGGAGCGCGTGCAGGGCGCCGACCTGACCCAGATGACCGACAAGACCGCCCCCCGGGTCACCATCACCCACCACCCGGACGTGCGACGCTCGCTGGCCATGCAGAAGGCCTACGCCGAGGGTCTGCGCGCGGTCTACCTCTACACCGCCGCGCATCAGGACGACGTCGTCGCCGAGCAGATCTCCGGTGCCGACCACGAGCTGGCGCACCGCGTCAACGATCTGCTGCTGCCGATCGTCAAGGGTGTGGGCTCCGAGCGCGCCTACCAGTACCTCACGGACTCGCTGCAGACGTTCGGCGGCTCGGGCTTCCTGCAGGACTACCCGATCGAGCAGTACATCCGCGACGCGAAGATCGACTCCCTCTACGAGGGCACCACCGCGATCCAGGCGCAGGACTTCTTCTTCCGCAAGATCGCCCGTGACCGCGGCGTCGCCCTGGCACACGTGACCGGCCAGATCCAGAAGTTCCTCGCCTCCGACAGCGCCGACGAGCGCCTCAAGTCGGAGCGGGCCCTGCTGGCCACCGCGCTCGAGGACGTCCAGGCCATGACCGCCACCCTGACCGGCTTCCTCATGGGTGCTCAGGAACAGCCCACCGAGCTGTACAAGGTGGGCCTGGGCTCGGTGCGGTTCCTGCTGGCCGTCGGTGACCTGCTCATCGGCTGGCGGCTGCTCGAGCAGGCCGAGATCGCCCTCGCGGCCCTCGACGCCGGCCCGGATTCCAAGGACAAGGCGTTCTACGAAGGCAAGGTCGCCGTCGCCGGCTTCTTCGCCAAGAACGTCCTGCCCGAGCTGACCGCCGTGCGCAGCATCGTCGCCAACGTCGACCTCGACATCATGGAGCTCGACGAAGCGGCCTTCTGAGCCGGCTCTCGGGCGGAACCGAGTACGCAGACAGAAAGCACTGTGCCCTCCCGTCGCACGACGGGAGGGCACAGTGCTGTGTGCAGGGACTGCCGCGGCTACTCCGTATCGGCCGCAGTCGGCGATGCCGCCGCGGGCGCCGCGGCAGGAACTTCCTCCGCCTCGTCCGCGCCGCTCGGCGCAGGCTGCGGGGTCGTCGTCACGGCCGGGCGCGCGCCGGCAGGTTCCTCCGCGCCACCGCCGGGCGTCTCCGCCTCACCGGGTGCCGGCTGCGACGGTGCGGCCGGCGCCGACTCCCGCTCGGGCTCCGGCTCGGCGCTGACGCAGCGCACCACGGGCACCGGGTCGTAGCGGACCGTGCGGGTGGTGCTCGAGATCTGCCGGCCGGTGGCCGCGTCGGTGATGATGCGGGTGTCGCTCACCGTGAACCCCTGCGCACCGCTCGACGGGATGCATCCCGGCCCGGCCGGCAGGGTGATCGTGTTCGGTGCCGTGAAGTTGGTGCGGGAACCGGTCACGGACTCGACGTCGACGGTCTTGGTGCCCCAGATCCGCACCGTGATGTCCGACGACGTGCCGATCGCCTGGATCAGCACTCCGGTGTCGAAGGGATTGCGGAACTTCAGGTCGATCGCGCCCTCGTAGACCGTCGCCTCCCGGGCCGCCGGGTACCGCGAGATGTAATAGCTGTGCTCGGTGTGTTCGACGTCCTCCATACCGGCGAAGTACGTCGCGTTGTACAGGGTGGTCGCGAGCTGGCTGATGCCGCCGCCCACGGCCTTGGACGGGCGCCCGTTGTTGATGATCCCGGACTCGACATACCCCTGCGCCGCGCCGCGCGGGCCCGTGTAGCCGTTGAGCGAGAACGTCTCCCCCGGCTTCACCAGCGCACCGTTGATCTCCGACGCCGCCAGGCGGATGTTCACACCCGACGCGTACTCGAAGCCCCCGGTGGTGAACTCACCGATCACCTCGCGGATGCCCAGCTTCTCGGCGGCCTCCGTGGTCAGCGCCGGCTCGGCCGGCTTGTACACGGCGTCGGTCACCCGCTCGCCCGGCGCGGCCAGCAGCTGCGGCAGCGACTCGAGACTCACCGGCCAGTCGACGAGCTCGCCGGCGACCGACGGGATCACCGTCGGGCCGCCGCCTTCGAGCACGATCCGGGCGTCCTTCGGCTCGACCTCGGTCGCCGCCAGTTGCGGCCGGAGGATCTCGGTCGCGGCCTCGATCCCGTACTGCGGGGACAGGCCCCCGTTGCCGTCCGGCACGAAGGTCAGCACAGCGCCGATCCGGTCGCTGGGCAGGGTCGCGACGGCCCCGTCCCGTCCGCGCACCGTCACGTCGCCGGCGACGGCCGGGTCCGCGACCTCCCGCAGTGCGCGCTCGAGTCCCTCGGGCGTGACCGTCACGTCGACCGTCTCGACCGGGAACTCGACGTCGCCGAACGCCCACCGCTCGGCGAACAGGTCTGCGGAGGCCTCCGCATCGAGGGTCTGCCCGGGCAGCGGCGCCACCGGCACCGGCGTTGCGCCGTCGAACACGAGGTTGCCCTCGCGGGGTGCACGGTCGGCGACCGCACGCACGCCGCCGATCGCGGCCGACAGCGCGGCGTCGTCGCGGGTGGACACGACACCGATCTCGTCACCGCCACCGAAGAACGACGTCACGCGGGTTATCGGATCGAGCGGCTGCGATCCGATGCGGTCGAGGGTGTGCTCCCAGTCGACGTCCAGACCGGCCTGCGCCGGCACGATCTGCGCGGTCACGTCGCCCGCGGTGACGGTGACGGGCTCGTCTGTGCGCGGGCCGAGTTCGGCCCGCAGGATCTGCTCGGCTTCCGGAACCGACCGTCCGCCGATCTCGATGCCGGCAACGGTGACGCCGCGCGGAACGTTCCCCGAGGAGACGACGAGGTCACCGACATAGAGGGCCGCGAGCACGGCGAACACTCCACCGGCGACGAGGGCGATGCGGCGCCAGGGCGGACCGCTGTCGCCCCCGGGTCCGGTCGGCGCCGGCTCCTCGGGTGTGGGCCCGGCGGGCGGGGGTCCGGCGGGCGGGGGTCCGGCAGGCGGGGGTCCGGCAGGCGGGGGTCCGGCAGGCGGGGGTCCGGCAGGCGGGGGGGTGTCCGGTACCTCTGACGGCGTCGCCGAGCGGGCGGTCGCGTCCCCCGCGACGGCGGGCTCGCGGGCGGCGTCGTCCGACAGGCTGGGGAGGACCTCGGTCTCGACGTCGGCCGCAGTGCGGTCTGTCGCCGGCCCGACGGCGTCGGTGCGGTCCGTCGCCGGCCCGACGGCGTCGGTGCGGTCCGTCGCCGGCCCGACGGCGTCGGTGCGGTCCGTCGCCGGCCCGACGACGGGCAGCACGGCCGTGGGCGCCTCCCAGGGCGGTACCTCCGCCGGCGGTGCCGGCTCGGCGTCCGGGCCCGACCGGGCGGGCTCGGGCGCAGCGTCGTCGGCGACGGACGGCGAGGTGTGCTCGGGGCTCTCCCCGGGGATTGCCTCCGACCGGTCACCGGCGGCGTCCTGAGCCGCCGCCTCCGGTTCGGGGACGACCGATCGAGCGTCGTCCTGACCGTCCTCGGGGTCGTTCGTCCCGTTCTTGCCGCTCACCCGTGTCCTTTCACCGGGGTGCACCCCGGTTCGGGCGCACCACTCGGTATCCAGCCTAATGTCGGATTCCGAGCGCTCCCGATCGGACGGGCGGCCGGAGCGCGCACGGAGAAGCGAAAGACCTCGCGCTGCCGCCAGGTCGGGGGTCAGGCAGCAACGCGAGGTCGCCTGGTTTATCGGTGGTCCCGCCCGGGCGTTACAGACTTCCGAGATTTTTTCCGGACGGGACCGCGGGAAGCGGGACTCAGGCCTCGAGAATGGCGGTCACACCCTGCCCACCTGCAGCGCAGATGGAGATCAGGCCCCGCACGGGCTTGCCGGTCTCCTGCTTCTTCTCATGCAGCATCTTCGCCAGGGACGCGAGAATGCGTCCGCCGGTCGCGGCGAACGGGTGCCCGGCCGCCAGCGACGAGCCGTTGACGTTGAGTTTGGTGCGATCGATGGACCCGAGGGGAGCGTCCAGGCCGAGCCGGCCCTTGCAGTACTCCTCCGACTCGAACGCCTGGAGCGTGGCCAGCACGACGGAGGCGAACGCCTCGTGGATCTCGTAGAAGTCGAAGTCCTGCAGGGTCAGGCCGTTGCGGCGCAACAGGCGCGGGATCGCGTAGGTGGGGGCCATGAGCAGGCCGTCACCTCCGTGGACGTAGTCGACGGCCGCGGTTTCCGAGTCCACGAGGTAGGCGAGCACGGGGAGCCTGCGCTCCGCGGCCCACTCCTCGGAGGACAGCAGCGCCGCCGACGCACCGTCGGTGAGCGGGGTCGAATTGCCCGCGGTCATGGTGGCGTCGCCGAGCTTGACTCCGAACACCGGCTTCAGGCCGGAGAGCTTCTCGACGGTCGAGTCCGGGCGCAGGTTGTCGTCGCGGGTGAGGCCCAGGAAGGGGGTGACGAGATCGTCGAAGAAGCCCCGGTCGTAGGCGGCGGCCATGTTGCGGTGGCTCGCGGCGGCGAGTTCGTCCTGCGCCTCGCGGGAGATGCCGAACTCCTTGGTGGTGATGGCCGCGTGTTCCCCCATGGACAGCCCGGTGCGGGCCTCGCCGTTGCGGGGGATCTCGACACCGAGCATCGACGGCCGGACCTGGCCGAGCAGCTTGATGCGGTCCCCCGTCGAACGGGCCCGGTTGAGGGAGAGCAGGAACTCGCGCAGTTCGTTGTTGACACCGATGGGGGCGTCGGAGGTGGTGTCGACTCCGCCGCCGATGCCGGCCTCGATGCGGCCGGCGGCGATGGCGTCCCCCACGGAGATCACCGACTGCAGGCCGGTGCCGCAGGCCTGCTGCAGGTCCCAGGCGGGGGTGTGGGGGTTCAGCGCGCTGCCGAGCACGCACTCGCGGATCAGGTTGAAGTCGCGACTGTGCTTGAGGACGGCACCGCCGACGACGGCACCGAGCCGCTCACCCTGCAGATTGAACCGGCTCACCAGGCCGTCGAGCGTGGCGGTGAACATGTCCTGGTTCGAGGCGCGGGCGTACTTGCGGTCCGACCGGGCGAACGGGATCCGGTTGCCGCCGAGGATTGCGACACGGCGCAGCTGCGTGGAACGGGCGGTGGTGGTCACTGACGTCTCCCGGGATGCTGGTGGATGATGGCGGTGAGTACAGGCTCTCGCTACTATTCTTACTCGCGAGTAAGTTCATTGTCGACACCACATCGTCGGCCCCTCCCGACAATACCGACGTCCGAACCAGAGAAGGTGGAATCGTGGCTGAAACCAAGACCGCCCCCGGCCTCTACGCCCAGTTGATCGGGTCCGCGCCCGGAGCATTCCTCGCCAAGCAGTTCGGCCTGCCGCAGCCGCAGAAGCTGCGCCGGTACGAGCCGGGGCAGCCGCCGCTGGCGGGCCCGCTGCTCCTCGGGGGCAACGGCCGCCTCGTCGAACCGATCCGCACGCTGCTGTCCGACTACCCCTTCGCCGACCCCGCCGACACCGAGTACGGCGCGCTCGTCTTCGACGCCACCGGCATCACGGACGTCGCCGGGCTGGAACAGCTGTTCACCTTCTTCCAGCCCGCTATCAAGGGCCTCGGTCCGAGCGGACGGGTCGTCGTGCTCGGCACCACCCCGGAGGAGGCGTCCTCCGTGGACGAGCGCATCGCCCAGCGCGCGCTCGAGGGCTTCACCCGCAGCGTCGGCAAGGAGCTGCGCCGGGGGGCCACGGCGCAACTGGTGTACGTCTCCCCCGACGCCGCCACCGGACTCTCCGGTCTCGAATCCACGCTGCGTTTCCTGCTGTCCGCGAAGTCCGCGTTCGTCTCCGGTCAGGTGATCCGTGTCGGAGCCGGCGACGCGACGGCGCCCGAATCGTGGGAGCGTCCGCTCGCCGGGAAGGTGGCCGTCGTGACCGGCGCCGCCCGCGGGATCGGCGCCACGATCGCCGAGGTACTCGCCCGCGACGGCGCGCACGTCGTCTGCGCGGACGTGCCGGCGGCCGGCGACGCCCTGTCGCAGACGGCGAACAAGGTCGGTGGGGTCTCCCTCGCACTGGACGTCACCGCCCCGGACGCGGGCGACAAGCTCGCCGACTACCTGCTCGAGCGGCACGGCGGCGCCGACGTCATCGTCCACAACGCCGGCATCACCCGCGACAAGCTGCTCGCCAACATGGACGCCGCGCGGTGGAACGCCGTCATGGCCGTGAATCTGCTCGCCCCCCAGAAGATCACCGAGAAACTTGTCGAGCGGGGCGCACTGAAGGAGGGCGGCCGGGTGGTCGACGTGTCGTCGATCGCCGGCATCGCCGGCAACCGCGGCCAGACCAACTACGGCGCGTCCAAGGCGGGCGTCATCGGCATGGTGCAGGCGACCGCGCCCGTGCTGGCCGAGAAGAACATCACCGTCAACGCCGTCGCGCCCGGCTTCATCGAGACGGCCATGACCGCAGCCATCCCGGTGGCCACCCGCGAGGCCGGCCGGCTGATGAGTTCGCTGCAGCAGGGCGGGCAGACCGTCGACGTCGCCGAGACCGTCGCCTGGTTCGCCAACCCGGCGTCGAGCGCGGTCACCGGCCAGGTCGTGCGCGTGTGCGGCCAGTCCATGCTGGGGGCGTGATGGCTGTCATCGAACTTTCTTCGCGCCCTTCGACTCTCGACGTCTACTCCCGGGCGGTGCTCTCGGCGCTGCCGGTCGTGGGTGCTTCCGGCGACAGCCTGCCCGACGACACCCTCGTGCTGCGCGGCCTGCGCGTGGACCCGGACAACCTGGCCGGGTACACGAAGGTGTGCGGGCTGCGCTTCGGCGACACACTGCCGCTGACCTACCCGTTCACCCTGACGTTCCCCGTCGTGATGAAGCTGATGGTGTCGAAGGGCTTCCCCTTCGCCGCCGTCGGTTCCGTTCACGCCGAGAACGTGATCGAGCAGTTGCGGCCCGTGTCCGTGACCGAGCCGCTGGATCTGAGGGTGCATGCCGAGAACCTGCGGGAACACCGCAAGGGCCTGCTCGTCGACCTGGTGAGCGAGATCAGCGTCGGCCGGGAGTTGGTGTGGCGGCAGACGTCGTCGTTCCTGCGCCGGCAGCGCACCTCGCTGTCGGATCAGCCGAAGCCCGAACCGAAGGCCGAGGAGATTCCGCCGGTGCCGACGTCGACGTTGCGGGTGGACCAGAAGACGATCGACCGCTACGCCTCGATCTCGGGTGACCGCAACCCGATCCACGTCTCGCGGCTCGGCGCCAAGGCGTTCGGGTTCCCCAGGCCCATCGCGCACGGCATGTGGAGCGCGGCCGCGGCGCTGCGGGCCGTGGAGGGCCGCATCCCGTCGCACGCGACGTACTCGGTCCGGTTCGGCAAGCCGGTCCTGTTGCCCGCGACCGTGAATCTGTACGCCGCGCGCGCCGCCGCCGGCTGGGACCTGGCGCTGCGCGACCCGAAGAAGGGCTACCCGCACCTCACCGCCACCCTGCGCTGAGAGCGGCTGCGCCGCAGTCCGCACTCACACGCTGAACCATCGACGCACCGCCACCGCCGTGCGTGTTTTCGGTAGTACCGACTACCGAAAACACGCACGGCGTCGCTGACTCTGGCGTCCCTCACTCCGAAGACGTCCGCGTCGCGAAGTGGCTCTATTTACAAATCTTCTCCTTTGTCTACCGCGCCGACCCAAACTGATGTACTGTCCAAGAGACAGTGAGCTGGCTCATACCAGCTCCTCCGCGGATCACGGGACAGGGAGGTCGAACGGTGACGACGTCGGACATCGGCCGGCACGCGCACACGCCGGTGGAACAGTGGCGCGATCGCAAGCGGTATCTGTGGCTCATGGGGCTGATCCCGCCCACGGCGATCTTCCTCGCGACGGCGCTGGTCTGGGGATTCAACCAACTCGGCTGGACCGCGGTCTCGCCGGTGTGGTGGTGGATCGGTCCCCTGCTGGTGTACGTGCTGCTGCCGATCCTCGACCGGTTCTTCGGCCCCGACGGGCAGAATCCGCCCGACGAGGTGATGGAGATGCTCGAGAACGACAAGTACTACCGGTACTGCACCTACGCCTACATCCCGTTCCAGCTGGCCAGCCTCGTCTTCGCCTGCTACCTGTGGTCGGCCACGGACCTGTCCTGGCTGGGGATCGACGGCGGCCTGGGTCTGGTCTCGAAGATCGGCCTGGCGTTCAGCGTCGGCGTGATGGGGGGCGTCGGGATCAACACCGCCCACGAACTCGGCCACAAGAAGGACGACCTCGAACGGTGGCTGTCGAAGATCACCCTGGCCCAGACCGGCTACGGCCACTTCTACATCGAGCACAACCGCGGCCACCACGTGCGGGTCTCCACCCCGGAGGACCCGGCCTCGGCCCGTTTCGGCGAATCGTTCTGGGCGTTCCTGCCGCGCAGCGTGTGGGGCAGCCTGAAGTCGTCGTGGGAGCTCGAGAAGACCCGCCTGCAGCGGCTCGGCAAGAGCCCGTGGACCCTGCGCAACGACGTCCTCAACGCGTGGGCGATGTCGGTGGTCCTGTTCGGCGTGCTCGTCGCGGTGTTCGGCCCGGTCATCGTTCCGTTCCTGATCCTGCAGGCCGTCTACGGTTTCTCCCTGCTCGAGACGGTGAACTACCTCGAGCACTACGGACTGCTGCGGCAGAAGACGGCCTCGGGCCGGTACGAACGCTGCACCCCCGCGCACAGCTGGAACTCCGACCACATCGTCACCAACATCTTCCTGTACCACCTGCAGCGGCACAGCGACCACCACGCCAACCCGACGCGCCGCTACCAGACCCTGCGGAGCATGGACGGCGCCCCCAACCTGCCCAGCGGCTACGCGAGCATGATCGGCCTCGCCTACCTTCCGCCGCTGTGGCGCAAGGTGATGGACCATCGCGTCGTCGAGCACTACGACGGCGACCTCACCCGGGCCAACATCCAGCCGCGCAAGCGCGACAAGGTTCTCGCGCAGTACGGAGCACAGTGATGGCCGCCTACGAATGCCCGGTGTGCAACTACGTCTACGACGAGACCGCCGGCGCGCCGCGCGAGGGTTTCCCCGCCGGCACCCCCTGGGACGCGATTCCCGACGACTGGTGCTGCCCCGACTGCGGGGTCCGCGAGAAGATCGACTTCGAAGGACGCTGAGATGACCACCGACTACAAGTTGTTCCGTTGCCTGCAGTGCGGATTCGAGTACGACGAGGCCGAGGGCTGGCCCGAGGACGGCATCGAGCCCGGCACCCGCTGGGACGACATCCCCGACGACTGGTCCTGCCCGGACTGCGGCGCCGCCAAGTCCGACTTCGAGATGGTCGAGGTCAGCCGGACGTGACCGAGACGATCGTCGTCGTCGGCACCGGGGTGGCCGGCGCGACCGCCGCACAGACCCTGCGCAACGAAGGCTTCGCCGGCCGTGTCGTGCTGATCGGCGAGGAGGCCGCACTGCCGTACCGGCGGCCGGTGCTCTCGAAGGACCTGCTCGCCGGCAGGATCACCGACGAGAAGGCGCAACTCGAACCGGCCGGCTACTGGACCGACCACGACATCGAATTGCGCACCGAGACCCGGGTCGTCGAACTCGACCCGGAACGTCACCGACTCCGGCTGTGGGACAACGAGATCGTCGAGTACGACGCGGTGATCCTGGCGACGGGTGCGCGCGCCCGTCACCTCGAGCACGACGCCGGGGACCGGGTGCTGAGCCTGCGCACGGCGGAGAACGTCGCGCCGCTGCGGGCCGCGATCGCGTCGCACCGAGCGCTCCTCGTCGTCGGCGCCGGCCTGATCGGCTGCGAGGTCGCCTCCACCGCACGAGAACTGGGAGCCGAGGTCACGGTGCTCGAGAGTGCGCCGTCGCCGCTCGCCCGCATCGTGCCGCCCGCGGTGGCCCGGATGTACGTCGGCCTGCACGCCGAACACGACGTGCCCGTCCACACCGGCGTCGCGCTGCGCTCCCTCACCGGGAGCGACGACGGGGTGCACGCCGTCGCGGAGGACGGCCGCTCCTGGACGGCGGGCACCGCGCTCGTCGCGGTGGGCTCGGTGCCGGACACCGCGCTCGCCCGGGCGGCCGGGCTCACCGTCGGCGACGGCATCGTCGTCGACGAGGCCTACCGCACCTCGGCCGCCGGGGTGTACGCCGCGGGCGACGTGATCGAGCAACCCGACCCGGTACTCGGCGGCCGGCACCGCACGGAGAACTGGAACAGCGCCCGGGCGCAGGGCCTTGCCGCGGCGAAATCCGTTCTCGGGCAGCCGCTCGGCGCCGCGGAGGTGCCGTGGGGCTGGTCCAACCAGTACGGGCACAACCTGCAGTTCGCCGGCTGGTCCCGGCACGACGACGACTACGTGGTGCGCGGGTCGATCGAGGACCGCGACTTCACGGCGCTCGCGCTGCGCGGCGACCGGCTCGTGGGGGCGATCGCCCTCGGCCGTCCGAAGGACATCCGCATCGTGCGCCGGCTCGTGGCCGCCGGCGCCCCGATCGACCGCGCCGCCCTGGCGGACGAGTCCGTCGCACTGGGCGACGTCGCCGGTCGGGGCGCGGCCGTGCCGGCCTCGCTGTAACGGGCAGCCACCTCGGCTCGCCCGGACGACGTCCGGCGGAAGGCTCCCCCGAGGCCCTGCCGGGGCCGTCTCCGGACTGCCCCGACAGGGCCTCGGGGCGTCTCAGCCGTGCTGGTCGGTGCGCTTCTTGCCGGCCAGTCCGCGCCAGGCGAGGTTCTCGAGCAGGTCGGCGGCTTTCTCCACGTCGATCTCGCCGCCCGCGATGCGGTCGGCGACCGCCTCACCGGCACCGACCAGCGCCACCGCCATGATGGCGAAGTCCGTTCCCGGCTCCGGGTCGCGGGTGCTCGACTCCAGCAGATGCGCGGTGAGCTCGATGAGCCGGTCCCGGCTGCTGCGGACCTGCCCGGCGAACGCCTGCTGCGACATCGCCTGGCGGTAGAGCACCATCCACGAGTTGCGGTGGGCGTCGACGAACCCGAGGAACGACTCGAGCGCCACCCGCAGCTGGTCGCGCGGCGTGAGCCCGGGGTCGCCGGCGGGTGTCAGCGCCTCGACGAACCGCTGCCCCTCGCGGCTGATGCACGCGGCGAACAGTTCGTCCTTCGAGCCGTAGTACAGGTAGAGCATCGGCTTGGAGATCTGCGCCCGGGCCGCGATGGCGTCCATCGAGGTATTGTGGAATCCGTTCTCGGAGAAGACCTCCACCGCGGCATCGAGCATCTGCTGTTCCCGCACCGCGCGAGGCAGTCGCTTGGTACCGCCGGCCATGTCTCCTCCAAGTCCCGATGCTCCGATCCTTACTCTAGAGTAAGGATCGGGTTTCCGACGTCGATTCAGCAGTCCAGCGCGCCCTTGGCGCGCGCGACGGTGCGCACCGCGTCGTCCACCCGCGCCGCCGGGAGCTCCCCCGTCGCCACCGCCTGCTCGAGGTGGTCGAGCACCCGCGGGACGTCGTCGGTGGACAGCCACAGCGCCTGGTCCACCCCGGCGGCGAGCGCCGCCTGCACCGCCTCGGTGATGTCGTACGTATCGGTGATGGCCCGCATCCCCGACAGGTCGTCGGTGAAGACCACCCCGTCGAACGGCGGGGCGCCGTAGCCCGTTCCGGAACGCAGCAACTGCACGGCCTGCGGGCTGATGCTCGCCGGCACGCCCTCGGTCAGACCCGGCACGTCCAAGTGCCCGAGCATCACCGCGACCCCGGAATCGACGAGCTCCCGGTACGGCACCAGGTCCACCTGCTGCAGCTGGTCGAGCGGCGGCGCGGTGACCGCACCGGTGTGCGAGTCGCCCGACGCCGAACCGTGGCCCGGGAAGTGCTTGAGCACCGGCAGGATTCCCGCGTCGCGCAGCCCGCGCGCGTAGGCGCCGGCGTACTGCACCACCACCTGCGGATCGGCGGAGAAGGAACGGTCGCCGATCACCGCGTCGTCGGGCTGGCTGCTCACATCCACGTCGGGGGCGAAGTCGACGGTGACGCCGAGCTCGCGGAGCTCACGGCCCCGCTCCAGCGCCATCCGGTAGGTCTCCTCCACCGTCATGGTCTGCGCCGTCACCCGCGCCGACGGATCGGGACCCAGCAGCGCCCCAACGCGCGAGACCCGGCCGCCCTCCTCGTCGATGGTGACCATCAGCGGCAGCCGGCTCGCCGCCGTCACCTGCGGGATCTCCCGGTTCGCCAGCATCGACACATCGGTCCAGCTGCCGACGAAGATCCCGCCGATCTGTTCGGACCGCACCGCCTCGAGTGCGTCGGCCGTGCCCGTGACGCCGACGTTGAGCAGCTGCGCCAGCCGCTGCCGCACCGTCAGCGACGCGAGCAGCTCGTCGCCGCACGCCGGTGCGGCGGACGCGGTCGCCATGGGGGCGGGCGACGGTGGCTGCGCGACGGCCGAGGTGTCCTGCGACGTGGGCGCAGCCGTGGACTCGGCGGCCCGGGGAGCGTCCTGTCCTCCGCACCCGGCGACGGCGAGGACGGCCGCGACCGCGACGGTGAGGGTGTGACGGATCCGCATGGCCTCCGACGGTAGCCGACCACCACCGTGCCGGTCCCCACGACCCGCGGCGGCGGGTGGTCCCCACGGCCCACGGCGGCGGGTGGTCCCCACGACCCGCGGCGGCGGGTGGTCCCCACGACCCGCGGCGGCGGGTGGTCCCCGCGGCCCACGGCGGCCGGTAAAGTGTCCCCCAAGGACCGCCACGACAGCAGGGATTCGTGATGCCCGCAGATCTCATCCTCATCGCCTACGACGGCTCCGAGAACGCCAAGCGGGCCGTGGAATATGCGGGGAGATTCCTCGCCTCGTGCCGCGCCGTCGTCGTCACGGCCTGGGAACCGATGGTCCGTCAGGCCGCCCGCATGTCCGGGCTGTCGGGGGTGATGCAGCCGGAGTGGGTCCCCGACGAGGAGACCGAGGACGTCGCCCTCACCGACGCGAAGGTGATCAACGCGGAGGGACTCGACCTGGCCCGCTCCGCCGGCCTCGCCGCGGAGGGCCGCACCCTCGAGGTGGTCAGTGCCGTGTGGACCGCCATCGTCGAGGCCGCCGACGAGCTGAACGTCGACATCATCGTCACCGGCACCCGCGGCACCACCGGCCTGCGCTCGCTGCTGCAGTCGTCGGTGGCCGATCATGTGCTGCGGCACAGCCACCGGCCCGTGCTGATCGTCCCGCCGGGACGCTAGCCGCGGCGCGAACCGCACGCGGGCGAGGCTATCGTCGACCCACCATGGACGGTTTCCTGCTCTCCCGCGCCGATCGCACCGTGCACACCACCGGGACGCGCCGCCGGTTCACCGACATCGCCGAGGCCTCCCTCGCGTTGCGCCGCGGGGAGGCCGACCTGATCGTGGGCGCGCTGCCGTTCGACCCCGAGCGTCCGGCCGCGCTGACCCAGCCCGAAACCGCCGAGGTAACCGGCGCGGCGTGGCAGCCGCCGGACGCCCTGCCCGGCCTGCCCACGGTGCGGATCGCCGCGCAGACCCCGGCGCCGGAGCAACACGTCGCGCGGGTCGCGGCGCTGCGCGACCGGCTCGGCCGCGGCGAACTCGACAAGGTCGTCGCCGCCCGCTCGGTCACGCTCGTCGCGAACACCCCTGTCGACCCGCTCGCCCTCGCGGCCCGGATGGCCGAACGCCACCCCACCGCGCACGTCTACGCGGTGGATCTGAGCGCCGCCGGCGAGCGGTACCGCGGTCACACCCTGGTCGGTGCGACGCCCGAGCTGTTGGTCAGCCGTCGCGGCGACGCCGTGACGTGCCGTCCGCTCGCCGGCACCGCCGCGCGCTGCGCCGACCCGGACGCCGACCGGGAGGCGGGCCGCCAGTTGCTCGCCTCGGCGAAGAACCTCGCCGAGCACGCCTTCGTCATCGAGTGGATCCGCGCTCGCCTGGCCCCGCTGTGCGGTGACCTGCAGATCCCCGGCACGCCCGTGCTGACCGCGACGAGCGACGTGTGGCACCTGGCCACCCCGATCACCGGCACCCTGCGCGATCCCGGGACGGACGTCCTGACCCTGGCCGCGGCGCTGCACCCGACCCCGGCCGTGGCCGGCACTCCCACCGAGGCCGCGCTCGCCGCGATCCGCGGCACGGAGGGCGACCGTCGCTTCTACGGCGGAGCGGTGGGGTGGTGCGACGCGAACGGCGACGGGGACTGGCTGGTGGCGATCCGCTGCGCCGAACTCAGCGCCGACGGCAGGCGTGCCCTCGCGTGGGGCGGCGGGGGCATCGTCGCGGCATCCGATCCGCAGGCCGAACTCGACGAGACCACCGCGAAGCTGCGCACACTGCTCGGCGTGCTCGGCCTCTAGGCCGCCACGAGTGGAGCACGCCACAGTTGTCCCCGTGCGGGTGATACCTTGACGCGGAGCGCGACGACGCCGGTTCGGATCCGGCGACGGGCGCGCGCGACGGATGTCGGCTCACACGGGAGCCGACGATGGACGATGGGGAGATGGGTATGGCGAAGTTCGTGGGCCCGGGCCTGGCCAGCGCGGCGATCGGTGCCGTCCTCGGCGCCGTGGCGGTGTTCGGCGTCACGGCGGCGGTTCAGGAGAACACCCGCCCGCAGGTCGACCGCAGCGGCAACGCCGATTCCTCCCTGCTGAACCAGGTTGAGTACGGCAGCCGCTGACGGCGCCGTCCACGCGACGAGTTCACGCACTTCCCACGGCACGGCACCCCACCCCGGTGGGGCACCGTCCGCCGACCCCTTCTCCAGGCGGTGGTTGTACGGGGCCGCCGTGGTGTCGCTGCTGCTGGCGTTCGCGCAGGCCCCCGGCCTGATCGTCGCCGACACCAAGTACGACCTGACCCAGAATCCCCTCGGGTTCCTCACCCGCGCCGCCCACCAGTGGAGCAGCATCGCGCCGCTCGGCCAGGTACAGAACCAGGCGTACGGCTACTTCTTCCCGCACGGTTCCTTCTTCGCCGTCGGCCAGCTCCTGCACATCCCCCCGTGGATCACCCAGCGGGTGTGGTGGGCGCTGCTGCTGCTCGCCGGGTTCTGGGGCGTGGTGCGGCTCGCGGAGGCGCTCGGCGTCGGTAACCGTGGTTCCCGGCTGATCGCCGCGGCGGCGTTCGCGCTCTCCCCCCGCGTGCTGACCACCCTGGGATCCATCTCGTCGGAGACGCTGCCGATGATGCTGGCGCCGTGGGTGCTGCTGCCGCTCGTGCGCTACCTCGACGGCGACGGGTCGTATTCCGCTCGACGAGCGGCAGCGCCGTATTCCGCTCGACGAGCGGCAGCGTCGTATTCCGCTCGACGAGCGGCAGCGTCGTATTCCGCTCGACGAGCGGCAGCGCAGTCCGCCGTCGCCGTCGCGCTCATGGGTGCGATCAACGCCGTCGCCACCGTCGCCGCGTGCCTCGTCGCCGGGCTGTGGTGGCTGGCACACCGCCCGAACCGGCGATGGTGGCGGTTCACGCTGTGGTGGATCCCGGCCTGCGTCGTCGCGGTGCTGTGGTGGATCGTGCCGCTGCTGCTGCTCGGCCGCGTCAGCCCGCCGTTCCTGGACTACATCGAATCGTCCGGGGTGACCACGCAGTGGACCTCGCTGGCGGAGGTGCTGCGCGGCACCGACAGCTGGACCCCGTTCGTCTCCCCCGAGCGCATCGCCGGCGCGGTGCTGGTCACCCAGCCCGCGGCGGTCCTCGTCACCGGTCTGCTCGCGGCCGCGGGCCTGGCGGGACTGGCGATGCGTTCGATGCCCGCCCGGGGGCGGTGGACGCTGATCCTGTTCGCCGGCATCGCCGGGCTGGCCGCCGGGTACGTCGGTGACCTCGGCTCGCCGATCGCCGAGCAGGTCCGGCACTTCCTGGATTCGACCGGCGCCCCGCTGCGCAACGTGCACAAGCTCGAGCCGCTGGTGCGGTTGCCGCTCGTGCTCGGGCTCGCGCATCTGCTGCGCCGGGTGCCGCTGCCCGGCGCGGTGCCGTGGCGGCAGGCCCGGACCGCGTTCGCGCATCCCGAGCGGCAGCCCATGGTCGCGTTCGCCACCCTGATCCTCGTGGCGCTGACCCTCGCGACGTCGCTCGCGTGGACCGGCCGGCTCGCCCCGCGCGGTGCCTACGATGCGGTGCCCGGATACTGGCACGAGACCGCCGCGTGGCTCGACGAGCACACCCGTGGGGAACGCGCGCTGATCGTGCCGGGCGCCCCCTTCGGCAGCCAGATCTGGGGCCTGACCCGCGACGAGCCCCTCCAGGCGCTCGCGTCGACGCCGTGGGCCTCCCGCGACGCCGTGCCCCTCGTGCCGCCGGGCGCGATCCGGGCCCTGGACTCGGTGCAGCGGCACATCGCCGACGGCCGGCCCACCCCGGGGCTGGCGGCGACGCTGCGCGGTCAGGGCATCGGGTACGTGGTGATCCGCAACGACCTCGACCCGGAGACGTCGCCGTCGGCGCGGCCGGTGCTCGTGCACCGGGCGATCGAGGGTTCCCCCGGGCTGGTCCGGGTCGCGGAGTTCGGCAACGAGATCACCCGGAACTTCGAGGAGGGCTTCACCGCCGACTCCGACCTGCGGCCGGCGTACCCGGCGGTCGAGATCTACCGCGTGGACCTGCCCGGCGCTCCGGTCGGGCCGTACGCGGTGGACGCGGCCGACGTGCCCCGGGTGCAGGGCGGCCCCGAGGCCCTGCTGCGCCTCGACGACGCCGAGCCGGGCAGCACCGGCCCCGCCCTGCTCGCCGCCGACGCGAACCGCGCGGGTCTGCCCGTCGACGACGTCCTCGTCACCGACACCCCCACCGCCCGTGAGACCGACTACGGCCAGGTCGACCACCACAGCTCGGCGATCCGTGCCGCCGGCGACCCGCGGCGCACCTACAACCTCGTACCGGACTATCCGGTGCCGGACACCGACCTCGTGCATGCCGAATGGGAGGGCGCCCGGATCAGTGTGTCCAGCTCCGCGTCCGACGCCACCCAGCTCGGCGGCACCTCCGTGGGCAGCGGACCGGCGGCCACCGTCGACGGCGATCCCACCACCGGCTGGCACAGCAACGGCCTCGAGTCCGCGGTCGGCCAGTGGCTGCAGCTCGACCTGGACCGGCCCCTCGAGGCCGGGCTGCTGCGGTTGAGCACCAGCCCCGGCGCGCTCGGCCCCGCGGTGAAATGGCTCGAGGTGACCACCGACCGCGGCAGCACGGCCGTGCGCGTCGAGAAACCCGGCCGCGAACAGACCGTGGCGCTGCCGCTCGGACGGACGACCTGGATCCGGATCACCTCCACCCGCACCGAGGACGGGTCGGTGGGCAACCAGTTCGGGCTGACCGAGGTGGCGGTGGACGACTTCACCGACCGCGACAACCCCCGGCCGGTCGACATCCGGCAGCGGATCGTGCTGCCGGACGTCGTCGCCGGGGCGACGGTGCGGGGCTGGAATCTCGGTCAGGAACTGCCCGGCCGCGGCGGCTGCGTCGACACCCCCGATCGGGTGCGGTGTGCGCGGGGTCTGGCCGTCGCAGCCGAGGAGCCGAACCTCTTCACCCGCACCCTGTCGGTGCCCGACGCGACGTCGGTGACGCCGCAACCGTGGGTGCGGGCCCGGCCCGGCCCGGCCCTCGCCGAGATCGCCGCGCTGCCGGACCGGGTGGTCGCCCGCGGCGCCGCCGACGTCGTCGACCTGCAGGGCTCCGCGTTCGCCGCGACCGACGGTGATCCGCGCACCACGTGGACGGCGTCGGAGGAGTCGGTGCGCCCCGGCGCGCCGCGACCGACCGTCACGCTCGACCTGCCGTCCCCGCAGCTGGTGACCGGCCTGGAGGTGACCGCGGGCCTGGGACCGCTGCCGGCGCGCCCGACCCGCGTCGCCGTCGACCTCGGCAGCGGACCGCAGGTGCGCGACGTCGAATCATCAACGACGACAATTGATCTCGAACCACACGTGACGGATCGGGTGGTGCTCGGCCTGGTCGGCTGGGAGGACGTGCTGGACCAGACGGTGCTCGGCTTCGCGAAGGTCGTCCCGCCGGGTCTGGCGGAGGTGACCGTCCTCGGCCCGGACGGTCCGATCGGTCCGCAGGATCCGGTGTACGACCGGCAGGTCACGGTCGGCTGCGACACCGGGCCCGTGCTCACCGTCGACGGACGCAGCTACCGGACCTCGGTCACCGCGACCGTCGCGGACCTCGCCGCCGGTGTCGAGGTGCCGGCCACCTTGTGCGACGAGACCGTCGCGCCGCTGCCCGCCGGGCGCGTCGACGTCGAGATCGACCCGGGCCAGGCGTTCACCGTCGGGACGCTGCGGCTCCCGGTTCCCGGCGCCGCGAGCCCGCCGGCAGCCGAACCCACCGAACTCGCCGTCGGCACCTGGACGGAGAACCTGCGCGAGCTCGAGGTGCCCGCGTCCGAACGGGACCGGCTCGTCGTCGTGCCGGAGAGCACCAACGTCGGCTGGGTCGCCACGGCCGCGGACGGCACCGAACTGACACCCGTGGTGGTCGACGGCTGGCAGCAGGGCTGGGTCGTGCCCGCCGGGACCGGCGGCACCGTGACCCTCGAATTCGCCACCGACCGGTGGTATCGCCTCGGCATCTTCGGCGGCCTGCTCCTGCTGCTGCCGCTGTTCGCGCTCGCGGCGTGGCCGCGCCGGCGCCCCGTCGCCGATCCGGGGCCGTCGCCCCGGGTCTGGGGCAGTACCACCGTCGGCTTCGCCGGCGTGCTGGCCGTCGCGGTCCTCGCGGCCGGCGCGGTGGGCGCGGCGACGACGGTCGTGGCGGCAGCGGCGATCGTGGCGGTGGGCGCCCGCTGGGGCCGCGACGTGGCTGCCCGCACCCTGGTCGTCGTGACCGGATGCGCCACCATGACGGCGATGGCGTTGCTGTCCACCGGGCCGTGGCGAGCGCCGGACGGCTACGTCGGGCACTCGGTCGCCGTCCAGTTCGCCGCGCTGTGCGGGCTCGTCGCGCTGGGAATCGCGGCGCTGCCGGTCTCGGTCAGGGCGCGGCGGAATCTGCGACGCGTTCTGCGGTGGAGGCGACGCGGCTCTGACGGCGCCTGACCTCCCGGCGCACCGGTTCCTCGACGAGGGCGTAGCTGACCGACGCGACGGCGATGCTCAGCACCAGAGTCACCGTGAGCACGAACCAGAAGTCGCCCTGGAACGGGATGAGACCGAAGACCGGGAAGACGATGGACAGCACGGCCAGGTGCCAGATGAAGATGCCGTACGACCATCGGCCCACGGTCAGCGCCGGACCGCTCGCCAGGATGCGGTGCTCGGCGCGCGGCGCCAGGACGAGGGGCGCCAGCAGTGCGAAGCTCATGAGGGCGCCGAGCAGGATCTTGCCGTTGTACTGCCACGGATCGATCTTCACGAGGCCTTCCGGCCCGCCGAGGGCCGTGGTGGACAGCGCGAACGCGGCCACGGCGACCACCGCCATGAGCACCCGGTGCGCCGCGAGGCGGTGCACCCAGGTCCGCTCGCCCGTCACGAGCTCCGCGAGCACCATGCCGGCGGCGAACCACGGCAGATAGCCGGGCAGCCAGTTGTCGTGGTTGATGTGGTCCGGGGTGGGAACCGGCAGCCACGCCCACACCAGCGACAGCGCACTCAGGGCGAGCAACAGCGGGACGCGGAACCGGGCCCGTTCGCCACGCAGACCGGCGAGCGCCGCGGCGAACAGCGGCAGCAGCAGGTAGAAGGCCACCTCCACCGACAGGCTCCACATCTGGGTGAGCCCCTCGGTGAGACTCAGCGGCACGAACACCTGCACGAGGGTCAGGTTCGCGAGCCACAGCCGCCACCCGCCGCCCGCCTCGGGCAGCAGGAGCAGCACGATGCACACCACCACCCAGTAGGCAGGCAGGATGCGGGTGGCCCGGGACAGCAGGTAGCGCCCGGTGGTCGGCGCGGCCCCGAGACCACGCGCGGCCGCCGCGTGCGGCCGCCACAGCAGGAAGCCCGACAGCGCGAAGAACAGGGCGACGGCGAGGTCGAACCGCCCCCAGATGCGGCCGAGCACCGGGTCGTGCACGGCGCCGGTCTGGAATGCCACGTGCGTGATCAGGACGCCGACGGCCGCGAATCCGCGCATGCCCTCGAGCGCCGGCAGGAAGCCGGAGACGGCGGGAGCCGAGGCGGTGGGGGGGGCACTGCTGGTCATCGACGACAGTCTGCCCGGTCGCTTCGGGGCGGGGAAGCCTGGATCTCGAGTCCGAACGGTGGCGCGCGCCGGGCGGATGCCCTGTTAGTGTCTGGGCTCACGTGGTATTCGCGAGCCGGATGCCAGGCGATCCGTGCAGACCGGCTGCCGGTGGGGGTACTCGATGGAACCGTTGAGTGAGGAGACACAGCATGGCTGAGCGTTCGGGCTCGGGCCGGAAACTGGCATTGGCATTGGTGGGCCTCGGCGCCTTCCTCATCGTCGCGGCAATACTGATCCCGACGTATACCGTCGGCAAACTCGCCAAGACGCCGCTGGACCTCGAGGTGACCACGGTCGCCGAGGGCACCGGCGACATCCTCAACGCGCGGGCGCTGCTGTCGGGGCGGGCGCAGGTCGACACCGACGTGCCGATCGTGGCGCAGCGGTTCGTCACCGTCGAGGAGCCGTCGGATGCGGACATCATGACCCTGCAGGCGGGCCAGACGGTCCGTCGCCTGGACATGCAGGGCGACACGGGTCTGGTCTCCGCCATCGTCGACCGGGTCACGGTGGACCGGGTCAGCGGCATGCCGGTCACCAAGGAGGAGAACCCGGACGCGGTCAGCACCATCCAGACCTCGGCCACGGCTCCGCCGACGGAGATCCCGAACCGCGACGGTCTGCAGTACCGCTTCCCGTTCGGCACCGAGCAGAAGTCCTACCCGTACTTCGACCTCAATGCGCGCGAGACCTACCCGATCGACTACATCGACGAGACCGAGATCAACGGCGTCAAGGTCTACCACTTCCGGCACGAGATCGAGCCCGTCGACCTGTCCGCGGTCGATCCGTCGGTGCCGACCTACAAGCTGAGCCTGCCCGCCTCCACGTGGGGCGTCGAGGGCGGTGAGACGCCGGTGACCATGACCCGCTGGTACACCAACGTCCGTGACCTGTGGGTCGAGCCGGAGACCGGCGTCGTCATCAAGGGCCAGGAGCAGCAGTACCAGTACTACGCCCGCGAGGCGAGCCGTCCCGAGGTGACGGTGCTGCAGGTGTCCCTGCCGTTCAACGAGGACACCATCGAGTTCCAGGTGGAACAGGCCAAGAACGGTATCGACACCCTGAACCTGTTCGGTCGCACCGTGCCGATCATCCTCGGCATCCTCGGCCTGCTCGCGCTGATCGCCGGCATCGTGCTCGGCCTGCGCGGCGGCAGCGGCCGCACCGGCCGTCCCGTCGCCGCGACGGGCGGCCCGACCGCACCGGCCGGACCGGCCCACGCCGCCCCGGCCCAGCGCGACTGGACCAGCGACCGCACCGAGGAGATCCCCCGCACGGACGCTCCCCCGCAGCAGCGGGACTGGACCACCGACCAGACGCAGGAGATCCCGCGCACCGACCTGCGCAAGGAACCGCCGCAGCAGTAGGTAGCAGTAGGTACCCGGCCGGTGCCCCTCCCGATCGGGAGGGGCATCGGCGTGTGGCCTCCCGATCGGGAGGGGCACCGGCGTGTGACCGAATGTGACATCGCGTCGGTTGGATCGAACCGATGTCACATTCGGCCCGACGGGGCGGGCCGCGTATCCGGCCCGACGGTGCGGGCGGCGCGCACGGCGAGGACGGAGACCACCGCGGCCGTCGTCGCCGCGACGGCCACAGCGACGAGCACGAACTGCCTCGTGGTGGTGGCGACGGTGAGCATGAGGGCAGCCTCCACCGCGAGACCGACCCACGCGACGGCCGCGAGGTGGGTGCGTTCGCCCGCGATCGCGGACAGCAGTGCGCCCTGCAGGACCGCCAGGCACGCGCCCTGCAGGGCGAACAGCCACAGCAGCGACTGCACCGGGGCGTAGGCGTCACCGACGAGCAGCGGCACGAGCGGCGCGCCCACGGCTGCGCCCGCGACGAGCGCCGCACCGATCCCGACGAGGACGGTCAGGGCCGAGCGGACCGCGGCCGCGGACTGGGCGGGGTCGGCCATCCGCGGGTACAGCACCACCCCGACCGCCTGCGGCAGCCAGAACGCGACTTTCGTCGCGACGGCGCCGAGCGCATACAATCCCGCGTCCTGCGGGTCGAGGACGGTGCGGGCGAGCAGCAGATCCAGCGACGTCAGGGCGATCAGCGCCAGCTGCACCTGGGAAGCGCGCAGCACCGCGAGCACGCCGACCGCCGGGGCGGTCCCGGATCCGGGCCCCGCCGGGGAGCGCGACACGAGCGTGGCGGCCGCGGCCGCGACGAACCCGGTGCCGACCGCGCCGGCGAACAGGGCCGCCCCCGGTCCGCCGCCGACGGCGAGCACCGCGACGGCGGGCACGACCTTCGCCACGCCGGCCGCGGCGAGGACGACGCTGAGCGCGCCGAACCGTCCCCGGCCCTGCAGCAGCCCCTGTTCGGCGGCGAGCAGCACGAGCAGGGGTGCGGTGACGAGCGAGCCGAGGGCACCGGCGACGCTGGTGTCGAGGGCCCACGCGACGAGGGGCACGACGGCGAGCGCGACGAACCCGGCGAGGCCGGCGCAGCGATAGCCGAGACGGCGCAGGGCCGCGGTGCCGGCACCGCGCACGGTCTCCCGGGCGACGACGGTCTGCAGGGCGAGCGCCGGCACGGCCAGGACCAGCTGGGCGGCCAGCAGACTGGCGAACTCCCCGTATCCCGCGGGTCCGAGCCACTGGGCCGCCGGCAGGTGCAGCAGATAGGACGCCAGGTTGGCGGTCATGGCACCGGCGGTCACCATCGTCATCCCGGCGACGGCGGTTCCGGTGGCCGGGCGCGGCATCTCAGGTCGCGGCATCGGACCATGGTTGCACGCGGCGGGTGCGGGCGACGAGGCGCGGGACACCGGCGCGAGATGGGTATTGTGCGGCCATGCCCAGGCCGGTGTCGCTGCGTCCCGCTGTCCCGGCCCTCTACAGCCTCGCGCTGGCGGCCGTGGTGCTCGGGCCGCTGCTCACCTCCCCCGGCTACCTGCTGTTGCGCGACGCGGTGAGCACCCCGCGGTCGTTTCCGACGGACTCGGCGCTGGGTCTGACCGATGCCGCGGCGCGGGCCGTCCCGCAGGACGCGTTGCTGGCGGCGGCGAGTTCGGTGGCGGACGGCGGCCTGGTGGTGACGGCGTTGCTCACCGGCGCCCTGTGGGCGGCCGGCTGGGGCAGCGCCCGGCTGGTGGCGGTGCTGTTGCCGACGGCCGGGCTGCCGGCCCGGCTGGTGGCGGCGACGGTGGGCGTGTGGAACCCGTACGTGGCGGAGCGGCTGCTGCAGGGGCACTGGAGCCTGCTGGTGGGCTACGCGGCGCTGCCGTGGACGGTGGTGGCCGCCGTGGCGGTGCGGCGGGGCGACCGCTCCGGGTGGCCGTCGCTGGCGGTGTGCCTGGGCGTGGCGGGCCTGACCCCGACGGGTGCGCTGCTGGCGTCGGGGACGGCGCTGGCCGTGCTCGCGCCCCCGGGCGGGCGGTCCCGGCGGGTGCCGCGGCTGGCCGGCGCGGTGGCGCTGGCGGGTGCGGTGGCGGCGCCGTGGCTGGTGGCGACGGCCGTGTCCGGCGGCGCGGGCGACGGATCGGATCCGGCGGGGGTGCGCGCCTTCGCGGCACGGGCCGAGCCCGCGCTGGGCACGCTCGGCAGCGTGGCGGGGCTCGGCGGCATCTGGAACGCCGACGCGGTGCCCGCGTCGCGGACGACGGTGTGGGCGCTGGTCGGTACTGCGGCGCTGCTGCTGGTGGTGGTGTGCGGGGTGCCGGCGCTGTGGCGGCGACGGCGCAACCCGGTGCTCGGCGTGCTGACGGCGCTGGCCGCGGTCGCGGTGCTCGGTCCCGCCCTCGCGGCGACGGGGCCGGGGCTGCGGGCCGGGGAGTGGGCGATGGTGCACGTCCCGGGTGCGGGTCTGCTGCGCGACACGCAGAAGTGGGTGGCCTGGGCGGTGCCGCTGTACGCGCTGGCCGCCGCGGCGGGGGTCGGCACGTTGCGGACGCGTTTCGGCGGGCGGGCCGGCGTCTGGGCCACGGCGACCGCGCTGGCGGTGCTGCTGGCCCTTCCGGACCTGGCGTGGGGCGTGGGCGGGCGCGTACGCCCGGTGCAGTATCCGGACGCGTGGCAGCGGGTCGCGGCGACGGTGCCGCCCGGCGACGGCGATGTGGCGGTGCTGCCGGCGGGTATGTTCCGGCGATTCGAGTTCAGTGGCGCCGCACCGGTTCTCGATCCGGCCCCCCGGATGCTGCGCGCCGACGTGCTGCAGTCCGGGGAGCTGATCGTCGCCGGCGGCACCGTCGCCGGCGAGGGCCGGGGGGCCGCGGAGGTGGAACGCCTGCTGCTGGCGGGCGCGGCGCCGGCCGACCTCGCGGCCCACGGCGTGGGGTGGGTGCTCGTCGAGCACGGCACGCCCGGGGATCTCGGCGACTCGGCCCGCACGCTCGAGCAGCTCGAGCCGGTGGTCACCGACGCCGCGCTGTCGCTGTACCGGGTGCGCGGGGTCGCCGGGACCCGGTCGGACGACCGGACGGCGGCGATCGCCGCGCACGCGCTGTGGGCGGCGGTGTCAGCAGGCGGGCTCGTGGGCCTGCTGGTCCTGCGACGGCGCGTCCGGCGCCGCGAGCACGACGGCGGCCTGCGCCGGGCGCGGGAACAGTCCTGAGACGCGGCGGCCCGCGGCCGTCGCGGCGAGCACCTCGTGCACCCCGTCGCCGGTCGCGGACCAGGAGAACTCGGCGGCGCGCACCCGGGCCTTGCCGCCGAGGGTCCGGCGGCGGTCGGCGTCGGCGAGCAGGTCGGCCACGGCACCGGTGAGCTCGTCCGGGGAGTCGACGAGCACGCCGGTGACGCCGTCGATGATCGAGTCGGTCAGGCCCTTGGAACTGCGGTAGCCGATCGTGGGCACACCGTGCTGGGCGGCCTCGACCACGGCGAGCCCCCACCCCTCCTTGCGGGACGGCATCACGTGCACCCAGGATCGGGCGAGCAGTTCGTGCTTGCGGTCCTCGGCGACGTGGCCGTGGAAGGTGACGGCGTCGGTGATGCCGAGGTCGGCGGCGGCTGCGCGCAGGTTCCGTTCCCACCAGCCGCCGCCGATGACGTCGAGGTGCAGGCCGGGGACGCGGTCGCGCAGCGCGGCGACGGCGACGAGGGCGTCCTCGATCTGCTTGTGCGGTACGAGCCGCGACAGCACGCACACGGTGGGATGCGCGGTGCGGGTGTGTTCGTCGCCGGGTTCGACGCCGGCGGGGACGGCGTCGGCACCGTTGCGCACGACGGCGATGCGGTCGCGGTCGACCCCGAGGGCCATGAGCTCGTCGGCGGACGGCAGCGACACGGTCAGGTACTGGTCGTCGCGGTGCACGCGCGGCGACAGCGTGGACTCGATCCACCAGCCCAGGGCGGCCATGACGCGCCCGGCGACGGGCCACTGCTCGCGGTGGCAGTGGTGCACGAGCACGGTCACGGGCGCCCCGGCGACGAGCCGGGAGAAGAACGGGATGCCGTTCTGGGTGTCGATCACGGCGTCGGGCCGGAGGTGACGCAGCGGGCCGACGCCGAGACGACCGGCGGCGATCGCGGCGAGGGCCCGGGGATAGACGGTGAGCCGTCCGCCGCCGCGGCTGACGGTGACGCCGTCGATCTCGTCGCGGCGGGGGGCACCGGGGTAGGCGGCGGTGCGGAGGGTGACGCGGATGCCGCGCGCGGCGAGCTGGGCTCCGACCTGCTCGAGGTACCGTTCGCTGCCTCCGCCCTGGGGGTGCCCGGTATCGCGCCAGCACAGCAACAGAACCTCGCGCACGTGGCGACCCCCTGTGGTTCGTCGTCGACGGATGTATCCCGGAACACACTAACGGGTGCAGGAGCACCCGCGGTGGAGGGTTACCGGCGGGTAGTGCAGTGCGGGGGCCGCTATGGTTGCTCCTCGTGGTTGTTCCGACCCTGCCCGTTCCCCCGGTGGCCCGCACCTTCGCCCGGCGCGCCACCCTGCGCCGGTCCGTCGGGCTGCTCGGCGACTTCCGGCACGAGCAGTCCGCACCCGAGCTGTTCTACGGGGCGCTCGCGCGCGACACCGTCGACCTGATCGGTGACCTGTACGCGGACCTGACCGACCGGGACCTCACCGGCACGACCGTCGTCGACGTCGGGGGCGGACCGGGATACTTCGCGGAGGTGTTCGGCGCGGCGGGTGCCCGCTACGTGCCGGTCGAGCCGGATCCGTCGGAGATGCACGCGGCCGGCCTCGCCGTGGGCGGGTCGGTCCGCGGCTCGGGCCTCGCGCTGCCGCTGCGCACGGGGTCGGTGGACGTGTGCTTCTCGTCGAACGTCGCCGAGCACGTGGCGCAGCCGTGGGTGATGGCCGAGGAGATGCTGCGGGTGACGCGGCCGGGCGGGCTGACGGTGCTGTCGTACACGCTGTGGTGGGGTCCGTTCGGGGGGCACGAGACCGGCCCGTGGCACGCGTTCGGCGGTGAGTACGCGGCCCGGCGGTACGCCCGCCGGCACGGCCGGGAACCGAAGAACCGGTACGGGGTCTCGTTGTTCGAGGTGGGCTGCCGCGACGGGCTGCACTGGGCACGGTCGACGCCGCACGGGGAGCTGCTGGCCGCGTTCCCCCGGTACCACCCGCACTGGGCGTGGTGGCTGGTTCGGGTCCCCGCGCTACGGGAGTTCCTGGTCAGCAACCTGGTGCTCGTGCTGCGCCGGCGCTGATGGTCGCGCTCGCCCTCGACGTCGGCGGCACCAAGATGGCCGCCGCCCGCGTTCGCGCCGACGGCACGCTCGACCCACCGCGGACGGTGCCGACGCCCGTGCACGGGGTGTGGGCGGCGTGCGCGCAGCTGCTGCGGCAGGTCGCCGCGGGGGACGAGGTGACCGCCGTCGGGATCGCCAGTGCCGGCCCGGTCGACACCGGCGCCGGCTCGGTGGCGCCGATCAACATCGGCGAGTGGGCGCGCGGCTTCGATCTGGCCGATGCCGTGCGCGGACTGTTCCCGCGCGCGGGGGTGCGGCTCGCGGTCGACGGGGCCGCGGCCGCGCTGGCCGAGCACCGGCTCGGGGCGGGCCGGGGTACGGCCGACCTCGTCGCTGTGGTGGTCTCGACCGGCATCGGCGGTGGTCTGGTGCTGGACGGCCGGATTGCCGGGGGCCGGACCGGCAACGCGGGCCACATCGGGCACATGGTGTCGAGCGTGGGTACCGAGGCGTGTGCGTGCGGGGGCGCCGGGTGCGTGGAGACCGTGGCGAGCGGGCCCGCCGCGGTGCGGTGGGCGCGGGGGCACGGCTGGTCCGGTGCCGACGGTGCGGCGCTGGCCCGCGACGCGGGGGCGGGCGATCCTGTCGCGGTGGCGGCGCTGGGACGGGCGGGGACGGCCCTGGGGGAGGTGATCGCGTCGGCCGCGGCGCTGGTCGACGTGGACCTCGTCGTGGTCGGCGGGGGATTCGCGCAGGCCGGCGCGCCGCTGTGGCGGCCGATGCGCGCGGCCGCGGCCCGGCACGCCCGGCTGCCGTTCCTGTCCGGGCTGCGGCTCGTCCCGGCGCGGCTCGCCGCCGCGGGAACCCTGACGGGCGCCGGGCTCCTCGCCGTCGCGGGCTGAGCTTCGACGCGAATCGCCCGCGCCGCGGCCCCTTCCCGCGTCACAATACGAGGGTATTGCCCTCGGGACGGGAGCGGCCATGACGCCTTTCCAGCGCTACATCGCCGAGGAGATCGCGGTGGACCACGCCGACGGTCTGCTCACCCGCCGCGAGGCGCTGCGCCGGCTGGGGCTGATGGGGCTGAGCCTCACCGCGGCATCCGCCCTGCTGGCGGCCTGCTCGAACGAGAACGGTTCGACCGCAACACCTTCCACCCCGTCCGGGGCGGCTTCCGCATCCCCGGACCGGACACCGCCGGGTAGCGCGACGGCCGTTGCGACGGAGCCGATCACGTTCCCCGGCCCGGAAGGACGGACGCTGCAGGGCGCATGGGCGCCGGCGGCGGAGCCCCGGGGCGCCGTGCTCGTGATCCACGAGAACAAGGGACTCAACGATCACATCCGCTCGGTGGCCGGGCGCCTGGCCGGGGCCGGCTACTCGGCGCTCGCGATCGACCTGCTCTCCGAGGAGGGGGGCACGGCCGTGTTCACGGACCCGGCGCAGGCCACGGCGGCGCTGAGTACCGTTCCGCCGCAACGGTTCTCCCAGGACATGCGGTCGGGCATCGACGAGCTGACCCGGCGGGTGCCGGATCGGGACGTCGGGGCCGTAGGGTTCTGCTTCGGCGGCGGCATGACGTGGCTGCTGCTGACGACCGGCGACCCGCGCGTCGCGGCGGCCGTCCCGTTCTACGGACCGCTGCCCGACGCTGCCGACTTCGCCGGCTCCCGAGCCGCCGTCCTCGCGATCTACGCCGAACTCGACCAGCGCGTGAACGCCTCGCGGGACGCGGCGACCGCGGCGCTCGAGCGGGCGGGCCTGGCGCACGAGGTGGTCACCTACCCCGGCGCCGACCACGCCTTCTTCAACGACACCGGCCCCCGGTACAACGCGGACGCGGCCGCGGGAGCGTACGACCGGATGCTCGCCTGGTTCGGGACTCACCTGGGGTGACCCCTTCCGAAAACTTGTAACGTGTTCTAGTGTTCGAGGTCACAGTCCCGGTGGCCGGAAGGAGAGCGCGTGAGCATCGATCCTGCCGCGTCGACGTCCGGCGCCGCCGGCCACGACGCCGAGGTCGCGCGGCCCAGCGACTCCCGGCGCGATCCCGAGCAGGTCCGGGAGAACCTGCGATCGTGGCTCGCGACGAAGGTGACCGACCCGATCGTCGAGAACGTGCACATCCCCGAGACCACCGGCATGTCCAGCGAGACGCTGCTGTTCGACGCCCGCTGGGACGGCACCGACCGTCCGCTGGTCGCCCGCGTCGCCCCGGCCGAGACCGCCGTGCCCGTCTTCCCCACGTACGACCTCGAGGGCCAGGCCCGTGTCATGCGCGCCGTCGCCGAGCACTCCCGCGTCCCCGTCCCGGCCGTGCACTGGTACGAACCCGACCCCGCCCCGCTCGGGGCCCCGTTCTTCGTCATGACCCGCGTCGCCGGTCGCGTACCGCCGGACGTCATGCCGTACAACTTCGGCTCCTGGGTCACCGAGGCCGGCGACACCGAGCGCGCCGCCATGCAGGACGCCTGCGTCGAGGTGCTCGCCGGTGTCCACGACGTCCCGCCGGCGAGCGCCGGGCTGGGACCGGCCGGCACCGTCGCCGACGCCGTCCGGGCGCACCTGGATCGTCAGCGCGCCTACTACGAATGGACCACCCGCACCGGCGGCCCCCGCTCCCCGCTCGTCGAGCGGGCGCTCACCTGGCTCGACGCCCACCGTCCCGACGACCGCTCCCCCGCGGTGCTGTGCTGGGGCGACGCGCGGATCGGCAACATCCTCTTCGACGGGTTCCGGCCCGTCGCGGTGCTCGACTGGGAACTGGCCACCCTCGGCGCCCGCGAGATGGACCTGGCCTGGATGACGTTCCTGCACCGGTTCTTCGAGGACATCGCCGCCTCCGCCGGGCTCCCGGGTCTGCCGGGCTTCCTGCGTCTCGACGACGTTGCCCGCACGTACGCGCAGCGCACCGGTCACGTCCCGCGCGACCTGCACTTCTACACCGTCCACGCGGCGCTGCAGCACGCGATCATCATGCTGCGCATCCACACTCGCGCGGTGCACTTCGGGCAGGCGCAGCCACCCCACGACCCCGACGACGCGATCATGCACCGCGCCACCCTCGAGGCGATGCTCGACGGCACCGACCGGCAGGGGTCGGCGTCGTGAGCTCCCTGTCCCCCCTGGACGACTACCCCGTCCACCAGACGGCCGAACCGATCCGGCGCGTCGCGACGTCCGACCGCAACTTCTACGACCGGTACTACTTCAACTGCTACCCCGCCGACACCGCCGACCTGTTCCTGATCGTCGGCATGGGCCAGTACCCGAATCTCGGTGTGGCCGACGGTTTCGCGGTGCTGCGCCGCGGCGACGACCACCTCGTCGTCCGGGCGTCGAAGGCACTGGGCAGCGATCGGGCCGACACGGCCGTCGGACCGCTGCGCGTCGAGGTGCTCGAGGGGCTGCGACGACTGCGGGTGGTCCTCGAACCCGGCCACGCCGAGACCGCCGACCTCTCCTTCGATCTCACCTTCGAGGGCACCGTCCCGGCCACCGAGGAGACACCGCAGCGACTGCGCCAGCTCGAGCGCGTCGTCATGGACACGTCACGGTTCGTCCAATCCGGCCGATGGTCGGGCACCCTCACGGTCGACGGGCAGACGCGGCACGTGGATCCGCGCACGTGGCTCGGCAACCGCGACCGCTCGTGGGGCGTGCGCCCGGTCGGGGAACCGGAGCCGCCCGGACGCAAGGCGCACGAGGGCACGCCCGGCTTCTTCTGGATCTACTCGGTGATGCAGTTCGAGAACGACACGCTCGTCACGATCGTGCAGGAGGACGACCAGGGTCGGCGTCTGGTCGAGGAGGCGATCCGGATCCGGCCCGCCGCCGAGCCCGAGTGGCTGGGCCGGCCGGAGCACCGGCTGGTGTTCGCGCCGGGCACCCGCAACGTCACGGGGGCGGTGCTGACGTTCCACCGGCCCGGGTCCGAGGTCGTGACCGTCGACTGCGAACTGCTGGTGCCGAACCTGCTCGCCGTCGGTACCGGCTACGGGCTCGAGCAGGACTGGCGGCACGGCATGTGGCAGGGCGAGCTGGTGGTGCAGGCGCTGCGCCGCGACGTCCGCGAGATCGACCCGGCGTTGCTGCTGTTCTGCCCCACCGACCATCTCGCGCGGTTCCGGATCACCGGGTCGGACGCCGTCGGCACGGGACTGTTCGAGGTCGCCGTGATCGGACCGCACCGGCAGTACGGCTTCACCGGGTTCGTCGACACCCACCCCGCCCGGTCGGACAAGTGCGCAACCGAAGATCGTTGAGGAAAGGTGACATGACCGATTACGACAAGCTCTTCATCGGCGGACGCTGGGCCGCCCCATCCACCGACGAGCGCCTCGAGGTGTTCTCGCCGGCCACCGAGGAACGCGTCGGTTCCGTGCCGGTCGCCGGGCCGCAGGACATCGACGCCGCCGTCGCCGCCGCCCGTCGCGCCTTCGACGACGGACCGTGGCCCCGCACCTCGCCGTCCGAGCGCGCCCAGGTGCTCGCCAAGGCCGCCAAGCTGATCGAGGAACGCAGCGCCGACCTTGCGGCGTCTCTGTCCGCCGAGATGGGCCAGCCGCCGGCCTCGGTGCAGATGATGCAGGTGACGCCGTCGCTGGCGACGATCAACTACTATGCGGGCCTTGCCGATTCGTTTCCGTGGACGGAGGAGCGCACCGGCGCCTTCGGACGCTCCCGGGTGACGCGTGAACCCGTGGGCGTGGTCGCCGCCGTCATCGCGTGGAACGTGCCGCTGTTCCTGATGATCAACAAGCTCGGCCCGGCCCTGCTCGCCGGCTGCACCGTCGTGCTCAAGCCCGCGCCCGAGTCGCCACTGACCACCAACGCGGTCGCCGAGATCTTCGCCGAGGCGGGCCTGCCCGAAGGCGTGCTCTCCCTCGTCCCGGGCGGCGCCGAGACCGGTGAGTACCTCGTCGCGCATCCGGACATCGACAAGATCACCTTCACCGGCTCGACCGCCGTCGGCAAGCACATCGGCGAGATCGCAGCACGCAACCTCACCCGCTGCTCACTCGAGCTCGGCGGCAAGTCCGCCGCCATCGTCCTCGAGGACGCCGACCTCGACTCGACGATCGCGATGCTCGTGATGTCCGGCCTGATGAACACCGGGCAGGCCTGCGTCGGCCAGACCCGCATCCTCGCGCCGCGCTCGCGCTACGACGAGGTCGTCGAGAAGATGGTGGCGACCGCCGCGTTCTTCCCCGTCGGCATGCCCGACGACGCGGCGGCGCAACTCGGACCGCTGATCTCCGCGAAGCAGCGCGACCGCGTCGAGGGCTACATCGCCACGGGCAAGGAGGAAGGCGCGCGACTGGTGCTCGGCGGCGGCCGGCCCGCAGGCCTGGACAAGGGGTACTTCGTCGAACCGACGATCTTCGCGGACGTCGACAACTCCATGACCATCGCGCGCGAGGAGATCTTCGGCCCCGTGCTGTGCGTGATCCCCTACGACAGCGTGGACGAGGCGATCAAGATCGCCAACGACTCCGACTACGGCCTCGCCGGCTCCGTCTACACCACCGACGTCGACAAGGGCCTCGAGGTGGCGTCGCGGGTGCGCACCGGCACCTACGGCATCAACTGGTACGCCTTCGATCCGGGCTCACCGTTCGGCGGCTACAAGAATTCCGGCATCGGACGGGAGAACGGCCCCGAGGGCGTCGAGGCGTTCTGCGAGACCAAGTCGGTGCTGTACCCGCCCGGCTACGGCGCCTGACGGACTCTCGCGGGCTTCGGCCGAATGTCACATCGCGTCGATCGAATCGACCCGATGTGACATTCGGCCGTCACGCGACCTGCGGCCGTCACGCGGCGGCAGACGTCAGATGTACATCGCGGGATCGATGTAGCACGCCGGGTCGACGAGTTCCTCGTGCGACTTGCGGGGCCGGATCGTCGCCGGGATGCCGACGGCGATCGAGTCGGCGGGGACGTCGCGCGTGACGACCGCGTTCGCGCCGATCGCGACGTCGTCGCCGATCACCACCGGCCCGAGGACCTTCGCCCCCGCGCCGATGGTGACCCGATTGCCGATGGTCGGGTGCCGCTTGGTCCGTGCCAGCGACCGCCCGCCGAGCGTGACGCCGTGATAGATCATCACGTCGTCGCCGATCTCGGCGGTCTCCCCGATCACCACGCCCATGCCGTGGTCGACGAAGAATCGCCGGCCGATCGTCGCGCCGGGGTGGATCTCGATGCCCGTGAGGAAGCGGGTGAACTGCGCCAGGACGCGAGCCGGTCCCCGCAGCGCCGGTCGCGCCCACATCCGGTGTGCCAGCCTGTGCGACCAGATCGCGTGCAGGCCCGAGTACACGAGGGCGTTCTCCATGTCACCACGCGAGGCCGGATCGTGGCCCCGGGCCGCCTGCAGGTCTTCCCGGAGGGTGCGCAGAACACTCACGATTCGTTCAGTCCCGGATGTGCTCGAACAGCGGAGTGGAGATGTACCGCTCGCCGAAGTCGCAGACCACGGCGACGATGAGCTTGCCGGCGTTCTCCGGGCGCTTCGCCAGTTCCAGCGCCGCCCACACGATCGCGCCGGACGAGATGCCGCCGAGGATGCCCTCCTGCGTACCGAGATCCCGGCCCACGCGCACGGCGTCGTCGAACGAGACGTCGACGATCTCGTCGTAGACCGCGCGATCGAGCACGTCGGGCACGAAGTTCGCGCCGATGCCCTGGATCTTGTGCGGGCCCGGCTGCCCGCCGGTGAGGATCGGCGAATCGATGGGCTCGACGCCGACGATCTTCACCTCCGGCTTGTATTCCTTGAGCCTGCGGCCCGCACCGGTGATGGTGCCGCCGGTGCCGATGCCGGCGACGAAGATGTCGACCTCCCCGCCGGTGTCCTTCCAGATCTCCTCACCGGTGGTGTTGTAGTGGATCTCCGGGTTCGCCGGGTTCGCGAACTGGCGGGCGAGGATCGCGTTCTCGGTCTTCGCGACGATCTCCTCCGCCTTCGACACCGCCCCGGCCATGCCCTCGGAGCCGGGGGTCAGGACGATCTCGGCGCCGAACGCACGCAGCATCACCCGCCGCTCGGTGGACATCGTCTCGGGCATCGTCAGGATGACCTTGTAGCCGCGCGCGGCACCGACCATCGCCAGCGCGATGCCGGTGTTGCCGCTGGTGCCCTCGACGATCGTCCCCCCGGGACGCAGCTCGCCGGACTTCTCGGCCGCGTCGATGATCGCCACGCCGATCCGGTCCTTGACGCTGTTGGCCGGGTTGTAGAACTCGAGCTTGACCGCGACCTGGGCGTCGAGCCCCTCGGTCAGCCGGTTCAGCCGCACGATCGGGGTTCGCCCGACCAGCTCGGTGACATTGTTGTAGATACCGCTCATGGGCCCGATCCTCCTCCCGGTCGCAGTGCCGACCGGATTGGTTCCGTCGTCACCTATTGCATCATTCCGCCGGATGCCCGATTCACGTGGGGAGCCGCACAGCGTGCCACCGCGAACCCGTCGCCGCGGAACGGACCGAATGTCACATGGCTTCGATCGAATCGAACCCATGTGACATTCGGTCCGTGGGCCGGGCGAACGATGTCGGAAACGTCCAATACTGCGGGTGGTGACGACCCGAGACTGGTCGCATGACGCATTCCGTGAAACCGATTCCCACCGGCTACACCGCCCTCACCCCGTTCCTCGTCGTGGACGGTGCGGCCCGCGCCGTCGAGTTCTACCGCACCGTGTTCGGTGCCGAGGTCGTCGATCGCACCGACGGGCCCGACGGCACGATCGCGCACGCCGAACTGGACTTCGGCAGCGGCCGGCTCCAGCTGAGCGACCCCGCGCCGGCCATGGGCCTGCGCGCCCCGGACGGGACGAACGTCGTCGACCACTCCTACGTGCTGTACTGCACCGACGTCGACGCGACGTTCACCCGCGCCGTCGAGCAAGGGGCGCAGGTCTTCGAGGAACCGTCGACATTCGTCACCGGCGACCGGTTCGGGACGATCCTCGACCCGTTCGGGCACCGGTGGGCGATCATGACGCGGGTCGAGGACGTCGCGCCCGAGGAGGCACGACGTCGCATCGACGAATGGCTCACGAGCCGGTCGTCCTGAGCAACCGGCACCCTGAAACGCCGAATGTCACATCGGATCGATCCAAGCGATCCGATGTGACATTCGGTCGAGTATTCGGTCGGTCAGGCGTCAGCCGAGGCGCTGCTTCAGGGCCTCGAACTCGTCACGGATGCCGGAGGGCACCTTCTCACCGAGGAATTCGAAGTACTCCTCGATCAGGGGCAGCTCTTCCTTCCACTCCGCCACGTCGACCTTCAGGGCCTCGTCGACGTCGTCGCGGTCGACGTCGAGGCCCTCGAGATCGAGGTCCGCGGCCGACGGCACGAAGCCGATCGGCGTGGACTGGGCGCCGGCCCGGTGCTCGATGCGGTCGACGATCCACTTGAGCACACGGGAGTTCTCCCCGAAGCCCGGCCACAGGAAACGGCCGTCGTCACCGCGACGGAACCAGTTCACGTAGAAGATCTTCGGCAGCTTGTCCGAGTCGGCGGACTTGCCGATGTTGATCCAGTGGTTCAGGTAGTCGCCGGCGTTGTAGCCGATGAACGGCAGCATCGCCATGGGGTCACGACGGACGGTGCCGACCTTGCCCTCCGCGGCGGCGGTCTGCTCGGACGACAGCGTCGCACCGAGGAACGTGCCGTGCTGCCAGTCGAGGGACTCGCTCACCAGCGGCACGGTCGTCTTGCGGCGACCGCCGAACAGGATCGCGGAGATCGGCACGCCCTGCGGATCGTCCCACTCGGGGGCGAGGATCGGGCACTGCGACATCGGGGTGCAGTACCGCGAGTTCGGGTGCGCGGCCGGGGTGCCGGACTCGGGCGTCCAGTCGTTGCCCTTCCAGTCCGTAAGGTGCTGCGGATCGCCCTCGAGCCCCTCCCACCACACGTCGCCGTCGTCGGTCAGCGCGACGTTGGTGTACAGCGTGTTGCCGGCCTCCATCGTCTTCATGGCGTTGGGGTTGGAGCCGTGGTTGGTGCCGGGCGCGACGCCGAAGAAGCCGTACTCCGGGTTGACCGCGTACAGCCGGCCGTCCTCACCGAAGCGCATCCAGGCGATGTCGTCGCCGAGGGTCTCGGCGCGCCAGCCCGGGATGGTCGGCTGGATCATCGCGAGGTTGGTCTTGCCGCAGGCGCTGGGGAACGCGGCCGCGATGTAGTAGGCCTTGTCCTCCGGCGAGATCAGCTTGAGGATCAGCATGTGCTCGGCGAGCCAGCCCTCGTCGTGCGCCATGGCCGACGCGATCCGCAGCGAGTAGCACTTCTTGCCGAGGAGGGCGTTGCCGCCGTAGCCGGAGCCGTAGCTCCAGATCTCGCGGTCCTCCGGGAAGTGGGTGATGTACTTGGTGTCGTTGCACGGCCACGGCACGTCCTTCTGGCCGGGCTCGAGCGGCGCACCCACGGAGTGCAGGGCCTTGACGAACGGCTTGTCGGTGCCCAGCTTCTCCAGAGCTGCGGCACCCATGCGGGTCATGATCCGCATGGAGACGACGACGTACTCCGAGTCGGTGATCTCGACGCCGAGCTTCGGGTCGTCCGCGCCGAGCGGGCCCATGCAGAACGGCACCACATACAGGGTGCGTCCGCGCATGCTGCCGCGGTACAGCTCGGTCATGGTGGCCCGCATCTCGGCCGGATCCATCCAGTTGTTGGTCGGTCCGGCATCGACCTCGTTGCGCGAGCAGATGAAGGTGCGCGACTCGACGCGCGCGACGTCCGACGGGTCGGAGTTACCCAGGAAGGAATTGGGCTTCTTCTCGTCGTTGAGGCGGGTGAAGGTCCCCGCCTCGACCAGCTGGGTGGTCAGCCGGTCCCATTCCTCGTCGGACCCGTCGGCCCAGACGACCCGGTCCGGCTGAGTGAGTTCGGCGACCTCCTGGACCCATGCGAGCAGCTCGGCATGCTGGGTCGGGGGTGTGCCGTCGGTGCCGTTCAGACCGGGAATGGTCACTGAGGTCATCAAACTCTCCTGGGGTGCGCCGGAACCGGATCCCTCCCCCGACCTGCGACGAACCGTCCCAGGGACCAGCGGCGGACCCGGACTCCCCCTCTCGGCAGGGGTACCACCCGCTTCCTCCGTGGCCGAACGGACGAGGCGGGCGCCGGATGTCCTATTCATAGAGGTTAACGCCGGACTTCGGGGTGATGGCAATCGGGGCCGGTCGGAAATGTCACAGAAACGATTCAGAGGGGCGACAGCGTACCCGCATCACACCCTCCCGGCACAGGCGATTTGCCTCACTTTCCCCCGTCCAGGTGACCTTCGTCAATCCGGGTCCAGGACTCTGCCCCGTCGACGTCGCGCCGGAACTGCCACACGCCGAACCGTCCGTCGTCGCCGAGTTCGGTGACCCGGTCGAACCAGCCGTCGGCGTCGGTGTCCGAGGCGACGACGAGAGCCTCCGCGGTGGTGAACGTGACGGTCTCGGGCAACCCGTCGCCGTCGACGTCCACGGCCGGGGGCAGCGCACCCGGACCGGCCGGGTCGAGCAGCGCCGGGGCCAGTCCCGGGACGAACGCCGGACGTCCCGGGGCGGGTGGGTCGGGTTCCCCGTCGTCGATACCGATCGAACCGTCCACCATCGTGCGCTCCTCACTCCCGCGTCACACCGTCGGACGCCGTCATCGCGTTGGACGCGCCCGCCCGGCCTCCGGTTCCCGCCCGGGCGAGTACCGCGAGATCGCGCTCGCAGGCCACCAGCTTCCCGGCCCGGTCCTCGGCGCGACGTCGCAGTTCGTCGTCGACGGCGGCGATGCGCTCCCGGGCGGCGGCGATCCGGGCGGCGCGCCCGGCGGCGACGGCGGCCCCGAGCCGCGCCTCGGCGTCGACGATCCGCTCGAGCGCGACTGCCTCGAGCTCGGCCCGCACGTCGACGAGTTCCTCGAGCGCCCACCGGCGCATCCGGTCCCGTTCGGCGAGCCGGCGCCGGATCCGCACCAGCCACCACGCCGCCGCCGCGCCGAGCAGCAGGCTCAGCGGTACCGTCGCCAGCTCGAGCCCGGGCACCAGGGACAGCGGGGACACCGCGACCCGCCCCAGCCCGGCCGCCGCCGAAGCACCGATCACCACGGTGAGGCGGTCCTCCACGGAACGTCGCGGGGACGGCGGCGCGAGACGCGGGGGCGCCACCGGCGGTCCGTCCGGTCGCTGTTCGGCCGGACCGATGCGGGCCAGCCGCGCGGTGACGACCGCATCCACCCGGACGTACAGGTCGCGCACCGCGTCGCCGAGCAGGTCCGGCACGCGCGCCGGGTCCACCGACTCGAGGGCGTCGCGGACCTCGGCGGACGCCGCCCGGACGGCCGCCGAGACGGCCTGTGCGGTGTCGAGGCGGGCCCGTTGCAGTTCGGCGCGGAGACCGCCGTCGTCGGCGGGAGTGGACGCGCGCAGGCTCCACCGCGCCCGTTCGGCGCGCAGCGCCGCGGTGTCGTCGCCGGCGCGCAACTCGGCGGCCGCGCGGGCCACGAGGTGGCGGGTCTCCGCGACGACGGCGGTGCGCAGGGCCCGGTCCGTGTGCGGGCCCGCGACGAGTGCCGCTGTCAGGGCCTCGTGCAGGTCCACGATCCCGGATTCGAGCCGCAGCACCGCGCCCGCGTCGCCGCCGACGACGCGGGCGCGGGCGGCGAGCGACGTCCCGACGGGCAGCAGGGTCACCGGACCGAGCCAGGGCGCGTGCCGCTGCAGCAGCGCGACGTCCCGTTCGTGCACCTCCCGCCAGTCGGGGTGCGCGTCGATGCCGGTGAGGGCGCACACCACGCGGCCGGCGCCCCGTCCGGCGGACTCGAGGACGGCGAGTTCGGTCCGGCCGAGGTAGGCCGAGGCCTCGAACACCGTCAGCACGACGGTCGCGCGGCCGTCACGGACGTACTCCGGGGCCGCGTCGAGCGCGGAGAGTTCGTCGACGAGCGCTGCGCAAACGCAGCCGTCCACCCCGGCGACCCGGACCCGCGGCGGGCCCGACGGTGCGTGCAGCCGCGTCCATCCGTCCGGGTTCCAGCGGCGCACGACGTCGCCGACGTCGGCCGGGCTCATCACGCCGTCCCGAGGAGATCGTCGAGGGCGGCCTCGATGACGTCGCGGGCCCGCGGGCCGGCCGCGATGCCGGCCAGGTCGCGGGCGAGCGCGGCGGCCCGGCGGCGGCGCGCGGATCCGAGCCGGTCGGCCACCGCCGCCGGCGCCGACCCGGGCGCGAGGACCGGCCGTCGCACCTGCGCGGCGGCACGGGCGAACGCGGCGTCGGCGTCGTCGAGTCCCTCGGTCCGATCGAGCACGACGACGAGGCGCTCGTCGCGGCCCGGGACCGGTGCCGCCGGATCCGCGGAGCGGGCGAGGGCCGCCAGATCGGCGGGGTGTGCCCGCGCGGCGAGGACGAGGAGGACGACGTCCGCGTCGAGGACCGGTTCGGGCCGGTCCGGCGAGTCGAGTTCCGCGGCTTCGACGTGCGCGGCTTCGACGTGCGCGGCTTCGACGTGCGCGGCTTCGACGTGCGCGACCGTCGCGACCGCCGACTCGACGGCGGTGCGGAGGGTGGGACGGACCGCACCGCCGCGGCCGGCGATCTGCACCCGCAGCGGGGCGTCGTGCCGCTCGAGGGCGCACTGGGCCTGTCGGCCGGCTCCGGCGTCGAACCGGCCGATGTCCTCGACGATCTGCCGCCACCGAGCGTGCGCGGCCCCCGCATCCCCCACCATGACCACCCCCGTGTGTCGCCGCCGATTCTGGCAGAGGGGGCCGCCGACGGCAGCGGCCCGGGGCGGGGCACCCCGAGAAAACCCGGGGCACCCCGAGAAATCCCGGGGCACCCCGAGAAATCCCGGGGCACCCCGAGAAATCCCGGGGCACCCTGAGAAAACACTGTGGTCACATCAGTCCCTCCTGCCACACACTCCGTCGATACGCGACAATGGTCGGGTGAACGACGCCGATCTGGACACGACCGAGACGCTGGAGCAGGGCCCGACCCGAGGAAACCGTCTGTACCCGCGGGTGACGAGTTTCCGCTCGCGGCGGGGTGCGCTGACGCTTCCGCAACAGGAGTCGTGGGACCGCTGCTGGCCCGAGCTGGGCCGCGACGTCGGCGACGACCGGCTCGACGTCGACGCCTGGTTCGGCCGTTCGGCTCCGGTCGTGCTGGAGATCGGCTCCGGCACCGGCACCGCCGCGGTGACGATGGCCCGCGCCGAACCGCACGTGAACCTCATCGCCGTCGAGGTCTACAAGCCCGGGATCGCGCAGACCCTGCAGCAGATCGAGCGCACCTACGACACCGACACGCCGATCCGGAACCTGCGGATCCTGCGCGGCGACGCCGTCGAGGTGCTCGAGCACATGGTGGCGCCCGAGTCGCTGACCGGAGTGCGGGTGTTCTTCCCCGACCCGTGGCCCAAGGCCCGCCACCACAAGCGCCGGCTCCTGCAGCCGCCGACGTTCGCCCTGATCGCGAGCCGGCTGCAGCCGGGTGGCGTGCTGCACGTGGCGACCGACCACGCCGAGTACGCCGAAGCCATCGCCGAGGCGGGCAACGCCGAGCCGTTGCTGACGAGCCTCGACTGGGACTCCCCCATCAGCCACGAACGCCCCGTCACGAAGTTCGAGGACAAGGCGCAGCGGGTGGGCAGCAGCATCACGGAGCTCGTGTGGGGGAAGATCAGGGCATGAGCGTCCACGAAGAACTGTCCGACGTGTCCGCGGCTCCCACGGCGGACGGCACCGAGCGGCGCGAGCGGGTGCTGCTCGTGTGGGACGCCCCGAACCTGGACATGGGTCTCGGTGCCATTCTGGGTGGCCGGCCCACCGCCGCGTACCGGCCGCGGTTCGACGCGCTCGGACGGTGGCTGCTCAGCCGCACGGCCGAACTCTCCCGCACCACGACGGCCACCCTCGAACCCGAGGCGACAGTGTTCACGAACATCGCGCCGGGCAGCGCCGACGTGGTGCGCCCGTGGGTCGAGGCGTTGCGCAACGTGGGTTTCGCGGTGTTCGCCAAGCCGAAGATCGACGAGGACAGCGACGTAGACTCCGACATGTTGCGGCACATCGCGCTGCGACGCAGTGAGGGTCTGGCGGGGGTGATGGTCGCCTCCGCCGACGGACAGGCGTTCCGGGAACCGCTCGAGGAGATCGCCGCCACCGGCGTGGCGGTGCAGGTCCTCGGTTTCCGCGAGCACGCCAGCTGGGCGGTCACGTCCGAGGTGCTCGACTTCCTCGATCTCGAGGACATCCCGGGGGTGTTCCGCGAGCCGCTGCCACGCGTGAGCCTGGACTCGCTGCCCGACGAGGGCGCCTGGTTGCAGCCGTTCCGACCGCTGTCCGCCCTGCTCGTGGGCCGCAAGAGCGTGGCCGAATAGGAGAGTTTCGTGTTCGACCGCTGGGGAGAGCTCGTCCACCGCGCGCGCTTCACCGTCATCGCGGTGATGGTCGCCGGTCTGCTCGGGCTCGCCGGGTACGGCGCGGGCCTGAGCGATCATCTCAGCCAGAGCGGCTGGGACGATCCCGGCTCGGAGTCCGTCGCCGCGGCGAAGCTGGCCGACGGAACCTTCGGCCGGGACACGAACGGCGACGTCCTCGCGTTGTACACGGCGCCGGAGGGCCGGACGGTCGACGATCCGGAGTTCGCGGCGAAGGTCAAGGACAGCCTGAACTCGCTGGTCGAGGACCACTCCGAGCAGATCCTGAAGATCAACGGCGCGTACTGGCCGACCAACGGGGCGCCCGCGGTGCCCGCCCTCGCGGACGAGTCCCGGCAGCACGCGGTGGCGTCGATCGCCATCGCCGGTGACAACGACACCGAGCTGACCAACAACTTCCGCGACGTGAAGGACGAGTTCCTCATCGACGGGGTCGACGTGCAGCTCGCCGGCCTGCAACCGATCTCCGGCGCCCTCAACGACACGATGGCGCAGGACATCAAGCGCATGGAACTGCTCGCCATTCCGGCGGTCGGCATCCTGCTGTTCTTCGTCTTCGGCGGCGTGATCGCGGCCGCGATGCCGCTGATCACCGGCGGACTGACGGTCGTCGCCGCCAACGGCATCGTGCGGCTCATCACGAACTTCACCGAGGTGAACTCGTTCGTCGCCCCGGTGGTGTCCCTGATCGGCCTGGGTCTGGCGATCGACTACGGCCTGTTCATGGTGTCCCGGTTCCGGGAGGAACTCGCCGAGGGTTACGCCACGCCCGCCGCGATCCGGCGCACGGTGATGACGGCGGGACGCACCGTGGTGTTCTCCGCCACGATGGTCGTCACCAGCCTCGGCGGCCTGCTGCTGTTCCCGCAGGGATTCCTCAAGTCCGTCGCCTACGGCGCGATCGCGACGGTGTCCCTCGCGGCGATCACCTCGATCACACTGCTGCCCGCCATGCTGGCCATCCTCGGCAGGAACATCGACAAGTGGGGCTGGTCCCGGTTCGGGCAGATCCAGTCCAACGAACAGATCGAGAACAGCATCTGGGGACGCATCACCCGCTGGGTGATGCGCAACCCGCTCAAGGTCACGATTCCCACCGTGATCGGCCTGCTGCTGCTCATCGTGCCGCTGACCGGCATCAAGTTCGGCGGCATCAACGAGACCTACCTGCCGCCCGACCATCCGACACGGCTCGCCCAGGAGCAGTTCGACGACCTGTTCCCCGGCCAGCGCGCCGAGCCGGTACGCATCGTCGTCCGCGGGGCCGAGGGGGGCGACCTCAACCAGATCATCCAGACGGCCAGCTCGGCCCCCGGCCTGGTGGAGAAGTTCACCATCGAGGGCCCCGCCCGGGACGGCGTCCGCGTCGTCAAGGCCGGCCTCGAGGACCGCAACAACTCCGCGGAGACCATCGACTACCTGCATGCGGCGCAGTGGCCCGACGGCGTGGAGGTACTCGTCGGCGGGACACCGGCGATCGAGCAGGATTCGATCGCCGCCCTGATGAACACGCTGCCGCTGATGGTGACGGTGGTCGTGGTGCTCACGACCCTGCTGATGTTCCTGGCCTTCGGGTCGCTGGTGCTGCCGATCAAGGCGGCGCTGATGAGCGCCCTGGGTCTGGGCTCGACCCTGGGCATCCTCACGTGGATCTTCATCGACGGCCACGGGGCCGGCCCACTGAACTTCACCCCCGGCCCCATCATGTCGCCGGTGCTCGTGCTCATCATCGCGATCATCTACGGCCTGTCCACCGACTACGAGGTGTTCCTGCTCTCCCGCATGGTCGAAGCCCGCTCGCAGGGGGCGAGCACCACCGAGTCCATCCGGATCGGCACGGCCCACACCGGCCGCATCATCACGGCCGCAGCGCTGATCCTGATCGTCGTGACCGGTGCCTTCGGCTTCTCCGAACTGGTGATGATGAAGTACATCGCCTACGGCATGATCGCGGCCCTGATCATCGACGCCACCGTCATCCGCATGCTGCTCGTTCCGGCGACGATGAAACTGCTCGGCGACGACTGCTGGTGGGCGCCGGCGTGGATGAAACGCATCCAGGCCAAGATCGGGCTCGCCGAACCGATCCTCGACAACGAGCTCATGCCGCAGGACGTGCCGGAGCTGATCACCGTCGGCATGTTCGGCCCGGCCACCGTCGCAGCCACCGGATCGCATCGACTGCCGACCGTCGCCGGCGTCGCCCTGGACGATCCGATGACGCAGCCGCTGCCGAAGATCGCCGCACCCCGCTCGGCCGCCGAACAGCGACGCGTGCGCGACCTGCAGCCGCCCGTCCGCCGGTCGGCGCCGCCGCGCCCCTCACGCCCGGTGGAGCCCCCGGCACGGGCACCGGAGGATCGGGACCGGCCGCCCCGCCGCCCGACCGGTGCCGCCCCGGCCTCGCCGGCACGGCCGCAGCAACCGGCGGCCCAGAATCCGTCGGGCCGGATCCCGGCACCGACGCCACCCCGGCCGGCTCCCGCCCAGGACAGTCCCCGTCCGCTCGCTCAGGACAGTCCCCGTCCGCCCGCCCAGGACAGTCCCCGTCCGCCGGCACCCGAACCGCGGCCACCGCGCGCCGAGCCGACGCAGGCGCCGCAACCGCTGCCGCAACGTCCCCTGCCCCAGCGGCCCCGCCCGCAGCAGGCCCCGGATCCGCAGGCGCCGTCCCCGGCCCCGAGCGGCGAGCCGGGCGGCGTTTCCCCCGCGGGGCGGCCCGCCACGCCCCCGTTGCCCCGTCGGCAACGCGGCGACGTGCCACCCCCGGTGACGCAGACCTACGTGCGTCCACAACCGCCGCAACCGCGCTCTTCCGGCGCACCCGTCCGGGACCCGCAGGCGATCGAGAACTGGCTCTCACAGCTACGCCGGGCGAATCCGCGGACGGCGGATCAGCCGGTCACCGGCGATCGGACGCAGACGACACCGCCGGCGGAGACCGGCGCCCCCACCGACGACGCCCCGGCCCAGCGGGCGCAGGCCGACGAGCAGAACGCGCAGGGCGGCCGGCACGGCGGAGCCGAGAACAGCCAGTCGATCAGCGTGAGCGAACTGATCGCGCGGCAGCGCCGCGACTGACCCGCCGCGACTGACCCGCCGCGACTGACCCGCACGGATCAGTCCTCGTCGTGCCCCGACTCCGACGAGCCGGCTTCCCGGCCGGCGAACGCCTTGGCGTAGCGGGTGCCGACCGCGAGCAGTAGCAGGCCCACGACGATGAAGGCGACGACCCGCCACACCCCTTCGAGGGCGGCGAGGTCGAAGAGGAAGAGCTTGGCGAGGGCGGCACCGGTCAGCGACAGCCCGGCGGCCAGCGCGGCATGCGCATACTCGGTGCGGGCGAGACCGAACGCCAGCATCGCGGTCGCCGCGATCATCCAGCAGATGGTCGCGGCGGCGTGCCCGGCGACGAACCCCGCATCCGCGCCGCCCAGGAGGACGCCGGCCGTGACGAGGGCGGTGGTCACCGCGTACAGCACCACGAGCGCCGCGCCGCTCCACACCCAGGGCACGCCCCGGTCCCGGACGAGATGCAGTCGTGTCGCCGTCCACGCGAACAGCAGCGTGACCGCGGCGAGCAGGACCGCCGTGACCAGCGTGGTCACGTCGAGGCGGTCCACCGCCTGCATCCGGTCGGTGAGATTGTCGATTTCGGCCCCGTCGTAGAACATCGCGCCGCCGAGCACCCAGAAGCCGAGGCCGGCGACGAACAGCAGACGCGAGCGCATCGATGCGGCCGCGCCTGCATAACCGGCGGCGACGGCGAGCAGGACGGTGGCGGCCGCGTCGGGGCTCGCACCGGTGAGGCATGCGTGCAGCAGCGCGAACGCCGCCACCGCGGCGGACGCCACCCGAAGCGGGCGCGACCGGGGGCCGGCGAGCGCGAACAGCGCGAGGTACCCGGCGGCGGCCGTGGCTTCGAGTGCGACGGCGGGCCACCGGTCCAGCCTTGTTCCGACCGTGAGCAGCGGCAGTGCCGCGATCGCCAGGCACACCGCGGCGACGACGTCGCCCGGGTCCCGGCGCAGCAGCAGCACCGCGGTGCCGGCGACGAAGACGGCCACCGCCACCGGGAATCCGACCAGCCAGGCCTGCTCGCCGCGGTCGGCTAATTCGCCCCCGCCGATCGTCGCCTGCAGGACCGCGACGATCGGCACGACCCGCGCGAGATGCAGCAGCGCCCAGTTGCGCTGCCACTGGGCCGGGAAGCTCGCGACGAGCAACACCAGCAGGAAGCCGAGCAGCGGCAGCGGGTCGCCCTCCGACAGGACCGGGGCGAGCAGTGCGGCACCGAGCACGAGCAGCACGGCCAGGATCCGGTCCGACCAGCGCACCGCGAGCGCGACGCCCGCGCCGGCGACGACGAGCGCGGCGGCCAGACCGACGACCGCCGGCACCCACCGGTAGTACGCGGTCGCGGCGAAGACCACCAGGTAGCCGCCCGCGAAACCGGTCGCGGCCAGGGCGGCCCCGCCGACGCGTCCGCCCTCGCGGCGGTGCACCCGGATCCCGGCAGCCACGAGCGCGGCCGACAGCACCGCACCGGAGACGACGCGGGGCACGGGACCGAAGATCCCGGCCTGTGCGGCGAGCACGAGCAGCATCACGACGCCGATGAGGGTGACCGCCACCCCGGCGACGGCGAGCAGGCGGCTGATCACGCCGTCGCGCTGCCACCACGGTTCCCGCGCCGGTGCCGACGGTTTCGGTGGGGCCACCGGCGGGACCGGCCGTCGGGGTGGCGGCGGGGTCCGCGTCATGGACGGCGCCGGCGGCGGGGCCGGCACCGGGCTCGGGGTCGGGGCCGGTACGGGCGCCGGTACGACAGCGAGGCGGTCGAGCTGGGCCCGTAGGTGTGCGACGTGCGCGCCGACGGCGTGCAGGTGCTGTTCGAGCGCGTAGCACTCGCCGGACAGCTGGGCGACGAGCCGCGGATCGAGACCGGGCGGAGTCGGCGTACTCATGCCTACATGGTCCGCGGCCCGGCGTCCGTGGGCATGAGTATCACTACCACACATGCGGCTCGGGTAGTGCTGCCTAGCCCAGCAGTTTGCGTAGGGTCGTCCCCAGCGGGTGCTTGACGTTGACGGAACCGAGGCGGACGGTCCCGTCGACGATCAGGTGCAGCGGACCGAACGGGGGTCCGTTGCGCACCTTCGACTGGGCACTCGCGGCGACCGTGTCGAGACCGTTGATGTCGGCCGTGGCCTCGGCGGGGACGATCAGGGTGAGGGAGCTGAGGTAGTCGTCGACCTGGATCCGCACGACCTGGGTGCGCATGACGGCCTCGGTGAAGTCGAGGGTCACCGAGGACATCAGGGTGTCGAGCCGCAGCACCGGTGGCACCTCCCACCGGCCCTTGCGGCTGAGGGTGGACATCCGGCCACGGATGGTGGGTACCTGCATGTGCGGGGACGGCGCGGGATACACCGGGCCGGACACGGGTGGGGCGGAATGCCCCGGGCCGGGCACGGGTGGCGCCGGGACGGGACCGGGCTGGGCCGGGTGCGGCAGGTATTCGGGCCGCACCTGCACGCCGGGCAGGTCGACGAGCACGGCGTTCAGTTCTCCGCGGGTCTTCGCGGCCAGCGCGGTGTCCATCCGCTCGGTGAACTCCCCCAGCGACAGCATCCCCTGCCCCACCGCCCGTTGCAGCAACGTTCCGACGTGTTCGCGCTCGGCGTCCGAAACACGCAGATCCCTCGACTCCATGATCGACAGGGTAGGCGCTGACGCGCTTGCCGGACGATCATGAAGCGAGGAATCGTCGGGCTCAGACCGCCGAGGCGGGCCACCGCGCCGCGGACGCGAAGACCCCGGCGGGGTCGTAGGCCGCGCGGATCCCGGCGAGCCGCGCACGCTGGGCCGGGGTCCACGCCCTCGCCACCCGAGCGGCAGGGACACCGTCCGCCGCGCCGGCGAAGTTCGTCGATGCACCCCCGGTTCCCCACGGCGCGAGTGCCCCGACGACGGACTCGAGGGCACCGGGCACCGCGTCGGCGACGGGCGGCGCCAGCACACCGACCGTGAACAGGTTGAACGCGGCGTCGCGACCCCCGACCGCGTTGGCGGTCTCCGGCGGCGCGCTCAGGGCGCCACCCATCGCGCGGAGCTCGGCGAACGCGATCGGCAGCCCGCCGGCGGGACCGGCGACCGCGAGCAGGGCGTCGAGGGCGGCGTCCGGGAGTTCCCGCAACAACACGGAACGTTCCGCGGCGGGCATCGGATCGGTGGGGTCGGCATGGATCGAGCCCAGCGCCGGGTACACGATCTCGGCGACGGTGTCGAGGATCGGGGTGGCCGCCGCCCGCATCGGGGCGAGCACTGCCACCCCGTCCTCGTGGTCGTCGACGTGCGCGAACCGCACGTGCACGGCGGTGCGGCCGCGCAGCGGCTCGGGCAGGACGGGCAGGGGCGGGAAGTTGACGATCGCCAGCGAGCTGGACACGGACATCGGCGCGGCGGAAATCCAGTCCCGCCAGCGGCGCAGCACGGCCGGTGCGTCGGCGATGTCGTAGAAGAGGCCGCCGCCGTCGAGGGTCTGGATGGGGAGCAGCTCGAAGGTCATCTGGGTGACGATCCCGAACGCCGCGCCGCCGCCGAGCAGCGCCCAGAACAGGTCGGGTTCCTCGTCGGGGGTGACCCGCCGCAGCTGTCCGTCGGCGGTGACGACCTCCATCCGCAGCACCCGGTCGGCCGCGAAGCCGTGGGTGCGGGCGATCGGTCCGAGACCACCGCCGAGGGTGTACCCCACCACGCCGACGTCGGGCGACGACCCGGCCAGCGGTGCCAGCCCGTGCGGGGCGGCCGCATCGAGCACCTGCCGCCAGCGGACCCCGGCCTCGACGGTGGCGGTGCGCTCGGCCCGGTTGATGCTCACCCCGTCGAGGAGGGCGGTGTCGACGAGGATGCTGTTCTCCGGTGCGGGGGCCGCGCCGTGGCCGGTGGCCTGCACCGCGACGGTCAGTCCGCACTCGGCCGCGATCCGGACGGTGGTGGCGACGTCGGCGGCACTCGAGGCGACCACCACCGCGGCGCTGCGATGCACGGTGGCGACGTTGAAGCCGGTGGCGGACAGGCGGTACCCCTCGTCGCCGGGGGCGTGGACCGCGCCGGCGACGGCGGTGCGGAGGCGGTCGGCGACGGACGTGGCGGCCAGGGTCGGGGACGGCTGGTGGGACATGATGCTCCTCGGTGGGGACGACTCGGGGTCCCCTCCAGGACAGCGAACGGGGCTTAGCTGCCGCTTAGCTCCGGCTGGGCACCGACGTGCCCCGTCCGGCACAGCCGGTCGAGCAGCGCGCTCACCTCCGCGCGGTCCAGGCCGGCGCCGAGACCGACGTACCGTTCGAACTCGGTCCCCCCGAGCGCATCGCGGACGACCGCCACCTCGCGCGGCCCGTCGACGGGATCCATCACCTCGGGCAGGAAGCCGATGCGGCCACCGAGGGCACGGACCGCGCCGAGCAGCATCGCGCCGACGTCGGGTGTGCCGAGCCGGGCCACCAGGGCCGCGGCGCTGTGGACGAGTACCAGCCACGACGTCACGTCACCCTCGGCCTCGAGAACCGGCTGCATCACCCGGACCGCGTCGAGCGCCGCATCCGTGTCCCCGACGTCCATCGCGGTGCGCATGAGGGTCCACGACGCCGAGCCGACCGCCCAGCCGTGGCCGCAGCGCTCGCCCGTCTCGACGGCCTCGCGCAACACCTGCTGGGCCCGCTCGGGCCGGCCGAGGAAGCGCAGGATCATGCCCTCGATGAGCAGCGCGTCGGCGCGCTGCCACACGGCACCCTCCCGGCGCAGGACGTCGGCACTCTCGTGGGCTGCGCGCAGGAACTCCTCGGACGGTCCCGTGATCGCGGAGCAGTACGCCCACCAGGAGCGCATCCATGCCTCGGTGACGGCATCGCCGGTGCGCGCCGCGGTCTCGGCGGACCGGAGCAGCGCGGCCGCCGCGGTGGCCGGGTCGCCCGCCAGGTAGGTGAGTCCGCCCAGTCCGGTCAGCGCCGACGACAGGGTCGCATCCGGGACGACGGCGGCGGACCCCTCCACCGCCCCGAGCCCCGCCGAGATCACCCCGAGGCCCTCCCGGATGTGCCCGCGCCGGTACCAGAACCAGTAGAGCGCTCCGGCGAGTTCGAGCAGGTAGACGGCGTCGCCGGCGGCTGCGGCGGACGCCGCCGCGGCGCGGTGCTCGGCGATGTCCGCCGTCAGGGCGTCGAACGTCTGCCGCGCCCGGGAGCCGCGCAGGTGCGGCGTCGCCGCGAGGGCCCGCCGCAGCACGAACCGGCGGTGCACGACGGCGGTCCGGTCCCGTTCGGACGCGTCCACGCGTTCCAGGGCGAACTCCCGGATCGTCTGCAGCATCGAGTACCGCCGCGGCGACGACGCCGGTTCCACGCGTAGCAGCGACCGTCGCACGAGGGCGGTCAGCGGCGGCAGGACGCTCAGCGGCGGCGCGCTGCCGTGCACGGCGGCGGCGCCCTCGAGATCGAAGCTGCCGGCGAACACCGCCACCTCGCGCAGCAACCGCGCCTGCTCGTCGTCGAGGAGCCGGTAGCTCCACTCGATCGCGTCGGCGAGTCCGCGTTGCCGAGGCGGAGCGGTGCGAGAGCCGCCCTGCAGCAGCGCGAACCGGTCGCTCAGCCCCTCCGCGATCTGCTGCTCGGACAGCACCCGCAGCTGTGCCGCCGCCAGCTCGATGCCCAGCGGGATCCCGTCGAGCTCGGTGCAGATGCGGCGCACGGGCTCGGTCACCGCGTCGTGGATCGTCCAGCCCGGCACCACCCCGGCGGCCCGGACGCCGAACAGCTCGACGGCCGCGTCCTCGTCCAACGGCGGCACCTCGTAGACCCATTCGCCGTCGAGGCCGAGCGGCTCCCGGCTCGTCGCCAGGATCCGCACGCCGGGGCAGCGCTCGAGCAGCGCCGTCACCAGCTCCACGACCCCGTCGAGCAGGTGCTCACAGTTGTCCAGGACGAGGACGAACTCGCGGGGGGCGAGGACCGTCGCCAGGTGATCGACGGTTCCGGGGCCGAGGATCTGCAGGGCTGCCGCCACGGTCGCGGCGACCAGCGCGTCGGCGCGCACCGCCCCCAGGTCCACGAACCACGGTCCGTCGGCGCGGCGTTCACCGCCGTGGCGGCACACCTCCACCGCCAGACGTGTCTTGCCGACCCCGCCGGGGCCGACGAGCGTGACCAACGGTTCCCGGGCCACCGCCGCACCGACCTCCGCGAGTTCACGGCCGCGGGCGACGAGGGCGGTGCGTGGGCACGGCAGAGTGGAGTTCGGGTTCCGCGGGGCCGCGGCCGCCGGCGGGATCGCCGTGCCGAGCAGCCGCGCGTCGTCCTGCCGCAGCACCGCCGTTTCGAGTTCGCGCAGTCCGGTGCCCGGTTCGATGCCGAGTTCACCGTCGAGCACGGTGCGCACGCGGCGCAGCGCCGCCAGCGCGTCCGCCTGCCGGCCCGCCCGGTAGAGGGCGACGACCAGCAGTTCCCAGGCCCGTTCGTCGAGCGGGTGCGCGGCGACGAGCCGCTCGGCGGTCTCGACGACGTCGGCGCCGCCCAGGTCCAGCCGGATCTGCAGCAGGGCCTTGCGGGTGCGCAACTCGACCGCCGTCAGCCGGGCGACTTCGGGGCGCACGAACTCGGCGTCGGCGACGTCGGCGTAGGGCGACCCGCGCCAGCACGAGAGGGCTGTCGCGTACGCCTCGGCGGCGGCCTGAGCGGCGCCCTGCTCGCGCAGCCGGTCGCCCCGCGCGACGAGGTCGGTGAACCGGACGGCATCGATCTGCTCGGCGGCGACGGCGAGCCGGTACCGCGAGCCCTCCCGGACGATCACGCCCTCGTCCCCGCGCGGCCGCTGCGGGCTGAGCCGGTCGCGCAGTTTGGAGACGGCGAAGTGCAGCGAGCTCGTCTTCGGGTCGTCGACGTCGTGCCAGACCTGCTCGAGCAGCCGCTCACCCGACACGTCGCCCGGGAACGCGACGACGAGCGCGGCGAGCAGGGCGCGCTGCCGGATGCCACCGAGGTCGACGGGTCGTCCGTCGACGCTGACGGCGAAGCCTCCGAGTACGCCGAGCGCCACGCCAGGGGTAGTCATCCGCGCTCCGCCTTTCGATCGAGCACGCCACCGCCGCAACCGGACTGCGGAAGCGGTCGAATTCTAGAGGACCGGTGACGCCCGGTGCGCTAGTCCAGTCCCTGTTCGATCGCGTACCGGGTCAGCTCGACGCGGTTGGCCAGCTGCAGCTTGCGCAGCGTGGCCTGGACGTGGTTCTCCACCGTGCGGTGGCTGAGGGTGAGCCGGGCGGCGATCTGCTTGGCCGACAGTCCCTTCGCGACGAGCCGCAGCACCTCGGTCTCGCGTTCGGTGAGGGTGGGCGGGGCGGGGGCGCGCCGGCCGGAGTCCGACGACATGCGGCGGTACTCGCCGGAGGACATGCGGCGGTACTCGCCGAGGACCAGACCGGCCAGGCCGGGCGTGAACACCGCCTGCCCGGCAGCGGTCGCCCGCACGGCCTCGGCCAGCTCGGCGGCCGACGCGCTCTTGACCAGGTACCCGCAGGCACCGGCCTTCACGGCCCCGAGGACGTCGTCCCGCTCGGAGGACGCGGACAGCACCAGCACGCGGCTGGCTGGGGAGGCCCGGAGCACGGCGACGGTGGCCTCGGTGCCGGTGCCGTCGGGCAGCGTCATGTCCATCAGCACGACGGCCGGCTGCACCGCCGCGGCCCGGCGCGCGGCCGCACCGACGCCGTCGGCGGTGGCGACGACCCGGAAGCCCGCCGCGTCGAGGTCCCGCGAGACGCCGTCGCGCCACATCGGGTGGTCGTCGACGACCATCACCGTGATCGGGCCGCTCGTCGCGCTGTCCTCACCCACCTCGTGCTCCCCTCTTCGGAATCCGGATCTCCCATTCGGTGCCCGCACCGGGCGCGCTGTCGAGCACCGCGACGCCACCGAGCCACTGCGCGCGGCCGACGATCGACTTCGACACACCCATCCGGCCCTCGGCGCGGGCCTCGGCGAGCCGCCCGTCCGCGATGCCCTTCCCGTCGTCGCGGACGCTGAGGATCACCTCGTCGCCGAGGTCCTCGACCAGCACGTACGCCTTCGCCCCGGCACCCGCGTGCAGCGTGGTGTTGGTCAGCGCCGTGGTGGCGATCGCCGCCAGTTCCGCGGCGCGGACGCGGTCGAGCAGGACCGGGTCGGCGGGCGCCGAGACGGTGACGCCGGCACCGGCCTGGCCCCGCAGCAGCGCCCGCAGGTCCACGAGTTCGTCGCCGCGGTCGAGCCGGGTGCCCTGTTCGGAGACGAGCATCCGCAGCGCGGCCTCCTGCTCCCCGGCGAGCCGGGCGAGTTCGGCGGCCTCCCCGCCGAGAGCGGTGCCCCGGCGCCGCACCAGGGCCAGGACCTGCAGCACCCCGTCGTGCACCTCGCGGGCGAGCCGGTCGCGTTCCTCGGTGGCGGCCGCCACCCGCACGGCCTGCTCGAGCTGCCGGTGCGCGCGCCGGGCGGTGGTGGTGGCGAATCCCATCGCGACGCCGACCGCGACGAGGACGGGGGCGGTCGCGTCCCGCCACAGGTCGAGGTTGATCTGGTCGCGGACCACCGCGCTGACCGAGGCCATCGCCAGCGCGGATGCCACGCCGGCGGCGGGACCGCCGAGGATCGCGGCCGAGAGCACCGCGTTGGCGACCCAGAGGGTGGTGGGCAGCGTCTGATGGGCGCTGTACCACTCGTGGTCGGCGACGAGCCGCGTCGCGCCCATGAGTGCGACCGCGACGACCTGATCCATCCCGACCACCACGGCGCGCCGGCCGACTCCCTGCGACAGCAGCACCGCCGACACGCCGGACCACACCGCCAGCAGCGCGACGAAGAACCAGCTGAGCTGCGGGGAGGTGTAGTGGGTGACGGTGGAGAACTGGGAGCTCACGGCGTAGACGACGGTGACGAGCCGGAACACCTGCGCGGCCCGCCACAGCGGCGCGTCCGGGTCGGCGCCGATCCGGTCCCGGGCGGGTGCGGCGGGCACGGCGACGCGACGCGGCGGCCTGTCGTCGGCTCTGCGCCGGACCATGCGGACGTTCCCCTTCCCGGTCGATCGTCGCGCCGAGGGTAACCGCCCGAAACGCCCGGATCACGACCATGGTGCGCTGTGACGGTGGGCACAGTGGTTTGATTTGATGTCGTGTTGGGGTCCTATCGAGCCGTCGCGGCGACGTTGCGTAGTCGCTGGCCGCTCTACATGGCCTCGATGGGGGCGTCGAACCTGTTCGGCGCGCTGCTGGTGTTCGCGTTCGTCCGGTACGGCATCCCGCTGTCCGAGAACGAGAACATCATCGCGGACCGGGTCCGCAACTTCGCGGTGTTCGCGGTGTATCTGGTGTTCGCCGGGATCGTGAGCCTGACGGCCGCGGCCCTGATGCTGCGGGCGGTGGTGCGGTGGCAGCTGCGCGGCGGCCCGCCGACCCGATCCGAGCAGATGTCCGCGCTGCACGCGCCGCTGCGGCAGGCGATCGTGCACCTGGTCCTGTGGATCCTCGGCGGCGTGCTGTTCGTGTTCCTCACCGCGGAGGAGATGCCGGAGCTGGCGGTGGCGGTGGCGATCACCGTCGCGATGGCCGCCACGAGCACGTTCGGGTTCACGTACATGCTCGGCGAGCGGATCCTGCGGCCGGTGGCGGCGCGGGCCCTGAGCGAGGGGGAGTTCGACCGGACCCTCGCGCCGGGTGTCGGTACGCGCCTCGCCATGACGTGGGGGCTCGGCACGCTGATGCCGGCCGGCGGCATCGCCCTGCTGTGCGTCACGCAGTTGACCACCGACGTCGAGTTCCCGGTGGACGCGATGGCCTGGGCGGTGCTGGCGCTGTCGGTGATGGCGATCGGTCTGGCGGGGGTGCTGTCGTCGCTCACCGCGGCCCAGATCTCCGACCCGGTCAAGCAGCTGCGCTGGGCCATCGAGCGGGTCCAGCGCGGCGCGACGGACGTGCAGGTCGAGGTGTTCGACGGCAGCGAGATCGGCCGCCTGCAGGTCGGCTTCAACCGGATGATGGCCGAGTCCGACGAGCGGCGGCGGCTGCGCCAGCTGTTCGGTCAGCACGTCGGCGAGGACGTGGCCCGCCGTGCCCTGCAGTACGGCACCGAGCTCGGCGGGGAGACCCGCTACGTCGCAGTGCTGTTCGTGGACATGGTGGGATCGACGGCGACGGCGGCCGAACGCCCGCCGGGCGAGGTCGTCGAGCTGCTCAACGAGTTCTTCCGGGTCGTGGTGGACGTCGTCGACCGGCACCACGGCTTCGTCAACAAGTTCATGGGCGACGCGGCGCTGGCGATCTTCGGCGCTCCGCTGGACCGGCCCGACGCGCCCACCGCCGCGCTCGCGGCGGCCCGGGAGCTGCGATTCGCGCTGGACGAGATCACCGATCTCGACATCGGCATCGGGGTCTCGGCGGGGCTGGCGGTGGCCGGCAACATCGGCGCGGCCGAACGGTTCGAGTACACCGTCATCGGCGATCCGGTGAACGAGGCGTCGCGGCTGACCGAACTGGCGAAGCTGCGGCCGAGCCGGGTGCTCGCGTCGTCGAGCGCGTTGTACTTCGCCGACGACGAGGAACGGGCCCACTGGGAGCTCGGCGACGAGGTGCAGCTGCGGGGCCGCCGCCGGGTGACGCATCTCGCCTGGCCGGTGCGGTATCCGGAATCGGGCCACGAGTGACGGACGGCCGGACGAGTCGGCGACGAAAAGGACGATCCACCCTCCGGTCCGCTTGGCTACGCTGAATCCTGTGGCGCAGCCCCGACGTGATCCGCCAGCACCCGACGCCACGCGGCGCCGGGGTCGCTTCGGGCGGGTGAAGTGGCTGCTCGCCGTGGCGCTGGTCGCCCTGCTGGTCGTCGAGGGCATCTACCTGTGGCCGACGCTGGCCGACTCCTGGCGCGCTCTGACCGAACTGCACTGGGGCTGGCTGGCCGCGTGCATCCTCGCGCAGGCCCTGTCGCTGAGCGGCTTCGCGGAAGTCCAGCGACGGCTGCTGCGCGCCGGGGAGGTCGTCGTCGGGCACGTGCGCTCGGCGTCGGTGATCTATGCGAGCACGGCGATGGCGGTGACGTTGCCGGCCGGTCCGGTGTTCTCCACCGCGTTCACCTACCAGCAGACCCGGCGCTGGGGTGCGACGCCGGTGGTGGCGTCGTGGCAACTCGCGGTCTCGGGGGTGATCGCGGCGGTGACGCTCGCAGCGGTCGGCGTGGGCGGCGCGTTCGCGGTCGGTACGCGGGTGAGCCCGGTGACGCTGGTGCTGTCGGTGGCCGGGGTGATCGCGTTGATCGTCGGCGTCCGGTACGCGTCCCGCAATCCGTCGTCCGTCGAGTCGGCCGGGGCGTGGGTTCTCGCGCGCGTCAACCGCCTGCTGCGCAAGCCGGCCGACACCGGGTTGGAGAAGTTCGAGCAGGTCCTCGGGCAGATCGAGGCGGTGCACCTGGGTCGGCGCGACGGGCTCGCCACGATCGGCTGGTCGGCCGTGCACCGGGTCTTCGACGTCGCGTGTCTGGGGTTCGCGTGCTGGGCGGTGGGCGGGGAGCCGTCGCTGCCGGGACTGCTGATCGCGTTCGCGGCCGCCAAGGCGGTGGGGAGCATTCCGCTCGCGCCCGGCGGGCTGGGTTTCGTCGACGGCACGTTGATCGCCACGCTCACCGCGGCCGGGATGAGTGCCTCGCAGGCCCTGGCGGCGGTGTTCGTGTACCGGGGCGTGAGCTTCATCCTGGTCGCGCTCGTGGGGTGGACGGTGGTGGCTTTCAAGTTCCGGACGAGCCGGCACGAGGAGGACATCGACGCCGATCTCGAACGCGAGGAACACGCCCGTTCGGTGCTCGAACGACGTCGCGGCCGGGCCGCGAGCGAGGGCACCCCCGCGCCGGAGTGAGATCCACCTCACATCAAAAGTAGTTGCGGAATCAACCATTGGATGCGATCGTTGACTGCATCGAAGGTTGAAACTTCAACCAATACTCGACCAGGAGGAGCACCCATGACCACCGCCGCCACCACCGCCACCTTCCCCGGGCTCACCGCCGGCACCTGGGTCATCGACTCGGTCCACTCCACGGTGGGCTTCACCGTCCGGCACCTCGTCGTCAGCAAGGTGCGCGGCACGTTCGACGACTTCTCGGGCGCCGTCACCGTCGCCGAGGACGGCACGGTCGCCGTCGCCGCCGAGATCCAGGTCGCGTCCATCGACACCAGGAACGCCGATCGCGACGCCCACATCCGCTCCGCCGACTTCTTCGACGCCGAGCAGTTCCCGACCGCGACCTTCCGGTCCACCGGCGTGCGCACCGCCGGGAGCGACTACGTGGTCGACGGCGAGTTCACCCTGCACGGCGTCACCAAGCCCGTCGAACTGAAGCTCGAGTTCAACGGAGTGAACCCGGGTATGGGCCAGGGCCCGGTCGCCGGCTTCGAGGCCACCACCGTCCTCAACCGCAAGGACTTCGGCATCTCCATCGACATGCCGCTCGAGGGCGGCGGCGCCGTCGTCGGCGACAAGATCACCATCAACCTCGAGATCGAGGCCGGCCTGCAGGCCTGATCCCGTCCCGCACAGCGAGCGCTCTCCCGTCCCGGAGGGCGCTCGCTGTCGTCGTCGCCCTACGCTGGACGACGTGAAGAAGTACGCACCCGCCCTGATCGACGTCGTCCTGGTCATCGTGTTCGCCGCGCTCGGACGCGCGAGTCACGACGAGGGGGTCGATCTGGTCGGACTCGCGAGCACGGCATGGCCGTTCCTGGCCGGCCTGACCGCGGGATGGATCGCGACGGCTGCGCTCTACAAGGAGAAGTTCGATCCGTGGCTGGTCGTCCCGACCGGCGTGCTCGCCTGGCTGTCCACCGTGGTCGTCGGGATGCTGTTGCGGGTCGTCACCGGCCAGGGCACCGCCGGGTCGTTCATCGTCGTCGCATCGATCGTGCTCGCGGTGTTCCTGCTCGGGTGGCGCCTGCTGGCGGGCCTCTGGGCGCGCCGACGCGTCGACGCCGCCTGACCGTTCCGCCCCGTCCGAGCCGTAGTGCGCATATCGGACAGGGTCCGGGGCGAACGCCGTCCGGGAGACCGGGGCTGTGCGAGAGTGACAGCCATGAGCGAGACCGCGCCGCCGCCCGAACGGACTCGGGAACGAACCTTCTTCGGCCAGCCCTTCGCCCTGGCCAACCTGTTCGGTGTCGAGATGTGGGAGCGATTCTCCTTCTACGGCATGCAGGGCATCCTGATCTACTACCTGTACTACTCGGCCGCCGACGGTGGACTGGGGATCAGCGAGCTGGCCGCGACGTCGATCGTCGGCGCGTACGGCGGCACGGTCTACCTGTCGACGATCCTCGGCGCCTGGATCGCGGACCGGCTGCTCGGTTCCGAACGCACGCTGTTCTACAGCGCGATCCTCATCATGCTCGGCCACATCTCGCTGGCTCTGCTGCCCGGACTCGCCGGAGTGGCGGTCGGCCTGGTGTTCGTCGCGGTCGGCAGCGGCGGCCTCAAAGCCAATGCGACGTCGCTCGTCGGTGATCTCTACGACGAGCAGGACACCCGTCGCGACGCCGGGTTCTCCATCTTCTACATGGGCATCAACATCGGGGCGCTGATCGGTCCGCTGCTCACCGGGTGGGCGCAGACCGAGCTGGGCTTCCACTACGGATTCGGCCTGGCCGCGATCGGCATGGCGCTCGGCCTGATCCAGTACACCCTCGGCCGCAAGCACCTGCGCGGGATCGGCGCCACGCCCCCGCACCCGCTGCCCGCCACCCAGCGGGTCCGCGCCGCCGGGATCGCCCTCGTCGTGCTCGCCCTGATCGCGGTGCTGTTCGCGACCGGACTGGTCACCGTCGACAACCTGTCCGACGTCGTGGTCGGCACGATCGTCGCGGCCTCCGTCGTCTACTTCGTGGTGATCCTGTCCAGTCGGCAGATCACCCCGGCCGAACGCAGCCGGGTGGTCAGTTTCATCCCGATGTTCCTGGCCAGCGCGGCCTTCTGGTCGCTGTTCCAGCAGCAGTTCACCACCGTCGCGGTCTACGCGGACAAGCGCCTCGACCGCAACCTGTTCGGCTGGGACTTCCCGCCGGCATGGGTGCAGTCGATCAACCCCGTGTTCATCATCGTGTTCGCCGGTGTGTTCGCCGCGCTGTGGACCCGGCTCGGGCCCCGGCAGCCGTCGTCGCCGGCGAAGTTCGCGATGGGCACGATGCTCATGGGCATCGCATTCCTGTGCTTCGTCCCGATGTCCGGCGGCGGCCCCAACAGTGCTCCCGTGCTCGGTCTCGCCGGCATCCTGCTGCTGTTCACGTTCGCCGAGCTGCTGCTCTCCCCCGTCGGGTTGTCCCTCGCGACGAAGCTCGCCCCACGCAACTTCCACACCCAGATGGTGGCGCTGTTCTTCCTGTCCGTCGCACTCGGCACGGCGATGGCCGGCACGCTCGCCAAGTACTACGACGAGGCGAACGAGAAGCCGTACTTCGCGTGGATCGGCTTCGGTTCGATCGCGATCGGCGTCGTGCTGGCGCTGCTGTCGCCCTGGATCCGGCGGAAGATGCAGGGGGTGCACTGACCCGGCGGTGTCACCGACCGTAGGTCGACGGTGTCACCGACCGTAGGCCGACGATGTCACCGACCGTAGGCCGACGATGTCACCGACCGTAGGTCGACGATGTCACCGACCGTAGGTCGACGGTGTGCACGGGCGCGGCGGGCTCACCGGAGGGCCAGCCACACCGCCAGCCCGAATCCGGCGAGTGCGACCCCCACCCGCAGCACGTCGGGCGGGATGCGCCGGACCACCGGCGGTCCGCACCACCCGCCCGCGACGGCCCCCAGCGCCATCGCCGCGGCCGCACCCCAGTGCACCGGGCCGAATACGGCGAACCCGATGGCCGCGACGAGGTTGGCCACCCCGAGCAGGTAGCTCTTGAGGATGGTGGCGCGCCAGATGTGCTCGGAGGTGCAGATCAGGGTCACGGCGAGGAAGACGACGCCCGCCCCGGCCCCGAAGTAGCCTCCGTACACGGCGACGACGAACAGCAGCGCCGAGTACGGTCCCGGCAGGTCCCGGCCGCCGGACAGGGCGCGGATCCGCGGCTGGAGCAGCAGCGCGAGAGCCGCGAACGCCACCATGTAGGGCACCACCGCCTCGAACGACCCCGCCGGCGCCCACAGCAGCACGACGGCGCCGACGAGGCCGCCGAGCGCCGAGTACGCGGTCCACCGCCACAGCCGTGGGCCGGTGTCGACGACCTCGCGGGTCGAGTTGGCGAGTGCCCCCACGCCGACCCCCACCATCGCGACGGTGTTGGTGACGTTGGCGGCGACGGGTGGCAGCCCCGCGGCGAGCAGCGCCGGGTACGACACGATGGACGCAAGGCCGGTGACGAACCCGATGAGCCCGGCGAAGAACCCCGCGACCGCGAGCAGCAGCAGGTCGACGGGGGTCACGAGCGACAAACGTACCCGGGTCCGCTCCGACGGGACCGTCGAGGTCCGCGGCGGTCAGCCGTCGGTGGGCGGCTTGGCCAGCTCCCGCAGGAACATGTCGGCCATCTTCACCGCACGGTCGCCGCCGTCGGCGTTGGCGACGAACACCGCGAACGCCAGATCGCCGGTGTATCCGTAGAACCACCGGTCGTCGCCGCTCGCGGCCGCGATGCCGGCCAGACCCGGGTGACCCTTCAGGAACGATGCGGGGCCGCTGCGCACGTTCTCGGCCATCGCGGCGCGCAACGCGTCGGTCACCTGCGGTGGCAGCGGTTCGACGGTCTCGTCGACCTTCGCCGACCTGCCCTGCACGATCGCCGGCAGCGGCGCTTCCCCCCGCGCGACGGACGCGGCGAGCAGCGCGGCCCCGAACGGACTGACGAGCGCCTCGCTGCCGCCGTCCGAGCCGGAGAACTGCACCACGCCCGACCGGTTGTCCCCGATCTGCGCGGTCTCGAAGTCGAACCCCGGAACGTCGTAGTCGAGTCCGAGCCCGAGCCGGCGGGCGGTGGCGGCCAGATCGTCGGTGCTCACCGAGACCGGATCGACGCCCCGGTCGAGGCCCGCGGCCAGGCGCACCGGATCCAGTACCTGTCCGGCCGGGTACAGCCCGCGCGAGGCGACCGGTCCGAGTTCCATCGCCCAGTTGTTCACGTCCAGGGCCAGGACGCCGCCGGTGGACGGCTGGATGGCCACGATGGCCGCGGGGGTACCCACGCTGACCACGGCTTCCTTGGCGGCGAGCTGGACGTGCGAATCGAGGGTCGCCTGCAGGTCCGGCGGCGGCGGGCCCTGGAAGCCGGCGAGCTGCACGGGGTCGGCGCCGGGTTCTTCGAGGGTGACGGCCCAGCCGGCGGTGGCGTCGCGTTCGAGCTGCCAGGCCGCGCGCAACGGGTCGAGCAGGGGTGTGGAGATCCGCCGGTCCGCGCTGATCAGGGTCGGTGTCTCGACCACCACGACGCCCGGGATGGACACGATGTCGTCCTCGAGGAACTGGTAGTCCTGGTCGCGCAGCTTCACCGCGGTGATGCGCGCGCCCGGGTCGGCCGCGAGGTTGCGCTGCAGCAGGTCGGCGGTGATGACCGGGGCGACCGGTTCGAGTACCTTCGCGAGCCGTGTCGTGGTGTCGACCGGATCGGACGTGAGGGCGGGGTCGACGACGACGGCGTTGATGGTCTGTTCGGCCATGAGCAGCCGACCGGTGCGGTCGAAGATCTTCGGCGGGGCGGCGTCGGTGCGCACGTGGTGCACGGTGCGGGTCCGGTTCAGGTCGGGCACCAGCACCTGCGGGTCCCAGGAGATCCGCCAGCCGACGGCGAGGTTCTTGGCCACGCCGTCCACCTGGTAGCCCCAGTCCTTGCCGGGCCCGAAGTTCCAGTCGGCTCCGAGGGAGAAGAATCCCGTCTGCTCGTTGAGTTCGACGAACTGGGCGACGTCGAACTCGACGTCACCGTCCTTCATGCCCTCGAACATCTGGCTGATCGACGTCTCGGCGGCGTTCGGGTACGAGGTGAGGGCGGCCGCGCCAGCGGCGTCGCGTTCGTTCAGTTCCGCGACGAAGTCGTCGACGAGTCGCTGCGCGTCGCTCCGGGAGTCGTCGAACACGCAGGACGCCATGCCCGCGGCGAGAACCACGACGGAGACCAGGGCTGTCACGCGGCCGCGCATCCTGCGCCAGTCCCGAAAACCCATAACGACCAACTTTCACTTCTGTCACTTCAGCAACAAGCACGTCCTGCCTACGATGCGATCACGATTGCGCCTCGAACCGCGTATCACCCCCTCAGCAGGCGTCCCGCCACGTCCACTGCCGGCGCCGAACTGACCGCTCCCGCAACGAAAACCGCGAATGCGAGGTCTCCCTGCGAGCCGACGAACCACCCGTGGGCACCGGTGCCATCACCGTACTCTGCCGTCCCCGTCTTACCGACGAGTTCGGGGATGTCCCGCAGCACACTCGCAGTTCCCCCCGTGACAGTCTCCCGCATCATCGTCCGTAACGCGGCAGTGACCTCCTCCGGCGCGGCGCCGGGCGCGCGATCGGCCACCCCCGGCCGGCCCTCGACGAGCATCGGCAGCGGTGTCGACCCGTGCGCGATGGACGCCGCCACGAGTGCCATCCCGAACGGGGACGCCGTCACCCGGCCCTGGCCGATCGCGGACTCGACGCGCTCCGCCGGCGTCCGCGCCTCGGGCACGTTGCCGGTGACCGTGACCAGTCCGGGCGTGACGTAGTCCACCCCGAGCCCGAACTGTGCGGCCGCGTCGGTGAGCGCGGTCGCCGGCAGTCCCACGGCGAGCCGGCCCATCGTGGTGTTGCACGAGAAGGCGAAGGCGGTGTGCAACGGGACGGAGCCGAGGTCGAAGCTGTCGTCGTTGGGGATGACGCGGCCCTCGATGTTCGCGGTCCCGGGGCACGGCACCACCGTGTCGGGGGTCGTGGCCCCGGCCTGCAGCGCGGCCGAGGTGGTGACGGTCTTGAACGTCGAGCCGGGCGGATACAGCCCGGTCAGGGCGAGCGGCCCCTCGGCGTCGGCGGCGGCGTTCTGCGCCACCGCCCGCACCGCCCCGGTGGACGGCTCGATCGCGACGATCACCGCCGGTTGCTGCATCGGCGCCAGGACCGCCTCGGCGCGCGTCTGCAGGTCCAGGTCGAGCGTGGTCTGCAGGTCCGGCGCCGGTGGACCGTCGGCCCCGGCGACGCGGCGCGCGCTGCCGTCCCCGGACACGAGCCGCACGGCCCAACCGGCGGACGCGTCCTGCCCCTCCTGCCACAGCTCGCCCAGCCCGGACAGCACCGGCGAGGCCAGGGTTCGGTCGACCGTCAGCAACCGGGTCTGCCGGACGAGGGTCACCCCGGGCAGCGCGGCGAGCTGCGCTTCGATCGGCGCGAGGTCGGTCTCCCGGAGGGTCACCGCCGTCACGGGCTTGCCCGCCGCGGCGGCGACGTCGGCGGCAAGCGACTGCGCGGTGATCGTGGGCGCGGCCGTCGCCAGCAGGGGCGCGACGGCCGCCGGGTCGGCGGTGGCATCGAGGCTCACCAGCGTCACGACCTGTTGTTCGAGGATCGGCTGCCCGCGGCGGTCGAGCACCGACGGCGCCGGACCCACCGTGGTCGTGTAGCTCAGGGTGGTGCCGGCGGTCAGGTCCGGGGCGAGCAGCGCCGGATCCCACTCGATGCGCCAGCCCTGCGGGTCGAGGTCCACCGCACTGCCGGACGTGCGGTACGCCCAGTCCCGCCCGGCGCCGAAGGTCCACGCGACGTCGAGGTCGAACGTGCCCGCGTCCCCCGTGCCGGCGAGGTTCACGTCGGGGCGGACCGTGCCGGACCCGTCGACGCCGAGACCGTCGAACACGTCGCCGATCGTCGTGGCCGCCGCCGCGGGGTCGGTGGTGAGGTCCGCCGCGGCCTGCACGTCGCCGGCCTCGAGCGCCGCCGCGAACTCGCCCACGACGGTCTCGGGCTGGTCGGGCCCGAAGGAGCACCCGGCGGCCGCGAGCGCGGCGACTACGGTCGTCAGGAGCGGAACCGGTCGGCGTCGAAGGATGAGCACGACCACGATCATGCCCGAATTCGGACGGTGCCGTCGGGCACGACCCGGGAGGGCGTGCCGTACAGGCGGCACGTTGTGACGCGGGTCGCGGTCGCGCAGAAAACCGGTTGCCGCTCCGCGATCACCGATCTACCGTGGATTCTCGTCACGTTCCCGCCGATCGGAGAAGGCCGTTGCTCCTGTAGAGGTTTCGCCCGCCGCGCCGCACCCTGCGCGCGGTACGTCGTCACCTACTGCCGGGAGCAGCCATGTCACACCCTTCCCCGATTCTCTCGGACCTCGCGTTCACCTGGCCGGACGGCACCGTGGTGTTCGACGGTCTCGACACCACCCTCCCCACCGGCCGCACCGGACTCGTCGGGCGCAACGGGTCCGGCAAATCGACTCTGCTGCACATCATGTCGGGCGATCTGCCCCCGACCCGCGGTTCCGTCACGATACGTGGCCGGGTCTCGCTGCTGCCGCAGGACATCGTCCTCGACCGGCACCGCACCGTCGACGCCGTCCTCGGCATCGACGGCGTGCGTGCGGCACTGCGGCGCATCGAGGCCGGCTCGACCGCCGCCCGCGACTTCGACACCGTCGGCGAGCGCTGGGACGTCGAGGAGCGCGCCCTGGCCACCCTGCACCACCTCGGCCTCGACCGAATCGTCCGATCCCCCAGCGACTTCGATCGCACCGTCGGCACCCTCTCCGGCGGCGAGACCGTCCTGCTGGCCCTCACGGCCCGTCTGCTCGACGAGCCCGACGTCCTGCTGCTCGACGAACCGACGAACAACCTGGATCCGGCGGCCCGCACGCGTCTGTACGACGTGCTGCGGGAGTTCCCCGGGACCCTCGTCGTCGCGACCCACGACCGCGACCTGCTCGAACGGGTCGACACCGTCGCCGAGGTACGGGACGGAGACCTGCGGCTGTTCGGCGGCAACTACAGCGAGTACGAACGCATCGTCGCGGCCGAGCAGGAGGCCGCGCTGGCCGCGGTGCGCGACGCCCGCGCGGACGTGCGCCGGCAGGCGCGCGAACTGCGCGACTCGCACGTCAAGCTCGCCCGGCGAGAGCGCTACGGCCGCAAGATGTTCGAGAACAAGCGGGAGCCGAAGATCGTGATGGGCGCCCGCAAGCGGCAGGCCCAGGAGTCGGCGGGCCGGCTGCGGCGCGAACACGAGGGCAAGCTCGCCGGCGCGCGTGAGACCCTCGAGCAGGCCCAGGACACCGTGCGCGACGACCGGGAGATCCGGGTGGACCTGCCGGAGACGGAGGTGCACGCCGGGGCGCGCGTCGCCGAGGGTCCGCTCGAGATCGTCGGCCCGGAGCGGATCGCGCTGCGCGGACCCAACGGTTCGGGCAAGACGACGTTGCTGCACGCCGTCGTCGCGGCCGGCCCCCGGGTGCCGTTCGCGGTGCTGCCGCAGCGGCTGGACATCTTCGACGGGACGCTGTCGGTGGCGGACAACGTCGCGCTGCGTGCCCCGCACCTGTCGGCGCAGCAGGTCCGGGCGTTGCTCGCCCGGTTCCTGTTCCGCGGTGCCGACGCGGACGTGCCGGCGGCCGCCCTCTCGGGCGGCGAGCGCCTGCGGGCGGCGCTGGCGACCCTGCTGGCGGCGGACCCGGCGCCGCGGCTGCTGCTCCTCGACGAACCGACCAACAACCTGGACCTGCCCGGCCTCACACACCTGGTGCAGGCGCTGCGTGCCTACCGGGGCGCCCTCGTGGTGGTCAGCCACGACGAGCGGTTCCTGGCCGACATCGGCGTGACCCGGTCGGTCAGACTGGAGCGGTGAGCCATGCGATCAACCCTGTCGACGGAACCCGCATCGCCTTCTCGGTGATCGACTCCGACGCCGGCGCCGGCAGCCCGTCGCTGCTGCTCGCGCACGGCAGCGCCCTCTCGTCCGCCATCTGGCGGGGATTCGGGTACGTGCGTCCCCTGCGGGAGCGGTACCGGCTCATCCTGCCCGACCTGCGCGGACACGGCCGCAGCGACAAGCCCCACGTCCCGGACGCCTACGCGATGGACCTGATCGTCGACGACGTGCTGGCGGTACTGGACGCCGCCGGCACCGACCGCGTCCACTACCTCGGATACTCGTTCGGAGCCCGGGTCGGCCTGTCGCTGGCGGTGCGGGACACCGGGCGGCTACGGACGCTCACCGTGGGCGGTGGCAGCGCCCGTGCGCAGGCCGGGACGTTCGACCGGTTGTTCTTCCCGGGATGCGCCGACGTGCTCGGTCACTACGGCATCGACGGGTTCCTCGAGGCATGGGCGGAACACCTCGGTGCACCCGTCGACGCGGCGACACAGGCCGCGTTCCGGGCGAACGACGCAACCGCCCTCGCCGCGTACATGCGGCGGTCGGATCGCGAACCCGGCATCGACGACGCCGCCCTCGCCGCGCTGGACGTGCCGACGCTGGCATTCGTCGGTTCGGAGGACGGCGAACGGATCGACGACACCCGAGAGCTGTCGCGGACGATCCCCGGGGCCCTGCTCGCCGTCATCCGGGGGTACGACCACGCGACGACGATCGCGGCGGCGCCGGAGGTACTGTCCGTGATCGAACCGTTCCTCGCGGCGCACGCCGACGACTCGTCCGGCTAACTCGCCGAGGACGGCTCGTCCACCCACTGCACGAGCTGGTAGACGATGCCGTTCGGGTCGCGCATCTGGAAGTACCGCTCGCCCCACGGCTCGGTCTCGATCGGGGTGACGATCGGTACTCCTTCGGCCCGCAGGCGTTCGTACTCGTCGTCGATCGTGTCGACGACGAAGGCGACGAGCATCCCCTGCCCGGCGTCGCCCGCGATGCTCGCGGGCTTGAAGCTGCCGAGCCCGGTCCGCAGGAAGACGAGGTTGAAGCCGGCGTCCTCACGGGTGAGGGAGACGAACCCGTCCTCGGCCATCGCTTCGGTGAACCCGAGGTGGCGGGTTGCGAAGTCGGCCGACGCGGCCACGTCGGGAACGTTGAGGGACAGGGCACTGGCGGTGATCTGCACGGTGAACTCCTTCCGGTTGCACGACTCCGAACGTCCGGCGGACGCATCTGGTTCCCGCACCCCGCTGCGTGGGAGTGGCCGAATGTCACATCGCTTCGATCTGACGGGCTGTTGCGAAATCGCCGAGGGTCCGCGACCGCGAACCAAAGCGCCGGTCCCGGGGCGGGGTCTCCCGCCCCGGGACCACCGCCTCACACAGCGGCCGGCAACCCGCCCCCACCCACCGCAGCGAGGATCTTGCCGATGTTGTGCACCGCGGCATGAAAACTCCACTCACCACGGGCACGGACCAGTCCCCGGCCGGTGAACCGCCGAAAATTCAGATTGTGTTTGGCATGCCCGAACGGAGTCTCGGCAATGTGAGAACGCTTGCGGTAGGTGGCGATTCCCTCCTCGGTGCGCAACCGGTGGGCCATCACCTCGACCGGTGAAGCCTCGACCGGCGCCGGCCCAGACACCGGTGTGTGCCGGGCCGCGTGTTCGAGGTGGCGGGCCTTGCCGCGGGCGATCAACCGGTCCGGTCCCGGCGCGGTGATGTTGGCTTCGGAGAAGTACCCGGCATCGGCGAGCAGCATCCCGATCCCCTCGCCGTCGGTGCCGTCGGTGCCGTCCGTATCGGCGGTGCCGGTGGGGCGGGCAGCGATGATCGACCCGGCAGCGGCCACCGCCGCCTGCATCATCGGCACGAACGTCGGCGCATCGGTGGGATTGGCCGCCACCGACACCGCCATGATCAGCCCGTCACCGCTGGTCACGGCCTGACAGTTGAACCCCTGCACCCAGCCGCCACCACGCAACGGTTGCAACCCGGACTCCGGGTCGGTGGTGTTGACCACCCGCTCGGGCCGGCCCTCGGTGTCGGCATCGGCTCGTGCCGCCGCGACCGCAGTCGCCGCCGCCGCTGCGGCGGTGGCACGAGCCAGACGTGCCCGGGCCTTGATCACCTTCGGGTCCTGCCCGGCCGGCCGGATCACCCAGCCACCGTATCGGTGGCCTTTCGCTGCCGCTTCGGCCCGCCGCTGCTCGTACCGCCGAACTTTCGCGGCATGGGCAGCCAGGGTCTTCTCCAACGCCAGTTCCGCTGCCGCGACCGCCGCCGAGGCGGGCGGGGCACCCATCGGCATCTGCCCGCCGCGGGCCTGCTCGAGATACAGACGGGCCGAGGTGTCCTTGTCGGCCCGGGCCTGCTCGTCGGCGGCGCGGGCAGCGTCGAGTGCGGCGATCGCCTCGCTGATCCGCGCTGCCCGTGACCGGGGGTCGGTCAACGCCGGTGGGACCGAACCGGGACCGCGGTCGCCGTGATCGTGGGGTTCGTCTTCGGCGGCATCGGTGGCCGCATGCGCGGCCACCGCTGCCGCCGCCACTGCTCGGGCGTGGGCGGCGGCTTCGGCCCGCACCGACGATTCGGTGCGGTTGGCGCCGGCCGAGGCGTTGGAGGCGATCTTGACCGAGTCCAACGCGATGGTCTCCAGCCGGCCCAGTCCCAGGGCTGCAGCCAGCAGCAGGACCTGGGTGAACAGGTCTTCGCAGGCGGTGGCGTGGGTTTTGCGGAACCGGGCGATCGTCACGTGATCGGGGATGTCCTGGGCGCAGATCACCCGGTAGGCCACGTCCTCGGTGCACAGCCGTTCGATGCGGCGGGAGGAGCGTTCCCCGCGGGACCAGGCCCACACCAGCAAGGTGAGCAGCATGTCCGGGTGGTAGCCGGCACGGCCGGCGCCACCGGTCTTGGCGGTCCGATGGAATGCGGTGGTGTCGATCCGGTCGATGATGTCGATGACCGTCCACACGGGATGGTCGGTGCCGAGCCAGTCGCGCATGTCCGGGGGGATCAGGAACTGCTGGTCACGATCGACGGGTCGATATCCTTTGGCCACCAACGGATTCTACACGAAACCGCAGGTCAGCCCCGCCGTGACATGACGGGGCCGACCCACGATTCTGCAACAACCCCCTGATCGACGGGATGTCACATTCGGCCCCCAAGGGGGTGTTGTCCGCCGCCCGGAGTCGGAGGACTCTCGGAATCACCCCTGTCCCCTCCGGAAGGCCCCACCGTGACGCACACCGTCTCCCCCGTCGACACCGCTGCTCAGCGCGTCCTCGACTCCGCGCTCGGCGCCGTCGATCTGATCGCGATCTACCTCGGCGACCGGCTCGGCTGGTACCGCAGCCTCGTCACCGACGGCCCCGCCGCCGCCGACGAACTCGCGACGCGCACCGGAACCGACCCGCGCTACGCCCGCGAGTGGCTCGAGCAGCAGGCGGTGACCGGTCTGCTCGAGGTCGACGACGACGATCCGCCGCGCTTCACGCTCCCGCCCGCGGTGGCCGAGGTCCTCACCGACGAGCAGAGTCTCAACTACCTCGGGCCGCTGGCCCGCATGTTCGCCGGGGTGTCCGTGCAACTCCCGGCTCTGCTCGACGCCTACCGCACCGGCGGCGGCGTGAGCTGGGCGCAGCTCGGCACCGATGCGCGCGAGAGCCAGGCGGACATGAACCGGCCGTGGTACGAGAAGGCGCTTCCGGGTGCCCTGGCGTCCGTGCCGGACCTGGACGCCCTGCTACGCCGGCCGGGGGCCGTGATCGCCGACATCGGCTGTGGCGGAGCATGGTCCACGATCGCGCTGGCCCGCGCGTACCCGCAGGCCCGGTTGTTCGCCGTCGACATAGATCCGGCGACGGTCGCCCTGGCCCGGACGAACGTCGCGGCGTGCCCCGACGTCGCCGACCGGGTCACCGTCGTCGAGGCCGACGCGGCCGGCCTGCCCCACGAACGCTTCACCGCCGCGTTCGCCTTCGAGTGCGTCCACGACATGCCGCGCCCCGTCGAGGTGCTCTCCGCGGTGCGGGGTGCACTCGCGCCCGACGGTGTCATGGTCGTCATGGACGAGGCCGTCGCCGACCGGTTCACCGCGCCCGGCGACGAGGTCGAGCGGCTGATGTACGGGTTCAGCATCGTGTGCTGCCTGCCGGACGGCATGAGCCATCCGCCGAGCGCGGGAACCGGCACGGTGATGCGCGCGGACACCCTGCGCCGGTATGCGCTCGACGCGGGCTTCTCGGACGTGTCGGTGCTGCCGATCGAGGACTTCGGGTTCTGGCGGTTCTACCGGCTGGCCCCCTGACCGGTCTCAGCACGACGCCGGCCGGCGTGCCTCCGACGGGTGTGCCTCCGACAGTGCCGGCGGGCCGGCCTCGGACAGTGCCGGCGGGCGGGCCTCGGACAGTGCCGGCGAGCCGGCCTCGGACAACAGCGCGGTGACGGTGTGCTTCATCAGCTCGGTGGCTTCGGCGACCGGCAGGCCGAGCACGTCGCGCAGCGCCACCCACGATCCCCAGGTGCTCGCCACCGCCACGGACCGCACCAGCCGGCCCCGGTGCGACGGGTCGAGCGCGGTCAGCTCCGCCGCGAACAGCGCGTCGACCTCTTCGACCACCCGGGCGATGTGCCGCAACTTGTTTCGCCGGATCCGTTCGGACTGCGGCGCTCTCATCGCGGACGAGCGCGCGAACGGCGCCATCAGTTCGAGCAGTTCGGCGCGCTGCCGGCAGAACGCGTCGATCCGCTCGCCGAGCGGCAGGTCGACGGGGACCGGGGCGAACGCGGAGTCCTGTCGCCGCAGCAACTCCGCCCCGGTCTCCGCGAACAGCGTCTCCAGATCGTTGAAGTTCGCCCACAGCGCCCGGAGCGAGACCCCGGCCCGGGCGGCGATCTGCGCCCCCGTCGGTTTCAGCTCCCCGGCCTCGATCAGGGCGATGTGTGCCTCTATCACTGCGTGGCGGGTCCGTTCGGCCCGCGCGACGCGTCCGTCGGTGACGGTCACGTGTCTCTCCTCCCGTGTCGCCGACCGGCTCCTCCCAACCGGTGCGGCGAACCCAATTGTGCCAGGGCCTGTGTCACCGAGGAGCGCGGCGCCGCGCGGGGGGGCGGTTCAGTCGGGATCGAGAACGGGGGTGCGGGCCGTGGCCCGGACGATCGCGTCGCACAGCGCGCGAGTGGCACGGGCGCCGGCATCCCGGGCGAGGAGGGATCCGGGGAACGCGCCGCGGTGGCAGTGCAGTTCGACGGGCACGCCGGCCTGCAGGAGCCGTCGGGCGTAGTCGGTTGCCGCGTCCCGGAAGGGGCCGTGCTCGTCGACGGCGAGGTAGGTCGACGGCAGTCCGGTCAGGTCGATCCGGTGCGCGGGCCCGGACTGCTCGGTGGCCTCCCGGCCGCCGAGGTGGTGCCGCCGGTCCCGGGTGGCGTCGAGGTCGTCCCGTCCGGCGGCACCGTCGCGCACGGAGCCGGTCCGGTCGTCGAGTTCGGGTTCGAGCAGGGCCTGCAGCGCGATGTGCGGGCCGTCCTCGTCCCGTGCCCGCAGGGCGACGGCCGCGGCGAGGGCGCCGCCTGCGGCGTCGCCGAGGACGACGATGCGGTCCGGATCCATGTCCAGGCAGGCCGCGCCGGAGGCAACCCACTCGAGGACCGCGTAGCAGTCGTCCGCCGCAGCGGGAGGGTCCTCGGGCACGAGCCGGTAGTCGACGGAGACCACGATCGCGCCGGTCGCGCGGGCGACGGCGGCGGCGAAGGCCTCGTCGGGGGCGGCGCTGCCGGGGCCCGATCCGCGGCCGGGGATCTCGAGCACGACGGGCCGCGCCGCGGGGTTGCCGTCCGGACAGGCGTCGGGCGTGTGTATCCGCACGGGCACCTCGGGGTCGCCGAGCGCGCCGGGAACGAGCCATTCCTCGACGGTGACACCGGTGGTGTGGGGGGCCGCGAGGACCGGGTCGGGGAAGGGTGTCGCGTCGGCCGGTACGGGGTCGACGTCGGGCGAGTCCGGCATGAGCTCGGGCATGGCGACACGATAGTGGAACCTGCAGCCCGAGTGCAGATACCTGTCCCGGGTACCGGGACCGCACGGCGCGGCCCGGACCGCGGTCACCCGGAGAGCAGACCCTTGGCGATGTGCGTCACCTGGATCTCGTTGCTGCCCGCGTAGATCATCAGCGACTTCGCGTCCCGCGCGAGCTGCTCGACGCGGTACTCGGCCATGTAGCCGTTGCCGCCGAAGAGCTGCACCGCCTCCATCGCGACCTCGGTGGCCGCACGCGAGGAGTACAGCTTCATCGCCGACGCCTCGGCGAGAGCGACGGGCTTACCGGCCTCGGCACGCTCGATGGCGCTGAACACCATGTTGCGGACGTTGATGCGGGCGATCTCCATCTCGGCGAGCTTGAGCTGGATCAGCTGGAACTGCGCGATCTCGCGGCCCCACAGGGTGCGGCTGCGCGCGTAGTCCTTGCACAGGCGCAGGCACTCCTCGATGATGCCGAGGGCCAGGTAGGCGATGCCGATCCGCTCGGCAGCGAACGACTCCCGCGCGCTCTCCTTGCCGTCGCTGCGGCCACCCTCCTCGGTCTCACCGAGCAGCCGGTCGCGCGTGAGGCGCACGTTGTCGAAGAACAGCTCGCCGGTGGGTGAGGAGTTCATGCCCATCTTCTTGAACGGCGGACTCTGGGTGAGCCCCTCCATGCCCTTCTCGAGCACGAAGGCCAGCACCTTGCGGTCGCGCCGGTCGACGCTCGGGTCACCCTCGTCGAGCTTGGCGTACACGACGACGACGTCGGCGTAGGGACCGTTGGTGATGAACGTCTTCTGCCCGTTGAGGATGTAGTCCTCGCCGTCGCGCCGGACCGTGGACTTCATCCCCCCGAAGGCGTCCGACCCGGAGTCGGGTTCGGTGATGGCCCAGGCGCCGACCTTCTCGAACGTCACGAGTTCGGGCAGCCACCGCTTCTTCTGGGCGAGGGTGCCGCGGCTGCGGATGGTGCCGGCGGTGAGGCCGAGGCTGACGCCCATCGAGGCGACGAGCCCGAGGCTGACGCCGGCGATCTCGCTGTTGAGCAGGGCCGCCATGCCGCCCGAGCCCATGCCGCCACCCGACTTTGCCGACGGCACCTCACCGGCCTCCTCCCGGGCGAGGGCCTTGTTCAGGCCGTCGCGGGCGAGCTCGTCGATGCCGAAGGTGGCGAACATCTTGCGGATGATGTCGTAGGGCGGCAGCTCACCGCTCTCGAGCCGATCCACGTGCGGGCGGATCTCCTTGTCGATGAATCCGCGCAGGGCGTCACGGAACATGAGATCGGTGTCGGACCACTCGTACATGAACGAAATATAGAACACGTTCTCGAAAAGGTACACAGGCCGGCGCGGCGCGATCGTGACGTCGGACATATTTAGCCTGCTATTAGTTAACGCACTATCTAAATGTCTAGACTCCGAGGTGCCACTCCCGTACGAAAGGCCCGAGAGAATGCACACCCGCCCCGGACCGTTCCAATGGCTCGCCTACGCCTTCGGCCGTCCCCTCCCGGCCTCGATGCGCGAATGGGTGCGCAACGACCTGGTCGGCGACCACGCCGTCGCCCGCCACATGATCCGCAGCCAGATCCCGTTCCTCCCGCTGTACGCCGCCTTCCTGCTGCTACCCGGCCCGGTGTGGCTGCGCCTGTCGACGATGGGGCTCGGCGTCGCGCTCGCCCTGTTCTTCTCCGCGGCCTACATGGCACAGAACCGTCGTCGCCGGCTCGAGCGCAACGGACTGCCGGGCGACCTCGAGAACCCCCGGCGCGTCCGGCAGCGCGACGCCGAGAAGGCCGCCTACGAGGCGATGCATTCCGCGATGCGCGCCGGCTGACGGCCCCGACGCACGGCCGTCCGGGTACCGGGCTGCAGGAGCCGTTCCGGATCTGCTCGCCGATCCGGAATCCGCTCGCGCCGCGGCGGTGGCGAATTCCGGTTCGGCGCAAGAATTTCCGTGGACCCCGAGGGTGGTGAGTCCTCAGTCCTTCGGTGTCAACAGGTAGACCGGGATCTCCCGCTCGGTGCGCCGGGCGTACAGCTCGTAATTGGGCCACACCTGCACCAGCACCCCCCAGTGCACGTCGCGCTCGACGCCGCGCGCGCGGCGCGGCACGACCACGGTGTCCTCCCCTCGGTAGGTCACCAGTGCCTCGTCGGCGGCCTCGAGGTTGTGCGCCCAGCCCGGCAGTTCGGGCATCCCCCAGTTGCTTCCGGCGACGAGCCAGCCGTCGTCGCGCGGGGCGCACAGCAGGGGGGTGCGGCGCTCCACCCCGCTCTTGCGGCCGCGGACCGTGAGCACCAGTTCCGGCAGCCCGGCGAGCGTCAACAGCGTGACCCGGCCGGACGTCACCCGCTGGAGGGTGTGGTCGACGGTGACGATCTGCGGGGTGAACCGCGGCAGCCACGGTTGCCGGCCGAGCTGCACCGCGACGGGACGCAGCGGGTTCACGGCGCCGCCCATCCGGCCAGGACCGTCCGCACGGCGGTCACCACCGCGAGCGGCTGGTCGATCATCGGATGGTGCCCCGCGGCGGGCAGTTCGGCCACGAGCGCACCCGGACCGAACTGCGGCCGCATGCGACCGAGCAGATCGAGGGCGACGATCCCGTTCTCGGAACGGAAATAGGCGACGCGGCACTTCGCCTCGAAGCTCTCGAGGCTGGTGCGCCGGTCCTTCGTCATCCGCAGGGCGTCGAACTTCCAGCTCCAGCCGCCGGGCACCTGCCGCATGGACTGACGGGCGATGTGCTCGAGCACGTACGGCTCGGCGGTGTCCTGCGGCGGGACGAGCCGGAAACGGGCCATCGCCTCCTCCGCCGTCGGATACACCTTCGTGTCGCTGCGCTCGCGGGCCACCTGAGCGCGCATCTCGATCTCCTCGGGCGTCAGGTCCCGGATCGGCGAGTCGAGGATCATCACCCCGTCCAGCCGGTCGCCGTACAGGTGAGAGGCCACGAAGGACACGATCCCGCCCATGCTGTGCCCGACCAGGACCGGCGCTCCGGCGATCCCACCCGCCTGCGCCGCCGCGAGCACCTCGCGCGCCCACGTCTCGAGGGAGTAGTGCTCGCGGTGGTCGCTGTCCCCGTGCCCGCTCATGTCCAGCGCGACGACGCGCCGGCCCTGGGCGAGCTGGGGTGCGACGTGATCCCACCAGCACGAGTGCGCCATCCCGCCGTGCACCAGCACGATGCCGGGGCGGCCCTCCTCACCCCACGCGCGATACGCGATCGAGGCGCCGTCGACCTCGACGCTGCCCGTTTCCACCGGCGCGGACAGGGCCTCGACGAACCACTTCGGCGCCGAATCGTTGTCGATGCTCATTACCTGAATCTACTGCGTGGCGTGGCCCCGGTCACCAGGCGGGCCATCAGTTCGAGGCGCGGTTCCTCCTGCTCGGGTTGCGGGTGCACCACCGCCGCGACGGCCTCCCCGTCGAGCAGGTGCACCAGCGTGAACAGCAGCGTGTCGAACTCCGCCGGTTCGAATCGCGAGGCGATCGGCAGGGTGCGCCCGAATTCGGCGATCCGGCCGTGGTACCGCTGTGCCATGGGGGCCAGGCGTTCGCGCAGCGCGGGGTCGGTGCGCGCCGCGCCGAGCAGTTCGTACCAGGCGGCGTTGATCGGGGCACGGCACGCGGCCCGCAGCAGGCGCAGGCACTCGCGGACCGATTCGGGGCTTTCGTCGGGCCCGCCGAGTTGCGTCAACCCCAGCCGGAAGTTCGCGAACTGCCGTTCGCGGACGGCGTCGGCGGCCGCGATCATCAGGTCGAGCCGGGTCGGGAAGTGCCGGAACACCCCTCCGGAGGACACCCCCGAGCGGCGGCACACCTCCCCGATGGTGGTGGCCGTGTAACCCAGCTCGCCCAGCGACGCGACGGTCGCGTCGAGGATCCGTTCGATCGTCGCCGTGCGCCGCTGCTGCTGGGTGCGGCGCGACGGTGCCGCGGTCCCGGTCATGGTGCTGCGCTGCCGGCCGGGGCGGTGGCGGACGGAGCGGCGGCGGACGGAGCGGCGGCGGGCGGTGCAGCGGCGGGCGGTGCAGCGGCGCGCGGAGCGGGGCGTCGCGCCGGCACCGGTCCGCGCGCGTCGGTGCCCGCGCGCAGGAACCGGCCGGTGCCGACGGTGGCGCCGTACCCGGGGACGAACTCGCCCGCGCGGAACACCACGCGACCGGCCACCGCGGTCGCGGTGACGGCGGCGTCGTTGCGGTTGACCATGCGGCTCAGCCCGCCGAACTCGGGCATGGGCGCCTCGTGGTAGGCGTCGGTGTCCTGGTTCAGCCCGGCCGGGTCGACGACCACGAGGTCCGCCCGGTCGCCGACGCGCAGGTGCCCGGCGTCGATGCCGTAGAAGTCGCCGAGTTCGCCGGTGAGCTTGTGGATCGCCGACTCCAAGGGCATGACGGGCTTGCCGCGCCGTGCGTATTCGTGGATGCGGCGCAGCATGCAGATGCCGTAGTTGTAGAACGCCATGTTGCGCAGGTGCGCACCGGCGTCGGAGAAGCCCACGGTCACGCCGGGCTGCCGGAGCAGCCGATTGGCCACCTCGGGCCGGTCGTTGGCGATCACCGTGTGCCAGCGGAACTTCCGTCCGTGCTCGACGACGAGGTCCAGGAAGGTGTCCACCGGATGCACGGCGCGGTCGCGGGCCACGTCGCCGATCGAGCGACCGACGAGCGACGCGTCGGGGCACTCGACGATGGTGGTGTCGTCGAAGTCGCGGTGCCACACGCGCGGCGAGAACTTCTTGTCGAAGTCCTGCCGGAACCAGCGCCGGTACGCCTCGTCGCGCAGCAGTTCGTTGCGGGCGACCTCCTCCTTCAGGTGCAGCGCGGCGCGCCCCGAACCGAACTCCTCGAACACGACGAGGTCGATCCCGTCGGAGTACACCTCGAACGTGGTGGGCAGGTGCTGCCAGCGGAACGCGCCGCGCCCGATCCGGTTGGCGGCGAAGGCGATCGGACCGAAGATGCGGTGCACCCAGCGCTCGGCCTTGGTGTCGGCGGCGGCGAGCACGGCCGCCTTCATCGGCTTGCGGCCCACACCCGTGGTGGCGAGGGCGAAGAAGGCCACGTCGTACTTGGTGTTGAGGTTCGGCACAGCCTGCAGGACGCGGCCGCGGCGGCGCAGGATGCGGTGGATCCGGCGGAATTCGGACCACGACGCGTGGGTCGAGGGCAGGGTGCGGGAGCGGTAGCGATCGCCGTCGAGCTTGTCCCAGGGATTCGTCATGGTGGACACGCCCAGGAAGCCGGCGTCGAGGGCGTCCTCGACGCCGGCCTCGATCGCGGCGAGTTCGGCCCGGCTCGGCCGGCTCGAGGGATCGGTGGAGCGGCCCAGGCCCAGGACGGCCGCCCGCACGTCGGAGTGCCCGATGAACGCGGCGACGTTCGGGCCGAGCGGCAGGGCGTCCAGCGCGGCGACGTACTCCCGGGGCGACGACCAGGTCCGGCCCTGTTCGAGTGCCGTCAGGACGTGCTCGCGGGGCAGCGCCTCGACCCGGCTGAACAGGTCCGCGGCGTCGAGCGGCGGCACGAACACCGTCGAGAGCGAGCAGTTGCCCATGAGGACGGTGGTGACGCCGTGCCGCACCGATTCCGGCAGGCCGGGCGAGACGAGCACCTCGGCGTCGTAGTGCGTGTGCGGGTCCACGAAGCCGGGCATCACCCAGCGGCCGGCCGCCTCGATCACCTCGGTGCCCGGTCCGACGGGCAGTGGGTCGGCGCTCGCCGTCGCCACCACCCCGTCCTTGATGCCCAGGTCGCGGACCACGCCGGGGGCGCCGGTGCCGTCGAACCACAGTCCGCCGCGGACGACCAGGTCGAACTCGGTGGGCGCCGGTGTCGTGTTCATGTGATCTCCCTCACGTCGATGCACGAAGCATAGACAGAAAGAGGACGACCGCTCTCTATTTTCGGGCAACCCGGGGTGCGGACCGGCGCGGGACAGCGCCGCGAATAGAGTGCGGCCATGCCCGCGTTCCCGGCGGTTCCCGCCACCCCCGCCCTCCTCGTCGACCGTGACGTCCTCGACCGCAACATCGCGCGGATGGCCGACGCGGCACGTACCCGCGGGGTGGCCCTGCGCCCCCACGCGAAGACCCACAAGTGCGTCGAGATCGCCCGGCGTCAGCTCGCCGCCGGCGCCGTCGGGCTCACCGTCGCGACGGTCTCCGAGGCCGAGGTCTTCGCCGATGCCGGCTTCCGCGACCTGTTCGTCGCGTATCCGCTGTGGACGGATGCCGCGCGCGGTGCCCGGCTGCGCGCGCTCGCCGCGGAGGTCCGGCTGACCGTGGGCGTGGACTCGGCGGAGGGCGCGCGGGCCCTCGCCGAGCACGCCCGGCCGGGCCTGACCGTGCTCGTCGAGGTCGACAGCGGTCATCACCGCACCGGCGTCGCGCCGGAGCGGGCCGGGTCGGTCGCCGTCGCGGCGGCGTCCGTCGGGCTCGAGGTGCGCGGCGTGTTCACCTTTCCGGGGCACTCGTACGGCCCGGGACGGCCGGCGGTCGCGGCGACGGACGAGGCGGCAGCGCTGAGCCGGGCGGTGGCGGCCCTGGAGGCCACCGGGCACGACGCCGAGGTGATCAGCGGCGGCTCGACCCCCACCGCTCACCTCGACGTGCCGGCCGCCACCGAACTGCGCCCGGGCGTGTACGTCTTCGGCGACGCCCAGCAGCTCGAACTGGGCACGATCGACGAGGACGCGATCGCGCTGACCGCGTTGGCGACGGTGGTGTCGGCGCGTGACGACACCGTCGTGCTGGACGCCGGCAGCAAGGTGCTCGGCGCCGACCGCGCCCCGTGGGCGACGGGCTACGGCCGCATCCTCGGCGCCCCGGACGCGCGCATCGTCGCGCTGTCCGAACACCACGCCACCGTGCTGTGGCCGGACGACTCCGACCGCCCCACCCTCGGCACACGCCTCCGGGTGATCCCCAACCACGTGTGCTCCACGGTCAACCTCGCCGACGACCTGACTGTCGTCGCCGGGGACACGGCGGTCGACCGGTGGGCAGTCGCCGCGCGGGGCCGCAACACGTAGCACGCAGGCGGCTCCGCCGCCGGTGTGCCTTTTGGGCTGCTAGGGCAACCCAAAGGGCACACCGCCGGGTAGGGCGGCTCCGATCGCGTCGGCGGCGGCCGCCGCCCGCGATTCCGGCAACCGCGCGTAGCCGCACACCAGGCCGCTCGGACCACCGGGGCCGGCGCTGTACCTGCTGAGGGGCGTGGTCTCCACACCGAGCCGTCGCGCTGCGGCGGCGATCGCGACGTCGTCGACACCCTCCGGAAACCGGAGCACCACATGCAGACCCGCTTCGATGCCGGTCACCGACACCCCGGACCGTTCGAGACCATGAAGCGCACCGACGAACGCCGCCCGACGGGCGCGGTAGGTGCGGGACGCACGCGCCAGATGCCGAGACAGCGCCCCCGACTCGATCAGCCGGGCCAGCGCGGACGCGGCGACCGAGCCGGCCACCTCCCCGCTCTCGGCCACGGCCGCCGCGATGCGCGAGCGCAACGGGGCCGGTGGGATCAGCCACGCGAGCCGCAGATCCGGCGACAGGATCTTCGAGGCCGTCCCCACGTAGGCGACGCACTCGCGGCCGCCGTCGATGCTGCGCAGCGCCGGCAGGGCCGACACGTCGTACCGGAACTCCCCGTCGTAGTCGTCCTCGACGACGATCGTTCCGCTCTCGGCGGCACGGGCAACGAGCCGGGCGCGGTGGGACACGGGCATGCGCGCCCCCAACGGATACTGATGTGCGGGCGTGCAGTACACCGCGGCGTCCGTGTCCCGCAGCAGGTCGGGATCCAGACCGTCCTCCCCCACCGGGACCGGACGCGGCCGGGCGCCCTCACCGACGAGCGCCCGTCGCGCACGGAGGTATCCCGGATCCTCGAACGCGACGTCGCGGTCTCGCAGCCGCGCCGCGATCGCGAGCACCCGCACCGCGGCGGCGACGCCCGGCAGCACGACGATCTCGTCCGCCCCGCAGGCGAGGCCCCGCGTCCGCCGGAGATGGTCGGCCAGCGCCCGGCGCAGATCCGGATGAGCCTCCGGATCCGCGACGCCGAGGGCCCGCGGCGCCGCGGCGGCCGCCCGCCACGCGCGACGCCACTCCGGTTCCGAGATCAGCGCCGGATCCGGGATCCCCGGCCGCAGGTCCAGTGCGGGCGCGCGCCGCACCGGATCCGGCTCCGTCGCCGCCGCGGGCACGACGGGATGGGATGCGGCGTGCGCCCGCGCCGCGACGTCGGCACCGGGCGCGACGCGCGTGCCCGAACCCGCCCGCGCCACAGCGAATCCCGAGGCACACAGCTCGTCGTAGGCGTCGACGACGCACCCGCGGGACACCCCGAGCTCGGCGGCCAGCACGCGGGTCGACGGCAGCGGATCGCCGACCCGGATGCGGCCGTACCGGATCTGGTCGACGACGGCCTCGGCGAGGCGCTGCCGGAGGGGCGCGTCGGTGTCGGGCAGTTCGAAGGCCGGATGGACCGGGGGCGCGACACGGGGCACGGCGCCACGATACTGGTCCTGGACTGTGCGCGCTTTGTGGACCTGTTCAGTGGACCGGATAACCGACAGACTCACCGGCATGGAGAACATCAGGCGCTATCCCGAACGGGCCCGCACCCGACGGGCCGACCTCGACGCGGTGCTGGACGCGGCCGTCACCTGCACCTTCGCGACCGTCGTCGACGGCCTGCCGTGGGTGGTACCGATGCTGTACGCGCGCGACGGCGACCGGATCCTGCTGCACGGCTCCACCGGCGCGGGCGCACTGCGCCTGGCCGCATCCGGTGCGCCGGTGGCCGTGTGCGTCTCGCTCCTCGACGGTGTCGTCGTCGCGCAGGATCTGTTCCACTCGTCCGCGAACTTCCGATCCGCCGTCGTCCGGGGCGAGGTCACGGCCCTGCCCGCCGAGGAGTCCGCCGCCGCCCTGGATGCCCTGTCGGACGGCCTCATTCCGGGGCGCAGCACCGAGACCCGGGCACACACCAGGAAGGAACTGGCGGCCACCGCCACCCTGGTCCTGCCCATCCGCGCCGGACAGTGGACGGTCAAGATCCGCGACGCACCCCCGTCCGCGCCCGACGTGAGCGACGGCTCGTGGGCGGGTGTGGTCCCGTTGCGGACGGTCGCGGACCGTCCGGTCGCCGCGCCGTGGGTCGCGGACGACGTGCCCGTGCCCGCGTCCGTCCGCAGGCTGGTGGACCGCTACGCCACGAGCACGGCAATGGTTTCCGCGACCAGCGCCGGCTTCTCGGCACCCTCGGCCTCGACGGTGTAGGTGACGGTGAGGTTCGCGCCCTTCGCGGTGCGCTCGAGCGAGGTGAATTTCGCGGTCGCCCGGACCTTCGACCCCACCGGCACCGGCGACGGGAATCGAACCTTGTTGGCACCGTAGTTGATCCGCATCTTCAGTCCCTCGGCGGCGAAGATCTGCGATCCGAGGACGGGCAGGAGCGAGAGGGTGAGGTAGCCGTGGGCGATGGTCGTGCCGAACGGTCCGTCCTTCGCGCGCTCGGGGTCGACGTGGATCCACTGGTGGTCCCCCGTCGCCTCGGCGAACAGGTTCACCCGCTCCTGGGTGATCTCGAGCCACTCGCTGTGGCCGAGATCCTCGCCGACGGCCGCCTCGATCTCGTCGATTCCGTGGAAGGTGCGCATGATTCGTTTCTCCTGGGTCAGGGCCGCTGCGGACGGTGTCCGGCGCGACGGAGGGTGACGCGATACGTGTAGTGCTCGGGCAGAAAGTAACTGACGGACAGCTCGGCGGGTTCGCCCAGATCGTTCGAGTACAGCCGGTCCACCCGCAGCAGGGGATGCCCCGCGGTGCAGTTCAGCTCGCGCGCAACCTCGTCCGTGGCCCGCGCGACGGTGATCGTCTGTGCCGCCTCGACGATGGGATGCTCGAGGTGCGGTTCGAGCAGACCCATCACAGTGTTCCGGCTCGACGCCCCGGCCGCGAGCTCCGGGGCATCGAGCACGTGCGCGGCCACGTGATCGGGCAGGTACACGGTGGTCAGCGCGAACGGGATCCCGTCGTGCACGCGGCGCAGCGCCACCGAATGCACCAGATCGGTGTCCAGTCGCAGCCGGCTCGCGGCCTCGATGTGCACGCCGCGTCTCAGTGGCGCGACGATCTCCATCGTGGTGTCGGCGGCGAGGTCGAGCAGGTCCTCGATGGAGCCGAGCTGGCGCCGGTAGCGCCGCCCGCCCTCGTCGGCGAATGTGCCGCGGCCGGGCACCCGGTAGACGACGCCGTCGGCGACGAGGTCCTGGAACGCCCGCCGCACCGTCTGCCGGCTCAGTCCGTAGCGCTGCGCGAGTTCGGCCTCGGTGGGCAGCCGCACGCCGCCGCGGTACTCGCCGGCGTCGACGGCCTCGCGCAGCCGTCGCGACAGCTGCGCGTACGCCGGTTCCGTGTCGCGTTCGCCCATGACGATCACGGATCCTAGTGACGGGCGGTCACAGGCCGCCGCGGGCCACCAGTTGGGACGCGATGACGCCCTTCTGGATCTCGTTGGTGCCCTCGCCGACGATCATCAGCGGGGCGTCGCGGAAGTAGCGTTCGACGTCGTACTCGGTGGAGTAGCCGTAGCCGCCGTGGATGCGCACCGCGTTCAGCGCGATCTCCATCGCGATCTCCGAGCAGTACAGCTTGGCCATGCCGGCCTCCATGTCGCACCGCTCGCCACTGTCGAAGCGCTCGGCCGCGTAGCGGGTCAGCTGCCGTGCCGCGGTGAGCTTGGTGGCCATCTCCGCCAGGTAGTTGCCGATCGACTGGTGCTTCCAGATGGGCTGGCCGAAGCTCTCGCGCTGCTGCGCGTAGGCCAGGGAGTCCTCGAGCGCGGCCGCGGCGACGCCGAGGGCGCGGCACGCGACCTGGATGCGGCCGGTCTCGAGGCCCTTCATCATCTGCCCGAAACCCCGGCCGGGCTCGCTGCCGAGGATCGCCGTCGCCGGGGCGCGGTAGCCGTCGAAGCTCAGCTCACAGGACTCGACGCCCTTGTAGCCGAGCTTGGGCAGATCCCGCGAGACGGTCAGGCCGGGCCCGTGCTCGACCAGGACGATGGAGATGCCCTTGTGCCGGGGGGTGGCGGCCGGGTCGGTCTTGCACAGCAGCGCGATCAGCCCGGCGCGACGGGCGTTGGTGATCCACGTCTTGGCGCCAGTGATCACCAGGTCGTCGCCGTCCCGGCGGGCGGTGGTGGTCATCGCCTGCAGGTCCGAGCCGCCGCCCGGCTCGGTCAGCGCCATCGTCGCGCGCACCTCACCGGTCGCGAGCTTCGGCAGCCAACGCTGCTTCTGCTCCTCGGTGCCGAACAGCACCAGCAGCTTGGCGACGACGGTGTGCCCGCCCATCGCCCCGGCCAGACTCATCCAGCCGCGGGCGAGTTCCTCGGTGACCTGCGCGTAGCACGGCATCGACACCGGCATCCCGCCGTACTCCTCCGGCACGGCCAGCCCGTAGATCCCGATCTGCTTCATCTGCTCGATCCACTTCTCGGGGTACTCGCCTGAGTGCTCGACCTCCTGCACCGACGGCTTGACCTCCCGGTCGATGAACTCGCGCACCGTCTTGACCAGGTAGGTCTCTTCGTCGCTCAGGTAGCTCACGGAAAAATCCTCGAATCGACACGGGACCTGCGATCCCACCCGTCATTTGTACGGCCATTTTTCGTGGCGCACCCGGCCGTGTCAACACCATCCGGTCGCACGACACCCCTCGAACCGCCTATACGTCGACCCTGCCGTCGCCTATAGGTCCGCTCCGGGTAGCGCCGGACCGGACAATGGCCGTACATTTAGCGCGTTCCCGACCGCCCCACAGCAGAGGTTGATCCGTGACTCTCGCCCAGCCCCGCCGCCGGCGAGCCGTGCTCGTCGCCCCCGGCTCCGACGACCGCAAGGCCGGCAAGGCTCTGGCCTCCCCGGCCGACGAGGTGGTTCTCGACCTCGAGGACGCCGTCGCCACCGGCCACAAGGACACCGCCCGCGACCTCGTCGCCGACCTGGTGTCCACGCACGGCACCGGTCGCACGATCGCGGTGCGTGTCAACGGTCCCGGCACGCCGTGGTTCGCCGACGACCTGCGCGCCTGCGCCGCCCTCGGATCGGCCCTGTCGTCGGTGGTGGTGCCCAAGGTCGAGGGCCCGGCCGACCTCGCCGAGACCGACCGGATCCTCACGGCGGCAGGCGATACCGACCTGGCCGTGCAGGCGCTGATCGAGACGCCGGCCGGGGTGACCCGCCTCGACGAGATCGTCACCGGCCCGCGACTGGCCGCGGTGATCCTCGGTTACGCCGACCTCGGCGCCGCGCTCGGCCGCACCCGCACCGCCGCCCCCGAGCACTGGCTGTACGTGCAGGACCGGATCCTGCACGCCGCCCGCGCCGCGGGCGTGCAGGCGATCGACGGCCCGTTCCTCGGCATCACCGACGACGATCGGTTCCGTCACGCCGCCCGCTGGACCGCCGACCTCGGCTTCGACGGCAAATGGGTCATCCACCCTGCCCAGATCGACTCGGCCGCAGCGGCCTTCACCCCGAACGACGAGCAGGCCGAGCAGGCGCGGCGGGTGCTGGCCGCCCTGGCCGAGGCCGAGGCCCGCGGCGCGGGCGCCGCCCAGCTCGACGGACAGATGCTCGACGAGGCGGTCGCCGTCGCCGCCCGCCGCACCCTCGCCCTGATCGGAGAGAACTGAGATGACCACCGCGAACGCCGCCACCGAGGTCGGCGGCCCCTACTTCGACGAGCTGACCGTCGGCCAGGTCTTCGACACCGCCCCCGCGGTCACGATCACCGACGGCCTCGCCGCCGCCCACCAGGCGATCCTCGGCGACCGGCTGCGCCTGCCCCTCGATGCGCACCTGTCGGCGGCCGTCGCCGGTGGGCCCGTCGCGCACGCCGGGCTCGTCACCGATCTCGCGATCGGCCAGTCCACCCTGGTCACCCACCACGTCAAGGCCAACCTGTTCTACCGCGGCCTGCGCTTCCACCGCTTCCCGCACCTCGGTGACACGCTCTACACGACCACCGAAGTGGTTGGTCTGAAGGAGAATTCGGTCAAGCCCGGCCGCAAACCCACCGGCCTGGCGGCGCTGCGGATGAACACCGTCGACCAGAACGGACGGACCGTCCTCGACTTCTACCGGTGCGCGATGCTGCCGCTGAACGAAAACCCCGATCCCGAACGCGTCGTGGCCGCCGACGACCTGTCCGCGATCGGCCCGCAGGAGCCGCCGCGGTGGTCCGCGCCCGCCGACTGGGATCTCGCCGCCTACCGGACACGGGTTCCAGGAACGCATTTCGATCCGTCGCTGGCCGGTGCGGTGCTGCGGTCGAGCGGCGACGTCGTGACCAGCGCACCCGAGCTGGCGCGGCTGACCCTCAACATCGCCGCCACCCACCACGACGAACGTGTCGGTGCCGCAGGGCGACTGGTGTACGGGGGTCACACCATCGGTCTCGCCCTGGCCCAGGCCACCCGGGCGCTGCCGAACCTCGTCACCGTCCTCGGCTGGCACTCGTGCGACCACACCGGTCCGGTCCACGAGGGCGACACCCTCACCAGCGACCTGCACGTCGACTCCGCCCACCCCCTCGACAGCGGAGGGGGCGTCCTCGAACTGCGCTCGATCGTCCACGCCCACCGCGGCACCGACGCGCCGGCAGCCGTGCTGGACTGGCGCTTCACCGCACTCATGGCCTGACCCCGGAACCGACATGACTTCTCCTGCCCCGGCACCGGACCCCATCGTCGCCCCCGACGCACCCGACTGGCGTCTGCACGCCCGCTGCCGGTTCATCGGACCGGACACCTTCTACGCCCCCGAGGGCGAGACCCTGGGCGAGCGGCAACGCCGGGAACGAGCGGCCCGGGACATCTGCGCACCCTGCCCCGTTCGTATCGCGTGCCGCGACCATGCCGTGAAGAACAAGGAACAGCACGGAATCTGGGGCGGACTCACCGAGAGGGAACGCCGCGGACTGCGGTACGTCCGCTGGCTGCCGGACCGTGCTACGTCGGCGGCCGGCTGACCCTACCCGCGGTCGCTCACTCCCCCCGGCGTGGCGATCTCGTCGCAGGTCCCATTCGAGCGCCCACGGCGTGTGCGTCCGCGCTGCATGACGAGGTCGTTCAGGTAGGGCGCGATCTTCGCCTCCTGCGCCTTCTCTCGACTACACAGTCGAGCGATCTGTTCGACCGACGACGACCTTCCAGTCCCGTGGACGGTCAGTCCGATCGCGGGTATGAACCATCCGGGCAGCGCACCGCCCAGGTGGGCAGGCTCAACGCGCGACCGACGCGCGCAACCGGCGCGCGATGCCGGGCAGGAGCGTCACCGTCGCCCACAGCGCGACCGCGGCGACAACGGCAGTGGCCGTGTCGCCGAACGTGGCGGTGCCGAGCTCGTATCCGCGCAGGGCATCGGTGGCGTGGGCGACCGGGTTGAGCGTCGCGGCGGCCTGCATCCAACCCGGCATGGTCTCGAGCGGGGCGAACGCGCTCGAGACGAACATCAGCGGCATCATCACCATCATCCCGGCGAACTGCACCACATCGGGACGGCGGAGCCGGTCACCGATGAGCCCGAACAGGGCACTCATCGCCGCGGCCAGCACGGCGAGCACGACGATGCCGGCCAGGGCGTCGACGACGGTGCCATGGAACTCGAACCCGAGTACGACGGCGGCGACACCGAGGAGCGCGGCCCGGGCGAGTGTGAACGCGGCTTCGTTGAGCGTGCGCGCCACACCGGGCAGCGCCGCCCGCATGGGAAGCGCGGCGAAGCGGTCGTGCAGGCCGTTGGTGTGATCGATCGCCGCGGACACCCCCGCGTTGGTGCCGGCCATCACGGTGGAGACTGCCAGCATGGCGGGGGTGAGGAAGTCGATGTAGCTGACCCCGGGAGGGAAACCGGGTCCGGCCGCCACACTGCGGAACACCTGACTGAACAGGACCAACATCGCCATCGGCATCGTCAGCGAGAACATCAGCAACTGCGGGACGCGGGCACTGGTGCGCAGATTGCGGACCACAAGGGCCGCGAGCTGGTCTGCGGCGGGTGACCGCCCGGATCGGGTGGTGAGCATGGCGTTCATGGGGTGGCTCCGTCGTGGGTGAGGTGGGTGAAGACGTCGTCGAGGCTGGGCGAGGCGACATCGAGGTCGCTGACGTCGACGCGGTCCCGGGCGAGCTGGGCGACGAGTTCGGCAGCGGTCATCGCGTCGCCGACGGTGAGCGAGACACGGACCCGACCGCCGTCGACGGGATTCTCGGTCTCGGGCCCGAACGGCAGGCCGCCGAGCTGGTGCGTGGGAATCGTGGCGGTCACCACCTTGCCGCCGACAATCCGCTTCAGCTCGGCGGGCGTACCGCGGGCGGCGACCCGCCCCCGGTTGAGCACGACAATGTGGTCGGCAAGCCGGTCGGCCTCTTCGAGGTACTGGGTCGTGAGCACGACGGTGGTGCCGTTGGTGGTGAGTTCGTCGACGACGTCCCACAGCGCGCTGCGGGCGATGGGATCCAGGCCGGTGGTCGGCTCGTCGAGGAACAGTACCGACGGAGATCCGACCAGGCTGGCGGCCAGGTCGACCCGACGTCGTGACCCACCGGAGAGTTCACCGACCCGCCGCGACGCGAGGTCGAGCAACCCGAGCCGGTCGATCAGAGTGTCGGCCCGAGCCCGTGCCCGGCCGCGCAGACCGGCGAGGCGGCCTATCAGTTCCAAATTCTCTCGGGCAGTGAGGAACTCGTCGAGTCCGGCATACTGGCCGGTGACTCCGATCCGGCGGCGCACGTCCATCGCGTCGGTGACGACGTCGAGGCCCTCGACCAGCGCCCGGCCGACGGTCGGCCGCACCAGCGTGGTGAGCACGCGAATCAAGGTCGTCTTACCGGCGCCGTTGTGGCCGAGCACGCCGAGCGTCGTGCCCGCCCGCACCTCGAGGTCGAGGCCGTCGAGCGCCCACGTCTTGTCGTAGGCGACGTGGAGATCGTCCACTACTACTGCAGGGGCGTTCATCTCACGCCTCCGAACCGGTGCCGGGCACGTGCACTGCCGGCGCGCTCCGGCGTCGCCGGCCCGGACGTCGGGGCACCCCCGCAAGGAGGGGTGGTGCGTCGGTGTCGTCGGCGTCGAGCGCGATGTGGACACGGATGGTCGTCATCTGAGGGTCCTTCCGAGACGGCGCTTCCCTGGGTTGGGAAGTCGACATCTCTGACGAGCGACTCGCGATTTGGACGCATCACACCGACAGCGACCGCTCGAGCGCGGCCCGGAAGAACCGAACGAATGGACGTGAGGGGGAGCCCCGTCGGCCAGCCATAAACGACGCATCTCCCAGCGCAGTCACTGGCGCGGAACTACTTTTGAAGCCTCGGAGCCGCCGCCGGATTCGCCTGAGAGCCGACGAGAGGACCGGCCGCGCCCGGCTCAGGCGCCGAGACCGTGCGCGAGCCGCTGCACCCGTTCGCGCGCCGCGTCCAGGCTTGCCGTGGAGCGCTCGGTCATCGGCTCCAGTGCCGGAATACGTCCCGCCAGGGTGTATTCGGCGGTCACGACCGTGACGTCCATGCCCAGCGACGTGCCGAGCACCTGCTGCAGCGGCGGCACGGTGTGGTCGAGGCCCTCGTCCGGGTCGCCGGGGCCGTAGGCCAGCCCGCGGCTCGAGATCACGACGACGGGCGTGCCCGCGAACGGCTGGTCCGGGGTGTCGAACGGCACGGTGGTGCCGAGTACGTGGATGTGGTCGATCCACGCCTTCAGCGTCGACGGCAGCGACCAGTTGTACATCGGGGCACCGATCACGACGGCATCGGCGCTCCGGACCTCGGCGATCAGCTCCGTCTGCAAGGCCTCCGCCGCGGGATCGACGGAGGCGCCGGGTGCCCGCAGGCGTGGCGCGTAGTGCAGTTCCGCGTCCCCGAGATGCGGGACCGGGTCTCGGTGCAGGTCCCGTTGGATCACGGTGTGGCCGGGTCCGCGCCGGCGCCACGTGTCGGCGAAGAGACGGGTCAGCTCGCGGGAGACGGACGTCTCGAGGTTCGCGGACGAATCGAGCTGCAACAGCTGGGGCACGTCGGGCTCCTTCGGGTTCGAGTACTGCACCTGTGGATCACTGCGCCGGTGGATCACTGCGCCGGGTCGATGACCGTGCCGGGTCGGCTACCGGCTATTGCACGATGCCGGCGGCACGCAGCCCGGCGATCTGCTCGTCGGTGAGGCCGAGATCGGTGAGCACCGCGTCGGTGTGCTGGCCCAGCGCCGGGACCGCCCCCATGCGCATCTCCACGTCGGAGAACGTCATGGGCGGCAGCACGGCCCGCACCGGGCCCGCCTCGGTGCCCACCTCCCGCCAGCGGTTCCGTTCCTCGAGCTGCGGGTGCTCGATCAGATCCTTCATCTCGTTCAGCCGGGCGGCGGGTACCCCCGCGGCGGCGAGCCGTTTGTCGAGTTCGGCGGTCTCGAAGCGGCGCGTGTGCTCGGCGACGACCGCGTCGGTCTCGGCGCGGTGCTGCACCCGCAGGATGTTCGTCGCGAACTTCGGGTGCCCGGCGAGATCCGGGCGGCCGAACACCTCGGTGACCAGCGCCCGCCAGCCGCGGTCGTTCTGCACGCCGATGAGGATCTTCCCGTCGACGGTCGGGTACGCGTCGTAGGGCGCGATCGACGCGTGGCTCAGACCCATCCGCTGGACCTGCGTGTCCTGATACATCTGCAGGTACATCGGGTGGCCGAGCCACTCGACGGTCGCATCGAACATCGACACGTCGATCGTCGCACCCGCTCCGGTGCGCTCGCGCCGGAACAGCGCCGCCTGGATCGACGTGAGCGCGTACATGCCGGCGGCGATGTCGGAGGTCGGGATGCCGGTCTTCGTGGCGGTCTCCGGGGTGCCGGTGATCGAGCACAGCCCGGTCTCGGCCTGGACCAGCATGTCGTAGGCCTTGCGCTCGCGCAGCGGGCCCTCGGTGCCGTAACCGGTCATGTTCACCACGATCAGCTCGGGCCGCGCGCGCCGCAGCTCGTCGGCGCCGAGCCCGAGCCGCGCCGCCGCGCCGGGCGCGAAGTTCTGGAGCACCACGTCGGCGTCGTCGACGAGGCGACGCACCGTGGCGAGGCCCTCGGCGGCCTTGAGGTCGATGCAGATCGACTCCTTGCCGCGGTTGAGCCACACGAAGTGCGACGCCAGCCCGTGGACGGCGGCGTCGTAGTTGCGGGCGAAGTCGCCCTCCCCGATGCGTTCGATCTTGATGACGCGGGCGCCGAGATCGGCGAGGTGGCGGGTCGCGATGGGGGCGGCGACCGCCTGCTCGAGGCTGACGACGGTGATGCCCGCCAGCGGCAGGCCCGTCGATGCCTCGCTTCTCGGCTCGCTGTGCTCGCTCATCGCGTGTGTGCCTTCCTGTCTTCGTATGCCGTCGCGGCCTCTCCCCGGGCACGGCAGCGCCACCGTCGCACATCGTCCTCCGGCGCGCCGTGGTCGATCAGCCACGCCTCCGGCCCGCCGGGATGCGCGACGAGGCGTTCCACGATCGGAGTGATCGCCTCGGCGGGCGCGCGGAACAGTTCCGACGGTACCGCCCGGCCACCACCCGGGGACGAGCCGCCCACGCGCAGACCGACGGCCTCCCAGCGACGGTACAGACGGGGCATGTTCGTGTCGGTGGCCACGTAGTCGTCGACGACGGCCTGCGGTTCCACCCCCGCCGCGAGCAGCAGGACGGCGACGGCGAGGCCGGTGCGGTCCTTGCCGGCGGTGCAGTGCACGAGGACCGGGCCCGCGGCCCGCGCGACGACCGGCACGAGCCCGGCGAACAGCGGTGCGGCCACGTCGACCACGCGGCCGTAGAGTTCGGCGAGGCCGGTGCGCCCGCCCGGCGCGGCGTCCGCGTGCAGCGACAGCCGGTGCACGTGCGTGCCGTCCGGCCAGGTGTAGGTGCGGTGGCCGCGCTCGGCGTCGGAGCGCAGGTCGACGACCGTCGTGGGGGGCCGCTCGGCGAGGAGTCCGCGAACCACGTCGCCGGTGTAGCAGGCATCGCCGCGGTACAGCACACCGGCGGCGGTGCGGCCGCCGTCGGTCAGCGCCAGCCCACCGAGGTCCCGCAGGTTCACCGGCCCGGGTCCGGACTGCTCTTCGTCCTGCACGTGCACCCCTTCTCGTTCGTCCGGGACCCCGTGCCCCGTCGCCCCACAGTCGATACCCGACCGGCGGTCCCTGTCCAGCGGGGTCCCGGTACGGACTACTCTGGCCGGCCGTCGGTGATCAGCGGCCAGAGCCCCCGGGAACCGGCCTCGACGGCCGCCGCGGTGAGCCTGTCGTCCCAGAACCGGACGGAGCCGAATTCCCGGCGCCACGACAGCAGCCGGTTCGCGTGCCGGTGCAGCTCGTGCTCCATGGTGAAGCCGATCGCGCCGAGACTCTGGTGGGCGTTGCGCACCACCACCGACGCGGCGTGCCCCGCACAGGACTTCGCGGCGGCGATCGCGAATCCCGCTTCGTCGCTGCCGAATCCGGAATCCTCGGCGATCGTCACGGCGGCCTGCGCGGCGGCGCGGGCGAGCGCCCCCTCGGCGGCGATGTCCGACACCAGGTGCTGCACCGCCTGGAACTTGGCGAGCGGACGGCCGAACTGGACGCGGGCGGTGGTGTGGCCGACCACCAGGTCGAGCACCCGCTCCATCGCGCCGCTCATCGCCAGCGCCCGGGCGAGCGCGCCCCGGCGCAGGAACTCCTCCGCGGTGCCGTCCGGCACCTCGGCACCGGAGAGCGCGGCGACGTCGACGCGGATGTGGTCGCGCGGCTCGGACGCGACGTCGACCGCCTCGGTGACCTCGACGTCGGCGCGGGCGACGTCGGCGACCCGCCACGTGCCGTCCGCCTCCCACAGCACGACGACGGCGTCGACGTCGCGGGCCCACGGCACGTGCCGGGCCGAGCCGTCGGCGGTCAGCACGGCGGCGGTGCGTGCCGCCGCCGGATCGGTCACCGCGCGCTCGCAGCCGGACAGCTGCAGCAGCCAGCCGGCGAGGAGGTCGTTCTCGGCAACCGGCACCGCCGCGGCACCGGCGCCCGCGGCGCCGAGCAGGTAGGCGGCTTCGGCCCAGCCCGCCTCACTGCCCCCGTCCGCCTCCGGACCGGTGAGCCGGGCGAGACCGAGTTCGGCCAGGGTCGACCACAGTTCGCGGTCGAGACGCAGCGGCCCGTCGAGGCGGTGATCGTCGCCGCGGCGCTCACCGAAGAGCTGTTCGAGCATCTGCGCGAGTTCGCGCATCTCGACGTCGTTGCCAGTAGTCGCGTTACTCATCAGCGCATCCCCAATCCCCGCGCGATGACCCCGCGCAGAATCTCACTCGTGCCGCCTCGGAGGGTGAATCCGGGACGCTGCATGACGCCGGCTCGGACCAGTTCGGCGAACCCCTCCCCGGCGGTGTCGCTCTCGTCGGCCAGTTCGTCGGCGAGGTCGGCGATGTCGCCCTCGGTCTGGGTGCCGAGCACCTTGACCACCGACGCGGCGACCTCCGCGTTCTCGTGCCGCTGCAGTGCCTCGGACACCCCGCGGGACATGTGGTGCAGGCCGAAGATCCGGCCGACGAACGCGCCGATGCGGGGGTCGGCCGGCAGACGGCCGGCGCCGGCCTCGTCCACCGCCCCGGCGAGCACCCCGAACGTGGACATGAAGCGTTCCGGGCCGCTGCGCTCGTAGCCGAGTTCGGAGGTGACCTGCGCCCAGCCGTCGCCGACGGTGCCGAGCACGAGGTCGTCGGGCACGAACACGTCGTCGAGGACGACCTCGTTGAAGTGGTGCTCACCGGACATCGACAGCACGGGCCGGATCTCCACGCCGGGCGAGTCCAGCAGGACGATGAACTGGCTCAGTCCGGCGTGCCGGTGCGCCGGGTCGAGCGGCGCGGAGCGGGCCAGCGCGAAGAAGGCGTCGGCGTGGTGGGCGCCGGAGGTCCACAGCTTGGTGCCGGTGATGCGCCAGCCGCCGTCGACCTCCACGGCCCTGGTCTTCACGCTCGCCAGGTCGGATCCGGACTCGGGTTCGCTCATGCCGATGGCCCAGCAGATCTCGCCGCGGGCGATGCCGGGCAGGAACCGCCGTTTCTGCTCCTCGGTGCCGTACTTGAGCAGCGACGGCGCCGCCTGCCGGTCCGCGACCCACTGGGCGGCGACCGGTGCGCCGACCGCGAGGAGTTCCTCGGTGACGACGAAACGCTCCATGAAGGTGCGGCCGTGCCCGCCGTACTCGGTGGGGATGGTCATGCCGACCCAGCCGCGGGCGGCGAGGGCCTTGGTGAAGTCGGTGTTCCAGCGGGCGAGCCAGGTGTCCACGCCGGGGGTGAACACGCCTGCGTCGATCTGCTCGCGCAGGAAGGCGCGCACCTCGGCTCGCAACGCGGCGAGGCTCGGGTCGGGGGCACCGGCGGACGGCACCAGTGATGTACGCATCGTCGTCTTCTTCCGTGAGGGGGTCAGGGTCGCGGTTGCAGCAGCAGCAGGGCCAGGTCGCCGTACCGGGCCGCGATGTCGGCGGGGGTGTCCGGACCGTCCGGGTCGTACCAGTTCGCGATCGAGGTCGTCATCGCCAGGATCGAGCGACGGCAATCCTCCGGGTACGGGGTGGTGAACGCTCCGGATTTCACGCCGTCCTCGATGATGCTGCCCAGCAACTCGTTTCCGGAACGTCGCCGCTGCTCGTAGACCGCCGCGTTCTCCGGTTCCAGGTTGCGGACCTCGGTGCCGATCATCAGGCTCTGCTCCTGGCAGGTGGTGCGGAACCGGACGAGGGCGAACACCAGGGCCCGCAGTCGCTCCACCGGGTCGTCCCCGACACGCGAGAGTTCCTCGTCGCACATCGCGTCGAAGGCGTTGACGCCGTCGATCAGGATGGCCAGCAGCAGGTCCTGCTTGTTCTTGTAGTGGTAGTACAGCGCGGACAGGCTGACGCCGGCTTCCTGGGCGATCGTCCGGATCGACGAGGCCCCGTATCCGTTGCGGACGAACTCGCGACGGGCCGCCTCGATGAACACCCGTTGCCGCTCCGAGGGGACGACGGTGTCTCCGTGTCGTGCATACGTTCCCCGCCGGACGCTCATCGGTCACCTCCGGCGGTCACGGGGCGCAGCGCCCCCTTGACGAGCTTGCCGGTGGGCGTCCGGGGCAGCGCGTCGACGAAGTCGACGCTGCGCGGGCACTTGTACCCGGCGATGCGGTCGCGGCAGTAGGCGATCAACTCGGCGGCGAGCGCCTCGTCGCCGGCGACGCCCACCGCCGGCTGGACGACCGCCCGGACCGATTCGCCCATCTCGGCGTCCGGCACGCCGATCACTGCGACGTCGAACACCTTGGGGTGCAAGGCGAGTGCGTTCTCGATCTCCTGCGGGTAGATGTTGACCCCGCCGGAGATGATGGTGAACATGGCCCGGTCGGTGAGGAAGAGGTAGCCGTCCTCGTCGAGATATCCGATGTCCCCGGTCGTCGCCCAGGTGGGGTGGAGCGGGTGGCGCGACTCGGCCGTCTTCTCCGGATCGTTGTGGTACTCGAAGCTGTACCCGGGACGTTCGAAGTAGATCGACCCGATCTGCCCGGGCGGCAACTCCGTTCCGTCCTCGGCGCAGATGTGGGCACGGCTGGGGTGGCCGTGACCGGTGCGGCCCACGGTGCCGGGTTTGCGGAGCCACTCCCGCGGCGAGACGAGGGTGCTGCCGACGGATTCGGTGGACGAGTAGTACTCGTAGATCCGCTCGCCCCACCAGTCGATCATGGCGCGCTTGACCTCGACCGGGCACGGCGCGGCCGAGTGGATGGCCACCCGCATCGCGGACAGATCGTAGCGGCCGCGGGCTCGTTCGGACAGCTTCAGCAACCGGACGAAATGCGTGGGCACCCACTGACTGTGGGTGACGCGGTGGCGCTCGAGGTCGGCGAGGCAGGTCTCGGCGTCGAACCTGCCCGCGACGATCGCGGTGCCCCCGAGGGCCTGCGCCGCGGCCCCGAACCGCAGCGGCGCAGCATGGTAGATCGGCGCCGGGGAGTAGTACACGCAACCGTCGTCGAAGCCGAAACTCTGCAGCAGCCCGACCGCGTTGGAGGCCGCCTGCTCACCGACCTGCACTCCGCTGAGCGCGGGCTTGATCCCCTTCGGCCGGCCGGTCGTGCCCGACGAGTAGAGCATGTCCGTGCCGCCGGGCTGGTCGGCCGGCGGGGTGGTGCTCATCGCGGCGATCTCGGCTTCGTATCCGAGGTGTCCGGGTATGTCGCCGCCGAATGCCAAGCGGTGCCGCACCTTCGGTGTGTCGTCGGCAACGGCGACGGCCAGGTCGGCGAGCGGCGCGGAGACCACGAGGGCGGTGGCGTCGCAGTCGTCGACGATGTAGGCGACCTCGGAGGGGGCGAGATGCGTGTTGACGAACGTCACGTACATTCCGGAACGTACTGCCGCCCAGTACAGTTCGAATGCGGTGGCGTCGTTGACCGACAGCACCGCGAGGTGGTCCCCGAGGCCGAGGCCGTGGGCGCGGAGCCAGTGTGCGAACTGCACCGAACGGTCCTCGAGCTCACGGTAGCTCACCACACGGCCGGTGGCGGCCTCGATCGCCGCCGGCTTGTCCGGGGTGACCGACGCGTAGCGTCCGGGATACATCCGAGCTCCTTCCACCTGCCCTGACGGGACGGTTACAGGCCGAGGTCCTTGGCGATGATCGTCTTCATGACTTCGCTGGTGCCGCCGTAGATCCGGCTGACGCGGGTGTCGGCGTAGAGACGGGCGATCGGATACTCGGTGATGTAGCCGTACCCGCCGTGCAGCTGCAGGCACCTGTCGATCACGCGACCGGCGACCTCGGTGCAGAACAGCTTCGCCCGGGCGGCGTCGGCGACCGACAGCTCGCCCCGGTCGAGCAGCTCGAGGCAGTGGTCGGCGAAGACCCGCGCCGCCTGCACCTCGGCGGAACATTCCGCGAGAACGAACTTGGTGTTCTGGAAGGAGGCCACCGCCTTGCCGAACACCGTGCGGTCCCGGGTGTACGCGAGGGCATGCTCGATCGCGGCCGCGGCCTGGCCCACCTGGTTCAACGCGATGCTCAGACGTTCCTGGGGCAGGTTGTGGGCGAGATAGCCGAAGGCCTTGCCCTCCTCGCCGAGGAGATTCTCCACCGGCACCTTCACGTCCTGGTACGACAGCTCGGCGGTGTCCTGCTGGTGCAGACCGAGCTTGTCGAGCTTGCGGCCGACGGAGAACCCCTGGGCGTCGGTGGGGACGCAGAGGATCGACAGTCCGGCGCGACGGTCCTCCGGGTCGAACGGGGCGGTGCGGCACACGGTGAGGACCAGGTCGGCGGTGACGCCGCCGGTGATGAACGTCTTCGCGCCGTTGACGACGTAGTGCGAGCCGTCGGCGGACAGCGTGGCGGTGGTGGCGATGCTGGCCAGGTCTGAGCCGGTGCCGGGCTCGGTCATCGCGATAGCGGTCATCATCCGCCCGGACGCGAAGTCCGGCAACCAGCGCTTCCGCTGCTCGTCGGTGCCGTATTCGAGCAGGTACGGCAGGATCAGGCAGGAGTGCACGGTGTAGGAGCCGAAGGACACCCCGGCCCGCGCCACTTCCTCGAACACGATGGCGTTGTACTTGAAGCTCGCCTCGCCGCCACCGCCGAACTCCTCGGGCACCTGGATGCCGAGGATGCCGAGTTCACCGAGGCGGTGGAAGAACTCGCGCGGGGGCCGGCCCAGCTCGTCCCACTCCTCGCGATGCGGCAGCACCTCTCGCGCGATGAAATCGCGCACCATGGACCGGAATTCGTCGTGCTCCCGGCTGAAGATCGTCCGCTCCACGGCCGTATTCCCTTCGTTGCGTGCGGCGACCCGCGAGGGCGCGGCGGTCAGTTCCCGGTGAAGTTCCCGCTGCGGCGTTCGAGGAACGCCGAGAGGGCCTCGCCGTGGTCGGCGGTGTGGTGCGAGAGGGCCTGGAACGCCGCCGAGAGCTCGAGGATGCTGTCGAGATCCTGGCGCTGCCCCTCGCGCATCAGCTTCTTGGTCATGCGCAGTGCGTGCGGCGGGTTCGAGGCGACGCGGGCGGCGAGCTCACCGGCCGCGGCGAGCAGCTGATCGGGTTCGACGACCCGGGAGACCATGCCCCACTCGAGCGCGGTGGCGGCGTCGACGCGGTCGCCGGTGAAGGCCATCTCCGCGGCCCGCGCCGCACCGATGGCGCGGGGCAGCAGCCAGGCGCCGCCGTCGCCGGGGATGATGCCGAGCTTGACGAAGCTCTCGGCGAAGAACGCGGTGTTCGAGGAGATCCGCATGTCGCACATCATGGCCAGGTCGCAGCCGGCGCCGACCGCGGGACCGTTGACGGCGGCGATGATCGGCACCTCGCAGTGGTAGATCGCCTTGGGCAGCCGTTGGATTCCGCGACGGTAGCCCTCCCGCAGCTGATGCGGGGCACCCCCGAACATCCCCGTACGGTCGGCCATGTCCTTGACGTTGCCGCCGGCCGAGAACGCGCTCCCGGCGCCGGTGAGGATCACCACGCGGGTCTCGTAGTCCGCGTTCGCCTCGTCCACGAGCTGCACCAGCCGCTCGACGACGTCGTCGCCGGAGATCGGATTGCGCGCCTCGGGCAGGTTGATCGTCCACGTCGTGACGTGGCCTTCGCGGCTGGAGAGTACGACGTCCTCGGGTGCGCTCATGCGGAGGTCCTTTCGGCCGACGGAACGGCAGGCAGCAGATTAGGTCGAACGATCGTTCAAATTACTGTGCCGAGGACCCGTTGTAAAGAGGGGGACGCCGCGACGGCCGGGCCGGCCGCGCTCACGCGAAGTCGAACGCCCGCGCTCACGCGAAGTCGAACAGGGGTGGGAGCACGCACACCACCAGCGCCGCCCAGATCCCGAAGACCGGCAGGTAGCGGGTCTGCCAGCGTTCGACGGAGCCGAAACCGCGGCGGCCACGGACGAACCCGAACAGGAGCCGAGCCGACCAGGTGAGACCGACCAGCAGAACCAGGTTCATCCCGAGTGCGGCCACCTTGTTCGGAGTGAAACCGAACTCCGCGATTCGCGTGAGCATGGCGGTCAGCATGAGCACGTCGACCACGAGCGCAAGGACGACGAGGACGAGTTGCAGGCGGTCGAACAGGTCGGGCGGCAGATGCGGCTCGCGGGCGGAGACCGCGTACAGCAATAGGCCCAGGACGACGACGAGGATGAGGTCCATCAGGATCAACAGATTCCGGTCGACGTCGACGACGCTTCCCGTCGTCGCGAGGGCCGCGAGCAACACCAGCAGCATGACGATCGTGACGGGGGTGAACACGCGGGTGAGGACGGGCGCGATGTTCTCCACCACGTTCTGCTTCGCCTCGACCAGCCAGGCGGCGACGACGACCGCGCCCGCCGCGCCGAACGGCAGCACCCACTCCTCGACGACCCACTCGGCATCCGTGCCGAGCGCATCGAACGCGCCGATCGTCAGACCCACCAGCACACCCCCGCCGAGGGCGAGAAGGGTGAGATAGACGACCCATTCGCCGGTGAACCGGATGAAGTCCATCCGGCGCCGGTCGGACCGCCACTCGCCACCGACGTAGGCGAGACCGACGACGAACCACAACACGATCGGGGTGTGGATCGCGACGATCACCTCGGTCGAACCGCTCGGGACGAAGGGGTATCCGTTCGTCACGGCCGCCGCCAGCGCGAACGGCACCAGCAGCGCCACGGCGCCGCGGGGCGACATCCGGCGCTTCCACGCGAAGTAGGCGGCGAGGAACGGGAGCACGAGCAGGCCGAGGTTGCGCGCGACGATGCCCTCGTCCAGGGTCGCCAGTCCCGCCTTCAGTGCGACGGCGCCGCCGACGGCGAGCGCGAGAACGACGAGCAACTCACGCCTGGGCCGGGGACCGCTGTCGTCCGCGGCGACGGACGTCAGGACGAGTTGCTTCCAGAGCCGATCGGAATGCTCGCGCGCGAACTCCCGGGAGATGTCGTCCACGCTGCCCATGCGCTTGACCGCGACCAGGAATGCCTCGTCGGCCGCCAGTCCCGCGGCGGACAGATCCGAGATCTGGTCCCGCAGATGATCTTCCATCTCGTCGGCGTCGGCGGTGGAGATCACGCGACGCCGTTCGACGTAACCTCGCCATCGGCCGATCTGCGTCTCCAGCGCGGCGTCCATCACGACCACCCGGGGGCCGCGGGCATCTCCGCGCAGCGCCAGACCTGGTCGAGCGCGTCCGCGACCACGTCCCACTGGCTGCGCCGTTCGGCGAGCGCGCTCCGTCCCGCGTCGGTGATCGCGTAGTGCTTGCGTCGTCGTCCGGTGTCGGAACTCCCCCACGATGCCGACACGTATCCGGACCGTTCCAGCCGGTGCAGCAGGGGGTAGAGCATTCCGTCGGTCCACTGGATCCGTCCGCCGGACAGGTCCTTGACGCGTTTGAGGATGGCGTAGCCGTAGGAATCGCCCTCGGCGAGGATTCCGAGTACGAGCGGGGTCGCCGACGCGGCCACGAGGTCCTTCTCGATGTACATAGGTCTCCTATGCCTAGGTCTGCTAGGCATGAACCTAGCAGACCTAGGCATAGGCCGGTCGGTCTTCGGCTGCGGACTGCGCGTCCGAAACGCCCGTCGCACGCTCTGCACAGCGCGGGGAGGGCGCCGGGGTCCGGCGCCCTCCCCGCGGTGGGCCTGCGTTGCTCCGTACTGCCGTGTACCACCCGGTCGGCAGGCGGCTCCGGTGACGCGGTCAGCCCTTCTTCGGCTCCGCCTCCACCTCGTCGTCGTCGGCGAAGACCAACCGGCCGTCGTCCAGCGCGACGGCCCAACGGCGCACCGGCGCCCAGTCCCGTCCGAGTTGCTCGCCGGCCTGGGCAGCCTCGCTGGCATAGTCCTCGACCACTACACCGGGTGCACGGCCCTTCTCGTCGCCGCGGCGCACCACCACCCGCGAGCCGACGGTGAGCCCGCCGCGACCTGCGTCTCCCGAGTTGTCACTCATAACAAATGATCATGACAGCTAATGCGCCCGCGGACATCCCAACGGCGGTTCGGCGCCCTCCGTGTCGGCTTCGGCACGTCCTCACGGCCCGACTCACTCGACGATCGGGAAGAGGGAGTCGCCGTCCTCGGGACTGCCGTCGATCTGCCCTCGATCGACGCGCGAGTCCTCGACGATGACACCCTCGACCACCTCGGCGTGCTTCCCACCGCCGCCCGCGACGGCGGCGTCCCCGTCGACCACCTCGTCGACGACATCCTCGGTCAGTTGGTCGTCGGGCATGGCCGCGACCGGCCGTTCGAGCGGCTCCGCGGGTGCCACGTCGGGCTCCTCCTCCGCGAGGCGCTGGTCCAGCGACTCGCCCTCCTGTTCCTCCCGCTGCGTGGTGCCGAATCGGTCGGCACCGCTCCAGCCCTCCGGCGGGTCCACGACCTCGTCACCGTCGTCGTTGCGGACTTCGTCGGAGTCGAGGCCCTCGCTGGGGCTGAGGGTGTCGCCGGGGCCGTCTTCGATACTCATGACTGTGACGTACCCGAGCCGGCGAACGCGGAAACGCGCAGGTTTACCGGGGTCGGAGGCCGGATATGCCGGGGAGACGACCACAGCGAGGGAGTCTTCCCATGGACGAGAACGACCTCTTCCAGCACATCGAGGAACTGGTGGACGAGGAGAAGGCGCTGCGTTCGAAGTCGAGCGGCGACGGCATGAGCGATCAGGACCGGCAGCGCCTGCGCGCCGTCGAGGAACGCCTCGACCAGTGCTGGGACCTGCTCCGGCAACGCCGCGCGAAAGCCGAGTTCGGCAACGACCCGGACGAGGCGGAGGCGCGGCCGGTCGGGGAGGTCGAGTCCTACCGCCAGTGAGGACCTCGTGACCGGGACCGCGAGGAGGACGGCGTGAGGTTCGAAAGCGTGCGGCTCAGAGCATCGAAAACTCTTGCTGCAGTGGCCCTCTCGCTCGGACTGGTCACCTCGTGCGGCGACACCCCGCCGGGCCCGGCGCCGACCACCGGCGTGCCCGCGTCGTCACCGGCACCGGTGACGGCGACGACGGCTGGGAGCACCCCCGTGCCGAACACCTCGTCGACCACAGCGACCGGGGACACCGCTCCACCGACCGACGCGTCCTTTCCCGGCGAGAACCTGACCCCGGAGGAGGCCGGGGAACTTCAGCGTGCGGTCGACGAGGGCAGCCGGCCGTGGCGGCTGGATCCGTCCCTGGTCGCGCAGGCGTTCGTGGCGGACCGGTTCGGCTGGAGCGACACCGAGGCGCGCACGGCCGACCCGCACACCGTGGAGGTGACCGACCGGACGGACGGCAGCATCGTGGTGCTTCAGCTACGCCAGCCCGTCCGCGAGGGGGCCGACGGCATCTGGGTCGTCACGGGCGGCGTCCGGATCGACTGAGGAACCCGCGTCGGAATCATGCCTGCGCCGCGGTCCGCCGCACGAGGTCGACGATCGCGACGGGAGCATCCGACTGCGGCGCGTGCCCGGCCCACGGCAGCGGCACGAACCGCGCCCCGGGAATCAGTGGGACGTACCGCACCGTCTGCGCGGATGCGACGACGTCGAGCACGCCCTGCGCGAGGGTGACGGGGCACGAGATGCGGTCGAGACCCGTCGGCACGTCCGCCAGCACGGCATTCCACAGCATCGACCAGTAACCTTCCGATTCCGCGAAACCCCCCTTCACGGACAGGGATTCAGCCTTCGAGGTGCGCCACGGCAGGGCCCGCAGCCCGGCGGTGAGCGCAGTGCGCCCGACGGCGCTGTCCGACATCCGCTCGATCAACGGGCTGCGTGCCTTGTTGACGATCCGCGCGACGGCCATGAGCAGTCCCTGGAACGCCCGCTCCGGCGGCAACCCGAGACCGGACGGGGACAGCGCCACCACCGACCTGGCGCGTCCGCGCCGCGCCAGGTCCAACGCCAGACGGCCGCCGAGGGAGTTGCCCAGGACGTGCACCCGATCCAGCCCGTGGGCGTCGAGGTCCGCCGCGACGGCAGCGCCGAGAGACTCGACGGTGGGACGGGTCGGCAGCATCGGCGACGATCCGTGGCCGGGAAGGTCCACGGCCAGGACGTCGAAGTGCTCGGCGAGGCGCGGAACGAGTTCGGCGAAGTCGTCGCGAGTAGCGCCGATCCCGTGCAGGAGAAGCAGCGGCTCGCCGGAACCGGCACGTCGACAGGCCAATCGAGGAGTGTGCATCGTGCCCATCCTGCCCGGACCGGGAGGGTGCGGCCACCCGGACGCCCGGGGACCCGGCCCCGTCACACCGGCTCGAGCAGCTCCGGACGGTTGTTGCGGGGGTTGTTGACCTCGGTGCTGACCTCGTACGGATGCAGGTGAGGTTCCGGTACCGAGGCGACCAGCGCGTCGACGTCGTCGCGGTCGGTGAGGGCCGGGTCGAGCCACACGTCGTGGAAGGACGACGGGAGCACCAGCGGACACCGCTCGTGGATCTGCCCGGCCGCATCGGTGGCCTCCGTCGTCAGCACGGTGACGGTCCACAGCCACTTGTCGGGATGGTCGTCGGGCAGGTCCGGATCGGGCCACAGCTCGTACAGTCCCGCCATCGCGAGCACGCCGTCGCCGTGCAGGAAGTACGGGATCTTGGTGCCGTCCTCGCGCTTCTGCCACTCGAAGTACCCGTCGGCCGGCAGGATGCACCGTCGCCGCGAAGCGGCGGCCTTGAACGACGGCTTCTCGGTGATCGTCTCGCAGCGGGCGTTGATCATCCGGTTGCCGATCTTCGGGTCCTTCGCCCACGACGGCACGAGCCCCCACCGGGCGGACCGGAGCTGCCGCACCGCCTCCGCGCCGGGCTCGCCCTTCGGGGCGCGCTCGAGCACCACCCGCACGGTCTGCGTCGGCGCGACGTTGTACGACGGGGGCAGCGGCTCGCCCACCGTCTCCACCACGTCGAACAGGGAGCGCAGTTCCTGATCGGTGACCGTGCTCGCATACCGACCGCACATGGGCACTCACCTTCCGTCGTCGGGCCTCGACCGGTCGGTTCCCATGGTGCCGCACCGCACCGACACGCGTGTGACGCCGGTCATCGGCGGGGGCCGTCCGGCCGGGACGCCGGACCGGGCGCGCTAGCCTGGGTGCCGGGACCGGTCGCGAATCCGGCGACGACGTCGCGGACAGCCGTGGTCTCCCCGGACGTGCGGGCTCCTCGGTCCGGCACGCAGTCTGTCCCCCATCGGATTGGAGTACACCGTGGTCGACCTCGCCTATGTCATCGCCGGGTCCGAAGCCACCGGCGGCGCAGGGCTGCAGGCGGATCTGAAGACGTTTCAGGAGCTGGGCGTCTACGGCGTCGGCACCACGACCTGCATCGTCTCCTTCGACCCCCGCAACAATTGGTCGCACCGCTTCGTCCCGATCGCGCCCGAGGTCGTCGCGGACCAGATCGAGGCGGCCACCGCGGCCCACGACCTCGACGTCGTCAAGATCGGCATGCTCGGCACCCCCGCCACGATCGACGTAGTGGCCGAAGGTCTGCGTGGCCGGTCGTGGCGGCACGTCGTTCTGGACCCGGTGCTGATCTGCAAGGGTCAGGAACCCGGGGCGGCGCTCGACACCGACAACGCGCTGCGTGAGTCCGTGCTTCCCCTGGCCACGGTGGTCACCCCCAACCTGTTCGAGGCCCGCACCCTGGCGGGGATGGACCGCATCGACACCGTCGACGACCTCGTCGAGGCCGCTCGCCGCATCCATGCCCTGGGCCCGCGGTACGTCCTGGCCAAGGGCGGCGTCGAACTCGCCGGTGACGATGCCGTCGACGTGCTCTTCGACGGCGAGCAGGTCACCGTCCTCGCCGCGCCGAAGGTCGGCCGGGAACGGGTGTCGGGTGCCGGCTGCACTCTCGCCGCGGCCGTGACCGCCGAACTCGCCAAGGGCGCCGACGTGCCGGCCGCCGTCGCGCTCGCGAAGGACTTCGTCACCGCCGGTATCGAGGGCCGGGTCGGGGCGCACACCCCGTTCGACACGGTGTGGCAGGGCGCGTACGCGGCGTCGCGCTCCGCGTAGGGCCCCCTCTCCGCCGGCGGGCCGGATTCGCCTACCGGAGTGCAGATCCGGACGTCGACAACCGTCGGGACGGTTGTCGATGTCGGGAACCGGAGCGCGTAGCCCGGTATCGCGATGCGCGGGTGCGCCCGGCGCCTATCGTGGACGGGCATCCGTCCGCTCGCCGAGAGGATCTTCGATGACCACGACCCGGTCCGCGCTCGTCACCGGCGGCACCGGCGGTCTCGGTGCCGCCGTCACGACGCATCTGCTCGAGGCGGGCTGGCGGGTCGTGGTCCCCTGGGTGGCTCGTACCGAACTCGGGCGGCTCGGGGACCATCCGAGTCTGCATCTCGTGGAGGCGGACGTGTCGGACGACGCGCAGCTGCGGCAGGCCGTCGCGCTCGCGGCCGCCGACGACTCCGCGCCGCTGTTCGGCGTGGTGAATCTGGTGGGCGGGTTCACCTCGGGCTCCCGGGTACACGAGACGCCCGTCGAGGTCCTCGACGCCCAGCTGGATCTGAACCTGCGTACCGCCTACGCCGTGACCCGCGCGGCGCTGCCGCACCTGCTCGCGGGCGGCGGCGGGTCGGTGGTCTGCATGTCCACCGCGGCGACGAAACGGCCGTTCGCCGGGGGTGCCGCGTACGTCGCGTCGAAGGCTGCCGTGACCGCACTGGCCGAGACCCTGGCCGTCGAGTACGCCGGCGACGGTGTCCGGGTCAACGCGCTGCTGCCCGTCGTCATCGACACACCCGCGAACCGGGCGGCGATGCCCGACGCGGACCGGCGCTCGTGGTCGCGGCCGGCCGAGGTCGCGCGGGTGATCCGGTTCCTGCTCTCCGACGACGGCGCCGCCGTCACCGGGGCTTCGATCCCCGTCACCCACGTGGGCTGACGCGCCGGACACACCACGCCCCGCCCGGGCCGGCTGGAACCGAGCGAACGGACCATGCCGCCGGCGTGCGGAGCCGGGCGATGGGTCCGCACGCTCCGCGGCCCGGCGCCTCCGTGTCAGGCGGGTAGCTCGAGCCCCTGTTCGGCGGCGCGGCGCGCCACCTCCTCGGGGAAGACGTTGCGCAGCAGGTACAGGTCCCGGCCGATGACCCAGCCGGGGGCGAGGGCGGTGGCGTAGCGCTCGAAGTAGCCGAGCTGCTTGCCGAACAGCACCAGTTCCTCCGGGCTGGCGATCCCCCACTGCTTGCCGAGCCGGATCAGCGCGACGATGAGGTCGCTGAGCCGCAGCTGTCCCAGGTCGCGCCCGAGGATCGGAGCGAGCGCCTGCGCCACCTGGCGGCCGATCTCGGCGTCGTCGGCGTCGAGCCCGCTGGTGTAGCCGAGTGCGCGGATGCCGCGCGCCACACGGGCGAAGTCCCCGTCGATGGCGGTCGCGCGGAACAGGTCGCGCAGGATGGCGCGCCAGTGCTCGGGCAGCTCACCGACGATGCCGAAGTCCAGGAAGGCGAGACGGCCGTCGTCGAGCAGCCACAGGTTGCCGGCGTGCACGTCGCCGTGGAACGGTCCGTGCAGGACGACCGATTCGATCCATACCTTCACCCCGCGGCGGATGAGCAGACTGGTGTCGATCGCCGAGTCGGCGGGCACCCGGTCCATGGGCACACCGCGGAGCCGTTCCATGCAGATCACGCGCGGACCGCAGTAGTCCCAGTACACCTGCGGCGTGGTGACGGTCGTGTTGTCCCCGAACGCGCCGATGCACTCCCGGAATCGGCTCTGCCGGTCCGCTTCGACCGCGCTGTTGAGTTCGGTCATCGTGGACGAGTGCAGGTCGCGGATGATGGCGGTGGCGTTGGCGATGCGGAAGAACTCGAACGCCTGCAGCAGACGCGCGCCGACGTAGGCCGCCCGCAGGTCGACGAGCATGCGGTGGGCGATGCCGGGCCGCTGCACCTTCACGACCGCTTCCCGGCCGTCGTGCAAGACGCACGCATGCACCTGGCCGACGGACGCGGCGGCCAGCGGGACGTCGTCGAACCGGGCGAACAGTTCGCCGACGGGATGGCCGAGATCCTCCTCGATCACGGCGCGGGCCCGGTCCGCGGGCACGGGTGCGACGTCGTCGAGGCAGCGCAGGCACGCGTCGGCCAGCGGCCTGGGGAACACCCCGGACGACGACGCCATGAGCTGGCCGAGCTTGACGAATGTGGGACCGAGGATCTCGAACGCATCGACGGTGCCCTCGGCAGCGGCATCGGCGGGGCCGCGGCCGTCGGGCCGCAGCGGCCAGGCGAGCAGTTTCAGCAGGACGCTGACGAGGAGCACCACACCGATGACGACCGTGCGACCGGCCTCGCGCAGGCCGAAACGCTCGAGCGGGGGCATGTCGACATGCAGCGCCGACGCGGGCGGTCCCCCGGCGTACGGGCCTGTCGGTCGGGGCGCGATGTCGGGCACGGGTCACCTTCGTCCTTCTGCCTGCCGGCGGGGCTGTCGGCCGGGGCAGTTACTGGACGGTACCCGGAGTGCACAGATAGTTCGAGACCCTGTTTCCTGTCGGCCCCCGGGACTACGCTCACGCTCGTAACTGCACTTCGGCAGCGACGGGCAGGCGGGGGTACGACATGACGGAGCAGGTTCTCGACTCGCAGGACGACTTTCTGACGCTGGCCGGTCCGTACCGGCGGGAGCTGCTGGCGCACTGTTACCGGATGAGCGGCTCGATCCACGACGCGGAGGACCTCGTGCAGGAGACGTACCTGCGCGCCTGGCGCGGCTACGCGAACTTCGGGGGCCGCTCGTCGCTGCGGACGTGGCTGCACCGCATCGCGACCAACGTGTGCCTGACCGCGCTCGAGGGCAGGTCGCGCCGGCCGCTGCCGACGGGGCTGGGGGTGCCGAGCTCGGATCCGGCCGACGACCTCGTCGAGCGCGGGGAGGTGCCGTGGCTCGAGCCGATTCCCGGCGGGTCCTTCGGCGACGACGGCCGGCCGGACGATCCGACGGACCCGGCGGCGATCGTGACCTCGCGGGAGTCCATCCGCCTGGCGTTCGTCGCGGCGCTGCAGCATCTGTCGGCGCGGCAACGGGCAGTGCTGCTGCTGCGGGACGTCCTGCAGTGGCGGGCGACCGAGGTGGCCGCCGCGCTGGACACCTCGACGGCCGCGGTGAACAGTCTGCTCCAGCGGGCCCGCGCGCAGCTGGAGCAGGCGCAGGTGACGAAGGACGATCTGGTCGAGCCGGAGAGTCCGGAGGCCCAGGCGCTGGTGCGGCGCTGGGTCGAGGGGTTCGAGAAGTACGACATCGATTCGATCGTCGAGATGCTCACCCAGGAGGCGGTGTGGGAGATGCCGCCGTTCGAGGGCTGGTACCGCGGCGCCGAGGCGATCGGAAACCTCATCCGGACGCATTGCCCGGCGAGCGGTCCCGGCGACCAGGTTCTGCTGCCCACGGTGGCGAACGGGCAGCCCGCCCTCGGCCTCTACATGCGAGGCGAGGACGGGCAGCACCATCCGTTCCAGCTGCAGGTGCTCGACGTCGTGGGTGACCGGGTCGTGCATGTGACCGTGTTCTTCGACACCGATCTGTTCGCCCTGTTCGGACTACCCGAGCACCCCTGACGCCGGCCGCTACGCCTGCGCGGACGTCTCGGCCTGCGGTCCCATCGCGGCGGCCGCGGCCTGGACGTCCATCCACATGACCTCCCAGACGTGCCCGTCGAGGTCGCGGAAGGCCCGGCCGTACATGAAGTCGGTCTTCATCTCCTCCGACCCGGCGGTGATCCAGTCGCTGCCACCGGCGGCGAGCGCGGCATCGACGAGGCGGTCGACGTCGTCGCGGCTCTCGGCGGACACGCTCAGGAGCACCTCGCGGGCCGTGGCGGTGTCGCAGATGTCGCCGGTGATGAAGTCGCGGAAGCGCGCCTCCTCGAGGAGCATGACGTAGGTCTGGTCGTTGATCTCGAGGCAGGCGGTGTTGTCGTCGCAGAACATCTCGTTGAAGGTGAAGCCGAGAGCATCGAAGAACGTGCGGGCGGCAGCCACGTCCTTGACGGACAGGTTGGCGAAGAGCATGCGGGACATCTTCAACTCCTTGTGTGTGAGCGGACGGCCGGCACCTCGTGTGAGGTGTCGAGAAGGTAGACCGTCCGGCTCCGGAAAACTCATCGCGCCGGACGGGATCGCCGAAACCCCGGCACGCATCGGAGCGAGAAACTATGCTCGGCGCCCGGTGCTCCGCGCGCCGAGGTGATGGACCATACCCCTGCGGGTATGTATCCTGGCCTCACCCGGCCGACGGAGACGATCGGCCGCCACCGACACCGCGTCCCTCCTCCCTCCCCCCGAAGGCGGGACGTGGCGCCGGGCGTCACACGCCCGGCGCGGACCCCCTGCCCTCCCTCCCCTCGGGCAGGGGGTTTCGTCGTCTCTCGGGTCCGCCTGCACACCGCTCGGAGCGCAGGAACAAATCCCCCGGCCCGTCGGTTAGAGTAGTTGCATAGTCAACTACATGCCGAAGGAGCCCGCCATGCCCGCGGTGACCGTAGACAACATCCTCACCCTGCCCCGCATCCCGGCCCCCGCACCCGACGCGACCGCCCGTCCGGTCCTCGGCGTGCGGACCGCTCCCGTCGGATACGAGGGCGAGGGCTTCCCGGTGCGCCGGGCATTCGCAGGCATCGACCAGCGCTTCCTCGACCCGTTCATCCACATGGACCAGATGGGCGAGGTGCAGTACGCCCCCGGCGAACCCAAGGGCACCCCGTGGCACCCGCACCGTGGATTCGAGACCGTCACCTACATGATCGACGGGATCCTCGAACACAAGGACTCCAACGGCGGGGGCGGCACCATCGGCGGGGGCGACACCCAGTGGATGACCGCGGGCTCGGGGATCCTGCACATCGAGGCGCCGCCGGAACACGTCGTCGCCAGCGGCGGCCTCTTCCACGGCGTGCAGTTGTGGGTGAACCTGCCCCGGAACCACAAGATGGCGCAGCCGCGATACCAGGACATCGCCGGCAGCCACGTAGCCCTGGCCTCCTCGCCCGACGGCGGCGCCCTCGTCCGCGTCGTCGCCGGTGAGATCGGCGGTGTCCGCGGCCCGGGCGTGACCCACACCCCGATCGCCCTCGCACACCTGACCGTCGCGCCGGGCGCGTCGGTGACCCTGCCCTGGCATCGCGAGTACAACGCGCTCGGCTACGTGCTCGCCGGGGACGGCACCGTCGGCGCCGAGCACGCCCCCATCCGGGCGGGACAGACCGCCGTGTTCGGCCCGGACGGCGACAGCGTCACGTTCACCGCCGACCGCACCCAGGACTCGCGCACCGCGTCCCTCGAGGTGTTCCTGCTCGGCGGACGGCCGATCCGCGAGCCCGTCGCGATGTACGGGCCGTTCGTGATGAACACCAAGGCCGAGATCATCCAGGCGTTCGAGGACTTCCAGGCGGGACGTCTCGGGACCATCCCGGCCGGGCACGAACAGCTGCCCTGACGCTGCGCCGACGCGCTCGTACCCTGAACCCGCCGCACCTCACCGAGGAGAATCCATGACCGACGCCACGACTCTCGACATCCGGCGCGCCGAGGACCGGCTGACGACGAACATCTCCTGGCTCGACTCGAAGCACTCGTTCTCGTTCGGCCACCACTACGACCCGGACAACACGCACCACGGGCTGCTGCTGGTCAACAACGACGACACGGTCCTGCCCGGTCAGGGCTTCGACACGCATCCGCACCGCGACATGGAGATCGTGACCTGGGTGCTGCGCGGCAGCCTCGTGCACCAGGACTCGATCGGGCACTCGGGCGTCATCTATCCGGGCCTGGCACAGCGGATGAGCGCCGGAACGGGCATCCTGCACTCGGAGAAGAACGACTCCTGGCGGTTGCCCGGCGCCACCGGCGTGCACGCCGCGGAGCACGCCGAGCCGGTCCGCTTCGTCCAGATGTGGGTGGTGCCGGACGAATCGGGCATCACCCCCGGTTACGAGCAACTCGAGATCGACGACGAGCTCATGCGCGGCGGCCTGGTGCCCGTCGCCACCGGCATCCCCGAGCACCGCGATCACGCCGCCATCCGCATCCACAACAAGTACGCCGGGTTGTCGGTCGCCCGCCTGCAGCCGGGCCGGCCGGTCGTCCTGCCCGATGCCCCCTACCTGCACCTCTTCGTCGCCCAGGGCACAGCCGAGCTCGAAGGCGCCGGAATCCTGCGGGAGGGCGACGCCGTGCGGCTGACCGGCTCCGGCGGACAGCGGGTCCACACCGACACGGCCGCGGAAATCCTCGTGTGGGAGATGCACGCCCGCATCGGCTGACCGGGGTGGGCGCAACGCCCGGCCCCGGCCTCGGTACCGTGACCGAGCGAACCCTCGCTCCGCTCGACCTCAGGATGTCGCCGTGACCGTCACCGTCCCCGAAACCGATCGTCTCAACGCCTTCATGGGCATCGACACCGTGAGCGGGGAGCCGGGCACGGTGTCGTTCCGCCAGCCGCTGGGCGCCCGATTCGTCGACCACCGCGGCCGCACCACCGTCGGATCCGTCGGCGTGTTCACCGACGTCCTTCTCGGCGCCGCCCCGCACCTCGTGTGGCGCGGGCAGGGCCGCGACACCCGGTCCGTCCTGAGCCAGCTCAGCGCCTCGACCGCGAATCCGATGCCGGCCCGGGGGGCTCTGCACGGCACCGGCCGCGCCGTCCACGTGGACGACGCCACCGCGTTGAGCACCGCGCAGATCTGCGACGACGCAGGCGATCTGGTGATCCAGCTGACGGGACGGTCGATGGTCGTGGATCGTCCCGCCGTGTTCGACGCGTTCGCGGACGCGTCCGGACTGGTCCGGCCCGCACCCGAACCCTGGACGGACCCTTCGGAACTCGCCGAGCGCACCGGCCTCGACACGGTCTCCGGCATCGCCGCCGGAACCGTGGCCCGGGGCCCGCTCGCCGGGCTGCTCGATCTGCGCGTCGGCGCCGTCGAGAAGGGACGCGTCGCCGCGGTCGTACCACCCGCGGAATGGATGGCCAATCCGATGGGCGCCGTGCAGGGTGGGGTCCTGGTCTCCGTCGCCGGCACCGTCGCCGAACTCGCGGCGCAGACCCTCACCGCTGCCGGACAGGAGTACCGGTTGCTGAACCTGACGCTCGACTACCTGCGCTCCCCCGCGGCACCCGGCCCCGACCTTCTCGTCGAGGCCCGGGTCACCCGGGCCGGCCGACGGCTCGCCTCGATCGACACGCATCTCACCGCACCCGACGGCGCGGTCCTGGTCCGGGCCCAGGCGAGCGTGCAGCTGCTGGCGCCCTGACGACGGCTCACGAGCGCGGCCGGACGGAGGACCGGTGACGGAACGGGCGTCGGCCGTCAGGCCGCCCGCCGTGCGACGACGACGCCCGCGGCCCCGAGCCGCGGGAACCGCATGTCCGAGATGGGGGTGACACTGCCGAGGCGGTTGGTGACGAAGGCGATGGACAAGCCCGTCTCCGGATCGGCGAACGCGCCGGAGCCGCCGAAGCCGAAGTGACCGATCGACTGCAGCGGCTGTTCCCGCAGGGCGACCCAGCCCGGGTGGTAGCCCAGCCGCCAGTTGGGGCGGATACCGAGCACGTAGTCGCGGCGCCGGGTCTGCACCTCGAGGACCTGTTCGAGGGTTTCCGCCTTCAGCAGCCGCGCTCCGTCGAGTTCGCCGCCGTTCGCCAGCGCCCCGTACATCCGGGCCAGCGCGCGGGCGGTGAAGACCCCGTTCCATCCCGGCATCACCGCGTCGTGCGCGGCGGGGCTGCGGGCCAGCTCGTCGAAGCCTTCGGCCATGCCCGCCTCGGCGACGCCACGCAGCCCGGGCAGCCGCGACAGCACGGTGCCGGTGACCGCCCACGGCGCGGGGGTCGGGTTCAGCCGGGGGAAGACCCGGGCGATCCGGTGCCGCTCGTCCTGCGGCACGTGGAACCAGAATTCGCGCAGACCGAGCGGGCCGGCGATCTCCTGCTCGACCAGCTCGGTGAAGGACAGGCCGGTCACCCGGATGGCGATCTCGGCGACGAGGTTGCCGTAGGTGACGGCGTGATAGCCGGGGCCGGCGAGCCGCCGCGGGTCCGGCACGGAGGCCGCCAGCGCGGCCGCCACCGCATCGGAGTCGAGCAGCCCGAAGCGTCCCGGGACGAGGCCCCGCGCGCGGTGCAGACCGGCGCGGTGGGACATCAGTTCCCGGACGGTGATGGATTCCTTTCCGGCGGCCCCGAACTCGGGCCAGTACGTCGCGACGGGTTCGTCGTAGTCGACGAGCCCGCGCTCGGCGAGCCGGTGCAGCACGGTGCTCGCGACGCCCTTGCCCGTGGAGAACGACAGCGCGACGGTGTCGTGGGTCCACCGCTTGTCCCGGGACGCCCAGCCCGCCCAGATGTCGAGCACCGGCTCGCCGTGCAGGTACGCCGCGAGCGCCCCGCCGCCGTTCCGGGTGTCGCGGAACATCTTGAAGAAGCGGTCGGCGACCGGCAGGAAGCGTGGGTCGACGATCATCTCGGTCGGGGGGTGCTCGCCGTCCACCCGCTTGGCCGCTCCGGCATCGGAACTCATCACGCCACTCCTACCGCAGTCTCCAACTCCGACAGAGACCGCTCCGTCAGAGGTATCAACGTCGCGATGTCCGGTATTGCTTCCCCGCCGGCCACATATCCGAAACCGATCCGGTCGGCATACGAGCACACCGTGACGTTGAGGGCCATCCCGTCGTAGACGATCGAGACGGGGTACATCTCCTCGAGGTGGGCGCCGTTCCAGTACAGCTCGGTGCGCGGACCGGGCACGTTGGAGATCGGCAGGTTGTACCCGGGCCGCAGCCCCGGGTCGAACGGAAGCATCGGGGCGAGGATGGTCGGCAGGATGCTCGGTGCCGTCACCACCAGCGACGGCACCGGCCCCAGCGCTGCGACGCGGTCCTTGGCGACCTGCATCGAGCGGTGGATCAGCCGCAGCCGGTCGGCCGGGTCGGCGAGATCGGTGCCCAGGGTGCACACCGCCGTTCCGAACGCATTGCCCGCCGTCGCGCCGTCCTGCCGTCCGCGCACCGAGACCGGGCAGATCGCCACGAGGGAGTCGCCGGGGAGTTCGCCGTGCTCGCCGAACCACGAGCGCAACGCCCCGGCCACCACGGCCGTGACGACGTCGTTGCCGGTCACGCCCGCAGCGCGCTCGATCGCGCGCAGTCGCGACTTCGGCCAGCCGGCGGCGGCGAAGACGCGTCCGGTTCCGAGTGGCCCGTTGAGCCGGGTGCGGGGCGCCCCGAACGGCAGCACCGTGGTGTCGGTGGTCAGACCCTGCACCGTGGCCCCGACCTGCCCCTCGACGGTCCGGCGAACCAGGCCCACACCGGAGGTGAGGGCCCCGAGGACCGAATGGGCCAGGCCGAGCGGCGTCGGAAGACCACCGTGCCCGGCGTCGGGCCGCGGGTGCCTGCCGGTGGCGAAGAACGGGGACATCGACCGGCGATCGGGGTCGGGCGACATCGACTCCTCGATCATCCGCAGGCCCGCGATCCCGTCGAGGACCGCGTGGTGGACCTTCGTGTAGAGCGCGAATCGGCCGTCGGGAAGGCCGTCGACGAGGTGGGCCTCCCACATCGGGCGGGAGCGGTCGAGCGGTTCGGCATGCAGCTCCCCCACCAGCTGCCACAGCGCGTCCCGTCCAGCGCCGGGCGGCAGCGACGCCCGCCGCACGTGGTAGCTCAGATCGATGTCGTCCACGTCGCGCCAGGCCCACCACCCGCCGGTGTCCACACCCCGGTGCGCCCGGCGTCGCAGCACCGGATCCACCTCGTCGCCCCGGCCGAGCGCGTCCCGGTAGGCGTCGTCGACGAATCGGGAGCCGGCGTCCTCGGGTGGGTTCAGGATCAGCACCACCCCGACGTGCATGGGGTTCGCCAGCAGCTCTGCCGTCATGAGAACCGCGTCGATCGGGTCCATCAGACCCACTCGCCCACCCCGCTTCCACGTGTCTGTGTGGCTTCGGTCACGGTAACTCGAGCGCGGCGTGTCGCGGGCGGAGACGGCCCGTCGCCCGTACGCAGGCCCGTGCCGGGTGCGGGGAATGGGTGTAAGGATGGACGGCATGACCATCGTGGAGCATCCCCGGGCCCGACACTCGGGCATCGACCTGACCCACCTCGACGAGCGCACCCGAGCGCAGGACGATCTGTTCGAGCACGTCAACGGCCGCTGGCTCGCCGAACACGAGATCCCCGCCGATCGTGCCCTCGACGGCGCATTCCGCACCCTGTTCGACAAGGCCGAGGTCGACGTCCGCACCCTCATCGAGGAGGCGGCCGCGTCCTCGGCCGAGCCGGGCACCGACGCGCAGCGCATCGGTGACCTGTACGCCAGCTTCATGGACACCGAGACCGTCGAGGCGGCGGGCCTGGACCCGATCGCCGGCGAACTGGCCGCCGTGGCGGACGCCGCGGACCGGAACGCGCTCGCGGCGGTGCTCGGCCGGTTGCAGCGCGTCGGGATCGGCGGCGCCGTCGGGCACTACGTGGACACCGACGCGAAGAACTCGGCGCGCTACCTGATGCACACGACGCAGTCCGGTCTGGGCCTGCCCGACGAGTCGTACTACCGCGAGGACGGTCACGCCGAGATCCGGGCACAGTACGTCGCGCACATCGGGCGCATGTTCGAGCTCGCCGGCATCGAGTACGACCCGCAGCGGGTGCTCGACCTCGAGACCCGCCTGGCGGCCGGGCACTGGGACGTGGTCAAGCGGCGAGACGCCGACCTGTCCTACAACCTGGTGACGTTCGAGGCGCTGACGTCCGAGCGACCCGGTTTCGACTGGCGCGGCTGGATCGGCGCGCTCGGGGCCACCGAGGAACAGTGGGCCGAGATCGTGGTCCGCCAACCGGGCTTTCTCGACACGTTCGCGCAGCTGTGGGCCGAGGCGCCCCTCGACGACTGGAAGGCCTGGGCCACCTGGCGGGTCCTGCACTCCCGCGCGCCGTACCTCACCGAGAAGCTCGTCGACGAGAACTTCGCGTTCTACGGCCGCACCCTGACCGGGGCGCAGGAAATCCGCGACCGGTGGAAGCGCGGCGTGGCGCTCGTCCAGGACCTGCTCGGCGAGGCTGTCGGCAAGCTGTACGTCGAACGGCACTTCCCGGCCGAGGCCAAGGACCGCATGCAGCAGCTCGTCGCCAACCTGCAGGAGGCGTACCGGCGCAGCATCGCCGAGCTCGAATGGATGAGCCCGCAGACCCGTGAGGCGGCGCTGCGCAAGCTGGAGAAGTTCACGCCGAAGATCGGCTACCCCGACAAGTGGCGCGACTACTCGGCCGTGACCGTCGCCGCGGACGACCTGGTCGGCAACTACCGCAGCGGCTACGCCGCCGAGTACGACCGCGACCTGGCCAAGCTCGGCGGCCCGGTGGACCGCGACGAGTGGTTCATGACACCGCAGACCGTGAACGCCTACTACAACCCGGGCATGAACGAGATCGTGTTCCCCGCCGCGATCCTGCAACCGCCGTTCTTCGATCTGCATGCCGACGACGCCGCCAACTACGGCGGGATCGGGGCCGTCATCGGGCACGAGATCGGGCACGGCTTCGACGATCAGGGCGCCAAGTACGACGGCGACGGCAATCTCGAGAACTGGTGGACCGACGACGATCGCACCGAGTTCGGTAAGCGCACCGCGGCACTGATCGCGCAGTACGACGAGTTCGAACCGAAGGGACTCGCCGGGCACCGCGTCAACGGCAGCTTCACCATCGGCGAGAACATCGGCGATCTCGGCGGGCTGTCCATCGCGCTGAAGGCGTACGAGATCGCGCTCGACGGAGCCGAACCGCCCGTGATCGACGGCCTCACGGGCCTGCAGCGGGTGTTCTTCGGCTGGGCGCAGGTGTGGCGGACCAAGGTCCGCGACGAGGAGGCGCTGCGCCGGCTCGCCGTGGACCCGCACTCCCCGCCGGAGTTCCGCTGCAACGGGGTGGTGCGCAACATCGACGCCTTCTACGAGGCGTTCGACGTGCACCCCGGCGACGAGTTGTATCTCGACCCGGCGCAGCGCGTGCGGATCTGGTGAGCCGGACGCCGGTGCGCCGCGCCCCCCGACGGGGCGGCGTACCGGCGTCCGACTAGGAACGCGAGGACTGTGGTACGGATACCCCGCGCGAGCCGAACCAGGCCAGCGGGTCCATCTTGGCGCCGCCCGGCTGCCACACCTCGAAGTGCAGGTGCGGCCCGGTGGACTGGCCGCGGTTGCCCATCGTGGCGATCACGTCGCCTGCCCGCACCTGCTGGCCGACCGACACGAGCGACTGGTCGATGTGCCCGTAGACGCCGATCGTGCCGTCGTCCTGCTGGATGCGCACCCACAGTCCGAAGCCGGAGGCGGGGCCGGATTCGATCACGGTGCCGTCGGTGACCGACTTGATCGGCGTGCCGATGGCGTTGGCGATGTCGATGCCGTTGTGCGCCGTTCCCCAGCGGGGCCCGAACCCGGAGGTCAGCGCCCCGATGGTGGGGAAGACGGCACTCGGGCGGCTCGCGAGTTCCTGCGCGATCCGCTCGGCTTCCTCCCGGGCGAGGCGCTCGGCTTCATGCCGGCGCTCCTCGGCCTCCGCGGCGAGGCGGGCGGTCTCGCGCTCGGCGGCGCGCTGCAACTGGTCGACGTACCGGTCGGTGCCGGCGTCCGGGAATTGCAGCACCTGCGGTGCGGTCGAGAGCCCGACGGTCGGCTGCTGCCGCTCGGGGGCGGCCTCGGCCCGGGGCTGCCCGGGGGCGGCCTGGGCCGCGGCGCTGCCGGCCGCGAGCACGGCGCCGACCGCCAGGGGAATGGTCAGCAATCGACGCGCGGGCCCGGTCCGGGTCGAGCGTCGGTGTGCCCCACGCCGAGGCGCTGCGGGTTCGAGTGTTTCGCTGAAGTTGTCACCATCGGGGCGGGCGTACGGGGCCAAACTGCTGTCCTCGACGTTCGAGTAGTCCGTTCAATAACGGATTGGTCACGGTCGAGTCACAGATTAGCGCATGCTAGCGGCTGTGGGTAGCGCGTCCTGCCTGACCGAATGTCACATCCGGTCGGTTCCGCGACCCGAATGTGACATTCGGTCGGAGGAAGCGCAACCGCGCGCCGGGCAGTCAGCCGCGACAGCAACGGCGGTCGCGGCTGCCCGGGGACCGCGCGGGTGTGGACAGGACACCGCCGCGGGGCCGGCTCCTGCCGGCTGCCACCTCGATCAGCCTTCCGCGGCCTCGCGCGACGACGCGCCGCCCGGAGCCCGGACGCGGTCCGGGTCGACCAGCATTGTGTCCAGCCAGTCGAACATCCGCTGATCGGTGAGAGCGCGGGCGAGGGGCTGGCAGTGGAAGTTGGCGCCCTCCGCAGCGGTGAAGGCGACGAGTTCCGTCACCCCCGGCAGCCCGTCCGCGAGCCGGCGGGACTGGCCGGGCCAGAACTGCTCGTCCTCCGGGTCGGTGACCAACAGCGGCGTCGTGATCGAGCCGGCGAGATCGCCGAGCCGGTACTTCAGCACCTCGGTGAGGGTGTCGAAGTACGAGTCCATCCGACGGTAGGGGCGCGCCCGGAACCGCCAGGTGCGTTCGAGCCGGCCCGACAGCCGCATGCCGAAGGCCATGTCACGGTCGAACTTCTCCCGGTCGCCCTTCTCGAGCAGCTCGATCATGTTCTTCGGCATGTGGGCGAGCCACGACGCGGACACGTCGACCACACCCGGGTCGGCGATTGCGGCGGCGATCCGGTGCTCGAAGGCCAGTGCGCGCGGAACCCAGTATCCGCCCTGGCTGATCCCGTAGAGGGCGATGCGCGAGTCGTCGACCTCCGGGTACCGGAGGAGGAAGTCCACGATCGGGGTGATCACCGCCTCCCAGTCGTGCCGGAACGGCACGCCGCGCTCGAACAGCATGGACTGCTGGCCCGGTCCGTCGAAGAACAGCACGTTGTAGCCGCGCGCCAGGGCGCCGGCCCCGGCGGCGGTCCACAGGCTGCTGATCGGTCCGTCGCTGCCGTTGTTCAGGATCAGCGTGGGGCGGGGCTCGCGGGTCTCCTCACCGAGCGGACGGAGCAGGTAGCCCGGCAGGAAGCCGTCCTCGTAGGGGATGTCGACCCGTTCGGCCGGGTGCGGGGTGGTCTCGACGAACCGGTCCCACGCCGCCCGATGCTGCCGGAACGTCGGCAGCAGCGGGCCGTCGTCGCCCAGCCCGTCGACGGAGTTGACCGCGGTGGCGAAATACGTTGCCGCACGCAGGTATGCGCCCGCGGCACTGACCGCGTGCCCGGCCTCGGCGGAGGCGTCGGCGAGGCGTCGGACGCGAGTGCCGAGCGCAACCCAGGCGTCGAACCACTTCTCGTGGTCCTTCTCGCCGAGCGGGGCGATCGTGGCGAGCACTTCGCCGACGTCCGCCGCGCCGTGCACGGCCTGCCCGAGCAGGAAGCGGACGTCGAAGTCGAAGTCCTCGTCGCGGTAGAAACCTGCCGTGAACGCCTGGTGGGGATGCGCGAAGAAGGATGCGGGCATGTGAGCTCCCTCGGGCGGTGGCGGGGCACACCCACCGTACGCCCGAACCGGTCGTCCGGCTCGATTTCCGGTCACAGGCGGTGCAGTGCGACCTCGCCCAGTGCGCCGTCGGCGACGGCGGCGGTCATGAAGGAGCAGAACGGTTGTCGCCGGCGGTCCGTCGGCGACCCCGGGTTCAGCAGCCGCAGCCCCGTGGCCGTGGTGGTGTCCCACGGGATGTGGCTGTGCCCGAACACCAGGACGTCGGTGTCCGGATACGCCGCCGACATCCGCCGGTCGCGGCCCGCCGAGGCTCCGGTCTCGTGGACGACGGCGAAGCGCACATCCTCCAGCGTCACGCGTGCGATCTCGGGCATCCGGCCCCGCAATTCGGCACCGTCGTTGTTGCCCCAGCACGCGACCAACCGGGCCGCCCGCTCGGACAGGGCGTCGAAGAGGGCGATGTCGACCCAGTCACCGGCGTGCAGCACCACATCGGCGCGGTCGACCTCCTCCCACACCCGCGCCGGCAGGTCCCGCGCGCGGACGGGGACGTGGGTGTCGGCCAGCAGCAGCAACCTCATGCGACCAGTGTGCCGCCCACCGGGACATCCGAGGTTTCGCACGGCTCCCACCGGGCACCCGGCCCCGAGTACGCGACGAACGCATACACGACGAACGATGCCCACGGCGGACGGCGGGCACCACCGGGAGGAACACCATGGCCAACGTCGCCGACGGGATTGTCGACCGGCTCCGGGCCTGGGGCGTGCACCGCGTCTTCGGTTACGCCGGAGACGGTATCGACCCCATCCTGGCCGCGCTCGACCGCGCGGGCGAGCACATCGAACTCGTCACGGCCCGGCACGAGGAGATGGCCGCGTTCATGGCAACCGGCCACGCCAAGTACACCGGCGAGGTCGGGGTGTGCCTGGCCACCCAGGGACCGGGAGCGGTGCATCTGCTCACCGGGCTGTACGACGCCAAACTGGACGGCAAGCCGGTGGTGGCGATCGTCGGGCACGTGGTGACGACGGCCCAGGGCAGCGGCTACCAGCAGGAAGTCGCGCTGCCCACCCTGTTCAAGGACGTGTGCGCCCAGTACGTGCAGACCCTCGACACCCCCGAACAGCTCGGCGCGGTACTCGACAACGCGTTCCGCACCGCCCGGGCGACCTCGAGCCCGACGTGCGTGATCGTCCCGCACGACGTGCAGCAGGCGGGCGTCGCGGAGGACGAGCACACGCACGGCGTGGTTCCCAGCGCCGCGACGGTCGCGGTCCCGCGGGTCCTGCCCACCGACGCCGACCTCGACCGGGCCGCCGACCTGCTGAACTCCGGGCAGCGGATCGCGCTGCTCGTCGGCCAGGGCGCATACGGTGCGGCCCGGGAGATCGACGAACTCGCCGACCTGCTCGGTGCGGGGGTGACGACGTCGCTGCTCGGCAAGCCGGTGATCGACGAGTCCCGGGACTGGGCCTGTGGCGTCATGGGGCATCTCGGCACCACCGCCGCGGCGGACCTGACGACCGGCTGCGACACCCTGCTGATCGTGGGCAGCAACGACCCGTGGACGGAGTTCTATCCCGCTCCGGGCCAGGCGCGGGCCGTGCAGATCGACATCGAAGCCCGCAACCTCGGTGCCAAGTACCCCGTCGAGGTGCCGCTCGCCGGAGACGCCCGCGAAACCCTGCATGCCCTGCTGCCGCGGCTGCACCGGACCGACCGTCCGTGGCGGCGCGACGTCGAGCAGATGGTCCGGACCTGGCGGCGGATCGCCGCCGCACGATGCGCGGAGCCCGCGGACGGGCTCGATCCGCAGGCGGTCGTCGCGGCCCTGTCCGATCACCTCCCACCCGACGCCCAGGTGGCCGTGGATGTCGGCTCGGTCGTGTACTGGTACGCCCGGTTCCTGCGACTGCCACCGGGGGTGCCGGCACACCTGTCGAGCACCCTCGCCTCGATGGGGTCCGCGATGCCGTACGGGCTGGCCGCCAAGCTCGCCCACCCGGATCGCCCGGTGGTCGCGCTGGCCGGGGACGGCGCCATGCAGATGAACGGCATCTCGGAGCTCATCACTCTCGCCCACCGCTGGCGTGACTGGGCCGATCCCCGCTTCGCCGTCCTCGTCCTCGACAACGGCGACCTCACCGAGGTGTCCTGGGAGCAGCGGGAAATGGAGGGCGACGCCCGCATCCCCGCCTCGCAGACCGTCCCGCCGTTCCCCTACGCCGACTACGCCCGCCTGCTCGGTCTCGAAGGCATCCGGGTCGATCGGCCCGAGGACGTCGACGAGGCATGGCGCACCGCCCTGACCGCCGACCGTCCGGTGCTGATCCAGGCGGTCGTCGACCCGGCCACCCCGCTGCTGCCACCGCGTGCCTCCGCCGACAAGGTCAAGACGATGCTCGACGCCCTCGAGCGGGAGGGCGCCCACACGGCCGCACAGCGGCTGCGCCGGCAGCGCGAGCAGGAAACAGCGAACTGACTTCGGCGGTCGGACGAGGTTCCACCTCGGCGGTCAGACGAGGTTCCACCTCGGCGGTCAGACGAGGTTCCACCTCGGCGGTCAGACGAGATTTCGCGGGATCCGGCGGTGCCAGTTCTGCGAGTGGACCCGATTCTCCACCGGCCGCGGATCGACGTCCGGATTTCCCAACTCGAACGCGTCCAGTCGCGCGTCGATGATGAATTCGTCTGCCGTGCAGCGCAGCACGGTGTTCGTCGTGATCTCGGTACGCCAGTCGCCGCGTTCGAGGCGGCGCACGGTCCGCGTCTCGCCCCGTACGGAATCGACGTCGTTGCCCCGGAAACTGAACCATTCGGTGGTGGCGCGGCGGACCGTCGTGCCGACGTCGTCGAGCAGGATCGTGCCCTGATCGTTCTCGATCTCGAGGGTGGAGACCCCGGTCGCCAGATCCCGTTCGACCTTCCAGTGGTGCCTGCCCGGTTCCAGGTGCGTCGCGGGCGCCTCGGGAGCAACCTCGGGGGGACCGAACGCTCGTAGTCTCTCGTCGTCCCCGGGACGCTGGGGGCGGTGGGGCAGCGTCAGGGTGCTGGTTCCCGTATTCACCGTCAGCATCACAGGTTCCGGCGACGGCCATGCCAGCGGCCAGTACGACGAGGACACGGACAACCGGATGCGATGGCCGGCGGGGAACGAATGCGCCATTCCGTTGAGCGGGACACGCACGTGATACGTCCGGCCCGGCTCGAGGGGTTGCGGGTCGCCGCTGCCGTCGCGGTGGGTGAGATTCAGCAGGCCGTAGGTGACGCGGGTGGCCTCGCCGTTCGGCGCCACATCCGACAGACGCGCCGCCACCATCGCATTGGGCCGGTCCGCCGACACGTCCAACTCGAGCGTCGGCAGCCCGAACACCTCGAAGGTGTCGCCGAGCGGTTCGGTCTCGAACACCAGCGATCCGCCGTCGTCCTCCCGCTGATCGCCCGGCAGGTCCGGCGTCGCGGCATACGAGGCCCACTTGCCGGCGAACATGCCCACGCTGAGCGGCGACTGCAGCCGGATCCGATGGTGTTCGGCTTCCTCGGTGGGCTTGTCGGACAACGAATGCCGGGTCAGGGTGTATCGCCGGTCCTCGATGTTCGGGGACGGCCAGCACGGTTCCGACACCCAGCGACCGGGCCGGTCCGCGTACGACGGCTGCGGCGGGATGCTGTCCTGCATCCAGGCCCGCAACACCGGCTCGTCCATGATCCCGGTGTCGCGGCCCTTGAGCCAGTGGTCCCACCAGCGGACGAGTTCCTGCAGGAACCCGATCGCCGGGCCGGGCACGCCCAGGTGCGGATACCGGTGCCCCCACGGGCCGATCAGACCGAGACGCGGAACGTGCAGATGCTCGAGCAACCGGAAGATCGCGTTGGTGTAGCCGTCGGCCCAGCCGCCCACCGCGAGCACCGGACACTCCACGTCGCCGTAGTTCTCGTTCACCGACGCGCGCTTCCAGTAGTCGTCGCGGTGCTGATGCCCGAGCCACTTCTCGATCCACAATCCGCTGCCGGACAGGCGCTCGTGCCACATCTCCCGCCACCGGTCACCGACGATCGCCGGATCCGGGGGCAGGCTGTTGAACGCGAACATCACCGTTGCCTCGGACAGGTTGTCCGAGAGCAGGCATCCGCCCATGTAGTGCATGTTGTCGACGTACAGATCCTCGGTGGCGGAGGCACTGACGATCGCCTTGAGCGCCGGCGGGCGGCGGGCGGCCACCTGCAGGCTGTTGAACCCGCCCCACGAGATGCCCATCATGCCGACGTTGCCGTCGCACCACGGCTGTTCGGCGAGCCACGCGATGACGTCGCAGGCGTCGTCGTGCTCGGCGTCCAGATACTCGTCGGCGAGCACCCCGTCGGAGTCGCCGCTGCCGCGCATGTCCACGCGCACGGACACGTAGCCGTGCCCGGCGAGATAGGGATGGTTGAGGGCATCCCGCGCCCGGGTCAGGTCCCGCTTCCGGTACGGGATGTACTCGAGCACCGCCGGGAGCGGTTCGTCGGTGATCGGTTGCCATATCCGGGCGGCTAGACGCGCGCCGTCGCGCATGGGAATGAACACGTTCTCGACGTCTCGCACCTCGTACGGGAACGACTCGACCGTGTGCACTAGGTGACCTCCTCGAATTCGAAGGGCAGTGCCTCGAGGCAGTCGCGGTACCGCTGCTCCAGTTCGTCGTGACCGGAAGCGCCGAGGTAGAGGGTGGCGAGCTTGTATCGGTAGGCGTCCTGGTTGGGCAGGTCCGACAGCCGGGTGCCGGGCCGTACATCGATTCGCACGACCGTACCGGGGAAACGTGTCTGCAGCGCGGCGATCTCACTCTCGCTCGGGACGCGGGTGACGATGCCGTCGTCGTAGCGGGGCACCATGCACTGGGCCGCCACCGCGAACTCGCCCTGCCGGTGCGGCATCCGCGGCCGGCGGCCGAGGGCGACGTCGATGGCCACCGCGTGGTTGGACGCTCCGTCCACCTTCGCGAACAGGTCGCTGTGCGACTGCGAGATGCGGGTGTTCACCTCGATGAGCCACAGTTTGCCCGTCTCGGCGTCCCACATGAATTCGGAGTTGAAGCAGCCGTTGTCGTAACCGGTGTGCCGCAGATAGCGCTCGGTGACGTCGATCATCTGCTGCTGCACCTCGGGCGGGACGGTGCGCGCGGGATAGTCGAGATGATCGAAGCTGTGGCCGGCCTCGTCCTTGCGCATGTCGAACACGCCGTGCACCCCGAACTCCCCTTGGAAGATCGACCCTTCCGGTGCAGCCTGCGTCCCGGTGACGATCTGTTCGGCCAGGCAAGTGCGTGCGCCCGCGGCACGCGCCTCCGCCGGGACGTCCACGTGAGCCAGCGCCTGGTCGAAGGGACTCGCGATGCGGCCGATCTCCTCTCGGATGCGGGCGGTGGCGGAGGCGAACTCCTCGGCGTTCGAGACCTCGAATCCCAGCTGGGACGAGTGCGCCTTGATCGGCTTGACCCAGAACGGGAACGGGACGTCGATCTTGTCGAGTGCCTCGGGGTCGAAGGGATCGAAGGCGTCGAAGGCCGGCACACACTCGGGCACGACCTCGCGTTGCAGGATGCGGCTCCACAGCTTGTGTTCGCTGCGGATCACACTCTCGAGGCTCGGGGACGGCAGACCGCGTTCGGCCGCGAGAACGGGCACGAGCACGCTGGTCGGAAAGTCCCAGTGGGCGATGATCGCGTCGACACTGCCCTCGAAGGAATCGAGCTCCTTGTCCGCTCTCTCGAGCAAGGCGTCGAAGTCGAAGCTGTCGGCGGAGACCAGCGACTCGTAGTCGAGCAACCCGTGGAGGGTGAACCCTTCGGGAACCTCGACGGTGCCGAGCTCTCCGCGCTGCAGATCGGTCAGTCCGGGTACGAAAATGTTCTTACTCATCGTGAACGGGCTATCCCCGTCCGGTCGCCCCGAAACCTCGGCCGTCCGTTCGGACCGTATTGCGGAGATCGTCGGACTTCGTGCCGCGACGGTCGACGGCCGGTTCGGGGACAACTCGTCGATGCGGGTATACCGGCGGCCGGCTCGGGGTATGTCTTCCCGACAGCAACGGAGGACAGCGCAGTGGATCGGTACATGAGGGCTTCGTTCGATCAGCAGTTGCGCGATCTCACCGATCGGCTCCGGGGCCTCGCCGAACTCGCGGCGAAGGCGCTGGAGCTGTCGACACGCGCGCTGCTCGACGGCGACGTCGTCGCGGCCGAGGAAGCGCTCGACCTCGGCGAGGACATCGAGACATTGCACACGGAGTGCAGCGAGCGGGCCGTGGCGATCCTCGCGTTGCAGCATCCGGTGGCCGGGGATCTCCGGTTCGTGTTCTCCGCGGTGCGCATGAGCAGCGATCTGGCGCGTATGGGCCAGCTCGCCCTGCACATCGCGCGCGCAGCCCGGCGCCGCACCCCCGGCGAGCTCGTCCCCGATCAGGTCCGGGGCGACATCACCCGGATGGGTGAGCTCACGGCCACGATGGTCCGCGCCCTGTGCGATGCCTTCCGCGAGCCGAAGCTGGAGCCGGCCTCGCAGATCCGGAGCACCGACGCAGAACTCGACCTCGTCCACGCCCGCGTCCTCGGGACCCTGCAGGACCCGTCCTGGACGCACGGCGTGACCCCCGCCGTCGACCTCGCCCTGGTGGCACGCTTCTACGAACGCTTCGGTGACCAGGCCGTGGACGTGGCCGAACGGGTCGTCTTCCTGATCACCGGACGTCGCCCCGACGGCGATCCAGCTCTACCCGGGCGGCCCTGAGAATGTGCCCGGGCCGGTCCGGGTTCACGGTCCGTTCGAGGTCGGCGACGAACTCCTCCACGCGCTCCGTGGGCCACGATTCCAGGCCCCGGCCCGTGCGCTCGGGGTAGGCGGCATGGACGACGTCGAGGATCCGGTGCGCCAGCCGGCTCGCGTCCGCCACGTCGAGACGGTGGGTCGTGCCGTTCAGTGTGACGTCCAGCCCGTCGCCGGTGTCGGTCACGGCAAAGGTGGTCATGTGCGCCTCCTGTGCTCCCCCGCGTGAGGTTACTCGAGACGACCACCCGCCGACCACCGATGACGTGTCGGCGCCCGGCGAGTGGGTACTCGCCGGGCATGAGCATTCCCGCACACGAGCGGCTCGCGATCGTCACCGGTGCCGATTCCGGAATCGGCAAAGCCACAGCCGAGGCGCTGGCGTCGGAAGGATTCGACGTGGGCATCACGTTCCATACCGACGACGCCGGCGCCCGGAACACCCGGGAGGGGATCGAGGAGCGCGGCCAGCGCTGCTTCGTCGTCCGCCAGGATCTGACCAGTCCGGACACCGCCGACGTCGTCGACACGCTCGCCGAGAAGCTCGGCGGGCTGGGTGTTCTGGTCAACAACGCCGGAACCGGGCACATGGACCGGGTCCTCGACCTCGGCTACGAGACGTGGCGCGAGGTGCTCGCGACGGACCTCGACGGTCCGTTCCTGTGCGCCCAGCGCGCGGCCCGCCGGATGATCGCCGGTGGCCGCGGGGGCCGGATCATCAACGTCACGAGCGTGCACGAGCACATCCCCCGGCTCGGGGCCGCCGCCTACTGCAGCGCCAAGGCCGGCCTGGGCATGCTCACCAAGTGCCTCGCACTGGAGCTGAGCCGGCACGGGATCCTCGTCAATGCGGTTGCGCCCGGCGAGATCTCGACACCGATGACGGGCATGGACGAGTCGCAGGCGTTTCACGAGGACCGTCCCGGAAATCCGGTCGGCCGGCCCGGGCACGTCCACGAAGTCGCCTCGGCCATCGCGTTTCTCGCCTCGCCGCGCTCGTCGTACCTCACGGGCGGTTCGATCCCCGTCGACGGGGGGCTGATGCTCATGGCCGCGCACGGTCACGACATGACCGAGGAGAGCTGGCGCGAGATCTGACGTCACACCGGCTCGACGTCCGGCAGCCGCCACGTCCTGTCGAACCACGGTGCGAGGGGACCGTACAGCCGGAACATGGCCCACCAGCTCTTGCCGGGCACGGTCTGGATCCAGTTGTGGCCGTCCTCGGGCTGCTCCGGACCGAAGTGGATGTCGACGGAACCGTCGTCGTTCGTGGTGAAATCGCGGTCCTGGCTCGTCACCGACGGCCACTCCTGCCCGGTCTGCAGCATGGACCGGGTCTGGGTGTCGTAGACGAGGACCGACCAGAAATCGGCTGCCGGAACGTCCGCAGGGACGCGGAGCCGGTAGGCGCTTCCGCCGTCGAACGGGGCCCCCTCGGAGTCGACGCAGGCGACGACGTACTGGGAGCCGGCGCCGACCTTCTCGACGTCCTCTGCCGGACTGATGCCGATGACCGAGAAGTTGAACTGCGCGGCCGCGTCGAGCAGGGCGACCCCGTCCTCCTCGAACCGGTGGCCGCCGAGGAAGATGGCGCGCCAGGCACCGCCCGGGTGGCGGTAGGCCGCCGGCTCCCGGAACCGGTAGGTGAGGGCGCGACCGGTGGCGTCGCCCACCGCGGCGGCCTCGGTGAGGATCGCCCGCATGCGCTCGTCGGGGTCGAACGGCCGGCCACGCCGGATGCCGATCGAGGCGAAGAATCCGAGGGTGAGCGGATCCGACGACTCGGCCGGCTCGGACTGCACCACCTCGTCGAGCATTTCCCACGCCCGGAAGTCGGCGGGCGGGACGCCGACCATCGGTTCCGGCGACACGTTCACGAACCGCATGGACGGTGGACGATCGGCGAGGGCGAGAGGGTAGGCCCGGGTCCGGGCCTTGACGACCTCGACGGCGGGGTGGGGATCGCCGTGCTCGTCGAGGAAACCCCGCGCGAACAGCACCATCCCGAAGCTGTCGGTCCGCACCACGAAGTAGCCGTCGGGGACCTCACCGTCGTAGCCCGGGGGCAGCAGCAGGTAGGCGCCGCCCTCGCCCTTGTCGGGGCCGGACACGCCGACGTCGGCCACCCAGCGTCCCCAGCTGTCGTTGATCGCCCCCAGCACACCGGGCGGCGCCTCGACCACGAGCGGACCGTCGCGCAGGTCGATCCAGATGGCGGTGTAGGAGGTACTCGTGTTCGCCGTGAGCCAGACGGTGCACGGGTGCATCAGGTCTTCGAAGACGTACGCCGTCGAATTGACCGGGCCCCACTTCAGCAGGGCCGTGCGCATTGCTTGTATGTTCAGCACCGGCAGAGCCAGCAGGTATGCCTGGACGGCGCGCTGGAAGTCCAGGTTGTCGAACAACGTCCGGACCGTCGCGTCGTCCGGAACGCCGTCGAAGAACCGCAAGGTGCCCACCCGGGTGTGCACCTGGTCCGGCGACTCGATGCCGGGCGGGATGGGGGTTGCCTTCGTCATCGCCGGCCTCCTCGTCACGATGCCCGACTCCGACGCTACGAATCCCTGCACCGGCCCTCAAGGGCCGAAAGCCCACAGTTCGGCCCCTGCCCGTCGTTCGCCCCTGAGGATCGGCGTTCGGTGACGCCGCAGCGTAGGCGGTCCCGCTCGTGTCGCCGGGCTCGGATCCGAGGCCGCCGGGAGGAGGGACGACGGGTGCTCTCACACAAGCTTCACATTCCGGAACGGGAAGTCTTCACCGACGGTGCGTTGACTCGGTGGGGAGAGAAAGGTGGTGCCGGCAATGAACACACGGCGCAGGACTGTGGCCGCACTCGCGGCAGGGGTGGCGATCGGAATCGCCGGATTCGGAACGGCCGTTGCGACCGCCCAAGCGCCCGAGGGCAATACGAGCGGCGGTGCGCTGTCCACGCAGGAGCAGTCCGATCTGGTGGCGATGCGCGAGGAGGAACGGCTGGCGCGAGATCTGTACCAGCAGTTCGCGCAGAAGTGGGGGGTGCAGACCTTCGAGCGCATCTCCGACAGCGAACAGCGCCACTACGATGCCGTCGGCGGTCTGCTCGACCGGTACGGCGTGAGCGATCCGTCGGCCGGGCTCGCGGCGGGAACCTACGGCGACTCTCGACTGCAGGGCGCCTACGACAGTTGGCTGGCCCGCGGTCTGACCTCCGTCGAGGAGGCGTACGCGGTCGGCGCCGAACTCGAGGCCGCCGATATCGCCGAGTTGTCCCGCGCGATCGATGTCAGCGACGAGGACGCGATCGACCGCGTGTACGGCAGGCTGCGCACCGGTTCCGAGCATCACCTGCAGGCCTTCCAGGCAGCCGCGGCCGGCGAGGAGCTACCCGGCGGCCAGGGGCAGGGGCAGGGGCACGGCCAGGGGCAGCAGGGGCACGGCCAGGGGCCGCAGCACCCGGAGTAACACCTGGCAGCCGGCTCGCTGTCGGAGTGCAGCCCGCCGGGAACCTACGGCACGCGGGCCGGTCCGACTCGGACCGGCCCGGCGTCAGTCTCCGGCCGGATGGCGGTTTCGGGTGGGCAACTGCAGTGTGAACCGTGATCCGTGACCGCGGCCGGGGGACTCGGCGGACAGGTCGCCGCCGTGGGCGCGGGCGATTCCCCGGCTGATGGTCAGGCCTATGCCCGAACCTGGATCGTGCTCCTGCCGGCGCCGGGACGGAACACGGTAGAACCGCTCGAAGATCCGTTCCACATCGTCGGGCTCGAGTCCCTCGCCGGTATCGGTGACGGTCACGGTGGCGACGTCCCGACCGGCGGTGACGTCGATGCTCACCCCGCCGGTCTCCGTGGCGGCCAGGGCATTGCCGAGCAGATTGGTCAGCACCTGCGTGATCCGGTCGGCATCTGCCCACACCACGACCGGGCGGGACGGCGGGAGTACGGTCACGGTCAGGCCGGCGTCGTCGAACTGGGGGCGCAGCCGGCCCGCGACCTGGGTCACCAGCCCGTACAGGTCGACCTCGACCGGCTGCAGGTCCAGCCGGCCCTCCTCCGCCCGGGACAGGGTGGACAGATCGTCGGCGAGCCTGCGCAGTCGACCCACCTCGGCTTCGATCCGGACCAGCTCTGCCGGCGCGAAGACCCCGTCGAGGACGCCCTCGGCGTAGCCGTCGATCACGGTCAGCGGGGTGCGCATCTCGTGCGCCACCTCCGACAGCAGCCGGACCCGCCGGGCTTCCGTGTCGGCGAGTCGGACGGCGAGATCGTTGACGTCGCCGGCGACCGCGGCGAGTTCGGACTCCGGCGGCACCGGGATACGGTGCCGGTAGTCACCGGTGGCGATTGCCCGGGTACCCGACCGCACCGACCGCAGCGACCGCAGCAGGCGGCGGGACGCCAGCAGACCCAGCGCGGCGGCCGCGATCACTCCGGCGAGCACCCCGAGCAGCAATGCCGTCGTCACGGCATCGGACACGACCTCCCGCAACGGCCCAGACCCGTTCGCACGACCGCGGCCGTTGCCGGGGCCGGCGGCGCGTTCTTCGAACAGCGCCGGTGCCGCGGCGCGGACGACGGCGAAGGTGACGAGCGCTCCGACCACCGCCACCAGCACGTGGGAGACGAACAGTCGCATCGTCAGGCTCGGCACCGGGAGCCGGAGACCGCGGTTCACCGGTCGACCTCGCTCGCGGCCACGAACTTGTAGCCGACACCGCGGACCGTCCCGATGAAACGAGGGGCGGTGGCATCGTCGCCGAGCGCCCGGCGGATGCTGCGGATGTGCACGTCCACGACCCGCTCGTCGCCGAAGAAGTCTCCGCCCCAGACCTTCTCGAGCAGCTGCCGCCGCGAGTACACCCGGCCCGGGGCCTGCGCCAGGGCCAGAAGCAGATCGAACTCGAGCGCGGACAGTTCCACGGGCATGCTGTCGACCGTCACCTCCCGGGTCTCGGGGTCCACCGTCAGACCGGCGGCCACGACCCAGGAGGGCGCCCCGCCGGTGCCGCGGGCGCGGCGCAGGACGGCACGGACGCGGGCCGCGACCTCGCGAGGCGCGAACGGTTTGGTGATGTAGTCGTCGGCGCCGACCGCGAGTCCCACCAGCTTGTCGACCTCCTCGGCGCGGGCAGTGACCAGCACGACGTACACGTCCGAGAACCCGCGGATCCGGCGCAGCACCTCGAGGCCGTCGAGATCGGGAAGGCGGATGTCGAGCAACACCAGGTCGGGGCGGCGGGACTGCACCGATGTCAACGCTTGTGAGCCTGTTGCGGCTTCGATGACGTCGTAGCCGTCCGCCTCCAGATAGCCGCGCAGGACACGACGGATGTGAGGTTCGTCGTCGACGACGAGGACGCTGTGGGGCACCGTCTCCCCTTTCGATCCGACGGACCGGTTCGGCCGGGCGTCCGGACAGCTGTGGACAGGAGGGTCCGTCGAGGTGTTCGACGGGCAGACCGAGGGTAATCCAGCCGTGCAGTCCTCCGTGGAGTTGCCGTCGCACGCTCCGTCCCCGGTGCGTCCGCCGATGTGTGCGCCGTTCGGTGGGGCTCGCATCACCGGTCGCCCGGAGGTCGAGGTGACGAGGTTGTGGACGTGAGACGAGGTGGAACGCGTGCCGTCGGAGACCGAGCAGAAGAAGAAGTTGTCGCTGACCGGGTCGGTCGCGCTGGGAACCGGGGTGATGATCGGCGCGGGCATCTTCGCCCTGGTCGGGCAGGTGGCGGAACTGGCCGGGTCCTGGATCCCCTGGGCGTTCGTCGCGGGCGCGGTGGTGGTGGCCTTCAGTGCCTACTCGTACGTGCGGTACTCGAGCACGAACCCGTCCTCGGGCGGGATCGCGATGATCCTGAAAGCCGCCTACGGCCCCGGGGTGGCGGCCGGGTCGTTCTCGTTGTTCATGTACGTGTCGATGATCCTGGCCGAGAGCCTGCTGGCCCGGACCTTCGGCACGTACCTGCTGCGTCCGTTCGGGATGCAGGGCTCGGCGGTGTGGGTGCCGGTCCTGGCCGTGGTGGCGATCGCGGCCGCGACGGTGGTCAACCTGGTCGGCAACCGGTGGGTGGAAGGGTCGGCGACGGTGACCGCCGCGATCAAGATCGTCGGGATCGCGGCGCTCGCGGTGGCCGGGATCGCCGCCACCGGGGTGTCGGCCTTCTCCCGGCTGGTCACCGGGGGTGCGGACGCGACGCCGCCGGACAGCGGACTGCTCGGATTCCTGGCCGGCATCGCTCTGTGCATCCTGGCGTACAAGGGCTTCACCACGATCACCAATCAGGGTGACGATCTGCGCGATCCCCAGCGCAACATCGCGCGCTCGATCGTGATCGCGATCGCGGTGTGCACGGTGCTGTATCTGCTGCTGACCGTCGCGGTCACCGGGAGCCTGTCGGTGCCGGAGATCGTCGCCGCCCGGGACTACGCACTGGCCGAGGCCGCCGAGCCGCTGTTCGGGTCCTGGGGCGTGTGGCTGACGGTGGCGGTGGCGGTGGTCGCGACCCTGTCCGGCTTGGTGGCGAGCCTGTTCTCCGTGTCGCGGCTGTACGACATGCTGCGGGAGATGGGACAGGTGCCCGGGTTGCCGGGGTCGGTGAACCGGCAGTCGTTGCTGATCACGGCCGCGCTGGCGTTGGTGACGGCGACGGTGTTCGACCTGAGTCAGATCGCCTCACTCGGGGCGATGCTGTACCTGTCGATGGACATCGCCATCCACTGGGGCATGGTCCGCCGCCTGCGCGACGAGGTCGAGTTCGCGACCTGGGTCCCGGCCGTGGCGATCGCGCTCGACGTGCTCGTGCTCGTGCCGTTCGTGATCATGAAGGTGCGCACGGATCTGTTCACGGTGGTTGTCACCGCGGTGGTGGCCGCAGCCGTCTTCGCGAGCCAATGGCTGATCGTGCGCCGCCACGTGGCACACCGCCGGCGGTCCACCGGACGCTCGGCGCAATGACGGTGGGCACCCGCCGATCGTCCAGCCCAGCGGCCGAGCGTCCGGTGTTCGCGGCAAGGGTGGTGACGGCGGACTCTCAGCCGAGGGAACCGATCAGGTCCCGGCAGGCCTGCTCGCATCGCCGGCACGCATCGGCGCACGTCTTGCAGTGCGCGTGACGGGAGGCGTGCTGGGCGCACTCGTCCCCGCAGGACTTGCACGCCGCCGCGCAGGTCTCGAGCACCGAACGGGTCAGGTCGGCGTCGTAGCCGGTATGGCGCGAGAGGACCCGGCCGGTGGTTTCGCAGATGTCGGCGCAGTCCAGATCGGTGCGGATGCACTTGATCAACTCCGCCACCGAATCCTCGCTCAGGCAGGCATCGGCGCAGGCGGTGCACGCCTGAGCGCATTCGATACACGCCTCGATGCACGCGGCGAGCTTGCCGGTGTCGACGCCGCCGAGGTCCTTCGGGTAGCTGTCGAGCATGGTCGCTGCAGTGCTCATGAATGTGCGTCCTTTCGTGGGGACTCGTTGTTCGGCTGATCCGGATCGGTGTCGACCGAGATCCGGTACCGACTCGCGTACCCACAGGATCGACGAGATAACACCAGACACACGATTCGTTCCCCGAGGCGATTCCAGTTGCAGGGCGTCCTGTTACGAGGCGCTCACCGGCCGATGTCGGTGGTCGTCAGCGAAGCGTTCGCAGATCTCGTCGACGGTTCCGCCGGTGTGGAGGAACCCGGTGTCCAGACGCCCGGCGAGGCGACGGGTCTGTTCGTCGAGGATCGCCGCGGCTCGGCGGACCTCGACCGCGGACGACCCGGCGCCCGCGGCCGCGAGTCGCGGTGCATACGACAGAGCGGCGGCGAACGAGAGGTCCGCGTCGGATTCGCGGAAGAAGTAGGTCTCGCCGTACTGCATCAGGTCCAGTTCGCACGTGATCAGCGACTCGGTGACCGAGTCGAGCCACTGCACGGCGATGCTCGCCTCGGCGGCGGGAAGGATCTGCTCGGTGCCGGTGGCCGTCAGAAGCACGAGCCGGCGGGCGGTGGCGCGGCGACGGCTCAGCGCCGGATAGATCTGCAGCACCCAGGAAATGGCCGCAGTGAACAGCACGAACCCCATCAGCGCCTGCAACGGAATCAGCAGTCGCAGCGCCGGATAGGCAGGGGTGATGTCCCCGAAGCCGAGGGTGCCGACGGTCACCAGGGACAGATACAGCGCCATGACCGGGTCCGACGCGGCCGACGGGCGCAGCGCACTGGCGAAGTAGAACCCGTCGGGCATGTGCGGCAGGTAGATCAGTGCCCAGCCGAGCACGATCATCGTCGCCCACACCCCGGCGGTGACGACGAGTCCGGCCGGCCCGACCGAGCCCAGCAGCCGCCCTCGTCGCCCGGCGTGGTGCGCCCCACGCCACAGGACGACGAACACCCCCCGGGAGATCGTGCCCAATCCCCGGGGATGCCACAACGTGACGAAGATGTCCCGCAGTGCCCCGACGATCAACGCCGCGCCCACGATGCTCGAGATCCAGATCATGATGTCTGCCATCGTCCTTCGAGGGCGTTGCCTACCTGCCGGGTGAGCTCGTCGAAGTGCCCACGCGTCGCGGTACCGTGGCCCGGGATGTGCTCCCGCAGTCGACCGAGCTGGTCCGTGATCGCCGCACGCTGTTCCGCAGTGGTGGCCTTCCATGCCAGCTCCCGCAGCATCGAGAGCAACGCGTCCAGCACGACCGGATCGTCGGCGCCGTAGAGCCGCGGCTGGGTGCACACCAGATCCAGCAGTTCGGCGAAGGTCGGTCGCGCCAGCACCACCCGGACCCGGTCGTGTTCGTCGCACAGGGGGTACGGGCCGAGCTCGAGGTCGAGCAGCTCGCCCAGGACCGCGGTGCACGAGACCAGGCCGTGCACCGCGGTGGTCGGATCGTTGATGCCGGGCGACAGGGCCCGCACCACCACGTCGGTCAGCTGCCGCAGTCCGTACCCGAGGTCCTGGACGGCGGTGCGTTCGCTACCGGTGCGCAGGGCACCGCGCACCCGGTCGCACAGCCTTCGGGCCTGGTCCTCGGTCAGGGGCTGCGGACGCAGGGACCACCACGACGCGACCGGCGTGCCCGCCAGCACCGGGCTGCCCACCGGTCGGTTCACCCACACCACGGCCTCGGCCTCCTCGGCCGCCGCGAGCAGCGCGTACTCGTCGAGCTCGACCAGGAATCCGGACGAGTCCGCTTCGACGACATGCGGGGCCGGCGGGGGGACGGGCAGTGTGGGCCGATCCTGCCGATCCGGAGGTAGCAACCTGGCGGCGGTCTCGCAGGTGTCGGCGCGCACCTGTTCGAGCACGGCCTCGACGCGGATCTGCCGGACCAGATGCCCGAGGAACAGCACGAGTGCGATGACGCTGGCGACCGCGAGCAGGTACGCCGTCGTGACCGCCAGCTGGGGGACGAAGGCACTGTCGTCGGTGTCGTCGGTGCCGCTGCGGACCGTGCGCAGCACGGTCAGCGCGTAGACGAACGTCGCGAGGAACAGTCCCAAGGTGCGTTGGACGACCCGGTCGGCGGCGAAGGTGCGCAGCAACCGCGGTGAATACTGACTACTGGCCAGCTGCAGGGTCACCAGGGTCAGCGAGAACGTCAGCGAGGTGACGGTGATCAGCGAGCCGGCGATCGCACTCAGCACCTCGCGGGCGGCGTCGGCACCACCACCGAACAGATACCCCGCCACCGTCGGTGGCAGCCGGTCGTCGATGGCGGCGTCGAGCTCGGGTATGCCGATGCCGGCCAGCACGGCCACCAGCACCGCAGCTGCCGGGACCGGCCACAGCCGCGACCGTATCGCTTCGACGAACACCTGCCGGCGTTTCAGCGCAGCCCCGATCGGTCCCTGTCGTGTCCGGGTCCGGGAGTCGTCGGTCATCGCAGGCTCACTCGGTGCTGCATCACCGAGCCCACCAGCAGCACCCGCACAATTTCCGACCACGTCTCGAACCACATCTCCTGCGAATACCCCGGGAACGGCCCGGCAATCACACTCGGAACCGGGGCGGCGCTCACCGGTGCCGCTCGGGGGACCGCGCCGCCGGAGCCGTGGCCCGCCGGTACAGCACCCGGCCGGCCACCGCGGTGACACCGAAGATCACCGTGCTCGCCGCCAGCACCAGCGACCCCGCCGCCAGCACCGTCTCGTCCGCACCCATCCGCTCCGCTTCGAGCGTCAGGTAGAACAGCGCCGACACCCCGATGGGACCGAACCAGCCCAGATACAGAGCATCCGGCATCGACAAGCGCAGCGGACGGCGCAGCAACAGCAGAACCGGCACCCGGCGCAACGCCAGCACCGCCACCACGAGACCAACCCCCGCCCAGCCCAGCTCGGCCCACTGCGGCCAGGGCAGCGCCGCCCCCAGCAGGACGAACAGCGGCAACACCGCAAAGCGGTTGATCGCCTCGTCGATCGGCACCTCCGCCGTCCGCTCGCTGCCGGTACTGGTGAGGTTGAATGCCAGCCCGCCGACGAACACCGCCAGCACCCCGTCGACATGGATCAACCCGGCGACACCCAGAATTCCCAGCGCGAGCACGACGGTGAAGAACAGGGCCGGCGCCGGATCCGTCGCCCCGTACCTTTCACCCCAGCGCAGGGCCCGGCCACCGGCCCATCCGCTCGCGGCCCCCATCAGCACGGCCCCGGCCACCTGCCACAGCGACTCCAGTGCCGCCGTGCCCGCTCCCATGCCTCCGGCGACGGCGACCGCGGCCAGCACCAGTGGCAACGCCAGACCGTCGTTCGCCCCGGACTCGAGCGAGAGGACCTGCCGGTTCCGGGCGGGCAGATCCTCCTCGGCCGCCTCTCCGGTGACGACATTCGAGGCGAGAACCGGGTCCGTCGGGCACAGGGCCGCGCCCAGCAACACGGCCGTGGCCAGGGGCATGGACAGCAACGCCCACCCCAACCCGGCGGTGACGGCCGCCATCACCGGCATCGCTACGGCCAGCAACACGGCGACGGGACGCCATTGCCGGAGCACGTCCGCCATCGGATACCGCAGCGCCACCGCCATCACCGATACCGCCAGCAGTATCCGGCTCGCCTCGTGCAACAACCCGTGCTCGGCCGTCAGCGGCGGTAGGGACAGCACATCGAGCACGTACGGTCCGAGCAGCACACCCGCTGCCAGTCCGAGCAGGGGTTCGGACAGCGGCAGGCGGCGCATCTTCGCCGACAACGCCGCCACACCGACCCCCAGCACCCCGACGGTGGCGAGAACGATGTCGATGCTCATGCGTGCAGTGTTGCCCGGAGAACGGCACCGTCAATCCTCTCCGGATTCGGAGAGGGGCAGGCACATCCGGACTTCGGTGCCGTGCGGCTCGTTGGGCAGATAGCGGATGCTGCCCCCGTGTCGCTCGACGATGTGCTCCGAGATGATCAGACCGATGCCGGAACTGTCCTGCTTGGCCGAGAACGCCCCGGAGGCCAGCCGGTTTCCCGAGGCATCATCCATGCCCCGTCCCTGGTCGAAAACGGAGACACAGGCCCACTCTCCACGCCGAGCGGTCCGGACGGTGAGCTCCTTGACGGCGGTCGAGGGCAACACGATCTCGTCGATCGCGTTGAAGCAGAGGTTGATCACCACCTGCCCGATCAGCACGCTCTCCCCTACCACGGGCAACGGCGAACGGGACCTGTCGAGCGAAATGTGCACCCCCCGTTCGGCTGCCCGCAGCCGAACGAAGTACAGGCTCTCGTCGACCGTCTCGTTGAGGTCGATGGCGGCCTTGGTGCTCTCGATCCGCCGCACATAGCGCTTCACGGAGGACACGATCTCCGCCGCCCGGCCGAGCTGCTTCTCCATCCTGTCCAGCCCGTAGCTCAGGGCCTCGGGGTCGAGGGATCCATCGGAGATCCGTGCCTTGAGGCCGCTCAGGTAGTTCGTCGAGGCCGCGAGGGGCTGCCCGAGTTCGTGAGCGAGGATCATGGCCATGTCCCCCATTGCGTTGTACCGGCTGAGGTACTGGAGGTTGGCCTCCTGGTAGGCATGACGGCGTTCCCACTCCACACGATCCGTGACGTCTCGGATCGTCAGCACCCGTGACGTCATTCCGTCGTGCACCACGGCCTCGAGGAAGCCGGACAACCAGGTCGTCGTCCCGTCGCTCTTCTCGATCTCCTGCATGATGCCCACCGGTCCTGCCGCCGCGTCCAGTTTGGCTACGACGGGCTCGGCGGTCAGCCGGGGCTCACAACGGCCCAGATCCTCGAGATACACCCCGGACAGTTCGTCCGGGGTTCTGCCGAACAGCCGGGCCGCGAGCGGCGAGATGTCTTCGATGCAGTTCGTCTCGTCGAGCACCACGATGCCCGCCGACGTGTGCGTCATGATGCGCTGCAGCGACTGTGACACCCAGCTGAGTTCCTCCTGCAGCTCCACCTCTTCCGCGATGTTGCGGAACTCGACCATCACGACCTGCCCGTCCTGGAACGTCAGGCGTGAGGCGACCGCATCGGCCAGGAAGTCCTGCCCGTCCTTGGTCCGGTACTTCCATTGTCTGCGGCTCGAACCACGTACGACGGCGTCCTGCAGCCACGCCACCCCGACCGAGCGCCGGTACTGACGCTCCTGGCTGCTCATGTGGTGGGCCTTCAGCGGTCGCAGCTCCTCGAGCGTGAAACCGAACATCCGGCACGCAGCCGGGTTGGCCCAGAGGATGTTCTTCGACGCCGCCTCGTGGATGAGGATCCCCGTCTCCGTCTTCTCCACCATCTCCTGGAAGTCGCGGCCTGTCGGGAACATCGATCCTCACTTCCGGGTGCCGTGACGGTTCATTGTCGACCCACGATCGGCGGATCGACCATAGGGGATTGCTTTATGACCGGCGGAGGAAATCCCGATACCGCCTCGTCCGAACCTTTCCTAGCGTTCTCCTCAGCGCGACACGACGAGGTGGATGGAGACGACGATGGCGATCCGGAGCACGATGAATCCAGTGCGGGCCGCGACAGCGGGCCCCGCGCGGGAGAAGGCCTTCGAGGACGCTCTCGCCGTGCTGCGGGACCGGCGCGACGAGTTCAACCGGCAACGATTCGTACCGAGGGACTTCGTCGCGCTCCTCAAGCGCGCCGGGCTCTACCGCGCGTCGACCCCCGCACAGTTCGGCGGCGAACCGATGGCCCCCGCCTCCTTCATGAATCAGGTCGAGCGGATCTCCGCGGTGGATCCGGCCACCGGCTGGGTGGCAAGTTTCGGGTCCTCACTCGTGTACTTCGCGGCCCTGCCGGTCGAAACCCAGGAGAAGATCTACTCCGACGGCCCGGACGTCGCCTATGCCGGCGGGCTGTTCCCCATGCAGAAGGCCGAGAAGGTGGACGGCGGCTACCTGTGCAGCGGCCTCTGGCAGTTCGCCAGCGGATGCCTGGGCGCCGACATCCTCGGCATCGGCCTCGCCGGCGGTCCGGAAACGAACGGCAAGCCGCTGACCGCCCTCGTCGACCCCGCCGACGTCGAGATAGTGGAGAACTGGGACGTCGCAGGCATGAAGGCGACGGGATCACACGCAGTGAAGGCCGACAGACTCTTCGTCCCCGAGGAGATGACGTTCGTCCGCGGCGGCGCTCCCCGAATCGACGAGCCGCTCACCCGGTATCCGACGCTCGCCTACGCGGCCCAGGTGCTGGCGGTGGTGACTCTCGGTGCCGCACGGGGGGCTCTCGACTACGCCCACGAGGTCGGGGCGGTGCGATCCAGCATCACCGGCGGTGACAGCAAAGGAAACCGTCCCGCGTACAAGACTGGGCTGGCCCGCGCCGAGGCCGATCTCCGCTCCGCTCGGGCCTTCTTCTACGAGATCACCGACGAGGTGTGGGGCCTGGCGGTCCGCGGCGACGAGATCACCGCCGAACACACGGCCCTGCTCCGCCTGGGAGCGACCCAGGCCGCCCACGTCGGCCGCAACGTCGTGCTCGCCGCGTTCGACCTGGCCGGCACCGGGGCGATCTACGAGAGCCACCCGCTGCAGCGCTACCTGCGGGATGCTCTCGTCCCGGCCCAGCACGCCATGCTCCAGACCAACACCTTCGAGGCGGCCGGAGCCGTCCTGCTGGGCCTCGACCCCGGCATTCCCAGCTTCCCCTGACCGGGACACGACCGTTCGAGACCAGTTCCTGCCTTCCCCGCGAAAGGACGCCCATGACCGCCGAACCGTTGCGCACCCTGTTCTGCATCGGCAACAACCAGAACTTCTTCGACCTGCCGAAGGCGGAGATCGGCCCGGTGTGGGTCGGCATCTCCACCATGCTCTCGGCTCTCGCGAACATGGACGGCGTCCAGGTCATCGGCACCTTCGACGACGACGCCCACATGGTCGGCCCGTCCGACGGCTGGCCTTGGACCTGCTACGTCCTGGCCGACGTGAAGGACCAGGAAACCGTCCGGGCCGCGTGCAACTTGTTGCGGACGACGATGATCGGCGAGTACGCCCTGTGGAAGTACTTCAAGATCGAGGCCCGCATGGGCCGGGAACTGACGATCCGCGCGGACGTCGCGGTCTGACCCGTGACCGGCACCGACCAGCGCCTCGAGGTCGTCGAGGCGAAGGACGCCGTCCGTGACTGCATCGCTCGCTACCTGGACCTGTGCGATGTGCCCGGACCTCTGCAGAGCCCGGAGCAGCTCGGCGTCCTGTTCACCGACGACGCGACGTGGGAAGGGCTGGGTCCGGAGTACGCCGACAAGTTCGGAATCGCCCGTGGGCGAGACGAAGTCGTCACTCTCGTGTCCCGGTACCTGCCGCCGGCCGACCACTTCCTCCGCAACGTGCACCTCCTCGGCAGCGAGCAGATCCGTCTCGACGGCAACCGTGCGAGCGGACGGTGGATCATGCAGCAGTTCTCGCTCCATCCGACGGGAACGGCCGAACTTCTCTGCGCCCGGCTCACGATCGACTTCGACCTGGACCGGGCATCCGGACGGACGGCGGCCCGCATGAGCCGATTCCGCACCCGGCGGATGTTCGCCGCGCCGCTGCCGACCGACGCGATGGCCCACCTATCCGGGGCGACCGCCCGACCTCACGAACGAAGGATGACATGACGACGACAGAAGAACCCACCGCACGCACCTACGCGGACCTCGTCGCGAAGGATCGGGTCGCGGGCCGGCTGTACACCGACCCGGACATCTTCCAGGAGGAGATGAAGAGGATCTTCTACAAGACCTGGGTGTGGGTGGCACACGAGAGCGAGATCCCGGAAGCGGGTTCGTTCAAGACCACCCAGGTCGGGGATCAGCCGGTCATCGTGACCCGGGATCGCAAGGGCAACTTCAACACGCTGCTGAACCGGTGCCGGCATCGCGGTGCGACGGTCTGCGATCAGCGCAGCGGTAAGGCCAACGGCTTCACGTGCCCGTACCACAACTGGTCCTACGCACTCGACGGACGCCTTCGTGGCATTCCCTACCCGGACGGATACGAGGGCGTCGTCGACAAGAAGGACTTCCCGCTCCAGACCCTGCGTACCGAGAGCTACCTGGGAATGATCTGGGCAACATTCGACCCGGACATCGAACCCCTCGAGGACTTCCTGGGGGACGCGAAGATCTGGATGGAGCGCTTCTTCAAGCAGAGCAATGGATTTCCGACCAAGGTGATCGGAGTTCACAAGTTCCGTTTCAAGGGGAACTGGAAGATCCAGCTCGAGAACACCACGGACGGCTACCACTTCCCGATGGTGCACAAGTCGTGGATGGCCTCGGTCGACGCCGAGACGGCGGACATGATGTCGTTCATGGACGACCCCACGGCCGAGACCCACGCCCTCGGCAACGGACACAGCGTCGCGATCATGGCCGCAGCCCACGCGGATCTCGACATCGACGACGGCAGCGAGGAAATCCAGCCTCGGTTCCAGCACCTGGTCGACGAGCTCGCCGCCGCGGGAGAAAGCCCCGAACGGATCCGTCGCTACATGCGGTCCATGCACGGTTGCGGCTTCAATCTCAACACTTTCCCGAACGTCGCGATGTCGTCGTCGTTCTTCCGCGTCCTCATCCCCCTCTCCGTCGACGAGACCGAGATCTGGCACATGGCACTGGGAATGGACGGCGGACCCGAGAGCATCAACCGCGAGCGGCTGAGGATCCACGAGCACTTCCAGGGCCCGTTCGGTTTCGGCAGCCCCGACGACGCCGAGGGGTGGATCCGGGTGCAGATCGGGGCCGGCGGCAATCCGAACATGCCGATCCTCGTCAACCGCGGCGAGGGACGCGAGTACACGACCGAAGAAGGCTGGCCCACCTCACATGTCACCGACGAGACGGGCATGCGGGAGGCCTACGCGATGTGGAAGAAGATGATGAGCAATGACTGAGGCCCTGACGATGTCGACCCTGACGGACTCCCGCACCCTCCGCGCGATCGAGCTCGTCTGGAAGGAAGCACAGGTCCTCGATGCCAAGGACTATCGGACCTGGGAGCAGATGTACACGGACGATGCTCACTACGTGATTCCCATCGATCCGCACACCGACGACTTCGCCGCAGGCCTGAACATGGTCTACGACGACAAGCGCATGCGGCACCTGCGCGTCGAGCGGATGATGCAGGGCTATTCGCCTTCTGCGGTGGCCGCGGCCCGGACCGTGCGGATCGTCTCGCGGTTCACCGTGGAGGACGTCACCGACACGTCGGTCACCCTCCGGTCGGCCCAGATCCTCAATGCGTTCAAGCGCAACGAGTTCACGACCGTCGGTGCCGAGCTGACCCACCGGATCGCTCTCGGAGAGGACAGGGACGCGATCGCCCTCAAGGTCGTTCGGCTCATCGACAGCGAGGACGCGGTCAGCGCCTCGGGTTACCTGCTGTAGGGGGCCGATGTGATCTCTCAGTCCACCGGACCCGGCATCGCCGTCGTCACCGGCGCGGCCGGAGGTATGGGTGCGGCGATCGCCCGGAAACTCCACACCGACGGTAGGAGGGTACTGCTCACCGACATCGACACGGCCGGTGTCGAAGCCCTCGCAGCGGAGTTGTCCCGCGACGGGTCGACCGCACGTGGCCTCGAGCTCGACGTCAGCCGCAAGGACGGATTCGAGGAAGCGCTGGCGACCTGCCGGCAGCTCTGGGGCGTCCCCACGATCGTCGTCAACAATGCCGCCGTCACGCAGGCAGCGGATCTGATGAACCTGGCGGAGGCGGACTTCACGAGCGTCCTCACGACGAACGTGAACAGCATCTTCTTCGGTTGCCAGGTGTTCGGTGCGGCCATGGCCGAGCGGGGCTTCGGACGGATCGTCAACATGGCGTCGCTCGCCGGACAGAACGGCGGGACGGCGACCGGGGGCCACTACGCGGCCTCCAAGGGAGCGATCCTGACCACCACCAAGGTCTTCGCGCGCGAGCTGGCGGGCCGGGGAGTGACCGTCAACGCGATATCTCCCGGCCCGCACGACCTCCCGGTCGTGCGCGCGACGGTGCCCCCCGACAGACTCGAAGGCATCGTCGCCGGGATCCCCGTGGGACGCTTGGGAAATCCGTCGTTCGTGGCCGACATGGTCGGGCTGCTCACCTCGGACGACGCCTACTTCGTCACGGGCGCCTGCTGGGACGTCAACGGCGGACTGTATCTGCGCTGACCGGAATCCTCCTGCCCGGGAGGGTCCGGTCGGCACTTCCGTCCGGAGAAATTCACGAGGAGAAACGGACATGGCACTCATCGACGTCACCGTCGCCGAGATCGTTCAGGAATCACCCACCGTCAGATCGTTCAAGCTGACGAAGACCGATGGGTCGCCACTGGGTACGTACCGGCCGGGTGCGCACATCGACGTCGTCGGACCCACCTCGATCACCCGTCAGTACTCGCTCTTCAGCACACCCGATGCGCAGGATTCGTTCGCGTTCGCGGTCAAGCGCGAGGAGAACTCCCGCGGGGGTTCAGCGGCCCTCCACGAGCTGCGGGTGGGCGACGCTCTCCGGATCAGCCCGCCACGGAATCTGCTGAGCATCGCGGCGGACGCCACGCACCACGTCCTGGTCGCGGCCGGCATCGGCATCACGCCGATGCTGAGCATGGCACGCTACATGGACGTCCACGGCATCAGCTTCGAACTGCACTACTTCGCCCGCAGCGAGACGGAAGCCGCCTTCCTGCCGCTGCTGCGCGAGCGCTGCCCGGACAAGCTCCATGCCCATCTCGGGGTGGGCCGGGACGAGCAGGACGAGATTCTCGGAACCATTTTTGCGGGAACGGATCCCGGAACCCACGTCTACACGTGCGGACCCGACGGGTTCATGAACAAGGTCGTTGCGCTCGCGAGCCGGCACGTCCCGGCCGGATCGATCCACCTCGAGAACTTCCACGCGACGGAACAGCCGGACGCATCCGAGAACTCCGCGTTCGAGGTGGAACTGGAAGGGGAGACCTATCGGGTCCCGGCCGACCGGAGCATCGTCGAGGTGCTCCAGGAGAACGGCTGCGACGTCGACACGTCCTGCCAGGAGGGCATCTGCGGTACCTGCATCATGCAGGTGGTCGCAGGGACTCCGGTCCACCGGGACAACGTTCTCACGCGGTCCGAGAAGGAGTCCGGCGAGGTCATGGCGGTCTGCGTGTCGCGGGCCGCCGGCGAGCGCCTGGTGCTGGACTACTACTGATCCTCCACCGGCACGTCCACCCCGTACCGGAGCACGTCCCGTACGAGGGTGCTGATGCTGTCGGCGTCGGTCTTGCTCTTGATGCGAGCGCGGTGGACGTCGACGGTCTTCACGCTCATGCCGAGTTTCCGGGCGATGTTCTGGCTGGGCAGACCTTCGACCACCAGGGCCAGGATCTGGCGCTCGCGCGGGGTGAGGGACGAGACCTTGCTCCGCACCGATTCTCGCAGTACGTGATCGGTGAAACGGAGGCGGGCCTTCTCCACCCCGGCCTGCACGGCGTCCAACAGCCGCTGCGGATCGTAGGGCTTCTCGAGGAAATCCAGAGCACCCGCCTTCAGGGTGGAGACGGACATCCGGATGTCACCGTGGGCGGAGACGAAGATGATCGCGACGTGCGGCGCGAACTCGTTGAGCTTCTCCTGCAACCGCGTCCCGCTCATACGGGGCATGCGCACGTCGAGGACGATGCAGGCCGGCCGGCTGCCGTCGTAGGCGTCGAGGAACTGCTCGCCGCTGTGGCAGACCACCGGTCTGATCCCGATGCTCTCCAGCAACCAGTCGACGGATTCGCATACTTCGAAGTCGTCGTCGACCACGTACACCGTCGTCTCGGCTCGGAGGTCTTCCGCGCTTTCCACCATGGCTCGTCACCACCTCCGAATTCGGGAGCCAGGGCTTCTCCCCGACTCCCGACATTGTCCCCGCCCCCGCCGGGCGGGAACGACCGGTTCACGCAACGTCCGCCGGAGCGTCGTCCCAGCAGGCATCGGCAGTCCAATAGTCCATTCCCGCGGCGCTCACCCGGTGCTGCCACTCCGTGGTCCGTCGCAGGAGCGGTTCCTCTCTGCGAACCGACTCGTCGGCCGCCTCCGGGCCGTCGGCCTCCACTGTCCAGTGGACCCAGTTGACCTCACGGCCGTACTCGTCGTGGACGAACAGATCGACGTGGTGCCAACCGCGGTCGAAGGTGTCCTCGTAGCAGGTGAGGAACATCCTGTGATGGTTGGTCGGGCGGGGTTCGAGCATGAGCGGTCCTTTCTACCGAGCGAGCAGATTCACCGAGCCGAGCGAGCAGATTCACCGAGCCGAGCGAGCAGATTTCACCGAGCCGAGCGAGCTTGCCGGCTCAGACGGCAATCTCCGGCAGTTCGCGAAGGAGCACTTCGAGCTTCTCGCCCACGGCGAGCAGCCGGTCCTCGTGCCCCGGTAGCCCGACGATCTGAAGACCCAGTGGCAGTCCCGCGGACGTGCGGGCACCTGGCACGACCACGACCGGCAATCCGAGCAGCTGCCACGGGCGGCTGAGTATCGGCGACCCGGTTGCGGACAGACCGAGCGGGGCCGGTCCCAGCGCTGCAGGGCCGACGATGATCGGATCGGAGGCCAGAATCGCGTCCAGCAGTTCCCGGGAGCGGTCCCGACGGGTCAGGGCCGCGGAATACTCGGTTCCGGCGATCCTGCGGCCGTTCTCCAGCAGATCCCGGATCGGCGCGCTCAGTGCACCCGCGTGTTCGTCGAATTCGTGGGCCCGCGCCCGCGCGGCTTCGTACGACATGACGGTGACGTGGTCCTCGGACAAGGTCTGGACATGATCGTCCCAGTCGAGAGGCTCGGCCTTCACCCCGATCTCCTCCAACAGGGCGGGCACATGTTCCAGCAACGCCGACATTGGGGGCTCCACGGGGTGGAGGGCACCGGCGTTCCAGACCAGGCCCCGAGTCACCGGCTCCGGAGCCGGGACCTCCGAGTGCCCGTGGCCGCTGAATGCGTTGTGCACGAAGCGAAGATCGGACACGGACCGGGTCAGCAGGCCGAGGGCGTCCAGTGACTCGCTCAGACCGGTGATGCCGGACATGTCCGTGGTGCCGTGCGCGAGAACCATGCCGGCGGCTCCGCAGTACGAGGCCGGCCGGGTCAGCGAGCCGGCCGTCTGGGTGCCGAGCGCGAGGGGCACGGTCCCCGCTGCGACGGCCGCAGCAGAGCCACTGGAGGACCCGCCGGGGGTGTGACCGAGGGCGTGCGGGTTGCGGGTGGGCCCGGGGGTGAAGTAGCCGAACTCCGTCGTCACGGTCTTGCCCTGGACGATCGCACCGAGGGAACGCAGGCGGCTCACGCAGGCGGCGTCGGTGCCGACCAGATTCGGGGAGGTCACTGCGGAACCGCCGCGCGTCGGCATCCCGGCGACGTCGATGAGGTCCTTGACTCCGACGGACAGCCCGGCCAACGGTGCAGAGCCGGAGTCCCGGTCGACGGCACGGGCCTGCTCCGCAATCGTCGACGACAGGCACACCCACGCACCGAGTTCCGGTTCCCGCAGCTCGATCGCTCGTCTGACCTGCGTAGCAAGGTCCTCGGCCGTCACCGACCCGGTTCGGACAGCCCCGACCTGCTCACCCAGGGACAGGTCCGACGCGCGCGTGCTCATAGTCCTCCTCCGGTCTCGACCCCTTCATTCTGGGTGAACACGGCGGGAGCCGACAGTAAAGGTTTCCCTCCTACCGCAGTAGGGATGCGTGGAAATAGCTTCTGAACCACTGTCGACTCGCCGACGGATTCAGCATCCGCGGCTCGCTAGGAAAGGTGGCTGCTCATGGCTTCGACCGTGGCGCCCGATGTCTCCGCCTCCCCGGAAAACGGGGAGAAGAGGATCGACTTCCACAGGATGAACCGCAAGGCGTGGATAGTGACGGCGCTGCTCGTCCTCTTCCAGATCGTGGCCTTCGCCGACAAGGCCGTACTAGGCCTGGTGGCCTCCGAGGCCATGCCCGATCTCGGAATCTCCGCCGTCGAGTTCGGATTCATCGGCAGTGCGTTCTTCTTCCTCTACGCAGTGGTCTCCGTGATCACGGGTTTCCTGGCTGCCAGATTCTCGGTCAAGTGGATCATCCTCACGATGGGCGTCGTCTGGGCGGTCATGCAGTTCCCGATGCTCCTCGGTGGCGGTGCTGCGGTGCTGCTGATGACCCGCATCGTCCTCGGCGGCGCTGAAGGCCCCGCGACGGCGATGTCCCTCACCTCGGCTCATTCGTGGTTCGAGCCGCGTCGTCGCGCATTGCCGTCCAACTTGGTTGCTGCCGGCTCGACCCTGGGACCGGTCATCGCCGCGCCTGCCCTCGCCTGGGTCATCGTCGCCTGGGGTTGGCGCTGGGCCTTCGGCGTCCTCGGCATCGTCGGATTCGTGTGGGTCGTCGCCTGGCTCCTGATCGCCGCCGACGGACCGTTCGCCGGGCACGGCAAGCACACTCCGGCGAACGACCGTACCGGCGACCGGAAGCCGGCGCAGGGCACCGCGGAGGTCGCCACGGCCGAGGTGGACGAGCAGAAGCCGGTCGTCGTATGGCGCGCCCTGCTCAGCATGACCTTCCTCGCCGCGGTGATCGGAGGGGCCTCCAACTTCTGGGTCCAGGGTTTCGTCACGACCTGGTTGCCTCAGTACCTCGGCACCGTGGTCGGCCTGTCACTTCCTCAGGTCGGCACCGTCACCACCATTCCCTGGATCCTCGGTGCCGCCGTGTTGCTGCTGCTCGGCTTCCTCGGCCACCGGTTGATGAAGCACGGCCACAACGCGCATCGCGCGATCGCGGTCCCGTTCGGTATCGCAGCGCTGGTGGCCGGAATCTGCTTCATCCTGGTCCAGACGACGTCGGGTGTGCCGGCCGTCGCCCTGCTGTGCCTCGCCGCCGGCTGCAGCCTCGCGTACCCGATGACCGCCTCTGCGATCGCTTATGCGGTCGGCGCCAAGCAGCGACCGATTCTCATGGCCACGCTCGGCGGCGTGGCCTCGATCGGTGCCATCGTCTCCCCGACGCTCGTGGGCTGGCTGATGGCCCGCGCCGGTTATGTCTCGCCCCCTGCCGGCAGCACACTGGCTCCCGAAATGGCGACGAACATGGCGGTCGGTGTGCACCAGGCATTCACCATCACCGGCATCATCCTCCTCGTCGGCGGCGTGCTCTGCATCCTGTTCCTCCGGCCCGAGAGCCTCGGCCGGAAACTGCAGTCCGAGTACGTCAAGCATTGAACCGGCATCTCGATGCACGCCGGAGCCATCCCGTCCCCGAGATCAGGAGGACCGCAATGACGGATATCGCGACCCCGGTCGACCGAGGGCTCTTCCGGGAGGTGATGGGGCACTACCCGACCGGAGTGGCCGTCGTGACCGGCCGTGCGGACAACGGCGAACTGCTGGCGCTGGTGGTCGGGACCTTCGGGTCGGTGTCTCTCGATCCGCCCCTCGTCTCCTTCATGCCGATGAAGACGTCGAAGACGTTCGCCAAGATGCGGGAGTGCGCGTCGCTGTGCATCAACATCGTGGGCGGTGAGCAGGAGGAACTGGTCTCCACCCTCGCCCGGCGCTGGGAGAACAAGTTCGACGGAATCGACTGGTTCCCGTCCCCGTCGGGGGATCCGGTGCTGGCGGACTCGGTGGCATGGATCGACACCCGCATCACCGACACGGTGGAGGCGGGCGATCACTGGATCGTCCTGTGCGCTGTGGCGGACATGGCCGTCACCAACCCGGTGGCCCCGCTGATCTTCTTCCAGGGCGGTTACGGGAGTTTCGTCGGGACCTCCTTGATGGCTCGGATGGAGCACCGGCTGCTGTCGGCGATTCGGGAGGCGGACTGCGCACGGACGGCCGTCGAGGACCTCGCGCACGACATCGGTTGCGAGGTCACGGTCTACACCGCGGTCGGTCGGGACGAGATGGCAACGGTACTCTCGGCGTCGGCTCCCGGAGTCGATCCGGAGAACGGCCTGGCGCAGCGAGTTCCGATCGTGCCCCCGATCGGTGACTCGCTCGTGTTCGATCTCCCGCCGGAAGATCAGGAGCGGTGGCTCGCCAAGGCCCACGGCGTCGAGGAGCCCGGGAGGCAGCTCTACCGGGACCGTCTCGACTTCGTCCGCGCACACGGGTTCCTGCTGTCGTTCCTTCCTCGGGAAGGCGGAGCCGCATACGAAGGGATGCGCGACGCCACCCACCGTTATGCGAACGGGAGACTGACCCCGGCGCAGGAGCGGAACATCCGCGAGCGCGTGGTCGAATCGGCGGTCGACTACACGTTGCGCGACCTCGAGGAAGAGGAAACCTACGACATCGGTTCCGTCGTACTGCCGGTTCGCGACCGAGCGGGCGGCTACACGCGCACGCTGCGTTTGGGGCAGCTTCCCCGCCGGGTTTCCGGGACGCGAGTACGGGAGTGGATCGCCCGGGCCGAGAAGGTTGTCGACATCCTCGAACTCGGGGGCGGTTCCGACAGGTAATCCGTTCCCGCGGAATTGTCTTCACCACGGGAGTCGGTGCTCGTGGACGAGTACCGGTCAGCCCGTGACCATGATCTGCGCGGCGCTCTCCTTGAGTTTCGCGTTGGCCCAGCGCAACTGACGCAGGGTCTGCGGGTGGCAGCGTTCGGCCGTGGCGAGCAGTTCCCGGTCCTGCATGGCCTGCGCGGTCTGGGCCAGGATCTCCCAGTCCAGTGAGACCCCGGCTGCCATCCGGTGGATCTCGCGCAGGTCGTGCAGGAGCAGCAGGCCGGGCTCGTGGCGCCGGCCGAGCAGTTCGCTGCCCTTCTGCCGCAGGCGGGCCAGGATCGTGTGGTCGTCCTCCGGTTCGGCGTCGAGGTCGAGGTCGTAGTCGCGCCCGACCCGGGCGAGTTCGCGCACGTGTTCCTGGGACCAGCGTGCGAGATCCCGTCCGAGGTAGAAGATCTCGTGGTCGGCCTTCTGCCGGTCCGAGATCTGCAGCAATTCCCCCGCCAGGTCGTTCTCGGCGCGGTGCAGTTCGCGGATTGCCAGACCTACCTTGTTCACGATGCGCCTCCGCTCGTGTCGACGACGGTCTCGGTCGCGGTGCCGGAAGGACCGCCCACGGTGTCGGGAACGTCGGTGCCCACCGGTCGTGAGGCGGTGGTCGTCGGCGCGGCGGACGGTGTGCCGTCCCCGGCCAGGAGACGCTCGGCCCGGGCGGCGCCGGTCTTGAACAGTGGCTGTTTCGACGCCGGATCCCAGTCGGTGACGGTCAGTTCGTTGGCGGCGCGGCCCTCGGAGTCGCCCGGCTCGTGCCCGCCGGGGGTGTCCCAGTAGCCGTAGTGGAACGGCAGGAACAGCACGCCGGGGCGGATGCCGCTGATCCGCAGCCGTGCCTCCACCCGGCCACGCGGGGTGGTGATGAGCAGCAGGTCGCCCTCCCCCCAGCCGTGCCGCTGGGCGTCGGAGGCGGACATCTCCACCCACACCTCGGGGGCGGCGTTCTGCAGCTGCGGTGCCCGCCCGGTCTTGGTGCGGGTGTGGAAGTGATAGAGGGTCCGCCCGGTGGTCAGCAGGTAGGGGAACTCCTCGGAGACCACCTCGTGCGGGGGCAGGTACTCCCCTGCCTTGATCACGGCCTTGCCGAGGGGGTTCATCGCCTTGTACTCGGTCGGTTCGAGCGGGGCGCCGGTGACCATGTCGCGACCGTAGCTCTCGCAGTAGTCCGGTGCGCTCCAGAACTTCCCGTCGGCGTAGAGGCGCTCGGTGCCGTCGGGGTGCTCGTCGTTGCAGGGCCATTGGATGCCGCTGCCGCCGCGGAGCCTGTCGTACGAGAGGCCGGTGTAGTCGCACGGCCGTCCCGCGGTGCACTGCTTCCAGGCTTCGAACGCCTCCTCCGGCGTGGACCACTTGACCAGGGGCTGCCCGTCCTTGTCCTGCAGTCCCAGCCGGCGGGCGTAGTCGAGGAAGATGTCCAGATCGGGCCGGGCCTGCCCGGGCGGGTCGACGGCCTTCTCCGACAGGTGCACGGTGCGGTCGACATTGGTGAACGTGCCGGTCTTCTCCCCCCACGTGGCGGCCGGCAGCACGACGTCGGCGAGTTGCGCGGTCTCGGACAGGAAGATGTCCTGCACGACGAGGAAAAGCCTTTTCTGGGACAGGATTTCGCGGATGCGGCCGAGTTCCGGCAACGACACCGCCGGGTTGGTGCCGTTGACGTACAGGAACCGGATCGAACCGTCCTCGACGTACCGCATCATCTGCATCAGGTGGGTGGGCGCGGTGTAGTGCGGGATCCGCATCGGGTCGATGTTCCACACCCGCCCCAGCTCCTGGATGTGTTCGTCGTTGGCCCAGTTCCGGAACGCCGGCAGGTCGCCGTCGGCCCCGCACTCGCGGGTGTTCTGCGCCGTGGGCTGGCCGTTCATCTGCAGCACCCCGCACCCCGGCTTCCCGAGCATGCCGCGGATCAGGTGCACGTTGTTCACCTGGACGGCAGCGGCGGTGGCCTGATGGGACTGGTAGAAACCCTGCAGCACGGTGGACAGCAACCGTTCGGCGGTGCCCAGGAGCCGGGCGGCCGCCCGCAGGTCGGCGAGCGGGACGTCGCACACCTGCGCGACCTTCTCCGCCGGGTAGCCCTCGAGTTGCTTCTCCAGCTCGTCGAAGCCGACGGTGTGGGCGTCGACGTAGTCGCGGTCGATCCAGCCGTGCCGCACGATCTCGTGCAGCAGCCCGTTCATCAGCATCACATTGGTGCCGGGCCGGGGTGCGAGGTGCACGGTGGCCGCGCGCGCCACCGGCGTCTCCCGCGGGTCGACGCAGACGATCGCCGGGGGGTTCGGGCCGGCGAGCCGGTCGAGCACCCGGGTCCACAGCACACTCTGGGTCTCGGCCATGTTGTGCCCGTACAGGGCGATCACGTCGGCGTGGTCGATGTCGGTGTACGACCCCGGTTGACCGTCGCACGCGAAGGACTCCTTCAGCGCCGCGGCCGCCGTCGCCGTGCACAGCCGGGTGTTGCCGTCCATGTGGTTGGTGCCGATGCCGCCGTGTCCGATCAGCGCCAGCGTGTAGTACTCCTCGAGGAAGAGCTGACCGGTGGTGTAGAAGCCGATCGAACTCGGACCGCGTTCGGCCAGCAACTCCTTCGTGCGCCCGGCGACGGCGTCCATCGCCGTGTCCCAGTCCGTCTCCACGAGCGCACCGTCGCGCCGGATCAGCGGTGTGGTCAACCGATCCGGCGAATGGTTCGCCTGCCAGCCGAACAGGTCCTTCGGACCGAGCCGGCCGTGATTGACCCGGTCGACCGCCCGGCCCCGCACGCCCACGATGCGCCCGTTCTCGACGGCGATATCCAGCCCGTCCCCGTTCGAGTGCAGGATCGTCGCCGACTGCACCCAGGTGTCGACGTCGTCCTCGTCCACCCCCTCGGCGAGATACATGTCCACCCTGGTCGGCCACGTCTCACCGGGACCGTAGGGAGTGCGAGCACCCCACGGGTCCCGGATCCGGTCCGTACGCGTCATACCGGAGGCGCTACCCCCTGCGCAACGAACCAAACCTGCCGCCGACGGAACTCAGTGGGAACGAGGAAGGCGCACGATGTGGAGGAAGAAGTTGTCGATCCGCCGGATCACCTCCGCGAACTGCGGGAAGTCGACCGGCTTGGTGATGTAGGCGTTGGCGTGCAGCCGGTAGCTGCGGAGCAGGTCCTCCTCGGCGGCGGAGGCGGTGAGCACCACCACCGGGATGTGCCGCAGTTCCGGGTCGGCCTTGATCTGTGCGAGGACCTCCCGGCCGTCGTAGCGGGGCAGGTTCAGGTCGAGGAGGATCAGATCGGGCCGCGGCGCGTCGGCGTAGGGGTCGCGCCGGAAGAGGAAGCTCAACGCCTGCTCACCGTCGCGTACGACGTGCAGTGCGTTGGCCAGTTTGTGGTCCTCCAGGGCCTCGCGGGTCATCAATTCGTCGCCGGCGTCGTCCTCGACCAGCAGAACGACGATGGGTTCGGCGGGCTCGGTCATGTGGTGGGCTCCTGAACCAGGGGTGCACGGAACGTTCTCCGACCGTACGCGGTACGGCAGCGACTGCGGTTCGGCCCCCATGACCGGCCGCCGCGCCGGCAGTCGGAGAGCACGGCGTGTCCGATGTTGTGCCAGACTCCGGAACATGGCTGTCGATCCACGTGGTGCCGACCTGAAGCGCTTTCTCGCCGAGGACCCGGGCGGGCCGGTGGTGATGCTGAACCTGCTGCGGTTCGGCACCGGTGGTCGCGAGATCTACGCCCGCTACGCCGACGCCCTCCACGAGACGTTCCTGCCGCGCTACGGCGGCGAGGTGCTCTACGCGGGCGACGGGTCGACCGCGCTCGTGGCGGAGACCGGGCAGGACTGGGACGCGGTCCTGCTCGTGCGCTACCCGACGCGGCGTGCCTTCTCCGAGATGGTCGCCGACCCCGAGTACCAGCGGGTCACGGCGTGGCGCACCGACGCGCTGCAGGAGGCTGTCCTGCAGGCGACGGTGCCGTGGCCGGTGCAGTCCTGACACCGGCCGTCAGTAGCGCAGCAGGGCGCCGATGCCGTCCGCCGGCGTGAGGCGCTCGTCCATGCGGAGCACGGCGGCGCCGGTGGCCACGGCCGCGAACGGCAGGGCTTCGTCGGCGCGGCAGACGCGCTCGCTGCCCGAACCCATCTCGGACAGCGCTCCTGCGTCGGCGGCCACGAGCGACGGGTCGTCGCCCACGAGCACCGTGGTGTCGTCGAGGTCCCCCAGGATCAGCGTGTCGACCCGCCGTTCGCGCAGCGCCGCCGTCACCTCGGTCACCCCTTCGACGGCCAGGCCGGTTCCGGCGCCGGCCCGATAGCGCTCGGCCACGTCGTCCATCTCGGCGAGGCGACGCTGCGCCAGTTCCTCCTGGATGACATCCCGGATCCGCTCGCGGTCGGAGCCGTCGGCGCGAGAACCGGTCTGCACCTGCACCAGGACGTCGCCGGTGCGCTGGGGCAGGGCCTCCGCCAGGTCCGTGCGGGAGCGGACCTCGCCGATCACGAACACCGGCTCGGCGTGGTGCTCGTCGGCCAGTTCGGTGATGCGGTCGGCGGCGGCGGCGATGTTGCGGCGCCGCTGCTCCTCGACGTTGGGTTCGGGATCCCCGTAACCGGGCGACTGGGCGCCGGCCGCCTTGTGGATCGGGTAGCCCTCCCCGGCGACCGTCTCCTCGTGGAGCACGCCGCCGTGCCGGTCGTAGACGGTCAGGTCGCCGCCCGCGTGGTCGACGGCGGCCACGAGGTAGGGCCGGCCGCTCGTGCCGTGTTCCACCAGCGGGAGCAGGTAAGGCATGTCGGACAGTCGCACCTCGGTGCGCAGCGGCGGGCGCACGAGCCGCTCGTGCACGAGTACCCCGTCCGGGTTCGCGACGATCGCGCGGCCACCGCTGCCGACCGCCGCCGGCGCCTCGGTCACCGCGCGCTCGACGTGGCCGAGCACGGCCTGCGGAGTCCCGAGTTGTTCCAGTTGCTCCGCGATGGAACGCCAGGTCAGTTCCGCAACCTTTGCGGCATCCTCGGTCGCGTGCGAATCCTCGTAGTACACCGAGGCGAACGGGCCGGTCGCGGTGGTGAAGTCTGCGAATCGATCGGCGTGCACAGCTACTCCTTCGTCGGTGCCTCACGGTCTCTCGATTCGTGTGCCCCCGACCCACGCGAGTAAACGTGCCCGCACCGATCCGGCGGCAATTTCCGTCCGCGCGGTTTACCTGCCGCAGAATCGGCAACCCTGCACCCATGGCGTCCTCGGTGAACGTGCCGTCGTGGCACGTCCACGGCTCGTCGATGCCCCCGCACGTGATGCCCCCGCACGTTCGGAGTCCGGACCTGCACCACGACCGGCGGTGGGTCCGCGGGTCGTACGCGCGGTCGGGCGGCGCGACGAGGCTGTCAGGCGAGGCGCTGTCAGGCGAGGCGACGGGCACGACGATCCGCAGAAGGGAAGGGCCATGAAGATCGCGATGGTGTCCGATCACGCAAGCCCCTTCACGGTCCCCGGCGACGTCGATGCGGACGGCCGGAAGGTGCACGTCGCCGAGCTGTCGGCGGCGCTGGTGCGCGCAGGACACGACGTGACCGTCTACACCCGTCGCGACGACCCCGACATACCCGAGCGAGTCCCGACCGACGACGGGTACGAGGTGGTCCACGTCCCCGCCGGTCCGCCGGCTCCGCTACCGGCGGACGAGCTGCTCCCACGGATGGGTGAGCTCGGTACCTTCCTCGAACGGGAATGGACGAGGGATCGGCCCGACGTCGCCCACGCCCACTGCTGGATGCCGGGGATCGCGACGCAGCTCGCCGCCCGCACCGTCACGGTGCCCACGGTGCAGACCTTCCACACCCTGGGTGTGGTGGAGAGCCGGCACCGGGGCGGGGCGCAGACCGGGTCGCCGAACCGGATCCGTATCGAGCGGCTCCTGGCGCGCGGCGCGAGCCGGGTCGCCGCCACCTGCACGGACGAGGTGTTCGAGCTCGCCGCGCTGGGCCTGCCCCGCACCCGCACGTCCGTCGTGCCCTGCGGGGTGAACCTCGCACAGTTCGCACCCACCGGCCCCGAGGCTCCGGCGCGCGGGCCGGGGCGCCGCATCGTCGCTGTCGGGCCGCTCGTGCCGCGGATGGGCTTCGACGTGGCGATCCGGGCGCTGGCCCTGCTCCCCGGCACGGAACTGATGATCGCCGGCGGACCGGCGGACGACGGCGCCCCCGACGAGGCCGCACGTCTGCGCGCCGTCGCCGGGGACCACGGCGTGCTCGACCGGGTGCACATGACCGGGCACGTGTCCCGGACGGACATGCCGGCGCTGTTGCGGTCGGCGGACGTCGTCGTATGCACGCCCTGGTACGAACCGCTCGGCCTGGTGCCGCTCGCAGCCATGGCATGCGGGCGGCCGGTGGTGGCCACCGCGGTCGGCGGCCTGCTCGACACGGTCGTCGACGGGGTCACGGGCACGCTGGTGCCCCCGCACGCGGCCGACGCGGTCGCGGCGGCGGTACACACCCTGCTCACCGACGACGTCCAGCGCACCGCCTTCGGTCTCGCCGGCCACGACCGGGCGAGCACCCGCTATTCGTGGGACCGTTCCGCGGCCGACGCCGTGCGCACCTACGAGAGGTGTGTCCCGGCGGATCCGCGGTCGGTACGGTCCGTACGCTCCGGAGCCCGCTGAGATGCTCGGGCCACGGCCGCGACGGGACTTCCGGCATCTTCACGGAATCTTCACGGATTCGGCCTACGGGCACGCCGCGGAGACGTTACTCTTGCAAACAAGGTTGAGAAGCAGCCGGTTTCGTCTCGTAGAGGCGACTGCTGCGCTCCCTGCCCGGACGGGCGTTGCTCCAGCAGTCGGAAGTGTCGACGGAGGAACAGCCATGGTCCATCTGCTCGCCATCCTGACCACACCCCGCGGGTGCGGTCTCCGAAGCGCGGCACGGCAGGTGCAGCCGTGACCGCCAATGTCGTCCTGCTGCTGTTCGTGCTGGCAGCAGGTATCGGCGGCACCGCAGCGTTGCAGGGGGCGCTGCGGCGTCGCCGCTGATTCCACAGCGGCATCACCGCCGATACGACAGCGGCGTCGCCGCCGATGTCACAGCGGCGTCGCCGCTGATTCCACAGCGGCGTCGCCGCCGAGTGCTCGGCGCGTTGGTAGTGTCTGCGTCAGCTGCCCCGGTCGCCCAGACCCCCGGGAACGGAGAAGCGCGATGCACGACGAACACGTCGACGTCCTGATCGTCGGCGCCGGACTCTCCGGTATCGGCGCGGCCTGTCACCTGCAGGACGAATGCCCGGACAAGACCTTCACCGTCCTCGAGGCACGCGACGTCATCGGCGGCACCTGGGACCTCTTCCGCTACCCGGGCATCCGGTCCGACTCCGACATGTTCACCCTGGGGTACTCGTTCGAGCCGTGGGCCGAGCCCGAGACCTTCGCCGACGGCCCGTCCATCCGCGACTACGTCCGCCGCACCGCACGGGATCGCGGCATCGACGAGAAGGTCTGGTTCCGGCATCGCGTGGTCCGCGCCGAATGGTCCACGCCGGCCGCCCGCTGGACCGTGACGGCCGAGCGCACCGACACCGGGGAACGAGTTCGCCTCACGTGCGGCTTCCTGTTCGTCAATTCGGGCTACTACCGCTACGACGAGGGCTACACCCCCGAGTTTCCCGGCGTGGAACGGTTCACCGGCACCCTCGTACACCCACAGCACTGGCCAGAGGACCTGGACTGCACCGGCAAGCGCGTCGTCGTCGTCGGCAGCGGCGCCACCGCCGTGACTCTCGTCCCAGCACTGGCGAGGACGGCCGCACACGTGACGATGCTGCAGCGCTCCCCGAGCTACGTCATGTCGCGTCCCTCGATCGACCCGGTCGCCGGCGCGTTGCTCGGCCGGATACCGCTGAAGCTGGCCTACCCTGTCGTCCGCTGGGCGAACGTGCTGGGCAGCATGGCCTTCTTCCAGTTGAGCCGGCGCCGGCCCGATCTGGTCAAGCGGCTGCTACGCAAGGGCGTGCAGAGCCACCTGCCCGCGGACTACGAGGTGGACGTGCACTTCCGGCCGCGATACGACCCGTGGGACCAGCGCGTCTGTTTCGTGCCCGACGGCGACCTGTTCCGGGCGCTGCGGGAGGGCCGGGCGACGGTCGTCACCGACACGATCGACACCTTCACCGAACACGGGATCCGCCTGGAATCCGGGCAGGAACTCGCCGCCGACGTGATCGTCACCGCGACGGGACTGAACCTGCTTCTGCTCGGCGGGATGGCCGTGAGCGTCGACGGTCGCGACGTCGAGATGGGAAAGACGCTGGCGTACAAGGGGATGATGCTCTCCGGGGTGCCCAATCTCGCATTCACCGTCGGATACACCAATGCGTCGTGGACGTTGAAGGCCGATCTCGTCGCCGGATACGTGTGCCGCCTGCTGCGCCACATGGACGCCCGCGGATACGCCTACTGCACCCCGACGGCCCCCGCGACCACGACCGCGACGTCCCCGTTGGTCGATCTCGCGTCCGGGTACGTCCTGCGCAGCATCGATTCGATGCCCAGGCAGGGCCCCGCGGCGCCGTGGCGGCTGTTCCAGAACTACGTCCGGGACCTGGTGATGATGCGCCGCGGACGACTCGAGGACGGCGCCGTGCGCTTCTCCCGGGCAGCGCTTCCGGCAACGACGCAGCCGGTGGCCTGAGGTCGCGGGCGAAAGAACCAGCGTAGGAGCGCGGTTCGAGGCCGAGCGCGACACTGCGCACATCCGCCGCATAGACTTCCGGTGGAGGAGGCGGTCGATCCTTCCGGTGCACGGATCCGCAGCCACAGCTACTTCCAGGGGCGGAGAGTGACAGATGCAAGTTGGTGCCCTGTTCGGCAGGTATCGCCTGGACCGTCCACTGTCGGTGGACGCGACGGGCGAGGTATGGGCCGCGTTCGACACCACCACCGGCCGGAACGTCGCGGTGCGGGCGCTGCCACCCGAGGTGACCGAGGACGACGAGTACCGCGCTCGTTTCGAACGCGAAGCCGAGATCGCCGCCCGGATCCGGAACCCTCGTGTGCTCCCGATCCACGACTTCGGGCAGATCGGCACCCGGCTCTTCCTCGCAACGCCCGTCGTCGAGGGCACCGATCTGCAGACGATGCTCCGGTCCACCGGCGCGATGGACGTCCCGCGGGCAGTCGGTGTCGTCGAGCAATTGGCGTCGGCGCTCGAGGCCGTGCACGCGGCCGGGCTGGTCGAACAGGAAGTGACGTCGGCGAACGTCCTGGTGCAGGGCGACGGAAATGTTCTCCTCACCGACGTCGGGTTCCCCCCGCATCCCGGCGCGGCGACGGGCGTCTACGGCCTGGCGACGGTGCTGTACGAATGCCTCACCGGCAGACTCTTCCAGTCCTCGGGTGGACGAGCGGGGGCCCCGCAGTCGTCGTCGGCGGTCTCGGATCTTCCGGCCGGCATGGTCGAGGTCGTCGCACGCGGAACGGCACCCGAACCCGCGCGGCGCTACGGATCGGTGAGCGAGCTGGCCGCGGCGGCACGCGCCGCGGCCGCGCCGTCACATCCCACCGGCAGGTCCGTTCCCGCGGTCGCTCCGCTCACCCGGAACCGGCGCGTCATGATCCCGGTTCTCGCGGCGATCGTCGCCGTCCTCGTCGTCGGCGGCGTGGCCCTCGGGGCCGTGTCGTCCGACGACGCCGACCCGACGCCCGTCCCCATCGCGGTGCAGCCGGCCTCTCCGACGTCCACGCCCTCGGCCGCACCGACCACCTCGACAGCCGCGGAACAGGAGCCGACGCCACCTCGGACGGAGTCCCAGGCTGCCGAGGTTCCAGCCCAGGACGGCGAAGTTCCACCCCAGGACGCCGCCCCCGCGAGGCCGGCGCCTCGATCGGCACCGCCGGCTCCTGCCCCTGCCCCCGTCCCGGCTCCGGCACCTGCGCCCGCAGGACCACAGGTTCTGCCGTGCTACCCCGGCTACGAGCACACCCCGCCGCCCGACGGACCGTGCCTTCCCGCCGGGTCGGCTCCCGCGCCCGCCCCGGCACCTGCACCTGCACCTGCAGAACCACAGGTACTGCCGTGCTACCCCGGCTACGAGCACACCCCGCCGCCCGACGGACCGTGCCTTCCCGCCGGGTCGGCTCCCGCGCCCGCCCCGGCACCTGCACCGGCGCCCGCAGCACCACAGGTACTGCCCTGCTACCCCGGCTACGAACACACCCCGCCGCCCGACGGACCGTGCCTTCCCGCCGGGTAGGCGCCGGCCACCGCGGAGCGGTAGCGCTCGACCGTCCGCTCCATCCGGACGGCGCGGTCACCGTGCGTTCCGGCTCGTGCTCGTCACTACGCGTGCGCGCCGGCGAGTCGCACCTGGACCGACTTGGCCATCGGACACCGTTCGACGGCCCGCAACGCGAGGGTTTCCCTGGCATCACGATCCTCGACACGAGGCAGCCGCACGTCGACCTCGGCGGAGAGATCGAACTCCTGGTTGCCCCGTGAAGTGAGTTCGACGCGGGCGTCCACGGCGCACTCCCCCAGGTCGTGATCGCCGGCCGACGCCGTCGCGATGAGGGTCTGGTACACGCACGCCGCCAATGCCGCCGCATACAGTTGCTCGGGCGTCACCGCGTCGAACCCGGCGGCGTTGTCCGGCGTCGTCACGCGCAGGTCCGGTGAATGCCCGTCGATGCGCACCGAGGTGTCCTCGGCCGTTGCGGTGTATCGATACGAATTCGGCTCTGTCATCAGGTGTTCCTCCGGTCCGCACTTCGCTCTGAGCGCCGGCGCCGCTCGCTACGGCACCGATGCGATCACCCGGGTGCCCGAACCGAGCCCGGGGAAACCCGCGGCCGGGGATTGACACCCACCGGACCGGGTAACCGCACCCATGACCACCCTTCGTGCCCTCGCCCTGAACTGCACACTCAAACCGTCCCCGGCGGAGTCCAGCACCGACCTGATGGTGTCGCATGTCCTGTCCGCGCTCGCCGGGCACGGCGTGACCACCGAATCGGTGCGCGTCGTCGACCACGACGTCCGTCCCGGTGTGGAGGCGGACATGGGTGACGGCGACGAGTGGCCGGGCCTGCTCGAACGCGTCGCCGCCGCCGACATCCTGATCGTCGCCACGCCGACCTGGGTGGGCCACATGTCCAGCGTCGCCCAGCGCGTGCTCGAACGCCTCGACGCGGAACTGTCGAGCACCGACGACGAGAACCGGCCACGCATGGTCGGGAAGGTCGCCGTCGCCGCGGTCGTGGGCAACGAGGACGGTGCGCACAAGATCGTCGCCGACCTGTTCCAGGGTCTCAACGACATCGGGTTCAGCATCCCGGCCCAGGGCTGCACCTACTGGAACGGGGAAGCGATGTCCGGCACGGATTTCAAGGACCTGTCCGAGGTTCCGGAACAGGTATCCACGACCACGCAGGCACTGGCACGGAACGCCGTCCATCTGAGCACCGTGCTGCGCGAACGGCAGTACCCGCCGTATCCGGACTGAGCCCGCCCGCCGCATGCCGCCGGTTCGCCCGCATGCCGCCGGTTCGCCCGCATGCCGCCGGTTCGCCCGCATGCCGCCGGTTCGACCGCATGCCGCCGGTTCGACCGAATGTCACACGCGTTCGATCGAATCGAACGTATGTGACATTCGGTCGCCGACACCGAGGCGAGCACCGGTCGTCGCGGAGAAGAAGTAGACCTCCCCCGGCTGCGGGAGCAGGTGCACCTGCTCCCCCGGACCGATCGCAACTCGTCGATCCACCCGTACGACGACCTTGCCCGTCGCGCTCGACCAGTCGGCCGGCCCGGTCGCCGTCGCATGGACGAAGGCCTCCGCGCCGAGCTGCTCGACCAGGTCCACCGTCAGGGACAGCGTCCCGGACCGCCACGCGCCCACGGGGGTCCATGCCTCGGGCCGCACCCCGACGACGATCCGGTCGGCGGCGACGTCGGCCGGAACCGGCACCCGTAGAGCACCGAGCACGGCCGCGCCGTCGCGGACGGGCGCGTCGAGCAGGTTCATGCCGGGCGAACCGACGAACCCGGCGACGAAGGTGTTGACGGGGTTGTCGTACAGGACGCGGGGTGCGGCGACCTGCTGCAGGCGACCGCCGTCGAGGACGGCCACCCGGTCCCCCATCGTCATGGCCTCCACCTGGTCGTGGGTGACGTACACGGTCGTCGTGCCGAGTCGCCGCTGCAGTCCGGCGATCTGCGAACGCGTGCTGACGCGCAGCTTCGCGTCGAGGTTGCTCAGCGGTTCGTCCATGCAGAACACCGCGGGCCGTCGCACGATCGCGCGGCCCATGGCCACGCGCTGTCGCTGCCCGCCCGAGAGCTTGCCCGGTTTGCGGTCGAGCAGCGGCTCGAGTTCGAGCATCCGCGCGACGTCGAGCACCCGCGCCGTCCGTTCCACCCTGCCGACGCCGGCGTTGCGCAATGCGAAACCCATGTTCTCGGCCACCGTCATGTTCGGGTACAGCGCGTAGTTCTGGAACACCATCGCCACGTCGCGGGCCTTGGGCGGCAGTCCCGTCACGTCGGCCCCGCCGATGTCGATGCGACCGTCGTCGACCGCCTCGAGGCCCGCGAGCATGCGCAGGCTCGTGGTCTTCCCGCAGCCCGACGGACCGACCAGGACCAGGAACTCCCCGTCCGCGACATCGAGGTCGAGGCGGTCCACCGACGGCCGATCGGCACCGGGGTAGCGGTGGGTGACGGACCGGAAACGTATGCTTGCCAATGCTTTCCCTACAGATTCGGGGTGATCTGACGGTCGATGATCTGCTGCAGCTGCCGCGCGACGTCGCCGAACGCCGTCGGCACGTCGGCCCCCTGCAGTGCGATCTGTTCGAGGCCGGTGCCGATGATCTGGTCGCCGCCAGGCACGAAGACGCGCGCGTAGTCCTGTGACCGGGTGCGCGCGAGCTGGTCGACAGCGGTGCGGGCGTTGGGGTTCTGCTCGAGGAACGCCTTCATCCCGGGATCCTCGGTGGCGGACTTGCGCACCGGCATGTAGCCGATCTTCTGCGAGAAGTAGGCGGTGTTCTCCCCGTTGGTGACGAAGTCGACGAACTTCAGCGCGTTGCGCTTCCGCTCGTCGGAGATGTTCGCCGGAATCGCCAGTCCCGCACCGCCGGTGGGGCATCCCGGCGTTCCGTCGGGGGCGGGCAGGAACGCGGTGCCGAAGTCGAACGCGGCGTTCGCGGTGATGCCGGACAGATCGCCGGTCGAGGCGATGGTGGACGCGATGATACCGGCGGAGAAGTCGTTGGCGATGTCCGTGGACACGCCCGCGTACCTCCCGGTGTGGATCATGTCCTTCAGGAACTGTCCCGCGGCGATCGTCTCCGCGTCGCCGAAACGCAGCCGCCAGCCGTCGGAGTAGGCTCCGCCGAACGTCCAGATCGGTCCTTCGAACGTCCAGCCGAGGTAGTCCTTGGCATTACCCCAGCCGTGTGCCAGCTTGCCGGACCCGACCACCCGCTGCAGTTCGGGACCCCACTCGGCGAACTCCTGCCAGGTGGCGGGTCCGCGGTCGGGAAGACCGGCCTGCCGCCAGACGTCGCGGTTGTAGTAGAACAGCGGCGTCGAGCGGGCGTAGGGCAGCGCGAAGTGGCGACCCTCGAAGAGGTAGTCGGCCAGTAGGGAATCGACGTAGTCCCCGGTGTCCACGCCGACCTCGGCGAAGAGGTCGTCGAGCGGGGTGATCGCGCCGGTCAGCGCGTAGTTGAACCACCACACGTCCGACAGGACGACGACGTCGGGCAGGTCGCCTCCGGACAGGGCCGCGTTGAACTTCTGCGACACCTCTTCGTAGTTCTTGCCGCCGTCGATCAGGTCGACCGTCAGGTCCGGGTACTTCGCCTCGAACCGGGCGATGAGCTCGCGCTCCACGTCCTGGGACTTGCCCGGGTGGTTGGACCAGAACTTGATGGTGTTCGCCGCGGATGCGGATTCCGAGGACCCGGACGACCCGGTGCCGGCGCACGCCGCCAGCGCGGCGCTCGCGGCGACGAGCCCGGTCAGTCCCAGAAATCCACGCCTGTCGATGTTCACGAAATTGCTCCTAGAGAGTTCAGCCCTTGACCGCACCGGAGGTGAGGCCCTTGATCATGTGACGTTGCAGCGCGAGGAAGATCACGAGGATCGGCAGCATGGCCAGCACCGTGCCGGCCATCACCGGCCCCCAGTTGGTGACGCCGTCGTTGTTCTGCAGCTGGGTCAGCCCGATCGGCAGCGGCGCCACGGACGCGTCGTCGGCCATGAGAAACGGCCACAGGTATTCGTTCCACTCGTTGACCACGGTGATGAGCGCGAACGCGACCAGGGTCGGTCCGGACACGGGCAGCACGACCCGCCACAGCAGGCGGACGTGCCCGGCCCCGTCCATCCGCGCCGCCTCGATGATCTCGGCGGGAATGGACAGAAAATGGTTGCGCAGCAGAAACGTTCCGAATGCCACACCTGCCAGCGGCACGATGATCCCCTGGAAGGTGTTGCGCCACCCCCATTCCGCCACCAGCGCGTAGTTGGAGATGACAGTGATCTGGTTCGGCACCATCAGCGCGGCGACGATACCGAGGAACACGAGGTTCTTGCCGGGGAAGCGCAGGAACACCAGACCGTAGGCGCTCAGGATGCCGAGGACGAACTTCACGCTCGACAGCACCGTGGTGATGATCAACGAGTTCCGCAGGAACGTGCCGAACGGCACCGAGGTGACTGCCTCCGTGTAGTTCCGGGGATGGAACACGGAGGGCCACCAGGTGACCGGCAGCGTGTAGATGTCGGGTCGCTGCTTGAACGAGGTCACCACGATCCAGTACAGCGGCAGCGCCACGACGAGCAGTGCCACGACCATCGCGGCGTAGGCGAGTACCCGGATCGTGCGCTCGCGACGCCGATACGGCTGCGCCGCTGCCGGTTCCGTGGTCGTGACCGGGCGCTCCAGGAGCGTCGTCATTCCGCACCCCCCGTCCGCTGGACCGACCGAATGTCACATGGCTTCGATGTGATCGAACGCGTGTCACATTCGGTCGCACGCCCACGCCTACCCCCACGCGCGCGCCGGGGACGGCGGGCGGGGCGCGCAGTGTCGTCGCGGTCCATCAGGCGCACCTGGTAGACCGTGACGGCCAGCAGCACGAGGAACATGATCGTCGCGACGGTGGCACCGTAGCCGGCCCGGAAGTTCCGGAAGGACTCGTTGTAGACCTGGTAGACCATCGTGGTGGTGCCGGTACCGAGCGGCCCGCCCCGGGTCATCACGTTGATGATGTCGAAGACCTGGAAGGAGTTGAGCAGCACGGTGATCGACAGGAAGTACGTGGTGGGACGGAGCTGCGGCAGCAGGACGCGCCGAAAGGCCGTCCACGACGAGGCGCCGTCGATCGCGGCGGCCTCGGACAGTTCGGGACGCAGGCCCTGCAGGGCCGCCAGATAGATGACGAACGTGTAGCCGAGGTTCTTCCACAGGTAGGTGAGGGTGACCATCACCAGCGCCCAGGCCGGATCCTGGTAGAAGTCCGGGGTGTTGAGCCCCAGCCTGCCCAGCAGATCCTGGACGAGGCCGAAGTTGGGATCGAACACGAACTGGAACGCCACCCCCACCGCGGCACCGGAGATGACGAACGGCGCGAAGAGTGCGGACCGGACGAGGTTGCGGCCCAGCAGTTTCCGATCCAGCAGCAGCGCCAGCGCCAGTCCGAGCAGCATGGAGCCCGCGACGGTCGCGACGGTGAAGACGACGGTGTTGCCGACGATCTGCCACGTGTCGGCACGGCCGAACCACTCGCGGTAGTTGCCCAGTCCGACGAACGTCGCGGTGGGGCTCGAGATGTTCCACTCGAAGAACGACAGTCGGATGTTGTCGACGAGCGGCCGGTACGTGAACAGGACCAGCAGCGCGAGATTCGGCCCGATCAGCGCGGCGAACAGCGCGTAGTCGCCCCACGGGCGTCCCCACGGACCCCGGTCGGTTCGGGGCAGTACTCTTTCCGGACTCGAGCGCACTGCGGCAGTGTGTCTGCCGCGGACGAACCGGAGGTTACGCCGGTCTGGCGCCGACGAGTACTCTCGTCACCGTCGAGGTACGAAGTGCTCGCCGGCGCCGGCCGTTGTCCGGCTAGAGGTTCCAGTCGCCGAGGCCGTCCCAGCCGTTGAGGATGCCGCCCCCGGTGTTCTGCACGATCACCGGGTCACCCTTCCGGGCGTTCTCGAAGAACCAGCGGCCGTCCTCGGTGCTCACGTTCAGGCAACCGTGGCTGACGTTCGTGTTGCCCTGCGCCCACTCGGACCACGGCGCCGCGTGCACGAAGATGCCGCTGTTGGAGATGCGGGTCGCGTACTCGACGTAGGTGCGGTACCCCTCGGGCGAGTCCACCGGCACGCCGTACGTGGACGAGTCCATGTACATGTCACGGAACTTCTCGCCGACGATGTAGGTGCCGTTGGGCGTCTCGTAGCCCGGCTTGCCGAACGACGTCGGCATGGTCTTGACGACCTCACCGTTGCGGGTGACGGTGATGGTCTTGGTGGCGTCGTCCGCGACGGTGACCAGCGCGTCGCCGACGGTGTACGACGACTGCGTGCCCCCGGCGTTCACGGTGACCTGGGTGTGGGCGGGCCAGAACTCGTAGGGCCGCCAGCGCACCTGCCGGTCCGACGCCCAGTAGAAGTGCCCGTCGACGGGCGGGTCGGCCTGGACCTCGATGTGCCGCTCGGCGGCGGCGCGGTCGGTGATCGGCTCGTCGAAGCGGATGATGATCGGCTGCGCGACGCCCACCGTCTCACCGTTCGACGGGTTGATCGACGGGGCGGAGAACGGGGCGGGTTCCGGCGCCTGGCCGGGCAGCCGTTCGACGAGTTCCTGCACGCTCGGCAGTTCGGGTCCGCCGGGCCACAGGGGTACCGCGGCGGCGGGTCCGGTCATGGTGAGCGTGGCGGCGCCGACGCCCACCAGCGCGGTGACGACACGGCCGGACCAGCGTCCGGCGCGGCCGCGACTGTTCGGCCGACCCTTCTTCTCGAACATTCGACAACCCATCGTTCGTTCGTGCCGTCGCACCCACGTCCGCCCCGACAGCGACGACTTGGCGCACCCATTAGACACAGCACACCTGCGGGCGGGCAATTCGACCGCGCCCGTCCGGTGGCCCGTCGGGAGCTCGACGCCAGGTCAGGACTCGATTCGGGAGGCAGCGAGGAGATCGTCGACAGCGACGAACTTCACGCGGGAGCGGCCCGCAGCACCGCCCCGGGCGCGTTCCTGCTTGTCGATCTGCTGCCAGCCCCGGTAGTCCACGTAGTCCGGCCGGCGCTCGGAGATCAGCGCCGCGAGCTTCTCCCGGTCGGCGACGGGGGCGACGAGGCGGCCGGCCACGAAGTCCTGGACCAGGTGCTCGACGGTCTGCGCGGAGCACTGCTTGTTGGTGCCGATGACGCCGGTGGGCCCGCGCTTGATCCAGCCTGCGGTGTACACCCCGGGCAGGGGCTCGTTCGTTTCCGGGTCCACGACCCGGCCTTCCTCGTTGGGGAGGATGCCGCGCGTCTCGTCGAACGGCAGATCGGCGACGGGACGCCCCCGGTAGCCGACCGACCGCAGGACCAGGCCCGTGGGCAGGGTCTCGGTCTGCCCGGTGCGGTGCGCCTCGAGGCGGCCGTTGGTCTCGGCCAGTTCGGTGCGTTCGAGGGTGATCGAGTCGACCCGGCCGTCCCCGTTCAGCGCGACGGGTGCGGCGAGGAAGCGCAGCACGATCCGCTTGTTGTCCTCGGTCGGGGTCCGGCGGGCGAAGCCCTGGACCTGTTCGACCTTCAGTGCGATCCGTGGTTCGACGGCGGGGTCGTCGACGAGGGCCCGGCTGGCCGGGTCGAGTTCGGCGTCGGCCGGGTCGACGACGATGTCGACGCCCCGGAGCTGACCGAGGGCCAGCAGTTCCGGATTGGTGTAGGCGGCCTGGGCGGGTCCGCGCCGTCCCACGACGACGACCTCGCGGATGTTCGACGCGCGCAGGGCGGCGACGGCGTGATCGGCCATGTCGGTCTTCGCCAGCTCGTCCGGGTCGGCGACCAGTGCCCGCGCGACGTCGAGGGCGACGTTGCCGTTGCCGATGATCACCGCGCGTTCGCCGGACAGGTCGAAGGTGCGGTCGGCGTAGTCGGGGTGCCCGTTGTACCAGGCGACGAACTCGGTGGCGGCGTGCGAGCCGGGCAGGTCCTCGCCGGGCACGTCCAGGTGCCGGTCGGCGGCGGCACCGACGGCGTAGATCACGGCGTGGTGGTGCGCGAGCAGTTCCTCGTGGCTGATGTGGGTGCCCACCTCGACGTTGAACCAGCACTGGCTCTTCTTGTGGCCGAGGGCGCTGCGGAACAGCTCACCGACGGACTTGGTGCTCTGGTGGTCCGGGGCGACACCGGCGCGGACGAGTCCGTACGGGGTGGGCAGACGGTCGAAGATGTCGACCTCGACGCGGGACCGGCTGGTCAGCTCCAGCGCGGCGTAGCAGGCGGCCGGGCCCGAACCGACGATCGCGACCCGCAGGGAGCCGAGTTCGGCGGGGATCTTGGTGCGGTCGCGCTCCTCGGGCCAGTCCGGTCCGATCGGGTAGCGCCGGTAGTAGTCCTCGGCGATCTTCAGGTACGGCTCGTGCTCGGCGGGAAGCTCGTTGTCGGCGTAGATCGCGTCCACCGGGCATTCGTCCACGCACGCGCCGCAGTCGATGCAGGTGTCCGGGTCGATGTAGAGCATCTCGGTGGTGGCGAACGGCGCCTCGTCGGGCGTGGGGTGAATGCAGTTGACGGGGCAGACCTCGACGCACGAGGCATCGTTGCAACACGCCTGGGTGATCACGTAAACCACGGTGGATACCTGCCTGAAGTGCCGGGGGTTCGACGACCCCCCCAGACTATAACGTGTTCCAATTCCGGTCGAGATCCGGTTCGCTGCACCTGCTCTCCCGGCGTGTCCCCCGCGCCGGGGGTCAGCCGTCGCTCGGCTCGATACGGAAGCCGATCTTCACGGTCACCTGGAGGTGCGCGACGGCCCCGTCGTCGATGTGGCCCCTGACGTTCATCACCTCGAACCACTCGAGATGGCGCGTGGTCTCCGCCGCCCGCGCGACGGCCTGCTTGATCGCGTCGTCGACGCTGTCCGTCGACGACCCCACCACCTCGATCACCCGGTACACGTGGCTCACAGCTTCGCTCCCTCCGTATCGAACTGCTTCGAACACTCGTGGCCGTCCTCTCACGCGCGACGGGCGAGTTCACGCGCCACCGCACCCAGTCGCGCGAGCCGCAGATCGCCCAGCGCGATCGGGCCGCTGCCCAGTCGGTTCGTCGTGAACGCGAGCGACAGGCCGGTGTCGAGGTCGGCGAAGGCGCCCGAACCGCCGACCCCGTAGTGGCCGAGCGCCCCGCGCGGCCGTTCCCGGCTGACGAACACCGGCTGGTGGTAGCCGAGGCGCCACGCCATCGGGACGCCGAGCACGTAGTCGCGCCCGCGTACCCGGACCTCGTTCATGGCCTCGACGGTCTCCGGCTTCAGGAACTGCACTCCGTCGATCGTGCCGCCCGCGGCGATCGCCCCGTACATCCGTGCCAGCGCCCGCGCCGAGAACACCCCGTTCCACCCGGGCATCACCGCGTCGTGCACCGACGGATCACGCACCAGCTCGTCGAACTCCTCCGGCATCGCAGCCTCCGCGAGACCGCGGGTGAGGCTCACCCGCGACAGCACCGAAGCGGTCATCCCCCAGTGCAGTCCGGCGGGATTGATCCGCGGGAACAGCTTGGCGATGCGGTGCCGCTGGTCCTCCGGAACCCGGAACCAGAATTCGGGGGTGCCCAGGGGTTCGGCGATCTCCTGCCGGACGACGTCGACGAACGGCAGCCCGGTCACCCGCTGCACGATCTCCGCGACGAGCCAGCCGTAGGTCACCGCGTGGTACCCCGGTCCGCTCAGCCGCCGAGAATCGGGCGGCGCCGCCGCCAGCGCACGAACCGTCGCGTCGTAGTCGACGATGCCCATCCGGCCGGGCCGCAGGTTGCGCACCCGGTGCAGTCCGGCCCGGTGGGTGAGGACGTCCGCGACGGTGACGTGCTCCTTACCGGCCGCCGCGAATTCCGGCCAGTACCGGGCGACCGGCGCGAAGTAGTCGATCAGGCCGCGGTCTGCGAGGCGGTGCACCACGGTCGACGCCACGCCCTTGCCGGTGGAGAAGGACAGCGACACCGTGTCGCGGTTCCACCGCCGGTCGCGGGTGGCCCAGCCCGCCCAGATGTCGAGTACCTTCTCGCCGTCCAGGTAGGCGGCGAGGGCACCGCCGCCGTGCCGGGGCAGCCGGTACAGGTCGAAGAAGCGATCCGCGAGCGGCAGGAATCGCCGGTCGACGTGCATCTCGGTCGGCGGCGGGTCCTGGACCGCCGCCGCGCCCCGCACCGGTCGGGCTGTCATCCGTGATACCTCCCAGTCGACTTCGTGCCGCCAGGCTACGTCGCAGCGTCCGTTCCCGAACGGGTTTTGCCGAAGGGTCCCGTCAGGGGGCGACGTACCGGAACGTCCCCAGCACGACGCAGCCCCGTCCCGTGGTGAGGTTGACCGCGGTCGCGGCGGACCCTTCACACAGCACCGGATCGCGCAGGTCACCGATGAACGCCTGGGACTGCGGGCCGGCCACGACGAGCGCGGCCGCGGGCTCCTCGACGATCCCCAGTGCCAGGGCGTTCTCGCCGTAGCCGACGGCGGCGAGAGGACCTCCCGCAGCTTCGCCCGCCCCGACACCCCCAGCCAGTCCGGCCGCGAGCACGCGCGCCCCGGTGCGGGCGTCGGCGAAGCCGACTCCGCCGTCGCCGTAGCCCCACGCGCCGCTCGGCGCATCCGCGACCGCACCGCACGCGGTCCGCCCGTCGAGCTGGGTGACCGAGGTCGCCGAACCCGGGGGCGCCGCGCACGTCACCGCCTGGGCGGGCGGTGCCGCGACGAGTGCGGCCGCGACACCCGCGACCACCACCGCACCACCGCCGAGCACCCGAACCGACTTCCGTGCATCCGCTACCACCGACACGGTGACTGCCTCCTCCGGCCTCGTCCCCCGCAAACCGAATCCCCTCAGGGGAGTCTACGGAGACGCGCACCGGTTCACCGGGTGGGCGGGCATCGATGCGGTCACGGGACGTCACCGCTCCGGTGACTACGCCCAGCGGAATGCCTAACCGGGCCGCTTGCGATCCGTGTCGCGCGACGGCTGCACCCGTTTCGGCTCGCCCGGCATCTTCGGGTGGGTGGGCGGGTAGGGCAGGTCGCCGAGGCCTGCGGCGGCGTCCCGCTCGGCCATCTCGAGCAGCACGTCGAGCGTCTGCGCGGTCTCGTCCATCGCGGCCATCGGGTCACCGCGGCGTTCGAGCAGCCCCGGCACGGTCGCGATCGTGAAATCGTCCGGGTCGGCGTCGGCGAGTTCGTCCCACGTCAGGGGTGTCGACACCGTCGCGATCGGGGTGCGCCGCACCGAGTAGGCCGATGCGATCGTCTTGTCCCGGGCGTTCTGGTTGAAGTCGAGGAAGATGCGCTGCCCACGCTCCTCCTTCCACCACGCGGTGGTGGCCCGTCCGCCGCTGCGACGTTCCACCTCCCGCATCAGGGCGATCCCGGCGCGGCGCACACCGACGAAGTCCCATTCCGGGACGATGCGCACGTACACGTGCAGGCCGCGGCCCCCCGACGTCTTCGGGAACCCGACCAGACCCAGTTCGTCGAGCAGCGGCCGCAGCACCTCGAGGGCGACCGCTCGGGCGTCGTCGAAGGCGGTCCCCGGCTGCGGGTCCAGATCGATGCGCAACTCGTCGGGGCGGTCGACGTCCCCGCAGCGCACCGCCCACGGATGGAACGTCACGGTGCCCAGGTTCGCCGCCCACACGACGTCCGCGGCGGCGCGCACCCGCAGCACGTCGGCGGTGCGGCCGGACGGGAACGTGACCTCGCATGTCGCGATGTGGTCGGGCCGGCGGGCAGGTACCCGCTTCTGGTAGATCTCCTCGCCCTCGATCCCGTCCGGGAACCGCTGCAGGTGCGTGGGCCGTTCCCGCAGCGCCTGCAGCAGCGGCGCCGAGCCGGCCGTCGCGACGGTCCGGTAGTACTCGACGAGGCGGCGCTTGCTGCCGGCCTCACCGAGGCGGGGGAAGTAGACCTTGTCGGGGTTGGACAGGCGGACGGGCACACCGCCGACGTCCAGTTCCATCGCGGGAGAGCGCTTCGCGTCGGGCACCGCAGGTCACACTCCTGTCCGGTCGAGGACGTCGGCGAGGTCGTACCGCACCGGCACGTCCAACTGCTCGAAGGTGCAGCTGCGCGGATCGCGGTCGGGCCGCCACCGCAGGAACCGGGCCGCGTGCCGGAACCGCAGGCCGGCCTCCGGGTTGCCCTCCATCTGGTCGTAGGCCACCTCCAGGACCCGCTCGGGCCGCAGCGGTATCCATCGGCGGTCCGCGGCCGTCCGCCACCGGCTCGGCTCGCCCTCGGCGACGACGTCGGCACCGACCCGCAGCGGCGCGAGGTCGGCGAGCAACTCCTGGCGCTGCTCGACGGTGAACGCCGACGCGCCCCCGACCATCACCGGTTCGTCCCCGCCGTCGTACAGCCCCAGCAGCAGGGACCCGACCCCGTCGATGCTCTTGTGCGGGCGGTAGCCGATGAGCACACAGTCGGCGGTGCGGGCATGCTTGACCTTGCGCATCTCCCGCTTGTCCGGCACGTAGGGTCCGTCGAGACGCTTGGCGACGACCCCGTCGAGGCCGGCGCCCTCGAACTCGGCGAACCATCGGCCGGCGATCTGCGCGTCGAGGGTCGCGGCGGTGACATGGCAGCTCGGGCCGCCCCCGACCGCCGCCCGCAGCCGCTCCCGGCGCCGCGCGAACGGCGTCTCCATCAGGTTCTCGTCGCCGAGGGCGAGCAGATCGAAGCCGACGAACTGCGCGGGGGTCTGTTCGGCGAGCAGCGCGATGCGGCTCGCCGCCGGGTGGATACGCTCCGACAGGGCCTGCCAGTCGAGCCGACTACGGCCGTCGTGCGGGCGCGGCACCACGATCTCCCCGTCGACCACGCACCGGGCGGGCAGCTCCGCCCGCACCGCGGCGGTCAGTTCCGGGAAGTAGCGCACCAGGTCCTTCCCGCCCCGCGAGCTCAGCACCACCTCGTCGCCGTCGCGGAACACGACAGCCCGGAAGCCGTCCCACTTCGGCTCGTACGACCACTCGGGGTCGCCGTCGGCAGGCTGGGCCGGAACCTCGGGCACGGCCTTGGCGAGCATCGGTGCGATCGGCGGTTCGACTGGCAGCTGCACCGGCTCATGGTCGCACCCGGGGCCGACACGTGCCCGCCGGATCTGTGAGAAATCGCCCTACGGTTCCCGCCCGAGGCGGACATTCCGTACTCTCCCCCCATGAACTTCATTCGACGGGTGAGCGGCACCGTCGTCGCGGTGGCTGCGGCGGCTCTGGTGCTCGGCGCGTGCGGATCGGACGTCGAGCCCCGGGCGGTGCCCGAGCCCGGGTCCGAGACCACGTCGGCGAGCGCATCGGATACCCGGACGACCACCGGCCGTCCGACCACCACCACGGCACCGACGTCCCCCGGCTCCTCCGGTCTGGACATCGACGTCGAGATCGGTGACTGCGTGCGCCTCGGTGGCACCGTCGACGACGCGACCATCGAGAATGCGACCTGCGGCAGCATGGACTCGAACTACAAGGTGATCGACATCGTCGAGACGAGCGATCAGTGCGTCTCGGACGCCGACCAGACCTACTACGAGTCCTCCGCCGGGGTCGAGGTGGGTGCCCTGTGCCTCGACGTCGACTGGGTGGTCGACAGCTGCATGGACATCTCCGGCGAGGACCCGCAGCGCATCGACTGCGCCGCACCCGGCCCCGAAACGGAGAAGGTCACCGAGATCCTGCAGAACACCGACAACGTGAACGACTGCTCCGTCTCCGAGGGTGGATTCGTCTACAGCGAGCGTCGTTTCGTGGTCTGCACCGACACGCTCTGAGGCCGCCGTCCGCCGCGGCCGGCTACAGCCAGCCGCGGCGGCGGAAGATCGCGTAGAGACCCGCGCACGTCATGACCATCATCAACAGGGCCATGGGATAGCCTGCGGCCCAATGCAATTCCGGCATGGTGTCGAAGTTCATCCCGTAGACCGTGCCGATCAGCGTGGGCGCGAACAGAATTGCCGCCCACGCCGAGATACGCTTGATCTCCTCGTTCTGCTCGATGCTCGCCCGGCTGAGATTGCGCATCTCCTCGTTCTGCATCTGCGACACCATCGTCGCGTTGACCGTGAGGATGTTGCCGAGCAACTGCCGGAAGCTGTCGACCTGCTCGACGACCGTCGTCGCGTGGTCGGTGACGTCCCGCAGGTAGCGTTGCAGTTCGTCGTCGGTGCGGTACTTGGCGAAGCCCGACGACAGACCCGACAGCACGGTGAGCAGCGGTTTGGCCGCGCGCTGGAACTGGATGACCTCGCGGGAGAGTTCGTAGATGCGGCGCGAGACCCCGGGATCCCCGCTGAAGACCTCCGTCTCGATCTCGTCGATGTCGTTCTGCAGGCCCGCGACCACCGGAGCGTACCCGTCGACGACGGCGTCGAGGATCGCGTAGAGAACCGCCTCGGGACCGAGCCGCAGCAGATCGGGCTCGCTCTCCATCCGGTCCCGCACCGCCGACAGGTCGGGCGATTCGCTGTGCCGGACCGTCAGCACGAACGTCGGTCCGACGAAGACGTGCACCTCACCGAAGTCGACCCGCTCGGATTCGTCGACGTAGCGGGCAGCGCGCAGCACGACGAACAGGGTGTCGCCGTAGCGCTCGAGCTTCGGGCGCTGGTGGGCGGCGATGGCATCCTCGACGGCCAGTTCGTGCAGTCCGAATTGCTCTGCGGCGGCATGGAGTTGCGCGTCGGTGGGCCGGTACATCCCGATCCAGGCCATCGAACCGGGCTCGGGCAGGCAATCGAGGGCCTGCGCGAGTGTCGCCGGCGACGCGACGCGGCGGCCGTCCCGGTAGACCGCGCTGTCGACGATGCTGTTCTCCGCCCGCGCCGCACCGTCCCGGCCGGGGCTCTGCGCGGCGGCAGGATTCAGGGACGCGCCGAAACCGGCGGACGGGTCGGCGGTCGCCGGGGCGGAGCGACGCGGCAGCAGGGCACGGACGGAACGGTTGGGCAGCATGTCGGCACGGCCTTTCGGAGGCACGGAGGGCGACGGCGAGGGTGGTCGCCGTGGGACGCACACGCGACGGCAACCGTCGCGCACCGACAGGGCGCGTACGGGCTGCCGTCAGCTGGTACTCGGAGGTCGACTGCGCATCGCGAGTCCCACCTCCTCCACATCACCCGGAACCGTGCCGGGGGCCTGACGAACCCCCAGCAGCGTACGCCTTCGTGCCGTGCGGAGCCAGCCGGTCCCGTGCACGGCGTCGCGCCGCGCGCGGTGTCGGTGGCTGCGGCCACAATCGCCGTGACCGACCCGACCGACCGACGACAGGACCCCCCGATGACGCACTGGCCCGATCGACCGATCTGCGCGTTCGACCTCGAGACCACCGACCGCGATCCGCGGGTCGCGCGCATCGTGACTGCGTCCGTCGTCGTCCTCGACGGCGACACCGTCTCGTCGCGGACGTGGCTGCTCGATCCGGGCATCGAGATCTCGGAGGAGACGGCGGCGATCCACGGCGTGACCACGGAGCGGGCGCGCGCCGAGGGCCTCGAGTACACGGCCGGCTACACCCAGATCCGCGAGGCGCTGTGCGAGGCGTGGGTCCGCGATCACATCGTCGTGGCGTTCAACGCCAGTTACGACCTCACGGTGGTCGACGCCGAGGGCCGCCGGCTGGGCCTGCCGGGACTCGAGACGGGCCTGGTGTTCGACCCGTACGTCGTCGACCGCGAGATGGACCGCGACCGCGAGGGCAGCCGCACCCTGCAGGCGGTCTGCGATGCGTACGGCATCGCGCTGACCGCCGCGCATCAGGCCGAGGCGGACGCCCTCGCGGCGGGGCAACTGGCGCGGGCGCTGTGCACCCGCTTCCCGCAGCTCGCCGACCTGGACATCATGACGGACCAGGCGGCCTGGCACGCGGAGCGGCAACGCACGTTCGCCGAGTATCTCGCGGGTCTCGGGCGCGACGTGTCGGATGTGGACCCGCAGTGGCCCATTCGCGGTATCGCTTGAGAGCTGTTGCCGCGCCCGGGTTTCGACGTCGACCCTCACGACACCGCCCGGCGGGGCGACCGAATGTCACATCGCATCGATGTAGTCGACCGAATGTGACATTCGGCCCAGGGCGGGGGTGCTTACCCCTTGACGACGCCGAGCGGCACGAGCCGTGCGACCCGACGGGCCAGACCGGCCCGCTCGCTCACCTCCGTGACCGCGTCGATGTCCTTGTACGCCTGCGGCTTCTCCTCGGCCAGTCCCCGCCACGAACTCCCCCGCACGAGCACGCCGTGGGACTCGAGCGCGTCGCGTACCGCCCGGCCGTCGGTGTGTCGAGCGGCGCGGTGCCGGCTCTGCACCCGGCCGGCCCCGTGCGCGGTGGAGAAGAACGCCGGGTTCCCGGCGACACCGGCGAGCACGTACGAGGCGGTGCCCATCGTGCCGGGAATGAGCACGGGCTGACCGACGTCCGCCAGGTCCTCGGGGACGTCGGGATGGCGGGGCGGCAGTGATCGCGTCGCGCCTTTGCGGTGCACGCACAGGGTGCGGACCTGCCCGTCCACCTCGTGCCGCTCGATCTTCGCCAGGTTGTGCGAGACGTCGTAGAGGAGGTCGAGAGTGGTACCGGCCGTGTCCTCGAAGACCCGGCGGGTCGCCTCGGTGAGCAACTGCCGGTTGGCCCGGCCGTAGTTGGCCGCCGCCACCATCGCCCCGAGATACGCCTCCCCCTCCGGTGACCGGACCGGCACGCACGCCAGCTGTCGGTCGGGAACGTGAATCTCGTAGCGGCCCATCGCCTTCTCCATCTCACGTACGTGGTCGGTGCAGATCTGGTGGCCGAGACCGCGGGACCCGCAGTGGATCATCACGCACACCGTGCCCACGTCGAGACCCATCGGCCGGGCAACGGCCGGGTCGAAGACCTGCTCGACGGCCTGCACCTCGAGGAAGTGGTTGCCCGACCCCAGGCTGCCGAGCTGACCGAGGCCCCGCTCGACGGCCCGGTCGCTCACCGCGGCCGAGTCGGCGCCGGCCAACACGCCCCGGTCCTCACACCGCTCGAGATCGCGGACGACACCGTGCCCCTGGTCCACCGCGAACCGGGCGCCGCCCTCGAGCACCCTATGCAGCACGCTGCGGTTCGGCAGCTCCCACACGCCCCGGGTCTGCATGCCACGGGGCACGACGTGACCGAGCCGGTCCATCAGCAGCCCGAGGCGCGGCGCGAGCGCGGACCGGTCGGCGTCACGCGCGATCAGCAGCCGCACGCCGCACGAGATGTCGAAGCCCACCCCACCGGGAGAGACGACGCCGCCGTCGTCGATGTCCGTCGCCGCAACTCCACCGATGGGAAAGCCGTAACCCCAGTGCACGTCCGGCATGGCGAACGACGCGGTGACGATTCCCGGCAGGGTCGCGACGTTCGCGACCTGGGTCAGCGCCTCGTCTCCTTCCGCGGCGGGAAGCAGGGACCGGGCCGCGAAGACGATCCCGGGTACGCGCATCGCGCCGGTCCGGTCGATCCGGAACCGGTACTGGGTCTCCTCGACGATCCTCATCACTGTCCGATCCGGGGCGGAGAACGCGGCGTCGGCGGCTTCGTTCCACCATAGAATCTGCAATGCCCGCTGCACAGGAGCGCGTCATGAACGAAAGCGGATACCGGTCGGTGCCGCACACGGCGGACCTGCGCATCGAGGCGTGGGCACCCACCCGTGACGAGTGCATCGCGCAGGCGGTGCACGGCGCCGTCGCGAGCTTCGCGGAAACCTCCTCCGCCGGGCCGGTCCGGGTGCGCACCCGCCGGCTGACAGCCGACGGCGACGAGGACCTGCTCGTCGCGGTACTCGACGAGATCGTCTACCTGCTCGACGCGGCCGGGGAGGTCCCGGTCGATGTGGCCGTCGACTCCGGTGCCGGCACGGCGGAAGTGCGGTTCTCGATGGCCGACGTCGCCTCGGTCACACAGGTGGGTGCGGTCCCGAAGGCCGTGTCGCTGCACGGGCTGCGCCTCGAGCGCGGACCGGGAGGATGGTCGTGTTCGGTGACGCTGGATGTGTGAACCGGCGCCGCACACGCGGTCCCTGTTGCGGCGCGCCGCGCAGGCGACCGTGGGGGTGTTCCCGCCTGGGATCTTCCACTGTAGACGGCCGGAACTGCCGGCTGGGGCGGGCCCCGGACAGTCGGCGAGATGCGACGAGCGGTGGCGCTACATCGGCATGTTCATCATGGGCATCCCACCCATCTCGTGGAGCCACATCATCAGCTGGTGCAGCAGGGTGTGCGCTTGGTCCATCATGCCCATCATGTTCACGGCCGTGACCTTTCCTGGAGCCGAGTAGTCCTCGGGGAGGGATCGTCCCACTATCGCCCGCCGACGATCCCGATGTGCCGCCTCGAGTGCGAGATCCGGGATCTTCAACAGATCTTCACGGGATCTCGACCATCGGGGTCCCGGCACGGCAGGAGGAGGTGCGGTTGCCCGCTCGGAGGTCAGTCCGCAGCGATGAGGGGGGTGCCGCGGTCGGCCAGCCACTGCGCCGGGTCGGTCTTGGCGCCGGAGGGGTCTTCGACCTCGAAGTGCAAGTGGGGTCCGGTGGAGTTGCCGCGATCTCCGATGGTGGCGATCTTCTGCCCGGCTTCGACTCGTTGCCCGACCTTCACCAGGTTGGCGTTGTTGTGGCCGTAAGTGGTCACCGTGCCGTCGTCGTGCCGGATGCGTACCCACAACCCGTAACCCTGTGCCGGTCCGGCGCTGACGACCTCTCCGTCGGCGACGGCGACGATCGGTGCGACCATGGTGTTGGCGATGTCGATGCCTCCGTGTCCGCGCCCGTCACCGAAGGTGGAGGTGATCACCCCGGCGGTCGGGGCGACGGGCCGGCCGGTCCCACCCCAACGCCCGCCCTCGGCCGGGCGCGGCGGGGTAGGGCTTGCCGGTGCGGCGCCGGGGTCTTCCAGCCGGGTGGCGCCCTCGTTCCCGGGGGCCGTATCGGGTGCGCCCGCAGCCGGCGCATCGTCTTCCTCGGGTGGCGTCCCGGGCTCCGGTGCCGGGGGGCCGTGACGACCCGGTGCCGTAGGTGTACCGGGGTCGGCGGCCAACGCTGCCAGCAGACGCGGAGCGATGCTGTAATCCAGTCCGGCCAGTTCGGTGCGGCACACCGACAACAGGCTTGCCCCGGTGCCCTGGGCGCTCCATCGGGCCGCGCAGCCGGCCAGGGACTGCAGGGTGGCGACCGTGTCGTCGAGTGCGCCGTTGTCCCGGGCGGCGCGCACGCCGGCGGCGGCGATGTTCGCCACCGTCTGCCATCGAGCGGGATCGACCACCTGCCCGGCCGGGTCGGCTCCGGTGATGGTCAGCGCATCGGCCACGGACGCCGCCACCGGCTCCGGTGACAGATGCGTCGCTCCGGCCGTCGGGGCCGTGAGCAACGGGACCGTCAGTCCCGCCGTCGACGCTCCCAGGATCAACGCGGCCCACCGGCCGCTGTGCGTGCGGTGCATGGCACTTCCTCCCGCCGCCTCACGAGAAATGTCCGATTGGAGAGGTATATGGGGGTTTGTCAAGGCGACACACCGTAACGCTAGTGCACTTTCATCACTTGTGTCTCTGTAATCGCATCCTCACCCACTGACCCAGCAGTGTCGGAGCGGGTGCCGAAACGGGGCGACGGGATGTACGGTCGGCCGGGTCGCCGGTGCTGCACTGCTACAGTCGGGAAGTTGTGACGGCCCGATCGACTTCTCCGCCCCTGCGGACCGCGGTCGCATTGGTCGTCCTCTACCTTCTCGGCTACACCCTGGTGCAGTGCGGTCTCACCGTGGCGGACGGCCATCATCACGACGATGTGCACGTGAGTGCGACCGCGCAACCCGGTGCGGAAACGGCGCCCGGGCATGCCCATGTCGATCACGACTCGTCCGGCCTCGATCCTCACCACGATCAACTGTTCCTCGGCCCTCGTGCGGACAACGCCGGGCGTCCGATCGCGGTGGTCACGGTGGTCGCGGTGGTGGTTACGGCCGCGATCGCCCGGCGGCACGCCCCGACCCTGTCGCGGGCCCCGCCACCGGCGCCCGCCCCGGCCCGCAGCGGCCGGGCGATCCTCGACGAACTCTGTATCAGCAGGTGCTGATCGGCAGCGGACCGGCCGCAGGGACCCCCTGTCGGCCCGTCTCGTGCTGCCCATCGCATCGTGCGCTCATTGCGCGCCACCACAGAGATGACTCGTCATGAACAGTGCTGTCTTCCCCGTTTCCACTCCGCCGCAATCGTCGGCTCGGCTGTTGACCTCTGCCCCGTGCTGCCCGGAGCCGACCACCATGGTCGGCAACACGCCGGTGCTGTGGATCGGTGAACCCTTCGCCGATGCCGGCGCCGGGTTCTGGGCCAAGCTCGAAGGGAACAACCCGGGCGGCATGAAGGACCGCCCCGCCCTGCACATGGTCGAACGCGCCCGCAGCCGGGGCGAGCTGGCCCCCGGGGCCCGCATCATCGAGTCGAGCAGCGGCACTCTCGGACTCGGCCTGGCGCTGGCCGGCATCGTCCACGGTCACCCGGTGACCGTGGTCACCGACCCCGGTCTCGAACCGATCATCCGTCGCATGCTCGCCGCCTATGGTGCCGACGTGGAGCTCGTCACCGAACCGCACCCGACCGGCGGATGGCAACAAGCCCGGCGGGACCGGGTGCGTCAGCTGCTCGAGGCCCACCCCGGCTCCTGGTGCCCGGATCAGTACAACAACCCCGACAACGTCGAGGCCTACCAGTCACTGGCCCTGGAACTGCTCGGCCAGCTCGGTCGCGTGGACATACTCGTCTGCTCGGTCGGTACCGGTGGGCATTCGGCCGGCATCGCCCGGGTGCTGCGCCAGTTCTGCCCCCAGTTGAAACTGGTGGGCGTCGACACCGTCGGCTCGGCCCTGTTCGGCCAGCCGGTCACCTCCCGCCTGATGCGCGGGTTGGGCTCGAGCATCCATCCGGGCAATATCGACTACGGCGCGTTCGACGAGGTGCACTGGGTCGCTCCGCGGGAAGCGGTGTGGTCGTGCCGCACCCTGGCCGCCACTCACCACGCCAGCGGGGGCTGGAGTGTGGGGGCGGTCGCCCTGGCCGCCGGCTGGCTCGCCCGCACCCACGCCCCCGACCTTCGGATCGCCGCGATCTTCCCCGACGGCCCCCAGCGGTACTTCGACACCGTCTACAACGACGACTTCTGCGCCGAGCACGGCCTGCTGGACGGACCGGCGCCGACCGAACCGATGACCATCGACCATCCCACCGACCGCGTCGTACGCTCGTGGACGCGGTGCGCCACCGTCGTCGACCCCGCGGAGTTGCGGTCGTGAAGGCGCTGATCACCCGATTCCGCAGTTTCGACCGCCCCAGCCAGGTGCTGATGGTCAACCAGTTCTCCATCAACGTCGGCTTCTACATGCTCATGCCGTACCTGGCGAGCTACCTGGCCGGACCGCTCGGATTGGCAGCCTGGGCCGTCGGGTTGGTGCTGGGGGTGCGCAACTTCTCCCAGCAGGGCATGTTCCTGGTGGGCGGCACCCTGGCCGACCGGCTGGGTTACAAGCCGCTCATCGTCGCCGGTTGCCTGCTACGGACCGCAGGGTTCGTGCTGCTCGCCGCCGTCGACTCGCTGCCGGCGGTGCTGGTGGCCGCAGCAGCCACCGGATTCGCCGGCGCGTTGTTCAACCCCGCGGTGCGGGCATACCTGGCCGCAGACGCCGGGCCCCGCCGCGTCGAGGCCTTCGCGGTGTTCAACGTCTTCTACCAGGCCGGGATCCTGCTCGGTCCGCTGGTCGGTCTGGCGTTGACCGCGGTGGACTTCCGGATCACCGCGCTGGTGGCAGCGGCGGTATTCGCGGCGCTGACGCTGACGCAGATCCGAGCGCTGCCGGCGCAGACCGTCGAGGCCACTACCCCTGCCGGACCCCGCCCCTCGATACTCGACGACTGGCGCACGGTGGTGACCAACAGGTCGTTCGTGCTGTTCGCGGCGGCGATGATCGGCTCGTACGTTCTCTCGTTCCAGGTGTATCTGGCCCTGCCGCTGCAGGCCGAGGTCGTCGCCCCGGACCAGGTATCGGCCACGGTGCTCGTGACCTCGCTGTTCGCGGTCTCCGGGCTGGTGGCGATCGCCGGGCAGCTACGTATCACTTCTTGGTGCGGCAACCGGTGGGGACCCGGACGCAGCCTGGCCGTCGGGATGGTGGTCATGGCGACCGCGTTCGTACCCGTAGCGGTGTTCTCTTCCCCCACTGGGACCGGCTGGGCGATGGCCGCGGGGGCGTTGGTGCTGTCGGCGGTGATCCTCTCCGTCGGTACGGCGGCGGTGTTCCCGTTCGAGATGGACACCGTCGTCGCACTCTCCGGGAACCGGCTTGTGGCCACCCACTACGGGTTCTACAACACCGTCGTCGGGGTCGGCATCCTGCTGGGCAACCTCGGCACCGGGGCGGTGTTCGGGTGGGCCGCCGACGCCGGCCTGGAATGGCTGATCTGGGTGCTGCTCACCGCGATCGGGATCGGGTGCGCGGCAGCGCTGTTTCTGCTCCACCGCACCGGCCGGCTCACCGCGCCACCCCCGACGCCGACCGACGAGCAGGTCTCGGCCTCGGCATGATGCCCCCGCCGGCACCCTTTCGTCCGGCCCGAAGAGAGGAATCCCCGTATGTCTGTGTCCCGCCTGCCGGGCGCCGTGTCGGCAATTGCCGCAGCCGCCTTGCTCGTGGCAGGGTGCTCGTCCCCCGACACCCGGAGCGCGGCGACCGCACCTCCCGGCGCTGTCGTCGCACCGCACGTTGCGTTGTCCCCGACGCTCGATCACGTGCACGGGCTGACCGTCGATTCCGCCGGCACTATCCTGGCCGGCACCCACAGCGGACTGGTCGCTCTCGCGCCGTCCGGCACCACCACCGAGGTCGGCACCTCCGACGACGACTTGATGGGGCTGGCCGGGGTGCCCGGCAGCGACGTCCTGGTCGCCTCGGGCCACCCGGGGCCGTCGAACCCCGGTCCGAACCCGCTGGGACTGCGCCGTAGCGACGACGGCGGGCGCACCTGGACCGATCGGTCCCTGGTCGGAGAGGTGGACTTTCATGCTCTGGCCACGGACGGCACGGTGGTGGTCGGTTTCGACGGCACCCGCGGGATCCGGGTATCCACCGACGCCGGCACCACCTGGAGCGCCGGTGCTCCCGTGGCGGCTGCGGCCCTGGCGCTGACCCCGGCCACGGTGTGGGCGATCACGCCGGCCGGGCTCGAGCGCAGCACCGACCTGGCACACACCTTCACCCCGGTCGAGGACACACCCGCCCTCGTGCTGCTCACCGGCACCGGCGACGGACTGTGGGGCATCGACACCGACGGCTACGCCTGGCGCAGCCGGGACGGAGCCGCCTGGGAGCAGCGGGTCTTCGTCGGGGCGGTGGAGGCGCTGACCGCCACAGGGTTCGACACCGCCTACGCCGCTACCGCCGAGGCCTTGTACACCCTGACCTGACGCGACCGGCCGCGCTGCGGCCCAGCAAACCGGTAAGGCCCGGCACACGTGTGTGCCGGGCCTTGCCGTGTCGGTCCCGCGAGCTCACCGACTCTCTCGTGATCACAACGAGGACAGGATGTTCTCCATCGTCGCGATCTCCTGCTGCTGGGTCTCGGCGATGGTGCGGGCCATGGCCACCGCCTCGGGATTCTGCCCGGTATCGATCTCGGTCTGCGCCATTTCGATCGCGCCGCGGTGATGTTCGATCATCTGGGTCAGGAACAGGCGGGAGGCGTCGACGCCTTCCGCGTTCTGCAGCGCGGCCATGTCTTCGGCCGACATCATTCCGCTCATGCCGCCGCCCATCTGTCCGCCGCCGGGCATGGGGGTGGACTGCATGGGCATGTCGTGACCGGGCATCTCCATGCCGGGTGACGACATGGGCATGTTCGGTGTGGTCATCGGCATGCTGGTCGTGCCCATGGGCATGGTGGGCTGCCCCCAGTCGGCGAGCCAGCTCTGCAGCTGTTCGATCTCCGGACCCTGGGCGGCCTTGATCTGCTGGGCGAGTTCGGTGACCCGTGGGTCGATGCCCTCCTTGGCCAGGATGACATCGCTCATCTCGATGGCTTGGCTGTGGTGCGGAATCATCTGTTGGGCGAAGGTCACGTCGGCTTGGTTGTGGTCGGCGGCAGCCTCGGCGGAGGCACTCGCGGTCGCCGTCGCCGACGGGCTCGCCTGCGAGGCCTGATCGTTGCCGGAGTCGCTGCAGGCGGCCAGGGTGAGCGCCGCGGCAACTGCCACCGCGCCGGTGGCCAGGGACTTCTTCCTCACAAGCACATTCCTTTCCGTTGTGTACGCGCACCGGCAGGCCCCGCGGTGGCGATATCGCAAGCATCCCCTCACAGGGGAGGCGGCAAACCCGGTCCCGTTACGGGCCCCTCGTCGGGACGCGGACCACTGCGGGCGCCGGCGCTGCAGACCGGCCGGTGAGCCGGTGCACCTTGTTCGGATCCGAGCCTGGCAGCTGCACCCGGTGGCAGCCCGGACCATTCTGTGAAGATTTCCTGAAGAACTCCACCCGGGCGTCCGAGCGGCCGTCACCGGAGTTCTTGAGCAGATCTTCACGAAAACGACGGAGAAGAACGCACCCGGGCCGGGCACCGTGGACAGCGCAGAACCGGGATCGCGCCGCTGAGCACGGGACCGGCACTGTGGGCCCTGTGCGGGGGCCGGACAGTCGGTGCACGGGCACCGACCGAGGAAGGGTGGTTGACGATGATGTTCTGGTACGGCGACGGCATGAGCGGTTGGGGTTATGTGCTCATGACAGTCGGGATGGTGGCGTTCTGGGCCCTGGTGATCGTCGGAATCGTGATGCTGGTGCGCGCCGCGGCTCCCCGGTCGACACCGCCCCCGTCGGGCTATGCCCCGACGCCGGAAGAGGTCGTAGCCATGCGCTTCGCCCGGGGCGAGATCGACGAGGACGAATACCGGCGCCGTCTCGACGCCTTGCACACCCATCGTCCGGACCCGAAAGCGTGACCCCTGCAATCGGATTCGATCGCTCCGCCCACGTCCGCTGCGCAGGGACCGGAAGCGGCGGTGTCAGCGACGGTAGTGGCGACCGGTGGAGTCGTCGGTGACCAGGCGGTACAGCACATAGACCGAGAACCAGACGATCAGCACGGCCACCAGCACGAGCGCGATCTCGTATACGAGGACCACACCACCGATTCTACCGCCACGCCGGCCCACCCGACTTCTCGTCGGTGCCCACTGATGCACCGGCACCCCGAAAAGGATCAGCGGCCCGAAAAGGATCAGCGGCGCGGACTGGTGGGAATCGGCTCCGGCGCCGGGCGCGGGGCCGGCTGCTCCTGCGGTGGGGACGGCAGTTGCAGCCGCTTGAGCATCAGCGCGTTGACCGCGACGATCAGACTCGAGCCGGACATCGACAGCGCCGCGATCTCCGGGCGGAGCACCAGTCCGAAGGCGGGTTCGAACACGCCGGCGGCGATCGGCAGCGCAATGGTGTTGTAACCGATCGCCCAACCGAGATTCTGCCGCATCTTGCGCAAGGTGCCGCGGCCGATGCGCAGCGCGATCGGCACATCCAGCGGGTCCGAACGCATCAGCACCAGGTCGGCGGTTTCGATCGCGACATCGGTGCCGGCACCGATGGCAATGCCCAGATCCGCCTGCGCAAGGGCCGGGGCATCGTTGACACCGTCGCCGACCATCGCGACCTTCTTCCCGCCGCGTTGCAGTTCGGCGATCTTGTCGGCCTTGTCACCGGGCAGCACCTCGGCGATGACGGTGTCGATGCCCAACTGCCCGGCGATACGCCGGGCCGTGGCCTCGTTGTCGCCGGAGAGCATGACCACCTCGATGCCGAGATCGTGCAGCGACGCCACCGCCTCGGCCGAGGTCTCCCGGGCGGCGTCGGCCAGGGCGACCACCCCGACGCCGCGGCCGTCGACCGCCACGAGCACCGCGGTACGCCCGGTCGAGGCCAGCTGGTCGCGCCGGTCCGTCAACGCGCCGAAGTCGACGTTCTCGGCCACCATCAGCTTGCGGTTGCCCACGGCCACCCGCCGGCCCGCCACCTCGGCGACCGCGCCGTGACCGGGCACGTTGCGGAAGTGCCCCAACGACACCTCTGGAATGTCACGGGCGGTCGCGTAGCGCACGATCGCCCCCGCCAGGGGATGCTCCGATTCGCGTTCGACCGCGGTCACCAAGGCCAGCATCTCGTCCTCCGGCAGCCCGTCGGCCACGACGTCGGTGACCTCCGGCTCGCCCTTGGTCAAGGTGCCGGTCTTGTCCATCACGACCGTGTCGATCCGCGCCGAGGTCTCGAGGGCGGTGGCGTTCTTGAACAGCACGCCGCGCTTGGCGCCCAGGCCGGTGCCGACCATGATCGCCGTCGGGGTGGCCAGCCCCAGCGCGTCGGGGCAGGTGATCACCACGACGGTGATCGCGAACAGCAGCGCCCTCTGCACGTCACCGTCGACGAGCCACCACACCAGGAAGGTGCTCACCCCGCCGATCAGGGCGACCAAGACCAGCCAGAACGCGGCCCGATCGGCCAGGCGCTGACCGGGCGCCTTCGAGTTCTGCGCCTCCTGCACCAGGGCGACGATCTGGGCGAGGGCCGTGTCGGAGCCGACCTTGGTCGCCCGGACCCGCAGGGTGCCGGTGGTGTTGATCGACGCACCGATCACCTCCGCGCCTTCGGCCTTGGTCACCGGCAGGGACTCACCGGTGACCATCGACTCGTCGACCTCGGAGCTGCCCTCGACGACGACACCGTCGACCGGGATCTTCGCCCCCGGCCGGATCAGCAGCAGATCCCCGACCACGACCTCGGCGGTGGGGACCTCCACCGGCTCACCGCCGCGCAGCACCACCGCCTTCGGGGGCGCGAGTTCGAGCAGGGTGCGGATGGCATCGTTGGCGCCGCCGCGAGCACGCATCTCGAACCAGTGCCCGAGCAACACGAAACTCGCCAGCACGGAAGCGGCCTCGTAGAACACCTCGCCGCCGCCGGTCAGGGTCACGCCCACGCTGTAGAGCCAGCCGGCGCCGATGGCGACGGCGACGAGCACCATCATGTCCAGGGTCCGGGCCTTCAGAGCCCGGTAGGCGCCGTCGAAGAAGATCCAGGACGAATAGAAGATCACCGGCAGGCTCAGCACCAGGGCGAACACGTCGTCGCGCAACCCGAAAGGCGCCGGCGTCGTGAAACCGAACATGTCGCGGCCCATCGGCGACCACAACATGATCGGAATCGACAGCGCCAGCGCCACCAGGAACCGGTTGCGCATGTCCCGAACCATCGCATCCATCGACATCCCCGCATGCCCGCCGTGACCCATCATCTCCTGGGCGGAGCGGGTGCCGTGCTCGGCGTGGGGGCGGTGCTCCTTCCCGGCAGGTCCCTGTTGTTCGACGTGGCTGTGCGCCGCCGGGTGCGGGGGATGTGCGGGTGCGCCGGGGCCGGGAGCCGGTTCGCTCATCGGGTCGCACACGTGCTCGGGCACCGACCGTCCGGCGCAGTGATAGCCGCAGTCCCGCACCCACCCCGACAGCTCCACCACCGACGTGCGGTCGGAGTCGTAGGTGACAGTGGCGGTCTGATTCACCGCATTCGCCTCCACCGCGGACACCCCCGGTCGGCGCAGCAAGGTGGATTCGATGGCCGACGTCGACGTCGCCCAGTGCAGGCCGCCTACTTCCAGAACGGTGGTTCGGTTCATACGATCCGGTCCCTCCCTCTCATGGCCGGGCACGCAATGCCCGCCCTCTGCGCGGTGCGATGCTCCGATACCGCTACCGATGGTCGGCACCGATACACGCTCGTCGCCGACCGTGTCCGAGTCTGCTCGGCCCCGCCGTGGCATCTTCTGGCGGTTGGATGAAGATTCGTTGAAGAACTCCGGGTCTCGGGTCAGGGTCCGTGTTCGTCCGAATGCTCTCGCTCGGCCCCCTCGTCGGTGCCGTGACCGGGGGTGGTCGACGTGGGAAGCGGTAACTGGGTGCGGCTGCCGGCCACCGCAGGCGAGCGGGGAGAGAAACTGACCCCGTTGGGCCGCTCGCCCACCGGCACGGTCGCCACCACGGACAGGCTGGGCAGATCGACCACGGACACCGTGTCGTCGTAAGTGTTCGTCACCCACGCCCGCGTACCCGAGGGATCGATCACCACCCCGTGCGGACCGGCGCCGGTGCCGACCGCCCCGCGGATCGTCATCTCGGCTGTATCGATCACCGAGAGGGTGCTCCCGGGCTGCTGCCGGGTGCCCTGGTCTGCGGAGACCACGGTCTTCTCGTCCGGGGACAGGTACAGCTGCACGGGCGCGGCCGGCACCGGAGCGGCACCCACGACCAGGCGGGCAGCGAGATCCACCTTGACCACCGCGGCCGGCTCGGTGGTCCCGGCGTAGGCGAACCGTCCGTCGCCGGTGACCGCGACCTGAGCCGGGGCGGCGCCGACGGGTACCGCCCCGATGGCCCGATCGGCGGCCGGGTCGATCACGTGCACCACGCCGGCTGCGGTGTCGGCGACCACGATCACCGAGCCGCCGGCCGCGGGCCGCAGACCGTGCGGCATCCCGCCGAGCTCGATTCGCCCTGCCGGCTGCAGTCCGGGGGTCGCGAACACCGAGACCGTGCCGTTCCCCGCATCGGTGACGTACACCTTGCCGTTGGGTGCGTCGATCACGTGTGCCGGCGCTGCACCGGTGGGCGCGACGGCGCGCACCGCATAGGTGGCGGGATCGATCTCGATCACCCGGTCGTCACCGCTGACGGTGTACACGGTCGCACCGTCGCGCCCGACCTGAACATTGTGCGGGGAGTCCACCCCGGTCACGGTCGTCACCACCTCGTCGGTGGCCGCGTCCAGGACCGTGAGGCTGTTGCCGTCCTCGTCGGCGACCCACACCGACCCGGTCACAGGCCCGGGCGGGCCGGAGGTGGCCGCCGTCGAGGCCGGACCCGGGGTGGGACCGCTTTCCTCGGAACACCCTGCCAGCGCCACCGCCGTGAGAAAGACCGTGGCGGTCACCGCACTCCGGCGCCGACGTCGGGACCGAAGAGACGGTCGGGACGCAACCGGCTCACCGATGACGTTCACCTTGCACCTCCGGCAGCAGTTCGGGGACGGTCAATGGCGGTGACTGCCGGCTGAGGCCATCATCATCGCCATCATCGCCACGCAGACGACCGCGAACACGAGCCCGCCGACGCTCACATTTCCGGTCACTACCAGCACCCCGGCAATGATCAACATCGGTACGCAGCAGACGAGCATCATCCAGCGGTGACGGATCCGTCCCCCGGTGCCCGCCGGTTCCGTCGGGGGGTCGGAGGCCACCGATTCCCTGGGACGCCAGTCGTGTGCGTTCGTCTCGTTCATCGCGATTCCGTCCTCGACGACGTCGGCACGCAGCTGAACTCGTGGTACAGCGGCCAGTGTCCGATCGCTGCGGTGACCGGCAGGTCCACCCCGGCCGCCGGCGGCAGCACCGCCGGCACGACGGTCCATCCGGTGGCGCCGCCGAGGAACATCCGCCCCACGCGTTCGACTCCGGTGATGTTCACTCCCGGCGCGTCGACCATCTCGCCTCCTCGGATCGGCGATGTGCGGGTGGAAGTACCACGCCCACCGATGACTCTTCCGGTCCCGGTACGTGTTTCGGCTGGCGGTTCCGTGAAGATCGGTTGAAGATTCGGAGGTGGGCATCGCAGGTGGCCCGGACCCGTACCGGCCGATCCTGCGGTGCCAGTTGCTCAACCGCCGTGGTGTTCGCCGTGGTCGGCCGGAACGGTGGAGGTCGGCACCGGACTCGGTCCCGGCGCCGGATCGGGATCCGAGCGGCCGGTCAGGGCCGGTCCGATCACGAACGCCGACAACGCGAACATCACCGCGAACACCACCAGGGCGATCGTTGGGGCCTTCCAGGTGGCGAACCGCCGATACAGTCGGCGCAGCAACGGAATCGAGAGCACCACCCCGAGGGCGAAGAACAACAGGTTGCCCCCGGCTCCGGTGACCAGCGCGGCGCCGGCGATCAGGCCCACGTGATGCAGCACGTGCGGCACGAGCCCCATCACCGCGCCGAGGGTCGCGGACACGGCGTTCCAGGCTGCGGCCAGCGGACGCTTGTGTGACGGCAGGGCCGCCGAGGGGATACTCGTGGCTTCGGCGGTGCCGGGACGGTCACCGGGAGGAGTTGTCATACGCAGGCTCCGTTGTCTCCAGGCGCTTCTTCAGGCGCGGTAGGACAGGGTCGTCATCATCCCGGCTTCCTGGTGGTAGGCGTTGTGGCAGTGCAGGGCCCACTGGCCGGGGTTGTCGGCGTCGAACTCGATCTCCACGGTCTGCATCGGGCGCACCGTCACGGTGTCCTTGCGGGCTCCGCCGTCGACCAGGGCGAAGGTGTGGCCGTGCAGGTGCATCGGATGGAACATGTCGGACATGTTCCGCAGCCGCATCCGCACCCGTTGTCCCTCGGCGACGGTCAGCGGCGCGGCGTCGGGGAAGGTGGCGCCGTTGAGCATCCACCGGTACGGCATCATCGTGCCGCCCATGTCGACGCTCAGGTAGTTGTCGTGGGAGCGTCGGGGCAGGCGAACCTGCTCGGCCGGGGACAGGTCGGTACCGAGCAGCACCAGTCGATCCAGCTCGTCGGGCCGGGTATCGGTGGTGGCTGTCCCGGCGGCGGTGCGCACAACGGCCACCGCATGACCGGGTTTGCCTTCGGCGTCGGCGAAGAGCGGGAACACCCCGTCGGCGAGGGTGACCAGCACATCCAACCGTTCGCCCATGCCGAGCAACACCGCGTCGGTGTCGACCGGTGTCACAGGAAAGGCGTCGCTGTGGGTGACGGTCATCGCATGTCCGCCGAGCCCGACGCGAAAGGCGGTGTCCGAGGCGGCATTGACCAGCCGGATCCGCACCCGCTGTCCCGGCGCGGCGGTCAAGGTCACCGGGTCGACAGGGGTGCGGCCGTTGAGCAGGTAGTACGGGTAGTTCACATCGCCGGCGCCGCCGAGCAGGTCCGAGCGCATGCTCTCTGCACCCATCATCGAGCCCATGTCGCCCATCGCGCCGTGGTCCATCATCGAGCCCATCCCACCCGTGCGGGGGGCGGGCCGGCCGGGGGCCGGCATGCCGAGCTCGCGGGCGACATCCTCGGGGGTTCGACCGGTGCCGTCGACCCAGTCGTCGAGCACGACGACCCATTCGTCGTCGTAACCGCCTGGCTCGGCCGGATCGTCGATCACCACCACTCCGTACAGTCCGCGGTCGAGTTGCAGCCCGCTGTGCGAGTGGTAGAAGTAGGTGCCTGGGTGCGGGGCGGTGAATTCGTACGTGAACGACTCCCCGGCCGTGATGGGCTGCTGCGTGAGTCCCGGGACCCCGTCCATGTCGTTGCTCATCGCGATGCCGTGGAAGTGGATGCTGGTGTCGACGTCGAGCCGATTGTCGACCTGCACTCGCAGCAGATCTCCGGCTCCGGCTCGCAGCAGCGGACCGGGCAACGAGTCACCGTATCCCCAGGTCGACACCACCGCACCGCCGAGTTCGACCTGCACCGGCCGCGCTGTCACCTGCGCGGCGACCACCGTCTGCCCTGCGGTACGGCGCTGGGCCTCGAGCCGGCGCACCACCTCGGCACTCGGCCCGACCGGATCTCCCGCCACACCGGGGCGGGCGCAGCCGGTCAGCCCACCGAGGGCCATCGCCCCGGCGGCTGCGGACGCACCGAGCAGAAACGAACGGCGGGACATCTGCATCACACGATCTCCTGGATCGACTGGCGACGACAACGCACGACACGGGGTCGGCGCCACTCACGGTTGGGGACGCAGGGCCCGACGCCGGGCCCGGTACTCCTCGGCGTCGATCTCGCCCCGGGCGAACCGGTCGTCGAGGACGCGCAGTGGATCCCCCGATGTCGGGCGCGGTGGCTTACCGGTGCGGAACACTGCGGCGATGCCGAAGACCACCAGGGCCCAGAAACCGATCATCACCAGCCCCATGACCATCCAGCCGGCCCAGCCCATCGCACCCGTACCCCACATCACGGCTGCTCCCTTCTCGAAAGTCTCGCATCCGAGTCTGGGTGCGTTACCCGACGCCGGGGGTGGGGGTTCGATGAAGGTTCGCTGAAGAACGTCGCCACCAGCCTGCTGCGACGGCCACGATAGGACCATGGCCTCCGGTTCCGATCAGCTCGTCCCTGTACCCGCCGCGACCGCACCGGGCCCCCCGACCGGTCTGCGGGCGCTGGTCGTCGAAGACGAAATGGCGCTGGCCACGGTGGTAGGCACCTACCTCGAACGCGCCGGCTTCGAGATCACGCTCGTACACGACGGGCTCGCTGCCGTCGAGCGTGCCCGCCAGGTCGATCCGGATGTCGTGGTGCTCGATCTGGGGTTGCCGCGTCTGGACGGGATCGAGGTGTGCCGGCAGCTGCGCACGTTCTCCGATGCCTATGTCGTGATGCTCACCGCCCGCGCCGACGAGATCGACACCCTCGTGGGGCTCTCGGTCGGCGCCGACGACTACATGACCAAACCCTTCAGCCCCCGCGAACTCATCGCCCGCATCCAGGCAATGCTGCGTCGCCCCCGGCCCTCGACCGGCGACAGCATTGCGTCTGCGTCGTCCGGCGCCGACACCGGCCGCCGTACCTTCGGATCATTGACCCTCGATGCCGCCGGACGCGAGGTGTGGGTCGACGGCGTCCCGATCGCATTGACCCGCACCGAATTCGACATCCTCGCTGCGCTGTCGGCGCACCCCCACGTCGTGTTCACCCGGGCGCAGCTCATCACCGCGGTGTGGGGGCCGAGCTGGGTCGGTGACGAACACCTGGTCGACGTGCACATCGGGCATCTGCGTCGCAAGCTCGGTGACGACGCCACCCGCGGGGTGTTCGTCCGCACCGTGCGTGGGGTCGGATACCGCATGGGAGCCGGGCAATGACGACCCCACCCGCGGCCGCAGGACGGAGGTCCGGGCGTCGCAGTGCAGGCTTCGGCAGCCGACTACTGGCCGCGCAAGCGATCGTCGTCGTCGGCGGCGCAATCAGCGCCTGGCTGGTGGCCGCCGCCGTCGCCCCGGGACTGTTCCACAATCACCTCCAGCAGGCCGGTATCGAGCACGTCTCGACCGAGGCGGCGCACGTCGAGGAGGCGTTCACTTCGGCGATGATCATCTCGTTGGCCATCGCGCTGGTGGTCTCGGCGCTGATGGCGCTGGCGGTGAGCTGGTATTTCACCCGCAGGGTGCAGCGCTCGGTCACCGGCGTGGCCACCTCGGCCACCGAGATCGCCGGCGGCCACTACGACGTGCGTCTGCCCGGCCCCGGTCTCGGCCACGAGTTCGACCAGCTCGCCGAAACATTCAACAAGCTCGCCGATCGGCTGGACTCGGTGGAAACCACCCGGCGGCGCATGCTCTCGGATCTCGCGCACGAGATGCGCACCCCGCTGGCCACACTCGATGCCCACATCGAGGCCCTCGAAGACGGCATCCGGGTTCCCGACGCCGAGACCCTCGCGGTCCTACGGTCGAGCACTGCCCGGCTCGGACGGCTTGCCGAGGACATGGGCGCCGTCTCCCGTGCCGAAGAAGGCCGGCTGTCCGTCACGCCCGCGCGCACCGACACCCGCTCCCTCGTCGACGCCGCCGTCCGCGTCGCCGCCGACCGCTACGCCGCCAAGGGCGTTGCGCTTGTCGAAGACGTCGAGCACCCCGACGCGGTCACGGCCGACCCGGATCGGATCGGGCAGGTGCTGGGCAATCTGCTCGACAACGCCCTGCGGCACACGCCGACCGGGGGCACGGTCACCCTCGCCGCCACCACCGTCGACAGCGACGTCGAGATCACCGTTACAGACACCGGCGACGGCATCGCCCCCGAACACCTGAGACACCTGTTCGACCGGTTCTACCGTGCCGACCCCTCCCGTCGCCGGCAAGAAGGGGGCAGCGGCATCGGGTTGACCATCGCCCGCGCCCTGGTCGAGGCCCACGGCGGTACGCTGACCGCCTCCAGCGGCGGACCCGGAACCGGCGCCCGATTCACCGTGCGCCTGCCCGCCACCGCCGCCGCAGGTGCCCGCAGCACCGCGCGCACCATCCCTGCCCGCGGTACCGCGCAGGCCGGCACCAGCGGACGGGGGCGGCGATGAGGAAGCTCTCGCTCGACGCGCTCGCCCGGCACCTGGCCGCGCATGCCGCCACCGCATCCAGCGGTCGAAGTGCCGAAACCGTTTACGGTGGGCACGACCATGTGCTGCGGCAGACTCTGATGGTGTTGCAGGCCGGGCAGTCCACGGCCGAGCACGTCGGTCCCGGTGAGGCAACGGTGTACATCCTGCGCGGGCGGTTGCGGGTCGTCGCCGACCAGGCGAGCTGGGACGGGCGCGGCGGGGACCTGATCGCCCTGCCCCGCACCCGGCACCGGATCGACGCCGTCGCCGACACGGTCGCGCTGCTCACCGTTGCCAGCTACTGACCTGCCGGGTGGTTCAGAGCCCGGCGCCGGGCCGCGGTGTGCTTGCCGGGGCCCGGCGGAACAACCAGGCCGCCACCGCGGTGAGCCCGACCAGCCACCCCAACGCGGCCAGCAGCGGGCCGGCGGTGTCGAAGCTGTCGGTCAGCCCGCCGTCGAGGATCATCCGGGTCGCGCCGTAGCCGGGCAGCAGCTGCGCCCACTGCGGCGGCTGCGGACGAAGCATCGGACTCTGCCCGATCCCCAGATCCAGGAAGGGCACCAAGAACGCGATGAACACGCCGCCGACCCGCCCGAACAGCGGCCCGAGGCACACGCCCACCAGCCCGTAGGTCCATGCCAGCAGTAGATTCCCGGCCGCGTACAGGCCCCACTGACGGGCATCGAACACCGCGGCGGTGACCAGCAACGACGAGGCGGTCACCACCATCGCCGCCACCGCGATCACCGTCAACCGGACCGCCAGCAGCACCCCGGCGCCGAAGCCGGCCAGCGACAGTCGCCGATCACCGCTGCGCGCATCGAGCACCACGAACAACCCGGCCAGCGCCGACAGCGACGCAATCGCGATCGGAGTCATGGTCCCGGCATGCACGTCCGGCAGCCAGAACACCTCCGTCACCGCCTGTCCGTCCTCGACCAGGGAGAACATTCCGAACTCGGGGACGGTCATCGCCTTCGACAAGGCGATGAACACGATCGGCACCACCACCAGCAGCACCCACAGCACCGGATTGCGGCGCCAGTCCCGCAATCCCATGGTCAGACCGACCGAGAACCGGTCCGCCCGCCCACCCCGGCCGGTGCGCTTGCGGTGCCCGTGCAATCCCCCGACGGTGGCGGTGACCACCATCGCCCCGAGCAGCAGCGCCCCGGCCATCCACACCAGTGCCCATCCCAGGTCCCCGACCTTCCCGCCGTGTCGGGAAGGCACATCCACCATCCACAGCGTCACGAAGTGGGTGGGAAATCCGCGGGTGGCCACCCGCTGCGCCGAGCCGATCGCCGGCCCGAAGAACACGTCGACGATCCAAACGAACAGGATCAGCACGGTGCCGTTGACCGGGTTGCGCACCAGTGCCCCGACCATCGCCCCGATGGCCAGATAGATCACCGCGAACATCATCGTGCCCACCGTCACCCGCACCGGAGCATCGATTCCGACCCGCACCGCCAGCGCCAGCAACGCCACCGCCGAGACCAGCACCGCCAACACCACTCCGGTACCGAGCCGGGCCAGCACCAGCCGCCGTGCCGTCAGGCCCGCCGACACCAGTCGACGGTCCGCCGCGCGGGCGGCATTGATCTGGAAGTACATCGCGATCCCGGCCAGGAAACCCGCCGCCCACCCGGCCGTCGCCGTTTCCACCGCCGGGCCGCTCGCACCCCCGAGCAGCCGGGCCGCATCGGCCATCGCGCCGGCCGCAACGATCACGAACACCACCGGCACAACCACCAGCACCAGCAGATTCACCGGGTTGCGGGCGTAGTCGGCCAGGAACCGGCCGCTCAGCGCCCGGACATCGTCGACCGCGGACCGCGCGGTGGGGGTGAGGATCATCGCGGCACCGTCCGCCCCCCCCGCAGATCGACGATGCGATCGAACCGTTGCTCGTCCGCCACGAAATGACTGATGATCAGCACCGAGCGACCCGCCTGCTGACGCTGCGCCACGATCTCCCAGAACCGCAGATAGGTGTCCCAGTCGAACCCGGCATACGGCTCGTCCAGCAACAACACCTCCGGATCGGCCAGCAGCGCCAGCCCCAGGTTCAGTTTCGCCAGCGTCCCGCCGGACAACCGGTCGGCACGGGTACCGGCGTAGCGGTCGAACCCCAACGCGGTGTACAGGCGGCCGCGGGAGAGGTGCGCGGCCTCCGGACTCATCCGGTACGCCCGTCCGAACAACTCGAAGTGCTCGTCGCAGGTGAGCCGGTCGTAGACCACCGGCTGCTGCGGGCAATAGCCCAGTCGCCGCGGACGACGCACACTGCCGGCATCGGCCCGCAGATCCCCGACGAGAATCTTCATCAGCGTCGATTTGCCCGAGCCGTTCTCCCCCACCAACCCCACCACCTCGCCGGGGTGCAACTCCAGTTCCGCCCCGCGCAGCACCGCGGTGCGGTGCCGCCGCGGCCACCAGCCACGACCGAAACTCTTCTCGACCCCCTCTGCCGTCAGCAGCGGGGCCTGGGTCGAACCACCCGATCCACCTACGGATTCCGCAGAACCAGCTTCGGGTGCAGACATCTCTCACCTCGGAGGCATGCGCGCGCCACCGGCGCCTTCTCCGACCGCGGTTGCGGCGGGTTCACCCACCGTAGGTGTCCACTTCTGTAGTCGGGCACGAAATCCCGTGAAGATCTGTTGAAGAAGCTCATCCGATACCGGTGCTGCCCACCGCTACCGGCTGGCGCCGAGCCGGGAATCCGACTCGGTCCGCTACGCAGGTGGGCTGCGACAAAGCTTCGCTAGGGCAGCAGGCCCTGCCGGCGGGCCTCGACGACGGCCTCGTGCCGGCTGCCCACCTCGAGCTTGCCCATCAGGTTGCGCATGTAGCTCTTGACGGTCTCCACGCTCAGCGCCAGCCGCTCGGCGATCTCGGCGTTGCGGCACCCGAGCGCCACGTACGCCAGCACGTCCCGCTCCCGCGCCGACAGCCGCACCGCCGGTGCCGCGTTCCCACCGGTCAGCGTCCGCAGCTTCTCCTCGACCTCCCGCAGGCGCGCTTCGATCGCCGGGTCGGACGTCTGTGCCGCGATCTCCCGCAGGGCCAGGTAGCTCTCGGTGATGCCCTCCGACACCGCCGCGGACACGACCGGCGGGGCCGCGGCGCGGGCGTTGTCGAGGAGGGCGACCCGCCGGTCCACCTCGTCACGGATCTCGATTTCGCGGGCGAGGGTGCGGGCCGACCGCAGCACCTGCTCGACGACGACGTCGCCGATGGGCAGGTTGGTGCGCAGGCCGCCGTACAGGGCGGCGCGGGTGCGGCGGCGCACCACCACCGGCACGGCGAGCAGCGACTCGATGCCCTCACCCGCGACCTCACGGTCGTACTCGTGGGAGATCTGGCGGGAGTTGAAGTAGTCCGACACCGCGCCGGGCCGCTGCTCGGCGACCACCTTGCCGCCGAGCCCGCACTCGGAGCTGATCACCAGGTCGCGGAGGATGCCGCTGCGCGTGCCGACGAACCCGGACAGGAGCATGTCCCCGCCGTGCACGGTGCCGCCGAACAGCACGGGCATCCCCGTGGAGGTCTGCAGCCGGCGCAGCTCGGCGCGCAGCGCGTCCTCGTCGCTCGGCCGCAGCTGCGCGTGCCGGCCCGGCCGCGTCGGCGCAGCAGTCGACGTCCCGAGCTTCTCCGACACAGAACTCACCGGAACCACCTCCGAGACCACGAATACCCACTTCGGAGGGTAGCGGGGGATCTCCCGTGACCCATAACCTCCACCCGTTCCGGTGTTGCAGCGATCACAATGGCGTACACCGACCGAGTGCCGAAGTTCCGGAGGTATCCGTGTCCACCCCGTCGTCCACCCTCACGTCCAGCTCCGCCGCCCGAACGGCGAACCACACCCCGCTCAGCCCGCTGCGGTTCCTCGAACGATCGTCGTCCGTGTTCCCGGATCGCACCGCGATCATCCACGGCGACCGCCGCTACACGTACGCGCAGTTCGCCGACGAGGCACAGCGCTTCGCACGGGTTCTGCGCAGCCGCATCCAGCCCGGCGACCGGGTGGCGTTCCTGGCGCCGAACGTGCCGGAACTTCTCATCGCGCACTTCGCGGTGCCGCTCGCCGGTGGCGTGCTCATCGCGCTGAACTCCCGGCTGGCCGGACCCGAGCTCGAGTACATCCTCGGTCACGCCGAAGCGTCGCTGCTGTTCGTCGACTCGGAGTTCGTCGGCTCGGTCGCGGGCGTCGCGGACAGCGTGCCGTCGCTGACCGAGGTCGTGGAGGTGCCGGATTCGACGGTTCCGTACCCGGACGTTCCGGCCGGGATCGTCACCGCCCGGTACGACGAGTTCCTCGCCGCCGCCGACGGCCTCGACGACACCCCGCTGCACTGGGGCGTCGACGACGAGGAACAGGTCATCACCCTGAACTACACGTCGGGCACCACCGGCAAGCCGAAGGGCGTGATGTACACGCATCGCGGCGCGTATCTCAATTCCTTCGGCGAGACGTTCCACAACGCGTTCGACGGGAAGACGCAGTACCTGTGGACCCTGCCGATGTTCCACTGCAACGGGTGGTGCACGCCGTGGGCGGTGACGGCGGCGGGCGGGACGCACATCTGCCTGCGCGCCGTGCGGGCCGACGCCATATGGGACGCAATCGACAACCTCGGGGTCACCAACCTGTGCGGCGCTCCGGCGGTGTGCTCGACCATCGCCGAAGCCCCGCAGGCCCACCGGTTGGACCGGCCGCTGCGGATCACCACGGCGGGCGCGCCGCCGTCGCCGACGGTGATCGCACAGCTCGAGAAGATCGGCGTGACCGTGGTGCACGTGTACGGCCTGACCGAGGTCTACGGGCCGTACACGATCTGCGAGTACCAGGACTCGTGGGACGACAAGCCCGCCGAGGAACGCGCGGCGCTGCTGTCGCGTCAGGGCGTGGGCATGCTGCAGGCGGAGAACGCGCGGGTCGTCGACGCGAACATGAACGACGTGCCCGCCGACGGGCAGACGATGGGCGAGATCGTGCTGCGCGGCAACAACGTCATGGCGGGCTACTTCAAGGATCCGGAAGCCACGGCGAAGGCGTTCGAGGGCGGCTGGTTCCACACCGGCGACCTGGGCGTGATGTACCCGGACGGCTACATCCAGCTCAAGGACCGCGCGAAGGACATCATCATCTCCGGGGGCGAGAACATCTCCACCGTGGAGGTCGAGCAGGCCATCGTGAGCCACCCGGCCGTGCTGGACGTCGCGGTGGTGGGCGTGCCCGACGAGAAGTGGGGCGAGCGGCCCAAGGCGTTCGTGATCCTGAAGAAGGACGAGACCGTCACGGCCGAGGAACTCATCTCCTACACCCGCACGTTGCTCGCCGGGTACAAGGTGCCGCGGGAGATCGTGTTCCCGCTGGATCTGCCGCGCACGCCGACCGGCAAGATCCTCAAGTTCGAGCTGCGGGCCGCGCACTCGCCGCAGGCCTGAGGCCGGCCGCGGCGCAAGGATCGGCGGCGCGGCCGTTTCGACTTCGATGCGGCGGATTGGATACTGACAACCATGGCACTCGGTCCCGACTCCACCCGCCGCATCGACGCGACCGGCCCCGATCCCGCCCAGTTCCGGGTGCACGTGGTGACGCAGGCGATCCGCCTGTTCTCCGAGTACGGCTACGAGTCGACCACCGTCGAGCAGATCGCGTCGGCCGCGGGGGTCTCGCGCCGGACCTTCTTCCGGCAGTTCCGCTCGAAGGAGGACGTGATCTTCGCCGATCACGAGTCGCTGCTCGAGCAGGTCGCGCGGTACCTGTCGGGGCATTTCGCGGATCCGTGGGCGGCCACCGCCGAGGCCGCGGAGCTGGTGTTCGGGCACTTCCGGGACAAGCGGGAGCTTGCGGTGTGGCGGTACCGGGTGGTGCAGCGGGTGCCCGCGCTGCGTGAGCGGGAGCTGGTCACGACGTACCGCTACGAGCGGCTGTTCACCGACTACCTGCGTTCCGCCGTGCCGTCGGAGTCGGGGGTGCGGATCGTCAGCTTCGCGGCCGCGATGACCGCGACGCACAACTTCCTGCTGCGCGCGATGATCCGCGGCGACGAGTCCGCGACGGCGGAGGAACTGCGCCGCGCGCTGCTCGAGGTGCGACGGTCGTTCGGTGTCGCACCGGGACAGGGCGGGGCCCCCGATGCCGCGCACGCCACCGGCGAGCGGGCGATCACGGTCGTGACCTATCCGCCGGGTACCCCGCCTGCGGAGGTCGCCCGTCGGGTGCAGGCGCAGCTCGAGGGGACACCGGACTGACGTCGCGGGGGACAACCGACCAGCACAGCCATTGACTTGGCACTGAGTGCCGTGCTTCACTTGATGCAATTTCATGACGTCGCGCGCCCTACGTCCGCTAGGGTGAAGGCGACACCAACTCAGATACTGGCACTGCGTGCCGATAGGAGTCCGCCGTCATGGCCTTCAACCCGGAGTTCGGTCTGTTCAAGCTGAACGAGGAGCACGACGAGCTTCGCGCCGCGATCCGCGCGCTGGCCGAGAAGGAGATCGCGCCCTTCGCCAAGGACGTCGACGAGAACTCCCGCTTCCCGCAGGAGGCGCTCGACGCCCTCAACAAGTCCGGCCTGAACGCGATCCACGTCCCCACGGAGTACGGCGGCGACGGCGCCGACTCCGTCGCCACCTGCATCGTCATCGAGGAGGTCGCGCGCGTCTGCGGTTCGTCCTCGCTGATCCCGGCCGTGAACAAGCTCGGCACCATGGGCCTGATCCTGTCCGGCTCCGAGGAGCTCAAGCAGAAGGTCCTGCCCGACCTGGTCAAGGGCGAGATGGCGTCGTACGCGCTGTCCGAGCGGGAGGCCGGCTCCGACGCCGCGGGCATGCGTACCCGTGCCAAGGCCGACGGCGACGACTGGATCCTCAACGGCTCGAAGTGCTGGATCACCAACGGCGGCAAGTCCAGCTGGTACACCGTCATGGCCGTGACCGACCCCGACAAGGGCGCCAACGGCATCTCCGCCTTCATGGTCCACAAGGACGACGAGGGCTTCGTGGTCGGTCCCAAGGAGAAGAAGCTCGGCATCAAGGGCTCCCCGACCGCCGAGCTGTACTTCGAGAACTGCCGCATCCCCGGCGACCGCATCATCGGCGAGCCCGGCACCGGCTTCAAGACCGCCCTCGCCACGCTGGACCACACCCGGCCCACCATCGGTGCGCAGGCCGTGGGCCTGGCCCAGGGCGCGCTCGACGCCGCGATCGCCTACACCAAGGACCGCAAGCAGTTCGGCAAGCCGATCTCCGACTTCCAGGGCGTGCAGTTCATGCTCGCCGACATGGCCATGAAGGTCGAGGCCGCACGCCTGATGGTGTACACCTCGGCGGCACGCGCCGAGCGCGGCGAGCCGAACCTCGGCTTCATCTCCTCCGCCGCCAAGTGCTTCGCGTCCGACGTCGCGATGGAGGTCACCACCGACGCCGTGCAGTTGTTCGGCGGCGCCGGATACACCACCGACTTCCCGGTCGAGCGCATGATGCGCGACGCCAAGATCACCCAGATCTACGAGGGCACCAACCAGATCCAGCGGGTCGTCATGTCCCGCGCGCTGCTGCGCTGACCCCGCGGCAGTAAGTTCACCCTGGTCCAACCTTCGTAACGAGGAGAATCCCCCGTGGCAGTGGAATTGATCGGCGTGGTCGGTGGCGGCACGATGGGTGCCGGCATCGCCGAGGTGTGCGCCAAGGCCGGCAGCGACGTCATCGTGCTCGAGACCAGCGAGGAATTCGCCGAGGCGGCACGCAAGCGTGTCGCCGGCTCGATCGGCAAGGGCGTCGCCCGCGGCAAGATCACGCAGGAGGAGGCCGACGCCGCCGTCGCGCGGGTCCGCGTCACCACCGACGTCACCGATCTCGCCGACCGTGATCTCGTCATCGAGGCGGCGCCCGAGATCGAGTCGCTCAAGGTCGACATCTTCACCAAGCTCGACGCGGTCGTGAAGCCGTCCGGCATCCTGGCGACCAACACCTCGTCGCTGCCGGTGATCAAGATGGCCCAGGCGACGTCGCGTCCGGGTCAGGTCGTGGGTGTGCACTTCTTCAACCCGGTGCCGGTGATGCCGCTGGTGGAGATCATCTCGGCGCTGACCACCGAGGAGGAGACGGCGAACGCCGTCTTCGACTACGTCAAGAACACCCTCGGCAAGACGACGGTCCGCGCCGGCGACCGCGCGGGCTTCATCGTCAACGCGCTGCTGATCCCGTACCTGACCTCCGCCGTGCGGATGCTCGAGTCGGGCTATGCGACGAAGGAAGACATCGACGCCGCGATGAAGGGCGGCTGCGGCTACCCGATGGGTCCGCTCACCCTCATCGACACCGTCGGCCTCGACGTCACGCTCAACGCCGCCCAGTCGTTGTACGACGAGTTCGCCGAGCCGCACTACGCGCCGCCGGCGCTGCTGCGCCGCATGGTCGACGCCGGCCGTCTCGGCCGCAAGACCGGCCAGGGCTTCTACAGCTACAACTGAGCCTCACACCGCGGACCCCCGTCGAGTTCTCGGCGGGGGTCCGTGCCGTCGTCGTCCCCGCGCGGGGTGGTGCTGTATGCGCCCGTAAATGCCCGCGCGACAAGGTTTTGCGCGCGCAAGTGCACGGCCGGGCCTAGGCCGGCGGCGCCTCCTGCTGCGACCCGGCGATGCGGTCCTCCATGCGCCGGTGCAGGGCGCCGATCCGCGAGTCGAGGTCGCGGGCACGCTCGGCTGCCGCGCCCAGCTCGTCGAGCATCTCCGGAGGCAGGTGATCGGCGAATCCGGTGCGCAGCCGGGTCGCCACGAACTCCCACGATTCCATGATCCCGGTGCGGATCTGCACCTCGACGCGCACCGCGCGCACGCCGTCCGACCGTGCCACCGGAACCTCCACGACGAGGCACAGACCCCGGTATCCGTCGGGACCCGCGCGTCTGATGTAGTCCCGCGCCTCCACCACCCGCACGTCCCGCCGGACGGCGAGCAGATCCCGCAGCCGGTACACGTCGGCGTTCACTCCGCACGTGATGCGGATTCCGGCGAGCCCGGACGACGGCGCGGCAGCGGCTGTCCACGACTCGACGTGTTCGACGGGGTCGTAGCCGTGACGATCGACGAACTCGTCCCGCACGATTCCGACCTTGGTCCGCAAGTCCTCCAGGGCGAATCCGCCGGACCTGCCGACACCGGCCGGATCCCGTCGGGGGCTGTCAGTCCGCTCGGGTCCGATCCCCGTCATCGCCAGCCTCCTCGACGCGCGTCTGCGGATTCGCCGGCCCTGCGCGACGACCGTCGCGCAGCACCTGCCGCAACGTCCGCGGCGATACGCCCGCCTCGCGGCGAGCCTTGCCGCGGGTGACGAGCACCCCGACGATCGCCACGATCCACACGGGATACTGCGCCAGCCAGGCGACCCGGAACGCCTCGAAGGTGTAGCCACCGAGACGCTGCAGGATCACCCCCATCGCCTGGATCACCAGCAGGGACGCCAGGAATCCGCCGATGTTGACCATGCCCTGGGCGGTGCCGAGCGCGGTGCTCGGGTTGAATGTCCGCGCATAGTCGAATCCGATCATAGACCCGGGCCCGCCGACCGAGATGATCACGATCAGCAGGACGAGCAGCCACATCGGGGCCGGCGCCGGCAGCAGCAGCACGATCGTCCACATCACCGCGTTGCTCACCATGATCGACAGCACCAGCCACGAGCGGTGCAGCGGGAAGCGGCCGCTGAGGATCCCGAGCACCGGGCCGGCCGCGATCGCCGACACCACGGAGAGGGTGAGCAGCGAACCGGCGGCGGCCGCGGACAGTCCCTGCGCCGACTGGAGATACGGCATGCCCCACAACAACGCGAACGTGGTGATGGAGAACTGGGTCCCCATGTGGGTGAAGAACCCGAGCCGCGTCCCCGGCCGGCGCCACACCACCCCGAGCTGCCCGAGCACCTGCCGCATCCCCGCAGCCTGGGTCCGCACGACCACGCCGGGCGGTGCATCGCGCACCACGGCCACGGCGAGCACGCACGCGAGCACCCCCAGAGCGGCAGCGCTCGCGAAGGCCGCGCTCCACCCCGATCCGTTCAGGATCAGCACGAAGGGCAGCGCCGAGAGCACCTGCCCCAGTTGCCCGAGGATGCCCGTGAGCTGGGAGACCAGCGGCACCCGTCGCACGTCGAACCACACCGGCACCAGTCGGAGCACCGAGATGAACGTGAGCGCGTCGCCCGCGCCGACGAAGACTCGGGCCGCATAGGCGGCGGGCAGGGATTCGGTGAACGCCAGCACCAGCTGCGCCGACGCCATGATCGCCGCACCCGAGGCGATCATCACCCGCGAACCGAACCGGTCGAGCAACACCCCGGCCGGGATCTGCATGCTCGCATACACCACGATCTGCAGGACCACGAATCCGGAGAGCACGGCCGGAGTGATGTCGAAACGTTCGGTGGCGGCGAGACCGGACACGCCGAACGACGTGCGATGCATGACGGCCACGACATAGGCGAAGACACCCACGCCCCACACCCACCACACCCGTTTCATGATGAAACGACCCTACGCGGCGAGGCGTCTACCCGCCGGTAGTCACTCCCGGCCCCACGACACCCAGGTCGGGTCCGCGGCCCGCCCGCCCACGACGGTGTCGGCGAGGGCGTCGAGCCGGACGAGCTGCTCGTCGGTGAGCCGCACGTCGAGTGCCCCGGCGTTCTCGGTGACGCGCGCGGCGTAGCGGCTGCCCGGGATCGCGATCGACGGCAACCCGAACTGCCGCGCCCTGGCGTCGAGCCACGCCAGCGCCACCTGGGCGACGGTCGCCTCCGCCTCGTCCGCGACCGCGCGCACCGCGGCGCGCACCTGCAGGTTGGCGGGCAGCGCCTCGGCGTCGAACCGGGGGAAACGCCGGCGCAGATCCCGGTCGCCGATCTGTCCGGCGTCGAAGTCGTCGGTGAGCAGACCCCGGCTGACCGGCGAGTACGGCACGAATCCGATGCCCAGCTCGGCGGCCGTCGGCACGACGTTCTTCTCGACGTCACGGGAGACGATGCTCCATTCGGACTGGATCGCGGCGATCGGGTGCACGGCGTGCGCGCGCCGCAACTCGTCGCCGGTGGCCTCGGACAGGCCGATGTGCCGGATCTTGCCCGCCTGCACCAGCTCGGCGAGGGCGCCGACGGTGTCCTCGATCGGGACGGTCGGGTCCACGCGGTGCAGGTAGTACAGGTCGACGCTGTCCACCCCGAGCCGGCTCAGGGACTCGTCGATCGCCCGCTTCGCGTATTCGGGGCGGCCGTCGATACCGCGGTTGCCGGTACCCAGCGCGCCGACCAGGCCGAATTTGGTGGCCACCTGCACCTCGTCGCCGCGATCCTTCAGCAGCTTCCCGACGACCCGCTCGCTGGTGCCGTCGCCGTAGACGTCGGCGGTGTCGACGAACGTGATGCCGAGATCGACCGCGTGATGCAGCGTGGCGAGGGCCTCGTCGAGGTCGACCGGGCCGTAGGCGGGCGAGACGGACATCGCGCCGTATCCCTGGGCACTGACGGTCAGGCCGGGCGCGAGGGCGACGGTGGGGACGGGCATGAATTCTCCAGTGCATGTCGGACGAGCGGGAGGCGCGCCGGGCGCGCCTGCTCGATCCTTCCGAACATCGGCATCCGGCGCACGTCCGGGAAACCCGGTGCCGTCGCCACCACCCGCCTACGCTGAATCCATGTCGTACGACTGGCTCGAATTGCAGCGCATCGCCCGGCAGGGTTTCGAGAACCGGCTCTCGGCGGTCACCGACTGGTCCGCCCCCACCCCCGACACCGAATGGGACGTCGCCACGCTGGTCCGGCATGTGGTGGACGAGCAACGGTGGGTGCCGCCCCTCCTCGCCGGAAAGACGATCGCCGAGGCGGAGGCCGACCTCGTCCCCCTCGGCGACGACCTGTCGGCCGAGTGGGACCGGCACGCGGTCGACGCGTCCGTCGCGTGGGCGTCCACCGATCCGGACAGACAGGTACACCTGTCGTACGGGATGGTCCCCGCGCGGGACTATCTGCGACAGCAGGTGGGCGACATCGCGATCCACACCTGGGATCTGGCGCGGGCCGTCGGCGCCGACGAGACCCTCGACCCCGACCTGGTGACGGCCGTCTGGGAGGACCTGCAGCCACAGCGCGAGATGCTGGGTGCGAGCGGGCTGTTCGCGCCGCCGGTGCCGATGCCCGACGACGCGCCCCTGCAGGACCGGTTGCTGGCGCTGACCGGGCGCGACCCCCGGCCGGGAGGAACGCGATGAGCAGGGCGACCGAGCCGGAGGCGAGCAGGGCGACCGAGCCGGAGGCGAGCAGGGCGACCGAGCCGGAGGCGAGCAGGGCGACCGAGCCGGAGGCGAGCAGGGCGACCGAGCCGGAGGCGAGCAGGGCGACCGAGCCGGAGGCGAGCAGGGCGACCGAGCCGGAGGCGAGCAGTGTGACCGAGCCGGAGGCGAGCAGTGTGACCGAGCCGGAGGCGAGCAGTGTGACCGAGCCGGAGGCGAGCAGTGTGACCGAGCCGGAGGCGAGCAGTGTGACCGAGCCGGAGGCGAGCAGTGTGACCGAGCCGGAGGCGAGCAGTGTGACCGAGCCGGACATCAAGCCCCGCAGCCGCGACGTCACCGACGGCCTCGAGAAGACCGCCGCACGCGGCATGCTCCGTGCAGTCGGCATGGGCGACGACGACTGGGACAAGCCGCAGATCGGGGTGGCCTCGTCGTGGAACGAGATCACCCCGTGCAACCTGTCGCTGGACCGGCTGGCGCAGGCGGTCAAGGACGGCGTGCACGCCGCCGGCGGCTACCCGCTCGAGTTCGGCACGATCTCCGTCTCCGACGGCATCTCGATGGGCCACGAGGGGATGCACTTCTCGCTGGTCTCACGCGAGGTGATCGCCGACAGCGTGGAGACCGTCATGCAGGCGGAGCGGCTCGACGGGTCGGTGCTGCTCGCCGGGTGCGACAAGTCCCTGCCCGGGATGCTGATGGCCGCCGCGCGTCTCGACCTGGCGGCCGTGTTCCTGTATGCGGGGTCGATCCTGCCGGGCGTCGCGAAGCTGTCCGACGGATCCGAACGCGACGTGACGATCATCGACGCCTTCGAGGCGGTCGGCGCGTGTGCCCGGGGGCTGATGAGCCGGGAGGACGTCGACGCGATCGAGCGGGCCATCTGCCCCGGCGAGGGCGCGTGCGGCGGCATGTACACGGCGAACACGATGGCCAGCGCGGCCGAGGCGCTCGGTATGTCGCTGCCGGGCAGCGCGGCGCCGCCGGCGACGGACCGCCGCCGCGACGGATATGCCCGCCGCAGCGGCCAGGCCGTGGTGAACCTGCTGCGCCGCGGCATCACGGCCTCCGACATCCTCACGAAGGAGGCGTTCGAAAATGCGATCGCCGTGGTGATGGCGTTCGGCGGGTCGACCAACGCGGTGCTGCACCTGCTGGCGATCGCGCACGAGGCGCGGGTCGAGCTGACGCTGGACGATTTCTCCCGCATCGGTGCTCGCGTTCCGCATCTGGCCGACGTCAAGCCGTTCGGCCGGCACGTGATGAAGGATGTCGACCACATCGGTGGCGTCCCGGTGATCATGAAGGCGCTGCTCGATGCGGGTCTGCTGCACGGTGACTGCCTCACCGTCACGGGGCGGACCGTCGCCGAGAACCTGGCCGAGATCGCCCCGCCCGATCCGGACGGCAAGGTGCTGCGCGCCCTGGGTGAGCCCATCCATCCCACGGGTGGCATCACGATCCTGAAGGGCAGTCTCGCCCCGGGCGGGGCGGTGGTGAAGTCCGCCGGGTTCGACGAGTCGGTGTTCGAGGGCACCGCCCGGGTCTTCGAGCGCGAGCGGGCGGCGATGGATGCCCTCGAGGACGGCACGATCACGGCGGGCGACGTGGTGGTGATCCGGTACGAGGGCCCGAAGGGTGGGCCGGGAATGCGGGAGATGCTCGCCATCACCGGCGCGATCAAGGGCGCCGGGCTCGGCAAGGACGTGCTGCTGCTCACCGACGGCCGGTTCTCCGGGGGCACGACGGGCCTGTGCGTCGGGCACGTGGCGCCGGAAGCCGTGGACGGCGGCCCGATCGCGTTCGTCCGCGACGGCGACCCGATCCGGCTGGACGTCGCGAACGGCACCCTGGACGTGCTGGTCGACGACGACGAACTCGCGTCCCGCCGGCAGGGGTGGGAGCCGCTGCCTCCCCGCTACACGCGCGGGGTGCTGGCCAAGTACACGAAGCTGGTCGGTTCGGCGTCGGGCGGGGCGGTCTGCGGCTGACCCGATTCGCGGATCCGTCGGGACGGTGGAGAATCGGCCTGCGCGACGGCGCCCTACCGATCGAGGCCGAGGTCGACTTTCCGGCCGTCGAGGGCGCCCCGCAGGTTCGCCTGGTCGGCCAGGTCTTCGGCCAGGAATTCCCGGAGCAGGTCCACCGCCTGCACGATCTTCCGGCTGCGCAGCGAGTAGAAGACGTTGTTGCCGGAACGTCGCGCGTTCACGATCCCGCGCTCGCGGAGAACGGACAGGTGCTGGCTGGCGTTGGACTGGCTGAAGCCCAGCGCCTCGCACAGGTCACCGACGCTGAGTTCACCGTCCCGGAGTTCGTTGATGATGAGCAGTCGCTTGGGGTCGGCGATGGCCTTGCAGACTCGGGCGTGGAGTTCCTGCAACTGTGCCGCGATGTCTTGTTCCATCACTCCTCCGAGCGTCGGGTGCCGAGTATAGGTGTGCCGGTCGGGGGGCAGCGGCGTCCCGGATCGCGGCCGGGGCGCGAGCGCGGCGAGCGTGCTGGTGTCGTCGGCGGCCGTGCCGCTCAGTGGGCGGCCTTCAGGGAGGTCGAGGCCGCGCATTGGTTGCGGCCGACGTCGAGGACGTCGATCTCGTCGTCGGCGGGAGCGAGTTGTCCGGCGTTCACGCGGCGGATCGTCTCGTAGGTGTCCGGGGCGGCGGGCAGCGAGTTCACGATCTGCTCGACGAAGCGTTCGAGGGCGTGCTCGTTCAGCAGTGTGGCGGTGAAGATCTCTTCGAGCGTGGTGACGACCAGTCCGTCGGCGTTGATCTCCTCGTTGCTCGACCAGTGGGCCGGGGCGATCGTCGTTCGCGGGTCGAGGGGCCGCAGCCTGTCGTGCACGCTGCGGAACAGATCCCGCGCCAGCTCCTCGGCCCGGCCGGTCAGGTCGGGCCGGCCGAGGCCCCGGACGAAGACGGTGTCGCCGACGAGCAGGACCGATTCGCTGACCAGCAGTGCCGTCGTGCCGGGAGTGTGGCCCGGCAGGTGCATGGTCATGGCCCGGACGGCGGCGGATCCCAGGTCGAGTTCGTCGCCCTCCTTCAGCGGCCGGTTGGGGAACGGGACGATGCCGCCGGCGTCCTCCGGCGGCAGGTGATACTCCGCATCGAGCCGGGCCGCCAGCGCCGGGCCACCACTGACGTGGTCCGCGTGCACGTGGGTGTCCACGACGTGCACGATCGAAACATCTTGCTTTCGAGCGAGTTCCAGGTATGCCTCGGTCGACCTGGCGGGGTCGACGACGATGCCGCGGCCGCCGGGCACGCCGACGAGGTACGACAGGCAGGCCTTCGCCGGGCGCTGGAACTGCCAGATGCGCACGTCGCCGGGCAGTCCGGTGATCTCGACGGGAACGAGGAGCCGGTTCCACGCGTCGGTACCGCCCTCGAGGGAACGGGTGCGCAGGCCCAGCGTCTCGAATTCCTCGGCGACCAGTTCGGAGCCGTTGCCCTGCCCGCAGACGACGACGGCACCCGACCGCGTGGCGGCGGCCTGTTCCTCGAGCTCTTCCATCACCCGATAGACCGGGACGTGGCGAGTGGGAACGGGCCGGGGTCCTTCGATCCTGCCGGCCCGGAAATCCTCGGTGCTGCGGATGTCGAGGATCTCGGGAACGGTGCCCGCCCGGAGCTCGAGAAACAGCTCCGATGCGGTGACGGTATCGGCCACGTGTCCTCCCAGGGACGAAACGGGCGGGTGGTCCGCACACCGGGAGGGCGACTTTCCGAACCATCTTGCGGTATGCGCATACACGAATGTAGTGTCCTGGATCACATATCGCAACACTCCGCGCGAAGGCCGGACAAGGCCTCCCCGGCAACCACGAAAGGGGCCGGCGCATGTCGGACAACCCGCAGCGTGACGTCGACGACGAGAGCATGACGATCGTGGCCTGGAGCGGCGATCTGGACAGGATGTGGCCGGCGCTGATCCTGGGCTCCACCGGTGCCGCCTACGGAATGTCCACCACGATCTTCTTCACCTTCTGGGGACTGTTCCCCCTGGTGCGCGACGACGTCCGGATCACCGGGACCGACGCGATGACCAAGGCGCTGGCCGGCATGAACCGGCCCGGGATGCAGCACATGAAACTGTCCAAGCTCCACCTGGGTGGCGCCGGCCCGTGGATGATGAAAAAGCTTGCCCGCCAGAAGAATGTGGCCCATCCCGCCGAGCTGGTCGAGATGTGCACCGAAATGGGGGTGAACCTGTGGCCGTGCGAGATGAGCATGGACCTGCTCGGTGTGCGCCACGACCAGCTCATCGAGGGCGTCGGCGAGCCCGTCGGTGCAGCCACCGCCCTCTCCGCCATGAGCAGGTCCCAGATCAGCCTGTTCATCTGATCCGTTCCCGACACAGGAGCCGACCGTGGACTACCAGATCGACGTCGTCGTCGACGCCAAGGGACAGAAGTGCCCGATGCCGGTGCTGCTCGCCTCGCGCGCGATCAAGAAGCTCGAGTCGGGGCAGATCCTGCTCGTCGAGGCCACCGACGGCGGATCGAGACGCGACATCCCCTCGTGGGCGAACGACACGGGAAACGAACTGCTGGACAACAACAGCGAAGACGGCATCCACCGCTACCTCATCCGGAAGAAGTGATTCGGTGCGCTACGGCTTCGCGATCGACCAGCGCACGTGCATCGGCTGCCACGCCTGCACGGTCGCCTGCAAGACTGAGCACGAGGTGCCGCTCGGCCAGTTCCGTACGTGGGTGAAGTACGTCGATTCCGGCGAGTTTCCGAACACCACAAGATCTTTCGGTGTCATGCGGTGCAACCACTGTACCGATGCGCCGTGCGTGAAGATCTGCCCCACCGGAGCCCTGTTCAAGCGCGACGACGGGATCGTCGACTTCGACAACGAGCGCTGCATCGGGTGCAAGAGCTGCATGCAGGCGTGCCCCTACGACGCGATCTACATCGATCAGGACACCCACACCGCGGCGAAGTGCAACATGTGCGCGCATCGTATCGACAACGAGATGGAGCCTGCCTGCGTCGTGGTGTGCCCCACCCACTCGATCTGGGTCGGTGACCTCGACGATCCGACGAGCGGCATCGCCACCCTGGTCAGCACGCAGCAGACCACCGTGCGTTCCCCGGAGCAGAACACCGGGCCGAACGTCTTCTATCTCGGTGCCGACCGGGCGGTCCTCGATCCGTTGGCCGCGCCGGTCGCCGACACCTACATCTGGGCGGAGCCGGACGCGCACCGCCGCGAGACCGCCGCCGACCTGCCCAGGGATCGCACGACCAAGGCGCGCACCACGCTGAACACGGCCCATCCGCGGCCGTGGGGATGGCGCGTGACGACCTACCTGTGGACCAAGGCCGTCGGAGCCGGCGCCCTCGCCGTCGCAGGGCTGGCCCACCTCCTCGGCATCGACCTGGGGTGGCTGGGCGACTACGCGGCCCCCGTGGTGGCCATGGCGGGCGCGGCGCTCACCGGAGTGCTGTTGATCTGGGACCTGAAGCGGCCCGAGCGTTTTCTCAACATCTTCCTCAAATCCAACTGGTCCTCGTGGCTCGTGTGGGGCGCGTACGCGCTGGCCGTCTTCGGCGGTGTCGCCGCCCTGTGGGTCCTCGCCAGCCTGCTCGAATCAAGCTGGGCGACAACGGTACTCGCCTGGGCCGCCCTCGCCTCCGGCGCGCTCGTCGCCGGCTACACCGGGTTCCTCTTCGGGCAGGCCGAGGGGCGCGACCTGTGGCAGTCACCGCTGTTGTTCTGGCACCTGCTGGTCCAGGCCGCCATGGTCGGGACCGGGGCACTGCTCGTCCTCGCGCCGTTCGCGGGTCTCACCGACGGTGCGGTCGCCTTCCTCGTCCGCGTCTTCGTGATCTCGACCGTGCTGCATCTGCTGATGCTGGGCATCGAGTACTCCGGCAGGCATGCGAGCCGGCAGGCGACCGTCGCCGCGCACATCGTCACCCGAGGCCGCTACGCCCGGCTGTTCCGGCTGGGGGCGATCGCCCCGGCAGTGGTGGCGGCCGCGCTGGCCGCCCCGTCGTGGAACGGCTCCGCCGGTGCCGTCCTCCTGATTGCCGCCGGTCTGCTGACGCAGGTCGCGCTGCTGGCCTACGAGACGGTGTTCGTCCGGGCGGGTCAGGATCCGCCGCTGTCGTGAGGGGCCCACCGGGCACCCGCCCATCCATCCGAAGGGAACTGCCATGACTGCCGAGACGGAGCGCATCGCGGCCGAGCCGGAACACATCGCGGCCGAGCCGGTGCTGCCCGGTCAGCGCACGCACGAGCGGCTGCGGAACTTTCCTCCGGTCGAGAACTGGGACCATCACGTCGAATACGACGCCAAGGCCCACCCGCGTAAGGTTCCGCACGAGTACATGCTGGTGCCCACCACCTGCTTCAACTGCGAATCGGCATGCGGTCTGCTCGCGTACGTCGACAAGTCCGATCTGTCCATCAAGCGACTCGAAGGGAACCCGGCCCATCCGGGCTCACGCGGGCGCAACTGCGCCAAAGGTCCCGCGACGATCAACCAGATCAACGACCCCGAGCGCATCCTGCACCCGCTCAAGCGCGTCGGTGCCCGCGGCAGTGGGCAGTGGGAGCGCATCGGCTGGGACGAGGCCCTCGACGACATCGCCGCCCGGATCCGGGCCGCCATCGTGGAGGACCGCCGGGACGAGGTCGTCTACCACGTGGGCCGGCCCGGCGAGGACGGCTTCGCCGAGCGGTTCCTGCTGGCGTGGGGCGTGGACGGGCACAACAGCCACACCAACATCTGCTCCGCCGGCGCCCGGCTGGGCTACTCCCTGTGGGGCGGCTACGACCGGCCCTCCCCGGACTACGCGAACGCCAGGGTCATCCTGCTGATCTCGAGCCACCTCGAGACCGGGCACTACTTCAACCCGCACGCGCAGCGGATCATGGAGGGCAAGATCCAGGGCGGCGCCAAGGTCGTCGTCCTGGATCCGCGGTTGTCGAACACCGCGTCGCACGCCGACCTGTGGATCGCCCCGTGGCCCGGCAGCGAGGCCGCGATCCTGCTGTCCGTCGCATCGCATCTGCTGCGCACCGACCGCATCGACCGGGCCTTCCTGCGTCGCTGGGTGAACTGGTCCACCTACATGAAGCACCGCCACCCCGAACTGCCCGCCGACGACTTCGACGCGTTCGTCGGCGCACTGACCGAGGACTACTCCGGGTACACCTTCGCCTACGCCGCACAGGAAGCGCAGGTTCCCGAGGCGCAGATCGCCGAGCTCGCCCGGATCGTCGCCACCGCCGGTTCGGCCCTGTCGGCGCACGTCTGGCGGGCGGCGACCGCCGGCAACCTCGGCGGGTGGCAGGTCTCGCGGGCCCTGTTCTTCCTCAACGTGCTCACCGGCAGCGTCGGCACCAAGGGGGGCACCAGCCCCAACGGCTGGGACAAGATCATCGCGCACGGCCCGAACGTGCCGCAGGGACACGAGTCCTGGAACGAGCTGCTCTGGCCCGCCGAGTTCCCCCTGTCGACCAACGAGATGTCGATCCTGCTGCCGCATCTGCTCCGGGACGGCCGCGGCACGCTGTCGATGTACTTCTCGCGCGTCTACAACCCGGTGTGGACCAACCCCGACGGCTTCAGCTGGCTGGAGGCCCTGACCGACGAATCGCTCGTGGGCTGCCACGTCGCGCTGACCCCCACGTGGTCCGAGACGGCCACCTTCGCCGACTACGTCCTGCCCATGGGCCACAGCACCGAGCGGCACGACACCCAGTCCTACGAGCAGTACGCCGGCAAGTGGCTCGGGTTCCGTCAGCCCGTCACCCGGGTGGCGCTCGAGCGCATGGGCCGGAGCGTGTCCGACTCCCGCGAGTCCAATCCGGGAGAGGTGTGGGAGGAGAACGAGTTCTGGTTCGAGCTGTCCTGGCGCATCGACCCCGACGGCAGCCTCGGGATCCGCAAGTTCTTCGAATCCCCCTACCGGCCCGGGGAGAAGGTCACCGTCGACGAGTACTACCGGTGGGTGTTCGAGAACAGCGTGCCGGGTCTGCCGAAGGCCGCAGCCGACCGAGGGCTCACCCCGCTGGAGTACATGCGCAGATACGGCGTCTTCGAGGTCGCCAAGGACACCTACCGACTCGACGAGCGGCCGCTGACGGCCGCCGAGACCGAGGGGGCGGACCCGGACGAGCACGGGGTCCTGCGCAAAGCCGTGACCCTGGACTCGACCCCACCTCTCGTCGGCGAGGCGGGTGCGGTCGGCGTCGTCCACGAGGACGGCAGCAGGACCGCGGGGTGGCTCACCCCGTCGCGCAAACTCGAGCTGTTCAGCGAGACCATGGTCGATTTCGGGTGGGAGGAGTACGCCACCCCGGGCTACATCGAGTCCCACGTCGGGCACCGCTCGATCGACCCGGCGAACAACGAGATCGTGCTCGTACCGACCTTCCGGTTGCCGACCCTGGTCCACACTCGCTCCGGGAACGCGAAGTACCTCAACGAGATCAGCAACACGCATCCGCTGTGGACGAATCCCGCGGACGCCGCGCGCTTCGGCGTCGGCACGGGCGATCTGGTCCGGATCAACACCGAGATCGGGTACTTCGTGGCCCGGGTGTGGGCCACCGAGGCGATCCGCCCCGGCGTCCTCGCGCTCTCGCACCACATGGGCCGCTGGCGCACGTCCGAGAACGCCGGCTCCCGGTGGGCCATGGGCCTCGTCGATCTCGACAACGACGGAAACGGGGTGTGGCGGCTGCGCTACAAGCAGGGGGTACAGCCGTTCCGCAGCGACGATCCCGACAGCGAGCGGATCTACTGGGACGATCCCGGCGTGCATCAGAACCTCGCCTTCGCCGTGCACCCCGACCCCCTGTCGGGCATGCACTGCTGGCACCAGAAGGTGCGCGTGGAGAAGGCCCGCACCGACGACCGGTACGGCGACGTGGTGGTGGACACCCGGCGGTCCCGGGAGGTCTACCGCACCTGGATGGAGTGCACCCGGCCCGGGCCCAGCCGGTCCGGGCTGCGCCGCCCGGAGTTCCTGATGCGGCCGGTCAAACCCCGTCGGCGTGCCTTCCGCGCGCCCGGGGCGGAGGAGCGAGCATGAGTCTGCTGTCGCGGAGGACGTCCGGCCCGGCAGTCTCCGCGGCGGCGGTGCGGGCCGCGGTGGCCCGGGTCGAGGATCCCGAGTTGCATCTGCCGCTCGAGCAGGCCGGCATGCTCGGCGAGGTGCAGATCGATCGCTCCGGACTCGTCCGGGTGACCGTCCGGCTCACCACCGCCTCGTGTCCGATGCGGGCCACCCTCTCCGCCGACGTCGCCGCGGCCGCCGGGGCAGTCGCCGGCGTGACCGGCGTCGAGGTCGACTTCGCGACGATGAACGAAACCGAGCGGAGGCAACTCGCCGCCCGCTTGCGCGGCGCGAAACCCACGGACGCTCCCCCCTTCGGTCCGGATTCGCCGACCCGGGTGTACGCCGTGGCCTCCGGCAAGGGTGGTGTCGGCAAGTCGACGCTCACGGCCAACCTCGCGGTGGCGCTGGCCCAGCAGGGCAAGCGGGTCGGCGTTCTCGACGCCGACGTCTGGGGTTACTCCGTTCCGCATCTGTTCGGAGTGCGCCGCGCACCGGTCGCCTTGCACGGAACGATGCTGCCGGTCGAAGCCTTCGGCGTCGCTCTCATGTCGGTCGGGTTCTTCGTCCGCGACGACGAGCCGGTGGTCTGGCGCGGCCCCATGCTGCACAAGGCGATCGAACAGTTCCTGCGCGACGTGTACTGGGGTGAGCTCGACGTCCTGCTCGTCGACCTGCCCCCGGGCACCGGAGACGTCACCCTCTCGCTGCTCGAACTCGTGCCGGATGCGGCGCTCCTCGCCGTCACCACGCCGCAACCGGCGGCCCAGACCGTCGCCCAGCGGGTGGGCCGCATGGCGCGTGACCTGCGGATGCCGGTTGCCGGCGTCGTGGAGAACATGTCGGCCCTGGTGTGCTCGTCCTGCCAGGCGAGCACACCGCTGTTCGGTACCGGAGGCGGCGAGCGCCTGGCCCGGGCCATCGCGGCACCGCTCCTCGGGCAGGTGCCTCTCGACATCGAGCTACGCGCGGCGGGAGACAGTGGCGTCCCGGCCGTGGTGGCGACGCCGCACGCCCATTCCGTCTCGCAGATCCGGCAGATCGCCGCGGCCCTGCCGGCCCCGAGACGGAGCCTCGTCGGCCGGCCGCTACCGCTGTCGGTCCCGTAGCCGACGAGCCCGCGCCGGTACGTCAGATGGGGCGGTACCCCGCACCGACGCCGCCGCGGGCGTCGACGTCGCCGAGGATCGTGACGAAGTTGGTGCCCACCTCCGGGCCGATGCACGGGGTGAGCAGGTACGCGTTGACCATGGCGACGAGGGTCGTGCCGACGACCAGCGGGGCACCGGAGTCGCCCTCGACGACGCACACCTGCGTCCAGGTCTCTTGGGAGTTGAACACGTCGCCCCAGACGACACCGCAGGTGTTGCCGGTGGTGCGGCCCTCCTTGCACGCCACGTTGGGGAACCCCACGGGGGTGCCGACGCCGGTGATGGTGACGTTGCCGACCCGATTCACCGGTGCGACTCGGCCGCGGTCGAACTCGATGACCGAGTAGTCGAGCACCTCGTTGGTCCCGACGATCCGGCCGAGGACGCCGGCGCCGAGGTCCATCTCGGACTTCACGGTCGTCCCGGGCCCGCCGCAGTGTCCGGCGGTGAAGCCGACGAGCCGGCCGGCCCGGTCGTTGCCGATCGTGGCGAGCGTGCAGTCGAACAGATCCTCGGAACCGTTGCCGAGCGTGATGCCCGACCCGCCCCCGAGCGGAACCGGCGGCGCCGCGACCGCGACGCCCGTCCCACCTGCCAGCAGTGCAACACCTGCGACGATCGCCATCGCAACGCGCTTGAACATGAGCCCTCCCGCCCGGCCGGTTCCGGCCGCATCAGCGGGTCAGCCTACCCGGTCGAACCCGACCCCAGGCTCTCCAACGCCTTTCTGGCCTCCTCGAGTTCACGGCTGAGCTGCGCGACGCGTTCCTCCGCCGCCTGACGCGCCGCGTCGATCACCGACCGGACCGCTTCGAGGGCCGCCTCGTCGCCGAGTTCGAGCACGGCGCGCTCGACGGCGTCGGGGCTGACGGGATTGGCCTTGCTCAGACGTCTGGTGCCCTGCGCGACACCGACCGTCCACTCCTGCTCGGGATCGATCGTGATGGTGACGGTCACTCCGGGCTGCTTCTTGGCCCGGCGCGGCGCGGCCTTGGGCTTCGGGGTCGCGCCGGTCTGCGGTTCGGGTGCGGTGGGCGGCACGGCGGTGGTCTCCTTCGTGGCGGGCGGGGACGCCGGGGACGAGCTCGTCGGGGCGGGACCGCGGGCGGCCCCCGATGCCGCCGGCTGCGGCGCGGGGGTGCGCGGGGCGGTGGGGCGCGCGGCGGTGGGGCGCGGGGCGGTGGGGCGCGGGGTGGATCGATCCGCGGCCTTGCGGGCCGGCTCCTTCGTCAGGCGCAACTCCTCGGCCTCGAAGGGCAGTTCGTCGTCGACGCCCTTGGGCCGGACGGTGACGGTGCGGCCCGCCACCGACACAGCCCGGGCCGACGCGCCCGGCGCGATGCCCAGGCTCGGGATGCCCTCGATGAGATAGACGGTGGCACGGCGACCGTCCGCGACGGCGGAGGTCAGCTCGGCGAGCTGCTCGTCGGTGAGGTGATCCGGGCCGGTGGCGCCGGCTCGTCTGCGGGGCGGCATGCGCGTCCTTTCGTGCTGGGGGTGCAGGAGGCGCGATCACTGTCGCACACAGGTGCGACACTCTCGCGAATTCGTTGCGCACCCGAACTGTGGTGGGCGATGCTGGGTCGGCCGGTCACCTTCGGCGGCCGGGAAGGAGCGACGTGAGCGCGTCGGAGCAACCGGAGCTCGGGACCGAGCTCCTGCAGGCCGTGCAGGCCGAACTCGAACGGACCCTGCTCGGCGGCGAACGCCGCTACACCCAGGAGGAGAGCGCCGCCCTGGCCGGCGTGGACTTCGAACGCGCCCAACGGCTCTGGCAGGCGCTGGGATTCACCGTGGACCCGGACCCGGACGCGCGGACGTTCACGGACGGTGACGTCGCGGCTCTGCGCAACATCGACGCGATCGTGAGCAGCGGCGCCCTGCACCCCGACCTGGAGCTCGCGGCCGCGCGGTCGCTGGGGCAGTCCATGTCGCGACTGGCCGAGTGGGAGGTGACGTTGATGAACACCCACATCCTGGACCGGCTCGAGACCGAGTACACCGGAGCCACCCCGTCCGAGGAGGAGATCCGGTCGTTCGTCGACGGCCTGCTGCAACGGGTGCTGCCGCTCACCGAGAACCTGCAGCTGTACGTGTGGCGCCGGCACCTGGTGGCCACGACCGGGCGCAACGTGGTGCGGGCCGGGGGCGAGTCCGCCGGCCGGGTCCTGGTGGTCGGCTTCGCCGACATGGTGGGGTACACCCGCCTGACCCGTCGGATCGACGCCGACGAGCTCAACGATCTGCTCGAGGACTTCGAGTCGACCGCGACGGGCATCGTGACCCAGGGCGGCGGCTGGGTGATCAAGACCGTGGGCGACGAGGTGATGTTCGCCGCCGAGGATCCGGCGGACGCGGCGCGGATCGCGCTCGCGCTGCAGGAGTCGTCGACTTCGCGACCCGACGCCCCGGATCTGCGGGTGGGCATGGCGCAGGGGCCGGTCCTGGCCCGGTTCGGGGACATGTTCGGCTCGGCGGTCAACATCGCCGCGCGACTGACCGGCGCCGCACGACCGGGGACGGTGCTGGTCGATTCGACCCTCGCCGACGTGCTCGAAGGCGACAACCGTTTCCGGCTGCGTCCCCTGCGGGCGCTGCGGGTGAAGGACTTCCATCGGCTGCGCCCCTCGGTGCTGCGGCCGGCCCAGGGCTGAGCAGCGCCCCGATTCACGGCGGTGTGTCGTCGACGCACTGCCGGGGCGGACGCGCACGGGCCCTCACGGCCCCGATCCGCACGCACCCGTTGTGCACCGACGGCTGTCGAGGTAACCTCGGGTTAACAGTTACCAGTCGTCACACTAAAAGGTGGAGACATGACCGCATCGCTCACCCGCCCGTCGGAAGCCGAGAGCAAGGGCTTCGTCCCCGGCGTCCCGCTGTCCGAGCGCGAGGAGACCGCGCAGCGCCTGCTCGCCTCGTCGGCCCGCAAGTCCTACGACCCGACGGTGGAGGTCGACTGGGACGCCCCCGTCCCCACCGACAAGTACGGCATGACCCCCGAGTGGAGCACGCTGTACGGCACGGCGCTGTGGGACGAGATGACCGAGGAACAGCGCATCGAACTGACCAAGCACGAGGCCGCGAGCGTCTCGAGCGTGGGCCTGTGGTTCGAGATCCTGCTCATGCAGATGCTGCTGCGCGACGTCTACAACCGTGACAAGCACTCCCGCCACGTGCAGTTCGCCCTCACCGAGGTCGCCGACGAGTGCCGCCACTCCGTCATGTTCGGCCGGGCCGGGGAACGCCTCGGCATGCCGGACTACGGCCCGGCCCGCTACATCCACCGCCTCGGCCGGGTGTGGGGCGGGTTCTTCCGGGGTGCCAACGCCTACGCGAGCGTCATGGCCGCGGAGGAGATCCTGGACATGATGCAGCGCGACTTCATGCGCGACGAACGCGTCCAGCCGGTCACCCGCACGGTCAGCAAGATCCACGTCCTCGAAGAGGCCCGGCACATCCGGTTCGCCCGCGAGGAGGTCGCGCGCCGGCTGGCCGGGGCGAGCCGCGCCCGCCTGCAGTTCGAGCGGATCAACACCGCGGTGACCGTGTACTTCGTGGTCAAGAGCATGATCCATCCCGACGTGTACAGCAACGCGGGACTCGACCGAGACCGCGCACTCGCCGAGGCCGCGAACAACACCCACTACCACGACCGCGTGCGCAAGTCCGGCGCCAAGCTCATGACGTTCCTCGACAGCGTCGGCCTGATCGGTGGGCCGTCGAAGATTCTCTACAAGAAGGTCCACCTGCTCTGAGCCGTCACCGGCGGGGTCGCGCGAGGTCGTGGGGTCTCGCGCGACCCGTCCGGTCGGGGTCGCCGGCACGCACCCTCATCCGGTCGGCCGCTCGAGATCGGCTCGCTCCCAGCGGCCGAGATCGGCGGCCGCCTCGTAGGTGCTGCGCAGGAACCGCAGTAGTTCCGCGTCGGGGTCGGCCGCGGTCCGCACCGCCTCGTACGGCAGCAGGAACTCGCCCAGTTCGGTGGAGTAGTACGCGGCGTCCGGGTGCACCGGATACTCGGCGAAACCCTCCGGCGCCGGATAGGCGTAGGAATAGAAGGCGCCTTCGTCCGCGCCCCCGGGCCAGAATCCGCAGCTGCTGAGCTCGTGCGAATAGGCCTCGGTCATCACCCAGTCGGCGCAGTTGGGGATGCCTCCGGGGTGCGGTGGCGCGGTGCGCCCGGAGAAGCGCGTGCAGGCGAGATCCATCGCGCCCCAGAAGAAGTGCACCGGACTGACCTTGCCGAGGAAGTCCCCTCGGAACTCGTGCAGGACGCGATCGGCCTCGAGCAGTTGCCGCCAGAAGAGGTGGGCCGCGTCGGGGTCGTACGTGTTGTGCTCGTGGTCCTGCACAAACGGAATCGCCGGATCCACCTCGTTCGGGGTGCCCTGGATCCGGGTGGCGATGCCCAACTCGTCCAGGGTGCCGAGAACGCGTCCGTGAAAATCCGCCACCGACTGCGCAGCGAGCGGGACGCAGCCGCTGCCACCGTCGCTCGAGCGGATGCGCAGGATGTGCTCGCAGAGGTCGAACTCGATGTCGAATACGTTGTGCCGGTAAGGAATCGACGAGGTCCCCAGCCCGCGAGGCGTGACGTACAGCGTCGCCTGCCACCAGTGGTTGACCATCGGCGCGTGAGCCAGCCGGATCTTGCCGACGATCTGCAACCACATGTGCAGGGTGTCCCGAGTCGCGGCCCAGTCGGCCGTGCGCAATCGCGGCCACGCCTCGCCCGGAACCGATGCCGATTCGTTCACCACGCCTCCCCGGTTCGGGAAACGACCCTACTCGGCCGGGCCGTCCGCCGGGCCTCCTCGACGGAATCCCGTCGCCGGCGCACCCGCTCCGGGAACGCGTATCCGGACAAGTGCTGCGCCGCCGTCGGCGGCGGCGCAGAATTCAGGTACGAACCGCGACTCCCGCCGGGGGCACCATGGCCACATCGTCCGACCTCCCCACGGTGGGGGTCGAAGAGGAATTCCTCCTCGTCGACGCGGAAACCGGAGAACCCGCCGTCAACAACTCCGACGTCGTCGAGCAGGCCCGCGCCCTCGGGGTGGAACTGCAGTACGAACTGGACCGGTGCCAGGTCGAAACGGCGTCAGGGGTCTGCCACGACGCCCACGAGCTGTACACCGACCTGTCCACCCGGCGATCCCTCGTCGCCGAGGCCGCCCGCCGTTGCGGTTCCCGGCTGGTGGCGGTGGGTGTCCCGGTCGTCGGGTCCCGGGAGCTTCCGGTCACGGAGAAGCCGCGGTACCTGCGGATGGAACGCCACTTCGGCATGCTGGCCCGCGAACAGGGCATCTGCGGCTGTCACGTGCACGTGGCCGTGCCGGACCGGGCGACCGCCGTGCAGGTGAGCAATCACCTCCGGCCGTGGCTGCCCACCTTGCTGTCGTTGTCGGCGAACTCCCCGATCCACCGGGGAGTCGACACCGGGTACGCGAGCTGGCGCTCGATCCTGTGGTCGCGCTGGCCGAGCGCCGGTCCGCCACCGTACTTCTCGTCGGTGGAGGAGTACGACAACACCGTCGCGGCCATGCTGGAGTGCGGCAGCATCCTCGACAAGGCGATGGTCTACTGGGACGTCCGTCCGTCGACCAATTTCCCCACCGTCGAGGTGCGGGTGTGCGACGTCCCCGTGACCGTCGCCGAGACGGTCCTCGTCGCCGTCCTCGTTCGCGCTCTGGTGCTCACGGCTCTGCGCGATCTCGAAGCGGGCCGCACCGCCGTGGCCTTCTCCTCCGAAGTACTGCGGGCCGCGTACTGGCGCGCGGCGCGCGACGGCCTGCCCGGCGACGGCATCGACCTGCCCTCGACCGCCCGCCGCCCGGCCGCGCACCTGCTCCGGGCGATGATCGAGCACGTCCGGCCGGCCCTCGAGGATCTCGGCAGCTACCAGCACGCCCGCGAGGGCCTGCACACCGTGCTGGCGTGCGGAAACGGGGCTGTCCGGCAGCGACGGGTGTTCGCCGCCGGCGGCACCGCCCAGGACGTGATCGCCCGGCTGGCCGAACTGACGTCCGCCGGGTGCACCCACTGAGCCGCGGAACACACTCACCTATCCCTAGCTTTCCGGTCGGGAATTGGTTACGGTCTGCGCCGTGCTCCTGCTGACCCGTCGCCGCCACATCGACTTCGCCCGCACGGCGACGTCCACGTGTCCGTGCCCGTAGGCCCGTCTCTCCCCCGAACCGACTGTCGAGGAAGCACATTCATGACCACTGCTCCGTCCACCCACCTGCGCGCCGTCGTCGACACGAATCGTGAGGCGATCGCCGGCGACCCCACCCGGGCTCACGCCGTCTTCCGCGCCGAAGCGCACGGGCACGACGCCGTCGCCAGCACCGTCGCCCTCGGCAGGTTCAGCGTCGAGGTCGACGAACCGCCGGCTCTCGGCGGGGAGAACACCGCGCCGAACCCCGTCGAGTACTACCTCGCCTCGCTGCTGTCCTGCCAGGTGGTGACCTACCGCGTCTGGGCAGAGCAGCTCGGGATCCGCGTCGACGACATCTCGGCGCGCGCCGAAGGCGATCTGGACGTGCGCGGGTTCTTCGGCTTCGGCGACGTCCGCCCCGGATTCGGGGAGGTGCGGGTCGCCGTTACGCTGTCGGGACCGGAGCCGCGCGAACGCTACCTCGAACTGCAGGAAGCGGTGGACGCCCACTGCCCCGTCCTCGATCTGACGCGCAACCCGACCCCGGTGCGAACCGTGGTCGAGATCGCGTGAATTTCGGGGCGCACTGGTCGGCGTCCCGCGGAGCAGATAGTGTCGGGCGCGTGAGCCGGACACGAATTCAGGCAATGCCGGGGCCCTCCGCCCGCTGCCACGCCGTGCGCATGTGTATGTGCGGGTGTCCGGCCGTCTGACCGGCCGCACCCGATCCTCGCCCGTACCGGGCATCCCGAGTGTGCATCGACGTGGCGTCCCCGTGTCTCGTCCCGGGCGGGAACCGTCACGTCACCCCGAGACGATCGTCGACCGAACAACGGAGCAGCAACCCCATGAGCGAAATCCCCATCGATCCCGCAGCCTCCTGGAGCTTCGAGACCAAGCAGATCCACGCAGGACAGCCCGCCGGCGGCGACACCCGCGCCCGCGCCCTGCCGATCTACCAGACCACCAGCTACACCTTCGACAACACCGACCACGCCGCCGCCCTGTTCGGCCTCACCGAACCCGGCAACATCTACACCCGCATCATGAACCCCACCCAGGACGCGGTCGAACAACGCATCGCCGCCCTCGAGGGCGGCGTCGCCGCCCTGCTCCTCGCCTCCGGCCAGGCCGCCGAGACCTACGCCATCCTCAACCTCGCCGCCGCCGGCGACCACCTCGTCGCCAGCCCCTACCTCTACGGCGGCACCTACAACCTGCTGCACTACACCCTGCCCCGCCTCGGCATCGAGGTCACCTTCGTCGACGACCCCGACGACCTCGACCAGTGGCGCGCCGCCGTCCGCCCCACCACCCGCGCCTTCTACGGCGAAACCATCGCCAACCCCAAGAACCATCTCCTCGACATCCCCGGCGTCGCCGCCGTCGCCCACGAGCACGCCCTGCCGCTGATCGTCGACAACACCGTCGCCACCCCCTACCTGATCCGCCCCCTCGAGCACGGCGCCGACATCGTCGTGCACTCGGCCACCAAATACCTCGGCGGCCACGGCACCGCCATCGCCGGGGTCATCGTCGACGGCGGCACCTTCGACTGGACCGCCGCCGGACCCGACGGCACCGCCCGCCACCCCCAGTTCACCACCCCCGACCCCAGCTACCACGGCGTGGTCTACGCCGACCTCGGCGCCCCCGCCTACGCCCTCAAGGCCCGCGTGCAACTGCTGCGCGACCTCGGCGCCGCGGTCTCCCCGTTCAACGCCTTCCTCATCGCCCAGGGCCTCGAGACCCTGAGCCTGCGCATGGAACGCCACGTCGCCAACGCCGGCAGGGTCGCCGACTTCCTCGCCCGCCGCCCCGAGGTCACCGCCGTCGCCTACGCCGGCCTCGACTCCTCCCCCTGGTACCAGCGCGGCCGGGCTCTGGCCCCGCGCGGGACCGGCGCGATCGTCACCTTCGAACTCGCCGGCGGCGTCGACGCCGGCAAGAAGTTCGTGAACGCGCTGACCCTGCACAGCCACGTCGCCAACATCGGCGACGTGCGCTCGCTGGTCATCCACCCCGCCTCGACCACCCACTCCCAGCTCACCGCCGCCGAACAACTCGCCGCCGGCGTCACCCCCGGCCAGGTCCGCCTCGCCGTCGGCATCGAACACATCGACGACATCCTCGCCGACCTCACCACCGGCCTCGAGGCTGCGGGCGCCTGATCCTGCCTCCCACACGCGGCCCCACCCCGGATACCGGGGTGGGGCCGTGCCTTTCGTGGCCGTGATCTACCGGGCGGCGACGCGGGTGGGGGCCTCGCCGAGTGCTCGCAGCGCCGGAACTCCCACCGGCTCGGTCGCGAGCAGCGGCACGACCGCGTAGCGCTCGGCGAGTTCGGTGCGGACCTTGTCGATCTGCCCGAGTTCGGCGGCGGCGCGGCGGCGCAGCAGCGGTGCGGTGGGCGCGGCGGCGGCCACGGAGTTGTCGATCACCCACGCCCAGGGGTGAATGCCGGCACGTTCGAGGTCGCCCTGGAGCCCCGCGGCCTCGAGCACGGGAGTGGTCTCGGCGAGGGTGATCAACAGGACCTTGGTCGAAGCCGGGTCCTGCAGGCGCATCATCGGGGTGACGGCGTGCAGGCCCGGGCCCAGCTGCCGGGTGACGTCGCGGTGGTAGGACCCGGTGGCGTCGAGCAGCAGCAGGGTGTGGCCGGTGGGCGCGGTGTCGACGACGACGAACTTGCGCCGGGACTCCTGGATCACCCGCGAGAATGCTTGGAACACCGCCACTTCCTCGGTGCACGGGGAGCGCAGGTCCTCGGCGAGGGTCGCCCGGCCCTGCTCGTCGAGGTGCGCACCCTTGGTGGCCATCACCCGCTCGTGGTAGGCGCGAGTGGCCTCGGCGGGATCGATGCGCGAGACATGGAGGTGTTCGACGTCGCCGTGCAGGGTCTCGGTCAGGTGTGCGGCAGGGTCGGTGGTGGTCAGGTGGACCTCGTGCCCGCGTTCGGCCAGGGCCACGGCGACGGCCGCGGCGACCGTGGTCTTCCCGACCCCGCCCTTGCCCATGCACATCACGAGACCGTGCCCGTCCCGCTCGATGTCGTCGATCAGGGCGCGCAGCGGTGCATCCGCGACGTCCGGCACCGCACCGATCTCCGGAGGGAGGTCCGTGCCGACGTCGGCCGTCTCGAACAGCGTCCCGAGGGCATCGAGACCGATCATGTTCGCGGCCTCGAGCTCGATCAGGTCCAGCGGCAAGGGTTTCAGCGCCGCCGGCATGCCCGCCAACGCGGCCTGTTCGCGGCGGTGGATCGCGAGGGCGAGGGGGTCCGTGTCGCCGGACGGCGCCGGCAGGACGCCGTTGACGACGACGTGCTGGCGGCTCAGCCCGAGCGCGGCGAGTTCGCCGTGGGTGCGGTCGATCTCGGCGAGAGCGGAGCGGGTGGCGCGGGCGACGAGCACGAGCCGGGTGCGCTGCGGGTCCGCCAGGGCGTCGACCGCGGCGGCGTACATGGTCTTCTGCTTGTCGAGCCCGGCGAGCGGTCCGAGGCACGACGCGTCACCCTTGCCCGCCGCGAGGAACTCGGTCCAGTTCCCGGGCAGCTGCAGCAGCCGGATGGTGTGTCCGGTGGGGGCGGTGTCGAACAGCACGTGGTCGAACGAGGCGATCTCGCCGTCGGTGTCGGTCAGCAGGGAGGTGAACTCGTCGAACGACGCGACCTCGGTGGTGCAGGAGCCGGAGAGCTGCTCGGTGATCGAGGCGATCTCGGCGTCGGGCAGCAATCCCCGCACCGGCCCGACGATGCGTTCCCGGTAGGCATCGGCGGCCTGCTCGGGATCGATCTCGAGCGCCGACAGGCCGGGCACCGCGGGAATCGCGGTGAGGGCGTTGCCGATCGTGAGGCCGAAGACCTGACCGACGTTCGAGGCGGGGTCCGTCGAGACCAGCAGCACCTTCTTCCCGGCGCGGGCGAGACGCAGTGCGCTCGCACAGGCGATGGAGGTCTTGCCGACGCCGCCCTTGCCGGTGAAGAACACGAACCTCGGCGGGTCGGTCAGAAACGTGGGGGTGGTCATCCGGTGCTCTCCTCGTCCTCGACGGCTCAGCAGCAGGTGGCGTCGCCGGGTGTGCAGCAGGCATCGTCCGCGACATTCAGCATCGTCGCGCCGACGGGTGCCTCGGCGACGTCGAGTCCCGCCCACGCGGCGAGCTGGGTCCGATCGGGGTAGCGCCCGGTGAGCACGGTGACGTCGTCGACGAGCACGAGCGGCAGACCGGCGGAGCCGGCGACCTCGAGGAAGCGCTTGACGGCGGGAGTGTGCGCGAAGGCCAGCGGATCGTTGGCCAGGTTGTGGCGGGTGATGGTGGCACCCTGATCCTTCAGCCACTGCATGTCGGCCGTGAAGGTGACGAGGTTGCGGTCCACGTCGTCGCCGCACACGCCGGTGTTGCAGCACAGGGCCGGCTCGAAGACTGCGATGGTGCTCATGGTTTCTCCTGGTCGGATCAGCGGGTGGGGGAAGCGGAGTCGAGCAGCCGGGCGGCGAGGGCGTCGACTCGGGCGGCGATGTCGTCGCGCACGAGGCGCATCCGTTCGATGCCGTCGATGCCGCGCTCGGACGGCTCGTCGGTGTCCCAGTTCTCCGCGTGCGCCGCGTCGACGCGGGCGTCGCGGCCGAGGGTGACGACGAGGTCGACCTCGGTCAGTAGCTGCGGATCGACCGGCTTGGGGTACTCGCCGGCCACCGGTGCGCCGACCTCCTCGAGCACCTGCACCGAGAGAGCGTTGAGCGCCGCACCCGGTGCCGTCCCGGCGGAGTGCACGACGATGCGGCCGCCGGCGGCCTTGCGCATCAGCGCGGCGGCCATCTGGGACTTGCCGCCGTTCTTCACGCAGACGAACAGCACCGAGGGTGTGTGCACGGGAGGGTTTCCTTTCGACCGGGCCGGCTGTCCGTTTGACGCCGTGTTTCGACAACCGTCAATATAGACGCATGCCGAATCAACCGCCGCGCGGGGACGAGCCCTGCTGCCCGCCGCTCAGCCGCGAGCCGCTCACCTCCGATTGGGCCGGTGACCTGGCCCGCATGTTCAAGGCCCTGGGCGATCCGGTGCGCCTGCGGATGCTGAGCCTGATCGCCAGCCACGAGGGTGGCGAGTGCTGCGTGTGTGACATCTCACCGTCCTTCGACCTGTCGCAACCGACCATCTCGCATCATCTGAAGGTGCTGCGGGAGGCCGGCCTCCTCGACTGCGAACGTCGCGGCACCTGGGTGCACTACCGGGTCGTCCCCGCCGCCCTGGCCCAGCTGTCCGCGGTGCTGTCCGTCGAATCCGGGCTCGTCGCGACCTCGTCGTGCGCGCCCGCCGGCACCCTCGAGGAGGTCGCCTCGTGACCACCACCCGCGACCACCCGGCCGTGGTCGGCAAGCTGTCCACCCTCGACCGGTTCCTGCCGGTGTGGATCGGCGTCGCCATGGTCGCCGGCCTGTTGCTCGGCCGCCTGATCCCGGGCCTCGGCGACATCATCTCCACCGTCGAGATCGACGGCATCTCGCTGCCGATCGCCCTCGGCCTGCTCATCATGATGTACCCGGTGCTGGCCAAGGTGCGCTACGACCGGCTCGACACCGTCACCGGCGACCGGCGGATGCTGATCGGCTCGCTGGTCCTCAACTGGATCGTCGGGCCGGCGCTGATGTTCGCCCTGGCCTGGCTGATGCTGCCCGACCTGCCCGAGTACCGCACCGGACTGATCATCGTCGGTCTGGCCCGCTGCATCGCCATGGTCATCATCTGGAACGACCTCGCCTGCGGCGACCGCGAAGCCGCCGCCGTGCTCGTCGCGCTCAACTCCGTCTTCCAGGTGATCATGTTCGCCGGCCTCGGCTGGTTCTACCTCTCGGTGCTGCCGGGCTGGCTCGGACTCGAACAGACCACCCTCGACGTCTCGCCCTGGCAGATCGCCAAGTCGGTGCTCATCTTCCTCGGCATCCCGCTGCTCGCCGGCTTCCTCACCCGCCACTTCGGCGAGAAGGCCAAGGGCCGGACCTGGTACGAGCAGAAGTTCCTGCCCAGGATCGGGCCGTGGGCCCTGTACGGCCTGCTGTTCACCATCGTGATGCTCTTCGCGCTGCAGGGCGAGCAGATCACCTCCCACCCGTGGGACGTCGCCCGCATCGCCCTGCCGCTGCTGGCGTACTTCGCGATCATGTGGGGCGGCGGCTACCTCCTGGGCGCGGCGATGGGCCTGGGCTACGAGCGCACCACCACCCTCGCGTTCACCGCGGCCGGCAACAACTTCGAACTCGCCATCGCCGTGGCCATCGCCACCTTCGGCGTCACCTCCGGACAGGCCCTCGCGGGCGTGGTCGGACCGCTCATCGAGGTGCCCGTGCTCGTCGGCCTCGTCTACGTCTCGCTCGCCCTACGCAAGCGCTTCGCCCCCTCCGCCACCCCCGCCGCTTCGTGAAGCCCGAGAGCCAGGGAGCCGACATGTCCGACCACTCCGACCGCCACCAGCCCGAACTGCTCATGCCGCAGGCGGTACTCCAGCGTGCCGCCGAGCACCTCGCCGACAAGTACGACGGGATCTTCTCCCCGCAGACCGTCGAACGGGTGGTGTTCGAGTCCTATGCGGCGCTGCGCCGCACCGCGACCGTCTACACCCACCTGACCGCGCTCGCCCCGCGCTTCGCCGCCGAACGCCTGACCGCACTGGCCCAGGCCGAAGGCGCCGTCGCCAAGGACGTTCCGGAGGTGCTGTTCGTCTGTGTGCACAACGCCGGCCGCTCCCAGATGGCCGCCGCCCTGCTGGATCACCACGCCGGTGGCCGCGTCCACGTCCGCTCCGCGGGCTCCGCGCCGATCGCGGCGATCAACCCGGTGGTGGTCGAGGCCATGGCCGAGCTCGGCCTCGATCTCGGCGCCGAGTTCCCCAAACCGCTCACCGACGACGTCGTCGCCGCCGCGGACGTGGTCGTCACCATGGGCTGCGGCGACGCCTGCGCGGTCTATCCCGGCAAGCGCTACCTCGACTGGACCGTCCCCGACCCGGACGGGCAATCCCTCGAGGTCGTCCGCACCATCCGTGACGACGTCGACGCCCGGGTCCGCGCTCTGCTCGCCGACCTCACCGCCGTTCCCACCGCCTGACACCCGAAAGGTTCCCTCGATGACCACCAAGCCGTCCGTGCTGTTCGTGTGCGTGCACAACGCCGGCCGCTCCCAGATGGCCGCCGGATTCCTCACCGCCCTCGCCGGCGACGCCGTCGAGGTCCGTTCCGCCGGCAGCGCCCCCGCCGATCAGGTCAACCCCGCCGCCGTCGAGGCCATGGCCGAGCTCGGCATCGACATCTCCACCCAATCCCCGAAGATCCTCACCACCGACGCCGTCGAAGCCTCCGACGTGGTGATCACCATGGGCTGCGGCGACACCTGCCCGGTCTTCCCCGGCAAGAGCTACCGCGACTGGGTGCTCGAGGACCCGGCCGGCAAGGGCGTCGAGTCGGTCCGCCCCATCCGCGACGAGATCAAGACGCGGGTCGAGGCGCTGATCGCCGAACTCGTCCCCGGCGCCGTCCGCAGCTGACCGAGCGCAGGGCGTGTCCGGCCGGATCCACCAGGACACGCCCTGCGGCCCGGCCGGGTCGGCCACACTGGAGCCGGGTCGACTCCCACCTTCCCCGCGAACCGAGAAGGGGTGCGCGATGACGGCACTGCCCATCGTCTGGCAACGCCTGGTCAGCCAGGGACAGACGTGCCGCCGCTGCGCCGGCACCGGTGAGCAGGTCCAGGACGCGGTCGGCACGCTCGAGCAGGTCCTGCGCCCGCTCGGCATCGCACCGCACCTCGAGGTCCGCGAACTCGACGACGCCGCCTTCGCCGCGAACCCGGCCGAATCCAACCGCATCTGGATCGCCGGCCGCCCGCTCGAGGACTGGCTCGACGCCGACGTCGGCAGCAGCCGATGCTGCTCGGTGTGCGGCGACTCCCCGTGCCGGACAGTGGCACTCGGACCGGTCACCTTCGAAGAGATCCCCGAACGACTGATCGTCAAGGCCGCCCTGATCGCCGCGGCGAGCCTGCTCGACGCCCCCGGTCACCCCTGACGGCCGGGATCGACGATCTGCGCACGCGATGACGAGGGAGACGATGAGCACGGTCGAGGTGGACGTCGTGGTGATCGGGGGCGGGCAGGCCGGCCTGGCCGCCGGGTACTACCTGCGCCGGGCCGGGCTCGAGTTCGTCGTCCTCGATGATCAGCCCACACCGGGCGGCGCGTGGCCTCACACCTGGCCGTCGCTGCGGCTGTTCTCCCCCGCGGAGTACGCGTCGCTGCCGGGATGGCCGATGCCGCCGTGGCGGGACGGGTTCCCACCCGCCCGGCACGTGATCAAGTATCTGACCGCGTACGAGCGCCGCTACGGCCTGCCGGTGCGGCGGCCGGTGCGGGTGCGGGCGGTCACCCGCGACGACGACGGGGAGCGGCTGCGGGTGGACACCGCGGAGCGGGTGTGGCGGGCACGGCGGGTGATCAGCGCCACCGGCACCTGGCAGCAACCGTTCTGGCCCGCTTGTCCCGGAGCCCGCGGCTTCGCGGGCAGACAGTTGCACACCGTGCAGTACCGCACCCCGGGTGAATTCGCCGGTAAGGCGGTCGTGGTGGTCGGCGGCGGCAACTCCGGCGCCCAGCTGGTCGCCGAGATCTCGGAGGTCACCGACACCACCTGGGTGACCACCCGGCCGCCGCGGTTCCTGCCGGACGACGTCGACGGACGCGTGTTGTTCGAGATGGCCTCGCGGCGCGCGCTGGCGCTGGCGGCCGGACGCCCCGATCCGGGCGGTATCACCGACCTCGGTGACATCGTGATGGTTCCGGAGGTCCTCGCGGCCCGGGACCGCGGCGCGCTGGATCCGCTGCCGATGTTCGACCGGCTGACCCGGGACGGCATCTCGTGGGACGACACCGGGGAGAGCCGGCGCGCGGACGTGATCGTCTGGGCCACCGGATTCCGCCCCGCCCTGGCGCCGCTGCGGCCGCTGCACCTGCGCGGGCCCGACGGTTCGATCGATGTGGCGGGCACCCAGGCGTTGAAGGAACCCAAGCTGCATCTGCTCGGCTACGGGGATTGGACCGGCCCCGGCTCGGCCACGTTGATCGGGGTCGGGCGCACCGCCAAGGCCACCGTCGCCAGCCTGGCGCTGGACCTCTGAGCCGGCACCGCGGCCGGAACGCCCCTATGAGCACCCCCGGGGCTCGAGCGGGACCGGAAGCCTCACACGATGCCGTAGGCGCGGTGGTCGGCCTCGCGGAGCGCGCCGACGTAGTCACCGCGTCCGCGGCCGGTCCCGTCCGCGCCGGACGACACGGCGAGCACGCCGCGGAACTCGTCGACACTGTGATATCCCTTGCGGCGCATCCACTCACGCACACCGTCGAGCAGGACGGCGGCGTACTCGGGTCCGTGGCGCAGCAATGCCGAGGCGGACTGCACGACGTCCGCACCGGCGAGCAGATACTCGATCACGTCGGTGGCGTCCTCGACGCCGGTGGTCGCGGCCAGGTCGGCGCGCACCCGTCCCCGCAGCAACGCGATCCAGGTCTGCGGCAACCGGGTCTCCGCGCGGGTCGACAGGGTCACGGCCGGGACCACCGTGAGGGTTTCGGAATCGATGCCGGGCTGCAGGAACCGGTTGAACAGCACCAGTCCGTCGGCCCCGGCCTCGTCGAGACGGAGCGCCATCTCGCCGATCGAACTGAACTGGGGGCTCATCTTGACCGCGACCGGCACGGTGACGGCGTCCGCGACCCGGTCCAGGACGTCGAGGTGTCGTTGTTCGACGTCCCGGCCACTGATGTGCGGATCACCGGGCAGGTAGTAGATGTTCAGCTCGATGGCGGCCGCACCGGCGTCCTGCATCGAGCGTGCGTAGCCCGCCCACGCGCCCGGGGTGACGCCGTTCAGGCTGCCGATCACCGGGACGGCGACCGCCTGCGCGGCGCGTTCGAGCAGGCTCAGGTAGCGGCGCGGTCCGTGGTCCTCGACGGCGTCGTCCGGTAAGTACGACAAGGACTCGGCGTAGCTCTGCGAACCGTGCTCGGTCAGTGCCGCATTGCGTTCCGCCTCGCGCAGCAGCTGCTCCTCGAACAGCGAACACAGCACCACCGCACCGACGCCCGCGTCGGCGAGCCGGCGGACCCCACCGACCGTGCGGGACAGTGGGGATGCCGCCGCCATCAGGGGATTCGGCAGGTCCAGGCCCAGGTAGCGCGTCGACAGGTCCATCAGCGATCCTTGCGGGCGTCGGCGGTGAAGTGGTGCGACCCTTGCGATGCCATGTCCTCGTACCGGTCCCAGCGCTGAGCGATCGCCTCTTCGGCGAGGCCGAGAAGCCGGTCGTATTCCGCCGGGTCGGTGTTGGCGAGCGCGCGGTACCGCAGCTCGCGGCTGCGGTAGTCCTCGAGCGGAATCCTCGGCCGGTGCGAATCGAGCAGGAACGGATTCTCCCCGGCCGCCCGCAACACCGGGTCGTAGCGGATCAGCGGCCAGTGCCCGCTGGCCACCGCGCGGTACTGCTGGTCCATCCCGTGACGCATGTCGATACCGTGCGCGATGCACTGACTGTAGGCGATGACGAGCGACGGGCCCTCGTAGGCTTCGGCTTCCCGCATCGCCTGCAAGGTGTGCTGCGGATCGGCACCCATCGCGACCCGGGCGACGTAGACGTTGCCGTAGGCGATGGCCTGCAACGCAAGGTCTTTCATCGGAACCGTCTTGCCGGCTGCGGCAAACTTCGCGATCGCGCCGAGCGGGGTGGCCTTGGACATCTGTCCCCCGGTGTTGGAATACACCTCGGTGTCGAGGACCAGGACGTTGACGTTGTGACCGCTGGCCAGGACGTGGTCGAGACCCCCGGCACCGATGTCGTAGGCCCAGCCGTCGCCGCCGACGATCCACACGCTGCGCCGCACCAGGTGGTCGAGCACACTGCGCAGGTCGGCGGTCGTGGTCGGATCAAGCTCTGCGAGAAGGGTTTCGAGTTCGGCGACTCGTTCCCGCTGGGCGCGCAGCTCGGACTCGCGCAGTTGCGGCGCCGTCAGGATGCTGTCGACGAGGTCGGCACCGACCGCCTCCCGTAGTTCGGTCAGGCGCCGCCGGGCGAGCCGGGTGTGCTCGTCGGCGGCCAGCCGGAACCCCAGCCCGAATTCGGCGTTGTCCTCGAACAGCGAGTTGGACCAGGCGGGGCCGCGTCCGTCCGCGTTGGTCGCCCAGGGGGTGGTGGGCAGATTGCCGCCGTAGATCGACGAGCAGCCCGTGGCGTTCGCGATCATCAACCGGTCGCCGAACAGTTGGGAGAGCAGCTTGAGGTACGGGGTCTCCCCGCAGCCCGCGCAGGCGCCGGGAAATTCGAACAGCGGCTCGAGGAACTGCGTTCCGCGGACGGTGCCGAAGTCCACCCGGGCCCGGTCGGCCGTCGGCAGCGTCTCGAAGAAGGCGATGTTCTCGCGTTCGGCGGCCACTCGCGGTTCGCGGGGTGCGAGGTTGATGGCCTTGGTGACCGTCGCGCCGGGAGTCACGGCGGGACAGGCCTCGACGCACAGCCCGCACCCGGTGCAGTCCTCGGCGTAGACCTGCAGGGTGTACCGGGCATCCGGCAGACCCACGGCCCCCAGTGCCGCCGAGCCGAACTGCTCCGGGGCACCGTCCAGGTGGGATTTGTCGTAGAACTTGGTGCGGATCACGCTGTGCGGACAGGCGAAACTGCAGTTTCCGCACTGGATGCAGGTGTCCGGGTCCCATGCTGCGACCAGTTCCGAAATGTTGCGCTTCTCGTAGGCGGTGGTGCCGCTCGGATAGGTCCCGTCGACGGGAAACGCGCTGACCGGCAAGGCATCCCCACGCCCGGCCATCATCTCCGCGGTGACGGTGCGGACGAACTCGGGCGCGTGCTCCGGCACGATCGGCGCCGGTACTCGGGTGGTGGTCACCCGGCCGGGCACCTCGATCCGGTGCAGCTCGTCCAACGCCCGGTCCACCGCGGCCAGTTCGCGTCGCAGCACGTCGGCTCCACGGTTGCCGTAGGTCTTCTCCACCGACTTCTTGATCCGGGCGACGGCCTGCTCACGCGGCAGCACATCCGAGATCGCGAAGAAGCAGGTCTGCAGCACGACGTTGATCCGCCCGGCGAGCCCGACCTCGCGAGCGATCCGGCCCGCGTCGACGGCGTACAGCGTGATCCCCTTGTCGAGGATCTGTTCCTGGACCCGGCGGGGCAGCGCGTCCCAGACCTTGTCCGGCCGGTGTCTGCAGTTCAGCAGCAGGGTCGCTCCCGGTGCGGCCGGTCCCAGGACGTCGATCTTGTCGAGGAATCGGAACTGATGGCAGCCGACGAGGTCCGCGCGGCTCACCAGATACGGTGCGCGGATGGGCCGCGGTCCGAAACGCAGATGCGAGACGGTCTGCGAGCCGGACTTCTTCGAGTCGTAGACGAAGTAGCCCTGCGCGTGCAGGTGTTCCTCGTCGCCGAGGATCTTGATGGTGTTCTTGTTGGCCCCGACGGTCCCGTCCGAGCCCAGGCCGTAGAAGATCGCCCGCACGGTGTCGGGGGATTCGATGTCGAAGGACGGGTCGTAGGTGATGCTGGTGCCGGACACGTCGTCGTCGATGCCGACGGTGAACCGGCGTCGGGGCCCCTCACGGGCGAGCTCGGCGAAGACGCCGGCCACCATCCCGGGCGTGAACTCCTTCGACGACAGGCCGTAGCGGCCGCCGCAGATCCGGGGCATGACGGCTCGCTCACCGTCGGCATGTGCCTCCGCGAGGGCCGCGACGACGTCGAGATACAGCGGCTCGCCGTGCGACCCGGGCTCTTTGGTGCGGTCCAGCACGCCGATCGTGCGCACCGTCGCCGGCAGCGCCGCCAGCAGCGCCTCGGCGGGAAAGGGTCGGTACAGCCGCACCTGCACCACCCCGACGCGCTCACCGCGGGCGGCGAGCGCGGCAGCGGTGTCGGATGCGGTCTGCGCCCCGGATCCCATCAAGACCAGCACCCGTTCCGCCTCGGGGTGCCCGGCGTACTGGACGATGCGCAGGCCGCGGCCGGTGCGCTCACCCAACTGCGCCATCAGCTCGTCCACCACCGCCGGAACCCGGGCGTAGAACGGGTTGACCGTCTCCCGTGCCTGGAAGTAGGTGTCCGGGTTCTGCGCGGTGCCCCGGATGAACGGCCGCTCCGGCGACAACGCGCGTCCGCGATGCTCGTGGATCAGTTCCTCGGGCACCAGTGCCCGCAGGTCGTCGTCGGTCAGCGTCTCGATGGTGTTGAGCTCGTGCGAGGTGCGGAAGCCGTCGAAGAAGTGGACGAACGGCACCCGCGTCCGCAGGGTCGCGGCCTGCGCCACCAGCGCCAGGTCGTGTGCTTCCTGCACCGAGGCCGAGGCGAGCAACGCGAACCCGGTCTGGCGCACCGCCATCACGTCCGAATGGTCCCCGAAGATCGACAGTCCCTGCGCGGCCAGGGACCGGGCCGCAACATGCATGACCGCCGAGGTCAGCTCGCCGGCGATCTTGTACATGTTCGGGATCATCAGCAGCAGGCCCTGCGACGCGGTGAACGTCGTCGCCAGTGCCCCGCCCTGCAGCGCGCCGTGCAGCGCGCCCGCCGCGCCGCCCTCGCTCTGCATCTCCACCACACTCGGCACGGTGCCCCACAGGTTCGGCCGGTGCCGGCTGGACCATTCGTCGGCCAGCTCGGCCATCGCCGACGACGGGGTGATCGGATAGATGCAGCACACTTCGTTGAGCCGGTAGGCGACCGACACGGCCGCCTCGTTTCCGTCCACCGTGGCACGCGTCATGTCGGCTCCGGAAACATCTCGATGGCGTGCACCGGGCACTGCTCGAAGCACTCGGCGCAGCCGGTGCACTTGCCGTAGTCGTACCGGTAGCCGTGGCCGGGACCCAGCTTGACGATCGCGTCCTCCGGGCACGCGCCGAGGCAGCCGTCGCACTCGAAGCAGTTGCCGCACGACAGGCACCGGCCCGCCTCGAAGGTCGCCGCCTCCGCCGACACTCCGCCGACCACCTCGTCGAATCCGGAAAGACGTTCCTCGACAGGCAATTCCGGCTGGACCCGCCGATCCGCGTCGGCGAAGTACCACAGGTGCAGCTGGTCGAACGTCGCGATCGGATGCTTGGCGGGCCGCTCGCCGGACACTCGACGCAGCCAGGCGTCGATGTGGTGCGCCGCCTTCTTCCCGTGCCCCACCCCCACCGTGACGGTGCGCTCGCCGGGCACCATGTCGCCGCCTGCGAACACCCCGGGGCAGCCGGTCATCAGCGACTCGTCCACCCGCACGCTGCCGTCCCGCTCGAACTCGACCCCGGGCAGCGTGCGCATGAACGCCGACTCGGTCTCCTGGCCGATCGCCATGATCAGGGTGTCCGCGGCCAGCGTCTCGAAACGCCCGGTGGGCCGTGGACGACCGGACCCGTCGAGTTCCATGACCTCGACCTGCAGTTCGGGCCCGTCGAAGGCGGTGACCGTGCGCAGCCAGTTGATCCGCACGCCTTCGCGTTCGGCGTCCTCGGCCTCCTCCGCGTGGGCGGACATCTGCTCGCGGGTGCGGCGATAGACGATGACCGCGTCCTCGGCCCCGAGCCGGCGGGCCACCCGGGCCGCGTCCATCGCCGTGTTGCCGGCGCCGTAGACGGCCACGTGCCGCCCGACGGGCGGGTTCTCCCCGGAGGCGACACCGCGCAGGAACGACACCGCGTCGATCATCGTGCCCGCGTCGCAGGCCGGGATGTCGACCCGTTTGGCCAGATGCGCGCCGACCGCGACGAACACCGCGTCGAAACCGCCCTCCGCGCGTTCCGCCGCGAGATCCTCGACCCGGTGGTTGCAGGTCAGCCGCACCCCCAGTGCCGCGACCCGCTCCAGCTCCGCCTCGAGCACGTCGCGCGGAAGCCGGTAGTTCGGGATGCCGTAGCGCATCATCCCGCCGGGCGCGGCGCCGGCGTCGCGGATCTCGACGTCGTGGCCGCGGCGGGCGAGGTGACAGGCGGCGGACAGCCCGCTCGGCCCGGCACCGATCACCAGTACCCGCTTGCCGGTGCGGGTGGGGGGCGGCTCGAACATCCAGCCCTGCTCGCGTGCCTGGTCGCCGAGAAAGCGCTCCACCGAATGGATGGACACGGCGCTGTCCAGAGTGGCGCGGTTGCAGACGGATTCGCAGGGGTGGTAGCACACCCGGCCGTGGACGGCGGCGAACGGATTGTCGGCGACGAGCTGCCGCCAGGCCTGCTCGTACCGGCCGGCCTTCGCGTGCGCGAGCCAGGCCTGGATGTTCTCCCCGGCGGGGCACCGTGCGTTGCACGGCGGCAGCAGATCCACATACACGGGCCGACGCCGGCGCACCGGCCCCGCGCGGGGACGGCCGTGCACCAGATCCGGCAGCGGCGTGAGCTCCTCCGACGGCCGGGCCGGACGCCCGCCCGTCGCCCCGCCACTGCGCTCGTCGGCAGTCATCCCCTCACGATAGGGCTCCGGCCGGGTGTCCGGCACCGGATTGCGGCGGCGCCGGCATGCCGACGACGCGCCGGCTCGGGCCCGCCTACGGGCGGGGGCCCGGAGCGGGGCCGTGGGTGTCGCTCAGCAGCACGTCGTCGCGGCGGGCGCCTTCTCGGTGCCGGTCGCCGATTCCTGCTCCCGTTCGGCGGCGGAGCCGCAGCACACGCCCTCCGCGTTCTCGTCCTGGTCGAGCAGCTTCGGGCTCGTGCCGAAGGTCTCGCTGTCGGCGAGGACGGTGTAGACCTCCCACTTCTCCCCCGCCGGGCCGGTGACCCACACCTTGTCCTGGGTGGCGAAGCAGCAGGTGGTGCCGATCTCCTCGTCGGTGAACAGGCCTTCGTCCGTGAGGCGGGCGATCTCGGAGTGCACCTTCTCGCTCGAGTCGACCTCGACGCCGAGATGGTTGATCGAGCCGCCCTTGCCCGCGTTCTCGATCAGGACGAGCTTCAACGGCGGCTCGGCGATCGCGAAGTTCGCGTAGCCGGGCTTCAGCTTGGCCGGCTCGGTGCCGAACAGCTTGGTGTAGAACGTCACGGCCTCCTGCAGGTCGTCGACGTTGAGGGCGAGCTGGACGCGGGACATGATGACCTCCACCTGTGAGACATACGTCGAATTACTGGTTTCACTGTCGCCACCTTTTTGACATATGTCAAGAGGGGTGGATGATGGGAGCATGCCCAAGGCGCTCCCGGTCATCGACGTCTCCGCCCCCATCTGCTGTGCGCCGGTCTCGGCGGCACCGATGAGCGAGGCAGCCGCCCTCGAGGTGGCGCTGCGGCTCAAGGCGCTCGCCGACCCGACCCGCATCCAGCTGATGTCGATCCTGCTCACCACGCGGGAGGACGACGTGTGCACGTGCGACCTGGCGTCGGCCGTCGGGCTGACGGAGTCGACCGTCAGTCACCATCTCGGCCAGCTCCGCAAGGCCGGGATGGTGCAATCGACCCGCCGCGGCATGAACGTCCACCACCGTGCCTGCAGCGACGCACTGCAGGCACTCCGCCTCGTCCTCGACCCCCACTGCTGCACCTGAGTGGCCGAATGTCACACCGGTTCGATCACATCGAACCGGTGTGACATTCGGCCGGGCGGCCCCCGCTCACACCGCGCCGAACAGTGCCTCCGCGTTGTCCCAGCACACCGCGCGGACCCATTCGCTGCCGAGATCGAGCCGTTCGACCGCCTCGAGCTGATGGATGTACGGGTACGGGATGTTCGGGAAGTCGCTGCCGAACAGCACCTTCGAGCCCAGCGCCCGCAGCCGCGGCAGCTCGTCCTCCGGGAACGGCATCGACTCCTGGGTGAAGTCGGTGAACGCCATGGTCGTGTCGAGGTGCACCCGCGGATATTTCTCGGCCAGTTCGAGGAACTCGCGATACTCGGGCATGCCCATGTGCGCGACGATCAGCGCCAGCCGCGGGAACCGGTCCAGCAGCGCGGCGATCGGCCCGGGCCCGGTGTGCGCGCCCGGCGCCGGCCCCGAGCCGCAGTGGATGACGATCGGCACCCCGGCGTCTTCGAGCAGGCCCCACACCGGATCGAGCAGCGGATCGTTGGGGTCGTAGTCCCCGACCTGGATGTGCGACTTGAACACCCGTGCGCCGTGCTCGAGCGCCGCGGCGACATAGTCACCCGCCTCGGGCTCGGGGTAGAACGTCGCGGTGTGCAGGCAGTCGGGGGTGCGGGCCGCGAAGTCCACGGCCCAGGAATTCAGCCACGCGGCCATCGCGGGCTTGTGCGGGTAGAGCATCGCCGTGAATCGACGGACCTCGAAACGCCGCAGCCGCTCGACGCGTTCCTCCTCGGCGTGCCGATAGGTGATGGGCCATTCGCGTCCCACGAGCGGTCCGGCGGAATCGAAGTATCCCCACACCTTGTCCATGACGCTCTTGGGCATGAAGTGGGTGTGCACGTCGATCAGACCGTCGAGGCCGTGCCGGTCCCGGAAGTCGGCTACCTGCTGCGCTTCGTCCATCCCCCGAAGGTAGCGACCCCACCGCCGGTGCGCCTTTTGGGCTGCCCCAGCCGCCCGAAGGACACACCGGCGCCGAAGGCGCCTCAGAAGTACACGGCGATGCGACGGCCGTCGATCTCGTGCACGGCGATGTCCATGTCGTAGACCTTGCGCAGCACCTCGGGCCGGAGGATCTCGTCGACGTCCCCGTCGGCGACGACGGCACCGTCGCGCATCGCGACGATGCGATCGGAGTGGCACGACGCGAAGTTGATGTCGTGGATCACCAGGATCACGGTCTTGCCCATCTCGTGGGCCATCCGTCGCAGCAGCTGCATCATGTGCTGCGAGTGCTTCATGTCCAGGTTGTTCAGCGGTTCGTCGAGCAGCACGTAGTCGGTGTCCTGCGCGAGCACCATCGCGACGAACGCCCGCTGCCGCTGCCCGCCGGAGAGCTGGTCGAGGAAGCGGTGCTCGAACCCGCCCAGGCCGGTGTACTCGATGGCGCGGTCGACCGCGTCGTGGCAGGACGCCGACAGCCGGCCCTTCGAATGCGGGAAGCGCCCGAACTCGACGAGTTCACGCACCGACAACCGCACCGCGGTGGTGTTGTCCTGGCGCAGCACCGACAGTTTCTTCGCCAGCGCGTCCGAGGGGGTGGCCCGCAGGTCGAGCCCGTCGATGCTGACCGATCCGGCGTCGGAGTCGAGCAGCCGCGCGACGATGGTCAGCAGTGTCGACTTGCCGGCGCCGTTGGCACCGATGATCGACGTGAGCCCGCCGCGCGGGACGTCGATATCGACGGGCCCGAGCACGGTGGTGCCGGCGTAGTTCTTGGCGAGATCCCGGACGGTGATCACAGGCGTGCACCCCTCACGAGCAGGGAGATGAAGTAGATGCCGCCGACGAAGTTGACGACGACGATGAGGCTCGAGTTGTAGTCGAGCAGCCGGGCGAGGACGAACTGCCCGCCGACCAGCGCGACGATCGCGACGAGCGTCGCGGCGGGCACCGTCCAGCGGTGCCGGAACGTGCCGACGAGTTCCCGGGCCAGGTTGGCCACCAACAGCCCGAGGAACGTGATGGGCCCGACGAGCGCGGTGGACACCGAGACCAGCACCGCGACGACGATCAGCGCGCGAGTGACGACGCGCCGATGGTCGACGCCGAGGCCGACCGCGTGCTCGCGGCCCAGCGCGACGACGTCGAGCTGACGCAGCAGCGGCACCGAGAACGCCGTCGCCGCGACGACGAGCAGGGCCGACACGGCGAGCAGGTCGACCTGCACGTTGTTGAAGCTGGCGAACAGCACGTCCTGCAGGGTCATGAAGTCGTTGGGGTCGATCAGCCGTGACACCAGCGACGACAGCCCCCCGAACAGGGCGCCGAGCACGATACCCACGAGCACCAGCACGTACAGGTCGCGGGATCCGCGGTCGAAGAGCCATCGGAACAGCACGAGCGCGAAGACGACCATGGCGAGCACCTCGACCCCGAACTTCAGGCGCGGATCCAGTGTCGCGAGGGCGCTCGCGCCGAACAGGAACACCACGAGGGTCTGCAGCAGCATGAACAGGCTGTCGAAGCCCATCACGCCCGGGGTGAGGATGCGGTTGTTGGTGACGGTCTGGAAGATCACCGCGGCGAAGGCGGTGGCGTAGCCGACGAGCACCATCGACAGCACCTGCCGGCCGCGGATCTTCATGGCGAAGTCCCACGAGCCGGTGACGAAGAGGAACAGGTAGGCGCACACCGCCAGTGCGGCGACGGCGCCGAGCACGACAAGCACGCGGGCAGGGTTCCGGCGACGGGTCGCGGGGGGCGCGGCGAGGACCTGGCTCATCGCGCACCTCGCCGGGTGCGCAGGATCAGCGCGATGAACACGACGGCGCCGACGACGCTCGCGACGGTGCCGACCGGGATCTCGTACGGGTAGCGGATGACACGGCCGACGACGTCGCAGGCGAGCACGAATCCGGCGCCGGCGAGCGCGGTGATCGGCAGGACGCGGCGCAGGTTGTCGCCGAGCGCCATGGTGACCAGGTTGGGCACGACGAGGCCGAGGAACGGGATGGCGCCGACGACGACGGTGACGACGGCGGTGGTGACGGCGACGACGACCATCCCGATGTTGATCACCAGCTGGTACGGGACGCCGAGGTTCTTCGCGAAGCCCTCGCCGAGGCCGGCCACGGTGAAGCGGTCGGCGTACAGATAGGCGACGGCCATGACGGCGACGACGACCCAGATGATCTCGTAGCGGCCGCGCAGGATGCCGGAGAAGTCGCCGCTGGTCCACGTGTTCAGGGCCTGCATCAGTTCGAGCCGGTAGGCGAAGAACGTGGTGACGGCCATGACGACGCCGCCGAACATGAGGCCGACGAGCGGCACGACGATCATGTCGGTGAACCGGACACGGCGCAGCAGCCGCAGGAACAGGAAGGTGCCGACGAGGGAGAAGGCGACGGCGACGAGCATCTTGCCGAGCACGGACTGGCCGCCGAGGAACAGGGTCGCGACGAGGATGCCGAGCAGGGCCCATTCGACGGTGCCGGCGGTGTCCGGCGCCACGAACCGGTTGCGGGTCAGGTGCTGCATGATCAGGCCGGACACGCTCAGGGCGGCGCCGGCGAGCAGGATCGCGATCAGTCGGGGCACGCGCGAGACGAAGAACACCTCGAGGGTCGCGGTGTCGCCGCGCAGCAGGTCTGCGGGCGTGACGTCGGCGACGCCGACGAACAGGGACGCGAAGGCGGCGACGGCGAGCAGCACGGCGCCCAGCAGGACGGGACGCAGACGCACGGCCGGGCCGGCGGCCGCACGCGGGGTGCGGTCGCCGGCCCTGCCGGTCGTTACCGGGGCGCTCACGGGCGGGAGGAGGTCATGCCGCCGCGGCCGTGCCGACGGCCTGCCCGACGACGTCGATCTGGGACTGGACGGAGCTCAGCGCGCTCGGCGCCATGTACCAGGTGTACAGGTCGAGGTAGGTGATCCGGCCTTCCTTCGCGGCCGTGGTGCCGCCGACGAGGGGGTTGTCGAGGACTCGGGACGCGTTGGGGCCGGTGGTGTCGCCGAGGGGTGCCTCGCGGTCCTGGACGAACATCATGTCGGGATCGGCCTGGGCGATGTACTCGAAGGACACGGCGTCCCCGTGGGCGACGTCGTCGGCGAAGGTCTCCGACACGGGCTTGACGCCGAGGTCGTGGATGATGCCGTACCGGGAGCCGGGTCCGTACGCGGTGACCTCGGCGGCCTCGACGCGCGCGATGAGCCCGCGCAGATTCGCCTGTGCGGCCGCCGCGGACACGGCGTCGAACGACTCCTCGATGCCGGCGAACTTCTCCTCGAACGCGTCCTCGGCTCCGAAGATGGTGGCGAGGTTGCGGTTCTGCGTCTCGACGCTGTTCAGGAAGTCCTTGGAGTCGACGGAGAGGTCGACGGTCGGGGCGATCTCGCTGAGCGCGTCGTAGCTGGTGGCCGACCGGGCGGCGACGATGATGAGGTCGGGCTCGAGGGCGTTGACGGCCTCGAAGTCGGGCTCGAACAGCGATCCGACCTTGGCGACGTCGTCGCCCCGGTAGCGTGCGAACGATTCGGGCCAGTTCGTGAGGGCGGGGACGCCGACGGCATCGGGCAGGTCGAGGTCGATCATGGACTGCAGGACGCTCTGGTCGAAGACCACGACCCGTTCGGGATCGACGGGCACCTCGGTCTCGCCCTGGGCGTGACTGATGACCACGGTCGCGCCGGTGTCCGCCGCGGTGTCGGAGGAGGTGTCGGAGGAGCAGGCGGAAAGCCCGAGCGAGGCGGCCGCGATTAACGCGACGGCGGCGGACAACCGGATACGCATGGGCAATCTCCTTGAAAATTGAACTTCCGGGGTAGGCGAAGCCCCTCGTGCGGTCCCGCCGCCACCCCGAACTCAGCGAAGCGTTGCCTAACTTAGCATGCCTTTACTTACCGTTGGCAAGAGTCGTGTCTCCACACGGACGAGCGCGCCGCCACTACGGTCGGATCATGACCTCAACCACGTTCTCCGCCTGGGTCGCGCGCGAGCACGACGGCGCGATCGACTTCGCCCCCGAGACCGTCGACGAGACGATGCTGCCCGACGACGGCATCACCGTCCGCGTCCTGCACTCGAGCGTCAACTACAAGGACGCCCTCGCCGTCGTCCCGCGCGGCGGCGTGGTCCGCAACTACCCGATCATTCCCGGCATCGACCTCGCCGGTGAGGTCGTCACCTCGGATCACCCCGACTTCGCGCCGGGCGACCGGGTCCTCGCGCACGGCTACGAGATCGGCACCGGCCGGCACGGCGGCTACGCCGAGTACGCCCGCGTCCCCGCCGACCAGCTCGTCCGGCTCGGCGAGCTCTCCACGGCCGACGCCGCCGCCATCGGCACCGCCGGCTTCACCGCGGCGCTCAGCGTGCAGGCGCTGCTGCGGCACGGCCTGACCCCGGACGACGGACCCATCGTCGTCACCGGCGCCTCCGGCGGCGTGGGCACCGTCAGCGTCGACCTGCTCGCCGCCGCCGGATTCGAGGTGGTCGCCTCGACCGGCAAGCCGGAAGCCCACGACCTGCTCACCGAGCTGGGCGCCGCCTCGGTGATCGGACGGCTGCCCGAGGACCCCGACGCGAAGCCGCGACCGCTCGGCAAGGCGCACTGGGCGGGGGCCGTGGACTGCGTCGGCGGCGCGACCCTCGCCCATGTCCTCAGCACCGTGCAGTGGGGCGGCGCGGTCGCCGCGAGCGGGCTCACCGGCGGCGCCGCCTTGCAGACCACGGTGATGCCGTTCATCCTGCGCAGCGTCGCGCTACTGGGAATCGACTCGGTGCAGCTGCCCATCGTCCCGCGGCGCGAGCTGTGGGAGCGCCTCGCGGGCGACCTGCGTCCCCGGCACCTGGCCGACATCATGCGCCGCATCCCCGCCCGGGAGCTGGTGTCCGTGCTCGATCTCGTGCGGGCCGGCAAGTTCACCGGCCGGGCGGTGATCGAGGTCGCCGACGGATTCTGACGGCTCGTCAGAAGAGGGTGAGCTCGACCTCCTCGACCACCTTCACCGTCCGGCGCACCGCCTTCTTCGCCCGCGCGGGCGCGGGGGTCGGCTCGGGCCGCGCGGGCGCGGGGGTCGGCTCGGGCCCGGCCGGTTCGGAGACGGGCGCCTTCGGAGCGGGCGGGGCCGCCCCCTGGGCGCGTGCCGCCTCGCCCGCCAGTTTGTCGGCGAGTTCGTTGAAGTGGTTGCCGACGTGCCCGCGCACCCACCGGAACCGCACCGGCCCGGACCGCTCGGCGAGGACGCGATCGATGGACTGGACCAGGTCGAGGTTCTTCACCGGCGCGCCCGTCGCCGTCTTCCAGCCCTTGCGCTTCCATCCGGGCAGCCACTCCGAGGCGCACTTGATGGCGTATTGCGAGTCGGATTCGATGATCATCGGTTCCGGACCGGGGTGGGCCTTCAGCGCCTCGAGCAGCGCCCGCAGCTCGGCGATCTGATTGGTGCCGGAGCGTTCCCCGCCGGCCCGGCTCGGCCCTTCGTGATTGACCCACGCCCATCCGATGGCGCCGCCCGGGTTTCGAAGGCACGAACCGTCGGTGCTCACGATGATCATGTGCCAGACCATATCCCGTGGCAGAAGCGACGTCGCGCCCGAGGCACCGACGCGCCGCGGCTGTGCAGAAATCGCGGCCCTCCTCGGCGTGTCGGCACGAGAAGCGCACACTCGGCGGGTCGCCGCCTTCGATCCGCACCTCGTCGCCCGGTACGGCGGCACAGTACGGTGGACCGGTGCCCGTCCCCGCTCCACCCAGCACCGGCGCGCTCGTCGTCCGCGCCGAGCTGCCCCGGCCGGTGGACGTCGCGCTGACGTTGCAGCCGCTCCAGCGCGGCCCCTACGACCCCTGCCACCGCCGTGACGGGCACGCGGTGTGGCGCACGTCCCGGTTGGCGTCGGGGCCGGTCACCTACCGGCTCGTGCAGGACGGTCCACGTGGCGTGCGCTGCCAGGCGTGGGGTCCCGGAGCCGCGGAACTGGCAGACCGTCTTCCCACCCTGCTCGGCGCCGACGACGATCCGACCGGGTTCCGGCCCGAGCATCCGCGCCTGGCCGAGGCCCATCGACGTCTCCCGGCCCTGCGGATCCCACGCACCGGCCGCGTGCTCGAGGCGCTGGTCCCGGCGATCCTCGAACAGCGGGTGCACGCCGTCGCGGCGTTCGCGTCGTGGCGGCGGCTCGTCACCTGGTTCGGCGACGACCCGCCCGGCCCGGCACCGGAGGGGATGCGGGTGCCGCCGGCCGCCGAGACGTGGCGCCGCGTTCCGTCGTGGGAGTTCCACCGGGCGAACGTCGACCCCGGCCGGGCCCGCACCGTCGTGCGCTGCGCCCAGCTGGCCGACCGGCTCGAGCGGCTCGTCGACCTCGATCCCGTCGAGGCACAGCGCAGACTGCACTCGATCCCGGGCGTGGGGATCTGGACCGCCGCCGAGGTCGCGCAGCGCGCCTTCGGAGACGCGGACGCGCTGTCGGTGGGCGACTACCACCTCGCGAAGATCGTCGGCTGGTCGCTGCTCGGCGCGCCACTGGACGACGCCGGCATGGTGGAGTACCTGGAACCCCTTCGGCCACATCGTTACCGGGCCGTGCGGCTGATCATGGCGACCGGCGGGGCTGGGCGGGTCCCGCGGCGGGGGCCGCGCACGCCGATCACCGATCATCGTCGGCACTGAGCAGGTCCCCGCGCCGGTCGCGCCGCCGGGGCCGGAGTCGTCGGCCCGGTACCGCCGGGCTGCGCTGCCGCGGCGCCGACGGCTGACCGTCGGATTTCGGCCGCCGGACCGTACCCTGGTGGCATGTCCGACCCAGACATTTCGACCGCGCCCACGAGACTCGCGCGGCTCCCGAGCTGGCTGCTGACCCAGTCCGCGCGCCATGTGCACCGAGTGGTGTCCGGCCGGCTCGGCCTGGCCGACGCCCGCGGCTACCACTACCGCGCGCTGGCGGCGCTCGAGGAGTACGGCTCGCTGTGTCAGGCGGATCTGGGCCGACGGGCGGGGATGGACCGCAGCGACATCGTCGCCACCGTCAACGAGCTGGCCGATCGGCGGTTCGTCGATCGCAGTCCCGATCCCACCGATCGGCGCCGCAACATCATCAGCGTCACGCGCCGTGGGCGGCAACACCTGCGCACCCTCGACGACGTCCTCGTCGCGGCGCAGGACGAGGCGTTCGCGTCGCTGGACCCGGCCGAGCGGGACCAGCTCGCCGTCCTGCTCACGAAGGTGCTCGCGCACCACACCCGGCAGGCGAAGGGCTCCTCGCGGGAGCCCTCCACCTCCGACGGACTCAGAGGGAGCGGGCGATGATCTGCTTCATCACCTCGTTCGCGCCGGCGTAGATCCGCTGCACGCGGGCGTCCTCGTACATCCGGGCGATGAGGTACTCGCGCATGTAGCCGTAGCCGCCGTGCAGCTGCACGCAGCGGTCGATGACCTCGCACTGCTTGTCGGTCAGCCAGTACTTGACCATCGCGGCGTCCGCGGCGTCGAGTTCGCCCTTCAGGTGCTGCTCGATGCAGTGATCGAGGAACACCTGGCAGGTGCGGGCGATGGTTCGGCACTCCGCCAGCTCGAACGCGGTGTTCTGGAACTCGAACAGGCTGTGCCCGAACGCCTGCCGCTCCTTCGTGTAGCGCACCGTCTCCTCGACCGCGCGGTCCATCGCCCCGGCCGCCTGCGCGCCGATGATGAGCCGTTCCTGCACCAGCTGCGCCATCAGCTGCGCGAAGCCCTGCCCCTCGCTCTCGCCGAGCAGGTTCGACACCGGCACCCGTACGTCGGTGAACGACAGCTCGGAGGTGTCGGCGCCGTGCTGGCCGACCTTGTCCAGCACCCGCCCGACCGCGAAGCCGGGGCAGTCCCGCAGGTCGACGATCAGCAGGGAGACGCCCTTGGCGCCGGCCTTCGGGTCGGTCTTGACGGCGAGCACGATGACGTCGGCCGACGAACCGTTGGTGATGAAGGTCTTCGAGCCGTTGACCACGTACTCGTCGCCGTCGCGGAGCGCGGTGGTCTTGATGGCCTTGAGGTCCGACCCGGCGCCCGGCTCGGTCATGCCGATCGCGCCGAGGATCTCGCCGGTTGCCATGCCGGGCAACCAGGTTCGCTTCTGCTCCTCGCTGCCGTACTCGAGGATGTAGTGGGCGACGATGCCGCTGTGCACCGAGATGCCCAGGGCGAGGTCACCCGAGTAGCCCTGCGCCTCGAAGACCGCGAGGTCGTGCGCGAAGGTGCCGCCCCCGCCGCCGTACTCCTCCGGGATCGAGCACAGCAGCAGTCCCAGTTTGCCGGCCGCGAGCCACACCTCGCGGTCGATGCGCCGCTGGCTGTCCCACTTCTCGGCGTGGGCCATGACCTCGCGCTCGAAGAAGTCGCGGGCCAGTTCCGACACGGCCTGTACCTCGTCGTCGTGCCAGGACGGCACGTACTTCGTCACCATCGGTGTCCTTCAACCTTCCGTCCGGCGTGACCGAATGTCACACCGCGTCGATTCGATCGAACCCATGTGACATTCGGTCACCGGGGGCGCAGCTCGCGCTTGAGAAGCTTGCCGCTCTGGTTGCGCGGGAGGGTGTCCACGAACCGGACGAGCTTCGGAACCTTGAACGGCGCCAGGCGCTGCTTGACGTGGTCGATCAGCTCGTTCTCGTCGGTGTCCGCGCCGGCGCGCAGCACGACGACGGCGGTGACGGCTTCGATCCACTTCTCGTCGGGGGTGCCGATGACCGCGACCTCGGCGACGGCCTCGTGGGTGTAGAGGGCGTCCTCCACCTCCCGGGACGCGACGAGGATGCCGCCGGTGTTGATGACGTCCTTGATCCGGTCGACGACGGTGATGTAACCCTCGGCGTCGCGCGTGACGAGATCGCCGGAGTGGAACCACCCGTCGCGGAACGCCTCCGCGGTGGCGTCCGGGTTGTCCCAGTAGCCCAGGCACAGCTGCGGCGACCGGTACAGCACCTCGCCGGGTTCGCCGTCGGGCACGTCGTTGCCGTCGGCGTCGACGACGCGGGTCTCGACGAACAGCACCGCCTTCCCGCACGACGACGGCCGGTCCGCGTGCTCCTCTGGGCGCAGAACCGTTGCCAGCGGCCCGATCTCGGATTGACCGAAGCAGTTGTAGAACCCGAGGTCCGGGTAGCGCTCGCGGAGCCGGTTCAGCACGGTGACGGGCATGATCGACGCGCCGTACTGCGCCTTCCGCAGCGACGACAGGTCGCGGGTCTCGAGGTCGGGGTGGCTCGCCAGCGGCACCCACACCGTCGGGGCGAGGAAGAGCGAGCCGATCCGCTCGGACTCGACGAGCCGCAGGATCTCCGGGATGTCGGGGGCGGGCAGCAGCGTGACCGTGGCGCCGACGGCCAGGTACGGCAGCATGAACACGTGCATGCCGGCGGAGTGGTACAGCGGCATGCAGATCAGCGGATTGTCGTCCGCCGCCAGGTCCAGCGCGACGATCGACGAGGTGTACTCGTGCACCAGCGCCCGGTGGGGCATCATGGCGCCCTTGGGTTTCGAGGTGGTGCCGGAGGTGTAGAGCAGCTGCACGAGGTCGGCGTCGGAGACGGTCACGTCGAGTTCCGGCACGTCGCCCGTGCACGCGACGGCGAGGAGCGAGTCGTCGGCGTCGCGCAGGGGCACCACATGCTCGGCCGGGACGTCGCCGAGGACTGCGTCGAGGTTCTCGCGCAACGCGGGGTCGACGAGGACGGCGCGCGCCCCGGACTGGCCGAGCAGGTAGCTCAGTTCCTCGCCGCGCAGGGCGTAGTTGATCGGCACGTGCACGAGGCCGGCCCGGGCGGCCGCGAGGTACCCGACGACGTAGGCGTCGGAGTTGGTGCCGTACGCGGCGACGCGATCGCCCTGGTCCAGGCCCAGCGCGCGCAACCGTCCGGCCGCCCGGGTGACCGCGTCGTCGAGCTCGCGGTAGCTGAGGGTGCGGTCGCCGAACCGCAGGGCGGTGCGGTCGGGGAAGCGGACGGCGCTGCGGTGCAGCACGCCGTCGACGGTGTTCGCGCGCGGGTCGAGGCTCATGGCCGACAGGTTATAGGACGTCCAACCAATTGACCAGACCGATCGATCGATAGCGTCAGCGACCCTGCCACACCGGCCGGCGCTTCTCCACGAACGCCGTCATGCCCTCCTGGGCGTCGCAGATCATCGCGTTGGTCGCCATGGTCTCGGCCATCGCCTCGTAGGCCTGCTCCTGCGGCAGCTCGATCTGCCGGTAGAAGGCTTCCTTCCCGATCCGCACCGTCGCCGGGGACGCCGAGACGATCTTCGCGGCCAGGGCCGCGGTCTCGGATTCCAGGGCCGCCGGGTCGACGACGAAGTTGATCAGCCCCCAGTCCGCCGCCGTCGCCGCGTCGATCGTCTCGCCCGTGAGCAGCATCTGCATGGCCCGCTTGCGCCCCACGGCCCGGCTGAGCGCGACCATCGGCGTGGAACAGAACAGGCCGATCTTCACCCCCGGGGTGCCGAACACCGCGTCCGACGACGCGACCGCCAGGTCGCACGACGCCACCAGCTGGCAGCCGGCCGCGACGGCCGCACCCTGCACCGACGCGATCACCGGCTGCGGCACCGACTGCACGGTCTGCATCATCTCGGTACAGGTGTCGAAGATGACCCGCTCGTCCTCGAGGGTCCGGCCGATCATCTCGCGCAGGTCGTGGCCCGCCGAGAACACCGGGCCCTCGGCGCGGATCACGATCACCCGGGTCGCGGACTCCGCGGACAGCGCGCGCAGCCCCATCGTGACCTCGCGCATCGCCGACGCGGACAACGGGTTTCGCTGATCGGGACGGTTCAGGGTGAGCAGGCCGATCCCGGACGCCTCGTCGACGGCGATGAGTACGGCGGCGGGCTGGTCGGTGCGCGTGTCGGTCATGCGCTCCTGCCTACACCACCGCGACGGGGGCGGCCACCCCCCGAACGTGGGTGAGCAGTCGCAGCAGCGCGGCCGCCACCTCGTCGGCGCGCTCGACGATCACCGAGTGCCCCGCCCCGTCGACCCGCACCAGTTCGGCGGCGGGCAGCCGCGCGGCGATGGCCCGCGAGTGCGCGAACGGCGTCAGCTCGTCCGCCGAGCCGCCGAGCACCAGGACCGGTATCGCAGCCAGCACGGCGAGGGCCGCCGACTCGTCGAGCACGGCGAACGCCGCCAGGAAGCGCGAGAGCGTCACGATCGACGTCTCGGTGGCCAGGGCCGTCGCCAGCGACCGTGCCCACGAGTCCGCGGCGCCGCGACGGACCACAGGACCGCACATGCGCCCGCCGATCCGCATCGATCCCTGCATCACCCGCGGCGCGCGTCGCACCGCGCGGTGCAGCACGGACACCGCCGGGTGCCGCAGATAACGGCCGAGCCCCGACTCGGCCAGGCCACTCGCCGCGGTCGCGACGAGGGCGGCACCGACGACGCGGCTGCCGATCCGCTCCGGGTACAGCCGCGCGTAGGCCATCGCCACCATGCCGCCCATCGAGTGCCCCGCCAGCACCACCGGCCCGGGGGGCACGACGGTGCGCAGGACGACGTCGAGGTCGTGGGCGAGTTGCTCGATGGTGTACGTCTCCGGCGCGCCGATCCCCGACCGGCCGTGCCCGCGCTGGTCGTAGGCGACGATGCGGACCCCCGCGCCGGCCTGCCCGGCAAGGCGCTCGCGTACCGCCGACCAGCTGCCGGTGTGCAGGCAGTGGCCGTGCACCAGCACGACGGTGACGAGCGCGTCGACGGGTCCGTGCACCCGCACCGACAGGGGCACACCGTCGTCGGCGGCGACGGTCACCCGGCGCGGATCCGGTCCAGGCATCGCGGCCTCCCAGCGGTCGATCTGCCGGGAATGTCGTCGATGCCCGAGCCGCGCGTTACGGCCGCGACCGAATCGTGACCGATGGTCAGCGCGGGGCGAGGGCCCGGATCATCTCCGTCGGGTCGCCGGCGGTGGTCATCGCGATCACGGGAGTGGTCACGCCCGCCTCGACGTACCGTTCGATGTGCTCGCGGCACGCCTCCGGCGGCCCGTGCACGACGAGCTGGTCCACCACGTGGTCCGGGATCGCAGCGAGGGCCGCCGACCGCTCCCCCTCCGCCCACAACCGCCACATGCCCTCGAAATCGTTGCTGTGTCCGAGGAATTCGTGGAAGGCACGGTAGACGGGGACGTTCATGTAGGCGGCGACCATGCGACGACCGATGCTGCGGGCGGTTTCGGCGTCGAAACCGGGCAGCACGAAGATGCGGGCGACGATCTCCTTGCCCGCTCCTCCCTCGTGCACGTACGGCGCGACGGTGCGCACGTCGTCGGCCGAGAGCCAGTTGACGATCGCGCCGTCGGCCTCGCGTCCGGCGAGGCGCAACATCCCCGGGCGCAGGGCGGCGAGCAGCAGCGGCGGGGCGGGATCGGGGACGAGTCCGGCGCGGAACCCGCCGACCTCGAACGTGTCGTACTTGTGGCTGATCTTCTCGCCGGCGAGCGCGGCACGCAGGAACTGCAGGGTGTCGCGGGCTCTCTTGAACGGCTCCTCGAACGGGGTGCTGTTCCACTTCTCGACGATCACGTTGGACGAGGTGCCCACGCCGAGGACGAAACGGCCCGGGGCGGCGGCGGCGAGGGTGGCCGCGGAGATCGCCAGGGTGGCGGGACCGCGCGTGAAGACCGGCACGATCGCGGTGCCCAGCCGCAGCGTCGGCGCCCACACGCTCGCCAGCGCCAGGGGCGTGAAGGCGTCGGCCACGCTGCTCTCGGACGACCACACGTCGGTGTAGCCGAGGTCGGGCAGTTCGGCGATCAGATCTCGCTGGTCGGGCAGGGCAATACCGTCGAGGGGGATCGTCAGGCCCCAACGGCGAGGCGTCGCATCATCGCTCATACGCCACACCTTAGGCTGCGCCGGTGCGTCCTTTGGGCTGCCAGGACCGCCCAAAGGGCACACCGGTCCGTATGCTGGCCCGTTGTGCAGGTCTCTCAGCTCTGGCGTTACCCGGTCAAGTCGTTCGGCGGCGAGCAACTGCCGTCGGCGACGATCGAGCCGGACGGGCTGCGCGGCGACCACCTGTGGGCGGTGATCGACGCCGAGACCGGCGCCGTCGCGACGGCGAAGAAGGTGCGCGCCTGGTCGCGACTGCTCGAATGCCGCGCCCGGCTGCTCGACGACGCCGACCCGTCGGATCCCGCCGTCCTCGAGATCACCCTGCCCGACGGCCGGTGCACCCGCGGCGACGACCCGCGCACCCCGGCGCTGCTGTCGGAACTGACCGGGCGGGCACTGACGCTGGAGGCCCGCCCGCGCACCTACGACGAGGCGCCGCTGCACCTGCTCACGACGGCAGCCGTGGACGCGCTCGACACGGGCGACCCCGCCGACGTCGCGCTGCGGCGCTTCCGCCCCAACGTCGTGGTCTCGGCGGACGGCACCGGCTTCGTCGAGGACGGCTGGCTGGGCCGCCGGCTCGAGGCCGGTTCCGTCGCGCTCGTGCCGACGCAGCGCACGGCGCGGTGCGTGATGGTGACGTTGCCGCACCAGGAGGTGCCGGCGCGGCGCGACATGCTGCGCACCGTCACCGACCGCAACCGCGTCCCGAACCGTCCCGAGGCCAGGCCGGCACCGTGCATCGGTGTGTACGCCGACGTCGTATCGGAAGGCGTTCTCTCGCTGGGTGACTCACTGACCGTTCGCTGAAACGGATCCGCGCGCCGACCGGACGTCGACGCGCGGAGTTCACCGCGCCGCTGTCGAGCCGGCGCGCGGATCCGGGTCGGTCAGCGGCCCGAGTCCTTCGCGGGCAGGATGCGGGTGCGGACCTCACCGAACCCGATGCGGGTGCCGTCCGGCCCGGGCGCGGTCGCGGAGATCGAGATCTCGTCACCGTCCTCGAGGAAGGTCCGGGTCTCGTCGCCGACCTGCACTGGTTCCATACCGCCCCAGGTGAGTTCGATGAACGCCCCGCGCTGGTCCTTCTCGGGACCGGAGATGGTGCCCGAGCCGAACAAGTCGCCGGTGCGGGTGGCGGCACCGTTGACGGAGGTGTGCGCGAGCATCTGCGCCGGCGACCAGTACATCTGGGCGTACGGCGGACGCGAGACGACGTGACCGTTCCACTCGACCTCGAGATCGATGTCCAGGCCCCACTTCTCGGTGCCCTTCAGGTACGGCAGCGGTTCCGGGTCCTGCACCGGGGTGTCGACGCGGGCAGCCTCGAGCGCGGCCAGCGGCACGACCCACGGGGAGATCGAGGTCGCGAACGACTTGCCGAGGTTCGGACCGAGCGGCACGTACTCCCACGCCTGGATGTCGCGGGCCGACCAGTCGTTGAGGATGACGGCCCCGAAGCAGTGGTCGGCGAACTCGTCCGGGGAGATCGACGATCCCATCGGCGACCCGACGCCGACGACGAAGCCCATCTCGGCCTCGATGTCGAGGCGGATCGAGGGGCCGAACACGGGCGCCGGATCGTTCGGGCCCTTGCGCTGTCCGCACGGACGCACGATGTCCACTCCCGACACGACCACGGTGCTCGACCGGCCGTGGTAGCCGACCGGCAGGTGCTTCCAGTTCGGCATCAGCGGCGACGGATTGTCGGGCCGGAACAGGCGCCCGAGGTTCGACGCATGGTTCTCCGAGGCGTAGAAGTCGACGTAGTCGGCGACGTCGATCGGCAGATGCAGGGTCACGTCCGCGACGGCGTGCACGGCCTCGGCGGGCACGTCCCCCGCGACGAGATCCTGCAGCGCGGCCCGCACCTCGTCCCAGCGGGCGCGGCCCTGCGCCATGAAGGCGTTGAGGGTCGGCGCGGCGAACGCGGGATCGTCGAACACGACGGACAGGTCGAGAACGGAGTCACCGACACGCACGCCGACGCGCGGCTGCGTTCCGGCCGTGGAGAACACGCCGTAGGGCAGGTTGTTCGCGCCGAAGAGCGAACCTTCCGGAATGTCGATGACGGTCATGCGAGAGATCCTTCGGTGATCGGGGACATCGTCGGCGGAGCCAGGCCGACCTCGACGAGATCGGCGAGCGGCTCCACGATGCTGCAGGTGCCGAACGAGCGGAAGCTGTTGCGCAGCTCCTCGATTCGAGCAGGCGACAGGTTGCGCAGCCGGGCGGCCAGGCCGGCGCCGTCCCGGTCGGCGAGCACCGCCGCGACGGCCGCGGTGTCCGCACCGTCGAGCACGGCGTCGACGGCGGCGAGCACGTTGAGGAATCCGTGCTGTTCGAACCCGGTGTGCGGGTCGGTGTTGCGGACCGCGTGGTGCAGGCCCGCCGTGGCCTTGAACGGGACCTTCGTGCGGACCACGGTCGAGAGGGCGTCGGCGAGTTCCCGTTCGTCGGGGTACGCCTCCGCGACCACCCCGCCCGTGCGGAACTTCGCCGCGTAACGCGATCCCACGAGTCCCTGGAGGATCTCGGCGCGGCGCTCGTCGCGCGGAACCTCCACGAACAGTGCGACTCCGGGGTACTCTGCGGCGATCAGGTCGAGGGCGACGAGCACACCGGCGGGGCTCTCCCCGGCGGGCACGGCGATCTCGAGGGCGGCCACGGTGACGCCGTCGACGTCGCGCAGGCTCTCCATTGCGGGAACGACCGCGGACGGCCCGCCCGGAACGGTCAGGCTCAGGGTGAGGTCGCCCCCGAACGGGCGCTGTCCGAGTGCCTCGAGCAACTCCGGGATCCGCGGCGCCGGGAACACGAACGTGCCCACCAGCCCGGCATGGTCGGCGATGCGGTGCGCGGCATGGGCCGGCAGGGCGCGATCGAGCGGGGCGTTACCGGGCGGGAACAGCGCGGCGTCGTCGCACAGTTCCGTCAGCAGGGCTCCGAGAGTGCTCACTTCTGCAGCCCCCGGTTCCAGCTTCCGGCGTAGGCCGCGTCCTCGCACGCGAGCGCACCCTCACCGAGTTCGAGCGGCCGGAACGTGTCCACCATGACGGCGAGCTCGTCGAAGAAGTCGACGCCGATGCTGCGCTCGTAGGCGCCGGGCTGCGGACCGTGGGCGTGGCCGCCGGGATGGACGGAGATCGATCCCTGGCCGATGCCGGAGCCCTTGCGGGCCTCGTAGTCTCCGCCGCAGTAGAACATGATCTCGTCGGAGTCGACGTTGGAGTGGTAGTAGGGCACCGGGATCGCCAGCGGGTGGTAGTCCACCTTGCGGGGCACGAAGTTGCAGATGACGAAGTTGTTGCCCTCGAACGCCTGGTGCGCCGGCGGCGGCTGGTGGACCCGGCCGGTGATGGGCTCGTAGTCGTGGATGCTGAAGGTGTACGGGTACAGGCAGCCGTCCCAGCCGACGACGTCGAACGGGTGGTTGGGCACGAGGTAGCGGGTGCCGACGATGCCGTGCGAGGTGCGGTGCTTGACCAGGACCTCGACGTTGCTGTCCTCGACCTGGATCAGCTCGGTCGGGCCGTGCAGGTCGCGTTCGCAGAACGGCGCGTGCTCGAGGAACTGGCCGAACCGCGACAGGAAGCGCTTCGGCGGGACGATGTGGCTGTTGGCCTCGATGACGTAGGCGCGCAGCGGCTCGTCGCCGGTGGGGATCCAGCGGTGGGTGGTGGCCATCGGCAGCAGCACGTAGTCGCCGGCCTTCGCGTCGAGCACACCGAAGACGGTCTCGACGCGGGCGGTTCCCGACTCGACGTAGACCATCTCGTCGCCGACGACGTTGCGGTAGAGCGGCGACTCCTTCGCCGACACGACGTACGACAGGCGCACGTCCGCGTTGCCCAGGATCAGCCGGCGGCCGGTGACGACGTCGGTCTCGGCCCAGACGGTCTGCGGGAACAGATCGTGCAGCTTCAGATGGCGCGGCTTGAGCGGGTGGTTCGGGGTGGTGGCCTGGTCGGGCAGCTTCCACTCGGTGGCGTCGACGATGGCCGACGGGATGTGCCGGTGGTAGAGCAGCGCCGAGTCCGAGGAGAAGCCCTCCTCGCCCATCAGCTCCTCGTAGAACAGCCCGCCGTCTTCGTTGCGGTGCTGGGTGTGGCGCTTCGGCGGGATGACGCCGAGCTGTCGGTAGAACGCCATGAGATTCAGCTCCTCGGGCTCTTCGTGGCGGATCCGCGGGAGGCCGCGGTGTTGATAAACACCTTAACTACTTTTCGGGCGTGAGCGCAACCACATCGGCCCGATCGGTCGTCAGTTGCGGTCGCGCATGTCGAACTGGCTGCGCTTGGTGATGAGCTTGTTGAGGAGCATGACGAGAATCTGCTGCTCCGCCTCGCTCAGCACGTCCACCCATGCCGCTTCCCGCTCGTTCTGGGCACGGAACGTCTCCACGATCTCCCGCTCGCCGGCCTCGGTGAGCGACAAGCGGACCGACCGGCCGTCCTCCGGATCCGGGGTTCGCGTCAACAGACCCGCCTCGACCAGCGGTTTCGCCAGATTGGAGACGGCGGCACGGCTCATGCCGGTGAGCTTGGCGGCCATCTTCGGCTCGATCGGACCGGCCAGCCAGGTGACGAACATCAGCCGATAGGCCGACCACGACCGCCCCCGCGGGCGGTGCACGGCCGCCTCGAGGTCGTACGTGACGATGTCGGAGGCGCGGTTGAGAGTCAGCAGCACCTCGGTGGCCTGCTCGTGGTAGTCGCCGTATCGGTTGCTCAGGCGCCGGTTCGCGAGTTCGACGAAGGACCAGTAGTCGAGGTCGCGGGCGTCCGCTTCGGTCATGGCCTTCACCTTATCCGAGCTCGACAATTTAGTACACGTATTAATTATATGGGCGTGCCCCCCGACCCGGCAGAGCATCGGAGGGCACCGGCGGCCGAACGACCACGGCTCACGCGCGGGTCGGCCGGACCATCCCGATCGACCGCCCGCCTACGCTCCTACCTCGCCCCTCGTTCGGACCCCGGCCGGTGCCCCGCTCCGGACGCGTCGGACCCGAACAGCGCCCCCAGCCGCTGCAACAGACCCCGGCGCGGTCGCCGGTCGAGGTCCCGGACGATGACTGTGCTGCCACCCTCGGCCGCGGCCTCGACGATCACGACGTCACCGGGGAATCGCAGCTCCCACCGGCCGCGATCGACCGTCTGCGCGGTCGGCTCCTGCCTGCGCACGATCGCGTCGACCGTCGCCTGCACCGGATCCGGCGAGTGGTAGACCTCGGTGTTTCTCCTCGTCTCCCGATGCTCGTAGGTCTCGGCGATGTGGTCCCGGCTCTCGCCGCCGCAGCCCACGAGCAGCAGCGACGACACGAGCACCGGCACCGCCCGTTTCGCGACGGACGCCCGGCCCGCGCGCACGATTTCCCCCATGAAATCCCCCCGTATCGAATTGTTCCGCGGGGCACCATACAGTCCGGGAGTGAGCCACCTCGCGGGCGTGCACGTTTCGTGTCTCGTACCACGAGGCGGCGGGGAAGCATCCGCATCTGACTACGGGTGTGCACAATTGAAGGGCACCGCACCGACTCGACGCATCACGGAAGGCCTGGAATGAGTTCGACGGAGATCAGCGCCGACCCGCACGCCGGCACCCTGCGCAGCCCCCACTTCTGGCTGGCGCCGGTCGTCGTGGTGACCGCCGTGATGGCGGCCCTGGCGGCCCTCTACATCGGCAGCATGATCAATCCGGCCGACAATCTGCACAGGTTCCCGGTCGCCATCGTCAACCAGGACGTCGGCGACGTGCTGCCCGGTTCGGACCAGCAGCGCAATCTCGGCGCCGAGATCACCGCCGCCGTCGCCGACGGGGTCGATCCGGCGGAGATCGACCTGCAGCAGGTCGGGATCTCCGGGGCGATCTCGGGTCTCGACTCGGGCCGACTCTACGGCGCGATCGTGATTCCGAGCGACTTCACCAAACGCACGTCCATCCTGGCGCAGGGCAGCGTGATCCCCGGCGACATCGAGAAGCCGATCATCACCGTCTACACCAACCCCCGCATCGGCACCTTCGGCAAGGGCATCGTCGAATCGATCGCCGACCGCGCCCTGACCACCGTGAACGCCACCGTCGGGGAACAACTCACCACCACGGTCACCGACACCCTCGCCACCAGCGCCCCGGATCTGCAGCTGTCCGGCGGCAGCCGGTTGACGCTGGCGGATCCGATCGATGTCCGCTTCGTCGAGCACAAGCCGCTGCCCGACGGCACCGGACTGGGCCTGTCCGCGTTCTACTACACACTGCTGCTCATCCTCGCGGGCTTCACCGGCGCCACCATCGTCAACTCGCTCGTCGACAGCGCCCTCGGTTTCGTCCCCACCGAGTACGGGCCGTGGTACGTCGACCGGAAGACTGCGCATCTGTCGCGGTTCCGGGTGCTGCTCGTGAAGTGGGCGATCATGGTGATCCTGGGGCTGATCGTGTCGGCGCTCTACCTGTGGATCGCCACCCTGCTCGGCATGCCCGTGACCCGCGCCCTGCTGCTGTGGGAGTACGGGGCCCTCGCGATCACGGCCGTGGGCGTCACCTCGATCTCGGTGATGGCCGTGTTCGGTTCCGCCGGACTGCTGGTGAACCTGTTGATCTTCATCATCCTGGGCCTGCCGTCGTCGGGCGGGACCGTGCCGCTCGAGGCGATGCCCCCGCTGTACACGTGGCTGTCGACCTTCGAACCGATGCATCAGGTGTACATCGCGACCCGGGCCATCCTGTACTTCGACGGCAGTGGCCCCGCGGGGCTGACCCGCGGCGCCCTGATGACCCTGCTGGGTCTCGGGATCGGCCTCGCGCTCGGGGCGGTGGTGACTCGGATCTACGACGTGCGCGGGTTCCACCGCCGCAGCGACGCCGACCCCGCACTCGTTCCGGCGCAGGACACGTGAGACAGGACCCCGCTGCTCCTCGAGGGCAGAGCAGCGGGGTCCCGGGTCTCGAAGGTAGCGTTCCGATTCCGCCCGGCCCAGCCGCGCCGGGGTGAAACGGGGGATGAAACTGTCCCCGGCTGCGGCGTCGCCGGCAGCAGCGTGACCGAGCGGGCCAGCGGATGCCCGCGGACCGATAGCGGAGTATGCTCATTACTGAGTCCACTCATTCCGGGAGGCGCGAAATGGTCGAATCGGCGGGAGCGCCGGGTCGCCGAGACCGGAACATGCGTGACAAGCAGAGCCGAATCTTCGCTGCCGCCTCATCGTTGTTCGCGGAGAAGGGCTCCGCGGGGGTCACGACACAGCAGATCTCCGAACGCGCGGACGTCGCGGCCGGAACGTTGTTCCGCTACGCGACGTCCAAGGGCGAACTGCTGATGATGGTCTACAACCAGCAGTTCCGGGCGGCCCTGAGCATCGGCGAGCGCGAGTCACGCTCGCGGCGCGACCCGGTGGACGCCGTACTGGCCCTCGTCCGGCCCATTCTCGAGGCGGCCGACAGCAACGTCGAGAACACGGTGAATTACCAACGCGAGCTGCTGTTCGGCTCCGCAAGCGAGAAATACCGTTCCGAGGGACTCGATCTCGTCGCCCTCTTCGAGGAGACGGTCGCGTGCCGGCTCGTCGAGGCCGCGCGCAACCGCGGGCTGGACGAGAGGCAGGCGGAGGACCGGGCCCGGCACGCCGGCCGGAGCATCTTCGCGATCCTGCACCTGATCCTTGCGCGCGCGTTCACCGGTGCGCATCCACACAACGACCCCGAAGCCGACCTGCACGCCCAGATCGACCAGATCGTCACGGGCTTCTTCGCAGCACTCGACGACGACCGCCCGGCCCGCGGCACGCCGCAACCGGGCACGTCCTCACCCCAACGAAAGAAGGAATCATGACCAGCCGGATCAGCAAGGTGACGGTCCTCGGGACCGGTGTCCTCGGTGCGCAGATCGCGTTCCAGTCCGCCTACAGCGGGTTCGACGTCACCGCCTACGACATCAGCGACGACGCCCTGACCAACGCGCAGAAGCGCTTCGGCGAGCTCGCCGAGACGTACAAGCGTGAGGTTCCCGGTGCCGGCGACGGGAAGGCGGAGGCGGCTGCGACCGGCATCCGCCTGTCCTCCGACCTCGCGGACGCCGTCCGGGACGCAGACCTCGTCGTCGAGGCCGTGCCCGAGGTCCTCGACATCAAGCGGGACACCTACACGAAGCTGGGCGCCGTCGCACCCGCGGAGACGATCTTCGCCACCAACTCCTCCACGCTCCTGCCCAGCGACATCAAGGACTTCACCGGCCGTCCTGACAAGTTCCTCGCGCTGCACTTCGCCAACCAGGTGTGGAAGTTCAACACGGCCGAGGTCATGGGCACCGACGACACCGACCCCGCGGTGTTCGATCAAGTCGTCGACTTCGCCGCGGCCATCGGTATGGTTCCGATCCCGATCCACAAGGAGAAGGCCGGCTATGTCCTGAACTCGCTGCTCGTGCCGTTCCTCAACGCGGCGGGTGAACTCGCCGCCGGTGGCTACGCCGACCCCCAGGACGTCGACAAGGTGTGGCGGATCGCCACCGGCGCACCCATGGGGCCCTTCCAGATCTACGACATCATCGGGCTCACCACGCCGTACAACATCCTCTCCCACGGCGACGAGAAGGACCGGACCATCGCCGCGTGGTTGAAAGAGAACTACATCGACGTCGGCAAGCTCGGTGTGGCGACGGGCGAAGGGTTCTACCGCTACTCGAACGACAAGTAACGACGACCGACCACGGCGAAAGGGCTACGCGTCATGTACTACAGCAGCGGAAACTACGAAGCGTTCGCCCGGCCCCGCAAGCCCGCAGGGGTGGACGAGAAGACAGCATGGTTCGTCGGGGCCGGACTCGCCTCCCTGTCCGGAGCCGCCTTCCTGATCCGGGACGGGCAGATGCCCGCGTCCGGAATCACCATCCTGGAACGACTGAAACTGCCAGGCGGTGCGCTCGACGGCATCAAGGAACCCGAGAAGGGCTTCGTGATCCGCGGAGGCCGCGAGATGGAGGACCACTTCGAGTGTCTGTGGGACCTGTTCCGGTCCGTTCCGTCCATCGAAATCGACGGTGCGAGCGTTCTCGACGAGTTCTACTGGCTGAACAAGGACGACCCCAACTTCTCGCTGCAACGGGCAACGGAGAAGCAGGGCCGCGATGCACACACCGACGGCCTGTTCACCCTGAACCAGCGGGCACAGAAGGACATCGTCAAGGTGTTCCTCGCCAGCCGCGAGGAAATGGAGAACAAGCGGATCGACGAGGTCTTCGGCCGTGACTTCCTCGACAGCAACTTCTGGCTCTACTGGCGCACGATGTTCGCATTCGAGGAATGGCACAGCGCCCTCGAGATGAAGCTCTACCTGCACCGCTTCATCCACCACATCGGCGGCCTGCCGGACTTCTCCGCCCTGAAGTTCACCAAGTACAACCAGTACGAGTCCCTCGTGCTACCGCTGTACAAGTGGCTCCTCGACCAGGGCGTGACCTTCCGGTTCGCCACCGAGGTCACCGACATCGACTTCGACATCACCCCGGACCGCAAGCAGGCCACGCGCATCCACTGGGTCACCGAGGAGGGCACAGGCGGAGTCGACCTCGGCGAGAACGACCTGCTCTTCACCACCATCGGTTCACTGACCGAGAACTCCGACAACGGTGACCACCACACCCCGGCCCGACTCGACGAGGGCCCGGCCCCGGCGTGGGACCTGTGGCGCAGGATCGCCGCCAAGGATCCGTCCTTCGGGCATCCGGATGTGTTCGGCGGCCACATCCCCCGGACGAAGTGGGAATCGGCGACTGTCACCACGCTCGACAAGCGCATCCCCTCCTACATCGAGAAGATCTGCAAGCGTGACCCGTTCAGCGGCAAGGTGGTCACCGGCGGTATCGTCACCGCCAAGGACTCCAGTTGGCTGATGAGTTGGACCGTCAACCGGCAGCCGCATTTCAAGCAGCAACCCTCGGACCAGATCGTCGTCTGGGTCTACTCGCTGTTCGTCGACGTCCCCGGAGACTACGTGCACAAGCCGATGCAGGAATGCACCGGCGAGGAGATCACGCAGGAATGGCTCTACCACATGGGCGTTCCCGTCGACGAGATTCCCGAGCTCGCCGCGGACGGCGCAAAGTGCGTGCCCGTCATGATGCCCTACGTGACGTCGTTCTTCATGCCCCGTCAGGCGGGCGACCGGCCGGACGTGGTTCCGGAGGGCGCGGTGAACTTCGCCTTCATCGGGCAGTTCGCCGAGACGACCCGCGACTGCATCTTCACCACCGAATATTCGGTGCGCACCGGGATGGAGGCCGCGTATCGTCTGCTCGACATCGAACGCGGTGTTCCGGAGGTCTTCGGCTCGACCTACGACATCCGGGAACTGCTCGCGGCCACCAGCAGGCTGCGGGACGGGAAGGAACTGCACCTTCCCGGTCCGAAGCTGCTGCGCGAGAACCTGATCGCAAAGCTCGAAGCGACGGAGATCGCCGACCTGCTTCAGGAGTCCGGCCTGCTTTCCGAGTAGCTGCGGGTCCGGAGTCGGCGGTGTCGGCACGACAGTGCAGACTGGACAGGTGCGCACCGTCCTGGTTCCCGACACCGCCGGCGGGCAGTCGCCCGACGGATGGACCGTTCCGGTCGACGCCGACGGACGACCGCTCGCCGCGGCCGAACACCACGACGACCTCGTGACATTCGTGCGGACATGCGAGGAGACGGAGCCGCCGCGGTGGATCTGGACCGGCACCGCCTCCGTCTACCCCGCCTTCCTGCGCGGCGGGGCCCGTGTGCGCCGATGCCACGACCTCGCCTCCACCCGCGCGATCCTGAACGTGCGCGCCGGGATTCCCACCCCACCGGAGCAATCGGTCGACGAGCGTCCGGGACTGTTCGACGTCGCCCCCACCGCCGACCTCGACTCGGTGCTCGCCGAGTTCGCCTGGCAGCGGGTCGAACTCCGCGGCCGTGCCCGGCTCGAACTGCTCGTCGCCGCCGAATCGGCGGGCACGCTGGCCGCCGCCGAGATGGGCTTCGACGGGTTGCCGTTCTCCGCCGACACCCACCGGCAGGTTCTCGAGCGCACCCTCGGTCCGCGCCCCGTCGACGACGGGTTACCACCTCGGATAACCGAACTGAACACCCGGATCGGTGCGGTGTTCGGTCGTGCGCTCAACCCGGCCTCGCACACCGAGGTGCTCGAGGCGTTCCGGCGCGAGGGCATCGAAGTGCCGTCCACCCGCAAACGGGTGCTGCGCGAACTCGACCATCCGGCGGTGCCGCTGCTCCTGCAGCACCGGGATCTGTCGAAGCTGCACAGCACCAACGGCTGGCACTGGCTCGACACCTGGGTGCGCGACGGCCGGTTCCGCCCGGTCTATGTACCCGGTGCTGTGGTGTCCGGACGCTGGGCGAGCCGTGGCGGTGGGGCCCTGCAGATCCCGAAGGCGTTGCGGTCGAGCGTGATCGCCGAGCCCGGCCACGTTTTCGTGATCGCCGATGCCGGCCAGCTCGAACCGCGCATCCTCGCCGCGATGTCCGGCGACCCGCGGATGACGACGGCGGCGGGGGCCGAGGACCTGTACGCGCCGGTGGCGGCGACCACGTTCGGCGGCGACCGCGCGAAGGCGAAGGTGGCCGTGCTCGGCGTGCTCTACGGCGCGACGTCCGGCGAGTCACGGGCGTTGCTCACGATGCTGCGGCGGAGTTTTCCCGAGGCGGTGGAATTCGTCGAGCGCGCCGCGCGGGCCGGGGAACGCGGCGAGGTGGTGCATTCGTGGCTGGGCCGCGCGTGCCCACCGCCCGACGCCGGCTTCTTCGCGCACGGCGACGCACGGGCCCGGGGGCGGTTCACCCGCAACTTCGTCGTCCAGGCGACAGCCGCCGAATGGGCGCTGTGCGTGCTGGCGGATCTTCGCCTGCGCCTGGCCGCCGACGACGCCGGTGAACTCGTCTTCTTCCAGCACGACGAGATCGTGGTGCACACCCGCACGCCGGAGACCGCGACGGCACACCTGTCCGCCGCGGTGGAGTCGGCCACCCGGTTGCTGTTCGGAGCCACCGAAGTGCGTTTCCCCATGCAGGTCTCGGTGCGCGACTGCTACGGCGCGGACGAGTCGTAGGCGGCGTGCGTCCACAGGTGGAATGAGGCGTAGGCCCGCCACGGACTCCACCGCCGCGTCCGGACCGTCACCTCGCGGGCGGTATCCACGCCGAGGGCCCTGCGCAGCACCAGATCTCCGACGGGACACGCGTCGCGGTCCCCGAGCACGCGCACGGCGAGGTAGTCCACGGTCCACGGCCCGATTCCCGGCAGTCCGAGAAGGTCCCGGCGGAACCGCACGGGGTCGGACGGATCGAGACCGTCGGCCGCGGCGCGGGCGAGCGCGAGCACGGTACGCACCCGGGCGCCGGTCAGCCCCACGGCCGCCTGCAGTTCGTGCGGGTCCGCACCGACGAGCCCGGTCGGCAACGGGAAGCAGAGCAGGCCGTCGCGTCCCGGATCGCCGTAGCGGGCGACGAGGCGGCCGGCGAACGTGGCGGCCGCCGCGACGCTGACCTGCTGTCCCAGCACCGTCTGGACGGCGGTGTCGAACCAGTCCGTCGTCCCGAGCACGCGCAGTCCCGGCCGGGCCGCCACCATCGGCGCGAGGTACGGATCGGCGCCGAGCGCCGCGTCGATCACGGCCGGGTCGGCATCGAGGTCCAGCCACCGCCGGACCGTCTGCTCCACCTCGGGTAGGTCGCGACGATCCGCGTCGATCCGGACGGACACGTGCTCGGAGCCGGGACGGATCGCGACCACCGTGGGACCGTACCGCCCCCGCACCGACCGGACGTGCGTGCCCGTGTCCGCGTCGTGCCGTTCGAGACCGGCGACGGTGTGGCTGCGCAGCGCGGCGAGCATCGGCGCCGCGGCCAGCGGCGGCGTCACGGTCGGCCGCAGGACGACGCTCACGCCGCGGTCTCGAGCCGGAGCAGGGCACGCTTGGCTTCCACCCCGCCCACGTACCGGCCGAGGTCGCCGTCGCCGCGCACCACGCGATGGCACGGCAGGACGACGGGCAGCGGATTCCTCGCGCACGCCGTGCCCACCGCCCGGACGGCGCGGGGGCTGCCCGCCACGGCCGCCACCTCGGCGTAGCTCGCGGTCCGGCCGTAGCCGGGCAGGTGCGTGATCACCTCGCGCCGGAAACCCCGCGCCAGGCTCAGGTCGAGCGGCAGGTCGAAGGTGGTGCGCGTGCCGCGGAAGTACTCGTCGAGCTGGCGAGCGGCGGTGTCGAGCCGGGCGGGTGCGGCAAGGATGCGGGGGCTGATGTCGGCGGCGAGCCGATCGAGGACCGCGTCGTGGTTCTCGACGGCGTACGCGACCCGCACGAGTCCGGCGGGGGTGGCGGCGAGCAGCAGCGGCCCGACCGGGGTGTCCACGATGCGGTAGGCGACGTCGAGCAGGTCGGCGGCGCCGGCAGCGACGGTCAGCCGGGCGTGCAGGCGGGTCAGATCGGCGGTGGCGACAGGGGACGGTTCGAGCGTCATGACGGTTCCTCCGTCGGATAGCGGCGGCGCAGCGCGGCCCGGCCGTCGGCGGCGGCGCGGCGCGCGGCGTCGGTGGAGTTGCCGAGGATCGTGGCGATCTCGGCGTAGGGCAGGCCGACCACATGGTGGTAGACGACGGCGGCGCGTTGGGTGAACGGCAGCGCGGCGACCGCGGACCACAGGTCGTCGTCGGGTGCGGGGATGCCCACCTCGGCCGGGCGCTCCGGGAGAACGGCGACCGGTACCGGCGTGCGAGCCCGGGACCGGTGGACGTCGACGGCCTTGCGATGGGCGATCGTCACGAGCCACGCCTCGACGTTGCTGCCCGGACGCAGCGCCGGGTAGGCGCGCAGCGCGGCGAGGAACGTCTCGGACCAGGCGTCGTCGGCGTCGACGGGACCGAGCAGCGCGCGGCACACCCGCAGGACGGTGCCGCCGTGCTCGGCGACGACCCGCTCGAACGGGGGCAGCGGGTCACGGGACGGCACGGGTCACCTGCGCCTCCCGGTCGAGCAGGTAACGCTTGCGGTCGAGACCGCCGGCGTACCCGGTGAGGGTGCCGTCGCGGCCGATCACGCGGTGGCACGGCACCACGATGCTCACCGGGTTGCGGCCGTTGGCGGCGGCCACCGCGCGCACGGCGGTGGGTTGCCCGACCGCGGCGGCGAGCTCGGTGTACGTGCACACCGTGCCGTACGGGACGGCCTGCAGCGCCTGCCATACCCGGCGCTGGAACGGGGTTCCGTGCAGCCCGAGCGGCACGGTGAACTCGGTGCGCCGGCCCGCGAAGTATTCGTCGAGCTGCTCGGTGATCTCCTCGAAACCGGTCGCCGCGAGATCCCCGAAGGTGTGCGGGCCGGGTCGGTGCCGATGTTCGGCGAGGTACAGGCCGCTGAGGGCCCCGGCGGTCCGCACCAGAGTCAGCGGTCCGATCGGTGAGTCGACGACCGTGTGGGTTCGCGTCGCGTTCACGGGTTCGATCCTTCCATCCGGTGTATACGGGGTAGACGCCTCCACGGGCGGAAACGTGAGATCGGTCCGTGACGCAGTTCACCGGACCGTGGCCGGAATACCCGGGAACGGGTCGGTGTTGAAGAGTTCGGATCGGTACGCTCCGTGTCCCCCGGGCTCAATATTTCTGCCTTTGCAGAGTTCCGTCCGGCTGGAGCTGCATTGCGCCTTTCGCCGTGAGGCGACCGAGCGTGCCGGTCCTTCATCTTTCGTCGGGGGGCGTGGCCCCGCCCCGGCCGGGGAACCCGGACTCATGGCCAGGCGAACCGAACCCGCGGTCGCGGCGTCGAGCCAGTGGATCGACGACGACGGAATCCGATACCCGCGCGGCGATACGCACGCCTGGACGCCCGGCACCAATCAGACCCTGTGCGGACTCCCGCTCTCCCGCGCCCGCCTCGCCCGCTTCCCGCACGTGCCGTGGAGCGAGGCGCTGTACCTGGCGGACACCGGCGAACACGGTGTCGTACCGTGCCGCCGCTGCACCGCGGCCACGCGCCACGATCGGCCCCGGTGGACCCGCACGGACCCCCGGCCGTGACCGCCGTTCGGCTCCGCGCCGGGACGCGCGATGCCATGCTGTGAAGCCATGGCGGAACCGAGAGAGCGGGACCGGAGCTTCGAACGGTATCTGACGTTCCTCGACGCGATCGTGGCCATCGCGATCACCCTGCTGGTGCTGCCGCTCGTCGATCGAGCCTCCGACCACGAGGGGACGACGATCGAATTGCTGCACGACGCCACCGGAGCGATCGGGGCGTTCGCCCTGAGCTTCGTCGTCATCTTCCGGTTCTGGTGGGGGCAGCACCGGCTGGTACGCGACATCGTCGCCGACGATCCCTGGGTCGATCGGGCGCTGTTCCTGTGGGCACTCACCATCGTCTTCCTGCCCTTCCCCTCCGCGCTGGTGGCGACGAACTCCGACGAGACCGCGACCCGTGCGCTGTACATCGGCACCATGGCGGCCAGCGGGGCGGCGCTGATGTTGTCGGCGTGGGCCGCCGGCCGGCACCCGGCCGTCACGGCGGGCGCCGAGCCACCGGATCTGGCGGGGACTGTCGTGCTGACGGCGCTCATGGTGGTGGCACTGGTCCTGAGCGTGACCGTCCCGCCGCTGTCGTACTACCCCCTGCTGTTGTTGCTGCTGTCGGGTCCGTTGACCGGGCTCGTGCGGCGCGGCCGTCACCCGTCCGACGCGTGAGTGCCCGTCCTCCGACAGGAACCGCTCGCCGCCCGGTCATCCGCGACGACGATCGTCACAGCGGATAACCGGCCGGCGAGCGGGTACTCACGGACGGATCCGAGCGGGTCGTCGCCGAACGGCGCGACCCCGGAATCCGAGGGCAGGTGAGAGATTCATGCTGGAACGCAACGTAGCCGAGGGTGTGCACCGCATCGAACACGCCGACGTCAACGTCTACCTCCTCGAGGACGACGACGGGGTGACCGTGGTCGACACCGGGCTGCCGGCGGCCTTCGGCCACATCGAGGCGGCCCTGCGCGAGATCGGCCGTTCGACGAGCCAGATCCGCGCGATCGTGCTCACGCACTCCCACTTCGATCACGTCGGCTCGGCGCGGCGCGCGCACCGGCAGTGGCAGGTGCCGGTGTGGGTGCACCGGGACGAGGAGTTCCTCACCGCCCATCCGTACCGGTACAAGCACGAGCGCAGCCGGTTGCTGTATCCGATCCGCTATCCGCGGTGCATCGGCGTCCTGGCGCGGATGGCCGCCGCCGGGGCGCTGACGGTGCGCGGAGTCTCCGATCCGACGCTGTTCGACAGCGGCGCTCAGCTCGACGTCCCGGGCCGGCCACGCGTGGTGTTCACGCCCGGCCACACCCTCGGGCACTGCGCGCTGCACCTGCCGGACCGTGGGGCGCTGATCTCCGGCGACGCCCTCGTCACGCTCGACCCGTACACGTGCCGCCGGGGACCGCACATCGTCGCCGGCGCCGCCACCGCCGACAGCAGGCAGGCGCTCGAGTCGCTGTCCGCGCTGGCCGAGACGGGAGCCGAGACCGTCCTGCCGGGGCACGGGCAACCCTGGTACGACGGCGCCGAAGCGGCGGTGGCGGTAGCCCTGCGCGCCGGACCGTCGTGAGGGCCGCGCGCAGGTGTGGGAACGCAACCCCTCCGAAGTGGACTTATTTTTTCTTTTGGGTATGGTCGAGCCGAGTTCGCGATTGCCGATTCGGAAAGGATTGACAATGGCCGCCAAGTCCGCCGTCAAAAGTTCCAAACAATCCGCCCGCGCTTTGAAGGAGCGCCGCGCGGAAAAACGAGCCAAGGCTCAGGATGCGGGTCAGCTCATCCGCAAGCGCAAGAGCTGACCACTCGATCAAAGCCGGGACACACACTCGAATGCACTCCACGACAACGACTCTGGAGACCCTCTACCGGAACATCGGCGAAATGATGACGCGAGACCGGAATCTCGAAATCGACTTTCCGGGATACCGCCAAGGGCTGGAAACCGCCCGGCTGTACGTACTCGACGAACTGGCCCGATACTCCGCTTTTTCGATGGCGAGAAAGGACAGCGCAGAGAAGAAGGCACGAGCCGCATGAAAATCACCAGGCATGCGCTGCAGAATATTCGCAGCAATCTGGAAAACGAACTGGCGACCGTCGGATCGTCCACCCACACCCGGGGCTACCGCCGCGGGCTCCACGACGCCCTGGCGCACGTGGTCGCCCTGCAGGACACCACCGACGCGCGCACACCGCACTGAAAACCTCTCCCCTCGCTCCGTCCCGGCCGATGCACCCGGGACGGAGCGTCGTCTCGGCCCGGTGTGGCCGGTGTCGAAAGCGATGACCGAACCATGATGCGCATCCCTGTGAGCGCGCCCGGCGCCCGGCTCGAGTCGGGCAGCACACCCGTGCGGGCCGCCGTGCTGAAGGTGATGTTCCTACCCCTGGACATCGGCGAACGGCCCGTACCACCCCCGGTACCCGCCGTGCCCTACGCCGAGCCGTTCCTGCCGGCCCGGATCGCCGGCCGCACCGGCTACCTCGAACGCCCCGCTGCCCTGCTGGCCTTCCGGCACCGCACCGAACCCGGCACCCGGCTGACCTTCGGGGCGCCGACCCCCGCCGCGCACCCACGCCCGTACGACGGACCGGCGGGGGCATGTGCGTCACTGTGGGAGGTGCCGGGGGCCGGACCGGTACTGGTCTGCGAGATCCTGTCCGCCGATCCACCGGGTGCCGTGCTCACCTGGCACAGCGACCCCCTGTTCGACGGCGCCGAGACGGGCTTCCGGCGGACCCTCGACACCTTCCTCGCCCCGTTCGGGATCACCGCCGACGCCAGCCTGGTCGACCTGTTCCCGCGACTGGACACCCGGCTGCCCGACACGGAGGTGTACCGCCCCCTCGCGCAGGTCGCCGTCCGCACCGCGCCTCCCCTTACCGACGAACCGTCGATCGAGGGACTGGTGGTCGAGGTCGCCGGCGACGCACGCGAGGCGGCGCGCCGTCTGGTGGACGGCCCACCCGCCGGCGTACTGGCCGAGGCAGCGGCGCGCTCGTGCGGACGGTTGCAGGCCTGGCACCGGCCGGCCGCGACGGACGTGGCCGTGCGCAAGGACGGCCGGGCGTTGCTGCTCGACCTCGGGGGCGGATATGTCGGCGCGGACAGCCGGGAGACGCTGTACCACCTGATCGGCTGGACGGGCCTGCGCGCACGGCTCCACGCCGACCACCGTCGCCTGCTGACCGCGCTGCGGCGGCACGAGACGCTCGACCCCGACGAGATCCGCACCGCCCTCGGCGATGTCGCGCGGGCACGGGTGCGACTCGTCGAACTCGCCGTGCTGTCCGCCGAGGCTCGGCCGGCGCACGACGACCCGAAGTGGGTACGCACCCTGCTCGTGGCGTCCGGCGCCGGGGAGGTCACCGCGGCGCGGGCGGCGGTGGAGGAGTTGTGCGCCGCCGCCGAGCGGGTGCTGTGGCAGCGCCTGCACCTGCGCTCGACTCGCCGGTCGTGGTGGGCCGACCCGAAGGCGATGGCGGCCGCCGCGACCTGGGTGGTGTTCGTCGTGGCGGTCACCGCGTTCGCGGCGTCGACGCAGGTGCTGGCCGGTGCGGCGATCGTCGCCGTGGCCGCCGGTGCGGCCATGGGGTTCGTCGAGTCCCTCGAACGCCGACGGGCGCCGAAGCGACGACGTCGCGACCGCCGGTGAGTGCCACCCTCCAGTACGCGCGCGCAGAACGCACCCTCACGCCGCCATCGTCGGAGCGATCGCCTCCATCTGTTCGAGTACCAGCTTGATCGCGCCTGCCTGCCGATCCGGCGGGTATTTGTACCGCGTGAGCAGCCGCTTGATCTGCGAGCGCAACTTGGCCTTGACGTCGGCCCGCACGCGCCAGTCGGTCCTGACGTCGCGACGCATGACGGCGACGAGTTCCCGGGCGATCTGGGCGAGCACATCGTCGCCCTGCTCGGTGACGGCGGATTCGTTCTGGGCCACGGCGTCGTAGAAGGCGAGTTCGTGCCAGTCCAGCGGCGGATCGAAGCGGCGGCCGCGGTCGCCCTCGGCCTGCACCTCCTGCGCGACCTCGACCAGCGCGGCGATCACCTCCGCCGAGGTGAGCTGCGAATTGGTGTACTTGTTCATCAGCTCCTGCAGGCGTTGTGAGAACGCTCGCTGACGTACCAGATTGTGCCGTGCGACCTTTCGCGCCTCCTCGTTGATGAGCTTGCGAAGCGCCTCGATCGCGAGGTTCGGGTTCTTCGCGTGTTCGGCCCGTGCCAGGAACTCCGCATTGAGTTCGGTGAGCGAGGGCCGCGGAATGCCGGCGGCGTCGTAGATGTCGAGTACCTCGCCCGATTCGACCGAGGCGGCCATGAGCTGACGCAAGGCGCGCCGCACGTCCTCCGGAACAGCGAGCCCCCGCGCCTGCCGATCCTCGGCGTCGAACTTCGCCATGTAGACGCGGACTTCCTCGAAGAACTTCGCGTCGGCGGCCAGCCCTCCCAGATCGGGATGGGTGCCGCAGATCGCCCAGGAACGGGACAGTTGGGAGGAGAATTTCCGGAAGCGGGCCGCAAGAGTCTCGTCCCCTTCCGGCACCCGGTTCTCCGGAAGCTTCGGGTCGCGCAGGTAGTTCACGGTGGCGAGCACGGCTTCGATATAGCTACGCGGTCCGGTGGCGGACCGGAGGCGCGACCGCCAGTCGAAACCGTGCAGCATGTTCGCGAGCACCGTGAGCAGGTTCTTGACGGCGTCGACGGACTCCTCGATCGGCCGGCCCAGCGGTTTGGTCTCCTGATCGGTCGCCGTGTACTCGGCCAGCGCCTCGGCGAGGTTGTCGGCGACGGGCGCGTAGGCCACGAGCAGCCCGTCGCGCTTGCCGCGGAAGGTGCGGTTGACCCGGGCGAGGGCCTGCATGAGCAGCGCACCCTTCAACGGCCGGTCGAGGTAGAGGGTATGCAGCGGCGGCGCATCGAAGCCGGTGAGGAGCATGTCCTTGACGATGACGATTTCGAGCTCGTCATCGATGTCCTTGAGTCGCTTCTTGATCGCGGCGTTCGCCGAGTCGCGGCGCACATGTCTGTCGATCGGCGGCTGATCGGCCGCGGTTCCCGAGTAGACGACTTTGATTCGCCCGCTGGAGATCTCGTCCGAATGCCAATCCGGGCGCAGCGCGACGATCTCGTCGTAGAGATTGGCGCAGATCTCGCGGGTCGCGCACACGATCAGGGCCTTGCCGGGCGCGGTGGGGTTGTCGTCGGACCCGACGAATTTGGCCATCTGCTCGCGGCGACTCTCCCAGTGCTCGACGAGGTCGGCGGCGAGCTTGTGCAGCCGGGCCGGCGCGCCGTAGACGGCGTTGACGACCGCGACGGACTTCTCGATGCGGTCGCGGTCGGTGTCGTCGAGTCCGACGGTGAGTTCGTCGGCGGACGCGTCGATCTGCTCCTCGGTCACGTCGCCGGCGAACGCGACCTTGACCAGCCGGCTTTCGAAGTGGACCGGGACGGTGGCGCCGTCCTCGACCGCACGGGTGAGGTCGTAGACGTCGATGTAGTCGCCGAACACCGCTCGGGTGTCCCGGTCCTCGAACGAGACGGGCGTGCCGGTGAAGGCGATGAGGGTCGCGTGCGGCAGCGCGTCGCGCAGGTGGCGCGCGTAGCCGTCGAGGTTGTCGTAGTGGCTGCGGTGCGCCTCGTCGACGATGACGATGACGTTGCGCCGGGCCGAGAGGAGGGGGTGGCTGTGGCCGGATTCGCGTTCGTCACGGCTGCGCCCGAATTTCTGCAGGGTCGTGAAGTAGATCCCGCCGGTTGTCCGGCCGGACAGTTCCTGTCGGAGTTCGTCACGGCGCCGAATCTGCCGCGGCTTCTCGGGGAGCAGCTGGGAGCGCAGAAACGTCTCGTAGAGTTGGCCGTCGAGTTCGTTGCGGTCGGTGATGACGACGACGGTCGGGTTGGCGAGCCGGGGGTGGCGGATCACCTGGTTCGCGTACAGCTCCATTTCCATCGACTTACCGGAGCCCTGGGTATGCCAGACGACGCCGGCCTTGCCCTCGGAGTCGACGGCGTGCACGGTCGACGCGACGGCTTTGGTGACGGCGAAGTACTGGTGCGGCTTCGCGATGCGCTTGATCAGCCCGCCCTCGCTCTGATCGAACGCCGTGAAGTCGCGTACGAGCTGCAGGAACCGTTCGAGGTTGAACAGCCCGTACAGGGCGACGTCTAGGGCTGTGTGGTCGCCGGTGGGTTCGATCGGGCGGCCGTCGTCGTCGACGTTCCAGGGGGAGAAGTGTTCGTACGGGGTGAAGGGCGTCCCGTACTTGGCGGTGATGCCGTCGGAGACGAGCGCGACGACGGCGAAGCGGAACGCGAGCGGGAACTCTCGTAGGTAGGTGTGCAGCTGGGCGTGGGCACCGTTGAGCCCGGCATGCTCGCTGCCGGCGTTCTTCAGTTCGATCACCGCGACGGGCATCCCGTTGAGGTACAGAACCACGTCGAAGCGGCGCTCATGGTCGCCGCGGATTACGGTCACCTGACGCGCGGCGAGCCAGTCGTTGTCGTCCGGGTCCACGGAAATCAGGCGGATCGTGGGTGTGACCTCCACGCCGCTGTCGTCGACATAGTTGATCTTGCGCAAGCCTTCGGTGAGGTATGCGTGCACGGCGCGATTCTCCGAGATCGCGTCGGTGGATCCGGCGGTGGTGACCACGTCCACGGCCTGCTCGATCACCTGGGGCGGCAGGTCGGGGTTCAGCCGGGCGAGCGCCGTGCGCAGGCGCGGCTCGATCACCAAGTCGTCCCACGACGAGCGTTCCCCGCTGCCAGGGGCGATGTCCACTCCGGACACGGGACGCCAGCCCAGTTCGCCGAGGGTGTCGAGCGCGAGCTGCTCCCACACCGACTCGTTCAGGCTGGGGCCCGTGAAATCCAGGATGTCTGCCATGGCACCAACTTAAGAGGTCGGCTCGCGTCGAGCGAGCAGGCGGGCGGTGATCTGTCGAGACTTGTCGTCGATTGCACGGGACGCTATCAGTCGATTGATAACCCGCGTTATCGCGTTCAAGGTACTGCGATTGAGCTACTCGGGTCGAAGCTGGGAGCGTCCCGCACCGCTCGATCGAGGAGATCTTGTGACGTACCCGAGCCTTCATCCCGCCCCTGCGGCCGAGGTCGATTCGTCCCGGCGCACCTTCCGTCGGGGTTTCACCGTCGGCGTCGCCGCCGCCCTCGCCGTCGGTGCGCTGGTGACGGGGGTCGTGCTCGTGGTGCGGAACATCGCCGGCCCGGACTCGTTCACGGTGGGCGGCACGATGACGCTGCAGGACGGATTCACCCCCAGTTCCGCGACGCAGTTCGACTGCGAGGGCGAGGGTGGCTACTCCGACATGTCCCCCGCGGCGGCGGTGACTGTCTCGGACCAGTCCGGCACCCTCCTCGCCAAAGGCCGGCTCGACGGCAGCATCGACATGGGCGACAGCTGCATCTTCACGTTCGCCGTCGCGGACGTCCCGCGCGGGGCCGCCTTCTACGAGGTGGAGATCTCCCACCGCGGAGGCATTTCGTTCACCGAGTCCGAAGCCGAGGACGGCATCTCCCTCAGCCTCGGCGACTGATCACCCATCTTCCATTCGAAAGCAGGTTTGTCGTGAACCAGAACGATCCGCGTATCCAGCCGCCGCAGGGCTTCCCGGCCCCGCAGTACCCGGGCTGGCAGAACTCGGCCGTCCAGCCGCAGCCGCCGCAGAAGAAGCGCAAGAAGTGGCCGTGGGTCGTCGGAGCCGTCGTCGCGCTGTTCGTGATTGCCGGTGTGTCCGGCGGTGACGAAGAGGACTCCTCCACGGCGACCGCGCCGTCGGCCGGGCAGACCCGAGAAGATCGGGAGTCGGCACCGTCCCGCCCCACCCAGGCCGAGCAGCCGGCCGCAGGGCTCGACACCCCGGTGCGCGACGGCAAGTTCGAGTTCGTCGTCACCGAGGTGCAGACCGGGCTGACCACGTTGGGCGACAACCAGTTCCTGGCCGAGGAAGCCCAGGGCCAGTTCGTCATCGTGACGATGACGGTCTCCAACATCTCCGATCAGCCGAAGGGTCTGAGCCCGAGCGATCAGAAGTTGATCGACTCCCAGGGCCGCACGTTCAGCCCGGACACGTCCGCCGCGCTGAACCTGGAGACCGACGTCGCGTTCTGGGACGAGATCAACCCCGGCAACACCGTCACGATGCCGGTCGTGTTCGACATGCCGGTCGATGCGGTTCCCGCCTCGATCGAACTGCACGACTCCATGTTCTCCGGCGGAGTCACCGTCTCCCTGCGGTGACGTCCCCGGGGCCGGTGCGCCCGCGAGGGGTCGGGCGCACCGGCACTTCCCCGGCTCGGGGAGCGAGCGAATGTATCGCTCGTCCGGCCCCCTCCCATCCCGAGCGAATGCATCGCTCACCACCTCAGGAGCGGCACACTCACTCGCTCCTGCGGTCGATTCTCAGACGAAGGGCAAGACGATGTCGGACGACAAGACGCCCGCACCCGCCGGCTGGTACCCCGATCCGAACGGGGGACAGCGTTACTGGGACGGCACCCGGTGGCTGGACTTCCCCGGCTCCGGCGCCGACGACGGCAAGAAGCGCCGAATCAGGAAGAAGCCGCTCCTGATCATGCTGGCAGTCCTGCTGCTCGCCGTGGGTGGTGGGGCGCTCACCTGGAAGCTGAATCACGACGCCCAGGTTGCGGCACAGGTCGCGGCGGCAGAGGAAGCTGCACAGCGCGAAGCGGAACGTCAGGCCGCAGAGAAGGCGGCGCAGCAGCAGCGCGACAACGCCGAGCGCGCCTCCCGCGCGCGCTCCGTCTCGGAGATCGAGTCGAGTGTGGAGCAGATGGCGAACAAGCACATCGACAACGGAATGTTCGACGGGCCGGTGATCGAGGTGACCTGCTCACCCGTCAACGGCGGGTCCACCGACAACCTCACCGAGACGACGACGGTGTTCGAGTGCTTCGTGGCGACCGAGGACAACGGCGACGGCACGATGAGCGGGTACAAGTACCACGCGACGATGAACTGGACGACGGGCAGCTTCACCTACGGGTTCGGGGCGCCGTAGCGACGACGACAGCCGCACGCTTCGGCGTCCTGTCGCACCTCAGGACGTTACGCCCGTCCCTCCACACCTGCGCCGTACATCGACAACGAAAGCGACGGTTGTCGATGTACGGCGCCGTCCAGACTGCGAGGCGAGCGGCAGAGGGCCGAGCTCAGTGGCGCAGTCCCAGCGTGGCGCTCAGCTCGGGAATCCGCGTCGCCAGGGCCGAGTACACGAGACGGTCGTTCACCTTGTCGTAGTGGTGTGCGATCAGGTTTCGCATCCGTCCGATCGCAACCCAGTCGACGCCGGGGAACTCGGACTTGAACGTCTCCGGCAACTTCTCGATGACCGTGGCCACCTGGATCAGGATGTGCCGACCGTTGTTCCGCAGCACGCGCCCGTGGGGACTGTCCTCCAGGTAGGCCTCCAAGCCGAGTCCCACCGTGTAGGACGCGTCTGCCGCGAAATCGGCGAGGTCCTGCAAACGACGGCGAACGCGCTCATCCGCATATTTCTCCGGCGTCACAAGTTCTCCGACGTCACAGCGCCACGGCTTCCTTTCGGGCGCGGTCCCCCACGCGCCCCCCGGCTCGCCCGTCGACGATCTCGACCCGCACGGTGAGCAGGTCTTCCAAAGCTTGCTGCAACTCGAGCAGATCGACGATGTCGTGGCGATCGCTGAAATCCACGATGAGGTCGATATCCGAGGCGAAGTCGTCGTCGCCGCGCGCCACAGATCCGAACACCCTCGGGTTCGGCAGCCCTGCCTCGGCGAAGAGCTCGCACACTTCTCCACGTCGGGCTGCCAGAGCCTCGGAGGGACGAACGGGCAGGGCTGCCGTCAGCGCCGAACGAGCCGGCTCGGACGGCTGCCGTCGTCCTGTCTCGATCGCGGCGATCAGGGGTTGCTTGATGCCGGAGCGCTCGGCGAGCTCCCGCTGCGAGAGACCCAGAATCCCCCGCCGGATGCGAACGAAGTCACCGAAGCCGACAGCCACGACATCACGATAACAGGTGTTGTTATCGCTTGAAGCGATGTGGGCCGGATGCGGCCCATGCCCCCCGGGGAGTCACGGGTTCGCTCGAATGTGCAGTTCTCGTGACGACTCGCCGGGCAACCACCACGAGAACTGCACGCTCGGCACAGTGCCGCTCAACCGAAGTTCACCTGACGACGAGCGTTCGCCAGGCACGTGACGGCGCCCGTCCCGAACGGGCCGAGCCGGTCGAACAGCACCGAGGTGCCCACCGCGACGCCGTCGGCGCTGAGGTGGTGGTCGGCTTCGACGCCGACCTCGGTGCCGACGGGCAGCCGCGAGAGGGTCAGGGTGAGATCGCCGTTGATGAAGCCGACGCCCTCGTCGCTCCAGTTGGCCATGAAACTGGTGCCCTCGCCGACGACCGCGGTCCGCACGAACGGCGACATCTCCTCCCCCACGAGCACCGGAATCTGCCGGGACCACATGCGTTTCCGGCTCGCGTTCTGGTGCTCGGCCCGCACCTGCGACCAGCCCTCGGGGTGCGCGTCGCTGCCGAACCAGGTGCGCGCGAATCCGGTCTCCGGGCCGTCGAACGCCTCGGCGGGCGGCGTCGGGTGCTCGTCCCGGGTCCACACCGTGCCGGGCGGCTGCTCGGACGGGCGCAGGTAGACGACGGTTCCGCGGGCGGTGACGTCGTCGCCCTGGATGAGGTAGGCGTCGGCGACGCGGATGCGGTTGCCGTCGCGCACGCGGGTCGTCTCGAACCGCACGGGCGCGTTCTGCACCGGCCGGAACAGGTCGACGGTGAGCCGGGCGGGGACGAACCCGTCGGGACCGTGGTCCTTGTCGAGCTCCCGGGCGAGCAGGCCGGTCACGCACGGCCCGGCCAGCATGGTCGACGACCAGGGGCTGACGGCGTACTTCGTGGGAAGGTACGTGCCGTCGGATTCGGTGAAGTATCCGCGCGTGGAGTCAGGCATGCTCGGATTCTCGCAGTGTCCGTTTCCGCGGCTCCCGGTCAGGTTCCGACGTCCTCGCTCGCGCTGCGGTATCGAAGCCATGCCATCGCCGCACCGCAGGCCAGGACGGCGGCGGTCGTCGCACCCACCGACGTCCACGTCCACGCACTCGGGCTCCACCCGGCCGGGTCGTCGGTGAGCGGGGTGTAGGCCGTCCACCCGAACTGCGCGAGCAGCGGCAGCGCCAGCACCGCCAGCAGGGTCAGCGAGGTGGCGGTCACGGGCGCCGTCGACGGCAGTGACGCGACGATCGAGTACGCGGCGGCGAACGGCACCACAAGGATCGTCGCCACAAAATTCGCGTTGTCCCACGGGGGACGATCGAAGATCCCGGCAGCCGCGGCGAGCGCGAGCAGACCGACACCGATCAGCGGGATCGGCCTGCGGCGACCCAGCCACACACCGACGGCCACAAGAGCCGGCGCGATCAGCAGCGCCGGCCACGCCGCCGGCGACCACGAGACGGTACCGCCCACGGCGACGACCACCGCCGTCGCCGCCAGGAGCACCGCCCCCGTCCGTCCCCGCAGCCACAGCGCCGCGGCGATGAGCACCGGCACCGCCACCAGGCCCAGCAACCATCGCCCTTCCCCGGCATCGTCCAGAGAGAACAGCGCGTGGTGGAACGACCAGTACAGCCCCACCCCGAGGATCGGCACACCGATACCGACGGCCACCTCCCGCCCGCGGGCCCGGGGCGCGTCGACCGGCACCGTGTCGTTTCGGGCGGTCAGCGCCAGCACCCCCGCCGCGACGGCAGTCACGATCGCCAGCGGCAGCCACACGGCATTGACCGGTTGCACGCTCGCTGCCAGGTAGGACGCGTACCGCTGAGGCGCCGAGTCCAGCTCACGGAACTGTGCGAGCGGCTCGGCCGTCAGCAGCCCGGCCACCACCGCTCCGACGAGGGCGGCGTGCAGCTTTCCGGTGCCCAGCACGACGAGCGCGCCGAGCAGCAGGCCCGCGCCGATCGTCGCGGCGTACATGTCGAACCGCCACCCTCCCGGCAGCGCGACGACGGCCACGACCATCGCGCCGACCAGGGCGACCGCGAGCACGCGCCGACGAACTGCCGCCACGGCCAGCGCCGCGAGCGCTCCCGCTGCTGCGGCGGCGACGTCGGAGGTGAACACCGGGCCGGGCAGCAACCCGTCGGCCAAGGGATAGGTGTCGACGCTCGGGGCGGCCAGCACCAGCCCCGCGGTGAAGCCGCCGACGACAAGAAGGACATATCGGAAAATTGACGCCACGCCCTACCTTCGCCGGGCACCCCCCTCGCGCGTGCCCGACGCGCCGGACTCTCTTCGGATTTCGTCACGCACGCCCGAGGTATCCGAACGCGCGTTCGAGTTGACGGTGCGTGCCGGCCGTGCCACCATCCCTCCATTGGCCTGAAAACAGGTCGACCCCGGCAGGTGTTGCAGCACCGCACCGGGGTCTGGGCACACGACAGAAAGAGCTGTCATGCACCGTAGGGTGGAGTCTATCCACACGCCCGGCAGGGGCGTGTACCCGCAACCGCGCGCACGTTCCGTCGCGCCGATCCCACACCGCCGCACCCGGTCGGCGTCCTGACGCACGAGCCCCTCGGCATCGAGGGGCTCGTCGTGCATCGCTGCTCCCGGTGTGCGCGAGGGCAACCGAGGCACACCGGTCTACGTCGCTACTCTCCCGTGGTCCGACGTCAGCGCACGGACGCTGCGAGTGCGAGTTCGTTGCGCTCGAAACCGACTGGGCACCAGTACCTTTGTCCCCGTAGCTGGTGGCGGGGCACCTGATCGCGCGGGTCGACACGTTCGTTCGGGTCCAGTACAGCCGCACGTCGCCCGCGACGTGCGGCCGAAAGTGCTGGCCGAGACGGTCTATCGGGGTATGGCGACCGGGCAGCGTTGGGGAAGGGGCCGAAGAACACAGGGACCCGCAGGGTCTCCGCTCGGTCGGGGACAGCCGCCCGCAGGGCGTCCGCCTCCTCGACACGCCTCCCACCCCGGCACGTTCGTCATCCGGCGGGAACGCCACCACCGAGGAAGTCCGTGACCGCCTCCATCACCTCGGCGGGCTGCTCGTCGTGCGGGTTGTGCCCGGCCCGGTCGATGATCCGAAGGCGCGCACGGGGAATGCCGGCGGCCAGCTCCCGCTGACACTCCGGGGGGAACACGAAGTCGTCGCGCCCGGCCACGACGAGCGTGGGAGCGGTGATCTCGCCGAGCCGATCGGTGACCGTCCAGTCCTTCAGCAGATGCCGGCCGGCGAAGATGAGCGGCGCCGGCCGCAGCCGCGAACGCCACGCGCCGCTGCTCAGTTCGCGCGCCAGTACGTCGAGGCCGGAACGGTAGAAGTATGCGTCCCCGATCTGCGCGAAGATCGGAAAGTACTCGCGGGCAGTGAACTCGCCGGTGAACCACCGCCGCACCAGCTCCGCCTTCTCCCGGCCGTAGCCGCGCTCGAGGAGCACCTTCGGTGCGTTCTGCCGCTCCCAGTGACTGTCGGCGCCGGTGTCGAGAAGCACGAGGTGCGAGACCCTCTCGGGGAAGCGCAGGGCGTACTCGAGCGCGACCTGCCCGCCGAACGAGTGGCCGAGCACCGCCCACCGGTCGAACCCGAGGCGCTCCCGCAGGGCGTCGGCGTCCGCGGTGAGGTTCTCCCACGTCATCGAGTCGACGGGCGCACCGATCGAGCGCCCGTTGCAGCGGTGGTCGTAGAACACCAGGGTGAACCGGTCCGCGCACTGCCGGAAGGCCTGCATCGTCCACATGTCCGCCGACGGTCCGCCGTGCATGAGCACGAGCGGCGGCCCCTGCCCGACGACGTCGACGTAGAGGGAGGTGTCCCGGATCGGAACCCGGCCGGGCCGGACGCGGTGCAGGCTGCCGCGCCATGTCACCGCCGCCGACGACGGACCACGAGAGTCGCGTCGTCGCACCTCGCTTGTCGTCGTGTTCGAACCCGTTGCCTGCGAGTCATTTTCGATGTTGCGTTTGAGGACTGCCAGCATGCGCGCCTGCATGATCCACACGACCGGCGGGAAGATCCCGGAGTAGACGAGGCGCGTAAGCCATCGCGGTCGACCCGCCTGATACCCGCTGACGACGAGGCGGGTGCGCCCGCCGGGCAGCTCCTTCAGTTGGAAGCCCCACAGTCCTTCCAGGTAGGCGGACGGGCGCGGCTGACCGGGGTCGAGGGTGCCGCCCCGCAGATCGATCAACCCGTACAGCCCGAGGAACCGGTTCGGCTCGATCTGCGCGACCTTGTACGCGTCCAGAGGTCCCGCCCCGGGCGCCCAGTACTTCAGTTGGTCGCCGGGCCGGATGTCCTGCCATTCCGGGTGCACTTCCCGGGCGCTCGGACGACCGGCGTTGTCCAGGTGATCCCAGGAGTACCAGCCGCCGCGGTCCCAGCCCATCTGCACCAGCCACGGCCACACCTGCTCGGGCGGCGCGTCGATGGTGACGGCCATCGCGCCCGATCTCTCCCCGTCGGGCACCAGATCCGCACCGGGGAACGGCCCGCGGACCTCCTCGTCGGTGGCGCCCCACCGCACGAGCCGCGGGCGCACGAAGCGTCCGTAGACCACGGCTGCCGCCGCGCCCGCCACCGCGACCTTCGGTGCGACCGCCATGTGTCCAGCGTGCGCCGGGTCCCTGGCGCTCCACAAGGGACCACCGGCCCTCGTCAGTGCAACTCAGCCGCCGACCACCCGGCCGCCCGCGTCTCGAAGACCCTGGCTCGACGATCTCGCCGAGGCCTCTTACCGGCCGTAGTGATACCGGCACGCGGCGATGCAGGCATCGACGTCCCGCACCAGCCGCACGGTCAGTCATCACCGTCGATCGGTTCGTGCACCTGCCTCTCGCCTGCTTCGAGCCGTTCCATCGCATCGAGTAGACGCCGAGCGTTCGCCGGTGAACGCGTCAGGTAGGCCGTTTCACGCAGCGACTCGAAGTCCGCCAGGGAGACGATCACGACCGGTTCGTGGCCCGAGCGGGTAATCACGATCTCCTCCCGGTCGTTGACGACAGAGTCCAAAACCTCGGCGTACCGGGCGCGCGATTCGCTGTAACTCATGGTTCGCATGACGACCTCTGTCCTTTACAGAAAATCGTACGTCCCAGCCGAGATGGGTGGTCTGTCCGAAGCGGTCGACGAATCCACGTTGCTCCCAGCAACGCCACGAATCCGTCGTCAGGAGCAGTCGCCCGGCTCCCCGTCCTTGACGACGGACAGCACCGCCTCGCCTTCACCGATGAGCAGGCCCGGGGCCGGCGCTTGGAATACCACCACCCAGTTTCGGTCGAGGACCTGTGCCCGTCCCCGTCCGGTTGCGTCGATGCTGCGGGAATAGAAGATCCCCGCGGCTTGGATGGTGTCCTGCGCAGCTTGCAGGTCCATGCACGTCACGTCCGGCATGACGGCGGTCGGCGCGGTGTCGGCGACGTTCGTCGTCGGTGCCGCCGCAGACGTGGTCGAAGACGGCACGGGCGTCGTTGTGGTGGCCGCCGCCGCGACTGTCGTCGACGGGGCGGGCGGGGTCGTCGGCATGGTTCGCGACGCCGGCGCAGCGGCAGGCGGTGTCGCCGAATTCGTGACGTCCGGCTCGCCGGGGTCTTCTAGTCCGTCCTGGATGTCGGTGACGATCCCGAAGGCCACGAACAGTGCGGCGACCGCGGCGGCGATGACCACTCCCCTACGGACCGGCGGTCGCGGCGTCGGGTCGGGCGGCGGCGAGAGGGCGGCCGGATCCCCGGCAAGGTAGGCCTGGTGGCCCGCCTCGGCCCTGGCCGCCAAGGCGGCCCGTTCGGCCTCGAGCCGGGCGCGACGGTCGCGAACCAGCTTTCCGATTGCCGCGTAGCCGAGTCCCGCTCCGATGCCGAGCATGAGGAGGAAGCCGGCGACGTCACCGTGCATGACGTACAGGAACGCCATCCACAGGAAGATGGCGGCGAACATGCCTGCGACGACGCGCAGGTAGGGCGCGATGCGTTTCATGGGTGACCTCTCTCGGATCGCACCGGTGTCCATGTGAACGCTGCACGAGTCCCACCGCACGAATCGGAGTGCGCGTATCCGCGCGATGGGACTCGACCGAGTGACAGCTTCGGTCAGACGGCGTCGGCGACGACTGCTTCGGCGTCCTTGACGCGGAGTTCCCCGGACATGAGGCGCGGGAGGAGGGTGTCGCGGAGAGTGGCAAGTGTACGCGTCTCCCCACTGGCGGCTGATGCAACTTCATGCAGACCAGCGGCTTGAGCAGAAAATTCCTCAATCACAGCGACTTCGGGAACGTGTACAGTCAGAGTTTTGAACCGCCCTCGCGGCAACTCAAGGAACGTCGCACCGTTCGCGTGAGCGACGAACTCGTCTACCCGCGATCGCATATCGTGGTAAAGCCACCATTGAAATACCGGATCCTTGGCGTTGACGACGATGAACCCTTGGTTGACGGCAAGTGGTCTCTCGGCGATTGCGAATGCACCGATCGTGGCACGCGACGTCATCAGAATCGAGCCAGCCGGATACAAATTCGCGGAACTGTTTGCAAGCCCCTGCTCGGTGATCGACCGTGCCGTCTCACCGAGGGACGGCACGTCGAGTGCGGTGACGTCTGTTGGAGTCGCCCAGGGGATTGACCCGCCCCAGTACTCAGGAACGCTCGTCTTAGGGGTTCCACCGCCGCCAACATTCGCGATATCCCCGTACGCAACTGCTCGATCTGAAGCTCCATGAGCAATTGTCCGAAAAATCGCATGTGCGAGCGCGTCTGCAACTCGCGCAAGCTTGCGGTTTGCGGCGATCTTGTTGTCGAGGGCGCCGAGGATCTCTGCGATGGCTTGCTGCGCAGGAAGCCCAGGCAACTGAGGGAGTTGGAAGGCCCGTACGTCTGCCACGTTCAGGTGCGGGACTGTGGAACCGTACGCTCGTTCCTGCAGTCGACGTTGCTGCAGAGGAGAACTGAGTAGGTAGAAGAGAAAGTCAGATGAGACCCGGCTTGAGTCAGGCCGTAGTAGCACCGTGCGCTGCCCAGGCGCGACGTTCTCCTCTCTGGGAATTCGAACAATTGGACCAACAGGAGCCTCACGGGCGAACAGCAAATCGCCCACCTCTGGGCGCATCCGATGAGTCCACTTCTCAAACGTGTCACGAGAAATTCTGCGCGCCTGCGAGTAGTCAATAACGCCGTCTCGCATCGCAGGAGTGCCGACAGCGAAGTACGCGCCAGACTCGTCGATTGGCGCAGTCTTGTGTTCGCAGTCCACGATTTGAAGGCAGACTGCGTCTAGCGTCCAACCTGCGCTCACTCCACCCTCCCCAACTGCTCCCGCACAACAGCCGCCAACCGCGCCGACTCGTCGAACTGCTCGTACAGTTCCTTCGTCAGCCGCGCGATCTTCTCCGCGATCGGCTCGCCGTCGTCCTCGATCGGGGCCGCACCGACGTACCGACCCGGCGTGAGTGCGTAATCGGCTTCCTTGATCTCCGCGAGGGTCGCCGAGTAGCAGAAGCCCGGCTCGTCCGCGTAGTCCTCACCGGATGCGGATTCCGTTCCGCGCCAAGCGTGGTAGGTGCCAGCGATCTTGGCGATGTCGTCGTCCGACAGCGCGCGCTCGGCGCGGTCCACCATGTAGCCGAGGTTGCGGGCGTCGATGAAGAGCACCTGGCCGCGGCGATCGATCTTGCCCTTCACACCGGCCGACTTGTCCTTCGCGAAGAACCACACGCACACCGGAATGCCTGTGCTGCGGAACAACTGCGTCGGCAGCGCCACCATGCAGGAGACCAGGTCGGCCTCGACGAGCCGCGCGCGGATCTCACCCTCGCCACCGGAGTTCGACGACATCGACCCGTTCGCCATCACCACGCCCGCGCTGCCCTTTTCGGCGAGCTTGGAGATGATGTGCTGGATCCACGCGTAGTTCGCGTTACCGGCCGGCGGAACGCCGTACTTCCAGCGTTTGTCGTCTTCCTTGCGGGTCCAGTCCTTGATGTTGAACGGCGGATTCGCCATCACGTAGTCGGCGAGCAGATCCGGGTGCTTGTCCTGGGCGAACGTGTCTTCCCAGCGGTCGGCGAGATTCGCGGTGATGCCGTGGATGGCGAGGTTCATCTTCGCCATCCGCCAAGTGCGCTCGTTGAGTTCCTGCCCGTACACCGCGACGTCGGTCGGGTTACCTCCGTGGTGCTCGATGAACTTCTCGGTCTGCACGAACATGCCGCCCGACCCGCAGCACGGGTCGTACACCCTCCCGTTGTACGGCTCGAGCACCTCCACCAGCACCCGCACCACACCGGCCGGGGTGTAGAACTCGCCGCCGCGCTTACCCTCGGCGCGAGCGAACTTCTCCAGGAAGTACTCGTACACCTCCCCCAGCAGGTCGCGCGCCTTGCGGGCGCCCTCACCGGTGAAGCGGGTGTCGCCGAGCAGGTCCATCAGCTCGCCGAGGCGCCGCTGGTCAACGCTGTCGCGGTTGAAGATCACCGGCAGGGTGCCCACGAGGGTCTCGTTGGCGTTCATCAGCTCCCGCATCGCCGCGTCGACCAGCTGGCCGATGGTGCGGGCCTCGACACCGGCCGCCTCCTGGATGCCCTTGGCGTTCTGCGCCAGGTACGACCACCGCGCCGGCTCCGGCACCCAGAACACACCCGACCCCAGGTACTCGTCCTGGTCGTCGATGAGCGAAGCGATGCCGTCCTCGTCGAGACCGTCGGCGACGAGCTCGGCACGGATCTGCTCACGGCGCTCGTCGAACGCGTCGGACACGTACTTGAGGAACACCAGACCGAGGATCACGTCCTTGTACTGGGAGGCGTCCATGGAGCCGCGCAGCTTGTCCGCTGCCTTCCACAGCGTGTCCTTCAGTTCCTTCATCGTCGACGGCGCGGTGGGCGCCGTCTTCTTCCTCGGTGGCATGGTCAACCTTCCTCCCGGCCGGGCCGGGTTCCTGCGGTGACGGTGAGAACGCCGTGGCCCACACCGTCGGTCAAGGTATCGGTGAGTCGGTCGAGGGTGTCGAGCAGCTGCCGTGCGGCCTCGCGTCGCGCGCGCAGCTCCTTCAGTGCGGCGCTCACCGCGGGGATCCGGTCGGCCTCCACGACCGGGATCGGCCAGTCCCGCCACCCCTGCCCGGACCGGATGGCCCCGGCGGGCTTGGGGGCGACGGGCATGCGACGCAGCGTGCGCGCCACGAGTTCCGGCAGGACTCCCGAGGCGTGCGGGTCGGCGACCCGCAGCACGCGCGCTGGTGACAGCACGACCGCGGCGCCCTCGTGGTCGACGACGACGCCGAATTCCGGTGCCGTGCAGAAGACGATGTCGCCCGGCTCGGTGTACCGCCCGCTCGGGTAGCGAGTCGCCAGGACGAGGCGGTCGATGCCGCGGTCGCCGATGCGCGCGCGGCCGAGCAGCTCGTCGGTGCCGATGACGCGCACGTCGCCGCCGGCTTCGACATCGTCGTCGTCGATGCGGTTGCCGGGCATCACCTTCAGCACTCCGGCATCGGCGAGCCGGTCGGCGGTCGGCGCCGGGCGCGGGGCCTGCCGGTATTCGACGCCCAGGTGCAGGTCGTCCCGCACCGCACGCGCCGCCCGGTTCGCCGCGCCCACCAGTTCGGCCGCCTCGGCCGCGGTCTCGTTGCCCGCGATGCGGCGACGCCGGCGCCGGGGCGCGGGTGGCAGCAGGCCGCGACGGTCCTCGGCGAGCAGCGTGGAGGTGCGGTGCACCGAGGCGAACTCGAATGCGTGGGCTCGCAGGTGCTCGCGCGACCCCATCGCGGCGGTCACGTCGGCGACGATTCCGTCGGTCACCGCTGCGTCGAGCGCCCTGGTCCGCAGGTCCGCCAGCACCGTCCACCGGTCCGTGGGTGTGACGGAGTCGTCGGGCGCTCCGAGCACCCACAACGCCATCGACGATCCCGGTTTGGTGACGAGCAGTCCCTCCGGGAGGCGGAATACGGCGCGCAACCGGTCCGACCGCAGCAGGTCGGCCCGGACGGCGGCAGCCTCCCGGTCGCGCAGGGGATCGGTCAGCGCGGATGCCGGCCCAACGATCACCGCGAGATGCTCAGAGCCCATCTGCACGGTGATGTTGTCGATCTCCGCGAGGATTCGGGCATCGGAGTAGCCGAGGGTGGACGGCGACGGGTACTGGGTGAGGAACACGGCGGGCCCGTCAATCGAGAAGTCCTCGTCGAATCCCGTTGCAGGCGTGGGGCGGCGACGCCATCGGTGCACAGACAGCCGGCGCCGCGCCAGGCGCGCCGTCGGGGTGTCGGCGTGGCCGGTCATCGCGATCGGCTCGACGAACTCCGGCAGGCGCTGCCGCAGGGCGACGAACAGATCGCTGCCGTCCGGCGACGGATCGACGAAGACGGCCCGGTCGTCGGGCGCCAGCGCGCCGACGACCTGCGCGCACATCTCGAGCGCGGCAGGGCTGAGCGCCGTATCGGCCAGCGCGTCGAGGGGCAGGCGGAACCGCTGCGCCATGAGGGTCTCGAAGGCGTGCTCGACGGTGTAGGCGGCGTCGGCCATGCGGTCGGCGTGCGCGGCGTAAGTGGGTAGCCGCCCGCCGAGCGCCTCGATCTCGCGGTAGAGGTACGCGTCGTCGGGGTCGAGGTCGTCGGCCTCGTCGAGCAGGTCGTCGCCGTCGAGGTCCGCGAGTTGCTCCCCGGTGCGGGCCTTGACGCACAGCAGGGCGGTCAGCGCCGCGAACGCTGTGGCCGCGTCCGCACCGGCGGGATCCTCGAAGGCTGCGTGCGCGGCGAGGTCCTCGGCGACGGACGCATTGTTGCCGAGTCCGCGGCTCGACAGCCAGGCGACTACGTCGTCCGCACGGTAACGGTGTTGTCGGCCGTCGGCGCGCACCGGCTCGGGAAACGGCCGATCCGGGCCGCGATACCGCTTCGCCCACATGGTGACGACGGGCCGCTGCACGCGGGCGAGTGCCGCGATGTCCGCCTTGGACAGCAGGAGCGCAGAACCGGTACTCACGTGTCGGCCCTCCCCTCTACTCTTGCCTCGACGCCCGCGATCGGCGCGGTTTCCCCAATCTAGACGACGTTTCCGACACGCCCTTCACAAAGATCGATAACCCCGGTTATCAATATGCACTCGGCGAATGGTGGCTCAGTCGCGGCATTCTCGTCCGTACCCGATTCGGACGAGGAGGACGTCATGCTCGCAGCGATCCACATCAGGCAGACCACCACCGCCACCGGCCCGCTCAGCTGCGCGGCACTGGCCACCGGCACGGGCATCGCCCTGTTCGTCCGCCCGGAGCACAGCGCCGAGGCCCGCTTCGCCGTCGGCCTCGACGCCTTCGCCGAACTGTGCGCCCGTACCGCCGACACGTCCGTGCGGCTGCACCTGACCGACGCGGACCTGCGCCGGGAACTGCACGCCGTCGCGGGCTCCTTCCCCTCGATCACCCTGATCGACATCGGTTACGGCCCCTTGGGGGAGCTGGCCCGCGCCGCCGCCGACGCGATCGGCCGCCACGTCGCCGAGCGGTTGGCCGCCGAGGACGCCGCCCGCGAGGCAGAGACCAACCCTCTGGTCGAGCAGACGGTGGCCACCGACGCGTCGAAGGGTTCGCGTCGCGGCGTGGGAGTGGCGTGTGTGCGGGCCGACGGCAACTTCCGGCAGAAGATCTTCCCCGACACGCGCTCGATCCTGGCCGGTGAGCTCCTCGCCATCGAACTGGCCGTCACCACCTACCGGAACCGGCCCCTGCACATCCTCAGTGACAGTCGGCACGCGCTCGCGGGATTGCGCGGCGAAGCCCCGCTCACCACCGAAGCGACGGTGATCGCCGACCGCATCCGGCACCGCACCCGCGGCCTGCCGATCCGTTACTCGTGGGTGCGCGGCCACAGCGGGCACCCGCTCAACGAGGTCGCCGATCGCCTCGCCGTGGCCGCCCGGCGCGCTCACGAGGCCCAGGTTCCTTCCGCGGCCCGGCAGACGATTGCCACGAACATCGTCGCCTCGCTGCTCACCCCTACGTCCGCAGCAGCCTGAGCCGCCCTCGCCTATACGCGCGAAATCGGCCGAACCGGGAAATGGTCGAGGCCGGCCGGAACGGGACCGCCCTAGGATCGATGGTGGAAGCCTGGAGTGCGTCCGATGGCGCACAGCTCACGAAAGAGATGGCCATGGCCGACGAACAGTCCTTCTGGCAGTCCCACCGCACCCTTGCCGGTGTGGCCCGCGACGCCGAACGCTTCGCGGTGCGCCTGCCCCTGGTGGGCCGGCTCGACATCCCGCGGCCCGAACAACTCGCCTACTTCGCCGGCCTCGGCCTGCTCGTGGCGTTGGATCTGATCGAGTGGCCCGTGGCGGTGGCGATCGGCGTGGGCCAGGTCCTGGTCACCGAGCATGCCAAGTCCGCCGCCGAACGTCCTGGCTCGCCGGGAGCGGCGACGGACGGCAACGCGGGCGCCGCGGTCGTCCCTGCGACGTAGTCGAGCGCACCGGACGCCGGCCTCGCGGCGGTGCACTCGAGCCTCCGATCACCGCTTCCGTGCCGGGGCCTTCTGTGCCGGCGGCTCCCCCGTCGTCGACTTCCCCGCCGACGGCTTCGCCGCTGCCGCGATCGGGGGCGCACCGGGGCTCGTGGGTGTGGTGTCCGGGGTCGGCGCCGGAGCACGCTCGGTCGTGGGAGCACCGGGTGTGGGGGTGGGACGAGGCGTGAGCAGCCGGATGGCCAGGGCCGTGGCGCCGAGTCCGGCCAGCACGGGCGCGGCGGCGATACCGGTTGCCAGGCCGGTAGCGCCCAGCACGACGATCGTTGCCGCTGCCGTCGGCGTCGACTCGGCTCCGCTGCCGAGACCGGAGCGAGCTCCTTCGGCGGCGCCACGCACGCTGCCTGTCAGTGCGCCCAGCGCGGCGCCGCCGACGGCGCCGGCGGCGCGGGTGGTGGCGTCTGCCACGCCGACGACCGCCTGCGCGGTCTTGTCGAGGACATTCATCACTGCTACCTCCCGATCCGAGCGAAATGCGTCGCGGGTTGCCCCCGACCGCGGTGTCGCGCGACCGCAGCGGCCGGGCTCGGAATCGGCAGGTTCGAATGCCACTTGCGGAGACACGCTCCCGGATCTCCGGTCGACACGGCCGATGCTCGCCCGGAGACCTGGTGACGCAAACGATACGGCGTCCGCCACCGCGATGTCACACCCCGACGATCGGCGTTCCCCCAGGATGCCGGCGAGGCTCGACCGCGCCCTGAACTCTCGCCGGTCCCCGCGCGGCCCACATACCTCGGTCCGGCAGGATGAGCACATGATGTCGCTTCTCGCCGCGCCCGTCGGAGCCGCCCGCCTCGTCCTGGACCGGACCGTGGAGGTCGCCGAGTTCGCGGTGTCCGTCCCGGGCCGGGTCGTCAACCTGCTCGAGACGACCGAGGCCCTGGTGGGGCGCATCGACGGCGTCGTCACCGATGCCCGCGAGATCGTCGCGCGGATCGACGACGTGGTCACCGAGGCCCGCGCGACCGTCGGGCGGGTCGGCGAGGTCGTCGACAGCAGTTCGGCGGTGGTCGGCGAGGCGGCGACCGTCGCCCGCCGCGCACAGGACGTGGTGGCGTCGGCCGGCCGCACGTCCGACTCGGCGGGCGAACTGCTCGACACGTACGCCCCGATGGCGACTCGGGCGGCGCCGCTCGCCGGCCAGTTCATCGACGAGCTCAGCGCCGAGGAGGTGCACGCGGCGGTCGTGCTGCTCGATCAGCTGCCCGAGCTCGCGGACCGGATGACGGCGCTGATGCCGATCCTCGGCACGCTCGAGACCGTCGCCCCGGAGATCCACGAGCTGCTCGGAGTGGCGAAGGACGTGCGGCAGGCGATCGTCGGCGTGCCGGGGTTCGACTTCCTTCGCCGTCGCGGCGAAAACAAGGAGAACGGCGACGACGACTGACCGTCACGGCCGGACGAGGATCTTGACGTTCTCCTCCTTGTTGGAGATCAGTTCCTCGAACCCGTGGGCGACGATGTCGTCGAGGTCGATGCGGCCGGTGATGAACTGGTAGGGGTCGACCTTGCCGGAGGCGATCATCTCGATCGTCGCGGGATGGTCGTTCGCGTAGGCCAGGCTGCCGAGCAGGTTGACCTCGCGGAAGACCAGATCGTTCATCGCGACGGACGCCTCGTGGCCCCAGATCGCGACGTTGACGCACGTGCCGCCCGCCCGGGTGGACAGGATCGCGGACTTCAGCACCGCGTCGATGCCGGCGCATTCGAAGGAGACGTCGGCGCCGCGTCCGCCGGTCAGCTCGAGGACCTGCTCGGTGACGTCGCCGTCGCGCGGGTCGATGATGTGGTCCGCGCCGGCCGGTTCGGCCTTCTTCTTCCGCACGTCGGCGGGTTCGACGACGATGATCTGGTCGACACCGGCGGCGCGCAGGGCCGACGTGGTGACGAGCCCGATCGGCCCGGCGCCGAACACGAGCGCCGAGTGGCTCGGTCGCGCTCCGGACAGGCGTACGGCGTGGTAGGCCACGGCGAGGGGTTCGACGAGTGCGCCGACGTCGGTGCCGAGTTCGCCGAGTGGGTGGATCCAGCGCCGCTCGGCCACGACGTACTGGGAGAACCCGCCGCCGTAGCCGGACAGTCCCACGAATCCCAGTGTGCCGCAGACGTTGTAGCGTCCGTTGCGGCAGGCGTCGCAGCGTCCGCAGATGATGTACGGCTCGACCGCGACCCGGTCGCCGACGCGCAGATCGTCGACGCCCTCGCCGACTTCCGCGACGACGCCGGCGAACTCGTGCCCGAGGGTGATCGGCACGGTCTCGCCGGTGATGGGGTGCGGTGCGTCGGCGGGCGGGGCGAAGATCGGGCCCTCGAGGTACTCGTGCAGGTCGGTGCCGCAGATGCCGCACCACTCCACCTCGACCTTGACGGTGCCGGGGCGGGTGGCCGGTTCGGGAATGTCCTCGACCCGGATGTCCCCGGGGCCGTGGAAGCGGGCTGCCTTCATGGGTCGATCTCCTCGCTGTACGGGCGTCGGATCTTGGTCGGCCGAGTCCGACGCGGGATCATCCGGGTGCGCCGCTGCCGAGGTCGGCGCGTGATCCAGCACACATCGAGCGCGCCGCCGCGGCAAACGTTGCAGCGCGTTGCGCGTACCGCCGGGTGTGGTGCCGGACACACCCGAGGGCATATGCTCGCGACAACTCGACCGACGAGAGACGGAGACCGTGGGCAACTTCAGCGCCATCGAACCGGGCACCGACCTGCACCGATACGCGCGCGAGCTGGCGCGTATGCACGACGCGGTGATCGGTGGCGGCCGCTCGCCGCTGCGGCCGCGGTCGGTGGTCGCGCGGTCGTGGACGCGGGTGCTCGGCGCCGGTCTCGCCCCCGACGGCAGCAACGCCCGCGCCCTGCTGCCGCTCGCCGAGGTCGAACGCCGGCGCCGCGCCTCGCCCCTGTCGGGGGTGATCGGCGACCTCGAGCAGGTGGTGTGCTCGGTGGCCGAGGCGTCGCACATGCTGATGGTGGTGACCGACGCGGACGGGATCGTGCTGTGGCGGGCCGGGTCGGCGAAGGTTCGCAGCCGGGCGGACAGCCTGGGGTTCAGCGAGGGCGCCCGGTGGACGGAGTCGACCGTGGGCACCAACGCGATCGGCACGGCGCTCGCCGAGGCCGCCCCGGTGCAGCTGTTCTCCGCCGAACACTTCGAGCAGTCCCAGCACCCCTGGTACTGCACGGCCGCCCCGATCCACGATCCCCGCACCGGGGAGTTGCTCGGCGTGGTCGACGTCAGCGGCCCGGCGCTGACGATCCACCCCACGATCAGCGCGCTGGTGGAGACGGCGGTGCGGCTGGCCGAGGCGCAGCTGTGGCGGCTGCACGAGAACCGGCTCGAGCGGCTGCGCACGGTCGCGGCGCCGGTGCTCGCCTCGATGAGCGGTCCGCTGCTGCTCGTCGACGAACACGGGTGGGTGGCGCACGCGTCGGGCGTCGCGGCCACCAAGCGGGTCGCGGCACCGACCGCCGACCGCACCCTGAGCGTCCCGGGCCTGGGGATGTGCGTCCCGGAGCAGCTCGCGCACGGCTGGTTGATCCGGCCCGCCGGCGGCCCGGCGCGGATCACGATGGAGCTCGACCTGTCCGGCGCGCCGACGGTGGTCGTCAGCGGCGCGGACTCGACGTGGCGCAGCGCGCTGTCCGCGCGGCACGCGGAGATCCTGCTGATACTGCACCTGCGGGGCCGCGAGGGGATGACGGTCACCGAGCTCAGCAACGGCATCTACGGCGACCCGGACCACGCCGTCGCGGTGCGGGCGGAGGTGTCCCGGCTGCGCCGCGCGCTCGGCTCCGTCGTCGAGAGCCGCCCCTACCGGCTCGCCGACTCGGTCGATCTGACGCTCACCCTCGGTGCGGCCGAGCGGCTCTCGGACTGTGCGTTCGTCCGGCACAGCGCGAGCCCGGCCGTCCGCGCGCTGGCGGACGGCCGGTGAGTGCTCACGCCCGGTAGGCGTCCGTCCCGGCGCGGCTGAGCACCAGGCGCGGCAGCACCGCGCGCGACGACAGCCGCAGCACCGCGTCGACGAGTTCGACGACGTCGTTCACCTCGAGCATCTCCTCGGCGGGGATGCGGTCCTTGATCCAGTCGGACATGTCGGTGTCGACGTAGGCGGGCGCGATCGCGGACGCGCTGATGCCGTTGCCGGACTCCTCGGCGTTGAGCGTCTCCACGAGCGAGATCAGCGCCGCCTTCGTCGCCCCGTACACGGCCAAGCCCGCCTCGGCATAGACACCGGTGATCGACGACAGCGCAACAACTTTCGCCCCGCGGCGCGGAACAGCGGCCGCGGCCTTGCGCAGCAGCGGCAGCGCCGACTGGGCGAACGCGAACGGGGTCTCGAAGTTCACCGACACGGTCTTGCCGAACCGCCGCATCGGGAACTCGGCGATGGTGCCGGCGGTGCCGACGCCCGCGTTGAGGACGAGCGCCCGCATGCTGCCGAACGTCTCCTCGTGTGCCGCGACGACGCGGCTCGCGGTCTCGGGATCGCCGAGGTCGGCGGCGACGACGCGCACCTCGGGCGCACCCGCGTCGCGCAGGTCGGCGGCGACCGCGCCGAGCCGCGCCTCGTCGCGCGCGGTGAGGGTCAGACCGTAGCCCTGCTGCGCGAGGCGGGTGGCGACACCGAGCCCGATGCCGCGGGACGCACCCGTGACGAGCGCACTGGGGTTGGCGAGATCGGTTGTCATGCGCCACCTCCCCGCAGCGCGTCGAGTCCGGCGGCCGCGAAGACCGGCACGGCCTCCCCCGCCTTGTCGAAACCGTCGCCGACGGTCGCGCCGACGCGCCAGCGGTGGTTGATGCCCTCGGCGATGACGGCGAGCTTGAAGTTCGCCAGTCCCATGTAGAAGTCCCAGTGGGCGAGCTCGCGGCCCGTCGCGACCGCGTAGCGCTGGGCGAGGTCGTCGGCCGACGGCAGGCGCGGGCTGGTCCACGCGGCGGACTCGCCGAGCACCTGGTCGAGCGCGGGGTTGCGGTACACGCACATCAGGGCGACGTCGGTGAGCGGGTCGCCGAGCGTCGACAGCTCCCAATCCACCACCGCCGCAATCTTTCCGGCGTCGCCGGGATCGAGGATCGTGTTGTCGATGCGGTAGTCGCCGTGCACGATCGACGCCGCGGACGATTCCGGAATCGCGTCGGCGAGGGCGGCGTGCAGGCGGTCGAGGTCGTCGAGGTCGCGGGTCTTGACCCGGCCCCACTGGCCGGCCCACAGCTTGACCTGACGCGCGACGTACCCGTCGGGGCGGCCGAGCTTCCCGAGGCCGACGGCCTCGTAGTCCACCGAGTGCAGGGCGGCGAGCACACGGACGAGTTCGCCGGTGCACGCTTCGATCTCGGTGTCGCTCAGGGTGGCGAGGTCGTCGGTCGTGCGGATCACCCGTCCGGTGACGTGCTCGACGACGGTGAACGGGGCGCCCATCACGGACTCGTCCTCGCACAGGGCGACCGTGTGGGCGACCGGCACACCGCACCCCTGAAGTGCCGAGGTGATGCGGAATTCGCGGGCGACGTCGTGGGCGGACGGGGTGAGTCCCGCCGTCGGCGGCCGGCGCAGCACCCACCGCGACGTGCCGTCGGAGATCGCGTACGTCAGGTTCGACTTGCCACCGGAGATGAGATCGGCGCGCAGTTCGCCGTCGAGGGCGATGCCCGAGTCCTCCAGGTAGCGCTGCAGGGCGGTCAGGTCGAGCCCCTCGTGCTGTGCGGTCTTCATGCCCGGCTCTCCTTCGCGGCGGCGGCCTTCTTCGCGGCGCCGACGGCTCGCTTGGCGATGGCCCAGCGGTGCACTTCGGACGGCCCGTCGTAGATGCGGAACGGGCGGACCTCGCGGGCCAGGCGCGCGACGGGCAGGTCGGCGGAGACGCCGAGTCCGCCGCACATCTGCATCGAGCGGTCGACGATCCGGAACACCGCCTCGGCGGCGAAGGTCTTGGCGATGGACGTGGAGTTGGACGCGTGGGAGCCCTGGTCGAGTTCCCAGCACGCCTGCATCAGCAGGGCGCGGGTGGCGGCGATGTCGATCTCGTTGTCGGCGACCATCTTCTGGATCATGCCGAGGTCGCCGAGCTTGCTCCCGAATCCTTCGCGTTCGGCGACGCGGGCGACGGCGATGTCGTGGCCGCGGCGGGCGGCGCCGAGCCAGCGCATCACGTGCGTCATGCGGGCGGGCCCGAGCCGTACCTGCGCGTAGGCGAAGCCCTGGTCGACCTCGCCGAGGACGGCGGAGTCGGGCACGAACAGGTCCTCGAAGAAGACCTCGCAGTGGCCACCGATCATGGCGCGGTCGATGGTGTCGATGTGCCGGCCGACGGTCAGCCCGGGGGCGTCGGCGGGCGCGAGGAACATCGTCGCCCCGCCGCGCTGCCCGGGCTCACCGGAGGTGCGGGCCATGATGATGAAGAAGCCCGCGCCGTCGGCACCGGTGATGAAGTACTTGCGGCCGTTGATCTTCCAACCGCCGGGGGCCTTCTCGGCGCGGGTGGTCAGGGCGTTGGGATCGGATCCGGCACCGGGGGCCGGTTCGGTCATCGCGAAGCCGGACCGCACGTCGCCGTGGGCGAGCGGCGCGAGGAACTGCTCCTTCTGCTCCGCGCTGGCGATGTGCGCGAGCATGTGCACGTTGCCCTCGTCGGGCGCGGCGATGTTGAGCGCGATCGGTCCGAACAGCGAGTACCCGGCCGCCTCGAACACCGGGGCGCGGTCGACCATGCCGAGACCGTGGCCGCCGTACTCGACGGGCGCGTGCGGCGCGAAGACCCCGGCTTCCTTGGCCGCCTGCTGCAGCTTCACCCGCAGGTCGTCGCCGCCCGCGGCAGTGATGTCACCGTTGTGGGCGTCCTCGACGGGCAGCACGTGCTCCCGGACGAACTCCTCGGTCTTCGCCACCAGCGCCTGGACGTGTTCCGGGTACGACAGATCGACAGCCATCGCGATTCCTCCTCCTCACCCCGACCGATCGATCGCTCGGTTGCTTCAACCGTGACATACCCCACCCCGCCGGGTCAACCCAGGGCGCCCTACCGGGCGCCCACCGCGCCGGGCCTACCGGGCGTCTGCCGCGCCGTGCCTACCGAGCGCCTACCGCGCAGCGTGCGATCGCGAGGTAGCGGCGGACAACCTCGTCGGGGGACAGCGGTCCGTCCGGCCGGTACCACGAGGCGACGGCCACGCACATGGTGGTCACCGCCCGGCTCGCATCCTCCGGAAACGCGGTGCCGAACTCCCCCTTCGCCACCCCGTCCCGGACGATCTCGTCCAGCATCCGCTGCTGCTCGTCACGCAACGCGATGTATGCCTTCCGGTTACCCGGTTCCATGCTGCGCATCTCGGTGGAGGCGACGAACGCCTGGTTGCGCCGGAACATGTGGAACCGCAGCAGCGACTCGACAACGGCGTCGAACCGCTCGGACGGTGTCGGTCCGGCCTCCGCCAGGGCCTGCTTGCTCCGGTCGAGCAGGTCGCGCATCACCAGCGTCGTCAACGACACCAGCAGCGCCTGTTTGGACGGGTAGTGGTGATACAGACCCGGAACCGACAGCCCGGCCCGGGCGGCGACCTCCCGGATCGAGGTGCCGTCGTACCCCCGCTCGGCGAACGCCTCGAGGGCAGCCTCGAGCGGCTTGGGCAGGGTCGACGGCCCGTACTGCCGCCATGTCCCGACGGCTTCCTCACGCGTTTCCATGGCATCACCGTAAGCGACCCCGTGGAGCCGTCGTCACGAGTCGTCGTGTCCTGTCCCCGCCGCCCGGCCATCCTCCGCCCCGGCAGCCGCCTTCGAAAAGTTCTATTATCTGCGTATGTATGCAAACAATGGTCCCTGTCGGCGGCGACTCGACGACGATCAGGTCGGCCTGGTCGTCGAGGTGTTCCGCATGCTCGCCGACGGGACCCGGGTTCGGCTGCTGTGGGCCCTGATCGACCGCGAATTGTCGGTAACCGAGCTGGCCGAGCAGGTCGGCAAGGCGGCGCCCTCGGTGTCGCAGCACCTGGCGAAGCTGCGGATGGCGCGCCTGGTGCGCACTCGGCGCGAGGGCACGACGATCTTCTACAGCCTCGAGAACGAGCACATCAAGCAGTTGGTGACCGACGCCGTGTTCAATGCCGAACACGCAGGACCCGGCGTGCCGGGACACCACCGAGCCGACCCCGGACTGCGCACGCTGCACGAAGTCCCCCACCGGCCCGACCTGCATACGGAGGCCACGTGACCACCCACGACGACCAGCACGGCCACGGCCACGGCCACGCACACGGGAGTTCGGGATTCGTCGGTGCGGCGAAGAGTGTGTTCGCACCGCACAGCCACGACTCGGCCGACAGCGTCGATTCCGCGCTGGAATCCAGCAACATCGGCATCCGGGCCGTGAAGATCAGCCTGATCGGCCTGGCGGTCACCGCGGCGGCACAGTTCGTCATCGTCGCCGTGTCCGGTTCCGTCGCGCTCGCCGCGGACACCGTGCACAACTTCTCCGACGCACTGACCGCCGTGCCGCTGTGGATCGCGTTCGCACTCGGACGCCGGGACTCCACCAAGCGCTTCACCTACGGCTACGGCCGCGCCGAGGACCTCGCCGGGTTGTTCGTCCTGGCGATGATCGCTCTGTCCGCGGTGCTCGCCGGCGTCGAATCGGTTCGGCGTCTGTTCGATCCCGTCCCCATCGAGCACCTCGGCTGGGTCGCACTTGCCGGGTTCGTCGGCTTCCTCGGCAACGAACTCGTCGCCGTCTACCGCATCCGGGTGGGCCGACGCATCGGTTCGGCAGCCCTCGTCGCGGATGGACTCCACGCTCGGACGGACGGATTCACTTCTCTGGCCGTTCTTTTCAGCGCCGGTGGAGTCGCTCTGGGATTCCCCGCGGCCGATCCCGTCATCGGGATCCTGATCACCCTCGCGATCGTGCTGGTGCTGCGCACGGCCACCCGGGACATCGTCCGGCGCCTCATGGACGGCGTCGAGCCCGAACTCGTCACCACGGCCGAGCGGGTCCTGTCGGGACGATTCGGGGTCGACCGCATTCGCAGTCTCAAGATGCGCTGGATCGGCCACCGCCTGCACGCCGACGTCGAGCTCGATGTCGATCCGAGGCTCAGCCTGGGCGATGCGCACGCCGTCGCTCACGAAGCCGAGAGGGCACTGATCTCCGAGGTGCCGCATCTCGCCACGGTGCTGGTGCACGCCTATCCCGCGCACGAGACGCAGATGCGCACCCCCTGATCACCCAGCTCGTCGTACCGTGCGGACGGACCCGGTGAAGACTGCGCGGGCGGCGGATCCGTCGTGGGATCCGCCGCCCGCCGTCCCACTCAGTAGTCGTCGTCGCCGTAGAGCACCATGCCGCGCAGGTTCCGGCCCTCGTGCATGTCGGCGTAACCGTCGTTGATGTCCTCGAGCCGGTACGTCTTGGTGACCAGCTTGTCGAGCTCGAGCTGCCCACTCCGGTAGAGGTCGAGCAGCTTCGGGATCTGCGAACGCGGGCCGACGCCACCGAAGATCGCACCCTGCAGCCGCTTCTGCAGCAGGGTCAGCTCGAACAGGCTCAGCGTGACCTGGGTGTCGGCGGCGCTACCCATGCCGACCACGACCACCTGACCGCCCTTGCCCGTCAGCGCCATGGACGGAGCGATGATGTCGCCGTGGATCTCGCCGACAGTGATGATCGTGACGTCGGCCATCGCCCCCCAGGTGATCTCGCCGATCACCGGCAGCGCCTCCTCGATCGAGGCGAAGGTGTGGGTCGCCCCGAACTTCTTGGCCTGATCCCGCTTGAACTCCACCGGGTCGACGGCCACGACGTGCCGGGCACCCGCGTGTGCGGCACCCTGTACCGCGTTGATGCCCACGCCGCCGATGCCGATCACGACGACGGAGTCACCCACCTTGGTGCCGCCGATCGCCGTCGCGGAGCCCCAGCCCGTGGCGACGCCGCAGCCGAGCAGGGCGGCCTTGTCGAGCGGGATGTCGTCCTCGATCTTGATGACCGACGCTTCGTGCACGGTGACGTACGGCGCGAACGTGCCGAGCAGGCACATCTGGATCACCGGGTCACCGTTGAGCGTCACCCGGTGGGTCTTGTCGGCGATCGCCTGCCCGGTGAGGAGGTTCGCCCCCTCGTCGCAGATGTTCTGCAGGCCCTTCGCGCACGCGCGGCACCGCCCGCAGGCCGGGATGAAGGCGAGCACCACGTGGTCGCCCTCCCGGATGTTGGTGACTCCGGGCCCGACCTTGGTGACCACGCCGGCGCCCTCGTGCCCGCCGAGGACGGGGAAGGACGGCATCGGCGTCGCGCCGGTGCGCAGATGTTCGTCGGAATGGCACAGCCCGGACGCAGCCAGACGTACCTGTACTTCGCCGGCGACCGGATCGCCCAGGTCGATCTCCTCGATCTCCCACGGTTGATTGAGCCCTTTGATCACCGCAGCCTTGGTCTTCACGAACCCTCCCACCGGATCCACTGTGAACTGTGTCACCATGAGTAGAGCAGGACGAGCGTCCGAACGGACGACTTTGAGGATCTCCCCAGGACGCGAGTTACCTGATACCTTGGGTAACAGAAATGTCCCCACGGAGGTACAGATGATCCACATCCGCCACAGCGCCGTCGCGGAGGTCCCCCTCGACGTGGCGTTCGCCTACCTCGACGACCACCGCACGGTCCCCGAATGGATGTACGGCGTCCACCGCTTCGAACCGGTGGGATCACAGGTCAACGGCATCGGCGCGATCTTCGACGCCACCATGCAGATCGGGCCGAAGGGCCTCGATTCGCGCCTGGCGATCGTCGACTGGGAACTCGACCGCAGGATCGTCCTCGACTCCATCGCCGGATTCCGCACCTCCTCGTGGTGGGAACTCGCCGACCTCGGCGACGGCCGGGTCCGTCTCGACGTCGACTTCGCCTACCAGCTCCCCGGCGGGCTGGCCGGGCGGGCACTGGGCAAGCTCATCGAACCGGTGGTGAGTACCGCGATCCGCCAGACGGAACAGGCGCTGCGCTCGAATCTCGGCCACGTCGCCTGAGCGCGCGCCGGCCCCGGGCGGGGCAATTCGCGCGCTCGTCCGGAATCCGCCCGCACTGCTGCCTGGGCGGATTCCGAAGGTGCGAGCAAGTCCGCTAGGTTCCCGGCGGAGGTTCCGCCGTATGACTGACGATCGCCGCATGATCCACGTGCGCCACGACGGGGTGGCCCACGTCGAACTCGACACCGCCTTCGCATACGTCGCCGACCACCGCACGGTCCCGGAGTGGATGTACGGCGTGACCCGCTTCGAGCCCGTGGGCGAGCAGGTCCGCGGCGTGGGCGCGGTGTTCGACGCGTGCATGCGGATCGGTCCGGCCGCCTTCACCTCCCGGCTCGAGATCGTCGAGTGGGAGGACAACCACCGGATCGTGCTGAGCTCGATCTCCGGCTTCCGCACCCGCTCGGCGTGGCAGTTCGACGACCTGGGCGACGGCGACATGCGGCTCGCCGTCGACTTCGGCTACCAGCTGCCCGGCGGCCCGGCCGGGCGTGCGGCCGGGCTGCTCATCGAGCCCCTGGTGGGCACGATCGTGCGGCGGACCGAGAACGCGCTGCGGGACCAGGTCGTCCGGAACGCCTGATCCCGCAGCCCTGATCCCGCAGCCCTGATCCCGCAGCGCGGAAGCGATCAGAAGTTGCCGCGCGCTTCCTGCTCCCGCTCGATCGCCTCGAACAGGGCCTTGAAGTTGCCCTTGCCGAAGCCGAGCGAACCGTGCCGTTCGATCAGTTCGAAGAAGACGGTCGGCCGGTCGGTGATCGGCTTGGTGAAGATCTGCAGCAGGTAGCCGTCCTCGTCGCGGTCGACGAGGATGCCGCGCTTCTGCAGCTCCTCGATCGGCACCCGCACCTCGCCGATCCGGGCCCGCAGCTCGGGGTCCTCGTAGTAGGCGTCCGGGGTGGCGAGGAACTCCACGCCCTCCTCACGGAGCCGGTCGACGGCGGTGAGGATGTCGTTGGTGGCCAGCGCCAGGTGCTGTGCGCCGGGACCGCGGTAGAAGTCGAGGTACTCGTCGATCTGCGAGCGCTTCTTCGCCACGGCCGGCTCGTTGAGCGGGAACTTGACGCGGTGGTTGCCGTTGCAGACCACCTTGCTCATCAGGGCCGAGTAGTCGGTGGCGATGTCGTCGCCGATGAACTCGGCCATGTTGGTGAATCCCATGACGCGGTTGTAGAAGTCGACCCACTCGTCCATGTGGCCGAGCTCGACGTTGCCGACCACGTGGTCGAGCGCCTGGAAGATCCGTTTGGGAGCGCCGTCGCGCTTGCGGTAGGTCGACGACTTGTCCACGTAGCCGGGCAGATACGTGCCGGAGTACCGCGAGCGGTCGACGAGGGTGTGCCGGGTCTCGCCGTAGGTGGCGATCGCGGCGAGACGCACCGTGCCGTGCTCGTCGCTGATCTCGTACGGCTCCTCGAGCACCGTCGCGCCCTGGGCCCGGGCGTGCGCGACGCACTTGTCGACGTCGGGCACCTGCAGCGCGATGTCGACGACGCCGTCGCCGTGCCGGCGGTGGTGGTCGACGAGCGGGCTGTCCGGATCCACCGCACCCTTGACGACGAACCGCACCGCACCGCTCCGCAGGACGTAGGCGTGGTGGTCGCGGTTGCCGGTGGTGGGACCGGAGTAGGCGATCAGTTCCATTCCGAACGCGGACTGGTAGTAGTGCGCGGCCTGCGTGGCGTTACCCACCACCCACACCACCGCGTCCCAGCCGCTGACGGGGAACGGGTCCCGATCGGCGTCGTACTCGACGAGGCCGACGAGCTGCCGCAGTTCCTCGGCGTTCAGCTGGGCGAGCTTCTCGCTGTCGGTAAGGGTGAACTCGAGAGTCATGGCGATTCCTCCTGCCGCCGGACGCGGCGCCATCGGTGTGTCGTGTGTCACCAGGAAAAACCTGTCGCAAGGACGGCGCAATCTCCCCCTTTTCAGCTGGCCCACCTGACTGGAATACGAGGGATGCCGGGCGCACCGCTATACAATCGGTACAGTTTCCGCCGCCTCTTCGGAAGGAACGGCCATGCGTGACGCCGTGCAGCTGGACGAGTTGGATTTCGCGCTCCTGGAAACGCTGCACACGGATCCGAAGATCGGTGCGCTGGAGTTGTCCCGGCGGTTGCGGGTGGCGCGCGCGACGGTCTCGGCACGGGTGCGCCGGCTCGAGGAGTCCGGCGTCATCGCCGGCTACGAACCGCGCCTGAACCTGGCGGCGGCCGGATTCGAGGTCCAGGCCTTCGTGACGATGGAGATCGTCCAGGGTGCGCTCGAAGCCATCACCGATGTCCTCGAAGCGATTCCCGGGGTGCTCGAGGCGTTCGCGACGACCGGCGCCGGCGACATCCTGTGCCGGATCGCCGCGGACTCCCACCTCGGGCTGCAACAGACGCTGATCGAACTGAACCGCTCGTCGATCGTCGCCCGGTCGACCAGCGTCATGGTGTTGTCGGAGGTGGTCCGCTACCGGGCCATGCCCCTGCTGCGCACCCTCCAGCCGGGCAGAACCGCCAAAGCGCCCGCCTACCGCCGGTAGAGCTGACGACCGGCCCACCAGCCCTCCCCCGCAGAAAACGGCGGCACAGCTCTGCACACTGCACAGAAAATCGGCATCCCGCTGCGCTACAGCTCTTCAGGCTGATCAGTAGCGCAGGCCGCACTTGCGCGGCGTTTGTAACCACGGTCACAGTCTTCTTCATTCGCCCGCACCCGGGCACCGCACCGTCCCGACTCCCGAGAGAAGACATGAAGAACCTGCTGACCCGTTTCGAGGACAAGGCCCCCGAGATCGTCTTCGAGTGGCACGACACCGAGACCACTGCCCGCGGCTGGGTCGTCATCAACTCCCTGCGCGGTGGAGCGGCCGGCGGCGGCACCCGCATGCGCCGCGGCCTCGACCGCCGCGAGGTCGAGTCCCTGGCCAAGACCATGGAGGTCAAGTTCACCGTCTCCGGTCCGGCCATCGGTGGCGCCAAGTCCGGCATCGACTTCGACCCGTCCGACCCGCGCAAGGACGGGGTGCTGCGCCGCTGGTTCGCGGCCGTCGCGCCGCTGCTGCGCGCCTACTACGGCACCGGCGGCGACCTCAACGTCGACGAGATGACCGAGGTCGTGCCGCTCACCGAGAGCAACGGTCTGTGGCATCCCCAGGAGGGCGTCGTCAACGGGCACTTCGCCGCGGACGAGCGCGAGCGCATCCAGCGGGTCGGGCAGCTGCGGCTCGGTGTGGCCAAGGTCGTCGAGGACACCCGCTTCACCCCCGCCCCGGACGCGAAGTACACGGTGGCCGATCTCATCACCGGCTGGGGCGTCGCCGAGTCGGTGCGGCACCACTACCGCATCTACGGGGACGCGGCCGGCAACCGCGAGCTCACCGGCAAGCGCGTGATCGTCCAGGGCTGGGGCAACGTCGGGGCGGCCGCGGCCTACTACCTGGCGCAGGCCGGCGCCCGCGTCGTCGGCATCATCGACCGCGACGGCGGCATCCTCGACACGGACGGACTCGACTTCGACGAGGTGCGCACCCTGCTGCTGACCAAGAACGGCAACGCGCTCCGCAGCGACCGGATGCGTCCCTTCACCGAGGTGCACGACGCGATCTGGGACCTCGGCGCCGAGGTCTTCCTCCCGTGCGCCGCGTCCCGGCTGGTCACCCGCGAGCAGGTCGACCGTATGGTCGCGGCGGGCCTCGAGGTGATCGCCAGCGGCGCGAACGTCCCCTTCGCCGACGACGAGATCTTCTACGGTCCCACCTACGAGCACGCCGACAAGTCCGTCTCGGTGATCCCCGACTTCATCGCCAACAGCGGCATGGCCCGCGCCTTCGCGCAGCTCATGGAGGGCGACGTCGAGGTCTCCGACGCCGCGATCTTCGGTGACGTCTCGGACACCGTTGCCGGGGCGCTGCAGCGCTGCCACGAGCGCAGCGCCGACCATACGGGCGTCGCGGCCACGGCGTTCGAGATCGCCCTCGACCAGCTGGTGCCGGCGGGGGAGCGCATCGATGACTGACACCTTGGCCACCCCACCGGCCACCACGGCCGCGCCCGCCCCACGGGCGATGCTGCATCAGGCGATGCGACCGCGGCAACTGGTGATGATGAGCCTCGGCGGCGCGATCGGCGCGGGCCTGTTCGTCGGCTCCGGCGCCGGCATCGCGGTCGCCGGCCCGGCCATCCTCGTCTCGTTCCTCGCCGCTGCAGCCCTCGTGGTCCTCATCATGCGGATGATGGGCGAAATGGCGGCCGCGAACCCCGCCAGCGGTGCGTTCTCGGTGCACGCGGAGAACGCCCTCGGTTCCGTCGCCGGTCGCACCATCGGCTGGCTGTACTGGATCCAGGTGGTCATCGTGATCGCGGCGGAGGCCACCGGCGCCGCCGCCATCACCGCCGCCTCGATCCCCGGGATCCCGCAGTGGGCCGCGGCCCTGTTCTTCATGGTCGTCCTCACCGGCGTGAACCTCGTCGGCGTGCGCCGGTTCGGTGAGGTCGAATTCTGGTTCGCGGCACTGAAGATCGTCGCCATCGTCGCCTTCCTCGCGATCGGCGTCGCGATGATCGCCGGCTGGGTGCCGGCCTTCGACAGCACCGGGTTCGCGAACCTGACCGCACACGGAGGCTTCGCCCCCACCGGTATCGCCGGCATCGCCGCCGGACTGCTCATCGTGGTGTTCGCGTTCGGCGGCACCGAGATCATCGCGATCGCAGCCGCCGAGACCTCGGATCCGCGCCGCAACGTCGGCCGCGCGGTGCGCACGCTGATCTGGCGCATCCTGGTCTTCTACATCGGCTCGGTGCTGATCATGGTGACGGTGCTGCCGTGGACCTCCGAGGATCTCGTCACGGGACCGTTCGTCGCGGTGCTGAACGCCGGCTCGGTGCCGGGGGCCGCCGCCGTGATGACCGTGATCGTCGTGGTGGCGTTGCTGTCCTCGCTCAACGCGATGCTCTTCAGCGCCTCACGGATGATCTACTCGCTCTCGCAACGCGGTTCGGCGTACCCGGTGTTCGGCCGGGTGGCCGCCAACGGCGTGCCCCGCAACGCGGTCCTGGCCTCGGTGGCGTTCGGATTCGTCACCGTCGCACTCAACTACGTGCGTCCCGACAAGGTCCTGCCGCTGCTTCTCAACGCGGTCGGCTCGACCATCCTCGTGCTGTGGACGTTCGTGGCGGTCTCGCACCTCGTGCTGCGTAAGCGGGCACGCCGCGAAGGCACCGAAGACGCTCTGCCGCTGAAGATGTGGGGCTTCCCGTACCTGTCGTACGCGACGCTCGGCCTGCTCGCCGGCATCGCCGTGCTCGCACTGTTCGACTCGGCCGCGCGCACCCAGCTCGTCGCGACGGGTGCCCTCACCGCGACGATCGCGGGCGCGTGCTGGCTCCTGCACCGCCGGCAGGCGGTCCGGCAGCCGTAACCGACCGTACAGACGACGACGCCGTGCGTCCTCCCGCAGGGGGGAAGGACGCACGGCGTCGTCGTGGTTCGGTCTCCGCCGTCAGTCCTTCGGACCACCGGCGACGTAGATGACCTGGCCGGAGACGAAGCCCGCGCCCTCGCTCGCGAGGAACGACGCGGTGTGCGCGATGTCCTCGGGCTTTCCGGTGCGGGCGACGGGGATCTGCGACGCCGCGGCGGCCTTGAAGTCCTCGAACGACATCCCGACCCGCTCGGCCGTCGCCGCGGTCATCTCGGTCTCGATGAAACCGGGGGCGATCGCGTTGGCGGTCACGCCGTACTTGCCGAGCTCGATCGCGAGGGTCTTGGTGAAGCCCTGCATGCCGGCCTTGGCAGCGGAGTAGTTGACCTGGCCGCGGTTGCCCAGCGCGGAGGTGCTCGACAGGTTGACGATGCGACCGAACTTGGCCTCCACCATGTACTTCTGCGTCGCACGGGACATGAGGAACGCGCCCCGCAGGTGCACGTTCATCACGGCGTCCCAGTCGTCGACGGTCATCTTGAACAGCAGGTTGTCGCGGGTGATGCCGGCGTTGTTGATCAGCACCGTGGGATCGCCCAGTTCGCTCGAGACCTTCTCCACGGCCGCGGCGACGGACTGCTCGTCGGCGACGTTCGCACCGACGGCGAGGGCCTTGCCGCCGGCCGACTCGATGGCCGAGACGGTGTCGGCGCATGCGGACTCGTCGAGGTCCAGAACCGCGACCTGGAATCCGTCCTCGGCGAGACGCTTGGCCACTGCGGCGCCGATACCGCGCGCGGCGCCGGTGACGATGGCGGTACGGGTGCTTGCTTCGCTCACTGCTTACCTCCGGTGTGGTTGGAAACTTCAGTTGATGGTGAGGCCGCCGTCGACCGCGATCGTCTGTCCGGTGACGTAACCGGCGGCCGCCGAGGTGAGCCACACGGCGGTGGCGGCGATCTCGGCGGGATCACCGGTGCGGCCCAGGACGATTCGCGGCTTCATGCTGTCGAGATAGCCGGGCTGGTATTCGTCGGTCATCTCCGTCTCGAAGAATCCCGGCGCGATGGCATTGACGCGGATGCCCTTGCGAGCCCCCCACTGCTGGGCCAGGTCGCGGGTCAGACCGATCACGCCGGCCTTGCTCGCGGCGTAGGCGGCTTGCGGCAGTCCCGCGGTGGTGAGGCCCAGGACGGAGGAGATGTTGACGATGGCGCTGCCCGGCTGCATGACGCGCCCGGCGGCCTGCGCTGCCCAGTACGAACCGTTCAGGTTGATGTCGATGACGCGCCGGAACTGCTCCGGAGTCTCCTTGGTGGCCGGGACGGCCGTGCCGATACCGGCGTTGTTGACGAGGATGTCGACCTTGCCGAAGTGCTCGACCGCGGCGTCGACCATCCGCTGCGCCTGCTCGGGCTCGGCGATGTCGGTCTCGACACTCAGCGCGCGGCGACCTGCCGCACGGACGAGTTCGGCGGTCTGTTCGAGCCGGTCCGCGCGACGGGCCGCGAGCACGACGTCGGCTCCGGCCTCGGCGAGGGCCTGAGCGAAGGCGACGCCGAGGCCGGAGGACGCGCCGGTGACGATCGCGACGCGGTCGTCGAGTCGGAACTTGTCGAGTACGGACATGGGGGTAGTCTCCTCCGAAAATTGGTACCTACGCGACTTGTATAGTTGAATTCGCGCTCGAGTTCAAGATTGTTTTTTCGAAAAAGGCGCGGTCACAAGCCCTTTCGGGCCCGCGACCGCGCCTCGTTCGCGTTCCGGTCGAGAGGGGTCAGCTCAGGCGCTCGAGCACCATCGCCATGCCCTGACCACCGCCGACGCACATCGTCTCCACGCCGAACTGCTTGTCGTGGGTCTGCAGGTTGTTGAGCAGCGTGGCGGTGATCCGCGCCCCGGTCATGCCGAACGGGTGGCCGAGGGCGATCGCACCACCGGAGACGTTCAGCTTGTCCTCGTCGATGCCGAGCTCACGGGCGGAGCCGAGCACCTGCACGGCGAACGCCTCGTTGATCTCGAACAGGTCGATGTCGGAGATGGTCTTGCCGGCGTTCGCGAGGGCCTTCTTGACCGCCTCGATCGGGCCCAGGCCCATGATCTCCGGCGACAGGCCGGACACGCCGGTCGAGACGATCCGTGCCAGCGGGGTCAGGCCCAGCTCCTCGGCCTTGGTGTCGGACATGATCACCAGGGCCGCGGCGCCGTCGTTGAGCGGGCAGGCGTTGCCCGCGGTGATGGTGCCGTCGGGGCGGAAGACGGGCTTGAGCTGGCTCACGGCCTCGTACGTGGTGCCGGGCCGGGGGCCGTCGTCGGTGGTCACGACGGTGCCGTCGGCCAGGGTGACGGGGCTGATCTCGCGCTCGAAGAAGCCGGACTTGATGGCTTCCTCGGCCCGGTTCTGCGACCGCACACCCCACCGGTCCTGGTCTTCGCGGGAGATGCCGGTCATCGACGCGACGTTCTCCGCGGTCTGACCCATCGCGATGTACACGTCGGGCAGCAGACCCTCGCTGCGCGGGTCCGTCCACGCCGTGCCACCCTCGGCGAGCGTGGCGGTGCGGGCCTCGGCGTCGGCGAACAGCGGGTTCTTGGTGTTCGGCAGGCCGTCGGCGTTGCCGGTGACGAAGCTCGAGACGGACTCGACACCGGCGGAGACGAACACGTCGCCCTCGCCGGCCTTGATCGCGTGCAGCGCCATGCGGGTGGTCTGCAGCGACGACGAGCAGTAGCGGTTGACGGTCACGCCGGGCAGGAAGTCGTAGCCCAACTGCACCGCGACGACGCGGGCGATGTTGAACCCGGACTGGCCGGCGGGCTGGCCGCAGCCGAGCAACAGGTCGTCGATCTGGGTCGGGTCCAGCTCCGGCACCTTCGCCAGGGCGGCGGCGACCATCTGGGTGGCCAGATCGTCCGGGCGCACGGTCTTGAGCGACCCCTTCATTGCCCGCCCGATGGGGGAACGGGCGGCGGAGACAATCACAGCTTCGGGCATCACGCGCTCCTTGTTCGGTGTTGACGCTTCGAGTCTCTACAGGCCCAGATCGCGGCCGATGAGTTCTTTCATGATCTCGTTGGTGCCGGCCCAGATCTTGGTGACGCGGGCGTCCTTCCATGCACGAGCCACACGGTACTCGTTCATGAACCCGTAGCCACCGTGGATCTGCACGCACGCGTCCAGGACCTCGGACTGCGTCTGCGCGCTCCACCACTTCGCCTTGGCCGCGTCCACGGCGGTGAGCTTGCCGTCGGCATGCGCCTCGACGGCCTGGTCGACGTACGCCTCGGCGACCTCGATCTTGGTGACCAGCTCGGCCAGCAGGAACTTGTTGTACTGCATGGCGCCGATGGCCTGGCCGAACGCCTTGCGCTCCTTCGCGTACTCGATGGTCTCGAGCAGGATGTGCTTGGCGTGGTGCACATTGTTGACCGCGGAGCCGAGTCGCTCCTGCGGCAGCATCTTCATCATCGAGATGAAGCCCATGCCCTCCTCGCCGATGAGGTTGGCGTGCGGGACGCGAACGTCCTTGAAGAACAGCTCTGCGGTGTCGGCCTCGGGCTGACCGACCTTGTCCAGCTTGCGGCCGTTCTCGAAGCCCTCCATCCCGCGCTCGACGGCGAACAGGGAGATGCCCTTCGCGCCCTTCGACGGGTCGGTGCGGGCCGCGACGACGACGAGGTCGCAGTTGTAGCCGTTGGTGATGAACGTCTTGGCGCCGTTGAGGATCCAGTCGTCACCGTCGCGCACGGCGGTGGTCTTCAGGTTGGCGAGGTCGGAGCCGCCGGACGGCTCGGTCATGCCGATGGCGCAGATGAGCTCGCCGGTGGCGCAGCGCGGCAGCCAGCGCTCGCGCTGTTCCTCGTTGCCCAGGTGGACGATGTAGGGGACGGTGATGTCCGAATGGATACCCATCGACGAGGACAGCGCCATGTTGGCCCGGGCGAACTCCTCGCCGAGGATGGCGTTGAAGCGGTAGTCGTTCGCCTCCATGCCACCGAAGCGCTCCGGGATCTCGAGCCCCAGGAAGCCGGCCTTACCGGCCTCGATCCAGATGTCACGCGGGATCTCGTGACGTTCGATGAGCTCCTCCGCACGGGGCATGACGAACCGGTTCACGAACTCGCGCGCCGACTCGCGGAACGCCTCGTGATCGGGGCCGTACAGGGTGCGTCGCATCAACCGCTCCTCAAATCTGTAAGCATCTGCTTATTTTCTAAGCGTGCGCTTATAGTGAACCGCGGCCGCTATCTTGTCAACCAGGCCGCAGCAGGAACGGGAGCACGACGTGAGCACATCCAGGGACGCGGTGATCAGCGGATCGAAGGCCGCGGCCCGGCTACGCGAGGCAGCCGTCGAGGTGTTCGCCGAGAACGGCTACGGCGGCACCACCACCCGCCAGATCGCCGCCCGCCTCGACATGAGCCCGGCCGCGATGTACCCGCACTACAAGTCCAAGGAAGAACTGCTCTACGCGATCAGCTACGAGGGCCACGATCTCGCCCTCGAGGTGGTGCGCACCGCCGACCTGCCCGACGAGGACGCCACCACGCGTCTGTCCACCGTCATCGCCCGGTTCGCCGAGTGGCAGGCCGAGCACCATCGCCGCGCCCGCGTCGTCCAGTACGAACTGACCGCCCTCACCCCGGAGCACTACCGCGTCATCACCGGCCTGCGCCGACGCACCACCCAGGTCGTCCGCACCATCGTCGACGCCGGGGTCGCCTCCGGCGAGTTCACCGTCCCCGACACCGAGGGCGTCACCCTGGCCCTGATGTCGCTGTGCGTCGACATCTGCCGTTGGTACCCCTCCGGCCGCTACAACGAGCCCCACGCCATCGCGAACCTCTACTCCGATCTGGCCCTGCGCCTCGTCGGCGCCGTCCGTTAGGATCTGCCCCACACGACGGATCGGGGGGTCCATGATCGGGGGGACGTCTTCGCGCGGCGATCGGCCGACTGCGCACGCAACGGATGTCGCGGGTGACCGGAGAGCGCGTCGGCCACACGCTCGCGCCGCGACCTACCGAGAACGACGACGGGTACGCACGCGTGGGTGGATCGTCGCCGTCGCGGCGGCGACGGCCGGCGCGTGCACCTCCGTCGCACCCCCGGAACCCACAGCACCCGCGGAGCCGCCGGCCACGTCGACCACCCGTGTGCCGCGCATCGTCGACGAATCCGACCGGCCCCCGGTCACGTTCGACCCCTGCCTCGACATCCCCGACCAGGTACTCCGCGACGCCGGCTACGACCCGAAGTCGGAGGAGGTCAGCGACTTCGCCGCGACGCACTACACCTTCCTCGGGTGCAGCTATCAGGGCACGTTACGCATCCCCGGAGTTCTCCGTCGTTACGGACTCAATCTCAATTCCGGCAACATCACCTTCGCCGAAGTGCAGGAGAAGGTCGCCGAGTACGCGACCCCCATCGAAGTCGACGGCCGACGCGCCCTCCTCGAGGTCGACCCGAGTCTGCGCCGCGCGTGTGCCGTCAACGTGGAGACGTCGTTCGGCGTCCTCATCATCTCGCGCGTCTACCACCCCGACCACGGCAACGGCGTCCCGCAAGGGGAATGGTGCGCCGGACTCGAGGACACCGCCGCGCGCATCTCCGTACTCATCGACAACTGATCGGAAGGAACAGGGTGAGCAAACCGCTGCGACTCGACCCCCACACGATCGACGAGATCGTCGCACTATGCGACACCATGCTCATGACACTGTCCCACGCGATCGACCGATCCGAGGACCTGACCCGAGCCGTGAGCTTCGGCGGATTCGAGTCCGCGGAACAACTTCGCCGAGGCTTCCTCCTCAAGGCCAGAGGCACCCCGGAGTCCGCCTACGAGCGGCTCACCCAGTTCCACGAGGTCCTCACCCGCATGCGCGAGACCTTCGCCGCCGGCGGGCAGGGATTCCTCGACGCCGAGTACGACTGGGTCCGGCGTCTCGGCACGACCGACTCCACGTGAACGCCAGCACTTTTGCACCGCTCGACGAGTCACGCGATATCCGCGCGGGCGCCAGTCATCCGCGAACGCAATCGAGGGCGCGGACGACTGGGGACCGCGCGGATGCGACGAGGGCGATCGCGGCACCACCTGCACGGCCCGGCACGACTCGCCACAGGACTGTCCGGTCCGCTACGATCCTGCGCACTACCACGGAATCGGGGGGACTCCATGGGCATGTCAGTCGAGGCTTCACACGGCACCGGAAGACGCGCGGCGCGACACGTCGCGGTCGTGAGCGGAAGTGCCGGATAAATTGTCGTACAACGAGAATCCGATCCGGTCGATGCTCGATCCGCTGCTCGATCCCGCGGTGCCGGAGCGGGTCGACGCCCTGACGAACTGGCACACCAGCCTCGTTGCACGGCTCGACGGCAGCTTCGATCCGGACTATGCCACCGTGTTCGAGAACTTCCACAGCATGGAGCACGACGCCATCTACCGGGACGTCCAGAGAATGGACCCGGGTGCGATGAGGAGCCTGGCGGAGAGCTGGCGCGCGATCGCGACCGATATGAGCATCGGCTTCATCTTCGGAACCCAGATGATCTGCAACAAGATTGCCGAGGGATGGGACGGCGAGGCGGCACAGCAGGCCGTGGCGGCGACCCGCTCCTTCGCGACGTCGGCCGAACAACTGGTCGCCGCCCTGCTGGCGGTGTCGACGAAGCTGGCTGCGGCATCGGAGATCGCCACCGCCGTCCGAACCAATGTGCAACCACCGCCGATACGGATCCCGATGCCGTCGGGTGTGGTGGTGCCACAGGACACGGCGGAGTTCGCGCGGGCGGCGGAGGCTGCACGCACCGAGGCCGTGCGCGTCATGGAGTCGCTCTACGTCCCGCACTACCGCGAATCCGGCACGGCGGTCCCGATCCTGCCGTCCCCGCACGAGGCGACGGCAGGATCGGGACCGCTCGGACCGAGCCCAGCGGAGCGCCCCGCGGATAGTGCGAACGGCCGAGGTGGCGGTTCCGGGCCCGCGGGAGCCGGCAGCGACGGCCGACCGGTCACGGACACCGCGTCCCCCGACGCCCCAGCCCCCGACGCCCCAGCCCCAGACGCCCCTGCCCCAGACCGTCACGCGGCACCGGGCGACCCGACGACGGGTGCTGCCGAGCCCTCGACGACCGTCCCGGCCGCGACGACGGCGGCCGGCGCGACCACGACCCCGGAGCGCTCCCCTGGGGGATTCCCGGGCGGAACCGGCGGAGCGACGTCGGGGGGCGGTGGCGCGGGAGGCGCCGGCGCGGGGACCGGCGCCGGCGCTCCGGGACTCGGCGGACCCGGTCCCGTCGGCGGCGTGCCGATGGCGAACGGAACGACCGGTTCGGCGACGTCGGGTCCCGGCGCGCGCGCCGGCTCCGGCCGCGCGGGCGGCATGTACCCGGGCATGCTGGGCGCCCCCGCACGCCCGGCACGGGACGACGACGCCGCCCGCACGGTGCCCAGCTACCTCGTGGGCATCGACAACGGGAACGAGCTGATCGGTCCGATGCCGCTCACCGCGCCGCCGGTACTGGGGGTCGATCCGGCATGACGTGGCGGCTCACACCCGACCGGTTCCTCGCGCTGTGGACCGCGACAGGACTCGACGAGGTCCCGTTTCCCCTGCGCTACCGCTCGACCGCGCTGTGGGAGGACGAACACGCCGCGAACGTGGAGGCGGCCCACCGGTGGCGGCGCATGAATCCCGACGAGCAGCTCGCGGCGGCGATGGCGACGATGCGGCACGCGGAGGTCACCGTCGAGGCGTACGGGCAGACCTCGGCCGACTCCGAGCTGCGGCTGCGGGGCTGCATCAGGCACGACTCCGCGGTCCTGGTGCGACAGGAACCGGGGCGTGCCGGCGACTTCGTCGTCACGACCACGTCGGCGTACACCTTGGCGGACGCCGTCGTGCAGTGTCTGCCCGACGCACCCGCAGGCACGGCGCCGGCGCTGTCCGCGCCCACCGCGGAGGTGGCGGAGTTCTCGACCCCGACGCAGGTACTGCGGACCGCGCAGGCGCCGCCCGCAGTCCGATTGCGACGGCTGCTGACCGATCCCCGGTCCGGGACGGGCAACCTGCGGGTACTGTCCTCACCGGACGGTCTGACCTTCACGCCGGTCACCGATCTCGGTTGGTTCGACGTCGTCGGGGACGGCCGGTACCTGTTCCGGACGGGCCGCCACACCCACGTCTGTCCCGCGTCGCCGGAGCTGCTGCGCGACGAGCTGGCCCGCGCCGTCGACGGGGCTCGCGAGAAGCGCGGTCGGGTCGGCGATACCGGTTTACGCTGGGTTCATGGTTGAACGGGATCGAACCGTCGACGGTAGGCCGCAGAATGCCCGTCCGCGCGACGCGCTGGGGCGTCCTCTCCCCTACGGCGAGGAGGGTGTCGAGCGGGTCCCGGAGGACCTGGACCTCGAGCCCGACGAGGCGATCACCGAGGCCCAGCGGCTGCTCGACCACGGCCATCCGTTTCATGCGCACGAGGTGCTGGAGAGCACGTGGAAATCGGCGCCGGTCGAGGAGCGGCCCCTGTGGCAGGGGCTGGCGCAGCTCGCCGTGGGGCTGACGCATCTGCTGCGGGACAATCCGGCGGGTGCGGCGTCGTTGTTGCGGCAGGGGGAGGCGCGGATCCGGCACTACGAGGACGAGCCGCCGCACGGGCTGGACATCGACGGTCTGGCGGCGTGGGCCGAGCACCTGCTGACCGAGATCGAACGCGGCGAGCCGATTCCGGAACCGCCGATTCCCCGGCTGCGGCTGCCCTGATGCCCGTGCTCCCGATGTTCCCGCTGGGAACCGTGCTGCTGCCGGGCGACGCGCTTCCGCTCCATGTGTTCGAGCCGCGCTACCGCCGCCTGGTCCGGGACTGCCTCGCAGATCCGGACGGGCCACGGTTCGGCGTCGTGCTCATCGAGCGAGGGCACGAGGTGGGGGGCGGGGAGACCCGCCACGACGTCGGCACGATCGCGCGGATCGTGATGGACACCGAACTCGACGACGGTCGATACGTCCTGGAGTGCATCGGGGAAGAGCGGATCCGGGTGAAGAACTGGCTTCCGGACGACCCCTACCCACGCGCGGAGGTCGAGCCGTGGCCGGACACGGTTTCCGGCCCGGTGGATTTCGCCGAACTGAGCGTGGGGCTCGGCCGGCTCTACGGTCTGCTCGACCGGCTGTCGAACGGTCGGATCGAACCGCCGAGCATCACCGAACTGCCCGACGAGCCGGGCGCGCGGCTGTTCGCACTGGCGCGGTTCGTTCCGATCGGCGAGGCGGACCGATTGCAGGTGCTCACGGCGCCCGGACCCGCCGAACGATCGGCGGTGGTGACCGAATGCGTCTCGAACGCAGTCCAGCTCGCCCAGTGGCGCCTCGACAGCATGTGAGATCGACCGATCCCGCGGACCACGCAGAACCCCGTTCTCCCACGTCCCGGCGGCCGTTGCTCGTTCGGCGGTCCCGGTTCTCCACACCCTCGGGGCGCGGAAAACCCTGTGGACCAGATCAACTGGTATGGTTCCGCTGTCGACAAGGGGGGTCGAGAAATGTCGAAGTGGGGCGTCGTCGTCTTCGAGCTGGGCAAAGTGGTGTTGTGGTGCGTGGGGGGCGCGCTCGCCATCGGCGGGATATCGGCAGCAGGGAGCCTGCTGGCGCCGGATGTTCCGGATGCGGCGCCGGAGTGGGCCCCACCGGTCACGACGTCACGTGCCGAGTCACCTACTGCCACAACACCACGACGTGAACTGCCACCGGGATTCCCAACGATGGAGCGGGCTCCGAAACTGCCCGACGTTCCCGAGGGCGCACCGCAACCGGTACCGACGAAGTTCGGGCTCACGTACACCACGCCACCCGGCTGGTTCGGGGGAGAGTCCATTATGGGGTGGAACGGCCGTGGCGGTGAAATGATGGTGATCGGTTCGGCATCCTCCTTCGGGAATGGGTACTGCGCCGCGGAAGACACGTCCACGCTGGCGTCCGTGGGTATCACGGGGCGGCCCGCCGGTGACCTGCTGACCGTGGCTGCTCACGAGGTTCGAGCAGTCGAGTGGATGTACTCCGGCCGGGAACAGTCGCCGACGGTCGAGTATTCGGCCCCGGTCCATTTCGACATCGACGGAAATCCGGCGGTCCGGATCACGGCGCGCGTAGCCGACATCCCGCACATCCACGAATGTGCCCCGCCGGCAGCACGGTGGGACTTCGTGGCCACCACCGGCCTGGCCTCAGCGGAGGTCGCGGTCTTCGTCGTGCAGGCGGATCGCGGTGTGGCCGGCCAGCTCGACGACGATTCCATCGACGGCCTCGTCGAGTCGCTGAGGAGGTCGTGATGTCCGAGACATACGAGAGGTTCAGCGCCACCGCGAATCAGATCGCCGGCGCTGCCGTCGCTGCGCAGGAGATCGGCAACGATGTGTTGTGGGCCAACCGGTACCTCGCCGTCCACGGTGAGCCGGCCGGCACACTGGACGGTGCACTGTTGCGGACGATCCAGGACGGGTTCCGGGCAGTTCTGCCGTCGGCACAGTCTCGATACTTCGTCCTTGCCGATCTCTGCCTGAAGACCGGCATCGAATTGAACCGCTGCGCGTGGATCTACTACGACACGGAGGAACGCAACTACGAACGGCTCAATGCCAACCTCCTCTTTCCGGAGTCGATCGACGCATACGATCCGGAGACACCGGCCGCCGGCCCGGCGCGACCGTACCCCGATCCCGTCCGGACCGGGGTTGCGGGCAGGACCGAACTCCCTCACCCCGAAGCCCCCGACGAGGACGTCCGTGAGATCGTCGCGGAGGCGGCCGGCTGGCTCGGCGACGTCGACAAGACAATCGAGATGCTGACCGAGTGGAGCCCGATCGCCCAGGTGATCGAACCGCTGGACGGAAACTGGAACGAACTGCGGCGACTCGGCAACGCGTACCGCATCGCCGGGGAGGCGGTGGAGGCCGGCGGGGAGAATCTCGACGCCGTGGTGCGAGCTCTGGATCCCCACTGGAACGGGCAGGCTGCCCGGGCGTTCACGGACTACGCCGGCCGGATCGTCGACGCGCTCCGGTGGGAGGGACCGGTCGGACGCGTGGTCGAGGAGACGTGCAACCTGGTTGCGGAGAAGATCCGGGAAGCGATCGTCACCGCGGTTCGGTCGCTGAAGGAGATGCTCGAGGAAGAGGTGGCGTTCGACGACGGGATGCAGACGCTGAAGTTCGCGCTGAAGAAGGTCCCGTTCGCCGGCACGGCCGTACAGATCCTCACCCTCGCCAGGATCGTTCGGGACACGATCGCATTCGTCGACGACGTCGTGACGCGGATCCGCGCGCTCACGGACGCACTGAGGGCGTTCCTCGATGCTCTGGCGTCGCCGGCGAACGCCCTGCAGGAGCAGGTCGATCACACGCTGGCGCCGTTGACCGAGGCGTACGAGCGCACCGAGCACCGGGCGGCGGTGGCCGTCGATCTCGCCGGCGTCGCAGACGTCCGCGGCCCCGTGAACAAGCCCTCCGAACCGTACTCGGTCGGCGAGAACCCCTGGGCGGACGCGCCGTGAGGGACGTGCCCTCGCACCTCGACGGTCCACTGGACCGCATCCACCGAGCCGTGACCGACCTCGACACCGCCGTGATCCGCGCACAGCGGTTCGCCGGCGCGAACCGGTGCATTCAGGTCGACGATGCGGTGATGGAACAACTCGCGGCGAGCAGCGACGCCTCTCCCGCACTGCGGCAGTACGCGTCGAGAGTTGCTGCCGGACAGTGCCGCTGGTCCGAGATCGAGGCGGTGGCACATCCGGTTCCACCGGAGGTCGCCGAACTGAAGGCGAATCCGCGGTTCCGGTGGTTCCCGGCCTCGCCGCGTACCACGCCTGCGGCCGGGCAGGACCAGGAGCCGTACCGGATCCCCTGGCAGTCGTAACGCCCCCAGCGGTGTGCCCTTTGGGCTGCCAGGGCAACCCAAAGGACACACCGGCCGCGTCAGCGGCCGATGAGGGCCAGGCGCTCGATTTCGCTGAAGTCGGTGCCGGCCGCCACCGGCCGGACTGCGACACCGCTCGCGGCCGTGGGGTGAAGCTGCTGCGGGGCGCTCCTCGTCCGAGCGGACCGGGAGCGCCTCGCCGTCAGCACCGGGCGCGGCGCTCCCGCTCCGACAGCCCGCCCCACACCCCGTGCCGCTCGCGGCCGAGCATCGCGTGGGTCCGGCACTCCGTCAGCACCGGGCAGCTCGCGCAGATCCGTTTCGCAGCTGCCTCCCGCCGTCGCCGCACGACCGGTTCCTCGCCGTCCGGGGCGAAGAAGTAGAACTCGCCGAGGGAGCGGCAACTGCCGCGGAACTGCCACCCGAACCCGGACCGGGTGCGGGTGGCGGTCATCCGACGATCACCACGATCAGGGTTCGTGGCCCGTGCACGCCCTCGACCCGCTCGAGTTCGATGTCGGACGTCGCGGAGGGGCCGCTGATCATGGTGGTGGGGCGTTCCGGCACCAGCCGCATCAGCGCCTCGGGCACCCCGACTTCGACGTCGGCGAGGGGCACGACGCACACGTGCAGGTCCGGCACGAGGGTCAGCGCGCGCCGGCCCTGGTCGGGGCCGCCGTCGAGGAAGATGGTGCCCGTCTCGGCACACGTGACCGCGGAGGCGGTGACGACGCCGTCGAGGTCGCCGAGGTCCGGGGCGGGGATCTCGGACGAGTCCACCACCACGTCGCCGTCGAACCGTGCGAGCCACGACCGGTCCAATCCCGCGGGGACCCCCACGCGGCGCACGCCGTGCTCGGTCAGCACCCGTGCGAGCACGTCGGGAAGGTCGGCCGGCGCGCACTCGTGCACGTGCGCCTTGTAGTCGACGAGCCGGTCCACGAGCAGTTCCCGCCGCTGTGCGTCCGGCAGGGTGCGCCCGGTGCGGTACTCGCGGGGTACCTGCACCGGTACCGGTGGGGCAAGTGTCCGGGCGTCGCGGATCCGGCCGAGGATCACGTCGCGGGTGCTCACTGCTGCCGTCCCTTCTCGCGCGCCTGTGCCAGCGCGGCACGTCCCTCGTCGGAGTTCCACCATTGCCGGAAGGTCTGTCTCGGCGGCGCCGGGATGTCGCGGGCTTCCGTCCAGCCGGCGAGCGGACCCGGCAGCGAGGTGATCTTCCCCTTCTTCCCGGCGAGGAGCCGGCCGAGTCCGGCCGCCTTCTGCGCGGTCGTCCAGCGACGCGACGACGACATCGCCAGTGATGCCGCCTTCATCGCGGCCGCCTCGATCCCGAACGACGCGTGCTCGACCTTCTGGTGCCGCAGTTCGACGAGCAGCGAGGGGATGTCGATCTTGACGGGGCATGCGTCGTAGCACGCCCCGCACAGGCTCGAGGCGAAGGGCAGGGTCGCGTTCGGATCCCCCGGGGCATCCATGCCGGCGAGTTGCGGGCTGAGCACGGCGCCGATCGGGCCGGGGTACGTCGAGCCGTAGGCGTGGCCGCCGGTGCGCTCGTACACCGGGCACACATTCAGGCACGCCGAACATCGGATGCAGTGCAGCGCTTCGCGTCCCATTTCGTCGGCGAGCGCCGCGGTGCGTCCGTTGTCGAGCAGCACGAGATGGAACTCCTGCGGACCGTCGCCGGGGGTGACGCCGGTCCACATCGACGTGTACGGGTTCATCCGCTCGCCCGTGGACGAGCGCGGCAGCAACTGCAGGAACACCTCGAGATCCCGGTAGGTGGGCAGCAGCTTCTCGATGCCCATCACGGTGATCAGGGTCTGCGGCAGCGTCAGGCACATGCGACCGTTGCCCTCGGATTCGACGACCGCGAGCGTGCCGGTGTCGGCGATTCCGAAGTTCGCGCCCGACACCGCGACCGGCACGGTCATGAACTTGTGGCGCAGGAACTTCCGCGCCGCAGCCGCGAGATGCCGGGGATTGTCGTCCAGATCGGGGTCGACGCCCGGCATCTCGCGCAGGAAGATCTCACGGATCTCGGCCCGGTTGCGGTGGATGGCGGGAACGAGGATGTGCGAGGGCTTGTCGTGGCCCAGTTGGACGATCAGCTCGGCGAGGTCGGTCTCGTAGGCCGTGATGCCCTGCTCCTCGAGGTGCTCGTTGAGCCCGATCTCCTGGGTGGCCATCGATTTGACCTTGATGACCTCGTCGGAGCCCGTCGCGCGGATCAGGTCGGTGACGATGGCATCGGCCTCGGCGGCGTCGGCCGCCCAGTGCACGACGCCGCCACGGGCGGTCACCGCGGCCTCGAACTGGGTGAGCAGCTCCGGCAGCCGGTTCAGCACGTCGGCCTTGACGGCGGCACCGGCGTCGCGCAACTGCTCCCAGTCGGGCAGCTCGCCGGTCACGCTCAGGCGCTTGGCCCGGATGGTGTGGGTGGCCTTGCCGATGTTGCGGCGCAGCTGGGTGTTTGCCAGTTCCTGGTGCGCCGCGGCGGGAAACGCCGCGACACCCCGCAGATTTCCGGAGCCGCGCGGTGGGACGGGCGGCATGCCGAGAGCGGTCACGCGGGCACCCCCTTGGGAGAGACGGCCGGTTCTACCGAGGCGAGGATCTCGGCGAGGTGGATGGTGCGGGTTCCGGTGCGCAGACGTGACAGTCCGCCGCCGATGTGCATGAGGCACGACGAGTCGCCGGCGCTGCAGTATTCGGCACCGGTTGCGGTGATGTTGCACAGTTTGTCCGCGAGCATCGCGGTGGAGGTCTCGGCGTTCTTGAGCGCGAAGGTGCCGCCGAATCCGCAGCAGGAGTCGGCCTCCGGCAGCTCCACGAGGTCGATCTCGCGGACGGCGCGCAGCAGCTGCAGCGGCTTGTCCCCCACGCGCAGCATGCGCAGCGAATGGCAGGTGGGATGGTAGGTCACGCGGTGCGGGAAGTAGGCCCCGACGTCGGTGACCCCGAGGACGTCGACGAGGAACTCGGACAGCTCGTACGTCTTGGCCTTCACCTCGTCGACGCGGCTGCACAGCGCCGGCGAACCGTAGCGACCGGCGACGATCTCGTGCTGGTGCCGCACGGACCCGACGCAGGATCCGGAGGGTGCGACGACCGCGTCGATGCCGTTGTCGCCGAAGGCGTCGGCGTAGTTCTCGACGAGTGGCAACGCGTCGGGCTGGTAGCCGGTGTTGACGTGCATCTGGCCGCAGCAGGTCTGGCCGTCGGGGAAGACGACGTCGTGGCCGAGCCGCGCGAGGAGGAGGGCGGTGGCCGAGACGGCGCCGGGGAACATCGTGTCCCCGAGGCACGTCGCGAACAGGGCGATTCGCATGTGGATCTCCGCATCGGGTCTATGTGGTCAGACCACAGTAACCCATGGTCGGTGCCCTGCGTCACCCCCTGTCCGGATTTTCTGCGAATTCCCTCCGGTTCTGGATTGTGACCGAGGTCATGGTGTACGGTCCTGTGGTCTGACCACAGATCCCGTCGCGGTCCGCGACGCAAACCTGGAGTTTCATGTGGAAACCGAACTGCTCGCGGTGACGTACACACCGTCGACCACCGCCGTCGCCGGCAACCTCACCGCGACGGCCCTGCTGGGCCTGGTCCCCCTCCTGACCTTCTTCGTGCTCCTCGCCGGCCTCAAACTCAAGGCCTGGTACTCCGGGCTCGGCGCGCTCGCCGTGGCCCTCGTCGTCGCCGTCGTCGGCTTCGGGATGCCGGCGCCGCTGGCCGGACTGTCCGCCCTGCAGGGCTTCACGTTCGGCCTGTTCCCGGTCATGTGGATCGTCGTCACCGCGATCTGGTTCTACGAACTCACCGTCGTCAGTGGACGTTTCGAAGACCTGCGGCACGTGTTCAACTCCGTCGGTCACGGCGACATGCGCATCCAGGCGATGCTCATCGCCTTCTGCTTCGGCGGAATGCTCGAGGCGCTCGCCGGTTTCGGGGCACCGGTCGCGATCACCGGCGCGATGCTCATCGCGATCGGCATGCCCCCGATCCGCGCCGCCGTCACCGTACTCGTCGCGAACACCGCACCGGTCGCGTTCGGCGCCATGGCAATTCCGATCACCACCGCCGGAAACCTCACCGGTATCCCGGCGACCGAGATCGCCGCCGTCGTCGGCCGGCAGACACCGGTGCTCGCCTGGTTCGTGCCGATCCTGTTGCTGCTGCTGGTCGACGGCCGGCGCGGCGTCCGCCAGGTGTGGCCGATCGCGCTGGTCACCGGCTTCGCGTTCGCGATCGCGCAGTACTGGTGCTCGAGCCACTTCTCGTACGAGCTCACGGACGTCGTCGCCTCCCTCGTCGGCCTCGCCGCGGCCGTGGTCATGCTGCGGTTCTGGCGTCCGAGCACCCCCGACGACCAGCACTCGCACGTCACCGCGGAACCGATCGGTGCCGCACGCACGGCGATGGCGCTGTTCCCGTACCTGCTCGTCATCGTCGTGTTCGGCATCGCCAAGCTGTGGACGCTCGGCGTGGACGTGCCGAAGTGGCTGGCGGGCACCGATATCAAGGTCGAATGGCCGGGCCTGTACGGGAATCTGCTCACCGCGAGCGGAGATCCTTCGACGGGCGCGATCTACACGCTGCCGTGGCTGTCGAATCCCGGTACCCTCCTGCTGTTCTCGGGCATCGTCGTCGGCCTCGTGTACACGGTGTTCAGCGGCGGCGGCCGGTTCCCGATGACCGTGCGCCTGACCCTCAGCACCTTCCCCGGGACACTGTGGAAGATGCGGCTTTCCGTCGCCACCGTGGCCACGGTGCTCGGCCTGGCCTACGTGATGAACCATTCCGGGCAGACCGTCGCCATCGGCACGTGGCTCGCCGGAACCGGCGCGATCTTCGCGTTGCTGTCGCCGATCCTGGGCTGGCTGGGCACCGCGGTGACCGGCTCGGACACCTCGGCGAACGCGTTGTTCGCGCGGCTGCAGCAGACCGCGGGGCAGGCCGCGGGCATCGATCCGACGCTGCTGGTCGCGGCGAACACCTCGGGCGGTGTCGTGGGCAAGCTCATCAGCCCGCAGAACCTCACCATCGCGGCGACCGCTGTCGGCCGGCCGGGCAGCGAGCCGCTGCTGCTGCGCAAGGTCGTCGGCTACAGCGTCGGCATGCTGGCCCTGCTGTGCGTGCTGGTCTACCTCCAGTCGACGCCGGTGCTGTCGTGGATGCTGCCGTGAGTCGTCCCCCGGGCGGACGCGGCACGGGATCTCCTCTGCCGCACCCGGAACGTCGCGCCCGGCCGCCGAGCGTCCGGCCCGTCCGGCGACCGGCATAGGCTCACACCATGCCGCACTCCGAGCCCCGCGCATGGGAGACCGTGTTGAACCACCTCGAGCAGCAACTGGTCTCGGGACAACTCGCGCCCGGCCAGCGGTTGCCCGGGGAGCGCGTCCTGGCGGCCGATCTCGGCGTGGGCCGCTCGTCGGTGCGGGAGGCCCTGCGCGTCATGGAGGCGCTCGGGTTGCTCAGCGCACAGACCGGATCCGGGCCGACGGCGGGCGCGATGATCGTCTCGCGCCCCACCGGGGGCATGTCGATGCTCATGCGCATGCAGGTGGCGGCGCAGAGTTTCCCGGTGGCGGACGTGGTCCGGACCCGGCTCGTCCTCGAGACGGAGGTGATGCGCGCCCTGGCCGAGAGCGATCCGGCCCCCGACCTCGCCCACGCGGAACAACTGCTCGACGCGATGGACGACGCCGAACTCGTGGCCCACGAGTTCCTGGTGCTCGACGCCCGGTTCCACATCGCGATGGCGGACGCTGCCGGGAACCAGGTGATCGCGGCGATGATGACCGGACTGCGCGACTCCATCGAGAGCTACGTGCTCGCCGGCGCTCCGCTCGCCACCTGGCCCACGACGTGTGCCCGGCTGCGGTGCGAGCACCGGGGACTGCTCGAGGCGGTCCGCGCCGGCGACGCCGACCTCGCCCGCTCCCGCATCGTCGACCACATTCGTGGCTACTACGCGGAGAGCCTCGGGCGTCTCCAGGACCGCCCGGACGACCCTGGAACGGAGCACTCTCCACCTCGTGTATAGTCGGTGATGCAACGCGGGGTGGAGCAGCTCGGTAGCTCGCTGGGCTCATAACCCAGAGGTCGCAGGTTCAAATCCTGTCCCCGCTACCACCGCCGGCCCGGACTCTCACGAGTCCGGGCCGGTTTCGTCGTATCGGCCTCGTCCGGCTCGCCTCGCGCTCGTCCCGGCCTCGTCGAGCGAAGGCATCGTCCGTCTCGATAGTGGTGGCGACCGATACATTCGCTCTGCCCGGGCGGCGCGGACGGGTAGATTCCGGCTGTGAACGGATCTGTCGGGCGACCGCGGAGAGTGCGATGAGCGAGGACGGGCCGGCCCCGCTGCCGGCACACCGCAAACGCAACGGACCCCGGGCTCCACAGTGGCTTCGCCCGGCGATCCTGTACGTCCTCCTTGCCGTCGCCGCCTACCAGCTGTCCGGTTGGCTGTTCCACAACCTGCGCGGCTTCCTCGGATTGCTGTTTCTCGCATGGTTGCTGAGCATCACGCTCGAGCCCGTCGTCGACTGGCTCGAGCGTCACGGGCTGCGCCGGGGAGCGGCCACCGGGTTGGTGCTGTTCGGACTGCTGGCGTTCGCCGTCGGATTCGTCGCTCTGTTCGGGACGTTGCTCGCCGAACAGTTGGGCCAGTTGCTGAAAGCCTTACCGGACGCGCTGACCGCAGTCACCGAATGGGCCAATCGTGTCTTCGACACGAACTTCACCACGGGTCCGGAACTGCTGCGACTGACCCCCGAGACGGTGCGCGATCTGGTTCAGCGGTTCACCCCCGGCGTGCTCGGCGTGGTGTCGTCGGTGGTGGGCGTGGTCTTCCAGGCCATGACCATGCTGCTGTTCGTGTTCTACATGTCGGCCGAGGGCCCGGCGATGCGCCGCACGATCTCGAGCTGGTTCCCGGCCCGGCAGCAACGAGTCATCTCGACCGTGTGGGAGATTTCCGTCGAGAAGGCCGGTGGCTACGTCGTCTCCCGCCTCATCCTCGGTGCGGTCAGCGCCGTGGGCACCGGCATCTTCCTCATGATCATCGGCGTGCCGTACTGGCTGCCGCTCGCGTTGTGGACCGGAATCGTCTCGCAGTTCGTGCCCACCCTCGGGACGTACCTGGCGATCGCGCTGCCCGCGATCATCGCCGCGGCCAACCAGCCGATCGACGGGTTGTGGGTGGTGCTGTTCGGCACGGCCTACCAGCAGGTCGAGAACTACGTCCTGCACCCGCGCATCACGTCGAAGACCGTGTCGATCCATCCGGCCGTCGCGTTCGGGTCGGTGATCGTCGGGGCGTCGCTGTTCGGTGCGATCGGCGCGCTGGTGTCGGTCCCGGTCGTCGCCGTCCTCCAGGCTCTCGTGGAAACGTACGGCCGGCGCTACGAGCTCGTCATCGACACCGGCGACACGGACGCCGCCGCCGTGCCCGGCCCCGAACCGGGCGACGGCTGAGCGGCTACGCGCGGGGGATCCGGCCCATCAGGTAGAACTCCGGATTGGGCATCATGCCGGCGACGCCGGCCATCCTGTTGCTCAGACCGAAGAAGGCGGTGACGGAGGCGATGTCCCAGGCGTCCTCGTCCGTGAAGCCGTGTGCGTGCAGAGCCTCGAAGTCCGCGTCGTCGATCTCGTATGCCCGCTCGTTGACCTTGGTGGCGAAGTCGAGCATCGCGCGCTGGCGCGCGGTGATGTCGGCGGTGCGGTAGTTGATCGCGACCTGATCGGCCACCGTCGGCTTCTTCTCGTAGATCCGCAGGATCGCCCCGTGCGCGACGACGCAGTACAGGCAGTTGTTGGCGGCGGAGATCGTCGTCACGATCATCTCGCGGTCGCCCTTGGTGAGGCCGGAGTCCTCGCGCAGCATGATCGCGTCGTGGTAGGCGAAGAAGGCCCGCCACTCGGCGGGACGTCGCGCGAAGGTGAGGAACACGTTGGGCACGAAGCCCGACTTCTCCTGCACCTCGAGCACGCGCGCGGCGATGTCCTCGGGCAGATCCTTCAGTTCCATGGCGGGAAAGCGCGTACTCACGGGGCCTCCTGGTCCGTCGGCAACGAGTCTCGAAGTTAATCGCTGTTAACCGAGTTGTCCAGATGCCCCAGCCGCCCCGGCTACCGGTCGAACCACGCCTGCGCGTCGAGCCGGACGTCCTGACCGTGCGTGACGGCGCGCAGGTCGACCTCGAGGCGCTCGAGCCGGTCCGCACCGAGCGTCCGCCCCCACTCCGCCCGCAGGTCGTCGAAGATCACCGCCGACCGCCGCAGGCAGTCGAGGCCCCGGTCGGTGAGCACGACGATCCGCGCCCGCGCGTCCGACGGATCCGGCTCGCGCCGAACGTAACCGAGACGCTCGAGCCGGTCGACGGTCTTGCCGGCGGCCTGCTTGGAGACGCCGAGGCGGCGTCCGATCTCGCTCGCCGACGCGCCGGTCGCTCCGACGGCCTGCATCGCGAACCCGTGGGCCGGACGCACGTCCGGGTGACCCTCCTCGGCCAGCCGGCGATGCAGCGCGTCGACGAGCGAGCGGAATCCGGCGAACAGGAGCAGGGGCAGCTCGTAGCCCGGGGTCGGGTCTTGCACATTTTCGACAACTCGGTTTACTATTTCGTCAACCACATTGTCTATCTTATCGGAGGCCGTCCCGTGTCCACAGCATTCCTCCACCATCGACCCGAGACTGCACCCCCGGCGTCGCGGGCCACCATGGAAGCGATCCGGCAGAAGTTCGGCTACGTGCCGGCAGCCGTGGCGCTCATGGCGGAATCCCCCGAACTGTTGTCCGCCTTCACCCGCGCCGGTGCGCTGTTCGAGCGCAGCAGCCTCGACGAACTCGAACGCGAGGTGCTCGTGCTGACGATCGCCACGCGCAACGAATGCCACGTCTGCGTCGCACTGCACACCGCCGTGCTGACGCGGATGGGTGCGCCGGGCAACCTCGTCGACGCCCTGCGGGCCGGCCGACCGCTCACCGATCCCCGACTCGAGGCCCTGCGGACATTCACCGTCGCCGTGCTCGACTCGGCGGGCGCGGTCCCGGCCGACCGGTGGGCCGCGTTCACCGCCGCCGGCTTCACCACCCGCCATGCACTCGACGTCGTCCTCGGCGTCGGCACCTTCACCCTCTCGACGCTCGCCAACCGCCTCACCGGTGCCGAACTGGACCCGCCGCTCGCTTCGTTCGCGTGGCACCCCGCACCGGCTCCGACGCCGACGGGCCGAATGTCACATTCGGTCGGTCAGATCGACGCGGTGTGACATTCGGCCCGTAAGTGTTCGGCCCGTGAGCCTTTCGGAGACGGTGAGATCAGACGAGAAGGGTCGCGGCCGTCGCGGCGACGACGTCGTCGACGCTCACGCCGGGCGCGGTCTCGACGAGCTTCAGGCCCTCGTCGGTGACGTCGATGACGGCCATGTCGGTGATGATCCGCTGGACGCAGCGCTTGCCGGTCAGCGGCAGGGTGCACTCGTCGAAGATCTTCGGTTCACCCTTCTTCGTGACGTGTTCCATCATCACGATGACGCGCTTGGCACCGTGGACGAGGTCCATCGCGCCGCCCATGCCCTTGACCATCGCGCCGGGGATCATCCAGTTGGCGATGTCGCCCTTCGCGGAGACCTGCATCGCGCCCAGGACGGCGACGTCGATCTGGCCGCCGCGGATCATCCCGAACGACTGCGCCGAATCGAAGAACGACGCGCCCGCAATGGTGGTGATGGTTTCCTTACCGGCGTTGATCAGTTCGGGATCGAGTTCGTCCTCGGTCGGGTACGGGCCGACGCCGAGCACGCCGTTCTCCGAGTGCAGGATGACCTCGACGCCCGGATCGAGGTAGTTGGGCACCAGGGTCGGCATGCCGATGCCGAGGTTGACGTACTGCCCGTCCGAGAGTTCCCGGGCCACACGCGCGGCCATCTGCTCGCGGGTCAGCTTCTTCACGGTGGTGGCGGTCTGGGTCATGAACGAACCGTCCGATTCTCGATGCCGACAGCGACAGGTCCGACGGGCACGACGCGCTGGACGTGGATGCCGGGGGTGTGGATCTCGTTGGGGTCGAGCTCGCCCGGTTCGACGAGGTGCTCGACCTGCGCGATGGTGATGCGGCCCGACGTGGCGGCGGGCGGGTTGAAGTTGCGGGCGCTCGCGCGATAGACGAGGTTGCCGTGCCGGTCGCCCTTCCAGGCGTGCACCAGGGCGTAGTCGGCGACGATTCCGCGCTCCATGACGTAGGTCTCGCCGTCGAACTCGCGGACCTCCTTCGGGGGCGACGCGACCGCGATGCCGCCGTTGCCGTCGTAGCGCAGCGGAAGCCCGCCCTCCTCGACCTGGGTGCCGACGCCGGCCGGGGTGAAGAACGCGGGGATGCCCGCGCCGCCGGCGCGCAGCCGCTCGGCGAGGGTGCCCTGCGGGGTCAGTTCCACCTCGAGCTCGCCGGAGAGGTACTGGCGGGCGAACTCCTTGTTGGAGCCGACGTAGGAGGAGATGGTGCGTCGGATGCGCCCCTTCTCCAGCAGTACGCCGAGGCCGAAGCCGTCGGTGCCGCAGTTGTTGCTGACCGTCTCGAGGTCGGTGGCGCCCTGGTCGAGCAGCGCGTTGATGAGGATTTCCGGGACGCCGACCAGGCCGAATCCGCCCACGGCGATGGTGACGCCGTTCGGGATGTCGGCTACGGCCTCGGCGGCGGTGGCAACGACTTTGTCCATGCCCTTACGATAGCGCCAGTCGTACGTAATGTGAACCCTCGTCCGTCATGCGAACCATTTCGATACTGTTTCAGTTTCGAATATTGATTCGTGCCGGGTGACCCACTAGCCTTGTACGCATAGCGTCCCTCCGTCCATATCGCGAACACGCGCCGAACACCGAGGTCTCATGCTTCATCTGCCGCCCCGCTTTGCGCGCCCCGACGGCGCACACCCGCCGCTGGACTTCCCCGACTACCGGACCACCGCGCTGCGCCGCCCGGCCCAGCCGCTGACGCTGATCCCGCAGCGCCTCGGCGAACTCACCGGACCCGTCTTCGGCGAGGACCGCGTGCAGGAGGGCGACGCCGACCTGACCCTCGCCCACGGCGGCGAGGCCGCCGGGCAGCGCATCATCGTGCACGGCCGGGTGCTCGACAGCGACGGCAAGCCCGTCCCGCACACGCTGCTCGAGGTGTGGCAGGCCAACGCCGCCGGCCGGTACCGGCACGTGAACGACAACTGGCCCGCCCCGCTCGACCCGCACTTCGACGGCGTCGGCCGGTGCGTCACCGACGCCCAGGGCAACTACCGGTTCACCACGATCAAGCCCGGCGCCTACCCGTGGCGCAACCACCACAACGCGTGGCGCCCCGCCCACATCCACTTCTCGCTGTTCGGCACGGCGTTCACCCAGCGGCTCGTCACCCAGATGTACTTCCCCGACGACCCGATGTTCTTCCAGGACCCGATCTACAACTCGGTGCCCGCCGAGGCACGGCACCGCATGGTCAGCGTCTTCGACTACGACGCCACCGTCGACAACTGGGCCCTCGGATTCCGTTTCGACATCGTCCTGCGCGGCCGCGAGGCCACCCCCTTCGAGAACGAGGAGGACGACGATGAGTGAGTTCGCTCCTCGTTACCCCGTCACCCCCGGCGACCAGAGCACGGCCACCTTCGGCCCCACGCCGTCGCAGACCGTCGGCCCGTACTGGAAGATCGGCCTCGACTGGGGCGCCGACGGTGAGAACGTCGTCCCCGCCGACACGCCCGGCCGGATCACCGTGCGGATCACCGTGATCGACGGTGACCGTACGCCGATCGCCGACGCGATGGTCGAGACCTGGCAGGCCGACGCCGACGGCCGGTTCGGCACCGACGGTTTCCGCGGCTTCGCCCGCAGCGCCGCCGACGAGACCGGCACCGCCACCGTCTACACGATCAAGCCCGGCGCCCACGAGTCCGACACGGACGCCGACGAGGCGCCGCACCTGAACGTCGGGATCTTCGCCCGCGGCATGCTCGATCGTCTCTGCACCCGCCTGTACTTCCCGGAGGATCTCGCCGCGCACGCGACCGACCCGGTGCTCGCCGCGCTGCCGGAAACGCAGCGGCGCAAGCTGATCGCCGAGAAGTCCGACGACGGGTACGCCTGGACCGTGTACGTTCAGGACCTCGATCCGAACGGTGTGGAGACGCCGTTCTTCGCGATCTAGACGGGAGCGTGTCTTGACCGTGCCGGCGCAGTCCGACCCCACCCGCGGTGCCCTCTTCGACCCCGTGTTCGGCGCCGCCGACCTCGCGCCGCTGCTGTCCGACCGCGCGTGGATCACCGCCCTGCTCGAGGTGGAGGTGGCGATCACCCGCGCCGCCGAGAAGCACGGTCGGGCGACCCCCGCCGATGTCGTCGCCGTCGCCGCCGCGGCCGACGACCTCGGCCGCGACCTGGACCCGGCCGAACTGGGCCGGCTCTCGGCGGCCGGGGGCAATCCGGTGATCCCGCTGGTGAAGATCCTGCGGGCGCGCGCGGACGCCCCCGCCGCCGCGGTGCACGTCGGGGCCACCAGCCAGGACGTCCTCGACTCCGCGCTGATGCTGCTCGCCCGCGAGGCCGGCCGGCGCGTCGTCGCCGAGCTGCGCGACGCCGCCGACGCCGCGGCGCACCTGGCCCGGCGGCACCGTGACACCCCGACGGTCGCCCGCACGCTCGGCCAGCAGGCGCTGCCCACCACGTTCGGCGCCCTCGCCGCGACGTGGCTCGTCGCACTCGACGACGCCACCTCCGAACTGGACCGCACCCTCGGCGATCTGCCGGCCCAATACGGCGGAGCAGCAGGAACTCTCGCGGCCGTGCACCCCGACGGACTCGCGTTCGCGGACACCCTCGCCGACCTGCTCGGCCTCGCCCGGTCCCTCGTGCCGTGGCACACCGCCCGCACCCCGGTCACCCGGCTCGCAACGGCGCTCGGCGTCGCCGCCGGTGCTGTCGCCAAACCCGCCACCGACGTCGTGCTCATGGCCGCCACCGAAGTCGGCGAGGTGAGCGAGGACGCGCCCGGCGGTTCGTCGGCGATGCCGCACAAGCGCAACCCGGTCGCCGCGATCACCGCCCGTGCCGCCGCCCGCCGGGTACCCGGCCTGGTCGCGACCGTGCTCGCATCGACCGACCACGAATTCGCCCGCGCCGCGGGCGCGTGGCACGCCGAATGGGAGCCGCTCACCGACCTGTTGCGCCTGACCGGTGGTGCGGCACATCAGCTTTCGACCAGCCTCGGCGGACTGCACGTCCACCCGGACGCACTCGCCCGCAACCTCGACCGTACGGGCGGCGCGATCCTCGGCGAGAAGGTCACCGCCGCCCTGGCCCAGCACACCGACGAGGCCCGCGACATCGTCACCGCCGCCGCGCAGACCGGCACCCCCCTCGACCGCGACCCGGCGATCACCGGACACCTCGGTGCCGACCGGGTCCGCGCCCTGCTGGACCCCACCCGCTACCTCGGCCACGCCGGCGATCTCGTCGACCGTGCCCTCGCCCACCACGACCGGCTCCTCGGAGGACAAGCATGACAGTCACGCTCGACTACGAACAGTACGGCGACCCCGCGGCCCCGCCGGTCGTGCTGCTCGGCTCCCTCGGCTCCGACCGGTCGATGTGGACGCCGCAGATCACCGCGCTGTCCCCGATCGCGAACGTCGTCGCCGTCGACCACCGCGGGCACGGCAAGTCACCCGTCGTCGACGGGCCCTACACGGTGGCCGATCTCGGTGGCGACGTCGTCGCGCTCCTCGATTCCCTCGGCCTCGACTCGGTGCACTTCGTGGGCCTGTCGCTCGGCGGTGCCGTCGGCCAGTGGCTCGCCGCGCACCGTCCCGAGCGCATCCGCACCCTGACGCTGCTGTGCACGTCCGCCGCGTTCGCCCCGGCCCAGCCGTGGCTCGACCGCGCCGCGACCGTCCGCGCCGACGGGCTGGCATCGATCGCCGAGTCGATCGTCGGCCGCTGGTTCACCCCCGAACTCGCCGAACGCGACCCCGAACTCGTCGCACGGCACGTGCAGATGGTCTCCGGCACGAGCGACGAGGGATACGCCGCCTGCTGCGAGGCGCTCGCGACGTGGGACGGGCGCCCCGACCTGGCCCGCATCGTCGCGCCCACCCTCGTCGTCGCCGGCGAGCAGGATCCGGCCACCCCGCCGGCCACCATGCAGCTCATCGCCGACGGCATCGCCGGCGCCGACTTCCACGTCGTCGGCCCGGGCGCGCACCTGGCCAACGTCGAGCAGGCCGGCCGGATCACCGCCCTCATCCGCGAACACATCACCCGTGCGACGCCCGCCGGTGCGCAGCGCACCGCCGCATTCGAGCAGGGCATGCGGGTGCGGCGCACGGTCCTCGGCGACGCCCACGTCGACCGGGCCGTGGCGTCGGCCACCGAGTTCACCCGGCCGTTCCAGGAATTCATCACCCGCACCGCGTGGGGCGATGTGTGGTCGCGGCCGGGCCTGGACCACCACACCCGCCGGCTGCTGACCCTGGCGATCCTCACCGCCGTCGGCAACGAACACGAACTCGACATGCACATCCGGGCCGCGCTGCGCGCCGGAGCCGACCCCGACGAGCTCGTGGAAGTATTCCTGCACACCGCGATCTACGCGGGAGTGCCGAACAGCAACCGGGCCTTCGCGCTCGGCCGGCAGGCACTCGCAGACGGCGAAGGGAGCACCACATGACGATGACCCACGGCGAACCGATCGCGGCGTCGCCGGACTACGTGCAGTCCCTCGCCCGCGGACTGTCCGTCATCAAGGCATTCGACGCCGAGCATCCGCGCCGTACCCTCAGCGAGGTCGCCAAGGCCACCGACCTGACCCGGGCCACCGCGCGACGGTTCCTGCTCACCCTGGTCGAGCTCGGATACGTACGTACGGACGGCTCCCAGTTCTGGCTGACGCCGCGCGTGCTCGAACTCGGCTACAGCTACCTGTCGAGTCTGACGCTGCCGGACGTCGCCCGCCCGCACCTCGAGGCGCTCGCCCAGAAGGTGCACGAGTCGACGTCGGTGTCCGTGCTCGACGGCGGCGACGTCGTGTACGTCGCGCGGGTGCCGGTCAGCCGCATCATGACCGTCTCCATCACCATCGGCACCCGCTTCCCGGCGCACGCCACGTCGATGGGCCGGGTGCTGCTGGCCGGCCTGTCCCCCGCCGACCTCGACGCCTACCTCGCCACCGCGACGCTCGAGCCCCTCACGTCGCGGACCCTCGTCACTCCCGCCGACCTGCGCGCCGAGCTCGACCGGATCCGGCGGGACGGCTACTGCATCGTCGACCAGGAGCTCGAGGAGGGCCTGCGGTCGCTGGCCGCACCCATCCGCGACGCCTCGGGTGCCGTCGTCGCGGCCGTGAACATCTCCACCCAGGCCGCCCGCTACAGCCTCGACGCCGTCCACAGCGACCTCGTGCCCGCTGTGGTCGACACCGCGGCGGCGATCTCGTCCGACCTCGCCCGGACCCAGAACCACTGACCCCGATTCCCCGACAAGGAAGTGCCATGCGCGACGTCGTGATCTGCGAACCCCTCCGTACCCCCGTCGGCCGTTTCGGCGGCGTCCTGAAGGACGTCGCGCCGGAAGACCTGGCCGCCACCGTGATCCGGGAGCTCGTCGCCCGCACCGGCCTCGCCGGCACCGACGTCGACGACGTGATCCTCGGTCAGGCCTCGCCCAACGGCGAAGCTCCCGCGCTGGGCCGCGTCGCCGCATTGAACGCCGGTCTGGGCGTGGAGGTTCCGGGACTGCAGGTCGACCGGCGCTGCGGCTCCGGCCTGCAGGCGATCCTGCAGGCCGTCATGCAGGTCCAGTCCGGCGGCAGCGACCTGATCCTCGCCGGTGGCGCCGAGTCGATGAGCCAGGCCGAGTTCTACGCCACCGGCATGCGGTGGGGCGTCAAGGGCGAGGCCGTGGCCTTGTCCGACCGGCTGGCCCGCGCGCGGGTCACCGCCGGCGGCCGCGACTTCCCGGTGCCCGGCGGCATGATCGAGACGGCGGAGAACCTGCGCGCCGAGTTCTCCCTCAGCCGGGCGGACCAGGACGCCCTGGCGGTGCAGTCGCACCAGCGGGCTGTCGCCGCGCAGAAGAACGGCGTCTTCGCGCAGGAGATCGTTCCCGTGTCGGTGCCGCAGCGCAAGGGTGAGCCGCTCGTCGTCGACACCGACGAGCACCCCCGCGCCGACACCAGCGTCGAATCGCTCGCCACGCTGCGCCCGATCCGGGCCAGGATCGATCCGGAGTCGACCGTCACCGCCGGCAACGCCAGCGGTCAGAACGACGGTGCGGCCGTCGCGATCGTCACCACCGCCGAGAAGGCGGCCCAGCTGGGACTGCGCCCGCTGGCCCGGCTCGCGAGCTGGGCGGTGGCGGGAGTGCCGCCGCGCACCATGGGCATCGGCCCGGTGCCGGCCACCGAGAAGGCCCTCGGCCGGCTCGGCCTGACCCTGGCCGACATGGACGTGATCGAGCTCAACGAGGCGTTCGCCGCGCAGACCCTCGCCGTGACCCGCAGCTGGGGCCTCGAGCCCGACGACACCCGCCTGAACCCCAACGGCTCCGGCATCTCCCTCGGCCATCCGGTCGGCGCGACCGGCGGCCGCATCCTCGCGACCCTGCTGCGCGAACTGGACCGTCGCGGGGGGCGCTACGGCCTCGAGACGATGTGCATCGGCGGCGGCCAGGGCCTGGCCGCGGTGTTCGAGAAGGCGGCGTAGCCGCCGGTGTGTCCTTTGGGCTGCCAGGGCAGCCCAAAGGACACACCGGCCGCGTCAGCGGCGGGCGGGCACGACGGCGGGTTCCGTCTTCGAGAGCGCGTTCGGCGCGGTGATCCGGCCGAGCACCGCGATGAGGACCAGGGCGGCCAGGACCGGGACGCAGGCGACGAGGACGATGGTGCCGGTGGGGACGCCGAGGCCGATCAGTGCGCCGCCCAGGACGGGCCCGACCACGGAGCCGAGCCGGCCCATCGACGCCGACCAGCCCACCGCCGTCGTCGCGGTGGCCTGCGGATACATCGAGACCGACAGTGCGGTCTGGCCGATCATGCCCGCCTGGACGCCGAGCCCCACTCCACCGAAGACGATCAGCAGCAGCACCTTGTCGGCGCCGAGGAACGCGGACACGACGAGGAAGACGATCGCCAGCGACGTCGTGACCACGAGCACCGACGACATCCGGAACCGCAGCGCGCCGATCATCAGGACCGCCGCGCCGACGATGCTGCCGATACCGAGCGCCGCCGACCCCAGCGGCGCGAGGCTCGCCGAGAACCCGTAGCTCGTCAGCAGCGTCGGCAGCCACGACGAGAAGACGTAGTACACGGTGAACATCAGGAACGAGAAGCCCCACAGCAGCAGCGTGCGGCTGCGCAGACCGGGGTCGAACAGGCGCGCGACGGAGGCCTGCCGCGCCGCCGACGTCGTGGCCTCCGGTGCGGGCCCACCGGCGGCGGCGCGGCCGTCGGGCAGTCCGATCCACAGCAGCGGCAGCAGGACGGCGGATGCGGCGGCGCCGGCGAGGAACACCGACTCCCAGCCGAACGCGGCGATCAGGCGCGTGCCGACCAGGCCGGCGAGCAGCGCACCGAGCGAGATGCCCATCGTGACGAACACCGCGATGGACTGCCGCAGCCGGGGCGGATTGAGCACCGTCGCATGCGACACGGCGGCGGGCAGCACCGCGCCGAGACCGAGTCCGGTCAGCACCCGCAGGGCCGTCAGTTCGGTGATCGTCGACGCGAACGCGGTCAGCAGCGAACCGACGGTGAACACCACCACGGCCGCCAGCACGACGCGGCGGGCACCGAACCGGGCGACGAGCCGGCCGCAGGCGAGGTAGCCGAGCGCGACGCCGGCGCTGGTCAGCGACAGCGCGGGAGTGAAGTGGGACGGGGCGACGCCCCAGTCCCTCGCGAGTGCCGGGACCGACAGGCCCAGGGCGATCGTGTCGTAGCCGTCGAGGACGACGGCGACGAAGGTCAGGACGAGGACCAGCCAGTTGGGCGAGTCCTCATCGGTTCGGGTGAGGGACGGTGTGCTGTCGGTTCCGCGCATGATGGCGTCCTCGGGTCGGTCGATGCCCTGCCACGGGCGTCGAAACGGAAGATTACGCGTCCGCCGTCGCGGTCGCTGAGATGATGCCCTGTGCCTCGACCTCGACGCCGAGGCCGGCCTCGACCAGGGCCGACACCTCGACCAGGGTCGAGCACGGGAAGTCGCCGTGGAACACCTCCGCCCGGGCCCGCCCGACGGCGGCCTTGTCCGCGATGTCCGTGACGTAGATGCGCAGGGCGAGGATGTCGTCGACCTGCGCCCCGCAGGCTTCGACCAGGACGCGGGTGCGCCGGAACGCCTCCCGCGCCTGCCGGTAGACGTCGCCGCCGCCGACGGGACCGTCGGGGGTGCCGGCGTGCATACCGGAGACGAAGAAGTGCCGGCCGAAGACGCGGGCGTTGCTGAACATGCCCGGCCGCGGGGGTTCCGGGACGGACGGGTGGCCGACGCGGCTCATCGGACCACCCGTGCGTCGGATTCGCGGGTCAACCGCTCGCGTACCGGCACGAAGTCGTAGGTCGGGTAGCACTCGGTGCGGAACACGCCCCACGCGCGACGCTCGAGTTCGACGTTGACGGCGGCCAGCCGCTCGGCGGGCAGCCGCAGGGTCACGATCTGGCCGATCCCCATCGCGACGACCCACGAGACGACCTCGCACCCCTCGGGCGGGAACCCGTGCCACCAGTCCGCGTCGTCGAGCCGGCCCTGCAACTGTTCGAGGTTCCGGCTCTGGTCGTGCCGCAGGACGACGGTGAGCATCAGGGTCCCGCCGCTCATGCCGGCACACCCGCGAGCACGGCCGCCTGCTGCTTCGCGTCGGCCCGGTAGATCCGGCGGATCCGGGAGACACCGAGGTCGTGCTGGTAGAGGTGTTCCTCGACGTCGGCGTCCGCGGCCAGCGCCTCGAGGACGGCGCGGTCCTGTTCGAGGACCTCCCAGTGCCGTTCCTCGAGCCGGGTCCGGTACAGGAAGCGCCACGCCTCCCGTTCCCAGCCCGACACCCGCCGGGTGCGCCAGTGGAAGATGGCGGAGTGGTCCCGGTCGATCGGGGTGCACATCCCGACGATGCCGAAGACCCCGCCGGGACCGGCGTTGGGGGCGTACGGGATCTCGAGGTCCACGTAGTCCATCGATCCGCGCACGAATTCCACCCAGTCGAAGTTCACGCCGCGCTGGTCGGTCTTCTCGAAGAAGAACCCGCGGCCGGTCTCGCGGATCCGGAACCGCGCCGACGTGTCGCCGCCGAACATCGAGTGCGAATTGCGGTGCAGGAACGCCCCGTGCATCGGATCGAGCACGTTGTCCATGTAGAACCGCCACGGCCCGGCCCACTCCGCGTAGTTCGGGAACCACGACACCTCGTCGTCCGCGAGCCGGTCCGGCAGCACGAACGGGGTGGGCACGGAGTCGTGGGTCAGGGGCACGAACGCGAAGATCGTGTCGGCGGCTTCGACCACCGACAGCGACGCGGTCGCGCGTTTGCCCTCGAGCGCGCATCCGGGCATGCCGGGCACGGAGACGACGGTGCCGGTGCCGTCGACCTGCACGCCGTGGTACAGGCAGGCGACGCGGTCACCGAGGTGCTGGCCGACGGACAGCGGCGCGCTGCGGTGCGGGCACCGGTCCTCGAGCATGTGGACTGCGCCCCGCGCGTCGCGGAACAGCAGCCAGTCCACGCCGAGGCGGGTGACCTTGATCATGGCGCCCGGTTCGACCATGCGCGACGGGAGGATCGGGTACCAGCGGTCGCGCAGGCCGGTCGCGGCGATCTCGTCGGCGTCCATCGGCCGGCGGGTGCCGACGGCGAATCGGGGTCCGGTCGGGCGCGAGCCCCCGGTGGTGGTGTGTGTGGTCTCGAAGGTGGTCATGTCATCTCCCCAGTCGTCGCATCTCGGCGCGGAAGGTGTCCTCGGTCCAGGGCCGGCCGTCGGGGCCGTGCAGCCCCAGGCCGTTGAGTCCCTCGACGACACCGGGCAGGTCGTGGGTGCCGGTCCCGAAGATCTCCATCAGGGAACCGGCGAGCTTGTCCTCGTAGGGGGTCAGCGGATCGGGATGGGTCTGTCGGGGTTCCAGGTACGGTTCGGCGGATCGTGCCGTCGCGGTGCGGTTCACGCGAGAACTCCTTCGATGTGGGGGGTGGGGGCGGCGAGCCCCGAGCGGTAGCGGGCGGCGAGTCCCTCGGCGATGGCGGCGAAGGCGCTCGCCCATTCGGCGAACGACTCGGGCCGCGTGAGGTGGACGGGCGCCGGACATCCGTCGACGACGACGAAGACTCCGTTGTCGATCTCGCCGGCGAGGCGCTGCGGTACGGACAGATCGGTGTCGTCGCCGAGCGCGGAGGCCACCACCAGGGTGGGGACGGTGATCCGGCCGAGGACGCCGGCGACGGTGTCGACGTCGAGCACGGGATCGGCGAGGATCAGGCTGCGCAGCAGGGATTCGTGACGGTCCGCCGCGCGCAGGGCGGGTTCGGCATCGGCACCCGCGGCGCACAGGTGCACCGCGCGGCCGTCGCGCAACGCCGTCTCGGCCTGCCCGCCGGCCCACCAGAGCGCCTCGGCCGGCGAGTTCATCGCGCACCTCCCGTCGGCACGTGCACCGGTGGGACGAACGGTCCGGGCGGGGGGTCGAGTGCGGTCACGTCGACCTCGACGAGGGCGGGCCGGCGCGCCGCGACCGCCTCGGCCAATGCGGCCTCGAAGACGCCGGGCCGCTGCACGAGGGTGTACGGCATGCCCATCGACGCGGCGAGCAGATCGAACCGCGGCGTGTGCAGGTCCACCCCGGACCGACAGAAACCGTTGGCCTCCTGCATGTTCCGGAGAACGCCGTAGCCGCCGTCGTTGAACACCAGCACGACGCACCACGCGTCGGTGCCGGCGAGCGAGGCGAGCTCGCCGAGGTGCACGGCCAGACCGCCGTCCCCGGCCATCACGAGCGTCGGCACGTCCCGGCGGGCCTGGGCCGCACCGAGTCCCATGGCCAGGCCCTGCCCGATGCCGCCGCCGAGCGGGAAGATGTTGGTCTCCCGCTCGTAGAACGGCAGCAGGCGGTTGCCCCACTGGCTGGACGGGATCGTCACGTCGCGGGCGACCACGGACCGGCGGGGCAGCACGCGGCGCATGCCCTCGCAGATCTCGGCGTAGCCGCCGATGTACTCGGTGAGTGCGGCCCGGCTGCGCTCGCGCACCGTTCGGACCCGGGCCGCCCAGTCGTCGCGCCGGCCGGCGCCGTCGAGCGCGTCGAGGATGCCGCGCAGTGCCGTGCGGGCGTCGGCGACGATGCCGACCGTGGCCGGATACACCCGGCCGATCGCGGCGGGATCGACGTCGATCTGCACCTGGGTCGCCGGCAGTGCGAGGTGGTAGCTCTTGGTCTCGTTGGACCGGAAGTGGGTTCCGACGGCGAGCAGGACGTCGGCGTCGGCGAGGAGCCCGGCGACCTCGGGGGAGGCCGCGAAGTTCCCGACGACGAGGTCGTCGTCCTCGGACACGATGCCCCGTCCGGAGTTGCTGGTGAGAATCCCGGCCCCGAGCCGGTGCGCAAGGGCACGCAGTTCGTCGCCGGCGCCGGCGGCACCCCCACCGAGCCACAGCAGCGGCCGCTCGGCGGAGGCGAGCACCGCGGCGGCGCGGTCCAGCGCAGCAGCGTTGGGGGCCGGTGGCCGTGCGATCCGGGTATCGGCCGCCCGCTGCTCGTCCGGCGACGCCAGATACTGCAGGTCGGTGGGCCATTCGACACTCGCCGGCCCCTGCGGTGCCGACAGGACGCGGCCGATCGCGGCCTCGAGTTCCGCCTCGGCGTCCTTGGCGTCGGTGATCGTCGCCGCGTAGGCGGACACGGCATCGAGCATCTGCCGTTGCCGGGGGAATTCGTGGATCACGCCGCGGCTCGACGAGGCCGGTTCGGGCGTGAGGAATTCGCTTTCGATCTGGCCGGTCACGTGCAGGACGCGGCTGCCGGCGGTGAGCGCCTCTATCATCGATCCGGCGGCGTTGCCGGCGCCGGTTCCGGTGCTCGTCAGTGCCACGCCGATGCGGCCCGAGGCGCGGGCGTACCCGTCCGCGGCGTTGACCGCCGCGGCCTCGTGCCGCACCTCGACGAAGTTCAGGTCGCGGGCGACGGCCTCGACGAGGGGCAGGTTGTGGATGCTGACGACGCCGAACGCGGTGTCGATGCCGTGCCGGCGCATAACCGACACGAGGACGTCGCCGCCGGTGGTGCGCCGGGCCGGCTCGGTCGAGGGGGTGTCCATGGTTCCTCCGTTGCAGATGACCGCTGGGGGTCAGACGTAGCGTCCGACTCCGCCGCCGACGTCGACGGTCGCGCCGGTCACGTAGCTGTTGCGGGGTGAGAGCAGGGTGGTGACGGGGAAGGCGACCTCGTCCGCAGTTCCGAAGCGGCCCAGTCCGATTCCGCGGTCGGCGGCGATCTCGGCGCTCCACTCGTCGAAGTCGCGGCCGGCGCCGGATTCGGCGTGCCGGCGCTGCCACTGGCCGGTGTCGACGAGGCCGAGCAGCACCGAGTTGACGCGGATGCCGTCGGGGGCGAGTTCCCCGGAGAGGGACTGCGCCAGGTTGAGCAGTCCGGCACGGGCGGCCGAGGTGACGGCGAGCCGCAGTTCGGGTTGCCGCGCGAGGATCGCGTTGACGACCACCACGGAGGCCGCATCGGACTTCGCGAGCGCCGGCCGGGCCGCGCGGATCAGATGCAGCGCGCCGAAGATCTTGAGCTCGAACTCGTCCCGGATCTGCTCGTCGGTGGTGTCGGTGAGTGTCGACATCAGTGAACGCCCGGCGTTGCACACCACTCCGTCGATGCCGCCGAACCGGTCGACGACCGCATCGGCGAAGGCCTGCACGGAGTTCCGGTCGGTGACATCGCACGCGGCGGTCAGGACGTCGGCCGGGTCGGCCGCCAGGGTGGCGGCGGCGCGGCGCAGGCGTGCGAGGTCGCGGGCGCAGAGTGCGACGCGGGCGCCTTCGGCGGCGAGCATCCGGGCGGTGGCGAGGCCGACCCCGGAACTCGCGCCGGTGACGATCACCGTGCGTCCGGTGAGGTGCAGGTCCATGGGTTCTCCGTGGGTTCGGGTGCTCGCCGGGCGAGCAGGTCAGTTCAGGACGAATCCGCCGTCGACGACGACGGTCTGGCCGGTGACGAAGGCGGCGTCCTCCGACAGGAGGAACCGGACGACCCCGGCGACGTCCTCGGGGGTCTGGTCGCGCGGGAGGGCGCGGCCCTGCGCGTAGGTGGCGTAGCGGGCGGCGGGAACGGACTCGGTGGCCTCGACCCGGACGAGCCCGGGGGCGACGGCGTTGACCCGCACCCCGTGGGGGCCGGCGTCCCGGGCCATCGAACGGGTCATCGCGACGACTGCGCCCTTGGAGGCGACGTAGTGGACGAGCCGCGGTGATCCGTAGAACGCCACGTCGGATGCCATGTTCACGATCGCGCCGCCGGCGGCGGCGAGCAGCGGCCACAGGTGTTTGGTCACGAGCCAGGTGCCGCGCACGTTGACCGAGGTGATCCGGTCGAACTCGGGTTCGGGCAGTTCCCAGAAGGCGTCCCCGCCGACACCGTCGGCGACGGCGGCGTTGTTGACCAGGCCCACCAGCGGCCCCTCCTCGGCGACGCGCACCGCCAGAGCGCGCACGGACGCGGCGTCCGCGATGTCCGTGACCACCGCGATCGCCTCGCCGCCGCGGTCGCGCAGGGCGGTGGCGGCGGCTTCGGCGTTCTCCGCGTTGCGCTCGGCGATCACCACGCACCGTCCCTCGGCGCACAGCCGTTCGGCGATGCAGTAGCCGAGTCCGCGCCCGGCACCGGTCACCACGACGGTTCCGCTCATCACGCCACCTCTTCCCAGAATCGGACGAGTTCACCGGCGACCACGCGGGGCTGCTCCTGGATCGCGGCGTGACCCGCACCGGTGACGACGGTGAGCCGCGCCCCGGGAATGGCGTCCGCCAGGAGTTGCGACTCGGCGACGCCGGTGACGCGGTCGTGCTCGCCGACCACCACGAGGGTGGGGACGGCCAGCGTGTGCAGGATCGGCCCGTGGTCGGTCGACGCCATGCATTCGGCGGCGGCCGCGTACCCGGCGGGGCGGACGGCCGCCATGTCGGCGGCGACGCGAGCCCGCACGTGCTCGGCCGCGTCCGGTGCGGTCAGTTTCGGTGCGCGTTCGGCCGCGAAGCGCTCGGGGCCGGCGGCGCGCAGGGCCGGGACGCGGTCGCGCATGGCGGCGGCGCGGGCGGGCGACGTGCCCGAACCCCGGGTGCTGTCGGCGAGGACGAGCGTGCGGACCCGGCCGGGCCGGCGGCGCGCGACCTCGAGCGCGACGACACCACCCCAGGACGTTCCGACGAGGTGAACGGGCCGGTCCGGGTCGATGTCGTCGAGGACGGTCAGGACGTCCCTCGCGTGGTCGTGGTGGACGTCGGCCGGGTCGGCGGAGCGACCGTACCCCGCGGCATCGAGCCGGTAGGTCGCATGTCCGCGGGCCGCGAGTTCCGCCGCGAGCGGTGCACAGGAGTTCGCGTTCCCGCCGATGCCGTGCAGCATCAGCACCGGATCTCCCGTCCCGAGACGCTCGACGTGCAGGTGCGCGGGGGTCACGACAGCGCCCCGGCCGCGACGGCGGCCCCGTAGAAGTAGCCGGCGTCGCGGGCCTCGACACGGTCGCGGTGCCCCGGGTCGGGGCTGCCCGCCATGGCGGAACGCACGGTCGTGGTGGGCGGTCCGGCCGTCCCCCACTGGTCGGACAGTTCCGGGGTGCGCTTCCAGGTGCGGCACAGCCAGGCGTCCTCGTCGATCTGGGCGACCTCGGAGGTGTACTCGCACACCAGGCCTGCCGGGTCGGTGAAGTAGGAGAAGGTGTTGTCGCCGGGACCGTGCCGGCCCGGGCCCCACTGCGGCGCGATGCCGTGGGCCTTCAGGCTGCCGATGCCGCGCATGAAGTGATCGAGGCTCTGCATCTCGTACGCCACGTGGTTGAGTGAGGGCCACGGCGCCCGGTTGAGCGCGATGACGTGGTGGTCGGAGTTGCAGCGGAGGAAGGACATCTGCCGCTCCGACCAGTCGGAGACCCGCATGCCGAGCACCTGGGTGTAGAAGGCGGTGGTGCGTTCGATGTCGGTCGTGTTGAGCACGACGTGGGCGATCTTGCGGGGAACGGCGCGGCGTCCCGCCGGTTCCTGCTCGGTGACGGCGTGGGTATCGGCCGACAGCTCGAGGCAGCGTCCCTCCGGATCGACCAGTTGCAGCCCGTAGCCGCCGCCGGCGTCGTCGAGGGGGCCCGGTGTGCGCAGCATCGGGATGCCGAGCCGGTCGAGGGCCAGTGCGGCGTCGTCGATCTCACGCGGGGTGGCGACGGCGAGGCTGATGCGCCCGAGGGCGTTGGTCTCCCCCCGTTCGACCGTCAGCACGTGGTGCTCGGGGCCGGTGGCGCGCAACCAGAATCGATCCCCGTCGGCCTCGACGGTCGTCAGCCCCCAGGCCTCGTGGTAGAAGTCCCGCGAGGCGGCCGGATCCGGCACCGACAGGGTGACCGAGCGCAGGGCGCGCAGCCGGCAGACGGGCGAGTCGCTGTAGCGCGGAAGTTGGTGGTGATACATGCGTTCCGGTTCCCTTCTCACAGATCCAGCACGAGTTCGGCAGAGCGGCACCGGGACACGCACGGAAACATCGTCGATCCGGCGGCGTGCTCGGACTCGGTGAGCAGGAAGTCGCGGTGGTCCACGTCGCCTTTGATCACCCCGACTTCGCACGTCCCGCAGATACCTTCGGTGCACGAGTTCGGCACGGGCACACCGGCGGCGGTGAGGGCGTCGAGCACCGACACGGTCGGCGGCACCGGGATGCGCCGGCCGGTGCTCTCGACGATCACGTCGAAGGCGGTGTCCTCCCCCGAGCGCGGCGCCGGTTCCGGGGCCGCGAACCGCTCGGTGCGGACCTGACCGGGGTCCGGGACCGCGGCGGTGACCGCATCGATGAGCGGTGCCGGTCCGCAGCAGTAGACGACGGCGGTCGGGGCGAGACCCGACAGCGTCCCCGCGAGGTCCGGCAGACCACCGGCCTCGTCGTCGGCGTGGACGGTCACCTGCCCGGTGGGTCCGGCGGCGATCTCGTCGACGAACGCCATCGCCGCCCGGGAGCGTCCGGCGTAGAGCAGGCGCCACGGCCGTCCCTCGGCCCGCAGTTGCCGCATCATCGCGACGATCGGGGTGATGCCGATACCGCCGGCCACGAGGACGTGTTCGGTCGCGGCGTCGTCGAGGGCGAAGGCGCTGCGCGGTCCGTCGACGTCGATCTCCGCGCCGATCTGCAACGATTCGTGCACGTAGGCGCTGCCGCCGCGGGAACGCTCGGCGCGCAGCACCGCGACCGACCAGCGCGTGGTGTCCTGCGGATCCGAGCACAGCGAGTACTCGCGCACCACCCCGTTCGGCAGGTGCAGGGCGAGATGCGCACCCGGCTGCCACTGCGGCAACGCGGCGCCGGTCGGATCGACGAACGTCACGCTGGTGACTCCGTCTGCCTCCCAGGTTTTCTGGTGGACGCGGAGGCGACGTCGGACGGACTGCTCCATCGGGGATCTCCCTGTCGGCGGGTCTTCTCGGTGGCGTCAGCGGGTGACGCCGTACATCTCCGAGCTCGGCGGGTAGGTGGGCAGCTGCGGCTTGGCGGCGCCGATGATCACGCAGAACAGCGCGTCGGTGTCGCCGACGTTCGCGAGGCTGCGCGGCACTCCGGCGGGCACGCGGATCATGTCGCGGTAACCGAGCCGGCGGACGGCCTTGCGGGTGCCGTCCTCGACGTCGTGGACCGCGACCTCGAGCTCGCCCTCGAGCACGAAGAACACCTCTTCGACGTCGTGGTGGGTGTGCTCGGGCCCCACCGCGCCGGCGGGCAGCCGCATGTTGGACAGGGTGAAGTGCTCGGCGGGCAGCGTGCGGGCGTCGCCCTCGTGGTTGCCGGTGGCACCGGACCCGATGTAGCGGATCTGGGCGCGCTTGAAGCGGTCTCCGCCCTTGGCGGCCTGGAAGCCGAGGGTGTCCCAGTCCTCGTAGCGGCTGTCACGGCTGGCGATGCAGGAGTCGATGAGGGTTTCGAGATCGGTCTTCTCGGGTGCGGCCATGTCGGTGGTCCTTTCGTGCGGTGGGTGGTTCAGGCGCGGTACGCGACGGCTTCGATCTCGACGGTGGCGCCGTAGGGCAGGGCGGCGACCTCGACGAACGAGCGGGCTGGGCGGGGAGCGGCGAAGATCTTCTCGTAGTGGCGGTTCGCCTGGTCGCGGAGCGTCACGTCGGTCACGAAGTACGTCGTCTTGACGACGTCGGACAGGGTCATGCCGATGGTCGCCAGGCGCTCGCCGAGGCGGGCGATCGCGGCGTCGAGGGCGGCGGTCGTGCCGTCGACGGCGATGCCGTGTTCGTCGACCGACAGGGCGCCGGAGACGAACCCGAAGCCGGCGGCGGCGTAGGCGGGACTGTACGGGTGAGCGGTGCGGTCGTGGGTCGCGGTCGTCGAATCGGTCACCGGGAGGGGTCCTTTCGGGTTTCTGTCGGGTCGGGGGTGGCCCAGGCGATCGGGTCGCCGGACAGGTCGAGGTAGATACTCTTCTGGTCGCAGTACTGGCGGATGCCCTCGCGTCCCTTCTCGGTGCCGAGACCGCTGTCGCCGAGACCGGTGAAGGGGGTCGAGATGCTGAACTGCTTGTAGGTGTTGATCCAGACGGTGCCCGCCTTCACCGCGCCGGCCACGCGCCACGCCCGTCGGTAGTCCGCGGTCCAGATGCCGCAGGCCAGCCCGTACACCGAGTCGTTCGCCTGCGCGATCAGGTCCTCCTCGTCGTCGAAGGGCAGCACGACGGCCACCGGGCCGAAGACCTCCTCGCGGCAGATCGTCGCGGCGTTGTCGACCCCGGCGAGCACCGTGGGCGGGTAGTACGCACCGCAGGTGAGCCGCTCGTCGGTCGGGATCGCGCCCCCGCACAGCACCCGGGCCCCGTCGGCGACGGCGTCGTCGACCATGGCGGCCACCCGGTCCCGGTGGGCGAAGGTGACCAGCGGGGCCACCCGGGTGCGCGGGTCGGTGCCGGGTCCGAGGCGCAGCGCCCCTGCGCGCCGGACGAGTTCGGCGGTGAAGGTCTCGGCGATGCTGCGGTGCACGAAGATCCGCGATCCGGCGATGCAGCTCTGCCCGGTCGAGGAGAAGATGCCGTAGAGCACGCCGGCGACGGCCTGTTCGGGGTCGGCGTCCTCGAACACGATCGTCGGGGACTTGCCGCCGAGTTCGAGCGTGATCGGCATGAGCTTGTCGGCGGCCAGGTGCGCGAGGTGGCGACCGGTGTCGGTGCCGCCGGTGAAACTGACCTTGGCGACATCGGGATGCCGGACCAGCGCCTCACCGACCGTGCGCCCCGAACCCGGCAGGACCGAGAGGACGCCGGCGGGCAGACCGGCCGACTCGCAGATGCGGGCGAGGAGCAGGGTCACCCACGGGGCCCACACCGGCGGCTTGCTCACGACGGCGTTGCCGGCGGCGAGCGCGGGGGCGATCTTCTGTGCGTCGGACGCGATCGGGGAGTTCCACGGCGTGATCGCGGCGACGACACCCATCGGCTGGTACGTCGACATGGTCAGCCACGGCCCCCGGGGCGTGGTCACGGCCGAGTCCATCGTCTCGAGAGCGGCCGCCGTGTAGCGAAAGGTGTTGGCGGCGCTGGCAACCAGAGCCCGGGTCTCGGCCAGGGTCTTGCCCGTGTCGAGGGTCTGCAACCGGGCGACGCGTTCGGCCTCGCCGTCGAGGGCGTTGCCGATGCGGTGCAGCACCCGGGCCCGTTCGTGCGGGAGCAGCGACGACCATCCGCCGTGCGCGGCCCGAAGTCCCTCGGTGACAGCTTGGTCGACGTCGTCGACGGTCGCCGTGTGCAAGCCGGCGAAGACCCGGCCCGTCGCGGGGTCGACGGAGTCGAGGCGCTCCCCGAGGCCGCGCCGCCAGCGGCCGGCGACGAGGATCTCGTCGACCGTGTCGACGGACTCGGCGTGCTCGGCGGTTCCCGCCTGGAGGGGGGACGCGTATGCAATGGGCATGAGGGAGGTCCGTTCGGTGGGGAGGGACGCGGACCACGGTGTTCGCGGTGGGTGGGGCGCGCCGAATCGATATCTTTGCACTAAGAGATTTGTAGCGTCTTAGCGCAAAGAGGTCAAGGCTCGAACGCCCAGATCAGCCGGTTGTTACGCCGCATTCACGGCCGCGAAACGGAGGAGATGCAGGTCACAGCGGTGTGGCGGGCGTCATAGCCCTTCTCGAAATTTTTTGTCGGCCGGACCGTCAGACCCGACGATCGGCACCCGAATCGGCAGCAGCATCGAACTCGGCCGCGCGGGCAGAGCGCTCCAGACGGGCGAGCAGACGCGCCAGCGTCTCGCGCTCGCCCGCGTCGAGGTCGCCGAGCATCGCGCGCAGTTTGGCGAAGTGCGCGTCGGCCACCGAGTCGACGAGCGCGGCGCCGGCAGAGGTGAGCTCGACGTACACGACGCGGGCGTCCTGGCTGTCCTTCGATCGGGTCACCAGGCCCGCCTCCTCGAGCCGGTTCACCCGCAGCGACAGCCCTCCGGTGGTGACCAGCGTCTGCTCGGCGAGCTCCCCCGCGGTGAGCCGATGATGGGGCACTGCGCGGCGCAGGCAGGCGAGGACGTCGAATCCCGAATCGTTGATCCCGTGCTCCTCGAAGGTGGGCGCGATCCGGGCCTTGTAGACGAGGAAACTCCGATGCAGACGCCCGAAGACCTTCAGCCCCGAGACGTCGAGTTCGGGACGGGCCACCGCCCAGTGCGCGACGATGGCGTCCACGGCGTCGCGTTCTCCAGGCTCTCCCACAATGCCGGGAGTCTACCCGCGGCGCGGTCGGTGAACGCGCGCTGCGGAACCGGTCAGCGCCACCGCCCCAGCAGCTCGCCCGTCCGCTCGGCCAAAGTGGCCTGCAGCAACGGCCCGAAGCTGATCCGGCCAACGCCGAGAGCAGCGAACGACGCGAGATCGTTCTTCGCCGGGTGGGCGATCGCATTGACCGGCAACGGCAGTTCCGACGTCAGGCGCCGCTGTATCTCGTCGCTGTGGAAGCCGACCGGATAGAGCACATCGGCGCCTGCGTCGGCGGCCAGCTTCAGACGGTCGATCGCCCGGTCCACCCGGTCCGACTCGGCCCCGACCTTCTTGACGAACAGATCGGTGCGGGCATTGACCACCAGGTGCACCCCCGCGGCGTCGGCGGCGGCACGCAACCCAGCCACGTACTCGGCGTGCTCGGCCGGCTCGCGCAGCCGGCCGCCCTCACTGTGCACGGTGTCCTCGATGTTCAACCCGACAGCACCCGCACCCAGCAGCCCCTCGACGATGCGAGCAGGGACCTCACCGTAGCCGGCCTCCACGTCCACCGAGATCGGGACGTCGACCGCCGCAGTGACCTGCCGGACCCGGGTCAGCAGCTCCTCGAACGTCATCCCCTCGTTGTCCGGCTTGCCGACCGAGTCGGCGACCGGATGACTGCCCATCGTCAACGCGGAAAAACCGGCCTGCACGGCCAGATTCGCCGACCAGGCGTCCCACACGGTCGGCAGCACCACCGGGTCACCCGGGACGTGCAGGGACTTCAGCGCTACGGCCTTCTCGGCGAGAGTCGTCATGCCGCATCCAACCACATCCACCCGCCGCCTTTCCGGCGAACGGACCACTCCCGGGCGCGAGAAGACCGGGCCCCGTGCCGTTCGTGGTGAACGGCACGGGGCCCGGTGTCTCGTCGAGTCGTCCTACCGGACGCTGACCTTCTCGGGTTCCGGCTTCTTCTCGGGAGCGCGGTCCACCCGGGTCGGTACAGCGGAGACGGTCATGTCGTCGGGGACGTCCGCGTCGAGCCTCACCGCTTCCTGCGCGTAGTGGAAGTGGGGGCGACGGTGACCGAGGAAGGATCCGAACCACGACATCACTGCGACGTAGCGGTTGCGGAAGCCCACCATGTAGACCAGGTGCACGGCCAGCCACAGCACCCAGGCGACGAAGCCGCTCAGCTCGATCTTTCCGACGCGGGTGATCGCGCGGAAGCGGTTGATGATGGCCATGCTGCCCTTGTCCCGGTACTTGAACGGGGTGCCCTTGCCCTGCTTGCCGAGGATGGTCCGGGCGACGTGGCGGCCGCCCTGCATCGCGACGGGCGACTGCCCCGGCAGGTTGTTCAGCGACGTCATGTCGCCGATGGCGTACACGTCGGCGTAGCCGCCCACGGTGAGATCCGGGTTGACCAGCAGCCGGCCCGCGCGGTCGGTGGCGCAGCCGGTGCGCTCGGCGAGGACGCCGGCGAAGTCGTTGGCACGCACCCCGGCCGACCAGATGATGGTCTCGGCGGTGATCCGGCGCTCCTCGTCGTTCTTCGCCTTCAGGGTGGCACCGTGCTCGTCGATGTCGGTGACGAACGTGTCGAGCACGACGTCGACGCCCGACTTCTGCAGCGACTGCTTGGTGTACTCGCTGAGCTTGCCACCGAAGGCCGGGAGGGCCTCGCCCGCGCCCTCGACGAGGGTGACGGACACGTCGTCGGCGCTGATGTCGTGGAACGACTGCTCGAAGTAGCGGCCCGCGAGTTCCTTGATCTGGCCGGCGAGCTCGACGCCCGTCGCGCCGGCACCGATGACCACGAAGCTCAGCAGGTTGCGGCGGCGCTCCGGGTCGGTGGTGGTGTGCGCCTCCTCGAAGCACCGCAGGATCTGCCGGCGGAGCCGCTCGGCGTCCTCCACGGTCTTGAGGGCGTAGGTGACCTTCTCGAACTCGTCGCGGCCGAAGTACGCCTGCCGGGCGCCCGTCGCTGCGACGAGCGACCGGTAACCGACCGTGTGCACGGTGCCGCCGGCGACGTAGTCGACCTCGTGCTCGTCGGGCCGTACGTCGACGACGCGGCCGAGCCGCACGTCCGCGTTCGGGTACTTCGCGAGAATGGAGCGGATCGACGGAGCGATCTCCCCGGCCGAGAGGACACCGGTGGCGACCTGGTACAGCAGGGGCTGGAAGAGATGTTCGGTGGTCTCGGAGATCAGGACGAACGGCGTCCCGGCCTTGGCGAGCTTCTTCGCCGTCGCCAGCGCGCCGAAGCCCGAACCGACGACGACGACCTCGGTCCGGTCGGTCACTGCTGTGCTACTCACGATTACCTCTACCTCCACACTGAAGTCGATGTATGACACCCACCGTATGGACGGGAGGCCGTCGAGGCCACCAACCTGCCGAATTCGGGGAGCTCTTATCTCGATCGCTCATAAGTAGGATGGAGGTATGGATTTCCGGCAGCTCCGGTACTTCCTCGCCGTCAGCGAGGAGCTGAGCTTCAGCAAGGCCGCCCAGAAGTGCTTCATCTCCCAGTCCGCGATCAGCCATCAGATCACTCGGCTCGAGAAGGAACTCGGTGCGTCGCTGTTCGAGCGGTCGACGCGGATGGTGCGGCTGACCCCGGCCGGCTCGCGCCTGGTCCCCATCGCCCAGCAGGTGCTGAGCCTCGAAGCGCAGGCGTTCTCGGTGGCGCGCGAGCCGCGCAACCGCATCCGGATCGCCGCGAACATGACCTTCGCATCCCAGAGCCTCGACGCCATCGCGCATGTCCGGGAGCAGTACCCGGCGGTCGACATCGAGTTCGTCATCAAGAGCTTCGCCGACCGGATCGACGCCGTCGCCGGCGGCGACGCCGACATCGCCCTGATCAGGGGCGGCGTCGACCGCCCCGGACTCGAGACCGTGGACCTGGGCATCGAGGATCTGGTCATCGTCACGTCGAGCCGGCACCCGCTCTCCGCGTTCTCCACCGTCGACCTCGGCGATCTCGCGCCCTACCCGCTGCTCCTGCCGCCCCGGCACAGCCAGGTGCTCATCCACACGGTGATCGAGGACGCCTTCCGGGCGGTGGGACGCCGGGTGCAGCTCGGGCCGTCGATCGCGAGCGACCACACCGCCACCCTCGACGTCATCACCAATCCGCGGGCGTGGACGGTTCTGTACCCGAGCACCGCCGCGGAGACCCCCCGGACCGGCCTGGCCTACATGCGCGAGGCGCGCAACCGGCTCAGCATCCCCGTGTGCGGGGTACTCCGCAACGACGCGCCCCGATCGGCGGCCATGTCGAGCCTGATCCTCGCGCTGCACCAGTCGATGACCAGCCGGACACCACCGGGACCGGAGAGCTGAACACCGCCGCGCGGTCGTCGCAATGCGTACCGATCCGGTGCCGTTTCGTGGAAGGATGGCCCGAGCCGGCGGCGGACCCACGCGGTGAGGAGCGATCATGCAGCGAACCGAGACCTCGTTCACCAGTGCCGACGGCACCCGCGTCGTGTACGACGTGTGGTCGCCCGACGGCGACCCCGCGGGCGTGCTGGTGCTCTGCCACGGCTTCGGTGAGCACGCCCGCCGGTACGACCACGTGGTCGAGCGCCTCGGCGAGCTGGGTCTCGTCGTCTACGCCCTCGACCACCGCGGGCACGGCCGCTCGGGCGGCCGACGAGTGTTCGTGCGGGACATGGACCAGTTCACCGGCGACGTGCATCGCCTGGTCGGCATCGCCGCGTTCGATCAGCCCGGCCTGCCGCGGGTCCTGCTGGGCCATTCGATGGGCGGAGCCATCGCCCTGGCCTATGCGCTCGAGCACCCCGACGAGCTCACGGCCCTCGCACTGTCCGGTCCCGCCGTCGACGTCACCTCCGGCACGCCGCGGCCCGTCGTCGCACTCGGCAAGGTGATCGGGCGCGTCCTACCGCAGCTGCCGGTGCAGAAGCTCGACTCGGCGGGCATCTCGCGCGACCCCGACGTCGTCGCCGCGTACGAAGCCGATCCGCTCGTGCACCACGGTCTCGTACCCGCCGGCATCGCCCGCGCACTGGTCACCACGGGAGAGAGCCTGCCGGCCCGGCTCCCCGCGCTGGATCTGCCGATCCTGCTGCAGCACGGCACCGAGGACCGGCTCACCGCGCCGTCCGGCAGCCGGCTCGTCGCCGACCTGGTCGGGTCGCAGGACGTGACGCTCAAGTTGTACGAGGGCCTCTACCACGAGGTGTTCAACGAGCCGGAGAAGAAGCAGGTACTCGACGACCTGGTGGAATGGCTCCGACCGAGGCTCGGCTGAGGTGACAGCCGCTCCGTCCGCGCGCATGCCGGCCGCGTTCGTCGGCCACGGCAGCCCGATGAACGCGCTCGAGTCGAATCGCTACACCAGGGCGTGGCGGGCGTTCGGTTCCGCGGTGCCGACGCCCCGGGCGATACTCGCGATCTCGGCGCACTGGTACATCAACGCCACCGCGGTGACCGCGATGCCGAACCCGCGCACCATCCACGACTTCTACGGATTCCCGCAGGAGCTGTTCGACGTCGACTACCCCGCGGCCGGGCTGCCGGAACTGGCCGAGGAGATCGCCGACGTCGTCCATCCGACGTGGGTGGGTGCGGACGTCGACTCGTGGGGTGTCGACCACGGCACCTGGTCGGTGCTCACCCACGCCTTCCCCGAGGCGGACGTGCCGGTGGTGCAGTTGAGCCTGAACGCCTACCGCGACTTCGACTACCACCTCGAGCTCGGCGCGAAGCTCGCCCCACTGCGTGACCGCGGCGTGCTGATCGTCGGCAGCGGCAACATCGTGCACAACCTGGCCGGCATGGATCGTCGCCGCCCGGACGAGGGGTTCGACTGGGCGCACCGGTTCGACGCGGCCGCGCGGGTCATGGTCATGGACCGCCCCGAGGGAGTCGCAGCCCTCGACGGGCACGCGGACTTCGACCACGCGGTTCCCACCCCGGACCACTTCCTGCCGCTGCTGTACTTCGCGGGCCTGGCGGGCGTGGGCGAGGACCTCGTCGAACCGCTGATCGACGGCTTCGCGTACGGGTCGCTGTCGATGAGCGCCTACACCCTCGGTCTCACGTGCGCGGCCGGTGACGACGGTCCCCCGTCCGCTGGGTTCCCCACAACCCCGGACCCGGTGAACACCAATGCGTGATTGTGGTTGTGGTTGTGGATGTGGCCGAATGTCACATCGCGTCGATGCAGTCGACCGAATGTGACATTCGGCCACCCAGGGGGTCGGCCACCCAGGGGGTCGGCCACCCAGGGGGTCGGCCACCCGGGGGTCGGGCACCCAGGATCACGCCGTGTGGCGACGCTCCTCCGCGACGACGGTGCGCCGCGCGAAGTCGATGCTGTGCTGCAGCAGTGTCCGCGCCTCGGGCAGCACCTGCCCGATGACGGGGAAGGCGTGCACCTGACCGGCCCACAGGTGCGTCTCGACCGTCGTGCCCACCTCGTCGAACGCCTCGGTCATGATCTCGACGTCGGGGCGGGTGATCTCGTATTCGGCGACGGAGAAGAACGTGGGCGGGAACAGTGCCGGATCGGCGCGGACCGGGGACTGGGCGCCTTCGATGTGATCGGGGCCGGCGAGCCAGCGGTCGCGCAGCTTCTCCACCTGCCGCATCGGCAGGTACGCGTCGCGCTTCATGAAGTCGGGATCGTGCTCCTCGAGATCGAGGTTGAGCAGCGGCGAGTAGCCGATCACCGCGGCCGGGCGGATCATGCCGCGCAGCGCGGCGATCTCGGCGACCTTCATCGCCAGGTAACCTCCGGCCGAGTCGCCGGCGACGACGATGCGCGTGGGGTCCTCGGCCGTCTCGAGCAGCCCGGTGTACGCGGCCATCGCGTCGATGACGGACGTCCCGATCGAACCGACAGGTAGCTGCCGGTAGGCGACGGAGTACACCGGCACCCCCGATTCGGTGGCGAGCAGCGAACACACCGTGCGGTGCGTGGCGAGCCCGCAGAAGACGAAAGCGCCACCGTGGAAGTAGAGGATCGTCGCACCGGCGAGGGAGTCCGCGGCGGGACGCGGCGGTTCGATGCGTTCACTGGGAACCCCGCCGAGGGTGAGGGGATCGATGTCGACGTTGCGCGGGCGGGGCAGCATCTTGTCCACGCGACGGTCGAGCCGGCTGAGGGCCTCGATCCCGCGGTCGGTGGCCGGCCAGTAGGCGAACAGCGGCTTGACGAAGATCCGCACGAACCAGAAGACGAGGATGGCCCGCAGGCTCACCGTCCAGTGCCAGATCGTCGATCCGTGGGTGCGCATGTACGCCACGATAGGACGGGTCCGGCACCCGGTCGAGGTACTCTCCGTCACACGTATCCGCCGCCTCAGACCTGCAGCAACGGCACCAGGAGCTCCTCGTCGGTCAGCGCACCGTGCTGTCCGGGCAGCTGCGACATGACCAGCTCGCCGTCGGTACGGATCACCGTGGACTCGCCGAGCCCGATCGCGACGACGTCACCGATGCGCCGGCACGCGGCGGGCGAGGGGTCCGGGCCGAACAGTCCGCCGGCGATCACGTCGTCGCGGGTGCCGACCCACAGGTCGTCCCCGAGTTCGTTGCGCCACCGCTCGAGCACCGCGCCGGGTCGCCGGGTGTGCACATGCCGGCAGCGGGGTTCGCCCGCGATCACGTCGACGTCCTCCGCGAGAGCGGGGAGATGGTCGAAGTCGACGCGCCGGCCCCGGGAGGCGTCGATCATGCCGTGATCGGCGGTGATCAGCAGCCGCGTCCCGGCGGGCAGGGCAGCGACGAGCTGCTCGACGAACCGGTCGACGACGGTCAGCTGCGCGGTCCAGGAGGGGGACTCGGGTCCGTACAGGTGCCCGACCGTGTCGACCTCGCCGAGGTAGCAGTAGACGAGGGTGCGGTCGTCGGCGGTGACGGCGGCGACGACGTGGGCGAGCAGGTCACCGTAGGCGGAGACACCGACGAAGTTGCCGCCGCGCAGCACGGCCCGGGTGAGGCCGCTGCCGTCGAAACTGCGGGGCACGACGGTGGTCACCGTCAGCCCGGCCGCGTCGGCGCGTTCGAACACCGTCGGGTGGGGCTGTATCCATTCGGGGACGAATCGCTCGCGCTGATCGACGGCGGTCCCCGCGAGGGTCCAGCGCAGCCAGTTGAACGGGGCGTCGATCTCCTCGACGTAGGACTGGTAGCCGGTCACGGCGTGGGCGCCGGAGGCCAGGCCGGTGCCGAGCGAGGCGATGCTCACCGCGGTGGTGGTGGGAAATCCGGCGCGGATCGGCCGGCCGTCGAGGCCGGTGAGAAAGGGGGCGGCGGCCGCATTTCGTCGCAGGAGGTTCCACCCCATGCCGTCGACGAGCAGCACGACGGTGCGGGACTGCTCGGGGAGGGCGAGACGGTTGGCCTCACCGGGCACCCCCGCGGACGCGAGGACGGACGGCATCAGATCCGCGAGGGTGGGTTCGGCGTAGACGTCGTGCAGCGGCAGGTCCATTACCCGAGTATGGCCTGCCGGGCGTCACTGGTCCTTGATGTCGGACCCGTGCTTGGTCAGCGGCATGATCTCGATGTTCATGTACGGGAACAGCGGCAGGTTCCACAGGATCTCGTGGAGTTCGTCGGCGGAGTCGACGTCGAAGATGCTGATGTTGCTGTACTTGCCGACGATGCGCCAGATCTCCCGCCACTTGCCCTCGCGCTGCAGTTCCTGGCTGTATGCCTTCTCCCGCGCGACGGTCTCGGCGCGCACCTCGGGGTCGAGGTCGCGGGGGATGTCGACGTCCATGCGAACGTGGAACAGTGCCATGGTCGGTACTCCTTTCGGGCCGTGCGCGGTTCCGGTAGCGGGTGCTACCGGAACCGCGCACGGGGTGGTCAGTCGCGGGCGAGGTGCTTGACGACGTCCATGTCGAGTTCGACGCCGAGGCCGGGTCCCTGGGGCAGGTGCACCTGACCCTCGGAGTAGTCCAGCGGGGTCTGCAGGAGTTCGACGGCGAACAGCTGCGGCCCGAACAGTTCGGTGCCGTAGTTGATTCCCGGCTCGGCGCAGGCGAAGTGGACGGATGCCGCGGTGCCGATGGGTCCTTCGATCGAAGTGGCGCCGTGGCAGCGGATTCCGGCAGCCTTCGCGACCGCCACGACCTCCTTGCTGCGCTGCAGACCACCGCACTTGGTGGTCTTGAGGGCGATGACGTCGGCGGCCCCGAGCTTGGCGATCTCGAGGGCGTCGTGCGGGGTCTGCACGGACTCGTCGGCCATCACCGGGGCGGACACGAGCCGGTTGATCTCGGCGAGCACTTCACGCTGCTCGCCGGGGGTGGGCTGCTCGATGAGCTCGACACCGCCGTCGACGAGTTGCGGAACGTATCGCAGCGCGGTGAACCGGTCCCAGCGGGCGTTGACGTCGATGCTCACGCCGGCCTTGCCCTCGAGGGCCTGAGCGATCGTGACGACGCGTTCGGTGTCGACCTTCGGGTCGAGCGCGCCCATCTTGAGCTTGAACGCGAAGTTCAGCCGTGCCGCCATCTTCTCCTCGACCTCCTCGAGGATTTCTTCGACCGGTGCCGCACCGAGCGCCCACCGCACGTCGACGCCGGTGCGGAAGGCGCCACCGAGCAGGGTGTGCACCCCGACGCCGAGGGCGCGGGCCCACGCGTCGTGCAGGGCGACGTCGACGGCCGCCTTGGCGAAACGGGCGCCGGAGACGACGCGTTCGATGTCGACCATGATGCCGCTGATCTCGTCGACGCCGCGGCCGGTGATGTAGGGGGCGATGTAGCGGTCGACGATCGCCTTCATGGTCTCGACGGATTCGCCGCCCCACCACGGACCGCCGGGGACGACGCCCTCTCCGTGGCCGGTGACCCCGCCCGCGGTGGTGATCGCCACGAGCAGGATGGGTTGCTTCTCGGCGGTGGTGGTGGCGAACTTGTGGGGACGCACGAGCGGTACGTCGACGATCGTCGTATCGATCGAGACGATCTTCAGGTCGGGGTCGGACATCGAACAGCTCACAATCGGATTTCGGCGGTGATGCGGGCAACAGCCGGGCCTCCGCGACGACGAATGCCGGTGCCCTTGGCGGACACCGGCATTCGTCACCACTCGTGGACCCGGTTCACAGGAGTGCTCAGGCCTCGGGGTCGAGCGCGAAGTTGTAGGTCACCTCGTCGACGCCGTCGGCGTTCGGCTGCGGGTCCAGGATCAGCTCGGGCTTGGTCGCGGTCGCGACGTCGTCCTCGACCCACTCGCCGCCCTGGAAGTAGAGCTGGGTGGTGATGGCGCGCTTGCCCGAAGCCTTCACCATGAGGTGCAGGTGGGCGGGACGCCACGGGTGGCCGCCGTAGGAGTCGATGAACCAGCCGGTCGGGCCGTCGGCCGGGATCTTGTAGGGCGCGGGCTTGAGCGTGGTGATCTCGAAGTTGCCCTCGTCGTCGCACTCGATGGTGCCGCGCAGGTTCCACTCGGGGATGCCGGGGGCGAACTGCGAGTAGTAGCCCTCCTCGTCGGCGTGCCACAGCTCGACGGTGGCGCCCTGCAGGCCCTTGCCCTCGAGGTCGGTGACCTGGCCCTTGAAGATCAGCGCCTCGGCGGCCTTGTCCTGCTCGCGCATCGGCATGGTGCACTTGGCCGGCAGCTTCGGCGAGTCCGGCACGTAGTAGGGGCCCTCGATGCTGCCCTTGGTGCCGGAGAAGTGCTTGCGGTTGTAGTGCACTTCCTCGATCTCGTGCTCGACGAAGACGTCCAGCCACAGCGGCCACTCGCCGTACTCGCCGACGTCGATCATCCACTGCTTGAGCACCCGGTACTCGTCGTAGGTGACCTGGTGCTTGTGGATGATCTCGGCGAACGCACCGAGCACGTCCTTGTAGATGGCAGCGGCGCGCTCGACCGACGTGTCCGACGAGACCCGCTCGCTCTTGAACTTGTCGGTGGCGGCGTTGCCCGAGGCGTGGGCGGTGGGGTTTTCGGTGGTGGTCATGTGTCCTCCTCGGCGAGGCTCGAACGGTGGTCGCGAAAGCTGTGGGTGGTGATCGCGGGGCTGGCGCTCTCGCCACTCGGGTTGTACGCTGTGCGTACTTCCGTATCGCAGTGCGTACACACACTGTGCGTCCAGTCACAGGTGATTGTCAACACCCGGGCGCCCGGATTGCCCGAAACCGCAGGTAGGAGACCACAATGCCTAGTCAGGACCGGGATTTCGTCCAGAGCATCGAACGGGGCTTCGCGGTGCTGCTCGCGTTCGACGAGCGGCATCCCACCCCGTCCCTCGCCGAACTGGCAGCGAAGACCGACCTGTCCCGCCCTGCGGTGCGCCGCATCCTGCTCACCCTGCAGAAGCTCGGCTACGTGACCAGCACCGGCAGCCGCTGGTCGCTGACCCCGCGCGTGCTCAGCATCGGCCAGCACTACTCCGCCTCCCACGCCCTGGTCGAGGCGGCCATGCCGCGACTGGTGGAGATCGCCGAGTACACCGGCGAATCCGCCTCCCTCGGGGTGCTCGACGGCGCGGAGGTCGTCTACGCCGCCCGCGTCCCCGTGCGCCGCATCATGAGCATCAACGTCTCGGTCGGCACCCGGGTCCCGGCGTACGCCACGTCGATGGGCCGGGCGCTGCTGGCGTGGGCACCCGAGGAACTCGTCGAGCAGGTCGTCGCCGCGACCCGCTTCGAGAAGCTCGCCACCGCCACCGTGCGCAACGCCGACGAATTGCGCGCCGAGCTCGCGCGCGTGCGTGCCCAGGGCTACGCGCTCACCTCCGCCGAGCTCGAGGAGGGGCTGATCTCGGCCGCGGCGCCGGTCCGGGACGCGACCGGCACCGTGGTCGGCGTGCTCGCCTGCTCGACATCGACGGCCCGGCACACACCCGGGGAGTTCCGCGAGCTCGCCGCGGAATGCCTGATGAAGTCCGCGCACGCCCTCGGCGCCGACCTCGGATACCGCGGATAGGGCGCGTCAACCCCGCAGGGTCGCCGACGGCGCCACCCCGTACTTGCGGCGGTAGGCGGCCGCGAATCGGCCGGTGTGGGTCATCCCCCAGCGCAGGGCCACGTCCGTGACCGACGTCGTCGCCGGGTCGCCGGCCGCGAGTTCCTCGTGGATCCGCTCGAGCCGCAGATCGAGCAGGTAGTCGCGGGGACAGACACCGAGGTACTCGCGGAAGCCCTCCTGCAGCCGGCGCACACTCACACCCGCCAGCTCGGCCATGTCCGCGGTGGTCCACGGCTGCGCCGGGTCCTCGTGGATGCGGTCGAGAACGCGCTTGACGATCCGTGGCCGCGCCGCCGTGCCGGCACCCGCGTTCGGCATCACGGCGAGCACGAATGCCGAGGTCAGCGCCCCGGAAAGCTGGTCGGCGACGAGGGGGTTGCGCCACAGCCCCTCGTCCGCCCGCAGCTGCTCGACCACCGACTGCAGCAGGGCCATCCAGCTCCGCCCCGCCTCGCTCGTCAGGTCCACCTGGTCGGGCAGCCCGAGGTCGGGACGACCGAGGATCCGGTGCATCTCGCGGTCGAGGTAGTCACGGTCGAGCTTGACTCCGACGATCTCGCAGTCCTCGGTCCACCGGGTGATCCGCGCCGCCGTGTCGGGCCGGAACACCGAGGCCTGCCCCTGGGCGGAACTCACTTCCTGTCCCGCCGCCACCGACTCGATGTGGCCGGACAGCGGGATGTTGACCGCGTACGCACCCGGATGATCCGAATCCACCGCGACCTCGGCCCCCCAGCCGATACGCGCGAGCCGCAGCGGACCGAGCTGCAGCGACCGCACGTTGACATGGGGTTCCGAACCTCGTGCGAGCGGGGTCAGGGTGTGCGGGAAATACGCGTCGGACACCACATGCTCGGCCTCGTCCCAGTCGACCGGCTCCGGCGTCGACACCACGTGTGCACCTCCCGTGTGCATTCTCGGGACCTTCGGCCCTGCATCCTCGGGGCATTTCAGCCCGTGTCGTCCGAGGGCTTTCAGCCCGTGTCGTCCGAGGGCTTTCAGCCCGTGTCGTCCGAGGGCTTTCAGCCCGTGTCCGCGAACACTACTACCCAGTGTGATGAGCAACACGTCCCCGGGCAAACAGCGTCGTTCGTCATGACGACCGCGTCGAACGGATAGCGACCGCGCTCAGCGGATCGCGAAGGCCGTCCGACCGCTCCTATGGTCTACATCACATCACGACGGAACGACCGGCAAGGAGCGCCGAAATGGATCAGCGTCGGCTCCGAAACATCTTCGGACAGTTCGCAAGTGGCGTCACCGTGATCACCTGCGCCAACCACGAGGGCACCCCGCACGGCGCAACGGTCACCGCGTTCACCGCGGTCTCCCTCGAGCCCCGCCTGTGCCAGGTCACCCTGACCCGGACGTCCAAGGCGTGCGCCTTCCTCTCCGGCGCGCCGTTCGCGGTGAACATCCTCGCCGCCGACCAGGTCGACACCGCCCTGCACTTCGCCGGCCGGCCGCAGACCCCCGGCCCGGTGTTCGAGGACGGCCCCACCGCACCGGTGCTCACCGGAGCAGCGGCAACCCTGTCCTGCGTTCCGTGGCGCGAGTACGACGGCGGCGACCACGTCATCTACATCGGCGAGATCGTCGACGCGCAGTGCCGCGACACCGAGCCGCTGCTGTTCTACCGCAGCACCTTCCACGAACTCGGCGCACCGAGCGCCTCCGCGGCGTGGAACGGGTCGATGGACGACCCGCACAGCGGCTGGTTCGACGCCCGGACCCGGTTCACCCCGCTGCACGTCGACACCGCCGTCCGCTGACCCCGCATCTTCCATCCCAGTCACGTCCCATTCGCAAGGAGACAGCCATGACCACCCTCGAGTCCCGTCCCGACGAGAACGCGATCGACCGTTCCGAGGTCAACGTCGCCGCCGACGCCCCGGCGAACCGGCAGCAGAACTTCGCCACGCGACCGATGACCGGCGACGAGTACATCGAGTCGATCAAGGACGGCCGCGAGATCTGGCTGCACGGCGAGCGCGTCAAGGACTTCACCAACCACCCGGCGTTCCGCAACTCCATCCGCATGACCGCCCGGCTGTACGACGCGCTGCACACCGGTGAGCACGTCGGCACCCTCACCTGCCCCACCGACACCGGCAACGGCGGGGTGACCATGCCGTTCTTCCGCACCCCGAAGACCTCCGACGACCTGCTGAAAGAGCGCGACGCCATCGCCACCTGGGCGCGGATGACCTACGGCTGGATGGGCCGGTCCCCCGACTACAAGGCCTCCTTCCTCGGCACGCTCAACGCCAACAGCGAGCTCTACGCCCCGTTCCAGGACAACGCCGAGCGCTGGTACCGCGAATCGCAGGAGAAGGTCCTGTACTGGAACCACGCCATCATCAACCCCCCGGTGGACCGTCAGCTCCCGCCCGACCAGGTCGGGGACGTGTTCATGAAGGTCGAGAAGGAGACCGACGCGGGCCTGATCGTCTCCGGCGCCAAGGTCGTCGCCACCGGCTCGGCGATCACCAACTACAACTTCATCGCCCACTACGGCCTGCCGATCAAGAAGAAGGAATTCGCCCTGATCTGCACGGTGCCGATGGACGCGCCGGGCATCAAGCTCATCTCCCGGGCCTCCTACAGCCAGAACGCCGCCGTCGTCGGCTCGCCGTTCGACTACCCGCTCTCCTCGCGCATGGACGAGAACGACGCCATCTTCATCTTCGACAAGGTGCTGGTGCCGTGGGAGAACGTCTTCATGTACGGCGACGTGGAGAAGATCAACGCGTTCTTCCCGCAGTCCGGCTTCCTGCCCCGGTTCACCTTCCAGGGCTGCACCCGTCTGGCGGTCAAGCTCGACTTCATCGCCGGCCTGCTGATGAAGGCCCTCGACGCGACCGGCGCCGGCGGGTTCCGCGGCGTGCAGACCCGCGTCGGCGAGGTCATCGGCTGGCGCAACCTGTTCTGGTCGCTGACCGAGTCGATGGCCCGCGACCCCGAGCCCTGGATCGGGGACACCGTCATCCCGAAGCTCGAATACGGCCTGACCTACCGGATGTTCATGATCCAGGGCTACCCGCGCATCAAGGAGATCATCGAGCAGGACGTCGCGTCGGGCCTGATCTACCTGCCCTCGTCGGCCGCGGACTTCAAGAGCCCCGAGGTGCGCCCGTACCTGGACAAGTACGTCCGCGGCTCGGACGGCATCACCGCGGTGGACCGGGTCAAGGTGATGAAGGCGCTGTGGGACTCGATCGGCTCCGAATTCGGCGGCCGCCACGAACTCTACGAGCGCAACTACTCCGGCAACCACGAGAACGTCAAGGCCGAGCTGCTGTTCGCCGCCGAGAACCGCGGCATCGTCTCCGGCATGAAGGGCCTGGCCGAGCAGTTCATGAGCGAGTACGACCTCGACGGCTGGACCGTGCCCGACCTGATCGGCAACGACGACGTCAGCGCCTACTACCGCAAGTAACCCCAGCTGCCGCGCGCGGGCGATCCCCTGCCGCCCGCGCGCGGCGTTCCACCCGCGAAGGAGTGCCGCGATGACCACCGCATCGACGTTCGTCGTCCCCGCCCCGGTCCCGGAGTTCGACGCCGTGGTCCTCGGGCACTCCTTCGCCTCCCGGCGGGCGGCCACCCGCCTGCGCGACGAGGTGCGCTTGGCCGTGCTGGAGGCGGACGAGGCCACCGCCGCCCGCTACGACGAGGTCGACCACCGCTGGGAGATCGTCGACGGAGCGACCGTCGTCGCGCGCGCCAAGTTCGTCGTCGACGGGGACGGCACCCTCCCACTGCACGGCCGCGACGGTGCGCGGTGCACGGCAATCACGTTGACGGAGAACGGTTTTCCCAATCTCTTCCGGCCGGCCACCACCGCCCACCCCGATCCCGTGGGATACACCGTCGCGTGCCTCGGTCACATGCGCGACTACGGCCACGACTACGTCGAGCGCCGCGCCCGGGTACCGATCTGCGACGACGACTTCCCGGAGTTGTCGTTCGACCGGCCCACCCCGCAGTTCTGGGTCGGGTAGGCCCACAGCGACACCGGTCCCGGACATCGACAGCCTTCGCGACGGTTGTCGACATCCGGGACTGCTGTGTCACCGGCCGCGCAGCACCTGCGCCGGCGTCGTCCCGTAGCGCCGCTTGAACGCCGTGGCGAACCGTCCGGGGTGACCGAAACCCCACCGGTAGGCCACGTCGGCGACCGTGACCGCCCCGGCGCCGGCAACCAGGTCGTCGTGCGCGCGGCTGAGCCGGATGTCGAGCAGGCACGCCGACGGGCTGGCCCCGACGTAGTCGGCGAACGCCTCCTGCAGGCGCCGGACGCTGGTCCCGGCCAGCTCGGCCATGTCGGCCGCGGTCCACGCCCGGGCGGGATCGTCGTTCAGGGCGTCGAGGACGCGGCGGACCATGCCCGGCCGCGGCGGAGCGGCCGGCCCGTCCTGCGGGGAGACGGCGAGGACGAACGCCGCGGTGACCGCCCCGGCGAGCTGGGCACCGACGATCGGGTTGCTCACCATCTCCAGGCCGCCGTCGAGCTGTTCGGACAGCGCCCGTACCAGCCCGTGCCATTCGCTCGCCGGGCCGGTCAGGTCCAGCTGGTCGGGCAGCACCAGCTTCGTGCGCACCGGCGAACCGAGGATCCGGTCGGCCTCCCGCTCCAGGTGGTCCCGGTCGAACTTGACACCGAGAACGGAACACGTTGCGCCCCATCGGGTGATCATGCTCGGCGTGTCGGCCCGGAACACGGTGGCCTGACCGGGCGCCGACACGACCTCGCCGTGGCTGCCGCGCGACTCGAGCCGGCCGGTGAGCGGGATGTTCACCTCGTACGCGCCGGGATAGTCGCACGCGATCGCGACGTCGGCACCCCAGTGCAGGCGTCCGAGGGTCACCCCACCCAGGTCGACGGTCCGCAACGACAGCGCGGGCCGGTCCGTACCCGACAGATCGGTCAGCTCGTGCGGGAAGTACGCGTCCGCCACCGCCCGGGACGCGGCGTCCCAGTCTCCGATCTCGGCCGTGCTCACACCCCGAGGGTACGGATCGGAGACCCCGATCACACAAAGTCGCGCGATGTGTCCAGCCGCCGCGCACATCGTCTCGGCGCCGGCGTGACCCCCGTCATATGTTCCCGGTCACACGACGACGACCCACCCGGGCGTGCGTCGCGGCCGACGACACATCCAGGAGCAGAACCCATGACGAGCACCCTTTCGTGGATCGACGAGATCACCATGACCCAGCTCGAACGCAACCCGTACCCCGTGTACGAGCGGCTGCGCGCCGAGGCACCCGTCGCCTACGTGCCGGTGCTCGGCGCCTACGTCGCCTCGACCACCGAGGCCTGCCACGCCATTGCGACCAGCGGCGACTTCGAGGCCGTCATCACGCCCGCCGGTGGCCGCACCTTCGGGCATCCCGCGATCATCGGCGTCAACGGCGACATCCACGAGGATCTGCGCTCGATGGTCGAGCCGGCGCTGCAGCCGGCCGAGGTGGACCGGTGGATCGACGACCTGGTCCGGCCGATCGCCCGCCGGTACGTCGAGGCCTTCGAGTCCGACGGCAGGGCCGACCTCATGGCCCAGTTCTGCGAGCCGGTCAGCGTCCGCGCGCTCGGCGACCTGCTCGGCCTGAAGGACGTCTCCTCCGACACGCTGCGCGACTGGTTCCACCGGCTGTCGCTGTCGTTCACCAATGCCGCGGTCGACGAGAACGGCGAGTTCACCAACCAGGAGCGGTTCGCGGACGGGGACCGTGCGAAGGCCGAGATCCAGGCCGTCGTGGACCCGCTGATCGACCATTGGATCGAGCACCCGGACGACAGTGCGATCTCGCACTGGCTGCACGACGGCATGCCGGAAGGACAGACCCGCGGCCGGGACTACATCTACCCGACGCTGTACGTGTTCCTGCTCGGCGCCATGCAGGAGCCGGGCCACGCGATGGGCTCGACCCTCGCCGGCCTGTTCACCCGGCCCGAGCAGTTCGAGGCCGTCGTCGACGACCCGGATCTGATTCCCCGCGCGATCGCCGAGGGCATGCGCTGGACGTCGCCGATCTGGTCCGCGACCGCGCGCATCGCGACCCGCGACACGACGGTGGCCGGAATCGACATCGCCGAGGGCACCGTGGTGATCCTGTCGTACGGCTCGGCCAACCACGACACCGGCAAGTACGACGCCCCCACCGCGTACGACCTGACCCGTCCCCCGCTGCCGCACCTGGCGTTCGGCGCCGGCAAGCACGCGTGCGCAGGCATCTACTTCGCCAACCACGTGTGCCGCATCGGGCTCGAGGAGCTGCTCGAGACCATCCCCAACCTGGAGCGGGACACCGACGCCGACGTCGAGTTCTGGGGCTGGGGTTTCCGCGGCCCCACCGCGCTGCACGTCACGTGGGAAATCTGACCTCGTCGAGCGATCAGGAAACTGCCATGACCCAGCACACCGTCACCGTCGGCACCACCACCGTGCCGTGCGGACCCGATCAGACCGTCCTCGACGCCCTCCTCCGCGGCGGCGTGTGGATGCCCAACTCCTGCAACCAGGGCACGTGCGGCACGTGCAAGATCCGCGTCCGTTCCGGCTCGGTCGAGCACAACGCCTCGCCCGAGGACACCCTGCCGCCGACCGAGCGGGCCGACGGATTCGCCCTGGCCTGCCAGGCGACCGTCGGTGCGGACACCGTCGTCGAACCTCCCGCGGGCGAGCAGACCGCGGCCACGCACGTGCTGCGGGATCTCGTCGCCACGGTGACCGAGGTCCGCGACATCGCACGCGACACCCGGCGCGTCCTGCTCACCCTGGACACACCGCTCGAGTTCTCGGCGGGGCAGTACGTCGAGGTGACGGTGCCCGGCACGGATGTCCGGCGGCAGTACTCCCTCGCGAACCCGCCGAGCGAGCCGAAGCTGCTCGAACTGCACATCCGGCGCCGGCCGGGCGGGGTGGCCAGCGACGGATGGATCTTCGGGACCGTCTCGGTCGGGGACCGGGTCGACGTCACGGGACCGTTCGGCGACTTCACCTTCGACGCCGAGTCGACGGGACCGATGGTTCTGCTCGCGGGCGGGACTGGACTCGCACCGATGAAGAGCATCGTGCGGCACGCACTGGCGCTCGAACCGCACCGGGAGATCACCGTCTACCACGGGGTGCGTACGGCCGAGGACCTGTACGACGTCGCACTGCTGCGGGAATGGGAAGGCCAGTACCCGGGCTTCCGGCTGGTCACGTGCCTGAGTCGCGAGACCGGCGGCGACCGCGAGGGCTACGCGACCGACGCGTTCGTCGAGGATGTGGCGTCGGCGAAGGAGTACACCGGCTACATCTGCGGCTCCGAGGCGTTCGTCGACAGCGCCGTCAAGGCGTTCAAGCGGCGACGGATGTCGCCGCGGCGGATCCACCGGGAGAAGTTCGTCTCGGCGGCGTAGTCGACCGGTGCGTCCTTTGGGCTGCCCCAGCAGCCCAAAGGACGCACCGGGCGATTGAGGACCTCTTACCCTCCTGCCGAGGGTCCTAGGTAGGCCTAGGTATTTGCCTGGTGTGACTACGGCCACATGCTGGCAGTCTGAATGGCAACGCGGAGACAGCCCCGCTCGCCATCCGGGGCCGACCGACACCCTTTCTGGAGGATCCCCATGACCGAGACCCTGGACCACGTGCGCGCCGAACTCGACGGCGCCCTCGTCGAAGACGCGGAGACCGGCCGATACCAGGTGCGCCGCAACATCTTCACCGACGAAGAGATCTTCGAGCTGGAGATGAAGCACATCTTCGAAGGCAACTGGGTCTACCTCGCGCACGAGAGCCAGATCCCGAACAACGGGGACTACTTCACCACCTACATCGGCCGCCAGCCCATCGTGATCAGCCGCGACAAGGAGGGCGAGCTGCACTGCCTGATCAACGCGTGCAGCCACCGCGGCGCCATGCTGTGCCGCCGCAAGACCGACAACCGCACGACGTTCACGTGCCCCTTCCACGGCTGGACCTTCCGCAACAACGGCAAGCTGCTCAAGGTCAAGGACCCGCGCGACGCCGGCTACCCGGAACAGTTCAACAAGGACGGCAGCCACGACCTGACCAAGGTCGCCCGCTTCGAAAGCTACCGCGGGTTCCTCTTCGGCAGCCTGAACGCCGACGTCAAGTCGCTCGAGGAACACCTCGGCGACACCACCAAGATCATCGACATGATCGTCGACCAGTCTCCCGAGGGCCTCGAGGTGCTGCGCGGCTCCTCGACCTACACCTACGACGGGAACTGGAAGCTGCAGGCCGAGAACGGCGCCGACGGCTACCACGTGTCGGCCACGCACTGGAACTACGCGGCCACCACCGCGCGCCGCACCGCCGGCGAGTCGGCCAACGAGACCAAGGCGATGGACGCCGGCACCTGGGGCAAGCAGGGCGGCGGCTACCACTCGTTCGACAACGGCCACCTGCTGCTGTGGATGTGGTGGGGCAACCCGCAGGACCGTCCGCTCTACCCGCGCCGGGCGGAACTCGCCGCCGAGTTCGGCGAGAAGAAGGCCGAGTTCATGGTCGGGGCGTCGCGCAACCTGTGCCTGTACCCGAACGTGTACCTGATGGACCAGTTCTCGTCGCAGATCCGGCATTTCCGGCCGATCTCGGTGGACAAGACCGAGGTCACCATCTACTGCATCGCCCCGAAGGGGGAGAGCGCCGAGTCCCGCGCCAACCGCATCCGGCAGTACGAGGACTTCTTCAACGCCACCGGTATGGCCACCCCGGACGATCTCGAGGAGTTCCGGTCCTGCCAGAAGACCTACCTGGCCACCGCCGCACCGTGGAACGACCTGAGCCGCGGCGCGACCCACCAGCTGAACGGACCGGACCAGGTCGCGCTCGACCTCGGCATGAAGAACGTGCTGTCGAGCGGGGTGAAGACCGAGGACGAGGGCCTGTACCCGATCCAGCACGGCTTCTGGCTCGACAGTATGCGCAAGGCCGTCGCGGCCGAGGCCGCCGCCGAGTCCACCGCCGCGAACGAGCGCTGAGGAAGACGAGAACATGACCACCGCAATGGAATTGACCCAGAACGACATCGAGCAGTTCCTCTACCGCGAGGCCCGTCTCCTCGACGACCGCGAGTTCGAGAAGTGGCTCGAGTGCTACCACCCGCAGGCCGAGTACTGGATGCCGGCGTGGGACGACAACGGTGAGCTCACCACGGACCCGCAGCGCGAGATCTCGCTCATCTACTACCCCAACCGGGGCGGCCTCGAGGACCGGGTGTTCCGCATCCGCACCGACCGCTCGTCCGCGACGTCGCTGCCCGAACCGCGCACCGGCCACAACATCACCAACGTCGAGATCCTCGAGCGCCACGGCACGGAGATCGACCTGCGCCACAACTGGTTCTCGCTGTACTACCGGTACAACACCACCGACACCTATTTCGGCACGACGTTCGTCACGCTCGACGTCTCGGGCGCCCAGCCGGTGATCAAGAAGAAGAAGATCGTGCTCAAGAACGACTACATCCACCACATCGTGGACGTCTACGTCGTCTGATCCACCCCCGATTCACGAAAGGAGGCCCGTGCCGTGAGTTTCCAGGTGGCATTGAGCTTCGAGGACGGGGTGACCCGCTTCGTCAAGTGCGGACCGAACGAGACGGTCGCCGACGCGTCGTACAAGGCGCGCATCAACATTCCTCTCGACTGCCGTGACGGCGCGTGCGGTACCTGCAAGGCGCTGTGCGAGTCCGGCACCTACGACGGCGGCGACTACATCGAGGAGGCGCTGACCGACGACGAGGCCGAGCAGGGTTATTGCCTGCCGTGCCAGATGACGCCCGAGTCGGACCTCGTGCTGCAGATCGCCACGACTTCCGACGTCGCGAAGACCGCGGCGGCGACCTACACGGCGACGATCACCGACATCCGCCGCTTCTCCGACAGCACCGTCGGGTTCACCGTCGAGATCCCGAACCGCGACGAGCTGGTGTTCCTGCCGGGCCAGTACGTCAACATCACGGTGCCCGGCACCGGGCAGACCCGGTCGTACTCGTTCAGCACCGGCCCCAACGATCCGCACCTGTCGTTCCTGGTGAAGATCACCGAGGGTGGCCTGATGTCGGAGTACCTGCGCGACCGCGCCCAGGTCGGCGACACGCTGGAGTTCACCGGTCCGTTCGGCAGCTTCTTCCTGCGCGAGCGCACGCGGCCCGCGCTGCTGCTCGCCGGCGGCACCGGGCTCGCCCCGATCCTGGCCATCCTCGCCAGGATGCAGGAGCAGGACAGCGGCCTGCCGGTGCATCTGATCTACGGCGCCTCGTTCGATCAGGACGTCGTCGAACTCGACAAGCTCGAGGAGTACACGCGGTCGCTGCCGAACTTCACGTTCGAGTACTGCGTCTCCGACCCGGCCACTTCGGCCGCGAACAAGGGTTACGTCACGTCGCTGTTCGAGCCGAAGCACCTGAACGACGGCGATGTCGACGTGTACCTGTGCGGGCCGCCGCCGATGGTCGAGGCGGTGCGCACGCACTTCGACAGCGAGGGTCTCACGCCCGCCAACTTCTTCTTCGAGAAGTTCAACAACTCCGCGACGGGCGCCGCCGGGCAGGCACCCGAGCCCACCGAGGCGGAGCGCATCGCGGCCGAGAAGGCCGCCGCCGAAACCGGACTGCCGGTCTCGCTCGGGCCCGCGAACCCCGTGGCACAGGACAACTACGAGATCGGCGAGGAGCACCCGCCCGTCACCGAGTCCGACGCCCAGTTCGACGCGCGCATGGCGCTCGAGCTCGGCGCGCTGGAGCTGACCATCGGCCGGCTCACCGACGCGCAGCTCGTGGAGTTCCGGATTCTCGCCGAGGCGTCGACCGCGTCGATCGACCACGACCGCTTCACCGATGCGGGCGCGTTCACCGACACCAACGCCGCCTTCCACGAGTTCCTGTTCCGCTGCTGCGGCAACCCGGTGCTGCTCGAGGCGTACAACCGGCTCGAGGTGACGCAGCTGATGCGCAAGGTGCTGCGCACCGCGCAGTGGGTGGACGAGCAGGTTCCGCACGACCACCTGCAGATCGTGCGGGCGTTCGAACGCAAGGACCGCGCGGCGGCCCGCGATCTCATCGTCAGCCATGCCGAGCACGCCAAGGCGACGATGCGTCGCGCCATCGAGGACTCCGCGAAGGCGGAGATCGCGTGAGCGTCCTCCTGCCCGTGGGCACCGTGTATCCGGGCCGCTTCGACGGCCGGGTCGTCACCGTCACCGGCGCCGCGCAGGGCATCGGCCTCGTGGTCGCGACCCGCATCGCGGCCGAAGGGGGATCCGTGATCCTCGTCGACCGCTCCGAGCTGGTGCACGACGTGGCGAAGGAACTGCGCGAGAAGGGTTTCCAGGCGCACTCCGTCACCGCCGACCTCGAGGTGTTCGAGGGAGCGCAGTCCGCGATCGACGAGGCCCGGCAGCAGCACGGCCGCATCGACGTGCTCGTCAACAACGTCGGCGGGACGATCTGGGCGAAGCCGTACGAGCAGTACACGCCGGAGCAGATCCAGGCGGAGGTGCAGCGGTCGCTGTTCCCGACGCTGTGGACGTGCCGCGCGGTGCTGCCGCATCTGATCGAGCAACGGTCGGGCACGATCGTCAACGTGTCCTCCGTCGCGACCCGCGGCGTCAACCGTGTCCCGTACGCCGCGGCCAAGGGCGGGGTCAACGCGATCACCTCCGCGCTCGCCCTCGAGGCCGCCCCGCACGGGATCCGGGTCGTCGCCACCGCCCCCGGCGGCACCGACGCCCCCGCCCGCCGGGTGGCGCGCGGCCCCGCCGCGCAGAGCGAGCAGGAGAAGGTCTGGTACCAGCAGATCGTGGACCAGACCGTCGACTCGTCACTGCTCAAGCGGTACGGCACGCTCGACGAGCAGGCCGCCGCGATCACCTTCCTGGCCTCGGACGAGGCCTCCTACATCACCGGCACGGTCCTTCCCGTCGCCGGCGGCGATCCGGGGTAGCCACCCCAGCTCCGCCACAGGCCTCACCGGCAGGCCAGGGATCCCCTGCTGGTGAGGCCCTCTTTCTGCCCCGTTTTCCTTGTGACCGCACTCACAGACCGGAGCCGACATGGCCGACAACACAACCGCCTGGGCGAGTCCCCGGCACCGCAACAGCGTCATCTGGGTCGTCGCCCTCGCCACGCTGGCGATCATCTTCGACGGCTACGACCTCGTCGTCTACGGGACGATCCTGCCCACACTGATGGCCGACCCCACCCAGATCGGCGCGATCTCCGCGCAGCAGGGCGGCGCGCTCGGTTCGTACGCCCTCATCGGCGTCATGGTCGGCGCCCTGCTCAGCGGCGCGTTCGGCGACCGGATCGGGCGGCGGAAGATGATGCTGATCAACATCGTCTGGTTCTCCGTCGGCATGGGCGCCACCGCGATGGCCACCAGCATCACCTCCTTCGGCATCCTGCGCTTCTTCACCGGCATCGGCGTCGGCGGTCTCGTCGCCACCGCGGGCGCCGTGGTGGCCGAGTTCGCCCCGCCCGGAAAGCGGAACCTGTTCAACGCGATCGTCTACAGCGGCGTCCCCGCCGGTGGCGTCCTCGCCTCCCTGCTCGCCATCGTGCTGCGCGACGCCATCGGCTGGCGGGGCCTGTTCTGGATCGGTGCACTGCCCCTGGTGATCCTGCTGCCCCTGGCCCTGGTCAAGCTGCCCGAATCCCCGATGTGGCTGCAGGCGCGCGGACGCACGGACGAGGCCGCCGCGGTCTGCGACAAGTTCGGCCTCCCGCGGCCCACGGCCGCTCCGGCCCCGGCCGAGAAGGTCGGCTTCGCCGCCCTGGCCACCCGCCGCTACGCGTGGGGCACCACCCTGCTCGGACTGATGAGCTTCGCCGGGCTGCTGCTGACCTACGGGCTGAACACGTGGCTGCCGAAGATCATGGCCGACGCCGGCTACGACGCGAAGGGTTCGCTCGCATTCCTGCTGGTCCTCAACGGCGGCGCGATCATCGGTGGCCTCCTGGCCTCCCGGATCGCCGACGGCCGCGGCCCCCAGCCGGTCATCGCCACCACGTTCGGTCTCGCCGGACTGGCACTGATCCTGCTCACCTTCGGGTTCCCGCTGCCGGTCCTGCTGACCGCGGTGGCGATCGCCGGGGTCGGCACGATCGGCACCCAGGTGCTCATCTACGGGTTCGTCTCCAACTACTACGAGACGGCCGCGCGCGGTGCCGGCGTCGCCTGGTGCGCCGGATTCGGCCGGCTCGGCGGCATCTTCGGTCCCATCATCGGCGGCCTGCTCATCGGCGCCGGGCTGAGCAACGACGTGAGCTTCTACATCTTCGCCGGCATCGCCGTGGCCGGCGCCCTGGTGACGGTGTTCGTCCCCGTCCGGCAGGGTGCGCAGTACGTTGCCAGAACCCCGGAGGCCGCGGCGGCGAGCCCCACTACCGTGGAAGTGTGACTCAACCCACCATGTTGGTCGGACGTACCCGGGAGCTCTCCGAGCTCGACCGTCACCTCGGCGAGGCGCGAGCCGGTTCACCCGTGCTCGCCCTCGTCGAGGGTCCGCCGGGTATCGGCAAGTCCGCTCTGGTGCAACGATTCACCGAGCTGCTCGACGACTGGCAGGTGCGCACGTCCGCGGGTGTCCCGTGGGAGGCGCGGCGCGCGTGGAGCACCGTCGAGCAACTGCTGCAGGCCCCCGCCACCGGACGTGATCCGGTGGAGGTGGCGCACGAGTTGTTGTCCCTGGTGGACGATCCCACCGTCCTCGTCGTCGACGACGCCCACTGGTCCGATTCCGAGTCCCTGCAAGCCCTGTCGTCGGCCGTCCGCCGGGCGCACGGCAGGCAGTTGCTCGTCCTGCTGGTGATCGTGGACCCGCTGCCGGACACGATCCCGGACAGCACCCGGCAGGTGCTCGACCATCACCGTGCCGTCTCCGTGCACGTGGGACCGCTCGGGCCGCAGGACATCGCCCAGCTCGCCCTCACCCGCATCGGGGTGGACCTGTCGCCGTGGACCGCGCGGCGGCTGTTCGAGCACACCCACGGCACCCCCCGTCCGGTTCTGCAGTTGCTCGACGAGATCCCCCGCGACCAGTGGCAGCACTGGCAGGCCCGGTTCCCGGCCCCGCAGGAACGAGCGGGTGCCGTGCGCCGCACGCTGGACCGCTGCCCCGCCGAGACCCGGGCCCTCGTGGAGGCGGCGGCCGTCCTCGGCCCGGAATGCACCCTGACCCAGGCGGCGGCACTGGCCGGGCTGGCGGACCCGACCGCGGCGCTCGACGCCGCACACACCGCCGGAGTGCTGCGCCGGCGCGAACAGCGCGGCACGGTCACCCTCGTCTTCCCGGATCCGATGACCCGCGCCGCCGTCGCCGACGACATCGGCCCCGCCCGCTGGCGCGACCTCAACGCCCGCGCCGCCGAACTGGTCGACGACGAGGGGGCCGCGCTCACCCACCTGGTGTCCGCCACCGCCACCGCCGACGCGGACCTGGCAGACCGCCTCGACCGGTACGGCCGGCGCCGCGCCGCCGTCGGCGCCTGGTCGGATGCCGCCGAGGCGCTGATCGTCGCGAGCGGCATCAGCCCCGACCGCGACCAGCGCGCGCAGCGGCTGATCCGCGGTGTCGACGCGCTCACCGGCGCGGCGGACCTGCCCCAGGCGCTGACGTTCGTTCCGGCCGTCGAGACCGCGCCCGACGGTTCCATGCGCGACGTGGTGCTCGGCTATCTCGCCATTCAGCGTGGGCGGCAGGACGAGGCCGCCCAACTCCTCGGCCGCGCATGGCAACTGCTCCCGGACCCGGCCCGGGACCCGGACCTGGGGGCGATGATCTGCCAGCGCATGGTGCTGCACTCGCTGGCCCGGCTCGACGGGGCAGGCCTCGTCGAATGGGCCGACCGTGCGTCGTCCCTCGTCGCCGCGGACACGCCCGCCGCCGTCGAGTCGGCCGCGATCCGGGGGCTCGGCCTGGCCATGACCGGCCACGTCGACGAGGCCCGCGCCTCGTACGCCGCGCTGCCGGAGAGCGTGCGGCTGGGCGCCCAGGGCCAGCGCATCCGCATGGCGGAGGGCTGGCTGGCGCTCGCGCTCGACGAGCCGGAGCGGGCCCGAGCGGAACTGGAGAGTGCGGAACCGACGGTCTTCCGCGGGGGATCGATCCGGATCTCGCTGTGGGCGCAGGCGTGGCTGGCCCGCACCGAGTTCGCGCTCGGCGCCTGGGACGACGCCGTCCGCACGGTCGACCGCGCCGCCGCACAGCTCGACACCGCGGGCCTGGATCTGCTTCGGCCACTGGTGCATTGGACGGGTGCCCAGGTGCATGCCCTGCGGGGCGACTGGACTCTGGCCCGCGAGCACCTGCGACGTGGCCGCGCGGGCGCCACCGACTACGCCGTCATGGTAGTCCCGGCCTGCCTCGCGGCCGCCCAGTGCGCCGAGGTCGCCGCCGACTACGACGGCGTCCTGCGGCACCTCGCGCCGCTCACCGCGCATCGACGACAGGCGTTGGTGGAGCCGGGTTTCTGGCCGTGGCCGGACCTGTATGCGAATGCCCTCGTGATGACCGGACGCGTCGACGAGGCCGACGAATTCCTCCGTCCGTTCGAGGACCTGGCCGGCTCGCGGGGGCACCTGTCCGCCCGGGCGCGGCTCGGATACGTGCGCGGACGGATCCACGGGGCGCGCGGGGACATCGACGCCGCACGCGAGACCTTCGAAGCGGCGCTCGAGAACCTGGCGACGTTGTCGTTGCCGTACGACCGGGCACGGGTGAACTTCGCGTACGGCCAGACGCTGCGGCGGGCCGGGCGGCGACGGGAGGCGGACGCGGTGATGCGCACCGCCCGGGAACTGTATGCGACGCTCGGCGCGACGTCGTACGTGCAGCGCTGCGACCGCGAGCTCAAGGCCGGTGGGTTGAAGGCGAGCGGCGACGGTACGCGCCGGTCGCACATGGATCTGGCGGCGTTGACGCCGCAGGAGAAGGCGGTCGCCGCGCTGGTGGCCGCGGGCAACACCAACAAAGACGTGGCGGGTGAGCTGTTCCTGTCGGTGAAGACGGTGCAGTACCACCTGACCCGGGTCTACGCGAAGCTCGGCATCCGTTCGCGCAGCGAGCTCGCCGCCCGGTTCCGTGAGGAGGAGTGAGGAAGCGAATGACAGCAGTCGACGAGAAGACCACTGCCCCCGGCGATACCGATCTGCTCGAGCGGCCTGCCCGGCCCCTCACCCGGCCGCGCCGGGTGCTGCGGGATCTCGGCGTCGAGTACGCGGCGAACGGCGTGATCGGCCTGGTGTTCTCGTCGACGGGCCCGGTCGCGGTCGTCCTCGCGGCGGGAGCGGCCGGTGGGCTCGGCGCGGCCGAACTCGCGTCGTGGATCTTCGGGATCTTCGTTCTCAACGGGGTGCTGACGATCGCAATGAGCGTCGCCTACCGGCAGCCTCTCGGCTTCGCCTGGACGATTCCGGGCACGATCCTCGTCGGCGGATCGCTGGGGCACCTGTCCTGGCCGGAGGTGATCGGCGCGTTCCTGGTCACCGGCCTGCTGGTGCTGGTGCTGGGGGCGTCCGGACTGGTGCGACGGGTGATGGAGGCGCTGCCGATGCCGATCGTCATGGCGATGGTGGCGGGCGTCTTCCTGAAGTTCGGCGTGGACCTGGTGGCCGCGCTCGGCGCGGACGTCGCGATCGCGGCGCCCATGGTGCTGACGTTCCTGGCGTTGAGCGCGTTCGGGCGGATCGGCCGGTGGTTGCCACCGATCCTGGGGGCGCTGATCGCCGGGGCGGTGGCGGTGTCCGCGTCGGGGCGCTTCTCGCCCGCCCCGGGCGGATCGGGCATCTTCGCGTCGCCAGTCTTCACCGCACCGGTGTTCACCTGGACGGCGTTGCTGGAGTTGGTGATTCCCCTGGCGATCACCGTGCTGGTGGTGCAGAACGGGCAGGGCATCGCCGTGCTCACGGCGGCCGGGCACCGGCCTCCGATCAACGTCACCACGATCGCGTGCGGGGTGTGGTCGCTGGGCGCGGCCTGCGTGGGTGCGGTGTCGACGTGCCTGACCGGCCCGACGAACGCGCTGCTCACCGCGTCCGGGGAGCGGAGCCGCCAGTACACGGCGGCCGTGTGCTTCGGGCTGTACTCGATCGTGTTCGGGTTGTTCGCGCCGCTGTTCGTGCGGTGGATGACGGCCGCGCCGGCAGCGTTCGTCGCGACCCTCGGGGGTCTGGCGATGCTGCGGGCGTTGCAGGGCGCGTTCGTGACGGCGTTCGCCTCGAAGTACACGATGGGGGCGCTGGTGGCGTTCGTCGTCACGGCCGCGAACGTGACGTTCTGGAACATCGGTGCGGCGTTCTGGGGGCTGGTGGCCGGGGTGCTCGTGTCGCGGCTGCTCGAGCGGGACGACTGGACCCGGTGACACCGGCGGGTGCGCGAACGCACCCGCCGGCCCTCAGCGACCGAACAGCGAGGAGAGGAAGCCGGACTTCGCCTCGGGAGCGGAGTCCTGGTCGCAGGTGCACCGCTCGGTGACCGCTACGGACTTCATCACGCTGTCGACGTGCTGGCCGCAGCCGCCCCAGCCGGTCTTTCCGCACTTGGAGCAGGTGACGGGGTAACACATGGGCGTCCTCCTCGGGGGATGATCGGAATCTGCCGTCAATATACCCCCTGGGGTATGAATCATGCCAGTGTGCGCATGCGCACATGCGGGACGACGGCGACAGAGGACGGGCAAACCGCGAAAATCCGGCGCCGGGACGGGCGAACTGACACCCTGAGGCCGTACCGTCCCTCCGCGCAGACAGGATCCACAACCCATGGCACGTCCGGTTCGCGTCGTCGTCCTCGGTTCCGGTTCGTGGGGTACCACCGTCGCAGGACTGTCGGCTCGCAACACCCCGACCCTGCTCTGGTCCCGCAACCCGGACACCGCCCGGGAGATCGACGAGGAGCACCGCAACACCCGGTACCTCGGCGAGCGAACCCTGCCGGCCAACCTTCGCGCCACCTCGGACCTCCTCGAGGCCGCGCACGAGGCCGACGTGCTGGTGGTCGGGGTGCCGTCCCACGCCGTCCGCACCACCCTCGCCGAGATCTCGAACGAGGTGCGGGCCTGGGTGCCGATCCTCTCGCTGGCGAAGGGACTCGAACCGGGCACCCGCCTGCGACCGACCGAGGTGATCGGCGAATGCCTGCCCGGTCACCCGGTGGGACTGCTGGCCGGGCCGAACATCGCCGGAGAGGTTGCCGACGGGATGGCGGCGGCCGCCGTGGTGGCCACCGCGGACGAACGCGTCGCGGCGGCCCTGCAACCGCTGTTCGCCTCGAAGGTCTTCCGCGTGTACCGCAACACCGACGTCCTCGGCTGCGAACTGGGCGGGGTCCTCAAGAACATCGTCGCGATCGCGGCAGGCATGGCCGAGGGGCTGCGGGTCGGCGACAACACCCGGGCGATGGTGCTCACCCGGGGGCTCGCCGAGATGACCCGGCTCGGCGAGGTGATGGGAGCCAACCCGCGGACGTTCGCAGGCCTGACCGGGATGGGCGACCTGATCGCGACGTGCACGAGCCCCGCGTCGCGCAACCGCCGGATCGGCGAGGCCCTCGCGAGCGGACTCACCCTCGACGAGGCGGTGGCCCGGCTGGGCCAGGTCGCGGAGGGCGTGAAGACCGCCCCGACGGTGATGGAACTCGCGCGCGAGTACGACGTGGAGATGCCCATCGCCGCCGAGGTCGAGGCCGTCGTGGCCGGCCGCCGCTCCCCCGCCGACGCGTACCGGGGACTGCGCCGCGTCACCCCGGGCAACGAGGAGGACGTGGTCTGATCGGGAAATATCCGGCACTCTCGGACACGAGCAAGAAGGCGAAATACTTCCCGATTTGCCTGGTGAACCCGCAACTTGCACACTGTTCAAGTGATCGAAGCCGAAGCACTCGTGGTCGGAGCCGGCTTCGCCGGGCTCGGTGCCGCCGCACACCTGCGGCAACGCGGACGCGACGTCCTCGTCCTCGAACGCGACGGCGCCCTCGGCGGGACTTGGCGCGACAACACCTACCCGGGGTGCGAGTGCGACATCCATCCCGCCCTGTACTCGTACTCGTCCGCACCCCAGGCCGCCTGGGCCCGCGGCCGCGCGACCCAGCCCGAGATCCTCGCGCACCTGCACGCGTTCGCCGCAGAGAACGGACTCGCCGACCGGATCGTGTACCGCACGGCCGCCGTCGGATGCCGGTGGGACGAGACGACGGGCCGCTGGCACGTGCGCACCGACCGCGGCCCGGACTACGCGGCCCGATTCCTCGTCCTGGCCACCGGCGCCCTGAACGTCCCGCAGGTCCCCCGCCTCGACGGCTCCTTCGGCGGCCCCGCCTTCCACACCGCCCGGTGGGACCACGACGCCCACCTCCCCGGGCGGCGCGTGGGCGTGATCGGGACCGGCGCGAGCGCCGCCCAGGTGATTCCGCATCTCGCGGACGTCGCCGACCACCTCACCCTGTTCCAGCGCACGCCCGCCTGGGTGCTGCCGCGCCGCGAACAGCGCCTGCCGCTGCCGCACCGGGCGCGCCGGACGGTCGAGTACTGGCGCGGCGAAGCGCTCGTCCCCGCGCTCACCGGGTCCGGCCGTCGGCTCACCCGCCTCGAGTCCCGGGCGCTGCGGCACCTGCACCGGCAGGTGCCCGACCCGGACCTGCGTCGCGTCCTGACCCCGCGGCACCGGATCGGCTGCAAGCGAATCCTGTTCTCCGACAGCTACTATCCCGCACTCGCCCGGGACTCCAGCACGGTGGTCACCAGCCCGATCGCGGAACTGCGCCCGCACGGCGTGCGCACCGCCGACGGCCGGGACCACGCGGTCGACGTCCTGGTGTACGCGACCGGATTCCGGGTCTCCGCCGCCCTCGCGGGCCTGCCGGTGGTCGGTCGCGACGGCCGCACCCTGCTCGAGCGGTGGGGCCGCGACGGCGCGTCGGCGCACCTGGGCACGACCGTGGCCGGGTTCCCCAACGCGTTCCTGCTCGGCGGTCCCAACACCGGGATCGGCCACACCTCGCTGCTGTTCATGATCGAGAGCCAGCTCCGCTACGTCGCCGCCGCGATGGACGCCGCCGACCGGGAGGGCGCCGCTCTCGAGGTGCGGGCCGCCGCGCAGCGGGAGTTCGCCGACGAGATGCGCCGACGCTCGTCGGGCACCGTGTGGACCAGCGGGTGCCGGAGCTGGTACCTGGACCGCGGCGAGGTCAACCGGTCGCTGTGGCCGGCCTCGTCCTGGGGATACCGGCTCCGGACCCGGCGGTTCGACCGGGAGAACTACCTCACCGCCGGTCCCGCACGACGGGCCTGAACGAGCGCTATACAGGTGCCTGTGCGACCCTGGTCACATGACGATCGACCACGGCGCCTCGCTCTCGGCACTGCTCGACACCCGCTATTCCTGCCGGGCGTTCCTGTCCAAACCGGTACCCCGCGAGGACATCGAGACGATGCTGCGCATGGCGCAGCGCACCCCGTCCTGGTGCAACTCCCAGCCGTGGGAGGTCGTCCTGGTCGGCGGGGACGCCGTCGAGCGGCTACGGAGCGCGGTGTACGAGCAGGCGGCCTCCGGTCGGCTCGACCCGGACATCCCCGGCCCCGCCGAGTACCGCGGGGTGTACGCCGAGCGTCGCCGCGGCGCCGGTTACGCCCTCTACAACAGCCTCGGCATCGCCCGCGACGACTACGCCCGCCGCACCGAGCAGATGCTCGAGAACTACCGCTTCTTCGGAGCCCCGCACGTCGCGATCGTCACGACCGACAAGGCCCTCGGCACCTACGGCGCGGTCGACTGCGGTGGGTACGTCGCCACCCTGCTCCTCGCCGCGCAGGCCCTCGGCATCGCCGCCGTCCCGCAGGCCGCCGTCGCGATGACCGCCGGCGCCGTCCGCCGCGAACTCGGCATTTCCACCGAGCGCGACATCGTGTGCGCGATCTCCTTCGGATACGCCGACGAGAGCCACCCCGCCAACACCTGCCGCACCGACCGGGCGAGCCTGGACGACACCGTGCGGTGGGTGGAGGAGTAACCACCCCAGGGGTCCTGGCCCGGGGCGCCCGGGCGACGGATGGTGGAACTCCCCACCTTCCACCGCCCGAGAGGACACCCCGTGCACCGCATCGAAACCGAGGAACTGCTCCGCCGATGGGTACCGCGCGCCGTCGCCGGTGAACCGCACGCCGTCGGCGTGGTGGTGAGTTCCGTTCGCCCCCATGTGCTGAACTTCTGCGCCGCACGCATGGACGAGGGGACCCGCGCGCACACCCCCGCCGAGGACGTCGCCCAGGAGGTGTGCCTCGCCCTGACCCGGGCGCTCCCGCGCTACCAGGATCGCGGTGCGTCGCTGCTGCGCTTCGCCTTCGGCATCGCCACGCACAAGGTCGCGGACGTCCGGCGCAAGGCCGCGCGCACCGTGACACCGCTGCACGACGTCGCCGGCCCCGGACCGGAGGAGGGCGTCCTCGACGAGGAACTGCGGTCCGCGGTCCGCCGGCAACTCGCACTGCTGCCGGAGCAGCAGCGCCGCGTGGTGCAGCTGCGGATCCTGCAGGGCTACAGCGCCGAACGCACCGCCGCGCTGCTCGGCACGTCGGTCGGCGCGGTCCGCATCGCCCAGCACCGGGCCCTGCAGCGAATCCGACTGCAGCTCAGTCGTGCTGAGCGCGCAGATACCGTCCGAAGTGCGGCACGGTGAATCCGATGAAGCCCCGCTCGGCGGAATAGATGAGCCCCTTCTTGATGAGTCCGTCGCGCGCGGGCGACAGCGACGCCGGCTTGCGACCGAGTTCGGCTGCGATCTTGGACGTCGCGACGGGACCGTCGTCGCCGGAGAGGTCGGCCATCGCGCGCATGTACTCGCGCTCGGCGGGCGTGGCGCGTTCGTACCGGGAGCCGAAGAACCCGACGGCCAGTTCCTCTTCGGCGGCGGGCGCGCCGACCCGCACGTCGTCGGCAGTGATGGGGGTCGTCGCCGCGACGTCCCACGTCGCCTTGCCGTAGGCCTGGACGAAGTAGGGGTATCCGTCGGCGGTCTCGTAGAGCGCGTCGAGCGCTTCGGCCGTGAAGGTCACGCCCTCGCGCTCGGCCGGCGCGAGGAGCGCGACGTCGGCGGAGCCGCGGTCGAGCCGGTCGATCCGGTGGTAGCTGAACAGCCGCTCCGAGTAGCTCTTCGACGCGGACAGCACCGCCGGGAGGTGGGGCAGGCCGGCGCCGACCACGATGAGGGGCGCGGCGTCCTGGCTCAGTTCGTGACACGCCCCGCAGATCGCGGAGATGTCCCCCGCGCCGAGGTCCTGCATCTCGTCGACGAACAGCGCGATGCCCACCCCCACGTCGCGGGCGAGCCCGGAGGCGTCGATCAGCAGCTCGACGAGATCGATCTCGAGGTCCCCGGTGTCGGCGCGCCCCTTGACGGCGGGGGCGTCGATGCCGGGCTGCCACCGTTCGCGCATGCCCTTGTCCGCGGTCGCCCGCAACGCGAACGACTTCAGCACGCCGAGGAAGTACTCGACCGATTCGGGGTGCGGGTGGGCCGGAGCGATCTCACGCACGGCCATGTGCAGCGCCGACGACAGCGGCCTGCGCAGGTCCTGATCGGGCCGGGCCTCGATCTTGCCGGTGCCCCAGCTCCGCGAGATCGCCGCGGAGCGAAGCTGATTGAGCAGGACCGTCTTGCCGACGCCGCGCAGCCCGGTGAGCACGACGCTGCGTTCGGGTCGGCCGCGGGCGATCCGTTCGAGCACCACGTCGAAGGCGTCGAGCTGCTTCGCCCGGCCGGCGAGCTCGGGCGGACGCTGCCCCGCGCCGGGAGCGTACGGGTTGCGGACCGGGTCCATCGGTCGATGGTAACGGCGTCGCGTACGGACGCCTCCCTCCTGCCGCCGCGTGTCGCGGATGCAGGCATTCGCATAATAGACTTTGACATTCGTTTGCAATAAGGCGTAGATGTTCCGGCATGACGTCCTCCCGAAGCCTCGCGCTCACCGCAGGGCTGGCCACCGTGCTCCTGGCCGGCTGCGCCACCGCGCTCCTGGCCGGCTGCGCCACCTCCACCGCCGACGACACCGCCGCGCCCGCCACCACCTCGGCCGCGCCCGCCGAAGTCGCCGCCGCCGAGCCCCGGCTCGCCCTCACCTACGACGGGGGCGTCCTCGTCCTCGACGCGAACGACCTCGACGTCGTCGCCGATCTGCCGCTCGACGGATTCAACCGACTCAATCCCGCCGGCGACGGCCGGCACGTGTTCGTCTCCACCGCCGGCGGCTTCCGCGTCCTCGACACCGGCAGCTGGTCCGAACCCCACGGCGACCACGCGCACCACTACGCGGGCACTCCGGCACTCACCGACGTCGAGTTCGCCGCCACCAAGCCCGGGCACGTCGTCCGGCACGCGGGCCGGACCGTGCTCTTCGACGACGGCACCGGCCGCATCGACATCCTCGACCCCGCGGGGCTCGCCGACGGCAAGCCCCGGACCGACACGTACACCACTCCGGAAGCGCACCACGGCGTGGCGGTCGCGCTGGCCGACGGCAGCCTGATCGTCACCCTCGGCGACAGCGAGTCCCGCACCGGCATCGCCGTGCTCGACGCCGAACGCCGGGAGGTCACCCGCAACGAGCAGTGCCCCGGCGTGCACGGCGAGGCCGTCGCCGCCGACGAGACCGTCGTGCTGGGCTGCGAGGACGGCCTGCTCGTCTACCGTGACGGCACGATCACCAAGGTCACCTCGCCGGACCCGTACGGTCGGATCGGCAACCAGGCCGGATCCGAGGAATCCCCCGTCGTTCTCGGCGACTACAAGAGCGATCCGGACGCAGAACTCGAACGACCCCAGCGTATTTCGCTCACCGATACCCGCACCGGCGAGCTGCGGCTCGTCGACCTCGGCACCAGCTACACGTTCCGCTCGCTCGGGCGCGGCCCCCACGGTGAGGCACTCGTCCTGGGCACCGACGGCGCGCTGCACGTGATCGACCAGAACAGCGGCGCGGTGGTCCGGCGCATCGACGTCCTCGCCCCGTGGACCGAACCCGACGAGTGGCAGTCGCCGCGCCCGGCCCTGTACGTGCAGGGCCACACCGCCTACGTCACGGACCCGGCGAGCAACGCGCTGCACGCGGTCGATCTCGACTCCGCCCAGGTGCGGACCGCGTCCCTGCCGCAGACCCCCGACGAGATCACCGGCACCTAGCCTCGCGGCTCTGGCCGAATGTCACACCGGTTCGATGACATCGAACCGGTGTGACATTCGGTCCGGGAATCAGGAGGGTTCAGGGTGACCGGGCGCGGCTCGGCGGGTCACCCGGATCCCGCCGTCGCCGGCGGTGACCGACAAGGTCAGTCGGGCGGAACCGTGCGGCCGATGCTCGAGCACCGCCGCTGCTATCGGTTCGGTCACCAGGTTTCGGATGGTGCGCCGAAGTCCTCGTGCTCCGTAGACCGGGTCGAATCCACGGGCGCAGACGAGGGCGACGACGTCGGATCCGATGTCGACCGCGATCGCTCGGCGGGCGAGCCGGCGTGTGACGATCTCGATCTCCCGGCGCGTCAGTTCCTCAGCCGTCCGGTCGTCGAACTCGTTCAGCACCACCGTGTCGTCGAGGCGGTTGAAGAACTCGGGATCGAAGAACCGTTCCACCGCGTTCCGAACGACGACGCGGCTGCGCTCCGACCGTGGCCCCCATCCGGCGCGGCGAGCCAACCGCGCCCACGGGGCGCGTCGTCTTCGTGCCACCTCGCGGGATCCGAGGTTCGACGTGAGGAACACGTAGCTGTTGCGGAACGAGATCGTCTGCTGGCCGTTGGCGAGCCGCAGTTCCCCGTGGTCGAGGATCTGCAGGAGCGCCCTCAGAACGGTGGTATCCGCCTTCTCCACCTCGTCGAAGAGCACGATTCCCGGGGTGTACGGGTCGCCTTCGATCCTGCTCCTGTCGAACAGCGTGAACGACTCCTTGCTGCCTGCGTACCCGGGTGGCGCTCCGGAGAAGGAGGCGGCGTAGTGCTCTTGGGCGAGCGTGTTCATGTCGATCCGGCACATGTCGTCGGGTCCGGACCGCAGCTCCGCCGCGACTCGACGGACGAGTTCGGTCTTGCCGACGCCGGTGGGTCCGACGAGGAGGATGTTGGCGAGGGGACGTGTCGGGTCGTGCGCGCCGACCCGTGCCAGCGACACGGCGCGGACGACCGCGTCGATCGCGGGCCGTTGCCCGACGATGCAGGCGTTGAGCCGGTGCGACAGCATCGTCGGATCCCCCTCGTCCGCTGGGGCGTCGGCCGGTTCCGCGACCTTCACCCGGGTGCGATTCTGGTCGTGGAACATGTCGGTGAGATAGGGCATCTGGGCTCCCGGCATCCGCGGCTACGCCTCGGCGGTCTCTTCGACGGGCAGCGAACCGACTCGGCAGTCGGCCACTCCCACTGTATCTCTCGTGATGGCCTCGACACGTTCCTGCGCCTTCCGAGCATCGGTCACCCACAGCTTGTAGAACTCGAACGGGCAGTCCGCGACCCCCTTGTCTCCGTCGCCGGCCGCGTGGACACCGGAGTAGCCGCGGTGCAGCAGCTTGAAGAGGTGGTTCTGCGACTGGTCGTTCTCGCGAGCGTCGCGGATGGCCGAGACCGACAGCTGGGCATACTGGATGCCGTACTCCTCTTCCCCGGTCTCCCCGAGGGTGCGTCCGTCGAATCCGATGATCGCCGAGTGCCCGAAATAGGAGTAGACACCGTCGAACCCGGCGGCGTTCGCGACGGCGACGTAGCAGTTGTTCGCCCACGCCATCGCCTTCGACATCAGCACCTGCTGGTCTTTCGCGGGGTACATGTAGCCCTGGCAACGCACGATCAGTTCGGCGCCCTTCATCGCGCAGTCACGCCAGATCTCCGGGTAGTTGCCGTCGTCGCAGATGATCAGGGAGATCTTCAGTCCCTTGGGACCGTCGGTGACGTGCGTGGTGTCCCCCGGGTACCAGCCCTCGATCGGGCACCAGGGCAGGATCTTGCGGTACTTCTGGACGATGTCGCCCCGATTGTTCACCAGGATCAGGGTGTTGTACGGCGGCTTGGCCGGGTGGTCTTCGTGCTGCTCACCGGTGATCGAGAAGACGCCCCACGTGTCGGCCTCCCGGCACGCCGCCGAGAAGATCGCCGTTTCGTCGCCGGGGATGGTCGCTGCAGTCGCGTACATCTCCTGCTCGTCGTACATGATTCCTTGCGTCGAGTACTCGGGGAACACCACCAGGTCGAGTCCGGGCAGACCCGACTTCATCCCGATCATCATGTCGGCGATGCGTCGTGCGTTGTCGAGCACCCCGGCCTTGTCGTGCAGGCGCGGCATCTTGTAGTTGACCACCGCCACGCCGACGGTGTCGCTGCTGGAGGAGATGTCTCCGTGTCGCATATCGTGCTCCTTCTTCGAGTTCGCCCGGCGCGGTCGCCGGGCTCAGTTGTGGACGGGACCGTATTGGGGGGAAGGCTTTTCGTCGGGACGAGCGGATGCAGGGAAGCCGAGCGCAGCGGCGATCCCCACGAGGACGGCGAGGACCGACGCCCACCCGGCCGCGGTGAACGCGGTGGCGTGGAGGCTGCCGGTCAAGGCGAGGAACGCCGGGACGGTACATGTCGGCTGGCTGAGGAGGATCGCGACCCATCCCGTGAATCGGGTGAGTCCGTCGAACCCGAGAGCGAGGACCAGGAAGAACAACGCCCACAGGAACGCCCACGAGAGCCAGATGACCCCGAAGACGGGGTCGCCGACGACGGTGAACGACAACGCCGAGTAGACGAGGGCGGCGACCGCGACGAAGCCGGAGAACCATCCGATGCCCTGCGGCTCGAGTCCGGCCAGGTTCACGATTCCCACGTACAGATAGGTGAACCCGAACAGGTACAGGCCGGATGCGGCCAGAACGTCCGCCGTGTCCCCCTGGGCCTGGATCAGCAGGGCGGTAGGTATGACGCACTGCAGTGCGCCGACGAACAGGTTCAACACTGCAGCCGACCTGACAGGTACGACGGAGAGGAGCGTCAACCCGTTGACGAGGAGGACCGCTCCCACGTACAGCAAACCGACATTGCCCACCGGACACCTCGCCTTACTTCCAAATGAAACTGTTTCGAATGAAAGTAGTGGCCCGCGCCACACATGTCAACGAGTGTTCGTCAGAACGACGTGAGGATCTCGAAGTCGACGCCGTCAGCGATGGACAGGTGAATCCTCTGTCGAGCCACTCCGTTTCGGAACTCGACCGGGCCTCGCGGTCCGTCGAACGCAGTCCCGTCCACCACGTCGTCGAGATCGGCCGTATCCGCCGTTCCGGCGCGGGCCACGAGACTGGCCAAGGTGTTCATGCCTTCGTAGCAGGACTCGGCGGCATTGTTCAGCGCGGGCGCGTGCGGTCCGTGCATCGCTACGTACCCGGTGAGCAGATCCATCGAGTCGGCGCCGACCAGGGAACGGAAGTAGGCGGCGGCGACGTAGAGGTTCTTCGTCGCCGCCGGCCCACTCGCAAGCAGCATGTTCTCTTCCATGAGAGGGCTGAATCGGACGACCCGGTCGGCGAGTCCTCGCCGCGCGAAGGCCCGGTTGAACTCGACGGCATCCTGGCCGACGAGGAGCATCACCACCCCGTCGCACCGGGAAGCCGCGACCGCGTCCACGACATGTCTCATGTCGGCGCGCCCGAGGTCGACGAACGACTCGCCGACGATCTGCAGGTCGAACTCGTGCGCGTACATGCGTATCGCGCCGAGGGAACCGCGGGGCCATACGTAGTCGTCCCCGACGACGAACCAGCGCCGCGTCCCTACGTTCTCCCGCAGCCATTTCAGCGCAGGCGCGATCTGCTGCGCGGGGGTTTCGCCGCAGCAGTAGACGCCGCCTCGGCTCTCACCTCCCTCGTAGAGGGAGGTGTAGGCGTACGGAACGCGGCCGGTCACCACCGGGGCGATGGCATGACGCACGGACGAGATGTGCCAGCCGCTGACCGCATCGATCGCACGAGTGGACACGAGACGACGAATCTCGGTGGCGATCCGCCGGGGGTCGCCGCCTCCGTCCACGATCTGGACACAGACCTCGCGACCGAGGACGCCGCCCGACGAATTCAGGTCGCGCGCCGCCAACTCGCTCACCGCTTCGCAGGACGGGCCGAACAGACCGGCCGGCCCCTGCAGCGGCACGACCATGGCCACGCGCCACTGTGACGCGCGTGCACGATCGAGCACCGCGCTCACGTCGATGCCCTCACGGCACCGCGGGCCACGACCCGCACGTAGGCTATCATTTCACTTGGAAGTATTATTGGCGAGGCGCGAACTATGCAATAGCTCGGGGGCTGTCATGTCGGACAAGGGTGTTGCCACCTCGATGGAAGCATCTGCGACGACCGCGCTCGTCCTCGCCGCACGCCTCGCCGCACAGTCGATCGAGACCGTCCTCTCGTCCGACGAGCTCAACATGGACCACTTCCTCGTACTCGAGGCACTCGCGGTCCGGCCGGGACTGACGATGGCCGAACTGCGCGATCGGACCCGGACCCCGGCGCCGACACTCACTCGGGTCGTCGACCGCCTGGTCTCCGTTGCGGCGGTATACCGCGAGGTCGATGCCCACGATCGCCGGAAGACCCGGGTCTATCTGAGCGTGCGGGGCAAGAAGCTCTTCGACCGCCTCTCCGCGTCCGTTCGCGACGTCGAGCAGGCATGGCCGGGACCGCTCCCCGACGGCCTGCCCGATCACGTGCACCCGGTCCTCGCCGCGTTGGAGGAGGCCGCCGGCCGCTAACCTCGTGGCCGAATGTCACATGGGTTCGATGTCATCGAACCGGTGTGACATTCGGTCCGGGCGCATGTGCGCGTGGTTCAACGGTCGAGTCTCGCCCGCAGCAGGAAGGTGTTGTAGTCCGACCACGTCGAGAGCATGAAGTACAGGTCCTCGTCCGTCGACCACGGATGCATGAACCCGCCGTACAGCTCGGGGTGCTGTTCCACGCCGACCAGCCGCGCGCTCTCCGACCACACCCCCTGGGGTGACGCGGCCTCCCGCACGACGATCGCGGCATCGGCGGTGTCCAGGTACGTCATCTGCCAGCGGTCCGCCGCGGCGTCGTAGCGCACGGACAACTCCGCGGCGGGGCCGTGCACGACGGGCGTCGCCGCGGTGTATCCGCCGACGGGGGTCCAGTTCCCGTCGCGCCAGTACTGGTAGGCGCGCGGCTCGAGCACCCGGTCCTCGGGCACCCGGGCCAGCGCCACCGCGCCGAGCCGGGTGTTGGGGGTGCCGAACAGGTACACGTAGCCGTGCGCCGGCACCGCCGCGGCCACCTGAAAGTTGGTGACGCCGAAGATGTTGTCCCACTTCGCATGCGGATCCTCGACCCAGGTGGAACCACCGTCGTCCGAGTACGCGATGCCCCCGTGGTTGGTCCACCACGTGCCGGGGATGCTGTTCCACGTCCGGATGGACATGTACGTCAGGTACTGGCGGCCGCCGATCGCGAATCCCGACGTCGGGATCGTGGTGATCTCGACGTTGTCGAGCTTGCGGCTGCCGAGGATCTCCGCGGCGTGGCATCGCGCGTCCTGGATCATCGAGTCGAAGTTCATCCCGTCCGTCAGGTCCCGGTCGGTGGAGAAGGCCAGCACGTTGCTGCGCCAGTCGCCGCCCTGCCCGCCGGGCGGATGGAAGCCCCGGCCGACGGTGTCGCCGAACGCGACGGCGATCCGGCCTGGCTCCGACTCCCACATGAGGCCGAGATCGGTGCCGTACACCTGCCAGCGCTTGTCCGTCCGGTTGACGGACCCGGCACCGGTCTGCTTCGCCACGGTGGCGACCTCGACGACCTGCGGAGCCGGAGGGGCGGGGACCTGCGGCGCGGGCTCGATCGGCGGGGTCTCGGGCGCCGGCGGTGGCGGCGGCGCGGCACCCTCCCCGGGCACCGGAATGCCGAGGTGGAAGGGGCTGGGCTTCAGGGCGATCCGGGGGAAGACCGGATCCGGATGGGCCGGCTCGTCGGTCAGGTCCGGGCACGGATCGGTGCACGGATCGACCGGCAACGGCGGTGGATCGATCCGTACCGGGTCCGGTTCCGGCGCCGGATACGGCACGGTGGTGATCACCGGATACGGCACCGGAATGTCGAGATCCTTCGGGACCAGCGACTCGTGCCGCCACGTGTCGCCGGCACACGGTCCGCTCCCCGGTATCCCGTCCGTCGCGGGCTCGTCGGCGCGGGCCGGCGTCGCCGCCAGCACCGCCACGAGCAGGGCGATCGCCGACGCCTGCCACCTCATGGGTTCCCCTCCCGTGCGTCACGGCGCCGGACGGACCGGCGCCGCACAGGAGGGTACCGCCGGCGCGGCGCGGTGGCGTCGCACGCGGATCTGCGGCTTTATATCCCTGTCTCGGAAAATCCCGAGAGAAGCGAAGAATTCCGAATCAACGGAAGTCGCCGGGCGTGTACTCACGGGGTTCCACCAGCACGAGCCAGTTGCCCGAGTTGTCCCGGAACACCGCCTCGACCCCGTAGGGACGCTCGGACGGCGGCTGGGTGAACTCGACGCCCCTGGCCGTGAGCTCCTCGTACGCTGCGCGGCAGTCCGTGGTGCGGAGCCCGAAGCCGCCCATGGTGCCGTCGGCCAGCGCGCGACGAACGGCCCCGGCCATCTCCGGGTTCAGGGGTGGGCCGGGCACCATCAGCGTCACCTCGAGTTCCGGGTGGTCCGGGTGCGCGACGGTCACCCAGCGGAAGCCCTCACCCATCGCCACGTCGGCGGTTTCCACGAACCCCAGCGTGTCGAGGTAGAACTTCTTCGCCGCGTCCTGATCGGTGACATAGAGGGTCACCAGGGAGATGTTCGTGATCATGGCGTGTCCTCCGGATCGGTGATGTGGCACGTCTCGACCGTAGAGCGACGGGCACGGTGCGAGCTTCTCCGAAATTGCGCAGTTCAGCGGAGGTCGCTCAGGCCGTGCATGAACACCCAGCAGCCCGGGATGCGCGGCGCCCCGGACTCGGCGAAGGCGGCCTGATACTCGCTGGGGGTGACCCCGACCAGCCGACGGAACCTGGTGCTGAACGACCCGAGGCTGCTGCACCCGACGAGGTGACAGATCTCCGTCACGGTCGGATTCGTCGCGCGCAGCAGGTCCTGCGCCCGCTCGATGCGGCGTTCGGTGAGGTGGACGCCGGGCGTCCTGCCGTACACGGCGGTGAAGCAGCGCAGGAAGTGGTACTTCGAGACCCCCGCGGCGGCGGCGAGCCCGGTGAGGTCGAGAGGTCGCGCGTACTCCCGGTCCGCGAGATCACGGGCGCGGCGCAGATGCGGCAGGAGCTCCTCGGGCACGCGGCGCGGCATGCGGCCAGTGTCGCAGCGCCCCACGACAGGAATTTCTGTCCGTGTCTAGGCGACGGGGTAGAGACCGCGATTTCGTCACGACGTCGTGATACACGACACACGCCGAAACTGCCCGAACAGGACAAAGCGGCCGGAAACGTGCTGGGAGACCGGGCAACCCGCGTATCCGGCCCCGAAGGCAACGATTGTGTAACGTATCCGGGAGGTTCCTGTCCCGACAAGCGGAGGTGATCGTCCGTGCTGCTGTCCGAAGTTCGAGCCCGGCCCGGGTACTCGCTGCTCGTGGGGGCAGGGCTGCTCGTGTCGGCCGTGGTCGCAGGCATCCACCTCGAGAACGCTGTCACCGGATACCTGATGGACCTGTCGGTCTTCCGCGACGCGGGGTGGGCGTTCCTGCACCACACCCCCCTCTACACCGAGGGCTTCCACACCAGTTCGGGCTTCCGCTTCATCTATCCGCCGTTCGCGGCGTTCCTCTTCGCCCCGCTGCCCCTGCTGAACGCGACATTGATGCAGGTGCTGTGGACCGCAGGCCTGATCGGCCTGGTGTGGTGGGTGCTGAAGGTCTCGCTCGAGCACATGGACGTCCGTCGCGCGAACCTGGTCGCGACCGCCGGACTGGGCGTGGCGCTCTGGCTCGAGCCCATCCGCTCCAACTTCCTGTTCGGGCAGATCAACATCCTCCTCATGGCCCTCGTCGTCGCCGACGTCCTCGGCGTGATCCCGCAGCGGTTCCGCGGCGTCGGGATCGCCCTCGCCGCCGCGATCAAGGTGACCCCGGCCGCGTTCGGTGTGCTGTTCCTGCTCCGGCGGGACATGCCGTCGGCGGCGCGCGCCTTCGGTGCGTTCCTCGCCGTGGCGGGCTTCGCGTACTGGCTCCGCCCGGAGTCCTCCGTGTACTTCTGGACCACCGAGGCCTGGGCCACCGACCGGGCCGGGGACCAGGACTTCTTCCGCAATCAGGCGCTCAGCGGCCTGCTTGCCCGGCTGGGCGTCGAGGGGCACGCCTACACCGCCGCCTGGCTCGCGGGCGTCGCACTCGTCGTCCTCGGGGCGCTGTGGGCCGCCCACCGCTTCACCCGATCGGGCGAGCACGTCGTCGCGCTCGGGGTGATCGCGCTCGCGACCCTGCTCGCGGCGCCCATCGCGGTGACGCATCACTGGGCCTACAGCGTGCTGCTCGTCGCGGTCGCGCTGGCTCCGCGGTACCGCTCGTGGTGGCCCGTGCTGCTGCCGGCCGCGCTGGTCTTCCTCGTCGGGCCCAACTACCTGCTCGAGGACACCTCCACGCACGGCTGGGTCGAGTCGGCCATCCAGCAGACTCTCGGCAACGCCCAGTGCGTCACCGGACTCGTGGTGCTCGTCGCGGCGGCCGTCGCGGCCCGGTCCCGCCGTCCCGGCACGGTTCCGGCACCGGCCGGCGCTCGCGCCGCTCAGCTCCAGAACGCCCCGGCCAGGACGTAGATCGCGGTTCCGGCGACGGTGCTCAGCGCCGCGCTCCGCCGCCACAGGTGCACCGCGACGGTTCCGGCGAGGCCCAGCACCGCCGGTAGCCACGTCGCCGGACCGACGTCGCGCAGCGTGTACATCACCAGGATGACCATCACCCCGGCCGGCATCGCGCCGCCGAGGTAGCCCACCACATCCGACTCCCGCAGCCGGGCGAGCGCGGCGAACGGGACCGCCCGCAGACCCACGGTGACGACGAACATCGCGATCAGGGCACCTACGACGTAGCCGGCGCCCGGTACCGACTCAGGCACGGGCCACCTTGTTGCGGTAGACGAACCGCAGCAGCAGATACGCCACGAACAGGCCCAGCGAGATCACCAGCATGCCGTCCTTCGACACGGTCACCCCGACGAGGCCGCACACCAGCGCGGCGGCCGACGCCGGCAGGTCGCGCCCGAGACGGAATGCGTCGAGCGCGAGCACGGCGAACAACGCCGTGAGGGCGAACTCCAGACCCGACAGTCCGGCGGGCAGCGCCGCACCGAGCAGGGCGCCCGCGGTCCCGGACGCGACCCACAGCAACTGGCACGTCGCCGCGACCGCGAGCATCCGCGCGCCGGTCAGCTCGTCGCGACGCTTGGTGGCGACGATGGCGTAGGTCTCGTCCGTGAGGGCGTAGACGCCGTACGCCCGCCCGAGCCGGCTGCGGATCTTCTCCAGCGGAAAGGACAGTCCGTAGAACACGTGCCGGAAGTTCACCAGCAGGGTCGCCGCCGCGATCGACGCCACCGGGGTCACCGCACCGATCAGGCCGACGGCGAGGAACTCCATCGAGCCCGCGTAGATCACCGTCGAAAAGACGGGCGCCCACCACCAGTCGAAACCTGCCTGCGTGAGCACGACCCCGAACGCGAGGCCGAGCGGGATCAGGCCGAGACCGACTGCCCAGGAGTCGCGGACACCCGTGCGGATCTCGGAGAGACGGCCATCTGCCATGGCTCCAGGCTATGGGGTGACCTGCTCGCCCGGCGCAGCAGGATGCGGCGCTCCTCTTCCGACATCCCGCCCCAGATGCCGTGCCGCTCCCCGGCCTCGAGGGCGTGCCGGAGACACTGGGTCAGCACGGGACAGGACTGGCAGATTCGCTTCGCGGCGCGGACGCGGTCGGTGCGTGCCTCCCCGCGCTCGTTCTCCGGATGGAAGAACGTCGCGGCGTCGGCGTCCCGGCAGGCGGCCTGCAGCTGCCAGTCCCAGGACTCCGTGATCGCCGGGGGCAGGGTCAACAGCTTGGGCGCGGGCATAGGTTCTCCCTTCGTCAGGCGGCTCCGCCGCCGGTGTGCCTTTTGGGCGGTCAGGGCAGCCCAAAAGGCACACCGGCGGCGTCAGCCGCGTCAGGCCAACGCACGCAGGCGCGGCGCCAGATCACGCTCGAACAACTCCAGGAACCGCCGCTGATCGTGCCCCGGCGCATGGAACACCAGATGATTGAGCCCGGCCTTCACATACGCCCCGACCTGCTCGACCGCCTCGTCCGGATCCGACGCCACGATCCACCGCCTGGCCACCTGCTCGATCGGCAACACGTCCGCAGCCGCCTCCATCTCGATCGGATCGTCGATCGAATGCTTCTGCTCCGGCGTGAGCGAGAGCGGCGCCCAGAACCGGCAGTTCTCCAGCGCCCGCTCCGGATCGGTGTCGTAGGAAATCTTGATCTCGATCATCTTGTCGATCCCCGCCACGTCCCGGTCGGCCTTCTCGGCGCCCTCCGCCACCGCCGGCAACAACTTGTCGGTGTAGAGCTCCATCCCCTTGCCCGAGGTGCAGATGAACCCGTCCCCCGCCCGGCCCGCATACCGCGCCACCACCGGACCCCCCGCCGCGATGTACACCGGAACCCCACCCTCGGGCACGTCGTAGATCGACGCCCCCTTCGCGGCGTAGAACTCCCCCTCGAAATCGACCCGCTCCCCCGTCCACAACGCCCGCATCAGCCGCACCGACTCGCGCAACCGCGCGAAGCGTTCCTTGAACTCCGGCCACTGGCCTTCGTACCCGGTGGCGATCTCGTTCAAGGCCTCCCCCGTGCCCACCCCCAGCATGACCCGCCCCGGATACAGGCACCCCATCGTCGCGAACGCCTGCGCGATCACCGCCGGGTTGTACCTAAACGTCGGGGTCAGCACCGAGGTGCCCAGCTGCAACCGCGACGTGCGCTCGCCCACCGCGGTCATCCACGCCAACGAGAACGGCGCATGCCCCCCGTTGTGCCGCCACGGCTGGAAATGATCCGACACCGTCGCCGAATCCATCCCCCGCTCCTCCGCCAGCACCGCCAGCTCCACCAGCTCCCGCGGCCCGAACTGCTCCGCCGACGCCTTGTACCCCAACTTCAGACCCTGCGACACCACGAACTCCTCGTCGTCGGAACCTCGGAAACGGCGGCAGGACGCGCCGCGGCGTGCAGCCGCGAATACACGTCCTGCCGTTGTCGTTTCCCGTTACTTGATGGCGAAACCGCGATAGCCGTCGGCTGCGACGTCGTCGCAGATGTCACGGTAGGTGTTGAGCCCACCGACGTAGGACATGATCACCTGCGGCTTGCCCGGCACGTTGGCGCCCGTGTACCACGAGTTGCCCTCGGGGTAGAGCGTGCCCTTCGCCAGTTCGTTGTTCAGGTCGGTCCAGTCGTGCGTGTACGGTTCGAGCGCCTCGAAGCGGCGGGCGCCGCGCTGCTCGAGTCGTTCGATGCAGTCGGCGGTCCACTCCACGTGCTGTTCGATCGCGCACACCACGTTGGTGAGCACGTTCGGACTGCCGGGGCCGGTGAGCATGAACATGTTCGGGAACCCGTCGACGGCGATTCCGAGGTACGTGACGGGGCCGTCCTGCCACTTCTCCTGCAGCGTCTGCCCGCCCACGCCGGAGATGTCCATCTTCAGCAGCGGACCGGTGATCGCGTCGAACCCGGTGGCGAGGACCACCGCGTCGAGCTCGTGCTCCACGCCCCCGGTCCGGATTCCCTTGTCCGTGAACTCCTCGAGCGGCGCCTCGCGCAGCGACACGAGCTCGACATTGTCCCTGTTGTAGGTCTGGAAGTAGTTGGTGTCCAGCGTGATCCGCTTGGCGCCGAGCGGATGGGTCCGCGGCGACAAGCGTTCGGCGAGCTCGGGGTCCTGCACCACAGCACGGATCTTGCTGCGGAAGAACTCCGCGATGGTCTCGTTGGCCTCCCGATTGGTGAACAGGTCGGGGTAGGCGGCGATGAGGTCGATCGCCCGGTGCCGGTTCCACCGCTCCTCGTAGGTCGCCCACCGCTCCTCCGGGGAGTGATCGAGCGCGCTGACCTCGAGGGTGTCGGTGTACTGGCCCGACGGTGTGGTCTTCGAGGTCGCCTTGAAGGTCTCGATGTTCTCCTTGAACTCCCGCTTCTCGTCCTCGGTGAGGGGACGGTTGCCACAGTCGAGGCTGAACGCCGGCGTCCGCTGGAACACGGTCAGCTTCTCGGCCTGCTCGGCGACGAGCGGGATCACCTGGACGCCGGACGAACCGGTGCCGATCACCCCGACGCGCTTGCCGGTGAAGTCGACGCCCTCGCTGGGCCAGTCGGCCGTGTGGTACGTCGCGCCGCGGAAGTTCGCCAGGCCCGGGAAATCCGGCGTCTGCGACGTGGACAGACAGCCGACCGCGGTGACGAAGTACTTGGCGACGGCGACGTCTCCGGAGTCGGTGGTGATCGTCCACCGGTCGGTGTGGTCGTCGAACCGAGCCGAGTCGACCCGCGTCCGGAACCGGAAGTGCTTCTTCACATCCAGCCGGTCCGCGGCGAAGTTCAGGTAGCGCAGGATCTCCGGCTGCGCGGGATAGCGCTCGGTCCACTCCCACTCGTCGATGAGTTCGGGCGAGAACGTGTAGGCGTATTCCATGCTGATGCAGTCGCATCGAGCCCCGGGGTACCGGTTCCAGAACCAGGTGCCGCCGACGCCCTCGGCCGCCTCGAAGGCGCGGACCGTCAGTCCCATCTCCCGCAGCCGATGCACCATGTAGATGCCGGAGAATCCGGCACCCACCACGATCGCGTCGAATTCCTCTGCCGCCTTCTCGAATCCCATGCCGGCCTCCGTCCTCATCGGGCGATGTCCGCGCCGGCGAGCACGTCCTCGACCGCTTCGACGACGTAGTCCATGCCGTCCTTGGCGCCCGGCAGGACGTTCACGAACTGGAAGAAGCCGTGCATCTGTCCGGTGAACACCTTCTCGCGCACGGGGATCCCCGCCGAGCGGAGCGCCTCGGCGTACTTGCGGCCCTCGTCGTGCAGAACGTCGTGCTCGGCGAGCAGCACCGCGGCCGGCGCGACACCGGTCAGCGATTCGGCGTTGATCGGGGCGACCTCCCAGCGGGTGCGGTCCTCCGCCTCGGGCACGTACAGGTCCCAGAACCACACCATCGCGTCGCGGGTGAGCATGAGCTCGTTCGCGGGATCGAGGTAGCTGGGTGTGTCGAAGTCGCAGTCGATGACGGGGTAGGCGAGGAACTGCAGGGCGAGTTCGGGACCGTTCTCCCGGACGGCGCGCTGCGCGACCACCGCTGCGAGGTTGCCGCCGGCGCTGTCACCGCCCACGATCAGCGGGGCGTCCGCGGCCGCGTAGGTGGCCCGGTTCGCCGCGAGCCACTGCAACGCGGCCCAGGCGTCGTCGGCGGCGGCGGGGAACAGATGCTCGGGGGCCAGGCGGTAGTCGACGAGGGCGACGGCGCAACCGGTGCGTTCGGCGAGCTGCCGTCCCAGCGTGTCGTAGCCGTCGAGGCTGCCGACCACCCAGCCGCCGCCGTGCAGGTAGACGATCACGCCGCGGGCATCGCCGGTCGGGACCAGCACGCGAACCGGCACCTCGTGTCCGTCGGCACCGGGGACGGTGATGTCGTCGACTCGGGCCATCTCCGGTCCGGGGCCGCACAGCTCGATGAAGCCGTCGCTCAGCGTGCGCGCCTCCTGCGGGCTCATCTCGTGCAGCGGAGGGCCGCCTGCCTCGGCCATCTGGGTGAGGAACGCGGTGGTGGCGGAATCGAGGGCCATGGCATCTCCTTCGTGTGCGGCATGGGTTTCGACAGACGTCGACAACTCCCGATCGGATGCGCAGAGTCGGCACCCAGCGAGTGATGCACATCACCATAACCATACGCATGATTATTTGCAATACCGCGCGGCAGAGCCCTTTATCTATGCGCATGATTGGGCTAGCTTGGAAGAGAGTTCCGGGGGGGCGTCTCCCCGCATCTGCCGTCTCCCCGCATCTACTACGGAAGGCCACCGACCATGACTGCCGGAAACCAGGACACCGCGCTGCAGAGCCCCATCGACACCGTCGTCTCCGACCGTGCCTTCCTCGAGTGCCCGCGCTGGCACGACGGACGGGTGTGGGTCTCGGATCTCTACCGGCACGAGGTGATCTCGATCGGTTCCGACGGTGCGGTCACCGTCGAGGCCACCCTCCCCGGCGACGAGCCGTCCGGGCTCGGCTGGCTGCCCGACGGGCGCCTGCTCATCACCGCGATGGAGTCCGGGCGGATCATGCGCCGCGAGCACGACGGCGAGATCGTCGTCCACGCCGATCTCTCCTCGGTCGCGACCGGCAAGCTCAACGACATGGTGGTCGCCGAGGACGGCACCGCCTACGTGGGCAGCTTCGGCTTCGAATTCAAACGCGACACCCCGATCGCGCCGGCCAACCTGATCCGCGTCGCGCCGGACGGCTCCTTCACCGTCGAGGCCTCCGACCTCCGCTTCCCCAACGGCATGGTGATCACCCCCGCCGGCACGCTGGTCGTCGCGGAGAGCATGGGCAACAAGCTGACCGCCTTCGACATCGGGGCCGACGGCCGGCTCGATGGGCAGCGCACCTGGGCCGCGTTCGGACCGGACCTGCCCACCGAGTCGGTCAAGGCCGCGATGAGCGCCGCGGCCGTCGCGCCGGACGGCATCTGCCTCGACAGCGACGGTGCGGTGTGGGTCGCCGACGCTCTCCACCGGCGGGTCATCCGCGTCGAGGAAGGTGGCACGATCACCGCCGAGGTCGTGTTCCCGACCGGGGTGTTCGCGTGCATGCTCGGCGGGCCGGAAGGCAACACCCTCTACGCCTGCGCGGCGCCGAACTCCTCGGAGGCCGCCCGTCGTCATACGCGCGACGCGAGCCTGCTCGCCACCCGCGTCGGCGCCACCCACGGCGGTCGCCCGTAGGACGGCCCTCAGGACGTGCGAAAGGGCGGCGATTCGACGAATCGCCGCCCTTTCCCGTTCGATCAGTAGGGCGCGTACGCCGCCGCGGAGGCCGGCTGGTCGAGCACGCGGTCCACCGTGATGTCCTTGCGCTCGATGAGCAGCGCACCGTCGCGCTCGGCGAACGTGTCGGCGTAGCGACCGTACAGCCGCTGCGTGCCCTCGGGCCCGGCCACCGTCGCCTCGAAGTACGCGTCGACCCGCACCCGGCCGTCGCCCTCGCCGGTCACGCGGACGTTGGTGATCGCGTGACGGGAGAACTCCGCGCCGGACTCGGCGAAGGCGCGGTAGACCCCGAGGAACTCCTCCGGCCCCACATCCTCCTTGCCGTTCTGGATGATCGAAACGTCGTCCGTGATCAGGGCGCGCAGGGCGTCGAGGTCACCCTCGTCCACGGCGGATGCATACGCGTACATCAGGTCTTCCGCGCGGCGGGCGAGGTCGGGGGATACCGCAGTCATGTCGGGTCCTTCGCTTTCGTCGGTGCCGGATACCGGGGTGCGCCCTCGTCGCGGACGCACCCCGCACCCGTCGTGGATCAGGGAAGCTGGATCAGCTTGGTCTCGAAGAACGCATCGAACCCTTCGATGCCGCCCTCACGGCCGAGACCGGACTGCTTGTAGCCGCCGAAGGGCTGCACGACGCACATCGCGTAGCCGTTGACGGAGATCTGCCCGGTGCGCACCCGTCGCGCGATGCTCTGGGCCAGCTCCTCGTCCTTCGCGTAGACGGAGCCGGACAGGCCGTAGTCCGAGTCGTTGGCGATGGCGACGGCCTCGTCGATCGAATCGAACGGGATCACCACCAGCACCGGTCCGAAGATCTCCTCCTGCGCGATGCGCATGTCGTTGGAGACGTCCGCGAACAGGGTCGGTTCGACGTACCAGCCGCGGTCGAGGTGGGCCGGCTTGCCGCCGCCGGTCACCAGCCGGGCGCCTTCCTTCTTCCCGACCTCGATGTAGTCGAGCACCCGCGTCTGCTGACGTTCGGCGGCGAGGGGTCCGAGGACCGTGTCCTCGTCCCGCGGGTCACCGACCTTCACGCTCTCCATCACCGCCTTGATCGCCTCGACGACCTCCTCCTGGCGCTCACGCGGGACGATGATGCGGGTGAGGGCGGCGCAGACCTGCCCCGAATGACCGATGCCGCCGAACACCATGCCGGGCAGGAAGGTATCGAGGTCGATGTCGTCGGCGATGATCGCGGCCGACTTGCCGCCGAGTTCGAGGGTGACCCGCTTGATCCGCTCTGCGGCCCGGCTCATGACCACACGACCGGCCGCCGTGCTGCCGGTGAAACTGATCTTGTCGACGTCCGGGTGGCTGACGAGGTAGTCACCCACCTCCCGTCCTGCCGGGACGACGCTGATGACGCCCTCGGGCAGGCCCGCGGCGTCGAGCGCCTCGGCCAGCATCATCATGGTGACGGGCCCCTCCGGGGCCGGCTTGAGCACCACCGTGCAGCCCGCGGCGAGCGCAGGCGAGATCTTCAGCGAGCCGGTCGCGACGGGACCGTTCCACGGGACCACGACCGCGACGACGCCGATGGGCTCCCGCACGATCTTGCCGTGCCCGCCCTTCCAGGTGCGCTCCTCCTCGAACGCGAAACGCTCGTGGAACGTGGCCGCGTCGTCCCACATGTCGACGGCGTTCTGGTGGAACAGCGTGGACACCGCTGCGGGAGCGCCCAATTCGAGGGTGAAGGCCTCGGCCATCTCCGGGATCCGCTTCTTCACCTCGTTCCCGACGCGCACGAGGATCTCCGCGCGCTCGGCGGGCGTCATCCGCGGCCAGGGGCCTTCGTCGAACGCCTTGCGCGCCGCCGCGACGGCGCGGTCCATGTCGGCCTCGCGCGCTTCGGGCACGGTCGCGATGACCTCACCGTTGATCGGGGAGATCACCTCGATCACCGCGTCGCTGGACGGCTCGACCCACGATCCGCCGATGAACAGCTTGTCGTAGCTCTTCAACTGGATGGGAGTGGCTGTGGTCATGCTGTGTTCCTCCACTCGACCGCGGACTCTCGCCACGGCGACTCGCTGGATGGGATGGGAGTACTACTTCACTGCCGGCGCCGGCGCCTGCAGGGGCGCCGACAGATCCCGGATCGCGTCCGGATCCACGCCGGCACGACGATCGATCGCCATGCGGGCTTGCACCATGTGCCGGGGGGAATCGACGCTCAGGTGCGCGGTGAGCTGCCCGGCGGCATCGAACCAGGCCGCACCCCACTTGCCGTCCGCACCCTCACGGAACACCATATCGTCGGATTCGCTTCTGTGTCCGACGAATTGGATCTTGTGCCCGAACTGGTCGCTCCAGAAGTACGGGATCGGGTCGAAGACGGGCGGCGACTGCGGCCTCAGGAGTGCACCGGCGACCGTCGCCGGTCCGGTGCGCGCCTCGTCCCAGTGCTCACCACCGAGTCGTGTCCCGAACCGGGGCGACCAGCGCATCGCGACGTCGCCGACGGCGAACACCGACGGGTCGGAGGTACGCAGCGACTCGTCGACGACGACCCCGCGATCGATCTCGAGACCGGAGCCGGTCAGCCAGCCCACGTCGGGCCGCACTCCGATACCGGTGACGACGACGTCCGCCGGGAGCGCGGTGCCGTCGTCCAGCGTCAGTCCGCCGGGCGTGATCTCGCCGACGCCGGTGCCGCAGCGCAGATCGACCCCGTCCCACCACGCGTGCAGCCGCTCGGCCACCTGCGCGCCCAGCGGTCCCGCGAGCGGCCGGGGCCCGGCTTCCACGCAGGTCACCGAGCAGCCCAGAGCCAGTGCGGTCGTGGCGATCTCGGCGTTGATCCAGCCGGCACCGACGAGGACGACACGGGCTCCCGGGCGTAGCTCGGCGCGAAGACGCTCGGCGTCCGCGGCGGTGCGCAGCACGAGTTGCCGGCCGGTCCCGGGCAGGGTGACCGGGGCCGCGCCGGTCGCGACGACCAGCGCATCGTAGGAGTGCTCGCCGGCATCGGTGCGCACCACCCGGGCGGCGGTGTCGAGCGACCGGGCCCGGACCCCGAGGCGCAGTTCGACACCGAGCGCCGCGTAGTCGACGTCGAACGTGGTGTCCTGCGGCTCGGCGAGTGCGGACTTGCTCAGCGGCGGCCGGTCGTACGGCGGGGTGGGCTCGGCGCAGAGCAGTTCGAGCTCACCGTCGAAGCCTTCGGCGCGCAGCGCCTCACACGTGCGGAGCCCGGCGAGGCCGCCGCCGACGACGACGATTCTTCGGCCGTTGAACACGGCGTTCCCCTGTCCTGTCGATGAATCGGATGATGCGGTGGACGTGCTCGGCACCCCTCAGTACAGGGTGTAGTCCGACAGCACCCGCGGGCCCGGCGTGTAGGTGGCCGGGATCCGCTGCCAGCCCATGTTGGTGCCCTGGTGCGGGTACCGCTCGAGCGCGGAGAAGTCCACCTCGTAGTCGGGCATCCGCTCGAGAATCTGGCTGATGAGCGTCTTGGACATGTAGCGACCGAGATGCGATCCGGCGCAACGATGTACACCGATCCCGAAGGCGGTGTGCCGGTTCGGCCACCGTTCGATGTCGATCTCGTCCGGGTTCTCGAAGAGCTTCTCGTCGCGGTTGGCCGACGACCACGACAGCAGCACCCGGTCGCCCTTCTTCATGGGGCAGCCCTGGAAGTCGGTGTCCTTGGTGACGGTCCGGGCGAGCGCCTGGGTGGGCGAGAAGTACCGCAGGAACTCCTCGACGGCGTGGTCCATCAGACTCGGGTCGTCGATCAACCGCTGACGCACGGCCGGGTGCTCCGCGAGCCACACGAGGGCCTGGCTCACCAGGGACGCGGTGGTTCCGACACCGCCGGCGAGCAGCAGATCGACGATCGAGTACATCTCGAAGTCGTTGAGCGGGCGGCCGTCGACCTCCTGCTGCACGAGGTAGCTGATGATGTCGTCGGTGGGGTTCTCGCGTCGTGCCCGGATGGTCTCGCGCATGCGATCACCCAGGTAGGGGAACTCGACCTCCATCGCGTGGCGGTAGTCGTCGCTTCCCGGGATGCCGGCGAGCGCCTGGTGGTGCGCATGGGAGTAGCGCTTCCAGTCGGCCAGGTCGAGGCCGAGCCAGTCCACCGTCACGATGGAGGGAACCGCGATGACCGAGGTGAGGTCGCATTGCCCGTCCTCGATCACGCTGTCGATGAACCCGGCGGTGTGGCGGTCGACGAGTGCCTTCATCCGCTCGACGGCCGCGGGCGCGGTGATCGGGTTGACGATCTTGCGGTACTTGCGGAACTCCGGGGGATCGAGCTCGATGGGGATGTGGAAGTGCATCGGAGTCTTCGGGATGACAACCGAAAGGCCTTCTCCCCCATATTCGTTACGCGCCGACGAGAACGTCTCGTCGTCACGGGCGGCCTCGAAGACCGAGTCGTAGTCGCTGAGCACCCAGTACCCGCCGTGCGCCTCCGTCCAGGCGACTCGCTCGTTCTGGCGAACCTTGCGGTACGAGGCGACCGGATCGGCAGAGTGCTCCTGCGAATTGTGGTCGAAGTTGATGACGGGGCAACGATTGCGGCTGTCCATCGCGTGGACCCTCCTGCGTCGGATCGGGCATCTCCTGCTAATGGTTATAACAGATGATATAGTAGTGTAGATCACACCGCCAGCCCGGCCATCAAATCAAATGTTCAACGAGCTGGCATCCTCGATATCCGGATGACGGAAGGAGCGACCGATGAAGGTTGTTGTCGACGAGAACCACTGCCAGGGCCACGGGCTGTGCTTCATGACCTCCCCCCAGGTCTTCGCGCTGCGCGAGGAGGACGGCCACGCGTACGTCCTGCCCGGGGGCGACGACCCGGCCAACGAGCACGCCGCACGCGAGGCAGCCGCGTCCTGCCCCGAGCGTGCGATCTCCGTCGTCACCGAGTGACGACGCCTTTCGATCGGCCGGCACACGACGCAGGAAGGGGCCCCGGATACGTATCCGGGGCCCCTTCCTGCGCCTGCGGTGGGCGTCAGCCTTGCGCCTGCGGTGCGCGTCAGCCCTGCGCCCGCGGTGGGCCTCAGCCCAGTGCGCGGTCCCACTGGATGACCTGATCGAGCAGGTCGGGGTACTTGCGCTGGGCATACCGCCGGTAGGCGTTGATGTGGTCGCGCATGCGTTCCTCGGAGCCGATCTCGTCCCCCTGGGAGAGCGACTCGTAGATCCGGGTGTGCGCGACGATGATCGCCTCGCGCCGGTGCGGTGGGTAGTCGATGCCGACCGCCGTGCCGTCCATGATGCCGAGCAGAGAATCGACCATGTACCCGAACAGCGGATTGCCCGAGGACCAGGCGATCAGGTCGTGGAAGCTCTTGTTCGCCTCGAGGAACTCGTGCTGGTCACCGAGCGATCCGTGCATCCGGTCGATGGTTTCCTTCAGATCGACGAGCGTCTCGCCGCTGATGCGCTGGGCGGCCAGCCGGCTGATCATCGGCTCGAGGGCGGTGCGCGCCTCGATGATGACGCTGAACGGGGCGTCCTTGAGCTGCATGAGGAGGATGAGCGAACTCGCAAGATGGGACGCGTCGGGGTCCAGCATCACCGGCCCGCCTCTCGGTCCCGGCTTGAGAGCGATGACCCCCTGGAATTCCAGCAATCGCAGGGCTTCCCGCAGTGTGCCACGACCGATCTCGTACTTCTCGAGCATGATCCGCTCCGACGGCAGCAGATCGCCCGCCGCCAGATTCTGCCTGGTCGCGTCCCTGATGATGTGCTGCGCCACCACCATGGCCGCTTTGGGCGCCCGTCCTGTGATCATCGCGCCTTCTCCTCCCCGGAGCGCCCGCCGGCTCGGGAACGCCGTCCGGAGCGGACACTCCCCACTTCCCGCCGAGCCAAAATAATGCTAACGATTATAACGTACAGTTCGTGTGTCGGGCCGGAAAAGATGCGCCGAGCGAGCCGCATCTCCCAGGTACCCGGCCCAGCCGAACCGTGAACCTCGATCGAAGGAGTTCCGATGAGCAGCCCCGCCTCCACCACCACGAGCGTCGTTCTCGACTCGGTCGACTCGAGCCTGTGGATCCGGCTCAACCGGCCCGAGCGCCGCAACGCGTTCGACGCCGAGATGTGCGCGGTCATGGTCGACGCGCTCCACAACGCCACCGAATACCGCTCGGTGGTCATCACCGGATCCGGTGGAAGCTTCTGCGCCGGCGGGTCGCTCGGACAGCTCAGTCAGCCGACCGTCAAGGAACTGCGCGGTCTCTACCGGTCCTCGCTCGAACTGTTCGACGCGATCCGCACCTGCCCCCGGCCGGTCGTCGCGGCCGTCAACGGTGCCGCGGCGGGCGGCGGCAACGAGCTGGTGGTGGCCTGCGACCTCGCCGTCGCCGCCCGCTCGGCGACCTTCGGGCAGACCGGCCCCCGCGTCGGTAGTTCTCCGGTCAGCGGCGCCACGAACGTGATGGGCGTTCAGATCGGCGAGAAGCGCGCCAAGGAACTGTCGCTGCTGTGCCGGCGCTACCCGGCCGAGCGCGCGTACGAGATGGGACTGGTGAACGAGGTGGTCGACGACGAACTCCTCGAGGAATCCGTCCGTTCGCTGTGCCGCGAGTTCGAGGCACTGAGCCCGCGGTACCTCGAGATCACGAAGGTCAGTTCGAACATCTGGTGGAACTCCGCCCGGGACTCCTTCAGCAACGGCCTCGGCATGCTCGTCCAGGCGATCGGCAGCGCCGACATGGTCGAGGGCGCGCAGGCATTCCTGGAGAAGCGCAAGCCGCAGTTCCCGCCCGCCGAATAGACACACGTTCGATAATGGTGCACATCAATGTGCACAATCGCGTGCACAATGAGTACAGTGCACATTTCGGATCGACCGGGGACGTAGCCCAGCCGATCCGCCGACACGGCGAGCACCCGCTCCGCCGTGAGAGCCTCCGCTTCCCGGAAGTCAGGAGGCCGAGAGGCTGAGGAGGCTTTCGTGGCTGCAATGTCGAGAGGCCCGAAGACGTCGCTGGTGGTAGCCCAGCAGATCGTCCGGGATACGGCGCGAAAAGGTCTGCAGCCCGGGGACCTGCTGCCCCCGGAGAAGGCGATGCTCGAGGAGTACCAGATCGGCCGCGGGACCCTGCGCGAGGGACTGCGGCTGCTCGAGTTCCAGGGCATGATCGCCCTCAAGCCGGGACCCAAGGGCGGTCCCGTCCTCCTCGACCCCGACGCGTCCCACCTGGCGAGCACCATCATCCTGCTGATGCAGCTCCAGAACGCCTCCCTCAACACCATCGTGGAGGCCCGCACCGCCCTCGAGCCCGTCATCTGCCGCCTGGCCGCCGAGCGGATCAGCGACGAGAACCTGCAGGAGCTGAAGCAGTCCGTCGACCGGATGCAGCAGTCGTTCGACACCGCGGACATCGACACGTTCCTCGAGACGAACAAGCAGTTCCACGACGTCATCGCCTGGTCCACCGGCAACGCGCTCTTCGGCTACCTGACGGACGCGCTGCTCCGGATCACCGGCGGCACGGTGATGGGCGTCGACCATCCCGCCCCGCTGCGGGAGACGACGCTCAAGGCGCACACGCAGATCTACGAGGCGCTGAATTCGCACGACGCGGACCTGTCCGAGGACCGGATGCGCGACCACATCAACGAGTACGTCCGCTACGCCGAGCGCAAGTTCCCCGAACTCCTGAGCCAGGTCCTGCCCTGGAACCAGGCGCTCGGCGGCTGACCACGACCGCCGGCGACGTCCGGCGACACGGACCCCAGCGGGCCCGCACCGAGCACCGGCTCGGCGCGGGCCCGCCGTCGTTGCGGGCCGTCCCGCCGCCCGCCCGGCCTCCCGCGCCCCGCTTCCCTCGCGCTATTGCTTATATCCATGCGTATGGTTATGGTGATAGCGATCACATGCACACATCGCGATCACATCCGTCGAGCCCGCGCCGGAGCCCTGCCCCGGCCGCCGCTCGCGCCTTCACCCCGTCACGAGGAGAAGCCATGAAGACCATCGGAGCGCTGCTGTGGGAGCCGGGAACCCGGTCCGGTTGGAGCGTCGAGGAAATCGAGATCGATCCCCCCAAGAGCCGGGAGGTGCGGGTCAAGCTCGCCGCCTCCGGCATCTGCCACAGTGACGACCACGTCGACACCGGCGACATCCCCCTCGACTGGGCGCCGATCATCGGTGGCCACGAAGGCGCCGGTGTGATCGAGGAACTCGGCCCGGACGTCACCGGTTTCGAGGTCGGCGACCACGTCGTCCTGTCCTTCCTGCCGTCCTGCGGCCACTGCAAGATGTGCACCATCGGCCGTTCCAACATGTGCGAGATGGGTGCCGGCGTGCTCGCGGGCTACGCACCCGACGGCACGCACCGCGTCCACGCCCGCGGCCAGGGCGTCGGCCCGTTCTCCTACCTCGGCACCTTCTCGCCGTACGTCGTGGTCAACATCGACTCGTGCGTGAAGATCGGCAAGGACATCCCGCTCGACAAGGCCGCACTCATCGGCTGCGGCGTGCCCACCGGCTGGGGATCGTCCGTCTACGCGGCCGACATCCAGCTCGGTGACACCGTGGTCGTCATCGGCACCGGCGGTGTGGGCATGAACGCCGTCCAGGGCGCCCGGCACAAGGGCGCCAAGAACATCGTCACGATCGACCCGGTCGAGTTCAAGCGCGACCAGGCGAAGATCTTCGGTGCCACCCATACCACCGAGAACTTCGACCAGTGCCGCGAGGTCGTCGATCAGCTCACCGACGGCCAGGGCGCCGACGTCGTCATCATCACGGTCGACATCGCCTACGGGCACCTGCTGAACCCCGCCCAGGAGATGACCCGTCGCGGCGGCACCCTGGTGCTCACCTCGGCGGCGCCGGTCACCCAGCGCGACGTGCCGTTCGACCTGTTCACCTTCGCGATGTCGGGCAAGCGCCTGCAGGGCACCCTGTACGGCACCACGACGGCGCGCCGCGACATCCCGCTCATCGCCGACATGTACCGCCGCGGCGAGTTCAAGCTGGACGAGCTGGTCACCAAGACCTACAAGCTCGAGGACATCAACACCGCGTTCAAGGATCTCCGCGACGGCAAGAACATCCGCGGCGTCATCATGTACGACGACTAGATCGGCACGCGCGACTGCGCGGGTGATCCGCGCCCGGCACCCGGGCCGGGACGGAATCGACACTCCGTCCCGGCCCGTCCGTGTACCTCCGACAGGAACAGAGCCGATGACTGCCTCGAACCTCGCGGACCTCGATTCCGCCGCCCTGAGCCGCCTCGTCGCCAAGGACGAGATCCGGGATCTCGCAGGGCGTTACGCCCTGGCCGTCGACGACCACGACATCGACGCCGTCCTGTCGATGTTCACCGAGGACGGTGTCTTCGCGGTCGCCGGCACCGAACTGTGCGGCCGTGAGCAGATCCGCCCCTTCTACGTCTCCAGCATGGACCGTTACCACACCATGCTGCACACCCCCGAAATCCACCTCGTCACGATCGAAGACGACTCGCACGCAAGCGGAATCATGACCGGCCACGCCGAACTGGCCGTCCACGACACGCTGATGATGACCGCCTTCCGCTATCGGGACCGGTACGTGCGGCGGGACAGCACATGGCTTTTCGAAAGACGCACCGTATCGTTCATGTACGCGGTACCGTTCGAGTCGATGGGCTCGAGTTTCCGTACCACCAAACGGATTCGGTGGCCCCAGACCCGATACACCGAAGCCGACTATCCGGAGTCGGCTCCCACCTGGAACACCTACCGCTGACGGCGGATCGGGCCCGTCGGCGGCCCCGAAGGAGCAGCTATGACAGGACGGGTAGCAGGTAAGGTCGCGTTCATCACGGGGGCGGCCCGCGGCCAGGGACGCAGTCACGCGATCCGCCTCGCCGAGGAGGGCGCCGACATCGTCGCTCTCGATGTCGCCGAGGAGATCGAGAGCGTCACCCGCTTCTACCCCGGCGCCACCGAGGAGGACCTGGCCGAGACGGTGCGCGCCGTCGAGGCCCTCGACCGCCGGATCATCGCCCGCAAGGCCGACGTCCGCAACTTCGACGCCGTGAAGGCCGTCGTCGACGAGGGCATCGCCGAACTCGGCCGGATCGACATCGTCGCCGCCAACGCGGGGATCTTCCTCTTCGGCGACGAGACGCACCTCGTCACCGAACGCGACTGGGACGACGTCCTCGACATCAACCTCAAGGGCGTGTGGCACACCTGCAAGGCCGTCACCCCGCACCTGATCGAGCAGGGCACCGGTGGCTCGATCGTCATCACCAGCTCCACCGCAGGCCTGAAGGGCACGCCGAACGTGGCGCCCTACACCGCGAGCAAGCACGCCGTGGTCGGCCTGATGCGCACGCTGGCACTGGAATTGGGGCCGCACGGCATCCGCGTCAACACCGTGCATCCCACCGGCGTCGCCACGGACATGATCCTGAACGAATCCTGCTTCCGGCTGTTCCTCCCGGACGTGGAACATCCCACGCAGGAACAGGCCGCACCGGTCTTCGCCACCACCAACGTCCTGCCCGTGCCGTGGATCGAACCGATCGACATCTCCAACGCGGTGCTCTACCTCGCCTCCGACGAGGCCCGGTACGTCACCGGCACCGAACTCAAGGTCGACGCCGGCTACACCCTGCGCTGATCCGGCCGGACGAACGGGAGACCTCATGACCGCAAGACTCGACACCCCGCGTCTCGATCCCGCCCGCCCCGCCGAGGTCGCCGAGCGCTGGCTCGCGGATTTCGCCGATGCACTCCGGTCGGGCGGTACCGGCGACTATCCGGATGCTCTCGCCACCGACGCATGGTGGCGCGACCTGCTCGCCTTCACCGGTGATCTGCGCAGCCTGCACGGCGAATCGGCGATCCGCCCGCTGCTCACCGGCGCGGCGGACCTCGAGGTCCGCGACGAGGCACTCGATTCCGCCGCCCCGCCGGTTCTGCTGCCCACCGGCGACGGTCCGCCGGTGATACAGCTGCTCTTCCGCCTCACCGTCCGCTTCGGACAGGTCCGTGGCGTCGCGCGCCTGACCCCGGACGAGACGGACCGCTGGCGAGCGATCGCCGTGCTGACGGCCCTCGACAGTCTCGCCGGAGCCGAACCGGCTGTCGGAGAACGTCGTCCGATCGGCGCCCCGGAACCCGAGGAACGCGTCACCGCCCACTGGGGCGACCGCCGCCGTCTCGCGAACGAGTGCGCCGACCGGGATCCGGACGTCCTCGTGATCGGTGCCGGGCATTCCGGACTCGGACTCGCCGCCTACCTGGGCGCGATGAACGTGCACACGCTCGTCGTCGAACGCAACGAGCGCGTGGGCGACAACTGGCGCAACCGGTACGACTCGCTGGTGCTGCACGACCCCGTGTGGTCGAACCATCTGCCGATGATGCCGTTCCCACCCACCTGGCCCGTGTTCACCCCGAAGGACAAGATGGGTGACTGGCTCGACATCTACGCCCGGGCCCTGGAACTGAACGTGTGGACGCGCACGGAACTGGTGAGTGCCTCGTACGATCCGGCGACGAGGCGCTGGGAGGTGCTCCTCGACCGCGGCGGCGAACGGCGCGTACTGCATCCACAGCACGTGGTCCTGGCCACCGGGCTGAGCGGCACCGAGCCGCTCGTCCCGGACATCCCCGGGACCGGAGAATTCGCGGGCGAACTGCTCCATTCCGGCCGGTACGCGACGGACCCCCGACGGAGCGGCCGGAACGTCGTCGTCATCGGCACCGGGAACAGCGGACACGACATCGCGCAGGACCTCTACAACACCGGCGCGAACGTGACCCTCGTCCAGCGGGGTCCGACCTACGTCGTCGGCGGCACCACCGTGGTCGACGTCATGCTGAAGCCGGCCTACGGCGAGGACACCGCACCCACCGAGATCGCCGACCTCGTCGGGGCGTCGTTCGCGCGACGGGACGAGGGATTCGTCGACGGTCTGCGTACCGCGGTCGCGGCGATGGCCGACATCGATCGTGATCTGCTCGATGCCCTGAGCGCCCGGGGATTCCGCCATCACCTGGGCGAGGGCGGGACCGGAGCGATGAACCTCTTCCTCACCCGCAACGGCGGCTACTACATCGACGTCGGCGCCTCGCGGCTCGTCGCGGACGGGTCGATCGGGCTGGTCGCCGGGAAGACCGTCGAACGATTCGTCCCCGAGGGTGTCATGATGTCGGACGGCACCGTCCTGCCCGCCGACACCGTCGTGTTCGCCACCGGATTCCGTGGCATTCTCGACACTGCCCGCCGCGTCCTGGGCGACGCGGTCGCCGACCGGTGCGGACCGGTCTGGGGCCTCGACGACGAGGGCGAGATCCGGTCGGTGTGGCGACGTTCCGGCCACGACCGGTTCTGGTTCAGCGGCGGCAATCTCACGTTCGCCCGGATCTACAACAAGTACCTCGCACTGCAGATCAGAGCCGACCTGGACGGCATCGACCTGCCGTCCGTTCCCTGACCCATCCCCTCGAGTACACGGAGACCGACACATGCGCGCCGACGACATCAACGAGATCATCCGCGTCACCCACCTCTACGCCCGGGGTCTCGACCGGTTCGACCCCAAGGAAGCCCTGTCCGCCTTCGCACCCGACGGGGTGTGGGACGCCAGCGCCGTGGGCCTGACCCGGTACGAGGGCCACGAGCAGATCCTCGACTTCTTCGAGCGGGACGCACAGGCGGTGGACAAGCAGTTCCACATCATCACCAATCACGTGATCGACTTCGAGGACGACGACCACGCCACCGGTACGAATTACGTCTTCTCCGAAGCGGAGATGAAGAACGGCGCCGCCATCAAGGCGATCGCACTCAACGAGGACCGCTACGTCCGCACCGCCGACGGCTGGAAGATCGCCGAGCGGATCATCACGGGTCTCACCACGCCGCAGATGGACGGCTTCGACGCCTGACCACGACGGCGAGATACGCGGCCGGGGTGGGGACTTCGCAGTCCCCACCCCGGTCGCGTGTCCCGGTCGGGTATCCCCGATCAGATGTCCTTGGTGATCTCGTAGAAGTCGAACGAGACGCCGGCCTGCGCGAAGTTCTCGAGGTCGGCTGCGCCCTGCTGTCCTTCCGGCGACGCCATGTCCGCGAGCATGGCTTCCTTGCTGTCCCAGTCGCAGACCGCGACCAGGAAGTGCGGCGGGGTGCTGCCGTCGGGAGTGGAGCACACACCCCATTCGTAGTTCCGGATGCCCTGCTGCTTCAGTGCGAGCTTGGAGTGCACGTTGCGGTAGTGGTCGAGGAACTTCTCGGGATCCTCGGGGTGGTTGTAGGCGGCGACGAGTCGGTACATGTGGACCTCTTTCGATGATGGGTTCGGACATTCTCCGGGCGGCGGACCCGCACGCGGGATGGTGGAGTGGTCCCGCACGCAGCAAGAAGGCAGGAAAGCCCGCCACATATATTCGCTTTCCGTCTTTGATTATATCCATTCGCATTGATAGAGTGATACCCGTCACAGACTTTTTTTCCGCGCCGGCCGATCAGCCGGGCGGATCACGCTCCCGCCGGACCCACCGAATCCGCGAGTCCGGCGGCAACATCGGCACATCCGATCGAATCCCCAGTCAGAGAGGCCATCCGATGACTGCAACTCCCACCCCCACCGCCGCTACCGAGGTCGATGCCGTCGTCGTCGGCGCGGGCTTCGCAGGCCTGTACCTGCTGTGGAAGCTGCGCCGCCACGGTTATACCGCCGTCGCCCTCGACAAGGGCAAGGAGGTCGGCGGCACCTGGCACTGGAACCGCTACCCCGGCGCCCGCTGCGACGTGGACAGCCACGACTACTCCTTCGGGTTCGACGAGGATCTCGAGCAGGAGTGGGAGTGGAGCGAGCGTTACCCGTCGCAGCCCGAACTGCAGGCGTACCTCTCGCACGTCGCCGACCGGTTCGACCTGCGCCGCGACATCCGGCTCGAAACCACGGTCACCGAAGCCCGATTCGACGAGGGCGAGCAGAAGTGGCACGTCCGCACCGACCGGGGCGACGAGTACGTCGCTCGGTTCTGCCTCATGGCCGTCGGCTGCCTGTCGGTACCGAAGGACGTCGACGTCCCCGGCCTCGACAAGTTCCAGGGACCGATCTACCGCACCAGCGCGTGGCCGGAGGAGGGGGTGGACTTCACCGGTCTGCGGGTCGCCGCGGTCGGTACGGGTTCCTCCGGGGTGCAGGCCATCCCGGAGATCGCCAAGCAGGCCGGCACGCTGACCGTCCTCCAGCGCACCGCCAACTTCGTCATTCCCGCCCGCAACCACAAGCTCGACCCGGAGTTCGTCGCGAACGTCAAGGCGAACTACCGCGCGCGGCGCCAGGCCTGCCGGACCGCCGCCGCCGGCTGCATCCGCGACGACAACCCGAAGGCCGCGTACGACGTCAGCGACGACGAGCGGTGGGCCGAGTACGAGAAGCGCTGGCAGGGCGGCGGCATCGCCTTCCTCGGCGCGTTCGCGGACCTGATGGTGGATCAGCGGGCCAACGACTCGGTGTGCGACTTCGTCCGGGCCAAGGTCGACGAGATCGTCGACGATCCGGACGTCGCGGACAGCCTCAAGCCGTTCGGCTACCCGATGGGCGCGAAGCGGCCCGTCATCGGCACGGACTGGTACGAGACGTTCAACCGCGACAACGTCGAACTGGTCGACCTGCGGAAGAAGCCCCTCGACAGCTTCACCGAGCACGGCATGCATCTCGCCGACGGCACCGAGTACGAGTTCGACGCCGTCGTGCTCGCCACCGGGTTCGACGCCTTCACCGGCGCGTTCACGCAGATCGACATCCGCGGCCGCGGCGGTCTGCCGTTGCGGGAGGCGTGGCAGGAGGGCCCGAAGACACACCTGGGCCTGGGCACCGCGGGCTTCCCCAACATGTTCATCATCGCCAACGTCGGCAGCCCGTCGGTGCTGTCGAACATGGTGACCGCCATCGAGCAGCACGTCGAGTGGACGGTCGAGACCATGGATCACATGCGCGAGCACGGACTGACCACGATCGAGGCCACCGAGGAGGCGCAGAACCAGTGGGTCGAGACCGTGGAGGAGATCGCGAACATGACCCTGTGGCCGCAGGGTGAGTCCGGATCCTGGTACCGCGGGCAGAACATCCCCGGCAAGCCGCAGATCTTCATGCCCTACGCCGGCGGCATCGTGCTCTACGAGCAGACGTGGAACGAGGTCCGCGACGCGGACTTCAAGGGATTCGTCCTGGCCTGATGTCGGGGCCTCGCGCCGGGCGATCGCGACCAGCGATCGCCCGGCGCCTTTCGCTGCGTCGCTCGTATCACGCGGGTGGATCTCGCACCGAGCGGGAGGATCTCGCGCCGAAACGCGAGACGCGACGACGACAACCTCCCGCTCGACGCAGCAACATCCCGCTCATCGCCGACGGACACCGAAACGGGGGTGCAGGCCCGAAGCCCGCACCCCCGTTTCGGTGTCCGTCAGATCAGCTTCGCGAGCGCGTACGCCTGACGGGTGGCGAACACCAGCCGCCGCGGCGCGTAGGCGTCACCGAGAATGTGCACCTCCCGCTCGCCCTCGGCCGCCGGGCCGTCCTCGAGACTCTCGTACAAGTCGGCGTCCCCGATGCCACCGCAGGCGAGCACCACCGAGTCGAAGCCGTCCACCTGGTAGGTGCGCCCCGAATAGACGTTGCGGGTGACGACCCCGGTCGGGGTGATCTCGACGACGTCCTCCATGAACCGGTACTGCACGCCCTTCTCGTCGAGGCGCCCGAGGATCGCGCCCACGATGTAGCGGCCGAGCAGCTGCCCCGCGACCTGGGTCGCGTAGACGATGGTGACATCGTGCCCGCGATCGGTGAGGAAGTCGGCGAGCGACAGCGGCGGCATGTGGTCGTCCTGCGCGACGATCAGGACCCGCTTGCCGACCGCGGCGTCGCCGTTGAGGACGTCGCGGATGTCGGCGACATTGTCGCCGTAGACACCCGGGATGTCCGGGATCCGGCGGGTGGAGCCGGTGGCGACCGCCACCACGTCGAATCCCGCGGACTCGATCTCCGCCTTCGTCGCCGCGTGCCGGTAGGCGACCTTCACGCCGGCCCGCTCGAGCCGGCGCTGCTGCCAGTCCAGGTACTTCTCGAACATGTCGTACGTGGGGGCGTTGATCGCGGTGCGCAGTTGGCCGCCGAGCACGTCGGACGCCTCCCACAGCTCCACGTCGTGGCCCTTCTCCCGGGCCAGGGCCGCGAACTCCATGCCGGCCGGACCACCACCGACGACGAGTACGCGCTTGGGGTCGGTCACGGTGGGCCACGGCCCGTCGACCTCGTTGCTGGTGACGGGGTTGACCGCGCAGCCGAACGGCAGCCCCTCGACGTAGCGGCGGCTGATGCACTCGTTGCCGCCGACGCAGGGCCGGATCTCGTCGACGCGGCCGGTGCGGACCTTCTCGACGATCGACGGCTCGGCGATGTGCGCACGAGCCATGCCGACGACGTCGGCGTCGCCGGCCGCGAGGATCCGTTCGGCGACATCGGGGTGATTGATCCGGCCCGTGTGCACGACGGGCAGCGACACCGCCCGCTTGAGCTGCCCGGCGAGATCGCTCCACTGACCGGCCTCGTAGAAGTGCGGCTGGATGTAGGACGGGTTGCCCCACGGGCTGCCCACCACGCCGTGGAAGTAGTCGACGAGTCCGGTGCTCTCGAGGTACTGCGCGATCTCGATGGCGCCGTGGATGTCGTATCCGCCCGGCACCTCCTCGCGCAGATTCAGGCGGATGCCGATGACCATGGACGATCCGATCACGTCACGGATGGCCCGCAGCACCTCGACCGGGAACCGGCAACGGTTCTCGATCGAGCCCCCGTACTCGTCGTCGCGCTTGTTGGTCAGCGGCGACAGGAAGTACTCCAGCAGATCGTCGTGGTTCATGTGGAGTTCGACGCCGTCGAGACGTGCCTTCTGGGCCTGCTCTGCACAGAACTTGTACTGACCGACGAAGTAGGCGATCTCGTCCCGGTTCAGCTTGTGCGGAACGTTGTTGATCACCGGGGCGCTCAGGACCGACGACGCGCCGTGCGGCATACCGCCCTGGTGCACCATCTGCCCCGTCGCCACCGCACCCTCGGCGTGCAGGGCATCGGAGTACGCCTGCACCCGTTCGACGAAGAATGGCAGGCTGTAGTGGCCTTCGACCGTGGCACCCACACCGGTGGGTTCGAACCCCGGGATCACCCCCGTGTTCGGCACCCACGCGCTGAGGCTGTCGAACCATGCGGCTCCGCCCCGGGCCCGGGACACGTAGTAGGCGAGGTTGCGTTCGGCGTCGGCCTCGGACCCGAAGATGTTGCCGATCGCCGAGGCGTGCGGTGGCAGCACCACGCGGTTGCGCAGCTTCATCGGGCCGATCTGGAACGGCGAGAGCAGATGGGCGTAGGCGGAGTCCGGATCCGCGGTCATTTCGTTCACCCCTTGTTCGGTCGGGGCCCGAGCGAGCCGCCGCGTCCGTCGCCCGGCATCCTGGTCGAGTCGTGACTGACCGCGATTCGGACGGGACGGACTTCCAGGACGACTCGGTTCGGGCTGTCCAGCAGGCGCTGGAAGGCTTCGGGATCGTTCGGAGCATGGCGCGCCGCGAACGCCGGGTAGAACCAGCGTTTGGTCTCCGCGTCGGCGTGGACGGTGACACGGCCGCGGACGGCGAGCATCCTCCTGCCGGGCAGTCCGGTACCGGCATTCGAGATCACCAGCGTCACGCGGGGTTCGCGCGTCGCTGCCCGGACGTGGGCGCGGTCCTTCGCGGCGGTGAGCCAGAACCGGTCGCCGTGGTGCAGGTAGCTCATCACCACCCCGGCCGGCCACCCGGCCGCGGTGGTGAAGGCGAAGGTGCATTCGGTCTGCGCCGCTACGAGTTCGGCGATGCCGTCCTCGTCGACCCGTAGCGTGCGCAGGTCCTCGTTGTCGTCGATGCCGACGGCCATCTCACATCACTTCACGTATGCGCCGGCGTCGACCGGGAAGGTGACTCCGGTGACGTACCGCGCCTCGTCGCTGCCGAGGAACAGCACCGCGTTGCTGATGTCGATCGATTCGACCCACGGCACCGGCAGCGTGTTCAGCGACATGAACCCCGGCATCGCCTTCTCCTGCGACGGCTCCGGATCCCCGGGCGAGAACATCCCGTACGTCCCGGGGTTCTGGATCATGATGGTGTCGACGTTCGTCGGGTGGATGGTGTTGACCCGGATGCTGTAGGGGCCCAGTTCGTTCGCCATGGTGCGCATGAGTCCGACGATGCCGTGCTTGGCCGAGACGTAGTGGGCGACCTGCTGGATGCCCTTGAGTCCGCCGATCGAACTGGTGAACATGATCGAACCCCCGCGGCCCTGCTCGATCATCGTGGGGATCGCGACGACGGCGGTGTTGTAGACGCCGGTGAGGTTGACGTCGATCATGTCCCGCCACTGCTCGGCGGTGAGCTCCCACGAGCGGCCGTAGGTGGCGATGCCGGCGTTGGCGACCACGATGTCGACGCCGCCGAGGTGCGCCACCCCGTCGTCGAAGGCCCGCTGCAGCGCCGCGCGGTCCCGGACGTCGGCGCGGTGGGCCACGATCCGGCGGTCGAGGGCCTCGACGAGCCGGACGGTCTCCTTCAGCTCGTCCTCGGTAGCCAGCGGGTAGTACGGGGTCACCGTGTCGATGTTCTCGCAGATGTCGACCGCGATGATGTCGGCGCCCTCCTCGGCGAGCCGCAGCGCGTGGCTGCGGCCCTGGCCGCGGGCGGCCCCGGTGATGAACGCGACCTTGCCTTCTACTCGTCCTGCCATGGTTGACGCTCCTCTCGTGGAAAACGATGTCTAGTGATCGGCGGGGACCAGGACGGTCCCGGTGCCTTCGAGAACGCGCGCGCCGCCCAGGACGTCGAGCGTGAGATCGCAGCGCACCAGGAGGCCGTCGGCGGTGTCCTCGACGTCGGTCACCACCCCTGCGGCCCGCAGCCGGTCCCCCTCGAACACGTTGCCGAGGAATCGGAACCGGTATCCGGTGACCCGGTCCACGCCGCCGGCCCAGGACCCGAGCATGGACACGACGTAGGCGATGTTGCTCGGCCCCTGATTGACCGTGCGCTCCCCGAGGCCCAGCGCAGCCGCGGCGTTCCGATCGAAATGGATCGGGTTCGGGTCGCGCATGAGCGCCGAGAGGGTCTTCATCCGGGCCGGATCCACCGCATCGACGGTACGTTCGGGAATCTGCTGCCCGACAGCCGGTTTCATGAGATTTCTCCTCGGCGGGGGAACACGATCGAGTTGGTGGTGGAGGCGCACAGCGCCCCGTCCTCACCGTGCAGGTCGAGGCGGTAGCCGACGATGTCGAAGACGCCGGTGCGCCGGCCCACCTTGCGCGTCGCGGAGACGATCTCGCCCGAGACGCGGTAGGTGCCGCCGACGCGCAGCGGCCGGTGCACGACCGTCTCGGTCTCGCCGGCCATCGGTCCGTCGGCCTCGGTGGCCCCGAACACGGCGAACAACTCGTCCCAGCTCCAGCCCATCGCGCCGGTGGCGACGAGGAACACCAGCACCGGGTGCGCGCCGCCGTCGGCGGGGTCGGCGAGCATGCTGTCGAGGACGAGGTGCACCCACCACGGCTCGAGCGTGGCCTGCCCGCCCGGGAAGCGGGTGCCGACGAGGTCGGCGAGCTCGGCTTCGGTCGGCACCCGGCGTCCGGTGTCCACGGTCATCGGGCCGCCGTCGTCTCGAGGTACGGGGCCCGCAGGTCCCGCTTCATGATCTTTCCGGTCGGCGCCTTCGGCAGGGCGTCGACGAAGTCCACCGAACGGGGCTTCTGGTAGGAGGCCAGATTCCGCTTGGCGGTGTCGATGATCTCCTGTTCGGTGGCGGTCTGCCCGGGCTTGAGGACCACGACGGCCTTGACGACCTCGCCCCACTCGTCGTCGGGGATGCCGATGACGGCGCATTCGAGGACGGCGGGGTGGGCGCCGATGGCCTCCTCGACCTGGATGCTGTAGATGTTCTCGCCGCCGGAGATGATCATGTCCTTGGCCCGGTCCACGATGTAGACGTAGTGGTCCTCGTCCCAGACCGCGACGTCGCCGGTCCACATCCAGCCGTCCCGCAGGGTCTGTGCGGTCAGTTCCGGCTTGTTCCAGTAGCCGAGCATGTTGGCTTCGGAGCGGACCACGATCTCGCCGGGGGTCTTGCCGTCCTTGGGGACCTCGTTGCCGTCGAAGTCGACGACCCGGATGGTGGTGCCGAAGCCTTCCCGGCCACAGGACTTGAGCCGGTGCTCGTTGATGCCGTTGACCGCGTCGAGGTGGTCCTCCTGGGACAGGAACGACATGGTCGTGCCCTCGGTCTGGCCGTACCCCTGGATGAGGGTGCAGGGGAACGCCTCGAGCGCGCTGCGGACGATCGCGGACGGCATCGGGCCGCCGCCGTACTGGATGTTGCGCAGGCTCGACAGGTCGTAGGAGTCGAAGTTCTCCACGGCCATCATCCAGTTCAGCATCGTGGTGATGCCGAGGAACGCCGAGACCCGCTCCGACTCGATGATCTCGAGCGCCTGCTTGGCCTCGAAATTGACCAGCACGACCGGACATCCGTGCTTCATGTAGTTCATCGAGAGGACCACCGGGATGTGGTACATCTGGCCGGTGAGCATGTAGACGTCGGTCGGCACGACCCGCTCGGCGACGGTCTGGTTGAGCATGCCGGCGGCGGCGCTGGTGTGCGAGTGCAGCGCACCCTTGGATTCTCCCGTGGTGCCGCCGGTGTAGAGGATGAAGAACGGGTCGTCTCCCCCGACGCTCGGCGTCCAGATCGGTTCGGCCGGGCTGGAACTCGCGAGCAGCTCCTCGTACGTCCCGTTACCCCCCGGACCGAACTCGAGCCAGTGGCCGACCGAGGCGGATCGGCTCAGTTCCTCGCCCACGGGACGGAATTCGGACGCGGTGATGAGCACCTTCGGGGTGGCGTCGGCGACGAGCCCGAGCAGGGACGGGGTCGCGAGCCGCCAGTTCAGCGGCTGCAGGATCAGTCCCGCGCGACCGACGGCGAAGAACAGCTCCTGGAACTCGATGCTGTTCTTGGTCAGGACGGCGACCCGGTCGCCCTTCTCGAGGCCGAGACCGCGCAGTCCGTTCGCCAGGCGCCGGACGCGCTCGTCGAGGGCGGCGAAGGTGATGCGCCGGTCGTTGGGGACGTCGTACAACGCCATGCGGTTCGGGGTGAGGGCGGCCCACTTGGCGGGGATGAGGCCCTGGTTCATCGTCATGGTGGCTCCGGAGGCTCAGTACGGGAGGTCGAGGGCGATGTGCCGCTTGGTGAGCACCCAGTCGCCTCCGCTCCTGGTCCATTCGTCCTCGTACTTGCCGGTGGACAGGGCCCGGAGGGCACCGTTCTCCGCGGAGGTGATGAGCAGGTACGACACGGTGCGGACGTTCTTCTCGTCGATCTCGTCGATCAGCAGATTGGTGGTGATGTGACGCCGCTGGTCGGTCTGGGACTCGTGGGCTCCGCGGAACAGGCCCATGATCTCCTCGCGTCCGTTGAGCGGCCCGATGAGGTCGCCGTCGCCGATCTTCATGGTGAACACGGCGGTTTCACCGAAGACCCGCTCGACACCGTCCATGTCGCCGTCGTCGTAGGCGAGAGCGTAGCGGGCGAGGGCGTTTTCGATTTCGTTCCTGAGCGACATTACGACTACTCCTGCCGAAGGGAGGGGAGGGAGATGTGATGACAGTCACTTTATACTAATCATGCGCATTGTCTAGGGGTACGAAGACCCCGGTTTCCGCGCCGGGAGACGACGCTCAGCGTGATTCGGACACGGTCCAGGTGTCGTGCCCGGTCAGCAAGGACTGCAAGGAGTCTCGTCGACGGGACTCGCCGGTGCGGGCGCTCTCGTTCTGCTCGCGCACGAGGTCGTCGTAGGTCGGGCGGGCGACGCTGCGGAACACGCCGAACACCGTGTGGTCGAGGTTCTGATCGGACAGTCGCGACAACGCGAACGCGTACTCCGGGTCGTCGGCGTGCGCATCGTGCACGACGATCGATCCCGGATCGGCCGACGCCGTGTCCACCACACGCAGACCGAATCCGTCACGGACGACGCACTTCTGCCCCTCCGCACCGAAGACGATCGGCTCACCGTGGCGCAGCGGGATCACCCTCTGCTCCGCGTCCTCCTTGCGCAGCACGTCGAACGACCCGTCGTTGAAGATCGGGCAGTCCTGGTAGATCTCGACGAACGCGGTGCCCCGGTGCTCGGCCGCGCGGCGCAGCACGTCGGTGAGCCCCTTGCGGTCGGAGTCGAGCGCCCGGGCCGCGAAGGTGGCCTCGGCACCGAGTGCGAGGGAGAGCGTGTTGAAGGGGTGGTCCACCGAACCCATCGGGGTGGACTTGGTGACCTTCCCGACCTCGGACGTGGGCGAGTACTGCCCCTTCGTCAGCCCGTAGATCCGGTTGTTGAACAACAGGATCGTGAGGTTCACGTTGCGGCGCAGCGCGTGGATCAGATGGTTCCCCCCGATCGAGAGGGCATCGCCGTCACCGGTGACCACCCACACCGACAGGTCGGGCCGCGTGACGGCCAGGCCGGTCGCGATCGCCGGCGCGCGGCCGTGGATGGAGTGCAGCCCGTAGGTGTCGAGGTAGTACGGGAACCGGCTCGAGCAGCCGATGCCCGAGACGAACATCAAGTTCTCGCGGCGCAGCCCGAGTTCGGGCAGGAAGTTGCGGATCGCGGCCAGGATGACGTAGTCACCGCAACCCGGGCACCAGCGCACCTCCTGGTCGCTCGTGAAGTCCTTGGCCTTCTGCGGGGTGTCGGTCGTCGGGACGAGCGCGGTCGCGCTGAGTCCGAGATCGGTGCCCACCCGGCTGATCAACTCGGTCATGCCGATTCCTCCTCGCGGTCCGGCGCCGGCCGGTACTCGGCCGCAGCCAGCGCCGCGGTGGTCTTGGCGTCTTCGAACTCGCGTAGGGTGCCGGCGAGCGCGGCATCGATCGCGTCGACGATCTCGTCGGCGAGAAAGGCCAGACCCTCGACCTTCGTCACCGGCTGGACGTCGACCAGGTAGCGCGCCCGCAGCACACTCGTCAGCTGCCCCAGATTCATCTCCGGCGCGATGACCGTGCGATACCGGCCGAGCACCTCACCGAGGTTGCGGGGCAACGGGTTCAGGTGCCGCAGGTGCAGGTGGGCGACCGCGGTGCCGCGGCGCCGGGCGCGGCGGCACGCCTCGCCGATCGGGCCGTAGGAACTGCCCCAGCCCACGATCAGCAGTTCGGCCTGCCCCGACGGATCGTCGACCTCGGCGTCCGGGACGGAGATCCCGTCGATCTTCGCCTGCCGCAGGCGCACCATCAGATCGTGGTTGGCGGGATCGTAGGAGATGTTGCCGCTGCCGTTCGCCTTCTCGAGGCCACCGAGCCGGTGCTCGAGGCCGGGAGTCCCGGGTATCGCCACGGCACGGGCGAGGGTCTCGCGGTCCCGCGCGTAGGGACGCAGGGGTGTGCCGGCGGCGTCCGGGCCGGTCTCGTAGTTCGGATCGATCGGGGCGAGCTCGTCGACCTGCGGGATCTGCCAGGGCTCCGAGCCGTTGGCGATGGCGCCGTCGGACAGCAGCAGGACCGGCGTCCGGTACGTCAGGGCGATGTGGGCCGCCTCGACGGCCGTGGCGAAGCAGTCGGCCGGTGAGCGCGGCGCGAGCACGGCGACGGGCGACTCGCCGTTGCGTCCGTACAGTGCCTGCAGCAGATCGGACTGCTCGGTCTTGGTCGGCAGGCCCGTCGACGGTCCGCCGCGCTGCACGTCGATCACGACGAGCGGGAGTTCGGTCATGACGGCCAGGCCGATGGCCTCGCTCTTGAGGGCCAGACCCGGGCCGGAGGTGCTGGTGACACCGAGTGCGCCACCTAGAGAGGCGCCGACCGCGGCGCCGATCGCGGCGATCTCGTCCTCCGCCTGGAAGGTGGTCACGCCGAGACCGCGGTGCTTGGTCAGCTCGTGCAGGATGTCGGAGGCGGGGGTGATCGGGTACGTCCCGAGGAACACCTCGAGCCCGGACAGCTCACCGGCGGTCACCAGACCGTAGGCCAGTGCGGTGTTGCCGGTGATCTGCCGGTACGTGCCGGCCGGCAGGTCCGCCTTGGCCACCTCGAACGTCGTCGCGAACGTCTCGGTGGTCTCGCCGTAGTTCCACCCGGCCTGGAACGCGAGCAGGTTGCCCTGGGCGACCTGCGGTTTCTTGGCGAACTTGGTGCGCAGGAACTCCTCGATCCGCTCCACCGGCCGGTTGTACATCCACGACAGCAACCCGAGCGCGAACATGTTCTTCGCGCGCTCGCCGTCCTTGCGGCTCAGGCCGGCGGGTTCCACCGCCCCCACCGACAGGCTCGACATCGGAACCTGATGGATCACGAACTCGTCGAGACTGCCGTCGTCGAGCGGGTTGGCGGCGTAGCCGACCTTGGAAAGGTTGCGCTTGGTGAACTCGTCGGTGTTGACGATGACGGTGCCGCCGCGCGGCAGGTCGTCGATGTTCGCCTTCAGTGCCGCCGGGTTCATCGCGACGAGGACGTCCGGTCGATCACCCGCGGTGAGGATGTCGTGGTCCGCGATCTGGATCTGGAACGACGACACGCCCGGCAGGGTGCCCTGGGGCGCCCGGATCTCGGCGGGGAAGTTGGGCTGCGTCGCGAGGTCGTTGCCGAACGCGGCCGCCTCGGAGGTGAAGCGGTCACCGGTCAGCTGCATGCCGTCGCCCGAGTCGCCCGCAAAGCGGATGACGACTCGCTCCAGCTTGGTGGTGTTCGCGTCCGTTGTCATGGGTTCCTGCCTCTGGTCCGCATTCTGCCCCTACGGGGCTTCCTTCACGAGCTGCTTGGCCAGCGAATCGAAGATCACCTCGGTGGAGCCCTCGTAGATCCGCATGGGACGCGCCTCCCGGTAGAGACGTTCGAGCTTGCCGCCGCGTACGAGCCCGAAACGGCCCATGATCTGCACCGACCGGTCGACGACGCGGGCCGCCGCCTCGGTCGCTCCGACCTTCGCCATCGACGACAGGTGCAGGTTGGCGCGGGCATCGCGGGCCGAGGCGGCGGCCGCGCGGTAGGTCAGCGAGCGCGCCATCTCGATGTCGGTCCAGCAGGAGGCGAGGTGCTCGGGCACCGACCCCAGGCGCGCGAGGCTGACCCCGAAGCCCTCCCGGGACTTGGCATGGGCGACGGCCTCGTCCAGCGCGGCCTGGGCCACGCCGACCGCGGCGCCGGCCACGGACACGCGGAACGTCGCGAGGGTGGCGAGGACGAGCCCGAAGCCCTTGCCCGGCTCCCCGATGCGGTTGCCCACCGGAACCTCGACGTTCTCGAGGATGACGTCGCTGAGCACGTGCGGCGCGATGATCTGGTGCGGGTGCTCGATGCGCAGGCCCGGCGCGTCGGCCGGGACCAGTACGAGGGAGTATCCGTCGCCCTCGCGGGCGAGGATGCTGTAGAAGTCCGCGTCGCCGCCGTTGGTGATGAAGGACTTGTGGCCGTCGACGACGAGCTTGCCGTCGCGCTCGACGACCGTGGTGCTGAGGGCCTTGAGATCGGATCCGACGTGCGGCTCGGTCAGGCCGAGCGCGGCCACCGCCTCGAGCCGGGCCACCTTGGGCAGCCACTCCGCCTTGAGTTCCTCGGACCCGCCGACGCTGATGCAGTAGCTGCCGATGCCCTGCATACCGAACATGGAGTCGAGGTGAGCGGACTCGGCGGCGAGGGCCTCGCGCACAATGGTCACCGCGAGGGAGTCGACCTTCTCGAAGCGGCCACCGTAGGCGGCCGGCACGACGACCTCGGTGAGACGGGACGCGGTCAGCCGCTTGCGGACGTCCGGGTCGAAACTGTCCGCCTCGTCGGCACGCGCGGCGACGTCGGCACACTCGGCCGCGAGGTCGCGGGCTTCCCGCTGGAGGTCGAGGTATCGCTGCGGCAGGGCGAACAGGTCCTGCTGGTCGTCACTCACCTTGTACTCCGTTCTGGCGATGCGTCCGCTCACCGGGGGCGCCACGGTGCTGTGACTCGGTGCGGTCTCGGCCATTGTCGTGAACTGGATCACTATCCGCTAATCTATGATCACAATAGCAAGGAATTGGGTACCGTCAACCAGGACCAGCGGAGGAATTCGATGACCGATTCAACGACCGGCCGGACCCGCCCGGGATTCGACCCCACGCGCGCGTTCGATCTCACCGACCGCACCGCGATCGTCACCGGCGGCAGCCGGGGCCTCGGCCGCGCCATGGCGTTCGGGCTGGCCCGGGCCGGCTGCGACGTCGTCATCGCCAGCCGTGACCTGGCCTCGTGCCAGGCCACCGCCGACGAGATCACCGAGGAGACGGGCCGCAAGACCCTCGCGCACTCGTTCCACGTCGGCAGGTGGGAGTCGATCGAGGAACTCGTCGACGCGGCCTACGACCACTTCGGGAAGATCGACGTCCTGATCAACAATGCAGGTATGTCCCCGCTGTACGACAGCCTCGACACCGTCAGCGAAACACTGTTCGACAAGGTGGTCGGAGTGAATCTCAAGGGCCCGTTCCGGCTCGCCGCACTCGTGGGAACGCGCATGGCGCAGGGCGACGGCGGATCCATTATCAACATTTCCAGCGCCGGGTCCGTCCACCCGCGGCCCGACATCCTGCCCTACGCCGCCGCCAAGGCCGGACTCAACGCCGTTACCATCGGCATGGCGCACGCGTTCGGACCCACGGTGCGCAGCAACGCGATCATGGCCGGCACCTTCCTCACCGACGTGAGCAACTCCTGGGACATGGAGGCCTTCTCACGGCGGGCGCAGAGCTTCGCCGCCAAGCGCGGCGGACAGCCCGACGAGATCGTCGGCGCGGCGCTGTACCTCGCGAGCGATGCGTCGAGTTTCACCACCGGTTCCATCGTCACCGTCGACGGCGGCCACCCCTGATCCGCCCGGAAGGACAAGACATGACCACCGCCACCACCGCCGTCACCCAGCAGCGCTTCCAGCTCGCCTACGGCGACTGCGACGCCGTCGGCATCTCGTACTTCGCGATCAACTACCCGTGGATGGAACGGACCTACAGCGTCTGGCTGCACTCGTTCGGTCTCGACAGCCACACGATGCTCGACACCCTCGGCGTCTACACCGTGGGCCTGAAGTCCGAGTGCCAGTACCTCACCAGCTGCGAGGTGTTCGACGAACTGACCTGCACGGTGGTCCTCGACCACCTCGGCACCACGTCGTACGCGCTCGGATTCGACTTCGAGCGCGGCGACGAACTCGTCGCCCACGGCAAGATCACGTTCGCCGTGCGCGGTGCGGACGGGAAGAAGGCGCAGATTCCGGAGCGACTGCTCGCCGCCCTCCGCACGTTGGAGCCGCAGAAATCGGCTTGATCACCGTCGTTTCCGGAAACGGGCGTCCATCCTTCAGGGTGGACGCCCGTTCTCGTCGAGAACCCGTTTCACCGAAATCCATTGACATCATTCAAATCGTATTTATAGTTATCAGCACTTAGTGATCCGGATCACTTCCACCTCCGGCCCCAGACCCTCGGCGGAGCGGCACGACCCCGACCGGTGCCTGCCGGCACCGATCCTGCTCGACCCCTCGATTCGACGATCAGGAGATTCCAGAGTGACCGCAGTCGAACCCCGCCCCACCGCCCCCGAGTTCCTCACCGATCCCTACCCGTTCCACCGCGTACTGCGCGACCACTACCCCGCCCTGCGCCACGAAGCCACGGAGAGCTACCTCATCAGCCGGTACGCCGACTGCGCCGAGGCCTTCCGCAGCCCGAAGTTCTCCAGCCGCAACTACGAATGGCAGCTCGAGCCCATCCACGGGCGCACCATTCTGCAGATGGAAGGTCGCGAGCACTCCACGCACCGCGCGCTGCTCAACCCGTTCTTCCGCGGCAACGGACTCGAGAAGTTCATGCCGGCCATCACGCACAACGCGGCCGACCTGATCGGCGGCATCGTCGCCCGCAACGCCGGCGAGCTGCTCGGCGAGGTGGCCGGACAGGGCGAGGCCGAACTCGTCTCCCAGTTCACCAGCCGGTTCCCCATCAACGTGATGGTCGACATGCTCGGCCTGCCCAAGAGCGATCACGAGCGGTTCCGCACCTGGTACTTCTCGATCATGGCCTACCTCAACAACCTGGCCGGAGACCCCGAGATCAACGCCGCCGCCGAACGCACCCACGTCGAGCTGCGCGAGTACATGCTGCCGATCATCCGCGAACGACGCTCCGGCGACGGCGACGACCTGCTCTCCCGCCTGTGCCGCGCGGAAGTCGACGGTGAGCAGATGTCCGACGAGGAGATCAAGGCCTTCGTCAGCCTGCTCCTCGTCGCCGGTGGTGAGACGACGGACAAGGCCATCGCCAGCATGATCCGCAATCTCATCGACCACCCCGACCAGATGCGGGCCGTCCGCGAGGACCGCAGTCTCGCCGACCGCGTCATCGCCGAGACGCTGCGCTATTCCGGACCCGTCCACATGATCATGCGCCAGACCGAGGACGAGGTGCAGATCGAGGACTCGACCATTCCCGCGGGGGCGACGTGCATCATGATGCTCGCGGCCGCCAACCGCGACGAGCGCCACTTCTCGAATCCGGACGAGTTCGACATCTTCCGCACCGATCTCAACGTCGATCGGGCCTTCAGCGGCGCGGCCAACCACGTGCAGTTCATTCTCGGCCGGCACTTCTGCGTGGGTTCGATGCTCGCGAAGACGGAGATGACCATCGCGCTGAACCTCGTGCTCGACACGATGGACTCGATCGAGTACCAGGACGGCTTCGTCCCGCACGAGGAGGGCCTGTACACGCGCAGCATCCCGGAGCTCCGCGTGAAGTTCGAACCGACCGGGAAGCTCGGCTGACATCCCGCCGGATCGCCGGCCGTCCGCGTATGCGATCCGCATGCGCGGACGGCCGGCACTGCCGCGTCGGCAAAAGTCGGCACTGCCGCGTCGGCAAAAGTCGGCACTGCCGCGTCGGCAAAAGTCGGCACTGCCGCGTCGGCAAGAGTCGGCACTGCCGCGTCGGCAAGAGTCGGCACTGCCGCGTCGACGAAAGCCGTTACTGCAGCGTGTAGTCCGTCAGAACCCGTCGGCCCGGCGTGAAGGTGGCCGGGATGCGCTGGTAGCCGGTGTTCACGCCCTGCCGTGGGTAGGGCTGCAGCGCGTCGTAGTCGACCTCGTAGTCCGGCATCCGTTCGAGCACCTGGCTGATCAGCGCGTGCGACATGTACCGGCCGAGATGCGAACCGGCACAGCGGTGCACACCGATACCGAAGGCGGTGTGCCGGTTGGGCCAGCGCTCGATGTCGATCTCGTCGGGCTTGTCGAACAGCTCCGTGTCCCGATTGGCGGAAGCCCAGGACAGCAGCACCCGGTCGCCCTTGCGCATGGGGCAGCCGTGGAACTCGACGTCGTGTGTCACGGTGCGGGCAAGGGCCTGAGTCGGCGAGAAGTACCGCAGGAACTCCTCGATGGCATGATCGAGGAGATCGGGATGGTCGGCCAGGCGCTGCCGCACGTCCTTGTGGCGGCTGAGCCAGACCAGCGAGTTGCTCACCAGGGAGGCCGTGGTGCCGACGCCACCGGAGATGAGCAGGTCGACGATCGCGAACACGTCGTGATCGTTCATCGGGCTGCCGTCGACCTCCTGCTGGACGAGGTAGCTGATGATGTCGTCCTTCGGGGCCGCGCGCCGTTCGGCGATGGTCTGCTCGATGCGGCCGGCGAGGTACGGGAAGTCGACCTCGACCGCGCGGGTGTGCTCGGGGGTACCGGGGATCCCGGCGAGCACCTGGAAGTGGGCGTTGGAATAGCGGCGCCACTCCGAGACGTCGAGGCCGAGCCACTCGACCGTGACGATGGAGGGCACCCCGATGACCGACGTCAGGTCGCACTCGCCGCTCTCGATCACGCTGTCGATGAAGCCCGCGACGTGCCGGTCGATCGTGGGCTTCATCTTCTCGACGGCGGCCGGCGCGCTGACCGGGTTGACGATCCTGCGGTACTTGCGGAACTCCGGCGGATCGAGCTCGATCGGAATGTGATCGTGGTGCGGGGTTTTCGGGATCACCACGGACAGTCCCTCGCCGCCGTACTCGCTGCGCGCCGAGGAGAACGTCTCGTCGTCGCGTGCGGCGTCGAAGACCGAGCTGTAGTCGGAGAGCACCCAGTAGCCGCCGTGGGCGGGAGTCCAGCCGATCTTGACGGTTTCCCGGATCTTCCGGTACGACTCGGCCGGGTCGGCCGAGTGTTCGGGCGAGTTGTGGTCGAAGTGGACGACCGGGCAGCGGGCGGGGCTTTCCATCGTGCGTTCCTTCCGAGTCGGGATTCGGCGGCGAGCCGGGGTTCTAGGTCTTGGCGAGCAGTCCGGCGTCGATGGGCAGCACCACACCGGTCACGTAGCGGGCCTCGTCCGAGGCCAGCCAGACCAGCGCGTTGCTGATGTCGACGGGCTCGACCCAGGGGACGTCGAGCTCGTTGCGCCGACGGCAGTGGTCGACGATGTCCGCCTGCGTGGGCGATTCGAGGTCGGGACGGTAGATCCGGTACATGGCGTCGTTCTCGATCATCTCCGTGCGGACGGTGCCCGGATTGAGGGTGTTGACCCGGATACCGTGTTCGCCCAGTTCGTTGGAGAGGGTGCGCATGAGGCTGACCACCCCGCCCTTGCTGGCGGCGTAGTGCCCCAGATTGCGGCTCGCCCGGATCGCCGCGACGGAGCTGGTGAGCACGATCGCGCCGCCGGTGCCCTGTTCGATCATGCGGGGGACGACGGCCCGCACGGTGCGGAAGACCCCGGTGAGGTTGACGTCGATGACGTTCTGCCACTCCTCGTCACTGAGGTGCCAGGTGGGGGTGAAGCTCACGATGCCGGCGTTGGCGCTGACGATGTCGATGTGCCCGAACTCGTCGACGGCGTCGGAGACGAGCAGGTCGAGGGCCGCCTGGTCGCGCACGTCGACGACCCGGGACAGGCAGCGACGGCCCGCAGCCTCGACGAGCCGGTGGGTCTCGGCGAGGTCGTCGGTGGTGGCAAGCGGATACGCGACCGTGTCGATGTCCTTGCAGGAGTCGAGGATCACGACGTCGGCGCCCTCCTCCGCGAGGCGGACGGCATTCGAACGTCCCTGTCCCCGTGCGGCGCCCGTGACCAGCGCGACCTTCCCGGTTACTCGACCCATTTCCGATCTCCTCTTCTGCTCGAACTGTGACGAAGAGCACCTTAATGCTTATCATCATTATTAGCTAGCGCGCCCACAAGGTCCGAAGATCCCCGGTGGTCGGACACCTACGTCCCGCGCCGGAACACGTTCCGGACCCGCGCGCACAACAGTCAGACGCAACAGCAATTGCTGTCGCGTCTGACCGGAAAGTGCGCGGGTGTTCGGCGGGGTCCGCCCGCCGAATGTCACACCGTCGTCGGCTCCCTCAGGACACCGCCGGGTTCGGACGGGGATCCGGCCGCCCGCGCCGCGGCCCGGCCCGCCCGGTAGCCGAACACCAGTGCCGGACCGAGCGTTCCGCCGGCTCCGCCGTAGACCATCCCGGTGGGGGCCGCCATGACGTTGCCCGCGGCGAACAGCCCGGGGATGACGCGATCGTCGACGTCGAGGACCGCGCCGTCGGCGTCGGTGCGCGGGCCGCCCTTCGTGCCGAGCGTGCTGCTGTGGATCTGCACCGCGTGGAAGGGCGCCCGCGCGACAGGCCCCAGGGTGGATTCCACGCCCGGGTACTTGTTCTTGTCACCGACGAAGCCGTCGTACACGCTCTCGCCGCGGTGGTATTCGCTGTCGTGACCCCGTCGCACGTCCTCGTTCCAGTGGGCCACCGTCGACTCGAGCGCGGCCGCGGGGACCTCGATCTGCCGCGCGAGATCGGCGAGGGTGTCCGCACGCACCACCCACTCCGGTGCTTCCGTACCCGGCGCAGCCCCGAACGCTCCGTACTTCTCGACATGGTCGGCGTCGAAGATCAGCCAGCAGGGCTGGTTCGGGTAGTCGAAGTCGTGTGCGTCGAGATGATGGAACGCACCGCCGAGGGCGTTGTAATTGGTTGCCTCGTTGGTGAACCGGCGTCCGTGCCGGTTCACCATGATCGAATGCGGCGCAGTCCGTTCCCGGTGTACGAGCTGGACCGCCTGCGCGCCGTTCGCCCGCTGCCCGGGCAGCACCGCGACCGGCGCCCACCATGCCTCGCGCATGTTGCCGAGCTGCGCGCCGACACGCATCGCCATGCGCAGACCGTCCCCCGTGCTCGTGGGGACCGTGGCCGGGTGCGCCAGCGGCCCCCGCAGGAAGTCGCGCCGCAAACGCTCGTCCCATTCGAAGCCGCCGGTGGCAAGGACGATGCCGTGCTCGGCGAGCACGTCGTGCGGGCCGCCCCGCCCCTCGAACCGCACACCCGTGACGCGGCCGGCCTCGTCCTGGATCAGCCGCACGCCGCGCTCGCCGGTGTGCACCGCCACGCCCTCGTCGAGACAGCCCTGGAGCAGGGCCGCGACCATGCCACGGCCGAGACCCTCCACGTGGTCGCGCTCGCGCTGCTCCTGCACGTCGGCCGGAAGGTGGCCGGTGCCACCGCCGATGGGGGTCTCCGTGACCGTCATACGCCGCGGGACCCCGACGAGCTTGTCCTCCCACCGCCCGAGGTCGATGAAGCTGAACAACTCCGGTTCGAGCGAGCGTCCGCCGTGCGGCATGCCACCCGGCCGCTCGGGGTGGTAGTCGGGGTACCCGGCGACGAGGCGCATCTTCAGCGGGGTGGTGTCGAGCCACTCCAGCAGTTCGGGAACCGTGTCGACGAACGCCTCGGCGAGTTCGGGCAGGATCATCCCGTGCGACAACGACTCGAGGTAGGCGAGGGCCCCCTCACGCGAGTCGGCGATTCCCGCCTCCCGCGCGTACCGGTTGTTCGGCAGCCACGCCACGGCGCTCGACAAGCACGTGGTGCCGCCGAGCAGTTCGCCCTTCTCGAACACGCCCACCCGGGCGCCGCTCCGGGCAGCCGACAGCGCGGCGCACAGTCCGGCGGCTCCGCTGCCGAGCACGACGACGTCGTACTCGGCCGTTTCTTCGTTGTGTTGCATCGCAATCCCTCTCTCGGGTGGTTCAGTCGACGACGGCGGACGGACTCGGTCGACGCTGTCCGTCCTGCGTGGTGGGACGCGAGGGCTCGGGTGCTGTCGCAGCGGTGAGAACCGTCCCGTAGTCGGTGGTCGGTGTCGCGTACCGGACCTCGAGCCGGCGTTCACCGAAGTACCAGCGGCCGTCCTGCCGGACGTAGCGGTCGTGGTACCGGAGTGCGAGGATGCTCTGCACGCCCGCCCGGGCGAACTCGACATGGCAGGGCACGATGCCGCGTGCCGTGTCCTCGCCGGTGAAATCCACCGTGCCGGGGTGCGGGGTGTGCACGCTGACGCCGTCGTAGCCGTCGAGCGCGGTCCGCACGTAGGCGACGATCGCGTCCCGTCCGCGCAGCGTCTCGGTCAGGCCGCAGAATGCGGCCTCGGGCGTGTACAGGGCGGCCAGCGTCGCCATGTCGTGGTCGTCGACGGCCAGGGCGTACCGTGTGGCCAGTTCGCGGATCTCGAGGACGTCCGCCGTCCGTCGCGGGTGGCGGTCCCGGGTATCGCGCATGTCGAATCCTCCCGTCGCTGAGGGCATGTCGGGGCCCGGCACTACTTCACCAACGCGCCGGCGTCGATCGGCATCGTGATGCCGGTGACGTAGCGGGACTGGGATCCGGCGAGGAACAGGACGGCGTTGCTGACGTCGTCGGGCTGCACGAACGGGACGTCGAGGGCGTGCATGCCGTGCAGCAGGGGTTCGACCTGCTCGCGGGTGGGCTGCACCTCGTCCGGCAGGAACAGTTTGTAGATCGCGTCGTTGAGCAGCATCCGGGTCTCGACGTTGGTCGGCAGGACCGCGTTGATCCGAATGCCCTCGGGTCCGAGTTCGTTGGCGAGGCTGCGCATCACGCCCAGCACACCGTGCTTGGCAGCGGCATAGTGGGCGTTGTTCGGCAGCCCCTTCAGTCCCGCGATGGAACTGATCAGCACGATGCTGCCGCCGCGGCCGCCCGCCCGCAGGTGCGGGACGGAGGCCTTCACCGTGTTCCACACGCCGGTGAGGTTGATGTCGATCATGTCGCGCCAGATGTCGTCGGTGAGATCCTCGACCGGATAGCTGCCGGCGATCCCCGCGTTGGCGACGACGACGTCGAGGCGGCCGAACCGTTCGACGCCCGCCGCCACGGCCTTTGCGACCGCTGCCGAATCCCGCACGTCCGCTTCGGCGGCGACGATCTGCCTCCCCTCGGCCTGCACCAGCCGGACCGTCTCGTCGAGGTCCGCCCGGGTGGCCATGTCGTACGGGGCACCCTGCACCGGCGCGCACAGGTCGAGTGCGATGATGTCGGCGCCCTCCCGGGCGAGGCGCACCGCGTGGTTGCGTCCCTGCCCTCTCGCCGCACCGGTGACGAATGCAACCATGCCGTCGAATCCCACGGTGTAAGCCTTTCGGTGTTCGGTTCGCGTCCCGGACGGGGTGGTCGTGACGTACCGGCGTCGATCGCCGGTGGCGCACCGCGCCGGGAACTGCGCGAAGACAACAGCGGAAGAAATCTGTGCATATGATTATGCTCACATCACACCCCGGTGAGTCAACGGCAGAACCCGGGAAGCATGCCGGCCGGAGCGACCGTTCCGGCCGACGGACACGCGCCGTACGGCCGTCGTTCAGTGGGGATTTCGCAGATCGCCCGCAGCACGGGCTCCGCGGCGCCGGCCCGGCGTGAAGCGCGCGGGGATGCGCTTCCACCCCGGATTGACCGCCTGATGCGGGAACGGCACGACCTCGTCGTGCAGGATCTCGTAATCCGGCATGCGGCTCAGGATCTGACCGAGCAGCTCGAGCGACAGGGCACGGGCGATGTGTGCGCCCGCGCATCGGTGCACACCCATCCCGAACGCCGTGTGCCGGTTCGGCCACCGCTCGATGTCCACGGTGTCCGGGTCCTCGAACGCCTTCGGGTCGCGATTCGCCGACGCCCAGCCGAGGAGCACGCGGTCGCCCGTGCGGAAGTCGTGCCCGCGGAACTCCACGTCCCGGGTGACGGTGCGGGCCAGCGCCTGTGTGGGCGAGAAGACCCGCAGGAATTCCTCGATCGCGCGCGGCAGCTTCTCCGGATGCGCGGCCAGGGTGCGGCGCAGGTCGTGGTGACGGTCGAGGTACATGAGCGTCTGGCTGACGAGGGAGGCGGTGGTGCCCACGCCGCCGGAGACGAGCAGTTCGGCGATGGCGAAGACCCCGTCGTCCGTGACCGGCCGGCCGTCCACCTCCGAGCCCACGAGACGACTGAGCACGTCCTCCCGCGGAGACGTGCGCCGCTCGGCGATCGCGGCACGCAATTGTTCCTCCATCCAAGGGAACTCGACGGCGATCGCGTGCTCGAACTCCGGCGTTCCGGGTCGGTCGGACAGCGCGGCGTGATGCGCGTGCGCGTACCGTTCCCAGTCCTCGGGAGGCAGACCGAGCCAGTCGATCGTCACCACCGCGGGAACACCGATGACCGTCGCGAAGTCGCACTCGCCGTCCTCGATCACCTCGTCGAGGAACCGCGTCGTGTACTTCTCGATCACCGGCCGCAGGTGCTCGACCGCTGCCGGGGCGGTGAGCGGGTTGATCAGCTTGCGGTACTTCCGATGTTCCGGAGGGTCGAGTTCGACGGGGATGTGGTGGTTCACCGGCGTCTTGGGGATGACGGTGGCCAGGCCCTCGCCACCGTAGGGGCACCGCGCGGACGAGAAGACCTGGTCCTCGCGGGCGGCCTCGAAGACGCCCTCGTAGTCGGTGAGTACCCAGAAGCCCCCGTGCCGGGTGGACCGGATCACCGGTCCCGCTTCCCGCAACCGCCGGTAGGAGCCGACCGTGTCCTCGGCGTGCGACGCCGAATTGTGGTCGAAGTCGACCACGGGACAATGTCGTTCGGCGCTTCGGTCGTCGACCGTCATCGGGACGCTCCTGTCGGGCCGGGGTGCGGGATCTCCGAGTGGTCCACCACGGCGCGGGCGTCGACCGGCACGATCTCCCGCATGCCGGGAACGATGTCCCGGCCGAGATCGTCGAGGTACGCGACGACGTCGTCGGCCGTCATGTCGGGCCACTGGGCCCGGACGATCACCGGGTCGACGGGCACCTGCGCCGCGAGGGTGCGCAACTGGTCGAGGCAGTCGTCGGCGGTACCGATGATCGCCTCCTTCGCGGCGACCTGCCGGAACCTGTCGGTGAGGGCGGTGGCATCGCGCGTGGCCAGTTCGCGCTGGGCGTAGGCCAGGAGGCGGTCCCGTGCCATGAATTCGAAGCGCCGGAACGCGTCTTCGGTGGTGGCGCCGGGAACGATCTCGCGGCGCAGCGGATGCCGCGCGACCGGCGGTCGCCCGTGCCTGCGCCGGGCCGCCGCGTACACGCCGAACATGCGATGCATGTCCTCGGTCGGTGTCTCCGGTGTCACCGGCCACGCGTCCCCCAGCCGTGCGGACCGCCGGACACCCGAATCCCGCAGCGCACCGATCCAGATCGGCGGATGCGGGTCCTGCCAGGGGCGGATGTGGGTCTTCACGCCGTCGAGACGCCAGAACCTGCCGTGGAAGTCGACCTCGTCCTGCGTCCACATCATCCGCACGATCTGCAGCGCCTCGTCCATCATCGCGAACCGCTGATCGAAGTCGACACCGAAGGCGGTGAACTCCTCACGCCGGTACCCCGCGCCGGCACCGACGATGAGATTGCCGCGGGTGAGGATGTCGAGGGTGGCGAGTTCCTCGGCGAGTGCGACCGGATGGAACAGCGGCACCTGCACCACCATCGTCCCGATCTTCACGCCGGGGTCCAGTTCGGCCGCGATCCGGGCGAGCGTGGGGACCGGCTGCAGCCAGCGCAGATTGCCGTAGATGTAGTGGTGGCCCATCACGATGTAGCGCACACCGTTGCGTTGCGCCGCCTCGACCTGTCGCAGCAGTCCGTCGAGGTGTTCGCGCGGCGACAGCGTGGTGTGCACGTCGCCGAGGATCACACCCAGGTCCATGTCTTCCTCGCTTCCGCAGGCGGCTCGAGGAGCCAGTGCCGCAGCTTCGCCTTGGCGACCTTGTTCAGGGTGGCGCGCGGGAACTCCGGCACCAGATGGATCTGACGTGGCCGTTTGAAGTCGGACAGCAGTTCGGCACACACCCGGTCGATCTCGGCGGGCAGGTCGCCGGGCGCGGCGCCGTCCGCGATCACGAACGCGACCGGGACGTCGCCGAGCATGCGGTCGGGTTTCGCCACGACGGCGACCTCCCGGACCCCCGGCACGGTGGCGACCACGCGTTCGACCTCGGCGGCGGCGACGTTCTCCCCACCGACCTTGAGCATGTCCTTGGATCGCTCGACGAACCAGTACTGACCGGACCGGTCCTGGCGCACCCGGTCGCCGGTGCGGAACCATCCGTCGGCGGTGAAGGCCGCGCGCGTGGCGTCGTCGTCGTGGAGATAGCCGGCGAACAGGGACACCCCCGGCGTACCCCGCACCCACAGCTCCCCCACCGTGCCCGGCTCCACGGGACGACCGTCGGCGCCGACGACGGCGACGGCGTACTCGGGTGCCGCACGTCCCATCGTCCCGTCGGGGTCGGGATGGGCCAGTTCGCTGACGACGGGGTGCGAGACGGTTTCCGTCATGCCGAACCAGCCCGTCGTGCGGATCCTGCCGCTCACCGGCCGCTGGGCCGCGCTGCCCGACCAGTGCCGGTAGGTGTGGTCGGGCGGGACCGGCGCGCCGGCCAGGGCGCGGAGCATGAACGACACCACCGACGCCCACGTGCACCGGTGCCGGAGCGAGACGTCCCAGAAGCGGGACGCGGAGAACTTCGGCGTCAGCACCGCGGTGGCGCCGACCCACAGCAGTCCCAGGAAGGAGTACCCCAGGGCGTTGGTGTGGAACAGCGGCAGGGTGATCAGCCCGACGTCGGTCCCACGCAGACCGGCGTGCGCGGAATTGACCTGGGCGGCCCACAGGCAGTTGGCGTGCGTCCAGACCACGGCCTTCGGTCGCGCCGTCGTCCCGGAGGTGTACTGGATGCTCGCGGGCGCGAGCGGATCGACGGACACCGGTGCCGGCGCCACGCCGGTTCCGCTCAGCTCGCCCAGAGCGCAGGTCGTTCCGGTCGGCGCCGGGGACGCCACGGGCGGGACGACGAGGCTGTCGGTGCCGCCGGACGCGGCGATCCACTCGAGCCCGGGCATGGCGTCCCGAGCGATCTCCGCCAGACCGGTTCCGGCCAGCGCGGCGCGAGGCGCACAGTGCCGGTCGTAGTAGGCGAGTTCGTCGGCGCTGCTGCGGGTGTTGAGACACACCGCGACCGCGCCGGCCGACACGATCGCTGCCCATCCGACGAGGAAGTCGGGGCAGTTGTCCATCAGCAGCACCACACGGTCGCCGGGTGCGATGCCGCGGGCCTGCAGTCCAGCCGCGAGCCGATCGACTGCGGCGCCGAATTCCGCGTAGGTCCAGCGCTGTGCCCCGGCGCCGGTATGCGGCTCCCAGACGAGGAAGGTCTTGTCCGGCCGGTCGGTGCGCCACCGGTCGAGCAGCCACGGCACCGTGCGGTCGCCGGTGTACGCACCGAGCGCGCGATCCGTCGCCGGGCGGTCGAGGATCGGGTATGCGAGAGCCCGCGGGGGCGTCGGGGCTTCGGACGTCATGCCGGCACCTGCCAGTTCAGGTGCTTGACGCGGAAGAACTCGAGGAATCCGTCCTCACCCATCTCGACGCCGGTACCGCTGCGCTTCGATCCGCCCCACGGCACGTCGGCCCGCATCGGGCCGCCGCCGTTGATCGCGACGGTGCCGGTGTCGAGGCGCTGAGCCACGGCCACCGCCTCCGCGTGATCACCGAAGACGCTCGCGTTGAGCCCGTACGGTGAGTCGTTGGCGATGGCCACGGCCTCGTCGACGTCCCGGTACGGCAGGACCACCGCGACGGGGGCGAACAATTCCTCCCGGGAGATCTCGGCGGAATTGTCCACGCCCGTCACCAGAGTGGGCGGCAGGAACCAGCCCTTGCCCACCGGTCGCTCGCCACTGACCGCGACGCGGCCGCCGGCGGCGACGGTGCGGTCGAGGCAGCCGAGCACGCGGGCGAGATGCTCGGCGGAGATCAGCGGACCCACCTCGGTGCGCTCGTCCCACGGGTCGCCGGTCGGCACGTTCTCCTCGATGAAACCGGCGGCCAGATCCAGGAATTCGTCGATCCGGTCGTGTGGTACGAGGATCCGGGTGGTGGCACCGCAGCCCTGGCCCGCGTTGCGGCAGAACCGCAGGATCGACGGCCCCACGGCGGCGGACAGGTCCGCCGACGGGAGCAGGATGTTGGGGGACTTGCCGCCGAGCTCGAGGACGACCTTCTTGTGCGTGGCCGCGGCCTGTGCCATCACGGTCGCGCCGACGGCGGAGGATCCGGTGAAGCTCACCATGTCGACGCCGGGGTGGGTGGTGAGCACTTCGCCCACGTCCGCCCCGCCCGGCACCAGATTCAGCACACCCGGCGGCAGGCCGGCCTCGGCGGCGAGATGCATGAAGGCCAGCGCGGACAGCGTGCCCCGCGGCGAGGGCAGCAGCACGACGCTGCAGCCGGCGGCGAGCGCGGGTGCCACCTTCCACGAGATCATGTTCAGCGGGTAGTTGTACGGGACGATCGCCGACACCACCCCGATCGGTTCGCGCAGCAGCAGGCTTTCGGACGACACCGCTCCGCGGATGCCGGGCAGCCGCTCCTGGTAACCGCCGCGGGGACCGCGCAGCGCCGCGTCGGCGAACCACCGGAAGTTGATCGCCGGTTGCGCGACCTGCAGGGTGCGGGCCAGACCGACGGGTGATCCGACCTCCCGCACGACCAGGCCGGTGAGCTGATCGGCGTGCTCGTCGATCAGCTCGGCCAGCCGCCGCAGGACCTCGGCGCGCTGGTCCGGGGACGCGGCCCGCCATTCCCCGGCGTCGAAGCTGCGCCGGGCGGCCGTGACCGCGCTTTCGGTCTGTTCCCGGTCGGCGCCGGTCCACCGGGCCAGCGCCTCCTCGGTGGCGGGATCGATCGACTCGAACGTCTCACCCCGCCCGCTCTCCCATCCGCCACCGACGTGCACGGACGGACCCTGGGCCACCCGCGCGAACAGATCGTCGATCATCACTTCTCCTCGCGTCCGGGTACGTCGATGTCGAGAATCAGGGACTGGTAGGACTTTCCGTGCGGATCCACCCGAAGGGACTTGGAGACGCCGCCCGCGAGCGCGCGGGTGAGGACGAAGTTCAGGCAGCAGTTCACCGGGATCTCGTAGCGGATCACCTCGCCCTGGACGAGATCGCCGAAGGCTTTCGCGACGACGTCCTCGGTGAGCACCGACCGGAGCCACTCGTAGTCGGCGTCGTCGTGCGGGAACACACAGATGTTGCTGGTGTCGCCCTTGTCGCCGGAGCGGCTGTACGCGACGTCACGAAGTTTCATGCGGTAGTCACCTCCACGGAGAGGGGGACATCGCTGCGGGGCAGCAGGGCGGGGGTCACGACGACGGCGGGGACGACCGAGGTGACCACACCGCCCCCGCCCGCGGGACCGAAGTACAGGTATTCGACCTCGTACGCGGCGGCCTTGGCGACGTCGGGGTCGAGCGCACGGGCCGCGAGCCGCAGCCGGACCTCGGCCGGCTCGCCGCCGGCGATGCGATCACCGAACAGGGTGTCGACGCCGTGCAGTTCGATCCGCAGTTCGTCGATCTGCGCCCGGATCGGTTCGAGGCGCCGGCGCACGATCTCCTCGGCGCGCCGGGCGCGGTCGACGCAGCCCGGACCGCCGTAGGAGATCTCGGCGACGGCCTTGTAGCCGAGGTCGACGCCGACGAGCACCTTGAGGGTGTCGGGGCGGGCGGAGCCGCGGGCGCCGGACAGGCGCACCCGGTCGGGCCCGGCCTGTTCGATCCGGACGTCGCTGAAGTCGGCGGTCACGTCGGGCGTGAGATAGCGAGCGGGATCGTGGATCTCGTAGTAGAGCTGGGTGCGGGTGGTGCGCAGGTCGACGGCGCCGCCGGTGCCGTCGAGCTTGGTGACGATCAGCTCGTCGTCGTCGATCTCGGCGAGGGGGAAGCTCAGGTTGTGGGGGTCGGGGACGACCCGGTAGGGCGGGTCCTCGAAGTTGCCGCCGGTGCTGTGGACGCCGCACTCGAGCAGGTGCCCGGCGAGGGTCGCGGTGCCGACGCGGTCCCAGTCGTCGAGCGACCATCCCAGCTCGTGGCAGATCGGCCCGACGAACAGGGACGGGTCGGCGATCCGACCGCCGAGCACGATCTGGGCGTCCTGCTGGAGGCAGTCGACGATGGGGTCGGCCCCGATGTAGGCGTTGGCGGAGACGATCCGGTCGGCGACGGCCCGGGTGGTGGTGCCGAGTTCGGGGAGCGCGACGTCGGCTTCCGTGACGGCCGCCCGCACGTCGTCGCCGCGGATGATGCCGATCCGGGTTCCCCCGAGCCCCAGGGCGCGGAGGTTCTCGGCGAATTCGGCTGCGGCGGCGTCGGGATTGGCGGCACCGAAGTTGCCGACGACGCGGCCTCCCGATGCGAGGAATCGGCGCAGGATCGGCACCAGGGCGGAGATGCGCTCGTCCTGGCCGGTCGACGGATCGCGCAGGCGGCGGATCTGGGCCAGCGCCATCGTGCGTTCGGCCAGGCAGTCGAAACCCATGTACTGCACCCGGCCGCTGTCGGCCATGGCGGCCGCCGTCTCGAGGCGGTCGTTGGCGTACGCCGACCCCGAACCGATACTCAGATGCATTGCTACCTCGTCTCGTCGCGTGCGTCGGCGAACCACGGAAATGTGCGCACGACCGGAATCCGCGCACGCCGTGTCGTGGGCGGATTCCGGTTCACCGCATCGATTCTCGGACTGCGGCCCGTGCGACTGTCAGGACTTGCCGATCACGCCCGCCTCGGCGAGCGCCGTAAGCTGGTCCCCGGTGAGCCCCAGCCGGTCCGAGAGCACCTCGGCGGTGTGCTCGCCGATGGTGGGCACCCCGTCGTAGTCGGGGCCGTCGTAGCTGCCGAGGTGCAGCACCGGTCCCGGCATCAGCACGCCCTTCATGATCTCGTTGCCCGTGATCTCGACGAGGGTGCGTTCCTGGAAGTGCGGGTCGGCGACGACGTCCGCGGCATCGTTCACCGGCGCACTGACGACCTCGAACTTCTCCAGGGTCTCGAGCACGCTCGCCCGCGGCATCGAGCCGACCCATTGCTTCACCATCGCCTGCACCTCGTCGTTGTGCTCGAGACGCGCGGCATTGGTGGCGTAGCGGGGATCCTCGATGATCTCGGGCCGTCCCATCGCGGCGAACAGACGCTTGGCGATGCCCTGATTGGACGCCGCGATGGACAGGAAGCGCCCGTCCTGGGCCTCGTAGATGCCGCGCGGCGACGCCGCACCGGTGGCGTTGCCGATGCGCTGCTGGATCTCCCCGAGCGCGGTGTAGCGCAGGAACATGTCGCCGATGATGAACATCAGCGGCTCGTACAGCGCGACGTCCACGACGTCGCCCTGCCCGGTGCGCTCCCGCTTGTACAGCGACATCGCCACGCCCATCGCGGCGGACAGCCCGGCGATGGAATCGGCGAACCCGAACGGCGGGGAGGTCGGCGGCGAGTCCGGCCAGCCGTTGACGTGGGCGAAACCGCTGGCCGTCTCGGCGACGGTGCCGAAGCCCGGCAGGCTCCGATTGGGCCCGGTCTGCCCGAACCCGGACACCCGGGCCAGCACCAATCCCGGGTTGTCCGCGCTCAGCACGTCGTAGCCCAGGCCCCACTCCTCGAGCCGGCCGGGACGGAACGACTCGACGACGACGTCGACCTCGGCCGCGAGCCGGCGCACCAGGTCACGCCCCTCCGGCGAACGCAGGTCGATGCCGAGGGACTTCTTCCCGGCGTTGAGCCGGGAGAAGCCCAGCGACAGCCCCTCCTTCTGCGGAACCCACTGGCGCGCGAAGTCGCCGGTCGTCGGATCCTCGACCTTGACCACCTCGGCACCGAAGTCGCGGAGCATGCGCCCCGCGGTGGGGGCGGCATACATGGTGCCCAGTTCGAGCACCTTGACGCCCGCGAGCGGGCCCGCAGCGGATGCGTTCATCGTCGTCTCTCCTAGCTTTGTCGTCCGATTCGGCCCGGCCGAATGCGATGGTGCCGAATCCCTTGCCGGCGAATCAGATCCGCCACTGGATGTGCTTGACCTCGAGGTACTCGCGCATCCCCCACTCGCCGAGTTCACGGCCGACGCCCGAGCGCCCGTAGCCGCCGAACGGCGCGTCCGGACGCATGGCGCCACCGCCGTTGATCCACACCGTTCCGGCCCGGATCTTCTCGGCCACGCGGCGCGCCTCGACCGGGTCGTCGCACCAGACGTTCGCGGCGAGACCGAAGGGGGTGTCGTTGGCGAGGCGGATGGCTTCCTCGGTGTCCTTGAACGGCAGGATCACCGCGACGGGGCCGAAGATCTCCTCCTGCACCGCACGCGCGTTGTGCGGAAGGTTGCCGAGCAGAACCGGATTGACGAACCAGCCCTTCTCCGGCACCGGCTTGGTCACCTCGAGCAGCTTCCTGCCGCCCTCGGCCGCCGCACTGTCGATGAAGCCCTGCACGCGGTTCTGGTGGTCGGGCCGGATCATCGGGCCGATGTTCGTCGCACGGTCCCAGGGATCGCCGACGACCATCTGGTCGAATGCCGACGCGCCGGCCTCGAGGAACTCGTCGTAGACCGAGTCGTGCACCAGCAGCCGGGCGAGGGCCGCGCAGCCCTGCCCGCCGTTGCGGGACCAGCGCAGGTGCATCTCGACGGCGATCTTCTGCACGTCCACACCGGGCAGCACGATGTTCGGCGACTTGCCGCCGAGCTCGAGGGTCACCCCGGCCAGGTTCGCGGCGGCCTGCTCCATGATCTTCGCGCCCACACCGTCGGATCCGGTGAAGGACACCCGGTCCACGCCGGGATGCGAGGACAGCCGCTGCCCGACGTCGGCGCCGCCGATGACGACGTTCATCACGCCCGGCGGCAGGCCGGCCTCGCGGATCAGATCGCCCAGGAAGAGGGTGGTCAGCGGGGTGCGCGGGGACGGCAGCAGCACCACGGTGCAGCCGGCGGCGAGCGCGGCGCCGAACTTGAAGATGGCCAGGTTCAGCGGGTAGTTGTAGCCGGTGATCGCCGCGACGACACCCACCGGCTCGTACACGACGTCGCTCATCGTCGGCACCGGCTTGTCGTACTCGCCGAGGTGGACGGTGCGGTCGGTCTTCGCCGCTTCGGCCGCCCACCGGAGGTGCTCGTCGACGGCCATCTTGACCTGCAGGTACTCGGCGAGCGAGACCGGGGTACCGACCTCGTTGACGATCGAGGGCAGCAGCCGGTCGGCGGCCTTCTCGAGCACGTCGGCGAAGCGGTGGATGTGGCGGGAGCGTTCCTCGCCGCTCAGGGCCGACCAGGCCGGGAAGGCGGCGCGGGCCGCGGCGACGGCGTCGTCGACCTGGTCGGTGGAGGCGCCGCCGACGGTGGCGATGACCTCTTCGGTGGCCGGGTTGTAGACGTCCCACGTGTCACCGGCCGGCTCGACCTCCCGGTCGCCGATCAGCAGGGTCCGGGTCTCGGGAACCCAGTCCTTCAAGGGGAATTCGGTTTCGGGCGCTGCAGTCATCTCAGGCACCTTCCTCGGTGGTGGGGCGCTTGGCCATCAGGCCGACGCGCTCGAGCAGGCAGACCAGTTCGTCGCGCTGGTTGAAGCCGCGGTGTTCGAACCACACGATGCCGCTGTCGGTGCGGCTCTCGGATTCACGCTTCTTCAGGATGGTGGTCTCCGCACGCAGGGTGTCGCCGTGGAAGACCGGATTCGGGAACTTGACCTTGTCGTAGCCGAGGTTCCCGAGGGTGGTCCCCATGGTCAGCTCGGGAACGTGGAACGCACCGATCAGCGCGACGGTGAACAGGCTGTTCACCACCCGCTGCTTGTGGATCGTCGTCTTGCAGAATTCCTCGTCGAGGTGCAGCGGCTGGATGTTCATCGTCAGCGAGGTGAACATCACGTTGTCCATCTCGGTGACGGTGCGGGTCATCGAGTGCTTGTAGTGCTTCCCGACCTCGAACTCCTCGAAGTACAGACCGCGCATCACCGTTCACCTCTCCGTAGGATCGCCTCGGCTCGCTCGAGCCATTGAATTGCCTTGTCGTAGTGGGCCTTGTCGATGTGCAGGCCGCGATACCGCAGCGCACCGACGCCCTCCGCCTCCGCCTTCTCGTAGGCCTCGGCGAGCCCGCGGTAGAACTCGAGGTCCTGCTCCGACGGGCTGAACACGTCGTTGACGGTGGCCACGTGGGAGGGGTGGATCGCAATCATCCCGCGGAACCCGAGCCGGCGGCCGCGCACCGCGAAGTCGCGAAGCCCGTCCAGGTTCTCGAGATCCTCCCACAGACCGGTCAGGGCGTGGATGCCGGCCTCCCGGCAGGCGAGCAGCACCCGGCTGCGCAGGTAGAGCGTCTCCTGCCCCTCCGGGGTCCACTCGTAGCCGACCTCGCGGGCGATGTCGGCGTGCTCGGCGGACGGACCGATCATCGCACCGACGCGCGGCGATGCGGTGGCCACCTCGAGGCAGTTGTGGATGGCGCGCACCGTCTCGACCGGGACGATGTACTCGAGCCCGTCGACGCCGTTTCGCATCTCGAAGTGGTCGAGCAGGGCGTCGTAGCGCAGGACGTCGGTGGCCTGCTCGATCTTCGGGGCGAAGATTCCGGTCAGCCCGGGCACCACGACCGCCTCGAGATCGGCGCCGGTCAGCCGGGTCGCGAGCGGGTTGACCCGCACGAACAACCCGACTTCCCGGTTCGTTTCACGCACGCGGGCGATGGATTCGGCCACGGTCGCGCGGGCCGCCGCCTTCTCCGCGGCGGGCACCGAATCCTCGAGGTCGAGCACCACGCAGTCGGCGCCGGCGGCGATCGCCTTGTCCACCCACTTCGGGCGGTGTCCCGGGACGAACAGGATCGAACGATACGGCTGCACGTCGCCCTCCTAGTAGCTTCGCGGCAGGCCCAGCACGTGCTCGGCCGTGTAGTTGAGGACCATCTCCTGGCTGATCGGCGCGATCCGCATGAGGCGGGCCTCGCGGAAGTACCGCTCGACGTGGAACTCCTTGCCGTACCCGAAGCCGCCGTGGGTCTGCAGAGCCACGTCCGCGGCGTAGAAGCCGGCCTCGGCGCACAGGAACTTCGCCGCGTTCGCCTCGCGGCCGCACGGCAGTCCCTGATCGACCATCCACGTCGCCTTGTCCAGGACCGCCTCGGCGGCGTCGAGCCGGATGCGCGCCTCGGCGAGCTGGAACGCGATGCCCTGATTCTGCCCGATGGGACGGCCGAAGACCTCGCGCTGCTTGGCGTAGTCGACGCCGCGGCGCAGCGCCGCCTCACCGATGCCGAGCGCGGCGTTCGCGGAGATGACCCGCTCGGCGTTGAGGCCGCCGAGGATCGTGCGGAAGCCGTGCCCGACCTCGCCGACGACGTCCTCGTCGGCGACGAACAGCTCGTCGATGAACAGTTCGTTGGTGTCGACGGCGTTGCGGCCCATCTTGGGGATCGGCCGGATCTGCACCTTGCTGCGGTCCATCTCGGCGAACATCAGCGTCATGCCGGCGGTGCGCTTGGCGTTCTCGTCGCGGGGGCTGGTGCGGCACAGCAGGAGCATGCGCTCGGCCTCCTGCGCCTTGGTGATCCACACCTTCTTGCCGGACACCAGCCAGCCGCCGTCGACCTTCTTGGCGAAGGTGCGGATGTTGGTGGTGTCCGTGCCGGCGTCCGGCTCGGTGACGGCGAACGACGTGTGCAGCTCACCGGTGACGACGCGCGGCAGGTACTTGCGCTTCATCTCCTCGGAACCGTGGTGGATGATCGGCTCGAACCCGAAGATGCCGATGTGTACCGCGCTGCACCCGCCCATGCCGGCGCCGGACGCGGCGATCTCCCGCTCGACGATCGCGGCCTCGGTGACGCCGAGGCCGCCGCCGCCGTACTCCTCCGGGACGGTCAGACCCATCCAGCCGCCCTCGGCCATGGCGTTGTAGAACTCCCACGGGAACTCGTGGGACTCGTCGTGCTCGGCCCAGTACTCGTCGGGGAACCGCTTGCACAGATCGCGGATCCCCCGCCGGATCTCCTCGTGCGTCTCGTTCTTGCTGTAGTCCATCTCGGTTGCCTTTCCTGCCGTCAGACCGCAGGAACCGCGGTGCGGTCGCTGTCGGAGACCGCGGTGCGGTCGTAGGTGTCGGGGGTGATGCCCTCCTCGCGCAGGACCGCCTTGCGGACCTTCTCCGACGGCGTCTTCGGCAGTTCGCCGACGAATCGAAGGTAGCGCGGGATCGCGAAGGCCGGAATCCGGCCGTCGCACCAGGCCAGGATCTCCTCCGGGCCGACGTCACCGGTGCCCACCACCGTCGCGAGGACCTCGTCCTCACCGCCCTCGACGTCGGCGGGGACACCGATCACCGCACACTCGACGACGGCCGGGTGACCGAGGACCGCCTGCTCGATCTCGTAGGAGCTGATGTTCTCGCCCCGCCGGCGCAACGCGTCCTTGTAGCGGTCGACGAAGTAGAACCAGCCGTCCTCGTCCTTCTTGAGGGCGTCGCCGGTGTGGAACCACAGGTTGCGCCACGCCTCGAGCGTCTTCTCCGGCATGTTGTAGTACCCCATGCTGCACGTCCACGGCTGCACCGGACGCACGACCAGCTCGCCGACCTGCCCGACCTCGACCTCGCGGTCCGTCTCCGGATCGACCAGGCGGATGTCGAACCACTCCGAGGCGGCGAGTCCCGCCGCGCCGGGCGGGCGGGGCACCCCGTAGGGCGCGACGATCGGTGCGCAGGTCTCCGTCAGCCCGAACGCGTCGACGAACGCCTCGATGCCGTAGCGCTTCTTGAACTCGTCGACGATCGAGGACGCCGTGGGCGCCGCGTACACGCAGCGCAGGCGGTTGTCCAGGTCGTTCTCGCGCGGCGGCTGCTTCCACGCGAAGTCCATCATGACCCCGACGAAGTTGGTGACGGTGACGTCGTCGTCGCGCACGTGGTCGATCCAGCGGCTCGCGCTGAACTTCGGTCGCACCACGGCCCGCGCGCCGGCCACCAGTGCGGGATAGACCGCCATGAACTGGGCGTTGCCGTGGAACAGCGGGGTGGTGGTGAGGTAGGTGTCCTCCCGGGTGAGCCGGGTGAAGCACACCACCTCCTGCGCGAAGAAGTACAACTGCGAGTTCGGCATGGCCACGCCCTTGGACGGGCCGGTGGTCCCGGAGGTGAAGAAGATCGCCCCGAGATCCTGGGGCCGGGCCTGCGGAAGCTCCTGCACCTCGCCCGATTCCAGCGTCTCCCACGCTTCGGCGTCCCACCCGTGGGCGCGCAGCAGGTCGACTGCGCGGTCCCGGTTTTCGGTGCCCGAGTCGATCACCCAGAACTTCTCGATGCCGCGCGCATGCTCGGCGATCGTCACGAAGCGTTCGGCGTAGGTGTCGTCGATCACCGCCCACCGCGGCTCGACGGTCACCACCTGGTGACGGAGGAACTCGCCCTCGTAGTTGGTGTTGATCGGCACCTCGACGAGCGCGCCGACGGCCGTGGCGAACCAGGAGCGCACGAGCTCGGACGAGTTCTGCGCCATGATGACGACGCGCTCGCCCTGCTGCGCACCGGTGCGGTACCAGGTGCTCGCGATCCGCTCGGCGGAGGAGAGCATCTCGGCGTAGGTGAAGCGCCGGTTCTCCTCCGGTGTGACGAGGAACTCCGAATCCGGCTGGGACGCAGCGTACGTGCGCAGCACGTGGTTCAGCGTCCAGTCCTCCGGATCGGTGAAGGTCGGTTTCAGGTCGGTGTAGGTCTGCATCAGGACAACTCCCGGTTCGCGGGGATCGCGGTGATCGACGGAACGATTTCCTTGCCGAGCCGGGCGATGGCCGCGATGGTCTCGTCCGCGTCCATCGTCGGCCACTGCGGACGCATCAGCAGCGGGTCGACCGGCATGGTGGTCACCAGGTCGGTCAGCTGCGCGACGACCTGCTCGGGGTCACCGACGACGGCGTGGCTCGACACCGCCTTCGCGAACTCGTTCTCGAGGTCGGTGCCCTTCATGACGTCGAGGCCCTTGTTCGCGTAGGTGAGGTAACGGCCCTGCGCCACCCGGGCGTATTCCTGCATCGCCTGCTCGCGGGTGTCGGCGACGAGCACGTTGCGGCGCAGCGGCTGGGGACCGAATTCCTTGCCGCGTTCGGCGAAGAGATCACGGACGACCCGGAAGCGTTCGAGCACTTCCTCTTTCGGGGTTTCCGGCGGTGTCGCGTAGGCGTCACCGTACTTGCCGGCACGGCGGACACCGCCCATCGCGTGCGCACCGATCCAGATCGGCGGGTGCGGATCCTGCACCGGGAACAGGTGCGGCTTGACGCCCTCGAGCTGGAAGTACTTGCCGTGGAAGGTGACCTCTTCCTCCGTCCACAGCTTCTTCATGATCTGCAGCGACTCGTCGAACCGCCCGGCGCGCTGCTTGAACGGGATGCCGAGGTAGTCGAATTCCTCGGGCCGGTAGCCGAGCCCGGCACCGAAGATCAACCGGCCCTCGGTGACCACGTCGAGCGTGGCGATCTCCTCGGCCAGCATCACCGGGTGGTACAGCGGCGCGATCATGATCTGGGTGACGAGCTTGACGTTCGGCTCGACGTGCGCGGCGAGGCGGGCGAGCAGCGGCACGGGCTGCAGCCACCGCAGTTCCCCGTAGAGGAAGTGCTGACCGATCGCGATGTATGTGAAGCCGTTCTCCTGCGCCGCATCGACGATGCGCAGTACATCCTTGAACTGCTGTGCGGGGCTCACCGACTTCGGAACGTCGCTGAGCAGCAAGCCGACCTGAACCATGGTCCTGTCCTCCCGGTCGAAGTGGTCGTTACTGAGCGGTGAGTCCGCCGTCGACCGGAATGGTCACGCCGGTGATGTAGCTGGCATCGTCACTGTTGAGGAAGGCGATCACCGAGGCGATCTCCTCCGGCTGCGCGCCCCGGCCCAGCGGGATGGTGGCGACGAAGTCCTTGGTCAGAGCCGAGACGTCGGCGCCGGGCTCGCGGCCGAAGAACTGCGAGAGCATCGGGGTGACGACCTGTCCCGGGCAGATGACGTTGACCCGGATGCCGTCCTTCGCGCCGAGCAGGGCGAGGGAGCGGCCGAACGGGACGAGCGAGCCCTTCGTCATCGAGTAGATCGGGCTGAAGGGCGAACCGATGAGCGCCGACGTCGACGACGTGAGCGTCACCGACCCCTTGCCTTCGGCCTTCTTCAGCAGATCGAACCCGAGCGTCGTGGAGTAGTACGCGCTCTTGACGTTGACCGCGATGTTCTTCTCCCACTGCGCGTCGTCCACGTCGAGGCCGCCGGGGCCGGGCATGCCGACCTGGGCGTGCAGTGCGTGCAGGACGCCGTGGTCGGCGTCGATCTTGCCGAACAGCGAGCGGAGATCGGCGGTGTTCGTCGCGTCCACCCGCATCGGAGTGGCCTGACCGCCCTCGGCCCGGATCTCCTCGGCGACGGCGACCGCCCCGTCCTCGGACAGGTCGGCGACGTACACGTGACCGCCCTCCTGGGCGATGCGATGACTGATCGCGCGGCCCATGCCCGAACCGCCGCCGATGATCGCGGCGATACGTCCCTCGTAACGACCCAGCATTTCGTTCACCTCGTTCTCGATAAGTTCTTCGTTGATTGCAATGTCAGGCGCGCTGATCGAACGTGCGGCCGAGGAGCTCGGAGACGATCCGGGTGCGCTGCATGGTCGGTGTGCCGCCGGCCAGCGCCCACCCGTGCGAATCACGGTGCAGCCGCTCGATTCCGAACTCCTCGGTGTACCCGTTGCCGCCGTGCAGCTGGATGGCCAGGTCGGTGACGCGCTTGGCCATTTCGTTGGCGGTGCACTTGGCGAGGGAGACCTCGAGCGGGTCGGGCAGGCCGTCGGTGATGTTGGCGACGGCGCGGTCGCGGAGCAGACGGGCGGCCTCGACCTGCAGGACCATGTCGGCGAGGGTCATCTGGACGGACTGGAACTCCACGAGCGGCTTGCCGAACTGGTGGCGCTCCTGCACGTAGGTGAGGGTGCGGTCGAGCGCCTCCTGTCCGATGGCCAGGCTCATAGTCGTGTTGCCCAGGCGCTCGATGGTGAACGCCCCGAACAACTTCCGGAAGCCACCGGCCTCCGCGACGATGTTCTCCTCCGGGACGACCACGTCGTCGTAGAAGATGTCGGCCGACGGGATGCCCCGGAAGCCCATGAGCTTCTCGCGCGCGCCGTAGCTGATGCCGGGCCGGTCGGCCTCGACGAGGACTGCTCCGATGCCCTTGGCGCCGGGGGCGTCGCCCATGCGGCAGTAGGTGAGGTAGACGTCGGCCTCGCTACCGTTGGAAATCCACCGCTTCATGCCGTTGATCACGACACCCTCGTCGGTGCGCACGGCCTTGGTCGTCATGTCGGTGGCGGCGGAGCCGGCGTCGGGCTCGGAGATCGCGACCGCCATGGTCTTCTCCCCCGCGACGATCTGCGGCAGGAACGTCTTCTTCTGGTGTTCCGTGCCGAGTCGGGCGATGGCCTGAGCCGGCCCGGTGTTGGATTCGAAGATCTGGAAGGCCGCCGGCCGGCAGACCTTCGCGAACTCCTCGATCACCGCCAGGGCATGGGACAGCGGGGCGCCGGAGCCTCCGTACTCCTCCGGCAACGAGATGCCGAGGTACCCCAGTTCGCCGAGGAAGCGGCGCTCGTCGTGCGGGAAGGCGGTGCGTTCGAGATCCCACTGCGCAGCCTTCGGTGCGTAGCGCTCCCGGGCTACGGTCGCCGCGGCCGCACGGATGTCCCGGAGCTCGTCGTCGACGTGCGCTTTCGCCATGTCCCCACCTTTCTGTGTTCATCATTAACCTAAAGCGCCCGCCAGGTGTGGTCAAGGTCACTCAGTTCGATGACTCACATACTAACCATGATAATGATTAAGAGGCAACGGGTTGCCCCGCACTTCTCTCGTGTCGTGCGGCACCGCAGGAGCGTCACCCTTCCCCGACTGCACGTCATGATGTGTAATACATCACAATCGTTATCATTATTCAGGGAGGTCACATGACGACCGTCGATCCGCGTCCCGGCACCCTCGAGGAGCTGGCTCGCCGCCTCACCCGACTCGAGGACCGCGCCCGCATCCAGGACCTCGTCGCCGCCTACGCCATCGCGGTGGACGATCACGACATCGAGACGCTGCTGTCGCTGTTCACCGAGGACGGCGAATTCGAACGGGCCGGCTCCGTCGCCCACGGGCACGAGGAGATCCGCGAGTTCTACGTCGCCGCCATGGACAGGTACAGCCTGACCCTGCACTCCCCGCTCAGCGACCAGATCTGCGTCGACGGTGACACTGCTCGCGGATTGCTCACGGGCAGAGCCGAACTCGCACTCGACGGCACGCTCGTGATGGCTGCGTACCGGTACTCCGACGAGTACGTCCGCGACCGTGACCGATGGCTGTTCCGGCGACGGAGCCTGCGGTTCATGTACGCCGTGCCGTTCGAGAAGATGAACGCAGGACTGTGTACAACCGAACGCATCCAGTGGCCCGGCACCCACCCCCAGCGCGCCGACTTCCCCGAAAGCCTGCCCACCTGGTCCACCTACCGGTGACCCTCGGTGTGATGCACGCCATATCGGGCGTAGGGTCGTAGTCTATAGTAACCATCATCATGAATTAGTCCCGCGAGTGGAGGAGAGCCCATGACCCGCGCCGTCATCGTCGATGCCGTCCGGTCCCCCGTCGGCCGGGGCAGAGCGCAGGGCGCGCTGGCCGGCGTGCACCCCAGCGATCTGCTCGGCCAAGTCCTTGCCGGACTGGTCGCCCGCAACGACCTCGACCCCGGGCTGATCGACGACGTCGTCATCGGCTGCGTCAACCAGTCCGGCGAACAGTCCGCCACCCCGGGCCGGCAGGCCCTGCTCGCGGCCGGATTTCCCACCCACGTGCCGTCGGTGACCGTCGAACGCAAGTGCGGCTCCGGCCAGCAGGCGATCGACTTCGCGGTCCAGGGCATCGCCGCCGGGGCGTACGACATCGTCGTCGCCGGCGGCGTCGAATCGATGAGCCGGGTCCCCATGGGATCGGCGGCGATGGGCAAGGACCCGCACGGCCCCGCCGTCCGCAAGCGCTTCCCCGATCTCGTCCCGCAGGGCATCGCGGCGGAACTCGTCGCGCAGAAGTGGGCCCTGAGCCGGGCCGAACTGGACGAGTACTCGGCCCGCTCGCACGAGCGCGCCGCACACGCCCGTGCCGCCGGATGGTTCGACGGCGAGATCGTCCCCGTCACGACCCCCACCGGGGTGGTCACCGCCGACGAGACCATCCGTGAGGGCACCACCGCCGAGCGCCTCGCCGGACTGCCCGCGGCCTTCGGCACCGACACCTGGCGTGAGCGCTTCCCCGACCTGGATTGGAAGGTCACCGCAGGCAACTCCTCGCAGATCTCCGACGGCGCGTCCGCCCTGCTGATCATGTCCGAGGCGAAAGCCGCCGCCCTCGGTCTGCGCCCCCGGGCCGCGATCGTGGCCTCCGCCGTCGTGGGTGACGATCCCACCCTCATGCTCACCGGCCCCATTCCCGCCACCGAGAAGGTCCTCGCCCGGGCCGGCCTGTCGGTCGCAGACATCGCCGCCTTCGAGGTCAACGAGGCGTTCGCGTCCGTCCCCCTCGCCTGGCAGCGCGAAATCGGTGCGTCCGACGACGTCCTGAACCCGGTGGGCGGCGCCGTCGCCCTCGGGCACCCGCTGGGTGCGTCCGGGGCCCGGCTGGCGACCACGCTGATCAGCCACCTCGAACGCACCGGCGGCCGCTACGGCCTGCAGACCATGTGCGAGGCCGGCGGCATGGCCAACGCGACGATCGTGGAACGACTCTGAATTCCTTTCGCAGACAGGAGAAGTCATGGACATGACCAACGGATCGGCGGTTGTCACCGGCGGGGCCTCCGGCCTCGGCCTGGCCACCGTCAAGCGCTTCGTCGGCCTCGGCGTGCCGACGGTGATCCTCGACCTGCCCACCTCGGACGGGGAGGTCGTCGCCAAGGAACTCGGTGAGCTCGCCGTGTTCGCCCCGGCCGACGTCACCGATCCCGACGCGGTGAACCGCGCGCTCGACGCGGCCGAGGAACGTGCTCCCCTCCGCGCCGTCGTGCACTGCGCCGGCCGCGGCGGCACCGTCCGCGTCGTCGAGAAGGACGGCACCCCCGGCTCGCTCGACATGTACGAGAACCTGATCCGGATCAACCTGATCGGCTCGTTCAACGTGCTGCGCCTGTCGGCGGCCCGGATGGTGAACAACGAACCCGTCGACGGCGAACGCGGCGTCGTCGTCCTCACCGCGTCGGTCGCAGCCTGGGAGGGTCAGATCGGCCAGATCCCCTACGCCTCCGCCAAGGCCGGAGTCGTCGGCATGACGCTCGTCGCCGCCCGTGACCTCTCGCGGAAGCTGTTGCGGGTCAACAGCATCGCCCCCGGAACCTTCGACACGCCGATCCTGTCCCGGTTCTCGCAGGAGATCCGCGACGGTCTCGCCGCCCAGACCCCGCACCCCGCCCGGCTCGGGCAGCCCGACGAGTACGCGAAGCTCGCCCTGTCGATCGTGGACAACGCGATGATCAACGGCGAGACGATCCGCATCGACGGTGCGATCCGCATGCAGCCCCGATAGGAGACAGACATGGACACCCCCGTACACGTCGAACAGTCCGACGGCGTGCAGATCATCACGATCAACCGGCCCGAGGTGCGCAATGCGATCAACACCGAGACCGCCGTCGCGATCGCTGCCGCCCTCGAGGAACTCGACGCCCGCGACGATCTCGTCGCCGGCGTCGTCACCGGTGCCGGGAAGACCTTCTGCACCGGCATGGACCTGAAGGCCTTCCTCGCCGGCGAACGCCCTTCGGTCGAAGGTCGCGGCTTTGCGGGCATCACCGAGAAATCCTCCGACAAGCCGATCGTTGCGGCGGTCGAAGGGCACGCCGTCGCAGGCGGTTTCGAGATCGTGCTCGCGTGCGACCTCGTCGTCGCATCGGAGACCGCCGTCTTCGGCCTGCCGGAGGTCAAGCGCGGCCTGCTCGCCGGGGGTGGCGGTCTGCTGCGGTTGCCGCGCAAGGTTCCCCATCAGCTCGCCGTCGAATGGAGCCTCACCGGCGAGTACTTCACGGCGCACACGGCGTACGAGGCGAAGCTGCTCAACCGGCTCGTCCCCGAGGGGCAGGCGCTGGCCGAGGCCGTCGCGCTGGCGAAGGCGATCGCGAAGAACGGCCCGCTCGCGGTGCGCGCCACCAAGCAGATCATCGCGCAGGCCCGGGACTGGTCCAACGACGAGGAGTTCGAGCGCATGCGCGAGATCTACGAACCGGTGCGTTCCTCCGCCGACGCGAAGGAAGGCGCACTGGCGTTCAAGGAGAAGCGCGAACCGGTCTGGCAGGGACGCTGACCGAACGAGGCGGGGCCCGGGGATCTCTCCCCGGGCCCCGCTTCGTGTTCGTGCCCCGCATTCGGACCGAATGTCACATCGCGTCGATCGGATCGACGCGATGTGACATTCGGCCACAAGAAGGAGTCAGGCCGACGGCGTCGACACGAGCACCTCACGGCTGCCGTCCCATTCGACGAGCACACCCGGGGTCCGCATGTCGTGGCCCTCGAACGTGATCTCGCCCTGCGCACCGTCGAAGCCCTCCGCGGTGACCTGCTCGAGACCGCGCTGGATGTCCTCGCGGGACGCGCCGCCGGACGCCTTGATCGCCCGGGCCAGCAGCCAGGCGGCGTCGTACCCCTCGGCCGCGTAGTTCAACGGGTCCTCGTTGTACTTCGCCCGGTACGCCGCGACGAACTCCTGGGACGAGGCTGCCGGCTGGTCGAGGGTGAAGTTCGCGGTCCAGAACATGCCCGCCCCGTCCGCCCCCGCGGGAACGAGGTTCTTCGCGCCGGCACCGGTCTGGCCCAGCACCGGTCCCGTGTACCCGGCCTGACGCAACTGCCGCATGGCCGTGGCGTTCTGAGCGCCGGTGAGCAGCATCGCCACCGCGTCGGGCCGCTCCCCGGCGATCTTCGTCGCCGACGACGCGAAGTCCTGGGTGGTGTTCTGCACGGACGTGGTCGAGACGATCTCGTAGCCGTGCTCGGACCGGCCTTCGGGAAGGTTCTTCTCCGCCATCTCCGCCAGCGCCGGGTTGGCGGCGTTGAACAGCACGCTGACCCGCTCGACCCCGAGGTCCTCGAGGTGAGCCAGGGAGGTGCCGATGTGCGTGGTCTGCGGCGGCGTCGCCCGGAAGGTGAAGTCGCCGCCGAGCACACCGTCGCTGGCGGACTGCGTGTAGACGGTCGGCAGCTTCGCCCGGTCCACGATCGGGGAGATCGCGATGGCCTGAGCGCTGGAGATGCCGCCGAGCAGCGCGCTGACCGACCGGTCCGCCGTCGCCTCCGTCGCCTGGCTCACGGCGGTCTGCGTGTCGCTGGCCGCGTCCCGGCTCTCGAGCACGAGCTTCGACTCACCGAGGAACCCACTGCTGTTGACCTGTTCGACGGCGAGTTCGATGCCCCGGAACTGGGGCAGGCCACCGAAGGCGGTCAGACCGGTCTTGTCGGTCACCGAGACGACCTTGATCTCGGCGGGCATCTCGCCGGACCCGACGGTCCCGCCGCCGCCCGACCCGCACGCGGTGGTCAGGGCGAGACCGGCGACACCGGCGAACGCGGCGACGGCAATACGTGTGTTCTTCATTCTCTTCCGTTCTCGGTTCAGTTGTCGGTTCCGGTCAGCGCGGCTTCACCGAGGAAGGCCAGCACCACCGACGAGTGGTTGCGCGCCTCGTCGACCGGCCCGGAGTACACCGATTCACCGCGGTTGACGACGACGACGTCGTCCGCGATCCGCATGCCGGCCTCGGCGTTCTGCTCGACCATGAGGACGCCGATGCCACGGTCGGCGATGGTGCGCACGCTGGCCATGACCCGGTCGACCACGGCGGGGGCCAACCCCATGGACGGCTCGTCCATGAGGATGTAGTCGGGCTGCGACATGAGGCTGCGGCCGAAGGCGAGCATCTGCTGCTCGCCGCCGCTGAGCAGGCCGGCGGGGCCGGACTGCCGTTCCTCCAGGATGGGGAACATCTCGAACACGGTCCGCATCGACTCCTCGCGGGCCTTCTTCGACGCCACCAGGCCGCCGATCTTGAGGTTCTCGTACACGGTGAGCGAGCCGAACACCTTGCGCCCCTCGGGCACCAGCGAGATGCCGCGCTTGAGGATCCGGTGGGCGGGCCATCCCTTGATCGACTCCCCGTCGACGAGGACGTCGCCGGAGGTGGGCGTGGTCAGGCCTGCGACGGTGCGCAGCGTGGTGGTCTTGCCGGCGCCGTTGGCACCGAGGACGAGCGTCACCCGTCCCGGCCGCGCGGTGACGGACACCCCGCGTACCGCACTGACCTTGCCGTAATCGACGTGCAGATCACGAATCTCGATCATCGTTGTCCTGCTTTCCGAGATAGGCCTCGCGCACCGCCGGATCGCGCACCACGTCGGCGGGGGCACCGGAGGCGATGAGCTGTCCGGAGTTCATGGCGAACAGGTGATCGCAGACGTCCACCATCATCTGCACGTCGTGTTCGACGATCAGCTGGGTGAGTCCTTCCGCACGCAGGTCGGACATCAACCGGCCGATCTCCTCGCGTTCGAAGCGATTCATGCCGGCGGTGGGTTCGTCGAGCAGCAGCAGCTTCGGCGACATCACGATCGCGCGGGCGATCTCGACCCGGCGCTGCAGGCCGTACGAGAGCTGACCCGGACGCAGCTTCTCCTTGCCGTCGAGTCCGGTGCGTTCGAGCGCGGTGTGCACGGCCGCCTCGGCGGCGTCGCGCTCGGTACTGTCGACCCGTCGCCACCACCGTCGCGGTCCCGCGATCAGGTCGTGCCCGAGCTGGACGTTCTCGTGCACGGTGAGATCGTCGAGGAGGCGGACCGTCTGGAAGGTGCGTCCGATGCCGAGCCGGGCCACCTGCTCGGGCCGGACGCCGGAGAAGTCGCGGTCCTCGAAGTACATCGATCCACGGGTCAGGGGCGTGAGCCGGGTGACGGCGCCGAGCAGGGTGCTCTTGCCCGAACCGTTGGGCCCGAGGATTCCGGAGATCAGACCGCGCTCGAGACCGAGGGTGATGCCGTCGACGGCCTTGATGCCGCCGAAGTGGACCGCGAGGTCCTCGACCCGCAGCACCTGGTCCGGAACCCGCCGGCCGGGAACGCCCTCGTGGGGAACGGCTTCGGTGGTCATCGCGATTCTCCTGTCGGGGCGGAGTGGGCGCCGGTGCCCGCGAGTTCGGCACCGAGTTCGGCGGCGGCCTCGTCGTCGGCGGCGTCGGCGCGACGTTCCGCTTCGGCCTCGTCCTCGAGCGCCGCGCTGTCGCGGCGGGCAGCGCGGCGACGGTACAGGTCGGTGACGACGCCGGTGATGCCGCCGGGCATGAAGATCGCGGCGATGGCGACGATGATGCCGTAGACGATGCTCTGGTAGGTGCCCACCTGCTCGAGCATCACCGGCAGCCAGGTGAAGATGAGGGCACCGATGAGCACGCCGAGCCAGGACCGGGAGCCACCGACGATGATGATCGTCAGCGCGAGCACGATCAGCGGGAAGCCGATGTTCTCCGGGGCGATGGCCGTCATCATCAGGATGTTCAGGGCGCCACCGAGCGCGCCGAGCACACCGCTGATCACGAAGGACATCCGGCGGTAGCGGGCGACGTTGATGCCCATGGCCGAGGCGAGTTCCGGGTCTTCGCGGACCGCCTCGATGCGCCGGCCCATGCTGCCGCGCTCGCTGAAGATCATCGCTGCGACGACGACGGCGCAGACGACGGCCAGGTGCGGAACGGAGATCTCCGGGGTGGTGAGCACGCCGAACAGGCCGACCGAGCCACCGGTGAGTTCACCGCCGTTGTGGGCGACGACGGTGACGATCATGACGAACGCGACGGTGGCCATGGCCAGGTACAAGCCGGTGAGACGTTGCAGGATCAGCGAGAGCAGGTATCCGGTGACCGCGCAGATCGCGACGATGGCGACGGTCGCGGAGATCGCGTCGAACCCGTAGTGCAGCACGAAGATCGCGGTGCCGTAGGAGCCCATGCCGTAGAACGCGGCGCCGGCGAAGGAGAACACTCCCATCCGGAACTGGATCTGGATGCTCAGCGCGAGCAGCAGGACCGTGAACGTGCTCTGGATGAGGACGATGTTGGAGAAGTAGAAGTCGCTCATACCCGTCGCACCTCCTTCCTTCCGAAGATGCCCTGCGGCCGCAGCAGCAGAACCACGAGGATGAGGCCGAAGCCGACGGCGTCGACCCAGCCGCCCCCGGTGTAGCGGAGCACCAGGACCTCGGAGAACGCGAGCACCATGGCGCCGAGGGCGGCGCCGCCGGTGCTGCCCACGCCGCCGAGGATGATGATGGCGAATGCCTTGATGAGCAGGGTTTCACCGCTCTCGGCCGTGATGGCGCCGAGGTTGTAGGTGAGCAAGGCACCGGCGAGACCGGCGAGGCCGCCCGACACCGCCATGGTGAGCAGGGACAGCTGGCGCCGCTTGACGCCCATCAGTTCGGCGGTCTCCGAGTCCACGCCGATCGCCCGCAGGGCGAGGCCGTGGCTGGTGTTCTTGAGCCAGAAGGAGATCGCCAGCGTGAGGATCAGGGCGCAGCCGAGCACGATGAGTCCCGTGCTCGTCAGTCGCAGGCCGCCGAGGGTGTAGACCGACGTCTCGTACGAGCTGCCGAGGAAGCCGAACGGCTCGCTCAGCGTGCGGAACTGCACGATCGCCACCGGGATGGTGCCGATTCCGATACCGCCGATGAGGATCTGCAGCTCGGCCGTCCGCTGGTTCTTGGCCCGGCGCAGGATCGGCTGGAACGCGAAGACGTCGATGGCCGCGGAGAGCGCGGCGCCGACCACGACGGAGATCAGGCAGACGGTGACGAGCCCGAGCCCGACGTTGGAGACGATCTGGGAGGCCACGAACGCGGAGAACATGAAGATCCCGCCGTGGGCGAAGTTGAGGATGTCGATCGTTCCCCAGGAGATGCTCATTCCCAGGCAGAAGAGCAGGTAGATGGAGCCGAGCACGAGTGCGTCGATCACCAGCTGTGACATGACCCCTGCCTTCCTCCGGCCGGGTTGCCCCGGTGACTGTGCGATGTTCCGGTCATTCGTCGAACTCCTTGGTGCACGGGTGCGGTGAGGTCCGCACTATTCCGTCGATTCCTGGCCGTCGAGCAGCACTTCTTCCGTGCCGTTCCATTCGACGAGCACGCCGTCGACGCGCATGTCGTTGCCTTCGAAGCGCACCGGCCCGAGCGCGCCGTCGAAGCCCTCGGCCACGACCTGCTCGAGACCGCGCTGCAGGTCGTCGCGGGACGCACCGCCCGAGTTCTTGGCGGCGTGGGCGAGCATCCAGGTCGCGTCGTAGCCCTCGGCGGCGTAGTTCAGCGGGTTCTCCCCGTTGTACTTGGCGCGGTACGCCTCGACGAACTGCTGGGACGTCTCGTCCTTCTGGTGGAAGCTGAAGTCGGTGGCCCAGTACATTCCGGCTCCCGCGGCTCCCGCGGGGGCGAGGTTGCCCGCGCCGGCGGCCGGGTTGCCGACGACGGGGCCGGTGTAGCCCGCCTGACGCAGCTGCGACATGGCGGTGGAGTTGCCGGCACCGACGAGCAGGACGATCACGGCGTCGGGATTCTCGCCGGCGATCTTCGTTGCGGTGGTGCCGAAGTCCTGGGTGGTGGCCTGGACGGAGGTGCTCGACAGGATCCGGTAGCCGTACTTGTCCTGGCCCTCGGGGATGGTCTTCTCCCCGAGTCCCGCGAGGGTGACGTTGCCCGCGTTGTAGAGCACGCTCACGGTCTCGACGCCCTGCTGCTGCAGCCGCTCGAGCGCCTTGACGAAGTAGGTCTCCATCGGCGCCGTCGCGCGGTAGGTGTAGTCGCCGATGACGACGCCCTCGCTGCCGGACTGGGTGAAGATCGTCGGCAGCCCGGCTCGCTCCACGAGCGGGGCGATCGCGACGGCGTGGGCGCTGAGGACCGGGCCGAGGAGGGCACTGACGCTCTTGTCGGTCAGCGCCTCCGTGGCCTGACTGACGGCGGTCTGCGTGTCGCTCGCCGAATCACGCTTCTGCAGAACGATCTTCGAATCGCCCAGATATTCCTGGTCGTTGATCTCCTGGATGGCGAGCTCGATGCCCCTGAGCTGACTGTTCCCGACGTACGCCGTGGTGCCGGTCTGGTCGGTCACGGAGACGACCTTGATCTCGGCCGGTAGATCACCGTCGGCGACGGTGCTGTTCCCCCCGGAACTGCAGGCGGCCGCGAAGAGGACGCCGAACGCGCTCGCGGCACCGAGCAGGCGGCGCCGGACTTTCCGGTCGACTCGAGACATGTGTGCACCTTCCGGTCGAATGATATGCATCATTAGTCGTGATGCCCGTCACAGTAGAGCCACGTGCGGGAAATGTCCAGAGTTCGATCCGAACATGCGCAGGAATTATCGGCGGGTGGGGACGGCTACGGGAGCCACGGCGACGGCCGGCGCCCACCGCCCCCGCCCTGCTGCCGCGACGGCCACGCAGAACAGCACAAAAATCGTTACCGCACCGGCGGATCCGTAGGAGTAGCCCCACGCGGACGACAGCGCGCCGGCCACCAGGATCATCACCGCCGCGAAGCCGTACGACGAGCATGCATACAGCGACGTGCTCCTCCCCTGCTCCACCGGCGTCATCCCGGCGGTGAGCAGGATGAGGCCCTGCGCGTAGGCGAACCCCTGGCCGATGCCCCACAGGAAGCTGCCGGCCAGCACCGGCCACAACGTGTGCGCGAGGAGCCCGGCGGCGACGAGCACGCCGCCGCCGGCGAGCAGGAGCAGGCACAGGCCGGGCCCCGGGGCGCGGCCCGCGGCCCGGGCGACGTAGGGACCCAGCCAGGCGGTGACGAGCAGGATGATGGCCGCGAGGACGCCGATCACCAGCAACTCGGATCCGATCCCGTCCCGCAACGCGGACGGCAGCACGCCGACGGCGATGCCGCCGACAGTCCACCCGGCCGCCCCCAATCCGTAGGCGGGCAACGCGTTCCGGGACGACCCGACGTCCGGGTGGGACGGGAGAGGCCCGGGCGGCCGGGAGGGCTCGTCGTGCCGGAGGGCGGCGAGCCGGCGCCTGCTGCGCCACAGCGCGGCGGCGAGCAGCAGTCCCGAGAGCACGAGCGAGACGGCATGCAGCCGGTATATGAGCACGGTGGGTTCCGGAAGCAACTGGGCGACGGTGGCCGCGGCGACCAGACCGAGGAACGAGCCGGCGATCGCGCCGGTCGCCGCGAGGGTGCGGCCCGCGTCACCGCGCGCCGCCACGGCCAGCGTGGCGGCGGATCCCGTTGCGAGCCCGACACATGTTCCGGTCAGCGCGCGACCGACGAAGAGCAGCCAGGCCGTATCCGCCCCGGACCACAGGGCGACGTCGCCGAGCAGCCCGACGACGAGCGCCCCGGGCAGAACGGCCCACGCGAACCGCCCGAGCGAGGTCCGGCTCACGAGCAGGAACATCGACACCAGGGCGACGAAGTACGTCACGAACAGGGCGGCCAGCACGAACGGGGACAGGCCCAGATGATCCTCGTACAACGGGAGGATCGGCCCCGGAATGTTGGACCCGACGACGGCGAACGTGAAGGCGGCCGCCACCGCGGCTCCGAGGAGCACCGAACCCCGGCCGGGTCGGTCCGCCCGGACCGCGATCATGCCCGTACGGGCAGACTCTTCACCGACGGCGGGTCGTACTCGGTCTTTCCGATCTTGGAAGCGCCGCCCGGCGAGCCGATCTCGACGAAGAAGTCGGCATTGATCTGGGTGTAGCCGGCGCGGTCCTCGGGGACGTCGTCCTCGAAGAAGATGGCCTCGACGGGGCAGACCGGCTCGCACGCGCCGCAGTCGACGCATTCCTCCGGGTTGATGTACATCATCCGGCCGCCCTCGTAGATGCAGTCCACCGGACACTCTTCGATGCAGGCCTTGTCGAGGACGTCGACACAGGGCTCGGTGATGGTGTAGGTCACTGCGCACTCCTCCGATTCGATCACCGCGTGATTTAAGTCATAATCATATTCATTGATTGCGGGGTGTCAATGGGTGTCGGCTGCGAGTGCCTCGACGACCGGCCTGCGGCGCATCACCGCGACCCCGGCTCCGCACACGCAGGCCAGGAAGAACCCGCAGAAGGCGTAAGTCGCGGGACGCAAGCCGATTCCGTCCGCCAGAAACCCCAGACCGAGGATTCCCGACCCGACGGTGGCGTATCCGGCGAGCCACACCATGGACACCACCTCGGCGGTCCGCCCCTCCGGGGCGTACCCGCGTGCGAGGGTGAGCCCGGCGAGCTGCGCCAGGCTCTGGCCCAGACCCGCCGCGACCGCCGCCACGACGATCACGGGCACCGAGGCGGCGCCGACCGCCACGGCGATGAGCACCGCGGCCAGGGCGGAGACCGAGAGTCCCACCACCGCGACCCGGTAGATGCCCATCCGCCGGACGAGGAACTGAGCCCCGGCACCGGCACCGAAGACGACGAACGACACCGCGCCGGCGAGGGTGCGGCTGTCGTTGCCGAGCAGGTCGGCGATCAGGGCCGGGCCGAGGGAGATGAACAGCCCCGCCAGCGCGAAGGGGCTGCCGGCCACGGCCATGGCCAGCACGACGGTTCCCGCGATCTCGCGCGGGATACTCGGCAGCTGCACCCAGCGCCCGCTCACCCCGGCCGGGCGACCGCCGACGGCGGTCAGCGGTATCGCGGCTGCCGCCAGGGGAACGATCAGCACCAGGAAGACCAGGTGGGTGGGCGCCGGCGCCACGTCGGCCAGCACCCCGGAGAGCAGCGGCCCCACGGCCGACCCGGCGACGGGTGCTGCGCTCGCATACAGCGCCGCGCGCCCGCCGCGACCGGGGCCGAACGCGTCGGCGATCGCCGCCGATCCCGCCGCGCCGAATGCCCCCGAGGCGAGGCCGATGAAGAACCGCCCCGTCTCGAGCCACAGCGGCGTGCGGGCCGTCGCGAACACGAGGCAGGCCACGATCGCGAGGCCCAGGGCCGGCAGCAGGACGGCTCGCCGCCCGAACCGGTCCGACGCGCGCCCACCGAACACCAGCGCCACCACCGATCCGACGATGTAGCTGACGAAGATGAGGCTGACCGTGCTGGGTGGGAACCCCATCTCGCGCTGCCACACCACGTACAGCGGGGCCGGGGCGTTGCTCGCGGCGAACACGAGGAACACCGAGAGTGCGATCCACGACGGCCGGGCCACCCGGCGCCTTTCCAGAATCCCGACCGACACGCGGCCTCCCTATTGATATGAATGATTAGCCTAGAGAGTGGCACATTACCGGCGCCCGTGGAGCGAATTGCCGGACCGTACGATGGCGGACTCCCGACAGAAAGGTGCCGCCTGTGGACCCCGAGGCCGACCCGTCCACACCGCTCGAGTCCTTCGCCTCCGCCGTCCGCGCCGGCTGGCACGCCGTCAGCGCGGTGAGCGAACCCGCACCGGCCGGGCTCGTCGTCCTCACCGCGGCCGTCGCGCTGGTGCTGGTGTCGGTGCGACCGCTGTGGCTGGTGACCCGGCACGTGATCACCCAGGCCCACGAAGGCTCGCATGCGCTCGTCGCCCGGCTCGTCGGCCGGCGGCTGGCGGGCATCCGCCTGCACAGCGACACCTCGGGAGTGACCGTGTCCTCCGGCAATCCGCGCGGTCCGGGCATGATCGCGACCGCGTTCGCCGGGTACACCGGCCCGGCCGTGCTCGGATTCGTCGCCGCGACGCTCCTCACCACCGGCCGGCCCGCGGCGGTGCTGTGGTCGGTACTCGCGGCCCTCGCCCTGCTGATCCTGTTGATCCGCAACTTCTTCGGATTCGTCTCGGTGCTCGCGGTCGGTGCGGTGATCGGAGTCGCCGCGTACTACGGCGACGAGCTGGTGCGCTACACCGTCGCGTACCTGACGACCTGGGTGCTGCTGTTCGGCGCCACCCGGCCGGTACTCGAACTGGCGCGCACCCATCGGCGCGGCCGCGGGCAGGGTTCCGACGCCGATCAGCTGCGCTGGCTCACCCGCGTACCGACGGCCGTGTGGATCGTGGCGTTCGCGGTCGTCACGCTCGGCACCGCGGCATACGGCACCGCACGGATCGTCGCGGCGCAGGTGCCGTGATCACGGTTCGAGTTCGATCGCCACGGCCCGCACCGGCGCACCGTCCGCACCCTGCAGCCGCAGCGGAAGGAGACTGATCAGCGGATCGGGAAAGTCGACGAGTTCGAGGTTGCACAGGTTCTCGCACACGATGCCGCCGGCCGCGGCGACGAGCCGATGCGCGGAAAAGTCGGCGCCCAGAGCGGAGTCGATGCTCGGGGCGTCGAGGCCGACGGCGTGCACGCCGCGTTCGAGCACCCACCGGCACGCGTCCGCCGCCAGGTAGGGATGCTCGAAGTAGGTATCGGTGTCGTAGTGCTCGGCCCAGCCGGTATGCACGAGGACGATGTCGCCGGGCCCCGGCTCCGGCCCGCCGGCGAGGTGCCGCGGGGTCACGGCGGTACGCGGCGGCAGGCCCCGCACGTCCAGGACGACTCCCCGGCCGACGAAGCGGTCGAGGGGAACCTCGTCGATCGGGGCGGCCCCGGCGCGCATGTGCAGCGGCGCGTCGACGTGGGTTCCGGTCTGCGAACCCATCTCGATCCGCAGCAGGTTGTACCCGTCGCGCTCGAGCGTCGCGTGCGGGCTCAGCACCGGGACGGGATCTCCGGGATAGACCTGGGTGTCGCCGGAGACGGTCCGGCTCAGGTCGACGATCCGGCGCACGCGCATGCGCCGATGCTAGACCCGGTGCGATCGACCCCGTGCGATCGTGCCCCGCCGATGCGTCGCAGCCCGGGCGTCGGTCCGGGGCTCTCGCGCCAGGGGCGCTATCGTGCGGGCCGCAGGTGGTGCCGGTCGGCACGGTCGATGGTGAACGCCGCGACGAGCACACCGAGCACCACCCCGACGAGCGTGTCGGCGATCCGGCTCATCGCGATCTCCGGGCCCAGGCTCTCGCCGAGCCCGGTCAGCAGCAGGGCCATCGCGGTCACCGCAACGGACGTCGCGGCATAGTTCTTCATCACGTACAGCTCGGCGACGACCTGCAGCACCACGATCGCCAGCGCGTACGGCCAGTAATCCAGGGACAGCGCGATCAACGCCGCCGCGAGCACGGCGCCCGCGACGTTGCCGAGCAGACGCTGGATCGCCCGCTGCACGGTCTGCCGGTAGTTGACGCCCTGCAACGCGGCCATCGCACCCATCGTCGCCCACAGCGGGTGGTGCAGACCCGCCGCGGCGGCGAACCAGCCCGCCAGGAGCGCGGCGAGGAGCACCCGGCCGGCCCCGACGAGGATCGCGCGGTCCCGCAGCCGCGCTGCTCCGTCACGCACGAATCCGACGGGCCGGGCGGGGACGGGTGCTCCGGTCCCGTCGACACGCGGAATGGCGATGTCGCGGCGGACTTTCCGAAGTTCGGCCTCGAATCGGGCGAACTCGGCCACTCGATCGGGCACGGCGTCGGACTCGGCCTCGTCGACGACGGCACCGGCCGCGGCGAGCAGCGCGAGGAGTTCGTGGGTGTGGACGCCGGTTCGGGAGCCGAGCGCGACGACGTCGTGAGCCCGGGCGATCGCCGCGCGGGCGCCCGGCACCGCACGGTGACCGTCGCGCTCGATCGCCGCGACCGCCGCGAGAGCGCGGGCGACGGCGATCCGTGCGGGCCCGTGCGGGTGATACAGGGCGGGGGCCATCGAGACAACCCATCCCACAGCGACTCCCACGGTCGCTGCAACAACCGCGTCCCGCAGGTCCGTGGCGGTGCGCGCGAACCCGGCCGCGCCGGCGGCCGCGAAGACCAGGATGACCGGACCCGGCCCGGACAGCCGGAAGGCACCCAGAACCCAGAAGGCGAAACCGGCCGCCACCGAGAGCACCGCGATCTGGGCCCACATCGGCACCGCGCCCGCCCCGACCCCAGCGCCGAGCGCGACGTAACCGACCACGCCGAGACCGACCATCGCGATCTTGCCGGCCAGCCGCGGATAGGGCTCGTAGCGTCCGAAGGCCGAGGCGAGTGCGCCGAGGGCGGCGAAGCCGGCCAGGTGCGGCAGGTGCAGCAGGCCGCCTCCGACGAGGGCGACGAGCACCGCTGTTCCCACGCGCAGCGCCGGGGCCACGGTGGCATCGGCACTGCGGAATTCGAGCGCCTCGCGCCACGCTGCGGACGACAGCGAATGCGCGAGCGCGGTCCTCGAGTGCCTGAGGCGGCCGTGGTCCGGGATCGGGAGGGAGGGGTGCACCGCTCCAGTGTAGATATTTCAGAGATAAATTAAATGTGAATTGAGTGTGAGACTCCTCGCTAGGATGGACCCATGTCGGACACCGCCCAGCCCGAGGACTTCGTGGATCACGTTCGGCTCGGCTGGGCCGAGACGCACCCCGGCTTCGACACCCGCCCGATCGACGTCATCGGCCGTATCACCCGGATCAGTTCCCTCGCCCTCTCCCAGCTCGACCGGGAACTCGTGCCGAGCGGCGTCACACGCCCCGAGTTCGAAGTGCTGTGCGCGCTGGCGCGCAGCAGCACGCCACTGCGCGCCAGCGAGGTCACGTCGGTCACCGGGTTGAGCGGCGCCTCCACCACCAAGCACGCCGACCGCCTCGTCGGGCTCGGGCTGGTCGAACGCCGGCGTTTCGAGCGCGACGGCCGCGTCGTCCTGCTCACCCTCACCGAAGCGGGCCGCGCCGTGGTCGACGCCGAGTTCCCCCGCCGCGTCGAGCGTGAGCGCCGCATGCTCGACGGCTTCACCGACGACGAACTCGACACCCTCACCGCGCTGCTGCGACGGCTCACCCGCGCGGTCGAGGACCACACCCGTCACTGAGGCGGGACGTCGGGACATCCCGGCCGTCAGTGCAACCCGACCGTCAGTGCAACCCGACCGTCAGTGCAACCCGACCGTCAGTGCAACCCGACCGTCAGTGCGACCCGACCGTCAGGGCATCTCGACGGTCTCGGCGCGTTCGATCTCCCCGAGCGCGCGACGCAGGTACGTGCCGGGGTCCACCCGGCGAGCCGCCAGCAGGCCGGCCAGCACGATCAGGCCGGCCCGCAGGTATTCGTCGGGGCGAGCCTTCGGTGCGTCGTGGTCGGACACCCCGAGGGTTCCGGTGAGCACGGCCACCACCGTGTCCGGGTGCAGCGACGGCAGCCACGCGGCCCCCGTGCGCGCGCTGCGTTCGAACACCGCCTGCACGTCCTCGCCGGTCAGCCCGTCGGGGTGCAGCTCCTCGAGCAGCTCGCGCATCATCGTCGCGTGCACGCCCGCGACCTGCTCGTACGGCAGCGCTACCAGCTCGGTCGTCGCGTCCTCCCAGGCCGCGGCCGACCGCGACCGGGCGGCGGCGAGCGCCGCGCTGGTGTGCTCCGCGATCTCCCGCGCGAGCTGCGGCCAGTGCGTGGGCCACACCATGTCCTCCTCGGGTCGCCGATGCTCCCGGCGAGCGCCGGCGCGTCACGACGAGCCTGCCATGCGGCACCGACACGGTCAGCCGACGCGGCGCTGCAGTTCGAGCGCGTCCCAGGGCGCGTAGCCCTTGATGTCGTTGTCGAAGTACACGTACACGTCCCGCCCCTCGGAACGCCAGCCACGGATCCGCGCCGCCCACTCGTCCAGCGTCTCGGGGGCGTACCCGCTCGCATACAGCTCGGTGTCTCCGTGCAGTCGCACGTAGACGAAATCGGTGGTGGCCTCGGTCAGGAACGGGAACCGCCCGGCTGTGTCCGCGACGACGAGGGCGACGTCGAGCCGGGCCAGCAGTGCCGCCGAAGCCGGGTCCGTGAAGCTGGGGTGACGCACCTCGAGCGCGTACCGGAGGGGCCGGTCCGCCTCGGTCTCCGTCCACGCCCGCTCGCCGGGAACCTTCTCGGTGTGGCGCGCGGCGAGTGCCGCGGCTTCGGTCGTCGAGGCGGGTAGCCGCTCGACGAACCCGGCGATCAGCTCCGGCTCGAATGCCAACGAGGGCGGCAGCTGCCACAGCACGGGCCCCAGCTTGGGGCCGAGGGCGAGCACACCGGACGCGAAGAAGTTGGCGAGAGCGTCGTCGACGTCGACGAGGCGCTTCATGTGGGTGACGTACCGGCCGCCCTTGACGGCGAAGACGAACCCGTCCGGTGTCTCGTCCCGCCACCGCAGAAAGCTCGACGGCCGCTGCAGCGCATAGAAGGTGCCGTTGATCTCGATCGATCCGAATCGCTCCGCGGCGTACTCGAGTTCGCGGCGCTGCACCAGCCCCGCCGGGTAGAAGTCGCCGCGCCATTCGGCGTACCGCCAGCCGGAGATCCCGATCCGCACCCGAGCCATCGCTCCACGGTAACGCTCGTCACGACTGGGAATCGGATCGTCATTCGGCAGGCGGCAGGGGCGGCACGGGCCTACGCTGTGCCCGAACTACGAGACCGCATCCTAGGAGTGGCCGTGTCCGAGAGAGCTTTCACCGCAAACGATCAGTTCAGTCCCCTGTTCAAACAGATGTGGTGGTTGGTGCTGATCCGGGGCATCCTCGCCGTGTTGTTCGGTGTCGTCGCCCTGGTGTGGCCGGGGATCACCGTCTGGGCCCTGGTGGTGGTGTTCGGCATCTACGCCATCGTCGACGGCGTCGTACTCGTCTACCACGCGATTCGCGACCGGGCCCGCCTCGACGGCTGGGGCTGGTGGCTCGCGATGGGCCTGGTCTCCATCGCCGCCGGCATCGTCGCCCTCGTCTGGCCCGCGGCCACCGCACTCGTGGTGCTGTACATCATCGCGTTCTACGCGATCCTGTTCGGCGTCACGGGCATCATCGGTGCGCTGAGCTTCCGGAAGGTCCCGAACTCGGGGTGGGGCTGGTCGCTCGTCGCCGGCATCCTCGCGGTGCTGTTGGGTGTCGTGCTGCTGATCTTCCCCGGCAGCGGCATCATCAGCCTGATCTGGCTGCTGGGAATCTACGCCATCCTCTTCGGCGTGCTGCTGATCGTCGTGGCCTTCCAGGTTCGGAAGGTGGCGAAGGAGGCCGGGCTCGTGTGAGCCCGGCCCCGGGCCGGCGGAGGAGCTGTGTCAGGCCGCATCCTTCAGCCGGCCCCAGGCATGCCAGCGGTCGATCTCGATCCAGGCACTGACCCGCGGCCGGTTGCGCACCCCGTAGGGCTTGCCGGTGTAGTGCCGCGCCACGCGGTCGATGTCGGTCAGCTCGGGGTCGTCGACGAACTCGACGACCCGCCCCTGGATGCTCACGTGGGTCACCCAGTCCGCCGGGTCCATCGCGCTCAGGCTGACCCGGGGATCGCGGCGCAGGTGGTCGAGCCGCTTGCGCCCGGCATCCATGTTCACCAGGATCCGGCCGTTCTCGAACAGATACCAGGTGGGCACCGACACCGGATGCCCGTCGGCCCGCACCGTACTGATGGTGGCGTAGTTCGGCTGGGCGAGCATCTCGGCGACGGCCTGCGGCAGCGGCGGTCTGGGCACGGCAGTGGTCCTCTCGTCGGAAACGGTCGGGCGGTCCGGTGACGAACCTACGCCGGTTCGGCGCGAAACCGCCCCACGACGGAGCGAGCGGGTCGACGATGGAGGGGGCACCGAGCCCGGCCGTGGAATGGCCCGACAGCCGAGGAGTCGAGAACATGCCGAAGTACCTGTGGCAGGTCACCTACACCCCCGAGGGCGCGCAGGGTCTGCTCTCCGAGGGTGGTTCCGTCCGTAGTTCCGCCATCACCGAGATGGTCGAGAGCGTCGGTGGCAGCGTCGAGTCCGTGCACTTCGCGCTCGGCGGGCACGATCTCTACGTCATCGGGGAGGTGCCCGACGATCTCGCGGCGGCCACGCTCGAGTTCCGCACCCGGGCGTCGGGCATCGCGCGTTCCGTACCGATCCGGTTGCTCACCCCCCAAGAGATGGACGACGCGGTGCATCGCAACGCCGCCTACCGGACGCCGGGGCACTGAGCGGGACGCTCCCTCACTACTGAGCGGGCCGCTCCCCCACACTGCCGAGCGTCCCGCTCCCCGTCGGGCGGACCGCCGGGTCAGAGCAGGTCGAGGAACAACTGCGCGGCCGTCGAGGACGGGGCCGGGGCACGGCACACCAGTGCCAGGGTGCGGTGCGGTGGCCCGGGCCGCAGCCCGATGCGGTGCAGGCCACTGCGTCGCGCGATCGGTTCCGGGATGACGGCGACCCCGAGACCGTGGCGGACGAGATCGAGCAGGCGATCCATGTCCCCGACGCGGAACGTCACGTCGCGGTGCACGCCCGCGCGGACGAACAGCGCCTCGACCGTGGTCTGCAGGCCGGTGCCGGCCTCGAATTCGATGAACGGGTACGGCTGCAGCTCCGCGGGATCGATCGCCCCGACCGCGGCGAGCGGATGGCGGGGCGCGACCACGGCGGTGAGTTCTTCGGTGTAGGTGCGGAGTGTGACGAGGCCGGCCGGGAGCGGACGCGCGTCGAGGGCGACGAATGCGAGGTCCAGTTCTGCGGTGGCGAGGGCGTCGAACAGTTCGGTGGTGGTCGCCTCCCGCAGCGCCACCTCGATGCCCGGGTGAGTGCGGTGCAACTGTGCGAGCAGCGACGGCAGATCCGCGGCCCGGAATGTCTGCACGGTGCCCACCGCGAGGGTGCCGGCCTCGCCGCTTTCCAGTCTCGCCACGGCTGCGCGGGCCTCCGCGGCCTCGCGCAGCAACCGCTGCGCGTAGGGGTAGAGCGTTCGGCCCGCCGCGGTCGGGAGCACCGACCGGGTGGTGCGCTCGAACAGCGACGTCCCGAGTTCGTTCTCGAGCGCCCGCACGGACGCGCTGAGCGCCGACTGCGACAGATGCACCGATTCGGCGGCCCGGGTGAAGTGCCCGAGGTCGGCGACCGCCACGAAGTGCCGCAGCTGCCGTAGTTCCATTCATCGACCTTATCGCTCGGATTCATCGATTCATCCCGTTGGACACATCAATACCGGGGCCCGCAGGATCGGTGCCATGCAGTCCACGTCCACCGGCGCCCCGACAGCCCGGATGCCCCGCGGGCTCGTCGGCGCGATGGCCCTGGCCTCCGGTCTGGTGGTGGCCAACAGCTACTACGCTCAACCGCTCGTCGGCGCCGTCGCCGACAGCCTCGACGCCTCCACCACGCAGGTCGGATGGGTAGTCACCGCGGGGCAGATCGGGTACGCCGCCGGCCTGGCCCTGCTGGTGCCGCTGGGCGACATGGTCGAGCGGCGACGGCTGCTGCGACGCATGCTCGTGCTCACGGCCGCCGGCCTGCTGGTCATGGCCTGGGCACCGAGCTGGCAGATCCTCGCCGCTACGGCCGTGCTCGTCAGTACCGGATCGGTCGTGGGCCAGATCCTCGTCCCGTTCGCTGCGAGCCTGGCCCGGGACGACGAACGCGGACGTGTGATCGGAAACGTGATGACCGGCCTGCTGCTCGGCATTCTCCTCTCCCGCGTCGTGGCGGGCCTGGTGGCGGAGATCGCCGGGTGGCGAGCAGTATTCGTGCTCGCGGCGGTCCTGATGCTCTGCACTGTGCTGCTGGTGCAGTCCCTTCCGGTCCTGCCGCCGGCGACCACCGCCGGCTACCGCACGGTGCTCGCCTCGGTGGTGTGCTTGATCCGCGACGAACCCGTGCTGCGCAGCCGCATCGCCTACGGTGCCCTGACCTACGCCTCGTTCGGGGTGTTCTGGACCAGTGTCGGCTTCCTGCTCGCCGGACCGGGGTACGGGTGGTCCGAGGCCCGCATCGGGATCTTCACCCTCGTCGGGGTCGCCGGCGCGCTGGCAGCACGGACGGCCGGCATCTTCGCCGACCGCGGCTACGCGCGCCGGCAGACGGGTCTGTTCGTCGCCGCCACCGCGGTCAGCTTCGTGTTCCTCGCCTTCGGCGAACAGCACGTGCTCGCACTCGCGGTGGGCGTCGCCCTGCTGGACCTGGGCATCCAGGGAACGCACATCAGCAACCAGAGCCTGATCCAGCCGTTGCGGCCCGACGCCCGCAGCCGCCTGAACACCGCCTATATGACCTCCTACTTTCTCGCCGGCTCCCTCGGCAGCGCACTGTCCACGGCTGCCTACCTCACCGGCGGATGGCGTGCGGTCTGCGTCCTCGGAGCGGCCTTCCCCACCGCGGGTTTCGTCCTCTTCGTCCGGGAGTTCCTGCGGCGGAACCGGTGTGCTTCCGGAGCGGAGTCACGCGACGACGGACACTCGACGGGTGTGCAGAGGTGACCGCCGTGGACGCGTGAGTCTTTGCATCAAAACGGGATTCGTCTTCCTTGTGGGCATTCGTCAGCTCGTGACGGGACGGCCGCTCAGGACCAGCCGGCACACGTCCTCGACGTTGCGCAGCGCCTCGGCGAACCTGATGCGATCCGTCGTCCACAGCATCAGCGAAGTGAGCATGGTGCTGCCGATCGCCAACGACGCCAGCCGGGCCCGCTCCGCCGGAATCCCCTCCATCGCCTCGAAGACGGCCGAACGGTTGACCGCCGACCGCTCGACCAGAGTCTCCACCACATACGGATCCCGGGAGGTCTGCAACTCGACCTCCAGACGGGCGAAGTGCGGGCCCCGCTGGAACGCCTTCATCTGCCGCACGTACAACCGGACGACACGCTCCACCGCATCCTCCGCGCGGGCGTCGCGGTCGGATCGGCGTCGGCGCTCGGTGGCGAGCCGCTGCGACAGGCGGTCGTTCCACGCCACCATCGCGGCGGCGAGCAGTTGCGGCTTGGCCGGGAAGTACCGGTACAGGGTGCCGAGCGCCACTCCGGAACGCTCGGCCACGTCCCGCATCTGGATGCTGTCCGGGCCCGTCTCCTCGAGCATCGCGACGACGGCCTCGGTGATCCGGTCACGTCGCCGCAACTGCGCGGGCGTCATGTCGTCCGGGCTCATGGGCACGCCGGCGGCTGCGGTACTCACCCGCGCAGACTAGCGTGCCCCCGCGGCAGCGACGCCGGGGTCACAGCCCGAGGTTCGTCGCGACGATTGTCTTCATGACCTCGCCGGCGCCTCTCCTCCGGGATACGGAAGCCTGGTGACGCCGAGACCGCCGCCGCCGCCGCGTCGCACCCCGGGCCGGCACGGTCGCGACCGGCAGTCCCGGTCAGTGAAATAGAATTGTGTTCTACTTCTAGAGGTCCTGTATTCCAGAAGTGGGGTACTTGAACGAGCACCGTCCTGGGTCGAATGACCAGCGAGCCCCGGATAGGGAGGAACATGATTCTATTGAATGCGCCCCCGGGGCGGCTACGCTGCGAGGCGGACACCCGGCAGCCTTCCCGGCACCGAGCACCCGAAGTCGTGCGCTTCCCGTCGACGGGATCGACCACCGGAGGTGCGAGCCGCCCTGCAGGACAGTCCGGGCCCGTGCGGGCCACTCGTCCCCGGCCCACGAGGCCGGCATCCACCGAAGCAAGGAGACGCCGTGAGTGACACCGACCTGACCGGCCGCACCGCCGTGGTGACGGGAGCCGGGTCCGGCCTGGGCCGGGCCGAGGCACTGGCACTCGCCGAACGGGGCGCGGCTGTCGTCGTGAACGACATCGGAGCCGCTGCACACACCGTCGCCGCCGAGATCGAGGAGCGAGGCGGCAGGGCGATCGCCGTCGAAGGTGACGTCGGAACCTGGTCGATCGGCGACCGTCTCGTCGACGCGGCCGTCGACCAGTTCGGCAGCCTCGACGTCGTCGTGAACAACGCCGGCATCATCCGTGACGCGATGCTGGTCACCATGACCGAAGCGATGTGGGACGACGTGATCCGGGTGCACCTGAAGGGGCATGCGGCACTGACCACCGCGGCGGCGAGATACTGGCGTGCGCAGTCGAAGTCGTCGGACTCCCCGGTGTACGGACGGCTGATCAACACCACGTCGGAGGCGTTTCTCTTCGGTGGGGCGGGGCAATCGAACTACGCCGCCGCCAAGTCCGGGATCGTCGCCCTCACCCTGGCCGCGGCACAGGGGTTGTCCCGCTACGGGGTCACCGCCAACGCCATCGCCCCGAGAGCCCGCACGGAGATGACCGCGCACGTCTTCGACGAAGACCCGTCCGGTTCGCCCGTGGACATCCTGGCTCCCGAGCGGGTGGCAACCTTCGTCGCCTACCTGGCGTGCCCGGCGTCGAGCCGCGTGAACGGGCAGGTCTTCGTCGTCTACGGCGACATGGTGGCGCTGATGGCGCCGCCGGTGGTGGAGAACCAATTCACCGCCGGATCCGGGGTCTTCACCGTCGACGAACTCGACGCGCAGGTCTCCGGATACTTCGCCGATCGTCCCGCCGACCGTACATTCTCCGCCCGCAGCGTCGCAGCCCTGGACACCACCGGCGTGCGCACCAAACTCGCATGACGGCATCCCGCCGGGGCGGGGGGATGCCGGTGTTCCGCATAGCGCACCAAGCAAGTGCTAGGTAATGTGAGGCGAAGGAGGCCAGACATTGACTGTGATGCATAGTGACCCGATTCCGTTGCCGGACATGCCGCGCGAGCAGCGCCCCAGTGTCGCAGAGCGGTTCACCCAGATCCTCGACGTCTTCGTGTCCGGTCCCGACCGGATGTTCCTCGAGGAGATCACGGCCGCCACCGGGTTGCCCCGCTCGACCGTCTTCCGTCTCCTCACCCAGCTCGTCGACCTGCACTGGGTCGAACACGACTCCCGCGGATACGGCCCCGGCCTGCGGATGCAGACGATGGCCCGGCCCCGGGACTACTCGCAGCTGCGCGCCGCGGCCGCGGGGATGCTCAACGACCTGCAGATCGGCACGGGCGGTGTCGCGCACCTGACCGTGCTCGAAGGCTCGTCCGTCTACTTCCTCGACCGGATCGGGGGCGCGGCCAGCGCGGGCATCCCCTCCCAGGTGGCGACCCGGCTGCCGGCCGAGAGCACCGTCAGCGGACGGGCGCTGCTCGCCGGCCTCGAGCCGGAGCGGGTCGACGCACTCATGACGGCGGGACCGCACGTGCGGTCCCGGGCCGACCTGTCGGCCCTGCACGAGCGCCTGAACCGCGTGCGCCAGCGGCAGGGTCTCGCGTTCGTGCCCGGCCACTCGTGCCCGATGTCCATCAGCGCCGTCGCCGCACCGGTCGTCGGCCCCGACGGCGTCGTGGGCGCGATCTCGGTGGCGTGCCGCGGAACGGTCGAACTCGCCCACATCGCGCCGATGGTCTGGGCCGCCGCTCGCCGCACCTCACAGGTGCTCACTCCCGGCCGGTCCGGTTCCACCGCGCGCACCCGCCTGTCGCACCGAACACGCGTGGGTGTCGTGAACTAGAACGGGGGCGGCGCGCCGGAGGTCGTCCGGCGCGCCGCGAATTCACTCTTTCCGCAGGCTGTTCCGCCGGCGGGCACTGCTCACGTCTCGACGCGGACGAACACTCCCCGCGCCTCGACCGTGCGCTCACCGCGGCACTCGATCCAGCCCTCGGCGACGGTCTTCCGGCCCTCGGTCTCGACGATCCGCGAGTACAGATCCAGCGGCTCGTCGAGCGGCGTGCGCCGCAGGTAGCGCAGGTCGAGCGACGCCGTCAGCGAACGGCTGCCCCGGGCCTGCATGAGGGTGCCGAGCATGCAGTCCAGCAGGTGGGCGCTGAACCCGCCGTGCACGCTGTCGGGTGGGCCCTCGTGCAGGGCGTTCGCGACCAGCCGGGCCCGCGCCTCGTCCGCGCCGAAGTGGATCTCGAGCGGAATGCCCATCGGGTTGTGGGTGAACAGCGCCCACGGCTCGCGCCCGCCCGTGTCCCGGGACCGCGACGGTCCGTCGAACGGGGGACGCAGCACCCGCGGACGCGGCCGGCTGCCGAGGGTCTCGGCCAGTTCGGCGATCGTTGCGCGGGCGGCGCGGACGGTGTCGGCGTCCGCCGTCGTGGTCGCCGCGGCCAGCATCAGCGCGCGGGTCGCGGCGACGAGCTCCGCGGTCGCCTCCCGCAGGTCCGCGGGCACGTCGACGGTACGGGTCATCGGGAGCCTCCTCCGGCGCCCCGGCGCGCGAGCGCCCGGCCGATGCCGCGCCCGGCGCCGGTGACGAGCGTCGGGCGCCCGGCGGTCGTCACGCGGGTGCCCCGATCCGGGGCGCAGACCCGAGGACGTCGCCCAGCGCGGCCGCCGTGGCGTCCGCGCCGCCGAGGGTGAAGCACAACTGCCGTCCCCACAGGAAGTAGCGGTGGATCGGGTAGTCCACGTCCGCACCGATACCGCCGTGCAGGTGCTGCGTCGCGTGGACCACCCGCAGACCGCCTCGTGACGCCCACCATTTGGCGACGAGAACCGCGGATTCGGCCTCCTGCTCCCGTCCGGCGTCGAGCAGCCACGCCGCCCGCCGGGTGGTGAGCCGGATCGCCTCGGTGTCGAGGTAGGCATCGGCCGCGCGCACCGCCACCGCCTGGTTGGTCGACAGTGGCCGGCCGAATTGAATTCGCTGCGAGGTGTATTCGGCCGTCGTCTGCAGCGCCTGTTCGCACACGCCCAGCTGCACCGCGGCGAGCGCGAGCTGGATCCGGCGGCGCACCCAGGCGACCGTCTCCGCGCCGTCGCCCGGCAGACGATCGACTGCGGGCACGACGACGTCGTCGAACCGGACATTGGCGAAGCTGCCCCGGTCGGTCGCGGCGACCGGTTCCACCGTGACGCCGTCCGCCCCGGTCGGTATCACCACGACGGCGAGCGAACCGTCGTCGCACCGGACCGGAACGGTCGCCGCGGCGGCCACGGCTGCGGCGGGCACACCGGCGACGGTTCCGCTGACGACCAGGTCGTCGCCCTTGCTCACCGCCGACAGCGACGTGAGTTCACCGTAGGGGGCGTCGAATGCCGCGACGATCGGCCGGGAGCCGTCGACGATGCCGGGGACCAGGCGTTCGACCTGCTCGGCCGTGCCGAACCGGACGATCGCCGAGGCGGCCGCCGTCACCGACCACAGCGGTACCGGCGCCACGTGCCGGCCCTGCTGCTCGAGCACGGTGATCAGGCCGAGCAGACCCATCCCGGCGCCCCCGGACTCCTCCGGCACCGCGATGCCGAGCAGGCCCGCGTCGGCGAGGGCACCCCACAGCGTCGCGTCGAAACCGCCCTCGTTCTGCTCCACCTCGACGACCCGCTCCACCGGCGCGAGCTGCCGGAAGAGCTGGGACGCCAGATCCTGCACACTCGTCAGGTCCTCGTCGAGTTCGAAATCCATGTCAGCTCCTCGTGCTGGTGGGGGCGTCGGTGCGGCGACGGGCGGCGAGCGTCATGCCGAGGCACTTGGCGGCGACGATCTCGCGCATCACCTCGTTGGTGCCGCCGCCGAACGTGTTGTTCTGGGCTCTGCGCGCCAAGGTTTCGACGCGTCCCTCGACGACGGCTCCGGGGCTGCCGGGCCGCAGCAGGCCACGGACACCGAGGATCTCCTGCATCTTGCCGTAGGCGGTGACGACCGCCTCGGTGCCGAAGATCTTGGCGGCCGCGGAGTCACCGCCGCCGAGGGTGTTCGCGGCGACGTCCGCGACGAGCCGGAGGTTGACGAGGTCGGCGGCACTGAGCAGTGCGTACGTCTCCGCCAGATTGGTACGTACCCAGGGCAGGTCGTAGACGGTCCCGGCGCCCAGGGGCTCGGACTGTGCCCAGGCGAGCACGGCGTCGTACAGCTCGTTCGCGATGCCGCCGCGGGCCGCGAGCGCGACCCGCTCGTGGTTGAGCTGGTTGGTGATCAGGCCCCAGCCCTGGTTCAGCTCGCCCACGACGTTGGTCAGCGGCACGCGGACGTCGTCGTAGTAGGTGGCGGAGGTGCTGATGCCACCGACGGTGTGGATCTCGGTCACCGAGAACCCGGGCGCCGACGTCGGTACCAGCACCACCGAGATGCCCTGGTGCCGCGGCGCGTCCGGATCGGTGCGGACGGCCAGCCAGATCCAGTCCGCGTAGACGCCGGCGCTGGTGAAGATCTTGTTGCCGTTGATGACCAGTTCGTCGCCCTCGATGCGGGCGCGGGTCTGCAGCGAGGCGAGGTCGGTGCCCGCGTTCGGTTCGGTGTAGCCGATGGCGAAGATCAGTTCACCGGCCAGGATCGGCGGCAGGAAGAAGTCCTTCTGCGCCTGGGTCCCGTGCTTCATCAGCGCCGGCGCGACGGTGTTGAGGGTGACCAGCGACAGCGGTGCGCCGGCGCGGATCACCTCGTCGTAGAACACGTACAGGGCCTCGGGATCCTCTCCCCGGCCGCCGTATTCGGTGGGCCAGCCGAGACCGAGCCACCCGTCGCGGCCCATCCGTCGCAGGATGCGGTCGAACACGGGTCCGCCCTCGGTCTGGTCGACGAGGGCGCGCCGGTCGTCGTCGTCGATGATCTCGGCGAAGTAGTTGCGTAGTTCGGTGCGGAGCCGACGGGAATCGTCGGACAGTTCCGGGTGCATAGCCCCTCCAGGTGGATGTGGTGTGGTCGGTGTCAGCGCGGCAGTCCCAGCACGCGACGGGCGATCACGTTCAGCTGGATCTCGATGGTGCCGCCGCCGAAGAGCACCGCGGGCAGACCGAGGTGGTCGAGCATGTGGCCGTCGTCGTCGGCGGCGCCGAGCGGACCGAGCAGCGAGACCAGTCCGCGCGAGCCGTCGCGTTGGGCGAGGGCGCTGAAGACCTTCTGCACGCTGATCTCCGCCCCGGCGTCGAGACCGGACAACCGGCGCAGCACGCTGCGCAGGTTCATCGCCGACAGGGCCATCTCACGGCCGGTGTTGCGGCCGAGGACGCGCAGTGCGTCGTCGCGGGCGGCGGCGTAGCGCCCCGACTCGACGACGTCGCGCACCCGCGCGGCCGCACCGTGCGCGAGCTGTGCGCCCATGCTGAGCCGTTCGTTGGCGAGGGTGGTCACCGCGAGGCGCCAGCCCTGCCCCGGTTCCGAGACCAGGCAGTCGTCGGGGACGAAGACGTCGTCGAAGAACACCTCGTTGAACTCCGCCCGCCCGGTCGCCTGTCGCAGTGGCCGCACGTCGAGCCCCTCGCTGCGCATGTCGACGAGGAAGTACGAGATGCCCTCGTGCTTGGGCGCCTCGGGATCGGTGCGCGCCAGGCAGATTCCCCAGTCCGCCTCGTGGGCCATCGAATTCCACACCTTCTGTCCGGTGAGGACCCAGCCGCCGTCCACCTTGCGGGCGCGGGTGGACAGCCCGGCGAGGTCCGAGCCGGCGCCCGGCTCGCTGAACAGCTGGCACCAGACGATCTCGCCGCGCAGGGTGGGAGTGACGAAACGCCGCTGCTGGTCCTCGGTGCCGTGCCGCAGCAGGGTGGGCAGGGCCCACTCGCCGATGACGGTGGTTGGTAGTTCGAGGCCGCGGCACGCGAATTCGTCCGCGATCACGGCCTGTTCGTGCGGTCCGGCCGCGAGGCCGTAGGGCCGGGGATAGTGCGGCGCGACGAGTCCGACCTCGGCGAGGCGGGCGCGACGTGCCCCGCCGCGTGCCGGCGCCCAGCCGTCGCTGCGCACCGCGTCGTCCGGCAGTGCCCGTACCTCGTCGAGGACGGCGCCGACCTGCGCACGCAGCTCCGGTAGCGCATCGGCTTCGACGAAGGAGAAGTCGCGCTCGCCCGACAGCGCGAGCTCACCGAGCCGGCGTGCCCAGACGTCCTCCGGGCCGGCGACGGAGGCGATCGACAGTGCCCGTCGCCAGTACAGGTGCGCGTCGTGTTCCCAGGTGAAGCCGATACCGCCGAGCAACGTGACGCATTCGAGCGCCACGTCGACGGCCGCCGGCACCGCCGTCAGCCCCGCCTGCGCTGCCGCGAGACGCTGCTGCTCCCGGTCCTGGCGCACCGAGCGGGCGGCGTCCCACGCCGCCGCGCGGGCGATCTCGCTGCGCACCAGCATCATCGCGGCCTTGTGCTGCACGGCCTGGAAACTGCCCACGGGGCGGCCGAACTGGTGACGGTTGCGGACGTGGTCGACGGCGGTGTCCAGTGCCCACGCCGCGATTCCGGCGGCCTCGGCGCCGAGCACCGTGTTGCCGATCAGCTGCACGTCGTCGTCGGCGATCGCCGGGAGCAGGTCCTCGGGTGTGATCGCCGCTGCGGACAGCCGCAGTCGTCCCACCGACCGGGTGAGGTCCACGCCGTCGGCGACCTCGACCTCCCCGGCCGCGGACGGCAACCGGAACCACACGGGCGCGCCGTGGGCGGTGGCGCGCACGATCACCTCGTCGGCGCCCGGCAACCCGAGCACCGGCTCGGAGACACCGGTGACCGTCCATCCCCGCCCCGACGCGGTCGCGACGAGGCCGGGGGTGGTGACGGCGGCGCCGGTCGCGCCCTCGGCGAACCGCCGCAGCAGGTCCGCGACGAGGCCCTCGGGCGGGAGGGTGGCGACCAACGCCCCGGCCAGTACGGTCGGCACCCACGGGCCGGGAACGAGGGCGCGGCCGAACTGCTCCGCCACGACCGCGAGTTCCGGCAGTCCCGCCCCACCGCCGCCGTGCTCCTCGGGCAGGTGCAGGGCGTGCAGGCCCTGCGTGACGCACGCATCCCAGATCTCCGGCCGCTTGCCCGCCGCCAGGTCGGCGAATGCGGCGCGGGTGCGTTCGATCGGGGCGTGACGACGGGCGAGGCCCGCGACGGAGTCGGCGAGGTCGCGGTGGTCGGCGTCGAGTGCGATCGTCATGGCCTACATCCGTTCCAGAATCATGCACGTCGTGGCGGCGGACGCGCAGATGGCGATCATCGCGACCTGCCGGTCCCGGCGTTCGAGCTCGTCGATCGCGGTGGCCAGCAACCGGATTCCCGTCGCGCCGGCCGGGTGGCCGAGGGCGATGGCACCGCCGCCGACGTTGAGCACGTCCGGGTCGACCTCGAGCACCTCGGCGAACGACATCGGCACCGCGGCGAAGGCTTCGTTGACCTCGAACAGGTCCACGTCGGCGACCGTCATCCCGGTGCGGTCGAGCAGCATCTGCGCCGCAGCCACCGGGCCGTCGAGCATGAACTCGGTGTCGCCGCCGATGACGCACTGCGCGAGCAGCCGGGCCCGCGGCGCCGCGCCGAGTTCTCGTGCCCTGTCCTCGGACATCAGGACCGCGGCGCTCGCCCCGTCGGACACCTGCGACGAGGTGCCGGCGGTGTGCAGGCCGCCCTCGATCGTGGGACGCAGCCGCGCGAGCGCCTCCGTGCTGGTCTCGCGCAGTCCCTGGTCCCGGGTGACGGTGCTGCTGCCGTCGTCGCCGGGGACGGCGACGGGGATGATCTGCCGGTCGAACCACCCGGCGTCCCAGGCGTCGCGCGCCCGTTGCTGCGACCTCAGGCCGAACGCGTCGAGGTCCTCGCGGGCGAAGCCGCGGTGCCGGGCGATGCGGTCGGCCGCGGTGTACTGGTCGGGGGTGTCCACCGACCACGACGCCGGTCGCGGGGTGCCGGCGCCGGTGCCGACCTTGTAGGTGAGCGGGACCCGCGACATCAGCTCGACGCCGCACGCCAGGCCGACCTCGAGGGTGCCGAGCGCGATCTGCCCGGCGACGAGATGCACCGCCTGCAGCGCGGTGCCGCACTGGGCGTCGATGGTGGTGGTCCCGGTGTGGGAGGGCAGGCCGGCGTGCATCCACGCGGTGCGGGTGATGTTGCCGAACTGCTCCCCGATCGGGGTGACACACCCGCCGACGGCCTGCTCGACGAGGGCGGCGTCGAGGCCGAGCCGGTCGAGCACGCCGCGTTGCGCGAGTCCGAGCAACTCGGCGGCGTGCAGGCCGGAGATCCAGCCGTCGCGCTTGCCGAAGGGGGTGCGTGCGGCGTCGACGATCACGGGTTTCATGCGGGTACCTCCGGTCGGGTCCACTGTCGGTTGTCGAGGCCGTGGATCTCGAGCCCTGATTCGTCGACCAGGCCGGGGCCGGCGGTGATCCGGCCGGTGAAACGGGACGGCACGACGGTCACCGCCACTTCGCGGCGAAGGCGTGGATCGCGCCGGTCACGCGGGTGACCTCCTCGTCGGAGAGCCCGTGACTCATGCCCAGCGTCATGCCGCGTTCGAACACCGCATCGGCCTCGGGCAGCCCCTCGTCGGGCACGCGGTGCTCGACGCCCGCCATCATGGGATGGCGGGTGATGTTGCCGCTCCACACGGTTCGGGTGTCGATGCCCTGCGCTTCGACGAACTCCTGCAGGTCACTGCGGGAGAACGGGGCGTCGGCGGAGACCGTGACGGGATAGCACAGCCAGGCGGTGTCGAGGCCGTCGGTTTCGACCGGCGTGCGGAAGAACTCGGGGTAGGCGCCGTATGCGGCGGTGAACTCCGCGAAGGTCTTGCGGCGCCGCTCGTAGTTCTGCGCGAGCTTGTTCAGCTGCACGACGCCGTAGGCGGCGCCGAGTTCGGACGGTTCGAAGTTCCACGGCAGCAGATCGAAGATGAAGTCGTTGTCGTAGTCGACCCCGTCCAGATCCTCCCGGAAGACGCGTCCACCCCCGTTGCCGAACAGGTTCGGCTCGGAGCGACGTCCCCAGCGGCGCAGCAGGAGTGCACGATCACGGGTCTGCTCGTCGTCCATCATGACCATGCCGCCGGTGCCGGCACACGTGATGATGTGGGCCATGGAGAAGCTGGTGACGCTCAGGTCGGCACGCGCGCCGGTGGGCGTGCCGTGCAGCCGGGCACCGAGGGTGTCGCAGGTGTCCTCGATCACCTTCAGGCCGTGCCGGTCGGCGACGGTCCGGATCGCGTCCCAGTCGGGGCAGTTGCCGGCGAGGTTCGGGACGAGCACGGCGCTGGTGCGGTCGGTGACCATCGCCTCGATCTTGGTGACGTCGACGTTGAACGTGTCCGGTTCGACGTCGACGAAGACCGGTACCAGGCCGGCGCGCACGAGGGGCGCGACGTCGGTGGAGAAGGTCAGCGGCGAGGTGATGACCTCGCTGCCCTTCGGCAGGTCGAGCAGCTCGACCGCGAGGTACAGGCCGGACGATCCGGAGTTGCACATCACGCCGTACTGCTTCCCGGACAACTCGGGGATGCGGCGTTCGAGCTCGAAGACGTTCTTGCCGATGCGCAGCCCCTGATGGCCGCTGCGCAGGACGTCGACCACCGCTCGGATTTCGTCCTCGCCGTGGGTGGCGCGGGCATAGGTGATGCGTTCGGTCATGTTCGGACTTTCTCTGGATGGGTGGTCGGTCAGTTGTCGGCGGAGAGCACGAGTGCGCTGTGCGGCACCGGGGAGCCGCCCGTGACCAGAACGTTCGACACGTCCTTGCCGGGCTGGTTCACCGACGTACCGCGGATCAGGCGCACGCCCTCGGCGATTCCGTTGACGCCGTGGATGTATCCCTCGCCGAGTTGTCCGCCGTGGGTGTTGACGGGCAGGCGGCCGTCGAGTTCGAGGTTGCCGTCCGCGATGAAGTCCTTGGCCTCGCCGCGGCCGCAGAACCCGTACTCCTCGAGTTGCAGCAGCACCATCGGGGTGAACGCGTCGTAGAGGATCGCGGCGTCGATGTCGTCCGGATCGATGCCGGCCTGATCCCACAGCTGCCGTGCCACCAGCTCGACCTCGGGCATCTCGTCGATGTCCTCGCGGTAGTAGCTGCTCATGGAGATCTGCTGGGGTCCGACGCCTTGCGCGGCGGCGGAGACGACGGCCGGCGGGTGCGGCAGGTCGCGGGCCCGCTCTGTGCTGACGATCACCAGGGCCTGGCCGCCGTCGCTCTCCTGGCAGCAGTCGAGGAGCCGCAGCGGGTCGGCGATCATCCGGGAGTTCTGGTGGTCGTCGAGGGTGATGGGCCGCTCGTAGAACCAGGCCCTGGGGTTGACGGCGGCGTGCTTGCGCGAGAGCACGGAGATGCGGCCGAAGTCGGCGCTGGTCGCCCCGTACTTGTGCATGTAGCGCCGGGCGAGGAACGCCTCCTGCTGGGCGGGGGTGAGCAACCCGTAGGGGTTGATCCAGTTGCGGTATTCCTGGTCGGTGTTGGCCGTGTAGGCGAACGGCGGCGGGCCGGCGCCGAACCGGGTGCCGGAGCGTTCGTTGAAGGCCCGGTAGACGACCACGACGTCGGCGACCCCACTGGCCACGGCGAGCGCCGCCTGCTGCACGGGTGCGCACGCGCCGCCGCCGCCGTGCGGGATGCGGCTGAAGAACGTCAGTTCGGGGATGCCGAGTGCCCGGGCGACCGCGATCTCGGGGTTGGTCTCCATCGTGAACAGCGCGAAGCCGTCCACCTCCTCGACGCCGATCTGCGCGTCCTCGAGCGCGGCGAGCACGCTCTCGCAGGCCAGCTGCCATTCGCTGCGCCCGGAGTTCTTGGAGAACTCGGTGGCGCCGATACCCGCGATCGCCGCCTTGCGGGCGAAACCCCCGCCGGGAATTGCCTTGCCGCTCATCGTGTCTGTCCTTCGTACGGTGCGACGGTGACCTCGGCGGTCACATGTGTTCCTCGGGCGTTGCGGCCGAGCACCTCGACGGTGACGGCGCCGGCGTCGACGCGGGTCACCGTCCCGGTCAGGCGCATGGTGTCGCCGGGAAAGTTGGGGACGCCCAGCCGCAGTGCGACGCGGCGGATGCGGGCGGCCGGCCCGGCCCAGTCGGTGATGTAGCGGTCGACGAATCCGTTCGTCGAGTTGATGCTCATGAAGATGTCGGGCGTGCCGCGCTTTTCGGCTGCACCCGGATCGTGGTGCACATCCTCGAAATCCTGGGAGGCGATCGCGGTGGCGACGATGGCGCTGCGGTCGAGCGGTAGGTCCAGTGCCGGCAGTTCGGTGCCGACGGACACGGTCGGCAGGCTCATGCGGCACCTCCGCCCGGAAGGCGCAGCTGCGGCAGGATTTCGCCGTGCGCGTGCTCGGCGAAGCCGACCTCGAGCTCCATGCCGATCCGCAGCCGGTCGTGCTCGACCCCGGCGATGTCGGCGACGATCCGGATGCCCTCCTCGAGGTCGATCAGCCCGACCGCGAGGGGATAGTCGAAGGACGGGTCCTTCGGGTGGTGGATCACGGTCCAGCTGTGCAGGGTGCCGCGGCGCGACGACTCGACGGTGTCCCACTTGAAGGAGCGGCACTTCGGACACGCCGGTCCCGGCGGATGCCGGAGTGCGCCGCAGTCGCTGCAGCGCTGGATCTCGAGCCTGCCCTCGCGGGCGGCTGCGAACCAGAACTCGTTGTCCTGGGTGATCGTCAACCTGGGAACGGCCGTCATCACGCCTCCTCGGTGGTGTTCGGGTCGAAGCGGAGCAACCGGAATCGCTCCTCGACGAGCAGGTCGCCGTGCTGGTTCTCGTAGCGCTTGTGCAGGGTGACGAAGCAGCCGCGGCCGAGGCCGGTGCGTTTGACCGGGGAGATCGACTCGATGGTGAAGTGCGCGGTGACGTGGTCGCCCGGGACGAGTTCGCGGTGGTAGTCCTGCTCGACGTTGGTGGCGACCACGGAGGTGAAGCCGTGCCGGTCCAGCAGAGTCATCAGCTCGGAGTAGGCGAAGTCCTCGGTCCGTCCTTCGGCGCGCAGCCGCTGCACCTCGCGCCAGCGCCGGTAGCCGGCCATCACCCACGTCGAGATCATCGCGGGCGGGCACACCACGTCCGGTCGTCCGGTCGCGCGGGCCGCGTCCCGGTCGACATAGACGGGGTTGTAGTCGTCGTGGGCCTCGACCCAGTTCCGGATCATCGCCTCGTCCACGGCGTACCGGGCCACCCGGGCGGGCTCGGCCACCCGCCCGACGTACTGCTCGAACTCCCGTTCCAACTCCTGTTCCAGCGTCGGCACGTCCGCACCACCTTTCTTGAGCAAGCGCTTGGTGCAGTACGGTAGGCGCGGATGCCCCGCCGGGACGGCCCGTTCCCACTCAGTTGGAACGGACGGCAGAAAACTCGAGCCGAACCGGCGAAACGGAAGGGAAATTGACCATGACGTCGGACCGACGCGACGAGATCATGCGGCTCGCGGCCGAACTCTTCGCAACCAAGGGGATCGCCCCCACGACGGTCCGTGACATCGGCGAACGCGCCGGAGTGTTCTCCGGCAGCCTGTACCACTTCTTCAGATCGAAGAATGCGATCGTCGCCGAGATCCTCAGCGGCTTCATGGCCGACATCGACCAGCGCTTCCGGCGCGTGGTGGAGACATCGACGAGCGCGCGCGAGACGGTGCGCGGCCTGATTCGGCAAACGCTCGCCGTGATCGAGGAACATCCCCATCCGACGGCGATCTACCAGCAGAACCGGCAATACCTGCGCGACAACGGCCTGCTCGACGTCGTCGACGCGCCGTCACGCACGGTGCGCGACTACTGGCTCACCGCCCTCGCCGCCGGTGTCGCCGACGGCAGCTTCCGCTCCGACATTCCCGCCGAGGTCTTCTACCGCACCGTGCGGGACACACTGTGGGCGAGCATGCACTGGCCGGGACGCGACGACTACACGACGGACGAGTTCACCGACCTGCTCGTCGCGCTGTTCTTCGGGGGCTTCGCGGAGGAGAAATGACGCCGTGTTCGCGGGCGTGGTGCTACGCCCCGTCGGGCCGGGCCGACGGCGCCGGCGTCCCCGCCTGGGCATCCAGGAGCGCGTCGATGCTGCCGGGTCCCAGCCCGAGTTCCGCCAGAACCTCGCGGGTGTGCTGCCCATGCTGGGGCGCCGGGCGCGCCCCGGTGTACGTCCCGTCCCAGCGCAACGGGGAACGCGCCGTCGGTACCGCACCGACGCCGGGCTGTTCGACGCGTTCGATCACGGCATACTCGCGGGCGGCCACCTCGTCCATGGTCCGGTACGGCGCCCACAGCACCCGGCTGCCGGACAGTTCCTTCTCGATCTCGGCGAGCGTGCGCGCCGCGAACCACGGACGCAGGATCGCGGTGATCTCGTCCCGCGCGGCGTAGCGGTCGCCCTCGTCGGCGAATCGCAGCCTGCGATGCCGTTCGAGTGCCGCGAACACCTCGGCGGTGCCGGTGACCTCGACGAGCCCCCGCCACTGGGCGGCGGTGAGGCCGACGACCATGACGGCACGGCCGTCGGCGGTGGCGAAATCCGAGCCGTAGCTGCCGTACAGCGCGTTGCCCTGCCGCTCCCGGCCGGACCCGCGTTCCTCCGCCTCGGCCAGCCAGCCCATGCTCGCGACCGCGGACACCGCGACGTCCTCCAGGGCGAGTTCGAGGTAGGCGCCCTCGCCCGTGCGATCCCGCCGCCGCAGCGCGGCGACGATGCCCAGGGCCGCCTGCACCCCGGTGATCAGGTCCCAGGCCGGGAGCACGTGGTTCACCGGGACCGTCCCGTCGACGGGTCCGCTCATCAGGGGCAGGCCGACCGCGGCGTTGACGGTGTAGTCCACCGCGGGCGAGCCGTCGGCGTTGCCGGCGATGTGCAGGTGGATCAGGTCGGGCCGCCGTGCGGCGAGCACGTCGTGCGCGAGCCAGGGCGTGCGGGCCGCGTTCTCGAGCACGATGCCCGCCTCGGCGATCAGGTCGGTGACGACGGCGCGGCCGTCCTCGCTGCGCAGATCCACCGCGACGGACCGCTTCGCCTGGTTCAGGCCCGTCCAGTACAGGCTCGCCCCCGACCCCGCGAGGGGCCAGCGACCACCGTCGACCGCGCCACCGAGCGGGTCCACACGGATCACGTCCGCGCCGAGCTCGGCGAGGATGCGCCCGGCGGTCGGTCCGGCGACGAAGCTGGACAGGTCGACGACGCGCACCCCGTCGAGCGGGCGCGTCGTCATGCCACCCTCTCGAAGATCGCCGTCAACCCCTGCCCACCGCCGATGCACATCGTCTCGAGTCCGTACCGCGCTCCGCGGCGGTCGAGTTCGCGCAGCAGCGTGGCGAGGATGCGCACGCCGGTCGCCCCGACCGGGTGACCGAGCGAGATTCCCGAGCCGTTGACGTTGGTCCGCTCGAAATCGGCTGCCGTGAAGCCCCACTCGCGGGTCACCGCCAGCGCCTGCGCCGCGAACGCCTCGTTGAGTTCGATCAGGTCGATGTCGGCGAGCGTGAGACCGGCCCGCTTCAGGGCCTTCTCGGTCGAGGGCACCGGTCCGATGCCCATCTCGGCCGGTGCGACACCGGCCACCGCCCACGTGACCAGCCGGCCCAGCGGTCGCAGGCCGAGCCGCTCCGCATGGGCGCGGGTCGTGACGAGACACGCTGCGGCACCGTCGTTCTGACCGCTGGCGTTACCTGCGGTCACCGTCGCCTCCGGGTCCTGCGCCGCCATGATCGGCCGGAGCCTGGCGAGGGTGTCGACGGTGGTGTCGGCCCGCGGGTGCTCGTCCCGGTCCACGACCCGGTCGTCACCCTTGCGCTGGGGCACGGACACCGGCACGATCTCCTCCGCGAACACCCCCGAGTCGATCGCCGCCACCGCACGCCGGTGCGACTCGACCGCCAGCTCGTCCTGTTCGCGACGACCGATCCCGTACCTGCGGCGCAGATTCTCCGCGGTCTCGAGCATCCCGCCGGGCACGGGATGGTTGCGTCCGCCGGCGGTGACACGGCCACGGGCGAGCCGGTCGTGCAGCGCGGCCGGCGCGCCCTTGGCGCCCCACCGCATCGATTCGGTGTAGTACTCGGCACGGCTCATGGATTCGACGCCGCCGGCGATCACGACGTCGGCCACGCCCGTCTGCACGCGCATCGCGGCGTCGAGCACGGCCTGCAGCCCGGAGCCGCACCGCCGGTCGAGCTGCAGGCCCGGCACCGTCACCGGCAGGCCCGCGTCGAGCGCGACGACGCGGCCGATCGCGGGGGCCTCCCCGTTGGGGTAGCACTGGCCGAAGATCACGTCGTCCACCGACTCGGGGTCGATCCCGGTGCGGGACAGCAGTTCCGAGATCACCCCGGCGGCGAGGTCGGTGGCGGGCACGTCGACGAACACCCCGCCGTACCGCCCGACGGGCGTGCGCAGGGGTTCGCAGATCACCACGTCGTTGGCGGTCGCGTCAGTTGTGGTCATTTCGGAAATCCCTCTCCCGATCGGTCCAGTCCTGCGCCCACTCGCGCAGCTCCACGGCACGGATCTTGGTGCCGTTGCCGCCCACCGTCGTGGGCATCGCCTCGATGACGTGAATCGCCGTGGGCACCTTGAACGCGGCGAGTGTGTCGGCACACCAGGCCTTCAGCGATGCCGCATCGAAGTCGGCCGGGGCGTCGTCGGCGGGGACGACGAAGCCCACGGCCCGGGTGTAGCCGCCGTCGCCGGTGATGCCGACGACCTTGGCCGTCCGTACCCCGGGATGCTCGGCCAGCCGGTGCTCGATCTCGGCCGGGTCCACGAGAAATCCCCGCAGCCGCAGCACGTCTCCCATCCGGCACACGTAGGTGCAGCCGCCGTCGCCGGTCGCGACAGCGAGATCGCCGCTGCGGAACCAGCCGTCGGCGGTGAACGCGCGCGCCGCGGCGTCCGGGTTGCCGAGGTACGCGTCGACGACGTTGGGGCCGCGCAGTTGCAGCTCGCCCTGCTCGCCGTCCGGCAGCACCCGGTCGTCGAGCGGGTCGGCGATACGCACCCGGATCGCCGGATCGACCGGCCGGCCGCCGCCGTTCCAGCGCACCGACTCCGGGTCGGAGTCCGACCAGAGCAGGGTCAGCGCGAACACCTCGGACGAGCCGAACACCCCCGAGGTGTGGGCGGCGAACTCGTCGCGGGCCCAGCGGGCGATCTCGTGGGAACGGCCGAGGAAGTCGGCGATGCCGAGCCACTTCAGCGCGGACAGGTCGGCCCGCACCTCGCCGTGCCACGTGTCGTACAGGCGTCCGAACAGGTCGTCGCCGCCGACCACGTGCGTCACGTGCAGGTGCTCCATGCGGCGCAGCGTCGCCGCCGCGTCGAAGACCGGCTCCATGAGCAGCGTGGCGCCCCCGGCGAGGGCGGCCATCGCGGTGCTGTAGCCGAACACGCCGGACACCGGCAGCACGCACAGCGCGACGTCGCCGGGGGCGACCCGCATGATCGCGGCGTCCGCGCGGGCGTGCCGCACCACCGCGGAGTCCCGGTGCGCCGCGAGCTTCGGGGTGCCGGTGGAGCCGGAGGTGGTGAACGCGACGGCCAGCGGATCCGCCGGATCGTCCTCCGTCCCGGCCGGGGTGGGCACGGCGGTGTCCGGGGTGTCCGGGACGCGCACCCCGCGGGTGTCGCCGCTGCCCGCCCACCAGGAGCCCGCGCCGAGATCGAATCCGGTCGGATCGCCGGCGTCGGTGCCGGGGCCGCCCACGACGGCGACCGCGGGGGGCGGCACCGCCGCGGTGCCCGCCGCGTCGCGCAGGGCGCCGAACAGGTCGAGCCCGTGGAAACCGGCCGCGACGGCCACGACCGCGGGCCGCGCGGCCGTGAGGATGTGGGCCACCTCCCCGGTGTTGTAGCGGGTGTTGACCCCGATGACGTGGGCGCCGAGCGCGGCGGCCGCGAACTGCCAGACGAGCGCGTCGGACCAGTTGGGGAGCAGGACGGCGACGCACCGGCCGCGCTCGACGCCGGCGGCCTCGAGTTCGGACCGCAGTGCCTGCGCGCGGCGGCGCAGCTCGGCCCGGCTGCAGGGCAGCAGCCGGCCGTCGGCGACGTCGTAGGTGGCCACGGCGTCCGGATCGGCGGCGACGAGGTCGTCGAGGAAGACGGCGAGCCCCGCGGTGGTCGTGGCGGTCACGACAGCACCTCCGCGGGGGCGGCACGCAGCTCGGTGAGCCAGGAATCGGCGAGCGCGGCGAAGTCGTCGACCTCCTCCATCGGGTAGTGGCCGATGCCGTCGAGCCGGGTGAACCGTGCGCGGCCGGGCGAGATCTCGTTGATCCGGTCGGCGAGGTCCGCGACGGCGTCCGGCTCGAGCCACGGGTCGTCCGAGCCGACGACGAGGTGCAGGGGGCAGGTCAACTGCGACAGCCGGTCGCGGACGTCGTGGGTGCCCCAGCCGATGAGGTCGGACGAGGAGATCTCCGGGTCCTCCCGCTTGTGCATGAGGGCGATCCGGTGCGCCGTCGCGACGGGTACCGAACGCCCGACGGAGGCGAGGGTGCCGAGGTAGGTCCGTTCGGCGCGCGACGGCCCGGCGACGTCCTCGAGTTCGCGCCGCAGACCGGCGACGTTGACCCGGCCCGGAGCGGCCTCGGCCTCCATCGCGACGGCGCCGGCGAGCGGCCGCTCGGGCCGGGTGGCGAGCTCGAGGGTCAGCTTGCCCCCGATGGAGCAGCCGAGCACGTACGGCCGGTGCACGTCGAGCGCGTCGAGCAGGGCGCCGAGCCAGTCGCCGTAGGTGGTGAGGCTGGTGACCGGTCCGGCCGGGGCCGGCTCGGAGCGGCCGTGGCCGGGCAGGTCGGGCACGAGGACGCGGTAGCCGCGGACGGCGAGGTCGCGGGCGACGTGCCGCCACTGCACTCCGCTCTGGCCGGCGGTGTGCAGGCACAGCACGGTGGGCAGCGTGTCGGCGGCGGGAGTCCCTTCGGGCGTGACGATCTCGACGAACCCGAGGGCTCCGTCGATGTCCAGGTAGCGGGCCTCGATCATGAGCGGGCCTTTCTCGCGACGGCACGGGCGTGGCCGATGATCAGGTTCAGCGGCTTGGTGAGCCGGAGGTACTCGTATCCGTCTCCGGTGGCGGAGAATTCGCCACCGATCGCGCGGCGCATGAAGTCGTCGCGCGCACCGAGGACCAGGTCGACCCACAGGTGGTCGGGTGCGACGAACGTGAAGGTGGCACCGTGCGGGGTGCGGCGGGTGACGTCGACGATGCGGCCACGGTAGATCCGCAGGTGCACCTCGCGGTCGCCGCTGCGCAGGCCGACGGTGCCGTCCCAGGTGGCCAGCGACGAGGCGAAGGCCGGATCGTCGGCGAGGCTGCCGCGCAACAACTCTCCCCACGCAGGGGTGCAGAAGTCGAGCTCGGTGGCGGTCGCGGCCGGCGAGTCGAGCTGCCAGGTCTCGGTCCCCTCCTCGCGGACGGCGCCGGTGGCGTCGAGCACACGGACGAACCGCTCGGCGGTGGCGCCCTCGACGCGGGTGACGACGGCCTCCGACCGGATCCGGTCCACCGCCGTGACCGGCGCGATCGCCGTCCAGCGCAGACGTGTGCGGTGCGCGGCCGGCACGCGCGGGGTGAGCAGCTCGGCGGCCACGGTTCCGAGGGCGAACGTTCCTGTGGGGAGGACGATTCCGGACTCGGAAAGCAGCTCGGAGGTCATCCGGACGGGAGCGGCGGTACGATCGCCGACGCGGACGGTGGGCGATGCGGTCACGGTGGTGCTCATGCGGTTTCCGGCCTTCCGAGCAGCTCGTCGGAGATGATGCGCATCTGGATCTCGCTGGTGCCTTCGAAGATCTTCGTCAGGCGGGCGTCGCGCCAGTGTCGTTCGACCTGGAAGTCGGTGGTGTAGCCGGCGCCGCCGTGGATCTGCACCGCCTCGCTGGTGACCTGCTCGGCCATCTCGGTGGCGACGAGCTTGCACATCGACGCCTCGAGCGAGCAGCGGCGTCCGGTGTCGATGTCGGTGGCGACGGAGTACATGAGCTGGCGGGCCGCCTCGATGTCGGCCGCCATCTTCGCGATCTTGAACCGCAGGTGCTGGAAGTCGCCGATGGGCCGGCCGAACTGACGCCGGGTGTGCACGTAGGCGATCGAGTCCTCGAGGGCCGCGCGGGCGAGGCCGATCGCGCGGGCGGCGGTGTGGGCGCGGCCGACCTCGAGCCCGGAGACGGCGAGGTAGAAGCCCTTTCCTTCCTCGCCGAGCATCTTGTCGGCGGGGATGCGGAAGTTGTCGAACGACAGTTCCCAGGTACTCCAGCCGAAGTAACCGATCTTGCGGACCTTGGTGCCCGAGATCCCCTCCGGGAAGACGCCGCGCTGCTTCTCGACGAGGAACGCGCTGATTCCCCGGTGCGGCTTGGCCGGATCCCTGTGCGGATCGGTGCGGGCGAACAGCACCAGGTAGTCGGCCTCGTCGGCGTAGGTGCACCACATCTTCGTGCCGTTGACGACCCATTCGTCGCCGTCGCGGACGGCCCGGCAGGAGATGTTGGCGACGTCGGAGCCGGCCTCCGCCTCGGACAGCGCGTACGCGCCGAGGTATTCGCCGCGGGCCACCTTCGGGAGCAGGGCTGCCTCCTGCGCGGGGGTGAAGCCGCCGCCCATGCCGTTACCGCGGGCGAGCAGCCCCGATACGCTCATCCAGGCCCGGGACAGTTCCTCGGCGACCAGGCAGTACTCGAACACGCCGAGGCCGAGGCCGCCGTGCTCCTCGGGGATCATGATGCCGAAGAACCCGATCTCGGCCATCTCCTTTTTCAGCGAGTCGGGGATGGTGCCCTGGACGGGGTCGAGTTCGTTGGCGACGGGCAGCACCTTCGTCATGGCGAAGTCGCGGGCGAGGTCGCGGATGGCGAGGCGCTCTTCGGTGAGGTACCGCGGGGTGTCGGTGCGCGGCTGCGACGGCCGGTGGGTCATTGGGGACTCCCTCGATGAACCAGAATCTGGTCATTAACGCTTGTTCACCCAGTAGAGCACGACGCCGACCACGCGTCAACGGCCGGTTCAGGACGGGCGGTAGCCGAGCAGGTTGAGGGCGTACCGGCCGTAGTCGCCGGCCACCTCGGTGGCGCTCAGCGGCCCGTCGGGCCGGAACCACAGCGGGATCCCGGCGCACATCGTCAGCACGGCGGTCACCGCCTGATGCACGTGCGGAACCTCGAAGACGCCCAGCTCGACACCCTTTTCCGCGATGTCGACGAACAGCTGCTCCTGGGCGTCGCGCGAGCCCACGACCCGCTTGCGGTCCACCTCGCCCAAGTACCGCAGCTCGGTGTTCGCCACCAGGCACTCGCGCGGGTTGCGGGCGGTGAACAGCGCATGCGCCACCACTGCGGTCCGCCACTGCTCGGCGGGATCGGGGCCGGCCTTGCGCAGGGCGGTACGCGTGGCGGTGAACTGCTCGTCGCTGGCCGCGCGGAGGATCTCGACGAGCAGCTCCGACTTGTTCTCGAAGTGGTTGTAGACGTTCGCGGCGCTGCAACCAGCACGGTTGGCGATCGTGCGCATCGTGGCGCCGTGGAAACCGGCCGCGAAGAACTCGTCGAGCGCCGCGTCGAGGATCCGTTCGCGGACGCCCACCAGGGCCGTGCCCGATCGAGTGTTCATGAGGTGCAGGGTAGAGGTCCGGGTCGCGACCAGCAAGAAGGCCGTCTTGACGTGTCCATTGCGCTCCGTTTATGGTCCACCTCACATGAACATGCGTTAACCACTTCGTCGAAGGACGCACTGTGACCACCCTCCCCGATCTCACGCTCGCCGAGCGGATCGCCCGCCTCGAGGACCTCGAGGCGATCCGTTCGCTCGACGCCCGCTACTGCCGCCATCTCGACGACGGCGACTGGGACGCCCTGATGGACCTGTTCACCGACGACGGCGAGTTCGACGGCCTGTCCCGTCCCCGCGGCAAGGCCGAGATGCGCGAGTTCTTCGCCGGCCTCGCCGCCGGCGGACTGACGACGTTCTGGCACTTCATCACGAACATGGAGATCGACCTCGACCGCGACCGCGCCACCGTGCGGTCGTTCCTGTGGCAGCCCTGCGTCACCGACGGCGCCCCCGCGATCGCCGCCGGCCGCTACACCGACGAGGTCGTCAAGGTCGACGGCCGCTGGCGCTACCGGGTCAAACAGGTCCGCTTCCACTTCTTCGGCCCGCTCGAACAGGGCTGGGACGAGAACCTGTTCGCGCTCGAGACGGCGCGGCGCGCGGCGGTGCGACCGTGACCGAACTGCGCACGCAACCGACCTGGAGCGCGATGCTCGCCCTGCCCGAGGTCGTCGAACTGCGCCGCCGTCGGCGCACCGTGACCAACTCCCTCGGCGGCCTCGCGATCGTCCTCTTCGCGTCCTTCCTCGTCGGCTTCGCCTACTTCCCCGGCTTCCTCGGCGAGACCGAACTGCTCGGCGTGCCCCTCTCGCTGTGGGTCGTGTTCTCCCAGTTCGCCGGGACGTGGGTGCTCGTCTACGCCTACTTCCGGCTCACCCGCACCTACATCCAGCCCGCCGCCGACGCCGCCGTCGCGGCCGTCCTCGAGAACCAGGAGCGTGCGGCATGACCGGCGACGCCGACTACCTCGCCATCGCGATCTGCGCGGCGGTGATCTCGCTGACCCTGTGGGTCACGTTCGCCGTGTCCCGGCGGGCCCGCAGCGCCGACGGGTTCTTCGCCGCCGGCCGCTCGATCTCGAGCTGGCAGAACGGTTTCGCGATCGCCGGTGAATTCATCTCGGCCGGAAGCTTTCTCGGCACCACCGGCCTGATCTTCTACAAGGGCGTCGACGGTGCGGTCATCCTCTGCACCTCGGTGGTCTCGTTCCTGCCCGTGCTGTTCCTGCTCGCGGAGAAGATGCGCAACGTGGGCAAGTACACCCTCGCCGATGTGCTCGTGTTCCGCACCGAGGCACGCAGTGTGCGAATCGTCGTGGCACTGAGCACCATCGCCACCGGCACCTTCGTGTTGCTCGCGCAACTCGTCGCGGCCGGGGTGCTGCTCGAGTCGGTCTCCGGCATCCCGTTCTGGCTGTCCGTCATCGTCGCCGGCACCCTCATGGGCATCTACGTCTTCGTCGGCGGCATGCTCGCCACCACGTGGGTGCAGGTCATCAAGTCCACGATCCTGTCGGTCCTCGCCGTCGCGGTCGGCCTGGGCATCCTCGCGCAGTTCGGGTTCAGCTTCCCGAAGGTCCTCGACACCGCGACCGACCACGCGGTCGCGGGCGAAGCCGTCCTGTCCCCCGGCCTGATCTTCGGGCAGACCAGCGCGCTGAACCTCGTGTCGTACTCGCTGGCGTTCGCGCTCGGCACCGCGGGCATGGCGCACATCCTGATCCGCTTCTTCACCGTCCCCGAGGCGAGCACCGCCCGGCGCTCGCTGGGCTGGACCGTCGCGCTGTGCAGCATGTTCTACCTCATCGTCATCGTCATGGGCTTCGGCGCCGCCGCCCTGCTGGGCGACGAGGGCGCCGATCGGGTCGGCGCCGGGGGCAACCTCGCGGCGCCCGTGCTCGTCACCGAACTCGGTGGCGGCGTGGGCACGATCGGCGGCTCGATCGCCCTCGCGATGGTCGCGGCGGTCGCCTTCGCGAGCATCGTCGCCGTCGTCGCCGGCGTGGTGATCTCCGCCGCGGGCACCTTCGCCCGCGACATCTGGCCGGCGCTGACCCGCACGCCGCCGGTGGACGAACTCGACGTCGCGGCGCGCACACGCGAGGAGAACGCGCAGGCCCGCGTCGCCCGGTTCGGTGCCGTCGCATTCAGCGTCGTCGCAATAGTGCTGACCATGCTGATCGGTGACGACACCAACATCACCTACTTCATGGGCATGGCGTTCATGGTGGCCGGCAGCGCCCACCTGCCGTCGCTGGTGCTCAGCCTGAACTGGCGGCGCTTCAACAGCACCGGCGCCGTGTGGGGAATCCTCACCGGCCTGATCTCGACCGTCGTCAGTCTCATGTTCACCGAGGCGCTGTGGCTCGGCAGCGGACCGGCCCCCCTGACGATCCAGCTGCCGGTGATCGTCACCATGCCGCTCGGCCTGGCCGCGTGCGTCGTCGGCTCACTCGTGGCCGAGAATCGGCGCGGACGCTCCGCACACGAGGACGAGAAGTTCGCGGAGATGCTCGTGCGCGCCGAGACCGGCATCGGGGCGGAGGTCGCGACCGCCCACTGACGACGGGGCGGAGGTCGCGACCGCCCACTGACGACGGGGCGGAGGTCACGACCGCCCATTGACGACGGGGCGGAGGTCACGACCGCCCATTGACGACGACGGGCACCCGCACCCGGGCGATGCGAGTGCGGGTGCCCGTCATGTCAGGGCAGGTCGAACAGCGTCGGATGGTCCTGCTGCGCCTGCTCCGCGAGCACCGCGCCGTGTCTCTCGCACATCTCGCGGGCGATGTGCTCGGGGCACGCGAGTTCGCGACCGATCTGTTCCCAGTCCCACCCGGACGCGTGCAGTTCCCAGGCGACGCGGCCGTCTTCGTCCCAGAGTGCCGACATGGGCCGATACTGCTCCCGGAAACCGCGAGCACCAAGGACATCCGACCGCGTGTCGCCGATCGCCGCGATTCGGCGGCGACCTCGCGCCCGAAAGTGCTTCCTGCGCGCGTCCTCACGCGCGCATCGAGCACCGCGGCGCGCGGCGCAGCGACGACTCGGCTACTCGAAGGTCATCCCCGCGTCGGCGCCCTGCTGCCTGGTGGTGTTCGCGCCGTCGAGGGATTCGCGGATGATGTCGGCGTGGCCGCTGTGGTGGGCGGTCTCCCGGATGATGTGCAGCAGCACCTTCCGGGCGCTCCACCACTGCCGCTCCGGGGCCCACGGCGCGGTCGGCAGCGGCACCGGCAGGTCGAGGTCCTCGAGGCCGGCGACGAACGCCTCCGTCTCCTTCGCGGTCGCCTCGTACCGTTCGAGCAGTCCGGCGACCGTGTCGTCGTCGCGCATGAAGTACTGCTCCATCGCGGACTCCATGTCGAACTCGGCGGTGTCGTCGAGTGTGCGGATGGTGTCGATCCAGTGCTGCTCGGTGGTCGCGACGTGCCTGAGCAGCCCACCGAGGGTCAGCTCGCTGACGGTGCTGCGGGTGCGGGCCTGCTCGTCGTCGAGGTCGCGGAGGGTGATCAGGAACGTCTTCCGCTGTTCGGCCAGGATGTCGAGGATGTCGGCGCGTTCTCCGGTCGGCTCGGTCATCTCGTTTTCCGCCCTTCGTGAGATCGATTCTCCTGCTACGACGACGGTAGGCGGGAATGCGGACGAGTTCGGTCCTCGATCGGAAGTCAGGTGGCGAAGAAGACCGCGCCGGTCACCGGGACGAGGGTCAGGAACAGGACCGACAGGACGAACAGCGTGATCGTCAGCTTCCGGTTCCATCCGCCGCGGGTTCCGCTCGCGGCGAGCACGAAGAGCACGAATCCGATGCAGATGGACACGATGCCCACGATCACAGGTGTCTCGATCATCTGCTCATCATCGCGGAGGGCCGCACCCGGCGCCGACGGGGGCGGCGCCGGGGACGGCGACGTCCCCGACGCCGGCCGCGCTCAGCCCGGGCAGTGGATGGTCACGTGGCCGCATCTGACGGACGGGCTCGCAGTGGCGGCGTTCGCGGCGCCTGCGGTACCGACGACGACGGCGAACAAGGTCGCGACGACCGCGACGGTGGTGCGGATCCGGGTCTTCATGGCAGTCTCCTGACGATGGTGCGGGACGGGGTTCGCCCATCGTCGGCCGCCGTCCGGAGCCGCGACAGGCACCCTGTGGTGCCGATGCGGCCACCCCGGATCGCCTGCGGAGCGCAGGACCACCCCGAGGCGGATCATGAAGCCATGACGACCGCCCCTTCCGCGACGACCGTTGCGACCATCGCCGAGGCCGCCGAGCGCACCGGTCTGACCACCCACACCCTCCGCTATTACGAGCGCGACGGCCTCATGCTCCGCGAGATCGGCCGTTCCTCCTCCGGCCACCGGCTCTACACCGAGGACGACCTCGCCTGGGTGGTGTTGCTGACCCGGCTGCGGGCGACGGGCATGCCGATCCGCGAGATCCGCGAGTACGCGGCCCTCTGCCGGGCCGGCAGCGGCAACGAACAGGACCGCCTCGCGCTGCTCCGCGCGCACCGGGCACGGGTGCTCACCCAGCTCGATCAGGTGACCGAGCACCTCGCCTCGATCGACGGCAAGATCGACATCTATCGCTCCCGGACGAGCGGCCTCGACGACGGACCGTGCGAGAGCGCTCGCGCTTGACTTCGAGCGCGCTCGAAGGTCTTGACTCGACGCCATGACCACGAACAACACCTCTCGGCCCCCACTCGGCACCCGCACGCTCGGCACCGCGTCGCCGCTGACGGTCTCGGCGATGGGGCTCGGATGCATGGGCATGTCCGAGTTCTACGGCGCCGGGGACGAGGCCGATGCCGTCGCCACGATTCACCGGGCCCTCGAACTCGGCGTGACGTTGCTCGACACCGCCGACATGTACGGCCCGTTCACCAACGAGAAGCTCGTCGGCCGCGCCGTCGCGGATCGCCGCGACCGCGTGGTCCTCGCGACCAAGTTCGGCAACGAGCGCGCCGAGGACGGCACCCGCCTCGGCGTCAACGGCCGGCCCGAGTACGTCCGCACGGCCTGCGACGCGTCGCTCCGCCGCCTCGGCGTCGACCACATCGATCTCTACTACCAGCACCGTGTGGACAGGACCGTGCCGATCGAGGACACCGTCGGCGCGATGGCCGAACTGGTGCAGGCCGGGAAGGTCCGCCATCTGGGTCTGTCGGAGGCATCCGCGGAGACGATCCGCCGGGCCCACGCCGTCCACCCGATCACCGCGTTGCAGACCGAGTATTCGCTGTTCACCCGCGACATCGAGGACGAGATCCTGCCGACTCTGCGTGACCTCGGCATCGGGCTCGTGCCGTATTCGCCGCTCGGGCGCGGCATCCTGACGGGCGCGATCACGGCACCGTCCGATCTCGAGAGCTCGGATTCTCGCCGCACCGCCTATTTCCCGCGATTCCAGGGTGCGGCGCTGGAGGCGAACCTGGCGCTCGTGGCCGCCGTCCGCCGCCTGGCCCGGTCCGAGAACTGCACCCCTGGTCAGCTGGCACTGGCATGGGTCCTCGCTCAGGGTGACGACGTGGTCCCCATCCCCGGGACGAAGCGGGTGCGTTTCCTCGAGGAGAACATCGCGGCCGTGGACGTGTCGCTCACCGCGGAGGTGCTGGGCGCGATCGAGTCGGCGGTGCCCCGGGAGGCGGTCGCCGGGGCGCGCTACGGGGACATGTCCAGCATCGACGCGTGAGCGACGCGTCGCCCGCCGGGGACGGGCGACGCCCACGCCGATCCTCCGTGCAAGCGATTACATCCACCCTTGACAAAGCGATGTAACCGCTTGCACAGTGGGGGGACCCCACCCCGGAGGAGGACCCATGGCGACGCTTCGCGAGGTCGCGGCGCGCGCCGGCGTCTCGACCGCCACGGTCTCCCGTGTGTTCTCCCGGCCGGAAGCGGTCAGTCCCGACACCCGCGCGAAGGTGTTCGCCGCGGCAGAGGCGCTGTCCTTCACCCCGAATCCCACCGCCCGCTCGCTCGCCCTCGGCCGCACCCACAACCTGGGTTTCCTCGTCCCCGACATCCGCAATCCCGTGTTCGGTCCCGCCGTCGAAACCGCGCAGGACCGGGCGCGCAAGCGCGGCTACTCCCTCTTCGTCGCGGCGGGCGAAGGCCGGTCCGCCGACGAACTCGACCTCGTCCGGGCGATCGCCCGGCAGGTCGACGGACTGGTGCTCATCGCCCCCCGCATGTCCGACGCCGACCTCGAGGATCTCGCACGGGTCACCCCCGTCGTGCTGGTCAACCACACCTGCGGGCAGCTGCCCGCCGTGTTGCTGACCTCCGACGACGGCATGTCCCAGGCGGTGGACCACCTCGCCGACGCCGGGCACACCGCCGTCACATACCTCGGCGGTCCCGACTACTGGCTCGCCCAGCGGCGGCGCCTGACCGCCTTCACCACGGCCTGCGCCGCCCGGGGCATCACCGGCACGGTGCTCGGCCCCCTCGAGCCCGACTTCGTCGCCGCGGGCCGGAACGCGGCCGACGAACTGGTCGACGCCGGCACGACGGCCGTCGTCGCGTACAACGATCAGGCCGCCGTCGGCCTCATGCAGGGCTTCGCCGAGCACGGACTGCGCGCGGGCCGCGACTACTCGGTCGTCGGATTCGACGACTCGTGGCTCTGCGAGATGACCTCGCCGCCGCTGACCACCGTGCATCTGGCATTCGACGAGGCCGGTGTGGCGGCCATCGATCTGCTGTGCGACGTACTCGACGGAAAGACCACACCGGACGCCGGACCCGTGGAACTCGGCACCCACCTCGTCGTGCGTTCGAGCACCGTGACCGCCGGCCTGCCCGTCGGCTGACAGACCGTTTCGGGGCACTGCCTCGGAATTCGAAGAAAGCGAAGGAGATTCGTTCATGACCTCGGTGCTCGTACTCAACGGCCCCAACCTCAATCTGCTCGGCACCCGCGAGCCCGGTGTGTACGGCGCGCAGACCCTCGAGGACGTGGAGACCCTGTGCCGCAACGTCGGCAAGGAACTCGGCGTCGACATCGACTTCCGGCAGTCCAACCACGAAGGCGTCCTGATCGATGCGCTCCACGACGCGGGCGCCGCGGTCGCCCGCGGGGAATCCCTGGGCGTGGTGTTCAACGCGGGTGCCTACACGCACACCTCGGTGGCCCTGCACGATGCGATCAAGGGCGCGCACGTGCCGCTCATCGAGGTGCACATCTCCAACGTCCATGCCCGCGAGGAGTTCCGCCACCACTCCTACATCTCCCCGGTCGCCTCCGGGATCATCGTCGGCCTCGGCGTCGCCGGCTACGAATGGGCGCTGCGCGCACTCGTCGCCCAGCGCACGACGCAGGCGTAACCGGCGCCGTCACCGACCCCTCGCGCGCGTGACCCGCAGCGAGCCGTCCGAACCGATACCGCCGCGGCGAACCCGCCCCGGCGTACCGGTCCCCGATTCCGCGGTCGCCCGCCCAGGCGGCCGTCGTGGAGGAGCCCGACCATGACCCATCCCCGTCCTGGAACCAAGCGCGCCAAGGCAATTGCCACGGTGTGCCTGTCCGGCACCCTCGAGGACAAGCTCGTCGCCGCCGCCCACGCCGGCTTCGACGGCATCGAACTGTTCGAACCCGACCTGCTCGGCTCCCCGCTCACGCCCGCGGGAGTGCGCGAGCGCTGCGCCGAGCTCGGGTTGAGCATCCCGCTGTATCAGCCCTTCCGCGACTTCGAGGCCGTCCCGGCCGAGATCCACGCCCGCAACATGCGCCGCGCGCGGCACAAGTTCGACGTGATGGAACAACTCGGCACCGACCTCGTGCTGGTGTGCTCGTCGGTCTCGCCGCACACCGTCGACGACGTCGACCTCGCCGCCGCGCAGCTGCGGGAACTGGCGGATGCGGCGGCGCAGCGCGGTTTGCGGATCGCCTTCGAGGCCCTGGCGTGGGGCCGCCACGTGAACACCTGGCAGCGCTCGTGGGAGATCGTGCGCCGGGCCGACCATCCGGCCCTCGGCCTGTGTCTCGACAGCTTCCACATCTTCTCCCGCACCAAGGACGTCGCCGGCATCGCGGACATCCCGGGCGAGAAGATCTTCTTCCTGCAACTCTCCGACGCACCGGAGATGGACATGAACGTCCTGCAGTGGAGTCGCCACTACCGGGTGTTCCCGGGCGAGGGCGAGTTCGATCTCGCCGGGCTCGTCGGGCACGTCCTCGCGGCCGGTTACACCGGTCCGCTCTCGCTCGAGGTGTTCAACGACGTGTTCCGCCAGTCGGCGCCGGTGCCGACGGCGACCGACGCGATGCGCTCGCTGCTCGATCTGGAACTGCGTCTCGACGGTGACCCCGACCCGGTGCAGGTGCGTGGGCACGCGTTCACGGAGATCGGCACCCCGCCCACCGCCGCGGAGCCGGTCCGTGCGGCTCTCGCCTCGCTCGGCTTCACCCACTCGGGCCGGCATCACAGCAAGCCGGTGGAGCTGTGGGAGCAGGGGGACGCGCGGGTGCTGGTGAACACCTCGAACCCCGCCCACAGCGCGGCCGAGGGCGCGGCCGTCACGGCTCTGGGGATCGAGGTCGCGGACGTCGGCGCCGTCACCCGGCACGCCCACGAGCTGCTGGCACCGCAGCTGGCACGGGTCGTCGGCCCCGGAGAGGCACCGCTGTCCGCGGTGGTCTCCCCGGACGGCACCGCCCTGTTCCTGTCGTCCGGAGACCACGGTACCGCCGATTGGCGCAACGACTTCCGTCCCACCGGTACGACGCCGTCGACGGCGGTGGGCGTGCGGTGCACCGAGTACGTCGAGCTGACCCAGGCCTACGACCGCTTCGACGAGGCCACGCTGTTCTACCGCTCGGTGCTGGGCCTGACCGACGCCGAGTCCGCCGAATACGCGGGGCCGTTCGGCCTGGTGCGCAGCCGCGTCCTCGCCGCGGACGGCTTCGAGGTCGGCCTGGTCGCCCCCGTCCTCCGGCGCGGGGAATGGGCGCCGGGCGTGCGGCACCCCCAGCACATCGCGTTCGGCGTCGACGATGCAGTGGAATCTGCCCGCGCCCTGCGCGATTCGGGAGCGCCGGTGCTCGAGATCCCCCGCAACTACTACGACGATCTGGATGCGCGCCTGGCCCCGGATCCGGAACTACTTGCCGCCCTTCGGGAATACAACGTGCTCTACGACCGGGACGAGGACGGCGGCGAGCTGTTCCAGGTGTTCACCAAGGTCGTCAGCGCCCGGGTGTTCTTCGAACTGGTGCAGCGGCGCGGCGGCTACCGGGGTCACGGCACCGTCAACGCCCCGATCCGCATGGCCGCGCATGCGGCCGCGCGACGCTGACCGCCGCTACCGGGCCTCACCCACCGCCTGCGCGAGTGCCGCGAGGGTCTGGGCACCCGTGTAGCGCGGCTGCCAGCCGAGCTGCGTCCGGGCCTTCGTCGTGTCCATCACGACGGACGTGCGGCCGGTGTGGATCCACTCGATCATCGAGGGCATGAACGGCAGCCGCGCCACCACGGCCGACGCCGCCGTCGCGACCGCGGCGGGGACGCGGATCGGCTGGGCGCCGAGCGCGGTCGCCACCTCCGACAGCGACACCACCCCCTCCCCGGCGATGTTGTACGCGCCGGGCGGCCCGTCGGACGTCACCGCCGCGACCACGGCGCTCGCCACGTCGTCGTGGTGCACGAGCTGGAGCGGATGGCCGGGGTCGGGGAACACCGGGCGCGGCAGGGGCAGGGCACCGACGGCGTGGCGGACGGTCTCGGGCACGTGCTCGGCGAGCTGCCGCCACGGCATGGCGTCGGCCAGGGCGGTCGCGTTCGGTCCCGCGACGATGCACGGCCGCAGCACGAACACCTCGAGATCCGATCCGCGGGTGACCTCGCCGAGGACGCGCTCGAGTTCGGCCTTCTGTTCGGAGTAGTAGTGCTCGTGCGAGCCGCGGGTGGGCACGTCCTCCGAGAGCGGGGTCGGATTGTCGGGGTGATAGCCGTACGCGGCGACGGACGAGGTGTACACGAGGCGTCGCGGCCGGGCCGCGGCGACCGTGGCTTCGAAGACGTTGCGGGTGCCCGCGATGTTGATCCGGTGACTCTCGGTGCGCGAACCCATGATGACGAACGCCAAATGCACGACGACGTCGGCCTCCGCGACGAGGGCGTCGACGGCGCTGCGGTCGAGGATGTCACCCTGCCGGTACTCGGTCTTGGTCCACCCGTGTGCGGACGGGTCGAACGGGCTTCGTGCCATGCCGAGGATCCGGTCGATGCGCGGATCCTGTTCGAGGGCCGCGACGGCGGCTCTGCCGATCTCGCCGGTAGGTCCGGTGACCGCAACTGTCGTGCCCATGAGAATCCCCTCGCTCGTGCCGTCGTCCGTGCGACCCGTACCGCGTTCCCGGGCCGGTCGAGGAGCAAACCTCCGGTCCGGCGCCTGCCATTAGACTCTCCGCGACCGTGGACAGGGGGCGAATCGTGGGCGACGGTGGATCGACGCAGATCGGCGACGGGGTGTGGGCGTTCGTGCGGGCGCCGGGCGGCTGGGGCGAGGCGAACACCGGGCTCGTCGTCGATGCGGGCACGGCGTCACTGGTGGTGGACACCGCGTGGGACACCCGTCTGGCGCGCCGGATCGCGGAGGCGCAGCAGCCGCTGGTGGCGCGGGCACCGATCACCGAGGCCGTCAATACCCACTCGGACGGCGACCACTGGTGGGGCAACGACACGCTGCCGGCGGCGACCCGCATCACGACCAGTGCGGCCGCGCTGCGCGGCATGCGCGAGGATCTGCCGCCGGCCGCGGTGACGGCGCTGGCGACGGCGGGCCGGTGGCTGGGCGCGGTGCCCGGCCGGGTCGGCGCCGCGGCCGCCTACATGCGCCGGATTCCGGGCGGCGCCCACCTGCCGTGGCGGTCGCCCCGGCTGCCAGACCACACCTTCGACACCGGTCTGCGGCTCGAGGTGGGACAACGTCCGGTGGCGTTGGAACGGCTCGGGCCGTGCCACACCGCCGGGGACGCGATCGTGCACGTGCCGGACGCCGGCGTGGTCTTCGCCGGCGATCTGCTGTTCGTCGGCTCGACCCCGATTCTGTGGCACGGGCCGCTCGAGAACTGGATTGCCGCGATCGACCGGCTGCTGGCGCTGGACGCCGACGCCTACGTGCCGGGCCACGGGCCGCTGTGCGGACCGGACGAGATCCGCGAACTGCGCGCCTACTGGGTGTGGCTCGAGCAGGCCGGCCGGGAACAGCACGCGCGCGGCGCCGGGCCGCTCGAGGCGGCCCGGCGGCTGGTGCGCGATCCCGAATTCGTCCGGTGGGGCGACTGGATCCACCCGGAGCGGATCGTCCTGAGCCTGAGCACGCTGTTCCACGGGTGGGGCGGGCATCCCCCGGCGCCGCCCACCGTCGCGCGACGGGCCGGGGCGTTCGCCGACGCCGAGACGCTGCTACGCGAGTCGTCCGTCACGCGGTGAGGATCGCGTGATCGGCACGGACGCCGGAGTTGTGTGCAGACGTAGCTACTTGCGGCCCGGCGCCCAGTTCATGCCCCAGCCGTAGGCACGATCGAGGTCGGACTGGCTGCCGTCGACGTACTCGACGAGCCGCGAGACGCTGATCTCGCGGCCGGTGTTCTGCAGCATCGCAATGGCACAGATCCGTGCACCGTTGTTCGGCGAGTCGAGGCGCACCTCGATCTGCGGCCCGGAGGGCGGGGTCAGGGTGACGACGCCGTCTACTGCCGCCCAGTTCGGGGCGCCCTCGTAGATCATCGCGAAAATCAGGATCCGGCGGAATCGTTCGGGTTGTCCCAGGTCGATGCGCATGGTCTCACCGGCGGAGACGGCGCCGGTGCGGTCGTCGCCGTCCAGCGCGATGAACGGAGGTTTCTGCAGCGCACCGAAGCTGTTGCCGAGGGCCTGGACGACACCCTTCGAGCCGTCGGCGAGCTCGTAGAGACAGCCGAGGTCGAGGTCGACGCCGCGGCCCGCTGCGCCGCCGGTGAGCTTGGCGAGGAATCCCTTCTTCGGTGGGGTCGGAGATCCGGTCTGTGACCAGTTCAGGTTCACCAGGGTGATCCCGCTTCCGGACTTGGCGAGATCGACCGTCGGGGCTGCCTTGGTGAGACTGATCTTGCTCGGGTCGACTCCGCCCGTGCTGTCGCCGGGGTTCTTCGGGGGCCGGGTGTAATCGATTGCCATGGGTGGAACCTTTCCCTGGATACGAGAACGGGAACCCGCGATCGCGCGAACCGATCGCGGGTTCCCGTCGATGTCGTGCGGTCAGGCGGCGACGGACGCCTTCGTCTCCTGACGATTGCGCCGGATGCTGCTGGCGAACGCCGCGCCGATGAGCGCGACCCCCACCAGACCCGTGATGATCTCGTTCACGTGATGGCCGATCGAGTACAGCAGGATGAACGCGAGCGCACCGATCGCCCAGTGCGCGCCGTGCTCGAGGTAGCGGTACTCCGACAGGGTGCCCTTGCGGACGAGGAACACCGTGATCGAGCGGACGAACATCGCGCCGATGAAGCCGAGGCCCAGCGCAATGATGATCGGATCGGAGGTGATGGCGAACGCGCCGATCACGCCGTCGAAGGAGAACGACGCGTCGAGCACCTCGAGGTAGAGGAACAGGAAGAATCCGGCCTTGCCGGTGGCCTTGGCCAACTGGGTGGGCCCGCCGGTGGCTTCTTCCTCACCTTCCTCGGGGATGTGGAACATCTCGCCGAGGCCGTTGACGGCGATGTAGGTGATCATGCCGAGTACGCCGGCGATCATCACCGTGGCGACCTTGTCCTCGGGGGCGAGGATCGTAGCGGTCAGCACGAGCAGCACCGACGCGACGACGACCTCGAGCTGGTCGAGCTTGCCGGCCCGCGCGAGCGGACGCTCGAGCCACGCGAGCCACTTGATCTCACGTTCCTCGAAGATGAAGTTCAGGAACAGCATCAGCAGGAACATGCCACCGAAGCCGGCGATCTGCGGGTGTGCCTCGGTGATGATGGTCTCGTAGCTGGGACTTCCGTCGGGGAAGTACGCGGCGTCGTTCGGCGGTGGGTTCAGGGCGAGGTCGAGTGCCTCCACCGGACCGAGGCCGGAGGCGATCCACACGATGAGCAGCGGGAAGATCAGTCGCATGCCGAACACGGCGATGAGGATGCCGATGGTGAGGAAGATCTTCTGCCAGAACTCGCTCATCCGCTGCAGTACGGTGGCGTTGATGACCGCGTTGTCGAACGAGAGCGAGACCTCGAGGACGCCGAGGATCGCGGCAAGGAACAGTGCCTGGGGTCCGCCGTAGAGGAAGGCGACCACCAGAGACACGACGGTGACGGCGAACGATATGCCGAAAATGCGCAGAACCACGAAGCGTGGCCTTTCTGTCTGGATCGGGCGGTGCAGGGTGGTTACTGCAGCAAACTATCGGTGACCCAAGGAAAGCGGCCCCCGGCGATGAAGCCGGGGGCCGGATCCGGGGTCCGGAGGAACGTCAGACGTTGACGCCGTAGTCACGGGCGATGCCCGCCAGGCCGGACGCGTAGCCCTGGCCGATGGCGCGGAACTTCCACTCCGCACCGTGCCGGTACAGCTCACCGAAGACCATGGCGGTCTCGGTGGACGCGTCCTCCGACAGGTCGTAGCGGGCCAGTTCGTTGCCGTTGGCACGGTCGACGACGCGGATGTAGGCGTTGCGGACCTGGCCGAACGACTGGCTGCGGGAGTCGGCGTCGTAGATCGAGACCGGGAAGAAGATGCTCTCGATGTTCGCCGGCACGGCGGTCAGGTCGACGTTGACGACCTCGTCGTCGCCCTCGCCCTCGCCCGTGCGGTTGTCGCCGATGTGCTCGATCGAGCCGTCCGGGGACTTGAGGTTGTTGAAGAAGACGAAGTGCTGGTCCGAGACCACCTTCTTGTCGGCGCCGGTCGCGATCGCGCTGGCGTCGAGGTCGAAGTCGGCACCGGTGGTGCTGCGGATGTCCCAGCCGAGGCCGACGGCCACGGCGGTGAGGTTCGGCGCTTCCTTGGTGAGGGAAACGTTGCCGCCCTTGGTCAAGCTGACGCCCATGCGGGGTCCTTTCGATCTGTCGGTCCGGACGAGGTGCCCGGGCGGGCACGCCCGATTTGCGCGTGTCCCACCACCCTAATAGCTGATGCGCGCTCACGCCCCCGCGCTCCGCATGCACACGGGACCGAAGGGCGCGGACCAGTACCATTCGGGGCGTGGCGAGCCGATGGACGCGCCGCCTCTTCGGCGGTGGGAGCACCGACGATCCGGTGGCGCTGCGCGCCTACGACGCGATGGTCGCCGCGTTCCTCGACATGGACCGGCGCCAGTCCGTCGCCGAGGCCGGGGTCACGGCCTCGCACGAACTCACCCCGCAGCGCGGCCTGCGGCGGGAGTGGGAACCCGTCCGCGAAGCGTGCTACCGCGCGGCCGAAACGTACCTGCACCTCTCCCGCACCGAACCGTCCGATCCGCTCGCCCCCGCCCCGGCCTACGAACAGGCCCTGCAGCAGATCGGTCTCGCCACCCGCACCCTCGACGAGTTCTACGACCGCCACCGCGCGCACCTCGAGCACTCGGTCGCGGTGGCCCGGACCGTGCCGCAGCTCGCCCGGCAGGTCCGAACCGAGGCGCAGGCGGCGGCGGCACTGGTGACCGCACCCGAGCAGGCGGCATACGCCGACTACCCGTCCGTGCGGGCCGCGGCGGACACGCTCGACGCGGAGATCCGGGCGCTCGATTCGGCCGTGGGAACCGGGGCGGTCCGAACCGCGGCACGACGAGCCGAGGAGGCAGCGACCGCCCTGCGCCGCGCCCTCGCGCAGGCACCGGACCGAGCCGAGTCCGCCCGGAAGGCTGTGGCATCGGTCACCACCCGGCTGTCTGCGGTCCGCACCCGCGCCGAGAGCCTGGCGCCGGCGTTCTCGGCGCTGCTGCGCGAGTTCAACGCCGCCAGCTCGGCCGACCTGGCCGGCAACGAACGCGCCGCCCGCGAGTTCCTCGACCGGGCCGACGCCGACGTGTCCGCGGCGCGAACGGCAGCGGCCGCGAACCGGCCCGAACAGGCGCTGGAGCTGACCGCGGCGGCCCGGGCATCGCTCACCCAGGCCGAACGGTACGTCGACGCCGTCACCGACCGGCTGTCCGTCCTCCGCGAGGTCCGCCGTGATCCGGCCGCGAAGGTGGAGCAGGTACGGTTCCGTCTGCGCGACGCGCAACAACTCGCGGTCCAACGGGGGTTGACCGCAGAATGGGGTTCGGTGCTCGACGCGCAGCTCGATCGGATCGACAGGGCAGTCGGTTCGCTCACCGGAGTACACCCCGACTACTGGGCGTACGTCCGGGAGCTCGACGCCGTTTCGCGCTTCATCGCCGGTGTGGTGCAACGAATGAGAGGACGAACGGACGAGGTATGAGTGGGGGAACCTTCACCGACATGCGCACGATGCATCATTTCCACCACCTCGACGGCGCGACCCGGGACACCTTGTTCCTGCATCCGCCGCAACCGTTCTCCGATGCCGACGAGCGTGAGCGGCTCGCCGTCGCGCTCGGGGCGACCCTGTACGTGCCCGCCACCCGCTCGGATCTCGCCGCCACGGTCGCGCGCCGCAGCGGGGAGGGCGTCGCCTCGATGGTGATCGACCTCGAGGACGCCGTCGCCGATCACGAGGTCGAGGACGGCCTGCGCAACGCGGTCGCCACCCTCGACGCACTCGCCGGCACCGCCGCCGCGACGATGCTGCTGTTCGTCCGGGTGCGTACCCCCGACGGTGTCGACCGCATCGCCGACACCCTGGGACCGGGCGTCGCCGCGCTGACCGGATTCGTCCTGCCCAAGTTCACCGCGGCGTCGGGTCCGGCGTTCCTCGACGCCGTGGCTGCGGCCTCGGAACGGCTGGGCAAGCCGCTGTACGCGATGCCGGTGCTCGAATCCGCCGAGCTGGTGCACCGGCAGACCCGCGACGGCGAACTCCAGCAGATCGCCGCGCTCCTCGCCGGGCACCGCGACCGCGTGCTGGCCGTGCGGATCGGCGCCACCGACATGTGCGGCACCTTCGGCATCCGCCGCGACCGCGACCTGACCATCTACGACGTGCGGGTCGTGGTCGACGTCATCGCCGACGTCGTCAACTACCTGGGCCGCACCGACGGCACCGGATTCGTCATCACCGGTCCGGTCTGGGAGTACTTCGCCGATCACGAGCGCATGTTCCGCCCGATGCTGCGGGCCACGCCGTTCGCCGAGCACGACGCGGTGCTGTTCCGGCAGCAGCTCGTCAGCCGGGATCTCGACGGCCTGCTGCGGGAGATCGCCCTGGACCGGGCGAACGGCATCCAGGGCAAGACCGTGATCCACCCCTCGCACGTGGCGGCCGTGCACGCGCTGTCCGCCGTGACGCACGAGGAGTACCACGACGCGATCGACATCCTCGGCGGTGACGCGGGCGGCGTACAGGCCTCCGGATACCGCAACAAGATGAACGAGCGGCGCCCGCACCGCACCTGGGCGGAGCAGACGTTGCTGCGCGCGTCGGTGTTCGGCGTCACCAACAAGGGGGTGACTTTCGTGGACCTGCTGACGGCACTGGTGGACCGGTGATCACCGGAGTGCGGTCGCCTTGGGCGACGGAACAGTTCGGGCTCGAGCTGCAACACCTCGCGTCGGCCACCGGCGACACCGTGCCGGACCTCGTCGTGCCGGGACTGCGCCGCAATCCTCGTCGCGCGCACCTGCTGGTCTCCACCGTCCTCGGCAAGCACATCCCCACCGAACCGGCCGCGGTGATCGGCGCGGGCGACCGGCTCGGCGATCTCGTCGCGGACCTGCTCGGCTCCGCCGCGTCCGATGCGGTGGTCCTCGGCTTCGCGGAAACCGCAACGGGACTGGGCCATTGCGTGGCGAGCCGGCTGCGGGCACGCTGCTACCTGCACTCCACCCGCCGCGACGTGCCCGGTGCCGGCACCTTCGCCGGATTCGAGGAGGGCCACTCGCACGCCACGTCGCACCTGCTCCAGCCGACGTCGCCGGGGCTGTTCGCCAACGACGCGCCGCTGGTCCTGGTGGACGACGAGATCTCCACCGGGGCAACTGCGGTCGATGCCATCCGGGCCCTGCACCGGCACAGTCCCCGCGCCCGGTACGTCGTCGCGTCGCTGGTGGACATGCGCACCGCCGAACACCGTCGCGCCGTCGCCGAGGCGGCCGCCGGGCTCGGTGTCCGCATCGACCACGTGAGCCTTGCGACGGGGCACACCGTTCTTCCCGGCGGACTCACCGAGCGGGTGGGCGCGCTACCGGACCCGGACCTGAATCCGGTTGCGCCGGAACGCGGCACCGTCGACTTCGTCACGCTGCCGTGGCCGGCGACCGTGCCCGACGGCGGCCGGCACGGGTTCCTGCGCACCGACACGACGGCCTTCGACACCGCGATCGACCGCGCCACCGACGCCGTGACCACCGCCCTGACCCCGGGACGCCCGGTCGTCGTCGTGGGTCACGAGGAACTGATGTACCTGCCGCTGCGCATCGCCGACGCGCTCGCCGGCAGGGGGGTTGCCACGCGATTCCAGACCACCACCCGCTCCCCCGCATACGTCCGGGACGTGCCCGGCTACCCCCTGCGCCGCGGATTCACCTTCACCGCACCCGAACCGGACGACGTCCCGCGCTATCTCTACAACGCGCGGTGGCCGGAAGGGGAACGCGCACAGCTGCTGCTCGTGCTCGACGACCCCGCCGACACCGACCGTCTGCGCGCCGACGGTGGCCTGCTCGACGTGCTGACCGCCGCCGGGGAGGACGTGGTCGTGGCCGTCGTGCCCGCCACCGATCCCGCCGTGCTGCGCGCCGACCGGGAGGAACGATGACGACCCCGTTGACCGGGCCAGGCTTCGGCTCCTACGCCCCGGACGAGGTGAGCTGGCTCCTCAAGGACCTCTCACACGTCGCACTCGAGGCCGACGTCGCCGAACGCGAGCGCCGCATCCAGGCGGGCCTCGCCCACTACGCCGAGTCGCTGCCGATCGAATACCAACCCGATGCCGCCTACCGCGAGCTGTTCGACAAGGTGCTCGCCGCGACGGCGGGGCGCCTCGCGCACGCCGTCGGCACCGTCACCGAACTGCTGCTCGCCGAACGGGGCCGGGACCTGACGCTCGTATCGCTGGCCCGCGCAGGCACTCCCGTCGGGATCCTGATCCGCCGCTGGGCGCAGCGGCACCACGGACTGAACCTGCCGCACTATGCGGTGTCGATCGTGCGGGGCCGTGGGATCGACTTCGCCGCCCTCGACCACGTGACGGCACGGCACGATCCGGCCTCGGTGGTGTTCGTCGACGGCTGGACCGGCAAGGGCGCCATCGCCCGGGAACTCACGGCGGCCCTGGCCGAGTACCGGGCCGCGGGCGGCCCGGAGCTTTCCGACGACCTCGCCGTGCTCGCCGACCCCGGGTACTGCGTGCGGACCTACGGCACCCGCGACGACTTCCTCATCGCCTCGGCATGCCTGAATTCCACCGTGTCCGGACTGGTTTCACGCACCGTCCTCAACGACACCCTGATCGGTCCGGGCGAGTTCCACGGCGCGAAGTTCTACGCCGAACTCGCCGGCGAGGACGTCTCGGCCGTCCTCCTCGACACCGTCGCGGCCGAGTTCGGCGACCGGGACGCCGCGGTCACCGCCGCCGGGAACATCCTGCGCTCCGATCGCACCCCCACGTGGGCGGGCTGGGAGTCGGTGGAGAAGGTGCGGGCCGAGTACGGCATCTCCACCGTCAACCACGTCAAACCCGGTGTCGGCGAGACCACCCGGGTGCTGCTGCGGCGCGTGCCGTGGCGGGTGCTGGTCCGCGAGGCCGACGCCGAGGAGCACGCGCACATCCGGATGCTCGCCGCAGCCCGCGACGTGCCGGTGGATGTCGTTCCCGACCTGGCGTATTCGTGCATGGGCCTGATCAAGGATCTGCCGTGACCACCACCCTCGTCGCCACCGACCTCGACCGCACGATGATCTACTCGCGCGCCGCGATGGGCGAATCGCCCGTCCCGGACGGCGATCTGGTGTGCGTCGAGCACTACGACGGCGCGCCCCTGTCGTACCTGACCGTCACGTCCGCGCAGGGCCTGCGCGACCTGGCCGCCGCGGCGGTGGTGGTGCCGACCACCACGCGCACCCCGGAACAGTTCCGGCGCATCGACCTGCCCGGTGCGCCGTGGCGGTACGCGATCACCAGCAACGGCGGCATGATCCTCGCCGACGGGGTACCGGACGCCGGTTGGCGGCAGGCAGTGGACACGGCCGTGCGCACCGAGGGCGCCGGACTCGACGAGGTCACCGCCGAACTGCGCCGCCGCATCTCCGACGACTGGGTGCACAAGTTCCGGGTCGCCGACGAACTGTTCTGCTATCTCGTGATCGACGTCGCCGCGCAGCCCGTCGGCTTCCTCGACGAATGGGACCACTGGTGCCGGCGCCGCGGATGGAACGCGTCTCAGCAGGGCCGCAAGCTGTACACGATGCCGTCGGCGGTGTGCAAGAGCCGCGCGGTCGCCGAGGTCCGCCGACGTCTGGTCGACGACGGCACGCTCGTCCCGGACGCCGTCGTACTCGCCGCCGGGGACGGCGCGCTCGACGCGGAGATGCTGACCGCCGCCGACGCCGCGATCCGGCCGCGCCACGGCGAACTCGAGGCGCTGGACTGGCGGCACCCGACACTGACGGTGACCCGGCAGGCGGGGATCCGGGCCGGCGAGGAGATCCTCGCCTGGTTCGCCCGATCCGCCCGGATCGGCGCGGCTTCGTACAGTGACAATGACGCCCCGCATTTCCCGAGACCGAGTTTCCCGAGACCGAGTTTCCAGTAACAGTGAGGACCCCACCCGTGCCCGTATCTCTCGCCAAGGGTCAGAACGGCCCCCTCACCGCCACCGACGTCGTCGTCTCCGTCGAGCTGACCACCCCGGCCGACCTGTCCGCCCTGCTGGTCAAGGCCGACGGCAAGGTGCGCTCCGACGCCGACTTCGTCTTCTTCAACCAGCCCACCGGGCCGGGCGTGCGGCTCGTGCCCGGCGCGCCCGGCCAGGCCGCGTCGCTGGCCGTGTCGCTGAACCAGGTGCCGGCGGACATCGACCAGGTGCGCGCGGTCATCACCCTCGACGACGCGTCGAGCAGCTTCGGCCGCTTCGCCCCGCCGACCGCGCGGGTCGCCGACACCGCGGGCACCGTCCTCTACGAGTACCGGATCGACGGACTGAGCAGCGAGTCGATCGTGATCGCCCTCGAGCTGTACCGGCGGCAGGGCACCTGGAAGGTCCGAGCCGTCGGCCAGGGCTACGCGGGCGGATTCGCCGCGCTCGTGACCGACCACGGCGTGAGCGTCGACGACGCGCCGGCCGCCGCCCCGCAACCGGCGCAGCCCGTCCCGCCTGCACCTCCGGCAGCGCCGCCCGTCCCGCCGGCCTACGCCACCCCGCCGGCGTCTGCCCCGCAGCCCTACCCGCAGCCGGCCCCGCCGCAGCCGTACGTGCAGGCCTCCGCGCCGCAACCGGCGCCGGACGCCCAGCCCGAGGTCAGCCTCACCAAGAGCCGGCCCGTCAGCCTCGTCAAGGGTCAGAAGGTCACCCTCCGCAAGGAGGGCGGCGTGGCCCTGACCTACCTGCGCATGGGGCTGGGCTGGGACCCGGTCGCGAAGCGGGGCCTGTTCGGCAATCGTGCCGCCGACATCGACCTCGACGCGTCGGCTGTGCTGTTCGCCGACCAGAATCTCGTCGACGTCGCGTACTACGGGCAGCTGCGCTCCAAGGACGGCTCGATCCAGCACCAGGGCGACAACCTCACGGGCGAGGGCGCCGGCGACGACGAGGTCGTGCTCGTCGACCTCACCCGCGTGCCCGCCCACATCACGACGGTCATGTTCATCGTCACCTCGTACAAGGGCCACACCTTCGAGCAGGTCGCGAACGCGTTCTGCCGGCTGGTGGACGGCACCAACAACGCCGAGCTGGCTCGCTACACCCTGCAGGGCGGCATGCCCTTCACCGGCATGGTGATGGCCAAGGTGTACCGGCAGGGGCAGGACTGGAAGCTCCAGGCCATCGGCGAGGGGATCCAGGCCAAGCATCCCGGTGAGGCCGCGCCGCAACTCGGCCGGTTCCTGGTGTCCTGACGCCGTGACGGGGAGATTCACGGCGCTGGGGCGCTGAGCCCGGGGTCGAACCGGACATCCGCGCGGGGTTGTGCTCCTTGCGCGCGTCCGTACCCGCGCAAGAAGCACTTCTACGCGCAGGGACAGTCGCCCATTGCCCGACCCCCGACATAGGCACTCGCTATCGGTCGCTGTGGATCTTGGACTTTGTCCCCTCGACGCGGCGGTGGTCGACTGATCGGGCACGGCGGGCCCGGCATCGAGGCGCTCGCCGAACGGAACGAGGAGTGTGATGTGAGCGGTCTGCACCTTCCGCAGCGGGTCCGGCAGCACGCGGCGGAACGGCCGGACGCACTCGCACTGACCTGCGGCGACACCACCGTCACCTTCGCCGAGCTCGACGGGCGCACCAACCGGGTCGCGACCGCCCTGAACGGGCTGGCCCGGCGCGGCGGGCGGATCGGGGCCCTGCTGCGCATGCGCCTCGAGGCCGCCGAGACGTTCGTCGCCTGCGGGAAGGCGGGGCTGGTGTTCGTCCCCCTGAACTGGCGGCTCACCCCGGCGGAGGCCGCCCGCATCGCCGAGGACGCGGAACTCGACGTGCTCGTCGTCGAATCCGGGTTCGCCGCGGCAGCGGAGGCGATCCGTGCCGCGCTGCCCGGCCTGCCCGTCGTCCTCGTCGACGCCGAACCCGGCGACGAGCTGCTGCCGGGGGCGTGGACGTGGCAACGACTCGCCGGTAGCGGCACGGACGACGATCCCGGCCGCGGCGACGATCCCGACGCGGTCCTGTTGCAGCTCTACACCTCCGGCACCACCGGCACGCCGAAGGGCGTGCTCATCACGCACCGCAACCTCCACAACGACGAGGAGGGGCAGCGCATCTACCACTGGCAGCCCGAGTCGGTGGCGCTGAACGCGATGCCGCTGTTCCACATCGCCGGCGCCGGCTGGCTGAGCACCTGCCTGTCCGCCGGGGTGCACGCCGTCCTGCTCGGCGAGTTCCATCCGCGCACCGTCGCCTCGCTCGTCGAGCAGCATGGCATCACCCACGCGTTCCTGGTGCCCGCGACCGTGCAGATGCTGCTCGACCTGCCCGACCTGGACTCGTTCGACCTGTCGAGCCTGCAGCTGATCTTCTACGGCGCCTCCCCGGTCACCCCGACGATGCTGCGGCGCGCCGTGCGCACCCTCGGCTGCGGCTTCGTCCAGCGTTACGGGATGACGGAGACGAGCGGGTCCGTCACCGCACTGCGCGTCGAGGACCACGACCCGACCGGTCCGCGCTCCTACCTGCTGCGCTCGGCGGGCCGCCCGATGCCCGGGGTGGAGATCGCCATCCGCGACGTCGTGACCGGGGAGGACCTGCCGGTCGGACAGTCCGGCGAGATCGTGTGCCGCTCCCGGCACAACACGTCCGGCTACTGGCGGCGCCCGGAGGAGACCGCGGCGCTGTTCACCGACGACGGGTTCCTGCGCACCGGCGACGCCGGCCACCTCGACGAGGACGGCTACCTGTTCGTCACCGACCGGGTGAAGGACATGATCATCACCGGCGGCGAGAACGTCTACCCGATCGAGGTGGAGTCGGTGCTCGCCGAGCATCCCGCCGTCGCCGAGGTCGCCGTGATCGGGGTGCCCGACCGCAAGTGGGGCGAGGCCGTCACCGCCGTCGTGCGGGTGGCCGACGGTACCGCCGCGCCGGACGCGAGCGAACTGGTCGCGTTCACCATCGGCCGGCTCGCCTCCTACAAGAAGCCGCAGCGCATCCACTTCGTGAGCGAGCTGCCGCGCAACGCCAGCGGCAAGATCCTCAAACGCACGCTGCGCGACAGCCTCGCGGAGGACGTGTCATGACGGCGGTCGAGGTCGTCGGCGTCGTGCAGCAGGAGGCGTGGCGGCGCGGTGAGCTGCCGCCGGTCGAGCAGGTCCGGCCCGGGCTGTGGTCGATTCCCGTGCCCATGCCGAACAATCCGCTGCGCTACGTGCTGGTCTACGCCCTGGCCCTGCCCGACGGCCTGGCCCTGATCGACGTCGGCTGGGACTCGGAACAGTCCTGGCAGGCCCTGGTCGACGGGATCCGGCAGACCGGGCACGACGTCACCGAGGTCCGGTTCGCGGCGATCACCCATCTGCACCCCGACCATTTCGGTCTGGCGCCGCGGCTGCGCGAGGTCAGCGGTGCCGCGCTGGCGATGCACGCCGCCGACGCGTCGCTGCTCGGCCACCACACCGCGACGGACCGGGAAGGGTACGCCGCGTCGTGGGCCCGGCAGCTGGCCCGGCTCGGAGCGCCCGAGGAGGTCCGATCGGGCGAGGTCATGGAACTGGTCCGCTTCGGGCCGCGCGAATCGCTCGACGTCGTACTCGACGACGGCACCCCCCTCGACCTGCCCGGCTGGGATCTGCGCGCCGTGTGGACGCCCGGCCACACCCCCGGTCACCTGTGCTTCGTCGACGACACCCACGAACTGGTGTTCAGCGGCGACCACATGCTCCCCCGCATCAGCCCCAACATCTCCACCATCCCGGGTGAGCTGCCGAATCCGTTGCACCGCTACCTGCTGTCGCTGCACGCCACCGTCGGCCTGCCCGACGGTGAGGTCTTCCCCGCGCACGAATACCGTTTCCGCGGTGTCGCTTCCCGGGCGCAGGCGCTGCTCGGCCACCACGAGGAACGGCTGGACGAGATCGCCGACGTCGTCTCCCGGCATCCCGGATCCACGGCATGGGAGGTCTCCACCCGGATCTCGTGGTCCCGGCCGTTCGAGACGATGTCGCCGCGGCTGCGCCGGCTCGCGGTGCGCGAGACCGACGCCCACCTGCTGGTTCTCGCCGACCGGGGAGTGGTCACCGGATGCGGCACCGATCCGGACCGCTGGACGCCGGCCGTGGCCACCCCCGTACGATAAGCGAGTGGACCTTCACCTCATCACCTACTTCGTCGCGGTCGTCGACCGAGGTGGGATCACGAAGGCCGCCCAGTCCCTCTACATTTCGCAACCGTCGCTGTCGCAGGCCATCCGGACTCTCGAACGTCGGCTCGGCACAACCCTGTTCGACCGCACGGGACGCCGGCTCACGCTGACAGAGGACGGACGCCGCCTCGACGTAGCGGCCCGCCGGATCCTTGCCGACGTCGAGCGTGCGAAGGCGAAGGTGGCCGCGGTACGCGAACTCGTCTCGGGCCGCGTCGACGTGGTGACGTACTCGTCGTTCTCCTTCGATCCGATGATCGAGCTCGCGCGCCGCTTCCGTGATCGCTACCCGCACATCCTGGTGCGGATCGTCGACGCGGACGGCCCGGGCGGTGTGCACACCGCGCTGCGACGCGGGGAGGCCGAGATCGGGGTGACCGACCTGTCGGTCGAACACGCCGGCATGATCACCGTGCCGCTGTTCGAACAGGAACTCGTGCTCGCCCTCCACCACGACCTCGCGGCCGACCTGCCGGATCCGGTCCCGCGCGTCCGTGTGCGGGACGTGCCGCTCGTCGTCGATGTCGGTGACCGCACCAACGCAGCGAAGGCCGGTGAGCTGCTCGCCGAGAACGCCGCCAACGTCGTCGTCGACTGCGCCCACCCGGCGGCGACGTGGGAGCTGGTGTGCCTGGGCACCGGCGCGACGGTGGTGCCCAGGCCGGTGGCCGAACAGCAGATGCCCACGGTGACGGTGCGGCCCCTGGAACCGCCGCTGACGCGGCCGGTCGGGCTGGTGCTGCGTGCGGGTGAGCCGTCGCCGGCCGCGGCGGCGTTCCTCGAGGTCGCCTCGACACTGCGACAGGGAGCGTAGGACTGTGGATTTCCGGCAGGTGGAGTACTTCCTCGCGGTCGTCGAGAACAACGGCATCAACGGGGCGGCGGCCGCGCTCGGCGTCGCACAGCCGACGGTGTCGCAGGCGCTGCGCAGCCTCGAACGCGAACTCGGCGTCGAGCTGTTCCACCGCATCGGCCGCGGCATGGTCCTCACCGCAGCCGGGCGCAGCCTCGTCGGCCCGAGCCGGCAGATCCTGCGCGACGTGACCGCCGTCGAGGAGTTGCTGACCACGTCCGACGGCGCGGTCGCGGGCCGGCTCGACATCATGGCGTTCCCGTCGCTGTCCGTCGGACCGCTGGTGGAACTGATCGCCCGGTTCCGGCGCGAGTATCCGAAAGTGGCGGTGCGGCTCGCGCCGCTACGCGACGAGGAGCAGGTCGCGTCGTTGATTCGCGATGGCCACTGCGAGTTCGTCGTCGCGCACCTGCCGCTCGAGGGCGGTGACGGACTCGAGGTGATCGAACTCGGCGAACAGGAGTACTGGCTGGCGTATCCGCCGGGGTTCGAGGTTCCGGAGGGCCCGATCCACCTGTCCGAATTGCCGGACATTCCCATGGTGTTCGCGCCGACGGGCGCCTCGATGGTCGACGCGGTGGAATCGGCACTGCGCGCGGCCGGCGCCCGGCCGGAGATCTCCGTGCTCGTCGGCCAGCGCGAGGTCCGGCTGCCGATGGTGGCGGCTGGACTCGGCGGGTCGATCGTGGATCGGGTACCCGCCGAGGCCGCCGGGGACCGGGTCGTGGTCCGCGCATGCGAACCGCGGCTGGCGCGCGCGTACGGACTCGCCTTCGACCCCGCCTCTCTGTCGGCGGTCGGTCAGGCGTTCGTCGACCTGGTACGCCGGCGCTGACGCGCCGCCGGCGCTGACGCGCCGGTGCGCCCTTTGGGCGGCCCTGGCAACCCAAAGGACACACCGGCGGCTACGCCGCCTTTTCGAATACCGCGGCCAGGCCCTGGCCACCGCCGATGCACATCGTCTCGAGGCCGTAGCGGCCGTCGCGGCGGTGCAGCTCGCGGGCGAGCGTCGCCAGCATGCGGCCGCCGGTCGCGCCGACGGGGTGGCCGAGGGAGATGCCGGAACCGTGGACGTTGGTGCGTTCGAAATCGGCTGCGCCGAAATTCCATTCGCGGGTCACCGCGAGCGCCTGCGCCGCGAACGCCTCGTTGAGCTCGATGACGTCGACGTCCGCGAGGGTGATGCCGGCCTTCGCGAGGGCCTTCTCCGTGGCCGGGACCGGGCCGATGCCCATGATCTTCGGCGCCACGCCGGCCAGCCCCCAGGACACGACCCGAACCAGCGGGGTCAACCCCAGCTCCGCGGCCTTCTCCGGGGTCGTGACCAGGCACATCGATGCGGCGTCGTTCTGGCCGCTGGCATTGCCGGCGGTGACCGTCGCCTCGGGATCCTGCTTGCCCATGATCGGCTTCAGCCTCGCCAGCGACTCGACGGTGACGTCCGGACGGGGATGCTCGTCGGTGTCGATGACCTCGTCGCCGGCACGGGTGGTGACGGTGACCGGCACGATCTCCTCGGCGAGGATGCCGTTCTTCTGCGCGGCGACGGCCCGGGCATGGGACGACACGGCGAGTTCGTCCTGCTCGAGCCGGCTGATGCCGTAGTCGCGGCGCAGGTTCTCGGCGGTCTCGATCATGCCGCCGGGCACCGGGTAGTGGCGTCCGCCCGCGGTGGCGCGGGCCCGCACCAGACTGTCGTGCATCTGCACACCGGTGCGCGCACCGCCCCAGCGCATGTCGACGGAATAGAACGAGGCGTTGCTCATCGACTCGGCACCGCCGGCGACGACGACGTCGTTGTCGCCGTTGCCCACCTGCAGCGCTGCCTGGATGACGGCCTGCAGACCCGAGCCGCAACGACGGTCGATGTGCATGCCCGGCACCGTGATCGGGAGTCCGGCGTCGAGCGCGACGACACGGCCGATGGCCGGCGCTTCGCTGTTGCCGTTGCAGTGGCCGAGGATGACGTCCTCGATCGAGTCGGGGGCGATCCCGGTGCGGTCGAGCAGCCCCTTCAGGGCGGCGACACCGAGGTCTACGGCATTGAGGGACTTGAACATTCCACCGTAGCGACCGATGGGGGTGCGGACGGGCTCGCAGATGACGACTTCGCGCATGACGACCTTCGGGAGAGGAGAGGGATAGTGAAAGAGACGGTGAGACAGGGACTCACATGAAGCGGCCGCCGGTGACCTCGAGCACCGTGCCGGTCATGTAGGAGGACATGTCGGAGGCGAGGAACAGGGCCACGGACGCGATCTCGGACACCTCGCCCGGGCGGCCCATGGGAATCTCGCTCATCTTCTGATCCCACGCCTTCTGCGGCATGGCCTCGGTCATCGCGGAACGGATCAGGCCCGGCTGGATCGCGTTGACGCGAACGCCGTGGTGCGCCATCTCCTTCGCGGCGGCCTTGGTCAGGCCGACGATACCTGCCTTCGCCGCCGAGTAGTTGGTCTGACCGACCATCCCGACCTTGCCGGAGAGCGACGAGATGTTGACGATGGCGCCGCGCTTGGCGTCGCGCATGATCGCCGACGCCTTGCGGGTGCCGTGCCAGGTGCCCTTGAGGTGCACGGCGATCACCAGGTCGAAGTCCTCCTCGGTCATGGTGCGCATCGTCGCGTCGCGGGTGATGCCGGCATTGTTGACGACGACGTCGAGCGAGCCGAATCCGTCGACGGCCTCCGCGAGGAGCGTGTCCCACTCGTCCGCGTTCACGACGTCGCACCGCACCGCGCGGGCCACGTCGCGGCCGCCGAGCTTCTCGGCGGCGGCCGTGGCGGCGTCGAGGTCGAGGTCGCCGAGGACCACCCGGGCGCCGGCGTCGACGAACTCCTGTGCGATTGCGAAACCGATGCCCTGAGCGCCTCCGGTGACGACGGCGGTTCGGTTCTCCAGCAGTGACATGAGGTTCCTTTCGCACGAGCCTGCCCGGTCCGGGGACGGCGGGAAGACACCGATGAATCGAGGACGCGGGCGACGCCCGTCGGCTGATGCTCCGAATATACCGAGAGGACCGGTGATTCGACCCCGCCCGATTCATCGACAGTGCCTATGTGGTGATGGGGCGATTCGTATTGGACACCCGAGGTCCCGGAACCGATGGTGGTGTCATGACAACCTCGACTGCGATGCCGGCCACTGAGGTGGACGACGACGACTTCCAGGAAATCCTCGCCCAGACCCGCGCATTCGTGCGTGGCGTGGTCGTGCCGCGCGAACAGGAGATCGCCGACACGAACGCGATCCCCGACGACATCCGCGCCGCGGCCAAGGAGATGGGTCTGTTCGGGTACGCCATCCCGCAGCAGTGGGGCGGGCTCGGATTGAACCTGATGCAGGACGCCGAGCTGGCGATGGAACTGGGCTACACCACCCTGTCGCTGCGGTCGATGTTCGGCACCAACAACGGCATCGCCGGCCAGGTCCTCGTCGGGTTCGGCACCGACGAGCAGAAGACGCGGTGGCTCGAGAAGATCGCCTCCGGCGAGGTCGTCGCGTCGTTCGCCCTCACCGAGCCCGGGGCCGGCTCGAACCCGGCCGGGCTGCGCACCAAGGCCGTGCGCGACGGCGACGACTGGGTGCTCACCGGTGAGAAGCGGTTCATCACCAACGCCCCGATCGCGGACCTGTTCGTCGTGTTCGCCCGCACCCGCCCCGCCGACGCGAACGGCACCGGCATCGCGGTGTTCCTGGTCCCGGCCGACACCGCGGGTGTGACGGTGGGCAGCAAGGACGCGAAGATGGGCCAGGAGGGGGCGTGGACCGCGGACGTGCACTTCGACCAGGTGCGGGTGCCGGCGGCGGCGCTGGTCGGCGGCAGCGAGGACGTCGGCTACAAGGCCGCGATGACGTCGCTGGCCCGGGGGCGGGTGCACATCGCGGCGCTGTCGGTGGGGCAGGCGCAGCGCGCGCTGGACGAGTCGGTGGCGTACGCGGCGACCGCCACGCAGGGCGGCACCGCGATCGGCAGCTTCCAGCTGGTGCAGGCGATGCTCGCCGATCAGCAGACCGGGGTGATGGCCGGGCGGGCGCTGGTGCGCGACGCGGCGCGGGCGTGGGTGGCAGGCACCGACCGGCGGATCGCGCCGTCGGCGGCGAAGCTGTTCTGCACGGAGATGGTCGGCAAGGTCGCCGATCTGGCGGTGCAGGTCCACGGTGGCACCGGCTACATGCGGGAGGTGCCGGTCGAGCGGATCTACCGGGACGTGCGGCTGCTGCGCCTGTACGAGGGCACCAGCGAGATCCAGCGTCTGATCATCGGCGGCGGACTCGTCAAGCAGGCCCAGCGCGGCTGACCCGCACCCGTGCGTGGTTCTGGCAGCAAGGGCTACCAGAACCACGCACGGGCAGAACGGCCTCGCCGTGCGTGTTTCCGGTAGTCGGTACTACCGAAAACACGCACGGCGAGGATGGTTCAGCGCGTGGCTGCGGACTGCTCGAGCCGCGTCCGCAGGTCCGTCTTGAGCACCTTGCCCGCCGCGGAGGTGGGCAGTGCGTCCACGAGGACGATCTCGCGAATCTTCTTGTAGGGCAAGACCTGCTCGGCGACGAACGCCATCAGCTCGGCCGGGTCGGGTTGCGTGCCCGGCACCGGCACCACGAAGGCGACCGGTTCCTGGCCGACGCTGCCGGCCTCCCGGCCGACCACCGCGGCCGTCGACACCGCCGGATGGGACACCAGGATCTCCTCGAGCTCACGCGGATACACGTTGTAGCCCTTGTAGATCAGCATGTCCTTGGCGCGATCGCAGATGTAGACGTAGCCGTCGGCGTCGCGGTAGGCGATGTCGCCGGTGTCGAGCCAGCCGTCCACGTACTGCTGCGCCGTGATCTCGGGATGGCCGAGGTAGCCGTCGGTCACCTGCGGGCCCCGGATCCACAGCTCGCCGCGCTCGCCCTCACCGAGGACGACGCTCGGATCGCCCTGTGCCCGGATCTCGAGCTCGGTGTCGAAGAGGGGCAGGCCCACACTGCCGAGACGGTAGGCCGATCCGACGACCAGCGGCATGGCGGTGACCACGCACGTGCCCTCGGTCAGGCCGTAACCCTCGGCCACACGGGCGTTCGGGAACGCCACCCCGAGCGCCTCGAGCGTGACGTGATCGATCGGCGCCGCACCCGACGACACGACCCGCACCGACGTGGTGTCCCGACGCGCGACGTCCGGGTGGGTGGCCAGCGCATGCCACATGGCCGGGCTGCCGGTGATGTAGCTGACGCGGTGCCGCTCGACGAGCTCGAGCATGCGCGCGGGGTCGAAGCGACCCGCGAGCACCTGCGTGAGGCCGCACAGCAGCAGGAACGACGTGTTGATCAGCGCGTGGGCGTGGAACAGCGGGGACACGACGACGGTGGCGCCCTCACCGGGGATCACCCCGTGCACGTCGAGCCCCTCGATCGGGCGCAGGGCGACCAGCCCGTCGCCGGTGGCGACGACCTGGTGGGCGGCCCGCCACCCGCACATCTGGGTCACGTTGGCGACCACGTTGCGGTGCAGCACCCGCACGCCCTTGGAGATGCCGGTGGTGCCGCCCGTGTAGGCCAGGTGCGCGACGTCCGTTCCGGCGACGTGCGCCGGTGTGAATGCGGTGGGCTGCCCGGCGAGGAAGTCGTCGAACCGCACCACAGCTGCGGACGTGGGTGGCGCGGAGACAGGGTCGCCGGATGCCACCACGATCGTCGCGACGGTGGTGCCCGCGGCAGCGCCGAGCAGCACCCCCAACTGCTGCGTCTGGGTCACGGCCGCGACGGCGCCGGTCTCCTCGATCTGCTTGCGCAGGCCGGGTTCCGGTTGCAGCGGATTGACCAGCGTCACGGTCGCCCCGGCCCGGAGCGCGCCGTAGTAGGCGACGAGGAACTCGATGCAGTTGCCCACGTGCATCAGCACCACGTCGCACGGGGCCACACCGGCTCCCTGGAGGGCGGAGGCGAACTGCGCGGAGCGCTCGTCGAGTTCCCGGTATGTGCACATCCGGTCCCCGTCGACGATCGCGGGGCGGTCGCCGTACAGGGCGGCCATGCTCGGCGCCCACACCGCCATCGTCACGTCCGGGTAGGTCAGCGACAGGGCCGGCACGTCGGTGCTCATCGTCGCCACCTCAGCGCGGGGCCATGCGGATGGCGCCGTCGAGCCGGATGGTCTCACCGTTGAGGTAGCCGTTCTCGAGGATCGACGTGGCGAGCTGACCGAACTCGTCGGGGCGGCCCAGGCGCGCCGGGTTCGGCACGGTCTTCTCGAGCGAGGCCCGCACGTCGTCGCGCAGGCGGGCCAGCAGCGGGGTGTCCATGATGCCCGGGGCGATCGTGTTGACGCGGATGTTCTTGCTCGCCAGGTCGCGGGCGGCGACGACGGTCATGCCGACGATGCCGGCCTTGGACGCCGAGTAGTTGATCTGGCCGATCTGACCCTCGAACGCCGCGACGGAGGCGGTCATCACGATGGCACCGCGCTCGCCGTCGACCGGCTCGAGCGCGGCCATGCGCTCGGCGCCGAGGCGCAGCGCGTTGAACGACCCGATGAGGTTGAGGCGGATCACGAACTCGAAGTCCTCGAGCGAACCGGCCTTGCCGTCCTTGTCGAGAACGCGCATCTTGCGGCCGGCGCCGGCGCAGTGCACGAGCCCGCGCAGACCGCCGCGCTCGTGCGCGACGTCCAGGGCGGCGGCGAACTGCTCGGCGTCGGTGACGTCGGCCGCAGCGAACGTGGCGCCGTCACCGAGGGACTTCGCGACGTCGGCGCCCGGTGAGCCGGGCAGGTCGACGAGGGTGACGGTGCCGCCGGCGTCGAGGACGCGGCGGGCGGTGGCCAGGCCGAGACCGGAGGCGCCGCCGGTGATCGCGACGGAAAGACCCTTCAGTTCCATATCTTTCGTTCCTTTGCGTGAAGTGCGTGTCAGAGCAGTTCGAGAATGGTGGCGTTGGCCATGCCGCCGGCCTCGCACATCGACTGCAGACCGTATCGGATTCCGTTGTCGCGCATGTGATGTGCCAGTCGAGTCATGAGGATCGCGCCGGATCCGCCGAGCGGGTGCCCCACGGCTATGGCGCCCCCGACCGGGTTCAGGCGCGCGTCGTCGACGCCGGTCTCGGCCTGCCACGCGAGCGGAACCGGTGCGAACGCCTCGTTGATCTCGAAGGCCCCGATGTCGTCGAGCGACAGGCCCGAGCGGTCGAGGGCCTTCTGGGTGGCGGGGATCGGTCCGGTGAGCATGATGACCGGGTCGTCGGCGGCGACGACGGCGGTGTGGATCCGCGCCATCGGCGTCCACCCCTGGGCGGCCGCGTACTCGCTGGTGGTGACGAGCAGGGCTCCCGCGCCGTCGGAGATCTGCGAGGAGTTGCCGGCGTGGATCACCCCGTCCTCCTTGAAGACCGTCTTCAGCTTGGCGAGCGATTCGACACTGCCGCCGCGGCGGATGCCCTCGTCGGCGGTCAGCCCGGCGATCGGCGCGAGCTGCCCGGTGAAGGCTCCGGCGTCGGTCGCGGCGGCGGAACGCTCGTGCGAACGCAGCGAGAACTCGTCGAGGAGGGTGCGGGACAGGCCCCACTTCTCGGCCATCATCTCCGCGCCGACGCCCTGGCTGAAGCCGTCGACGCCGAACCGGTCGAGCACCTCCGTCGGGAAGTGCTCGCCGTTCTTCGCGGCCGTGCCCATCGGCACCCGGCTCATCACCTCGACGCCGCCGGCGATCACCACGTCGTTCTGGCCGGACAGGACGGTGGCGGCGGCGAACGAGACCGCCTGCTGGCTCGAACCGCAGGCCCGGGTCAGCGTGGTGGCCGGAACCGTCACGGGCCAGCCGGCGGCGAGCACCGCCGAGCGGGAGACGATGCCGGCCTGCTCGCCGACCTGGCTGACGCAACCCCAGATCACGTCGTCGACGGTGCCCGGATCGAGCCCGACCCGTTCGGCCAGCGCCGTCAGCACATGTGCCGACAGGTTGACGGGGTGGATCTCGGACAGGGCGCCGCCCCGGCGTCCGACGGGGGTGCGGACGGCATCGACGATCACGGCATCGCGCATGGGTGGATCCTTTGCAGTAGCGGGAGACGACGACCGGCCGGGTGGTGGCCCTCGATATCGAGTCGATCACGCACCCGGCCGGTGGGGAAAGGACATTCGGTGGATGGCTCCGTTAGGCGGAAGCTATGCCTTCGCGGGGGCCTCCGACCGGATGACGGCGCGGTCGCGTTCCGGGTTCGCGAAGACCAGGACCAGGATCGCGGCGACGATGCCCAGCGCACCGATGACCTGGAACGCGGTCGCGTAGCCCTCGGCCGCGGTGGCGGCGTTGTCGACGAGCACACCGGTGCCGTAGGGGGCGACGAGGCCGCCGACGGCCATGAGCGCGAGGAACACGCCCATCGTGCCGGCGGTCTGCTGCGGCGGGCACAGCTCGGAGATCGCGGCGTTGATGAGGGGGAAGGCGATCGCCCCGAAGCCGTAGCCGATGGACACGGCCGCGACCGCCAGGGCCGGGGTGCCGATGCTGGGCAGGAACACCAGGACGGAACCGCAGATCAGGACACCGGCACCGGGAACGATGATCCGCACGACGCGGGAGCGGTAGCCGCGCTGGGCGAGCCGGTCGGTGACCGAACCGGACGTGACCATCAGGATCAGGCCGACGATCGACGGCAGGGCGAACATCGAGCCGGCCTGCAGGGCGCTGTAGCCGAGACCCACCTCGAAGTAGGAGGGCAGCCAGGTCAGCACGACGGTGGTGAGCGCGTAGACGACCATGATCAGGACGACGCAGCTGAGGAACGTGCGGGTGAGGAAGATCTTCTTCCACGGCACCGACGGCTCGGTGGAGGCGGCGCCGGTCCCCTTCTTCACGGCCGTCGCGGTGAACGGGCCTTCCTTCCAGCCGGTCAGCCACGACGCCATCCACAAGGCACCGAGGATCGACAGCGCGATCAGGGCGGCGCGCCAGCCCCACTGGACGGTGATGTAGGCGAGGATCGGAGCGAGGGCGATCTTCGCGACCGACGCCGAGCCGGCGAGGAACGCGCCGGGCAGGCCGCGCTTGGCCGGGGGATGCCAGGAGTACGCGGCGGTGTGCATGAGCGCGGAGCTGGGGCCCTCGGCCAGGCCGAGCAGCATGCGGGTGACGATCAGCATCATCAGGCTCGCCGAGACGACCAGCGGCAGCATGACCACCGACCAGACGGCGCCCAGCGCCAGCAGCGCCCACCGCAGGGTGAGGTACTTGTTGAGGGGGCCGGCGAGGAAACCGCCGAGCGTGAAGGTCACGAAGAACAAGGATCCGACGAGGCCGATCTGGGAGGAGGACAGTCCCAGCTCGCGAGCCAGCGGCTGCGCGATGATGCCCAGCACAGCCTTGTCGGCATAGTTGACGACGTACAGGAAGATCACGAGGCCGGTCATGCCCCACGCCTGCTTGCCGCTGACGAGTGGGGTAGCCCCCTTCGGCGGGGCGCCGTGCGCTGCGTCGTGCGAGATTTCGCCAGTGGTCACCGGAGTGTCCCCTTAATGGCTCGAAGGGATGTGTCGGTCGGACGGTGCGTCGTCGACCGAGAGATGTGCACCGATCAGGCGCTCGGCATCCATTCAACGTGGTGTAGGTCACTGAAGCAATGTCCGGTCGGTGAATCGACCGATCACCGATACCTATGGACTTCCGGCGGTGCGAACGGGGCCATTGACGGCCGCTAACCGACCTATAGCCGAACGGTGTTGGTCCTACGGTCCGGCGGTGCTGCATATTTGGCCGTACAACTTCGTCGGCGCGTTCCGGGCTCCGACGTCCGGGCGGATGAGGACAGGCGACATGAACCCCACTGCTTCCATCGACGAGCTCCCCTCGTCCACCGCGCCCCTGGCCGGGGTGCGGGTCGTCGAGGTCTCGAGTTTCATCGCGGCTCCCCTGTGCGGCATGACGCTCGCGCAGCTCGGTGCCGAGGTCGTCCGCGTGGACCCGATCGGCGGGGCCGCCGACTACCATCGGTGGCCCGTCACCGACGACGGCGAATCGATCTACTGGGCGGGTCTGAACAAGGGCAAGCGTTCCTTCGCCGCCGACTTCCGGGATCCAGAGGCGCACAGTCTGATCCGTGATCTGATCACCGACGCCGGGGTGCTCGTCACCAACGCGGCCGGGCGGGACTGGCTGGACTACGACAGCCTCGCCGCGATCCGTCCCGACCTGATCCACGTGCAGGTCCTCGGCCGCGCCGACGGCGGCTCCGCCGTCGACTACACCGTCAACGCCGCCGCCGGCTTCCCGCTCGCCACCGGTCCCGTCGGCCACGACGGCCCGGTCAATCACCTGCTGCCGGCGTGGGACCTCGCATGCGGTCTCTACGCCGCGCTGTCGGTGGCGTCCGCGGTGCACCGCCGCGAGGTCACCGGCGCGGGCGCCAAGATCGTGCTGCCGCTCGAGGACGTCGCCCTCGCCACCGCCGGAAACCTCGGCTATCTCGCCGAGGCCCAGCTCGGCGGGCCCGAACGCGACCGCATCGGCAACTCCGTCTACGGCACCTACGGGCGCGACTTCACCACGTCCGACGGCGCCTCCTTCATGGTCGTCGCGCTGACCCCGCGGCACTTCCGGGACCTGACCGACCTGACCGGCACGACGACCGCGGTGGGCGCGCTCGAATCCGCCCTGGGCGCCGACTTCCGCAACGAGGGCGACCGCTACCGGCACCGCGAGGTGCTCGACGCGTTGTTCGCCGTGTGGTTCCGCGAGCACACCGCCGCCGAGGTGGCCACCTCCCTCGCGGGCACCTCGATCCTGCACGAGCGGTATCGCACCTTCGCCGAGATCGCGAAAGACCCTCGCGTGACCGCCAATCCGGTGTTCCAGTACGTCGACCAGCCGCGTGTCGGCGGACACCTGGCCCCCAGCCTGCCGATGTCGTTCGACGGTATCCACCCCACCCCCCGGCCGGCGCCGGCCAACGGCGACGACACCGCCGCCGTCCTCGCCGAGCACCTGGGCCTGACGCCTCAGGAGATCGATCGCCTCGCCACCGACGGGACCATCCGGGTTCCCGCCGGCACCCTCCCCGCCCTCGAGAAGGACCTCGCCGTATGACCCGCCTCGCCCAGACCCTCGGCCTGACCGAGTTCCAGACCGAGATCCTCGCGACCGTCCGGCGGTTCGTCGACCGCGAGATCATCCCGAACGCCCAGGAACTCGAGCATTCGGACACCTACCCGCAGGACATCGTCGATCAGATGCGCGAGATGGGCCTGTTCGGGCTGATGATCCCCGAGGAGTACGGCGGACTCGGCGAGTCGCTGCTGACCTACGCGCTGTGCGTCGAGGAGCTCGCCCGCGGCTGGATGAGCGTGTCCGGTGTGATCAACACCCACTTCATCGTCGCCTACATGCTGCGTCAGCACGGCACCGACGAGCAGAAGAACTACTACCTGCCGAAGATGGCCACCGGCGAGACGCGCGGTGCCTTCTCGATGTCCGAACCGGAACTGGGCTCGGACGTCGCCGCGATCCGCACGAAGGCCAAGCGCGACGCCGACGGCGACTACGTGGTCAACGGCCAGAAGATGTGGCTGACCAACGGCGGCAGCTCCACCCTCGTCGCCGCCCTGGTGCGCACCGAGGAAGGTGCCGCCAAGGCGCACGAGAACCTCACCACGTTCCTCGTCGAGAAGCCCGCCGGCTTCGGCGAGGTCGCCCCGGGCCTGACGATCCCCGGCAAGATCGACAAGATGGGCTACAAGGGGATCGACACCACCGAACTGATCTTCGACAACTACCGCGCCAAGGCCGCCGACGTTCTCGGCGGCACCCCGGGCAAGGGTTTCTACCAGATGATGGACGGGGTCGAGGTCGGCCGCGTCAACGTCTCCGCCCGCGCCTGCGGCGTCGCCGTCCGCGCGTTCGAGCTCGCCGCCCGGTACGCGCAGCAGCGCACCACGTTCGGCAAGCCCATCGCCCAGCACCAGGCGATCTCGTTCTCGCTCGCCGAGATGGCCACCAAGGTCGAGGCCGCCCACCTGATGATGGTCAACGCGGCACGCCTGAAGGACTCCGGCGAACGCAACGACGTCGCTGCCGGCATGGCGAAATACCTCACCAGCGAGTACTGCTCGGAGGTCACCCAGGCCAGCTTCCGCATCCACGGCGGCTACGGCTACTCCAAGGAGTACGAGATCGAGCGGCTCATGCGCGAGGCACCGTTCCTGCTCATCGGCGAGGGCACCAGCGAGATCCAGAAGACGATCATCAGCAAGGGTGTCCTGCGCGAATACGCACTGTAGTCCCGATCCAGCTGTAGTCCCGATTCAGCTGTAGCCCCGATCCAGCTGTAGCCCCGATCCAGCTGCAGTCCCGATTCAGCTGCAGTCCCCATCTACCCGAGACCCGAGGAGACCGACCGTGCAGCGTACGGTGTTCGACGAAGACCACGAAGCGTTCCGCAAGACCGTCCGCGACTTCATCGCGAAGGAAGTCGCACCCGTCCATCACGAGTGGGAAGCCGACGGCCATCCTCCGCGTGACTTCTACCGTCGCCTCGGCGAACTCGGCATCCTCGGTATCCAGGCACCCGAGGAGTACGGCGGCGGTGGCGAGTCGTCGATCAAGTTCAACGCGGTCGTCGCCGAGGAGGTCGCGGCGGCCGGCGCGTCGTTCGGCTCCTACTCCGTGCACACGAATCTGATCCTGCCGTACCTGATGGAGTACGGCACGGACGAGCAGAAGCAGCGCTGGCTGCCCGGATTCTGTTCCGGCGATCTGATGTTCGCGATCGCCATGACCGAACCCGGCACGGGATCGGACCTCGCGAACATCTCGACGACGGCGAAGCTGTCCGAGGACGGCAGCCACTACATCGTCAACGGCGCGAAGACGTTCATCACCGGCGGTGTGCTCGCCGACCGCATCCTCACGGTGTGCCGCACGGCCCCGTTCGACCCGGAGAATCGGCGGGCCGGGCTGTCGATCCTCGTCGTCGACACCACCACCGAGGGGTTCGCCGTCGGCCGCAAGATCGAGAAGATCGGCCTCAAGACCTCCGACACCGCGGAACTGTCGTTCACCGACGTCCGGGTGCCGGTGCAGGATCTGCTCGGTGAGGAGGGCAAGGGCTTTTCCTACCTGACGCACAACCTCGCGCAGGAACGTCTGACGATCGCATTCGGCGCATCCGCCACCGCGGCCGCCGCCCTGCAGCACGCACTCGCATACACCAAGGACCGCAAGGTGTTCGGCAAGCCAGTCGCCGCGTTCCAGAACACCAAGTTCGTGCTCGCCGAATGCTCCACCGAGTTGCAGGCCGTGCAGTTGATGGTCGACAACGCCCTCGAGCTGCACGACCGCGGAGAGCTCACCGTGCCGGATGCGGCACGTGCCAAACTGTTCAGCACCGAAGCCGCGGGCCGCATCATCGACAAGTGCCTGCAGCTGCACGGCGGATACGGCTACGTCCTCGAATACCCGATCGCGCGGCTCTACGCGGACACCCGCGTCAGCCGCATCTACGGCGGCACCAGCGAGGTCATGAAGACGATCATCGCCAAGGACCTCGGTCTCTGACCCCACGCACACAGGATCCGTGCGGTGAACCGGAATCCGCCCACGTCACGGCGTGGGCGGATTTCGATGTTCCGAGCGAATTCAACTGTGCGGCGCAGCTACTCGATGGTCGCGGCGGCCGGGACCCGACCCAGTACGGCCCTGGCCGCCGTGATCAGTTGCTCGAGCCAGACGTCCGTGCCGACCGCTCGGCGCAACGGCTCGTTCGGCAACTCGATGCTCACCGGCAGCCCCGCCGGGAGGGCGGACCAGATCGCCGGCAGGTCGATGCCCCCCGACCCCGGCACCAGGCGTTCCTCGCGGGCGTGCCGGATCAGCTCCGCGTGGTCACGCGGGGCGGGAACCGAGCCGTCGCACATCTGGGCATAGTGCAGCCACTCGCGCGGAATCGCGGCCAGGTCCTCGGGCGACGTGGCCGAACGCGCGACGTGCAGCGCGTCGACGAGGACGCTGCGGGCCGGGCCGTCGGCCTGCCCGACGATCTCCACCGCGGTCTTCGCGTCGGGAACCGCGGTCCACGGCATGAATTCGAGGCTCGCGACGATGCCGTAGGAGGCGCACAGTTCCGCCAGCCGCGCGTACGAGTCGGTGAGACGGCTACGGTCGCGGTCGTCGCCGCCGACGAGCACCGCCTTCGCCCCGAGCCGGGCCCCGGCCTCGAGCAGCGGCACGTACGCCGTCGCGTCGAAATCCGGTCCGATTCGGATGATCTCGAGATCGAACACCTCGACCGGAGAATCGTTCAGCCGCCGGACGAGTGCGGAGAGCGCGGCGTCGTCCTCGTGCAGTGGATAGGCGGTGGTGCCGGGCGCTGCGGGCAGCAGACGCAGTCCGATCGTGTCGAAGCCGTGCCGCTCGGCGAGGTCGACGTGCTGCAGCGGCGGTGTGTCGAGGACGGTGAGGGCGGCGAGGCCGAGTGGGGTGCTCATCGGGTGGCTCCTGTGGTCGAGGCGAGTCGGCGTCCGGTCAGGTACCCGAAGGTCATTGCCGGGCCCAGGTTGATTCCGCCGGAGGGATAGTGGCCGCCCATCACGCTGGACTGGTCGACACCGACCGCGAACAGCCCGTCGATCGGCCGGTCGTCGCCGTTCAGCACCCGCGACGACGAGTCGGTGACCAGGCCGGCGAACGTGCCGAAACTGCCCGGGACGACCTTGACGGCGTAGAAGGGACCGCGTTCGAGCGGGGCGAGGGACGGGTTCGGCCAGGGGTTGTCCGCGTCGCCGGACTTGACGTTGAACGGTGTGGTGCCACGGCCGAATTCGGGATCCTCCCCGACTCGGGCGCTCTCGTTGAACGCGGTGACGGTCTTCTCGAGCCCGTCCGGGTCGACGCCGATCTTCTCCGCGAGGTCGCGGATCGTGCGCCCCTTCGAGAGGTATCCGGATCGCAGGTAGGGCCAGGTGGGGATCGGGAAGGGCTTGGCCATGCCGAGCGGGAAGTACCGCAGGTACTGCTGGTCGGCGATCAGCCAGGAGCACACCTCCTCGCCGTCCGGCACCTGTTCGATCATGGCCAGGGTGTAGTCGTGGTAGCCGAGCGCCTCGTTGACGAAGCGGCGCCCGTCGGCGAGCACCCCGATGACGCCGGGCTTTCCGCGGTCCAGGATGTGCGGGAACACCCCCTGCCTGCCGTTGCGGTAGCGGACCAGGGAGACGGGACAGTACGCCACCGGTGACGCGAGGGAGCGGTCGAGGCGGCCGCCGACGGATTCGCCCAGTGAGATGCCGTCGCCGGTCGTCGTCGGCGGGGTGAGCGTCCAGTGTTCGCGTCCGCTCGGAGTCCGCGGGAACAGCTCTCGTCGCCGGTCGATGTCGTGGGTGAACCCGCCGGTGGCGAGGACGACACCGCGGCGGGCGGACACGGTACGCGCACCGCCGGGACCGTCGATCCGGACTCCGGTGACGCGCCCGGACGGGTCGGTGACGAGTGCGGTGGCGGCGGTGGCGACCCGGATGTCGACGCCGGCGTCGAGGGCGGAGCGCAGCAGCCGGCCCACGAGTGCGGTGCCGTTGACCAGTTGCTGGCCGCGGCGCTCGGTGGCGAGGTCGAGCATGTGGGTCGAGACCCGTCGTGCACAGTGCACGAACGCGCGGCCGGAGCGCGTCGAGTGCAGGAAGGCCTGCAGGTCCGGGCCGGCCATGATGCCCATGCCGAGGAACGAGGTCTCGTACAGCTGCCGTCGCAGCAGCGCAGCGACGTCGGATCCGAGGCGGCGCAGGCTCACCGGCTTCGGCGCGACGGATCGGTGTCCCGTGCCCGCGCCGGGCGTGTCACCGTGGATGTCGGCGATGGCGGCACCGGGGACGAACTGCAGCGCCGTGTGACGTTCGAAGAATTCGACCATCTCGGGGGCGCCGTCGAGGAAGGCATCCACCTTGGCGGCATCGAACTCGTCCCCGAGCCGGTGTTCGAGGTAGCGGCGCGGCTGCGCGCGGTCCTCGTGCACACCGTCGGCGTGGGCGAACAGGTTCCGCGGTGTCCACATCCATCCACCCGACCAGGCGGTGGCGCCGCCGCACACGTCCGCCTTCTCGACGACGAGCACGGAGGCGCCCCCGTGGGCGGCAGCCACGGCCGCGGACAGCCCGCCGGCACCGGACCCGACGACGACGACGTCGTAGGTGAGGGATTCGGACACTGTGGCGGGGTTCATCGGGGCTCCTTGCCGGACGGGACGGGGGTGGGTGCGGGCGAGAGTTCGACGACTCTGCCGGTGCGGGAGGATTCGTAGATCGCGGCGACGACGGCCAGTGAGGCGCGGGCGTCGCGGCCGGTCACCGCGGGCCGGCGACCGGTCAGCACCGCCTCGGCGAAGTCCTGGACCTGCAGGGTGTGGAAGTCGGTGAGCCCGGCGTTGATGTCGCGGACGTCGAGGTTGGCGTCGACAGCCGGCGAATACGGAGACCGCAGCTCCACCTCGCCCGGCACGGTCCACAGCTCGTTGACGCCCTCCCGTCCCTCGGGGAACTCGAGGACGCTCGCGAGCGCCCCGGTTGCGCCGATCACCGTGACGCGGTTGCCGAGGTTGTGGCCGGCGCCGGTGGTGGCGGTGATCGTCGCGGTGCCGCCGGAGGCGAACGAGACGACGGCCGAGGCCGTGTCCTCGGTTTCGATGTGCTCGCCGTGGAAGCGGGTGCCGACGAACCCGCCGACGCGGACGGGCTCGCCCATGAACCACTGCAGCATGTCGATCTGATGGACGGCCTGCGTCATCAGGACGCCGCCGCCGTCGGTGTCCCACCGCCCGCGCCACGCGTCGGCCGAGTAGTAGCGGGACGGGCGGTGCAGGAGCACCGACACCTCCCCGAGAACGGGCACGCCGAGACGGCCGTCCTCGATCGCCGCCTTGATGCGGCGGGCCGCGGGCCAGAATCGACGCTGGAACAACACCCCGAAGGTGATGCCCGCGCGGTCGGCGGCCGCGATCATCCGGTCGGCCGCGGCCACGTCCACCGCGATCGGCTTCTCGCACAGCACGTGGATCCCGGCCTCGGCCGCGGCGACGACGATCTGTTCGTGCACGGGGTGCGGGGTGCACACGGTGCAGGCGTCGAGGCCGAGCCCGAACAGCTCGTCCACCGATCCGACGGCGTGAGCGATACCGTGCCGGGCGGCGAAGGCGCGGGCGCGCTCCAGGTCGGGATCGCAGCACGCGACGACCTCGACGCCGGGCACCTGCTGCAGCGCGTGCGCGTGGTTGCCCGCGATCTTTCCGCATCCGACGATGCCTGCGCGGAGGGCCATCAGAAGTGCTCCTCTCGTTCGACGTCCCGGGCTGCGGCTTCGCCGCGGTCCAGCCGGTTCAGCGCGGCGACGTCCGCTGCCGTGAGTGCCACGTCGACGGCGGCCAGATTCTCGGCCTGGCGCGCCGGATTCGCCGACCGCGCGACCGGCACGACGCCCTGCGCGAGGTGCCAGGCAAGCACGACCTGCGCACGGGTGCAGCCGATGCGGTCCGCGATCGAGGCGACGGCGGGGGCCGCGAGCACCTCGCCGCGGCCGAGCGGGCTCCACGACTGCGTGAACACGCCGAGTTCGTCGTTCGCGCGGCGGACGGGCAGCCGGGCCAGCGACGGGTCCATCTGGATCTGGTTGACGGCGGGCGCCTCCCCGGTCTCGGCCACCACCCTGCGCAGGTGGTGACCGAGGAAGTTGGACACCCCCACGTAGCGCACGAGCCCGGCGTCGCGGCACTCGAGCATGGCCTCGAACGCCGCGGCATACCGGTCGAACCGCGGCAGCGGCCAGTGGATCAGGAACAGGTCGAGCCGCTCGAGGCCCAGGCGCTCGAGGCTGCGCTCCACGGCGCCGCGGACGTCCCCGGACACATGGTCGCTGCCGCGGAGTTTCGTGGTGACGAACAGGTCCTCGCGGGGCACGCCGCAGGTGGCGAGGGCGGCACCGACGGCGTCCTCGTTCCCGTAGATCGCGGCCGTGTCGATCAGCCGGTAGCCGGCCTCGATGCCGGTGAGCACGGCGCGGGTGGCGTCGGGCCCGACGAGCGGCCAGGTGCCCAGGCCCAGGCGCGGCAGTGCGGTGCGGACGGAATCGGGCGCGGGTGCGGTGGTCTCCGCGCTCATGCGCCGGCTCCCACGCGCGAATCGGCGGCCTCGGTGATCCGGACGGCGACGTCGGCGGCGGTGACGAGCGCGGCCTGGATCGATCCGCCGTCGCCGCTCGCGTCGCCGACGCAGTGCACGCCGAGGCGGGGCTCGAGCCGGCGCAGATCGGCCAGCAGGTCGGTGCGCGGCTCGATGCCGTGCGAGACGAGCAGCTCACCGGGTGCGGCGACGGTGCGTTCGCGCCCGTTCGTCGAGACGACCACGTGCTCGGGTTCGATCCGGGTGACGATCGACGACAGGTGTGTGGTGAGGCGTTCGCTCGCCGCGAGCCGGGGCAACAGGACGATCTTCGCCCGGCGGCCGACGTCGTGCGCGATCGTCTCCTGGGGGCCGATCAGCACGACCGTCGTCCCGCGCCGGAGCAGATCGTCGGCCACGGCCGCGGCCTCCCGGTCGGCACCGAAGATCGTGATCGCCTCGGGCGCAGGGTCTCCGGAGGCGAGAAACTCCCGCACGTCGCGGATCGACCGGGTGTGGGCACCGGGGATGTCGATCGCGGGCCCGCGTCCGCCGGTGGCGAGCACCACCGCGTCGAAGCCGAGCGGCGCCAGGGTCGCGGCGTCGACCCGAGTGCCGGTGTGGCAGGTGACGTCGAGGTCGGCCAGTTCGTCGCGGTACCAGTCGACGATCCGGTGGTACTCCGGGTACTCGTGCAGCCGGGAGGCCAGCGCGAAGTCGCCGCCCAGGGTGTCGCGCTCGTCGTAGAGGTCGACGCTGTGGCCCGCCAGGGCGAGCTCGCGCGCTGCCGCCGTACCGGCCGGGCCGCCGCCCACGACGGCGACCCGCACCGGGGTCCCGGCCGGTTTCGTCGGCTGCTCGAGCTCGCGGCCGACCCAGGGGTTGACCGAACACGGAATCGGCCCTGCGGCAAGGTTGTCGATGCAGAAGTTGCAGGCGATGCAGGGCCGGTAGCGGCCTCCGTCCAGCGCCCGGTTCGGGAAGTCCGGGTCGGCGTGCAGCGTCCGGGCCAGGCTCACGAAATCGGCGCGGCCGGAGGCGATGATGTGTTCCGCCGTCTCGGGAGTGTTGATCCGGCCGGCGACGCCCACCGGGATGGCGAAGTCGCGGGCATACGGTTCGGCGTAGGGGGCGAGCAGACCGCGCTGCCATTCCCCCGGCTGGATGATCCACTGCCCCGACTCGTAGTTGCCCGCCGAGACGTCGAGGAAGTCCAGCCGGTGCGTGTCGACCGCGTCGATACGCTCGCGGGTCGTCTGCGCATCGAGCCCGCCGTCGACCGCCTCGAACGCCGAGAAGCGCAGTCCCAGAGCGATACCCGGTGCCATGGTGCGGACCGCATCGATGACCCGGTTGAGGAACAGTGCCGGGTCGGCCCACTCGTCGTCGCGGTGGTTGTATGCGGGCGAGAGGAATTGGTGGATGAGATAGCCGTGGCCGCCGTGCAGGGAGATCACGTCGACGCCCGCCTCCGCGCAGCGCGCGGCGGCCTCACCGAAACACTCGACGATGTGCTCGATGTCGTCGCCGTCGAGTTGCTCGGGCATCTCGCCGCCGACCACTGCGCACGGAATCGGGGTGGGGGCCACCGGGACGAACCCGCTGACCGCTCCCTGCGCGGTGCGGCCACCGTGGTTGAGTTCGACCCCGAGCAGCGCGCCGTGCGCGTGCACCGCCTCGGCGAGCCGGGCGATGCCGGGGATGCGGTCGTCGACGTCGACCCCCATCTGCCGGATGCGGCCCTTGCCGTCGGCCCGCACATAGCTCGCCTCGGTGAAGACGAGCGCGGCACCGCCGGCGGCACGTCGTTCGAGATAGGCGATGTAGGCGTCGGTCATCGAGCCGTCGGGTTCGCAGTAGTTGCGTTCCATCGGCGCCGACACGAAGCGGTTGCGCAACCGGACGGGACCCATGTCCAGGGGCCGCGCGAACGCGGGGGTGGTGGTCATCGTGCCTCCTGGTGCGTGGCGAGGACCTGGTTCGACAGCAGCTCGTCGAGGTGACGTCGCATGCGGTCCGCGTCGGGGTCGATGCCGGTGAGCAACGCGAACGTGTCGGCGGCCTGGGCGACGAGCATCTGTCCGCCGTCGAGCACGTCACAGCCGAGAACCGCGGCGGCGGAGATCAGTTCGGTTCGGATCGGCCGGTAGACGATGTCCGCGACCCACAGCCGGGGGTGCAGGGCAGCGACGTCGAACGGCGTTCCCGAGTGGCCGACCATGCCGATCGGCGAGGCGTTGACCACCCCGGTGCACGTACGCAGGGCGGCCGGGATCGCCTCCACCGGCAGAGCCGTGGCCCGTGTCGAGGGGAAGACGGCCGACAGTCGTGCGCAGACGTCCGCGGCGCGAACGGTGTCGACGTCGGCGATCCGCAGGTTCGCGACACCCGCGGCGGCGAGCGCGTACGCCACGGCCGAGCCGGCGCCGCCCGCACCGACCAGCACGACCGCATCCAGCGCGGCGGCCGGCAACCCGCGCCGCAACGCCGTGAGGAATCCACTGTGGTCCGTGTTGTGGCCGATCAGGCGCCCGTTCCGGACGACGACGGTGTTGACCGCGCCGAGCAGACGGGCGTTGTCGGACAGATCGTCGAGGACCGGCAGGACGACCTGCTTGCACGGGTGGGTGATGTTCAGCCCGGTGCAGCCGTCGGCGACGGCGGAGCGCACCAGGCCCCCGGTGCGTTCGACGGGTACGTTCTCCGCTTCGAGGTCGAGCAGTTCGTAGCGGTAGTCGGTCAGGCCGAGTGCGGCGGCCTCGCGCGCGTGGAGGGCCGGCGACAGGGACGAGGCGATGCCTGCCCCCACGAGCCGGATGCGGTGGCGGGCGGTGGACGGGGTCACGGTTACTCCTACGGGATGGGACGGGCCGTGGCCCCGGCGCCTCGGGCGCCGGGGCTCGGTGGCCGGTCAGACGTCGCTGCGGACGAGTTCCTGCGCCGGTCGCGCCACTGACGCCGGGCGAGGCTCGCCCAGGTCCTCGGTGCGGGTGCGGTAGGTCTCCGGCCCGGTGAGGGCGGCGATCGACGACAGCACCGCGAAGCCCAGGCACATCCAGGCGACCGGGGTCCAGTTGCTGGTGTCGCCCGCCGAGAGCAGCTGCGCGACGGCGGGGGTGAATCCGGCGACGAGCAGACCCAGCATGAGACTCACGGCCATGCCGGTGTAGCGCACCCGCGCCGGGAACTGCTCCGGGAAGTAGGCCGGGTAGACACCGTTCGGCATGGCGTAGAAGAAACCGATCAGGACGATTCCCGAGGCGAACACCAATGGCGCGCTTCCGGTTCCGATGGCGTGGAAGAAGACGAACACCATCGCGCCGGAGCCGAGGGCACCGAACACGAACACCGGCTTGCGGCCGATCCGGTCGGCGAGCAGCCCGGCGACGGGCTGGCTGAGCACCGCCACGAAGTTGGCGGTGGCGATCGCCCACAGCATCGTGGAGCGCTCGAAGCCTTCGACCTGCACGGCGTAGGCGAGCGCGAAGACGTTGACGATCGTGTTGATCATGGCGAACGTGGCGCTGAGGCTGATCCGCACGACGGTGCGCCAGTGCGACCGGAACATCTCGACGACGGGGAGGGCGGCGGTGTCGCCGTTCTCCTGGAGTTCCTCGAACACCTCGGGTTCGTCGAGCTTGCGGCGCAGCCACACCGCGACCACCGTGACGACGATGCTGAGCCAGAACGGCACTCGCCAGCCCCACGAGTAGAGCGCCTCGTCGGGAAGCGACGCCACCGGGATGAACACGAGGCTCGAGATGACGATGCCGAACATGATGCCGCTCATGGTGAACGACGTGAAGAACGAGCGCCGGTTCGCCGGGGCGTGCTCGAGTGTCAGGGACGACGAGCCCGGGGATTCACCGCCGGCCGACAGGCCCTGCAGCAGGCGCAGCAGCACCAGGATCACCGGTGCGGCGATGCCGATCTGTTCGTAGGTGGGCAGGCAGCCGATCACGAACGTGGCGATGCCCATCAGCAGCAGGCAGGCCAGCAGGGCGTTGCGCCGGCCGAACTTGTCGCCCCAGTGCCCCCACAGCACCGCGCCGAGCGGGCGGGCGATGTAGGCGACGCCGAGGGTGCCGATCGACAGCAGCGTCGACGTCGCTCCGTCGCCGGGGAAGAAGATCTTCCCGAAGACGAGCGCTGCGGCGGAGCCGTAGATGAAGAAGTCGTAGTACTCCAGGGTGCTGCCCAGGAAACCGGAGATGGCCGCCCGGCGGGCGTTCTCGTTCGGTCGTCCGTCGGGGCCGGCAGCGTGTGTGTTCGCCATGGCGTTCCTTTCGTCCCAGGATCCGACGGACGCCGAGTCGGCCTTCGGTGATGGCCCTCACAGTCGCCGGAACGGAACGAGCCTGACACGCCGCACTATGCAGCGTCCAACACTGAAAAAGTCTCAGATAAAGACGATTGTCGTCTCAATCCGGAGTGGGAAGGATCTCCTCGGCGACCCGCAAGGCGACTTCGAGCGCCGGGGACACGCGGCGCGGTGACCAGCCGATCCCGTGGTGCATGTAGACGGATTCATCGGCGAGAGGGACGAAGACCGTGCCCGGCGGCGTGATCGTCGCGATACTCGACGTCATCAGCGCCACTCCCACACCGGCCGAGACGAGCACCAGGATCATGTACGGGTCGGTGATCTCCTGGACCACGCGCGGGCGGAATCCGGCGTCGAGGCAGGCCCGCATGGCGCTCTCCTGCAGGGCCGACCCCGCCGACAGCGGCGTGGTGATGAAGCCGTCGTCCGCGAGGTCGTGCAGGTCGATCTCCGCCTCCCCGGCGAGCGGGTGGTCGGAGGGCAGCACGGCGCCGAACGACTCGCGGCGGATCAGCCGGGTGGCCACCGCCGTGGACTGGACCGGCAGCCCGACGAACGCGAGATCCAATGCGCCGCTTTCCAGTTGGGTGACGGCCTCCCGGGTCATGATGCGGCCGACGAGATCGAGTTCGATGTCCGGGTACCGCTGCCGCAGCGCCCGCGTCAGCGGGGGGAGCGAAATATGGTTCAGCACACCGGTGAACCCGATCTTGATGCGGCCGTACACTCCGCCGGCGGACGCGCGCGTGGCCTGTCGTGCCGTCTCGACGCTTTCGAGAATGTGGTAGGCGTGGGGCAGGAAGGCATGCCCCCCGGCCGCGAGAGCGACGCTGCGCGTATTGCGTTCGAACAACGGCACACCGAGGTCCTTCTCGAGCTTGCGCACCGTCTGGCTCAGCGGCGACTGCGCCATCTGCAAGCGGGCGGCCGCCCGCCCGAAGTGCAGTTCCTCAGCGACGGCGACGAAGGCCTGAAGCCAGCGGATCTCCATCTCGATCCCTCCGGGGACTTGACGGCTGCGCCTACAGCCGTATATCCAGATCCGTACATGGTGCGTCGTCGATTGTTTCGATTTCGCACATGGATTCAGACTACTACCGGCACACCCGCGAGGAGCGAGCGCATGGTGACCTATCCCTCGGGCGCGACCGCGCTCGTCACCGGCGGGGCGAGCGGAATCGGTGCGGCCTGCGCGAGGCGGCTGTCCGCCGAAGGCATCCGGGTCGTCACCGCCGACGTCGCGGACGGTGCCGACGAGCACGTCGACGTCACCGATCCCCAGGCCGTCGACCGGCTGCGCGCACGCCTGGGGCGGGTCGACATCCTCGTCAACAGCGCCGGGGTGGTGGGTCCGTCGGCCCCGCTCGTCGACACCGCCCTGACGGACTGGCAGCGGACGTTCCGCATCAACGTCGACGGCACGTTCCTCATGTGCCGCGCCTTCGTGCCCGCCATGATCGACGCCGGCTGGGGCCGGGTGGTGAACCTGGCGAGCATCGCCGCCAAGGACGGCAACCCGAACCAGAGCGCCTACTCCGCGTCCAAGGCCGCGGTGATCGCGCTGACGAAGTCGCTCGGCAAGGAGATCGCGACCACCGGGGTGCTCGCCAACGTGGTTGCGCCCGCGGCGGTGGAGAGCCCGATGAACGCCGGAACGGATCCGGCGATCCTGGCCCGGTCGCAGAGCCTGACGCCGATGGCCCGGATGGGCCGGCCCGACGAGATCGCCGAACTCGTCGCCTGGCTGTCCTCGGACGCGCTGAGCTTTTCGACCGGCGCCGTGTACGACGCGAGTGGCGGCCGCGCGTCGTACTGACGGATGCCGCGTCCAGTGGGAGCTTGTCGTCGGGGCTACTCGGCCGATGCCGCGGTCACGGCCCGCTCGGCGCGACCGGTCGGCCGACGCCGAGCGGACCGCGCAGCGAACTCCCGCGTCTCAGACCAGCGGCCAGCCGGTGTACTGCTCGGCGATCAGGGTGCGTCCCGCGACGGAGCGGGTGACCGCGTCGAGCTCGGCGTCCTGCCGCTTGTTGTCGAACGGGCTGTTGCCCGGGTGGGTGTGCAGCATCGACGACATCCACCACGAGAAGTGCTGGGCCCGCCACACGCGCGGCAGGACCTCTTCGGTGTAGCCGTCGAGCCGGGCGCGGTCGCCGCGGGCGAGGTACTCGTCCATCGACCGGGCGAGCACGAAGACGTCGGCGACTGCGAGGTTGAGGCCCTTGGCGCCGGTGGGCGGGACTGTGTGCGCGGCGTCGCCGGCGAGGAACAGGTTGCCGTGCTGCATGGGTTCGCACACGAAGCTGCGGAACTGCAGGATCGACTTCTCGAAGATCCGGCCGTCCTTGATCTCGGCACCCTCCCCGTCGACCCGGGCGTGCAGTTCGCTCCAGATGCGGTCGTCGGACCAGTTCGCGATGTCGTCGTCCGGATCGACCTGCAGGTAGTGCCGCTGCACGTCGGCGGTCCGGGTCGAGACGAGCGCGAAGCCACGCTCGTGCCGCGCGTAGATCAGCTCCTCGGACGAGCGCGGCGCCTCGGCGAGGATGCCGAGCCACGCGAACGGGTACTGACGGAAGTGGTCGGTGCGGATCTGCGGCTCGGGGATGAGACCGCGGGTGCTGGTGCGCGAGCCGTCGCACCCGGCGACGAGCAGGGCCTCGAGACGCTGCGGGTCGCCCTGCGGATCGGTGTAGGTGAGGTAGGGCCGATCGGTGAGGTGATCGTGGACCTGCACGTCGGAGACACCGAAGCGGATGTCGCCACCGTCGGCGAGGCGGCGCGCGATGAGGTCCTTGTTGACCTCGTGCTGCGGGTAGACGGTCACCGCACGGCCGACGAGTTCGTCGAACGCGATGCGGTGTCCTCGGCCCCCGAAACGGAACTCCACGCCGTGGTGCTCGTACCCCTCGGCCTTCAGCCGGTCGCCGACCCCGGTTTCGACCATCAGGTCGACGGTGTTCTGCTCGAGCACGCCCGCACGGATGGTGGCCTCGATGTCCTCCCGGGAGCGCGCCTCGAGCACGACGGACTCGATTCCGCGCAGATGCAGCAGGTGCGACAGCATCAGGCCGGCAGGGCCGGCGCCGACAATCGCGACCTGGGTGCGGGACTCGCTCATGGGAAGACTCCTCGGAAACGGGGACGATCGGTGATGCCCCTCACTGTCCGGGAGGAAGGACCACGTCGTCACCCCCCGCTTTCACTCAACGAAAGACGGCTTTCAGGTCAGCCTGCGGGAGATGCCGCTGGCGGCGGCCCGCATCGCCGGGATCAGCGGCGCGGCATCCGCCTCGACCGACACCACCACCGACACCGCGGCGACGACCCGGCCCGAGCGTTCCCGGATGGGCGCCGCCATCGCCATCGTGCCGACGTTCAGGTACTCACGGGCGATCACGACACCGGTCCGACGGATGTCGTCGAGCACCCGCCGCAGCCGGGACTCGTCGACGATCGTGGCGGGGGTGAACCGTTCGAGTCCGGCATCGAGCACCTCCTGCAGCAGCTCCGGCCCGCCGTGGGCGAGCAGCACCAACCCACCGCTCGACGCGTGCAGGGGCAGCCGGCCACCGGCCCGGCCGACGACGGGCACGGCACCGCGCGCCGAGAGCCGCTCCACGTACAGGGCCTCGAGCCCCTCGCGGACGACGAGTTGCACGTTCTCCCGCGTCGCGTCGAACAGGTCCTCGAGATAGGGCATCGCCACCTGGCGCAGACCGTGAGCCCGCGGCGCGAGGGCACCGAGTTCCCACACCCGCACCCCGATCTGGTAGCTGCCGTCCGCCCGGCGCTCGAGCGCTCCGGCGTCGACGAGCTGACCGCACAACCGGAACACCGTCGGCAGGGGCAGTCCGGTCCGGCGGCTCAGTTCCGACTGGGTCAGGCGCGGCCGTTCGGCGGTGAACGCGCCCAGCACTGCGAAGGCACGGCCGAGCAGGGACCGGTCGGGAGCATCGGGCACGCACTCATTGTGGGGTGTCCGCGCCACCGGGCGCCGAGCCGGAAGGGCGAACCGGCGGCCGAGCGTCTATCGTCTTCCCGCATGCGACTGGTCGAGAAATCGAAACGGGTCATAGAGGCGCACCTGAACAACACCAGTGTCCGGGCACTGTCGGGGTCGATGGTGGCGTACGAGGGCCAGGTGCAGTTCAAGTCGGCCGGGTTCGGCGGGGGCGAGGGCGTGCTGGCCGGACTGCGCCAGCGGGCCACCGGGGAGGGTCTGTCGCTGATGGAGTGCAGCGGCAACGGCGTGGTCTATCTCGCCCACCAGGGGCAGGACGTCACGGTGCTCGAGTTGAACAACGAGACACTGCAGGTCGAATCGGAGCAACTGCTCGCCCTGAACGGCAACCTCGGCACGAACGTCACGTTCGCCGGGGTGCGCGGCAACATGAGCGGCCAGGGCCTGTTCACCACGACGGTCACCGGCAGCGGGCAAGTGGCGCTGCTCTCGGCCGGCGGTCCACTGATCCACCTCGAGGTCTCCCCGCAGTATCCGCTCGTCGTCGACCCGGACGCGTTCGTGTGCGCGAAGGGACAGCTGAGCCAGTCGTTCGTCACCGACGTCTCGTGGCGCACGTTCGTCGGGCAGGGCAGCGGCGAGGCGTTCTCGCTGCGGTGGGACGGCATGGGCGTCGTGTCCATCCAGCCGGCGGAGCGGTGAGGGAGAGCATGTTCTCGAAGATCAACGGCAAGGTCGTCAAGGTCGATCTGAACCAGTCCGGTCCGGTCGTCGCCCGCCGCGGGGCGATGCTGTTCTATACGGGCATGGTGCAGTTCGCTCCGCATCAGGTGCCCGGCGCCGGCGGGATGCCGGGCATGGGCGGGATCGCCGGAATGGCGGGACGGATGATGCAGGGCGAGCACGAACGCACGATGCTCGCGCAGGGCAACGGCGTCGTCCACTACGGCTTCCGCGGCCTCGAGGTGCACGTGGTGGACCTGTCCGCCGGCGGTGACCTGCGGGTGGAGGCGTCGCGGCTGCTCGGCTACACCGCGAGCCTGCAGAGTTCGGTGGTGTCGATGTCGGCGCCGCCGGCGGGCGGTGGCGGCGGCGGGGGCGGCGGTTTCCTCGGCGCGCTGCGCAACGCCGCGACGGGCATGGTGACCGGCACCGGCATGTTCACCACCCAGCTGTCGGGGCGCGGCACCGCGGTGCTGCTCGGGCACGGCGGCTTCCTCGAACTGCAGGTGGGCGGTCCGGCCCCGGTCGTCGTCGACCCGCAGTCGTTCATCGCCGCGTCCGGACCGGTGCGGACGGAACTGAAGTCCGCCATGAGCTGGCGCAACGCCGGCCGCAGCGGCGGCGAGGGCCTTCAGCTCGAATGCACCGGTCAGGGCATCGTCTACGTGCAAGCGTCCGAGGAGAAACTGTGAGCGTCGTCCTCAATCCCTCTCATCTCGTCGGCAGCGACAACCTGCCCGGCAATCACTACGCCTTCTGCATCGACCTGCAGAGCCCGTGGTTCCTGTCCAAGGGCGCGATGATCGCCTACTACGGGCAGGTGCAGTTCACCTCGCTCACGCACGGTCTGCAGGGCCAACTCCTGCAGATGGTCGCGCATCAGTTCTCGGCGCCGCTGTACATGGGCGACTACGTCGTCGCCGAGGGGTACGGGAAGCTGATCATCGGCGACCGGGGTTACGACATCAACTCCTACGACCTCGACGACGGCAATCTGACCATCCGGGCCGCGAACCTGCTCGCCTTCGAGCCGGGGTTGTCGCTGAACCAGTCGATCGTGCCCGGCTTCCTCACCCTGATCGGCACCGGCAAGTTCCTCGCCTCGTCGAACGGGCCGGTGATGTTCGCCGAGCCGCCCCTGCGGGTCGACCCCGAGGCGCTCGTCGGCTGGGCGGACTGCCCGTCGCCGAGCCACCACTACGACGAGGCGTGGGTGAACGGCTTCGTGGCTGCGGGGGCGCGCATGTTCGGCGTGCAGTCCGGGGAGGAACGGCAGTTCGACTTCACGGGCGCCGGGACCGTGCTCATCCAGTCCAGCGAGAAGGTGATCGACGACAGCGCGGTCGTCCGGACCATCGAAGGGCAGCTGCCCGGTCTGACCCCTGGTGGTCTGCAGCGGATCAACCAGGTGGTGGCGTCGCAGCTGCAGTCCCAGCAGCACTGAGCCCGGGCGCCCTGGGTCGGGACTGGGCACTTGCCCGGGGCGCCCACCGCTGGACTGTGACTACGCTCACAGGTAAGCCACACCTCAGTGAGGTAAGGTTTGGTGAACCTAAGTAGTATGTCCAGGAGGGCCTCGATGATCGTCTGCAGCTGCCACGCTCTCTCGCACCGGCACATCGAGGCCCACATCGCTGCCGGCGCGCGCTGCACACGCGAGATCGGGGCGGCCTGCCGCGCGGGCACCGACTGCGGACGCTGCGTCCGGAATATCTCGGCGATCGTTCGCGCATCCCGCGACCGGGATGAGAGGATCGAACTCGAGACCGCCGTCTAGACCCAATACCCGGCGGTCGATCCGCGTTCGGTCCCCGGGAGGCGCCATGAAGGGCGACAAGAAGGTCATCGAGTACCTCAACGAGCAGCTCACCGCCGAGCTCACGGCGATCAACCAGTACTTCCTGCACTCGAAGATGCAGGACAACAACGGTTGGACGAAGCTCGCCGCGCACACCCGCGCCGAATCCTTCGAGGAGATGCGGCACGCCGAAACCCTCACCGACCGGATCCTGTTCCTCGAGGGCCTGCCCAACTACCAGCGCCTGGGCACGCTGCGGCTCGGCGAGACGGTCAAGGAGATGTTCGAGGCCGACCTGCAGGTCGAGATCGAGGCCCGCGACCGGCTCCGCAAGGGCGCCGAGTACATGCGTTCGGTCCACGACATCACCTCGGCCCGCATCTTCGAGGAGATCCTCGCGAACGAGGAAGAGCACATCGACTACCTGGAGACCCAGCTGGGCCTGCTCGAGCAGCTCGGCGAACCCCTCTACATCTCCGTGCACGTCTCACCGCCGGAGTGAGCGACAAGCGCGTCGCGATCGACAAGCAGACCCGCCCGGTGTACCGGGCGCAGATCGCGGTCGCCCAAGCGATACGCCAGGCCACGGCCGACGCCGGACTCGGGCGTCGGCTCGTGGAGCTGGTGAACATCCGCGTCTCCCAGATCAACGGCTGCGCCTACTGCCTGGACGTGCACGTCCGGGACGCCCTGCGCGAGGGCGAGACCACTCAGCGGCTGGCGGTGTTGCGGGCCTGGCGGGACACCGACCTGTTCAACGAGCAGGAGCAGGCCGCCCTCACCCTCGCCGAATCGATCACCGAGCTGCCCGACAGTCGTACCCAGGACCGGGACTACGCCTTCGCCCGCGCCCGCCTCACCGAGGACCAGCTCTCCGCGATCGCGTGGGTGGCCGTGGCGATGAACACGTTCAACCGGGTCTCCATCGTCAGCCGGCACCCGGTCCGTCCCCCGCAGGAGTGACGCCGAACTGATTTCCTGAGCAACCATCCGGTTATCCTCGACTGATGACGAAGACCCGGTGGCTCAGCGACGACGAGCAGCGCACCTGGCGCGCCTACCTCGACAGCACCCGCCTGCTGATGAATGCCCTGGACCGGCAGCTCACCCGGGACTCCGGCATGTCCCTCACCGACTACGAGCTGCTGGTCGCGCTCTCGGAGGCCCCCGGCCGGCGGCTGCGCATGCGGGCGCTCGCCGACGCCGTCGTCACCACCCGCAGCGGCGTCACCCGCGCGATCAGCCGCCTCGTCGACGCCGGGTGGGTCCGGCGCGTCGAATGCGACGAGGACAAGCGCGGCATGCTGGCCGAACTCACCGACGCCGGGGCCGCGAAGCTGGCCCAGGCCAGTCCCGGGCACGTCGAGGCCGTACGCTCCTACGTGTTCGACCTGCTCGGTCCCCGGGACGTGACCCGCTTCGGGGACACGTACACCGCGATGCGCACGCACCTGCTCGAGAACACCTGAACAGCCGGAGGAATGCCATGAGCGACCCGTCCGTCGTCGCCGTCCACAATCCGCAGCGCCAGCGTTACGAACTGCGCGACGGCGACACCGTCGTCGGCTACACCCAGTACCACCCCGACGGCGACGTCCAGCTCGTGTTCGACCACACCGAGGTCGACAACGCCTACTCGGGCCGGGGCCTGTCGAGCACGCTGGTGCGGTTCGCGCTCGACGACGTCCGCGCCCGCGGAAAGCGCGTCGTGGCGATCTGCCCGTTCGTCGACGGCTTCATCGACAAGCATCCCGAATACAAGGATCTCGCCGACTGAGACCCGCCGCCGGGCACCACCGCATGCCGCCCCCACCGGACGTCACTGCCGTCGCCGCCACCCTGCGACGGGCGGGGTGCGTGTTCGCGGAGGACGAGGCGCGGCTGCTGATCGACGCCGCCCGGACGCCCGGCGACCTCGCCGACTCGGTGCGCCGGCGCGCCGCCGGCGAACCGCTCGAGCACGTTCTCGGCTGGACCGAGTTCCGCGGCCTGCGCATCCACGTGACCCCCGGGGTCTTCGTCCCCCGCCGGCGCAGCGAGTTCCTCGTCGAGTGCGCCGTCGCGCTTGCCGCGCCGGGCGTCGTCGTCGACCTGTGCTGCGGATCCGGGGCGCTCGGTGCCGCGGTGGCGGCGGCCGTCGCCGACGTGGAACTGCATGCGACGGACCTCGATCCGGCGGCGGTGGAGTGCGCGGGCCGCAACCTCGCCGCGTTCGGCGGCCACGTGTACGAGGGCGACCTCTACGACCCGCTGCCCGCGGGACTGCGCGGGCGCGTCCACCTCCTGCTCGCCAACGTGCCGTACGTCCCGACCGCGGACCTGGCGCTCCTGCCGGCCGACGCCCGGGAGCACGAAGCCCGCATCGCCCTCGACGGCGGTGCCGACGGCCTCGACGTGCTGCGCCGGGTGGCAGCGGCGGCCGGACGATGGCTCGCGCCGGGCGGACATCTGCTGGTCGAGTCGAGCACGCAGCAGGCCGACGGGATCGCCGCGTGCTTCGACCGGAACGGGCTGACCCCGCAGGTGGCACACAGCGACGACGACTTCGCGACCGTCGTCGTCGGCACCGCGCCGCGCTGAGCGCGGTTCAGCCGGCGCGCACGGCGCGGTTCAGCCGGCGCGCACGGCGCGGTGCCGGCGCACGGCGTCGCGGTTCGCGCACCGCGGCGAACAGTACCGCTGCCGCCCGTTACGGGAGGTGTCCGCGTAGACGTCGTCGCACTCGTCGAGGGCGCAGCGGCCGAGTCGGTGCATGCCCCGGCCCACCAGGTGCAGGGCCGTACCGACAGAGATCAGCGCCTCGAGCACCCCGGCGAGCGAATGCTGATCGTCCCGGTAGTGCAGGTGCCAGCCGTCCCCCGCGTGATTCGTCATCCGCGGATACGCCGAAGCGGCGGCCAGCATCTCGTTGACGAGCGCGGCACGCTCGGCGTCACCGGTCGCGTCGACGATCCCGCACCAGCGTTCGAGCATCGCCTCGACGTCGCGCAGGTCGCCGGCGCCGACGGGAAAGTCGATCACCAGGCCCGCCTCGAGGCAGCGGCACACCAGCGCGTCGACTGTCGCGGGTGGGTCGTTCACCAGCTCCGCGGCGAGGCGCACGGCATACTCGCCGTAAGGGTTGAGATGCACAATGTCATTACACCACGCTGGTGGCATGCCGACATCCCACAGCCACCACTGGACCGAGGTCTCCCGCCACCCGACGAGCGAAGGCGTGGTGCGGTATCAGCGCTGCGCATGCGGCCGCTGGCGCCTGGTCTCGACACCCCTCCGCCCCGATCCGATCGGCGTGTCGGCGACGGTCCCGGTGACCCGCCGAGCGTGAAACCCGACGCCTCGCGGAGGACAATCGCCTCCATGACCGAGCGCAAGCGGCCGGACATCACCTTCGAGTCGTGGATCGAACGCCAGATCCGCGTCGCGCAGGAGCGGGGCGACTTCGACAACCTGCGTGGCGCGGGCAAGCCGATTCCGCATCGCAGCGACGACGAGCTGTGGTGGGTCAAGGACTACCTGCGCCGGGAAGGGCTCTCGACCGAGGCCCTGCTGCCGCCCCCGCTGCAGCTGCGCAAGGAGGTCGAGCGGTTGCGCGACACCGTGCGCGACGTGCCCTCCGAGCCGGCGGTGCGGCAGATCGTCCGGGAGCTGAACCGGCGGATCGTGGACTGCCTGCGCGCACCGAGCGGTCCCCTGGTTCCCGTTCATCGGGTCGATCCGGAAGCGGTCGTCCGCCAGTGGGCCGCGGACCGGGCGGAGCTGCGGTCGACACGCGCCGAGCGGGCCGCGGCGGCGGCCGCAGCGTTGCGCGAGTACACCGCCGAGCCGCCGCGTCGACGCTGGTGGCACCGCATCCTGGGGATCCGGCCCGCGGAAACCTGACGACGCTGCGGGGACGTGTCCTCGGCGCCGCACAGCCGCGCACTTCGCAGCCACCCGCGACAGCGATCGTCGGTGCGCCTGTCGATTCGTGTCGCGGGTACCGATCCCCGCCCCGGCCGCTGCACTCGCTGAGCTGCGTGCGAGCTGACCGGCCGCGGCGCGAGAGCCGGCCCGGAAGGTGCGGCCCGATTCACAGCCGGACCTCAGGAAGGACTCAGCGTCGGCCCAGTCCTTGCCGACATTCTGAAGACACGGCAGCACCGATCACGAACCTGCCCGCAGGGAAAGGAATCGTCATAACCACCTCAGCTCCGAGGTTCCCCCACCCGGGACATCCGTCCGGGTGCGACAACAGTGCCGTCTTCCTGATGGCCGGTGGCGTTCCCGGAGCGGGTAAGAGCACCCTGCTTCGCCGGATCGAGCGCGACATCCCGGGTCTGACCGTTCTCGATCCGGAGCGCCGGGCCGAACGCCTCGCGGCCGTGCTGCCGCCGGGCCTGCCGTACCGCCGGTATCGGCCACTGGTCCATCTCGTGCACACCCTCGACGTGGTGCGCACCCTCCTGGCCGGACCGCACCGGAGCGAAGGGCCGGTGGCCGTTCACGACACCGCCACGCGCAGGCGCCGACGCGACTGGACGGCCCGCCTGGCGCGGCGACGAGGCTGGACGCCGGTGCTGGTCTTCCTCGACGTGCCCCGAGAGGTCGCGCAGGCCGGGCAGCACGCTCGCGGGCGCGTGGTGAACGAGTCGTCGTTCGCGCGGCACTGGCATCGATGGACCGTTCTGCGACCGCACCTCACCGACGAGGACGACGCCACGGCCGGAGGCCTGTGGGACCACGTCGTCCTCACCACTCGCGACGATGCGAAGAACCGGGTGTTCGGCGTGCTGACGCAGGACGGAACGGACCGCTGCGCACTCGGCAGCGGATCCCCGTGTGCGCGGTGACGATTCCGGAGCGCAACGACATCGACACTTCGGTGACGGGTGTCCCCGACGCATGCCGGGTTCACCGACGGCCCACTTCCCAGCACATCCACGGCGCACTCCCGTGGCCGCCCGAGGTTCGTCCGGTTGTGTGGGTGCGTGAACGGACGCGATGCGTCATGCCACAGCAAGGAAGGCACGACTCGATGACAGCTCCCACCCAGGACCTCGACACCGCCGCGGCGACCGCACGCGGGAATCAGCCGGACGCCGTGTGCGGACGGTCCGGAGGCGCGCGTGCGGCAGCGCTGCTCTCGACGCTCACCCGCAGGCAACGCGACATCCTGCGCCTGCGGGTGATCGAGGGGTTGTCGGTGGAGGAGTCCGCCGCCGTCCTGCGGACGACGCCTGGGGCCGTCCGTGTGGATCAGCATCGCGCGTTGTCCCGCCTTCGCGCGGCGCTGGCCGACCCCGTGCGCATGGACGCCGTCACGGGGCCGGGCGACTCCCGGTCTCGGCGGGGTGCGGTTGCGCGCCTGCCGCGTGCGTCAGCTGTTCCTCCGTGACCGCCTCACCGCGGGCGACCATGCCCGCCTCGTGCGCCAGCGGGATCTGCCGCAGGAAGCACGCGATGACGAACGCCACCAACAGGAACGGGATCAGGTACCAGAACACCGGGGCGAGGGAGTCGGCGTAGGCGTCGACCACGCCGGTGCGCACGGAGTCCGGCAGCCGGCTCAGGGCCGCGGGATCGAGCGTCGCGGTCGCCTGGCCGGCCTGCTCCGGGGAGGCCCCGGCTCCGGTGAACACGGTGGTGAGCTGCTCGGCCAGCCGGTTGGTGAAGATCGTGCCGAAGACCGCCACACCGAGGGACGCGCCCACCTCCCGGAAGTAGTTGTTGGTGCTGGTCGCGGTCCCGATCTCGGTGGGCGGCACGGCGTTCTGCACCACGAGAACGACCACCTGCATGATCAGACCCAGGCCGAAGCCGAGGGTGAACAGCATCGTGCAGATCAGCCACAGCGGCGTGCTGCCCTCGAGGGTGGTCAGCCACAACATCGCGGCGGCCGTGACGAGGGCACCGGCGATGGGATACGCCTTGTAGTGACCGGTTTTCGTGATCGCGATGCCGGAGGCGATCGAGGTGGCCATCAGGCCGGCCATCATCGGGATCATCAGCAGACCGGAGACCGCGGCCGAGGTGCCGGACGACATCTGCAGGAACGTCGGCATGAAGGCCAGCGCCGCGAACATGCCGAGACCCACGGTGAAGCCGATCGCGGTGGCGTTGACGAAGATCGGGTTGCGGAACAGCGACAGCGGGATGATCGGATCCTCGGCGCGGGACTCGACGAGGACGAAAAGACTTGCCGCGACGAGCACTCCGACGGCGAGCGCGAGGGTCAGCGGATCGGTCCAACCCCGGTCGCCACCGAAGTCCGTGAACAGGATCAGGCACGTGGTAGCGGTCGAGAGGGTGAGGACGCCGAGGAGGTCGACCTTCTTCTCGGGTCGCTTCGTGGGCAACGTGAGGGTGAACCAGGCGATCACGAAGGCGAGCACGCCGACGGGCAGGTTGATGTAGAAGGCCCAGTGCCAGGTCAGGTGGTCGACGAAGAAGCCGCCGAGCAGGGGGCCGGCGACGGCGGCCACACCGAAGACCGCACCGAGCGGACCCAGGTACTTGCCACGCTGGTCGGCCGGGACGATGTCGGCGATGATGGCCTGGGAAAGGATCATCAGGCCGCCGCCGCCGAGGCCCTGCATCGCACGGAAGATCACGAACCACCAGAAGTCGGTGGCGAAGGCACAGCCGGCGGAGGCGAGGGTGAACACCGCGATGGCGACGAGGAAGAGGGTGCGGCGGCCGAACACGTCACCGAACTTTCCGTAGATCGGCATCACGATGGTGGTCGCCAGCAGGTAGGCGGTGGTGATCCAGGCCTGGTGTTCGACGCCGCCGAGCTGCCCGACGATGGTGGGCATCGCAGTGGAGACGATGGTCTGGTCGAGGCTCGACAGCAGCATGCCGGCGATCAGCGCGGAGAAGATGAGCCAGATCCGGCGCTGCGTGAGCACCAACGGTGGTGCCGCGGGGCGGGACGACGTTGCGGTCACGGGTTTCCTGCCGTTTCGATGGGGTCGAGTCGCTGCCCGAACAGGCGCCGGACGGTGTCGAGGTTGCGGAGCAGCAGCTCCGCGAAGGGGCGATCGGTGTCGTCGCCGAAGAACTCGTCGGCGGTGTGCCGGGTGATGTCGGCGAGCGCGTAGACGACGGTCCGCGGCAGCGGATCGTCGGGAGGCAGGTTCTCTCTCCGGGCGACGACCTCGGCGAACCGCCGGAGCTGGGTCTCGCCGTTGTGCAGGATGCGGGGCAGCAGCTGTGGCTCGCGGTGGATGATGTCGTGGTACTGCTTCGCGTGCTCACGGGTGAAGTCGGTGCGCCCGATCTGGGCGAGGAGCACCGCGACGAGGTCCTGGAGCAGCGTGGGGGAGATGCCGTCCCCGTCGTGCCGTCCGGCGGCCACGAAGGCGTCCTCCTCCTCGAGGGTCAGGCTGAGCGGGGGCTCGCCGAGGACCGCGTCCTCCTTGGACGGGAAGTAGTTGAAGAAGGTGCGCCGGGAGATCTCCACCCGCTCACAGAGTTCCTCCACGGTGAACCCGGCAAGACCATGACGGGCGGTCAGCGCGCGCGCCTCGCCGACGAGCGCGGCCCGGGTGCGCTCCATCCGGCGGTTACGCCGCCCGGACGGACTTGTTGCACTTTCCTCCATGGAGTGCATATTTGCACCATCGCCCCCAGAGTGCAAAGAGGCCTGACGACTATGGGATGTTATGGTCGGTTATGGAGAATTCAAGATAGAACTCCATAAGTCTCTATACTCGCCGCATGGACCTCGAGCTCAACCCGTTCAAGCCCGGCTCCGGCCTCCGGCCGCCGGCGCTCGAGGGACGCGACGAGCAGATCGGGGCGTTCGAACTCCTCGTCGCCCGCAGCAAGCGGCAGAACTACGACCGTGGACTCATCCTGTCGGGACTGCGGGGAGTCGGGAAGACGACCCTGCTCAACGCCCTCGTCGAGCACGCCGACCGGCAGGGTTGGCTGACGATCGCCCTCGAGGCGCGACCCAACGAGGCCGGGACCAGCGCCGTCCGCGCCAAGCTCTCCCAGGAGCTGACCGTCGGACTGCGCCGTTACAGCCGCAAGCACCGGATCCAGCATGCGATCGATCCGCTCATCGATCTCGCCCGGGGTTTCTCCCTCGGCCTCGGCCTCGGCCTCGGGCCGGCCACCGCGAGCTTCTCCCTCGACCAGCCCCCGGCGGCCAGCGGGGACATCGACCTCGACCTCGAGGAACTCGTCGAGGCGATCACCGCCGAACTGCGGCCGAGATCCAGTGCCTTCGGATTGTTCGTCGACGAGATGCAGGACCTCGACTCCGATCTGCTGTCGGCGCTGCTCGCCGTCCAGCACCGGGCGAGCCAGCGGGAATGGCCGTTCTTCCTCATCGGTGCCGGACTGCCCAATCTTCCCGCGGTCCTGGCCGGCAACCGCTCGTACGCGGAGCGCCAGTTCCTCTACAGCACCATCGGCCCCCTCTCGCCGACCGCCGCCGCCGACGCCCTGCGGATCCCGGTGCGCCGCCAGGGCGGGGACTTCACCGACGACGCCCTCGCCGTGCTCGTCCAGGCCAGCGCGGGCTATCCGTACTTCCTGCAGGAGTTCGGGAAGGCGATCTGGAACATCGCTCCACACAGCCCCTTCCAGCTCGAGGATGCCGAGCTCGCCGTCGAGGTGGGCTGCCGTCACCTCGACGAGGGATTCTTCCCGTCGCGCTGGAACCGGGCCACCGACCGTGAGCGCCGCTACCTCGCCGCGCTCGCCGCCGCCGGCGAGGAGGCACCGCGGTCCGGAAAGGTCGCCCAGCTGATGGGCTCGACGGCCACCGGCGTCAGCGACGTCCGCAACTCGGCCATCCGCAAGGGCCTGATCTGGGCGCCGGAGCACGGTCGCATCGCCTTCACCGTCCCGGGCATGGCCGACTTCATCCGCCGTCAGCCGGCGGAGTAACCGGGTCAGCGGCCCCGCTCGGCCACCATCCGGTCCACGGCGCGCACGCTGAGCACCTGATCGAGAGCCATGGAGGCGCAACCGATCATCCCGGAGCGATCGCCGTGCGACCAGGGCAGGATCTGCAGGGCGCGGGTGGCCACGGACACCGCATCGCGATAGAGGGTCTCGCGCAGTCCGGCGACGAACACGTCGTAGGCCTCGGCCATGTCACCGCCGACGACGAGCACCGCCGGGTCGAGGAGGTTGACGGCCCCGGCGATCACCTCGCCGATCCGCCGGCCGCTGTCGCGAATCATGCGGCGCGCCTCCGCATCCCCGCCGACGGCGAGGGCCACGACGTCGCGGATGTGGGTCACGTCCCGGCCCTGCTCCTGCAGGTCACGGACCAGCGCCCAGCCCCCGGCGATCGCCTCGACGCAGCCGACGTCGCCGCAGCGGCACAGGACGCCCTGCGCCGCAGCGGTCTTGGTGTGCCCGATCTCGCCGGCCGCGCCCACCGCGCCGCGCTGCAGCACACCGCCCGACACGATGCCCGCCCCGAGACCCGTGGACGCCTTGATGAGGAGCATGTCGTCGAATTTTCTTCGCTCGCCCAGCCTTTCGGCGAGGACCATGACGTTCGCGTCGTTGTCGACGAACACCGGTGCGCCGCCGAGGTCCGCGAGGAAGGGCTGCAATTCGACGCCGTCCCAGCCGGCCATCATCGGCGAATCCAGGCTGCAGCCGCGGGCCGTGTCCACGGTGCCCGGCAGACTGACCCCGATGCCGACGGTGCGGGGCGCGCCGGGACCGAGCGCGGCGCGCAGGTCGGCGAGGTGCGCGGCAACCTTCGGCATCAGCTCCCCCGGGCTCGCCCCGATCTCCTGCTCGAGGTCCTCGGTGCGGAGCAGTTCCCCGGCGAGATCGCAGACGGCGAGCTGGGTGCGGCTGCGGCCGATCGCGACGACGAGCACGATGCCCGCCCCCGCCCCGAAGGTGAGGGTGAGGGGTGGGCGCCCGCCGGTCGAGGGCCCCTCCTCCGTTTCGACGACGAGGCCGAGGTCCTGCAACGCCGCGACCCGGGCGGCGACGGCGGTGCGGGAGAGCCCGGTGTGGTGCCCGATCTCGCTTCGGGTGGTCGCGGCGCCGGCGCGGACGAGGGCGAAGACCTCGCCCGCTGTGGCGGGCGCGCTGGAGGATCGGCTCATACCGCCATTGAACCAAGGAAGCGCACCCGAGAGGGCCCGGTGCCGCACCCGGGGGCCGCACCGCACCGGACTTTGTTCTTAGAAATGCGTAAGTTTGTTGTTTCAGTGCGGAAGATGCTCTACGGTTGCGAGTGACAGCCCTCACCCCCTCATTCGGGAGGACACGCCATGTCACCCGCCGCCCCCTGTACCGTCGTCGTCTTCGGCGGCACCGGCGATCTCGCCGTCCGTAAGCTCCTGCCCGCCCTCTACCTGCGCGATCGGGACGGCCAGCTGCCGCCCGGCAGCCGGATCGTCGGCGCCGCACGCGCCGGCCTCGACACCGACGGCTACCGCGACAAGGTCCGCGGCGAGCTCGCGCGCTTCGTGCCCGCGCCCCTGCTGGACGCCGGCACCCTCACCCGGTTCCTGGACCGCCTCGACTACGTGAGCCTCGACTTCGCAGGCGGGGACGACTGGTCCGCCCTGCACGACGTCCTGCCCCCGGACTCCGTGCGCGTGTTCTACCTCGCCTGCGCCCCTTCGCTGTTCGGGCCGATCTCCCATCACCTCGCCCGGCACGGACTCGTCGAACCGACCTCGCGGGTGGTGCTCGAGAAGCCCATCGGCCGCGACCTCGCCTCCGCCCATGCGATCAACGACGCGGTCGGCGAGGTGTTCGACGAGTCGCAGATCTTCCGCATCGATCATTACCTCGGCAAGGAGAGCGTCCAGAACCTGCTGGTCACCCGGTTCGCCAACACCCTGCTCGAGCCGCTGTGGAACTCGACGTGGATCGACCACGTGCAGATCACCGTCTCCGAATCCCTCGGGGTGGGCACCCGCGGCGGTTACTACGACACCTCCGGGGCGCTGCGCGACATGCTGCAGAACCACCTGCTGCAGGTGCTGTGCCTGGTGGCGATGGAACCGCCGACGGTCGTCGACCGCGAGACGGTGCGCGACGAGAAACTCAAGGTGCTGCAGGCGCTTCGGCCGATGACGCCCGACGACGTCGAAAGATTCACCGTCACCGGGCAATACGGACCGGGACTGGTCGACGGCGGTGCCGTGCCCGGCTATCGCGACGAGGTGGAGAACCCGGGCAGCCGCACCGAGACCTTCGTCGCGGTGCGCGCGGAGGTGCGCAACTGGCGCTGGGCCGGTGTGCCGTTCTACCTGCGCACCGGCAAGCGACTCGAGAAGCGCAGCTCCGAGATCGTGGTGCAGTTCAAGGACGTTCCGCACCCGATGTTCCCCCGCGCCGAGGGCGCCACCGAACCCAATCGCCTGGTGATCCGGCTGCAGCCCGACGAGGGCATCTGCCTGCACATGACCGCCAAGGAACCCGGACCCGGCGGGATCCGCCTGCGCCCGGTCTCCCTGGATCTGAACTACGTCGACGCGTTCGACCGGCCCTCGCCCGACGCGTACGAGCGGCTGCTGATGGACGTGGTGCGGGGCGACCCGACCCTGTTCATGCGGCGCGACGAGGTCGAGACCGCATGGGCGTGGGTCGAACCGATCCTGCAGACCTGGGACCGCACCGACCGGATGCCGCGCCGCTACCCGGCGGGTACGTCCGGCCCCACCGACGCGACCACCCTCATCGAGCGCGACGGACGCGCCTGGTACGAAGGAACTTCCGTATGAGCCATCCCGTTCTGGACCGGGTCACCGACCGCATCGTCCGGCGCAGCCGGGCCGAGCGCGGCGCCTACCTCGAGCGGCTGCGCGCCGCCGCCGACAAGGGGCCGGCGCGCGGACGTCTCGCGTGCGCCAACCTGGCCCACGGATTCGCCGCCGCCGAACCTGCCGACAAGTCCGCGCTGCGCGGGCTGGTGAAGCCGAACATCGCGATCGTCTCCTCCTACAACGACATGCTCTCCGCGCACCGGCCTTTCGAGGACTACCCGGCGCGGCTGAAGGCGGCGGTCCTCGGGGCGGGCGGCATCGCGCAGTTCGCCGGTGGCGTCCCGGCCATGTGCGACGGCATCACCCAGGGCCGCGACGGCATGCAGCTGTCGCTGTTCAGCCGCGACGTCATCGCGATGTCCACCGCAATCGCGTTGTCGCACGACATGTTCGACGGCGCCCTCATGCTCGGTGTCTGCGACAAGATCGTCCCCGGCATGCTGATCGGCGCGCTCGGCTTCGGGCACCTGCCGACGGTGTTCGTCCCGGCCGGGCCGATGACGTCGGGGTTGCCCAACGGCGAGAAGGCCCGGGTGCGGCAACTCTACGCGGAGGGCCGCGCCGGCCGCGAAGACCTGCTCGAGGCCGAGGCCGCCTCCTATCACGGCGCCGGCACGTGCACGTTCTTCGGCACCGCCAACTCCAATCAGCTGCTGATGGAGGTGATGGGCCTGCACCTGCCCGGGGCAAGTTTCGTCAATCCCGGCACCGAACTGCGGGACGCGCTCACCGACGAGGCCGCGCGCCGCGTCACCGGCCTGACCGCCCTCGGCTCCGACTTCACCCCGGTCGGTGAGGTCGTCGACGAGCGGGCCGTCGTCAACGGCTGCGTCGCACTGCTCGCCACCGGCGGCTCCACCAACCACACGATGCACCTGGTGGCGATCGCCCGGGCCGCCGGGATCACCCTCACGTGGCGCGACCTGGCGGACCTGTCGGCCGTCGTGCCGCTGCTCGCCCGGATCTACCCCAACGGCGCGGCCGACGTGAACCACTTCCACGCCGCCGGCGGGCTCGGTGTCGTGGTCTCGGACCTGCTCTCGGCGGGCCTGCTGCACGACGACGTCACCACCGTCGCCGGGCCGGGGCTGCACCGGTACACGCAGGAGCCGCGGCTGCGCGACGGGACGCTGCGGTGGGAGGCCGGGCCGTCGGCGAGCCTGGACCACACCGTGCTGCGTGGCGTCGCGGATCCGTTCGCCGTCGACGGCGGGCTCAAGGTGCTCGACGGCAACCTGGGCGAGGCCGTGCTCAAGGTGTCCGCGGTCGCCCCGGAGCACCACGTCGTCACCGCCTCGGCGCGGGTGTTCGACGACCAGGCCGACTTCCTCGCGGCGTTCGAGGCCGGCGAACTCGACCGCGACGTCGTGGCCGTGCTGCGCTACCAGGGCCCGCGCGCGAACGGGATGCCCGAGCTGCACAAGCTCACCCCCGCGCTGGGGGTGCTGCAGGATCGGGGACGCCGGGTCGCGCTGGTGACCGACGGCCGGATGTCGGGCGCGTCCGGCAAGGTTCCCGCCGCCATCCACGTCACGCCCGAGGCCGCGGCCGGGGGTCCGCTCGCCCGCGTCCGCGACGGCGACCCGATCACCGTCGACGCCGTCGCCGGCTCGCTGTGTGTGCACCTGTCCGACGCCACGCTCGCCGGCCGCGCGGCGACCGGTCACGCCCCCACCGACGACGCCTGGACCGGCACGGGCCGTGAGCTGTTCGCGGGCCTGCGGGCCACCGTGGGCCCGGCCACCCACGGCGCCAGCGTCTTTCAATCCGACTTCGCGTGAAGGAGACCCCGATGAGCCTGCTGGACGTGACCCCCGTCGTGCCCGTCGTCGTGATCGACGATGCCGCCGACGCCGTCCCGATCGCCCGGGCCCTCGCCGACGGCGGCGTGCCCATGATCGAGCTGACCCTGCGCACCCCGTGCGCCCTCGAGGCGATCGAGCGGATCGCTGACGAGGTCCCCGACATCACCGTCGGTGCCGGCACGATCGTCGAACCCGGCCAGGCCGCGCAGGCCGCGGCGGCCGGTGCGCGCTTCCTGGTGTCGCCGGGCGCGACGGAGTCGCTGCTGAAGGCCATGACCGACACCGGGCTGCCGCACCTGCCGGGGGCGGCGACCGTCTCGGAGGTACTGCTGCTGCTCGAACGCGGCTACCGCGAGATGAAATTCTTTCCCGCGGAGGCCGCAGGCGGCACCCGGTTCCTCGCGTCCGTCCACTCCCCCGTGCCGGCGGCCCGGTTCTGCCCCACCGGCGGAATCTCGGTCGCGACGGCCCCCGACTACCTCGCGCTGCCCAATGTGGGCTGCGTGGGGGGCTCGTGGCTCACCCCCGCCGATGCGGTGCAGACCCGGGACTGGGCCCGGATCACCCGCCTCGCGCAGGTGACCACGGGACTGCGCCGGGCCGAGGCGTAGGCGAACCGGACTCGCCTCCGCCCCGCTCGGATGCGGCGGGGGCGAGTCCTCGACGTCACCGCATCCGCGCGCCCGATCGTCGTACGCGACCGTCGCGACGCGCGCGTACGACCGGGCCGGTCGCGGATGTTCCCGGCCGTCCGGAACGAGCGGACGGTCGCGGGCCGGTACCCTGAGCGGATGCGTGAGGACACCGAACATCCCGGCTCGCAGTCGTCGCTGCGTTCGGCCAATCAGCAACGGGTGGTTCGGGTTCTGCAGTCCGGCGGTGAGCTCACGCAAGCGGAGATCGCTCGGCGCACCGGTCTGGCCCCGGCCACGGTGTCGAATCTGGTCCGGGAACTGACAGCCGGCGGTCTGGTGGAGGTGGCCGCCGCCGAGCGTCCGGGCCAGCGGGGACGGGCCGTGAAGCTCACCCGGTCGGCGGGCCTGGCCGTCGGGATCGACTTCGGGCACCGGCATCTCACCGTCGCCGTCGCCGACCTGTCGCACGAGATCCTCGCCGAGAAACGGGTCGAGCTGGCGACCGGGCACCGCGCCGAGGACGGAATAGAAAGAGCCGGAGCGCTTCTCGACGACGCTCTCGTCGAACTCGGGTGCGGCCGCGACGCCGTTGCGGCCGTCGGCATGGGCCTGCCCGCACCGGTCGAGTCCGCCACGCACCGCATCGGTGGGCCGTCGATCCTGCCGGGCTGGGTCGGCGTCGACCCGGCCGCCCTGGCCGCCGAGCGGCTCGCGCTTCCCGTCCACGTCGACAACGACGCGAATCTCGGCGCACTGGCCGAACACATCTGGGGCGCCGGGCGCGGCATGGACGACCTGGCCTACATCAAGCTGTCCGACGGCGTCGGCGCCGGACTGGTCCTGGACGGGCGGCTGTACCGCGGCCGCGCCGGCACGGCCGGGGAGATCGGCCACACCTCCCTCGACGAGTTCGGCCAGGTGTGCCGGTGCGGCAATCGTGGCTGCCTCGAGACGATGGTGGCTTCCCACGTGGTGATCGGGCTGCTCGAGCCGAGCCGGGGGCCCGGCCTGACGATCGCGGACGTGGTGGCGCTCGCCGAGGCCGGCGACGCCGGGTGCGCCCGGGTGCTCGCGGACACCGGCCGTCACGTCGGGGTCGCGGCGGCGGGCCTGTGCAACCTGCTCAATCCGCAGCTGATCCTGATCGGGGGCGAACTCGCCCTCGCGGGAGAACTGCTGCTCGAGCCGCTGCGCCGTGCGATCGAGCGGTATGCGGTGCCCAGCGCCGCGCGCACCGTGCAGGTGCGGACCGCGGCCCTCGGGGCCCGCGCCCAGGTGCTCGGGGCGGTCGCCCTGGGTCTGCGGGCGGCCAACCCGCACTGATGATCGACTCCGACGACTTCGCGCCCTTCCACGCCACCGATTGAGTTCAGAATCGAACATAGACGTCCATCCGGATCGATTTGTTCGTTCATTTCTTGACGATAGAGACGTCTTCGCCCTACTGTGGTCCAGCACACAGTTCGCGTGACCGCCGCCACACGCCTCCCGGAACGGGACCGCCGCGGCCGGTTCCCGCCGCCTACGAGGAGTCCCATGAGCAACCACGTCGCGCTCCCGACCGTCCCCGACACCGGGCCCGACACCGCCGGCGCCGCAGTGCCGGTCCGCATCGCCGTCATCGCCGCGCTCGGCGGCCTGTTGTTCGGCTTCGACAGCGCCGTCATCAACGGCGCCGTCTCGGCCATCGAATCCCGGTTCGCCGTCTCGTCCGCCGTCCTCGGCTTCGCCGTCGCCTCGGCCCTGCTCGGCGCGGCCGGCGGGGCCGTTCTCGCCGGCCGCATCGCGGACCGCTACGGCCGCCTCACCACGATGCAGGTCGCCGCCGCGATGTTCCTGGTCAGCGCGCTCGGTACCGGATTCGCCTTCAACGTCGAAACTCTCGTCCTGTTCCGGATCGTCGGCGGCGTCGGCGTCGGACTCGCCTCCGTCATCGCCCCCGCCTACATCGCCGAGATCTCCCCCGCCCGGGTGCGCGGCCGCCTGGGATCGCTGCAGCAGCTCGCGATCGTCGTCGGCATCTTCGCCGCCCTGCTCGTCGACTACGCGCTCGCCGCCCTCGCCGGCGGTTCCCGCGAGGAACTGTGGTTCGGGCTCGAGGCGTGGCGCTGGATGTTCCTGTCCATGACCGTCCCCGCGCTCGTGTACGGATTCCTGACCCTCACCATCCCGGAGTCCCCGCGCTATCTCGTCGCGAAGGGCCGCATCGGCGAGGCCCGCGGCATCCTCGGCATGCTGCTCGGCGAACAGGGCATCGACCTGCGCATCGAATCGATCCGCGCCACCCTCGGCCACGAGCACACCCCGTCGCTGCGCGACCTGAGAGGACCCGCGCTGGGCCTGCTGCCCATCGTGTGGATCGGCATCGGACTTTCGGTGTTCCAGCAGTTCGTCGGCATCAACGTGATCTTCTACTACTCCAGCATCCTCTGGCAGGCAGTGGGATTCGACGAGAGCAGCTCCCTCGTCATCACCGTCGTCACCTCCGTCGTCAACATCGCCACCACCCTCGTGGCCATCGCTTTCGTCGACCGCGTCGGACGTCGCCCCCTGCTGATCATCGGCTCGGCCGGCATGGCCGTCACCCTCGCCACGATGGCCGTCGTCTTCGCCACCGCCTCGACCACCGTCGTCGACGGTGTGACCACCCCGCACCTGACCGGACTGCAGGGACCGATCGCGCTGATCGCCGCGAACCTGTTCGTCGTCGCCTTCGGCATGTCGTGGGGGCCGGTCGTGTGGGTGTTGCTCGGCGAGGCCTTCCCCAACCGGATCCGCGCGGCGGCTCTGTCGCTCGCCGCCGGTGCGCAGTGGGCGGCCAACTGGGTCGTCACCGTTTCCTTCCCCGCCATGAAGGAACTGTCGCTGGGGATGTCGTACGGCTTCTACGCCGTGTGCGCGGTGCTGTCGCTGCTGTTCGTCCTGCGCTGGGTGAAAGAGACCAAGGGCCGCGAGCTCGAGGACATGGACGCCGCCTAACCCGTCCGGCAACTGAAGTCAGGGAGAGAACAGACATGGCACTGACCATCGGAATCGACGTGGGCGGCACCAAGGTCGCCGCCGGCGTGGTCGACGAACACGGCACCCTGCACGCCCGGCTCCGCCGCGCCACCCCGTCGGACGACCCCGCCCGCACCGAGGACGTCGTCGCCGACGTCGTCCGCGAACTCCGCGCCACGCACGACGTGTGTGCCGTGGGCATCGGCGCCGCCGGGTTCGTCGCCTCCGATCGTCGTACCGTCCTGTTCGCCCCCAATCTCGCGTGGCGCGGCGAACCGCTCGGGGCGGCCGTCGAGGCCGCGTGCGGGTTGCCCACCGTCGTCGAGAACGACGCCAACGCCGCCGCCTGGGGTGAGGCGCGCTTCGGCGCCGGCCGCGGTGCCCGCACCGCGATCGTGCTCACCGTCGGCACCGGCATCGGCGGTGGACTGATCATCGACGGCGCCCTGCACCGCGGATCCTCGGGACTGGCCGCGGAACTCGGCCACCTCAACGTCGAACCGCACGGGCGTCGCTGCGGGTGCGGCAACCACGGCTGCTGGGAGCGGTACGCCAGCGGGCGCGCCCTGGTGCGGGAGGCGCAGGAGATCGCGAGCGTCTCGCCCGCGCTCGCCGGCCGGCTGCTCGAGCTGGCCGGCGGGCGCGCCGAGCAGATCACCGGGCACCACGTCACCACCGCCGCCCGCGAGGGCGACGCCGCCGCGCTCGAGTGCTTCCGCACGATCGGCACGTGGCTCGGGCACGGCATGGCCGACCTCGCCGCGTTCCTCGACCCGGAGGTGTTCGTCCTCGGCGGCGGTGTGTGCGAGGCCGGGGAATTGCTGCGCGGGCCCGCCGTCGCCACGTTCGCCCAGCGGCTGACCGGACGCGGGCACCGCCCGGCCGCCCCGGTGCGCCTGGCCGAGCTCGGCCCCGACGCCGGGATCGTCGGGGCCGCGGACCTGGCTCGGCGCCGCACGGACGACGCCACGCGCCTCGAGGTCGTGGCCGTCGCCTGACCGCCGAGCTGCCGAGCTGCCGAGCTGCCGAGCTGCCGAGCTGCCGAGCTGCCGAGCTGCCGAGCTGCCGAGCTGCCGAGCGACTGTACCGTCGACTCGATCCGACGAGGTGGACGGGACATTCGCTCGGTCCCACCCGCTCCCCGCGCGGGTCCTGCCCGCGGTGCCGGAGCTACGTCGGAAAGCGCACCTCGGCAGCGGCGCTGCCATAGGCTCGCACCATGACGGCAACGGCGGCGATCGGCTCACCGGCGGAGCTGACGCGGGCACTGGACACCACCGGGTACCTCGCCGACGACGGGCTCGCGACGGTGGCGTTCCTGGCGCTGCGCATGGGCCGCCCGCTGTTCTGCGAGGGGGAACCCGGCACCGGCAAGACGTCGCTGGCCGTCGCCCTCGCCGACGCGCTGGACCTGCCGCTGATCCGGTTGCAGTGCCACGAGGGCATCGACGCGTCCCAGGCGCTCTACGACTGGGACTTTCCCCGGCAGCTGCTGCACCTGCGCACCCTCGAAGCCGCGAGCGGCGGCCGGCTCGAGGCCGAGGAGGCGGAGCGCTCGCTGTACACCGAGCGGTTCCTGCTCGCGCGACCTCTGCTGCAGGCGCTCACCGACACGCCGTGCGTGCTGCTCGTCGACGAGATCGACCGGGCCGACGACGAATTCGAAGCCTTCCTGCTGCAGGTGCTCGACGAGAACGCCGTGACCATCCCCGAACTCGGACAGGTGCGGGCGCAGACGCCGCCGCTGGTGGTGCTCACCTCGAACCGCACCCGCGAGGTGCACGACGCCCTGAAACGCCGCTGCCTGTACCACTGGCTCGAACATCCCGACCTCGCGCGGGAGGTGGAGATCCTGCGCCGCCGCATCCCGGGCATCGACGGACACCTCGCGACGCAGGTCGCGCACGCCGTGCAGACCATGCGCGGGATGGACCTGCTCAAGCCGCCCGGGGTCGCCGAGTCGCTGGACTGGGCCCGAGCGCTGCGGGAACTGGACCGCGACGTGCTCGACGCGACGACCGCGGCCGCGACCCTCGGTGCCGTCCTGAAGTACCGGGAGGACCTCGACCGAGTGGTCCGCACCGGGCTCGACCGGCTCCTGACGGGGTGACAGCGGCGATGACGACGACCACCGACGCCGGGGGTTCCCTCGTCGGACTCACCGGCTTCACCCGCGCCCTCGCCGCGGCCGGCCTGTCCGTCGCCTCGGACGCCACCGTGGCCTACCTGCGCGCCCTGCGCGAGATCGACCTCGGCGACCGCCGTCAGGTGTACTGGGCCGGGCGCGCCACCCTGTGCCACGACCCCGACGACATCCCCCGCTACGACCTCGCGTTCGAGAGCTGGTTCGGCGGAACGGCACCCGACGTGACGTCGCCGCGCACCCGCACTCCGCGCCGGGCCCGCATCGCGGGCCTCACGCCCTCGGGAGGCGACGAGACCGCCGGCGGCGGCCCCGAACTGCGGGTCGCCGCGGACGACACCGACGTGCTCCGCCGGCGCGACATCGCGGAACTGACCGACGCCGAGCGGGCACACCTCGCGGAACTGATCGCGACGCTGCATCCTCGGCCGCCCACCCGTCCGGCGATGCGGCTGCGCCCGTCGCGCCGGGGCCGCATCGACCCGCACCGCACGGTGCGCCGGATGCTCGCGGCCGGCGGCGAACCCGTCCGGCCGAGCCGGCACGGCAGGGCGACCCGGGCGCGCCGCGTGGTGCTGCTGCTCGACGTCTCCGGCTCGATGAGCCCGTACGCGGACGCGCTGCTGCGTTTCGCGCACGTGGTGACCCGCGCCGATCCCGCCCACACCGAGGTGTTCTCCCTCGGCACCCGCCTCACGCGGCTCTCGCGCGCGCTGCGGGCCCGCGACCCGGAACGCGCCCTCGCCGCGGCGGGCCGGGCGGTCCCCGACTGGGCGGGCGGCACCCGGCTCGGCGAGACCCTGCGGGCCTTCCTGAACCGGTGGGGCCGGCGCGGCCTCGCGCGCGGCGCCGTCGTGGTGATCTTCTCGGACGGGTGGGAGCGCGGCGATCCGGCCCTGCTCGCCGAGCAGCTCGCCCAGCTGCGGCGGCTCGCCCACGCCGTCCTGTGGGTCAATCCGCACGCCGGGGCAGCCGGGTACGAGCCCGTGCAGTCCGGCATCGCGGCCGCCCTGCCGCATCTCGACCGTCTGCTCGCGGGGCACAGCCTCGCGACGCTGCAGGAACTGCTGGAGGAGGTCCACCGTGCGTGAAGTTCTCGACGAACTCGAACGTCGCTACCGGGCCGGTGACACCGTCGCCCTCGGAACCGTGGTCTCGACGTTCCGGTCCGCGCCCCGCGCACCGGGCGCCGCGATGCTCGTCGCCGGGGACGGCACGGTGACCGGCAGCGTCTCCGGCGGTTGCGTGGAAGGCGCCGTGTACGAGCTCGGGCAGCAGGTGCTCGACGACGGTGTGCCCGTGTTGCAGCGGTACGGCGTGTCCGACGACGACGCCTTCGCCGTCGGCCTCACGTGCGGCGGCATCATCGACGTGTTCGTCGAACGGGTGGATGCCGCCACGTTTCCCGAGCTGGGTGAAGTCGTCGCGTCGATGCGGGCCGAGGAGGCCGTCGCGGTCGCCACCGTTACCGAACATCCCGATCCGGCATGGGTGGGGCGTCGCCTGGCGGTGTGGCCGGATCGCGCGCGCGGGTCGCTGGGGTCGGCGCGGGCGGACGACGCCGTCGCCGACGACGCGCGGGGCCTGCTCGCCGCGGGCCGGACCGCGACGCTGCACTACGGGCCCGACGGGCAGCGCCGCGGCGAGGGCATGTCGGTGTTCGTCCACTCCTTCCAGCCGCCGCCGCGGCTGCTGGTGTTCGGCGCCATCGACTTCGCGGCCGCCATGGCGCAGCTCGGGTCGTTCCTCGGCTACCGCGTGACGGTGTGCGACGCCCGGGGCGTGTTCACCACCGCCGCCCGGTTCCCCGCCGCCGACGAGGTGATCGTGGACTGGCCGCACCGCTACCTCGCCGCCGAGGCGGCCGCAGGTCGCGTGGACTCACGCACCGTGGTCACGGTGCTCACCCACGACCCGAAGTTCGACGTGCCGCTGCTCGAGGTGGCATTGCGGCTCGACCTGGCCTACGTGGGCGCGATGGGCTCGCGGCGCACGCACGAGGACCGATCGGCGCGCCTGCGTGCGGCGGGAATGACGGACGACGAGCTCGCGCGGCTGTGCTCTCCCATCGGCCTGGATCTCGGGGCGCGCACACCGGAGGAGACCGCGGTGTCGATCGCGGCCGAGATCATCGCGCTGAAATGGGGTGGCCGGGGCGAGCACCTCGCCCGCACCGCAGGCCCGATCCACGCCCACGAGGACACCGCGGTGCCGGGGCCGTAGGGCCGCGGCGGTCAGTTCTCGGCGACCACCCGGAACTGCTCGAGCGAGGTGTCGGTCGCATCGGGAATCGTCATCCCGGCATTCACGCCGCTGCGCAGATAGTCGACGACGGCGTCGTCGAGCCGCTCACCCGGCACGACGGCGGGAATGCCCGGCGGGTAGGGGGTGATCTGCTCGGCAGCGATGCGCCCGGCGGCCCGCTCCGCGTCGACCATCTCCGCCTTGCCGAAGAACGCGTCGCGCGGCGACATCACCGAGTCGAGCTGCAGTTCATCGGGGCTCGGCAGAGACATCTCCGGCGGCGGATCGAACGACTCCGCGGCCTGCGACAGCGACTCGAGCGCCGAGACGAGACGATCGGTGGTGCTCTCGTCGTCGGCCATGGACAACGTCGCCAGGATGCGCCGGTGATCGGTCATGCCGAGGTCGAGCCGGCAGTGCTCGCGCAGCCAGTCGCTGCACTGGTAGCCGGAGACGCCGAGCTCGCTCACGTCGATCAGGACCTGCAGCCGATCCAGGTCGTGCGAGGCCTCCTCGCCGAGCAGCCGGTCCTCGAGGACGGTGAGACCGTCGATCCCGGCGATCCGCTCACGGGTCCGCCGGGCCAGGTGCAGGGCGTCGCCGAGCAGTTCGGTGCCGTGCTCGACCATCTGGCGGCGCCACCCGTCGATCGCGGTGTAGATCATCACGTTCGGGCTCGTCGTCATCAGCAGATCGGCGCAGGCCGACAGGTGCGCGCCGTCCACCAGGTCACCCTGCAGGTGATAGACCGATCCCTGCTCGAAACCGGCACCCATCTTGTGGACACTGACGACACAGATGTCGGCGTCGGCGTCCATCGCCCAGGTGGGCAGGTCGTCGTGGAACGGCAGATGCGCACCCCACGCCTCGTCGACGATGAGGGGCTTGCCCCGCTCGTGACAGACGTTCGCGATGCCCTCGATGTCGGCGCACGTGCCGTAGGGACTGGGACTGACGATCAGCGCGCCGGCCGCGTCCGGGTACTTCTCCCACGTCTCGCGCACCTGTTCCGGCGACGGCGGATGCGAGAAGTGCATCTCCTCGTCCCAGCGGGGCGTGATCCAGCGGGGCGTGACGCCGCTGAAGATCAGACCGGCCACGATCGACTTGTGCGAGTCCCGGCCGACGAGCAGTCCCCCCGGGTCGTTGCCCGCCACCGCCATCATCGCGGCCTTGACCGACAGCGAGCTTCCGCAGGTGGAGAAGAACGCCTGCTGCGCTCCCACCGCCTCGGCCATGAGCTGCTCGGCCCGCGACAGGTAGCCGTTGCGCGACCTGCGGTCGTCGAGGCCGCCGGAGGCGAGCACGTCCGAGCGGAAGGGGTCGAGCCCGAGCACCTTCTTCACCCGCGGGTCGGCGCCGCGCCCCTGGCGGTGGCCGGGCGGGGAGAACCCGTAGCGGTCGAGTCGGTGGTACTGATCCAGCGCATCCAGCATGGGAGTTTCGGCCTGGTCCATGCCCGACGGGTACCCCGCCCGCGCCCCCGCGACGCAGGTCAGCTTCGCGAATCCTTCCCGACGCGGAACCGGGTCCGGTAGCACTCGGCCGCCTCGTCGAGCAGCTCGTCGGACAAGCGTGCCAGGGGGCGGGCGCGCACGACGAGCGGTTCGTGGTCCGGCCCCTCGCCGACCACCGTGCCGGTCAGCAGCCACGCGAATCGTCCGCTCTCGCGGCCCAGCTCGGCGTACTTGCGGATCCGGCGCGCCACCCAGTCGACGGCGGGCCGCGGCCACCACGGCTCCGGGAGGATCGTGGTCACCGACAACCCGGGCAGTGTCACGTCGGCCTCGTAGTCCTTGCTCGGGCCCTTCCGCGCATCGCTGTCCGGTCCCTTCGAGTACCGCAGGTAGATCTCGGAGTCGTGGGACATCACCAGGTCCGTCAGTTCCGCCAGGCTGCCGACGACGGGCAGGTCCCGGCCGGCGCCTCGCTCGACGATCTCCTCCACCGTGGTCACCTCTCACCTCCGCCTGTCGTTCTCCGACGAACGTGTCCGTGCGGATTCCCTCGCTCCGGTCGTCGCAAACGCGGGAACGAGGTTGATCCGCCACCGATTCGGCGAATCGGCGTGTTCGGTGGTCACCGTTGGAGCACAGTGTCAGTGAACACTTCTCGACGATCTTGGATCCCGGATGTTCCCGGCATTGGAGGCCCGATGCGCATCACTGTCACCGTCGACGGGACGGCCTACACGGACGAGGTGGAACCGAGGCTCCTGCTCGTGCACTATCTGCGCGAGCGGCTCGGCAAGGTCGGCACCGTGGTCGGCTGCGACACCAGCAACTGCGGCGCCTGCACCGTGCATCTCGACGGCCGCAGCGTCAAGTCCTGCTCGGTGCTCGCCGTGCAGGCCGACGGTTCGGAGGTCACCACCGTCGAAGGCCTGTCCCGCGACGGCGTGCTGCACCCCGTCCAGCAGGCGTTCCACGACAACCACGCCCTGCAGTGCGGCTACTGCACGCCCGGCATGATCATGTCGACGATCGACCTGCTCGAGGAGAATCCCGATCCCGACGAGCAGGAGGTGCGGCTCGGCCTCGAAGGCAACCTGTGCCGCTGCACCGGCTACCAGAACATCGTGAAGGCGGCACTGGACGCGGCGCAGAAGGCCCGCGCCGCCGAACTGCAGACCGACGCGGCCGCAGGAGGCGGACGATGACCAGTACCGTCGAACCGGAGATCGGCCAGGCGCGGCGGCGCAAGGAGGACGAGCACCTCGTCACCGGACGCACCCGCTGGACCGACAATCTCGTCCTCCCCGGGATGCTGCACATGGCGATCCTGCGCAGCCCGTTCGCCCACGCCCGCATCACCTCGATCGACACGTCGGAAGCCCGGCAGAGGCCCGGCGTGGTGGCGGTGCTCACCGGTGCGGACGCCTCACCGGAGCAGGGCAGCCTGCCGTGCGCGTGGGTGATCACCCCCGACATGAAGATCCCGCCCGCGCCGTCCCTGGCCGTCGACACGGTCAACTTCGCCGGGGAGGCCGTCGCCGTCGTCGTCGCGCGCAGCGCCTACGAGGCGCACGACGCCCTCGAGGCGATCGACGTGGACTACGACGACCTGCCCGTGGTCCTCGACCTGGCGGACGCGGCCCGCGACGGCGCCGACCTCGTGCACCCGGACCTCGGCACCAACGTCAGCGCGACGTGGACGTTCGATTCCGCCGAGGCCGGTAGCGGGGGCGACGTCGAGCAGGCCATCCGGGACGCCGAGGTGGTCGTCGAGCGTACGTTCCGGCAGCAGCGGCTCATCCCGGCGTTCATGGAGCCGCGCTCCGTCGTGGTCGACCCGACCGGCCCGCAGATCACCGTGTGGTCGGCCACGCAGGTCCCGCACATCCTCAAGATCATGCTGGCGATGACGCTGGGCATCCCCGAGCACAAGCTGCGGGTGATCGCACCGGACGTCGGCGGTGGTTTCGGCGGCAAGCTGCAGGTGACGCCGGAGGAGCTGCTCGCCCTGCTCGTCGCGCGCCGGCTCGGGAAACCGGTGAAGTACACCGAAACCCGCAGCGAGTCGATGGTCGCGGCGCATCACGGCCGCGACCAGATCCAGAAGCTCACCCTCGCCGCGCGCCGCGACGGCACCGTCGTCGGCCTGAAGGTGGAGCTGCTGGCCGACATGGGCGCCTACCTGCGGCTGGTCACGCCGGGTGTACCGATCCTGGGTGCGTTCATGTTCAACGGCATCTACAAGTTCGGCGCCTACCACTTCTCCTGCACCAACGTGTTCACCAACAAGGTGCCCACCGACGCCTACCGCGGGGCGGGCCGGCCGGAGGCGACGTTCGGAATCGAACGCATCATGGACGAACTCGCCGCCGAACTGTCGATGGATCCGCTCGAGCTGCGAGCGAAGAACTGGATCCGGCACGAGGAGTTCCCGTTCGACACCGTCGCGGGCCTGACGTACGACTCGGGCAACTACGAGGCCGCCACCGCGAAGGCCCGCGACCTGTTCCACTACGACGAGCTGCGCCGTGAGCAGGAGGAACGCCGTCGCCGGAACGATCCGGTCCAGCTCGGCCTCGGGGTGTCGACCTTCACCGAGATGTGCGGCCTGGCGCCCTCGCGGGTGCTCGGCTCGCTCAACTACGGGGCAGGCGGCTGGGAGCACGCCGCGATCCGGATGCTGCCCACCGGCCGGGTCGAGGTGGTCACCGGCTCGTCGTCGCACGGGCAGGGGCACGAGACGGCGTGGAGCCAGATCGTCGCCGACCGGCTCGGCGTGCCGTTCGAGGATGTCGAAGTGCTGCACGGCGATACGCAGACCTCCCCGCGCGGGCTGGACACCTACGGATCCCGGTCGCTGGCCGTGGGCGGCGTGGCGGTGGTCAAGGCCGCGGAGAAGGTGATCGCGAAAGCCCGTCCGATCGCGGCGCACATGATGGAGTGCTCGGAGGACGACCTCGAGTTCGCCGAGGGCCGGTTCCGGGTCCGCGGCACCGAGAAGGCCGTGGGCATGAGCGACATCGCGCTCGCGGTGTTCACCGCCGCGGACCTGCCCGAGGGCATCGAACCCAACCTCGATTCCGAGGCCACCTACGACCCGGACAACTTCTCGTTCCCGCACGGCACGCACCTGTGCGCCACCGAGGTGGACACCGAGACCGGGCAGGTGCGCATCCGCTCGTACGTGTGCGTCGACGACGTCGGGCACGTCGTCAACCCGCTCATCGTGGAGGGCCAGGTGCACGGCGGCCTCGCCCAGGGCATCGCGCAGGCTCTGTACGAGGAGGCCGTGCACGACGAGTCCGGCACCCTGCTCAGCGGCTCGTTCGCCGAGTACCTGCTGCCGTCGGCCGCGGACCTGCCGACGTTCACCACCGACCGCACCGAGACCCCCGCGACCGGAAACCCGCTGGGCGTCAAGGGGGTCGGCGAGTCCGGCACGATCGCCTCCACGCCGGCGGTGGTCAACGCCGTCCTCGACGCCGTGCGCCACCTCGGCGTGCGGGACATCGAGATGCCGTGCACGCCGATGCGGGTGTGGCACGCCGTCGAATCAGCTCGGAACTCGGCTCAGGGAGGCGCCCGATGATCCCGTCGACGTTCGACTACGTCGCGCCCACCACCGTCGACGAGGCCGTCGCCGCCCTCGCCTCGGCGGGGGAGGACGCCAAGATCATCGCCGGGGGGCAGTCCCTGATGCCGGTGCTGCGGCTGCGGCTGGCGGCCCCCACCACGCTCGTCGACCTCGGACGGGTCCCGGAGTTGCGGGGTGTCCGCGAGGACGGCGGCGACCTGGTGATCGGGGCGATGACCACGCACCACGACGTGATCCACGATCCACTCGTGCGGGAGCACGCCCGGTTGCTCGCCGAGGCCACGAGCACGGTGGCCGACCCCCAGATCCGGCACCGGGGCACCCTCGGCGGGGCTCTGGCCCACGCCGATCCCGCCGGGGATCTCGGCGCGCCGGTGCTCGCGCTCGAGGCGACCCTTGTCGCGGCGGGACCGTCGGGGCGGCGCAGCATCCCCGTCGCGGACTTCTTCGACGACTACTTCACCACCACCCTGCAACCCGATGAGATCCTCGTCGAGGTGCGGATCCCCAAGCGCACGGGATGGGCGGCGCGGTACGAGAAGTTCAACCGGGTGGCGCACGCCTGGTCGATCGTCGCGGTCGCCGCCACCGTGCAGACGGACGGCGGCACGATCCGGCAGGCCCGGGTGGCGCTGACCAACATGGCGGCCGTGCCGGTCCGCGCGCACGCCGTCGAGCAGGCACTCGTCGGGCAGCCCGCGACGGCCGACACCATCCGGGCCGCCGCCGAGCGGGCCACCGAGGGCACCTCCCCCATGAGCGACGGCAACGCCGACGCCGACTACCGTCGCCAGCTCGCGCGGGTGCTCACGCGCCGTGCGGTGTCGACGGCAGCGGACGTCGCCTGAGCAAACACTGGAGACGAAAACCATGCAACTCGAACACCACATGTCCGTGCCGGCACCCGTCGACGAGGTGTGGACGGCACTGCTCGATCCGGAGAAGGTGGCACCCTGCATGCCCGGGGCCACCCTCACCGGCGTCGACGGCAACGCCTTCACCGGCACGGTGAAGATCAAGATGGGGCCGGTGCAGCTGCTGTACAAGGGCACCGGCAAGTTCGTCGAGACCGACGAGCAGGCGCGTCGCGCGGTCATGGAGGCCGCGGCGAAGGACTCGCGCGGCAACGGCACCGTGAACGCGACGTTCACGATCACGCTCACCGGCGACGGCGACCGCACCGAAGGCACCGTCGTGACCGACCTGTCCATCACGGGCAAGCCCGCCCAGTTCGGCCGGGGCATGATCTCCGACGTCGGCGGCAAGATCATCGAGCAGTTCACGGCGTGCCTGGCGGACAAGCTCGGCGGCCCGCCCGCCGCGCCGGCCCCGGCCCCGACGCCGGAAGCGGTCACACCCGCCGCGCCCGCCGCACCGGCGGTCGCGCCGGTGACCCCGGCCCCGGCGGCGCAACCCACCGAGGCTGCCCCGCTGGACCTGATGCAGTTCGCCCGCGGGTCGGTGCTGAAGAGGGTCGGGCCGGCGGTGGCCGTCGGGGCGCTGCTGGCGCTGATCGTCTACCTGGTGCTGCGGCGCCGACAGGGGTGAGCCGAGGCCGCCGAGCCCGCCGAAAACGCACGGACCCGCCGAAAACGGACGGACCCCGCCGGCGCATACATCCGAGAGCGCCGGCGGGGTCGTCGGGCGCCGGCACGACCGCGAGGTCCTTCCGGCGGATCACCCACGCAGGGGGGAGTGGGTGATCCCCCTCCACGCTAACGCGACACGAAACCCGTGCGCCGCCCCCGCAGCACGAAAGACGCAACCGTTGCGGGATCGATATCCGCCGCGGCCCGACGGAATGAAACCGGAACCGGTGGAGGTTGGACTCGGCGTGACGGATTCGACGAAGGCAGAGAACTCGACGCAGACTCCCCCGCTCGGCCGTTTCGGCGTCTGGCGGCACGCGACCGGTCTCCCCCCGGAGACCGGGGCCGAGATCGAGAAACTCGGTTACGGCACGATCTGGATCGGCGGCTCACCGCCCGCCGATCTCGAGGTGGCCGAACGCCTCCTCGACGCCACCGAGACCGTGGTCGTCGCCACCGGCATCGTCAACATCTGGACCGCTCCCGCCGACGAGATCGCCGCCTCCTACCACCGGCTCGAGGAGCGCCACCCCGGCCGCTTCCTGCTCGGGGTCGGCGTCGGCCACCCCGAGGCGCACGGTGAGACGTACCGCAAGCCGTACACGGCGCTGGTCGAATACCTGGACGTGCTCGACCGCGAGGGCGTACCCGCGGCGCGGCGGGTGCTCGCCGCGCTGGGACCGAAGGTGCTGAAGCTGTCCGCAGACCGGTCCGCCGGGGCCCATCCCTACCTCACCACCCCCGAGCACACCCGTGAGGCGCGCGACGTGCTCGGCCCGGACGTCGTGCTCGCGCCCGAGCAGAAGATCGTGCTGTCCACCGACGTCGCCACGGCCCGCGACGTCGGCCGCAAGGCCGTGGCCAACCCGTATCTGAAACTGCGCAACTACCGCGCGAATCTGGAACGCACCGGCTTCACCGCCGAGGAACTCGACAACGACGGCACCGACCGGGTCGTCGACGCACTCGTCGCGCACGGCGACGCGGAGTACATCGCGACCCGGCTGCGAGAGCACCTCGACGCCGGGGCGGACCACGTCGCGGTGCAGACCCTGCCGATGCGCGACGACCCGGTCCCGGCCCTGCGCGAGGTAGCCGCAGCTCTCGGGCTCTGACACCCGGACGGGACCGCACGGCCGGTGCGGTCCCGTCGTCCGCGGCGGGACCGGTGCGGCGCCGATTCACCGGCCCCCGCTCCGGATCCGGACGCAGCAGAATCCCGGTTCCGGTGCGAGCTCTGTGTCGAGACCGGCAGTGTCGAGACCGGCAGCCCCGAGCCCGGCGACGACCGCCTCGACCAGGGCGAGGTTCATGCCGCAGACCAGGTCCCGGTGTTCGCCGGCCAGCCGGTCGAACGGGCAGTTCGCCAACCGGATCTGGCCGTCGCCGGACAGGCGCGGCTCGTAGCCGTGCCGGGCGAGTACGCGCGCCACGCCCTCGAGGCCGGCGGGCGTCTCGGCATCGTCTCCGCTTGCGGGGTCGTCGGCCGAGGTCGCCGGGGCCTGCTCCACCGCGATCCGCCGTCCTCGTTCGGCGGCGGCGCTTCGCACCGCGTCCGCGATGGGCACCGACTCCCGCATCGATCGCTCGATGGCAGCTGCCAGGATCTCCCCCGCCAGGTCGTAGCGACGCTCGGGCAGGGAGATCGACAACTCCTGCGACGAGCGCCGGTAGAGCTTCGACGGCCGTCCTGCGCCCGGCCCGGTCCGTCCCGAGAGCCGTCGGAACTCGGTCTCGAGCAGCCCGTCGGCCACGAGCCGGTCGAGGTGGAATTTCGCCGCGTGCACCGGCACCCCTGCCGCGGCCGCCGCCTCCTCGCGTCCGACCGCGTCCGCCTGCGCGACGACGTAGCGGTAGAGCGAGCGCCGGACCGGGTCCGCCAGCGCCCCGATCCCTGCGGCCTGCTCCGCGAACTCGTCCTGCACGCTCGTCCTCCTTCTAAAAGAGAAACTTCTTGACGTAATCTACGTCACATATCTAAAATAGAGCCTACTCTCTTTTAGAAGTCAGGAGACTTCGATGAGCCCCTCACCTCTCTCCCCTGCCACATCCCCTCACACCCGCACCGACGCCGAGGTCGGAGCACGCCAGGCATTCATCCTCCTCCGGACCGTCTTCACCGTCGCTCCGATCGCCTTCGGCCTCGACAAGTTCACGAACCTGCTCACCGAGTGGGAGCACTATCTCGCCCCCTGGATCGACGACATCGTCCCCGGCACCGCCCACCAGGCCATGCTCGCGGTGGGAGCGGTCGAGATCCTCGCCGGCATCCTCGTCGCGATCCGGCCTGCGATCGGCGGCTACGTCGTCGCCGCATGGCTGCTCGGCATCATCGTCGATCTGCTCACCCTGGGCGGCTACCTCGACATCGCACTGCGCGACGTCGGACTGGCGGTCGCCGCCCTCGCCCTGGCCCGGCTGGCTACCGCCCCGGCCGCCCGGCGCAGAGTCGCCGCCGGCGCCCCGTGAATTCGAGCGGCAGGGCCACGGCGGACGCCGGCCGTGGATCTGCCGCTCCCGCACCCGAAGGTGAAATGCCATGGACTGGGCCGGATGGGCACTCTTCGGATCGCTGGCCACCACCGTCCTGACGGCGGTCATGATCGCCGCCCAACTGGCCGGTTTCAGCCGACTGGACCTGCCGTTGGTGCTCGGCACGGCCGTCACCCCCGACCCGGACCGCGCCCGGGTGGTCGGCTTCCTCGTCCACCTCGCGATCGGCCAGGGTTTCGCCCTGGGGTACGCCGCCACCTTCGCACTTCTCCATCAGGCGACGTGGTGGCTCGGCATGGCGCTCGGCCTGCTGCACGGCGTCGTCGCCTTGACGGTCCTGCTGCCGCTGCTGCCGGGCGTACACCCACGTATGGCATCCCAGCGAGCCGGCCCGCGCAGCACCGCCGTCCTCGAACCGCCCGGCCTGCTCGGCCTGAACTACGGCGCCCAAACCCCGACCGTCGCCGTCGTCGCACATCTCGTCTACGGCGTCGCACTCGGACTGCTGTTGCAGGTGAACTGAAGTGACCTTCACGGCAAGCACTTTCGAACGGATCCGGGACGACGCGGCCGTGCCGTCCCGGATCGAGGACTACGGCCTGCTCGGCGACACCCGCACTGCGGCGCTGGTCTCCGAGGACGGATCGCTCGACTGGCTCTGCGTGCCGCGCTTCGACGCAGACCCCGTCTTCGGCCGGCTCGTCGGCGGGGCCCAGGCGGGGCGGTTCCGGCTCGGCCCCGACGGGCCCGCCCCTGTCGTCCGGCGCCGCTACCGGACGCACACCGCGACGCTGGAGACGACCTGGGATCTCGGCAACGCCCGGCTCACCCTGCGCGAGGCGATGATCGCGGAGGTGGCCGGGCGGCTGCTACCGGCGACGGTCCTGGTGCGGCAACTCTCTGCCGAGGGCGGATCTGTCCGAGCCGCAGTCGATTTCGACCCCAGGTTCGGCGAACGGCACCGCGCGCCCAAGGTTCGGCGGCGCGGTCCCGATCTCGTGTGCGAGTGGGGCTCGCTCGCCCTGTCGCTGGCCTGCGATCCCGGAACCTCGATCACGCCGGGCCGGCCGACCTCGATCCACGTGTCCCCGGGCCACCCGGTCACCGTCGTCCTGGCCGTGGCTCACCGCGAGCCGCTGATCCACCTCACTCCTGGCGCGGCGTGGGAGCTCGTGGCCGAGGACGAGGCACGCTGGCGGACATGGACGGCGGACATCGCTCACGACCTGCCCTACCGGGAGGCCGTCGTGCGAAGCCTGCTGACGCTGCGTCTGCTCACCTACTCTCCCTCCGGCGCACCGGTGGCCGCGCCGACGACGTCGCTGCCCGAACGGCCCGGGGGGATCCGGAACTGGGACTACCGCTACGCCTGGCCGCGCGACGCCGGCATCGGCGTCGCGGCGTTTCTCGGGGCCGGCAAGGTCGACGAGGCACGCGGGTTCCTCGGGTGGCTCCTGCACGCGAGCCGTCTGCAGCGACCCCGCCTGCCGGTCCTGTTCACACTCGACGGCCGGCCCGGACCCGCCGAACGCACCCTGGCGGGATGGCCCGGCTTCGCCGGCAGCGCCCCCGTGCGGTTCGGCAACGACGCGGCCGACCAGCACCAACTCGACGGCTACGGCTGGGTCGTCGACGCCGCGTGGGCGTTCGTCCGGACCGGCCGGTCGCTGAATTCCGAAACCTGGCGAATGGTACGCGGATTCACCGATCATGTCTGCGAACGGTGGCGCGATCCGGATGCCGGCATCTGGGAGATCCGCGCCGACGCCGCCCACCATGTGCACTCGAAGACGATGGCCTGGCTGGCCCTCGACCGTGCCTTGCGCATCGGCGAGACCCATCGCCTGTCCGCCCGTCGCCGCCGGCGCTGGCGCGCAGCGCGGGACGCCGTCGCCACGGAGGTGCGCGCTCGCGGCTTCGACCGGCTCGGAGACCGCTACACCCGTACCTACGGCTCCCGCGACGTCGATGCCGCCCTGCTCGTGCTTCCCGTGCTGGGCATCGACGACCCGGACTCGCACCGGGTGAGGGGCACGATCGACGCGATCCGGCGCGAGCTGTCGGCCGGAGGTCCGCTGCTCTACCGGTATCCGCCCGGCCAGGACGGACTGCCCGGAGGCGAGGGCGCGTTCCTGCCGTGCTCCTTCTGGCTGGTCCAGGCACTGGCCCTCACCGGCCGGCGGACGGAAGCCGAGGAGCTGTTCGAAACCCTGCTGCGGCGCACCGGCACCCTCGGCCTTCTTCCGGAAGAAGTGGATCCCCCCACCGGCGCCTTCCTCGGCAACTACCCGCAGGCGCTCACCCATGCCGCGGTGGTGCAGGCCGCCCTCGCCCTCCGGGCCGCCCGATGAGCAGGACCGCCGGGACCTTCTCTCCCCGGCTCCGGTGTGGAACAGTTCTCTCATGGCGATCCGCACGCTCGCCGCAGTCGCGACAGCGGTGAGTGCCTTCCTCCTGTATCGCCGGTGGCACCGGCGGTGGGGAGCGACGACTGCCGAGTGCGCCGGCCCGATGCCCGGAGACGACATCCTCTCCTCGGCCGCGTTCAGCGCGACCCGCGCCCTCACGATCGACGCGCCGGCCGAGTGCGTGTGGCCGTGGATCGTCCAGGTCGGCTACAACCGGGCCGGCTTCTACTCCTACGACCGTCTCGACAACCTGGGGCGGCCCAGCGCGACGACGATCGATCCACGCCTGCAGTGCATCGAGGTCGGCGACGTGGCGGCGCCGATGGCGAGTCCGGCCACGGCGGCGACGTCCTTCCGGGTGCACTCCTTCGATCCGGGGCGCTACCTGGTGTGGGCGAAGCCGGATTCGACGTGGTCGTGGCGCCTCGATCCCGTCGACGGCGGGCGACGGACCCGGCTCGTGAGCCGGTTGCAGGCCGCCTACCGGCCCACACCGTCGCTGCCGCTCACCGTCGCACTGATGGAACTGGCCGATTTTCCGATGATGCGCAGGATGCTGCTCGGCATCCGGGAGCGCGCCGAACGCCTCGCCGGAGAGGATCCCGCCTGCGCCCGGCAACGTCTGGAGAACACATGACTCACACGACCGGCGACCTCGGCATGCTGCGGGCCGCGATGGAGGGCCCGGTTCTCGGACCCGGCGACGCGGACTACGACGAAGCGCGCACGGTGTGGAACGCCGACATCGACCGCCGCCCGGCCGCGATCGCACAGTGCCGGAGTACCGCCGACGTGCAGGCGGCGATCGCCTACGCGACCGGGCACGGAATGGAGATGGCTGTGCGTGCGGGCGCCCACAGCACCGCAGGCGCGTCGGTCGTCGACGACGGCCTGGTGATCGACCTCGGATCGATAAATCACGTCGTCGTCGACCCGAAGCGCAGGCGGGCGCGGGTCGGTGGCGGCGCCCTGCTGCGTGATCTCGATGCCGCCACGCAGGCCCACGGACTCGCCGTCCCGGCCGGGCTGATCAGTCACACGGGCGTCGCGGGACTCACGCTGGGCGGAGGAATGGGCTGGCTCACGCGGCAGGCCGGATTGAGCATCGACAACCTCGAGTCGGCCGAGGTGGTCACCGCCGACGGCCGGATCCTGCGTGCGGCCGAGGACGAGAATACGGACCTGTTCTGGGCGATCCGGGGCGGCGGCGGCAACTTCGGTGTGGTGACGGAGTTCGAGTTCCGCCTGCACGAGGCCGGTCCCGTCGTGCAGTTCGGCCTCCTGTTCTGGGGTCTGGATCAGGGCACCGAGGTGCTGCGGCTCGCCCGGGAGGTGATCGGTACGCTGCCGCGCGAGCTGAACATCGTGCTCGCCGGCGTGAACGCCCCACCGGCCCCGTTCGTGCCCGAGCAGTACCACCTCCAGCCCGGCTATGCCTTCCTGGTCACCGGTTTCGGAGCAGCGCAGGCGCACGAGGACGCGCTGGCGCGGATTCGGCGCGCGCTGCCACCGCTGTTCGAGTTCGTCACGCCGATGCCCTACGTCGACGTGCAGCAGCTGCTCGACGAGGGCAATGCGTGGGGCTTCTACTGCTACGACAAGGGCTGCTACGTCGAAGATCTCTCCGACGATCTGATCGCGACAGTCGTCGATCTTGTGCCGCAGAAGACCTCGCCTCTGTCGCTCCTGTTGTTCTACCGGCTGGACGAGGCGTACTGCGAGACCGGGGAGGACGACACCGCCTTCGGCGGCGGACGGACGCCACGCTTCGCCGTCTTCATCGTCGGCGTCTGTCCCGATCCCGCACTGCTGCCACCGGAGCGAGCCTGGGCCCGGTCCCTGTGGGATGCCCTGCGCCCGTATTCGGTCGGCATCGGCGCGTACGTCAACTCCATGACCGAATTCGAGCAGGACCGGGTGCGCGCCACCTACGGTCCGGACAAGTACGCGCGATTGGCCGAGATCAAGGCGAAGTACGATCCGCACAACGTCTTTCACCGGAACGCGAACATCGTTCCCGACGTACGGCGCGCGTGACACCCGGTGAACGTCCCAGCCGGATGCGACCGGACGACTACGCTCCCGTGGGCCGATACGGATCGGTGATCTCCCGGAGCAGGGTGAGCGCCTCGCGCAGCTGCTTCATCCGGCGCGCGCCGAGGTGCTCGGTCCATTCGGCCTCGATCCGCGCCTCCTCGGCCCGGGCGACAGGGAGGGCCTCCGTGCCGCGCCGCGCGATCCGCACGAGTCGCGCACGGGCGTCGGTGGGGTCGACGGTGCGTTCGACGTAGCCGGCCCGCTCGAGCTGGTCGACGAGGAAACTCGCCGTCTGCTTGGCCACCTGGGCCTGCTCGGCGAGGTCCGTCAACCGCGTGCCGTCGGGTCCGATGCGGGCGGCCACCCGCGCCTGAGCGAGCGTGATGTCGTCGTAGCCGGCGCGCCGCAGCGCCGCGAGAATGCGGTTCTCCGCCGACCGGGCGGCGATGAACATCAGCAGGGCGGTATTGAGATCGACTGCCATCCCACTCCTTGCAGATAGTACGATCCTCGAACTATATTGGTACCAGCATCGTACTTGTTGGCCCGCCCGGGAGGTGCGAGATGGCCGACGAAGCGCCCGTCGTGGACTTCTACTTCGACCCCGTCTGCCCGTACGCGTGGATCGCGTCCCGGTGGCTGCTGGAAGTGGAGCGCCGGCGGCCCCTCGATCTGAGATTCCATGTGATGAGCCTGAGGGTTCTCAACGAGAACCGCCCGGGCGATCCCGCCTATCTCGCCAACATCGAACGTTCCGCCGGTCCGTCACGAGTGGCCACCGCTGCCGCCGTCCAGTTCGGCGAGGCGGTCCTGCGGGACTTGTACACGGCATTCGGTGACGCGATCTTCGATCGGTGGCGCTACCCCGATGCGGACGAATATCGCACCGCGATGGCCGGTGCGCTCGAGCGGACCGGCCTGCCGGCCCGGCTCTCGTCCGCGGGCGACTCGACCGAGTACGACGACGCGCTCCGCCGCAGTCACGACGCCGGGATGGCGCCGGTGGGCCGCGAGGCCGGCACGCCGACCGTCCACCTCGACGGCGTCGCGTTCTTCGGTCCGGTACTCAACTCGATTCCGCGCGGCGACGACGCCGTGCGCGTCTTCGAGGGCGCGCGATTGCTGTCCGGGTTCTCGGACTTCTTCGAACTCAAGCGCACCCGGACCCGCCCACCGGTGTTCCACTGACAAGAGGGGCCCCATGATGAACGAGGACGAGATCTGGGCCGCGATCGACAGCGCGCGAGGGCGCACGGCCGACCTGCTCGAACGGCTCTCCGACGACGAATGGGCGCAGCCCTCGCTGTGCGACGGCTGGGCGGTGCGTGACGTCGCCGCCCACCTGACCCTGCAGCAGCTGACCGTCGGGGACGCCGTCCGGATCGTCCTGCGGCATCCCGGCCCGATGAACTCGATGATCCGTGCCGCCGCGCGCGACCGGGCGGCGCTGCCGACCGACCGGTTGATCGCGGACCTGCGCGCGACGATCGGCTCCCGCCGCCACAATGTGGGGCTGACCGCCTTCGAGCCCCTGACCGACATCCTCGTGCACGGCCAGGACATCGCGATCCCGCTGCACCGCGACCTCGAGATGCCCGCGGACGCGGCGTCCGCGGTCGCCGCGCGGGTGTGGTCCCAAGGCGGCAGGGGCAAGGCCCGGGTCTTCCGCTCCCTTCCCCTGCGCGGCTACCGGCTCACCGCCACCGACGTCGCGTGGTCGGTCGGCGAGGGACCGGAGATCCGGGGACCGATCTCCGCGATCCTGTTGCTGCTCACCGGCCGTCGCGTGGCGCTGCCCCGATTGTCCGGGGCGGGTGTGGACGATCTGCGGGCACGGGTGGCGACCGGGTGATCCGGGTTCAGGACGAGCCGTCGCGCTCCCACGCCGCGGCGATCTCCGGGTATCCGGCCGCGATCTCGTCGAGCCGCTCGTCCGAGGCGGTCTCGATCTCGGCACGGTGCCGCTGCGCCGCCACGAGGGACCCGTCGAACTCCCCCGACGTCGGCACCGGACTCTGTTCGCCGGGACCCGGGGCACTCGTCTCGAGGGCCCCGATGATCTCGTCGAGCCGCTGAGCCACGAACCTGCGCTTGTCGTTGTGTGTCTCCATACGGACCGGCATACCCGGCTCGCTGCGCGTCACACCGCCGGTTCGGCTCAGAGAGTCTCGGCCTCCCCGGCGGCGGACAGGTCGACCTTCGCGGGTATCACGAGCCGGTGCGGCGAGTCTGCGCCCTCGGCGACGAGCGAGGCGTGCGTCGGCGGGTCCGACGGCACGTGCGCCGGGCGGCGACGCTCGAATTCGGCGCGCAGCACGGGCACGACGTCGCGACCGAGGATCTCGATCTGCTCGAGCACCACGTCGAGGGGCAGGCCGGCGTGGTCCATGAGGAACAGCTGCCGCTGGTAGTCGCCCGCGTAGTCGGCGAAGCCGAGGGTGCGCTCGATCACCTGCTCGGGGGTGCCGACGGTGAGCGGGGTGGTCGCGGAGAAGTCCTCGAGCGACGGCCCGTGACCGTAGACGGGGGCGTTGTCGAAGTACGGCCGGAAGACGCGCTTGGCCTTCTCCTCGGTCTCGGCCATGAACACCTGGCCGCCCAGCCCGACGATCGCCTGGTCGGCGGCACCGTGGCCGTACTGCTCGAACCGGGTGCGGTAGAGGCCGATCATCTGCTGGATGTGTTCGCGGTTCCAGAAGATGTTGTTGTGGAAGAAGCCGTCGCCGTAGAACGCGGCCTGCTCGGCGATCTCCGGCGAGCGGATCGAGCCGTGCCACACGAACGGCGGGGTGTCGTCGAGAGGCCACGGAGTCGAGGTGTAGCCGCGCAGCGGGGTGCGGAACCTGCCTTCCCACTCGAGGTCCTTCTCCCGCCAGAGCCGGCGCAGCAGGTGGTAGTTCTCGATCGCGAGCGGAATGCCCTGTCGGATGTCCTTGCCGAACCACGGGTAGACCGGGCCGGTGTTGCCCCGGCCCATCATGAGGTCGACGCGGCCGCCGGACAGGTGCTGCAGCATCGCGAAGTCCTCGGCGATCTTGACCGGGTCGTTCGTCGTGATCAGGGTGGTCGCGGTCGAGAGGATCAGTTTCTCGGTCTTCGCCGCGATCCAGCCGAGCATGGTGGTCGGCGACGACGGGACGAAGGGCGGGTTGTGGTGCTCGCCGCTCGCGAAGACGTCGAGCCCGACCTCCTCGGCCTTCAGCGCGATCTCCGTCATGGCGACGATCCGCTCGTGCTCGGTGGGGATGCGGCCCGTGGTGGGGTCGCGGGTGACGTCGCCGATGGTGAAGATGCCGAACTGCACGGGTGCCTCCGTCTAATCGTTGATTGCTCAACTATACGAACGGCGGGGGCTCGCCGGTATTCCCCCTCCGGCCGTTCCGGCCCCCGCCTGGACCTCGGCGGTGCATGATCGGCGTCATGATCCGCACACTCGCGGTCGCCGGTCTCCTGGTGCTGGGCGGCAGTGTCGCCGCGAGTCCGTCGGCCTCCGCCGACGAGCCGACCGGCCCACCGCAGAGCACCTTCGGCGCCGCGCTCGCCTACTCGCTGGTGCATCCCGGGGTCGTCCCGGCCGGGACGAACGACTTCGGCTGCGTGCCTGTGCCGGAGCACCCCGAGCCGGTGGTGCTCGTCCACGGCTTCCTGGAGAACTCCTACGCCAACTGGGCCGGATTGGCGCCGGCGCTGAAGACCGAGGGGTACTGCGTGTTCGCACTCGACTACGGCGCCCCGCCGGCCGAGCCGTTCAAGGCGCGGGAGCCGATCCCGGATGCCGCCGGCGAACTGGCGGCGTTCGTCGACGCCGTCCTGGCGGCAACCGGTGCGGAGCGGGTGTCCGTCGTCGGCCACTCCAAGGGCGGGGCCGTCCCCCGGTGGTACGTGCGGTTCCTCGGCGGGGCGGACAAGACCAGCCGCATCGTCGGGCTGGCGCCGGCGAACTACCCGTCGCTCGGGCCGCCGTCCGTCGCGCAGGACGCCGTGCTCGCCGAACTCAACGCGGGCAGCGACACCGTCGAAGGGGTTTCCTACACGGTCGTCGCCACCAGATACGACCAGGTGATCATCCCCTACACGGCGTCGTTCCTCACCGGCCCCGGCGCGCGGAACATCCTGCTGCAGGACGTGTGCCCGGCGAACACCGCCGACCACGTCTCGATCCCCTACGATCCCGTCGCCGAGCAGCTCGTGCTGGCCGCGCTGGACCCGTCCGCGGACCGGCCGGTCGTGTGCTGACCGCGGCCGCTACCCGCCCGGCAGGCGCCGCGTTCCCCCGATGACGAGGGTGACCTCGACGTCGACGTCGCGCAGACCCGCCTCGTTCAGGGCCTCGCGCAGCGTCGCCGGGTCCGCCTCCGGCGGCGGCCCGAGCGCCTCGATCCAGAGCACGGACTGCCGGAACCCGATCTCGGTGATCGCCCAGCCCTGCTCCTGGGCCCACCGCTCGGCGACCGGAGCGACGTCGGCCTTCAGCGTCTCCTGCCGGATCACCCGGGTGCTGGACAGCCCCAGCGGCACCGCGACGACCACCACCGCGGCCACCACCGTGAGCAGGCTGAGGCCGCGCAGGTCCCCGACCTCGCGACCGGCGCGGCGCGCCGCCCCGCGCACCCCCGCGAACAGGAAGACCAGCGTGCCGGTGGCGACGATCGCCGCGACGTTCGTGGCGAACAGCAACAGCGCCCCACCGGCCTGGCGTGGCGCGTCGGACTCGAGGGTCAGGCCCACCACCGCGAGCGGCGGCACCAGCGAGATGGCGATCGCCACCCCGGGCAGGGCGTCGGACACGTCGCGCCGCACCAGCGCGAACGCCCCGACCGCGCCCGTGGCCAGGGCCGCGACGAGGTCGATCAGCCGCGGCGCGACCCGGCCCGCCACCTGGCTGTTGTTCTCGGCGAGCACATCCAGTGGATCGAGCAGGCCCACCGCGTATCCCGTCGCCACCACCGCGGCCGCACCCGCCGCGACGAGCAACGCGGAGGCGACCAGGTTGCGATGATCGTTGAGCACCACCGCCAGGGCCGTCCCGACGATCGGCGTCATCAACGGGGCGACGATCATGGCGCCGATGACGGTGGCGGTGGAGTCCGCGACGACGCCCGCCGAGGCGATGACCGAGGCCAGCACGAGCAGGGTCCAGAACGTCGCGCGCCGCGACCGCGGCTGGGCGTCCTCGGACAGGAACAGCGTGGCGGTCATCCGCTCGATGTCCTCGGCGGTCGGTCTCACGGAAGCCTCCCTGGGTGCGTCGTGTCGCGAGTGCATCACAGCAGACGCCGGGCGCCCGCGCGATCGGGACACCGGTCCCTTCCGTCCGGGACACCGGTCGCGACACGATGTCCCGCACCGGACGGAGGAGGACGCACGCGGTGACGACGGACGAGGCGGTGACGACGGACAAGGCGGCGACACGACCCTCGACGCTGATCGCTGCCCTCCCGCACCGCTACCGCGCCGTGCTGCACCTGCGCATCGCGTGTGGCCTGTCGATCACCGACACGGCTCGTGCCCTGAACACCGATGCCGCCTCCGTCCGGCTCGCTCAGCACCACGCTCTGAACCTGCTCCGGCACCAGCTCCGGCACTCCCGGAACATGTCGGACCCCCGGCGCACACTGATCACAGAACCGGGGACCACCTCGCCCGGACGTACCGAGGAGGAGCGAGTGTCATGGACACGGGGTGTGGGGCCTTCTTCAGCTGGACCTCACGACGGGTGACGTTGCCGCACTGCCTGCGGGCCGTCGCGGCGGGAACGCCCGCGCGGTCCGGGCTGACTCTCGATCGGCGGCTCGTCTCGGGCACCGTCCGCGGCCGGCTGCTGGCCTATCACGACGCGGACGACGACGCCGACTACGTGGCCCTGCTCATCGGCGACGTGGTCGGATCGGACGACGTGCCCGTGCGGGTCGTCGACGAGGAGCGGCTGCTGGTGGAGGGCGCGCGCAGCACCGAGCCGGCGGAGATCCTCGTGGGTGCCCCCGACGCCCGCGACCCGGACGCCGAGCAGCGCGAGCTCGACCGGCAGCTGTGCCTGGGTGGCCCCGTGCGTTCCATGCTCGCGCATTCCGGTGCGCGTTCGGTCACCGTGGACTGGTGCGCCGTGGCCGCCGCGTAGCTCGCGAGGAAAGAACTTGACCTCGAGTCGACTCGAGGTTGAACGATGGGCGACGTCAGTTCATCGGCCCTTCCGGAGGACATCATGAGTGTTGTCAAGCCTCTCGACCGCACCGCCACGCCGACCCTGCCCGCGTTCGCGCTCAGTCGTCCGATGGCGGTGCTCGTCCCGGTCGTCGTGGCTCTCGTCGCCAACATCGCCCTGTGGCTCGTCGGCCTCGCCGCCGGCGGCACGTTCGAGGTCACCAACGGTGACACCGTCGAAAGCGCCGCCCCGGGTGGCGTTCTCGTCATGACCGTCGTCCCGCTCACCGTGGGCATGGGTCTCGCGGCGCTGCTCAGCCTGCGCTGGTTCGGCATCGTCCGCGTCGCCGAGGTCGTGGGCGCGGTGGCCGCGCTCGGCACGATCGCGTCGACGATCGTCGCCGACTTCGACACCCCGAGCACGATCACACTCTCGCTGATGCACGTGGTGATCGCGATCGTCGTCGTCGGGGGGCTCGAGGCGATGCGCAACCGCATTGCAGCCCAGCGGTAGTCGCGCAGCGACGCCACCCGTCCGGGGTCACCGGCTCGAAGGTCCCGATTGTCGAGGGACCTTCGAGCCGCCGACGGCCCCTCCGTGGGCGCTGACCTACGGCACGGCGGCTGATGCCTCTTCCGTTTCTCCCCAGGGACTTTCGCATCGAACCGCGCGCCGGCTGCAGGTGGTGCCGGTTCCACGGGTGGCGCCGGCGTTTCGTCCGCAGCCGCCGTCCACAGGACCGAAGCACCCGACCGGCAGGGACGTACGTCCCGAGATCCGTTTCCCGGTAATCCGTCCGGCCCACACGGCGATTCGCAACGCGGCCGGTTCCGTGGAATTCCACGTCCGTCGCGTCTCCGGCGGGTGGGTGAGCCCGTACATCGTCGGCCATGCCCGCGTCGGCGAGACGTGGGTGCTCGGCTCCGGGGACTGGTCGGGGCACGACGTGCAGATCGCCGGCCCGCCCGCCATGATCCAGGCGACCGAGTTCCGGCTGCAGGCCGCCGGCGTGCCCGCGGACCGCCTCCGCCACGACCCGCTCTACTGACCTCCGCGCCCGCTCAGGACCGGTTGAGCCGCGCGATCCGGCCGCTGAGAACCGTGGCGAACGCGCACCACACCGCGTACGGACCGAGCGCGGCCCCTGCCGCCGGCTTCGCGACGGCGGCGCGACGCGCCAGGTCGGCACTGCTCACCGCGAGCGCTCCGGCGACCACCGTCGCCGGCACGAGCCGGTGCGCCTTGAAGAACACCCACGACCAGGACGCGTTGAGCACCAGATTCACCGCGAGGGCGGCCCGATAGTAGGTGGCCTCGTCGACCCGCGCCTCCGATTCGAGTTCGTCGATCGCCACCGCGGAACTCACCGCGATGTCGGCGTACAGCGCCGTCCACACGACGGGAAAGACCGCACCCGGCGGCTGGAACGACGGTTTGCGCAACCGCCGGTACCACCGCGTGTCCACGTCCCGCGAGGCGATCGATCCCGCCACCGCCGTCGCGGCGGTCGCCGCGGTCGTTCCGAGCAACGTGCGGCCGAACATGCTGGACATACCTGCTCTCCTCACTCTCGCCGTCGGCGAGGTCGTCACATCGCGTTGTCGGGGATCTGGGGGAAGGGCCGCTGCGGATGCGGGGGCGAGGGCTCGGGATCCGGTTCCGGCGGGAACGGCGGCTGCGGCTCCGGTGGGGTCGGCACCGGATTCGGCTCCGGCGGGAACGGTGACGGCGGCGTGGGCGTCGGTGGGACGGGCGGGGCCGGCTCGGGCGAGCCCGGCCCCGTGTCCGGGTCCGGTGTGGTCAGGCAGGGTGTGGTCAGGCAGGGGGTGGTCATGGCCGGTCCCTTCCGATCATCGGCGAGCGCTGTTCCGGGCATACCCGGAGCCGCGGCGGCGCAATCCCAGTGGGGCGGCGGACGGCGCCCCGTGCTCGGCCCGCGGACCCCAGCGGAAGGTGCGCGTCGCGACGAGCGCGGCGGCGACGAGCCAGGCAGCCATCACCGCGAGGGCGCCCCACAGGATCCGGGAACCGGACGGATCCAGGGCTGCGGCAAGTGAATTCGAGAAATGCTTCAACGGAAAGACCGATCCCACCGTCTGCATCCAACCGGGGGTGTCGCCGAGGAAGAAGATGTCGGAGAAGAACGCGAGCGGGAGGAGGATCGCGAGGCCGACCGCGGAGACCGCCTTGCTGCTCGGCAGCACCGCAGCGAGAGCGAAACCGCACGCAGCCAACGTCGCGGTGCCGAGCACCACCACAGCGGCGGCGAGGAACACGCCGGGCCACGTGAGGACGAGGCCGAAGAAGACGACACCGACGGCCACGACCAGAACTGCGGTGACCAGGGCAATCCACAGCGTCGACACGGTGTGCCCGGCCATGAAATCGACCGGCCCGAGCGGGGTGCCGCGCAGCCGCTTCAACACCCCACGGTCCCGGGCCCGCACCACCGCCTCGGGCATGTTGACGAAGGCGGTGACCGCTGCGCCCCACGCCGCCATGCCCGCCGCCGAGGACAGTTCCGGCGGCACCCCGTCGGCGGCGGCACCGTCCGGCAGCACGGCCATGATGAAGGCGTACAGGCCGACCGGCAGGGCGACGGCGAAGAAGACCCATCCCGGGTCGCGCGCGGCCGCTCGCGTGGCCCAGCCGACCTGGCCGAGGACCAGCCGGGCCGTGGAGGGCCGTCCGGGCGCGTCGGCATCGACGGCCCGGTCCCGTCGCGACGCAACAGCCGGGGCGGGCGCGCGCCCGGTGCCGCCCCGCGCGGGGTCCCAGCCGAAGGCGCGCACCGCGACGAGGGATGCGGCGAGCGTCCACGCCGCCATCACAGCCAGCGCACCGGGATCCCAGCCGCCGCCGGAGGCGAACGGATCGAACTGCCCCTGCAGCGCCTCGTTGAACGGCTTCAGCGGGAAGACGGACGCGATCGAATCCGCCCACCCCGGCAGGTCGCCGACGATGAAGAGCCCCGAGAGGAACCCGAGCGCCACGGCGCCGGCGATCGACACGGCCTCCGCGACGGCGGCGGACGGGGACAGCGCGGCCACGGCCAGCCCGAGCGCCGCGAAACAGGCGATCCCCACGGCGATCGTCACGACGGTGGCCGGTGCGGTGCGCCACAGGATCTGCACGTCGTAGGCGAGCGCCCCGACGATCAGCATCGTCAGCACCGAGCACAACGCGAACACCACGGCGCCCCCGACGCGGCCGGCGAGGTAGATCCAGGCGGGCAGGGGGGTTCCGCGCACCCGCTTCAGCACCCCCTGCTCCCGCGCGGTGGCCAGTGCCGTCGCCACGGTCGGCCAGGCGGCGTAGAGCACGCCCATCACCACAGCGGTGGGCGTGACGAACTGCATCACGCGCACGCCGCTGTCCTCGTCCACGGTGGCGTTACCGGCAAGGAACCCGATGACGACCAGCCAGGTGAGGGGGAACAGGAAGGTGAAGACGAAGACGACCCGCACACGCCACAGGTCCACGACGGTGTGGCGCAGCTGCTCGGCGAGCAGGCCGGCCGCGGCCGGGCGCCCGGTCCGTGCGGCGGTCCCGGGGAAGCTCACGACGACACCTCCGCCGAGCGGGCGATCTCGCGCCGCAGGTCGTGCCGGGCCACCAGCTCGAGGTAGACGTCCTCGAGCGACGGGCGGGCGACGGTCAGGGCGGGCAGTTCGAGTCCGCGGTCCTGGGCCCAGCCGGTGAGCCGACGCAGCGCCGCGGTCGGGGTGGACGTGCGGAGCTGCCACTCCGCGCCGTCGGTGGCCAGCGGTCCGCCCAGGTCGGGCAGCTCCGACGGTGCCGCGCCGGGCGGCAGTCGGAAGCTCACCACGGCGGCACTGCCCTGTTCGCCGCCGATCTCGCCGGGCGTACCCACGGCGATCATCCGTCCGGCGACGACGATGCCCACCCGGTCCGCGAGGTGCTCCGCCTCGTCCATGTAGTGGGTCGTGAGCAGGACGGTCTTGCCGAGGCCCCGCAGGGACTCGACGAGATCCCAGGCGCGGCGCCGGGCGGCGGGGTCGAACCCGGTGGTCGGTTCGTCGAGGAACAGCAGGTCGGGGTCGCCGACGAGGCCGAGCGCCAGGTCGAGGCGGCGGCGCTGGCCCCCGGAGAGGGTCTCGACCTTGGCGTCGCGCTTGTCGGTCAGGCCCACCAGCTCCACGACGTCGTCCACACCCAGCCGGCGCGGATACAGGGACCGGTAGTGGCGGACGAGCTCCCGGACGGTGAAGTGCTCCTCGAAACCGGCCTCCTGCAGGACGATTCCGATGCGTTCGCGAAAGTCCCGCCCCCCGGTCTCCGGGTCGAATCCGAGCACGTCGACGTGTCCGGACGTGCGCCGGCGGTGTCCCTCGAGAATCTCGACGAGGGTGGTCTTGCCCGCGCCGTTCGGTCCCAGCAGCGCGAAGACCTCACCGGCCCGCACCGCGAACGACACCCCGTCGACGGCCCGCACGTCTCCGTAGTGCTTGTGCAGATCCGTGACCGTGACGACATCCATGCGACTCCTCCCCATCGGTCCCATCGTGCGCGTGCGGCGGGATGCCCGCACCCCGAACGCCCCGCGGGCTCACCGTCGGCGACGGCGCACCCGCTTGTACACGGAGTCGACCACGAGGACCGCGGGGATGCCCAGCAGCGCGACACCCAGCGCCTCGAGCGGCGGAACCGCGTGCCCGAGAACGTCGGCGACCGGGCCGACACCGAGGAAGACGACGAGGGCGACGAGTTCGGCGAGCACGGCCCACAGCAGCAGCCGGTTCGAGCCCCACCCGAGCTGCCACGGCGGCCGGGTCGCGCTGCGGCAGGCGAACGCGGCGCCCACCTGACCGAGGACGACGGCGGCGAACGCGGCGCCGGAGGCCGCGAGAAGCGCCGGACCGGTGGGAAATTCGCCCCCGGGACGCCAACCCGCGACGAGCAGCGCGACGAGGAACGCACTCATCTCGACGATCGCCTCGGTCGGTCCGAGCACGCCGAACACCCGGACCAGCAGGGTCCGGTCGACGAGGTGGCGGCGTTCCGGCGGGCGTTTCAGCGTGTCCCGGCTCGGGGGCTCGCCGCCGAGGGCGAGCGCCGGCAGCAGATCGGTGCCGATGTCGATGCACAGGATCTGCAGCACCCCCAGGGCGAGCGGGAACTGCCCGCCCGACAGTCCCCACAGCGCGAAGGGCGTCAGTTCGGCCACGTTGGAGGTCAGGTGATAGCTGAGGAAGCGGCGGATGTTGGCGTAGGTGGCCCGGCCCTGTTCCACCGCGGTGAGGATGGTTGCGAAGTCGTCGTCGAGCAGCACCAGATCGGCGGCCTCGCGCGCGACGTCGGTGCCGCCCTCGCCCATCGCCACCCCGATGTCGGCCTGCCGCAGGGCCGGTCCGTCGTTGACACCGTCGCCGGTCATCGCGACGACGTGACCGCGGTCCTGCAGGGCCCTGGCCACGCGCAGCTTCTGCTCGGGCGAGACCCGGCTGATCACGACGCCGTCCCGGTCGAGGAGGGCACCGAGCAGCTGATCGTCCTCGGGCAGGTCCTTGCCCTGCACCACCTTGCCCTCTGCGCCGAGCAGGCCGATCTCGCGGGCGATGGCGCGCGCGGTCTCGGGATGGTCGCCGGTGAGCATCGCGACCTTGATGCCGGCGCCGCGGGCGGCCCGCAGCGCGGCCGGGACGGCGGTCCGCGGCGGATCCTCCATGCCGAGCAGGCCGAGGAGTTCGAGGTCGCGTTCGGCGAGGTCCGGGTCGGTCTCCGCGCCGGGATCGGCCAGGGTCCGGCGGGCGACGGCGAGCACCCGCAGGCCCCGCGACGCCATGTCCGCGAGCGCCTCCTCCGCCCGGTCGACGAGCTCGCCCGGCTCGGCGCAGCGCGGAAGCACCGCGTCCGGGGCGCCCTTGAGAAGCAGCCGCCCGCCCACGATCACCGATTCGCGGCGGCGCCGGGGATCGAACACGAACCGGCGGGTGACCGGCCCCGGCTGTGCGCCGGGACCGGCGAGACGGGCCGCGAACGCGGCGATCGCCGCCTCCATCGGGTCGCCGACCGCCCGCCACTCGTCGTCGTCGAGGGTGATTCCGCCCTTCGAGGCGGCCGCGCCGGCGAGACCGGCGGTCGCGGCCGCCGCCACCGCCGGCTCCGGGCCGGTCACCGCACCGGTGGGCGCATACCCCTCCCCGCGCACGGCGACGGTCCCGGCCGGGGTCCACGCCTCGACGACGTTCATCTGGTTCTGGGTGAGCGTGCCCGTCTTGTCGGTGCAGACGAACGTCGTCGCACCGAGGGTCTCGACGGCCTCGAGGTTGCGCACCAGCGCGTTGTCGCGGGCCATGCGCTGCGCCCCCATCGCCAGCGACAGCGTCACGGTGGGCAGCAGCCCCTCGGGCACGAGGGCGACGGTGATGCCCACCGCGAAGAGGAAGGCGTCCTGCCAGGAGATCCCCACCAGGAGAGACACGGCGAAGAACACCGCGCCGACGCCGACGGAACCGAAGGCGAGCGTCCGGACGATGCGCTGGATCTCCCGATCGAGCGGGCCGGGTGGACGTCGCACCGACGTGGTCAGGGCTGCGATACCGGCGAGGCGGGTGTTCGCACCCGTGGCTGTCACGATCCCTTCGGATTCGCCCTCGGCGACGAACGTTCCGGCGAACACGGCCGCGCCGGCCGTGCGGAGCACCGGTTCGCTCTCCCCGGTGAGGGTGGATTCGTCGAAGGTGCAGCGGCCCGCGACCGCGAGGGTCAGATCGGCCGGGACCCGGTCGCCGCCGGTGAGCACGACGACGTCGCCGACCACCAGGTCACGGGCGTCGACCGTGCGCAGCGCCCCGTCCCGGCGCACCACGATGGTGGTGGGCAACAGCTCGCCGAGGCGTTCGGCGGCCTTCTCCGCGCGTTCCTGCTGCACGAAGGCGAAAATGCCGTTGACGACGATCACCACGATCACGGCGATGCCCAGCTCCGGCATGCCCGCGACGAACGCGAGGGCCGAAGCGAACCACAACAGCAGCGCGAAGAAGTGCGTGAGCTGCGCGATCAGCCTGCGCCACCACGGCACTCGCCGCGCGGCGGGGAGCTGGTTCGGGCCGTCGCGGGTCAGCCGCGCGGCGGCCTCACTTCCGGTGAGACCGCCGCCGGGGAGCACCTGCGGACCGGAATGTGCCTGCACACCGCCTCCTCGCCCACCCGGGATGCGTCACCGCGACCGGGGTCGGCCCCCGTCGCGGCAGGCCCAGCGTATCGGCACGGGGGCTGTCGCGGACGCGACTGCGCCCCACCCGTCGCGGACGCGACTGCGTCCCACCCGTCGCGGACGCGACTGCGCCCCACCGCCACGATGCCGGTGGGGCGCAGGGGACGAGCCGTCAGGCGTGCTCGAGGCGGATGCCCTTGGTCTCCCTCATGAAGATGCAGGCGATGCCGGTCAGCACGCACAGCACCATGATGTACACGCTGAACGCCCATCCGAGGCCGCGGCCGATCAGCAGCTGGTTCAGGTACGGGGCGGTGCCGCCGAACACCGCGACCGAGAACGAGTACGCGAAGCCGATCGCCTGGGTCCGCAGCCGGGTGGGGAAGCTCTCCGACAGCGTCGCCGACAGCACCGACGCGGGAACGGAGATGACGAGCAGCGCGACCGTCGTCGCGACGAGGAGGGTCCATCCGGCCGAGGAGATCATCATCGTCAGCGGCAGCTGCAGCACGAGCATCAGGCCGGCGAACGCGAACAGCATGGGACGGCGGCCGATCCGGTCCGACAGCATGCCCCAGAAGGGCAGGGAGATCAGCGCTATCGACTGGGCGATCACCGACATCCAGTAGGCGACGTCGGGGTCCATGCCCTGCTGGGTGATGGCGTAGGTGGAGACGTACGACGTCCAGGTGTAGTGCGCGGCGGTGATGCCGGAGGTCATGCCGATCATCAGCAGGATCGCGCGGACGACGGTCCTGCGCGGGATGCGCGGCTGCTCGTCCTGCTCCTGGTGGGCGTCGAACACGTCGCTCTCGTCCATGCTGCGGCGCAGGTACAGGGCGACCAGGGCCAGGCAGGCACCGATGAGGAACGGGATGCGCCAACCCCATTCGGCGACGGCGGTTTCGGAGAGCGACGAGGTGACCGCGCCGCCGATGCTGTAGGCAAGGACCGAGCCGCCGAAGATCGCGATGAAGGCGACGCTGCCCCACATGCCGCGGCGGTGCGGCGGGGCGATCTCGCCGACGTACGAGTAGGCGGTGGCCGATTCACCGCCGTGGGCGAAGCCCTGCATGATCCGCGCGGCGAGCAGGATCAGCGACGCCCAGGCTCCGATGGACTCGTAGGTGGGCATGATGCCGATGACGAGGCTGCCCGTCGCCATCATGAGCATCGTGGTGACGAGGACGAACTTGCGGCCCCGCCGGTCGGCGATGCGGCCGAACACGATGCCGCCGAGGGGACGCATGAGGAAACCGACGGCGAAGACCGCGAGCGTCGACAGCAGCGCGGAGATCGGATCGGAGTTGTTGAACATCACCGCGGCAATGAACGGGGCGAAGACCGCGTAGGCGCTCCACTCGTACCACTCGAGTACGTTGCCGACCGCGCTGGCGAACAGCGATTTCTTCTTCGAGGCCAGGGTGGGCGCGGTGTCGACCGCATCCCGGGGGTTCCGGACGTCGGTGTTCACGTGGTGTCTCTTTTCGTTCGCGGGAGCAGTGGCCGAATGTCACATCGGTTCGATGTGACCGAACCGGTGTGACATTCGGTCGGTCGGTCGGTCGGTCGGTCATTCGGTCGGGTGGGAGGGGGGCGGATCGTCAGGTGGTCGCGGTGGGGGCGGTGCGGTCGCGCAGGTCGCTGCGCCGGATCTTGCCGGTCTGGGTCTTGGGGAGGTTCTCGACGATGTGGACCCGGCGGGGCCGCTTGTAGGCGGCGAGGCGCTCACGGGCGAAGTCCACGAGTTCGTCCTCGGTGGCGTGGGCGTCGCGTTCGAGCGACACGAATGCCACCACGGATTCGCCCTGGTAGTCGTCGGGCTGACCGACGACGGCGGCCTCGTGGACGGCGGGGTGCTCGTAGAGGGCGTCCTCGACCTCGCGGGGCCACACCTTGTATCCGGAGACGTTGATCTGATCCTTGAGGCGGTCCACCAGGTAGACCCAGCCGTGCCGGTCGATGATCGCGCCGTCGCCGGTGCGCAGCCGTCCGCCGGGCAGGGTGGAGGCCGATGCCTCGGGCTTGCGCCAGTACCCCGAGATCACCTGCGGGCCGGCCAGTTCCAGTTCCCCCTGCGTGCCGGGTTCGACGGCGGCACCGTCCGCGTCGACGACCCGCGCATCGATCAGGGGCAGCGGGACGCCGATCGCGAGGGTGCCGCTGGCGGGGTCCACGGGTGCCCGCCGCCCGGGGGGCACCGCGATGACGCCCGAGGACGTCTCGGTCATCCCGTACGCGTTGTGGATGTACTTGCCGAACTTCGCTTCGAACTTCTCCACGGTCGCGGGCGGGATCGGTGCGCCGCCGGAGTAGAGGGTCTTGACCGACGCGAAGTGGCGGGCCTCGGCGCCGGGGGTTTCGTACAGGGCGTTGAACACCGTGATCGAGCCGATCGTGAACGTGACCCCGTGCTCGACGAGGGCCTCGAGCGCGACCTCGGCATTGAAGCGGTTGGCGAAGACCAGGGTGGTCGGGTGCACCAGCGCCAGGGTGGCGTTGATGACGGCGCCGGTGATGTGGAACAACGGCGCGACGGCGAACACCGCGTCGCCGGCGGTCAGGCCGACGAAGGAGCCGAAGGTGGTGGCCACGGCCAGCACGTTGGCGTGGGTGTTCATCGCGCCCTTCGGCGGTCCGGTGGTGCCCGAGGTGTAGGCGAGCAGGGCGACGTCGTCGCCGGTGATCTCGACGGGCGACGGCCGCCGGCCCCGGTGTTGTTCGATCAGCTCGACGAGGTCGCCGTCGGGCGCGGCCACGGCACGGTCCGTCGTCGGGAAGACCCGTGCGTCGTCGCGGCTCTGGAAATCCAGGTCGCTGGTGCTGACGATCCAGCGCACCGAGCTGTCGCGCACGGTGTCCGCGGTCTCCGCGACGGCGGTGTCGGCGCACACCATGCCGACGATCTCGGCGTCGTCGACGAGGCGGCGCAGTTCGGCTCGCCGGTACATGGGGTTGAGCACGAGCGCCGCGGCGCCGAGTTTCCACAGCGCGAGCAGGGTCAGCGCATACTGGGGGATGTTCTGCAGGTAGATGCCCACACGGTCGCCGCGCCGCACCCCGCGAGCGGCGAAGGCGACGGCGAGAGCGTCGGAGAGCTCGTCGGTCTCGCGGGCGGTCAGCACACCGTCGAAGTAGGCGATGGCCTTGCCGTCGGGGTCGGCATCCACGCGGGCGCGCCACGCGTCCACCAGGGAGACGAACGGCACCACCGGCTCGGGGTCGAGTCCGTTCGGGTAGAGCGCGGTCCAGGGGCGCATCTGGGACGTCACGACGCAGTTCCTTCCACTCGACTGCGGGGCCTTCCACCGCCACGACCGATCGCTCGGTCGGTAAGCGGTCTGTCAGTAGTGTCGTGGGCCACACAACCGCGTGTCAAATCGGACAGGACACACCCGTGGCGTCCGCATGCGGGCCCTGGCCTGGGCATTCCCGGAGTGGGAGAATCGGAGATCGAACGACCCCCGGCGCGCGACGCGACGAGCGGTCGGAAATCGTCGGTGGGCGGTCGAGAACCGCACGTCGGTACGAGCGGACACGGCTGACGGAAGGCCGAGACGATGGACGACGTGGACACCCGGCACGCGCAGGTTCTGCTCGAATGGGACAGCGGCCGCGCCGGCTACGACCCCGGAACGACGGTGCACATCGGCCGCGACCGATCGATGGATGTCACCCTCGAACACCCGGTGGTCTCCCGCGAACACGCGCTCCTGCAGTGGGAGGACGGCTGGTATCTCGTCGACTCCGGCAGCAAGAACGGGCTCTTCGTCGACGGCCGCCGGGTGGAGCGGATCCGGGTGACCGGCACGGTCGTCGCCCGCCTCGGCGACCGCGCCGAGGGACCGGACCTCCGGATCTCCGTCGCCGAACCCGAGGCGACCCGCGAACGCCGCGGGGGTCTGCTCGACCAGCTGACCGCGGTCCGGGCCGGCGAGACCCGCGGGGCGCGGCGCCGGACCCGCCGCGCGCCCCGCACCGGCGACGTGTCGATCGGCCGCGCCGCCGACAACACCGTCGTCGTCGACGACGTCCTGGCCTCCCGCCAGCACGCGGCCCTGCGCACCGGGCCGACCGGCCTCGAGATCGAGGACCTCGGCAGCGTCAACGGCACGTTCGTCGCGGGCACCCGCATCGATCACGCCGTCCTCGCCGAGGGCGACGTCGTGACGATCGGCAACACCGACCTCGTCGTCCGCGACGGCACCCTCGTCCCGCGGGAGAAGACGGCGGCGGCCACGACCGACGGGCTGCGCGTGCGCGCCGTCGGACTGACCATCGACGGGAGCCGGCGACTGCTGCACGACGTCACCCTGGCCGCGCCGCCCGGCACGCTCACCGCCGTCATCGGCCCCTCCGGTGCCGGCAAGTCCACCGTGGCCAAGATCGTCTCGGGCACCGGCAGTCCCACCGACGGGGTCGTGGAGTTCGACGGCCACAGCGTGCACGCCGAATATCAGGCGCTGCGCTCCCGGATCGGCCTCGTCCCCCAGGACGACGTGCTCCACCGGCAGCTCACCGTCCGCGAGGCCCTCGGTTACGCCGCCGAACTGCGGCTGCCGCCGGACACCACCCGCGCCGACCGCGAGGAGGTGATCGCCCGGGTGCTCGGCGAACTGCAGCTCACCGAACACGCCGGCACCCGGGTCGACCGCCTCTCCGGGGGGCAGCGCAAGCGCGCGTCGGTCGCCCTCGAACTGCTCACCGGGCCGTCGCTGCTGATCCTCGACGAACCCACCTCCGGCCTCGATCCGGCACTCGACCGGCAGATCATGACCACGCTGCGCCGCCTCGCCGACTCCGGCCGGGTCGTCCTCGTCATCACCCACTCCCTGTCCTACCTCGAACTGTGTGATCAGGTGCTGCTGCTCGCTCCCGGCGGCAAGACCGCCTATGTGGGGCCGCCCGGCGAGGTGGGCACCGCGCTCGGCAGCTCCGACTGGGCCGAGATCTTCGCCCGCGTCGCCGCCGAACCCGACGCGGTGCACGCCGAGCACCTCGCCCGCAGTGCGACCGTCGACCATCCACCCGCCGCGGCCCCCGGCCCGCTGGGCCGACCCGCCCACACCTCCCGTCGCAGACAGCTGAGCACCGTCGCGCGGCGGCAGATCCGGTTGATCCGCGCGGACCGCGGCTACCTGATCTTCCTGTCGCTGCTGCCGTTCATCCTCGGCGGGCTGTCGATCCTGGTGCCCGGCAGCGACGGATTCGGCCCGCCGAGCCCGGGTGCGGATCCGGGCGAGCTGGCGTTCATCCTCATCCTGCTGATCCTCGGGGCCTGCTTCATGGGCTCGTCGCTCACCGTCCGGGACCTCGTCGGCGAACGGATGATCTACCACCGCGAACGCGCCGCCGGGCTCGCACCGTCGGCGTACCTGATCGCGAAGATCGTGGTGTTCTGCGCCGCCGCGATCGTGCAGTCGTTCGTGCTGGTCCTCGTCGTCCTGGTCGGCAAGGGCGCCCCCGGTGCCGGCAGCGTGATTCCTTCCGGCAGCGTCGAACTCGTCGTCGATATCGCCCTGACCACGTGTGCCTGCGTGGTGGTCGGCCTGGCCCTGTCGGCCGTCGCCCGGTCCGGTGAACAGGTGATGCCGCTGCTCGTCGTGACGGTCATGGTGCAGCTCGTGCTCAGCGGTGGCCTGATCCCCATCACCGGGCGCGCCGTGCTCGCCCAGCTGTCGTGGCTGTCGCCGTCGCGGTGGGGCTACGCCGCGACCGCCTCGACCGTCGACCTGCGTGCCAAGGACCCGACCGCCGAGGCCGACGTGCTGTGGCAGCACGCCCCGTCGTGGTGGCTGCTCTCCGCCGGGATGCTGCTCCTCCTCGGCATCGTCTACGCCACGTTCACCTACACCCGGTTGCGGCTGCGCGCCCGGTGAGCGCGATGCCGATATCTCACACGACGACGAGCGCGACGGCGACCGCGACATCGAGCACGGCGCAGAACTCGGCGAAGGAACGGTCCACGGTGACCCGGAGCCGATGGTGGACGAGATCCCACACGCCGTGCAGGAACCATCCGGCCGCGACGAGGTACCGGGCGAGGTCCGGATCGGCGGCGAGCGCGACCAGGCCGAGCACCCCGAAGGCGACCATGCCGGCCACCTGGACGAGGAAACGGCGGTCGCGCAGCCGGCCGCGCACCGCGCCCACGACGATCACGACCGCCGCCGCGGCGCCGATCAGCACCGTCGACGGCACGACGTCCAGCGCCCGCAGCACGAACCACACCGTGTAGGAGGCCGGGAACACCACCCATACCGCACGCGGCCGGCCCAGCACGGCCGTGACGAGATACAGGAACGGCAGCAGCATCATCATCTCGGTGAGGATCTCGACGCTCGCCTCGGCGGGCGTGCCGAACAGGGCGAACGCCAGAGCCGCGACCGTCGGCCAGCGCTGCGCCAGGAAGGCCGGACCGGCCGGGCGGCGCGATGCGGGGCGGGCCGTGCTCACGGCCGTCGTGGTGTCCATGAGGTCTCCCGGGGGCAGTGGTGGGCGGATGCCTCCACGATCGGCCCCCGGATCCGGCCGGACGAGACCCCGAGGTCGGACGTGTCCGGAAATGTGGGATCCCTGTCCGTCGGACACGCCGCGTCCGGCCCCGGCCGCGGCTACCGTCGACGGTGTGGACGAACGACGCGTGGTGGTCGTCGGCTACGACCGGGCGGAGCTGCTCGACATCGCCTGCGTGACGACGACGTTCGCGACTGCGAACCGATTCGGCGCCGCCCCGGCGTACCGGGTGGAGCTGGCCACCCCCGGCGGGGCCGCGATCACCTGCGACACCGGGCTGGTGCTGGCCGGACAGCGACGGCTCGAACGGCTCGTCGGAGCACTCGACACCCTCGTCGTCTCCGGCGGCTTCGGGCACGTCGACGTGGCCGACGACGCCCGGTTCGTCGGCCACGTGCGCCGCCTCGCGCGGGACAGCCGCCGGGTGGCGTCCGTGTGCACGGGCGCCTCCGTCCTCGCGGCCGCCGGTCTGCTCGACGGCCGGCGCGCCACCACCCACTGGGCGTTCGCCGCTCGGCTCGCCGCGCGGTACCCGCAGGTGCAGGTGGATCCGCTGCCGATCTTCGTGCGCGACGGCCACGTCGCGACCGCCGCCGGGGTGACCAGCGCCCTGGACCTCACCCTCGCGTTCGTCGAGGAGGACCACGGCCCCGACCTCGCCCGCCACGTCTCCCGCGCCCTGGTCACCTACCTGCAGCGACCGGGCAACCAGGCGCAGATGAGCCTGTTCACCACGGTGCCCGAGCCGGAGGACCGCGGGATGCGGCGCCTCGTCGACCACATCACCACCCACCTCGGCGGCGATCTGTCGGCTACCGCGCTCGCCGCGCGGGCCGGGATGAGCGAACGGCACCTCACCCGGATGTTCCTGCACCACCTGCACGACACCCCCGCCCGCTACGTCCGCCGGGTCCGGCTCGAGGCCGCCGCCGTCCTGCTCACCACCACGTCGCTGCCGGTCACGGCGATCGCGGCGCGCTGCGGGTTCGGCACCACCGAGACGCTGCGGCAGGCGTTCACCCGGCGCTACGGGGCGTCACCGGCGGCGTTCCGCGCCGGTCACTCCCACGCCGCCGCCCGGCACACCGGGGGCTGAACGGGTCTCAGGACAGGTACTCGGGGTCCGGGCAGGTCTTGTGCGACCAGTCCGAACCGAGGGTGCCCTGGTGCGAGTCCTCCGGGCACTCGTCGCTGCGTTCGCCCACGCGGGCCAGGGACACCACGACGGACTTGGAGGTAGGGCAATTGCTCTGGCGGGCAGTCGAATCCAGCGGCACCAATCCGTTGGTCTCGGGATAGTAGGCGGCAGCCGATCCGCGCGGAGTGTCGTACTCGACGATCCGGAACGACCGCGCGCACCGGACCCGCTCGTCGCCGTCCCACCGCGTGAACAGGTCGACCAGATCACCGTCGTCGAAGCCGAGGGCGGCGATGTCGTCGCGGTGCAGGAAGATCACCCGCCGCCCGCCCTCGACGCCGCGGTACCGGTCGCTCAGCCCGTAGATGGTGGTGTTGAACTGGTCGTGGCTCCGCAGGGTCTGCAGGATCACGTGCCCCTCGGGCACGTGCAGCACGTCGATCGGGGAGACCGCGAATTCGGCCCGCCCGGAATCGGTGTGGAAGGTACGCGAATCGCGGGGCGGGTGCGGCAGGACGAACCCGCCCGGGCGACGGACGTTGACGTCGTAGCTCTCACAACCCGGGACGACGCGGGAGATCAGGCCGCGGACGACGCCGTAGTCGTCGCGCATCGCCTTCCAGTCGAGGCCGTACCGGTCCCCGAGCGTGGCCTCGGCGATCCGCGAGACGATCTCGACCTCGGACTTCAGGTGCGGGCTCGCGGGCTCGAGCGGCCCGCGCGACGCGTGCACCGAGCACGTCGAGTCCTCGACCGTCACGAACTGCGGGCCCGACGCCTGCACGTCCTGCTCGGTGCGCCCCTTGGTCGGCAGGATCAGCGCCGTCTCGCCGCACACGAGATGCGACCGGTTGATCTTGGTGGAGACCTGCACGGTCATCCGGGCCCGCCGCATCGCGGCCGCGGTGACGTGGGTGTCGGGCGCGGCCTGCACGAAGTTGCCCCCGAGACCCATGAAGAAGCGGGCCCGGCCGTCGCGCAGCGCCCGGATCGAGTCGACGGTGTCGAAGCCGTTCTCGCGCGGCGGATCGAAGCCGAACTCCCGTTGCAACGCATCGAGAAAGTGGGCCGGGGGCCGCTCCCAGATTCCCATGGTGCGGTCGCCCTGCACGTTGGAATGCCCGCGCACGGGGAACAGACCCGCGCCGCGCTTACCGATATTGCCCTGTGCCAGAGCCAGATTGGTGACCTCCTTGATGGTGGCGACCGCGTTGCGGTGCTGGGTCAGGCCCATCGCCCAGCAGAACACCGTCGCCCGCGAGTCACGCAGCAGCCTCGCGGCCTCGGTGATCTGCTCCCGCGACAGCCCCGTGGCGGTGGTGACGACGTCCCAGTCGACGTCGGCGACGTGGCGGCGCCACTGCTCGAAACCGCGGGTGTGCCGCTCGATGAACTCGTGGTCGAGCGCGTCCCACTCCACGAGCAGCGACCCGAACGCCTGCAGCAGCGCCAGATCCCCGTTCAGCGCGATCGGCAGGTGCAGGTCCGACAGGTCGGTGCCCCGGCCGACGACCCCGCGCGGGGTCTGCGGATTGCGGAAGTTGACCAGGCCCGCCTCCCGCAGCGGATTGATCGACAGGATAGTGGCGCCGTTGCGTTTGGCCTTCTCGAGCGCGGTGAGCATGCGTGGATGGTTCGTCCCCGGATTCTGGCCCTGCAGGACGATGAGCTCCGCGTGGTAGACGTCGTCGAGCGTGACGCTCGCCTTGCCGATGCCGATCGACTCCTGCAACGCGATGCTGGTGGACTCGTGGCACATGTTGGAACAGTCGGGCAGGTTGTTCGTGCCGAACGCCCGGGCGAAGAGCTGGTAGGCGAACGCCACCTCGTTCGAAGCCCGCCCCGAGGTGTAGAAGATCGCCTCGTCGGGGCTGTCGAGCGCGTTCAGCTCCGCGCCGATCAGGGCGAACGCCTCGTCCCAGTCGATCGGTTCGTAGTGGGTGCCGCCGGGCCGCTTGATCATCGGATGCGTGATGCGGCCCTGCCGGCCGAGCCAATGCTCGCTGTGCGCATCCAGCTCGGCGAGGCTGTGGGCGGCGAAGAACCCGGGGGTGGCGCGGCGCCGGGTCGCCTCCTCCGCCACCGCCTTCGCACCGTTCTCGCAGAACTCGGCGACCGACCGATGTCCCGGGTCCGGATCGGGCCACGCACAGCTCATGCAGTCGAAGCCCTCGGCCTGGTTCAACCGCAGCAGTGTCCGCGCCGTCCGGATCGGTCCCATCCGTTCGAGGGACCGCTTCATCGACACCGCCACCGCGGTCGGGCCCGCGGCATGATCCTCGGCGTCGTCGACCTCGAGGTCGCGCTCGTCGTAGTCCCGATCGTGTCTGCGCATCGCCGGCCCCTCGTCGTCCACACCGTGTCCGCGGTCGTCCACACCGTGTCCGCGCGCCCGGCTCCCCGCGCACGCGTGTCGATGCTCTGCCTACCCGCGCGCCGCGCCCGCGAAACCGGATTCACGAAGGTCGGCGGGCCTCGCGGCCGCGTCGTACGGTGGCCTCATGAAGTGGTCGAAAGCCCTCGGACTCCCCGCCGCGGCGATGGCCGCGGTCGCGTCGTACGACCTGCTGCAGCGGCGGCACGCCATCCTGCGCAACTTTCCCGTCGTCGGGCACGGCCGCTACCTGCTCGAAGCCGTCGGTCCCGAGTTGCGGCAGTACATCACCACCGGAAACGACGAGGAGCGTCCCTTCACGCGCGATCAGCGCCGCTGGGTGTACACCTCCTCGAAGCTCGTGAACAACACCTTCGGTTTCGGCACCGACAACGACGTCGAATACACCGACGGCTACACGATCATCAAGCACCGCACGTTCTCCGAGACCCCGCCGTCGGCGGCGCCGCACGCCGGGGAGAAGCTGCCGATCCCGTCGGCGAAGGTCCTCGGCGGACCGCGTGGGCGGGCGAAGGCGTTCCGGCCGCAGTCGATCGTCAACGTCTCGGCGATGAGCTTCGGGTCGTTGAGCGGGGCCGCCGTCTCGGCGCTCAACTGCGGCGCCGCCGACAGCGGTTGCCTGCACAACACCGGCGAGGGCGGGCTGTCGCGCTACCACCGCAACGGGGCAGACCTGATCTTCCAGATCGGCACCGCGTACTTCGGTTGCCGCGACGAGGAGGGCCGGTTCGACCTGGCCCGGCTGAAGGCCGTCGTCGAGTCGGCGCCGGTGCGGGCGATCGAGATCAAACTGAGCCAGGGCGCCAAGCCCGGCCTCGGCGGCCTGCTGCCCGGGGCCAAGGTGACGCCCGAGATCGCCGAGATCCGCGGCATCCCGGAGGGCCGCGACTGTGTCAGCCCGTCGCGGCACACCACGTTCCACGACGTCGACAGCATGCTCGACTGGATCGAACTGCTCGCCCACGAGACCGGGCTGCCGGTCGGCATCAAGTCGGCGGTCGGCGACATGGCCTTCTGGCAGCACCTCGTCGACGCGATGTGCAACTCCGACCGTGGCGTCGACTTCGTGACGATCGACGGCGGCGAGGGCGGCACGGGTGCGGCGCCGCTCGTGTTCACCGACGCGGTCTCGCTGCCCTTCCGCAGTGGCTTCGCCCGGGTCTACAAGCTGTTCGCGGAGGCCGGTCTCAGCGACGACGTGACGTTCATCGGCGCCGGCAAGCTCGGACTGCCCGACAACGCGGTGGTGGCGATGGCCCTGGGCTGCGACATGATCAACGTCGCGCGGGAGCCGATGCTCGCGATCGGCTGCATCCAGGCCCAGAAGTGCCACACCGATCGGTGCCCGACCGGCGTCGCCACCCAGAACCCGTGGCTCGAGCGGGGCCTCGACGTCGAGCTGAAGGCGGTGCGCGCCGCCAACTACCTCCGGGCGCTGCGCCGGGACATGTTCAAGCTGGCCGAGGCCTGTGGCGTCGCGCATCCCGGTCTGATCACCCCGACCGACGTCGAGGTGGCCGACGGCAACCGGCGCGCGATCACCCTCGCGGAGATGTACGGCTACCAGCCCGGCTGGGGTCTGCCCGGTGCGGCGGACCGCGAGGAGATCACGCGGCTGATGCTCGGGGTCGCCGCGGCCGAGGGCGGCGAGGGCTCGCCGGGCGCGCGAACGACGCCCTGACACCGGCACTGTCCAGAATCCGGACAGTTCGGGACGCCGACCCCACGTCACGCTGGAGCACGACCACTCGCGACACCACCGAACCCGCCGGGAGGCAGATCGTGATCGACAAGATGTACGCCGCGGTGCTTACCGTCGGCGGTGTCGTGTTCGCCGGCTGCCTCCTCCTCGGCGAGGCCGTGGACGCGATGGGCGGCGCGGGCGTCATCGGACTGCGCGCGCTTCCGGACGACACCGTCGAACAGGCCGAGCGCTTCTGCTAGAGTCTGCCGCGTGTCCGCTACCGCCGTGCCTCGCGTCCGCCATGAACTGGCGCTGATCGCTGTCGGCGTGCGCGCGGTCGCCGACGTCGACTGTCGTCGCTGACTCCCGTCACCAACCCTTGCGGCATCGTTGCCGCCCCCGGTTGCCGAGGAGTCGCGTCGCCCCGTCCGGCGTGACATTCGTCGGCCCGACTCGTTCGGGTCCACGTCTCCACCACCTTCGTCCGTCCTGCGGAGCGTCTCCTCGAACCGGTGTGCCCGGGTCCTCCCCCGGTCTCGCACAGAGACACTCCTGCAGGAAAGGCATCACCTCATGAAGAGACGTTCGGGTCTGTTCGTCACCGCCCTCGCCGCCCTCGGCGCGACCGTGCTGACCGCGTGCTCCGGCGGATCCAGCGACACCGTGGGCGGAGGTGAGAGCAGCGGCGACGGCTCCGGCGGCACGATCAACCTGTACGCGTACGCCGTGCCGAAGCCTGGATTCGACAAGCTGATCCCCGCCTTCCAGGCCACCGAGGAGGGTGCGGACGTCGAGTTCCAGCAGTCCTACGGCGCCTCCGGCGATCAGTCCCGGAAGGTCAAGGACGGCGCCGAGGCGGACTTCGTCAACTTCTCCGTCGAGCCGGACATCACGCGTCTCGTCGACGCCGGGCTCGTCGAGGCCGATTGGAACTCCGGTCCGTACAACGGAATTCCCTTCGGATCGGTGGTGACGATCGTGGTGCGCGAGGGCAACCCCAAGAACATCACCGACTGGGACGACCTGCTGCAGCCCGGCCTCGAGGTCGTCACGCCCAACCCGTTCAGTTCCGGCTCGGCCAAGTGGAACCTGCTCGCCCCCTACGCGGCGAAGAGCGACGGCGGCGCGAACCCGCAGGCGGGTCTGGACTACGTCACCACACTCGTGAACGAGCACGTCAAGATCCAGCCCAAGTCCGGTCGCGAGGCCACCGAGGCGTTCCTGCAGGGCTCCGGCGACGTGCTGCTCAGCTACGAGAACGAGGCGCTGTTCATCGAGCGCAACGGCGACCCGGTCGAGCACGTCACCCCGCCCACCACCTTCAAGATCGAGAATCCGGCTGCAGTGCTCACGAATTCGAAGAACGCCGAGAAGGCACGGGCGTTCGCGGACTTCCTCTACACCCCGCAGGCGCAGCGTCTGTGGGCGGAGGCGGGCTTCCGGCCCGTCGACCCCGCGGTGGCGGAGGAGTTCGCGGCCGACTTCCCGCAGCCGGCGAAGCTGTGGACGATCGCGGACCTGGGCGGCTGGAAGGCTGTCGACGAGCAGTTGTTCAAGGCCGAGACCGGCTCGATCGCCGTGATCTACGACAACGCCACGAAGTAGAGCCCGGACAGTGAGTATCACCGACAGCGCCACCGGGGTGGGACCGAGGCCGGCTCCCGCCCCGGCGGCGCGCCGCCGCACTCCGCTGCGCGCAGCGACCGGCACGGTCGGACCGCTCGGCATCGGAGTGTCCGTGCTGTGGCTGTCCGTCATCGTTCTGTTGCCGCTCGCGGCGCTGACCGCGGAGGCGTTCGCCGACGGTCCGAGTGGCTTCTGGAACGCCGTCACCGCCCCGGCCGCGCTGGCGACGCTGCGGATCACCGTGGTCGTCTCCGCGATCGTCGCGGTCGTCAACGTGGTCATGGGCACCCTCATCGCGTGGGTACTGGTGCGCGACGAGTTCCCGGGCAAGAAGTTCGTCAATGCCCTGATCGACCTGCCCTTCGCGCTGCCCACCATCGTGGCGAGCATCGTGCTGCTGGCGCTGTACGGGCCGGAGAGCCCGATCGGTATCCATCTCAACGCCTCCCAGCCGGGGCTCGTCGTCGCGCTGGCATTCGTGACGCTGCCGTTCGTGGTGCGTTCGGTGCAGCCGGTGCTCCTCGAGGCGGACCGGGAGGTGGAAGAGGCCGCGGCGTCCCTCGGCGCGAACAACCTGACCGTCTTCCGGTCCGTGGTACTGCCCGCGCTGACCCCGGCTGTCGTCAGCGGTGCCGGGCTCGCGTTCGCCCGTGCCCTCGGCGAATACGGATCGATCGTGCTCATCGGCGGCAACATCCCGTACGAGACCCAGGTGGCGTCGCAGTACATCCAGCAGCAGATCGAGATCGACCGCCCGATGAACGCTGCCGCGGTGTCCGTGGCACTGCTGCTCATCGCCTTCGTCGTGCTGTTCGTGCTGCGCCTGGCAGCGGGACGCAGCCTGCGCCGGGAGGAGGAGGACCGATGAAGGTCTCCCCGTGGACGCGAATCTCGCTGCGGACGATCGCACTCGGCTACCTGTTGGTCCTGTTGCTCGTTCCGATCGGGGTGATCCTCTACCGCACATTCGAGAACGGCGTGGGTGCGTTCCTCCAGTCGATCAGCACGCCCGCGGCGATCTCGGCGTTGAACCTGTCGCTGCTGATCGTCGCCATCGTGGTGCCCGTCAACGTCGTGTTCGGTGTCGTCGTCGCACTTGCGCTCGTGCGCGGCCGGTTCCGCGGCCGCGGGCTGCTGCAAGCCGTGGTGGACCTGCCGTTCGCCGTCTCACCGATCGTTGTCGGTGTCGCCCTGATCATGCTGTGGGGTGCCGGCGGGTGGTTCGGAGGTGTCGAATCCCTCGGATTCAAGGTGATATTCGGGCTACCGGGCATGGTGATCGCCACGATCTTCGTCACCTTGCCGTTCGTCGTGCGCGAGGTCGAACCGGTGCTTCACGAGATCGGCCAGGAACAGGAGCAGGCCGCCGCGACACTCGGCGCGAACGGCTGGCAGACGTTCCGGCGCATCACCCTCCCCTCGATCCGGTGGGGCCTGACGTACGGCGTGGTCCTCACCGTCGCCCGCGCGCTCGGCGAGTTCGGGGCTGTCATCATGGTCTCGTCCGGCTTCCCCGGCGTGTCCCAGACCCTGACGTTGCTGGTGCACTCCCGCTACATCGACGACCACAACACCTTCGGCGCCTACTGCGCCGCGACCCTGCTCATGGCCATCGCCGTGATCGTGCTGCTGCTGATGACCCTGCTCGACCGCAAGAGGAGTACCAGATGATCACCGTCATGGGCGCACGAAAGAACTACGGCGACTTCGCGGCCCTCGACGACGTCGACATCGAGATCCCGTCCGGGTCGCTCACCGCGCTGCTCGGACCCTCGGGCTCCGGTAAGTCGACGCTGCTGCGGTCCATCGCCGGACTGGAAACCCTCGACGACGGCATCGTGCGCATCGGCGGCGACGACGTGACCGGCGTGACCCCGCAGAAGCGGGACATCGGTTTCGTCTTCCAGCACTACGCGGCGTTCAAGCACATGACCGTCCGCGAGAACGTCGCGTTCGGACTGAAGATCCGCAAGCGGCCCAAGACCGAAATCAGCCGCCGCGTCGACGAACTGCTCGGCATCGTCGGGCTCGACGGGTTCCAGCAACGCTATCCGGCACAGCTGTCCGGCGGCCAGCGCCAGCGCATGGCCCTGGCCCGCGCCCTCGCCGTCGATCCCAAGGTGCTGCTGCTCGACGAACCGTTCGGCGCGCTCGACGCCAAGGTGCGCGCCGACCTGCGCACGTGGCTGCGCCGCTTGCACGACGAGGTGCACGTGACCACCGTGCTGGTCACCCATGATCAGGAGGAGGCGCTCGACGTCGCCGACCGGATCGCCGTGATGAACCGGGGCCGCATCGAGCAGGTCGGAACCCCGCGGGACCTGTACGACCGGCCCGCGAACGACTTCGTGATGTCGTTCCTGGGCAATGTCTCCAGGCTCAACGGAAAGCTGGTGCGGCCGCACGACATCCGTCTCGGTCGCGAACCCGATCTCGCCCGCGCCCAGGACGCGGGCACCGCCGGGTCCGTGGGTGTCACCCGCGCGACGGTGGAGCGGGTCGTGCACCTCGGGTTCGAGGTCCGCGTCGAGCTGCGCAACGCCGCGACCGGTGAGGACTTCACCGCGCAGGTCACCCGCGGCGACGCACGCGCTCTCGGTCTCGCGCCCGGCGAGACCGTCTATGCGCGCGCGACCGAGGAACCGGCGCTGCCGGAGACGACGCGGGTGCCGATCGGCTAGAGCCACGCCCACCCACCGGCGCCTCACTCGGCCGAATGTCACACAGGTTCAGTTGGATCGAACCCGTGTGACATTCGGCCATTCAGGCGTGCGGTATCACCCCGCGGACTGCTCGGGTCCTGCGGCGGGTTCGAATCACCCGGATCGGAATCCGTGACGAGCAGGACCCCGCCGGGCGACAGTGATCTCCACGCGCCCCGCCCGCTCGGTGTGCACGCCGATCACTCACCCGAGATCCGTGAAAGGTACTACCCGATGAACGCTTTCCCCGGCGGGTCGGCGTGAGCGCGCCGACCGGGATCCGTCCCGCGCCGGCGAGCACCGCCGAGCCCGACGACGCTGGGCTGGTCGTCGCCCCCGCCCGCCACCCGCTGCGCTGGCTGGTCGCCGCCCTCGCCCTCGTCCTGGTGGCGCAGTTCGTGCACGGCCTGGCTACCAACCCGGGCTGGGACTGGGCGACGTTCGCTCGGTACTTCACCGCACAGTCCGTGCTCTCGGCCCTGGTGGTGACCATCGAACTCACCGTGTGGGGAACGGTTCTCGGATTCGGGCTCGGCGTGCTGCTCGCCGTCGGCAGGCTGTCCAGGAATCCCGTCCTGCAGGTGATCTCCTGGGTGTACATCTGGGCATTCCGATCCATCCCGCTCATCGTGCAGCTGCTGTTCTGGTTCAACATCGCGTACCTGTACCGAACGCTGTCGCTGGGTGTCCCGTTCGGACCGTCGTTCTTCGAGTTCGAGGTCACCGGCGTGATCTCCGGCTTCACCGCCGCGGTGATCGGCCTGGCCCTGCATCAGGCCGCCTACTCGGCGGAGATCATCCGCGCCGGCATCATCTCCGTGGACCACGGCCAGATCGAGGCGGCGCAGGCCCTGGGCATCCCTCGCCGCCGGCAGTTCTTCAAGATCGTTCTGCCGCAGGCCATGCGATCGATCCTGCCCAACGCCGCCAACGAGGTCATCAGCCTGTTCAAGGGCACCTCGATCGTCTCCACGATGGCGATCGCCGAGCTGTTCTATCAGGTGCAGGTCGTCTTCGGCCGCAACGGCCGGGTCGTGCCCCTGCTCATGGTGGCCACCGTCTGGTACATCGTGCTCACCACCGCGTTGTCGATCGTCCAGTACTACGTGGAGCGGCACTACGCGCGCGGCTCGTCCCGCGCCCTCCCGCTCACCCCCTGGCAGAAGACCGTCGCCAAGTTCCGCGAGATCCGCGACTCGGGTATCGCCGCACCCCGGGGAGCCACCCGATGACCACGCCGGTCGATCCCACCCCGTACGCCGTCGACGTCCGGGGCGTGCACAAGTCGTTCGGATCCCTCGAGGTCCTGAGAGGTGTCGACCTGAAGGTCCGCAAGGGCGAGGTCACGGTGATCCTCGGCCCCTCCGGCTCCGGCAAGTCCACCCTGCTGCGCACCCTCAACCACCTCGAGAAGGTCGACCGCGGCACGGTCCGCATCGACGGCGAACTCGTCGGCTACCGCCGCCGGGGCAACAAGCTGCACGAGATGCGCGAGAGGGACATCCTCCGTCAACGGTCGCGCATCGGATTCGTGTTCCAGAACTTCAACCTCTTCCCGCACCTGACCGTGCTCGAGAACGTGATCGAGGCGCCGATCTCCGCGCAGCGCCGCGACCGCGCCGAGGTCGAGACGCTCGCCCGCGAACTGCTCGACCGGGTCGGCGTCGGCGACAAGATCCACGACTACCCCAAACAGCTGTCCGGTGGGCAGCAGCAGCGGGTCGCCATCGCCCGCGCCCTCGCGCTGCGCCCGGCCGTGATCCTGTTCGACGAGCCGACCTCCGCGCTCGACCCCGAACTGGTCGGCGAGGTGCTCGAGGTGATCCGCGACCTGGCCCGCGACGGTGCGACCCTGGTGATCGTCACCCACGAGATCGGCTTCGCGCGTGAGGTTGCCGACACCGTCGTGTTCATGGACGGCGGCGTCGTCGTCGAACAAGGTCCGCCCGCGCAGGTTCTCGACCGGCCCACCCAGGATCGCACCCGCGCCTTCCTGTCCAAAGTCCTCTGAAGTCCTCCCGAAAGGCAATGATGTCCGCGTTGACCCGACGCACGAGGCTGGTCGCCTCGGCCCTGACCGCCGTCGCCCTGCTGTCGGTCGCCGCCTGCGGCACCAACGAGCCCGACGCGGCCGGCGCCGCCGGCTACAACCTCACCGCCGACCAGAACCGCATCACCACCGACCCCGTACCCGAGATCGCGGCCAAGGTCCCGCAGTCCATCCGCGACCGCGGCACCCTCATCGTCACGGGGTCCGCCGGCACCGCACCTCCGCTGCGGTTCTATGCCGACGACGACAAGACCATCATCGGCTCCGAGACCGACTTCGCGCATCTCCTCGGCGACGTTCTCGACCTCGACGTCGAGCTCACCGCCGCGGACTGGGCACAGAACTTCGTGCGCGTCGACTCCGGTGAAGCGGACGTGTTCATCTCCAATGTCACCGTCACGGAGGAACGCAAGGAGAAGTACGACTTCTCCACCTACCGTCTCGACAACCTCGCCTTCGAGGTGACGAAGGACAGCGGGATCGAGGTGAAGGATCCGAAGGATGTCGCGGGTCTGAAAGTCGGGGTGAGCTCCGGCACCAACCAGGAGGCGCTCCTCGTCGAGTGGAACGAGCAGAACGTCGCCGCGGGCCTCGAGCCCACCGAAATCCTCTACTTCCAGAACGCCACCGACTACTACCTCGCGCTCGGCTCCGGCCGCATCGACGCCTACTTCGGGCCCAATCCGTCCGCGTCGTTCCACGTCATCCAGGCCGGGGAGACCGAGATCGCCGGCACGTTCTCCGGCGCGGGTGCGGACCTGCAGGGCGAGATCGCGGTCCTGACCAAGAAGGACAACGGCCTGATCGAGGCGATCAACGAGGCGCTCAACCACGTCATCGAGAACGGCACCTACCAGCAGGTGCTCGACCGATGGGGTATCGCGAACGAGGCTGTCGCGACCTCGGTGATCAATCCTCCGGGCCTGCCGAAGAAGCAGTAGCCGGACAACAGCCAGGGGAGGGACAGCAATGAGTCAGGTGGAGCGCCGGGCCGACATCGTGATCGTCGGGGGCGGCGTCATCGGGTCGGCGGCGGCGTGGCGCCTGGCCGCCCGCGGGAAGGCGGTGATCCTGCTCGAACAGTTCGAGCCGGGTCACCGTCGCGGCGCCTCGCACGGCAGTTCCCGCATCTACCGGCAGGCATACGACGGCGAGTTCTACACGGCCCTCGCCGGCCGTGCCCTGCCGCTATGGCGGCACCTGCAGGACACCACGGGCACGGAGGTACTGACCCTCACCGGTGCGGTCGACCACGGACTGCCCGCCGTCGTCGAAGCACGTGCCCGGTCGCTGGCCGCCCTCGGCGTCCGGCACGAGGTCCTCGAGCCGCGTGCCGCGGAACGTCTTTGGCCCGGAATACGGTTCGACACAACCGTCGTGCATCATCCCGAGGCGGGACGGCTGCACGCCGACCGCGCGGTCGCCGCGTTCCAGGAGGCCGCGGCGCAGGCCGGGGCCGACGTGCGGCACGGGACCGTGGTCGAAAGCCTGCACAGTCACGGACACGGCGTCGACGTGGTCACCCCGGACGCGGTGGTGCGCGCCCGGCACGTCGTCGTCGCGGCCGGCGCGTGGTCGCACCGGTTGCTCACCCGGGCTTCGGATCCGGCGCCCCTCCTCCCGGCGATGCGCACCACGCAGGAGCAGCCCGCGCACTTCGTTCCTGTCACGGGGCCCGACTGGCCGAGCTTCGTCCATCACCCCGGCGCGTTGCTCACGACAGCCGGCATCTACGGGCTCGGCTCCGAGGACGGCATCAAGATCGGCGAGCACGGCACCGGACCCGAAGTGACGCCCGAGACGAGAACCTTCCGGGCCGACCCCGCCGGCCTCGCGCGGCTCGCCGCCTACGCCGCCCGGTGGCTGCCCGGCGTCGACCCGGGCAGCGCCGTGGCCGACACCTGCCTGTACACCAGCACACCCGACAGCAACTTCGTCGTGGACCGCATCGGCGCCGTCGTCGTGGCCGCGGGCTTCTCCGGGCACGGCTTCAAGTTCGCCCCCGCGATCGGCGAGCTGATCGCAGGTCTCGTCGAGGGCACGGCCGTCGCACCGGAGCCGTTCCGGTTCGGCACCCGGGAGGCGGTGACCGCGCGGTGACCACCGCCCGCCACATCCAGGTCTGCACCGTGCGGCAGGACGACCCGCTGGCCGCCCCGCTGCTCGCCGAACTCGCCGTCGAATACAGCACCCGCTACGAACGTCCGCTCGACGAGCAGATCCATACCCTCACCACCCACCCGGCCGACGAGTTCGCCGGACCCGACGGCACGTTGCTGGTGCTCGTCGAAGACGACGAACCTGTCGCCGGTGGCGCGTTCCGGCGCTACGACGCGACCACCGCTGAGCTCAAGCGCATTTGGACGTCGAAAAAGCACCGGCGGCGCGGACTCGGCAGACTCGTGCTGGAGGAACTCGAGGCCGAGGCGGCCCGGAGGGGGTACGCCCGCATCTACCTGACCACCGGGTGGCGTCAACCCGAGGCAGTCGCGCTGTACCTGGCCGCGGGATACACCGCCCTGTTCGATCCCGGCCGACCGGCCGAGGAGATCGGGCCGCACCCCTTCGAGAAAGTGCTGATCCGGTTGCGGACGGACTGAACCGCGCCGAGCGGCTCGAGGCAGTGCACGAATCGGACGTCCACAGCCGTCGCGACGGGTGTGGACGTCCGATTCTCGTGTGGTTGGCTGCGGCGCGGTCTCCTCCGCCGCAAGTCTTTTCGTTCACGGTGAGTGCAACGGTTCAGGAACCGGGGCCGTGCGTCCTATCCTCGGCGGGAACCATCAAGAGCGACCGAGAAACCCTGATCGCCCGCCGGCTCGGTCCCCGGCCCGAAATCCTCCCACCAGGCCCGGCAGCATCGCGAGCCCGCGGTGCTGCCGGTGCGCCCCGCGGCCGGACACCCCGGTGGCCGGACGCCCCTGTGACGCCACCGATCCCCGCCGCACACCGACCAGGAGTCTCGCCGATGACCTCGACAACACCCGTCCACCTCGCCGTCGCGCTCGACGGCGCCGGTTGGCATCCCGCCGCGTGGAGTGAAGAGAATTCACGCCCCGACGAATTGACCTCACCCACGTACTGGGCCGATCTCGTCACCACCGCGGAACGCGGGCTGCTGGACTTCGTCACGATCGAGGATTCCCTTGCCGTACCGGCGAACCCGTACACGAGCGAGGACCCCGACGCGGTGGACCGGGTACGGGTCCGGCTCGATGCGCTCCTGATCGCCGCGCGGGTTGCACCGTCGACCCGGCACATCGGGCTGATCCCGACGATCACCACCACGCACACCGAACCGTTCCACGTGTCCAAGGCGCTGGCCACCCTCGACTACACATCGCACGGTCGCGCCGGCTGGCAGGTCAAGGTGTCCTCCTCCGCGCAGGAGGCCGCACACTTCGGCCGGCGCGACATCCCCGGACTCGACAAGCGCGACCGGCAGGCGCTCGCCGAGAATCGCCTGCCCGAGTTCGTCCACGACCTGTTCGACGAGGCCGCCGACGCCGTCGAGGTCGTTCGGCGGCTGTGGGACAGCTGGGAGGACGACGCGGAGCTCCGCGACGTGAAGACGCGACGGTTCATCGACCGCGACAAGCTGCACTACATCGACTTCGAAGGCCGGTTCTTCCACGTTCGAGGGCCGTCGATCACGCCCCGACCGCCGCAGGGGCAGCCGGTGGTCGCACTGCTGGCCCACCGCGACCTTCCGTACGAACTGGCCTCGCGGCAGGCAGATCTGGTGTTCGTCACCCCGTCGGACACCCGCCGCGTGCGTGACCTCGTCGACGAGGTCACGGCGGCGGGGGTGCGGGTCGGGCGTGTCGGTGAACCGCTGCGGGTGTACGCGGACCTCGTGGTCTTCCTCGACACACCGCGCGAGAGCGGCGCCGAGCGGCTCCGGCGTCTCGACGCACTCGCGGGCAGCGCATTCGACTCGGATGCACTCGTGTTCACCGGATCGGCGACCGAACTCGCCGACCGGATCGGTGAGTGGCGTCGACAGGGTATCGACGGCTTCCGGCTCCGGCCCGGGGTGGCAGTCGACGACCTCGACGTCATCGTCGACGTGCTCGTCCCGATCCTGCAACAGCGCGAGTTGTTCCGCTCCGAGTACCCCGGCACGTCCCTGCGCGGACTTCTGGATCTGCCGACCGACATTCCCCACCGCTACGCCGTCACCACGGCCGGAACCGAAGGACACGACCGATGAGTACACGCAAGCAGGTCATCCTCGGGGCCTACCTCGGCGGTGTCAATCACCACACCGCATGGTGGGATCCCCGGGCGGGCAGCCAGATCGAGTTCTCGACCTTCGAGCACACCGCCCGTACCGCCGAGCGCGGCAAGTTCGACTTCTTCTTCCTCGCCGAGGGCCTCGTGCTGCGCGAGCGCGCGGGCCGGATCTTCGATCAGGACATCATCGGCCGGCCCGACACCTTCACGGTCCTCGCGTCGCTGGCCGCCGTCACGGACCACCTCGGCCTGGCCGCCACCATCAACGCGACCTTCAACGAGCCGTACGAGCTGGCTCGGCAGATCGCCTCTCTCGATCACCTCTCCGGCGGCCGGGCCGCGTGGAACGTGGTCACCTCCTTCGATGCCTTCACGGGGCGCAACTTCCGCCGCGGCGGCTTCCTGGATCGCTCCCACCGGTACGAGCGCGCGGAGGAGAACCTGACGCTCATCCGTCAACTCTGGAATTCGTGGCGTAGCGACGACATCGTCGCCGACAAGGCCGGCGGCCGGTTCCTGCGTCGACCCGACGCCGGCGCCTTCGAACACCACGGCAACCACTTCGACGTGCACGGCAGGTTCACGGTTCCGCGCAGCCTCCAGGGACGCCCGGTGATCCTCCAGGCCGGGGTGTCCCCGCAGGGCCGGGACTTCGCTGCCGCGAACGCCGACGCCATCTTCTCCCCGTACGGGAAGCTGCCCGAGGCCACGGAGTTCTACCGAGATGTCAAGGCCCGGGCGATCGCTGCCGGCCGCTCCGCCGACGACATCAAGATCCTGCCGTCGGCGAGCTTCGTGATCGGTGACACCGAGGCCGAGGCCGTCGAGAAGTACCACGAGATCCGTAACCAGCAGGTCACCGGGCAGACCGCCCTGATCCTGCTCGAGCAGATCTGGAATCGGGATCTGTCCGAATACGATCCGGAGGGCCCGCTGCCGGACATCGATCCCGACCCCGACGCCGAGCCGATCATCCAGGGACGGGCGTTCGTCCACCAGGACCAGTTCGAGACCGTCGCACGGCTCCGCGCGATCGCGGAGGAGAAGAAGCTGACGCTGCGAGAGGTCGTGATCGACCAGTTCGAGCGCGGACCCCTCGTCGGTACCGCGGCACGGATCGCCGAGCAGATCGACGCCTTCGTGCAGAACGACGGCTCGGACGGGTTCATCCTCGGTTCGCACCTCGTGCCTTGGGGGCTCGACGATTTCGTCGACGAGGTGGTGCCCCTGCTGCAGGACCGTGGTGTCCTCCGCGTCGAGTACACCGGAACCACGCTGCGGCACAACCTCGGGCTGCGGGTGCCGGCCGATCCGGTGGCGGTCGGCGGTTAACCCACCTCCCGCGTGACACTCACCGATCGGGCGCAGACGCCCCGGCAGACGACGTCAGTGGTGCCGGTCTGTGCGGCCGCCGGCTTCACCACCCTGCTCGATTCGTCGGTGCTGAACATCGGCCTTCCCGCCTTGCGGACCGGTCTCGACGCGGGCGTTTCGCAGGTGCAGTGGATCCTGGCCGCATACTCGCTGAGCTTCGGTCTTGCGCTGGTCCCGGCAGGCCGGCTCGGCGATGTGGCCGGCCGGCGGCGGCTGTTCCTCGCGGGCATGACCCTCTTCGCGGTCATGGGGGTGTGCGGAGCTGTCGCGTCCGACCCCTGGACGGTCGTCGCCGCACGGGCCGGTCAGGGGGTCGGGGCGGGCCTGATCAGCGCGCAGGTGCTCGGGATCCTGGCCGAGAACTACACCGGCCCGGCGCGCGCCCGGGCCCTGGCCGCCTACAGCACGGCCGGAGGCCTCGCCGGGCTGTGCGGTCCACTCGTCGGTGGGCTGGTGCTCGGCGCTGCACCCGGGGACTACGGGTGGCGTGTTCTGCTGATTCTCAACGTGCCGTGCGCACTCGTCACACTCGTGCTCGCGGCCCGCCGCCTGCCCCCGGATCGGGGACGACCGTCGGCCCGCAGCGGGGTCGATGCCGGGGGCCTCGCGCTGCTCGCGGCGGCCACGACGCTGGTGATGGTGCCCGTGGTCTCCGAACCGGGTCCGGTGGGTGCGGTGTTCGCCGTCGGGGGAGCGGCGGTCTCACTCGCCACCTTCCTATGGTGGGAACGCCGTGTCGCCGTGCGCGGCGGCAAGCCCGTGCTGCTTCCCGAACTGACCGGATCCGGCGGATACATCCTCGGCACCTTGGTCGCACTGTTCTGGTTCGGTGCGGTGCTGTCCCTGAACACCGTCGTGAGCCTGTACCTCATCGAGGGGCGCGGCTATGCCGCGGTCCAGGCCGCCGCCGTGCTGTCCGCCGCCGCCGCGGCGATGGCCGTCGCCTCGGCCGTGGGGTGGCGGGTCGTCGCGCGATACGGCCGGGTGACGGTCGTCGTGGCGGTGGCGGCCGAGATCGCCGTCGTCGGTGGCTACGCCGCCGCTGTGCGGCACGACGCCACGATGCCGGTGTTCGTGGCGCTGGCCGCTCTGTCGGGCCTCTCGGGTGGATTCGTGGATGCACCCAACCGGGCGCTGACGCTCGAGTCGTCCCCGGCGGGCGGTCACGGTGTCGCGGCCGGGTTCCTGCAACTGTCACAGCGGTTGTCCGCGACGGTCGCCCTCGCCGCGGTGTCCGGCCTGTATCTGTCGGCGCTGGCGACGGACGGGGACGACTTCGCCGGTGCCGCGTCGGCCGGCCTCGCGGTGTGCGCCGCCATGCTCGCGGTGTCGCTGCTCTGTGCGCTCGCCGACCGGCGCCGTCGTGCCGACGCCGGGTTTCGATCACGGTGAGCGAAAGGGTTCTCCGAACTCGTTCGCAACGCGTACGGTCACCGGGAACCATCCAGAGCGACCGAGAGACCCGGCTCGACGACGTCGCAGCAACCCCCTGCCGCAGGTGAGGGTGCTACCGCCGGGAACGATGGAGGAGAAGGCATGGCAGGCGAGGGGTTCGTGGGCGCGTGGGCGCGCCTGCACGTCGACCTGTGCCGTCAGTGCTCGGGCCTCTGTCGCCCCCGATCCTGTCGCGCCTGAGCGGCGCAACCCAGTCGAAGAACTACGACCGTCTGCCCGGCCGGTGGCATCGCGAAGCGCGGTGCCATCGGCGCCTCACGAGATCATGGAGTTCCCCGGTGCCTGTTCCGTTCACCTCTGCCGCCCGACGTCGCGCCGTCGCGGGCGCCACCGCCGCAATCCTCACCGGTGGGCTCGCCGCGTGCGGCGCCGACACGGCGGGCACCTCCTCCGGTGGCGGCACCCCGCAGCCCGGCGGCACCCTGCGCTACGGCCTGTCCCAGGCCCCCACGTGTGCCGATCCCGCGCAGGCCGGCAGCAACCAGACCATCTACGTCGCCCGTCAGATCGTCGACTCGCTCACCGATCAGGACCCCGGGACCGGTGAACTGAAGCCGTGGCTCGCCGAAAGCTGGGAGGTGAACGGGGACGCCTCGGCGTTCACGTTCCGGCTGAAGGACGGCGTGACATTCAGTGACGGCACCCCGTTCACCGCGGAGTCGGTGAAGAAGAACTTCGACGCGATCGTCCAGACCCTCACCGGCGCCAAGGCAGCGCTGGCGGCGAGCTACCTGTCGGGGTACACCGGCACCACGGTGCTCGATCCGCTCACCGCCCAGGTGTCCTTCGCCGGACCGAACGCGCAGTTCCTGCAGGCGTCGTCGACGCTGCAACTCGGCTTCCTGTCCGACAGGGACGTCGCGAAGTCCGCGGAGGAACGCTGCGCCGGCGACCTGTCCGGCACCGGTCCCTTCGTCTACGAGGACTACCAGCAGGACAAGTCCGCCACGCTGGTCAAGCGCACTGGATACTCGTGGGGATCCGACGTTTTCGCGCACGACGGCGAGGCCTACCTCGATCGCATCGAGTTCACGATCGTCCCGGAGTCCGGTGTACGCACCGGCAGCCTCGCATCCGGCCAGCTCGACGCGATCAGCGATGCGCTGCCGCAGGACGCTTCCCAGATCGAAGGCAGCGGCGGACGGATCCTCACCACGCCGAACCCGGGTGTCCCGTTCGGTTTCCAGCCGAACGTCACCCGTGGCGTCCTGACCGATCCGGCGGTGCGCGCTGCGATCGTGCCGGCCCTCGACCGCCAGGAACTCGTCGACACCGTCCTCGGCCCCGATTTCCGGCCCGCGACCAGTACCCTCGCCTCCCGCACCCCCGGCTACGCCGCACTCGACGACGTCACCTACGACCCGGCGAAGTCGAAGTCGATCCTCGACGCCGCCGGCTGGGTTCCCGGCCCGGACGGCATCCGCGTCAAGGACGGCAACCGCCTGTCCTTCTCGGTGCTGTTCAGTTCGGTGTTCGCCGGCAACCAGGCGATCCTCGAGCTCGTGCAGCAGCAGCTGCGCGAGGTCGGTATCGACCTGCAGCTCGACCTGGTCTCCACCCCGGAAGCCACTGCCCGGCAGGGCACGAAGGACTTCGACGCCACCTACTACAACAGCACGCGCGCCGACGGCGACATCCTGCGCACCACGTTCGGACTCGACGGGCGCAACCTCAACAACCGCGGCCCGATCCCGGCGCTGGACGAGGTCCTGTCCGCGCAGCTGCGCACCACCGACCCGGCCGAACGCGGCGAGCTGATCGAGCAGGCACAGCAGCTCGTCCTCGACAACGGCCTGTGGCTGCCGACCGTGGAGCTGTCCCAGGCCATCGGTGCGGCGGGGGCGGTGCAGGACCTGAAGTTCGAGGCCTCCGCCCGGTTGCAGTTCTTCGACACCTGGCTGAGCGAGTAGACCATGGCCCGGTATCTCGGTTCCCGGCTCGTGCAGGCGCTGTTGGTGCTGTGGGCGGCGTTCACCGTCTCGTTCGGCGTGCTGTACCTGCTGCCGTCCGACCCGGTGAGCATCGCGGTCGACGGCGCCGGCAGCGGCACACCGGTGGATGCGGCCGCTGTCGCGCAACTGCAGGAGCGGTACGGGCTCGACCGTCCGTTGTCGGGGCAGTACCTTACTGCGCTGAGCAACGCCGTCCGGGGTGACTTCGGCATCTCGATCGTCACGGGACAACCCGTGACCGACGCGATCGCCGCCGCCGTACCCAGCACCCTGGCCCTGGCCGCGGTCGCCCTGGCGCTCGCCGTGCTCCTCGGCACCTCGATCGCGTTCGTCGCCACGTACACGCGCGCCCGGTGGCTGCGCAGCACGCTGTTCTCGCTGCCGCCGCTCGGTGTCGCGGTTCCGACCTTCTGGGTGGGACTGCTTCTGCTCCAGCTCTTCTCGTTCCGGATGAAGCTGCTTCCGGCATTCGGCGACCAGGGCATCGAGCATCTGGTGCTGCCCGCGATCACCCTCGCGCTCCCCACCGGTGCGGTGATCGCGCAGGTCCTCGCCGCCAGCCTGCAGACCACATGGCGGCAACCGTTCGTCGAAGCAGCTCGCGCCAAGGGCGCGTCCCGGTGGCGCATCCAGACCCGGCACACACTGCGGCTGTCCAGCATCCCCGCATTCACTATCGCCGGGGTGACAGTCGGCAACCTGTTGGCGGGGTCCGTGGTCGTCGAGACGGTGTTCTCCCGCGCCGGTGTCGGTCGTCTGACCCAGACTTCGGTTCTGGCGCAGGATATTCCCGTCGTCCAGGGCATCGTGGTCTTCAGTGCGGTGATCTTCGTGCTCGTCAACCTCGCGGTGGACCTGGTCTATCCGCTCATCGATCCACGCATCGCCGACGGCCGTCGCGGCGGCGGTTCGCCCTCGCATCCGACGCCCGCCGAGGTGACCACCGAACTCACCGGCTTCGCGGTGGAGGAGGAGAGGAAGGCTCATGTCTGACGTCCTGATCCGGGAACCGGTCGCCGCATCCGCGCAGGCCGCGGCCGGGCCACACGGACCGTCCCGGCTCCGGGGAGCGACGAGCGCCCTGCGCCGCTACGGGGTTCTCGTGGTCTCGACGACCGTGCTGCTCCTCGCCGTCGGCTTCGCCCTGTTCCCCTCGGTCTTCGCGTCCGGTGATCCGCTGCAGGGCGTCCCGGCCGACAAGTTGCAGGGGCCGTCCGCGGCGCACTGGTTCGGCACCGACAACATCGGGCGCGACGTGTACACCCGGGTCGTGCACGGTGCGGGCCTGTCCCTGACCGCGACGCTCGTCGCCGTCGGAATCGCTCTCGTCGTCGGCTCGCTCGTCGGGTTGCTCTCCGGCGCGGTCGGCGGAGCGGTCGACGGGCTACTCATGCGGGCCGTCGATGTTCTGCTGTCCATCCCCGCCCTGTTGCTGTCCCTGGCGCTCGTCACCGCGCTCGGATTCGGCACCATGAACGTGGCGATCGCGGTCGGCGTCGGGCTCGTCGCGAACTTCGCCCGCGTGATGCGGTCGGAGGTCCTGCGCGTGCGCCGCGCCCTGTACGTCGAGGCGGCGTTCGCATGCGGTGCCCGCTGGCACAGAGTCCTGCGCCGGCACGTGCTGCGCAACTCGTACGCCCCCGTCGTCGCGCTCGCGGCGGTGGAGTTCGGCATGGCCGTGCTCGCTGTGTCGTCGCTGAGCTTCCTCGGCTTCGGCGCGGTGCCGCCCACCCCGGAGTGGGGATCGTTGATCTCCGAGGGCAGGAACTACCTGGCCACCGCCTGGTGGATGACGACGCTGCCCGGCCTGGTCATCGTGGCGGTCGTCCTGTCGGCGCATCGCCTCGGTCACGCCATCGAAGAACGGAGCACTCGATGACCGCGCCCCTGCTGGACGTACGCGACCTGCGGGTCGAGTACGGCAGCCGTCGCGACCCGGTCACCGCGGTGGACGGGGTCGGCTTCACGCTTTCCCGGGGTGAGGTCGTCGCGGTGGTCGGCGAGTCCGGTTCCGGCAAGTCGACGACCGCACACGCGATCCTGGGCCTGCTGTCGGGCAGCGGCCGGATCACCGGCGGCACCGTCACGTTCGACGGGCAGCGACTGGACACCCTGCCCGAACGCGCCTTCGAGAAGGTGCGCGGTGCCCGCATCGGACTCGTGCCCCAGGACCCCACCACGTCCCTGAACCCGGTCGTCCGCATCGGTGACCAGGTCGCCGAGGTCCTGCGTATCCACGGTCGCGCCGACCGGCGCACCGCGAAGATCGACGCGCGGCGCATCCTCGCGGAAGCCGGCCTCGACGATCCCGAACTCCGTGCCAGGCAGTACCCGCAGGACCTGTCCGGCGGGCAGCGGCAGCGCGTGCTCATAGGCATCGCGCTCGCATGCCGGCCGGACCTCGTCATCGCCGACGAGCCGACCAGCGCGCTCGACGTCACCGTGCAGCGGCGCATCCTCGACCACCTCGACAGCCGCATCGCCGAGACCGGTACCGCGGTCCTGCTCATCACCCACGACCTCGGCGTCGCCGCCGACCGCGCCGACCGCATCGTCGTGATGAGCCAGGGCCGGATCGTCGAGACCGGGCCGGCCCGGCAGATCCTCGAGAACCCCCGGCACGAGTACACCCGGGCGCTCGTCGCCGCCGCACCGAGCCTCGCCGGCACCGCGGCCCGGCCCGGCCGCGGACCCGCGGAACCCCTGCTCACCGTGTCCGGGGTATCGAGGACCTTCCGCATCGACCGGCGCACGTCGCTCGAGGCGGTGCGCGACGTCTCCTTCTCGGTTCCGCGCGGTCGCACTCTGTCCCTGGTCGGCGAGTCCGGTTCCGGCAAGTCCACGGTGTCCCGCATCGCGATCCGACTGGAATCCGCCACGTCCGGGCAGGTCCGGTTCGACGGGCGGGACATCACCGCGCTGCGCGGCCGGGACCTGCGCGAGCTCCGCCGCCGGGTGCAGATCGTCCACCAGAACCCCTATGCGGCCCTGAATCCCAAGCTCCGCATCCGCGACGTCGTCGCCGAACCGCTCGAAGCCTTCGGCATCGGCACGAAAAGCGAGCGCGCCGAACGTGTTGCGGAGCTGATCGGGCAGGTGGCGCTGAGCACGGCACACCTCGAGCGCAGACCCGCGGAACTGTCCGGCGGACAACGACAGCGCGTGGCGATCGCCCGCGCGCTCGCGCTGCACCCGGAACTCCTCGTGCTCGACGAGCCCGTCTCCGCGCTCGACGTGTCGGTCCAGGCGCAGATCCTCGACCTGCTCGCCCGCCTGCAGGACGAGCTGGGGCTGAGCTACCTGTTCATCTCCCACGATCTTGCCGTGGTCCGGCAGATCAGCGACACCGTCGCGGTGATGCGGTCCGGCGAAATCATCGAATCCGGGACCACCGCAGAGATTTTCGACAGACCACAGCACGAGTACACGAAACTGCTGCTCGATGCCATTCCAGGGAAGGTTCGGCATGCCCGATAGTTCACAGTTGTTGCTCGCCCTCGAATTCCGCGGAACCGGCTCGCATCCGCATTCGTGGCGTCGCAAGGATTCACGCGCGGAGGACGTGTTCACCGCCCGCTACTGGGCGGATATCGTGGGCAGCGCGGATCGTGCCGGCGTCGACCTGGCCTTCCTCCCCGACTCGTTCGGTATCGACTCCGGTGCGGACACCGTGCGCGGCCGGCTCGAAGCGGTCGGCGTCGCCGCCCGGCTGTCCGCCGTCACCTCGCGGATCGGGCTGATCCCCACCGCGACGGTGACCCACACGGAACCGTTCCACGTGGCCAAGGCCGTGCAAACCCTCGACCACACCACGGCCGGCCGTGCGGGGTGGCAGGTCGCCGTCTCCGAGGGTGAGGACCGGGCCGCCCTGTTCGGCCGCAAGGGCACCCAGGGCACCGGCTCACTGTGGACCGAGGCCGCCGAGGCCGCCGAGGTCGCGGCCCGCCTGTGGGACAGCTGGGAGGACGACGCCGAGATCCGCGACGTCGCCACCGGCCGGTTCGTCGACCGGGACAAGCTGCACTACATCGACTTCGTCGGCGAGCACTTCTCCGTCAAAGGTCCGTCGATCACGCCCCGGTCACCCCAGGGCCTGCCCCTCGTCGCCGTTGCGGCAGCGGACGAGCAGTCGTTCGACTTCGCCGCAGAACGCGCCGATCTCGTGCGTATCGAGGCCGCCGACCTCGGGTCCGCCGCGAACCTGGCCGAGCGCCTGCGCGCGCAGGCCGGTGATCGGCGACCGGCGGTGCTGCTCGACATCGACGTGCTGCTCGCCGCGGACGACGCCACCGCCGCCGCGGACCTGGCCCAGCTCGAGAACTGGGCCGGCGCTGCCTACACGCCGGAGTCGCTGTTCTACCGCGGCGGCCCGGCAGGGCTGCTCGCACTCCTCGGGGACGTGGACGGCCTGGACGGCGTGGTGCTACGTCCGCTGGCCCTCGCCGGCACGGTCGCGGCGCTCACCGAACGGGTCCTGCCGGTGTTGCGGCGGCAGGACCCGACGTCCACTGGAACCCTGCGGGACCGTCTCGGCCTGCCGCGCCCCGTCAACCGCTACGCCACCGCCTGAGGAGGCCGACAACCATGCCGCAGAACACCGTTCGAAAGCAGATCCATCTGGCCGCGCACTTCCCGGGCGTCAACAACACGACCGTGTGGGCGGATCCCGAATCGAAGAGCCAGATCGACTTCGAGTCCTTCCTGCACCTGGCCCGGACCGCAGAACGCGGACTGTTCGACTTCTTCTTCCTGGCCGAGGGACTGCGGCTGCGCGAACACCGCGGCCGCATCCACGATCTCGACGTCGTCGGCCGGCCCGACACCCTTACGGTTCTCGAGGCCCTCGCCGGTGCGACGACCCACCTCGGGCTCGCGGGCACGATCAACACCACCTTCAACGAGCCGTACGAACTGGCCAAGCAGTTCGCCACCCTCGACCATCTGTCCGACGGCCGCGCCGCGTGGAACCTCGTCACCTCCTCCGACGCCTTCACCGGCGAGAACTTCCGGCGTGGCGGCTATCTCGACCACTCGCAGCGCTACGTCCGCGCCCACGAGATCGTCGACGTCACCCGGCGGCTGTGGGACGGCTGGCGCCCCGGAGCACCGGTCGTCGACCGCGAAAACGGCATCTTCGCGGCGGATTCCGACATCGCTCCGTTCGACATCCACACCACGCAGTTCGACATCTCCGGGCGGTTCGAGGTGCCACGCAGCCCGCAGGGACACCCGGTGCTCCTGCAGGCCGGCGACTCGGACGAGGGCCGCGAATTCGGCGCCGCCAAGGCCGACGCCATCTTCACCGGCCACGGCACCCTCGAGGAGGGCCACGCCTTCTACGCCGACGTCAAGGGCCGCCTCGCGAAGTACGGGCGCAGCCACGCCGACCTGAAGATCCTTCCGGCCGCGACGTTCGTCCTCGGCGACTCCGCGGAGGACGCGGCCGAGCGAGCCCGCCACATCCGGCTGCAGCAGGTGAGCCCGCAGACCGCGATCGCGTTCCTCGAGCAGGTGTGGGGCCGCGACCTGTCCGGGTACGACCCCGAAGGGCCGCTGCCGGACGTCGAACCGGAGGACAACCTGAACATCACGCGCGGCCGCGTCCGCCACGCCAAGGATCCGCGCGCCGTCGCGCTGGCCTGGCGGGAGAAGGCCGAGGCCGAGAAGCTCAGCATCCGCGAACTGATCATCGAGGTCACCGCGCGGCAGCAGTTCGTCGGCACCCCCGATCACGTCGCCGCCGAGATCGACCGCTATGTGCAGACCGACGCGAGCGACGGCTTCATCCTGGTTCCGCACCTCACCCCCGGCGGCCTCGACGAATTCGTCGACAAGGTCGTGCCGCTGCTGCAGGAACGCGGCAGTTTCCGCACCGAATACGAGGGCACCACCCTGCGCAGTCACCTCGACCTGCGCCACCCGCACGAGATCGACGAAGGAGTTCAGGCATCGTGACCACCACACTCGACCGAGAGACGTTCACCGAGGACTGGCGGAGCTGGCACGCAGCCCGCGAGGAGGCGCTGCGCCGCCCGGACGGCTGGCTCAGCCTGACCGGGCTGTACTGGCTGGACACCGAGCCCACGATCCTCGACGAGGTGCCCGGATTGTGGCGGGTGGACGGCGAGCGCGTGCTCCTCGAATCCGACGGCGGAACCGAGGTGCACAAGCCGATCGAGGGCGCACCCGGTGTCCGGGTCGCGGCCGGCGACGGCTACGCCGAGATCATCCGCCGCACCGGCCGGTTCGCCGTCCGCATCCACGACCCGAAGTCGCCGGCTCTGACGGCCTTCACCGGAATCCCCGCGTACGAGCCTGCGCCGGAGTGGGTGCTGCAGGGCCGCTTCGAGGCCTTCGATCAGGTGCGGACCGTCACCACCGGCGCCGTGGTCGACGGCCTCGAGCACCACCACAGCGCGGCCGGGCTGATCCGCTTCACCCACGACGGCGCCGAGCACCGCCTCGTCGCCTTCGGCGACGGCTCGGGTCCGCTGCGCGTGCTGTTCACCGACGGAACCAGCGGCGTGACGACCTACCCGGCCGCGCGGATCCTCGAGGTCGCCGCGCCGACCGCCGACGGCTCGGTCACGCTCAACTTCACCCGGGCAGCCAACCTGCCGTGCGCGTTCACCGACGCGGCGACGTGCCCCATCGCCCCGGCGGAGAACCGGCTGCCGTTCGCCGTCGAGGCCGGCGAACGCACTCCGCGCGACGAGGAGGCCCGGTGACGACCGCATCGAATCCGGTGCCGCTCTCGGTCCTCGACCTCTCCCCCGTCAGCGAGGGATCCACCACGGCGCAGGCGTTGCACAACACCGTCGACCTGGCCCGGAGGACGGAAGGGTGGGGGTACCGCCGGTATTGGGTGGCCGAGCACCACTTCGTCGCCGTCGCGTCGTCGTCGCCGGCCGTGCTGATCGGCGCAATCGCCGCCGCCACCAGCACCATCCGCGTCGGCGCCGCCGCGGTTCAGCTCGGTCACAACACCGCGGCCGGTGTGGTCGAGGCGTTCGGCACGCTGGACGCGCTGCATCCGGGCAGGATCGACCTGGGACTCGGCCGGTCGGGACAACGCCGGGCGGAGGCGCTCGCGGCCGCCCGGTCCGGGGCCGCCGAAGAGGAATCGCACCGCGCCACCGAGGTGCGCGACGGCCTGGTCATTCCGCCGCCGTACCAGCCCGGGCCGTTGCTGTCCTCGCCGCGCCTGGTCGCCGGGTTCGCCGCGTTGCAGCAGCCGGGGGCGCAGGCCCCGGACTTCGACGGGCAGGTGGACGACATCCTCGCTCTGCTGGACGGGACCTATCGCACCGAGGACGGGATCGAGCTGCACGCCAGCCCCGGCGAGGGCGCGGACGTCGAGCTGTGGGTCTTCGGGACCAGTGCGGGGCCGTCGGCGTCGCTGGCCGGACGGCTGGGTCTGCCGTTCGGTGCGAACTACCACGTCAGTCCCGGCACCACCGTCGAGGCGGTCGAGGCGTACCGCGCGGCGTTCCGCCCGTCCCGCTTCCTCGACCGACCGTACGTGGTGGTGTCCGCCGACGCGGTCGTCGCCGACGACGACGCCACCGCGCGTGACCTGGCGGCCACGTACGGGCACTGGACGCACAGCATCCGGTCCGGCCACGGGGCCGTCCCGTACCCGGACCCGGCCACGTCGGCACCGCTGAGCGACGAGGAGCGCAGCCTCGTCGACGACCGGCTGATCACCCAGTTCGTCGGCGCTCCCGCCACCGTGGCGGAGCGGCTCGAGTCGCTGCAGCGCGTTACCGGGGCGGACGAGCTCGTGGTCACGTCGGTGACGCACCGGCACGAGGACCGGCTGCGTTCGTACGAATTGCTGGCGCGCGAGTGGGGGCTCGCCGCGCTCCGCGCCGCATGACCCCGGTGGTGAACCCGCCCGGACGGCGGGTTCACCACCGAATCGAGCATTCCCGACCAATTGTGTAGGATATCGCCCATGGCACCCGAGACCGCAGCGACCGTCGTCGCCCGCTGGTGCCGTCGTCACGTCGATCTGGGCCGGACCTCCTCGGGCATCTGTACGGGCTGACCGCTCACAGCCCCTTCCGCCACGTCGCGCCGGAGTACCACCGGAGCGGCGCATTCTCCAGGAGAAAACCCTTGTCGCACAACGCTATCCGGACCATTCATCGCCCCCTGCGTATCGCCGTCGAGCTTGCCGGACCCGAGGGACCGCACTACTGGGCCGATCTGACCACCGGACGCGCCGACGAACCGGCGCTCGACCTGAGCGCCTCGCCGTCGAACGTGGTCCGGATCCGCGCCGCCGACCTGAGGGAGAGCGCGAAGCTCCGCGAACGGGCACGCTCCGAAGCCCGCGCCGACGGTCGCGATCCCGACAGCATCAGCGTCCTGGTCGATCTCGAGGTGCTCGTCGCCGAGGAGGCCCGCGGCGCCCGCAAGCAGTATGCGCTGCTCGACGGCCGTCGTCGCGCAGACACCCTGTCCTACATCGGCACCCCGCACGGCCTCGCCGGACTGATCGCCGACATCCACACCACCCGCGTGGCCGACGGCGTGACGCTCCTCCCACTCGGTGCCGAGTTCACGATCGAGCACATCGTCGACGGCACCCTGCCGTGGCTCGAATCACGGGGGCTGGCAACGCCGTCGCCCGCTGTGGTGGAGGTCCTGCGCCGCTTCGGCACCGGGGACCGCGGGCTCATCCTGGCCTCCTGACCGTCGTTCGAGACGCGGGGCGAGAGTTTCTTCTCTCGCCCCGCCTTTCGTCGTCCGGTCCACGCGTCCCGCTCGGCAGGGGCGCCGGGCGCCGTCCGGCGCGGACCAGAATTGGAATCGGACCGATTTCAACCGTGGCCCGCGCTCCGCCCCGCCCTTAACCTCGCAACAATGTCCCTCGCATTCCATTGGTTTCTTCCCACCTACGGCGACAGCCGCCTGATCGTCGGCGGCGGCCACGGAACGCCCGCCGGGGCGGCCCGCGGTGATCGGCGCGCCACCGTCGGGTACCTGGCGTCGATCGCCCGCGCCGCCGAGGAGTTCGGATTCGCCGGCGCACTCACCCCTACCGGCGCATGGTGCGAGGACGCCTTCCTCACCACGGCAATGGTGGCGCGCGAATCCGAGCGACTCGCCTTCCTCGTGGCGTTCCGCCCGGGACTGATCAGCCCCACCCTCGCCGCGCAGATGGCGGCGACGTTCTCACTGCACGCCCCGGGGCGGATCCTGCTCAACGTGGTGGTGGGCGGCGAGGCCCACGAGCAGCGCGCGTACGGCGACCACCTCGGCAAGGACGAGCGGTACGCCCGAGCGGACGAGTTCCTCTCGATCGTCCGACGGTTGTGGGCCGGCGAGACCGTCACCCACTCCGGCACGCACCTGAACATCTCGGAAGCCGCGCTGGCCACGCTCCCGAGCCCTGTCCCCCCGTTGTACTTCGGTGGATCGTCCGCCGCGGCGGGCCCGGTGGCCGCCGAGCACGCCGACGTCTACCTCACCTGGGGTGAGCCGCCGGCGGCCGTCGCCGAAAAGATCGCATGGATCCGCGAACTCGCCTCCCGGCGCGGACGCACCATCCGGTTCGGCATCCGCCTGCACGTCATCACCCGGGACACCGCCGCCGATGCGTGGGCGCAGGCCGACCGGCTGATCGCGGCACTCGGCCCCGACACGGTGACCGCGGCACAGGCGGGTCTCGCACGCAGTGAGTCCGAAGGACAGCGCCGCATGCTCGCCCTGCACGAGAACAACCGGCGCAGCGGAGACTGGCGCGACGCCCGTAACCTGGAGGTGGCGCCGAACCTGTGGACCGGGGTGGGTCTCGTGCGCGGCGGGGCCGGGACGGCGCTGGTCGGCAGCCATACCGAAGTCGCCGACCGGATCGCCGAATACGCCGCGCTGGGCATCGACGAGTTCGTCCTCTCGGGATACCCGCACCTCGAGGAGCTGTACTGGTTCGGCGAGGGGGTGCTACCGGTCCTGCGGGAACGCGGACTGTTCACCGGCGGTGCCGGCGGCGCCGTATCCGGAAGCGTTCCCTTCCTTCCCGCCGGGGTCCGCTGAGATGGGCACTGCCGAGGTCACATCCGGGATCGTCGACGGCGACCACGCGCTCGAGACGGCCACGGTGCTGGGCCGGCGATTCGCCGAGAACGCCACGCTCCGCGACGCGAACCGCGAACTGCCGCACACCCAGATCCGCGAGTTCGCCGGATCGGGCCTCGGCGCGGTGACGGTGCCCCGCGCGTACGGCGGGCTCGACGTGCCCACCGAGACGCTCGTGGAGATCTTCCGGCTCCTCGCCGAGGCAGATCCGAGTATCGCGCAGATCCCCCAGTCCCATTTCACCTTCCTCGAACTGCTCCGGTCGCAGGGAACCCCGGATCAGCAGGAGTTCTTCTACGGTGAGGTGCGGTCCGGAGCCCTGTTCGCGAACGCGCAGAGCGAACGGGGCCCCCATCCCGTCGACGTGGACACCACGGTGCTCGTCCCGTCCGGTGCGGGTTTCACGCTCTCGGGCCGCAAGTTCTACAGCACGGGCGCCCTGTTCGCGGACTGGATCGCCGTGCGCGCCAGTGTGGTCGGCGACGGCGGCACCCCGGGCCGCGGCACTCCGAAGGCCGTGGCGTTCGTGCCCCGCGACGCCGCCGGGCTCACCGTCGTCGACGACTGGGACGGCATGGGGCAGCGCACCACCGCCAGTGGCACCGTCACCCTCGACGGCGTGACGGTGCCCGCCTCGTCGATCGTCCCGTACTCGGGGTTGTTCGACGGGCCCACCACCTACGGGGCACAGGCACAGATCCTGCACGCCGCGATCGACGTGGGGATTGCGACCGGCGCCCTGCGCGAGGCGGTCGTGCAGGCCGGCCGCGCCCGTCCCCACTTCGAGGCGGGAGTCGACCGCGCGGTGGACGATCCGCTACTGGCTCACCTCGCCGGCGAGGTGACGGTCACGGTGCGGGCGGCCCAGGCCCTGCTGACCGTCGCGGCCCGCGCGGTGGACTCCGCGCGCGCCGACCTCGACGCCGACACCGCCGCGGCGGCATCGATCGACGTCGCCACCGCGAAGGTCGCGGCGACCCGCGCCGCGCTCGAGGCCGCGAACGCGGTGTTCGAACTGGGCGGCACCCGAAGCGCATCCGGCGCGGCCAACCTGTCGCGCTACTGGCGCGACGCACGCACCCACACCCTGCACGACGCGACGCGCTGGAAGCTGCAGCACATCGGCCGTTGGACGCTGGACGGGACATCTCCACCGCGGCACGGGGTGATCTGAGACGACCGCACGCCCGTTCCCCGGCGCCAGTATTGAACTCTGGCCGATCGCAACCGGTGCCATCGCGGGCCCGATTGTCCATCGTTGTGTCGACATCGACGCCACACCGAGGAGCATGACAGGTGAGCAGTTCAACGATCCAGACGCCGGCCGTGACCGACGACGAACTCCGGGAGCGCTTCCGGCCGACCTTCGACCGGATCGCCGAGGGAGCCGTCCAGCGCGAGCACGAGCGCCGGCTGCCGTTCCACGAGGTGCAGTGGCTGCGGGAGGCCCGTTTCGGCGCCCTGCGGGTACCGGTCGAGTTCGGCGGCTTCGGTGCCACGGTCCGTCAGCTGTTCGACCTGCTGATCGACCTCGCTGCCGCCGAGTCGAACCTGCCACAGGCGCTGCGCGTGCACTGGAGCTTCGTCGAGGACCAGCGGCTCGCGGGTGACGAACGCGCCCGGCACTGGCTCGCGGCCACCGCGGACGGCACGCTCGTCGGCAACGCCATCACCGAACCGGGGGTCGGTGCCGCCGACCGCTACCGCACGACCCTCACCCGCAAGGGCGGCGACTGGGCCCTCGACGGAATCAAGTACTACAGCACCGGAAGCCTGTACGCCGACCACATCCTCGTCGCCGCGGACCGCGACGGCGAGCGGGTCTCGGTACTGGTGGACGCGCGGCAGGAGGGCGTCGAGCAGACCGACGACTGGGACGGTTTCGGCCAGCGGCTCACCGCGAGCGGTACCACCACCTTCACGGGAGTCGTGGTGCCGGAGGACCGCATCCTCGGGCCCGGCTACGGCGCCCCGGGCCGCACCTACGCGACCGCCTACCTGCAGCTGGTGCAGCTCGCGGTGCTCGCCGGCATCGCCCGGCGCGCCGAGGCCGACGCCGTCGACTGGGTTCGGGCGCGCACCCGCACGTTCACCCACGCCGTGGCCGACCTGCCACGGCACGACCCGCTGGTCCAGCAGGTGATCGGGAAGCTGTCGGCCGCGGCCTTCGGTGCCCGCGCCGCCGTGCTCGCCGTCGCCGACGACCTCGACGTCCTTCTCGACGCGGGCGCCGACGACCCCGAACTGCTCGACCGCGCCGAGGCTTCCGCCGCCCGCGCCCAGTCGGTGGTGATCGGGCTCGTCCTCGACGCGACGGCGCAGCTGTTCGAGGTCGGCGGCGCATCCATCACCTCGTCGGAGGCGGCGCTGGACCGGCACTGGCGCAACGCACGGACCGTCGCGGCGCACAACCCGCTGATCTACAAGCAGCAGGCCGTCGGCGCCCATGTGCTCAACGGAGATCCGCTCCCCTACGCGTGGAGCGCGGGCCGTCGCCCCGGAGTCATCGCGTGACCCGGCACATCCGCTTCAACGCGTTCGACATGAACTGCGTGGCCCACCAGTCCCCCGGACTGTGGCGCCACCCCGCGGACCGGTCGCACCGCTACACCGACCTCGGGTACTGGACCGAACTTGCCCGGCTCCTCGAACGCGGCCTGTTCGACGGCCTGTTCATCGCCGACGTGCTCGGCACGTACGACGTCTACGGCGGCACCGACGAGGCGGCGCTGCGGCAGGGGGCGCAGGTCCCGGTGGCCGATCCGCTCCTGCTCGTCTCCGCGATGGCCGCGGCGACCGAGCATCTCGGCTTCGGCATCACCACCGGAACAGGATTCGAGCATCCTTACCCGTTCGCGCGGCGGCTCTCGACCCTCGACCACCTCACCCGCGGCCGCATCGGATGGAACGTCGTCACCGGATACCTGCCGTCCGCGGCCCGCAACTTCGGCGAGGCCGACCAGCTCGATCACGACACCCGCTACGACCACGCCGACGAGTACCTCGAGGTGCTCTACAAGCTGTGGGAGGGCTCCTGGGAGGACGACGCCGTCGTCCGGGACGCCGAGCGCGGCCTCTACATCGACCCGGAGAAGGTGCACCACATCGGGCATCGCGGTGCGCATTTCACGGTGCCCGGCATTCACCTGTCCGAACCGTCACCGCAGCGGTCCCCGGTGATCTATCAGGCCGGGGCGTCGCCGCGCGGCGTGCGCTTCGCGGCGGAGAACGCGGAGGCGATCTTCGTCGGGCCGCCGTCCAAGCGGGTCCTGCGCGACACCGTGGCCCGCATCCGGGCCGCGCTCGTCGACGCCGGCCGCGATCCGTACTCCGCGCGGATCTACGCCCTCGCCACGATCGTCACGGACGCCACCGACGAGGCGGCCGCGGCCAAACACGAGGAGTACAAGCGGTACGCCAGCCTCGAGGGCGCGCTGGTGTTCACCTCCGGCTGGATGGGTATCGACCTGTCCCGCTACGACCTCGACGAGCCGATCGGCAACGTCGAGAGCAACGCCATCCGCTCCGCGGTCGCGGCGTTCCAGGAGGCCGACGACGACGGCCGCGAATGGCGCGTCCGCGACATCGCCGAGTGGGCGAGCATCGGCGGACTGGGCCCCCGCTTCGTCGGCTCCGGCGAGTCCGTCGCCACCCGGTTGCAGGAGTGGGTGGCCGAAACCGACGTCGACGGGTTCAACCTCGCCTATGCCGTCACGCCCGGCTCGTTCGAGGACGTGATCACCCACGTCGTCCCCGTCCTCCAGGAGCGCGGTGCCTACCCGACGACCTACACCGAGGGAACGCTGCGCCACAAGCTCTTCGGCAAGGGCGACCGCCTCCCCGACGAGCATCGGGGCGCCCGCTACCGGCTCGGCGCGCCCCTCTCGACCGTGACCGACCGCCACCGCGCCTACGTCGGCTGATCCATCACCGCCCACCACGAGGAGATTCCATGACCACCACTCGACGTTCCGTCGCCGTCGTCGGCGCCGGACTGGCCGGGACCACGGCCGCGCTCGGCTTCCTCGATGCCGGATTCGACGTCACCGTCCTCAGCGATCGGGATCGCGAGTCGCTGCGCAACGACGTGCCGGCGACCGGAACGGCCGTCTACTTCGGCAAGTCCCGCGAGTCCGACGCCCGGATCATCGAGGATCTGTACGCCGACGGACCCCATTCGACCGGCATGAGCACGCGCCTGTACTCGGGCGACGGCGACACCCGCGCCGAGGTCCTCGAGTTCGACCCGGATTTCCGGTACGTCGCGCAGGGCGTCGACGTCCGGCTTCGGGCGGACGACCGGCTGGGCCGTTTCCTCGACCGGGGTGGCCGGTTCGAGGTGCGCGCGGTGACGCCGGAGAGTCTCGATGCGATCGCCGCCGAGCACGACCTGACGCTCGTCGCGACCGGCAAGGGCGGCCTGTCGTCGCTGTTTCCCGTCGACGCCGAGCGCACCGTCTACCGCGAGCCCCAGCGCACCCTGCTGCTGGTGACGCTCCGGGGACTCGGGCACGGCCCGGACACGTGGGGTTACCGCTCCGAGGCGGGGGGCGCCCACAACCTGTTCAACCTGCACACCGAGTACGGCGAGGCCTGGCTCGGCCCGTACCTGCACAAGGACGCGGGTCCGACGTGGAGCTTCCTCGGCTTCGCCAAGCCGGGCAGCCCGTGGGTCGAGCGGTTCGAGGCGGTCACCGACGTCCACAGCGCGCGTCGCACCGTCGTCGAGCTGTACCGCGACTACTTCCCGCAGGACGCCCCCGAGGTGGAGAAGCTCGAGGTCATCGAGGCCGATCCGCACTCGTGGCTGCGCGGGGCCGTCACCCCGACGGTGCGGCGGGCGGTGGGCCGCACGGCCGGGGGCCACGTCGTCGCCGCGATCGGCGACACCGCCATCGCGTTCGACCCCATCGCCGGCCAGGGCGCACAGAACACCGTGGTGCAGGTGGCGGCGCTGGTCGAGGCGGCACGCGGCCACGAGGGCGAGTTCACCGCCGGCTGGCTCACGGAGCAGTTCGAAAAGCACTGGGACGCCCGCGGTCACGCCGCCGCGGAGGTGACCCGGTTGTTCCTCGGCGATCCGAAGTACGCCGTGCACGCGGAGTTGCTCTTTCCCGCGGCGACCGTGAGTGAGCCGGTGGCCGCCGCGCTGTTCGGGTTCCTGTCCGAACCCGGCACGCTGCTCGGCATCGACACCCGCGACGACGTGCTGGCATTCATCACCGCGCATGCCGGCGAGCCGGCCGAGGACGTGCTGGCGCGGTTCCAGCCGAGCGGCGGCTTCAGCGCGTCGCCGCTCGCCGGCGCCGCGGTCCAGCCCGCCTGACGACGACCCGGTCCCGACCGTCGCGACCGCTCGCGACGGTTGGGATCGGGTTGATTCCAACGATTGGGTGCGGCAGGTGCGGACGCTTGAATTGGTGCCCATGTCGACCGAACACATCACCCCCGAGATCAAATTCGCCTACTGGGTGCCCAACGTCAGCGGAGGCCTGGTCACCTCGAACATCGAACAGCGGACCAGCTGGGACTACGACTACAACGTCCGGCTCGCCCGCACCGCCGAGAACAACGGCTTCGAGTACGCCCTCAGCCAGGTGCGGTACGAGGCCAGCTACGGTGCGGAGTTCCAGCACGAGTCCACCAGCTTCTCCCTCGCTCTCCTGCTGGCCACCGAGCGCCTGAAGGTGATCGCCGCCGTCCATCCCGGACTGTGGCAGCCGGCGGTGCTCGCCAAACTGGGTGCCACCGCCGACCAGCTCTCCGGCGGCCGGTTCGCTGTCAACGTCGTCAGCGGCTGGTTCAAGGACGAGTTCACCCACCTCGGCGAGCCGTGGCTCGAGCACGACGAACGCTACCGCCGCAGTGCCGAGTTCCTGCAGGTGCTGCGCAAGATCTGGACCGAGGACGATGTCGACTTCCGCGGCGACTTCTACCGCATCCACGACTTCACCCTCAAGCCCAAGCCCGCCAACACGCCCGAGCGGCCCAATCCCGAACTGTTCCAGGGCGGTAACTCCACCGCCGCGATCGCCAACGGTGGGCGCTACGCGGACTGGTACTTCAGCAACGGCAAGGACTACGACGGCATCAGCGAGCAGATCGCCGACCTGCGCGCCGTCGCCCGCGAGCACCAGCGCGAGGTCAAGGTCGGCCTCAACGGGTTCATCATCGCCCGTGACACCGAGAAGGAAGCGCGCGACACTCTCCGCGAGATCATCGAGAAGGCGAACCGCCCGGCGGTCGAGGGCTTCCGCGGCGCCGTGCAGCAGGCCGGTGCGTCCACCGGGGACAAGAAGGGCATGTGGGCCGACTCGACATTCGAGGACCTGGTCCAGTACAACGACGGCTTCCGCACCCAGCTCATCGGCACGCCCGAGCAGATCGCCCACCGCATCGTCGAATACCGCCGGCGCGGAGTCGATCTCATTCTGTCCGGCTTCCTCCACTTCCAGGAGGAGATCGAGTACTTCGGCGAGAAGGTGCTGCCGCTCGTGCGCGAACTCGAGGCCGCGGATCAGGACGATCGCGAGCCCGTGGTCGTCTGACCCGGCCCGCTCACCGCCACGCGGATCGCAGGACAGGCGTCCAGCGTTGGGCGTAGTCCGCGATCCGCGTGTCGGTCGTGTACGTGGATTCGAGCAGGTACAGACCCGGCGCCGGGGTCGTGGCGCCGAGTTCGACGAGCACCGGCTTGAGCAGCAGGTCCGGGGCCAGGGCGTGGGCCGGGCCGGCGCCGAGCATGAGCGGCACGGCGGTGACGTCGCGCAGGCCGTCGCTGGTGGCGAACTGGTCGAGGAACAGCTTGAGGATGCCCGTGTAGGCGGCCTTGAAGGTAGGGCTGGCGAAGACCACGAGGTCCGAGTCGGCGACGGTCTCCACCGCCGCCGTGACGGCATCGTCACCCCAACCGAGCAGACCGGGCCCGAGGGTGATCACGTCGACGGCGTGGTCAGGTGCGGAGCCGGTGAGCTCCGTGGCCAGGAGGGTGGCGGCGTCGAGGGTGCGGGAGCCGGGCTTGGGGTTGCCGGCGACGACGGTGGTCTTCACGCAGGTGCCTTTCCAGGTACATTCGGGGTATCCCGGTGCGGTGCGCTGCCGGGAGGTTCTGGTCGGACCGCGCTCACCATGTGCACAGCTCTATCACCGCGCGGGTGGTGGCGACGTCCGGCCACCGGACCTCGGTGAACAGCCGCCGCAGTAGACCTAGCGTCTCCGATTCGGGGGCGGCCGCCGAAGGGCGACCTGCGGGGAGGTCGTCGTGCCCGGGCGTCATGCGCACCGCCTCGTCAGCAGTTCCGTGATGTGAACGGCCGGGTGCGGGTCGAAGCGGTATCCGCTGCCGCGGACCGTGGAGATGATGCTGCCGAACTGCTGCAATTTGGTCCTGATCCGGGAGACGTGGACATCGACGTTCCGGCCGCGACTGTCCACCTCCCGCACCCCGGTGCCGAGGTCGCGCAGGACGGCCCGGGACACCACGGTCCTCGGGTTGCGGACGAGATAGGCGAGGATCTCGAACTCGCTGTGGCTGAGCAGCACTCGCCGGCCGTCGAGCAGGACGTCGCGGGCGGGAAGGTCGATGATCAACGGGATGGGGGTCGGGCTGAGCACCGTATGGGTGCTCACGCCCGGAACCAGATCCTGGGCGGCCTCGCGAAGGGCGTCGGCGAGCGCCGCCAGGTCACGCGAGGAGTGTGTTCCGATGTCGGGCAGTCGCAGGACGAGAACGAGTTCGGCACCGGCGTCGGTGACTACGTCATTGCGAGTGGCGAGGATTTCCATGTGAGGCTCCGGTCGAGGAGGGGATCCGACGAGCTGACGGGCGATGCGGTGTGGTGACAGCTCGGACACTCGTTCCGGATACTCGGCAGGCGACTCATGATTCACTCCTCCAATGCGACGGGGCGGTGGTAGGCGCCCTCGTGGTAGAGCAACGGAATACGCTTGCCCTCCGCCGGATTCGGGTCCTCGTGCGCACGAACCACGACACCGACGACCAGAGTGCTGTCACCGAGCTGAATCAACCGGTCGACGACAACCCGGAGCCAGACCGGCGTGCCGTGTAGGACGGGTTCACCGGATTCGAGTCGGGTCCAGAGCGACTCGTCGGAGAACCGCTCCGACGCGCTGCGCGCGAAGCGCTGCGCGAGATGCTGCTGATGGTCGCCCAACAGGTGGATCACCAACGACTCGGCCGAGCGGACGGCGCCGATGCTCGATGACGTGTCGGTGATGTTGAACGAGACCAGCGGCGGATCGAGGGAGAGCGAAGCGAAGGACGTCGCAGTGAACCCGACCGGGCCGGAGCCGGATTCGAGAGTGACGATCGTGACCCCGGCGGGGTGCCGCCGAAGGGCCGAGCGGTATTCGTCGCTACGGACGCCCGGAACGTGCTCCGATGCGGCGGTGGCGGAGTATTCGAGGGCATTCGACATAGACAGGGACATAGCCGTTCCTTGAAGGAGGTACATACCGAGACGGAGGGAGGAATCGGGAAGATACGTACTCAGGTCAGCAGGCACAGAGACACGAGCGGGTGCGGCACAGGTCCACGTGCCTGCGGCTCCACGCTGTTTCGTTCATAGTGCTCGATCCTCACCTGTCTGCAGTCGATCGTGGCCGTGCCCGACGGTCTTCGTCAGGGCACAGCCGAGGCGGTGCCGGAGTTGCCGGCGCCCCTAGCTCGTCGGGAAACCCCTTTCGCGCAACGCGTCTCGAAGTCGGCGGCGCGATCCCAGGGTACCCGGATCCGTCAGTCGTGCCACGATTCGCCCGGTCCAGCTGCCCGGCAGGCCCTGTCCACGGTAGAAGTCCTCGGCGCGGGTGTCGTACCGGGCGATACCCGCGTCCTGCGCCTCGAGTCGGTAACGGTCCCGGTGGCACACCACGTCGAATCCGAGGCGCGGCTTGACCTCGGCCCGCTCCGCGGGATCAGGGAAGCCGACCGAGAGGCCGACGACCGGGAAGACCCGCTGCGGCAGCTCCAGGACGTCGGCGACGCGCTCGGGCTCGTTGCGGATACCGCCGATGTACACGGTGCCCAGGCCGACCGATTCCGCCGCGACCACGGCATTCTGCGCGGCCAGGGCCGCGTCGACCACGCCGAGCAGGGTGCCCTCGGCGAAGTCCGCGTTGACGAGTTCTCGGCCGTGGACCGTAGCGATGCGCTCCGAGCGGGCGAAGTCTGCGAGCCAGACCAGGAAGAGCGGCGCGTGGCGGACCGCATCCTGATCGCCCGCAAGGGTGGCGAGCGCATCGATCCGCTCGCGGTCGGTGACGGCGACGACGGACCACAGCTGCAGACTGCTCGAGCTGGCCGCGGACGACGCGGCGGCGACGACGGCGCGCAGATGATCCTCGGGGACGGGACGGTCGAGGAACCGGCGCACCGACCGGTGCGCCAGCTGAGTCGCCAGCACCGCGTTCCAGGGGCCGGCCGTGTCGGCAGCACCGAAGCGTCGTTCGAGAGCACCGCGTCGTTCGAGAGCACCGCGTCGTTCGAGAGCATCGGAGCGAGCGACCACCCGATCCGCGCCGGCGCCGGGGTTCGCTGTGAGTGGGTGAGACGTGGTCACGAGTGGAGCCCTTCTGGCCGGTTCCCGGCCGGTCGACGGATCGCTATCGGCTGCCCACCGGCGAATCGGCGGTGAACCCTCTGGCGCGCTCGGTGTCGGATTCGCTCCACAGCGTCGTCGGCGGTACCTCCGCGCGCACCAGCGGCACGACCTCCTCGGCGAATCGACGCAGGGTGTCCTTCTGGCGTTCGAAGTCGAGCACGTGGTTGACGGATACGGATTGGAGGACGTGGCCGAAGCACTCGTGGTAGTCGAGGATCTTCTCGGCCACGCGATCCGGCGAACCGACCAGGGCCGGACCCCGCTCGACCGCCTCCTCGATCGTGCGGAAGCTGGTGGTCTTGCCGACGGCGCCCGGATCATGTTTCCTCTTGTCGGCCTGGCGTACCGCACCTTCGTAGATGGGCCGGTACTCCTCGATCGCCTTCTCCGTGGTGTCCGCGAGGAACAACCCGCCCGAACCCGATCCGACGTAGGCCTTCGCCGGGTCGTGACCGTGTGCGGCGTAGTGCTCGCGGTATCGATCGATCAGGACCTTGTAGTTCTCCCGGGGCTGCAGGGCGTTGGCCGTCACGATCGGGTCTCCCCACTTCGCCGCCAGGTCCACTGCCCGCGCCGACGTGGCGGATCCGTGCCAGATGCGGAACGGCCCGTCGAACGGGCGGGGCAGCGTCGTGACATCGGCGAGTGCCGCTCGGTACTCACCCGACCAGTCGACGTGTTCCTCCCGCAGCAGCCGGCGCAGCAGTTCGTAGTTCTCGGTGAGGTAGTCGTACTGTTTGCCGATGTCGAGGCCGAACAGGGGGTACTGGAGCACCTCGTTGCCCTTGCCGATGACGATCTCGAGGCGGCCCCGGCTCAGCTGATCGACGGTGCACAGATCCTCGGCGACGCGCACGGGATCGAGCACCGACAGCACGGTCACACCCGTGGACAACAGGATCCGCTCGGTGGCCTGTGCGATGGCACCGAGGACGACGATCGGGCTGGACGAGAGCACGTCGCCGGCATGACGTTCGCCGACCGAGTAACTGTCGATGCCGAGCTGCTCGGCGAGCACGGCCATCTCGACGACGCGGTTCAGGCGCTCCGCGGGAGCGACGACGTCGCCGGTGACCGGATGCGGCGGGTTGAAGATGATGTCGAGGATCTGGAAGCGCACGAACTACAGAGTCTGCCGTCCCGGTGGGCGTCCGCGAAGGGTTGTCCTCGAGGTGATCGGAACCGTTGCGCCCGGCCGGACACGTCGCCGTCGTCGTCTCGGCATCGGCGTCACGGTAGCCGTGCACCGGGGTGCGGACCAGGATTGCGATCGTCGTGATCCGAAATCGGTGCAGGTCGGACCCGCCCGAAAGGGCGTGGGTTGTCCGAGACCCGTCCACTGGATAGCGTGACCGTCCGGCAGCACCGAGGGCGGATTCCCGCCACGAACGGGCCGCGCCCGCGGCCCATCGGAGGAAAGATGGTCGGCACCAGTCACGCGCAGGTCGTGATCGCACGCGTCGTGGGCACGCACGCCCCGGCGTGTTGTTGTCGCTGACAGCCGTCCCACCGGACGCACCCGCGTCTCCCGATACTGACATCTCCTCCGGCCGCCGGTGCCGCGTTGCCCGTTTCCCGGGCACCCGGCGCTCGACGTGGCCCGAAAGGACTCCCTGCGATGCCTCCCTCGACCACCCTGCCCGTCGTCGACCTCACAGGCCTCGACGGCGATGCCGCCACCCGGGCCGCCCTGCTCGACCGGCTGCGCCGGGTCACGCACGAGGTCGGCTTCTTCCACCTGGCCGGCCACGGCATCGACCCGGCCCTCGCCGACCGGCTGATCGCGGCGGCACGCGCGTTCTTCGCCCTGCCCGACCCCGTGAAGCTGGAGATCGAGAACTCCCACTCGCCTCATTTCCGCGGCTACACCCGCGTCGGGGGTGAACGAACCCAGGGATATGTGGACTGGCGCGAGCAACTCGACATCGGCCCCGAACGGGCTCCGGTGGCACAGTTCGACCCCCAGCGGCCGTGGGAGGTGCTGCACGGTCCGAACCTGTGGCCGAGCCGGGTGCCGCAGCTGCGGACGCTCGCGCTGCAGTGGATCGAGCAGGCCGGCGCGGTCGGCCGTCGACTCCTCCGGGCATGGTCCGAATCCCTCTCCGCACCAGCCGATTTCTTCGACGGCGCGTTCGCGGACCCCGATCCGCTGCTGAAGATCGTACGGTACCCGGGCCACGACCGATCGATCACCGGACAGGGTGTGGGCAGTCACAAGGACGTGGGAGTTCTCACGCTGCTCTATCCGGAACCCGGAAGCACCGGCTTCCAGGTGGAGATCGACGGCACCTGGGTCGACGTCGAACCCCTGCCCGGACACTTCGTCGTCAACATCGGCGAACTCCTCGAACTGGCCACCGGCGGCTACCTGAAGGCGACGACGCACCGGGTCCTTCCGCCGGCTCCCGGCACCGACCGGGTATCCCTGCCGTTCTTCCTCAATCCCGCACTGGATCAGGCGTTGCCGCATGTGCCGCTGCCCGGCGCACTCGCCGCCGAGGCCCGCGGGGTGGGTGCGGACGAGCACGGTGACGCCCTGCACGCCGTGTACGGGCTCAACGCGCTCAAGTCACGGCTGCGGGCACACCCCAACGTCACCGAGCGCCATCACGCCGACCTCTCGAACTCCCCCCTCCTCGCCGGCCGGCCCGGCGATCTCGACGAAAGCGAACACTCCGAATGACTCTGCGCCGCACCCTGTCCGTGGTCTCCGCCGTCGCCCTGGCCACCGGGCTGGCCGCCTGCTCCGCCTCCGGGACCGGTGAGGACACGCTCGTGATCTCCGCCTCCGCGACACCGCACGTCGAAATCCTGGAACACGTGCGGCAATCCGGTGCGCTCGGCGACGTCGTCCTCGACATCAAGCCCGTGACCGGCGAGGTGGACCCGAACGAGTTGCTCGAAGCCGGTGACGTCGACGCCAACTTCTTCCAGCACCACCCGTACCTCGCCGACTGGCAGCAGCAGAAGGGCGTGGACAACCTCGAGTCGGTCGCCGCCGTACACCTCGAACCGCTCGGCCTGTACTCGAACAAGATCGCCGCGGTCGCGGACCTGAAGGACGGCGACACGATCGCGCTGCCGAAGGACACGACCAATTTCGCGCGTGCGCTCTACCTCCTGGAGTCGGCGGGCCTGCTCGAACTCGACAAGCCGCTGTCCGAAGCGGACATCGCGACGGTCACTGCCGCGAACATCGTCTCGAATCCGAAGAACCTGAGGTTCGTCGAGCTCGAACGCGCGCAGCTCGCGCGCACCGTCGACGATCCGGCGATCACGGCCTCGGTCGTCAACTCGAACTACGCGCTCGAAGCGGGGCTCAACCCCGCGGACGACAGCATCGTGCGGGAATCCGTCGACAACAACCCGTTCGAGAACATCCTCGTGGTGCGATCGGAGGATGCGTCCGATCCCGCCGTCACCGCCCTCGCGGACGCCCTCGAGTCGCCCGAGGTCGCCGCCTGGATCGCCGAGAACTACGACGGCGCGGTCGTACCCGTCCACGAGGTCGGCGCGTGATCGTCGTCGACGGACTCACCAAGTCGTACCCGGCAACGGGCGGCACCGGCACGATCGACGCACTCCGCGGAATCGACCTGAGGATCGACGAGGGAGAGGTCTTCGGCATCGTCGGCCCCAGCGGTTCCGGCAAGTCCACGCTGCTGCGGTGCCTGAACCTGCTGGAACGCCCCACGAGCGGACGCATCCTCCTGCGCGGCGAGGACCTCTCGCACCTGTCCGAAGGCCGGCTGCGCGCGTCCCGTCGCCGCATCGGCACCGTGTTCCAGCAGTTCAACCTCCTGCACTCCCGCACCGTCCGCGCGAACGTCGAGTTTCCGCTCGAGGTCGCCGGCGTACGGAGGACGGAGCGCCGGGACCGGGCCGAGATGTTGCTCGAGCTCGTCGGGCTCACCGACAAGCGGGACGCCTTCCCTTCGCAGTTGTCCGGCGGGCAGCAGCAGCGCGTCGGCGTCGCCCGCGCACTCGCCGCGGAGCCCGACGTACTGCTGTGCGACGAGGCGACCAGTGCCCTCGACCCGATCACCACGGAGCAGGTGCTCGATCTGATCGCGGCCGTCAACCGGACCCTCGGCGTCACCATCGTCGTCGTCACCCACGAGCTGTCCGTGGTGCGCCGGATCTGCACGTCCGCGGCTCTGCTGGACGGGGGCCGCATCGTCGAATCCGGTCCCGTGGCCGATCTCGTAGCCGACCCCGGGTCCCGCCTCGGTGATGCGCTGCTGCCGGCGGGTGTCGGCGAGCAGAACGGTGACGTGACCGCGCTCGTCACCGCCCGCGGATCCGCCGTCGCCACGCCGTGGCTGTCCCGGCTCTCCCGCGACGTCGGGGTCGACGTCGCGGTCGTCGGCGGCCGGGTCGACCGTGTCGCCGGTACCGACATCGGCAAGCTGCACGTGCGTTTCGACGGTGACGTGGATCGCGACGCGGTGGACCGATTCTTCGCCACCCTGCCCGACGTCACCGTCGCGTGGACGACCGGCGCCGTGGCGAGAGTAGGGGCATGAACAAACTCAGCTGGTACGACGCCCTGCCCGAGGTGTGGGCCGCCACGCTCGACACCCTCTACATGGTGGGCGTCGCCTTCCTCCTCACCGTCGTGGGCGGGGTGCTCGTGGGTGTTCTGCTGCACGTGACCGCGCCGGACGGGCTGCGCCCGATCCGACCGCTGTATCTCGTTTTGGGGGCCGTGGTCAACGTGTTCCGTTCACTGCCGTTCCTGGTCCTGCTGATCGCGCTGATCGGTGTGACCCGTCTGGTGGTCGGGACTGCGATCGGGCCGACCGCCGCGCTCGTCCCCTTGACGATCGGCGCGATCCCGTTCTTTGCCCGCATCGTCGAGAGCGCGCTGCGAGAGGTTCCGCGTGGGCGGGTGGACGCGGCCCGGGCCATGGGGGCCTCGAACCGGCAGATCGTCACCAAAGTACTTCTTTCCGAATCGCTTTCGTCTCTGATCTCGGGTTCCACCCTCACCGCGGTTCTGCTGGTCGGGTACTCCGCGATGGCCGGGGTCGTCGGCGGCGGCGGGCTCGGCGACTTCGCCATCGTCTACGGGTACCAGCGCTTCAACACCCCGGTCCTGATGGTCGCGGTGGTGGTGTTGATCGTGCTCGTGCAGGCGCTGCAGACCGCGGGAGACGTCGCGGTGCGGGCGCTCGCACACCGGCGATGAATTTCGCTTCGCGGCGGCGCGGCCGTGCCTACTGCAGCATCAGCTCATATCGAATCGATATGAGGTGATGCCGAAACACCGTCTATCCGCGACGCGCGCCACCCGCCAGGGTGGAGACCATGGCCACCTCTCTCCAGGCGCTCTCGGCCCCGGCCGCGGCACGCCTGCGCGCTCCGCTCCCGGGACTCGCCGTCTGTGCCGCGGCGGCAGCGGTGGCCCTCGTCGCCGCCCGCTTCGTCGGGGGCATCAGCCCCCTGCTGATCGCCATCGTCCTCGGCGCACTCCTGGCCAACACGACCTCCCTCCCGGCGGCCACCGGCCCCGGCCTGGCCGTGGCCTCCCGCCGATTGCTCCGGATCGGGGTCGCGCTCCTCGGGCTGCAACTCCTCGTCACCGACGTGCTCGCCCTCGGCTGGGGCGTGCTCGGCCTCGTCGTGGCCGTGGTGGCCGGCGGCATCGCCGGGACGATGGCACTGGGCAGACTCCTCGGGCTCGACTGGACCCAGCGCCTGCTCGTCGCCTGCGGCTTCTCGATCTGCGGCGCCGCCGCCGTCGCCGCGGTGGACGGGGTCGTCGACGCCCGCAAGCAACACGTGGTCACCTCGGTCGCGCTCGTGGTCGTCTTCGGCACCGCCATGATTCCCGGCCTTCCGCTCGCGGCCTCCGCACTGGGACTCGACACCACCCAGGCCGGCATGTGGGCCGGGGCGGCGATCCACGAGGTGGCGCAGGTCGTCGCCGCGGGCGAAGCCGTGGACACCGGAAGCGCCGGGGCACTGGGCGCGAGTGCGCTCACGGTGGCCGTGACCGTGAAGCTCGCCCGGGTCGCGATGCTCGCACCCGTGGTCGCCTGGATCGGGGCGGTGTCGCGCCGACGCAACCGCGAGCAGACCGAAGTGCGGCGACCGCCGCTGGTGCCGCTGTTCCTCCTCGGCTTCCTCGGCTGTGTCGCCCTGCGGGCCACCGGCCTGCTCCCCGACCCGGTCCTGGACGTCGCCCGGCTCACGCAGACCGCATTGCTCACGGCCGCCATGTTCGCGCTCGGCACCGGCGTACGGCTCGACGTACTGCGGGGAGTGGGCTGGCGCCCCTTCGCCCTCGCCGCCGCATCCACGGTGTGGGTCTCGGCGATCGCCCTCACGGGAATCCTGCTGCTGGGATAGCGGATACGCTCCGCAGCCGCGCGCCGATCGGACACGGACAACGGTCGTGCCGCACGCGGATGACCGGACGGTTCGCCGCTGGACGCGGTGGCCCGGAGCGACGGCCCGGCCGAAACGGATTTCGTCGGAAGCACTTCGGGCACCGGCGGCCCGCTGTTACCGTCGGAGGGATGACAGCGCCGGCGAAGGTGGGCTCCCCGATCCGCGTCGCGATCGCCGCGACCCTGTCCGTCGCGTTGCTCGGCGCCTGCACGTCGTCCGGTGACGACCCGGCGGTCACCGCGGAGTGCATCTCGGTTCCCAACGGCACCCCCCTGTCCGCCGCGCCGCCGGCACCGCCCACAGGTGAGCGGGACCTGGCCACCAACCCCGAGGTCGCCACCGGCTACCGGGACGACATGACGGCCGTGACGACCGCGACGTACGCGGTGTCCACTGCCAACCCGGTCTCGACGGAGGCAGCATGCAAGGTGCTGCGCGACGGCGGCACCGTCGCCGACGCACTGGTCGTCGCGCAGACGGTGCTCGGACTCGTCGAACCCCAGTCGTCGGGGATCGGCGGCGGCGCCTTCCTGCTCTACTACGACGCGGAGACCGGGCAGGTGCAGGCGTACGACGGCCGCGAGACGGCACCGATGTCGGCCACCGAGAACTACCTGCGCTGGATCAGCGACACCGACCGCACCGAACCCCGGCCCGACGCCCGTGCCAGCGGCCGCTCGATCGGGGTGCCCGGCGTGGTGCGCCTGCTCGAGGAGGTGCACCGCGACCACGGCAGCACCGAGTGGGCCCGGTTGTTCGACCCGGCCGTCGCCCTCGCCGACGACGGGGTGGTGATCAGCGACCGGATGGCCGCGGCGATCGCCGACGCGGCACCCGACCTCGCCGTCGACGACGAGGCACGGGCGTACTTCCTGAACCCCGACGGCACGCCCAAGACCGCGGGCACCGTCCTGGTCAACCCGACCATGGCGAAGACGCTCGGCGCCATCGCGTCCGACGGAGCCGACGCGTTCTACACCGGAGCCCTCGCTCAGGACATCGTCGACGCCACCGCCACCGCCACGGGGGGCCGCACCCCCGGGACGATGACCGTCGACGACCTCGCCGGCTACGAGGTGAAGACGCGCACCCCCGTGTGCACGCCCTACCGGGAGCACGAGATCTGCGGCATGCCGAACCCGTCCTCGGGAGGCATCGCCGTCGCGGCGACGATGGGCATTCTCGAGAACTTCGACGTGTCCGCGCTGGGACCGACCGAGGTCGACGAGAACGGGGGCGAGCCGACCGCCGACGCCGTGCATCTGATCTCCGAGGCCGAGCGGCTCGCGTACGCGGACCGCGACAAGTACGTGGCGGACTCGGACTTCGTTCCCCTGCCCGGCAACTCGCCGCAGACCCTGCTCGACGACAACTACCTGCGCGCACGGGCCGATCTCATCGACCCGGGCCGGAGCATGGGCACGGCACAGCCCGGCGACTTCGGGCCGGTGCCCCTGGGGGTTCCGGCGCAGGACCGCGAACACGGCACCAGTCACATCTCCATCGCGGACGAATACGGCAACGTGGCCTCGATGACCACGACGATCGAATCGGCGTTCGGCTCGTTCCACATGGTCGACGGCTTCCTGCTGAACAACCAGCTGACGGATTTCGCCGCCGAACCCGTGGACGAGGCCGGGGTCCCGGTAGCCAACCGCGTCGAACCGGGCAAGCGGCCGCGCAGTTCGATGGCACCGACCCTCGTGTTCGACCGCAACCCCGACGGCACCCGCGGCGACGTGCGCATCGTCGTCGGCTCGCCGGGTGGTTCAGTCATCATCCAGTTCGTGGTCAAGACCCTCGTCGGCATGCTCGACTGGGGTCTGGATCCCCAGCAGGCGGTGTCGGCGGTCGCCTTCGGCGCGGCCAACACGCCCGTCACCGGGGTCGGCGGTGAGCATCCGGCGATCGACGGCAGCGACGACGGGGCCCGCGATCCGCTGGTCGCCGAGTTGCGCGCACGAGGTCATCAGGTTGCGGTGCTCCCCCAGTCCAGCGGCCTGAGCGCGCTGCGCCGGGACGAGTCCGGGTGGATCGGCGGCGCGGACCCGCGTCGCGAGGGCGCTGTGATGGGCGACGCCACCGGATAACGATCCGGGGCGCGACTCGGAGCACGAGTCACGACTGGATAACCACCCAGAATTTCGCCGACCTGCGGGAATAAGATCGACAACCATCGATCGCCGTCACGGCGGGTGGGAACGGATGGATCGGGGTGCCCGGATGCGGATCGCGGACGTGCTGCGGAACAAGGGCCCGGTGGTGGCCACGATTGAGCCGGACCGCTCGGTCGAGGAGATGATCGGTACGCTCGCCCGCCACAACGTGGGCGCCCTCGTCGTGATGGAGGGCGGCGCCGTGATCGGCATCGTCTCCGAACGCGACGTCGTGCGCCGGCTCCACCAGCACGGTCCCGCCCTGCTCGACGCCCGTGTCCGGGACATCATGAGCACGACGGTGTCCACCTGCCTGCCCACCGATACGGTGGACAGCCTCGCCGAGACCATGACCGAACGCCGGATCCGGCATCTGCCCGTCGTGGTGGACGGCCGCATGGTGGGGATCGTCAGCATCGGCGACGTCGTGAAGAGCCGGATCGACGAACTGCAGTGCGAACGCGACCAACTCGAGTCGTACATCGAGCACGGCTGAACCCGGGCACCAGATTTCAGCACCAGATTTCAGCGCCAGATTTCAGGGGGATTCTCCGGGTGATCCCGGATTCGCTCCAGCGTGTGCCGGGCGACAGTGGACCACATGGCGAAGCGTCCGGGGCAGCGGTGGCGGCAGGCGACGGTGTGGCTGCACGTGGTCACATCCGTGGGATGGATGAGCCAGGCCCTCGCGCTGCTCGTCCTGCTGACACTGAGCCGCACCGCGGTGGATCCCGCGGTGCGGGTGGCCGGAACGACGATGGCGCAGCACCTCGACAGCACGCTGCTCGCCCCGCTGGCCAACGCGTCGGCGTTCACGGGCTTCCTGCTCGCGGCGGCGACGCCGTGGGGCTTCCTGCGCTACTGGTGGGTCGCGATCAAGTTCGTCCTCACCGTGGTCCAGGTGAACCTCGGAATCTTCCTGCTGTCGGCGGGCCTGAACAGTTCGGTGGCCGCCGCCCGCGACGACGCGTCCGGACCGGCGGGGCCGATGATCGCGGGCACCGCGCTGATGGTCGGCGCGCTCGCCTTCCAGGCGTGGCTGTCGGTCGCGAAACCCTGGGCCCGCACCCCCTGGACGACCGGGAAGGCGAAACTGCCCGCCGCGCCGCCGTGGGTCTTCATGATGGCGACGGGCGCAGTGGCCGCCGATCTGACCGTCGCGGTGCTGCTGGGTCACCCGCTGCCCGCCTTCTCCGCGGTGGCCCTGGTCGTCGCGTCGACGACCAGGGCCAGGACGATCCGCGAGGCGAGCCTTCGACCCGCCTACGGCTGAGGCACCGCCGTGGTCGTCGCGGTGGTGGTGGCCGCCGGCGTCGTGGTCTCGGGGGCGCTCGACTCCGTCGTCGTGGACTCGACCGGCGGCAGCGGCTCGACGGCCGGAGCCGGGGACTGCACCGCGGGCGACGGGACCGGGGACGGCGTGGTCGTCGTCGGAGCGGGGGCCGCCGCCGGGGCGGGAACCGGGGCCTGGACGGGCGCCGGCGACGCTGCCGTCGTGGTGGTCGCGGCCGGGGTCCGCGAGGTGGTCGTCGGGGCGGACGTGGTTGCCTCGGCGGCGGTCTTCTCCGCGTCCTCGTCCGCCGTCGGCGGGATCGGCGCCGGATCGATCGGCTTCGACGAGACGACGAGCTTCGGGGCGGTCGACTCGGCCTCGGCCTTGTCGAGCTCGCCGCTCTCGGCCTGCTTCGCCAGGTGCGTCAGCCAGGCTGCCGCGTACTGCGCCGAGGTCAGGGGCTTGCCGTTCTCGGGGTCGGAGTCGCGCCAGTAGTCGAAGTGGTGCCCGGTATCGGGACCGAGGGTCTGCTGGTAGGGATCGCTCAGCGCCACCTCGAGGGTGTTCTCGTTGTCGGCGAGGAACCCGATGACCTCGTTGCGGAGCTTCGCCGGCAGATAGGCCAGGTCGATCAGCTCACCGGAGGTGATCTCGTCGTCCGTGCCGTCCGAGGCGACATCGCGGACGGCCGGCTCGTAGGACGGATCCGACACCTTGATGAGCACGTCGAGGAACGTCTCGTCGCTCTGCATCCAGTTCTCCTGCGACTGGATGTCGGCGAACGCGGCCATGGCGATCCGCCCGAGGACCGTGGCGACGTCCAGCGCGGTCTGCGGCGTGAGGCCCTCGCGCTCGAGCGCGTCGACGTTCAACTGCCGGCCCACGTTCACCGCGAGCTGCAGCAGGGCGATGTTCTCCGGGGCAGAACACGTGAGGTCGCCCTCCGAGCAGAACGACGCCACCTTGCCGTCCAGCGCCCCGAAGCTGCCCGAGGTGCCCGGCAGCGAACCGCTGCCCGACGCGCTGTTGCGGCCCGACTGGTAGGCGAGGTCGAACCCGTCCGGGTTGCGGAACTCGTCCTCCGCGCCGGGGAACGGTCCCTCGCCCGCCTCACGACCGGCGTCGGCCAGGATGACCACACCCACGACCGAATCCGGATCGACGATCTCGTACGACCCGTCCTCGGCGACCTCCTGGTTACCGATCTCCATCGCCACCCGGCGCGCCACATCGGCGCCCTCGCTGTACCCGACGACGGCGAACTTCGTGTCCGGGCATGCCTCGCGGATCGCCTGCATCACGGTCTGGGCGTTGTCCACGCCGGTCTCGACGGCGTCGTCGTACGACGACATGTTCGCCGGGTACTCGACGTACACCGCGGAGTAGGAGCCCTCCGGGACGTCGTCGCGCGGCGCGTTGACGACCTCGTCGACCCAGGGGCTGCTGAAGTCGGTGGACGATGCGGCGGGCAGAGGGTTCCCGTCGGCGTCGAGGAGCATCGCATGCGTTCCGGGGCGGGGGCTGTCGTTGCGCCCGCCGACCGCGATGCTCACCATGTCGTGGCACTCGGTGACCGACGCGGTCAGCGTCGTCGGGGTCGTCGACGGCGCCGACGGTTCCGAGACCGCCACCGCTATCACCGCCGCCGCGCCCAGCGCCACGGGAGCCACCGCAGCCGCGGCAATCCGCTTGTTTCGCACCGCCCAATCGAGTGCCATGGTCCCACCCCATCCGATCTCGGTCCGTGCCGACGACCCCGGTTGCGGTGTCGACGCGTCGGACGGAACGTCGCTCGGGGACTCGGTCGTGTTACATGTCCGTATCGCGGGAGGGGCCGCGATACGCGGTCGAGGCTTCTGTCCCCCGCGTCGTTCCGCTCGGGCAGCACCGTCGTCCGGGGGCGGTCCCCCTGTCCTGCGGCAACAGCCTGTGCATCCATGTGGGCGCGAGTAGGCTGCCGGTCATGGCCGAACTGTCCGCCGAGGTGCGGGCTCTGCTCGGGGCGCGGAACATGGCACACGTCGCGACGCTCATGCCCGACGGCTCACCGCATGTCTCTCCCGTGTGGATTGCGGTCGAGGGTGATCGCTTGGCGATCTTCTCCGCTCGCGAGAACCGGAAGGTCGCCAATCTACGCCGTGACGGGCGCGTCGCCGTGTCGGTCTGCGACGAGCACAATCCGTATCGGTCGGTCGTCGTCCGCGGCCGGGTCGTCGAGGAACTCCAGGGCGACGAAGCGGTCGAGATCATGGACCGGATGAGCAACCGCTACGTCGGCACCGACTTCCCGATGCGCTCGGCGATCGTCTCGCTCATCGAACCCGAGCGAGTTCACCTGCAGGACCTCCCGTTCCACCATCCCTCCGACACCGGAACCTGAGCCGCGACCTCCGAGGCCGTCCGGGTGCGACCGTCGACCGCGATCCGGGATGCGCGCCCTGCACGACCGCAGCGCGATCCGATTCGGCGCGAGGATTCGTTGCGCGTGCGGCGCAGGCTCCGCTCGGTCCCGTCGTTCCGGGAATCGCCTTTCACTCTCGCGGCCCACACCGAGCGCGTCTGATCCATCTCGGGACCGCCGACACAACGGTCGTTTTCACTGAGTGAAATAGCTTCTGCCTGATCGATTTTCCCGATCGGCCCTGTCCCACAGCGGAGTTGACGTACGGCAGTGCACGCAGTCACAATCCGAACGATCACTCGGTTACGAACAGGTGTGCACTATGCGAACAAGCTCCGACGGGGTCGCCACCGAGGCGCCCCGACACACGACCCGCTCCGCGCGACTCGTCATCGCGCTGTGCTGGGTCGCGGTACTCCTCGACGGCTTCGACCTCGTCGTTCTCGGCGCCGTGAACCCGGCGCTGCTGGACTACCCGGACTGGAACGTCGACGCCGGCGGCCTCACCGTCATCTCGACCGCCGGCCTGGTCGGCATGACACTCGGAGCCCTGGCCATCGGCACCCTGACCGACGTCCTCGGCCGGCGACGCACCCTCATCTTCTCCGTCACCGCCTTCTCGGTGCTGACCCTCGCATGCGCGTTCGCGACATCACCGGAGATGCTCGGCGTCCTGCGCTTCCTCGCGGGCCTCGGCCTCGGCGGCGCACTGCCCACCGCGCTGGCCATCGTCGCCGAATTCGCGCCCGGGAAAAAGGGATCCGCGTCGACCACCGTCATGACCGGCTACCACGTCGGCGCCGTGGCGACGGCCCTGCTCGCCCTCGTCCTGCTGGAGAGTTCCGGGTGGCGTTCGATGTTCGTCGCGGGCACACTGCCGGCGTTCGTTCTCGTCCCCCTGATGTTCCGCTACCTGCCCGAGTCGCCCGCGTACCTCTCCGCCCGAGGCCGGCACGACGAAGCCGCACGCATCGCTGCCGACTACGGACTTCCGTCCACCGACGTCGTGCCACCGGGCCCCGGCCACACCCCGGACGCGAAGCCGGCGTCGCCGGTGCGGGCCCTGTTCTCGCCGCAGTTGCTGCGCACCAGCGTGTCCATCTGGGTCACCTCCTTCATGGGGCTGCTCCTGGTGTACGGCCTCAACACCTGGCTGCCGACGATCATGCGCGAAGCCGGATACGACCTCGGTGCGTCGCTGTCGCTGCTGCTCGTGCTCAACGCCGGTGCCGTCGCGGGCCTGCTCGTCGCCGGCCGCGTCGCCGACCGGATCGGCGCACGCACCGCGGGCCTCGTGTGGTTCACCCTCGCCGCGCTGTTCCTCGCCACGCTCAGCATCAACCTCGCCTACGGCGTCTACGTGCTGGTGTTCCTTGCCGGCTGCTTCGTCTTCAGTTCCCAGGTGCTCGTCTACGCCTTCACCAGCGCGGCCTACCCGGCCGAGGCACGCGCCACGGCGCTCGGCTGGTCCGCCGGCGTGGGCCGCATCGGCGCCATCTGCGGTCCGATCCTCGGCGGTGCGCTCCTGCAGGCCGGCGTCGCCTACCCCTGGGGCTTCTACGCCTTCGCCGCCGTCGGCGTACTCGGCGCCGTCGCACTGTCGACGAGCCGGCCGGTGCGGTAGCGCTCGGAACTTGCCCACCGAATCGGAACTTGCCGCGTGAATTGCGTGGGCAAGTTCCGAATCGGTGCGCGAATCCCGTCGGACGCCGTCCGGGCTGTGAGGCGAACCCTCAGCCCCGCGCCATGTCCACGAAGCGCGACAGGTGCAGCTGGTGCGCGACGGTGATCGTGGCCGTCGGACCGTTGCGGTGCTTGCCGAGGATCAGATCCGCCTCACCGCCGCGCGGGTCGTCACGTTCGAACGCGTCTGGCCGGTGCAGCAGAATCACCATGTCGGCATCCTGCTCGAGACTGTTGTGCACCGAGATGCCATCGGCAACAAAGTTGTGCGTGCCCGGGACGGTCCCGTCGTACACGTCCTGCTCACCGAGGCTGACGATGGATACGATCTCGTCCCAGTACACATTGTTGGTGGCGAGCATGTCGATGTCGGCGGTGTCGAGGACGCCTGCCACCTGAGCCAGACTCGACCGTGAACCCCCAACGGACCGCGAAGCCGCGGCCGCGACGAGCTCGCTGGGAGCGAGTTCCTCGACAGCGAGGAGCCGGCCCAGCGCCGCCTCGACGTCGGGTGTCACGGTGTCGGCGTCGTGACGTACGAGCTTCGGGCCGAGCTGCGCGAGCACCCACTGTGCCGCGGTGCCGTGGGCGCCCACGTCGTGCAGGAAGACGGCCTGATTCTCCGGGCCGGTGACGACGACATCCCAACCTGTTTCGGCCGCAGCGATCCGAGCGAAGACGCCGATTCGCAGGAGCAGACGGGCCAAGTCGTCGGCGAGGCACCGGGCTCCGCACGGATACCGGACATCGGCCCGCCCTCGGGCTCCGTCCCACGCGACGATTCCGTTGCCCTCCCACACGTGGCACACGAGCGCGGCGACCTGTTCCTTCGGCAGCGCGAACGCCTGGGACGGAACAGAACTTTCGACGACGGCGCGCTCGGCCAGCGCGACGACGTCGTCCTCGGAGACGGCGTGCGTGTCGAGAGGAGCAGGAACGGCGCGGGGCGCCGCGACCCGCTCGCCGACCGTGAGCTCGCCGAGGGGAATCCACCCGTCGACGGTGAGGAAGGGATGGTTCGCGGTGGCCTCCACCTGACGACCGGAGTCGAGCGTCAGCCGGAACACCTCCTTGCGTCCGCTCGGGAACACCTTGGTCATCGAGCGCGCAACCATGCGCATGCGCTCGTCCAGCGACCAGACGACGGGCTGTTCCCCACTGACCAGCAACTCGCCGAGGGTGACCTCGCAGCCGTTGTCCGCGCGCAGGACGCGGGTGCTCGCGGTGAGGCAACCCGACTCACGCAGGTCGGAGACCATGGGCTTCTTGTCGGTGCGCTGCTCGGGACCGCGGTTGAGCTGACAGATCGCGACCACCGGGACCTCGAGCTCCTTCGCGAGAAGCTTGAGGCTACGGGAGAATTCGGAGACCTCCTGCTGGCGGGACTCGACCTTCTTACCGGAGGTCATCAGCTGCAGGTAGTCGACGACGACCAGCCGGATGTCGTGTTTCTGCTTGAGGCGCCGCGCTTTTGCGCGAATCTCCATCATCGTCAGGTTGGGGGAGTCGTCGATGAACAGGGGCGCTTCGCTGATCTCGCTCATCCGCCGGGCGAGGCGCGTCCAGTCGTCGTCGGTCATGCGGCCCGAACGCATGTCACCGAGCTTGATCTTCGCCTCGGCGGAGAGCAGCCGCATGACGATCTCGGTCTTGCCCATCTCGAGGGAGAACATGACGGAAGCCATGCCGTGCTTGACCGAGCAGGACCGCAGGAAGTCCATGCCGAGCGTGGAGTTGTGGGTGGGCACCATCGACCGCCCGGCGAGATACAGGTGCTCACCGTCGACCTCGACGCACCGCACCGGTACGGACTCGACGGGACGGACGGCGACGATGCGCCGCTGCCGCGGCACCGTCGTACGGGTCTGCTTGTGCGCCTTGGCCTTGCTGGGGAGGACGAACACGTCGTCGTCGGTGGCGAATCGCACCGCCGACCCGGCGGCGGCGCAGGTGTAGCCGAGGCCGGCCAGCAGCTCGGCGACGTCGTCCCGCAGGCGGGCGCAGTCCGACTCGAATCGCACGGTGCCGTCGTCCTCGACGTGGCCGCCGGCGTCGAGCAGACCGGCGAGCAGTTCACGCCGCTGCTGTTCCGACGCCCGCTGGTAGGCGCCGGGGATGTGCGCGCCGAGCGTCATGAGTTCCTCGGCGAATCCGCCCTCGCCCTGCACCCGCATGTGCACGTGGGGATCGGCCGACGGGCCACCGAGCCAGGCGCCGAGAGTGAACGGGGCGACGGGCAGATCGGCGACGGGCAGGCGCAGCGGAGCGACGTTACCGACGATGTGGCCGGTGGAGAGTGAGGCCGCGAGCTCCCCGGTGGTGCGTACCCGCGACGGGCCGCCGTCGGAGGTGAGCCACTGATGCTGCTCGTCGGCGACGAGGACCGTGCCGTCGGAGAACTCCACCTCGAAGCAGGGGCGGCCGTGCAGCACCTCGGTGGCGGCCAGCACCCGGGTGGGGCGACCGTGGGCGTCGAGAAGTTCGTCGCCGACGGCGACCTCGCCCATGGTCGTCCAGCCGCCGGGGGTGGGCAGTGCAGTGTCGAGGGACAGCGCCTTTCCGACACCCGGGCGGGCGGCGACGATGATCATCTGCCCGGCGTGGAGACCGTTGGTGATCTCGTCGAGTTCGGCGAACCCGGTGGGCACACCCAGGGAGATGCCGCCGCGGCTGGCGATCGAGTCGATCTCGTCCATGGTGGGCTGCAGCAGCTCTTCGAGCGGGACGAAGTCCTCGGACGTGCGGCGCTCCGAGACCTCGAAGATCTCGGCCTGGGCGCGGTCGACGACCTCGGCGACGTCCTGCCCATCGGAGCCGGCGTACCCGTACTGGACGATGCGGGTGCCGGCCTCGACGAGGCGGCGCAGGATGGCCTTCTCGGCGACGATCTCGGCGTAGTAGCTGGCGTTCGCGGCGGTAGGCACGGTCTGGGTCAGCGTCACCAGGTAGGCGGCGCCGCCGATGCGGCGGAGCTCTCCGCGCCGGTCGAGTTCCGCGGACACCGTGACGGGGTCGGCCGGCTCACCGCGACTGTAGAGATCGAGGATCGAGTCGTACACCGCCTGGTGGGCGGGACGGTAGAAGTCGCCGGGCCGCAGCACCTCGAGCACGTCGGCGATGGCGTCCTTGCTGAGCAGCATGCCCCCGAGCACCGACTGCTCGGCGACCATGTCCTGCGGGGGCTGGCGGCCGAAGTCGCCCGCCGGCTCCTCCGGCGGTCCCGGGTACTCGGAATGGCCCCGATCGTCCACTACAGCCACGCGACGCCGTCCTTCCCCGTCTCGGCACCTTCGCGGGGGACAGGCCCTGTCCACCCGCGCTCGTCACCACTTCTACCCGGCCCCACCGACACGTCCTCCGGACGCGCGCGCTCGACGTTAGGCACTGGGAACGCCCCGTCCAAATCCGCCTGTGCACACATCTGTGGATGAATTGTGGAAACGGGAGGACGGCCTTGTGCACCCCTTGGGGACAACCTGGGGACAACGCATCTCACACTCTGCATCGGTGCTGCTCAGAGGGAACAAATCGAGTTTCACACGTGTGGAGAACAACCCGCTCGGCGTGTCGCGCCGTATGTGTTTCCGGGCGTGTTACCCGGTTCCGACACCCGCGTCGCTATGCTGCAGGTCACAAACCTACCGGTACCCTTGGCGAGTTATCCACAGGCCCTGTGGACAGACGACGAAGAGCCCTGCACCAGGGGCGCAGGGCTCTTCGAGGACCGGAATCAGGCGGCCACGACGTTCAGATCGAACTTCGCGGTCACGTCCGGGTGCAACTTCACGATCACCGTGTGCTTGCCGGTCGACTTGATGTGCGCCTTGGGCAGCTCGATGATGCGCTTGTCGACGACGGGGCCACCGGCGGCCTTGACGGCACCGGCAACGTCGGCGGCGGTGACCGAGCCGAACAGCTTGCCCGAGTCGCCGGCGGTCTTCACGGCCAAGGTGACGCTCTCGAGGCCCTCGATCGCGGCCTTGAGCTCCTTGGCGTGATCGAGGCCGCGCACCGCACGAGCCTCCTGGGCCCGGCGGATGCCCTCGACCTGCTTCTGGGCACCACGGGTGGCGACGATCGCCAGGCCGCGGGGCAGCAGGTAGTTGCGGCCGTAGCCGTCCTTGACCTCGACGGTGTCGCCAGGCGCACCGAGGTTGTCCACGTCGGCAGTGAGAATGAGCTTCATCGTGTGTCCCTCCCTTTCCTTAGCGAGCCGTCGAGACGTAAGGAAGCAGGGCCACCTCACGCGAGTTCTTCACAGCGATGGCAACGTCGCGCTGGTGCTGCACGCAGTTACCCGTGACACGACGGGCGCGGATCTTGCCGCGGTCGCTGACGTACTTGCGCAGCAACGTCGTGTCCTTGTAGTCGATCTGCACGTTCTTTTCCTTGCAGAAGGTGCAGACCTTCTTCTTCAAAACCTTTTCGCGCGCGGGCGCCTTAGGCATGGTCTTTCTCCGTACTTTCCGAATGTTCCGATCGAAGGTCGGATCAGAACGGGGGCTCGTCGTCCCCGCCGAAGGAGCCCGCCGCCGGGGCGCTGCCCCACGGGTCGTCCCCGCCGGTGCTCGCGCCGGCACGGGCCCCGCCCGATCCTCCGGAGGAACCGCCGAAGCCGCCCCCGCCACCGCCCCCGCCACGGCTGGCCTTGTTGACCTTGGCCGTCGCGTAGCGGAGCGAGGGGCCGATCTCGTCGACCTCGAGCTCCACGACAGTGCGCTTCTCGCCTTCACGCGTCTCGTAGCTGCGCTGCTTGAGCCGGCCCTGCACGATCACGCGCGAGCCACGGGTCAAGCTCTCGGCCACGTTCTCCGCTGCCTCACGCCAGATGTTGCAGCGCAGGAACAGCGCCTCGCCGTCCTTCCACTCGTTGGACTGACGGTCGAAGATGCGGGGCGTGGACGCGACGGTGAAGTTCGCGACCGCGGCCCCCGCCGGGGTGAAACGCAGCTCGGGATCAGCCGTCAGATTGCCGATGACGGTGATGACGGTGTCGCCTGCCATGTGGTTCCTCCTGCTGTGTGTGGAGTCCTGATGCGCCCGAGCCTACGGCCGGACGCCGACAGACTCACTTGCCGTGGCGCAGAACCTTGGTGCGGAGCACCGACTCGTTCAGGCCGAGCTGGCGATCCAGCTCCGCGACAGTGGCGGGCGTAGCGCTGATGTCGATCACCGCGTAGATGCCTTCGCTGTGCTTGGCGATCTCGTACGCGAGACGACGCTTACCCCACACGTCGACCTTGTCGATCTTGCCGCCGTCCTGGCGAACGACGTTGAGGAACGTATCCAGCGACGGGGCGACAGTGCGCTCGTCCAGGCTGGGGTCGAGAATGACCATCAGTTCGTAATGACGCATAAGACCTCATCACCTCCTATGGACTATGGGCGGTCACGGACGGTCCGTGACAGGAGGGTCGTTGCGTCAGCAACCCATGCAGGCTACACGACGCGCCCTTGACCAGCGAAATTGGCCTAGGGTGAAGAACATGCGCACGAGTTCCCGGACGCCCGCGCTCGTCGCCGTCGTGACGTGCGCGCTCGCCATGTGGCTCGGCTACCTGAACAAGGCCCGCTGCGCCGGGCCGCCGTTCGACCCGCAGGGCCGCAGCGTGCGGTTCGACGCGGTCAAGGACGCCACGGTCTGCTACTCCGACATCCAGCAGTTGTGGATCGGACGCGGCATCAACCTGCACCTGTTCCCGTTCCTCGACGGCGGGATCACCCGCGACGGCGTGCTCACCGGCGGCACCGTCGAGTACCCGGTACTGAGCGGCATCCTGATGTGGGTGGGGGCCCTGCGCGCCGACACCGACGCCGAGTTCCTCCTGCACTCCGCGCTGCTGCTGGCCCCGTTCGGCCTGCTCGTCGCGTGGCTCCTCGGCCGGCTGGCCGGATGGGCCGCGCTGCTCTGGTCGGTGACGCCGCCGCTGGTGCTGTACGGCTTCCACAACTGGGACCTGCCCGTCGTCGCGACCACCGTCGGGGCCGTGGCCGTGCTCGGGGTGCGACGGTGGTCCCTGCGCACCCGCGCGGTGGCCGCGGCCGTCCTGCTCGCGGTCGGGTTCTGCCTCAAGGTGTATCCCGGCATCTTCGTGCTGCCGCTGATCGCGTACGTCCTGACCGGCGGGGACGAACCGCGACCCCGGCGCGACGTGCGGGGCGCGGTGACGGTGGGCGCCGCAGCGGCGGTAACGGTGATCGCCGTGAACCTGCCGTTCGCGCTGCTCGGCTATCCGGGATGGCGCGCATCGTTCGAGTTCCAGGGCAACCGCGCGGCCGACGCCACGAGCAACTCGATCTGGTACTGGGGGCTGCGGCCGCTGGTCGGCGGCTATCAGGACACCGAGGTCACGGCCGAGTACAACGACATCGTCGCCGTCGTCTCGCCGTTGTCGATCTGCGCCGCCTTCGCGCTGGCGCTGTGGCTGGGGTGGCGGCGGTACCGCCGCGACGGCAGCTACCCGTGGGTCGCGGTCGGCGCCGCGATGCTGTGTGGATTCCTGCTGCTGCACAAGGTCCATTCACCGCAGTACACCCTGTGGCTGTTGCCGTTCCTGGTGCTGCTGCGGGTGCGCTGGCCGCTGATCGCCTCGTACCTCACCGTGGACCTCGCCATCGGGATCGGGGTGTTCCTGTGGTTCGACGCGACCATGACCCACAGCGACACCACGATCCCGCTGCTGCTCACCCTGGTCGGGGTGTGGGGGCGGGCCGCGCTGCTCGTCGTGCTGTTCTTCGTGTTCGCCGGCGCACCCCTGCGCCGATCCGGCCAGCCCCCACCCGACGAGGAGCAACCCCGGATGCCGGCTATGAGCGGAGAAAATCGGTGAACACGTCCCGGGCCGGGCGGCCGGCGCGGTCGTGGTGAGTGCGGCAGCACCGCGGCTGGTCTACCCTTCCGCGCGGGGGGAACCGGAACAGGCCGGGATCCCGACGGGGTGATCGAGGACGAAGATGAGTGACTATCCGCAGTACCCGCCGAACAATCCGGGCGGGTATCCCCCGCCGGGCGGCTACGGGTACTACCCGGGGCCGCAGTTCGGGCCGCCACCCGACAACAACCTGGTGTGGGGCATTCTCACGACGATCCTCTGCTGCCTGCCGCTCGGCGTCGTTTCGATCATCAAGGCGAGCCAGGTCAATTCCCTCTGGGCGCAGGGCCAGTTCGATGCCGCGCGCCGATCGGCCGACGACGCGAAGAAGTGGGCGATCTGGTCGGTGGTGGCGAGCGTCGCGGTATGGGCGGTGGTCGTCGTCTTCTACATCGTCGTCCTCGCCGCGGCGGTCTCGTCGTCGGGTTACTGAGGGACCCGGCCGTGCAGACGCTCACCGCCCGGCTCGCCGCTCCCGTCGGGGTGGCGGCCGTGTCGGTGTGCGTGTGCGCGGCCGTCGCGTGGGCGGATCCGACGACGCCGGGTGGCCCGATTCCGCCGTGCCCGACCCGCGCCCTGTTCGGTATCTGGTGCCCCGGGTGCGGATCGTCGCGGATGCTGTATTCGCTGCTGCACCTCGATGTTCCGGCCGCGCTGCGCTACAACGCCCTCGGCGTGGCCGCGGTGCTGCTGCTGGGGTGGTCGTTCGTCGTGTGGACGGCCGCCCGGGTCCGTGGACACCGGATCGTCCAGTGGTACCAGTGGCGGTGGGCGCCGCAGATCGTGCTGTGGGCGGTGCTGGGCTGGTTCGTCGTCCGCAACCTCCCCGTCGCGCCCTTCGACGCGCTGCGCGTGTAGACGACGCTCGTCGCGGACGAGCACTCGCGCGCAAAAATGCTTCCCGCGCAGGTTTTTACGCGCGCGGGCAGCACCCGTCGCGCGCGGCTCCGGCCGGGCTACGGTGCGGCGCTCGACGCGGGTGTCCGCCGCTCGGCCGATTCGGGAGGTGATGTCCGCCGGGCGCCGGGCCGCACTCCCTCCGGAATCCACCGCGGGGGAGCGTCGGGGGCGTGGTCGAGCACACCACCGACGGGGTCGTCGACGAAGCCGTAGCGCACGAGATCCTCGGCCGGACGGAGAATCTGCCGGACGACGAGCGCGCACAGCGCCACGACCGCGAGGTCGCGCAGCAGCACGGTCGTCGTGAACCACTGCTCGGGCAGGCCCTTGTTCTCGGCGCCGAGATAGAAGTACATGCGCGGCACCCAGACGAGGGCGTCGATCGTCATCCACGCGAGCAGGATCCGCCGGTGCGGTAGGGCCAGCACGGCGAGCGGCACCAGCCACAGCGAATACTGGGGGCTCCACACCTTGTTGGTGAGCAGGAACGCGGCAACCACGAGGAAGCACAACTGGGCGAGGCGGGGGCGGCGCGGAGCCGTCCATGCGAGCCACGCGATGCCGCCGCAGGCCGCGGCGAACAGCAGCAGCGACACCGAGTTCAGGGTGGAGGTGTCCCAGCCGGACCACCCGGTCAGCGACCGCGCGACGTTGTAGATCGAATCGGGGTCCGCCCCGCGTTCGGTGTTGAGCCGGAAGAACTCGGCCCAGCCGCGCGGGTAGAGGATCATGATCGGCAGGTTCACGGCGAGCCAGGCGGCCGCCGCGGCACCGGCCGCCTGGCCCAGTGCCCGCAGCTTCCCGGTGCGCAGGCACAGCAGCAGCAGCGGACCGAACAGCAGCAGCGGGTACAGCTTGGTGGCGGCACCGAGCCCGAACAGCACCCCGGCGAGCACCGGCCGCCGCCGCGCCCAGGCCAGCAGCCCACCGGCCGCGAAGGCGGTGGCGAGGGCGTCGAAGTTGGTGAAGGCGTGCACGGCGACGAGCGGCGAGGCGGCGACGAGCGCCGCGTCCCAGATGCGGCGGCCGGCGGAGAGCGCGGTGGCCCACACGGTGACGAGCCAGGCCGCGGCGAGACCCACCGCGACGATGTCGAAGTAGATCGCCACCTGCAGGCCGCCCGGAAGCCACGACGCGGCGTCCCAGGCCTTCGCTGCGCGCATCGAGACGTACTGGTAGAGGCCGGCGAGGACCGGATACTCCATGTACCGGACCTGGGACTGCCCGTCCGGTCCGGGCTCCTCCCACGACGTCTTGTACGGGAAGGCACCGGCACTGAGGCGTTCGGCGCCGTAGAGCGGCACGACGTCGGAGTAGCACATGGCGACGTACTGCCGGTTGTCGCCCCAGTCCAGCCCGAGGGCACCGTTCTCGCCCACCGCCCCCTGCTGGATGCAGGCGGCCTTGGTGAACCAGCCGAGAGCGAGGAACACGACCGCCAGGAGCAGCAGCGCGCGCAGCGGCGTGAAGAACCGGGTGCGTCCGAGCAGGGCGTACCGTCCGACGGGGCCGCCGATGCCGGTGGACAGACGCGACACCGTCGGATCGGTCCATCCGGGTGCGTCGCGCCAGTCCGCGGAGCGGCGGTCGGCAACGAGCGGACCCGGCGACGCGAGCTCTCTCTTCTCGGTCACCCCGCGAGGCTACCCGCCGGGTGTGGCGCCGACGGGGTCCTCCTGGAAGCGGCTGTTGCCGGACTGCTCGTCCCCGCCGGCACCGGTCGACTCGTCCTGCGTCCCGAAGCCCGGCGTGTCCTCTTCCGTGGTGGGGGTCGGTGTGGGCACCTGCTGGGTGGTGGTCTGCGGCGCCACGCCCGGCATGGGGATGGTCACGCCCGGGAGGATCTCGACGTTGCGGGTCGTGATCTCCGGCGGCGTGGGCAGCTCCGGCGTCGTCCGCTCGGTCGTCGTCGGGGTCTGCGTCGTGGTCCTCGGCGGCGCCGGCGCCGAGTACGCCGGGACGCCGGCCTGTCCGGCGATCGGTTCGGGAGTCGGGAACTTCTCGACGTCGGTGCCTTGGAGGGCACCGTCCATCGTGTCCTTCCAGATGTCCGACGGCAGGCCGGACCCGTAGATCATGCCGCCCCAGCTGTTCTCCAGGGGCAGGCCCTGTTCGGTGCCGACCCACACGGCCGTCGACAGCGACGGCGTGTAGCCCACCATCCAGGCGTCCTTGTTCGAGCCGGTGTCGCCGAGCTGCGCGGTGCCGGTCTTGGCGGCGGACGGGCGGCCGCCGGCGAGGGCATGCCCGTTGGAGTACGCGGCGATGGGCATCATCGCGGCGGTGGTGTTGTCTGCCACGGCCTCGTCGACCCGCTGTTCCCCGGCGGGGGTGCCGCGGTCGAGCAGCACGGTGCCGTCGGCGGTGACGACCTTCTGCACGAAGTAGGGCTCGTGGTAGGTGCCGGACGCGGCGAGCGTCGCGTACGCCGACGCCATGTCGATCACGCGGGACTGGTACTGGCCGAGCACGATGCCGTAGTTGGGGCCGACGCCGCCCGGCTCGGTGAGGGTCTCGCCGACGCCGGGGATCTCCTCGGGGATGCCGAGCTGGTGTGCCATGTCGGCGATGGCCTGCGGGCCGTTGTCCATCTCGAGCATCATCCGGTAGAAGCTGGTGTTGAGCGACCGCTTCAGCGCCTCGGCGATGGTGCAGGTGCCGCAGTTCTCGCCCTCGACGTTGCCGATCGAGATGCCGTTGACGGTGAGCGGGCCGCTGTCGTACATCGCGGACAGCGGGTTGCCCTGGTCGAGGTTGGCGGCCAGGCCGAACACCTTGAACGACGATCCGGTCTGCAGACCGGACTGGGCGAAGTCGAAGCCACCGCCGTTGTCGCCGCCGTAGTAGGCGCGGACGGCGCCGCTGCGCGGGTCGACGGATACGACGGCGGTGCGCAGCTCCTCCGGCTCGCCGTCCATGTTCGTGCGGACCGCGTCGAGTGCGGCCTCCTGTGCCTGCGGGTCGATCGTGGTGGTGATCTGGAGTCCCTCGGTGTTCAGCAGGTTCTCGTCGATGCCCTCCTCGGACAGCTCCCGCAGCACCTGGGTGCGTAGCAGGCCCTCCGGCCCGTTGGACTGTCCGCCGTTGTCGACCTCGGCCAGCGGCACGTACCGCGGATACTGCATCGAGGCCCGGTCGGCCTCGTTCAGGGTGCCGGCGGTCACCATCCCGTCGAGGACGTAGTTCCAGCGCGCCTGGGCGCCCTCGGGGTTGGTCTCCGGATCCAGCAGCGACGGCAGCTGGATCGAGGAGGCGAGCACGGCACCCTCCTCGACGGTGAGCTCGCCGACGGGCTTACCGAAGTACGCCGTGGAGGCAGCGGCGATGCCGTACGCGCCACGTCCGAAGTAGATGGTGTTCAGGTAGGCGGCGAGGATGTCGTCCTTGGACCACTGGTTGGCCATCTTGGACGCGAGGACGAGTTCCTTCATCTTGCGGGTCAGGGTGCGCTCGGAGCCGACCAGCGCCGTCTTCACGTACTGCTGGGTGATGGTCGAACCACCGCCGGCGCTCTCCCGGCCGAGGATGTTGTCGCGGGCCGCGCGGGCGAAGCCGCTGACCGAGAATCCGGGATTGCTGTAGAAGTCACGATCCTCGGCGGCGAGTACGGCGTTGCGGACGTGCTCGGGGATCTCGTCGAGGCCCACCTCGGTGCGGTTGCCCTCGGGCGGCACCACCTTGGTGATGACGGTCGAGCCGTCGGCGGCGTAGACGGTGGCGACCTGGTTGGTCTTCAGGTCACCGGGACGCGGAACCTCCTGGACGACGTAGGCCAGCATGAACGCGAGGATCGGCAGCACCAGGGCCAGGGCCACGGCCACGTAGCCGACACGCCGCACGGTGCGCCAGCGCGTCGACTTGGGGTCGCCCGGACCACGCGGGGGCTCGTCACCCCCGCCGCGCGCGGTCGGGGGCGGGGTCGGTGGGCGCCCGCCGGGGGGCGCGCCTGCGGGCCGGTCGGGCGGCTGCTGAGGGTTGCGGTTCTGCACCGGCGGCCGGTTCTGCGGCGGGAGTTGCCGGGTCCGGTCGGCCGGTGGTTGCTGCGGTCGCGGCCCGTGAGCGTCCGGCGACGGCATCCCTGCGGCCCCGTACTGCTGCGGGGGACGTTGCTGCGGCGGATACGGCTGGGGCCGCGGGCCGCCCGGCTGGGGGCGCGGCGGCGGCGGGTACGGACGTCCCTGCGGCGGGGGCATCCGCCGTTCGGCGGGCGGCGGCCCGCCGGGACCGCGCTGCGGTGGGGGACCCCCCACAGGTCCCGGTCGCCGCGGCGGCGGGGGACCTGCCGGTCCGTTCCCGTGCGGCGGCATCGGCCGGTCGCCCTGCGGGTCGTTGTGGGGGGAACTCACGTACTCATCTCCAACCGGTAGCGCGGACGCGCGGCACGCGTCCTCGTTTCACGTCTGCAGACTTCGGTCTCGTCGGGCAGCGCGCGTTCGGGCAGTGCAATGTTTCGGGCAGTGCAGTGTTTCGGGCAGTGCAGTGTTTTCGGGCAGTGCAGTGTTTTCGGGCAGTGCAGTGTTTTCGGGCAGTGCAGTGTCGCCCGGGGACCTCACCGGGCGCGGCGGTTCAGCAGGGGTCGCGCACGGCTCACTCGCTCGCGGTGCGGCGGCTCTGGCCGGTCGACCTGCGGCGGGGCCGCTTCGGCGCGGGTTCCGCCCCCAGGACATAGGACTGGACGAGGTGGTTCCAGCTGCACGTGCGGCACACCTCGACCACGTGGACGGAGAACTCCTCCTGGCTGGCGGCCAGGCGGACCAGTTCCTCCGCGGTGCGGGCCGACCCGGACACCGGACCGAGCTTGTCGCCGAACACCCACGACACGAGTGTCAGCTGCTCCTTGCGGCAGATCGGGCAGACCACGTCACTGCCGCGGCCGTGGAACTTGGCGGCACGGAGCAGGTAGGGGCTGGCGTCGCACACCTCCGAGACGCCGGTCCGTCCCGAGTAGACCTGAGCGAGCAGCGACCTGCGCTGCAGCGCGTAGTCCACCACCTGCCGCTGTATCCGCACGGGTCCAGAGTACGTGCGGACGGCACGCGGGTGGGCAGGGTGTGGGCCGCGTGACTGTGCGACGCGCCCATATCGGACGTTCTACGCTGCCCGGATGGTGAGCCGACACACGCCGCGAACGCGGGCACGCGACATCGACCGGGCGCAGGCCTGCGGCCGCCTCGACACCGCCTACGCCGACGGTCAGCTCGACTTCGGGGAACACCGGGACCGGACGGCCCGGGCCATGTCCGCGAAGACGCTGGGCGAGCTCGCGGACCTGGTCCGGGACCTGCAGCCACCCGAGAATCCGGCGGTCCCGTCTTCGGCCCGGCGGCCCGGGCTGCGCCGGATCGTGGCGGTGGCCGTCGCGGTGGCGGCCGCGGTGGCCGGCGCGGTGCTGCTGCTGTCGGCGGGTCCGGCGCCGGAGCCCGCGGCCGTGCGGGAGCAGCCCGCCGCACCGGTGGCAGTTCCCGGCGACGGCGTCGACCCGATCGTGGTGACTCCGGTGCGGCCGCTCGAACCCGGCGGATTCGAGGGGGTTCTCGCGTCGGTGCGGGACCGCTTCGGTGACACGGTCGTGTATCGGCTGGTCCTCCGTCCGGATCGGGCTCACATCGAACGGGCGCTGCCGGACGACCCCGGCCGGATCGCCACGTACAGCTACGCGGGCGGGGCGCTACGGGCCCAACCGGTGACGACGCAGCGCCTCCCCGGCTACCGCGATGTCGACCTCGGCGGGGTCGACCCCGGGGCCCTGACCACCCGGATCGCCGAAGCCCCCGCGCTGGTCGGACTGCCCGACGGCGCGGTCTCGCACGTCTCGTTCGCCCACGACGGCACGCCGACGGCGAACATCTACGTCGAGTCCGGCGACCGCACCCGATACGTGAAGGTTCTGTTCGACGGCACCGTGCAGCGCGTGTTCTGAACTGCATCGTTACGATCTCCCGCATGATCGGCCGCCGTTCGCCTTCCACCAGGGCACGCGACGTCGATCGGGCGGCGGTCCGGGCGCGTCTCGACGCGGCGTACGCGGACGGGCAGCTCACCGGTCCCGAACACGAGGCCCGGGATGCGCGTGCCGACGTCGCCGGCACGCTCGGCGAACTGGACGAGCTGGTCGCCGACCTGCAGGCGAGTTCGGACGTCGCCGCGACGGCACGGGTCCGCGCGCGCGGTCCCGGGGTGTTCACCGCGGTCGTGGTGGCGTCGGCCGTGGCGGCAGGGGTGGCGACGTTCTCCTGGGTACGCGTCGATGCACCGTCCGCGCCGCTGGGGCCGGCGCTCGATCCGGCAGCGCTGCGGCCCGTCGTGGTGCCGACGCCGAGCCCGGTGACGCGGGCCGGCCTCGAGCAGTTCCGAGCCGACCACCTGGCGGCGTTCGGGGACACGCTGGTCGACGAGGTGGACTTCTTCGAGCAACATGCGCGCGTCACCCGTTCCGTGCCCGGCAGCCCGGACCGCATGGTGTCGTACACCTACCGCGGCGGTTTCGACGCGGACGACGTGCCCCGCACCCGCGCCGTGGAAACCGCGGTGGTCGACCTGGCGACGTTGGACGTCGACGCCCTCGCGGGGTACGTCGCGGGGGCGCCGCAGAGTGTCGGCGTACCGGACGGCACGGTCGGCCACATCTCCGTCGACGTGTCGTACGACCAGCCGTCGGTGCGCATATTCGTGAGCAATACGGCTCGCGAGACCGGCTTTCTCGAGGTGACGCCGCAGGGCGAGCTGATCGAACTGCACCGGTTCGAGAACCGGGGAACCCGGTGAGGACTCGTCGAGTGGTGGTCGCGGCGACCGCGGTCGCGGCAGGGGCGGTGACGGGGGCGCTGGCGGGACTGGCCGCGAACGCGGCGGACGGACCGCCGCCGCCACCGGAGTTGACGTCGCCGCAGGGACTGGCCCGCTTCGTGGAGGAGTACCGGGCCGAGTTCGGCGACACGCTCGTCGACGACGTGACGCTGTTCCCGGAGCACGCGTCGTTCGACCGGGCGGTCGCCGACGAACCGCACCGGTATCTCTCGTACACCTTCGACGGCGAGTTCGCCTCGTGGAGCAGTCCGCACACCCGGCCGTCGGATGCGGTGGCCTTCGATCTGGCAGGCCTCGACCTGGTCGCGGTGTCGCAGGTGATCCTCGGCGCTCCAGCGACCCTGCGGGTGCCCGACGGCCGGGTCGAGCAGGTCGGTTTCGACGTCGACGACGCGGGCCGGGCGACGGTCGCGGTCCACGCGCGGCGTCCGGGCACCGATCAGGGCGGGCACCTGGTGCTGGCGTTCGACGGTACGCCGATCGCGGTGTTTCCCTACGAGCCCTGAGGAAAATTACCGCTACCCGTTGTTACATGCACTGCTGTCGGTTATCGTCCTATATATCGGTGCGATATAATCGGTGATCGCATCACTCGGATAGTTCGACGACACGGTGGAGGAGGCCTCTTGCTCGAGCTGGCAATTCTCGGGCTGCTCCTCGAGTCGCCCATGCACGGCTACGAGCTCCGCAAACGACTGACCGGGCTGCTCGGCGCGTTCCGCGCCTTCTCCTACGGTTCCCTCTATCCGACGCTGCGACGGATGCAGGCCGACGGACTCATCGAGGAGGACGCAGGACCACCCGGCACCGTCAAGCGACGAGCGCGTCGCGTGTACCAGCTCACTCCGGAGGGGCGCAAGCGCTTCTCCGAGCTGGTGGCCGACACCGGTCCGCAGAACTACACCGACGACGGTTTCGGCGTGCACCTCGCCTTCTTCAGCCGCACCCCCGCCGAGGCGCGGATGCGGATCCTCGAGGGCAGGCGCCGCCAGGTCGAGGAGCGCAGGGAAGGGCTCCGCGACGCAATCGGACGGGCCAGCGGGACGTTGGATCGCTACACCCGTCAGCTTCATCAGCTCGGCCTCGAGTCCAGTGAGCGCGAGGTCCGCTGGCTCAACGAACTGATCGCCGCCGAGCAGTCGACAGCACAACGCAACACAGAAGGAGAACCCGACCATGGGTGAGAACAGCACCTCGGTGCGCGTGGCCATTGTAGGCGTGGGGAACTGTGCCTCGTCCCTGGTCCAGGGCGTCGAGTACTACAAGGACGCGGAAGCGAACACGACCGTTCCCGGCCTGATGCACGTCGAGTTCGGCCCGTACCACGTGCGCGACGTCCAGTTCGTCGCGGCATTCGACGTGGATGCGAAGAAGGTCGGCTTCGATCTCTCCGAGGCGATCTTCGCCAGCGAGAACAACACCATCAAGATCGCCGACGTTCCGCCGAGCGGCGTCACCGTCCAGCGTGGCCACACCCTCGACGGCATCGGCAAGTACTACGCCGAGACCATCGAGCTCTCCGAGGCCGAGCCCGTGGACGTCGTCCAGGCGCTGAAGGACGCGAAGGTCGACGTGCTCGTGTCCTACCTCCCCGTCGGGTCCGAAGAGGCCGACAAGTTCTACGCCCAGTGCTGCATCGATGCCGGTGTCGCGTTCGTCAACGCGCTGCCCGTGTTCATCGCCTCCGACCCGGAATGGGCCGCCAAGTTCACCGATGCCGGTGTCCCGATCGTCGGCGACGACATCAAGTCGCAGGTCGGCGCCACCATCACCCACCGCGTCATGGCGAAGCTGTTCGAGGACCGCGGTGTGCAGCTCGACCGCACCATGCAGCTCAACGTCGGCGGCAACATGGACTTCAAGAACATGCTCGAGCGTGAGCGTCTCGAGTCGAAGAAGATCTCCAAGACCCAGGCCGTCACCTCCAACCTCAAGAAGGAGATGGGCACCAACGACGTCCACATCGGCCCGTCCGACCACGTCGGCTGGCTCGACGACCGCAAGTGGGCGTACGTCCGCCTCGAGGGCCGCGCCTTCGGCGACGTGCCGCTGAACCTCGAGTACAAGCTCGAGGTGTGGGACTCGCCCAACTCGGCCGGCATCATCATCGACGCGATCCGCGCCGCGAAGATCGCCAAGGACCGCGGCATCGGCGGTCCTGTCCTGCCGGCGTCCGCCTACCTGATGAAGTCCCCGCCGGTCCAGATGGCCGACGACAAGGCCCGCACCGAGCTCGAGGCCTTCATCATCGGCGCCGACGCCTGATCCGTAGCGTCACAACACCCCTCGCGGGTGGTGGCCGAATGTCACATCGCGTCGATTCGATCGACCGAATGTGACATTCGGCCACACACACGCGTCCACACACGTTGCGTCGTCAGACCATCCGGCTGACGACGGACAGCGGCAGTACCTTCATCGCATAGGCGAGCGGTGTCCACGGCCAGGCCGGGACGTACGCCTTGTGCGGTTCCTTCTCGATCGCGGCGGCCAGTGCGCGGCACCCGGTCTCGGTGTCGACGATGAACGGCACGTTCTTCACCTTCTCGTTGATCTCCGAGCGGATGAACCCGGGGAAGATCGTGCTCACCCGGATGCCCGTGCGCGCCAGGTCCGCACGCATTCCCTCGCCGAGCGCCGCGACGGCGGCCTTCGACGCCGCGTACGTCGTGAGATTGCGCGGCATCCCGCGCACCGCACTCACCGACGAGATGAGCACCACGTGACCGGCATTGCGGGGGCGCATGAGCTCGAGGGCGGCCTCGCTCTGTGCCAGCGCACCGAGGAAATTGGTGTTCGCCGTCTGCACGTTGGCACGGAAGTAGCCCGTGCCCAAGGGCTGCCCCTTGCCCAGGCCCGCATTGACGACGACGCGGTCGAGGCCGCCGAGTTCGTCGTCGAACTCCCGGAAGACGGTGAACACGTCCTCGTGCCGGTCCACGTCGAGCCGCCGCACCGCGACGGTGATACCCGGATGCTGCGCGAGCAGTTCGTCGCGCAGCTCCTCGAGCCGCTCGGTCCGTCGCGCCGCGAGGGCGAGGTTGCGCCCCCGCGCGGCGAACTCGCGGGCCATGCCGGCGCCGAGGCCGGAGCTCGCGCCGGTGATGAGAATGTTCCTCCGCGTGCTCATGCGCGTCCCGCCTCGATGTCGTCGATCAGCGTGTTGCATCGCGAGTCCAGATAGCCCACGATCACCCAGAAGTCCTTGAACGCCGGGTTGGTGGTCTGCCCGTGGTGGTAGCGGTAGTAGATCTGCTGCGCGATCACCGCGAGCCGGAACAGGCCGAAGACCTCGTAGAAGCCCCAGTTGTCCACGGCCAGACCGGTCTTGCTCGAGTAGTAGTCGACGATCTCGCGGCGGGTGAGCATGCCCGGCAGGTCCGACGGCTGCCGCTTGGTGGCGAGCAGCATCGGATCGTCGTCGGCCTGCACCCAGTAGGCGAGGGAGGAACCGAGATCCATCAGCGGATCGCCGACGGTGGCCAGTTCCCAGTCCAGCACCGCGACGGGCTGCAGCGGGTCGTTCTCGTCGAGCACCACGTTGTCGAGCCGGAAATCGCCGTGGATGACAGCCGAGGCCACGTCGGCAGGCTGAGTGTCGTTCAGCCACTTCGTGACCCGGGCGAAGTCCGGAACGTTCTCGGTGCGCGCCTTCTCGTAGCGCGCAGTCCAGCCCGACACCTGGCGCGCGACGTATCCGGAGCCGCGGCTGAATTCGCTCAGCCCCGTGGACGCGGGGTCGACGCCGTGCAGCTCGACGAGCAGGTCGACGATCCGCAGGCACAGGGTGCGGGTGCGCTCGGGGGTCAGGGCGAGTTCGGCCGGGGGGTTCGCCCGCAGGATCGTCCCCGGCACCCGTTCCATCACGTAGAAGTCGCTGCCGAGCACGCTGTGGTCGGTGCACAGGCCCACCATGCGCGGCACGTACCGGTATGCGGGCGCGAGCAGCGACTGGATGCGGTACTCGCGGACCATGTCGTGACCGGAGGACGGCTTGGCCCCCACCGGCGGTCGGCGCAGCACGAGGTCCCGGTCGGGGTAACGCAGTAGATAGGTGAGATTCGATGCGCCACCGGAGAACTGGTGCACCTCCGGGATTCCGGCGATGCCGGCGTGCTCGCCGAGCCAGGCCGCGACGGCCGCGACGTCGAAGGCGTCCTCGTCACGGACGGCGCGGGCGTTGTCGGGAATTGTCACTTGCGACCCTCCGGGTTGGTGTACTTGCCGAGTTCGAAGCGGGCCACCAGTCCCTGGTGCACCTCGTCGGGGCCGTCGGCCAGGCGCAGCGCCCGCGCGGCCGTCCAGGCACCGGCGAGCGGGAAGTCGTCCGAAAGACCGGCGCCGCCGTGGATCTGGATGGCGAAGTCGACCACCTGCTGGACGACGCGCGGGGTGGCGACCTTGATCTCGGAGACGGCGGAGCGGGCGCCGGCCAGGCCCTGGGTGTCGAGCAGCCAGGCGGTGTGCAGCACGAGCAGCCGCAGCTGGTTGATCGCGATGCGGGCGTCGGCGATGCGTTCGCGGTTGCCGCCGAGGTTGACCAGGGGCTTGCCGAACGCGACGCGGTCGAGGCCGCGCCGGCAGGCGAGTTCGAGGGCGTGTTCGGCGAGCCCGATCAGACGCATGCAGTGGTGGACGCGGCCGGGACCGAGCCGGCCCTGGGCGATTTCGAATCCGCGGCCGGGTCCGGCGATGATCGCGTCGAGCGGCAGGCGCACGTCGGTGAACGACACCTCGCCGTGTCCGCCGGGCTCGTCGTAGAAGCCCATCGTGGACAGCATCCGTTCGACCTTCACCCCGGGGGTGTCGATCGGCACCAGCACCATCGAGTGCTGCTGATGCTTGGGCGCCTGGGGATCGGTGAGCCCCATGAAGATCAGGATCTTGCAGTCGGGACTGCCGATGCCCGTGCTCCACCACTTGCGTCCGTTGAGCACCACCTCGTCGCCCTCGACGAGGGCGGTGGCGGCCATGTTCGTCGCGTCCGAGGACGCGACCCCGGGTTCGGTCATGCAGAACGCCGAGCGGATCTCGCCGTCGAGCAGGGGGCGCAGCCAGCGTTCCTTCTGTTCGGGGCTGCCGTAGTGGTACAGCACCTCCATGTTGCCGGTGTCCGGGGCGTCGCAGTTGAAGATCGAGGACCGGAACGGGGAACGACCCATCTCCTCCGCGAGGGACGCGTACTCGACGTTCGTCAGCCCGGCTCCGAGTTCGGCGTCGGGGAGGAAGAGGTTCCACAGGCCCTGGGCGCGGGCCTTGCGCTGCAGTTCGCGGAACTCGTCGGGTACCGACCACGTCGCCGCGCCCGAACTGTCGCCGCGCGCCGCGAAGGGGGCGATCCGTTCCCGCCGCAGCGTCTCCTCGACGGGCACCACCTCGGTGGCGACGAAGTGGCGCAGCCGCTCGAGGTAGTCGCGCGAGCGTTCCGACTGACCGAAATCCATGAGGCCTCCGTAGCTCTAACTGAGCAATGCTTAGTTAGACTAGCCGGGCGCGCAGCACACCATCAAGAGGGAGGGACCATCCGTGAGCACCGAGAAGCGGCGGCGCCTTCCTCCGGAAGAGCGCAAACGCCAGCTCGTCGCCATCGGCCTGCAGGAACTGGCCACCCGCCCGATCCACGCCCTGTCCGTCGACCGGGTCGCCGAGATCGCCGGCATCTCCCGCGGCCTGCTGTTCCGCTACTTCCCCACCAAACAGGACTTCTACGTCGCGGTCGTGGCCGCGGCCGCTCGGCGCCTGCTGCGGGCGGCGGTCCCCGATCCCGACGACACCGACCCGCTGCGCGCGGTGGTGCAGCCGTTCGTGGCGTTCATCGACCGGCACGGCCGGCACTACCAGGCGTTCTTCCACGGCGGGTTCGGCGCCGATCCGCAGATCCGGACCATCCACGAGAACATGCGGAACACGATGGTCGAACGCACCGTCGCCGCGATCGGCGTCGCGCCCACACCGCTCGTCACCATGCAGCTGCGGGGGTGGTGGTCGCTGGTCGAGTCCATGGCGATGGACCGGCTCGACGAGCCGTCGGTGTCGGTCGACGACGTCGTCGACTGTGTGACAGCCGCGCTCGCGGCGTGGTGTCCTACCCCGGGATCTGGATCGTCACGCCCGGCAGCACCTCGATCTGCTGCGGCACCTGGATCTCCGGTGGCAGTTCCACCGGAGGCGCCGGGATCGTGATCGGCGGCAGCTCCGGCAGCTGCAGCTGGGGCAGCTGCACCGGGGCCGGGACGTTGTTCGACGGGGCTGTGACCCCGGTGTCGACGGGGACACCTGCCTGCCCCCCGATCGGATCGGGCCACGGGAAGCTCTCGACCTCGGTGCCCTCGAGAGCGCCGTCCATCGTGCCCTTCCAGATGTCCGACGGCAGCATCGAACCGTAGATCGACCCGCCCCAGCTGTTCGTGATGGCGGTGCCGTCCGGCGTGCCGACCCACACCGCCGTGGACAGCGACGGGGTGTACCCGACCATCCAGGCATCCTTGTTCAGGCCGGTGTCGCCGAGCTGGGTGGTGCCGGTCTTGGCCGCCGACGGCCGCCCCCCGGCGAGCGCGTGTCCGCGCGAGTACGCGGCGATCGGCTGCATGGCCTGCGTGACGTTGTCCGCGACGGCCGGATCGAGGCGCTGCTCGCCCGGCGACGCGGGCCGGTCCAGCAGCACCTCGCCCTCGGCGTTGACGACGCGCTGCACGAAGTAGGGCTGGTGGTAGGTCCCCGACGCGGCGAGCGTGGCATATGCCGACGCCATGTCGATCACCCGCGACTGGTACTGGCCCAGCACGATGCCGCCCTCCGGCGCGCCGCCGTTGTGGCTGAGCGTGCGGCCGTCGACGCCGGGGATCTCGAGCGGGATGCCGGCCTCGTGAGCGGCGTCCGCGATCTTCTGCGGCCCGTTCTCCATGGCCATCATCAGCCGGTAGAAGCTGGTGTTCAGCGACCGCTTGAGCGCCTCGGCGATGGTGCACACCCCGCACGATTCGCCCTCGACGTTGCCGATCTCGAGATTGCCGACGGTCAGCGGGGCGCTGCTGAACCGGGCGTTCAGGCCGATGCCGTCCTTCAGCGCCGCGACGAGGCCGAACACCTTGAACGCGGAGCCGGTCTGCACCGGGGCCTGCGCGAAGTCGAACCCGGCGCCCTCCTCGCCGCCGTAGTACGCCCGCACCGCGCCGGAGCGCGGGTCGATCGACACGACGGCCGTGCGCAGGTTCGCCGGTTCCCCCTCGAGGGTCTCGCGCGCCGAATCGATCGCCGCCTGCTGCGCCCGCGGGTCGATCGTCGTCGTGATCTGCAGGCCCTCGGTGCTGAGCACCTGGCCGCTGATCCCCGCCGCCTCGAGCTCACGGATCACCTGGGTACGCAGCAGCCCCTCCGGGCCGGTGGCCGCGTCCGCCTGCGTCGCCTGCGCGGCCGGCACCGTCGGCGGGAACTCCTGGGCGTCGCGTTCGGCGGTGTCGAGCTCGCCCATCTCGACCATGCCGTCGAGGACGTAGTTCCAGCGCGCCTCGATCGCCGGCCGGTTGAACTCGGGGTCGAGCGCCGACGGCGTCTGGATCACCCCGGCGAGCACGGCGCCCTCGGCGACCGACAGCTCACCGACCGGCTTGCCGAAGTACGCCTGCGCGGCGGCGGCGATGCCGTAGGCGCCGCGGCCGAAGTAGATGGTGTTCAGGTATGCCTGCAGGATCTCGTCCTTGGACCACTGCCTGGCCATCTTCGTCGAGATCACCAGTTCCCGCATCTTGCGGGTGACGGTCCGGTCGGCGCCGACGAGCACGTTCTTCACGTACTGCTGGGTGATGGTGGAGCCGCCGCCGGCGGTCTCCTTGCCGAGCACGTTGTCGCGGGCCGCGCGGGCGAATCCGCTCACCGAGAAGCCCGGGTTGCTGTAGAAGTTGCGGTCCTCGGCCGAGAGCACGGCGTTGCGCACGTGCTCCGGGATCTCCGCCAGGTCGACCTCGACACGGTTGCCCTCGGGTGGCACGATCCGGCTCAGCTCGGTGGTACCGTCCGCGGCGTAGACGGTCGCGACCTGGTTGGTCTTCATGTCCGACGGGCGGGGCACGTCCGTGGACAGGTACGCCACCGCGAACATCAACGCCGGCACGAGCACCAGAACGGCCACCACGGCGAGCGCGAGGTTGCCGACGATGCGCCACCGCCGCGCTTTCGCAGCGGCGGTGGGTTTTCTGTGCTGGGGGTTCGGCGGGGTCGTAGAACTCACACGTACCACTTTCTCGGATGGATCCGGGTCCGACGAAATAATCGCACCCTCTCGATCGCATGGTACGGAGTTCTGTCCCGATGTGACGGGTACCGCAGGCCGCGCAGACCCGTCCCGGCCCGCGGGCCGGGGCGGAGAAACCGCCCCCGGCCTGCGGCGATACGCCGGCCTCAGGAACCTGCGCGCCGCCAGGCCCGGAACGTCAGCCCCCACGCCACCACGCACGCGAGCAGCAGCAGCGACGGGACCACCCCGGGCGTGGCGGACAGCAACCCGGCGACCGCGCCGACCAGCGTCAGCAGCGTGACCATCGTCAGGAACCCGAGCAGCAGCTCGAGCCGCTGCCGGCGCGACGGCCGTCGGCTCACGACTTGACGCCGCCGGCGGTCAGGCCCGCGATGATGCGACGCTGGAAGATCAGCACCATCACCACCAGCGGCACCATCACCAGGGTGCCGCCCGCCATGATCGACGCATACGGGGTGACGTACGGGTCGGTTCCGGTGAAGCGGGCCATCGCCACCGTCACCGGGGCGGTCTTCTCGGTCGACAGCTGCGACATGAGCAGGAACTCGTTGACGGTCGCGATGAACGCGAGGATCGCGGTGGTGAACAACGCGGGCGCCGCGAGCGGCAGCATGATCATCCGGAATGCCTGGCCCCGGCTGGCGCCGTCCATGCGGGCGGCCTCCTCGAGCTCCCACGGCAACTCGGAGAAGAACGAGGTCAGGGTGTAAATCGTCAGCGGCAGCACGAACGAGATGTTCGGGATGATCAGGGCCTGGTACGTGCCGATCCAGTCCAGGTCGGTGAACAGCTGGAACAGCGGCGTCACCAGCGCGACGACGGGGAACATCGACGCACCGAGGATGATGCCGGTGACGAAGTACTTGCCGCGGAAGTCGTACCGCGACAGGGCGTAGGCGGTGAACACACCGACCAGCAGCGCGATCGCGGTGGTGGCCCCGGCGATGATCACACTGTTGACCAGCGCCCGGGAGAAGTTGACCTTCGCCGACGGATCCAGGGCATCCGCGAAGTTCTGCAGCGTCGGATTCGACGGCCACAGCGTGGTGCTGAACGTGTCGGCCGGGTCGCGCAGCGCCGTGACGATCATCCAGTAGCACGGGGCCAGGCCCCACACGACGATGAGCGCGACGCCGACATAGGTGCCGATACTGCCGCGCAGTGCCTTGCCGGTGCCCGGTCGGCTCATGCCGGGGTCCCCTTCCGCTGTTCTTCCTGCGTGCGCACCGCGTTGGCACCGAGGAACCGGACCAGGACGAACGCGACCGCGAAGATGATGAGGAACGTGATCGTGGACAGGGCCGACGCGGAGTTCGCGCCCTGCCGCATCTGGTCGACCACCAGCACCGAGATGGTCGAGGTGGCCGGGTTGGAGCCCATCATGATGGCGGGCAGGTCGTACATGCGCAGCGCGTCCATCGTGCGGAACAGGATCGCGACCATGAGCGCGGGCTTGACCAGCGGCAGCGTGATCTGGGTGAACCGCTGCCAGGCGGTGGCACCGTCGACCTTCGCGGCCTCGTACACGTCCGACGGGATCATCTGCAGCCCGGCCAGGATGAGCAGCGCCATGAACGGCGCGGTCTTCCACACGTCGGCGACGATGATCGCGAAGCGCGCGGGCCACGGGTCGGCGGTCCACAGGATCTCGGTGCCGAGGATCTGGTTGGCGATGCCGTCGTTGGCGAAGATGAAGAACCACAGCTTGGCGGTGACCGCCGTCGGGATCGCCCACGGCACGAGCACGGACGCGCGCAGCAGGCCGCGCCCGCGGAACGACTTCGCCATCACCAGCGCCATCGCGAACCCGATGACCGTCTCGAGCGCCACCGTCACCACGGTGAAGAAGAAGGTGTTGCCGACCGAACCCCAGAACTGCGAGCCGAGGGTGCCCGGTGGGCACGGGATCGAGCCCGTCGCGGTGCCGCAGGTCTGCGTGATCCACCGGACGTAGTTCTCGACTCCGACGAAGCCGCCGGTGACGAACCGGCCCGTCTCGGGGTCGAGCTTCTTCGCGTCGCCGTGCAGCGACATCCATACCGCCCGGCCGAGCGGATACAGGATGACGACGGCCAGCACGACCAGCGTCGGCGCGACGAACGCCCATACCGGGATCCGCCGGCGCGGCTTCACGGCCGCGACCGGCGGCTCGGGGGGTTCGGGGGCTCGGTGCCGGCCGCCTCCACGGCCACGGTCGGGACCGAGCACTGCGGTCCCGACCGTGGTGGGGGGCGACTGATCCGCGGGCTCGACCTGCGGCTTCGCCATGTACTACTCCTGCATCAGTTGCCGGCGGTCTCGATGCCGGCGCGGGTGTCCGCGAGCGCCTGGTCGACCGTCTTCTCACCGCGGATCGCCGCGTAGGCGTTGTCACGGATGGCCTTGGAGACCTGCGAGTAGTACGGGGTGACCGGACGCGGCTGCGCGTTGGCCAGGGATTCCTTCAGGGTCGCGAAGTACGGGTACTGCTCGAGGATCTGCGGGTCGTCGTAGACCTCCTCGAGGACCGGCGCGCCGCCGGCCTCGGCGTAGTAGGTCTGCGACTTACGCGTCTGCATGAACTCGAGGAAGTCGCGGGCGGTCGCCGGCGCGTCGGAGAACGCGCTGATGCCGACGTTGTAGCCGCCCAGCGTGGAGGCGCCGGGGCCGTCCACGCCCGGCAGCACGGCGATGCCGTAGCGGCCGGCGACCGACGAGGACTCACCGTCGGTGAAGAAGCCCGGCCAGGTCCGCATGAACAGGGCGCGGCCCTCACCGAAGGCGTTCTGCGACTCGCCCTCGGTGTAGGTCTGTGCGGCTTCGGGGATGGTGCCGTCCTCGAACGAGTCGACGATGAACTGCAGGCCCTCGGCGGTCTTGTCGTCGATGGCCGGGGTGGTGCCGTCCTCGGCGACGAAGGACCCGCCGTAGGCGTTGACGATCTCGGAGACGTTGACCGTCAAGCCCTCGTAATTCTTGAACTGCCCGACGTAGCAGTCGATGCCCGCCTCCTGCGCCTTCGGGCACTGCTCCTTCAGCTCCGCCCACGTCTCGGGTGCGCGGTCGACCAGGTCCGTGCGGTAGTACAGGAACGCGCCGTTGGTGTTCTTCGGCGCCGCGTACAGGGTGCCGTTGTAGGTGGCCGAGTCGACCGTGGCGGGCAGCAGGCCGTCGGTCTCGATCGCGTAGTCGCCCTCGAGCGGCCGCAGCCAGCCGTTGGCCGCGAACTCGGCGGTGTTGGTGACGTCGACGGCGATGAGGTCGTACTCGTCGCTCTGGGCCTGCATGCGCTGGGTGATGTCGTCGCGCTGCTGGTCCGCTTCCTTGCCCAACGGCTTGAAGGTGACCTGCTCGTCCGGGTGCTCCGCGTTCCAGTCGGCGATGATGCTCTCGAGTGCCGTGTTCAGCGGATCCTGACCCTCGACGATCGTGATCGGCCCGCGGCCCTCACCGCCGGCGGCGGTGCCTCCTTCGCTGCCCGAATCCGAGCCACCGTCGGAGGAACAGGCTGTGAGCACCAGCATCGACGCGGCCGACGCCGCGACCGCTGCGCGGCGCATCGCCTTCGAGTTCAGAATCATGAATGACTCCCCGTTGAGATCGTGAGAAAACCGTCGTCGGCGGCACCGGGCCACCGACATCGGCCCTTACTCTGGCATGGAGGGCACCGAACCGCAGACATTCCACCCGACCTTGATCGGTTCCGTGTCGGCGCCCGGCACCCGGTCAGCCCAGGCGACGACCGTCGGACGTGGTGAAGACGTGCACCTGGTCCGGGTCGAACCGCAGGTGCACCCGCTCGCCCTTCTGCGGCGGATTCCGCCAGTCCCCGCGCGCGACGATCTGCTGCGGGCGGCCGGCGACCTGGGCGCGGCCGTAGACGTAGGCGTCGGAGCCGAGTTCCTCGACGACGTCGACGTCCATCTCGAGGCCGTCGGGTGCGATCTCGAAGTGCTCGGGACGGATACCGACCACCACCTCGGACTCGGTGACCCGGCCGACGACGTCGCGCGGCACCTGCACGGCGGTGTCGCCGAGCATCACCCCGCGGTCGAAGACCGGCAGCGTGAACAGGTTCATCGCCGGCGAACCCATGAATCCGGCGACGAACACGTTCGCGGGCTTGTTGTAGAGCACGCGCGGTGAGGCGCACTGCTGCAGGATCCCCTTGTCGAGCACGGCGACGCGATCGCCCATCGTCATCGCCTCCACCTGGTCGTGCGTGACGTAGACGGTGGTGGTGCCGAGGCGGCGCTGCAGCTGCGCGATCTGGGTGCGGGTCTGCACGCGCAGCTTCGCGTCGAGGTTGGACAGCGGCTCGTCCATCAGGAACACCTGCGGCTGGCGGACGATGGCGCGGCCCATGGCGACGCGCTGGCGCTGACCGCCGGACAGTGCCTTGGGTTTGCGGTCGAGGTACTGCTCGAGGTCGAGCATCTTCGCCACCTCCTCGACCCGCGCCCGGATCTCCGCCTTCGGTGTCTTGGCGAGCTTGAGCGCGAAGCCCATGTTCTCGGCGACGGACATGTGCGGGTAGAGGGCATAGTTCTGGAACACCATCGCGATGTCCCGGTCCTTGGGCTCCTGCGCCGTGACGTCGCGGCCCCCGATGAGGATGCGCCCACTGTGCACCTGTTCGAGTCCCGCGAGCATGCGCAGGGAGGTGGACTTGCCGCAGCCGGACGGGCCGACCAGGACGAGGAACTCCCCGTCCTCGATCTCGAGGTTCAGCGCGTCGACGGCAGGCGTGGTCGACCCGGGGAACAGACAGGTCGCATGGTCGAAGGTCACTGGGGCCATGGCAGGAGAATAGGCGACCCCGGCGCCCCGGTGTCCTTCCGGATCGCCGCAGGCCCGAAAAGGCACCACGGCAGGCGTAACCTGCCGGAGTGAGTTCGGAGAAGATGCTGACCCGCATCGGTGGCCTGCTCCGGCAGGCGGAATCCACCGACAACCCCCACGAGGCCGACGCGTTCCTCGCCGCCGCGCAGCGGCTGGCCACGGCGGCATCGGTGGATCTGGCGGTCGCGCGTGCCCACACGGCGAGCCGGGAGCGCCGGGCGACGCCGGTGCAGCGCTTGATCACGATCGGGGAGAGCGGGAGGAAGGGGTTGCGCACGTACGCGCAGCTGTTCCTGGCGATCGCCGCCGCCAACGACGTGCAGTGCGACATCACCACGACGTCGACGGTGATCTACGCCTACGGTTTCGCCTCCGACATCGGCGTGTGCGAGGCCCTGTACTCGTCGCTGCTGGTGCAGATGGTCCGCGCCTCCGACGCCTACCTGCGTTCGGGCACCTACAAGGACGAGACGACGGTGCGCACGGTGGTCGAGACCCGCGGGGGGCGGCGCGTGCGGACGCGGGTGCGCCGGCCCGTCGCGGCCGTCACCGCGCGGCTGAACTTCCAGTCGGCGTTCGCGACGCGGATCGGGCAGCGACTGTCGGACGCCAAGCAGGACATCGAGCGGGAGGCGAGCGTCGACACGCCCGGGGCGGCCCTGGCGCTGCGCGACAAGCAGATCGAGCTGCGGGACTTCTACCGCAGCACGTCCGAGGCGCGCGGCCGCTGGCGCGGGTCCGCGGTGGGGGTGGGGCACTCGTCCGACGCCCGTCGTGCCGGGGACCGGGCGGGGCGACAGGCGCGCCTGGGTACCGGTCCGGAACTGCCGGCCGCGGCCCGGAGGTTGCCGCGGTGACCCGCCTGCGCGACACCCGGAGGACCGCCGTCTACGAGGCGGAATCCTTGGTACGCACGATGTTCGACCGGGCCGACGAGCGCGGCCTGCGGGTGGTGGAGCTGGCCGGATCGCAGCTCACCCTGCCGGTGGAGCGACGCTTCGCCTCCCTCGAGTCCGTCCAGGCGTACGTGGACTCGGTGCTGGCGCTGAACTGGGTGCGGGCCCACTGGCCGCGGGCGTCGGTGCGAGCGCGCGTCCGGGCACGCGCCGGAAATTCCGCCGCTCACTACGAAAGCGATTGCGCCACAATCGCACTCCCGGAGCACCACGCCAACACCGCGTGGGCGTTCCGCGAGCTGGTGGTGCTGCACGAGCTGGCGCACCATCTGGACCCGTCCGATCCGGACGATCCGGCGGAAGCTCCGCACGGGCCCGCGTTCGTCGACCGGTTCCTGACCCTGGTCGACGAGATCGTCGGGCCCGAGGCGGCGTTCGCGCTGCGCGCCTGCGGCATCGCCGCCGGCGAATGACGACTCAGCGGAGATCGGAACGATGTGACCTGTTCTTGAACCTTCCTTGGGCGTTCCTTACCGCATGCGTGAGATTGTCCCCGAACCCCTTGACGCGCCCGGAGACCTGACCGCGCCGACCCACGCTCTGCAGGTTCCTGTTTCCGGTCCGCTTACCCAAGTTGTACCGGGTCTTGCCGACCATCTCCTCGGCCTTGTGCATCACCTTGTTGGCGAGGTGAGCCATGATGCCCTCCTTGTGGATTCCGGTGGGGACGCAACTGCGCCCGTCGAGTGTTGCGATACCCCCGTCGCGCCGGCGGGAAACGCCTCCGAGACGTACCGATCGGTCTGGTAGCACACCGCCGTCGCGCCGGATGGGCATTCCGGTCGATCGTCAGCGAATCGATGTTTGGAATGCGTAGTGTGGGCTACATCACATTCGAACCGCACCGCGGGCCCACCGCATCGGACGAGACACCGTGCGCAGCCGGGAACCTGCCCGCAACAGCGGCCACATGCAGGCGAAGGAGAATGGTCATGAAAGGTGGGGCACGAGTCGCCGCCGGGGTGAGTATCGGATACTTCCTCGGACGCACGCACAAGATGCGGCTGGCGTTGATGCTCGCGGGGGCAGGCCTGACGGGACGGCTGCCGAACAACCCGCAGGACATCCTCAAGCGTGGGGCCTCGATGGTCGGGTCCTCACCGGAACTCGTCAAGATCACCGATTCGGTCCGTGGCGAGCTGATGAGCGCCGCCCGCGCGGCCGCGGTCACCGCCGCGAGCAATCGGATCGACTCGCTCAACGAGCGGCTCCAACAGCGGGCCACCGGGCGTCCCAAGGCTTCCGAGGAGGAGCCGGAGGAAGAGGAGTACGCCGACGAGGGTCCCGAAGACGAGTACGCGGAGGGCGAATACGAACCGGCCGAGGAGTCCGCCGAGGAGGAGTATCCCGAGGAGGAAACCGACGAGGAGGAAGCCCCCGAGGAGGGAGAAGGCGCTCCGGAAGAGGCCGAGGAAGCGGAAGAAGAGGCCCCGAAGCCCGCCCGGCGGCGACCGGCCGCCAGGCGACGCACCGGCGAATCCACGAGCCGTCCCAAGACATCCCGAGCCAAGTCGAAGGCGAAGGAACCGGAGGAGTCCGGCGACGAGGACGAGGAGCCGGCGAAGCCCCGGCGACGCAGCACCCGCGCCGAGGCATCCGCCTCCGGGCGCGCTCCGGTCCGGCGCACGAGGAAGTGAGTTCGATGACGCGATCACTCGAAGACGCCACCCGCCGGCTGGGCAAGACCGCCAAGGAGACGGCCGGCAAGGCCGGAAAGACCGCCGCCGGCACGGCGGGACAGGCCGGAAAGACGGCGAGCGGGGCTGCCGGCAGCGCCGGCAAAGCGGCACAGGACCTCTCGCCCACCAAGCACCTGCAGAAGTCACTGCAGGGCCTGGCCGGCACGTTCGCCGAGCGTGCCCTGTCGACGGTCTCCGACAAGGTGACCGGAACGGCCGGGCGCCTCAACGACTATGCCGAGGGCGGGGGAGGGAATCTGCTCGGCGCGATCACCGGTGTGCAGAAGTCCGCCGAGGGGAAGTCTCCGATCACCGCGGCGCTGAGCGGCGGCTTCGAGAACGTCAAGCAGACCGCCAAGGACAAGTTCGACGACGTCAAGGAATCCCTCGGCGGCGGCGAAGGCAAGGGTAAGGGCGGCGGCAACAAGAAGCTCAAGCTCACCAACATCGTCGAGCAGATCGACGTCGGTGTTCCGATCGACCTCGCCTACGACCTGTGGACGCAGTTCGCCGACTGGCCGAAGTTCATGAAGAAGGTCGAGCAGGTCGAGCAGGCCTCCGACGAGAAGCTGCAATGGACCGGGAAGGTCTTCTGGTCCCGGCGCAACTGGGAGTCGACGATCCTCGAACAGGTTCCGTTCGATCGGATCGTGTGGCGCTCGAAGGGCGCCAAGGGCTACATCGACGGGGCGGTGACCTTCCACGAGCTCGCCGACAATCTGACCCGGATCATCATGGTGCTCGAGTACCACCCGCGGGGGTTGTTCGAGAAGACCGCCAACCTGTGGCGCGCCGTCGGCCGACGAGCGCGCTTGGAACTCAAGCACTTCGAGCGGCACGTGATGACGGAGGCCGTCCTGCACCCGGACGACGTCGTCGGCTGGCACGGGGAGATCCGTGACAGCGAGGTCGTCAAGGACGACGAGACCGCCCGGCGCGAGGAGGAGGAGGAGCAGGAACAGGAGGAGGACGTCGGGGACGAAGGTTCGGAGGACGAACTCCCCGAGGACGAGACCGAGGACGAGACCGAGGACGAACTCCCCGAGGAGCAGGACGAGGAGGACGAGGGTCTGCAGGACGACGAGGACGAAGGTCTGCAGGACGAGACCGAAGAGGAGCCTGAGGAGCCCGAGGAGGAGGACGAGGAGGCACCGGCACGGCGACGTCGCGGGGGCGCAGGCACACGTAGGGGCGCCCGGCGAGGAGCACGCACATGACCATCCAACCCGCCGGCGGCGGGGGCGGCGGAGGCGGCGGCGGCACGATGGCCCGGCCGAACTCCTCCGGTCTCGCCGACGTCATCGACACGATCCTGGACAAGGGCCTCGTCATCGATGCGTTCGTGCGAGTGTCGCTGGTGGGCATCGAGCTGCTGACCATCGACGCACGCATCGTGGTGGCCAGCGTCGACACCTATCTGCGGTTCGCCGAGGCGGTGAACCGCCTGGAGATCTCCGACAACGAGCCGAAGGGCCTGCCGGACCTCGTCGGTGACATCACCCAGGGCGGGGCGAAGCACAAGACCAAGGGCGCGCTCGAGGCCGCGGGCGAGAAGGTCATGGACTTCCTCGGCGACGTCGAGGACAAGCGGCAGACGGCGAGCCGACCGAAGCGAAGGGGGGATTGATGTCCACCGATCAGGCCGCAGAGGCACCCGAGAGCGAGGGCGGGCAGAGCACCGCGATGTACGTCTACGGCATCGTGCCGGGCGACGTGGAGCCCGAGGAGCACGCGAAGGGCGTGGGAAAACCCCCGAGCGACGTCGCGGTGGTGCGTCACGGCGACGTCGCCGCCCTCGTCAGCGAGATCTCCGTCGACCGGCCGCTCGGCACGCCCGACGACCTGAAGGCGCACGCCGAACTGCTGGACGGTTCCGCGGCCGTCGCGCCCGTGCTGCCGTTGCGGTTCGGGGCGGTGATGACGGACGCCGAGTCGGTCGAGAAGGAACTGCTCGAGGAGAACCACGACGAGCTGAAGGCGGCCCTCGACGAGCTCGAGGGCCGGGCACAGTTCGTGATCAAGGGCCGCTACGTCGAGAACGCCGTGCTGCGCGAGGTGCTCGACGAGAACTCGGAGGCTGCCCGGCTGCGCGAGGAGATCCGCGACAAGTCGGAGGACGCCACCCGCGACGCCCGCATGGCGCTCGGGGAGATCATCACCCAGGCGATCGAGGCCAAACGCGCCGAGGACACCCGTCGGGTGATCGACACCCTCGAGGCCCTCGAACCGATGGTCAACGAGCGGCAGCCCACCCACGAGGAGGACGCGGCGCACATCGCCGTCCTCGTCGAGCTCGACCGGCAGGGCGAACTCGAGGAGGCGGTCGGCTCCCTCGCGCAGGAATGGGACGGCCGCGTCGAGATGACGCTGCTGGGCCCGATGGCGGCGTACGACTTCGTGATGAAGCGGGAACCGGAGGGCTGACGCATGGGACTGATCTCGGCCATCCTCACGCTGCCGCTGGCACCGGTCAAAGGCGTGCTCTGGCTCGGCGAAGTCATCCAGGACCAGGTCGAGCAGAAGATGCACGACCCCGCGACCATCCGGAAGGAACTCGAGGAGATCGACGAGGCGGCGGCGGCCGGTCACTTGTCGGAGGACGAGAAGGAGGAGGCACAGCAGGCGGTCCTGGACCGCATGATCCGGCCGGGCGGCGGCACGACACCCGCCGCGAGGGGGGAGTGAGAACCCGTGAGCGCCAAGGCGACGCCTGAGGATCCCGGCGACGGCCACGACGAGGAAGCGGGCGAGCCGCCGGCCCTGACGGCAGGTGAGGCCGCCGCGACCGCGATCGAGCACCTCGTGCAGCTGACCTCGAAGGAGCCGCAGGGCGCCACGTCGGTGGAACCGGCCGATCACGGCTGGACGGTGGAGGTCGAGGTGCTCGAGGACCGGCGCATCCCGTCGTCGGCGGACATGCTGGCCCTCTACGAGGTGGAGATCGACCTGGACGGCAACCTGCTGGCCTACCGCCGGACCAAGCGGTACGGCCGCGGCAGCAGTGACATCGGCGAAAGGGACCGGCGATGACGGTGGTGGGGGGCAGTTCGTCGCCGCAACCGTACGGGGGTGGCCATCAGTCGACGAACCTCGGCGACATCCTCGAGCGGGTGCTCGACAAGGGGCTGGTGATCGCCGGGGACATCCAGGTGAACCTGCTCGACATCGAGTTGCTCACGATCAAGCTGCGGCTGGTGATCGCGTCGCTCGAGACGGCGAAGGCGGTGGGCATCGACTGGTGGGAGTCGGATCCGTGGCTCAGCAGCAAGGCCCGCAATCGCGAACTCGATCGGGAGGACGACAAGCTGGAACTCGAGAACCGGCGGCTGCGCGAGCGGATCGCCGAACTCGAGTCCGGGCAGGGCCGCCGCGAGGCCGTCGAGAGCGCTCGTGTGGAAGAGGAGGATCGTGACTGACGGAACCGGAGTGTGGCTGTACGCCGTGACGGACGACCGGCTCGCCGAGGGGGATCTCGGCGGGCTGGCCGGCGTCGCCGGCGAGGCGGTGCGCGCCGTGGGATCCGGGGGGCTCACGGCCGTCGTGGGTTCGGTGCCGCTCGCGGTGTTCGGGGAGGAGCCGCTGAAACGCAATCTCGAGGACCTGTCGTGGCTCGAGGCGACGGCCCGGGCGCACGACGCGGTCGTCTCGACCGTCGCCCAGCGCGGTCCGGCGGTCCCGTTGCGCCTGGCGACCGTCTACCTCGACGACGCCCGTGTGCGCGACCTCCTCGACGAGCGGCAGGCCGACTTCGAGTCGGCGCTGACCCTCGTGACGGGTCGCACCGAATGGGGTGTCAAGGCGTACGGCGACCGGCAGGCCCTCGCCGACGCGGTCGCGGAAGCGCAGATCGCGGGCAGCGCCAAGGGTTCGGGAACGGCGTATCTGCTCCGACGCCGCGCGCAGCTGGCCGCGCAGGAGTCCGTCGAACGCGACGCCGCGGCCCGCGCCGACGAGATCCACTCCCGGTTGCTGCGGCAGGCCGCCGCCGGTCGGCGGCAGCCCGCGACGGATCCGGCGCTGAGCGGCCGCCGGGACTGGATGGTGCTCAACGGCACCTATCTGGTGGACGACGACCGCGCGGACGAGTTCGCGAGGGCCGTCGAGGAACTCCGCAAGGAGTATCGCGGGATCCGGCTCGAGCTGACCGGGCCGTGGCCGCCGTATTCGTTCGCCGGCGTCGAACGGGACACGGCATGAAGCACGTCGACCCCTCCGTGGACGGCGAGCGTCGCATCGCCCTGATCGATCTGCTGGACCGGGTGCTCGCCGGCGGCGTCGTCATCACGGGCGACATCAAGCTTTCGATCGCGGACGTCGACATGGTGCAGATCTCGCTGCGGGCGCTCATCTCCTCCGTCAGCACGCTGTCGGTCACGGCGATCGAGCCACCCGTCCCGCGGGACGCCCTGGAGCCTCCGGTCGATGACTGAATTCGAGGGCATCCCACCGCGTATCGACGCCGATCCCGAGTCGGTCGAGCGCGGACTGGTCACGCTCGTGCTCACCCTCGTGGAGTTGCTGCGGCAACTGATGGAACGGCAGGCGTTGCGGCGCGTGGACGAGGGCGACCTGAGCGACGAGCAGATCGAGCGCATCGGCACCACCCTCATGCTGCTCGAGGAGCGCATGGGGGAGTTGCGCGACCACTTCGGGCTCACCCCCGAGGATCTCAACATCGACCTCGGACCGCTGGGGACGCTGCTGCCCCGGGAGTGAGCCCGTGTCGTCACATGCCGGCGACCTCGATGCGGTCGTAGTCCGCGACGGACCCGGCAAGCACCCGCACGTGGTCCTCCATGGTGCCGAGCGTGTGCTCGATCGCGGTCAGCCGGCTCACGTAGTGGCCCACCGGGTATTCGGCGGTGATCCCGATACCGCCGTGCATCTGGATCGCCTCCTGCCCGAGCTTCCGGGCCGACCGGCCCACCTGCAGCTTCGCCCGCGACGCGATCGTCGGGTCGACGATGCCGTCGGCGAGGGCCATGGTGGCGTACAGGCTCATGCTCGACGCCAGTTCGAGCAGGACGTACATGTCGGCCGCGCGATGGGTCAGCGCCTGGAAACGGGCGAGGGGGGCGCCGAACTGCTTGCGCTGCTTCAGGTAATCGGTGGTCAGGCGGAGCGTCTCGGACAGCGCACCGACGGCCTCCGCGCACAGCGCGGCCTGCGCCCGCACCTGGGCGGCGGTGATCGCCGAGGTGACGTCCGCGGCCTCACCGAGCGGCACGGCGGCGGCCGAGTCGAGGACGAGCTGCGCGGCGCGGCGCTCGTCGTGGGTGCGGTACGGGGTGCGGGTGACGCCGGCCGCGTCGGCGTCGACGAGGAACAGCCCGACCCCACCCTCCGGCAGCCGCGCCGAGACCACGAACGTCTCGGCGCAGTCCCCGTGCAGCACAGGGTTCTTACGGCCGGTCAGGGTCCAGCCGCCGCCGCTGTGGGCGGCGCTCGTGGCGACCTCGACTGCCGGCCAGCGGCTGCCCGGCTCGTCGTGGGCGAACGCGAGCAACAGCGCGCCCTCCGAGAGGCGCGGCAGGAGGTCCGTGCGCTGCGCGTCGGTGCCGACCTCGGCGACGAGGCCGCCCGGCAGGAACACCGCGTTCAGGAGCGGTTCGGGGGCCAGCGCCCGGCCGATCTCGCCCATCACGGCCATGATCTCCACCGGTCCGGCACCCATTCCGCCGTGCTCCTCGGCGAACGGCAGGCCGAGCACGCCGAGCTCGGCGAGCTGGCGCCACACGTCGGTGCTCCAGCCGCGGTCGGTATCGGCGACCTTGTTACGGGTCTCGGTGTCGTAGGTGCTCGAGAGCACGTCCCGGACCGTCTTGCGGAGCAGGTCCTGTTCGGTATCGAGTTCGAAGTTCATGACAGTGGCTCACAATCCGAGGATCGAGGAGGCAATGATCGAGCGCTGCACCTCGCTCGATCCGCCGTAGATGGACACCTTGCGGTAGTTCAGGTAGGTCGGGGCGGTGCGCTGCGCCCACTCCGGCGAGTCGATACCCTCCGCGCCGACCGGCAGCGAGTCGGGTCCGGCGATGTCGGTGAGCAGTTCGGTGACCGCCTGCTGCAGCTCCGAGCCGCGCAGCTTGAGCAGCGACGACGCCGGATTGGGCTTGCCGTCGGCGGAACCGGCGACCACCCGCAGCTGGGTGAGTTCGAGTGTGAGGAGCTCGTTCTCGATCTCGGCGAGGCGCGCGGCGAACAGCGGATCGTCGAGCAGGGTGCCGGATCCGGCACGGGTCCGTGCGGCGAGCTGCTTGGCGCGGGCGAGCCGGACCTTGGTGGCCCCGACGCGGGCGATACCGGTGCGTTCGTTGCCGAGCAGGAACTTCGCGTAGCTCCAGCCCGCGTTCTCCTCGCCGACCAGGTTCTCGGCGGGGACGCGCACGTTCTCGAAGAAGACCTCGTTGACCTCGTAGCTGCCGTCGACGAGCTTGATCGGACGGACGGTCAGGCCGGGGGTGTTCATGTCGATGAGCAGCATCGAGATGCCGGCCTGCTTCTTCGGCGCATCCGGGTCGGTGCGCACCAGGCAGAAGATCCAGTCGGCGTGCTGGGCGAGGGTGGTCCACGTCTTCTGGCCGTTGACGATGTAGTCGTCGCCGTCGCGCACGGCGCGGGTCTTGAGGGAAGCGAGGTCGGAGCCGGCCTCGGGCTCCGAGAATCCCTGACACCACCAGATGTCGAGGTTCGCGGTGGCGGGCAGGAAGCGCTCCTTGAGCTCCTGCGACCCGAAGTGCGCTATCACGGGTCCGATCATGGATGCGTTGAACGGCAGCGGATCGGGCACGGAGGCGAGCTGCATCTCGTCGAGCCAGATGTGGCGCTGGACGGGGGTCCAGTCCTTGCCACCCCACTCGACCGGCCAGTTCGGCACCGCCAATCCCTTGGCGTTGAGGATCTGCTGGCTCCGGACGACCTCGTCGCGTTCCAGGTGCCGGCCGGCCGCGACTTTCTCGCGGATCTCGGCGGGGAACTCGGTGGTGAAGAACGTGCGCAGTTCGTCGCGGAACGCGAGCTCTTCGTCGGTGAGCTTCAGGTTCATGGGGGCCTTCCATCACGGTTGTGCCTGTGCGAGCGCAACACCGGCGACGACCGATCCCCGCGCCGCGCTACCTGATTCGCCGGGACGAGGGGGTGGTTCGCTCTGGTGCTGCCTACTCCCCGACTGTAACCTGACAGTGTTAGGTTGTCCAGGTCCCGGATCCGACGAGGAGGGAGCATCGATGGCCCGGCCCCGCACCCCGCTTCTCAGCCGCCCGCTCATCCGCGAGACCGCGCTGCGCCTCGTCGACGAGCACGGCCTCGACGAACTGTCCATGCGCAAGATCGCCGCGGAGCTCGGCGTCCGCGCCCCGTCGCTCTACAGCCACTACGCGAACAAGGACGAACTGCTCGACGACATCGCCGACCGGATCGGGGAGTCCGTCGACGTCGGCGGGTTCGACGCCGACGACTGGCAGGACGCGCTGCGCCGCTGGGCGAGGTCCTACCGCGCCGCCCTCGCCGAGCACCCGAACCTCGTCCCCTTCCTCGCACGCAGCCCCGGCCGGCGAGAGCTCGCCCTCGACCACGCCAATGCCGTGCACGGCGGCCTCACCCGCTGCGGCTGGCCCCCGCGCACCGCAACCCTGATCGGCGCGTCGATCAAGTACCTCGTCGTCGGCTCGGCCATCGCCTCGTTCTCCGGGGGCTTCCTGGACGATCTCACCATCTACCGGGAACGCTATCCGCATCTGTCCCAGGCACACCGGCTGCGCGAACATGCGGACGAGATCGACCGCGACGGATTCGAGCTGGCGCTCGAGTCGTTCCTGCAGGGCCTGGCACAGCGGTTCGCGAGCCTCACCGGCGCGGACCGCTGAGCGGTCTCAGGTACGGCGCAACCGCACGAACCGCAGCTGCCGGCCCGCCGCCCGATAGTCGGCCTCGCTGCCGTCGACCTCGAACCCCATCGCCGCGCACAACCGCGGCGCGACCTTCGGGTGCCGGCGCCCGTACCGCGCCATGAACTCCGCGGCGTCGTCGGGCGGCAGGAACTCGGCGGTGACCGCCAGCTTCTCGCGCCCCGACTCGATCCGCGCCGCGGGGTGCGCCCGCAGGTTGCGGTACCAGTCGGTCTGCTTCCCGAAGCCGACGGCCACGACGAATCCGCCGGACGTGTCCTCGTGGTTCACCACCTCGAGCACCGTCTGCCGGGGCACGCCGCTGCGCCGGCCGACATGGTGCAGCAGCAGGAATCTGCGACCCAGCACTCGCCCCAGCCCGATCCGGTAGAGGTGGATCGGAGCACGCAGGAATCGGCGGCGCAGCCCGGTCGGTGGTGCGGCAGGTTCGGTGAGGCGCATTCCTTCACTGTGCGCCCGAGCCGTCGGCCGCACCACCGGAACGCGGCCGCGGATCGGCTGCGAGACCCGCGCGACGGCCCTACCGTTGACCCATGCACCGTCCCATACGCATCGGTCTCCAACTCCAGCCCCAGCACCAGCCCGACTACGGGAAGATCCGCGACACCGTGCTCCGCGCCGAGGACGCGGGCGCCGACATCGTCTTCAACTGGGACCACTTCTATCCCCTCTCCGGGGACCCGGACGGCGCCCACTTCGAATGCTGGACGATGCTCGGGGCCTGGGCGGAACAGACCGAGCGCGTCGAGATCGGGGCGCTCGTCACCGGCGGCGGCTACCGCAATCCCGATCTGCTCGCCGACATGGCCCGCACCGTCGACCACATCAGCGGCGGCCGGCTCATCCTCGGCATCGGCGCCGGCTGGTTCGAGAAGGACTACGACGAGTACGGCTACGACTTCGGCACCAAGGGTTCCCGGCTGAAACTGCTCGGCGAATACCTGCCCCGGATCACCGCGCGGCTCGCGAAGCTCAACCCCCAGCCGACCCGGCACATCCCGCTGCTCATCGGCGGCGGCGGACCCCGCAAGACCATCCCCCTGGTGGCGCAGTACGCCGACATCTGGCACAGCTTCGGCGACCTCGACACCCACAGGGAGAAGGCCGGGATCCTCGCCGCGCGCTGCGCCGACGTCGGCCGTTCGCCGAACCAGATCGAACGGTCCGTGCCGTGGCGCGGTACCGGGAACGCGGCCCCGCTGGTCGAGGCAGGCGTCACCCTGTTCACCGTGGGAGTGAGCGGACCCGACTACGACCTGACGGACCTCGTCGAGGCGATCGGGTGGCGGGACGAGAACTCCGCGCCGCCGCTCTCCGGCCTGGCCTGACAGCGGGCTCGGGCCGCCGGGGACGCGGCAACCGGAGTGCAGGGTTCCCGGCTACCCGCGAGCCCACCGTTGCGCCGAACCAGTCACTCTGTTTACTGTAGTTGAAACCACGGACGGTCGAACCCAGGCGGTGAGCGGCGTGAACCCTGCGGGCGTGTGGATCGCCGGTGGATACCAATCCGACTTCGCGCGGAACCTGACCAGGGAAAATCGGAACCTTGCGGACCTCGTCGCCGAGACGGTGACGGAAACGCTGCACGACGCCCGCATCGACGCCGCCGACGTCGGGGTGATCCACGTCGGCAACGCCTTCGGACAGCTCTACACCGGTCAGGGACACCTCGGCGGCATGCCGGCCTCCGTGCTGCCCGAACTGTGGGGGATCCCGGCCACCCGGCACGAGGGGGCCTGCGCATCCGGCTCACTCGCCGTGCTCGCCGCGACGGCCGATCTCGAGGCCGGGCGCTACGACTGTGCCCTCGTGCTCGGCGTCGAACTCGAACGGTGCGTCCCCGGCGACGCCGGCACCCGGGTCATGGACGCCGCGGCCTGGGTCGGACAGGAAGGTGCCGAGGCGAAGTACATGTGGCCGTATATGTTCGACAGGATCGCCGACGAGTACGACCGCCGCTACGGCCTCGACGACGAGCACCTGCGGGCGATCGCGGAACTGAACATCCGCAACGCGCGCGCCAATCCGAATGCGCAGACCCGCAACCGGACCTACGGACCTGGGAGCTTCGGCCCGGACGACACCGCCAATCCGGTGGTCGAAGGACGCCTCCGCAGGACCGACTGCAGTCCGTTGACGGACGGGGCCGCAGGCGTGGTGCTGCTGAGCAACCGCTATCTGAGCCGGCACCCCCGCACCGTCGACGACATGACCCGCATCCTCGGCTGGGGCCACCGCACGGTCGGACTGTCCTTGTCCGGCAAACTCACCCGCGACGACGACGATCCCCTCGTCATGCCGCACGTGCGCGCCACGATCGTCGACGCGTTCGAGCGGAGCGGCATCGGCGGCGTCCGCGACCTCGACCTGATCGAAACCCACGACTGCTTCACGGTCGGCGAATACCTGGCCGTCGACCACTTCGGGATCACCGCCCCCGGCCGGAGCTGGCAGGCGATCGAGAACGGCGACCTCGAGATCGGTGGCCGCATCCCCGTGAACCCCAGCGGCGGGCTTCTCGGCGGCGGGCATCCGGTCGGCGCCACCGGAGTCCGGATGCTGCTCGACTGCCACCGCCAGATCACCGGGCGCGCCGGCGACTACCAGGTGCCCGACGCCGCCCGAGCCGCGACCCTGAATATCGGCGGAAGTACCACCACCACGGTCGCTTTCGTCGTCGGCTGAAAGGACTTCCATGGAACTCGAGATCCTGGGACGGGCGCTGTCCACCCTGCCCGCGGACGACGACCACCCGTACCGCACCGGTCCGTGGCGTCCGCAGCACACCGAGCGTCGCGCCGACGACCTCGAGGTGGTCGGCGACCTGCCGGCCGACCTGGACGGCGTGTACCTGCGTAACACCGAGAACCCGGCGCACCCCGCACTCGAAGGTCTCTACCATCCGTTCGACGGTGACGGCATGGTGCACGTCGTCGGCTTCCGGGACGGAAAGGCCTTCTACCGAAACAGATTCGTGAGGACCGACGGTTTCCTGGCCGAGCAGGAGGCCGGCGGCCCGCTGTGGGCGGGCATCGCCGAACGGCCCCAGAACTCGATCCGCCGGGACGGCTGGGGCGCCCGCGGCCACATGAAGGACGCCTCCAGCACGGACGTCACCGTGCATCGCGGCGTCGCCCTGACCAGTTTCTGGCAGTGCGGGGACCTCTACCGCCTCGACCCGACCACCCTCGAGACCCTGGGCAAGGCGACGTGGGACGGCCGATTCCCCTCCGACTGGGGCGTTTCCGCCCATCCGAAGGCCGACGCCCGCACCGGCGAGTTGCTGTTCTTCAACTACGGCACCGACGCCCCGTACCTGCACTACGGCGTGGTCGACGCCGAGGACCGGCTGGCGCACTACGTCGACATCCCCCTGCCCGGCCCGCGCCTGCCTCACGACATGGCATTCACCGAGAACTACGCGATCCTCAACGACTGTCCCCTGTTCTGGATCCCGGAGGCCCTCGCGCACGGCAAGTACGTGCCGCGCTACCACCCCGACCTGCCGATGCGGCTCGGCGTCCTACCCCGGCGCGGCCGCCCGGACCAGATCGTCTGGTTCGACGCCGACCCGACCTACGTGCTGCACTGGACCAACGCCTACGAGGACGGCGACGAGATCGTGCTCGAGGGATTCCATCAGGAGACGCCGGAACCGCCGGACGACGGCACCGGAACGCTCTACCGGCGGCTGTTCCGTTCGCTGGCGCTCGACCGCATGGGCACCCACCTGCATCGCTGGCGGTTGAACCTGCGCACCGGTTCGCTCACCGAGGAGCGGCTGTCCGAGTCCGTCACCGAGTTCGGGATGATCAATCCGCATCACGGCGGCATCCGTCACCGCTACACCTACGCCGCGACGGGGGTGCCGGGCTGGTTCCTCTTCGACGGGCTCGTCAAACACGACGTGCAGACCGGAGCAGAGGAGCACTACTCGTTCGGCGAGGGCGTCTTCGGCAGCGAGACGGTGATGGCGCCCCGCACCGGGTCCGCGGGCGAGGACGACGGCTACCTGATCACGATCACCACCGACATGAACCGGGACCGGTCCGAATGCCTGGTCTTCGACGCACGGCGACCGGCGGACGGCCCGCTCGCGCGGATCGGGCTGCCCGAACGGGTCTCGAGCGGCACCCACTCGACGTGGGCGGCGGGTTCGGACCTGCCGGGGTGGCGGGACGCGGACCGGGCCGGCGACGTCCTGAACCTATGATCATGTGTCGATGGCAGGTTCCGGCACGGTCACCGAACTCGAGCCGGGCGGTGACAACGCGATCGCGGTCACCCTCGGCATCCTCGGCGACGAATGGAACCTGTGGATCCTGCGGTACGCGTTGCAGGGCGACCGCCGCTACCGGGACTGGATCGAGCGGGGGGAGATCTCCAACGCGGTGCTGACCGCGCGGCTGACCCGCCTCACCGACGCGGAACTCTTCGAGCGGGTGCAATACCAGGCGCGGCCGGCCCGGCACGAGTACCGATTGACGGCACGCGGCCACGGCGTGTGGCCGGTCCTGCTCACCATGTGGGCGTGGGAGCAGCAGTGGGCGCCCGACCACAGGGGCCGGCTCCCGGCCCGCCGGCACACGGGCTGCGCCGCCCGGTTCACCCCGGTCCTCGTGTGCGGCCACTGCGACCGTCCCGTCGGCGCACCCGACGTCGAGGCGCAGCTCGGCCCCAGCGGGCAGTGGTCGCGGAGCGTGCCCGCGGCGACCGGGCGCCGCCGGTCCGGCCGCGCTCGCTCGCCCGAGATCCTGCCGCACACGATGGAACTGCTCGGCGACCGGTGGTCGGCGGCACTGCTCGGGGCGGCGTTCCTCGGCGCCACCCGCTACGGGCAGTTCGCCGAGCGCATGGGTGCGCCGCCGGCGGTGGTGGCCGGCCGGCTCCGGCGCTTCACCGAACTCGGCGTGCTCGAGGAACTGCCCAATCCCGCCCGCCCGGCATGGGTGACCTATCACCTGACCGACAAGGGGCGCGCGTTCTTCCCCGTCGTCGCCTGCATGATCGACTGGGGGCTGCGCTGGTTCCGCGCACCGGAGGGACCCGCGATCGTCCTGTGTCACCGCGAGTGCGACCACACCTTCACCCCTGTCCTGACGTGCAGTCACTGCGGGGAGCGGCTGCGGGCCTCCACGGTCTCGATCGAGCCGTCCGGCGGTTGACCCGCCCGTCCGGCGGCTCGATTCGGATTAGGCTCCCACCATGCCCGAATCCGTGATCGCGAAACGGAGCACCGTCGCGGCGCTGCTCCTGGCGGTGCTCCTGGCGCTGACTGCGACGGCCTGCTCGTCGGGGGGTGATCGACCGTCTGCTCCCCAGGACCTGTGTTCCCCGCCCGGAGTCGGCTCGGCGTCCGCGGCACCGGCGAACCTGGACACGTCGGCCGCCGCCGCGGAGGACCGGTACACGACGCCGGACGTGGTGTCCCTGGACTCGGTCGACGTCGCGGGGCTGAACCTCGTCACCCCCGGCGTGCTCACCGTCGGCACGCTCTCCGACGCGCCACCGAGCATCTGCGTGAACTCGAGCGGTGAGTTCACGGGCTACGACAACGAACTGCTGAAGGCTGTCGCGGAGAAGCTCGGGCTGCGTGTGCAGTTCGTGGGCACCGAGTTCGCAGGCCTGCTCGCCCAGGTGGCCGGCCGGCGCTTCGACGTCGGCTCGTCGTCGATCACCACCACCGACGAACGGCGCCAGTTGGTCGGCTTCACCAACGGCTACGACTTCGGGTACTTCTCGCTGGTCGTGCAGAACGGCAGCCCGATCCGCGGGTTCGGCGACCTGAACGCCGCCACGCGCATCGGGGTCGTGCAGGGCACCGTGCAGGACGACTACGTCGTCAACACCCTCGGCCTCGATCCGGTGAAGTTCCCGGACTACAACACCGCCTACGCGAACCTGAAGACCGGCCAGATCGACGCGTGGGTGGCGCCGTCGCAGCAGGCCGAGGGCGCCATCGCCCCCGGCGATCCCACGTCGATCGTGCAGAACACCTTCAGCCTCAACAACTTCGTCGGCTGGGCCGTCGCGAGGGAGAACCAGCCGCTGATCGACGCCCTGAACTCCGGGCTCGACGCGGTGATCGCCGACGGCACCTGGGCCGAGCTGTACACCCGATGGGTGCCCCGGGAACTGCCCGAGGGCTGGAAGCCCGGCAGCAGGGCCGCGCCGGAACCGGACCTACCGGACTTCGCGGCGCTGGCCGCCGAGAACGCCGGCGAGGAACCGGGAGCGACGGCACCGAAGTCCACGCTCGAGCAGCTGCGCGAGACGTTCTTCTCCTGGGAGCTGTACCGGCACGCCTTCCCCGATCTGTTGAAGACCGGGTTGCCCAACACCCTGATCCTCGCCGTCACGTCGGGCGTCGCCGGGACGATCCTCGGGATGTTGCTCGCCATGGCCGGGATCTCCCGCACCCGCTGGCTGCGCTGGCCCGCCCGCGTCTACACCGACATCTTCCGGGGGCTGCCCGCCGTCGTGATCATCCTCCTCGTCGGCCTCGGTGCCGGACCGGTGGTGCAGGGCCTGACGGGCAACAACCCGTACTGGCTCGGCGCCGCCGCCCTGGCGCTGCTCGCGGCCGCCTACATCGGGGAGATCTTCCGGTCGGGCATCCAGTCGGTCGAACCGGGGCAGATGGAGGCTGCCCGCGCCCTGGGCTTCAGTTACCGCCGGGCGCTGACGCTGGTGGTGATCCCCCAGGGGGTGCGACGCGTGCTGCCCGCGCTGATGAACCAGTTCATTTCGCTCATCAAGGACTCGTCGCTCATCTACTTCCTCGGCCTGCTGGCCACCCAGCGGGAACTGTTCGCCGTCGGCCGCGACCTGAACGCCCAGACCGGCAATCTCTCCCCGCTCGTCGCGGCGGGCCTGTTCTACCTGATCCTCACGGTGCCGTTGACGCACCTCGTGAACCACATCGACCACCGCCTGCGCACCGGCCGGCCCGAGGCCACCCTCGACCCGCTCGAACAGGAACTCGTCGTGGAGAGGGGCTGACCGATGCCGACCACAGTCCCCGAGAGTGTGTCCCTCACCGGGACCGGGCTGCACCTGGCCTTCGGAACCAACCGGGTGCTGCGCGGGGTCGACATCCACGTCGACGCCGGGAAGACCGTCACCGTGGTCGGCCCGTCCGGTTCGGGCAAGTCGACCCTGCTGCGCGTGCTCAACCGGCTGCACGAACCCGACGCCGGCGACATCCTCCTCGACGACCGCTCGGTGCTGAAGGACAACCCCGACGAGCTGCGGCAGCGGATCGGGATGGTGTTCCAGCACTTCAACCTCTTCCCGCACAAGACGGTGGCCGAGAACATCGCGCTCGGCCCCCACAAGCTCAAGGGGCTGTCGAAGGAACGGGCCCGCGCGCTCGCCCTCGAACAGCTCGACCTGGTCGGGCTGAAACACAAGGCCGACTCCCGTCCCGGCAACCTGTCCGGCGGGCAGCAGCAGCGCGTCGCGATCGCCCGCGCCCTCGCGATGGCCCCGCAGGTGATGTTCTTCGACGAGGCCACCTCGGCGCTCGATCCGGAACTCGTCAAGGGGGTGCTCGCCCTCATGGCCGACCTCGCCTCGGGCGGCATGACGATGGTGGTCGTCACCCACGAGATGGGTTTCGCCCGCTCGGTGTCGGACACCGTGGTGTTCATGGACCACGGCGCGGTAGTCGAGACCGGCCCACCCGAGGAACTGTTCGACGCCCCGAAAACCGAGCGCCTGCAACAGTTCCTGTCGCAGGTCCTGTAGGCCGCTCCGCGGCCGGTGTGTCCTTTGGGCGGCTGGGGCAGCCCAAAGGGCACACCGGACGTTCACCTCGTCTTTCCCTTCGCCTGGTTTCGGTCTCCTACGGTGCCCGCGTTGAACCGATTCGACGAGGGAGTACCTGTGAGTCCGAAGCCCCTGCCGCTGATCGTCACGCACCACGGCAAATCGTCACGCGCCGCCGTCACCTGCCGCTACAAGTGCGGCAACGCGTGTTCCCACGCCGTGCCCAACACCTCCGGGGGCGAGTACTTCGGTGACGTCGTGCGCACCGCCATGAGCCGGCGCGGCGTGCTGCGCGGCGGCGCGATGGCGGTGCTCGCGGTCGGTGCGGGCGGTGTGCTCGCCGCGTGTGCCGACGACGCGGGCAGCACCGGCGGCGCCACGACGTCGGGCCCGGCGGACCTCGGCCCCGCGCCCACCGGCACCGACTTCACCGCCGTCGTCCCGAACACCGACGACGTCGTGACCGTTCCCGAGGGCTACGACCAGTCCGTCGTCATCCGGTGGGGTGACCCGGTGCTGCCGGATGCGCCCGCCTTCGACATCGGCAACCAGACCGCGGCCGCGCAGGAGAAGCAGTTCGGCTACAACAACGACTTCGCGGGGCTGCTGCCCGTCGACGGCGTGCCGAACACCTACCTGCTGGTGGTCAACCACGAGTACACGTCCGAGCCCTTCATGTTCGCCGGCTACGATCCCGACAACCCCACCGAGGAGCAGGTGCGCATCGGATGGGCCAATCACGGGCTGTCCGTCGTGCAGGTCAAGGGTGAGGCCGGATCCGGTCGTCTCACACCCGAATTCGGCCCGCACAACCGGCGTATCACCGGTCTGACCGAGTTCGTTCTCACCGGTCCCGCCGCGGGCAGCGACCTGGTCAAGACCGCCGCCGACCCGACCGGCACCCGCGTGCTCGGCACCCTGAACAACTGCGCCGGCGGTCTCACCCCGTGGGGCACGGTGCTCTCCGGCGAGGAGAACTTCAACCAGTACTTCGCCAACGCCGAGAACGTCACCGACCCCGTCGCCGCCGAGCGACTGGCACGCTACGGCCTCGAGGGCGGCGCGTCGGAACGCCTGTGGGAGCGCTTCGACCCGCGTTTCGACATCGTCGCCACCCCCAACGAGGTCAACCGGTTCGGGTGGGTCGTCGAGGTGAACCCGTGGGACGCGACGTCCGTGCCGGTCAAGCACACCGCCCTCGGACGGTTCAAGCACGAGGCCGCGACGATCCACGTCACGGGCGACGGCACCGTCGTCTCCTACAGCGGCGACGACGAACGCTTCGACTACATGTACAAGTTCGTCTCCTCCCGCAAGATGCAGCCCGGCACGTCGCAGGCGGCGATGCGGCACAACATGACGCTGCTCGACGCCGGCACCCTGTACGTGGCCAAGCTGACCGGTGAATCACCGGACGAGATCGACGGCAGCGGCGCGCTTCCCGCTTCCGGCACGTTCACCGGCACGGGAGAGTGGATTCCCCTGCTGCGCACCGCCGAGGACGGCCGCGGCGAGTCCCTGGTCGACGGCATGACCGCCGAGGAGGTCGCGGTGTTCACCCGTCTGGCCGGGGACAAGGTCGGGGCCACCAAGATGGACCGGCCGGAGGACTTCGAGCCGAACCCCGTCACCGGCAAGGTCTACGTCGCGTTGACCAACAACACCAAGCGCGGCGAGGACGGCAAGGCCGCCGCCGACGTCGCGAACCCCCGCAACAACAACAAGAACGGGCAGGTGCTCGAGATCGACGACGACCACGCCGGCACGTCGTTCACGTGGAGCCTGCTGCTGGTCTGCGGCGATCCGGAGGCCGCCGACACGTACTTCGGTGGTTTCGACAAGGCGCAGGTCAGCCCGATCTCGTGCCCGGACAATCTCGCCTTCGATCCGCACGGCAACCTGTGGATCTCCACCGACGGCAACGCCCTGAAGTCCAACGACGGACTGTTCAGCGTCGCGCTCGACGGCCCGCGCCGCGGGGAGACCAAACAGTTCCTCACCGTGCCCGTCGGAGCGGAGACGTGCGGACCGATCGTGCAGGAGAACCGCGTCGTCGTGTGTGTGCAGCACCCGGGCGAGACCGACGACGCCACGTGGGACGCCCCGTCGTCGCACTGGCCCGACGGCGGCACCTCGCAGCCGCGCCCGGCCGTCGTCGCGGCCTGGAAGTCCGACGGCCTGATCGGCGCCTGACCCCCGTGCGCGCTTCTGGTAGCAGCCGCTACCAGAAGCGCGCACGGGTGCCGTCAGGCGCCCAGGCGGCGGGCGAGGTCGATCAGGTCGTCGGCGATCACGTCCCAGTCCTGTTCCGCATGCAGATCCGTGGTCTGGGCCGGGCCGTGCTCGGTGGGTCGCGCGAAGAACGCGGTCCTCAGGCCGCAGGACCGCGCGGCCGCCAGGTCCTCGTTGTGGGCGGCGCACATGCACACCTCGCCCGGCTCCAGGCCCAGGACCTCGGCCGTGCGCAGATACGCCTCGGGCATGGGCTTGTAGGCTCGCGCGACCTCGGCACCGAGGACGGCGTCCCACGGCAGGCCTGCCCGTTTGGCGATGTCCACCATCATGCCGATGTTGCCGTTCGACAACGGGGCGACGACGAAACGCTGCTTCAGCCGGGTCAGTCCCTCGACGGCGTCGGGCCAGGGATCGAGCCGGTGCCAGGCGAGATTGAGCCGATCGAGATCGGTCCCCGGCACGGCGGCCGGATCGATGCCGACCGTACGCAGCGCCGCGTCCAGGTTCTCTCGGTGCAGCACGTCCAGCCGCACGAACGGCCGGGTGCCCGCTCGCACCGCCTGCATCGCCGGCTGGTAGCGAGCCCGCCAGGCGTCGGCGAAGACGACCGGGTCGATCGACTCGTCGTAGCGGGCCAGCAGGGGCGCCGCCTCCCGCGCGATGCTGGTGCGCCAGTCCACCACCGTGCCGAACACGTCGAAGACCAGTGCCTTCACCCCGGAGATGCTCATACGCCGCATCCTCCCAGCACCGCCGGGCCGGTGCACGTCAACCAGCACCGCCGGGCCGGTGCACGTCATCCAGCACCGCCGGGCCGGTGCGCGTCAGCGCAGCACCGCCGCCCCGAGGAACTCGCACGCCTGCAGCGCCAGCGCGATGTCCAGCTTGTCGTGCACCGCGGGTGCCCCGGTCGGGTCGCCGAGCGCCTTGTTGATCCGGTACTTGACGGTGTTGCGGTGCAGGTTCAGCCGTTCGGCGGTGTGCAGGTGGCTCTCACCGGTGGCGAAGTAGGTGCCGAGGGTGACCCGCAGCATCGCGGCCTGTTCGGTGTCGTCGGCGAGCGGACCGAGGATCTCGCCCACCCATGCCCGCGCGGCGTCGAGGTTGCGGGCGAGCAGCGACACCACCGCGACGCCCCGATCCCCGAAGCCGACGACCCGCCGGGTGCACGTGGTCTGCGCCACCGCAATCGAATACGCGGCCTCGGCCTGCTCGTGCGAGCGCCGGAAGCCGGCCAGGCCGGAACCGGGCAGGCCCACCGCGAGACGGCCGGCCGGATGGGAGCGCACGACGGCGTCGAGCGCCGCCGTGTCGATCACCGGCCGGCGCCGATCGAACGGAAGCCACGCCCACACCGTGCGCCGGTCGATGGCGGTGAGGATCGGCGGGGCGTCCGACCCGAGATGCACCGCCACCGCACGCACCAGCCGGTCCAGCGGATTGATGGCACCGTCCGCGGATTCGACTGTGGTCCAGGCGATCACCCCGACGTGACAGCGGTCGAGCCGGTACCGGGTCTCCGCCTCGAACGCCGCGGCGTCGGTCTCGGATCCGTCGACGAGGCCGTGGATCAGGGCGGAGTGCACGTTGCCGCGCACGGCCGACCACCGGCGACGTTCCTTCTCGTACGCGTCGAACACGTACAGGGTGATCCAGTCGATGTACCGGTAGACCACCGCGGAGATGTACTCGACGACGTCGAGGGTCACCTGCGGCGGCAGGTTCATCGACCGCACCTCGTCGAAGCACAGCCGCATGAGGTCGTTCTGCCCCATGTGGTACGCCCGGACGAGGGAGTGCGACGGCACGTCGCGCTGCGCGAGACGGAGCGCGTATTCCACTGCCGCCGTCGTGGGTTGGAGGTGGTCGGCAGGGATCTCGTTGGTGAGCACGTGGATGATCGTCGCGATGTTGCCGTGCACGCTCGCCTCGAGGAGTTCGACGAGTTGCGGATCCTCGTCGAGGTGGGCGATCTCGCGCGCCATCATCGCGGTCATGGAACGGCTGATCTCCCGTTGGCGGGCGTCGAAGCGGCGCGCGACCTCGGCGACGACGCGCCGGACGTCGTCGACGGCCGACGGTGCACCCGTCGACCGCCCCGAGACCACCGGCTCAGCCACGGCCCGTGCTCCGCAGGTGCCGCAGCGCCGACTCGGCGGCGTTGTAACCGCACATTCCGTGCGCGCCCGCCCCGGGCGGGGTGGAAGCCGAGCACAGGTAGACACCCGGAACCCCGGTGCTGTAGGGGTCCAGTGCAATTCGTGGCCGGAAGACCACCTGCAGGTCGGCGTTGGCACCGCCGACGATGTCCCCGCCGATCTGGTTGGGGTTCTGCCGCGCGAGGTCGGCCGGTGCCGTCGTCGAGGTCGCGACGACGCGGTCCCGGAACCCCGGGGCGAACCGCTCGATCTGCGCGACGATCGCGTCCGTCGCGTCACCGGCGTAGCCGGCCGGGACGTGGGCGTAGGCGTACACCGGGTTCAGGCCGCCCGCCGAGCGGGTCGGGTCGGCGACGTACTGCTGGCCGAGCAGCACGAACGGCTTCGCCGGCATGCGGCCCGTCGCGACGTCGCGTTCGGCCCGGGCGATCTCGGCGAACTCGCCGCCGAGGTGGACGGTCCCGGCCCGCCCGCAGTCCGGATCGGTCCAGGGGATCGGGCCGTCGATCGCGAAGTCGACCTTGAAGGCGCCGGGAGCGTGACGGAACCTGCGGTAGGACTTGGCGATCCGCGACGGCACCCCGTCACCGAGGATGTCGAGAGCGGCGCCGGGGGCGACGTCGAGGAGCACGACGTCCGCCGGCGGCAGGTCCGCCGCGCGACGGACCCGGACGCCGGTGTGCACCTTGCCACCGTGCTCGGCGAGCTGGGCGGTCAGTGCGCGCGCGATCGCCGCGGAGCCGCCCTCGGCCACCGGCCACCCGTAGCGGTGGCCCGCGGCGGTGATCATCAGCCCCACGGCGGACGTCGCCGGGCGGTCCAGCCGGTGGTAGGCGTGGGCGGCGACGCCGCCGAACAGGGCCCGTCCCTTCGGCGTGCGGAACCAGCGGGCCGCGGCCGTCGCGGGCAGCAGGGCCCGCGGCCCGAACCCCGCCAGCCGCAGCGGGTGGCGGGGGACGTTCAGCACCGGCCGCATCAGGTCCGCGGCGAGCGCGTCGAACCCGGATGCGAGGTCGGCGAACATCCGCCGCCACCGCGGCCCGTCCGCGCCGAGACCGGCCGCGGTGACGTCGAGGGAGCGGTGCAGCAGGGCGGCCTCACCCCCGTCGAGGGGGTGGGCGCAGTCGATCTCCGGCCACCGCCACCGCAGGCCGTACTGTTCGAGGCCGAGGGTCTGCAGGTAGGGGGAGCCGGCACCCATCGGATGGAAGGCCGAGCAGTGGTCGTGGACCAGGCCGGGGACGGTGAGCTCGCCGGAGCGGGTTCCGCCGCCGATCTCCTCGGCTGCCTCGAGGACCTGGACGTCCACGCCGCGACGGGCGAGGTGGACGGCGGCGGCGAGCCCGTTGGGCCCGCTGCCGACCACGACCGCCGTACTCACGCCTGCACCTCCAGCTGTTCGGCGTCTGTGCGGTCCATTGTCCACTGCACGTCGAACGGGATGGGTCCGTTGGGCAACCAGGGCTGCTCGGCGACGGCGTCGGCCACCCTGTAGGTGCCGCGTTCGATCACGCCGAGGGCCGCGTCGATCACCTTGTACTCCTGGGTGCCCCGGTGGATGGGCTGCGATTCGATCCACGCGACGACGAACTCGCCGGGGGCGAAGTTGCAGCGGCGCTGGATGGCGGCGATGAGGTGCTCGTTGTGCAGGTGACCGTCCCCGAAGTTGAAGGCGACGATCGAGTTGCAGGAGAACTCGGCCTCGCGCAGGTCGTAGGTGTCGATGTCGTCCCCGAGGTGCCGCATCATGAGGGAGAACAGTGCCCGGCCCTGGCTGTGCAGGGACCGCCAGCCGAGCAGCTGGTGCATCACCACGTCCGCGACGTCCTCGGGGTAGGTGGCGAGCAGCTGGGTGCGGGTGTTCTGCGCACCGCGGACGATGTGCCGATTCAGCTTCTCCTCCGCGCCCGGCGCGAACGCCCAGGTGGCGGACGCCCAGTTGCCGGCGTACTGCCGCATCGACGGCAGGAACGACACCAGGTCGGGACGCAGATTGCCCAGCACCGGGAAGAAACACAAACCGGCGGTGATCCCCCCGGCCAGCCACAGCGACGACATGTCGGTCACGGCGTAACCGTCCCACGCGGGGAAGCCCCAGAACAGGAAGACCGTGGCGTAGGCGAACAGCAGATTCCATTCCAGCGGCACCGCGAGCGGGAAGGTCGACGCGATGAAGAAGTGGAACGCCACCATCAGCAGCACGGCGAGCAGCGTGAGGGTGCGGTTCGTGGAGAACAGCAGCACGAGCGGCGTGGCGATCTCGACGAGGGTGCCCAGGACGTGCCCGACACCGCCGGCCAGCACGGACGGGCGCAGATCGTTCGGGAAGCTGCGGTAGTGCGCGCGCTTGATCGTCCTGGACAGCATCCACGGCGTGTTGCTGATCATCGGCGGGATCACCATCGAGAAGTGGTGACCGAACTTCGAGACGCCGGCGCCGACCCAGACGGTGACGATGAGCAGCTTGAGGGCGACGATCATGTCGACGAACGGCAGGAAGGTGAAGAACACCAGCGCGGGCAGGTACTGCTCGCTGCGCGCCGCAATGAAGATCACCTTGTCGCGCAGGCCGATCAGGACGAGCAGCACGACGATCGGTGCCACCACCGCGGGCCGGACCAGTCCGGCGTTGTCGGCGATCACCGCGTCGACCGAGGCGGTGTGGACACCCGGAAGGACGATGGCGGCAAGAAGATTGACGAGCAGGACGGCGTAGAGCGCGACGTCGCCGGCGGTGCGGCGGTCACCGGCCGTGCCCGGCACCTTGCCCGGCCACGGTGGGAGCCGGATCGTGTCCGGCTTCAGCCAGGAATGGAATCCGCCGGTCATCGGCTTGAAGTGCCCGGCGAGCGGGCCCCACGAGCCGCCGACGCCGAGCGCCTCCACCAGCACCGTCCACAGGATCAGCTTCTGGTAGACGATCGGCTGGTTCCACCACGACGCCACGTCGAGCCAGGGCAGGCCCGAGGTCAGCGTCGCGAGGGCGGTGCCGGCGCCGACGTAGAGGACCAGCAGCTTGAGGATGTAGACGGTGTGCACCATCTTCGGGGTGCCGAATCCGTGGTCGACCCAGTGGGTCGACATGGCCCGCAGCCGATCCCGGAACGGGAGCTGACGGAAGGTGGCGGGATCCACTTCCGGGAAGTGGCCGGTCTTGAAACCCATGGGAATTCGCCTTTCGGGTAGGGGCGGCCGCCCCACCGGCCCGGGGCCGGCGAGTCGGAGCGTGTGGTGTCTCGGGGAGCGGTCAGGCGTGCACGGGAGCCCCGTGGCTGCGCCGCAGACCGGGCTTGTCGATCTTGCCGACGGGGTTGCGCGGCAGGTAGTCGACGACGTGTACCTCGGCGGGCACCTTGACCCTCGTCAGCCGCTCGGCGACGTGGGTGAGCAGTTCGGCCCCGGTGACGGTCCGGCCGGGGCAGGTCACGACGTACGCGACGGGGACCTCGCCGTACACCTCGTGCGGCGCGCCGATCACGGCGGACTCGAGGACCGCGGGGTGGGTGGCGAGTGCGTTCTCGATCTCCTTGGGGTACAGGTTCTCCCCGCCGCGGATGATCATGTCCTTGATGCGGTCGACGAGGGTGAGGTAGCCGTCCTCGTCGAGCCGGCCGACGTCGCCGGTGTGCAACCAGCCGTCGACGACGGTGCGGGCGGTCTCCTCGGGCCGGCCGAGATAGCCGCGCATCACGTTGGGGCCCTTGATGAGCACCTCGCCGGTGGCACCGGGCGGCAGGTGCCGGCCGTCGGGTCCCGCGACGGCGATCTGCTGACCGGGCAGCGCGGGGCCGACCGTGCCGAGCTTGCGGGGGCCGTCGACCGGGTTGCACGCCGACGCGCAGGTGCCCTCGGTGAGCCCGTAGCCCTCGACGACGACGAGCCCGAAGCGCTGCTCGACGCGGTCGAGGAGTTCCTTCGAGATCGGGGCCGCGCCGCAGATCGCGAAGCGCAGCGACGAGGTGTCCACCGGGGTGTCCTGCGGCTGGGAGACCAGCAGGGCGTAGATGGTGGGCACGGCCGAGAAGTACGTCGGTCGCAGCCGGGCCACGTCGCCGAAGAAGCGGTCCGGGGAGAACCGGCCGGTGATGCTGAGCTGAGCACCGGCCAGCAGGGGCGCGAGGAAGCTGACCGCGATCGCGTTGACGTGGAACAGCGGCAGGATCAGCAGGCAGTGGTCGGTCTCGGTCAGCCGCAGGTGCGTGCGGAAGGAGTCCGCCATGAACTGCAGGTTCGCGTGGGTGAGCTGCACGCCCTTCGGGCGGCCCGTGGAGCCGGAGGTGTAGATCAGCAGGGCGGTGTCGTCGGGTTCCGGGTCGGCGCCGGCCGCCCATCCGGCGGGAGCGGCGACGGCCATGTCGTCCACGTGGATCACCGGTCGGCCGCCCGACGGGGCGCCGGGACCGGCGTTCACGACGAGTGCGGCTCCGGCGTCGTCGATCTGGTACCCGGCCTCGCTCGCGGTGAACGCCGGATTGACGGGGGTGGCCGTCGCGCGCAGCCGCCACGCCGCCATGAGGGCGACGAGCAGTTCGGCCCGGTTGGGCAGCATCACCGCGACGACGTCACCCGCTGCGATGCCGTGCTGCTGGAGCTGCGCCGCGAAACCGTCGACTCTGCGGGCGAATTCGGCGTAAGTGAGCTGCCGGTTGTCGTCCCGCACGCAGGGCCGGTCCGATTCGCGGTGCCACACCAGGTATTCGATCGTCACTACCGTCGGTCCTCTCGTTTTCGGCTGACCACGACGGTAGTGACGGGGATCACGTCCCGGCTACGGCCTCGCGGGCTCGAGTTCCGGCCGGGTGTTGTCCTCCGAGCACAAACACCGCGCCGCCGGCTGCGGAAGGCAGCCGGCGGCGCGGAGCGGATCGTCAGGGTGCCGGATCGCCCGAGGCGGCGGGCTGCGGCGCCGCCGCGACGTGCATCGCCCGGGCCAGTGCCGCCTCCTCGGGCGCAGCGGTCCGTGCGGCACCACGCCGGCGCAGGTACCGGGTCTTGAGGTGGTACGCGGCGACGATGACGGCGAGCGCGATCAGCGACTGCACCAGTTCGGCGCGGGCGCCGGTGAACCACATGCCGACGAGGATCGCGACGATGACGGCCGTGACGACGACGGGCAGGACGGGGTAGAGCCACACCCGGAACTGCAGGATCTCGGGCGACGTGCGTTCCCAGCGGCGGCGCAGCACCAGTTCGGACAGGCAGATCATGATGTACACGAACAGGCAGATCGCACCGGACGACGTGACCAGGTACAGGAAGATCGTGTCGGGCCAGACGTAGGCGGCGACGATGCACACGTATCCGACGAACGTGCACGACAGCACGCCCTTCAGCGGGACACCGCGGGAGTTGACGGCCGTCATCCAGGCGGGGGCGTCGCGGTGGGCACCGAGCACGAACAGCATGCGCGACGCGGTGTAGAGCCCCGAGTTCAGGCACGAGAGCACGGCGACCAGCACCACGAAGTTGAGGATCTCGGCCGCGCCGGGGATACCCAGGACCTCGAGGGCGGACACGAACGGGGATTCGCCGACGACGTAGCTGTCCCACGGCAGCATGGTGACGAGCAGGAACGTCGCGCCGACGAAGAACGCGAGGATCCGGAACACGACGGTGCTGGTGGCGCGGCGGATCGCCGCGGCCGGCTCCTTCGACTCCGCCGCGGCGATCGTGACCAGCTCGGCTCCCGTCATCGAGAAGATGACGGCGACCACTCCGACCAGGACGGGGGTGAAGCCGTTCGGCAGGAAACCGCCGTGGGCGGTCAGGTTGCCGAACGACAGGTCGGCCCCCGGCCAGGCGCCCAGCACGTAGAGGCCGGCCAGGACGAGGAACGCGATGATCACCGCGACCTTGATTCCGGCGAACCAGTACTCGGCCTCACCGAAGTTGCCGACCGACAACAGGTTCACCACGGTCATGATCAACAGCAGGCCGGCCGCCATGAGCCACAACGGAACACCGGGGAGCCAGCGGCCGAGCAGGGTGGCCCCGACCACGGCCTCGATTCCGACGACGACCACCCAGAAGTACCAGAACAGCCAGCCGGTGGCGAAGCCCGCCCAGTTGCCCATGGCGTCGCGGGCGTACTCGGTGAACGAGCCGGTGCAGGGCTTGGCGACGGCCATCTCCCCGAGCATGCGCATGACCAGGAAGACGATGAGTCCGCAGATCAGGCAGGTGAGGATCGCGCCGGGGCCGGCCTGGCCGATGATCGCGCTGATGCCCACGAAGAATCCCGCGCCGATCACCCCGCCCATGGACAGCATGGTGAGATGACGCCTCTTCAGCGCGTGACCCAGGGTGTCGGACCTTTCGGCCGGTGAATCGGTGTGCACGGCACTCCCTTCGAGACCTGGTGTGCGGCGCCGTGGGGTGCCGGTTCCGGCGTCCCGGCGGCGCTGTCGCTCGGATGGGAGAACCCTACGACCGCGATGTGACCCACGACATGTCCGTGATGTACACAATCGTGAGTCACACCCGCCGTCGGGGCGATTGTCCGTCGGATTCAGACCGGTTGCGCCTCGTCCGGCGCCGCCTCGGGTGCCTGCGACGTTTCGGGCTTCTGCGACGTTTCGGGTCCCTGCGGCGTTTCGGGTCCCTGCGGCGTTTCGGGTCCCTGCGCCGCCTCGGGTTCCGAGGGCGCACGATCCGTCGGGGTGAGCAGCACGTAGCTGCCCGCGGCCAGCAGCACCGTCACCACCGGGGCGAGCTGCGCCCACGTCGCGCTGACCTCCTGCACGGTGAGCACGATGCCCGCGACGGAGGAGAGCAGCCACGCCAGCGCGCCGCCGGACGCGGTGCGGGGCATGATGCGCCCCCGATCGCGCAGCACGTAGACCACCGCGATCGCCACCCACGCGGTGATGAGCACGCCCTGCCAGGCGAGGGCCTGCAGCAGGTATCCCAGCACGTCGGTGAGCATGAGCAGGTAGGCGAGCACGGCGGTGACCACCACCCACACCGCCCGGGGCACGTCGAGGCGCAGGGCCCGGTGGACGAACACCTGCAGGTTGGTGGAGGCGAGGTAGAAGTTGGCCGAGTTGATGCGGGTCTGGGACACGATGATCAGCAGCACCCCGGCGAAGCCGAGGGAGCCGACGACCGCCTCGACCACGCCGGTCTCGGTGCCGGCGATGTCCCAGGCGCCGAGGAGGTAGAGCCCGACGAGTCCGTTGACGCCGAAGGTCAGCGCGTAGAACACCCAGCCGAAGGTGACGGTGCCGTGGAAGCCGGCGTCGGCGCGGCGACCGAGCCGCGCGTAGTCGAAGGTGTACATCATCAGCACCCAGACGCCCATGTAGACGAGGTAGGCGGTGAGCCAGCCCGGAAGCGGACCCGAGGCCACCGTGGCGGTGAGCCACCCGGTGGGGTAACCCTGCTGCACGGTCGCAGCCACCACGACGGCGACCATGCCGACGAGGTAGAACGGCAGCAGGATCCCGTTGAGCTTGTCGAGCCATGCGGCCACGCCCCCGATCACCACCGGGATCATGTACACCGTGCACAGCAGGTACCACAGCCGGATGTCGCCGCCGAAGTACTCCTGCAGCGCCACCGCGACGATGGAGCCTTCGAAGACCCCGTAGTAGAGCGCGGTGGCCGCGAACAGCGCCGGGGCGAGCAGCGAGCCGACGGCGCCGAACATGCGCCGGGACAGCAGCTCGACGGACAGGCCGGTGTGGATCGCATAGCGGGAGAGCAGCAGATTGACGACGCCGAAGGTGGCGATGGAGGCGGCCATCCCGGCGAGGGTGGCCGGTACCCCGACCGCGCCGGCCGAGGCGACCGCGATGTAGAGCCAGAACATGGCGCTGAACATGGCCCACCAGGCCATCGTCAGCGACCAGCGGGACAGCCGGCCGGATTCGGGCACGCGATCGCGGTCCACGGGGGATTCGGGGGCGGAGTCGGTGAGGTGATCGGACATGGGGGTCGCCTCTCGAGGGGAGGGAATCCGAACCGGCGCAGGGGCGCTCGACCGCCCGCGGCACGGGAGGTTCGGCAAGGGGAGTCTTCGGGGAGGGGAGAGTCTTCGGGGAGGGGAGAGTCTTCGGGGAGGGGAGAGCGGGAAACCTCAGGCGGGGCAGCGGGATCGCTGCCCCGCCTCACGCGTCAGGACCAGTGCGCGACGGAGCGGGTCCGCAGCAGGTCGCGGAACTGGGCGGTGGTGGTGGGCAGCAGCGCGCCGGTGCCCCAGTCGACGATCACGCCGTAACGGCGCACGAGGTCGAGCATGGACAGCTCCCCGCTGCGGTAGCGGGCGGCGACGGCTTCGGGGTCCTCGCCGAGCCAGCCCTCGCGCGATGCACGGATCTCCGTGCGGAGCCGATCGGTGGCGTCGTCGTCGAGCTCGTAGCGGTCGATCTCGGGGTCCACCGGCACGACGACGACGCCGTAGTCCAGGGCAGCGCGCTCGACGGAGACGTAGCCGTCGATCACGTCCTCGAGCACGGCCTCCGGGTCCCGCTGCAGCGGATCCCCGTACCCCCCACCGCCCGCCGACGGCCGCTCGAACGAATCCCCGGACTGGACCGGCACATTCGAGAACACGGACCCCAGGAAGCGCTCCTCGGGAGTGCCGCGGTTGAGCCAGACGCCGTGCGGGATGGACGGCAGACCACCCTCGATGCCCCACGTGACCGAGCGGGAACGGTCACAGCAGTACGACATCACGCTGTTGTCGCTGTCGGTGAGGACGCCGCCCTTGGACAGGCCGCACCCACCGCGGTATTCGCCGGGCCCACCGGAATCGGTGATGATGGCGTGCTCGGTGGTGAGCACGGGGGTGAGGCGTTCCTGTCCCTCGCACGGCTGCACGGCCAGGCCGATGCCGAACACCGGTGCCGTGGCGCTCGATCCGTCCTTCGAGCTGCGGCCTCCCCAGCCGCCGGCCATCCAGTCGTACCACATGAAGAACGGCCGCTCCTCGGTGCGGGCGTCGCGCCCGCCGACGAGCAGGTACTCGAGGTTGAACGAGCAGGCGATGGCCCGGGAGGGCACGACCTTCGACCACAGTTCGAAGATCGCGTTCATGATCTTCTCGTAGGGACCGGAGCAGAACCCGGTCACCGCGTGCGGCCAGCCCGCGTTGACGACGGTGCCCTCCGGCCCGAGGTCGGTGTGAATCGCGTTGTACAGACCCGAGTTCAGCGGCACGTCGGGGAAGAACGACTTGGTACCCGCCACGATCCCGGAGAACGCGGTGCCGTAGCCGCTGTTGAGGAAGCTGGCGACGGCGGGCGCACTGCCGGTCAGGTCGTAGCTGAGCTGGTCGCCCTCGATCGTCATGGTGACGCGGATCGGGACGAGCCCTTCGGGACGCGCCGGATCGGAGTCGAGGTAGTCCTCGGTGGTCCAGGTGCCGTCCGGCAGGTCGGCGACCCGGCTGCGGACGATGCGCTCGACGTAGTCCTGGACCTCGCGCATCGCGTCGGTGACGGTGCCGCGACCGTACTTGTCCACCAGCCGGTGAATCTCGCGTTCACACACGCCCGTCGCCTCGGCCTGGGCGTGCAGGTCGCCCATGCTGATCTCCGGCGACCGGGTGTTCGCGACGAGCAGTTTCGCGACGTCCGCGAGGAAGCGGCCCTCGTGCCACACCCGCACCGGGGTGATCCGCAGGCCCTCACCGAAGTGCTCGGTGGCGGTCACATCGAACGATCCGGGGACGCTGCCGCCGATGTCGGCCCAGTGTCCCTTGTTCTGCGCGAAGGCGATGAGGACCCCGTCCGCGAAGATGGGCCGGACGAAGCTGACGTCGTTGAGGTGGGTGCCGCCCCGGTAGGGGTCGTTGACCATGAAGATGTCGCCGGGGTTGATGTCGGAGCCGAATTCCTCCAGCACGGCCTTGCACTGGAAGTGGAGGGTGCCGACGTGGACGGCGATGTCCTGGCTGCCCTGCATCACGGTGTTGCCCTCGGCGTCGCACAGCGCGGAGGAGAAGTCCCGCGAGTAGATGACGAACGAGTAGCAGGTGCGCAGGATCTGCTCGGACATCAGGTCGACCGAGGTGGCGAACGCGTTCTTGAGGACCTCGAACGTGACCGGATCGAGGGTGGGGGACGTGGTGGTCATCGGGACTCCTGGATGTCGATGCGGATGTTCGCCCACTCGTCGATGGTGGCGGTGGTCCCCGGGGGGACGACGGTGGTGGAGTCGAGCTGGGTGATCACGGCCGGACCGGGAATGCGCGTACCGAACTCCAGTGTGTCGCGGTCGAAGACGGGGGTGTCGAGCCGCCCGCGTGCCTCGTCGAAGTAGACGCTGCGCCGTTCCACGGGCACCGGCTCCGCGGTGGTGGGTTCGGTGGTGCGGGGGAAGTTCGGCTTCGGCGTGGTGCCCACCGCGCGCAGGCCGATCTGGTAGATCTCCACGGGCGTGTCGTCGCGCCGGAACGAGTAGTCCCGCTCGTGCTCCTCGTGGAATCGTTCGACGGCCTCCGCGAGGAAGCCGGGGCCGCTGCCGGCGGTGACGGTGAGCGAGCGCCACTGCCCCGCGTAGCGCATGCTGATGTGACGGTCGAGGACCATCCGTTCGGGTGCGACCCCCTCGTGGCGCAGACGCTGCGTGCCCTCCTGCTCGAGGCGCAGGAACTCGCGTTCGAGTGCGGTCGTGTCGATCTCGTCGACGCGGCCCTGGAACATCGCCGACAGGTCGTGGCGGATGTCGACGAGCAGGCAGCCCTGCGCCGAGGTGATGCCCGGATGGGGCGGCACCACGACGGTGGGAATGGACAGTTCCTTCGCGAGGGCCGCGCCGTGCAGGGCGCCCGCGCCGCCGCAGACGACGAGGACGAAGTCACGTGGATCGTAGCCCCGGCGAATCGACAACAGCCGCACCGCATCCGCCATGTTCGCGTTGGCCACCTGGATGATGTTGCTCGCCGCCGTGTCGGCGTCGAGACCCAGCGGTCCGGCCACGCTCTGCTTGATCGCGTTCTCCGCGGCCGCCACGTCCAGGGTGAGTCCGCCGCCGATGAGGGCGGTGCCCAGGCGGCCGAGCAGCACGTTCGCGTCGGTGTTGGTCGGCTCGGTGCCGCCGCGCAGGTAGCAGGCCGGGCCGGGGGAGGCGCCGGCGGACTGCGGCCCGTTGCGCAGCGAGCCAGCCTCGTCGAGCCAGGCCAGGGAGCCGCCGCCCGCCCCGATGGTGAGCACCTCGATGCTGGGGAAGGAGATGGGGAAGCCGTACTCGACCTGCCACTGCTTGGTGGTGCGGACCTCACCGTCGTAGACGAGCGAGATGTCGGTGCTGGTGCCGCCCATGTCCAGGCCGATCGCGTTGGGGTATCCGCAGCGGGTCGCGATGTCCGCGACGGCGATCGCGCCGGCGGCGATGCCCGAGGCGGCCAGCCGGACGGGGTACTTCTCCACCATCGCGGGGGTCATGGAACCGCCGCCGGAATGGAGCAGGAGCAGGTCGCCGTCGTACCCGTCGGTGCGCAACTGCGCTTCGAGCCGGTTGACGTATCCGCTGACCAGCGGGGCGAGCACGGCGTTGGCGACGGTGGTGGAGGCGCGGTCGTACTCGAAGATCTCGGGGAGGATCTCGCTCGACGTCGAGACGGTGACGTCGGGCAGCTCGGCCTCGAGCAGGGCCCGTACACGCTGCTCGTGAGCGCTGTTGACGTAGCTGTTGATCAGGCACACCGCGACGGTCTTGATGTCCTTGCGGCGCAGGATCCGGGCGATCTCGCGGACCTCGGTTTCGTCGAGCGGGGTGACGACCTCGCCGGCGTAGTCGATGCGTTCGGTGACCTCGTACCGGTCACGGCGGCGGATGTAGGGGGTGCCGACGTCGACGTACGTGTCCCACAGCTCGTCCTTGGTGCCGTCGCGGATCTCGAGCACGTCGCGGAACCCGCGGGTGGTGACCAGGGCGGCGGGCGGGAAGTTGCGGGTGATGAGCGCGTTGGTCGCGACGGTGGTGCCGTGGGAGAACAGGGTCACCTCGGTCAGGTCGATGCCCGCGGTGCGCACACCGTCGACCACGGCGCGCATGGGGTCGTCGGGGGTCGAGGGGACCTTCGCGATGCGGGTGGTCGATGCGCTCTCGTCGAAGATGCACACGTCCGTGAAAGTGCCGCCGACGTCCACGGCGACGCGCAGGTGGGGGTTGCGAGATGTGATCATCGTCATACTCCTGAATCGGGTGGACTCAGTATTCGGCCTGGTCGACGCCTCATCAATTGGAGAAAGTGAATCGAGTTCGGCGAATCGTTGGAGATTCTCACATCGGAGGGGGAAAGATGTCGGGCATGCTTCCGGACCGTTTCCGGCTCGTCGACCTGCTGCTCGAACCCGATCTCGGGCTCCGGCTGGTGACCGACGCCGACCCGAACGTGGGAATCACCGGAGCGCACCCGATCGAGATCGAGAACCCGACCCGGTGGCTGCGGCCGGGGTCGATGATGCTCACCACCGGCTCGCGCTTTCCCAGCCTCGAGCACCCGCAGCAGGCCTGCCGCGAGCTGATCCGCGAACTCGTCGGTTCGGGCATCACCGCACTCGGGTACGGCGTGGGAGTGATCACCGGCGACATTCCCCGGTCCCTGCTCGACGAGGCCGAACGCCACCGGTTCGCCGTGGTGGCGATCCCGCCGGAGCTGCCGTTCATGGAGGTGGTCGGACGCGTCAATGCGGCAGTGCAGGCGCAGGACTCGATGCTGCTGCGACGTACGCTGCAGATGCAGAACCACCTGCTCGAGGCGATGACCGCCGAGTCCCCCGAGGCCGACCTCGTGGCCCGTCTCACCGGACTGCTCCGCAGCAGCGTGGTTCTCTACAACGAGGTCGGCGACGTCGTGGCCTCGGCCGGCGGCGCGCCCGTGCACCTGATCCGCAATCAGTTGCGCGGCCGGGACGGGCGGCTGCTGTTCCGGGTGGGCCGCTGGTCGGTGAGCGCGCACTCGATCTCGCCGGGCGACCAGCACTACTGGCTGGCCCTCGCGTCCAAGAGCAACGAACTCGCCGACCCGCTCACCGCACCCGCGGTCGAGGTGTCGCTGCGGCTGCTCAACACGATCGAACGCACCCGCCAGCGCGCCACCGTCGAGAACCGTGCGCGGCACGCCGCACTGGTGCGGGCACTGGCGTCGGGCGATCCATCCGACACCGACACCGTCCTGGATCAGCTCGAGATGCTCCGATTCGGCCCCGAACCCGACATGCGGATGCTGGTCCTGTCCGCCGCCCCCGACTACGACAACCGCCGATGGGTGTTCCGGGCGAACTCCCTGCTCGACGCCGTCGAGTCGGACGTGTCCGGTCTGGCCCGCGACATCGGGCTGACCCTGCTGCTCGCCCGCGGCGACGGCGGCCTGATCGGAGTGGTCCCGGCCCGGGCCGAGGCCTTCGAGTCGTGGTCCCACAACCTCCCGCAGGGATTGACGTGCGGCTCGAGCGAGCCGTTCACCGATCCCGCGCGCGGGCCCGGCAAACTGCGGGAGGCGCGCTGGGCACGACGGTCCGCCGAGCGGCTCGGCAGGACCGCCCAGCGCTTCGAGGACGTGAGCCTCGCCGACTGGCTGCTGGCGGGCCGCGACCCGGAGCAGGCCCTCGGGCGCGCCACCGCGGTGCTGGGTCCCCTGCTCGACGGCCACGACGACCTGGTCGATTTCCTCGTGCTGCACCTGGCCCGGGACCTGGACGTGGGACGCACGGCACGGGAGCTGAATCTGCACCCGAACACCGTGCGGCACCGGGTGAAACGCGTCGAGGACCTGCTGGGCCGGTCCCTGCGCTCCCCGCGGGACGTCACCGACCTCCACCTGGCCCTCGAAGTCCTCGCCGAACGCCCCACCTCATAGTCGCCCGGTGTGCGGAAGGATCGTCGTCATGGCTGTCACCGTGCGTCGGCTCACGACGCTGCCGGATCTCGGGCTCACTCTCGTGGCCGGTCGCGACGGCGCCGACCGTGTCATCGAGTGGGCGCATCCGATCGAGCTTCCCGACCCCACCCCGTGGCTCTCGGGCGGAGAGCTCGTGATGACCACCGGCCTGGAGATCGGCGCCGACGCGGACGCGCAGTTCGCGTACCTCCAGGGCCTGGTCGGAGCCGGCTGCGTGGCATTGGCGTTCGACACCGGCACCCGGTTCGACCGCGTGCCCGACGGTCTGCGCGCCGCGGGTGACGCGCTCGGGTTCCCGGTGCTCGCCGTGCCCGCCTCGACGCCGTTCATCGCCATCACCCGGGCGGTCATCGACGAACTGACCGCCGATCAGGTGCGGGCGGTGCAGCGGGTCGTCGACCAGCAGGAGCGGCTGGCCCGGGCCACGCTGCGCGGGGGCGTGCCCGCGGTGGTGACCGCGCTCGGCCAGGCGCTCGCCGGCGTCGTCGCCGTCGTCGACCCCGACGATCGCGTGCTCGCGGAGTACGGATCGGACACGAGCCGGGCGATCCGGCACGCCCGCGCGGTGTCGGAGTCGGCGTCCCGATCCCCGCGGCGGCGGCAGCTGAGCAAGGTGCTGGCCGACGACGGCGGGCACTACACCGTGCAGAGCATCGCGGCCGCCCAGGACCTCTACGGATACCTCGCCGTCGGCACCGCGGAACCGCTCCCGCCGGCCGACCGTCTGCTCCTCGCCCACGCCGTGTCGCTGATCTCCATCGAACTCGGCAAGCCCGCGAAGGTGCAGAGCGCGGAGCAGCGGTTGCGGGCCGTCGTCACCCGGACCCTCTTCGACGCACCCGAACGCATGGACGCCGGCCTGCTCAGGTACTTCGGGTTCGAACCGACCGACACCGTCGCGGTCGCCGTGCTGACCGACGTCGGTCCGCTGCTGCCGGCGGAACGGCAGGTCGGCGCCGCCCTCGCCGTCGAGGGGATCCCCCACCTCACGGCCTCGGTCGGCGCGGATGTCGCGGTGGTCCTGCCGGCCGACCGCGCCCGCGAGATCGCGACCCGGGTCCAGGACCGCGTCCGCGCGCAGCTCGGCCGCCCGGTCCGGTGCGGGCTGGGTAGTCCGGGCGCCGTGACAGACGCGAACACCAGTGTGCATCAGGCGCTCTCGGCGGCCCACGCGGCGCGGGACGGCAGCCGGGAACCGGTGGTGTTCACCGAGCTGGGCACCTTCTCCGTGTTGCTGGGCATGCAGGATCCGGATGCGCTGCACGCCATCGCCCACTCGGGTCTCGAAGCACTCGATGACTACGACGAGAAGCACGGAGCGAGTGGACGACTGGTCGAGACCCTTGCGGCGTACCTCGAGCACAACGGTCAGGCCGAGAGCACCGCCGTTGCCCTCGGCATCCACCGGCACACCCTGCGCAACCGGCTCGCCCGCATCACCGAACTCACCGGCCGCGACCTCGACTCGATCCACACCCGCGTGGAGTGGTGGCTGGCCGTCAAGGCCCGGGAGATGCTGGACGGCCGTGACGGATAGGCGCCGGCGTCCGAGTTACCACACGAAGAGTCCGGCACCAGAGCAGAGGCATCTCGTCTGCGCCTCCCGGGGATACAGCCGTCCAGGGCGGGACAGAGCAGGCGCGGGGCGAGCGAGGCACTGGAGTGGACCGGCCGGTTATTCGATCGCGTAGCCGATTCGGTCGGCAGCTCCGGCCAACCGGGATGCGAATCCCGGGTGGTCGAGGGGGATGGTCATCTCAGGCTGATCCGGGAACGCCCGGGCGGCGGGCGTGAAGAGCGCAACGCACAGTCCACCGGCGAACCGGCCGCGGTAGGCGAGCCCGTCGAGATCCGGGTGGGCGGCGCGAATGGTGCGCGCCCAGTGCTGGGCGATGCCGTGTGCTGCGGTCGAGAGCGCGAAATTCGCTCCGACGCGAGTCGGCCGTCGGCCGGGACCGTGGGCGGCGACGTCGAGCAGGTGCAGGGGACGGGTGAACCGCACCGCGGTCAGGTAGGGGACGCGGGTGCGGGTATCGATCACTCGAGTGGTCTGGAACGCCTCGGCCAACGCACCGGGCACATCGGCGGCGCCGTACCAGACCCCGTGGCGGGCGTGGTCCCGGCGCGGCATCGGGTGCGGGTCGAACCGCAGGACCGGCCCGAAGGTGCGCGGGGTGTTCCACGGCAGGACGTGGTCGCCGCTCGTGGAGTGCACCCGCCAGACGATCGTGTCGGTGTCGAGGATCAGGTATTCGTCAGGGGTGATTTCGGCCGCGCGGAGCGCCTCCACGCCCGGCGGATGGGGCAGAGCTGGGGGCATCGGCGGCTCAGGCTGTCAGGTACTGGTCGACGACCGACAGGGCGTCCTCGACGGCGCCGCCGGTGAGCAGCCAGTCGACGACCGAGGTCGGTGCACCGTCGACGACAAGGGACGGTTGCGGCGTCGTCAGCAGACCGTGGATCGACAGGGGCTGCATGTTCTCAGGCAGGGCCTGCAGGACGGCGTCGAGGCCGGGCACCTGGCCGTCGTCGGTGAACTGCACGGCGGGGAGCAGCAGTCGGTTCGCTCGCTTGAGCGCCCACAGGCTGCGGTCGCCGACGCGCTGTCGGACGCGCGAGGGGCCGACACCGCCGAGTCGTTCGGCGGCCTGCTCGACGGTCAGGGTGTTCTCGAGCAGACGGCGCATCCGTGCGGTCCGGTCGGCGACGGCGGTGGCGAGGGCGAGGAGCGATTCGGGTGCGTCGCCGGCGTCGAGGAGGTCGGCTTCATGGGCGGGCAGGGACGCTGCGGGACGCTTCGCGGCCCGCAGCGCACGCAACAGGGGCAACAGATCGCGGCGATCGATGCTCGGGGTGCCGAGCGCGTCGGCGGCGGCGCTTTCGAAGTCGACGTCACCGGCCAGGTAGCGGTCTTCCGTGTCGGCCATCCCCACCACCTCCTAACAGTCACTAACAGTGTATCGCGCTGTTAGTGAGGTGAGAGTGGGAGTTGTCCGGGGTGACCGACAGCGCGCACACCGCGAACGATGTGGCCGGGAACTCGACGCGATCCACACCCCGACGGAGTGGTGAGCGGCCGTCGAGGTCCGGCAGATGCCGGCGGTGGCGGACGATCCGGACCCGGGCGGGGAATGCAACGCGGCGCAACGGTTGTGACGCGTGATCGTTTCGAGTGTGCTCCGAGTCACATTCTCACGAGTCGCATCCTCACGGGAAGGACACTCCGATGCTCCACGCTCCCACGGCCGGTCCCGAACTGCGCCGCCGGAGCTGACGAAGAACCGTCGAGGACACGGTCCGCGATCCGGCAGCCGGCTCCGGCCACCACGCCACTCACCGATCTCCTCGGCCGACGTTCCCCTCACCCCTCGATTCGAGGGCATCACAGAAGGTTCCGGTATCCCATGCCCGAACGCTCGCACGCCGACACGTCCCCGGGGTGGCTCGGATTCGGTGTCGTCAACACCGCCGTGGTCCTCACCGTCTCCGTCTCGGCGTGGTATCTGCTCGCCGACCCGCAGTTCAGTCCGTTCGACCTGTATCCGCTACCGTTCAATGCCCTCCTGTTCTGGGCGCTCCTGTTCGTCGTGTGGGCCGGATTCAACCTCGAGTTCTGGGGATTCGACCGGCTACGGCAGCCGTGGCGCGGACTGGTGTTCCTCGGCGCCACCTCGGTTTTCGCCGTCGTCGTCACCTACGTCCTGGCGAGCGGGATCGGTCACCTGTATCCCGCCTACGCGGCCGACCGTCCCGACGGCCTGGGCTACTTCACGGGCGCGCTGTTCGTCCTGTTCGGCTTCTCCACGTGGGTTCTGGTGGTGCTCAACTGGGGGCACTGGCCGTGGACCGATCTGGGCCTGAAACAGCCGTGGGTCGGTGCTTGCGAGATCGTCACCCTCCTCGTCCCCACCGCACTGCTCTACGTCGTCCTGGGAGTACCCGCGGTCTCGGACACCGTCCGAGAGGGCGCAGCTCTGTTCGGCATCGACACACTGCTCGGCTGGTACTACTCGATCATCGTCGCGATCGTGCTCACCGGGCAGACCCTGGAGAACTGGCCGTGGCGACTGGCCGGGAGCCGCCTGCGGGTCGCGCTGGTCTCGACGATCGGCAACATCGCGCTCGGCACCGTGTTGTTCGTGGCACTGCGCGCCGTGTGTGCGGTGCTCGTCGGCTCCGGCACAGCCGCCGACCCGGGCTTCCCGCTCGATCAGTTCCCGGCCCAGCTGGGCGTGTGCTGGGTCGCCTGGATGATTCTGTGGGCCAACGCCTTCGGTAACAAGCCGACGGCAGCCGGGGCCGTAGCGAATCTGGTGTCCCGCGCGGCGATCACGTTCGCCCTCGCCGTGACCACGTTCGTCCTGTACTACTACGTGGTCGCCGAGATCGTGCTGCACGAACCGGCTGTCGCCGACGGCCTGCACGGCAATGCCCTCGGGTTCATGGACCTGTTCGCGTTGGTGACCCTTCTGTACGTCGTCGGTTTCGAGTCCTTCGGGATCCGCCGGCCCGCCGTTCCCGCGCCCGAGGATCGCGCCGTCGCGCATCCCTGATCCGGCGGCGCTCCCGTCGGCGCGCGACGCCCGTCCCGCCGCGTCCGGACGCGACGGGACGGGCACTCCTCCGGGCCGCTCCGGTCAGTCCGCGGCTCCACCCAGGGGTGGCGGAGCCGACCGGTACCGAACCGGAGTCCTGGAGAAGGTCAACGGGTTTCCGACCTGCGGTGTGGCACTTCCGGGCACCGACACGACGGCGTCGAGACCGAGTCGCCGCGCGAACTCGAAGGCCTCGGCGACGTCGTTGATGGGTCCGGCCGGAACACCCACGCGGGCGAGTTCGTCGTACCAGTGGTCGGCCCCGGCCGTCGCGAGGATCGAGGTGATCTCCTCGCACAGTTCCTCGCGGTGCGCGACGCGCAGCGGGTTGCTGCAGAACCGCGGGTCGGTGGCCAGTTCCGGTGCGCCGATCGTCTCGGCGAGCCGGGTGAACTGCTTGTCGTTGCCCACCGCCAGCGCCAGCGGCCGGTCCTTGGTCGGGAACACCTCGTACGGCGCGATGCTGGGGTGCCGGTTGCCGAGAATCCCCGGCACCACCCCGGCACCGAGGTACGCCGAGCCCTGGTTGACGAGCGACGACAGCAGCGCGGCAAGGAGATTGGTCTCGACGCGCTGCCCCTCGCCGGTGCGCTGCCGGTGGTGCAGCGCAGCGAGGATCCCGGCGAGGGCGTGCAGGCCCGTGAGCACGTCGACGACCGCGACGCCCACCTTCGTCGGCGTGCCGGCCTCGGGTCCGGTGATGCTCATGAGCCCGCCGACGGCCTGCACGAGCAGGTCGTAACCCGGCAGGGCCGCTCCGTCGCCGCTCCCGAACCCGGTGACGGAGCAGTAGATCAGCCCCGGGTTGACGTCGAGCAGGTCGTCGTAGCCCAGGCCGAGCCGCTCCATGGTGCCCGCGCGGAAGTTCTCGACCACGATGTCCGCGCGCGCGACGAGCCGGCGGGCCTCGGCCCGGCCCTGCTCCGACGCGAGGTCGAGGACCACGGAGGTCTTGTTGCGGTTCACCGAGTTGAAGTACGTGGCCGTGCCGGCGTCGTCGTAGGGCGGTCCCCACGCGCGGGTGTCGTCGCCGGTGCCGGGACGTTCGATCTTGACGACCTCGGCGCCCATGTCCGCGAGCATCATCGTGGCGTAGGGGCCGGCGAGGACCCGGGTGAAATCGGCGACGACGATGCCGTCGAGTGCGCCCTGGCTCATGCGATCGGCCTCCCGCCGCGAAGGTAGACGGTCGTGGTGTGGGTGAAGAACTCCCGCGCGGCGCGGCCCTGTTCCTTCGGTCCGTAGCCGCTCTTCTTCGCGCCGCCGAACGGGACGTGCGGATCGGCGCCGGCGGATTCGGAGTTGATGTGCAGGATGCCCACGTCCAGGTCCTCGAGCGCCCCGAGTGCGCGGGTGAGGTCCTGGGTGAACACGGCCGCCGACAAGCCGTAGTCGCTGTCGTCGGCGAGCGCGAACGCCGCCTCGGCGTCCGCCGCGCGGCACACGGCCAGGACGGGTCCGAACAACTCCTCCCGCCACACGTCGAGCCCGGTGCCGGGCAGTTCGAGCACGGTGGGCGGCACGTAGAACCCGGCCGCGAGTGCACCGTCCTCGTACGGCCGGCCGCCGCACAGCACGCGGGCACCCTGCCGGACCGCCTCGTCGACACCTGCCTGGATCGAGGTCCGCGCCGCGGCATCGACCACCGGACCCATGTGGACGTGCTCGTCGAGGGGATTGCCGACGGTCCACTTGCCGATCCGGGCGACGAGTTCACCGACGAACTCGTCGGCGACGTCGTCGGTGACGATCAGCCGGGAGGTCGCCGTGCACTTCTGCCCCGACGACCGGAACGCGCCGAGGAGCACCTGTTCGGCGGCGAGATCGAGGTCCGCGTCGCCGAGCACGACGGCCGCGTTCTTGCCGCCCATCTCCGCCTGCACGGGCACGCCCCGCGCGGCCCCGGCCGCCGCGAGGCTCCGGCCGACCGCGGTCGAACCGGTGAAGGTCAGCGCGTCGATCCCCGGATGGTCGGCGATGCCGGCGCCGACCTCCCGGCCGCCGATGACGAGGTTGAGCACCCCCGGCGGCAGGCCCGCATCGGCGAGGGCCTGCACGAGCCGCATCGCCAGCAGCGGCACGGTGCCTGCCGGCTTCCACACCACGGTGTTGCCGTAGGTCAGTGCCGGGGCGATCTTCCAGGCGGGGATGGCGATGGGGAAGTTGAAGGGGGTGACGACCCCCACCACGCCGACGGGCTTGCGCGCGACCAGGATCTGCTCCCCCCGGCGCGGGGAGGCGAACACCTCGCCGGCCTCCCGGTCGCCCTCGCCGCCGTAGAAGCGCAGGATCTGGGCCGCGCGGAGCACCTCGGCGACGCCCTCGCCCCGCGTCTTGCCCTCCTCCCGGGCGAGCTCCGCACCCCACCGTGACGCGGACGATTCGACGACGGCGGCCGCCCGGGCCAGGACGGCACCGCGCTCGTGCGCCGGGGTCCGCGCCCAGTGCCGGGCCGCGGCCCGCGCGGCGGCGACGGCCCGGTCGACGTCGTCGCCGGTGGCCGCGCGGCCGTGCGCGACGGTGACGTCCGGCTCGGCGGGGCTGATGCTCACCAGGGCATCGGCCTCGCCGTCGAACCACTCGCCGTCGATGTAGTGCTGCAGCAGAACGGGTGTCGTCATCGTGTGTCCCTTCGACGCGTCGACGGTGCGGGTCAGCGGAATGCGGCGTGACCGGTCAGGGCGCGGCCGATCGAGAGCAGGTGCATCTCGCTGGTGCCCTCGTAGGTCAGCACCGACTCGAGGTTGTTGGCATGCCGCAGCGGCGAGTACTCGAGCGTGATTCCGCTGGCGCCGAGAATGGTCCGGCATTCGCGGGCGATGGCCAGGGCCTCGCGCACGTTGTTGAGCTTGCCGAGGCTGATCTGCTCGGGAGTGACCCCGGACTCGTCCTTGAGGCGGCCGAGGTGCAGCGCGAGCAGGAAGCCCTTGCCGAGCTCGAGTGTCATGTCGGCCAGCTTCTCCTGGGTGAGCTGGTAGGCGGCGAGCGGCCGATCGAAGACCTCCCGGGAGGCGGCGTAGTCCAACGCGGTCTCGAGGCTGTTGCGGGCGGCGCCGAGCGCGCCGAACACGATGCCGAACCGGGCCTCGTTGAGGCAGGACAGGGGAGCGCCGAGTCCGCGGGCGAGCGGCAGCTCGGCCGATGCCGGCAGACGCACGTTGTCGAGCACCAGTTCGGAGGTCACCGAGGCCCGCAGCGACAGCTTCCGGTGGATCGGGTTGGCGGTGAAGCCGGGGGTGTCGGTGGGCACGACGAACCCGCGCACGCCCTCGTCGGTCTGCGCCCATACGGTGGCGACGTCCGCGAGATTGCCGTTGGTGATCCACATCTTGGTGCCGGTGAGGATCCAGTCCGACCCGTCCCGGCGGGCGCGGGTGCGCATTCCCGCGGGGTTGGAACCGAAGTCGGGTTCCGTCAGGCCGAAGCATCCGATGGCGTCGCCGGAGGCGAGCCGGGGCAGCCAGTGCTCCTTCTGTTCGTCGGAGCCGTAGCGGTGGATCGAGAACATCGACAGCGAGCCCTGCACCGAGACGAAGCTGCGGAATCCGCTGTCGCCGGCCTCGAGTTCCAGGCAGGCCAGGCCGTAGCTGACGGCGTTGGTGCCGGCGCACCCGTATCCGTCCAGGTGCATGCCGAGGACGCCGAGGGCGCCGAACTCCTTCGCCAGTTCCTTGGGCAGCGTGGCGGATTCGAACCAGTTGCCGACCTCGGGGGCGAGCCGGGTCTCGACGAAGCGCCGGACGGTGGCGGCGATGTCGCGTTCGTCGGCGTCGAGCAGGGTGTCGGCGCCGAGGAGTTCGAGCGGCCGCAGGGGGCCGGTCGTGCGTGCGGGTGCGGTGGTGGTCATGTGCTGGTCCTCGGGGAAGTAGGGGTGGTCAGAGGGCGGCGAACGCGTCGCGCAGCACCGAGAACGCCTCGGTGAGCAGCGCGTCGGAGATCGACAGCGGCGGCAGGAACCGGAGCACGTTCCCGAAGGTGCCGGCCGTCAGGGTGAGGACTCCGTGGGCCTGGCAGTACCGGGCGATCTCCGCGACGGCTTCGCGGTTGGGGGTGGTCGTGCCGGGCTCGACGAGTTCGACGGCGACCATGGCGCCGCGGCCACGGACGTCGCCGACGACGGGGTGACGGGTGCCGATCTCGCGCAGTTCCCGCAGCATCAGCGCGCCGATCTCCTGGGCGCGGTCGAGCAGATGCTCGGTCTCGATCGTCTCGAAGACGCCGAGCGCCGCGGCACACGCGGCGGGGTTGCCGCTGTAGGTGCCGCCGATGCCGCCCGGGTGGGCGCGGTCCATGATCTCGGCCCGGCCGGTGACGGCCGCGAGCGGGAGCCCGCCGGCGAGTCCCTTCGCCGTGACGATCAGGTCCGGCACGAGGCCCTCGTGCTCGCACGCGAACCACGCTCCGGTGCGGGCGATTCCGGTCTGGACCTCGTCGGCGACGACGAGGATGCCGCGGTCCCGGCAGAAGTCGGCGACGCGCCGCAGGAAGCCGTCGGCGGGGACGATGAACCCACCCTCGCCCTGGATGGGTTCGACGACGACGCACGCCACCTGGTCCGCGCCGATCTGGGCGTCGACGAGCAGCCGGAACTGCTCGAACGCCTCGTCCGCGGCGCGGTCGGGCCCGCTCGGCCACCGGTAGGGGTAGGCCATCGGCGCGCGGTAGACCTCCGGGGCGAACGGGCCGAAGGAGTGCTTGTAGGGCTGGTTCTTCGCCGTCATGGTCATCGTCATCAGCGTGCGGCCGTGGAAGGCGTGGTCGAACGTGACCACGGCGGACCGGCCGGTCGCCGCGCGGGCGTACTTCACGGCGTTCTCGACGGCCTCGCTGCCGGTGTTGAACAGGGCCGTGCGCTTGGCGTGCGTGCCCGGGGTCAGCCGGTTGAGGGCCTCGGCGACCTCGATGTACGGCTCGTAGGGGGTGGCGAGGAAGCAGGTGTGGGTGAACTGCTGCAGTTGTGCGGTGGCGCGTTCGACGACCCGCGGCGCGGAGTTGCCGACGGTGGTGACGGCGATGCCGGAGCCGAGGTCGATAAAGGAGTTCCCGTCCACGTCGACGAGCACACCCCCGCCCCCGGCGGCCGCGTAGATCTCGGCGCCGCTGGCCAGGCCCGCCGGCAGCGCGGCGGCGCGGCGCTGCGCCAGCTCGCGGGACCGGGGTCCCGGGATCTCCGTCACGATGCGACGTGCCTGCTCGAGCCCGGGGCCACCCCGTACGAGTTCGACTGCGGTCATGTCCTTCTCCCTTCGTCGGTTTCCTCGAACTGTAGGAGCGCAGACCCGGGTTTCTGATGGACCTCGAGTACAAGTTCAGCCTTCTGCATGGACATCGCGTACATGTCCGTTCTCGGCGGTCCGCCGCAGACTGGCGGCACACCACGGCCCACACCGGGTGACCGAAAGGACATACCGATGACCACCGCCCTCACGCACCCGTACGAACCGGCGCCCACCGACGTCGCCGGGGCCGCGCGGCGCCTCGCGCGCGCACAGGATGCCGGACCGGCACTGCTGTTCGTGGAGGACTCGTCCTCCGACGGCACCGCCTGTGCCGTCATGCGATGGCCGGGCCGGGACCCGCTGCTCGCCGACTCCGTCCACACGTTCGAGCACTTCGGCCTGCGGATCGACGATCACGAACTCCTGACCACCGGCGACGCGGACCGCCGGGTGCATCGATTCGCGTTCGTCACGCCCCCGGAGTGGGAACCGGGTTCGCCGCGCCGGGTGGCGGCGGTCTTCGACGCCCACGCACAGGGCCGCACCGTCGTCGACGGGTACTCCCGCCTCGCCGTCGTCGCCGAGGTGGGCGTGCGGGACATCGCCCTGGTCCGCGCCGCCGCCCGCTTCGCCCGCCAGGCGGGACTGATCATGTCGGAACGGTACGTCGTCGACACGCTCTGCCGGCATGCCGGATTCGTCGAGGCACTCGTCGCCTGCTTCGCGGCGCGCTTCGACCCGGACCGGCACGATCGGGACGTCGCCGCCGGACAGGCGCTCGCCGAACGGCGCGGCGCGGCGGAAAGCCTCGACGAGGACCGCATCCTGCGCAGCCTCGAGTCGTTCGTCACCGCCACCGTGCGCACCAACTGGTACCAGCGCGACGATCGCGGTGCGGCGAAACCGTACGGGGCATTCATGCTCGATTCCGCTCGTCTGGCCGACCCCGGACCGGTCGTTCCGCACCGCGAGATCTTCGTCCACTCGGACGACGTGGAGGGCATCCACGTGCGGAGCGGCACCGTCGCCCGCGGGGGGCTGCGGTTCTCGGACCGTCCGGAGGACTACCGCACCGAGGTCCTCGGCCTGATGAAGACCCAGGTCGTGAAGAACGCCCCCATCGTCCCCGTCGGCGCCAAGGGCGCGTTCGTCCGCAGAAACCCGGATATTTCTCCCGCCCAGGCATATTCGACGTTCGTCCGGGGAATGCTCGACCTCGCCGACAACATCGTCGACGGTCGGATCGTGCATCCGGACCGCACCGTCGTCCACGGCGGGGACGACGCCTATCTGGTGGTGGCCGCGGACAAGGGCACGGCCCGGTTCTCCGACCTGGCGAACTCCATCGCCGCGGAGTACGACTACTGGCTCGGCGACGCCTTCGCCTCGGGCGGATCGAGCGGATACGACCACAAGGCGATGGGCATCACCGCGCGCGGCGCGTGGGTCGCGGTCCGCGAGCACTTCACCGACCTCGGCATCGACGTCGAGACCACCGAGGTGACGGCGGTGGGGATCGGGGACATGTCCGGCGACGTGTTCGGCAACGGGATGCTGCTCTCGCCGCACCTGCGCCTCGTCGGCGCCTTCGACCACCGGCACATCTTCCTCGACCCCGACCCGGACACCGCCCGTGCCTACGCGGAGCGCCGGCGGCTGTTCGAGCTTCCCGGATCGAGCTGGGACGACTTCGACCGCGACGTCCTCTCCGCCGGGGGCGGCGTGTGGCCGCGCTCCGCGAAGTCCGTCACCGTCCCGGAACCGGCACGGCGCCTGCTCGGACTGTCCCACCCGACCACCACCCCGGACGAGTTGATCAAGGCGCTGCTGACGGCCCCGGTGGATCTGCTCTGGAACGGCGGCGTCGGCACCTACGTCAAGGCATCCTCCGAAAGCCACACCGAAGCAGCGGATCCGGCAAACGACCCCGTCCGTGTCGACGCCTCGCAGCTGCGGTGCCGCGTCGTCGGCGAGGGCGGGAACCTCGGTTTCACGCAGCGGGCCCGCATCGAATTCGCGGCCGCGGGCGGGCGCGTCAATGCGGACTTCATCGACAACGCGGCCGGCGTGGCCACCTCCGACGCCGAGGTGAACCTGAAGATCGCCCTCGAATCCGCCCGGCGCAGGGGAGGTCTGACCCTCGAGGAACGCAACCGGCTGCTCGACGACGCCCGCGACGAGGTGGCCCGGACGGTGCTGCGCACGAACCGGGACCAGGCGGTGGCGCTCGGACTCGCCGTCTCGCGCGCGGCCCGGCTGCTCGGCAGGCACGAGCGGCTCATCATCCACCTCGAGACCGGCGGCGGACTCCGGCGCAGCACCGAGGTGCTGCCCACCGTGCAGGAACTGGCCGCCCGCGCCGGCGCCGGCCGCGGGTTGACCAGGCCGGAGATCGCGGTGCTGCTCGCCCGGTCGAAGAACGTCGTGTGCCGGGATCTGCTCGAGTCGGACGTGCCCGACGACCCCGTCTTCGCCGACGTCGCCCTCGAGTACTTCCCCGCCGGCATGCGCGCCGTGCTGCGGGACGAGATCCGGGACCATCCCCTGCGCCGCGAGATCGTCGCGACCCGGATCGCCTCCGATCTCGTCGACCACGTCGGTCCGGGGATGATCTATCAGCTCGAGGAACGGCTCGGGGTGCGCACCCCGGCGGTCGCCCGGGCGTACGCGGTGATCCGGGCGGTGTTCGACACCGACCGGTGGTGGGCCGAGGCACGCGACGGCGCCGACCGCTGGGAGCGGCTCGGCGCCGTGCAGGGATTCGTCGAGCATGCGGCCTCGTGGATCCTGCGGTTGCGGCCGTCGCCGCTCGACGTGACCGCCGAGATCGCGCGGCTGCGTGCCGGGGTCGAGGATCTGCTCGCAGACGCCGCGCCGGGCGACGGCCCCGACTTCGGGTTTCTCGCCGAGTGCCCGGCCCTGGTCGACACCGCGCACACGCTGGACTGCCCGGCCCGCCTCGTCGCCCGGGTGCACGCCGCCACGGGATCGCTGCTCGGGATCGAGGGGATGTCACCGGACCTGTCCACCGGATCCCACACCTGGTGGGACAGCACGGCGATCGCCACCGCGCGGGACGAACTCGCCGATCGCCACCACGGTCTCGTCGCCGCGATCCTGCGCCGGGACGGCGCGCCGACCGGCCCGGCGGACGTCGACGAGGTCCTGGCGCGGTGGCAGGCGCGAGTCCCGGACGCGATCGCCCGGGTCACGCGCCTGACCACCGAGCTGCGTGAGAACGGGCCCGTCGATCTGCCGCGGGCGTGCACCCTCGGCGCGGAACTGCGCCTGCTCGTGCGCGCGACGGAGCGGTGACCGCCTCAGCCGGCCATCTCGAGTTCACCCATGCGGGCCCACTCGACGCCAGGGAGCTCGGTGTTGAGGATCCTCGGCGTCTCGCTCAGCGCGGGGCGCATGGCGTCGAGTCCCTTGCGGAAGTGGTCGGCACCGACGTGCGCGGCGCCGGCCTCGCCGTCGCGGAACGCCTCGACGAGCACGTACTCGGACGGATCGTCCACGCTGCGGGACCACTCGAACCACAGGTTGCCAGGTTCGGCGCGGGTCGCCTCGGTGAATTCCCTTGTGAGCGAGAGCCAGTCGTCCCGGTACTCGGGACGGACCCGGAACTTGACCACGATGAAGATCATTGCGTACTCCGATTCTGCCGGGTGGACACGGCGGCGGCCGGTCGCCCCGGAGGGAAGCGACCGACGGGGCCCGGCCGCCGCCGAGACCGTCCCCCGCGCTCAGTAGATGTTGGACGGGCGGACCATGCCCTCGGCCAGGTCCCCGAAGCCGGGCGCGTGGATCGCGCCGGGATTGCCGACGACCTCCTCCACGATCGCGGTCTCGGTGGTGATGAGCAGCGCCGCGATGGACGCGGCGCTCTCGAGCGCGGCGCGCGTGACCTTGAGGGGGTCGACGATGCCCTCGTCGAACATGTCGCCGTACTCACCGGTCAGGGCGTCGAAGCCGTGCCCCGACGGCAGGCCCGCGACGACCTCGACGACCTCGTCACCGTCGAAGCCGGCATTGACCGCGATCCACCGCAGCGGCTCGGGCAGGGCCCGCCGCACGACGTCCCGGCCGATGGCCTCGTCGCCGGACAACTCGAGATCGGCCAGCGCGCGGTGCGCCTGACCGAGCGCGGTGCCGCCGCCGGCGACGATGCCGTCCTCGAGGGCGGCCCGGGTGGCGGCGAGGGCGTCCTCGACGCGCAGCATGCGCTCCTTGAGTTCGACGCTCGTGGCGCCGCCCACCCGGATGACCGCGACCCGCCCGGTGAGCCGGGCGATGCGCAGCTGGAGGCTGTCCTGGTCGGCGTCGATCCGGGCGCGGTCCAGCTGCGTCTCGAGCTGCGCGATCCGGGCCTCGAGCAGCTTCGCGTCGCCGTGGCCGCCGACGATGGTGGTCTCGTTCTCGGTGACGGTGATGCGGTCGCAGGACCCGAGATGCTCGCGTGTCACCTCGGACAGCTCGACGCCGGTGTCCTTGGCGATCACGTGCCCGCCCAGCGCCACCGCGAGGTCCTGCAACTCGGCGACCCGCCGGTGACCGAATCCGGGCGCGCGTACGACGACGGACTGCATCGTCTTGTGCATGTTGCCGCCGACGAGGAGCTGCAGGGCGGGGCCGTCGACGTCCTCGGCGAGCACGACGAGGGGCCGGTCGGCGCGTTTGGCGGCCTCGATGCTCGGCATGATGTCCTGCACCTGGCTGATCTTCTTGTTGGTGAGCAGGATCAGCGGATTGTCGTGGACCGCCTCCATGCGTTCCGGGTCGGTGACCATGTAGCCGGAGATGTAGCCGTGGTCGAATTCGATGCCGTCGACGACGCTCACCGACATCCCGAGGGTGTCGCTCTCCTCGGTGGTGACGATGCCGGACCTGCCGACGTACGAGACGGCCTCGGCGATGGCCTCGCCGATGGACTCGTCGTCGCTGGCGGCCAGCGTCGCGACGCGCCGCAGGTCCGCGCGGTCCTCCACCGGCACGGACCGGTCGCGCAGCGCCTCGACGACGACGGGAACGGTGCGTTCGATGCCGCGGCGCACCCGCATCGGGTTCGCGCCGGCGTCGACGGCGCGCAGGCCCTCGCGGACCATGGCCTGCGCGAGCACCGTCGCGGTGGTGGTGCCGTCACCGACCACGCCGTTGGTCTTCATCGCCACTTCCTTGACCAGCTGCGCACCCATGTTGGCGAACGGGTCCCGCAGCTGGATCTCCCGGGCGATCGTGACGCCGTCGTTGGTGATGGTGGGTGGGCCGGTGAGCTTTTCGAGCACCGCGTTGCGGCCCTTCGGACCGAGCGTCACCTTGACCGCGTCGGCGAGGGCGTTGACGCCGTACTCGAGCAGGGTGCGTGCTTCCTGAGCGAACCGCAGATCCTTTGCCATGACTGGGTTTCCTTTCGTGCCGACCGGTGGATGCGGTTCAGGGGACCAGGATCGCGCGGCCGCGGACCCGTCCCGCGTCGAGGTCTTCGATCGCCTGCTGGAACTGCTCGAGCGGGTACTTGGTCGTGTGCAGCGCGACCTTGCCCTGCGCGGCGAGGACCATGAGCTCCTGCAGGTCGTTGTAGGAGCCGACGAGGTTGCCGACGAAGTTGATCTCGGTGGAGATCACGTCGATCGTGGGCACGTCGATGTTCTCGCCGTAGCCGACGACGTAGTAGTTGCCGGCGCGGCGCAGCATCGCGACACCGTCCTTCGTGGCGCCGCCCTCCCCGACGAAGTCCACGACGGCTTCGGCGCCGCGCCCGCCGGTCAGTTCCAGGATCTGCTGCACGTGGGTGCCGTCGGCGACGATGCCGTGGTCGGCGCCGATCTCGACGGCCAGGGCGACCGCGGCCGGATTGCGGTCCACCACGATCAGGGTGGCCGCGGAGATCGCCTTGAGCACCTGGATGCCGATGTGGCCGAGACCGCCGGCGCCGATCATGACGCACACGTCGCCGGGCCGCGTCGCACGCGCCGCCTTCGCGACGGCGTGGTAGGCCGTGAGCCCGGCGTCGGCGAGCGCCGCGACGTCGGACGGCTCGAGCGAGTCGTCGATCCGGACCACGCTGCGCGCGGTGGTGCGCAGGTACTCGGCGTAGCCGCCGTGGGTGTCGATGCCGGGGAACTGGCTGTTCTCGCAGTGCACGTCGTCGCCGAACCGGCACGCGCGGCAGAGCCCGCACGTGATGAGGGGGTGGAGGATGACCTTGTCACCGACGGCGACGTTGGTGACCGCGTCGCCGACGGCATGCACCCAGCCGGCGTTCTCGTGGCCGATGGTGTACGGCAGGACGACGCCGCTCTTCTCGGCCCACTGCCCCTCGAGGATGTGGATGTCGGTGCGGCACACCCCCGCCCCGCCGATGCGGACGATGACGTCGAGCGGGCCTTCGACCTTCGGCTCGGGGATGTCGTCGAGTTGAAGCTTGGTGTGGTAACCCACGACCTGCACGGCCTTCATGACACTCTCCTGACGATTTCGGAACAACGGACGTCGGCGACCCGGGGCGCTGCCGATTCGCCGTCGTCGGCGTACCGGGTGGCCAGCAGGCCCCGGCAGAAATGCGCGTTCCCCTCCATGGAGATCCGCACGGACTTCGCGAAACGCAGCCGCATCGGCACCGCCTCGTGGGGGATCGGCCGCCCGTCGTCGTCGACGAACACCCGGCCGGCCGGGCACAGGCTCAGGCCGATGTCGAACCGTCGCCGCATCAGCGCCGACTTGTGCCGGCCCGGCGGCAGGTCGCTCAGGGTGAGCGACGGGATGTCGTCGACGGTGAGGGACGAGTGCTGCAACAGGGATTCGAGGCAGCGCTCCAGCGCGGCGAGGTGCGCCTTGCGCCGGAACGTGCGGCGCAGCTCGTCGAGGTTCTCCTCCGCCTCGGACCCGAAGGTGCCCCGGTAGCCGGCGTCGGCGGCGAGCCCCGCGTTGATCTTGGCGCTGTCGTGGTGGTCGTCCAGCAGGATCCGCACCTCGCCGATGCCCTCGATCGCGCGCAGCGCGTCCTGGGCGTCGGAGGCCATGAGGTACGCGAAGTTCGGTGAACAGAACGCGGTGGGCAGCCGCAGGTGCACGGTGACCCCGTCGTCGTCGAGCACCACCGACCGCACGAAACCGAGATCGGTGATCGGCTCGTCCAGTTCGGGGTCGACCACGGTGCCGAGCGCGGCGAGCACATCGCTGCCCGACACCGGTGCGGCGGTCACGACGACACCGCCTCTCGAGCTCCCGCCGCCACCTCCACGCCCTCCTGTCCGGCGGGCTCGGGCAGCCGCAGGTGTTCCGGAACGTCGATGTCGTAGAGCGCCGCGGCGTTGAGACCGAGGATCTTCTTCTTCTGCTCGATCGTGATCGGCGCGTATTCGGTCATGTCCTCGGGGATCTGGAAGTCCACGAACTTCTCGATCAGCCACTTCGGTGTCCACAGCGCGTAGTCGCTGGAGAACAGGATCTTGTCCTCGCCGAGCCAGTAGAGCAGTTCGCCGATGATCTGGGCGAAGTACCGGGGGCGGGTGTGGATGAACGGAATCGCCACGGCCAGACCGCCGTACACGTTCGATTCCTGGGTCGCGATCCAGCAGAAGTCCTCGAGCCGGGGCAGGCCCACGTGCTCGACGACGAACCGCAGCTCGAGGTAGTCGGTGGCGACCTTGTCCACGTCGGCGACGTCGAAGGCGTCCCGGTCGAGCGGGCGGATGGTCGGGCCCTTGTGCACGTGGATGTTCTTGATGCCCAGCTCGATGCACTCCTCGAGGTAACGCCTCGACCACGGGTCGTCGAGCTTGTATCCGCGGGAGTCACCGTGCCATTCGGCGGTGTACAGCTTGACGCCCTGAAGGTTCATCCGCTCGGCGTCCCGGCGCAGCTGCTCGAGTCCGGCCTCGCCGTGGCGGGGGTCGTAGGCATGGTTGTAGGTGAGCTTGTCCGGGTGCTTGCGGGTGAGCTCGAACGCCTCCTCGGTCTGCCCGAACCCGTTGTGGTAGAACTCGCTCAGCAGGGTGGCCTGGAAGATCGCATGATCCACGTGCCCGTCCACGAAGAGGTCCTTCATGAGGCGTTCGCCACCGTAGTAGGTGTAGGTGTCGTAGTCCCACACCTCCTCCTCGGGGCTGAGGTTCTTGTGGTAGTCGTAGAAGCAGTCGATGAACTGCCGTCCGTGCACGTTCTTCTGGTTCGACTCGCGGCCGTCCCAGATGTGCACGTGGCCGTCCACGATGAAGTACTGCTGGCCGTCCTTCTCGTACATCGCTTCCCTCGTTCTGTCGTGTGCCGGTGGTGGATCGGGAGCCGTCCGGGCCCGGCGGGCGGGCCCGGACGGCTGCGGTCAGTGCGCCGTGAGATCGAATCCGATGTACTCGGCGGCGTCCTCGGGACTGGCGAAGAGCATGGTCTTGTCGTCGAGATGCACCATGCGCCCGTAGTGGGTGGAGCTGATCTCCTCGAAGATCGATCCGTCGAAGTCCTCACCGAGGGCGTCGGTGAGCTCGGCGTAGTCGAATTCGAGGCGGTTCACGCCGTCGACGCGGATCATCGACGGGTACTCCGTCAGCTCCACTCCCTCCTTGGCGCCCATGACGTCGGCGACGACACGTCCGATCGGGGTGTTCATCAGGGTGACGCCACACATGTTGGAGAACTCGGTGGCCGATCCGAATTGCATGCTCACTGGTCCAACTCCTTCGGGATGTCGAGCCCGAGATCCTCGAGCAGGGAACGGAACTTCGCCTCGGCGGCGTCGAGGCTGGAGGCGAACGTGACCGCCTTGTCCGCCGGCTGGGACCAGATCGGCTGCAGGGCGCGGGCCGCGTCGAGGCAGCGCGGCACCCACGTCGCCAGCCATGTCCCGAACAACTCCTTGTTCGACTCCCCGTGCTGCTCGTCGCGGACGAGCATCCGGAAGAGGTTGCGCGTGTAGGCGAGATCCCGGTCGTAGTCGTGCTCTCCGGTGCCGACGATCGTCGGCGTGATGTAGTCGCCGTTGCGGGCGGCGATCTGCATGATCAGTTCGGTGCGGAACAGCGAGCCGACGAGCTGCTCGAAGACGATGTTGGTGGCGAAGAGCAGCTCGCACCAGTCCGGCACCGCGGTCAGCCGCTCGACGACCTCGCGGGTGGGCTGCCATTCCGGCGCGGACTGCCAGACCTCCCGGTGGGCGGCCCCCTCGAACGGTATCCCGGCCTCGGACAGGTCGAGGTTGAACAGCGCCAGGTCCTGCGCGAACCGCATCTTGTGCGCCGCGTTGACCGCCACCGCGGTGTTGATCATGTTCGTGGGGCCGGAGCGCTGGATGGAGGTGAACACGTGCAGCGCCAGACCGTTCTCCGCGTGCATCCAGGCGCCGAGATTGCGCTCGATGAACTTCAGCCACGGAGTGTTCCAGCCGTCGTAGGCGCGGGCACGCTTGGCGTTCTGCAGGCACAGGTCCACCTGGCGCACGACCGCCGCGTTGTTGCGGTAGATCGTCTGGTCCCATTCCTCGTTGGGGTCGAGGAAGGCGTGCCAGTTCGACGACTTCGCGGTCGTCCATTCCTTGGGGTATCCGCCCGGCCCGTCGCCGAAGCCGTAGATCCAGCCCTGCGACAGGTGCCGTTCGGGATCGGGCTGCACGTCGACGGTGACGTCCTCGTACATCGTCGAGCGCTTCTTGGCGGGCGTGTAGTAGGTGAAGGTGCGGCTGCGGGAGCTGGGGAACTCCAGCGCGCCGGCCTCGGAGTCGGTGAACTCGATCTTCGGGAAACTGCGTTGCTTGGACTCGGTGGTTGCGGTCATCTCGTATCTCACTTCTGTCGGTGAAGGAGCGGTGTGGTTTCCTACGGCGCCTACTCGAAGGCCGGGCTGGTGAACTTGTCGTAGAAGATCTGGTCCTTCGGGGTGTTGTGCACCTCGAGCAGTTCCAGAGCCGCGTCGACCATGGGCGGTGGCCCGCACAGGTAGACCTCGCACCGGTGGATCTCCGGTTCGCGGCGGCCCACGACGTCGGTGACGTTGCCCTCCTCGACGTCCGGCAGGCCGGACGGTGCCGGCTCCGACGACTCCGAGAGACAGGGCGTGAACACGAAGTCCGTCAACGTCTTTCCCAGTTCGAGGATCTCGTCGACGTAGAACAGATCGGCCGGCGTGCGGGCACCGTAGTAGAACCGGACGGGTCGCGTGCTGCCGGTCTCGCTCAGGTGCCGCAGGAGCGAGAGGATCGGGGCCATGCCGGCGCCGCCGCCGACGAAGACGATCGGCAGGACGTGACCGTCCTTGATGGTGAAGGATCCGTAGGGCCCGGTGAGCGCGATCTCGTCGCCCACCGCGATACCGTCCTCGAGCAGGCCGGCGAACTTTCCGCCGGGGTACTTCTTGACGAGGAACTCGACGTGTCCCGGCGTCGATCGGGTCGTCGCCATGGAGAACGACCGATGTTCCTCGGTTCCCGGTATCTGCAGGTCCGAGTACTGACCCGGTTTGAAGTCGTACTCCGTGGGTTCGACGGGCTGCAGTTGCAGCGACACGATGTCCTTGGTCATCGGCTCGATCGCGGTGATCCGGGTGCGCACCTCCTGGATGGGGATACCACCCAGGAGTTCGTCCTCGTCGAAGTTGAGCAGTTCGATGGTGCAGTCGCTGTAGGCCGTCGAACGGCAGAGCAGCACGTGCCCCTCGTCGGTCTCGGCGTCGTTGCAGGCGAACGTCGAGTAGTCCTCCATCTGGATGTCGCCGTCGAGGACGAAGGACTTGCAGGCCGAGCAGCGACCCTCGCGGCAGCCGTGCATCAGGTGGATGCCCTGCCGGAAGGCGGCGTCGAGGATGTACTCGTCCTCGCCGACCTCCATCTCGATGTCGACGGGCTCGAAGTTGATACGGTGCGTGTCGGCCACGGGGGTGTCTCCTGGGCTCGTGAATTTCTGTGCTGGTGGTGTCGGCGGGCGGCGCCGGATGTGGTGCGGCGCCGCCCGCCGGGCCCGGTGTCAGAGCGGCGTGGCGCCGGCGCGGTACTCCGCGATGTGCGCTGCGCGCTCCTCGTCCGTCATCTGGTTCAGCAGGACGTTCGGGCTCTGGAAGGTGTTGCCCCGCACGTCGTCGAGGGTCCACATCTTCTTCGGTTCGAGATCGAGGTGCGGCTGGCCGACGAGGGTCTTGCCGTCGTCGCGCACATACCCGAGGTCCTGCACGATGTCGGCGAGATCCTTGTCGTGGTGCAGGGTCTCCCATTCCCGGAAACCGGTGAGACGGCCCATGTTCGGCGTGGGCCGGCCCTCGTACTCACCGCGGAAGGCGACCGCGTCGGTCCAGTAGCACGTCTCCGAGCAGTAGGTCCGCCACTGGTCGTCGACCTTCTCCACGACCATGTCCTCGCGGACCAGGGCCGGCACCATGCAGGTCCAGCAGCGGTGCGGGTACTGGTATCCGACTTCCTCGAACGCGATCGGCTTGTTGCGGCCGGGGTAGGCGAGGCGGTTGTAGTTCTCCCACCACTTGCCGAACTTGGAGTACCAGCCGGGGTACTTCTCCTCGAACCACTCGAAGTCCGCGTCGGTCATGGCGTCGATCCGCCAGTAGTTCACCGGCCAGCCCGTGGCGAAGAACCGGGCCACCTCGTGGACGTAACCCTTCTCGGTGATGCGCTTCCACGCCTCCTCGACGAGATCGTGCGGAATGGTGAGCCCGTACTTCTCGAGGGGGAGCAGGTAGCTGCGGTAGTAGTCGTCGTAGATCCACCGCCGCCACATCTCGGCGTAGCTCTCGCGGTCCTTGCGGCGGTCCTTGGTGCCGTATTCGATGAACGTGCCGATCGCGGCGTCGACCACGCAGTGGTTGTTCCACCAGGCGTAGCGCAGGTCGCGTTCGAGCAGCGGCCGGTTCCGCTCGTCGGCCAGGGCCATGAGCAGGATCGAGTAGCCGTTGGAGATGTGGCGCGACTCGTCGGACTGCACCGAGTGGAACACGGTGGGCAGCAGGTAGTCACCGTTGGCGGCGGCCTCGTCGGGCATCGCCACGAACAGGGTGTTCGTGAAGGCGGTCTCCGCGACCACGGTCAGGTAGATGTTGGCCGCGGTGATCGCGTCACCGGTGATGAAGCCCTCCCCGAACTGCCGGCCGATGGTGCCCGCGTAGTTGTTCGCGAACGCCTTCTCGGTCATGTCGAACCCGGCGGGATCGATGTAGTTGTTCATGTAGAGCTTCTTGAGGTTCATCTGGATCGTCGAGTGCCGGACCTCGTCGATCATCTGCACCGCGAGACCGTTGTGGATCTCGGGGTTGGGCACCGCGTCGATGGCCATCGGCATCGCGCGGGCCGCGGAGATCTCCGGGAACGGGATGATCGAGAGGAACAGCTTCTGCCACTCCAGCCAGCGCTGCTGGACCTGGCGGAACATGTTGCCGCGGATCGCGCCGTCCATCGCGCCGTAGACCCGGTTGTCCTTCTCCTCCTCCATGGGGAAGTAGGACCGCATGATCTGCTTGAGAGGGTCCTTCTTGGGGGCCTTCTCGAACGTGTAGTCGGTGCCGAAGCGGGTGGCCGGCGTCGCGAACGTCGGTTCCCACGTCAGCTCGGTGATCTTTGCATGGGCCTTGGTCAGGCTCTGCCTACTCAATGTGCGCCTCCTGGATCGGGAGCCGGCTCTGTGCCAGCCGTGGACGGTGGGGTGTGGGTGCCGATACAACCCCGGTGTGCAACCCCGATCTGTCTCAATGTGAGACTCAGGTCACAATCGATGTGATTACCTTTGCTCTTGCGAGATCCGAGGAGAAGGTGGCGTGACAACTCCGGACGACCGGGAGATCGAGGTGGGTGAACACAACCGGAGCGGTTCCCGGGACGGGCATTCGCTTCAGGAATCGGGCGAATCGGTCCGTGCGGGCGACTTCCCCGATCTCGGCGATCGGCGGGTCCGCAACTGGCTGCGGGTGTCCTGGGTGCGTTCCCGGGAGGCCAAGGTCGACGCCGATCGCCCGGCCGCGGACTACGTCGAAGCCCTTCCCACCGACACCGTCCTCACCCGGGCGGCCCGGCCGGTGCTGCGCGCGTTGGCGGCGGAGATCGAGAACGAACCGGTGAGCCTGATCCTCACCGACGGCAAGGGCACCGTGCTCAGCCGTTACGGCGGCGACCGTCGCCTGCTCGGCGCGCTGGACCGGGTCCACCTCGCACCGGGGTTCCGGTACTCCGAGTCCCAGGTCGGCACCAACGGCATCGGCACCGCGCTCGAGGTCGGCGCGCCGCTGCTCATCCGGGGCGACGAGCACTACAGCGGGCATCTGCGCAAGTTCTCCTGCGCGGGCGCACTCGTGACCCATCCCGTCACCGGGGCCCTGCTCGGCGTGGTGGACCTGACCACCGAGGCCGAGAACACGAACTCGCTGCTGCTCTCGTTCGCCAAGCTCGCCGCCACCCGCATCCGGGAGCGGATCCTCGAGGACGCCAACGAGCTGGACCGGGCGCTGCTGCACGACTACCACGCGGCATGCCAGCACTCGGGCCGTCCGGTCATCGCGATCGGCGACGAGGTCCTGATGATGAACGCCCTCACCCAGCAGCGGTTCGACTCGCGCGACCAGGCCGCGATCATCGACCGGACCCGCGACGCGCGGGGACGGCACGAGCCGTTCACCCTGCTCGCCGACCTGCCGAGCGGGACCACGGCCCGGCTGTCCTACCAGCCCACCTTCGTCGACGACCGGCTCGCCGGCGGGGTCGTGCGGATCAAGGAACAGGTCGCCCGGAGCCGGTCCACCCGGGCCGTCGCCCCACCCGCGCCGCGCGCCCTGGCCGGCCGCAGCACCCAGTGGCAGCGCACCGTCGAAGGCGTCGTCGAGGCGTGCCGGCGCGGCGAATGGCTCGTCCTCGACGGTGAGCCGGGCGTCGGGAAGGCCGCCCTGATCCGGGCGGCGCACGACCACGTCCGGTCCGGGCACGCCCTGACGGTCCTCGACGCGGTCCAGCTCGACGGCGACGAGCTGCCCGAACGCGCGGCTGCGACCCTCGACGACGGTGGCGACCTCGCCGTGCTGCACGCCCACGTCCTCGGCGACGACCAGTTCGCGGCGCTCGAGTCGTTCCTGCAGGCCGTCGCCCAGGACACGCGCGCGCCCGCGCCGTGGGTCGCCCTGACCATGCAGCCGCCGCAGGGGCAGAGCGACACCCACGCGCTGCTCCGCCTCTTCCCGAAGACGATCTCCGTTCCCCCGCTGCGGCATCGACTCGAGGACGTGCCCGACCTGGTCCGGTTCCTGCTCGACGCCGCCGGCGCCTCCGGCCTCACGCTCTCCCCGGCCGCGGCGAACCAGCTCATGCGGCTGTCGTGGAGCGGCAACGTGACCCATCTGCGCGGCGTCCTCGACGAGCTCTGCCGGCGGCGGCGATCCGGGACCGTCGAGCCGGCCGACCTGCCCGCCGAGTGCCGGGCGACGACCCGCCGGAGTCTGACCCGGCTCGAGTCCCTCGAGCGGGACGCGATCGTGGAGGCGCTGGCGCTGCACGGCGGCGACAAGGTGGCCGCCGCGAAGGCCCTCGGCATGTCGCGGGCGACGATCTACCGCAAGATCCGAGAATTCGGCATCACCCTCTGATTCCGAGTGTGCGTGTCAAATTGAGACGACGGGACACTGCTCCGCACGAAACACTGCTGAGCGCAGAGACGTTCACCCCACCGGGGTGACCAGACAGGAGTGATCGATGACCGACCACAACGGACTCACCACCGCTGCCGGCGCACCTGTGCCGGACAACCAGAACAGTCTCACGGCCGGGGCCCGCGGACCCATGCTCCTCCAGGACGTGTGGTTCCTCGAGAAGCTCGCGCACTTCGACCGTGAGGTGATCCCCGAACGGCGCATGCATGCAAAGGGTTCCGGCGCGTTCGGCACCTTCCGCGTCACCCACGACATCACGCGGCACACCCGGGCCGCGCTGTTCTCCGAGATCGGCAAGCAGACCGAGGTGTTCGTCCGGTTCTCCACCGTCGCCGGCGAGCGCGGCGCCGCCGACGCGGAACGCGACATCCGCGGCTTCGCCGTCCGCTTCTACACCGAGGAGGGCAACTGGGACATCGTCGGCAACAACACCCCGGTGTTCTTCTTCCGCGATCCGCTCAAGTTCCCCGACCTCAACCATGCCGTGAAGCGCGATCCGCGGACCAACCTTCGCGACCCCGAGAACAACTGGGACTTCTGGACCAATCTGCCGGAAGCCCTGCACCAGATCACGATCGTGATGTCCGACCGCGGCATCCCCGACGGCTACCGGCACATGCACGGATTCGGTTCGCACACCTTCTCGTTCGTCGATGCCGCGGGCGCCCGGTCGTGGGTGAAGTTCCACTTCCGCACCCAGCAGGGCATCCGGAACCTCACCGACGAGGAGGCCGCGGCCGTGATCGCCGGCGACCGCGAATCCGCCCAGCGGGACCTGTACGAGGCGATCGAGGCCGGGAACCACCCGAAATGGACGCTGTACGTGCAGATCATGCCCGAGGCCGACGCGGCGACCTACCGCTACCACCCGTTCGACCTGACCAAGGTGTGGTCCAAGAAGGACTATCCGCTCCTCGAGGTGGGGGAGCTGGAGCTGAACCGCAACCCGGACAACTACCACGCCGACGTCGAGCAGGCCGCGTTCTCCCCTGCGAACGTCGTCCCGGGCATCGGGTTCTCGCCCGACCGGATGCTGCAGGGCCGGCTCTTCTCGTACGGGGACGCCGCACGCTACCGGCTCGGCGTCAACCACCACCAGATCCCGGTGAACTGCCCCCGGGCCGCCGCCCACGTGAACTCCTTCCACCGCGACGGCGCGATGCGGGTGGACGGCAACCAGGGCAGCGTCCCGAGCATCGAGCCGAACTCGTACGGCCGATTCCAGGAGCAACGCGGGTACGCCGACCCGCCGCTGACCGTCGGTGCCGTCGCGGACCGATTCGACTACCGCGCAGACGACGACAACTATTTCGAGCAGCCCGGGATCCTGTTCCGCGCCATGACCGCCGAGCAGCAGACCGTGCTGTTCGAGAACACCGCGCGCGCGATCACCGGGGCATCGGTGACGACGATCGAACGGCACATCGCCAACTGCACGCAGGCCGATCCGGCCTACGGTGAGGGAGTTCGCAAGGCCTGCGAGGCACTGGGGGCGTTGTGAGCGACCGGTGATCCGTCCGGCAGCCGCGCAACCCTCGGTCGTTCGCCGCGTCGAGTGCCGACGCGGCCGACAGGCGGGCGCGCGGCTGCCGGCCCGGGCGGCTCAGCCCAGCCAGTCCAGCACCGCGGCCGCGGTCCACGACTGCTGCATGCTGCCGAGCGGCTCGCCGGTGAACGGCTCGTAGTACTCCGCGAACGAGCCGTCGCTCGCCTGCCGCAAGCCCTCCGCTCGCAGCAGATGGGCGCGCTCCGCCCAGCCGCGGCGGGCGAACGTCCACGAGAACAGCCACGTCATCACCGGCCACACCGGTCCCCGCCAGTACTCGCGCGAACGGAAGTCCCGGGAGACGGGGGACGTCGAGGGTGGCACGGCGTAGCGCAGGTCGGGGTGCCCGCAGAACTTCGGGCCCTCGAAGGTGCGCAACAGGGCCCGTTCGGTGCCGCGGGGCAGACCCCCGCACAGCAACGGCGCGAACATCGCGATCGTGTCGGTGGCCATCCAGCGGCCGCTGCGCAGGTCGAAGTCCTTGGCGGCGCCGGTACGCGGATCGGTGGTGTCGAGCACGCCGCGACGGAACCGGTCCGCGTACTCGTGCAGCTCACGCACGTCCGCATTCGGGCGCGAATGCTCCTCCCCGATGACGGCGAGCACCTCGCACGCCAGCGCGAACACGGCACTGACGAACACGTCCTCGACGGCGAAGCTCATGGCCGTGGCCAGGGCGTCGTCGTCGTAGCGCACCTCCTTCATCTCCTCGAGCAGCCACAGGTAGCGGGCGTACTCGGCGTCGGTGGGCCGCTGACTCGCGTCGCCGACATGGGCGAGGTCCTCGCGCCGGAACGTCGGCACCGCCCCCGCGACGACGTTGGCGTACGCCGCGTCCCACCGGGGCGAGTTGTCCATGCCGGATTCCCAGCCGTGGTAGAGCGCGATGCGGCCGTTGCCGTCGAGGTCGCGGGCCCGGGCCAGCCACCGGTGCCAGCGCACCAGGTCGGGCCAGCGACGGTCCAGGAACTCCTCGGCGACGGCACGGGTGGTGCGCCCGTGCCGTCGGCTGTGGTCGAGGATCCGCTGCACCGCGATGGCGTGCACGGGTGGCTGGGTGATGCCGGAGGTCTGCGGCCCCTGCGGGGCAGCGGCGGCCAGGTCGGTGCAGGCCCACCGCGCCGGTCCCGGAAAGTAGCCGTCCACCCCGCTCGCGAACACGATGTGCGGGATCATGCCGTTTCGCCACTGCGCGGAGAGCAGGGTGTCGAGTTCGACGACGGCCCGCTCGACGCTCAACGGGGCCAGCCCCACCGCGACGAACGCCGCGTCCCAGCTCCACATGTGCGGGTACAGCTTCGGGGCGGCGCTGGTCATCGTGCCGAGGTCGTTGCCGCGCAGCAGATAGGCAGCCCGCGCGGCGAGCTGGGTGTGGGTGAATCCGCGGTCCGGCATCGCATCATTGTGCGACCGCCCGGCCCTCGGCGCGCGTCGGGGCGCGGTCCCGGACGCCGAGCGGACACCACCCGTTGGCCCGGGCGGTACCGGACCGTCACCTGTACCGGGTGGACTGGCCGGTGGACATTCGTCCGTTCACCACGGATCGTCGGGCACGTTCCTGCCCGTGAAGGGATTTCGAGACAATGGCTTCAGTGACCTTCGACCACGCCACCCGGCACTACGCGGGGGCCGAGTCCCCGGCAGTGGATGCGCTGGACCTGCGCATCGCCGACGGCGAGTTCCTCGTCCTCGTCGGCCCCTCCGGGTGTGGCAAGTCGACCTCGCTGCGGATGCTCGCTGGGCTCGAGGACGTCGACTCCGGGCGGCTGCTCATCGGCGCCGGCGACGTCACCGACGTCGAACCGCGCCACCGCGACATCGCGATGGTGTTCCAGAACTACGCCCTGTACCCGCACATGAGCGTCGCGGAGAACATGGGCTTCGCGCTGAAGATCGCCGGGGTCCCGAAGGACGAGCGCGTCGCCCGCGTGCGGGAGGCCGCGGCGATGCTCGATCTCACGGCCTACCTGGACCGCAAGCCGAAGGCCCTGTCGGGCGGGCAGCGGCAGCGGGTGGCGATGGGCCGGGCCATCGTGCGCAGCCCGCAGGTTTTCCTGATGGACGAACCGCTGTCCAACCTCGACGCGAAGCTGCGCGTGCAGACCCGTAACCAGATTGCGCGCCTGACCCGGCGGCTCGGCGTGACCACGGTGTACGTCACGCACGACCAGGTCGAGGCCATGACCATGGGGGACCGGGTCGCCGTGCTCGACGGAGGCCGGCTCCAGCAGGTGGACACGCCGCGGGCGCTGTACGACCGGCCGGCGAACGCCTTCGTCGCCGGCTTCATCGGCTCTCCGGCGATGAGCCTGTTCGAGGCGCCGATCGCCGACGGCGGGGTGCGGATCGGCGGGCACCTCGTGCCCGTGCCGCGGCACGTGCTCGCCGCCGCGCGGGGTGCCACGGTGACGATCGGCCTTCGCCCGGAGCACCTGGCGTTGTCCGCGGGCGACTCCGGATTCGACGTGACCGTCGACATGGTCGAGGAACTCGGGGCGGACGCCTACGTCTACGGTGGCGCCGCGGTCGAGGGCGACCGCCGCGATGTGGTGTTCCGCACCGACGGACACAACCCGCCGCCGGCGGGCACGGTGGTGCGACTGCAACCGGACCCGGCGCGGGTGCACGTGTTCGACGCCGAAACCGGTATGCGGTTGAGCGCCTGACTCGTGCGGTGGCGGAGCAGGAACGGGCTCGCTCCGCCACCGGTTCGGTCCGCTCAGTTCGGGCAGACGAGGTCGTTCAGGTCCGCGATCGAGCGTCCCGCCAGGGTGGGCCACAGGGTGTGCCCCGGGTTCTCGGGCAGCGGAACCACGTTCGGTACCCCCAGCGTCACGACGCCGGCGGCGCGGGCCGACGCCAGTCCTGGCAACGAGTCCTCGATCGCGACGATGCGTGCGGGGTCGAGCGGTGCGCCCAGGTCGTCACCGAGCGCCTCGACGGCCCGCAGGTACGGCTCGGGGTGAGGCTTGCCGTTGCTCACCATGTCGCCGGTGACCAGGAACCGGAACGTGCCGGTGGGCAGCAGGCGGTCGATCTCGTCGGCGAGGGGCCGTTCGCTCATCGTGACGAGCGCGCACGGCACATCCGCCGCGGCGAGCTCGCCGAGCAGTTCCCGCGCACCCGGCCGCCACGGGACCGCCTGCCGCACCTGGGTCACGACCGAGTCGACGAGCCCGTCGACGATGGCGCGGACGGGCAGGTCCGCCCCGGCACGTTGCAGCACCCGGGCGGTCTCGGGCAGCGCGCAGCCGACGAGTTCGGCTGCCTGCCCGTCGCTCCACGGGATCGAGAACGCGGCCAGTAGTTCCCGCTCGGCGCGGAACCAGTAGGGCTCGGTGTCGACGAGGGTGCCATCCATGTCCCAGAGCACCGCGTGGACGGCGGGGGATGTGTGCATTCGGGGCTACTCCTGATCCGGGTTCGGGGTGGGCGGTACGCGGACGACCTGGACCCGGATTCCGCGGGTGCGCAGAGCGTCGACGAAGTGGGCCGGTGCGGCGTCGTCGACGATCGCGTCGTCGATCGCGTCCCAGCCGGCGACGAGATGGAAGGATCGGCGGCCGATCTTTCCGGAATCGAGCAGCAGGACGCGCCGGTCGGCGACGCGCAGCATCTCGGCCTTGAGCGAGACGATCGAATCCTCCTGGTGGTACAGCCCGTCCGCGTCCGCGGTGGTGGTGGACAGGAACAGGGTGTCCACCCGCACGCCGCGGACGGCGGCGAGCGCTCCGGCGCCCAGGAACGACTCGTGCCCGACGTCGTATGTGCCGCCGAGAGCCACGGTCTCGACAGCGGCGTGACGGGCGAGGGCGGCGAGGCCCGGCAGATAGTTGGTGACCACCCGCAGGTCTTCGGCACCGGCCAGGTGGTCGATCATCGTCGCGACGGTGGTCGAGTCGTCGAGCATGATCGACGTGCCGGGGGCGACGGTCTGCGCCGCGGCGGCGCCGAGCGCCAGTTTCTGCGGCAGCGCGAGGCGGCGCCGGACCGCCGCGGCGATCTCGTAGGTGCCGGTGCGCTCGATGCTGACACCGCCGCGGAACTTGCGGACGACGCCGCGGCGCTGCAGTTCGTCGAGGTCGCGGTGCACCGTCATCAGCGACACACCGAACCGCTCGGCAAGGGCCTGGGCCGTGGCACGTTCGTCCGCCAGCAGCGATTCGAGGATCGCGTCGAGCCTTTCCTGGCGGGGGTTGCGGCTCGCTCTGGACATCGCGCATCACCTCCTCTCGTTCTGATGATCGACACGGACTTTATATCACCAGTCGTGTTATTAACTCCGCGTGAACGGACCGGGAAATGATGGCCGACGGGCCACCAACCGCAAGCAACCCGGACGGGAACCCTCCCCGACTTGGAGATCCAAAAACATTGCTTTGCAGATTTTTTCGCGCACTTTTGGATTCCGCGACCGCGTACCGGAGACCTTCCGGCCCGTTTTGACCGGGCGCCGGAACCGGTGCCACCATCGTCCCGGCCGCTTCGGTTCTTAACTACTCGATGTTATTTCGACAAGGACGGTGGACGTGTCCGTGACACTGACCCGGCGCGAGACGGACCCGGCGGTCCGCTCCCCGGACATCCCGGCCTCGGCACCTCGGCCGGGCCGCACCCGGCGCAGGCGCCGCGAGCGACTGTTGTTCGCGCTGTTCGCGCTGCCCAACCTCGCGCTGATCGTCGTATTCGCCTACTGGCCGATCGTCGGCAACGCCTATCTGAGCCTGACCCGGTGGGACATGATCGCCCCGCAACCGTTGTTCGTCGGTCTCGACAACTACCTCGCTCTGTTCACCGACCCCGCGTTCCTGCGGGTGCTCCGGTTGACCGGCATCTGGGTGGTCTGCGTGGTCGGCACCAGCCTGTGCGGAGGACTGGCGCTCGGCCTGCTGTTCAACGTGCGCCTGCCCGGCCGCGGCGCCGTCACCGCACTGGCGTTCTCCCCGCACATCCTCTCCGGGGCCGCCGTCGCCGCGATCTGGCTGTTCATGTTCGACCCCAACTACGGTCTGTCCCGCGTCCTGTTCTCCGTCGTCGGCGCGGACTCTCCGCACTGGACGACGTCCGGGCGGTGGGCCCTGCCGGCCCTGATCATCGTCGCGGTGTGGAAGGGTGTCGGCTTCGTCGCCATCGTCTACCTCGCTGCCCTGCAGTCCATTCCGTCCGAAGTACTCGAGGCGGCCCGGCTCGACGGCGCCGGCCGGTGGCAGTCGCTGCGGCACATCGTCCTTCCGCTGCTCTCACCCACGACGTTCTTCCTGCTCGTCACCCAGGTCATCGCCGCATTCCAGTCGTTCGACCTGATCGCGATGATGACCGGAGGCGGGCCGGCCGGCGCCACGACGACCCTCAGCTGGTTCATCTACCAGCAGGGATTCCGCGAGTTCGACGCCGGGTCGGCCGCGGCCGGCTCGATGATCATGTTCGTGGTGCTGATGGCGACGACGGTGTTCCAGATGCGCTACGTCGAGAAGAAGGTGCACTACTGATGGCCACCCTCGTTCCCCGCCGCATCGCGCGACTGCGGTCGCTGCCCGCGCTCGTCGTGACGGGCCTGGTGTTCGCCGCTCCCTTCCTGTGGATGCTCAGCTCGGCCTTCAAGCCGGAGGCCGAGATCTACCGGTGGCCGCTGCAGTGGCTCCCGAGCGAGTTCGTCCTCGACAACTTCGCCCGCGCCTGGGAGGCCGCCCCGTTCGACCGGTTCCTGATCAACTCGCTCGTCGTCACCGCCGTCGGCGCCACGCTCAAGGTGGTCCTGGCCGTCTTCAGCGCCTACGCGTTCGCGTTCCTGTCCTTCCCCGGACGGAACCTGCTCTTCGTGGCGGTGCTCGGTGCGTTGATGGTACCCGGCCACGTGACCCTGCTGATCAACTACATCACCGTCGGCAACCTCGGTTTGATCAACACCTATGCCGGCATCGTATTACCTGGGCTGGCAAGTGCGTTCGGAACCTTCCTGCTGCGTCAGCATTTCCGCGGGATCGCCCCGGAGGTCCTCGAGGCCGCTGAGCTCGACGGCGCCGGGCACCTGCGCCGGCTGGTGCACTTCGTGCTGCCCATGTCGCTGCCGGCGGTGATCACCGTCGCACTGATCGCCGTCATCGACGAGTGGAACGACTTCATCTGGCCGCTACTGGTGACCAATTCCGTGCAGATGCGCACGCTGCCGATCGGCCTGATGTATCTGAAGGAGACCGAAGGCGTCGACCAGTGGGGCTCGATCATGGCCGGCACCACGTTCGTCGTCGTGCCGATGCTGCTGCTGTTCCTGCTCGCCCAGCGCTACATCATCAGCGGAATGGCCGGCGCCGCCGTCCGCCGCTGACCTCACCCTTCTTCCGCATCACGAAAACCCCTCCAGGAGAGATCATGTCCCCGATTTCCTGCCCCTCGCCGCTCACCTCGGCACGCCTGAGCCGGCGCCGGTTCCTCACCGTCGCCGCGATGGCCTCCGCCGCCGTGCCGATCCTGTCGGCCTGCGGAAGCCCCACTGCCGGATCCTCGGCCTCGTTCGGCCAACCCGAGGTCGCACCGCCGGCCGAATACGCCGGCCGCACCAACGTGGTGATGTGGAGTCCGTGGACCGGCAACAACGGCGACCGGCTCGCCACGATCATCAAGGACTTCAACGACTCCCAGTCCGAGATCTACGCCGAGATCCAGACGTTCAACGGCTACGACGGGGTGTCCGAGAAGCTCGCCGCGGGCCTGCAGGCCAGGCAGATTCCCGACATCGCCGTGTTCTCCGATGTGCACTGGAACATCTTCTTCCTCAACGGCAGCCTCGAACCCCTCGACGGATACTTCACCGACGACTTCGGACCCGCCACCTTCCACACGCGGTTGTTCGACGAGGGCGTCGTGCGCGGACAGTCGTTCTGGGTGCCCTACGGCCGCTCGACACCGCTGTTCTACTACAACAAGGAGGTCTTCGCCGCGGCCGGTCTGCCCGACCGGGCACCGGCCACCTGGGAGGAGTTCCGCGGTTGGGGCAAGGAGATCACCGGTCGCGACTACCGGGGCAACCGACTGCAGATGCGCGCCTATACCGGCACCGACGACTGGTACTTCCAGGGCCTGCTGTGGAACTTCGGCGGCGGCATCTCCGAGGGTCTCGACGTGGTGCTCGACACGCCGGAGAGCATCACGGCCGCCGAGTTCGACCGTGCGATCGTCAACGACGACCGGATCGGCTACCTCGCGCAGAGCATGAACAACGACTTCACCAACGGTCTCGTCGCCACGATCACCAACTCCACCGGCTCGCTCACCGGCCTGATCTCCGGGGCGGACTTCGAGGTGGGCGCCGGCTTCCTGCCCACGGCCACCACCACCGGGGTACCCACCGGCGGCGGCGGACTGTCGATCATGAAACATTCCGCCCCCGAACGGAAGGAGGCTGCCGCGAAGGTCCTCGCATACCTGTCCCGGCCGCAACCGTCGGCCGACTGGACCGTCGGCACCGGCTACCTCCCGGCGACGATCGGCGCGGCCGAATCCGCCACCGTGCAGCAGCGCATGGCCGAGAATCCGTACTACCGGCTCGCCGTCGAACAACTCGACATCGCCCGGCAGCCCGACGCCGTTCGCCGCTACGTCTCGAGCGCCATAGTCGAGATGCGCACCGCCATCCAGAAGCTCTACACCGAGAACGCCGACGCGGCGACGACCCTGCGGCAGACCGCCGAGAAGCTGCGCGTCGAGGCCGACATCCTTCGCCCCCGGTACGAGGAGATGGTCGCCTGATGCCCGCGCCCGAACCCGCCCGCCCCTTCACGATCGTCGGGCATCGCGGCGCGATGGCGCACGCCCCCGAGAACAGTGTCGAGTCGTTCCTGCTCGCCGAGGAACTCGGCGCCGACGAGATCGAGCTCGACGTCCGCCTCACCGCCGACGGCGCCGCGATCGTGCTGCACGACGCGACGCTGGACCGGGTCGCCGCCGACGAGTCGGGGCGTGGTCTCGGCCCGGTCGCGGACCTGGACCTCGACCGGCTGCGCGCCGTGCAGCTCGACTCCGGGCATCCGGTCCTCACGTTCGACGAGGCGCTCGACGCCACCACGGTGACCCTGCAGGTCGAGATCAAGACACCCGCCGTGGTGCCCGAGGTGGCACGCATCGTCGCCGCCCGGCCCGCCGACACCGCCCGTGTCCGCTTCACCAGCTTTCGACCGGAGGACCTGCGGCTGCTGGCCGAGCATGCCCCGACCGTGCCGCGCGGGCTGATCACGCTCGGCTACCCGGACGCGCAGCGGCATCCGGGCGGGATCGAGGCCGTGCTGGCCGAGACCGGGTGCAGCGCCTTCTTCTGCGGCTGGGACGGCCTGACCGCCGCCCTGGTCGACCGCGTCCGGGGCCTGGGCTACGAGATGCACGGCTGGCCGCTGCGAGGACCGGAGGACGTGGGGCGCGCACTCGCCTTCGGCCTGGACGGCGGCACCGCCGACGACCCGGGCGCGGCCCGGTACTGGCTCGCGGCGGCACTCGTTTCCCGACCGGTCGGGTGACGCGGGCCGACGGTGGTGTTTTCCGCCGGCCCGCGCAGGCCATACCGTGGTCGGGGAAACCGTCCGACGGACCCGAGGAGCAGCGGCAGATGAGGATCACCGGCGCAGTCCTGGAGGAGATCGGCCGGCCGCGGCCGTTCGCCGAGTCGAAGCCGATCAGCGTGTCCGAACTCGAGCTCGATCCGCCGGGACCGACCGAGCTCCTGGTACGGATCGAGGCGGCCGGGGTGTGTCACTCCGATCTGAGCGTCGTGGACGGCAACCGGGTTCGTCCGGTGCCGATGCTGCTCGGACACGAGGCGGCCGGACGGATCGTCGAGGTCGGTTCGGCCGTCGACGACTTCCGGGTGGGGCAGCGGGTGGTCATGTCGTTCCTGCCGCGGTGCGAGGCGTGCGACAACTGCGCCGAGGACGGCCGGTTGCCCTGCACCGCCGGGTCCGCCGCCAACAACGCCGGCGAACTCCTGCACGGCGGCCGGCGCCTGCACCGCGACGGTCACCCGGTGCACCACCATCTCGGGGTCTCGGGTTTCGCGACGCACGCGGTGATCGACCGCGCGTCGGCCGTCGCGGTCGACGACGACGTGCCGCCCGACGTCGCCGCGGTGCTCGGCTGTGCCGTGCTCACCGGCGGGGGTGCCGTCCTCAATGCGGCCCGGCCGCGGCCGCAGGACAGCATCGCGATCGTCGGCCTCGGTGGGGTCGGCATGGCCGCTCTCCTGACGGCCGTCGCGCAGGGGATCTCGCGCATCGTCGCGATCGACACTCTCGACGACAAGCTCGCCCGCGCCCGTGAACTGGGGGCGCACGAGACCTACACCCCGGGCGAGGCGCTCGAGCGGGGCGTCGCAGCCCGGTACGTCGTCGAATGTGCCGGCAGCGCACGCGCGTTCGAAACCGCGTTCGCCCTCACGGCACCCGGCGGCACGACCGTGACGGTCGGCCTGCCCGCCCCGACGGCGACGGCCGTGATCTCCCCGTTGACGGTGACCGCGGAGGCCCGCACGATCGTCGGCAGCTACCTGGGCTCGGCCGTGCCGCGCCGCGACATCCCCGAGTACGCGCGCCTGTGGCGCGAGGGCCGGCTGCCGGTGGAGGAACTGATCTCCTCCCGGATCCCCCTCTCGCGCATCAACGAGGCCATGGACCAGCTCGCCGACGGCCTGGCCGTACGTCAGGTCGTCGTGTTCGACGACTGAGCGCCGGACGTCGGCCGGGACCAAGGTCCCGGACCGGATATCTTGTGGGAAAATGATTTTCCGGACGTCCGGGGCGGACGGGGACGAGGTGCCCGCGCGTCCCGGCCGCTCGGTCCCCCGCTCGGCGCCGGACTGCTCCGACCGATGGGCGCATGCGACGGGAGTCTTCGGACCCTTTTCTCCCGGTCCTCGGTCCCTCCGGCCGTGCCGGAGTCGAGGTGCGTTTCCCGTCCCGCCGGTGCGCGGCGGGTGCCCGGACCGCTCGCGAACGCGAGTATCCACAGCTGTGGAAAAACCTGTTGATCAGTGATTTTCGACCCGGCCGACGACGACCCCGGCGTCCGCGACGGCCCGGCCCGTCCGGAGCAGCGGGCGGTGTCCGGCGCACCTGGGCGAGTCCACGCCGCGCCGTGGACGTGCTCCACGTCTCATTGCCGATGTCGATGCGGCGGTGCAAGAGTCAGCGCGCCGACGGTCGGCGGCTCCGCTCGGACGTCTGCGCCGCCGGTCGAGCGGGCGGCCGCGAATCCGCCCGCTCGCGGCAGCAGGTCGGAACTCGATGCCCCGCCGGGAGGCGGGCCCGAAGGCAGGAGTCGTGGTCATGGTCGATGTCGCGCCGATACTGAGGACGCCGGACGCGCACCGGCCGTATCCTCCGACCCACCGCCCGAAAGGCTCGAGGATCCTCACGGTCGTCACCTCCACCGACCACAAGGTGATCGGTGTGATGTACATCGTGGCGGCCTTCGCGTGGTTCCTCGTCGGCGGGCTCATGGCGCTGCTCATCCGGGGTGAGCTCGCCGTGCCCGGCCTGCAGTTCCTGTCGAACGAGCAGTACAACCAGCTCTTCACCATGCACGGCACGATCATGCTGCTGCTCTATGCGACGCCGGTGTTCTTCGGTTTCGCCAATTATCTTCTGCCCCTGCAGATCGGGGCACCGGACGTGGCCTTCCCCCGGCTGAACGCGGTGGGCTTCTGGCTCTACGTCTTCGGCGGCCTCATGGCCGCGGCCGGCTTCCTCACCCCCGGGGGCGCCGCGGACTTCGGCTGGACGGCGTATGTGCCGCTGACGAATTCGCTGCACTCGCCCGGCGTCGGCGCGGACCTGTGGATCCTCGGCCTCACCGTCGGCGGCCTGGGCACGATCCTCGGCGCGGTCAATCTCATCACCACCATCGTGTGCCTGCGCGCCCCCGGCATGACCATGTTCCGGATGCCGATCTTCACCTGGAACACCTTCATCGCCTCGCTGCTGATCCTGCTGATCTTCCCGCTGCTGGCGGCGGCGCTGATCGCCCTGTTCGTCGACCGGCAGTTCGGCGCTCACATCTTCGATCCCGGCACGGGCGGTGTCATGCTGTGGCAGCACCTGTTCTGGTTCTTCGGTCATCCCGAGGTATACGTGCTGGCGCTGCCGTTCTTCGGCATCGTCTCGGAGATCTTCCCGGTCTTCTCCCGCAAGCCGATCTTCGGCTACACCGGCCTGGTCTACGCGACCCTGGCGATCGCGGCGCTCTCCATCGCGGTGTGGGCGCACCACATGTACGCCACCGGCGCCGTGCTGCTGCCGTACTTCTCCTTCATGACGTTCCTGATCGCGGTGCCCACCGGCGTGAAGTTCTTCAACTGGATCGGCACCATGTGGAAGGGGCAGCTGACGTTCGAGTCGCCGATGCTGTTCTCGGTCGGGTTCATCGTCACCTTCCTGTTCGGCGGCCTGTCCGGCGTCATCCTCGCCAGCCCGCCGCTCGACTTCCAGCTGCACGAGTCGTATTTCGTCGTGGCGCATTTCCATTACGTGCTCTTCGGGACGATCGCCTTCGCCACCTACGCCGGCGTCTACTTCTGGTTCCCGAAGATGACCGGGCGCATGCTCGACGAGCGCCTCGCCAAGTGGCACTTCTGGCTGACCTTCGTCGGCTTCCACACCACGTTCCTGGTGCAGCACTGGGTGGGCAACGAGGGCATGCCGCGCCGCTACGCCGACTACCTGCCGTCGGACGGGTTCACCACCTTGAACATCGTCTCGACCGTCGGTGCCTTCGTCCTCGGCGCCTCGACGCTGCCGTTCCTGTGGAACGTGTTCAAGAGCTACCGGTACGGGCAGGTCGTCACGGTCGACGACCCGTGGGGCTACGGCAACTCCCTCGAGTGGGCGACGAGCTGCCCGCCGCCGCGGCACAACTTCTACGAGCTGCCGCGCATCCGCTCCGAGCGGCCCGCGTTCGAGCTGCACTACCCGCACATGAGCGAGAAGATGCGCGCCGAGGCGCACGTGGGCTGGGGTTCGCACGCCCAGACCGCTCGCACGCTCGAGGGGACGCACTGACATGACGGACGGACGACGGTTCCGCCGGTACGCGACGCTCGGGGAGACCCGTACCCGGCCCGACCCGACGGCCCTGCTGATCGCGATGCTGGTGCTGGCGGTGCTGCTCGCGTCCCCGTGGTGGCTGTCACCGGTCCCGGCCGTGCTGCTCATCGTCGCGGCCGCCGCCGGCACGGTCGCGGTCGGCGCCACGAGCCGCAGAACCATCGTGCCGACCCGCTGGTCGTAGCGGCACGGTCGGTCACCCGGACCTGCCGGCCGGGCCCCGACGGTTCCCGGCGGTCCGGCTACCCTCGATGCCATGGGCAGGCAGCGGGAGCGTCGGGCCGCGGCGGGGTCCGGCCGCGGCCCGGCCGAGGGCATCCACGACATCGACACCGGCACCTGTGAACTGGTCAAGGATCGGTACCGGCCCGACGGCTGGGTGCTCGAGGTCAACGGGGTGCCCAGCTCCCACATCGATCTCACCGATCCCACGCTGCTCGAGTTCGAGTACATGCGGTGGATCGCTCACCTGCTCGAATCGCAACGGCCGCACGACGAACGGCTGCGGGTGCTGCACCTCGGTGGTGGGGCCTGCACGATGGCCCGTTATCTCGCCGCCACCTACCCGAATGCACGGCAGGTGGTGGTCGAGATCGACGGGCGCCTGGCCGAACTCGTCCGGGACTGGTTCGACCTGCCCCGCGCCCCGCTGTTGCGGATTCGGGTGGGGGAGGGCCGGGCGGTCCTGGCCTCCCTGACCGACGCGACCCGTGACGTGATCGTCCGCGACGTCTTCGCGGTGAACCGCACGCCCGTCGCGCTGACCACCGTCGAGTTCACCCGGCACGCCCGCCGGGTCCTCGACGCGGGCGGCGTCTACGTCGTCAACTGCGGTGACACCCGGGATCTGACCACCGCCCGGCGGGAGGCAGCCACCATCGGCAGCGTCTTCGAGCACACCGCGATCATCGCCGATCCCGCGATGCTCAAGGGCCGGCGCTACGGCAACATCGTCATCGCCGGCAGCGACGCCCCGCTCGGCGAGTCACCGGCACTCGCCCGCGAACTGCTCGGCGGCGGCGTGCCCGCCCAGGTGTGGACCGACGCGCAGGTCCGCCGGTTCGCCGCCGACGCCCGCGTCCTGCTCGACGCCGAGTGCCGCCCGGGTGGCGAGGTCGCGGCCGGCTGACGTCGTCACCCGGACCGGCCCGCGGTCCAGGCGAGCAGGTCCTCCACGGGCCAGGTGTTGACCACGTCCTCGGGTTCCACCCCGCGTTCGGCGGCACGTTCACAGCCGTACCCGATCCAGTCCAGCTGTCCGGGCGCGTGCGCGTCGGTGTCGATCGCGAAGCGGCAGCCGAGATGCAGCGCGAGGTCGATCAGCCGCTCCGGCGGGTCCTGCCGCTCGGGGCGGGCGTTGATCTCCACCGCCGTGCCGTGATCGCGGCACGCCGAGAACACCGCCTCGGCGTCGAAACGCGACGCCGGGCGGGTGCCGCGACCGCCCTGCACCAGCCGGCCCGTGCAGTGCCCGAGCACGTCGACGTGCGGATTCTGCACCGCCTTCAGCATCCGCTTCGTCATGATCGACCGGTCGGCCCGCAGATTCGAGTGCACGCTGGCCACCACGATGTCGAGTTCGGCCAACAGTCCCTCGTCCTGGTCGAGCGTGCCGTCGTCGAGGATGTCCACCTCGATCCCGGTGAGAATGCGGAAGGGGGTGCCGCTGTCGGCGAAGACCCGGTCGAGCTCGGCGACGACTCCCAACTGGTTGCGCAGCCGCTCCGCGGTGAGGCCGTTGGCCACCTTCAGCCGGGGTGAGTGGTCGGTCAGCGCGCAGTACCGGCGTCCGAGCGCCGCGGCGGTCCGCATCGTCTCGGCGATCGGGCTGCCGCCGTCCGACCAGTCCGAGTGCACGTGGAGATCGCCCTGCAGGGCCTCGAGCAGGCCCGCGCCGCCGCGGCCGATCGGCTCGGCCTCCTCGCGCAGTTGCCGCAGGTAGGCGGGGACGCCGTCGAAGGATTCGCGGATCACGGTGGCGGTCTTCGGCCCGATTCCGGACAGAGCCGTCCAACTGTCCGCCCGGCGCCGCGCGGCGCGCTGGTCCGGGTCGAGCCGGGCGACGACGTCGGCGGCGTGACGGTACGCCTTCACGCGGTAGCTCTCGGCGCGGTCGCGTTCGAGCCAGAACGCGACCTCCCGCAGGGCGTCCACCGGGTCCATGCGTCCATTCTCGCCGCGGCGGTCCGTAGCGTGGGGCGCATGCGCACAAATGCGAGGTGGCGACGGACGCTGACCGGAACCGCGATCGGGGTGGCCGGGGGGACGCTGGTGCTGGCCGGCGTCGCGGCCCGGGTCGCGACGCCCGCGGCCGGGCGGTTGTACACCGTCGCCGATGCGCCGGCCGCGCCGGTGGTGATCGTGCCGGGTGCCCGCGTCCGGAACGGATGGCCCATGGCGATGCTGCGCGGACGCCTCGACGTGGCTGTCGCGCTGCTCGCGGACGGCCGCGCCCGCCGCGTGCTCGTCTCGGGCGACGCAGGAGGCCGCTCCGGGGACGAGATCGCGGCGATGACCGACTATCTGGTGGCACACGGTGTGGGGCGGGAAGTGATCGCCACCGACCCGTACGGGCTCGACACGTACGACACCTGTCTGCGCGCCGCGCAGGTCTACGGGGTGCGGACGGCGGTGATCGCCACCCAGGGATTCCATCTGCCGCGGGCCGTCGCGCTGGGGCGGCGGGCGGGGATCGACCTGGCCGGGGTGATCGCGGAGTGCGACTGCCGGCTGCGCACCCGGGTGCGCAACGTGCTGCGTGAGTATGTGCTCTCTCGTCCGAAAGCGCTTGTGGAGATGCATTTTCCGCGCCCTCCGCGGGTGACGGTGGGCGTGGGCGGCGCATCGGCCGGGATCCTCGCCTAGGGTCGTCGCATGCGACCTTCAGCCCTGATCACCGGTGGCAGCCGCGGCGTCGGCGCCGCCATCGCCCGGGAACTCGCCCCCAGTCACGACCTGCTGCTCGGCGGCCGCCGCGCGGAGTCGCTCCGGGCGATCTGCGCGGAGCTTCCGCAGGCGGCACCGTGGCCGGTCGACCTGCTCGACCACGCGGCGGTGGCCGCGGCCTGCTCCGGCATCGACCGGTTGGACGTGCTGGTGCACAGCGCGGGGCTCGCCGAACTCGGGACGATCGCCGACGGCGGAATCGCGCAGTGGCGGGAGATGTTCGAGGCGAATGTGGTGGCGGTGGTGGAACTGACGCGGCTGCTCCTGCCGGCGCTGCGGGCCGCGAACGGCCATGTCGTGCTGCTCAATTCGGGGGCCGGCCTGAACGCGAGGGCCGGCTGGGGCGCATACGCCGCCAGCAAGTTCGCGTTGCGGGCCTTCGCCGACGTCCTGCGGCAGGAGGAGCCGGCGCTGCGGGTGACGTCGGTGCATCCGGGCCGGATCGACACCGACATGCAGCGTGCGATCGTGGCGAGCGAGGGCCGGACCTACGAACCGGAGCGCTTCCTGAAGGCCTCGACCGTGGCACTGGCGGTGGGGCAGGCCGTTCGGACCCCCGTCGACGCGCACCCGACCGAGATCGTGCTGCGGCCCCGGTAGCCGTCGGCGCCGGACACGACAGCACCGTCGGAACGGCAGCACCGTCGGAACGGCAGCGCCGCCGGCGTCAGAACGGCAGTGGGATCACGACCGGCGCCCCGTTCGGCAGCTGGATGCGGATCTGGGGTGGCGGCGGCGGGGCCGGCGCCGGCGCCGGTGCCGGGGGAAGCGGCTCCGGCGCAGGCGGCGGCGGTGGCGGCGGCGGGGGAGGCGGCGGTGGCGGCGGCGGGGGAGGCGGTGGCGGCGGGGGAGGTGGCGGTGGCGGTGGCACCGGAGCCCGCGGCGCGGGCGCCGCGATCTCCGCCTCCGGCGCCGGCGGCGCGGGTGACGGTTCCGGTGCGGGCGGCGGTACCGGGTCGGCGGCCCCGGGCGCCGGCTGCTTGGGACCGGCGCCGATGGGCACCGCCAGCAGATTCCCGGTGGTGACGTCGACGACGGTCAGTTCGCCGACCGGCGCCGCTCCCGGCTGCACGACGAACAACCGTTCCTCGTCGAGGCCGGACCAGCGTTCTCCTTCGATCTCCTGACCCGAGGACAGAACGGGGGAGATCAGGGGACTTCCCGGCGCACACCGCACGCGAGGCACACCGCGGTCGTCGACCAGAACGACGGTTCCGGTCTCGAGGACCGACTGCACGGGCACCGCGCGTCCCCCGCGGTACTCGTGATCGGTGACCCGGGTGTCCGCCCGCAGCAGCACCGGTGTCAGGGTGCGCAGGTATGCGCGGGCGTCGGCGATGTCGAACACGTCGAGCCAGGCTGCCTGCTTGACCGGGTCCTGCTCGAGCGTGCCGGCGAGCCGCTCCCGGTCGCACAGCTCACGTTCGAGGCTGCCGCCGTAGAGGCCGGTCCGGTCTCCGGACACCGTCACCGGACCTCCGTCGGGCACGGGGAGCTCGGCCTGCGGCGCCGGTGGAACGGCGACCGGCACCTGATCCGGCAGGAGCAGGCCGCTCCATGGATGCTCGCCCCGCGATGTCGCCAGGTCCAGGCGAACCAGCTCGGTTCGCGACGGACCGTCCGTGGAGCATCCCCCCACGGCGAGCGCAGTCAGCGCGAGTACCATCCCGAATCCGCGCGCAGCGGTGCCGGCGGCCACCCGCCCATGGTAGGCGGAACCCCTCCGCGCCTCGGGTGGTTTCGGTCGGCTTCAGCCGTCGGACGTCAGGCGGACGCGAGCGATCCGGTGGCCGTCCAGTTCGCTCACGGTGAGGCGGTGACCGTCGAGGGTGATGCTGTCGCCGAGTCGTGGCAGGCGCTGGAGGTGGTGCACCATGCACCCCGCGACGGTCTCGTAGGGGCCCTTCGGCAGCCCGATCCCGGTGTCGCGTTCGAAGTCCTCGACGATCAGCAGACCGTCCACCTGCTGCGTGCCGGCCTGCGCCGGCGCGGACGGGGGCGCGGCCTGCCCGGTCGGTTCGAACTCGTCGCCGATCTCGCCGACGATCTCCTCGACGATGTCCTCGAGCGTCGCGATCCCGGCGGTGCCGCCGTACTCGTCGACGACGAGGGCGATCTGGTCGTTGGTGCGTCGCATCAGCGACAGTGTCGCGAGCGCCGGCTTGGAGGCGGGCAGCGCGAGGATGGGACGGCACACGTCCGCGACGGTCGGGGCGGTCGCCGGATCGGCGAGCAGCAGGTCGCGAAGGTGCACGAAGCCCACGACGTCGTCGAGCGACGTGCCGACGACGGGATACCGGCTGTGCGCGCCTGCCAGGGCCTGTTCGCGCGCCGCCGGGAGCGGGGTGTCGGCGGGCAGGAAGTCGACCTCGGTGCGCGGACGCATCACCTCGAGCAACGATCGCTGCCCGGCGTCGAACACCTCGGCGAGCACCGTGCGCTCGTCCTCCGGCACCGCCGAATGGCTGAGCAGCAGATCGCGCAACTCCTCGTGGGTGATCTCCTCGCTCCGGCGCGCCGGGTCGGCTCCCAGCAGCCGGACGAGCCCGTCCGTGGAGACCGACAACAACCAGATCACCGGTCGCATCAGGGTGGCGAAACGGTCCAGGGTCGGTGCGGTCAGCAACGACACCCCGGTGGACCGTTGCAGGGCGATGCGCTTGGGAACGAGTTCCCCGAGGACCAGCGAGAGGTAGGCGATCACCAGGGTGGTGCCGGTCAAGGCGACGGCGCTCGCCGCTGCGGCGGGCAGCCCCCACGACTCGAGCGCCGGGACGAGGTCGGGGGCGATCGCGGAGGCACCGTAGGCGGCGGAGAAGAACCCGGCCACGGTGACGCCGATCTGCACCGCGGACAGGAAGCGGTTGGGATTCTGCGCCAGCTCGGCCGTCCGCCGCCCCCGCCGGCCCCGCTCCTCGAGCGCACGGATCTGGCTCTCACGCAGCGACACCAGCGCCAGCTCGGTGCCGGCGAAGACGCCGCCGATCAGGACGAACACCAGAACCAGGAGGATGTCGGCGAGCGCGGTCATGGCGGCCACCCTGGACCGTGGGCCATGTCGTGTCACCTCATCGGGAGGACGCGGGATACGACTTCCAGTCTAGGAGAGCCCCGGCTGTTCGGGCACCGGCCGCACCTCAGGACGGATGTTCCACGTGAAACAGTTCAGGAGGCGGGGACGGTCTGCATGTCCTCCTGGCTCCAGTAGGCCTTCATGCCGGTGATCCGGGCGTCGTCGTCGAACGTCATGACGTCGATGACCTCCATGACGAGGTCCTGTTCGCCGAGGTGGGTGGTCAGCCGGAAGAGGAAGGCGGCGTTGCCGTCGGCGATCTTCAGGCTGAGCAGTTCCCCGGTCTGGATGAGCGGCTCGATCATCGAGTAGAACTCGCGCAGGGACGCCTCGGTGGTGCGCACGTCGGTACCCACCGGGTCCTCGACCGTGGCTCCGGGAGCGTAGAGGGCGAGCACCTCGTCCGTGGTCCCTTTGGCGACCGACCTGATGTAGGACTCGACGGTGGCGCGGATCGCGGCGGGAGTGGGAGCCATGCGGAAAACCTCCGTTGCTAGAACGCGTTCTAGCAACGGAGGTTAGCAGCGCACGCCGGGACTGGGAATGCCCGGCGGTACCGCCGCCTCGCGGGCACCCGTCCGCACCCGGCTCAGACGCCCGCCTCGGCGGTCGGCAGCAGCCGTTCGAGGACGTCGGCGAGGGTGATCAACCCGACCACCTGTCCGTTGTCGGTGACGGTGGCCAGGTGGTTGCGGGTCTCGCGCATGGTGCGCAGCGCCTCGTACACCGGCACCGTCGCCTCGAGGGTCAGCGCCGGGCGCATCAGCTCGGCGGCGGTGATCCCCGCCGCGGCGTGCAGGCTGTCGCGCACGTGCACCACCCCGTCGACGTGCCCGTTGCCGCGCACGAGCAGACGCAGGTGCCCGGTGCGCCGGGCGGTGTCCTGGATCTGCGCGGCGTCCGCGTCGGGCCGGACACTGCTCGGCCGGGCGTTGGGGCGGACGATGTCGCCGACGGTCAGCGCCTCGAGTTCGAGGGCGCTGGTCAGGTGGCCGTGGTAGCGCTCGTCGAGGGTGCCCACGGTGGCCGAGTGCTCGACCAGGTGCCGCAACGCGTCCGGGTCCTGGCCGGTGCCGACCTGGTCGACCGGGACGACCCCGACCCGCCGCAGGCACCAGTTGGCCAGGTGGTTGAGCTGCACGATGACCGGGCGGGTGACCCACATGAACGCCCGCATCGGGAGCGCGAGCAGGGTCGCCGACTTCTCCGGGTGCGCGATCGCCCAGGACTTCGGGGCCATCTCACCGACCACCAGGTGCAGGAACGTCACGATGATCAGCGCCAGGACGAACCCGGCGACGTCCGCCAGCCACAGCGGCGCACCCCAGTTCTCGAAGGCCGGGGTGAGCCAATGGTGCACGGCGGGCTTGGTCACCGCGCCGAGGGCCAAGGTGCACACGGTGATGCCGAGCTGGGACCCGGCGAGCAGGACCGACAGTTCCGAGGCGCTGCGCAACGCGGCGCGGGCCGAGCGGCTGTGCGGGGCGGCGTCCTCGAGGCGGTGCCGGCGCGCGGCGATGAGCGCGAACTCGACCGCGACGAAGAAGGCACTCGCCGCGATCAGGCCCACCGTCACGGCGAGCACGATCCAGGGGTTACTCATCGTCGCTCACCTCGTGATCAGTCCGTACGGTCACCAGCACCGACGCCGGCACGTGCCGGTCGATCCCGCGGACCTCCGCGAGCAGCGTCCGCGTCGGGGGCGAGTTCACGTGCGCCAGCTCCGCCGGATCGGGCTCGAGTGGGATCGCGACGGTGTCGCCGACAGTGGGCAGGCCGCCGAATTCGGCGATGACCAGCCCGGCGAGGGTCTCGTAGTCCCCCTCGGGCAGTTCGTGGCCCAGGGTGCGGGCGACCTCGTCGAGGTGCACGTCGCCGCGGATCACCCAGCCCTCACCCTGGCGGGTGATCACCTGCGTCTCGACGGCGGTGTCGTGTTCGTCGGCGATCTCCCCGACGAGTTCCTCGGCCATGTCCTCGACGGTGACGACGCCGGCGAAGCCGCCGTACTCGTCGACCACCAGCGCCATCTCCTCGTGCCCCTCGGTGAGCCGGGCCAGCACGTCCGGCAGCGGCAGGGTGGTGGGCACGATCACCGCGGGCCGGCACACCGTCCCGGCCGTGCCCGCCGCGGTGTCACGCGCGAGCAGATCGTGCAGGTGCACGACCCCGCGCAGATCGTCGGCGGACGCACCGACCACCGGGTACCGGGTGTGCCCCGCGCTCATCTTCGCGAGCACCTGCGTGATCGGTTCCCCGGCCCGGACGTAGTCCACCCGGGCCCGCGGAATCATGGCGTGCTCGGCGGTGCGGGTCGGGAAGTCCAGGATCCGGTCGAGCAGCGTCGACAACTCCTTGGGCAGCTCGCCGGCCTCCCGGGATTCGGCCACGATGTGCTCGAGGTCGCGGACGGTGGCCGAGTGCTCCACGTCGTGCACCGGTTCGATCCGCAACGCGCGCAGCAGCAGGTTCGACGAGGCGTCGAACAACTTGATCAGCCAGCCGAACAGCCTCAGATACAGCGTGGTCGACAGCGCCAGCCACCGCGCGACCGGCTCGGGCCGGGCGATCGCCAGGTTCTTCGGGAACAGCTCACCGAACACCATCTGCACCACGGTCGAGAACAGCACCGCCAGCACCGTGCCGACCGCCACCCCGACCGCGGTGGGGATCCCGACGCCGCCGAGGAGTTCGCCGAGGCCGCTGCCGATGAGCGGTTCGGCGACGTAGCCGACGAGCAGGCCGGTGACCGTGATGCCCAGCTGAGCGCCGGAGAGCATGAACGAGGTGCGGCGGGTGACCGACAGGGCGCGGGCGGCTGCGGTGTCACCGGCTTCGGCACGCGCCTTCAGCCGGGACCGGTCCACCGCCATGTAGGCGAACTCCTGGGCCACGAAATAGCCGGTCAGGGCCGTGATGGCCAGGACCACGAGGATGCCGAGTGCGATACCGAGGACTGTCAGCACGGTCGGCTCCGGGGGGCGGTGACGGACGGGCCGTCACTCTGGGGCGGGGAGGGTCTTCGAGGTTTGCGCTTGGCGCGTCTCATGGCTCTCTCTGCGATAGACGACGACTTCCTGTCACAGAATACGACGAACCGGGCCGCGGACGAGTTCCCGCCTGCCGCGCCGACCCGGTCACAGCGGCCGGGCCGGAACCCGACACCCGGCGCGGATACCACGCCGGAGCGGTCGGCAGTGCTTGGCTGTCCTGGCACACGGCCACACCCCGAGGAGCCTCGATGAACGAGACCACCACCTTCCCCCTGCCGGGGCATGCCGGCACCCTGGCCGCCCGGTGCTGGGTCCACGACCACCCCCGGTACGTCGTGCTGCTGTGCCACGGCTACGGCGAGCACGCCGGACGCTACGAATACGTGGCCACCCGGCTGGTCGCCGACGGTGCGGTGGTCTACGCCGTCGACCACACAGGGCACGGGCTCAGCGAGGGCGAACGCGTCCTGATCGAGGACTTCGAGCGGGTCGTCGACGACTTCCGCCTGCTCGACGCCACGGCCCGCAGCGATCATCCCGGCCTGCCGGTGGTGCTCGTCGGGCACTCGATGGGCGGGATGATCGCCGCCCGGTACGCGCAGCGCTACGGCTCCGAACTCGCCGCGGTGGTCCTGTCCGGCCCGGTGCTGGGCCGCTGGCCCGCGCTCGAAGCGATGCTCGCGGCAGAGCAGATCCCGGACGCCCCCATCGACCCCGCGACGCTGTCGCGGGACCCGGAGGTGGGCCGTGCGTACGTGGACGACCCACTCGTGTGGCACGGTCCCTTCAAGCGCCCCACCGTCGAGGCGCTGCAACACTGCCTCGACACGATCACCGCCGCGGGCACCGTCGGCGACGTGCCCGTGCTGTGGCTCCACGGCGAGGACGACGGGCTCGTCCCCCTCGGGGGCAGCCGCGAGGGCTGGGCGACGTTCGCCGGCCCGCAGTCGACGTCGAAGGTCTACCCCGGGGCGCGGCACGAGATCTTCAACGAGACCAACCGCGACGAGGTTCTCGACGACGTCGTCGATTTCGTCCACTCACGGATCGCGGCGGGCGGCCGATGAGCACCCGGTCGCGGGCGCCGGCACGTCAGCGCTCGTCCGGCGCCGGTTGCCGGGACGGCGGCCGGGACGTCGCGGAAGGCGGCCGGGCCGCCGGGGACGGCCGCCGCTCGCCGGACGGGTGAGGGCGGTCGGCGGCCCGCTCCGGCGCGACCGGGTCGCCGTCAGGATTCGCCGGCGTGCGCGCGCAGCTCGAGCGCGACGAAGGACTGCACCATCGCCGTGAACACCGCTTCCGCGACAGCGGGGTCTGCTCCCCGCGCGGCCGCCGCCTCGGCCGCGCGCCGGATCACGAGCAGGGCCCGGTCGGGCGCCGCGACCTCCGCCGCGGTGGACTTCAGTTCGGCTGCGCGGCGCACCAGAGCCTCACGCTCACAGAGCAATTCGACCAGTTTCGCGTCGAGTCCGTCGATAGCGGCACGGACGGCCGCGAGGTCGGGAAGAGACCGCTCGGTATCGGGTGCGTTCATGCGCGCATTGTGGCATGCCACGCGGTGCGCTCCCGAGAACGGACCGGTCGACTACCTGACCACGTTCACCATCTTGCCCGGTACGACGATCACCTTCCGGGGTGCCGCGCCCTCGAGGAGGGCGGCGATCTTCTCGTCCGCGAGGGCGGCCGCCTCGATCGCTTCCCGCGCCGCGTCGGCCGGCACGGTGATGCGGCTGCGCACCTTGCCGTTGACCTGGATCGGGTACTCGACCGTGTCCTCGACGAGCCACTTCTCGTCCGCGACGGGGAACGGGCCGTGCGCGAGCGACTCGGTGTGCCCGAGCCGCGACCACAGTTCCTCGGCGAGGTGCGGGGCGACGGGCGCCAGCATGAGCACGAGCGGTTCCACCGCCGTCCGCGGCGCCCCGTCCGGGTACGCCTTGGTGAGGTGGTTGGTGTACTCGATCAGCTTGGCGATGGCAGTGTTGTCGCGCAGGCCCGCGTAGTCGTCGGACACGCCCGCGATCGCCTTGTTGAGGGCACGCCGCGTCTCGTCGGTCGGCTCGGCGTCGGTGACCCGCAGCGTGCCGGCCTCCTCGTCGATCGCGGCCCGCCACACCCGCTGCAGGAACCGCTGCGCACCGACGACGTCCTTGGTCGCCCACGGCCGGGACTGGTCCAGCGGGCCCATCGACATCTCGTACACCCGCAGCGTGTCGGCGCCGTAGTCGTCGCAGATCTGGTCCGGCCCGACGGAGTTCTTCAGGGACTTGCCCATCTTGCCGTACTCGCGGTGCACCTCCTCGCCCCGGTAGAGGAACTTCCCGGCGCGCTCCTCGACCTCCTCGGCCGGCACGTACACGCCACGCGAATCGGTGTAGGCGTACGCCTGGATGTAGCCCTGGTTGAACAGGCGCCGGTACGGCTCGGACGAGGTGACGTAGCCGAGGTCGAACAGCACCTTGTGCCAGAACCGCGCGTACAGCAGGTGCAGCACGGCGTGCTCGACACCGCCGACGTACAGGTCGACCCCGCCGGGGTCGTGCGGGCCGTGGATCTGCGGACGCGGACCGGTCCAGTACGCCTCGTTCTCCTTGGCGCAGAACTCGTCGCTGTTCGTCGGGTCGATGTAGCGGAGCTGGTACCACGAGCTGCCGGCCCACTGCGGCATCACGTTGGTGTCGCGGGTGTAGTGCTGCAGCCCGTCACCGAGGTCGAGCTCGACGTTCACCCACTCCTCGGCCTTGGCCAGCGGCGGCGACGGCTCCGAACTCGCGTCCTCGGGATCGAACGACACCGGCGCGTAGTCCTCGACGTCCGGAAGTTCCACCGGCAGAGCCGACTCCGGCAGGGCGTGCGGGTTGCCGTCGGCGTCGTAGACGATGGGGAACGGCTCGCCCCAGTACCGCTGCCGCGCGAACAGCCAGTCCCGCAGCTTGTACTGGATGGTGCCGGTGCCCGCGCCGGACTCCTCGAGCCTCGCGATGATCGCCTTCTTCGCGTCGGCGACGCTCAGCCCGTTCAGCTCGCCGGAATTCACGAGCGTTCCGTCGCCGGTGTACGCCTCCTGCGAGATATCACCGCCCGCAATCACTTCCACGATCGGCAGGCCGAACGCGGTGGCGAACTCCCAGTCGCGCTGATCGTGACCGGGCACGGCCATGATCGCGCCCGTGCCGTACCCGGTGAGCACGTAGTCCGCGATGAACACCGGCAGCGACTGCCCGTTCACCGGGTTGACGGCGTAGGCGCCGACGAAGACGCCGGTCTTCTCCTTGCTCTCCTGCCGCTCGAGATCCGACTTCGCGGCGATCGACGCCCGGTAAGCGGCGACGGCCTCGGCCGGGGTGGCGGCGCCACCGGTCCAGCGCTCGTCGACCCCCTCCGGCCACGCACCGGCGACGATCTCGTCGACGAGCGCGTGCTCGGGCGCCAGCGTGACGTAGGTGGCACCGAACAGGGTGTCGGGGCGGGTGGTGAACACCTCGATGTCGCGGCCGGTCTCCGCATCGCCGGCGCCCCGCACCGCGAACTTCACCTGCGCTCCGTGCGAGCGCCCGATCCAGTTGCGCTGCATGGTCTTGACCTTCTCGGGCCAGTCCAGGTACTCGAGGTCGTCGATGAGACGGTCGGAGTAGGCGGTGATCCGCATCATCCACTGCTGCAGGTGCTTGCGGAACACCGGGAAGTTGCCGCGCTCGGAGCGGCCGTCGGCGGTGACCTCCTCGTTGGCCAGCACCGTGCCCAGACCCGGGCACCAGTTGACGAGGGAATCCGAGCGGTACACCAGCCGGTACTCGTCGAGGGCGGCGAGCCGCTCGGCCTTCGACAGCGACGCCCAGTCGCGTCCGTCCGCGAGCGTGCGGGCGCCGGCGTCGAGTTCGGCGGCGAGCTCGTCGATGCGGCGCGCCCGGTTCTGCTCCGGGTCGTACCAGGCGTTGTAGATCGTCAGGAAGATCCACTGGGTCCAGTGGTAGAAGTCGACGTCCGTCGTGGCGACCGAGCGCCGCTCGTCGTGGCCCAGCCCCAGCCGGCGCAGCTGCCGCTGCATGTTCTCGATGTTGGCCTCGGTCGTGGTGCGCGGGTGCGTGCCGGTCTGCACCGCGTACTGCTCGGCCGGCAGTCCGAACGCGTCGTAGCCGAGCGTGTGCAGGACGTTGTGCCCCAGCATGCGGTGGTACCGGGCGTAGACGTCGGTGGCGATGTAGCCGAGCGGATGCCCGACGTGCAGGCCGGACCCCGACGGGTAGGGGAACATGTCCTGCACGAACAGCTTGTCCTCGGGGACGTCGCCGGCGAGCGGGCCGACCGGATTCGGCGCGTTGAACGTGCCACGCTCGCGCCACTGATCCTGCCACCGCTGCTCGATCCGGCCGGCGAGATCGGCGGTGTATCGGTGCTGCGGGGTGGCGTCGGACGACGAGGTGGAGGGCTGCACAGGACGAGTCACGGTGGTCGCTATCTACTTGGCTGACGTCGGTTACCTCCGACCAGGGTAGAGCGTGGCCTGCCCCGGCCCGACCAGCGGCTGCGTCTCCCACGTATCCTCGAGGGGTGTTGATCGTCGCCCTCGTACTGTTCGTGCTCGCTCTCGTCGTCGCCGGGGTCGCCGTCGCGGGTCTGACCGGACGGCTGCCGCGCAACCGGTGGGCGGGTGTGCGCACCGCGGAGGCCCTGCGCGACGAGGAGACGTTCGCCCTGGCCAACAAGGTCGCGGCTCCCAGTCAGCTCGGTGCGGCGGGCCTGCTCGTCCTCGGCGGCGTGGGCGCGCTCACGCTCGACACGGTCCCAGGCCTGATCGCCGTCGTGGGTGCCGGTATCGCCGCCTTCTTCACCGCCGGTGTCGGCGGTTCCATCGGTGCCCGCGTCGCGGCAGCCAGCGCTCCGGCCGAGACCGCCGGCTGCGGCACGTCGTGCGGGGCGTGCAGCCTGCGCGGCGCCTGCGAGCCGACCGCCTGAGCGAACCCCCACCGCCCGAGCGCAGCGGCGGGTGCGACGTCACCGTCCGAGCGCAGCGGCGGGCGCATTGTCACCGCCCGAGCGCAGCGGCGGGCGCGACGTCACCGCCCGAGCGCAGGAATCTGCGGGAGGGTTCCCGAGCGCGCGTTCGGACGCGATACTGACAGGGTGACCCCGGCACTGGCCGGCGCCCGATTGAGGTCCACGATCCGCGATGCGGCCGCCGCGGCGACGGACTCGACCGAGTTCCGGGAGGTCGTCCTGGACGCGATCCGCGCCCGGGTGCCCTACGACGGTGTCTGCCTGGCCACCACCGATCCCGCGGTGCTGATCCCCACCGCGCTGACGACTCGCGGTTACGAGACCCCGCGGGTGTACGCGACGGCCCTGGAACTCGAGTACGGTCCCGATCCGGTGCCGAGCGGCTTCGGCTCGTTGCTGGGCCGGGCGGTCCCCATCCGCACGCTCCGGGAGGTGACGGGCGACCACGTGACGAGCAGCCGCCACTACGCCGACGTGCTCGCGCCGAGCGGCATGCACGACGAGGTGCGCATGCTCTTCCGCGGTCGCGACGGGGCGTGCTGGGGCGCGTGCACGATGGCCAGGCGACCGGGCTCGGAGTTCGCCGACGAGGAACTCGACACTCTGGGCGCCGTCCTCATCGACATCGGGGAAGGGTTGCGCACCACGTTGTTCCGCAGCAGCGCACATGCCCCGGCCCCGGGCCCGGACGGACCGGCGGTGGCGGTCGTCGGACCCGACGACGAGTTCGAGTCGATCACCGCCGCCGCCCTCGAGTACTTCGAACGACTCGGCTGGGGCCCGCCCGGCAATCCCGAAGCCGCTGCGCCCGCGGTATCGGCGGCACTGTGGCTGCGGCGTTCGGGGGCGGATGCCACGGTCCTGCGGGCCCGCACCCTCGACGGGGAATGGCTCGTGATCCGCGTCGGACGATTCGACAGCGAGCATCCGCCCCGGCGGGTGCTGATGACCGTGGAACGGGCGCAGCTCCCCGAGATCGTCACCCTGGTGGCGGCAGCACACGGACTGACCCGCCGCGAATCCGAGGTTCTCGCTTTGCTTCTCGCCGGCAGGACCCGTCACGAGATCGCCCGCGTGCTGGGCATCAGCCCGTACACCGTGCAGGACCATCTGAAGGCCGTGTTCGCCAAGACCGGCGTCAACAGCCGCGCGACCCTGGTCGCCAAGCTCGCACACACCGAGTACGTGCCCCGTCTGGGCACGCCCGTCGGCGCCGACGGCTTCTTCGAGCGGCCGCCGCGGCCGGCCCCGGTGAACTGACGCCGGCGCGCGGGGACCGCCTCACCCCCAGCGGCGTACACGCTGGTAGCGCGGGTTCCACCAGAAGCGGTGGACGAGCCGCAGGGGCATTGGCAGTTCACTCAGGACCAGACGAGCCTGCTCGGGCGTGGCGCCGTCGACGACGTACGGGCCGACCTGCGCGATCTCGCTGTAGGAGAGTTCCTTCACCGCCGCTGTGGACAGGGCGTGCCATTCCTGCGTGGTGATCACCTCCCGGATGAGGGGGAAAGCGTCGCGCTCCTCGTGCGCGAGGTGCGACCGCAGCAGTCCGACGAGGTCGTCGATGCGATGAGGCACCTGCTCCGGCCCGTGCTCCCGATCGTCGAACGCTTCCTCGAGCGCGGCGAGCGTCGGATCGATGAGAGAGTGCTCGGCCTCCATGTCGTCGAGCACCGCGAGATCGTCCGGCCGGTCGGCGAGCCTGCGGCGCATCAGCGGCCAGATGTGCGTGTCCTCGATCCGGTGATGGTGGTGCAGTTCCCGGCTGAAGCCGTGCCAGCCGACGAGCAGCGCGTCGTGGACCTCGTCGGTCTCGGTGCCGTAGGTCTGTGCCACGTTCGCCAGGCGTCCGACGTCGCGCCGGAAGGCCGCGTGCAGCAGCGTCATCACGACCATGTCGTCGTCGGTCAGGGCAGTGGATCCGGTGGTGGTCATGTCGGCCTCGATCCTGTCGTGCTCGAGTTCTCTCTACGAGCCTGCAACCCCGGGCTCCGGCCCTCAATCCCCCGTTCGAGGGGGTCGCCGGTGATGCCGTTTCCCTACGCTGGGGCCGTGACCACCCGCCGCGTGATCGACCCCGCCGGGGCCCTGTTCGGCCTGGGCCTGCCTCTCGTCGCCGCCGCGGCGACACTGCTGCTGACTCGAATGTGGGAATCGCGGCTGCCCCCACGGATCGCCACGCACTGGTCCGGGTCCGGGCCGGACGGATTCTCGGACCCGGTCTCGTTCTCGTGGACGGTGGCGCTGGTGATCCTGCTGGTCGGCGGCGGCTGCAGCGCGATCGCGGCGCTAGCCCCCGCGATGCTGCTGATGCGCCGCTACATGCTGGTGCTCGGTCTCGGCGTGACCGGTCTGCTGTCCACCCTGGGTGTGACGGTGCTCGCGAGCCAACTGGACACCCCGGCCGAACAGGCACAGCTGCCGATGTGGAGCATCGGCGCGGGCGTCGCGCTCGGCGTCGCCGTCGGGGTGTTCGGCGCGTCCCGGTTGCGGGATCACCGGGTCCGGCGGCCGGCAGCCGCCCGCCCGGATCCGGCGCTGCCGCGCGGGCCGGTCGAGCTGCCGATCGTCGAACAGGTCGGCACCGGGACGCGCACCACTGTGGTGCTGGCGGCGCTGGTGGTGGCACCGGCCGTCGTCGTGTGCGGCGCGGCGCGCAGCTGGTGGCCGCTGGCGATCTTCCTGCCGGTCGCCGTTCTCGTGCTGAGCCTGCTGCGGTTCCGCGTCGTCGTCGACGACACGGGCGTGCGGGTGCAGAACCTGGGAATGACGGCGGTGGACTACGACCTCGACGAAATCGTCGGCGCGCGGGTCGCGCACGTCCGCCCCTTCCAGGACTGGGGCGGGTGGGGACTGCGCGCCAAGGGGCGGGGCCGGTACGGCCTCGTCACGATCACGGGTCCCGCGCTGGTGCTCACCGTCGCCGGTGGGCAGGAGTTCACCGTCACTGCGGCGCAGGCGGAACGCATGGCCGGCGCGCTGAATGCGCTCGCCGACCGTCGCTGACCACCGGCCGGCGGATACCGCTTCCCGAACACGCCGCGAGTGCGTGGCCGATCCGGTCTAATGGGAGCGATTGCCGACGAGTACAGCGATTGCCGACGAGTACGGAGGCCGACGTGAGCCATCGGAAGCGGTTGCACCCGGACGGAGTCCTCGCACCGGCGTACACCGGGCGCATCGACAGCGAGCCGGTTCCGGCGCTGCGGCTGCCGGCGCACTCGATGGACCCGGCGGAGGCGTACCGGTACATCCACGACGAACTGATGCTCGACGGCAGTTCGCGGCTGAATCTCGCGACGTTCGTCACCACCTGGATGGAGCCGCAGGCCGACGTGCTCATGGCCGAGACGTTCGACAAGAACCTCATCGACAAGGACGAGTATCCGGCGACGTCGGCGATGGAGGAGCGCTGCGTGGCGATGGTCGCCGACCTGTTCCACGCGCCGGGGCTGTCCGACGTCGACCCGGGTACGGCGACGGGTGTGTCCACGATCGGCTCGAGCGAGGCGGTGATGCTCGCCGGGCTGGCACTCAAGTGGCGCTGGCGGGCCCGGCGGCAGGCGGCGGGACAGGACACTGCACGCCCGAACCTGGTGCTGGGCAGCAACGTTCAGGTGGTGTGGGAGAAGTTCTGCCGCTACTTCGACGTGGAGGCGAAGTATCTGCCCATGGAACCCGGGCGGTACGTCGTCACCCCGGAACAGGTGCGAGAGGCGGTGGACGAGAACACGATCGGGGTGGTCGCGATTCTCGGCACAACGTACACCGGCGAGCTCGAGCCGGTCGCCGAGATCGCCGCCACGCTCGACGACGTGGCCACTTCGGGCGGTCCCGACGTGCCGCTGCACGTGGATGCGGCCAGCGGGGGATTCGTCGTGCCGTTCCTGCAGCCGAAACTGAAGTGGGACTTCCGGGTGCCGCGCGTGGTGTCGATCAACGTCAGCGGCCACAAGTACGGACTGACCTACCCGGGCATCGGATTCGTGGTGTGGCGCGACAAGGAACACCTGCCCGAGGAACTGGTCTTCCGGGTCAACTACCTCGGCGGCGACATGCCCACCTTCACCCTGAACTTCTCACGGCCGGGAAACCAGATCGTCGGCCAGTACTACAACTTCCTGCGGCTCGGCCGCGACGGGTATCGCCGGGTGATGGAGACGCTGCGCTCGACCGCGAGCCGCCTGGCCGAGCAGCTCGCCGGGCTGGAGGGGATGCGCGTGATCTCCGACGGTACCGCCATCCCGGTGATCGCATTCGAGCTGACCGGCGACCCGGGGTTCACCGTGTTCGACGTCTCGCACGAGCTGCGGGCGGGCGGCTGGCAGGTGCCCGCCTACACCATGCCGGCCGACGCCGAGGAGGTGGCGGTCCTGCGGATCGTGGTGCGGGAGGGGTTCAGCGCCGATCTCGCGCGGCAACTGTTCGCCGACATCGAACGGGTGTGTACCGAATTGCGCAAGGAGGGTCCGCTCCGGCACTCCAGCGAGCAGCACTTCGCGCACTGAGCTCCCACGTCACGCACCGAGCTCCCACGTCACGCACCGAGCCCTCACTTCGCGCACCGAGGCCGGGAGCGTTCAGTTCCGCTCGACCTCGATGGGATGGGTGGCCAGCAGCGCGAGCGGCAGCGGCTGCCGGCGCAGCACCCGCGCCCACAGGTCGACCCGCGGCGGCCCGAGGATGTCCTGGGGGAGGGCGGAGATGACCATCCAGTCGTCGTTGTCGAGTTCGCCGTCGAGCTGCCCGGCGCTCCATCCGGCGTAGCCGGCGAAGATGCGGATGCCTTCGACGAGCGGGCCGATGACGGCCGGATCGGAGTCGAGGTCGATCATGACCACCCGTCCGTCGATCCGGCGCACCCCCGGCACTCCGTCGACCGAGACGCCTACGCGCAGCGTACCCAGGCACAGGGCCGAGTCCCGCCGGACGGGGCCGCCGACGTAGAGCGCCTTGGGTGCGGCGCTGAGCTCCGTCCACTGCGGCAGCACGGCTTGGACCGCGGTGTCGCTGGTGCGGTTGAGTACCACGCCGAGACTGCCCACGTCCCCGTGCTCGATGATGTAGACGACTGTTCGCCGGAAGGTCGGCTCGACGAGATCGGTGGCCGACACGAGCAGCGTTCCGGGTCGGACGGCCGGTGTCGCCGGTGCCGTGCGGTCCTCGGGTTCGTCCTGATGCTGCGCCACCCCGACATCATCCCACCGTCGCCGACGCGGCGTGGCGGCAAGGCGGGGAGACGTTCAGGAGAGCCCGACGGTCTCGGCGAGCACCGCGAGGTGATGGTCGAACAACCGCCCGGGTTCGGTGAAGGAGTCGGTGCCGTACTGGCCGAAGACCTCGAAGTTCACGGCCCCGAACAGGGCGGCCCAGACCAGCACACCGCGGGCCAGGACCGTGTCGGGGACACCGGAACCGAGCGCGGCGCGGATCCGGCCGAGATCGGTGGTGAGGCCGTCCGGGACGGCGACGGTGACCGGGACGCGGAGGGCGCCGGCGGCGTGGGCGTCGTCGAGGATGCGGACGAGCCGGACGACGACGCGGGTGCCCGGGCCCGTGGTCTGCTCCGCGGGAGCGTGGTACCCGGGAACCGGACTGCCGAACAGCAGGGCGTAGCGCGCGGGTTCGCGGAGGGCCCAGCTGCGCACCGCGTGGCCGAGCACGCGGAACTGTTCGGCGTGGGCGTCGGCGGCGACGGCGGCGAGCGCGTCGTCGACGGTGTCGGCGAGTTCGGTGTAGCCGTCGACGACGAGGAGGGTGAGCAGTTCGTCGCGGCTCGCGACGTAGCGGTACACCGCCGAGGAGACGACGCCGAGGTCGCGGGCGACGGCGCGCAGCGACAGGGCGGCGGCGCCGTGGGTGGCGAGATGTTCGCGGCCGATCCGCAGGATGTCGGCCATCGTCTGCTGGCGGGCGCGGGCGCGGGGGGTTCCGGTCATGGCTTTCACCCTGCCAGATTCGTGAGCACCGTCAACAAAAGTGAGCACTGCTCTTGACTTTCCTCACCCCGGCGCGCATTGTTGTCTCGAACGGAGAGCAGTGCTCACACTTCGAAGGAGCTGGACACCATGTCGAATCTGCAGGTCGTCACCGGCGCCGGTCCCGTCGGCTGGACCGTCGCCGAACAACTCGCCGGCCGGGGCCACCGTGTCCGCGTCCTCACCCGGTCCGGCAGCGGTCCGGAGCATCCGCTCGTCGAGCGCCGCCGGGTCGACGTCTCCGATCCCGCCCTGCTCGGTCCCGCCCTCGAGGGTGCCGGTGCCGTGTATCACTGCATCCACGGCTCCGCCTACCGCGCCGACACCTGGGAACGCGAACTTCCGGCCGCGGAGAACGCCGTTCTCGAAGCGGCCGGCCGCACGGGCGCGATCGTGGTCTTCCCCGAGAGCCTGTACTCGTACAGCGAACCCGACCGGGTCATGACCGAGGCGTCGCCGCGCGCGAGCACCACCGGCAAGCGGGGCGTGCGGGCGCGGTTGCTGGACCGCCGTGCCGAGAGCGACACCCGGACCGTCAGCGTGGTCGCGTCCGACTTCTTCGGACCCCACGCCCGCAACGCCCACGCCGGTGAGCGGATGGTGCCGACCGTCCTGGCCGGGCGCAGCCCCCGCGTACTCGGCTCACCCGACGTCCCGCACTCGTTCACATACGTGCCCGACCTGGCGGCCGCCATGATCGCGGCCGCAGCGAATCCTGCGGCGTGGAACCGGGTCCTGCACGCCCCCACCGGCCCGGCCGGCACCCAGCGCGAACTCGTCGCCGCGTTCGCCGCCGCCGCACAGATGCCGGCTCCGAAGGTGGGCACGATCCCCACCTGGCTGCTGCGCGCCGGCGCACTGGTGAACCGCGACGCCCGCGAACTGGCCGAGATGCTCTACCAGTTCACCGATCCGTTCGTCATGGACTCCACGTACAGCGAGGACCTGCTCGGCCTGCGCCCGACCCCGCTGCCCGAAGCCGCGGCCGCGACGGTGCGGTGGTGGCGCGAGCAGTGACGCTCACTTCCCGGTCTGCGACGCGGCCGCCCGCTCGTCGAGGTCGGCGAGCGTGATCGGGTGCCGCGGGGGCTCGTCGACGACGACGGTGCGGGTGACCCGGAGCCCGCCGTCGACATGCAGCAACTCCCCGCAGCGCAGGTCCGACCAGCCCGGATCCTCGTCCATGCGCTCGCTGGCGACCACGACCGCCGGCTGCCGCGCCAGGTGGCCCGACCGCACGCGGACCGTGCCGGCCTCGCTGGCGTGCTCGAGATGGCGGCCTCCGTGCGGGCCGCCGGCGGGACGCTCGAGGACGAACAGGTCGTGGGTGTCCGGATACCGCAGCGCCCACAGCTCCGTCGCGGTCGTCAGGACCACGTTCAATGCGTAGACGGGCAGATTCCCGGCGGCCCACCGGACCGCGGCCGTCAGGCCCGCACCGACGTCGCCGCCGTGCTCGTCGATGCGGCGGGTGACGAGCGCAAAGAACCGCTCCGAGTCCGTCTCGCCCGCCACCAGATCGCGGTACGGGCCGAGTTCGGCCTCGAGCCGCGGCAGGTCGCCGAGGACACCGTTGTGGGCGAACAGCCGCCCGCGCTGCTCGAACGGATGCGTGTTGCCCACGTCGAGACCCCCGGTCGAGGCGAACCGGATGTGCGCGACGAACGTCCGGGAACGCCGCTCCTTCGCCTCGGTGGCGAACGCGCGGTCCTCGTACGCCGCCAGCGGCTGCTTCTCCACCACCGGGCGGCCGTCGTCGGCGAACGTCCCGAGGCCGGTGCCGTCGGGTTCACGCCGGCTCTGGCGCGCCAGCGAATCGGACGCGTCGAGCAGCCAGAAGGTGGCGTGTACCCGGTGCGGCGCGGCGGTCAGCCCGAACAGTCGGCACATGGCGGTGTGTCCCCCCTTCCGGAAGTTGCCGGTTGCGCAGAGGGTAGGCCGGGGGACGTGGCGGGGGAGGCGGAACCGTCGCAGCGAGACGACCCGCGCCGGACGGATAGTGTCGGACCGATAGTGTCGGGCACTGTGCGGGAGTCGAGGCGGCAGGCGTGGCGCTCCACGGCGACGGCACTGCGCCGATCGCCCGGACTGGTCCGCCTGACGACCGTCCGCTTCGCCAGTCAGTTCGGCGACGGGCTGTTCCAGGCCGCGCTCGGTGGGGCGATCCTGTTCAACCCCGAGCGCCAGACCGATCCCGCCGCGATAGCCGCCGGATTCGCGGTGCTGCTGCTGCCGTACTCGGTGGTCGGACCGTTCGCCGGCGCCCTGCTCGACCGGTGGGACCGTCGCCTGGTGCTGGTCGTCGCCAACGTCCTGCGCGGCGTGCTCGTCGTCGCGATGTCGGCGCTGCTCCTCACCGGTGGCGGTTCGACCCCGCTGTTGCTGCTCGCCCTCGCCGCCGTCGGTGTCAGTCGATTCGTGCTCGCCGGGATCTCGGCGTCCGTCCCGCATGTGGTGCGTCAATCCTGGCTGGTGCCGGTCAATTCCGTGCTCGCCACGGTGGGTTCGGGGATCTCCGCGGTCGGGGCCGGCGTCGCTGTCGCCACGATCGGTCTCGTGGGGGAGGGCGACTTCGGCTCCGGGGTGGCGGTGGCGCTCGGCGTCAGCGGATCCGTGGTCGCCGCGCTCGCCGCCGGCGGCTTCGCCCGTCACGCGCTCGGTCCCGACCGGGCCGTGCCGCGCCACCCGATCCGCGCCGTCGCCGCCGGCCTGCACACCGGCGCCACGGCGGTGTGGGAGGCGCCCGGCGTCACCGTCGCGATGATCGGCATCGGCGCGCACCGCGTCGTCTTCGGCATCGACACGCTCATCATGGTGCTGGTGCTGCGCGACGCCGACGGTGCCGCGCTGCCGGGCGGGCTCGTCGGATTCGGTGTCGCCGTCGGCGCCACCGCCGCCGGGATGCTCGTCGCGGCAGTCGCCGCCCCGCTCGTCATCCCACGCCTCGGCCGGCCCCGCACCGTCGTCACGGCACTGACGTGTGCGGGCATCGTCCAGATCGTCCTGGTCACCGGCTTCGACGAGACGGCATTGCTCGTCGCCGCGTTCCTGCTGGGTCTCGTCGGTCAGACCGTCAAGCTCACCGGAGATGCCGCGATGCAGATCGAGATCGACGACGCCCGGCGCGGACAGGTGTTCGCCCTGCAGGACACCGTGTTCAACATGGCGTTCCTCATGGCGATCGTCGCGGCGGCCCTGATCGTCGCGCCGGACGGCCGCAGCCCGGGGCTCGCCCTCGCCGGAGTGGCGGTGTATGCCGGCGGGCTCGTCGCGGCGACGGCGGTTCGCCGGTTGCGCATGTGAGCCTGCGCGGTTTCGGGCGCCGGATTTGTTAGGTTCGCGGGGCATTTTCCCGACCGTCCCGGAGGAGAACGCCATGGCACGCAGGCACCGCACACCGCTGTCGGCGCTCGCCCTGGTCTCGTTGGCGCTGCCGCTGCTCGCGCTGCCCGGCCACGCCTCGGCCGCCCCGCCGGTCAACTCGTGCGGGGAAGAGGGCTTCGACCCGGCGGTGGAGCCGCCGGACCCCGGCGCGCCGCAGCTGCCGCGGATCGACATCCCGCCCGTCGTGAAGATCCCCCTGCCGTATCCCGAGATCGTGCCGGTCCCGGTTCCCGGACCGGAGCCCGACGTCACCCGCGTGCCGCAGGAACCCTTACCCGCCGATCCGTGTGCCGACCCGTGCCCGGTTCCGGGCCTCGCGCCGGACGCTCCCGATGCCCTCTCGAGCGGCTCGAGCGGCTCGAGTGGGTCCGCAGGCTCGAGCGGCTCCACAGGCTCGAGCGGATCCTCGAGTTTCCTGCCTCGCGTCGAACTGGATCCGCAGCCGGAGACGATCCCGATCCCCGTGCCGGGCCCGCCGGGTGCGCCCGTCCCACCGGCCCCGCCTCGGGAGGATCCGCCGTTCGAGCCGGGCACGGTCACCGCCCGCCCGACCGCGCCCGTCGTCGGCGACGTCGAACTGATTTCCCAGCTCACCGGTCCCGGCTCGGAGAATCGCACCGACGCGCGCTGGGCCGTGCACGGCACCGATCTCGGCATCGCGTGGGAGACGCGCCCCGGGGAGGTGGCCCTCGCCTTCGGCGACACGTTCGGTGCGCAGTGGTCCCCGCCGGGCGGGGCCGGCGGCGACTGGCGCAGCAACGTGCTGGCGTTCAGCCGCGATGCGGACCTGTCGGACGGCCTCACCATCGACGCGATGGTGCAGGACAGCCCGTGCCACGCCGCGGAGATCCTCGACGCCCGGCATGTGAAGAACTTCGAGACCACCGTCATCCCCACGTCCGGTTTCGCGATCGGCGACCGGCAGTACCTGAGTTACATGTCCGTGCGACGGTGGAGCGTCGTGCCGGGCATGTGGTACACGAACCACGGCGGCATCGCCTACTCCGACGACCACGGACAGACGTGGGTGAAGGATCCACATGCTCGCTGGGACAACGTGTTCGGGCTGGGCCGGTTCCAGGTCGCGACGATGGTGCCGCACGGTGACCACGTCTACATGTTCGGCACTCCGAACGGCCGCATCGGGTCGGTGGGCCTGGCCCGCGTGCCGGTCGACGACGTGCTCAACCCTTCCGCATACCAGTACTGGGTACACGACCGCTGGATGCCGGTCTTCGAGCAGCTCGCCACCCCACTCGCCGACGGCGCGGCGAGCGAGCTGTCGGTGCGGTTCGACGCTGCGCGAGACCGCTGGCAGATGAGCTACCTGGATCCGATCGCCGGCAACATCGTGCTGCGCGAGTCGGATTCACCTCAGGGCCACTGGTCGGATGCCACGCCGCTGGTGCGGACGGCCGACTACCCGAAGGCCTACGGCGGCTTCATGCATCCCTGGTCCGACGGCCGGGACCTGTACTTCACCGTGTCGGAGTGGGACAGCTACAACGTCTACCTGATGCGCGCCCGCCTGGATTGAATCCGGCTGCGCCGCAGCGGAGCCGAGCGAGTGTACCGTTCACCTCCGCGGCCCGACGGAACGATGTGTTCGCTCGGTCAGCGGGCGGCGTGGATGCGGACTTCGGTGGCCTTGACGACGAACCACACCGCCGCGCCGGGTGCGAGTGCGAGATCGGCGGCTGCGGACGTGGTGACCTCGGCGGTCATCCCGGACTCGGCGGCGCGGACGAGGACGGTGGCACCGCGGACCTCGAGTTCCCCGACGACGACGGCGAACGAGTTGCGGGGACTGCCGTGCGGCTCGTCGGGATAGACCGCGACGGCCGCGGGGGCGAACACCGCGACCGCCGAATCCCCCGGCGCGCAGTCGTCGTCGGGCACCCCCCGCACCCGGCCGACGACGGTGTCGACGCCGTCCGCGGTGAGGGTGCCGGCGAGCAGGTTCAGTCCCGCGATGCGGGCCGCGAACGCGCTGCGCGGCCGGGACAGCACGTCGCGCACCGTGCCTGCCTCGACGATCCGGCCCCCGTCGACGACGACGGTACGATCCGCGAGGGCGAGGGCGTCGAGCGGGTCGTGGGTGACCACGAGTGCCGTGCGTCCGGCGTCCTTCAGGACCGTGCGCAGCAGCGACCGCACGGCCGGGGCGGCCGTCACGTCGAGGGCCGCCATCGGTTCGTCGAGCAGCAGCAGCCGGGGGTCGGCGGCCAGCGCGCGGGCGATCGCGACGCGCTGGGCCTGACCGCCCGAGAGCTGCCGCGGTTTCCGGTCGGCGAGGTCCGTCGCGCCGACGGCGGCGAGGTGCCGCCACGCCGCCGCGCGGGCGGCCGATCGGCCGCGTCCCGCACTGCGGGGAGCGAATGCGACGTTGTCGAGGACGCTCAGGTGCGGGAACAACAGCGGCTGCTGGGCGAGCAGCGCCACCGCGCGGCGGTGCGGCGGCACCGCCACCCCCGTCGCCGTGTCGGTGAGAACCCGCCCGTCGACCTCGACGCGGCCGTCGTCGGGCTGCAGCAACCCCGCGATCACGTTCAACGCGGTCGACTTCCCGGCACCGTTGGGCCCCAGGACGGCGAGCACGCTGCCGGACTCCGCGGCGACCGCGAGGTCGACGTCGCGGGACTCGACCCGGGCCCGCAGTTGCAGTCCGGTCACGGCCCACCCGCTGTCCGTCGCCCCCGCACGGCGACGACGATCACGAGCGCGACCACGACGAGCAGCAGCGACAACGCCACCGCGGCGTCGGCGTCGGTCTCCCGCTGGAGGTAGATCTCGAGCGGCAACGTGCGGGTGACACCCTGGAGGCTGCCGGCGAAGGTGAGGGTGGCGCCGAACTCTCCGAGCGCCCGTGCGAAGGCGAGGACGGTGCCGGACGCGAGTCCCGGCAGCACGAGGGGGAGGGTGACGCGGCGGAAGACGGTGGTCGGGCGTGCCCCCAGCGTTGCGGCGACCGCCTCGTACCGGGTGCCGGCGGTGCGCAGGGCGCCCTCGAGACTGATCACCAGGAACGGTAACGCGACGAACGTCTGCGCGAGGACCACTGCCGTGGTGGAGAACGCGATACGGATTCCGAGCAGTTCGAGGTACTCGCCGAGCAGTCCCCGGCGACCGAAGGTGTACAGCAGCGCGATGCCGCCGACGACGGGCGGCAGCACGAGTGGCAGCAGCACGAGCGAGCGCAGCACCGGAAGCCCGCGAAAGGTGCTGCGCGCGAGCACGGTCGCCATCGGCACGCCCAGCAGGACGCACAGCACCGTGGCGGCACCCGCGGTCCGCATGCTCAGGGCCAGGGCCTGCAGGGACGCCTCGGAGGTCACCAGATCCGGGAAGTGCCGCCAGTCGACGGCGAGGATCAGCGACAGCAGCGGCACGGCGACGAACAGTCCCCCGACGAGCGCGGGGACGTAGATCCACGCCGGCAGCCCCGCCGGACGGACGCGCGTCACGGGCCCGCGAACCCGTGCTCGGTCAGGACCCGTCGCCCGTCGGGCCCGGTGACGTGCGCGACGAACGCCGCCGCGGGATCCGCCGCCTCTGCGAGGACGGCGACGGGGTAGGTGTTGACGGCCGCGGCGGACTCGGGGAACGGCACGGTGGTCACGGCGTCCCCGGCCTGTCGGGCGTCGGTGACGTACACCAGCCCGGCGTCGGCCTGGCCGCTGGTCACCTTGCCGAGGACGTCCGTCACCGACGACTCCTCGCTGACCGGAGCGAGGTCGACCCCCGTGGCCTGCTCGATGCGGGCCGTCGCCGCGCCGCACGGCACCTGCGGCGCACACACGACGACGTCGGCTCCGGGCCGGCCCAGGTCCGCGAAACCGGTGATGCCGAGCGGGTTGCCCGGCTCGGTGACGATGGTGAGGGTGTTGGTCGCGAAGGCCACGGGATCGCCCGCGACGACACCGGCGTCGACGGCCCTGGTCATGTTGGCGGCGTCGGCGGTGGCGAGGACGTCCGCCTCGGCACCCTGCGACAGGCGGGCGACGAGATCCGACGAGCCCGCGAAGTCGAACACGACGCGGGTGCCCGGATTGCGGGCCTCGAAATCCGCGCCGATCTCGCGGAAGGGCGCCTGCAGCGACGCGGCCGCGTACACCGTGAGCTCACCCGCGGCCCCGGACGGCGACCCCGGGCCGCCGCCGGCCTCCCCGGCGCATCCGGCGAGGACGAGCGCGGCGACGGCGACTGCGAGAGCGGGTTTCACGATGCCCCTCCGGGGGTCTCGACGATGACCGTCGTGGCCTTGACGACGGCGACCGCGAGACTGCCCGGTTCGAGGCCGAGTTCCCGGACGGCCTCGCGGCTCATCAGCGAGACGACGCGGTGCGGGCCGCACTGCATCTCCACCTGCGCCATGACGGTGTCCGCGACCACCCGGGTCACGATTCCCGCGAACCGGTTGCGGGCGGAGCTGCCCACGCCGAGCAGATCGGGTGCCTCGTCCGCCTGCCGTCGGGCGAACTCGGCGAGGTCGGCTCCCTCGACGATCTTGCGCCCGGCGCCGTCCTTGCCGGCCGGCAGAGCGCCCTGGTCGATCCACCGTCGCACGGTGTCGTCGCTGACGCCGAGCAGCCGGGCGGCATCCTTGATGCGAATCTGCGTCACAATGCAGACACTACTTCCGCGTCTGCGGGCCTATCAACCGAAAATCGACGAATCTGCGGTTCAGTACACGTCGCGCACGTAGCGCTTCTCCGCGGCGAGTTGCTCGACGTACGCCTCGGCGTCCACCGCGTCGAGCCGGCCGTGCACCTGAACCACCTCGCGCAGCGTCTCGTCGACGTCCTTCGCCATCCGGCTCGCGTCGCCGCACACGTAGAAGTGGGCACCGTCCTGCAACCACTTCCACAGCTGCGCTCCGTGCTCGCGCATCCGGTCCTGCACGTAGATCTTCTGTCGCTGGTCGCGGGAGAAGGCGAGATCGAGCCGGGTCAGGAAGCCGTCGGCGTGCATCGCCTCGATCTCGTCCCGGTACAGGTAGTCGGTCGACGACCGCTGATCACCGAAGAACAGCCAGTTCCGGCCGGTGTGGCCCATCTCGCGGCGATCGTGCAGGAAGGCGCGGAACGGTGCGACACCGGTGCCGGGCCCGACCATGATCATCGGGGTGTCCGGAGTCCGGGGCGGCCGGAAGTGGGTGCTGCGCTGGACGAAGATGGGAATGTCGACGCCGTGACTGTGGTCGGCGAGGAAGCTCGAGCACACCCCCGCCCGGGCGATGCCCTCGTAGTTGTACCGCACCACCGACACGGTCAGCTGCACCTCGCGGGGGTTGGTCCGCGGGCTCGACGAGATCGAGTACAGGCGGGGCTGCAACCGCTTGAGCACGGGCAGCCATTCCGCGATCGGCGCCTTGAACGGATACGCCGCGATCACGTCCATCGCCTGCTTGCCCCACAACCACCGCTGCAACTCGATCTTGTTGCCCGGGCGCAGCAGCTTCGCCAGTTCCGCGCTCTGGGTCTGCTCGTGGACGAACCGCAGCAGCTCGGGGGTCACCCGAGCGATCTCGAGGTGCCGGGTCACGGCCTCGCGCAGCGGAATGGTCGGCAGATCCGGGAATTCCACGGGTTTTTCGGGATCGAGCGCGGTGACCTGGAGCCATTCGTCGACCGCCTCGGGTCCGTTGGTGGGCATCACGCCGAGCGCGTCGCCCGCCTCGTACACGAAATCCGGGTCGTACAACTCGAATCCGAACTGGCGCACATCCTTCGACGAGCCGGACCCGCTGAGCGGCACGTTCCGGGTCAGGCGCGTGACGAGCGGCGCCTTCCGGCTGTAGGCGGGTTCGGACTTCGCCGGCGGTCCCGGCGCGGACGGAGCCGGCACGGCCCCGTCGAGACGCACGAGTTGCTCGACCGTGGCGAGCCATTCGCCGGCCGGTCCCTCGTAGTCGGGTTCGCAGTCCACCCGCTGCGTGAGCCGGGTGGCTCCGAGTTCGGCGAGGCGCTCGTCGATGCGGCGGCCGTGGCCGCAGAAGTCGTCGTAGCTCGAGTCGCCGAACGCCAGCACGGCGTAGCGGGTGTCGGGGAGGCGGGGTGTGTCGTCCCGGTCGAGCGCGTTCCAGAACGCGGTGCCGTTGTCCGGGGCGTCGCCGTCGCCGAACGTGCTGGTGACGACGAGCAGATCGCGCACCCCGGTCAGCGTGGACACGTCGACGTCGTCCATCCCGGTCAGGGTGACGGGCCTGCCCGCGGCGCGCAGCCGCTCGGCGCACAACCGGGCGAACTCCTCGGCATTGCCGGTCTGCGAGGCCCACACCACCACCACCGGCGCCACCCCGTCGGACTCGTCGCGGTCCTGCGCGGTGTGCGAGAAGTGTCCCGCCAGCATCCCGTCCACCCAGGCGCGGGTGGCGTCCGGCAGCGGAGCGGACGCCGGGAGCACGGGGACACCCGCCTGCCCGGACTCCCGGAATCCCGCCAGAAATCCGGTCAGATAGTGTTTTTCGAGTTCGTCGAGTACCGGCCGCGCCGTGTCGGCCAGTCCGAGCGCGGAGGCGAGACGGTCCGCCGGCGCGTCGTCCCCGGCCGCCGTCGCCACCTTCGTCAGCGACACCGCGCACACCTTGAACTCCGGCTGCAGCGACGCGGGATCGACGGCGTCGTTGGTGACCGCGTTGACCGCCAGGTACTCCCCGAACATGTCGTTCCAGTGGAACGGGGCGAAGCAGCATCCCGGCCGGACCCGGTCGGTGACCACGGCCGGCAGCACCGCCCGGCCGCGGCGGGACGCGACCTCCACCTGGTCGCCGTCCGATATCGAGAGCCTCTGCGCGTCGGCAGGATTGATCTCGACGAAGGGTCCGGGGTTCAGCTTGGTGAGCTTGGCGACCTTCCCCGTCTTGGTGAGGGTGTGCCACTGGTGCTGGACGCGGCCGGTGTTGAGCACGACGGGGAAGTCGTCGTCGGGCATCTCGGCCGGCAGCATGTGGGGGCGGGGATGGAACACGGCCCGGCCGCTGGCGGTGGCGAACCGCAGCCGGGGGAGGGAGCCGTCCCCGGACCTCAGCAGGGTCTGGCTCACGCCGTCGTTCAGATAGCGGATCGGGTTCCGGTCGGTCGCGCCCTCGGGCGGGCACGGCCACTGCACGGGGGTCTCGCGCAGCCGGTCGTAGCTGATTCCGCGCAGGTCGTATCCGGTCTTCGGGTTCCGGAAGCGCCTGATCTCCTCGAAGATCTCCTCGGAGCACGAGTAGGTGAACGCCTCGGCGTAGCCCATCGCGCAGGCGACGCGCGCGATGATCTGCCAGTCTGGCAGGGCCTGCCCGACCGGGTCGATTGCCTGTCGCAACAGCGTCAGGTTGCGCTCGGAGTTGACCATCACCCCCTCCGACTCCGCCCACAGCGCTCCCGGTAGCAGGATGTCGGCGTACGCGGTGGTCTCGGTCTCGAGGAAGACGTCCTGTGCGACGACGACCTCCGCCCGCTCGAGCGCTTCGACGACGGTGCGTCGATTGGCTACGGACGCAACCGGATTGGTGCAGATGATCCAGCAGGCCCGGATGTCACCGGCGGCCATCTGCTCGAACATGTCGATCGTGCCCTTGCCGACGGTGGTGGGGATGGCACCGGCCGGCAGCCCCCACTGCTGTTCGACGAAGGCTCGCTCGGCGTCGTCGAGAACGGACCGCTGCCCCGGCAGACCGGGTCCCATGTACCCCATCTCGCGCCCGCCCATGGCGTTGGGCTGACCGGTGAGCGAGAAGGGGCCGCTGCCGGTGCGGCAGATCGCGCCGGTGGCCAGGTGCAGGTTGCAGATCGCATTGGTGTTCCAGGTGCCGTGCGTGCTCTGGTTCAGGCCCATCGTCCAGCACGACATCCAGTTGCCCGCCTCGCCGATCCACCGCGCGGCCGTGCGGATGTCGTCCTCGGCCAGTCCGGTGATCTCCGCGACCCGCTCGGGTGTGTAGTCCCCGAGGAAGGCCGTCATGGCCTCCCAGCCTTCGGTGAACTCCGCCACGAAGGCCCGGTCGACGTGCCCGTTCTCGACGATCAGGTGCAACAGGCCGTTGAGCAGCGCCAGATCGGTCCCGGGCGCGATCTGCAGGAACAGGTCCGCCTTCTCCGCGGTGGGGGTGCGCCGGGGGTCGACGACGACGAGTCTGGCACCGGCCTTGACCCGGTTCATCATCCTGAGGAAGAGGATGGGATGGCAGTCGGCCATGTTCGCGCCGCTGACGAAGAACAGGTCGGCGTGGTCGAAGTCCTGGTAGGAGCCGGGCGGGCCGTCCGCGCCGAGCGACTGCTTGTAGCCGGTGCCGGCGCCGGCCATGCACAACCGGGAGTTGGACTCGATGTTGTTGGTACCGACGAATCCCTTCGCGAGCTTGGTCACCAGGTACTGCGCCTCGAGCGACATCTGTCCGGAGACGTAGAAGGACAGGGCGTCGGGGCCGTGCTCGTCGAGCACCCCCCGCAACCGGCGGGCGGTGTCGGCGATCGCGGCGTCGACGTCCACGGGCACCGGGGTGGCCCCGCGTTCGGTGCGACGGTACGCGGTCTCCATGCGTCCGCCGGCGGCCATCATCTCCGCGCTGGTCGCCCCCTTCGTGCAGAGGCGCCCGAAGTTGGTGGGGTGGTCCTTGTCGCCGTACGCGTCGAGCACGCGGCGGGCACCGCTCGCGGGATCGAGGCCGACCTCGAGCACCATGCCGCAGCCCACGCCGCAGTATGAGCAGGCGGTCTTGACCTTCGTGATCTCGCCCTGCATCGAACCGCTCCTCACCTGGGTCGGCCACGTTCCTCCGGCCGGGTCTCATGCTCCCGACCCCGTGTTTCGTGGGCATTAACCGTGGTGAGTCCCCGGTGACATCTGGCTCACGATTCGCCGTCCGGACCGGTGAGAGGGTGCGCGCGCACTCCGAACGCGCGGCATCCCGCCGGCTGACAGAGCCGGCGGGATGCCGCCCCAGGTGTGGAGGATCGGCCGGGGAAGGCCGATCCTCGAGGATCAGGTGAGGTCGAACCGGTCGAGGTTCATCACCTTGTTCCATGCCGCGACGAAGTCCTGGACGAACTTCTGCTGCGCGTCGGCGCTGCCGTAGACCTCGGCGATTCCACGCAACTGCGAGTTCGAACCGAAGACCAGGTCGACGGCCGTGGCTGTCCACCTGACCTCACCCGAGGCCCGGTCGCGGCCCTCGTAGACGTTCTCGGTCGACTCGGAGACCTTCCACTCCGTGCGCATGTCGAGCAGGTTCACGAAGAAGTCGGTGGTCAGTGCCTCGGGCCGATCGGTGAACACGCCGTGGGCGGATTGCCCGAAGTTGGCGTTCAGGGCCCGGAGTCCGCCGACGAGCACCGTCATCTCCGGAGCGGTCAGCGTCAACAGGTTCGCCCGGTCCAGCAGCAACCGTTCCGGCGGCTGCTTCTCACCGTCGCGCAGGTAGTTGCGGAACCCGTCGGCCCGGGGCTCGAGTACGGCGAACGACTCCGTATCGGTCTGTTCCTGCGAGGCATCGGTGCGGCCCGGCGAGAACGGGACCGTGATCTCTACACCGGCGTTCTTCGCCGCCTGTTCGACTGCGGCGCAGCCGGCCAGGACGATCAGATCGGCGAGCGAGACCTTCTTCGCGGACTGACCGCTGTCGAAGTCCTGCCGGATCTGCTCGAGGGCCTGCAGTACCTCGGCCACCCGGCCGGGTTCGTTGATCTCCCAGTTCTTCTGCGGCTCGAGGCGGATGCGGGCACCGTTGGCCCCGCCGCGCTTGTCGGTGCCACGGAAGCTCGCCGCCGACGCCCACGCGGTGGCGACCAGCTGCGGGATGGACAGTCCCGACTCGAGGATCTTGGTCTTCAGGGCGGCGATGTCGTCCGCGCCGATCAGTTCGTGATCGACCGCGGGAACCGGGTCCTGCCACAGCTGCGCCTCGGGGACCCACGGGCCGAGGTAGCGCGTGACCGGCCCCATGTCGCGATGCAGCAGCTTGTACCAGGCCTTGGCGAACTCCTCCTCGAACTCCTTCGGGTTGTCCAGCCAGCGACGAGTGATCGGCCCGTAGATCGGGTCGAACCGCAGCGACAGATCCGTGGTCAGCATCACCGGTGTGTGACGCTTGGACGCATCGTGGGCGTCGGGGACGGCGTCGGCGGCGGCCCCGTCCTTCGGGATCCACTGCCACGCGCCGGCGGGGCTCTTGGTCTTCTCCCACTCGTAGCCGTACAGGGTTTCGAGGTAGGTGTTGTCCCACTGCCGCGGGGTGGGGGTCCAGGCACCCTCGAGCCCGCTGGTGATCGCGTCCCCGCCGACGCCGGTGCCGTAGGAGTTCTTCCAGCCCAGGCCCATCTGCTCGATGGGGGCGGCCTCGGGCTCGGGACCGACGTGGTCGGCGGTCGCGGCACCGTGGGTCTTGCCGATGGTGTGCCCGCCCGCGATGAGTGCCGCCGTCTCGATGTCGTTCATCGCCATCCGGCCGAACGTCTCCCGGATGTCGATGGCCGCGGCGAGCGGATCCGGATTACCGTTGGGCCCTTCGGGATTGACGTAGATCAACCCCATCTGCACGGCGCCGAGCGGGCCGGACAGTTCCCGCTCGCCGCTGTACCGCTCGTCCCCGAGCCAGGTGTCCTCGGGGCCCCAGAACACCTCGTCGGGCTCCCAGATGTCCTCGCGGCCGAAGGCGAAACCGAACGTCTCGAATCCCATGGATTCGTACGCGCAGTTGCCGGCGAAGATCAGCAGATCCGCCCAGGAGAGCTTGCGGCCGTACTTCTGCTTGATCGGCCACAGCAGCCGGCGCGCCTTGTCGAGGCTCGCGTTGTCGGGCCAGCTGTTGAGGGGAGCGAAGCGCTGGGCGCCCTTGCCGCCACCGCCCCGGCCGTCGGCGATGCGGTACGTGCCCGCGGCATGCCAGCTCATCCGGATGAACAGCGGGCCGTAGTGGCCGTAGTCGGCCGGCCACCACGGCTGCGACGTCGTCATCAGGGCGAAGATGTCCTGTTTGAGGGCCTCGACGTCGAGGCTTGCGAACTCGTCGGCGTAGTTGTAGTCCGGTCCCATCGGATTGGACAGGGGCGAATGCTGGTGGAGGACCTGCAGATCCAGCTGGTTGGGCCACCAGTCCCGGTTGGTCCTGGGCCGATGCGGTTTCGGCTCGGGAGACGGGATTACCGGATTTTCGCTTTCACTGTTGGACACGTCGGCCCTTCCTTCCGGATGCGGTGAATCTGACGGTGATCACGGATGTGACCGCGAAGCGTGAGCTGCCGAGCAGTCGGGGCACGTGCCCCAGTAGATGACCTCCGCCTCGTCGACGTGGAAGCCGCTGTGGTCGGACGCCGTCAGACAGGGCGCCTCGCCGACGGCACAGTCGACGTCGACGATGGCCCCACAGGACCGGCAGACGAGGTGGTGGTGGTTGTCCCCGACCCGCGACTCGTAGCGGGCGACGGAACCGGACGGCTGGATCCGCCGCACCAGACCTGCACCGGTCAGGGCGTGCAGCACGTCGTACACGGTCTGCCGGGACACGTCCGGCAGACCGGTGCGCACGGCCCCGAAGATCGTCTCCGTGTCGGCGTGCGGGTGCTCGTGCACCGCCTCCAGCACTGCGATCCGGGGCCGGGTCACCCGCAGCTCCGCCGTACGCAATTGCTCCACGAATTCCTGCGTCGAGGGCACGGGGATACTATGACGCACTTTTCTGGAATGAGTCATGACTTTGACGCAATCGCAGCATGATCAGAATTCGCGCGTATGCCCGGGGCGGCCGCGGCTCCCCGGCCGCTAGGACTTCGGTTGCTGCGACCACCACTTCAACAGCTCGGCCTCGGCCTCGTCGCGATCGAGGGGTCCACGGTCGAGCCGCAGCTCCTTGAGGAACTTCCACGCCTGCCCCACCTGCGGGCCGGGCTTCAGGCCGAGCAGTTCCATGATGGCGTTGCCGTCGAGGTCGGGCCGGACCTTCGCCAGGTCCTCCTGCTCGGCGATGCGCTCGATGCGCGTCTCGAGATCGTCGTAGGTGGCCTGCAGCGCCGCGGCCCGGCGCTTGTTGCGGGTGGTGCAGTCCGCCCGGACCAGCTTGTGCAGCCGGGGCAGCAGGTCACCGGCGTCGTGCACGTAGCGACGGACCGCCGAATCCGTCCACTGGCCCTTGCCGTAGCCGTGGAACCGCAGGTGCAGGAACACGAGCTGACCGACGTCGTCGATCATCTGCTTGGAGTACTTCAGGGCCCGCATCCGTTTGCGGACGAGCTTGGCGCCGACGACCTCGTGGTGGTGGAAGCTGACGCCGCCGCCCGGCTCGTTGCGCTTCGTCGCGGGCTTGCCGATGTCGTGCAGCAGGGCCGCCCAGCGCAGCACGAGGTCGGGGTCGCCGTCCTCGAGGTCGATGGCCTGCCGGAGCACGGTCAGCGAATGCCAGTACACGTCCTTGTGCTGATGGTGCTCGTCGATCTCGAGCTTCATCGCGGGGATCTCCGGGATCACTCGCTCGGCGAGGCCCGTCTCGACCATGATGTCGATGCCCTCGATGGGGTAGTCACCGAGGATCAGCTTGTCGAGTTCGGCCTGCACCCGCTCGGCGCTGATCCGCAGGATCTCGTCGGCCATGGCCACGATCGCGTCGTGCACGCGTTCGGCCAGCCCGAACCCCAGCTGGGAGACGAACCGCGCCGCGCGCAGCATCCGCAGCGGGTCGTCGTGGAACGACTCGCTCGGCAGCGCGGGCGTGTCGATGACCCCGGCGAGCAGGGCATCCATTCCGCCGAGCGGATCGACGAAGTCCTCCGCGCCGGTCGGGCCGATCCGCACGGCCATCGCGTTGACGGTGAAGTCGCGCCGGACGAGGTCGTCCTCGAGGCGGGTGCCGTACTCGACGATCGGATGGCGGGTGACGCGGTCGTACGCGTCGCTGCGGAACGTGGTGATCTCGATCTGCTCCGGTCCCTTGACCGCGCTGATCGTGCCGAAGTCGATGCCGGTGTCCCACTGGTGGTCGGCCCAGCCGCGCAGCAGCGCCTGCACCTGCTCGGGCCGCGCATCGGTGGTGAAGTCGAGATCGGTCCCGAGGCGACCGAGGACCGCGTCCCGGACGCTCCCTCCCACCAGGTAGAGCTCGTGACCGGCGGCGGTGAAGCGCGCACCGAGCGGCGCCAGGATGTCCGACAGCGCACGCAGCGTCGCGTCGGCCCCGGCGAGCAGTCGGGCGCGCCGCTCGGTGTCGGTGGAGGGAGAGTTCACGTCTTCGAACCTTACCGAGGTGGCCGAACGCACCGGTGCGCGCTCCGGACGTGCCTGGTTGAACCGCCGGGCGCGTCCCGCCAACTAGTATCGATGGGGTGTCGCCCGCAGAACGTGCCAACCGCAACCGCCGCACCTCGCGGCGGCGTGGCGCGGGCGCCAAGTCCGGTGGCCGGTCCACCTCCGACACGTCGAAGCCTCACCTGCGCACGGTCCGCGAGACCTCGGCCGGGGGACTGGTGGTCGACGGCCTCGGCGGACCCCCCGAGAAACTGTGCGCGGCGTTGATCGGACGCACCGACCGTCGGGGCCGGCTGCTGTGGTCGCTGCCGAAGGGACACATCGAGAAGGGTGAGACCGCCGAGCAGACGGCGATGCGCGAGGTCCACGAGGAGACCGGCATCCACGGCACCGTCCTCGCCACCCTCGGCAGCATCGACTACTGGTTCGTCACCGAGGGCCGGCGCGTCCACAAGACCGTGCACCACTACCTGCTGCGCTACCTGGACGGCGAGCTCTCCGACGCCGACGTCGAGGTCACCGAGGTGGCCTGGGTCCCGCTGCCGGAGCTGCGCTCGCGCCTGGCGTACGCGGACGAGCGCAGGCTCGCCGACGTCGCCGACCAGTTGATCGCCGAGATGGATCCGTCGATGCTGCTCGGACCCGGCGGACCGGAGGCCCGTCTCGGATGACGTCGGCAGCTCGCCGGGCCGCGGCGGCCGTTCTCGCCGTGCTCGCGCTCGTCCTGACGACGGCGGGCGTGTCCGTCGCCCAGCCGCGCAGCGACGGGTCCGACGCGCCGCGCTTCCTCGAACTGCGCATCGACTCGGTGACGCCGACGACGGTGTCCACCAGCAGCGAGCCGGTGGTGACGGTGACCGGCACGCTCGAGAACGTCGGGGACCGCGACGTCGAGGACATCGCCGTGCGGCTGCAGCGTGCCCCGGCGGTCGGCTCCGCCGAGGAGCTGCGCACCGCGTTGACCTGGGATCAGACCGCCTACGACCGCACGGGTCCGTTCGAATCGGTCGCCGACGTCCTCGAGCGGGGTGAGCAGCGGCAGTTCCGTCTCGAACTGGCGCTGCGCTCGGCGCAGGACCCGTCGCTGGGAATCGACGCACCCGGGGTGTACCCGCTGCTCGTCAACGTCAACGGCGCTCCCGAGTACGGCGGTCAGGCCCGGCTCGACGACGCCCGGTTCCTGCTGCCCGTGCTCGGGGTGCCCCCGAGCGAGAACCGGACGGACCGCCCCGTGCCGCCGGACACGTCCGCACCCGTGGGGATCACGATGATGTGGCCGCTCGCGGACCGGCCGCGTCTCGCGGCGGGGGTGCCCGGCTCGGCGACGGAGCCGGTCCGCCTCGTCGACGACGACCTTGCGACGTCGCTCGCCGACGGCGGTCGTCTCGACGGACTGCTCGACGCCGCCGAACGGGCGGCCACCGCCGAGGACCGCCGCGTCGCCGACGCGCTGTGCCTGGCTGTCGACCCCGACCTGCTCGTCACCGTCGCCAACATGACCCGCGGCTATCTGGTGGTCGAGGACCCCGCCGAGCCGATGGGCGACGCCCGCGACGGGGAGGGGACGGCGGCGGCCGCCGCGTGGCTGGAACGGTTGCGAGCCGTCGCCGGCTCGATGTGCACGGTCGCGGTGCCCTTCGCCCAGGTCGACACCGCCGCCCTCGCCGAACTCGACGACGCCTCGCTCGCCGGGCCCGCCCTCGCCGCCCCCACCGGGATCGTGAACACGATCCTCGGGATCACCACGACCCGCGACGACGTGGTCTGGCCCGATGCCGGGGTCCTGACCGAGAAGGCGGGGGCGTTGCTCGCCGCCGACAGTCCGGTGACGGCTCTGCTCGCCGACACCGCGGTCGACGCCGCGGACGCGGCCGCGGGCACGGGTCCCGCGCCCGTGCGGGGCGTGGACGGCCTGTCCACGGTCCTGTTCGACAGCGCCGCCGCGACCGCGCTCGCGGCGCTCGGTGACGCACCGCAGACGCCGTCGTTCACCGACGAGGACGCCCGCTACGACCTCACCGAGGATTCCCCGGACGCCCGTCTGCAGGACGCGCTGGGCGCCCTGAGCTGGTCCGCGCTGCGCACCCGGGACGACGTCACCCGGACCGTGTCCACCGGCGCACCCGCGGCCCCGGACTCCGTGCTGTTCGCGCCGCCGCAGTCGTGGAGCGCATCCGGCGACGACGCCGCCGCGGTCCTGTCGATGGTCGGCACGCTGATCCGCTCGGGCCTGGCCACCGCGCGTCCGTTCGACACCCTGTTCACACCGGTCCCCGGGGACACGCCCACTGTCGCGCTGTCCTACCCGGAGCAGGCCATCGTCGACGGCGCCTCGGCCGAGGTGATGGACACGGCCCGCGAGCAGGCGCCCCGCCTGGATGCGTTCGAGGAGGCGCTCGTCGAGGATCCCCAGGCACAGCTCACGCCGCAGCAGTTCACCGCGCCGTTGCGCGAGGATCTGCTGCGCGCGATGAGTCTGGCGGGCCGGCGCGGACCCGACCCCGGCGCCGCAGCACGCGACGCGGTGCGGCGCGGCGACGAGGTCCGCGACGCCGTCGACGGGATGTTCGCGGGGGTGACCGTGCTCTCACCCGGTGGCGTCTACACGCTGACCTCGGAGCAGAGTCCCCTACTGTTGGTCGCGCGCAACGATCTGCCGGTGGGCATCACCGTGCGGCTGCACGTGGACGCCCCGTCGGCGATGAAGATCACCGACATCGGGCCCACACAGCTGCCGCCGCGGGGCAGCCGCACCCTCACGGTGCCCGCGCAGATCAGCGATTCGCGGAAGATCGGTGTCGAGTTCGCCCTGACCACGGAGTCCGGGCTGCCGCTCGGCACCCCGACGAACGTGACGGTACGGTCCAACGCGTACGGCCAGGTTCTCGCGATCGTCACCGGCTGTGCGGGGGCGCTGCTGCTGTTCCTGGCGGGCCGTCGTCTCCTGCACCGCTTCCGCGGCGAGCCCGATCCAGCCGACGAAGGGTACGAGAAGCAATGACCGGGAATCCGACCCGTGAGGACGTCGCCCCGCCCGCCCCCGCGGCGGCGGAGCCGGCCCCGCGTAAGAACCCCGGCCTCCTCGCCGCGACCGGCTCGATCGCCTTCGCCACCCTGATCAGCCGGATCACCGGCTTCGTCAAGCAGGTGCTGCTGCTGACCCTGCTCGGTGCCGCCGTCGCCAGCTCCTACACGGTCGCCGCCCAGATCCCGAACATGATCTCCGAGCTGGTGCTCGGCGCCGTCCTCACCTCGATCGTCGTGCCGGTGCTGGTCCGCGCGGAACGCGAGGACCCGGACGGCGGTGCGGCCTTCGTCCGGCGCCTGTTCACCGTCTCCGTCACCGTGCTCGGGCTCGCCGCCCTGCTGGCCACCGCCGCCGCGCCGGTCCTCGTCACCCGGTTCTTCCTCGACGACACGGGCAAGGTGTCGACGACGCTGACCACGGCGCTGACGTATCTGCTGCTGCCGGCGATCCTGTTCTACGGCCTGTCGGCGCTGCTCACCGCCATCCTGAACACCCGGCAGGTGTTCAAGCCGGGCGCGTGGGCGCCGGTGCTCAACAACGTCGTCGTCATCACGGTTCTCGTCCTGTACTTCCTGCTGCCCGGGGAGATCACCCTCGACCCGGTGCGGATGAGCGACCCGCACCTGCTCCTGCTCGGCTGCGGCGTCACCCTCGGTGTGGTGACCCAGGCGATGTCCCTGGTGCCGGCGCTGCGCCGCGAGGGGATCAGCCTCAAACCGCTGTGGGGGCTCGACGACCGGTTGCGCCAGTTCGGCGGCATGGGCGCAGCCATCGTGCTGTACGTGCTCATCAGCCAGGCGGGCATGGTGTTCGCGACCCACGTCTCGTCGAGTGCCGACGCGGCCGGTCCGGCGATCTACAACAACGCGTGGTTGCTGCTGCAGCTGCCGTACGGCGTCCTCGGCGTCACGGTGCTCACGGCGATCATGCCGCGGCTGAGCCGCAACGCCGCCGCGGAGGACACCCCCGCCGTGGTGGACGACCTGTCGGTCGCGACCCGGCTGACGATGATCGCGCTGATCCCGATCGTCGTGTTCTTCACCGTCGCCGGCCCGCAGATCGGCACGGCCCTGTACGGCTACGGCAGCTTCGGCGAGGGCAACGCCGAACGGCTCGGCCAGGCCGTCAGCTGGTCGGCGTTCACCCTGATCCCGTACGCCCTCGTCCTCATCCATCTGCGCGTGTTCTACGCGCGCGAGCAGGCGTGGACCCCCACGTGGATCATCCTCGGCATCACCGCCGTGAAGGTCGCCCTGTCCGCCCTCGCGCCCGTCGTCGCCCGCAACGACGACCAGGTGGTGCTGCTGCTGGGCGTGGCGACCGGCCTGGCGTTCACGGTCGGGGCGGGCATCGGCGGATTCCTGCTGCACCGCGCCCTCGGCGATCTGCGGATGGCGAACGTGGGCCGGACCCTGTGGCACGTGGTGACCGCGTCGGCCGCGGGCGCCGTGGTGATGCTGATCGCCGATCGGCTGCTGCGGCTCGGTGCGCTCAGCGACCGGTTCGGCGGCGTCGGCTCGATGGTGCGCGTCGCGATCACCGGCGCGCTGATGCTGCTGGTGACTCTCACGGTCATGTGGCTGCTGAAGGTGCCCGAGATCCTGGCGATCACCGCGGCGGTCCGGCGCAAGGTCGATGCGCTGCGCGGTCGCACGCCGGTCGAACCGGAGATCGCCGAGGCCGATGCCGACGAGATCGCCGAACTCGAGGCGGCCCGGGAGTCCGAGGCGGAGAAGACCATCGTGTTGCCACGACTGGACTACGGCGACTACGGGGTGGCCCCCTACGACGCGGTCACCGAGGTGCTTCCCGCGCTCCGGAACCTGCCGAGCCACATCGATGCACACGGGCAACTCCCGTACCCTGGTCGACGGCAGGTTCGGACCGCCCGGGACGGATCGCGCCGGTTCGCGGATGCCGGACGGCCTCCCGGCTACCTCCGGGGCGGGCGAGTCGAACAAGAAGGAGTGAGGGTGAGCGACGATCACGCTACCGGTAAGTCCACGGTCGATGAGTCCGCATCGACCGATCCCGGTTCGGTGTCCACGGACGCCGACGGCACGCGGTCCCCGCAGGCCGGCACGCCCGATCGTTCCCCCTCGTCCCGCAAGTCCGCCGACGGTGCGGCCGACGGCCGGTCCGGCGCCGGCCGGCCGCAGCGCGATCCTCACGTCGACACCGGCGTCGTCCCCGTCGGCTCGCCCCAGCTGCCGCCCCTGCGGGTGCCCGGGTCCGCTCCGCGCACCCCGATGCGCGGGCCGAAGCTGATCCCCGGCGCGTCGGTCGCCGGCGGTCGCTACCGTCTGCTCGCCCCGCACGGCGGCGCGCGCGGTCTGCGCTTCTGGCAGGCGCAGGACGTCAAGCTCGACCGTGAGGTGGCGCTGACGTTCGTCGACGCCGAGCAGCGCGCCGGGGACGTCACCGGTCCCGACGGTCCGCAGGCGATCCTTTCGCGCACGCTGCGCCTGGGACGGATCAACTCACCGGGGCTCGCCCGGGTACTCGACGTGGTCCGCGGCAGTTCGGGCGGCATCGTCGTCGCCGAGTGGACACCCGGTCGCTCGCTGCGCGAGATGTCCGGCACCGAGCCGTCCCCGCTCGGTGCGGCACGCGCGGTGCAGGCCCTCGCGGCCGCGGCCGAGGCTGCGCACCGCGGCGGTGGCGCCCTCTCGATCGACCACCCCGACCGGATCCGCATCAGTGTCGCCGGCGACGCGGTGCTGGCCTTCCCCGCCACCTTCGCCGACGCGGACGTCACCTCCGACGTCCGGGGCCTCGGCGCCGGCCTGTACGGCCTGATCACCGCGCGCTGGCCGCTGCCCGAGCAGGCCGCGCCCGGGCAGCAGCCCCCGGCCCAGACCGGCGGCACGATCGGCGGCATGCGCCCCGCGGACCTGACCGCCGAGGGCACCCCGGTCGAACCCCGCGCGCTGCGGCCGGAGGTGCCGTTCGAGATCTCCGCGGTCGCAGTGCGCGCGCTCGCGGCCGACGGCGGCATCCGGACGGCGGCCACCGTGCAGCACATCCTCGGCCAGGCCTCGGTCGTGGACCAGAAGACCGACATGATCCCGGCGCTGCGGCTCGGGCAGCGCAGTCCCGGCGCCACCAACCACGCGCTCGCGGACCCCGAGGCCCTCGCGGAGGAGAAGAAGCGGTCGGAGCGGATGCTGTTCGCGCTCGTCGGGCTCGGCATCACCACCGTGGTGCTGCTCGCCCTGATCGGCTGGTGGATCGCGAACCTGCTCGCGGGGGGCAGCTCCGACGAGCCGCTCACGAGTCAGGACTTCGGACTCACCCCGACCACCGAGGCCCCGTCGGAACCGGTGGCCCAGGCGCCGGCGCCGGCCGCGGCCGCGGGCCCGGTGGCGGCGTCGGCGGTGTCGGTGTTCTCCCCCCAGGGCACTCCGGACTCGCCGGCGACGGCGCGGTTGGCGATCGACGGCGATCCCTCGACGGAGTGGAGCACCGATGCCTACTTCCAGCCGTTTCCCGCGTTGAAGAACGGAGTGGGCCTGATGGTGGCGCTCGCCGAGCCGGCGGCGCTCTCGTCGGTGTCGGTGACATCGGACAGCCCGGGTACGAAGGTCGAGATCCGCAGCGCGCCGTCGGACCAGGCGTCCCTGGACCAGACCCAGGTGATCGGTTCGGCGACACTGCGTTCCGGCGTCACGGAGATCCCGGTCGAGTCCGAGGGACGCACCTCCGACGTGCTGGTGTGGATCACGGGCCTGAGCACGTCCGGTGGCGGCAACAAGAGCTCGATCGCCGAGGTGACGTTCACCGCCGCCGAGTAGCCGGCACTCGCACCCCCCGGTAGCCCACCTCGATCGGCTACCATCCGCGCGTGCGAATTTTGGGGGGGATCGCAGGAATTGCCATGTCCGACGCCGAGTTGCTGGCGGCGCACGTGGCGGGGGACCGACGTGCGTTCGCGCACCTGCTCGAACGGCACTACGACCATCTGTGGCAGGTGGCGCGCCGCACCAGCTACTCGCCGGAGGATGCAGCGGACGCACTGCAGGAGGCGCTGCTGTCGGCGCATCGCACGGCGGGGAAGTTCCGGAACAACGCGGCGGTGCGCAGCTGGTTGCACACCATCGTGGTGAACGCGTGCCTGGACCGCATCCGGCGCAACAGGGCACGACCGACCGTTCCGCTGTACGACGACCACACCGACATCCGCGACGAACGAAATCGCATCGCGGAGCGGGAAATTGCGCTGGACATCGAGGCGGCGCTGTGCACCCTGCCACCGGAGCAGCGCGCCGCAATCGTCGCGGTCGACGTGGAAGGCCGGCCGGTGAGCGAGGCGGCCCGACGGCTCGGCGTCCCCGAGGGCACCGTCAAGAGCCGGTGCGCGCGGGGGCGTCGTCGGCTCGCGGTGCTTCTCGGCGACCTGCGGGAGACGGGGAACCGATCGTGAGCGGTGACCGTCTTATCCTGGTGAGGGCACCCGAGGCGGAGAGGACAGCGGATGACCGAGGACGAGCTGCCGCAGCCGCCGTATTCTGCCGACCTGCTCGCCGACCTGCACGCCGGTGTTCTGGACGACGATGTCGCCGCCCGGTTGTGGCCGGCGGTACGGCGGGATCCGGACGCCATGACGGTGATCGCCGCGCTCGACTCCGTCGGCCGCCGTCTGCGGGCTCTCGGTGAAGCCGAAGACGGCGGGGGGCCGTCGATCCCGCCGGACGTCGCGGCCCGGATCGATACGGCGCTGACCGCCGACGCCGCCGCGCGTCGCCGCCGACGGCTCGCTGCGGCCGGCATCGGGACCGCGGCCGCGGCCGCGGTGGCGATCGGATTCGCCGTCGTCGCCCGCGGCGCGGACCGTCCGGAGATTCCGGCATCGACAGCTGCGCCTGCCCTCGTCGCTCCCGACACCGTCGCGCCCGACACCGACGTACTGGATCCGGCGACGTGGCGCGCGATGATCGGCTCGTCGGACACCGGTCCTCTGTCGGACCGGGAAGCCCTCCGAGAATGCCTCGACGCCAACGGGATCGACGAGTCACGACTACTACTGGGATCGCGCACGATCCGGTTCGACGGCCGGGAGGCGGTGGCACTGGTCCTGGGCGATCCCGCGTCGCCGCGGTTGACGGCGCTGGTGGTGGGTACCGGGTGTGGCGCCTCCGATCCGGCCACCCTGGCTGTCCACGGGATCGGCTGAGACGCAACGAGTTCACTCGTCGGCGGCGGGCAGCAGCAGGTCGAGGATCCGTGTCCGCAGGGACGACGTATCATCTTCGGCCGCAACGACACTCGCGAACATCGCCGCGCCCGCGGCAAGGACGAGCACGGCGCGCGCGTCGAGGTCGGCGCGGGCGGAGCCGTCGGAGAACAGGGCCGCGCTCGGGCCGCTGAAGTTGCGCCACAGCGTGTTCCGCAGATCCTCGTGATCACGGAGCGCCGCGACGAGCCCGGGCAGGGCAGCGCGGACGTCGGGGCGGGCGAACAGGTCCGCACTGCCCTGGACCACCCACTCGATCCAGCCCCGACGGTCCGTCCCCTGGATCGGTGCCAGGTCCGGCGCGGAGCCGAGAATCGAGTCGAGCACGAGGTGCGCCTTGGACGGCCACCGCCGGGCCAGCGCCGCCCGGCTCACCCCGGCGCGGGCCGCGATCCCGCGCAGGCTCAGGCGCTCCCAGCCGACCTCGAGCAGCATCGCACGGGTCACGGCGAGGACCTCGGTGTCGATGCGCGGATCGCGGGGGCGGCCGGCGGGCGTGGGGGAGCGGTCGGATGTGGTCATCACCGGTGATTGTGGCGCACGGCACGCCGCGGCACTATAGTTGCAACACGTTACAGAACCACTGGCATCGAAAGTAGGGGCATGACCTCGTCGCGACCTGCCGTGTTCGAGCCCGCCCGGCTCGGACCGCTCACCCTGCGCAACCGCATCCTCAAGGCCGCGACATTCGAAGGCGTCATGCCCGGCGGTCGCGTCACCGACGAACTCGTCGAGTTCCATGCCGAGGTCGCCCGCGGTGGCACCGCCCTGACCACCGTCGCGTACTGCGCCGTCGCCCCAGGCGGACGCGTGCATCGCAACACCGTCGTCCTCGACCGCGACACCGTCCCCGGCCTCCGGCGACTCACCGACGCCGTGCACGCCGAGGGCGCTCTCGCCTCGGCGCAGATCGGTCACGCCGGCCTCGTCGCCAACCAGATCTCCAACGGAACGAAGACCCTCGCCCCGTCCACCCGCATCAGCGCCCCCGCGATGGGCCTGGTGCGGGGCGCGAGTCTCGAGCAACTCGATCAGGTCGTCGCCGACTACGAGAACGCGACCCGCTACGCCGTCGAGGCCGGATTCGACGCGCTCGAGGTGCATCTGGGACACAACTATCTGCTCAGCTCGTTCCTCAGCCCGAATCTCAACAAGCGCAGCGACCGCTACGGCGGCAGTCTCGAGAAGCGAACCGCGCTGCCCCGGCGCGTTCTCGAGGCCGTCCGAAAGGCAGCCGGTGACTCGGTTGCCGTCATCGTCAAGTTCAACATGACGGACGGCGTCCCGAAGGGACTGTGGCTCCACGAGAGCCTGCCGATGGCGCGGCTGATCGAATCCGACGGTCACATCGACGCAATGGAACTCACGGGCGGCAGCTCGCTGCTCAACGGCATGTACTTCTTCCGCGGCGACGTCCCGATGGCCGAGTTCGTCGCGTCCCAGCCCAGGCTCGTCGGACTGGGGCTGCGGTTCTACGGACCGAGGCTCTTCCCCGTCTACCCGTTCGAGGAGGCGTTCTTCCTCCCGATGGCGCGGCAGTTCCGGTCGGAACTGAGCATGCCGCTCATCCTCCTCGGCGGCATCAACCGGATCGACACCATCGAGAACGCGCTCGACGAGGGATTCGATTTCGTCGCGATGGGGCGGGCGCTGTTGCGGGACCCGTCTCTCGTCAACAAGTTCCGGGACGAACACGTGCGCGAGGGGCTGTGCATCCACTGCAACAAGTGCATGCCGACCATCTACACCGGCACCCGGTGTGTCGTGCGCGAAGCCCTGCGCGACGTGGAGCACCGCGCCTGACGGACGCTGAACGGCGATGCGGGGCCGACGATCCGGGACCCGGCGTTCGCGCACGAGATTCGCGCTTCCGGAATCGAACCCGATGCGCCGCGTGCGCAGCGGGTCGCGCCGCCGGTGCGGCACCCGCCGGGCGCCGACCGCGTACCTCGTGGCGCCACCCCACTCACCCGGCCCGTGCACACCCGATCCCGTGCAGACCCGGCCCGTGCTCGGACGGTACGAGCGCCCGGACTCCCGGGAGACATGATCGGCGGTCGTCGACATGCCGGGCATCGGGTCGCGCGTGGGGGAGGGGAGAGGACCCGATGCCCGGGACGAGACGGCAAGAGCTGACAGCGTCCATATCGTCAACGTGACGATTCGACCTCTGTGTGCCAGGGCTCCCGCCACCACTCCACCGGCAGCGGGGCAGAATACGCCTGACTGTGGCGTGACGCACGGCACGCGAGGAACAACACCCCTTACCCTGGTGTTGACCCATGTTGTGGACCACTGACGTCCCGGTCACGGGCCTTCAGGCTCGTCCGTCATCGAAGTACCAGCAGGCAGAAGTACCAGCAGAAGCACCAGCAGACACCGGAAGGCTCGCATGACCACTGATTCCACGATCCACGACCTTGTCATCGTCGGTTCGGGCCCGGCCGGATACACCGCCGGGATCTACGCCGCCCGTGCCGAACTGAAGCCGTTGCTGTTCGAAGGAACCCAGTTCGGCGGCGCCCTGATGACCACCACCGAAGTCGAGAACTTTCCCGGCTTCCGCGAGGGCATCATGGGGCCGGACCTGATGGATCAGATGCGTGAGCAGGCCCTGCGTTTCGGCGCCGACATCCGCTCCGAGGACGTCGACGAACTCGACCTGACCGGCGACGTCAAGAAGGTCGTCGCCAACGGACAGACCTACCAGGCCCGCGCCGTCATCCTCGCGATGGGCGCCGCCGCCCGCTACCTCGGCATCCCCGGCGAGGAACAGCTCCTCGGACGCGGTGTGTCCGCCTGCGCCACCTGCGACGGCTTCTTCTTCCGCGACCAGGACATCGCCGTCGTCGGCGGTGGCGACTCCGCCATGGAGGAAGCGACCTTCCTGACCCGCTTCGCCCGCAGCGTCACCCTCGTCCACCGTCGTGAGGAGTTCCGCGCCTCCAAGATCATGCTCGACCGCGCCCGCGCGAACGAGAAGATCCGCATCGTCACCAACGCCAAGCCGGTCGAGGTGCTCGGCGATACCTCCGTCACCGGTCTGGTCCTGGAGGACACCGTCACCGGCGAACGCAGCACTCTCCCGGTGACCGGCATGTTCGTCGCGATCGGCCACGATCCCCGCAGCGAACTCGTCCGCGGACAGGTCGACGTCGACGACGCCGGCTACGTGAAGGTGCAGCAGCCGACCACCGCCACCAACCTGCCCGGTGTGTTCGCCGCCGGCGACCTCGTCGACCACATCTACCGCCAGGCGATCACCGCCGCCGGCACCGGCTGCTCCGCCTCGCTCGACGCCGAGCGCTGGCTCGCCGAACTGCCGGACCACCACCCGATCACCGTCAACGCCGGATACTGATCCCTTCCCCCTTCATCGAGTAGGAGCAATCGTGGCCGACAAGAACACCGTCACCATCTCCGACGCCTCGTTCGTCGAGGACGTCCTGCAGTCCGACAAGCCGGTACTGGTCGATTTCTGGGCCACCTGGTGCGGCCCGTGCAAGATGGTGGCTCCCGTTCTCGAGGAGATCGCCGGGGAGCACTCCGACAAGCTCAAGATCGCCAAGCTCGACATCGACGCCAACCCCGCTGCGGCGCGCGACTACAAGGTCATGTCGATCCCGACGATGATCCTGTTCTCCGGCGGCAAGCCGGTGAAGACCATCGTCGGTGCGAAGGGCAAGGCGGCCCTCCTCCGCGACCTCGCCGACGTACTCTGAATCACCGTTTTCCACGTCGACACGGATGCGCCCGGATTATTCGTGGTCCGGGCGTATCTGCGACAATCGAACGATGGTCTGGTGGAACACCGGGCACAGCAGGTCAGCAGCACGGAAAGGGCCGAGACATGCACCGACTGCGCTACGGCGACCATGGCCCTGCCGTCGCCGAAATCCGGAGCACCCTCACCGGCCTCGGGTTTCTGCACGGCGAGTCCGACGTCGCCGCCGGCGACAGCTGGGTGGGCTCCGATGCGGTGTTCGACCGTGACCTCGACAGCGCGGTGCGTGCGTTCCAGCAGCAGCGTGGTCTGCTCGTCGACGGCATCGTCGGTCCCGCCACGTACCGGTCGCTGAAGGAAGCCTCGTACCGGCTCGGCGCCCGCACCCTCATCTATCAGCTCTCCGCCCCGCTCTACGGCGACGACGTCGCAACCCTGCAGCGGCGCCTACAGGACCTCGGGTTCTACGTGGACCGGGTCGACGGCTACTTCGGACCGCGCACCCACGAGGCGCTGAGTTCCTTCCAGCGGGAGATCGGTCTCGCGCCCGACGGTATCTGCGGCCCGGAGACCCTCCGCTCGCTGGAGCTGCTCGGCACCCGCGTCACCGGTGGGTCTCCGCACGCCATCAGCGAAGAGGAGATCGTCCGCCGGTCCGGTCCGCATCTGAGCGGCAAACGCATCGTCATCGACCCCGGCCTCGGCGGGCGCGACCACGGAATCATCGTGCGCAGCCCACACGGCGACATCTCCGAGGCCGACATCCTGTGGGACCTCGCTCGACGCCTCGAGGGCCGCATGGCCGCGACGGGAATGGAGACCTTCCTCTCCCGGCCGTACCACGCGAATCCGTCGAACATCGAGCGAGCCGGAACCTCCAACGCGTTCGGCGCCGATCTGATGATCTCCCTCCGCTGCGACAGCAGCCCCAACCCGGCCGCGAGCGGCATCGCAAGCTTCCACTACGGCAACGCGCACGGCTCCGAGTCGATGATCGGCCAGGTGCTCACCGGATTCATCCAACGCGAAGTGACGGCACGCACGGCCCTGCGGGACTGCCGCAGCCACGGCCGCACGTGGGATCTGCTGCGCCTGACGAACATGCCCACCGTGCAGCTCGATCTCGGATATCTCACGAACGCGCAGGATGCCTCGGTCCTGGCCAACCCCCGTTCGCGGGACATCATCGCCGAGGCCATTCTCATCTCCGTGAAGCGCCTCTACCTCCTGGGGCAGGACGATCAGCCCACCGGCACGTACACCTTCGCCGAACTGCTCGCCGAGGAACTGTCGATCACCGAGACCCGCTGAGCGGTTCGCTCAGCGGGCCGCCCCGACGGGCGTGCGGTCCGAGATGCCCGCGACGGTGAGTGCGGCCTCCTCGAGCAGCCGGTCCAGGGCCGCTTCCACGCCGATCTTCCACTCGTGATCGCGATCGAGTTCGAGTCGCAGCCTGGGGAAGCGGTGATGGGGGGCGACAACCTCGAACCCCATGTCCTCGAGGAATCCGGCCTCGATCATGCATTCGGCGGGGGAGCAGTCCCGGGCCGCCGTTGCGCCGGGGACATCGCTCTCCTCCTCGCCGGCGGACCGGTACCCGAAGGCCTCGATCGCGCGCACGTTGCGGCGGACCAGGTCGGAGATCACGGCGCGGATCAGTCCCGCGCCGAGGTCGCTGTCCTCCGCGAGCGGCTCGATCCGGACGGTGGTCAGCAGGATCGCATCGGCGCTCACCGGGGAGGTCGGGAACAGGTGGGCGCGCGGCACCATGTTCGGTGGGGCATAGAACGCGCTGCCGGCGGGCTTGTCGTCGAGCGTGGCGACCTGGGCGCAGGAACCCCACTGGAGCATGACCATCGACAGCCACGCTTCCTTCTCGAACTCCGGATCGTAGAATCCGCCCGCGTCGCGTACCGCCGCGGGATCCATCTCCCAGAACACACAGCGTCGGGCGTGTGCCGACAGCTGGTCCAGTCCGCCCAGGGTGAGTGTTGTGACTCGAGTCGACACTGGGTTACTCAGCCTCCATGTCCGTATCCTCGACTGTCGTCCTGACGTGCCGAGGCGTCAAGAGGGGTCGGCCTGAGTTTCCATCATCGCCACGATCCGCTCCAGATCGTCGACCGAACCGAACTCCACGACGATCTTGCCCTTGCGCTTGCCGAGGCTGACCGTGACACGGGTGTCGAAGGAATTGGACAGGCGCTCCGCGACGTCCTGCAGGCCGGGCATCTGGATGGGTTTGCGACGCTGCTGCGGTGCGGGGTCCTTCCCGTCGCCGCGATTCGCCAGCATGACCGCTTCCTCGGTGGCGCGGACGGAGAGGCCCTCGGCGACGATGCGCGCCGCGAGAACCTCCTGCGCGTCGGACCCGGCTTCGAGGGACAGCAGGGCGCGGGCATGCCCCGCGGACAGCACACCCGCCGCCACCCGCCGCTGGACGGGGATCGGCAGCTTGAGCAACCGGATCATGTTGGTCACCACGGGACGCGATCGTCCGATGCGAGCCGCGAGTTCCTCGTGGGTGACCCCGAACTCCTCGAGCAGCTGTTGGTAGGCCGCGGCTTCCTCCAGCGGATTGAGCTGGACGCGGTGGATGTTCTCGAGCAGCGCGTCGCGCAGGAGGGACTGGTCGTCGGTCTCACGGACGATCGCCGGGATGGTGGCGAGGCCGGCCTCCTGACCGGCACGCCACCGGCGCTCACCCATGACGAGCTGGTATCGCTCGCCGTCGATCCTGCGCACGACGATGGGCTGCATGAGCCCGAACTCGCGGATGGAGTGGACGAGCTCGGCGAGCGCCTCCTCGTCGAAGACCTGGCGGGGCTGTCGCGGGTTCGGCTCGATCTTGTCCGTGTCGATCTCGAGGTAGACCGCGCCGGCGGGGGAGGGGAGGGGAGCGTCGGTGGGCGCCGGACCGCCGTCGCCCACGGCTTTCGCGCCCTCGGTCCGGCTGCTCCCGGACCTCGCCGGTGCGGTGGCAGCAGCCTTCTTCGACGCGGTCTCCGCGGCCGCGGTCTTGCGGTTGTCGCCGATGATCACGTCCGCCGCAGCGTTGCCGAGACCGGGGGCGGCCGCCGGGCCGGTCGGAATCAGCGACGCCAGACCCCGGCCCAACCCGCCCTTGCGTGTCGCGCTCATTCGTTCCCCTGCTTCTCGTTCCGGTACCCACGTGCCGCCAGTTCACGCCCCGCGTCGAGGTAGCTCATCGCGCCGCGCGAACCTGGATCGTAGTCGAGGACGGTCATCCCGTACCCGGGAGCTTCCGAGACCCGCACGCTTCGGGGGATGACGGAGCGCAGCACCGCGCTGCCGAAGTGGGCGCGCACCTCCTCCGCCACCTGATCGGCGAGCTTCGTGCGGCCGTCGTACATGGTGAGCAGCACGGTGGAGACGTGCAGTTCGGGATTGAGGTGCGACTGGACCAGTTCGATGTTCCGCAGCAACTGGCCGACGCCCTCGAGCGCGTAGTACTCGCACTGGATGGGAATGAGCACCTCCTTCGCCGCGACGAGCGCATTGACGGTGAGAAGACCCAGCGACGGCGGGCAGTCGATGATGATGTAGTCGAAGTCCTGGTCGCCCAGCGCAGTTGCGGAGAGAGCGTTCTTCAGACGGTTCTCGCGCGCCACCATCGAGACGAGTTCGATCTCGGCGCCCGCAAGATCGATCGTGGCCGGGATGCAGAACAGGCGCTCGCTGTGCGGGCTCTGCTGGACGGCTTCGGCCGCCTTGACCTCCCCGAGGAGCACCTCGTAGCTCGACGGGATGCCGGAGTGGTGTGGCACTCCGAGCGCGGTGCTGGCGTTGCCCTGGGGATCGAGATCGACGACGAGGACGGTCAGCCCCTGGACGGCGAGGGCGGAGGCGAGGTTCACGGTGGACGTGGTCTTGCCGACCCCGCCCTTCTGGTTCGCGATCGTGATCACTCGACGGTGCGCCGGTTTGGGGAGGGCGTTCACGGAACTCGGGTGCAGCACCTGGCTGGCCCGGTGCGCAGCGGCGCCGATCGGCGTATCCAGCGGCGAGAGTCCCTCGTACGGAATCGGAGAGAACTCGTCCTCGGCGGACCCGGACGCGGCTGCCGTCGTCCTCTGCGTCTCGGTTTCACGTGAAACAGCGGATTCAGATCCACCCGACATTGACCGCTCCTTTGTTGTCGACACCCGCACGGTACATCCCCCTCGCGACACCACGCCGGTGATCCGCGCTCGACCACCGCGGCCGGTCACCGTTTCGGTCCCACGGGGGGTGGAGTGAGCCGAGGCGCAGTGACTGATGCCCGAACTCGGAAGGTGGAGTGCGCCGGCGAGGGTTGGCGACCGTTCCCGGCCCACTCCCTTTCCTCGTTTCGATTCAGTATCCCATCCGCCTTCCGCGGGAGTGCGACGACGTCGCCGACGAATCTCGTTTCACGGGAAACCCACCGTTTCACGTGAAACCGAAAAGTGCAGGTTTCACGTGAAACAACGCGTCGCACTCGCGACCGCCTCGATGTGAAGGGGGAGCTACTGTCACAGTGACGATTTGGCCGAGGGTATAGGGAAGGGTGTGTGCCGAAGAGGATTCGCCGTCCTGGCGCTGCCGTGCCGTCGACCCTAAAAGTCAAGGAGGACAACAACTTCGGTGACTCGTGCTGCAGGAGAGGCCAGCCCGCGGTAGTTGCGGGCAGGACCGGGCACACCGGAGCGGATTTCGGCGGGGATCGGCCGGTGACGACGCGACAGGACCGTGACGCGACAGAGAAAGGACGCGACAGGAGAGGGACGCGACAGGAGAGGGACGCGATAGGAGAGGGACACCGCAGGTCTCGAGCCGCGGGCGGCCCGGCATCCGGGTATGGCGGCCGCCGGGGACGACGGGGGCGCACTGCCCGACACCCTGTCCGCCTCGAGTGCCTCGAGTCGCTCATCTCCTCGAGTGCGATCCTCGAGAGGGCGCCGCACTCGAGAGTGCGGGTCGGTTTCACGTGAAACCGGATCAGTGCTTCTTGCGCCGCCGAGTCGGCCGCGGCATCCGCTCGGCTTTCACCACGAGGGTGGGTGTCTCGAGCAGCCCCACGCCGCACTCGAGGACCTCGAGGTTGCCGGCGCCGAGACGAGCCAGTTCGTCGCGGTCGCGCGCGATCTCCTCCGCCGCGCTGGAACCCTTGAGCGCCAGCATCCGCCCACCCTCGCGCACGAGCGGCAGCGACCACTTGGCGAGTTTCGCCAGGGGAGCCACGGCTCGGGAGGTGACGACGTCGGACCCTCCGGCCTCTTTCACGACGCCGGGTTGCTCGGCACGACCGCGAATGACAAGCACATTGGTCAGGCCGTGCGCTTCGACGAACTCCGCCAGATACACCGACCGGCGCAGCAACGGCTCGACGAGGATCACGTGCAGATCGGGACGGGCGATAGCCAGGGGGATGCCCGGGAGACCGGCACCGCTACCCACGTCGACGACACGTTCGCCCTCGTCGATCAATTCACCGAGTACGGCGCAGTTGAGCAGGTGACGATCCCACAGTCGGGGGACCTCGCGCGGCCCGATGAGTCCACGCTCCACACCGTCGGTCGCGAGCGAATCCCGATACTGCTCCGCGAGACCGAGCCGCTCACCGAAGACGCGAACGGCGATCTCGCGGATGCGTCCCTCGTCCTGTTCCACGTGAAACATCCTCTCCCGGCGACAACCTCGCCTCGAGAGAAGGGAGGGATCCCGACGTCGCGCGCCGAGATCCCTCCCTCCTTACTGCTGTCCGGTCGGACTGCTGTCCGTCAGTCCTTGAGGACGACGACCCGACGCTGCGGCTCGGCGCCCTCGCTCTCGCTGGAGACACCGTCGATCCTGGCCACCGCGTCGTGCACGATCTTGCGCTCGAAGGGCGTCATCGGAGTCAGTTCCTCGCGCTCCCCGGTCTCGAGGACACGCTTCGCGGCGGCCGTGCCGAGCGCGCTGAGTTCGGCCCGCTTGCCGGCCCGCCATCCCGCGATGTCGAGCATCAGCTTGCTGCGTTCACCGGTGACCTGCTGCACGGCGAGGCGGGTGAGCTCCTGCAGGGCGTCGAGCACCTCGCCCTCGCGACCGACGAGCTTGGACAGGTCCTTACCGCCGTCGATGCTCACCACCGCGCGATCGCCCTCCACGTCGAGGTCGATGTCGCCGTCGAAGTCCAGCACGTCGAGCAGCTGCTCGAGGTAGTCACCGGCGATCTCGCCCTCCTCGACCAGCAGATCGTCCTCGGAGTCGGAATCCGCGTCGAGATCCGGCGTCTCGGTGGTCACGTCGGCATCCTCCTGTGCCTTGTCCAGGTCACTGGCCATGATTCGCTCTCTCTTCTTCGGTCAGCGCCGCTTGCGCTTGGAGTTCTTCGAGCCGCCGGGGCGTTTCGATCCGGCCGCGTTCTTGGGAGATCCGGACGGCGGGGCGGACGGCGTGGCACCGCCGGACGCGTCGTCCGTGGCCGTCTTCTCCAGGGAGACCTCCGGGGCACCCGCAGCGTCCTCGACACCGGTGGAGGCAGTCTTCTTCTTCGTCGTCCGATCGGGACGGGCACCGGGCTTGGGAGCGTTGTCGCTGCGGCGTGCGATCGCGGCCTGCTTCTTGGCCTCTTCTTCCTGGTCGATCTTGCGGAAGACGATGTGCTGCTGCGCGTAGGTCCAGATGTTGTTGCTCACCCAGTACAGCAGGATGGCGATCGGCAGGAACGGACCGCCGACGATGACGCCGAGCGGGAACACGTACAGCGCCAGCTTGTTCATGATCGCGGCCTGCGGATTGGCCGCGGCCTGCGCGCTCTGCCGGGCGACGGAGGCACGGGAGTTGAAGTGCGTTGCGATGCCCGCCACGATCATCAGCGGGATCGCGACGAGCGCGATGTCGAGCCGGGAGGGGATCCCGCCGAAGGGCTCGAATGCCACCAGTGATGCCTCGGGCTGGGTGATCCACGCCGAGATCGGTGCACCGAACAGGCGCGCACTGAGGAACGACTGCACGTCCTCCGGGCTGAACGCATAGTTGCCGAGTTGCGCGTTCTCCTCCGGCGACAGCCCGAGCTGACCGAAGCCTTCACCGGTGCGGTTGAACGAGCGCAGCACGTGGAACAGACCGATGAACACCGGCGCCTGCAGCAAGACCGGGAGGCAACCCATCAGCGGGTTGAAGCCGTGTTCCTTCTGCAGTTTCTGGAGCTCGACGGCCTGCCGCTGCCGGTCGTTGGAGTACTTCTTCTGCAGCGCCTTGATCTGCGGTTGCAGTTCCTGCATCTGCCGCGTCGTCCGGACCTGCTTGACGAACGGCTTGTACAGGATCGCGCGCAGCGTGAAGACGAGGAAGACCACGGACAGCGCCCACGTCGCGCCGTCGTCGGGCTCCAGTCCGGGCAGTGCCGTGAAAGCGTTGTGCCAGACCCAGAGGATCCAGGACACGGGATAGTAGATGAAGTCGAGCACGGCTCTATGTACTCCTCAGGTCGTCCAAGGTCGCCACCCAGCGGCGTCGGTCCGAAGTCTTCAGTGCCGGTCAGGGATCCCGGTCGACCGATCGATGCCGCCGCTCGGGCACCGGATCCCAGCCCCCAGGGTGCCAGGGTGCGCACTTGAGCAGGCGGACGACCGTCAATACGGCGCCCACCACGAACCCGCGGGTACGCAACGCCTCGACGGCATACTCGCTGCAGGTGGGGGTGAAACGGCAGGTCGGCATGCGCGTCGGGGACACGTACGTGCGATAGAGCTCGATGCAGAAGATCAACATCCGCGCCGGCGCGGAGCGCACCGACCGCAGCACCTCGCCCGCGTTCATTCCGGCCGCCGCGCCGTCGCGACCAGGCCCAGGCGGGCGAGACCGGAGCGAACCTGCCGGTCGAGTTCCCGTGAGGACGCCGAGGCGGCACCGGGCAGAGCCCGCACGACGACGTCTGCGCCGACGGGAACCTCGTCGACGAGCGTCGCACAGATATGACGAAGCCGGCGTGCGACTCGATGTCGAATCACCGCCGGCCCGACAGCCTTGCTCACGACGAATCCGAACCGTGGACCGCCGAAACTCACCACCAGCTCGGCCTGCTCCCGCTCGATCGCGTGCACGACCAGGTCTCGCCGTCCCTGCCGGCGGCCGCGACGGACTGTCTCGGAGAAGTCCGCGCGGCGCCGCAGGCGATACGGCTCAGGTAGCACCCCGAGCTCCCGGAATCGGGATCAGGCGGTGAGCGAAGTGCGGCCCTTGCGCCGGCGCGCCGACACGATCGCGCGGCCCGCACGGGTCCGCATCCGGAGACGGAAGCCGTGAACGCGCGCGCGGCGTCGGTTGTTCGGCTGGAACGTCCGCTTGCCCTTGGCCACGGTCAACACTCCTCGAAGTTCTGTGACGCCGGTCGGCGTCCTCGGTCCAACGTGTACGAAAATCGCATGAACACGTGCCGTACGCGAAAAGAGAACACTGCGTGGCAGCACGGATCCGTCACTGCTGTATGAGTGACTGTTCGAGGCTACTCGGCGGCAAGCACGAAATCAAACCGCGGCGCCGCGGCACACGCAAGACGACACGCCGCATGCCATTTTCCCCCCGCGTCACGTTCGCAACACGAAGTCGCGTGACCCCGTTCATGCTCCGGTACGCTCCCGTTCATGGTTTCGCCGGGGCAGTTCCTCGTCGCCCACCACCGCGGTGATCAGGGCCGACTGCTCCGCGGGCACCGGCGTTGCGCCCGGCCGCCGGGCCGGGCGGGAACCCGCGCCCGCAGTCGCTAGCCCGGGCCACGCGCGCCGGGCGTCTCGAGACATGTCACACTGGGCACTTCGGATCCGAGCCGGCCCTCGCACCTGCTCACCCGTCCGCCTCGGCCTCCACAACTCCCAGCCTCATCCACAGGGCGCCACCCTGTGGTTGTCCACATCTGTGGATAATCGTGTGGAATTCGGATCGAGAGAACTGGGGAGGACGCGACGTGAACGACGAGCCGAACGCGCTGGCCGACGTGTGGCCGGACGTCGTCGCGGAGCTGACCGCCGACGGTGAGGGCCTCAGCAAGGGCCAGAAGGCGTGGCTCGCCCTGGTCAAGCCGATCACGCTGGCACAGGGATTCGCACTGCTGTCGGTTCCGTCCTCGTTCGCGCAGGAGGCCATCGAGCGGGATCTGCGCGAGCCGATCCTCCGTGCGCTCCACCGCACCCTCGGGCATCGCGTCGAAGGACTCGGCGTCCGCATCGAGCCGTCCGCGACCGTCGACGACCCCGCCGAGGACCCGTACGCCGTGCCGCGGGACACGCTGCCCCTCGAGGGTCTGCCGCCGGACCCCCGCTCGCCCGAGCCGCACTCGTTCGACACGCGGCCCATCGTCGCCGGCCCACTCGAGTCCCGCCCGCTCGAGTCCCGCCCGCGCGAGTCCGAGCGCCACGACATGGCACACCCCTTCCGGCGGCGCCGCCCCTCCTCCCTCGACCACGGCATGCTCGAGGTCGACACCGGGGAACTCGAGGAGGTCGACGACGACCGGGAGGCGATGACCGCGGTCCGGGAGTCGTGGCCGTCCTACTTCACGCAGCCGCCGCCCCCGGCCACCGCGTCCCCGACCGGCAGCAGCAGCCTCAACGCTAAGTACACGTTCGACACGTTCGTGATCGGAGCGTCCAACCGGTTCGCCCATGCGGCCGCGGTGGCGATCGCCGAGGCTCCCGCCCGCGCGTACAACCCGCTGTTCATCTGGGGCGCCTCCGGCCTGGGTAAGACGCACCTGCTGCACGCCGCCGGCCACTATGCGCAACGCCTGTTCCCGGGGATGCGGGTCAAGTACGTCTCCACCGAAGAGTTCACGAACGACTTCATCAACAGCCTGCGCGACGACCGCAAGGTGGCGTTCAAGCGCAGGTACCGCGAGACGGACATCCTCCTCGTCGACGACATCCAGTTCATCGAGGGCAAGGAAGGTATCCAGGAGGAGTTCTTCCACACCTTCAACACCCTGCACAACGCGAACAAGCAGATCGTGGTGTCGTCCGACCGTCCGCCGAAGCAGCTCGCGACGCTCGAGGAACGCCTGCGGACCCGGTTCGAGTGGGGCCTGATCACCGACGTCCAGCCGCCCGAACTCGAGACCCGCATCGCGATCCTCAGCAAGAAGGCGCGCATGGACCGGCTGGACGTGCCCCACGACGTCCTCGAGTTGATCGCCAGCAGGATCGAGCGCAACATCCGGGAACTCGAGGGGGCGTTGATCCGGGTCACGGCCTTCGCGTCGCTCAATCGGCAGCCGCTGGACCTGACCCTGGCCGAGGTGGTGCTCCGCGACCTCATCCCGGACTCGACGGCTCTCGAGATCAACTCCGCCACCATCATGGCGGTGACAGCCGAGTACTTCGGTACCTCGATCGACGACCTGTGCGGGCCCGGCAAGGCCCGACCGCTGGCCCAGGCCCGGCAGATCGCGATGTATCTGTGCCGCGAGCTCACCGACCTGTCCCTGCCCAAGATCGGGCAGACCTTCGGCCGGGACCACACGACGGTCATGTACGCGGACAAGAAGATTCGCAAGGAGATGACCGAGCGACGGAAGGTCTACGACCAGGTCCAGGAGCTGACCGCACGCATCAAGCAACGCTCCAAGCGCTGAGCTCGCCGACTCGGCACACAGGGCCCGGACGATCGTGTCCGGGCCCTTCTTCGTGCCCGGAACCCGGCCAGAGGGCGGCTGCGGGCGTGATTCTCGAGACGATTCGACGGTGACTCACACCTGTGGACAACGGTGTGTACAACGTGGGATCTTTGTGGACGGACGGTGTACCGATGTTGAACACTCTCGAGCTGTCCACATCCGTCCTCGAGAATTCCTCGAGTTCATCCTCGAGAGTCCGGGTCTCGAGAAGCCCGCCCGACCAGCGTAGACGGTCGTCCGTCCACAGATTCCACAACCCCTATTACTACTTCTGTGTTTTTTCTCGAAGACTTCTCTTTCAAAACAGGGCTGTGGAGGACTCGAGTGCACAGGGTCTCGAGAGCCCTGTCCCCCTCGAGCCTCCGGCTTTCCAACTGATCGACGAGCGCATACCGTGGAGCGACGTCCCCGCTGCCGACGTCGGTGTCGGGGCCTTGTGCCAGACTTCGTTGAATCGATCGACAGCCAGGAACAGCGAAAGGATCCGCGGGGCGATGGAGCTTGGAAGCATGAAGTTTCGTGTCGCTCGCGAGGACTTTGCCGACTCCGTCGCGTGGGTTGCGCGCAGTCTTCCGTCGCGACCGCCGGTGCCGGTGCTCGGTGGCGTCCTCCTCGGCGCGGACGAGCAGGGACTGACCGTCTCCGGATTCGACTACGAGGTCTCCGCACAGGTCCACGTCTCCGCGGAGGTGATCACGTCCGGGCAGGTGCTCGTCTCGGGCCGCCTGCTCGCCGACATCACCCGTGCACTGCCCAACAAGCCCGTCGACGTGGTGCTCGACGGAACGCGAGTGCTCATCAACTGCGGCAGCGCGAAGTTCTCCCTGCCGACGATGCCGGTCGAGGACTACCCGCAGCTGCCCGAGTTGCCGCAGCAGACCGGTTCGCTGCCCGTCGAGATGTTCGCCGAGGCGATCAGCCAGGTCGCCGTCGCGGCCGGCAAGGACGACACCCTGCCGATGCTGACCGGCATCCGGGTCGAGATCGACGGCACCCACATGGTGCTCGCGGCCACCGACCGGTTCCGTCTCGCGGTCCGCAAGATCGAGTGGATGCCCACCGTCGAGGCGGCGAGCGCCGCCGTGCTCGTCCCGGCCAAGACGCTCTCCGAGTCGGCGAAAACCGTTGGCGGATCCTCCAACTCGCCCGTCCAGCTCGCGCTGGGGGCCGGCTCGTCGGTCGGCGCCGAGGGCCTGCTCGGTATCGTCGCGGACGGCCGGCGCACCACCACCCGCCTCCTCGACGCCGAGTTCCCCAAGTTCCGCCAGCTGCTGCCCACCGAGCACACCGCGATGGCCACCGTCGAGATCGCGCCGCTCGTGGACGCGATCAAGCGCGTCGCGCTCGTCGCCGAACGCGGGGCGCAGGTGCGCCTCGAATTCACCGAGGGCGGCCTGCTGTTGTCGGCCGGGGGCGACGACGCCGGCCGCGCGGAGGAGTCGCTCGCGGCGGAGTTCCAGGGCGAGCCGCTGATCATCGCGTTCAACCCCGGGTACCTGCTCGACGGCCTCGGCTCGCTGCACAGCGAGAAGGTGTCGTTCGGCTTCACCACGCCGAGCCGTCCCGCCGTGCTGCGACCGGCGCTCGACGAGGCGCCCGAGCCCGACGCCTCCGGCACGTTCGCCGCCCCGGACAGCGACTACACCTACCTGCTGATGCCGGTGCGCCTGCCGGGCTGACCCGGAGGGAGGAAACGGTCGGCCTGTGTACGTTCGCACCCTCTCGTTACGCGATTTCCGTTCCTGGGAAGCCGTTTCGCTCGATCTCGCGCCCGGACCGACGGTGTTCCTCGGCCGTAACGGACACGGCAAGACCAACCTGCTCGAGGCGCTCGGCTATCTGTCGACGCTGACCTCGCACCGGGTCTCGGGTGATGCCCCGCTGCTGCGGACCGGGACGTCGCGGGCCGTGGTGAGCGCCGTCGTCGTCAACGGCGGCCGGGAACTGGGCATCGACGTCGAGATCAACGAGGGCCGGCCCAACCGCGGCCGGATCAACCAGTCGCCGACGCGGCGCCCGCGGGAGATTCTCGGCATTGTGCGGACGGTGTTGTTCGCGCCGGAGGACCTGTCCCTGGTGCGGGGTGATCCGGGGGATCGGCGCCGGTTCCTCGACGAGCTCCTCGCCACCCGCATCCCGCGGATGAGCGGCGTGCGTGCCGACTACGACAAGGTGCTGCGACAGCGGTCGGCGTTGCTCAAGACGGCCGGAGGTGCGCTGCGCCGCGGCAGCCGGTCCGGCGACGGGTCCAACGCACTGGCGACGCTCGACGTGTGGGACGGTCATCTCGCGACGCACGGTTCCGAGCTGCTCGCGGCGCGCATCGCCCTGTTGCACGAACTCGCCCCCCACGTCGCCGAGGCATACCGGTCGATCGCCCCCGAGTCGCGGCCGGCGATGCTCCGTTACCGCAGCACGGTGGGCGAGGCGTTGCCGCCGGAGTTCGCCGACCCGGGCCGCACGCCGCGATCCGACGACCGGGACGTGATCGAGGACGCGTTCCTGACCCGGCTGGCGCAGGCGCGGACGAAGGAGATCGAGCGGGGCGTGTGCCTGGTGGGGCCCCACCGCGACGAGCTGGACCTGATTCTGGGTGACCAGCCGGCCAAGGGCTTCGCCAGCCACGGGGAGTCCTGGTCGTTTGCGCTGGCGCTGCGCCTGGGCGCGTTCTCGCTCCTGCGGGCCGACGGCACGGACCCGGTCCTCATGCTCGACGACGTGTTCGCCGAGCTGGATCGGCGGCGCCGCACCGCGCTCGCCGCCGTCGCGGCCTCGGCCGAGCAGGTCCTCGTCACCGCCGCGGTGCCGGAGGACGTGCCGGCGGAGCTGGCCGCGGTCCGGTTCGGGGTGCGGGCCGAGGACACCGACCGGGGCCGGCTCTCGGTGCTGACCCCGCTCGACGGCGGCGATCCCGCACCGCCGGATCTGGACGGAACCGTGGACGGAGCATTGCGATGAGCATCGAGAACCCGGACGAACAGCCGTCTCAACCGCCGTTGCGCGGGATCGACCTGGCCCGTCGCGCACTGGAGGAGGCCCGGGCGGCAGCGCAGGCGAGCGGCAAGTCGGTGGGGCAGGGACGCGCCTCGCGCGGGGCGCTGCGACCGCGGCGCCGCCGCCGCGGCTGGTCCGGTCCGGGACCCGACGAGCGGGATCCGCAGCCGCTGGGCGCGCTGACCAATGCGATCGCCAAGCAGCGGGGATGGACGGGACGCGTGTCGGAGGGCACCGTGCTCGGGAGTTGGGCGCGCGTGGTCGGCGACGACATCGCCTCGCACGCGACGCCGACGACGCTGCGCGACAAGGTGCTGCACGTCTCGGCTGAGTCGACCGCATGGGCGACCCAGCTGCGCATGATGCAGGCGCAGATCCTCGCGAAGATCGCCGCCGCGGTCGGGCACGGGGTGGTCGAGGAACTGCGGATCACGGGGCCGACGGCGCCGAGCTGGCGCAAGGGGGAGCGGCACGTCCGCGGCCGCGGCCCGCGGGACACGTACGGCTGAACCCGCCCTGGATTTATCTGTAACCCGATGTTACGTTGAAACGTGCCGGTTGTGCGCTGTCCCACACTCCGCATCGGGAGGTACGTCCATGTCCCCATCGCTCACCGAACCGGACCGGGTGCTGCTCCAGGCCCGCGACGTCGAGTTCGACTGGAGCGCCCTGCCCATGCACTGGGTGCCGGGCGATCCGTTCAGCACCCACGTGCTCAACGTCCTGCACCTGCTGCTGCCGGCGGGGGAGGAGTGGTTCGTCGAGACGTTCAAGGAGGCGCTGCCGCTCATCCGGGACGAACAACTGCGCGACGACGTCGTGGGATTCATCGGTCAGGAATCGGTGCACTCCAACGCCCACCAGGGAGTACTCGAGCAACTCGAGGCGAAGGGTCTCGACCCCACCCCGTTCACGGACCAGATGCGGTGGTTGTTCGGACGGCTGCTCGGCCGGCGGCCGCTCACGGGACTGCGGGCGGAGAACTACCTCGTCGAACGGCTCGCCCTCATTGCCGCCGTCGAACACGTCACCGCGTTCCTGGGTGACTGGGTCCTCAACGCGAAGGGTCTCGACGCGGCGGGCACCGATCCGACCATGCTCGACCTGTTGCGCTGGCACGGTGCCGAGGAGGTCGAGCATCGCAGCGTCGCCTACGACGTGATGCGCTACTTCGACCCCGGGGAGGCGCGCCGGATCCGCACGCAGCTCATCGTCACCCCGGTCCTCGTGTGGCTGTGGATCCGCGGTGCCCGCTTCCTGATGGCTCACGACCCCGCACTGGCGGGTGCGCCCGGACATGCTCGCGCACCTCATCTTTCGGACTGGTCCGCGGCCAGTCGACGCGGTACGCTGCCCGGGCCCGTGGACCTCGGCCGGCGCATGTCGCGGTACTTCCGCCGCTCGTACCACCCCAGCCAGGAGGGTTCGACCGCCCAGGCGGTCCGCTACCTGGCGTCCTCGCCCGCGGCCCGGGCGGCGGCCCGATGACCGGACTGCTGTCGCGGCACGGTCGCCCGTCGGACCTGCGGGGCCGGAACCGCCCCGACCGGGCGATGGGCGTGCTCGGATCCGTCGTGGACAGATACCTCAGCCTCGTCACGACGCTCGACTACACCGGTGCCGTCGGAGCCGCCGACGCCGATCGGCAGGTGGATCTGCTTGTGGCGGAGAGGGCTCCCGTGACGGCCGACGGCGACGTGGTGCGGTTGACGCTGCGCGCCCCGGACGGCGCCGAGTTGCCGGCATGGCACCCGGGCGCCCATCTCGACTTCCATCTGCCGTCGGGGCGGCGGCGACAGTACTCGCTGTGCGGGGATCACGAGGACCGCGGCCGATACACCGTCGCGGTCCGCCGGATTCCCGGCGGTGGGGGCGGCTCACTCGAGATGCATGCTCTCGAACCGGGTGACCTCGTGGCCGTGCGCGGTCCGCGCAACGGGTTTCCCTTCGTCGCCGAGGGCCCGGCCCTGTTCGTCGCCGGCGGGATCGGCATCACCCCCGTCCTGGCGATGGCCCGCGCCGCACACCGCGCCGGGATGGACTGGCGGCTCGTCTACACCGGCCGGACCCGGTCCGCGATGCCGTTCCTCGACGAGATCGGGACATGGGACCCGTCAAGGGTTTTCGTGCGGCCGGACGACGAGTTCGGCACGCCGACGGGAGCCGAACTGCTCGCCGGTGCTCCCGCCGGCGGCGCCGTCTACTGTTGCGGGCCCACCCCGATGCTGGACGCCGTGCGCGCCGGCATCGACGCCACCCCGGCGTCGGCCCTGCACTTCGAGCGGTTCGGCGCCCCGCCCGTGGTCGCCGGCCGGCCGTTCGAGGTCCAATTGGCAAGCACCGGAGAGGTACTCGACGTTCCGGCCGACGAATCGGCGCTCGAGATCATCCGCCGGCGCCTGCCCGGCATCGGCTACTCGTGCCGCCAGGGTTTCTGCGGAACCTGCCGGGTGCGGGTCCTGTCCGGCACCCCCGACCACCGCGAGAACCGGCTCACCCCCGAGGAACGTCGCGAGGAGATGCTCGTCTGCGTCTCGCGCGCCGACGGTGGCCGGCTCGTACTCGATCTCTGAGGAGAACGCATGACCACTCGCACCGTCACGAACGGAAACGTCCGGCTCCACGTCGTCGAGGAGGGCAACCCGGCGGGGCCGACGCTGGTGCTGGTCCACGGCTGGCCCGACACCCACGCCCTGTGGGACCGCGTGGTACCCGAGCTGGCCCGCGACTTCCGGATCGTCCGGTTCGACAACCGCGGCGCCGGTGTCTCGACCGTGCCGCGCGACGTCGCGGACTACCGGCTCGAGCTGCTCGCCGCGGACCTGTTCGCGGTGCTCGACGCGGTGAGCCCGGGCGTGCCCGTGCACCTGCTCGGGCACGACTGGGGAGCGGTGCTGTGCTGGGAGGCCGTGTGCGAACCCGGGGCGGCCGAGCGGATCGCGTCCTACACCTCGGTGTCCGGGCCGAACCTCGACCATCTCGCTTCGTGGATGCGCCGCCGGCTGCGGGATCGGCGCCCGCTCGGCCCGCTCGAGCAGGCTGTGGCGTCGGCCTACACGGTGCTGTTCCAGACTCCCGGCCTGCCCGTGCCGGCCCTCCGGTGGTGGTTCTCGCGGCACTGGCCCGGATTCGTCGGATTCTTCGACCGCTCCGATCCGGCCCTGATCGGGCCGGTCGCGCCCACGCTGGCCGACGACATGGTGCACGGGCTGAAGCTGTACCGGGCGAACCTGCGCCGGCGCCTGCGTGCGCCGCGCGAGCGGCGCACCGACGTGCCCGTGCAGCTGATCCAGGGGCTGCGGGACCGGGCGGTGCGGCCGGTCGGGTACGAGGACACCGAGAAGTGGGTGACCGATCTGCGCCGGGAACCGCTCGACGCCGGACACTGGTCGCCCCGCTCGCATGCCTCGGAGCTCGCGGCCGCCACCGCGCGCTTCGTGCGCGACGTCGAAGCGCGGCACACTGTCCGAACTCCCGCGCTCTAGCGATTCACCTTCCCGCCCCCGCGACGCCGCGCCTGCGGGCCGGTGAGCGGCGTCGACGGCCCGTTCTGTGTCGGACGGGGCAAGTACGGTTCCGGGCAGTAGGATGAATCCGAATGCGCGCGTGTGCGCGAGGCCCAGGCGGAAGAAGGAGAGCTACCAACTCGTGGCTGCCCAGAAGTCGAACAAGAGCAACAGTGACTACGGTGCTTCCTCCATCACCGTCCTCGAGGGGCTCGAGGCGGTGCGCAAGCGCCCCGGCATGTACATCGGATCCACCGGTGAGCGCGGTCTGCACCACCTGATCTGGGAGGTCGTCGACAACTCGGTCGACGAGGCGATGGCCGGCCACGCGACCAAGGTCGAGGTGACCCTCCTCGAGGACGGCGGCGTGCAGGTCGTCGACGACGGCCGCGGTATCCCCGTCGGGATGCACGCCTCCGGCGTCCCGACCGTCGAGGTCGTGCTGACGCAGCTGCACGCGGGCGGCAAGTTCGACTCCGACGCCTACGCGGTGTCCGGCGGTCTGCACGGCGTCGGCATCTCGGTGGTCAACGCGCTGTCCACCAAACTCGAGGTCGAGATCGACCGCGACGGGTACCACTGGGAGCAGACCTACCAGTCCTCCAAGCCGGGGACGCTGGTCAAGGGTGAGCCCACCCGGGCCACCGGCACCACCGTCCGGTTCTGGGCGGACCCGGACATCTTCGAAACCACGACCTACAACTTCGAGACGGTCGCGCGGCGACTGCAGGAGATGGCCTTCCTCAACAAGGGCCTGACGATCACGCTGACCGATGAGCGTGTCGCGCCGGAGGAGGTCACGGACGAGGTCGTCAGCGAGCTCGCCGAGGCACCGAAGAAGGCCGAGGAGCAGGAACAGGCCGAGATCGAGCAGCAGCACAAGGTCAAGGTCCGCGTCTATCACTACCCGGGCGGCCTCGAGGACTATGTGCGGCACATCAACCGCACCAAGCAGCCGATCCACAACTCGGTCGTCGGTTTCACCGCGAAGGGCACCGGCCACGAACTCGAGGTCGCTATGCAGTGGAACTCGGGCTACTCCGAGTCGGTCCACACCTTCGCCAACACGATCAACACCCACGAGGGCGGCACCCACGAGGAGGGCTTCCGTGCGGCGCTGACCTCGGTGGTCAACAAGTACGCGAAGGACAAGAAGCTCCTCAAGGACAAGGATCCGAACCTCACCGGCGACGACATCCGTGAGGGTCTGGCCGCTATCATCTCGGTCAAGGTCGGCGAACCGCAGTTCGAGGGTCAGACCAAGACCAAGCTCGGCAATACCGAGGTCAAGTCGTTCGTGCAGAAGGCCTGCAACGAGCACTTGTCGCACTGGCTCGAGGCCAACCCGGCCGACGCGAAGACCATTGTGACGAAGGCAGTCTCGTCCGCCCAGGCCCGCGTCGCCGCTCGTAAGGCCCGCGAGCTGGTCCGGCGCAAGTCCGCCACCGATCTCGGGGGCCTGCCCGGCAAGCTGGCGGACTGCCGCTCCAACGATCCGAGCAAGTCCGAGATCTACATCGTCGAGGGCGACTCGGCCGGCGGCTCCGCCAAGTCGGGCCGCGATTCGATGTATCAGGCGATCCTGCCGCTGCGCGGCAAGATCATCAACGTCGAGAAGGCGCGCATCGACAGGGTCCTCAAGAACAACGAGGTCCAGGCGATCATCACCGCCTTCGGTACCGGTATCCACGACGAGTTCGACATCTCGAAGTTGCGCTATCACAAGATCGTGTTGATGGCCGATGCCGACGTGGACGGCCAGCACATCGCGACCCTGCTGCTGACGCTGCTGTTCCGATTCATGCGCCCGCTGGTCGAGCACGGGCACGTCTACCTGGCGCAGCCCCCGCTGTACAAGCTCAAGTGGCAGCGTTCCGAGCCGGAGTTCGCGTACTCCGACCGGGAGCGCGACGGCCTGCTCGAGCGTGGCCTCGCGTCCGGCAAGAAGATCAACAAGGACGACGGCATCCAGCGGTACAAGGGCCTCGGCGAGATGAATGCCAAGGAACTGTGGGAGACCACCATGGACCCGAGCGTGCGCGTGCTCCGTCAGGTCACGCTCGACGACGCGGCGGCCGCCGACGAACTGTTCAGCGTGCTGATGGGTGAGGACGTGGAGGCACGTCGCAGTTTCATCACCCGTAACGCGAAGGACGTCCGCTTCCTGGACGTCTGACCGGGTCTCGCGGGCGCGGAAGGGCGGCGAAAGCGGTGGTGTGACGAGGTTCACACGAACGCTTTCGCCGCCCTTCGGCGCGTCGGCCGCCCGTTCCGGGGCCGCGAATGTTACTGGTCGGTAGAGTTTTCGGCGCGTCGACCGCTTCGAGACACGACTGCCGCCGGTTCGGGGAGTGATCGTGCTCCTTTCGTGATCCGCACTCGGGCGGATATGGTGCGTGCACTCAGGAACGTCTCTTCCGACCACTCCACCCGCAGACGCACCTCCTCGACGCCGAGCGGTGTGGCGCGGGTGTGGGTCGGCGGCGGAAACCGGGTGGAAAGTGAGCTGGAAAGATGAGTGACGAATCGCCACCTCGGCAGCGGTGGTGGAACATCGAAGGGTGGGGCCTTCGCTGGAAGGTGACCGCCGTTCTCGCCGTTCCCGTGACCGTGGCCATGGTCCTGGGCGGACTGCGCGTGCAGCAGGAGCTCTCCAACGCGGTCCACTTCTCGTCCGCTGCCGACCAGGTGGCCGTCGTGCCCGACCTCGTCGATTTCGGTACCGCCTTCGGTACCGCCTCCGCGACGCTGGCTGCCGGGACCGGCGTCACGAACGAGATCGAGAATCTCGACGCGACGCTCGAACGCGTCCGGGCGGTGTCCCGGAATCCGGAGCTGGATCCGGTCATCGCCGCGGACCTCACCCGCACGGTGGCCGCCGCCGAGTCGTTGCGAGACCGCATCGCGGCCGGGGACATCCCGCTTCCCGAGCTCAACGAGCAGACCAACACCATCCGTAAGGATCTGATCCGCATCGTCGAAGCCATCGTCGAGCCGATCGAGGATCCGTCCGTGCTCGCCGAGGGCACCCGCCTCGTCGATGCCTGGGCGTCCCAGCGTTACCTCTTCGACCAGGTGATGGGCATCGTGGCGATCCTGCGGGACCCCGACCAGCCCGGTACCACGCTGGTGTCCGCGTCCGGATCCGAGCTGGCCATGCTCGAGACGCTCGCCCGGTCGTACCCGGCGTCCGATGCGCAGATCCAGGAGCTGCGCAGCGGCGTCGCCGAGCGCACCGCGATGATCGACGCCGCGGGCGCCGGCCCCCTGCCCATCCTGAACCTGCGTGCGTCGCTGCTGGAGAGTGTCGAGGTCTACGGCACCCTCATCGACGAAGCATCCGACGCGATCAGCAGCACCGTTCTCACCCGCGCCTCCGACACCCGCTCCGCCGCTCTGCGTGACACCGCGATCGTGCTCGGCGCCCTGCTCGCCGCCCTGGTCCTGGCGCTCCTGGTGTCGCGGTCGCTCGTCGGCCCGATCCGGCGCCTGCGTTACGGCGCGCTCAAGGTCGCCCGGCAGGAACTCCCCGACGCGATCGACCGCATCAAGGTGGGCGACAACGTCGAGGACATCGAGTTCACCCGGGTCCCGGTGCACACGACCGAGGAGATCGGCCAGCTCGCCCGCGCCGTCGACGACATGCACGGGCAGGCTCTGCGCCTCGCCGGCGAGCAGGCCCACCTCCGCCTGCAGATCAACGACATGTTCGAAACCCTCGCCCGGCGCAGCAAGTCGCTCGTCGAGCAGCAGCTCGGCCTCATCGAACGGCTCGAGTACGAGGAGAAGGATCCGGCCCGGCTCGAGAGCCTGTTCCGGCTCGACCACCTGGCGGCGCGCATGCGCCGTAACGGCGACAACCTGCTGATTCTCTCCGGAACCCGGATGCGGCGCGGTCATTCCGCACCCGTGCAGCTCGGTGACATCCTCCGTGCCGCGATGTCCGAGGTCGAGGACTACCAGCGGGTCCAGATCGGCTCGACGCCCGAAGGCGCCCTCAGCGGTACAGTCGCCACGGACATCGTGCATCTGCTCGCCGAGCTCGTCGACAACTCGCTGCGGGCGTCGCCGCCGGACAGCACCGTGACGTTCAGCTTCGCGCGCGCCGTCGACGGTGGTCTGCTCGTCGAGATCGCCGACCGCGGTATCGGTATCCCGGCCGAGGAACTCGACGCGATCAACGAGCGTCTCGCTCTCGGCGGCGAGGTCGGTCCCGACACCGCCCGTCACATGGGTCTGTTCGTGGTCTCGCGCCTCGCGGCCCGACACGGCCTCACCGTGCGGCTGCGCCCGACGTTCGACACCGCGCGCAACCCGGGCATCACCGCCAGCGTCCACATTCCCGACGTGCTCCTCGTCTCGCCGCTCGCCCTGTCGCAGACCGGGCCGCAGCCGCGCACGGGGGAGGACGGCCGTCCGGCCGAGACCCTCGCGCCGCGGCCACCCCGCGATGTCACAGTCCCGGCCGCGCCGGAACGCGCTCCTGCGCCGGCATCGGCACTGCCGCAGCGGGAGCCGGCATCGGCACTGCCGCAGCGGGAGCCGGCATCCGCACTGCCGCAGCGGGAGCCGGCATCCGCACTGCCGCAGCGACAGGCGGCACCCGTCGCCGCGGAGTCGGCCGCAGGTCTGCCACAGCGTCAGCCCGGTGCCACTCCGGGGCTGCCGCAGCGCCGGCCCGGCTCCACTCCCGGTCTGCCGCAGCGTCAGCCCGGTGCCGCACCGGAGCGCCAGCCCACGCCGCTGGCCGACCTGCCCCGGCGTCAACCCGGTCCGACACCGGTCCTGCCGTCGCGTCGCACGGAGACGGTCTCGTCCGCTCCTGCTCCCGCCCCGGCGGCGCCCCGGTCTCCGGGTAGTGGTCTGCCGCAGCGCCGGCCGGGCGCCACGCCGGGTATCTCGCCCCAGCCGGCGGCCGCACCGAACAACGGTGCACCGGGCAGCGGTGCGCCGAACAACGGTGCGCCGGGCAACGGTGCGCCGGGCAACGGTCTGCCGCAGCGCCGGCCGGGGAGCACCCCCGGTCTGCCGATACCGCCGGCCGCATCGGAATCCGCGCTTGCGCAACGCAATTCCGAACCGTCCGCAGCTCGGGACGAAGCGGCCGACGGACAACCGGGTCGCGCCTCCCGGCATCGGTACCGGACGAACCCGGCCAAGACGGCGTCGTTCTTCCAGCCGCGTCCCGATGTCGACACCTTGCGTCCGCATCCCGGTGCCGGCACGCCGATCTTCGCCGACATGATGTCGAGCTGGCTCGTCGATCCGACGAGTCAGCCCGAGGACCGCCGTCCGGAGTGGAACTCACGGGCGGATGCCGGGTGGAGGGCCGCCCAGGAGGCTGCGCAGGCTCCGGTGGAGCAACTCACCACCGCGGGTCTCCCGCGGCGTGCACCCGGTCATAGGCTGGTGCCCGGTGCGGTCGCCTCGCCGGCGACCGGATCCGTGCCGGCTGTCCGGCGGCGCGACCCGGAGGCCATCCGGGCCAACCTGAGCCGTCACCAGCAAGGGGTTCGCAACGGGCGGGCCTCCGCGCACGCGTCCACCCAGACCGACGAACAGGGAGTTCGATGAACATTGACCATGGATCCGACGTGACTCGTCCTCTGGACTGGTTGGTGTCGAACTTCGCGCGCGAGGTTCCCGGCGTCTCCCACGCCGTGCTCGTGTCCGCGGACGGCCTCCTGATGGCGGCCAGCGCACACCTGCCCGTCGACCGTGCCGAGCAGCTCGCTGCCGTCACGTCCGGACTCGCCAGCCTGTCCAACGGCGTGTCCCAGCTCTTCGAGGGCGGCGGAGTGCTCCAGTCCGTCGTCGAGATGCAGCACGGCTACCTGCTGCTGATGAGCGTGGGCGACGGCTCGCACCTGGCGGCGCTGACCGCCTCGGAGTGCGACATCGGGCAGGTCGGTTACGAGATGGCACTCCTGGTCGATCGTGTGGGGGCATCGGTCGAGGCCACTCCGCGCATCGGTCTGGGGTCCTGACGTCGAGGTGGCCATGGAAGAACGCAAGGCGGAGTCGCCGCCGGCCCAGCCCAGTCTGGTCCGGCCGTACTCACTGACCTCGGGGCGGACCAGCCCCGCGGTCGAGCTGGCGTTGGAGGCACTGATCCAGGTCCTCCCGGGCACGGACGACCGTGCCCGGGACCTGGACAACATCAACGCCACGATCGTGGCGTTGTGCAGGGAGTCCCCGTCGGTCGCCGAGATCGCGGCGCGGGTGGGTGTGCCGATCGGGGTGGCGCGCGTACTCGTGGCGGATCTCGTCGAAGCCGGGCATGTACGGATCCTGGCCACCCTGAAAGACGATTCGAGCGACGCGGAGCGTCGTGAGCTGATTGAAAGGGTCCTCAGTGGACTTCGCGAACTCTAACTCCCCGAAGCGGGTGACCTCGACGAAGATCGTGATCGCCGGGGGCTTCGGCGTCGGCAAGACCACGTTGGTGGGGGCGGTCTCGGAGATCGTTCCGCTGCGCACGGAAGCGTTGGTCACCAACGCCAGCGACGGCGTCGACAACCTGAGCGCGACACCGCAGAAGGCCACCACGACCGTCGCGATGGACTTCGGCCGGATCAGCCTCGCCGAGGATCTCGTGCTGTACCTGTTCGGCACGCCGGGTCAGCACCGGTTCTGGTTCATGTGGGACGACCTGATCCGAGGTGCGATCGGGGCCATCGTGCTCATCGACACCCGGCGTCTGGACGAGAGCTTCGCGGCGGTCGACTTCTTCGAGGCCCGGAACCTGCCGTTCATCGTCGCGATCAACGAGTTCGACGACGCCCCGCGCTACCCGACCGAGGACATTCGTCAGGCCCTCGCGGTGTCGGCGGACGTGCCGATCGTCTCGATCGACGCGCGCGATCGCGAGTCCGCCAAGTCGGCACTCGTGACGGTGACCGAGTACGCGCTGCGCAAGCTGCACCAGCCGGTAGCGCCCTGATGGACACACACGTGCACTTGTTCGGCATGGGCACGTGGGTGCTCGTCCTGGCGTACGTGACGGCGGCGATCGGGTTGCTCGTGGGGCTGGCCAGTGCCCGCAAGTCGTTGACGGCCGGTTCCGAACGGTCACGGTTGTACTGGCTGATGCGGGCTGCGCTCTCGACCGGTGGCGTCGGGGTGTGGCTGGCGCACTTCCTGCCGATGGCCGGTTTCACGGTGGACGGCAGCATCATTCGATACGACCTGCCCGGCATCGTCTTCTCGATGGCGGTGGCGCTGGTGTCCGCGTTCGTCGCCATGGTGGTCGTGCAGCCGAAGCGGGTGTCACGCCGTGTCCGGCCGTCGCGCGGTGCCGCGACGGTACGGCTGCTGGGCGGATCGCTGGTCCTCGGTGCCGGGATCGCCGGCGTGCACTACTCGATCATGTGGGCGATGGAACTGCAGGGCACCGTCGCATACGACACGACCTATGTGGCGGCCTCCGTCGTAGCGGCGTGGCTCACCGCGGTGATGATCCTGTGGCTGGTGACGGTCGCCGACCGCCGGTGGATGCGGATCGTCGGCAGCATCGTCGCCGGCGCGGCGGTGATCGGCGTGCACTTCCTCGCGATGGCGGGGGTGCGGGTGACGGTGGATCCGTCGACGGCGGCGCCGTCGGGCGTCGAGGTGTTCGCGGTGCTCTTCCCGGTGTTCGTGCTCGGCATGCTGATCCTGACGGTGCCGATCATGGCGTTGCTCATGGCTCCCGATCGGGTGGCGGCGGCCCTCGAGGCCGAGGCCGAGGCGTGGGCCCGGGAACACCGTCCGGTCGACCCGCGCAGTCCGCTCGCCTGATCGGACGGGGGCGGGACCGGGACCCTCCCGAATTACATCGATGCGATACGCTCCGATCGCTGTCGAGGGGGGCGGAGTCGCAGCCCGTATCGATTCGGTGAGGCGCGCCACCACGAGCACGGACCGCTTCGCGCGCCGTGCTCGGAAGGTCACGATGTCCCACGAAATGCACCACTTCTCCATGGGGATGTGGGTGTTCTTCCTCGCCTATGCCACCTCCGTCGTCGGATCGTTCGTCGGTCTCTCCTGCGCCCGTCAGTCGCTGACCGCGCCCACCGACCGCGGCCATCGCCGCTGGATGGCCATGGCCGCCCTGTCGGTGGGCGGTGTGGCCGTCTGGCTCATGCACTTCATCGGGATGATGGGCTTCGACATTCCCGGTACCGCAGTTCGGTACGCCCTGGGGCCGACCGTCTTCTCCGTCGCGCTGTCGGTGGCCGCCACCTGGTTCGGGCTCTGGCTCGTCAGCTCCCGCGCCGCGTGGGTGAACCGCGTGCCGTCCTTCGCCCGCCTGCTCGTCGGCGGCCTCGGGATGGGACTCGCGGTCAGCCTCATGCACTACAGCGGCATGTGGGCCATCCGGATCCAGGGCTCGCTCGAGCACGACCCGAGCTTCGTCGTCGCCTCGGTGGCCATCGGTGTCGTCGCGGCCACGGTCGCCCTGTGGCTCGCGCAGACCGCGGATCGATGGGTGCTCCGCGTCCCGGCCGCCCTGCTCATGGGCTGCGCGGTCGTCGCACTGCACTACACCGGCATGGCCGGCGTGCGCGTCGAGGTCGATCCGACCGTCCCGCTGCCGTCGGGCCGGACCGTCACCGCACTGCTGTTCCCCTCCTTCGTGCTCGGCATCGCCGTTCTCGCCGTGCCGATCGCCGCGCTGCTGCTCGCCCCCAGCCGGGGTGACATGGCACTCGAGGAGGAGTTCGCCCGCTGGGCCACCGACGACGACGCCTCCGTTCCGGGGCGCTCGTGAAGGAAATTTCGGACGCCGGGACGGACCGGCCGAGCGGAATCGCCGCATCGGTCGGTGTGCGAGCTGACCTGCACCTATAGACTCGGGTGGTTGCGAGACGCGCGCCGGACGGAAGTCCGCGGCGTTCGAGCCGAGTAGAAGAAGGAGCTCATGACCGACACCACGTTGCCGCCGGAGGGGCCGGGGCACGACCGCATCGAGCCCGTCGACATCCAGCAGGAGATGCAGAGCAGCTACATCGATTACGCGATGAGCGTGATCGTGGGCCGCGCCCTGCCCGATGTGCGGGACGGTCTCAAGCCGGTGCACCGCCGCGTCCTGTACGCAATGTACGACAACGGGTTCCGCCCGGACCGCGGCTACGTGAAGTCGGCACGTGCCGTCGCCGAGACGATGGGCAACTACCACCCGCACGGCGACGCCTCGATCTACGACACACTCGTGCGGCTCGCGCAGCCGTGGTCGATGCGCTACCCGCTCGTCGACGGCCAGGGCAACTTCGGGTCCCGCGGTAACGACGGCGCAGCCGCGATGCGGTACTGCGTGCCGGGCGACACGCTCGTGCGAATGCCCCACGGCCAGAGCATCCGCATCTCGGAGATCCTGCCCGGCGTCGAGCCCGACAGCGACAACGAGATCGACCTGAAGGTTCTCGATCGTCACGGCAACCCGGTGATGGCCGAGATGCTGTTCCACTCGGGCACCCATCGCACATACACCCTCAGCACGGTCGAGGGCTACGAGATGCGCGGAACTGCCAATCACCCGGTGCTCTGCCTGGTGGATGTGGCGGGTGTTCCCACCCTGCTGTGGAAGCTGCTGGACGAGATCCGCAGCGGTGACCGGGTGGTGTTGCAGCGTGTTCCCTCCGCCGAGGAGCACGGCAGGCACAACGAGTACGAGGCGGCTGCCGCACTGCTGCTCGGTGCGTTCGTCAGTGAGGGCTTCGTCTCGGAGAACCGCGCCGGGTTCAACAACCTCGACCGGGACTTCTTCGATCGCGTCGTGGATGCGTTCGATCGGGTCGTCGGCGGCCGGCGCTACGTCTACAGCCGGGTGATCAAGTCGGGTTCGACACTGCACGAGCTCGACGTCCAGGACCTGACGATGCTGCGGCGCAGCGTGCTGGCGGGTGTGATCGGTCAGCGCAGCGACCGCAAGAGCGTTCCCGACTTCATCTGGGAGTCGCCGACAGCACTCAAGCGCATCTTCCTCGGTGCCCTGTTCGAGGGCGACGGATCGTGCTCGTCGCTACCACGCAACACGGTGCAGGTGTCGTACTCCACGCGGAGCCTGCAACTGGCGAAGGACGTGCAGCAGCTGCTGTTGGAGTTCGGTGTCGTCAGCCGCCGGTATCGGCACGCGACCGGTGAATACAAGGTCGCCGTCACCAATCGGCGTGACGCCCGCCTGTTCGCCGAACGTATCGGCTTCGTCGGCTGCAAGCAGCGCAAGCTCGAGCAGGTCCTTGCCGCGGCGGAGTCGAGCAGCCCCGCGGCGGCGGCACGCTCCATGAGCACGGACTACGTCCCCGGTCTCGCGGCGTTCCTCCGTACGCACGGCGCGACGGATCCGGCGAACGTCAACTGGCTCCGGCGGCACAACGTCGATCGGATCGAACGTTGGGAGCACCGTGGTGACGAGATCGCGTCGCACATCACGGAACCCGATGCCCGAGCCATCGCCGAGGAGCTGACCGACGGCCGGTTCTACTACGCCGAGGTGGCCTTCGTCGCCGAGGGCGACGTGGAGCCGGTCTACAGCCTGCGGGTCGACACCGACGATCACGCGTTCGTCACCAACGGATTCGTCAGCCACAACACCGAGTGCCGGCTCACCCCGCTCGCGATGGAGATGCTGCGCGAAATCGACCACGAGACAGTCGATTTCCAACCGAACTACGACGGGCGCACGCTCGAGCCGGTGGTTCTCCCCAGCCGTATCCCCAACCTGTTGATCAACGGTTCGGGCGGTATCGCGGTCGGCATGGCCACCAACATCCCGCCGCACAACCTCCGTGAGGTGGCCGACGCGATCTACTGGGCGCTCGAGAACTTCGAGGCCGACGAGGAAGCCACCCTGGCCGCCGTCATGGAGCGCATCAAGGGCCCGGACTTCCCGACCGCGGGCCTGATCGTCGGCGGCCAGGGCATCAAGGACGCATACACCACCGGCCGCGGGTCGGTGCGGATGCGCGGTGTCGTGGAGATCGAGGAGGACGCCCGGGGCAAGACCTCGATCGTCATCACCGAACTGCCGTACCAGGTCAACCCGGACAATCTGATCACCTCGATCGCCGAGCAGGTCCGGGACGGCAAGATTGCCGGCATCTCCGACATCCACGACGAGTCGTCGGACCGTGCGGGCATGCGCATCGTCGTGACCGTCCGCCGGGACGCCGTCGCGAAGGTCGTCCTGAACAACCTCTACAAGCACACGCAGCTCCAGACCGGCTTCGGCTGCAACATGCTCTCGATCGTCGACGGCGTGCCGCGCACCCTGCGGCTCGACCAGATGATCCGGTTGTACGTCACCCACCAGATCGAGGTCATCGTCCGGCGGACCCGGTACCTGCTGCGCAAGGCGGAGGAACGGGCCCACATCCTGCGCGGTCTCGTGAAGGCGCTCGACGCGCTCGACGACGTCATCGCGCTGATCCGCGCCTCGGCGACGGTGGAGGACGCACGCGCCGGCCTCATCGGACTGCTCGACGTCGACGAGATCCAGGCCGACGCGATCCTGGCGATGCAGCTGCGTCGTCTCGCGGCCCTGGAACGGCAGAAGATCGTCGACGAACTCGCCGAGATCGAGCTCGAGATCGACAACCTCAAGGACATCCTCGCCAAGCCCGAGCGTCAGCGCGCGATCGTGCGGGACGAGCTGAAGGAGATCGTCGACAAGTACGGCGACGACCGTCGCACCCGCATCGTCGCGGCCGACGGGGACGTCTCCGACGAGGACCTCATCGCCCGCGAGGACGTCGTCGTCACCATCACCGAGACCGGCTACGCCAAGCGCACCAAGACCGACCTGTACCGGTCCCAGAAGCGTGGCGGCAAGGGCGTCAAGGGCGCCGATCTCAAGCAGGACGACATCGTCAAGCACTTCTTCGTGACGTCCACGCACGACTGGCTGCTGTTCTTCACCACCAAGGGCCGGGTGTACCGGGCGAAGGCCTACGAGCTGCCGGAAGCCAACCGCACCGCGCGCGGCCAGCACGTGGCCAACCTGCTGGCCTTCCAGCCGGACGAGCGGATCCAGGGCGTCATCCGGCTCAAGTCCTACGAGGACGCCCCCTACCTGGTGCTCGCGACCCGCAACGGCCTGGTCAAGAAGTCGCGACTGTCGGACTTCGACTCCAACCGGTCCGGCGGCATCGTCGCGATCAACCTGCGCGGCGACGACGAACTGGTCGGTGCGGTGCTGTGCTCGTCGGACGACGATCTGCTGCTGGTCTCCGCCAAGGGACAGTCGATCCGTTTCGTGGCGAGCGACGAGGTGCTGCGGCCGATGGGCCGGGCGACCTCGGGCGTCCAGGGCATGCGGTTCAACGAGGACGACGCCCTGCTCTCGCTCAACGTGGTCCGTGAGGGCACGTACCTGCTGGTCGCGACGTCCGGTGGATACGCCAAGCGCACCCCGATCGAGGATTACATGGCGCAGGGACGCGGCGGCAAGGGCGTGCTGACCATTCAGTACGACCGCAAGCGTGGCACTCTGGTCGGAGCGCTCATCGTGGACGACGACGACGAGTTGTACGCGATCACCTCGGGCGGTGGCGTCATCCGGACCCCCGCGAAGCAGGTGCGCAAGGCCGGCCGACAGACGAAGGGTGTGCGGTTGATGAACCTGGGGGAGGGGGACACGTTGCTGGCGATCGCACGCAACGCCGACGAGCCCGAGGAGAGCGCCGCACTCGAAGCGAAGGAGTCGTAAGTGAGCACTCCCCAGGGACCGAACGGCGCCGAGCAGGGTCCGCCGCCCGCGCAGCCGCCGAAGGGTCAGAACGGACGAGAGGTGCCCGGGAAGCCGGCCGGCGGAGCGACGCCGTCGGGCGGTGCCGCCCGGAACCCCGGGGCGGGAGCGAACCCGGGCGCGCCGGCGGACGGCACGGCCAAGCCCCCGATGGCGGAGGGCGGGACGTCGCGTCCCGGGCAGCAACGTCCGGGCGGGCCTCCCACCCCTCCGTGGCAGCGCGGGAACCAGCAGGAGACCCCGCAGAACGTGCCGCAGACGAACCTGGCCCGTCCGGGTCAGGCACCGTCCTCGACCGGACGTCCCGCGGTGCCCACCCCGAGCGAGACGCCCGGTGACAAGTCCGCTGCGCGCCCCGGGGCGGATCCGGCCGGATCGGCGCAGCAGGGCGGACAGAAGCCGGGCGGGCAGAAGCCGGGCGGACAGCAGCCGGGCCCGACGAAGCAGCCGGCGGCTCGTTCCGGCGGAAATCCGGCCGGGAATCGGCCCGGCGCCGCGACGCCCCCGACCCGGCCGGTCGTCACCGGCACCGCGGCCGCCTCGATGAACGCGCCCACGGCTGGCGCGGACCGATCGGCGGCCAAGACGAAGGCCGCCGTCATCGACGGTCCGACGCGGCACATCGAACGCAAGGACCTGGCGAAGGATCTGCCGGATCTGTCCACGGTCAAGCATCCGCTGCCGTCCGCGCCGGTCGAAGAGCCGGCGGCCGCGCAACCGGCTGCTCCGGTCGCGACGGCTGCTCCGGTCGCGGGCGAGCCGTTGCGTGCGACGGTGCAGGTGCGCCGCATCGATCCGTGGTCGATGCTGAAGATCTCCTCGGTGATCTCCGTCTCGTTGTTCTTCGTGTGGATGGTCGCCGTCGGCCTGCTGTACGGCGTGCTCGAAGGCATGGGCGTGTGGGAACGGCTCAACAGCGCGTTCACGGACATGGTGTCCGACACCGGTGGCGGTGGCCTCATCACCGCCGGTCAGGTCTTCGGGTACGCGACGGTGATCGGGCTGGTCAACACGATCCTGTTCACGGCCCTGGCCACTCTGGGGGCCTTCATCTACAACCTGTGCACCGACCTCGTCGGCGGCGTGCAGGTGACCCTCGCGGACCCGGACTGAGCTGGGGAAACGAGTCCCCACCGAGCCGATTTTGGACTTCCCGGCTCGGTGGGGTAGTGTTCCAACTCGGTTCGAGGGCCTATAGCTCAGGCGGTTAGAGCGCTTCGCTGATAACGAAGAGGTCGGAGGTTCAAGTCCTCCTAGGCCCACTCCCCGTGCCGAAAGGGCAGCGAGCATGAAGGTTCTTCTCCTTGTGGGAACCGTGGTGCTGGTGACCGTCGGACTCGCCCGGATGTTGCGGAGCGAGGACGAATGGCACGAGGTCACCGCCCGCTGAGGCGGCAGACGGGGCCTTAGCTCAGTTGGTAGAGCGCTGCCTTTGCAAGGCAGATGTCAGGAGTTCGAATCTCCTAGGCTCCACAACGATTCGACGGCAGGCCCGGACAGCACCGATGTCCGGGCCTGCCGTCGTCTGTGCTCACACCTGCTCGGTGAGTTCGTCGAGGACCGCCGAGAGCTGCCGCATCGCGGTGAGCGTGGCGGCCAGACCTTCCTCGCCCACGGCATCGGCCAGGCGCCGGGCGAAGGCGGCGTGCGCCGGATCGATCCCGGTCACCGCCGCACGGCCCGCGGGGGTCGGCGTGACGAGCTTGGCGCGCCGATGGGCGGGGTTGGGCAGGTACTCGGCGAGGCTGCGCTCGACCAGCAGGTCGGCGATCCGCTGCACGCTCTGACGGGTGATCCCCATCGCCCGGGCGATGCCGGCGACCGGCAGGGGATCGTGCAGCACGGCACCGAGGACCTGCCACCACGCCGCCGTGAGACCGGACGGACGTGCCAGCGTCTCGGCCACCTCGAGGAACTGACCGTTGAGCCGGAACGACGTCAGGGCGAGGCCGCTGAGCAGTTCCTGTTCCGGGCGCTCGCTCATCCGGCCATGAGTTCGTAGAAGCCGGCGGGGTCGCGTCGGCCGTAGAGCTTGAACCAGGATTCGAGGACGTGCGGTTCGAACACCTCCAGGCGTTCGAGGATCGCGCGGGCGAACTCGACGGGGGCGGTGGCGCTCGCGGTGATCAGATTCCGATCGGTGACGGCCGGTTCGTCGCGGTAGAGGTCGCCGCCGGCGTACCCCAGCCCGGCCAGGAACTCGGCGGCGTTGCTCGTGTGCGCGCGGTCGTCGAGCAGGCCGGCGAGGGCGAGCCCGCCCGTGGCCCCGCAGATCGCGGCCACCGGAACCCCGGCCTCGAGGAACTCACGCGCCCGGTCGGCGAAGGGGGTGAACTGCTCGGTGTTCCAGATGTCGTTGCCCGCCAGGACGAGCATCGCGCTGTTGTCGGGCCGCACCTCGTCCAGGGTGGTGTCGGGAAGGATGCGGATTCCGCCCATGGTGGTGACGGGTTCGAGCGTGGTGCCGACCGTGGCGACGGTGTACCGGCCGGGGTGTTTGTGCCAGAGAGGCTTGTTGATATGGGCGATCGCGTGGCCGACCTCCCAATCGGCGAAGGTGTTGTACACGGCCACATGCACGGTCTCAGTCATGACAATATGCTGTCAATATGACAGCATATTGTCAATAGGCGACTGTGCGCCGGCTGGTTTCACGTGAAACGACGAGCCACGCACCGCGTGCACCGCCGGGCTCTCCGCGGGTCGGGTCGGACTCCCTGGCGGGCGCCCCCTTGTGAGCGTTGTTACTACTCCCCGTAGTAACGGGCGCGTATCCTGGCTGCATGTCTGCCGAGAACGAAGTCGTCGCGCGCGTGCGCGGTGCCTTCGTCGGCGGCATGTCGGGTGCGGTGAGCATCGCCGCCCATGCCCTCGCCGGCGGTTCCGTCCCGGGGCAGGCGCCGGCGGTCCTGCTGCTCGCGGCCGCCATGACGGTGGGCCTGCTCGCCGCGGGCACTCGCGTGCCGATCGTCGGCGTGCTCGCCGCCGGTCAGGTGGTCGGTCACGGCGCCCTCTCCCTCGATGCGGGGCACGTCCACGTCCCCGGTCCGGGCATGCTCGCCGCGCACGCCGGGGCAATCGTCGTCGCGGCGCTACTCGTCCACGGTGCCGAACACGGTTGCCGGGTCGGGCTGGCCGCCCTCGTCCGCGTCGTCCCCATGTCGTTCGCGCCGGCGCCCGTCGCCGTCCCCGCGTGGACGCCCGTCGTCCACCGTCCCCGGCTCCGCCGGGGACTGCTCGTCGCCGCCGGTCTCGGCACTCGCGGCCCTCCCGTCACGGTCTGAACCCGACCCCTCTCGGTCACCGCGCCCCGCGGTGACCGCGCGCACCCGTGCGCCCTCGGACCGATAACGGAGAATCCCCATGAAGAAGACCCTGTTCCTCGCTGCCGCCGCGGCCGCGACCCTGCTCGCCGCCGGATGCTCGTCCGACGAGCCCGCCGCCGCGTCCGCGGACTCGCTCACCGTCTCCTCGGCGTGGGCGAAGGCCGCCGAATCCGGCATGACCGGTGCATTCGCCGAACTCGAGAACACCGGCGACACCGACATCCACATCGTCTCCGCTGCCAGCCCCAGTTCGGCCCGGACCGAGATCCACGAGATGGCGGCCGGCGACGGCGGCGCCATGGTGATGCGCGAGAAGGCGGACGGACTGGTCATTCCCGCCCACAGCACCCATTCGCTCGCCCCCGGCAACGACCATCTGATGCTGATGGACCTCGTCGAGCCGGTCCTGCCCGGTACCGAAGTGACCTTCGAGCTGACCTTCGAGGACGGCTCGACGACCGAGTTCACCGCACAGGTCCGCGACTTCTCCGGCGCGCAGGAGAACTACCAGCCGAGCGCCGGCGCGGGGGCGAACCACGGTGGCTGAGCTGAGCCGGCGGCGTCTCCTCGGTGGCGGCGCCGCCGTCCTGGGCGCCGCCGGCATCGGCGCGGCCGGAGTCGGGACGGGTCTCGGGTACGCCGCCACGCGGGAGCCCGAGCCCACCGGTGGGCGCACGGTCGCCTTCCACGGCGTGCACCAGGCCGGCATCGACACCGACCCGCAGGCCTTCGCCGCCTTCGTCGCGCTGGATCTGCGTCCGGGACTCGACCGTCGCGCGCTGGTCGGGATCATGAAGGTGTGGGCCGAGGACGGTCGCCGGCTGGCCGGGGGCAGTCCCGCCCTCGGCGACACCGAGCCCGAACTCGCCCTCGATCCCGCGCGGCTGACCGTGACGGTCGGATTCGGCCCTGCCGTGTTCGACGCGGCCGGTCTCGAGGCGCAGCGGCCGGAGTGGCTGCGGCCGCTGCCGGCGTTCTCGATCGATCGCCTCGAGGAGCGCTGGTCGGGCGGTGACCTCCTGCTGCAGGTATGTGCCGACGACCCGGTCACCGTCTCGCATGCGACTCGCACGCTCGCCAAGAGCGTGCGATCGCTGGCCACGGTGCGCTGGATCCAGCGCGGATTCCGCAACGCGGTGGGCACCAAGCCCACCGGGACCACGATGCGCAACCTGATGGGTCAGGTCGACGGCACCGTCAACCCGGCCGCGGGAAGCACGGACTTCGACCGGCAGGTGTGGAATCCCGGCGCCCCGGCCTGGCTGGCCGGGGGCACGTCCCTGGTGTTGCGGCGAATCCGCATGGAACTCGACACGTGGGACGAGCTCGACCGGCCCGCCCGGGAGCTCGCGGTGGGCCGGGACCTGGCCGCCGGGGCGCCGCTGACCGGCAGCCGGGAGCACGACGATCCGGACTTCGCCGCCACCGACGTCCACGGCATTCCGGTGATCCCTCCGGAATCGCACGTCGCCCGGGCGCGGCCCCGGAACGCGAACGAGCAGTTCCTGCGACGCGGCTACAACTACGACGACCCGGACGGCGCCGGACTGTTGTTCGCGGCGTACCAGGCCGACGTGGACGCGCAGTTCGTCCCGGTGCAACAGCGGCTCGCCGAGCACGACGCGCTGAACCCGTGGATCACCCCGGTCGGGTCGGCGGTGTTCGCCGTCCCACCCGGATTCGGTCCCGGGGGATACCCGGGTGACACCCTGTTCGAGGGCTGACGGAGCCTGCTCCCGGCCGGGATCCGCGTGGGATCCCGGCCGGGGCACCGCCGTACCTACAGTTTGTATGGTTCCCGTCACACCCGGCCGAAATGGCGCTACCGTCAGGACACGCGTCCATCCGGGTCGAGGAAAGGCGGCACGCTCATGACTACAGCACTGCCGGAACGTCAGGGCTTCGGAACCCTGCGCGCGGGGGGACTGCACTGGGACGCCTTCCCGCTGCGGCTGTTCGCGAAGGGCAACGCGAAGTTCTGGGATCCGCTCGATCTGGACTTCAGCCGCGACGCCGCCGACTGGAACGAGCTCAACAGCGAGCAGCACCGCAGCGCCACCTATCTCGTCGCACAGTTCGTGGCCGGTGAGGAAGCCGTCACCCAGGACATCCAGCCGTTCCTGCGGGCGATGGCCGCCGAGGGCCGTCTCGGCGACGAGATGTACCTGACCCAGTTCTGCTTCGAGGAGGCCAAGCACACCCAGGTCTTCCGGCTGTGGATGGACGCGGTGGGCCTGACCGCGGACCTGCACCCCTACGTCGCGGACAACCCCTACTACCGGCAGCTGTTCTACGAGGAACTGCCCCACTCGTTGCGTGTCCTCGAGACCGATCCGAGCCCCGCCAGCCAGGTCCGCGCCAGCGTCACCTACAACCACGTCATCGAGGGCAGCCTCGCCCTCACCGGGTACTACGCCTGGCAGAAGGTGTGCACGAAACGCGGGATCCTGCCCGGGATGCAGGAACTCGTGCGCCGGATCGGCGACGACGAACGCCGGCACATGGCATGGGGAACCTTCACGTGCCGCCGCCACGTCGCCGCCGACGACTCGAACTGGGATGTCGTGCAGCAGCGCATGGGGGAGTTGCTGCCGCTCGCGCTCGGCATGATCCAGTGGGTCAACGACCAGTTCGAAGAACAGCCCTTCGGTCTCGATCCCGACGAGTTCGTCTCCTACGCCGCCGACCGCGCCCAGCGACGGCTCGGGGCCATCGAATCCGCCCGGGGCCGGCCCGTCGAGGAGATCGATCTCGACTACAGCCCCGAGGTCCTCGAGGACAAGTTCGGTGCGGAGGATGCCGCGGTGCTGACCAGCCTCGCGGAGAACTGAACCGGGCGGTCAGAGCAGCGCGACGGCCGCGAAGGCCAGCAACAGGATCACCGCGACCACGGCTCCGATCGCCGAGTAGTTGCGGCTCGGCGGCGTCGCGGTGGAGGTGAGCGTCGCGCCGGCGGTGTCGTCGGCGTCGCCGTCCTCGGGCCGCGCGTCGCCGGATCGGTGGTCGGCGCCGGTCGTCGCGGGAACGGGTGCGGGGCTCGCGGGTGCGCCCGCTGCCCTGTCTCGTTCGGCCGCCGCTTCGGCCCGGGCACGCTCGGCCGCCTCGAGTTCACGGATGCGCGGAATGCCACCGGTGAGAACATCGGTGACGTCGTACGACGGGGGCAGTCCGATCCGCGCCTTGACCACGCGTGCGGGTGTGAAGCCGGCCGCGAGGATGGCGGCCCCGAGGGCGGCGGTCTGCTCGGGACCGGGTCCGACGAGGGTGCGTACCCCGAGTTTCGCGGCGAGGCTGTCCGCGATGGACTGCACGTGCGAGCGGTCGCGCGCGACGAACCCGTCGCCCATCACCACGACGGCGTCCAGATTGTGCGAAAGCCAGCCGAAGGCGCCGAGGGCGGTGGCCAGCTGGGCCGCGGGGGACGGGGCGCTCTTGGCGGCGAACCGGAACGCCTTGCCGGCCGAGACGCCGGAACGCACGAGGTTGACGGTCGAGCCGCCGTCGTCGACGTGGAAGATGCCGACGAGCTGTCCCGGGGTCTCCGAGATCTCCGAGGCGTACCACGTCGCGGCCGCCTCGGCGTCCGACACGAGGGCGATGTGCCGCAGGTCCGCATAGTCGAGCGCGGCCCGCAGTGCGGCCACGGTGGACTGGTCCCACCGTGACGGGTAGGTGGCGGTGACGCTCGGCAGGCCGCCGTCGGGTCCGCTGTCCGGTGGCAGCGGGGGGCATTCGTGCAGCAGGCAGGCGATTGCCGTGGCCATCGAGTCCTCGGCCCGGTAGATGCGTCCGTCGCTGGCGGTGACGCCGGCGGGATCGCCGACCCGGCCGAGGAATCCCGACAGGTAGCGGGCCTCGCCGGCCGGATGCGGGGCGCCGCCGAGGACGGTGGTGCCGTCGGAGTCGATGTGCAGGACGGTGTCCCGGGCTATGACGACAGGATCGGGACTGCCGGGGTCGTTGGAAGCGAGGACCGCGGTGGACACCACGCTCCCGATCCGGAGACCGACTCCCACAGCCATGTCAAACCTCCTGTAGACAACGATCGGCGTACATCTTGCTACCGACTCGGCTACGGCCGGGGAAGCCGCGCCGTAGCATCGCGCGGGATCTTGCAGGGACCACTAGGATTCGCGCGTGAGATCAGCACCGCCCGTGCGCACCCAGGGTCTCGAGGCTGCGGCAGTTGCGGACGGATACTCTCGCATCCGGCGGGGGTGGCACCTGTCAGGTTCTCGGCCGGATCGTCCGCCGGGGCGGGAACGCCTGCCGGGCGTGGGTCAGCAGGAACAGGCTGATCACGGCCACCCAGGCCGGGAAGACCAGGGTGAGCCACAGCGCCTCGGTCACCGCGAACAGCAGGACGAGAGCGAGTAGGTAGGTGGGGGCGACCAGCCATCGGGGCATCAGCCCGGTGCGCATCCAGATGGTGGCCAGCGAGATCATGAAGACCGCGGCCATCCGGATCGAGTAGACGTTGCTGATCTGCAGGATCAGCGCGTGCGCGAAGGCGGCCGACTCCTGGGCAGGGACGGCCGCCGCCTGGTCCGCCAGGAGCAGACCGCCGGCACTGGCCATCGTGACGAGGATGAGCGCCAGGAACAACAGGCCGCTGCCGACGAAGACCGTCGAGAAGAACTGGTCCTCGAGGTCGCCCAGCCGGTGCCGGAGCGCACCGATGAACCACAGGAACGCGATGCAGGCGAACTGGGACAGCATCAGTGCGACGGTGAGCCGTGAGCGGCCGGCGTCCAGCCACTCGGTCGTGCCGAAGGGGTCCGCCGGGATCGCCTGACGGATCAGGACGATGCTCGTCGTGAACAGGACCGCGAACACGATCCCGACGGCGGCGGCGGCGTGCGGGGTGGTCAGCCGGTGCAGGTGCGGTTCGCTGCGCTCCGCGGTCATGCCCGGATTGTCTCCGACCAGCGGCGATGCGGGGGCACAAACGACGGATCGCGACCTCGTGTGCGGGTCACAAGATGCGAAATGCGCACTTACGCGCCGGCAAGTTAGCTGTTACAGTGCGTACCGCTTGTGTCGTCCGACACACGGACATCGACCTGTGAAGGGACCGTGGGGATGGGGATGGGGATGGGGCGCGCCCGACGATGGGTCGGCGCCGCGGCGACGGCCGCGGCGCTGACGGGAACGATGCTCGCGGCGCCGGCGACGGCGGGCGCGGACGCGAACTTCTACGATCCTCCGCTCGACCTGGCCGGCGCCTCCGGCGCCGTACTCCGCAGCGGACCGTCCGACCTCGCCGTCCGCGTCCCGACGCCGCAGGGCGTGTTCCCGGCACAGGGCACCCGGCTGCTCTACCGCAGCCACGATGCGAACGGCGACCCCAACGCCGTCGGCGGCACCTACCTCGAGCCGTCGCTGCCCTGGAACGGTCCCGGTCCGCGGCCGCTCGTCGCGATCGCGCCGGGCACCCAGGGCCAGGGCGACCAGTGTGCGCCGTCCAAGCAGCTGAACTCGCTCGTGTCCTACACCCCGCCGCTCGACCTGTTCACCGAGTACGAACTGCTGTCGATCAACACCATGCTGCTGCAGGGCATCGCCGTCGTCGTCACCGACTACGACGGTCTCGGGACGCCGGGCCACCACACCTACGTCAACCGCCTCGCGGAGGCGCACGCGGTGCTCGATGCGGTCCGGGCGGCCCAGAGCCTGCCCGCCGCGTCCGTCACCCCCGACGGGCCGGTCGGCCTGTGGGGGTACTCCCAGGGCGGGGGTGCCGTGTCGGCGGCCGCCGAACTGCAGCCGACCTACGCACCCGAGTTGAACCTGGTGGGCGTCTATGCCGGTGCGCCGCCCGCGGACCTCGAGGCCACGCTGAACCAGGTCGACGGAACGGCACTGACCGGCGTGATCGGCTACACGATCAACGGCCTGGGCGAGGCCTACCCCGAGCTCCGGGATCTCATCGACGCCGAGATCAACGACCGGGGACGCGAGATGCTGCAGTCGGTGGCGAACCAGTGCGCCCCGGAGACGATCTTCCGCTACGGCTTCCAGCGCACGAACGACTACACCCGCACGGGCGAGCCGCTGAGCGTGGTCGTCGACCGGTTGCCGGAGGCGAAGGAAGCCATCGCCGCGCAGCGGATCGGACGCCTGCAGCCGTCGGTGCCGGTACTCGTGCAGCACGGAACGATGGACGACATCGTGCCCTACGGCCAGGGTCACCGGCTCGCGACGGACTGGTGCGCCCTCGGCGCCACTGTCCAGTTCTCCACGAACACCACCCCGCCGATCCTGCCGGGCCTGGCCGTCAATCACGCGCTGCCGCTGGTCGCGGGCATGCCCGAAGCGGTCGCCTACCTGAACGACCGGTTCGCCGGGCGGCCCGCACCGTCCAACTGCGGCGCCTTCTGACCGACGGCCGCGTGGGATCCGCGGACAGGACGGTCAGCCGCGACAGCGATTGCTGTCGCGGCTGACCAGGGCGCGCGCGGCCGGCGGCCCGTTCACACCACCGGATGGTCGGCGCCGAGGAATCTGCGGGCGAGGTTCTGCTCCACCGACGGCCCGGGCGACCATTCGGCGATCCACGGGCCCGTGCCCTCGCTGGGATCGATCACGCCCTTTTCCAGCCAGGTGTAGCGGCCGTCGAGGACGTCGGCCGTGAGCTGCCGGTCGGCATCGTCGGTGTGCGTCCACAACGCGGCGAACAGCGAGTCCACGCGGAGCTTCGCCTGGAGGCAGAAGACGTCGGCGAGTTCGTAGGCCGCATCCGTCTCGGGGTGACCGTCGGTGTGGTACATCTGCGCCCGTACGCAACTTGCCGACATGGCGAACAGTTCCGCGCCGATGTCGACGAGCCGCCCCAGGAAATTCTGCCGCTTCTCCAGACCACCCTGCCACCGGGCCATGCCGTAGAACGTGGACCGAGCGAGCTTGCGCGAACACCGCTCCACGTAGCGCAGATGGTGTGCCACGGGACCGAATTCGCCGTAGGAGGTGGGCAGCTGGCCCTTGCCCGCCACCAACTGGGGCAGCCACTTGGCGTAGAAGCCACTCGCCTTGGCGGCGGCCCGGGCCTTCGTGTCCAGAGTGGCTTTCGGATCGGCCAGCTCACCCGCCACCCGCAGGTGGGCATCCACGGCTTCGCGGGCGACGAAGAGCCGCATGATCTCGCTCGAGCCCTCGAAGATCCGGTTGATCCGCAGGTCCCGCAGGAGCTGCTCGGCGGGCACCATCCGCTCCCCCCGGGCCGCGAGCGACGCCGCCGTCTCGTAGCCGCGTCCCCCTCGGATCTGCATCAACTCGTCGGCGATCTCGCAGGCCACCTCGCTCGACCACAGCTTGGCCAGAGCCGCCTCGATGCGGATGTCGTTGCGGTCCTCGTCGCACATCTGGCCGGTCAGTTCCACCACGGCTTCGAGGGCGAACGTGGTGGCCGCGATGTATCCGATCTTGCCGGCAATCGCATCGTGCCGACCCACCGGGCGACCCCACTGGACACGGGCGCCGGACCATTCCCGGGCGATCTTGAGCGCCCACTTGCCGGCACCGGCGCACATCGACGGGATCGCGAGCCGGCCGGCGTTGAGGGTGGTCAGGGCGATCTTCAGGCCGTCACCCTCGCGGCCGATGAGATTCTCCTTCGGCACCCGCACCTTGTACAGCCGGGTGAGGCCGTTCTCGATCCCCTTCAGGCCCAGGAACGAGTTGCGGCGTTCGACGGTGATGCCCGGGGTGTTCGCCTCGACGACGAACGCCGAGATGCCGCCGCGGTGGCCCTCGCTGCGCGGCACCCGCGCCATCACCACCAGCAGTTCGGCGACCACTCCGTTGGTGGTCCACAGCTTCACGCCGTCGAGTTCGTACGCGTCGCCGTTCTCCACCGGCACCGCCGTCGAGGCGAGACGGGCGGGATCGGAACCCACGTCGGGCTCGGTCAGCAGGAAGGCCGAAATCGCCCCCCGCGCACACCGCGGGAGGAAAGCGCGCTTCTGTTCGGGTGTCCCGGCCAGCTTCAAGGGTTCGGGCACTCCGATGGACTGATGCGCCGACAACAGGACGCCGAGGCTCGGGTGGGCGCTGGCCACGAGCATCAGCGCGCGGTTGTAGGCCACCTGCGACAGTCCCAGGCCGCCGTACTCCTGGGAGATCTTCATGCCGAAGCAGCCGAGCTCGGCCAATCCGGCGACGTATTCGTCAGGAATCCGGGCCTCGCGCTCGATGCGGCTGCCGTCCACACCCTCGCAGAAGCGGCGAAGCTCTGCCAGGAACCCTTCGGTCCGGGCCTCCTCGTCGGGGGTGGGCCGCGGGAACGGATGGATGAGGTCGAGGGTCAGACGCCCGAGAAACAACTCCTTTGCGAACGACGGCTTGTGCCAGCTGGTCTCGCGGGACTCCTCTGCGAGAGCGCGCGACTGTTCCTCGCTGGCGTGTATCTGCTGTGCCATGTGATGCCTCCCCGATAGGACTGCTACCGGCGAGTATCCACCCGTTTTGTGACGTGCATCACGATATTCGCCGGATCGGTACCGGCGAGTAACCCGAGGGTGTGCGACAGATCACGGAGCGGCGCGGTGGCCGTCCCGACAGGCACCCCGTGCGGGTCCGTACGCTGGAGTGGTCACCGACGACGCACCCGAGCACCTCCACCTTCCCGCCTACGCGGACCACCGCTGGAGGCCGACATGGAATTCCTTGCGTCCGTACCTGTCGTACTACTGCTGACAGTCCTGATCTACGTTGTCGCCGGCCGGATCGTCGATCTGGAACTACGCGTCACCGAACGACAACTGCTCGAAGAAGGGCAGGCCGCGCGCGACGCGACCTGCCCCGGATCCGATTCCGTCCCGTGATCCCGGCGGACCTCAGTCCTGCTTCTTCGGTCCCCCGGCAGGACCACTCGGCGGCTGCGGCTTCGCGGAGGTTCCCTTGCCACCGGCAGCCGCGTTCTTCGGCTCGGGGGCCGGCTTGCGAGCCGGTTCCTCCTTGGCCGCATGCTTTCCGGTCGGGGCCGCATCGGCCGTGCCCTTCGGTGCCGCGTCTGTGCTCTTCGGCGCCGTGTCGGCCGCCGGCGTGGGCTTCGGGGCCGGCGTGGGCTTCGGAGCCACCGCCTCGGGCGTCGCGGCCGGTTCGGGCTTCGCCTTTGCCGGTGACGCCGGCTTCGGTGTGGCGGCGTCGGTCTTCGGCGCTTCGGTCTTCGGTGCGTCGGTCTTCGGTGCGGCGGCTTCGGGCGTCGCAGCCGGCTGGGGCGTCGTCTTCGGTGTTTCCGCCGGCTTCGGGGCGGGCGCTTCGGTCTTCGGTGCTTCGGTCTTCGGGGCGACGGCCTCGGGCGCTGCGACCGGCACGGGCGGAACCGACTCGATCCGCGGCGGCTCCGGCGCGACGGGCGGGTGATCACCGAGCCGGCTGCGGTAGAACACCACTCCACCCGCGGCGACGACGCCGAGCGCGCCGACCGTCACCAGGAGCCTGCGGCCCCGGCCTCGGGAACCGGACTCGATCGTCGCTGCGGCCTGTGCGCGGCGGCACTCCCGGTTTCCAGCCATGTTCCGGGCGACGTCGAGACCCTTCCGGGCGACGAACAGTCCGGTGACAAGCGGCCCCCGCGCCAGGGCCGTCGCGCCTTGACCTGCCAGCTTCAGGTAGCCGCCGGCACCCTTGGATTCCTTCGGGGGGCACACGAGTTCGCTTCCGGTGCCGGACCCGCTCTTGGTTCTGGACTCGCTCACACTCGTCATGTACCCACTTTTGCACAGCGAAACCTCACTCCTGGGGTATGAGAGACGGACCGCTCCGGTGTCGCGGACCCGGATGGCACGATGGAGGAGTGACTTCACCTCAAAAGACTGCAACCGCGACTCTGCACACCAACCGCGGCGACATCGTGATCGAGCTCTTCGGCAACCACGCCCCGAAGACCGTCGAGAACTTCGTCGGCCTCGCGAACGGCACCAAGGAGTACAAGACCGAGAACGCCAAGGGCGAGACCAGCGGCCCGTTCTACGACGGTGCGGTCTTCCACCGCGTCATCGACGGCTTCATGATCCAGGGCGGCGACCCGACCGGCACCGGCCGCGGCGGCCCGGGTTACCAGTTCGGCGACGAGTTCCACCCCGAGCTGCAGTTCGACCGCGGCTACCTGCTCGCGATGGCCAACGCCGGACCGGGCACCAACGGTTCGCAGTTCTTCATCACCGTCGGACCGACCCCGCACCTGAACCGGCGCCACACGATCTTCGGTGAGGTCACCGACGACGCGTCGAGGAAGGTCGTCGACGCGATCGCCACGACGGCGACGGACCGTGCGGACCGTCCGGTCGAGCCGGTCGTCATCGACAGCATCACCATTTCCTGAGAGAGACCGAACATGACGAACCCCGGCTGGGGCCACGCGGCCGGCGGGGGCGGCCACCCGCCCCAGCCGCGGTGCGTCCGGCATCCCGATCGCCCGACCCTGCTCTCGTGCAGCCGATGCGGACGACCGGCCTGCCCCGACTGCCTGCGGTCCGCCGCGGTGGGTCAGCAGTGCGTCGATTGCGTCGGGGCCGCTCGACGTGATGTCCCGCAGGCCCGCACCGTCGCGGGCGCGCCCGTCCGGTCGCAGGCGAACACCCCGCTCGTGACGTACATCCTGATCGCGCTGAACACCGCAATCTTCGCGATCACCGCGGCCCAGTCCGGCAGCGTGATGAACAACGAGCGCTCGTCGAGCCTGTTCTTCGAGTGGGCGCTGTGGCCGCCGATGATCGCCGCTCGCGACGAGTACATCCGGGTGCTGGGCAGCGGATTCCTGCACTTCGGGGTGCTGCACCTCGCGGTCAACATGTTCGCGCTGTACGTGATCGGACGGGACACCGAACTCGTCCTCGGCCGGCTCCGGTACCTGGCCGTCTACCTGGTGTCGATCCTCGGCGGATCCGCGGCAGTGATGCTGCTCGAGACCGGCGCCGTCACTGCCGGCGCCTCCGGCGCCGTGTTCGGCCTGCTGGGAGCGCAGGCGGTGATCCTGATGCGGCTGCGGCGCAGCCCCGCGCCGGTGCTGGCGATCGTCGTCCTCAACGTCGTCATCAGCATCACCATCCCCGGCATCTCCCTGTGGGGACACCTCGGCGGCCTGGCCGCGGGTGCGGCGGCGACGGCGGCACTGTTGTTCGCCCCGCGCGCACTGGGCGCGGGCGACGACCGCGCCCGCTTCGTCCGGACGGGATGGCTCGCGCTGGGGGGCGTCACGGTGGTCACCGTGCTGGTCCTCGCCCTGGCCGTCCTGCGCCTGCGGGCTCAGCTCGGCGTCTGATCCGGCGCCAGTCCCCGCACCGCGAGTGCGTCGTACACCGTGCGGGGATCGGTACCCAGGTCCCAGCGCCCGAAGATGAGCAGTTGCTCGTCGCCCTGGGTGTCGCGCACGTCGATCTCCAGCATGGGGACCCGCCGGCCGAGCCGCGGATACGCGACGATCCGTACCCGCGTCAGGGCTGCGCGGGGCAGCTCGCGTCGTCCCGTCAGGCGGGTGACGGCCAGTCCGGCGCCTTCGGGAAGCACCTCGAGCCGCGGGCGCTGCCGGGCCGCGAGTGCCGCGACGACGAGTGCGATCGCGGCCGCGAGCCCGACGAGGGTGCGGCCGGCAGGATCGGGAGTCGTCGCCGCGGCCACCGCGAGCACGACGCCGCCCACCGCCAGCGCGACGATCGCGAGCGGGGGCGTGGACCAGCGCAGGGGTTGTTCACCGGACACGGGGAGCTTTCCCCAGTTCGTCCACAGGTTTGTCCACAGGTGGGGATGAACTACACTCCTGTAACCTCACCGCCACCTCATGGTCATGATCAGGCCGACGATCATGAACCCGAAACCGATGAGGAAGTTGTACGCGCCGAGGTCGTTCATCCACGAGATCTGCTCGGCCGCGAGGTAGTAGACCACCAGCCAGGCCAGGCCGATCAGCATGAAGCCGAGCATCACCGCGACGTACCAGGTGCTCGACGGTCCCGCCTTCACCTTCACGGGGGTGCGGCTCACCGGGTTGATCGTGTAGTCGGTCTTCTTCCGGACCTTCGACTTGGGCATGACGTCCTCGTTTGTGCGGTACCGCGCGGGGCGGACAGGTAGGTTGGGCAGCTACCTGGCGTGTACTACCAGTGCGTGTACTACCAGTGTGAGTACACGCTAACGCAGAATCCGGAACGGAGGGTCCACGTGTCGGACGGCCGGGCCCGCGCGCTCGGGTGGACTGCCGCCGCGCTGGCCGTGTGCCTGCTCGCCGGTTTGCTGCTCGGCACCACCCGCGGGGTCTCCGACGGCGAGGAACTGCGCGTGAGCGACTCCGCGCGGCTGTCCGACCTCGTGCGGGCAGCGCAGGCCAAGTCGGACGAGCTCGCCGCCACCCGCGACGACCTCGCGGGACGCGTCACCGAGTTGCAGGCGCAGGCCGCGGCCACCGACGACGACGTCGCCGCGGTGCTCGCCGACACCGTCGCTCTCGAGGATCCGGCCGGCCTGACCGCACGGCGTGGCCCCGGGGTCACCGTGAGCCTCACCGATGCGCCGCGCGGCGCCGACGGCAGGTATCCGACGGATGCGTCGCCCGACGATCTCGTGGTGCACCAGCAGGACGTGCAGAGCGTGCTCAACGCGATGTGGGCCGGCGGGGCCGAGGCGATCGCGATGCAGGATCAGCGGCTCGTGGCGACGTCGGCACCGCGCTGCATCGGCAACACCCTGTTGCTGCACGGCCGTACCTACTCTCCGCCGTACGTGATCACCGCGCTGGGCGACCCGGCGCGACTCGAGGCCGCCCTGGCGGCCGAGCCGGGCATCCGCGTGTACAAGCAGTACGCGGCGCGCTACGGGCTGGGCTACACGCAGCAGTCGTCGGAGTCGTTGTCGGTACCGGCCTACACGGGCGGAGCAACGCTGCGTTGACGGGTCGGTACCCTTTCCGCATGCGCATCCTCGTCGTCGACAACTACGACAGCTTCGTCTTCAATCTCGTGCAGTACCTGGGGCAGCTCGGGACGCGGGCCGAAGTCTGGCGCAACGACGACGAGCGACTCACCGGTGCCGCGGACCGGATCGCGGCCGAGTTCGACGGCATCCTCCTGAGCCCCGGGCCGGGCACGCCGCAGCGCGCCGGTGCGAGCATGGACCTCGTGCGGGCCTGCGCCGACGCGGGCACGCCGCTGCTCGGGGTCTGCCTCGGCCATCAGGCGATCGGTGCCGCCTTCGGTGCGACCGTGGACCGGGCCCCCGAGCTGCTGCACGGCAAGACCAGCTCGGTCTGGCACGACGGCACCGGTGTGCTGGCCGGCCTGCCGGATCCGTTCACCGCGACGCGCTACCACTCGCTCACGGTGCTGCCCAACACGCTGCCGGACGAGCTCGTCCCCACCGGATTCACCGAGAGCGGCATCGTCATGGCCCTCCGGCATCGCGAGCTGCCCATCCACGGCGTCCAGTTCCACCCGGAATCGGTCCTCACGCAGGGCGGCCACCGGATGCTCGCGAACTGGCTCGGCGTGTGCGGCGAGGCGCCGGACGAACAGCTGGTCGCCCGTCTCGAGGCGGAAGTGGCTCAGGCGCTCGCCGGGGGCGTCGCCTGAGCCGTCCGCACGGCACCCGAGCCGCAGCTCAGCGGATACCCAGCACGCCCACACCCACGGTGAGGGTCTCCGACTTGGAGATCTCCGACCCCGGCGGCTGCTGCTGGGCGATGACCTTACCCACCAGCTCCGGGTCGAGGGTGGCCTCGCGGTTCTGCACGAGCTGGGCCGGCGAGCCCGTCCAGCCGGCCGCCCGCAGTTCCGCCAGTGCCTCGGACACCGTCCTGTTCGTCAACGCGGGCATCTCGATGCGGTTGCCGTTGGACACCTGGATGGTGACCGTGTCGCCCTCCGTCGCGCTGGTGCCGCCCGCCGGGCTGCTCGACACCACCGTCCCGGCCGGCTGGCTCGAGTCGATCTCGTCGACCACGACGGTGAAACCGGCGGCCTCGATGTTGTCGCGCGCCACCTCGGTGGCCTGACCCACGACGTTGGGCACGCGGATCTGCTCGGGTCCGCTGCCGAGCGTCACCCGCACCGCGCTGTCGCGGTCGGCGTCGGCTCCCGGAGCGGGGCTCTGGTCGACGACGGTGTCGCGTTCGGCCGACGACGACGGTGCGCGGGCCACGTTCGGATCGAGGCGCAGTCCGGCGTCGGTCAGGGCCTGCAGCGCCTCCTGCTGGTTCATGCCCGCCAGCCGCGGGATCTGCACCTGTTCGGGGCCGCTCGAGACCTCGAGGGTGACGGTGCTGCCCTCCTCGGCCTGGACTCCGGCGACCGGCCGGGTGTTGACGACGTTCCCGGAGGCGACCACGGCGTCGGGTTTCATCTGCACCGAGACCTCGAACCCGGCATCCTGCAGCCTGCTCTCCGCGATCTCCGCGGCAAGGTTGCGCACGTCGGGGACGGGGATCTGCGCGGCGCTCGATCCCGGGCCCGACGTCCACAGGAACACCCCGACGATGCCGACGATCACGACCGCCGCCAGGCCCAGCAAGGTGTTGCGCAGGACCCGGGAGCGCTGAGGCGTCGCCACGGTCCCGCCGGCAGCGGCTCCGGCGGGACCGCGGTCCGCGCCGTTGCGGGGTGTCCCGGCACCGTCGACGGCCCCGAGGATGGTGGTGCGGTCCTCGTCGGTCATCACCATCGGTGCGCTGGGCTTCTGGCCGCTCAGCACGCGGATCAGGTCGCTGCGCATCTCGGCGGCACTCTGGTACCGGTTGGCGGGGTTCTTCGCCATCGCCTTGAGGATCACCGAGTCCAGCTCCGGCGGGACGGCGGAGTTCACCGACGACGGCAGCGGCGGGTCCTCGCGGACGTGCTGGTACGCGACGGCCACGGGGGAATCACCCTGGAACGGCGGCTTGCCGGTGAGGATCTCGAACAGGACGCAGCCGACCGAGTACACGTCGGAACGGGCGTCCACCTGCTCGCCGCGGGCCTGTTCCGGCGACAGGTACTGGGCGGTGCCGATCACCGCGGCGGTCTGCGTCATCGGGCTCGCGGCGTCGGAGATGGCCCGGGCGATGCCGAAGTCCATCACCTTCACCGCGCCGGAACGGGTGATCATGACGTTGGCGGGTTTGACGTCGCGGTGGACGATCATGTTGCGGTGGCTGAAGTCGAGGGCGGCGCACACGTCCGCCACGACCTCCATGGCCCGCTTCGGGGTCATCGGCCCCTGGGAGCGCACGATGTCGCGCAGCGTGTCGCCCTCGACGAACTCCATGACGATGTACGGCAGCGGGCCGGACTCGGTCTCCGCCTCACCGGTGTCGTACACGGCGACGATCGCCGGATGGTTCAACGCCGCGGCGTTCTGGGCTTCGCGGCGGAACCGGAGATAGAACGTGGGGTCGCGGGCGAGATCGGCGCGCAGCACCTTGATCGCCACGTCGCGGTCGAGCCGCAGATCCCGGGCCAGGTGTACCTCCGACATGCCACCGAAGCCGAGGATCTCACCCAATTCGTAGCGGGAAGAGAGCTTGCGGGGTGTGGTCATGACTGTCCTCGGGTGACTGGCTCGAGCGGGGTGAACGGGTTGTCGATGGCTCCGGGTTCGAGACCGCCGTCACCGTCGTCCGGCAGGGAGACGGTGGTCGTGGTCGTCTCGGCCGTCGTCGTGGTGGCGGCTGTCGTCGTGGTGGCGGCCGTGGTGGTGGTGGGCGCCGTGGTGGTGGTCGGCGCCTCCGTCGTCGTCGTCGGCGGCGGGGTGGTCGTCGTCGGCTCGGGGGTGGTCGTGGGTGCCTGCGTCGTGGTCGGGGGCGCCGTCGTCGTCGGCTCCACCGTCGTGGTGGTGGTCCGCGGCGGCCGCGTGGTCGTCGTCGTGGCACGGGTGGTGGTCGTCGGTGCCTGCGTGGTCGTGGACCGTGCGGGGCCCGCGTCCCCGGAATTGTCGCCGCCCAGCAGCACCAGCGCCAGCGCAACGAGTGCGAGCGCCACGGCCGCCCCGGCCGCCCAGGCGATGGCCTTCGGGCTCGGTGAGCGTTTGTCGCCGGACGGGGCGGGGCCGGTGGGTGGCTGGTCCCCGCCGTTCGCGAACGCCGGGGCGTAGTACGGCCGCGACGGCGGCGGCGGCGGGGTCGGACCGAGCGCGCGGGTCGCAGCCGGGGACGTCGTGCCCGGCACCCCCGGCGGCAGGATCCGCGTGGCACCGGTGACCGGCGGCACGTTGCCCGGCGGCGGCACCGATCGCCCGGAACGCACCGCGGCGACGGCGTCGGCGAACTCGCCGCCACTCGTGTACCGGTGCGCGGGGTCCTTCGTCATGGCGATCTCGATGAGCTCACGCACCCCCGCCGGCAGGTCGGTGGGCAGCGGAGCGGGGGTCTCCTGCACGTGCTTCATCGCGACGGTGACGACGCTGTCGCCGAGGAACGGCCGCCGGCCGGCGAGGGCCTCGTATCCGACGACGCCGAGCGAATACACGTCGCTTGCCGACGTCGCCTCCTGGCCGAGGGCCTGCTCGGGGGCGATGTACTGGGCGGTGCCCATGACCATCCCGGTGCGCGTCACCGGTGACGCGTCGACGGCCTTGGCGATGCCGAAGTCGGTGATCTTGACCTGGCCGGTGGGGGTGATGAGGATGTTCCCGGGCTTGACGTCGCGGTGCACGACTCCGGCGTCGTGCGCCGCCTGCAGCGCCCGGCCGGTCTGTTCGAGCATGTCCAGGGTGTGCGGCAGCGACAGGCGGCCCACCCGGGCGAGCACGGCATTGAGGGGTTCGCCGTGCACCAGTTCCATCACCAGGTACGCAATGGACTGTCCCTCGGCGTCGGTGGTCTCGCCGTAGTCGAACACGCCCGCGATGCCGGGGTGGTTGAGCTGGGCGGTGGTGCGCGCCTCGAACCGGAATCGGGTCAGGAAGTCCGCGTCGCCGGAGAGTTCGGCCTTGAGGACCTTCACCGCCACCCGGCGGTCGAGGCGGGTGTCGAGCCCTTCCCACACCTGTCCCATGCCACCGGTGGCGATGAGCCGTTGCAGCCGGTAACGGTCGGCGATCATGGCGCCGCTGTGCAAAGCCATAATCAGCCTCTCTGCATTCCCGCCGCGATCACGGCACGTCCGATCGGCGCGGCAACCGAGCCTCCCGTGGCGGCGAGAGCGCGATCGCCGCCGTCCTCCACGATGACCGCCACGGCAACAGTGGGCTGCTGGGCAGGCGCAAAGGCGATATACCACGTGTGCGGGGGAGTGTTACGGGGATCGTCGCCGTGCTCGGCGGTGCCGGTCTTCGACGCGATCTGGACCCCCGGAATCTTGCCCTCGCCGCCGGAGAAGTTCTCGGATCCGATCATCAGGTCGGTCAGGGTGGCCGCGACCTGCGGTGACATGGCCTGCCCGGCCGAGACCGGTGAGGTCTCCGCCAGCACCGACAGGTCCGGCGACTGCAGCTGGGACACCAGGTGCGGCTGCATCCGGACGCCGCCGTTGGCGATGGTGGCGGCGATCACGGCGTTCTGCAGCGGGGTGAGTGCGACGTCACGCTGGCCGATGCTGGACTGGCCCAGCGCGGCGCCGTCGGGGATCGGCCCGATCGTGCTCGCCGCGACGGGGACGGGGATCTCCACGGACTCCCCGACACCGAGGGCCTCCGCCTGCTCGGCGAGGGCCTCCTTGCCGGTCTCGATGCCCATCTCGACGAAGGCGGTGTTGCAGGAGCGGGCGAAGGCTTCGCGCAGGGAGGCCGTAGGGCCGCCACCGCACGTCGCGCCGCCGTAGTTCTCCAGGGTGGTCGCGGTGTCGGGCAGCGTGATGTTGGGCGCGGCGGTGAACTGGTCGTCGGGGGTGGTGCCCGCAGCGAGGGCCGCGGCGGTCACCACGACCTTGAAGGTCGAGCCCGGCGGGTAGGTCTGCGAGATGGCGCGATTGAGCATCGGTTTGTCGGGGTCGGCGTTGAGTTCCTCCCACGCCTGCGAGGTGGCGGCGCCGTCGTGGCCGGAGAGCCGGTTGGGGTCGTAGCTCGGGGTGCTCACCATCGCCAGGATGCGACCGGTGCTGGGCTCGATGGCGACGACCGAGCCGGTGTAGCCCTTGGCGGTGAGTTCGTCGTACGCCACCTGCTGCATGACAGGGTCGATGGTGGTGACCACGTTGCCGCCGCGAGGATCCCGTCCGGAGACCAGATCGAAGAAGCGCCGGCCGAACAGCCGGTTGTCGGACCCGTTGAGCACCTCGTCCTCGGTGCGCTCGAGCCCGGTGCTGCCGTACTGCATCGAGTAGAACCCGGTCACCGGTGCGTAGGCGAGCGGACTCATCGGCTGCTCGGGGGCGGCCGGGTACGTGCGCAGGTACTTGTAGCGGCTGTCGGTGGGGACCGACACCGCCAGGACCTGTCCGCTCGCGGAGATCTGGCCGCGCTGACGCGAGTACTCGTCGATGAGCACCCGCGAGTTGCGCGGGTCGGTGCGCAGGTCGTCGGCTTTGATGACCTGGACGTAGGTGGCGTTGGCAAGCAGCGCGACGACCATGAACATCACCGCCATCGCGACTTTGCGGAGCGGTGTGTTCATCCGCGCCCCAGCATTTCCGTCGGCGCGTCCGCGATCGGTGGCGGTGCCTTCTTGCGTGGGGCGGCGGGCTCGCGGGCCGCGTTGGAGATCTTCACCAGCAGCGCCAGCAGGAGGTAGTTCGCCAGCAGCGACGAGCCGCCGTAGGACATGAACGGTGTGGTGAGACCGGTGAGCGGGATCAGCTTGGTGACGCCGCCGACGACGACGAACAACTGGATCGCGATGGTGAACGACAGTCCGGCGGCCAGCAGCTTGCCGAAACTGTCGCGGACGGCGAGCGCGGTGCGCAATCCCCGCGTGATGAGGATCAGGAAGAGGACGAGAATGGCGCTGAGGCCGATGAGCCCGAGTTCCTCACCGATCGTGGCGACGATGAAGTCGGTCTTGGCGAACGGCACCTGCGCGGGACGTCCGCTGCCGAGCCCGGTGCCGGCGACGCCCCCGGTGGCGAGACCGAACAACGACTGCGAGATCTGGTAGCCGGTGTTGTTGTAGTCGGCCAGCGGGTCGAGCCAGGTCTCCACGCGCACCCGCACGTGCCCGAACATCTGGTACGCGAAGTAGAAGCCGACGACGAGCAGGGCGCCCCCGACGAGCAGCCAGCCCACCCGTTCGGTCGCGATGTACAGCATCACCAGCACCGTGCCGAACAGCAGCAGCGACGTGCCGAGGTCCTTCTCGAACACCATGACGCCGATCGAGAGGATCCACGCCGCGAGGATCGGGCCCAGGTCGCGGGCGCGGGGGAAGTCCATGCCGAGCACGTGTTTGCCGGCGGTGGTGAACAGGTCGCGCTTGGCCACCAGCACGGACGCGAAGAAGATGATGAGCAGGATCTTGGCGAACTCGCCGGGCTGGATGCTGAATCCGGGCAGCTTGATCCAGATCTTGGCGCCGTTGACCTCGGAGAAGCGGGACGGCAGCAGGGCCGGGACGGCGAGCGCGACGAGACCGATCAGGCCCAGGGTGTAGCTGAACCGGGCGAGGAGCCGGTAGTCGTGCAGCAGCGCCAGCACCGCGACGAAGCCGGCGATGGCGAGCGCCGTCCACAGCACCTGCTGGTTGGCGTCGGGGGAGGGGATCGGCTGACCGAGGTAGCGCGCGTTCTCCTCGTCGGCGAGGTCGAGTCGGTGGATCAGGACCAGTCCCAGGCCGTTGAGCAGCGCGACGATCGGCAGCAGCAGCGGGTCGGCGTAGGGCGCGAACCGGCGCACCGCCAGGTGCGCGGCGAGGAACAGCACCGCGTACGTCAGCCCGTACTTGGCCAGGTCCATGGTCAGGGTCTGTTCCTGGCTGGCTTCGACCAGCATCAGCGACACCGTGGTGATCGCGATGGCGGCGACGATGAGCAGCAGCTCCGTGTTCCGCCGCGTGGACACGGCGGGAGCCGGGGCGAAGCCTCCGGGGGGACTGGGGAAGGAGGCTCCGGGTGCGTGGGACACCGACATCAGGCGCCCACCCGGCAGTTCTGGCCCGGCACCTGCGGGACCGTCGGCTCGGGCGCCGGGGCCGGGGCGGTTGTCTCGGCGGGGGGTGCGGGTTCCGACGCGGGAGCGGCCGTCGGGGCCGGCGCGGGAGCCGGTGGGGGCGCCGGCGCCGGTGCGGGCTCGGGAGCCGGCTGTTCCTCGACGCACACCGGGAGCAGGTCGTTCTCCGCGAGCCGGTTCATCTGCGTGCGCGCGTCGTCGAGAGACCCCGACGGCAGGCCCGCCCGCACCTGTTCGCGGGCCGCCGGCTGCAGATCGTCGACCAGCATGACGCGGCAGTCCGCCTCCTGCGGGGAGGTCAGGGTCAAGGTTCCGTCGTCCGCGAGACAGCCGACGAGGGACTGTTCCTGCAGGGAGTAGCCGAGGACGCTGCCGGGCACGCCGCGCAGCACCGTGACGCGGCCGTCGTCGTCGCCGACGTAGTAGTAGCTGCGGATCATCGTCCGGCCCACGGCCGCACCCGCGACGAGCAGCCCGAGCACCACGATCGAGACGAGCGGCCACCACATCCGGCTGCGTCTGCGCGCGGGCTCGGGATCCTTCTGCGCGACGACACGCTTGGGCGTGGCGCGCGGCGGACGCATCGCGGCGGCGCGGCCCGCGGCGGTGTTCGGCGGCGGGGTGTCCTCGTCGTCCCCCGACGCGGCGCCGGCGACGATCGGATGGCTCTGGCCGTAGTCGAGATCGATGACGTCGGCGACGACGACGGTGACGTTGTCGGGGCCGCCGCTGCGCAGGGCGAGTTCGATGAGCCGATCGGCGCACTCGTCGTGCGTGCCTTCGCTCATGGTGTCGGCGATGGTCTCGTCGCTGACGACGTCGGACAGGCCGTCGGAGCAGATGAGGTAGCGGTCGCCGGCGCGTGCCTCGCGCACGGTGAGGGTCGGTTCGACCTCGCTGCCGGTGAGGGCACGCATGATGAGCGAGCGCTGTGGGTGGCTGTGCGCCTGCTCGGGCGTGATGCGCCCCTCGTCGACGAGGGACTGCACGAAGGTGTCGTCGCGGGTGATCTGGGTCAGCTGGCCGTCGCGCAGCAGGTAGGCGCGCGAATCGCCGATGTGGGCGAGGCCGAGTTTGCTGCCGGCGAAGAGGATGGCGGTGAGCGTGGTGCCCATGCCGTCGAGTTCGGGTTCCTCCTCGACCTGATCCGCGATGGCGGCGTTGCCCTCGCGCACGGCGGCGGCGAGCTTGCCGAGCAGGTCCCCGCCGGGTTCGTCGTCGTCGAGGTGGGCGAGCGCCGCGATCATCAGCTGCGAGGCGACTTCTCCGGCGGCGTGACCGCCCATGCCGTCGGCGAGGGCGAGCAGGCGGGCCCCCGCGTACACGGAATCTTCGTTGTTGGAACGAACCAGGCCACGGTCGCTCCGGGCGGCGTATCGCAGTACAAGGGTCACGGGCGGAGCTCGATCACGGTCTTCCCGACCCGGACAGGAGTGCCCAGGGGTACGCGGACGGCGGTGGTGACCTTGGCGCGGTCCAGATACGTGCCGTTGGTCGAGCCCAGATCCTCGACGTACCAGTCCGACCCGCGGGGCGACAGGCGGGCGTGCCGGGTGGAGGCGTAGTCGTCGGTGAGGACGAGGGTCGAGTCGTCGGCCCGGCCGATCAGGACCGGTTGGGAACCGAGCGTGATGCGGGTGCCTGCGAGCGCGCCCTGGGTCACCACCAGGTACTTCGCCGACTTGCCCCGGCCCAGCGACGGCAGCACCGACTGGTTGCGCGGCGAGTAGCGCGGGACCGGACGTGCGGCACCGGCGTAGATGTCCGACCGCAGCGTGCGCAGGATCGCCCAGATGAACAACCACAGCAGGAGCAGGAACCCCGCCCGGGTCAGCTGCAGAATCAGCCCCTGCACGGCTCGCCCTCCTTCTGCGTATCGGCCCGGTGCGGTGTCGTCCGGTGCGCTGCGGTCACCCACAATACGGACCCCGGGCGACGAGACGCATCGTCCGGCGCGTTGCCGACGCGTCGGATGGGTCTCGGGCCGGTTCCGATCGGGTCTCGGTCCTCGGCGCTCAGAGAATGCGCACCAGGATCTCCGAGTGACCCGCCCGGATCACGTCGCCGTCGGCGAGCTGCCAGTCCTGCACGGATGCACCGTTGACGGTGGTGCCGTTGGTCGAGCCGAGATCCGAGAGCATGGCCACCTGCCCGTCCCAGCGGATGTCGATGTGGCGGCGGGAGACGCCGGTGTCCGGCAGCCGGAACTGGGCGTCCTGCCCACGTCCGACGATGTTGCTGCCCTCCCGGAGCTGGTAGTAGCGTCCGCTGCCGTCCTCGAGCTGGAGCGTCGCGGTCAGCACCCGGCCGGCCTGCGGGGGCTGGTACGCGCCGGCACCGTAGCCCTGGTCTGCGTACCCCTGCTCGGGGTAGCCCTGCTGGCCGTAACCCGGATCCGCATACCCCTGGTCGGGGTAGCCCTGTCCGGCATAGCCCTGCTGGCCGTACCCCTGATCCGGGTAGCCCTGGTCGTAACCACCGGGCTGGGCGTATCCGCCCTGGTAGCGGTCGTCGCCGTAGGCCTGCTGGGACGGGTACTGCGGGGAGTAGTCGCGCCCATAGTCCTGGCTGTACGCCTGTCCGGAGTAGCCGCCGTAACCTCGGTCTTCGCCGTAGCCCCGCTCCTCGTGCCCGCCGGGCGCGCCGTAGCCCTGCTGGTCGTATCCGCCGGCGTCGTAGCCGCCCTGCTCACCGCCGTACGGTGCCTGCGCGGAGGGGTACGCCCCGCCGTTCCGCTGGCCCTGCTGGTAGCGCTGATCCTGGCCTACGTGCGTGTGACCGTTCCGCGCGTACTGCGGCTCGGCGCTCTCGGCGGGGTCACGGCTTGGGTCGTAGCCTGGGTTCTGCGTCATCGAGCCAACTCCTGGGTCGGGGGTCACGGTTGAACGGTGGTGCGGTGTCCGTGAGGCCGGGGCGCGCCCGACGTCGGGGTCGACCGACCCGTGCGTGCGGAACTGCCCGGTGTGCAGCGCCGCCGACGACTCGAATCCGACCTGGATCTGACCGTAGGTCTGCCACCCCTGCTCGCGGATGAAGTCCTCAAGGTGACGCGCGAACGCCTTCACCGTCAAGTCCCGATCCGCGGCGAGGGCTTCGTGATCGGATTCGCTGATCGTGATCACGTACCGGTTGGGAGCCAGCGTGTGGCCCCGGTCGAGCTGCTGGACGCCGTCCGTGGCCTCGCGTTGGAGCGCGGCCTCCACTTCCTGCGGAACGACGCCGCCACCGAAGACGCGCGCGAACACGTCGCTGACGGCAGCCTGCAGCTTGCGTTCGAATCGCTGCGCGATACCCACGGCGACCCCCTTTCCGGTCTGCGTGTCGCAATGCAGAGCTCGCTTCTGCATGGTATCGACTTTTCGTCCGATCCGGCCCGGTGGAGGGGGCGCCCCCGCCGCCGCGGTCCGGCGCATCGCCCGGAAAGGGCCTCTGCGCAGGCGAATCGTTGTTCGCCGAGGGGGTGTGTTACTGTTTTCCAGTCGCTCGGGCGAGTGGCGGAATGGCAGACGCGCTGGCTTCAGGTGCCAGTGTCCTTCGGGACGTGGGGGTTCAAGTCCCCCTTCGCCCACCACATCGGGCCCCCGATCCTCGCGGATCGGGGGCCCGAGTCGTTCTCCGGTCGCTCGGTGCGTTCGGTTCAGGAGCCGGCCGTCGCGAAGCGCGTCCGCAGGTTCGCAATCATGCAGTGCAGCTCCCGCTGGGTCTCGCGCAACTTCCGGACCTCCGCCTCGTACCGCTGTGCTGCGGCGACGGAGCCGCTGCCGCGTTCGATCCGCGCGCAGGTCTCGGCGGTGGCGAGTGCCGCGGTGACGCTGTCGTTCTCGCGATGGAGGATGCCGAGGAACACCTGTCCCTGGTGGACGTCGGCGACGGTGTGCTCGTCGGCGGTGGCCGCGAGATCCGTCAGGCTCGTCGCGCCGTGGGGCGAGGACGGGGTTGTCGTGCGATGTGCAGTGCGGGTCGTGCTCATGGCGAGCAGTCTGGCATCCCCGGACGGATTACATGCAGGATGCATGGTCTGTTGTGCCCGATTCGGGACGTTTTCCCAGTCGGTTGAGTGTTCAACAAGTCGCCACGTGACGGACGTCTCTGCGCAACCGCTTCCGGCGGTGGTTCCCGCTGGAGGGCAGAGTCAAACCCGCTGTGACTCACTTCACGGAACTTTTGTTTCCTTACCCTAACAACTGCCTGTTACCCTTTCGATACCGCTGACCGCAGCTGATTTATTCGCTGCGGTCAGTTGTTATTTGTGGGGTTGTCACGTTCCCGTGGGACGGGGATGTCGACTGACCCGCGAGACGCCCCGCAGCCTGCCGTGAGCCGAGCGGGAGGATCTCGCGGCGTCGGCCGAGTGGGTTCGACGACAACCTCCCGCTGGACGCGGAATCCGCCCGCTCACCGCCGTTGTGGACAACCCCGAAGTTGTCCACAGCCCGGCAGGTTTCGCCCGCGCTCAGATTCCGGTGGTCCCCCGCGGGTACGCCGCTGTGACGTCCGTCAGCACGTTCACCAGGTACGGCACCCCGGACGCGAACGCCCGGTCCAGGGCCGGGCCGAGTTCCCGCGGATCCGTCACCAGCTCGCCGCCCGCCCCGAGCGCCGTCGCCACCAGGTCGTACCGCGTGCCCGGCGCCAGGTCGGCGGCCACGTCGTAGCCGTACAGCAGCTGCATCGGACCCTTCTCCAGCCCCCACGCCGAGTTGTTCCCCACCACGATCACCACGGGAAGTTCGTGCCGCACCAGGGTGTCGAGGTCCATCAGGGACAGCCCGGCCGCGCCGTCGCCGAGCAACAGCACCACCTGACTCGCCGGCCGTGCCACGCGCGCCGCGACGGCCGCGCCGAGCCCGGCGCCGAGGCATCCGTACGGCCCGGGATCGAGCCACTGGCCGGGCCGTCTCGGTTCGACGAACTTGCCCGCGAACGACACGAAGTCGCCGCCGTCGCCGATGATCACGGCGTCGTCGGCCAGTCGCGGCAGCAGTTCCCCGTAGATCCGGGCCGGGTGGATCGGGTCGGTGTCGGCGGCCAGGAGGGCGGCGTCGCGCTGGGCCGCGGCCGTCGCCTCCTCGCGCAGGCTTCGCACCCAGGTCTCCGTGTCCGGACGCGAGGGCAGCGCCGAGAGGATGCCGTCGAGGCAGGCCGTGAGATCGCCGGACACCGAGGCGGCGAGTTCGGCGTGTGCCGACACCTGCCCCGGTTCGTCGGCCACGTGCACCACCCGGGCCGCGGGTGCGCCGTCGCGTCCACCGAACCGGCCGTAGCCGAGGCGGAAGTCCAGCGGCGTGCCCACGACGATCGCCAGATCGCAGGTCCCTACCGCGGTGCCGCGAGCCTTGGTGACGAGCAGCGGGTGTCCACCGGGGACCACGCCGCGGCCCATGCCGTTGGTGATCACCGGGATCCCGACCTCGTCTACGAATCGCAGCGCCGCCTCCTCGGCGTGATCGGCCCACACGTCGGTGCCCAGCACGAGCAGCGGCCGCTGCGCCCCGGCGAGCAGGGTGGCGATCTCCGTCTGTGAGTCCGTGTCGGGCTCGAGCCGGACCGCGACCGGTGGCGCCGGCAGCGGCAGCGTGGCACGTCCGAACAGTTCGTCCATCGGCACGTCCACGAATGCCGGCCCCCGGTGCGACGCGCGGGCCGCCCTGAACGCCTCGTCGACCAGCGGACCCACACGGTCCAGCGTCTTCGCCGTCTCGGACAGCTTGGTGACGGTGGACAGCAGCGGCGGCTGGTCGAGTTCCTGCAGGCTGCCCGTGCCCCAGCGGGCGTTGGGTGCGCGGCCGCCGAGCACGACCAGCGGTGACCCCGCGAAGTACGCCTGGGTGACGGCACTGACACCGTTCGTCACCCCGGGCCCGGCGGTGAGCACGGCCAGCCCGGGATGCCGGAGGAGCTTGCCCGTGGCCTCCGCGGCGAACACCGCCGTCTGCTCGTGCCGCACGTCGATCAGCCGCATGCGTGCCGCGCCCTTGACCGCGGCGTCGTACAGCGGGAACACGTGCGCGCCGGAGAGGGTGAACATCGTCTCGACACCGTGGGCGCGGGCCACCGCGGCGGCGTGGTCGCCGCCGTGCCCCTCGAGGTCCGGGCTCATGGCGCGAAGGGTACGGGTGCGGGCAGTGCCGTGGGGCGGGTTCGGTGAACTCTGCCCGAGCCGGCCGTCCGCACCGGACCGGGAGGATTCTCCGAAAAGTATTGTGTCACAAAGCGATATCGGAATGTCGGTGGACTGTCACGCCCGTTGCGGCGCGAGCCGCAGCACCGCGTCGCGCAGGGCTGTCCCGCGTTCGGCCGTCGCCACCCGGCTCGCCGCGTACGACGCCCGCACGAGGAGCCGGGTGGTCCGACGCCGCGCCCGGTCGTAGCGGCCGAGCGCTTCGGGCACCTCGAACCGGGCGAGCAGCCCCGCGAGGGTGGCCGCGTCGACGATCGCCTCGCAGGCGCCGCGGCCGAGGTTGGGCGTCATGGCGTGGGCGGCGTCGCCGAGCAGCGCGACGTTGCCGCGCACGTACGACGGCAACGGCGGGGACTGGTAGATCTCGTGGTGGAGCACGGTTGCGGGGTCGAGGCGGTCGAGTACGTCGCGCACGGCCGGATGCCAGTCGCCGAACCGGGCGACGAGGTCGTCGGCGCCGCCGGTGGTGCCGACGGGCGCGCGGACCGCGGCGAACCAGTTGACCAGGCCGCCCTCGCGGGGAGTGATCCCGAAGAGTGCGCCCGCGCCCCATGTTTCGGTCGCGGTGTCCACGGTGCCGTCGACCCAGCCGCGCCAGGCCGCGAGGCCTGCGTGGACGGGCCGGTGGCCCGGGCCGAAGAGGGCGTCGCGGGTCGGGCTGCCCAGACCGTCCGCGCCGATCACGACGTCGTAGGCGCCGAGCTCGGTCAGTGGCGGGGCGGCCCGGCCGAGCCGCAGCACCTCGTCGGGCAGGCCCGCGGCGAGCAGGCCCAGCAGCGCCGGCCGCGAGAGCAGTACGGCGGGCCGCCGGGTGCGCATCCGCGCCAGCGGACGTCCGTCGGGCCGCACGATCGCACCGCGGTCCAGGGCGACGCCGAGTCGCTCGACGGCGCCGGCGAGCCCGGCCGAGGCGAGAGCGTCGAGCGCGGCCGGCCACATCCCGAGCGCTGTTCCGGTCGCCGGCAACGCGGGGGAACGCTCGAAGACGTCGACGTGCCAGCCCCGCCGGACGAGTGCGTTCGCTGCGGTGAGCCCACCGATTCCGCCGCCGAGGACCGCGGCCTTGCCGCTGTTGCTCCTGGTCATGACGACAATCTACTACGTATGTAGTGTCTTGTCACTACTGTTGTAGTGTCGAGGGGTGACCGACAAACGCGCCGCGGTGCTCGACGCCGCGATCGAACTGCTCGGCCGGGAGGGGTTGCGCGGGCTCACCCATCGCGGCGTGGACGCGGCCGCCGGCGTGCCGGCCGGTTCCACGTCGAACTACTTCCGCACGCGCCGGGCTCTGCTCGAGGGCGTCCTCGACCGTCTCGTCGAGCGCGACCGGTCCGACATCGCCGTCCTGGGGGGCGGAAACCTCCCGCGCACCGAGGACGAACTCGTCGACGTGCTCGCGGGGTACGTGATGTTCGCGACAGGTCCCGATGCGCTGCGTACCCGGGCCCGGTTCGCACTGTTCGTCGAGGCCAGCGCCTCCCCGGCGCTGCGACGGTCCGTGCAGCGCCGGCGCGACGAACTGCAGGGCACGGGGCTCACGGTGCTCGCCGCTCTCGGCTCCGCGGATCCGGTCGGCGGGGCACGCATGCTCGCCGACCACCTCGACGGGATGATCCTGCACCGTCTGACCTCGGAGGATGCGGACTCCGACCCGCGCGAGGACCTTCGCCGGCTGGTGCGCGCGCTGCGGTGACGCGGAGCGCCGCGTGGTCGTACGTCAACCGCGTGTTAACGGTCGGTCACCGGGCCGTTAGGGATGGATAGGATAGCCTTGGTTGCGTCGTCCCCAGGCGGCTGACATATCGTTGTACGCAACACGGTGGACACACGACGTCCAAGCCGACCGGGAGATCCGGCCCGAGCTGCCGAAAAAGGGCACCCGCATCGTCGCGGAAGGGCGGATACTGAACGGTGATCGGTGCCGATCCACCACGTGTCGGTACTTGCTCACGCAAGTAGATGGCCATCAGCGCTGCTGGTCGTCGCTGCAATCAAACGCAACGAAGGCTAGGTATGAAGCATCTTCCCGGGCCGCAAGGGCTCTACCACCCGGCGAACGAGCACGACGCCTGCGGTGTCGCATTCGTCGTCGACATGCATGGTCGCCGCAGCCGGGACATCGTGGAGAAGGCGATCACCGCGCTGGTGAACCTCGAGCACCGCGGTGCCGCGGGCTCCGAGTCCAACACCGGTGACGGTGCCGGCATCCTCATCCAGGTTCCGGACCGCTACTTCCGTGAGGTCGTCGACTTCGACCTGCCGCCCGCCGGCTTCTACGCCACCGGTATCGCGTTCCTGCCCCAGGACGAGAAGGCCGCCGACGAGGCCGTCGCCGCCGTCGACGCGATCGTCGCCGAGGAGGGCCTGCAGGTCCTCGGCTGGCGCGAGGTTCCCGTCGACCCCTCCGACCTGGGCACGCTGGCGAAGCAGGCCATGCCGAGCTTCCGTCAGATCTTCCTCACCTCGCCCGACCGCACCCTCGGCGGTCTCGACCTCGAGCGCCGGGCCTATGTGGTCCGCAAGCGCACCGAGCACGAGCTCGGCAGCGAGGGCGCCGGCCAGGACGGCCCCGGCAGCGAGACGGTGTACTTCCCCAGCCTGTCGGCGTCGACCTTCGTCTACAAGGGCATGCTCACCACGCCGCAGCTCGAGGGCTTCTACCGCGATCTGCAGGACGAGCGCGTCGAGTCGGCACTGGGCCTGGTGCACTCGCGCTTCTCCACCAACACCTTCCCGTCGTGGCCGCTCGCGCACCCGTTCCGCCGCGTCGCCCACAACGGCGAGATCAACACCGTCACCGGCAACGCCAACTGGATGCGCGCCCGCGAGGCGCTCATCGATTCCGACGTGTTCGGCGGCCGCGAGAAGCTCGACAAGATCTTCCCGGTCTGCACCGAGGGCGCGTCCGACACCGCCCGCTTCGACGAGGTGCTCGAGCTCCTGCACCTCGGCGGCCGCAGCCTGCCGCACGCCGTGCTCATGATGATCCCCGAGGCGTGGGAGCGGCACGAGTCCATGGACCCGGCCCGCCGCGCGTTCTACGAGTACCACGCTGCCCTGATGGAGCCGTGGGACGGCCCGGCGTCGGTGTGCTTCACCGACGGCACCGTCGTCGGCGCCGTCCTCGACCGCAACGGCCTGCGCCCGTCGCGGGTGTGGGTCACCGAGGACGGCCTCGTCGTCATGGCCTCCGAGGTGGGCGTGCTCGACATCGAGCCGCAGAAGGTCGTGCGCAAGCTGCGCATGCAGCCCGGCCGCATGTTCCTCGTCGACACCTCGCAGGGCCGCATCATCGACGACGAGGAGATCAAGAGCGCCCTCGCCGCCGAGCACCCCTACCAGGAGTGGATCGACCAGGGCATCGCGCGGCTCGAGGATCTGCCCGAGAGCAAGTACACCTACATGTCCCACGAGCGGGTCGTGCTGCGCCAGCAGGTGTTCGGCTACACGAACGAAGAGGTCCACCTCCTCGTCAAGCCGATGGCGGCGACGGGCGGTGAGGCGCTCGGTTCGATGGGCACCGACACTCCCATCGCGGTGCTCTCCTCGCGTCCGCGCATGCTGTTCGACTACTTCTCGCAGTTGTTCGCGCAGGTCACCAACCCGCCGCTCGACGCGATCCGGGAAGAGGTCGTCACCAGCCTCGGCGGCATGCTCGGCCCCGAGGGCGACCTGCTGAACCCCACCGCCGAATCGTGCCGGCAGATCCTGATCTCGGCCCCGGTCATCGACAACGACGACCTGCAGAAGCTGATCCACGTCAACGACGACGGGCAGTTCCCCGGCTTCAACAGCGTCATCATCCGCGGTCTGTACCCCGTCGCCGAGGGCGGCGAGGGCCTGCGCCGCGCGCTCGAGAACATCCGCGGCCAGGTCTCCGAGGCCATCGACGGGGGCGCTCGCCTGATCGTGCTCTCGGACCGGGAGTCCGACGAGAACCTCGCGCCGATCCCGTCGCTGCTGCTCACCTCGGCGGTGCACCACCATCTCGTCCGCGAGAAGACCCGCACCAAGGTGGGGCTGCTGGTCGAGGCCGGCGACGCCCGCGAGGTGCACCACATCGCCGCGCTGTGCGGTTTCGGTGCGGCCGTGGTGAACCCGTACATGGCCTTCGAGACCATCGACGAGCTGCTGCAGAACGGCGACCTGCCGGACGGCATCACCCTCGACAAGGCCCTCGCGAACTACATCAAGGCCGCGTCGAAGGGCGTGCTCAAGGTGATGTCCAAGATGGGCATCTCCACCCTCGCCTCCTACACCGGTGCCCAGCTCTTCCAGGTGATCGGCCTCTCGCAGGAGATCGTCGACGAGTACTTCACCGGGATGCAGTCGCAGCTCGGCGGCATCGGCCTCGACGAGATCGCGCAGGACGTCGCCGCCCGGCACTCGCTCGCCTTCATGGACCGTCCCTCCGAGCACGCCCACCGCGAGCTCGAGGTCGGCGGCGAGTACCAGTGGCGCCGCGAGGGCGAGTACCACCTGTTCAACCCGGACACGGTGTTCAAGCTCCAGCACGCCACCCGCACCGGGCAGTACTCGATCTTCAAGGAGTACACCCAGCTCGTCGACGACCAGTCGGAGCGGCTCGCGTCGCTGCGCGGCCTGTTCGAGTTCCGCACGGGAGAGCGCCCGGCGGTGCCGCTCGAGGAGGTCGAGCCGGCCAGCGAGATCGTCAAGCGGTTCTCCACGGGCGCGATGAGCTACGGCTCGATCTCCGCGGAGGCGCACGAGACCCTCGCGATCGCGATGAACCGTCTCGGCGGCCGCTCGAACTCCGGTGAGGGCGGCGAACATCCGGACCGCTTCACCCCGGACGAGAACGGCGACTGGCGGCGCTCGGCGATCAAGCAGGTCGCCTCCGGCCGGTTCGGTGTCACCGCGCACTACCTGACCAACTGCACCGACATCCAGATCAAGATGGCGCAGGGCGCCAAGCCGGGTGAGGGCGGGCAGCTGCCGCCGCACAAGGTGTACCCGTGGGTCGCCGAGGTGCGTGGCTCGACGCCGGGTGTGGGCCTGATCTCGCCCCCGCCGCACCACGACATCTACTCGATCGAGGATCTCGCGCAGCTGATCCACGACCTGAAGAACGCCAACCCGCAGGCCCGCATCCACGTGAAGCTGGTCTCCGAGATCGGTGTCGGCACCGTCGCGGCGGGTGTGTCGAAGGCGCACGCCGATGTGGTGCTGATCTCCGGTCACGACGGCGGCACCGGCGCGTCCCCGCTGACCTCGCTCAAGCACGCGGGTGCGCCGTGGGAGCTCGGTCTCGCCGAGACGCAGCAGACGCTGCTGCTCAACGGTCTGCGCGACCGCATCGTCGTGCAGGTGGACGGGCAGATGAAGACCGGCCGCGACGTCGTCGTCGCCGCCCTGCTCGGCGGTGAGGAGTTCGGCTTCGCCACCGCTCCGCTGGTGGTGTCCGGTTGCATCATGATGCGCGTGTGCCATCTCGACACCTGCCCGGTGGGTGTGGCGACGCAGAATCCGGTGCTGCGCAAGCGCTTCACCGGCAAGCCGGAGTTCGTCGAGAACTTCATGCTCTACATCGCCGAAGAGGTGCGCGAATACCTGGCCGAGCTGGGCTTCCGTTCCCTCGACGAGGCCATCGGGCGCGTCGACATGCTCGACACCACCAAGGCCGTCGACCACTACCGTGCCTCGAAGCTGGACCTGTCGCCGCTGCTCGAGCAGACCCGTTCGCCGATCTTCTGCGAGCAGGACCTGCACTGCACCAAGGAACAGGACCACGCGCTGGACAAGGCGCTCGACAACGAGCTCATCACCCAGGCGCGGCCGGCTCTCGAGTCGGGTACGCCGGTGACGATCGAGACCAAGATCGCCAACGTCAACCGCACCGTCGGCACCATGCTCGGCCACGAGCTCACCAAGGTGTACGGCGGGGAAGGCTTGCCGGACAACACGATCGACATCACGTTCACCGGTTCGGCCGGCAACAGCTTCGGCGCGTTCGTGCCCAAGGGCATCACGCTGCGGCTGTTCGGCGACGCCAACGACTTCGTCGGCAAGGGCCTGTCCGGCGGCCGGATCGTCGTCCGCCCGCCGCTCAACGCGGCGCCGGGCTTCGTCGCCGAGGACAACATCGTCGCCGGCAACGTGATCCTGTTCGGCGCCACCAGTGGCGAGGCCCTCATCCGCGGCGTGGCGGGTGAGCGGTTCGCGGTGCGCAACTCGGGTGCCACGGCCGTCGTCGAAGGCGTCGGCGACCACGGCTGCGAGTACATGACCGGTGGCAAGGTCGTCATCCTGGGCAAGACCGGCCGCAACTTCGGCGCCGGCATGTCCGGCGGTGTCGCGTTCGTGTACAACCCGGACCGCGACTTCGAGGCGAACCTGAACACCGAGCTGGTCGATCTCGAGGACCTCGAGGGCGAGGACTTCCTCTGGCTCAAGGGCGCCATCGAGCGCCATCGTGACGAAACGGGCTCCGAGGTTGCAGCCCGCATCCTGGCCGACTGGTCGCAGCAGGTCAGCCACTTCGCGAAGGTCATGCCTCGCGATTACAAGAAGGTACTCATGGCTATCAAGGACGCCGAGATTCGAGGCGCGAACGTGGACGAGGCGATCATGGAGGCGGCTCGTGGGTGATCCAAGCGGCTTCCTCAAGCACGGCTCGCGGGAGACGCCGGTTCGCCGGCCCGTTCCGCTGCGGCTGCTCGACTGGAAGGAGGTGTACGAGCCGTTCCCGCTCGACACCCTCCAGGTCCAGGCCAGCCGCTGCATGGACTGCGGTATCCCGTTCTGCCACAACGGTTGCCCCCTCGGAAACCTGATTCCTGAGTGGAACGACCTGGCCTACAAGGGCAAGTGGAACGACGGCATCGAACGCCTGCACGCCACCAACAACTTCCCGGAGTTCACCGGCCGGCTGTGCCCCGCGCCGTGTGAGGCCTCCTGCGTCCTGGGCATCAACCAGGACCCGGTGACCATCAAGCAGGTCGAGGTCGAACTCATCGAGAAGGCCTTCGACGAGGGCTGGGTCGCACCGGTCATGCCGTCGAAGCTGACGGGCCGCAAGGTCGCGGTCGTGGGCTCCGGCCCGGCGGGTCTGGCTGCGGCGCAGCAGCTCACCCGCGCCGGCCACTCGGTGACCGTGTTCGAGCGCGAGGACCGCATCGGTGGTCTGCTGCGCTACGGCATCCCCGAGTTCAAGATGGAGAAGGCCGTCATCGATCGCCGTCTGGCGCAGATGGAGGCCGAGGGCACCGTCTTCGAGACGGGCGTGAACGTCGGTGTCGACATCACTGCCGATCAGCTGCGGGAGCAGTTCGACGCGGTCGTGCTCGCCGGTGGCGCCACCGAGGCCCGCGACCTGCCGATTCCCGGGCGTGAGCTGGACGGCATCCACCAGGCGATGGAGTTCCTGCCGATCGCCAACCGGGTGCAGCTCGGCGACCTGCCGGAGCCGACCATCACGGCGAAGGGCAAGAAGGTCGTCATCATCGGTGGCGGTGACACCGGCGCCGACTGCCTCGGCACCTCGCACCGTCAGGGCGCGGCCAGCGTGCACCAGTTCGAGATCATGCCGCGCCCCCCGGAGGAGCGCGCCGAATCGACGCCGTGGCCGACCTACCCGCTGATGTACCGGGTGTCCTCCGCGCACGAGGAGGGCGGCGAGCGCGTGTTCTCCGTCAACACCGAGCAGTTCGTCGGCAAGGACGGCAAGGTCGCCGCCCTGAAGGCGCACGAGGTGAAGATGGTGAACGGCCGCTTCGAGAAGGTCGAGGGGACCGACTTCGAGCTCGAAGCCGACCTGGTGCTCCTGGCCATGGGCTTCGTCGGCCCCGAGAAGCCGGGCCTGCTCACCGACCTGGGCGTGGACCTCAACGAGCGCGGCAACGTCGCCCGCTCCAAGGAATGGGCCACCAACGTCGACGGCGTCTTCGTCGCCGGTGACATGGGCCGCGGCCAGTCGCTCATCGTGTGGGCCATCGCGGAGGGTCGTTCCTGCGCCGCGGCGGTCGATCAATACCTCGAGGGTGCGACGGTGCTCCCTTCGCCGATCACCACCACCACGATGCCGCAGCGCTGAGCGCTCGAATGTGACAGCGCTGAGCGCTCGAATGTGACAGCGCTGAGCGCTCGAATGTGGCAGCGCTGAGCGCTGGATTGCGACAGCGCTGAGCGCTCGAATGTGACAGCGCTGAGCGCTCGAATGTGGCAGCGCTGAGCGCTGGATTGCGACAGCGCTGAGCGCTGGATTGCGACAGCGCTGAGCGCGCGGGGCGCGCCCGCCGGAAATCCGGTGGGCGCGCCCTTCCCGTTTCGTCCGTTCGGGACGGTTCGCGCGTTATGGTCGTGCGCATGGGTCACCGCATCACGATGCGCAGGGGTCACCGCATCACGAGACGATCACTTGCGGCGGGCATCCTCGGCGCCGGGACCGTGGCGGCCCTGAGTGCCGCCCCAGCGGGGGCGCAGGTCCCCGGCGAATGTGTGCGCAACGTCGGCGGTGCCGTGACCGTCGACGGCGTTCCGCAGGCGCCGCCGGTGGCCGGGTACGACGGCCTGCGACTTCTCGGAGTCGATGGGGGAGCGGGTAATTCGTGCATCACCAACCTGGGGCCGGGTGCCGTGTCCGTGTCCGTTCCACCGCACCCGGCCGCCGCTGCGGCGCCGTCCGGCGCGCCGGTGGAGATGCGTGTGGACGGCGGTAACGGCAACGTCGCGGTCACCAATCTCGGCGTCGGTACGGTCACCGTCGACCGCGATCGGGTCCTGGCGGGCCCCCCGCCGTCCGCGCCGAGCCCGGCGGCCTCGCCGCTCGCGCATCTCACCCCGGAACTCACGCTCGACGCCGGTACGGACGGTGTCTACGTGACGAACATCGGCGCCGGCCACGTGACGGTCGCGGACCACGATGCGGCGGCCGGTCCGCTGCCGCCGGAGGTGCTGCCTCCCGGTGTCGTGGTCACGGATCCTTTGACCGGCAACGTCTTCGTCACCAACATCGGCGCCTCGGCGGTGACCGTCGTGGACCGTCCGGGGCAGCTGCAACGAGTCGTCGACCGCGGCACCGTGGGGACGGCCGTCGACTACGGGGCGGGGAACGTGTTCGTCACCAACATCGGCGGGGGAGCGGTGACCGTCCTGCGGGAGTAAAGGGGGTCTCCCGTCTCGTTCATCTCTGTGTCATATTGCATGTGCATCATTTCGTGACGACGTCGAGATCGGCAGGAGACCTCAGGGGGCTGCGGTGGGGCTGAGAAGTGTGTTGACGCTGGTAGCGGTCGCCGCGGCCACCGTAGTGGGGTCGGCGGTGACGGCTCCCGCGGTCCAGGCCGATCCGGCCGGGTGCCCGAAGCTCCAGGTCGTCGCCGTGCCGGGCACGTGGGAAACGTCGAACACGCCTGCACCGCAGCGAGGCAACGGCATGCTCGCGGCGGTCACCTCCAATCTTCCCCCCGGGGCCCGGGTCGACTACGTCCGGTACGCCGCGACGGCGTTCCCGTGGGAGGGCGAGGTCTACGGTGTGTCGCGGCAGCAGGCCGTCGACAATGCCCGCGGCATCGTCGCCGCGACGGCGGCCGCGTGCCCCGAGGCGCGGTTCGCGCTCGTCGGCTACAGCCAGGGCGCCGACGCGGCCGGCGATCTCGCCGCCGAGATCGGCACCGGCTTCGGAGTGGTCCCGCCGCATCGGCTCGCCGCGGTCGGCCTGCTCTCCGACCCCCGTCGTTCCGAGGCGGACATCCTGATCGGACCGCCCGTCGCGGGCAACGGCGCCGGCGGGCCCCGCATCGGCGGGTTCGGGTTCGTCAGCGGCGACGTCCGCACCTTCTGCGCCGTCGGCGACCTGTACTGCTCGACGCCCAAGGACGATTTCGTCACCCGCGCTGCGGGTTTCCTCGCGATGGCCTCCGGGGGCGACCCGTCCGCCGTCGACCGGTATCGTGCCGAGGCCGACGCGATCTACCTGGATCTGATGAGCGCGGGCGGGCTCCCCATCCTGCAGTCCCAGCTCACCGAGCAGGCCAACGACGAGCGCGAGATCAAGATCCGGAAGTTCTACGAGTCGCAGATCCACCAGGACTACACCAATTACGCGGTCGAACCGAACGGCACCTCGGCCACGACGTGGCTGCGGAACTGGCTGGCTTCCAAGGTCTGACGGGCCGTCAGGTCCGCGAGCCGCGTCGCGCGCGCACGGTGATGCCGCGCGCGGCGAGCAGAGCGGCGAGCACGCCGTCGCCGTCGGTCACGGTCCCCGAATGCGTTCCGTCGTAGATCGCTCCGCAGCCACAGGAGGGACTGCGTGCCTGCAGGACCGCCTCGCGCACGTCGTGCTCGGCGGCGATCCCGGCGACGATCTCGGCCCCACGGACGAACGGATCGGTCATGTCCGCTCCGGTGTCGGTGACGACGCGTGCTCGGCCGGCAAGGACGTCCCGACCGTCGCCGCCGACGATCTCGGCGGGTGGGCGCGGCGTGGGGAGTCCGCCCAGCACCTCCGCACACACGGCGATCGCGCGTCCGGCGGCCACGTCGGCGACCACGTCCTCGTCCGGCCGGGCCTCCGCGTTGTACCGGCACGGCACGCCGGCCAGGCAGGCACTGACGAGAATCGGACGATCCGGCACAGGGTCAGGTTACCGGCAGGCCCGAGCCGGGACTCCGCCCGGAGAGGCCCCACCGCCCGGTCCGGCTCTCCCCGGTGACCACGGTTCCGGGCACGGCGGTACCCGTCCACGGTCATCTCCTGAGCGGTGCGTGGCCGCCGCCGACAACGATCGAGTTCGCCGCGCACGGGCGGGGACGCGCGGCGCTCAGCGGTCCGGCTCGAAGCGGGCACCGAATCGCATCGCCTCCGGGGCGAGGCGGCTCACCCACCGCCGGGTCTTCGCTTCCGGCGTCACGGTCACCAGTGCCCGGTTGTGCCGCACCGCGGCGACGATCGCCTCGCCGACCTTGTACGGCGGATAGCTGCGCGTGCGGTACAGCGCCGTGACCCGCTCGCGGAGCGTGCGCTGCTCCGGTGCGCCGAGGCCCACCATCTCGGCACCGGGAACCAGGTTCGTGCCCACGAGCCCCGGACAGATCGCGCTCACCCCGATCCCGTGGACCATCAGTTCCGCCCGCAGGCACTCGGTGAACATCAGGACCGCGGCCTTGCTCGTCGAGTAGGCGACGAGGCTCTTCTGCGGGGTGAACGCGGCCGCCGAGGCGACGTTGACGATGTGCCCGCCGGTGCCGCGCTCGAGCATCTGGTCCCCGAACGCCCGGCACCCGTACACCACGCCCCAGAAGTTGACGTCCATGACGTGCTCGAACGTCTCCTGCGGGGTGGCGGTGAACGTGCCGATCACGCCGATTCCGGCGTTGTTGACGACCACGTCCGGCACGCCGTGCTGGGAACGGACCGTCGCGGCGAACCGCCGCACCTGCTCCTCGTCGGCGACGTCGAGTTCGTAGGCGTGCGCCCCGCCACCGAAGACCGCTCGCGAGCCGCCGGCGCCGGGGAGGGGCGCGTTGAGCAGCTCCGCGGTGGCGCGGGCGGTGTCGACGTTGCGGTCGGCGACCACGACGATCGCCCCCACGTCGGCGAACGCCCGTGCCGTCGCGCGGCCGATACCGCTGCCCGCCCCGGTGACCACGACGAGCGTCCCGGTCAGGTCGTGCAGGCGCTGATGGACCACTGTCCCTGCGCGCCATCGACGCATCTCCGCGATCCGCGATCTCATGGGCACCATCTTCCTCGTCCGAGCCGCTCGTGCACGGCTGCCGCGCGCGGTACCGTCGAGAAATGACGGAACTGCGTGTGGTGGCGACCATTCCGGCGAAGCCCGGTTCGGAGGACGCGGTGCGGGGCGCGCTGGTGGCGCTGGCCGCGGCGAGTCGCGACGAGGACGGCTGCGTCTCGTACGAACTTTTCGAATCCGGCTCGGCGCCAGGCACATTCGTGACGGTCGAGGTCTGGTCGGGTCAGGAGGCGCTCGACGCGCACATGACCTCCCGGCACGTCACGTCCGCCCTGGCGACGGTGGGGGAGCACCTCGCGGCGGCGCCGGTGATCCATCCGCTCACGGCCGTCGCGTAGCCGGTACGACCGAGCCGGCCGGTCATCGCTCCCCGGATTCCTGACCCGACACGTCGCGGGCCGGTACGACGACGGTGCTCAGCAGCCGCCGGCGCCGGCCCGGGCCGGGGCCCAGCTCGAGGTAGCGCGTCAGCAGCTGCCGCATCTCGGTGACCAGGGCGAGGGCCTCCTCGTCGGTCAGATCGAGGGCTGCCTGCCGGTATCCGACGACGTCCTCGGCCGGATCCCGTCGCTCGGGATCGTCGAGGTACGCGTCGAAGTCGGCGAGCAGCTGCGCGGTGAAGGCGAGGAAGGCACGCCGATGGTTCTCGGTGCTCATCGTCGCCGCCTCCTGCCCGTCTATGTGCGCGCGTTCGGCGACGAGACGGTAGGTGCGTTCGACCGCGCCGCGGACGCGGCGCTGCGCGACGACGTCGAGGACTCCGGCGCCGGTGAGCGTCGCGATCTGCCGGTAGAGGGTGGCGGCGGGAACGTCGTCGATGAGGGCACGTAGCTGCGCGGTGGTGGCGGTGCGGTCGCCGAGCAGCGCCTGGACGATCCGCAGGCGCACCGGATGCAACAGCAGTTCCGCGGTGGTCATGTCTCCTCTCACCCGTCAATGTTCTCACGATTGACATTGTTCTCAGCAATGAGAACAATGGGAGCCATGACGACGCTGAGCATCGACCACGGAGTCCTGACGCTGCGCTTCACGCGCTTCGAGAAGATCGCGGGACTGATCCGCGATGTCGACGTCCCCCTGGATGCCATCCGGGACGTCGAGGTCCACGCCGACGGTCTCGCCGCGACGCGAGGAATGCGCGCTCCCGGCCTCGGGCTGCCGGGTGCCCGCAAGATCGGCACCTGGCGCGCACGGGGACGCAACGAACTCGTCGCCGTGCGGCGCGGACAGCCCGCCCTGCGCGTCGAACTGTCGGGACACGCGCGCGACGCCCTGGTGATCGGTATGGACGACGCCGAGCAGTGGGCCGAGCGGCTGCGAACCCGGACGGCGCGCGCCTGATCTCAGCCGTTCTCGACGTCGGTGGACGGGCCCTCGTCGGTGGCGCCGCCTTCCCCGGCCCATTCGGCCGGATCGGACAGGACGTCGTCGTCGGCACCTCGGGACCCGCTGTCGGTGTCCGCGGTGGCGGGGTCGCCGTCGCCGTCGGGTCGCGTCATGTCGCCTCCTGTGTCGATCGGGGGATCGTGTCGGGGTGAGCCGTTCCGTTGTACGCGGTCGGAGTACCCGTTCGGAACGCGACTACACCCGGCGGTGCCGCACCGGAATTCACCCGATGCGGCACCGGGCCGGTCTGCGTCCGGCCGCTAGAGGGAGTGCTTGCCCTCGTTCGGAGGCGGGACGATCGGTGCGCCCGCGGCCGGGGGAGTCACGGCCGGCCCGCCGCCGGCGGCGTCGGGTGCCATGTTGCCGCCGCCCGAGATGTTCGCCTTCTCGGCGGCCTTCTTCGCCAGGTCGCCGGCCTTCTCCTGCACCTGGGGCGCCTTCTCCTGCACGGTCTCCTTCGCTTCGGTGACCTTCTGCTGTACCTCGGGCTTGTTCCACAGCTGAACGGACTGATCGCGCATCTTCTCGTAGGTCTCACGCCCGGCCCTGGTGCCCAGCACGAAGCCCACGGCGGCACCGGCGGCGAAGGTCAGAGCTCTCATCATGGCAATCTCCTGCTCGTCGAATCTCGGGGGCCCGGCGTCGTCGACACCGGCCGGCGGTCGTGGCCCGACGGCTACCTTCCGCCCGGCTGCCACGCCCTCGCGGCGGCCGCCTCGTCGCGGTTCCGCCCACGTCGTACCGATACCCGGATCCGAGCCGGTTCACACCGGTTGCGGCGAACGGATCAGACGCGCAGCATGTCGCGCACGTGCCCGGTCTCGTTGACCGAGGCCGCCCGCCGGGCACCGTTGCGGGAGACGAGGATGCGGGTCACCGATGTGTACTCGATGGGGAACATCAGCGGCCGGTCGAGCCCGAGCAGGTCCTGGAGCAGGACGTTGACGACGCCGCCGTGGGCGAACACGGCGACGGTGTCGTCGTGCGCGCAGGTGTCGACGATGTGCTGGGTGGCGGCGAGAACGCGGGTGCGGAATTCGTCCGCATCTACGAAGTCGGGGAGGTGACCTGCGCGGATGCGTGCCACGGCGTCCGGGGCAAGCTCCTGCGCGAGGTGGAATGGAATGTAGTGGTCGAGGTGGTAGTCGTACTCCGCCAGGCCCTCGAGCCGGGTGACGGGAAGCCCGCGGGCCTCGGCGAGCGGCGCCGCCGTCTCCAGGGCGCGGCGTTGCGGGCTGCTGAACACCCGCGCAATTCGGTAGGGCTCGAGCGCGGTCGGCAGCCGCGCGGCCTGGGCGCGGCCCTCCTCGGTCAGCGACGGGTCGGCGCGTCCCTCGCTGACCCGGGAGATCTCGGGTAGGGCGTGTCGAATCAGGAGAAGCTGCACGTCACCACGATCGCACGACGACCGATCGCGCGCTCGGTCGACCCGGTGTTTCACGTGAAACCGGGGTGCTCACCGGCGTGCGCGGGGCTTGGCGAGGGGGAAGGCGAGGGACTCGCGGATGCTGCCGCCCGTGATCAGCATGACGATCCGGTCGACCCCCATGCCGAGACCCCCGGTGGGCGGCATGGCGTGTTCGAGCGCCTGCAGGAAGTCCTCGTCGAGTTCCATCGCCTCCTCGTCGCCTCCCGCGGCGAGCAGCGACTGCTCGGTGAGCCGGGCCCGCTGGTCGATCGGGTCGGTCAGCTCGCTGTAGGCCGTGCCGAGTTCGATCCCCCAGGCGACGAGGTCCCACTTCGCCGCGACGAGCGGTTTCGTCGGGTGCGGGCGCGTCAACGGCGACACCGAGGTGGGGAAGTCGGTGTAGAAGGTGGGGAATTCGGTGCGGGATTCGACGAGGTGCTCGTACATCTCCTGCGCCGTCGCACCGGCGTCCCACTCGGGGTTGTACGGGATCTCGTGCTCGTCGCACAGCCGGCGCAACTCCTCGACCGGTGTCTGCGCGTCGATCTCGGTGCCGAGGGCGTCCGAGACCGCCCCGTGGAACGTCTTCACCGGCCACTCGCCGGAGATGTCGATCTCGACGGGCGTCCCGTCGGGGCCGGGCCGGACGATCACCGCACGTCCGTGGGCCGCGACGGCCGCGGCCTGGATCAGCTCGCGGGCCAGCACCCGCATGACCTCGTAGTTCGCGTGCGCCTCGTAGGCCTCGAGAATCGTGAACTCCGGATTGTGCTTGAAGTCCGCCCCCTCGTTGCGGAACACCCGGCCGATCTCGAAGACCCGTTCCATGCCCGCCACGCACAGGCGTTTGAGGTACAGCTCGGGTGCGATCCGCAGGTACAGGTCGAGGTCGTAAGCGTTGATGTGGGTGGTGAAGGGGGCGGCGTTGGCGCCGCCGTGCACGGCCTGCAGGATCGGGGTCTCCACCTCGAGGTAGCCCCGCGCCTGCAGCTGCTCGCGCAGCGACCGCACCACCGCGCTGCGCGCCGCGAGCAACCGGCGCGCGGTGCGGTTGATCGCGAGGTCGACGTACCGCTGCCGCACCCGGGCCTCCGGATCGGTCAGGCCGCGCCACTTGTCGGGCAGCGGGTGCAGGCACTTGCCGTCGAGCCGCCAGTCCTCCGCGAGCACCGAGAGCTCGCCGCTGCGACTGCGGCCCGTCACCCCGCTCACCTCGACGAGGTCGCCGAGGTCGAACACGAACCGGCGGCCGCCGACGCGGCTGCGGTCGACCAGGATCTGCACGTCCCCCGACCAGTCCCGCAGTACCGCGAACAGCACGCCGCCGAAGTCGCGGAGTCGCAGGATACGACCGGCGATCCGCACCGCGGTGCCCTCGGGTGCGGTCACCGTCGCCGCGCAGGTGTGCGACGGCGGGTTCGCCACCGGATACGGGTCGACGCCCGCCTCCTCGAGCCGTTCGAGCTTCGCCATCCGCACCCGCACCTGCTCCGGACGGCGGGGGCCGGTGCGCGACTCCGGCGCCGGCAGGGCGGCGGGGGCGCTGCCGTCGTCACGCAGGGTGCCGGTCTCGACGAGCGCCGGAGGAGCGGACGTCTGGGTTCCGGTGTGGCGGCGGGCGCTCCGCTCCCGGCCGAAGCTGGGCAGCGTGAGGAAGCCCTCGGCGATCGCCGACGCGATCCCGACCCGGGGCAGCACCCGGTTGTCGGCGAAGCACAGGAACCGGGGCACCCACTCGGGCTGGTACTTCACGTTGGACCGGTACAGCGCCTCGAGCTGCCACCAGCGGGAGAAGAACACCAGCACCGAACGCCACAGCCGCAGCACCGGACCGGCGCCGATCCGTGCGCCCTCCTCGAACACCGAGCGGAACACCGCGAAGTTCAACGAGATCCGGGTGATCCCGAACTCGCCGCCGTGAGCAGCGAGTTCCGACACCATCATCTCCACGACACCGTTGGGGGCCTGCGGATTCCGCCGCATCAGATCGAGCGAGACGCCGTCGGCCCCCCACGGGACGAGGGACAGCAACGCCACCACCTCGCCGTGGACCGTCGCCTCCACGAGCACGCACCGGCCGTCGAGCGGATCCCCGAGCCGGCCGAGCGCCATCGAGAATCCGCGTTCGGTCTCGGTGTCGCGCCAGTCGTCGGAAAGGCGGATCGCCTGCGCCATTTCGGCCTCGGGAACGTCCCGGTGCCGGCGGATACGCACCGTCACGCCCTGCTTGTGCGCACGCGTCACGGCTTGGCGTACGGGCCGCATCTCCCGGCCGGACAGCGAGAACCCCGTGGTGTGGAGAACGGCCTCGTCGCCGAGTTGCAGGACCGACAGACCGGCCCGGCGATAGGCGCCGGCGCCGGCCTCGCTCGCCCCCATCACCGCCGGCGCCCAGCCGTACCCCCGGGCGAGCGCGAGCCACTCGTCGATCGCGTGCGGCCACGCCTCCGGATTTCCGATGGGATCCCCACTGGCGAGACACACCCCGACCTCCACGCGGTAGGTCACCGCGGCCTTACCGCTGGGCGCGAAGACCACCGCCTTGTCGCGCCGGGTCGCGAAGTAGCCCAGCGAATCGTCGCCGTTCCGCTCGAGCAGGCCCCGGATGGCGGATTCGTCGTTCCCGGTCAGTGCGTTGGTCGCCCGTTGCGACCGGAACAGCACGATCACCGCCGCGATCAGCGCCAGCGCCCCCAGCAGGCCGAGCAGGGTGTTGACGAATCCGTGTGGGCGCCCGCTGAACTGATCGTTGTCGAGCAGGGACAGGGCGGTGACCCGGTTGACCGCCCACAGCAACCGCTCGTCGGACGGCAGGGTGCCGGGGAACAGCTCCACCAGGCCCCACCCGATCAGTGTCCCGACGGCCAGGCCGGCGACGAGGACACCCAGCGATTTCCACACCGCGCCGCGACGGACCCGCGTGTAGAACTCCGGGTACGCCGCGAGCAGGATCCCCACCACCGCGACCTGCACCACGAGACCGATCGCCGCGCCGATATCGCGCTCCGACACCGCCACGTACCCGTTGTAGATCGCGAATCCGGCCAGGTACACGGTGAGAATCCACCATGCGATCCGCTTGCGACTGGCCAGGGCCGCCGCGAGCAGACCGAGCACCAGTGCATACGACAGGCTGGTGTCGGGGGCGTCGAACAGGTAGGTGTCGACGTATTCGCGTGGGGTGTGGACGAAGTAGCGCAGGGTGGGGGAGAGCGACCACAGCGCCACCGCGAGGGCGAAGATCCCGAGGGTCAGGCCCGCCACGTGCGGGACCGAGTTCAGGCGGCCGCGGGGCCGGGCAGACAGGTGGGGGTGCGCCGCAGGTGCCGCAGCAACGTCCGCTGACATGCGTCGACGGTAGCGCCGCGCAGGACCTCGTACCGGTCGGAACCGACAATTCGGTGCGAATCCGTCGTGCCGTCCGCCCCGTGCCGTCCGCCCTGTGCCGTCCGTCCTGTGCCGCTCGGACCGTCGACTTCGACTCGGGCGGTCTGCCTCAAGGTTCGAAGCGGTATCCCATCCCCGGCTCGGTGAGCAGGTGCCGGGGATGGGCGGGATCGGGCTCGAGTTTGCGCCGCAGCTGCGTGAGATACACCCGCAGGTAATGGGTCTGGGTCGTGTAGGACGGTCCCCACACCTCTTCCAGCAGTTCGCGCTGCCCGACGAGCTTTCCGCGGTTGCGCACCAGCACCTCGAGCATCCCCCACTCGGTGGGAGTCAGGTGAACCGGTGCGCCGTCGCGCGTGACCTTCTTCGCGGCGAGGTCGACGGTGAAGTCGTCGGTGTCGATCGCCGGTTCGGTCGTGCCCGAGATGGTGCCGGCTCGGCGGACCGCGGCGCGGATGCGGGCGAGGAACTCCTCCATCCCGAACGGCTTCGTGACGTAGTCGTCGGCTCCGGCATCGAGAGCGGCCACCTTGTCGAGGGCGTCGGTGCGTGCCGAGAGGACGATGACCGGGGCGGTGCACCAGCCGTGCAGCCCGGCGAGCACCTCGATCCCGTCGAGGTCGGGTAGTCCGAGGTCGAGGACGATCACGTCGGGACGCTGCTGGGCGGCGGCCCGCAGGGCGGAGCGTCCGTCACCGGCGGTGATCACCTCGTACCCGCGTGCGGTGAGGTTGATGCGCAACGCGCGCAGGATCTGTGGTTCGTCGTCGACGACGAGTATGCGGGTCATCGCGGCACCCTCGGCTGCGCGGACGCGAGTTCGACGACCATGGTCGTCCCGCCGCCGGGTGTCTCGGTGGTGGTGACGGTTCCGCTCATCGCTTCGGCGAATCCTCGCGCGACGGTCGATCCGAGCCCCGCCCCGCCGCTGCGGTGGTCGCCGATTCGTGGGAAGACGTTGCCGGCGTCGCCGGATCCGAGGCCGGGACCGCAGTCCGCGATGGTGACGGTGGTGCGGTCACCGGAAGTGACGGCACCGACCCGGATCGGGCCGGTCGGCGCGTAGCGCAGGGCATTGTCGAGAAGGTTGGCCAGGATTCGTTCGAGCAGGCCGCTGTCCGCCTCGACCATCGTGTCGCCGACGTCGACCTCGAGTCGTTCGCGCACCCGGCGGGCGGCGTCCGGGCCGCCGCTCGAGAGCGTGACCACGGCCCGGTGCAGCACCTCGTCGAGGTAGAGCGGCTGCAGGACGGGCGTGACCACCCCGGCCGCGAGCCGAGAGGAGTCGAGCAGGTTCGACACGAGGGCGGTGAGCTGGTCGGTGGACTCCTCGATCGTCGCGAGCAGCTCCGCGGTGTCCTCGGCGGAGAATTCGACGTCGGTGCTGCGCAGACTGGACACGGCGGCCTTGACGGCGGCGAGCGGGGTGCGCAGGTCGTGGCTCACCGCCGACAGCAACAGCCGCCGCAGACGGTCGGTTTCGGCCAGGGCCGAGGCTTTCGCCGCTTCGGCGGTGAGTTCGTCCTGGCGGATCAACCCGGCGATCTGCCCGGTGACCGCGGTGAGGATCCGGCGGTCGCGGGGTCGCAATCCTGGGCCGGACAGCAGTAGCGCAAGACGGCCGTCGTCGATCTCGCACACGGTATCGGCCTCGTCGACCGAGGCGGGCGGAGTGGTTCCGGTGCGGTCGACGACGTGGCGGCGGCCGTTCTCGGAACGCAGGATCGCGACACCGGACTGCCCGTAGGTCTCGCGGACCTTGTCGAGCAAGCTGTGGACGTTCGCGCCGCGCAGCACAGCGCCGGCGAACAGGGCGAGCAGTTCGGCCTCCTGCGCGGCGAGCCGCGCCTCGCGGGCCCGGGCCGCGGCGGCGTCGACCAGCGCGGCGACCGCCACGGCGACGACGAGCAGCACCACGGTGGTGACGAAGTTGTCCGGTTCGGCAATGGTGAAGCTGTAGCGCGGTTCGGTGAAGAAGAAGTTGAGCAGCAGGCCGGACAGCAGGGCCGCGACGACGGCGGGGCCGATTCCGCCGAACAGGGCGACGGCGAGCACGACGACGAAGAACAACGCGTTCTGGCCGGCCACCCCGGTGAGGCGGTCGATCACGGCCATCAGGGCGGTCGCGACGAGGGGGATGACGGCTGCCGCGATCCAGGACTGCAGTCGCCGCTCGTGGCGGCCCAGCAACGCCATCTTCGGGCCTCGGGCCGTGTGCTCGTGGGTCACCATGTGCACGTCGATCCTGCCGGAGTCGCGGACGACCGCCGCCCCGATGCCCTCGTCGAGGATGCGGGCCCATCGCGGGCGCCGCGACGTGCCGAGCACGAGCTGGGTCGCGTTCACCTCCCGCGCGAAGTCGAGCAGCGTGGTGGGCACGTCGTCGCCGACGACGCTGTGCAGGCTGGCGCCCAGACTCGCGGCGAGGGTCCGGACCTTTCCCATCTGCGGCGCCGAGACACCGGTGAGGCCGTCGCCCCGGACGACGTGCACGACCATCAGCTCCGCGCTCGCCTTGGCGGCGATGCGGCTGGCCCGGCGCACCAGGGTCTCCGATTCGGGCCCGCCGGTGACGGCGACGACGACGCGCTCGCGGGCCTCCCAGGTGTCGGTGATGGCGTGTTCGCCGCGGTACTTCGCGAGCGCAAGGTCGACCTGATCGGCGAGCCACAGCAGGGCGATCTCGCGCAGGGCGGTCAGGTTCCCTTCGCGGAAGTAGTTGCGCAGCGCGGCATCGACGTTCTCCGGCGCGTAGACGTTGCCGTGCGCGAGACGCCGCTGCAGCGCCTGCGGGGTGATGTCGACGAGCTCGACCTGGTCGGCGCGCCGTACGACGTCGTCGGGCACGGTCTCGCGTTGCACCACGCCGGTGATCTGCTCGACGACGTCGTTGAGGGACTCGAGGTGCTGGATGTTGACCGTGGACAGGACGTCGATGCCCGCGTCGAGCAGTTCCTCGACGTCCTGCCAGCGTTTGGTGTGCCGGCTGCCCGGCACGTTGGTGTGGGCGAGCTCGTCGACCAGGGCGACCGCCGGCCGGCGGGCCAGCACGGCGTCGAGGTCGAGTTCGTCGAACACGGTGTCGCGGTACGTCATCCGCCGTGGCGGGACGATCTCGAGGCCGGCCAGCTGCTCGGTAGTGCGCGCCCGCCCGTGCGTGTTCACGATCGCCACCACCACGTCGGTGCCTCGGCCGATTCGCCGATGGGCCTCCCCCAGCATGGCGAACGTCTTTCCCGCGCCGGGGGCGGCACCGAGGTAGATCCGCAGCCGTCCCCGGCGCGACGCCTCGGGGACGGCGGTGCGTGCGGTACCGGTCACGACGCCATCATCCACCCGAGGGGACCTCGTCGCAGTCGGGTGCAGTCAGTCCCAGGGCCACGTTCAGCTCGGGCACGTTCACTCGTTCGGCGCCGAGGAACCCGAGTTGCCGGCCCTCGGTGTGCGCGGCGACCAGCTCGCGGACCCATTGCTCGGGGATGCCGGTGACCCGCGCGACCCGCGGCACCTGCACCGCGGCGTAGGCAGGGGAGATGTGGGGGTCGACGCCGGAGCCGGATCCGGTGACCGCATCGACGGGAACGGCCTGCGGCGGCACCTGCTCGCGTGCGGCGATCGCCGCACGCCGCTCGTCGACGAAGGCGGCCAGCACCTCGCTGCCGGGGCCTTGGTTGGACGGCAGGGCGGCGGCCGGGTCGCCCGGGGTGAATGCGTCCCCGCCGGCGACCGAGCCGACGACGCGCGTGTGGAAGAACGGGTCGGGCTCACCGACGGCGACCTGCGGATCGACGCCGATCAGCCGGCTGCCGACCACGCACCCGTTCGCGTCGGTCAGCGCCGAACCCTCGGCGCTCGCCGCACCGAGTCGTCCCACCACCCATACCGTCGCCGGATAGGCCGCTCCGACGATCACGGTCAGTGCGACCAGCATCAGCAGGCCGGCCCGCACCTGCCGGATCAATCCTGCGAAGAAGTTCCCGAATCCCATCCGTGTCACCCGATTCCCAGACGCACCACGAGGTCGATCAGCCAGATCCCGACGAACGGGGTGATCACCCCACCGAGGCCGTAGACGAGCAGATTCCGCCCCAGCAGCGACGACGCGTTCGCCGGCCGGTACCGCACACCCTTCAGGGCCAGCGGTATCAGCGCCACGATCACCAGGGCATTGAAGATCACCGCCGACAGGATCGCGGACTGCGGGGTGGCCAGTCCCATGATGTTCAACCCCGCCAGCTGCGGATAGATCCCGCTGAAGAGGGCGGGCAGGATCGCGAAGTACTTCGCCAGGTCGTTGGCCAGGGAGAAGGTGGTCAGTGCCCCGCGCGTGATGAGCAGCTGCTTGCCGATCTCGACCACTTCGATCAGCTTCGTCGGATCGGAGTCGAGGTCGACCATGTTCCCCGCCTCCTTGGCCGCGGAGGTGCCGGTGTTCATCGCCACCCCGACGTCGGCCTGTGCCAGGGCGGGCGCGTCGTTGGTTCCGTCGCCGGTCATCGCGACCAGCCGTCCGCCCTGCTGTTCCGAGCGGATCAGCGCCAGCTTGTCCTCGGGAGTCGCCTCGGCCAGGTAGTCGTCGACCCCCGCCTCGGCCGCGATCGCCCGCGCGGTGAGCGGGTTGTCCCCGGTGATCATCACCGTGCGGATGCCCATCGCGCGCAGTTGTGCGAACCGCCGTGCCATGCCCGGTTTGACGACGTCGGACAGTTCGACGACGCCGACCACCGACGCGCCCCGGGCGTCGCACCGGGCCACCACCAGAGGCGTTCCGCCGACGCGGGCGATGTCGTCGACGACGGCGCTCACCGCGTCGGGCGTCCGTCCGCCCTCCTCGGCCACCCAGCGGCTCACCGCATCGGCGGCCCCCTTGCGGATTCGGACCGGGGTGTCCGCGTCGGCGACGGTGTCGAGGCCGCTCATCCGGGTGTGCGCGGTGAAGGCGACGAACTCGGCGGAGCGCTCGGCGTCCGACGGCCCCGGATCGAGGTGGTACCGCTCGGCGCAGAGTTCGACGATGCTGCGTCCCTCGGGGGTACCGTCGGACAGGCTCGACATCCTTGCCGCGGAAGCTATTTCGTCATCCGTGATGCCGGGAGCCGGGTGCAGTGCGGTGGCGCGGCGGTTGCCGTAGGTGATGGTTCCGGTCTTGTCCAGCAGCAGGGTGTCGATGTCCCCGGCGGCCTCCACGGCACGGCCGGACATGGCCAGCACGTTGCGCTGCACCAGCCGATCCATGCCGGCGATGCCGATCGCGGACAGCAGGGCTCCGATCGTGGTGGGTATCAGGCACACCAGCAGCGCGATCAGTTCGACCGGTCCCTGCTCGACACCGGCATACGCGCTCATCGGAGCGATCGCGACCACCGCGAGCAGGAACACGATCGTCAACGCCGCGAGAAGGATGTTCAGGGCGATCTCGTTCGGGGTCTTCTGCCGGGCGGCGCCTTCGACGAGAGCGATCATCCGGTCCACGAAGGTCTGCCCGGGTGGGGCGGTGATCCGCACGACGATGCGGTCGGAGAGCACGGTGGTGCCGCCGGTGACGGCGCACCGGTCGCCGCCCGACTCGCGGATCACCGGGGCGGATTCTCCGGTGATCGCCGACTCGTCGACCGTGGCGATGCCCTCGATCACGTCGCCGTCCCCGGGAATCGTCCCACCGGTCTCCACCACGACGAGATCGCCCACGCGCAGCTCGGTGGCCGATACGGATTCCTCGGCGGCCGGACCGGTGAGGCGACGGGCTGCCGTGTCCTGCTTGACCTTTCGCAGGCTCGCCGCCTGCGCCTTGCCTCGCCCCTCGGCGACCGACTCGGCGAGGTTGGCGAAGAGCACGGTGAACCACAGCCACGCCGCGATCGACCAGGCGAACAGGGTGGGTTCGACGATCGCCGCGACGGTGGCGACCGCCGACCCGACCAGCACGACGAACATCACCGGATTCCGCGCCACATGCCGGGGATCGAGCTTGCGGATCGCTCCCGGCAGGGCGTCTGCCAGCTGACGGGGGCTGAACACGCCCCCGCCGACACGATGCGGGCGGGAGGCGATCGTCTCCCGGTGGGAATGAACATCGACGGTCAATGCAGTGCCTCCGCGACGGGGCCCAGGGCCAGGGCCGGGAAGAAGGTGAGAGCCGCAACCAGTACGACGGTTCCGGTGAGCAGCCCGGCGAATGCCACACCGGTGGTGGGCAGCGTGCCCGCCCCGGCCGGGGTGCGCCGCTGGGAGGCGAGCGAGCCGGCCAGAGCCAGGACGAACACGATCGGCAGGAACCGCCCGAGCAGCATGCACATCCCCAGCGAGGACTGGAACCAATCGCTCGTGACGGTCAGTCCGCCGAACGCGCTGCCGTTGTTGTTCGACGCCGAGGCATAGGCATAGAGCACCTCGGTGAAGCCGTGGATCGCGCCCGGCGTGCCCGGGTCCCCGGAGTTGCCGAGATACCCGGTGGTGGGCGAGAGGATCACCGTGATTCCGGTGCCGACGAGTACCAGGGCCGGCATGACCAGGACCGTCAGCGCGGCAAGGGTGATCTCGCGCCTGCGCAGCTTCTTACCGAGGAACTCGGGGGTGCGCCCCACGAGCAGGCCCCCGACGAACACGGCGAGCACCGCGAGCACCAGCATGCCGTACAGGCCGGTGCCGACGCCGCCGGGCGCGATCTCGCCGAGCAGGATGTTCAGCAGAACGGCCCCGCCGCCCAGCGGGGACATGCTGTCGTGCGCCGAGTTCACCGCACCGGTGCTCGTGCCGGTGGTCGACACCGCGAACAGCACCGAACCGGGAATCCCGAACCGGACTTCCTTGCCCTCCATCATCGCGCCGGCGGCGTTCGCCGCCACACCCCGCGTACCGGATTCGGCGGCCAGCGCCACCGCCAGGACGGTGCCGTAGAGCACCGCCATCACGCCGAGGACGGTCAGGCCCTGCCGTCGGTTGCCGATCATCGTGCCGAACGTGCGCGTCAGCGCCACCGGGATCAGCAGGATCGCGAGGATCTCGACGATGTTGGTGACGGGGGTGGGATTCTCGAACGGGTGCGCCGAGTTCGCGGCGAGGACGCCGCCGCCGTTGGTGCCGAGTTCCTTGATCGCCTCCTGCGAGGCAACCGGCGCGAGCGCGTTCGTGACCGTGTCGCCGTCCAGTCCGGTCGCGGTGAAGCCGCTGCGATACGACTGGATCACGCCCTGGCTCAGCAGGATCAGGGCGATCACGAATGCCAGCGGTAGCAGGATCCGCAGGGTCCCGCGGACCAGGTCCACCCAGAAGTTGCCGATCTCGCCGCCGCGTCCGACGCGCACCAGACCACGGATCAGGGCGGTCACGACCGCCATCCCCACCGCCGCCGAGACGAAGTTCTGCACCGCGAGCCCGGCGGACTGGGTGAGTGGGCTCATCGTCGTCTCGGGCACGTAGGACTGCCAGTTGGTGTTGGTGACGAACGAGACGGCCGTGTTGAACGCTACGGCCGGGCTCACCCCCGCCAGCCCGTTGCTCAGCGGCAGGATGCCTTGAACGCGCTGCAGGAGATACAAGAAGAGCACGCTCGCCAGGGAGAAGCCGAGCACACTTGCGGCGTATCCGTACCAGGTCTGCTCGGCGCGGGGATCGATCCGGCACACCCGGTACATCAGCGACTCGATCCGCAGGTCCTTCCACCGGAGGTCGGTGTCGGTCGTGTAGACCCTCGCCATGTAGTCACCGAGCGGAACGTATGCCAATGCCAGGACTGCGACGACCAGGGCGATCTGCAGTCCCGCGGCAACAGCTGGAGTCATCGGATCGTCAGAACCTCTCCGGATCGAGCAGCGCGATCAGCAGGTACGCCACGAGTGCCACCGCGATCACGACGAGCGCGACACTCGCCGCGCCCGCCCAGGTCATCGGTTCGCCCCTCGCGCGTGCAGGGCACGCAGGACCAGAGCGCACACCAGGAACCCAGCCAGGATCAGCACCACGTACGCGGCGTCGGCCATGTCGTCTTCCCTTGTCGTAGACACGAATCAGGCGCCGATCGGCGCCCCGCACCACACTGTTGCACCGTGCGCTTCCCTCGACGGCGATCCATACGGAATCTTGATGCCCGCGGTCGATGTCCTGACGAGTTCTTTACACGCCGGTGCGGGTCCCGGCGGCGCAGTGCCCGCGGGTTCCGAGACCGGACGCTGGTCAGCGGATAGCGTCGACGGGTATGAGTGCCCGTCCGAGACCGCTGCCGCAGCTGCGTATGGCGGCTGCCGCGTACCGATTTCGCGAGAGCCTGTTCGCGCTGCCGACGTTGATCGTCGCTGCCGGGGTGATCCTCGCCGAGGTGACCGCGTACCTCGACCGCACCCTCCCCACCGACGTCGCGGGGTGGGCCGTGCAGATGAACAGCAACGGCGCGACGTGGCTGCTCAGTACCGTGGCGGGCGCGACGATCACCACGGCGGGGGTGGTGTTCTCACTGACCGTGGTCAGCCTGCAGTTGGCCAGCAGCCAGTTCTCGCCCCGGGTGATGCGCTCGTTCATCCGGGACCGCGTGAGCCAGACGGTGATCGGCATGCTCGTGGCGACGTTCGTCTACTGCGTGCTGACGCTGCGGCACGTGGGAGCCGAGGCTGCCGAACCGGCGCCGGGGGTGTCGATGACCGTGGCCCTGGTGCTGACGGTGGCCACCGTCGTCCTGATCGTCGCCTATCTCGACAGGCTCGCGCACGGACTGCAGGTCGGTGAGGTGGTGCGCACGATCGCCACCGAGGCGGACGGGGTGCTCGACGCAGCGGTTCGGGAGAGCCGCACGGAACGCCCGGCCGCGGCGGTGTCCCGGCCGGCTTCCGACGCGATCATGACGGTTCCGGCGGTCCGGGACGGCTGGGTGACCCAGGCGCCGACCGAGCATCTTCTCGCGTCGGTACCCCCGTCGACGGTGGTGCGCCTGGAAACGCGTCCCGGCGCCTACATCCATCGCGGCGAAGTGCTGTTGCGCGTGTGGCCGGTCCCGGACCGTGCCGACAGGGTCCGTCGCCGGCTCGAGGCCGCCGTGGAGATCTCCGACACCCGCACCATGCAGCAGGACGTGGATTTCGCGCTGCGCCAGCTGGTCGACATCGGCCTGCGCGCTCTCAGTTCGGCGATCAACGACCCCACCACCGCGACCGAGGTGGTCCTGCGCATCGGCAGTCTGCTGCGGACGCTCCTGACCGCCGAGGTGCCGCCGCTGTCGGTCGCCGGCGCCGACGGCCGGGTGCTGCTGCGCCCGTGGATGCTGTCCCCGCCGGAGTACGTCGAGCACGCCTTCGAGCAGATCCGGCAGGCGTGTCCGCGGCAACTGCACGTGGCCACCGCGGTCGCGCGGGTGCTGCGCATGCTGACCGACCATGTGCGGGCCGCCGACCGGGACGAGCACGTACCGGAGCTCGAGCGGCAACTGCGGTTGCTCGTCGAGTCCGTGGCCGCCGAGCCGGGGCACCACCCCGAGGACCTCGCCCGGTTCCGGGCCGTGGCCGAGTCTCCGGTCGACCCGGCCGAGCACGAGGTGGACTGAGCCGTCGCGCGTGACTCGCGCGACGGAATCCGCCCGGTGGTTCCCGAGCGGATTCCGGGTCGCGGCCGGTTACTCCTCGACGCCCATGTGGCGGATGGAGGGACCGCCCTTGTGGTCGCTCGAGCGGCCGAGCTTGGAATCGAGCAGGCTGCGCAGGCGGTGGACGGCACCGTCGAACGCTTCCTTCACCGAGCCGGCGTTGTGGGTGACGACGATCGGTTGCTGACCCGCGATGCGGGCCTCGAGGAGGCACCGCTTGTCCGTGGTGCCGAACTTCCCGGCGTTCTCGTCGCTGAGGTGGATCTCGAGCCGGGTGATCCGGTCGGCGAACCGCTCGACCGCGGACGCGAGCTCGCTCTCGAGGCGGTCGGCGATGTCGTCGTCGATCTGGATGTGGCTGTCCTTGTTGAGCTGGATCTGCATCGATCTGTCTCCTTCTCGGTCCGGCGATACGGCCGGAGGGGATCCCCCGGGTTCCGCACCGCGCCCGCTCCGATTCCACCCGAGCACGACGACGGGCGGCAACCCGGGTCCGTCTAGCCGGGTCCGTCTAGCCGGGGTTCTCGGGTTCGCGGCGGGAGAGCGCGCTCGGCCACCACACCCGCTTGCCGATGTCGATGGTCAGGGCGGGAACGAGCAGCGACCGGACCAGCAGGGCGTCGAGCAGCACGCCGAACGCGACGATGAACGCGATCTGGGCGAGGAACAGCAGCGGGATCACCGCCAGTGCCGAGAACGTCGCGGCCAGGACGATGCCCGCCGAGGTGATCACACCACCGGTCACGGTCAGGGCCCGCAGCGTGCCACGCCGGGTGCCCACGCGCGCGCTCTCCTCCCGCACCCGCGTCATCAGGAAGATGTTGTAGTCGATACCCAGCGCGACGAGGAAGACGAAGCCGAACAGCGGCACCACCGGGTCGGCGCCGGGGAACCCGAGCAGGTGGTCGAAGACCAGCGACGACACCCCGAGGGTGGCGGCGAAGGACACGACGACCGTCAGCATCAGCAGCACCGGGGCGACGATCGCGCGCAGGAGCAGGACGAGGATCAGCAGCACCACGGCGACGACGACGGGAATGATGACCGTGCGGTCGCGGGTGGCGGTGTTCTTGGTGTCCAGGTCCACCGCCGAGTTGCCGCCGACCAGCGCCTCGGCGTTCGGGATCCCGGCCACCGCGTCGCGGATGCGTTCGACGGTGTCCTCGGCGGCCAGCGAGTCGGCCGGGTCCGACAGGGTCGCCTGCAGCGCGACGCGGCCGTCGACGACGGTCGTCGCGCCGTCCGGCCCGGTCACCGGTACCACCTCGGTGACGCCCTCGATGCGGGCGGCGGCGGCGACGTCGCCCGCCGCGGACTCACGGGTGATGATCACCGCGGGCGATCCGGTGCCCGCATCGAAGTGCCTGCCGAGCACCTCCTGGCCGGTCACGGACTCGGTCTCGAGCAGGAAGATCTCGGACTGCGCGACGCCGTCGGCCTCGAACTGGGGCAGCAGCATCGCGAAGCCGACGAGCACGATGCTCGACACGACCCAGATCCGGCGCGGGTGGGCGCCGACCTTCCGGGCGAGGGCGCTCCAGAACCGGTGCGCCGAGGCGAGGTCGTCGCGATCGGCGTCGGGGTCGACGGTGGGCCGCTTGGGCCAGAACGCGGCGCGGCCGAGCAGCACGAGCGCGGACGGCAGGAAGGTCATGGAGGCGACGAACGAGGCGACGATGCCGATCGCGGCGACGGGGCCGAGGCCGCGGTTGGAGTTCAGGTCGGACAGCAGCAGGCACAGCACGCCGGCGATGACGGTGCCCGCCGACGCCGCGATGGGCTCCAGCGTCGCCCGCCACGCGGTGCGCATCGCGGCGAACCGGTCCTGCTCGAGGCGCAGTTCCTCGCGGTATCGGGACACCAGGAGCAGCGCGTAGTCGGTCGCGGCACCGAAGACGAGGATGAACAGGATGCCCTGGCTCTGTCCGTTGAGGGCGATGATGCCGGCGTCGGCCAGCAGGTACACCAGCAGGCTCGCCAGTGCGAGGGCGAACACCGCCGAGAGGATCACCACGAACGGCAGCAGCGGACTGCGGTAGACGACGACGAGGATCAGCAGGACCACGCCGCCGGCGACCAGCAGCAGCAGGCCGTCGATGCCCTCGAATGCCGTCGTCAGGTCCGCGATCTGCCCGGCGGGTCCGGTGACGAGGACCGTCAGCCCCTCGGGTGGGTTCGCGAGCTCCGCGCGCAACTCGTCGACGGCCTCGCCGACCTCTCCGGTGCTGTCGACGGGCACGATCAGCCGTGCGGCCTGACCGTCCTGCGACGGAACCGGCGGCGGGCCGGCGGACGCTCCCGCGAGGTAGGCGAGGTCGTCGGGGGTGATGCCGGACGGGCGTTCGGCGACGACGATCGCGGGCACGAACCGGGTGTCGGTGAAGTCCGCATAGAGTTCGCCCGCCCGGGTGGATTCCGCGGACGCCGGGAGGAAGGAGCTGTTGTCGTTCTGCTGGACCTCGCTGAGCTTGCCGGCGAAGGGGCCGCCGGCGCCCGCGATCGCGAGCCACGCGATGAGCAGCAGCGCGGGCAGCAGCCAGCGGATGCGGCGAGGTGAACGAGCCGGCGCGGTGACGGTGTTCAATCTTCCTCCAGGAGAATGCGACTACGCCGAGCCCAAATTACTCAGCTAGCTGAACAATAGTGAAAAGGTATCTCATGAGCGACGATCTCGAGAGCTGGCCGACCGGCCGGCTGCTGTCCACGGCCGCCCGGCTCGTGGAACAGGCCTGGGAATCGACTCTGCGCGCGCACGGCCTCACCCACGCCGGCCTGGTCGCCCTGCACACGATCGCGGACGGACCCCGCTCCCAGCGGGAGATGGCCCGGGCCTGCCGGGTGACCGACCAGACGATGAGCCGGACCGTCGAGCACCTCGAGCGGTCCGGCCTCGTCACGCGCACCGTCGATCCCGCCGACGAGCGGCGCATGCGTGTGCAGATCACCGAGTCGGGGAACGAGCTGTACCGGGCGATGATCGAACTCGAACGCACCGATGCGCAACCGACCGCGGTGGTATCCGACCCCGGCACCCTGCGCTCCCTTCTGATCGAACTGGTCCGATCGGCACAGCGTTGACCTGCCGCACCGCGGCTGTGTCGACCTGCCTCACCGCGGCTGCGTTAACCTGCCGCACCGCGGCTGCGTCGACCTGCCGCACCGCGGCGGACAGGTCCGTCCGGCGGGTCAGCCCAGCGGCAACTGTGCGAAGATCTGCGTCGGTTGCGTCGACCCACCCGGCGGTTCGACGCTGAAGGCCAGCGCGGTCGAATGCCCGACACCCTCGAGGACGGCCGTGGTGGACGGCGCCACCGCCTCGGCGTCCATGATGCCCGCGGATTCCGGGCCTTCGGGGGTGATCAGCCACATCTGGTAGACACTGCCCTCGGCGGGCGGTGTCACGTTGTTCATCACCAGAACACCGGCGTCGGCTTCCTTCGAGTACACCACCGTGGCGACTCCGCCGCCTTCGATCTCACCCGAGGTGGTGCGCACGTCCTCCGCCGCGAACACCTGCTCCGAAGTGGTCGCGGTCTTCTCCTGCAGCTGGGTCACAACGGCGAATCCACCCACGGCGATCAGGATCGCGGCCGCCGCGGTGAGCAGGAAGTTACGTCGCCGGTTGCGCCGCTCGTCCAGCGAGACCGGTGCGGCAGGCGGACCGGACTCGGCCGCGACCGCGTCGAGCAGGCGCTCACGCAGACGTGCAGGCGGCTCGGAGGCCGTCGACGCCGACACGACCGCCATCGTCTCCCGCACGGCCGCCGTCTCCCGGTCGAACGCCGTCACCACTTCGGGATCGGCTCCGGCCACCCGGGCCTCGATGTCGCGGCGCTCGGCGTCGGATACCGCATCGAGCGCATACACGACCGCGAGGTCGATCAGTTCGCGGTCGGAATCGCCGAAACCGGGCCGGGCCTCACTCCTCATCGCCCTGCACCCCCAGACATTTGCGTAGACGGAGTAGTCCGTCGCGGATTCTCGATTTTACGGTCGGTAGCGTGACCGAAAGTTGTTCGGACACTTCGCGGTACGTCAGGCCGCCGTAGTAGGCCAGTTCGACGGACCGCCGCTGCAGATCGGTCAGTGTGCCCAGACAGTGGGTGACCTGCTGCCGATCCTCGCGCCGGGCCGCCTCCTCGCTGACGACGTCGAACGCCGAGTCGACGTTGCTCGCGCCGTAGCGGGCCTCGCGGTCGGCCCCGGACTGTTCGGACCGCACCCGGTCGACGGCGCGGCGGTGCGCCAGGGTGATCAGCCAGGACAGCGCCGAACCCTGCGCGGCGTCGAACCCGGAGGCCGACCGCCAGACCTGCAGGTAGACCTCCTGCGCGGTCTCCTCGCTGTAGCCGGGATCGCGCAGGACCCGCAGGATCATGCCGTACACCCGGGCACGGGTCAGGTCGTAGAACTCGGCGAATGCAGCCGCATCCTGCGCCGCTACGCGCGCGAGCAACGCGTCGAGTGTGTCGGTACGTCCGCCGACGCCGGTCATCGGCTCTGTCCGCTCATCGAGCGAAAGCCTAGTCGGGCGATTCGGGCGGCTCAAGCCATCCGCCGGCGGACCGTCCCGGCGGCCGGGGCCGGGGGGCGGGGCAAGGGTCGAATCGAGCACCGCGATCACCTCCGGGGCATCCGGAGGGCTGCAGCGCGTGGGACGTCAGACATGGTCACCTCCGGTGGGCCGGCCGGCCGGGGCCAGGGATTCCCGCAGGAACTCGGCGGTGACCGCATGCCACCAGCCCGGCTTGGTGAGCAGGAAGTGACCGCCGCCCGCCAGCGGCCGGAACTGGGCGTCGACGCCGCGCCCGCGGGCCTGGGCCGTCTGCACCGCGCTCACGCGCGGGTCGCACCGCGTGTCGGCGGTGCCGTGCACGACCAGGAGCCGGCGCTCGGGCGGGACGAGCGCGCCGTCGTCCTCGGGCCACCACGGTGCCAGCGCGACGACAGCCCCGACACCCGGCTGGGCCGCGAGGTGGGCCGCGACCCGTCCGCCCATGGAGTGACCCACGAGCCCGATCCGGACGTCGCCGCGCCGCCGGCGCACCTCGTCGAGGGCGTGCAGTGCATCGTGGACGGGACTCATCCGGTCCCCGTTCCAGCCGCGGTAGGTGTAGTGCACCTGGCCGACGGTGATGTCGTACATGCTCAGCCGGGAACGCAGGGACTCGGTCAGCAATGTCATCCGCAACGCGGACAGGTGCCACGGCCGGGCGGCGGATGTGCTGACCGGCTTGCCGCCCGGGAGAACCAGCACGTGAGCGCGGGGCCGGTTCGATGCGATCTCCATGCCCGGTGTTCGGAGCGTGGCCCGAATCGGATGGGTCGAAAAAAATTCTCCACACCCACCCATCCGCCCTCCCGGCCGTGCCGAATGGCAGATGACACACCTGACCGACGTGGTCGCACGGATCACGACACCGAAGGGAAGAGGGCCATGGTTATCAACACGCGAAAGAGCTTGGCGGCAGTCGGAATCGGCGCGATGGCAATGATGGGTGTCGCGGCGTGCTCGTCCGACGACTCCGGTTCCTCGACGGCGACGTCGGCCACGTCGGCGATGGAGAACGCCACGTCGGCGATGTCGCCGACCACCTCCGAGGACGCCATGGCGTCGGGCCTCGTCGGCCCGGGCTGTGACGCCTACGCGGCCGCGGTACCGACCGGGCCGGGCTCGATCGAGGGTATGGCGCAGGAGCCGGTGGCCGTCGCTGCGTCGAACAACCCGGAGCTCACGACCCTGACCGCAGCGGTGTCGGGTCAGCTCAACCCCGAGGTGAACCTGGTCGACACGCTCAACGGTGGCGAGTTCACCGTGTTCGCGCCGGTCGACGACGCCTTCGCCAAGATCGATCCGGCCACCATCGAGAGCCTGAAGACCGACACGGCCACCCTCACCAGCATCCTCACCTACCACGTGGTGCCGGGTCAGATCCCGCCGTCGGACATCGAAGGCACCCAGACCACGGTCCAGGGCGGTACCGTCGAGGTGACCGGTGAAGGCGAGGAATGGAAGGTCAACGACGCCAACGTCATCTGTGGCGGTGTGAAGACGGCCAATGCGACCGTCTACCTCATCGACACCGTCCTGATGCCGCCGGCGCCGCAGCAGTGACCCGGTAGCACCCGAGGAGTGACGTGAGACGAACGATCCGAGGCCTCGCGGCGGCCGCTCTGGCCGCCGCGGGCGCCGCCCTCACGGCGGCACCGGCGCAGGCAGCTCCGCTCACCCCGGTGGCGGAGCTGGACGTGAACCGGTACATGGGCACCTGGTATCAACTGGCCGCCAATCCCGCGCCCTTCAATCTCGACTGCGTGCTCGACACCACCGCGAACTACACGCTGATCGACGAGCGCAACGTGCGGGTGGAGAACTCGTGCACCACCGTCACCGGTGAGCGGCGCGGAATCGTCGGCAACGCGCGAGTGAACGACACCGCCTCCTTGCATGTGAGCTTCCCCGGCGTGCCGACCCAGGATTCCCTGGACGGGCCGAGCAACTACATCGTCGGCTACCTCGCGGACGACTACTCGTGGGCGCTCGTGGGGGATCCGACCCGGGTTTCCGGGTTCGTCCTGTCCCGGTCACCGGTGGTCGACGCCGCCGCGTGGCAACAGATCCGGTCGGTGGTCGAGCAGCAGGGCTACAACAGCTGCCTCATGCTCACCTCGCCCACCACGGAGGGCCTACAGGAGATCAAGTCGCTCTGCACCGTGTGAACGGTGTTCTGCGCGTAGCGGACTCACCCCGGCCCCGCCTGCCCGGCCGAATGTCACATTGCGTCGGTTCCATCGATCGCATGTGACATTCGGTCGCGCGCGGGCGGCGCCGGAGCCCGGATGCGTTTCCCCCGGGCACGCCCCGGCTCTGTTAGGTTCGATTCGCGACGTGGACGAGCCTTCCGATCGTCGGACCCGGCTCGTCGCGACACGAGGAGCTGGTGAAGATGATCCGCGACGCATGGCGGGGTTTGCTCAAGCCCGTCTTCGTTCCCGCCTCGCTCGTGATCCTCGGGATGATCGTGTTCGCGGTCGTCTACGCGGGATCGGCCGAGGGGGCGGTCGACGCGCTCAACCGTGCCATCACCGACGGCGTCGGCTGGTGGTACATCCTGATCGCCACCGGATTCGTGATCTTCGCCCTGTACTGCGGCCTCAGCCGCGTCGGCAACATCAAACTCGGCCGCGACGACGAACAACCCGAGTTCGGAATGCTGTCCTGGTTCGCGATGCTCTTCAGCGCCGGCATGGGCATCGGCCTGGTGTTCTACGGTGTCGCCGAACCACTCTCGCACTACGTCGATCCCCCGCAGGCAGGCCGGATCCCCGGTTCGACGGACGCCGCCGCCAATCAGGCGATGGAACTGACCATGTTCCACTGGGGTCTGCACGCGTGGGCGATCTACGTCGTCGTCGGCCTCGGTCTGGCCTACATGACGTACCGCAAGGGCCGGCCGCTGTCGGTGCGCTGGCTGCTCGAACCGCTCCTCGGACGCGCCCGCGTCGAGGGACCGATCGGGCACGCGATCGACACGATCGCGATCGTCGGCACCCTCTTCGGCGTCGCCACCTCTCTCGGCTTCGGCGTCCAGCAGATCTCGGCGGGCCTCGACTACCTGGGCTGGGTCGAGACGAACAACTGGCTCACCGTCGGGCTGATCGTCGGGGTGACGGGCCTGGCGACCTTCTCGGTGGTCTCCGGCGTCTCGCGCGGCCTGAAATGGCTGTCCAACATCAACATGGTGCTGGCGGCCTCGCTTGCGGTGTTCGTCCTGCTGCTGGGGCCGACGCTGTTCCTGCTGCAGTCGTGGGTGCAGAACCTCGGCGGCTACGCGCAGGCCCTGCCGGAGCTGATGCTGCGCACCGCACCGTTCGCCGAGGACGGCTGGTCGGGCGCGTGGACGATCTTCTACTGGGGCTGGTGGATGAGCTGGGCGCCGTTCGTCGGCATGTTCATCGCCCGCATCTCCCGCGGCCGCACGATCCGGGAGTTCGTCTTCGGTGTTCTGCTCGCCCCCACGTTCGTCGCGTCGCTGTGGTTCACGATCTTCGGCGACTCCGGAATCCTGCGGCAGCGCGACGAGGGCACCATGCTCGCCGCGGACGGCACCGTGGACACCGACACCTCGCTGTTCGTCCTCCTCGACGGCCTTCCGCTGGCCGTGGTGACGAGCCTGCTCGCGATCCTCGTGGTCGTGTTCTTCTTCGTGACATCCTCGGACTCGGGTTCGCTCGTGATCGACATCCTCGCCACCGGCGGCAACCTCGAGACCCCGAGGATCACGCGCGTCTACTGGGCGGTGCTCGAAGGGATCGCGGCGGCGGTGCTGCTGCTCGTCGGCGGCAGCGGATCGCTGACCGCGCTGCAGACCGCATCCATCGCAACGGCGGTGCCGTTCTCGATCGTCATGGTGCTGGCCTGCGTGTCGATGCTCAAGGCGTTCCGCTACGAGGTGGCGACCGCGCCCCGGTACCTCCAGATTGCGGTGAGCGCGGCGACGCCCGCCCCGGGCGGCCACGGCGCCCCCCACCGGCGGGGCATCTCCGCGACGCTCGCCGGCCTCGACACCAACGGAAACGGCGCCGCAGCGCCGGGGGCCCGCGCACCGCTCGTCGTCGCCGTGCACGAGCTGCCGGCCCGTTCGGTCAGCGTCGACGCCGACACCGGACGGGTCGAAATCGACCACGGTGCCCGCCCGCAGGACCCCCTCGGCGGCGAGGTGTTCGACACCCCGGAGTTCGCCGAGTCCGCCGAGGGCGTGGCGCAACGGGAAGCCGACGAGCGACGCGCGACCACCCGCGACTGACGCTCGCCGCGACCGTCAGTCCGCCGCGACCGACCGCCCGCCGCGACCCAATGTCACATTGCGTCGATCGAATCGACCGGATGTGACATCGGGTCGGCGGGCGGGGTGCGTGCCGGATCGCGAGCGGCTCGGTGCGCGGCGCCCGCGATGTTCTCGAGCATGCCCTTGAAGATGATGCCGTGGAACGGCACGAGCGCGTACCAGTAGACCCGTCCCGCAAGTCCCTTCGGGAAGAAGATCGCCCGCTGGTGCAGCCGGGCCCGGCCCGGATCGAGCGGTTCGATACGCCACTCGAGCCAGGCCCCGCCCGGTGCCCGCATCTCGGCCCGCAACCGCAGCAGGGTGGGCCGCTCGAGGCGCTCGACGCGCCAGAAGTCGAGCGCGTCCCCGGTGTGCAGGGTGCGCGGATTCCGGCGGCCCCGGGACAGGCCGACGCCGCCGGCGAAGCGGTCGAGCCACCCGCGGATCGTCCAGGCGAGGGGGAAGGAGTACCAGCCGTTCTCGCCGCCGATGCTCTCGACGACCTCCCACACCGTGCCCGCGTCGGTGTCGCAGTCGATGCGGCGCTCGTCCACGAAGACCACCTCGCCCGCCCAGTGCGGATCGGACGGCAGCGGTTCGGCCGGCGCACCGACGGGTGACGCACTCGCCCAGGTGGTTTCGACGTCGCCGCGCTCGATCTTGTGCAGCGCCAACCCGACCGCCTCCCGGTAGCCGGTCAGTCCGCCGGGCGGCGGAGGGATCACGTCGTCGATGTCGTGTTCCGAGACCACCGCGTCGTTGCTCAGCGATTCGATCAGGGCCCGGCCCAGCGACGGCGGGATAGGGGTGACCAGCCCGATCCACAGCCCGGCGAGCTTCGGGGTGAGGACGGGCAGCACCAGGATGCGCCGCCGGCGCAGCCCAGCGACCTCGGCATACACCTGCATCATCTCGCCGTAGCGCAGCACGTCCGGGCCGCCGATGTCGTAGGTGCGGCTGCGGGGGAGCGGAGCGGTGGCGGCGCCCACCAGGTAGTGCAGCACGTCGCGCACCGCGATGGGCTGGATCCTGTTGTTCACCCACTTCGGGGTGGTCATCAGGGGCAGACGGTTGCTCAGGTGCCGGATCATCTCGAACGACGCGGAGCCCGAACCGATCACCACCCCGGCCTGCAGCGCCAGGGTGGGCACCCCGGATTCGACGAGGATCCGGCCGACCTGCTCCCGGGACCGCAGATGGGTGGAGAGGTCGGCCGTGTCCGGATGCAGCCCACCGAGATACACGATGCGCCGCACCCCGGCCGCCCGGGCCGCGGCGGCCACGTTCTCGGCCTCCGCGCGTTCGGTGTCGATGAACTCTCCGCGCCCACCCATCGAATGCACCAGGTAGTACAGGACGTCGACGTCCCGGCAGGCGACGGCCAGGGACTGCGGATCGGTCAGGTCACCGCGCACGATCTCGACGTCGCCGGCCCACGGCACGTCCCGCAACTTGTCCGGGGTGCGGGCCAGGACCCGCACCCGGTGGCCGGCGTCGATCAGCAGCGGCGCGAGCCGGCCCCCGATGTAGCCGGTGGCGCCGGTGACGAGGATGCGCAGCGCAGGGGTGTTCATTCGTTCTCCACGATGTGACCGAGCTGATGGCGCAGGCAGGCTTCGAGCTTCGGCCGGCGGAACCGGTGGCCGTGGTCGACCAGGCACTGCGGGACCACGCACTGATCGGCGGTGGCCACCTCCCGCGCGCCCTCGTCGCCGAGCAGCAGCCGGGGCCCGAATCCCGGCACCGGCAGCAGCGCCGGCCGGTGCAGCACCCGCGCGAGCGTGCGGGTGTATTCGTCGTTGCGAACCGGTTCGGGGGCAACGGCATTGATCGGTCCCCTGATCCTCGGATCGGCGAGGGCCCGGTGGTAGACGTCGAGCAGGTCGTCGAGGTCGATCCACGACAGCCACTGCCGGCCGCTGCCGAGCCGGCCGCCGAGCCCGGCCTCGAACAGCGGGCGCAGCAGCTGCAGCGGCCCGCCGCGCGGGGTCTGCACGATGCCGGTCCGCACCAGCACCACGCGCAGTCCACCGGACGAGGCGGGAGCGGTGGCGGCCTCCCAGTCGGCGACGACGTCGGCGAGGAACCCGGACCCCTGCTGCGCGTCCTCGGCGAGCGGTTCGTCGCCCCGGTCGTAGCCGTAGAGCCCGATCGCCGACGCGGAGACGAACGTCGCCGGCCCGTTGGGGGTGCGTGCCGCGAGTTCGGCCAGCAGCCGGGTGGGCCGGATCCGGCTGTCCCGGATCGCGGCCTTGTGGGCGGCGTTGAAGCGACCGGAGATCGAGGCGCCGGCGAGGTGGACGACGGCGTCGATGCCCTCGAGCAGGTCGGGTGCGGGCGCGTCCGGATCCCAGCGACGTTCGTCGTCGTCGCGCGGTTCGCCGCGCACGAGCCGGACGACCCGGTAGCCGCCGGTGCTCAGGTAGGCGCACAGCGCGGTGCCGACGAGACCCGACGATCCGGTGACGGCGACCGTCGCGGGTCGCACTCCCTGCTCGTGGGACCACTGATGGGCGGCGAGGTCGTCGGCGAGCTGGCGGTGCCGGTAGTAGAAGGTCTGCTTCAGCAGCAACTCCGGGACGGGCGTGTCGACTCGGTCGACGACCCGGGTGCGACGGGAGCCGAGCGCCTCGAAGGTGTGCTCGTGCCGCCACGGCATCACCAGTCCGGCGGGCAGCGAGGTGAGCCCGTCGCGGCCGACGCTGTCGACGAATCGCGCGGGCGGGTCGTAGGCGTCGGCCTGGTGTTCGGCGACCCACCGCAGTCCGCCGGGCAGGCCGAGCACGGCCCGGCCCGACTTCAGGGACTCGCTCTCGGAGATCACCCGCAGCGGCTGCCACGGGGGGAGCAGACGCATGATCGCGCCCGGCCGGCTGTGCCAGTCGAAGACGTCGCCGCGCGGCGCGTCGACGACGCTCGAATACGTGATGCCCATCGTGCCTTCCTCCGCCTGGTCCGGGTTCGCGGAAGCGGCGCCGGGATCGTCCCGGCGCCGCCGCGGAATCAGCTGGGAATCATGTTGATCAGGATGGTGTAGGCGTTCACCAGAGGAGTGTGGATTGCCATGAACGCTGTCTCGACGAGTTCTCGCACGGTGGTGTTCCTCTCGGTTGTCCGTCCGGGACGGGCGTTCCGTCCCCTCGGTATTCGGAGTGGTGCGCGGCCCGGATGGGTCAGCCTTTTCCGCCGATCCGCCCGTAGCGGTCGAGCGCCACCTGTCTTTCGTGGGCGTGGTCGACGATCGGCTCGGGGTACCCGTCCGGCGGGCCGTCCGGGAGCCGGTGCACGCGTTTGCCGTCCACACCTCGCAGTTCGGGTACCCAGCGGCGCACGTATTCACCCGTCGGATCGAACTTCTCCCCCTGCGTGAGCGGGTTGAACACCCGGAAGTAGGGCGCGGCGTCGGTTCCGCTGCCCGCGGTCCACTGCCACCCGTGCTGATTCGAGGCCAGGTCGCCGTCGACGAGCCGGTCCATGAAGTGCCGGGCACCCCACCACCAGGGCAGGTGCAGATCCTTGGCGAGGAAGGACGCGACGATCATGCGGAGCCGGTTGTGCATCCAGCCCTCGGCGAGCAGCTGCCGCATGCCCGCGTCGACGATGGGGAAGCCGGTGCGGCCCTGTTTCCATGCGGCGAAGTTGCGTTCGGCGTCGGGTCCGCGGTCGTAGGCGATGTCGTCGAAGCGGCGGTTGTAGTTGCGGCGGGCCGTGTCGGGCCGGTGGTACAGCACGTCCGCGTAGAAGTCGCGCCAGGCCAGTTCGCTGCGCAGACGGTTCGCGCCCGCGCTGCGGTCGGAGCGCACGTCGTGCAGGAGGGTGCGCGGATGGATGCACCCGAATTTCAGGTACGGCGAGAGACGGCTGGTGCGATCGAGATCGGGCCGGTCCCGGTCGGTGTCGTAGTGCGGCAGGTCGTCGTCGCGGAACTCGTGCCAGCGGTGCAGCGCGGCCGCCTCACCGGCGGGCGGCAGCGTGGCGCCGTCGAGGTCGTCGTCGGCGGGGATCGGTACGCGCGCGTCGAGACCGCCGGGGTCGATCCAGTCGACGGTGCCGGCGTCGGTGACGGCGGGTGCGCGCCAGCCGTGCTCGTGCCACGCCCGTTGGAAGGGGGTGAACACCTTGTAGGGGGTGTCGTCGCTCTTGCGGATGCGGCCGGGGGCGACGGCGTAGGGCGAGCCGGTGCGCAGCAGCGGGACGTCGCCGAGCGCCCGCTCGACGGCGTCGTCGCGGCGGGTGCCGTACGGTCCGTGGTCGGCACTGACGTGCACCGCGTCGGCGTCGAGTTCCCGGGCCAGCGCCGGAACGACCGTGGCGGGGTCGCCGTGGGTGACGAGCAGACGGCCGCCGAGATCCTCGTCGAGGGCGCGCAGGCACCGCATCAGGAAGGTGCGGCGCGGGGAACCGGAGGGACGCAGCAGCGACTCGTCGAGCACGAACAGGGCGAGGGCACGGTCGGTGGAGTCGGCGACGGACAGCAGGGTGGGCAGGTCCCGCAGCCGCAGGTCGCGGCGGAACCAGACGATACCGGGGCGGCTCACCCGTCCAGTGTGCGGGAGAACGGGGCCGGGCGGGCGGGGAGCGGTCGTCCCGGGTGAGAGACTGGCCCCCATGTCCGACGTGTTCGAGGTGCCCATCCGCGACGAGTCCATCCGGCTCGGTCAATTCCTCAAACTGGCGAGCCTGATCGAGTCCGGCGCCGAGGCGAAGGAAGTGATCGCCGAGGGGCTCGTCAGCGTCAACGGCGAGGTGGAGGTGCGGCGCGGGCGGCAGCTGCACGTCGGGGACGTCGTGGAGATCGGGACCGCCGCCGCGCGCGTGACGTCGGGGGCGTGAGCCCCGAGGTGACGGCGGTACGACTACAGCTGCCGTCTCCGGAATCCTCGAACCCCTGCGATTTTCAGGGGAGCTGCCGCACCTGCTTGCCGAGGGCGAACAGGCGGTGCGCGAGCCTCATGACGGGAATGCCCAGCGGAATCAGGATGATCGTCACGCACAGCACCCCGCCGACGAGCCACACCACCGCCGCGAGGAGTCCCACCACCGCGCCGAGCACGGCCGTGAGGATCCCCAGCACCGCATTGAGCAGGCCCTTCAGCGCTCGCATGACGACCTCCTGGTTATCAGTGTGCGCGCATACGGGCCGGGGCGCACCCGTTTTCGGTCGACCTCCCCGCACCGGACCGGCCGGCACCCGATGCCCGGGTGCGGGAGACGGACGCCGTCCCGGATGTGTTGTCAGCCGGTCTCGTCCGTGTCCTTGTCCCCGTGGTCCTTCTCCTCGCGCCGGTCCAGGATCCCGGCGGTGACGCCGTACGGCAGGAAGCGCACCGATCGGCGCGGGTCGGTGTTGTTCTTGTGCGCGCGCAGCGCCTCGAGTTCGGTGGGGAAGACCTGCTCGACGCGGGCGGTCCCGTCGTCGTCGAGCGTGTAGATCACCCACACACCGTCGCCGGTCTCGCCGGCGGTGGGCGGTGCCGGGCGGGTGCGGGGTGCGCCCGCGAGGTCGGGGAAGATGCTCGCCCACGGGATTCCGGCGTCCGGTTGCTCGACGAACCGGCCGATCTTGGCGGCCAGATCGCGCAACCCCTCCCCGGCGTCGCGGAAGACACGGTCGAGGTCCTCCGGGTCGAATCCGAACGGGTTGTTCTCGCCCATGAGGGCCTCCTGAGGTCGCGGGCCGCGCGTGCGGCCGTGATTCCTCCAGTGTGGGCACTGTCGCCGGACCGCGCCACCATCCCGGTGTGGCGCGACCTCAGGAGGCGTGCGCCGCGCGGACGTTCTGCGACCAGTCGTGCACCCAGGCAGGCAGGTCGGGCAGGTCGGTGAGGGCGGGGAACGCCTGCGCGACGGTGTCCGGCGGGACGGAGCGGCCGTCGCGATCGAGCACGCGGAGTCCGATCACGGCCCGGGCACTGCTCGCCCCGTCCACCGTCACGTGCTGTTCGACGTACAGGTTCCTGGCGTCGGTACCGAGGAGGCGGGTCGCCACGTCGAACTGCTGCCGATGCCGCAGCGACCGGTGGTAGGTCGCCGTCTGGACGACGACGACCGTCTGCCACCGGTGCCGGCGGAGGGCCTGCCAGAGTCCGGTACGGACGAACAACTCGAACCGGCCGAGGTCGAGAATGGTGAGGTACCGGCCGTTGTTCATGTGCATCGCCGCGTCGAGGTCGGCGACGGCCACGCGGAACGGAGTGCGCACCGTCTCGTGCGGCCGGACCGGATCCGCCTTGCGGGCGCGAAGAAATGTCCGCGCCGTACGCAGCGCCATGAGCATGCCGGCCCCCGGTCAGTTCTCGGCGCGGACGACGATGCCGTCGTGGTCGCTGTAGAGCATCTCGCCGGGGTTGAAGGTGACGCCGCCGAACTCCACCGGCACGTTCTTCTCGCCGGACCCGGTCTGGGTGCTCTTGCGCGGGTTGGTGCCGAGTGCCTTGATGCCGATCCCCAGGGTGCGCAGGATGGCCGAGTCCCGGACCGCGCCGTTGACGACGACACCGGCCCAGCCGTTGTCGACGCCGCGGCCGGCGATGATGTCGCCGACGAGAGCGGTGTGCACGCTGGCGTCGCCGTCGACGACGAGGACACCGCCGTTGCCGGGCTCGCTCAGGGTCTGCTTGACGAGCAGGTTGTCCTGGAAGCAGCGGATGGTGGTGATCCGGCCGGCGAAGACCTCGTGGCCGCCGAACTGGATGAACTGCGTGTCGCAGCTGCGGATGTCGGGACCGATCTCGTCGGCGAGGTCGGCGGTGGCCGGAACGTCGTGGGTGGAGGGTTCGCTCATGTCGCCGAGAGTAGTAGGAGAACGCCGTCCGGTCGGCGCGGGGCGGATACCGGCAGATCATCTGCCTGTTTGAGTTCCAAACGGGTAGATTCTTGTATCCTAAGAGCCATCGGGGCTGGGATGGATTTCGCACACAGGACGGTCAAATGCCACTCGACGGAAGCTCGACGGTTGTTCGCGTGCCCAAGGCAGGTGAGCTGATCGCCGCGAGCCTGCGCCGGCAGATCATCACCGGGGAACTGCACGCCGGCGAGCCGTTGCCGAACGAGGCCGCGCTCATGGAACGCTTCGGCGTTTCCCGTCCCACGCTGCGGGAGGCCTTCCGCATCCTGGAGTCGGAAGGCATCATCACCGTCCTGCGCGGCGCCCACGGCGGCGCCCGCGTGCAGGCACCGGACGGCTCGACCGCCGCCCGCTACACCGGCCTGCTGCTGCAGTACCGGGGAGTCCCGCTCGCCGACGTGTACCGCGCCCGCACCGAACTCGAGGTGGACGGCGTCGGCCTGCTCGCCGCCGCCCCGGCCGGGCGGATCGACACGCTCGCCGAACTGGTCGAGCGGGGCGAGGGCCTCCTCGGCGACCCCGCGGCCTTCGCCAGGTACGACACCGAGGTGCACCGGGCGGTGATGGAACTGGCCGGCAACCAGACGATGGCGGCCCTCGCGGGGATGCTGCTCGACATCATGGACGCCCACAACGCGCTGTATCTCTCCACGCGCGCCGATGCGGCGGATCGTCCCGAGGCGGCGGTGGCGTTGCGCGCCAACCGCAAGCTCGTCACACTGCTGCGCGAAGGCGATTCCGAAGCGGCACAAGCATTCTGGCGCAGGCACCTCGACAGCGTCGAGCAGTACATGACGGGTGATTCGGCGACCACCCTCGTCGAGGTCCTGTCCTAGGACGTCGCGCGCCCGGTCGGCGCGTTCAGTCCGGGGCAGCGCGTCGAGTGGGTGTCACGCCGCCGATCTCGGCGCAGGCACCTCCCGCTCGGTCAGCGCCCGCTCGGTCAGCGCCCGAATCGCCGCTCGTACTCGTCGCGTTCGCGATCGGCCCGCACGCGCGCCTTCTCGCCGAGCAGGTTCGGGTCCAGGCCGTGCTGCTCCAGGCGGTGCCGCCGCCAGATCTGCATCAGGGCGATCGCGAAGTACACCAGGGGGATGAACAGCAGCGCCATCATCGCCAGCGGCACCCACACCGGCCCGGGGATGAGCAGGAACAGCGCGAGGAACGGCACGATCGGCAGGGTGAACCGCACGAGGTACCGCACCGTCGCGCCGGGGCCGACGAGGTCGTTGCGGACCCAGTCCTGAAGCGAGTCGGGGAGCGTGCGGCCGAACAGGTATCCGACGTACTGGGGGAAACTCGGTCGTGCACTACTCGTCATGCCACCGAGGATAGGCCGCTCATCCGTACAGCCCGCTGAGCCGGTCGGAGAAGTTGTCGATGACGATCTTGCGACGCAGCTTCATGCTCGGCGTGAGGTCCCCGGCCTCCACCGACAGCTCGCGGTCGATGATGGTGAACTTCTTGACCTGCTCCCACCGATTGAGCTGCTCGTTGAGCTGGTCGATGTAACCGCCGATGAGGTCTCGGGTCTTCTCGTCGTGCGCGATCTCCTCGAACGACTTGCCGCCCAGGCCGTTCTTCTCGGCCCACTCGTGGATCGCCTCGGGCTCGAGGCCCACCAGCGCCACGCAGTACGGCTGGCCCTCGCCGTGGACGATGATCTCGCTCGCATAGGGGCACAGACCCTTGAAGGTCGCGGCGATGGCGGACGGCGCGACGTACTTGCCCTGTGACGTCTTGAACATGTCCTTCTTGCGGTCGGTGATCCGCAGGAACCCGTCGGAGTCGACCTCGCCGATGTCCCCGGTGTGGAACCAGCCGTCGTCCTCGAACGCCTCGGCGTCCGCGTCGGGACGATCGTGGTAACCGCTCATCACACCGGGACCCTTGATGAGGATCTCCCCGTCCTCCGCGATCTTGACCTCGGTCTCCGGGAAGGGCCAGCCGACCGTGCCGAAACGGTACGCGAGCGGCCGGTTGAGGAACGACGCGGCGGAGGTCTCCGACAGTCCGTAGCCTTCGAGGACGATGATGCCGACGGCATCGAACCACTGTGCGACGTCGCGGTCCAGCGGAGCGGACCCGGAGACGAAGAACCGCAGCCGGCCGCCGAACCGCTCCCGGATCTTGGTGAAGACGAGCTTGTCGGCGAGCTTGTACTGCAGCCGGTCCAGCGGCGACGGGTTGCGGTCCTCCTGCTTGGCCTTCGAGACCCGTGTTCCGACCCCCACGGCCCAGTCGAAGATCTTCTTCTTGGCGCCGCCCTCCTCCGCCATCATCGCCTCGATGCGCGCGTGGGCCTTCTCGAACACGCGTGGCGCCGCGCCCATGAAGGTCGGCTGCACCACGGCGAGGTTCTCCACGATCTTCTCGACCCGGCCGTCGATGGCGGTGGGCATGCCCACCTGCAGGGGCAGGCTCAGCAGCACCTTGCCGAACACGTGCGACAGGGGCAACCACAGGTACTGCAGGTCGTCCGGACCGAGAATGCCGAGGGCATCGACAGCGGCGGCGGTGTACGTCCACGCCGAGTGCGGCAGCCGCACGCCCTTCGGCTTGCCGGTGGTGCCGGACGTGTAGATGAGGGTGGCGAGGTGATCCGGCCGGATCTCCCGGACCCGGTCCTCGACGACGTTCGGCGACTCCGCGATCAGCTGCCGACCGCGCTCCTCGAGGTCGGCCAGGGTGATCACCCAGTTCCCGTCGCCGGGGCCGTCGATCACGACCACCTGCTGCACGTCCGGTAGCTGTGCACGCTGCTCGACGAGCTTGTCGACCTGTGTCCTGTCCTCGGCGACGACCACGCGGCTGCCCGAGTTGGACACGATGAACCCGACGTCGGGAGCCTTGGTGGTGGGGTAGACCGTCGTGGTCGCAGCGCCCGCGCACATCACCGCGAGGTCGACGATCACCCACTCGTACCGGGTCGACGACGCCAGCGCGATCCGGTCCTCGGGCTCGATGCCGAGCGCGATCAACCCGGCCGCCAGCAGACGGACGCGGTCACCGACCTGCTGCCAGGTCACGCTCTCCCACCCGTCGTCCTTCGGGAACCGGAACGCCTCCGTGCCGGGGCTGGCCGCAATTCGGTCGAGGAAGAGCTGAGCCACCGACGGTGCCCGCTTCTCGATCTTCGAGTGGTCGACCGGCTCGTCGGAGATTCGCAGCGCTGTCATACCCCGAGTCTAGAAAGGCCGCACGCACCGCGGGGAGGGTTTGGGCTGTTCACTCCGGCTTCCGGCCCACGCTTACCGCGCCTGCCGGTGCTGTCGGGCGTGGGCGAGAGCCGCGGCCGCCCGCAGCACCCGCGGTGCGCGCCGGGCGGTGCGGCGCCCGGTCCGGTCGAGCACGGACAGGTCGAGGGACCGGCGCGCGATCGGCGTCGGTCCGTGATCGCGTCGGTGAGCCGCACCCACTGCGCGACGAACCTCGCGGCTGTCTCGCCGGGGTCGTGGCCTGGGGGCACCGTCCGCCTGCGGGGGACGATGAAGACACTTCTGCATTCGGTCTAGGTTTACGGCTTACAGATGGTGACGAAAATTCCCATTTACGCAGCGATCCCCGCGAACCCCGTGGTGAGCGTGTTTTTACGCTCGGAGATGTCCTTGTCCACGTTGTCGGTGCGATGTCCGAGATAGGTGTCGCATCCGGAAGGCGTCGTCCGAGATAGTTGTCGCACGCTTGTCGGTTCCCGATCGAGGTGGCGGATTCCCGGGAGAAGTGGCGGATCGGTGGCGGGTTCCCACCGGAAGTGGCGAAGATGTTCCGGTGCTGACTGCTTCCGAGCTCCGAGACGATGCGAGTGCCCGGGGTGATTGCTGGGTCGAGGTGGAGTTCGTGACGGTCTCCGGTGACCGGCGGAGGCTGCCGTGGCAGTCGTTTCCACAGGTCGCTGCGCAGATCGGGGGTCCGGTGCGGTCGTTCTCGTCGTACCGGGGGCAGAAGAACTTCCCCGGCTGGTACTGGTCGGCGACGCTGGGCCGGCGGATCGGGTTCGAGTCGTGGGTGGAGCGGGATCATCTGGTGGCGTTGGATTTCGACCCGACCGTGTCGGATGTGGTGTCGCAGCCGTTCACACTGCTGTGGGACGCCGGCACGCGCCGGAGGCGGCGGCACACCCCGGACTTCCTGGTCCGGCTCGACCACGGGCGCACCCTGGTGCTGGATTCACGGCCGTCCGAGCGGATCAAGGACCGGGATCGGGAAGCGTTCGCGGCGACGGCACGGGCCTGCGGCGATGTCGGCTGGGAGTACGCGGTGTGGGACCGGCTGGACCCGGTGCTGGCGGCGAACCACCGTTGGTTGGGCGGCTACCGGCATCCCCGCTGTTTCGACGAGCCGACGGCACGGGACCTGCTGCAGGTGTTCGCATGCCCGCAGCCGCTGCTCGACGGCGCGGAGGCGGCCGGGGATCCGCTGGGCACCTTGCCGGTGCTCTATCACTTGATGTGGCGACGTTGGCTGCTCGCGGATCTGGCGCTGGTGTTGTCCCATCGGACGGTGGTGCGGGTGTCGCCGCACGTGGCGGACGTGGCGGATCTGGCGAGTGCCCGGTCGGTGCCGTTGTCCGAGCAGGGGTGGTGATGAGGTCGCCACGTCCGGTGGTGTCGGTCGGCGACCGGGTCGTGTTCGAGGGCACGGCGCACGCGGTCGTCGCGCTCTCGGGTACCAAGATCCGCTTGTTGTCCGAGGCGGGCGAATCGAGCGTGGTGGCGTTGTCGTTCCTGCTGGCAGCGGAGGACTTCGAACTGGTCGGTGCGGCTCCGGCACCGAAGATCGAGCCGAGCAACTTGCTCGCCTCGCTGCCGGAGAAGGTGCTGGAGGCGGCCAGGGACTGGGAACGTCACGTGATCGAGGTCGAGACGGGTCTGCTTCCGGACACTCCGGAGGATGCGCAGCCGCGGCCGGGGTACGACCCGACGGTGTTCTCGCTGAAGTCGAGGGAGACGCGAAAGGCCGCGGAGCTGACCGCGGCCGGCCGCCAGACCAGCGCCCGCACGGTGCAGCGGATGCGGCAGCGCTACCGCGAGCAGGGGTTGTGGGGGCTGGTCGACACCCGCTACACCAGGACGGCCGCGCCGACCGGGCAGGTCGACCCGCGGGTGATTGCCGCGGCGACGGCGGTGATCGACGCCCAGACCGGCACGTCGACGGGCACGAAATCGCGGGTCATCGCGAGGGTGAAGCAGATGCTCGACGACGAACACGGGCCCGGGGTGGTGCCGATGCCGTCGAAGACGACGTTCTACCGGCTGCTGGACGTGCTGGCCCAGGGCCGGCACACGTTCGGTTCGGCGCTCACCCGCCGGTCGGCGGCGCACAGGCCCGACAAGGTCTACACCCCGGCCACCGCCGCGCGGCCGGGGGAGCTGGTGCATCTGGACACCACCCCGATCGATGTGATGGCGGTGATGGACAACGGGGTGATCGGTCGCGCCGAGCTCGTGCTGGCCGTCGATATCGCCACCCGCACCATCGGCGCGGGAGTGCTCCGGCCGGTCGGCGCGAAAGCCGTCGACGCTGCGCTGATGCTGGCGCGGATGAGCGTTCCCGAGCCGATGCGGCCGGGCTGGGACCATGCGCTGGCGCTGGCGGCGTCGCGGATCCCGTATCGGCGGCTGGTGACACTGGACGCGCGGATGGCGATGGCGGCCGCCAAACCGGTGATCGTCCCGGACACCGTCGTGATCGACCACGGCAAGGTGTTCATGTCGGAGGTGTTCGCCCGCGCCGCGGACACCTTGGGCATCTCGGTGCAGCCCGCGCACGTGCTGACCCCGACCGACAAGGCCATCGTCGAACGCACCTTCTCCTCGATCAATACCCTGTTCTGCCAGCATGTTTCCGGCTACACCGGCCGCGACGTCACCCGCCGCGGCACCGACGTCGACGAGCGCGCCGTCTGGTCGCTGGCGGATCTGCAGGAGTTGTTCGACGAATGGGTGCTGGCCGGTTGGCAGACCCGCCCGCACGAGGGGCTGCGGCACCCCTTCACCCCCACCGAGAACGCGTCACCGAACGATGTCTACGCGGCGCTGATCGCCGCGGCCGGGTATGTCCCGGTCACCTTGACCGGCGAGGACTATATCGAGTTGTTGCCGGCGCAATGGCGCGCCATCGGCGATGCCGGTGTTCAGATCGACTACCGCACCTACAACAGCAGCGAGCTGCGCGGTTTCGCCGGGGAATCCTCGGGCATCGTCACCAAGGGCGGCCGCTGGGAGGTCCATTACGACCCCTACGACGTCTCGCGGGTCTGGGTCCGGAACCACCGCGGCCGCGGCTGGATCACCGTCCCGTGGACGCACCGGAACATCGTGCGGCAGCCGTTCGCCGATTTCACCTGGCGCGCAGCACGGAAACTGGCAGCGCAGCGCGGCGTCGACGACGCCAACGAGATGGCGGTCGCGGTGATCCTGGCCGCGCTGCTGCGCCGCGCCGAAGCCGGCCCCGACACCCGCCGTCCGCTGGCTCGCCATGCGTGCACCCGCGAGATGCCCAACCACCTGCCCGTGGAGGTCACCGAGGTCGGCCGATGGCCCACCGCCCTGCCCGAACCGGCCCGGCCCCCGGCGTTGCCGCCCGCACCGCCGGTCCAGGCGGAATCGGATCCGACGATCGAGGCCGACGCCGAGACCGTGGTGCCGTTCGGGCTGCTCGATGCCTTCGACGAGCAGGAAGGCCGCTGGTGAGCTCGATACATCTCGATGCCCGGCACCCGCTGGCCACCAAGGAGGGCTGGTCGTCGTTCGTCGGCACGGCCCATCCTCAACCACCGCAGATGCTCTCCGGCAGCGATCGTGAGCGGATGGACGAACTCGAGCGGGAACTCTACGACGAGGCCCGGCAGGACTATCACTCGTCGTTGCTGCTGGTCGCCACTCCCGACATCCGCAAGGTTCTGCACACCGGGCAGAAACTGATCGTCAACAACCGCGGCAAGCAGCTCGGCCGGCGGGGCTTGCTGGTCTCCGGCGGCAGCGGGACCGGAAAATCGACGTCGATCACGCACTTGGGTCGCCGGTTCCAGCTCGACTTCGAACGCCGCAATCCCGGGATCCCCGACCGCATCCCGGTGGTCTACATCGTGATTCCACCCGACGCCGACCCGAAGGCCCTGGCCGGGGAGATGGCGGTGTTCCTGGGACTGCCCGTCGGCCGCCACGACTCCCCACAAGCCCTCGCGCACGCGGTCGCCGCGGTGATGCGCCGGGCCGGCACCCGGCTGGTCCTGGTCGACGAGATCCACCGGTTGGATCTGTCGACGAAGAAGGGAAAAGACGCATCCGACCAGCTGAAATACTTCTTCGACTCGATCTCCGCCACGTTCGTGTACTCCGGTCTGGACCTGGAAGAAACCAACCTGTTCTCCGGCGTCCGGGGCCGGCAGATCGCCGGCCGGTTCATCCCGGTCACCACCGGGCCGTTCTCCTACCACACCATCGCCGCCAAGAACGACTGGAAGAAGCTGGTCGCCACGATGGAGCAGTCACTGCGGCTGCACCGCCACACACCCGGAACCCTGATCGACTGGGCACCCTACCTGCACGCCCGCACCGGCGGCATGATCGGCAGCCTCGATCAGCTGATCTACGAGGCCGCCAACGACGCCATCAGCGACGGCACCGAGAAGATCACCAAAGCCCACCTCGAAGCGGTCATCCTCGACATCGCTGCGGGCAATCAATACGACCCGCGCCGCAAGCCGCTGTCATGACCGTTCTTCCGCTCTGGCACAAGCCCGCCGTCCCGCTGCCGTTCCGGGTTCGCCCGGTCCGCGGCGAGACGACCCTGTCCTTCGTGTTCCGGCTCGCTGCCGCGAACGAACTGGTCAGGCCGACAACACTGCTCCGGTCGATCGGGCACCCGGACAACACCAGCCCGGACCGATTCATGGTCCTCAAGAACTGGGACGTCCAGCTCAACCTCGCCGCCCGGCAGCGGCTCGCGATATTCGCGGGCATCCCGCTGAAGCAACTGGCACGCAGCCTGCCGATGCCCGGTCCGCGGCGCGATGCCATCGACCCCGCCACACCCAGCCTGCATTTCGCCGGCGTCAGCTCACATACGCGCACGCACTGCCCTCGCTGCATCGCACAGATTCCCGGCGCTCCCGTGATCAGGGTCTACTCGTCGGCGGCCGAGGGCTACTGCCGCCGGCATCAGCTCTGGCTCGGGGAGTGCGCCGCACAGCCGCCGGTGAACCTCAGCTCCGCACCCGAGATCGCGAAAGCGATCCATCGGCGCGACAAGCTGTTTCGCAGCGACGAGGACCCCGACTGGATTTCCAGCCATGTCAACACCGCCCAAGACATCATGATCGCCTGGCGGCGGAACCCCGATCCGCTCCTGCACCGGCGGCTCACCCGGCGATGGAACGCGCGTGAGGACGCGGTCAACGCCGTCAACCACGCCCCACAGCTGCTGCCGACCCGATTGCTCGTTCTGCCCGAGACGGTGATCCTCGCCGAAATCCTGATCGATCCGACCTGGCGTCGCCGGATCGGGCTCGCGGAGCTGGTCCACGAACAGCGACCGTTCTACCTGCACATCGCCCACCGTCTCGGATTCCTCGGCTGGACCGCAGGCCTGCACACCGACAACGACCCCCTACGCCGCTGGGTCGACCAACACCAAGCCCAGCACCGACACACCTACAGATTCACCTACCGACACCACACCCCGAGCCGATGACACATCCCGGACCGCCACGCGCACGAACCCACCACCCCGACCAGAAATCCGCCACTTCAGACGGGAAACAACGACACATGGCAGCACAGACCCCGCATGGCGAGCCGCAGTTCACCGAGAATCAGCCTCGCCACACCAGACGGGACCTGACACGCGGTGTCGGTTGCACGGTTCGGGGAGTCCTGTCGTTTAATGTCGAATCCATGCAGGCGGCCGCGGCGGCTCCTGTGCGAGTCGTCGAACGCATCACGTACTTGCCGGCGGAAGGCGAGCCGGTGTCCGCTGGGCTCGGCTTCGATTGGGATGCGCAGCCGCTGGAAGTGGCGTCGCCGATCAGGCGGATCGCCTCGTACAAAGGGCAGAAGAACTACGCCGGGCTCTGGTGGTGTGCCACTACGAATCGTCACGTGGCGTACGAGTCGTGGGTGGAGCGGGATTTTGTGATCAGCGCCGATCACGATCGTGCGGTTGTCGGGATGGCAGCCCAGCCCTTTCGGCTGGATTTCGTCATCGACGGCGAAGCCTGCTCTCACGTCCCGGACTTCTTCCTCCGATATGACGATGGGCGTGGGGACGTGGTCGATGTGCGTCCGGATGCTCTGATCGGGCCCGGGGATCGGGTTGTGTTCGGCGAGACCGCTCGGGTGTGCGAACAGGTCGGCTGGAGCTATCGCCGCGTCGGTGAACTGCCACCGGTGCGGCTGTCGAACCTGCGTTGGCTCGCCGGATACCGCCATCGACGCGTTTTGGACGTGGACGTGGGCCGGGAACTGGTAACCATGGTGCGTGGATCGGGTCAGGTCTCGATAGGGGAGTTGGCGAGTCGGGTCGGCCATCCTGTTGCGGTCCTGCCGAGCCTGTTTCATCTGCTGTGGACGCACGCGTTGCAGACGCGGTTGGACGACCTGCTGCTGTCGACCGAATCGATGGTCACGGAGAACCTCTGTCATGGCCGGTAGACCGCCGGGTGCCCTCCAGTTGGGTGACCATGTGCGCTTCCGGGACGGTCTGTACGAGATCGCCGGACTCGACGGCGAGATCGTCTTTCTGACTGTGCGCGACGGAGTCGGCGCGATGCGGGTGGCGATCAAACTGACGGCTCTGCTGGCAGACCCGACCTTCGAGCCGGTCGCCACCACATTCCGGCGGCGTCGCATCCGACCGCACTACTTCGAGGCCCTGCCGGTGACGGTCCGCGAGCGGGCCTGTCGGCTCGAGCGACACGTTACCGAGGTTGTCGATGGAGTCCCGATCGACGCGGCGCCCGGAACGTCGCCGCGCCGGGGATACGACGTCACGAGCACCTCGCTGCGGGAACGGGAGATCACGAAGATCGCCGAACTCGCCGCTGACGGGGAGCACATGGTGTTGAGGGTGTTTCAGCGATACCGGCAACGGTATGAGCGTGAGGGGATTGCGGGGCTCATCGACCGCCGGGCGATCCGCGAAGGTCCTGTTACCGGGCGTACCGATCCTCGCTACCTGGCCGCGCTCGAGGAGGTCCTCGCCGAGAATGTCCGTTCCTCGTCGGGCACCGCGGCTCGACTCCGGCGTGAAGTCGAGAAGAGAGTGGTGGCAGCGCATGGAGCAGGAGTTGTACCGCTAATTTCACATCAAACGTTCAACAGGCTGCTCAGGCGTCTGCGGGAAGGTCGCCACGCCACCGGGCCCGCTCGCACCCGGCGCACCCTCGACAGGCAACCGCAGGCGCCGTTCGGGACGGTCGTGGCTACTCGGCCGGGAGAGTGGATGCAGATCGACTCGACCCCCTTCGATGTGGCAGTGCGCCTCGACGAGGATCTGGCGGGGCGGGTCGAGCTGACCGCGTTGGTGGATGTCGCGACCCGCACGATCGCCGCTGCGGTCCTGCGTCCGACGACCAAGGCGGTGGACGCGTCTCTGCTGCTGGCGAAGGCGATGACCCCGGAGCCGATGCGTCCCGGCTGGCCGCAGGCGGTGTCGATGGCGTACTCGGCGCTGCCGTACCGGGTGATGCGCTCGATCGATGCCCGGCTCGAGAATGCCGCGGCCCGGCCGGTGATCATGCCCGAGACCATCGTCTACGACCACGGCAGCGTGTACCTGTCGTCGACCTTCCGCAGCGCCTGTCACAGATTCGGGATCAATGCGCAGCCCGCCCATCCGGACACTCCCACCGACAAACCTCGGGTTGCATACTGCACCTCTTCGGGTTGATTCGTGCGGTGTTGACGTTTGGGCTGGTCAGGGGCCTTTCGTGCGGCGGCCGATCTTCGGGCAGTCGGGCGGGTTGTCGGGGTCGGGTGGGGTGTAGAGGTACTCGCCCTTGTCGTTATACCGTTGGCCTCCGACAATTCCGGCCCGCCGCCAGGCCTTGACGGTGTCTTTGGTGACGCCGTGGGCGGCGGCGGTCTCGGCGAGGGTGAGCATACCGGCGGCGCGCAGGCGTTGGCGGCGGCTGCGCAGCCGGTAGGTCCGGATGACGCGGTCGACGCTGAGTCGGTGGAAGGGTTCGCCGGTGCCGGTGGTCAGGCCACGTTGGCGCAGGAGGTCGGCGATCTCGCCGATGGTGTGGTCGTCGAGTAGTTCGCCAACGGCGGCGACGACCTCGTCTGATGTTTTGCGTTGCTCTCCAATAGGTTTGGGTGTCGGCAGGGTGAGCGTGGTGTGATCTCCGCCGGGGAAGCGGAGGTGCGCGGTGATGGTGTCACTGGTGCGGGTGATGGTGACGTCGGTGAGCAGCAGTCGGGCGATGCGCTTGCGTTCGCGCTGCGGGGTGTCCGGGTCGTTCCAGATCGCGGGCAGGTCGGTGACCAGTTGATTGATTCGGGTCTTCTGCGCGTCGGTCAGGTGTCCGGTGCCCTCGTGTCGGGCCCTCTCGTAGCTCTCCTGCGCCTGGTTCAGCGCGCGGAGGGCGGTGTTCCAGTCGGCCTCGAGGGTGTCGGCGACCAGCCGGTTGGCGGGGTCGACGGCCAGGTAGCGGCGGCGGGCCAGGTCGGCGAGGTAGTGGGCGCGTTCGACGTGCGCGGCACGTAGCCGGTCGGCGTCGGCGGCCCGGTGCTCGAGCTCGGCCGAGACCTGCAGGGCCGCTTCGACGGTGAGCGGGGTGAGGGTGTCGATCAGCAGTTGCCCGATCGCCTGATCGAGGTCCTGGCCGGGGATGGTGGCGCAGACCGGTCGGCCGTTCTCGATGCCGTCGCGTTGGCACATGTAGGTCGGCACCTCGGTGCCGCGGCGGTGGTGGTAGCGGACGGTCATCTTCAGCCCGCACCGGCCGCAGACGATGATGCCCTGCAGCAGCGCCGGCCCTTCCCGCGGCGGCCCGCTGCGGCGCTCACGCCCGTGTGCGGCCGCGTTCGATTGCAGGCGTGCGAGATTGGCGTCGTACCGGTCGAGGGTGATGTATCCGGGGTGGGCGCCGGGGATGAAGGAAACCCACTGCTCGCGGGGCAGTTGCGTGGTGACGGTCTTGCCACCCGGCATCGTGTGGTGGCTGTGCCGTCCGTATGTGAAGGCGCCGGCGTATCGGGGATTGTGCAGCACCCGCAGCGCGGTGCTGTGGGCCAGCGGCTTCCAGTCGATCTCTCCCTTGCGGGGGCCTTTGAGGTGCCGCCAGGGGAAGAGCAGCCCGGCGGTGTGGAACGCCTTGACGCACGCGGATGCCGATCCGGTGGCCTCGAAGGTGCTGAACAGGTGCGCCAGCGCGCCGCGGACCGCGGTGTCGGGGTCGAGGATGACGTGGTGGGCTCCGTCGTAGACCAGCCCGACCGGCAGCGGCGTGATCAGCTCGCCGCGGCGGGCCTTGGACAGTTGCCCACCGCGCAGCCGTGCCTTGATGAAATGCAGTTCAGCTTCCGACATTTGGCCTTTCATGCCGAGCAGGAGGCGGTCGTTGAAGGTGCGGGGATCGTAGAGGCCGTCCTCGTCGCAGATCAGTGTGCCGGTCATCGCGCAGAGTTCGAGCAGTTGGTGCCAGTCGGCGCTGTTGCGGGCCAGGCGGGAGCATTCGAGGCCGAGGACGATTCCGGCGCGGCCGAGGGAGACGTCGGCGACCAGTTGCCCGAAGCCTTCGCGGTCGGCGGCCGAGGCCCCGGACTGGCCCTGGTCGATGTCGATGACGGTGATCTGGTCGGCGGCCCAGCCGAGCGCGATCGCCTTGCCGCGCAGGTCGTATTGGCGGATCGCGGACTCGGTGTTGTGCAGGACCTGTTTGAGGCTGGACTGGCGGACGTAGAGCAGGGCCCGGCGCTGCAGGTGTGCGGCGGTCACCTTGGACGGGCCGGCGGTCGGGTGGGTGTCGGTGAACATCGGTGGGACTCTCCTCACGGCGGTGGGGACGGGGGCGGCGGACCGGGGCCGGCGCCGGCGAGCGCGACGGCGGCCAGGACGTCGATGAGTTCGGCGGTCAGTGCGCCCGACAGATCGATCGGGCCGCCCGGACCGCCCGCTGCCGGTCCGAGGGTGGTCGCCGGGCCGGGGCCGCGGGACAGGGCGCGGTCGCAGGTCAGCCGGGTCAGTGCCCGCCGCCAGGCGGTGACGCCCCTGCCGACCAGCACGCCGAGCCCGAGCGGGAACGCGCGGGCGCCCTCGTGCAGGGCGGCGTGACGGAGCTGTTCGTACCGGGTGTCGAGCGGGCCTTCGTCCCGGTCGGCGTCCGAGCGCGACCGGGACCTGCCCGGCTCCGGCGCGGGGTCCTCCTTCTGCTCGAAGACGGGTGAGTCAGCGGCTTTTGGAGTGCTCCCGGACGCGGGCCACCGCTCGCTCGATGGAGCGGGGGTGCACGCGCACGCCGAACCGCTGCTCGATCGGCTCGACCAGGTCGGCCGGTTTCAGTGCGGGATCGCCGGCGAGCTGCTGCTCGGCCCAGGCCAGGATCTCGCCGGTGAGCTTGTGCCCGGCGCGGGGGCCGGGCTTGGCGGCGACCAGCCCGTCCAGTCCGCCCTCGGCCAGCGCGGCGGCCGCCTGGTAGTAGGTCTGCCGGGAGTACCCGAACGCCGCCGCGGCCGCGGTCACCGATTGGCCGTCCACCAGGACGGCTCGCACCATCTCGTACTTGACCTGCACCGCGTCCCGGGCGTCGAAGAACTCCTCGGTCAAGAACCCCGGATCGCTCACCCCTTCGGGGTGCGGGTTCAGGCTGCGGGCCTCGCGCAGCGCCGCCGTCTTGGGGTCCTCGGGTGTTGCGCGCCGGGTCATGTCGCCTCCTGAACCATGCGATCGTCAATATAATTATGACGACGCTGCGCTGAAGAATCTTCGCGACACACCGACTGCCATCCATTATCTGCTGTAGCACATGAATATTTGCAATTGCAGGCTCGTGTTCGCGTCCGGATCGAAAAGTCGGTCCCGGCATAATTCTCTTGACGTTCACGGCGTAATCCGCCTGACGTCTTCGTCACCGTCGCGCTGCGCCCGGCGCCGGTCGATCAGATCCGCCACCGCCAGCAGCCCGTCGGTGGTGAACGCACAACGTCCGTCGGCGACGACCACGAACGGGTCGACCGGGGCGACGTCGGTCCACCCGGCCGGCAGGGAGAACAGCTCCCCGTTCTCGTCGTGCAGGTGGACCCGGTCCTCGCCCCAGTTCTGCCGGTGCGCGACGAACTCGAAGTCCCGGCCGAACAGTGGATGGAACCGGTGTGTCACCCGCACACGTCGGTACCGATCGTCGAGATTGGGTGTAGTTGACGACGTCGGCCAAACCGATCATCGAACGCACTCTGGGATCGGTGAAAACGCTCTTCGCTCAGTATGTTACGGGCTATCTGGGTGCGTCGATCGAACACCGCGGCACCGGCGCCGACGAGCGGGCTGTGTTCTCCCTGATCGAGCTACAGGATCTGCTCGACGAATGGATCCTCACCCACTGGCAGAACCGCCCACACGACGGACTGCGTGACCCGCTGAACCCGCAGCGGGTGCTGACCCCGAACGAGAAGTACGCGGCCCTGCTCACCGTCGCCGGCTACGTGCCGACCCCCTTGTCCGGGGACGACTACATCGCGCTGCTGCCGTCGACTCCTCGGGTGATCAACTCCTACGGCATCAAGATCAACCACCGGATCTACGACAGCGACGAGCTCAACGGCTATCGCGGCCAACATTCGGGCCCGAAACTCTTGGGCAAGCGGTGGCAGGTGCACTACGACCCGTACGACGTGACCCGGGTCTGGGTGCGCAACCACCGCGACGGCGGGTTCATCGTTGCCTACTGGCGGCAACTGCACGCCATGCCGCAGCCGTTCGGTGACGCCGCGTGGGAGCATGCCCGCAGGATCGTCGCCGAGCGAGGCGCGAGCACACCGTCGGAGGAGACGATCAAAGCCGCCGTCGACGACCTACTCGACCGGGCCGGCCCGCCACCGCCGCCACATCCCCGCCGCAAGCGCCGCACGAAAACCGCGAAGGACAGGCGGGTGGCCGCCCGCACCCGCGCGGCCACCGCCGCACCGACGCCGATACCCGGGACACCGCCGCCGGCGGCGGCGATGTTCGCGCCCGAAGACGACGAGGACGTCGCCGACATCGTCCCGTTGCCCGTCTTCGACGCCGACAAGGAGTCCCGCACATGGTGGTAACAGCACCGCCGGACGAGGAGCAACTCGATCCGCGGCAACTTCCCTCGGTCACCCTGGAGGGGTGGCGCTCCTTCGTCGACGCCACACCCGCCACCTGCACCCTCCTCGACACCCCCGCCCGGGAGGCGTTGTCACCAGCCCAGCGGATCGGATACGACGACCGGCGCATCGCCTACCACTCGGAACTGGTGATCATCGAAACCTCCACCGTCCGCCACCTCACCCACCAGGGCCGGCTGCTGACCCTGCTCAACCAACGCGAATGCGGCGCCCGCCGCGCCCTGATCGTCTCCGGTCCGTGGGCCAGCGGCAAAACGACCGGCATCAAACTGCTCGGCAAGGTCCACGAACAGAACATCCGCCGCAAATACCCCGGCCAGGACCGCATCCCCGTCGTCTACATCACCACCCCACCGAAGGGCTCCCCACGCAAACTCGCCGCCGAGTTCGCGCATTTCCTGGGCCTGCCCGACAAGTCACGCCACAACACCACCGACATCGCCGACTCCGTCTGCCGGGTACTCACCGAAGCCCGCACCGACCTGGTGATCGTCGACGAAATCCACAACCTGAACCTGGCCACCAGCGTCGGCGAGGACATGTCCGATCACCTGAAATACTTCACCGAGCACATGCCCGCCACCTTCGTCTACGCCGGCATCAACGTCGAACGCTCCGGCCTGTTCACCGGGGTGCGGGGGCAACAGATCTCCGCCCGTTCGGTGCTGGTGCGCACCGGCCCGTTTCCTTACGACGGCGAATGGAAAGCCCTCGTTGCCTCCCTCGAATCCGCGCTGCGCCTCTACGCCCACACGCCGGGCACCCTCACCCGCAACGCGAAATACCTGCACCAACGCACCGGTGGATCGATCAGCAGTCTCTCGCACCTGGTCCGCGTGGCCGCGATCAGCGCGGTCCTCTCCGGGGACGAGTCCATCACCCGCGGCACCCTCGACGAGACCATCATCGACCACGCCGCCGAGTCCGCGACCGCCCACTGCGCCGCCGCCGGCCCATGATTCCCCCGGTGACCCGCCGCCGCATCCGGCGCCGACTGCCCCGCCGCCTCGCCCCGTTCCCCAACGAGCATCTCTCCAGCTACCTACACCGGCTCGGCGAGGCAAACGGACTGCCGGGCAGCGCATTCGGACACCACGTCGCGGACACCGCCCTCCCCGACCGGGAGACCGTCCATGACCTCACGGGCCTGCCGGAACGCACCCTGATCTTCGCGCTACCCGAACTACGCACCCCTGACGACGTCGCCACCTATCCGGCACTGCGGGGACGCCCCACGGCGGTCGGCTCCTCGAACTACTGCCCGTCCTGCACCGGGCTGCGTGGGCCCGCCCGGCCCGTGCGGGTATGGGCCACCCACGAGCAGGTGCTGTGTCGGCGGCACCGGATCTGGACCGGCGGGCCGGTGCTGACGTGCGAAGACCGATGGCCACGTATCGACATCTCGGCGCTGCCCGATGTCCTTGCGGCGCACCGCCGCCACCAGCGGCTGATCGTGCGGTTCGGCCGCGAACAGGTCCGCTACGCATTCGAAGACGCGTCCCACCTCGTCCACGAGTGGCACAAGCAACTGCCGTGGCCGTTCCGGTCCATCCACGCTCGGATGGCCGTTCTCGAACCGGACCCCGGACGGTGGTGTCCGTCGTCGGCGATCTGCCGGACCGCCGAATACCCCGTGGCCGTCGCGGTGACCACCTTCCTCGCCGACGCCGCATGGCGAAACCGGCTGCTGCACATGAACACGACGGACCGACACGAAACGATCGGCTACCTCACAGAGACCGTCACAGACGGCGCCGTCCCGGCCGGCGTGTTCGATCCGTTGCTCACACGATGCATCGAGCAGCGTCACCACGCTCGGACAGGACCCGCCGAAACCGTTATCTGACCCGGCGAAGTCCCGAACCGGCCCCGAGCCTCGACTCCCCACCGACACGGTCGCAGCGACGGGAGAATCTGAGAGGTTCACACGCGGAGTGGCCGAGAGGTGAGCAGGAGACGCCGTCCGCTTTCTTGCAAGGATGATTCGATGATTTACGACAACTATCTTGGACGTCTGTCGCCACCTTCGCTCGAGATAGTTGTTGCACCGCAGGTGAACTCCCTGCTCTCCGACAACTATCTCGAGCGAGGACAGACGGTGTCGGCGCCCTCCGGTAGCGTTCCCCCCCGTGGATACGGAGACCGAACCCGCCCAGGACGCGCCGCTCCTAGTACCTGCGACCTCCGCCGGGCCCGCACTGCCGGACCTGGCGCCCGATACGGCGGCGCGGATCGCGGAGTCGGTGGCGTCGGCGCGGGCCGCCGGCACCCGCCGCACCTACGCCTCGGCGTGGCGGGCCTTCACCACCTGGTGCGCGCGCGAGGGCCATGTCGCGGTGCCGGCGCACCCGGTCACCGTCGCCGCCTACCTGGTCGCCTGCGCCGACACCGTCACCGAGGCGGGACAGCGGGCCTACGCCCCGGCCACCCTCGCGCACCGCCTCGCCGCGATCGCCCACCACCACCGCCAGAGCGGACACCCGGCTCCCACCGGCGACGATCTCGTGAAAGCGACCCTGTCCGGGATCCGCCGCGACTACGCCACCACCGGCGACCGGCCCCGCAGCCCCCGGGCGCCGCTGCTCACCGCCGACATCCTCGCCATCGTCGACAAGGCCCGCGCCGACTGCCAGGGCTGGTCCGACGAAGTGGTCGAACGCCGCGACACCGCGATCCTGCTGCTCGGCTTCGCCGGGGCCTTCCGCCGCAGCGAACTCGTCGCCCTGACCTGCGGAGATGTGGCGTTGCACCGGCTCGACGGCCTGCACATCCGCCTCCGCAAATCGAAGACCGATCAGGAGGGCCGCGGCACCGTCCGCGCCCTGCCCTTCACCCACAGCCACACCAGCTGCCCGCCGTGTGCATGGCTGCGGTGGGCGCAGGTCGTCGCCGCGTTCGACACCGCCGGGCGCCCCGGCGTGATCCGGCTACTCCGGCACGCCGAGCCGTTCGACGCGCACGTGTGCCGGGGATCGCGACCGCGCACCACCTCGGGTGCGCCGTTGCTGCGCTCGATCCGCCGCAACGGCAACCTCTCCGAGACTGCACTCTCGGGGGCGGCGGTGCACCACGCGATCCGCCGCCGCGCCGAGTTGGCGGGCTACGACCCCGACCTCGTCCGGCAGCTCGGTGGGCATTCGCTGCGGGCCGGGTTCGTCACCCAGGCCTTCCGCAACGGCGCCTCCGCGCACGCGATCATGCGCCAGACCGGGCACACCACCCCGGCCATGCTCGAGGTCTACGCCCGCGAACACGCCCCCCTGCTCGGCAACGCCGTCACCAACCTGGGCTTATAGCGTGAGCACCTCGACCGAACGCCTCGACGATTCTTCGGAAACGGTGTCCGGCCTGCGGATCCCGGCCCGCTATCGGCACGACTGGGCGCTGTTCGCCGACTGGTGCACCGCCACCGACCAGCCCCCGCTGCCCGCCACCCCCGAGGCGCTCGCGCTGTTCCTGCGCGAGCATCCCGCGGCGCCCGCGACCCAGCGGCGGCGGGTCTCGGCGATCAACACCGTCCACACCCGCCACGGCCACCCGGCACCCGGCCGCAGCGAAACCGTCCGCCGCCGCCTCGACACCACCCGCGCCGCCCGCCTCGACCGGTTCGCCCCGCTCCTGCTGCACAAAGCCGCCGAGCTGCCGGTCACCGGCTGGCCGAGCGGGCTGTTCGGCCGCCGCGACGCGCTCCTGTTGACCCTGGCCGCGACCGGGATGCCGTTCGCGCAACTGGCCCGGCTGCGCCGCGGCGACATCCATCTCGATGCCGGCGCCCTCGTCGCCACCACCGACGGGGGTGAACGGTTCTGCCTGGCACCGGAGTCCGCCGCTGCCGAGAGCCCGGCGGCGGTCTACCGGCGGTGGGCGGAGATCCAGGCGTTCCTGGACGCGTACCCGAACACCGACCTGCTTGCCCAGCACCTGACCGACCCGATCGAGGTCGACCAGGGCGCGCTCACCGACCGGCAGGCCCGCCACCCCCTGCTGTGTCCGATCGACCGCTGGGGACACCTGCCGCTGATGCCGCAGCCGATGACGGCGCAGTCCATCGCCTCGATCGTGCGAGACCACCTGGCTGGCCGGGTGCGGGCCCGTGCCCCGCTGCCGCTGCGTAAGCAGAGCGACCGCGACGAGGGACCTACGGCGTGGATCGAGTCGGAGATCGACCTCGACCCGCACTACTACAAACGCGGTATCGCGGCTCGCCGCAGTGCCCATGACAGTCTGGACGGTCTCGCCGACGTCTTCGACGAGATCGAGGATCGTGCCGATGCCCTGCTCGAGGAGCTGCTCACCGTGCTGGAGGAGCTGTAACCCCAGCCCTGTAACGGGGCGGCAAGACAACCCGTTGCAACAGGTCCCGAGATCACCGCGGCATTTCTGTCGTTAGCCTGAACGACCTGTCGCTCAATCCGAGATCATCGAGCGCGCGCGCGAAGAGATCGACCAGGTGCTTGGAATGGACGGCGCATCGGTGCGCTTCGAGCAGGGAGTCAAGCTGCGCTACGTCCGGCGCATCATCGAAGAGACGGTGCGCCTGTGGCCGTCCGATCCGGCCTTCTTCCGGAAGGCCCGGCAGGAGACCACCCTGGCCGACTCTCCGATCCGCAAGAGCCAAACGATCCTGGTTGTGCTGCTTGCGCCACCACGACCCAAAACTGTGGGGCAACGCAGAGCGTTCGATCCGGACTGGTTCCTGCTCGCGACGGTGCCGGTGCGCCCGGCGCACGCATACAAGCCGTTCGGCATCGGTGCGCGTGCGTGCATCGGCCGCCAGTTCGCGCTGCACGAGACGGTACTCGCGCTGGCACAGATCCTCACGCGCTTCGCCATCGTGCCCACCCCGGGATACGAGCTGACGGTCAAGGAGCTTCTGACGATCCGCCCCGAGAAGGTGCGACGGGAGATGCGACCATGCTAGTAGTGATACGCGACGCCCAGTCGCGAAAAGATCGACAGCGTGACCCTTTTCGGTTGATCGATACGGAGCGCCCCGGCCGTCCGGTCGACAATCCCGCGTAGTGGCGTGCCGAATCGGCAATCTTGGCGACAAAAATATCAGCCGGTCGGAAGATCATGGTGTGATCACTAGCAACCAGTCCTCGTCGCCCCCGGCGTTCGCTCCCGGAGTGGAGACGCGTCCGTTTCGATCGACCTGCGCGGGCCGCGACGGGGCAGCCGCATCGGCCGGATCGATCCACGCGAATCTCGCGCCCGGCGGGATCAGCGACAACGCGAGGCGCATCGTGCGCTGCGTCGGCACATAGACGACGGCGAGCGCGCCGTCCGGCGTACGGGCAGCGGTGACGTAGTCGTTGTCCAGGACGTCCACCATCTCGTCGTCCGTCGACCGCATCCCGCGCCCGTCAAGCACGAACGGCTCGTCGACATCCGGCACCAGCTCCCACCAGCGCCACGACGCCCACAGCTCGCGGATCGCCTCGAGCTGCGTGACGGCGGGGGTATCGAGGCGCGCTTCCCAGCCGTCCCGGAACTCCCAGTCGTCGGAGCCGCGGAATTCCCCCGGGGAGCCGGAGGTCAACGCCCACAGGGCTTGGCGGCGAAGCGTCTCGTCGGTCGTCGGCGCCGTGTCGGACTGATTGTTCTCGCCCTCGTAGTTGCCCTCCGAGAAGACGGCGGGACGTGGATCCCTCACGCCCGCCGGTCGCTCGTACCCGTCCAGCACCGCCTTGTACGTGGGCATGTAGGTGTAGACGAAGTTCCAGTCCACCAGGGGTTCCCAGAAGGGATTGTCCGTGGAGAGGGATTTCTCGGGCCCCAGCTGGATCGAGAACGGCCTGTCCGAACCGGCCGCCCTGATCCCGTCGAGCATGCCGCGCAGGAGATGGTCCGAGTCCGAGCCGGCGGCGGGATCGTCTGCGTCCGGGGAATAGTCACCGCCGGTCAGCCAGACGATGTTCGGGAACCGGGCGTATCGCTGGGCGAACATCCGGCCGTAGACCACGGCCTGTTCGGGAGTCGCCGCCGCGAACACCTCCGAGAGGTTCCATCCGTCCATCGGGTAGAGGAACAGGGTGTTGCCGTACCGGCAGGCAATCCGGAAGTACTCGTCGACACGCTGCCAATACGGCTTGTTCCATGCCGTGATGTCACCGTCGACGAACGGTTCGATGCCGTCGAAGGTGGCTCCGTCCTCACTCGGTCCACCGTTGCCGGGGACGCCGATCGCAGAAATGATGGAGGCGTTGAATCCGTGGCCCGCACGATTCGCGAAGTACGACTCGGCTTGCTCGGGCGACCAGTCCGCCATGCCGGACCACGGCGAGTCCCCGCGAATCAGGATCGGGTTACCGTGCTGGTCTTCGAAGTAGCGCCCGTCGTGGCTGATCGAGGTGATGTAGCGCGTGTTGGCGCTGTCGGCTTCGCTGCACGGTGCGGCGGCTGCCACGGTTGTCGATGAGGGCGGTCGAGTCTGTGAGCCGCCCGTGTCCGAGCAACTCGCGACCAACATCAGCGCGATCACGGCGCCTGTTCGTTTCATCTTTCCCTCCTCCGCCGAGGCGCAGAAGCCGAGAGACGGGGCGTATCGGCGCGGCGTCGGTCGTTCCGGTGCCCCCGGTGTTATGGGAGTGGCTGCATGTGGCGATCGGTCCCGACTCCGGATCGATCGTATATCTTGTTCCGCCTTATTAATTCGACATTGACCGGATCGTGCGGGTCGAGTGCCCGACAGTGACCCAATATCCCGGGTCGTTCGCACCGCCTGCTCGAGTGAGCCGTGGTCAGGTGGAGTGCAGCGCCGAGGGGTGACAGCGGCCGGTCCGTGGTCCGCGGGTGGGCGGAGCTACGACGGTGGCGGTGTGCGGGCAGTAGCTGTGTCTCCGCATCGGGTGGTCGTCTGGAGCATTGTTGCGCCCCGACTCTGAAGTCAATGCCGTCAAATTCGTCCTTACCGCAGGCCACGTTGCTGCGTTTGCCGAAGGTGTTGATGGGGCGCATGGTCGAAGTGCGCAGACTGGGTCGATTCCGCGAGGGTGATTTGATGGGCGGCACTGTCTCTGCTGCTCGGATCGCCTTCTCAAGATGGTGCCTTGCAGCGTAATTCCCGTAGTCTTGTCGGCTGTGACTCGCTGCTGCTCGGATGGGGCACGCAGTGTCGAAGCCCGGTTCATCGATCGGATCGGCCTGGGCGTTCCCATCCGACAGGTGCACCGCGATCTGGTCGAGAAGGGGCGGGCGGCGACCGGGTCGTCGAGCGGCTGTCGTTCATCCGAACCCTGAGCTTGATTTTTAACCTTGGCGACTTGCTGCGACGGCAGGGCCGGTGTTGTTCGGCGTGTCGCGGCGACGCGAGACGGCCACCACCCGATCATCTTGGGGTTCCTTCCACAGAACATCCGAGACGAAAACAGGCGGTGACCGTGAGCATCAGTGTGCCCGACGTGCGGTCCATCGGCGAGCAGCCGAGCATTGAATCGTCCCTGGTTTCATTGAGGGTGAGCCAGATATCCCGGAAGGATCACCCCCAGACTCATCATGGCGAACTACAAATACCCCCAGGAACTCCGTGAGCGAGCGACCCGACTCGCCGTCGAAGCCCGCCGCGACCCCGACACCCGCACCGGCGCGATCAACCGGATCGCCGAGCAGACTGGTGTCCACAAGGAAGCCCTGCGGACCTGGGTGCGCAAGGCCGAAGACGACGAGCTCCCGACCGAGCCGGTCGACGCCGAAGCGCGCATCCGCCGCCTGGAGAAGGAGAACCGCGAACTACGACAGTCGATGGAGATACTTCGCTCTGCTACAGCGTTTTTCGCGAAGGCGGAGTTCGACCGCCGACTGAAGTGATCGTTGCCTTCATCGACGAGCACAAACACCGCTGGGGGATCGAACCGATCTGTCGCGTTCTGTCCGAGAACACCGAGGTCAAGATCGCCCCGGGCACCTACTACGCCTTCATAGGCCGCGAACCGAGCGTCCGTGCACGCCGCGATGCCCTCCTCAAAGAACACATCATGCGCATCCACTCCCACCCGAGGATGCGGGTCTACGGGATCCGCAAGATCCACGCCCAACTGGTCCGGGAAGGTCACGAGGTGGCCCGCTGCACCATCGAGCGACTCTGCCGCGAACTCGGTGTCCGTGGCACCGTGCGCGGGAAATGGCCGCGCACGACGAAGCCGGCACCGGAGACCGATCGGCCCCGTGACCTCGTCGAGCGGGATTTCACGGCCACCGCGCCGAACCAATTGTGGGTGGCCGATCTGACGTATGTGCGCACACAGTCCGGATGGGTCTACGTCGCGTTCGTCCTGGACGTGTTTTCCCGCATGATCGTCGGCTGGCAGACCTCGACGCGGATGTACACCGACCTGGCCCTCGACGCGTTGAAGATGGGCCTGTGGGCACGACGACGCGCAGGCCAGGACGTCACCGGACTGGTGCACCACAGCGACCGCGGCGTGCAATACCGAGCGCTCCGCTACGCCCAGACCCTGGACCAGGCCGCCGCGGTCGCCTCGGTCGGATCCAAGGGGGACTCCTACGACAATGCCATGGCGGAGACGCTGAATTCGCTGTACAAGGCCGAGTTGATCTTCCTCGACGGCCCTTGGACCGGCCGGGAAGACGTCGAGGCCGCTACCGCGCAATGGGTGCATTGGTTCAATACCGAACGGGTCCACGGCATGCTCGACTATCGCACCCCGGCCGAGATCGAGACCGCCTACTACGCACAACGGCCGGCCGCCTCTGCGGCCTGAGAACTGAACACACGCTCAGCCTCAACAAGACTCAGGACTTGACACATCGATGCGCGTGTCGACCTGGCGGGATTCCGGGGCCGGTTCTACGACTGCCTGACCACTCGTCGTGACGCGTTGTTCGAGTTGACCGACGCGGTGCTGTGCTCCGGCGGCGCGGTCCGCACCCTCGTCGAGTTGTCCCTGGCGCCCGAGCACCGTCGCGGCCACGGCGCCCTGTACGACGGACTGGGCTACGGTGGAATTGATATCGCTCCTCTACGGAATGTCATTGGTGCCGAGTCGATCCCACGCGACCGTGAGGGCGCGATCGTGTTGGCCGTCGATGTCAGTGCCTGGCTGCGGCCTTCACGCCCCGACGAGTCCGCAGCGGTCGTTCTGCCACGTCTACGGCCGCGGCAAGGGACAGGCGCAACTGATCCCCGGCTGGCAGTACTCGTTCGTCGCCGCGCTCGAACCGGGCCGCACCTCGTGGACGGCGGTGCTCGACGCGGTGCGCCTGCACCCCGACGACGACCCGACCGCCGTGACCGCCACCCAGATCCGGAACGTCGTCGGACGTCTGCGGGCGGCCGGCCACCACCGAGACGACGACCCGGACATCCTGCTGATCTTCGACGGAAGGCTACGACCTGCCCCGGCTGGCGTTCACCCTCGTCGATCTGCCGGTGGTCGTGCTGGGACGGATGCGCGGGGACCGGGTGCTGTGCTTCCCGGCGCCTCCGCCGGGCCGTACCGGTCGCCCACCGCGGCACGGGGCGCAGTTCCACTTCGCCGACCCGACCACCTGGCCTCCGCCCGCGACCACCACCGCCACCGTGACCGACCGCTACGGTACGGCGGTGGCGGATGCGTGGAACCGATTGCACCCCAGGCTCACCCACCGCGGCGTGTGGGCCGAGCATCCGGGCCCCCCACCGATCATCGAGGGCACGGTGATCCGGCTGACCGTCGAGCATCTGCCCGGGGACCGGCATCCGGCGCCGGTGTGGCTTTGGTACTCGGACCCCACAGTAAGAGGCGACCACGTCGACCGACTCTGGCAGATGTTCCTGCGCCGCTTCGACCTCGAACACACCTTCCGCCTGTTCAAGCAAACCCTGGGATGGACCGCGCCGAAGATCCGCAGTCCCGAGGCCGCCGATCGCTGGACCTGGATCGTCATCGTGGCGCACACCCAACTGCGGCTCGCCCGGCCCCTGGCCGAAGATCTGCGCAGGCCTTGGGAGCGACCGCGTCCGCCGGGCCGGTTGACCCCGGCCCGGGTCCGTCGCGGGTTTCCGCACGTCCGCCGCACGATGCCCACTCCGGCCGGTGCACCGAAACCCTCCCGACCCGGCCCCGGACGGCCACCCGGCTCGAAGAACACCCGACCCGCACCCCACGACCACGTGGGCATTCGCGTCAGAACCGACGCGCAGGAACCGACCGGCGTCAGCCAGGCAGGTTAAAAATCAAGCTGAGAAGGGGGACGCCCACCGTCTAAATACTATTTTAGATAGTATTTGGGTAGGCTACCGAGTGTCTCATCATTGTGCGCTCGCGCAGAAACCCGGATCGGACAGCCCATGACCGCTCTCGCCCCACCACCCGCACCCGCCGCCACCCGCCCGATACCACCGCGACGGGGACGCAAGGGTGCCTTCGTCCACAAGATGGTCACCACCACCGACCCGAAGGTGCTGGGGTTGCTGTACCTGGTGACCTCGTTCGCATTCTTCGCGTTCGGTGGGGTCATGGCGCTGATCATGCGCAGCGAGCTCGCGGTGCCGGGCTTGCAGTTCCTGTCGAACGAGCAGTACAACCAGCTGTTCACCATGCACGGCACGATCATGCTGCTGATGTATGCCACCCCGGTGGTGTTCGGCTTCGCCAACTACATCCTGCCGCTGCAGATCGGTGCCCCGGACGTGGCCTTCCCGCGGCTCAATGCCTTCAGCTATTGGCTGTACCTGTTCGGCTCGCTCATCGCGGTCAGCGGCTTTCTCACCCCCGGCGGAGCCGCGGACTTCGGCTGGACTGCTTACGCGCCGCTGAACTCGGAGCTGCACTCGCCCGGCTTGGGTGCGAACCTGTGGATTGTGGGTCTGGCCATCTCCGGTCTGGGCACCATCTTGGGGGCGGTCAACTTCGTGACCACCATCGTGTGCCTGCGCGCTCCGGGCATGACGATGTTCCGAATGTCGATCTTCACCTGGAACATCCTCATCACCAGCGTGCTGGTCCTGCTGGCGTTCCCGTTGCTGGCCGCAGCGCTGTTGGGCCTGCTCTACGACCGGCTGCTCGGCGGCTACATCTTCGATCCAGGCAGTGGCGGGGCGATGCTCTGGCAGCATCTGTTCTGGTTCTTCGGCCACCCCGAGGTGTACATCATTGCGCTGCCGTTCTTCGGTATCGTCTCCGAGATCTTCCCGGTCTTCTCCCGCAAGCCGATCTTCGGTTACACCGGCCTGGTCTACGCCACCCTCGGGATCGCCGCGCTCTCGATCGCGGTGTGGGCGCACCACATGTACGCCACCGGCGCGGTGCTGCTGCCGTACTTCTCGTTCATGACGTTCCTGATCGCAGTGCCCACCGGCGTGAAGATCTTCAACTGGATCGGCACCATGTGGAAGGGGCAGCTGACGTTCGAGTCGCCGATGCTGTTCTCGGTCGGCTTTCTGGTTACTTTCCTGTTCGGCGGCCTGTCCGGGGTCATCCTCGCCAGCCCGCCGCTGGACTTCCAGCTCACCGACTCGTACTTCGTGGTGGCGCACTTTCACTACGTGGTCTTCGGCACCGTGGTGTTTGCCACTTACGCGGGCATCTACTTCTGGTTCCCGAAGATGACCGGGCGCATGCTCGACGAGCGTCTCGGCAAGTGGCACTTCTGGCTCACCTTTGTCGGTTTCCATGCCACGTTCCTGGTGCAGCACTGGCTGGGCAACGAGGGTATGCCGCGCCGCTACGCCGACTATCTGCCCGACGATGGATTCACCGCGCTCAACATCGTCTCGACAATCGGGTCGTTCGTGCTCGGCGCCTCGGTGCTGCCGTTCGTGTGGAACGTGTTCAAGAGCTACCGGTACGGGCAGGTGGTGAGCGTGGATGATCCGTGGGGTTACGGCAACTCCCTCGAGTGGGCGACCGCGTGCCCGCCACCGCGGCACAATTTCACCGAGCTGCCGAAGATCCGTTCCGAGCGCCCGGCGTTCGAGCTGCACTACTCGCACATGGTCGAGCGGCTACGCGCCGAAGCCCATGTCGGACCGGGGCACCGGCACGCCGAGGAGCTGCTCGCCGCACCACGGACCGGGTCTGCGCCCGAGGCGCCCACCGATCCGTCCACTCGGTGATCGTCCCCATCTCTCGAAGGAAGACGAAGATGTACTCTCGCACCCCGGCGGTCGCCGTGCCGGCCACACCCCACGCCACCGCACTGCTGACCGACTGGCTGATCCGGGATCTGGCCCCACTCGTGCTCACCCATGCCGGGCTGCCCGATCCGCAGCGGCTGTACCGGCTGCCGCCGATCACCGCCGCGCACATCGCCCGTCCGGGCAAGCTGCGCCGCCACGTGCGTGCGCTCGAGCAGGTTCTTGCGCAGGTCGAGGTGCACCTGCGTGCGGGGAGGTACCGGTGGCCAGCGGCTCCGTTGACGGTCGACTCGGCGCCGGCCGTGCCGGGTGAGGTGCTCGAGGTGACAGGATGGCTGGCCGGCACGGTCGCCGAACTCAGCAGCCCGGCCGCGGCTCTGGCCAACCGGACGGTGCTCACTGCAGCCGGGGTGGTCGCCGCCGGTGCGGGCCTGGCCGAGGCGTTCGACAGCTGGTCGACCTCCGCATGGTCGTACTGCACCGTCGTCTCGCAAGTCTGGCAGGGTGAACCCCAGGCCGGCCTGCTCGTCGACCCTCGGTGACCGCCCCGCCACCGGGGCGGTCAGCCCAACCGGATGGATGGAAACGCGATGACCGAGTCTGGGCACGAGCCCACTGCGGGTCCCGATCCGGCCGAGCGCCGGCAGGAGTTGGCGGCCGTCGAACAACAGGTGGCTGCGGTGATCGATCCCGGGATTCGGGCAGTGGTGGTCGCCGCGGCGGTGCTGGTGCTGACACTCTCATTTGCCCTGCCTCACAGCGGCGGCGCCAACGGCTGGCAGATGCTGGCCGGCTCCGAACAGGCGGTGGCCGAGACGATTACCCTGCCCTCCCGGATCTTCCTGATCCTGGCGGCGGTATTCGGGATCGTGGTGTCGATGCTGGCGCTGGTGACCCGGCGGTGGGTGCTTGCCTGGGTTGCGTCCGCGGGCTGCACCCTGGCGGTGGTGTTTGCGGTGCTGGCGGTGTGGTCGCGGCAGACCCTCGATCCGGCTGCTGGGGGTGCCGGCCCGGGCACCGGATTATTCCTGGGCTGGGCCGCGGTCCTCGTGCTGGCCTTCCATTGGATCAAGGTGGTCTGGGCCCGTTCATCCCGGATGCTCGAGGCCGAGGCCGCCCGCCGTGACGCTGAGACACAGCTGCCGGAGCAGTTCCACTACCGGCTCGACCCGCCCCGCCGCGACGCGCAGGATCCGCCCACAGATTCCTAGGCGGCCCGGCCGGCTCGTGCGCGCCGACGAGGGGTGTGGGCACGAGCCGGTTCCCGGGCGGTCCCGGGATCAGATCAGGCTCTGCAAATACGGCCGGAACGCCTCGGTGATCAAGGAGAGTAGGGTAAGCACCCCTGCAGGGTCGTCGCAGCCATGAGCAACATGGCCAGATTCACCGTTCCCGCCACCACCATGGCCAGCCCGACATCCCAGCGGGTGGCCGCAAGTAGCAGCGTGCGACGAGGGCCGGCCTCGGGGCGGCCGTGCCGATCCCGTACCAAACCCGAGTGCAGATACACCGCATAGGGGCGGGGTGAGGTCGATTCGATCGACGGGGCGCACACGGCGGTGGGTCAGGAACTCGGTCCGACGGTGGCGTTGCTGTTCGCCCTGGGATTGTTGGCCTCCGGATTCGCCTCCACCTCGGTCGGGGCCTATGCCGGCGGCGTTGATCATGGATGGGCAGCTGAGGCGCCGGATCCCGCTGCTGGCGCGGCGGCTCATCGCCCTCGTGCCGGCGCTGGCAGTGGTGGCTCTCGGAACCGATCCGAGCCGGGCGCTGATGCTTTCGCAGGTGGTGCTCTCGTTCGGAATTCCGTTCGCCGTTGATTCCGCTGGTGCGATTGACCAGCGACCGGGCACTGATGGGCGTCGAGGCCAACCATCGGGTCACCACAGCTCTGGCTTGGGCGATCGCAGCGACTATCACCGCTTTGAATCTGGCCCTGATCTACCTGACCGTGCGGCCGTAAGATAAAGGCGCACAGTCCTTACCGTCACGGTTGGTCGGGTCGGACACCTACGCCGGATATCGAGCGCGACGGTCTCGTCGTCGACCTCCGGCGCACGCCGCACATCAAGCCGCCGTCCCAGGGGAACAGACCCCCGATCAGCGCCCAAGGGGCGCGAGACCGCGAGCTCGCGCGTGCGCACCCGGACCATAGCGAGACCGATGTGCCCTGCCACGACGATCAGGCGAGCGAGGATGTAGACCATACTCAGCCGGAGCAGCCGCATGGGGAGGGCAACGATTCGGACGCCACTTCGGCCGCAGCGGTCGGTGTGTATACTGGGCCGAGCAGTGAGCTGGGATGCAGCCGACTGCCCAATTCTTGCTCTTCGTCCCACCTTGCTGTGCCGCGGTTGCAACCGCACATCTTTTCCGGCGTGCAGGGGCAGCGTGTTCTTCAGCCACCAGCGGCCTGCTCGTTTCCCGTCGCCCGGAGGCGACGCGAGTCGGTCCGAGGCGGGGCCGGGGATTCGTTCAGATTTGTACGGACAGTGGGCGTGGTGCCCGGTCCCGCTCGTCTGGCCCGTGCCTTCTTTGGCCTTCGGGGCACTGTTCCGGTGTGCTCAGCGGACTTCGACGGTGGCCATCATGCCGGCGTCCTCATGGTCGAGAATGTGGCAGTGATACACGCTGCGCCCCGGGAATCGAGTGAAGTCGACCAGCACCTGCACCCGGCCCCCCGCGGGGACGTTGACCACGTCCCGCCACCTCGGCTGCTCGACGGGTCCACCGTGCTCCTCGACGACCTGCATGGGCCAGATGTGAAGGTGGAACGGGTGGTCCATCGGGGTGGGGTTACGGATCGTCCACTGCTCGATCGTCCCGGCGGCGGGACCCTGGTCGGTGCGCCGGGCGTCGAAGGCGCGGTTGTCGAACCCGAAGTTCATCCCCGCCCCGCCGGGCCCGGAGCCCATCATGGCGCCCATGCCCATGCCCATGGTGAAGGTGATCTCCCGGGAGGCGGCGATGGGGCGTCCGCGCAGGTCCGGATCGACTGCCCGCTGCGGTACCGGACCGGCGTCGGCGGCCGGGGGCCCGTCGGCGACGACGGTGGCCAGCATCGCCGGCCCGGACAACTCGGTGCCGCCGCCCATCATGCCCATCATCGCCCCGCCCCGGTCGTAGCCGAGGGTGCGCAGCTGCCCGGTCCCGGCCTCGATGTCCACCACCAGGTCGGCCCGGTTGCCCGGGGCCAGGGGGACCTCACCGACCTCGGGGGTGCCGGGTTCGTGGCCGCCGTCGACGCCGAGCAGATGCAGCCGGTGACCATCGACGGTCAGGCGCAGGTAGCGGGAGGTGCAGGCGTTGACCAGCCGCCACCGCTCACGGTCCCCGGGGCGGGCGGTCAGCCGCGGTTCGGGCCGGCCGTTGACCAGCAGCAGCTCTCCTTCCCGCCCGGTCATCACCTGCTGGGGGTACACCCGGGCGAGGGAGCCGTCCGGGGCGAGGGAGACGTCGGAGATCACCAGCACCCGCTCCCGCGCAACCGGGATCGCGTCGTCGCCGTCGACCAGGATCGTGCCGTACAGACCGCCGAAGAGCTGATCGGCGACCGAGCCGTGCCGATGCGGGTGGTACCAGAACACGCCGGGGGGATGGTCGGGCGGCACGTCGAGACGGTAGTCGAAGCTCCGGCCGGGCTCGATGCTGACGAACGGATTGTCGCCGGTGCCCTGGGGGGACACGCGCAGGCCGTGGAAGTGCAGGTTGGTGGCCGCATCGAGGGTGTTGACCACCCGCACCTCGAGGCGGTCCCCGGGACGGACCCGCCAGGTCGGGCCCGGCACCGTGCCGTTGTAGGTCAGCATCGTCGCCGCCGTTCCGGCCTGATCGAGGCGGGTGCGGGCCACCGTCAGCTCCACCCGCAGCACTCCGGCCTCGCTGCGCAGCACCGCCGGCTCGACCACCGGCAACCCCGACTCGGCGATCGTGCTGCGGGGGGAGGACGCGAACGGCAGTCCGGTGCGCGAGAGCCCGAGCCCACCGGCGGCGATCCCGGCTACCCCCAGTGCCCCGAGCTGCAGCGCGCGGCGACGATCGATCGGGCGTCCGGTCACCGGTCCTCCAGCTGCCGCACCCGCTGCTGATACTCGTCGGCGTCGATCTCCCCGCGGGCGAACCGCTCGTCGAGGATCTGCCGTGCCGACGACCGGCCGGCCCCGCCGGGACTCTGCTCGCCGCGGCCGGCGGTGCGCAGCCGGACCAGGGCGACGACCACCGCCGCGACCCCGACGAGCAGCAGCACTAGGAACACCCATCCCCAGCCCGACGCGCCGCCCATGCCGCCCCAGCCGCCCATATGATCCCATCCGTTCATTCCACCCATCGGGCACCTCCTCGGACGTCGCATACCCCCGCCGGTATCATCCTCGGGTGCCACCCTAGTCCCGTTCGGCCGTACCGGCCGCCCCGCACGACGGATCTTCACCGAACCTTCGTCCGTCCTGGTGGGTGGCGCCGGATGCGTCGGACCATGCGTTGTCTTCGACCCCAGGCAGGGCACAACCTCGGCGGTCGACCCCGTCCCGTCAGCGGTCCTGGGCAGCCTGCAGCAGCCTGTGCGGGGCGGTGATACTGGCTGGCTCTGGCCACCGGTATCGACGTCCCACAGGGCCTTCGCCACCACGGTGACCATGAGCGGTGAGACGATCGTGGTATCGGCCGACACCGGCGAATGCACTGCGGTGGGGTGCGTGTCGTACCACGCGACAGAGGATCCTCGGTGACGGTGGCGCCACTCTCACCGAATCGGTGATCCCATCGCACTGGACACTCCTACGTCGGACACCGTTCTCGTCTTGGAAGCGACCGGAACGCGGTTGACGGGCTCGCGCCGCACGTGTTGCACCACGTAGGCCTGATCGCTGGTGTCGCGCTTCACCGGCCGAGGCAGCCTGCTGTTCTCACCCTGAGGATGGTGGCGAGGGGCAGCAGCGGGTCGAGAGCTCACGTTGTGATCGCCAGGAGCCAATCCTCGTTGCCGTCCCGGTTCGCCCCCGGGGTGGGAACGGTGCCGTCGGGTTTGAGGTCCGCCGGCTGTGTGGGGCCACCGGCATCGGCGGGGTCGATCCACACGGCGGTCGCCCCCGACGGAACCAGCGAGGGATCGAGCCGGATCGTCCGTCGTGTCGGCACATAGACGACGGCCAGCGATCTGTCCGGCGTGCGGGCGGCGGTGACGTAGTCGTTGTCGAGGACGTCGACCATCTCCTCGTCCGTCGATGCAGCGCCGCGCCCGTCGACGACGAGCGGCTCGTCGACATCCGGCACCAGCTGCCACCACGGCCACGAGTTCCACAGCTCGCGGATGGCCTCGAGCTGGGTGACGGCGGGGGTGTCCAGACGCGTCTCCCACCCGTCCCGGAACTCCCAGTCGTCGGAGCCACGGAATTCGCCCGGTGAGCCGGAGGTCAGCGCCCACAGTGCCTGACGTCGGAGGGTCCCGTCGGTCGTCGGCGCGGTGTCGGACTGGTTGTTCTCGCCTTCGTAGTTTCCCTCCGAGAACAAGGCCGGGCGCGGATCCCTGGCGCCTGCCGCCCGCGCGTACCCGTCGAGCACCGCCTTGTACGTGGGCATGTACATGTAGACGAAGTTCCAGTCCACCAGCGGTTCCCAGAACGGGTTGTCTGTGGACAGGGATCGTTCGGCGCCCAGCTGGATCGAGAACGGCCGGTCCGAGCCGGCGGCGCGGATCCCGTCGAGCATCGCGCGCAGTACGTGGTCCGATGCGGCGCCGGCTGCACGATCCTCGGTGTCGGGCGAATAGTCCCCGCCGGTCAGCCAGACGAGGTTCGGGAACCGCGCGTATCGCTGGGCGAACATCCGGCCGTAGACGAAAGCCTGCTGTGGGGTGGCCGAGGCGAACACGTCGGAGAGGTTCCACCCGTCCACCGGATAGAGGAACAAGGTGTTTCCGTGTCGGCAGGCGATCCGGAAGTACTCGTCGAGCCGGGCCCAGTACGGCTCGTTCCATGCGGTGATGTCGCCGTCGACGAACGGTTCGATGCCGTCGAAGGTGGCTCCCTGATCGCTCGGCCCGCCGTTGCCGGGTGCGCCGATCGCCGAGATGATCGACGCGTTGAATCCGCGGGCCGCCCGATCGGCGAAGTACAGCTCGGCTTGCTCGGGCGACCAGTCCACCAGACCGGACCACGGCGAGTCCCCGCGGACCAGGACGGGGTCACCGTACTGGTCTTCGAAGTAGCGTCCGTCGGGGCTGATGGTGGTGATGTAGCGCCGGTCGGCGCTGTCGGGGCCGCTGCACGGTGCGGCTGCCGCCACGGTAGTCGGTGACGACGGGCTGATCTGCGCGCCGCCGGAGTCGCCGGCGTCCGAACAACTCGCGGCCATCATCAGCGCGAGCATGGCCGCTGTTCGTTTCATCGTTCCCCCACTTTGCCGGGGCGCGGAAGCCGGGGGACTGGTGTATCGACGTGGCGCCGGTCGTGTCCGTGCCCTGGTGCCCAGGCAGTGGCGGTATGCGGCGATCGGTCCCGACTTCGAATCGATTGGATGTCTTGTGCCGCCTGGTCGATTCGGTATTGACCGGATTGTGCGGCCGGGTGCCCGGCGCAGGGCCGGACGGTGTCCGATTTCCGGGGCGTTTGCACCTCATCTGCTCGAGCGAGCCGTCGTCAGGTGGGTGCTGCGCCGAGAGTAAGCCCGGCCCCGCCGAGAGTAAGCCCGTCCCCGCCGAGAGTGGGCGGCGACCGGGGCCGCGGTCCACGGGTGGGCGGGAGTAACGACGGTGGTGTAGAGGGTGGCGGGGACTCTGCACCGGGTGGCCATCTTGAGTATTGTTGCGCCCTGCCTCTGAAGTCGGGGCGCAACAGTGCTCGGCTCCGGTATCTGTGCGTCGGGCAGGAGCCGATGGGAGGGTGGGCGAATCCGCCGAGGGCGGGTCCCTGGGGTGTCGACCGACAAGGACTCGGAGAGATTCATTCGACGGGGTGGGCGAGCGTGCCCACCAGGACGAGGCTGCACCCGAGCCCGACCCGTTCCCGCCAGCGGATCCACCGCTCGCGGCCGAACAGCCGGGTCCCGACCGCTCGGGAGATGCGGTTGTGCAGCAGGCGCAGCGGCCCGCGATCCCCACTCGGCGCACACGTGCGGAGCGGCTGAAGATCGAAGTACGGGGTGAACAGCTCCTGCAGACGCGCCCGTGAGGGCCAATTGCGGATCTGCCCCGGGCCGGGAGGGCGCAGCGCCCGGGTACGGTTCCAGATCGGCGGATTCTGCGTGGTCAGCACGACGGTGCCGCCCGGCACCAGCAGCGCGGCGATCTTGCGGACGAACTTCTCCTGATCGGGCACATGGGCGATGGTCTCGACCGAGACCACCACATCGAAGCCCTGGGGGAGGTCGGTGGTCAGGAAGTCGCCGCTGATCCAGGTGATCTCCGGGTGGGTGGTCTTGAGCCGGTCGATGGTCTTGGAGGGCAGATCGAGGGCGGTGACCGTCCCGAACTCGGCGAGCTGGAGCGACAACCATCCTGTTCCGCAGCCGATGTCCAGGATGCGCATGTTCGGTCGGGTCACCGACCGGACCGCCTCGAGCACGTATTTTCCGCGTCGTTCGTTGCCGGGATTGTTTTCGCGGGGGGCGGAGTCTTCGACCCACTCGGTCCAGAAGCGGACCTGGGCATCCATCGGTGGTTGCGTCATGGTATTTCTGCCTCGAAGATGATGCGCCCGCGATGATGTCAAGCGGATCCTGCCCTACGCGGGAGCCGGTGACGTGGGCGGGCGTGACGAGCGTTGCGCTTGCCGCGCCCGCCGTGGCGCTGATGGTCTTATCCGGTGGTCGCGCTGCTCGGTCCGCAGAGGCTCTGGCGATCCCGAAGGCCGTCGCTGCATCAGCTCGCACCGTCAAGGGGTCACGGGATGTCGGCGGTGATGATCGAGGTCGGCGATCCGGACCCGTGCCGGACCCACCTCCCGGGACGTCCGCGTCGATTCTGTCGACAGCTCACTACATCGGCATGTTCATCATCGGCATCCCGCTCATCTGGTGCAGCCACATCATCAACTGGTGCAGCAAGGTGTGCGCCTGATCCATCATGCCCATCATGTTCACAGTCGTGACCTTCCTCGAGCCCGAGCAGTTTTCGGGTGCGGATACTTTCCACTGTCATCCTTCATCGTTCACCGAGTGATTTCCCGCATACGAAATCCGTTTTTCTTCAACAGATCTTCATCGGATCTCGACTTGCGATGGCCGTGCGCGACAGCAGTGGATCCTCGGGGCCCGCCGCTGAAGTCCCGTTGTACCGGGCGGGGTATGGTCGTCGAGGCTCGCTCCCGAGGTATTCGGGAGCTCGGGGGCGGAAGACACGCGGACATTATGCCCGGCAATCTCAGCGCCGGGCCGGTGTCCAGTGTGGGTCGGGGACGCTGGCTGGGACGACTGTTTCGGCTGCTGCGCACCCACCCTCCTCGCCGGCGCTGACAGACGCACCGGTCTCGGCCTGATGCTTTTGCCGGGTGCCTCGCTTCCGGCTCGAAGAAAGGAATCTCCCGTATGTCTGTGCCCCGCCTATCGGGCGCGGTGTCGGCCTTGGCCGCAGCTGCCCTACTCGTGGCCGGATGCTCGTCCGCTGAGACCTCCAGTGCGGCGACTGCACCCTCCGGCGCTCTCACCGCACCGAGCGTCACATTGGCCCCGGCACTCGATCACGTCCACGGGCTGGCCGTCGATGCCGCCGGCACGGTCCTGGCCGGCACCCACAGCGGACTGCTTGCGGTCGATCCGTCCGGTGCCACCCGCAAGGTCGGCGCCTCCGACGACGACCTGATGGGACTGGCTGGGGTACCCGGCACCGACACATTGGTCACCTCGGGACACCCTGGCCGATCGAGTTCGGCCCCGAATCCGCTCGGGCTGCGCCGCAGCGACGACGGCGGACAGACTTGGAGTGACCGTTCTCTTCTCGGGGAGGTCGACTTCCACGCCCTGGCCACCGATGGAACCATGGTGGTCGGTTTCGACGGCACCGAGGGGATCCGGATATCCACCGACGGCGGTACCACGTGGAGCGCGGGGGCCAGGGTAGCGGCCGCGTCCCTGGCTGTGACTCCGGCTGGGATCTGGGCGATCACACCTGCCGGTCTCGAGCGCAGCACCGACCTGGCGCGCACCTTCACGCCCATCACCGACGCACCCGCCCTGCTGATGCTGGCCGGCACCGGTGACGGGTTGTGGGGCGTCGACGCCGACGGCTACGCCTGGCGCAGCCGTGACGGTGCCACCTGGGAGCAGCGGGTATACGTCGGGCAGGTCGAGACGCTGACCGCCACCGGCTTCGAGACCGCGTATGCCGCCACCGACGAAGCGCTGTACACCTTGACCTGACCTCCCGAGGTGGTCTCCGGCAGCTGAACATGGCACAGGCCCGGCCCGCACGTGCGGGCCGGGCCTGGTGCGGTGCCCTCGATCGAGGGACTGCGTCACAGCGAGGACAAGATGTTCTCCATCGTGGTGATCTCCTGCTGCTGCGTGTCGGCGATGGTGCGGGCCATGGCCACCGCGTCGGGATTCTGGCCGGAATCGACCTCGGTCTGCGCCATCTCGATCGCGCCGCGGTGGTGTTCGATCATCTGGGTCAGGAACAGCCGGGACGCATCGACGCCCTGGGCGTTCTGCAGCGCGGCCATGTCCTCGGCCGACATCATTCCGCTCATCCCACCCATCTGGCCGCCGCCGGGCATGGTGGTGGACTGCATCGGCATGTCGTGCCCGGGCATTTCCATCCCGGGCGAGGACATCGGCATGTTCGGGGTGCTCGTCGCAGACGTGGGCGAGGAGGTGGACTGGCCCCACGCAGTGAGCCAGGCCTGCAACTGCTCGATCTCCGGTCCCTGGGCAGCCTTGATCTGCTGGGCCAGTTCGGTCACCCGCGGATCGATGCCCTCCTTGGCCAGGATGACGTCGCTCATCTCGATGGCCTGGGAGTGGTGGGGAATCATCTGCTGGGCGAAGGTCACATCGGCCTGGTTGTGGTCCGCGGCGGCCTCGGCGGAGGCGGTGGCGCTCACCGCAGCCGACGTGGTCGCCTCGGTGGCCTGGTTGTTGCCGGAGTCGCTGCAGGCAGCCAGGATGAGCGCCGCGGCGACCGCCACGGCGCCGGTGGCCAGAGACTTCTTCCTCACAAGCACATTCCTTTCCTCGTGTGCACGCACCGGGCGAACCCACCGCGGTCGCATCGAAGAGAGCATCCCCCTTCGGGGATCGGGGCAAACCCCTGGAGCGCTCACCGTGCGATACAGCTCGATCTGCAGCCGACCGGTCGGCCGGCGCACCGGTGCATATCCGAGCCTGTCAGCCGCACCCGATGACAATGCAGAGCTTTCTGTGAAGATTTCCTGAAGAATCACCGCGCCCCGTTTCGGACAACTCCGCCCTCCCAGTAGGGCACGGCGCCCATCACCCTCGAGTCCGGATCCGAGGCCACACCCACAGTGCCCGTCGGTAGGCGCCTACGCTGCGGCCCTGTCCCGTCTCGAGCGGGTTACTCGTCCCGCGCGTGCCCAATCTCTGTAGGGGAGGGTGATCGGCGCCGCCGACCTGCAGATCTACCGAGGAGAACGCCACGCCCGCCCCCTGGGTCCGGTACTCCTCGGTGTCGAACCTGCCGCGAGCCGGGCGGTCGAGGACCTGCAGCGGATCGGTCGCCGTCGGACGCGGCGGGGTGGCGGTGCGGCGTGCGGGAAACGGAAGACCGCGGCGATGCCGAACACCACCAGCGCCCAGAAACCGACCAGGATCAGGGACATGACGATCCAGCCCATCGTGGCCGCTCCCCACATCACGACTGCTCCCTTCCCTCACGGCGTAGATCCCAGTCTGGTCCGGTCACCCGGTGTCGCGGGGGCGCGTTCGATGAAGGTTCTCTGAAGAACATCGCCACCGGGTCGCGGCGGTGGCCAGGATGGGACCATGGCAGCCGACTCCGCTCAGCGCACCCCCGACTCCGCCCCGGGCCCTGCGGTCCCCCCCACCGGCCTGCGAGCCCTGGTGGTCGAGGACGAGGTGTCCCTCGCCACAGTGGTAGGCACCTACCTCGACCGCGCCGGCTTCGAGGTCACGCTCGTGCACGACGGCCTCGACGCCGTCGCCCGGGCCCGGCAGGTCGATCCGGATGTCGTAGTGCTCGATCTCGGGTTGCCGCACCTGGACGGGATCGAGGTGTGCCGGCAGCTGCGCACGTTCTCCGACGCCTACGTCGTCATGCTCACCGCCCGCGCCGACGAGATCGACACCCTGGTCGGCCTGTCGGTCGGCGCCGACGACTACATGACCAAACCCTTCAGCCCGCGTGAACTCATCGCCCGCATCCAGGCCATGTTGCGGCGCCCCCGACCCTCGACCGGGGACGGCCGCACCCCCGCGCAGTCCGGCACCGATACCGGCCGCCGTACGTTCGGGTCGTTGACCCTCGATGCGGCCGGCCGCGAGGTGCGGGTCGACGACACCCCGATCGCCCTGACCCGCACCGAATTCGACCTCCTCGCCGCGCTGTCCGCACACCCCAACATGGTGTTCACCCGGGCGCAGCTCATCACCGCGGTGTGGGGCCCGAGCTGGGTCGGCGACGAACACCTGGTCGACGTGCACATCGGGCACCTGCGCCGCAAACTCGGCGACGACGCCACCCGCGGGGTGTTCGTGCGCACCGTGCGTGGTGTCGGATACCGGATGGGAGCCGGACAATGAGCACACCACCCCCGCCCACAGCAGCAGGGCCGAGGCCCGCGCGTCGCAGTGCCGGATTCGGCAGTCGGCTACTGGCCGCGCAGGCGATCGTCGTCGTCGGCGGTGCGATCAGCGCCTGGCTGGTCGCGGCCGCCGTCGCCCCGGGACTGTTCCACGATCATCTGCAGCAGGCCGGCATCGAGCACGTCTCGACCGAGGCGGCCCACGTCGAGGAGGCGTTCACTTCGGCGATGATCATCTCACTGGCCATCGCCCTGGTGGTCTCGGTGCTGATGGCCCTGGCGGTGAGCTGGTACTTCACCCGCCGGGTGCAGCGCTCGATCACCGGTGTGGCTGCCTCGGCCACCGAGATCGCCGGCGGCCACTACGACGTACGTCTGCCCGGGCCCGGTCTCGGACACGAATTCGACCAGCTCGCCGAGACGTTCAACCAGCTCGCCGCTCGGCTGGACTCGGTGGAAACCACCCGCCGCCGCATGCTCTCCGACCTGGCCCACGAGATGCGCACCCCGCTGGCCACCCTCGATGCCCACCTCGAGGCCCTCGAAGACGGCATCCGTGTCGCCGACACCGAAACGCTGACGATTCTGCGGTCGAGTACCGCCCGACTCGAACGGCTCGCCGAGGACATGGGCGCGGTCTCCCGCGCCGAAGAGGGTCGGCTGTCCATCGATCCCGTGCCCACCGACACCGCGACCTTGGTCGAGGCCGCGGTCCGCGCCGCCACCGATCGTTATGCCGCCAGGAACGTCACCCTGATCCACCATCTCGAGCGGCCCACCGCCGTGATCGTCGACCCGGACCGGATCGGGCAGGTGCTGGGCAACCTGCTCGACAACGCCCTGCGCCACACCCCCGCCGGGGGCGCCGTCACCGTCACCGCCGACGTCGACGACCGGTGGGCCGAGATTACCGTCACCGACACCGGCGAGGGCATCGCGGCCGAGCACCTGGGGCATCTGTTCGACCGCTTCTACCGCGCCGACACCTCCCGCCGCTACCAGGAGGGCGGCAGCGGTATCGGGTTGACCATCGCCCGCGCCCTGGTCGAAGCCCACGGCGGCACCCTCACCGCAGAGAGCCCCGGGGCGGGGGCCGGCGCCCGGTTCACCGTGCACCTGCCCACCCGCACCGGCGCGCGTACCACCCTGTCGCGGGGCATCGAGCACACCGGCCCCCGGGGGCAGCCATGAACAAGTTCTCCCTCGACGCGCTCGCCCGGCACCTGGCCGCGCATGCCGCCGCCGCGCCCAGCGGCCGCAGCGCCGAGACCGTCTACGGCGGGCACGAACACGTGCTGCGGCAGACTCTCGTGGCGTTGCAGGCCGGACAGTCCATGGCCGAGCACGTCAGTCCCGGTGAGGCCACGGTGTACATCCTGCGCGGGCGCATCCGTGTCGTCGCCGACCGGACGAGCTGGGACGGACGCAGCGGGGACCTGATCGCCTTACCCCGCACCCGGCACCGGATCGACGCCGTCGCCGACACAGTCGCGCTGCTCACCGTCGCCAAATACTGACCTCCGGGTGGTTCAGAGCCCGGAGCCGGGCCGCGGCGGGCTCGCCGGGGCCCGGCGGAACAACCAGGCCGCCACCGCAGTGAGCCCGACCAGCCACCCCAGCGCAGCCAGCAACGGCCCGGCGGCGTCGAAACTGTCGGTCAGCCCGCCGTCGAGGATCATCCGGGTCGCGCCGTAGCCGGGGAGCGTCTGCGCCCACTGCGACGGCTGCGGCCGCAGCATCGGGCTCTGCCCGATTCCCAGATCCACGAACGGCACCAAGAACGCGATGAATACCCCGCCCACCCGCCCGAACAACGGTCCCAGACACACCCCCACCAGCCCGTAGGTCAACGCCAGCAGCAGGTTCCCGGCCGCGTACAGGCCCCACTGACGCGCATCGAACACCGCGGCGGTGACCAGCAACGACGAGGCGGTCACCACCACCGCCGCCACCGCGATCACCGTCAACCGGACCGCCAGCAGCACCCCGGCACCGAAGCCGGCCAGCGACAGTCGCCGATCACCGCTGCGCGCATCGAGTACCACGAACAACCCGGCCAGCGCCGACAGCGACGCAATGGCGATCGGAGTCATGGTCCCGGCATGCACGTCCGGCAGCCAGAACACCTCCGTCACCGTTCGTCCGTCCTCGACCAGGGAGAACATCCCGAACTCGGGGACGGTCATCGCCTTCGACAACGCGATGAACACGATCGGCACCACCACCAGCAGCACCCACAGCACCGGGTTGCGGCGCCAGTCCCGCAACCCCATGTCCAGCCCCACCGCGAACCGATCCGCCCGCCCGGCCCGGCCGCTGAGCCCACCGCTGCGGCGCACCCCGCCGACCGTGGTGGTGACCACCACCGCCCCGACGAGGAGAGCCCCGGCCATCCACACCAGTGCCCATCCCAGGTCCCCGACCTTTCCGCCGTGGCGGGAGGGCACATCCACCATCCACAGCGTCACGAAGTGGGTGGGAAATCCGCGGGTGGCCACCCGCTCCGCCGAGCCGATCGCCGGCCCGAAGAACACGTCGACGATCCAGACGAACAGGATCAGCACGGTGCCGTTGACCGGATTGGGCACCAGTGCGCCGACCATCGCCCCGATCGCCAGGTAGATCATCGCGAACATCATCGTGCCCACCGTCACCCGCACCGGAGCATCGATGCCGACCCGCACCGCCAGCGCCAGCAACGCCACCGCCGAGACCAGCACCGCCAACACCAGGCCGGTGCCGAGCCGGGCCAGCACCAGCCGCCCTGTCGCCAGGCCCGCCGACACCAGTCGACGGTCCGCCGCGCGGGCGGCATTGATCTGGAAGTACATCGCGATCCCGGCCAGGAAACCCGCCGCCCACCCGGCCGTCGCCGTTTCCACCGCCGGTCCGCCCGCGCCACCGAGCAGCCGGGCCGCATCGGCCATCGCTCCAGCCGCGACGATCACGAACACCACAGGCACAATCACCAGCACCAGCAGGTTCACCGGGTTGCGGGCGTAGTCGGCCAGGAACCGGCCGATCAGCGCCCGGACGTCGCCGACCGCCGACCGCACGGTGGGGGCGAGGCTCATCGCGGCACCGTCCGGCCCTCCCGCAGATCGACGATGCGATCGAACCGTTGCTCGTCCGCCACGAAATGACTGATGATCAACACCGAGCGGCCCGCCTGCCGACGCTGCGCCACGATCTCCCAGAACCGCAGATAGGTATCCCAGTCGAACCCGGCATACGGCTCGTCCAGCAGCAACACCTCCGGATCGGCCAGCAGCGCCAGCCCCAGGTTCAATTTCGCCAGCGTCCCGCCCGACAACCGGTCGGCACGGGTGCCGGCGTAGCGGTCGAACCCCAACGTGGCGTACAGGTGGCCGCGCGAGCGGTGCGCAACCTCCGGGCTCATCCGGTACGCCCGACCGAACAACTCGAAGTGCTCGTCGCACGTGAGCCGTTCGTAGACCACCGGCTGTTGCGGGCAGTAGCCCAGCCGCCGCGGACGGCGCACACAGCCGGCATCGGCCCGCAGGTCCCCGACGAGAATCTTCATCAGCGTCGACTTGCCCGAGCCGTTCTCCCCCGCCAGCCCGACAACCTCCCCGGGGCGCAGCACCAGGTCCGCCCCGCGCAACACCGGGGTGCGGTGCCGTCGCGGCCACCAGCCGCGACCGAAGCTCTTCTCGATGCCCTCGGCCGCCAACACCGCCACCGCCGTCGCACCGGCCGTGGGCTCGGCGGGCTCGGACCCCGATACAGCCATCGCGCACCTCGGATGCTTCCGACCGGACAGGTCACCGACCCGCGGCGGTCCGGCCGCGGCAGCGGTGGTGCCCCCACGGTAGATGCCTGCGGCGGTAGCCGAGGACGAGATCCGTGAAGATCTGCTGAAGAAGCCCAGTCATTGCAGATCGGGACGCAGCGATCTGCGCGACATGGCCCGGCGGGCGCGGTGACTTCGCTCCAGCCGACGCGGACAACGCACACCGGGCCGTCGACGCCGCAACGGTGCCCACTGGAATGTCCCCGGGGCTGGACCTACTGCACAATGGTGCCCGGATCATAGGCGCCGCGCCGATCACCGCCGGAGGAACATGGCCGTCATCTCGCTCACGTCGATTCCTCCCGGCTCGCGTGCCGGCTGCAGCGATGCGGCCCTCCCCGAAAGGACGCCGACGAATGTGGTTGCGCTGGACGCACCGCGGTCTTCGAAGACTGCTGCCGGGCACCTGCCCTGCGGCCGAGCGGACTGACCGGTGGATGTCCCCGTGCTGCTGGCCATTGTGACGACGTTGGCGTTCGACCTCACCAACGGCTTTCACGACTCGGCCAACTCGATTGCCGCACTTGTCGCCACCCGGGCTGCCCGGCCGGGACACGCGCTCGTGCTCTCCGCGGCTGGGAATTTCGCCGGACCGCTGCTCCTGGGCACGGCCGTGGCCGACACGGTCGGTGGGGTCGTCGAGTTGCCCGCCGATGTCACGGTCGCCGCGGTCGGCGCCGCGCTCACCGCGGCGATTGCGTGGAATCTGCTGACGTGGCGATTCGGGCTGCCGTCGAGTTCGTCGCATGCCCTCGTCGGCGGGCTGGTCGGTGCAGCCCTGGTCGCCGCCGGAGTGGCCGGAGTGCAGTGGGGTGGATTCTCCGACGGCCGTCCCACAGGCGTTGTGGGAATTCTTCTGGGACTGGCGATCTCACCTGTCCTGGGCGCTCTCGCGTGCGCTCTGCTCGGGGCGGTCGCATGGCGGCTGGTGCGGCGGGCCCGGCACCGTGTGCTCGCCCCGGTCCGCAAGGCCGAATGGGTCACGGCCGCCACGCTCGCGTTCAGCCACGGAGGCAACGACGCGCAGAAGTCGATGGGCGTGATCACCTTGTTGCTCGTCGCGAGCGGGCAGTTGGCGGAGTTCACGGTTCCGCTGTGGGTCAAACTTGCGGCCGCGACCAGCTTGACCGCCGGAACCGCGTTCGGTGGCTGGCGGATCGTGCGAACCGTGGGCCGCGGGGTGTACCGGATGACCCCGCTCGACGGCCTGGTCAGCCAAGGCGGCGCCGCCGGTGTGATCTTCGGAGCTGCTCTCGTCGGGGCACCGGTGAGTACCACGCACGTCGTCGCGGCCGGCGTGGTAGGTGTGGGGGCGCAGCGACGCATGCGCCATGTGCACTGGAAGGTGGTCGAAGAGATGGGCTCGGCCTGGATCGTCACGCTGCCGGCGACCGCCCTGCTGGGGGCGGCGTTGTTTCCGATCTGGCAGGCGATCTGATGCGTTGGCCCCACCTGCCTGCCTCTTGGTTTCTGCCTCGGTCGTTCGACGTGCTCGCCCTGTTGCAGGCCCAAGCGGCCACCGTGGAGCAGAGCATGCGCATCCTGCGTCGCTGGGGGCACGATGAGATTCTCACCCGTGATGCCGTCGCGGAGCTGCGCAGTGCCACTGCAGCCGAGCATGCCGCGCGTCGCGACCTCCACAACGCCGTACGCGACAGTTTCAGCACGCCGCTCGAGGCGGAGGATCTGTTCGAACTGGGGGAACGTCTCGGTGAGATCCCGGAGGCCGGGTATGCGCTGGTCCGGGAATCGGAACTGTCGTGTGCGGGGCTGACGTGCACCGAACCGGACCCTTACCTGGTGGGGCTGCTCGACGCCCTGGCCGATGCGGCGGTTCCTCTGCTGGACGGGCTGCGTGCGCTGCCGCGTGGCACCGCCGCGACGTACGCGGACCGGACCATCGAAAAACTGTCGGCGGCCGAACACGCTTATCGGGTTGCGATTGAATCGTCCCTGGTTTCATTGAGGGTGAGCCAGATATCCCGGAAGGATCACCCCCAGACTCATCATGGCGAACTACAAATACCCCCAGGAACTCCGTGAGCGAGCGACCCGACTCGCCGTCGAAGCCCGCCGCGACCCCGACACCCGCACCGGCGCGATCAACCGGATCGCCGAGCAGACTGGTGTCCACAAGGAAGCCCTGCGGACCTGGGTGCGCAAGGCCGAAGACGACGAGCTCCCGACCGAGCCGGTCGACGCCGAAGCGCGCATCCGCCGCCTGGAGAAGGAGAACCGCGAACTACGACAGTCGATGGAGATACTTCGCTCTGCTACAGCGTTTTTCGCGAAGGCGGAGTTCGACCGCCGACTGAAGTGATCGTTGCCTTCATCGACGAGCACAAACACCGCTGGGGGATCGAACCGATCTGTCGCGTTCTGTCCGAGAACACCGAGGTCAAGATCGCCCCGGGCACCTACTACGCCTTCATAGGCCGCGAACCGAGCGTCCGTGCACGCCGCGATGCCCTCCTCAAAGAACACATCATGCGCATCCACTCCCACCCGAGGATGCGGGTCTACGGGATCCGCAAGATCCACGCCCAACTGGTCCGGGAAGGTCACGAGGTGGCCCGCTGCACCATCGAGCGACTCTGCCGCGAACTCGGTGTCCGTGGCACCGTGCGCGGGAAATGGCCGCGCACGACGAAGCCGGCACCGGAGACCGATCGGCCCCGTGACCTCGTCGAGCGGGATTTCACGGCCACCGCGCCGAACCAATTGTGGGTGGCCGATCTGACGTATGTGCGCACACAGTCCGGATGGGTCTACGTCGCGTTCGTCCTGGACGTGTTTTCCCGCATGATCGTCGGCTGGCAGACCTCGACGCGGATGTACACCGACCTGGCCCTCGACGCGTTGAAGATGGGCCTGTGGGCACGACGACGCGCAGGCCAGGACGTCACCGGACTGGTGCACCACAGCGACCGCGGCGTGCAATACCGAGCGCTCCGCTACGCCCAGACCCTGGACCAGGCCGCCGCGGTCGCCTCGGTCGGATCCAAGGGGGACTCCTACGACAATGCCATGGCGGAGACGCTGAATTCGCTGTACAAGGCCGAGTTGATCTTCCTCGACGGCCCTTGGACCGGCCGGGAAGACGTCGAGGCCGCTACCGCGCAATGGGTGCATTGGTTCAATACCGAACGGGTCCACGGCATGCTCGACTATCGCACCCCGGCCGAGATCGAGACCGCCTACTACGCACAACGGCCGGCCGCCTCTGCGGCCTGAGAACTGAACACACGCTCAGCCTCAACAAGACTCAGGACTTGACAGATTGCCGCCCTGGAGGACGAGCCCGACATCCGACGGGAGTTACGCCGTCGGGAACTGTACCACCGCGCAGAACACCTGCACAGCGCCGTGCTGCGCGTCGCACGGCGCATCTGGTACTCGGTGTACAAGTCCCGGTGACGGCCCGCCCCGAGGTGAGGCCGGCGACGTCGCCGGGACGAGGTCGAGCGGGGAAGCATAAGGGTCCTTGTCCGGGCATCGCCTGGCGTCTGCGGAATCGATGGTCTACCGCGGCGTCACGGCGCGGAATCGAACGTGCGCGTCGAGGCCACCGTATGGGCTGCGGGGCAGCAGCTCGGCGGTGGCTCCGCTGGCGCGGGCAAGCTGGGCGACGATGGCCAGGCCGAGTCCGCTGCCTTCGGTGTCGGTGCGAGCGCGCCAGAACCGGTCGAAGGCCCGGATGCGGTTCTCGGCGGACAGACCAGGGCCGTGGTCGAGCACATGCAGGTCCACCGCGTCGGTGGCGGCCTTGTCGACGGTGACCTCGACGGTGCTGCCGGGCGAGGACACGGCCAGGGCGTTGTCGAGCAGATTGTCGATGATCTGTTCGGCAGCGCCGGGCACGGCGAGCACGAGCGCTGCCGCAGGTGCCGTCACGGTGATCCGCACCTCGGATTCGTCGGCGAGGGGTTCCCACTGCTCGATGCGGGCGCGCGCCACCTCGGCCAGATCGGTCTGCTGCGCTGCGGTGCCGGAATCGTCGGCACGGCTGAGCACCAGCAGCGCATCGATGAGGTGCTGCAGCCGCAGCACCTCGTCCTGCGCCGACGCGAGTGTTCGACGGGCCGCCTCGGGATCGGCGTCGACGAGGTCGGCGGCGCCGTCGAGGCGCAGCCGCAGCGCGGTCAACGGGGTACGCAACTGGTGCGACGCATCACCGGCGAAGGCGCGCTGCTGCCGCAACAGGTATTCGAGACGGTCGGCCATCCGGTTGAACGACCTTGCCAGGCTGCGGATCTCCGGTGCGCCGGCACCCTCGGGTGTGCGGGCGCCGAGGTGCCCTTCGGCCAGATGTTCGGTGGTACGGCGCAGCTGCTGCAGGCGGCGGGTCACCGTGCCGGCGATGAGGAAGGCGACGATGCCAGCCACGATCACGGTGACGACGGCGACGAGCCAGAGCATGCGTAGTTGGCCGCGAACCTGGTCGGCCACCACCTGGGCCGGATAGGTCAGCCGTACCGCACCGACGACCTGTTCCCCGCTGAGCACGGGCACGGTCACAAAGAGCAGATCGGTGCCGAGACTGTCCGAACGACGTTGACCGGTGGTGATCTGTCCCGACAGGGCAGTACCGATTTCCGGGCGGGAGCGGTAGGAGGAACCGGCGGTGGCCTGGTCGTCGTCGGAGGTGACCACAGCAGTGCCGGAGGTGTCGACGATCACCACTCGGGCGCCGCTGCTGCGGTAGTAGCGCTGGGCATCGGCGACCAGGGCGGGATCAGGGCCGCCGGTCTCGAGCACCTCCTCGCTGCGGCCGGCGAGTAGGAACGCATCCCGTTCGAGGGCGGTGGTGATGCGTTCGCGTTCGGTTCGCATCAGATAGCTCCCGAGGGGGAGGTCCTGCACGATCACCACGGCCAGGGTGACGGCCATGAACGCGGCCATCAGTTGCCATCTCACGTGGGCACCGCGATCCGGAAGCCGACTCCACGTACGGCCTCGATCCAGCCGGGATCACCGAGCTTTTTCCGGATGGCGGCCACATGGGCGTCGAGGGTTTTGCTGGTTCCGTACCAGTTGCCGCCCCACACCTGATGCAAGATCTCCGAGCGCCGGTACACCGCCCCGGGATCTTCGGTGAGATGGCAGAGTAGGTCGAACTCCTTGGCGGTCAGGTGTATCTCACGCTCTCCGAGGTGCACGCGCTGAGTCCGGCGATCGATGGTCAGCGTCCCGACCGTCTGTATCCCTGCCCGGGCCTGTGGGGTGTCACCGGAGTCGGCCACGCGTCGGCCGACGGCGCGGATGCGGGCGACGAGCTCGCGCATGCCGAACGGTTTGACCACGTAGTCGTCGGCTCCCATCTCGAGGGCCAGAACCCGGTCGATCTCGTCGGCACGAGCGCTGACACGATGATCGGGGTCTTCGATCCGGCACGAATGGTGCGGCAGACATCGGTGCCGTCCATGTCCGGCAACCCCAGATCCAGCAACACGAAATCCGGGCCGGTCTCGGACACCGCGGCCACAGCGGCGGCGCCGGTGGCCACCCGCCGGACCTCGAATCCGGCACGGATCAATCCGCCGCACACTCCGTCGGCAACGGAGTCGTCGTCTTCGACCACGAGAACCAGCACATGCGCATTATCGGCTCACCCCCAGGGTCGTCACCGAGCGGCGGGTCCCGCGGCGGACCCTGGGTCGATCTTGGACGAATCTTGGATCTTTCTCGGATCCTCCTTCACCGGAGCGTCCCTACGGTGGACCCATGAGATCGAAAACAGCGGTGATCGTGGCCGTGGTGTTCATCCTGGTGATCGGAGCGGCCGCCCTGGCCGTCAACACCCGGATCCTCAACGCCTCGTCCACCAGCGACATCGGGCGCGCCGACCAAGTCCTGGTTCCCGGCACTTCGCCCGCGGACAGCGGAGCATCGACGCAGCAGACATCCACGCCCCCTGCCACCGCGCCGGCAAAGGACGATGAGTCGCCGGACGAGGAGTACTCCTTCCGGCGCAGGAGCGAACATGAGCCCGACGACTGACCGGAACGCACCGCAACGGTCACCGGCACTGCGCTCGAAGATCGCCAGCGCCGCCCTGTCCGGCGGCGCCGTACTCGCCCTCGTTACCGGCATGGCCGTGCACACCCCCGACACCCCACCTGCGCGAACGGCCGATCCGGCTGGCTCCAACGTCGGCGTACCGTCGGCTGCACCCGGAACCTCCGCCGATCGCCCGGTACCGGCGGCGATACCCGCACCGAGCACGTCCCGCGGTGCGGTCACCGCCCCGCAGGCGATCTCCCGTGGATCCGGAGGTTGAGATGATGCTTCCACCCGAAGTGAGGACTTCCGAACACTGCGACCACGGCTCGCCGACCACGGGGACCGTGCAGCACGATCGCCGCCCCGCCATGGGCGGCACCGCAGCGATCACCGTGGTGGGCGGTCCGGCCGGCCTGGCCGACCGGTGTTTCGCGCGGCTGGCCGAACTCGAACAGGCGTGGAGTCGTTTCCTCGACACCAGCGACATCTGGCGGCTGAACTGGGCACAAGGACGCCCGGTGCGGGTGCGGCCCGACACCGTACATCTGGTGACCGAGTTGGTCCGGGCGTGGGCGATGACCGACGGCGCCTTCGACCCCACCATCCTTCCTCAGTTGGTTGCCGCCGGTTACGCCGGCAGCTGCACCGATCCGACCCGGCGCACCACCTTGCCCGACACCGCCACCTGGCCGGCCGCGGTCTCCGAGATCGACATCGACGGCCTCGATGTCCGGCTTCCCCGGGGCACCACCCTCGATCCCGGGGGACTCGGCAAAGGATTGGCCGCCGACATGCTCTCCGAGTTCGCCCTCGACCACGGCGCCGACGGAGTGCTCGCCGAGGTTGGGGGAGACCTCGTCGTCGCCGGCGCACCGCCCGACGAGGGTGCCTGGACCGTCGGCATCGAGGACCCCTTCACTCCGGGCGGGTTGCTGACTGTGGTGCGGTTGGCCGGCGGAGCCGTGGCCACCTCGAGCCGCTTGGTGCGCGTGTGGACCGGCAGCTACGGCCCGGCCCACCACCTGATCGATCCGGCCACCGGGGTGAACGCCCGCACCTCGACGGTGACCGCCACAGTCGTGGCCGGAACCGGCGCCCGGGCCGAAGCCTTGACCAAGCTCGCCTTCACCCCGCAACCCGACCGGTTGGTGCGCCGAGCCCCGCACCTCGGCGCCGTCGCCTTGGTGCTCACCGCCGACCGACAGCAACACCGATCCGTGAACTGGAGCGAGTTCGAATGAGCGACCCGCACCTGTGGTGGTATGTCACCCGCGCCAGCGCCCTGGTCGCGTGGGTGACGATGACCACCTCGGCATTGTGGGGGGTTCTGCTGTCGACCCGCATTCTGCGGGCAGTCGACAATCCGGCGTGGCTGCACGAGATGCACCGCTGGCTCGGCGGCACGGCCCTGATCATGACGGGACTGCACCTGTTCTCCCTCATGCTCGATACCTGGACCGGTTCTCGGTCACCGACCTGCTCGTCCCGTTGGCTGCCGACTACCGGCCCTGGCCGGTCGCCCTGGGCATCGTGGCGTTCTACCTGCTGTTGGCCGTCTACGGATCCTCGCTGCTGCGCACCCGCCTGCCGCGGCGGTGGTGGAAAGCGCTGCACTACGGCAGCTACGGAGCTGTGGTGCTGGTGTCCTTCCACGCCGGATGGTCCGGCACCGACGTCGGCACCTGGGGTTATCGGCTCGTCGCGTTCGTCCTGCTGGTCTCGGCGACGGTGGCGGCCCTGGTGCGCACCTTGTTCAGCCCCGGTCGGCGCGTCACCGAAGCGTCGACTCCGCAATCGCGTGCGATGCCCCAGCCGATGACCATCACCGCGGTGCACCCCCTGGCAGCCGACACCGTCGGGCTCGACCTGGCACCGCCGGACGGGACCTCAATGCCGGTTTGGCAACCCGGCGCCCACCCGACGGTGCACCTGCCGAACGGACTGCAACGCCGATACTCGTTGTGCGGTGACCCGGCCGAGCGCACCGGCTACCGCATCGCGGTGCACCGGCCGCCGCACTCGCGTGGGGGCAGCGCCTGGGTGCACGAGCACGCCGTCCCTGGCACCGTCGTGGGCGTGTCCGGCCCGGACAACCACTTCTGCCTCGAACCGGCCGGTGACTACCTCTTTCTCGCCGGCGGCATCGGCATCACCCCGATCAAGACGATGATCGAATCCCTGCCCGCGCACCGGTCGTGGCGACTGATCTACATCGGGCGCAGCCGCAACGCCATGGTCTTCTGCGACGAACTCGAGCAACGATGGCCCGAACAGGTCAGCATCCTCGCCCGCGACGAAACCGGCACCCGGCCGGACCTGACCCGCATTCTGACCGGCACCACGGCCATGGTGTACTGCTGCGGCCCCGCATCGATGACCGACGAGGTGACAACCCTTGTCCCCCCTGCGCGCCTGCACGTCGAGCACTTCACCGCCGCACCGATCACGCCGACTGCTCGGCCTCGTCCCTTCGAGGTCGTGTGCGCCCGCAGCGGCCGTCACGTGCAGGTGACCGAGGACGAATCGCTCCTCGAGGCCCTCGAGCACGCCCACGTCCCGGTCGTCGCGTCCTGCCGCGAGGGGGTGTGCGGTGCGTGTGCGGTGCGGGTGATCAGCGGGCACGCCGAGCATTTCGACTCGATCCCGCACACGCGTGAGCAAGACGAGCAGAACGTCATGTATCCCTGCGTGTCCCGCTCCCGCAGTCCTCTGCTGACTCTGGATCTGTAACGGCTTGCTGCGAACGGGTTCGGGTGTCCGCACTTACGTTTCCGTAGGTGCACCAATCACCGTCTCAGCTCCGGTCGGTCACCTTCCCGCGGTGCGGTCGTTGCTCCGCCACGGTCGGCGGCTCGCGACGGTGCGAAATAATAACTGCCGCGACACCGTGGGGCTACGATCAGTGGTCATCGGCGTTAGTTCGTCGGGGTTCAGGTCCAGGCCGTGAGGGCGGCGAGGTAGAGGCCGCAGGCGGTGTCGAGGGCGTCCTCGGCGGTGCCGGCACTGTGGCCGGTGGCCAGGTAGGAATTCTGGGAGTCGTCGTGGCTGGCACGGTAGATCGCGAAGCCCCACATGGTGGCGTAACCGGCGTACTTGAGCCGGCACAGGGGTCAGGGTCTGTCCGTCGGTCAGTACGGCCTCGACGTAGGCGTACGGTGCCCGGAACCGCAACTCGATCCGGGCGATCGTGGTCCATCGGTCTCGGGCTCGGGCGGACTGGTGCAGGCCATGCGGCCGCGGCGGCACGTTAGCGTACTTCGCCGCGTACGACGCGCACGGCGGGCAGGTACTCGGCACCATCGCCCCGAAGACGGGGATCGCCTGGTTCGCCGAACTGGTCGAGAAGGTGATGACCACCGAACCGTATGCCTCTGGCCACGCGGGTGTTCTGGGTCGTCGGCAACGGCTCGTCCCACAACGGGACCCGTTCGGTTGAGCGAATGCAGTCAGCTTGGCCGACAGCGACATCGATGCACCTTCCGGTGTGCGCGTCGTGGTTGAATCAGGTGGAGATCTTCTTCTCCGTCCTGCAACGCAGGGCCATCGCCCCGGTCGACTTCGCCGAACCTCGATGTCCTTGCCACCCGGATCCTGGCGTTCGAGGACCGCTACAACACCACTGCTCGCCCGTTCGACTGGCGGTACACGCGCGCTGACCTCAACGACTACCTGGCCCGAGTGCGTCGACACGACCCGGACGCAACCTCCCCGAGTTCGGGCAGGCTGCCTGGGTGTGGTCACCGACGAACTGACGCCGATGACCACTAGCGGACCGACCGCAGGAATGCCGCGTTGGACCGGAGTGAGGCACTGCGGGCCCCGACTACGCGGTCGAGGATCGGAACCCCGCCGGTGTGGTCGATCGGCGGGACAGAACATTCGAGGGATCGGACCGGGCATGATCTACGGCGGCATCGGCGTGTGATCCGGATCGGTGCGCCACCGTGGCCTGCGGCACTTCATCCCTCGGCCGCCCGGACACGCGCTCGACCGGGGATCGGATCACCGGTTCGGTAGGCAGCGGCGGGGTTGGCCGGTGGCTCGTAATCGGACGCCCTGCACCGGCCGGGGTTCCTGCGGGGGCGGCAGATCCGTCGCAGCCCTTCTTCAGCGAACCTTCATCAAACGCCTACCTCCACCGTGGGGTTCGGCGACGAGGATCGACATCGAGCTTCGAGGAAGGAGCGACCATGATGTGGCAATGGGGTGCGATGGGCTGGGTCGGCTGGCTGCTGATGGCGCTGGCCATGTTCGGTTTCTGGGCGCTGGTGGTGTTCGGCATCGCTGCGGTGTTCCGTCCCGAGCACCGCATCGGCACCGGACCCGTCCCTCACAGCGACGATCCGGTGAGCTTGCTCGACGCCCGGTTCGCCCGCGGCGAGATCGACGTCGAGGAATACCGGACGCGGCTGAAGGCGCTGCGTTCGACCCGCTGACCGGTCGCCCGTAGCGGGCGCTGTCGACGTTTTCAGGAGTGATGTGTGGTGCAGATGTCCCGTCGCCGTTTCTTGATCGGCGCGTCCGCTGCCGCCGGGGCGGTGGCCTTCGGTGGCCTGTCCGGATGCGGCCGAACCGGGGCCACCGGGGATCCGGTGGCGCCGACTGCCGAAGCGGTACGCCGGCTCGAAGCCCAGCGCCGGGTGGCGAATCAAACGATCGTCCCCGCGCACCTGGCGGCGCGCCCGACTCAGATCGACCTCGGGGGCCGGATCGTGCAGACCTGGGGATACGGTGACACGCTGCCCGGTCCGCTGCTACGGGCCCGGGCCGGGGACCTGCTACAGGTGCGGGTGGACAATCAACTTCCTGCCGACACCAGCATCCATTTCCACGGCATCGCGCTGAGCAACGACATGGACGGAGTCCCGGGACTGACGCAGGATCCCATCGCCCCGGGCGGTGCGTTCACCTACGAATTCACCGCCCCCCACCCCGGCACCTACTTCTACCACTCGCATTCGGGAGTCCAACTCGACCGCGGCCTGTATGGGGTGGTGGTGATCGACGACCCGGCCGAGCCCGGCGGCTACGACGACGAATGGGTCGTCGTGCTCGACGACTGGGTCGACGGCACCGGACGCACCCCCGACGACGTCGCCCGCGAACTCGGCATGGCTGCGTCCGGGGAGGGATCCGAATCCGCGGGGGAAATGGGCGGAATGGATCACGGCTCCATGGAAGACATGGAGGGTATGGGGGACATGGGCGCAGAGACGATGCAGTCGGATCTGCTCGGTGGCGCCGGCGATGTCAACTACCCGTACTACCTGGTCAACGGTCGAATCCCCACCGATCCGGTGAGCTTGACCGCGGTGCCGGGGCGGCGGATTCGCCTGCGGATCGTCAACGCCGGTTCGGATACTGCCTTCCGCCTCGCCCTCGGAGGGCACCGGATGACGGTCACCCACAGCGACGGGTTCCCCGTCACTCCCCGCGAGACCGACGCCCTGCTGATCGGCATGGGCGAGCGGTTCGATGTCCTGGTCACCCTCGCCGACGGGGTGTTTCCCCTCTACGCCGCCGCTGAAGGCAAACCCGGATACGGTGTGGCGCTGGTGCGCACCGGCGCCGGCAGTGCCGGCCCCACCGATACCCGGCCCGCGGAACTGGACCGGCAGGTCCTGCTCGGTACCGACCTGAGTCCCCGCGAGCAGGTCCGTCTGGCGAGCAAGTCGCACGACAACTATCTGAGCGTGGACATGGGCGGCACCATGTCTCCGTACCGGTGGACACTCAACGGACGTGCCTTCCCCGACGCTGCACCCCTGGCCGTCGCGCAGGGCCAACGCGTGCGCATGCGTTTTCGCAACATGTCCATGATGTTCCATCCGATGCACGTGCACGGGCACACCTTCGCGCTGGTCTCCGGTGGCGCACGCAAGGACACCGTCACAGTGCGCCCCATGCAGACCGTGGAGGTCGAGTTCGACGCCGACAATCCCGGGCAGTGGGCCCTGCACTGCCACAACGCCTACCACCAGGAGGCGGGAATGATGACGACCGTGTCCTACCGGGCCTGAGGAGGATCCCCATGTCGATGCATCCCGGCGAGCATCATCACTCTCACCCTCTCGCCCAGGACGCCCCCATCGACGAGTCGATACCCGCGGCCGCGGCCGAACCCACGAAAAAGGGTGCACTGGCGGCAGTGTGGAACGCCGTCTCCGGGGCGATCGGTGCGGTGATGGGTTTGGTGCCGCACGTGCTGCATCATGTCGGTCTGATCGCCGGAGCAGCCTTGGTCACCGGCGCCGGCGGCAATCTGCTCTTCTTCGGTCTCGGTGTGGTGTTCTCGATCCCGATGCTGCGCCGGTTGTATCGTCGTTTCCACACCTGGAAGGCGCCGGCGATCGCCTTGGTGGTGTTCGCCGGGATGTTCGCGCTGTCCGCGTTCGTCATCGGTCCCGCTCTCACCGGAAACACCTCCGACGATCCGTCGGAACTGCCGGGACAGACCTCCGCGACGGTGACCAGCACCCCGACCGAACACGGTGAACACCACGGCGGATGAAATCGTTGGGCAGGCATGGCCGCTGCCGTGGCGGTACGGCTCTACTGGTTGCCGCGTACGTTCGCGTCGAGTACCGATTCGGCGTCGTGTGCGGTACGTGGTGGAGCATCGCCTGCGCAGGCAACGACCGTCGGGCCTCGGGAAGCCTTGCGTATCGGTCCGCCCGGTGGTCGGATCACGCCAGAACGGCCGGAAAGAGCGTCGTTCCGGACACCGCGGGTGTTACATGGCCGGGAGGAACCGGGGCTGATCGGCTCTGAGCTCGATCTTCCGGTAGGGCCATATCACCCTCGGTTGCGATCCGGACGGCGGCGGCGCATCGGCGCCGCCGCCGTGATCAAGGGTCAGCCGCAGCATCCCCCGGACTTCCCCGTTCGCGGAAGGGCCTGAGTGGCCGGCATCGACTGCTCGGCGGAGTCGACATCGTATCCGGCTTGCGAAATGGCTTCGGCTACAGCATGGGGAGATGCGGTACCAGTACTGGTGACAGTGCCGGATTGCAGGTCCACCTCCACGGCGGTCACCCCGGGGACGGATCCGACTGCGGCCTTCACCGTCGACACGCAGTGTCCGCATGTCATACCTCGAACCTTGACTGTGGTGCCGTTCATTGCTCTACGCCCTCTCGTGTGCTCGGACGGACGGAAGATCCGTCCACTCCTCGGTTATATACCCCAATGGGGTATCTAGCACAGGGGTGAGGGCGTGCGCGGAGGATTCTTCAACGAATCTTCATGGAATGACCGGTCAAGGCCACATCTGCGGGAGGAAGACTCGGATCTGTTCGGACAGGCCGGCTGCGATAGCGGCTCCCAGCGGACCTCGAGGAGCGGTGATGATGCACAAGTGGAGTATCAATGTCACACCCGCCGAGCGGATTGCCCGAGTCATGATCGGCCTCGCCGGCGTGGTCGGCGGGGCATATGTGCTCATGGGCGGCGCCACGGCGGTCACTGCGGTGCTGGCTGTGCTGTTGATTCTCGCAGGGCTGGACCTGGTGGTAACCGGGGCAACCGGTCACTGCCCGCTGTACCAGAAGCTGGGATATGTCCCAGCCTCGTTGAAGGGCGGAACATCATGACGAACGAAGAACGGCGCGACCCGCAACCCGGGCTCCACGATCATCCCGAGGGTCATGGCGGACCTCAGAACAGTGGCGGTCACGGTCGTCACCGCTGGATGATGATCGCGTGCTGCATCCCGATGCTCGTCATCGCCCTCGTATTGGTGCTCACCGGCACCGTAGGAGCCGGAGCGGTGGTGTTCGCCTTGGCCTGTCTGGGAATGATGGCGATGATGATGCTCCCCGGGGGCGGACACCGGCATTGACGAAGGCGCCGATGGGCTGGTCTCGATACCGTGGGTCAGTCGTCCCGCGAGCACAGAGGGCCGAGTGCCGTAGTCGCCATTCCGAGGCGACCCGACGACCCACCATCATCATCACAAGAGGAGTCGAAGCGAATGGACGAAACCACCGTTCTCGAGGTCGGTGGGTTGCACTGGGCGACATCGACTGCAGTGATCGAATCGGTGCTACGGCGCCGACCGGGCGTGACCACGGTGGAGGCGAACGCGGCAAACCAGACCGCCACCGTCACCTACGACCCGACCCGAACCTCGGTGGCGGAGCTGTCGACATGGGTGCGGGACTGCGGGTACCACTGCACCGGGCGGTCGGTCCCGCATCACATCTGTGATCCGATGACCGAGGCACCCTCTGAACTGGTCAACCCTGCCCTCGACTCTCGAACACCCCATGCCGAGCACGCGACGCATACCGAACACGCCGCGCACGGAGGCCATGCAGCGCACGAAATGCCCGCCGAGCACGGCACCCGCTCCGCCCAGGAGATGATGGGCCACGGCGGTCACGCCGGGATGTCGATGGACGCCATGGTCCGCGACATGCGCAACCGGTTCCTGGTGGCGCTGGTGCTGTCGATCCCGATCACCTTGTGGTCTCCCATCGGCCGAGAAGTCCTCGGATTCACCGTGCCGGCGCCGTTCGGCCTCCGCGACGACGTGTTCATGTTGTTGCTGAGCCTGCCGGTGATCTTCTACTCGTCCTGGATCTTCTTCGACGGTGCCTTCCGGGCGCTGAAGGCGCGGACCCTGGACATGATGGTGCTCGTCGCCGTCGCGATCGGCACCGGCTGGCTCTACAGCGTGGGCGTCACCCTGACCGGCGGCGGCGAGGTGTTCTACGAGGCCGCCACCGTGCTGGCGAGTTTCGTGCTGCTCGGGCACTGGTTCGAGATGCGCGCCCGCGGCGGCGCCAACGACGCCATCCGGACCCTGCTCGAACTCGCCCCCCCGCAGGCGGTGGTCCTGCGCGACGGGCAGCCGGTGGAGATCCCCACCGCCGAGGTCGTGGTCGGGGACCTGCTTCTGATCCGACCGGGGGCGAAGATCCCGGTCGACGGCACCGTCGAGACCGGCAGTTCCGAGGTCGACGAATCGATGGTCACCGGGGAGTCCCTGCCGGTGACCAAGACCGAAGGATCCGAGGTGATCGGTGCCTCGATCAACACCACCGGCACCCTGCGGGTCCGGGCGACCAAGGTCGGCTCCGACACCGCGCTCGCGCAGATCGTCGCACTGGTGCAAGAGGCGCAGAACTCCAAGGCACCCGGCCAGCGCCTGGCCGATCGCGCCGCGTTCTGGCTGGTCTTCGTCGCCCTGATCGGCGGCGTGGGCACCTTCCTGGTGTGGTGGCTCGTCGACGGGAACGTACAGATGGCGATATTGTTCGCCATCACCGTCGTGGTGATCACCTGCCCCGACGCGCTGGGGTTGGCCACCCCGACCGCGATCATGGTCGGCACCGGCCTCGGCGCCCAGCGCGGCGTGCTGTTCAAGAACGCCACCGCCCTCGAGACCTCGGCCCGCATCGACACCGTGGTGATGGACAAGACCGGCACCTTGACCAAGGGCGAACCGGAGGTCACCGACGTCGTCGTCGACGGGCTCGACGAGGACGAAATGCTGGCTCTGGTGACGGCGGTCGAACGCGAATCCGAGCATCCCCTCGCCGGTGCGATCGTGCGCTACGCGACCGCCCGCGACATACCAGAGGTGTCGTTGGAGAACTTCCGCAACGTGCCCGGACACGGCGCGGTCGCCGAGGTGGCGGGCCGGCGGGTGGCCGTGGGCAACCGCAAGTTGATGGTGGCCGAGAATGTCGAGTTCGGGGCATTGATGGACCGACGCGACGAGCTGGCGTCGACCGGCCGCACCGCGGTCCTCGTCGCGGTCGACGGCCGCGGCGTCGGGGTGATCGCCCTGGCCGACGCCGCCCGGGAGACCTCGGCCGAGGCGGTGGCGTCGCTGCACGAACTCGGCATCGAGGTGGTCATGCTCTCCGGCGACAACGAGGCCACAGCCCGGCGCATCGCCGGACAACTGGGCATCGACACCGTCATCGCCGAGGTGCTGCCCGGCGACAAGGCCGACAAGATCGCCGAACTGCAACGCGGCGGGAAGAAGGTCGCCATGGTCGGCGACGGCGTCAACGACGCACCCGCCCTCGCGCAGGCGGATCTGGGCATCGCCATCGGTGCCGGCACCGATGTCGCGATCGAAACCGCCGATCTGGTGCTGATGCGTTCGGACCCGCTGGATGTGCCGATCGCGCTGCGCATCGGCCGGGGCACCTTGCGCAAGATGCGGCAGAATCTCGGCTGGGCGGTCGGGTACAACGTCATCGCGCTGCCGATCGCCGCCGGCGTGTTCGAGCCCGCATTCGGGCTGGTGCTGCGCCCGGAGATCGCCGCGATTTCGATGTCCGGCTCGAGCCTGATCGTCGCGGTCAACGCACTGATGCTCAAACGACTGCAACTGCCTACGCCGCCCCAGCCTGAACCGAGCGAGCGGACGCGGGCGCCCGAGCCCACACCGACGGGTCCACGCTGACCGAAAGTCGCTGCCGCGGACACTCGCGCTGGACGACGAGACGAGGAACACCATGGACACAACCGTGCATACGCCGGACCGCACCGGACCGCTGAGCCGCGAGGAGCTCGCCGCGCTCGACACCTGGTGGCGAGCCGCGAACTACCTGTCGGTGGGGCAGATCTACCTCATGGGCAACCCGCTGCTGCGCGAGCCGTTGCGTCCCGAGCACATCAAGCCCCGGCTGCTCGGACACTGGGGCACCACCCCGGGGCTGAACTTCGTCTACGCCCACCTCAACCGCGCGATCGCCGCCCGCGAGCTGGACGTGATGTACGTGATGGGTCCCGGGCACGGCGGTCCCGGGCCCGTCGCCGCGGCCTGGCTCGAGGGCACCTACAGCGAGATCTACCCCGACGTGTCCCAGGATGCGGACGGCATGGCCCGGCTGTTCACCCAGTTCTCGTTCCCCGGCGGCATCCCTAGCCACGTCGCCCCCGAGACACCCGGGTCCATCCACGAGGGCGGCGAGCTCGGGTACGCCCTGTCGCACGCCTACGGCGCCGCCTTCGACAACCCGGACCTCATCGTCGCTGCCGTGGTGGGCGACGGCGAGGCCGAGACCGGGCCCCTCGCCACCAGCTGGCACTCCACCAAGTTCGTCGACCCGCGCCGGGACGGCGCCGTGCTGCCGATCCTGCACCTGAACGGGTACAAGATCGCCAACCCGACCGTCCTCGCCCGCATCGACCACGACGAGCTCGAGCACCTGCTCCGCGGCTACGGCCACGATCCGGTATTCGTCGAGGGCTCCGATCCCGAGCGCATGCACCAGGCGTTCGCGGCGGCCCTGGACCACTGCGTCGATGCGATCCTCGAGATCCGGCGCCGCGCCCGCCGCGACGGGGTCACCGAGCGACCGCGCTGGCCGATGATCGTGCTGCGTTCCCCGAAGGGCTGGACCGGACCGAAGGAGGTCGACGGTCTCCCGGTCGAAGGGTACTGGCGCTCGCACCAGGTGCCCTTCGCCAATGCCCGCGACGACGAAAGCCACCGCAAGATTCTCGAGGAGTGGCTGCGCAGTTACCGGCCCGAGGAACTGTTCGACGACCACGGTGCCCCCGTGCCCGCGATCCGCGACCTGCACCCGGCGGGGGAGCGGCGGATGAGCGCCAACCCCCATGCCAACGGCGGGCCGCTCGTACGAGACCTGGCGTTGCCGGACTTCCGCGACTACGCCGTGCCGGTCGAGGCGCCCGGTACCGGCAGCGTCGAATCGACCCGCGTGCTCGGTACCTTCCTGCGCGACGTCATGCGCGAGAACACGAGCACCTTCCGCGTGTTCTCACCGGACGAGAACAACTCCAACCGCCTCGGTCCGGTCCTCGAGGCCACCGCACGCACCTGGAACGCCCGCATCCTGCCCACCGACGACCGACTCGCCCCCGACGGGCGGGTGATGGAGATCCTGTCCGAGCACACCTGCCAGGGCTGGCTCGAGGGCTATCTGCTGACTGGCCGGCACGGCTTCTTCTCCTGCTACGAGGCCTTCGTCCACATCGTCGACTCGATGTTCAACCAGCACGCCAAGTGGCTGCGCACCACCAACGGCATCGACTGGCGCCGGCCGATACCGTCGCTGAACTACCTGCTCACCTCGCACGTGTGGCGGCAGGACCACAACGGCTTCTCGCACCAGGACCCGGGCTTCATCGACCACGTCGTCAACAAGAAGGCCGACGTGATCCGCGTGTACCTGCCGCCGGACGCGAACACCCTGCTGTCGGTGGCCGACCACTGCCTGCGCACCCGGCAGTACGTCAACGTGATCGTCGCCGGCAAGCAACCGCAACTGCAGTACCTCGACATGGATGCGGCAATCGTGCACTGCACCAAGGGAATCGGGATCTGGGACTGGGCCGGCACCGACCAGGGGGTCGAACCCGACGTGGTGCTCGGCTGCGCCGGCGACGTGCCCACCATGGAAACCCTCGCCGCCGTGGAGATCCTGCTCGAATGGTTCCCCGACCTGAAGATCCGCGTCGTGAACGTCGTGGATCTGATGCGGCTGCAGGACCACACGGAGCATCCGCACGGACTGTCGGACCGCGAATTCGACTCGCTGTTCACCACGGACAAGCCGGTGATCTTCGCCTACCACGGCTACCCGTGGCTGATCCACCGCCTGACGTACCGGCGTACCAACCACGACAACATCCATGTGCGCGGGTACAAGGAGGAGGGCACCACCACCACGCCGTTCGACATGTGCGTGCTCAACCAGATCGACCGGTTCGACCTCGCCATGGACGTCGTCGACCGGGTGCCCCGTCTGCATCCGATCTCCGCGTACGCGCGCGAGTACCTGAAGAACCGGCTCGTCGAGCACCACCAGTTCATCCGCACGCACGGGGAGGACATGCCCGACATCCGCGACTGGGAGTGGGGCCGGGCACGGGGAACGGTCCCGGGGACATCCGACCAAGTTCTTTCCGCCGAGCACCAAGCATGACCGGAGAACATGCAATCTGATTCAGGTGACGTGCTGCGGTGTCTCGCTCGTCTGCCGATGCTCTTGCGGCGGACGCCCGCCTCGTCCCGGGGTGCTTCACCTGGTTTCGTCGGTGCGGAGCGAGCGGTCCACGGGCATGTCGCCCTAGATCGAGTGCTCACCTGTCCGCCGCTACCGGTGACGAGTCTGCCGTATCGCCGGACCTGCCGGCTCTCATTAGGGTGACCCGCAGTGCACCACCTGGGTGCGGTCACCTACGGTCCATTGCGGCCGGGTACTGCGGGGTGGGGCATCTGCTCCGCGTGCGAGCGCGACTGCCTGCGAGTGCGACTGCCTGCGGGCGCGGCGAATGTAGCTGCACCGCGCGTGCTGCTGCTGGCGGTGGTGGTGGTGCTCGTCGTCGTGGGACACACTCGGGTTGCAGGGGCGGTCGTTCGTCAGCGGCGGTCGCGGACCGGTGGAATTGGCGACGATCGACGCCAGCGCGGCCCGCGAACCGATCCGGGTCTACGTCGGCCTCGAATCCACGACCGGCATCGCCGCGCGGGTGAGTTTGGTTCTCGCCGAACTCGATCGCACCGGGGCGTGGGATCGGAAGATCCTCGTCGTGGCCGGTACGACCGGGGCCGGCGAAATCGATCCGGTCGCAACCGACTCCGTAGAGTTGATGTACAACGGAGACACCGCCATCGTCGCATGCAGTACTCGTTCCTGCCGAGCTGACTCTCGTATCTGGTCGACCGAGCCGCCGCCACCGCGCTCGTCGAAGGTGTCCGCCAGCGGTGGGCGCAGCTTCCTCCGGACCACCGCCCGCGCCTGGTTGTCTATGGTGACGGTCTCGGCGCGCAGGCGATGGAATCCGCCTTCGATGACCTGGATGACCTGCGGCGATCGGTCGACGGCGCACTGTTCGTCGGTCCCCCGAACTCGACGCGGCTGTGGCGCACTGTGCAAGATCGGCGCGATCCCTGCACAACCGAGGTGCTGCCGACCTACGCCGGTGGGCTCGTCGTCCGGTTCGCCGCGACCCGGCAGGATCTGGCGGGGTCCGATACGGACGCGTTGCACACCGCGACCGGCCCGTGGACGCCCCCACGGATGTTGTACCTGCAACACAGCTCCGATCCGCTTGTGTGGTGGGATCCTGCGCTAGTGATTTCGCGGCCGGACTGGCTGTCCGAAACGCCAGGTTCTGATCGCAGCCCCGCCATGCGCTGGCACCCGTTCGTGACCTTCGGACAGGTAACCCGTCGACCTCGCCGAGGCGCAGGCTGCGTCGCCGGGACACGGACACAACTACACCGACCTGATGCCCTACGCCTGGGTCGCGGTCGCAACGCCGCAGGGATGGAGCGAAACCGACACCGAGCGTATCGCTCGCGCTGCGGCGGCGTCACCACAGAAGCGCTGAGAACACCGCGCGCCGGCCACCACACCCCCGAACAGTCCCTCGGTCGGGAAACGGACCGCACCTTCTCGGTGTGATAGGCGCCCAACTACGCTACTTAGCCTCAATGCACCGATCGGCTGATGTTGTCGTCGTGACTTCCTTTGCGCGCCTTCGGGAAGAGTGTGGAGATAGCTGACCGCCCGACCGCTCGTGTCGGGTTGTTCCACTGGATCTTTCGTGTCGTAGACGGGCAAGGACGAGCCGGTTAGCTGACGATCGGCCGGTTTCGCCCGAACACCGTGTCGAACAGGGTGTTCCACGCCGGTTCCCACGGCCAGCTCCGGGGTAGATGCAACGTCAACCGGCGTGCCGACGACGCGATACGTGCGGGAACCGACACGATGGTCCGCCGGATACTGCCTGTGGTCGCCTTGATCAGCTTCGGATCGCCGGTGACGGCGGCCGCGGCGCGGGTGAGGTTGAAGGCCATCACCGCGCAGACCAACCATGCAGCATTGGCGGTGAACCGAGACGACGGCAGGTGAGCGAGCGCGGAGTTCTTCAGGTCCGCGTGGACCTGCTCGATGATCGCGTGATGGCGGTGGAGCTTGTCGGCGGCGACGGTATCGAGATCGGTGGGGTCGGTGGTGGTGAAGAAGGCATGGAACCGCCAGACGTCGAACAACTCGCCTTGTCCCTGGTCTTCTTCGGCCGCAGGTCAGGGATACGCCGTACGATCAACCGACCCGGAACCCGGCGGGCCTTCTTCTTCGAGGCGAACGCGGTGAACGGTATCTCCGCGACGTCGGCTGCCGAGATCCATCGTTCGGTGTCGTGGTCGTAGACCGCGTTGGTGTATTCGATCGGGGTCCACGCATCGTCGTCGATCGAGGCGATCGCGGTCTTGATAGGCGTGGTCAGGCGGACGGTGACCGAGACGTCGGCTCCGCCGCGCAGCGCAGCCGAGATGGTGGGATATCCGTAGAACGCCGAGTCGGCCCGCGCCAGCGGTGCCGGTGCGGCTGGCGCTGTGGTTCCCGCTGCTGGGTCGGTCGCTCGGCGCAGGTGCGCGACGGTGGACAGGGTGTCGGCGATCATCCGGGCTGCTCCACGCGCTGATCCGCAGGACCCTTTGCGTAGGCGTTGTCCGACGATCACCGGGGCTGCGGTGTCGGTGGTGACCGTGGTGATCAGCGCGTTCAGTCCGCGGACCCCGGAGTAGCCGTATCCGGAACCCTGTTTGCCGTGCCCGTGCACTTCGATGATCGAATCGTCGATGTCGACCAGCATCCGTCCGGTGTCGAAACCCGAGGCCAGTGGGGTATCGGTGGTCAGGGCGCACAGGAATCGGGAGGCGACGGCATCGAGTTGCCGGACGTGTCCGAAGGCGAAGGTGCGCAGGAACGACCCCAGCGTCGAGGGCGCGTACGGGCGGTCGAACAGTGTTCCCATCGCCCCGTGTCGTAGCAGGGCCATGTCGGCGATACTGTCAGCGCCGGCGACCATGCCCGCGACCAACGATCCGATCTTGGCTCCGGGGTGGGCGCCTTTGTCGGTGGGCAGGCTCAGATGCTGCTCGGTGAGGGTGAGCAGGCCGCCACTACGGGCCAAGGCCATGATCGGGACCAGTCCGGCGGTCGACACGAGATTCGCATCGTCGAACCTCGCGGCGGTGACGGGGCGGGTGTGAGAGAGTTGCATCTGCGAGATGCCCTTCGTGGTGGCCGAATTGTTTCTGTGAGAAGTTCAATTCTTTCACTACGACAGGGCATTTCGTTGTTACGACGCGCTGGTTATCTCCGCCGGTTCGGTGCATCCAGGCTTAGTAGCATGACAAGGGATAACCGCTGAACGAGGAACCCATAGCCGGGGAGCCCCGTCCGGGGCGATGGACGGATGGCGGATGTTGCAAGGAGAACTATGCAGGGACTGGGGGGGCTCGAAGCCGAGGTGATGAACGAACTGTGGTCCACCGACGAACCACAGTCGGTGCACGACCTCGTGGAGCGCCTGCGCGACCGCAAGCAGTTCGCCTACACCACGATCTTGACCGTGGTGACCCACCTCCATGAAAAGGGTTGGGTGCAGCGGGTGAAACGTAGCCGCGCCTACTTCTACTCGCCCACCTGTAGCCGAGAGGAAGCCACTTCCCAGGCGTTGCGGGCGTTGCTCGACGGCAGCGCCGACTCCAGTGCCGTGCTGTTGCATTTCGCTAAGACGGTAACCGATCGGGAGTTCGACGCTCTGCGTCGAGGCCGGACGCGTAGGACGCCCAATCGATGACTTTGGCCGTAATTCTGCTCCTCGGTGCCGTTCTGATCGCGGTAGCGTCACCGAGGCTGCTTCAACGCCTGACCGACACACCCTTGCCGCCGGGGCTGGCGCTGGCAGCGTGGCTGGGCAGCATCGGCGGCACGCTGTTCTTTGGCACGTCGGCGGTCGTCGTTTCCCTCTGGCCCGACCATGCCCCCGCCGAAGCGACCGTCGAGGCACTGGTGTGGTGTTTGTCGGTTGTCTCTCACGCCGCGGCGCCATGGATCACCGAGGCGCTCGCCGGCATCGGAACTCTCGCTCTGGTTGCCGCGGTAGTCCGCACGACTGCGATAGGCCGGCGATACACGCGGGCGCAGGCACGGGTGCGTGACTACCACCGTGAGGTCGTGGCCATCGTTGCTCGATCACGGGGCGACGACGTGATGTGGCTCGATCATCCGATGCCCTTGGCCTACAGCGTCAGCGGTCGGCCCGGCTTCGTGGTGGCTACCGAAGGATTGTCCAACTGTCTGAGCACCGGCGAACGCGACGCTGTGCTCGCGCACGAGCGCGCTCACCTACTGGGCCGGCACCATCGCATCGTCAGTGCGTGCGACATTCTCGCCGCGGTGTTTCCCTACGTACCCCTCTTCGGTGCGGCCCCAACTGCCGTGAAGACTCTCGTCGAACTCACTGCGGATCAGCACGCGGCCCGGATCACCAGCGTTCCCACGGTACGGGCCGCGTTGACTGCGGTGTCGGCGTCCTCTTTGCCCCGCCCCGCTGGGACGTTGGGATTGAGCAACGACACGTCACTGCGGCTGCGGAAGTTGCGGACTACCGGTCGGGCACGCTGGCCGCGACTGTCATGCGCGGCCATCGTCGCCGTCTCGATGCTGGGGCCCGCCGTCACCGTTCTCGCGGGCGCCACCGTTGCGTCCGCCGTCGCGTGTGTGGCCTGAGAAGGATCCCCCAGGGCCTACCCTGCAGCGGTAGTTCCTCTCTGTAGCGGTGGCGCCCACCGGGCTCGCGACGCGTCGTCCTCTCCGCAGATCCTGGATCCACAGGTTCTTGGCCCGGAGCGCGGTGTTCGAGCCGGAGCACGGCTGCTTCGCCTGCGGGCGATCCCACGACGCCGGCTCAGCACTCGAGCCTCTTGTCTACCCACCCAACGGAGTGGTCGACTAAATCTTCGACCATGCGCGCGCGGGAATGCACTGAACGCCGACACCACCGCCTTGGCGTGGCCCCTCAAAGGACCGATCTTGGGGAATCCGCGGCCAACTGGTCGGGATCGGACTGGACGAAGATCGTGCGAAACACCGCGGTGACCATGTCGGACTGCGACGTTGTCGACGGCACGTGTGCCAGCGCCATCACGCACGACATGCACCTGGCACCGGTGACGCCTCGCCCCTGCGGCCAGACCATTGACGAAACCCACCCTTGGGAAGCGGCGCCGCAATGCGGCGGCCACGTCGGCATGCTGGTCGCCGATCACCAATCGGGCACGGACAGGCTGCGTCTGTTCAGCGAAGCGAGGAAGCTGCGCCGGAACACCTCATCTCCAGGGTCTCCGACGCCGGGGCCTGAGCTGCCACCCGCGTGCGGGGACTCGTACCTCACGTGCGCCCTCGGTGGCGATCCCCGGAGCGACCAGGACACCACATCGAGGTCACCCGAGAGGAGGCGCCTGCGTACGCCCCGCCACGGGACGTTAACGGACTGGAGAATTGTCGAGGACGGACGCCGCGGCGCTGCGTCACCGCTATCGCTCCCGCGGCCACCCATGCATTCAAAATGAGTGCTCGAGGTCTCCTCAGGGTCGGTATGACCGTTTCGGAGCGCCCCAAATCACGGCAGCGTCCTCGACGCACTAGAGACACGCGTGAACTACACGCGCGCCAGGTCCGCCTCGGCGACTCCGCGTGCTGCGAGCCACTGGATCGGATCGACCTTCATCCCGTTCGAATCCGTGGTTTCGAAATGCAGATGCGGGCCGGTGGATTGACCTCGGTTTCCGACGGTGGCGATCTGCTCGCCGGCCTGCACCTGTTGGCCGACCGCGACCAAGGTCTCGTTGATGTGCCCGTACGTGGTGGTCGATCCGTCGTCGTGGCGGATCTGGACCCATAAGCCGAACCCGGAGGCCGGGCCGGAGTTGATCACGGTGCCGGCCGCGGCCGCGTACACCGGTGTGCCGATGTTGTTGGCGATGTCGAGGCCGGCGTGGGTGGTGCCCCATCGGGGGCCGAAAGGAGAGGTCAAGGTCCCCGAGACGGGTGCCACTGCGAGCGGCTGGGGCGACGTCGGCGGGGCCATGACGGCGAGCGGGGGTACGTTCCACGGGGCGGCCGGAGCCGGTGCGGGTGAGGGGGCGGGATCCGGGGCCGGCTGGGGGGTCGGGACCTGGCTCGCCTCCGGGGCAGGAGTTGGATCCGGGGTAGGGAGTGTGGGGAGGAGGTGTTGGGCGGCGGCGAGTTGGTCGAGTGCCGCATCGACTTCGGGCAGGGCGGTCAGCGCGGCCATGTCTGCAGGGAGGGGAGCGGCAGCGTGGACGTCGTTGTTCACCTGGGTGGGGTGCGCACCGGCCACCGCAGGAGAAGCAAACTGGGAACCCACCGTCAGCAGCGTTCCGGTGGCCACTGCCGAGGCCCACACGGTCGTGTGCGTCTCACGTGCTGCTTGTACCCGGTGGCGACCGCTCCGCCCTGACGACTGTGACCGAAAAGTCACAGTCGTGTCACGGATGCGTCGGTCCCGGTCCGGCGCGGAAAGATGGTGTCGCCCCACTTAACTACTCCTGACATGCGTTTTCTCTCCGGCGCCCGTAGGGAGCCGGTAACTGAAGATAACGAAAAGATATACGACGAGTACGGAAAAAACTACCTCGTTTAGTAGTTCATCGGGTGTGAGGCCGACGACGGACCAGTAGAGAGGGCAAAGCAGCGAGGGAGAACAATGCTTCCGGTCCAGCGCCCAGGCGGGTGGCCCAAGTCAGTTCGGTGTTCAGCGGGAGCTTTCCGACGAGGGTGTCGGCGGTGAACATCGCGCTGTGCTCGACGACAGTGCCGTCGGGGATGATCAAGGCGCTGACTCCGGTGGTGGCCGCGACGATCACGGAGCGGCCGTGCTCGACGGCGCGCACCCGCGACATGGCCAATTGCTGATAGGTCATCTCGGTGCGCCCGAATGTGGCGTTGTTGGTGGGGACGGTGATCAATTGAGCTCCGGCGCGCACCGACTCGGCGACCGCATCGTCGAAGGCGACTTCATAGCAGGTGGCCACCGCGACGGGCACACCGTTGAGATCGATGCGGCCGGTGCCGTCTCCCGCAACGAAGTTGCCGGCTCGAGCCGAGGCCGGCCACAACCGTTCGATTACCGGGCGCAGCGGAAGATACTCACCGAACGGCACCAGGCGGCGTTTGAGGTGCTGCTGGCCGGGGCCGGTGGTCGGATCCCACACCAGTGCGCTGTTGCCGCTGGTGCCGTCACCGTTGTCGAGGACGGCGCCGACGAGGACCGGCACACCGATCGCCGCGGTGGCCCGGTCGAGCCCGGCGCGGGCATCACGGTTGCGTAGTGGATCGATGTCCGAGGAGTTCTCCGGCCATATCACCAGATCGGGACGCGGGAGTCGTCCTGCTGCCACCTCGGCGGCGAGCCGTTCGGTGGCCGCAAGGTGATTGTCGAGTACAGCGCGCCGTTGGGCATTGAAGTCCAGCCCCGTCCGAGGGACATTGCCCTGCACTGCGGCGACGGTGACCGGCGGGCCCGGTGCGGCCACCGAGCCGATCACCGCGGCCGGGGGTGACAATGCCAGCGGTACCCCGGCGAGCGCGGCCATGGAAAGCCCTGCGCGGCGCCGCCGGACTCGCAGGAAGACCCCGGCAGCTGCGGCGGCAGTACCGGTCAGTGCCACAGCGAAACTCATTCCCGGCGCGCCCACGAACGATGCCAGAGACAGGAAAGGGCCCTCGGCCTGACCGAAAGCAAGCCGTCCCCAGGGAAATCCACCGAAGGGCACTCGTGCGCGCACCGCCTCGGTGACCACCCAGGCTCCGGCGATGGACAGCGGCGCCCCTGGGCGAGAACTGAGCGCCGCGGCGAGTGCCCCGAACCCGCCGACGGCCAGCGCCTGGACGGCGGCAAGCGCCACCCACGGCACTGCTCCGACGTAGACCCCCACCCACGGCAGCAACGGCAGGAAGAACCCGAGGCCGGCAAGGTAGCCGTAGCCGAATCCGGCACGTAGGCTGCGGCGCGTCACCGTTGCGGTCAGTACGGCGATCCCGGCCGGAGCCAGCCACCACCATCCGGTGCGGGGAGGGAAACTGGCGTACAGCAGCAGCCCCGCAAGCGCCGCGGCAGCACAGCGCAGCAGGCGTGGTGACCACATCTCCCGTCGGCTCGGCCACGGTCCGGTGTCGGCAGTGGTGCCTGTCACGGCGAGGGTCATATGGTCCTTTGCGGCGAGAGGCCGATGCGTCTGCCGGGGTCGGGGTGGGCAGGGTCAGTTCAGCCCGGCGTAGGAGTGCAGGCCGGAGACGACCATGTTGATGACGAACAGGTTGAACAGCATCGCTACGAAACCGGCGATGTTGATCCATGCGGCGCGGGTTTCGCGCCAGCCGGCGGTGGCGCGGGCGTGCAGGTACGCGGCGTAGATCACCCAGGCGATGAACGAGACGGTTTCTTTCGGGTCCCAGCCCCAGAATCGGCCCCAGGCGGCCTCGGCCCAGATCGCCCCGAGGATGACCCCGGCGCCGAACAGCGGGAAGGCGAAGATCGTGGTGCGGTAGGCCAGGCGGTCGAGGGCGCGGGCGTCGGGCAGGCGCGCCGTCATCGTCGCCAGCCGGCTCCCGGGGCGGTGTTCGGCGCGCAGCGCCAGCAGAAACAACATGCTGGCCACCCCCGAGACGAGGAACACCCCGCTCGAGACGGACACCACCGACACGTGGATCGGCAGCCAGAACGACTGCAACGCCGGCACCACCGGGGCGGCGTCGGCGTAGAGCACGGTGCCGGCGACGAACAGCAGCACCAGCACCGGGAGCAACGCGAACATCCACACCACCCGCAGCGCCGGGCGGCGCAGCACGATCAGACCGGCGAGCACCCCGATCGCACAAGTGACGGTGACGAACTCGTACATGTTGCCCCAGGGGAAACGGGCGGTGGCCAGCCCGCGCAGCACCATCGACCCCACGTGCAGGATCCAGGCGACCACGAGCACGCTGATGCCCATCCGGCCGAGCCGGTCCGACAGCTCGCGCCCGGTCGGCGTGATCACCCGGCCGGGCCCGGGGGCTGCCGGGGGGACAGCTGCGGCGGGGACGAGGGTGGGGTCGGTGCGGCGGGTGCGGACCGCGGCGAATTCGGCGACGAACAGCACCAGGGCCAGCAGGTAGACGGCGAAGGCGGCCTCGAAGCTCAGGTCGGAGTAACGGGCGAGGGTGTCGTCGATCGGCATGGCTCTAGCGGTCCTTTTTCGCAGCAGGTGATGCCCCGGTCCCGGGGGCCAGGCGTCGGCAGATATCGGTGAATTCCGGTCCCCAGCCGGCGTGGTCGGTGCGGGCCAGCCCGCCGAGTTCGACGGCGGTGCCGCGGCCGGCGGGGCGCAGCCGCACCCAGATCCGGCGGCGTTTGATCACCAGTGAGGCCACCAGCCCGCCCATCATGGTGATCGCGAAGACCAGCACCCAGTTCTGGGCAGGGTCGTGGGAGACCTGCAGGTAGGCGAATTCCTCGGCGCCGTCGAACCGGACGGTGGTGCCGTCGGTGAGGGTGGTGTGTTCTCCGGGTCGCAGGTTGACCCGGGCCTGTTTGACCAGTCGGCCTTGGTTGATCATCTCGGCGTTGAGCGAGAAGATCGACTGGGGAATGCCGGTGTCGAGGCCGGTGTCGCCCTTGTAGATGTCGACGGCCACTGCGGGATCGCGCATGTCGGGGAACACCGAGGTGAGCAGGGTGCCGTTGAACGCGGCGGTGGGAGCGAACAATCCTTCGATCGCGATCTGGTTGCGGCGACGCTCGTCCGGATCCGGATAGGTGCCGCCGGGCGGGTCGAAGCGCAGCGCTCCGCTGCTGAGGAACGTGGTGGCGTCTTCGGGGGCGAACTGCAGTGTCTCGGTGCGTTGTTGCCCGTCGGGGAAGGTCACGGTGAACCGGGGGGCGTAACCGTGACCGGTGAGATACACCCGTTCGTCGCCCAGCCGCAGCGGCTCGTTGACCCGCACTTGGTACCGCTGCCAGCGGTCGGTGCCGATGTCCGTGCCGGTCTGGTAGGACAGCGTGGAGGTGAACATTTCGGCTTGCCCGTTGTCGAGGTAGTCGGCGGAAAAATCTTCGACCTTGAGGCAGAACGGATCGAGTCCGGTGCCGTCGGTGGCGGCTCCGGCGCGGAACGAGTCGTACACCGCCGGGGAGGTGTTGCACAATCCCGGCCCGCCGTCGGCGATGACGATCACCGACCCCTCGTACCCGAACAGCCGACCGGTGGCCACCGCCACCAGCAGCCCGACCAGCGAGAAGTGGAAGACCAGGTTGCCGGCTTCGCGCAGATACCCTTTTTCCGCGGATACCGCCTGTACCGCGCCGGGCTCGGTGCGGGTGGTCAGACGCCAGCCTCGCAGCAGGTCGTGGACCCGGTCGAGGGACTCCTCGACCGGCGCGTCGAGCAGCCCCTGGTGGTGATGCGGCAATCGCGACAGGTTGCGCGGTGCAGGTACCGGGGCGCTGCGCACAGCGCGCAGATGCTCGCGCAGCCGGGGGATCAGGCAGCCGATGAGCGAAACCATCAGCAGGGCGTAGACGGCGGTGAACCAGAAGCTGGCGAACACGTCGAACGCTTCGAGCCGGTCCAGGACGGGGCCGAGGACCGGACGCGCGGCGATGTACTCGTCGACCTTGCCGGCGTTGAGGCTTCGCTGGGGCAGCAACGCCCCGGGGACGGCAGCGAGGGCGAGCAGGAACAGCAACACTAAAGCGGTGCGCATGGAGGTGAGCTGACGCCATAGGTTGCGTGCCGTGGCGACGGCTCGGCGCAGCGGTGAGGGTTCCGGCGGCGGTGACGGCTTCGAGGCCGGAGCACGGTCGGTGACGGTCATATCGGCAGCACCACGTCAGTGACGAACTCGTCGCGGATCCAGGCGATGAACATCTCCCAGACTCCGGTCATCAAGGCGAATCCGACCACCACGAGCAGCATGCCCCCGGCGATCTGGATATTGCGGGAGTTGCGGCGCAGCCATCCCACCCCACGCAGGGCGGAAGAGGAGCCGAAGGCCAGCGCGACGAACGGCAATCCCAACCCCAGGCAGTAGGCGATGATCAGCACCACGCCACGGGCGGCGGTGGTGCCTTCGGTGCCGGCGGCCACCGAGAGCACCCCGGCCAGCGTCGGGCCCAGGCACGGTGTCCAGCCGAGGGCGAACACTCCACCCAGCAAGGAGCTCCTGCCAGCGAGGAGATCTGCCGCGGGGCGAAACGCAGATTCTTCTGCAAGGCGGGGACCCACCCGAGGAAGGTCAACCCCATGACCACGGTGACGGCGCCACCGATGCGTTGAAGCAGTTCCTGGTTGACGCGCAACGCCCCGATCACCCCGAAGACCGACGCCGTGGCCAGGACGAACACCACGGTGAACCCGGCGACGAACAACAACGCGGCACCGGTGACCCGCCACCGTCCGGCGGCGCGGACACGCGTATCGCCCGCCGTGACCGTCGGTGCTTCCGCCCCCGAGACCGCGGCCAGGTACGACAAGTACCCGGGCACGAGCGGAATACAGCACGGCGAAGCGAAGGAGACCAGACCGGCCAGCGCCGCCGCCGCCAGCGCGAACACGAGCGGCCCGGTGGCGGCGACCGTCTGGAAGCTGGTGCCCAGTTCTTGCGCCAGGACGATCATGACTCCGCCGCCACTCGCTCGATGACCGGCTGCAGATCCTCGGTCAGCAGCGCCCGCAGGAACACCGCGGCGACCCGATGCTGCCGGTCGAGAACGAGGGTGGAGGGGATGACGCTCGTGGGGAAGTTCCCCCCCAGGGCGATCAGGGTGCGCATCGGCGGATCGTAGATGGACGGGTAGGAGACGTTGTTGTCGATCACGAAGTCCTGTGCCTTGTCACGTTGAGGATCGCGGACGTTGATGCCGAGAAACTGCACCCCCAGAGCCCGGGTGGCGGCGTAGGCGCGTTCGAGATCGTCGGCTTCGCTGCGGCACGGGGCGCACCACTGGCCCCACAGATTGAGCACCACCACCTGGCCGGCATAGTCGGCCAAATCCACGGTGACACCGTCGGCCATCAGATCCGGGCCGGAGAGCGGCCCGAGGGTGCCGCGGGCGGACGGCGGGTCGTAGAAGATATCGGTCTGGCCGCCGGGGGCGACGAAATCGAAGGTGCCGCCCTGGGCGACGGCGTCGGTTCCGGTGCCACAGGCACCGGCCCCCAGCAGCACCATCACGGCGAGGACCGCCCGTGCCAGCAGTCGACACCCCAGTCGACCAGTCGGCGTCGCGCCCCTCCTCACGGCAGCCAGTTGACGGCGGCACGGAGCCGGTCCGAGCGCATCGTAGGAGTGGCGATCCGGTCCCCCCCGAACCGTCCCGCCGCCGGAGCAAGGTCGGAGGCAGCCCGGGTAGGCAGGCAAGAGCATTCTGCGCCCGGTCGTCGGTCTCGAGGAACGAGGGATAGCCGATGCACAGGTCGGTCGTCGGCGTCGCGGCGGAAGCCACGGGATCCGGCACGTTGACCCCGATCGCGCGCACCGCGCCGGTCTCGTGAGCGTAGGCTTTGAACAGGGGAATCCTCTCCCGGCACGGTCCGTACCACGACGCCCCCCGGGCGAGCAGTGCCGGCGCCCCGGTCATGGCGGCACCGACATCGACCGGCCGCTCCGGACTCCGGCACCGCACCGTTGTGTCCGCTCCAGGGCGCGCGGTGCCGACGCCGGCGCCGGTCGGACAGGACGGTGGTGCGCCCGGACCGGGCAGGGCCCTGCCAGCCGGGCTGGAGAGTGCGGCTACGGTCGTGGGCGGTAGGCCGGAATCCGCTGGGGGTCTGTCGTCGTCTTCCCGTCAGGCCACAACGGCCCACGAGCCCGGCGATGACGAGCGGACACGCGATCGACCGCGCAGCTCTGGTAGACATGTGGGCCCCTTCCGTTGTCGTCCGGTCGAAATACTACGCGACATAGTATTTACCGGCCGATTGGCCGGGCTCAGCTGCGGCTCGACGGCCATTTTCCTTGTGGGTCGGTTTCCCTGGGTCGGGGTATGCCGCGCCCGGGCCGACCTGCACCTGATCACCAGGCGTCATCATGGTGCTTCTCTGATCCACGCGACAGAATGGAACGTACCGCTACCTTCTTCGGTGGTCCCGCACCGCGGGGCGACGGTCGCTAAGTTCGGTATGACTTCTTGCCCCTGTCTCTCGAATGATCCGGGGGTGGTGTCACCGAACCTGGTGACGTCGATGAACCGCAGGTAGACCTCCGATTACCTGACAGATCTCGCCGACCACCAGCGGGCCGGTGTGCGGGAATCAGGATCTCGCCTGCACACACTCGACTGGTGATAGGGATACATTCCGACGTGCGCTGTTGCCGGGCGGGGTCAAGGTCAGAGACAGGCGCAGCTGTCGGTTCCAGTTGAAGACTGAGCAGGTATTCCGGGGCGATCTGCTCGTTTTTCGGCCGGACCCGACAGCAGCGGATCTTGCCGGCGTCGTCGCGGTGCCGTGTTCATGCGGACGACAGTCAGGCGAGGCTGAATCGAGGCGGACCCGGCCGGGAAGGCTTCGTCAGCCGGACAGCTCTACTTCCAGGTCCACGGGTTGTCCTGGGCGGGATCATCGGACTGTTCCATCCCCGCGGATCAGCAGGAAGTAGGTGTGATAAGCACCAACCCGAGCCGGAAGCCGGTCTTCCCGGGGTAGGGCTGGGAGATGATGTGGGCGCGTTCGAGGTGCCGCCAGGGATTGGTGTTGTTGGCAGCGCGGCGGGCGGCGGTCATTTCCGCGGTGTAGGCGCTGCGCAGGTGTTCAGCCATTCGGCTCACGGCACGTCGTCCTTGCTGGCGGATTCGAGGAGTAGGGCACCGATGACGAGGACTGCGCCGCAGGTGATGAAGGTGTCGGCGAGGTTGAAGGTGGCAAACCATCCGGTATAGAAGTAGTCGGTCACCTTGCCGTCGAGGAGTCGGTCGATGACGTTCGCGGTGGCGCCGGCGACGATCGCGGCGAGTCCGACGGTCTGGATCGGTCGGCCGTCAGGTGCGGTGCGCCAGGCGAACACGCTGATCGCTGCGGTGACGGCTGCGGTGACCGTGAGAACGACCGCGGTGGGGAGTTGGTCACCGAGACTGAACGCGACCCCGGTGTTGTAGGTCAGCTGCAGTTGCAGCAGGCCGAGGTCGACGGTGCGACCTCCGGACAGGGCTTCGTGTGCAATCGGACCGACGACCATCGCTGCCGCCGCCAGGATGACGGCGACCGTGACGAGGGTGCGGCGGCCGTGACGCCATCCCGCCGGGGAGGTCGAGACAGGGACCTCAGCGGACGTCATGACCGGGCTCCGGCGAGCGGTTCGCGCGCGATCGCCGAGGGTGTCGCCGCGGTGAGGGTTCGGGCGCGCCCGGCCCGGACGCCGTTGGCGATGACGACGATCTCGGCGACTTCGTGGACGAGGACGACGGCGGCCAGGCCGAGAACACCGAACAGGGCCAGCGGCATCAAGACGGTGATGATCGCCAGGGACAGGCCGACGTTCTGCAGCATGATCGTCCGGGACCGGCGCGCGTGATGCAGTGCTTGAGGCAGGTGGCGCAGGTCCTCGCCCATCAGGGCGACGTCGGCGGTTTCGATGGCGACGTCGGTTCCCATCGCACCCATCGCGATTCCGAGGTCCGCGGTGGCGAGGGCCGGCGCGTCGTTGACGCCGTCGCCGACCATCGCGGTCGGACGAGCAGTCCGGAGGGTTCCGACGATGCGGGCCTTGTCCTCCGGGCGCAGGTCGGCGTGCACCTCGTCGATGCCGACGTCGGTGGCCAGGGCGCGGGCGGTGCGGTCGTTGTCGCCGGTGAGCATCGCGACGTGGTAGCCGTCGCGGCGCAGGCCCGCGATCACCTCGCGCGCCTCGGGGCGGAGTTCGTCGCGGACGGCGACCGCTCCGATGACGGTGCCGGCGCGTTCGATCAGGACCGCGGTGGCGCCGGCGTGCTGCATCCGCTCGATATCGGCGGCGAGCACAGCGGGGTCGATCCAGCCGGGTCGGCCGAGCCGGACCGGTGTGCCGTCGATGTGGCCGGTCAGTCCGGCACCGGTCACGGCCTCGACCTCATCCGCGGGCACGTAGTGGTCGACGGCAGCGAGGATCGCTCGGGCCAGCGGGTGTTCGCTGCGCGCCTCCAATGCGGCGGCCACTGCGAGGACGTCTTCGCGTGTGGTGCCGTTCGCGGTGGCGACGTCGATCACGACGGGCTGATTACGGGTGAGGGTGCCGGTCTTGTCCAACGCGACGGCGCGGATGCGGCCGAGCGCTTCGAGCGCGGCACCGCCCTTGACCAGGACACCGAGCTTGGACGCGGCGCCGATTGCGGCGACGACCGTGACGGGGATCGCGATCGCCAGCGCGCACGGTGAGGCTGCGACGAGCACCACGAGGGCGCGTTCGATCCACACCCGCGGGTCCCCGGCCAGGCTGCCGACGGCGGCGATGATCGCGGCCGCCACCATGACGGCCGGGACAAGAGGTTTGGCGATCTTGTCGGCCAGACGCTGTGCCTCGCCCTTGCGGGACTGCTCGGCCTCGACGATCCGCACGATCTTGGCCAGCGAGTTGTCCTGCGCGCCAGCGGTGACCTCGATCTCGAGGACCCCGGTGCCGTTGATCGACCCGGCGAACACCTCGTCACCGGGCCCGGCTTCGACGGGCACCGACTCGCCGGTGATCGCGGAGGTGTCCAGGGCGGTTCGGCCGGTGCGAATGATGCCGTCGGTAGCGATCCGTTCCCCGGGCTTGACGATCATGATCTCGCCGAGAGCGAGTTCCGCCGGGGCCACAGTCTCCTCGCGGCCGCCGCGGAGCACCGTGGCGGTGTCTGGGACCAGGGACAACAGGGCGCGCAGGCCACGGCGGGTGCGGGTGACCGCGTACTCCTCGAGTCCCTCGCTGATCGCGAACAGGAACGCGAGCATGGCAGCCTCGCCGACCTCGCCGAGTATCACCGCCCCGACCGCCGCGATCGTCATCAGCGTGCCGACACCGATCTTGCCCTTGGCCAGCCGCGTGAGTGTCGACGGGACGAACGTGTAGCCGGCCACGATCAGCGCCGCTATCTCGAGGCCTAATCCGAGGGCATCGGCTCCGCCAGCAACTCGGACGATCAGGGCCGCGACGAGCAGCACACCGGCCGCGGCGGCGGCCCGGATCTCGGTGACCTGCCACAGCTTTTCGGGCTCGCGTTCCTCCTCACCCTCAGGACGGGGCTCGTCGTGGCCGCAACCACACGCGTCGCTCATGCCGTCACCCCCGCATCAGCGTCAGTGCCATAGTTCGGGCACAACGCGACCGCGTTCCCGGTCGCGGCCAGCAGCGTCTCCGCGGCCGCGAGCAGGTCCATCAACTCCGGCCGGGCCAGCGAGTAGAACACCTGCCGGCCCTGCGGGCGGCCCTCGACAAGATTGCAGTCTCGAAGGCACGCCACGTGTGCCGACACCGTCGACTGCGCCAACCCCAACTCGCCAACCAGATCCGCCACCCGCGCCTCACCTTCAGCGATGCGGCGCACGATCGCCAACCGGGTTCCGTCCGAGAGGCTGTGGAACAACGCGACCGCCGCATCGAGATTCGGGATTGCCGCGCTCGATGAGGCTCTGGTCGCACAACAGTCCGCATTGATCGTCATGCCGCGATGATAGCGGGTTACGACGATTATACGGAATTACCTGGGAGGGTGTGCTGTTTGACGATCCTCAGACAGCACACCCCACCCCCACCAGGCACCCGATCGCGTCCTGCGGAATCCGGTGTGGACTTGATCGCTTTGTGGCGGTCTTCTGTGGCTACTTCTTGGCGGCGACGTACCAATCGGGCGTTCTGGCCGGAAGAATTAGAGCGAGTCGGCGACTCACGGGTGCGTGGTGGGGTTTGCGTCGGTTTTGTCAGAGTCCGAATGCTCCGCCGCTGATCAGGATGAAGGCGCCCAGGCCGATCAGGACAGTCGGGAACAGGATATGTTCCCAGCGCTCTAGGACTTCGGCGATCGGTCGGCGGGTGGCGACGAACTTGGCCAGGCCCACCAGTCCCGCCACCAGCACCAGGAACACGATGCAGTAGGCAACTACGGCTCCCGTGCCCACGTTGAGAAAGACGGGGACGTAGACGCCGATGTTGTCGCCGCCGTTGGCGAAGGTTACGCCGGCCACGGTCCATACTGCGACGTTCTTGCCCTCGATCTTTGCGTCGTCGTCATCATCGTCCCCGCGCCAGGCCTGCCACGCGGCCCGCAGTCCCAAGCCCAGTGGGATCAGTCCGAAGTAAGGGATGGCCCCCGGGGGCAGGAAGGCTCCCGCGCCCAGGGAGACGAGCACTGCGGCGCCGAGGATGCCGACGAAGCCAAGATACTGGCCGGCCAGAATGCGTGCGGTGGTGCCGCGTTGGCCTGCTCCGCGGGCGAAAAACAGCGACAGGACGATGATGTCGTCGATATTGGTGGCAATGAACAGGCCGATCGCCTGCAGGGCCGAGGACAGGATCACGCCTGCACCTTCGTGGCGTGACAACCCGGCACTGAGCAGTCGGGCTCCAAGCAGGGGGCGTTTTCGTTGACCGCGAGGGTGACCTCGACCAAGGAGGATAGCGACCGCGCCAAGTGCGGGTCTGCGATCTCGTACCGGGTCTGGCGGCCTTCGGGCACTGCGGCAACGATCCCGCAGTCGCGCAGGCATGCCAGATGGTTCGACACGTTCGACCGTGTCAGCTCCAAATCGCGGGCCAGCTCCGCCGGGTAGGCCGGCTGCTGCAGCAAGGTCAGCAGTATCCGGGACCGCGTCGGGTCGGCCATCGCCCGCCCTAACCGGTTCATCACATCCACACGAGAAACAATAGTCAGCACTTACTGAACTATACAGCGTCTGCTGAACTGTTGGGACAGCGCCTTAAAAACCTAAAGATTTATGAGACATCAGGTGGAGGCTGAAATTCGAGATCGCTTCATGGGTCAATGGACACATTTTTCGTCTCTCGAAGTCGTCTCACTGCAAAGTGTCGCAGGGTGGTGCTCGGCAGGGGTTTGTGAGGCACAATCGGGTCATGAGGCTGTTGGGGTACACCCGCGTGAGTACCGCGAGTCAGGACGCGCAGTTGCAGTTGGATGCACTCGTGGATTCCGGGGTGCAGAAGCGGGATGTGTTTGCGGATGTGACCTCGGGTAGCCGGACCGCGATCGAGCGCCCCGGGATGAAGCGGCTATTGGACTACGTCGAGCCCGGCGACACGGTCGTGGTATGGCGCATCGATCGGCTCGGCCGTTCCCTGATCGATGTCCTCAACACTGTGAACCTGCTTCGGGACAAGGGCGTCAAGATCCAGTCTCTCTCGGACGGCATCGACCCGGAGACCACTTCCGGCCGGCTGATGCTGGGCATGCTCGCAACGCTGGCCGAGTACGAGCGCGAGCTCATCACCGAGCGAGTCAATGCCGGCATCGCTGCGGCGAAGCAGAGCGGCACCCGCTTCGGTCGTCCACCTGTTGACCCAGCGGTGATTGCCGAAAAACTCGACATCGCCCGAGACGCCAGAGCCAAGGGCCGCACAGCCGAAGAGGCCGCCCGGCTGGTCGGGTGGTCCCGCGCCACTCTCTACCGGCACCAACAAGCTGCCCGCGACCGCGACACGGTCTCCCAGCAGGTGTGACGTGGACGGGCCGCAGCGGTGGCGCATCCTGCGACTTCACGTCGAGGACGGCATCTCGCTGACGGCCTTGGCCCGCGACACCGGTACCGGGCTGCGCACCCTGCAACGCTGGCACCAGCTCTACAAGACCGGCGGCATCGCGGCGTTGGAGCCGCGGCCACGGCGCGACACGGGATCTCGACGTACTCCGGCGGAACTGGTCACGTTCCTCGAGCACCTCGCGCTCACCCGCCCACGCCCGAGTACCGCTACTTTGCATCGGCTCACCGTGACCGAAGCGGGGCGCTTGGGTTTGGCGGCCCCGAGTTATGCCACGGTCCGCGCCATCGTCCTCGCTTTGGACCCGGCCCTGGTGACGCTTGCTCTGGAGGGGCCGGCAGCATATCGGGACCGGTACGAACTGGTGTTCCGCCATCGTGCCGAACGCCCGAATACGACGTGGCAAGCCGATCACACCGAACTCGACATCCTCATCACTGGCGCCAGTGGCACCGCCGAGCGGCCCTGGCTGACGGTGGTGATGGACGACTACTCCCGCGCTGTCTGCGGATACATGGTTTTCACCGGGGCGCCCTCGGCGATGAACACCGCGCCGGCGCTACGACAGGCGATCTGGCGCAAGACTGATCCGGCCTGGGCGATGTGCGGGCTACCTGACGTCCTCTATATCGACCACGGCAGCGACTTCACCAGCCACCACCTCGAGTACACCGCGATCGCACTGAAGATCCGCCTCATCTTCTCGACCGTCGGACGACCGCAAGGCCGAGGCAAGATTGAGCGATTCTTCGGCACAGTCAACACCGAACTCCTGGCCACCCTGCCAGGACACCTGGCGCCCGGGGCAAAGGCGCCGCAACCATCGTTGGACCTACCTGCGCTCGATCAAGAAATCGCCAGTTTCATCGCCACCTACAACGAGCGGACTCACCGGGAGATCGGCACGAGCCCGAAGAAGGCGTGGATTGGTGATGGCTGGTTGCCGCGCATGCCCGAATCCCTCGATGAACTCGACGGACTACTGCTGACGGTGCCCAAACACCGCACCGTGCAGCGTGACGGAATCCATTTCCAAGGCCACCGCTACCGCTCATCGACCCTGGCACCGTTCGTTGGGCGCCCCGTCACGATCCGATACGACCCGCGCGATGTCTCCGAGATCCGCGTCTACGACCACGACACCTTCGTCTGCGTCGCCATCGACGAGGCCCACCCGAACGAGAGACTGAGCCTGCGCGAGATCGAGACAGCACGCCGTGCCCGCCGCCAGAAACTGCGTAAAGACATCAACGACCGCATCCCCCGTATCGCCGATCGTGAAGAACCCCGCACCACTGCGCCCGTTGCCCGCCGATCGAAGCTGCGAACCTACGAAGAGGATGAATGATGACCAAGGACTTCATCGTCACCAAGGAACACCGCCGCTTTAGAGAGTTCGCGAACGCCGTGCGCAAAGAACACACGATCGGCATCTGCCACGGCGATGCTGGCATCGGCAAGACCCTCTCGGCACGCCGCTACGCCCACTGGGACACCCTGGGCGCATACATCGACGAATGGGGTCCCCGCACCGAAGACGACGCGAAGCACCACGCCACAGCAAACCGGACCCGCACAGTGTTCTACACCCCCGAAGTCCTGCCCCGGCATAAACAGCTCATGGCCGAGATCGAGCACCTACGCATCAGAGTCGGGATCTGTGTCGACGAACATCAACGCAGTATCGGCAAGGCCACCGGCGCTCGCACCGGTGACGTGACCAGGTGGGTCGAACTATTAATCATCGACGAAGCCGAACGCCTGACCCCGACTGCGCTCGAACTACTCCGCGATCACCACGATCGCCACCAACTGGCAATCGTCCTCATCGGTATGCCTGGCATCGATCAGCGTTTCCGCCACTACCCGCAGCTCTACTCTCGCCTCGGATTCTCACACCGCTACCGGGCACTCGGCCGAGAAGAACTGCTCTTCGTCCTCGACCGCCACTGGAAACGCCTCGGCCGCACCCTCGACCCTGACGACTTCACCGACGCTCAAGCTATCGCCGCGATCGAACGCATCACCCGGGGCAACTTCCGACTCCTCGAACGCCTCTTCCCGCAGATCGCCCGAGTGCTCAAGATCAACCAACTCGAGACCATCACCGACGACGTCATAGAATCCGCCGCTAGCATCCTCGTGATCGGAAACTAACGCCCCCGAGCGATCACAGAAAACCGCCACACAGCGCTCAAACCCACAACGATGTTTCAAAACTCATGTCGGAAACCGATGGTTCAAAACATCTGACCGCGACGAGTTATGGAACACTGATCGCTGTGAACGAACTTTTGGGCTATGCCAGGGTCTCGACCCTCGAACAGAACCCCGACGCTCAGGTGGACGCTCTCAGCGCCGCCGGGTGCTCGAGGGTCTGGATCGACAAGGCCAGCGGGGCGACCACCTCTAGACCCGAGCTATCCGATCTGTTCTCACACCTGCGCGCCGGCGACACCCTCGTCGTCTGGAGACTCGACCGACTCGGTCGGTCTCTGCCGCATCTGCTTGAGACCGTGCAACAGCTCGAAGAACGCGGCATCGCCTTCCGTTCCCTGACCGAACAGATCGACACCAGCACCCCAGGTGGCCGTTTGATCTTCGCTATCTTCGGCGCCCTCGCGGAGTTCGAACGCAACCTTATCCGCGAACGCACCCAGGTCGGTCTCGCTGCCGCTCGCGCCCGCGGCCGAACCGGTGGCCGGCCCCCGAAGATGACTCCCAACAAAATCCGCCAGGCCAAGAAGATGCGTGACAGCGGCATGAGCCAACTAGAGATCGCCGAGATCCTCGGCGTCGGCCGCACCACGCTGTACCGGTATCTGACGGATAAGAGGTCAGCTTGAGTACCGAAGTCTGGGATTCTGTTGCGGCGGGTCTGGGCGCGGGTGCAGCGGGCGCGACGGTGCTATCTGCTGTCTGGGGTATGGGTCAGCTGACCCGAAAGCAGTGGGACCGCACTATCGGTCGTCGACGGGCTCAGTCCCGGATACTGGATCAGCTCGCCTGCGGTAGCTCGCTTGAGTTTGTTGAATCACTGCTGGGACTACCGCAATTCCTGGAAAAGATCGATGGCAGGGAACAGCGCATCTACCGGCTGGCTGGAAGCTGGGTAGTTGTCGAACTCTACGAACGGGCTATGCTGTCTTTCTCGATCACCATCACAGACCCCCGCATGTATCACTCCACGGAGCGACTCTCCTTCGGTCAACTACACGTTCGGCTCGGCCGAAGTGACTTTGCGGACGTATCCCATCACCCGTCGGGCGAGCGGATGTGGGTGGGAGCCCGTCGGCACGGCTACCTCCAGCACCACTACTTCGGCAACCCGGGTGGCTACCAGGACTATTGGCTTTCCCACAACATGTGTGGCGCTACCACAGGACCACTCGGAAACTTCTGGAGAAATGCGTACACCGGAACCTACGCCACTCACCGCAGCCCGAGCCCCCAGGTCAGATTCCAGGACAATATGCCGACGGAGGCTCGGTCAATCGTCATCAATGACGAGGCTCGGGGAAAATCCCCAGCTGTGCTCGACGAAAGTCCCCACCTGTGAGCGGTGTTCACTGTAGCGGTTGCCGGGTGCCGGTGGTGGCTTTGCGGAGGTTCTCCGAACGTGCGTGATGGTCTCGCAGCCGGTAGGAATCACCGTCGAGGTTGAGCACCACCGACCGATGCAGGAGCCGGTCGAGCATGGCGGCGGCAACGGTCGTGTCGCCGAGGACCTCACCCCATTCCCCGACCCCACGGTTGGTGGTCATGACGATCGAGGTCTTCAGATAGCGTTGCGCAACAACCTGAAACAACGCCGATGCGGCCTCCCCGGGTAACGGCAGATAACCGAGTTCGTCGATGACCAACAGGGTCGGGCCGGCGAAGAACCGCATCGTCGTCGCCCACCGACCCTCGATCGCGGCGCGATGACAGCGAGCGGCGAGGTCGGCCGCGGTGGTGAAATAGGTGCGATACCCGGCATGGACCGCAGCACGGGCCAATCCCACCGACAGGTGGGTCTTCCCGACCCCGGGCGGGCCGATGAGCAGCACATTCGTCGCCGTTTCCAGGAACCGGCAGGTCCCGAGTTCGGCGATGAGCGGTCGGTCGAGGTTCGGGGCGGCATCGAAGTCGAAGTCCTCCAGCGAGGCCGGCGTGGGCAGGCAGGCGAACCGCAGCCGGCCCGCCAGACGGCGCACCTCGGTGGCGTCGACCTCGATCGCCAGCAACTGCTCGAGGGTGGCGGTCATCGACAGGTTGTTCTTCTGGGCCCGGTCGAGCACCGCCGGTAGCGCTTCGGCGGCGTCGTGCAGTTTGAGCACGGCCAGATGCCCGCGCAACCGCTGATAGAGACTGGCGGCTTCGCTGGTGGCCGGTGCCGGGATCGGGTCCGGCGGGGTAGATGCGGTGCTCATGCCAGGGTGTTCCTTCCGCGGGCGGCCCGTTCGTAGGTCGACAGGTCGATCACCGTCGAGGCGGCCGGGACCGGGGTCGGTTCGCTGTCACCGGACGATGAGGTGGTGGTCTCGTCGCTGGTGCGGAGCTTGCGTGCTGCAGCGATCGCCTCGGGTCCCGGTGGGATCCGTTCCTTGCGGCGGTGCGGACGGCCACCGGTGCCGGCGGCGGCCATCGCCACCTGTTCGAGGGCGAGCACGTGCCCGTGGTCGCGGACCATCACTCCGGCTCCGTCCGGCGCCAGGCGGTGTCGAGCGATGGTGATCTGCGAGGTGGTGACGATGTCGATGACCTCCGATCCCAGCACCCGGGTGACGGTGACCTGCGCCGACGCCAACTCCGGTGGCACCGAATAGCGGTTGCCGCGATAGGACACCAACGCCTGCCGCGACACGACCCGGGACTCGGTGAGGATCGCCGGATACGGCACTGTCGGTGGCGGTGACAACGCTTCGGCAGCGGCGAGTGCGGCCACCGTGGTCCGCCCGTCGGCGGTGCGGCGGGGTCGGGTGTCGCTGCGCACCCGGCAGAACTCGTCCAGCCTCGTCTGCGCCTGCTCGACGGTGACGTCGTCGGGCAGGGTGCGCCACCACCGCCCAGCGGCAGTATGGTTGGCCTTCTCGACGACTCCTTTGCGGTTGCCGGCCCGGGGTGGGCAGATCGTCACCGTCACGCCGTAGTGTTTCGCGACCCCGGCGAAGCTGGCGGTCATCCGTCCGCTGTCGGGGTGGCAGACCGTGGCCATGCGGTCGAAGCGCCAGCTGCAGGTCAGCCCACCGAGGCCGCGGCAGATGCGGTCGAGACCGTCGACCAGATGCGGCTGGGTCATCGCCGGCGCCAGCATCCCGCGCCAACGCCCGGAATGCGCGAGCGAGCCGACCAGCAGATGCGCCATCGAACCCCACCCCCAGGATGCGGGTGGGTTCGGCAGATCGACCCAGTCCCACTGGGTTTCCTCACCGGGCGGGTGCTCGATCACCGCGTTCGGCCGGTCGGTGGCGCTCGCGCAGTGCTTGCACACCGGCCGGAGTTCGCGGTCGCGGATCTGCCGGGTCAGCGTCTGATACGACATGCGGTAGCCCAGCTCTTCGAGTTCGTCGCACAGGGTCCGCGCCCACAGGTGCGGATCTTCCCGCAGCCGGCAGGTGATGTAGTCGACGAACGGTTCGAAGGGGTCGGGTTCGGTGCGTGTGCGCACCCCAGGGGTGCGTTCGTTGTTCAGATAAGCCCGGATGGTCTTGCGGTCTCGGCCGGTGTGACGGGCGATCGCCGAGATCGTCCAGCCTCGATTGCGTAGGGCGTGTACTTCCACATCGTCCTCCCATGTCAGCATGAGAATGCGGTGCTAGCGGACATGCCAACCTCCCTGTAGACGGACACGTTCGTCCCTGCTGACGGACAGCTGATCTCCCTGTCGATGGACACAGGGGCCGGCGGTGTGTCGGTCCTGAACCAGACGCCCCTCCGGGGTTTTGCTCGAGGTCTTCGACCACCACCGAGCGACTCCCACCGGAGGGACGCATGAAGAAGTCTGACAGGGACATCATGGAAATACTCGAGGCCTACGACACCACCGGCAACGCGCACTCCGCAGCGCAACTGGCCGGCGTCGATCCGAAAACCGTCCGACGTTACGTCGCCGCCCGGGACGCCGGCATGCCGGTGACCGGCCCGTCGCGACGACCTCGCATCCTCGACGAGCACCTCCCCAAGATCGAGGAGTGGGTCGAGCGCAGCAAAGGCAAGGTCCGCGCCGACATCGTCCACCAGCGCCTCCTCGCCCTCGGCTTCGACGGCACCGAACGCACCACCCGCCGCGCCGTCGCCGATGCGAAAACCTCATGGCGGGCCGGACACCGCCGCACCTACCGACCCTGGATCACCGAACCGGGACTGTGGATGCAATTCGATTGGGGTCAGGGCCCGAAAGTGCCAGGTCCGGGCGGGATCCTGCGTTCGACGCTGTTGTTCTGCGCCTGGCTGGCGTGGTCACGCTACCGGGTGGTGATCCCCGTATGGGACCAGAGTTTGCCGACGTTGATCGCGTGCCTCGACGCCACGGTGCGTCGCTTCGGTGGGGTGCCGACCTACGCGTTGACCGACAACCCCCGCACCGTGAGCATCGATCACGTCGCCGGGATCCCGGTGCGGCACCCGCAGATCGTCGAGACCGGCCGGCACTATGGCATGGCCGTGCACACCTGCGTGCCCTTCGACCCGGAATCGAAGGGCGGCAGCGAAGCAACCGTCAAGATCGCCAAAGCGGACCTGGTGCCCACGGACGCGAACCTGCTGCCGGACTACGCCTCGTTCGCCGATCTCGAGGCCGCCTGCGACCGGTTCTGCGCCACCGTCAATGCCCGTCGGCACCGTGAGAGCGCCCGCATCCCCGGCGAGGCGCTGGCAGAGGAACGCGTCCGCCTGCACACCCTGCCGTCGGCCCCGCACACCCTGGCGTTGGGCACCACCCGCAGTGTCGGCACCGATCAGACGATCCGGTTCGGGTCGGTTCGCTATTCGACCCCGCCCGGGTTGGTGGGCACCGAAGTGTGGGTGCGCGCTGCCGGCACCGACCTGGTGATCGTCGCCGACCTGTCGGCGCTGCCCCGGGTTCCGGACTGGGCCGAGAACAGACGGGGTTTGAGTGAGGTTGCCCGGCATCTGCTTTCGACGCCGGGGAATCCGCGGATCGACCCGGCGCACTACCCGAACCATCCGCAGGAACCGGGCGGTGTCCCGAAGCCGCCGGCCCCGAAGGCCCGCTCTGCGGCCGAGGCCCGGTTCCTCGATCTCGGGCCCGGCGCGCACACCTGGCTGGTCGCCGCGTCGGCGGCCGGGGCGGTTCGGATCCGGGCGAAGATGGCCGCCGCGGTCGAGTTGGCCGCGTTCGTCGGCGCCGACACCGTCGATGCGGCGTTGGCGGTCGCGGCCGAGGCGGGCCGGTTCGCCGAGTCGGATCTGCCGGCGATCGTCGCGCACCACACCGCCACCACCGGCGACGCCGGGGTGGTCGTCGCCGACGAGGCCCATTCGGTCCAGCCCGGCACCGCCGCCTGGGCCGGATTCGGCACCACCACAGCGGCGGGAGCGAGCTGATGAACCACCAGCCTGCGCCGGCATTGCCGGACGATCTGGTCGCCGTGCTCAAACGGATGCGCCTGCCCTATCTACGCGCTGCCGCCCCGGAGGTGCTGGCCACCGCGAAGGCCCAGCGGTGGGATCCGACCGAGGTCCTCAAGGTGCTGCTCGACGAGGAGGTCCGCGGCCGCGACGAGGCAACGAAGGCGATGCGCCGCAAGAGCGCCGGATTACCGGCCGGGAAAACGTTTTCCTCGTGGCGCGAGGCGGATTCGTCGATCCCGGTCCCTACCCAAAGCGCCCTGGCGACCCTCGAATGGGTGCACCGCGTCGAGAACCTCGCGGTCAGCGGGCCGTCGGGGACCGGCAAGACCCACTTCGTCGAGGCGCTCGCGCATGCGGTGATCGACGCCGGGATGCGGGTGTCGTGGTTCACCCTCGAGTCGTTGACCGCGGCGATCGGACGCGCCGCGGTCGACGGGTCGATCGCCAAGACCATCACCCGCATCACCCGCGCCGAGTTGATCGTCGTCGACGACATCGGGATGTTGCCGTCCGGGCAGGCTGCCGCCGAGGCGTTCTATCGCCTCGTCGATGCCGCCTACGAGCGGCGCAGCCTGGCGATGACCAGCAACCTCCACCCGTCCGGGTTCGACACGATCATGCCGAAAACCCTCGCCACCGCCGCCGTCGACCGACTGCTGCACCACGCCCATGTGGTGATCACCGAGGGCACCTCGTTGCGACTGCAGGACGCCACCACCGGACGAGGGGTGATGCCGTTGACCTGACCCCCTATGCGGGAGATCAGCTGACCGCCGACAGGGAGATCAGCTGTCCGCGCACAGGGACACGACCTGTCCGCCTACGGGGATGTCCCACTGTCCCTTGACATGCGGGTCTCCTTCGACTGGCTGATGTGTGGTCAGAGACCATCAGCATCGGAGGAGACCCGCCCTCGTTGGCGGTGCCACACGGGTGGGGAATTTCGATGAGCGTTACTGGGGAATTTCAGCGAGCGCCGTCATCAACACGCTGACCGTGCTGGGGCCACAACGAAACATCGGGACGGACCCACAGTCACAGATCGGGACGGACCCACAGTCACAGATCGGGACGGACCCACTCCTGACACAGATGATGTCCCGAGATGTCCTGGGCCCCGATCATGACACGGTGCGATTAGCCATGGTTCATCGCCGCTAAGGGCCCCACCGACGCAGGTCTAGGCATACTCAACTATAGCTAAGGAGCTACAGCTTCTTCCTTCGCCACGGACTTGGCGTAGTCGTTTAGCACCGGAGTCACCTGGTCGTTCTTGCGAAGAAACTTGGCAAGGGAGTTGTCCAGCCAGCCTGCGAGCCTGAAGATGTTCTCGAGCTGGTAACTGTGCTTGAACATGTAGATCGGCTCGTGGTGGGCAATGCGGTTGCGAAGCCGCTCGAACTCGCGAAGTGCATCACGGATCGGACCCGGTTTGTTCTGTATCTCGGGACCCTCATAGCCGGGGAATGCCTCGTGGAGTGCTGGCCGCCAAAGATTGCGGTGGTAGTTGTAACAAGGGTCGAGCTTGGGCGCGCCTTCACCGCACAAGGCGACCCACAGGCCCAGGCTCGTCCCCCCGATGACATCGTCACCGGTAGGTTCTATCTGCCGCTGACCGGAGTCGTGATTGTGCTTCCGATCGAAGCTGAGCAGAGATTTTCTGAGCTTGTCGAGCTCTCGGTCAAGCAGGTGGATCCGTGGTCGATCCGACAGCGCATCAACGTACCAGCCCGTTTCGGGAGTGCAGCCGATCTTCTTGCAGAGCTGCACGTTCAAGGCATTGCGGATCGCCACTTCCACCATTGCGATAGCAGGCCAGTAAGCAGCAGACAGATGTGCGTTCCAGATGTATAGACGGGACGCTTTCGCATGGTCGCCTCGTGCGGCAGCGCGATACTTGGCATATCGGGCGGTGGAGATAAGCGACTCAAGCGGCAGCTCCTCCGGCTCCACACACCCTCCCCAAAAAGCGTTTTGCCCCAGGGGGCGGCCTACCTTGCGGTAGCGGAAGTCCCTGGGGCTTACGTCCTAGAGGCTAACGGATAAAGCCGTGCGACTGCAAACCTGATGGTCAAACACTTTCTTCGTTCGCCTGTGACACCAGGACACTCCGCTGTCCCGAGCGGCTGCCACAGTCGTGTCCCACGACCATGACGATCTCGCGATCTCGGCAAGGAAAGACTGTCCGAAACGCCCGACTTCGGCGCGAAGCTTGCTGGCGGACAATCACCGTGGTCTGTCGATCTCGTCGAGGTCGAGGTCGAGGAGCAACAGGACATCGGGCAGTCTCCCAGTCACGGCATCCTCAGGGCCGATGAGGAGGTTGGGGTTTCCCTCGGCGAAGTCGCCCGTTTCGAGGAAGTACCTGCGAGCTGCCCGCGTCTTATGAGCGTAGCTAGGCAGCCGTGTTATGAGTGGCGTTGACGTGAGTGTCTGGTGCGCCCACTTCAGAGCCCCGGAGTCGTCGACACGGGATATCTCGCCGCGTCCCACTCGGTCGAGAAGGATCGCTGCCATTCACACCGTCACTGAAATCTCCCCTCGGTGGCTCCTCCGTGGTGAAGTAGTCGAGGCGGGGGCACCCCCCTAGGGGTGCTCCCACGGTGCCAGCACCCACCCGCCAGGGGCGGGTACACCGACAGGAGAGCATGCGATGAGCTTCGACGAGCAGCTGCACCGCGCCGCATTCGACCTGGCCCGCGCCGGCCACAGCTGGCGCGAGGTCGGGGCCGAACTCGGCTGCGACGAAACCGTCGCCCGAGCCATGGCCCGCCGCTACGAAGCCGACACCGAGGCCCGGGCCCGCGCCGACCAGTTCTCCCTGTTCGAGCTGTAGCTGCGGGGCGGGGAGCGGGCCGCGCAGCGCGGTAGGCCGCGCCGGAAAGACCCGTAGCGCACCGCTCCGTCACGGATCGACCGTATTCGTCCGCCACCCGAAAGGTAGGACCGCACGGTGACTACTGCCCGATCGAGGACACGCCGCCGGCTACCGGGCGGCACTGGGCCGCGAACACGCCGGTGATGTCACCACCGAGGACGCCGACCAAGGCGCCGTGTGGTTCGCGATGCCCCCGGATGAACAGCTCGACGACGACGCGGCCACCGAGTACGAGCGCGGCTGGATTCTCGGCTGGTCCGAATACCTCAGCCACCGCTAATTCGCACTGCCGAACGGCTCCACCGACGTGCCGGCCACTACGATCGCCGCAGCCCACGTCGCTCGGACTGTGGGCATGATGAGACGCCACAGGAAACGCAAACGGGGGGAACGGTGTTCACCGCACTACGCGGCCGATTCCGCAAGAAATCGACAACGACGAGCACGCCGACCGGCGAATCGCGTCGGGCTGACGAGGCAGTTCACGCGCGGGCTCAGGTGGAGGCGTTGAACCACGACGCCGGCAGAGCTTGCAGCGCCACCCACGACACCGGCTCGTCGCATTCTCCATGGGTGCCCGGGCGACCACGCTCTCTACGACGAGCAGACCGCCCGGCATGCCTCCGCCGCCGCGCGTCAGGACCACGCTGCGTGACAAATTACCCCGTGGGATGTCTCGACAATCCTGGAGGCGAGTGCGGGACGAGCCTGCGCTGCAGAGGTGACCACGAGCGGTATCGTCGAGCGCTTGTCGCTCGACCGCCGTTGCGCAGCGACGCGAGCGCGCAGCTGTTGACAGGCTCCCCATCGGCGGCGCTGGCTGTGTGGACTCGGTCGACTGACCCGCAGACGACGAGATGCTCCGTCGGACCGCACATGCGGACCGACACTGCACCCCGTGTCTACCAGGGTGGGGCGGTCTCTCCGCAGCGGAATGTTCTTCGGTGTGTGTGCCGTACAGCCTCGGCGTCCACTGCCGCCGAGCGGGTCGGGCTTGTGCTGTTTCAGGCTGGCGCCGCTGTGGAATAAATTTCAGCGGGCTTCGACGGTGGCCATCATGCCGGCGTCCTCGTGGTCGAGGATGTGGCAGTGGTACACGCTGCGCCCCGGGAATCGGGTGAAGTCGATCAGCACCTGCACCCGGCCCCCCGCGGGGACGTTGACCACGTCCCGCCACCTCGGCTGCTCGACGGGTCCACCGTGCTCCTCGACGATCTGCATGGGCCAGATATGAAGGTGGAACGGGTGGTCCATCGGGGTGGGGTTACGGATCGTCCACTGCTCGATCGTCCCGGCGGCGGGACTCTGGTCGGTGCGCCGGGCGTCGAAGGCGCGGTTGTCGAACCCGAAGTTCATCCCCGCCCCGCCGGGCCCGGAGCCCATCATGGCGCCCATGCCCATGCCCATGCCCATGCCCATGGTGAAGGTGATCTCCCGGGAGGCGGCGATGGGGCGTCCGCGCAGGTCCGGATCGACTGCCCGCTGCGGTACCGGACCGGCGTCGGCGGCCGGGGGCCCGTCGGCGACGACGGTGGCCAGCATCGCCGGCCCGGACAATTCGGTGCCGCCGCCCATCATGCCCATCATCGCCCCGCCCCGGTCGTAGCCGAGGGTGCGCAGCCGCCCGGTCCCGGCCTCGATGTCCACCACCAGGTCGGCCCGGTTGCCCGGGGCGAGGAGGACCTCCCCGACCTCGGGGGTGCCGGGTTCGTGGCCGCCGTCGACGCCGAGCAGATGCAGCCGGTGACCGTCGACGGTCAGGCGCAGGTAGCGGGAGGTGCAGGCGTTGACCAGCCGCCACCGCTCACGGTCCCCGGGGCGGGCGGTCAGCCGCGGTTCGGGCCGGCCGTTGACCAGCAGCAGCTCTCCTTCCCGCCCGGTCATCACCTGCTGGGGGTACACCCGGGCGAGGGAGCCGTCCGGGGCGAGGGAGACGTCGGAGATCACCAGCACCCGCTCCCGCGCAACCGGGATCGCGTCGTCGCCGTCGACCAGGATCGTGCCGTACAGACCGCCGAAGAGCTGATCGGCGACCGAGCCGTGCCGATGCGGGTGGTACCAGAACACGCCGGGGGGATGGTCGGGCGGCACGTCGAGACGGTAGTCGAAGCTCCGGCCGGGCTCGATGCTGACGAACGGATTGTCGCCGGTGCCCTGGGGGGACACGCGCAGGCCGTGGAAGTGCAGGTTGGTGGCCGCATCGAGGGTGTTGACCACCCGCACCTCGAGGCGGTCCCCGGGACGGACCCGCCAGGTCGGGCCCGGCACCGTGCCGTTGTAGGTCAGCATCGTCGCTGTTCCGGCCTGATCGAGGCGGGTGCGGGCCACCGTCAGTTCCACCCGCAGCACTCCGGCCTCGCTGCGCAGCACCGCCGGCTCGACCACCGGCAACCCCGACTCGGCGATCGTGCTGCGGGGGGAGGACGCGAACGGCAGTCCGGTGCGCGAGAGCCCGAGCCCACCGGCGGCGATCCCGGCTATCCCCAGTGCCCCGAGCTGCAGCGCGCGGCGACGCTCGATCGGGCGTCCGGTCACCGGTCCTCCAGCTGCCGCACCCGCTGCTGATACTCGTCGGCGTCGATCTCCCCGCGGGCGAACCGCTCGTCGAGGATCTGCCGTGCCGACGGCCGGCCGGCCGCGCCGGGACTCTGCTCGCCGCGGCCGGCGGTGCGCAGCCGGACCAGGGCGACGACCACCGCCGCGATCCCGGCGAGCAGCAGTATCAGGAACACCCATCCCCAGCCTGCACCACCCATGTAACACCCTTCGCCCCACGGGCCCCCGCCGTTCATCCCACCCACCGGACACCTCCTCCCATTACATACCCCTGCCGGTATCGCCCCGCCCGTCCATCGTAGCCCCGCTCGAATACACCGGCCTCCCGCACCACAGATCTTCACCGAACCTTCGTCCGGCCCGCTCCGTCGCCACCACGCACGTCGAATCAGGCACCGAATCCCACCCGGCACCCAGGCACGCCGTGCGGCACCGCGGCTCGAGCCGGAATGATGGTCTGCATGCCTACTGTTGACCGACGCCGCGTCGCCGCCGGTGCCGCCGGCGTGGTTGCGCTGCTCGTGGTTCTGACCGGCTGCGGGTCCTCCACGGGCGGGTCGTCACCGAGCGCCACCTCACCGGCTCCGGTGGGGCCGCGGATCGAGGTGAGTCCGTCCGACGGTGCCACCGGGGTCGAACCACTGGCGCCCGTGCTGGTCCAGACACCCGACGGCACCTTCGAGTCGGTGACCATGACCAACGAGGACGGGCGCACCATCGACGGCATCGTCACGCCCGACCGGCACACGTGGAAGCCCACCGGCCCGCTCGGATACGGGCGCAGCTATACCGTGACCGCCACCGCGATCGGCGCGGACGGCACCCGCAGCGACCGCACCACCGGGTTCACCACTCTCACACCCGACAATCAGACCGCCGTGGTGTTCCGGACCACCGGCGGCGGCGCGGTGTCCGACGGCGGGGTCTACGGCGTCGGACTCGTCGTCGTCGCGCACTTCGACGAGCCGATCCCGGACCGAGCCGCGGCGGAGAAGACACTCACGGTTCAGGCGAATCCGCCGGTGGACGGCGCCTGGTACTGGGCCGACGAGCAGAATGCGCACTGGCGGCCGCGCAGCTACTACCCGCCGGGCACCCAGGTCACCGTCCGCGCCGACATCTACGGCAAACCCCTCGGTGGCGGACTGTTCGGGCAAGAGGATGCGTCGGTGTCCTTCTCCCTCGGGGACGCGCACATCTCCGTCGCCGACGATGACACCATACAGGTCACGGTGACCGACAACGGGCAGATCGTGCGCACGATGCCGACCTCGATGGGCAGGGGCGGCACCGAGGTGGTCGACGGCCGGACCCTGTCGTTCTGGACCCAGCCGGGGATCTACACCGTGCTCGACCAGGCCAACCCGGTGGTGATGGACTCCTCGACCTACGGGCTGCCGGTCAATTCCCGCCTCGGCTACAAGGAGGTCATCAACTACGCCACCCGCATCAGCAACGACGGGATCTACCTGCACCAGCTCGACGCGACCGTGTGGGCCCAGGGCAACACGAACGTCTCGCACGGATGCTTGAACCTCAGCGGCGCCGACGCCCGCTGGTTCTACGAGTTCTCCCGCCCGGGGGACGTCGTGGAGGTCCGCAACACCGGCGGCGCCCCGCTGCAACTGTGGCAGAACGGTGACTGGAGCATCCCCTGGGAGCAATGGCAGGCGGGCAGCGCCCTGCGCTGAACCCGCTCGTGCCCGGAGCCACGGCCCCGGCACGGGGAGGACGATCCGGAGAAGCGGAGCCGACCCGTGGCGGGGCCACACCCCGGGACGTGGGCGCCGATTCGGTCGGAACGCGTCACATCGGCATGTTCATCATCGGCATCCCGTTCATCTGGTGCAGCCACATCATCAACTGGTGCAGCAGGGTGTGCGCCTGGTCCATCATGCCCATCATGTTCACAGCCGTGACCTTTCGTGGGCCCGAAGCAACTCTCGGGCGGAATCGCTTCCACTGTCCTCGCTCCTCGTTACCCGGGGAATCGCCCGACATGCGAAATCTGTGTTCTTCAACAGATCTTCATCGTTTTCATCGGATCTTGACTTTCGGTGGTCGGGTGGGCACGAGTGCGTCCCAGCCGGCCACCGTGGAAACCTCCCGGCTACGGGCAGGGGCTTGGCGTGGGGCGGCTGCCGGCAACCGAGGCAGTCCACAGTCCCGCCGACATCGGTGGGGCGCAGCAATGCCAGTGCCGTCTTCCCGGTGCCCGCCATGAACGCCGGGCGGCCTTTGGTTGTAGTCCTGCAAGGGCCAACCGCGTGGTTGTAGTCCTGCAAGGGCCGCGCGATCCGGGTGCCGTGGGTGCTCGGACGTGCTCTCGGGCCCGGTGCAGACCTCAGCGGGGTGTGGTCACCACGGTAGTTCGCGGCAGCGGCCTTCGCCGATGGGGGGTTCGACCTGCACGGTGGCGTGTTCGAGGTGGAATTGTGCGGCCAGCAGGGTTTGTGCGGCCGCGAGCACGGTGGTCGGGTCGGCGCCGGGTTCGGTGGTCAGGTGGACGGAGGCGACCTCCATGCCGGAGGTCAGGGTCCAGATGTGCAGGTCGTGGGCTTCTCGGACGCCGGGCAGTGCGACGAGCGCGGCGTTGATCTCGGGGACGTCGATGCGCCTCGGCGCCTGCTGGAGCAGGATGCCGATCGCATGGCGGCCGAGGTTGTAGGCGCGCGGTAGGACAAATAGTCCGATGGCGACGCCGATGAGCGGATCGGCGTACTTCCAGCCGGAGACCAGGGTCACCAGACCGCTGACGAGCACGCCGATCGAGCCCAGCATGTCGGCGAGGACCTCGAGGTAGGCGCCGCGGACGTTGATGCTCTCCTGCGCGCCCTTGCGGAGCAGCAGGAAGGCTATGACGTTCATGGCCAGACCGACCACGGCGACGATGGTCACGGGCAGGCCCGGGACTTCGGGGGGATCGGACAGGCGGTGGACGGCTTCGTAGAGGACCCAGCCGGCGACGCCGAACAGCAGCACGGCGTTGACCAGGGCGGCGAAGACTTCGGCGCGGTACAGGCCGAAGGTGCGGTCCGGTCGGGTGCGGGCGCGTTGGGCGACGGTGATGGCGGAAACTGCCATCAAGATTCCGAACACGTCGGTGAACACGTGCGCGGAGTCGGAGAGGAGGGCCAGTGAAGAGGTGGACAGACCGACGGCGACCTGGGTCACGAAGGTAGTCAGGCCGAGGGCGACAGCGATCCAGAGTCGGCGGACGTGCCGGCCGGAGGCGCTGGTGGCCTGGGCGGCGGGGACGCCGTGTCCGTGTCCGTGGCTCATCGACTTCCTTTCGTCGGCACGGACAGCAGCATATTGCCGCATGCGCATGTATGCAATTGTAGGGTGATGAAGAAGTGGGGCGCGGCAGGGAACTATCCTTCATAGTATTTCGGCGGCGGTACGCGCGCCTGCAGGTTCGACCGGCGGGAACGGGCGAACAACGGGACGAGGGTGAGGTTTTTCCGTGGCAGGCATCGGGAGCAATAGAGCGGTGTTCGGGGCGGTGCTCGGCTGGACGGTGGGTGCGGCCGTGGTGGCCGCATCGCTGGCGGCGCTGTCGAGCACCGAGGTGTTGCGCTTGCTGGGATTACCGGATCCGGGGGCGCTGACGAGGTACGCCCTGCCGGCGGCCGTCGCGGTGGGGGAGGTGTCCGCGGTGGTGATGATCGGCTCGTTGCTGCTCGCCGCCGTGCTGGTGCCGCCGCAGCGCTCGGGGGTGCTCGACGTCGACGGGTACCGGGCGGTGCGCACGGCCGGGGCGGCGGCAGCGGTGTGGGCCGGATGTGCCCTGGTATTGGTGCCGCTGTCGTTGTCGGACACCTCCGGCCAGCCCTTGGGAACCGTGTTCGCCGACCCGCTTCCGTTCTTGCGGGCGGTCGGCGAGATCGAGGTGGCCACCGCGTGGTTGTGGACGGCGGTCCTGGCAGCGGTGGTGGGTCTGGGATGCCGACTTGTTCTACGGCACCGGTGGACGGCGTTACTGCTGGTATCGGCGGTGGCGAGCCTGATGCCCCGGGCGGTGACGGGGCATTCGTCGGCGGGCGGATCGCACGACCTGGCCACCAACAGCTTGGTGCTGCACCTGGTGGCAGCCGGACTGTGGGGCGGCGGGTTGGCGGCGCTGGTGCTGCACACCGTCCGCGGCGGGGGGTATCTGGATGTGGCCACGCGCCGGTTCTCCGCTCTCGCGGCGGCGGCGTTCGGGGTGATGGCCGTCTCCGGAATGGTCAATGCCGCGATACGGGTGCCGCTCGGACAGCTCCTGGAGGGCGCCTACGGGTTCGTGGTGCTGGCCAAGGTGGTGGCCCTGGCCGTGGTGGGCGGGCTGGGGTGGCGACAGCGCACCGTGGCGGTGACCGCGCTCGCCGCCGACCCGGCGGATCGGCGGGCGTTCACCCGGTTGGCAGTGGTGGAGTCGGCGGTGCTGATGGCGGCGGTCGGTCTCGGGGTGGCGTTGGGACGCACCCCGCCGCCGGTGGAAGAGCGCCGGGAGCCGAGCCTGGTCGAGGAGGTGCTGGGGTACGGACTGGGCGGGGCGCCGACACCGGTTCGCATGCTGACCGAGTGGCGGTTCGATCTGTTGTTGGGTACCGCCGCGGTGGTGCTCGCGGTGCTCTACCTGCTCGGGGTGCGCCGGATACGGGCGGCGGGCGGGCAGTGGCCGATCCACCGCACCGCCGGGTGGCTGCTCGGATGCCTGGTGCTGCTGCTCGCCACGTCCTCGGGAGTGGGGCGCTACGCGCCGGCTGTGTTCAGCGTGCACCTCACGGCCACCGCTGCGATCGCCGTCGTGGTGCCGTTGTGCCTGGTGCTCGGCGCCCCGCTCACCCTGGCCGCCCACACGGTCCGCCCCGACCCGGACGGGGCCCCCGGGGTGCGTGAGTGGCTCCGCGCGACGTACTCGAGCGCGGTCGTCCGGGTGCTGACCCGTCCTGCGGTGGCCGTGTCGGTGTTCGTCGGCACCTTCTATCTGCTGTATCTCGCGGGGCTGTACGACGCGCTCGCCGGATCGCACGTTGCCCACGTGCTGACCAACGTGTGGCTGGTGGTGGTGGGATCGGTGTTCTTCTGGGTCACCGTGGGCCTGGATCCGCTGCCGCGCCCCCCGGCGCCGACCGCTCGAGTGGGTGCGGCGGTGGTGGCGCTGGCGGCGTATGCCTTCTTCCTGACGTCGGTGATCAATGCCGGGACCGTCGTCGCCGGCGAGTACTACACCTCGCTGCGGCGCGGCTTCCTCGACGACCTGGCCGCCGACCAGCGCCTCGGCGGCAACCTGGCCTGGGCGGTGGGGGAACTGCCGCTGCTGCTGGCCGCGGTGCTGGCGACGGTGCGCTGGGCCTCGGCCGACGAGCGCCGAGCCCGTCGGCGCGACGAGCTGGTCGGCCGCGAGGGTGACGAGGAACTGGCCGCCTACAACACGATGCTGCGCGGATTGGGCGGGCCTGCAGGTCAACGCGGTGGCGGCCCCGGCCGGCGTCCCTGACGCCGCGGCGCCCGCGGGCGCGGCCGGCGCGGGCGCGGCGCATTCGTGTTGTGGAAACTATGCTGAATAGTAGTAATGTGTCGGTGTCCGTCACCGTTCCGTTATCAACGAGCGAGCGTCTTCACAAGGATGCAATCTTGGCCCGACATCGCAAACCCCAGTCCGGCCTCGCCTTCCCGGCCGTCTCTCGCGGCCGGGGGTGGGGCCCGCTGCGCACCGGCCCCGCCGCGGCGGCGCCCGCGCCCCCGACCGAGTGTCTCGGCCTCGCGCCCCACGCTGAGCAGCCGACGGTCGGGGTGCCGCTCGCCGGGGCCCGGCGGCCGCCGGTCCGGGGAGCCCATCGTCGGCCAGGCGGGGCCGGCGGGCGGGTGATGGTGGTGTCGGTGGCGGCCGGGGCATTGTTAGCCGCGGCGGCGTCGAGTGCGCACGCCGCCCTCCCCGGTGAGCACACCCTCGACCGGCGGCAGGCCGATCCCGACGAGTCGGCGGGGGCGGCGGCCGCGCCGTCGCAGGCCCCGCAGGTGTTGCAGGTCTCTCAAGTGCCGACACTGGCGGATTTCGCCGACCGGCTCGAACGGGCTCGGCTGCGGGAGGAGCGGCGGGCGGCGCGCGAGGCCGAGGCGCGGCGCCCGAAGACGCGGATCCCCGTCATGGGCACGTTGACGTCGAATTTCGGGCCGCGGTGGGGTACGACGCACTACGGTCTCGACATCGCCAACGCGATCGGCACCCCCATCGTCTCGGTCACCGACGGCACGGTACTCGAGGCCGGTCCGGCCTCCGGGTTCGGTTTGTGGGTGCGTATCCTGCAGGATGACGGCACCATCGGGGTCTTCGGCCACATCGACCAGGCGCTGGTGTCGGCGGGGCAGCGGGTGCGCGCCGGGGAAGAGATCGCCACCGTCGGCAATCGAGGCCAGTCGACCGGGCCCCATCTGCACTACGAGGTGTGGGAGCCGGACGGGCGCAAAGCCGATCCCATGGCATGGTTGAACGCACGCGGTGTCCCGGTCGCACCGGATGCGCGTGCGTAGGTTCATCGATGGTCGGCGAGTATCTGCGAGGGGAGTCATGCACGGATTGGGGGGTCTGGAGGCCGAGGTGATGAACGAGCTGTGGTCGACCGACGAGCCGCAGTCGGTGCACGATCTGGTCGACCGGCTGCGTGATCGCAAAGAATTCGCCTACACCACCATCTTGACCGTGGTCACCCACCTGTACGAGAAGGGCTGGGTGCAGCGCGAGAAGCGCAGCCGCGCCTACTTCTACTCGCCCTCGCGCAGCCGGGAGGAAGCCACCTCTCAGGCCCTGCGGGCGCTGCTGGACAGCAGCGCCGATCCCAGCGCCGTGCTGCTGCACTTCGCCAAGACGGTGACCGACCGCGAGTACGACGCCCTGCGCCGGGGCCGGACCAGCCGGGCCCCCGAGCAATGACCTTGGCTCTGGTCCTGCTCCTCGGCGCCGCCCTGATCACGGTGGCGGCGCCGCCGATGCTGCGCCGCGTGGGCGCGACCTCCCTGCCGCCGGGGATGGTGCTGGCGGCATGGCTGGGCAGCCTGGCCGGCGCGCTGTTTTTCGGGGCCTCGGCGGCGATCATCTTGATCTGGCCCGATCATGCCCCGGCCGAGACCGCGGTCGAGGCCCTGGTGCGGTGTCTGGCCGCGGTCTCGCACGCCGTCCAACCGTGGATCACCGAAGCCCTCGCCGGGGCCGGGGCGGTGGTGTTGAGCGCCGTGGTGGCCCGGGTGGTGATCCTGGGTCGGCGGCACGCCCGGGCGCAGGCCCGGCTGCTCGACTACCACCGCGAGGTGGTCTGCATCGTCGCCCGCTCACGGGGGGACGATGTGATGTGGCTCGAGCACCCGATGCCGATGGCCTACAGCGTCGCCGGCCGGCCCGGTTTCGTGGTCGCCACCGACGGACTGTCGCAGTGCCTGAGCAGCGGTGAGCGCGATGCCGTGCTCGCCCACGAGCGGGCCCACCTGCGCGGCAGCCATCACCGCATCGTCGGCGCGTGCGACGTTCTCGCGGCCGTGTTCCCGGCCGTGCCGCTGTTCGCCGCGGCCCCGTCGGCGGTGAAGACCCTGGTCGAGCTCACTGCCGACCAGCACGCTGCGCGTGCTACCAGCGCCGCCACGGTGTGCGCGGCGCTGGTGGCCGTCTCGGCTTCCCCGCTGCCGCAACCGCCCGGGACGTTGGGGCTGAGCAACGAGACGTCGCTGCGTCTGGTCAAACTGCGCACCAGTTGGCGGATGCGGTGTCCGCGCATGTCGTACGCGGCGGCGGCGGTGGTGTCGATGGCCGTGCCCGCGGCGACCGCACTGGCCGGCCTCGCCACCGCCTCGGCCGGGCTGTGCCTGGCCTTGGCCGTGCTCTGAGGGGTGGGCGGCACCGCACCCACCCCCAAATACTATTCGCCATAGTATTTGGGTAGGCTGCCGAGTGTCTCATCGTTGTGCGCGCGCGCAGAAACCCGGATCGGACAGCCCATGACCGCTCTCGTCCCCCCACCCGTCCCCGTCGCCACCCGCCCGATGCCCCCGCGGCGGGGACGCAAGGGCGCCTTCGTCTACAAGGTGGTCACCACCACCGACCCGAAGGTGCTGGGGTTGCTGTACCTGGTGACCTCGTTCGCGTTCTTCGCGGTCGGTGGGGTGATGGCGCTGATCATGCGCAGCGAACTCGCGGTGCCGGGCTTGCAGTTCCTGTCGAACGAGCAGTACAACCAGCTGTTCACCATGCACGGCACGATCATGCTGCTGATGTACGCCACCCCGGTGGTGTTCGGCTTCGCCAACTACATCCTGCCGCTGCAGATCGGTGCTCCGGACGTGGCCTTCCCCCGGCTCAACGCCTTCAGCTACTGGCTGTACCTGTTCGGCTCGCTCATTGCGGTCAGCGGCTTTCTCACCCCCGGTGGGGCCGCGGACTTCGGCTGGACCGCCTACGCACCGCTGAACTCGGAGCTGCACTCGCCCGGCATGGGCGCGAACCTGTGGATCGTGGGCCTGGCCGTGTCCGGTCTGGGCACCATCCTGGGCGCGGTCAACTTCGTGACCACCATCGTGTGCCTGCGCGCACCGGGCATGACCATGTTCCGGATGTCGATCTTCACGTGGAACATTCTGATCACCTCGATCCTGGTGCTGCTGGCGTTCCCGTTGCTGACTGCGGCGCTGTTGGGGCTGCTCTACGACCGGCTGCTCGGCGGCTACATCTTCGACCCCGGCAGCGGTGGGGCGATGCTCTGGCAGCACATGTTCTGGTTCTTCGGCCACCCCGAGGTGTACATCATTGCGCTGCCGTTCTTCGGCATCGTCTCGGAGATCTTCCCGGTGTTCGCCCGCAAGCCGATCTTCGGCTACACCGGCCTGGTCTACGCCACGCTCGGAATTGCCGCCCTGTCGATCGCGGTGTGGGCGCACCACATGTATGCCACCGGCGCGGTGCTGCTGCCGTTCTTCTCGTTCATGACGTTCCTGATCGCGGTGCCCACCGGGGTGAAGATCTTCAACTGGATCGGCACCCTGTGGAAGGGGCAGTTGACGTTCGAATCGCCGATGCTGTTCTCCGTCGGCTTTCTGGTCACCTTCCTCTTCGGTGGGCTGTCCGGTGTCATCCTGGCCTCCCCGCCGCTGGACTTCCAGCTCACCGACTCGTACTTCGTGGTCGCCCACTTTCACTACGTGGTCTTCGGGACCGTGGTCTTCGCCACCTACGCCGGCATCTACTTCTGGTTCCCGAAGATGACCGGGCGCATGCTCGACGAGCGCCTGGGCAAGTGGCACTTCTGGCTGACCTTCATCGGCTTCCACGCCACGTTCCTGGTCCAGCACTGGCTCGGCAACGAGGGCATGCCGCGCCGCTACGCCGACTATCTGCCCGACGACGGGTTCACCACCTTGAACGTCGTCTCGACGATCGGGTCGTTCGTGCTCGGTGCCTCGGTGCTGCCGTTCGTGTGGAACATCTTCAAGAGCTACCGGTACGGGCAGGTGGTGACCGTGGACGATCCGTGGGGCTACGGCAACTCCCTCGAGTGGGCCACCACGTGCCCGCCACCGCGGCACAATTTCACCGAGCTGCCGCAGATCCGCTCCGAGCGCCCGGCGTTCGAACTGCACTACCCGCACATGGTGACGCGACTGCGCACCGAAGCCCATGTCGGACCGGGACACCGGCACGCCGAGGAGCTGCCCGCCGCCTCGCGGACCGGGTCCGCGCCCGAGGCGCCCACCGATCCGTCCACCCGGTGATCGTCACCGCCGTCGAAGGAGGACGAGGATGCACCCCCACACCCCGGCGGTCGCCGTGCCGGCCACACCCCACGCCACCGCGCTGCTGACCGAGTGGCTGATCCGCGAGCTGACCCCGCTCGTGCTCACCCATGCCGGGCTGCCCGATCCGCAGCGGCTGTACCGGCTGCCGCCGATCACCGGCGCGCACATCACCCGTCCGGGCAAGCTGCGCCGCCATGTGCGTGCGCTCGAGCAGGTCCTCGCGCAGATCGAGGTGCATCTGCGGACGGGTCTGCGCCGTCGGCCGCCGACGCCGTTGACGACCGACTCCGCGCCCGCCGTGCCGGGGGAGGTGCTCGAGGTGACCGGGCTGCTGGCCGGGGCCGTGGCCGAACTCGGCAGCCCGGCCGCGGCCCTGGCCAACCGCACGGTGCTCACCGCGGCCGGGGTGATCGCGGCCGGGGCGGGCACGGCCGAGGCGTTCGACAGCTGGTCGACGACGGCGTGGTCGTACTGCACCGTCGTCTCGCAGGTGTGGCAGGACGAACCGCGGGCCCGGATGTTCGTCGACCCGCGATGACGCCCCTGCCCGGTATCGCCTCGCCTACCGGGGGCGGGAATACCGGGCGGCCCCGGCGTTGTCGGATCCCGAACCGGATGAAGGAGGCGCGATGACCGAGCCGTCGCACGAGCCGACCGCAGGTCCCGACCCGGTCGAGCGCCGTCAGGAGCTGGCGGCCGCCGAACGGCAGGCGGCCGCGGAGATCGAGCCGGGAATGCGGGCGGTGGTGGTCGCCGCAGCCGTGGTGGTGCTGACCCTCTCGTTCGCCCTGCCGCACAGCGGCGACGCCAACGGCTGGCAGATGCTGGCCGGATCCGAGCAGGCGGTGGCCGAGACGATCACCCTGCCCTCGCGGATCTTCCTGACCCTGGCCGCGGTGTTCGGGATCGTGGTGTCGATGCTCGCTCTGGTGACCCGACGGTGGGTGCTGGCCTGGGTTGCGTCCGCGGGCTGCGCCCTGGCGGTGGTGTTCGCAGTGCTGGCGGTGTGGTCACGGCAGACCCTCGAGCCGGCCGCCGGGGGATCCGGCCCGGGCGCCGGACTGTTCCTGGGCTGGGCGGCGGTCCTGGTGCTCGCCTTCCACTGGCTCAAGGTGGTCTGGGCCCGTTCGTCCCGGATGCTCGAGGCCGAGGCCGCCCGCCGCGACGCCGAAACCCACCTGCCCGAGCAGTTCCACTACCGGCTCGACCCGCCTCGCCGCGCCGCGCAGGATCCGCCCGCCGACCCCTAGGGGCATTCGGGCGGTTCGCGCGCGCCAACGAGGGGTGCGGGCACGAGCTGGCCTCGGCGAACGCCGGGGTCAGAGCAGGGTCCGCCAGTAGGGCCAGAACGCCTCGGTGATCAAAGCGAGCACGGTGAGCACCCACATGGTGGGGGGCACCGCGTGGTGACGGCGCAGCAGCGGCCGCCACCGTCCCGGCCGAGCCGGATCTGCCGTTTCCCGCTGTAGCAGGCAGTACCACCAGGCGAGCACGGTCACCAGCCACACCAGCGTGCAGTAGGGGCACAGCGCCCCGATCCGGTACAGGCTCTGGAAGATCAGCCAATGCACGAACACCACCGCGGCGGTCAGTCCGATGAACACTGCGTCCCAGTACCACCCCGTCGGCACGGCCCCGGCCAACAGGACCACGCCGGTGGTCGCCAGCACCGAAAATCCGGCGATCCCGAGCAGGGGATTGGGGAAACCGAACAGCTCCGCCTGCCAGGACGTCATGATCGACCCGCAGCTGATGACCGGATTGATGCTGCACGAGGGCCGGTAGGACGGGTCGGCGAGCAGGGCAATCTTTTCCACCGTCAGAATCAACGCCGCCGCCAACCCGAGTCCACCGCAGACGGTCAGGAGCCAGGCCAGGTGCTCTCGCTCTGCGGCCGAGCCGTCCGGCGCCGGGTCGGCGATGTCGACCCCTTGCGACGACGGGCTCTGCGATGACGTCGGGCTCACTGGGCGAGCGCTGCGTCGATACGGGCGCGCAACTCCTCGTAGCTGGGCATTACCGGCAGCTCGACGCCGTTGAGGAACAGCGTCGGGGTGCCCTGAACACCCAGGGCCAGACCGGCGTCGAAATCTCGGTCGATGCGGGCGGCCACGGCCGGATCGGTGACATCGCGGTCGAATCGGGCCATGTCCAGTCCCAGCTCCTGGGCGAACTGCCGGAACACCGCTTCCTGCGGCTGGTCCGATTCGCCCCACTGCGCCTGGGTGTCGTACATGCGCCGGTACATCGGTTCGAGGTGGCCTTGGCGGGCGGCGGCCTCGACCACGCGGGCGGCGAGATGGCTGTTGGTGTGGCTGGGAATGGGGAAGTAGCGGATGCCGAGGTCGATCCGTCCGGCGTACTCGGCGCGGATGCGTTCGATCACCGGGTACAGCACCCGGCAGGACTCACATTCGAAGTCGAGGAATTCGACCAGTTGGACCTTGCCGTCGGCGGCGGTGGTCAAGGTGCGGATCTCCTCGGTCCATACCGGCGTGACGGCAGGTCCGGCGCCGCCACGTTCGGCGGCGGGGGTGCGGTTGGTATAGAGCAGCACCGTCAGCAGCACCACGAACAGCGCCACCAGGGCGGCGCTGACCTTCACGTTGGTCGTCAGTTTCATGTCTTCGTCCGTCCCCGAGTCATCCTGGGCGGCCGGCACCGGCACCGACCAACCGTAAAACTACGTCACATAGTAGATGCGGTAGGGTAGGCGCCGGGCAGCGCCCGCAGGTGCGCCCGCCGACAACCCACACACCCCGCGCGGCTTGCAGCCAGCTGGGCGCGGGGCGGAGGAGGAGTGCGCTTATGAGAAATCTTGTCGCCGTCGTGGCCGTCGCCGTGTCGATGCTGCTGCTCGGCGCCGGCCCGGTTCAAGCCCACAGTGCCCTGATCGGCTCGACCCCGGCCGCCGACGCGGTCCTCGAGGCCTCCCCGGACCGGATCGAGCTGCAGTTCAACCAGCCGATCAACGCCTCGTTCGCCACGGTGACCGTCACCGACGAGGACGGGACGCAGCGCGGCGGTTCCCGGGTCGACGTCACCGGGGACGGGGTGCAGGTGGCGGTCCTGGAACCGCTGACCCCCGGTGGCTACACCGTCGGCTACCGGGTCGTCTCGGCCGACGGTCATCCCATCACCGGCTCGTACACGTTCACCGTCACAGCAGCAGCGGCGGCCGCCGCGGTCCCGTCGGCGGCGACCTCGCCGGCGCCGTCCGCGACCGCAGCCGGTGAAGCGTCGTCGGCTGCGGTCGACGACGTGCGGCCCGGCCCCTCGAGCCTGTGGCTCCTGCTCGGCGGTGTGGTCGCGGTGCTGGCCATCGCGGGTCTGACCTGGGCGGCGCTGCGTGCCTTCCGCAAGGGTTGAACAGGCGGCGCACCACGCACCGGGCGGTCGATGATGGGCGACTGGATGCGACTGCCGACGGCTCCACCGTCGCTGGGAACGCTGTTGGCGTGGGATCCGCCCCCGCTGCCGGTGCTGCCGCTCACTGCGGCGGTGCTGGCCGCCTGGTACTGCTGGGCGCGTTGGCGGCTGCACCGGTGTGGGCGCAGGTGGCCGACGGTGCGCACGGTTGCATTCCTGACAGGGTGCGCGCTACTGGGCATCACCACTGGTCTGGGGATGGAGAGGTACGGGTTCGCGCTCTTCAGTGTGTGGATGTTCCAGCATCTGACCCTGTCGATGGCGGTGCCGCCGCTGTTGGTGCTCGGCGCCCCGGGTCTGATGCTGCTGCGCAGCACCCCCCACCACGGGCCCGCAAGGGTGATCCCGGCCGCAGCGTTGGCGGTGCTGCGTAGCCGTGGGGCCCGCTGGTTGCTCAGCCCGGGGGTGACGATTCCGCTGTTTCTGGTGAGTTACTACGGGATCTATCTGTCCCCGCTGTTCGACGCCGTCGCGGGCACCTGGCTCGGCCACACCGGCCTCGAGGTGTTCTTCCTGGGTACCGGGCTGCTGTTCATCGTGCCGATCCTCTCGGTCGGTCCGCTGCCGGGCCGACCCGGCTACCTGGGGCGGTTCTTCGACCTGTTCGTCGAGATGCCGCTGCACGTGTTCTTCGGAGTGATCTTGATGATGGCCTCGGTACCGCTGGTGGCCACCTTCGCCGCCCCGCCGCCGGACTGGGGGATCGATCCGCTCGACGATCAGCAGTGGGCCGGAGCGCTGGCCTGGTCCTACGGCGAACCAATCGCGCTGGCGGTGGTGGTGCTCTTCGCGATGCGCTGGTACCGCCACGAGCGGCGTACCGCGGCGGTGCGCGAGCGCCACGGCGCGGTGCAGGCGGAGCAGGACCTGGCCGCCTACAACACTTATCTGCGTTCCCTGCCACGCTGAGCCGGCGGGACGACCCCGGCCGGACCTCGGCCCCGCTTGAAGTTTCGGCCGCCCTGAATTTTAATTCAGGGAAGTCGATCGGGGAGGCGGATGGTGCTGATCCAGTACTCGGAGGGGCGCACGGGGCGGTGGCGTCGATGGGCGCTGCTGGGTCCGGCGTTCGTCGCCTCGATCGCCTATGTCGATCCGGGCAACGTGGCTTCCAACGTCAGCGCCGGCGCGCAGTTCGGGTATCTGCTGGTGTGGGTGGTCGTTGCCGCCAACGCCATGGCCGCTCTCGTGCAGTACCTGTCGGCCAAACTCGGGCTGGTCACCGGCATGTCGCTGCCCGAGGCCCTGCGTGAGCGAATGCCCCGATCGATGCGGCTGGCGTACTGGGGACAGGCCGAGCTGGTGGCGATGGCCACGGATCTGGCCGAGGTGATCGGTGGGGCGATCGCGCTAAACCTGCTGTTCGGTCTGCCGCTGCTGAGCGGGGCAGTGCTCACCGGTGTGGTGTCGCTGGTCCTGCTGCTGGTGCAGGACACCCGCGGGCAGCGTAGTTTCGAGCGAGTGATCACCGGCTTGTTGCTGCTGATCGCGTTCGGTTTCGTCACCAGCGTCGTCGTCGCCCCGCCCCCGGGCCAGGCGGTAACCGACGGGCTGGTACCCCGATTCGACGGCGCCGAGTCGATCCTGCTCGCCGCGGCGATGCTCGGCGCCACGGTGATGCCGCATGCGGTGTATCTGCACTCCGGTCTGGCCCGGGATCGGCACGGCCATGCCACGGCCGGACCCCGACGCACGATGCTGCTCAAGATCACCCGGTGGGATGTCGGGTTGGCCATGATGCTGGCGGGAACGGTGAACCTGGCCATGTTGCTCATGGCGGCGACCACCCTGCAGGGCCGGGAGGGGGTCGATTCGATCGACGGGGCGCATACCGCGGTGGGCCAGGAACTCGGCCCGACAGTGGCGTTGCTGTTCGCCCTGGGGCTGTTGGCCTCCGGGTTCGCCTCCACCTCGGTCGGTGCCTACGCCGGGGCGTTGATCATGGACGGGCTGCTGCGGCGCCGGATCCCGCTGCTGGCGCGGCGGCTGATCACCCTGGTGCCGGCGCTGGCCGTGGTCGCGCTCGGCACCGATCCGAGTCGGGCGCTGGTGCTCTCGCAGGTGGTGCTCTCGTTCGGCATCCCGTTCGCGCTGATCCCCCTGGTGCGGCTGACCAGCGATCGGGCGCTGATGGGCACCGACGCCAACCATCGTGTCACCGCCGCGCTGGCCTGGGCGATCGCCGCAATCATCACCGCACTGAATCTGGTGCTGATCTACCTGACGGTGCGGCCCTGACGCACGGACACCCGGCCGCCGTCACCGCCGGTGCCCGCGCCGGGTGTCGACCACGACGATCTCGTCGTGGACACGGCGGCGCAGCCCGCGCAGTGCCACCATCGCCACCGCCATACCGGCGAGCAGACCCACGACCAGGGCCCAGGACTGCGAGACCGCGAGACCGAACAGGCGCACCCCCAGAACGGCGGCGCCGGCACATGTGGCGACGACGGCCAGGCGGGCGAGGGTGTAGACCACGACCAGTCGGGTCAGTCGCATCGGCGACGGCTCCTTCGTGCGCATCAGGCATCTCTCGGCGGGAAAGGCGGGCCCGGCTGCTCGTCCGGAGTCGTTGGCGTGGATCCGCTCGGCACCGCAGGGTCAGGGTCAGTTCATCGGCAGGGGCGTGGCGCCCCGGGCGGCCAGCAGCTGCGTCATGGTCGCCGCCTCGGCTTCCTGCGTCTCGGTGATCTGTTGCGCCAGCGCGGCCACTGCCGCCTCGGAGGCGGTGGCCGCGGCATGACGGGCCATCGGCAGACCGCCCTGGTGGTGGCGCAGCAGCAATTGCAGGTACAGCGTGTCGAAGGCGGGACCGGTGGTGCGGCGCAGGGCGTCGAGTTCGGCGGTGGTGGCCATGCCGGGCATCGGAGACCCCACGGGAGTGGGTGCGGGGGACATCGTGGCGTGCCCGTCCATCCCCGGCATCGATTCGGACGTGCCGGTGGGGCTGCGCATCCAGCGCATCGGCTCCCCGGTGGGCAGCTGCGACCGGTTCCACAGCGTCAGCCATCCCTGCATGGTGCCCAGCTGGCTCTGCTGGGTGGTAATCACATCGTAGGCCAGGGTGCGCACCGCCGGGTCGGCGGAGTTGGTCAACGCCATCGCCGACATCTCCACGGCCTGGCTGTGATGGATCGACATGTCCTGGGCGAAGCCCACGTCGATCGAGTCCTCGCCGGGTGGGGCGGGTGTGCTCGTGACCAGCAGGGTACCGCCGATGCCCAGCACCAGCCCACCGAGCAGTGTCAGCACCGCCACCGCCGCCGGGACCCGCCGACGGCGGCGTCCGTGGGAAGCCGACTCGGCGGCGGACTCGGCACCAAGGTCGCGCTCAATGGTCATCGGGGCTCCGTGGGCATCGGCGCGGCGGGCGCGGACTGCGGATCGGCGGTTATCGGCACCGCATCCGGTCCCGGCGGCGCGGGGTCGAACGGCGGCGGTGCGCTCGGATCGAACCCGCCCGGCACGGTCGAACACGTCGCCCCCGCCTCGGGGTGGGTGTTGGGGTTGCGGCGCAGCGCAGCGACGAACTGACCGAGCCGGTCGTCCTGGGCGGCGTCGAGGGCGAGCCGATGGCCCCACGACTGCACCGAGATCGGCGAGGGCAGACCCGGATACGGCGAGAGCAGCATGTAGGGCTGGCCGTCGACCCGCGCGGCCAACGCCGCTACCTCGTCTCCAACCACCTTGGCGGGATCGTAGGTGATCCACACCGCGCCGTGTTCGAGCGAGTGCACCGCGTTCTCGCTGCGGATCGGCGCGGGATAGACCGTGCCGGTGCAGGTGGCCCAGTACTGGTCGTGCGGGCCTCCCATCGGCGGAATCCGGTCGTAGGCCACTCGCTGCGGAGCCTGCACGTGTGTGCCTGCCGGGTAGTCGACCTTCTCCACCCCGGCGATCGCGGTGGACGGATCGGGGTTGTCCGCGCTCGGGACGTATTTCTGTGTCTCGGCCCGGTCGGCGACTTTCGGGGCCAGATTGTAGGCGATCAACCCGATCAAGGCCACGATCGCCATGCCAGCACCGATCATCGCCCACGGCACGCGCCGCGAACCGGACAGGGTGACCGGGGAGGGTTTCTTCCGTGTCCGCTTGCTTCGGGGTGCTTTGCCTGCGCCGTCCGCCACGGGACCCACCTTTCTCACCGACTTTGTGGTGCTGTTACCGCGATACGCCGGCAGCACCGTCCCCCAGTAAATACTATGAATCTTAGTTTTTTATGAGTGTGTCGACGGTTCGGGTGTCGAGCGTGGTGGTATAGGAGTGTATGTGCTCTGGTCAGGCCTTCGACAGGGCGGTCCGGGGGACGCCGCGCTGGGCGAGCCACTGGGTCGGGTCGATCTTGGTCCCGGAGGCGTTGGTGGTTTCGAAGTGCAGGTGGGGGCCGGTGGATTGGCCCCGGTTGCCGACGGTGGCGATCTGCTCGCCGGCCTGTACGCGCTGGCCGACGGTGACCAGAGTTTCGTTGATGTGTCCGTAGGTGCTGGTCGAGCCATCGTCGTGCCGGATCTGCACCCACAGCCCGAACCCGGAGGCCGGGCCGGAGTCGATCACCGTGCCGGTCGCGGCGGCATAGATCGGGGTGCCGATGCTGTTGGCGATGTCCAGGCCGGCGTGGGTGGCGCCCCATCGGGGGCCGAAGGACGAGGTCAAGGTGCCCGAGACCGGTGCGACCGCCAACGGTGAGGGTGTCGCGATCGAGAGGGGAACGGCCGGTGTGGCAGGTACGGCCGGGGCCGTGACAGCCGGGGGAGGAGCGGGAGACGGGGCGATCGCCGGCGGGACGGCGGGAACCGTCGACAGTCCCTCGGGCAGCCCCGGTGCCGCGGCGAGCTGGTCGAGCACCGCATCGACCTCGGGCAGGGTCGCCAGCACGGCGACCTCCGGCGGCAGTGCGACGGGTGCGGGAGCGACGGCAGGCTGGGCCGCCGCCACGCTGGGGGCTGCGATCTGCGCTCCGGCGGTCACCAGGGCGCCGGTGGCCACCGCCGACGCCCACCTCGCGGGGCGCCCGCTGCCGGTCGGCTCCGCTCGATGCCGACCCCCGCCGCGGCCCGTGGATGCCGCCCTAAAGATCACGCCGGCATCACGGTCCTGCCGGTCTCGGCGGGAAGGGGTGCTGCGGTGTCGTGCCACGTCCTTAGCTCCTGACATGCGGTTTCGAGGTTGACCCGGTCCACCCGGCTCGGTGAAGATAACGAAACGATATACGAGATAGCAACGAAAAACTACCTTGGTTAGTATTTCGGTTCAAGACCGCCGTTGAACCTCGATCGATATCGCCGGACGCCCCGTGCCCGACCCTCTCGCCAGGACGTGTCGCGTTGATCCCTTGAATCCACACCGCACTCACGTGTCTGTATCTGGCCACCCGGGCTCCGGACCGGCAAGGGACGCGCATGATGGACATGGGGTGGAAAGGAGCCCTGAATGCCTTCGCCATCGCTTTCGAAGGACGCATCACTCCGAACAGCAACTAATCCCATGCGTCAGAGCTAGATCCCCCGATTTCCTGACAGACTCGAGGGCACCCGGATGTGGAAGAGGCTGTTGACGGGGTTGGCTACGGCGGCGTTCATGGCCGGTTTCGTTGCCCTCGCGGTGGAGTGGCCATTTGCGGGGTGGTTGTTCGTGGTGTCGCTCGTCGCGGGTGGGGTCCCTGTCGCACTGGCGGCGCTGAGGGATCTGTCACGACGCAAGATCACGATCAATCTGCTGGTGACCGTCGCGGCGGTCGGGGCGCTGTATCTGGGGCAGATCATCGAGGCGGCCGCGGTGATGTTCTTCTTCGCGCTGGCCGAGGCCTTCGAGGTGTTCGGTGAAGCACGCTCACGCAAGGCTGTGTCCGCTCTGCTTGACCGCACACCCGAGACCGCCCAGCTGCAGGAGGGCGGTGAGATGCCGATCGATCGGGTGCGGCCCGGCACTGTGGTGGTTATCCGTCCTGGTGACACCATCGGACTCGATGGGGTCGTGGTCGCCGGGCAGTCGTCCGTGGATGAGGCCGCCATCACCGGTGAAAGCGTGCCGAAGGAGAAGTTCCCCGGTGAGACGGTGTTTGCGGGCACGTTGAATCAGAACGGCTATCTGGAGGTCGAGGTCACCCACGAAGCCGGCAGCAGCGTTCTGGCGAGGATCATCACCCTGGTCGAGCAGGCCCAGAAATCGCGGCCGCCGATGCAGGATTTCCTGGACCGGTTCGCAAGCTACTACATTCCCGCGGCCGTGGGTGCGGCGGTGCTGATCGCGGTGGTGCCGCCGCTGGTAGGGGGCCAGCCGTTCGGCGCATGGGTCACGCGTGCACTGATCCTGCTGGTGCTGGCCTGCCCGGACGCCCTGGTCGTCTCGGCGCCGGTCGCGGTGGCCGCGGCGATCGGTGGTGCGTCGAAGAAGGGGCTGCTGATCAAGGGTGGCCGTTATCTGGAAGTGCTGAGTAAGGTCGGAGTCTTCGCGTTCGACAAAACCGGCCTCGGGGAACAATGGAACAGCCGTTGGCGCTAAGGACTTGATCTTGGGCGAGGCCGGTCACGTCCGGGCCATCCAACGCAGGTAGATCGGGGGAACATCGGTACAGCGGTTAACGCCAAGCCGGTGATCTTGGTCCGGGGCTGACGGGTCGCCTGGCCGTGCTCGGAGCGTCCCGAAGGGAATCCGCCCAGGTGGTGTGGATGATGAGGCATGGCGTGCGACGAGGACCGTGGCTGGGCTGAGACCACCATCGCTGGGCTGCACGTTCGTGGTGACCGCGTCACCGGGATGCGGCTGCTGGGCTGGGAAGGTGTCCTGCCGCTCTCGGTGGTCAGGACGGTCGTGTCTGCCGACAGGGAAGGCCTTTCGACCTCCCCAGGTGCCATGGCCTTTCCCCGGTCGGCTCCGGATGGCTACCCGCTCGCTCCGGTCTCACGCCGTCATAGCTGACGGCCGGCGGCGTCTCCGCCGGGGTCGTCGGCCAGCACGATCGCGGTGGTGATCCGCTTGCCCACGGGTTCGCGGTGGATGGCGAAGCTCTGGCCGACGGCCATCACGATCTCCAGCCCATGCTGACCGATGCGGGTCGGGTCGGGCGCGAGGATCGCGGGCGGGGTGGGGTTGCTGTCCCAGACGGTCACCTCGATGGCGCCGCCGTTGATCTCCAGAGTGAGCAGGCAGGGGCCGGGCGCGTACTTGCGGGCGTTGGTGACCAGCTCGCTGACCACGAGCTGCACCATGCCCATCGCCCGTGCGGACACCGGCAGCCCGTGTACGGCCTGCACATCGGTGAGGAATCCACGGGCGAGGTCGCGGGCGACGGCGATGTCCTCGCTGCCCTCGAACGCGCCGGAGACCGAGATGACGTCCCCCAGCAGCGAGGGCCTGTCCTCGCCGTCTGCTGTCTGTTCCATGCCGCCCCGCCCCCCCGTACTCAAACGCGCTGCGGCCCGTTTACCCCCGAACCTTCACATCAGGCGTGCGCGGGCTGGCCTGGGTGTCCCCGGGCGTGTCTGTCTCGTCGTCCTCGGTGCCGTCGGGCCAGCGGCCGAACGGCCCGGCCTGGCCGGGGCCTTGGGCGCCGAGTACGCCGGGCCCCTTCGTGCGGTGCGGCGTGCGGATCACGCGCCCTCCCCTTCGCGTCGGGCCTGCGCCAGCAGCGCCGCCACGACGTCGTCCGTCTGTTCCTCGCTCTGTTCAACGAGCGTGTCCAGCACGCCGTCGCCTTCGAGGACCTGCCGGGTGAGCCGTTCCATCAGCTCGGGGTCGGTGCCGCTGCCGGGGCCGGTGAGGTCCACCCGCATCGGGCGGCGCGGGGCGATGATCTCCGGCCCGGCCGGTTGGCCGGTCTCCTCGGCGTCGGCGAGCGCGCGGTAGACGGAGGCGACGGAGGGGTGCTGTCCGGCGTTCTTCCCGGTCTTGATGGTCAGCTTCTTGGCGATCTCGGGGACGGGCACGCCCTTGTCCTTGAGCGCGCGGGCGAACAGCAGCATGTCGTCGTCGATGACCTTCGGCCGTCCGCCGTGGTTGCCCTTGGTCGCGGCGGCGACCTGGCCTTCCAGGGTCTTCTCCCGGATGTAGTTGCGGTCGAGCTGGGCAGCGACGGCGAGGACGGCGAAGAACATGGCGCCCATGCCGTTGGGGTCGTAGATGCCGGTGAGGGGGCCGGTGAGGAGTTCGAGCTGGACGCCGGCCTTCTGGAGCTGGTTGGACAGGGTCATCAGCTCGGCGGCGTTGCGGGCCAGGCGCTTGAGCTCGTGGACGGTGAGGATGACCTCCTGGTCGGGGGCGGCCTCCTTGATGTCGTACGCCAGCTTCAGCGCCGCCTCCAGCTTTGGCCGCGTCTTCACGCGCGTGCTGATCTTCTCGGAGAAGATCCGCTTGCAGACCGGTTCGAGCGCATCCAGCTGGCTCTGCAACTCCTGCTGCGCGGTCGAGCAGCGCGCGTACCCGATCCGGATCGGCTTGGCCGCCGCGGCGGCCGGCAGAGCCTCGGCGGGCGGACCGGGCTTCCACGGCCGTCCCGGGCCGCGGTCCTCGGGCACGAGGACGTCGAGTTCCTCGCGGAGCGCGGGCACGAGGATGAAGCGGGCCGTGTGGTACTTCGTCGCGGTCTTCCCGCCGCGCGTGCGGCAGGCACTGCCCGCCGGGGCTTCACACTTCGGACAGTCGTTTCGTTCTACCGCGTTTGCGGCTTGATCGGGCGTCAGATCCACCCCGGAAGTCTGTCAGAACTGTCTCGCACAACGTGCGGGTTCTGAGAGGACTTCTGCGAACGGCGACCTGCGGAAACGTGATCCACTTCGGGCCTCTCGCAGAACTCTCGCAACTGTTCATTTATGAGAGACCCCCAGGGTGATCCTGCGCCGGCTGCCCAAGCCGAGCGCGGGCCGTCTCGCTATCGGGTGAGGTCACGGGTGAGGCGTTCGGCGGCTTGGGCGTACGCCTCGTTGTAGGTGGGGAACTGCGCGATGGACTCGGTGAGGGCCTCCAGGGGCAGGCGGTGGCGGATGGCCAGGGCTGCGGTGTGGATCCATTCGCCGGCCTGGGGTGCGATGGCCCAGGCGCCGATGAGGGTGCGGCGGTTGCGGTCGGCGATCAGCCCGAGGGTGCCGGAGGGGTCTTTCTGGTAGGTCCAGGGGCGGGCGATGGCGTCGGCGAGGGCGAGTTCGGTGGTGGCGGTGTCGATTTCTTGGTGGCGGGCCTGTTCGGTGGTGAGGCCGACGGCGGCGATCTCGGGTTCGGTGAAGATGACGCGGGGGACTGCGGTGTAGTCGGCGGGGCGAGGGGTGCCGAGGATGGCGTCGGTGACGATGCGGGCCTGGTACTTGGCGACGTGGGTGAACATCGCTACGCCGGTGACGTCGCCGAGCGCCCACAGTCCATCGGTCAGGCGGCCGTGTGCATCGACGGCGAGTTCACCGCGGGAGCCGGTCTGAACACCGGCATTTTCCAGGCCGAGTCCGCGGGTTCGGGGGGTGCGGCCGGCGCCGAGGACGATGACGTCGGTGCGCACGGTGGTGTTGTCGTCGAGTTCGACGACCGTGTCCGTGCCGTCGCGGCGGGCGGCGCGGGCCTGGGTGTTCAGGCGGATGTCGATGCCGTCCGCAGCCAGGTGCTCGGCGGCGATCTCGCCCAGGCGGGGCTCTTCGCGGCCCAGCAGCAGCGGGCCGCGCTGGACGACGGTGACCTGGGTACCCATGCGGGCGAGGAACTGGCCGAGTTCGGCGGCCACCGCGCTGCCGCCGATGATCAGGGCGCGCTGGGGTATGTCGGTAAGGGTGGTGGCCTCCCGGTTGGTCCACACCGGTACCGTCTCCAGGCCCTCGATGGGGGGCCGGGTGGCTTCGGAGCCGGTGGCAAGGATGATGTGTTCGGCAGTGAGCTGCCGGCCGTCGACGTCGACGTGGCCGGGGCCGGTCAGGCGGGCGGTGCCCTTGATGACCGTGGCGCCCTGCTTGCGGTAGCCGTCGGCCTGGGCGGAATCGTCCAGGTGGCGGATCATGTAGTCGCGGTAGTCGCGTACCTGCGGCCAGTTGAGGGCGGGCCGCTCGAGACCGGCGGTGTGGGTGGCTTCCGCGCGTGCCTCGGTGGGGCGGAGCAGGGTCTTGGAGGGGATGCAGGCCCAGTAGGCGCACTCTCCGCCGATCAGTTCCTGTTCGATGACGGCGACGCGCCGGTCTGCGGCCAGTAGCCGTGAGGCGGCTACCTCCCCGCCCGGCCCCATGCCGATCACAATGGCGTCGAAGTGCTCGCTCATGATCCTCCTCCGATCCGAGCGCCCGGCCCGGGTCTGGGCTGTGGTCCGTACGGTGGCGGCTTCCCGCCGGCGGGTGGGTCAGTGCCGGGTCCGGTGTTCAGCCTGGCCTGCTGTTTGCCGGGCCGCAGCCGGGAGGGTGCAGCAGGGTTCTTCGCCCGGGCGGCCGGCGGGCGCAGCGGCGGGGGCGGTGTCGTCGTTCGCCGTGCAGCAGCCGGAGGCGGGTTGTCGGGGTGCGGGGACGCGCCGGTGGTGGCGCCAGTAGGCGGTGATCACGGCCAGCACCGCGAGGGCGGCCAGGGTGGCCAGGATGGTGGTGTGGGCCTGGATGAAGACGGAGGCGGTGGCGGAGAAACCGGCCAGAGCGCCCGAGGTGGTGCTCATGGAGGTGCTGCCGGCGGTGGCGGGGGTCCACCAGTACCAGGTCAGATACGCGCCGGTCAGGACCAGGACGGCGGCGGTGACGCGAGGGCCGTAGCGGGCCAGCGCGGTGACCTTCCGGGTGAGGGCGGACCCCGCGGCCGCGGTGGTCAGGGAGATGAGCAGCAGGACGGTGGCGGATCCGGCGGCGTACACGGCGAAGAGCAGCAGGAGACCGGCGTAGCTGGCGGTGGCCTGGGCCTGGGCGATGACGGCGAGGAGCACGCCGAAGGTGCAGGACAGGGACGCGGCGGCGTAGCCGATTCCGAAGACGGCCATGCGGCGGGCGGTGGGCGGGCCTTCGGCCGCCCGGCCACCGGAGGCGGGCAGCCGGAGGGTCAGGGTCCGGCCGGTCAGCCCGGCCAGGCCGAGCAGCAGCAGGATGACGCCGGTGGCCAGCCCGAGCCAGGGGGCGGCGGAGATGAGGGCGCGGGCTCCGGCGCTGACGACGAGCCCGGCGGCGGCGAGCGTTCCGGCGAAGCCGAGGGTCAGCGCGACACCGGAGCGCAGCGCGCGGCCGAGGCGCACGGGCAGCGGTGAGGTGTCGGTGTCGCCGAGGGCAGAGGTGATCCAGGCGGGCAGCAGGGCGAACCCGCAGGGGTTGACCGGTGCGATCATCCCGGCGGCGAACGCGAGGGTGAGCAGGCCGTTCACTTGGCGCCCGCCTTCTCCAGGGCGGCCTGGATCGCCTCGGGGCCGGGGTCGGTGGCCCGGTAGGTGACCTTGCCGGCCGGGTCGACGACGATCAGCGTGGACAGCGCGGCGACCTGGTACCGCTGGGAGAGCGTGGCGTTCTTGTCGATGACCGCGGGCAGTTGGGGTGCCTTGATGTAGTCGAGGAACTGCCGGATGAGCTGGGGTGATTCGCCCGGGTCCATGTCCACCGCGAGGACGTTCGCCTTGCCGTTCAGCTCCTTGCCGGCCTTGGCCAGGGACTTGGCTCCTTCGGAGCATTCGCCGCAGCCGACGGAGAAGAAGAACACCGCGGTCGGCTTCTCGCCCGGCACCTGGATCTTCTCGTCGCTGATCGTGGTCACCTCGGTGCCGTCCTTGGACACCGACCCCTTGGCGGTGCCGCCTGCGGCGGTGGTCTTGGCCGGGGTGGTCCCGGTGCCGCAGGCGGTGGCGCCGGCCGCGAGGGCGGCAGTGGTGGCCAGGGCGAGGAGGGTGCGGCGGCGGGGCGGGAACATGGTCATCGGGAGCGGGGGCCTTTCTGGTCGGCCGGGGTGGGCGAGCGGTCCCGGTCGGCGGAGCGCGTGGTGGGCGGGCAGCAGGCACTGCGCCGTGCGCGGTGGCGGATGACGGCGGTCACGGCGGCGGCCAGGGCGAGGACCGCGGCGGCGATCACCCAGGGGTTGCCGAGGATGCCGCCGACCGCGCCGAGGGCGCCGGCGGCGATGAGGGCGGGCCCGGCGCAGCAGGCGATCATCAGCAGGGCGGCGCCGATCCCGGCGCCGGCCAGGCCGGCGCCGGAGGGCTCGGAGTTGTTCCGGCGTGGGGGCCGGTGGGTGGCGGGCATGGCGGTGGTGCTCCTTGCTGGGTCAGTCCTGGCTGTCGGGGATGCGGGTGCAGCAGGACAGGGCGGCGGCGTTGTCCGCGGCCAGCGAGCGGGCCAGGATGATCAGGTCGGCCACGCGCGGGTCGCCGACGGAGTAGCGCAGCTTCTTGCCGTCGCGGCGAGCGGTGACGTAGCCGCAGTCGGTGAGGCAGGACAGGTGCACCGAGACGCGGGGCTGGGAGATGCCGGCGTAGGCGACGCAGTCGGCGGAGGTCCGCTCGCCGCGAAGGATGTACTCCAGCAGCTTCAGCCGGGTGGGGTCCGACAGGGCGCGGAAGAACTTCGCCACCGTGTCCAGATGGGTACACGGCATCTCCTGCGGGCCCTCCTGAGTGGAAGGGGCGGGGGCAGTGACGCGGTCGGACATGCGGGCCTCCACAACTGGAATTATTCGCCTGGCCGCATAGTATGGTCGTGGTGAGCTATTCGGCAAGGCGCATAGAAGCGGTCCCGGTCACACGGGACCCGGGACGCGAGGAGGTGCTGCGGTGAACGCAGCGGACAACGGCTACGACCTGGCGGTCATCGGCTCCGGCGGCGGGGCGTTCGCCGCCGCGATCGCCGCCCGTCGCAAGGGCCGCTCGGTGGTGATGGTCGAGCGCGGCACGACCGGCGGGACGTGCGTGAACACCGGCTGTGTGCCGTCCAAAGCGCTGCTGGCCGCCGCCGAGGCCCGCCGCAGCGCGCTGGAGGGGCAGCGTTTCCCCGGCATCCGGACCGAGGCAGGGCCGGTGGCCTTCGACGCGCTGATCGACGGCAAGGACAAGCTGGTCCAGGAGATGCGGGCGGAGAAGTACACGGACCTGGCCGCCGAGTACGGCTGGGACATCCTTGAGGGCACCGCTCGCTTCACCGGCAGCCCGGACAGCCCCGCCCTGGACGTGGCGCTTGTCGGCGGCGGCAGCCGCCGGATCGAGGCCGCGCACTACTTGATCGCGACCGGATCCGCTCCGTGGGCGCCGCCCGTGGACGGCCTGGAGGAGGCCGGTTACCTGACCTCCACCACCGCCATGGACCTGGACGTACTGCCTAAGAGCCTGTTGGTCCTGGGTGCCGGGTATGTCGGGCTGGAGCAGGCTCAGCTGTTCGCCCGCCTGGGCGCCAAGGTCACCGTGGTGGCCCGCAGTCGTCTGACCTCCGGTGAGGAACCCGAGATCTCCGCCGCCCTGCAGGACGTCTTCGCGGACGAGGGCATCACCGTCCACACCCACACCCGCCTGACCGCGGTGCGCCGTGACTCGGGCGAGGTCGTGGCGACCGCCCGCACCGGCGACGGCCGCGAGGTTCAGCTGCGCGCCGACGAGCTGCTGGTGGCCACCGGCCGCCGTCCGGTCACCGACGGACTCGGCCTGGAGGCGGTTGGAGTGGGGACCGGCGAGCGGGGCGAAGTCGTCGTCGACGGGCATCTGCGTACGGCCAATCCGCGGATCTGGGCGGCCGGGGATGTCACCGGGCACCCCCAGTTCGTCTACGTCGCCTCCGCCCACGGCGCGCTGATCGCCGACAACGCGTTCGACGGTGCCGGGCGCACGGTGGACTACCGCCACCTGCCCAGGGTCACCTTCACCAGCCCGGCCATCGCCTCCGCCGGCCTGACCGACGCCGAGGCCGTCGCCCAGGGCTACACCTGCGACTGCCGCGTCCTGCCGCTCGAGTACGTGCCGCGCGCGCTGGTCAACCGCGACACCCGCGGCCTGATCAAGCTCGTCGCCGACGCCTCCACCGGCCGCCTGCTGGGCGCGCACGTCTTGGCCGACGGCGCCGGTGACGTCGTCGCCACCGCCGTCTACGCGCTGGCCAACCAGATGACGGTGCAGCAGATGGCCGACCTGTGGTGCCCCTACCTGACCATGGCCGAGGGCCTGAAGCTCGCCGCCCAGACCTACACCCGCGACGTCACCAAGCTGTCCTGCTGCGCCAGCTGAAACCGCCGGGAAGGATCGATCATGAGTGGGAGCCGGACGCGGCCGATGACGGTCGGCGAGCTGTCCCGCCGGACGGGGGTGCCGGTCAAGACGCTGCGCGAGTACACCGACCTCGGGCTGATCTACACCCTGGGCCGCAGCCCGGCCAACTACCGGCTCTACACCGCCGACGCGCTGTGGTGCGTGCGGTTCATCGGCGAGCTGCGTGGCCTGGGCCTGACCGTCGCCGAGATCCGGGAACTGACCACGGCGTATCTCGACGGCCCCCCCGGGCCGGTGGGTTCGCACCTGGCCGAGCTGCTGCACCGCTCCCGCGAACGGCTGCGCCAGCGTATCGCCGCCCAGCAGCAGATCCTGGACCGGATCGAGAAGTTCCAGGTCGAACACCGGGCGGACCTGGCGGAGGGCGACCTGTGCTGGGCCGGCGACCCGCAGCGCACTTGACCCTCACCCCGGGGGCAGACCCTACGGTCGGCACGCATCGGACCCATCCACCCAAGGAAGGAACGCGGTCGTGGACACCGACACCCAGGACTTCGCCCCCCGCTTCACCGACTCGCTCACCAGCGCTCCCGGCCTGGAACTGGCTCTGCTGCGGCCCCTGCTGACGCTGCTGGCGGCCGGTGAGCCGGTCACCGTCGACCAGCTCGCCGCCGAAACCGGCCGCACCCGTGAGGAGATCCGCCAGGCGCTCGCGGCCATGCCCGACACCGAGTACGACACTCAGGGCCGCGTCACCGGCTACGGCCTGACGCTCAACCCCACCCCGCACCGCTACGAGACCGACGGCCGCACCCTGTACACCTGGTGCGCGCTCGACACCCTGGTCTTCCCCGCCGTCCTGGGCCACACCGCCCAGGTGACCTCCCCCTGCCGCGCCACCGGGGAGCCGGTGCGGCTGACCGTGCCCCCGGACGGGCCCACCAGCGTGGAGCCAGCCGGTGCGGTCGTCTCCCTCGTCGCCTGCGAGACTCCGGCCTCCATCCGCACCAGCTTCTGCAACGAGATCCACTTCTTCACCAGCGCCGCGGCCGCCGAGGACTGGCTGGCCGGCCACCCCGGCTCCCGAGTGCTGCCCGTCGCCGACGCCTACGCCATCGAACAGCCGCTCATCCACCAGATCCTCACCGGCACCTCCTCGTCCGGCTGCTGCTGAGCACCCCCAGGGGTGGTCGCGGCCCGCGGCCACCCCGAAGGGGGCCGACAGGAAGGAGAGCACCATGAAGACCACTGCTGATCTGCTCACCGACGCCGTCATCGCCCCGGTCGCCGGGTACGCGGCGACGAAGGTGATGGAGCCGGTGAGCATGAAGCTCTACCAGCTCGAATCCGACGAGACCCGCCGGCGTGAGGACGCCGCCCGGCCCGGCTCCCCCTCTCAGATCGCCGCCGACAAGACCCTCGGCCTGCTCGGCATCCACCTCGACGACAAGGCGCGGGAGCGGGCCGGGACGGCGTTCCATTACGGGCTCGCCATCAGCTGGGCTCCGGTGTACGCGCTGCTGCGCCGCACCACCGGCCTCACACCGGTCGCGGCCGGACTCGCCTCCGGAGCCGCGATGTCGCTGATCGTGGACGAGGGCATCACCCCACTGGCCGGCTTCTCCGCCCCCAACCGGGACTACCCGGCCGTATCCCACCTGCGCGGCTTCGCCGCCCACCTTGCCTTCGGCATCGCCGTCGCCGCCGTCACCGAAACCGCCTGGACCATCCTCGGCCGCCGCCCCGTGCACTGACAGCCACCGGCGGCCCGGCCGGCAGGCTCACTGTTCCCCGTCCTCGTCCACCCCGGCTGCGTCCGGGTCACGCAGCGGCCGCAGGCCCCCGCCCACGGGGGTGGAGGCGCGGAAGCTGTAGCGGCCCAGGCAGTTGAGGTTCGCGTGACGCAGCGGGGACAGGCGGGCGACATCCTCGTCCAGGACGTCGTACTCCCGCTCCTCGGCGGGCAGCGCCCGCAGCTCCTCTACGGCGGCGTCCAGGTAGCGGGTCGTCCACAGCACCGCGGCGTTCAGGACCAGGCCGAGCGCACCGAGCTGGTCTTCCTGGCCCTCCCGGTACGCCTGCATGATCTGCCCGCGCTTGCCGTGGCAGATGTCCCGGGCCAGCTTGTGGCGGGACTCCTGCACGGTGAGCTGCCGGTTCATCTGCCTGCGGTAGGTGTCGTCCACCGGGTCGACCACGCGCAGCAGGTGCAGCGTCTTGGCGATCCGCCCGTACTCGGCGAACGCCTGCCCCATCGGGGTCGGGCGGCCCTCGCGGCCGAACATCCGCAGCAGGTCGTACGCGCGGACCTGCCCGGTCACCAGGGAGCCGGCCACCCGCAGCATGTCCGGCCAGTGCGTGACCACCTTGCCCAGGTTGGCCTTGTTGCGGGCCAGCGGCTCCAGCGGGCCGTAGCCGCCGGTTTCGACACCGGGCATCTCCGCCCGCCAGAACCGCTGGTCGGCCAGGTCCCGGAACCGGGGCGAGAAGTTGTAGCCGAGCATCGAGAACAGGCCGAACACCATGTCGGAGTACGAGGCGTTGTCGGTGGCGACCATCTCCGGCTTCACCCCGGCGTCCAGGTTCAGCAGGGTGTCCAGGATGTGCAGGGAGTCGCGCGGGGTGCCCGGCACGACCATCTGCCCGATCCCGGCGACCTGGTCATTGACCGCGTTCAGCCACGTGATCCCGCGTTTGAAGTGGTAGTACTTCGGCGAGGGACCGGCGTTGATGGTCCGCTTGGGCACTACGAACCGCAGCCCGTCCACCGAGGCCAGCAGGCCCTCACCCCAGTGGGAGACGATCGGCACCCGCGCCTGGGCCTCGATCAGCTTCGCGTTCGCCGCGGCGATGGTGTCGGCGCGCAGGTAGTACTGGTCGACGTGCACCAGCCGGCCCCGGGTCAGTGCTTCGTCCTCGGGGTCGATGACGGGGGTCAGGCCGATGTTGCACGCCTCGGCGACCGGCAGCGCCACCAGGGAGGTCTTCAGGTTCTCCATGCGGGTGCGGCCGTCCCCGAGGTGCACGAACGCGTCCAGGAACCCAGTCCAGGAGTCGACCTCGAACAGCAGGTCCGGCAGGTCGATCTTCGGGAGCATCGCCGCGGTGGTCTTGCGCAGCCACCGCAAGGACTTCGGCTCGCCGACCGCGCCGAGCCGGTCCACGTTCAGCTTCAGCCGGCCGCCTGGCTGCACCTCGAAGCTCAGCTTCGCGTCCTGCCCGGCCTCCTCCAGCCGCTCGGCCATCAGCTGCCAGGCCGCGTCCAGCGCCCGCACCCGCCCGGCGAGGTGTTCCTCGACCGGCTCGTCCAGGCTCAGGCCGTGCAGGACGTCGTCGGCGACGGCCTCCCACTGCTTGCCGGCCAGCAGCCGCGCCCGCGGGTCGGCCCACCGGTTCGACGGCGAGGCGAACACATTCCGGGAGTTCAGCGCCCTGTACAGCTGCTCCAGCACGCACACCACGTACGCGTCGCGGTCCACCGCACCCTCGGGCAGCTCCGGGTTGGAGTACACCGCCGACCGCCACGCCGGTGGCACCAGCTTGGCGTCGATCTCACGCGGCAGCAGCGGCTTGACCTTGACCTTCCGCCGTGCGAGCGCGGGCAGCCGCCGTACCGCCTCCAGGATGCGCTTGCCGGCGGAGGCTGCGCCCAGCGCGGGCGACTCCCCGAGCAGCGACAGGAACGGGCGGACGGTGTTGTAGCGGGTGGCCAGCAGGCGCCGCATCTCCGCCTCGGCCTCGTCGTCTCCCGGCCCGATCATCTCCGCCGCCAGCTTGGACGCGGCCTCGATCTCCGCGCGGGGGCCGATCTCCGTCTCCAGTGCCCGCCACATCGCGCCCGGATCGAAGTCCGTGGCGCTCTCGGCGATCAGATCCAGTTGCTCGCTCCACAGCCGGAACACCCCGTCGACCATGCGGAACGCCTTCACCACCCGGGCCCGGCCCGCCACCCACTCCCGGTCTGTCGCCCGCCGCGCGGCGCTGATGAGCTTCACCTGCATCAGCAGCGCGAACAGATCCAGCGCGTCATCGATTGCGGATGCTTCCAGGTGACGGACCACCGAGGTCAGCAGCGCGGTGCGCTTCGGCTCCGGGGTGCGCTCCAGGTTCGGCGCCTTCGACCCCAGCCCCGTACGGGCCAGGGACGCCAGCCGGTTCGGCGGGACCTTGTCGATCCGCACCCGGCCCAGACGGAACGCGGCGATCTCATCGACCCGCTCCAGCGCCTTCGCCATGCTCGTGCCTGTCGTCCGCGTCGGCGGCCGGCGCAGCCGCTCCAGCTCCGACACCCGACGGCCCTCCGGAACATCCAGCAGCGCCACCAGGTCCGCCGGCAGTGCGCCGTCCGCGCGGCGCGCGGCCCCCGCCACCGTGGCGTACAGCCGCTGCTCGGCCGTGCCCCGCACCTCGGCCACCTGCCGGGCCAGCACGCTCACCCCGGGCAGCAGCACACGGTTGCGCCGCAGCCAGCCCACCGCCTGGTTGAACAGCGCCACCGGCCCCTCGGCGGCCGTCCACGCCCGCCCGTGCAGAAACGTACGGAACTTCCGCCCCCACTCGCGATCCTCGAACTGGTGGTAGCCGTAGGCGTCCCGGATCTCCCACGCGTGCTCGTACGCCGTCTTCAACCGCTCGGTGTACCGCTTCACGCACGAGGCGTCCTCCACGCCCAGGTGCTCGGCCAGGTACTCCACCACCGGCCACGGCACATCCAGCGGGTCCTCCAGGAACAGCCCCAGGTAGCGGACCGTGCACATCTGGAGTGCGAACCCCAGACGGTTGTGGTCACCCCGCCGTTTCCCGATCAGCTCGCGATCGACGTCGTCGAGGTAGAAGAACCGCTCCAGCTCCGGACGGGTCGGCTCCTCCACGAACCGTCCGTACGCTGCGGCCTGCTCATCAGTCAGAAATTCCACCGGCACCCGGCGGACGGTAGCCCCACGCCACACCGCTCATACGATCTTTCTCCGAACCCCAGCAGCCAAGTGGATCATTGTGCTAGGCGGACAAGATCATCCCTTAGCGCCAACGGCTGTTCCATTGTTCCCCGAGGCCGAAAACCAAGACACTGACCATGGGTGTGCCCGTGGTCGGGGAGGTGATCGCCCTGCATGGCGCCACTGACTCCGACGTGCTCGCCGACGCGGCTGGTTTGGAGAAGTTCTCCTCTCATCCTCTGGGCACGGCGATTAGGAACGCCGCGGCCGCCAAGGGCGTCGCCGCGCACCGTATGGACAGGTTCGTGAATGTCGCCGGACGCGGTGCCAGCGCCAAGTGCCTGGTGTGCGCCACCAGGGACCACGCCATCGGCAACCTGGAGCACATCGGCGCCAGCGCCGAGACATGCGATGAGGTGCTGGGTGAAGTGCGGCGGCTCGAGATCGCCGGGCAGACCGCGGTGCTGGTCAGCGAAGGACGCGTCGTCATCGGCGTGATCGGTATCAGCGACCGGTTGCGTCCCGAGGCTCCGGACGTGGTCGCCGCGCTGCACCGGTTGGGCGTGACGTCGGTGATGCTCAGCGGTGACAACGAGGCCGCGGCGCGTGCGGTAGCCGAGCAGATCGGCATTGCCGAAGTTCACGGTGGGTTACTGCCCGAGCGGAAAGCCGAACTGATCGACCGGCTGCGCACAATGTATGGGGGAGTGGCGATGATCGGCGATGGTGTCAACGACGCGCCGAGCCTGGCCCGCGCCGATGTCGGTATCGCTATGGGCGGCGGATCCGATGTGGCGATCGAGGCCGCCGATGTCACGCTGATGAACGATGCGATCGTCACGCTCCCCTACCTGCTGGGCTTGAGTCGGAAAACGTTCGGGGTGGTCAGGCAGAACGTGTACGGGTCACTGATCGTCAAGGGATTAATCCTACTCGCCGGCATCACCGGGCTGGCCGGCCTGGGCGTCGCGGTGGCCGTCGACGCGGGCACGGCGATTCTGGTGGTCCTCAACGGACTACGCCTGTTCGGCTACCGCGGCGCGGCGGTGACAGCGGTATCGACTCGATGACGCTTGCCGGTCGTTGCTGCCGCTCACTTCGTCGTCTTCAGAGCGTGCCGGCGTGCCACTGGGCACGCCGTACCCTGAGCGCATTGCTGGCGGACAGAACCCAGCAGAAACTCGCGAACCCCGCCGATTGTTCGGTGGCCGGCCGGGGGTTGTCGAGGACGGTGCGGCATCGGACGTCAGGTGTTGGGTGTTGAGTGTTGGGTGTTGAAGTCTCACCCGTGCACGGCACGGGTGCCCTGTACCGTGGCCAAGGTCGGTGCCGTCGATGCTGGCACATGTGCTTTGGCATCCGGCGGAGCGAGCGCCGCCGCGAGGGCGGCGGTCCCGGTCAGGGGCATAGCGAAGCTCACCCCGGCTCACCGAGAGCGAAACCCACGACAGCAACGGGCCGTTACCTGTCAAGGCGAACCGGCCGCCGAATGGCACTCGGGCCCGCACCGCTTCGGTGACCACCCAGGCCCCCGCAATCGACAGCGGCGCGGCGGAGGTGCGGCTGAGCATCGCAGGTCAGCGCTCCGAAGACACCGACCGCCATCGCCTCGACGGCGCCGAGCGCCAGCCCGGCATCGACGCTCACCGAGGGCAGCAACGGCAGGAAGAACCCGGGCCCCGGGAGATGGCCGAACCCGATCCGCCGGGACCGGTGCGTGACCGCAGCGGTGAGCATCGCGATTGCGATCGGCGCAGGCCCCAGGCCATACGCGGTGGGCAGCGGCATACAATGTCAGCCCGGCCCCGATCGAAGCCGTGCGGAGCCCACACCACCGGCCCCGGTCTTCGGCGCCAATGTGCCGGCGCGGCCGGTGCCCCCAGGTCCACCGGGGACCTCTTCGAGAGTCATTGCCGGCGTACCGCGGGGGTGGGCGGGGTCAGTTCAGCCCGGCGTAGGAGTGCAGGCCGGAGACGACCATGTTGATGACGAACAGGTTGAACAGCATCGCTACGAAACCGGCGATGTTGATCCATGCGGCGCGGGTTTCGCGCCAGCCGGCGGTGGCGCGGGCGTGCAGGTACGCGGCGTAGATCACCCAGGCGATGAACGAGACGGTTTCTTTCGGGTCCCAGCCCCAGAATCGGCCCCAGGCGGCCTCGGCCCAGATCGCCCCGAGGATGACCCCGGCGCCGAACAGCGGGAAGGCGAAGATCGTGGTGCGGTAGGCCAGGCGGTCGAGGGCGCGGGCGTCGGGCAGGCGCGCCGTCATCGTCGCCAGCCGGCTCCCGGGGCGGTGTTCGGCGCGCAGCGCCAGCAGAAACAACATGCTGGCCACCCCCGAGACGAGGAACACCCCGCTCGAGACGGACACCACCGACACGTGGATCGGCAGCCAGAACGACTGCAACGCCGGCACCACCGGGGCGGCGTCGGCGTAGAGCACGGTGCCGGCGACGAACAGCAGCACCAGCACCGGGAGCAACGCGAACATCCACACCACCCGCAGCGCCGGGCGGCGCAGCACGATCAGACCGGCGAGCACCCCGATCGCACAAGTGACGGTGACGAACTCGTACATGTTGCCCCAGGGGAAACGGGCGGTGGCCAGCCCGCGCAGCACCATCGACCCCACGTGCAGGATCCAGGCGACCACGAGCACGCTGATGCCCATCCGGCCGAGCCGGTCCGACAGCTCGCGCCCGGTCGGCGTGATCACCCGGCCGGGCCCGGGGGCTGCCGGGGGGACAGCTGCGGCGGGGACGAGGGTGGGGTCGGTGCGGCGGGTGCGGACCGCGGCGAATTCGGCGACGAACAGCACCAGGGCCAGCAGGTAGACGGCGAAGGCGGCCTCGAAGCTCAGGTCGGAGTAACGGGCGAGGGTGTCGTCGATCGGCATGGCTCTAGCGGTCCTTTTTCGCAGCAGGTGATGCCCCGGTCCCGGGGGCCAGGCGTCGGCAGATATCGGTGAATTCCGGTCCCCAGCCGGCGTGGTCGGTGCGGGCCAGCCCGCCGAGTTCGACGGCGGTGCCGCGGCCGGCGGGGCGCAGCCGCACCCAGATCCGGCGGCGTTTGATCACCAGTGAGGCCACCAGCCCGCCCATCATGGTGATCGCGAAGACCAGCACCCAGTTCTGGGCAGGGTCGTGGGAGACCTGCAGGTAGGCGAATTCCTCGGCGCCGTCGAACCGGACGGTGGTGCCGTCGGTGAGGGTGGTGTGTTCTCCGGGTCGCAGGTTGACCCGGGCCTGTTTGACCAGTCGGCCTTGGTTGATCATCTCGGCGTTGAGCGAGAAGATCGACTGGGGAATGCCGGTGTCGAGGCCGGTGTCGCCCTTGTAGATGTCGACGGCCACTGCGGGATCGCGCATGTCGGGGAACACCGAGGTGAGCAGGGTGCCGTTGAACGCGGCGGTGGGAGCGAACAATCCTTCGATCGCGATCTGGTTGCGGCGACGCTCGTCCGGATCCGGATAGGTGCCGCCGGGCGGGTCGAAGCGCAGCGCTCCGCTGCTGAGGAACGTGGTGGCGTCTTCGGGGGCGAACTGCAGTGTCTCGGTGCGTTGTTGCCCGTCGGGGAAGGTCACGGTGAACCGGGGGGCGTAACCGTGACCGGTGAGATACACCCGTTCGTCGCCCAGCCGCAGCGGCTCGTTGACCCGCACTTGGTACCGCTGCCAGCGGTCGGTGCCGATGTCCGTGCCGGTCTGGTAGGACAGCGTGGAGGTGAACATTTCGGCTTGCCCGTTGTCGAGGTAGTCGGCGGAAAAATCTTCGACCTTGAGGCAGAACGGATCGAGTCCGGTGCCGTCGGTGGCGGCTCCGGCGCGGAACGAGTCGTACACCGCCGGGGAGGTGTTGCACAATCCCGGCCCGCCGTCGGCGATGACGATCACCGACCCCTCGTACCCGAACAGCCGACCGGTGGCCACCGCCACCAGCAGCCCGACCAGCGAGAAGTGGAAGACCAGGTTGCCGGCTTCGCGCAGATACCCTTTTTCCGCGGATACCGCCTGTACCGCGCCGGGCTCGGTGCGGGTGGTCAGACGCCAGCCTCGCAGCAGGTCGTGGACCCGGTCGAGGGACTCCTCGACCGGCGCGTCGAGCAGCCCCTGGTGGTGATGCGGCAATCGCGACAGGTTGCGCGGTGCAGGTACCGGGGCGCTGCGCACAGCGCGCAGATGCTCGCGCAGCCGGGGGATCAGGCAGCCGATGAGCGAAACCATCAGCAGGGCGTAGACGGCGGTGAACCAGAAGCTGGCGAACACGTCGAACGCTTCGAGCCGGTCCAGGACGGGGCCGAGGACCGGACGCGCGGCGATGTACTCGTCGACCTTGCCGGCGTTGAGGCTTCGCTGGGGCAGCAACGCCCCGGGGACGGCAGCGAGGGCGAGCAGGAACAGCAACACTAAAGCGGTGCGCATGGAGGTGAGCTGACGCCATAGGTTGCGTGCCGTGGCGACGGCTCGGCGCAGCGGTGAGGGTTCCGGCGGCGGTGACGGCTTCGAGGCCGGAGCACGGTCGGTGACGGTCATATCGGCAGCACCACGTCAGTGACGAACTCGTCGCGGATCCAGGCGATGAACATCTCCCAGACTCCGGTCATCAAGGCGAATCCGACCACCACGAGCAGCATGCCCCCGGCGATCTGGATATTGCGGGAGTTGCGGCGCAGCCATCCCACCCCACGCAGGGCGGAAGAGGAGCCGAAGGCCAGCGCGACGAACGGCAATCCCAACCCCAGGCAGTAGGCGATGATCAGCACCACGCCACGGGCGGCGGTGGTGCCTTCGGTGCCGGCGGCCACCGAGAGCACCCCGGCCAGCGTCGGGCCCAGGCACGGTGTCCAGCCGAGGGCGAACACTCCACCCAGCAAGGGAGCTCCTGCCAGCGAGGAGATCTGCCGCGGGGCGAAACGCAGATTCTTCTGCAAGGCGGGGACCCACCCGAGGAAGGTCAACCCCATGACCACGGTGACGGCGCCACCGATGCGTTGAAGCAGTTCCTGGTTGACGCGCAACGCCCCGATCACCCCGAAGACCGACGCCGTGGCCAGGACGAACACCACGGTGAACCCGGCGACGAACAACAACGCGGCACCGGTGACCCGCCACCGTCCGGCGGCGCGGACACGCGTATCGCCCGCCGTGACCGTCGGTGCTTCCGCCCCCGAGACCGCGGCCAGGTACGACAAGTACCCGGGCACGAGCGGAATACAGCACGGCGAAGCGAAGGAGACCAGACCGGCCAGCGCCGCCGCCGCCAGCGCGAACACGAGCGGCCCGGTGGCGGCGACCGTCTGGAAGCTGGTGCCCAGTTCTTGCGCCAGGACGATCATGACTCCGCCGCCACTCGCTCGATGACCGGCTGCAGATCCTCGGTCAGCAGCGCCCGCAGGAACACCGCGGCGACCCGATGCTGCCGGTCGAGAACGAGGGTGGAGGGGATGACGCTCGTGGGGAAGTTCCCTCCCAGGGCGATCAGGGTGCGCATCGGCGGATCGTAGATGGACGGGTAGGAGACGTTGTTGTCGATCACGAAGTCCTGTGCCTTGTCACGTTGAGGATCGCGGACGTTGATGCCGAGAAACTGCACCCCCAGAGCCCGGGTGGCGGCGTAGGCGCGTTCGAGATCGTCGGCTTCGCTGCGGCACGGGGCGCACCACTGGCCCCACAGATTGAGCACCACCACCTGGCCGGCATAGTCGGCCAAATCCACGGTGACACCGTCGGCCATCAGATCCGGGCCGGAGAGCGGCCCGAGGGTGCCGCGGGCGGACGGCGGGTCGTAGAAGATATCGGTCTGGCCGCCGGGGGCGACGAAATCGAAGGTGCCGCCCTGAGCGACGGCGTCGGTTCCGGTGCCACAGGCACCGGCCCCCAGCAACGCAACCAGGATCAGTGTCAGCACAGGCCAGGGCCGTCGACGGTGCCTCCGGCTCGTCCCCGTCATCGCAGCATCTCCTCCACCGCGGAGCGAACCTCGGCCGGCGCGGTGAACACCGGGGGGTTCACCACGCGCTCGACGGACCCGTCCCGGTGTACGAGAAAGCTCAACGGCAGCACCGGTGGGACTTGCAGTGCCTCCTGCGCGGCCGCGTCGATGTCGACGAACGAGGGATAACGCAACTCGAGTTCGGCCATCAAGGCCTGCGCGGAAGCTGCGGTGTCCTGCACGTTGAGCCCCACCACCCGGATCGAGCCCGGCTCGGCGGCATAGGTGTCGAGCACCGGCATCTCCTCCCGGCACGGGCCGCACCAGGATGCCCAGAGATTGACCAACGTGGGCTCGCCCTGCAGTGCACTTCCGAGATCAACCGTTTCGGTGGAGCCTAGGCATCGCACCGAGACCCCCCTCAACTGTCCCGAGGCGGAACCGACCGGCGCCGGACAGATTCGTCCTGCCGGTCCGTCGGCGCGGAACAGCCCTTCGGAGGTGTCGACGGTGGAAGGAGCGGTTGAGGTGGCGTGGTCGGTACGCGGCCCGGTCGCGGGTTCATCCCCGCGGGGCCACAGTCCCACAATGAGCAGGGCGATCACCGCTAGGAACCCGATCGTCGACATGGTTCTGACGGACATTGCGACCCTCCTCGGCGTACCCACACCGCAACTACTATTCCAGATAGTATTTGTGGTGTGGTCGGGGGCTCCGTTGTCCCCGTGCAGTCCCTTCCGAGATCGTTGACTGGACATGCGGCGGAATCGGTGTCGGTGTGCGGCACGAAGACATCACGCCATGGGAGACGCTGCTATCCTGGGCGGCTGTGACGAGAATCCAGCTCGGCCGTAAATTTCTCGTCGCACTACCGGTGGCCGCGACGGTGGTTGCGATGGCCACTCTGGTTCCGTATCCGCCGATCGTGCAGATTCGGGAATGGGCGACGGCGGTAGGCCCGACGTTTGTGGTGGTGTTCTTCCTCGCTCAGACCGTGCTGACCGTCACCCCGATTCCCCGCACCGTGTTCACGGTGAGTGCCGGGGTATTGTTCTCCCCTCTGGTCGGCATCGGCGTCGCCATCGCCGCCACGACTGTGAGCGCAGTGGTGGCATTCATGGTGGTTCGAACGCTCGGCAAAGACGCAGTTCAAGCGCGGCTGTCGCACTCGGCGGTACGGGCTGTCGATGCCCGTCTGGCGCACCGGGGATGGCTGGCTGTCGGATCACTGCGCCTCATCGCGGTGGTGCCGTTCGCGGTGGTCAACTACTGCTGCGCCTTGTCGTCCGTGCGGCTGCTTCCGTACACCGTCGCTACGATCATCGGCATCCTGCCCGGCACGATCGGAGCGGTACTTCTCGGTGACACGATTGCCGGCCGAACTGAGCCCGCCCTGACTGCGGTAACGGCTGTGTGCCTACTTTCGGGCATTGCCGGGTTGGTGCTCGAATCCCGTCTCCCTCTGCCGTCGGGTGCCGCCGACACCGCTATCTCCGCTCACCACAGGGACGAATGCACCTGTCCGACGCAGTAACGTCCCCGCCGGGTGCGAGCGAATGCGTGATGCGCATCACCGGCGAGAACAGACAGGGCAGGGCAGGGCAGCAGAGTGCGGCTCATCCTCAGGACATGAAGATTCGATGAAGTGTCTCGGGCCTGGAAGGGAACCGCCCTACCATTGGGGGAACGACACTTTCGGCAATCGGCCATCGACCGCCGCTGCAGGTCAGAACTTGCGCCGACTGGGCACACTGCCCAGTGAAGCGCGATCGATGTGCGCTGCCGAGTAGCACTGCTGCCGAGTAGCACTGCTGCCGAAGGCGCTCGCTCGCGGAAGCTCGCGAAAGAAGACCAGGCCTATGATTCAACCGACGATGGAGGCTCAGCTCCAGTTCTGGACCGAGTGGGTGAAAAGGTCCACTGCCGGAGGAGTCCATCGAGGCAATGAACATTGCGGGACGTATGTTCTCGAGGTCGTCCGCGCGACGGCACGACCGGATATGAAGATCCCGGGGAGGGGCTGCGGAACCGTTTGGCTTTCAGCTCAACTCGCCGGATTGGGCGCGGTAACCGCAGTCGATCTTCCAGCTCGGACAATCGAAAACTTGAAGCTCCGTCGTCCGGACATCCCCTGGCTCAGTGGCGACTTCCTGGAACCGGAGCTGAAGCCGAACGAGCGTTTCGATGTGAGCGCATCTGTAGAGGTGATTGTGGATGTTCCTATCCAGCATCGGTTCGTACGCAAGATCGCCGACTTGATCATCCCCCGGGTCACAGCCATGACAGCGACGACCCAGAACCCGCCGATCTGGAATCGAACCCAGGCGTTCACCCCTCCCAAGCCGGGACGAACCCGCAACTGGCCGTCACGTCTGCGCCTGCGCCAACTCTGTGAACCCTGCTTCGCCCTACGCCGACTCCGCACCTGTGCTCCCAACGGCGCCCGCGGGTCATTGCGATTGAGGCACAACAGAATTATTGAATCGGTCGCACCTCGACTGTTCCGGCGGAACTGTGGGATTCCACGCAGGAACGGATCGGATTGGATGCAGCCTAGTCCTTCTCGCTGCTCGAATCCAATGTGCCAAGTCTCTGATGTGCCGAGTCAGGAGTCGTGTCCAGGCCTGCAGAAGTGGCAGATAAAGCGTACTCGGCCGGACGAAGGCCGGGCTAACACCGTCCGACGACGAATATTCGCCCCATTTTGGGAGCGTCGCCCGTGAGTACTGCAACACCGTCCCGCGCCGCCCACGCGGCGGAGAACATCGACTCGCGCTATCACCCGGCGGCCGGGCTGCGGCGTCAGATCAACAAGGTCTTCCCCACCCACTGGTCCTTCCTCCTGGGTGAGATCGCCCTGTACAGCTTCGTGATCCTGTTGATCTCGGGCGTGTACCTGACGCTGTTCTTCGATCCGTCCCTCGCCGAGGTCACCTACGACGGCGCCTACACCCCGCTGCGCGGCGTCACCATGTCGCGCGCGTACGAGACGACCCTGGACATCTCGTTCGAGGTGCGCGGCGGTCTGTTCGTCCGGCAGATCCACCACTGGGCTGCGCTGATGTTTGCCGCGTCGATCATCGTGCACCTGCTGCGCGTGTTCTTCACCGGTGCGTTCCGCCGTCCGCGTGAAGCGAACTGGGTGATCGGCTCGCTGCTGCTGATCCTGGCGATGTTCGAGGGCTTCTTCGGCTACTCGCTGCCCGACGACCTGCTTTCCGGCACCGGCCTGCGCGCCGCGCTGTCCGGCATCACCATCAGCATCCCGGTGATCGGCACCTGGATGCACTGGCTGATCTTCGGCGGCGACTTCCCCGGCATGCTCATCATCCCGCGCCTGTACGTCGCGCACGTGCTGCTGATTCCGGGCATCATCCTCGCCCTGATCGCAGCCCACCTGGCCCTGGTCTGGTACCAGAAGCACACCCAGTTCCCCGGCCCCGGCCGTACCGAGCAGAACGTCGTCGGTGTCCGGATTCTGCCGGTGTTCGCGGTCAAGTCCGGTGCGTTCTTCGCCATCACCTTCGCCGTGCTGGCGCTGATGAGCGGTCTGCTCCAGATCAACCCGATCTGGAACATCGGCCCGTACAACCCGTCGCAGGTGTCGGCCGGCTCGCAGCCCGACATCTACATGCTGTGGACGGACGGCCTGGCCCGCACCTGGCCGGCGTGGGATATCTACCTGTTCGGCCGCTACACCATCCCGGCGGTGTTCTGGGTCGCGGTGATCATGGGCCTGGTGTTCACGCTTCTGATCGCCTACCCGTGGATCGAGAAGAAGTTCACCAAGGACGATGCGCACCACAACCTGCTGCAGCGTCCGCGGGACGTGCCGGTGCGTACCGCGATCGGCGCGATGGCCCTGGCGTTCTACACCGTTCTCACGCTGATGGGGATGAACGACATCGTGGCGATCACCTTCCACATTTCGCTCAATGCCACCACGTGGATGGGCCGCATCGGCATGGTGCTCGGCCCTCCGCTCGCCTACTACCTGACCTACCGGTTCTGCCTGGGCCTGCAGCGCAGCGACCGTCAGGTGCTCGAGCACGGCATCGAGACGGGCATTGTCCGTCGCCTGCCGCACGGCGAGTACATCGAGATCCACCAGCCGCTCGGCCCGGTGGACGAGCACGGCCATCCGGTCCCGCTCGAGTACCAGGGTGCTCCGGTGCCCAAGCGCATGAACAAGCTCGGCACCGCCGGCAAGCCCGGCGCGGGCAGCTGGTGGAGCGCGGACCCGGCCGAGGAGGCGACCGCCCTCGAGACGGCGCACCACGAGGCGGAGGTCGAGCAGCGCACGGTCCTGAGCGAGTACCAGGAGCGAATTCACAGTCCCGGAGGCGGTAACGGGCAAGGACACTGACGTCCATGTCCTGGCGCGAATACGATCCGTCGACCCGGTTCCATCCCGAACGCCTTGGCGGCGCTGGAGTGGACGCACCGCGGCGAAACCACACGGTCTGCGGCCTCTGGCACCGGCAAACCCACCTCGTCGAAGCACCTGCGCATCGCGCATACGATGATCGATGCCGGCATGCGGGTGTCGTGGTCCACCTCGAACCGGTGACCGCGGCGACCGGACGGGCCGCGGTGTGTCGACGGTCGATCGACAAGACCATCATCAGAATTCCTCCCGGGATGGAGTTGATCGTTCGTCGACGGCATCGGTACGTTGCCCGTCCGGGCGGGCTGCCGCGAAGGCGTTCTTCCGCCTTGCCGAGGCCGTCCAGGAACGACGAAGTATGGTGGTGACCAGCAAATTGCCCCCATCCTGGTTCGACACCATCATGATCGAGCCCCTAGGCACCGCCGCGGTCGACGGCCGCTGCACCATGTCCATGTCGTAATCACCGAAGGGCCCCTCGCTGCGGTTGGGCGAGGCGGCTACTGGGCGCGGGGTAGTGCCGTGGGCCTGATCTTCGAGGGAGACGATCTGTCCGCCCCCAGGGATCCTCTGTCCTAGGCGGGTCGAGTGCCTCCGCGACCCCGAAGTGGTACGGATCCGCATGACCGTGCTCAGCGCCTCGATGTCGAGGCAGGAATATCTTCACCAAATCTTCATGTGTCTGGGATTCGGGCTGGGGAAGCAATCTGTGGTCGCCGGCGGGACGCCGTCCATGCCACCTCCGCGGCCATGAATATCCTCTGTACAGGGTTGAGAAGCAGCGGATTTGGTAGCTTTTCGCGTTGCAGATGGTGTGGTCGACCTCGCTGTTGCACTGCAGTGGAGTTCCCTGCGCGGGATGGCAGCCGATCGTTGCGCCGGCACCGAGGAGGGCGCACCTGTTGTTACAAGCCCGCGTTGGTGGGTACGCGGCGATTGATCAGGCCTGTCCTCGCAGAGGACGGCCTCTTCCCCATCCTCGACGACGGGAGAGAACAACGATGAGTACTGCTGCCACCATGCTGGAGAACTACCCGAAGGGTTTGGCCGGGATCGACACGGCGAAGCTGGCTGGCTGCATCGAGGCGTGTATGGACTGTGCCCAGGTATGTACCGCATGCGCCGATGCCTGCCTTAGCGAAGAGTCGGTGGAGGAGCTGACCAAATGCATCCGCACGGACCTCGACTGCGCTGACCTCTGCGAAATCACAAGCAGGGTGCTCTCGCGACATACCGGCTACGACGCGAATCTGACCCGCTCGGTCTTGGAGGCCTGCGCGGCTTCGTGCAAGAAATGCGGCGACCAGTGCGCGCAGCACGCCTCCCATCACGAGCACTGCAGAACCTGCGCCGAGGTCTGCCGCCGCTGTGAGCAGGCCTGCCGAGAGCTGATCGGCTCGCTCGGATAACAGCACGTTCCCCGGCGCGGTCACCCGCACCGGACCGCCATACCGGCCTGTTGCTTCCTGCATGAAGCAACACCTGCACGGTCGACGCACCAGAAAGGGGTAGGCGCAGGCATCGGTGCCGATCCGCCTGCAGAACCGATCCGCACACCACGACAACCAGACGACACCCGGTACGCGAGCGACTCGCAAGGAAAGAACACTCAATGCCCTGTCGAGCCGCAGCCGCGATGACCGGCGCATCCGATTGCCAGGTTACGCGTTTCGCGGGTAAGGACATAGAGGACCGTAGTGCGGCCGCGGCCCAGCCAGATGAGGCCCTTGCTTTCGGAGTCGCAGCGGGCCGCGGGCAGTACCGACATGTACATCACCCGGCCCAGGAATCTGCTGTAGCGCCGGGGTGTGCATTCGCCCGGGGCGTCTGCCGGGAACTTTCGGCATCGGTGCCGGCCCGCCCACGCGGTGAGCCGGTCGTCCGGGCCGACCAGAGTGGGCTCGCCGTGGGCAGCGACGAATATTGCTTCCAGCCGGAATCCAATGCCCGGAAGGCTGGTGATCACTTCTGCCCGAGGATGTCGGCGAAGTCGGACCTCGATCGCAGCGTCGGTGGCGTTGATGCGCTCGTCGGGAATAGCTCAGCCCGTGCGCCGGCTCGGCCACCAGCGCGGCGGTGACGTCCTTACCGGGCAACCGCATCGTCAGGGCTTTCGTCGCGGCGTGGGCGACCAAGTCCGTGTTGCGCACGCCGACGCCGACGCCGGGGAGCGCGGGGACCAGCAGCGCGGTCCCGGTACGGCGGACCGCTTTCGACCGCTGGCAGCAGGCCCGCAGCACTGTCCAGCCGGTGGTCCGAGAAGATCCGCGCGATGCATTCGAGTGCGCGACGGATCGCTATGCGCTGCTGGCGCAGCCGGAGGGAAGACGCGTGTGCGGCCGGCCCCGAGATCGACGCGGCAGCGGGGTATCTACAGTTTCCCAATCAGATCATCGTCGGGATACAGAACGCGCAGGCCGGTGCACATGCGGGATTGAACGGCGATCCCCGGGCGTCCTAGGCATTGGCTTTGGTTTCACCGCCGCGGTAGACCGTGCCGGCCTGTCCCACCGAGCGGCCGACCAGACAGCGGACCGGCCCGCCCCATGAACCAGGCCAGTTCTTTCCAGACACACCCGCGCGCTGGCGAAGCATTTTCCATACCCGGTCAATCCGGTACCCAGCCAACGTAATTCTCACGAAATGGCTGGATCTACGGGCTCAAGGAGCGAAGCATGTACGCCGGTGCGGGGCCGCCCCGCAACTGGTCGATGCGGACCTGGTACCGATCGGAGCTCGATCCCCTTCTTCCTTCTATGGCCCTTCTTCAACGAACCTTCATCAAAGGAACATCTGACAGAAGGCGACACAAGGCAAGATGGCACAGCGTGGCAGTCAACCGTACCGACCCCCGATGTCCGATGTCCTGAGCACCAACGACCCGGCCGCACCATGGCGTTGCCCCACGACGCACCGCCATGAAATTTCCTTTCCTTCTGAAGAACCCACCGCTGCGTCCGCGTACCAGTCGCAGCCGCGACGTGACATAGAAAGAAATCGTGGTTCCCACTGTCGTACCCGCCGCCACCGTCCTGGCGTATCTGCCCAGTCCGCCACAGGGGGTGTGGTACCTCGGACCGATCGCGCTGCGGGCCTACGCCCTGTGCATCATCGTCGGGATCGTCGTCGCCATCTTCTGGGGCGACCGCCGCTGGGTCGCCCGCGGCGGTGAGCCGGGCACCGTCCTCGACGTCGCCGTGTGGGCCGTGCCGTTCGGCCTGATCGGTGGACGCCTGTACCACGTCGCCACCGACTGGCAGAAGTACTTCGGCGCGGGCGCCGACCCGGTCGACGCGCTGAAGATCTGGCAGGGCGGACTCGGGATCTGGGGGGCGGTCGCCCTCGGCGGGGTCGGTGCCTGGATCGGGTGCCGGCGCCGCGGCGTCCCCCTGCCCGCCTTCGGTGACGCGCTGGCCCCGGCGATCCTGCTGGCACAGGCCATCGGCCGGCTCGGCAACTGGTTCAACCAGGAACTCTACGGTCGGGAGACGACCGTGTCGTGGGGCCTCGAGATCTACGAGCGCCGCAACGACGCGGGACAGACGAGCCCGGACCTCATCGACGGAATCTCCACCGGGCAGGTCGCGGCGGTGGTGCACCCGACGTTCCTGTACGAGCTGGTGTGGAACCTGCTCGTCGTGCTGCTGCTCGTGCTCGTCGACCGGCGATTCCGCATCGGACACGGGCGGCTGTTCGCGCTCTACGTGGCCGGATACAGCGCGGGCCGGTTCTTCGTCGAACTCATGCGGTCCGATCCGGCCACCGAGATCGCCGGGATCCGGATCAACTCCTTCACCTCCGCCATCGTGTTCGTCCTCGCCGTCGCCTACGTCGTCGTCGCCCGCAAGGGCCGCGAGGACCCCGAGGCGCTGAAACCCACACGCGTGCTCACGAAGCGTTGAGACGAAGCCCGACAAACGACGGAAACATCGACACCCTGGAGGGCGGCCCGGCGCCGGGCGAAGACGGACATCGGAACCCGATCCGGCATTCGGGACATCAAGAGATATTCACCGGTCGGGACCCTCCGGCATCGCTCGCACACACCGTACCGGTCGACCCGTGCGCGGGTGTGGACTCGCAAGAACTCGCGGCCAGGGCCACTCGGCTCCGAGCCGAATCTCGGCCTGTCCACTGTGCCGGATCACGCCACACACACCTCTCACCGCTCGAATCTGCCACACCAGGTGGGCGCAATACCAGGACCCTCCGGTTTGAAGCGCAAGTACCGCCGGCAAGACCAGTGCGGGTGCAGCGTGGACCGGCCGAGGAAACCGCGGCAATCGAGAACCCTCACATGAGACCGAATAGCCTACCGCCTTGAAGACGTACCAGGGCCGTATCCACGTCCCCGCGACCGACAGTAACGATCCCACCGATGTCGGCGGCTCTCGTGATCGGTGCCGCTACCGCGACCTAGATCTTCCTGACCTGCCCACGCCCCCAGCGTGGGCTCTTCCCGCGCAACGGCATCTTTGCCGTGCAGTCGATCATGTGTCCGACCCGAGTGCGTTCTCTCGTCGACCGGGGCGGGCGGATGTCACCGGGTGGCGGTGCTGGACTCGGACGGTACCTCTCGGGCCTCCGGGAGGAAGTTGCGCCGAATACCAAGTGTGGCGTCGGTCAGCCGGATCGATTCGGCAGCATCGACGATCGTTCCGGTCACGGCGCGGATGGCATCAATGTTCTCGGGAATGACGATGGCCTGGTTGTCGACGGTGTAGCTGTAGTACAGCTCGGTACCGTCGACGGTGAGGATGTCTTCCCACAGGGCGACCTCGTACATGTCACCGCGAGGTCGCCCGAGATCGCGCATCAATTCGATCGTGCTGTTGGGGGCGACCACGCCGTCCGACTCGCGGACGAAGGCGATTCGCGAACAAGCCCTCAGTGCCTCGAGCACGTCGTCGCGGGCGACCGAACGGGTCAGCTCTACCACCCAATAGTGCAGATGGTTCTGGGTGTGCGCGCCTTTGGCGGCCATGGTGACGACATCGAGGTCCGGATCGACACTTTGTGCGTCGGGCCCTTGGTGGCTGGGAATCTTGCGTTCGGGAACGATCGTATTCATGATCCCGGAGTGATCGGACTCCCACGGGTCGGTAGCCCGACGAATCAGGACGCCCCGCGCCTTGGCGAGCAGTCCCGTATTCTTCAGGGCCGTCAAGGTCCGCACCGTGGACGTGGTGTTGCACGAGACCACCCGGGTGGTGTCCCGGCCCACAGCAGCAGCGAAATTTGCGTGTGCGACGAAGGAGTGGCCGGTGAGGGTATGTTTTTCGCCGCCCTGGAAGATGGCTTTGACACCCCGGCTCCGGTAGTGCTCGAGGTTTTCGGCACCAATTCCGGCCGGGGTACAGTCTACGACGACGTCGATCGCATTCAGCAGGTCGGGCAGTCCGCCCGCCACCGAAATCCCCGCCGCAGACATCTGCGCTGAGGATTCCGGCGTGGATGCGTAGAGGGGTATTCCATTGCCTGCCGCTGTCGCGACCCGGTAGTCGGAGAGCACGTCGCTGACGCCGATCAGGTCCATGTCCGGCTGGAGCCGTACTGCATCGGCGACGCGTTTGCCGATGACTCCGTATCCGTTGATGCCCACGCGCATCTTCTTCGCCATGTCCTGCCCCTTCGCATTTGGAGGTGTTCGGGATGATGTCTTGGACGTTCCGGGCGACGGTGAGGATGACCGATGTTGCCGGATCGTTGCCCTACCGGTGCCGTCGTCGACGGGTACGCCCAGTCCGGAGACCGTCGGCGCCGCGAGAACCGCGCGGATCGGAACCGGGGCTCGGGCCGGAGAACCTATTGCGGATGGCCTCGGCACTCATTACTGCGCCGAGGGTGCGGACCAGCGCGGCTGCCACGAGGGCGACTACGAGCCGACGTCCCGTCGTCTCGAGGCGGGCGACGAAGGGTTCGAGTTCGGCAGCGCGCAGGTGCACTTCAGGTCCGCCGGCATCGAGCGTCTCCCGCAGCCGCCGGAGCTGATCGGGAAGTTCCGCCACGACATCGAGAACGTCGAATCCTGCCTGCCGAAACCTGCTCGCCAGGACCTCAGGCGAATAACGAGCGGATGCCAGGCGCCGTGCGTACGGGTCGAGGAGCTCGGCAAGCTGGAACTGTGGATCGAGTTCGACACCCAGGCCTTCGACCATGATCAGCATCTTCGACAACAGCGCCAGGTCCGACGGAATCTGGACGTGGTGCCGGCGGACCACCGTCAGCACATCTTGGATCAGCGCCCCGAGGGAAATCTGTCCCAGTTCGCGCCCAGCGTAGCGGTCGAGCAATGGAGCCAGATCCGTGGCGAGAGCGGGCACATCTACCCGGCCCCGGCCGGACGAGAGCCCGGTCAGGGCCGCAGCCACCCGGCGGGGTTGCTGACCGGCCAACGCGATGAGCAGCGCGCCGAGCTTCTCACGCAGCTGCGCATCGACTTCCCCCACCATGCCGAAGTCGATCAACCCGATGCGGCCGCCGGGCTCGATGAAAAAGTTGCCCGGATGGGGGTCGGCGTGGAAGAACCCGTCCTCGAAAACCATCTTCGCGGCCACCCAGGCCGCGTGGTGCGCCAGCGTCGACCGATCGATGCCGGCCGCGTCGAGGGCCTGCACGTCATCGATCTTGATTCCCCTGATCCGCTCGATTGTCAGGACACGAGAAGTGGTGGTGTCCCAGTAGATGCGCGGGATGCGGATCGTGGCAGAGGAGGCGAAGTTGGCGGCAAAGCGTTCGGCGTTGCGGCCTTCGTGGAGGTAGTCCAGTTCCGCGCGCAATGTCCGGGCGAACTCTTCGGCGATGCCCACCAGGTCGTAGTCTGCGGCTGCCTCCCAACGCCGTTGGGCCCGGGCGGCGAGGTTGTGGAGGATCTCCAGGTCCTGCTCGATCTGTTCGACCACATTCGGCCGGCGGACCTTGACCACCACCTCGGTGCCGTCGGCCAGGGTCGCAGCATGAGCCTGACCCAGGGAAGCGCTGGCCAAGGGTTGCAGATCGAACGAGGCAAAGACCTCCGACGGAGCGGCTCCGAGGTCGTGGGTGACGAGGCTGGTGATGAGGGGACCGGGAACCGGAGGGGCGGCGTCCTGCAGGACGGCCAACTCTCTCCGGTACGGTTCCGGCAGCAGATCCGGACGGGTGGACAGGACCTGCCCCAGTTTGACGAACGTCGGACCGAGTTGTTCGAGAGCCAACCGTAGGTGCTCGGGATTCGAATAGGGCTGGTCACGGCGCGCATGCCCGAGCAGTCCACGGTGCAGGGGCAGCCACCTCTGCAGACCGGCGACACCGATCAAGAATCCGAATCCGTGACGGGCGAAGGTCTCGGCGATCTGTCGGTACCGCTCGGCATGGGACACGGTCTACCCCTTCGCCTGCGGCGGTGCAGAAGACGGCGCACCCTCCGACGGTGCCGACTGCAGAGGGACATCCCAGAGCTCGCCGGCGGCAAGGGTCTTCTCGATGCCCTCGACGCACAGACGGACCGGCGCCGCCGAGCACGGGTACAGGACAATCCGTGCCCGGTGTTGGGTCAGTTCGATACTCATCGGCTGGCCGCGATAACTGAGCCGGAACGACGCCGCCGTCAATTCGGCAGGAAGCACCGGGTGCAGCCACAGCGCGTCCTGCCGGGTTTCCACACCGCCGTAACAGCGCATCACCATGTCGGCGGTGCCGGCCATGGCCCCGATATGGACACCTTCCCGTGTGGTTCCCCCCTGGGTATCGGCCAGGTCCGCCTCCAATGCCTGGATGAACAGCGTCCACGACGGGGCCCGGTCGGTGCGGGCGAGCACCCAGCCGTGGGCCAGTCGACTCAAGGTCGAACCGTGGCTGGTGCGGGCAAGGTAGTACGCGACCGTACGGGGAATCATCTCCGCGGGAAGCTCATAGCCGAGACGGGCGAACAGGGCGCGCAGTTCTTCGGCGGAGAACAGGTAGAACAACATCAGCACGTCGGCCTGCTTGGACAGCCTGTACCGGTTGGTGCTGTCCCCTTCGGCCTGCAGGATCAAATCCAACCGACCGATGTTGCCGTACCGGCCGCGGTAGGCGTCCCAGTCGAATTCCAGCAGCGCGTCGTAGCCCTCGAACTGGCTGATCACCCCGTCGTGGAACGGGATCCGCAGTCGGCGGCTGAGCCGCTCCCAGCGGGCGGGTTCCTGCGCGCCGAGTCGTAGGCGGCGCCACAGGGGATCGCAGTCGTGACAGGCCAAGCGGGTCACCGCCTCCTCCGCCCGCGCCAGGACCCAGGCGGCGAGTACGTTCGTGTAGGCGTTGTTGCGCAGTCCTGTCCCCGGCGCATCGGGGTAGCCGTCGTGATATTCGTCCGGTCCCATCACCCCGCAGATGTCGAATCGATCGTCCGCCGGGTCGTACACGGCCATGCTGCTGAACAACCGAGCGACCTCGACGAGAATCTCGGCTCCGTAGTCGATGAGGAAACCCAGGTCCGCGGTGGCCTGATAGTACTGCCATACGCTGTAGGCGACGGCCAGACCGACGTGCCGTTGCCGACGAGAATTGTCGGGCATCCACCTTCCGTTGCGGACATTGAACAACTGGGTCGGCGTCTCCTCCCGGCCGTCACTGCCGGATTGCCAAGGGAACATCGCCCCGTCCAGTCCCTCCGCCCGGGCGGCAGCGCGGGCGGAGTCCAGGCGTCGATACCGATACAGCAGGAACGACCGGGTCAATTCGGGGCGGCGCAAACTCAGCATGGGGTAGACGAACATCTCGTCCCAGAAGATGTGGCCACGGTAGCCCTCCCCGTGCAGTCCTCGCGCCGGCAAGCCGGCATCGAGATCCGGCCCCGCTGCGGCGACGGTCTGCAGCACGTGGAAGATGTGCAGATTCAACGCCAGCGACTGCTGCGGCGCGGCCCGCAGTTCGATGCCGAACCGATCCCACAACTGTTGCCATGCCAGAGTGTGGGCATCGAGCAGGTCGGCGAAGAGCGGCGCCCGGGCGATCCTGTCCTCTGCGGCGAGGGCGGCGGTCGAGATCGCCGCATCCCGCGAGGTTGCCACCGCGGCGATTTTTTCCACCGTCACCGGTGTGCCCGGCGCGAGGTGCACGGTGAGAATGTGCCCGGCATAGGCCGAATCCAGCACCGGCCGACGGTGGCTCACCGCCTCGGTAGCACGGACACGGGTCCGTACCGCGGTGGCGATACGGACCAGGGACTGGCTGGTCGATACTTCCGCCAGCACCGTGTCCGAGGCAATCTGCGTTGTTGCGACAGGGACCAGATGGTGGTGATCGAGTGCGTGGTCTGCTGTCACGTTGCGGTTGGCCACCGCCGCGTTCACCGCGGACTCGACGACGAGTGCCCCCGACCAATTGTCGGAGTCGACGGTGACCTCCAGTGCGGCCAGGTGCGGTTCGGTCAGAGACTGGAACTGACGTGAGGTGATCTGCAGAACACGACCGACGCTGTCACGATACCGAGTGATACGGGTCAGAACCCCCGTACGGATGTCGAGTTCCTGACGATGGGAGACCATTTCCCGGCCTCCCGGATGGAGTACGGCACCGTCCGCGCACCGAACGGTCAGGTAGGTCCAGTCGGGCGCGTTGACCAGATGTTCGGTCTCCACGGTGCGTCCCTCGAGTACGGTGCCGAGCCGATTGTAGATTCCGGCCAGGTACGTCCCGGGGTAGTGGACGCCATCGGCGGTGCTGCCGAGAACAGCTCCGCGGGTAGCCCAGTACCCGTTCCCGAGGGTGCACAGTGCTTCCCGGGTCGCCTCCTGAGCAGGATCGAATCGATCGTAGACAAGAGCCCACCCGTCCTGCGGCGCGGGCATCGCTCCGCCGCACCAGCGCTCTACTCGCCCCCGCTCCGACGCCGCGGTGGAATCCGTCAACGGTACCTGGCGGAGATCGGCGACCACCGCGTCCGCCCCGGCCGCGGTCAACTGGGGACCGATTCCGGTTCGGTCGACGCCTACTACCCACCCGAATCCACCCTTGACGGCGGCGCTGACCCCGGCCGGAGCATCTTCGAAGACCACAGCGTCGGCCGGCGAAACTGCGAGTCGGCGAGCAGCCTCGACGAACATGGCCGGATCCGGTTTGCTGGCCAAGGACAGACGCACCGCGTCGATCCCGTCGACACGTACGTCGAACAGATACGCCACCCCGGCCGCATCGAGTACAGTCTGGCTGTTGCGGCTCGAAGTCACCAGGGCGGTAGGCACACCCATCGCCCTAAGCTCAATGAGCAGCTCTCTCGCATCGGGGAAGACCGACACACCCGTGTCGGTGAGCGTGTCGGCGAAGATCTGCTGTTTTCGTGCAGCCAATCCTCGAATGGTCATCCGGCCCGGTGTGTCGTCGAGGGTGCCGGTGGGCACCTCGAGTCCGCGGGCGTCGAGGAACGTCCGGATTCCGTCCTCTCGGGCACGGCCGTCCACGTATGCGCGATAATCGCGGTCCGTATCGAAGGGTTCCTGTCCAGGATCGAGCTCAGTGAGGACTTGGTCGAACAGGGCCTTCCAGGCGGCGGCATGCACCGTGGCGGTGTCGGTGATCACCCCGTCCATGTCGAAGATCACCGCGCCGTAACCGTTGCGCGTACGCCCGGTAGAGACCGGGAGGTGTTCGAGGTGCATCAGTTGCCCCTCCGTGCGCTGCCTAAGGTCCCGACTCGCGGCCGCAAGCCGCTGGCAGCGGCATCGATCCGGTGGTCGGAAAGGCCTTGGTGGCGATGCTCGTGCGGACCACTGCTCCTACAAGCACTCTGCGGGTAGGCCCGATGCGCGCACCGCGACCGGTCGGCGCCGCTTCGCAAGGTCGTCGTCGTGGCGGCACGTACGGCGAATGCCGTCGGATTCATACCGGTCGAGTGTAGCCGTGCAAGGAGTATCGGTGTCCTGAGGAGAAGGGCATGCGGCGGTGTCCGGGACTGCGTCCTTTCGACCGCCGCGACTGTGGCGCCCGGGGCGGTGTCATAGCCGGACCGGCGTAGCATCGTAATGTGGTCCTCTTCTACGAGGTTCTGCTTGTCCTGACTGCCGGGTTGATCATGTGGTTCTCGGTATATGTTCTTTACCGGCTGATCACCGATGAGTCGAACCGCAGGCACCGATAAGTTGCGAGCCCATACGCCGTCGACACCCTTTTGATTCCGACGTCGTTGTCCCGCTTCGGGCGTCCGAGCTGCTGTCCCGGCCAGCCGGTTCGGACGCCCAGGTCGTGTTCTCCGTGGGCGAATGAGAGACTCTGCGGGACGACCCCCTGCCGGGGTATTCAGTCGGGCTGGCACAGGTGCAACGACGGAGGTGAGAGCATCGACGGAAGAGCTCCGCTCACCCAAGCCCCTGCGGATGCTGTGGATCACGACCGCCTGGGGCGCGTGTTTCCTGGGCATCCGGTGGGGGCTCGAGTACGCGCCGATCCTCTGGTTCGCCGCCTTGCGCGCGGTACTGGCCGGGGTCGCACTGCTCGTGTTGTGTGTCCTCCAGCATCGACCGATGCCGCGAGGGAGGCATGCGTGGTTGCTGATCGTTGTGCTGGGCGGGGTGAACGTCACGGTCGCGTTCGCGGCGATGTTCGGGGGAGTGGCCGGCCTGTCCACCGGTACGGCAGCGGTATTGGCCAATGCCCAACCGCTGCTGATCGTGTTGCCGGCTTGGTGGTGGTACGGGGAAGCGGTCTCATGGCGTACGGTCATCGCCTTGATCGTGGGATTCGTCGGTCTGGTTCTGTTGGCAGCTCCCGGCGGCCAAGGCGCGTTGCTCGCCTTGTTCTCGGCGGTAGCGATCACCGCCGGGACGTTGCTGTCCCGCCGCCTGGTCGGGCTCGACGTCGTTGCCGCCAGTGGATGGCATTTCGTCCTCGGCGGCGTGGGGCTGATCGGGTGGGCGGCGGCAGTCGAAGGTGCTCCCACGATCGCGTGGTCCCCCGGTTTCCTTGGGGTACTGATCGCGCTTTCGCTCGTCGGCACTGCAGCGGCCTTTGTGGGATGGTTCGTCGAGAGCCAGCACTGTCGCCTCGACGCCCTCACCGCCTGGACGTTCTTGGTGCCGGTGATCGGAGTTGTGCTGGCGGCCGTCGTCTTGGGCGAGCGACCGACCAGATGGACCGCTTTCGGATTGGCCGTGGTGTTGGTCTCCTTGTGGACCATCCTGCAACCTCGCCGTGGTGTCCAGAAAGTGGGCACAGTGGAAGCGGACGAAAAATCCTGAGGCCCATGCCTCTCAGTCGTTGCATCGTAAGGAATTCCGCCCAGGAGGCATGGGAGGTCGTGGGTCGTCCCAGACAGGTGGAAGACGGCTGCACCCTTGTCGGGTTCGGATCGCAGTGGTGCTGCGGAGTGCCGCCTCTCTCTGTCGTCGACAGTACGCAAACCGTCCACCACCGCTGGAAACGGTCCGACGGATAGTAGATGTTCGACGGGCACGCGTGGTATTGCATGCAGATCGGTGTCGGCAGTATGGCGAGGAGCCTCCCCCGTCGCGGTTACCGGCGCTGGTAGCGCAGGTGCTGCGGTACGAGCACGATTACGGAATACGGTACGACGCCGACTCGCTCGGTATCGGTACTGGTCACGACTCGACGGTTCGCACAGCGCCACACATGACGGGATCATTTCTCGCCGTGGCCCCCGAATGCACGGCGCAGGGCCGACAGTGCTCGGTGGCTGTAGTGGTCGCCGCGCTGCGAACTGAACCGTTCGTACAGCGCAACGGTGATCACGGAGGCGGGAACTCCTTCGTCGACCGCCGTCTGCACAACCCACCGTCCCTCCCCGGAGTCGCCGACCTTTCCGGTGTAGTCCGACAGTGTCGGATCTGCATGCAGTACACCGGCCAAGAGGTCGAGCAACCACGAGGTGAGCACACTCCCACGCCGCCACACCTCGGTGATCTCGGCGATGTCGAACTCGTATCGGTAGCCCGCGGAATCGGCCAGTGGTGCTGTCCCGGCATCACCGTCTCGGAGGCGAGCTCCGACAGCGGCGTGGTGCAAGATGGACAGCCCTTCCGCCAAGGCAGCCATTTGACCGTATTCGATGCCGTTGTGGACCATCTTCACGAAGTGCCCGGCCCCGGCAGAACCGCAATGCAGGTATCCCTGTTCGGCCGGAGAGGCAGTGCCGTTGCGGCCCGCGGTACGCGGGGCGGTGTCGACTCCGGGTGCCAACGCTTGGAATACCGGTTCGAGCCGTTCGACTGCGAAAGTGTCGCCGCCGATCATCAAGCAGTAGCCCCGGTCGAGTCCGTGCACGCCCCCGCTGGTGCCGACGTCGAGATAGTGGATGCCACGTTCGGCGAGTCGGGAGGCTCGGGCGGCGTCGTCACGATGATGGGAGTTTCCTCCGTCGACGAGGGTGTCGTCGAAATCCATGCTGGCGGCAAGCTGCTCGACGACGTCGCCGGTCACCGCGGCGGGGACCATGACCCAGACCGTTCGTGGCGGCTCCAGCCGGGCGATCAGGTCGGCCGGTGAGGTCGCTGCTACTGCGCCCTCCCGCTCGAGAGCCACCGTCGCGGTGGGTTCGCGGTCGTACACCACGCAGTGGTGTCCGGCTCGCAGCAGTCGGCGCACCATGTCCCCACCCATTCGGCCGACACCGACCATCCCGATCTGCATCGTCTCCGTCCTTTCTGTTCGAACACGGGTCGGCCGCCGGGCAGCAGCTCCCGTCACAGTGCACGGTGTGGTCACCCCCGTGACGTTGTCTACGGGGCGGCCGACGGGCCCGGTCGTGGTCGCACAATCAAGACCGGACAGGGGGCATGATGAGCGATCTGATTGGACACGGATCCGAGTAGCAGTGCGCTCACTCCTTCGTACCCGTGGGAGCCCACCACCAGCAGGTCTGCGTCTCGGGAGGCGTTGATCAGTACCGAGGCGGGCGGCCCCTCGTGTACCTCCGTCGTGACGGTCACACCTTCGAGATGTACACCTATCAGCGTTCTGCGCTGGATCTGGTGTGCGGTTCGCTCGACGGATTCGAGTTCCTGGGCCATTCCTTTCAGACCGAGTGCTGTGGCCGGAAACTGCCATGCGGTCACCACCTTGACGTGGCCGTGTCGTAGACGAGCCTCCGTGATGGCCCATTCGAGTGCACGATGGGACTGTGGTGAACCATCTACGCCTACCACGACCTGAAAAGCAGCATTGTTGTTCATGTCGGTTTCTCTCTTGTCGATTCGGTCGATCAAGAAGACATGCAGCGTTTGGATCCCGCGTCGGCGAGCGATTTCCGCGCTCTACCGGGCTGCCACCTCACGTAGCGAGCACGAGGAACGGAGCCACACAAGTCACTGTCGCGCTCGCTACACCGGGGAGGAGGCAACACCGAAGGACTGGATCAAGGCTTCGGCGGTAACGTGCGGTGCAGGGCCTCGAGACGTTGCCGGTACTCGTCCGCATCGATCTCGCCTCGAGCCAGCCGCAGGCCGAGGACCTGTTCCGCCGTGGGCTCTGCGGTGGGTGGGATCGGCCCGGAATTGGAGCCAAGAGATCGCACCAGGGCGACCACGGCGAAGATCACCAATGCCCAGAACCCGACCATGCCGATGATCATGAGGACATATCCCCAACCGCTCACGTTGTGGTCGTACCAGAACATCATGGTCTGCCTCCTCGAATCGTGTGCCCTGCAGCTTCGCTGCGGTACCCAGGGGTGATGCGCCAACGGGATACAGTTGCCGATGCCGGCGTCTGCTCGACGATCCGGATCGGCGGCGAGTGCGCTCGCCCGCCTCGCGTGGCAGTCGAGTCACGGAGCGGGGCCGTTCCAGACGGGAAACCAGCGCTGCAGATCCCGTTCGATCGGGAGGTCACCGGCGAGGACGGCCCGGGTCTGCAGCTCGAGTGCTGTATCGCGCCGTCGGTTCCCGACCGGGGCGAAGGGGTAGACGGTGCCGCGCTTGAACAGGTATACCAGTCCCAATCGCCTTGGGCCGGAGGAACTCTCGGTATCCGCGTCGGCCGCTGCGGTGAAGGCGACGACAGTGCACAGCAGGGAGGGCCCGAATCCGGCGTCGGCGAGGGTGGCGTTGATCGCGTGCAGGGCCGTCACCAGGGTAGGCAGATCGACGACCGACTGGCGGGCGGTGATCCAGGTATAGCCGAATTCGTCAGCGGTGACCGACACGTTCAGACCCGGATCGAGATGCAGTAAGTCCAGAATCTCGTCCTGCGAGTGCTGCGCTGCGGCGCCCTCGGCCGGTTTGAACGCCACCGCCCCGACTCCAGTAGGAGCAAACCCCAGCGACGCCTCGAGAGTGTAGGCGGCACCGGGAAGGGCGAAGAGCACGTCGAGATTCGGCTGCACCGGCTCACTGCGACCGAACAATGCCCGCAGAAACCCCATCGTCAGGCCCCTTCCCCCAACTGCGTGCTCAGCGTCGCCAGTTGATCGAGCCGACGTTCCAGGGACGGGTGGGTGGACAGCACATGCGCCACACTGGTCTGCACCCCCAAGGCCGGGGCGAAGAAGAAGGCACTGAAGGCCTGGGCAGCGCGCAGATCGCGAGTGGGAATCCGAGCGATCTCGCCACTGACCTTGGTCAGGGCCGAGGCCAGCGCAGACGGACGCCCGGTGAGGATCGCCCCGGCGCGGTCGGCGGCGAGTTCGCGGTACCGCGACAACGCCCGGATCAGTAGGTAGCTCAAGGCGTAGACCACGGCGGAGACCGCCATGACGGCCAGGACGATCACGACGAAGTTGGCCCCGTCCCGTCGATCCCGGCCACCACCGAACATGCTGGAATACAACATCGTCCGTGCCAGCAGCCCGGACAACACACCCAGGAACGACGCAACGGTCATGACCACCACGTCGCGGTGCGCCACGTGGGACAGCTCGTGCGAGAGCACGCCTTCGAGTTCGTCGGTATCGAGCCGGCGCGTCAAACCGGTGGTGACGCAGAGCACCGCCCGTTTGCTGCTGCGCCCGGCGGCGAAGGCGTTGGGCAATTCCATGTCCGACACCGCGATCTGGGGTTTGGGCATGTCCGCCAGCGAACACAGGCGATCGACGATCCCGTGCAGTTGTGGTTCCTCCTCGGCAGTGACGATATGCGCGTGCATGCCGTACAGGGCGATGCGATCGGAGAACCAGAACTGGGCCAGCAGCAAGCCTCCCACGATCACCACGATGAGGACCATCGACTTGATCAGTACGACGAGCGCGGCCACGAAAGCCACGTACACCAATCCGAGCAGAAACATGGTCAGCGCCATCCGCGCGGTGAGCTGACGGTCCGGCCGGAACCGCGTGCGCATGACACTCACCCAGGAATCAGACCGTCGTCACCGAGCAGGGCACGGACCTCGGCGGGATCGGAGTCGGCCCTCGGCACGATCAGTTCGGAGACAGTCAAGACGTCGTCGGCGACCGGGCTCCCGGACCGACGCACCGCTGCGAGCAGATCCAGCAGAGCCGAGGAGAAATCGGCGGTGTCGTCGGACTCCAACGCAGCCATCAACCGGTCGTCGAGTGCATTGAGGTCATCGAGATGCGCGTCGGCAACCTCGTACTGTCCTTCCCCGAGAATGCGGATGATCATGAGAAGCTGTCCTTCCTCTGGGCGCGGGGTCTTCAGGCCTCTACGCGCGGGGGTCTTCCGCTGAAGACGTTCGTGAACCTTGCTCCAAGGAGGCCGGGGCGTTCAGATCGGCCTTGAGTTGGGCAAGCTGATTACCGATGTCGCCAGGGGAGCCGGTGCCCGCGTCGAGTGCCGCCTGGATGTCGTCGCGCCGACCCAGCGGGATCGAGGCATCCTCGAGGGCCCCCGACGCCATCAGTTCGTCCAGCGCCTGGGACCGAGCGGCCATCTGTGCGGTTTTGTCCTCGGCGCGTTGGACGGCCAACCCGACATCGCCCATCTCCTCGGAGATCCCGGTGACCGCTTCACCGATGCGACTTTGCGCCTCGGCGGCGGTGTAGCTGGCCTTGATCGTCTCCTTACGGGTGCGGAAGGCCTCGATCTTGGCCTGCAGCCGCTGGGCGGCGGCAGTGAGCTTGTTTTCCTCACCTTCGAGTGCGTCCCGCTGAGGTTGCAGTTGCTGGATCTGTTCCACTGCCGCAGCGCGACGGGTCAGGGCCTCGCGGGCCAAGTCGTCGCGTCCCGCGGTGACAGCCTGAACCGCCTGAGACTGGAGCCGATCGGCGGACTGCTGCAGTTGGTCGATCTGCAGTTCCAGCCGTTTACGGCTGGTCGCCACGTCCGCCAGGCCGCGACGAACTTGAGCGAGCAGTTCGGTCTGGCGCTGGTAGGAGTAGTCGAGAACCTCCCGGGGGTCTTCGGCACGATCGAGAGCTTTGTTCGCCTTGACCCGGAACAGCAAGGCCAAACGCTGCGCGAGGCTCATGAGGCACGCTTCCTTTCTCCGATGCTCAGGTCCGTTGGCTTGCGTAGCTCTGGACGTGGCGACTGTTTCTCCAGCGCCGCCCTGCGAAGAGAGTCAGCGGATGGCTTGGTCACCAGGGTGCGCTGTGGTGGTGAGGATTGGAATGTGTTCTTGTGAAGATCTGCTCAAGAATGGCGAACGGTGGTGGACAGAACCGCACGAGGTGCCCCGGGGCGGCCACCGCGCCCGCTGCACGTGCCCGTTCCGCGGGTACACGCGGTGAGTGATGCGAACGCGGGCCGGCCGGGCCCTGCTCCGTGAACGGCAGGTACGCCGAGAGCAGCCGACCGTCCTGGCCCCTCACCGCCAGGACGAATATGGCATCGACCTACTGGATCGACATGGGATCGATTCCCCTGCAGACGGTGCCATCGGCCCAGTCCGCCGCGGCCGGTTATCCGGAAACCGAGACCGGTTCCCCAACCGGGGCGGTGAGCCGTCCGGTGCGGTCGAGCAAGTGCAACGCGGCCGCGCAGGCGGCGCCGATCGCGGTGAGCAGCACCCAGATCAACCAACTCACGCCGGAATCGGAGAGCAACCCGAACACCGCCCCGGTGCCGAGGTTGCCCAGCAGGATCCCGACCCCGACCACGGTGTTGTAGAAGCCGTAGTGGGTGGCGACGAGCCGGTCCCCCGAAAGTGCGACCACGGTGTCCATCTCGAAGGGAAACACCGCCGCTGTGCCGATGGCCAGGACCGCCGCCGCCACCAACAGCGCCGCGGCACCGGCCCACCGGGCTCCGCTCGGCGGATCGGAGACCGCGACCAGCGGGACGAACGCCGCCGCCATGATCGTCATGCCGACGACGAGGCTGCGCCCGGATCCCCATCGGTTGGAGAACCAGGAGGTGATGCGCAGCTGGCCGGCAATGGCGACCATGCCGGAGACCACGAACAACGCCGACACCAACGCCGTGCCGGACGAGCCGTTCGGGACCAGGCCACCGACTTGCAGCGGCAGCGCCAGATACACCTGGAAGGACAACACGTACGAGCCGATCATCGCCAGCGCGAACAGGACGAACGGCCGGTTGGCGAGGACGACCTTCCAGTCGTCGAACACCGTGGTGCGCGGCCCGGACTTCGCGGCGGCGTGGGCCGGCAGCGCCCGGATCTGCGCGAGGGTGAGCAGGCCGAAGACCGCAGCCGCCACCACGGCGGTGATGCGGAAATCCACCGCCGTCAGCGCCAATCCCACCAGCGGGCCGAGCAGGATACCGGCTTGGTAGAAGACATTGAACACCGCGAAGGCCTCCACCCGGCGGGGCCCGGCGTCGGCGGCGAGGTAGGCCCGCACGGCAGGGTTGAACAACGCGCCGGCGAATCCGGTGGCCGCCGAGGCGACCAGGACGGCCGGCAGCGAGTCGACGGCGGCCAGAAGGGCGAACCCGGCGGTGCGCAGCAGACAGCCGGCGACGATGAGCGGCTTGTAGCCGAGCCGGTCGGCCAGGGTGCCGCCGAGCAGGAACATCCCTTGCTGGGAAAAGTTGCGCACGCCGAGCACCAGCCCGATCGCCCACGCCGCCAGTCCCAGCGGGCCGGCCAGGTAGGTGGCCAGGTACGGCATCAGCATGTAGAAGCCGATGTTGATGGAGAACTGGTTGACCATCAACACCTGGCTGGGCCGATCGAAGCTGCGGAAGCGGGCTACGAGGTTGTTCATGCCCGCTCCTGCGTGGGGGCGACGACGGTGGTGCAGCGGGTCCACGAGCGGACGACGCGGTCGGTGGGGTGCTCGACGGTGGTCGGGTCGGTCGGTGGTGTCGCCTCGAGCAGTCCGTGGGCGTCGCAGAATTCGTCGTTGTAGACGGTGTCGAAATAGCGCTGCGGTCCGTCAGGGAAGATCGCCGCGATTCGGGTGTCGGGTGTGTGGGTGCGGGCGATCCACCCCGCCGCCAGGGCCACTGCGCCGACACTCCAGCCGCCGCTGGCGTGATGGGTCGCCGCCAGGGTCCGACACGACCAGACCGCCTCGTGGGGAGCGACCCAGTGCACCTCGTCGAAGGCGCCGTAGTCGATGTTCGCCGGATGGATGCTCGAGCCCAGCCCGCGCATCAGCCGCGGGGCGGCGGGCTGGCCGAAGATGACGGACCCGACGGTGTCGACGCCCACCAGTTTCAGCTCGGGGCAGAACCGGCGCAGTACCCGGGCGATGCCGGCCGAGTGGCCACCGGTGCCGACCGAACACACGAGGACGTCGATGTGGCCCAGCTGGGCGAGCAGCTCGAGAGCGAGCGACTGGTAAGCATCGACGTTGTCCGGGTTGCTGTACTGGTCCGGGCACCACGAACCGGGGTGGGTCCCGAGCAGTTCCCGGACTCGGTCTCGGCGGGCTTGTTGCCAGCCGCCGGTCGGGTGCGGCTCGGTGACCAGCTCGACGTCGGCACCGTAGGCGGCGAGCATGCGGTGAATGATCGGTTCCAGGCCGGGATCGGTGACCACGGTGACCGGGTGATGATGGACGATGCCGGCCAATGCGAGCCCGAGGCCGAGGGTGCCGCTGCTCGATTCGATGATGCGGGCGCCGGGGGTCAGCTCGCCGCGAGCACGGGCGCGTTCGACCATGTGCAGGGCGGGGCGGTCCTTCATGCCCCCGGGATTGGTTCCTTCGAGCTTGGCCCAGAATCCGGTGTTTCCGTCGGCGAAAGGCTGGCCGATCCACAGCACCGGGGTGTTGCCGACCATGGTGTTCGGTTGGGGACAGCGCGGGGCGGGGGTCAGCAGGGGGGCGGAAGAGAGCGGACGGGGCGGGGTGATGGAAAGGGCACTGTTCATCAATGGCGCATTTCTGTGGGCCTGTATGTGTACAGGTGTGAATAGGGCAGCAGGGGCCCGGCCATCGAGGGGTCTCGATGGCCGTTGTGCTGCCGATCAGCACCTGTCGATACAGAGCTCGCGCAGGATCGCCCGGCCCCGGTGAGGGGGTGAGGGTGCCGCCGGTGGGGCCCGCAACCCGACGGGGGCCTGTCGCAATGCCACCAGTACCAGCATCATCACGGCGACGCCGGTGACCACCGCTATCGGGCGGAGTGGGCTGTCCGGCCGCGGTACGACGAACAACTTCTCCTGGTGGTGTCCGAGGGGGGATACACCGTCGCCGACGTGGGCATGACCGGCCGCCGATTCGTCGCCTGATTGCCCGGTAACGGCCACGACGTGGGATCGGTCGAGGTGATGGCTTTCGGCTACGGCGAAACCGCACGGCACCAGGGTGAAGCCGAGCACGTAGAGGGCGACGACGGCGGCGGCTGCCCGCAGACGCGGGAATGTCGCTCGGGCCCTCACAACTTCCCGACTGTAGCATCGCGCCCGCCCTCGCCTTCCGGGCTGCACGGCCTGCTGTCCTCGATGCCCGATTCCGCATGGGGCACTCCCGAGACCCATGACCGCTCCGGTGGGAGCGAGCACGACGCAAGGGTGATTACAGAGACTGAAGTGCCAAAAGTGAACTAGAGTTCCGGTGTGTCGACTTGACAAAAGCTCTCAAGTTGCTCGAAACGGACATTTCTATGGTTGGGGGAGTGGAATGCACCACACTCGCAGGCGCCGAGTGGCTGCCCTGGTTCTGGGGGTGTCGGCCTCGGGAGCGGTAGCGACCGCCCTGACGGGACCGGCGGACGCCGCTCCTGCACAGCCCGATCCGATCCGGCCCGGGCCGGTGGTCGAGGCGCTCGCGGATGCGCTGACCGTTACCGATACCGCCGATCCCGCGGTGCAGGTGGTCGACCCGGCCCGGTGGCAGACGGTAGCCAACATCGCCGCCGACAGCGTGCGCGCCGCCCGAGACCAGGACGCGCTCACCGGCACGGTAGCGGCACTGCAGTCGCTGGCCGGATGCGCAGGGCAGTGGAGAGCCGCTGCGGCCCCGGGCGCGAGCCTGCTGGCGGCGTGCGGCCCCGAGTTGTCCGGCCTGGGCCGTATCCTCGGCCCACGGCTGCTGGCCGCGTTGGTCGACGACCACGACGTCCCGCCGCCCCCTCGTGCTCCCGCCCCTCGGACCCCGGCTCCCGACAACGAGACGGTGCCGAACCGGGGAAACAACCCCACGGGAACGCCAACGCGGCCGCCCGAGGTGGCGACTGCGGAACCAGGTGTCCCCGAAGCTCCGGAACAGCACGACGGCACCCACTCCGAGCCGACCGGGGTGCCGGCCCGGCCCGAGGGCGCGGGTGCCGCGGCCACCACCGGACCCGGCCGGTTCGTCGCTCCGACGGCCGGGGTGATCACCTCCACCTTCGGCGATGCCCGCGGTCACGGCGGCATAGACATTGCCAACACCATGGGTGCCCCCATCGTCGCCGTCGCCGACGGGGAAGTCATCAGCGCCGGACCCGCGCAAGGCTACGGACTGTGGGTACGTATCCGCCACGACGACGGCACCGTGACCACCTACGGTCACAACAACACCAATCTGGTGACCATGGGACAACGGGTCAAAGCCGGGCAGAAGATCGCCACCGTCGGCGACCGGGGCAATTCGACCGGGCCCCACCTGCATTTCGAGGTCGAAGACCCGACCGGCGTCAAGGCCGATCCGGTGCAGTGGCTCGCCCAGCGCGGCGCCTCGGTCGTCGGTGTGGACTGACCGTCGGGAAAGAACGCCCGGCCCCGGGTGACGGACAGGTAACCGATCCGGCGTTTACCCGGGGCAGCAGCGATCACCGACACCGACGGTGAAGTCGCGTCGTGCTCGACCGTCCGGGTCCGCAAGACGGACCGCGCAGATCACGGCGCAGGGCACCACGGATCGGATAACAGGGTGGAAAACGATACGCATCCACTCGCTTCTCGCTACGGTCTTCTCCTTTACCTCCACGCCCCCGCCAGGGCGGGGTCGTGCCGTCACCGACAGCCGCGTGGGCGGTGGAGCCGAGCCGTGCCGACTCGACGTCACCGTTGCCGACACGGGTGCACGGTGCCGGGGTGGTCTCGCCTTTGCCGCCGCCCGCATATGCGGGCACCGCTCCGTCCGGGATGAATCCTGCGCCGCAGTACGAGCACTGCACCGAACATGCCGGCTGCTGCAGCAACCGCCATCCAGCCGGCCAGTAGCGACGCGATCACGTTCATGACACTGATACCGATGCTCGGGCCAGGACGGTTACACGCTCACCGATCGGCGATACGGAGGCACCGCCACAGTCACTCACCGGGCAACCGGCCGCATCGGCGACGGCGACGGCGATAGCCTGACGGCAAATCGGGGTGAGGCCCCTGCCCGCCGAGGACCATCGCGACGGCGGCCTTCGCCTCGGCGGCGCAGACATGCAGGGTCCGCAGTTCGAATAGCCCGTGGCCGAGTTCGTCATGGTGGTCTCTTTGGCGCGAGCGAAGAAAAATAGGGCCACCGCTGCGGAAGCACATGTCAAGAATACCCCGGCAGGTATGGGGGAAGGTCTGGCCTCGCCTGCGGTCGGTGGGCATGTCACCGGGTGGCACCCGTTGCGACAGTACCCACTTCAGGTAGACCGGCCGCCGACGGCCGAGTGATCAGCGGGCATCTACCACGCCGATCGGCGACGCGCAGACCGACGAGGTCAATATGGAGTTCGTCAAGTTGTCGGACACGTGGTCCCTGCTGCAGGCGGGAACGGTCCTCCTCCGACAACCCCGCGGCTGCTAAGCCTCAATGCACCGATCGGCTGATGTTGTCGTCGTGACTTCCTTTGCGCGCCTTCGGGAAGAGTGTGGAGATAGCTGACCGCCCGACCGCTCGTGTCGGGTTGTTCCACTGGATCTTTCGTGTCGTAGACGGGCAAGGACGAGCCGGTTAGCTGACGATCGGCCGGTTTCGCCCGAACACCGTGTCGAACAGGGTGTTCCACGCCGGTTCCCACGGCCAGCTCCGGGGTAGATGCAACGTCAACCGGCGTGCCGACGACGCGATACGTGCGGGAACCGACACGATGGTCCGCCGGATACTGCCTGTGGTCGCCTTGATCAGCTTCGGATCGCCGGTGACGGCGGCCGCGGCGCGGGTGAGGTTGAAGGCCATCACCGCGCAGACCAACCATGCAGCATTGGCGGTGAACCGAGACGACGGCAGGTGAGCGAGCGCGGAGTTCTTCAGGTCCGCGTGGACCTGCTCGATGATCGCGTGATGGCGGTGGAGCTTGTCGGCGGCGACGGTATCGAGATCGGTGGGGTCGGTGGTGGTGAAGAAGGCATGGAACCGCCAGACGTCGAACAACTCGCCTTGTCCCTGGTCCTTCTTCGGCCGCAGGTCAGGGATACGCCGTACGATCAACCGACCCGGAACCCGGCGGGCCTTCTTCTTCGAGGCGAACGCGGTGAACGGTATCTCCGCGACGTCGGCTGCCGAGATCCATCGTTCGGTGTCGTGGTCGTAGACCGCGTTGGTGTATTCGATCGGGGTCCACGCATCGTCGTCGATCGAGGCGATCGCGGTCTTGATAGGCGTGGTCAGGCGGACGGTGACCGAGACGTCGGCTCCGCCGCGCAGCGCAGCCGAGATGGTGGGATATCCGTAGAACGCCGAGTCGGCCCGCGCCAGCGGTGCCGGTGCGGCTGGCGCTGTGGTTCCCGCTGCTGGGTCGGTCGCTCGGCGCAGGTGCGCGACGGTGGACAGGGTGTCGGCGATCATCCGGGCTGCTCCACGCGCTGATCCGCAGGACCCTTTGCGTAGGCGTTGTCCGACGATCACCGGGGCTGCGGTGTCGGTGGTGACCGTGGTGATCAGCGCGTTCAGTCCGCGGACCCCGGAGTAGCCGTATCCGGAACCCTGTTTGCCGTGCCCGTGCACTTCGATGATCGAATCGTCGATGTCGACCAGCATCCGTCCGGTGTCGAAACCCGAGGCCAGTGGGGTATCGGTGGTCAGGGCGCACAGGAATCGGGAGGCGACGGCATCGAGTTGCCGGACGTGTCCGAAGGCGAAGGTGCGCAGGAACGACCCCAGCGTCGAGGGCGCGTACGGGCGGTCGAACAGTGTTCCCATCGCCCCGTGTCGTAGCAGGGCCATGTCGGCGATACTGTCAGCGCCGGCGACCATGCCCGCGACCAACGATCCGATCTTGGCTCCGGGGTGGGCGCCTTTGTCGGTGGGCAGGCTCAGATGCTGCTCGGTGAGGGTGAGCAGGCCGCCACTACGGGCCAAGGCCATGATCGGGACCAGTCCGGCGGTCGACACGAGATTCGCATCGTCGAACCTCGCGGCGGTGACGGGGCGGGTGTGAGAGAGTTGCATCTGCGAGATGCCCTTCGTGGTGGCCGAATTGTTTCTGTGAGAAGTTCAATTCTTTCACTACGACAGGGCATTTCGTTGTTACGACGCGCTGGTTATCTCCGCCGGTTCGGTGCATCCAGGCTAAGGTGTTGACACCAGCTCCTATGCGGCGGTGGCCGGCATAGCCAATCGCTGCTCCCGTTGCTTATGGCCGACCATGACCCACAACATCACCGCGTCTCGCAGTTTCGACGAAACCAATCCTGCCTCGTTGCTGGCGGAAACGTAAGATCGTGTATCCGACTGTGCGCGACGCGGTGCAGAAGCACCACCCCAGGTCAACGCCACCAGCAAGGACACAGCCCGGGCACTGTTCGCTGCCGCCGACGCTGCCGGATTGATCGCTGGGACGGTCCCGGCTTGAACGAGTCTGAAGCCTGAACGAGCCTGAACGTGTGTTCCCGCCTGATATGCGGCGCCGGCGTCATGATATCGCGCAGCCCGCCGTTCAGTTCAAAAATGCTGTACTACAACATAATAGATGGATAATCGTGCTTATCCACTTCTTCTGGATTCGGCCGGGTCTCCACACGTTGTGCACGAGTGTGTCACTGTCCCGCGCTTCATCACGGGCGTGGTGGGCTGGGGCTCCTCGTGCGGTTATTGGATGGTCCATCCGCCGTCGGCTATGTACACCGCGCCGTGGCGGTCGCCGCCGCCCCGCGGGCATCGCGTATCGGGTAGCGAGAAGGAGTATGCGCGCAGTTCAGGGAGCATTTCTCTGCGAACTGAGGGGGAGGTGAGCGTGGCGATTTCTGCCGCCGCGGTCACCTCCCTCGCGCGCGTTCCGGTTACGGCTTCCCGGTGTAGAGGGAATCGTCGGCCGTCCTGCGGGCGCTCACCCAGGTCGGATCGAGGATGTTCTCGATCCGCTCGTGTCGTGATTCGTCGAATACGACGATTCGTTCGGCGATGCGCCACTGGCTGTTTCGTTTCTCGAACCGGTCGATGTATCGGCACTTGATGGTGTTCAGCATCTGAGTCGACTCGCCGTCGGCCGGTGCCTGGCGCAGGTAGCACAGGCAGTAGGATTCGACGTTCGCGGTGTCGCCGTCCAGGTCGATCAGGATGTTGCTGATGTAGTGCATCGAGGAGTCGATCGTGCGGTGCCGGGTTTTCATGTCCTCGATCAGTCCGTCGACCGTCCCGATGTAGCCGCCGTGGGTGTCGATGGCATCCGGGAAGTAGCATTCGGCGACGCGGTCGAAGTCTGCGCGGTCGACGTAGCGGGCGTACCGGTGCAGCACGTCGGTGATGACGGCTTTGTCCTCGAGTGACATGTCAGCCGAGCTCCCGGGTGATGCGGTGGTAGAGGCCGCCGGAGGTCAGGCCGCCGTCGATGACGATCTCGGTGCCTGTGATGTACGTCGATCTGTCCGACAACAGGAATGCGACGGTTTCGGCCACTTCGTCGGGGTCGGCCGACCGGCCGGCGGGAACGGATTTCAGGCTCTCGTCGACGAATTCCGTCGTACCCGAGGTCAGCAGCGGCGTCTCGACGAGCCCGGGGTGGACCGAGTTGACGCGCACGTGGTGTTCGGCGAACTCGAGTGCGCCGACCTTCGACAGGCCGCGGACGCCCCATTTGCTGGCGCCGTAGGCGGCGGCGAAGTAGCCGAGCATACCGGCGATCGAGGAGATGTTGACGATCGAGCCACCACCGTTGCACTTGAGCAACGGCGCGCACGCCCGCATGCCGTAGAACACGCTGTCGAGGTTGATCGCCATGACCCGCCGCCAGTCCTCGACGGAGGTGTCCTCGATCCCGTATCGAAAACTCACCCCAGCGTTGTTCACCAGTCCGTCGAGGTTCCCGTCGGCGGCGTCGATCACCTCGGCGAATCGACTCCACGCGTCGGGGTCGGTGACGTCGAGCCGGTGGAAGTCGGCGGCACCGCCCTTGTCCCGGATCTGGTCGATGACGGCTTCGCCGGCGGTGGAGTCGATGTCGGCGACCCACACATGCGCCCCGAGGGAGGCGAGCAGCTGTGCTTCGGCACGGCCCATCCCGCTGCCGGCACCGGTGACGGCGACGGTCTTGCCGGAGAACTCGGTGTTCATAGCGCTGTCCTTGTCTGGGTCAGTCGGTCTTCAGTTCGCAGCCCTTGGTCTCCGTGACGAAGAAGACCGTGACGAAGGTGAGGACCGCGGTGAGCACGAAATACCCGGCGGGGGCGAGGGGATTACCCGTGAGGGCGATGAGGTAGGTCGCGATGAACGGGGCGGTGCCACCGAGGACCATGTTGGTGACGTTGTTGCCGAACGCGAGTCCGGTGTAGCGCACCGAGGTCTTGAGCATCTCGACGTACGTGACGTACGACGCCCCGTTGACCACGGAGACGCAGATGAACAGGACCGACTGGCCCACCACGGCCTGCCAGATGCTGCCGCCCGCCATCATCATGAACATCGGGACGCCGAGGACGATGGCGGCGAAGCTGCCGGTGAACAGCACCGGCTTGCGGCCCCACCTGTCGGACGCCCAGCCGGCGAGGGGAAGGGTGATGACACCGAGCACCAGGGCCAGGGAGGTGGACAGGAACGCGACCTGCGAGGTGTGGCCGCCGGTGGTCTTGAGGTACGTGGCGGCGTAGACGGAGGCGATGTAGTAGCCGCCGGTGATCAGGGCGCCGAGGAAGATGATTTTCACGACGCTGCCGCGGGAAGTGGCCAGCAGTTCCCGGATCGGGAGCTTCTTCGTCTCGCCGCTTTCTGCGAGTTCTTCGAATTCCGGGGTGTCCTCGAGCTGGGTTCGGATCCACACCCCGATGACACCGATGACGATGCTGAGCAGGAACGGGATCCGCCATGCCCACGCGAGCACGGTCTCGTCGTCGAAGACCGAGGTCAGGGCGAGCGCGACCAGCGAGGCCGCCAGCGAGCCGAGGTAGGTGCCGGTGTTCACCATCGAGGTCTGCATCCCGCGCCAGCGGGCGGGTGCGGACTCCGAGACGAAGGCGTTGGCACCGCCCAGCTCCCCACCCGCGGCGAAGCCCTGCAGGCAGCGGGCCAGGACGAGGATCGCCGTGGCCCACAGACCGAGGGTGAAGTACGACGGCAGCAGGCCGATGCCGGCGGTGGCCACCACCATCAGGAGGATCGTCCACGACAGGGCGTTCTTGCGGCCGTACTTGTCTCCGATGTGACCGAAGAAGATTCCACCGGGCACCCGGAGGAAGAACGCGACGGCGAACGTGGCGAAGGTGCCGAGCAGCCCGGCCGTGGGGTTGTCCGAGACGAAGAACAGTGCGGCGATGGTGGTGGCCATGTAGCCGTAGATGCCGAAGTCGTAGTACTCGACGACGGTGCCGACGACGGCGGCGCGGATGACCGTGGCGGTCGACTGCTTCTTCGGAGGGGACTGGGTGTGCGCAGGTTCGTCCGCGACGGGAATCACGGGGGAATCACCAATCATGGCGCGTCCTTTGGGGTGTGCGGGACCGGGGTGAAGACCCCGAGGTCAGGGGCGGGCAGAGGTGAGGGCGGAGGGGTGCGTGGACGAGGGGCGGGAGGCGCGTGCCGCGTTGCGACCGGCGATCCGGCCCATGGTCAGGGCGTTGGCGACGGCGTTGCCGCCGCCGACGTACCGGAGTCCGAGGATTCCGGCCCCGGCTTCCCCGGCTGCGAACAGACCGGGGATCGGGCATCCGGTCCGGTCGACGACGGCGGCGTTGCTGTCGATCTCGAGGCCGGCGTGTGTGCAGACCAGCTCGGCGGGCAGCACTCTCACGGCGTAGAACGGACCGTGCGCGATCGGGTCCGGGGCGGCGGTCGAGCCCTTGTTGGCCAGGGTGCGGTGGCGCAGGAAGTCGTCGTCGGTACCGGCCGGGAGCTGCGCGTTCCACCGCTCGACGGTGACGGTCAGCACGTCGGCGGGTACCTCGAGCAGCGCGGCCAGCTCGGCCAGGGTGCCCGCTCGCAGCGTCCGACCGGCGTCGGCTTCCTCGGCGATGCGGTCGGGGATCCAGTCGGTGTACCCGCTGGGCAGGCCGAGCCGGGCCCGCTCGTCGAAGATCGCCCACACCGGGCCGTCCTGGGCCTCGATGATGCCGGTGGAGACCGCGTAGGAGGCGTCCTCGTCCATGAACCGGCGGCCGTGCCGGTTGACGTGGATCCGCGACTTCGGCGGGAAGCCGGACTGCCAGTGGTGGTATCGCTGGAAGTAGGCGGTCGGGAGCATCAGTCCCCAACCGTCGCCGGTGACGGCGGCGTCGACGTCACGACCGAACGCGAGGTGATCGCCTCGGCTGCCCGGGGCGGCGACCACGAACAGCGACTCGCCGGCGTTGTTCGCGACAGGATAGTAGCGGTCGACCAGCTCGGGATCCTGAGCGAAGCCCCCGGAGGCGACGACCACGGCGTGAGCCGGGACGTCGAGGTCGTCCGCGACCACACCGACGACGCGGCCGTCCTCGACGAGCAGTTTCTGGACCCGGGTGCCCAGGACCACCTCGACACCGTGCCTGCGTCGGGCCTTGTCGAGGACCTGGACCAAGCCGTATCCCTGGTCCTTGGGCACGTGCCCGCGCCAGACGTCCTCGACGCCGGCCTGGCACAGTCCGGGCATGTGTGCGTTCGCGGACTCGCGGGCCGGGATCTGCACACCGAGCTCGATCAGCCATTCGAGGGTGGGTCCGGCGTTCTCGCAGAAAGTGCGGATCAGTCCCGGCTGAAGCATCCACTGGTTGAGATCCATGTAGTGCTGGAAGAATTTCTCGGCCGAGTCCTCGATGCCCAGGCCCCGCTGAACGCTGGTGCCGGCGGCGGTGAACAGACCGGCCGAGAGCTGCGTGGAGCCGCCGAGTTCGGTCTCGGACTCGAACAACAGCACCGATGCGCCCTGTTCGGCCGCGGTGACCGCCGCGGCCAGGCCGGCTCCGCCGCCGCCGATGACGATGACGTCCCAGGTGTCGTCGGTCATGACAATGCGTTCCCTGTCTCCGCGCCGGGGCGGTCGTTCGAGCAATGGGAAGGGAGGCCGCCGTCGACGGCGGTCTGCCCGGCGGTCCGGGAGGTGAATCGGTCGGCCGACGGGACGAGGACGGTGGACTCAGACATGACGGGAGCCGCCGTCCACAGCGATGGAGTGACCGGTCACGTAGCGGGCGCTGTCGGAGAGCAGGAACAACAGCGGGCCGAGGACCTCTTCCGGGGAACCGAGGCGGTGCAGCGGCACGACGTCGAGGGCGTGCGCCAGCGCAGCCGGATCGTCCTGCACCCACCGCGTCATCTCGGTGTCGATATAGCCGGGAGCGATCGAGTTGACCCGGATGCCCTTGTCGCCGAACTCGACGGCGAGGGCTTCGGTCAGATGTGCGACCGCGGCCTTCGACGTGCAGTAGGCGCCGCGGCCCTTGCGGACCCGGAGCGCCGACACCGACGACATGTTGACGATCGCCCCACCGGGCTGCAGGTGGCGGGCAGCGGCCTGCGCGCCGAAGAGGACACCTTCGACATTGACGTCGAGTGTCGCGGCGATCTGCTCGGGCGAGATCTCCTCGGCCAGGGCGAAGGGGAAGATGCCCGCGTTGTTGACCCAGAAGTCGATGCGTCCGAACGTCTGCAGCGCCACCTGCGCGAGGCTCTCGTGGTCCTCGGCGTTCGTGACATCGACGCGTGTCCCGAGCACAGTACCGGGCTGGTCCGCCAGGGAATTCGCGGCGAGCGCGGCGTTGATCTCGTCGGCGGTTTCCTTCATCTGCACGTCGTCGATGTCGGCGGCGACGACGTGTACGCCGCGGGTGGCCAGGCCCTGGGTGAATCGAGCGCCCATGCCCCGGGCGGCGCCAGTGACGACGGCGACCTTGCCGACCATTTCCGGGTACACGGTGGTCAGCGCGGTGGTGACGGTGCGGCCCGGGTTCTGGGCGTCGGTGGTGTCGGTATTCATGGTCGAGGTCCTCCAGGAGAGCGGTATCGAAAGGAGTACGAAAGGTCTTGTGGATTTTCAGAAGTCGTCGCGACGGACGGTGCGTCGCGCGATCCGCCAGGCGCCGTCGTGGCGGACCACCCGGTCGGTGAGGGTGGTGAAACGCACCACGCGCGATTGCCCACCGCGGACCGTGGCCACGATCTGCAGATAGGCCCGCACCGCGAGGGTGTCCCTGTCGCCGGGCTCGACGTCGACGTTGGTGATCACATGCCGGTGCACTTCGCCGGCCGCGGTCGCGGCCGCGAGGAACCGCTCGGCGAACGCCGTGAGCTCCTCGGCACCGACGACGGGCGCCGGGTAACTGGGCGAACAGAACTCCCCGTCCGGGGTGAACGTCCGCGCCCACTCCTCGGCCGCGCCACCGTCGATGAGGTGGCTCTGCCGAGCGTAGAGCTGGTGAAGCTGCGCGAGCACCGTCGCGTCGACATCCGTATCGCTGGGCGTCATGACACTTGAACCATTCTCACTGTGTGCTATTATCGCACTATGTGTGCGACTAAAGAATACGCTAGGTGGTACGGTTCACACCTGTCAAGGGAGGCATGGTGATGACACAGGTGGGGTCACGGCCGGAGCGAACGGCCGACTCGGACATCGTCCGCGTACAGCCGGACTCGGGAATGTCGAAGACACTGCACCACGGGCTGGAAATCCTCGAACTGCTTGCTGCCCATCCGCGCGGACTGACGGTCAGCGAGATCGCGGACGGGATCGGCGTACACCGCACGGTCGCGCACCGGCTGATCCGCACGCTCGAGGCGCACCGATTGTGCCGGCGCGACGACCGCAAGCGGATCTCGCTCGGCACCGGGCTCGTGACGCTTGCCGACTCCGTCGAGCAGGACCTGCGTACCCTGGCGCGGCCGATCCTCGAGGAACTCGCGGACACGGTGGAGGCAACCGCCCACCTGGTGGTGCGTGAATCGGAGTCCGACGTGCGCGCGATGATGGTGGTCGAGCCGCGACGATCCAGAATGCACATCGCATTCCGGCCCGGCCAGGTGGATCCGATCGACCGTGGCTCCGCGGGCCTGGCGATCCTGGCCTCGATGCCGCCGACGGACGGTGAACGCCCCGAAGTCGGCGCGGCACGCCGCCGCGGTTATGCACTATCGCAAGGCGAAATCATCCCCGCGGCCATCGGCATCTCCGCCGCCGTCCCGAGTCGTCCCGGCGGCACACAAGCTGCCGTGGGCATCTCCGTATTCGAGCTCACGGCAGGAGAAGAACAGCTCGCCGCGGCCGTCATGGCCGCCGCGGGTGCCCTGGGAAATCTCTTGCACTGAGGCCAAGATTCCGCTCTCCCTCGAGAAGTATGCGCGAAGTCATCTGCGCAGTGTCTGAGCCCGGCCGACGGCGTGCCTCCAGGTTGGCGGGCAGAACCGATCCCACCCCGGGGGTCGCCCGAGGAGCGAGTGGACGGGGATGCCGAGGGCTTCCGAGGCGAGGGAGGTAACACTTCGGGGATTTGTCCGATCAATCCGACCGGTAGGTTTATTTCACTGAATCGAGGTCTTCGTGAAGCGTCTTGTTGCCGCTGTGTTCGGCTGCACCGCTCTTACCCTTGCCGTACCGGCCACGGCGAACGCTGCTCCCGGCAGTGTCGACGACATTCCCAGCCTTCTCGGTGCCGCCCTCAACTGCAATTTCCTCGACGGTGGCTCCAGCAAGTGTGGAGTCATCCCCACTCCGCCGCCCGGCGCGTTTCCGGCGGCGAGCGCCACGGACGTCCCGCTCGCCGCCGTCAGCGATCCGGAGCCGGCGGTGGACTGGGAGCACGTGTGGTTCCACGAGCAGTGCCGGTTCGCGCCGCTCACCCCGAAGTGCGTCGTCCACAACGTCGTCGAGACCGTCACTACGGGATCGGCCGGTAATCGGGACACCCCGTTCGCTTCCTCCTAGCCAGACCGAAATCCTTCGGAAAGGAGCCCGCGTGATTGGCTGCTGAGCCTTGACCCGACGCGTTGTCCGTGCGGACCCAGGTCCGCAGGGTCTCGCCGCTGATCCCCAGGTCCGAGGTCACTGCCGCGTAGGTACGGGTGCCGTCGGCTGTGCGAGGCAACGCGACCGCGTCCCGGTGGAACTCCTCCGTGTACCGAGACCGACGTCCCATGTGAACATCCCTCCTGGTTCCTCCACGAACCATTGTCAGGGTGTCCACTCCCGAGGGGGCAGGCTCAGTGCGCCGGGCGACGGTGTTCGGCCGGTGCGAGTCCTCCACCGGTATCGAGCCGTTCACCGCTAGGGTCGATCAAGTCATGACACGCGAGCCGTACGCGTCGGCCCGGTGCGTGTTCTGGATTGTCGACAACAGTTCCTCGCACCGCGGTCGATCGGTTGGCGCAGCGGTATCCGAATGCGGTGACGGTCCATACCCGGTGCATGCGTCGTGGCTCGATCAGGTCGAAATCTACTTCTCCATGGTGCAGCGGAAGGTTCTTACTCCCAATGACTTCCCCGATCTCGGGGCAGCCGAAGACCGCTTGTCGCGGTTCGCGGAGTGTTACAACGCCACTGCCACGCCGTTCCGGTGGCTCTATACCCGCACCGACCTGCACGGCATTTGCAGCGGCTCGACGACCACGACCGACTCCTCGATGCCGCATGACCCCCCGATGAACTTCCGGCAACAACCACATGGTCGCCACCGCCGCCCGGATGTTGCGCATGAAGTGCACCCGGCACCACTGCCACGACGAACCCGCAAACTGCTGTGCCACGGCGGCTTTGAGTTGCGGTACGTGGTGCGGGTGGCGGTGCGCTCGTAGCGGCCGGCGCCGGGCTTCTCGGTGGCCTCGGCTTCGATCAACGCCTGCAGGCCGATGCGGATCAGTTCGGCGAACACGTCCGCACTGTCGGCGCCTTGAGCGCGTCGAGTTGGGCGAGCAGGGCAGAATCGTCGTGGGTCATCGCGTAGTCGCATTCTGTGAGTCACTATGAGAGGTAACTCGTCGATCACTACGCGATGGCTCCCCCTCGCCGACGGAGCAACAAACCACGGACCTGGCCGGAAGCCCTCACCCGATTCCCACCACCCCCTGGGGCTTACCCCAGTACGCCCACGTCACGGGCCCGGACTACGTGGTCGGGTGATGGGTTATACCCAGCTCGGAATCTGTAACTCGTTGCGGTACATCATGAATGAGGATAATCGTGCTTGTCCACCACAGCTGATGGGGGCTCGCAGGCCTGCCGCCGAGCAAGGGCCAAGCGTCAGAACATGTCGATGGTGTGGACTGGGGGTTCAGAGTCCCGGTATTCGGGGCAATTCCGGTAGAGGGAGCGGCGGGGGCGGGGGAAGTGTCGGCAGCTGGTACTGCGGCAGACCGGGAATGAGGGGGGCTGGTTCCGGTGGGGGCGGCGGAGCCGATGTGTCGGCCGGCGCGCTGTTCTGCGTCTGAGGGGTGGTAGGGGTCTGTGTCGGATTCTGTGTCTGCGGCTGGTACGTGGTGGGCGCCTCGGTCGGTGCGGGGATCCTCGACTTGTCGAGCACCGGCGGGGCGGCTTCCGGAGGCGGGGTCAGGTCGGCGGTCGTAGCGGGCTCTGGCGGGGCGGTGGGCTGTGCGTCCCGTTCGGAATCCGGCAGCAGGACGGTGCCGAGGCCGATCGCCGCGACGACGGTGAGGACACTGCCGGCGAGAAGGAGGCGCCGACGTGTGCGCGGTGGTGCGGTCTTCTCGACGGTGTGCCGGGTTTCGACGGTGTTGCTCGTCTCGTGTGGCGCGGATGCCTGCGTCGGGGACATCACCACGCCGGCGGCCGGGCGGGCCAGCAGTGCCGCACCCTCGGCCGCGACGAGTTCGGGCTGTGCGGGCACGATCACCGGGACGTCCAGCCAGGACTCCATCACGGAGGTGACCAGCGGAATATGCGCACCGCCGCCGATGAGCACCGCGGCGTCGGGGGTGCGCCCCGAGCGGCGGATGACGTCACGGGTGAGGCGGGCCGACGTCTTCACGGGGCCGTCGATGAGCGACTCGAAGCTGTCCTGGGAGAGCAGCAGCAGACCGCCCTCACCGGGCATGCACACCGCGCCGGTGGTGGACAGCTGCTCCTTCGCGTCGCGGCACCGGGCGGTGAGGGCGAGCCGTGCTGCCGTGTCGGCCGGCGGGGTGAAGCGGTGCAGTTCCAGGTGGTGGTCGTAGATCAGCCGGTCGACGAGGTCGCCGCTGATCCGCTCCGAGCGTGCGGTGCTCAGCACGATCCCGGTGGTGCGGTCGACGACGGTGACGGTGAGGCCGGAACTGCCGAGGTCGTAGAACACGAGCGTCTCGTAGTCGCCGAGATCTCCGGACGTCTCCAGCATCTCGAGCGCGGCCGTCACTTCGGGGACCAAGTGGAAGTGGCCGATCTCGAGTCGGGTCATCGCGGCCTGGACGGCACCGGCCTGCGCCTGGTTCCGGTACGCGACGCCGATGGCCTGGACCTCGTCGATCTCATCGGTTTCGGTGAGCACCGTGTCGAGAGATGCGGCGGTCAGGTCCCCCGGGCGTTCGAGGGTCGCGGTCACCGACCGTGATCGGAAGATCGGACCATGGGGGCTCTCGGTGTCGCGGCACGCGAAGCGCACAGCGCTGGCCCCGACCGACACACCGAGAACTGACGTCATGGCGCCGACTATAACGGTTCGGTCACGGGTCGCGCGCACGGAGCAGGCCGAGCTCGGCGCTGCGGACGATCGAGGCAGTCGGTGCGCTCGCCGATCGGTGCCGTGCCCCTTCGGCGTGGCCTTCCGCATCTCGTCGCAGCTCAGGGTGTCGCGGGGAGATCTGGCGAACGCCGACACGGGCACGGTTCGGAGGTCGACGGTGGGCTCGGCAGTGAACTCGACGTCCCCTCGCGACCGAAAGTCCGGGACCGGGTGTGCGCATCCTCCGAGACTGTCGACCGCGCCTTCGATCGGTGCCCGGGACCGGGATCGGCCTGGTGTGAGGGCACGTCCCGGGCCGAGGCGGCGGGGCGCCCGCGACGTCGGTGCGACGTGCGGTCGCGACGGTGGTTCGGGCCCCGCGGGCGGGCGCACCACCCGGTTCGGTGCCGGTCCAGTACGGTTTTGGGAATTATGTTGTTTTGCAGTGAGTTTCGTGAGCTTCACTGCCCGGGACGCGTACGCGGCTCGGCCGGATCAGCCCGCGACGTCGTGCAGATGGTGCTCGACGTCGTGCAGCAGATACTGGCTCAACTGCACAATGGTGAACCTCCGGCCGTCGCTGCGCAGGCCGTCGCGCCGCCAGTCCTCGACGCCCTCGATGATCTCGACGGTCTCGTCGGTACGTAGAGCGATCTGCCGGGCCACGTCGGCGGGATCTGCCGCCCAGAACCGCCGACGGATCGCCTCGGCCTCGCCGTCGTAATCGGCGAACGTCGGAGTGTTGTCGGTGATCATCGCCTGCACTCGTTGTCCGAGGACGACGATGAGGTCACGCGCGTGGGAGGCGTACTCGAGCGCCGACCACACCTTCGGAGCGGGCCGCTCGGCGACGTTCGGCCGCCGCAGCACGGCCTGCCAGCGTGGCACGCCGGATCGCAAGCGTTCACCGGTCGTGGTCGGATCGTGCGGCGTGTACCCGCACTCGGGGCACCCTCCGTCGAGCACGAAGGTCCAGTCACGAGTGTCGGGATCGGCGGGTTCGGGCGCGATGTCCATAGCCCCATGGTGCCGCTGTACGGGCTCTTCCGGATCTGGAGCGCTGTCCCGGCTACCCGGACGGATCGTGCGTGTGGTCGTCGAGTTCCTCTCCGGCCCGCGGGCAGAGAATCCTCACCGGATGAGCAAGCCGCTGCGTTACGAGCTGGAGGGCCTGCGCAGCGCCCGCCGCGGCGACTACCGCATCCTGCTCCGTGTCGACGACGAGCACCGTGTCCTCCTGATCGTCGGCGTCGACCCCGCGCCCACATCTACCGACCCGGAGGCCGCTGAGCGGGTCCTGCGGCTGGGCTACGCACGGCTGCAGCGGTCCGTGCAGATCACCCCGGACGTAGCCGTAGCGGTTGCCCGTGTTCGCCGGCGGCGAGGACATGACGCGGGGTTCGCCGAATCGTCGATCGTCCGAGGCTGCAATTCGGCACGAGGATTCCTCTCCGCGCCGGCTGAGGTTCACGGATTGCGGCGATCGGTCACGCGTACGGCGGCGCAAGGAACCGGGAAGCACGGTATCCGCGTCGGGCGGCTCTATATGGTGGCGCGCAGGGTGCAGACCACCCCGGCGTGATCACTCAGCTTTCCGGCCTCGTCACTGCCGGCCCAGGTCCGCAGACCGGTGCAGGGCAGGTCGGAGGCAATGTGATCGATCAACGGTCCGTGCTCGACCTCGCCGCCGGTGTGCAAGGTCCATCGGTCCATTACTTCGAGCAGCCGCTCGAACACCCGGATGGGTTGGCGTCGCCGCGGGATCCGCTGGTTGAAGTCGCCGGCGACGATCGTGGGGATCCGCGGGTCGAACTGGGCCGCCAGCTTCTCGATCTGGTCGCAGCATTCGAGGTGCTCGGACCAGTTCGTCGCATCCCGACGCCCGGTGGTCACATGCGCGCTCGCCCACGGGATGCACACCGCCAGCACCCGGATCGGGCCGAGTGGGGAGTCGGCGCTCGCGGTCAGCACGCGACCGGCCCCGGCACCGGTGGGCAAGGAAGTGAGGTCGGTGAGCGGCCACCGGGACCACAGCAGCGTCTTGCGGCGCAGCGGATGCGCGGTGGTGTCGTAGCCCCAGTCGGTACCGGCGTCGGCGACATGACCGCCGTCGGGGAGCAGGTCGCATTGGCCTTCGGTGACGATCAGCAGGTCCGCATCCGCCTCGCGCAGCACGTGCCGGATGCGCTGCCCGCGGGGGCTGGAGGCGTTGGCCCACATGGTGTTCCAGATTGCGACGGTCAGTTCGGTGTTCTCCACACGGGCACTGTACGAACAGGCGGCGACACGACCGACAACCCACACGGGTGACATGTCCCCATCTTCGGAGTCCGAAGAGCGTTCGGTCTCGGCAGTTACCTTCCGAAGATCGACAGCACTATGGATCAGGGTGACTCGGTAGAGATCGAGCCGGGCAAGCCCGGGGTGCGGGGAGGGTGCGCGATGGTGGCAGTCGGTGCTGTGATGAGGAGGTGATCGATTCGTCTTTCGGGCAGAGCCTGCCCTCCGCTGTCGGTACCGGCACGCGGGAGGGGGAGGGGTGGGAGCAGGCGCTCGCGTCCCGGGTGGTGGTCGAGCGAGCTACGGGTGTGTTGATGGAACGTCATCGCCTGACCGCCGAGGATGCCGGTGGTGTGTTGGTGTCGGCGTCGCGGGAGGCGGGGATGCCGCTGCTGGAGTTGGCGCAGTCGGTGCTCGGTTCGGGCCGGATCGACGAGCCGCCGGTGATCCGGAAAATGTTGGCACGTCCTGGCGAACCCGCCGCGTTGCAGCGCGCGATCGCCTTCATCGACGCTCACGCCGAGTCCCGGATCCGGCTGGCGGACATCGTCGCGGCTGCCGGGATCGGTGCGCGGGCACTGCAGTACGATTTTCTGCGCCACCATCAGATCACGCCGCTCGGCTACCTGCGCCGGGTGCGTCTGGAACGAGCCCACCGCGATCTGCTGGCTGCGGATCCGGCCGGCGGTGACACCGTGTCCGCGATCGCGGCCCGTTGGGGCTTCGCCAAGACGGGACGTTTCGCCGAGCAATACCGTGCCGCCTACGGCCGGCTCCCCAGCCAGACCCTGTCGGCGTGACCGACCCCGCTTCGGCGCCGGGGCGGAGCAGCCCCGGATCGGATCGTTCGGTTGCTGGAACGGACCCCGGTATTCGTCGTCGCCGCCGTCGAAAACGAATACACTGACCCCCGGAACGAACAGATGTGGTGGGTGTGTTCCGCCTGGGTGCACCGCAGGTGCGCTCCGGGCGCCGAGTGTGCCGGTGGGCTCCGAGGGCGGTCCGCCGCCTTCCTGCTCCCTGCGGTGGCCGCGCCCGGTCACAACCGCCGACGGGGCGGGTCGCGCCCTGGCGCAGGGGGCTGGGGACGCCCATGCCCGCCTCCGTCGGCGGTCGGGTCGTTCTCGACCGAACCCGGGTCGCCTCGCCGGAACTGCGAAGTTCGCCGTCCGTTTTCCCCTATCCGGAGGATCCGTCTCGATCGCTCCCGGCGCCGTCGTTGCGGTCGCCGTCGTCGTGATCGGTGGCGTGGCCGGGGTCGGTTCGTGGGGTGGGGCGGTGCCGGTCCGGGTGGGTGCCGTCCGGGCGGGCCGCCGACGGCGCACAGCCGTCGGTGGCGGCCGACGGTGGCAGGTCGGTGGAATACGGAGCGCGCGGTGGGGCGAGTTCGTCGAGCCGTTCGTTGATCGCGTGGGCGAGGAGGTCGTGCTGCAACGGCGGCAGTGGCAGCAATCCGCTGAGATACGCCTCGATCTCCACCTTGCCGGCCTCACCACCGAGACCGAAATACCGCAACCACAACTGCTCGACACTCAACCCACTGGCCCGTAGCGCCGCCAGGAACCGGTGGCGATCGCTGCCGTCGGGCATACTCCGCATCGGGCGGGGGCGGTGCTCGGGATAGTGTTCCATCGCGCGACTCACGACTGCTCGAAGACAGTAGCGAGGATCGCCGCGGCCACCTCCCGCATCGGGGTGTGCTCACGCTCGGCGGACGCGAGCATCCATCGCAGCGCCTCGTCCGCGCCGAGGTGCTCGCGCAGCATCACGATCCCTTTGGCGGTGGCGATCAGGTCCCGGGTGCGTAGCGCCTCCTTGAGCTGATCGCCGAGTCGCTCGGAGCCGGCGAGGGTGGACGCGTTTGCCAACAGCAGAGCGACCTGGGCGGCGAACCGCCGCAGTAGATCCTCGCTGGCGCCGGTGTAGGCATGCGGACGCGCCGAATACACCTTGATCGCACCGAGCGTGCGGTCGGCCGAGACCAACGGGGCGCTGAGCACGGCACCCATTCCGGCTCGCGCGGCCAGTGCCGACCACCGCGGCCATCGCGATTCGGTCGCCAGATCGTCGACCCGCACCATGACCCGGTCCCGCAGCGCAGTCAGGCACGGTCCTTCCCCGAGTTCGTACTGCAGCGCATCGAGCCGCTCGACCACCGGATCGGTCGCCGCCGTCGTGGTCTCGGCGCCGTCTCCGGCGAGCAGCGTGATGCCGGCCCCGACCGAACCGGGCAGGGTGTCCTTGGTCAGCGAGGTGGTCAACTCCACCACACTCGAGAGGGTCTGTTCCGACAGCGCCAGCCCCGACATTCCCGCATAGACCGCGGCCAGGGCGTCCGACTCCGGCTTTCGTGGAGGCGTCATCGCGTGCCTCCTTCGGCCGGTTCCCGCGGCCGCCGCTGCGACCCGCTCACCTCGAACCTACCCGTCTCGGTGCGTCGATGCGATGCTTGCCCGCCTCGGTCACCGCCGGCTCGGATCCGGTGCCGACTCGCGCGCCTGTCCGCCTGCGCGCGGACATCCACTCCCAGGGTGTGCCGAAAAACGAATATGCTTACCCGAAAGCGAAGTCGTGCGGTGGTCGACCTGTTCGCCGACGGTTTCACTCAGCCGGGGATCTACTGTGCCAGAGACCGCGAGGACCGCTATGCACCGGCATCCGCTCGATCCGTCGATCACTTCCACCGTCTGCTGGTATCGGCAAGCTCCGGCCACCGCCGCAGAGATCACCTCGCTGCGCCGCGCCCTGGCCGGCTGGCTCGCCCGCATCGGTGTCGACGACCGATGCCGCCAGGACGTCGTCGCCGCGGTGTACGAGGCGTTGGCCAATGTCGTCGAACACGCCTACCCCGGCCGGGACGCCGGTCTCCCCGGTGGGGTGGTGGAGGTGGATGCGACCTTCGTCGCCCACGAGCGGGACCTGGAGATCACCGTCGCCGACCACGGCCGGTGGCGAGCCGGGATGCGCGCGTCGCACACCGGGTCTCGGGGCCGGGGGCTGGAGCTGATCGCGGCGCTCACCACCCACACCCGGGTGAGTACCGCCGGAACCGGCACGACGGTCACCATGTCCTGGCAGGCGGACCTGCCGGCCTGACTGCGGCGCAGGCTCGGTACGGACTGCCTCCGAGCGACGGGTCGTCGAAAATACCGCCCAACCGGTTGTTCCCGCGCGTATGGTCCCCTTGTGGGGGAGACATTGTGGCCGGTCGACACGGATTCCGTGTCCGTGCCCGGGTATCGGTGCCCGGCGTGTGGGGCCGACGCTGTCGCCGTGGCAGAGGTGATGTCGTTCGCGGACGGCTCCCGCCGCGACATCGGCGTCGTGGGGTTCTGCGCCCGCGGGTGCGGGTGGGGAGGGCGACTCGGATAACGACATCCCCGCGACGCACGAGCCGGGCACGGGAAGGGCGGTCTGCAGGTCCGGGGGACGACAGGATCGAAACCTCCGCTCAGGCCGCGAGTCGTGTCGGGCGAATCCCTCACAGTGCTGTCATGCGCTCGGTATGATCTCTCACAGCCACCGTCACCCCCCTGCACGGTGGCCCAGACCCCGCCGGAGTTGCCCCAAGCTCTCTCCGGCGGGGTTTGTCGTCCCACGAACTCCGTCCTCTTCACGGCTCTGCTGCCGCATCCGACACGCCGGCCGGTCCGGGGGCCGCGCGTGCACGACTCGACCCCCGCCTCCGCGACGTCGCCGACGGTTCGACACCTCGGTGCGCCGACCGCGCGGCACAGGTGTGCAGAGGACCAGCCCGCCCTGTGACAAGGGCCACGCTGCACGGTAGGTTGGTGTAACCGCCAGAACTACTCACCAGTAGGGGTTCGACATGCCAGCTCCCAGCGCTGCCACCTTCGCCCGGTTGGCCGAGCTCATCGCCATCCCGGACGCGGCGAGCCGTCCCACCCGCTCGGTCGTGGAAGCTTTCACCGGTCGTGAACTCGCGACGGTCCCGGTCGGCACCGCCGACGACGCCAGAGCCGCCCTCGAGCGTGCCCGCGTCGCGCAGGCCGACTGGGCGCGCCGCTCCGTCGAGCAACGCGCCGAGATCTTCCACCGCTACCACGACCTCGTGCTGGCGCACCGCGAAGAGCTGATGGACATGGCCCAGGCCGAGACCGGCAAGGCTCGCGCCTCGGCGCAGGAAGAGGTCCTCGACATCGCCCTGACCGCGCGCTACTACGCGCGGACCGCTCCCAAGCTGCTGCGTCCGCGCCGCGCCACGGGCATGCTGCCCGGCCTGACGAGGACCACCGTGCACTACCACCCGAAGGGGGTCGTGGGGGTCATCGCGCCGTGGAACTACCCGATGACCCTCGCGGTCTCCGACGCGATCGCCGCACTGCTCGCCGGCAACGCCGTCGTCCTCAAGCCCGACAGCCAGACCCCCTACTGCGCGCTGGCCGTCGTCGAACTGCTCTACCGGGCCGGCCTGCCGCGCGACCTGTTCGCCGTCGTGCCCGGACCCGGCTCCGTCGTGGGCACCGCCCTCGTCGAGAACGCCGACTACCTGATGTTCACCGGCTCCTCGCAGACCGGCAGCCTCCTCGCCGAGCAGGCGGGCCGTCGCCTGATCGGGTTCTCCGCCGAGCTCGGTGGCAAGAACCCGATGATCGTCACCGCCGGGGCGAATCTGCGTGAGGTCACCGACGCCGCCGTGCGGGCGTGCTTCTCCAACTCCGGGCAGCTGTGCATCTCCATCGAACGGATCTACGTCGAGAAGTCCGTCGCCCCCGAATTCATCCGCATGCTCGGCGAGCGGGTGCGGAACATGACGCTCGGCCCGGGCTACGAGTACGGCGTCGAAATGGGCAGCATGGTCAACGAGACCCAGGTCAAGGCCGTCTCCGGACATGTCGACGACGCGGTCGCCAAGGGCGCCACCGTCGTGGCCGGCGGCAAGGCCCGGCCCGACCTCGGCCCGCTGTTCTACGAGCCGACGGTGCTCACCGACGTTCCCGAGGACGCCGAGTGCTACCGGGAGGAGACGTTCGGTCCGCTCGTGTCGGTGTACCCGGTGGACAACGTCGAGGAGGCGATCCGCCGCGCCAACGACACCGAGTACGGACTCAACGCCAGCGTGTGGGCGGGCACCAAGGCGCAGGGCGAGGCGATCGCGGCGCGGGTGCGGGCCGGCACCGTCAACGTCGACGAGGGCTACGCGCCCGCATGGGGCAGCACCGACGCACCGATGGGCGGCATGGGCATCTCGGGCATGGGCCGGCGCCACGGCGCGGAGGGCCTGATCAAGTACACCGAGCCGCAGACGATCGCGACGACCCGGGTGATGAATCTCGGTGGACCCCGCGGGGTTCCGCCGAAGCTGTGGTCGAAGGTGATGCCGCCGTTCGTCAAGGCGATGCAGTGGCTGCCGGGTCGGTGACCCGCGGCATTTCGCCGAGCCGGACACGAACGGTGCGACGAACGGGATAATCCTGGTGTGGGCGATCGCCAGGTGCTGCACGGTGCGACGGCGAATCTCCGCGTCCAGCGGCGCCGTCTGCTCGCGTGGTACCTGGCGATCAGCACCGGGCTCGTCGCAGTAGGAATCGTTGCGGCCCTGCTCGATCCAGCGGTCGCGCGATCCGGCAGCTTCGCCGGCATGGCCTCGGCGCTGGCGTTGGGCATCGCCGGGCTGGTGATCCTGCGGTGGACGCCACGGCGTCTGGGGCGCACCCCCATCGTCGCCGCCACCGCGTGCGCGGTCGCCGCGATGCCGGCGGTGATCGCGTTCCACGTCGACCCCTCCCGCATCCTCATCAGCGTCATGGGCTCGATGTTCCTGTCGATGTATCTCGCGGCGTTCTGGCCGCCGCGGCAGGCCGTCCTGTGGATCGGGACGCTCACCGCCGCCACCCTCGGCGCCGCGGCCCTGGCCCCGACGCGCCTGCTGTGGGTCGGTTACGTGGTCGTCGCCGCGGCGCTGCTCGGCTCCGGTGCGATCTTCGGGGCCGTCGGGCGCCTGCTGGTGAACGCGGCGACCCGAGATCCGCTCACCGGGCTGCGCAACCGCGCCGGCCTCGACCTCGAACTGCGATCGCGGCCGCGCGACCGCGGCGCCTGGGTCTGCCTCGGTCTGCTCGACGTCGACGGGTTCAAGGCGTTCAACGACGAGCACGGGCATCCCGCGGGAGACGCCCTGCTCCGCGACGCCGCCGAGGCGTGGGCGCAGCAGGTGCCGCGCGGCGGGATCCTGGCCCGCCTCGGCGGCGACGAATTCCTCGTCGTCCTCCCGGACACGGACGAGGAGGAAGGGCGCGCGGTGCTCGAGGGCCTGGCCCGCGCGAATCCCGTGCCGGTCAGCTTCGGGGTCGCAGCCGGCGTCGTCAGCGACCCCATGGACCTGTACCACGACGCCGACATGGACCTGTATCGGGCGAAGGCCGCGGCCTGGGCTCAACTGCCGGACCGGCTGGCCCCGTTGCCCCTGCCGGATGTCCTCGATCTGCTGCCCGTCCCCATCCTCGCCGTGCGCGACGGCGGGACCGTCGCCTACGTCAATCCGTGCTTCGCCACGCTGTTCGGCGTCGACGCCCGGAACGTGGAGAACCGGCCGCTGCACGAGGTCCTCACCGGCGGCACCTGGCCCGACAGGTCTGTCACCGTCCGCTCGCTGCACGACCGGACCGGGCAGCTGTGCGAGTTCGGCCGGCCGGACGGGACCGTGGTGCAGGCGACGGTCGGCGCCGCCCGGATCCGGTGGGAGAACACCCTGGCGACGCTGGTGGTGCTCGGCGACGTCACCGAACAGCCCAGTTACGTGTCCCGGTGACCGCCGCTCGGTGACCACGCGGATCCGGTTCGGCGACTACCCTTTCAGGTGTGCCGCGCACGGTGACGCTGTTCCTCGCCGGGGACGTGATGACCGGCCGGGGCGTGGACCAGATCCTCCCGCATCCCGGAGGGCCGAGGTTGCGGGAGTCCTACGCGCAGGACGCCCGGGACTACGTCGAGCTCGCCGAGACCCGCAGCGGGGTGATCCCGCGGCCGGCGGGCTTCGACTGGCCGTGGGGCGTCGCGCTGCCGGTGCTCGACGAATGCGCCCCGGACGTGCGGGTCGTCAACCTGGAGACGTCCGTGACCACGTCGCGGGACTACGCCCCGGACAAGGGCATCCACTACCGGATGAACCCGGCGAACGTCGGGGTGATCACCGTCGCGCGGGTCGACGTGTGCACGCTCGCCAACAATCACGTGCTCGACTTCGGTGTCCGCGGTCTGCGCGAGACCGTCGAGGTCCTCACGGCGGCGGGACTGCGGCTCGCCGGTGCGGGCGACGACGACCGGGCGGCGTGGCGGCCGGCGACGGTCGCCGCCGGATCGCCCCGGGTGCGGGTGTGGTCGGTCGGTGCGGTGTCGAGCGGGATCACCCCGTCGTGGGCCGCCACGCCGACGCGGCCGGGAGTGGCCCTGCTGCCGGTGTCGGAGGCGGGCGCCGACGAGCTGCTCGCCCGGATCGACGCCGACCGCGGGGCCGGCGACGTGGTGGTGGTGTCGGTGCACTGGGGTTCCAACTGGGGCTACGCCGTGCCGGACGCGCACGTGCGGTTCGCGCACCGGCTGATCGACGGCGGCGTCGACGTGGTGCACGGGCACTCGTCCCATCACCCGCGCCCGCTGGAGATCTACCGCGGCAAGCCCGTGCTGTACGGGTGCGGCGACCTGATCAACGATTACGAGGGCATCGGCGGTTACGAGCGCTTCCACGACGAGCTGCGGCTGCTGTACCTCGTCACCCTCGACGCGGGCACGGGGGAGCTGCAGGAGGTGCGGATGCTGCCGGTGCAGGCGCGGCGGATGCGGCTCGAGCACGTCACGCAGTCGCAGCAGCGGTGGTTGCGCGCGACGCTCGCGGAGGCGTCGGCCGGCTTCGGCACCCGCCTGCAGGCCGGGGACGACGATCCGTGGATCCGGATCGCCTGCTGAGGCCGCGTGGTCAGCCGCCGGGACGCGGCACGGGCACACCGTCGACGACCAGGTCCACCTTCTCGTCGTAGAACGCGATGTGGCCGGCGATCGGTGCGACGGCGGGAAGGGGATCCGGGTACGACCACGCGAGGTTCTCGGCCCGCGGCGGTCCGGTGAAACTCCAGTACCGGGCCGTGCCCTTGTAGGGGCACGAGGTGTGCAGGTCCGTCTCCTCGAGCACCGAGAAGTCGACGTCCGCGGACGGGAGGTAGTACCGCACGGGCAGCCGGGTTTCGAACAGCAGCACGGGCTTGCGGGTCTCGGCGACGACCGCGCCGGCGATCGACACCTGCACGTGCCGGCTGCTGGGCAGCGCCTCGACGCGGTGGTACGGGTTGCGCAGACGAACGAAGATTTCCGGGTCCTCCTCGTGTCGGGTGCCTCGAGCCGACGGTACGCCGGCAGTCCCTGCGCCGGGGCCCGGATCACCCGGCGGACACGCGTTCGTCGTCGCGCGTGACGGCGTAGACGTCCGGGTCGAACGCCGACACCCGGCGCCGGAGCGCGGCCGACGACCACGGCCAGTTGAAGCTGTTGCGGCCGTTGACGTCGAAGAAGTAGCTGCGGCATCCGCCGGAGTTGTAGACGGTGCCCGGAAGGGCGGCCTGAACCTCGTCGTCGAAGGCGTCCTGGGCCTCCCGGCGCACCTCGAAGGTGCGCCAGCCGCGGCGCAGGGCCGTGTCGATGGCCGTCACGACGTGGTCGAGCTGGGCTTCGAGAATGAGGAAGGCCGAGGTGTGGCCGGTGCCCAGGCTCGGTCCGAGCAGGACGAACGCGTTGGGGAAGCCCGCGACGGACGAGCCGAGGTACGCCCGGGGGCTGCCCTGCCAGTGCTCGTCGAGACTGCGGCCCTGCCCGTCGAACACCCGGCCCGCGATGGGCATGTCGAGGATGTGGAAGCCGGTGCCGAAGACGATCGCGTCGACCTCGGCTTCGCTGCCGTCCCCGGCGATCACGGTGGAGCCGCGGACCTCCTGCACCGCCGCGGGGTGGACCTCGACGTCGGGCCGCGTCAGGGCGGGGTAGTAGGTGTTCGACATGAGCAGCCGCTTGCAGCCGAGGGTGTAGTCGGGGGTCAGGGCCCGGCGCAGCCGCGGGTCGCGCACCTGCGCGCGGAGCTGCGCCCGGCCGATCCACTGCAGCCGGCGCATGAGCCACGGGTGCCGGAAGCCGAGGCCGAGGACCTCCATCAGGCTGTATTCGATCGCCTCGACCAGCCGTCGCGCACCCGGGAGACGGGTGAGCAGCCGGCGTTCGGCCGCGGACAGGTGCCGGTCGGGTTTGGGCAGCACCCACTGCGCCGTCCGCTGGTACAGGTGCAGGCGTGCGACGTCGGGAGCGATCTCGGGGACGAACTGGACCGCCGAGGCGCCGGTGCCGACGACGGCGACCCGTTTGCCGCGCAGGTCGTAGTCGTGGTTCCAGCGCGCGGAGTGGAACACCTCGCCGGGGAACCGGTCGAGACCGGGGATCTCGGGCACGAGCGGTTCGTTCCACGGCCCCGCGGCGGCGACGAGGAAACGCGCCCGGACGGTGCCGGCGGTGGTGGCGAGCGTCCAGCGGGCGTCGACGTCGTCCCAGTCCGCCCTCAGCACCTCGACGCCGAACCGGACGTGGGACGTCACGCCCTGTGCGGCGGCGGTGTGCTCGATGTAGTCGCGGATCTCCGGCTGCCCGGCGAACAGGCGGCTCCAGTCGCGGTTCCGCGCGAACGAGTACGAGTACAGCAGCGACGGCACGTCGCACGCGGAGCCCGGGTAGGTGTTGGCGCGCCACGTCCCGCCGAGACTGTCGGCCTTCTCGAGGACGACGACGTCGGTGATGCCGCGCCGTCGCAGGGCGATCGCCGCGCCGATACCGGAGATCCCGGCACCGATCACCACCACCCGGTGTTCGTCCATCGTGTCGCCTCTCGTCTGCGTCCAATCCGAATACCGTCGGTATTCGGATAACCACAGTATCCGAGTTCGGGTCGCTCCGGTACCGTCGAGTCGTGGCACGACAGACCCGGCAGCAGACCCAGGCACGCACGCGCGAGGAGCTGCTCGCCACGGCCACCGAGCACTTCCTCGACCGTGGTTACAGCGCGGCGTCGCTCGAGCAGATCGCCGAGGACGCCGGCTATTCCAAGGGCGCGGTGTACTCGAACTTCCGCAACAAGGACGAGTTGTGTTTCGCGGTGCTCGACCGGATCCGGGCCGAGCGCATGGGGGAGATCGCCGCGACGCTCGAGGCCGGTGCGTCGCTCGACGACGTGGTGGCCGCCTTCGGCGCCTGGGCCGAGCGCACCATCGGCGACCGGCGCTGGACCCTGCTCGAGATCGAATTCTCGGTGCGCTCGCGGCACGACGAGGAGATCCGCTCCCGGATCGCGGCCGGGGCCGCCGGGGTGCGGACCCTGATCGCCGAACTGATCCGGTCGCTCGCCGCACGGTTCGGCCTCGAACCGGCGATCGAGCCCGAGCAGGCGGCGACGATGCTGCTCGGGCTCGGCATCGGCCTCGGCCTGCAGCGCGCGATCACCCCCGACCTGCCGGCCGCGGCCCTCACCGGCGCCGTGCGGGCAGTGCTGGGAGTGGGGCGGTGAACGGTTCGATCCGTTACCGGGCCTGGTAGGTCAGGCAGTTGGCGGCGTGCTCGCCGCTGCCGCTGCCGCCGACCCGGATCTCGCTCGCGGTGCACTCGAGATCCTGGTTGTGCATGCAGTCGGCGCGCTGGCAGGCGCCGACCATGCTGGTGACGGTGTCCAGGCCGCCCTTCGTCGACAGCGGGATGAACGTCTCGCAGTCGGCGCTGCCGTTGTGGCCGGCGACGTTGATGGCGTAGGCGTGGCAGCCGTCGTGGTTGTAGGAGCAGGTGCTGACGCTGCACTCGGTGACGTGCGGCATTTCCATCGTGGTCATGATCGAACCTTCCCGAAAGGGGGGTGTCCACTGAGGGCTGCCCACCATGCTAGTGCCGCACCGTGCCTCCGAACAGGGTGCTCGGACAACGGATGTCGTTGATGCGCCGCCCATTTCGGGCACGCCGATGTTGCGCAATACCTGCCGGGTCGCGTCGTGCCCCGGCTCGGGTCCCGGTCGCCGGGCGCCCCACGTCCGTTGACATTGACGTCAACGTCGACGCATGCTGTGCGGGTGACCACGAGCGAAGCCCAGGAACGGGCCCGATCCGCGCGACGCGACAGCGACGGACCCCGCCGGCGGGAGCTGCTCGACGCCGCCCGCGACTGCTTCGGCGAACTCGGGTACGAGCGCACCACCGTCGCGGTGATCACCGAACGCGCCGCCGTCTCCCGCGCCACCTTCTACGCGTACTTCTCGTCCAAGGAGGAGGTGTTCCGCGCCCTCGCCACCCTCGTGTGCCGGCAGTTCCTCGACGCCCAGCACGTGGAGGGGCCGACGGTGGACGACCTGCGGGAGGTGCTGCGCACGACGACCCGGGCCTCCATCGAGTCCATGTACGTCAACGGCCGCATCCTCGAGCTGATCGAGCACCGTGCCCGCCTCGACGACGAGGTGGGCACGGAATGGGTGAGCGTGCGCGAGCGGCTCGTCGGGCGCTACGTCCGCTTCGTCGAGCGTATCGACGCCACCGGCGACGTCACGCTCAGCGCGCATCCCGAACGGATCGCGCGCACCCTCGTCGACGCCCAGCGCGTCGGCGCGGTGCGCCTGCTCGACGCCCCGAGACAGGAACAGCTCTCCTACATCGACGACATGATCGCGATGTCCGAACGGCTCATCGGCTTCCGCTGACCGGCCCCGACCGACAGGACCCCCGACACCCATGCTGCTCGTAGCCAACCGCGGCGAGATCGCGCTGCGCGTCGTCCGTTCCGCCACCGAACTCGGCATCGACACCGTCGCCGTGTATGCCGAGGACGACGCCGACAGTCCCCACGTCGCAGCCGCAACCCGCGCCGTCGCGCTGACCGGCGCCGGGCCGGCCGCCTACCTCGACGGCGCCGCCCTGCTGCGCGCCGCCACCGAGACCGGCTGCACCCTCGTCCACCCCGGATACGGATTCCTCAGCGAGAACGCCGAATTCGCCGAGTCCTGCGCCGCGGCCGGGGTGACGTTCGTCGGACCCGACCCGCAGGTGCTGCGGGTCTTCGGCGACAAGGCCGCCGCCCGCCGCGCCGCCGTCGCCGCCCGGGTGCCCGTGCTGCCCGCCACCGACGGGGGCGTCACCGTCGGCGCGGCCCGCGACTTCCTCGCCGCCCACCCCGGCGGCATCGTCCTCAAGGCCCTCGCCGGCGGCGGCGGCCGTGGCATGCGGGTGGTGCGCGACGCAGCGACCCTCGACGACGCCTTCCGCGCGTGTACCACGGAGGCGGAAAACGGTTTCGGGCACGGCGCGTTGTTCGCCGAGGCCCTGTGCGACCGGGCCCGGCACATCGAGGTGCAGATCGTCGCCGCGGCCTACGACGCGGGCGGGGTGCGGGCCCTCGCGCTCGGCGACCGGGACTGCAGCGTGCAGCGGCGCCACCAGAAACTGGTGGAAGTCGCTCCCGCGCAACGGCTCGACGCGACCGTGCGACGCACGCTGCACGAGGCCGCGGCCCGGCTCTGCGCGTCGGTAGGGTACCGCGGCCTCGCCACCGTCGAGTTCCTCGTCGCCGGCGATCAGGCGGTGTTCCTCGAGGTGAACCCGCGAATTCAGGTGGAGCACACGGTGACCGAGGAGGTCACCGGAATCGACCTCGTCGCGACGCAGGTGGCGATCGCCCGCGGTGCCCGGTTCGGCGAACTCGGCCTGCCCGGCGGCGTCACCGCCGACGGCGCCGGGGTGCGCGGCGAGCCCGCCGCCGCACAGGGCATTGCCGTCCAGGCCCGCGTCAACACCGAGACCATGCGCCCGGACGGGCGGGCCGTACCCGCGTCCGGCACGCTCACCGCGTTCACCCCGCCCACCGGCCCGGGCATCCGCGTCGACACCTACGGCCGTCCCGGGCTGACGACCAGCCCGCGCTACGACTCGTTGCTGGCCAAGGTGATCACCCACACCCGCATCGACGACTTCGCCGCGGCGCTGCGCAAGACGGACGCCGCACTCGGGGACCTGCTCGTCGCCGGGGTCGCCACCAACACCGATTTCCTGCAGAACATTCTGCGCGACAAGGACTTCGCCGCCTGCGACGTGCACACGTCGTGGCTGGACGAGCGGATCGCCGACCTCGCCGTCGCCGGCCCCGACGACGCACCCGTCGTCGCACCGGAACTGCACGCCGGGGAGGAGGCGGTGCGTGCCGACATGGTCGGCACCGTCGTCGAGACCGCCGCCGACGGCGACGCGCTCACCGCGGGCGCCCCCGTCGTCGTGCTCGAGGCGATGAAGATGCAGCACGTGGTGTCCGCGTCCGGACCCGCCACCGTGGTGCGGCTGCTGGTGCGGCCCGGACAGACCGTGCAACCGGGGGAGGTGCTCGCTGTGGTGCGCGCCGGGTCCGGCGACGCGGCCACCGGCGACGGGGACGCGCGGGACCTCGACGCCGTACGCGACGACCTCGCCGAGATCCGGGACCGGCACGAGCGCACCCTCGACGCCGCCCGCCCCGACGCCGTGGCCAAACGGCACCGGGTCGGCCGCCGCACCGCGCGGGAGAACATCGCCGACCTCGTCGACGACGGCACCTTCGTCGAGTACGGGCCGCTCGTGCTCGCCGCGCAGCGCAGCCGGCGCAGCGAAGAGGACCTGATCGCCAACACCCCCGCCGACGGCCTCGTCGGCGGTCTCGCCCGCATCGACGGCGCCGAATCGGTGGTGCTCTCCTACGACTACACCGTCCTCGCCGGCACGCAGGGCATGCGCAACCACGCCAAGACCGACCGGCTGCTCGAACTCGCCGCACGACGCGAGGTGCCGCTCGTGCTGTTCGCCGAGGGCGGCGGCGGACGCCCCGGCGACGTCGACGCCGGACCCGGCCAGGGCCTGGAACTGTCGACGTTCCGGGCGATGGCCGCCCTGCGCGGGCGCGTGCCGACGATCGCGGTGGTCTCCGGTCGGTGCTTCGCCGGCAACGCCGCCCTCGCCGGCGTGTGCGACGTGCTGATCGCCACCCCCGAGGCCAACATCGGCATGGGCGGGCCCGCGATGATCGAAGGGGGCGGCCTCGGCGTCTTCCGGCCCGAGGACATCGGCCCGGTCGACGTGCAGCGCCGCAACGGCGTCGTACACCTCGCCGCGCGCGACGAGGCGCACGCCGTCGAACTGGCCCGGCAGTACCTCGGCTACTTCACCACCGCGGCGGACGACTGGCAGGCCCCCGATCCGCGGCTCGCGCGGCACGCGGTTCCGGAGAACCGGTTGCGCGCCTACGACGTGCGCGCCGCGATCGACGCAATCGCCGACGTCGGCTCCGTGCTCGAACTGCGCGGCGACTACGGCGTCGGCATCGTCACCGCCCTGATCCGCGTCGAGGGCGCGGCGTACGGGGTGCTCGCCAACAGCAGCCACCACCTCGGCGGCGCGATCGACGCCGAGGCCGCCGACAAGGCCGCCGACTTCCTCGAACTGTGCCAGGCGCACCGCCTGCCCGTCGTGAGCCTCTGCGACACACCGGGATTCATGGTCGGGCCCGAGTCGGAGAAGGAGGCCACGGTCCGCCGGTTCGGCCGGCTGTTCGTCGCCGGTGCGCGCCTGACCGTCCCGTTCGGCACGATCATCCTGCGCAAGGGCTACGGTCTCGGCGCCATGGCGATGGCCGGCGGCTCCTTCCACGCCCCCGAGTTCACGGTGGCATGGCCCACCGGCGAGATCGGCGGCATGGGACTCGAGGGCGCGGTGCGGCTCGGCTTCCGCAAGGAACTCGAGGCCGCACCCGATCAGGTCGCGCGCGACGAACTGTTCGCGCAGCTCGTCGCCGCCGCCTACCAGCACGGCAAGGCGTTGCAGGCCGCGACGATCTTCGAGCTCGACGACGTCATCGATCCCGGCGACACTCGGGCCTGGGTGTCGCGGCTGCGCATGTCCTGAGCCGGGCTGGGTACCCGTCCGGCACCGACGTGAGGGAGGTGGCGGTGAGCAGGCAACCGGGAGCCGAGGAGTTCGTGCCGGACAGCACCGACCTGGCCGAGCTCGCCGCCGCGGCGGGCGGCTGCCGCGGGTGCGAGCTGTACCGGAACGCCGAACGCACCGTGTTCGGCGCCGGACCGGCGAGCGCCCGGCTCGTGCTCGTCGGCGAGCAGCCCGGCGATCAGGAGGACCGCGCGGGGGAGCCGTTCGTCGGCCCCGCCGGGCGGCTGCTCGACCGGGCGCTCGAGGAGGCGGGCATCGACCGCGGCGAGGTGTACGTGACCAACGCGGTCAAGCACTTCAAGTTCGAGCGGGCCGCGGCCGGCGGGCGCCGCATCCACAAGAAACCGGCGCGCGGCGAGATCGTCGCGTGCCGGCCCTGGCTGGTCGCCGAGCTGCAGGCCGTGCGACCCGACGTGCTCGTGTGCCTCGGCGCCACCGCGGCCCAGTCGCTGCTCGGGCCGTCGTTCCGGGTGACCGCCCACCGCGGGGAGATCCTGCACCCGGACGTGCGGGTCCCGTCGGATCCGGCCGTCGTCGCCACGATCCACCCGTCGGCGATCCTGCGCGGACCGAGCGCGCAGCGGGAGGAGGCGCTCGCCGGGCTGGTCGCCGACCTGAGGGTGGCCGCCGGCGTGCTGTAGGCATCCTGCCGCAGCGCCGGTCCGTGGTTCAGTCGTCCGTGGTTCAGTCGTCCATGGTTCAGTCGTCGGGGTCCGTCCCGGCGAGGGCGTCCTGCACCCGCCGGGTCGCGGCCCCGTCCCAGCCCGCGGGGGCCAGGATGTCCGCCCACAGCTCGGCAGCCTCGGGACCGTAGGCGTGCCCGAACCCGGACGGCACGTCCGCGGAGAACACCATGTCCAGCGTGACCTGCCAGAACGTGACGAACGGCAGCCAGCGCATCCCGGGGTCCACATCCGGGCCGAGCGGTTCGCGCAGCCAGTCCGGCCGCTGCAGCAGCAGCCGGAACGACCACCAGGTGATCGGATCGCTCGCGTGCTGCCAGAACACCACGCGGGGGAACTCCCACGGCCCCGGCAGGTCCGCGTCGCCGGGCCGGGACGCGAACCGGATGTTGCGGCCGTCGTCCACCACGGGCAGCCGCTCGAGGGAACCGGGGTCGCGGTCCGCGGTGATCCGGCCCCACGGCTGCGCGAAGTTGGGGGTGCCCACCAGCAGCGCCCCGTCGGTGCGCGCCACGATGTCCTGTCCCGACGCGAACGCCGCCTGCCCGCCGTACGAGCCGAGGCTCTCGCCGAACACCACCAGCTTCGGACGCTGCCCCTCGGGCCGGGCCGACCACTGCCGGTACACCGCCTCGAACAGCGCCCGCCCGGCCTGCTGCGGGGTGTCGCGGTCCGCGACGAACGACAGCGCGCTGGGCAGGAACGAGTACTGCATGGCGGCGATCGCCGAGTCCCCGCCGTTGACGTACTCGAATGCCCCCGCGACGTTCGCGTTCACCCAGCCGCGGCCGGTGGTGGTCACCACCGCCAGCACCCGGCGGTCGAACGCGTTCGTGCGTTCGAGTTCGGCGACGACCCGCTCGGCGATCCCCTCGACGGAGTCCGCGGATTCGCGGCCGGCGTACACCCGGATCGGGGTGCGCGCGGGCGCGCCGGTGACGGCTTCGATCTGCTCGGCGGCCGGGCCGCCCGCGACGAAGGTGCGGCCCTCCCGGCCGAGGCTGTCCCACGGCTCGTTCGACGCCGGCGACCCGGACCGTTCCGTCAGCTGGGGCTGGGTGACGCCCTCGGCGGTGCCCGTGTCGGCGACGGCCGCCGACCGCTCCGCGACGCCGAGCAGGACCCGGTCGACGGCGCCGTCGAGCACGAACACCGCCAGCACCACGACGACGAGCACCGCGGCCACGCGGGCGACGGGCCCGGGCACGAACCGGCCGGCGAAGCGGGTCAACCGGTCGGTGCCCCGGCGCACGGCGCGGGCCGCCGCGAGCAGCAGCAACGCGACGGCCAGCGCGATCAGCAGCACCAGCAGGTAGAAGGCGCGCTGCGCTCGCGGCACGCCCACCAGATCGCGGACGATCTGCTGCCACCACGACCCGAGCACCAGGAAGGTCGGCGCCAGGACCAGCGCCGCGCCGGCGAGCACCCACCAGCCGATCCGCCGGGTCCGCTCGGACCAGTGCGGCTCGACGCCGCAGCGCCGGACCACCCAGGCGATCAGGCAGCCCACCCCGTAGCCGATGGCGACGCTGATTCCCGTCGCGACCGCCTGCAGGTACCACACGCGCGGCAGCAGCGACGGCGTCATCGACCCCACGAAGAACAGCAGCGCCAGCCCCAGGCCGACCGGGTGGAACCGGCGCCCGTAGCTGCGCAGCCGAGCGCGCGGCGCGCCCGCCCGCTCGTGCTCGAGTTCGGCCGCGGCGGTCAGCGCAGGGCCTTGGCCTTGAGCCGGTCGAACTCGTCGCCGGTGATCGTCCCGGCCTCGAGCAGGGCCTGGGCCTCGGCGATCTCGGCGGCGGGGGATCGTCCGGCCACCTTGCGGATGTAGTCGTCGGCGGCGTGCTGGGCCGCGTCGTGGGCGGCGGCGGACCGCTCGGCCATGCCGCGGCCCCGCACCAGCAGGTAGACGAAGGCGGTCAGGTACGGCAGGACGATCAGGAAGATGATCCACACGACCTTGACCACGGCGGACGTGGAGCGATCACGGAACAGGTCCGTCAGCACCTGGAACAGGATCAGCAGGTACGCGACGAACGCGAAGACGACCAGCGTGTACCACAACAGGTCCCACAACGAATCCAGCATCACACACGCCCTTCAGGTTCGGAGGTGCCCGGGAAACGGACGGAAAGGACACCCGGACGTAAACAGGTACACCGTCTTCGCCGCACATTGGAACACGGCGACGCGGAATGTGCGGCGGTGGCGCGAAATGCACCACGCCCATTCCGTGGGCGATCGCGCTCAGCGTGGTCGAGCCAGCGTGGTCGCGCTCAGCGTGGTCGAGCTCAGCGTGGTCGAGCTCAGCGTGGTCGAGCTCAGCGTGGTCGCAGCTCCGCCGGACTCACCCCGCGCACCGTGCGCAGGGCGCGACGCAGCTCGGCGCTGGACGCGAAACCGGTGATCGCGGCGATCTCGGCGACCGTTGTGCGGGTATAGCCGGGTTCCTGCAGAAGCGCCGCCGCGCGGTGCGCGCGCAGCCGCCGGATCTGGAACGCCACCGTGGTGTCGTGGGCTGCGAACGCGCGCTGCAGGCTTCGCAACGACAGCTGCAGGCGTTCCGCGATCACGGTGGGGGTCAGCGTCGGGTCGTGGTGATGGGCTCGGATCAGGGTGAGGGCGCGGGCGTAGACGCTGCCACGCAGCTCACCCGAATCGGCGCCGTACCCGAGCGACTCGTGGTGCAGACCCACGACGAGCTCGATCAGGGCGTTCTCCACGCTGCGGGGGGCCGCGGTCGTGTTGTGGCGACCGCGTTCACGAAGCATGGTCATCCCCACCGCATTGAGCGCGTGCACCGACATGGTGGGCTTTGCCGGCCCGAACGTCACGGACGTCTCCTCGAGATCGAGTCCGCGTTCTTCGAGCCGGTGCCGGGGGATGCGCACGAGGAGAAGGTCCGACCCGTCCGCATCCACGGCCTCGTATCGGTTCCACCCGACCTGCAGGACGATCCGGCCGACCTCGATGTGCACGCGGGTCGTCCCGTCGTCGACCACCTGCTTGCCGGACAGCATCAGACACAGGTTGGCGACCTCGCCGTCCTCGACGAGGCCGGGCAGAGCACGATGCGGTGACATCTGCACCCGGCCGACGGTGAGCGCCCCGACGTCGCAGATCTCCATCCGGAACCGGAACTGCGTCACGTCGGGGACGGACAGCTCGGTGCGGTTCCCGGCATCGGGGGCCATCGCCTCGAAGCCGTGCCGACCCCGCAGTTCGATCTTCCGATACACCGTCGCTCCTTCCGCCTCGGCGCGTCCGTGGCCCGGTGCGTCAGCGTGGCACGCGGCACCGGCCGTGGCATGGCATACGGGCAGACGGACAGCTCACACTCGGCGGACGATCGGGGACGAAGGTCTCTGGCGTCGCCTCCCCGGCCGGATCATGCTGGACCCAGCGGGCGCCCGCACCGCCGAGTCGGCGTCCCGGGAGGCCGACGGTGTCCACTCCTGATCCGTACACACCCCAGCTCCGGCGCGACGGTCCGCGACGTCCGGACACGGCATCGACGGTGCTGCTCGCCTGCGGGATCGTGTCGTCTCTGCTGTACGTGGGGGCGCACGAGGTACTCGCGGCCGCCCTCTACGACGGCTACAACCGCTTCGATCAGGCGATCAGCGAGCTGACGTCGATCGGCGCGCCGACCCGGGCGCCCCTGACCGTCGCGGGATTCGTGTACGACGCGCTGATCGTCGCCTTCGGGATCGGTGTGTGGCGCACGGGCCGCGGCGTCCGCCCCCTGCGCATCGCGGGAGTTCTCCTGGTGGCCTATGCATTCGTGGGACCGCTGTGGTTGCCGTTCCCGATGACGGGACGCGAGGACATCGAGGCCGGGGCAGCGATGCCGCTCGCCGACACCATGCACCTGGCGCTCAGCGTGGTGACGGTGTCGCTGTGGTGCGCGCTCATCGGATTCGCGGCCGCGGCCTTCGGCACCTGGTTCCGGGTGTACTCGGCCGGCACGGTCGCGACGATCCTCGTGTTCGGCGCGTGGACGGGCCGGTACGTCCCGGCCGTCGCCGCCGCCGAACCCACCCCCGGCATGGGCGCGGTCGAACGGGTGATGTTCGGTGCGTTCGTGCTGTGGATCGCGGTGCTGGCGGTCGTCCTGCTCGCCGGCCACCCGGCGTCATCGCGTGCCGAGAGACGTGCCGTCGCCCGGGGCGAGCCGGCGTGAGACCAGCGCACCGAGCGTGCCGTCCTGCGCGAGCGCACGCTGCGCATCCTCGAGTTCACCGCGCAGCACGTCGTCGCCGAGGCGCACCGCGAGCGCGATCTCCTCGCGGGTGATGTCGTACTCGACGACGTCGACGTGGGGGCGGACGCGCGTGAGCCACCTCAGCACGGGACCGAGTTTCATGAAGGCGTCGCAGCCGCCGGTCGACAGCTCGTCCCGGGCACGGTCGATCTCGTGGTACGCATACACCCGGATCCCGCCGATACGGCCTTCGGCGAGAAGGCGTTTCACCACCGGCTCGCTGGTGTTGCCCTGCTGCACCACGACGGTCAGGCCTGCCAGGTCCGCCACCCCTCTCACCGCGGGATGACGGGCGGTGTCCACCGCCTGACGGGCGGTGTCCACCGCCTGACGGGCGGTGTCCACCGCCACGGACTGCCCGGACCCGAAATACGGCGCGCAGAACGCAGCCCGCTCCCGGCGCGATTCGGTGACGGTGGTGCCGGAGGCGATGACGTCGAAGCGCCCGGAGGCCAGCTCGTCGAAGATTCGCGGGCGGTTCAGGCGCTGGTGGCCAGCGCCGCCGCGAGCCCGAACGCGACCGACGTCGCGGCGACCTCGAGCACCGCGTTGCGCAGCGACACCTCCGCGGTGACCCGGTGCGCGGTCGCGGCCGGCACCCACGTCCGTCGCCACCACCACGCCAGCGCCAGCAGCGCCAGCAGGGTCAGGGCCTTGGCCAGCACGATGCGCCCGTAACCGGTGTCGATCAGGGCCGCGACCGAGCCGAGCCGAACGGCCGCGTCGACGACGCCCGTCGCGGCGAGCACGGCGACGCATCGCACCGCGAGCACCGAGTAGCGGGGGAGCAGCCGGGCCCACGCGCCGCGGGACCGGACCGTCAGGGCCAGCGCGACGAGCGTGCCGAACCACAGCGCCGCAGCGAGCGCGTGCGCGGCGTCGAGCAGCGATCCGAGGGTCTGCTGCGACATGTGCCCGGTGACCGGCCGGGCGATGACCGCCAGCGCCGCGGCGACGAGGACCGGCACCGTCGACCACGTCGCCGACCGGCGATACGCGAGCGCCGCGACGACCGTGCACGCCAGCGCGCACACCAGTGCGGCCACCCCGATCCGGCCGGCGCCCGCGCTGCCGAGATACTCCGCGAAGCGCGACAGCCCGAGCCGCGACACGGGGACGTTCGTCGTGTCCGCGGCCTGCAGCACGAGCTGCACGGCCTCCGTCAGGACCCAGAATCCACCGAGCCCGGCGATCGTGCGCCAGAGGTCGGCCGGGGCGACGCCGGGCCGCCGCTCGTCGCGCACCATGACCCCGAGCGCGGCCAGGCCGAGAACCGTCGCACCGAGACACAGCGACAACGCCCGGACCCAGCTCGACGCGGCCGGGTTCGCCAACAACCAGCCGGCGGCGACGCCCGCGGTGGCGCCGGCGCCGGCGGTGAGCAACCACGCGCGGTGCGCGGCGGTGCCGGTACCGCTCGTCGTCAACGCCCGGCCACCGGCGTCAGGCCTTCTTCGGCTTGCGCAGCACGAACCACAGCACGCCGGCGAGGACGACGACGCCCACGACGACGAAGATCCACACGGCCGGGCCGCTGTCCTCGTCGCTGTCGGACGCGGGCGCCGCGGCACCGGCGGCGGCCGCCGCACCGGGAGCGCCCGGACCGTCCTGCGTGAGGGTGAAGACCTGGGTGCCGGTGACGGGATGCCCGTCCGCGGACGTCACCCGGTAGGCGATGGTGTACTCGCCGGCCGGTCCGAGATCACCGACCGCCACGGACACCGTGGCGTCCTCGACGAGGGGATCGCCCTTGGACCACAGGTTGCCGTCCGGACCCACGACGGTCAGGGCGGCGAAGGATTCCTGCAGGGCCTCGTTGAAGGTCAGGCTCACGCGCTCGGGACCCTGGGCGATCTGCTCGCCCGGCGCGGGTGTGCTGGCGATGACGACCGAGTGCGCGGCCGCCGGCCCGGCAGCGAACAGCAACGCTGCCGCGACCGCGCCGAGGAGCCCAGCGAGCTGGGCGAGGACGAGGGGGGTCTGTCGCCGGCGCGCGGCGACGGTGTTCGGGATGTTCATGGATTTCTCTCTTCGAGGGGGTCGGTCGCGGTCATGCCGCGACGGGCGGCCCCCGCCGGGAGATGCCCGGTGCCGCCCGCGCCGCCGCGACCGGCCGCACCGTCGCGGGCGGCAGCAGCGTCCGAACCGCCTCGACGCGAGGGGGCGCGGTGAGCCACGCGGCCCGCACCGCCCGGGTCAGCGGCCCGCACAGGCGTTGCGCCGCCTCGAGCAGGGCCGCGCACGCGACGACCGCGACGGTGTGCGCGGCGAGCATCGGCACCGACGTGTGCAGGTGACCCGTCGTCACCGCGGCGAGCACCAGGTGCGTCGCGGCCTGCCCGCCCGCGAGCACCACGATGGTGGGCACCGCGCGCAGGTGGGCCGCGATGAGCCCGACCCCGGCCGCGACGGCGACGAGCAGCGTCACCTCGGCGTTGCCGGGCACGCCGCCGCCCGCACTGCCGTGGGCGGCGACCGCCAGGGCGGCGGTCAGCGCTCCCGCGGCGGTGCCGCGCAGGGGCGAGCCGGGTGCCACGGTGGTCGTCGCTAGCGCACGCCGAGCCGGGCCAGTAGGTCGGCCTCGATGCCGTCCAGTTCCCGCGAGATACCGGCATGTGCGGCCTTGCGGCGCGGCGCCGGCATCTGCTCGGCCGCGTGCACCGCCGCCGTCAGGTCGCTGAGGCGGCCCCGGATGGCGTCGGCGAACTTCTGGGTTTCGGGGTCCTTGGGATGGCGCTCGAGGATCTCGGCGAGCGACTTCTCGGCCCCGGCGATGCGGGCGCTCAGGTGCGCGCCGTGACCGGTGTACTCGCCGAGCTGGTCGACGGCGACGCCCATGCGCTGGGCGCGCGCGGCGTCGAGCTGGCCGCGCAGCGCGGTCACCCCCTGGTACACCAGCGGCACGAGTACCGGTGCGAGCAGTCGCACGACGGCCAGGTAGCGCCGGACCTTCGCCGCGGTGAAGCCCTTCTGCGCGGCCGCCTTCTCCTGGGCCTTGAGCGTGGCGATCTGCTGCTTCTCGACCCGGGACTGCGCGGCGATCAGCGCCTTGTCCGCCTTGACCTGCGCCTTGGCCGCCTTGATCTCGGCCTTCGCCAGGCGGCGGTCGCGCCGGCGCTGGTTCTTCGCGTTGAGTTTGGCCTCGAGCTTCGCCTTGTGCTTGAGAGCCTTCGCCTCCGCCTTGCGGGTGGCGCGGCGCTTCCGCCTGCTGAACAACGCCATCGAACAGGACCCTCCATTCGGTGTACGGCACCCACGGCGCCACGATCAGCCTATCCGTGACGGTCGTTTCCGGTTGACCCTAGGTGGACGAATACTGTTCTTCAGTGTGAACGTATCCAGCGAGAGGCGGACCTCGCCGGCCCTGATCGAGGCGAGCGCGCTGACCCGGTGCCGGCACCGGGTCCATCTGGACGCGGCCTTTCCGGACGAGTTGAGCGCGGCCCCGGAGCATCCGGGAGCGAAGCAGCGGCAGGAGGCGGCGGCCACTCACCGCGAGGCCGTGCGGCAGCGGCTGTTCGACGCCCACCCCGGTGGATGGGTGCGGATCGACCCCGAGGGCCCGGCGTCGCGGCGCGCCGACGCCACCCTCGACGCGTGCCGTCGCGGCGCGGACCGGATCTGGGGGGCGGTCCTGCCGGCGGAGCCCGACACCGGTCGGCGGGGCCGGGCCGAGATCCTGCTGCGCGACGTCGAGCGCGGCGGCTACATCCCGGTGATCGTGGTCAATCACAAGGTCACCGACCCGGGCCGCGGTGCGACGACCTCGGGGCTGTTCGTGTGGGAACCGGCGGTCGACGAGACCCGCAAGGTGCGCGGTCAGGTGCGCGACCAGATGCGGGTGGCTCACCTGTACCGGATGCTCGAGCGTCACGGCCTGGCCAGCCCGGCACAGGTCGGCGGCGCCATCGGGTACGGCGGGGACTGCATCCTCGTGCACGACCTCGGCGCAATCCTCGAGGACTACGACGCCCGGCTCGCCGACCGGCTCGCGATCGCGCGGGGCGAGACCCCGACGGAGCCGTCGCAGATCGGGGAGTGCAAGACCTGCCCGTGGTGGCCGCGGTGCCGCGAGCAGCTGAGTGCGACGCACGACGTGTCGCTGGTTGCCCCGGGGCAACGCGCGACGGTGCTGCGCGAGCTGGGTGTGCACACGATCGACGAGCTGGCGCGCTGGGAGGGGGACCCGCCCGAGGTCTGGCCGCAGGGTTCGTTCGAGGACACCGTCGTGGTGGCCAAGGCGTGGCTGGCGGGTGCGCCGCTGGTGCGACGGCACGACCACGTGCACGTGCGCCGGGCGGACATCGAGATCGACATCGACATGGAGAGCTACCACGAGCACGGTGCGTACCTGTGGGGCACGCTGCTCAACGTCGACGGGATCTCCGCGTACCGGGCGTTCGTCAGCTGGGATCCGGTACCGACCGACGACGAGGCGCGCTCGTTCGCCGAGTTCTGGACGTGGCTGTCCGCGGAGCGGGCCGCCGCTGCGGCGAGCGGGAAAACCTTTGCGGCCTATTGTTATTCACGTACCGCGGAGGACAAGTGGCTACTCGGTTCGGCTCGGCGGTTCGCCGGGTTCCCGGGGGTGCCGAGCGAGGCCGAGGTGCGCGAGTTCATCGACTCGCCGCAGTGGGTGGACATCTACCAGGTCGTCACCGACCAGTTCGTGTGCCCGAACGGCAAGGGCCTCAAGAAGATCGCACCGATCGCGGGTCACCGCTGGCGCGACGAGGAGGCCGGCGGCGAGGCGTCGATGAGCTGGTACCGCGAGGCAGTCGGCTACGACGGGGACCCGGACCCGCAGCAGCGACGCCGGCTGCTCGAGTACAACGAGGACGACGTGATCGCCACGAAGGTGCTCCGTGAGTGGATGAGCGAGCGTGCGGTGCACGAGATCCCGCACATCTCGGACCTGTAGGTCACTGCTGCGGGGCGGCACCGGGTCACTGCTGCGGGGCGGCACCGGGTCACTGCTGCGGGGCGGCACCGGGTCACTGCTGCGGGGCGGCACCGGGTCACTGCTGCGGGGGTGGCACCGCCTCGGCGAGCCGGATCAGGGCGTCGACCACCGGCGGCCCGAACATCACGGGATCGTTGTGCTCGGCGCCCGGCAGGGCCACCTTCTCGACGAGCCGGCGGGCGGCGGCGGCCACGGCCTCGCTCTGGCCGGGCGGGACGATCGTGTCCGCCGTCCCGTAGACGACGGTGATCGGCACGTCGAGCCGCGCGACGGTCTCGGCGATCGGGAAGCGGTCCCACATCAGCCCGGTGGGCAGCAGCGGGTAGTGGTGCCGGCCGACTGTGGGCAGATCGACGAACGGTGAGCGCAGCAGCATGCCGGCGGGCGGATGCTCGGCGGCGAGGCCGGTCACCACGCCGGTGCCCAGGCTCTCCCCGAGGTAGAGCAGCCGGTCCGGAGCGACGTTCTCGCGGTCGAGGAGGTACTGCCGGGCGGCGCGCACGTCGCGGGCGAGGCCGTCCTCGCTCGGGCGGCCGGGGTTGCCGCCGTAGCCGCGGTAGTCGAAGAGCAGGGTGGCGAAACCGGCCTCCGCGAGTGCCGTCGCCAGCGGGGCGCGGTCGACGCGGCTGCCGCCGTTGCCCGAGGCGAGCAGCACCGTGAAGCCGCGTGCGGCGTCGCGGGCCGGGACGAACCAGGCGCCGAGTTCGAGCCCGTCGGAGGTCGTCAGCCGCACGTCGCGGGCACCGGGGAGCAGCGACTGCGCCGGCGGGGGCGGGGCCCGGTCGGGCAGGTAGATCAGCCGGCGCTGCCCGAACCACAGCGCCGACGCGAGCACCGCGACGACCGCGACCACGACCCATAGCAGGCGCATGAGTTGGATGGTGTGCCCTTTGGGCGGCCCTGGCAACCCAAAGGACACACCGGCCGCGGAGCGGCCTATCGCGGCGCCATGCGCAGCGCGCCGTCCATGCGGATGGTCTCGCCGTTGAGGTAGTCGTGCTCGGCGATCATCTGCACGAGCTGGGCGTACTCGGCCGGCTGGGCGAGGCGGGACGGGAAGGGCACGCCCGCCTCGAGACCCTTGCGGTACTCCTCGGTGACGCCGGCGAGCATCGGGGTGTCGACGATGCCGGGGGCGATGGTGTTGACCCGGATGCCGTACTGGGCCAGGTCGCGGGCCGCGGGGACGGTCATGCCGTGGACGCCGCCCTTGGAGGCGGAGTAGGCGATCTGGCCGATCTGGCCCTCGAACGCGGCGACGGAGGCGGTGTTGACGATGACGCCGCGCTGGCCGTACTCGTCGACGGGCTCGGTCTTGGCCATCGCGTCGGCGGCCAGGCGCAGCACGTTGAACGTGCCGAGCAGGTTGACGGTGATGACGGTGCGGAACAGCTCGAGGTCGTGCGGGCCGTTCTTCGACAGGACCCGGCCGGCCCAGCCGACGCCGGCGCAGTTGACGACGATGCGCAACGGCACGCCCGAGGCGACGATCTGGTCGACAGCGGCCTGCACGTCGTCGGCGCTGGTGACGTCGGTGGCGATGAGGGTGACGCCGGCGGGCGCCTTGTCGCCGACGCGTTCGATGGACTGGGCGAGGTCGAGACCGAAGACGGTCGCGCCGGCGTCGGCGAGACGCTGGGCGGTGGCTGCGCCGAGACCGGACGCCGCGCCGGTGACCAGTGCGGCGGTTCCCTGAATTTCCACTGCCGTGCTCCTTTCGTGGCGCCACCGTTCGGCGTGCGCCTTGTCGACGGTGGCACCTTAGCGCGCGCTAGCTCCGTCCGGTGCGGCGGCGGACCGCATGCCATCCTCGGGGGATGGCACGGACGTGGTTGTCGGTGACGGTGGAGCTGCTCGGTGGGCGCGGCGAGCAGCTGTGGCCGTGGCCCGGCCGCGTCTTCGCGGTCGGACCGTCGCACACCTTCGAGGACCTGGCCAGTGCCATCAACGATGCCTTCGCTCGATGGGACCGCTCCCACCTGTCGATGTTCATCCTGCCCGGCGGACGAGTGGTCACCGACGCGCAGACCGGCGCCGAGATCGCCGGGTCGATCGGTGGGCCCGTCACGGAGCCGGTGGACATCGAGTCGTCCGAGGTCGCTCGGCTGCTGGAGCCTGGAGCGGAATTCCAGTTCACCTTCGTCCTGGGCGACGACTGGACGCACCGGTGCGTGATCGGGAAGGAGAAAGTCGACCCCGTGGAAGTGCTGGGAACCGCGCCGACAAAGCCCCTGCCGTACTGGGGGTGGGGCGACATCCCGGACCAGTACGGGCGCCGGTGGGCCGACGACGACGGGCAGAGCCGAGCGCCGCGCAGACCGAGTCGTCCGCATCCCATGCTGGTGCACGCCTGGCCCGCACGAGAGCAGGTGGTCGACCCGTCCGAGCTGCGCGCGGCTGTGGCGACTGCAGATGCACCCCGCTTCCTCGCTGCGGTGCGGGGACACGAGGTCGACGATTTGCTGCAGCAGGTGGGGGCCGGCATACCGACGGCCCTGCAGCAGCGGCGTCGGGAAGCCGAGCCGGTGGCACTGTCGGTGATCGACCGGCTGACTCGGCGCGGCGGCCCCGGTGACGAGGTGCTGGCCGAGGACCTGCTCGCGTGTCTGCACGGCGAGTCGCTGACCGGCCGGGTGCTACCTGTCGACCTCGAGATGCTCAGTGCCGCGCTGGAAGGCGATCCGGGCGTATCGACCGGTGGGTACATCGATCTGCGCACCGGGGAGGTGTACGACGAGAGCAGTACCGACCCGATGATGGTCGGGGAAGACGTCGCCGTCGACGTCGAGACCGAGCCCGACCGGTGGCTTCGGTTCGACCGCACCGGCGCGCGGGACGGTTGGCGCGACATGGCGGCCTTCGCCGAGCGGCAGCAGGATGTCGCGCTGCGGGAGCGGCTGCAGCGGGCGATCGAGGGCAAGGGCGCCTTTCGTCGCTTCCGTGACCTCGTCCACCACGAGGGTCTTGCCGGCCCCTGGGACGCCTTCGCCGCCGACCGCCGACTGGGTCGTGCCCGCGAGTTCCTCGCCGACGCGGGTATTCGCGTGGGCTGACGGTCCGGGCGGGTGTGCCGGGAGCGTCTGTGCCCCTCGGGGGTCAGCCGGCGGACCACGGTGGCCAACGGTGTGCGAGGAGTCCGGTCGTCGCCGCATCCCGTCGCCGCACGCCGGCCGGCTCCGTCCTGCACGAGGGACGTTCACGGTGTCGGTCCGCGCCGGCGGATCCCCGTTCCGCTCTCGCCGTCGCCGAGAGCGGGAACCTACCGCGGGTCGTCGCGTCCGAGTCGCGTCGCGCCGATACCGGCCGCGACGAGGCACGCCGCGGCACCGAGCAGCAGCCCGGCCCGGCCACCCCACTGCTCGCTGACCCACCCCGCGATCGGGCCGCCGACGGCGGTGGAGCCGAGGAAGGCCACGGCGAACAGCGCCATCACCCGCCCGCGCATGCCGGGGGCCGCGGCGAGCTGCAGGGAGCTGTTGGTGGTGGCGGTGAACGCGACGCTCAGGACGCCGACCAGCACCATCGCGGCGAGCATGAGTTCGAGCGTGGGCGCCGCCGCGGCCGCGAGCAGCACCACACCGAACACCGCGGAGGTGACCACCACGGCGGTGGTGCCGGTGCGACCCCAGGTCGCCACGGCGAGACCGCCGACGACGGCACCCGCGCCCATCGCGGCGGTGAGGAAGCCGTAGGTCTCGGCGCCGGCGCCGAAGGTCTGTCGGGCGACCACGGGCAGCACCACCTGGAACTCGTAGGCCAGGCAGCCCACCAGTGCCATCGTCAGCAACGGAACCGCGAGGGCCGGGGTCTGCCGCACGTGCGCGAACCCCTCGCGGAGCTGCCCGCGGGCACGGGCGGCGGGTGGCGACGGGCGCAGCAGGGACAGGTCCAGGCTCGCGAGGGAGGCGACGACGGCGACGAAGCTGAGTGCGTTGAGCAGGAAGCACACCCCGAGACCGCCGACGGCGATGATCAGTCCCGCGACGGCCGGGCCGATCAGGCGCGCGACGGACGCCAGCACCGATTGCAGGCTCACGGCGTTGCGCAGGTCCTCCGGCCCGACGAGCTCGAGCATGAACGACTGCCGGGCGGGATTCTCGAAGCACTGGTTGAGGCCGAGGACGACGGCGAGGACGTAGACGTGCCACAGCTGGACGGCGCCGGTGACGGTGAGCAGGCCCAGGACGAGGGCCTGCACGCCCATCGCGGACTGCAGGTCGATCATGAGCCGGCGCTTGTCGACGCGGTCGGCGACCACGCCGCCGTAGGGGCCGAGCAGCAGCATCGGCACGGTCTGCAGGGCCAGGACGAGGCCGATGGCCGTGCCGGAACCGGTGAGTTCGAGCACCAGCCAGGACTGGGCGACCGTCTGCATCCACGTGCCGATCAGGGAGATCGCCTGTCCGCTGAGGTAGCGCCGGAAGTTGGCGCCGCGGAAGGCGGCGAAGGTCTGTCCGCGCAGGTCGGTGAGGACGGTCATCGGCGCTCCTCCGCGGAGCGACGGCACATCTGCTCGGCGAGCGCTTCGAGCGCCGGGAGGGCGTCGTGCAGGGCGTGGAGCCGATCGGAGGACAGTTCCGCGAGGTGCTCGGTGAACACCGCGGTACGCATGCGACGCAGGTCGGCGAAGGTGCGGGCACCGGCCTCGGTGATGTGGGCGCGGACGACGCGCTTGTCGTCGGGGTCGGGGGAGCGGGTGAGCAGCCCGGCGTCCTCGAGCTTGCCGAGCATCCGCGAGAGCATGGTGGGGTTGAGGCCCTCGATCTCGGCGAGTTCGCGCACGCCGACGGTCTCGCGGCGGGCGACGGTGGCGAGGATCGAGAACTGGGAGCGGGTGAGCCCGCCCGCGCCGGTGGTGCGGCGGTCGACGCGGCGCGCGATGCGGCCGAGAGCCACGCGCAGGCGGTTGACGTCTTCGTCGTCGAAGCGATCGTGTGCGGGCGTGATGCCACCTCCATTTAGTTGCCTATCGGCAAGCATACTCCTGGGCGTGGGGTCGCGCAGGCGTCCGGAGGGCACTCTCTATCGTTCGACGGAGTCCGAGGCGGCGGGGACCGGGCGGGTCTCGGCGCGGCGGCGCAGCAGGGCGCGACCGGTCACGGCGGCGAGCGCGACGGCGAGGGTCGCACCGCCCGCGACGGGGCCGACGGGCGTGCCGGGGGCCAGGCCCTCGCCGAGCATCCAGGCGCCGAACCCGAAGAACAGCGCCGACGCCGCCAGCCGGATCGCGTTCTCCGGCAGGTGCCGGCCGAGGACGGCGCCGAGGACGATGGCCAGGGCGTCGGCGGCCACCATGCCGACCGTCGAGCCGACCCACACGCCGGCCCAGTCGTTGTCCGCGGCCAGGGTGATGGTGGCGAGCATGGTCTTGTCGCCGAGTTCGGCGAGGAAGAAGGCCGACAGGACGGCGAGGAAGGCCGAGCGGGTGACGCGGGCCGCCTTGCCCTGCTCGTCCTCGTCGAGGGAGTCGCCGCGCAGCGTCCACAGGCCGAAGAACAGGAAGGCCAGGCCACCGACGATCGCCATCGCCGAGGTGGGGATCGCCAAACCCAGGTAGTGGCCCACGGCGACGGAGACGAGGTGCACGGCGGTCGTGGCCGCGAGAATGCCGGACAGCACCACCCACCAGCGGTAGCGAAGGGCGAACGTCATCGCCATGAGCTGCGACTTGTCGCCGAGCTCGGCCACGAACACCACGACGAAACTCAGAACCAGGGCGGACCACATGCCGGGGTTGCTCCTCCTCGTGTCGTGTGGAGGAGGCGGGGACCTTCCTCCGGCCGGACGACGCGGATGCGTCGCGGCCGAAGGTCTCGCCCACCGGTACGGATTCCGGTTCGCCGGGCCGGGCTGAACGCCAGTATGTCGACCGGGCGATTGCGGGCTACTCCCCTTCGCTTAGGCAACCATAATCGGAGCGGCGCGAAATCGCAAAGGCGCCAACAAGTTTGGGAACCCGAACTTTTCGGTGCGGGTCCCGGTCAGGCGGCGAGCAGCATGGCCAGAACCGCGGTGTCGGGATCGCTGTTGGGGTCCACCCCGACCCGGCTGACCAGCGACGTCACCGTTCCGTCGGCCTCCGCCTCCACCCACGCGGCCCGGTGCTCGAGACCCAGGTGCGGCAGCCCCGGCAGCAGCACGCAACCCGAGGCCGCCCCCGTGCACTCCGGCAGCGACGGCCGGGTCTCGGACGGCGGGTGCAGCACGATCAGGGCGGGCGGCTGATGCGCCGCGAACCGGCCCGGCTCCACCGCCTCGTCGCCGATCACCGGTCCCTCCGCGAGCACCAGGCCCACCGTGCCCGGCTCGGGGTCGTCCGGCAGTTCCTCACGCACCCCGAACACCGTCGACGTGGTCAGCAGGCCGGGCAGCGACGCCACCCGCACCGTCACCGCGAGCAACTGCGCCCACTCGCGGGTGCTCTCCGGCCACCGCCCCGACACCACGAATCCCCGCAGGGATCCGGCGGTGTGGAAGGCGGCGAGGCCGATCTGTTCGTTCCCGTTCATCCCGCTACCTCCTCGGTGTGACGACAGTCGATGACCGATACACGCCGTTGGGTAGGTGAAGAATGACCGTTTCGTCCGCTGGCACACAAGAGCCCCCGAGTGCCAGCTCCGTCCGAAGCCCCGGGAACGCGCGAAGGGGACGCCGGAATCCGGCGTCCCCTTCACGACGTGCGACGCGACTAGACCAGCAGACCGGAGGTCTGGGTGCGGGCGCGTTCGAAGCGGGCCTGCACGTCGGCCCAGTTGACGATGTTCCAGAAGGCCTTGACGTAGTCGGCCTTGACGTTCTGGTACTGCAGGTAGAAGGCGTGCTCCCACATGTCGAGCATGAGCAGCGGGGTCAGGCCGATCGGGATGTTGCCCTGCTGGTCGTACAGCTGGACGATGATCAGGCGCTGGCCGATGGAGTCCCAGGCCAGGATGGACCAGCCGGAGCCCTGGATCGAGTTGGCGTTCGCCGAGAAGTGGTCCCGGAAGGCGTCGAAGGAACCGAACGCGTCGTCGATCGCGGCACCGAGTTCACCGTCCGGCTTGTCGCCACCCTCCGGCGACAGGTTCTTCCAGAAGACGGAGTGGTTGGTGTGGCCGCCGAGGTGGAAGGCCAGGTCCTTCTCCAGCTTGGTGGCCTGCGCCGCCATCGTGCCGTTCTCCCGTGCCTCCGCCATCTTCTCGAGGGCGGTGTTGGCGCCGGCAACGTAGGTCGCGTGATGCTTGCTGTGGTGCAGCTCCATGATCTTCGCCGAGATGTGCGGCTCGAGCGCGGCGTAGTCGTAGGGCAGGTCCGGAAGTGTGTACTCAGCCACGAAGGGTCCCTTCTGTTCGGGCCCGGTAGGGCCCGTGCGTGATTTTCAAGTACTCCTGGGTTTCCACCCAAACCCATAAGTACACCCTCTGCAAGATCGCCTGCGCAGCCGGTCGGCGCCGGGACATCGGGGGTCACGGCGCCGGCCGGCCACGGGCGGAGCGTCTACCTGCGGAAACGCCGCGCAATTCGGCCGGCACATGAACGGCCGCTTAACATCGGCGGGTGTTTCGGCCCTTCGCGAGCGACGGGACGCGCGATGCCCCGGCGCCGCGCGTGGACCTGCCGGGTGTGAACCTGCTCCGCACCGTCGCCGTCCTGGCGGTGCTGTACTCGCACATCTCCTTCTATCTGATCGACGACCTCGGCACCGGCTGGTGGGTCATCGACGTCGTGTACCGGGTGCTCGTCGAGGGGGCCGGTCTCAACCAGCACCTGTCCTTCCTCGGCGTCGCGATGTTCATGACCCTGACCGGGCTGCTCATCACCCGCTCCGCCATCCGCGACGAACCGCGCCGCTTCCTCGTCGCCCGCAGCGCGCGGCTGATCCCGGCGTTCTGGGTGGCGATCCTGGCCGCGATCCTGCTGGTGCGGCTCGGTGTCAACGGCATGTTCAGCGGCCAGACCGGCGTCTCCGACGCCGAGGCCGTACTCAGCTTCTTCCTGGGTGGGTTCTTCCTGAAGCCCGAGGTGGCGGTGCTCGGGGTCACCTGGACCCTCGCCGTCCAGATCACCTTCTATCTGTACTGCGTGGCCGCCCGGCCGCTCCTGCACACCCGGCCCATCGTCGTCCCCGTCCTCGGGGCGGTGGCGTGCATGCTGGTGCTGCTGTACAACCTGTACCTGCCCGAGCCGTACACCGCGCCGTTCCTGTCCAAGATCGCGGCCACGATGCCGACCGTGTTCCTCGGTCAGATCGTGTACCTCGGCTGGGCGCGGCTGACGTCCCGTCGCTGGCTGATCGTCGCGCTGCTCGCCCAGGTCCAGGTGATCCACCTGGCCACCGACTACCAGGTGTACTGGGCCGGCAGCCGCTACCTGTGGACCATCGTCGTGGTCACCGCGTGCGTGGTGCTGATCTCCCGCATCGACGGCCGGTTCGCCCGCTCGCGGGTGCTGCACTGGACCGCGACCCGCAGCTATGCGATCTACCTGGTGCACACGCTGGTGCTGTACCGGGTGTACGAGAACACGGTCGCCCATCTGGGCCGCACCGGGGCCGTGCTCGCGTTCCTGGTGGTGTGTGCGGCCGTCTCCGAACTGCTCTACCGCGGCGTCGAGGTGCCGGCCGCCCGCTGGATCAGCGCCCGGTGGCTCCCGCCCCGCCCGTCGCCCCAGGTCACGGCCGAGGTGGAACCCGTGGAGAAGCCGCGCGCGTAGCATCGAGGCATGTCCTGGTTCGACGACATCCTTGCCCGTGCGGGTTCGAAATCGGTGATGGTCGCGCAGGAGCAGGCGCTGCCCGGCCGGGCCGAGCCGCTGCCCGTCCCCGACACCCACTACGTCAACGGACACCGCATCGCCCCGCCGTTCCCCGAGGGACTGCAGACCGCCGTCCTCGGGATGGGCTGCTTCTGGGGAGCCGAGAAGGAGTTCTGGCAGCTCGAGGGCGTGTACTCCACGGCCGCGGGATATGCCGGTGGATACACCCCGAACCCCACCTACGAGGAAGTCTGCTCGGGCCGGACCGGGCACACCGAGGTGGTGCTGGTGGTGTTCGATCCGAAGGTGATCTCCTACGGGGGCATCCTCAAGCAGTTCTGGGAGAACCACGATCCCACCCAGGGCATGCGTCAGGGCAACGACCACGGCACCCAGTACCGCTCGGCGATCTACACGTTCGACGAGGGGCAGATCGAGATCGCCGAGGCCACCGCCGAGAGTTACGGCGCCCGCCTCGCCGCCGCCGGCTACGGCGCCGTGACGACCGAGATCGCGCCGCTCACGCAGTTCTACTACGCGGAGGACTACCACCAGCAGTACCTGGCGAAGAATCCGAACGGGTACTGCCCCGTCCACGCCACCGGGGTGAGCTGCCCGGTCGGGCTCGGCGCCTGACGCAGCGCCCCCGCCGAGCGGATCGGCCTCGGCGACGTCCGGCGCTTCTGTGACGTTGGCCGGGACACCTTGCAGTCCTTAGCTGTGCGTATCACCCTGGAGTGAGGGAGTTGTCACGGGGGAGAGGATCGAGGCCGAGATGATGGGGAACACGAGCGGATATCTGCGGGTCCTGCGGCGCGGGCTGCGGGGTCGCCACCCGCTGATCCGGCGCACCGATCGCGTCGAGGCGCGCCTGGTGGTCGCGGTGCTGGTCCTTCTCCTGGCGGCGATCCCCCTCGCCGGCTGGGTCGGCGCCCGTACCTGGGACACCCAGTCCGCTCTGGCCGTGCAGCAGACCGCCGAGCGCACCCTCGTGACGGCGACGACGCAGGCGCCGGCCGAGACCACGGACGTCACCGTCGGCGAACTCGCGATGACGGCCTCCGCGGCCGCCCCCGCCACCTGGATGTGGGGCGACGAGAAGCGCCGCGGCGACGTCACCGTGGACTACGGCACACCCGCCGGCGCCGACGTGCAGATCTGGGTCGATCCGAACGGCGAACAGGCTCTCGCACCGCTGAGCGCGACGAGCGCGAAGATCTCCTCGGTCCTGGTCGCGGTCGCCCTCTGGTGCGCCGCGGCCCTGCTCGCCGCCGCGATGTTCGGCTACGGCCGGTGGCGGCTGGATCGCACCCGCCGCCGGGAGTGGAGCCGCGAGATCGCGGCCTTCCTCGGTTCCACCAGCAGCCACTGACCGCGCCGGCTCGTCACACCTGCGGCATGACCTCCCGCGCCACCAGTTCGAGGTGGTCGAGGTCGGCCAGATCCAGCACCTGCAGGTAGATGCGCTGCGACCCGGCCTCGGCGTAGCGGCCGATCTTGTCGATCACCTCGGCGGGGGTGCCGGCGAGGCCGTTCTCCCGCAGCTCGTCCACCTCGCGTCCGATCCGACCGGCGCGGCGGGCGATCTCCGCCTCGTCGCGACCGCAGCACAGCACGAGCGCGTTGGAGTACGTCAGCTCGGTGGGGTCGCGGTCGGCCGCGCGGCACGCCTCCTGCACCCGCGCGAACTGGGCCGCGGTCGCCTCCACCGACTGGAACGGGATGTTGAATTCGTCCGCGTACCGGGCGGCGAGGGCCGGGGTGCGGCGCTTGCCCCCGCCGCCGATCACGATCGGCGGACCGGAACGCTGGTGCGGCTTGGGCAGCGCCGGCGAATCGACGATGCGGTGGTGCGCCCCCTCGTAGGAGAAGGTCTCGCCCACGGGCGTCTGCCACAGGCCGGTGATCACGGCGAGCGACTCCTCCAGCTTGTCGAAGCGCTCCTTCAGCGACGGGAACGGGATCCCGTAGGCGAGGTGCTCCTCCTCGTACCAGCCGGCGCCCAGCCCGAAGTCGACCCGGCCGCCGCTCATCGCGTCGACCTGTGCGACGGAGATCGCGAGGGGGCCGGGGTGGCGGAACGTCGCGGAGGTCACCAGCGTGCCCAACCGGATCGTGGAGGTCTCCCGCGCCAGGCCGGCCAGCGTGATCCACGCGTCGGTCGGACCGGGCAGGCCGGCGGAGTTCATCGCGAGATAGTGGTCGGAACGGAAGAACGCGCCGTAGCCGAGCCGCTCGGCCGTCTGCGCGACGGCGAGCAGGTCCTCGTAGGTGGCACCCTGCTGAGGTTCGGTGAAGATCCGTAGTTCCATGCCGTCGATCATTTCAGCTCGACGAAGACGACGTGGGTCTGCGCCGCACCGACGTTCTCGCCGGAATGGACCTGTGCGGGAGGACGCCCTCCTCGGACGCAACCGATCCTCCCTCACCCTTATCGGGCCGTCGCCGAGGCTCTCTCGCGCAAGCACGGGCGTGCGGGGGAGGCGGACGCGGCGCGATCTTCGCGGTGCCGTCGCCGGAGACCTACGAGCTGTGCGTGGTGGTGCAGAAGATGTCTGTGGTGCAGAAGATGTCTGTGGGGCAATGGATGACGTGGGTGCGTCGTCATCTCACCGCCGAAATGTTCCCGGAGTGAGGCGATGTGCGGCTGTGGAAACTGTGCCTTCTGTGGATGAAGCTGTGGAAACTGTGGATAACTCCCGCGCGGAGGCATTTTCACGCGGCGCCGGTGGCGCCGGGAATCGGACGGGTTCCAGTTCTGCGGGGTCGCGGCGGGATGCCGGTGCTCGCTGCATACGCCCCGGCGGCGTGCCAGTATTGACGATGTGAGCTTCTCCGACGTGCCCACCGTCACCGTCTCGGACGTGCCGCCGATCGGCCCCGACGTCGTACTGCTCGACGTACGCGAATCCGACGAATGGGACCTCGGGCACGCTCCCGGGGCTCTGCACATCCCCATGAGCGACGTTCCCGCCCGCCTGGACGAGATCGACATCGACGCCGAGGTGTACGTCGTGTGCCGCCAGGGAGGACGCTCACTCGCCGTCGTCGAATACCTGTCCCACGTCGGCTACGAGGCGATCCAGGTCCACGGCGGAATGGTGTCCTGGCAGCAGAACGGACTGCCCCTCACCGCCGACGGCGACACCCCGGCGAAGATCTATTGATGGCTGCCTACCAGATCTGCGTCCGCTGCGGGCACCGCTGGCCCGTGTCCTGGCAGCCCCGGCAGTGGTGCCCGGGCTGCCGGGGCCTGCTGCTGTCCCCCGACGACACCGCCGCCCCCGTGCCGCCGCGGCGCCGCAACTTCCGCTGGGTCGCACGGCCGCCGCAGACCCGGTCCGCCGCGGACGGCCGCCGGCCCCGGCGCCGGTCCGCGGGACCTACCCCGCACTACCGCGAGGTGCCGCGGTGGGGCCTCGCCGACCCGCGTCCGGTCGACGAACCGACGGAACCGTCGCGGGAGGACACCCTCGCCGACCTCGCCCCGACGCTCCTCGCGGGCGCGGCCGTCGTCTTCGGCCTCGCCGCGGTCGCCGAGGCGATCCGGTACGGGCTGCTGCTGTACAACCGCACGCGCCTCGTGGATCCCCTCGCTCTCGCCGCCTCCGACGCCCTGGTGTGGGCCACCCAGCTGTGCGGACCCGCCGTCGCCCTCGCCGCGGGTGTCGCGGCGACGCTGCGCCTGATCCGGGTGCGGCGACAACTGTTCGCCGCCCGCGGACTCGCCGACCCGCGCAGCCGGCTGTCGCTGCTGCTCGGCTGCCTCGTGCCCGGAGTGAACCTCGCGCTGCCCGGAGTCTTTCTCACCGAGGTCACCGGTCCCGGCGACCCGCGGCTACGACGAGCCGTGCGGACGTGGTGGGTGCTGTGGGTGCTCGGCGGCGTGCTGTTCGTCGTCAACGTGCTGTGGCGGCAGCGGGATGCCCTGCAGGCGCAGGCCGACGGCGTGCTGCTCGCCGCCGTGACCGCGGCCCTCGCCGCGGCCGTCGCCGTCGCGGCCCTGCACGTCGTGCGGCTGTTCGACGACCACGATCTGCGCGGCCGTCCCCGTCGCCTGCCCCGCCGCACCGTGGCGACCGGCCCGAAATCCGAACCCATCGCTCCGATCGAACCGGTCGGCGCCCGCACCGACGAGGTGGTGGCCCCGTGACCGCGGGCTGGGAACCGCGCGTCGTCGCCCACCGAGGGGCCTCCGCCGCCAAGGCCGAGCACACCCTCGCGGCCTACGAACTGGCGCTGCAGGAAGGCGCCGACGGCCTCGAATGCGACGTACGGCTGACCCGCGACGGGCATCTGGTGTGCGTCCACGACCGCACCGTCGACCGCACCTCCAACGGGAGCGGCATGGTGAGCGAGATGACCCTCGCCCAGCTCGAGGAACTCGACTACGGCACCCCCGGCGAGCCGGCGCGGCTGCTGACGCTGCGGCAGCTGATCGAGCTGACGCTCGATTGGACCAGCCGGCCCGTCAAGCTGTTCGTCGAGACGAAGCATCCCGTGCGCTACGGCGGTCTCGTGGAGGCGAAACTCCTCGCCGAACTGGCGCGCTTCCGGCTTGCCACCCCCGCCTCCGCGGACTTCTCCCGCGTCGTCGTGATGTCGTTCTCCGCGGCCGCGGTGTGGCGGGTGCGCAGGTCCGCGCCGCTGCTGCCGACGGTGCTCCTCGGCGACACGTCGCGTTATCTCGGGGGCAGTGCCGCCACCACCGTCGGTGCCACGGCGATCGGCCCGTCGATCTTCACGCTGCGCCAGCATCCCGAACTCGTCGACAAGGCGGCCGCCGCGGGCCGCGCCACCTACTGCTGGACCGTCGACGATCCCGCCGACGTCGACCTGTGTCGCGACCTGGGCGTCGGCTGGGTGGCCACCAACCATCCGGGGCGCACCAAGCTTCGGCTCGGCGCTTCCCGCGGCGTGTAGTTTTGCGCCGTGGCCAAGAAGAGTAAGAGAAACAGCGGACCCAAGCCCGGCGGCAACCGCGCCGCGAAGCTCGAGCAGCGGCGGCTCGCCCGGGAGGCCGAGGCCGCCACGGTCACCCGGCCGTTCGAGGGTCTCGCCCTCGAATGCGACCTGGTGGCCCTGCGCGAATTCGTGCCGTCGGCGGTGTTCCCGTTGCCGACGAGAACCCCCGGCCGGGTCGTCCAGGCGGCCACGGTGCTGCCCGGCGCCGTCGCCGCCCTCGTCCGCGAGGAAGGGGACGAGACCGCCGCGTACATCGGGTTGCAGCTCGCCGCCGCCGGCCCCGACCCGGCCGCCGAACTCGGCGCCGCGCTCGCGTGGGCGCGGGACGCGGAGGCCGGCTCGTCCCTCGCCGTCGCCGAACCCGGGCCGGACCGGCCGCGCCTGCACGACCTGCTCGACGTCGACGTCGTCCCGGCGATCACCGTGCACCGGGACTTCGACTGGTGGATCCCCGAGGGCGTCGAGGTCTCGCCCGACGTCGCGAACACCGTCCGGCACGCCAACGACGCGATCATGCCGTCCGCGCGGCTCGAGGGCGAAGGACTCGTCGCCGCGTGGTGGGTCGACGCCGGGGAGAAGGCGCACCTGCGCTGGGTGCGGCCGGAGGACGAGGACGCGCTGATGGCCGCGCTCTCGCGGGTACACGCCGCGGGCGGGCTGCACCTGGGGGACGGTTCCCGGTTCGCCGGGTCGTTCCGCACCCACGGGCTGCTCGTGCCGGTGTTCGATCTCGATCCGGAGCGGCACCCGGACGAGTGGGTCGCACCCACCGCCGAGTTCGGTGCCCGGCTCGACGAGGCGCTGGCCGTGGACGGGCCGCTCACCGCCGCCGAACGGCGCTCGCGCGACGGCCTGCGCAGCCGTCAGGTCACCCTGCGCTGAACCTGCCCCCGGGGCGAGCGGCACGACAGCCGGAACTGCTTACGACGGCGGCGTGAGCAGTTCCGGCGGGATCTGCTCGTCCCGGGCCAGGGCGTCGAAGAACGGGACGGCCCGCGACCGATCCCACACGAGCACGTTGCCGATCCCGGAGACGTCCTGGAAGCCGCCGACCGGGACGGTGGCGGTCACCGTCTCGCCCCGCATCGCCCATCCGAGCCGGGCCAGGTGCCACATGTGGTCGCCCTCGTCGACCCGCAGCGAACCGGCGACCCCGGAGGCCAGCGACCACATCCGCACCGGATTCAGCAGCGTACTCAGGCCGGTGGCCTTGCTCAGCAGGGCGGACATGAACAACCGCTGGTTGTTCATCCGGTCGAGGTCGGCCAGTGCCGTCGCGCGGGTACGCACGAAGCCGAGGGCCTGCGGACCGGTGAGTTCCTGGCATCCCGCCGGCAGGGAGATTCCCGCCAGCGGATCGTCGATGGCCTGCGGCAGGCACACGTCCACACCGCCGAGGTCGTCGACGATCGAGGCGAAGCCCCCGAACCCGATCTCGGCGTAGTGGTCGATGTGCACCCCGGTGGCGCCCTCGACGGTCTGCACCAGCAGCGACGGGCCGCCCAGCGCGAACGACGCGTTCAGCTTGTCCTGGCCGTGACCGGGGACCGGGACGTACGAATCCCGGGGGAGGGACACCATCGTGGTGGGCCCGCCACCGCTGGGCACGTGGATCAGGATGACGGTGTCGGTGCGGTCCGGACCGGTCTCCCCGCCCGTCGCGAGCTCCTGCTCCTGCTCCGCGCTGAGGCCGGTGCGACTGTCGGAGCCCACCAGCAGCCAGTTGGTCCCCGGGGTGTCGGCGATGCGGTCGGGATAGTCGGCGAGCGCGTCGACGCGGGTGAGCTTGCCGTCGAGGTAGACGGCACCCGCACCGACGAGGGCGATCAGCACGAGCACGACGATCGCGGCGCGGCGCACGACGCGACGGGCGACGCCGGGCCGGCGGCGGGGGGCCGGTTCGGGCGCGGGCGGAGCGGGCCGGCGCCGCGGCGGGGGCGGCGACGGTGGGGGCGGTGACGGCGGGGGAGAGGCCGCGCGGCGCGGCTCGTCGTACCGCTCGGGAGTCTGGGTGGGCGCCCAGTCGCGCGGCTGCCTCGGCGGCTGCCTTGGCGGCTGCTGCCGAGGCGGGGGCGCCGGCGACCGGTACTGCGGGGTGGGCGCCTGCGACCAGGCCTGCTGCGGAGCGGGGGGACGTCCGTCGCGGCGGATGATCTGCGGTCCCTCCGGCGACGGCGGCGGTGCCGGCCGGCCCATCGGTGCCGGTCGGCGCGGCGGCGGCATCTGCGGAGGCTGCCGCGGCGGCCGGGGTCGAGGGTCGGGATGGTCGCCGTTCACGACCTCCCAATGTACGCAGGCCGGGTCAGGGCAGCCAGGACACGTGCCCGCGAAGTGCCTGGTAACCGACAAATGCGACGCTGTCGATCAATGCGTGCGCCACCACCAGCGGCCACAGCTGCGACGTGCGCTGCCAGTACCGGCCGAACACCAGGCCCATCACGACGTTGCCGATCCCGCCTCCGACCCCCTGGTACAGGTGGTAGCTGCCGCGCAGCAGCGCCGACGCGAGCAGCGACGAGTTCTCCGACCAGCCGAGCTGCCGCAGCCGGGTGATCAGATACGCGACGACGAGGACCTCCTCGGCGGCGGAGTTGGCGATCGCCCACAGCACCAGCGCCGGCAGCCGCCACCAGTAGTCCTCGAGGGTGCTCGGGGCGACGGTGAGGTTGAGGCCTGCCGCGCGTGCCGCCAGGTACAGGCCGAGACCGGGGATCCCGATGAGGGCCGCCAGCCCCACACCGGGCAGCAGGCCGCGCCGCACCTGGTCCCGGGCGAAACCGATCGCTCTCGGGCCGATGCCGCTGCGCCACAGCAGGTACACCCCGAGCGCCGCCCACGCCAGCAGCCGCACGATGCCGAGCAGCTGCCGGGCCAGGTCGATGAACTGCTGCGACGAGCGGGGAACGTTCAGCGCGACGGTCTGGTCGGACAGCGGCGCCGGCGCCAGCGCGGACTCGAGCAGCGACAGCATCGACGACAGCCCGCTCAGACCGAAGGTGACGAGCAGGACGATGGTGATCTCGATCCACAGCGCGCGCCGGTCCGACGGATCGAGCGGTGCGGCCGGGCGGCGCGGGGGCGGGGTCAGCCAGGTGCGGATCGTCACGGTCGCGATTGTGCCGCGTCGCCGCGGACCGCTCACATCCTGATCCTGATCGCGTGATCGGGCGTGCGAAGGAACTGCTCGGCACAGGCACGATTTCCGAGACCGGGTTCGCGGCTCTCGAGGAGCGCGCCCGACGGGGCGCGCGGCCCGACGTGCGCTGTGCGGGGTCCCTCCGGTCGGCCACGGTGGGCACCCATAGCAGCGGGAGTGTCGAAAAACGTTCGCCCCGATAATCATTCGCTGGCGAACTCGGAGTCTATGCTGTCGCCATGCTGCTCATCGGAATCCTTGTGTTCGGGATGGTCGTCGGCGCCGCGGCCCAGTTGCTGCTGGGCAGGTCGGCGGGACGGATCGATTGGACCCTCGCCTTCGCTGCCGGGCTCGCCGGGTCGTTCGTAGGCGGGCTGCTCGTCAGTCTCCTGGCCGGCGACGGATTGTCGCTACGACCGAGCGGGATCATCGGCTCGCTCGTGGGGGCGTTGCTCGTCACCGGGGCGGTGGGCTGGTGGCGGGCGCGTTCCGCCACGCCGAAGCCGTGACCCGCGGAATGCGGGCACGGAGCGGTACAGGCGGTGTGTCTTTCGGGCGGCTGGGGCAGCCCAAAGGGCACACGGGCCGCGGAGCGGCCTGTCACCAGAAGTCGAGTGCCTCCGCGAGCGCGGTGGACTGGGCGTGGGTGGGCCGCTGCGCACCGTCGACGGCGTAGACGGTGGTGCCGACGGTCGCGACGACGAGACCGTGCCGGGCGACGCCCAACGGTGGCAGCTCGGACCAGGTGCCGGTGATCAGGTCGAACGCTTCGACGTCGGCGAGGACGCGGGTGGGTTCCTCGCCCCCGGCGGCGACGATGCGGCCGTCGAGATGGGTGACGCCGAGCCCGCCGCGCGGGGTGGGCATGTCGGGTAGCGCGGTCCAGGTGTCGGTGCCGGGGTCGTACCGTTCGACGGTGGCGACGTTCTTGTCGGCGGCCAGGTCCCGGCCGCCCACCGCGTAGGCGTAGGTGCCGTCGGTGGTGGCCGCGAGGTGCTCGCGTGGGGTGGGCAGGTCGGCGACGGTGCTCCAGCTGCTGCCGTCGTACACGTCGGTGGTGGTGAGGAGGGTGTCGTCGGCCTGGCCGCCGAACACGTAGATCCGGTCCCCGATGGTGACGGCGGCCCCGGCGGCACGGGCCTGCGGCATGGCGGGCAGTTCGGCCCACTCGCCGCCGCGCAGCGCGAACACCCGATCGGACGGCCGCGCGGTGAGATCGGCGCCCTCCGGCACCCATCCACCGAGCACCACCAGTTCGTCCGCATACTCGACGGCCATCGCGTGGTTGAGCGGAAGAGGGAGATCGGGTCCCACCTTCCACGTGTCGATCGCCGGGTCGTAGCCCTCGACCCGGGCCGTGGACCCGTTGTTGTCGAGACCGCCGAGAACCCACACGGTGCCGTCGGCGACGGCGGCCGCGGTCTGCTGGCGGGCGGTCGGGGCGTCACGCAGCTGCCGCCACGCCGGGCCGGGCTGGACGCGGCGCGGCGGGATCTGCAGCGCCTCGGTGACGGAGGTCGACTCGGCGTGGGTGGGTTCGGTGGCGCCGTCGATGGCGTAGACGGTGTCGCCGACCGCGCCGAGGGCCAGCCCGTGCCGCGGCGTCCGCAGGTCCGGTAGCTCGGACCAGGTGCCGGTGGTCAGGTCGAACGCTTCGACGTCGGCGAGGACGCGGGTGGGTTCCTCGCCGCCGGCGGCGACGATGCGGCCGTCGATGTAGGTGGCACCGAGCCCGCCGCGCGGGGTGGGCATGTCGGGCAGGGCGGTCCACGATCCGGTGGTGGGGTCGAAGCGTTCGACGGTGGCGACGTTCTTGTCGGCGGCCAGGTCCCGGCCGCCGAGCGCGTAGGCGTAGGTGCCGTCGGTCGCGGCCGCGAGGTGCTCGCGTGGGGTGGGCAGGTCGGCGACCGTGCTCCAGGCGGTGCCGTCGAACACGTCGGTGGGACGGATCAGGGTGTCGTCGGCCTGGCCGCCGAACACGTAGATCCGGTCCCCGATGGTGACGGCGGCCCCGGCGGCACGGGCGCGGGGCATCGGCGGCATCTCCACCCATTCGCCGTTGCGGACGGCGAAGACCCGGTTCGACGCGGTGGCGGTGAGGTCGGGTCCGTCCGGGATCCAGCCGCCGAGGACGACGGGCACGCCGTCCCACGTGACGGCCATCGCGTGGTTGAGCGGGATCGGCAGGTCCGGTCCGGACTTCCAGGTGTCGATGGCCGGGTCGTAGCCCTCGTGGGCAGGGGAGGAGCCGGAGTCGTCCAGGCCGCCGAACACCCACACGGTGCCGTCGGCGACGGTGGCGGCGGTCTGCTGGCGGGCGGTGGGCGCGTCCCGCAGCGGTCGCCACCCGGCGGTCGGGGCGACCTCGGTGGTCTCGCCTGCCGCGGCGGTCCCGGCGTCGCCGGCCTGCCGGGTCGCCACGAAGACGGCCGTGGCCGCGACGGCGAGCAGCGCGACGGCGAGCACGGCGAGCAGCACCGGCAGCCGCGCGGTTCGTCGCGCGGGTGACTCGCCCGGACGCGGCGGACCGGACGACGGGGGCCCGGACCGCGGTGGGGGGCCGGACGACGGTGGTCGACCGTTCGGTCGGGGTGGGGCGGACCCCGGGGAGACCGCGGTGACCGTGGCAGGCGCGGCTGTGCCGGGCCCGGTACCGCCGGGGCCGGTGCTGCCGGGCCCGGCTGTGACAGGTCCGACGAGAGGGTGCCGGCCCGTCGGCTGGTCGTGGAACCGCGACTCGCCCGGCAGGGCCATGTCGTCGACGTGACGGCCGTGCCGGGCCTGGACCTGCTGCAACTCGCGGCCGAAGTCGGCGGCCGTGGCGGGCCGGCGGGCCGGATCCACCGACATGGCGTGCTCGATGGCGGTGCACACGTCGTCGGGGATGCCGTGGGGGCGCAGATCCGGGATGGGCTGGCTGGTGATGCGCAGGAACTGGGCGATGATCTCCTCGCCCGTGCGTCGCTCGAACGCGGCGCGGCCGGTGATGAGGGCGAACATGGCGGCGCCGAGGCCGTAGATGTCCGAGGCGGGGGTGGGGGGTTTGCCCTCGAGCACCTCGGGGGCGGTGAACGCGAGCGATCCGGTGAAGGCGCCGGTGGCGGTTTCGAAACCGCCGGCGATGCGGGCGATACCGAAGTCGGTGAGCTGTGGCTCGCCGTACTCGGTGACGAGGATGTTGGCGGGCTTGACGTCGCGGTGCAGGGTGCCGGCGCGGTGGGCGGTCTCGAGGGCGCCGGCGAGCTTGACCCCGACGCGCACGACGTCCCACCACGGCATCGGACCGTCGCGGCGGACCCGCACCGCGAGCGAGTCGTTGGGGTGGTACGGCATCACGATGTAGGGCCTGCCGGTGGAGGTGACGCCCACCTGGAGGATGTTGACGATGTTCGGGTGGCCGGACAGTCCGCCCATCGCGAAGCCCTCGCGCAGGAACCGTTCGCGGTTCTCGGCGTCGAGGTCGGAGGAGAGCACCTTGATCGCGACGGTGCGTCCGAGGGAGCGTTGCCGGCACCGATAGACCACACCGAAGCCGCCTCGGCCGACGACGAGGGCATCGTCGAATCCCGCCGCGGCGAGTTCGGCCGCGATCCCCTGCCCGGCGGGACGGGTGGCTTCCGGATCGAAATCGGCCATGATTCGCGGCTTTCGACATGCGACGCACTGCTGACTCGAGGATACCGCCGAAGCGGGCGGGAAGATCAGTGCCTGGCGCGCAGCCCGTTGGCGAAGGGGCAGCCGACGAGGCGGCGCAGGGCGCGGCCGAGGGACTCGGCGTCGTCGGCGGGTTCGGGGAACGGAATCCGCACGTCGTGGTCGCCGCGGCCGGACTCGAGCCGCAGGCGCAGGCCGTAGCGGTCCAGGCCGAGGGGCCGGATGCGGCCACGCCGCTCGGCGGCGGGAATGTGCCGGGCGATGCGGTGGACGAGGTCGCCGTGGTCCTGCTCGAGGTGCTCGAGCCAGGCGGACTCGACGGCGGCGAACGGGTCCGGGGCGGCGGCGAGGACGTCGGCGACCTCGACGGCCTCGGCGCCGGTGGTGTCGGCGGCGACGACGGATGTGAGCCGCAGACGCAGCAGTTCGGCGCGGTGCCCGACGTCGAGCAGCGCGGGGTGCGGGAGGGTCGCGGCGATGTCGGCGGCGAGCCGCCGGGGCTCGGCGACGGTGTGTGCGGTGCCGCGGAGCCAGATGAGCGAGCGGACGGGGTTGCGCAGGCGCAGCGGCGAATGGTCGGTCAGCTCCAGCACGGCGTGCAGACCCGCCGCGCCCCGCTGCCAGGCCAGCGCGACGGCGGCACAGTCGTCCGGGACGACGACGAGCAGGTCGCCGTCGCTGTGCAGGTGGTGCAGCACCGTGGTCACGGGCGCGGCTCCGTCGGTAGCGAGTACGGCAGAGCCGGTGGCGAGCACGGCGGAGCCGGCACGGACGATGGCGGTGCGGACGGTCTCGGCGGTCGAGGGTGCGGGAAGGGCGGTGGTGGCCGGCATCGGATCCTCCTCGATTAGTAGGTGAGGCAAACCTAAGTCATGGTGACCGGGGTCGCAACCTCCCGGCGACTAACCTGAGGAGGTGCCCATCCCGCTCACGCTCGGAATGCCGCCGTCCCGCGAGGAGCCCCGCGGCCTGCTCACCGCCCTGCTCACCCGCCGGCACCCGACCCTCGCCGACGCACTCGCCGCCCCCGCCCACACCGCGATCGGCGACCCCGTCGTGCCGGTGTCCGCGCTGACCGAGGCCTTCGCCGGGAGCGCCGCCACGCTGCGGATCGTCGGTGAACTCGACGTCGCACCCGAACGCCTGTCCGGCCTGCATCCGGTCCCGGTCCGCTACCAGCTCGACTGCCCCGCGGAAGAGCTCGACGTGGCGCTCGCGATCGCCGTCCCCGCCCCCCTGACCGTCTACGTCGACGCCGGTGACCTGCCCGAGACGGCCCGCGCGCTCGTCGGTGCCGGGCACAGCCCCGGCCTGCCCGCCGGGCGCGAGGCGGGGGAGGTCGCCGACTTCCTGTCCGTCCTCGCCCACGCCGGCACCGGCTTCGCCGCGCGCGCCCGCGACGCCGACGAGGTGCTCGCCCTGCTCGCCGCCACCGTCGCCGCCCTGCGCGGCGACGACGTGCGCGCCGCGCTCGCCGCACCCGACCCCGCCCGGCTGACCCGGCTGATCCCCGAGGCCGCGGCCGCGGTGCGCGAGATCCTGCTCGCCGTCGAGGTCGACGACCCGCCGGCCGTCGCGCGGGACCTCGCCGGCCTCGGCCTGCCGCCGCGATGATTCCGTTTGCCCTGACGACGTTTGCCGGGACGACGTTTGCCGTGACGACAGGGTCCGGACGAATTCGGTGCGTACCCTTCTAGGCGTGCCACGCATCGCCTACTTCGGTCCCACCGGAACCTTCACGGAGATGGCCCTCGCCCGGTTCGAGGATGCCGGAACCTTCGACGGTCCGGTCGAGCGGGTGTCGGCCGCCAGCCCGCCCGCGGCGCTGCAACTCGTGCGCGACGGCGCGGTCGACGCTGCCGTGGTGCCGATCGAGAGCTCGGTGGAGGGTTCCGTGCCCCCCACGATGGATGCCCTCGCGGTGGGCCCGCGCCTGCAGATCGTGGCCGAGACCGAGCTGGACGTGGCCTTCACCGTCGTGGCCCGGCCCGGCGTCACGCTCGGCGAGGCCCGCACCGTGCACGCCTATCCGGTGGCCGCCGCACAGGTGCGCCAGTGGATCGCCGACCACATGCCGCAGGCCGAGGTGGTGGCCGCCTCGTCCAACGCCGGGGCCGCCGAGGACGTCGCGGCCGGCAAGGCCGACGCGGGCGTGTCCACCGCGCTGGCCGGGCAGCGACTCGGCCTGCAGGTCCTCGCCGACAGCGTCGCCGATCACTCCGGCGCCCGCACCCGCTTCGTGCTGGCCACCCGGCCCGCCGCCACCCCGGCCCGCACCGGCGTCGACCGCACCTCGGTGATCCTGCAGCTGCCCAACGAGCCGGGCTCCCTCGTGCGGGCCATGACCGAGTTCGCCACCCGCGGCATCGACCTCACCCGGATCGAGTCCCGTCCCACCCGTCAGGAATACGGGACCTACTTCTTTCACTTGGACTGTGTCGGCCACATCGACGACGCGCTCGTCGCCGAGGCGCTCAAGGCGCTGCACCGCTTCGCGCAGGTGCGGTTCCTCGGCTCCTGGGCGGCGGTGTCCCAGCACGGTGTGGCCCCGGTGTCGGACGAAGAGGATGCGCGGTGGCTGCAACGGCTGCGGCGCGGGGAGGAAGAGCGTTGAGCGGCCGATTGATCCTGGTGCGGCACGGACAGACGGTGGCGAACGTCGCGCGTCGCCTCGACACCAAACTGCCGGGCGCCGAACTGACCGAGCTCGGCGTCGCGCAGGCCCGCACCCTCGGGCGGGGGTTCGCGCAGCAGCCGCCGACGGCATTGTTCGCCTCGCAGGCCCTGCGCGCCCGGCAGACCGCCGAGCACGTCGAACTCGCCGCGCGGGTGACCACCGTCGTCCGCGAAGGCCTGCACGAGGTGCAGGTCGGGGAGCTCGAGGACCGCAGCGACGAGGAATCCCACACGCTGTTCATGAAGGTGTACGAGTCCTGGCACACCGGCGACCTGCGCGACCGGGTGCCGGGCGGTGAATCGGGCATGGACGTCCTGGACCGCTACCTGCCGGTGGTCGAGTCGGTGCGGGCCGACTATCTCGACAGCGGTTCGGGGGACGTCGTGGTGGTCAGCCACGGTGCCGCGATCCGCCTCGTCGCCGCCCACCTCGGCCGGGTGCCGGGCAGCTTCGCGACCAGCAACCACCTCGCCAACACCGAGAGCGTCGAGCTGGTCCCGCTGCCGGGTGGCGGCTGGGAGTGCGTCCGCTGGGGCACCTTCCAGGGGCCGTTCCACGACACCGGGCGCGCCGGCGCCGACGATCCGATGGGCTGAGTTCGCCCCCACCGTCCGCCCTGGAAGCGCCCGGACGCGGAGGCGTCCCGGGTGCTGCCGGCGCACGGGTATCCTCGAGCCGTCCGAACGTAGCGATCGATAGGTTGGGTACGGCACATGGGAACTTCCACCGACGGCACCGTCGCGGACGGTGTCGCTGGGCCGGACTGGCGACGTCTCGAGCCGATGGAGCTGACTCCCATCCTCTCCGCGGCGCTCGATGCGTTCTACGAGACCGGGTTCCACGGCACCTCCGTGCGGGAGATCGCCCGCCGGGTGGGCGTCACCGTGCCCGCCCTGTACTACCACCACGAGAACAAGGAAGGCCTGCTCATCGCGCTGCTCGAGCTCTCGACGAGTGACGTGATGGCGCGCGCCTACGCCGCGGACGCCGACGGCGGCGACGACCCGGTGCAGCGGCTCGCCAATGCCGTCGAGGCGATCGTGCTGCGCATGACGAACCGTCCCCGACTCGCCGCGCTCGAGGGCGAGGTGCGCTACCTCAGTCCCGAGAACCGGCAGCGTTACCGCGCGGTGCGCAAGGAGATCGAGAAGCTCGTCCTCGAGATCGTCGAGGACGGGACCCGGCGCGGGGTGTTCGACGTCGAGGACCCGGCCGAGACCACCCGCGCGTTGCTGGGCATGTGCCAGTCCATCCCGCGGTGGTATCACCGCGAGGGCTCCCTGACTCCGGAAGAGGTGGCGCGCAAGTACGTCGCGATCGCCCTCAAGACGGTCGGCGCCACCCCCGCCTCGACGTCCTGACGGGCCGGCTCAGCTCCGCCCGAACACCGCCGTCCGCTTCTCCTGGAAGGCGCTCACGCCCTCGTGGAAGTCCGCGGACGCCAGCAGCTCGAGCTGGCCGGCTCGTTCGCGGCCGAACGCGTTGTCGAGCTCGCCGAGGGTCGCGTCGTTGATCGCGTCCTTCGTGGAACGGAAGGCCTCGACGGGGCCGGCGGCGAGCCGGGCGGCGAGCGCATCGACGGCGGCGGCGAAACCGTCGTCGGGGTACACCTCGGCGATCAGGCCGGCCGCGAGGGCCTCGCTCGCGGGCAGCCGTTCCGCGAGCAGCGCCATCTTCAGCGCCCGGGCCCGACCGATCGACGCGGCGACGAGTGCCGTCGCGCCGCCGTCGGGCATGAGGCCGATGCGGGTGAAGGCGAGCAGCAGGTAGGCCGACTCCGCCGCGACGGTGAGATCGCAGCCCAGTGCGAGGGACACACCGACACCGGCAGCGGGACCGTTGACGGCGCCGACGACCGGCCGCGGGAAAGCGCGGATCGCGGCGACGGTGCGGTTGGCCGCGTCGATGGTCTCGGCCGACGGCGGCGCGGACAGGTCCTTGCCGGCGAGGTCGGCACCGGTGCAGAACGCGCGGCCGGTACCGGTGAGGACCGCGACGCGCACGGCGTCGTCGCCGGCGTGCTTCTCGAAGGCGTCGGCGACGGCCTCGAGGGTGGCGGCGGTGACGGCGTTCATCCGGGCGGGCCGGTCGAGGGTGATACGCAGGATGCCGTCGTCGACGGTCACGTCGAGACCGATCGGGTCGATGGTCATGGGTCCTCCGGGGGTCGGGTGCTCGGGACGATCAGGGGCGCAGGTTCAGGGCGACCTTGCCGGTCGCGGTCCGGTCGGCGAGCGACCGCAGCGCCTCGGCGGCATGCGTCATGGGGTGGACGGTGGGCTCGGGGACCAGCAGGGCCCCGGAGCGCAGCAGCGGTTCGAGCTGCGCCCATTGGCGGGCGGTGTAGCCGGGGAAGGTGCGCACGTACTCGCCCCATCCGGCGCCGAGGACCGAGATGTTGTTGAGCAGCAGGCGGTTGACCTTGACGGTGGGGATCTCGCCGCCGGTGAAGCCGAGGACCACCAGGCGTCCGTTCGGTGCCAGGCTACGCAGGCTGTCGGTGAACCGGTCCCCGCCGACGGGGTCGAGGACGATGTCGACCCCGAGGCCGCCGGTGAGCTCGAGGACCCGGTCCTTGAAGCCGTCCGCGAGGACGGTGTGGGTGGCGCGGTTGGCCTTCGCGACCGCCGCCTTCTCCGCGGTGCTCACCACCGCGACGGTCTCGAGGCCGAGGGCGGCCGCGACGTGCAGGGCGGCGACGCCGACACCGCCCGCGGCGCCGTGCACGAGCACCGTGTCGCCGGCGCGGTACCGGGCGCGTTCGTCGAGCGCGAAGTGGACGGTGAGATAGTTCATGAGGAACCCGGCGCCCGCGGTCAGGGACACCGAATCGGGAAGCGGGAACACCGATTCCGGGGCCACCGCGACGGTCTGCTGCCACGCGCCGGCGGCGGCGAGCACGGCGACCCGCTGTCCCGGTGTCAGGCCGCTGTCCGCCGGCGCGGAGCGCACGACGCCGGCCCCTTCGACACCGAGCACACACGGCAGGGGGCGCACGACCTGGTAGCCGGCGGTGGTCTGCAACAGGTCCGGGAACGAGACTCCGGCGGCGTGGAGATCGACGAGGACGCTGCCGTGCGGGTCGGGTTCGGGCACGTCCACGAGCCGCACGCCCTCGGGTCCGGTTCTGTCGATCAACTGCACGGCCTGCATGGGCTCTCCTGCCGTCCTTGTGGCCGAGCGGGTTTCGGTGCTCCGCGGCCCGGTGATCGCGTACCGCTCATCCATACCAGAACGTCCTGATCGGACGCTAGCTAGACGAGACCATTGACCGATCGATCGGTCCGTGATAGTGATTTAGCGATCGATAAGTAGACCTGACCGTTTCCGACAGGAGCCCCATGGCCGAGGAGTCCACCGTCACCGAAGCTGCCGCGCTGTACGAGCGCCGCGGCAACGTCGCCGTCATCACGCTCAACCGCCCACGGGCGCTCAACGCCGTGAACGCGGCGCTCTCGACGGCGGTCGGCACGCTGCTCGAGCAGGCCGAGGCCGACGAGGAGGTGCGCGTGGTGGTCCTCACCGGCGCCGGCCGCGCGTTCTGCGCGGGCGCCGACCTCAAGGCGCTCGCCACCGGCGAGAGTCTCGCCGCCGAGGGACATCCCGAATGGGGCTTCGCCGGGTACGCCCAGCACTGGATCAGCAAGCCGACCATCGCCGCGGTCAACGGGTTCGCCCTCGGCGGCGGCACCGAGCTGGTGCTCGCGTCCGACCTCGCGGTCGTCGACGAGGACGCCGAACTCGGCCTGCCCGAGGTCAAGCGGGGCCTGTTCGCCGCCGCGGGCGGGGTCATCCGCCTGCAGCAGCAGATCCCGCGCAAGATCGCCCTCGAGATCGCGCTGACCGGCGAGCCGATCTCCGCCGCCCAGGGCAGGGAACTGGGCCTGGTCAACCGGGTCGCCCCCGCGGGAACCGCGCTCGAGGTGGCGCTGGGCCTCGCCGAGACGATCGCCGCGAACGCGCCGCTGTCGGTGCGCGAATCGAAGGCGATGATCCACCGCACCGCGCACGGCGACGACTGGGAGCCGGGGGTGTGGGAGGCCAACGACGCCGCGCTGCGGACGGTCTTCACCAGCGAGGACGCCAAGGAAGGCCCGACCGCGTTCGCGCAGAAGCGGCAGCCGGTCTGGACGGGTCGCTGACCCTCTGATCTCGGCCCGGGGTCTCGTCGATCCCTCCGGGACACCCGGGCCGCTCCAACCCCTCGAAAGGAATTCCTCATGACCAACGCTGTCATCGTCGACGTGGTCCGCACCGCGGTCGGCAAGGGCAAGCCCGGCGGCGCCCTGTCCGGCACCCACCCCGTCGAACTGCTCGCCCACGTCCTGCGGGAGATCACCGCGCGCAACGACCTCGACCCGGCGCTGGTCGACGACGTCATCGGCGGCTGCGTCAATCAGGCCGGCGAGCAGGCCCTCAACATCTCCCGCACCGCCCTGCTGTCGGCCGGCTTCCCCGAGTCGGTGCCGGCCACCACCATCGACCGCCAGTGCGGCTCGAGCCAGCAGGCCGCGCACTTCGCCGCGCAGGGCGTCATCGCCGGCGCCTACGACATCGTCATCGCGTGCGGTGTCGAGTCGATGAGCCGCGTGCCGATGGGCACCTCGTCGATGGGCCAGGACGCCGCCGGCCCGGGCATCGCCGCCCGCTACCCGGAGGGCCTGGTCAACCAGGGCATCTCCGCCGAACTGATCGCCGCGAAGTGGAAGTTCGACCGCGAGGCGCTCGACACGTTCTCGGCGCAGTCGCACCAGCGGGCCGCCGAGGCGATCGCCGCCGGCTTCTTCGACCGCGAGATCGTCCCGATCACGGTCACCAACGCCGCCGGCGAGCAGGTCCGGCACACCGTCGACGAGACGGTGCGCGCCGCGACCACCGTCGAAGGCCTGGCCGGGCTGAAGCCGTCGTTCTACACCGAGGCGTACGCCCAGCGCTTCCCCGAGGCGCAGTGGCACATCACGCCGGGCAACTCGTCGCCGCTGTCCGACGGTGCCTCCGCGGCGCTGATCATGAGCGAGGAGGCCGCGGCCAAGCTGGGCCTGACGCCGCGGGCCCGGTTCCACTCGTTCGCCGTCGCCGGCGACGACCCGCTGTTCATGCTCACCGCGCCCATCCCGGCCACCCGCAAGATCCTCGCCAAGTCCGGGCTCAGCATCGACGACATCGACGCCTACGAGGTCAACGAGGCGTTCGCCCCGGTGCCGCTGATGTGGGCACACGAGTTCGGCGCCGACCCAGCCAAGCTCAACCCGCGCGGCGGCGCCATCGCCCTCGGCCACGCCCTCGGCTCGTCCGGCACCCGCCTGCTGACCACACTGGTGAACCATCTCGAGGCCACCGGCGGCCGCTACGGCCTGCAGACCATGTGCGAGGGTGCCGGCATGGCCAACGCCACCGTCATCGAACGCCTCTGAGACACAACAGAACCGAAGGGAAGAACATGATCGTCAACGACAGCGTCGCCGTCGTCACCGGGGGCGCCTCCGGCCTCGGCCTCGCGACCGTCGAGGCCCTGCTCGCCGACGGCGCCCAGGTCGTCATCATCGACCTGCCGTCCTCCAACGGCGAGACCATCGCCAAGGAACTCGGCGACCGCGTCCGCTTCGCCGCCGCCGACGTCACCGACGAGGCCGCCGTCACCGAGGCCCTCGACCTGGCCGAATCGCTCGGCCCGCTGCGGGTCGCGGTCAACTGCGCCGGCATCGGCAACGCCGTCAAGACCGTGAGCAAGAAGGGCGCTTTCCCGCTCGACGCGTTCAAGAAGGTCGTCGACGTCAACCTCTTCGGCACGTTCAACGTCATCCGCTTGGCCGCCGAGCGCATCGCGAAGACCGAGCCCGTCGACGGCGAGCGCGGCGTCATCATCAACACCGCCTCCGTCGCCGCGTTCGACGGTCAGATCGGGCAGGCCGCCTACTCCGCGTCCAAGGGCGGTGTCGTCGGCATGACCCTGCCGATCGCCCGCGACCTCGCGTCGCTGCTCATCCGCGTCGTCACCATCGCGCCGGGCCTGTTCAAGACCCCGCTGCTCGGGTCGCTGCCGGAGGAGGCACAGAAGTCCCTCGGTCAGCAGGTCCCGCATCCGGCCCGCCTCGGCGACCCGTCCGAGTACGGCGCCCTGGCCGCGCACATCGTCTCCAACCCCATGCTCAACGGCGAGGTCATCCGCCTCGACGGTGCCATCCGCATGGCCCCGCGCTGATCGTCGCACACGAGCAACATGTGAGAGGACGGGGTCGATGACTGCCCAGCCCGAACCCCGCCGGTTGGCGAACTGGCGGGAGTTCGAGGCGCTGCAGCTCGACCCCATCCTCGAGCATGCCCTGGACGCCTTCGGCGAGAACGGTTTCCACGGCACCAGCGTCCGGGATCTGGCCCGCCGGGTCGGGGTGACGGTACCCGCGCTGTACTACCACCACGAGAACAAGGAAGCCGTCCTCGTCGCGCTCCTCCACACCGCCGTACGTGATCTCACCGAGCGCGCCCTCGCGGCCGTCGCCGCGGGCGGCGACGACCCCGTGCGGCGCTTCACCCACTTCGTCGAGGCGATCGTGCTGAACTCGACCTACCGATCCCGGCAGTCCGCCCTCGACTCCGAATTGCGCCACGTGTCGCCGCAGAATCGCCGCCACTACGCCGCAACCCGCAAGCGTGTCGAGTTGATCGCCCTCGATCTCGTCGGCGAGGGCGTCGAACGCGGCGTGTTCGTCGTCGACGACATCGCCGAGGCGGTGCGGGCCCTGCTCGGCATGTGCCAGTCCATCGCCCGCTGGTACCGGATCGGCGGGCCCCTGACCCCCGACCAGGTCGCCGCGCGCTACACCGTCATCGCGCTGCGCATCGTGGGGTGCCCGTCCGGAGCGTGACTGCCGTGCCGCACCGCCCGCCCTGCACACCGAGACCGTGCACACCGAGACAGGGACATTCATGAAGCGCTACTTCTTCGACGCCGACCACGACGCGTACCGGGAGACGGTACGCGAGTTCCTCGCCCGCGAGGTCGAACCGAACTACGAACGCTGGGAGGACGAGCGGCTGATCGACCGCTCCGCCTGGATCGCCGCGGGCAAGGCGGGCGTCGTGGGCCTCGGCGTTCCCGAGGAGTACGGCGGCTCCGGCGTGACCGACTACCGGTTCCGCTGCGTCGTCGCCGAGGAGATCGCCCGCACCGGCACCACCTCTTTCGGCTCCGGCATGAGCCTGCAGGACGACATCGCCGTCCCCTACATCGCCGACCTCGGCACCGAGGAGCAGAAGCGCCGCTGGCTGCCCGGCATGGCCGCCGGCGAACTCATCGGGGCCATCGCCATGACCGAGCCCGGCACCGGGTCAGACCTGCAGGGGATCAAGACCACCGCCGTGCGCGACGGTGACGACTGGATCCTGACCGGGCAGAAGACGTTCATCACCAACGGAATCCACTCCGACCTGGTGATCGTCGTCGCCCGCACCGACCCGAAGGCCGGCGCCCGCGGCTTCTCCCTGCTCGTCGTCGAACGCGACATGCCGGGCTTCACCCGCGGCCGCAAACTGCACAAGGTGGGCCTGGCCGGCCAGGACACCGCCGAGCTGTCCTTCGACGCCGTACGGGTGCCGGCGGACAACCTGCTCGGGACCGAGGGGCAGGGGTTCGTCCACCTCATGGAACACCTTCCCCTCGAACGTATCTCCATCGCCGTCGGTGCCGTCGCCGCGGCCCGGGCGGCGTACGAGTGGACCAAGGACTATGTGTTCGAACGCACGGCATTCGGCAAGCCGATCGGCGCCCTGCAGAACACCCGCTTCGCTCTCGCCGAGATGCTCACCGAGATCGAGGTGACCGGTTCGCACGTCGACCGGTGCGTGCTCGCGCTGAACGCCGGGGAGCTGACCGCCGTCGACGCCGCCAAGGCCAAGTGGTGGGCCACCGAGCTACAGAAGCGCGTCGTGGACCGGTGCGTGCAGTTGCACGGCGGCTACGGGTACATGATGGAGTACCCCATCGGGCGCGCCTACGTCGACACCCGCATCCAGACCATCTACGGTGGCACCACCGAGATCATGAAGGAGATCATCGGCCGCGACATCGCTGCCGAATTCGCCTGATCCACTCCACCTTCGAAGGAGCGACACGATGTTCGATCTGTCCGGTAAGCGGGCACTCGTCACCGGCGGCTCGGCCGGCATCGGCCTGGGCATGGCGCGGGGGCTCGCCTCCGCGGGCGCCGACGTCGCGCTGTGGGGCCGCGGCACCGAACGTCTCGCGAAGGCGGCGGCCGACCTCGAGGCCACCGGGGTCCGCGTGCTCACCCGATCGGTGGACGTGTCCGACGAAGCGGCCGTCCGTGACGGTGTCGCCGCGACGGTCGAGGAACTCGGCGGGCTGGACGTCGTCGTGGTCAACGCCGGAATCGGGGGGCGGCCCGCGCAGTTCGTCGACTCGAGCACCGAGGACTACCGGAAGGTGATGGCGGCCAACCTCGACGGCGCGTACTTCACCCTGCGCGAGACGGCCGGGGTCCTCGTCGGCCAGGGCACCGGCGGATCGATGATCGTCACGTCGAGCCTGGGTGCGATCCAGGGCGCCGGACGCAATCAGGCATACGCCGCCACCAAGGCCGGGGTCCTGGCTCTGGCCAACGGCTGCGCGGTGGAACTCGCCCGGCACCGCATCCGCGTCAACAGCGTGCTGCCCGGCTGGATCGCCACCGACATGACCGGGCCGCTGCAGGACTCGGAGACGTTCGAGTCCCACGTGATCTCGCGGGTGCCGTTGGGCCGGTGGGGAACTCCCGAGGACTTCGCCGGCATCGCCGTGTACCTTGCGAGTGATGCCTCCGCGTTCCAGACCGGATCGTCCACCCTGATCGACGGCGGATACTCGATCTTCTGAACCGCCGGAAGTGTTGTCCAGCAAGATTCGACCACGAGGAGGAGCTATGGCACTGACCGCATTCCTGGAGCTCGAGTTCAAGCCCGAGACGCTCGGGGAGGCCCGCGCACTGATGGACCGGGTGCTGAAGGAGACCCGTGCGTTCGACGGCTGCCTCGGCATCGAGGTGCTCGCCGACCGGTCGAACGAGGCGCACTGGGTTGTCGTGGAGAAGTGGGAGTCGGAGCAGCACGACGCCGCCTACCGCGAGTTCCGGGCCGGGCCCGGCGCCATCACCGAGCTCGGCCCGCTGCTCGCCGGCGCGCCGAAGCTGACCTACTTCGACGAGGTCTGACAGGTAGGGGGTGAGCAGATTCCGCCCTGGGGTGCCTGGGCGGAGGCGGCGTCGTCGCCGACGATCGGTATGTCGGATCGACGCCCGCCCACCCGGTCCCGGGACGGCGGAACCTCCCAGGAAAGGCGGACGCCATGAACGTCGAAGAGATGGCCCGGACCCTGCTCACCCTCGACGACGAAGCGGCGCTGCGCAGCGCCGCAGCGATCGAGGACGCCACCTTCGCCGCCTACGCGAGCGACTACGTCGAGGCCATGACCCGGCCCGGCTGCAAGGGGTGTCACGGCGGCTGATCGACGGACGTGCAGCGGCCGGAGTACCACGGTGCTCCGGCCGTCCCGTCCCCACGACCGCCACCGAAGGAACCCTCATGACCGCTGCGCTGCCGCTGCTGCTGCGCTCGCACCCCCATCTCACCGCGGCCTCCGCCGAATCCCTGGACTTCCAGGCCCGCGTCGGGCATCCCACGGTGCCGGATCCCGCGCCGTGCGTTCTCGTCCTCACCCGTGCCGCCGACCGCGAGGTCGACGATCTGTCGCTGTGGCTGGCCGCGCGCGGCACCGCGCTGGTGCGGCTGGACAGCGACCGGTGCGTCGGCACGGACGTGCAGTGGGATCCGCTCACCGGTCTGCTCGCCCGTGACGGCCGGACGTTCCGGCCGCGGGTATGCTGGCTGCGGTACTTCGACGTGGACGCCCTGCGCAGCGGGCACCCCGCGCCCGACGCGACGCTGCACGTGCGTGACCAGTGGCAGGCGTTCGTCACCGCCCTCACAGCGCACGAGGGGGTGCGCACGCTCAATCCCGCCGCGCGGCCCGGAACCCCCGATCGCCTCACCCAGCTCGCCGCCGCGCGGGCGGCCGGACTGCGCGTCCCCGCGACCCTCGTGACGACGCGGCTCGACGTCGCGGCCCGGGCTCTGCCGGGCACCGGCGATCTGCTGGTCAAGAGCCTCGGCCGGCACTGCGTCGAACCGCGGCCCGGCCGTCTGCTCGGTGTCTACCCTCAGCGCATCCCCCGTACGGCGCTCGACGGTACACAGCACACGGGCGCCCCGGTGCTCGTCCAGGAATATGTGGCCGCCGACCGGGAACTGCGCATCCACGCCGTAGGCGGAACGCTGATCGGGTACGCCGTCACGCGACCCACCCCGGAGTCGCTGTGGACCCGGCCGGAGTCGATCACCGTGCGGCGCTGCGACATTCCCGCCGACGTCGCCGAGGCCGTGCGGGAGCTCCTCGACCGGTTCCGGCTCGACCTCGGCGCCGTCGACCTGCTCGACACCCCCACCGGCCCCGTCTTCCTCGAGGTCAACCCCGAATTCGACTGGCGCTGGGCAGAACACGGCGCCGGTGACTCCGACACCACGAACGCGGTGCGTGCTCTGATCGCCGCCGCCGTCCCCGCACACCGAGGAGAGAACCGATGACCCGTGTCGCCGTCGCCGAGTACGCGGTGCTGTTCTGGCGCAACGGCACACTGGTGTGGGACGACTACCTGCACCACCGGCAGTTCGCCCTCACCCCCGACAGCGAGCGGGTCCTGCGCTGGTTCGCGTCGTGGCGCGAACTCGACAGCATCTCCGAGCTGGGGGAGTTACCCCTCGGAATCGCTCACCGGCTGCTCGAGGCGCAGGTGCTCGTCGCCGAGGGTTCGGCCGAGCACGCCGAGCAGGAGCAGATGCTCGTCGAATGGGGCACGTGGGGCCCGTCGGCCCGTTACCTGCATTTCGCGGCCCGCACCGGCTCGGACGTCCGGTTCGCGGACGTAGTCGACGACGAACTGCGGTCGGCTGCCAAAGCGAGCGAGCAGCCGGCGCCCGCAGCCGCCAAGTCCTATCCGCAGCACCCGATGATTCCCGTACCCGGCGATCGGCCGGACTCGTCGGGATGGCAGCGTCCGGGCCTCGTCGAGGCCCTGTTCGAGCGCCGTTCGGTCCGGCAGTTCACCGCAGATCCCGTGTCTCTCGACGCCGTGGGCACCGTCGCGCGCGTCGCGGCGGGGCCCGTCACGGTGATCGACCATCCGCAGGTCGGGCAGGTGCTGCTGAAGACCAGCCCGTCCGCCGGTGCCCGCACCCCCCTCGAGCTGTATCTCTACGCGAACCGCGTCGACGGACTCGAGCCGGGGTTCTTCCACTACGCGCCGATGCGCGGTGGGCTGGAACGGATCGGGCAGAGCGTGCCCCGGTCCGTGCTGGACGCGGCGCTCGGCGAGCAGCCGTGGCTGTCGGACTGCCCGGCGCTGCTCATCTACACGGCGGTACCGGCCCGGACCCGGTGGCGGTATGAACATTCCCGCGCCTACCGCGACATCCTCGTCGAGCTCGGCCACGTCAGTCAGACCGTCCTGCTCACCGCCACCGCGCTCGGGCTCGGTGCGGTGACGGCGACGGCGATGCGTGACCGCGAGCTCGAAGACCTGCTCGGCTGCGACCCCACCGCCGAACCGGTCCTGGCGGTCACGGCGCTCGGGCACCCCGCCGCCGGACTCGGGTGACGTCCGGTGTCCGGTGCGCTCCGCAATCCCGACTTCGCGCGGCTGTGCGCCGGGCAGGCGGTCGCGCAGCTCGGCAGCCGCGGCTACGGCGTCGCGATCATGCTGTGGGTGCTCGCGGTCAGCGGGTCGGCCGCGACGGTGGGTCTGGTCTCCACCGTGACGATGGGTGCCTTCACGGCCGCCACGGTGCCCGCCGGCTGGATCGTCGACCGCTTCGATCGCCGCCGCGTCATGCTCACCGTCGACGCCTGCTCGGCCACCGCCGCCGCGGTGCTGGCGTTCTGCGCGTGGCGCGGCGCGTTCGACCCGGTGCCCGTCCTCGCCGCCGTGTCGGTGCTCGGGGCGGGGTGGGCGGTGCGCGGCCTCGCCGAGGACGCGGCGGTGCCGCAGGTGGTCGAGCGCGAACAGCTCGGCGCGGCGTACGGGCTGTTCGAGGCACGGGGATATGCGACGGGCGTGGCCGGGCCACCGCTCGCGGCCACCCTCTACGGCCTCGGTGCCGCGCTGCCCTTCGCAGGACATGCCGTGTCGTTCGTGGTGGCAGGGGCAGCGGCGTCCCGGGTCCGCACCCCGCTGCAGGCACCTCGCGTCCACGGCCCGGTCGTGGAGCGGCCGTGGGTCGCGATCCGGGAAGGGTTGCGCTGGTTCGCATCCCACCCGTTCGTTCGTACCACCGCGGCGCTGACGGCCGTCGCCGAGTTCGTGGTCAACGGCTGTGGCCTGGTGGTGGTCGTGCTCCTGGTCGGCAGCGACGCGCCGTCCTCGACGGTCGGCATCGTGCTCGCCGGTGCGTACGGCGGGGGCATGCTCGGAGCCCTGGCGGTGCCGTGGCTCCGGCGCCGGATTCCGGCACACCGTCTGCTTGTGCTCTCGGCGGCCCTCGGGGCTCTGGCGGTCCTCGCGGCGGCCACGGGTTCGCCGGTCGCGGCGGCCGCCGGTTACGCGGCCCTGCTGGCGGTGACCCCGTCGTGGTCGGTGGTGGTGACCGCTCGCTGTGCCGAACTGGTACCCGACGAGGTACGGGGACGGGTCGGCGCGGCGACCGGTCTGGTCACGTCGCTGCCGGCGATGTTCGCTCCGCTGACGGTGGGCGTGCTGACGACGACCGTCGGCGCGGCGAGCACCGCGGGGGTGCTCGCCGCGCTCCTCGGCGGGGTGGTCGTGGCGACCGCCGTCAGCCGGACGGTGCGCCTACAGGCCGGCGAGCCGCTCGCGCGCCGCGCGGTACTCGGTGGTGAGCCGGTCGACGAGTTCGGCAGCGGGTACGACGGCGTCGACCGCGCCGATGCCCTGTCCTGAACCCCAGATGTCGCGCCACGCCTTGGCCGCCGGTGCCGATCCCGAACTCTCGCCGGTGCCGAAGTCCATGGCCGACGGGTCCGACACGGCGAGGTTGTTCGGGTCGAGGCCGGCGGCTTCGATACTGCCGCGCAGGTAGTTGCCGTGCACGCCGGTGAAAAGGTTCGAGTAGACGATGTCCGCGGCGGTCGAGTCGACGATCATGTCCTTGTAGCGGTCGTCGGCGTTGGCCTCTTCGGTGGCGATGAACGCCGACCCGACGTAGGCGAGATCGGCGCCGGCGGCCTGCGCGGCGAGGACCGAGCGGCCGTGCGCGATCGAGCCCGACAGCAGCAGTGGGCCGTCGAACCACTCGCGGATCTCCTGGACCAGCGCGAACGGGGACTGGGCGCCGGCGTGCCCGCCGGCGCCGGCGGCGACGGCGATGAGCCCGTCGGCGCCCTTGTCGATCGCCTTGCGCGCGAAGGTGTTGTTGATGACGTCGTGCAGGACGATGCCGCCGTAGGAGTGGATGGCGTCGTTGACGTCGGTGCGGGCGCCGAGGGAGGTGATGACGACCGGGACCTCGAATTCGACGATGGTGGCGAGGTCTTCTTCGAGGCGGTCGTTGGAGCGGTGCACGATGAGGTTGACCGCGTAGGGAGCGGACGGCGCCTCGGGGTGGTTGGCGTCGTGCTTGGCCAGGGCCTCGGTGATGCGGGTGAGCCACTCGCGCAGCATCGCCTGGGGACGGGCGTTGAGCGAGGGGAACGAGCCGACGACGCCGGAGGTGCACTGGGCGATCACCAGGTCCGGGCCGGAGACGATGAACATCGGCGACGCCACCACGGGCAGGCGCAGCCGGTCTTGCAGGATCGGGGGCAGGGCCATGCGGAACTCCTTGTGCTGTGCGGTCTTACGGTGCGGTCTTGCAGGCGGTGCGGTCCTACGGTGCGGCCTTACGATTGCCCGAGCTGGGCGGCCATGAGCGGCATGAGGGCCTGCAGGCCCTTGACCGGCCGGATCATCACCTTGAACGAGGTGATCTGCCCGGCGTCGTTCCAGTGCATCATGTCGATGCCGTCGACGTGGATGCCGTCGAGATCGGCGGTGAACTCGAGCACCGCCGATCCGTCGGAGTACCACTCGCCGACGTACCGGAAGTCCCGCCCGGTGAACACGGCGAGCGCGGCCCGCAGGTAGGCGAGGGTCAGGTCTCTCCCCTCCTGCGGCGTGAACACCGCGGGGGAGTAGAAGACGGCGTCGTCGGCGATCAGATCGTCCAGGGCTGCCTCGTCGCTGTGCTCGACGATGTGGTGCCAGCGTTCGACGACGGCGGGTCGGACGTGGGTCGACATGAGGATCCCCTCTCGGTTCGTCGCCCCCGAGCGTAGGGGCCACCCATCTAAACAGTCAATGGTGACCGTTCAGGGACGGAACGGTGGCGTCGGCAGGTCGTCACCGAACAGATCCGGCAGATCCCTCGACACCCGGTCCGGGAACGCCGCGGGACGCTTCTCGAGGAAGGACGAGATGCCTTCCCGGGCGTCGGGGCCCGTGCCGCGGATGTTGATGCCGCGGGTCTCGATGCGGTGCGCGATCATCGGATGCTCCGCGCCGAGCGTGCGCCACATCATCTGCCGGGACAGCGCCACCGAGACCGGCGCCGAGTGCTCGGTGAGGCTGCGGGCCAACGCGCGGGCCTGATCGAGCAGATCGGCCGCGGGATGGAGCGCGTAGACGAGCCCGGCCGCGTGGGCCTCGGTCGCGTCGAAGATCCGTCCCGAGTACACCCAGTCCAGGGCGGTCTGCAGCGGAACCAGGCGGGGCAGGAACCAGGTGGAACACGACTCGGGGACGAGGCCGCGGCGGTTGAAGACGAAGCCGATACGGGCGTCGTCGGCGGCGAGGCGGAAGTCCGCCGCAAGCGTCATGGTGATGCCGACGCCGACGGCCGGGCCGTTGATCGCCGCGATGATCGGCTTGCGGCACTCGAACATGCGCAGCACGACGCGGCCGCCACCGTCGCGCCGGACGTCGTCGGCGCGCGGTTCGTCGAGTCGCTGCGCGAACGTGTCGGCGCCCGCAGAGAGATCTGCGCCCGCGCAGAAGGCGCGTCCGGCGCCGGTGATGACGACGGCGCGCACGGAATCGTCGGCGTCGCAGCGGTCGTAGGCCTCGATCAGCTCGTGCTCCATCGTGGTGGTGAAGGCGTTGAGCTGGTCGGGACGGTCGAGGGTGATGGTGGCGATGCCGTCGGCGACGGACAGGTCGATGTGTTCCACGCCGGTCAGCATGACATGTTTACTGAGCGATCGGTAGGTGTCCCGGTCGCGCACAGCGCGGCGCCCCCGTCGCGAGTCGGTGACGGGGGCGCAGGCGTGACGTGCAGGGGCTATCCGCGGGTCACGCGGCCGCGGCGGAACTCCTTGCCGCCCCAGATGCCGGACTGCCGGGTCTCGCCGGCGTAGGCGGCGCATGCGGCGACGAGCGGGCAGCGGGCGCACACCCGGCGGGCGTAGTCGAACGACTCCGACGGGTCCGGGAACCGGGCGTCCGGCGTCGCGTCGCCGCGGCACGCGGCCAGGTCCCAGTCCGGCGTGGTGTCCGACGGGGCGAGCAGGTCGGTGAGCATCGTAGTCACGGGCAGGTCCTCCTTCCGAGGATGGAATGCGGGTTCGGTCGGGGCGGCGCAGTGCCCCGGCATGAAGTCGTGGCAGAACGAAACGCGTTGTGGCGCAGAACGGTGTCGAGGAACGGATGGATGCGGAGGCGGCGGTCAGCAGATGCCGGGTCGCGTCGTCGGCGACCCCGCCTGCCGGGGTCCCGCTGGGGGAAGGACGCACGCGACGGGATGTCGCATCGGCTGCGGCGCCGGTCGTTCCGGCGGGGCAGCCGGTGGCGCTGTGCGCATCGCGTGTCTCCTTCCATGTCGTGGTCGTCGTCGATCGGTCGAGTCCAACGCCCCCCGCCGCCCGGGTTCTTCCCCTCGGTGCGAGAACAGTGACGGGTACCTCACGGCCCGGGTTCCGCTACATAGGTTTCGGCTATGGGTCGATCTCCCGTTCGGACTTTGTCCCGGGCGCCGGTCCGGTGATCGACTCGACGGGACGCTCCGGCGGCGCCGCGGGTGCGGCCGGAACCCCCGCGACGAGGAGACGCCACGTGAGCGCTGTACTGACCGAGTTCGGCGACGGCATCGCCGTCATGACCATCAACCGGCCCGAGGCGCGCAATGCCGTCGATCTCGAGGTCGCCAAGGCGCTCGCTGCCGCCGTCGACGAGTTCGAGGCGCGGCCGGACCTGGTCGTCGGGATCGTCACCGGCGCCGGCGGCACCTTCTGCGCCGGCATGGACCTCAAGGCGTTCACCCGGGGCGAGCGGCCGTCGCTGCCCGGCCGGGGATTCGCCGGGCTCACCGAGCGTCCGCCGACGAAGCCGCTGATCGCCGCGGTCGAGGGCTGGGCTCTCGCCGGCGGATGCGAACTCGCGCTCTCGGCGGACCTCGTCGTCGCTGCCCGGGGCGCTAAATTCGGGCTGCCCGAGGTCAAGCGCGGACTCGTCGCGGCAGCCGGCGGCCTGCTGCGCCTGCCCAAGGTGCTGCCGTACCAGCTCGCCATGGAGATCGTGCTGACCGGCGACCCGCTCACCGCCGAGGTGGCGCACGCGCACGGTCTGGTCAACACCCTCACCGAGCCGGGTGCGGCGCTGGACGGGGCGCGGGCGCTCGCCGCCCGCATCAGCGGCAACGGGCCGCTCGCCGTCCGGGCGTCCAAGCAGATCATGTCCTCGGCGGTGCAGTACACCGATGCGGAGGCGTTCGCGTCGCAGCGGGCGCTCGTCGAGCCCGTGTTCGCCTCCGCGGACGCGCAGGAAGGCGCCCGCGCGTTCGCCGAGAAGCGCGCGCCGGTATGGCGCGCGGAGTAGAGAACTCCTGGAAACCGCTACGAGCCGAGGACCGAGTTCTCGGCCTCGAGCTCGGTCAGTGCTCCCTGGCACTTCAGGTCTGGTCTTCGAGCACCTCGAGTGAGGCGACGAGTCGGGTGCCGTTGGGGCGCACGGTGGCCGCGAAGGGTGCGGCCCTGGTGTTCTCGTAGACGACGATCGCCGCCGAGCACCCGAGGGCCGCACCGGTCTCACCGAGGTCGGTGTCGTCGAGCATGCAGGTGGCCGCCCCGGCGAAGAGGATCACGTCGATGTCGTCCTCGAGCCGATCTCGGAGACGTCGATCCCGCCCAGGGAGGCGTCGGTGTCCTTGCGGACGAAGGCGAGGTCCGGCACCGCGATGATCCCGCGCGCGACGAGGCCGTCCGGCAGCAGCAGGGCCGAGCCGTCGGTCTGCGGTAACTCGACGACGAGATGGTCGACGGGACCCAGGATGTCGGCATCGCCGATGGGATTCCTCTTTCCGCTGTGCCGGGAACAGGTGGTCGGGCCGTGTCCGGCTGTGTCGACGCGGTGACTGGAGCGCACGACCGGCAGTGGCGTCGTTCTCCGCTCGGCCGCGGACGACTCGCCCTTCGGTCGATGTGGTGACCGAAGACCTTTCGGATCCCTCCCGCGCAGCCATGCGGTCGGGATCGCACGAAGATCGTCAACTCGATGCGGGGTGGCCGGTGGCGCGCGCACAATACCGTACGTCGGGCCGGAGCGAAGGGAAGGCGAGTGGCATGTCCCAGGACACGAGTGTCAAACAGGGTGTGGCGGCCGGTACGTCCATCGGCGCCGCGATCATCCTCACCACGATCGGTATCCTCCAGATCTTCCAGGGGATCGCCGCCGTAGCCGAGGACGAGTTGTTCGTCGTCGGGATCGAGTACACGTACAAGTTCGACTTCACCACCTGGGGATGGATCCACATCGTGCTCGGTGCGGTGATCACCCTCGTCGGTCTTGTCCTCTTCACCGGCGCGACCTGGGCGAGGGTTGCGGCCATCGTGCTTGCGGCACTGTCGATTCTCGCGAACTTCATGTGGCTGCCCTACTACCCGTGGTGGTCGATACTGATCATCGCGCTCGATGTGGTCGTCATCTGGGCGGTGTCGACGTGGAACCCGCGTCGGGACTCCTACTGACGGCTTCGCCGGCAGGCCGGGACGTCGCCGATGACCGACGGTGACGCCCCGTCCGGCCTGCCCGACGTAGGAGGCCGACGGCTGCTCTGGCTGGCGGTGCTGCGGCCGCTGCTCACCACGGTGTTGCTGGTGATCGCGTACTTCGTGCTGCCGCTCGAGGACATCGACGATGTCTCCACCCTGGCGTTGCTGATCGGCGGGACCCTCCTGGTGTGCGCAGTGTGCGCCTGGCAGATCCGGCAGGTGCTGCGGTCCCCGTACCCGGCCGTGCAGGCGATCGAGGCGCTGCTGCTGTCGGTCGCCGTCTACCTCGTCGGGTACTCGACGGTGTATCACGTCCTGTCCTACAACTATCCGGAAGCGTTCGACGAGCCGCTCTCGCGGATCGACGCGCTGTACTTCTGCATGACCGTCTTCGCGACGGTGGGCTTCGGCGACATCGTCGCGACCACCGAGGGCGCGCGGGCGCTCGTCACGGCGCAGATGGTCGGCAACCTTGTCCTTATCGCGCTCGGCATCCGTTTCCTGACCGCGGCCGTGAAGTGGCGCCAGCAGCAGAAGAAGACGTGAGAGGAAGAATCCGATGGCCGAGACCTCGAGAAGCGCAACAGCAGTCGAACACCTCACCAGGGAGGAGCGGGCGGAACGCGGCCGGGCGGCACGCGCCCGGATCCCGCTCTCCGCGCTCGCCGAGTTCGATACGAGCGGTCGTCCCGATCCGCTCGACCTGTTGGAGCAGCAGGCGACGTCCCGGGTGCCGGACCTGGTTCCGGTGCGCTACGGCCGCATGGCAGAAACTCCGTTCTCCTTCTATCGCGGTGCGGCCCTGGTGATGGCCGACGATCTGTCCCGCGGGCCGACCACGACCGTCCTCACTCAGCTGTGCGGGGACGCGCACCTGAGCAACTTCGGTATCTTCGCCACCCCGGAACGCAAGCTGACCTTCGACATCAACGACTTCGACGAGACGTATCCCGGGCCGTTCGAGTGGGACGTCAAGCGGCTCGTCGCCAGTCTCGTGATCGCCGCGCAGGACAACGGATTCACGAGCAAGCAGCAGGCGCGCATCGCCCGCGCCTGTGCCGCCGAATACCGCGAGACGATCGCCCGGCAGGCGGAGCGTGGGAATCTGGCGGTCTGGTATTCGCACATCGAAGCCGGCGCGGAACTCGCGGAGCTGCGCGACGAACTCGACTCGTCCATGAAGAAGCGCCTGCGCAAGACTCTCGAGAAGTCCCGGCACCGGGACAGCGTCCAGGCGCTGGCCAAGTTGACCGAGGTGGTCGACGGCCGGCGCCGGATCATCAGCAACCCGCCGCTCATCGTCCCCATCGAGGAGGTGCTGCCCGACGCGGACGCGGACGAACTCTACGCCGACCTGCACCAGCGCCTGCGCCAGTACCGCTCGACCCTCCAGTGGGATCGGCGGGTATTGCTCGAGCAGTTCGAGTTCGTGCAGGCGGCGCGCAAGGTGGTCGGTGTCGGTAGCGTCGGGACCCGGGCGTGGATCTTCCTGTTGCGCGGCACGGGTGACGACGACCCGCTCTTCCTGCAGGCCAAGGAGGCGCAACGGTCCGTGCTCTCGTACTACGTGGACGGACCGACGTTCGCCAACGAGGGCGAACGGGTGGTCAACGGCCAGCGGCTGATGCAGGCGGCCAGCGACATCTTCCTCGGCTGGCAGCAGGGCCCCGGCCCGGACGGGATCCGGCGCGACTTCTACCTGCGGCAGCTGCGGGACGGCAAGGGCTCTGCGGTCGTCGAGGCGATGACCCCCACCGGCATGACGCTGTACGGGCGGCTGTGCGGACGGGTGCTGGCGTACGGGCACGCCCGATCCGGCGACCGCATCGCGATCGCCGCATACCTCGGATCCGGAACCGAATTCGACGACGCCATAGCGGCTTTCGCGGTCGCCTACGCCGAGCAGAACGTCCGGGACCACGCTGCGCTCGTCGATGCGATCGCCGCGGGGCGGATCACCGCTCAGCGCGGTCTCTGATCCGAGAGAGCGCCGCCCGCCCCGTCCCGGCGTTGCTGTCCGGACGCCTGCCGGACCGCCTCGCCGAGCTGGAGCTCAGGCTTCCTCCAGCGCCTCGCCGATTCCCTGGAGCAGGCGGTGGTGATGCGCCTCGGCCAGAAGGTGGCCCGCGGTGATGGCAACCGCCACCGGCCACTCGAGGAGCTCGAGGGCCACCAAGGTGCCGACGCCCGCGAGGTATGCGAGCTGTTCGGGCGGCGGGAGGCTGATGTGGCCCATGACGGGCAGCTCCAGGACGAGATGTTCGGCCTCCCGCAACCGTTCGAGGGCGGGACGACGCGGCGACACCGCTGACGTCGTGGCAACCATGGCAGTCCCTTTCGCTGTCGGGCTTACGGACGAGCCGGCCGTGTTCCGGCCGTCGGGTCAGCGCCGGTCTCTGCGGTCCTCTCGCCGATCTTCCCGGCGGTCGGAACGCCGGCGGACACCGTGGGCGACTACCGCCGCCGTCGCAACGGTGGTGGCCGTACGTGCCACGGGTGCGGGTCCGATCACCGCGGCGCGACGCATGCGCCTGGCTGCGAGTGGCATGTCAATCTCCTTCTTGTTCGTCGGCCTCGATTGCGGCCAGCAGGGCCTGTACGGGAATGCGGCCGCTGGCCACCAGCTGTCCCCCGGCGCGGCGGATCGCCGACGCGAACGGTGCGGCCCACAGGTTCTCCCACACGAGCAAGGCCGCGGTGCTGCCGGGCTCTACGGCCGCGGCGACCGCCTCGACGTCCTCCTCGCTGAGCAGCATCGCCAGCTCGGCTTCGTAGGAGCGCAGCGCGCCGATCTCCGCTTCGTCCAGGTCGGCGAGCTCGAACGCTTCGAGCGATCCGTCGGTGTCCTTCTTCAGCAACAGCAGATCCAGGACGCGTACTGTTCCGCGTTCGACGAGTTCTTCGAGGGCGGGTGCGATCTCGCCCCTGAACCTGCTGCCCGGGAACTCCACTACGATCCAGTCCACCGGACCGAGTTCGTCGATGTCACTGTCGATTTGTCGTTCGACCTGTTCGGTCATCGCGTCGTCTCCTTTGCCGAGTTGTCGTCGATGGAGTGGCAAGGCCACGTACCCGTGGCGGGTTCCACGTCCGGTTCGGCGGCGTCCACGTGCCGCCTCGTCCCGGACGGCCGGCTTGTCGGAGAGTCCGATGACGACCTGGCAAGTCGGTCTGCCGGTGGGTTCTACGCAATCGACGGTAGACCTGATGGCCGCGCCCGGAAAGGAGCTCGGTGAAGACCGCTCGATCCGGTGACCTACGGCGCCTGAAATGGACCCGAGCAGGACAGATCGGATATTCCGGACGCATATCCGGTGCCGCGGCGTCTACGCCTCGTGTGCCGGCTTCCGTTCGGGTCGGGGGTGGCGGCGGAACCATGCGGCGTACCGGTCGGCGAGGGGGGCGGCGGTGACTCCGTGGGCGAGGACCGACAGGCCTACGGTGACGACAGCGGTGAGCAGTAGCAGGTCTTCGTGGGGCAGGGTACCGGGTTCTTCGAGAATCAGGATGACGAAGACGATGGTGGCCAGTCCGCGGGGGCCGAACCAGCCGAGGAAGGCGAGGGTGGGGGCGCGGGCATGGGTGCCGAGCAGCGACAGTGTGACGGGGACCATGCGCACGACGGTCAGGCTCAGCGTGGCGTAGGCGAGTACCGGCCACGACAGGTGTTCGAGGGCCGGCCCGAGCAACACCGCCCCGAAGACGATGAACGTCACGGCGTTGAACACATCCCCGGCCTCGTCGATCAGTTGGGAGACCTCCTCGTCGGCGCGGTGCCGGATCGTCCCGAAGGTCAGCCCGCCGACGAACGCGGCGATGAATCCCGAGCCGCCGAGGGGCACGGCGGCGGTGTAGGCCAGCGTGGCGGCGGCCACCGGCACGATCTGAACCCACAGGGGGTCGATCGTGCGGTGCCGGCCGGCGAGGATCAGTACCGCCGCCGCGACCGCTCCGGCACCTACCCCGGCGACGATGCCGTAGCCGATCTGCTCGGTGACCAACCGTACGGCTGCACCGCCACCGATTGCCCCGGACTCGGCACGTGCGATCGCCAGCACGATCAGGAACAGCGGTACGCAGATGCCGTCATTGAGGCCGCTTTCGACGTTGAGTCCCTGGCGCACCCGCGTCGGCAGGATCGGCAGGGTGACCACCGCCTGTCCGAGAGCGGCGTCGGTGGGCGCGAGGAGAACGGCGAGCAGCAGCGCCTCGGGCCAGGAGAGGTCGCCCAGGACGAGTACCGCGGCGGCGAAGCCGGCCGTGATGGTCAGCGGTAGTCCTATACCGAGAAGGCGTGCAGGAAGCGAGATCTCGGACCGTAGAGCAGTCGGGTCCACACCAGCGGCGTCGGAGAACAGCACGAGGGCAAGGGTGACCTCGGCGAGCAGTTTCACTGTTTCGCTGGTGGCCTCGACGTCGATCAGCCCGGCAGCCTGTGCGCCCAGCACGAGGCCGCCGACGGTGAAGACCATCGGAGCCGTGACGGAGGTGCCCGCGACCCGTCCGGAGATCGCCGCGAAGACGAGCAAGATGCCGGCGATCGCCGGGAGTGCCCAGGTCACGATGCCCCCTCCGGGGGTGGAGGGCGGTGGCGGGGTGCGCCGGTCGGCCATCGGCGTCCGCGCGGCAGAACGAGAGCTGCCACGCCCGACCACAGTGGAACTTCCGGGAACACCAAGATGATCCACATCATGAGTCGGGCCCTTCTCGCCTCGCCGCGTCGGAGTTCCGGGACAGGCGCGACCGGAGGGGCGGCGTCGTCATATTCTGCCGAATCCGAGACATCATGCGATGAGACTTCGCCGGATCGTGCCGTTTGCATGTCTGGTGATTCGGCTGGTCGGTACGCTCGAGATGCCGGAGGACGACAGGTCTGCTCGAGATCGGGAGCGTTGCCATGGCAAGAACCCACCACGGAAAGATCGCGGTCGACATTCGTGATTCCGTCCCTGATTGGGCGCCGTATCTGCCCGCCCAGGCACCCGAGAACGCCCCGAACGTCCTGATCATCGCCTGGGACGACGTCGGGTACGGCAGTATGGACATCTTCGGCGGTCCGATCGAGACCCCGACGATGCGGCGGATCGCGGACCGCGGCGTGAAGTACTCGAACTTCCACACCACCGCGCTGTGTTCCCCGACCCGCGCGTCGCTGCTGACCGGACGCAACGCGACGACCAACGGAATGGCGACCATCGCCGAATTGAGCTCCGGATTCCCCGGCATCAGCACCCACATTCCGTCCGAGAACGGGTTCGTCTCGGAGGTCCTGGCCGAGCGGGGATGGAACACCTACTGCGTCGGCAAGTGGCATCTGACGCCGGGGGAAGAAATGAACATGTCGGCGGTCAAGTCCCGGTGGCCGCTGGGCCGCGGATTCGAGCGCTTCTACGGATTCCTCGGCGGCGAATCCAGCAGTTGGTACCCCGATCTGGTCTACGACAATCACCCGATCGACGCCCCCGGAACGCCCGAGGACGGCTACCACCTGTCCAAGGACCTTGCGGACAAGGCGATCGGGTTCATCCGTGACGCCAAGACCATCGACCCCGACAAGCCGTTCTTCATGTACCTGGCCCCGCAGGCCGGGCACGCCCCGCACCACGTGTTCACCGAATGGGCCGACCGGTACAAGGGCAGGTTCGACCAGGGCTACGAGGCCATCCGCGTCGAGATCCTGCAGCGGCAGAAGGACCTCGGGTTGTTGCCTGAGAACACCGAGCTGTCACCGATCAATCCGCACGGGGAGCCGGCCACCACCGGGCCCGACGGTCAGCCGTGGCCGCTGCTCGACACCGTCCGGCCCTGGGACTCGCTCACCGCCGACGAGCAACGCCTGTTCGTCCGGATGGCCGAGGTCTTCGCCGGTTACATCTCCTACACGGACGACCAGCTCGGCCGGGTGATCGACATGCTCGACGCGAGCGGCGAGCTCGACAACACCCTCGTCGTCGTGGTTTCCGACAACGGTGCCAGCGGGGAAGGCGGACCCAACGGATCGTTCAACGAATGGCGCTTCTTCAACGGGATCCCCGACACCACCGAAACCACCCTGCCGCACCTCGACGAGCTGGGCACACCGGTGTCGTACAACCACTACAACACCGGCTGGGCGTGGGCCTTCGACACCCCGTTTCCGTACTGGAAGCGCTGGGCCGGCTACGAAGGCGGAGTCGCCGACATGTGCGTGGTCTCGTGGCCGGCGCGGATCGAGGCCTCGGCCGAACCTCGCTCGCAGTACGTCCATGCCGTCGACGTCGTCCCGACGATCTACGAGCTGCTCGGCATCACCCCACCCGCGGTTCTGAAGGGATACACCCAGAGCCCCCTCGAAGGAGAGAGCTTCGCGGCCTCGCTGACCGATCCCACAGCACCGGGCAAGGACGTGCAGTTCTACACGATGCTGGGGCAGCGTTCGCTGTATCACGAAGGGTGGCTCGTCTGTTCCGTGCATCCGCCCCTGTCCGGGTGGGGGCACTTCGACAAGGACGTGTGGGAGCTGTACCACCTCGCGGAGGACCGGGCGCAACTGCACAACCTCGCAGACGCCGAACCCGAGCGGCTGGAAGCTCTGAAGAGCCTGTGGTTCTACTACGCGGGTCGTCACCACGGGCTACCGCTGGACGATCGCAGCGCCCTCGAACAGGTGCTCGCCGAACGTCCCCACCCGGGCAAGAAGCGCGACCACTATGTCTACTATCCGGACTGCGCGGACGTCCCGGAGGCGGCCGGCGTCGCCATCACCGGTCGGTCCTACACGATCGTCGCCGGTGTGCACGTGGACTCGGCCGCTGCCGAGGGAGTCCTGTACGCCCACGGCGGTCTGGCCGGTGGTCACAGCTTGTACGTCAAGGACGGTCGTCTGCGCTATGCCTTCAACTGGGTCGGCACGCACCTGCAGACCGTGGTCGCCGACCGGGACCTGACCCTCGGCGCTCACGTGTGCACCGCCGAATTCGCCGTATCGGGGAAGAACACCGATCCGGCAATGCCGGGTTTCGCCGGCACCCTGACTCTCTATGTCGACGATCAGCAGGTGGCCTCCGATGAGATCGTCACCCAGCCGGGGGCGTTCTGCCTCGTCGGTGACGGCATCTGCGTCGGGCGCGACAGCGCCTCGCCGGTCACCCCGGACTACGTGTCCCCGTTCCGCTTCACCGGGGGCACGATCGACAAGGTTGTCGTCGACGTCTCCGGCGAACGCTACGTCGACCACGAGGCGCAGGTGCGGGCCTGGTTCTCGATCGATTGACCCGCGTTGCTCAGCGACCGCGCACGATGCAGTAAAGCGCGATGAGGCAGGGGAACCCGATGAGGCAGGTGGACCTTTCCGTGCTTTCCCCTTGCCTGGCTGCGGGCCGATAGCGCCGGCAGTCGGTGCGCAGAGGTGTGATCCGCCCTCGAGGACCCGCCGGGGTGGGTGTCGGCACCGTCGTCCGTTCTCGCACGTTGCCGGTGATGTCCTCGGGGCAGAAGTCCTCCGACCCCATCCGGAAGGCCCCGCCCGGAACCACCTCATGTCGTTCGGTGCGCGGCCTACTGGTTGCCTGCTTCGAGCATCTCGGAACCGGATCGCCCGTCCTCGCGATGCCGTGCAGGACCTCTCCTACCGGACCTGCATGCCCGCCTGTCCAGCGGATGTCCGTCCCAGCGCCGTGGCCTTGAGTTGCTCGAACTCGGCTTCGGTGATCACTCCCGAGTCGTACAGAGCCTTCGCATCGGCGATGTGCTCGGCCGGGGACTTGCCGGCCACCTGCCGGATGTACTCGTCGGTGGCCTGCTTGGTCTCCTGCTGGGCGCGCATCGACCGCTCCGCCATGCCGCGGCCCCGGGCGATCAGATAGACGAAGGCTGTCAGGTACGGCAAGAGGACCAGCCCGATCACCCAGAGGGTCTTGGCGAAGCCGGACACGGTGTGATCGCGGAACAGGTCGACCAAGATCTGGAACAGCACGATCAGGTAGGCCACGAAGGCGAAGACGATGATCGTGTACCACACGTAATCCCAGAACGAATCCATGATGTGCACCTCTCTGTGTGCGGACCCCGGGTGGGGCGGAGCTCCCGACGACCCGGGCGACTCACATCGAGAATGACACCGCGACCGGCCTCTCCCCAGGGGACAAAGACCCTCGATCTCACCGCCGGGCGGAGGCCCCGGCTCCTTCTCGCGACCACCCGAATCGAGCGGTGACCTTGTGCTCTACACCACCGGCCGTCGGCGGCGGAACACTGTAGTCGAGCAACTGCAGGAGTATCGAGATGAACGCAGAGCAGCCCCTGGCCCTCCGGTTGTGGCGCCGCGCTCCGTGGAGCGGCAATCCCCTGATGCGACGATCCGAGCGAGTGGAATCCGCCCTCGTCCTGGCCGTGGCACTGTTCGTGCTCGTCCTGATTCCGTTCGCCGCCGCCTACGGGACGGCGACCTACGCCCGGATCGGCCAACTGGCGATGCAGGAGCATCAGCAACGGCACCAGGTGGCGGCGGTCCTTCTCGAGGAACCGGCACCTGCGCGAGCCGACGCCCTGACAGACACCGCGACACGGGGTCCGGGCGACCCGGACCGAGCGACGGCGCGGTGGACGACCGAGACCGGTGAAACACGCACGGGCAGGGTGGAGGTGCCCTTCGGTGCGAAACCCGGCGAGACGATCGACATCTGGATCGACTCGAACGGTGATCCCGTCGCCGCGCCCAGAACAGGCTCGGACGGCGTCGTAGCCGGTGTCGTTGCCGCGCTCACGGTGTGGGGGATGGGCTCCGGTGTCGCGCTGCTGCTCCTCTACGGAGTGCACCGGGCCGGTGCGAAGCGGAGGATCTCGGCCCTGGATCGGGAGTGGAACGACGTCGGAAGGAGCCCGGGATGGTCGATGGGTTGACCGTCGGGATGCCGGTCGGCGCGAAGCGGCATTCTCGATCTTCTTGCCGGGTAAGATCTTGCGTCGGGAGGCCCGGATGAGCGACTGGGTGTGCCGGCTGATGATGCCGAAGGATTTCGGCGACAGTCCGGCTCAACTGCATCTGGTGCTCCGTGACGATCTCACGGACGCGGAGGTGCTCGCCCGCGTCCTCGGCCTGGTTCACGAGTTCTACGGTCCCCGTGTGCAGGTCGACGATCTGAGGCCCGAGTCCTGGGCGCAGACCCGAGTCGGGTCCCGGCTCCGAAGCTCACCCGCCGGCTGAGGAACGGAGGCGATACGACGGGTCGTTTCACCGCAGATCACCGAGCCGGATCTCAGGAAAGGGGACGGGTCGTGTCCGAGGATGTGCGTGTCGGGCAGGGCAGTGCGAGCCACGGCAGCGTGAGCCGGGGCAGTACCGCCGAAAGGAGCGTCGGACAGAAGATCGCGACGGGCACTTCGGTCGGTGCCGCCGTCGTTCTCGCCACCGTGGGAATTCTGCAACTGCTGCAGGGCGTCGCGGCGGTCGCGGAGGGCGAACTGTTCGTGGTGGGACAGAAATACACCTTCGAGTTCGATCTCACCACATGGGGTTGGATCCACATCGTCACCGGTGCCGTCCTCATCGTGGTAGGTGCTGCCCTCCTCACCGGGGCCACCTGGGGCCGGGTCGCGGCGATCGTCGTCGCGGCCCTGTCGATCCTGCTCAACTTCATGTGGTTGCCGTACTACCCGTGGTGGTCGATTCTGATCATCGCTCTCGACGTGGTGGTCATCTGGGCGGTATCGACCTGGAATCCACGGCTGGACTACTAGGTTCGCGTGAAGGCCGGACCGAGGTGATCGACCCCGGGCCGTCCACCGATCGGCGGAATATCAAAGGGTGCAGAGGTTTCGATCCCCCTGGAGCGCTTCGTCCGCCGCCGTGTCACACCGAGTGGAATGAGATGACGATGGACAGCGAGCCTACGCGCAGCGGCACGGGCACCGCTCCGCTCGACACCGCCGAACGGGCCGAGCTCGAGCGGTTGCGGGCCGAGGTGGCCGCGCTGCGGGCGCGGACGGAGGCCGCGCCCGAGGCGCCCCCGCCGTCGCCCCCGCCCGTGTCGCGTCCGCCGCGGCACGCGTTGCGCTGGACTGCGGTGGCGATCCTGACCGTGCTGGTCGCTCTGCTGGCGATCACGTCGGTGACGGCGCGGTTCGTCCGCAGCGAAATCCTCGACACGGATCGGTACGTCACCACGGTGGCCCCGCTCGGTTCCGATCCCGCGGTGCAGACCGAGATCGCGGGCACGGTCACCGACGAGATCTTCGCGCGGGTCGATGTCGAAGGCCTCACGTCCGACGCGCTGACCGCCCTGACCGATGCCGTTCCGGCGACCGCGGACGCGCCGCGCGTGGACCGGGCGGTGGAGGGCCTCGCGCCGGTGATCGCCGGGCAGGCACGCAACTTCGTGTACGAGACGGTGCTGTCGCTGGTGCAGACCGACCAGTTCGAGGATCTGTGGATCCAGGCCAACCGAGCCGCGCACACCGGTCTGGTGGCAGTCGTCACCGGTGAGGGCGGGCCGTCCTCGGTGACGGTGGACGAGAGCGGCACGGTCAGCATCTCCCTCGGCACGATCATCGACAACGTCAAGGCTCGTCTGTTGGACCGGGGATTCTCCTTCGCCGAGAAGATCCCGGACATCGACAAGCAGTTCGTGCTGTTCCAGTCGCCGGAACTGATCAAGGCGCAACGGGCGGTCAGCGCCCTGAACACGGCGTCGGATGTGCTGCCGTGGCTCACGATCGCCGCCGCGGTGGCCGCGGTGGCCGTTGCTCCGCCCGGCCGTCGCCGTCGTGCCCTGGCGTTCGTCGGGACGGCACTGCTCGTGGGGATGCTGATCCTCGCGATCGCGCTGATCGTCGCCCGGTCCCTCTACCTCGGCGACATTCCTCCGGACGTGCTGTCCCCGGACGCCGCCTCGGCGATCGCCGACACGGTGCTGGTGCCGCTGCGGACCGCGCTGCGGGCGGTGGCGGTCCTCGGCCTGGTGATCGCGGTCGGGGCGTACCTGACCGGGGGATCGGCCTCCGCGGCAGCCGTCCGTCGCGGATTCGGGCGAGGCATGGACGCGGTGCAGCGGTCCCGTAAGCCGCGGCCACCGAACCAGGTGGAAGCCGGGGCCTACCGGGCGCGGACCGCGTTGCGGCTGGCGATCATCGGCGTCGCCGCGCTGATGCTGATGTTCTGGCGGTACCCGACCGGTCTCGTGGTCGTGTGGATCGTTCTCGGTGCCCTGCTGGCGTTGCTCGCGCTCGAGGTGCTGATCCGGCCGGCCCGGGCCTGGGAAGAGCCGGCGGGGGACGTGACGTCGGCACCTCCGACGGGCGCATCTCCGACGGGCGCATCTCCGACGGGCGAACAGCCGGCGGGCGAGCAGCCGACGGAGAAGCTGCCGGGCTCGAAGACCGGGTCGTGAACCCGGTGGACGCCGCTCCCGGCGACCAGGTACCGGCTTCGCGCCGATGGTGGGCGCGGGCGGCATTCGTCGCCGTCCTCTGCGCTGCCGTCGTGCCGGTGGTCGTCGCGGGCCTGCGCGGCGCTGTTGCACTCCTGGTGGCGAGCGTGGCGGTGGCAGCGGTGACGGTCGCGGCCCTGTACTGGTTCCTCGCGACCCGGGGGCTGGCGCGTGCGCTGTCACTGGGCCTGGCTGTGGTCGCACCTCTCGCCCTGCCCGTGCTGTTCGTGCGGGAGGGCGTGCTGTGGGTCGCGCTGGTGTCGGTCGCGCTGGTGCTGCTCGCGCTGCTGTGCGCGCGGGCGGCCCTGCGACGGGGCTCGGAACAGGGGATGCCCGAGTACCCCGCCCCGCCGGTCCACCGCCCGTTCCTGGTGATGAACCCCCGTTCGGGGGGCGGCAAGGTCGTGAAGTTCGATCTGCAACGCAAGGCCGAAGAACTCGGCGCCGAGGTGGCACTGCTCGCCGGGCCGGGTCCCGTCGACGTCGAGGCCCTGGCCCGGCAGGCGGTGGAGCGGGGCGCCGACCTGCTCGGTGTCGCCGGAGGCGACGGCACCCAGGCCCTGGTGGCGGCGATCGCGGCCGAGCACGGACTGCCGTTCCTGGTGATCAGCGCCGGCACGCGGAACCACTTCGCGCTGGATCTGGGCCTGGACCGGGAGGACCCGGCCGCGGGCCTGGACGCGCTGCGGGACGGGGTGGAACTGCGCGTCGATCTCGGCAGGATCGGCGGACGGGTGTTCGTCAACAACGCCTCGTTCGGCGTCTACGCCGACGTGGTGCAGAGCCCGGAATACCGGGACGACAAGACCGGGACGGCGCTGCGGATGATGCCCGACCTGCTCGCCCGCGACAGCGCGACCCGGCTGCGGGCCCGCATCGACGGTGACACGACGGTGGAGGGCGCGCAGGCCGTCCTGGTGAGCAACGACCCGTACGCGACCGACGACCTCGCGGGGCTGGGACGCCGGCCCCGTCTGGACCGCGGCGTGCTCGGAGTGGTGGCGATCTCGGTGGCCGGCGCCGGGCAGGCGGTCGACCTGCTGCGCCGCACGCGCAGCCGGGGTCTGGTGCAGCGCGCGGCCACCGAGGTGGTCGTCGATGCGGACGCCCCGGAGATACCGGTCGGGGTGGACGGGGAAGCGTTGATGCTGCCCACGCCCGTGCGATGCACCGTCGAGCCGCAGGCGCTCCGCGTGCGGGTGCCCCGGCACCGTCCGGGAGCCCTGGTCTCGGCACCGACCTGGGACTGGGTGCGGCTCCGGGACCTGGCCTTCCGGCCTCAGCGCTCGTCGTCGGTCTCGTCGGGCCTGCGCTGACCTTCCCCGGGCCGGGTGCCCACCGGCACGCGCGGCAGCGATCCGGTGCCGAACAGGGCGGCGACGGCGAGCAACGCCGTGACGCCGAAGGCCACCTGGAGCGCCTCGAGGCGCGCGTCCGAGTTGACCTCGACGATCGCATCCGCGGTGGTCTCGTCCACCCCGGCGTCGGCCAGGGCATCCTCGAGCTGGGTGTCGGACAGGAACGGCACCCCGGCAGCCATGTCCGTGGTGGCCTGCTGCTGCACCGATTCCGGTACTGCCGGGTTGTTCTCGATGCCGGCGATGACGGAGGTGGTCAGGGTGGCGATGAGGATCGACCCGATCAGGGCGGTTCCCAGGGACGCGCCGAGATTGGTCGCCGTGTTCTGCAGACCGCCGACCTCGGCGCTCTGCGAGTCCGGCACCGCGGACACCGTGACCGCACCGAGCTGGGAGGCCAGCGCACCCAGGCCGAGACCCATCAGCAGCATCGGGATCGACACGACCGCCGCGTTGGCGCCGGGGTCCATTCCGCCCACGAGGAGGAGGATGCCGGCGGCCATGATGCCGAGGCCGACCCGGACGACGAGCCGGGGATTCGCCTGGGGTCGCAGCTTGGGGATGCCGACGGCCGCCAGGACCAGAGCGATCGACAGGGGGAGGATCCGCACACCCGTCTCGAGCGCACTGAGTTCGAGGACCACCGACAGGAACAGGGGGACGGAGAAGAACACCCCGGCCTGGATGAGGAATTGGGCGAAGAACATGCCCAGCCCGCCGGAGAGCTGGCTGTTCCTCAGCAGCGCGGGGTCGACCAGCGGTTCGCCGCCCGTCTTCGCCAGGTACGTCTCCCGGCGCAGGAACAGGTAGAGCACGAGCAGGCCGCCGAGGAGCAACCAGATGACGGGGGACAGTCCCAGGATTGCCGGTCCGCCGGGTTTGGTCTGGATCCAGCCCCATTCGCTCGAGCGCAGCACGCCGTAGACGAACATTCCCAGGCCGACGACCGACAGGAGCGAGCCGACGAGGTCGAGCCGGATCCGCTGCGCTGGAATGTCTTCCACGCGGCGCAGCGTGAGCAGGATCAGGACGACGAGGACGACCTCGCCGAAGAAGACGTAGCGCCAGGACGCGAACGTGGTCACCGCCCCGCCGAGCAGCGGCCCCACCGCGACTGCCGCGGCACCTGCGGCGGCCACCAGTCCGTAGGCGGCGGGTCGGCGTTCGGCGGGGAAGTTCGCCGCGACCAGGGAGACGATCGCGGGCATGATCAGGGCGGCGCCGATGCCCTCGAGCAGGGACCAGCCGATGAGCAGGACGGTGAGATTCGGGGCGATGCCGGTGACGAACGAGCCGGCACCGTAGATGATCAGGCCGAGCCCGAACGCACGGCGCCGGCCGAGAATGGTGCCGACCTTGCCGCCGGTGATCATCAGGGTGGCCATCACCAGCGTGTAGAGGGTGATGGCGGTCTGGATGCCGGTGATGGTGGTGTTCACGTCCGCGGCCACGGTCGCCATCGACACGTTCATCACGGAGCTGTCGAGGGTCATCAGGAACTGACTCGAGGCCAGTACCGCGAGCACCAGCGCGGAACCCGAGGCCGTCGCCGGCCCCTTCTGTGAACTCTCGAGACTCATGGCATGGACCTCTCGGGGCCGTCCTCCGGCATTGCTGGGTTCACACAGGGCTGGTTCACGCAGGTTCGACCTTCGCATGCTGCCCTCGCGCGGCTACAGGGCACAAGGTCCCCCTCTCGGCTACACCGGCTCGAGCGGCCGGAACGGCCGGATGTCGTTGCCGGCGGGGCCGACCACGGCGGCCGAGGACTCGGGCATCTCGTTCCAGGCGCCCGGCAGATCGCGGAGCGGTTCGGACACGACGAACCGGGTGTCGATGCCCAGGCGATGGAACATCTCCACCTCGGGGTGCAGCTCGCGGAGCTTGGCGACCTCGGTGGAGTAGAACAGAGACCGGGTCCGGCCCTCTGTGGAGTAGCGGAACACCCAGATCGTGTCGCCGGCCGTGGTGGCCACGGTCATCTGGACGGGGTCGTCGATCCCGCGGTCGCGGGCGACCTTCTCGACCATCCCGACTGCCCGGCCGACCGCGGTGAACGGGTCGTCCCGGAGACCGAACGTGAGGGCGAGGAAGAACAGCACCTCGGAGTCCGTGGTGCCCGCGACGTCCGGATACAGCGACGGATCCACGGCCATCATCAGTTCTCGTTTGATCTCCCGGAAACCGAGGATCTCGCCGTTGTGCATCCACAGCCACTCCCGTGCCGGAACGGGTGGCAGTTGCTGCGCTGCACCTGCGTGCCGGTCGAGGCGCGCACGTGTGCGAACAGCAGTGGGGTGCGGATCTGCCCGGCGATCTCCCGCAGGTTGTGGTTGTTCCACGCCGGATCGATGCTCTTGAACAGGGCCGGTTCGGAACCTATTCCGTACCAGCCGATTCCGAATCCGTCACCGTTGGTCGTGGTGGCTCCGAGATGGGAGTGCAGGCTCTGGTCGATGAGTGAATGCTCGGGCTTGAACAGCAGGTCCTCCACGAGGATCGGCTCGCCCGAGTAGGCCATCCATCTGCACACCCGGCCATTGAATCACCCCACCGACGCCGGTGCACTCGTTTCCCGAGCTACTGCGCTGCAGGGACATCCGTCGTCCCGAGGTTCAGCACCGTGCCGGTGGTGGCGCCGCCGTCGACGAGGAATTCGGAGCCGGTCGAGTAGGTGGCCTCGGTGACGACGAACCGCACCATCCGGGCCACCTCCTCGGGACTGCCGAAACGGGGGATCGGCTGAGTGGCGGCGATGCCGCGGTCCATCCCCGCCGTCATGGGGGTGTCGATGGGTCCGGGGTGCACCGAGCACACCCGGACCCCGTCGGGGGCGAACTCGAGCGCGGCGGTCTTCGTCAGGCCGCGCAGGGCCCATTTGCCGGCCACGTACGCGCCGAGGCCGGCGTAGCCGATGAGTCCCGCCGTGGAGGAGACGTTGACGACGACTGCGCGCCCGCGACGCAGGGCCGGGCCGGCGACGTGCATTCCCAGCCAGGCTCCGACGAGGTTGACCTGCAGCACGTGTTCGAACTCCGCTCGGGTCTGGTCCTCGATGGTGCCGACGGACAGGATGCCGGCGTTGTTGATCAGCGCCCGCAGCGGGCCGATGGATTCGGCCACGGCGACCGCCTCCGACCATTGCGCTTCGTCGGTCACGTCGAGGTGCACGAATTTCGAGCCGTCGCCGAGTGTCGCGGCGTGGCGGGTGCCTTCGTCGTCGAGCACGTCGGCGACGACGACGCCGGCGCCTTCGCGGGCGAGGATCGTGGCGACGGCGGCGCCGATGCCGCGACTGCCGCCCGTGACAATGACCGATCCGCCGTCGAGTTCCGTCATGGCGCCAACCCCTCGTGCCTCTCGTGTGCCGATACCGTGGGTGCCGGGGTTCCGTTTCCGGTGAACTCGGGTCCCGGCGATTCCGTCTGTCGTGTGCGGCCCGCGAGGCCTCCCGGCGCGGCCGTGTCCGTGACAGCGGTGGTTTCGCGTTCGAGGAATGCCTTCAGTTCGGCGATGGCGCTCATCATCGGGGCCGGGAACACCACGGTGGTGTTCTTCTCCACCCCCAGTTCCACCAAGGTCTGCAGGTTGCGCAACTGCAGGGCGAGCGGGTGGGCCATCATCGTGTCGGACGCCTGCCCTAGGGCGGTCGCGGCGATCGACTCACCCTCGGCGGCGATGATCTTGGCCCGCTTCTCCCGTTCCGCCTCGGCCTGCCGCGCCATGGCCCGCTTCATACTGTCGGGCAACTGGATGTCCTTCAGTTCCACCAGCGTCACCTCGACACCCCATTCCAGAGTGGACACGTCGAGGAACTCACGGATGTTCGCGTTGATCACATTCGTTTCGGACAGTGCCTCGTCGAGCGTGTGCCGGCCGACGACCCTGCGCAGCGTGGTCTGGGCGATCTGATCGATAGCCGCCGCCACGTTCTCGATCGCGACGACGGATTTCACGGCGTCGATGACGCGAAAGTACGCCACAGCAGAGATGTCGACACTGACGTTGTCGCGGGTGATGATGCCTTGGGACTGGATCGGCATCGTCACGATCCGCAGGGACACCTTCGTCAACCGGTCGACGAGAGGGATGATCAGATGCAGTCCGGGTTCCCTGACGCCGATGAGCCGGCCGAACCGGAACAGCACGCCCTTCTCGTACTGGGTCACCACGTGCACTGCCTGCGACAGGACGAACAGCGCCACCACCAGGAGCACACCGGTCAGAACGACCCACGTGGCCACGGCTTCTCCTTCCGCATCGCCTCGCGGCTGTGGTTCCACGGTCCACCCCTCGGGCGTCGCCGGAAAGGGTCGAAGGTCACCGTGCCGGGGAACGGCGCCGGCCGCGCGGCGCAGCGCCGGGCGGGCCGGTACAGTGAGGTCGTATACCCCTCTGGGTATATGGACGAGACGTAGGCGGAAGGAGAAACCGGATGACATTGCCCGACTTCGTCGACGGAGTCGAGGTGTTGTGGCGGCCCGGGTGTCCGTTCTGCTCGCGCCTGCGCCGGGGCCTGCACAGGCGCGGCATCGAGGTCGTCGAGACCGACATCTGGCAGGACCGGGCCGCCGCCGCGCGGATCCGGGCAGTGACCGGCGGCGACGAGATCGTGCCGACGGTCTTCGTCGGACCGGTCGCGCTCGTCAATCCCTCTGTGCGAGAAGTTGAATCGGCGATCGAGCGGCATCTCCCCGGCCGGGTGGGCGAGCTGATCGGGCCTCGGCCGCGGACGGTGTGGTCCCGACTCGCCGATACGGTCCGCGGCCGGCCGGCCGCAGACCCCTCCCGACGATCGAAGGAGTCGTAGTGCCCGAACATCTACAGGACGAAGAACTCTGGGACGAGCGCTACCGTTCCCGTCCCGCGCTGTGGAGCGGTGAGCCCAATCGTCACCTCGTGGGGGAGGTGGCCGACCTCTCGTCCGGATTCGCCCTCGACGTCGGGTGCGGCGAAGGCGCGGACGCCATCTGGCTCGCGCAGCGCGGCTGGCGAGTCGACGGTGTGGACGTCTCCGGCGTCGCCCTGCAACGCGCCGCCGAGCACGCGGACCGGGCCGGCGCCGAGGTCGCCGGCCGCATCTCGTGGCTGCACGAGAACCTGACCGCCTGGGACCCGGGCCGAGGGCGATACGACCTGGTCTCCGCGCAGTACATGCACCTGCCCTCGCCGGAACGTGACGTCCTCTTCCGGCGGCTGGGGGAGGCGGTCGCCCCCGGCGGCACCCTCCTGATCGTCGGGCATCACCCCTCCGATTTGCAGACCACCGTGCCGCGTCCGCCGCGACCCGAGTTGTTCTTCACGGGGGCGGACGTCGTGGCGCTGCTCGATCCCGACGGCTGGGACGTCGTCACCGATGCCGCCGTCGCGCGGGAGGTCACCGACCCGGACGGACGCGTCGTCACCGTGCACGACACGGTGGTCGGGGCCCGGCGGCGCTGATCGCGTCGCGAGCATCGTCACCGGGGGGAGCTCTCAGAGTCGCTGGGCGGGTAGCCCTCAGAGTCGCTGGGCGGGTAGCCCTCAGAGTCGCTGGGCGGTAGCCCTCAGGGTCACTGGGCGGTAGCCCTCAGGGTCACTGGGCGGTAGCCCTCAGGGTCACTGGGCGGTAGCCCTCAGGGTCACCGGGCGGGTAGCCCTCAGAGTCACCGGGCGGTAGCCCTCAGGCCAGTGCGAGGAAGAGGCGCTCGAGCTGTTCCTCGGTGAGCCGGTCGGGGCACGTGTCGTCCTCCTCGTCGAGCATGCACCGACGAAGCTGTGCGGCAACGATCTTGAAGCCGGCGCGGTCGAGCGCCCGGGAGACGGCGGCGAGCTGGGTCACCACGTCCCGGCACTCGCGGCCGGACTCGAGCATGGCGATGACGCCCGCGAGCTGCCCCTGGGCGCGGCGCAGCCGATGCAGCACCTGGGTATCGGCTTCGGGGGTGACGGCGGTCCGGGCGACGGGGGCGGCAGGAGTGTTCATGGTTGTGCTTCCGGTCGGGGGGAGCGGGGTTCGCTTGGATACCCCATGGGGTACTTGACATACCCTAGGGGGTATGTGGCAGGGTTGTCCACATCGAGGACGAAATCGACTCATACGGAGGAACCACGATGATTCTCGAGCAGTACTACATCGAGTGCCTGTCGCACGCGTCGTACCTGATCGGTGACGAGGGCACCGGCCGGGCGATCGTGGTCGATCCGCGCCGGGACGTCACCGAGTACCTCGACGACGCGCGCAGGCACGGGCTGAGCATCGAGGGTGTGATCAACACCCATTTCCACGCCGACTTCGTCTCCGGGCACCTCGAGCTGCTCGAGGCGACCGGGGCGTGGATCGGGTTCGGCGAGGCCGCCGAGGCGGACTACCCGATCCGCCGGCTGCGCGACGGCGAGCACCTCTCGCTCGGGGAGGTGGACCTCGAGATCCTGTCCACCCCGGGGCACACCTGGGAGTCGATCTCGGTGCTGGTGCGCGAGCATCCGGGCGCGACGCCGACGGCGGTGCTGACCGGGGATTCGCTGTTCATCGGGGACGTGGGCCGGCCGGATCTGGTGAACCTGGGGGATTCGTCGACCGAGGACCTGGCCCGGGCGATGTACCACACGGTGCACGAGAAGCTGCTGACCCTGCCCGATCAGGTCACCGTGATGCCCGCGCACGGCGCCGGCTCGTCGTGCGGGAAGAACCTGTCGGCGGAGCTGACCTCGACGATCGGGGAGCAGCGGGTGAGCAACCCGTCGGTGCAGCCGATGAGCGAGGAGGCGTTCGTCGCGCTGGTCACCGAGGGCCAGCCCGCGGCGCCGTCGTACTTCTCGGTCGATGCCGGGTTGAACAAGAGCCTGCATCCGCTGCTCGATCAGGGCCGGGCCATCCCGGCGCTGAGCCCGGAGCGGGTGCGCGCGGAGCTGGCCGCCGGGACCCGGGTGCTCGATGCGCGCAGCGTGGACGAGTTCGCGGCGGGGCATCTGCGCGGGTCGGTCAACGTCGGGTTCGACGGGCGGTTCGCCGAGACCGGCGGCATGGTCGCCGAGGTGGGGGAGCCGATCGTGTTGATCACCTATCCGGGGGAGGAGCAGGACGCGGCGGTGCGGCTGGCCCGGATCGGGTCGGACAACGCGCTGGGGTACCTGACGGTCGATCACGACGGGGTGTTCCCGGCGGAGCTGGCGGAGCTGGTGCAGAGCGCGCCGCGCACCACGGTCGCCGAGCTCGACGAGATGCTCGCCGCGGAGGCGGTGGCGTTGGTCGACATCCGCAATCCGGGGGAGCGGGAGTTCGGGACGATTCCGGGGGCGGTGCCGATTCCGTTGGCGCAGCTGCGGGCGCGGCTCGAGCAGGTGCCCACCGGCAAGCCGATCGTGGTGCACTGTGCCGGCGGGTGGCGGTCGAGTGTGGCCGCGTCGCTGCTGCGGGCGCAGGGCTTCGAGAACGTGTCGGACCTGCTCGGCGGGTACAACGCCTGGGCCGAGGCCCACGTCCCCGCCTGACCGCGGTACCTCCGCAATTCACGGCAGCCCGCCCCCTGGTCGACCAGGGGGCGGGCTGCCGTCGTCCTATCAGGCACCGTCCTATCAGGCACCGTCCTGCTCGGCACCGTCCGGTCCGCGGAGGAGCGTGCCCGCCTGGGATCATGCCTGGACGAGTCCCCGACCTCTGGAGCAGCAGATGGCCTACTTCGAACGGATCGGTCCGGCCGCGTTCCGGCCGACCCACCACGTCGGCGGCGCCTGGAACCCGCAGGAGCAGCACATCGCGCCCGCGCTGGGGCTGCTGGTCCACGCCGTCGAATGCGACCGGGATGCCCGCCGCGACGACGGACTGGTCGTCGCCCGCCTGTCCTACGACATCCTCGGCACCGTCCCGGTCGACACGGTCGAGACCACCGTGACGGTCCTGCGTCCCGGGCGCACCATCGAGCTCGTCGAGGCCGTCCTCACGCACGACGGTCGCGCCGCGGTCCGGCTGCGGGCCTGGCTGATGCAACCTCGTCCCACCCCCGCGCTGGAGGCGACGTCGCTGCCGCGGATCGACCCGCCCGAGGCCATGGAGCCGTGGGACGCCTCGACGGTGTGGCCGGGCGGGTTCATCGCCTCCACCGAGGTCCGTCGCGCCCAGCTCGAGCCGGGCCGGGCGGCGTACTGGGTGCGCACGCCGCTCCCCCTGGTGCTCGACGAGAAGGTCAGCGCGCCGGCCGGTGCCGCCGGTCTGTTCGACATCGCCAACGGCATGACCGTGCGGGTGTCCCCGGAAGACGTCGCCTTCCCCAACGTCGACCTCACCGCCCACCTGTTCACCGAACCCCGCGGTGACTGGCTCGGCTTCGACACCACCGTCTCGTTCGGTCCCGACGGTCTCGGCCTGACGAGCAGCGTCCTCCACGACACCCGCGGTCCCGTGGGCACCGTGTCCCAGATCCTCACCGTCCGTCCCAACTGACCGTCGTGCCGGCGGGGCGCACGCGCGACGGACACGGTCAGGCGCCGACGTAGGCCGCGAGGTGCTCGCCGGTGAGGGTGGACCGCGCGGCGACGAGGTCGGCGGGGGTGCCCTCGAAGACGATCCGGCCACCGTCGTGGCCGGCGCCGGGACCGAGGTCGATGATCCAGTCGGCGTGCGCCATGACCGCCTGGTGGTGCTCGATGACGATGACGGACTTGCCGGCGTCGACCAATCCGTCGAGCAGCCCGAGCAGCTGCTCGACGTCGGCGAGGTGCAGACCGGTCGTCGGTTCGTCGAGGACGTAGACGCCGCCCTTCTCGGCCATCCGGGTCGCCAGCTTGAGCCGCTGGCGTTCACCGCCGGACAGCGTGCTCAGCGGCTGGCCGAGGCTGAGGTAGCCGAGCCCCACGTCGGCGAGTCGCTGCAGGATCTTGTGCGCCGCCGGGATCCGTGTCTCGCCCGCGCCGAAGAACCCCTCGGCCTCGGCCACCGGCATCGCGAGCACGTCCGCGATGCTGCGCCCGCCGAACGTGAACTCCAGCACCGCGGCCTGGAACCGCTTTCCCTCGCATTCCTCGCAGGTGGATTCGACGGTGGCCATCACTCCCAGGTCGGTGTAGATGACCCCGGCGCCGTTGCACGTCGGGCACGCGCCCTCGGAGTTGGCGCTGAACAACGCCGGCTTCACGCCGTTGGCCTTCGCGAACGCCTTCCGGATCGGATCGAGCAGCCCGGTGTACGTCGCCGGATTGCTCCGCCGCGAACCCCTGATGGCCCCTTGGTCGACCGTGACCACGCCCTCGCGCCCGGCCACCGACCCGTCGATCAGCGAGCTCTTCCCGGAGCCCGCCACGCCGGTGAGGACGACCAGCACGCCGAGGGGGATGTCCACGTCGACGTTCTGCAGGTTGTGCGTGTCGGCGCCGCGCACCTCGAGCACACCCGACGGGGTCCGCACAGCGGGCTTCACCGATGCGCGGTCGTCCAGGTGCCGCCCGGTGAGCGTGCCACTGGTGCGCAGTCCCTCGACGGTGCCCTCGAACACCACCTCGCCACCGTCGGTGCCGGCGCCCGGTCCGAGGTCGACGACGTGGTCGGCGATCGCGATCGCCTCCGGCTTGTGCTCGACGACGAGCACGGTGTTGCCCTTGTCGCGCAGCTGCAGCAACAGGTCGTTCATCCGGGCGATGTCGTGCGGGTGCAGTCCGATGGTGGGCTCGTCGAAGACGTACGTGACGTCGGTGAGGGAGGAACCGAGATGTCGGATCATCTTGGTGCGCTGGGCTTCTCCGCCGGACAACGTGCCCGCCGGCCGGTCGAGGGAGAGGTAGCCCAACCCGATCTCCGCGAACGCGTCGAGAAGGTGCTGCAGCCCGGTCAGCAGCGGAGCCACCGACGGTTCGTCCAGGCTGCGGACCCAGTCGGCCAGGTCACTGATCTGCATGGCGCAGACATCGGCGATGTTCCTGCCGTCGATCTTCGAGGACAGGGCCTCCTCGGCGAGCCGGGTACCGCCGCAGGCGGGGCAGGTGGAGAAGGTCACGGCCCGTTCCACGAACGCCCGGATGTGCGGCTGGAGGGCATCGACGTCCTTGGACAGCATCGACTTCTGGATCTTCGGGATCAGCCCCTCGTACGTCAGGTTGATCCCGTCGACCTTGATCTTGGTCGGTTCCCTGTGGAGCAGGTCGTGCAGTTCCCGCTTGGTGTACTTGCGGATCGGCTTGCCCGGGTCGAAGAATCCGCAGCCCCGGTAGATCCGGCCGTACCAGCCGTCCATGCTGTACCCGGGAATCGTGAGTGCACCCTCGTCGAGCGAGAGGTTCTCGTCGTACAACGCGGACAGGTCGAAGTCGGTGACCGAGCCCATCCCCTCGCAGCGCGGGCACATGCCGCCGAGCCGGTGGAAGGTCGCCTTCTCGGTCTTCGTCTTGCCGGCGCCGCGCTCGACCGTGATCGCACCGCTGGCTTTCACCGAGGGGACGTTGAACGAGTACGCGTTGGGGGAACCGACGTGCGGTTGCCCCAACCGGCTGAAGAGGATGCGCAGCATCGCGTGCGCGTCGGTGGCGGTGCCGACGGTGGAGCGGGGATTGGAACCCATCCGCTCCTGGTCGACGATGATCGCCGTCGTCAGTCCTTCGAGCAGGTCGACGTCGGGACGCGCCAGGGTCGGCATGAAGCCCTGCACGAAGGCGCTGTAGGTCTCGTTGATCAGCCGTTGCGACTCCGCGGCGATCGTGCCGAACACCAGCGAGCTCTTGCCCGAGCCGGAGACGCCGGTGAACACCGTCAACCGGCGCTTCGGGATCTCGACGCTGACGTCGTGGAGGTTGTTCACCCGCGCACCGTGGACGCGAATCAGGTCGTGGCTGTCGGCAACGTGCGGCGCGTGCGACCGCGTGTCCGTCTTCGTGGCCATGCTCATCGGGTCTCCATCTGCCGGGAGGGGAAAGCTCGGGTCAACGGTGACGTCATGGCGGTCAGGCTAGTTGCGGCTCCGCGGCTCCCGCTTCTCGATTCCTGATCGGTCTGGTCACCGTCTTCGCGACACACGACGGCATCCCCGCCGCCGCGTGCGCCGCCTGACGCCGGTAGATGCTGGGTGGCACACCGACCAGCTCGGTGAAGCGGGTGCTGAAGGTGCCCAGCGACGAGCAGCCCACCGCGAAGCACACCTCGGTGACACTCAGATCGCCGCGACGCAGCAGTGCCATCGCGCGTTCGATGCGCCGCGTCATCAGGTACGCGTACGGCGACTCCCCGTACGCCGCCCGGAATTGCCGGCTGAGATGCCCCGCCGACATGTGCACCCCGCGGGCGAGCGCCTCGACGTCCAGCGGCTGGGCGTACTCCCGGTCGATGCGGTCGCGGACGCGGCGCAGCCGCGCGAGATCGCGCAGGCGCTGCGCGTCAGCAGGTCCCCCGGTCACGTACGCGATCGTGCCACGTGGCAACGGAGTTGCCCAGCGCTTCCGGCGTGCCACGCGTGGACGGCGAGTTCGTCGACGAAGCGGTATCGGCCGCGCGACGGCGAGGAACGGACTCGCGCTCGGCGGATCGATCAGGAATCGAGAAGCGCGGGACACGGAGACGCTCCTAACCTGCTCGTCATGGACATCACCATTCACACGAGCTTCCTGCCGCACGACGACCCGGACGCCTCCCTCGCCTTCTATCGCGACGTCCTCGGCTTCGAGGTCCGCAATGACGTCGGGCAGGGCAAGATGCGCTGGATCACGGTGGGCCCCGCCGGTCAGCCCGACACGTCCATCCTCCTGGCGCCGCCGGCCGTCGACCCGGGCATCACCGACGACGAGCGCCGCACCATCGCCGAGATGATGGCCAAGGGCACCTACGGCTGGATCCTGCTGGCCACCCGGGATCTCGACGCCACGTTCGAGAAGGTGCAGGCCGGCGACACCGAGGTCGTCCAGGAGCCGACCGAGCAGCCGTACGGCATCCGCGACTGTGCCTTCCGCGACCCGGCGGGCAATCTGGTGCGGATCCAGGAGCTTCGCTGAGCCCTACGTCGGACACTGCCGCCGGCGGACGGCACACCGTCGACCGTTCCTCGCTGCCACCGGTGCCGCGGTGCACTCCCGGTGTCGCCGCGGCGCCGGCACGGTACTGACCTGCGTCACTTCTGGGTTGTGACGAGACATTCCGGACGGCAGTGGAATTCGGAACTCCGGCTCGGATGGGCTCGCGGGGTGTCCCGCGAGCACGGAGAATGCGGGAGCGTAAGACGACGGCAGCGGTCGCTGCACCTCCTACCCTGGGTCAGGCACTGCCCGGGCCGGCGGTTGCCGGTTCCACGTGGATGAAGGTCTCGGTGTGCGGCAGCACCGCGTCGATCGCCGCCTCGATGCGGTCGGCCATGTCGTGAGCGGTCCGCACGGTCCAGTCCCCGGGCACGGTCACGACGACGAACACCTGACGTTGCCGCCCGGATTCGACGGTACGCAGCGGCGCGAACTCGACCGGGCACTCGGCGCGGAACCGGTCCAGCACGGCATTGACCTGGTCCTGCTCGTGCTGGGGGAGGGCGGCGCTGAGGAGGCCGCTGACCGAGCCGCGCAGCAGCCGGTACCCGGTCCACAGGATGTTGACGCCCACGGCGAGCGCCACGATCGGGTCCAGGGGCTCCCAGCCGGTGACGGCGACCAGCGCGATGCCGACGATCACCCCGGCGGAGGTCCACACGTCGGTCAGCAGATGCTTGCCGTCCGCGACGAGTGTGATCGAGCGGTGCGTGCGTCCCACGCGCAGCAGGGTGAGGCCGACGCCGAGGTTGATCACCGAGGCGACGGTCGACAGTGCCAGTCCGAGCCCGGGCTGGACGAGCGGAACCGGGCTGATCAGGCGTTCGATCGCGGTCCAGATGATGGCGGTGGCGGCGACGAAGATCATCGCGCCCTCGACCAGGGCGGAGACGTACTCGGCCTTGCCGTGGCCGAAGTGGTGGCTCGCGTCCGGGGGGCGGGCCGCCACCCGCAGCGCGATCAGCGCCACCACCGCGGCGACGAGGTTGACACCCGATTCGAGGGCATCGGAGAGGAAGCCGACCGAGCCGGTCGACCACGCGGCGCTCGCCTTGAGGACGATGGTGACCACCGCGGCGGCCAGCGAGAGCAGCATGAAACGGAACAGCAGGCGGTCCTGCTGCTGTCGCGACTCGGGCACCGACGTCGTCATCCGACTCCTCCCGCTCGATCGGTCTCCTTGTCTGTGGAGCGCGCGGTGGGCGCAGGACGCGCCCGGGCAGGTGTTCCCGGGGCGCGGGAACACCTGCGTCGGGTCCGGTGTGTCAGGCGGCCGTCGTGGCGTCGAGCAGCGCCTGACGCTGGTTGGCGCCGAGGCCTCCGATGCGGCGGGTGTCCGGGATCGACAGCTGCTCGAGGAGCTTGGCGGCCTTGACCGCGCCGACGCCGGGCAGCGCCTTGATCAGGGCGGAGACCTTCGTCTTCTTCACGACCTCGTCGGTCTCGGCCTTCTCGAGCACGGCCGGGACGTCGATCTCTCCGGCCTTGACGGCGGCGAGCAGTTCGCTGCGGGCCTTGCGCACTTCGGCCGCCTTGGCGAGTGCGGCGGTGCGCTGTTCGTCGGTGAGAACGGGTGCTGGCATGACGGCCCCCTGTGTTGTCCGATGGTGAGCGGCCCCGGGCGAGGCTGCCGCGGCTGATGCTGCCAGGTCGGACCGACATTCGTCGGTTCGGCACGCGGAGACGGCGGTTCGTGGCGCGGATCTGCCCGATTCCGGCACACGCCCTGCGACTACGCTGTCAGTGGTTCACGACCGGCGGGACGGAGCAGACGATGAGCGCGGCGAAGGCGACTTCGGTCGGGACCGGCAACGGTCGGCAGGCGATCCTCGACTCCGCGCTGCGGAACATGACCGAGCGCGGGTACCACGGCACCTCGATGCGCGACATCGCCCGCGACGCCGACATCACCGTCGCCTCGATCTACCACCACTTCAAGTCCGAGCAGGAGATTCTGCAGGACATCATGACCCGGGCGCTGCACGATGCGATCGCCATGACCCGGGGGCGCTGCTGCGGCCGGGTGGTTCGCCGGACGCGCAGTTGCAGGCGCTGGTGCGCGCGTGGGTCATGTTCCACACCGCCCGGCAACTCGATGCGCTGGTCGGTGCGACGGAGCTGCGCAGCCTGAACGAGGCCGGTCGCCGGCTCGCCGTCGCCGACCTCGATCCCGGCGCCCCGGCCGGCCACCTCCGCGGTCGCCTCGCCGAGTACAGGCCCCCGCACCGGATCGTGGTCAGTGGCGACATGCCCCGGACACCGGCCGGCACGCTGGTTCCGCGAGTTGCTCGGAGAGCTCGAACAGCTCGGCGCAGAGCTTCGGCGCCATCATGTGGTCGAGGAGCACCAGCAGGGGCACCGCGAGTGCCCGTACCGTTCTGGTCAACATGGGAATGTCCTTCCGGTGCCGCGGGTTCGGGTCACCGATAGACCAGGCCGCCGTCGATCAACCCGGACTGCCCGGTCATGTAGTCGGAGTCCGGGCCCGCCAGGTAGGAGACGTAGGCCGCGACGTCCTCCGGTGTCTGCGCCCGGCCGAGCGCGATGCCGCCGACGAACTTCTCGAACGTCGCCCCCTTCGGCGCCCCGGTCAGCGCCGAGAAGCGTTCGTCGATGGTGACCCACATGTCGGTGCCGACGACGCCGGGGCAGTAGGCGTTGACGGTGATCCCGTCGGAGGCGTACTCCTTGGCCGCCGCCTGCGTGAGCGCCCGGACGGCGAACTTGGTCGCGGAGTACACCCCGAGCATCGCGAAGCCCTCGTGACCGGCGATCGAGGACGCGTTGACGATCTTGCCGCCGTGCCCGCGCTCGCGGAACTTGGCGGCGGCGACCTGGATGCCCCACAGCACGCCTTCGACGTTGACCGCCATGATCCGCGACACCTCCTCGGGCGTCACGTCGGCGATCGGGTTGACCTGGGCGATGCCGGCGTTGTTGACGATGATGTCGAACCCGCCCAGTTCGGCCTCCGTCCGGTCGACGGCGGCCCGGATCTGCTCGCGGTCGGTCACATCGGCAACGACGGAGACCGCCTTCGAGCCGGCCGCCCGCACCTCGTCCTCGACCGCGGCGAGCTTGCCGCCGTCGACATCGAGCAGTGCGACGGCCGCACCGTCGGATGCCAGTCGCAGCGCAATCGCCCGTCCGATGCCCTGTCCGGCCCCGGTGACCAGCGCGACCTTGCCTTCGATGCTCATGCCGACTCCCGTTCGTAGTGATCTGTGTCACTCGAAGGCAATCAGTGCGGCACGCGGCGCTCAAGCGTTGCAATGCGCTGCATCGGGCGCGATGCCCGCGCCGGTAGGGTCGGATCCGGACGGACGGAGGAAGCCATGAGTACGCTGCAGACGCTCGATCGTGGTCTGCGCGCGCTCGACCTCATCTCCCGGTCACCCGCCGGAATCACGGTCGCGGACCTCGCCAAAGAGCTCGAGATCGCGCGGGCGATCTGCTACCGGATCGTCGCCACGCTCGAAACCCACTCGCTCGTCGTGCGGGCCGACGACGGCCGGATCCGGCTCGGCGCCGGTGCCGCCGTCCTTTCGTCGCGGTTCGTGCCGCAGTTCCAGCACGCGGCCGGCCCGGTGCTGCACGACCTGGCCGAGCGCACGCAGGCGACGGCCTTCGTCTCCGCCGCGCACGGGAACGAGTGCATCGTCATCCTCGTCGCGGAGCCGGAGGGAGCGCTCCTGCACGTGGGCTACCGGGTGGGCAACCGGCACCCGCTCGACCGCGGTGCGGCCGGGATCGCGATCCTCGCGCTGCGGCCCGAGGACGCCCGCGACCCCGACGCGGTGAAGCAGGCCCGGGAGCTCGGCTACAGCGTCACCCGTGGGCAGCTCGAACGCGGCGCCGTGGGTGTCGCTGCCGGGGTGCGCGCGCCCCGGGGGGCCGGTCTCGAATGCAGCGTCGGGGTGGTGGCCATCGCCGGTCTCGACGTCGACGCCGCGGCGCTCGCCGTCCAGGACGCGGCAGCGCGCCTGAGCGTTCTGCTCACCGACTGATACCCCCGCTGCCGGGCACGAGTCCGGGAATCGACGGTACTCCGGTGCACATCGAACGCGGGGCGGGAGAAAGAACGGCCGGGATGCCTTCGACTCCCTGCCCCTTTCAACGTATATCGCGCACGGGGCCTTGCCGCAAGGCCCCCGTCGTGCTGCAGAATCGCCAGTCGAAGCCGGGACCTGCGGAAAGTGGGGATTCGCAGGTGGGATCGGCCGGCGGACGAGATCCCCGAGGGGAGTCGCGCCGCCGGGTGGGGGTCTGCGGGCGTGGGGCGCCGGTCCGTGTGGAGGGGTGGCCGAAATTCAACCAGTGAACGGGGTTTTCATGATCGATGTGATCGTCGTCGGCGGTGGGCCGACCGGCTTGATGCTGGCCACCGAGTTGCGGCTGCACGGCGTGCGCACGCTCGTGCTGGAGAAGCTGGACGCACCGAGCGGGCAGTCCCGCGGGCAGGGGCTGCACGCGCGCAGCGTCGAGATGATGGATCAGCGCGGCCTGCTGGATCGGTTCCTCGCCGTCAGCGAGAAGTTCCGGGTCGGCGGGCTTTTCGGCGGAATCGTCAAGCCGTGGCCGGACCGGCTGGACACGGCGCACCCGTACGGCCTCGCCACTCCGCAACCGGTCACCGAGCGGTTGCTCGACGAGCGTGCCCTCGAACTCGGTGCCGAGATCCGGCGCGGCTGCGAGGTGGTCGGACTGAGCCAGGACGATCACGGGGTGACGGTCGAAACGGCCGACGGCGCTCGGCTGCGCTCGCGGTATCTCGTCGGTTGCGACGGCGGCCGCAGCACGGTGCGCAAGTTGCTCGGCGTCAGCTTTCCGGGCGAGCCCAGCAGGGTCGAGACGCTGCTGGGGGAAATGCGGATGACCGAGGACCCGGCGACGGTGGCCGCCGTCGTCACGGAAGTCCGCAAGACCCAGCTGCGGTTCGGTGCGGTACCGCTCGGGGACGGGATGTACCGCGTCGTCGTGCCCGCCGACGGGGTGAGCGAGGACCGCGCGGCCGCACCGACCCTCGGGGAGTTCACGCAGCAGCTGCGGTCGATCGCCGGCACCGACTTCGGCGCACACTCGCCGCGCTGGCTCTCCCGCTTCGGTGACGCCACCCGGCAGGCCGAGCGCTACCGGGTCGGGCGGGTGCTGCTGGCCGGCGACGCCGCGCACATCCATCCGCCGACCGGGGGGCAAGGACTCAACCTGGGCATCCAGGATGCGTTCAACCTGGGCTGGAAACTGGCTGCGGCGGTCGACGGCTGGGCGCCGGAGGGGCTGCTGGACAGCTACCACGCCGAGCGCCACCCGGTGGGCGCCCGCGTGCTGGCGAACACCCGCGCGCAGATCGCGCTGATGGGAACCGATCCGGGCGCGACCGCGCTGCGGGAACTGTTCTCCGAGCTGATGGATTTGGCGGAGGTGAACCGGCACATCACCGAGATGATCACCGCCGTCGGGGTCCGCTACGACTTCGGCGACGGGCACGAGCTGCTCGGCCGGCGGATGCGGGACGTGGCGCTGAAGCGAGGCCGTCTCTACGAACTGATGCACGGCGGACGTGGGTTGCTGCTCGATCGGACCGGCCGGTTGTCGGTGGCGGGCTGGGCGGATCGGGTCGACCACGTCGTCGACGTCAGCGAGGAACCGAACGTGCCCGCGGCGCTGCTGCGGCCGGACGGCCACGTGGCATGGGTCGGTGACGACCAGCAGGATCTGCTCGGGCGGCTGTCCGAGTGGTTCGGTGCCGCCGCCGGCTGAGGGCGCGATCGTGGCTGTTTCCGGCCGAGCGGGTATTTCTCGGGACGTCCGGTTTGCCGGGTTCCGGTGTCGGGCACAGGTTGCCGGGCGCGGGGGAGAGACGTGTTCCCTCTAGTGGAGTCCGCCGGATGTGACCGCCGCTGCGGCTTGACCTCCTCTGTGACGCCCCTTACTCTGCTCCTTGTCCTCATAGAGGACGAAACTGTTCGATAAAAGTAACAGTGCAGGTGGAGAGGTTTTCGGTGTCAGTATGAGTGCATCAGTTCCGGCGTCGGCGTCCGCGTGCCCCGTCGATCACACGGCCCTGGCCGGCGGCTGTCCGGTGTCGGCGAACGCCGCGGCGTTCGACCCGTTCGGGCCCGCCTACCAGGCCGATCCGGCCGAATCGCTGCGCTGGTCCCGCGACGAGGAGCCGGTGTTCTACAGCCCCGAACTCGGCTACTGGGTGGTCACCCGCTACGAGGATGTGAAAGCGGTGTTCCGCGACAACCTCGTGTTCTCACCGGCCATCGCCCTCGAGAAGATCACCCCGGTCTCCGAGGAGGCCACCGCCACCCTCGCCCGCTACGACTACGCCATGGCCCGGACCCTCGTGAACGAGGACGAGCCCGCCCACATGCCGCGCCGCCGCGCACTCATGGACCCGTTCACCCCGAAGGAACTGGCGCACCACGAGGCGATGGTGCGACGGCTCACGCGCGAATACGTCGACCGCTTCGTCGAATCCGGCAAGGCCGACCTGGTGGACGAGATGCTGTGGGAGGTACCGCTCACCGTCGCCCTGCACTTCCTCGGCGTGCCGGAGGAGGACATGGCGACGATGCGCAAGTACTCGATCGCCCACACCGTGAACACCTGGGGCCGCCCCGCGCCCGAGGAGCAGGTCGCCGTCGCCGAGGCGGTCGGCAGGTTCTGGCAGTACGCGGGCACGGTGCTCGAGAAGATGCGCCAGGACCCGTCGGGGCACGGCTGGATGCCCTACGGGATCCGCATGCAGCAGCAGATGCCGGACGTCGTCACCGACTCCTACCTGCACTCGATGATGATGGCCGGCATCGTCGCCGCGCACGAGACCACGGCCAACGCGTCCGCGAACGCGTTCAAGCTGCTGCTCGAGAACCGCCCGGTGTGGGAGGAGATCTGCGCGGATCCGTCGCTGATCCCCAACGCCGTCGAGGAGTGCCTGCGCCACTCGGGATCGGTCGCGGCGTGGCGACGGGTGGCCACCACCGACACCCGCATCGGCGACGTCGACATCCCCGCCGGCGCAAAGCTGCTCGTCGTCAACGCGTCCGCCAACCACGACGAGCGGCACTTCGATCGTCCCGACGAGTTCGACATCCGGCGCCCGAACTCGAGCGACCACCTCACCTTCGGGTACGGCAGCCATCAGTGCATGGGCAAGAACCTGGCCCGCATGGAGATGCAGATCTTCCTCGAGGAACTGACCACGCGGCTTCCCCACATGGAACTCGTACCCGATCAGGAGTTCACCTACCTGCCGAACACCTCGTTCCGCGGTCCCGATCACGTGTGGGTGCAGTGGGATCCGCAGGCGAACCCCGAGCGCACCGACCCGGCCGTGCTGCAACGGCAGCATCCCGTCACCATCGGCGAGCCCTCCACCCGGTCGGTGTCACGCACCGTCACCGTCGAGCGCCTGGACCGGATCGCCGACGACGTGCTGCGCGTCGTCCTACGGGCTCCTGCAGGAAATGCGTTGCCCGCGTGGACTCCTGGCGCCCACATCGATGTCGACCTCGGTGCGCTGTCGCGGCAGTACTCCCTGTGCGGTGCGCCCGACGCGCCCACCTACGAGATCGCCGTTCTGCTGGACCCCGAGAGCCGCGGTGGCTCGCGCTACGTCCACGAACAGCTCCGGGTGGGGGGATCGCTCCGGATTCGCGGGCCCCGGAACCACTTCGCGCTCGACCCCGACGCCGAGCACTACGTGTTCGTGGCCGGCGGCATCGGCATCACCCCCGTCCTGGCCATGGCCGACCACGCCCGCGCCCGGGGGTGGAGCTACGAACTGCACTACTGCGGCCGGAACCGTTCCGGGATGGCCTATCTCGAGCGGGTCGCCGGGCACGGGGACCGCGCCGCCCTGCACGTCTCGGCGGAAGGCACCCGGGTCGACCTCGCCGCCCTCCTCGCGACGCCGGTGTCCGGCACCCAGATCTACGCGTGCGGGCCCGGACGGCTGCTCGCCGGACTCGAGGACGCGAGCCGGCACTGGCCCGACGGTGCGCTGCACGTCGAGCACTTCACCTCGTCCCTCACGGCACTCGACCCGGACGTCGAGCACGCCTTCGACCTCGACCTGCGCGACTCGGGACTCACCGTGCGGGTCGAGCCCACCCAGACCGTCCTCGACGCGTTGCGCGCCAACAACATCGACGTGCCCAGCGACTGCGAGGAAGGCCTCTGCGGCTCCTGCGAGGTCACCGTCCTCGAAGGCGAGGTCGACCACCGCGACACCGTGCTCACCAAGGCCGAGCGGGCGGCGAACCGGCAGATGATGACCTGCTGCTCGCGTGCCTGCGGCGACCGACTGACCCTCCGACTCTGACTCACCCGATCCGAAAGGGACCCGCCATGGGATCCACGCTCGACCCGATCGCCGTGCGCACCGCGCCGGACGCGCCACGCAGCAGCTTCAAGCGGGTCCTCACCGGCAGCATGGCCGGGGCCGTGCTCGAGTGGTACGACTTCGCCATCTACGGCATCCTCGCCGCCACCGTCCTCGGACCTCTGTTCTTCCCCGGATCCGACGGCATCACCAAATTGCTGCTCGCCCTCGCCACCCAGGGGCTCGGCTTCATCGCCCGGCCGCTCGGCGGCATCGTCTTCGGTCATCTCGGTGACCGGTTCGGCCGCAAACCGATGCTCGTCATCACGTTCGTGATGCTCGGTACGGCCACCGCGTCGATCGGGCTGCTGCCGACCTACGAACAGATCGGCATCTGGGCGACGGTCCTGCTCGTCGCGCTGCGCATGATCCAGGGTTTCGCGCTCGGCGGTGAATTCGGTGCGGCGGTGCTGCTGGTGAGTGAGTACGGCGAGCCCAAGCGTCGCGGCTTCTGGGCGTCGTGGCCGCAGGCGGGCGCGCCGTCGGGGACCGTGCTCGCCGCAGTGGTCGTCTCGGCTCTGGTGTTCCTGCTTCCGGCCGACGCGTTCGACGCATGGGGCTGGCGGATCGCATTCCTGTTCGCCGTTCCCCTCCTCGTCATCGGCTTCTGGATCCGGCACGGCGTCGAGGAGTCCCCGGTCTTCCGGGCGGCGCAGGCCGCCGCGGCGGACCGCCCCGAGCCCCGGTCGAGCATCGTCGAAGCGCTGTCCCGTCCGCGCCCGGTGCTGATCGGCATCGGCATGCGGCTCGGCGAGAACATCGCGTTCTACGTGTACACGATCTTCGTCATCGCGTACGCCACCACCTATCACGGCTTCGCCCGGGGCGACGTGATGCTGGCCGTGACCTTCGCGTCGGTGTTCCAGTTCGTCGGCATGATCGGTGGCGGGCGCTGGTCCGACCGGGTCGGCCGCCGCGTCGCGATGCTCGTCCCGGCCGTGGTGCTCGTGGTGTGGGCACCGGTGTTCTTCTGGCTCGTGCAGATGCAGAGCGTGCCGTTGTTGTGGGTGGGGGTCTGCGTCGGCGCCTTCTTCCACGGCGCTCTCGCCGGTCCCGAGGCTGCCTGGATCACCGAGCTGTTCCCGACCCGGTACCGGTACGCCGGCTCCTCGCTGGTGTTCCAGGGCTCGTCCATCATCGCCGGTGCGCCCGCGCCGTTCATCGCCGTCTGGCTCGTCGACCGGTTCGGGGTCGGGACCGTCGTCGCGTATCTGGTGGTGACCATGATGATCACCGTCGTCGCGGTGCTGAGCAGCCGCGAGACCAAGGGCATCGATCTCGACCGCATCGAGTGACCGGTGGCTGTTGCCGGGCGCCCGCCGCCCGGCAACAGCACTCCCGGTTACCCCGTCCGGACCGCCGTCCCGCGGTACGGTCGGACCGGAGGTGATCGACACATGGAAGAGATCGCGAAGATCGTCGGTATTGCTTTCGTCTACATCGTCGTCGCAGAGGTGATCATCGGAACGCTCGCCCTGCTGATCATTTCGACGATCAGCCCGCACTTCCTGCAGCGCAAGCCGAAGTACGGCGCGACGGGACCGCGCTACGGGGCCACTAGCCCCACCCCAGCTCGTGCAGACGAGCATCCTCGATTCCGAAGTAGTGAGCGATCTCGTGAATGACCGTCACCGCGACCTCGTGCACCACGTCGTCGTCGGAGTCGCAGATGTCGAGAATCGCGTCGCGGTAGATGGTCACGGTGTCCGGTAGCGCCCCCGCATAGTGGCTGTCGCGCTCGGTGAGCGCGATCCCGTGGTAGAGCCCGAGCAGATCGGGCTCTTCCTCGTTCCTGGGCTCGACCAGCACCACCACGTTGTCGATGGCCCGCGCGAGTTCCGGGGGGATCAGATCCAGGGCCTCTCCGACGAGTTCCTCGAACCGCTCGTCGCCCATCCGTGCCCTCACCTCAGGAGCCCGGCACGGGACCTGCGCCCGGCAGCGGGGTCGGCAGTGAGCGGCCCTCGGGCGCGGCGGGCGGCGGCACCGGCGGCTGGCCGTCGATGAGGATGTCGCCCTTGGCCGTGCCGGTGACCGACGCGAATCCGCCGCCCTCGACCTGCTTGCCCACCGAGCAGTTGACCTTGCGGCTGCCCGCGAGCCAGCTGTCGAAGTCGAGGTTGTCCCAGAACAGCGTGAGGGTCTTGTTGCGCAGCGCGTCGGGGCTGCCCAGGTAGGCGTTGGCGTTCTCGGTGCACGTCCCCTCGAGGTACCGGTCCTGGTCCTCGACGCTGGGCAGACCGCCGGGGAACTGCCCGGACAGGTCCACCACGGAGATCACCTCGAAGGCGTGCGGCTGGGCGCACTCCACCGGATCCGCCGGCACGCCGTTGTTGATGCCGATGCACGTGCCCACGTCCCAGACCTTGGACTGGTCCTGGTCGGCGACCTTGCCCTGGATCGGCAGCAGGTTGCCGGTGGTGGAGGAGAACTGCAGGCCGCAGCGCAGCGTCCGCTCGCCGGCCGCCCAGCCCGCCTCCCCGGGGTTGATCAGGCCCACGCTGAACTTGCCGTGCGGATCGAACCGGCCGTCGAGATAATCCATCGCGGCCGGTGCGCACAGCTCGTCGCGCAGCTCGGTGAAACGCAGCACCGACGGGAAACGCGACCCGGGACCCCACTCGGCGCCCGGATACACGCTCAGATCGATGTCCTCGACCACCTCGAACAGGTGCGACTCGGCGCAGTCCACCTTCGCGAGGTCGCTCGCATCGAGTTCGGTCCAGGTCAGGCAGTCCCCGGCGACCGCAGTGCCGAAGGCCTCGCCGGCCACCGCGCCGGTGGTGACCACGGCACTGGTCGAATCGCCGGGTTCGTCGTCGGACCCGCCGAATCCCGCCACCACCGCCGTGACGACGGCCGCGAGCACCGCGCCCGCGGCGACCAGCATCAGGGCGCGACGGGTCAGCTTCGCGGACGGGGCACGCCGGACCCGCGAGGCGGACGGTGTCGTCCGGTCGGACTGCTGCTCACTCTCCTCGGCCATCACCGTCCATCATGCCTGTGCGCGCCGCCCCGGGTAACTTCGGTGGGCATGACGGAGCCCATCGATCCCGAAGTCCAGGAGATCGCGCAGCGACTGTTCGATGCCGCCCGCGCCGGGCACGTCGAGACCCTCGCCGCCTACATCGACGCCGGAGTGCCGGTGAACCTGTGCAACGAGAAGGGCGACACCCTGCTCATGCTGGCGTCCTACCACGGACACGCCGACGCGGTGCGGGCCCTGATCGAACGGGGCGCCGACGTCGACCGGCTCAACGACCGCGGGCAGTCGCCCATCGCGGGCGCGGTGTTCAAGGGGGCGATCGACGTCGTGCGCGTGCTCACCGAGGCCGGAGCCGACCCGCACGCCGGGCATCCGAGCGCCGTGGACTCGGCGAAGATGTTCGAACGCGAGGACTACCTGCAGCTGTGGGCGCAGTAGGCCGGCCTCGGCCCGGGACGTCGCCGAGTAGGCTGTGACCTCGTGATCGACCTCAAGTTCCTCCGCGAGAATCCCGACGTCGTCCGCGCCTCGCAGCGCACCCGAGGCGAGGACCCCGGTCTCGTCGACGCGCTGCTCGAGGCCGACGCCGCCCGCCGCGCTGCGGTGCTGGCCGGCGACAACATCCGTGCCGAGCAGAAGGCACTGGGAAAGAAGGTCGGGCAGGCCTCCCCGGAGGAACGGCCCGCGCTGCTCGAGGGCGCGAAGGAACTCGCCGCGAACGTCAAGAAGCTCGAGGCCGAGCAGCACGCCGCCGAGGAGGCCCTGGGGCGCGCGCACATGGCGATCTCCAACATCGTGCAGGAGGGCGCTCCCGCGGGCGGGGAGGACGACTTCGTCACCCTCGAGACCGTCGGCGAGCTGCCCACCTTCGACTTCGAACCGAAGGACCATCTGGCCCTCGGGGAGTCCCTCGGGCTGATCGACATGGAACGGGGTGCGAAGGTCTCCGGCGCCCGGTTCTACTTCCTCACCGGTTACGGCGCGCTGCTGCAGCTCGGCATGCTGCAGCTCGCGGCCCAGCGGGCCGTCGCCAACGGCTTCCAGATGATGATCCCCCCGGTGCTCGTGCGCCCGGAGATCATGCAGGGCACCGGCTTTCTCGGTGCCCACGCCGACGAGATCTACCACCTCGCCGACGACGACCTGTACCTCGTCGGCACATCGGAGGTGCCGCTCGCCGGTTACCACTCCGGCGAGATCCTCGACCTGTCGGGCGGCCCGAAGCGGTACGCGGGCTGGTCGTCGTGCTTCCGCCGCGAGGCCGGCAGCTACGGCAAGGACACCCGCGGCATCATCCGGGTCCACCAGTTCGACAAGGTCGAGATGTTCGTCTACTGCAAGCCCGAGGACGCCGTCGCCGAGCACCAGCGGCTGCTCGCGTGGGAGCGCGACATGCTCGCCGCGATCGAGGTGCCGTACCGGGTCATCGACGTCGCCGGCGGCGACCTCGGCTCGTCGGCGGCCCGCAAGTTCGACTGCGAGGCATGGGTGCCCACCCAGGAGCGCTACCGGGAGCTGACCTCCACCTCGAACTGCACCACCTTCCAGGCTCGTCGCCTCGGCGTCCGGTACCGCGACGAGAACGGCAAGCCGCAGATCGCCGCCACCCTCAACGGCACCCTCGCCACCACCCGCTGGCTCGTCGCGATCCTCGAGAACCACCAGCAGGCCGACGGGTCCGTGCGCGTCCCGTCGGCGCTCGTGCCGTTCGTCGGGCGTGAGGTGCTCGAACCGCCCGCGTGAGCCGTCCCCCTGCGTGTGGGTGGTGGTGGTGGCCGAATGTCACATCGCGTCGATCTGACCGAACCGATGTGACATTCGGCCACGGAGGGCGGGGCGGGTGGGCTCAGCTGCCCGGGTCGCAGCCGACGGCCACGTACGCGTGCAGGCCCTCCGGATCGTCGCGCAGCAGGTACTCGTAGTCGCTCGTGCCCATCACACTGTCGTTCGCATCCCGGAAGGACCAGCGCACCCGGGCCCGCACGATCTTCTCGGTGACCGGGGAGAGGTCGAGCAACTCGTGCCCCACATCGGCGAGACCGTGCTCCCGGTAGGTCTGGTTGCTCTGCGCGAGGGCCTCGGTGATCTCCTTCCGGGTCGGCAGCGATCCGGCGAACGAATCGGTGAGGATCGTGCCCGGCTCCCCCCACAGCGCGGCCGAGGCCTCGGCGTCGAACCCGGCGAGTGCCTCCCCGTAGAGGGTGAAGAAGCGGTCCAGTGCGGTGCGTTCCACGCTCATGTTCTTCAGTGTGCAGGTCCGGCGACGGTTGTCAGCGCAGAATCAGGCACGTGGTCGACGCGGTCGCGAGCAACCGGTCGTTCTCGTCGCGGGCCTCCCCGCGGGCGGTCGCGGTGCGACGGCCGCTGTACTCGCAGATGCCGTGCACGCGCACGACGCCGCTGCCCGCCTGGATGCCGCGCAGATACCGCACCTGCAGGTCCAGCGTCGTGTATCCGACACCGGCCTCGAGCGTGCTCGACACGCTGAAGCCCATGGCGGTGTCGAACATCGTCGCGATCACCCCGCCGTGCATGCTGCCCACCGCGTTGGCGTGGAACTCCTGCGGCTCCATGCTCACCTCCACCCAGCCCTCCCGGGCCTCGGTCACCCGGAAGCCGAGGGTGCGCGACGTCGGATGGTGCGGGATGGAGCCGTCGATCAGTCCGCGCAGGAAGTCGAGGCCGTGCATGTCGCGGTTCGCGGCGGACGTCGGGGCGGGGTCGTCCCACGTGTAGGTGCGCTGGCGTTCGGTCACCTGCCGACCGTATCGCGCGGTGACAAACCCGTCCGCGCGTGCCACGCTGGAGCCATGCGACATCGATGTTGATCCGGCTCCGCTCCGACCTTCCGGGTGGTGGCGTATGCGGCCACCCGTGAACTCGTGCCGCTCTACGGCGTGTACGCCCTGCTCTTCGAGGACCACGGCCTCGGCACGGGTGAGATCTCGTCGCTGTTCGTGCTGTGGTCCGTCGTCGCGTTCGTCGCGGAGGTGCCGTCGGGCGCGTGGGCCGACACGGTGTCCCGCCGCGGTCTGCTGCTGCTCAGCTCGGCCCTGTTCACCGCGGGCTTCGCCCTCTGGCTGCTGTTCCCCGGCTACTGGGGGTTCGCGGCCGGCTTCGTGGCGTGGGGGATCAGCGAATCGCTGAAGTCCGGGACCTTCGAGGCCCTGGTGTACGACGAACTGTCCGCCCGCGGTGCGGCACACCGGTTCCCGGCGGTGCTGGGCTATGCGAACGCCGGTGAGACGATGTGCGTTCTCGTCGCGACGCTGTCGGCCGCACCGCTGTTCGCGCTCGGCGGCTATCCGCTCGTCGGATGGCTGTCGGTGGGGATCACCGTCGCCAACGGGTTGCTCGTGCTCGCCCTGCCGTCCGCACCCCGCGACACCTCGGCGGACGAGACCGGTTTCGTTCCGGGCAGTTTCGCAACTCGCTACCGCGCGGTGCTGCATGCCGGGACGGCCGAGGCGCGCCGCAGCGCCGGCGTCCGCCGCGCGGTGCTGCTCGCGGCGCTGCTGTCGGCGTGCCTCGCCTTCGAGGAGTACTTCGCGCTGCTCGCGCGCGAGGGCGGGGCGAGCACGTCCGCGGCGCCGGCGCTGGTGGCGATCACCGTGGCGGGACAGGTGCTCGGCGCCGCGACCGCCGGTCGCACCGCGGCGACGACCGGCCGCGCGATGGGTGCGGTGATCGCCGTCGGTGGCCTGCTGCTGGCAACGGGGGCCGCGCTCGGCGGAGTGGCGGGCTTCGTGGCGATCGGGATCGGCTACGGCGCCCTGAACAACGCGATGATCGTCGCCGAGGCGCGGATGCAGGACACCATGAGCGGAACCGCCCGCGCGACCGTGACGTCGGTGTCGGGCGTCGTCGGCGAGGTCGTGTCCGTGGCGGTCTACGCCGGATTCGCGCTGGGAACGGTATGGCTGCCGCTGTCGGCGGTGCTCGCGGCATGGGCGGTGCCGCTGCTCGGCCTGGCCGCCGCCGCGGTGCGGTGGCTGCCGCCGTCTCAGAGCTCTCTCAGATCGCCGGACTAGGGTCCTCCGCCGTGCGTGCCAGTCTCCTTCCCGTCCTGTTCGTCGCCGCCGGTCTCGGCCTGATCGGCACCGGCAGTGCCCTCGCCTACGCCCATGCGCCCACCGTCGCGACGACGACCGAGGCGCCGCCCCCGTCGACCGGCGACCCGCTCACCGACACCCGCGACAACCTGCAGCAGGCCGGACTGCCGCTCGCTCTGCTCGGCGGCGGAATCGGGCAGCTCACCGACGGCAGCCGGCAGCTCGACGACGGTGCTCACCAGCTCGCCGACGGACTCGCGCAGGCCAGTGCCGGCGGGCAGCAACTCGCCGACGGGCTCGGGCAGCTGCAGGGCGGGGTGGACCTGCTCGGCGACGGTGCGACCCAGGTCAGCGGCGGCGTCGACGAGGTCGTCGACCGGCTCGCCGGTTTCGGGGAGATGCAGGCGGGCGTCACCGAGCAGCTGACGGCCGTCGCCGGCACCCTGCGGCGCTCGCCCGACGCGGTGTCCCAGGAGGCCGCCGCCCGGCTCGACGGGCTCGTCGGCCGGCTGGACAGCGAGGGGCTCGGGCCGGAGACGCTCGCGCAGCTCGAGCAGTTGCGCGGCGGTGCGCGGCAGCTCGCCTACGAATTGAGTGACCCGAACGCGCAGTTCGTCGCCGGCATGATGCAGGCTGCCGACGGCTCGCGGCAGCTGCGCGACGGACTGATGCTCCTCGACGACGGCGGCCGGCAACTCGTCGACGGCACCGGGCAGCTCGTGGCCGGCGTGGGTCCGGTCACCGGGGTGATCGAGGGAGTCTCCGACAACGTGCGGGAGGCGACGGCCGCGCTGCCGAAGTCGCCGGCCGCCTCGTCGCCCGACGTCGTGACGACGGGGGCGACGACCGGGGAGCGGCAGTGGTGGCCGTTCGCGCTCGTCGCGTCGGGGGCGCTGGTGCTCGCCGTCCCCGCCCTGGGTCGTGGCCGAATGTCACATCGCTTCGATCGCATCGACCCGATGTGACATTCGGTCACCACACGCGGCGCGAGGGGTCAGAGCTTGCGGGAGCGCAGCTCGTGACCGCGGGAGGTCTTGCAGCGACCGGTGACGAGGTCCCACTGCCAGCCGTGCAGGTTGCAGGTGAGGCTGGTGCCCTCGACGACGCCGAACTTCGACAGATCCGCCTTCAGGTGCGGGCAGCGGCGCTGGATCTCGAAGCCGCCCAGCTCGATCGACGCGGAATCGTCGTGGGCTTCGGCGAACCAGCCGTCCGCGTAGGCGATCCGCTCGTCGGTGAGGCACTTGAAGAACGTGTACAGGAATTCGTTGTAGCCGCCCACCCGCCACGCCTCGAATCGGGTGGACAGGAAGATGGTGTTCACCCAGTCCGGCTCGTCGTCGCGCAGGACCGTGCGCACCAGCTCCGGAGGAATGCGGAAACCGTAGCGGTACTTGCCTTCTCCCTCGATGGGTTCGCGGACGACCCGCTTGGGGAAGTCCAGCACGACCGTCTCGTCGCCCATCACCAGGCCGACGGGGTAGCCGATGCCGTCGCAGATCAGATCGGACTGCGCCATGATCGGCTCGAACTTCGCCTTGAGCGGACCGAGCAGCGGCTCACCCTCGGCCGGGGCCCACGTCGCCTTCTCGGCCTCGAGCACCGGGGCCAGGCGCTGGGCCATCTCCTCGATGTACGCGGCCTTGTCGGTGAAGATCTTCTCGACGTCGGCGTCGGGGATCGGATGGGTCAGCGTCATCGACTCGCTGCCGTGCACGTCGAGGACCGAGCCGGGGATCATCAGCACGCCACCGTCGTTGCCGTGCAGGCGCATCTGCTCGAGGAAGACCATCTGGTCGGGGAAGATGTTGCCCTCGTCGCCGTGGTCGTCGTTGAGGTGGCGCAGCGCCGGGTCGAGGAACACCGGCGGACCGGCCGACGGGACCACCCACGTCGCCCCGACCTGGTCGATGTAGCTGCGGCAGCGGTCCATGCCGCGCTGGCGCTTCTGCTTGCCGAAGTTCGCCTTGGTGCGCTTGGGGATGTCGTAGACCATCGGGTACCAGATCGCGCCCGAGTACTGCAGCAGGTGGACGTCGATCTTCCCGAAGGACTCGAGCATCGTGTCCATCTCGACCGGGCGGGCGTCGTTCATGTTGAACACCGTGGTCTCGCCGTCCGAGACGACGAGACCGGAGTCGCCGATCGGTCCGTCCGCGGGTGCGCGCAGGGCGATGATCATCACGTCCAGGTCGCCCTCGGGCCCGCTGACGGTGTGCTTGACGGAATCGGTCGTCTCGAGGAACTTCGTGAACCCGAGCTTCTCGAGCTCGCGACGCAGGTCCGGGACCGGGAAGTCGGGCAGCAGCACCGTCGCGTCCTTGCGGACGTGCTTGCTCAGGTTCTCCGGGTCGAAGTGATCCTTGTGCAGGTGCGAGACGTACAGGTAGTCGACGTCGCCGAGCGCACCCCAGTCCAGCTGCGTGTTGTCCGGGAAGGGGAACCACGACGCGAAGTACGCGGGGTTGACCCACGGGTCGCACAGGATCGATCCCGCTTCGGTCTGAATGTGGAACCCGGCGTGTCCGACGCTGGTGATCTGCACTTCGTTGCCTCCTGACGTGCTGACCGACGTACCCCCAAGGGTAGGGGGACGCCGGTGGGGCGCCTCGCCCAGGCGGTGAACCCGGGCCGGATACGGGCCGTTGATCCCGAATCGGGCGGGCCCGCGGACATCGGGCGAAGCCCGCGGGCGCCGATCCGGCTACTCTGACCGACTGTGGAACCCTTCTACCGGACCGTCATCGGCCTCGCCCGGACCGTCTTCGCCGCGCAGGGACTGAAGTTCACCGTCACCGGCGCCGAGAACATCCCCGCCGTCGGTGGCGCGGTGATCGCCATGAACCACGTCGGCTACATGGACTTCACCTACGCGGGCCTGCCCGCCCGCACCTCCAAGCGCTACATCCGGTTCATGGCGAAGAAGGAGGTCTTCGACCACAAGATCTCCGGTCCCCTGATGCGGGCGATGAAGCACATCCCCGTCGACCGGGCCGACGGCGCCGACTCCTACCGCGCCGCCGTCGACGCGTTGCGGGCCGGTGAGCTGGTCGGCGTGTTCCCCGAGGCCACGATCAGCCGCAGCTTCGAGATCAAGGGCTTCAAGACCGGTGCCGCGCGGATGGCGATCGAGGCGAACGTCCCGATCATCCCGGTCGTCCTGTGGGGGTCGCAGCGGGTGTGGACCAAGGGCCACCCGAAGCGGCTCGGCCGCACGAAGACGCCCATCTCCATCGCGGTGGGCGAGCCCATCCGGCCGTACGAGTCGGCGTCGGAGCTGACTGCGGAGTTGCACAGCAGGATGGAAAGCATGCTGCGGGAGTTGCAGAGCAGCTACGTGCACGAGCCCGGTGCCTACTGGGTGCCCGTGCGGCTCGGTGGCACCGCTCCGACGCTCGCGGAGGCCACCGCGCTCGACGACGCCGACACCGCCGCACGCAAGGCCCGCCGCGCGCAGAAGGATGCCGGCACCGACGGGTGACGGCCCTACGGCGCGGTGACTCCCGGATGCGCCGCGCCGTGGCGGACCGGCACAATGGCGAAGTGAGACGAGATCTGCCGAGCCTGGTTGCCACCGACGTCGACGGCACCCTCATCGACGACGAGGAGCGCGTCTCGGACCGGACCCGCGCGGCAGTACAGGCCGTGGTGTCCTCCGGGACGCCGTTCGTCCTGGCCACCGGTCGTCCCCCGCGATGGATCCCGCCGGTGGTCGAGCAACTCGGCTTCGCGCCCCTGGCGGTGTGTGCCAACGGTGCGGTGCTCTACGACAGTGCCGCCGACCGCGTTCTCAGCGCCGCCGTGCTGTCCGCGGACGAACTGGCCTGGGTCGCCGACGTCGCCAACAGTGTGCTGCCCGGCTGCGGTCTGGCCGCCGAGCGGATCGGGGCGAGCGCCCACGACGCCGCGACACCGCAGTTCGTCAGCGCCCCCGGCTACGAGCATGCGTGGCTGAATCCGGACAACACCGAGCTCGCCGACCACGAGGTGATCGCCGAGCCGGCGGTGAAGCTGCTGATCCGGTTGGCGTCGGCGACGAGCCACGAGATGGCCGAGGCGCTGGCTCCGCGGCTGTGCGGCATGGTGGACGTCACCTATTCCACGGACAACGGCCTGATCGAGATCTCCGCCTCCGGGGTGACCAAGGCGTCGGGCCTGCATCTGATGGCCGAACACCTCGGGGTGGCCGCCGACGGGATCGTCGCGTTCGGGGACATGCCCAACGACATTCCGATGTTGTCGATGGCGCGGCACGGGGTCGCGGTGGAGAACGCGCATCCGGACGCGAAGGCGGCCGCGGACGAGGTCACCGCCACCAACACCGAGGACGGGGTGGCCCGCATCCTCGAGCGCTGGTGGCGGTGACGGATCGATCGGTCAGGGCGCCGGAGCGGGGGCCGGCGCTTCCGGTGCCAGGGCCTCGGGAGCCGGGGCCTGGGGGGCCGGGGCCTGGGGGGCCGGAGCCTGGGGGGCCGGAGCCGGGGCCTCGGGGGCCGGCGCGGCGGCCGGGGTCTGTGCCTGTTCGTACGCGTCGTTGTAGGCGCGCAGCACCTTCGTCACCGCGCCGGTGAGCTCGTTGAAGATCAGCGAGCCGAACTCGAAGTCCGAGCGCCAGCCGTCCGGGACGCGGTACTCGTCGCTGGTCGGCAGGCCGAGTTCACCCGCGTCGAGGCCGCTGCGCTGCCACGTCTTGTAGATCTCGCCGAGCACCGTCCACACACCACCGTTCGGCGAGGTGTAGATGGCGCCGTTGACGAACTCGGCGCGTTCGTACCCTGCCTTGGCGGGCAGGATGCCGGACACAGCGGCCCCCAGACGGCCGGTCTCGCCGCCCTCGGCGATCCACTTCTGGGCCAGCGGCGAGTTGTCGGTGAGCCGGATCAGCTCGCCGACGAGGTCCGCGACCTTCTCGGCCGAGCCGGTGTCTGGCAGGCGGTCCGCCGAGCCGGTGTCTGGCAGGCGGTCCGCCGAGCCGGTGTCTGGCAGGCGGTCCGCCGAGCCGGTGGCCGGAGCCCCCGCGTCGACGTCGGGCACCTGTGCGCGCGGGTTGTCGGTGACGAGGTCGGACGAGTCGTCGCTGGGCTCGGACGGCGTGGTGCTCTGTCCGGCGGCGGTGGCCGCGGCGATGTCGCGGATCTCGTCCATCTTCGCGTAGCCGGAGTCGCCGGGGCAGCTGGTGTTGCCGACGTCGCGGTGCGCGAAGATGATCGGCAGGTCGACGGCCGCGCCCTGCGGGTACGGGGTGAAGGACGTGCCCTCCGAGTACATGGTGGTCTCGCCCTCGGGGTCGAGCCCCGCCTTCGCGAGCCGCCAGCCGAGGAAGCGGCCCACCGCGTCGACCGCGGCCTTCGGAGGCTCGACGTTGGAGAAGTCGCCCATCATCGCGATGCCGACGGTGTTCTCGTTGAAGCCGCCGGCGTGCGCGCCCTGCACGGGCTTGTCCAGGCCGCCGGCGCGGCCCTCGAAGATCTGCCCGTATCGGTCGACGAGCACGTTGTAGCCGACGTCGCACCAACCCAGGGTCTGCGCGTGGTAGGCGTAGATGGCGCGCACGATCTCCGCCGATTCGGCCTTGGAGTAGTCGTTGCTGCCGGCGGTGTGGTGCACGGTGGCTCCGCCGAGCGAGTCGTCGTAGGTGGCGTCCTGGCAGCGGATGGACTCGTCGGCACCCCACTGCGCTCGGGTGATCACCTTCGGCCCGGACCCTCCGACCGGACCGGCGATGTCGTCGAGCGCGGCGTCGGCGCTGCTCGACCCCGGGTCGATGAGCACGGCGCTGACGTCCTCCGTGGCGGCGGGTTCCTGGGCGTGCAGGGGCCGTGACGACGACGCGGGCGCATAGCCCAGCTCCGGCTGGGCGGGAGCGGGTGCCGGGGCCGGTGCGGGAGCGGGTGCCGGGGCCGGTGCAGGGATCTCGGCGCCGGCGAGTGTCGGTTCAGGTTTCGGGCGCGGGGTGAGCAGGACCTGCACGACCTTCGTGGCGCCGACGTAGATCGGTTCGGTGCCGGCCCGCTCGTCGGGCGTCTGGTCGTCGCGGCTCGTGTCGATCGGTTCGGTGGCCGTCCACGGCCCCCAGCTGCCGTCCTCCCGCTGGGCCCGGATGCGCGCGTCGGTGTCGGCGACGTCCTTGGCCGCCAGCGCGATCATGCTGAACGGGGCGTCCCTGGTGAGCTGCTTGACGGTCGCTCCGATGCGGTCGACGACGTCCGCGGCCGCGGGGGCCGGCGCCGGGGTGGTCGACGGGGCGGGCGCGGCGATCTCCGGCAGCCCCGCGGCGAGTTCCCTCAGGCTCAGATCGGGCAGGTTCAGGCCGGTGAGTTCGTGGATCGGGATCACGATGTCCGGCACGGATGCGAGCACGACCTCCGCGATCTCGGGCGGTACGACGGTGGGGACGGACTCGTTGGTGGTGCGGACGTCCGATGTGGTGCTCGTGACGCCGTAGACGGCGAATGGGCTGGCGACGGCCAGGGCGGCGACGGCACCCAGGACGATCGACGGCTTCGGTCGGCGATGCGGCACGGTGCTTCTCCCTGTCGGTGTTCGCGGCGGTCCTCGGCGGCCGGGCGGCGCTCGGCCGAGGCCGAGGAGCCGGCTCGAATCGAACCGAATCCTCCGTCATCCGGACGACCCGACGTGCGGAACGGCCGAGAATCGTGTGCAACTTGTGATTCTGGTGTTACTGCTGTGGCTGTTGTTGCTTCATTCAGTCACTCTTGCCACACTAGTCGCAGACAACCTTAAGCCTCAACCTGAGCTTGAGGATCCGTCTCGAATGTCCGATACGCGCGGACCTGCGTCCGGGCGGCACACGGTGCGAGAACGAGGGAGTGCAGCGCATGCCACGAATGTCCATCCGCCGGACCCATCGCCGGCGGCGTCTCGTCGTCGGACACCCCCTCCGCAACGGCTGGCGGCCCGCCACGGCCCGCGCCGCGGCGATCGGCCTCGCCCCCGCGCTGCTCATCGGCGCCGCGATCGGCGGGGTGATGCACGTGCGCACCGCCGAACCCGACGTGGCGCAGGCCGTCGCCGCCGACACCCCGTTCACCTTCGTGGGCTTCGGTCACGGTCACGGTCGCGGCATGGGCCAGTGGGGTGCCTACGGCTACGCCTCGCAGCACGGCTGGTCCGCCGATCGCATCCTCGGCCACTACTACGGCGGCACCACCCTCGGCGCTCTGCCCGAGAACACCATGATCGCGGTCCGGCTCGTCGGGCAGGACGACGCGCCCCTCGACGTCTACTCCGACACCGGGATGACCGTCGCCGGCCGGCAGACCGGGCCCGGGGAGGCCGCCCACCTGACGCCCACCGCGGACGGGGGAGCGGACGTCGTCGTCACCGCCGGCTGTTCCGGCGAGGTGCTGTGGCAGGGCCGCGCCGACCTGCCGTGGGTCGACCCCGTCGACATGGGTGAGGGCCGGCCCGTCGCCGAACACCTCAAGCTCTGCGGCAACAGCGCCCCCTACCGCGGCTCGCTCGGTGTCGTCCTCGACGGCGCGGCGCCGCGCACCGTCAACCGGCTGTCGATGGAGGACTACCTGCTCAGCGTCGTCCCGGCCGAGTCGCTGCCCAGCTGGGCCGACACCGGCGGGGCCGAGGCGCTGCGCGCGCAGGCCATCGCCGCCCGCTCCTACGCCGCGGCGGAGAACCGCTCGCCGCTGTGGCAGACGTGCGACAGCCAGAACTGCCAGGTGTATGCGGGGTCGAGCAAGGAGGACCCCCGCACGAACGAGGCGGTGAACTCGACCCGCGGCACCGTCCTGATGACGGACGGCAAGGTCGTCGCCAGCGAGTTCTCGGCCTCGACGGGCGGCTACTCGGCCGGTGGCACCTTCCCCTCCGTGGAGGACCTCGGGGACGCCGTCGCTCCCAACCGGCAGTGGGCCGAGACGATGACCGCGGGGGAGATCGGCACGGCCTTCGGGGTCGGCGAACTGCAGGCGTTCGAGATCGTCGGCCGCAACAACCTCGGGGCCGACGGCGGCCGCGTCACCCACGTCCGCATCGTCGGTGCCGACCGCACGGTCGAGACCACGGGTGCCGAGGCGCGCGCCAAACTGGGGCTGCGCTCCGACTGGTTCACCGTCCAGGAGGGTGCGGAGGCCGCGGTTCCGCCGTCCACTCCCGCGCCCGAGCCCGGTCCCGAGGTCGGCGACGAACCCTTCGAGACCGGTCATGGCTCGCCCATCGAGGAGAAGTACCTCGAGCTCGGCGGGCACGACGGGGCCCTGGGCACCCCGGTCGGACCGGAGCTGATGCTGCCCGACGAACGCGGCAAGTTCCGCGTCTTCACCGGCGGCATCATCGTCTGGACCCCCGACCTCGGCGCGCAGGTGATCGACTCGAGCATCATGCGCGAGTGGCTGCCCGGGACGGGAAGCGCCGAGTAGCACCTGGTTTCGTGGCCGAATGTCACATCGGGTCGATCCGATCGACGCGATGTGACATTCGGCCGGGAGCCCCGCGTCGGTGAACCGCTATCCGGAGGCGCCGAGTACCGCGAGCATCCCGTCGACCGATGCCGCCCAGCCGAACTGCTCGGCGCGACGACGGGCGGAGCGGCGCAGGACGTCGTCGGGGCCGCGGAGTATCTCGTCGACCGCCTCGGCGAACGCCGTTCCGCGGTCGGCCGACAGGGCGCCGCACTCGGGTGTGAGGATCTCCGTCAACGCCGACGAGCGCGACGCCACCACCGGCGTGCCGGCCGCGAGCGATTCGAGCGCCGACAGGCAGAACGTCTCGTGCGGGCCCGGGGCCAGCGACACGTCGGCGGTGGCGAACAGCGCGGCGAGCCGGCGGGCGTCCCCGATGTACCCGGTGAACGTCACCGGGAGCCCTCTGGCTCTGTGTTCCAAGGCATGTCGTCTCGGCCCGTCGCCGGCGACGACGAGGTGCACGTCGTGCCCGCGACGACGCAGCAACCGGGTCGCGTCGATGCTGCGCTCGACCTTCTTCTCGACGGACAGCCGGCCGCAGTGCAGCAGCAGCCGCACCGAGCCCGGTACGAACCGCTCGCGCAGGCCCCGATCGCGACGGGCGGGATGGAAGCGGTCGAGGTCGACGCCGAGCGGCACCCGCACGAGGTTCGGCGTCCCGATGCGGGTGAACTCCGCACCCGCGAACTCCGTCGTGCACACCACCGTGTCGTAGTCCGCAGCCATCCGGCGGTTGGCCAGGTCGGCGGCCCGGCGTGCGGCCGGTGCCGGCAGCGCCTGGCCGAGCAGGCGATCGAGCCGCTCGTGGGAGACGACGACGCTGCGGACGTCGCGCCGTCGCGCCCATCGCCCGAACCCGCGCAGGGTCAGCCGGTCCGACACCTCCACCGCGTCGGGCCGCAGGCCGCGCAGCACGTCCGCGACGCGTCGCGGGTCGGCCACCCGGTATCCGCCGGTCCACGGCACGACCGGCGCCGGAACGGTGATCCGCAGGACCCCGTTCCCGAGCAGTTCCTCGCCGCGCCGGGCGCCGGGCACCACCAGTGCGACGTCGTGCCCGCGCGCGACGTACCCGCCGCCCCACTGGTGCAGGGCGGTGCGCAGGCCGCCGGACCGGGGCCCGTAGAAGTTGGCGAGCTGAACGATGCGCACCGGTCTCAGTGAGCCGGACCGCGGCGACGGGCGCGCCAACGACGCCGGGCGCCGCGGTGAACGCCCGCGGAACCTCCCGATCGCCGCAGGCGTCGCATCCGCGGCGGTGCCTGCACCCCGCGACGTTCCGCCGTGGCCGGGATCAGGGCGACGGAGGGGACAGCTTGTCCACGAGATCCAGGCCGTCGCGCGCCCATTCGATCTCGGCGGTCGCACGGTCGACGAGTCCCTGGTAGGCGAATGCCTTGTAGGCAATGATCCGTTCGTGTTCCTGCGCGGGGTATTTCTCGATGCGGGTGGCGATGGTGGGGTGGGAGGCGTCGAGGATCGAGGCGCGCATCGCGGCCCATCGAGCCCGCTGTTCGGTGTAGTAGTCGATGTGCCGCTGTAGGTTCTCGCGGACGCGGTCGGGGTCGGCCCACTCGAAGTAGGCCGCTCGCATGTGCGGGGCGTCGCGGATCGGCCCGTAGTCCACCGGGGCGTTCATCCAGTCCCGGAAGGCGCGGATGCCGTCGTCGGTGATCGAGTAGCGGGTCTTGGTGCTGTTCGGCCCCCAGCGGACCTGCTCGCCTTCGATCAGGCCTTCCTTCTCCATCCGGCGGAGCTCGGGATAGATCTGCGAGTCGGGGGCGTGCCAGACGAAGCCGACCGAGCCGCCGAAGCGTTTGGCGGCGTCGTACCCCGTGAGGGGTTCGGCCGTGAGCAGCGCCAGCAGGGCATAGCGGAGGCTCATCTCGTCCTCACCTCTCGTTTCGGGGACCGGTCTTGCCAACCACTATATCGATAGTTAGTGTGTGGTTCACGTCACCGACTATCTATGTCGATAGGTAGTCTCGCCGATCTTCCCGAAGGAACGACATGACCGATCTGGGGCCCGCCGGGGCGACCGCGAAGAACATGGCCTACCCGCTCGACGCCTGGTACGTCGCGGCCTGGGACCACGAGGTCGGCAGACGCGAGATCCTGGCCCGCACCATCGCGGGCAAGCCGCTCGCGCTCTACCGCACCGAGGACGGCCGGCCGGTGGCCCTCGCCGACGCGTGCTGGCACCGCCTCGCCCCGCTCTCGATGGGCACCCTCGTCGGCGCCGACGGAATCCGGTGCCCCTACCACGGCCTGCAGTTCAACTCCGCCGGCCGGTGCACCCACATGCCCGCCCAGCAGACGATCAACCCGTCCGCGATGGTGGCCTCGTACCCGGTCGTCGAGCGGCACCGCTTCGTGTGGGTGTGGCCCGGGGATCCGACACTCGCCGACCCCGACACCATCCCCGACATGTTCCAGATGGACTCACCCGACTGGGCCGGCGACGGACGCACCATCGACGTGCAGGCCAACTACCAGCTCGTGCTCGACAACCTCATGGACCTCACCCACGAGGAGTTCGTGCACTCGTCGTCGATCGGGCAGGACGAACTCAGCGAGTCCGATTTCACCGTCACCCACGACGACCGCACCGTCACCGTCACCCGGTGGATGCTCGACATCGACGCGCCCCCGTTCTGGCAGAAGAACATGCGCGACAAGTTCCCCGGCTTCAGCGGCAAGGTCGACCGCTGGCAGATCATCGAGTTCCAGGCGCCGTCGACCATCCGCATCGACGTCGGTGTCGCCAAGGCCGGCACCGGCGCCCCCGAGGGGGACCGCAGCCAGGGCGTCAACGGATTCGTGATGAACACCATCTCCCCGGTCGACGAGAAGACCGCGCTCTACTTCTGGGCGTTCATGCGCAACTACTGCCTCGACAGCCAGCTGATCACCACCCAGACCCGCGACGGCGTCCACGGCGTCTTCGGGGAGGACGAGGCGATGCTCACCGCCCAGCAGAAGGCGATCGAGGCGAACCCCGGCCACGAGTTCTACAACCTCAACATCGACGCCGGCGGCATGTGGGTGCGCAGGATCATCCAGCGCATGATCGAGGCCGAACGGATCGTCGCCACCGGCACCTCGATCCCCGAGGCGGTGCGCTGAGATGAGTGCCTTCAACCAGCCCTCCTGGCAGCGCGGCCGTGTCGTCTCGACCGACCCTGCGGCCGACGCGATCGCCCGGATCGTCCTCGCCCTCGACACACCGGTCCGAGCGGAACCGGGATCCCACGTCGACGTGCGCCTCGACACCGGCGAGGTGCGGTCCTACTCCGTCGTCTCCACCGGCACCGCCGGCACCGTCGTCTCCACCGGCACCGCCGGCACCGTCGTCTCCGCCGGCGCCGACGGCCGGACCGTCACCCTCGGTGTGCACCTGTCCCCGACCTCGCGGGGCGGATCGCGATTCATGCACGCGCTGCGCCCCGGCGACGAACTCGACGTCACCGCACCGCTGCAGAACTTCCCCTTGCGGATCGGCGCGCGGCGCTACGTCCTGCTCGCCGGTGGTATCGGCATCACGGCGATCTCCGCGATGGGCACGGCGCTGAAGCGGGTCGGCGCCGACTACCGTCTCGTCTACGTCGCCCGCACCCGCTCGGCGGCGGCCTTCCTCTCCGAACTGGACGCGCTCCACGGAGACCGGCTCGAACTGCACCTCGACGACGAAGGCACCGGCCTCGACGTCGGCACCCTGGTCGACGGCGTCGATGCGCACACCGAGTTGTACATGTGCGGGCCGATCCGGCTGATGGACGCGGTCCGTCGCGCCTGGGTGGACCGCGAGCTGCCCCTGCCGAACCTCAGGTACGAAACCTTCGGCAACAGCGGCTGGTTCGACGCCGAGGAGTTCGCCGTCAAGGTTCCCGACCTCGGCGTCGAAACCACCGTCGGAACCGACGAGTCCCTGCTCGACGCACTCGAACGCGCCGGCGTCGACATGATGTTCGACTGCCGCAAGGGCGAATGCGGTCTGTGCCAGGTCGGCATCGCCGCGGTCGACGGCGCCGTCGACCACCGTGACGTCTTCTACAGCGAAGAGCAGAAGGCGGCCGCGACGAAGTTGTGTGCCTGCGTGTCGCGAGTGGTGCGCCGTCCCGGCGCTCCCGCCGTGCCCGGCACCGTCACCCTCGCCGTCCGCTGACGGCCTGGTCATCGGATACACCCTCCCTCAAAGGAATTCGGCATGGACCTTCGTGCTCGCATCGACACGTCGCCGATGCGCCCCTACCAGTGGCTGATCGTCGCCCTGTGTGTGGTGCTCAACATCCTCGACGGCTACGACGTCATGGCCCTGGCCTTCACGGCCAAGAGCATCGGCGCCGACTTCGCGCTCGGCGGCTCGGCGATCGGTGTGCTCCTCAGCGCCGGGTTGATCGGCATGGCCGTAGGCGCGATCACCCTCGCCCCGGTCGCCGACCGGATCGGCCGCCGGCCGCTCATCCTCCTGTCGGTCGCACTCGCCACCGCCGGAATGGCGCTGTCCGCCACCGCAGGATCGGCATGGCAGCTCGGTACCTGGCGTGTGCTCACCGGTCTCGGCATCGGCGGAGTGCTCGCCTGCACCACCGTCATCGCCAGCGAATACTCCTCGGCGCGGTGGCGCGGCCTGGCCATCAGCATCTACACCGCCGGGTACGGCGTCGGTGCCACTCTCGGCGGATTGGCCGCGGTGGGCCTGCAGACCGAATACGGTTGGCGGGCAGTGTTCGTCGTCGGTGCGGTGCTGACCGGAACGGTGCTGGTGCTGCTGGCCGCGCTGCTGCCGGAATCGATCGAGTTCCTCGGGGCCCGCGGCCGAGACGGCGACCTCGCGTCGATCAACCGGATCGCCCGTCGTATCGGCCAGGACCCGATCCACTCGCTCGACGGCTCCAGCCGCGACGCCGGGGCGGGGGCCGGTCGCATCGCGGACCTCTTCACCGGAAGCCGCGCCCGTCCGACCCTCCTGCTGTGGGCGGCGTTCTTCACCACCATGTTCGGCTTCTACTTCGTCAATTCCTGGACCCCGTCGCTGCTCGAGACGGCCGGCCTGACCAAGGATCAGAGCGCGACCGCCGGCATGATGCTCACCCTCGGCGGCACGGCCGGCTCCGTGCTGTTCGGCGTCCTGGCCAGCCGGTGGTCGACTCGGTCCGTCCTGATCACCTTCACCGGCCTGTCGGCTGCGGCCATGGCCGTGTTCATCGCCTCGATCTCGGTGCTCGCCGTCGCGTTCGCGCTGGGAATCGTGATCGGCGGTCTGATCAACGGCTGCATCGCCGGTCTGTACACCCTCGCTCCGTCCCTCTACGGCCCACGGGTGCGCAGCACCGGCGTCGGCTGGGCCATCGGCGTCGGCCGCGCCGGCGCGATCCTCGCCCCCACCGCCGCGGGCATGCTGCTCGACGCGGGCTGGTCACCGGCGCAGCTGTACTTCGCCGTCGCCGGCGTGGTCGTCCTGGCCGCGGTGGCGCTGTTGCTGCTGCGACCGGCACGCACCCCGGTCGCGGCCCCGGACGCAGCGGCGCCGGACACAGCGGCGCCGGACACAGCGGCGCCGGACACAGGGGCACCGGCAGCGGTCTGACGCACTGTCGCTACGGCAGCCGTCCGGTCCACACGGCCTCGGCGCCGGACTCGCCGACCCGGACGGTCTGCACCGTCGCACCCGCCGCGGCGACGACGGCCAGCACGGCCGCGACGACGATCAGGGCTCGTCGCCCGCCGCCGTCGTCGCGGCCGCGCAGCACGTGCGCACCCGCGAGCAGCATCGTCGCGGCGAACAACAGCGCGACGACGAGGGTCATCGTCTCGCCGAGTTCCTCGTGCGTCTCGATCAGCGGGGACGGGCCCAGGACACCGGCGAGCTGCTCGCCGGTCTCGGCGGTGATCGGGGTCAGGACCAGCGCCGCGGCCGCGAGCACCACGACCGGCCACAGCAGGCGTCGCCGCGCGGCCGGCCACAGCGCGCACAGGACCAGTCCCAGCGACACCAGGGGCACCAGAACGACGACCCCGTGCACGAGCAGGGGGTGGGCGGGCAGTCCGCTGATCAGCGTCATACCGTCTTTCCTTCCGGCCGGAGCATCAGGGAAACCGTAGGCGGGGATCCGGACGAACGGGACCCGAACGCGCTTGACGTTGACGCAGCGTCAAGACGCATCCTGGGGATACCCGACGAGAGAGGCCCGCGAATGAAGGGCGAATGGTCCATCCAGGAACTGGCCCGCGCGGCCGGAGTCACCAGCCGCACGCTGCGTCACTACGGCGACGTCGGCGTGCTCGAGCCCAGCCGCACCGGCCCGGGCGGCATGCGGTTCTACGACGCCGACGCCCTGGTCCGGCTGCAGCGCATCCTGCTGCTGCGCGACCTGGGCCTGAGCCTGCCCGCCATCGCGGAGGTGCTCGAGGGGCACCGCGACGCCACCGCGGCGCTGCGCGTGCACCTGGAACTGCTCGAGCACGAGCAGCGGCGGCTGGCCCGGCAGATCGAGTCGGTGCGCACCACCATCCGCAGAACAGAGAGAGGTGAGGAACTGATGGCGGACGAAGTGTTCGACGGGTTCGACCACACGCAGTACCGCGACGAGGTGATCGAACGCTGGGGCGAGGACGCCTACGAGAGCAGCGACCGCTGGTGGCGGGGCATGAGCGACGACGAGCGGGCGGACTGGAAGACCGTCGCCGCCCGCCTGGGCGCGGACTGGACGGCCGCCGCGGCCGCCGGCCTCGACCCCGCCGGCCCGGAAGGACAGGACCTGGCCCGTCGCCACGTCGCGTGGCTCGGCAGCATCCCCGGCACCCCCGGGTACGGGGCGGGGCCGAACCGGGACTACGTCCTGGGCCTGGCCGACATGTACGTCGCCGACGAGCGGTTCGCCGCGAACTACGGCGGCCCGGACGGTGCGACGTTCGTCCGGTCTGCCCTGCGGGCCCACCTCGCCTGACCCGTGTGTGTTTCCGGTCGCTCCCGCTACCGGAAACGCGCACGGGCGCGCGGGTCGCCTACCCTGGTCTTCCGTGACCGCTGCACCCTCGCCCCAGCCTGCCACCGGTGAGTACGACCTGATCGTCGTCGGCTCCGGGTTCTTCGGACTGACGATCGCCGAGCGTGCCGCCACGCAACTCGGCAAACGCGTGCTCGTCGTCGAGCGCCGCCACCACCTCGGCGGCAACGCCTACTCCGAGCCCGAACCCGAGACGGGCATCGAGATCCACAAGTACGGTGCCCACCTCTTCCACACCTCCAACAAGCGGGTGTGGGACTACGTGAACCGGTTCACCGACTTCACGAACTACCAGCACCGCGTGTTCGCGATGCACAAGGGCCAGGCCTACCAGTTCCCCATGGGGCTGGGGCTGGTGTCCCAGTTCTTCGGCCGGTACTTCAGCCCGGAGGAAGCCCGGGCCCTGATCAGGGAGCAGGCCGCCGAGATCGACACCGCACAGGCGCAGAACCTCGAGGAGAAGGCCATCTCCCTGATCGGCCGGCCGCTCTACGAGGCGTTCGTGCGCGACTACACCGCCAAGCAGTGGCAGACCGACCCGAAGGAACTGCCCGCCGGCAACATCACCCGGTTGCCGGTCCGCTACACCTTCGACAACCGGTACTTCAACGACACCTACGAGGGCCTGCCCGTCGACGGCTACACCGCGTGGCTCGAGAACATGGCGAAGGACGAGAAGATCGAGGTGCGGCTCGACACCGACTGGTTCGAGGTGCGCGACGAGATCCGCGCCGCGAGCCCCGAGGCCCCGGTGGTCTACACCGGCCCGCTCGACCGCTACTTCGACTACTCCGAGGGCCGGCTCGGCTGGCGCACCCTCGACTTCGAGACCGAGGTGCTGCCCACCGCGGACTTCCAGGGCACCCCGGTGATGAACTACAACGACGCCGACGTGCCCTACACCCGCATCCACGAGTTCCGGCACTTCCACCCCGAGCGGGACAGCTACCCCGCCGACAAGACCGTGATCATGCGCGAGTACTCGCGCTTCGCCGGCAACGACGACGAGCCGTACTACCCGATCAACACCCCGGAGGACCGCGCCAAGCTGACGGCCTACCGGGAGCGGGCCAAGCGGGAGGCCACGGAGAACAAGGTGCTGTTCGGCGGCCGGCTCGGCACCTACCAGTACCTCGACATGCACATGGCCATCGCGAGCGCCCTGAGCATGTTCGACAACGCCCTCGCGCCGTACTTCGAATCGGGCACCCCGCTGGCGGGGGACGCCTCGTGAGCGCCCGGCACCTGCTCGTCGAGCCCGACGCACCCGTGGACGAGCGGCTCGGCAAGGCGCTGCTGCAGCGGGTGATCCTGCCGCGTCCGGGTGAACCGCTCGACGTGCGCACCCTCTACCTGGAGGAATCGCCCACCAACGCGCGGCGCGCCCACGCCGTCGGCCGGACGTCGCTGAACATCGGCGCCGAGTCCGAGGTGTCGATGTGCACCTACTTCAACGCCTTCCCGGCGAGCTACTGGCGACGCTGGAGCACCCTCACCTCCGTGGTGCTGCGACTCGAACTCACCGGGCACGGCCGGGCCGACGTGTACCGCTCGAAGGCCGACTCGAGCCGCATCCACGTCGAGGGCCGCGAGTTCTCCGCCGCGCACGACGCCGCGACGGTCGAGTTCGAGATCGACCTCGGCCCCTTCGAGGACGGCGGCTGGATCTGGTTCGACATCACCACCGACTCCGACGTCACGTTGCGCTCGGCGGGGTGGTACGCGCCGGTCGAGGCGCCCGGCGAGGCCTCCGTCGCCGTGGGCATCCCCACCTTCAACCGCCCGACGGACTGCGTGAAGGCCCTCGTCGCCCTCGCCTCCGATCCGCTGGTCCTCGACGTCGTCGACGCCGTGATCATTCCGGACCAGGGCACCCGCAAGGTTCGGGACGAGCCCGGCTTCACCGAGGCGGCGGCCGCGCTCGGCAACCGGCTCGCCATCCACAACCAGGGCAACCTCGGCGGCTCGGGCGGTTACAGCCGCATCATGTACGAGGCGCTGAAGACGACCGACTGCCCGTACATCCTGTTCATGGACGACGACATCGAACTCGAGCCCGACTCGATCCTGCGCGCTCTCGCGTTGTCCCGGTTCGCCAAGAGCCCGATGCTCGTCGGCGGTCAGATGCTCAACCTCCAGGAACGCAGCCACCTGCACACGATGGGCGAGGTGATCGACCGGGCGAACTTCATGTGGACGGCGGCGCCGAACGTCGAGTACGACCACGACTTCTCCACCAAGCCGCTGCGCGACCGCGAGCAGTCGAAGCTGCTGCACCGGCGCATCGACGTCGACTACAACGGCTGGTGGATGTGCATGATCCCGCGGCAGGTGGCCGAGGAGATCGGTCAGCCGCTGCCGCTGTTCATCAAGTGGGACGACGCCGAGTACGGGCTGCGGGCGCGTGCCGCCGGCTACCCGACCGTCACCATGCCGGGCGTCGCGATCTGGCACATGGCCTGGAGCGACAAGGACGACGCCATCGACTGGCAGGCGTACTTCCACCTGCGCAACCGTCTCGTCGTGGCGGCACTGCACATGCCGGGCGACGGACGTGGCCTGGTCCTCGACACCGTCAAGGCCACGCTCAAGCACCTGCTGTGCCTCGAATACTCGACGGTGGCGATCCAGAACAAGGCGATCGAGGACTTCCTGGCCGGCCCGGACCGTCTGTTCGAACTGCTGCCCACCGCGCTCGGGGAGGTGCACGCGCTGCGCAGGCGGTTCTCCGACGCCGTGGTGCTGCCGTCGTCGACCGAGCTGCCGCTGCCGTCGGGTGCCGAGGTCGGGGCGGTCGGCGAGCCGCGCGGCGCCGTCGGCAAGATGGTGCGGCTCGCCAAGGGCCTGGTGCACAACGTGCGGCCGGCGCATCCGGAACACCACGAGCGCCCGCAGCTGAACGTGCCCACCCTCGACGCCCGCTGGTTCCTGCTCTCGCAGGTCGACGGTGTGACCGTGACCACCGCGGACGGGCGCGGCGTCGTCTACCGTAAGCGCGACCCACGGCAGGCGCAGGCGTTGTTGTCCGAGGCTGTGCGGCTGCGCCGGGAGCTTGCCCGCAGGTTCCCCGAGTTGAAGGACGAGTACCAGGCCGCGGTTCCCGCCCTGACGAGCAAGGAGGAGTGGGAGCGTGTCTTCGAATCGTGAATGGCCGACCACCGAGGCCGAGATCCAGGTGCTGCAGGCCGTGCAGTCCACGGTCGGTTCGCGTCCCGGGGCGCTCGCGGCGGCCCGGGGGTTGTCGCACTTCGGTGAGCACGCCTTCGGCTGGGCGGTGATCGGCGGTGTCGGGGCACTGGTCGACCGCCCGCGCCGGCGCCGCTGGGCCGGTGTCGCGGTCGGCGCCGTCGGTGCGCACGCCGCGTCCATCGTGGTCAAGCGGGTGGTGCGGCGGCCGCGGCCCGTGGACCCCACCGTCCAGGTCAACGTGTCCACGCCGAGCCGGCTCAGCTTCCCGTCCTCGCACGCCACCTCGACGACGGCCGCTGCCGTGCTGCTCGGCCGGCTGACCGGGCTACCCTTACCGGCGGTGTTGGTCCCGCCGATGTTGCTGTCCCGCCTCGTGCTCGGCGTCCACTATCCGACGGACGTGCTGGCGGGGGCTGCGCTCGGCGCCGCGTCCGCCGCGGCCGTCGTGCGGGCCGAGAAGAAGTTTGGAGAGAGATGAGCGAGGAACCGGTAGCCGTCGCGGCACCTCCGAAAAATCTGGCCGAGGGCATCGTCAAGGCGGTCCGCCCCCGGCAGTGGGTGAAGAACGTGCTGGTGCTGGCGGCGCCGCTCGCGGCCGGCTCGGCGACCGAGGTGGACGTCCTGATCCCGGTCGCCCTGGCCTTCGTGGTGTTCTGCATGGCCGCCTCGGGCATCTACCTGGTCAACGACGCGATGGACGTCGAGGCCGACCGCGCCCACCCGACCAAGCGGTTCCGGCCGATCGCCGCCGGCGTGCTGCCGGTGAACCTCGCCTACGGCATGGCGGTGGTCCTGCTGGCCGGCTCGATCGGCCTGTCGTTCCTGGCGAACTGGCAGCTCGCGGTGGTGATGGCCGTCTACATCACCGTCCAGCTGGCCTACTGCTTCGGGCTCAAGCACCAGCCGGTGCTGGACATCGCCATCGTCTCGTCCGGGTTCCTCCTCCGCGCGATCGCCGGTGGTGTGGCCGCGGAGATCCTCCTGTCGCAGTGGTTCCTGCTGATCATGGCGTTCGGTTCGCTGTTCATGGCGGCGGGCAAGCGGTACGCGGAGCTGCGTCTCGCGGAGCGGACGGGCGCGAAGATCCGCAAGTCGCTCGAGTACTACACGGGCACCTACCTGCGGTTCGTGTGGACGTTGTCGGCGACGGCGGTCGTCATCTGCTACGGCCTGTGGGCGTTCGAACGCGACCAGGCCAACGACACCAACTGGTTCGCGATCTCGATGGTTCCGTTCGTGATCGCGATCCTGCGGTACGCGGTCGACGTGGACGGCGGGGAGGCCGGCGAACCGGAGGAGATCGCCCTGAAGGACCGGGTGCTGCAACTCCTCGCGGTGGCCTGGATCGGGGCGGTCGGCGGTGCTGTCTACCTCTTCTGACCTCGACGAGGATCTCGGCACCCCGGCCCGCCGGGCCCGGCCGGCCCGTCGGGACGGCATGCGGCCGTGGGTGCCGACCGCGGTGTTCTCCGGTGGAGTCGCGCTGGCGGCCCTGCTGATGTTCTGGGGCGCGTGGGAGCGCCGCTGGATCGCCGACGACGGCCTCATCGTGCTGCGCACCGTGCGCAATCTGCTGGCCGGCAACGGCCCGGTGTTCAACGCCGGCGACCGCGTCGAGGCGAACACGTCCACCCTGTGGACGTATCTCGTGTACGCGATGGGCTGGCTCACCGGGGTGCGACTCGAGTACGTGGTCCTGGCCACGGCGCTCGTGCTGTCGACCGCGGCGGTGGCGCTGGCGATGCTCGGCACGGGCCGGCTGTACCGGTGGCGGCTGCGGGGCGGCGGCGCCACCTTCCTGCTGGTTCCCGCCGGCATGTTCGTCTACATCGCGGTGCCCCCGGCGCGGGACTTCGCCACCTCCGGCCTCGAGAGCGGGCTGGTGATCTGCTGGATCGCCCTGTTGTGGCTGCTGCTCGTGCGGTGGGCGACGGCGCCGGGGACCCCGTCGGCGCCGTCGGTGCTGGCGACGGCGTTCGTGGCCGGCCTCGGCCCGCTCGTGCGTCCCGAACTGGCACTTCTCGCGCTTCCGGCCCTGCTCATGCTCTTCCTCGCCGCGGGCCTCACGTGGCGGGTGCGGATCGCGATGGTGGCGGTGGCCGGTGCCGTGCCGGTGGCCTATCAGATCTGGCGGATGGGCTACTACGGGCTGCCCTACCCGAACACTGCGGTGGCCAAGGATGCGGGCGGCGCGAAGTGGTCGCAGGGCTTCGAGTATCTCGGGAACCTGGTGAGCCCGTACCTGTTGTGGCTGCCGTTGCTGTTGCTGCTGCTCGGTGCCGCGCTCGCGTGGCGCGACCGGACACCGCTCGCACCGGGTGCGTCGAAACGTGAAATCCGTCACACGGAAGCCTCGTTCGCGGTCCGCGCGCAGCGGGCGTTGCGCACTCCGTCCGCCGTGGTCGTCTTCATGCTCGGCGCCGGGGTGTTGCTCACGCTCTACGCCCTTCGTGTCGGCGGTGATTTCATGCACGGCCGGGTGCTGCTACCGCCGCTGTTCTGTCTGCTCGTTCCCGTCGCCGTGATTCCGTTGCGTGTTCCCACCGAGATCGGCCGCACTCGCACGACGGCCGTCGCGGGTGCGGCAGGCGCGTTGTGGCTCGGTGTGGTGGTGTGGTCGGCGATCGCGGCGAACACCACCGGAATGCCCGAGGGGGCGGTGGTGGGCCGTTCCGGGATCGTCGACGAGCGGGCGTTCTACGCCCTCAACACCGGCCATCTGCATCCCGTCCGGGCCGAGGACTACCTCGACTATCCGCGCATGCGGGCGATGGTCGAGGCGATCTCGAACACCCCCGACGGCGGCCTGCTGCTGCCGACACCGTCGTTCGACGCCTGGGATGTCGTCCCGCCGCCGGGGCCGGTCCCGCCGGGTGGTGCCGGCCACACCGTCTACTTCCTCAACCTCGGGATGACCAGCATGAACGTCGGGCTCGACGTGCAGGTGCTCGACCAGATGGGACTGGCATACCCGTTGGCGGCGCACACCGAGCGGCTCGAGGACGGGCGCATCGGGCACGACAAGCTGCTCTACTCCGACTGGGTCGTCGCCGACACGGGGATGGTGGATGTGCACCCGTGGCTGCCTGCCTACCTGGACGAGGACTGGGTGGCGCAGGCGCAGGTGGCGCTGACGTGCCCGCAGACGCAGGAACTGCTCGCGTCCTCCCGCGCGGAATTGACGTGGCCGCTGTTCAAGCGCAATCTTCGCAATTCGTTCGAATATGCGGATTACCGATTCGAGCGGGTGCCGAAATACGAGATCCAGCGGTGCGACCTCGAGCTTCCGCCCCCACGTGACGGGGGCTGAACGCAGGCGTCCGGCCAGCGAATTACATCGGTGTCGTTTTCCTTCCGGGCGGCCCCGTGCGACCCGCCGGGCATATCTCGGTATGATCACAGCCGATAACGGACGAGTAACGCATCGGCAGTGTGGGCCGATATCGAAGCCGACACACGGTTCGTTGACCTGGGTTACCGGGGGTTTGTCAGAGCCCACGGTGTCCTTTACAGTCTTGACCGCAGTGTGACTTGTGACGGCCCGCTCGGTCGTCGCCGCCGGTATCCGACGGGGGACGCGCACGCGGACGCCGCAGATGGAGAAAGAGAGCATTGTTCATGCGTTTTGTCCCGAGGTTGTCGCAGCGCCTCCGCAGGCGCGTGCTCGGCGTGGGCGCCGCAGCCCTCGTTCTGCCGGTTGCCGCCGGCGTCGCCGGAAGCACCGCCGCGCTCGCCGCTCCCGCAGCCGCCGCCCCGATCTCGCACCGGGCACCGGCCGGCGGGTTCGAGGAAGTCTTCGTCGACTCCGACATGGGCCCGATCAAGGTGCAGATCCAGTGGGCCGCCCGCGGCGGTGACGCGGCGCTGTACCTGCTCGACGGCCTGCGCGCCCGGGACGACGCGAACGCGTGGAGCTTCGAGACCAACGCGCGCGACCAGTTCGCCAACGACAACGTCACCCTGGTGATGCCGGTCGGCGGCCAGTCGAGCTTCTACACCGACTGGTACGCGCCCAGCAACCTCAACGGCCAGGACGTCACCTACAAGTGGGAGACGTTCCTGACCCAGAACCTGCCGGACTACCTCGCCACCCGCGGCGTCTCCCGCAGCAACAACGGCATCCTGGGCCTGTCGATGGGCGGCAGCGCCGCGCTGACCCTGGCCGCCTACCACCGCGACCAGTTCAAGTTCGCGTCGTCGCTCTCCGGATACCTGAACCTGTCGGCTCCCGGCATGCGTGAGGCCATCCGCGTCGCGATGCTCGACGCCGGCCGCTTCAACGTCGACTCCATGTGGGGCCCGCCGTGGAGCCCGGCCTGGCTGCGCAACGATCCGTTCGTGTTCGCGCCGAAGCTCGCCGGCCTGTCGATGTACATCTCGGCGGCCAGCGGCCTGCCCGGTCAGCACGACAACCCGCAGGGCCTGGTGGGTGTCTACAACACCGCCAACGCCATGGGCCTCGAGGCGCTCGCCCTCGCCCAGACCCGTGCCTTCCAGATCAAGCTGGCCACCCTCGGCATCCAGGCCCGCTTCGACTTCCCGGCGCGCGGCACGCACTCCTGGAAGTACTGGGAAGAGGAGCTGTGGAAGGCTCGTCCCCAGATCCTCGAGGCACTGAACGCCTACTGATCGCGCCGAACCACCCGGCACACACTGACGGTCCGCATGCCGCCCCACGACCCGAGAGGGACGAGGGGCGGCATGCGCCGTTTCCCGGATAGTTGACAAAAACCACAGCCGTCACAGCGCGGCACCCCCACCCGGCGCCCGTTCACGTGTAGAAACAGTCTTCGAGACGCGGGGCCCGGTCGCCCGTCGACGCCCCAGCAACGCAGAAAGTGAGCGATGCCGATGCGAACTGTGCTTGGCGGACGTCGAACCGTGCGCGCCCGGCAGCCGGTGCCGCCCGCACGACGGAGCCGGCGGGTCCTCGGGGCGGTCGCCGCAGCCCTCGTCGCCCCGCTCGTCGCCGGAACCCTCGCCGTCGGTGCCGCGTACGCGGTGCCGGTGGACCGCAGCGAGCCCACCGCCGCGCAGGCCCCGTCCGGGGTGACGGTGCAGCGGGTGGACTGGCTGACCGACCGGCGCGTGGCCCTGTGGGTGAACTCGCCGGCGATGGGCACGCCCATCCAGGTGCAGTTGCTGCTGGCCCGGGACTGGAACATCGAACCGGAAGCGCGGTTCCCCGCCGTCTACATGCTCGACGGCCTGCGCGCCCGCGACGACGAGAACGGCTGGACGATCGAGACGGACGCCGAGGCCTTCTTCGCGGACAAGAACGTCAACGTCGTGCTGCCGGTGGGCGGACAGTCCAGCTTCTACGCCGACTGGGTGGACCAGAACAACGGGCGCAACTACCAGTGGGAGACGTTCCTCACCAAGGAACTTCCCCCGATCCTCGAGGGCAACTGGCGCACCACGAAGGAGCGCGGCGTCGTCGGCCTGTCGATGGGCGGCACCGCCGCGATGTTCCTGCCTGCGCGCAACCCCGGCTTCTTCAAGTTCGCGGGGTCGCTCTCCGGCATCCTGACCACCACGACCCTCGGCATGCCGCAGGCGATCCAGTACGCGATGCAGGACGCCGGCGGCTTCGACTCGTCGGCCATGTGGGGTACCCCCGGCGGCGAGCAGTGGGCCGCCCACGATCCCTACCTGCTCGCGGACAAGCTCGAGGGCGTGAGCCTGTACGTCTCGAGCGGCAGCGGCAGCACCGGACCGTACGACCAGCCGTCGGGTGTCCCGGGCGTGAGCACGAACTATGCCGGCATGGGCCTCGAGATCCTGTCGCGGCTCACCTCGCAGGCGTTCGCCACCAAACTGAACAAGGTCGGCATCCCCGCGCAGGTGGTCTACCGGCCGTCGGGCACCCATTCGTGGCCGTACTGGGAATTCGAGCTGCACCAGCTGTGGCCGCAGCTCGCCAACGCCCTCGGCGTGGAGGTCACGAAGCCGAACTGCAGCGCATCCGGCGCGATCGGCGACGCCGCCGCCCCGTGGATCGGCGACTGCCTCACACCGGAGTACGCCGTCGCGGGCGGGCGCGTCCAGGACTTCCGCTTCGGCCGGATCTTCTCCTCCACCGAGGGCGGCGCCCGCCCGGTGGCGGGTGCCGTCGGCGGGGCCTACCAGGCCGCCGGGGGGCCGGCCGGTCCGCTCGGCTACCCGACCACCGAGGAACGTGGCACCCCCGACGGCCGCGGCCGGTTCAACCACTTCCAGCACGGCTCGATCTACTGGACCCCGCAGACCGGGGCGCACGCCGTGCGCGGCGCCATCCGTGACGAGTGGGCGCGCCAGGGCTGGGAGGGCGGTCCGCTCGGCTACCCGGTGGCCGACGAGGTGGCCACCCCGAACAAGCCCGGAGTGGTGCAGGGCTTCGAGATCGGCGCCCTCTACTGGACCGAGCCGCTCGGCGCCCACGCCGTGCAGGGGATGATCATGGGCAAGTACGCCGAACTCGGCTACGAGAACAGCTGGCTCGGATTCCCGAAGACCAGCGAGATCCCCGTCAAGGACGGCGGCCGGTTCAACGAGTTCGAGGGCGGCAACATCTACTGGAGTCCGCTCAGCGGCGCCTGGTCCGTTCGCAACGGGCCCGTGTTCGACGCGTGGAAGAGCGCCGGCTACGAGAACGGTCGACTCGGCTTCCCCATCGGCGACGAGTTCCCCATCCCCGGCGGTGTCCAGCAGAACTTCCAGGGCGGATTCGTCACGGTGGTCGACAACGTGGCCACCGTCCGCCCCTAGGATCGTCACCCGCAGTTCCGGTGCCGCCGCGGCGGCCCGCAACCACCGGATCGGGCGGTGACCGCGACGCACGGGTCGCGGTCACCGCCCGGTTCGCATCTGTAGCCTGGGCACTGCCCATTTCCGACGATTGGATGCGAGGACACCACCACATGCCTGCACGGACCCGTTCGAGCCTGACCCGCGTCCTGGGCGCCGGCGCCGCGGCGCTCGCCGCCACCGCCCTCCTGGGCGCCTGCGGAAGCGACGATTCCACGGCGACGAACACCCCGTCGACGTCCGTGTCGGCGACCACCTCGACATCCGCCGCCGAGACCACCGCCGCCAAGGCGACGACGACCGCTCCCGAGGGCGCGGCCACCACCAGTCCGGGCGAGGCCGCCACCGCACCCCCGGCGCAGCCGGAGACCGAACCCGGATTCCCGGGCCCGGCCGAGGTGCCGGTGGACGACCGCGGCCAGGCGTTCCTGGACGGGTTGCGCGAGCGGGGCGTGGAACCCGCCGCCGACGGCAGTATCGCCATCAACACGGCCAACTACATCTGCGCCGCGACCGCACAGGGCAGCTCGCCCGAGGAGATCAAGACGATCGTCACCGCCGCAGTGGGCAGCGAGGCCACGGCCGCCGGCAAGGAGATCTCCGACGCCGACGCCGCGACGACCGCCGACGTCTACATCACCGTCGCCCGCGACACCTTCTGCTAGGAGCAGCAACCATGACGGCCCGAGCGAAGCAACGACGCCGGAGGCGGGGAATCCTCGTACTCGGGATCCTGGTCGTCCTGGCGGCCGTGCTCGCGATGTGGTACATCCTCGCGGGCCGGCTCCCGGTGCCGGGGCCGCCGGGGCCGCTCGGGCCCGAGAAGCCCCAGGCGCAGCCGGCCTCGTGCCCCGACGTCCAGGTGGTGGCGGTGCCGGGCACGTGGGAGTCGGCCGCCTGGGACGATCCGTACAACCCGACGTTCAATCCGCTCTCGCTGATGCTGAACGTCACGCGTCCGCTGCAGGAGCGCTTCGACGCGCAGCGTGCCGATGTGTACACCGTTCCGTACGTGGCCCAGTTCTCGAATCCGGTGGCGCTCCCGCCGGACGGCCAGCAGTCGTACAACAACAGCCGGACGGCCGGCACCGCAGCGACCGAGGACATCCTCGAGCGACGGTTCGCCGAGTGCCCGCTGACCAACTACGTGCTGACCGGCTTCTCGCAGGGCGCGGTCATCGCGGGCGACGTCGCGTCGCGCATCGGTGCCGGTGACGGGCCCGTTCCGGCGGATCGCGTGCTCGGAGTGGCCCTCATCGCCGACGGCCGTCGCGACCCGGGGACGGTCGAGACGATCGGACCGCCCGTCGCGGGCGTCGGCGCCGAGCTGTCGCTGAACGGGTTGCGGTTGCCGGGGATCACCATGACCGGCGCGCGACCGGGTGGGTTCGGCGAGCTCGAGGACAAGGTGGTGGACATCTGTGCACCGACGGACGGGATCTGCGACGCCCCGCCGAATGCGCTGAATCCCGGCAACTGGCTCGCCAGCGCGCCGCGGTTGCTCGAGTACATGAACAACCCCGTGCACGCGTTGTACAACACCTTCGTCGTGGACGATTCGGGTACGACGGCGACGCAGTGGGTGGCGAACTGGGCGATCGAGAAGATCGAGGAGGCGCCGACCCCTCGCGAGGAGTGAACTCTCCTCGTTATTACCGGTCGGTAGTGTCGGGGATCACCACCCGATACACTCACTGGTCGGTCGGCGCTTAGACTCGACCTTCGGTCATGACCCGGGAAATCCTTCCGGGCCCGTGACGCGCGACCACCGCCACACGAGAAGAGGTTCGATGAGCGCCACCGCCGGCTCGGCTGTCACGCGGAAGTTTCGTTTCGCCGCGGGTGGCGAGGGCAACGCCGAGGAGGGCGGTGCCCGGCGCTTCGTCGAGCTGGCGCGCAAGGCGGAGGAGCTCGGCTACGACAGCTTCATGATCCCGGACCACCTGGGTAACCAGGTCGGGCCCATGGCCGCCCTCGGTGCGCTCGCCGTCGCCACCGACAAGATCCGCCTCGGCACCGCCGTCCTCGCGAACGGCTTCCGGCATCCCGCGATCCTGGCCAAGGACGCCGCGACCGTCGACGTCCTTTCGGGCGGCCGGCTCGAGCTCGGGATCGGCGCAGGGTGGATGAAGGAGGAGTTCGACAAGGCGGGCATCGCCTACGAACGTCCCGGCGTCCGGATCGAGAAGCTCGAGGAGAGCCTGCAGATTCTGGACGTGCTCCTGCGGGGCCGGGAATGCAACTTCGAGGGCAAGCACTACCGCATCGACGGCCTCAAGGGCAGTCCGCGCCCGCGGCAGGGCCCGCGTCCGCCCATCGCGGTCGGCGGCGGGGGACCGAAGATGCTCGCGCTGGCGGCGAAGTACGCCGACATCATCTCGGTGGCCACCCCCACGAATCGGGACGGCCGTTTGTTGCTGTCGGGGATCACGATGGGCAAGACTGTGGAGCGGGTGGACGTGATCCGTCGCGCAGCGGGGGATCGGTTCGATGACATCGAGCTGAACTGGACCATCACGATGATTCTCGTCACGGATGATCGGGAGCAGACTGCCGAGATGGCGCTGGCTGCCCTCGACCAGGGCTTCCCCCCGAACATCGAGGTGGACGTCCGGCTCACCGTGGACGAGATCCTCGAATCGCCGTATCTCGCAATCGGTTCCTACGAGGAGATCGCCGAACAGATCCGTAACGTGCGGGCGAAGACGGGGATGTCCTATGTGGGGGTCTTCCCCACCCAGATGGAGGCGTTCGCACCGGTGATTCCGCTGTTGGCGGGGGAATGACCGATGCGGATCTGTAACATAATCGTGATTTCGGATCGATGGACAGATTCGTGAGATGCACCGCCGGATGCTGTTGAGCTGTACAGGTACGACGATCCGCTAGCGCGAGGACAAGGACGGGGCGCAACCATGTCGAGTGGTTGTGGGATCGCTTCGACAGGGAGAAGGAATGAGCGTCGGGTTCGAAGAGTTCATCGATGAGAACGGACAGATCGTGTTGCCCGAGGGCAACACTCTGCTCGACCACCTCGAGCAGCATTTCGCCGAGAACGGCGACGATCTTGCGTACCGTTACATCGATTACTCGCGGGAACGTGACGGCGAGGTCCACGAGCTGACCTGGCAGCAGTTCGGGGTACGTCTGCGCGCGATCGCGGCCCGGCTGCAGCAGGTCACCGAGCCCGGCGACCGCGTCGCGATCCTTGCCCCGCAGGGCCTGGACTACGTCGTCTCCTTCTTTGCGGCCATCTATGCCGGCACCATCGCCGTCCCGCTGTTCGATCCCGACGAGCCCGGCCACACCGACCGGCTGCATGCCGTCCTCGGCGACTGCACACCCAGCGCCATCCTCACCGCCACCACCTCCGCGGCCGGGGTCCGGCAGTTCTTCCGGCCGCTGCCCGCCGCGCAGCGCCCCCGCATCATCGCGGTCGACGCGATCCCCGACACCGTCGCCGACTCGTGGACGCGACCCCGGATCGGCACCGACGACATCGCCTACCTGCAGTACACCTCCGGATCGACCCGCGTGCCCGCGGGCGTCGAGATCACCCACCGCGGTGTCCTCACCAACTGCATCCAGATGGCCGACTCCATCGAACTCAACGAGGGTTCGCGCGGTGTGACGTGGCTGCCGCTGTTCCACGACATGGGCCTGCTCACGATCATCCTGCCCGCGATCGGCGGCAAGTACATCACCATCATGAGCCCGCGCGCCTTCGTGCAGCGGCCGGGCCGGTGGATCAAGGAACTCGCCGCCGTCTCCGACGGCGCCGGCACGTTCGCCGCCGCGCCGAACTTCGCGTTCGAGCACGCGGCCGCGCGAGGACTGCCGAAGCCGGGTGAGACCCTCGACCTGAGCAACGTGATCGGCCTGATCAACGGCAGCGAGCCGGTGACCACGTCCTCGATGCGCAAGTTCAACGAGGCGTTCGCGCCGTACGGCCTGCCCAAGACCGCGATCAAGCCGTCGTACGGCATGGCGGAGGCGACGCTGTTCGTCTCGTCCACCCGGCACACCGACGAGGCCAAGGTCATCTACGTCGACCGCGACCAGCTGGGCGCCGGCCGCATCGTCAAGGTCGACAAGGAGGCGCCGAACGCCATCGCGCAGGTCTCCTGCGGATACGTCGCGCGCAGCCAGTGGGCCGCGATCGTCGACGCCGAGACCGCCACCGAGGTGCCGGACGAGCACGTCGGGGAGATCTGGCTGCACGGCGAGAACATCGGCATCGGGTACTGGGGACGCACTCAGGAGACCGCGGAGACCTTCCGCAACACGATCGCCGACCGCCTGACCGTCGGCAGCCACGCCGAGGGCACGCCGGCCGACGCGCACTGGCTGCGCACCGGCGACTACGGCGTGTACGTCGACGGCGAGCTGTACATCACCGGCCGCGTCAAGGACCTGGTCATCGTGGACGGACGTAACCACTACCCGCAGGACCTGGAGTTCTCGGCGCAGGAGGCCAGCTCCGCGCTGCGCCCCGGCTTCGTGGCCGCCTTCGCCGTGCCGGCCAACCAGCTGCCGCAGGTGGTGTTCGAGAACTCGCACTCGGGCCTGCAGTTCGACCCCGACGACGCCTCGGAGCAGCTGGTCATCGTCGCCGAGCGGGCGCCGGGCGCGGGCAAGGCGGATCCGCAGCCGGTTGCGGACACCGTGCGGGCGGCGATCTCGGCACGGCACGGTGTGACCGCACGCGACGTCCTGCTCGTTCCGGCCGGGTCGATCCCGCGCACGTCGAGTGGCAAGATCGCGCGGCGCGCGTGCAAGGCCGCGTACATCGAGGGAACCCTGCGCGGCGGTTACACGCAGCAGGCCTTCCCCGATAGCGTTTAAACATTGTTCTCTTTCCCGGGTAGCGTGGTGGGTTGATGGCTGACACTGAAATGACCGTCGCGCAGCTGCGCGAATGGCTGCGAAACTGGATCGCCGAGGCCACCGGGCAACCGGTGGCACAGATCTCCGACGATCGCCCGATGGAGGAGTTCGGTCTCTCGTCCCGCGACGCCGTCGCGCTGAGCGGCGAGATCGAGGAACTGCTCGGCGTCACCCTCACCGCGACGATCGCGTACCAGCACCCGACCATCGCGTCGCTGGCCACGCGCATCATCGAGGGCGAGCCCGAGCTCCCGGAGGGGGACGACAGCGCCTTCTACGCCGCCGGTCCGGCCGGCCGGGCACACGACATCGCGATCGTCGGTCTCGCCACGCGGCTGCCCGGGCACGTGAGCACCCCCGCCGAGATGTGGGAGCTGCTCGCACAGGGCCGCGACGGGATCACCGACCTCCCCGAGGGACGGTGGTCCGAATTCGCCGACGACCCGCAGATCTCGTCCGCCATCGCCGCGGCCAACACCCGCGGCGGGTATCTCGACGACGTCAAGGGCTTCGACGCCGAGTTCTTCGCGATGTCGCCGCGCGAGGTCGAGATGGTCGATCCGCAGCAGCGCCTCGCCCTCGAACTGACCTGGGAGGCGCTCGAGCACGCCCACATTCCGGCCAGCGACCTCAAGGGCCGCCCGGTCGGCGTGTTCATCGGCAGCTCCGCCAACGACTACCAGCTCCTCGCGGTGAGCGACCCGTCCGCCGCGCATCCGTACGCGCTGACCGGCACGGCCACGTCCATCGTCGCCAACCGGGTCTCGTACTTCTTCGACTTCCGCGGACCGTCCGTCGCCCTGGACACCGCGTGCTCGTCGTCGCTCGTGGCCGTGCACCAGGCGGTGCGGGCCCTGCGCGACGGCGACGCCGACGTGGCGCTGGCCGGCGGCGTGAACATGCTCGTCGCGCCCGCCGCGACCCTCGGCTTCGACCAGCTCGGCGTGCAGGCCCCCGACGGCCGCATCAAGGCCTTCTCGGCCGACGCCGACGGCATGGTCCGCGCCGAGGGCGGCGGCCTCGTCGTGCTCAAGCGGCTCGAGGACGCCGAGCGTGACGGCGACACCGTGCTCGCCGTCATCGCCGGTTCCGCCGTCAACCAGGACGGCCGCTCCAACGGGCTGGCGGCGCCGAACCCCGAGGCCCAGGTCGACGTGCTGCGCCGCGCCTACCGGGACGCGCGCATCCTGCCGTCCGGCGTCGACTACGTCGAGGCCCACGGCACCGGAACCGTGCTCGGCGACCCGATCGAGGCGGACGCCCTCGGCCGTGTCGTCGGCCGCGGACGCGACGCCGACAAGCCGGTGCTGCTGGGCTCGGCGAAGACCAACTTCGGCCACCTCGAGGCGGCCGCCGGCGCGGCGGGCCTGATCAAGGTGGTCCTCGCGATGCAGGAGAACCACCTGCCGGCGACGCTGAACTACACGGCGCCGAACCCGTACATCCCGTTCGAGCAGGCCCGCCTGAAGGTCATCCCCGAGGGCGCCGAGTGGCCGCGCTACACCGGCAAGGCGATCGCCGGCGTCTCCGGGTTCGGCTTCGGCGGCACCAACGCCCATGTCGTGGTCCGCGAGTACACCGGCCCCGAAGCGGCGCCGGCCGGGCCGGACGAGGCGCCCGTGGCAGAGCCGAGCGAAGGTGTCGTTCCGTCGGCTGAAGGAGCTGAGGGGCACATTCGCTCGGACGAGAACGCCGAGCGCCCGGTGCTGCTCGCGGTGTCCGCGGCGATGCCGTCGCGCCGTCGCCGGGCCGCCGCCGACCTCGCCGACTGGCTCGAGACGGAGGCGGGCAGCACCACGCCGCTCGCCGACGTCGCCCGCACCCTTTCCCGCCGCAACCACGGCCGCTCGCGCGCCGTCGTGATCGCGACGACCCGCGCCGAGGCCATCGCCGGGCTGCGCGCCGTCGCCGCCGGAAAGCCCGCCCAGGGCGTGTTCTCCGCCGACGCCCCCGCCGCCAACGGGCCGGTGTGGGTGCTGTCCGGGTTCGGATCGCAGCACCGCAAGATGGCCAAGCAGCTGTACCTCGAGAACGCGCTGTTCGCGGCGGCCGTCGACGAGATCGACGAGCTGATCGAGGACGAGGCCGGCTACTCCATGAAGGAGAAGTTCCTCGACGACGCCCAGGACTACGACGTCGAGACCTCGCAGGTCGGCATCTTCACCATCCAGGTCGCCCTCGCGAAGCTGCTGCGTCACCACGGCGCCGAGCCGTCCGCCGTCGTCGGCCACTCCATGGGTGAGGCCGCCGCCGCATACATCTCGGGTGGGCTGTCGCTCGAGGACGCCGTCCGCGTCATCTGCGCGCGCTCGCGCCTGATGGGCGAGGCCGAGGCGCTGCTCGAGGGCGACGACATCCGGCTCATGGCGCTCGTCGAGTACAGCGCCGCGGAGATCGAGCAGGTCCTCACCGACTACCCGCACCTCGAGGTCTGCGTCTACGCCGCGCCGACACACACCGTCATCGGCGGCCCGCAGGACGAGGTCAACGCGATCGTCGCGCGGGCGGAGTCGGAGGAGAAGCTCGCCCGCGTGCTGCAGACCAAGGGCGCCAGCCACACCTCGCAGGTGGATCCGCTCCTCGGCGAGCTCGCCGCCGAACTCGCCGGCATCGAGCCGCACCGGTTGAAGGTCGACGTGTACTCGTCGGTCGACCAGGACACCCACTACCGCGCCGGGCACGAGGGCATCCACCAGGTCGAGTACTGGACCAAGGGTCTGCGGCACAGCGTCTACTTCACCAATGCGGTCAAGCTGGCCGTCACCGACGGGCACACCACCTTCGTCGAGCTGGCCCCCAATCCGGTCGCGCTGATGTCCGTGGCCGCGACGGCGTACGCGGCCGGGGTCATCGACACCCAGCTGATCCAGACCCTCAAGCGCAAGGAGGACGAGCCGCTGGGCGTGCTCACCGCCCTCGCGCAGCTGTACGTGCACGGCCACACCGTGGACCTGCACAGCCTGCTCCCGGCCGGCGCGTACGCCGACCTGCCGCGGACGGTGTTCCTGCGCAAGCCGTTCTGGCTCGAGACCCGCATCGGGACCGGCGGCAGTGCCCGCGTGCCCGGCGCGCACGTCGCGCTGCCCGACGGCCGGCACGTGTGGGAGGTGCGCGCCGACGCGGTCACCGACCTCGGTGAACTCGCCGTCGCCGCCGCGTCGCAGGTGCTCGCCGACGTCACCCTCACCGCGTCCGTGCCGTACGGTGACGTCCCCGCCACCGGCACCCTCACCACCACGCTGACCCGGCACCTCGGCGGCGCGTCGCTGCACGTGCACGGCCGGGACGCGGCGGACGGCGAGTTCCGGTTGCTGTTCGATGCGGTCGTCGCCTCCGGTGACGCGCTGCCGGCCCCGACGCCCGCGCCGGCCGAGCGCTCCACCGGGCCGGTCGAGACGCTGTCCGAGGTGGTGGAGAGCTTCGGCGACAAGTGGAATCCGAACGGGTCGCAGACCCTCGAGGATCGGCTGGCGCTGATCGTCGCCGAATCGATGGGGTACGCGCCCGAGGATCTGCCCGTCGAGATTCCGCTGATCGAGCTGGGGCTGGACTCGCTCATGGCGGTGCGGATCAAGAACCGCGTCGAGTACGAGTTCGACATCCCGCAGCTGCAGCTCGCCGCGGTGAAGGACGCCAGCCTGCGCGACGTCGCGAAGTACCTGCGGTACGCCGTGGAGAACCGCGAGGAGGTCGCCGCGCTCGCCGCCCAGCAGGCCGCCGACCGCGACACCGCCGCTCGGGAGGACGCGTCGCTCGAGCTGCCTGCGGTCTCGCCGGTGGAGGACACCGGGGTGGTGCACGAGGCGGAGGCGATCCTCGAGGCCGCAGAGGCCGCAGAGGCAGGCAAGACCGCTGAGACCGCTGCGAGCACCGAAGCGGACAAGGCCACCGACGTCACCGACCGGCAGGCGGTCGCGGAGGCATCCGGCACCGACGTGCCGCCGCGCGACGCCGCCGAGCGGCTCACGTTCGCGACGTGGGCCGTGATCACCGGGCAGTCGGCGAAGGGCATCTTCAACACCCTGCCGATCCTCGACGACGAGACGGCCGAGCGCCTCGCCGCCCGGCTGACCGAGCGGGCGAACGGCGAGATCACCGTGGACGACGTGCTCGACGCCGAGACCATCGAGCAGCTCGCCGAGAGCGTGCGCCGGCACCTCGAATCGGCGGATCGCATCGACGGGCTCGTCCGTACGCTGCGCCCGCGGCCCGAGGGCTCGGACGCCGTGCCGGTGTTCGTGTTCCACCCCGCCGGCGGATCCACCGTCGTGTACGAGCCGCTCCTGCGCCGGTTGCCCGAGGGCACCCCGATGTACGGCTTCGAACGCACCGAGGGCCCGATCGAGCAGCGTGCCCAGGAGTACCTCCCGCAGATCAAGGAGATCCAGGGCGACGGTCCGTATGTGCTGTACGGCTGGTCGCTGGGCGGTGTGCTCGCCTACGCGGTCGCCCGGCTGCTGCGCGCGGAGGGCAAGGACGTGCGGCTCGTCGGCCTCATCGACACGGTGATGGCTGGGCAGAAGGTCGAGGACACCCCCGAGGAGATCACCGCCCGCTGGCAGCGGTACGCGCAGTTCGCGAAGAAGACCTACGGGGTCGACGCTCCGCTGCCGTACGACAAGCTCGCCGCGACGGACGACGAGGGCCAGGTGCGCATCCTCATGGACCTGCTCAAGATGAGCGGCACGAGGATCCCCGGCGGCATCATCGAGCACCAGCGCACGTCGTGGCTGGACAACCGGGCCATCCAGACGGCGAAGCTCGAGCCGTACGACGGCGACGTGGTGCTGTACATGGCGGACCGCTACCACGACGACGCCATCGAACTCGAGCCCGCATTCGGGACCAGGCAGCCCGACGGTGGCTGGGGTGAGTCGGTCCGTAATCTGGAGGTCATCCGTGTCGGCGGCGATCACCTCCAGGTGGTCGACGAGCCGTACATCGGGAAGGTGGGGGCCGACCTGACACGCAAGCTGGCCGACATCGAGGCCACGAGGAGCTGATCGAGTAGTGACCACGACGACGGCCGAGAAGCTGGCCGAGCTGCGCAAGAATCTCGAGATCGCCAAGGAGCCGGCCGGGGAGGCCGCGGTGGCCAAACGCGCCGCCAAGGGCATCCCCAGTGCGCGACAGCGCATCGACATGCTGCTCGACCCGGGCAGCTTCGTCGAGATCGGGGCGCTCATGAAGACGCCCGGCCGTGACGACGCGCTCTACGGTGACGGCGTCGTCGTCGGTCACGGCACCGTCGACGGCCGGCCCGTCGCGGTGTTCTCGCACGATCAGACCGTGTTCGGTGGCAGCGTCGGCGAGATGTTCGGCCGCAAGGTCGCCGCGATCCTCGACTTCGCGCTGAAGATCGGCTGCCCGGTGGTCGGCATCAACGACTCCGGCGGTGCCCGGGTGCAGGACGCGGTGACGTCGCTGGCGTGGTACGCGGAACTGGGCAAGCGGCACGAGCCGCTGTCGGGGTTGTGCCCGCAGGTGTCGATCATCCTGGGCAAGTGCGCCGGGGGTGCCGTGTACGCGCCCATCAACACCGACGTGGTCGTCGCCACCGAAGAGGCGTACATGTTCGTCACGGGCCCGGACGTCATCAAGTCCGTCACCGGGGAGGACGTCAGCCTCGACGAACTCGGCAGCGCCCGTAAGCAGGCCGAGTACGGCAACGTGCACCACGTCGCGCCGGACGAGAAGGCCGCGTTCGAGTGGGCCCGCAAGTACCTGAGCTACATGCCGTCGAACGCGCAGGAGAAGCCCCCGGTGATCAATCCGGGCCTCGAACCGGAGATCACGCCGGACGATCTCGAGCTCGACACGTTCATGCCCGACGCCGACAACTCCGGCTACGACATGCACGACGTCCTGCTCAAGATCTTCGACGACGGCGACTTCTTCGAGATCCGCTCGCAGGTCGCCCCGAACATCATCACCGGCTTCGCCCGCGTCGACGGCCGGCCCGTCGGGGTGGTGGCGAACCAGCCGCTGTACCTGTCCGGGGCGCTCGACGCGGCGAGTTCGGACAAGGCCGCGCATTTCGTGCGGGTGTGCGACGCGTACGACATTCCGCTGGTGTTCGTCGTCGACACCCCCGGCTTCCTGCCGGGTGTGGAGCAGGAGAAGATCGGGGTCATCAAGCGCGGCGGCCGGTTCCTGTTCTCGTTCGTCGAGGCGTCGGTGCCGAAGGTGACCGTGGTGGTACGCAAGTCCTACGGCGGTGGCTACGCGGTGATGGGCTCCAAGCAGCTCGGCGCGGATGTGAACTTCGCGTGGCCCACGGCGCGGATCGCGGTGATGGGCGCCGAGAGTGCGGTAGCGGTCATCGGCCGTCGCCAGATCGAGGCGGCCGGCGAGAACGCTCCGGCGGTCCGTCAGCAGCTGATCAACTTCTACAACGAGCACATCGCGACGCCGTACATCGCGGCCGAGCGCGGCTACATCGATGCGGTGATCGAGCCGCACAAGACGCGTCTGGAGATCCGCAAGGCGCTGACGTTGCTGCGCGACAAGAAGGTGTTCAAGAATCCGCGCAAGCATCACTTGCTTCCGCTCTAGCCCTTCTGGTGGGCCGAATGTCACATTGCGTCGATCGTATCGACGCAATGTGACATTCGGTTCGCCTCGCGGGGCTACCGAACCCGCACGTCGGGTCGTGGACGTTCGAGACCCTGCCGGTAGGCCGCCGCAAGATCGGCGAGCACGATCGCCGGTTCGTGCCGGATCTGTCTGGGCAGATGGGTGACGACGATGATCCCGTGCCGCTGCATGACCGCCCGGCGCCGCATCGTTGCCTCGTGGTCTCTTGCGCTGAGATGATGTGCGAACGAGTCGATCTCCCACGCCAGTGCCACGGCATCGAGCCAGCCGTCCGGACGGGCGATCCAAGTTCCGTTCGAGTCCTCGACCTCCCGGTTGTGCACCATCGGGGGAAGACCCGAGGTGGAGTACAGCTTCTGGGCCTCGATCTCGGCGACCGAATGCGCGTCGTCGACCAGTTCCTGGATCACCTTGCGCGGCACTGCGGTTCCTCGACTGCTGCCCTCTGCAAGTTCGCGTGCCAGGTGGTCCACGGTGACATCGCCGCGTTGGAGCGCGGCGGCGAACAAGGCGCGGCAGTCGTCCGTTCGTGACGTCCGCCGTCCGGCATCGAGCAGGCTGCGCGCGACGGGTGCGATCCGCAGTGTGCCCTTGCGTACGGGTTCGGGTACACGCCAGCTGCGTTCGACGGTGACGAACGAGAAGTTCCTGCGATGCCGATTCTGCGGGATGAGCAGCAGGATGTCGCTCTTCGTCGCCGAGGGGGCGTATCCGTGCACGCCGAGCGCGGCGTGGCCCGAGATGACGGCCTCGTCGCCTCCGTACATCTGCGCTGCCGTCTGTCTGTGCAGTTGCGTGAGCGGGCCGCTGTGCAGCGCAACGACACCGGGCAGAATCCGCTGCCACGGACCACCCTTCCGGCAACGGCCGGAGATGGTGCTGCTGCTCATCCCGCATCCCAACAGTGTCGAGGTGCGGATGATGCCGTTGACACTCAGCCCGACGAGCTGTTCGACGTCGTCCCCCCACGTTCCGCGTCTCATGCCGCCCATGATCACCGGGAAATGCCGCGCTCGAGGGTGCAACGGGAGGGTGGGCGAAATCTGTGGATGAACGGTGAGGTTGTGGACTACCCGTCGCGGGCGGACCGAGGCGGACCGACGGACGGACCGAATGTCACATGGGTTCGATGCAATCGAAGCGATGTGACATTCGGTCCGGACGGTCAGGGGACGACCCAGGTCCCGACTCCCGGCAGGTACGTGAAGCCGTTCGGGACGGTGACGGTGGCGACGATTCGGCCGGAGCCGGTCTCGGCGCGGGGCGTACCGGTCATTCCTCCGCCGAGCACCGGCCGGGACGGGAGTTCGTTGGTTCCGCTGGCCCCGGTGGTGATGTTGGTCCAGGAGATCTTGCAGTAGCACCACATGCTGCCGCCGAACCAGCTGATGCCGGGCTCGTCGGGGTCGACGCGCACCGTGACCGCCTCGTTCACCAAGGCTCCGCCGTAACCGAACGAGCCGGACTCGCCCGATCCGATGACACGCGTGAGCGTGGTGGCATTTTCGGGAGCGGCGACGGCTACCGGGGCAGTCGCCACTCCGGCGCCGAGAACCGCGGCGGTAACCGCCGCGAGTCCGAATGCACGCTTCTTCGACATACAGTTCCTTCCGTAGCCGGCCCACCCCCGCTGGCCCGATGAACAGTTCGCGATCGAGCAGAATCGAACATTCGTGACATCGCGCCCGAAACGGACGACGTTACCGGCGGCGCGACTGGCCGAATGTCACATTCGGTCGATGGAGCCGAACCGGTGTGACATTCGGTCCGGAAGGCGCGAGAGGACCGCATGCGACGGCAGCGGGTGGCCTACTCGTACACGCGCAGCGTGCCCGGGTTCCACAGCCCGGAGCGGGTGACCGTCTCGGTCTGCGGCTCGGCCGGCACCGCGTCCGGGTAGAACCGCACGTACCGCTCGAGCGAGCCCCAGTCGCGGGCCCAGTCGTCCTTCAGGTACGTGGGGATCTGCTCGGGGCGCGCGAGGGCCTCGGTGAAGCCCAGCGGTCCGCCGTTGTCCGCGGACTGCCACGTGTCGGTGGAGGACACGGCCAGGGGTCGGTCCGGCAGGATGCGGTAGTTCGGCATCTCGGCGATGCCGTAGCGGTGGTCGAACGGACGCTGGCACGGGAACTGCAGGCCCACCGCCCAGTCGAGCAGCACCGGCTGCTCCGAGCCGACCACGGTGTCGAGCGTCTCGAGTTTCGGCACGCGCGGCGGTGTGAACGCCAGCCACTGGTCGCCCGTGAGGTTGGGGTCGTTGGCGACGATGCGGACGGCGTCGGTGTCGGCGGGCAGCTCCGACAGCGGGATGCGCAGGTTCCGCCACGACGGCGCGGGCCCGATGTCGCGCGGCAGGTAGGTGCCCTGCGGTTCGACGGTGCCGTCGGGCAGGCGCCTGCCGTACTCGACAAGCAGCGACTGGCCGTAGGTGGTGGCGCCGGTGTCGTCGACGGACCAGATGCGACCGGCCGCCGAGATGACGACGAGCGGCGCGTCGTCGGTGCGCTCGGGTAACCCGTACCAGCTCGACGTGAGCAACGCCGGTTCCTGCACGCCCTCCTGGTAGCTGCCGAGCACGGGGGTCACGGCCGGGTCGAGGCCGAACGGCAGCTTGGCGTCCGAGCCGTTGACGGTGCGCGCCCCGGTGCCGCCGGTGGTGCCGCCGCCGGCGCCGGTCTCGAACGTCGGCCCGACGCTCTGGTTGTCGGTGTTGCCCTGGCCGGGCTTGACCTCGACGTAGTCGGCCGTGAGGTCCGACGGGATGCCGTTGGGATCGAAGCCCACGGGTTCGGCTCCGGCGAGGGCGTCGCCGCCGCGGGGTGGGTTGTCCGGGTCGACGATGGGCGCGAGCCGACCGGAGTTCGGGTCCGATTCGACGAGGACGTCGTCGGCCAGCCCGCACGTCTGGCCGGCGAGCGCGCCGACGTTGGACCGGGCGAGCGAATACGCCGGATACTGCGATACCGCGCCCTTGAGCAGCGACAGCACCTCGAAGAGCACCATCGCTCCGGCGACGACGGTCAGGGGCGCCGCGGCGAACTTGCGGATCCGGCGGCCCTTGCGGGTCGTGGGTCTGGGTTGCGGCGGCGCGTAGCCCTCCCGCAGGTACTGCCACGCGACGAGCCCGAGGGCGAGCCCGAAGAGGATCAGGAACAGCGAACTGGACTGGTTGCCCTTGAAGGAGACGGTCTTGTCGAACCACGGGATGCCGTAACTCGACACGTACCACCAGCCGTTGATGCCCGCGAACGACACGGCCAGCACGAACAGCAGTCCGGCGAGGAAGATCGTGCGGTTGCGCCGCGACCGCAGCGCGCTCGCGGAGACGACGACCGCGGTGAGGGCCGCGAGGGACCCCGCGATGCCCGCGTACGCCCCGAAGTGGTGGGTCCACTTCGTGGGGTTGAACATCATGAAGAAGATCGTGCCGAAGACGATGCCGATCAGCCGCCACGACGGTCCCGTCGCGACGCCGGGGATCCGGCGCCGGCGCAGCAGCACCAGCAGCGACGTGAACAGGCACAGCAGCATGACGAGGAACGCGAACCGGCGGGCGAGCGAGCCGTCGACGGTCTGCACGAACAGGTAGTAGTAGCGGAGGAAGTCGTTCCACCACTCCTCGTTCGGGCCGATGATCGTGCGCACGCGGGTGGCCTCGAGCACGGCGGCGAGGGTCTGGTCGGAGAACACGACGACGAGCACGAGCGTGCCGGCGGCGGCGATCGGGGCGAGCAGCGGCAGCGTCCCGACCTCGCGGTGGCGGCGCACGACGATCCGGGTCATGGGCCGGATGCCGGCGAGCAGGGCGGCGATACACATCAGGCCGGTCGGGGCGGCGGCGAGGGTGAACGCGCCGATCATCACGGCCGTCGCAGCCGGCAGCAACCGGCCCGTGGCGATCGCCCGTTCGATCGAGCACCAGGTCAGCAGGGCGCCGAGCGCGACGATCGGCTCCGGACGCAGGCCGTTGTTGTAGGGCAGCCAGAAGGCGAGGAACACCAGGCCGCCGGTCCACAGCGCGACGGTGTTGTGCCGGACGGCGCGGCCGAGGCGGGGCACCACCTCGCGGCTGATCACCATCCAGCAGGTGATGCCGGCGAGCAGGGCGGGCAGCCGCATCCAGACGCTGGCGGTGGAGACCTCGGCGAACGCGGCGAGCACGTCGTAGTACCAGCCGAAGGGGGCCTCGGGGACGCCGAACCAGCGGAAGTAGTTGGCCATGTAGCCCGAGTGCTCGGAGACCCGGGCCATGGTCAGCAGGTAGCCGTCGTCGGAGGTGTTCGCCCCGAAGAAGTGCCACCCGAGGAGTGTGCCGACGACGACCGCGTCGACGCCGGTGAACTTCCACCAGTGCGACGGCAGGAAGCGGCGATGCCCCCGGCCGTCGGTGCCGTCGAGTTTGGCGAGCGCACCGATCGCCAGCGCGGTCGACAGGGCCGCCAGGATCATCGCGAGGAGCTTGACCACCGTCGGCGACGACGAGAACCGGGAGTCGACGTCGACGGTCACCGACATGCCGGGCACCGTGGTGTCCAGGTCGCTGAACACGCCGACGACGAGGGGGCGCAGGTCGCCGGTCAGCTCACCGGCGCGCGGGTTGCCGTTCTCGTCGCTCAGGCCGACGAACTCCGCGGTCGTGCGGTCGACGTCGGAGAAGATGCTGATCTCGGTGCACGCGGCGGATTCGACGTCGCTGCGCGGGGCGGTGGCCACGACGACGTTGCGGTCGAGAACGTCCACGTTCTCGGCGCCCACCCGCACGAACATCGCGTTGAGTGCGGCGCCCTCACCGCTCGGTGGTGCGGTCGCGAGGAGCATGCCACCGCCGGGCGGCATGCTCGCGACGGCGGTGCACGGCACGGTCGCGCTCAGCTGCAGCGGCACCTGCGACATGAGCGGCACCTCGACCGGCCCGGTCGAGCCGTTCTGCGGCCAGGTGACGGTGGCTTCGGTGACCTTGACGGGCAGGAACGGGGTCGCGACGGCGAGGAGCACACCGAGCAGGCCCGCCACCGTGGCGACGAGCCGGGCGGTGCGGTACTGCGCCCGCAGATCCCGGGCAACCGGCGGCCGGGGCACGGCTGCGGAGGGGGCGGGAACTGTGGTCACGTCGTCGGGCACGATTGTCGATGGTATCGGGCGCAGATGAGCGGACGCACCGTCCCTACCGACGCGTAGGACCTCATTCACGCATTACGGGCACACCGTCGCGGATCGGGCCGGGTGTCCACCAGCCCCAGCGGACGACGTCCTCGGTGGTGATCTCGGCAGTCCTCGCGCTCGGATCGATGGGTGAGTATCGCTCCAGCGAGCCCCAGTCGCGGTCCCAGTCGTGGTTCAGATAGGTGGGAACGGTCTCGGCGGTGAGCAGCAGCGGTATCCAGCCGAGCGGGCCGCCCCCGATGTCGTCCTGCCAGCCGTTGGTGGAGTCGGCCCCGACCCGGTCGGGCAGGATCCGGAACTCGGGGACCTCGGCGACACCGTAGCGATGGTCGAACGGACGCTGGCAGGGGAACGCCAACCCCACCGACCAGTCGAGCAGGACCGGTGCCGTGGAGCCGACGACGGTGTTCAGGGTCTCGAGGCGCGGCATCCGCGGCGGCGTGACCGCCACCCACTGGTCGGGGGCCAGGTTGCCGTCGGTCACCACCAGGCGGACGGTGTCGGCGTCGGCGGGGATCCGGTCGCCCGGCACCCGCAGGTTGCGCCACGACGGAGACGGTCCGATGTCGATGGGCGCGACGCGGGCCAGCGGCTCGACGCTCGAACCGTCGCCGGTCCGGCCGAACTCGAGCAGCACGTCCGCACCGGGGGTGAGGACGCCGTCGGGGTCGACGTAGTGCACGCGGCCGGCGACGGTGACCACCAGCAGCGGCGTGGCGTCGGTGCGGTCGGGCAGCGCATACCAGCCGGACTCGAGCACGGCTTCCTGCTGCGCGCCGGCGCGGTAGCTGCCGAGCACGGGGGTGCGGGCGGGGTCCAGGCCGAACGGCAGCGCGACGGTGCTGTCGTTGATGCCGGCGGCACCGCGGCCGCCGCCGGTGCCGGCGCCCGTGGAGGTGGTGGTGCCGCCCTCCTCGGTGTCGACCGTGTTGGCGCCGCCCGTGGTGGAGATCTCCTCGTCGGCGGTGAGATCGAGGGCGACGCCGTTCGGGGTGAAGCCGTCGGCGGTGCCGGCGCCGAGGGCTCCGGCGACGTCGCCGTCGACGGGGGCCAGCGCGGTGGCATTCGGGTCGGTCTCGACGAGGACGTCGTCGGCGAGGCCGCAGCTGCCGCCGGTCAGGGCGGCGGCGTTGGACCGGGCGATCGAGTACGCCGGATACTGCGCGACCGCGCCCTTGACGAGCGAGAGCACCTCGAACAGGACCACGCCCGCGGCGACGACGGTCAGCGGTGCCGAGGCGATCGCTTTCACGCGGCCGTTGCGGTCGGGTTTCGGGGTGGCGAACGGTTCACGCAGATGGAACCAGGCGGCGACGCCGAGCGCGACCAGGGCCAGCGCCAGCAGGCCGGTGGAGAAGGCGCGTCCGGAGATCGACGGCGGCTTGTCCCACCAGGGAATCCCGTAGCTGGAGACGTACCACCAGCCGTTGGAGCCGGTGAATGCGAGCGCCAGCACGAACAGCACCCCGGCGGTGAAGAGCGCGCGGTTGCGGGCGGAGCGGATGCCGACGGCGCCGACCCCGACCGCGGCGAGCGCGGCGACGGATCCGGCCAGTCCGGCGTACACGCCGAAGTGGTGGGTCCACTTGGTCGGGGTGAGCATCATCAGCAGCAGGGACGCGAAGACGATGCCGAGGATGCGGCGCGACGGCCCGAGGGCAGTGCCGGGGATGCGGCCCTTGCGCAGGATCAGCATCACGCACACGATCAGGCACAGCAGCATGACGAACACGCCGAACCGGCGGCTGAGGGATCCGTCGGGGGAGACGGTCAGCAGCGCGTCCCAGCGCAGCCGTTCGTCGAACCACGGCACGTTGGGTCCGACCGCCGAGCGCACCCGGGTCGCCTCGAGCACCGACGCGAGGGTCTGGTCGGCGAAGACGACAACGAGGACGACGGTGCCCGCGGCGAGGATGGCGGCGATGGGCGGGATCACCCCGACGAGCCGGCGGCGGCCGACCAGCCGGACGACGACGGGTCGCGCCCCGGCGACGAGCGCGGCGACCGCGATGAGTCCCGTGGGGCCGGCGGCGAGGGAGAAGGCGGCGAGCAGCACGGCGATCGCGGCGGGCAGCATGCGGCCGGTGGCGACGGCGCGTTCGATCGAGCACCAGGTGAGCAGGGCGCCGAGCGCGATGACGGGCTCGGGTCGCAGGCCGTTGTCGTACGGCAGCCAGAAGGCGAGGAACACCAGCCCCGCGGTCCACAGCGCGATGCGGTTGCGGCGGACGGCGACACCGAGCCGGGGAATGACCTCGCGGCTGATGACCATCCAGCAGGCGATCGCGGCGAGCAGGGCGGGCAGCCGCATCCACACGCTGGCGGTGGAGATCTTCGCGAGCAGGACGAGCACGTCGTAGTACCAGCCGAACGGGGCCTCGGGGACACCGAACCACCGGTAGTAGTTGGCCATGTAGCCGGCCTCGTCGGAGGCGCGGGCCATGGTGAGGATGTAGCCGTCGTCGGAGGTATTGGCGCCGATGACGTGCCACAGCAGCAGTGTGCCCACGACGACCGCGTCCACCGCGGTGAACCGCCACCAGTGGGCGGGCAGGATCCGGCGGGCGCGGCGGTTGTCGACGCCGTCGAGGCGGTGCAGCGCCACGAGTGACAGCAGGGTCGCGAGGATGCACACGAGCATCGCGACGAACTTGACCAGCGTCGGGGTGGAGGTGAACCGCGAGTCGAGGGCGGCACGGACGGACAGCCGCTCGGCGTCCGGGCCGGAGGTGAGGGCCTGCGCCGATCCCTGCAGGTCGGAGTAGACGCCGACCATCTGCGGCCGATGATCGCCGTCGAGCGTGGCGATGTGGTGCCCGTCGTCGTGTTGCCCGAGGCCGACGATCTCGGCGGCGGTGCGGTCGGCGTTGGTGGCGACGGTGACGGCTGTGCAGCGGTGCTCGTCGTCGATCGGTGCCGACACGACCACCGAGTTGCGCAGCACCACCTCCATGGCGGCGGGCCCACCGTCGGTGCCGGGGACCGTGCGGATCACGAGGGCGTTCTCGGTGGCGTCGGGGGCGTCCGGCGGCACGGTCGAGATCAGGGTGCCACCCTCGTCGCCGAGCAGCGGGAAGGCCGAGCAAGGCACGCTCGCGCGCAGTTCGAGGGGGGCGTAGGAGACGAGGGGCGCCTCGATGTTGGTCAGGTCGCTGCCCTGCGGCCAGCTGACGGTGGCGGCCTCCTGCCGGACCGGCAGGAACGGCACGGCCAGGGCGAGCAGCATGCCGAGCAGTCCGCTGACCGTCGCGACGATCCTGGCCGTGCGCACGCGCGCCTTCGTATCGGCGTAAGCGGGCGTTTCGGGCGAAAGGACATCGACGGGCACAAGGATCGATGCTAGGCGAGGGACGGGGGAGGCGGGGGTGGCCTCCTCCGGTCAGGAGGCGGCCTCGTGCTCGGCGGGATCGTCCGTCGGGTCGCCGGCCAGGTCGTCGAGGGAGAGTCCGAGGACCCGGGCGAGCGCGGTGACGGTGAAGAAGGCGGGCGTGGCGATGCGTCCGGTCTCGATCTTCCGGAGGGTCTCGACGGAGATGCCGGCCTCGGCGGCGACCGTCGCCATCCCGGCGGCGCCGCGTGCCGCGCGGAGGCGTTCGCCCAGGCGTCGTCCTCGCTCGAGTTGGGCCGGAGTAAGTGGTTCGCGCACCATTCCCGTATAGTAATACCGGTATTTCTATTGGAGGTGTGATGGTCGAGTTGAAGACGCCCGGCGAGGTCGAGGCGATGCGCGCCGCCGGTGCCGTGGTCGCGGAGGCGCTGGCAACCGTGCGGGCCCACGCGGGAATCGGGGTCTGCCTGAAGGACCTCGACGACGTCGCCGCCGAGGTCCTCCGAGCCGCCGGCGCGACCTCCCCGTTCCTGGGCTACCACCCCGACTGGGCGCCGTCGCCGTTCCCCGGTGTCGTGTGCGCGAGCGTCGGCGACGCCGTCGTCCACGGCATTCCCGGCAGCTACCGGCTCCGTGACGGTGACCTGGTGAGCATCGACTGCGGGGCGGTGCTCGACGGCTGGTGCGGGGACGCCGCCGTGAGCTTCACCGTCGGGACCGCCGACCCCGAGGACCTCGCCCTGATCGCCGCGGCGGAGGACGCCCTCGCGCGCGGCGTCGCCGCGGCCGTGCCGGGAAACCGTCTCGGCGACATCGGCGCGGCGATCGGCGGATACGTCCGCTCCCGCGGCTACGGCATGCTCGCCGACCACGGCGGTCACGGCATCGGCCGCCGCATGCACGAGGACCCGCACGTGCCCAACGAGGGCCGGGTGGGGCGGGGGATGCGGCTGCGGCCGGGACTGGTGCTGGCCGTCGAGCCGATGCTGCACGCCGGCGGCGGCGACGCCTACCGGCACGACCCGGACGGATGGACGCTGCGCACCGCCGACGGCAGCCGGGCCGCGCACTGTGAGCACACCGTCGCGATCACCGAGGACGGACCGGTCGTCCTCACCTCCCGCTGACGGCGCATCGACCCCGGCCGTGCCGGTCCGACCTGCGACGAAGCGACCCCTGCAGGCACTAGCATCGGCCTATGGCCCGGGCGAGGACGATCGGCGAGGCCCTGCGCGACGCGGGCATCTCCGAGGTGTTCGACGACACCACCACCCGCGCGCTCTACTCGTCCGACGCCTCGCTCTACCGGGTGCCCCCGCAGGCGGTGGTGCGGCCCCGCGAGATCGACGAGGTCGGCACCGTGCTCGAGGTGTGCCGCCGGCACGGCGTTCCGCTCACCTCACGCGGCGGCGGGACCTCCGTCGCCGGCAACGCCGTCGGGCCCGGCGTCGTACTCGACTTCGCCCGCCATCTCGGCCGGGTCCTGCGGATCGACCCCGAGGCGCGCACGGCGACCGTGCAGCCCGGCGTCGTCCAGTCCGAACTGCAGCGCGCCGCCGCCCCGTACGGACTGCGCTTCGGACCCGACCCGTCCACCCACAACCGCTGCACCGTCGGCGGGATGATCGGCAACAACGCCTGCGGTGCCCGCACCCTCGGCTACGGACGCACATCCGACAACGTTCTCGGTCTCGAGGTGCTCACCGGCGCGGGCCGGCACCTGTCGCTGCCCGACGACGCCCCCGTTCTCGAATCACTGCGCCGGATCACCCTCGACCACCTCGCCACCATCCGCACCGAGTTCGGCCGGTTCGGCCGGCAGGCTTCCGGCTACGCCCTCGAACACCTGTTGCCCGAGAACGGGTTCGACGTCCTGCGCTTCTTCGTCGGCAGCGAGGGCACGCTCGGTGTCGTCACCGAGGCGACGGTGCGGCTCGTCGCCGACCCCGCGGTCCGCGTCCTGGTGGCCCTCGGCTACCCCGACATCGCGACGGCGGGCGACGCCGCGCACACGTTGCTCGGCTTCGGTCCGACCGCGTGCGAGGGGCTCGACTCGCGGATCGTCGACGTCGTGCGCGCGCGGCGCGGCGCGGCGGCGGTGCCTCCGCTGCCGCGGGGGGCGGCGTGGTTGTTCGTCGAACTGTCCGGCGACGACGCCGACGAGGTCCTGGCACGGGCGCGATCCGTCGAACACGCTGCGGTGGCGGTGGATTCACTGATCGTGACCGACCCCGGCAAGGCCGCGCAGCTGTGGCGCATCCGCGAGGACGGGGCGGGACTGGCCGGGCGCAGCCCCGCCGGGCGGCCCGCCCACTCCGGCTGGGAGGACGCCGCCGTCCCGCCGGAACGGATGGGGGAGTACCTGCGCGAGTTCGAGTCGCTGCTGTCCCGGTACGGCGTGACCGGCTATCCGTACGGTCACTTCGCCGACGGCTGCATCCACATCCGCCTCGACGTGCCGCTCGAGATGCCCGGAATGTTCCGTGAATTCCTTTTCGCAGCAGGGGAACTCGTGGCGTCGTTCGGGGGGTCGATGTCGGGCGAGCACGGCGACGGCCGGGTGCGAAGCGAACTGCTGCCCCTGATGTACTCGCCGACCGCGCTGCGACTGTTCGGCGCCGTCAAGGCGGTGTTCGACCCCGAGGGCCTGCTCAATCCCGGTGTGCTCGTCGACCCGGCTCCCGTGGACCGGGACCTTCGGATCCCGGCCGCGCACCGGGTCCGGGACCTGCTCGCCTTCCGGTACGCGGGCGACGACGGCGACTTCAGGCAGGCCGTGCACCGCTGCACCGGCGTCGGCAAGTGCCGCGCCGACACCGCCGGCCTCGGCGGGGTGATGTGCCCGTCCTACCTGGCGACCCGGGAGGAGAAGGACTCCACCCGCGGCCGGGCCCGGGTCCTGCAGGAGATGCTCAACGGCACGCTCGTCACCGGGTCCTGGCGCTCACCGGAGGTGCACGAGGCCCTCGAACTGTGCCTGGCATGCAAGGGCTGTGCCTCCGACTGTCCGACCGGTGTCGACATGGCGACGTTCAAATCCGAAGTGCTGCACCAGAGTTACCGGGGTCGGCTCCGTCCCGCCACGCACTACACGCTGGGACGGCTCCCACGCTGGGCGGCGCTGGCCGGTCGCGCACCACGCGTCGTGAACACCCTCGCCAAGCTGCCGGGGGTGGCGTCCGCCGGACTGACCCTCGCCGGCGTCGACCGGCGTCGCCGCGTGCCCGAGTTCGCGCCCCGCACGTTCCGTCGCTGGTTCGCGGACACGGCGGCCGAACGTCGCACGGACGGCGAGCCCGTCCTGCTGTTCGTCGACACCTTCACCGAGTACTTCACGCCGGAGGTGGCGATCGCCGCGGTGCGGGTCCTCGAGGCGGCCGGCCGACGGGTGTGCGTGACCGAAAAGCAACAGTGCTGCGGGCTGACGTGGATCACCACCGGCCAGCTGGATACGGCCCGGAAGATCCTGGGCCGCACCATCTCCGCACTGTTCCCGGCCGGCATGCCGATCGTGGGCCTCGAGCCGTCGTGCACGGCGGTCCTGCGCTCCGACGCCGTGGAGCTGCTCGGGTTCGAACCGGCACGCGCCGTCGCGGACTCGACGGTGACGCTGGCCGAACTGCTCGGCGACTGGGAACCGCCGTCACTGTCCGGGACGTCGGTGGTGGCCCAGCCGCACTGCCACCACCACGCCGTGATGGGCTGGGGCGCCGACGCCGCGCTGCTGCGCCGGGCCGGTGCAACGGTCACCCGGCTCGGCGGATGCTGCGGTCTCGCCGGCAACTTCGGGGTGGTGCCGGCGCACTACGACGTCTCGGTCGCCGTCGCCGGGCACCAGCTGCTGCCCGCGATCGCCGCGGCGGGTCCCGACGACGTCGTGCTCGCCGACGGCTACTCCTGCCGCACCCAGATCACCGATCTCACCGAGCGTCGCGGCGTCCACCTCGCCGAGTTGCTGGCGTCCCGGTTGTGAGCCGGGGCTCGGTTCCGGGTGTCGGGACCGGGCTGGGGCGGCTCGGGTCGCCGGATCGGCACGGCACGGTGCGGTGCGGTGCGGTGCGGTGCGGTGCGGTGCGGTGCGATGAGTTTTCCGGGGCCGGCCGGTCAGTCCGTAGCGAGACCGCCACCCCGACCGAGGAGCCTGCCATGATCTCGACCACCACCCGCCCCGCCGAGCGTCCCACCGACCGGAAATTCCGCATCGCCGGCCTGGTGATCACCGGCCTCGTCGTGCTGTTCCTGCTGTTCGACGCCGCGATCCACGTCCTCAACGTCGACCAGGCGCGGCAGGCGATGATCGATCTGGGCTTCGATCCGAACCTCAACTACGTCATCGGCGTCGTCATGCTCGTGTGCCTGGCGCTGTACCTGGTCCCGTCCACCTCGATCCTCGGGGCGGTGCTGCTGACCGGGTATCTCGGCGGCGCCGTGGCCACCAACATGCTCAACGAGATGCCGCTCTTCAGCACCATCCTGTTCCCGGTCTACGTCGGTGTGTTCGTCTGGGCCGGGCTGTATCTGCGTGATCCGGTGGTGCGGTCGGTGATGCCGCTGCGCCGCGGATAGCACGCCCACGTCACGACGGTCCGCGAACGGTGTTCGCGGACCGTCGCGTGCCCGCTATCCCGTGCGGGCGACGACGACGAACGGTCCGATCTCCGAGACCGTGAACCGCGGATCGTCGAACAGCGACTTCGGATACGTCACCGTGTAGCGACGGACGTTGGGGTCGTTGGGGTACACGTCCTCGGCGAGCCGGAGGGTGTAACCCTCGGCGCCCTGCCGGAACACGACCGCATCGGGTCCCCGCCACGGGGACTCGTCCCACGCGGCGAGCAGCTCGTCGGTCGTCTCGACCGACGCCCAGTCCTCGATCGCGGCGGCGCGTCCCTCGAAGTCCGCCAACGGGTTCGCGTAGTGCGACGTCAGCGCCTGGAACCCGAGATACGGGTAGTAGGCGAGGAAGGTGGTGTCGGCGGTGAGGACGACGATCTCGTCGCGCGGCCGGCCCAGCGCCGCGGTGATCGTCTCGTCCAGCTCGGCGTAGTAGGCGCCCGCGCCGGGCGGACGCTGATCGGCGCGTTCACCGTTGCCGTCGGTGTCGGTGTAGGCGACGGTGATCTCGTTCGCGAGGACCTGGGGGATGTTCTGGGTGAACGCGAGCGCACCCAGCGCGCCGACCGCGATGAGCGACCACCGCACCCGCTGGTTCTCGCTGGTGGCCAGCACGATCCAGCGGGTGAAGTCGACGAACGCGAACGTGCCGGCCGCCGCGAGCAGCACGAGCAGGATCACCTCGAGGCGGAAGGCCAGCAAAGTGTTGCCCATCGCGGTCAGCGCCATCGACGCCAGGTACCACAGGTACACGGACACCACGCCGAGCCCGAGGGCCTGCGCACGCCGCGACGACGTGGCCCGCCCGACCAGCCACACCGTGCCGAGCAGGCACAGCAGCCCGATCAGGGAACCGTGGAACATCGGCAGGGGCAGCCGCGCCCCGGTCTCGGGCAGGTAGTGCGTCGCCGTGCCGGATCCGGCGGTGGACCCGCCCCGCAGCACCTCGAGCACGAACGGCGCCCACACGAGCAGCGCGACGGCGACGGCGATCCCCGCGATCACGCCCAGCCGTACCAGCACGGGGAGAGCGGCCCGCCAGGTGCCCGCCGCGCGTCGCGCGAGCACCGCGGCGACGACGGCCATCACCGTCACCGCGAACGCCGCGATCCCGAGGTAGAGGGAGTAGAACGTCGCGGCCAGGCCCAGGAAGAGCCCGGTCCCGACGACGGCTCCGCCGCCCGGTGTGTCCTTTGGGCTGCCCCAGCCGCCCAAAGGACGCACCGGGCGCGACAGCGCCCCCCACGCCATGACGAGGGCAGGCGCGATCAGCAGCGCGACGAACGCGCCGTACGGCTCCGGAGAGCCGTAGGCGAGGACGACGGCGGTGGTGGCGGTGGCGACCAGCACGGCCAGGTCGATCCGCACCAGCGCGGTCCACAGCACGAGCCCGACGACGGCGGCGACGGCCAGCGACACGATCGACCACGGCTTGAACGCCTCCCAGCCGTCCAGGCCGAGCAGGCTCGCGAAGCGGCCGCCCATCCAGAACCAGCCGGCGGGGTAGAACGGCGGCAGGTCCGCGTACGTCATGTCCCGCAGCGCGGGGGAGTCGGTGAGCCGCGTCAGGTACTCGGTGCGGAACTCCTGGTCGACGGAGATGCCGTGCAGATAGAGCTTCGTCGCCGCCAACGGCATCCCGAGGGTGACGGTGACCAGACCCGACAGACCCGCCCACGACAGCACCCGCGCGAACGCCGTCCACCGTCGCCGGCGCAGCAGCACGACCGAGCCGGCGAGCACGACGAGCGCCCCCACCTGCAGCACCGTCGTGACGGCCTGCGTGACGTTCGAGGAGTTGAATGCGGGCCACTGCACGCGCGCGAACGCGAACAGCCCCACGGCGGCGACGATCGTCGCGACGACAACCGCAGCGGCCCCCTCGCCGGCGGTGCGGAGGGCTCGCCGGAAGGGGGCCACGTCGGAAGAGGATACGACTGGGTCGGACACCTCCGCAGCCTAGATCGGCAGCTTCCGGAAGATCGCGCGCGGGATGTGCCGCAGCACCATCATCACGTACCGGAAGGCGCCCGGAGCCCAAACGATCTCCTTGCCCTTCGCGGACGCGGCGACGGCCAGCGCGGCGACGTCCTCCTTGTCGACCGTCAGCGGCGCTTCCTCGACGTGGGCGCTGAACTTGGTGCGCACCTGTCCGGGACGCACCACCGTCACCCGCGGACCGAACGGCGCCAGGGCCTCCCCGAGGCCCAGGTAGAAGCCGTCGAGCCCGGCCTTCGCGGAGCCGTACACGAAGTTGGCTCGCTTGACCCGCTCACCGGCGACGGAGGACATCGCGATGATGCGCCCGTAGCCCTGCGCCTTCATCTTCTCGCCGAGGAGCACACCGACCGACACGGCCGCGGTGTAGTTGATCTCCGCGACCCGGATGGCCTTGGTCTGGTTCTGCCACAGCTCCTCGGCGTCGGCGTCCATGCCGAACGCGACGATCGCGACGTCGACGTCCCCGGCAGGAGCGGAGCCTGCGGAGCGACCGTTTCCGGCGAGATCCCAGGCCCGGGCGATCATGTCCGGGTGGTTGCCGGTGTCGAGGGCGTCGAAATCGATCAGGTCGACCTTGGTGGCCCCCGCACCCTTCATCTGCGCGACAGCGTCGTCGCGCAGGGGGTCGTTGGGCAGCGCGGCGAGGATCACCCGGGCCGGCGCCTTGCGCAGGTACTCCTCGACGATGGCGAGTCCGATCTCGGACGTGCCACCGAGGAGCAGCAGGGTCTGGGGGTTGCCGACGGCGTTGATCATCAGTGGAGTTCCAACCTTCTGGACATATCGGAGGCGAACACGTTGGTGGGGTCGACCGAGCGGCGGATCTTGATCCATTCGCCGATGCGCGGGTACATCGCGTGGAACGTCTCGGCGGAGGTGCGCGAGTCCTTCGCGGTGTAGAGACGGCCGCCGAACTCGAGGACGCGGCGGTCGAGTTCGCGGACGAACTCGTTGAGCCCCGCCTTGATGGGGAAGTCGACGCAGATGTTCCAGCCGCGCATCGGGAAGCTCAGCGGCGCCTTGTTGCCCTCCCCGAACAGCTTGAACACGTTGAGGAACGAGTAGTGCCCCGAGCGCTGGATGTCGACGATGATCTTCTTGAACTCGTCGACCGCCTCGGTCGGCACCACGAACTGGTACTGCAGGAACCCGTTCGAGCCGTAGGCGCGGTTCCACTCCCCGAACATGTCGAGCGGGTGGTAGAACTGCGTCAGGTTCTGGACCTTGCCCGTGTAGTTGCCGGACTTGCGGTACCACAGCTCGCCGACGGCGCTGAAGGTGTACTTGTTGGCCAGGCCGTTCGGGAAGATGTCCGGGAACGTCAGCAGCGTCGGCGCGTCGAACTTCAGCGGGTTCTTCTGCAGCTTCTTCGGCAGCTGGTCGAGCTTGGCCAGCGAACCGCGCGAGATCGCGGCCCGGCCGAGCTTCGGCAGCGGCGCGACCGCGTCGAACCAGGCGCTCGAGTAGTCGTAGTTCGCCTCGGAGCCGTCGCTGTGCACGGCGATCGTCTCGTCGAGGGTGCTGGTGACCACGCCGTCGGCGATGAAGTACGCCGTCTCGGTGGGCGTCATCTCGATGGTGGCGCGCAGGATGATGCCGGTCAGGCCCATGCCGCCGACCGTCGCCCAGAACAGCTTGGAATTGCGCCCGTTGGGAGTGAGGGTGCGCACCTGGCCGTCCGCGGTGAGCAGGTCCATCGACCGGACGTGGTTGCCGAAGCTGCCCGCGCTGTGATGGTTCTTGCCGTGGATGTCCGCGCCGATGGCACCGCCCACGGTCACCTGCCGGGTGCCCGGCAGCACCGGGACCCACAGCCCGAACGGCAGCGCCGCGCGCATCAGCTGGTCCAGGTCGACGCCCGCGTCCACGGTGACCAGCCGCGATTCGCGGTCGATCGTGTGGATCCGGTCCAGCGCCGTCATGTCGACGACGAGCCCGCCCGCGTTCTGCGCCGGATCACCGTACGAGCGGCCGAGACCGCGGGCGATGACACCGCGGCGCAGATGCGACGGCTTGGACTCGTTCTGCTCCGCGACCCGGGCGACCGCCTGCGCGATCACCTCGACGTCGGGAGTGGACAGCACTTCCGCGGTGGTCGGGGCGGTGCGCCCCCAGCCGGTCAGAGTGCGGGTCTGGGTGGGGAGCGGCGCGGCGGCCGGCTCTGCAGCTGTCGTGGACATCGCCGTACAGGTTACCCGCCGGTCGCAGCGGCGAGAGTGTGTCGCCGGTGACGTCCGGCGTCCCGGCGTCCGGATTGCCGGAAGCGTCCGGCTGCGTTCCGTCGCGCAGCGGGGACGCGGGCCCCGCTCGCATAGGCTGTCGCCCGTGTCCGAGCATCCGCAGCACCCGCACTGGCAGACGCAACCGGAGCATCACGCCCCCTTGCCGGTGGAGATCCCCGTCACCGACAGCACCGCGGACGAGGCGCTCGACCTGAAGACGCAGATCGTGCGGTTCGTCCTCACCGGCGGGCTGTCCGCGATCGTGGACTTCGGCCTCTACGTGCTGCTGCTCGCCGTGGGGCTGCACGTCAACGTCGCGAAGTCGCTGTCGTTCGTCGCCGGCACCACCACCGCGTACCTGATCAACCGGCGCTGGACCTTCAGGGCGGAACCGAGCCGGGTCCGGTTCGTCGCGGTGGTGATCCTGTACGCGATCACCTACGCCGTCCAGGTCGGCATCAACTACGTGTTGTACGACGCGCTGCCCGACGAGTGGTGGCGCGTGCCGCTGGCGTTCGTCGTCGCGCAGGGCACGGCCACCGTCATCAACTTCGTGGTGCAGCGCGCCGTGATCTTCCGCCTGCGCTGAGCCGTGGGGCGAGCGAATGTCTCGCTCGTCTCCGGGGCGGTACGGACCGTTCGCTCGGGGCGGCGGTCATCCGCGCTCGGCGCGACGGAAGGAGAAGTCCCGGTAGCCGAAGAAGCTCGCCGTCGCGGTCACGACGGTGATCACGATCTGCGACGGAATCGGCGGGAACCCGAGCACCGAGACGGCCACGGTCATGAGGGCGAGGTTCAGCAGGAATGCGCTCAGGTTGACCGTCACGAACCGCCACAGGTCGCGCAGGAAGTGACCGCGCACCCGGAACACCAGATAGCGGTAGGTGGAGAAGGCGCACAGCACGTTCGAGGCGTAACCCGCCACGATCGCGAAGTGGTAGCCGAGGGTGTCGCCGACGGCGAGCTGCCACACGATGAACCACGCGGTGCCCAGTGCGGTGTTGAACGCCCCCACCAGCAGGAACGCCACCGCCTGGTTATTGAACAGGCGCATGAGCGGACCCGGCGCCCCCGTCATCCCGCCGGGCGCGCCGGCGGGCTCGGTGGCGGGATCGGGGGCGGACACCGGCTGCGCGCTCACCCGAGGTACCGCGGCAGCGACCCGGCGGCGACGACGTCGGCCAGCGACGGTGCGGCCTTGTCCTTGGCGGAGAGTTCGTAGTGCAGGGGTGTGCCGTCGCGGCCGGTGGTGGGCCAGTCGATGCCGATCTGCGGGTCGAGGGGGTCGATCTCGTGTTCGCGGTCGGGGTTGTAGGTGGTCGAGCACAGGTAGACGACGGTGGAGCCGTCGGCGAGGGAGCAGAAGGCGTGGCCGAGGCCGTCGGGGAGGTAGATGGCGCGGCGGTCGACGTCGTCGAGCAGGACCGCGTCCCACTGTCCGAAGGTGGGGGAGCCGACGCGCAGGTCGACGGCGACGTCGAGGACCGCGCCGGCGACGCAGGTGACGTACTTGGCCTGCCCGGGCGGGACGTCGGCGTAGTGGATGCCGCGCAGCACCCCGGCGGCGGAGACCGAGCAGTTGGCCTGGGCCAGGTCGAGCGGGCGGCCGGCGGCGTCGGCGAAGGTGGGTTGTTTGAACCATTCGTAGAACACGCCGCGGTCGTCGCCGAACTGGCGGGGGGTGATCTCGAAGGCGCCGGGGATCTTCAGTTCGCGGTAGTGCACCGTCAGTGTCCTTCCCGGTCGAGCAGGTCGAGCAGGTAGCTGCCGTAGCCGGATTTGACCAGCGGCGCGGCCAGGGCACGCAGCTCGTCGTCGGTGATGAAGCCGCGCCGCCACGCGACCTCCTCGGGGGCGCCGATCTTCAGGCCCTGGCGTTGTTCGATGGTACGGACGTAGTTGCAGGCGTCGAGCAGCGAGTCGAAGGTGCCGGTGTCGAGCCAGGCGGTGCCGCGGGGGAGGACTTCGACCTGGAGGCGGCCGGCCTCGAGGTAGGTGCGGTTGATGTCGGTGATCTCGTATTCGCCGCGGTCCGACGGGCGCAGGTCGCGGGCGATGGCGACGACGTCGTTGTCGTAGAAGTACAGTCCGGGCACCGCGAAGTTCGACTTGGGGGTGGCGGGTTTCTCCTCGAGCGACAGAGCTCGGCCGTCGGAGTCGAATTCGATCACGCCGTAGGCGCTGGGGTCGGACACCCGGTAGGCGAACACCGCCCCGCCGTCGAGGTCGGCGAACCGGGTGAGCTGGGTGCCCAGGCGCGGACCGTAGAAGATGTTGTCCCCGAGGACCAGGGCGACGCTGCCGTCGCCGATGTGCTCGGCGCCGAGGACGAACGCCTGGGCGAGACCGTTCGGTTCCGGCTGCACCCGGTAGGTCAGGTTCACCCCGTATCGCGACCCGTCGCCGAGCAGCCGATGGAACTGCGGAGCGTCCTCGGCGGTGGTGATGATCAGGATGTCGCGGATCCCGGCGAGCATGAGCGTCGACAGCGGGTAGTAGATCATCGGCTTGTCGTAGACCGGCACCAGCTGCTTGCTCACTCCCAGGGTGATCGGATGCAGTCGGGACCCGGTGCCGCCGGCGAGAATGATTCCGCGCATGACGGGCAGTCTCCCATCCGGGGTGGACGCGGACCAACGACCGCACCGCCGGTAGGGTTGCCGCATGCGGTTGCTCGTCACCGGCGGTGCCGGTTTCATCGGTGCGAACTTCGTGCATCGGACCGTCGCCGACCGCCCCGAGGCGCAGGTGACGGTGCTCGACAAGCTCACCTACGCCGGCAACCTCGCCTCCCTCGACCCGGTCGCCGAGCAGGTCCGCTTCGTCCGCGGCGACGTGGCCGACGCCGACCTGGTGGACGAGCTGGTGGCCGAGTCGGATCTGGTGGTGCACTTCGCCGCCGAATCGCACAACGACAACTCCCTGGCCGATCCGTCGCCGTTCGTGCAGACCAACCTGATGGGCACGTTCACCCTGCTCGAGGCGGTGCGCCGGCATGCGGTGCGCTACCACCACATCTCCACCGACGAGGTGTACGGCGATCTCGACCTCGACGATCCGGCGCGGTTCACCGAGGCCACCGCCTACAACCCGTCGAGCCCGTACTCCTCGACCAAGGCCGGCTCGGATCTGCTGGTGCGGGCGTGGGTGCGCTCGTTCGGGGTGGCGGCGACGATCTCGAACTGCTCGAACAACTACGGGCCGTACCAGCACGTGGAGAAGTTCATCCCGCGGCAGATCACCAACGTCCTCGACGGGGTGCGGCCCAGGCTGTACGGCACCGGGGCGAACGTGCGGGACTGGATCCACGTCGACGACCACAACCGGGCGGTGTGGACGATCATCGACAAGGGCGAGATCGGGCAGACCTACCTGATCGGCGCGGACGGGGAGACCGACAACCGCACCGTCGTCGAGACCGTCCTCGAGCTGTGCGGCAGGGACCGCACCGACTTCGACTTCGTCACCGACCGGCCCGGCCACGACCTGCGCTACGCGATCGACGCGACCCGGCTGCGCACCGAACTCGGCTGGCAGCCCCGCTACCGGGACTTCCGGGAGGGGCTGGCCGCGACGATCGAGTGGTACCGCACCCACGAGCACTGGTGGCGACCCCAGAAGGACGCGACCGAACAGGCCTACGCCCGATCCGGCGAGCGCACACTCGGCCGAGCCGACTGACCCATCGAGCGCCGGGTCGCCTCCAGCGTCGCGGCGATGCCGGCCGGCAGCGGCCGATGGCTGCGACGGTCCAGCTCCGGCCACACCACGGACCGTAACCGCAGGTCCCGGCCCTGCACCGACGCGAGCGGCGACGACGCCAGCACGACGTTGGGGCGACGGCGGAAGACGGTCCGGCAGGCGCCCAGGATCGCGCCGATCGTCACCGACCGGCCCGACGCGAAGATCTTGGTGCTCACCTGGCCCGGGTCGGTCTCCGCCCGGGCCAGGGCGTCGGCCACCATCTCGGCCGCGTCGGAGACGAACAGGTAGTCCCGCAGAGTGTCCATCGAGACGTAGATCGAGACCGGCGTCCCCGTGAGATACCCGCGGCACAGGTGGGAGACGAGACCCTGCGGTTTGGCGAGATTCTGGCCCGGCCCGTACAGGTTCGCGAAGCGCCCGATCACGGCGGTCGCGCCCGTCTCACGCGCGAAATCCGTGACGACGGTCTCGGCGGCCAGCTTGGCGTGTCCGTACAGACCGAGCGGGGCCGTGGGACTGTACTCGGAGTGCGGGGCGCCCGGCGCGGCCGCGTACACCCCGCCTGCCGACGACGCGTGGAACACCGTCCCCCGTTCGGCGCTGCCGCCGCCCGCGTGCGCGAGTCCGTCGAGCACGTCGCGCAGCAGGGCATTCTCGGCCGCGAAGGCCTCCGACGTCGTGCCGTTCACGCCGGCACCGGCACACCACGCGACCCGCCACGGCCCGCCCCCGGCGCCGCGGACGAACCGGTCCGCATCGGCCAGCAGCACGGTGCGGGCCTGTTCCGGCTCGTCCCACGGCACCACACTCGTCGTCACCGGGACGTCGCGGCGACGCAGCTCCCGGGTCACCCACGAACCGAGCAGCCCGCCGCTTCCGACGACCCACGTCGGCGCCGGCACGGTTACCCGCTCCGGAAGGATTCGAGGTCGGGATACCGCTGGGTGCGGCCCAGCGGGCCGGAGTCGGGATCGCTGACGATCAGGTACGGCGGTTTGCCCATCGCCGTCTTCACCGCCACCCCGACGTACTCGGCGATGACCCCGAGGGAGAACAGGACGGCACCGAATCCCAGCAGCAGGATGACCGTCGTCGAAGCCCAGCCCTGCACCGGGAAGCGGTTGCCGAGGAACAGGTAGGACACCAGCACCCACGCCGCCCACAGGAGACCGCCGACGGCCAGGACCACGCCCAGCAGGCTCACCATCCGCAGGCCCTTGGTGCCGCTCGACAGCACCATCCGCCAGAAGTGCGACAGCAGGGTGCGCAGCCGGTAGCCGGACGCCCGTCCCTGCTCCTCGCGCAGTGCGACCGGGCTGGTGCTCACCTTCCCCGCGATCCACCCCAGCGCGACGTCGAGATAGGCCTCCGAACCCGCGTAGGCGGCGAGGGACCGTCCCACCTCGCCCAGCACCAGGCGGAAGCTCTGGTAGTCGGGGCTGTCGGAGACGGACAGCACCCGGGCCAGGAACCATTTGGATCCCCTGGAGGCCACGTTCCGCAGCGCGCCGTGCGGTGCCGCGTTCGTCGGCTTCGCGTACACGACCGTCGCACCCTCGTCGAGCGCGGTGTCGAGCAGACCGCCGATGGCGGCCGGGTCGTGCTGGCCGTCCTCGTCGAGGGTGACGATCCACTCGCCGCCGCTCGACGCCATGCCCGCGAGCGTCGCCGGATGCTGGCCGAAGTTCCGGCTGAGCCACACCCCGGCGACGAACGGGTACTTCGCGGACAGTTCCCGGATGACGCGGGCCGAGTCGTCGGGGCCGTTGTCGTGGACGAGCAGGACCTCCTCGACCACCATGGGACGGCCGCCGGGGGTCAGGGTGACCTCGGTCCACGGAAGGATCTGCTCGAGCAGCTCACCCAGGGTGTGTTCGCCCTGGTAGACCGGTACGACGATCGACACGCGGTGTGGCGTGCCCGTCCCCGCCCCGTCGTCGCTGCTCACAAGTCGGGAGTGTATACGCCGGGCGGGGCTGTTTTCGGGTGCGGTCCGTGCCGATGTACGGTGACGCCGTCCACCGGCCCGCCCCGCGCCGGCCCCTTCGAGAACGGGATGAGCAGCAGTGACGAGGCCGAAACTCTCCGTCGTGATTCCGGCCTACAACAATGCGCCGTACATCGAGGCGACGGTCGAGTCCGTGCTCGGGCAGGACTTCGGGGATTTCGAGCTGATCGTCGCCGACCACAGTTCCACCGACGGCACCGCCGACCTGCTCGGCAAGTACGCCGGCGACCGGCGCGTGACCCTGTTGTCGACCCCGGCGGGCGGTGGTGCGCCCCGGAACTGGCAGCGCGTGACGGCCGAGGCCACCGGCGAGTACGTCAAGCTGGTGTGCGGCGACGACCTGCTCTATCCGGGTGCCCTCGCCGCCCAGGTGGCGGCCCTGGATGCGCACCCGTCGGCGGTGGCGGTGGCGTCGCGGCGCGACATCCTCGACGCGCGCGGCACGAAGATGATCGGCGGCCGCGGGCTCCAGGGACTGTCGGGCCTCGTGCCGGGTGAGGAGGCGATCCGGCGCACCGTGCGGCTGGGCACCAACGTCTTCGGTGAGCCGATGTGCGTGACGATGCGGCGCGACGCTCTCGAACGGGCCGGCGGATGGGACGGTCGCTTCCCCTACCTCATCGACATGGCCTCCTACACGAAGGTGCTGTTCCACGGCGATCTGTATGCCCTCCGGCAGGTCGTCGGCGGGTTCCGCGTCAGTGCCGGTCAGTGGAGCGTGGCGCTCGTCGCCGATCAGGCCCGGCAGGCGAAGGCCTACCACCGGTGGGTGGCCGGACAACTGCCCGGCGGGCTCCGGGCGGCCGATGTGTGGCAGGGAAATCGTCGCGCCGAACTCGCCGCGCTTCAGCGGCGGGTGTTCTACACCGTCTTCCGGTCGCGGCTCAGCCCCCCGTAGTTACAGCGGACCGTAGTGTCAGTCGACCGTGTCAGTCGACCGTGGTCTCAGCCCACCGTGGCGGGCGCCACGGGCAGCGCGGTCTCGTCCGGATGTTCCCGCCGGGTCTTCCGCCGGTCTCGCAGGTACAGCAGTTGCATGGTCGCGGCACCGGCGAGACCGAGGCCCAGTCCGGCGAATCCGGCCCCCTGTCCCGGCGGGGTCCAGCTCACGACGAGTTCCCCCGCGTCGGTGCCGGCGGGGATGTCCACCGCGAGGAACATCTCGTCCACCGACCGCGGATCCAGCGGCCGGCCGTCCAGCGTGACCGCGTAGCCGGGCCAGTTCAGCCGGGCGAAGACGACGCGTCCGCCGTCCGCCGAATCGACGCGGACCCGGCTCGTCGCGTAGTCCTCGGCCACCGTGGTCGCGGTGACTCCCTCGGTGAAGGAGATGCGTCCGTTCCCGCCGCTGACCGGTCCGCCGATCCGTTCGAGGATCACCGCGTCCACGGCGTCCGCGGACCCGGGCGGCGACTGCACCCACCGCCAGCCGGGCGGCGCCGGCTCCGAGCCGGCGTCCGGATACTGCCGGCGCTGCAGCACGACCCGATCCACGAGCATCAGGTCCACGTACGTGCGATCGGTACTCGGCTCGGTGGCGAAGGCAGCGGCGAACGCGTCCGCACAGCTCGAACCGTCGTGCCGCATGCACAGGTGGAAGGCGAACTCCTCGAAGCCGATGGGGGTGTAGGCGTTGACGTAGGTCTCGTCGAGGGACTTGGCGAAGTTGCCGAACACCAGGGAGCGGTAGACGCCCTCCGGGTTCGCCGTCCACGGCAGCACCAGTTCGCGGTCGGCGAGTTGCAGCGTGGTGCCCGGCCGGTCCGGGAAGTTCGCCTTCGCGACCGACTGCCGGGCGGGCAGATTCCACGCGAGCGGATGCGGTGTCGTCGACGCCACCTGGAAGTACACGACGGGCAGTGCCGAGAGCAGCAGGAGCGTCGCGACCGTCCGCTCACCGGCGCGGAGCGCGGCCCACAGGACGACGGCCCCGACGAGGAGGACGGCACCCGCCCACAGCAGGTGACGATTCATGAACTCGGGGGACGAGGATCCGGAACGCAGCGTCATCAACAGCACGAGTGTGGCCGCCGCGCCCGCGCGGACCCGGATCCCGCGGAGTGTGCCGTGGCGGCTGAGCAGCACGCACACCACCACGAGCGTCGCGAGAGCGAACATCGGCAGCAGCCGCGCCGGCCAGCGCAGCGGCCCCATCACGCTGGGTCCCGCGGTCGCCATCAGCATGGCGACGAGGAAGATCAGCGCGCCTGCCAGGCTGCGCACGGACCGGTTCACGGTCTTCCAGTCCACGAAGGCGAGAGCCGGGACGACGAACCAGGCGATGTAGGTGACGGGGAACGGCTGCACCTCCCCGAACCAGGCTTCGATGCCCGGCAGTGCCGAGGGGATGCCGGAATTGAGGGTGTCCGACCAGGGGGCCGCGAGGAAGTTGTCGTTCTGGAAACCCTGATCGGAGCGCCACGTGACGGAGCTGGACAGCACCCCGGGCAGATAGGTGATCAGCCCGCCCGCGGCGGCACAGACTGCGACGACCGCCAGTCGCAGCGACGGCCGCCACGAGTTCCGATGGATCCGTTCGCCGATCATGAGGCAGCCGGTGAGGATCCCGGCCACCAGGGCGGGAAAGACGTAGCCGACGCTGATCGCGAGGTACAGGAACACGAACGCCGGCAGGGGGCCGGAGCGGCCGCGCAGGTAGCGCAGTGAACTCGCCCACGCCTGGGCCACCCAGGCGGATCCGGTGAGGGCCGTGACCCAGGTGGCCTGGTCGTAGAAGAGCGCGAACCCGGTGAAGGGGACCGCGGCGCCGGCCACCGCCGCCCACGGGGCGCGAGCACCGTACTCCAGGCAGATCCGGTACACCCCCAGCGCCAGCACGACGGTGAACGCCCACTTCACGCCCGTCGCGAGCAGCACCATGTTGTCGACCGAGGGTGCGATCAGGTTGACGAGCAGCTGCGGCGGATTCCAGAGGCCGCCCTGTCCCTCGACCGGGTAGTTCCCGGCCATCCACTGTTCGGGCACGAGACTCGGCAGCTGTCCCGTCCGCAGGATCCGGCCGAGGAAGAGCCAGTTCGGCACCGCACCGGATTCGGTGTCGTCGGTGTAGAACCACCGATCGTCGGCCGTCAGGATCACCAGGTAGGTGAGCGTCACCGTCGCCGCCACCACCGTGCCCCAGAGCCAGCGCTGCCGCCGCGTCGCGGGCTCGACGGCGGACGTCACATGTGCTCCAGAGGTCGGGAGGGGGCTGGCAGAGGCCAAGGATAACGGGGGTGTGCCCGGGACCGGCCGGGCGGGCGCACAGCGGATCCGCGGCAAGGTCGGCCGGTCCGCGGCCCGTTGGTAGCCTGGGACGAGTTGTGTCCTGGGGGGCAGCAAGGTTCCGAAAGGTGTTTCGACGGATGGACAAGGCCGAATTCGCTGCGATCGAACCGACGGGAGGGGTCGGCACCGCGGCCGACGGTTCGTCCGTCCCGGAGCGCCCTGCAGCCCGGCAGACCGCGCAGCGCGCGCTGTTCGCGGGACCGTCTCCGCTGGTCAGTGACGACATGTACGTCACCGTCAAGGGGACTGTGGACCGGGAGCGGACCCGGGTGCGCCTCGGCCGCCGGAGCCGTATCGAAACGGACACCTACTTCGGCAGGTTCCCCGCCAGCTACTGGCAGCGCTGGACCGCGGTCACCGAGGTCGCGTTCGTCGCCGAGGTCGACGGAGACGGCCGCCTCGAGTTGGTCGCCACCGACGCCCGCGGTCGGCGACGGATCGTCGCCACGACAACCGTGTCGTCCCACGGCACGCCCACGTCGGTGACGGTGTCCACGCCCATCGACCGGTTCGTCGACGGCGGTGCCCTGTTCGCGCGGATCTCGACCGGCTCCGGCGAGCTGACCGTCGCGAACGCCCGGTGGACGGTGCCGGCTCCGGAGACGCTGCGGCCTGCGGCAGTGGTCATCTGCACCTTCAACCGCGCCGACGACTGCGCGGCGACGCTGGCCGCGATGGCGGACGACCCGATCGCGCTGGCCGACGTGCAGTCGGTGTACGTGATCGATCAGGGCAACGACCGCGTCGAGACCCGGGAGGAGTTCCGGCGCGTCGCATCCGAGCTCGGCGACAAGCTCGTCTACATCACGCAGCCCAACCTGGGCGGCGCCGGCGGATTCACCCGCGGTCTGTACGAGGTCACCGGGTCGGCGCGGAATCCCGGCGCCAACATCGTCTTCATGGACGACGACGTCCTGTGCGAACCGGAGGCCGTGGTCCGGCTCAACATGTTCGCGAACTGCACCGTCGAGCCCGCCATCGTCGGCGCGCAGATGCTCTACCTGCTGCACCCCGACCGGGTCCACGTCGGCGCCGAGGTCGCCGACCTGCAGCGTCTCCAGGCCGGCCTCGAGGTGAAGAACGCGCTCGCGGACAAGAGCACGCTGAAGAAGCAGCAGGACATCCGGGTCGACGCCGGCTACAACGGATGGTGGTCCTGCCTGATCCCGTCCGAGGTCGTCGACAAGGTCGGCTACCCGCTGCCCCTGTTCTTCCAGTGGGACGACATCGAGTACGGCTACCGCTCGCGGGCGAACGGCGTCGCGACCGTCACGCTACCCGGCGCCGCGGTGTGGCACGCGGACTTCGCGTGGAAGGACTGGGACGAGTGGCATCGCTACTTCAACCTCCGCAACGCCATGATCACCGCCGCACTGCACACCGAACTCGACGGCAAGGCACTCGCCAAGCAGTTGCGGACGGACCTGTTCCGCTACCTCGTCTCGATGCAGTACGGCATGGCGTTCACCCTGATCAAGGCCGTCGAGGACTTCCTGCGCGGACCCGAATTCCTGCACGACGGCGGCATGGAGGCCGCGGCCGCCATCCGGCGTGAGCGCGCGGAATACGGGGAGACCATCCGCCACAACGCGAACAACGTGCCGGGTCTGCGTCCGGCCGACATGTTCATCACCCCGGCCGGCCCGCACCCGCGCAAGAGCCTCGAGTGGGCGGTGCTGGCCAAACGCGCCCTCAACCAGTGGCGGGGCCGCCTCCCCGCCCATCCGGTCGCGGTCCCGTCGTCGGACGCGCACTGGTGGCACGTCTCGCTGTTCTCGCATGCCGTCGTCACCGACGCCTCCCAGGAGGGCGTCCGCGTGCGCAGGCGGGACAAGAAGCGGGCCGTCGCGCTGCTCCGGCGCGGTATGCGTGCGCTGCAGGCCCTGAAGCAGGAAACCCCCGCGGTGTCCCTGCGGTACCGCGAGGCCGCGCCGCAGCTGACCAGCCGGGAGAATTGGGCCCGCCTGTACGGGCGATAGCGGATGGCCGATCGGACCACGGCGTGCGCGCGGGATGCCGTCCTCGTCGCACTGCTGGGTTCGATCGTCGCAGCGTGGGGGTCGTGGCGGCCCTCCTTCTGGTACGACGAGCTGGCCACCCTCTCGGTGGCCCAGCGCTCCCGCGCCGACCTGGACCGAGTGCTCGGCAACGTCGACGTCGTCCACGGCCTGTACTACGTGGCGATGCGGTACTGGTTCGCCGTCTTCGGGGCCTCGGAGTTCTCGGCGCGGGTGCCGAGCATCCTGGCCGTGGGTGCCGCGGCCGGCGGCGTGGTGGTGCTGGCGTGCATGCTCGCGGACCGGCGTCTCGGCGTGCTCGCGGGTGTCGTCTTCCTGCTGCTGCCCCGTGTGACGTGGGCTGCGGTCGAGGCCCGCAGCTACGCCCCGTCCGCGGCCGTCGCCGTGTGGCTGACCGTGCTGCTGCTCGTGGCGTGCGAGTCGGGCCGGCTCCGATGGTGGCTGCTGTACGCCGCCGTGCTCGCGCTGTCGGTGGTGCTGTTCCTGTACACGATTGCGCTGGTGCCGGCGCACCTGATCACCCTGGCGTGGCGGGGTGACCTGCGGCGCCGCGGACCGGCGTGGGCGGCGGCGGTGGTGGCGGGCTCGGCGGCGGCGAGCCCGCTCGTGCTCGAGGCGTTCGCCCAGGCGGGGCAGACGTCGTGGATTCGGCCCCTCGACCGGAATCTGCCGCGGATCGTGTGGGAGTATCAGTGGTTCGTGGGCGCCCCCTGGTTCGCGGCGGCGTTCACGGTGTTGCTCGTCGCGGGAACCGTCGCGGCGGTGCGGCGACGCACGCCGGTGCGGCGACACGGCGTTCTCGCGGTGGCCGTTCCGTGGATCGTGCTGCCGATGGCGATGCTCGTGACGTACTCGCTCGTCGCGACCCCGGTCTACCTGGACCGGTACCTGACCTTCACGACGCCCGCGGTCGCGCTGGTCGGTGCGGCCGCCGTCGCGGCGGTGGCCGTGCGGACGTGGGCGACGGTCGGTGTCACCGGTGCACTGGTGCTGCTGACCGTGCCGTCCTTCGTCGCACAGCGCTCCGCATGGTCCGACCCCAGCGGCATGGATTTCAGCACGGTCAACCACGATGTCGCCGACCGGCTCGAGCCCGGTGACTGTGTGCTGTTCGGTGGAGCCGCGTGGAACCCGGCGTCGCAGCGGCTGGTGATCACGGCCCGGCCGGAGACCTTCGCGGGCACCCGTGATCCGGGGCTGGGACGGACCGCAGCCGCCGAGGGCTGGCTGTGGGACGAGAACCTCCCGTTCCAGGCGGTCGCGGGGCAGCTGTCCACGTGCGACGTGGTGTGGTTCTTCGCCGACGCCGAGCGGACGGTCGAACAGCGGATCTACCACACGTCGAATCAGTGGTGGACGCTCCCACCGCACCGGTTCGAGACGACCCCGGAGTACGCCGGGCTCGTGGAAGCCGGTTTCCGGATCGACGAGCGCCGACAGTACAACGTCAGTCAGGCGATCCGTTTCGTGCGCTGAGAGTCACCGCAGCTGCACGACGACCTGCTCGTTGTCGGCCGTGTAGGCGAGGTACTCGAACGCGACGCCGGTGCGCGCGACGAACTCGGTCCACGCCCGGTACTCGTGCTGCTGCCAGCCGGGATAGTTGAAGAACTCGTCGAACACCAGCACGCTGCCGGGCACCAGGCGGTCTTCGAGCAGGTCGAGCACCGTCGTGGTGGACGAGTACAGGTCGGCGTCGAGATGGACGAACGCGACGTCGCCGGGATGCGCGGCGAGGAAGCCGGGCAGGGTGTCGGCGAACAGACCGGGCACCAGCTCGGCGCCGGGCACCTCCGGCGGGGCGTCCTGCGCGAACTCCCCGGCCGGGAATCCGCTGCGCCACGTCTCCGGCAGCCCGGTGAAGACGTCGAACCCGAACACCGGGTGCTTCGCGCCCAGCACATCGGCGACGATCCGCAAGGTGGTGCCCGACGCGACGCCGAACTCGAGTGCCAGGCCGGGCCGGGACACCCGGTCGAGCGCGAACCGCAGGGTGTCGTGCGGGGTGTCGAGGACGGCGGCGGTGGGCATGTTCGCGACGGCGAACGCCGCTGCGGTGTCGGTGGCGGCGTGGTCCATCGCGTAGCGCAGGTCGCGGCGCTGCCGGTGCTCGAGGTCGGCGACGCGTTCTCGCAGCAGGCCCACCTCGGACCGGGTCCGCGCGAGTTCTGCCAGCACCTGCCGCAACTCCGCGGTGGTCGCGGTCAGTTCGGCCAGCACACGGTCGTGGTGGTTCTCCTGCAGCTCGCGGGCGCGTCGCGCCGAGAGGTCGACGACCTCGGCGACGGCCCGCTGCAGCTTGCCCCGGGTCATCGCCCGCCACCGACCCAGCATCGCGCCCTCCCGTGCCGCCCGAGATCTTGCCCCGAACCTAGACAGCGCGAGAACCGGGCGCAATCGCGCCTTCCCACCGGCCGAATGTCACATCGCGTCGGTTCCATCGACGCAATGTGACATTGGGCCCCTCACGCGGGCCGGTCGAACCGCTCCTGCCGGCCCAGCTTGCGCAGCCGTACCCACTCGCGCAGCCCCTGCGGGTCGCGGCGGGTGACGAGGAAGTACCAGCCGAACCGCACCCACTCCTGCGGCAGCAACCGGCGCAGGCCGGGCTGGGAGAGCAGGTAGCCGCGGTTGCGGTAGGTGAAGAACCGCTTGGTGTCGTTGTCCGGGTACTGGGTGTGCATCCGGCCGCCGAGGATCGGCTTGAACTCGTCGGCGCCGTTGGGGTGCAGATAGGCGGTGCGCAGGCAGGTGCCGAACGGCAGACCCGAGCGGACCAGGCGACGGTGCACCTCCACCTCGTCGCCCCGCACGAACAGCCGCAGGTCCGGCACGCCCACCGCGTCGATCGCGGCGGCGGTGAACAGGGCGCCGTTGAACAGCGACGCGATGCCCGGCAGCAGATCATCGGTTTCGACGTCGCCGAGTTCGCTGCGGTGACGCCGCCACGCCACGCCCCGGCGCAACGGGAACGCGAGACGGTCGGGGTCGTCGATGTCGCACACCACCGGCGACACCTCCGCCAGGCCGTGCCGCTGCGCGCAGTCGAGCAGTGTCGCGAGGACGTCGGGGCCCTCGGGACGGCCGTCGTCGTCGGCCAGCCACACCCGGTCCGCGCCGAGCGACAGCGCGTACAGCATCCCCAGCGCGAAGCCGCCGGCGCCGCCGAGGTTGTGCTTGGACCCGAGGTAGCTGGTCGGCAGCGGGCAGGACTCGACGAGCTCACGCACCGCCGCCTCGTCGGCGTTGTCGACGACCACCAGGTGGTCGAGCGGCCGCGTCTGGGCGCTCAGGACCTTCAGGGACTGCGCCAGCTGTTCGCGCCGCCGGTGGGTGACGACCACGCCGACGATGCGTTCACTCACGCCGAGCGCTCCTGCGGCAGACCCTGCTCGCGTTCCAGCTCGGCGATGACGTGGTGCACGTGATCGGCCGCGTCGTCGCCCTCGTAGGCGCGCACGACCTCCTCGATGCCGCCTTCCATGCGGATCCGGCCGTGGTCGATCCACAGCGCACGGTCGCACAGCTGCGCGAGGAACTCGTTGGAGTGGCTGGCGAAGACGAGGATGCCGGAGCGCTCGACGAGCTTCTGCAGGCGCACCCGGGCCTTCTTCATGAACTCGGCGTCGACCGCGCCGATGCCTTCGTCGAGCAGCAGGATCTCGGGGTCGATGCTGGTGACGACACCCATCGCGACGCGGACACGCATGCCGGTGGAGTACGTGCGCAGCGGCATGTTCAGGTACTCGCCGAGCTCGGTGAACTCGGCGATCTCGTCCATCTTGGCGAGCATCTGCTTGCGGGTCTGACCGAGGAACAACCCGCGGATGATGATGTTCTCGTAGCCGGAGATCTCCGGGTCCATGCCCACACCGAGGTCGAACACCGGCGCGACGCGGCCCCGGATCCGGGCGCTGCCGCGGGTGGGCTCGTAGATCCCCGCGAGCAGCCGCAGCAGCGTGGACTTGCCGGCGCCGTTGTGGCCGACGAGGCCGATGCGGTCGCCTTCCTTCAGCGACATGGTGATGTCGCGCAGCGCCTCCACCACCACCACGTCGGAGTTGTTGCGGCCGATCGAGCCGCCCGCCTTGCCGAGGAACGCCTTCTTCAGCGACCGGGTCTTCGCGTCGAAGATCGGGAAGTCGACGCACGCTCCGCGCGTCTCGATGCTCACATGTTCGGTCATATCGACGGCCCCTCAGACCCAGTAGGGCACGCGTGCCCGGTACTTACGCAGTGCCAGCAGCGCCAGTGCCCAGCCGACCACGGTGATCGCCAGCACGATGTACCAGTGGTAGGCCTGCTGATCCTGGCCGATCATCGGCGCCCGGATGATGTCGAGATAGTGGAACAGCGGGTTGATCTCGGCCAGCTTGACGCGCTTGGCGGCCTCCCCGCCCTGCGCTTCGAGGCTCTGCGTGGTCCACATGATCGGGGTGAGGACGAACAGCAGCAGCGTGAGGCTGGACAGGATCGGCGCGATGTCGCGGTAGCGGGTGGCGAAGATGCCGAACACGATCGACACCCACACGGCATTGAGCACGATCAGGACCAGCGCCGGAATCGCTGCGAGCGACGTCCACGTCAGGTCCCGCCACACCCCGAAGGCGACGACCATGATCACGTAGATCACCAGGTTGTGGGCGAAGAACAGCAACTGCCGCCACACGAGCCGGTAGATGTGCACGCTCAGCGCCGACGGCAACTGTTTGATCAGGCCCTCGTTGGCGATGAACACCTCCGAGCCCTCCAGGATGGAGGCGCTGATCATGTTCCACACGATCAGCCCGACCGTGACGTACGGCAGGAACTCGTCGAGCGGAATATCCAGCAGCGCGGCATACAGGATGCCGATGGCGGTGGCCTGGACACCGGTGGCGATCGTGATCCAGAACGGGCCGATCACCGAGCGCCGGTAGCGCTGCTTGATGTCCTGCCAGGCCAGGCTGAGCCACAGCTCGCGCTGGGCGAAGCCGTCGCGCAGATCCTTCAGGCCGCGCCGGAAGGTCTGCGAATCCGACACCACCGGGGAGTCCGCGGCGGTGGGCTCGGGATCGAGGGCAGAAGCTGACACGAGGTTCGAGCCTACCGGGGATCGGGTCCGGGCCGGCGTTACAGGTACTGCCCGGTACCGGGTGCACCCGGACCGGGGCCGTGCCGCTCGTCGGGACGCGGTCCGCCCCCGAGCATGCCGGGCGGCAGTGCACCCTGACGCATCTGCTCGAGCTGCGCCCGCGCCGCCATCTGCTGCGCGAACAGCGCCGTCTGGATCCCGTGGAACAAGCCTTCGAGCCATCCGACGAGCTGAGCGTGCGCGATCCGCAACTCCGCGTCGGAGGGCACCTCGTCCTGACCGAACGGCAGCGCGAGCCGTTCGAGCTCCTCGCGCAGCTCCGGCGCCAGGCCCTCGCCGAGTTCCTGGATGGAGGACTGGTGGATCTCCCGCAGACGGGCACGGCTCGCATCGTCGAGCGGCGCGGCGCGGACCTCCTCGAGCAGCTGCTTGATCATCGTGCCGATCCGCATGACCTTCGCCGGCTGCTCGACCATGTCGGCGAGCGACTCGCCGTCGTCCGGCTTCTCCTGAGGCTCTGCGGGCGACTCTCGCGGATCACCGGAGGCGGTCCCGTCGCGCGGGACCGGGACGGGTCGGCCGTCGGGCCCGATCACGAGGACGTGCTCATTCTCCGAATGCGTCATGGTTCCATCTTGTCCTCTCGCCGCTGCCCCTGCCGAGTCAGGTTCCCGATACGAGAGGTTTCGCCCCACATTCCGCCCGTCGACGTGCACCTGCGGAGGGCAGGCAGGACCGACGTGGACGACATCCGATTGACACCGGGATTTAGAGTGTCACGCATGGCTTACGACGTTGCCCGGATCCGGGGGTTGATTCCCTCGCTCGGCGACGGTTGGATCCATCTCGATCCCCAGGCCGGAATGCAGATTCCCGACGCGGTCTCCCGAGCGGTGTCGACGGCATTCCGCAACGCCGCGGCGTCCCCGGCGGGCCGGCACACCTCGAACCGCCGGAGCGCGTCGCTGCTGCAGGCGGCGCGGGTCGCCGTGGCCGATCTCGTCGGCGGGGACCCGGCCGGTGTGGTGCTCGGACCGGATCGGGCGGTCCTGCTGGCCTGGCTCGCGGAGTCGCTCAGCTCCCGGCTCGGGCTCGGCACCGGGCTCGTGCTGTCCCGGCTGGACGACGAGGCGAACGTGGCGCCGTGGTTGCGCGTCGCGAGCCGGTACGGCGCGCAGGTGCGGTGGGCCGAGGTCGAGATCGAGACGTGCGAGCTGCCGAGCTGGCAGTTCGAGGAACTGATCACCCCGACGACGCGGCTCGTCGCGCTGACCGCGGCATCGTCGCTGGTGGGGTCCGCGCCGGACGTGCGCGTCGCCGCCGACCGGGTCCACGAGGTCGGGGGACTCATGGTGGTCGACGCGGCGGGGGCCGCGCCCTACGCGCACGTCGACATCCACGAGCTCGGCGCCGACGTGCTCGCCCTCGACGCCTCCGCCTGGGGAGGACCGCAGGTCGGCGCCCTGGTGTTCCGTGACCCGGCGCAGCTCGACCGGATCCCCGCGGTCTCCCTGGATCCGCACGCCCGCGGTCCGGAGCGGCTCGAAGTCGGCGGCCACCAGTTCGCGATGCTCGCCGGGCTCGTCACGTCCGTCGACTTCCTCGCGGCCCTCGACGACGAGGCGACGGGTACGCGGCGGGAGCGCCTCGAGACGTCGATCAGCTCGCTCCAGGGCTACCAGGACCAGCTCTTCGAGCGGCTGATGCGCCTGCTGGACAACCTGCCCGACGTGATGGTGATCGGTCGTGCGTCGAGCCGGGTCCCGACGTTGAGCTTCACCGTCGCGGGGGTGCCGGCCGAGAAGATCGCCGCGCATCTCGCCGACCGTCGCATCGCGTCCGTCGCGGTCAGCCGCGGCACGAGTCGTTTGCTCGACTCGCTCGGCGTCAGCGACGAGGGCGGCGCGGTGACCGTCGGACTGGCCCCGTACACCACCCGCTACGAGCTCGACCAGCTCGTGCGCGAACTGCGCAACCTCACCGCCCCCTGATCCGGCGGACCGGGATCAGTGCCGGTCGATCCGCAGCACGACCTTGCCGACGGTATCGGGGGAATCCAGCATCTCGTGGGCCCGCCCGGCCTCGGTGATCGGCACCTCTGCGTGGACGACGGGCCGGACGCGGGCCTCGGCGATCAAGGGCCACACGTGCTCACGGACCTCCGCGACGATCGTGCTCTTGCCGGAGCGGCCGGTCTCCGGTCGCCCCCGCAGACCCGTGGCGAGGACGTGCCCCCGCTTGGCGAGCAGCTTGCCGAGATTGAGTTCGCCCTTCGCGCCGCCCTGCATGCCGATCACCACGAGCCGGCCGTCGGGGGCGAGCACGTCGACGTTGCGGGACAGGTAGGCCGCGCCCATGTTGTCGAGCACCACGTCGGCGCCGCCGAACGCATTCCGGACCTCGGCGACGAAGTCCTGCGTGCGGTAGTCGATCGCCAGGTCGGCGCCGAGTTCACGGCAGTAGTCGAGCTTGCCGGCCGAGGCGGTCACCGCGACCTTCGCGCCCAGCGCCTTGCCGACCTGGACGGCGTGGGTGCCGATGCCGCCACCGCCGCCGTGCACGAGGAGCACCTCGCCGCGGCGCAGTCCCGCCGCCATCACCACGTTGGACCACACGGTGCAGGCCACCTCGGGCAGCGACGCGGCCACCGCGAGATCCACCCCCTCGGGTACGGGCAGGACCTGTCCGGCGGGGACGACGACCTGCTCGGCGTAGCCGCCGCCGGAGAGCAGCGCGCACACCCGGTCGCCGATCGACCAGCCGCTCACGCCCTCGCCGAGCTCGGCGATCACTCCGGAGCATTCGAGGCCCAGGATGTCGCTGGATCCGGGCGGCGGCGGGTACAGGCCGCGCCGCTGCAGCAGATCGGCCCGGTTGACGGCCGTCGCGGCCACGTCGATCAGGACCTGTCCGGGACCGGGCGTGGGGTCGGGCTGTTCGGCCCACTGCATGGCCTCGGGGCCGCCGGGTTCGGTGATCGTGATTGCGCGCATGGGTTCGACGCTATCGCGACACGCCGACGCAGGGGCGACACGCAGCGAACTGACCAGTGAGTAACACCGGTGGTGGCCTGCCCTTACACTGCCCGCGTGACAGCCGAACCGCATGCCGAACGTCCCGACCCGCGCTGGCTCGACACGGACGAGCAGCGGGCATGGCGGGCCTACATCGACGGCAATCACCGGCTGATGGATCGACTCAATCGCGACCTGCAGCAGGCCCACGGTCTGTCCCTCGCCGAGTACCGGATCCTGGTGCTGCTCTCCGAAGCCCCGGACGGGTCGCTGCGCATGAGCGACCTGGCCGACGGCGTGCTGTCCTCCCGCAGCCGCCTCACCCACCAGATCCGTCGCATGGAGGCGGCGTCGATGGTGGTGCGCAGTTCCTGCGCCGAGGACGGACGGGGGGTCCTGGCCACTCTCACCGACGAGGGCCGGCGCCGCCTCACCGAGGCCGCGCCCACCCACGTCGCCGGGGTGCGCCGCAACCTCGTCGACCTGCTCACGAGGACGCAGATCCGCGCCCTCTCCGAGATCTTCACCAAGGTGGAGGCGGCCGTCGACGAGCGGTGTGGTTAGGATTTGCCACGGAAGCGTGGCAGAGCGGCCGAATGCACTCGCCTTGAAAGCGAGCGTCGTGAGAGCGACCGGGGGTTCAAATCCCTCCGCTTCCGCCGGAGCCCGCCACCTGCATGTCAGGTGGCGGGCTTCCTCGTGGGACGGTCGCGCGGAAAAGTGCTTGTCGCGCGCGTTCGGACGCGCGCAAGTAGCACCACAGCGCGCGGACCCGCCGACAATCCCTGGAACGCGTTCTCGCCTCCTACACTGGCGCCATGGTCGGCGCAGCGGTTCGAGCGGCGGCAGCGCTGGCAGTGGGCCTGCTGACCGCCTGCGCGGCGCCGCAACCGGCGGCCGAACGGACCGCGGTCGACGTGGCCGCCGACGGTTACGTCTACGGCTACGCACCCGTGACGCTCGCGCGGACCCGGGCGAACATGCTCTGCCTGCTACCGGTGAACCGGCTGCACCACCAGTCCGCGACGGCCGATCCCACCTCGCGTGTCGTCGTCGCTCCCAACGTCGACACGCTGTATTCGATCGCGTGGCTGGATCTTCGCGGCGGTCCGGTGCTGCTGACCCATCCGGACATGGGAGCCCGGTACTTCGACTTCCAGTTTCTCGACATCTACACCGACGTCTTCGCCAACGTCGGCACCCGGGCGACGGGACCGGCGGCCGGTGCCCACGTCGTCGTCCCGCCGGGGTGGGACGGTCCGCTGCCCGCGGACGCGGCCGTCGTCGAGTCGTCCACCTGGGACGCGTGGATGATCGGCCGGACGCTCGTGGAGTCGGCGACCGACCTCGAGGCCGCCCGTGCCGCGCAACGGCAGTACTCGTTGACCGTGCTGGCCGCGCCCGTCGCCGGGGCACCGCCGCCGCTGCCGCCGACCGCCTGCGGCAGCAACCCCGACCCGCAGGCGCTCGCGGCGTCGGGTCCGCAGTTCTTCGACGAACTGTCGGCGATCCTGGCCGCGAATCCGCCCCCGCCGGCGGACGCACCGCTGCTCGACGAACTCGCGGACCTCGGGGTCCGGCCGGGCGCCCGGCCGAGTACGGGTTCCGCGGACACCGTCGCCGCACTCGCGACCGGGGTGGTCCGCGGCGAGCGACGCATCCGGGACCTCGTCGACTCGGATCGAGGGTCCGGCGAGGTGTGGCATTCGCTGCCGACCGCGGGCCGGTACGGCACGGACTACCTCCAGCGCGCGGTCGTCGCGACGATCGGGCTCGGCGCGAACGTGCCGGAGGAGTCGACGTACCACGTGGCCCGCGTCGCGGCCGACGGAACGACGCTCCGGGGTGAGACCGGCTATCTCCTGCGTTTCCCACCCGGGGGCCTGCCGCCGGTCGACGACCGCGGCTTCTGGTCCGTCACCGTGTACGGCCCGGACATGTTCCTCGTCGCCAACCCCGTCGACCGCTACGCCGTCGGCGACCGGACGCCCGGGCTCGTCCGTGGTCCCGACGGTGGGCTCGACGTGTGGGTTTCGTCGCGGCCGCCGATTGCGGCCGGCCCGAACTGGCTGCCGGCGCCGCCGGGCGAGTTCGTGCTGATGTTCCGGTCGTACCTGCCTGCGGACCAGGGCTGGCTTCCGCCGGAACCGGTCCCGCAGCGGTAGCCCGCGTCCTCGTGTCCTGCCGTCACCAAGGGCTGCGCTCCGCGTTGGTGACGAGCCCCACTTTCTTGACCCGCCCCGGTCCGTACTGTGGAATCGGTGTTTCCGAAGTCGGGGGACGAAGGAACTTGATGCTCAGATCTGCGGTCGCGGCGCTCGTCGCGGCGTTCGTCGTGCCACTGTCCACGCTGTCCGTCGCGTCCGCCGAACCGGCGACGTCCGCGCGGGTGGAGCGGGTCGAGTCCGTCACGCCTCGTCGTTCGGCGGTGTTCGTGTACTCGCCGTCGATGCAGCGGGTCGTGCAGGTGCAGGTGCTGCATCCCGCCGGGGACGCGCCGCGCCCGTCTCTCTACCTGCTCGACGGTGTCAGCGCCGGAGCCGAGTCGGACTACCGCGAGAGTACGTGGACGCAGCGCACGGACATCGTCGACTTCGTCGCCGACAAGAACGTGAACGTCGTGCTGCCGGTCGGCGGAACCGCGAGCTACTACACGGACTGGCTCGCCCCGGATCCCGTCCTGGGCGTGAACGCGTGGGAGACGTTCCTGACGAAGGAACTGCCGCCGCTGATCGACGCCCGTTTCGCGGGCAACGGCGTCAACGCCGTCGGCGGCCTGTCGATGGGCGCGACGGGGGCGGCGAGCCTGATCGCCCGGAATCCGGACCTGTACCGGGGCGTGGCCGCGCTGAGCGGGTGCCTGGACACGTCGAAGGCGTCCGCGCAGGACGCGGTCCGCGGCACCGTCGCCTACAAGGGCGGCAATCCGGACAACATGTGGGGAGCGCCGGGGGATCCGGCGTGGGCGGCGCACGATCCGTACGTCCTCGCCGAGCGGTTGCGCGGCAAGGAGATCTTCATCAGCACCGGCAACGGTCTGCCCGGCCCGTACGACGTCGGACCCGATGCGGAGGCCCTCGACGTGGGCGGCCCGCTCGAGGTCGGTGCCTTCGTGTGCACGATCGGGTTCGACCGGCGACTGCGGGAGCTGCGGATTCCCGCCACGATCGTCTACCGCCCGTACGGCACGCATTCGTGGCCGTACTGGCAGGACGATCTGCGCACCGCCTGGCCGACGCTCGAGCGCGCTCTCGGGCTCGACTGAACGGGATCGGTCAGGGCACCGTGATGCGGTCGGTGGCCGGCGGCGCGACGGGCGAGTGTGCCGCCAGGTAGGCGTTCAGGGCGTCGAGTTCGGCGCCCGCCCCGGTGGTCCGTCGCGCGTGCGTGAACCCGGTGAACCCGTCACCGCCGTCGGCGAGGAACCCGTTGACGACCACCCGGTACGTCGCGGCCTGCTCGAGCGGGCGGCCCGCGACGGTGACGTCCCGGATCCGGCCGCCCGGCGCCGCGGCCCGGTCGAGGACGTAGCGCAGCGTGTGCGACGGGGCGAGGATCCGCTCGCGGTTCGCGCCGCTTCCGTCCTGCTGGAACTGTTGTTCGAGGACCCCGACCAGTTCCGCACCGGTGAGCTCGAGCACCTGCAGCCGGTTCCCGAACGGTTGGGCCGCGTAGGTGTCGCCGTGGGTGACGACGCCGTCCTCGGAATGCAGCAGGTCGGCGCGCACTCCACCGGGATTGGTGAGGGCGAGCTGCGCCCCGGCGGGTTCGGCGGCCGCCAGCTGCGCGTCCGCGACGAGATTGCCGAGGGCCGACTCGCCGCCGGCCGTGGTGTCGCGGGTCAGGTCGGCGGCGATGCGGCCGACGAAGCGTTCGGCGACGTCGCGGGACTTGTCGACCGCCCGGTCCACGAACTGCTGCGTGCGCGGGTCGGGGGCGATGTCGTGGGTGACGACCTGGTTGAACGCGTGGGTACGGTCGCGCAGCACGTCGCGGCTCTCGCGGTCGATGGTCAGGTCCGCGACCGAGACGATGCGTCCGTGTGAGGCGCCCTGCAGCACGGTCCGGGGATTGCCCGCCGGATCCGGGTAGCTGCAGTTGAAACTGTCCTCGCCGTCCGCGGTGACGACGACATCCACCTTCGGTGACACCCGGGAGGTGAGGGCGCGCGCGGGCCCGGCGGCCGGGTCGCACGGGTCGGTCCCCGCCGACGGGGTCAGCGCCCCCTTGTAGAGCAGCACGATCGAGCGGACCCCGAGGGCATCGAGCGCGTCGGCGGTGCGGTCGACGGCCGTGATCTCGTCGGTGAACTGCAGGCCGGAGATGTCGTCGCCACGCACCACCTGCGGTGTGTCCTGGGGGGCGACACCGATGACGCCGACCGGCACCCCGTCGACGTAGTCCACGCTGAACGGCAGGGCCGCGGGACTGCCGTCGGCCTCCGCGACGTTCGCCGCGATCAGCGGGAAGGCGGTTCCGGCGTACTCCTCGTCGTACCGGCAGCCCTCGGGGTGGCACCCGCCGTCGCGCAGGCGCCGCAACTCGGCGTAGCCGTTGTCGAATTCGTGGTTGCCGAGGGCGGCCGCGGTCACATCGAGGCCGTTGAGCAGGTCCACGGTGGGTTCGTCGTGGAACATCGCCGATTCGATGGGCGACGAGCCCCACGTGTCGCCGACGGAGTAGAGCACCGAGTTGTCCGCCTGCGCGCGCAGCTGCCGGACGTAGGCGGCGAGATATGCCGCGCCGCCCGCGGGAACGGACGCGCCGTCGGAACGGACCACCTCGCTGCGGGGACCCTGGGGTGGGAGCAGGCTGCCGTGCAGGTCGCGGAAGGCGATCAGTCGCAGCGGCAGGGCGTCCGGAGGTAGTGCGGTCGCGGGGACGGCAAGCGACGTCCACAGGACTCCGGTCAGCAGGGCCGCGGACAAGGTCCACCGGCGTGTCACGCCTGAACCCATCCGCACACTCCGCTCCCTAGCCGACCGGACGAGTGTGCCAACGGTTGGTCACGTGATCGCCACCCGCTGATAACGGTTGGGTCTCGTAGACGCTTTCTCGCAGGTCAGGACGTCGAAATTTCCGCGATGTCGAGGCCCTTGCCGGTCGCGAATGTCAGGAATGCGTCGTTCTCGTGCGGATCGCCGATGGTCACCCGCACTCCGTCGTCCGCGTACGGGCGGACCAGCACGCCCGCCTCCGCGCACGCTTCGGCAAACGCCGCCGACCGGTCTCCGAGCGGCAACCACACGAAGTTGGCGTAGCTCTCCGGCACGGGATATCCGGCGTCGACGAGCCCCGTCCGCACGCGGTCGCGCTCGGCGAGCACACTGTCGGTGCGCGCCAGCAGCTCGTCGGCGGCCGCCAGGGAGGCGATGGCCGCCTGCTGCGCGAGCGAGCTCACGCTGAACGGGGTGTGCACCTTGTTCAGGACTTTGATCACCGAGGGGTCGCCGACCAGGTAGCCGACCCGCAGACCGGCCAGACCGTAGGCCTTCGAGAAAGTGCGGAGCACCACGACGTTCGGCCGGCCGGCGGCGAGCACGACCCCGTCCGCCAGTTCCGCGCCGGGCTTCGGGCGGGTGTACTCGAAGTACGCCTCGTCGAGCGCGACGAGCACCTGCGGTGGCACCGCGTCGATGAACCGCTCCAGCTCCGCCCTGCCGAGCAGCGCACCGGTCGGGTTGTTGGGATTGCACACGAACACCACCCGGGTGCGATCGGTGATCGCGGCGAGCATCGCGTCGAGGTCGTGGCCGTGCTCGGGGGTGTTGGGCACCGGCACCGGTTTCGCGCCGGCCACCGCCGTCACCACCGGGTACGCCTCGAACGAGCGCCAGGAGAACACCACCTCGTCGCCGTCGTTGCAGGCCGAGAGCACCAGCTCCTGGCACAGGCTCACCGAACCGTTGCCCACGGCGATGTTCTCGGGCTCGACCCCCAGCCGTTCGGCCAGCGCGCCGATGAGCACGGCAGCCATGTTGTCCGGATACCGGTGGACCGAGTACGCCGCCTCGGCGATCGCGTCGCGCACGCTGGGCAGGGGACCGACCGTGGTCTCGTTGCTGGCGAGCTTGATCGCGCCCGGAAAGCTGCGGCCGGGCACATAGGACGGGATCGAGACGAGGTCGGGGCGGGTCCGTGGGGTCACCAGCCGATTATGCGCCCGGCGATCACGTGCACTGTCGCGGTGGGTCGTGTCATCGTGGACGGTATGTCGGGAATCCACACTGCCGCGGCCCGGTTGCCGGACGGGTCGGGGCAGGTACCGCTGACCGTTTTCCGGCCGGAGGGCGCCCTTCGCGGTGGCATCGTGGTGTTGCACGAATCCCGCGAGTTTCCACCGGCCCTGCTGGCCTTCATGGAGGTGCTGGCTGCCGAGTGCTGGCTGGTCGTGGCACCGCACCTGTTCCATCGCGAGTTCACCGAGGACGACGAGGTGTTCGGGCAGAACCTGTTCGACGACGTCGATGCCGCGATGGACTGGTTGGTCCGCAGCGGGGTCTACCCCGACGCGGTCGGCGTGATCGGATTCGACGACGCCGGCACGGCGGCGCTCCTCGTCGCCGCGAACCGGCGGGTGGGGGCCGCGGTCACCGTCGCGGCGCACGGCATCCTGCAACCGCTGCGGCCCGACGTCCCCGCACTCGTCGAGGCCGTGCGCAGCCTGCAGGCGCCGTGGCTCGGTCTGTACGGCGAGGACGATCCCACGACCCCGCCCGGCGACGTCGAGCAGTTGCGCGAGGCGGCCGGACGGGCCGATGCGCCCACCTTGGTGATCGGGTATCCGGGGCTGGCGCATCGACCCGACGAGCCGCCCGTCGAGCACGACACGGCCGATCCCGAGACCGATCCGGCCGAGGCGGCGATCATCGACGCGCGGCGTCGGATCTTCGACTGGTTCGACTCGAACCTGCGCTGACCAGCCGTTTTGCGTTTGCTGTCCGAACGTGTGTAATCTTTCGTCCCGGCGGTTCGAGAGAATCGAAACCCCCCAGGGAGGCGTGCCAGAGCGGCCGAATGGGACTCACTGCTAATGAGTTGTCCCCTTTACGGGGGACCGGAGGTTCAAATCCTCTCGCCTCCGCCACGTCGGTGCAGCGTCACCGGCGACAACTGAATACGAGAACTGCATGCAGGACACAACTGCGTGCACGAACTGCGCCCGTAGCTCAACGGATAGAGCATCTGACTACGGATCAGAAGGTTAGGGGTTCGAATCCCTTCGGGCGCACAGTGAAGAACCCCCACCGCTCCGGTGGGGGTTCTTTCGTCGTCGGTCCCGGAAGGGACCCTCACGAGTCGGTCAGACCGTGGTCGTACGCCTTGTCGAAGTCGTCGTTCACGAGGACGACGGTGCGGTCGATCCGGTCGATCATCGAGGCGGCGATCGAGGCCCGGTAGCCGGACCCGCAGTGCACCCAGACCTCCCCGTGCGGGACCTGGTCGAGCCGGTCGGCGAGGTCGTGCAGCGGGATGTTGACCGCCCCGCGCACGTGGCCGTCCTCGAACTCGTCCTTCTGGCGCACGTCGAGGACCCGGACCCGCTCGTTGTCGATCTCCCCGGTGAGTTCCGCGAAGTCCGAGACGCGGTACGACCGCAGTTCGTGCCCGTTGACGAGGGTGTGGATCTCGCCGACGGCCGCGCCGGCGAGTTCGTCGATACCGATGCGGACCAGCTCGCGCTTGGCGTCGGCGATCTGCTCGTCGCTCTCGCCGATGAGGGTCAGGGGCGCACCCCACTTGTAGAGCCAACCCAGGTAGGTGACGAAGGAGGTGGACAGTTCGAAGCCGAGCGTGCCGCCCAGGTGTCCCGCGGCGAAGGCGGTGCGCTCACGCAGGTCGACGACCCACTCGCCGGCGTCGATACGCCGGCGCAGCTCGGCCGGGTCGACCGGTTCCGGTGGCGACAGGTCGACCGACGACGGACCCGCCTTGTTGATCACACCCATGTGGGCGTAGTACGCGGGATAGGTGTTGAGTCCCGCGATGAGTTCGTCGACGTAGGCCTGCTCGTCACGGGTCAGCGCCGGGTTGACGTCGCGCTGCTGTCCCACGGTGGACGAGTCGCCGCTGGTGGGGGTGGCCGAGCAGAAGCTGCCGAAGCCGTGGGTGGGATACACCGGGGTGTCGGCCGGCACTTCGTCGGCGATCCGTCGCACGGAGTGGAACTGCGCGTGGGTCAGTTCCTCGGTGTACTGCGGGCCGACGAGGTCGGTGCGGCCGGTGGATCCGTACAGCATCGACCCGCCGGTGAAGATTCCGTGCGTGGCGCCGGTCTCGTCGAGCAGCACGTAGCTGACGTGGTGGTGGGTGTGCCCGGGTGTGTGCATCACCCGCAGCCGGATGGGACCGGCGTCGATCAGGTCGCCGTCGTGGACGGCGCGTCGCTCGTAGTCCACATCGTCGCCGGCCGGGACGATGTACTCGGCCTCGACGGCACGGGACAGTTCCAGCCCGCCGGTGACGTAGTCGTTGTGGATGTGGGTCTCGAGGACGTGGGTGATGCGCGCTTCGCGGTCGTTGGCGAGCGCGAGCACCCGGTCGATGTCGCGCTGGGGATCCACCACGACGGCCACGTCCGCCTCGGTGATCAGATAGCTGCGGTCGCCGAGACTCGAGGTTTCGATGATCGATACGTCCATGTCGGTGCCTTCCCACGGTGCTTTCTCACTATGCCCCCGGATACCCGGGGGCGTACGAAGAATGCGCCGGTTACCCGACGAGTTCCGGCTCAGCGCAGGAACAGGGTGTCCACCAGCACGTACGCGGCCACGACGAAGACGAGCCAGGCGAACCACCGCCGCAGCCGGTCGGTTTCCATGCGGGTACCGAGGTGACCGGCAACCAGTGACGCGACGACCGCGGCCCCGGCGAACGCCGCGGTGAGCGGCCAGTCGATGTCGGCGTCCCCGATGTGCGCGACGAGCCCGGCCGTCGAGTTGGCGACGATGACGATCAGCGAGGTCCCCACGGCGACGCTCATCTCCAACCCGAGGAGGATCACCAGCGCGGGGATGATCAGGAAGCCGCCTCCGACGCCGAACAGCCCGGTCAGGAAGCCCACTCCCACACCGGCCGGGATCGACCTCGGCGCGCATCGCTTCCAGTCGATGCCGGAGTCACCGGTCGTGCACGCGGTTCCGGCGTCGTCGTTCTCGCGCAGCATCCGGATGCCCGCCAGCACCATCACGGCGGCGAAGCCCACCAGCAGTACCGGCTGCGGCAGCAACGTGCCGACCGCCGTGCCCGCGAACGTCGCGGGGATGCCGGCCGCGGCGAACACCGCGGCCAGCCGCCAGTCGACCTGCCCGGCCCGGATCTTGGGGATCGCCCCGGACAGGGCTGCCGCTCCGACGACGATCAGCGAGATGGGGATGGCCTGGCGGAACTCGAGTCCGAGGCCGTACACCAGGGCGGGAACCGCGAGGATGGATCCGCCGCCACCGAGGAGGCCGAGCAGGACCCCGAGGAGCGCTCCCAGAACGAGCGCGATTGCCGGTTCCACCGCATCCTCCCTTCGGTAGTCAGGAATCGGCAGTACCCGGTTCGGTCGCGGACAATGCGGCCTGCACCCGGTCCGCGGCCTCCGCGGGATTCTCGTGCTCCCAGATCCGCACCACCGTCCACCCGGCCGCGGCGAGCGCGGCGTCGGTATTCCGGTCCCGGGCCACGTTGGCGGCGAGCTTGGCGGCCCACCACTCGGCGTTGTTCTTCGGATCGGTGGCGTGCTGCGGGCAACGGTGCCAGAAGCACCCGTCGACATACACCGCCACTCGGCGACGCGGAAACACCAGGTCGGCGCGTCGACGGATGCCCTTCAGCGGCGCCCGATCGACGAAGTAGCGCACCCCGCGCCCGTGGAGCTCCCGGCGCAGGGCCACCTCGGGGGCGGTGTCCCGGCGTCGCTGCCGTCTCATCCGGGCGCTGGTCTGCGGGTCGGTGGAGGGCACGGCAGCCGGATCCGTCCTCAGGCCGCGGCTTCGGGGAAGCCGCCCATGCGGTCGAGGTGGGACTCGACGTCGTCGAGGAAGCCGGGCACGAATCTCAGGTTGCCGGACCGGGCCCGCCGCAGGAATCCGGCCGTGGCCCGTGCGGACAGCAGTCGCGCGTCCTCCAGGTATCCCGCGAGGTCCTCGTACGGCTCCTGGACCGGCCAGTGCGACTCGTGCACCCGGAACGCTCGTCGCCGGGCCCCCCAGGCGGCACTCGGCCAGGGGTCCCCCGGCCGCAGCGGTGTCTCGTGGTCGGGGGAGTAGTCGATGGGCCGGCCGAGCCGTCCCCCGACCCAGGCGGCCATGCGGACGCTCACGGCGTTGCCGACGAGCCGCCACCGATGCCCGGTCCGAACGCCCGGTGCCTGGGTGGCGGGTGCGGTCCAGTCCGGGTCGAAGCCCTGGAGCCGTTCGGCGTCGATCAGACCGGGCGTGACGATCTCTCCCGACGGCAACCGCACCGCCGGCGGACTGGCGATGCCGACCGTGGACCCGCCCTTGAGGGTGGGCACGGCGTTGACCGCCCAGCCCAGACCGCGTACGCCTTCCGTCCAGTAGAAGCCGCACGGGTGGGTGTCGGGATCGCCTTCCGCGGGGGCACCGGCGTCCTCGCCGAAGAGCACCGCGCGGGGATCGTCGGTCCGCGAGGCGAGCATGAGCACCCGCTGTCGCCGCTGCGGAAGTCCGAACGCGCGGGCGTCGACGACCCGGTACGCCCACGCGTACCCGAGATCTTCGAGCGCGTCGGTGATGTGACGCATCGCGGCGCCGCGGCCGAGTTGCAGCATGAAGGGGACGTTCTCGATGAGCAGCCAGCGCGGTCCCTGCTTGCGCCGCACCAACCGGAACACCTCGTCGACGAGGCCCGACCGGGAGCCGGTGATGCCGGCGGTCCGGCCGGCCTGCGACAGGTCCTGGCACGGAAAGCCCGCGGTGACGATCTCGGTTGCCTGAGGAAGGGAACGAAGGCGCGTGACATCGGTGTGCAGCGTCACGTCGGTGAAGCGAGCGCGAAGTACGGCTTGCGCTCCGGCGTCGATCTCGCAGAGCAGTTCGGTGCGCCAGCCGTGCTCGGCCAGTCCGAGCTCGAGTCCGCCGATTCCGGCGAACAATCCCACCATGTTCCCGGTCGACGTCACGGCACCCTTTCTCGCTTTGCTCACGGAGCACGTTACTCGAGAAATCGGGCGGCCCGTGCCGCGACGCGTGATGCCGTGATCACTGTCGCCGAAAGCCGGCACGGCTACCCGAGGGGACGCGACGACTCGAACGCGGCCTTCATCCGGACGACGGTCGCGATCCTTGCGGCGACGCGCGGTGCGACGTCACACGCACAGCCGTCCGACGCGTCTGCGTCGAGCTCGAGGAGGACCTCGTCGAGCGTGTCGAGCATGTCGTCGCAGGCGGCGGCGCACAGCGCCGCCGCGAGCGAACGCGGGTCGGGGCCATCCATCCGGGCCGGCTCGACGATCTCTGCGGGAAAGCCGCTCATGGGTCTCCTGTACCTGAGTGGGTGGCACGTAGCCCTCGGTAGATGAGACGCAGCCGGGCACAGGACGGTTCCGCGTCCCGGAAACACACGTACTCGAGCGCAAATGATGGCTCTGAGCTGGCGATTTGGCGTACAGCCGGATGTTCACGTAACTTATTCCAGGTCAGAGCGACACGGACACCGACCCGGCCCGCAGGGGCTCGGGACAACGAGGTTGGACGCAGGCGCCTGATTACCTTGATTGAGAACCTTCTGGTAAGGTTTCCAATCGCCCCGAGATCGGATCGGCCGCAGAGTTTTGACTCCGAAGGCCCCCGATGTTAGGCTGGAACGGTTGCCCCGGAGCAAGGCACTGAAGGTGCGGAGCGATGGTGTGTGCGTGTTCTTTGAGAACTCAACAGTGTGCCGATGAATGTCAGTGCCAAATTTTTTATTTGGTGCGATCAGATCAGACGCCGACCATGGTGTCAAGCCGATGAGGCGTCGTGATGATCGTTGCTGGCTGCCGCATTCTTCCGTCTGTGGTGGTCAGTGTTTTTGCTAGTTTGAGTTTTTTGCTAGTGATTCGGCTCTACGCTTATGGCTGATCGGCCCTTCGGGGTTTGATTGAGAGTCTTCAACGGAGAGTTTGATCCTGGCTCAGGACGAACGCTGGCGGCGTGCTTAACACATGCAAGTCGAACGATGAAGCCCAGCTTGCTGGGTGGATTAGTGGCGAACGGGTGAGTAACACGTGGGTGATCTGCCCTGCACTTCGGGATAAGCCTGGGAAACTGGGTCTAATACCGGATAGGACCTCGGGATGCATGTTCCGGGGTGGAAAGGTTTTCCGGTGCAGGATGGGCCCGCGGCCTATCAGCTTGTTGGTGGGGTAACGGCCCACCAAGGCGACGACGGGTAGCCGGCCTGAGAGGGCGACCGGCCACACTGGGACTGAGACACGGCCCAGACTCCTACGGGAGGCAGCAGTGGGGAATATTGCACAATGGGCGCAAGCCTGATGCAGCGACGCCGCGTGAGGGATGACGGCCTTCGGGTTGTAAACCTCTTTCAGTACCGACGAAGCGCAAGTGACGGTAGGTACAGAAGAAGCACCGGCCAACTACGTGCCAGCAGCCGCGGTAATACGTAGGGTGCGAGCGTTGTCCGGAATTACTGGGCGTAAAGAGCTCGTAGGCGGTTTGTCGCGTCGTCTGTGAAAACCCGCAGCTCAACTGCGGGCTTGCAGGCGATACGGGCAGACTTGAGTACTGCAGGGGAGACTGGAATTCCTGGTGTAGCGGTGAAATGCGCAGATATCAGGAGGAACACCGGTGGCGAAGGCGGGTCTCTGGGCAGTAACTGACGCTGAGGAGCGAAAGCGTGGGTAGCGAACAGGATTAGATACCCTGGTAGTCCACGCCGTAAACGGTGGGCGCTAGGTGTGGGTTTCCTTCCACGGGATCCGTGCCGTAGCTAACGCATTAAGCGCCCCGCCTGGGGAGTACGGCCGCAAGGCTAAAACTCAAAGGAATTGACGGGGGCCCGCACAAGCGGCGGAGCATGTGGATTAATTCGATGCAACGCGAAGAACCTTACCTGGGTTTGACATACACCGGACCGCCCCAGAGATGGGGTTTCCCTTGTGGTCGGTGTACAGGTGGTGCATGGCTGTCGTCAGCTCGTGTCGTGAGATGTTGGGTTAAGTCCCGCAACGAGCGCAACCCTTGTCCTGTGTTGCCAGCACGTAATGGTGGGGACTCGCAGGAGACTGCCGGGGTCAACTCGGAGGAAGGTGGGGACGACGTCAAGTCATCATGCCCCTTATGTCCAGGGCTTCACACATGCTACAATGGCCGGTACAGAGGGCTGCGATACCGCGAGGTGGAGCGAATCCCTTAAAGCCGGTCTCAGTTCGGATCGGGGTCTGCAACTCGACCCCGTGAAGTCGGAGTCGCTAGTAATCGCAGATCAGCAACGCTGCGGTGAATACGTTACCGGGCCTTGTACACACCGCCCGTCACGTCATGAAAGTCGGTAACACCCGAAGCCGGTGGCCTAACCCCTCGTGGGAGGGAGCCGTCGAAGGTGGGATCGGCGATTGGGACGAAGTCGTAACAAGGTAGCCGTACCGGAAGGTGCGGCTGGATCACCTCCTTTCTAAGGAGCACTTCTCCCGGTGAGGGTTCACACAGGTGAATGCCTCTCGGGCAGAGACTGTTTCGTTCCCACACGTGGAACGGCAGGAGCTCATGGGTGGAACGCTGACAGGTATTTTCTTCGTCACCGCCGGTCCGAGTGCCGGCGGGAAGAGAGTTATATCGGTGCACTGTTGGGTCCTGAGAGAACACGCGAGTGTTTTGTCAGCGACGATGACCGGGAACGGGAAGGGTTCTTCTTTCCCCAGTATCGGTTGTTGTGTGTTGTTTGAGAACTGCACAGTGGACGCGAGCATCTTTGTTGTAAGTGTTTATGAGCGTACGGTGGATGCCTTGGCACCAGGAGCCGATGAAGGACGTGGGAGGCTGCGATATGCCTCGGGGAGCTGTCAACCGAGCTGTGATCCGAGGATTTCCGAATGGGGAAACCCAGCACGAGTGATGTCGTGTTACCCGCGCCTGAATATATAGGGCGTGTGGAGGGAACGTGGGGAAGTGAAACATCTCAGTACCCACAGGAAGAGAAAACAACATGTGATTCCGTGAGTAGTGGCGAGCGAAAGCGGAAGAGGCTAAACCGGGCACATGCGATACCCGGCAGGGGTTGTGTGTTCGGGGTTGTGGGGTTCGATGTGTCGGTGCTGCCGCACCGGCCGACAGTGAGAAATCGCCTGTGTTAGTCGAAGTGGTCTGGAACGGCCCGTCGTAGAGGGTGAGAATCCCGTAGACGAAAACACGGTGACTGTCGATTCGGATACCCGAGTAGCAGCGGGCCCGTGAAATCTGCTGTGAATCTGTCGGGACCACCCGATAAGCCTGAATACTCCCTGGTGACCGATAGCGGACTAGTACCGTGAGGGAAAGGTGAAAAGTACCCCGGGAGGGGAGTGAAATAGTACCTGAAACCGTGCGCTTACAATCCGTCGGAGCCTTCGAGCAGTTCGGTCTGCTGGGGGTGACGGCGTGCCTTTTGAAGAATGAGCCTGCGAGTTAGTGGCATGTCGCGAGGTTAACCCGTGTGGGGTAGTCGTAGCGAAAGCGAGTCCGAACAGGGCGTATCAGTGGCATGTTCTAGACCCGAAGCGGAGTGATCTACCCATGGCCAGGGTGAAGCGACGGTAAGACGTCGTGGAGGCCCGAACCCACTTAGGTTGAAAACTGAGGGGATGAGCTGTGGGTAGGGGTGAAAGGCCAATCAAACTCCGTGATAGCTGGTTCTCCCCGAAATGCATTTAGGTGCAGCGTCGCGTGTTTCTCACCGGAGGTAGAGCTACTGGATGGTCTAGGGGGCCCACAAGCTTACCGAAATCAGCCAAACTCCGAATGCCGGTGAGTGAGAGCGCGGCAGTGAGACTGCGGGGGATAAGCTTCGTAGTCGAGAGGGAAACAGCCCAGATCGCCGGCTAAGGCCCCTAAGCGTGTACTAAGTGGAAAAGGATGTGGGATCGCTGAGACAACCAGGAGGTTGGCTTAGAAGCAGCCACCCTTGAAAGAGTGCGTAATAGCTCACTGGTCAAGTGGTTCTGCGCCGACAATGTAGCGGGGCTCAAGTACACCGCCGAAGCCGCGGCACTCACACAACACCCACTCGTTTCTGCGGAGACGGGTGCAGTGGTGTGGGTGGGTAGGGGAGCGTCGTGCCGCCGGGGAAGCGCCGGAGTGATCCAGGTGTGGAGGCGGCGCGAGTGAGAATGCAGGCATGAGTAGCGAAAGACGAGTGAGAAACTCGTCCGCCGAATGACCAAGGGTTCCTGGGCCAGGTTAATCCGCCCAGGGTGAGTCGGGACCTAAGGCGAGGCCGACAGGCGTAGTCGATGGACAACGGGTTGATATTCCCGTACCCGTGTGAACGCGCCCCTGGTGAATCATCGGTACTAACCGTCCAAAGGGTGATCGATCTCCTTCGGGAGACGGGATCCTGCTGCACGGGACCTTCGGTGGTAGTAGCCAAGCGATGGGGTGACGCAGGAAGGTAGTGGGGCCGGTCAGTGGTTGTACCGGTGTAAGCCTGTAGGGCGTGACATAGGCAAATCCGTGTCGCACGAGCCTGAGAGGTGATGCGTAGCCGAATGAGGCGAATTCCATGATCCTATGCTGCCGAGAAAAGCCTCTAGCGAGCTTTCACACGGCCCGTACCCCAAACCGACACAGGTGGTCAGGTAGAGAATACCGAGGCGATCGAGAGAACTGTGGTTAAGGAACTCGGCAAAATGCCCCCGTAACTTCGGGAGAAGGGGGACCGGCCCTGGTGAAGACCTTCGCGGTCGGAGCTGGGGGTGGTCGCAGAGACCAGAGAGAAGCGACTGTTTACTAAAAACACAGGTCCGTGCGAAGTCGTAAGACGAGGTATACGGACTGACGCCTGCCCGGTGCTGGAAGGTTAAGAGGACCGGTCAGCGGAGCGATCCGCGAAGCTGAGAATTTAAGCCCCAGTAAACGGCGGTGGTAACTATAACCATCCTAAGGTAGCGAAATTCCTTGTCGGGTAAGTTCCGACCTGCACGAATGGCGTAACGACTTCTCTGCTGTCTCAACCACAGACTCGGCGAAATTGCATTACGAGTAAAGATGCTCGTTACGCGCGGCAGGACGAAAAGACCCCGGGACCTTCACTACAGCTTGGTATTGGTGTTCGGTTCGGTTTGTGTAGGATAGGTGGGAGACTGTGAAGCGGTGACGCCAGTTACCGTGGAGTCGTTGTTGAAATACCACTCTGATCGTATTGGACCTCTAACCTCGGACCCTGATCGGGTTCAGGGACAGTGCCTGGTGGGTAGTTTAACTGGGGCGGTTGCCTCCCAAAATGTAACGGAGGCGCCCAAAGGTTCCCTCAGCCTGGTTGGCAATCAGGTGTCGAGTGCAAGTGCACAAGGGAGCTTGACTGTGAGACCGACAGGTCGAGCAGGGACGAAAGTCGGGACTAGTGATCCGGCACCGGCATGTGGAAGCGGTGTCGCTCAACGGATAAAAGGTACCCCGGGGATAACAGGCTGATCTTCCCCAAGAGTCCATATCGACGGGATGGTTTGGCACCTCGATGTCGGCTCGTCGCATCCTGGGGCTGGAGTAGGTCCCAAGGGTTGGGCTGTTCGCCCATTAAAGCGGCACGCGAGCTGGGTTTAGAACGTCGTGAGACAGTTCGGTCTCTATCCGCCGCGCGCGTTAGAAACTTGAGGAAGGCTGTCCCTAGTACGAGAGGACCGGGACGGACGAACCTCTGGTGTGCCAGTTGTCCCGCCAGGGGCACGGCTGGTTGGCTACGTTCGGAAGGGATAACCGCTGAAAGCATCTAAGCGGGAAGCCTGTTCCAAGATGAGGTTTCTCACCCCCTCGAGGGGTAAGGCCCCCGGCAGACCACCGGGTTGATAGGCCGGAACTGGAAGTGCGGCAACGCATGCAGGTGACCGGTACTAATAGGCCGAGGACTTACCACGAAGAAGCTACGCGTCCACTGTGCGGTATCTGAAACAGCACACACATCAGATACCGAAGCCCGACAAGGGTATTCGAGAACTCTGATGCGTGACGTTTCGCAGAGTTACGGCGGCCATAGCGACAGGGAAACGCCCGGTCCCATTCCGAACCCGGAAGCTAAGCCTGTCTGCGCCGATGGTACTGCACCCGACAGGGTGTGGGAGAGTAGGACACCGCCGAACACCCGTTACCGGAAGCCCCCCGACCTCGTCGGGGGGCTTCCGGCATTTCTGCATGTTCCGGCCCGTCCGCTCTTGTCCGCGGTCCGGCACAGGCGAATCATTGACTCCACGGTGGTCGCGATCGCCGGCCGTCGGGTGACGTCGGTGGTGGACGGCGACGGGTCGGCCACGGAAATCGTTTGGGTGCGGGCTCGTCCCGCACGCGGAGGCGATGGAGATGTTCATTCAGGTCTGGCAGGGAAAGGTCCGCGACGAGCAGGGGTTGAAGGACTGCCTGCAGCGGTGGACGGACGAGCTGCGCCCCGGCGCCGTGGGCTATCTGGGCAGCACGTCGGGATTCAGTGACGACGGCACCTTCGTGTCGGTGGCCCGGTTCGAATCGGAAGAGGCGGCCCGCCGGAACAGTGAACGTCCGGAGCAGGGCGAGTGGTGGGCCGAGGCGGAGCAGTGCTTCGACGGCGAGATCGTCGTCCACGACTGCCGCGACGTCGAGGTGTGGATGGAAGGTGGCTCCGACACCGCAGGGTTCGTTCAGGTGATGGAGGGGCACAGCCCCGATGTCGGGCGGATGAAGAGCCTGCTCGTGCAGAGCCAGGAACGGGTGCATCAGTTGCGACCCGAGATCATCGGCGGCACGTTCGCCACCTACGGCGACGACGGGTACGTCGAGACCATGTACTTCTCGTCCGAGGACGAGGCGCGTGCCCACGAACGGATGGAGATACCCGACGATCTGCGGCCGCTGCTGGAAGAGGAGATGCGGCTACAGGGCGATGTGCACTACTACGACCTGCACGCACCCATTCTCACCCCGAGCGGCAGGTGATCCGGGAGAACCGTCGGTAGGAAGTCCGGGCCGTGACGACACGGCCCGGACCAGGATCAGGGTCTCGGCCTGTGGGGCAGGGCCCGGGTGAGTCGCGGCGCCCAGCCGTGGGACGGCCAGCGCTTGAGCCCCAGCCGATCCGGCGTCAGACGGGTGTCGACGAAGAGCTTCTCGAGTTCGGGATCGGCGTCGCCGAGGAAGCGGTAGAGGATCGTGCCGCCGTTGTCCTCGGTGCGGGAGGCCGCTTCCCACCCGGTGGCCCGGTAGGCGCCGCGGACGATGTTGTCGGCGACGACCAGGATGGGCAGGCCGTCGATCCGGCGTGCCGACGCTCCGGCCGGCCACGGACGGTCGGCGAGCCCACGGACCTGCTCGGCGGACGCCGATTTCGCCTCGGTGATCCGGAGCACGACGCACGGCGTGGGCAGCTCGGGTGCGGCCTCCGCGGAGTACTGACGAATCAACTCCTCGACGGGACGGGCCACCCGGTCGGATTCCTCGGTGGCGCCGACGAGATTGGTCAGCACGATCTCGCCGTCGTGCGGTTCGAGCAACCCCAGTACCGAGACGAGGGCCTGCGCGGTGAAGCCGGCGGCGTGATCGGCGTCCACGGCCGGGGCCACCCGGTCGGCCACGACGTAGTGACCTACGGAGTAGCCGGAGTCGTAGACGGCACGGATCCGGCGCACGGCCGCGTCGGTTTCGGGGGTCTGTGCGGGCGCGGCTTCGCCGCCGGCGGCGAGTTTGTGGTCTTCGCCGAGCGCGGTCCAGGTCAGGACGAACAGCCGGTTCCCGCGGCCCTGCCCGACGTGCAGGACGGTATGGTCGCGCGGGTCGACGAGGGCGTACACGTAGGCACCGAGCTGTTCGACGACCGTCGCCGGCAGCGGGTCCGGGGTGGGGGTGCGGTCGTCGACGTCGGTGACGATCTCGCGCAGGACGGCCAGACGCAGCGCCACCGGCACGGTTCCGGCGGAGCCCCCGAACAGTTCGCGGTTGGCTGCATCGACAGAGCCGAAGGTGCGTCCGGTGTGGCGGGCCAGGGCGGCGAGCGCATGCGTGAACTCGGCAAGCCGCCGGCGAGGGTCCGCGGCGGTGTCGGGCAGCTCGTTGCTGGTCAGGAACATCTGGATCTCGGGGGACTCCAGGAGGATCTGGGCGATGTTCTGAGGAACTGTCCACACGGTACGCATGAGGCGACTGTAGGCCAGTCTTTCCCGGGCAGCGGGTTACGTGCTCAAACGCGCCGCACAAGGAGGTCGGTCACCGTGCGGACACCCCGTCGTGGTGTCGCGGACATGTCCCCGTGGTGTGACGGCAGACACGTTCGAAGGGGTCGTGTGCTACACGAAGGGCACGATTCCCGGCACCCCTGCTCCCCGGGAGTGGCTCGTCGCTTAACGTAGACACGTGAGCATCCCAGTCCCCGATGCCGCGCGGTCTGCGGCGAGCCCAGCATCGAACTGGCCCGCGATTCTGACGTGGCGGGCGTACGACGTTCCTCGGATGGAGTCGGTGCGTGTCCAACTGAGCGGCGATCGCATCAAGGCGGCGGGCCGGATCGTGGGCGCGCAGTGCGCGGAGCATCCCGCGTTCAGCGCGTCGTACGACCTCGTGACCGACGAGAACGGTGTCACGCGCCGGTTGTCGGTGCGCACGACCCTGGCCGCCGGTGAGAGGCACATGTCGATCAGCCGGTCCGAGGAGGGCATCTGGATGGTCGACAACGGCACCCAGCACCAGCGGTCGGCGTTCGGCGGTGCACTCGACGTCGACGTCATCCTCAGCCCGTTCTTCAATGCGCTGCCGATCCGCCGCTACGGGCTGCAGTCCGGCGCGGACGAACTCGAGGTGCCGGTCGTCTACGTGAATCTGCTCGATCTCGGCATCGAGGAGGCCACGCTCGTCTACAGCAGCGCAGCCGACGGCATCCACGTCCTGTCCCCGGTGTCCAGTTCGTCGGTGACGGTCGACGGCGATGGGTTCGTCGTGAACTACCCCGGCCTGGCGGGACGGATCTAGGACGGGTCGGTCAGGAGAGGTCGGTGCCCTCCACCGCCATCGCGAGTGCCAGAGCCGTGGACTCGCCGGGATGACTGCCGTGCCCGCCGGTCCCGGAGGTCAGCCCGACCACCTGTACGCCGATGGGGAGATCACCGCCGCCCGGAGCAGGGACGGACACCGCCGGTACGCCGAGCACGCTGAACGGGATGCACATCTGCAGCAGTGGCCCCCGCAGCGCCGCGGGATCGCTGTCGAGCGCGGCCGAGCGCAGCGGGGTCGTGACGGTGATCAGCGCATCCAGCCCGTCGTCGCGCCGTAGCCGGCGCAGGACGTCGCGGCGCAATCGGACGGCCGCCCGCACGGCCCGGACGTAGTCCGTCGCCGGACGGTCCCGCTGAGCCGCGAGCAGCGCCGCGGTGGCCGGCTGGTAGAGGTCCGGGTCGTTCTCGAACCAGCGCTGATGGGTTTCGTACGCCTCCGAGCCGGTGACGACGGGATAGACGCCGAGGAGGTCGTCGGTTTCCGGCAGGGGCACGTCCCGCACCTCGGCACCGAGATCGGTGAGGGTGCGGCAGGCGTCGTCGAGCGCGGACTCGAACGCAGCGGGCACGTCCCAGATGCCGCCGCGCAGCCGTCCGACCCGCAGTCCCGAGACGGGTGTGCGCAGGTGCGCGATTCCGGGCAGCGCGCCCCAGGCCAGGGCCGCGTCGAGGACGTCGCGGGCGAGCAGGCCCACATGATCGAAGGTGGTGGACAGGGGGAAGACCCCGTCGACCGGCAACGCGCCGAACGTGGGCTTGAGGCCGACGACGCCGCACAGCGCCGCCGGGGTGCGCACGCTGCACCCGGTGTCGGTGCCCAGTGCCAGCGGCACGATGCCCTTGGCGACGAGCGCCGCCGACCCCGAGGACGAGCCGCCGGTGATGCGGGTGGGATCGTGCGGGTGCCGGGCCGGCCCGGCCGCGTTGACCAGGCCGCTGGGCCCGTACGCGAACTCGTGCAGGTGGGTCTTGGCGACCACGACGGCGCCGGCCTCGCGGAGCCGCTCGACGATCCTGGCATCCTGCGCGGCCGGCGCCGCGTCGGCGAGGACCTTGCTGCCGCAGCGGGTCGGCATGCCCGCGACGTCGATGTTGTCCTTGACGGCGACGGCGACACCGTGCAGCGGACCGATCCAGTTGCCGGCCGCGAGCTCGGCGTCGGCGCGGGCCGCCGATTCGAGGGCCGCGCCGTCGTTGCGGGCGGCCACGAGATTCGACCACGGCGTGCCGTCGAGGGCGTCGAGGTCGGCCAGCACCTGCCGGACGTGTTCGGTGGCGGTCAGCTCGCCTTTCGCGAGTGCCGCGGTGGTGTCGCGCAGCGTCACCGCGTCCACACCTCGCCGCGACGACCCGCCTCGCGCAGTCGGGCGAGCCAGTCGTCGTCGCCGGGGACGACGCCGGTGACGGGTCGGCGGTCGCGTTGCTCGAACCGTCGCCGGGCGGCGTGACCAGCGGCGGTCAGCTCGGCGGTGCTGCCGTCGGCGAGCTGTTCCCGAGCGACCCGCAGCACCTCGAGGGTTTCGTCGAGGGCCGTGAGCAGCGCCGGGGCGTTGCCCTCACACATCGCGTCGACCAACGTGGGGGTGGTCCCGGCGACGCGGGTACCGTCGCGGAACGATCCCGCCGCCAGACCCAGCGCCAGGTCGCCGCCGGCGGCCCCGGACAGTGCCAGCGCCTCGGCGAGCAGATGGGGCAGGTGCGAGACGCGGGCGACCGCCGCGTCGTGCTCGCCCGATTCCGCGGGTACGACGACGGAACCGCAGTCGAGGGCGAGCTCGGCGACCTGCGTCCACACGTCGGGGTCGGTGCCCTCGTCGACGGTGACCACCCACACCGCGTCGCGGAACAGCTCCGCGAATCCCGCCGACCACCCGGACTCGGCGGTGCCCGCCATGGGATGGCCCCCGACGAAGCGTGCGGAGAGTCCGTGGGCGGCGACCAGGGCGGCGACCTGCGACTTGACGCTGACCACGTCCGTCAGCGCCACGTGCGGGGCGTGCTCGGCGACCGCCGCGAGCACGGCGCCGACTGCGGGTACGGGCACGGCGACGACGACGAGGGCGTCGGATTCCGCGGCGCGCCGCAGCGTGGCCGGCAGGTCGGTGGAGGCGTCGAATCCGTCGGCTCGGGCGGCCTCGACGGGCTCCGGCGAGCGGTTGTACCCCCAGGCCTCGCGGCCCGCGGCGACGGCCGCACGCAGCAACGATCCGCCGATCAGGCCGAGGCCGAGTACGCACACGGGCGGGGTGGACGCGGAGGTGGGCACCCGACCAGGTTGGCACATCGCCCGCTGGACTTCATTCACGGGACCGCGCCGACTACCGTTGCGCCCATGGCTGCGCAGCGTGCGGGGAACAAGAGTCCCTCCGTGAGTTCGACCGAGGATCTCGACGGGTTCGGGGTCGCCGTGACGCGGGAGGACGGTCGCTGGAAGTGCAAGGCACTGTCGGCGGCGGTGTTGACGAGCCTCGAGGTGGCCGACCGGGAGCTGCGCGAGTTGCGCAGCACCGGGGCGATCTTCGGGTTGCTCAACGTGGACGACGAGTTCTTCGTCATCGTCCGGCCGGCCCCGTCGGGCACGCGTCTGCTGCTGTCGGACGCGACGATGGCGGTCGACTACGACATCGCCGCCGACGTGCTCGATGCGCTGAACATCGAGATCCCGGACATCGACCCCGACGAGCTCGACGACATCGAGCCGTGGGAGGAGGGCGACCTGGGAATCCTGGCGGACCTGGGATTGCCGGAGCCGGTGCTGGCGGTGATCGCCGCCGAGACCGACCTGTATCCGGACGAGCAGATCGACGAGATCGCCCAGCGGCTCGGGTTCGACGATGTGCTCGCCACGGCGCTGGACAAGCTGCGCCGCTAGATGGGCCTGCGCGACGACGAGGCGCTGATCCGGGCCGCGCTGGAGGCGGCCGCCGCGGCGCCGGCCGGGGACGTGCCGGTGGGTGCCGTCCTGTTCGCCGCCGACGGGACCGAACTGGCCCGGGCGGCGAATTCGCGGGAGGCGACGGGCGACCCGACGGCGCACGCGGAGATCCTGGCGCTACGCGCGGCCGCGAAGGTGCACGGCGACGGCTGGCGCCTCGAGGGCACGATGCTGGCCGTGACGCTGGAGCCGTGCACGATGTGCGCGGGCGCGCTGGTGCTGGCCAGGGTGCATCGCGTGGTCTTCGGGGCGTGGGAGCCGAAGACGGGTGCGGTGGGGTCGCTGTGGGACGTGGTGCGTGATCGCCGGCTCACCCATCGTCCGCAGGTGCGCGGCGGGGTCCTCGAGAAGGAATGCGCCGCAGTGCTCGAGGACTTCTTCCGCGCGCAGCGGCTCCCGGAACCGTCGTGACCTGGGGATTTCAACTCCGGGACCGAATCCGGTAAAGTCGTGGGCGGTGGCGTGTCCGAGCGGCCTAAGGAGCACGCCTCGAAAGCGTGTGACGGGTAACCCCCGTCCGAGGGTTCAAATCCCTCCGCCACCGCCACGAACGGCCCCGATCCGATTCACCGGATCGGGGCCGTTGTCGTTCGTCGAATGTGCAGTTCTCGTCGGGTCACCCGGCGTGTCGTGACGACAACTGCGCACTCGTGACCGTGGCCGGGCGCGACGGCGCCCAGCCCGGAGGGCCGAACACGTACCCCAGCTTGTCGCGCCCGCGGGTCGCGGTACGCCAGTCGCGGGCGATGGCCTGGTATTCGTGCGTCTGCAGCCGCCAGATGTTGTAGGTGCCGACGGGCTTGGTGAGTCCGTACGTGGGACGGTGGGTCTCGCGGCGGAAGGTGCCGAACAGGCGGTCCCAGAGGATCAGGATGCCGCCGTAGTTGCGGTCGAGGTATTCGGGGTCGCAGCCGTGGTGCACCCGATGGTGCGACGGGGTGTTGAAGACGAACTCGACGGGCCGGGGCAGCGTGCCCACCCGCTCGGTGTGCACGAAGAACTGGTACACGAGCGAGACGGAGAATCCGACGAACACCATCCACGGCGGGATGCCGAGGAAGGGCAGCGGCAGCCACATGAGGATCTCGCCGCTGTTGTTCCACTTCTGGCGCAGGGCGGTGGCGAAGTTGAAGTACTCGCTCGAGTGATGCGCCTGGTGGGTCGCCCACACCAGGCGCACCCGGTGTGCCGTCCGGTGGTACCAGTAGTAGAGCACGTCGATGCCGAGGATCAGGATCGCCCACGTGTACCAGGCGTCCGCCGGTAGGTGCCACGGTGCGAGATACACCCAGATCGCCGAGTAGCCGACGAGAGCCAGCACCTTCCACGCGGCGCTGGTGCCGATGGAGACGAGTCCCATGGAGATGCTCGTGCGTGCGTCACGGGCCTCGTAGCCACCGCGGGGCGGGCGGGTGTGCCCGTCGGCCCCGGGTTCGACGTGCTCGAGCGTGCGCGCGGCGGCCCACTCGAGAGCGAGGAACAGCAGGAACGCCGGGATGGCCAGCGCGACGGGGTCGTGCAGGGGCTCGAGCAGCGACGCCCAGGACGCCGTCAGGGTCTCCCACATTCGGTCCTCCGGGAGTGATGTGAACAGGCGTCCAATCTACCGGAATGTGTTGCCGGTCACTACGGAGGTCCGGCGGTCACCGGGGCAGCGGCCGGCCGTCGGGGCGCAGGCCGGCGAGGTAGATCGCGATCATCCGGGGCACGAGGCCGGGCACGACGTCGTCGACGAACCGCACGTGGGGGCGGGTGAGCCGGGCGACCGCCATGATCACCTCGATCGGCTGGACGTCGTCGCGGACGAGGCCTGCTCGCTGTGCGGCGTGGACGAGTTCGGTGACGCGCGCCTTGGTGCCCTCCCGGATCTCGAGGACGTCACCGGGCAGTTCCCGGTAGCTCTCGACGATGAGGGCCGGAATCAGGGCGCCGAGCCGCAGCCGGACGGCGGTGTCGACGAACTCGGCCCAGGCGCTTTCGGGATCCGACACCATCGCGGCGAGGGCGCGATCCGCGGCCGCGCCCGCTTCGGTGAGGGTGCGACGGGCCACCGCGTGCGCGAGATCGTCGCGCGTGGGGAAGTTGCGGTAGAGGGTGGCGATGCCGACGCCGGCACGCTCGGCGATGGCGTCGAGGGGCGCGTCGTGTCCCCGTTCGGCGAGCACGTCGCGGGCGGCGAGGATCAGGGCCTCGCGTCGGCGGGCGGCGTCGGCGCGCATGCACTCTCCTGTGGTCGGCGGGTTGACATCCCCGCTCCTACCGGAGGAATATACTCCACATAAACGGAGAGCAATCCTCCACTTCAAGGAGTCGTCATGGCCGCCCCGACCTCCTCCCCGGACCCCGCCACCGCCCGGCACGCTCCGCCCGACGCAGTTCGTGTCGTCGGTGTCGTGCTCGCGCTCACCGCCGTGATCGCCCTGATGCTGTTCGCCTTCGCCGCCCCGGCGGTCGAGAGCGGCCCGCACGGGCTGAAGATCGGGGTGGCCGGGCCGGATCCGGCCGTCGCCCGGATCGAGGCCGGTCTCGCCGACGCCCGGCCCGGCGCGTTCTCGCCACAGCGATACGACGACGTGGAGGCGCTGCGCACGGCGATCGAGCAGCGTGCGGTCGTCGGCGGTCTCGCCGTCGAACCGGACGGGCCCGCGATGTATGTCGCCGGCGCGGGCGGGGCCCCCGTCGCGCAGGTGCTGACCGCCACGGCCGCCGGACTGTCGCAGACACTCGGGCGGCCCGTCCCCGTGCGCGACGTCGTGCCGCTGCCCGCCGACGACCCGGCCGGGGCCGGCCTGAACTCGCTGGCCCTGCCCCTGGTTCTCGGCGGTCTGGTGCCGGCGATCGCGCTCGTCAGGTTGTTCCCCGGGCGCGTCGGCCTGCGCGTGCTCGGCGCGATCGGCTTCGCGGTGCTCGCGGGGCTGACTCTCACTGCCGTCCTGCAGTTCGGGTTCGGCAGCCTGACCGGGAACTACTGGGCGACCGCGGGGGCGCTCGCGCTGAGCCTGGCCGCCGTCTCGCTGCCCCTGCTGGGCCTCGAGTCGCTCTTCGGCCTGCCCGGCTTCGGTGCCGGTGCGGTCCTGATGCTGTTCGTCGGCAACCCGCTGTCGGGCTTCGCGACCACCGCGGCGTGGTTGCCGCAGGGATGGGGTGCGTTCGGCCAGTTGCTGCCACCGGGCGCCGCGGGGACCGTGGTCCGCTCGGTCGCCTTCTTCGACGGACACGGCGGTGGGACGGCGGTGCTGGTGCTGAGCGCATGGGTCGTCGTCGGGCTCGCGCTGTGTGCGGCGTCGGCGCGTCGGCGCACGGTCACCGCGTGACCGGCGATCGCGGGACGGGACTCGCGCGCTTTTCCCCCGGTTTGGTAGGAATTCTGTGTCCGTCGCCGCCGGCGGCGCAGGATCGAACCGAGGAGCGCGACGTGCACATCACCGCCCGGGTGGACTATGCCGTGCGCACGCTGCTCGAACTCGCGGCGGCAGGCGAGGCGCCCGCCAAGGCCGAGAACCTGGCGCGGGCGCAGAACATCCCGCACAAGTTCCTCGAGGCGGTGCTCGGCGACCTGCGCCGGGGCGGGCTGGTGCGCAGTCGCCGCGGCCCGGAGGGTGGGTACTGGCTGGCGCGGCCGCCCGAGAAGATCTCCGTCGCGGACATCATCCGCACCGTGGAGGGCCCGCTCGCGTCGGTGCGCGGCCAGCGGCCGGAGGACGTGGTCTACACCGGACCGGCCGAACGCCTGCGCGACGTGTGGATCGCGGTGCGGGTGAATCTGCGGGCCGTCCTCGAGGAGGTCACCCTCGCCGACGTCGTCGCGGACGATCTTCCCGGGTTCGTGTCCGACCTGACCGCCGATCCGGGCGCCTGGGAGCGACGCCGCACGTGAGCGCCGCCACACCGTGCGGAGCGGTGTGGGCAAACACATATTCTTGCAGGACTCTGCAAATTTGCAGGACTCTGCAAGGTGCGTACCGTGGAAGACGTGACCACTTCGCCCGGCCTGCGCGACCGCAAGAAGGCCGCCACGCGAGCAGCGCTCGTCGCGGCCGCGGCCGACCTCGCGCGGGAGAGGGGGCTCGACGGTGTCACGGCCGACGCCATCGCCGCCCGGGCCGGGGTGTCCACCCGCACCTTCCACAACTACTTCGCCGGTAAGGAAGAGGCCGTCCTCGCGCACCTCGAGGGGTTGGTGCACGCGTGGGTCGGGCGCCTGCACGCGCGGCCCGCCGGTGAGCCCGTGTGGGAATCGATGGAAGCCGTTGCACGGGAAATAGTTTCGGATCCCGGCGGTGACTTCGTCGAGCTGTGCACGACCATGGAGCTGCTCGAACAGAGCCCCGCCCTGCTGGCGCGCCGCGTCGAGATGGAAGTGCGCGCCTCGCAACTGCTCGTCGAGGCCATCGCCGAGCGCACCGGCACCGACCCCCGGGTCGACCTGTATCCGAGCCTGGTCCGCTACGCCGCGGTCTCGGCCATGAAGTCGGCAGTCGAACTGTGGCTCGCCGGCACCTCGGGGGCGACGTCCCCGGAGGAGCTCGTCCGAGCCGCCTTCGAGCAACTGCGACAAGGCCTTTCCTAAGACATCTGCACGACACATCCGGAAGACGAGGTTCCCCGTGGCGACCTATCTCTATCGGATCGGCAAGTTCGCCTATCGGCGAAAAGGCACGGTCCTCTCCCTCTGGCTGGCGATCCTCGTCCTCTTCGGAGTGGGTGCGGCCACCCTGTCCGGGCCGACGACCGACTCGTTCTCCATCCCGGGCACCCCCGCGCAGCAGACGCAGGACCTGCTCGCCGAACGGTTCCCGAACGCCGAGGACCCGATGAACGCGCTCAGTGCCCGCTACGTGTTCGCCGCCCCCGAAGGCGGGACCCTCGACGAACCGCAGAACCTCGCGGCGATGAACGAGGTGCTCGCGGCGATCCGCGGCATCGACAAGGTGGCCGCTGCCGCCAAGATCGACCCGGCAGTCGCCACCCCCGAGCAGCAGGCCGCCGTCCTCGTCGACCCCGTCGCCGCGAACGCCGGTCTCGTCGAACGGATGAAGGCCGCCGCGGAGCAGCAGGGCAAGCCGGAGGAGACCGCGCTCGCCGACGCGGCCGCGCTGTCGCCGCTGAGCCCGGACCGTACCGTCGGCTTCGTCACCGTCCCGTTCGAGGGCGGCTTCGGCGACGTCGACGACACGATGCGTGAGCAGATCGCCGCGGCTGCGGAGATCGGCCGGGACGCAGGGCTGAACGTCCAGGTCAGCGGAACCGCCGCCGCGGAGGCCGAGATGCCCGGTGGCGTCACCGAACTCATCGGCATCGGCATCGCCGCCGTCGTCCTCGCCATCACCTTCGGCTCGCTCGTCGCCGCGGGCCTGCCGTTGATCACCGCCATCATCGGCATCGCCATCGGCAGCCTCGGAATCACCGTCGCCACCGGTTTCGCGGACCTGAGCTCGATGACCCCGACGCTGGCGATCATGATCGGTCTCGCCGTCGCGATCGACTACTCGCTGTTCATCGTCTCCCGGTTCCGCCACGAGATCACCGTCACCGCCGACCGGGCCGAGGCGGCCGGACGTGCCGTGGGCACCGCAGGCTCGGCCGTCGTGTTCGCCGGCCTGACCGTGATCATCGCCCTGATGGCGCTCAGCGTGGTGGGGATCCCGTTCCTGTCCGCGATGGGGTACGCGGCCGCATTCACGGTGTTCATCGCCGTGCTCATCGCGATCAGCCTGCTGCCCGCGATCCTCGGCCTGTTCGGGCGCAAGGCGTTCGCCGGCCGCATCCCGGGCCTGAAGGACCACGATCCGGAGGCCGACACCGACACCCCGAGCGCCGCCCAGCGCTACATCCGCTGGGCCACCGGCAAGCCGCTGATCCCGCTCGTCGCCGGCGTGCTGCTGCTCGGCATCCTCGCGCTGCCCGGCGCGAACCTGCAGCTCGCCCTGCCCACCGAGGCGACCGGCGACCCGAAGACCAGCGCCCGGCAGGCCTACGACCTCGTGAACGAGGCGTTCGGTCCCGGCCGCAACGGTCCGCTGCTCGTCGTCGCCGACGCCCGCGAGACCACCGTCGCGCCGCAGGAGGCGTTCGGGGAGGTCGTGCAGCGCCTGTACGAGCAGGACGAGGTGGTCAACGCCCAGGTCGTGGCGGTCAACGAGGCCGGTGACACCGCGCAGATCATGGTCACCCCCCGGTCGGGCCCCAGCGAGCCGGCGACGATGGATCTCGTCTCGAGCATCCGCGACCAGGAGGCCCAGCTGAACGACGAGATCGGCGTCTCCTACGGCATCACCGGACAGACCGCCCTCGAGGGCGACGTGTCCGAAACCCTGCAGAGCGCGCTCGTCCCGTATCTCGCGGTGGTCGTCGGGCTCGCGTTCATCCTGCTGATGCTCGTGTTCCGGTCGATCCTGGTGCCGCTGACCGCGACCCTCGGATTCCTGCTCAGCGTCCTGGCGACGTTCGGCGCCACCGTGGCGGTCTTCCAGGAGGGCTGGGGCGGGCTCGTCTCCAACCCGCAGCCGATCGTCAGCTTCATGCCGATCTTCCTCATCGGTGTGGTGTTCGGGTTGGCGATGGACTACCAGGTCTTCCTGGTGACCCGCATGCGGGAGGAATTCGTCCACGGCGCCTCCGCGAAGGAGGCCGTGCGGATCGGGTTCGCCCACGGCGCCCGGGTGGTCACCGCCGCCGCGGTCATCATGATCTCGGTGTTCGCGGCCTTCATCGCGGAACCGAACTCGTTCATCAAGTCGATCGGCTTCGCGCTCGCCGCCGCCGTGTTCTTCGACGCGTTCGTCGTGCGCATGGTGATCATCCCGGCGGTGATGGCGCTCCTCGGCGACAAGGCCTGGTGGCTGCCGAAGTGGCTGGACCGCATCCTGCCGAACGTGGACGTCGAGGGCGAGAAGCTCCGCCGTGAGCTGACCGCCCCCGAGCCCACCCGCGAGCCGGCGCACACATGACCGGGCCCGGGCACCTCTTCCGTTCCCGCGGGGGCGGAAAAGGTGCCGGGAACCGGGCCCCTGCACCGGTAGCGTGGTGATCATGCTGGTCCGGTTGCTCCTGCGGTTCCTGCGCCCGCACCGCGGGGCGCTGCTCGCGGTGGTGCTGCTGCAGACGGTGGCCACCGGCACCATGCTGATCCTGCCGGCCCTCAACGCCGACCTGATCGACTACGGCGTCGCCCGCGGCGACATCGGCTACATCCTGACCACCGGCGCGGTGATGCTGGCGATCAGTTCGGTGCAGATCGGCTGCTCGATCGGTTCGGTGTACTTCGCGGCGCGCACGGCCATGGCGGTCGGCCGCGACGTGCGGCTCGCCGTGCTCCGTCGCGTCGGCGAGTTCTCCGCCCGCGAGTTCGGCCGGTTCGGCGCGCCGTCGCTCATCACCCGCAACACCAACGACGTGCAGCAGGTGCAGATGCTCGTGCTGATGAGCTGCACCATCGTGGTGATGGCCCCGATCATGGGCATCGGGGGCATCGTCATGGCGCTGCGCGAGGACGTCGGCACGTCGCTGGTACTCGTCGCCGCCGTGCCCGTCCTCGCAATCACCATGTTCGTCCTGATCGCGCGGATGGTGCCGGCCTTCCGCGTGATGCAGGTGCGCATCGACGCCGTCAACCGGATTCTCCGCGAACAGATCACCGGGATCCGCGTGGTGCGCGCGTTCGTCCGCGAGCCCACCGAACGGGAGCGGTTCGAGGTCGCCAACGGGGAACTGACCGACACCGCGTTGCACGTCGGCCGCATCAACGCCCTGCTGTTCCCGCTCGTGATGCTCATCGCGAACGCCACGAGCGTGGCCGTGCTGTGGTTCGGTGGCCACCGGATCGACACCGGCGACATGCAGGTCGGGTCTCTCACCGCGCTGCTGAGCTACATCATGCAGATCCTCATGGCGGTGATGATGACGTCGTTCGTGGCGATGATGGCGCCGCGCGCGGCCGTGTGCGCCGAGCGGATCCTCGACGTGCTCGACACCGAATCGTCGCTGCCGACGCCGGCCCGGCCCGTCCGCACCCTCGCCACCCCCGTGACCCTCGAGTTGCGGAGTGCGGCGTTCGCGTACCCCGGTGCCGACGCGCCCGTCCTGCGCGACGTGACGTTCCGGGCCGAACCAGGCAGCACGACCGCCGTGATCGGTGGTACCGGCTCCGGCAAGACGACCCTGCTCCGGCTGATCCCGCGGCTGATCGACGTCACCGCCGGCGCGGTCCTGGTGGGCGGCACCGACGTGCGCGAGCTGGACCCGCAGGTGCTGCGCTCCGCGATCGGTCTCGTACCGCAGCGGGCCTACCTGTTCTCCGGCACCGTCGCCGAGAACCTGCGGTACGGCCGCGCCGACGCCACCGACGACGAACTCTGGCACGCCCTCGAGGTCGCGCAGGCGGCGGACTTCGTCCGGGCGATGCCGGAGGGACTCGACACCCTCGTCGCCCAGGGCGGCACGACGGTCTCGGGCGGACAGCGTCAGCGCCTGGCCATCGCCCGGGCGCTGGTCCGCCGGCCGTCGATCTACCTGTTCGACGACGCGTTCTCGGCTCTGGACCAGGCCACCGACGCGCGGCTGCGGGAGGCGCTGTTCCCGGAGACCCGCGATGCGTGCGTCGTGGTCGTCGCGCAACGGGTGTCCACGGTGCTCGACGCCGACCGCATCGTCGTCCTCGACGGCGGGGCCGTCGTCGGCTCGGGCACGCATCTGGAGTTGCTCGCGAGCTGCCCGACCTACGCCGAGATCGTCGAGTCGCAGCGCATGGTGAACGCATGACCGAGCGCAAGGAGGCGGGACCGCGGCTCGGGGGTGTGGACCCGGGCGCCCCGGAGAACCGGGCTCGGCAGAAGTGGCCGGCCACCAAACGGCTCGTCGGCCTGTTGCGGCCGCATCGGTGGGCCGCATCCGTGGTGCTCGTGCTGGCCGTGCTCGGGGTGGTGGCGTCGTCGGTGGCGCCCCGGGTTCTCGGTCACGCGACCGACCTGATCTTCAGCGGGGTGATCGGCCGGCAGCTGCCGGCCGGGTTGTCGAAGGAGCAGGCCGTCGAGGCGCTGCGTGCGCAGGGACGTGACCAGTTCGCGGAGATGGTGTCGGCGATGTCGCTCGTGCCGGGCGCGGGCATCGACTTCGCCGCCCTCGGCCGCACCCTCGTGTTCGTGCTCGCGCTGTATCTGCTGTCGTCGGGCCTGATCTGGCTGGCGGCGTACGGGCTCAACGAGATCGTCCAGCGCGTCATCCGCGACCTGCGAACCCGGGTGGAACGCAAGGTGCATGCGCTGCCGCTGCGCTATTTCGACTCCCACTCCCGAGGTGACCTGCTCAGCCGCGTCACCAACGACATCGACAACATCTCGCAGGGTCTGCAGCAGTCGATCAGCCAGCTGGTGCTGTCGGTGCTCACCCTGCTCGGCCTCGTCGTGATGATGGTGTGGATCTCGCCGCTGCTCGCACTCGTCGCGATCCTCATGGTGCCGGCGTCGGTGGTGGTGACCGCGGTGGTGGCGAAGCGGTCGAAGCGGCACTTCGTGACCCAGTGGAAGACCACCGGCAACCTCAACGGTCAGATCGAGGAGGCCTTCACCGGCCACGAACTCGTCACCGCGTTCGGCCGCACCGCCGAGGTCGAGCGCCGCTTCACCGAAACCAACGACGAACTGTTCCGGGCCGGGTTCCGGGCCCAGTTCGTCTCCGGGCTGGTGATGCCGCTGGTGATGTTCATGAGCAACCTCAGCTACGTCGCGATCGCCGTGCTCGGCGGGTTGCGGGTCGCGTCGGGCACCGTCAGTCTCGGCGAGGTGCAGGCCCTGATCCAGTACTCGCGCCAGCTCGGCCAGCCGCTCGGTCAGATCGGCGCGATGGTCAATCTGCTGCAGTCCGCGGCGGCGTCCGCCGAGCGGGTGTTCGAGATCCTCGACGAACCCGAGCAGGAACCCGATCCGCCGGCCCCCGTCACCCCGTGGGGGCGGTACGGCCTGGTCGAGTTCGAGGACGTCTCGTTCTCGTACCTGCCGGAGCGGCCGCTCATCGAGCATCTCGACCTGCGGGTCGAGCCGGGGCAGATGGTCGCGATCGTCGGACCGACCGGCGCCGGCAAGACCACGCTGGTGAACCTGATCCTGCGCTTCTACGAACTGGATTCGGGACGCATCCTCGTCGACGGCGTGGACATCACGACCATGAGCCGCGACGAGCTGCGCTCGCGCATCGGGATGGTGCTGCAGGACACCTGGCTGTTCGGCGGCACCATCCGCGACAACATCGCCTACGGCCGGCCGGACGCCACCGAGGACCAGATCCTCGAGGCCGCACGCATCAGCTACGTCGACCGGTTCGTGCGGTCCCTGCCCGACGGCTACGACACCGTGATCGACGAGGACGCCGGCAACATCAGCGCGGGGGAGCGGCAGCTGATCACCACCGCCCGCGCCTTCCTCGCCCAACCGTCCATCCTGATCCTCGACGAGGCCACCAGCTCGGTCGACACCCGCACCGAGTTGCTCGTGCAGCATGCGACGGCGGTGCTGCGCCGCGATCGCACCAGTTTTGTGATCGCGCATCGGCTCTCGACCATCCGCGACGCGGACCGGATCGTGGTGATGGAACACGGACGCATCGTCGAACAGGGCACACACGACGAGCTCCTCGAGGCGGGCGGCGCCTACTTCCGCTTGTACGACGCGCAGTTCCGCGCCCTCGTGGAGTGAGGGTCGGCAGGATCGTCGCGCCGGTTGTGGATCCGCGCGCGGCATTGCCGGAGCGGATTCCGGAGGGGCGAGCGAATTTCCGGCGGGAGGGCCGGGCCGTTCTTCACCCGTGCGGCACGTCGGCGGTGCGGGGGTGCTCGGCGACGACCAGCCGCCGGGCCCGCACCACGGCGACCACGAACGCCGGGACGGCGAGCGCGAACAGCGGCAGGCTCGCGCCGGTGACGGGCTCGAGCACCACGAGCAGCACCGGCAGGGCGAAGCCCAGGTAGGTGCCGACGTAGAAGACACCGGTCAGCGTCCCGCGCGCAGTCTTGGGCGCGAGCGACTCGAGGTCGAGCAGTCCCTCGCGCAGGCACAGCCCGTAGGCCACCCCGAGCACGGGTGCCGCGACGGGCAGCAACCACAGCGGCGGGTGCGTTCCGCCGGCGCCGACGAGGAGGAACCCGAGCCCGGCGAGGACGGCGCCGACCGTCCCGGCCCGCGGTCCCCACTCCCGGCGCCGCGCCGCCGCCTGCACGACGATCCCGGAGCCCAGGGCGAGCAGCGCCGCGGCGCCGGTCAGTGCCGGTCCCGCGTACTCGCTCGAGACGCGGGCCGGGAAGGTCACGAACGCGACAGTGACGCAGGCGAACACCCAGGGCGCCAGCGGTAACGACCAGGACAGTGCGGCGGCCACCGACCGTCCGTGCCCCGGCACGACCGGTTGCAGGTCCGCCGCCGCGTAGTGCGCGGACCGGCTCCACACCGCCGCGGCGGCCACGGCCGCCGCCGACAACGCGGCCGAGAGCACGAAGGGGAGGGACAGCGGCCGCGGGCCGAACTCGGCGAGCAGACCGGACACGAAGGGTCCCAGGGCGAATCCGGAGCTGAGGGCCACGCCGGCGAGCACCGTGCCGACCTTCCCGCGCAGGTCCGTGGCCCACGCGGTCCCCGCCCCGATGGCCAGTCCTGCGCCGATCCCGACGACGAGACGGCCCGCGACGAGCCCGGCGGCGTCGTGCCGGACGAGGAGCAGCACGGTACCGGCGAGGGCGATCGTCGCACCGGGGAGCACGACCGCGGCTCGGCCCACCCGGTCCGAGAGGGCACCGCCGCCGACCAGGCCGGGCAGCAGTCCGAGCGCGTAGATGCCGAACACCCCGTCGAGCAGTGCGTGCGAGAGACCTTCGTGCTCGCGCAGGACGGGGATCATCGCGGCGAAGTGGTTCGCCGCCCACCCGGTGGTGACGAGGACGGCCAGCACGCCGGCCAGGGCCCGGCTCAGCTGTCGTGCCGGTGCGGGCGGTGCTGCGGTCATCGTCTGTCCTCTCGCCGGGGCCGGACCCGTCACGCTAACCGACCGGCCGCTCGGGCCGGACCGGTGGATGCTCCTGGGGACGTCGAGCGGCGGCGATCAGCTCAGTGCCGCCAAACCGGCGTCCAGACCGCCGAGCATCCGCTGAAGGTGAGGAACGTTGCGCCGGCAGGCGATCAGACCGAACTCGATGTTGTCGGCGTAGCTGAGCACTGTGATGTTCAGCGCTTGGCCTTCCACCGGCATCGACACCGGATACCAACTTTCCATCGTCGCGTCGCCCCAGAAGAGTCGCTTGCGTGGCCCGGGCACGTTGGAGATCACCACGTTGTACGGCGGCGCCGCGACCGATGTGAAGCCGGGCACGGCGGCCAGGCCGGTGGGACCGATCGAGGTCAGCATGCCGATCGTCGAAAGCTGGAGCGCGCTGCGCCCGCGCATCACCTCCTTGGCGGCCAGCATGGAGGCCTGGATGCGGTGCAGGCGTTCCACCGGGTCGGCGACGTCGGTGGCCAACCGGCACAGCACCATCGTGACCGCGTTGCCGTCACCCTCGGTGCGTGGCAGAGCCACCGGCACCGCGGCGACCAGTGACTTCTCCGGTAGGTCGGCGGTGCTGGAGAGATACTCGCGCAGCGCGCCCGAACACATCGCCAGCACCACGTCGTTGATGGTCGCGCCGTGGCGCTCGGCCACCGCGGCGATCGCGGCCATCGGCCACGATTGGGCGGCAAAGCGTCGCGCCCCGGTCAGCGGGCGGTTCAAGACGGTCTTCGGGGCGGTGAACGGCAACGCCGCATCGGGTGTGCGCAGCCCCTTGGTGACCACTTGCGCCGCCGCGGGCAGGACACCGGCGAGGTCCTTGACGAAACCGCGCGGGCGGGCCGGATCACGGGTCGCCCGCGGCCGCGGGCCCCACAGCGGGCGCGGTGTGCCGGTCGGCTGGTCCGACAGCATGGCCGCGGTGTTGCGGACCGCGTTCACACCGTCGGTCAGCGCGTGGTGCACCTTGCCGTACACCGCGAACCGGTTGTCGTCGAGTCCCTCGATGAGGTGGAACTCCCACAGCGGCCGGTGCCGGTCGAGCAGTGTGCCGTGCAACCGCGACACCAGGGCCAGCAGTTCGCGCACCCGGCCGGGCCGCGGCAGCGCCGAATGCCGCACGTGGTAATCGAGGTCGACGTCGTCGTCGTCTGCCCAGCGCAGCGCCCCCGACAGCGGGCCCGGCCAGGCCGGTTTGCGCCGGTACATCCCCGCCGGCTCGGTGCTTTCGAGCAACCGTCGATACAGATCGTGCACATAGTCGGGTGGGGCACCGTCGGGCAGCCGGAACACGTGCAGGCCGCCGACGTGCATGGGGTGTTCACGGGTTTCCGACGCCAGGAACATCGCGTCGGACGGGGTGATGAATGTCATGGCGGAACCTCGTTCGGAATGTCCTCGGTGTCGAGCGTCAGCGGCTCGGCGGAACGGCGACGGTCGGCAGGGTCCGCGCCGGCTCGAGGACGCGGGTGAGGAAGCCGATCTGGTCACGCAGCATCCGTTGCTGCCAAGGGCCGTCGTAGACGTCGAAGTGATCGACGGGGTACTCGCACAACAGTGCAGAAGCTCCGGCCTTCTTCGCGGTCCTGCGCGCGGCGACGGGGGGTGCGACACGGTCGTGTGTGCCCACCTGCAGGAGGATCGGGCGGCCGAGGCGGCCGGCATGGGTGAGGGGACGGTTCACGGGCACCTCCAGTGCTGTGCGCGCGCAGATCTCGTTCCGCCACGTCGGGCCGGCGATGGAGGTGTAGGCCTCCTCGGCGCCGGGGGTGCTGATGATCGCCACCTTTCCCGGCTGTGCCACCACCGGGATGTGGTGCGGTCGGCGCCCGGCGATCCGGCGAGCGAGGTCGCGCAGCCCGTGGCCGGTGGTGCGCACCAGTTGGCCGGCTCCGGCGTAGCGGGCGATCTGCACCGCCGCTGCCAGCCCGTCGGTCGCCGGGGTCATCGATACGATCGCCGCGACCCGCCTGTCCTGGGCGGCGACTGCGATGACATGACCACCGGAGTACGACGTTCCCCACAATGCGATTCGATCGGCGTCCACGCCGGGCAGGTGACGGGCGGCGGCGATCGCCGCGTGATAGTCCTGGCGCTGACGTCGGAAGGAAACGTCCTGGCGCGGTGTTCCTTCCGAATCGCCGAAGCCACGGTAGTCGAACACCAATACGTCGATTCCGTGGTCGGCGAACCCCTCGGCATAGCCGATCAGGCCGGTGTCCCGGGTGCCGCCGAAGCCGTGTGCCATCACCACGCACGGGCGTCCGGCCGCGCCGGCCAGCATGTCGGAGACGGCCGGAATATGCCAGGCCGCGCAGGCGACGCCGTGACTGGGGAAGGTCAGATTCTTCTTCATCTCGGTCGCTCCGTTCCTACGACGCGACGGCAGCCGTGCGGCTGGGTGCGAACTCGAGCGCCGGATCCTCGACCGGCCCGCGACGCAGCCGTTCGACGTCCTTCTCGTAGGCCATCTGTACCGTCCACGGGCCGCTGGTGCCGCCGCGCGGGAACCTCGCGATGGCCCGCTGGACATATCCCGAGCTCATGTCGACCACGGGGACACGGTCCATGTGCGGATCGTCGAGCACTGGTTCGACGGTGCCGTAGCCGTGGCTGTCCATGTAGTCGAGCAGTCGGCAGAAGTGCTCGCACACCAAGTCGACTTTGAGCGTCCAGGAGATGTTCGTGTATCCCAGTGCGAACACGAAATTCGGGACACCCGACAACATCATCGCCTTGTAGACCGTCGTGTCGGGCAGGTTCACAGGCCGCCCGTCCACGCCCAGTGCGATCTTTCCGAACGGTGTCATGTTGAGTCCGGTCGCCGTGACGACGATGTCGGCGGCCAACTCCTGACCCGATTCCAGCAGAATCCCTTCCTTGGTGAACCGTTCGATCCGGTCGGTCACCACCGAGGCCTGCCCCGCGGATATCGCCTTGAACAGATCCCCGTCGGGAACCATGCACAGGCGCTGGTCCCACGGGTTGTAGCGCGGGGTGAAATGGGTGTCCACGTCGAAGCTCGCGGGTAGCTGCCGGCGCACGTTGGCGATCAACAGCGTGCGCATGAGCTTGGGCGCGAGCCGGCAGGCCTTGTAGATCCCGCGGTTGAGCATGATGTTCTTGCGCCGGATGATCCGGTGGGCGCGGGCGGGACCGACCACTTTGTTCAGGGTGTTCGCGATCGCGTCCTCGGCCGGGATCGAGAACACGTAGCTCGGCGAACGCTGCAGCATCGTGACGTGACCGGCCTTGCCGGCCATCGACGGGATCAGCGTCACGGCGGTGGCGCCGGAGCCGACGACCACCACGCGCTTGCCGGCGTAGTCGAGATCCTCGGGCCAGTGCTGCGGGTGGATCAGTCGGCCCGCGAACTCCTCCGCGCCCTCGATTCGAGGTGTGAAGCCTTCCTCGTAGTCGTAGTAGCCGGTGCCCAGGAACAGGAATCGCGCGGTGAAGTGCACGGGTTCGGCACTGCCTGCTTGCTGCGCGGTGACGGTCCAGCGTCCGTCCGCCGAGGAGAACTCTGCGGCGCTGACCCGGTAGCCGAAACGAATGTGCTCGTCGAGACGGTTTTCGGTGACGGTCTGCCGCAGGTAATCCATGATGATGTGGCCGTCCGCGATCGACTTCCGATGCGTCCACGGTTTGAATTCGTAGCCGAAGCTAGGCATATCCGAATCCGAGCGGATGCCCGGATAGCGGAACAGGCTCCACGTGCCGCCGATCGAATCCAGGCCTTCCAGGACTGCGAACGTCGTACCGGGACGGCGTGTCCGCAGGTGATACGCCGCGCCGATGCCGGAAATGCCGGCGCCGACGATCAAGACGTCGAAATGCGTGTCTTCCGTGTGGCGACCGCTCTGCTCGGTGGTCGTCGGGGTGCTCATGGTCGGTCTCCTCGAGCGGTGTACTGGTGTGTGACGGCATTCACAGTAGAACCGCAACAGCACGCGCTGACATGTCTACCGGCCCACTCTTTCCGCACCGATATGTGCTGTGGCACACTTGTACCGTGCTCCGTGCGGCAGTGGCGCCCGAAGTTGTTTCCCTCGTCGGTGACGTCGCCGAACTGATGCTGCGCGAGATCGATCAGCTCGTCGCCGAGATGGACGCCGCCGAGGTGGCGGTGGCCCCGATGCTGGGCGCAGACGCGGCGATCGCCGCGGAGATGTCGGCAAGCAATCGCGCCAACGCCGCGCGCCTGCTGACCACCCTCGCCCGGCGTGAGGTCGGGGGCGCGCCGATCGACGTGCCACCCGAAGCCCTCGACGTCGTCCGCACCGTCGTGCGTCGCGGCATCGACCTCGAGGTGATCTACCAGGCATACCGCCGGGGCCAGAACGTCGCCTGGCAGCGGTTTCTGGCTCATGCCGGACGGATGGTCCCACCGGGGCCGCAGTTCGTGGAGTTGTTGGAGGTCACCTCGCAGCTGATGTTCGACTACGTCGACCACGTGGTGAGCCGTGTCATCGCCGACGCCCAGCGGGAACGTGAGGAGGTGCTCGGCGGCGCGCTCGCCCGCCGCGCCGAGACCGTGCATCTGATCCTCGACGGCGCCCCGATCGACCCCCGCCGAGCCAGTGAACGCCTCGGATATCAGCTCGCTCGCCACCACACCGCACTCGTCCTGTGGGCCGAACGGGCGGGCGGCACGCAGGGGGCACTGGAGTCCGCCGCGACGCTGCTGGCCCAGGCCGCCGGAGCCCGCACACCCCTCACGCTGCCCGCGGGCACCTCGACGCTGTGGGCGTGGCTGGGCACCGGATCCGAACCTGCACTCGACGCGCTGCGCGAAGCAATAACCAAGGCGCAGCCGAACATTCGGGTGGTCGTCGGTCCCGCCCGAGTGGGCATCGACGGCTTCCGTCGATCGCACGACGCGGCACTGACCATGCACCGCCTGCTCAGCGGGCAACGCGGCGGCGACCGCGTCGCGCTCTACCGCGAGTTCGAAGTCACCACGTTGGCCGCTCGAGACCTGGATCGGGCGGCCGAATTCGTCGCCACGACGCTGGGTCCGCTCGCTGCGGACACGCCCGGTGCGGCGCGTCTCCGCCAGACATTGCGGGTGTTCCTCGAGGAAGCCGAAAACGCCCCTCGCACCGCCGCACGCCTGCACACCCACCGCAACACCGTCCTCCAGCGTGTCACCCGGGCAACCGAACTGCTCGGACACCGCCCCGGCGCGCGCCGGCTTCCCGTCGAGCTCGCCTTGGAGCTGGCTCACCATCTCGGGCCACGACTCCTGGCCCGTGATTGAGGGACGACGCCCGCGCTCGGTGGTCCGGTGCCGGTCTCGACGCCCGGCGGGTCCAGCGTCCATGCCATTGTCAGCGCAGTATCTCCCCGGCGGTCCGCCGGACGACGTCGGTGAGTGCGTCGAGCACCGGCGACTCGAGCCGCCAGCGCTGCCAGTACAGCGGCACGTCGAACGGGTCGTCCGCGGCGAGGAACACGAGTCCGTCGGTGTCGGTGAGCATCGGTTCCGGCAGCATGCCCCAGCCCAGGCCGAGCCGCGCGGCCTCGACGAACTCGGCGGCGCCGGGCACGTAGTGCCGCGGCGGGTCGAGGCGGCGCCGGGTGCGGCGGCGCAGGAACCGGTCCTGCAGGTCGTCCTTGCGGTCGAAGCTCAGCATGGGGGCGTGCCCGAGCGCCTCGGCGTCCGGTCCGCCGGGAAACCAGCGGTCCGCGAAGTCGACGCTCGCCATCGCGTGATACCGCATGGCGCCGAGCCTTTCGGAGACGCACCCCTGCACCGGCTCGGGCACCGACGTCACGGCGGCCATCGCGGTGCCGTCCCGCAGCCGCGCGGGGGCGTGGTACTCGTCCTCCCGGTGCACTTCGAACAGGGCGCGATGACGCTCGGGCATGCGGGCCAGGGCGCGCAGCATCCACGTCGACATCGAGTCCGCGTTGACGACGAGGGGAACGGACACGTACTCGTCCCGGCCGGCCGTGAGTCCGAGCGCCTCGGCGGTGTCCTCTTCGAGCCGCGCCACCTGCCGGGCCAGTCGCATCACGGCCTCGCCCGCGGCCGTCGCGGACACCGGCCGGGTGCGCCGCACCAGGACCCGGCCGACGTGCTGCTCGAGGGCCTTGATCCGCTGGCTCACCGCGGACGGGGTGAGGCGCAGCGCCGCGGCCGCGCCGTCGAAGGTGCCCTCGTCCAGCACCGCGGCGAAGGTCCGTAGCTGCGCGAAGTCCAGATCCACGTGAAGAAACTCTAACGGTACTGAAGAAAACTCAACTGTCCTTCATCGAGCCGGATTCCTAGCGTGGGTGGCATGCACCTCGTCGTCGTCGGATTCCTCACCGGCCTGTCGCTCATCGTCGCGATCGGTGCGCAGAACGTGTTCGTGCTGCGCCTGGCGATCGCGCGGCGGCACGTGCTGCCGGTGATCGCGGTCTGCGCCCTGTCCGACGCGGTCCTCGTCGCCGCCGGCATCGCCGGCATCGCCACGGTGCTCGACCGGGTTCCCGGCGCGCTCGGGGTGATCCGCTGGGCCGGCGCGGCGTTCCTCGTGGGCTACGGACTGCTCGCCGCGCGGCGGGCGCTGCGCCCGGCGGCCCTGACCGCCGCGGCGGGCGGTCCCGTCACCGTCGGCGCAGCGCTGGCCACCTGCCTGGCGCTGACCTGGCTCAACCCGCACGTCTACCTCGACACCGTGCTGATGCTCGGCTCCGTCGCCAACCACCACGGGGATCCGGGACGCTGGTGGTTCGGCGCCGGCGCGGTGCTGGCCAGCGTCGTGTGGTTCCTCGGGCTCGGTTACGGGGCCCGGTTGCTGCGCGGAGTGTTCGCGAGACCCGCCTCGTGGCGCGTGCTCGACGGCGGCATCGCCGTGCTCATGGTCGGCCTCGGCGTCGGCATGGTGGCGGGCTGACGCCGGGCTCGCGTCAATCCTTGACCAGCGCGAACCGGCGGCCGCTGATCTCGCTCGCGGTGACCTCGACGAAGTTGTACTTCGGAGTGGGCACCCAGGCTTGCAGCCCCAGTTCCTCGGCCTCCTGGATCTCGTTGTAACGAACCAGGTTTCGAGCTCGACCGTGCAGCACCACGCTCCAGGCCCGGTCCTGCTCCACGTGGTCGGCTTCGAAGGCCACCTCGGCGTTCAACGTCAGCTCGACCAGCTTGCTGCCCTCGGCCGTCCGGAAGTACAGCTTCCTGTCACGCACCGCGAAGTTGATCGGGAAGACGTCGGGCCGTCCGTCCGAGACCACCACGAGCCGGCCGATCCGCTCGGTGCCGAGCAACTCCCAGCTCTCCTCGTCGCTCAGGACGACGACAGGATCGTCGATGTTCGGCTCACTCATGGCTCCTCCGATCCGGCGGCGTGCGCCTCGATATCACCGCCTCCAGCACATCACGGATCCGGGCGCGGCACAGGCGGATCGTGTGTCGAATCGCGCGGCATCCGTCACATCGATAGCGTGGGAGCCGCCCGACCTCACCGAGGAGCGTGCGAGATGACCCTGGCCACCACGTGGCACACCCGCGACGCCGACGCCGTCGCGGCGGCCCTCGACGTCGACCCCGCGGTGGGACTGTCCACCGGTGAGGTCGAGGAGCGCCGGCTCGAGCACGGGCCCAACGCCCTCGTCGAGGCGGCAGCCGTGCCCGGCTGGCGCAAGGTGCTCGCCCTGCTCGCCGACCGGATGACCCTCGTCCTCGTCGCCGCCGCCGTGGTGAGCGCCGTGGTCTCGCGCGAATGGGAGACCCCCGTGGTCATCCTCGCCGTCATCACCCTCAACACGGTCCTGAACTACGTGCAGGAGCGACGGGCCGAGAACAGCCTGCAGGCGCTGCGGCAGATGGCCGTCGACACCGCGCGGGTCCGCCGCGACGGCCGCGAACAGCACCTGCCGCGCACCGAACTGGTGCCCGGCGACGTCGTGCTCCTCGAGGCCGGCGACTCCGTGCCCGCCGACGGCCGGGTCGTCACGGCGGCACGGTTGCAGGTCGCCGAGTCCGCGCTCACCGGTGAGTCCCATCCCGTCGACAAGACCGTCGAACCCGTCGACGACGAGCAGGCCCCGCTGGGCGACCGCGCCGACATGCTCTTCATGAACACCGAGATCACCCGCGGGCGGGGCGCGATGGTGGTCACGGCCACCGGGATGCAGACCGAGATCGGCGCGATCGCCACCCTGCTCGGTACCGCGGGGGTGGAGAAGACCCCGTTGCAGCGCCGCATCGACCAGCTCGCCAAGACTCTCACCATCGTCGCGCTCACCGTCGTCGCCGTCGTGTTCGTGCTCGGCCTGCTGCGCGGACAGTCGTGGTCCGACCTGCTGATCACCGCCGTCTCGCTCGCCGTCGCCACCATCCCCGAGGGGCTGACCGCGGTCGTCGCGTTCACCCTCGCGATGGGGGCGTCGCGGCTCGCCGCGCGCGGCGCCATCGTCAAACGGCTCGCCGCCGTCGAGACCCTGGGCAGCACCACCCACATCGCCACCGACAAGACCGGCACCCTCACCCTCAACGAGATGACGGTGCAGCGGCTGCTGGCCCGCGGCCGCAGCTTCCGCGTCACCGGAACCGGATACGAAACCGACGGCAAGATCCTCGTCGGCGACGGGCTGCCGCCCCCGGACCTGACCGCGCCGCTGCTCGGGATGGCCCTGTGCAACGACGCCGTCGTCCGCGACGGGGTGCTCGTCGGTGATCCCACCGAGGGCGCGCTGGTGGTGCTCGCCGAGAAGGGCGGCATCGACGTCGAGGGGGCGCGGCTCGCGGTGCCGCGGCTGGCGGAGGTGCCGTTCGACTCCGCCTACAAGTACATGGCGACCTTCCACGCCCTGCCCGACGGCGGGTACCGGTGCTTCGCCAAGGGCGCTCCCGGCGCACTGCTCGACCGGGCCACCGCGATGCTCGACGGGGACGGCCCCGTCCCGCTCGACGACCGTCGCCGCGAGCGCCTCCGCTCGGCGGTGCAGTCGCTCGCCGCCGAGGGGTTACGCACCCTGATGATCGCCGGCCGGGACCTGCACGCGGTGCCGCGGGGCGACGCGGAGGCACTGCAGCGTGCGGTGTCCGACCTGACCCTCTACGCCGTGGTCGGCATCGTCGATCCGCCGCGGACGGAGGCCGAGCGGGCCATCGAGGTGGCCCATGCCGCCGGCATCGAGGTGCACATGATCACCGGCGACCACCTCGTGACCGCGTCGGCGATCGCCGGCCGGCTGGGCATCGGTGGTGCCGCGGCCACCGGCGCCGATCTCGATGCCCTGAACGACGACGAGTTGCGCTCCCGGGCAGCAGATTTCGGGGTGCTGGCTCGCGTCGCGCCGGAGCACAAGATCCGGGTCGTCAAGGCGCTGCAGGCGAACGGCGAGGTCGTCGCCATGACCGGCGACGGCGTCAACGACGCGCCGGCCCTCGAGCAGGCCGACATCGGCGTCGCCATGGGAATCACCGGCACCGACGTGTCCAAGAGCGCGGCCGACATGATCCTCACCGACGACAACTTCGCGACCATCGTCGCCGCGGTCGAGGAAGGCCGCGGCATCTACGCCAACATCGTCAAGTTCGTGAAGTTCCAGCTGACCACGGCGTGGGGGTTCGTGCTGATCTTCCTCGTCTCCGGGGCGCTCGGACTGGCCGGGGGCGCACCGTTCACCGCCCTGCAGATCCTGTGGGTCAACATCATCATGGACGGTCCGCCGGCCCTCGCCCTCGGCGTCGACCCCACCGAGCCGGGCACCATGTCCCGGCCGCCGCGGCCGGCACACGAGCGTCTGCTCAGCCGCGACCGGCTCCGTCGCATCCTGGGGCTGGGCATCGTCATGACCGCCGGAACCGTCGCAGTGCTGCACTACGCGCCGCAGTGGTTCCCCGAGAGCGCCGGCGATCCGCTGTTCGCCACCACCCTCGCGTTCACCACGTTCGTCTTCTTCCAGGTGTTCAACCTGCTCAACGTCCGTTCGGAGCTCGGCTCGGTGTTCTCTCTGCAGACCCTCACCAACCACAGCATCTGGATCGCGCTCGTCGTGGTGGTCGTCCTGCAGGTCTGCGTGGTCCAGACGGCCTTCCTGCAGGGCTTCTTCGACACCACCGCGCTCACCTCGCAGCAATGGGCGCTCGCCGTCGGCGTCGGATCTTCGGTGCTGTGGGTGGACGAACTCGTCAAGGCCACCGGGCGGAGCCTGCGGCGCCGGCGTGGTGACGCGCACGCCCGGTCGGGCGCATAGTGGAAGTGGTGTCGCCCTCCGACGAGCACCGCAGAACGCGGAGGTGGGAACGATGGACATGGGCTTGATGCAGATGATGCACATGCTGATGATGCACATGCACCACATGCTGATGCCAGGAATGCCGATGCATCACATGATGCCGATGTGACGGCCTCACACATGCCGATGTGACGGCCTCACACATGTCGATGTGACGGCATCACATGTCGAGGTGAGGGCGTCACGGGAGGCCGTCGGGGCGGCGCCCGGATCAGCCGTGTGGGTGCCCGCCCTCGTGCGGATCCCTGTGCATGCTCTTGTAGAGGTGATGGCTGTACACCTGGAAGCCGAGCATCGCCTCGGTGTACTCCCGCCGCTCCGCGGTGGTCACGGCGTCGGCCAGGGCGACGATCCGTTCCAGGCGCGCTTGCAACTGCCGGTGCAGTTCGGCGGACAGGAAGGCGTAGAGCTTCTCGATCGAGCCGGTCTCGATCGCGCGCTCGGCCAACGGGATCACAGGGCCGACGTCGCCGCCCGCAGGCTTCACGCCGGTGAACGAGGCACCCTCGCCCGCGCGGTGCAGCCGGACCACGGTGTCGAAGAAGTAGAGATCGGCCACCTCGTGGGCGATCGGACCCTCCGCGCGCGCGGCTGTCGCCCGTTCGAACGCCGTGCGCACCTCGTCCTCGGCTTCGAGGGGAACGAACGGCAGGATCAGCTCGACGTTGTCGTCGCCCAGCGCCGCCTCGGCGGCCTTGACGACGGGGCCGTCCATGGAATCGCAATGCGGAGGCACGGAGTGCTCCTTCCGACGATCGGCGAACACGCTCGGTCCCAGGCTAGTGCCGTGGGGTGTCCGCGTCGAAGGGGCACACGTCCAGCAGGGGCCGCGAGCGCCTCGGCGGGGTCCGGGCGGAGGCGTGCGGGTCGATCGCGCCGGGCAAGGTCCGGGCCGACACCGTACATACAGTACGTACGGCGTGGCGGGTCCGGGCCGCGGGGGGTGGCCACCGGGCCTCGCGCCGTCCGGGTTCATCGCCGGGATGCGAACGACGGTTGACACGGGGGCGCGCGGCGGCGAACGTGGACGCATGAGGCGACGTCCCCGCGTCGACGTGCATCAACATGTGTGGCCGGCGTCCTTCGTCGACGCCCTCCGGGCGCGCAGTGCGCCGCCCCGGCTCGACGGCTGGGTGCTGCACCTGCCGGGCGAGCCGCCGTACCGGGTCGACCCCGCAGATCATTCGGTCGCCGCGCGGACGGCCCTCGCGGTCCGGGACGGGATCGATCTGGCGCTGGTGTCGCTGTCGAGCCCGCTCGGGATCGAGGAGCTGCCCGCCGAGGAGTCCCGGCCGCTGCTCGACGCGTATCACGAGGGGGCGTTGAGCCTGCCAGACCGGTTCGGTGTGTGGGCCGCAGCCGGTCTCGCCGAACCCGACCCGGAGACACTGCGTGAGGTCCTCGCGGCCGGCTGCGTGGGTCTGCAGCTGCCGGCGACGGCCCTGGCCGACTCGGCGGGCTTCGACCGGTGCGCGCCGCTGCTGGCGGAACTCGAGCGGGCACACAAGCCGCTGTTCGTGCATCCCGGTCCGGCCGCCGCGCCCGGCGCTCCGCCGTGGTGGCCGGCGATGGTGTCGTACGTGACCCAGATGCACGCCGCCTGGTTCGCCTGGCACGAGTTCGGGTCGCGCCGGTTCCCGGCGCTGCGGGTCCTGTTCGCGATGCTCGCCGGCCTGGCCCCGCTGCATGCCGATCGGATGGCGATGCGCGGCGGTCCCGGCGGCATCCCCGGGGCCGGGGTCTATGTGGAGACGTCGTCGTACGGGCGGGAGGTCGTCGCGGCGGTGACCGCGCGTCTGGGCGAGGACCGGGTGCTGCTCGGCTCCGAGCGGCCCTACGCGCGGCCCCTGGTGCTCGGCGGTGCCGCCGGCATGCGGCTGCGGACGGACAACCCGGCGCGCTTCTTCGCGATGGTGCCTGCGCAGATCCGTTGACACGGACGATCTGTCGCCGCGCCCGGTCGTGGACGACCACCACGAAGTGTGGCTGCGTTCGTGGCTGCCGGGCGGAGCACGATCACGGCGACGACGCGGGCGCCGTCGCGGTGGCGCCGGGTCTGCTGACGGAGACCGGCGGCTGCACTCCGGGAGTCTCGGTGGGGTCGAAGTAGCGTTGTCGCGCAGGAAGATTCGTGCGGTACGGCGTGCGGCTCCGGTGCCGATCGCGTCCACGAGGTGACGAGCGACACGAATTCTCCGGACGTCGGCATTCGCACGTGCGCGCCCGGCGAACCGGTACCGGATCGCCGGCGGGGCGCTCCGGCCGCGTGCATCCGAACGGCCGGCGCGGACCGGTGAACCCCGTCGCCTGTGCCGGTCGTGGTGGTCTCCGAAAGCAACTGCCGCAGAATGGGACTGGTTATCGCCGCTGCGGGTGCGGCGGCCGGATCGCGGCGCGAGCTGTGGACGTCGTCTCGGGCGCGGCAGGTCGTGGACCGCTCCCTCGCCGGCGCGGCTCGTGCCGGGGTGGCCGAACTCACGTCCTCCCGATTCGAGGTCGGCTCGGCGTGTGCACGAGAATGGAGACTCGGCTGGTTTCGCACGCCGACACGATCCAGCGCATCCCGCACTATTCGAAGGTTCCCGCTCATGACGACGACGGCATCCGCATGCCCACCTGCCTCCGCAGCACCGGTGGCCGCCCCCGCGGCCGCCACGACACCGGACGCCCGGCCGCGGCGGGCCCGGGCGATGTGGGCGCTCGCCCTCGGCGGATTCGGCATCGGGACCACCGAGTTCGTCGCGATGGGCCTGCTGCCCGACATCGCGACCGGCCTCGGGGTATCCGAACCCACCGCCGGGCACGTCGTGTCGGCGTACGCCGCCGGTGTCGTCGTCGGTGCGCCGTTGATCGCGGCGCTCACTGCCCGGTTGCCGCGCAAGGCGCTGCTGATCGCGCTCATGATCGCCTTCACCGTCGGCAACGCGGCGACGGTGCTCGCGCCGAGTTACGGACTGCTCGTCGCCTCCCGGTTCGTCGCCGGGCTGCCGCACGGCGCGTACTTCGGGGTCGCCGCCCTCGTCGCCGCGCATCTGGCCGGCCGCGGGCAGCGCGCCCGGGCGGTGGCGCTGGTGATGATGGGCCTGTCGGTGGCGAACGTCGTGGGCGTGCCGGTCGCGTCGTGGCTCGGCATGGCGCTGGGCTGGCGCTCCGCGTTCGCACTGGTGGCGGTGATCGGCACGGTCACCGTCGCCGCGATCGCCGCGTGGGTGCCCGCCCTGGCGATCCGCACCACCAGCGTGAGGACCGAACTCGGCGCGCTGCGGCGCGGGCAGGTGTGGATGACGCTCGCGGTCGCGATGATCGGCTTCGGCGGCGTGTTCGCCGTCTACACCTACATCAGCACCACCCTGACCGACGTCGCCGGAGTGTCGAAGGCGCTGGTCCCGGTCGCCCTGATGCTCTTCGGGCTCGGCATGGTGCTCGGCAACGTGGTCGGCGGCCGCGTCGCCGACCGGGCCCTGGTGCCGGGCATCTTCACGACCATGACGACGCTGGCGGTGCTGCTGGCCGTGTTCGTCGCGGCCGCGCACAACCCGTACACGGCCCTGGCGATGGTGTTCCTCCTCGGCGCGGGTTGCGCCGCGGTCGGGCCGGGTCTGCAGATCCGGCTCATGGACGTCGCGGAGGACGCCCAGACCCTGGCCGCGTCGCTCAACCACGCGGCGTTCAACCTCGCGAACGCGTTCGGCGCCTGGATCGGGGGCGCGGTGATCGCCGCGGGTTTCGGCTACACCGCGCCGGCCGCCGTGGGTGCGGTGCTCGCGCTCGGCGGGGTCGCCGTCCTCGCCCTCGCCGTGCGACTGCCGTCGGCGCCGTGACCGGACCTCGTGATTGGATACCGACGTGACCGACCCCAGCACCACCGCTTCCGCCGTGCCCACCCCGCCCGACCCGTTCTTCACCGTCGGTACCCGGCTCGACAACGGACTCGGACGCACCGGCACGATCCACACCCCGCACGGTGACATCCACACCCCGGCGTTCGTCGGTGTGGGTACCAAGGCGACGGTCAAGGCGGTCCTGCCCGAGGCGATGAAGGAACTCGGGGCGCAGGCGCTGCTCGCCAACGCCTACCACCTGTATCTGCAGCCCGGATCGGACATCGTCGACGAGGCCGGTGGGCTCGGCAAGTTCATGAACTGGGACGGGCCCACCTTCACCGACAGCGGCGGATTCCAGGTGATGTCCCTCGGGGTCGGCTTCAAGAAGGTCCTGGCGATGGACGCCGTGGGCGTGCAGTCCGACGACGTCATCGCCGAAGGCAAGGAGCGGCTCGCGCACGTCGACGACGACGGCGTCACCTTCAAGTCCCACCTCGACGGCTCCCGGCATCGGTTCACGCCCGAGGCGTCGATGCGCATCCAGCATCAGCTCGGCGCCGACATCATCTTCGCGTTCGACGAGCTGACCACCCTGATGAACACCCGCGGCTACCAGGAGCGGTCCGTCGAGCGGACCCAGGCGTGGGCGGTGCGGTGCATCGCCGAGCACGAGAAGCTCACGGCGCAACGCGCCCACCGTCCGTACCAGGCGCTGTTCGGGGTGGTGCAGGGTGCGCAGTACGAGGACCTGCGCCGGCAGGCGTGCCGCGGTCTCGAATCGGTCGTCGGCGAGTCGGGCCGCGGCTTCGACGGCTACGGCATCGGCGGCGCCCTCGAGAAGCAGAACCTCGGCACCATCGTCCGGTGGTGCACCGAGGAACTGCCCGAGCACAAGCCGCGGCACCTGCTCGGCATCAGCGAACCCGACGACATGTTCGTCGCGATCGAGCACGGCGTCGACACGTTCGACTGCGTGAACCCGTCCCGGGTGGCGCGCAACGCGGCCATCTACTACCCGGACGGCCGGTTCAACATCAACACCAGCCGGTTCCGCCGCGACTTCACCCCCATCGACGAGGACTGCGACTGCTACACCTGCCGCCACTACACGCGCGCGTACATCCATCACCTGTTCAAGGCCAAGGAGATGCTGGCGTCCACGTTGTGCACCATCCACAACGAGCGGTTCACGGTGCGGCTCGTCGACGACATCCGCGCCGCCGTCGACGGCGGATACTTCGAGGAGCACAAGGCCGAGACCCTGGGCCGGTTCTACGCGCGGCGGTGAGCGAGGACCCGGCGGTCCGCGTCGGCTGCCGTCACTCGGCGTAGGTCGGCTCCCGCCGCTTCACGTACGCGATGACCGCGTAGGTGACCGGCATGACGACGATCTCGACGAGCGTCTTCCACAGGAACCCGACCACCACGTAGTTGACGAAGTCCGCCCACGTGGTGATGCCGATGACGCCGGCGGCGATCGCGCAGAAGATGAGCGTGTCGGCGAACTCGCCGACGACGGTGGAGCCGATCAGCCGAGCCCACAGGTGCTTCTCCTTGGTGATCTCCTTGATGCGCACCAGCACGTAGGAGTTGAGCAGCTGCCCGACGAGGTAACCGGCGAGACCGGCCAGCAGCAGTCGCGGCACCACCCCGAGGACCGCCTCGAACGCAGGCTGGTTCTCGTAGAAATCGGCGGGCGGCAGCTGTTGGGCGATCCAGAAGCACAGCGCGGCCAGCGCCACCGCGCCGAAACCGTAGTACACGGCGCGCCGGGTCGCGGCGAAGCCGTAGACCTCGCTCAGGACGTCGCCGACGATGTAGGCGAGCGGAAACAGGAAGAACGCACCGTCGGTGATGATCGGCAGGACCTGTAGCGGGCCGAGCGCCCATTCGGCGTCGCCGAAGAATGCCACGCCCTTGCCGGCGGCGACGTTGGAGATGATGAGCACCGCCGTGAACAGGGCCACCAGTCCGGGGTAGTGGCTGCGGACCACGCGGGCGAAGTGCGTGTGGTCGGATTGCTGGGTCTGCACGTGCTCTGTCACCCGGCCATCCAAGCACTCGGGCGGGCGGAAGGCGAAGAACGGACGAACAGGACGCGGACCCCGGCCCGGCGGATCCGGGGCCCGCGACCTGCTGTCAGGGAGCTACGCGCCCACCCGTGGCGACGCGGTAGGCGTACGCGTAGGCGATGGTGGTGACGGGCACGGTGACCAGCAGGCCGACGTAGCACAGCAGCGCGCCGACGAAGTTGATCGCGGACAGCACCAGCCACAGCAGGATCAGCTGCCCGACGTTGGCCGCGGCCGCGGACGCGCTCGACTTGATCGCCGTGACCGCGTCCTGCCGCTGGTCGATGACGAAGTGCAGCGCCCACACGGTCAGGAAGGCGACGACGATGCCACCGACGATGACGAGCGAACCGAGCAGTGTTCCCAGCGCGATGAGCAGGGACACGAGCAGGATGGGACCGAGGCTGCCGACGCGGAAGAAGTCCTTGAGCGCCGGCTTGTGACCGTCCAGCTCGTACAGGGCCCCGCGCACCCCGGCCGCCTGGACGACGAGCATGCCGATGACGAACGCGACGATCAGCACGATCATCACGGCGATCCCGACGCCCGACATGCCGGTGCTGTAGCCGTAGCGGTCCGTCGTGGTCGAGGCCATCACGACCCCGAACATCAGGGCGCCGAACACCAGGGCGGCCACGACGATCACCCCGGCGAGGCTCAGCCAGCCGCCGACGTTCTCACTGAACTTGCGCCACCCGTAGCTCAGGGCGGCGCCGATGTCGATCTGCGGGCGCGAGGAACCGAAGCCGGGCGGGTAGCCCGGAGCTCCGTAGCCGGGAGGCGGGCCGTACCCGGCGGGGCCTCCCGCCGGCGGTGACCCGTACGGTGCCCCGCCGTACGGGTCACCGGGCTGCTGCGGTGCCCCGCCGTACTGGGGGCCGCCGTACTGGGGAGCACCGTACTGGGGAGCACCGTACTGGGGAGCGCCGTACTGGGGAGCGCCGTACTGCGGTGGCGGGCCCTGCGGCGGACCGTAGCCGGGCGGTGGCGTGCCGTAGCCCGGTGGGTAACCCTGGGGCGGGCCGTACCCGGGCGGTGGGCCGTACGGCTGTGCGCCCGGGTGCTTGTTCGGATCCTGCGGATCGGAAGTGGGTTCGTAGCCCCCGCTGGTCATCGTGGTCCTCGTGATTCGTGACGTGCCGCTTCGTGGAACGCCGTACCCGTCAGGGTGCGACGCCGCGTCCGGTGGTCACCCGGTAGGCGTAGGTGGAAGCGATGATCGTGAGCGGGATGGTGACGAGCAGACCCAGCCCGCACGGGATCGCACCGAGGATGTTGATGCCCACCAGAGCGAGCGCCAGCAGCAGCAGCGGCCCCACATTGGACGAGATGGCCCGGAAGCTGGACTTGATCGCGTCCACCGGCTGCTCGTTCCGGTCGATGACGAACTGCAGCGTCCACCAGGTCAGGAAGATGACGATGAAGCCGGGGATGATCAGCAGGATGAAGCCGACCACGGTCATGAGCGAGACGAGCAGGCTCGCGACGACCACGGCGCCGATGTTCTCGAACTGGAAGAAGGACCCGAACGACGGGCGGTTGCCGTCGGTTTCGTGCAGCGCGCCGCGCACGTAGGCGGCCTGGATCAGGATGCTGACGAACACGCTGACGATCGCGCCGATGATGCTGAGCGCCGACAGTTCGTTCGTGTCGAAGCCGCCGAAGATCACGTTGATCACGAACTGGATCAGCGCCGCCGCGACGACGAAGGCGATCCAGACGCCCGCGTTCTGGCTGAATTTCTTCCAGCCGTAGCCGATGGCCTCGCCGACGTTGAGCTGCGTGGGGGCGCCGAATCCGCCGTACTGGCTACCGCCCGAGGGGTAGTTGCCCGGAGGGGGCGGGTAGCCGCCCTGCGGCGGGTAGTTCCCCGGCGGTGGCGGATAGCCACCGGGGGGTGGGTAGTTGCCCTGCGGAGGTGGGTAACCGCCGGCAGGCGGGTAGTTGCCCTGCGGGGGCGGGTAGTTCCCGGGCGGGGGATAGCTGCCGGGAGGGGGCGGGTAGCCGCCCTGCTGTGGGTCGGGTTCGCCGCCCTGGTTGTAGGGCTCTTTGCTGGGGTCGTAACCGCCGGTCGTCATCGGATCCTTCTCGAGGGGAGGGTGGAGCCAATCGCGTTGTCGACTGCGCACACTACGTCCGACGCGTCCGAATTGCACGATCACCGGAACTTCCGCGAGCCGGACGAGCGGCACGAAACGGACCGGTGCCGGGCGCGCGGAGGGTGTCACCAGCCGCCGTCGTACACCCACGGCTCCCGCGGGAGCCGGGCCGGATCCCATCGCTCGAGCAGCAGTCCCAATGTGACGGGTTCGTCCTTGTCCGCCAGGTCGAGCGAGACCGCGATCCGGCCCAGCACGTCGGCTGCGGTATGGCCCAGCGCCGCCTGGTCGGTGAGCGTCACCGCGCCGTCGCGTTTGGCGAGGCGCTTGCCGTGCACGTTGAGCGCCAGCGGCACGTGCGCGTACGTGGGCACGGGAAGCCCGAGCAGCGCCGCGAGGTAGGCCTGCCGGGGAGCGGAGGTCAGCAGGTCGTCGCCGCGGACCACCTGGTCGATGCCCTGGGCCGCGTCGTCGACGACGACGGCCAGGTTGTAGGCGGGAATGCCGTCGCCGCGGCGCAGCACCAGGTCGTCGACCACACCCGTGAAGTCGCCGTGCACCACGTCGTGCACGGTGAAGGTCGAGGCGCCGGACCGCAGGCGGATCGCGCCCGGCCGGCCGGATGCCCGTTTCGCTGCCCGCTCGGGTTCGGTGAGCGTGCGGCACGTGCCCGGGTAGGCGCCCTGCGGGGCGTGCGGCGCGGACGCCGCGTGCTGGATCTCGCGTCTGGTGCAGAAGCACTCGTAGGTCAGACCCGCGCGGGTGAGGCGGGCGATCGCGGCGTCGTAGAGCGGCAGCCGCCGCGACTGGTGGACGACCTCGTCGTCCCAGTCGAGGCCCAGTGCGGCGAGGTCGGCGAGTTGACGTTCCTGCGCGCCCGGCCGGACCCGGTCGAGATCCTCGACGCGGAGCAGAAACCGGCGCCCGGTGCTCCGGGCGAACAGCCATGCGAGGACCGCCGTGCGCAGGTTCCCGAGATGCAGGTCGCCCGACGGGCTCGGGGCGAACCGGCCGGCCCCTGCCCGCGCGTCCCCGGCCGAATGTGACATCTGGTCAGACTATCGACTGCGATGTCACATTCGGTCACGTGCGCGGCGGCCGGGTGGTGGGTCACGCGGTGGGGCGGCCGAGCAGGACGGAACGCTGGGCGTGCACGGTCTCGCGGATCGCTGCGACGACGGCCGCGACCTCCGGCCGGCGCAGCGTCTCCGACCGCGCCACCATCCAGTAGTTCAGCCGCGCCTCCACCTCCGCGGGCAGGATCCGCACCAGGTCGGCGTGCCGGTCGGCCATGAAGCACGGCAGCAACCCGACCCCGGCCGCGGCGCGGGTGGCCTCGACGTGGACGAACACGTTGGTCGAACTCACCGACTCGTGCATGTCCGGGGCGATGCGACGGGCCAGGTCCAGGTCGTCGACCTGCAGCATCGAGTCGATGAAGTACACCAGCGGGTGACGACCCAGCTCGCGCACCGTCGTGGGAGCGCCGTGCTCGTCGACGTAGGCCCGCGCCGCGTACAGGCCGAGGGTGTAGTCGGCCAGCCGGTGCGCCTCGGCCCGATGCACCTGGGGGCGTCCCACCACCACCTCGAGGTCGAGCCCGGACCGCTGCTGCGACGCGCGACGGGTGGCCGCGACGATCTCCACCGCGACGCCCGGGTGCCGTCGCCGCACCAGCGCGCCGGCCGGCGCCGCGATGTAGGCGCTGAAACCGTCGGTGGCCGAGACCCGCACGACACCCTCGAGGCCGCGGTCCCCGCCGGGACCGGCCAGTCCGGACACGGCGGCCTCGATCCGCTCGGCCGCGGCGAGTGCCGAGCGGCCGAGCTCGGTGAGTTCCCACCCGCCCGACGCGCGGGCCAGCACGCGCCCGCCGAGGCTCTTCTCGAGCGCCGCGATGCGACGGGCGATGGTGGTGTGGTTGACGCCGAGGTCCTCGGCGGCGGTCGTGAACCGACCGGTGCGGCCGACGGCCAGCAGAACCAGCAGGTCATCGGCCGACGGCGCGCTCATATGTGCATTCTTGCAGATCTGCTCTGCGGATCGCGTCATTGTGCATGCAGATCTGCGCATCGATACTCGGCACATGCCTTCAGAAGTGTTGCCCGTCACAGTCGGATCGAGGAGGACGAACCCATGAGTGTCGAACAGTCGCGGCCCGGCGGCCACGCACCGGACGAGACCCCCACCTCGGGTCTGCGCAAGGTCGTCGGCGCCTCGATGGCCGGCACCGTCGTCGAGTGGTACGAATTCTTCCTCTACGGCACCGCCGCCACCCTGGTGTTCTCCAAGGTCTTCTTCCCCGACAACGGCAACGAACTCGACGCGATCATCGCGGCGTTCGTCACATACGCCGTCGGTTTCGTCGCACGGCCCCTCGGCGGCGTCGTGTTCGGGCACTTCGGTGACAAGTTCGGCCGCAAGAAGCTGCTGCAGACCAGTCTCGTGCTCGTCGGCGTCGCCACCTTCCTCATGGGCTGCCTGCCCACCTTCGGCGCCATCGGCTACTGGGCGCCCGCGCTGCTCGTCACGCTGCGCTTCGTGCAGGGCTTCGCCGTGGGTGGCGAGTGGGGCGGCGCGGTGCTGCTCGTCGCCGAGCACAGCCCGGACCGTTCCCGCGGCTTCTGGGCCTCGTGGCCGCAGGCCGGCGTCCCGATGGGCAACCTCGTCGCCACCGTCGTGCTGCTGGTCCTGACCACGACGCTGTCCGACGCGGCGTTCCTCTCGTGGGGCTGGCGCATCGCGTTCTGGCTGTCGGCGGTCATCGTCCTGGTCGGCTACTACATCCGCACCAAGGTCACCGACGCACCGATCTTCCTCGAGGCTCAGCGTGAGGCCGAGCAGCTGAAGTCCAGCTCGTACAGCGTCGTCGAGGTCGTCAAGCGCTACCCGCGCGGTGTGTTCACCGCCATGGGCCTGCGTTTCGCCGAGAACGTCATGTACTACCTCGTCGTCACCTTCTCGATCACGTACCTCAAGGTGGTCGTCGGCGCGGACACCGCCACCATCCTGTGGTGGATGCTCGCCGCGCACGCCGTGCACTTCGCGATCATCCCCGTCGTCGGGCGCCTGTCCGACACCTTCGGCCGCCGCCCGGTGTACATGGTCGGGGCCGTCACCGCCGGCACCTGGGGCTTCTTCGCCTTCCCCATGATGGACAGCGGCCACAACGCCCTGGTGATGTCCGCCATCGTCATCGGCCTGGTGTTCCACGCGTTCATGTACGCCGGTCAGCCCGCGATCATGGCCGAGATGTTCCCGACCCGGATGCGCTACGCGGGTGTCTCGCTCGGCTACCAGGTGACCTCCATCGTCGCCGGCTCGCTCGCACCGATCATCGCGACCGCCCTGCTCAGCCGCTACGGCAGCGCCGTCCCCATCGCGGTCTACCTGGCCGTGGCGTCGGTGGTGACGATCATCGCCGTCGTCGCCGCCCGGGAGACCAAGGGGATCAGCCTGCGCGACGTCGACGCCGCGGACGTGCGGGCCGTCGACGCCGAGAAGACGGCGGTGCCCGCATGAGTGCCCGCACCGCACTGGTCACCGGCGGAGCGAGCGGCATCGGCGCTGCCTGTGCCCGGGAACTCGCCGCCCGCGGCGTGCACGTCACCGTCGCCGACGTCGACGAGGTGGCCGCCAAGACCCTCGCCCACGACATCGGGGGACGGGCGTGGGGGGTGGACCTGCTCGACACCGACCAGCTCGACGGGCTCCGGCTCGAGGTGGACATCCTCGTCAACAACGCCGGCATCCAGGTCGTCCGGCCGATCGAGGAATTCGCGCTCACCGATTTCCGCCGCATCCAGACGCTCATGGTGGAAGCGCCGTTCCTGCTCGTGAAGGCGGTCCTTCCGCACATGTACGAGCGCGGTTTCGGGCGCATCGTCAACGTGTCGTCGGTGCACGGCCTGCGGGCGTCGGCCTTCAAGTCCGCGTACGTCACCGCCAAGCACGGCCTCGAGGGGCTGTCGAAGGTCACGGCCGTCGAGGGCGGTCCGCACGGCGTCACCAGCAACTGCGTCAACCCCGGCTATGTGCGAACCCCGCTGGTGGAGAAGCAGATCGGCGATCAGGCCCGGGTGCACGGCATCGACGAGGAGCGGGTGCTCGCCGACGTGCTGCTCACCGAACCCGCGATCAAGCGGCTCGTCAAACCCGAGGAGGTGGCCTCCCTCGTCGCGTGGCTGGCGTCGGACGACGCCGGCATGGTCACCGGCGCGTCCTACACGATGGACGGCGGCTGGACCGCGCGCTGACCCACCCCCGGGGTGCGTGGTGCGTGGGTGTGTGGCCGAATGTCACATCGCGTCGATCAGATCGACCGCGTGTGACATTCGGCCACAAGCATTCTGGAAGCAGTCAGCGGGCGTCGGCGCCGTCGAGCGACAGCTGGATCTGGGTGTGCAGCGCGTGGGTCAGGTACTCCGGCGGATACAGTTCCGGACTGGCGATCGCGTCGAGCGCCAGGCCGTTGACCGCGGCCAGCAGCAGTGCGGCCCGGGTCTCGGCCTCCGCGGTGCCCATCCGGATCAGGACGGCGGACACCGCGGTGCGCATCGTGAACAACGTGGTGTGCCGGATCGTGCTCAGCGAGGGCGACGTCGCGGCGCGCACGGTGAACGCCGCCATCACGTGTGCCTCGGCGGTGCGCTGCTCGTCGAGCGGCAGCAACTGGCTCAGCGCCGCGAACAGGGTGCGCGCCGGATCGATGTCCGGGTCGACGGTGCTCAACCGCGTCAGCACCCGCTCGGCGAGCGATCGGAACGAGTAGGCGAGCATCTCGTCCTTGGTGGGGAAGTGGTGCTGTACGGCGCCGATCGATACACCCGCATGGCTGGCCACCTCACGCACGCTGGCGCCGTCGAGCCCGATCCGTGCCGCGACCTCGAGCAGGGCAGCGGCGAGACGCGTGGGGCTGGTGGTGGCATAGGGACGCGCGCGCATGGATGCACCGTACCTGCAGGTATCTCCATACGCCGGTATGGGGCACCGCACGACACCTGCCCGATGTGTCCGGTCCACCTTCCGCGGTCGGACCCCGGTCAGAAGTCCTCGTCGACGCAGGCCAGACGAGCACCGGCCATGCCGGCCTCCCCGGGGCCGGTCTTGGTGCGCTCGGCGTGGAGCACCACCGAATTCGCCTCGTCGTCGCGGAACTCCCAGTCGACCGTCGTCGACGCCTGAGCGTTGCCGTTGCCGTCGGTGGTGATGTCGAGCCAGACCTCGTTCCCGGGATTGGCGAAGGCGGGATCCGTCGACGGGGATTGCGGGGTGGCCGCCGGGTCCACGTCGTTCTGATAGTGCGGACCGGCGTCCGACGGCTGCGGCCCGCACGGCTGCGTGTGGACGTGCACGCCGAAGTCACGGGTGGGTGCCAGCCCGCTCGCCTCGAGCGTGACCGTCGTGCGTCCACCCTCCTCCTCGGATTCGACGGTCACCGTCGAACCGACTGGGACGGCGGCCTCGTCGTAGGTGAATGCGTTGTCGTCGCCACCGCCTGCGCCGGGCAGCTCGAAGGCCACTCCGTCCGTGCCGGGCAGTGCCGTGGGCATGCCGGTGGTCGTCGTCTCCGAGGTGGGGGGCGCCTCGACGGTGGCCTGGTTCTCCGTCGAGGAATCATCGCCGCCGCACCCCGCGACGACGAGTGCGGTCAGGGACACGCCTGCGATAAGGGTTGTGCGTCGTGTGTTCATGTGTCGGCGGTACCCACGGTGCGTCGTGCCGAACCCGCGACGGGACCCTTACCTGGACATCCCGCCGATGATCAGGGACAGGCCCGCCCCGAGGAGCCAGACGTCCTTGGCGATCGGCGTGCCCTGCTGGGTCGGGCGGAAGGATCCGCCCTCGTGCATGCCGGGCATCTTCCAGTACATCGCGAGCAGGCCCGAACTGAACGCTGTCAGTGCGGAACCGGCCACCACGGGGGAGACGAAGGGGGCCAGCAGCAGGGCGCCGACGCCGATCTCGGCGGTCGACAGGGTCTGGCCGAACGTCTCCGGCCGCATCTTCCCGAGCCGGGGGAGCGCCTTGCTCGCCATGTCCTGCAGCCCGGCCGCGGCCTCGGGCGGGAGATCGCGCTTGCCCAGCCCGGAATTGAGGATGAAGGCGCCGGTGGCCAGCCGGAGCGGAACGTTGCTCAGTCGCACGGGAACCTCCGGAGGATCGGATGCTGCTGATTATCCCGCATTCCCCCGACGGCGGGAACTCCCCGCGCCGTCCGGGTGCAGCACACCGGTCGGCTCGGCCGGCGGGAGCACCCCGCGGCCGGGTACGGCCGGCGGCTCCTCTTCGGCAGCGTCCGCCCGCCGGCCGCCCACGGTGACGCGACCGCTGCGAACCGCAGGGCGCACCGCGGGCGACGCCGCCGACGCGCTCGGGGAGGCCCGCCCCGGAAGCCGCGCGACGACCGCCGAACCTGCCTCGGCGGCAGGGTGATCCGTGCTCATCCGGGTATCACCGCGCGGGGCACGCCGGCACGCAACTGCACGTCCACCACGAAATCGCCGTCCTCGGGGGTGTAGCGGCGGCGCGGGTCGTGGTCCTCCACCCGGAAACTGTCGAGGGCGGGCGAGTGGGTGGTGACGGCGACCGTGCCGCCGTCGAGATCGAACTGCAGCAACCGCTGGAATCCCGTCGCGCGCCGGCCGTCGACGAGGAAGTACTGATAGTCGGCGAGCATCTCGACCACGCGCCGGTCACTGCCGGGGATCGGGCGGTCGGTCACCGTCGTCTGCCCGTCGACGTGCCCGGACAGCACCATGAACACCGACTCGTGCGGCACGACGAGCCGGTTCCAGATCTGCTGGCCGGAACTGCCGCCGATGTCGCCGAATCCACTCATCCGGAGACGGCCGTCCTCGTCGAGGTAGTAGTGCGCGGCGACGATCGTGTTGCGGTCGGGATGGGCGGCCAGCACCCCCTCGGCCCAGTGCATCACGTGCTCCGGCGGGTTGTAGCCGAGGTAGAGGACGAGGAAGGGGGTGCCGGCGATCTCGAACAGGTCGTAGTGCGCCGAATTGTCGGCGTCGGTCACCGAGTCACCCCACTGCGGCCGGTCCCGGTACCGCTGCGGCCCGAAGTACTCGTTGTACAGCGCATGGTTGCGTTCGTGCTCGCCCGGCACGAGCCGGCCGGCGACGTTCCACAGGTTGTCGTGGTTGCCGGGCAGGACCCCGTAGGGCACGCCGGCCGCCTCGAGAATTCCCATCGCCTCCGACGCGACCTCGAACTCCGTGCGGGCGCGGGCGTCCGGGGCGCCCGGCCGGATCCACGACTGGATCAGGTCCCCGGTGTGCACGGCGTAGGCGATCTTCCGGGCACGGGCCTGCTGCGCCGTCCACGTGGTCATGTCCCGGAAGACGGCGGTGTCGTCGCGGGCGAGGTACTGGGTGTCGGTGAGGTGCTGGATCGCGAAGTCGTAATCCGCCGGGTCGGCGAACGCCTGGTCCGGTGCGGCGTCGCGGAAGCTCCGGTCGCGACGGGGCGCGTCGATCACCAGGATCTCCAGGGGGCCGGCGACGTCGGTGACCCGCGCCTCGAGCACGATCGGTCCGCCGGGCACCTCGGGCCGCGCGACGGCCCGCGGCTCGCCCCACGAACCGTCGGTGCGCACGTGCAGGGCGAGGTCGTCGAGGTTGACGCTGCGGCCCTGCCACCGGAGCGTCACCGACTCGGTTCCGGGGGGAAATTCGAGTTCGTAGCGGACATAGGGATACTCGTCGAACTCGTCGCCGACGGACGCCGGTGCGCCGCGCTCGCCGACGGCGCGCGGGAGCGGCGGGTCGGCGGAATCGGTCACCCCCGCGTACATCGTCGCGGACGTCGCCGGGACGTCGGCGGTCAGTCCCGTCGCCGGGATGCCGACGGACGTGACGGGCGCGGGCGGGGTGACCTCGGCGGGACCGGACAGGAGGGCGGCCACGGCCAGCAGCGACACCGGAAGCCACCAGCCCGGAGCGCGCATGCCCCGAGGCTACCGCCGGTCAGGCGCGAGGTTACCGCCGATCAGGCGCGACGCCCCAGGTGCGCGAGCACCCGGGTCTGCCGGTCGGCGTCCGCGGGCACCTCGACGGCCGGTCCGCAGACTCCCTCCATCCGGATCGAGTCACCCAGGGCCTGCGCCGTCGCCTCCACGAAGTCGAGGTCCTCGTCGTCGACGGTGTCGTCCAGGCCGGCGGCGCGGGCGAGGTCCCAGGCGTGCACCACGAGGTCGAAGTTGTAGAACCGCGCGACGGTCGCGGCGAGGGTGGTGCGGCCGAAGTGGCCGTCGTACTCGAGGCCGGCGCGCCACGGATCGTCGAGGATCGTCTGCATGCCGTCGCGGGTGGCGGCCCAGGCTCCGGCCGGGTCGGTGTCCGGCGACGGGCCGGCGGGCAGTTCCAGGCCGACGACGGGGACGATCTGCCGTTGCGTGTCGACGACGTGCCGCAGCACGTCGCGGGCGGACCAGCCCGCGCAGGGCGACGGCGCGTCCCATCGGTCGGCGGGCACGGCCTCGACGCGTGCGGTGAACTTCGCCGCGAGTTCGCGGTAGTGACGGGCGGGGGAGAGGGTCTCGGTCATCTGGTGTTCGGCGCGGATACTGCCTCGTAGACGAGGGAGCACAAGCGCCGTCCTCCTTTCTCGGTGTCGGGGTGGTGTCGAGCGAACGTGTCGGTGGGTGCGGCTACGGTGCCGGGCATGGGGGGCGAGGTGGTGCGCTACAACTACCGGTTGCGGCCGGGCCGCGCCGCCGAACGTGCCCTGCTCGACGAGTGGCATCGCTGCCGGTTCCTGTGGAACGAGGCGGTCCACCAACAGAAATCCGGTGCGAGACCCACCTTCGGGAAGCTGAGCAGACTGCTCACCCGGGCGCGGCAGCAGTCGTCGTGGCTGCGGGCCGGATCCCAGGTGGCCCAGCAGCAGACGCTGCGGACCTACGCCCGCGCCCTGGACGACTCGTTCCGGATCACCGGGCGGGGCCGGCCGCGGTGCAAGGCCCGCAAGAAAGCGTTGCCGACGCTCGAGTACACCCGCCGCGGCTTCACCCTGCGCGAGGGCCGGTTGGTGCTCGCCAAGGGGGTCAGTGTCCCGGTGGTGTGGTCGCGGGAGCTGCCGTCCGAGCCGTCGAGTGTGCGCATCACCCGGGATCCGCTGGGGCACTGGTACGCCTCGTTCGTCGTCACCCGCGATGCCGAACCGGTGCCCGCGGCCCCCGAGGGTTCGGCGATCGGTGTCGACTGGGGCGTGAGCAGGACCGCGACCACCACCGACGAACGGTTCGACCTGCCGCACCGGCAGCACCGCAGCCGCTGCGCGGCGGAGCTGGCGAAGGTGCAACGCACGATGACGCGCCGGCGACCGGGCAGGGGACGCCCGGCGTCGAACGGCTATCGGCGGGCCAAGAAAAGTGCGGCGAAGATCCAGCAGAAGGCCGCGGCGCGGACCCGGCACGAGGCGCGGGTGTGGGCGCGGCGGGTGGTCGCCCAGCATGCGGTGATCGCGGGGGAGGATTTCCGGCCGCGGTTCCTGGCCAAGTCCACGATGGCGCGCAAGGCCGCGGACGCGGCGATCGCCGCGACCAAGCGAGAACTCGTCGAGCGGGGCAGGCGGGCCGGCCGGAAGGTGGTGCTGGTGCGGCCCGCGTACACGAGCATGACGTGTTCGGGGTGTTTCGCGAGAGCCAAGCAGCCCCTCGGACTCGCGGAACGGATCTTCCGGTGCCCGGCGTGCGGCTACAGCGGATGCCGGGACCGGAACGCTGCCGGAGTGGTTCTGGCTGTGGCGGAGCGCGGCCACACCGGTGTCGACGACGTCAGACAAGCGGATCACCTCCTCGGTGGTGCGGTTGCGGTCTGAGCCGGGAATCTCCCGCCTTCAGGCAGGAGAGGCGCTAAGCCACGGATTCTTCCGCCCCGCGGTCGCCGAGGGATTGGATACTTCGGACATCGAGGGCCGAGCCCGGGCCGTGCCACCGCGGCGCCTCCCCGGCGAGCAGGGCGGTGGGCGTCAGGGTGGAGATCCTGCGCGTCTCCCGGTTCAGGTGGGACTGGTCGCTGTAGCCGGCGGCCGCGGCGAGCTCGGCCAGGCCGCGCGCGGGTGCGGCGTCGGCCAGGGCCATGAACCGCTGCAGGCGCAGGATCGATCGCAACGTGGCCGGGCCGTACCCGAACGCCTCGTTGCAGCGGCGCTGCAGCTGACGTTCGGTGAGCGCGGCGGTCTCGGCGAGCGCGCCGACGCTCCACGAGTGTCCGGAGAGCGCCTGCCGGAGATGCCCGATCAGCGGGTCGGGGGCAAGGCCGTGCGCGAGCCAGCGCCGCACCGCGGATTGGAACACCTCGAGCCGTTCGGGGGCGGTCCGGGCGTTGTCGAGCCGGTCGGCGAGTGGTCGGGCCCCTGCCGAGCCGATCAGGTCGTCCAACCCGACGCGGGTATCGCGGAGTTGCGCGGCCGACGCGCGCAGGGCGAACGAGGCGAGACCGGGGCGGAACCGCACCCCGGCGGAGACGATGCCGGGCGGCAGGGTGAACGACCACGCGGACGTTTCCGGGCCGCACACGCGGATGCCGACGCCGGCGATCCACAGGACGTCGACGCATCCGTCCGGCACGAGGAGGTGACTCTGCCCGTCGGAGACCGCCGACCACACGCACACCACGTGCTCGGCGAGGTCCGCGCTGGGAGCGCTCGGCACATACCACCTCATGGCCCACGAGCGTAGGCGCCGGCACCGACAACCGCTGCCCGCCTGGGGAACCGGACTCCGCTACGGCCGGTACGGCAGGTGCCGCACCGCGAGGGTGAGCGCGACGGCGGCCGCGGTGGCGATCCACAGGGCGTGCAGTCCGAGCATCCGATGCGCCGCGGCGCCGCCGACGGCGCCGGTCACCAGTCCCAGCCACAGACCCAGGTACGGCAGCCAGGTCCAGCGGGGTCCGCCGAACATCGCGGCGGCGAGCCGCTGCCCGATCTTGACGAGCGCCCCGGTCATGTACGTCAGGGCCACGCTCACCTCACCGTCGCGCTGGAACACCGAGTTCTCCGCACCCATGGCGAGGGTCATCGCCACCACCGCGACGGGCGTCCAGCCCGCGGTGTGGGCGAGCGCCCCGAGCAGCAGGAGCGCGGAGACCGTGGCGAGCACGGCGGTCTTGCGGGCGCGACGGCTGCGGTCGGACAGTTGCGCGACCACCCCACCGAGGACGACGCCGACGAGGAACAGGCCGATGACCCCGGCGGTGAGCGCGGCCGGACCCCAGGTGCCCTCGGCCAGGCCGACGCTCAGCCGGGTGGAGTTCCCGCTCATGAACGACACGAACACGCCGCCGAGGGTGATGAACCCGAGGGCGTCGACGAACCCGGCGAGGCCCGACAGTGCGACGGCGAGGGCCGTGAGTTGTCTGCCGTATCCGACCACGGACGAATCGTAATCAATCCGTGCTGTTACCTCTGGTAACGAAAGGGATGTCCGGTGCGACCTCCCGGAGACACCCTTTCGTTCCCCCGCGGAGGGTGCTGCCGTGCCGCATCCCGCCCCCAGGAGTACCCAGCGTGTTCGCCTCACCGTCCCGCCAGTCCCCGCATCACCGCACACAGGGATGGAGCGCCGGACTCGCTGCGGCGGCCCTGCTGCTGACCGGATGCGCCACGGCGACCGACATCGGCACCCGGACCCACGCGCCCACCGTCGCCGCGACCCCGACGACCACCCCCGCACCGGCCCCTGCGACGCCGCCGACCCCCGTCCCTGCCGACGTGTCCGCCACGCCGGCGCTGGCCACGCTCGCGACCCTGCCGATCAAGGGCCGAGCACCCAAGACCGGCTACGACCGTGAGCTCTTCGGACCGGCGTGGAGCGACGACGTCGACGTCGACGGCGGCCACAACGGGTGCGACACCCGCAACGACATCCTGCGGCGCGACCTGGTCGACATCACCTACAAGACCGCCACCCGGGACTGCGTCGTCCTCTTCGGCACCCTCCACGACGCCTACACGGGCACGACCATCGACTTCCGTCGCGGCCAGGACACCTCCGCCGACGTGCAGATCGATCATGTCGTCGCACTGTCCGACGCGTGGCAGAAGGGCGCCCAGCAGCTCGACGAACAGACCCGCGCGAACTTCGCCAACGATCCCCGCAACCTGCAGGCCGTCGACGGTGCCGCCAACCAGCAGAAGGGCGACGGCGACGCCGCGACCTGGCTGCCCCCGAACCGGTCGTACCGGTGCACGTACGTCGCGCGCCAGATCGAGGTCAAGGCCCTCTACGGGTTGTGGGTGACCCAGGCCGAGCACGACGCGATGGTCCGTGTCCTCACCGGGTGCGGTGCCGCCGCCCCTGCCACGACCCCGGTCCCGGAACCCGCGCCTGCCACGAACCCGGTCCCCGCGCCTGCCACGACCCCGGTCCCGGAACCCGTCCCGTCGGTGGCTCCGGAGCCGGCTCCGGCCGTGGTGTACCGCAACTGCGCCGAGGCGCGGGCCGCCGGCGCGGCGCCGCTGTACGCCGGTCAGCCCGGGTACAGCGAGAACATGGACGGTGACGGCGACGGCGTCGCCTGCGAGTGAGCTGTGGTGGACAGCCGCGCCTCGTTCAGTCGTACGCACCCGCAATTGCGGCAGCGGATGACTGTCGACCGCGCGACTGCGTGCCCGACGAACGACAACGGCCCGTGACCAGTGTTTCCACTGGTCACGGGCCGTTGCCGTGGCGGAGGATAGGGGATTTGAACCCCTGAGGGCGTTAACCCAACCCGCGTTCCAGGCGAGCGCCATAGGCCACTAGGCGAATCCTCCGTGGGGAAGCATACCGAATACGACCTGGTAGATGCCAAACGGGGAGGTCGCCGCAGGTTTCGGAGGGGTGCGACGGGGTCGATTCACGGTCGCGGGCGATGTGTGTCTACACTGGCCGATGGATCCCGCGCGGCGCGCATCCTGTGAACTCCCCCAGGGCCGGAAGGCAGCAAGGGTCAACGGGCTCTGCCGGGTGCGCGGGGTCCCCTAGCTTCCGATGCCGATGCCCGTGCCGTTGGGCGCGGTGAAAGGTCCTTCCGCATGCCTACCCAAACCCAGATTGGGTTGATGAGCCATGAGGAACTCGTCGCAGAGCACGAGCGCCAGTCCCACAACTACGCGCGACTCGAAGCCGAGAAGCTGACGCTGGACCTGACTCGCGGCAAGCCCTCCCCCGAGCAGCTCGACCTCTCCGCGGAGTTGCTGTCGCTGCCCGGGGTCGACGACTACCGCGACGCGTCCGGCACCGACTGCCGCAACTACGGCGGCCTGCGCGGACTGCCCGAACTGCGCGCCATCTTCGGGGAGCTCCTGAACATCCCCACCGAGAACCTGATCGCCGGCAACAACGCAAGCCTCGAGATCATGCACGACCTGATCGTGGCGTCGCTGCTGCACGGCACGGTGGATTCGCCGCGCCCGTGGTCCCAGGAGCCCGTCGTCCGGTTCCTGTGCCCCGCGCCCGGCTACGACCGGCACTTCGCGATCACCGAGTCGTACGGGATCGAGATGATTCCGGTGCCCATGCGCGACGACGGACCGGACATGGCGAAGGTCGCCGCGCTCGTCGGCTCGGACCCGCAGATCAAGGGCATGTGGGCGGTCCCCACCTACTCGAATCCGACCGGTGTCGTGTTCTCCGAGCGCGTCGCCCGCGAACTGGCGTCGATGCCGACGGCCGCCCCGGACTTCCGGATCTTCTGGGACAACGCGTACGCCGTGCATCCCCTGGTCGAGGAACCGGCTCCCGCCCTGGACATCCTGGGCATGGCGGCCGAGGCCGGTCATCCGAACCGCGTGTTCGTCCTCGCCTCGACATCGAAGATCACCTTCGCCGGCGCCGGCGTCAGCTTCTTCGGCAGCTCGGTCGAGAACCTGGCGTGGTACGAGAAGTTCCTCGGTATCAAGACCATCGGCCCGGACAAGGTGAACCAGCTGCGTCACCTCCGCTTCTTCGGTGACGCCGACGGGGTGCGGGCACACATGGCCAAGCACCGCGAACTGCTCGCGCCGAAGTTCGCGCTCGTGCTGACGATTCTCGAGGACCGGCTCGGGTCGTCGAAGGTGGCGTCCTGGACCGAGCCGAAGGGCGGCTACTTCATCAGCCTCGACGTGGTGGAGGGCACCGCCAAGCGGGTCATCTCCCTCGCGAAGAACGCGGGGATCGCGCTGACCGCGGCGGGCTCGGCGTTCCCGTACAAGAACGACCCCGACGACAAGAACATCCGGCTCGCTCCGAGCTTCCCGTCGCTGGACGAGCTCGCCACCGCCATGGACGGCGTCGCGACGTGTGTGCTCCTCGCGGCGACCGAGAAGGCCCTCGGGAAGTAGCCGGCGAGCAGTTCCGTCCCTCGGCCCGGTCGTCACACGACGGCCGGGGCCGAGCGTATCCCCCACCTGTGGACAACTCTGTGGACAAGCCGTGGACAACCGGTGGAGAACCGGCCGCCCGTCGTCACCGGCCGGACGTCCTCGGGATCACGTCGTCTCGAAGCAGCTGCTCCACGGCGTCGGCCTGCTCGAATGCGACCGCATGGGCAGCGTCGTCGAACGTGATCAGTCTCTTCTCCGGCGCGTCGAGCAGGGTGAACCATTCCAGGAGCAGTTCCCGGCGCCCGTCGAGTTCGGCCGCCCCGTCGAGGATGTACACCGGCACCTCGAGCCGGGTCGCATCCCGCCGGAAGTCGATGTCCTGGATCTGCGGATACATCACGGTGAAGGTGTCGATCAGCCCCCGCAGCACGTTCGCCTTGTCCATCAGCGAGTACTCGGTGCCGAGAATCCCGAAGCCGTCCAGGCCGCTCGCCTCGCCCCGCGCGCGATACCCCGCCGCCGGCTCGTACGGATCGTAGAGGTGGTCGTAGGCAGCGAGTATCTGCGCGTTCGCCCACGGGATGTCCGCATACGGCGGCTCCCCGATCTCCTGCAGGGTCGCCGCGAGGTCCGTGTCACCGGTCCGGGTCGCGTACTCCTGCAGATCGCGGTAGATCCGGCGGTCCGTCTCCCGGACGTTCACCATCTGTCCGCTGCCGAGGTACGCGGCGAACAGGTCGGGGCGCTGCTGCACGGTGCGGACACCGAGGATCGTGCCCCACGACTCACCCATGAGATAGATCCGGTCCTCGTCGAAGCGGTCCCGGAGATACTCGGCGACCTCGACGGTATCGGCGACGACCCGCTCGAGGGTGGTCTCGTCGGTCGGGAACAGCGCGCCGTAGGATTTGCCGTTGCCGCGCTGGTCGTAGGTTGCGAACACGACGTCGTCCACCCACGGCTCCGCCAGGGCGCGTGCCAGCGCCATGTCGGACTGGCCGGGGCCGCCCGACAGGTACAGCAGCACAGGCCTCCCGGGATCCGCGGCGCGGATCATCAGCGCGTGGTCGTCGCCGCCCAGCGACACGGTCTCGAGAGCCGCCACTCCCACCGGCTGCCCGTCGGGCCCGAGCACGGCAGGTGTGGAGGCCGGCCGGACGACCAGGGCTGCCAGTACGAGCGTCAGCACGCCGAGGACCGAGGTGAGCACGAGTCCTCGACGGGGACCGGGTGGGGTCCCGGCGCGCCGTCGGGTGAGCGCGACCCCGAGGCGGGCACCGACCAGCATCGGCAGCACCAGCAGGATCGCGTGCAGGCCTCGGCTCACCGTCAGCGCCAGCACGCCGTAGATCGAGTCGAGCCGCACGTCGTCGATCGTCGGTACCGACACGTCCAGCCGGACGATCTCCAGTGCAATGCCGTAGGCGAGGACGAGCGGAACCACCATCCAGGCCGAGCGCCCGGCCCAGCCGCCGACCGCACCGAGCAGCAGGCCGGACGTCATCACCGCAAGCGCGTGGACCGTCGTGACCGGCCCCACGGGGAGCGTCGCCGCGGTGACCGCGCCTGCCACGGCCGCCGTGACGAGCGCGAGCGCGATCCTCACGCCCGAACCGGCCTGGACCATCCGCCCCCCTTCCGAGTGCGCGCCGGCCGCGCGGCCGAACACCGCACCACTACGGTCGAACCCGTGTCACATTCGGTCCGAGGCCGCCGCGTCCTCGACGTACCGGTCGATCTGTTCGCGCCAGAACTCCCGGACGCTCTCCGCGGAATTTCCCGCACCGATCGCGTGTGCGACGAGGTCCCGGACGTCTTCGAGAACGCGCGTGTACTCCGATTCTTCGCCGTGGAGTGGCATATCCGAACGATACTCCGGCACGCCGTCGCGGACGGCGCGCTTCTCGCCCCCATGCCCGCTCGTGCGATCCACCGCGGATCGCGTTGCGTGGGTCGGACCCGGATTCGGGAGTATCGTGCGGGTCAGCGGGTGTCCTGCGACGCTCGCGCCGGAACCGTCGACGAAGGGAGCCGTCGTGGGCACCGGTGAGCCGATCCGACGACGGCGGTCCTCGCCTCGCCCGGTGCCGGACCCGAGCTGACGGCCGGACGAGACGCGTCGACGATGCTGCGCGAGGAGATGTATCCCGATCCCGACGACATGCAGGTGATCACCGGTCTCGACCAGCTCGCTGCGCTCGTCGCCGGGAATCCGCTCCTTTACCTGCGTTTTTCCCGGGGGCCGGCGGCGGACGCTGCGGACGGTCCCACGCGCGATCGGGCGGCCAACCTCACCCTGCCGGGGTGGTCCGTCCTTCCCGTTGCCCCGGAACCGTGGTGGCGGCGTCCTGTCGAGGACTGGGTTGCGCGTCGGATCCACCGGTACGCCGCCGGCGACGAGACCGACGGGCGTTTCCTGTGGTTGCTCGAGGGCACGATGGTCGGCCGTGGCCTCGACCAGGAGCCGTTGGTGATCGACATCCGCCCGCACGCCCGGTTGAGCCCGAAGGTGCTGGGGGAGGCGGAAAGACGTTACCGCGAGCGTTTCGAGGTGGAGCCGGGTTCCAGGCAGTGGTGAGGCGGCGGCCGCTCGCTCTGCCGCCGCGACAGGACGCTACCGGGCGCCGGTGCGCAGGTCGCTACGCGCCGGTGTCGAGGACGTCGACCCCGGGACGGCTGCGGCGCCCTGGGTGACCGCCGTCGCGGACGGAAGTGTTCGGTATTGGCATGCAACATCTCTCGTTGCTGCAGTCGTAGAGTGATCCGGTGCTGACCGCCCTCTGGTACGGACTGGGAACTGCGGTGCCCCTGTTCGCCGGTGCCCTCGTCGGGCTCCGGTACGACCTACCCCGACCTCTGCTCGCGGCGCTGATGGCCTTCGGTGCAGGCGCCATGGTCGCCGCGGTGTCCACCGAACTGTTCGCGCCCGCCTTCGCGGACCAGGGCCTGTGGTCCGCCGGCGGTGCGCTGTTGCTCGGGGCCTCGGTGTACGTCGTCGCCGATCGGCTGATCGAGCGCAGGCTCGGCACCGCTGCCCTGGGGTGGGCCCTGATGCTCGGGGCATTGCTCGACGGGATCCCCGAGAACGCCGCCCTGGGGGTGACGCTCGCCGGCGCCGGCGCCGGCGGCGGTGGACTGGTGCTGCTGGTGGCCGTCGCGGTCGGCAACCTGCCGGAGGCCGTGGCCGGTGCCGCGTCGATGCGCTCGAACTTCGATCGGCGGAAAGCCGTGCTCATCTGGGGTATCACGGCGACACTGCTGGTGCTCGTGGTGGTGCTCGCGACGGCGTACGCCGACTCGCTGCCCCCCGCCGGCATCTCACTCGTCCAGGCCTTCGCCGGCGGCGCGACGATCGCGGTCATCTCCGACTCACTGATGCCGGAGGCATATCGGGAGGGTGGCTGGTGGGTCGGAATCTCCACGGCCCTCGGCTTCCTGGTGGCGTTCGCGTTGGGCGGCCAGGGCTGATCGTCGCGCCGTTCGCTCGCCGGACTCCCGTGGATGCGAGGATCGTGAGCATGGCACCGACCTTGAACCTCGTAGGTGATGCCGACGCCGATGCGTTGCTCGCCGCCGACCCGCTCGCCCTGCTCATCGGGATGCTCCTCGATCAGCAGGTGCCGATGGAGACCGCGTTCGCGGGACCGAAGAAGCTCGCCGACCGCCTCGGCGGTCTGGACGTGCACCGGATCGCCGAGGCCGATCCGGACGAGTTCGCCGCGATCTGCTCCGGGCCGCCGGCCGTGCACCGGTTCCCCGGATCGATGGCCAAGCGGATCCAGGCGCTGTGCGCCGAGATCGCGGACCGCTACGACGGTGACGCGGCGGCCCTGTGGACGAGTGGCGACCCCGACGGCAGGGAGGTGCTGAAGCGCCTGAAGGCCCTGCCCGGCTACGGCGACCAGAAGGCCCGGATCTTCCTCGCCCTACTGGGAAAGCAGATCGGGGTGCGACCCGAGGGCTGGCGGGAGGCTGCGGGGGAGTACGGCGAGGACGGGTCACGGCGGTCCATCGCCGACGTCGTCGATGCACAGACCCTGCAGGAGGTCCGGGAGTTCAAGAAGGCGTTGAAGGCAGCCGCCGGGAAGAAGTGAGCCTGCACGGCCCGGATCGGCGAGCCCGTCGGCCGGCGGCTCAGGTCTTCTTCCGGGGCGACCGGCGTCGCTTCGGGGCCTGCGGGGGCTCCGGGACGTCGGCCGGACGCCCGGTCAGCGCCTCCACGACGGCGGCGAGGTCCTCCTGGGACAGCTCGTGGGTCTCCTGGGTGCGGCTCCCGGAAGCAGAGCGCGCCTTCGTTGCTGCGGTGTCGTCCATCGGTGTCCCTCTCGTCGCTCGCCGGTGGTTCCGGGATGACCCCCACGCTCACCGCACGCGCCATCCACCCGGTCAGCATGCCGGAAAGGTCCCCTTTTCGCAGCGGGCGACGCCCGACACGCCCGGCGAGGATCCGGCTCGCGCAGCGCGGCGGCCTCCCGTGCCCCGGAACGGGGTGACGGGAGGCCGCCGCGTGTGTGGTGACTGAACTGCGAGACTACCGGCGGGTGACCGGGCGGCGACCGGTGACGGCCTTGACCACGAACAGCAGGATCACCGCACCGAGGAGGCAGGTGAGGAAGCTGAAGATCAGTCCGCCGCCTTCGACGTCGACGCCGAAGAGCTTGAGCAGGAAGCCACCGAGCAGGCCGCCGATGACACCCACGACGATGTTCAGCAGGATCCCCTGCTGCTCGTCGGTCTTCATGATCTTGCTGCCGATCCAGCCGGCGAGGCCGCCGATGATGATCCACCCGATGATTCCGAGTCCGAGCACGCTCCACTTCCCTTCGTTCGGGGACCCTTCCGGTCCCCTCCGGTCTTCACCCGCCGCTGCCGGCGTGGTCACGACTACTGTTACCCCGGACGGTCGAGAACTACACCTCGGCGGAAAACCGTTCTCGTTCCGCCCTTTCGATCGAGATCCGTCAGCTGCAGTCCCGGCAGCGCGTCGTGCCGTCGTCGGACCGTGCGAGCCGGCTGTGGTGATGGACGAGGAAGCAGCTGTCGCAGACGAACTCGTCGCTGCGCCGCGGCACGACCGGGGCGGTGAGCTCCTCGCCGGACAGGTCGGCGCCGGGGAGTTCGAAGAACTCGGCGATGTCGCCGTCGTCCGGCTCCACCGTCTCGCTCACCGCCGGGAGCGTGGGGGTGGTCAGCTCGTCCGTGTCGAGCTCTTTACGGGTGTCGTAGTCGAGTGTCATGACCCCTCCTGTGCTGGCCGCGATTACTTGTCGGTGTCACCTTCCGGCGGGTGCCGGTGGGGGCGACGCCGGGCCGTGATCGCCCTCCTTTACCCGGGCCGGCGCGATGCCAAACCACGTCCGCCGGAAACCGTGAGCCGGGAAGACCCGCCCGGCCGTGTGGGTGCCGTCGCGCGGTGGCCGGTCAGCCGGTGGCCGGGGTCGACTCGGCGGAGTCCCCGGTGGTTCCGAACTGTTCGATCACGCCCCACAATTCGTCGTCGGGGCCGACGTCGTACGTGCAGGCGTCCGGCCGGGGGTCGGGCACGAACGCCCAGATGAACGCCCCGGCGGTGCCGGCCGCCTTCTGTCCCGCGATCTTCGTGGCGATGTGCTCGGCGCGGTCGGCCGTGGCGCCGCACCGGCCCGCCAGCTCGCCGATCTCCGCCACCAGGAGTGGTTTGCCGATCTGCCGGGCCTGGGTGATGCGGCGTGCCAGACCGTTCCACTGGTCGCCCGGAAGGGGGACCGCGTCGGCGCCGTAGTCGTGGTACTGGACGACGTCCACCCACGGCGACGAGCCGACCGTCGCGTACTCGTCGCCCTGGGTGCCGCACTGCCCGCCGCCGGTGAATCCCGCGGTGATCAGGGTGCGCGGATCGAGGGCGCGGACCTGGGCCCCCGCGACGTCGAAGAACCCGCGCAGGACGGCCGCTGCGTCCGGCGGGCACCGCCGCAGCCACCACGAGCACTCGGCATCGGTGCACACGCTGGTCTCGGGTTCGCCGACGAGTTCCCAGGCGGCCAGAACGGGGGAGTCCTTCCATCGCGTCACCGCCGTCGTCACCCAGTCCCGGAAGCTCAGGACTGCGCGCTCGTGATCGACCGGCTCCGTCCATCCGTCCAGATACCACTGCCGGTCCTTGAACACCTCGTCCTCGCACGCGCCGTCCTGGGCGGCGAGGACCGGGATCACGAGTTGGCCGTGGGCCTCGGCCGCCGCGAACACGGCATCGAGCGGGCCGAAATCGAGCTCGCCGGTGAACCGGTCGACGGCCAGAGCCTGGAACGCGTTGAAGCGGGTGAGCGAATGTGGCGGCAGGGCGCCGAAGTAGGCGTCCAGATCGACCATGGCGCCGCAGCCCCAGTTCACCGCCCAGTTCGTGCCCAGCTGGTAGGCGTTGAAGCCGGTCGGCCACCAGGGCTGCCCGTCGAGTCGCAGCCCCGTGCCGTCGGTGGTGACCCGCGCGCCCGGATCCGGATCGGCGGTGGCGGTACCGGTGGTGCCCATCGCCACGGCGAGGATCGCCAGGGCCGCCGCCCACACCTTCGCCGTCCTCCCCGCGCGCATGAAGGAACTGTACTGGCGCGGAGCCGGATCGGTGAGACGAGCGATCGGAGTCGGCAGCGTTAGCACTCGGCGTCGGCGAGTGCTAATCTGTGCTGCGTAGCAGCCGGGCCGAGGGGTGAGGTCGATACGAGATGTCGTGTGCCGTATCCGTCCCCTCGCGCCGAGCGCCGGTTACCGCGCCGTCGCGGATCTCGGAATTCTTGTCCTGCAGAAGATTCCGTACGGCTCCGCCCTCGCGTGCTGCATTCCGTTCCGCCATCTCCGACGAGGATTCGAAAGACCATGTCCGTCCTGCAGACTCCCTTCCGCTCCGGACCACACCGTTCCCGATTCGACTTCCCCGCCCTGTCGCGGCTGCGTGAGACAGTCGAGGACAACGGAGCCGATCTGGCCCTGATGCTCGGCGCCCTCTCGATCGTGACCTTCTGGACGTTCGGCTTCGGCGTTCTACTCGGTGCGGCCGCCCTCGGGACCGGCATCGCCGCCACCCGGCGGCCCGCCGTGTTCACCGACGAAGCGAAGTCCCTCGATGCGCTCGTCGGCATGCTCACCGGCATCTTCGGAATCCTTGCGGGCGTGGTGTTCCTCAGCTGGGCGCTGCCCCATCTCTGACACCTGCCACGACGGGGGCGTGTCGATCCCGTGCTCGGCGCCCGCGGTGCGGGAGCCGGACGCCCGTGGGGCGGGCGAGCGAGTCTCGTGCGCAGCGTGCCCGCATCGGCGAGGACGGGTCCGAGTCCCGGGAAGAAGGAGCCGACGCAATGACGAAGTACCTGATCTCGTTCCCGAGTGGCGCCATGGTCGTTCCCGACGGGGAAATGCAGGCAGTGTCGGATGCGGCGCACGCGGTGGTGGAGGAGGCGAAGGACGCCGGCGTCTGGGTGTTCGGCGGTGGAATCGACGAGAGCGTTCCGCCGGTCCTCGTCGAAGGGGACGGCAAAGTGACCGCCGGCACGTACCCGCAGACCGAGCAGCTCGCAGGCGGCTTCACGGTACTGGAGTTGCCCTCCCGGGAGGCCGCGCTGGAATGGGCCGCGAAGTTCGCGATCGCCTGCCGGTGCGCGCAGGAGGTGCGCGCGTTCGGGTACGACCCCGCCGGCTCCCGGGGAGTGGCGCGGCATCGCGATGCTCTCCCGCACCTACCGTGCCGCGATCCGCCTCGCTGCGACCCCGATCTAGACCGGCTCGATCGGCACGGCCTACCGGGGCGCGGACGCCGGCTTGGCCATGAATCGGTGGAGGAAGGCCTTCACCGAATCCGGCATCACCGCCGCCGTGAGCGCCATGGTCTTGGACATGGGCGAGCTGGCCACCACCTTCCGCTTGCCCCCGCGCATCGCCTCGTAGCCCTTGCGGGCGACCTTGGCCGGGTCGTCCTTCGGGCCGCGAGCGATCGGCGCGTCCGCCATCTCGGCCTTGCGGAAGAACGGGGTGTCGGTCGCCCCCGGCATCAGCGCGGTGACGGTGACCCCCGTCCCGCGCAGTTCCTCGTGCAGTCCCTCGGAGAACGACTGCAGGAACGACTTGGAGGCGTTGTAGACCACCTGGTAGGGCCCGGGCATCTCCGAGACCACCGACGAGGTGATCAGTACGCGGCCGGCGCCCCGCGCGGTCATCCCGTCGAGAACGTACTTGGCCAGGTGCACGGTCGAACGCACGTTGACGTCCACCACCTCGAGCTGGTCGTCGAGGCCGGTGTCGACGAACAGGCCACCCTGCCCGGTGCCGGCGTTGAGCGCCGCGGCGGCCAGCGGCCGGCCCGTGGCGGTCACGGCGGCGCACACCTCCTCCACGCCCGCCGCCGTCCGTAGGTCGGCGCGCACCGGAATCGTGGCGGCGCCGGCGGCGGCGAGTGTGCGGGTGGCGTCGTCGAGGGCATCGGAGTGGGCCACCAGGATGAGGTCGTAGCCGTCCCGGGCGAACAGTCGGGCGAGTTCCAGGCCGATTCCGCTCGACGCTCCGGTCACCAGGGCCAACGGTCGTGTTCCGGTCATGGCCGTCGGATACCCGCATCGCTTCGTCGCAACCACGCGGCCGGTCTGTCGGTCGGCGCCGGTAGTCTCGGCGCGTGGCCCTCTACCGTAAGTACCGACCGGCGACCTTTGCCGAGGTGGTGGGTCAGGAGCACGTCACCGAGCCCCTGAGCATCGCCCTCGACGCCGGTCGCATCAATCACGCGTATCTGTTCTCGGGCCCCCGCGGCTGCGGCAAGACCTCCTCGGCCCGGATCCTGGCGCGCTCGCTGAACTGCGCGGAGGGTCCGACGTCGGCGCCGTGCGGGACGTGCCGGTCCTGCGTGGCGCTCGGTCCCGGCGGTGGCGGCAACCTCGACGTCATCGAACTCGACGCCGCGAGCCACGGCGGCGTCGACGACACCCGCGAACTGCGCGACCGCGCCTTCTACGCGCCGGCCGAGTCGCGGTACCGCATCTTCATCGTCGACGAGGCCCACATGGTCACCACGCAGGGCTTCAACGCCCTGCTCAAGATCGTCGAGGAGCCACCGGAGCACCTGATCTTCGTGTTCGCCACGACCGAACCGGAGAAGGTGCTGCCGACGATCCGCTCGCGCACCCACCACTATCCGTTCCGCTTGCTGCCGCCCCCGGTCATGCGCGGGCTGCTCGAGAAGATCTGCACGCAGGAGAACGTGCCGGTCGAGGATGCCGTCTACCCGCTGGTGATCCGTGCGGGCGGGGGCTCGCCGCGCGACTCGCTGTCCGTGATGGACCAGCTCCTCGCCGGCGCAGGCGAGGAGGGCGTGACCTACAGCCGGGCACTCGCGCTGCTCGGGGTCACCGACGTCGCCCTCATCGACGAGGCCGTGGACGCCCTCGCCGCCGGCGACGGGGCGGGACTGTTCGGAACCGTCGAGAAGGTGATGGACGCCGGCCACGACCCACGACGGTTCGCGGTCGACCTGCTCGAGCGGCTCCGTGACCTCATCCTGATGCGGTCGGTGCCCGACGCCGCCGAGCGCGGTCTCGTCGACGCGCCCGGTGACGTGCTCGAGCGGATGCGGGAGGAAGCCGACCGGATCGGTCCCGCCACCCTGACCCGGTACGCGGAGATCGTGCACTCCGGCCTCGGCGAGATGCGCGGGGCCACGGCGCCGCGCCTGCTTCTCGAGGTGATGTGCGCGCGGATGCTGCTGCCAGCCGCGTCCGATTCGGAATCGGCTGTCCTGCAACGTCTCGAGCGTCTCGAAAGCGGGATCGCGGCAGCGCCGCCGGGCGCCGTTCCGCCGGGCACTGCGCCGCCGAGCGTCGCGCCGCGGGCCGTCCCGCCGGTCCCGGCCGCGCCCGCGCCGATCGCGCCCGACGAGCCGGCCGCCAGGTTCCAGCGTCCCTCCCAGCGGCGGGCAGCACCGGCCGCACCCGTCGTCGAGCCCGCACCCGTCGTCGAGCCCGCACCCGTCGTCGAGCCCGCACCCGTCGTCGAGCCCGCGGCCGAGCCGGTCCCGGCGCCACCGTCGGAAACACCGTCGGTTGCCGCCGCGCCGGCACGTGAACCGGAGCCGGCACCACGGCCCGTCGTACGGGAGCCCGTGCGGGAACCGGAGCCTGCGCCTCGCCCCGTCGTGCGGGAACCGGAACCGACCGAGCCGGAACCCGGACCGCAGCCCGCGCCGGCGCCCGCCGCGGCCGCCGGACCCGACGCCGCCGCCGTCCGCGCGGTGTGGTCCGAGGTCCGCAGCAAGGTCCGCGAGCGCAGCCGCACCGTCGAGGTCATGCTGTCCGGTGCCACGGTCCGCAGCGTGGACGCGGGCCGCATCGTCCTCGGCCACGATTCCGCTCCGCTGGTCAAACGGCTCGTCGAACCGCGCAACGCCGCGGTGATCGCGGACGCCCTGCGGGCGGTGTTCGGGGTGGACTTCGAGGTGACCTGCGTCCAGGGCGCTGCGACACCCCCCACCGCTGCGAAACCGGCCGCGGCCCAGTCGGCGTCGCGCCCCTCCGGTCAGCCGCGGTTCTCCCGGCCCAGCCAGGCGCGGCAGGCCCAGCCCGCCCCGCAGCCGGGCGGGGCGTCTCCGGCCGCCACCCCCGCTCCGCCGCGTCCCGAGGCCGACGACATCCCACCGCCCGAGGCGCCGGACTACCCGGACGACCCCGGCCCCGAGCCCGGCTACGAGCCTCCGCGGATCAGCCCCGCCGACGTCACCGCCGAGGACGAGGAGGAGATGTTCGCCGAGGCCGCCACCCCGGTCGACCCGTCGACGCGGCGCGAACCGGAGGACGTGGCGATCGAGTTGCTGCAGGACATCCTGGGAGCGAAGAAGATCAGCGAATGATCGTGTCCCGGTCCGTCGCCGCACCGACGCCGCGGCGTCCGGGACGGTAGGGCGCACCGGCCGGTCCGAAAGATCGGTAAGTTGACCGATTGTCGGCGGGATCGCCGGATTCCTATGGTCGAGCCACCTCGACCGGACCGAATCACGGAGACGACCATGACCGACAATCTTTCCTGGCTCACTGCAACCGAACTCGCGGACGATGTTCGCCGAGGACAGATCAGCGCGAGCGAAGTCGCGGAGCACTTCGTGGGGCGTGTGGAGAGCGTCAACCCGACGATCAACGCAATCGTCGACTTCGATCGCGAACAGGTCCTGTCCGACGCGCGCGCCCTGGACGAGAAGCTCGGCGGCGGCGAATCCGTCGGCCCCCTGCACGGAGTGCCCTTCACGATCAAGGACCTGACGGCCGTGGCGGGGCGGCCCCTGACGTTCGGCATGGTGCCCATGAAGGACAGCATCGCCGACCACGACGCGGTGATCGTCCGGCGGCTGAAGGCCGCCGGCGGTCTCTACCTGGGCAAGACCAACACGCCGGAGAGCGGCTACTACGGCGGCACGGACAACCACCTGTTCGGCCCCACCCACAACCCGTGGAAGCGCGGATACAGCGCGGGAGGTTCCAGCGGCGGCGCTGCCGCCGCCGTCGCGGCCGGCCTCGGCCCGCTGGCCGAAGGCAGCGACGGAGCGGGATCGGTCCGCATTCCCGCGTCGCTGTGCGGCGTGGTCGGCCTCAAGCCCTCGACCGGACGGGTGCCGCAGACCATCCTGGCCGGTCGCTTCTACCACTGGGCCTACCACGGTCCGATCACCCGCACGGTCGAGGACAACGCCCTCATGCTCGGTGTCGTTGCCGGCCCGGACGAATCCGATCCGCTCAGTCTGCCGGCCTCGGACACCGACTACGTCGCCGAAACGAGGAAGGACATCGCCGGGTGGCGCATCGCCTGGTCCCCTGACCTGGGCTTCGCGACGGTCGATCCGGAGGTGGCGGCGATCTGCGCGGAGGCCGTCCGGGTGTTCGAGGACCTCGGAGCCCGGGTCGAGGAGGCGACCCCCGCCTGGGGAGACCCGGAAGAGGCGATGTGGCACGGCATCTGGGTTCCCGGCTTCGCGGCCGAACACGACATGCTCGACTGGGACGAGTGGCAGGGCCAGGTGGACGACAATCTCGTCGAACTGATGCGTGAGGGAGAGCGTCTCACGGGTGTCGACGTCGGGCGGGCAGACCTGTTCCGTGGCCGGATGTGGGATACGTTCTCGGCGTTCATGCAGAACTACGACCTGCTGGTCTCGCCCACCTTGTGTGAAGCGGCCCATCCGCTGGGGCAGTTCGCTCCCGACCGGCTGGCGGGGGCGTCGCTGCGCTCGCAACTGCTCGGCTGGCTGATGACCTACCCGTACAACATGCTGAGCACCCCGGCCGTCACCGTCCCTGCCGGATTCACCTCGGACGGACGTCCGGTCGGCCTGCAGATCGCGGGACGGCTGCACGCCGACGCCGCGGTCCTGCGCGCAGCGGCGAACTTCGAACGCGCTCGCCCCTGGGCGGATCGGGTCCCGGAACTGTGACGGGGCGGGCGAGCGCCCGCGGGAACCGGAACGTATTTGTCCGATAACAGGATTCGGCTCCGCTGGACACGGGATTCGACTATCGTCGAGCGATGGTCGTACCCGTGTTCAGTGGACTGGTCTCGGTGTTGCTGGGAGAGAACGCCGTCGATCGCATGACCGGGCTCACCCGGTACATGACGGATCAGCTCGGGTGCGCGGCGGCTGCCGTGACCCGCGTCGCCGGCGGCCGGCATGCGGTGGTCGCCAGCCGTGGATACGACGACCGCACCCTGGACTACCTGGTCACCGACTTCGTCGACAGGGATCCGGGCATGCAGGCGGTTCGGGCCGAGCCCTCCGCGGTGCTGACCTGGCGCGACATCCCGTCGTATCGCGAGACCTACTCGGTGCGCGAAGTGTTCGCTCCCGCCGGATTCTCCGAAGGCACCTCCGTCGTCCTGACGTCGCCCACCGGGGTCGCAGTGGGTGCGCTGCACGTCAGTGTGACACGTGATTCGGTGCCCACCGGGGTCAAGACGACGCTGAGCGACGCCCGGGAGTACGCCGCCTGGTCGGTGGACACGCTGACGCGGCAGGAAGCGGTCGCCCTCACGCCACGGGAACACGAGGTTCTCGAACTCGTGATCGCCGGCCTGTCCAACCGTGAGATCGCGCAGCAGATGCAGCTCTCGCGCAGCACGGTCAACACTCATGTGGAGCACCTGCTGCGAAAACTGAATGCCCCCAACCGGGTCGGCGCGGTGGTCCGGGCGGTTCGGCTCGGCCTGGTGTCGAACCGGGATGCGTGGGCCCAGTCCACGTAGCAGTCCGTTCCGAGCCGGGGCGGGCTCGTCGCGCCCCCTCAGGTGAGCAGGGGCGCGAGTTGCCGCGCGTGCTCGCGGAGCGACTCGAGATGACGCGTCAGCAGATGCTGGTGGTCGATGCTGCCGGACAGGACCAGACCCGCGACCAGGGTGCCGGCGGCGGACCGGACGGGGACGGCGAGGCACGCGCAGTCGTCGCGCAGTTCGCCGAGCTGGGTGGCGAAGCCCCGGTCGCGGATCTCCGCGAGGTGGCGGAGCAGGTCGCTGCGCACGACGATCGTGCGACCGGTGAGGGCGTGGAGGTCCCACCGGGGGAGGACGGCGTCGAGGTCGTTCTTCTCGGCGAGCAGGAGCTTGCCGACGGCGCTCGCATGGAGATACCGCGTGAGGACAGTCTCGTCCGTGCGGGGCGGATATTCGGGGTCGGCGTCGGCGAGGCGGAGCGTCGTGTCGGTGTAGTAGTACAGGTGGACGCCGAAGCGGACGGTCAGCCGAAGCTCGGTCAGCAGGGTGCGGGCGGCCGTGCAGACCGTCGGGACGACGGCCGCGTCGACGAGTACGCCGATCTTGCGCCCCAGAGCGAAGCCGGACAGATCGGGCAGCCGGACCACGTAGCCCTCCCCGGCGAGCAGGTTCAGGAGCCGATAGGTCGTCGCCGGCGGCAGGGACAGGTGCGCTGCGATGTCCTTGGCGGTGACGCCGGGGCCCGCCCGGGCCACCTCCTCGAGGACGCGCAGGGCGCTGATCACGGCCTTCGGCTGACGCCCCGACAGGGTTCCGTCGACGGGGCTCACCGCCGCACCTGCCACGGGCGGTGCCGGCCGAGCAGATCGTCGGCCACGGTCTCGTCGTAAACTCCTATCCGATCCGCGACGCCCGGGTCCCGACGCACCTGCACCGCGAGCAGCACGCCCCCGAGGAGCATCAGGACCGCGTACACGGCGGTCATCGCGCCCGCCACGTAGAGCCTCGACGCGGCAGCCCACACGATCAGCGCCACCAGGCAGGCCGCGGTGAGCACGCCGACGATCAGCGGAATACGGGTCAGCTCGCCGATCCGGTGCAGGAATGCGGGCGTAGCGACACAGACGAGGATGTAGGCGAGGACATACCCGTGCGCCGAGAGGGTCAGCAACCCGATCAGGACGTCCCGGGTCGAGCCCGTCGCGATCAGAAACACCACGGGCACGACCACGACGACAGGCATCGCGACGATCAGGGCGACGTGCGGCGTGCGGAACCGGGCGTGGGCCCGGCCGACGATCGCCGGGGCGACACCCTCCCGGCCCATCGCGAACAGTGTGCGCGACAGCGCGGTGGTGGAACCCATGACGCATGCGAACCACGACGCGGTGATCCCGAGTTCCATCACGACCGCCAGCACCGCCGAGCCACTGCCGGCGGTGTCCGGGAGGGTGAGCACGATCCGCAGGGAGCCGACACCTTCCCTCGCGGACTCGGGCGACTGCATCGCTGCGGCGAACACGTAGAGCGCCGCGAGCACGATCGGCGTCCACCGGATCGCGCGCGGCACGCTGATCAGCGGGTGGTGGGCCTCGCGGGCCACCGTTCCGGCGCTCTCGAAACCGACGAACGAGGTGATCGCCAGCAGCAGCGCGAAACCGATCGCGGAATCCGAACCGGTCGCTCTCGGAGCCGAGGGGGACGCGCCGTCCCGGACAGCCACGACGAACGCGATCACCAGGACGACCGAGGCGGCGACGATGGCGAATGCCTCGACCCCCAGCATGATCCGGGCGGAGAGCTGGACGCCGCGCACCATCAGCAGCAGTGCGACCACCCCGACGATTCCGGCGAGCACCGCGCTCGTCGGCGCTCCGGCGGACAACCCGACCCGTTCGAGCAACGACGCCAGATAGCTCGCCGCACCCACCGTGCTGGCCATGGCGGCGGCCGCGTAGCCGATCAGCAGCGACCATCCCCCGGCGAAGCCGACGCGGGGACCGAGCCCCTTCACCGTGTAGCTGTACAGGCCGCTGACCGCGACCATGCGGGCGGCGAACTGTCCGATGCAGTAGCCGACGGCCGCCATCAGGACCGCCGCCGTGACGAACACCGGGATCGCGGCGCGCCCGGCTTCGGGGATGACGAGAGCCGGCAGGGTGACCATCACCGCCGAGGGGGCGACGGCCGAGACGGACTGGGCCAGTACCTCGACGAACGTCAGGCGTCCGCGCTCGAGGCCCGCCACCGGCGAAGTCCCTCTGATCTGTGGTGTACCGGACACCTTGCACCTGCTTCCACACTCGCCAGGGGACGTCGAGCGTCGGCCGCCGGACGATCCCGTGGGGTGCACGGTAGCGCAGGCACGCAGCGCGCTGCACCGATCGCACATCAATTTTCGGTCACTCGAATGAGAATGCCGGGCCCGCCGGACGTGCGCTCGCGCGGGACCGGCCGCACGCGCACGACCGTCACCTGGGGCGCCGACGAGAAGTCGAACGAGAATCGGGAAACGGTCTGGGCCCCAGCCGAATGAGAATCGGACAGCCCGCAATTTCCATCCGGAATCGGGGGTCACTCCCGCCACATCGTGTGGTTATCGTGGGTTCGGGTCACAGCGCCGGAAGCCGGCGAATCGGAATCGAAACCACTGTGCCCGAGTCTTTTTCATCTTTCCTCAGAGTCGGAGACATCATGACTGCAGTTGCGCAATCCGCCACCGCTCTGCTTCCGGAGGTGGCCGAGTTCCTCTCGTCGCCGAAGCAGATGCTGATCGGCGGCCGGTGGGTGGAGTCGGCGACGGGCCGGCGGTTCGACACGGTCGATCCCGCGACGGGGCAGGTGCTGACCACGGTGCCGCACGGCAGCGCCGAGGACGTCGACCGCGCCGTGGCCGCCGCCCGCCGGGCATTCGAGGAGGGGCCGTGGCGCCGCCTGACCCCGGCCGAACGTCAGCGCGTCCTGTGGCGGATCGGCGAGGGCATCCTGGCCCGGGCGGACCAGTTCGCCCAGCTCGAGTCCCTGGACAATGGCAAATCGGTGGTCGTCGCGAAGGCGGTCGACGTCACCTGGGCGGCCGAGATCTTCTTCTACTACGCCGGCTGGGCGACCAAGATCGAGGGACGCACCGTCCCGGTGTCGGTTCCGTGGGCCCCGGGTGCTCGTTTCCACGCGTTCACCAGCCGCGAGCCGGTGGGTGTGTGCGCCCAGATCGTGCCGTGGAACTTCCCGCTGGTGATGGCCGCCTTCAAGCTCGCCCCGGCGCTGGCGTGTGCGAACACTCTGGTGCTCAAGCCCGCGGAGCAGACCCCGCTCACCGCGCTGCTGCTCGCCGAGGTCGCCACCGAGGCCGGGGTGCCCGACGGCGTCGTCAACGTGGTCACCGGCTTCGGGGACGCGGGTGCGGCCCTGTCGGCCCACGACGACGTCGACAAGGTCGCCTTCACCGGCTCGACCGAGGTCGGCAAGAAGATCGTGAGTGCCGCCGCCGGGAACCTGAAGAAGGTCTCGCTCGAACTCGGTGGCAAGAGCCCGCAGGTCGTCTTCTCGGACGCCGACCTCGAGGCCGCGATCCCGGGCGTGGCGAGTGGCTTCCTGTTCAACCACGGGCAGGCGTGCACCGCCGGTACGCGGCTGTTGGTGGAGGACCGAATCTTCGACGAATTCACGCAGGGCGTAGCTGAATTCGCGAAGTCGCAGAAGATCGGTCCGGGACTCGATCCGACGAGTGACATCGGGCCGCTGATCTCGGCGGAACAACTCGGCAAGGTCACCGGCTACATCGACGCCGGACTCGAGGACGGAGCGCGTGCCCTGTCCGGAGGAAAGCGCCACGGCGACAGCGGCTTCTACGTCGAGCCGACGCTGCTGGTCGACGTGCGCAGCGACTTCGGCGTGTACCGGGAGGAGATCTTCGGCCCGGTCGCCGTCGCCGTGCCCTTCAACCGGGAGGAGGGGGTTCGCGCCGCCGCCAACGACACCCCCTACGGTCTCGCGGCGAGCGTCTGGACGCGGGACGTCTCCCGGGCGCACGAGGTCGCCGCCGAGATCAAGGCGGGCACGGTCTGGATCAACTGCCACAACGCGTTCGACACCGCACTGCCCTTCGGGGGCTACAAGCAGTCGGGCTGGGGGCGGGAACTCGGTGAGGGAGCCCTGGCGGAGTACACCCAGACCAAGTCGGTCAACATCGCACTCTGACCGGCCGGGGCGGTGCCCGGCGCCGGACGGGCACCGCCGCCCGTACTGCCGGCCGAACGAGAACCCGGCACCGAGGCGTTCTCGTTTGCCGTCGACGAACCGTGACGCCGCGGTGACTGCACCGACAACGGCCGGGCGCACGCTTCTTCCGGCGCTCGGCACCGAACCGCCGGCACACCCCCTCTCCCGAAAGTCGAAGCACCGATGACCCTCAACGCTCGCGCACACGAACCCCCCACCCACCGGTTGTCCGGCAGCCTCGGTCCCGGCGCCGTCGTCTTCATGGTGGTCGCGGCCGCAGCCCCGCTGACCGTGATCGCCGGCACGGTCCCACTCGGCATCTCCGCCGGAAACGGGGCCGCGTTCCCCGCCTCGTACGTCGTCTGCACGGTGGTCCTGCTCTTCTTCGCCGTCGGCTTCACCGCCATGGCGAAGCACGTGCCCGGGGCGGGGGCGTTCTACACCTTCGTCACCCACGGTCTCGGCCGGCACGCCGGTCTCGGTTCGGCGTTCCTGGCGCTGTTGTCCTACACGGCGGTGCAGGGCGCCGTCTACGGATACATCGGCGCGGCCCTCGACGACTTCGTGACCGCGCACGGCGGCCCTGAGTTGCCCTGGTATCTCTGGGCTCTGATCGTGCTGGTGGCGGTCGCGGTGCTCGGCTACCGCCACATCGACCTGTCCGGCAAGGTCCTCGGGGTCCTGTTGCTGTGCGAGGTCGGCATCGTCCTGGTGATCGATGCGGCGGTGGTCGTCCGGGGCGGCGCGGAAGGTCTGTCCACCGCTGCGCTGCGGCCGTCCGAGTTCTTCTCGGGCGCACCGGGAATCGCCCTGATCTTCGCCGTTGCCGGATACATCGGTTTCGAGGCGACCGCGGTCTTCCGCGACGAGGTGCGTGATCCCGCCCGGACCGTTCCGCGGGCCACCTACCTCGCCCTGGTGGTCATCGGCGGCTTCTATGCGCTGTCGAGCTGGGCGCTGGTCAGCGCGTGGGGTGACGAGGGCGCCGTCGCCCTGGCCACCGAGAACCCCGAGGGCATGATCGTCGACACCGCGACCCGCTACGTGGGAGCGGCGGCCGGTGACGTCGTGCAGGTGCTCCTCGTCACCAGCCTGTTCGCGGCACTGCTGTCCTTCCACAACGTGCTCTCCCGCTACATCTTCTCGCTCGGCAACAGCGCGGCACTGCCGGCGCGATGCGGCCGCTCGCACGAACGTCATGCGTCGCCCTACGTGGCCTCGGTCGTGCAGACGGTCTCGGCGCTGGTCCTCGTCGTGGCCTCCGCCGTCGGCGGGCTCGATCCCGTGACCGAGGTCTTCGCCTGGTTCGCCGGGGTCGCGTCCGTCGGTGTGCTCGCCCTCATGGCGCTGACGTCGATCGCCGTCCTCGTCTTCTTCCGGCGTTCCCGGGCCGACACCCGGCCCTGGCCCACGCTGATCGCGCCGGCGCTGGGCCTGGCCGGGCTGGGCGCCCTGCTCACGATGACGATCGCGAACCTGCCGCTGCTCGTCGGCGGATCGAGCACCCTCGCCGCCGTCATCGCCGTTGTTCTCGCCGGGACGTTCGCGGGCGGAGCGGCCGTGGCCGCTCTCCGCCCCGACGCTGCACGAAACACCCATCCCCACGGCGGCCTCGCGCCCGCCGTCACGACCGAACCCCAGATCGACAAGGAGATCGCACGATGAGCACTGCCACCACGCCGTTCACCGAAGCGGCATCGACACCCGCACCGGACCATCCGCTCAGCCCGCTGACCGCCGACGAGATCACCGCAGTCAAGGAAACGGTGTCGGCGGCGGGACTGGTGACCGAGCACGTCCGGTTCGTCTACGTCGGACTCGAGGAACCCCCCAAGTCGACGGTCCTGGCGTTCCGGCCGGGGGAGCACGTCGAGCGCCGGGCCCGCGTCCTGCTCCTCGACCGCGCAACCGGTGCGGGATCCGACCACGTCGTGTCCGTCACCGAACGCAGGATCCTCGGCACCGTCGCCGTCGACGCCGCCACCGACGGGCACGTCCCGATCCTCGACGAGGAGTTCGAGGACATCGAATCGTTCCTGCTCTCCAGCTTCGACTGGATCGCGGCGATGGCCGCGCGCGGCATCGACCCGCAGAAGGTGCGCGCGGTTCCGCTGTCGGCCGGGGTGTTCGGGCACGAGGACGAGGTGGGGCACCGGATCGTCCGCGTGCTCGCGTTCCATCAGGAGGACGAGGCCGACCTGCCGTGGGCGCATCCGATCGACGGTGTGGTCGCGTACGTCGATCTCACCGAGCAGCGGGTGGTGAAGGTGGTCGACGAGATCACCCTTCCCGTGCCGGCCGAACGCGGCGAATGGGACGCCGCGCCGCACGCGACGCCGGTCCGCACCGACCTCAAGCCGATCGAGATCACGCAGCCCGAGGGGCCGAGCTTCTCGGTCGACGGCAACCGGATCACCTGGGCGGACTGGACGTTCCGGTTCGGGTTCGACGTCCGCGAGGGCCTGACCCTGCACCAGCTGTCGTTCTCCGACGACGGCGTGGAGCGACCGGTGATCTACCGTGCCTCCATCGCCGAGATGGTCGTGCCCTACGCCGACCCGTCGCCGGTGCGGTACTGGCAGAACTACTTCGACCAGGGTGAATACCTCTTCGGCCGCTACACCAACTCGCTGGAACTCGGGTGCGACTGTCTCGGTGAGATCCAGTACTTCGACGTCACCATCGCCGACGAGAAGGGCGACCCCCGGGTGATGAAGAACGCGATCTGCCTCCACGAGGAGGACTACGGCGTTCTGTGGAAGCACACGGACATGTTCAACGGCATGACCGAGACCCGTCGCTCGCGCCGGCTCGTGATCTCGTTCTTCCTCACGATCGGCAACTACGACTACGGCTTCTACTGGTACCTCTACCTGGACGGCACCATCGAGCTCGAGGCCAAGGCCACCGGCATCGTGTTCACCTCCGCCTACCGCGGCGAGGACGGGTTCGCCACCGAGATGGCGCCCGGCCTCGGTGCACCGTTCCACCAGCACCTCTTCTCCGCGCGCCTGGACATGGCGGTCGACGGCAACGTCAACACGGTCGAGGAGGTCGACGCCGTGCCCGAACCGATGGGACCGGACAACCCCTGGGGCAATGCGTTCCGCTGCCGCAAGACCACCCTCACCACGGAGGCCGAGGGGCAGCGGCTGGCCGACAACACCAAGGCCCGGGTCTGGCACATCACCAACCCGACCAAGCAGAACCGGCTCGGGCGGAACGTGGGTTACGCGCTGCACCCGGAAGGCCAGCCCGTGCTGCTGGCCGACCCGTCGAGTTCCATCGCCGCCCGCGCCGCGTTCGCCACCAGGCACCTGTGGGTCACGCAGTACGACCCGGCGCAGCGGTATCCCGCCGGCGACTTCGTCAACCAGCATCCGGGACAGGGGGGACTGCCGACATTCGTCGCCGGCAACCGGAACATCGAGGGCGAGGACCTGGTGCTGTGGCACACCTTCGGGCTCACCCATTTCCCGCGCCCGGAGGACTGGCCCGTGATGCCCGTCGACTATGCCGGATTCACGCTGAAGCCGGTCGGGTTCTTCGACCGCAATCCGGCGCTCGACGTCCCGGCCGGCCCGTCGAAGCACTGCTGCACGGACTGACGGCCGTGTCCACCACCGATCCGGCCGCCCGTCGCACCACGTTCCCGTGGTGCGGCCGGGCGGCCGCCGCCCTGGCCGTCGCGTCCGCCGTGCTGCACGTCGGCGCACTCGGGGGGCACGCACCCTCCCCGGCGCCGGCGGTCCTGACGCTCGTCATGACCGCCGGGTGCCTCTACTGCGCGCGCCATCTCTGGCGGCGCGGAAACCAGCGGGACTGGATCCTGGTCACCGTCATGAACGTCGTGATGATCATGCTGCACCTGACCACCATGAGTCCCGGAGGTGGGGGCGGCGGCCACCACGGGCACGCTGTGCCGGTGGTCGCCGGTGGCACAGCGGACGCATCGATGCCTCCGCTCATGGCGGCCGCACTGGCGGTCGCGGCCGCGGAAATCCTCCTCGCCGTGAGCGTGGTGTTCCACCGCACCCGGGGGCTCGACCCGGCGATCGCGGGGTAGAGCGGGGAACCACAGCGACACCCACCCTGCCTATCCGGATCTGACGGACGGACAGATCAGGGCCGACCTTGCTGCGGCCGAGGCCGCGATCACGGCACTGACAGGTCGCCCGGCCGTGCCGTTGTTCCGATTTCCGTTCGGTGTTCGCACCGACGCCGACATCCGCGTCGTCAACGATGCCGGGTATGTGCCGGTGCGCTGGACGGTGGACTCGCTCGGCTGGAAGGGCACCAGCGGTGGTCTCGACGTCGGGGCGGTCACCGACCGGGTCGTCTCCGCAGCCGTGCCCGGCCAGATCGTCCTGATGCACATGGGCACGAACCCCGACGACGGCACGACTCTCGATGCCGATGCGCTGCCCGCGATCATCGACGGTCTGCGTACTCGGAGTTACAGTTTCGTGGATCCGGTCGATGTCGTCCGCTGAGCCCACCACGGTGCGTCGCACCCGTGTCTTCGATTTGCGGACTTACGATCGCTGTGCTTACTTATGAACGCGGTCGGGAATCGTTGGGTTGGATCCCATGGGCTGAAGGACGGTTTCGATGATCCTTTCCGCTGTCCGGGTGGCGATCGTCGGCGCGCTGACCATCGGTTCGATGTTCGGTGCCGTGTCGATCGCCCATGCCGACCCGTCCCCGGCTGCCTACTGTGCGCCGACCGTGGTGCTCGCCGTCGACGGCACGAAGGGTCCCGAAACGCCGGACTCGATCGACCCCGACAGCCCCCTCAACTCCTACACCGATCAGTACCGTGACAGTTCCGACTTCGCGGTGCGGCACGTGCGGTACCCGGCGGGCATGGTGGCCGGGGTGTTCGGCTGGGACACGTTCATGGACCAGTCGGTGCAGATCGGCGTGCAGAACCTGTGGGCGGAGATCGGCCGGACCGAGGCCGCCTGCGGGCCGCGCACGCGCTACGAGCTGTACGGCTACTCCCAGGGTGCGATCGTCGTGCGCCGGGTGGCGATGGAGATCGACGCGGTGCCGCCCGTGCACGACGACGGCACCGACCTTCAGGACCGCGTCCGGGTGCACCTGATCGCCGATCCGGCACAGGGCCGGCCCGCCCAGTACGCCGGTCCGCTCGTTCCCGGGATCACCCTTCCGCAGCCGGCCGGCGAGCTGCGGCACATCCCGGTCACCACCGAGTGCCTCGAGGGCGACATGATCTGCGATCCGGAGGGCAACGTCAGCGGATACATTCGCGAGCACGCGACGTATCACCCTTGATGTTCGCCCTCGGCGTCGCGCTGTTCGCGCTCGCCCTCGCCGTGTCCGTCGCCCTGCACGAGGCCGGTCACCTGTGGGTGGCGCGGCGTCTCGGAATGAAGGTGCGCCGCTTCGCAGTCGGTCGCGGCCCGACGGTCTTCTCGTTCCGCCGCGGGGAGACCGAGTACGGCCTCGGCCTGTTCCCGGTCGGGGGGTTCTGCGAGATCGCCGGCACCACCGCCCTCGACGAACTGGCCCCCGGCGAGTACGACCGGGCGTTGTATCGGCAGCGGACGTGGAAGCGCGTGGCCGTGATGTCCGGTGGCGTCTGTATGAATTTCCTGCTTGCCGTGGTGCTCGTCCTCGGGCTTGCGGTCGGGTGGGGTCTGCCGGATCTGCACCCGAGGATCGTGGTCGAGTCCGTCGGGTGCGTCCCGCCGTCGCAGGGGCCGGCGCCCGGATACGGACTCGTCGGGTGTGACGGGCCGGGACCGGCCGCGTCGGCCGGGATACGCCCCGGCGACGTCGTCCTCGCCGTGGACGGAAGGGACGTCGCCCGGTTCGGTGACCTCGTCGAAAGGGTGTGGCAGAGTTCGGGAGTCGTCGAACTGGTGATCGATCGGCAGGGACGGGAACTGCGGGTGCCGGTCGCTGTCGAACCGGTGCAGCGCTGGGTGGTCGACCCCCGGTCCGGGGTCGAGTGGTCGACGACCGTCGGGGCGATCGGCCTCTCCGCACAACCGGTCGCCGGTCCGGTCCGCTACGGCCTCGTCGCCGCCGTTCCGGCCGCGTTCGCGTTCACCGGGGACCTCGTCGTGGCGTCGGCGCGGACGCTGGCGAGCGCCCCGTCGAAGGTGGCGTCGCTGTGGCACTCCGTGACGGGCGGCGAGCGCGACGCGGACACCCCGGTCAGTGTCGTGGGCGCCGCGTCCCTGGGCGGGCAGGCTGCGGAACGGGGCATGTGGGAATCGTTCGTGTTGCTGATGGTCGGGCTGAACCTGTTCGTCGGCCTGGTCAATCTGCTGCCGCTGCTGCCCCTCGACGGCGGGCACGCGGCCGTCGCCGTCTACGAGGCGTGTCGTAACCGGGTGCGCCGGCTGCGAGGTCTGTCCGACGCGGGGCCGGTCGACTTCGGGAAGTTGCTGCCGGTGACCTACGCGTTCGTCGTCGCCGGGGGTGCCTTCACGGTGCTGACCGTCGTCGCGGACGTCGTCGCCCCGATCCGCCTGGCGTGATCCGATCCCGTCACGTTGCCTCCCATATCGATTATCGATAGGCTATCGATAATCGATATGGGAGGGTGTCATGAGTACGTCTTCGGTGTCCGTTCTCCGGCCCACCGCGAAGGACCGGCGCGACCTCTGGGCGAGCATGGCCGTGTTCGCCGGTACCGCGGCGGTGGTCGTCGCCGACTACGTCGCCACCCTGTCCGGGCAGCTCTCGGCCGCGACGGTGACCGCGCGCATGGAACTCGGCGAGGCGGCCACCCCCGTCCCCACGCCGTCCGGTGTGCAGGCGTCACTCGACGGCGCGGTGACCACCTCGCTGCCGGTCGCCGAGCTGTCGCCGGTGACCGTCGCGCTGCTGCGGACGGGCGACGCGGCGCAGACGCTGAGCTACCTGGCCGTGCTGGGGCTGCTGGCCCTGCTCGTGCGCCGGTTCGTGCAGGGCCGGATGTTCGACCACGGCACCTACCGGCTCACCTACCACCTCGGCTGGGTGGCACTGACCATCGCCCTGGTTCCGATGTTCCCCCGGATCACGGGCACCAACATGGCGATCCGCGATCTCGGTCTCACCCACGTCCCCGGCGTCGAGGGCAGTTGGCTCGGAGCCGAGTTCTGGCTGGTGTACGCCGGGGCGATGGTGCTCTCTGCGGTTGCGATCGCGATCCGGGTGGGCAACCGGATGGCACGCGACCAGGAAGGACTCGTGTGATGCCGCCGGAGTCAGAACACGCCGTCCACTGCCGGCTCGACGACCTGCTCGCCGAGCGCGGCATGACCCTCGCGACGCTGTCCGAACGCGTCGGGGTCAGCGTCGCCAACCTGTCCGTGCTGAAGAACGACCGCGCTCGCGCCATCCGGTTCTCGACACTGACCGCGATCTGTCACGTCCTCGGCTGCACCGTCGGGGACCTGCTGACCGTGCAACCCCCGCGGTGACCGCCCGAAGAACTCCTGCGGTACGGGACGCGCGGCGCACATTGTCCGGTCCTTGCGGCGAATGTCTCCCGGCCGTTGCGGATCCGCGCCCGAACCGCTTCCATTGAGTGATGCCGCGGTGGTGCTGGGACGAGGACGAACCGCTGTTCGGTGACGTCGAGTCGCCGGCCGGTGGTGTGGCCATCGCCGGTTGCTCGGCGCTGATCGCCCTCGTCGCGCTGCTGGTGATCGGCCCCGCCCTGGTGTGAACCACGTCCGGTCCCCCCACCCCCTCCTTTTGGGGTTCCGCGCGCGAAAGTGCCTGTTGCGCTCGTACTTACGCGCGCAACTCGCACCGACGCGCGCAACTTGCCCTGACGCGCGCCACGTGCGTCCGACGCGCGCAACTTGCACCGGCGCCGCGCCGGGAGAATTCCCACCGGGACGGGACGGGTGTCCCTGGCGACCGGGACACCGGGCGCAGCACCCTCTCCGTCAGGCGCAGAGCGCGCCGGGACGAGGGAGGGACACCGATGAGCACAGCGAGCGTGACGGAGGACAGCCGCACGGGCGCACGGCGCGCGTCGTCGAGCGCCTGGGCCTGGGGCGGGGCCGTCGCCGGCCTCGCCGGGGTGGTCGCCATCCAGGCGAGCATGGGCATGGGCGCCGCCTACGACGAATCCACGGCGGGCAACGCGTCCGCCATCGCCGACGCCTTCGCGGGTGAGCGGACCGAACTGCTGGTGATGCACCTGTCGCTGATGGTGTCGACGGTGCTGCTGCTGATCTTCGCCGCGGGTCTGCAGCGCCGCCTGCGGATCGCACTGCCCGACGACAGCCTCCTGCCGGCCGTCGCGGCGTTCGGGCTGCTGCTCACCGCGACGGCCTGCCTGCTCGGCGCCGGCCTCGACACCGAATTGCTGTTCGGGCTGAGCGAGCCGGGACAGATGGTCGCCGAGGTCGCCGTCGTCGGTTCGCACTGGGTCGGCACGATCCCGTGGCTGTGGGTGGGCGCGGGGGTCAGCGGCCTGGCGGTGGCCGCCGCCTCGCTGCGCCACGGCGCGACGCCGCAGTGGCTGGGCTGGGCGAGCGTGGTGCTCGGCGGCCTGACGGCGCTGCTCGGGATCTCCCCGCTGCAGTACATGGCCGGCTTCGTCGGCCCGGTGTGGGTGCTCGTCGCCGGCGTCGGATTCGCCGTCTCCGACAGGGCACGCCGATAGGCTGCCGCGCGACGGGACCGGCCGCGGGGCATACTCACCGCACCATGGCTGTTGCGGACGCATCCGAGACGGCGGCGGGCACCGGTGGCGCACCGGGGCCCGCCGCCGTCGTCGCCGTGCTGTCGTGCGGTCTCGCCGTCGCCGCCCTCGCCGTCTTCGCGGCCGCTCGTCCGGACCTCGACTCGGACCAGCTGTTCTTCCTCGTCGACGTCGTCGGTGCCGCGGTATACGGCACCGTCGCCGGGGTGGTGCTCGCCCGCCGGGTGCATCCGGTGCCGCTGCTGCTCTCGCTCGCCTCGATCGGCGTCGGGCTGTCGGCCCTGAGCTACGCGTGGACGAAGCTCGCGCAGGTGCGGCCCGGACTGCCGTTCGCCGGGGTCCTCGCGCCCCTGCAGAGCACCACGTGGATCCCCGGCACCCTGGCGCTGTTCCTGGTGGTGCCCTGGTTGGTCCGTGACACACCGCTCGACCGGCGCGCCCGCCTCGGTGTGCTCACCGGTGCCGCGGTCACCGGCTGGTTCTTCTGGGCCCGTACCTTCACCGGCACCGCCGTCGGCTGGCTCGTGCTGCCCGTCGTCACCGTCGGTCTGCTCGCCGCGGCGGACATCACCTACCGGTGGCGGCGCGGCCCGGTGTCCGACCGCATCGGCCTGGGCTGGCTCGCGCTCGGCACCGCACTGATGGCCGTGTCCTACATCCCGCTCGCGGTGCCCGGCCTGCCGTGGATGCTCACCCCGCTGCTGCACCTGGCCACCCAGGCGTTCTACCCGATCGCGATCCTCGTGGTGGTGCTGCGGCAACGATTGTGGGGGCTCGACCTCGCCGTCAGCCGCGCAGCCGTCGCCGGCAGCCTCGTCGCGGTACTCGCCACCGGCTACCTCGTCGTGACCGCCACCGTCGCCCTGATCCTGCCCACGGACGGCTCGGTCGTGGCCCAGGCCGTCGCCGCGGTCGCGGTGGCGCTGGCGGTGCAGCCGGTCCGGGCCTGGCTGACGCGGCGCGTGCACATCCTCGTCTACGGCGAGGGCGACGATCCGGCGAGCGCGGTGCGCCGGCTCGGCCGGCACTTCGCCGGGGCACAGACGCCGCGGCAACTGCTCGAGGATCTCGCCGCCGGCATCGGCGTCGCGCTGCGACTCGAGTCCGTGACGGTGCGCCGCGGCGACGAGGTGCTCGCCCGCTGGGGCACCCCCACCGGGCCCGCCGAGGAGGTCGTCCTGCGCGACGGCCGGGTCGCGGTGACGGCGCCACCCGGCGAGACCCTCGGGCCGCGCAGCCTCCGCGCACTCGGCGAACTCGCCTCCGTGGTCGAGGCCGGTCTCGTGGTGCTGCGATCCTCGGAGGAGCTCGACGCGGCCCGTGCCCGGCTCACCGAGGCCCGGCTCGCCGAACGCCGCACCATCCGCCGGGAACTGCACGACGGGCTCGGTCCGTCGCTGGCCGGGATCCGGCTCGGGCTGCAGGGCGCCCGCAACCTCGTCGACACCGACTCCGCCGACGCCGTTCCGCTGATCGACTCCCTGCTGCGCGAACTCGACCACCAGGTCGAGGGGGTGCGCGAGCTCTCCCGGGGGCTGCTCCCGCCCGCGCTCGACGAGCTCGGTCTCGCCGCCGCGCTCGAGGAGATGTCGGCTGTCCACTCGCGCAGTGGGTTTCGCGTCGAGGTGGACGCCGACGTGCCCTCGGGCCGCAGCGGTCCGGTCGTCGCGGCGGCGTACGGCATCGCCGCCGAGGCGGTCACCAATGCGCGGCGGCACAGCGGGGCCGACGGATGCCGCGTGCGCGTGCGGGCCTCGGCGGACCGGCTCACCCTCGAGGTGCGCGACGCGGGCCGGGGGATGGACCGGAACGCGCGACGGGGAGTGGGGACGCACAGCATGCGCGAACGCGCCGAGGACGTCGGCGGCAGCGTCGCGATCACGGGGGCGCAGCCGCACGGCACCGTCGTCACGGCGCACCTGCCGTGGGGACCGTCGTGAGCGCCCCCACGGCGATCGCCGTCGCCGTCGTCGACGATCATCCCGTGTTCCGGCTCGGCCTCGTCGCCCTGCTGGGCACCCTCGACGGCATCGAGGTGGTGGCGCAGGCAAGTTCGGTCGCCGAGGCGCTCGAGGTGATCACCGCGGACGTCGACGTCGTGCTCATGGACCTCGAACTCGGGGACGGCTCGGGCATCGAGGCGACCCGGCTGCTGCTCGGACGGTTCCCCGAGTTGCGGGTGCTGGTGGTGACCATGCACGAGGACGAGGACTCGCTCGTCGCGTCGGTGCGCGCCGGGGCGCGCGGCTATCTCGTCAAGGGTGCGGACCCGTCGGGCGTGGAGCGGGCGATCCGGGCCGTCGCGGACGGCGAGGTCATCGTCGGCGCCGCCGTCGCCGCCAAGGCGATCGGCGCGATGGCGGCCTCCCGCACCCTCGCGCCCACGGTCTTCCCGGAACTGACCGACCGGGAACGCGAGGTGCTGGACCTGATGGCGCGCGGGCACGACAACGCCACCATCGCCCGCCGCCTGGTGCTGAGCCCGAAGACGGTGCGCAACCACGTGTCGAACGTGCTCGGCAAGCTCGGCGCGGCCGACCGGTCGACCGCGATCGTGCAGGCCCGCGAGGCCGGCCTGGGGGTGTGAACGTCCGCTCGGTTCGGTCACGGACTCCGCTCGGTTCGGTCCTTCAGTCCGCGGCGTCCCGGCTCCTAGGGTGGACGACGTCGGGCGTGACGGCTGTCACGAGCTGGCGCCCCTCGCATCCGCAAAGCACGGGAAGGAACCTGCGCACTGTGACCTCCGAGGCATTCATCTACGAAGCCATCCGAACTCCGCGCGGCCGCGGCAAGAAGACCGGGTCGCTGCACTCGGTCAAGCCGATCTCCCTGGTCACCGGCCTGATCGACGAACTGCGCGTGCGGTTCCCGGACCTGGACGAGAACCGCATCTCGGACCTGATCCTCGGCGTCGTCGGGCCGGTGGGCGACCAGGGCGCCGACATCGCCCGCACCGCGGTGACCGCGGCGCGCATGCCCGACACCGTCGGCGGCGTGCAGATCAACCGCTTCTGCGCCTCCGGCCTCGAGGCTGTGAACATGGCCGCGCAGAAGGTCCGCTCCGGCTGGGACGAGCTCGTCGTCGCGGGTGGCGTCGAATCGATGTCGCGGGTGCCGATGGGCTCCGACGGCGGCCCGTGGGCGCTGGACCCCGCCACCAACTACGACACCTACTTCGTGCCGCAGGGTGTCAGCGCCGACCTGATCGCCACCATGGAGGGCTTCAGCCGCGAGGACGTCGACGCCTACGCGCTCCGCTCGCAGCAGCTCGCCGCGGCGGCCTGGTCCGGCGGCTACTTCGCCAAGTCCGTGGTGCCGGTCAAGGACCAGAACGGCCTGACCGTCCTCGACCACGACGAGCACATGCGTCCCGACACCACCCTCGCGGGTCTGGCCGGACTGCAGCCGTCGTTCGCGATGGTCGGCGAGATGGGCGGCTTCGACGCCGTCGCGCTGCAGAAGTTCCACTTCGTGGAGAAGATCGACCACGTCCACCACGGCGGCAACAGCTCCGGCATCGTCGACGGCGCCGCGCTGGTGCTCGTCGGTTCCGAGCAGGCCGGCAAGGACATGGGCCTGACCCCGCGGGCGCGCATCGTCGCCACCGCCACCTCGGGTGCGGACTCGACGATCATGCTCACCGGTCCCACCCCGGCCGCGCACAAGGTCCTCGCCGCCGCCGGCCTGACCGTGGACGACATCGACCTGTTCGAGATCAACGAGGCGTTCGCGTCCGTCGTGCTCAAGTTCCAGAAGGACCTGAAGATCCCGGACGAGAAGCTCAACGTCAACGGCGGCGCCATCGCGATGGGGCACCCGCTCGGCGCGACCGGCGCCATGATCATGGGAACGATGGTCGACGAGCTCGAGCGCCGCGGTGCCCGCCGCGCCCTCGTCACCCTCTGTATCGGTGGCGGCATGGGTGTGGCCACGATCATCGAGCGCGTCTGAAACTTCGGAAGGGACTGGGGAATTCACAGTGACTGAGAACAACATGATCGGCTGGGAGCGCGACGCCGACGGCATCGTGGTGCTGACCCTCGACGACCCGAACCAGGGCGCGAACACCATGAACGAGCTGTACAAGGCGTCGATGAAGGCCACCGTCGACCGCCTCGTCGCCGAGAAGGACGACATCACCGGTGTCGTGATCACCTCCGCCAAGAAGACCTTCTTCGCCGGCGGCGACCTGAAGAACATGATCAAGGTCGGGCCGGAGGACGCGCAGCGGATCTTCGACGAGGTCGAGGCGATCAAGGCGGACCTGCGCCGGCTCGAGACCCTCGGCAAGCCCGTCGTCGCCGCGATCAACGGCGCGGCCCTCGGCGGCGGCCTCGAGATCGCGCTCGCCACCCACCACCGCATCGCGGCCGACGTCAAGGGCGTCCAGATCGGCCTGCCCGAGGCCACGCTGGGCCTGCTGCCCGGCGGTGGCGGCGTCACCCGCACCGTGCGGATGCTGGGTCTGCAGACCGCGCTGATGCAGGTGCTGCTGCAGGGGCAGCGCTACAACCCGGCCAAGGCGAAGGAGATCGGCCTGATCGACGAGATCGTCGGCGGCATCGACGAACTCGTCCCCGCCGCCAAGGCGTGGATCAAGGCCAACCCCGAGGGCGGCGTGCAGCCCTGGGACAAGAAGGGCTTCAAGATCCCCGGTGGTACCCCGGCGTCGCCGGCGTTCGCGGCGAACCTGCCGGCGTTCCCGGCGAACCTGCGCAAGCAGCTCAAGGGTGCCCCGATGCCGGCGCCGCGGGCCATCATGGCCGCCGCCGTGGAGGGCTCGCAGGTCGACATCGACAATGCGTCGAAGATCGAGGGCCGGTACTTCACCGAGCTCGTCACCGGCCAGGTCGCCAAGAACATGATCCAGGCGTTCTTCTTCGACATGCAGGCCATCAATTCCGGTGCGTCACGGCCGAACCAGGCCGACGGCACGCCGTTCCCGAAGACCACCTTCCGGAAGGTCGCCGTGCTGGGCGCCGGCATGATGGGCGCGGGCATCGCCTACGTGTGCGCCAAGGCCGGCATGGACGTGATCCTCAAGGACGTCTCGATCGAGTCGGCGCAGAAGGGTAAGGCGTACTCGGAGGGCCTCGAGGCCAAGGCGCTCTCGCGCGGCAAGACGACGGAGGAGAAGTCCGCGGCGCTGCTTGCCCGCATCACTCCCAGCGCGGACGTCGCCGATCTGGCGGGTGCGGACCTCGTCATCGAGGCGGTGTTCGAGAACACCGAACTCAAGCACAAGGTGTTCCAGGAGATCCAGGACGTCGTCGCGCCGGACGCGGTGCTCGGTTCGAACACCTCGACGCTGCCGATCACCGGTCTCGCGGAGGGCGTGATGCGGCAGGAGGACTTCATCGGCCTGCACTTCTTCTCGCCGGTCGACAAGATGCCGCTGCTCGAGATCATCGCCGGGGAGAAGACCTCCGACGCGACGCTGGCCAAGGCGTTCGATCTCGCCCAGCAGATCCGCAAGACCCCCATCGTCGTCAACGACTCGCGGGGCTTCTTCACCTCGCGCGTCATCGGCACGTTCGTCAACGAGGCGATCCGCATGGTCGGCGAGGGCATCGAGCCGGCGACGATCGAGCAGGCCGGTTCGCAGGCCGGCTACCCGGCGCCGCCGCTGCAGCTGTCGGACGAGCTGAACCTGACGCTGATGCAGAAGATCCGCAAGGAGACCGAGGCGGCGACCGAGGCGTCGGGACTGAAGGTGCCGCAGGACGATTCGTCCACCGTCGTCGACTTCCTCGTCGACGAGGGCCGTCCGGGCCGTGCGGGCGGCGGCGGCTTCTACGAGTACGTCGACGGCAAGCGCAGCCGCATCTGGCCGGGCCTGCGGGAGAAGTTCGACAGTGCCCCCACGGACATCCCGATCCAGGACCTGATCGAGCGGATGCTGTTCATCGAGGCCATCGAGACGCAGAAGTGCTTCGACGAGGGCGTGCTGCGCACCACCGCCGACGCCAACATCGGCTCGATCCTCGGCATCGGCTTCCCGGCCTGGACCGGTGGCGTCGCCCAGTACATCGCCGGCTACCCCGGCGGTAAGGAGGGCTTCGTCAAGCGCGCCGAGGAACTCGCCGCCAAGTACGGCGAGCGCTTCACCCCCCCGGCGTCCCTGCGCTGACCCCCGTGCGCGGTTTTGGTAGCCATCGCTACCAAAACCGCGCACGAGTTCTCCACAGGTGAGGGCTCCCGGCCACGGTCGGGGGCCCTCGTTCGTCGCGGGGTCCGCCATCATCGACCGCATGGGGGACTTCGAGAAGAGCGACGTGCAGAAGCTGTTCGACGATCGAGCCGGCCTGGTGACCCAGACCGAGCTGACCGACCTGGGGGTAGGGCGGGGAACAGTGCGGCATCTGCTCGACACCGGGCGGTGGCAGCGCGTCCTGCAGGGCGTCTACGCCGTCAGCAGCGGGCCGCTGACACGGACCATGGTGCTCGAGGCGGCGCTGCTCTACGGGGGTGGAGCGGCGATGCTGAGCCATCGCACTGCGGCGGAGCTGTGGGGCATGCTCCCGGTCGACGACACCGCACCGGTGCACATCACCGTTCCCGTGGGCAGGTCGGCCCTACCCCAGCGAGCGACGATGCGGGCACCCGGACGGAAAGCGACGCTCCCGGTGTCGAAGCCGGACGCCGTTCTTCATCCGGGGGTGATCGTGCACCGGTCCCGGGCGCACGCCCACATCGGCGTCGATCGGTACCTGCCGCGCACGACCAAGGTCGACACCGCACTGGATCTGGCCACCGCGCAGCCGTCGCCGCGGGAGGCGTACCTGTCGCTGATCTCCACGGTCACGAACGCCGGGATCCGGCTGCACACCGTGCGACGGCGACTCGAGGAGCGGCCGCCGTACCGGTATCGGACCGCGCTCGACGAGGCCGTGACACTGCTGGCGGAGGGGGTGCAGTCCGTCCTGGAGTACCACTACGCGATCGATGTCGAGCGTGCGCATGCACTGCCCGTGGCGGACCGGCAGAGCCCGGTCGTCGTGGACGGCAGGACCCTGTACGAGGACTGCACGTACGACGGCGCCGGATGCCCGCTCACGGTGCGGTTGGACGGCAGGTGGGTGCATTCGATGCGCGAAGTCGCCTTCCGCGACCGGCGTCGGGACAACGCCGCTGAGCTGGCCGGACGATCGCGGCTGGTCTTCGGATACCGGGAGGTGGCGTCGTCGCCGTGCGACGTCGCGCGCGAGGTGGAGACGGTGCTGACCCGGTTGGGCTGGGTCCGGGACGAGCCGAACCCCTGCTCGTGCCGTGCGCGGTTCTGGTAGTGGGTACTACCAGAACCGCGCACGGGCCGCGGAGCGGCCTATGCGACCCACCACGGGCGCAGCGGGACGTTCGGCTCCTGATCCGGGCCGAGCTTGACGGCCAGGACGTGGTGCAGTTGCACGACGTTGCGTTCGAAGCCGAGGCGGGAACCGGCCATGTACAGGCCCCACACGCGGGCGGTGCCCTCGCCGACCTCGGCGACGCACGCGTCCCAGTTGGCGACGAGGTTCTCGCACCAGCCCTTCAGGGTCAGCGCGTAGTGCTGGCGCAGGTTCTCCTCGTGCAGCACCTCGAGGCCGATGTCCTGGATCTCGGTGATGATGCGCCCCGAGCCGGTGAGTTCCCCGTCGGGGAAGACGTACCGGTCGATGAAGCCCCCGGCCTTGACGGGGCCGCGGTTGACCGGACGGGTGATGCAGTGATTGAGCAGCAAGCCGCCCTCGCGCAGCTTGTCGTGCAACCGCCGGAAGTACGTGGGGTAGTTCTGCACGCCGATGTGCTCGGTCAGCCCGATCGAGGAGATCGCGTCGAAGCCCGTCTCCGGCACGTCGCGGTAGTCGGAGAAGCGGACCTCGGCGAGGTCGGTGAGTCCCTCGTCGGCGATGGCCTTCTGCGCCCACTCCGCCTGCTCCCGCGACAGGGTGACGCCGAGTGCCTTGACGCCGCGCCGTGCCGCGTACCGCACCATCCCGCCCCAGCCGCAGCCGATGTCGAGGAGACGGTCCCCGGGCTGCAGCCGCAGCTTCTCGAAGACGAGGCGGTACTTGTTCTCCTGTGCGTCCTCGAGACTCTGCGCCTCGGAGTCGAACAGCGCGCACGTGTACGTCATGGACGGGCCCAGGACGTGCTCGTAGAACGCGTTGGAGACGTCGTAGTGATGGTGGATCACCTCGGCGTCACGGCTGCGCGAATGCCGGAGCCCCTCCGCGAACCGGCGCCAGCGCGGCAGGTGCTCCTGCGGGGGCGGCGCGATGGGCTTGAGCGTCTCCAACCCCAGCGAGCGGGCGATCTGCGCGAGCGTCAGTGCCGGTGGACGCTGGAAGTGCAAGTCGCCCAGGGCCTTCAGGAGCTCGTACGGGTTGCCGGGATGGACGCCTTCGGCTTCGAGGTCACCCGAGACGTAGGCGCGGGCCATGCCGAGGTCGCCGGGTGCCGTCGCCAGATAGGTCGTGCCGCGCGTGGAGGTCAACCGCAGGCCGTACGGGGCGTCCGCCGGGCCGGCGCTGGAGCCGTCGTACGCGGTGAACCGCACCGGCAGCTCGCCGCCGGTCACGGTCTCGAGAATCTGGGCGAGCGTGAGCCGGCCGTCGGGAATGCCTGGTTCTCGCAACGTGGTCATCTGTTGTGCACCGCCTTCGAGAAGAGGTCAAGCAAACGGGATTCGGGGTCGTAACGCTTCTTCAGGGCGGGATAGTCCCCGCCGCCGTAGTAGAGCTCTTCGAACTCCGCGCGCGTGTAGTACGAGTCGGAGTACAGCGATTTGTGGCCGTCGAGCTCGGCGACCTTGTGTTCGATGCGACGGTTCGCGGCGCCCTCGATCTCGCCGGCAACGGCCGGGACCGACGACCAGAAGCCGACGTTGACATAGGTGCGTTTCGGTTCGAGCGGGTACAGGGGCCACGGCCGCTGGGCGTCGCGCGCCACCGGGCCGCCCTCCCGTAACCGCAAGGGGCACAGCCAGACCGGCTCGATCGGAATCTCGTCGAGGAACCAGCGCAGGAACTCGGCGGTCCGTTCGATCGGCACCTCGATGTCCTGCACGACGCGTTCGCGCGGCAGGTTGCCCTTGCGCCGCTCGATACGGTCGGCGACGCCGTAGCGGTGGTCGAGGGCGATCAGCTTCCAGTAGAAGCTGCTGCGGAGCAGGCGCTTCGGCCACAGCCGCCGGATCCGGGGGTCCTGGGCGCCGAAGGCGCGCGAGCACCAGAACCAGTCGGTGTCCCACCGCCACAGGTAGTCCCGGACGGTGAGGCGGTCGGTCCGCGGATGGTTGACGGATGCGTGCTGGATCGAGCGGTAGTAGATGTTTTCGCCGGTGTAGTCGCTGACCGGGCCGGGGGCGTCGGTCTGCGTCCCGAGGGTCAGGTAGGACTCCGCGGCGGAGAACATCACCCCGTCGAGGTAGTCGACCGGCACCCCGGCGTGCACCCGCTCGGTGGCGATGCGGTCGAGGGCCGACTGCATCTCGTCGAGCGAGTCGAACCGCAGATGCCGCAGCGCCACGTACGGTTTCACCGGTTCGAGTTCGATGCGCAGGCGCGTGGCGTAGCCGAGGGTGCCGTAGGAGTTGGGGAAACCGTGGAACAGGTCGGCGTGCTCACCGTCGGGGGTGGCGGTGACGATCTCGCCCGCGCCGGTGAGGATGTCCATCTCGAGGACCGACTCGTGCGGCAGGCCGTTGCGGAAGGAGGTCGACTCGATGCCGAGCCCGGTGACCGCGCCGCCGAGCGTGATCGTCTTCAGCTGCGGCACCACCAGGGGTGCGAGGCCGTGGGGCAGGGTCGCGTCGACCAGGTCCTCGTAGGTGCACATGCCGGCGACGTCGGCGGTGCGCGCGACGGGGTCGACGGAGACGACGCCGCCGAGGCCGGACACGTCGAGGCCGGGCGCGTTCACCCGGGCCCGGGCCCGGAAGAGGTTGGAGGTCTTCTTCGCCAGGCGCACGGGGGCGTCGGCAGGGATGGCGCGGTAGGAACGCAACAGGCGCTCGACACCCGCCCGATGTGCGGATTCTCCGCTCGGGACTACGACTGACTTCGGCTTCTGCATACGACTCCCTGGGGCGACGCACGGTGGCGACCTTCACAATAGCCCCGCGGGCCCGCCCGGGCGCGACGATGCAGCAGGCAGGATGGGAACCGGTGACGGCCGCGCTCCGAGCGGCCCACGGGCAACAGGAGGAACAGTGGGACAGGTAAGCGCCAGCAGTTCGATTCAGCTCGCCGCGGCGCCGGAGCGGGTGCTCGAGGCCCTCGCGGACTACGAGTCGGTGCGTCCGCGCATCCTCCCGGAGCAGTACCGCGACTACCGGGTGCTCTCGGGTGGTCGCGGCGACGGCACGGTCGTGCACTGGATCCTGCAGGCGACGAAGAAGCGGGCTCGCGACGTCGAGGCGCGAGTGGCGGTCTCGGGCAGCACGATCACCGAGCGGGACGCGAACTCGTCCCTGGTGACCACGTGGAGCGTGGTGCCCAACGGCACCGGTTCGACCGTGGTGACGTTGACCGAGTGGAAGGGTGCGGGCGGCATCGGCGGCTTCTTCGAGAAGACCTTCGCGCCGCTCGGGCTGCGCAAGATCCAGGAGCAGGTGCTGGCGAACCTGAAGCGCGAACTGGACTAGAGGGCGTCGGCGGGGTCGCCGGCGAACGCGACGATCCCGGCGACGACGGCGGTGGCGTAACGCTGCCGCCCGTCGGGATCGGTCATCGTCGCGGCGTCCGTCGCGTTGCGCATGTTGCCGAGCTCGACCAGCACCGACGGCCGTCGGGCCAGATTGAGTCCGGCCAGGTCGTCGCGACCGAGCAGGCCGTCGGTGCCGAGGTACGTGGACGGGGTCAGTCCGGCGTCGACGAGGGCGTCGCGCACGGCGACGGCGAGGGCGACGGACGGGCCGGCCTGCACCTCGTCGAGTGGGGGCGCCGAGTAGTTGACGTGGAAGCCGCGCCCGTCGGCGGGGCCGCCGTCGGCGTGCAGGCTGACCACGACGTCCGCGCCGGAGGCGTTGGCCTCTTCCGCGCGCCGGTCCACGCAGGCCGCGACGGACGCGTCGTCGGGGCGGCTGAGCAGCACGTGCGCGCCGAGCTCCTCGAGTTCGGCGCGCACGAGCATCGCGACGTCCCAGTTGAAGGTGTGTTCCGCGTAGCCCGAGTCGGTGCTGGTGCCGGTGGTCTGGCAGTTCTTGGTGCCGCCGCGGCCGGTGGGCACCTGGGCGGTGATGCTCGCGTCGTTGGTGCCGTTGTGGCCGGGGTCGAGGAAGACGGTGCGGCCGGTCAGCGGCAGGTCCGGGGTCGCGGTCGCGGGGACTCCCGGCAGGGACAGGGCCAGCACGCAGGTGGCGGCGACGGTGATCCGGCGGGACAGTCCACGCACGCGCATTCCGTCACGGTACCGGGGACGGACTACCCTGAGTTGCGAAATCCCGCGAAAGGACATGCCTGTGGAACCCGGTGGAATGCCCGACATGCAGCAGCTCCTGGCGCAGGCGCAGCAGATGCAGCAGCAGCTGATGGCCGCCCAGGCGGAGATGGCGCAGGCGGAGGTGACCGGCCAGGCCGGTGGCGGCCTGGTGACGGCGACGGTGAAGGGGACCGGTGAGGTCGTCGGCCTTCGGATCAACCCCGAGGTCGTCGACCCCGAGGACGTGGAGACGCTGCAGGACCTGGTGATCGGCGCGATCGCCGACGCGTCGGCGAAGGCGCAGGAGATCGCCTCCGAGAAGCTCGGCCCCCTGGCCGGTGGGCTCGGCGGCGGCATTCCCGGTCTGCCCGGCTTCTAGAGGAGTCACGTGTACGAGGGACCGGTCCAGGACCTGATCGACGAGCTCGGCAAGCTGCCGGGCATCGGTCCGAAGAGCGCCCAGCGCATCGCGTTCCACCTGTTGTCGGTCGAGCCGCCGGAGCTCGACCGGCTGCAGGCGGCCCTGCAGCAGGTGCGCGACGGCGTCCGGTTCTGCGAGGTGTGCGGCACGGTGGCGGATCAGGAGCGGTGCCGGATCTGTTCCGATCCGCGCCGGGACCGGACCCAGATCTGTGTGGTCGAGGAGCCGAAGGACGTGCAGGCCATCGAGCGCACCCGCGAGTTCCGTGGGCGCTACCACGTGCTCGGCGGCGCCCTCGATCCGCTCAGCGGCATCGGTCCGGACCAGTTGCGGATCCGTGAGCTGCTCACCCGCATCGGCAATCAGGAGGACGGCGTCGACGTCACCGAGGTGATCATCGCGACGGACCCCAACACGGAGGGCGAGGCCACGGCGACGTACCTCGTGCGGATGCTGCGGGACTTCCCCGGCCTGACCGTGACGCGGCTGGCGTCCGGTCTGCCCATGGGGGGCGACCTCGAGTTCGCCGACGAGCTGACCCTCGGGCGGGCGCTCTCGGGCCGACGCACACTGTGACCGCCCCGAGACGCACCGGGGAGCAGACGCGCCGCCGGATCCTCGACGCGGCCGGCATGGCGTTCGCGACGCGTCCGTACCGCGAGATCACCCTCAAGGACATCGCCGAGGACGCCGGCGTCAGCCCGGCGCTGATCATCAAGTACTTCGGTTCCAAGGAGCAGTTGTTCGACGCGCTGGTCGACTTCCAGAGCGCGGCGGACGTGTTGTTCGACGGTCCCCTCGAACAGCTGGGGGAGCGGATGGTGTCGATGCTGGCGCGGCCGCTCGAACCGTACAAGCCGCTCTCGATGAACATCCTGTTCATGAGCGGGGCGAGCGAGGAGAGCAACAGCAAGCTCCGGGAGAACTATTCGAAGCAGATGATCGACGCGCTCGCGGCACGCCTGCCCGGCCCGGATGCACGGTTGCGGGCGGAGCTGGCGATGTCGATGGTGATGGGTCTGGCGATCATGCGGCGGCGCATGCTCGCGGAGCGCGCCACCGGTTCGGTGCCGGACGTGGTGGCGCGGTACGCGCCGCTGGTGCAGGAGCTGCTCGACGGGGCGGAGTGACCGACGGCCCGGAGTGAGATGCGGGTCACCTCTGTTGCGGGGTAAACGGCTATTCACTTAGCCTGGTAAACAATTATTCACCCCGCGCGGAGGAGGGCCGATGGCGTACGTGTCCACCCACCCCCTCCGGCTGCGCGGATCCCGGCCGGACCGGTCGCTCGCCGGGCCGCCCGCCCGCGGGGCGGCGACGGCGGTCGCGCCCCGGCCGTCGCGTTTCGTCTTCCCGATCCTCGCGGTCGGGGCGATCTTCCAGGCGATCATGCAGACGGTCATGGTGCCGCTGCTGCCGAGCATGCCGGCGCTGACCGGCGCCGGCACCACGGCCGTGTCGTGGCTGGTGACCGCCACCCTGCTGGTCGGGGCCGTGATGACCCCGATCTTCGGCCGGCTCGCCGACATGGTCGGCAAGAAGCGCATGCTGCTCGTCGCGCTCGTCCTGATGACCGTCGGATCGCTGCTGTGCGCGATCAGCTCGAACATCGCGGTCCTCATCACCGCCCGCGGTCTGCAGGGCGCGGGCGCGGCGGTCATTCCGATCGGCATGTCGATCCTGCGGGAGGAACTGCCGAGGGACCGCGTCGGACGCGCCGTCGCCCTGCTCAGCTCCACCCTCGGCCTGGGCACCGCGCTGGGCATCCCGTTCGCCGCCGCCATCGTCCAGTTCGCGGATTGGCACGTGCTGTTCTGGGTCACCACCGCGATCGGCGCGGCGGTGGCGACCGCGGCCGCGGTGTTCATCCGCGAGTCCCGCACCCGCACCGGCGGCCGGTTCGACGGCGTCGGCGCGGTCGGCCTGAGCGCCGCGCTGGTGAGCCTGCTCGTCCCCCTCACCCAGGGCAGCACCTGGGGCTGGACCAGCCCCGCCGTGCTGTCGATGTTCGCCGCCGCCGTCGTGCTGTTCGGACTGTGGGGATTCCAGCAGCTGCGCAACCGCAATCCGCTCGTCGATCTGCGGGCCTCGGCGCGGCGCACGGTCCTGATGCCGCACCTGGCCGCCCTGCTGGTGGGGTTCGCGTTCTACGGCAACACCCTCATCACCACGCAGTTGCTGCAGGCCGACCCCGACCACGGCGCCGGGTACGGGCTGCCGATCCTGCTCGCGGCCCTGTGCCAGCTGCCGGCGAGCTTCGCGATGATGTCGTTCGCCCTCGTCGCGGCGCGGTTGTCCGACCGGTGGGGCACGAAGGTCCCCATGCTGGCCGGCGCGTTGTTCCTGCTGGGCGGCTACTCGCTGCATGCGGTGCCCGACAAGCCGCTGTGGTCGGTGGTGGTGGCGCTCGGTGTCGCCGCCATCGGCACCACACTCGTGTACTGCACACTGCCGGTGCTGATCATGGGTGCGGTCCCGCTCGAGCAGACCGCCGCGGCGAACGGCGTCAACGTGCTGCTGCGCACCACGGGCAGCACGGTGTGCAGCGCCGTGGTCGCGACCGTCCTTGCGGCGCATCTGGTGAACGGCGGCATCGCCGCGGCGGGCTTCTCGATCGCCTACCTGGCGTGCGCTGCCTGCGCGGTGGTGGTGTTCGTGGCCGCGCTCGCGCTGCCGGCGGCGAACCGGCGGCCCGTCGAGCACGTCACCTCCGAGGTGCCTTCCGTATGAGTAACGCCGGTCCGCCGCCCGCGTGCCGGCGGCGAACCGGCCTCCTCCCTCCCCGGGTCTAGTACTCCACGCCGAGGTCCCGCAGGCGGTAGCCCTCCGGGTACCCCGGATAGGTGCGGTTGCTCGGATTGCTCGCGGCCATCGAGGTCCGTCGTTTCGGCAGCCGGCGTACCACCGCCGAACGGGCCCGCAGCGCGGCCTCCGCGACGGCCCGGACCCGCGGGGACCCCTGCGGGAACCCGAATGCCGCCGCCATCCGCTCGTCGATGAGCGAGTACACGGCCGTGGCGACGGCGGGTGCGAGCACCTTCGGGTACCACGACTGGAACAGCCGCAGGGTGTAGGTGCCGATGCGGTGGTTGTCGTCGCTGTAGGTGAAGTGCTCGTCCTCGTAGTCCAGCTTGAACCGCTGGAAGTCCTGGTACGACTCCGGAATGTTCTTGATCCCCATCCGGATTCCGACCTGCCGGTAGAAGTGGAACGAGGCGAGACGCTCGTGCGGGTGCAGCCGCCGCCAGCCGTAGCGGTCGATCCAGTCGATCGGGTCGTAGACGAACGTCGAGAGGACGTAGAGCATGTCGTCGTTGTCGATCGAATACCTGCCGTGCATCCGGTTGACGTTGCGCAGCGACTCGCGACCCCGGTCGGAGTCGTACCCGTGCTCGACGAGTTCGGACATCAGGATCGCGGTGTCGTCGTAGCGCTTCTGCGGGCGGTGCTCGAACTCGCCGGTGCGGGCCAGCAGCGCGGAGATGCTCGGCACACAGTAGGTACGGAACAGCGCGAACTCGAGCGACCGCTGGTAGTCCCAAGGGAACTCGTACCCGGCGGTGATCCGCAGGATGTCCTGATGGTGGGTGACCGGGTCCAGGCCCTCGATCACCTTCAGCCAGCCGAATCGCCCGAATCCGGCGTGCGGGTCCTGGTTCGGCGCGGGGAAGGTGGCGGCCTTCTCGGTCCGGGCGTCGGGGCGGGCGACGACGGACGCCCCGCGCGTGCGTTCCCGGGTGCGGTCGGGGGAGGTCGACGTCATCCGCGTCACCGCCCGTGCCGGGTGCGGAGCATCCACGCGGCGATCTTCATGTCCCGCGCGGTGCGTTCGAGGGTGAGCAGGTTCAGCGGGGCCCGGAACCTCTCGACGGTCACCGACTTGGGGCGGCTGAATTCGCGCAGGCCGTCGGCGCCGTGGATGCGGCCGAATCCGGATTCGCCGATGCCACCGAACGGCAGCGACGGGATGCCCGCGAAACCGAGCACCGAGTTCACCGACACCATGCCGGTGCGCAGCCGGTCGGCGATCTTCCGTCCACGCGCGCGGTCCTTGGTGAACACCGACGCGCCGAGACCGTAGTCGGTGGCGTTGGCGCGCTCGACGGCCTCGTCGAGATCGCGCACCTTGTTGACCACCACCGTCGGGCCGAACGTCTCCTCGCACACCGCCGAGGACCGCTCCGGGACGTCGGTGAGGATCACCGGGTCGACGTAACGGTCGTGCACGGACTCGCGGCCGCCGACGACGGCGCGGGCGCCGTGCTCGAGCGCGTCGTCGATCTGGCCGCGCACGATGTCGATCTGCCGGGGCAGGGTCATCGGACCGTAGCTCGCGTCGTCGCTGCCGCCGGGGCGCACCCGCTCCATGGTCGCGGTGAGCTTGTCGAGGAACTGCCGGTAGACCGGCTCGACGACGTAGATGCGTTCGACGCCGGCGCAGGTCTGGCCCGCGTTCCCGAACGCTCCGAACGCGGCCATCTCCACGGCCTTGTCGAGGTCGGCGTCCTCCGCGACGATCATCGCGTCCTTGCCCCCGCACTCGGCGACGAGCGGGGTGAGGGTCTCGGCGCACACGGCCATGACCTTGCGGGCGGTGGCGCCGGAGCCGGTGAAGGCGACCTTGTCGACGCCGGAGCGGGCGAGTGCCGCCCCGGTCTCGCCGAGGCCGGTGATCACCTGGAACACCGGCTGCGTCGGGGCGAGCCCGTTCCACTTCTCCTCGAGCCACTTACCCACGCCGGGGGTCAGCTCGGACGGCTTGAACACCACGGCGTTGCCGGCGGCGAGGGCGTAGGAGATCGAGCCCATCGGGGTGTAGACCGGGTAGTTCCACGGTCCGATGACGCCGATCACGCCGAGCGGCTGGTACTCGAGGGTGGCCCGCTGGTTGGCGCTGGCGAGACCGGACGGCACCGTGCGCGGGCGCAGCACCTTCCTGGCGTTGCGGGCGGCCCAGTCGAGGTGCTCGATCGCGAGCATCACCTCGAGGAAGGCGTCACCGCGGGGCTTGCCGGTCTCGGCGGAGACGAGGGCCGCGAGGGGCTCGGCGTCGGCGGCGACGGCCTGCTTGAACTCGAGCAGCCAGTCGCGGCGGCCCCGGAAGCCCTGGTCGGCCCACCATCGGGCCGCCGAACGCGCGCGGTCGACGGCGGCGGCGACGTCGGCGGCACCGGCGATCGGATACTCGGCGAGGACGGATCCGTTGCGCGGGTCGAGACTCGCGAAGGTATCCCCCGGAGGGGCCGGGGACTGGGTATCGGCGGGCGTGAGTTCCTGGGTCATGGGCGACGCTTCCTTCGCTGGGCCACATCAAATATATTTGATGTGATTCACTGTCGTGGATATCACACTAGGCGGCGCGCCCGGTGTCGACAACCCCCCACTAATTGTCCAGGCCAGGAGGCCGATCCCATGCACACGAACCTGACGGAATTCACTCCCGAGCAGCAGGACTTCGCCGCAGCCGTCGCCGATTTCTGCCGACGGGAGGTCGGCACCCGCGAACAGCGAGACGCCCTCACCGACCACGGCAAGCACAGCCACAACCAGGAGCTCTACCGGAAGATGGCCGAGCTCGGCTGGCTCGGCGTGACGGTGCCCGAGGAGTTCGGCGGCTCCGCCGGCAGCACGGTCGACCTGTGCATCCTGCTCGAGCAGAGCACACGGGGCATGGCACCCATCGGGGGCATCGGCCCCACCCTCATCACGGGCGCCGCCTACGAGAAGTTCGGCACCCGGGCGCAGAAGGAGACCGTGCTCGGCGGCATCGTCGAGGGTCGATCCCAGTCCATCTCCATGTCCGAACCCGAGGCGGGATCCGACGTCGGCGCCCTGACCTGCCGCGCCGAGAAGGTCGACGACGGCTGGCTGATCAACGGCCAGAAGACCTGGTGCTCCAACGCGCACTTCGCCGACAACATTCTGCTCGTTGCCCGCACCGACCGCAGCGGCGCCAAGCATCAGGGCCTGACGATGTTCCACCTGCCGGCCGGCACCGCGGGGCTGAAGATCAGCGGCATCGAGACCATGGGCGGCAAGGAGGTCAACGACCTCTACCTCACCGACGTGCATCTGCCGGCGGACGCCGTCGTCGGCGAGGTCGGCAACGGCTGGACCCAGCTGATGGCCGGGCTGAACACCGAGCGGCTCATCCTGGCCGCGATGATGCTCGGCACCGCGCAGCGCGCCTTCGACGACGCCCTGCAGTTCGTCACCGAACGCAAGCAGTTCGGCCGGCCGGTCGGCACGTTCCAGGCCATCCGTCATCGCGTCGCCGACCTGGCCACCGAGATCGAGGCCACGCGCCTGCTCGTGTACCGCGTCGCGCGGCTCGTCGACGACAACCCGGGCACGTTGTTTCCGCGCGAGGCGTCCATGGTCAAGCTCAAGGCCACCGAGGTCGCGAAGAAGACGGCCCTCGAAGGCATGCAGATGATGGGCGGATACGGGTACGCCACCGAGTTCGACATGGAGCACCATGTCCGCCGGACGATCGTGTCGACGATCTTCGGCGGCACCAACGAGATCCAGCGCGACATCATCGGCAAGAGCTACGGACTGTAGACGATGGCGGCACCGGCCCGTTCCCTGCGGCGACGGCCTCAGCTTTCGGAGGAGGTCGCGATCCACCTGCGGGGCCTCATCATCTCCGGCGCGCTGCGCTCCGGCGACTTCGTGCGGCTCGACGAGACCGCAGCCGAACTCGGGGTCAGCGTCACCCCGGTCCGGGAAGCGCTGCTGACCCTGCGGGGGGAAGGTCTCGTGGAGTCGGTGCCCAACCGCGGTTACGTCGTCTCGCCGCTCGGGCGGGGTGACGTCGCCGACATCTTCTGGCTGCAGAAACAGATCGCGGTGGAACTGGCGGTGCGCGTGCTGCGGGTCGCGGACGCTGCGGACCTCGATCGGCTCACCGCGCTGAACGATGCGCTACGGTGCGCGGTCTCGTCGTCGGACGCCGACCGGATCGCCGCTGCGGAGTTCGAATTCCATCGCGAGGTCAACCGGATCGCGGACAGCCCGAAGCTCGCCTGGTTCCTCTACAGCGCGGCCCGCTACACCCCGTACCGGCTCTACACCGCGGACCCGGAGTGGGGCCGGTCGGCCGTCGACTCGCACGCCCGCTTGATCGACGCGTTCCGCAGGGGGGACCGCGACGAGGTGATCGCGCAGACCGCGGGGCAGTTCGACGATGCGGTCCGCCGGCTGCTCGAGCACCTGGACCGGCGCCCCGAGTGACCGAATGTGACATCCGGTCGATCACATCGACCGGATGTCACATTCGGTCCTGTGGAGCGTGGGGGTGTCCGGCGGAAGGCTTGCGGTGCAGGGGATTACAGCGCGATGTCGCGTTCGAGACCGAACCAGTAGTGCTCGCCCGCGTCGAACACGAGCCCGCCCTTGCCGTTCATGACGCCGACGAGCGTGTCGTCGTCGGCCTTCTTGAAGTGGTCGAACACCGGCATACCGTCGTAGACCATCGTGGCGGTGACCTCGCCGCGGAACCGGACCTCCCACAGTGACGCCTCGCCGCGCCCGGTTTCGACGTCGGAGTAGAGCTCACCGCTCGCGTCCCGGCACATCAGCGGCTGCACGTCGTGGGCGGCGGCGAACTGCTTGCCGTACCACCGGGCCTTGCCCAGCAGCGTGTGGGTGCGGTGGCCGGTGTCGAAACTGAATCCGCGCCAGCGGTATCCGACGAGATCGTCGATGCGGGCGGGCTCGAGGCGCGCCCACAGGTCGTCGAGTTCGCGCGGCGAGATCGTGTCGGTGCGGCGGCGCAGTGCGGCCAGCTCGTCGGCCACGGTCATGGTCACTCCTGACGGTCGAAGGTGAGTACTGCCTCGACGGCATCGCTGCGGGTCCGCGCCGTACTCCCGCACCACCGCGGCGAGTGCCGTGCGCGTCACGCGTCCGCCGCCGGGTCGCCGAGAAGGGTCGCCAGCATGAGCTGTTGCACGCGGGTCTCGTTGGCGGGGGTGGCGTCGAAGTGCAACAGACGTCCGACGTCGAGCACGAGGTTGAGCGCGGCGTGCACCAGGAATCGGCACTCGACGGCGGACAGGGCCGGACGTACCTCGCCGAGCAGGCGGGCCCACTCCTCGACGTTGAGCCGCTGGATGTTGCGCAGGTCGGTGCGGTGTGCATCGGGCAGGTTTCCGATCTCGGTGAAGTACACGACCATCAGCTCGCTGCGGGCGAACGACAACTGGACGTACACGCGGGTCAGGGAGCACAGTGCCTCGGCCGGGGTTGTGGAGTCGGCCAGCGTGCCGTTCACGGCGACGGCGAGCCGGTCCGCGGCCCGGTGGAAGGCCGCGGCGAGCAGGTCGGCCTTGCTCGCGAAGTGCCGGTAGACGCCGGAGGCGTTGATGCCGGCCGCCGCGCCGATCTCCTCGATGCTCACGTCGTGGTACCCGCGGGCATAGAAGAGCAGGATCGCTTCGTGCAGCAGCACCTCGCGCTTGTTGGCGACGGCGAGGCCCGGGACACGGGCCGGCTCGTCGTGTGACCGGTCGGTCGTCGCCGGACGGACACGCGCGACCGACCGGCAGGCCTCGAGCAGCAGCCGCTCGATCCGGCGGTTGGCCAGCGGGGCGCGGTGTGCGGTGATGCTGCCGACGACGCTGAGCATGGCCGCGCTGAGGATGACGTTGTCCGGTTCCGGGAGCCCGGGTCGCAGGGCCGCCAGCGCGGCCCCGATCCGGCGGTTGACCCCCCAGATCTCTCGCCGGACCGCGTCGCGGTCCGGCGCGGTGAGATAGCGGCTCTCCCATCGGTAGAGCCCGGCGGTGCGGCGGCATTCGACGGTGGTGCGGATCGCGGCGAGCAGCAGGCCGTCGAGGCGTTCGCCGGGGTCGGCGCTCGAGGGGCTCGCGGCGTCCGCTTCGGCGACCGCCGTCCCGAGCGTCGTGCCCAGGCTCAGGGCGGCGTCGCGGAACAACGCGTACTTGTTGGGAAAGTGCCGATAGAGGGCGGGGCCGGAAATGCCGACCGCGGCAGCGATCTCGTCGATCCCGACACCGTGGTACCCGCGTTCGCTGAACGCCTCGGCGGCGACCGCCGCGATCTGTGCCTTGCGGTTCTTCGGCCGTCGTCGCGGAGCCGGTGCTCCCTCGGTCGCCGTGCGGGCGGTCGACCGTGTCCGCGTCGCCCGCGAACCGGCCCGGGTCTGCTCCGCCACCGTACCTCCATTCATGCCGGGCGTGATGCCGGCAGCCTATCGCACACGTTAGCGGCCAACACCATATCTGCGTCGGCGAATCGGAGGGCCACGCCCCACGGAAAGGCCAGCGGAGAACCCTTGACAAACGCGGTTGCGCACCGCGAAAGTTAACGAGCATTCCCGATGTCACCACGGTGTCCGGCCGCTGCGCCGGACGTGTCCGTCCGATGCGCGTCGCGGCGCAGGTCCAGGATCCGAGGAGGTCCAGTGAGAACCCGATTCACCGAGGCATTCGGGGTCGAGCACCCCATCGTCCAGGGTGGGATGATGTGGGTCGGCCGCGCCGAACTCGTCGCCGCCGTGGCCGAATCCGGCGCTCTGGGCTTCCTGACCGCGCTCACCCAGCCGACGCCCGAGGACCTCGTGAAGGAGATCGCCCGGACCCGCGAGCTCACCGACAAGCCCTTCGGTGTCAATCTCACGATCCTGCCGTCGATCAACCCGCCGCCGTACGCCGAGTACCGGCAGGCCATCGTCGAGTCGGGTATCAAGATCGTCGAGACCGCCGGGTCCAACCCCGTCGACCACCTGCCCCACCTGAAGGACGCCGGCGTCAAGGTCGTCCACAAGTGCACGAGCGTGCGGCACGCGCTCAAGGCCGAACGCGTCGGAGTGGACGCCGTCAGCATCGACGGATTCGAGTGCGCCGGTCATCCCGGCGAGGACGACGTGCCCGGACTCGTCCTGATCCCCGTCGCCAGCCGGCAGCTGCAGATCCCGGTGATCGCCTCGGGTGGCATCGCGGACGCCCGCGGCCTCGTCGCCGCGCTAGCCCTCGGGGCGGACGGGGTCAACATGGGGACCCGGTTCATGTGCACCGTCGAGTCGCCCGTCGCGCACGCGGTCAAGGAACAGATCGTCGCCAACACCGAACGCGACACCCGGCTCATCTTCCGCACCCTGCACAACACCGCCCGCGTGGCGGCGAATTCGGTCAGCGCGGAGGTCGTCGAGATCGAATCGCGCGGAGCGGAGTTCGGCGACATCGCGCACCTCGTCGCCGGCGCCCGGGGCAGGAAGGTGTTCGAGGACGGCGATCTCGAGGCGGGCATCTGGACGGCCGGACAGAGCCAGGGCCTGATCGACGACATCCCGACCGTGGCCGAACTCGTCGAGCGCATGGTGTCCGAGGCGGAGTCGATCATCGAGGACCGGCTCCGCGGATTCGTGGCACAGGGGGTCGGGGCGTGAGCACACCGACCGGGGAGGGGCTGCGCTCGGAACTCGCCGACGGCATCCTGCGGCTGACCATCGACCGGCCGAAGCGGATGAACGCCGTGGACCTGCCGACCATGCGGGCGCTCGGCGCCGCGCTGGACGAGGCCGGCCCCGATCCCCGGGTCCGCACCGTCGTCCTCACCGGTGCGGGAACGGCGTTCTGCACCGGCGCCGATCTCGCTGCGGCAGCGACGAACCCGGCCGATCCGGCCGAGGTCATGGACGTCGCGAACGCGGTGATCCGATCCATCGCGACGGTTCCGGTGCCGGTGATCGCCGCCGTCAACGGCCCCGCCGCGGGCGTGGGCGTGTCGATGGCTGTTGCGGCGGACCTCACCTATGCCGCCGAGAGCGCCTATTTCCTGCTGTCGTTCGTGAACATGGGGCTGATGCCCGACGGCGGAGCGAGCCTGCTCGTCCCGGCGGCGGTCGGGCGTGCGCGGGCCGCGGAGATGGCGCTGCTCGGCGAGCGGGTGTCGGCCGCGGATGCCGACCGGTTCGGCCTCGTCGCGCGCACCCTGCCCGACGCGCAGTTCGCCGCGCATGTCGCGGACGTGGCGGCTCGGACGGCGACGAAACCACGGCGCGCTTTCGAACTGACCAAGCGGGCACTTCATGCCACCACGCTCGGCCTGCTCGACGACGCGCTGGCCCGGGAGAAGAGCGGCCAGACCGAGCTGCTCGCCTCGGCGGACTTCGCCGAGGCGGCCATGGCCATGCTCGAGAAGCGATCCCCGCGTTTCCCCTGACGACAGGCCGTGCACTTACCGGCGCGGGAACCCCGGTCGCCGCCCGGCTGCGTCCCGGTCGGACTGCCCTGTTAAGACGTTGGGCGACAATATCATTCGATGCGAGACGCGCTCCGTGCTGCGGGCGCCCGCGCCCTCCTCAACCGGTTGTCTCCCTGAGAATCACCATTAACAAAATGCTGGCCGAACAGGGGCGCTGCCTGTAATGTGCCTCACATCGAGAACCCGGATCGCGTCCCGTCGGCACCTCCGCCACGCCCCGAGAGGAATCCTCATGGTCACCGCCTCCACCCTCGCCGAGACCCAGCGCCTGCGTCGCAACAACTGGAACAACCACCTCGAGCGGCACGCCCTGATGATCCCGAACCGCACCGCGCTGCGGTTCCAGGGCCGGTCGATCACGTGGGCGGAGCTGCACGACCGGGTCGAGCGGCTCGCCGGTGCCCTCGCGCGGCGCGGCGTCGGCTTCGGTGACCGGGTCGTCGTGCTCATGCTCAACCGCCCCGAATACCTCGAAACCGTGCTGGCCGCGAACGCTCTCGGCGCGATCGCCGTGCCGGTCAACTTCCGTCTCACCGCGCCCGAGGTGGCGTACCTGTCGAACGACAGCGGGGCCTCGGCGATCGTGGTCGAGGCACCCCTCGCTCCGCTGGCCGCCGCGGTCCGCGCGGAGAGCGACGGGCTCGGCCTGTCCATCACCGTCGGCGGGGCCCCGGACGGCGACAGCCTCGCCTACGAGGACCTGGTCGCCGAGACCGGCGAGCCGCACCCGGCGGTCGACGTTCCGGACGACACCCCGGCCCTGATTATGTACACCTCCGGGACCACGGGACGGCCCAAGGGCGCGGTGCTCTCCCACAGCAACATGTCCGCGCAGGCCCTCACGTGCATCCGTGCGTTCCACCTGTTCGACGAGTCCGGCGTCGGGTTCTGCGCCTCGCCGATGTTCCACATCGCGGCTCTCGGTGCGATGGCACCCAACCTGATGCTGGGCGTCGCCACCGTGATCCATCCGGTGGGGGCGTTCGACCCGAACGAGCTGCTCGACGTCCTCGAGGCCGAGCAGGTCACCAACCTGTTCCTGGTGCCGGTGCAGTGGCAGGCGGTGTGCGCGGCACAGCAGGCGAACCCGCGGAAGCTGGCCCTGCGCAACATCTCCTGGGGCGCTGCGCCGTCGTCCGACACGATCCTGCGCGCGATGGCCGAGACGTTCCCCGACGCGTCGAACGTCGCGGTGTTCGGCCAGACCGAGATGTCACCCATCACCTGCGTGCTCGACGGCGAGGACGCGCTGCGCAAGCTCGGCTCCGTCGGCCGGGTCATTCCCACCATCCAGGCGCGGGTCGTCGACGACGAGATGAACGACGTGGCCCCCGGTGAGGTCGGCGAGATCGTCTACCGCGGACCCACCATGATGAGCGAGTACTGGAACAACCCGGCCGCGACGGCAGATGCGTTCCACGGCGGCTGGTTCCACTCCGGCGACCTCGTGCGCGTCGACGACGAGGGCTTCGTCTACGTCGTCGACCGCAAGAAGGACATGATCATCTCCGGCGGCGAGAACATCTACTGCGCCGAGGTCGAGAACGTGCTGTTCTCGCATCCGAAGATCCTCGAGGCCGCCGTGATCGGACGTCCGGATCCGAAGTGGGGCGAGGTGCCGGTCGCGGTGATCGCGTTGCGGCCCGGCCACGACGATCTTCCCCTGGACGAGCTGCAGCCGTTCTTCGACGAGCGGCTCGCCCGCTACAAGCATCCGAAGGACGTCGTGATCGTCGAGGCCCTGCCGCGCAACGCCAGCGGCAAGGTCGTCAAGCACCAGCTGCGCGGCGGCCTGTCGGCGGTCGTCCAGGGCTGAGACGCCGAGGAGCCGTCGGGGGACGGGAGGCCGCGATGACGCGTACGGGGGTATGGGAGTGACGTTCGAGCTGCCCGAGGCGAGGGGGCCGGTGCACGACCTGGCGATCCAGGTCGGTGCGTTGGTCGGGTTCTCCGTGGAGACCCTCGCCACCACCGTGCGCGTCGTCGCCGGCCGTCGACTCTCGCTCCGCGAGACGATCACACAGGCGCTGTTCGTCGCGAAGGTGTGCAGCGGCCCGGCGCTGCTGTTGATGCTGCCCGTCGGCGTGCTCATCGCGGTCTCCGTCGGCTCCCTCGCCGGCCGGCTCGGCGCCGGCGGGTACTCCGGCGCGATCGTCGCGTTCGTCGTGGTGGGTCAGGCCGCGGCGCTGGTGTGCGCACTCATGCTCGCCGGGGTCGGCGGCTCCGCGATCTGCGCCGACCTGGGTTCCCGCACCATCCGCGAGGAGATCGAGGCGATGGAGGTGATGGGGCTGAACGTGGTCGAGCGGCTCGTCGTGCCGCGGCTGCTCGCCTCGATCCTCGTGTCGGTGATGCTCTGCGCGCTCGTCACGCTCGTGGGTGTCGGCGGCTGCTATCTGTACGAGATCTACGTCGACGACGCCTCGGGCGGTGGCTTCCTGCGCACGCTGACCGAGTACGGCCGGCTGTCGGATTTCGTGATGGCGATGGTGAAGTCGGCGTTCTTCGGGATCACCTCCGCCCTCATCGCCGCGTTCAAGGGCCTGCACGCCAAGGGCGGCCCGAGCGGCGTGGCCGACGCCGTCAACGAGGCCGTCGTGCTCGCCTTCGTGATGGTGTTCGTCGTCAATACCGTGCTGTCCCAGATGTACACCGTGATGGTGCCGGCCGTGGGGACCTACTGATGCTGTCCCATTCCACCGTCACCCGGGTGCGCGGCGTCCACCGGTCGGTGACCGGCGTCGTCGACGGGTTCGCCACCGTCGGCCGCCACGTGCTGTTCGGGATACACACGGTCGCAGGCATTCCCACAGCGCTGCGCCGGTACCACAAGCACGTGACGTACCACGTGGGGGAGGTCGGCTTCGGCTATGCCTCGCTGCTCGCCGGGGGCGGCACCATCGGCATCGTCTTCGCGATGTCCGCGGTCGCCGCGATGATGGTCGGCGTCGAGACCCAGCGCGGCCTCGAGCTGATCGGCATGACGTCGCTGTCGGGAATGCTGTCCGCGATCGCCAACACCCGTGAACTCGCCCCGGTCGTCGCGTCCGTCGCGCTGGCGGCGAAGGTCGGCACCGGCTTCACCGCCCAGCTCGGCGCCATGCGGATCTCCGACGAGATCGACGCGCTGGACGCCTTGGCCGTGCGGTCGGTGCCCTTCCTCGCCAGCACACGGCTGATCGCGTCCGCCGTCTGCGTGGTCCCGATCTACATGGTCGGCCTGCTGTCGGCGTACGTCGCCACCCGGCTCGTCGTCGTCACCTTCCAGGGCAACTCCGCGGGCACCTACGACTACTACTTCCACCTCGCGCTCGGCCCGTCCGACCTGTGGTACTCGCTGACCAAGGCCGTGGTGTTCGCGATGATCGTGGCACTCGTGCACTGCTCCTACGGATACCACGCCACCGGCGGACCGGAGGGGGTCGGTCGCGCGGCCGGGCGCGCGTTGCGCACCAGCATCCTGGCCATCGGTGTCACCGACGTGGTCCTGACGTTCGCGTTGTGGGGGCTCGTGCCGACCGTGCCGGGGATGGGGCTGTCGTGACGACCCAGCAGGCGACGGCGTCGGGTCCTGCCGTCACGGCGCCGCCCTCACCGCGGCGCGAGAGCCGTCGCCGGCGCCGAGACGGAACCGGCAGGGCGGGAGCGGCTCTCGTCGGGGTCGTCGCCGTCGTGGTCGTCGCCGTCGCGGGGGCCCTGCTCGTCGCCTCGGGGTCGGGCGGACTCTCGCGCGAGCCGGAAGTCACCGCGGTGGTCCCGGCGGGCGCGGGAGTGATCCACGGCGCCGCCGGGGTGCAGTACCGGGGCGTGCACGTCGGCCGGCTCGTGCACCTCGAGGCGGGCCTCGCGAGTTCACGGATCACGATGCGACTCGACGCCCGCGCGCTCCGAAACATTCCCGCCTCGGTGCAGCTCCGCATCGTGCCGCGCACCCTGTTCGGCGACGTCTTCCTCGAACTCGTCCCGGCCGCGGACCCTGCAACCGGGCCCCGCCTGCGGGCCGGCACACAGATCCCGGTGGACACCTCCGCCGAGGCGGTGCAGCTGGCGAACCTGTACTACACCACCACCGATCTCCTGCGGGAACTGCGGCCGGACCTGCTCGCCGTCACCCTCGACGCGATGAGCCAGGCCCTGGCGGGACGGGGCGAATCCCTCGGCCGCACCCTCGACCGCAGCGTCGCGCTCACCGAGCAGCTCGGCCCGCTGATCGACGAGGGACTGGCCTCCGCACCGCAACTCGCCGCGGTGACCGAGTCGATGGCCGCGGCCACCGACGACTTGGTCGCGACCCTGCAGAACGCGGCGGAGCTCTCGGAGATCGCCCTCGAACGCCGCGACGGTGTGGCACGCCTGCTGCGCGGCGGAGCCGCCCTGGCCGCCGACGGTTCCACCCTGATCGCGCAGAACACCGAGCGGATGATCGCCGTCGTCCGCGACGGTGCGCCGGTGCTCGAGACGTTCGCGGCCGACACCGTCGGGCTCGACGACACCCTGCGGCATCTCACGACCTTCGGCGACGCCGGCGCACGAGTCTTCGCGACCGGGCGGTTCGACATCACCGCCGTCGCGGACTTCTCGGATCCGATGCCGTACACCGCCGCCGACTGCCCCCGGTATCCCGGCATGGACGGCGCGAACTGCGACGATCCCGTCCGGACGAGCCCGATCGACCGGCAGCCCGTCCTCTCGGCCGCCGCGGAGCGGGAGCCGCTGGGATACCTGGAGCAGATCGCAGGTGGTGCCGACCCGTCCGATCCCGCGGCCACGGGGACGAATCCGTCCACCGCCGCGTCGATCCTGCTCGCGCCGCTCGTCCGTGGCACGGAGGTGGAAGTCTCGTGAACTCGCTGCTCGGACCGGGAGTGCGCCTCACGGCGTTCTGCGCCGTGGGAGTACTGGCGGCGGTCGTCGTCGGCAACACCCTCGACAGGACGATCGCCGGGTCCACCCGCGCATACTCCGCGGAGTTCACGGACGTCGAGGGGCTCGGCCCCGGCAGCGACGTCACGCTCGCCGGTGTGCGGGTGGGGCGCGTGTCCGACGTGACACTCGCGCCGCAGGACGACGGAACATCAAGAGCAGTAGTCGATTTCGAGGTGGAATCGGAGTTCGAGCTCACCACGGACGTCACTGCCGACGTGCACTACGGCGACATGATCGGCGTCCGGTACGTCGCGCTGACGCTGCCCGAGGACGGAACCGGCACCGTACTGCCCGACGGTGGCACGATCCCGGTCGGGCAGACGTCGCCGCCGGTCGACCTGACCGCGCTCGTCAACGGGTTCGAGCCGCTGTTCGAGGCGATCGACCCCGCCCAGGTGAACACACTCGCCACCGCCGTCGTCGAGGCGTTCCAGGGGCAGGGCAGCACACTGGATTCGCTGCTGCTGCACATCGCGTCGGTGAGCAGCGACCTCGTCGAGCACGAGCAGATCTTCGACAGCCTCGCCGCCAACCTCGAGACGCTCGTCGCCGTCGCGGACCGGCGCAGTACGGACGTCGGTCGCCTGATCTCGGGACTGGCCGTCGTCAGCGACGCCCTGGCCGGGGACGGCGATCAGCTCGCTGTGCTCGTCGAGCGCGGCTCCACCTCCGTCCGTGCCGCCGCCGCACTCGTCGCCGGCGCGACGGCCCCGCTCGCGAGCACGGTGACCGACCTGCGGGCGATGACCGACGCGTGGATCCCCCGGACCGGACAGTTCGATCAGGTGATGAGCGGCCTTCCGGAGCTGGCCGGCAACATCAACCGCATCGGCGACTACGGCGGCTGGCTGAACCTCTACATGTGCAACTTCACGGTGAAGAGCCACGACGCCGAGGTCAACCTCTTCGGCCCGGCCTACTCGGAGGTGTGCCGATGAGCGCCGTGCGACGGATCCGCGACGCCGCACTCGCGATGCTCGCGGGCCGGCACGATCGGACCGCCGACCCGCTCGTGGTGGGGGCCGTCGGCATCGTCCTCGTCGCGGCGGTGATGGCCGTCGCCCTCGCCGCACCGCGGGTCACCTACCTCCTCCGCACCGACGAGTACACGGCGGAACTGGCGAACGCGGCGGGGCTGCAACCCGACGACCCGGTCTACGTGGCCGGGGTGCCCGCCGGGCGGGTCGAGGACCTGCGGCTGGGAACGGACCGGGTCGTCGTGACGTTCCGGGTGGACGGCGGCCAACCGCTCGGCGATCGCACTGCGGCCGAGGTGAAGCTGAAGACGATCCTCGGCAAGCTCTACCTGTCGGTGACTCCGGCCGGGGCCGGGGAACTCCCCGAGGGCCGGATCCCGCTGGCACGCACCTCCGTTCCGTACAGCCTCGACCAGATCGCGGCGGACGCCGGGCAGGTGGCCCGCGATCTCGACGTGCCCGGACTCGAAGCGATGATGCGGACGCTCGCCGACACCGTCCCGTCCGACTCGGCCCAGCTCGCCGACGCCCTCGCCGGCGCCACCGCCGCAGCAGAGATGCTGTCGCGCAACGACGCCCGCATACACTCACTGCTCGAGGCGTCGCGCTCGCTCTCCGCGATCGTCGCCGGGCAGAGCGAGGACGTCGCGGCGCTGGTGCAGAACGCGACCACCGTCGTGTCGGTGCTCGCCGCCCGCAGGGACGCGCTCGGGCAGCTCGTGGCGGACCTGCGCCTGCTGACCGAGCGCACCGCCGCCTTCCTCGAGGACAACTCCGCGGAGATCGACGCATTGCTGGTCAACCTGCGTTCGGTGACCGACACGCTGAACCGCAACGCCGAGAACATCGATGTGCTGATGACCCGTCTGCCGCCGGCGCTGCGTGCCGCCGCCGACGCGTCGGGCAACGGCAACTGGGTCGACGTGCACGCCCCCGCCGGCCCCATCCCCGACAACCTGCTGTGCGCGCTCGGCGTGATGGAGGGATGCCGGTGACCACCACCCGGACGGCAGTGACCACCCGGACAACCTGGGCGCTCCGCGGGCTCGCGATCGGCGTCGTCACGGTGGTGTGCGCGGCGGCGGCCTGGTACGTCTTCGTCGGCACCGATCGTGCCCGGACCGTGACCGCCGAATTCGCGTCCGTGAGCGGTGTCTATCCCGGCAGCAAGGTCGCCGTCCTGGGGCTGCCCGTCGGCACGGTCGAATCGGTCGAGCCGGCCGGCACCGTCGTGACCGTGACGATGCGGATCCCCGACGACATCGTCCTGCCCGCCGACGTCTCGGCCTTCGTGATGAATCCGTCGATCATCAGCGACCGGTTCGTCGAACTGAGCCCGGCCTATGCGGGCGGGGCCCGGTTCGAGGACGGTGACGTCATCCCGCCCGAACGCAGCCACGCACCGATCAACTGGGACGAACTGCTCGAGAGCGTCGACACCATCGCGGCGGCGCTCGGGCCGGACGCCGGCGCGCTGGGCTCGACCCTCGACCTGGCCGCCGGTGCCACCGCGGGGCTCGGACCCGAGATCAACCGGGCGCTGCGTGCGGTGGGTGCCGCGAGTTCCGTCGTCGGCGCCCGATCCGAGGACATCGGGGCGCTCGTCGACGACCTCGGGATCGCGGTCGAGGCCGTGAACGCCCGTCAGGGCTCGCTGTCCGAACTGGCCACCGGGTTGTCCGACCTGGGCGCCGAGCTGCAACGGCAGAACCTCGACGTCGCCGGGCCGATCGGCCGGCTGACGACGATCCTGGACCGGCTCGACACCCTGCTCGGTGCCCGCGGGCAGGACATCGACGCCGTCGTCGCCGACGCGCAGGTGCTCACCGGGCTGTTCGCCGAGCACCGTGCCGATCTCGCGGAGCTGCTGGACGTGCTGCCGCTGACGATGCAGAACATCGACAACACCATCGGTGAGAACACCACCGCCCGCATCCGGCTGAACATCTCCACCCGGATCGGTCAGTTCCCGCGGGCGAGGGAGCTGTGCGAGCGGGAACAGCTGCCGTTGTGCACCGGAGCGGGATTCACCAACCCGATCACCGTCCCGATCGACCTGTCCGATCCCTTCCGGGATCTCGTGCCCCAGTCGCTGGACCGGGCCCTGGGAGGCGGCCGATGAACCGGCGCACGGCCGGGCTCGCCGCCGTCCTGGCCGCGGCGGCGGTCGCGGCTACGGGGTGCGGCGTGGGCCTGCAGCAGCTGCCGATCGGGCGCAGCGGCGAGGGCGAAACCTACCGGGTGACAGCGGTGTTCGACGGGGCGGACCGCGTCGATCCCGGCACCGAGGTGCGCGTCGGGCAGGCCGTGGTGGGCCGCGTGCGGTCGATCTCCACGGACGGCCGCCGTGCCTTCCTCGAACTGAGCATGAGCGAGTGGGCCGAACTGCCCGCGAACGTCGCCGCGTCGGTGCGGCTGCCGTCCGCGCTCGGCAGCCCGTTCGTCCAGATCGACCTGCCCGGGCAGCCGTCACCGGAGCCGCTCGCCGACGGGGACGTCATCGAGCGGACGGAGCGGGGCCCCGAGCTCGAGGCCACGTTCGCGATGCTGGGACAGATCGTCAGCGGCAGCGGCCTCGACGAACTCCGCACGATCACCACCGAGCTCACGACCGCGTTCGGCGGTCGCGGCGACAAGATCCGCACCCTACTCGAACGGATGGACCGGACGATGGCGCTCGCGGCCGGCAACGGCGATCACCTCGCCCGGACGCTGCGCGCCGCCGACGACGTCACGGCCCGGCTGGCGCAGCAACAGCAGCTGATCGACGACGGCATCGCGAGCAGCGCGGAGATCGTCGACCTGCTCGCGGCGCAGGAAGCGGACCTACGGTCCCTGGTGTCGAGCACGTCCACGATGCTGACGTCGCTGGACGCGATCATGGCCGACTCCGGCCGGATGGGCGGATCCGTCGACGACATCGCCGAGATCCTCGCCGGAATCCGGGACTTCAACCGGACGGTCGGCTCTGCGCTGACCAACATGGATGCCTTCGTCGACGGGTTCAACCGGTCCGTGCACGGCGACTATCTGCTGTTCGACGGCGCGTTCGACGTGCCGGGAGCGATCGACATGCTGCTCACGGGCGGCGTCCCGATGCCCGCCGCCTCGCCGCCGGTCACCGTCCCGTCGGGGCTGCCGGACCTGCTCCAGGGAGGACTCCGATGAAACGGCCGGTGCTGGTGCAGGTTTCGCTGTTCGTCGTGCTCGGTCTGCTGGCCACCGCGTTCGGTGTCCGCTACGTCCTCGGCCCGCAGAGCATCGGCGGTGGCCTCGAGGTGCGAGCGCACCTGGTCGACGCGCGCGGTATCGGTCCCGGGACGACGGTGACCTACCGTGGGGTCGCGGTGGGGGAGATCGACTCGGTGACGATCGACGACGGCGGTCGCGGGTCGACGGCGGTGCTCACGCTGGATCCGGACACCCGGATCCCCGTGGGCAGCACGGGCCGCGTCGCGACGGGCACCGCGATCGGCATCATCACCCTCGACATCGAACCGCAGACCGCCGAGGGTCCCTATCTCACCGACGGCGACACCCTCGAGGTGCCGGCGGACGCGCAGGGACTGCGGCTCGACCAGATGCTCGTCCGGATGAGCGCACTCGTCGAGAGCATCGATCCCGGATCGGTCGCGACGCTCGGCGAGACCTGGGGCACCGCACTCGCGGGTACGGGGCCCGACCTGCAGGCCCTGCTCGAGAACGCCGATGCACTCTCGACGATGGCGTCGGAACGGGCGCCGACCCTCGCGGCACTGCTGGAGCAGGGGGTCGACCTGGTGAACACGCTCGCCGAGAACTCCGGCACCTTCCCGGGCGCGATGCGGGCCGTGCGGGACGTCTCCGACCAACTCGCCGGTAGCCGGGACGCGCTCGTGTACCTGCTGGACCGGTCGCCGGAGGCCCTCGCGAAGACGGAGCGGTTGTTCGCCGACACCCGTGACGACTACGGGCTGCTGCTGACGAACCTGGTGACCGTGGGCGACGTGCTCGCCCCGCGCACCCCGGCCCTGGCAGCCGGCCTCGACTCGATCCCCGCGGCGCTCGGCGACCTGACCTCGGTGGTCGAAGGCGACCGTGGCGACTTCTCGCTCGTCGCCACGCAGGGGCCGGTCTGCTACTACGACACGCAGCGCCGCACTGTCGGCGACGAGAGCCCCCGCACCCCGAACCTGTCCCTGTACTGCCCGCCGGGCGAGGATCTCGCCCAGCGCGGCGCCCGCGTCGCGCCACGACCCGACGACCTCGGCCTGCAACACCAGACCACCCCCGCAATGGTGACCGGACCGGACATGGCGGAGGATCCGCTGCTCGTCCCCACCGGCGTCGAGGTACTGCAGTACTGGCAGAAGCTGTTGGAAGGACTGGGAAACTGATGCCGACCACCGAATCCACCACCGAATCCGCCGTCGACGACACCGCCACGCCCGCGCCGCCGGACCCGGGGCCCCCGGGCTCCCGGCCGCGGCGACGGCTGCTGCTCGTCCTGATCGTGCTGCTCACCGCGGCCGCCGGCTTCTGCGGCTTCCGGTGGTGGCAGGCCGAGCAGGCCGAGGACCTACGGGCCGGTGCGCTCGAACGGGCGCGGGAGTACGCGATCGCGCTCGGCACCTACGACTACCGGCACTTCGACGATGCGCTCGCCGCGGTCACCGACGTCTCCACCCCCGAGTTCGCGGACAAGTACCGCGCGGTGGCGGGAGACCTGCGCGGGCTCGTGGAGAACGGGCAGGGCGTCTCCGTCGCGACCGTGTCGCACGCCGCGGTCGAGACACTCGACGCGGATCGCGCGACGGTGCTCGTGTTCCTCGACCAGGACGTGAAGAACGTCGCGGTGCCGGACGGGCGGGTCGACGCGACACGGTTCCTGATCACCCTCGACCGGGTGGACGACCGGTGGCTGCTGCAGGGAGCGGACGCGAAGTGACGATCTGCGAGGTGGCGACGTGGCGGACCTGACCGGGTCCGGCGACGGAGCATCGGGCCGGAGGCTCACGCAGGCCGCGCTCAACGCGGACGCCACGATCGCCCGGGTGGAAGCGGGTGCCTACCGGGATGTTGCCGATCCTGCCCGGACCGTGGCACCGGGCCCGCGTCGTGCTTCGCGGGCCGGGCCGTCCGGGGATGAGAAGACCCGTCCGGAAGGGAGTCTTCCGGACGGGCGGTCTCGCGTCAGTACCTGGGCGGGCGGACCAGGTCGTCGGACACGTGCGGATGCGCGGAATCCGATCGCACCAGGTAGGCCTCGAGGGCTGCGGTGCCGCCCAGTGCGGCACCGAGCAGCAGCAGTAGCTCGACCACGTTCGCGTTCATATCGGTTTCTCCTCTCGACGTGCGGCCCGATCGTCAGTCGGCCGTCGGGCGCTCCTGCTGGTCGCGGTCCGCGAACATGGCCTCGATGCGGGCCTTGATCTCCTCGGTGCTCATGGAGCGACGGGGCGCGGCGACAGCGGAGGTGTGCATGTGTGGTGGTGTTCCTGTCTGTGATGTCGGGATGATCGGGGCTCGGTCGACCGGGACGGTCAGTTCGTCCGGAGGAAGGACACGAGACCCGTGACGGTGGTGGTCGCACCGACCGCGGTCAGGCCGGTGACCATGAGGGCTGCGGCGCCGACGGAGACGGCGGTGCCGAGCGTGTGCCCGAGAGCGGCGCGCCACCCCGGCGTCGACGAGCCGGTGTGGGACACGAGCACCATCGGGGCGCTCCGGACGTCCTCGTAGCGTGAGGTGTGGTGGCGCGTTGCCGTGCCTGTCATATTCGGTTTATCCCCCTGCAAGCAATTCGTGACTTGGTTCACAAAACCAATGCCGATGTGTTGTACCCCATCACAGCGGCGTGCGCTACTCGAGCGGATGTCCAACTGTGCTCAGGGGTCCGCGCGATCGCCCGCGATCCGCACGTAGGAGGCGGCTCCGCGCTCCCCGCGACGCGCCGGCCGTTCCGGCGTGTCTGGTTGAATGGCGATCCGAGCCCCGCGTCGAAAGCGCGGCGACGAGGTCGAGGAGCGCACATGCAGAACGGTCAGTCCACGGCCGATCCGGCGACGGTGTTCACCGCACTCGCCGAGATCGTCTACCGCGGCGCGGGCCCTGCGGAGACGTACACGGCGATCTGCGTGGCCGCCACGATGCTGGTGCCCGGCTGCGACCATGCCAGTCTCATGCTGCGGGAAGGTAAGGCGTACGTCACCGTCGGTGCCTCCGACGACGTCGCGCGGCACGTCGACGACCTCGAGCGCGCGACCGGCGAGGGACCGTGCCTGGACGCGATCGAGGAGGACGCCGCTCAGATCGAGCCGGACCTGAACGTCTCCGAGCAGTGGCCGCATCTGGCTCCCGGCATCGTGACGCAGACGCCCGTGCGTGGAGCGATGGGGTTCCGCCTGCGAGTCGACGACCGCAAGGTCGGGTCGCTGAACCTGTTCTCCGATACGGCGGGGGCCTTCGACCTCGCGGCCGCCACCCACGCCAGCGTCCTGGCCGCCTTCGCGGCCGTTGCCGTCGCCGCCACGTCCCGGGGCGAGGACATTGCCTCACTGCGCAACGGCATCGAGAGCAACCGGGAGATCGGCAAAGCGGTCGGTCTTCTCATGGCACTGAACAAGATCTCCGACGATCAGGCGTTCGAGCTGCTCCGCCGGACGTCGCAGCAGGTCAACGTCAAGGTGGCGGAACTGGCCCGCACCGTCGTCGACCAGCATCGCCGCGAGACGCGCGAGATGAAGGGACGCCGTTGAGTTTCCGCCCTTGCATTCGGGGTGTGATGCAGATAACATCGGTAGTGCGAATCGAGCAGACGTCCGAGGACGACAGAGGCTCGTGAAGCAGAGATCCGGCCCGGTGAACGCGAAAGCGATTTCCCGGGCCGAACCCCTGTCCGGGGTGTTCGCGGACGCGGGGTGTTCACGGACGGCGGGTCAGGCCAGCCGCTCACGCCGCAACTGCTCGACCTCCGGCAGATCCAGCGGCGGCAGCGAGTCCACGCCGAGCGCGCGTGCCAGCAGCAGATCCGCCAGTTCGGGGTTGCGGGCCAGGACCGGTCCGTGCATGTAGGTGCCGATCACCGAACCCTGCACGGCGCCCTCGACGCCGTCGCCCACGCCGTTGCCGACACCCCGGGTGACCCGGCCCAGGGCACGAGCCTCCGGCCCCAGAGTCGTTCCGCCGCGGTGGTTCTCGAAGCCGGTCAACGGCAGGTGCAGCCCCTCGACGAGGGGAGTGGTCACGACCTCGCCGATGGCACGGGTCTGCTGCGGAGCGGTGGTCACGTCGAGCAGGCCGACGCCGTCGACGCGCTCGCCCGCCGACGTCTGGTACCAGTTGCCGAGCACCTGGATCGCCGCGCAGATCGCCAGGACCGGAGCCCCCCGTCCGGCCGCCCGTTGCAGTCCCGGATGTCGCTGCAGGTGTCGCGTGGCGAGGCGTTGCGCCGAGTCCTCGGCCCCGCCGAGGGTGTAGAGATCCAGGGAGTCGGGCACCGGGTCGGTCAGGTTGATCGACACGACCTCGGCATCGTGGCCGCGCATCCGCAGGCGCTGCCGCAGGACCAGCGCATTGCCGCCGTCGCCGTAGGTGCCCATCACGTCGGGCAGCACGAGCCCGATCCGCACGGTGGACTCAGACATGCGCGGCTCCCTTCGCCAGGGCGGTGTTCAGATCCCGGAACGCGGTGTAGTTGGCCAGGACCTCGACCCGTCCGGGCGGGCACGACGCGATGGCCCGGACCGGATCCGCCACCAGCGTGTGCTCGACCCCGGCGTAGGTCAGCCGCACGGCCAGGTCGGTACCGCGTTCGCCGGAGGCCACCACCTGCACGCCCTCGAAGTGCTCGAACCGCACGTCCCACAGCCACGACAGGTCCTCCCCGTCGGGCACCTGCCCGTTGACCGCGATGACCAGACCGTCGACCGTCGGGTCGATCATCGACAGGGCTTCCTGCCATCCGGCCGGATTCTTCGCCAGCAGCATGTGCACCGAATGCGGACCCACCTGCACGGTCTTGTACCGGCCGGCGACCTCCTCGACGACACCCGCGGCGGCGACGGCCGCGGCCGGATCCGCGCCGAGGGCGACCGCCGCGGCCACCGCCTGCGCGGCGTTGCCGCGGTTGGCGCGCCCCGGCAGGGTCAGCGTCATCGGCAGCACCAGCCCGTCCGGGCCGTAGAGATTGTCGTCGTCGACCCACCAATCCGGTTCGGGCCGTGCGAAATCCGATCCCGTGCTGCGCCAGTGCCCGTCCTCCCACAGGATCGGCTCGCCGGTGCGGGGGCAGCTGACCGAGTCGCCCGACCAGCCGGCGCCCGCCGCCACCCACACCACGTTCGGATGGTCGTAGGCGACGGAGGTGACGAGCACGTCGTCGCAGTTCGCGACGACCACCGCGTCCGGGTGCCGTTCGAGACCGGCCCGCAGCTTGCGTTCGATCATGTTGATCTCGCCCACCCGGTCCAGCTGGTCGCGGCTCAGATTGAGCAGCACGATCGCTTCGGGGTCGAGGGCGTCGGCGACGTGCGGGGTGTGCAACTCGTCGACCTCGATCGCCGCGAGCGGCGCCTCCTGATTGGCGACCAGCGCGGCGACGATGCCGGCGTCCATGTTCGCCCCGTCGGCCTGGGTGGCGACGGAGTCCATCGTCTCCAGCGCCGCCGCCGTCATCCGGGTGGTGGTGGACTTGCCGTTGGTGCCGGTCACCAGGACGGTGCGTCGTCCGCGCCCGAGCTGCTCCATCAGCCGCGGATCGATCTTCAGCGCGACGAGACCGCCGATCATCGAGCCCTTGCCGCGCCCGGCCTTCTGCGAGGCCCACGAGGCGGCCTTCGCCGCGCGCAGCGCCAGCCGCCCGCGCCCGGTGATTCGAGTGCTTGTACCCACGTCGCGAGTTTTCCACAGCGGCGCCGGCGTCGCCGCAGCGCCGCCGTGTCCGCGCCGTCACACGCCGCTGCGCCGGGGCGAATCGCTCACAGCATCCGCGGTGCCGGATGCATCCGCGCAGGTGGCGTGGTCCCCTGGGGCGGGGAGGTGGTCGCCGTGGCGGATGCGGACACAACCAGCGGGAACACCGGGACGTACGTCGTGGTGGGCGACACCACGGTCGCGCGCCGGGTCTGCGCCTCGCTCGTCGTCCTGGGCTGCACCGTGCGGCATGCGCCCCGGCCCGACGACGACGAGCTGCGGGCCCTGCTGGACCGGCCGCCGGTCGCCGGGATCGCGGTGCTCCTGCAGGACGACGTGGTGGCGCTGCGGTACGCGCTCGCCGCGGCGCACCTGCAGCCGGACGCCCCGATGGTCGCGACGATCTTCGACCGCACGATCGGCGATCAGCTCGCCCGGTTCCTGCCGCAGTGCGACGTGACGTCGCCGGCGGACCTGGCCGTGGCGTCCCTGGCCGGGCCGTGCGTGGCACCCGACCTGCTGGCGGTGACCTCCACCCGCGGACCGCGCGGCATCCGCGCGGCCGGTGACGTGCTCGACGAGGTGCCCGTCGCGGTGCCGCGCCGCATGGCGTGGCAGCGGTGGGCCGGGCAACTCACCGCGGTGCTGCGCACCCACGAGACCGGCACCCGCATCCTGCTCGCCGGGCTGCTCGGGCTGGCTGCGGTGCTGTTCGGCGACTGGGCCTGGCTGACCTTCGGGGAGGGCAAGGGAACGATCGACGCGTTCCACGAGGCGGTCCGCGTGGTCACCACGGTCGGACCGGCGGCCGACCCGCACGGCAACGAGGCATACGCCGCGATCGCGTCCACCGCGATGCTGGCGACGATCGTGTTCACTGCCATGTTCACCGCCGGGGTGGTGGACCGGCTGCTGGGTCCGCGCCTGACCGCGCTGCTCGGCCCGCGATCGCTGCCCCGCTCCGGGCACGTGATCGTCGTGGGCCTCGGGCAGGTGGGTCTGCGGCTGTGCCGGGAGCTGCGGGACCTCGGCATCCCGGTGGTGGGTGTCGAGCGGGACACGAATGCGCGCAACCTGCGACTGGTGCGCGACCTGAACATCCCCGCCGTGGTCGGCGACGGCGGCGACCGCCGGCTGCTCGAGCGGGTCGGGGTCCATCGGGCGGTCGCGCTCGCTGCGGTGGGGTCCGACGACCGGGACAACGTCGCGGTCTCGCTCGCCGTCCAGGGCATCGCACCGGGCCTGCGGCTGGTCTTGCGCGCCGGGGAACGCGAGGTGCTCGCCGAGACGGGCTCGCTGCTGCCGCTGGGCGTGATCCGCGACGTGACGAGCCTGAGCGCGACGTACGTGCTCGCGCGTCTGCTCGGTCGCGAGCCGCTGGGGGTGGTCGCCGGTGCGGTGCATGTGCACCTGCGCCTTCCGGACGGCCGGTTCGAGGAACTGCCGATCGCGTCGCCGGGGGGCTGCCGGCACGCGCCGGTCGCGGGCGCGGGCATGCGGTAGCCGCCGGTGGGTATGCCGGAGGGGCAGGTATGCCGGAGGGAACCCGACCCGAGGGAGGAATCGTCGCGATGCTGCTCTCCGTGGGGCACGGACGGCTCGACCGGACGCAACTGGCCGAGCTGCTGCATTCCGCCGGCGTCGAGTCGCTGGTCGACGTCCGGCGTTTCCCGGGCAGCCGGCGCAACCCGGACCTGTCGAGCGACGCGATGACGCAATGGCTGGCCGATGCCGGCATCGGCTACCGGCTCGAGCGGCGACTCGGCGGCCGGCGACGGCTCCCCGCCGGGACGACGCCCGAGGACTCGTGGTGGCGGGTCGAGCAGTTCGCCGCCTACGCCGCCCACACCCGCACCGAGGAGTTCGCCGACGCGCTCGACGGGCTGCTCGAGGAGTCCGCGCGGCGCCGGACCGCGATGATGTGCAGCGAGAGCGTGTGGTGGCGATGCCACCGCCGCCTCGTCGCCGACGTCGTCGTGCTGCGGTTCGGCCACGACGTCGAGCACCTCATGCACGACGGCCGTCTACTGGCGCACGAGGCGGCGCCGGGTGCCCGCATGCGGGCGGACGGGCACGTGGTGTGGGACGGCGGGGATGTGGACGGCTAGGTGCCGGGCTCACCGAAACTGCCGTGCCGCCCGGCACCGCCGGCGAACCGGGACGCGCCCTCGAGCGTGTCGTGCGCCAGGGAGACCGCGCCGTGCCGGAACTCGTTGAGCAACGCCTGGTCCTCGTCGAGCCCGTGCTGCTCGAGCAGCGAGAGGCGGTCCCGGCGCAGACAGGTCTGCGGGAAGGCGGCGATCTCGGCGGCGAGGGCGCGGGCCGCGGTGAGTGCCTGACCGGCGGGAACGAGCCGGTTGACCAGCCCGATGCTCAGCGCCTCGCCGGCGTCGACGGGACGGCCGGTCAGGACGAGATCCATCGCGCGGCTCTCGCCGATGAGCCGCGGCAGCCGCACCGTGCCGCCGTCGATCAGCGGCACGCCCCAGCGGCGGCAGAACACGCCCAGGACCGCCCCCTCCTCGGCGACGCGCAGATCGGCCCACAGGGCCAGTTCGAGCCCGCCGGCGACGGCGTGCCCCGAGATCGCGGCGACGACGGGTTTGGACAGCCGCATCCGCGACACGCCCATCGGCCCGTCCCCGTCCGGGGCGACCCGGTTCGGGTGTCCCTCGCTGATCGCCTTCAGGTCGGCGCCGGCGCAGAAGGTGCCGCCGGTGCCGTGCAGCACGGCGACCGCCGCGCCGTCGTCGGCGTCGAAGGCGCGGAAGGCGGCGGCCAGCGCCTCGGCCGTCGCCCGATCGACGGCGTTGCGGACCCCCGGACGGTTGATCCCGATCGTCGTGACCGGGCCGTCGCGGTCGACCAGCACCGGATCCGGTGTCATCTGATGTGCGGCGCGGATACTCCCTCGTTCACGAGGGAGAGGAAGCGCCGTCCTCCCTCCGGGTGGTGGTGCGGTTGCGGTCTGAGCCGGGAATCTCCTGCCTTCAGGAAGGAGAGGCGTTAACGTTCTCGTTCCGGCAGGCAGCAGATGGTCAGGACAGCGCCTTGGCCTTGAGAGCCTGGTACTCGGCTTCGGTGATGGTGCCCGCGTCGAGCAGCGCCTTGGCGTCGGCGATGTGCTCGGCGGGGGACTTGCCGGCGACCTCGCGGATGTAGCTGTCCTGGGCCTGCTTGACCTGGGCGTATTCCCGTGCGGACCGCTCGGCCATGCCCTTGCCGTTGACGATCAGGTAGATCAGGGCGGTGAGGAACGGCAGGAAGATCAGGAAGACGATCCAGATCGCCTTGATCCAGCCGGACTGCTGGTGGTTGCGGAACAGGTCGCCGATGATCGAGAAGAGCACCATCAGGTACGCGATGAACGCGAAGCTGATGATGATGAACCAGATGATGTCCCAGAAATCCATGTGACGCTCCCTTTCGTGGGGCACGCGCGAGGTGGGAAAACGCGGAATGCGGCGGCACTCCCCGGGGAAGAGTACCGCCGCATTCGTCCGAATTCCTGCCGAATCGACCGGCGTTCGCGGGACCCGGAGGGCTCAGTGCGCCCGGTTCACCGCCGACACCACCGCGCGCAGCGAGGCCGTCGTGATGGACGGTGCGATGCCGGCGCCCCAGACCAGGGTCGTGACGCCGTCGGGCCGGGTCACGTCCGCTTCGACGTACGCGGCGGCGAGGGCGTCGTCGCCGGCCGACATGGCATGCTCGGCGTAGCCGCGGACGGCCACCTGGTAGCCCAGGGATTCCAGGGCGTCGACGAAGGCCGCGAGCGGACCGTTGCCGGACCCGGTGATCTCCTGTTCCTTGCCGTGGTACTTCACGACCGCGGTGACGGTGTCGGTGCCGTCGTCGGTCTCGGCCGCCGTGACCTTCTGCCGCATCCGCTCGAGCGGAGTGGTCGGAGCCAGGTACTCCTCGTGGAAGATGTCCCACATCTCCTTGGGGCTGACCTCGCCGCCCTCACCGTCGGTGACGCGCTGTACCGCCTGCGAGAACTCGATCTGCAGCCGTCGCGGCAGGTTCAGGCCGTGGTCGTGCTTCATGATGTACGCCACGCCGCCCTTGCCGGACTGCGAGTTGACCCGGATCACGGCCTCGTAGCTGCGGCCCACGTCCTTCGGGTCGATGGGCAGATACGGCACCGCCCAGGTCAGGTCGTCGACGTCGGTGCCCGCGGCATCGGCGTCGGCCTTCATCATGTCCATGCCCTTGTTGATGGCGTCCTGGTGGCTGCCGGAGAAGGCGGTGTAGACCAGGTCACCGCCGTAGGGGTGCCGCTCGGGCACGGGCAGCTGGTTGCAGTACTCGACGGTGCGGCGGATCTCGTCGATGTCGGAGAAGTCGATCTGCGGATCCACGCCCCGGCTGAACATGTTCAGGCCCAGGGTCACCAGGCACACGTTGCCGGTGCGCTCGCCGTTGCCGAACAGGCAGCCCTCGATGCGGTCGGCGCCGGCCTGGTAGCCCAGTTCGGCCGCCGCGACACCGGTGCCGCGGTCGTTGTGCGGATGCAGCGACAGGATGATCGAGTCGCGCTTGGCCAGGTTGCGGTGCATCCACTCGATCGAGTCGGCGTACACGTTCGGCGTGGCCATCTCGACCGTGGCCGGCAGGTTGATGATCACCGGGTTCTCGGGGGTCGCGCCCAGGGTGTCGACGACCGCGTCGCACACCTCCTTGGCATACGACAGTTCCGTGCCGGTGTACGACTCGGGGGAGTACTCCCACCGCCAGTTCGTGTCGGGGTGGTTCTTCGCCTCCTCGAGCACCAGCTCGGCCGCGTCGGTGGCGATCTTCTTGACCGTGTCCTTGTCCGCCCGGAACACCACGCGACGCTGCAGGATCGACGTCGAGTTGTAGAAGTGGACGATGGCCGAGTGGGCCCCGGCGCACGCCTCGAAGGTGCGCTTGATCAGCTCGGGGCGGGCCTGCGTCAGCACCTGGATGGTGACGTCGTCGGGAATCGCGTTGTCCTCGATGATCTCTCGGACGAAGTCGAAGTCGGTCTGGCTCGCCGACGGGAAGCCGACCTCGATCTCCTTGTAGCCCATGCGTACCAGCAGGTCGAACATGCGCCGCTTGCGGGCGGGGCTCATGGGGTCGATGAGCGCCTGGTTGCCGTCACGCAGGTCCACCGCGCACCAGGCGGGCGCCCGGTCGATGATCTTGTCCGGCCAGGTGCGGTCGGGCAGCGTGATCGGCTCGACCTCCTCGGCGAACGGCCGGTACCGGTAGGTCGGCATCGAAGAGTTCTTCTGCTTGTTCCACGCCGGCTGATCGGCGGGGGCGGGCTTGCTCGGCGGCGTGATCGTGCGCGAGCCGGAGGTGAATGCGTCGGCGGGTGACATGACGTAGCTCCAAAAAATGGGGACCGGTGAGTCCGGATGAGGATACGACCGGCGCGACAACACCCCGCGACGGGAAGCCGGTCTGGTCAGATCCCGCCGCGGCGGCCGAGGAGAAGCGCGCGCTGCATGCCAGGCAGTGTACTCGCCGGCCCCGCCGGAGCCCACCCGGAGGTGAGGGATTCCATAAACGATCTCGAAACCGATCCCGAACAGCCGGGCCCGCGCGAACGTGACCCGATCGATACGAAGGGCCCCGCCGCGGTCCGTGCCGGTCCAATACGTTGACCTCATTCGTCACATGAGAATCACCTGTCACAGAAGTCCTGCGGAAGACGCGATCCGGTCACCCGGACGGGAGGAGAGTTCATGAGCGCGGTCCGGTCGGCGACGACGTTCACCTCCGCGCTGCTGCTGGCGCTCGGCTGCGCGGTGCCGTTCGCCGCCACCGCCCACGCCGAACCCTGCGGGAATTCCGGACCCGGAAGCAGCGGCTTCGGCAGCAGCAACCCCGGTGCCGGGACACCACAGGGACCGCTCCCGACGATCACCTCCGGTCCCACCCGCACCGTCGCCTGGGTCACCGGGCCGCGCAGCCCGAACCGGACCGACACCCGGTTCTCCGTCTCGGGTACCGATCTGGGAATCATGTGGGACAACGGTGAAACCGGACCCGGCCGCCAGGTGCTCATGGCCTTCGGCGACACCTTCGGCGACTGCTCGGTCGAGGGCGACGAATGGCGCCGCAACATCCTCATGCGCAGCGCGGACACCGAGCTGTCGGACGGCATCGCCGTGCCCGAGCCCCGCCCCGGCGATCCCTCTTCCGGCGCACCGGTGCTCGCCTCCGACCCGAACTTCGCCCGGGAGATCCTCGGCAGCATCGGCATCGACGGGGTCGAGACCACCGTCGTGCCCACCGCCGCTGTCGCCGTCGGCGGCACCCAGTACATCAACTTCATGTCGGTGCGCGCCTGGGGCGAGCCCGGGGAATGGTGGACCAACGCCTCCGCCCTCGCGTACTCGACCGACAACGGTGAGACGTGGACCGTCGACCCGGCCACCGCGCGGATCAACACACCGGTGGAGGTGCCCGGCGTCCAGCAGCTGGCCGTCGGCAACGCCGGGTTCCAGCAGCACGCGTACGTCAAGCACGAGGGCTACGTCTACGACTTCGGCACGCCCAACGGCCGCTTCGGACCGGCCTACGTCTCCCGCGTGCCCGAGGCGCAGATCCGAGACCTCGGCGCCTACGAGTTCTGGACCGGCACCGGCTGGGTGCTCGGCGGAATCGATGCGGCAGTGCCCGTCGTCGACGGCCCGGTCGGCGAGATGTCGGTGCACTGGACCGGCAGCACCTTCGTCCTCCTCTACGGCAACGAGGAAGGCGGCCGGATCGAGATGCGCACGAGCGCGCGGCCGGAGGGCCCGTGGAGCGCGCCGCGCGTGCTCGTCACCAGTGCCCAGATCAGCGGCCTGTACGCGCCGTACATCCACCCGTGGTCCAGCGGCAACGACCTCTACTTCGTCGCGTCCCGCTGGAGCGACTACAACGTCATGCTGCTGCGCACGACCGTCGCGGGCTGAGCCGCTCGTCCCGAGCGGCCGTTGTCGGCCGCATCCCGCCGCGCGGACCCGCGTCCCGCCGCGCGGACCCGCAGCGTCCGCCGGCGCTCCCGCCCGCCGCTGCCGTTGCCGTCCGAGATCGCGTTCGGGCCCGGCGATTACGGTCTGCTGCCGAGGTTGCCGCCGGATGGGCGGGGCGGGTCGGGGCAGGTCGGGCCGCATCCCTTCGGGCCGCATCGGTAAGCTGGTCCCCTGGACTTGCACCCAAGACCCCGGAGGTTCGCCAGCGTGGCACTCGTCGTCCAGAAGTACGGAGGATCCTCGGTCGCGACGGCCGAACGGATCCGGCGCGTCGCTGAACGGATAGTCGAGACCAAGAAGGCGGGCAACGACGTCGTCGTGGTCGTGTCGGCGATGGGCGACACCACCGACGAGCTGCTCGACCTCGCTCAGCAGGTGTGCCCCGCCCCGCCGGCGCGTGAGATGGACATGCTCCTCACCTCCGGTGAGCGCATCTCCAACGCCCTGGTCGCGATGGCGATCCACTCGCTCGGCGCCGAGGCACGCTCGTTCACCGGCTCCCAGGCCGGCGTGATCACGACGGGCAGCCACGGCAACGCGAAGATCATCGACGTCACCCCCGGCCGCGTCCGGACCGCGCTCGACGAGGGCAGCATCGTCCTCGTCGCCGGTTTCCAGGGCGTGAGCCAGGACAGCAAGGACATCACCACCCTCGGCCGCGGCGGGTCCGACACCACCGCCGTGGCCCTGGCCGCGGCGCTCGACGCCGATGTCTGCGAGATCTACACCGACGTCGACGGCGTCTTCACTGCCGACCCGCGCATCGTCAAGGACGCGCAGCGGCTCGAGAAGGTCTCGTTCGAGGAGATGCTCGAGCTCGCGGCCTGCGGCGCGAAGGTGCTCATGCTGCGCTGCGTCGAGTACGCCCGCCGCTACAACGTGCCCGTGCACGTTCGTTCGTCGTACACCACCAAGCCCGGCACCATCGTGTCCGGATCGATGGAGGACATCCCCGTGGAAGAGGCTCTGATCACCGGCGTCGCGCACGATCGCGGCGAGGCCAAGGTCACCGTCGTCGGCCTGCCCGACACTCCCGGCTACGCCGCGAAGGTGTTCCGCGCCGTCGCCGAGGCCGAGATCAACATCGACATGGTGTTGCAGAACATCTCCAAGGTGGAGACCGGCAAGACCGACATCACCTTCACCCTGCCGAAGAGCGACGGCCCACGTGCCGTGGAGCTGCTGAGCAAGCAGCAGGAGGAGATCGGCTTCACCCAGGTGCTGTTCGACGACCACATCGGCAAGGTCTCGCTCGTCGGTGCCGGCATGAAGAGCCATCCGGGCGTCACGGCGAAGTTCTGCGAGGCTCTCGCGGACGCGGGCATCAACATCGATCTCATCTCGACCTCGGAGATCCGCATCTCGGTGCTCGTCGACGACACCGAACTCGACGACGCGGTGCGCGCCCTGCACGCCGCCTTCGAACTCGGCGGCGACGAGGAAGCCGTCGTCCACGCCGGAACGGGACGGTAGATCATGACCACCATCGCAGTCGTAGGTGCCACCGGCCAGGTCGGCATCGTCATGCGCACCCTGCTCGAGGAGCGCAACTTTCCCGCCGACAAGGTGCGCTTCTTCGCCTCGGCCCGCTCGGCCGGCAAGAAGCTGCCGTTCCGCGGGGAGGAGATCGTCGTGGAGGACGCCGCGGCGACCTCCGACGAGGATCTGAAGGGCATCGACATCGCCCTGTTCTCGGCCGGTGCGACGCTCTCGCGCGCCCAGGCGCCGCGGTTCGCCGCCGCCGGGGCGGTCGTGGTCGACAACTCCTCGGCCTGGCGCAAGGACCCCGAGGTGCCTCTCGTCGTGAGCGAGGTGAACCCGCAGGAGGCGAAGAACCCGCCGAAGGGCATCATCGCCAACCCGAACTGCACCACCATGGCCGCGATGCCGGTCCTGAAAGTGCTGCACGACGAAGCCGGCCTGCAGCGGCTGATCGTCTCGAGCTACCAGGCGGTCTCCGGCAGCGGCATCGCCGGCGTCGAGGAGCTGCTCGGCCAGGCCCGCGCCGTCATCGGCGACGCCGAGAAGCTCGTGCACGACGGCAGCGCCGTCGACTTCCCGGCCCCGGACAAGTACGTCGCGCCGATCGCGTTCAACGTGCTGCCGCTCGCGGGTTCGCTCGTCGACGACGGCAGCGGCGAGACCGACGAGGACCAGAAGCTGCGCAACGAGTCCCGCAAGATCCTCGGGCTGCCGGATCTGCTGGTCTCGGGTACCTGCGTGCGGGTGCCGGTGATCACCGGTCACTCGCTGTCGATCAACGCCGAGTTCGAACGCCCGCTGTCGGTCGAGCGCGCGAACGAACTGCTCGCGAACGCCCCCGGCGTGCGCCTCGTGGATGTTCCGACGCCGCTGCAGGCCGCCGGCCAGGATCCGTCGCTGGTGGGCCGGGTCCGGCAGGATCCGGGTGTGCCGGACGGCCGCGGTCTCGCGCTGTTCGTCTCGGGGGACAACCTGCGGAAGGGCGCCGCCCTCAACACCATTCAGATCGCCGAGCTGCTGGTGTAGGTTCTTCGCCCCGAGGGGGAGGTTGCCGCGACACGTCGCCGGCAACCTCCCCCTCGTCGTTCTCGGGGGACGTCGACGCATGGGCGCGGCGTTCCTCGTGCCGGTTTCGCCGGCAGAGACGATCAGGATGCGGTTGTGTCCTCCGACGAGACCGGGTCCTCCCACGAGACCGGTTCATCGGATTCGTCGAACAACGGCCGGTTCCCCTGAGGGAGCATGAGGTGGTCGTTGTGGGGTTCGGCTGCCGTGGCGGCGGTGGTCGTGTTCACGGGCGTTTCTCTACGGTCGCCTGGGACAGGCGAACCTCGGGCGGAGCGATCGGTTTATCGAAGGCGGGGCGTGCGGGTCGCGTCGAACGGGACAGCTTCGAGACGCAGAACTGTCGTAGGAATGTACGGGTCGCGAAATCCACCTCATCCGTCGGAGTGGTGGTCACCATCGCCAGAAGACGTTGGTAGAACACCGCGGGGGTGAGCCCGAATTCGGGAAGGATGTACTCGTCTCCTCCGCCGAAGGGGGACCATTCGACGGCGAATGCCAGCATCGCGCGATCGTCCGGGCGCACGTGTGCTCCTTCCGGGTGAGCGATCAGGTCAGGTCGGCTGTGGTGAAGCCGTGTTCGAGGGTGTTCTTTACTGTGGTGAGGAAGCGGGCGGCGTCGGCGCCGTCGACGATGCGGTGGTCGTAGGTGATCGACAGGTAGGCCATCGAGCGCACGTCGATGCGGACTTCGCCGTCTTGGCGGGTCGGTACCAGCCGCTCGACGACGGCACCGACACCGAGGATTCCGGTCTGGGGTTGGTTGAGGATCGGGGTGTCGAACAGTGCGCCGCGGCTGCCGGTGTTGGTGAGGGTGAAGGTGCCGCCGGTCAGTTCGTCCGGGGAGATGTTCCCGGTGCGGACCTTGTCGGCCTTGTCGGCGACGGCCCGGGCGAGTCCTTCGATGCCGAGCGTGTGGGCATCGCGGATGACCGGCACCATCAGACCCTTGTCGCTGTCGACGGCCATGCCCAGGTGGCAGTGGTTGTGGTAGGTCACCTCGGTGACCTCGGTGTTCAGCGAGGCGTTGAGAACCCGGTGCTCGGCGAGCGCATCGACGGCGGCCTTGGCGAAGAACGGCAGGAACGACAGCTTGATCCCCGTCCGCCGCAGAAAGTCGTCCTTGTGGGCGGCCCGCAGCCGGGCGATCGCGGTGACGTCCACCTCGAGCACCGTGGTCAGTTGCGCGGCGGTCTGCAGCGATTCGACCATCCGCCGGGCGATCGTGCGGCGGATGCGGGGCAGCTTCTCCACCGTGGTGCCACCGGATCCGGAGTCCTTCGGTTGCGAGGCAGCACCTGTCGGAGTGGGGGGCGGTGCCGGGGGCGACGGCCGCAGGGGAGAAGCCGCCGCCCCCGGCACCGGGGGCACCGCCGCGACCGGGGATGCCGGAGCCGCCGCGGGTGCCGATACGGAAGGAACGGGGGACGGGTTCACCGCTCCGGTGGACGGTTCGGCGATGATCGCCAACTCGGCGCCGACGGCGACGACGTCGTTCTCCTCGGCGAGGATCCGCTGCAGGACACCGGTGACCGGCGCGGGGATTTCGGTGTCGACCTTGTCGGTGGCGACCTCGAGCAGCGGTTCGTCGGCGGTGACGTGGTCGCCGGGTTGTTTGAGCCAGCGGGTGACGGTGCCCTCGTCGACGCTGTCCCCGAGGGCCGGCATGCGCACGGTGGTGCCGGTGAGTTGTCCGGTGGTCATGGGGGTCTCTTCTGTCTCCGGTGATGCGGGAACGGTGCCAGGTCAGGGGAGGAGGTCGAGGGCGGCGGCGACGATGCTGTCGGTGTCGATGCCGTGGTAGCGGTAGACATCGTCGAGCCCGCCGACCTGCCCGAAGCGGCTGACGCCGAGGCAGGTGCTGCGCACCCGGTTGATGCCGGCGAGGAAGGCCAGGGTGTGGGGGTGGCCGTCGAGGACGGTGACCATCGGGGTGGCGCGGTCGGCGGGGAAGAGCTGATCGAGGATCCAGCTCTCACCGTGGCCGCGGCCCTGGCGGGCCTGCCAGGCCTCGAACAGCAGTCCGGGGCTGGTGATGCACAGCACGTCGGCCGGCGCCCCGGTGGCCTCGAGCCGGTCCGCGGCGGCGAGCGCCTCGGTGAGCATCGCGCCCATCGCCACGATCGTCACCTGCGCGCCCTCGCGGCGCCGGATCGGGTAGCCGCCGGCGACGACCTGGCGGCGGCGGCGTTCGCGCGCGGCCGGGTCGGTGGGCACGGCGGCGAGGGTCTGATCGACCGGGCGGGTCGACAGCCGCAGGTACGCGGAGGTGCCGTCGGGGCGGCCGAGCCGGGCGAGGGAGGCGAGCAGGGTCCATTCGACGTCGAGGGCGAAGGCCGGTTCGTAGCTGATGCAGCCGGGTTGTTCGAGACCGATCGACGGGGTCTTGATCGACTGGTGCGCACCGCCCTCGGCGGCGAGGGTGACCCCGGAGGGAGTGCCGACGAGGATGGACTGTCCGCCGGCGTAGATGCCGTACGACCAGGGCTCGAGGGCGCGTTCGACGAACGGGTCGTAGAGCACCCCGATGGGCAGCAGCGGCTGGCCCCAGCGGCTCCAGGTGGCGCCGAGTTCGCCGATCAGTCCGACCAGGTTGGTTTCGGCGATGCCGAGTTCCATGTGCTGGCCGGTGGGCCGCTCGTTCCAGTGCATGATCGTCTCGGCGTCGTCGGCGAACCAGTTGTGCCGCTCGGCCGCCGACCACACCCCGACCTTGTTCACCCAGCCGCCGAGGTTGGTGGTGGAGCTGACGTCGGGGCTGACGGTGACCACCCGCCCGGCGGCCTCGGGGGCTTCGCGGGTCAGGTCCAGCAGTACCCGGCCGAGGGCGGCCTGGGTGGTGGCGGTGCCCTTGGGGGTGCGGCCGATGTCGGTGGGCAGCGTCAGGGCCGGCAGCGCCGGGATCGGGTCGCGCCGCAGCCGGTCGGCGGCGCTCCGGCACAGCTGTCCTGCCGCGGTGTCGGCCGCGAACCGGCCCCACGGGTGCTGCGGGTCCATTCCCAGACTCGAGGCCAGTTGCGTGTATTCGTCGACCGTCAGCAGCGCGGAGTGGTTCTGCGGGTGCCCTTCGGTGGGCAGGCCGTAGCCCTTGATGGTGTAGGCGATGATCACCGTGGGGCGGGTGTCGTCGATCTGCCGGTACGCCTGCGACAGGGCCTGCAGATCGTGCCCGCCGAGGTTGCGGACCGCGGCGGTCAGGGTCGCATCGTCGAGGGTGGCGATCAGCTCGGCGATCTGGGTGCTGCCGGGGCCGTCGCCGGGCAGCCGGTCGCGGACCTCGGCCGGGGTGCAGCGCAGCAGCCGCTGGTATTCCGGATTCGGCATGTCCAGGATGCGGGTGCGCAGCCCGTCCCCGCCGGGTCGGGTGAACAGTTCTTCGAGCAGCGTGCCGAACTTGACGGTGACGACCTGCCAGCCGGCGGCGTCGAACATCTTCTCCAGGCGGCGGGCGGCGATGTTGGGCACCACCCGGTCCAGGGACTGGCGGTTCAGATCGACGATCCACACCACCTCCCCGAGGTCGGTGATCCCGGGATCGAGGATGGCCTCCCAGACCGCGCCCTCGTCGAGTTCGGCGTCGCCGACCAGCGAGTACTGCCGGCCGCGGCCGGTGCCGGCGAGGTGGGTGTCGACGTAGCGGCGGGCCATCGCCCCCCAGATCGGGGCGGTGGCACCGATCCCGACCGACCCGGTGGAGTAGTCGACCGGGTCCGGGTCCTTCGCCCGGCTCGGATACGACTGCAGGCCCCCGAATTCGCGCAGGGTGGTCAGGTACTTCTCGTCCAGTTCGCCGAGCAGGTAGTTGATGCTGTGCAGCACCGGAGACGCGTGGGGTTTGACCGAGACCCGGTCGCCGGGACGCAGGTGCTCGAACCACAGGGCGGTCATGATCGAGACCATCGACGCGCAGGACGCCTGATGGCCACCGACTTTCAGGCCGGTGGGGTTGGGGCGGACCCGGTTCGCGTGGTGGATCATCGAGGTCGACAGCCACAACACCCGCTGCCGGATCGCCTCGAGGGCGGCGAGGTCCTCGCACGCACCGACCTGGCCGGTCGGGTACGAGGTCACGGAGTCGAAGGACACGGGCTGGGACATCGGAACTCTCCTTGAAGACAACAACGCGGAACCGGGCAGGGCTACTGCATCGGGCGCCGGGGGGAGCCGGCTCGGCCGGCGACGGATGAGAAGGGGCCGAGCGGCGAAGGAATCGGGAGGCCGACCGGATCGTGTCTGGGAGGCTGCCCGACCTGCGGGGTGTGACAACAGTCCACCAGTGGGTGTCTGTTTGCGCAATACTGGAACCGAAAATTGAGCATTATGCACCCCGCCGGCGGGTGTGGACGAGAGGGAGGTGGGCACTGTGCCAAGCACACACCGAGCCGACCGGATAGACGCGCGAATCCTGACCGCCCTGTCCGACGACCCGCGTGCCACTGTGATGGCCATAGCAGAACGAACAGGTCTGTCCCGCAACACCGTTCAAGCACGCCTGAGCAAGCTCGACGAGGCGGGGGCGCTGCGCTCGTTCGAACGCCGCGTCGACCCGGCCATCCTCGGGTATCCGCTGCAGGCGTACGTGCTCACCAACGTCACCCAGCGCAAACTCGACCGCGTCGGAGCCGCGCTCGACGCGATACCCGAGGTCCTCGAAGTGCACGGCCTCAGCGGTGTCGCCGACCTGCTCGTCCACGTCGCGGCCCGGGACGCCGACGATCTGTATCGCATCGCCGGGGACATCCTGAACATCAAGGGCGTCAAACGCACCACCACGGCCCTGGTGATGCGCGAAATGGTGGACTACCGGGTGCGGCCACTGCTCGACACCCTCGCGGAGTAGGCAATCCACGATCACTCCCAGCGCAGGCACTCGCTGTGCTCGAGCCGCGGAAGCCGCTCGAACCACGGGTTCTCACCGGGGTGTCCGATGTTGACGACCAGCAGCGACCGCCACTGCCCGTCGGGGAAGAAGTCCGCATCGAGGGCGGCGGCGTCGAAGCCGCTCATCGGCCCGGCCGCGAGACCGCGAGCCCGCACGGCGAGGATGAAGTAGCCGGCCTGTAGCGCCGCGTTCAGCTGGGCGGTGGCCGACCGGACTGCCTCGTTCGATTCGTAGAGCTGCCCGAGTTCGGGCTTGAACGGCAGCAGGGTGCCCATATGGTCGTGGAACCGGGTGTCCACGGCGAGAATCGCCGTGGCCGGAGCCGAAGCGGTCTTGGCCTTGTTGCCGTCGTTCATGTGGGTGACCAGACGATCGCGCCCGGATTCCTTGCGAACGAACACTGTTCGCAGCGGTTGGGTGTTCGCCCCCGTCGGTGCCCACCGCGCCAACTCCCAGATCTCGGTGAGCTGGTCGTCGGACACCGGGATGGGTGCGAAGGAGTTCGCGGTCCGCGCCGCGGTGAACAACGCCTCGAGTGCCCGTTCTTCGACAGGCTCGAGCCGGTGGGGTGCAGGGTTCTCTACGGTGTCGGTCACGGCAGTCCTCACTGATGTCGTGTCTGGCGAGAGCGGTGAAAGGCGTTGGCGTAGTCGATGTACCAGTCCAAGGCATCGGTATCGGCGACGGTGGCCCGGTTCAGTGCACTCTCCGGCGACGCCCCTTGGATGAGCTTCTTGATCGGCACCTCGAGGCGCTTGCCGGTGCGGGTGGTGGGTACGGCCGGGACGTCGATGATCTCGTCGGGTACGTGACGCGGTGAAACCTCGGTGCGGATGGTGGTGCGGATCTTGTCGACGAGAGCGTCGTCGAGGTCGTGACCGTCGTGGAGCACGACGAACAGGGGCATGTGGTAGCCGCCGTCGGGGAGTTCGGCGCCGATGACCAGGGCGTCGGCGATCTCGGGGAGGGCTTCGACAGCCTGGTAGATGTCGGCCGAGCCCATCCGCACACCGCCGCGGTTGATGGTCGAATCGGAGCGGCCGTGGATCCGGCAGCTGCCGTGGCCGGTGATGGTGATCCAGTCGCCGTGCCGCCACACTCCGGGGAAGGTGTCGAAGTACGCGTCGTGGTAGCGGTGACCGTCGGGGTCGTTCCAGAAGTAGATCGGCATCGACGGCATCGGCGCGGTGATGACCATCTCCCCGACCTCGTCGGTGACCGGCTCTCCGTCGGCATTCCAGGCCTCGACTGCGACACCGAGGCACGGCCCCTGCAGCTCGCCCGTGTACACCGGCTGGAGGGGATTGGCGCCGACGAACGCGGTGGCCACATCCGTCCCTCCGCTGTCGGAACCGAGGTGCACATCGGACGCGACCGCCTCGTACACCCAGGTCCAGGTGGACTCGGGCAGCGGGGAGCCGGTGCTCATGATCGACCGCAGCGAGCCGAGGTCGACGTCCGCACCCGGGGTGGCGCCGGCCTTCTCGCACAAGGTCAGGTAGGCGGCTCCGGTGCCGAAACGGGTGACGCGTTCCTTCCCGCAGATACGGAACAGGGTGTCCGGGCCGTCGGCGGTGGGGCTGCCGTCGTAGGTGACGATCGTCGCGCCGGTGACCATGGCGTCGACGAGCATGTTCCACACCACCCACGCGGTGCTGGCGGCGATGAACACCCGATCGGTGGGGCCGAGGTCGTAGTGCAGCGCGTTGGCCTTGAGGGATTCGAGCAGGATGCCGCCGTGCGAGTGCACGATGCCCTTGGGCAGTCCGGTGGTGCCGGAGCTGTAGAGAATCCACAGGGGATGGTCGAACGGCACCTGCTCGTACCGGGGCTCCGCGTCCCCGGTGATCAGCTCGGCGAAATCGAGGACACCGTCGGGAAGCGGTGTCGTGCTGTCGAGGGTGCGGACCAGGACGGTGTGCGCGACGGTGGGCAGCTGGGTCTGCAGCTCGGCGAGCAGGGCACGGCGGTCGACGGTCTTGTGGTTGAACCGGTAGCCGTCGACGCCGATGAGCACGGTCGGTTCGATCTGGGTGAACCGGTCCAGCAGTCCCTTGAGACCGAAGTCCGGGGCGCAGCACGACCACACCGCGCCGACGCTGGCCGCGGCGAGCACCGCGACCACCGTCGGCGCGATGTTCGGCAGCACCGCCGCGATCCGGTCGCCGGGACGCACCCCCATGGCGCGGAACTGTGCGGCGAGATTGGCGACCTGGGACACCAGCTGGGCCCGCCCGATCTCGGATCGGTGGCCGTTCTCGTCGAGCGAGACGATTGCCGGGCCGTCGGCGTCGATGTGCCGTAGCAGGTTCTCCGCCCAGTTCAGCCGCGCCCCGGGGAACCACTGCGCTCCGGGCATCCGAGGCTCGGCCAGGGCCACCGAGCCCGGGTTCGAGGCCGACACGTCGAAGTACTCCCAGATCGAGGACCAGAACCCGTCGAGGTCGGTGATCGACCAGTGCCACAGCGACCGGTAATCGGTGGTGCGCACGTTCTTTTCGGTGGCGAGCCAGCGCTGGTACCGCGACATCCGGCAGGTGGCGACCCGCTCGGCAGCGGGAGACCACAACAGTTCGGGCTCGGGACCGGACATCGGTGGGGGTTTCCTTTCGACTGGTCTGCCACCCCGGCGACCGACCGAGCATGCGCTGGTGAGTGCGCGGGGAGTCGGTCGCCGGGACGGCGTCGATTCAGCGGGACAGGAGGGTGCCGACGGTGCGGGCGAGCTCGTCGGCAGGATCGGTGACGCGTTCGGCGCTGCGCCAGGCGACGTGGTTGTCGGGGCGGACCAGGATCGCGCCGTCTTCTGCGATCTCGCGCAGTTCGTTCCATCGGCCGGTGGGATCGGTGTAGTCGGCGCCGTCGGCGATCGTGACGACCTTGATACGGATCCCGAACTTCTTCTCGACCGTGTCGGCCGCGGTCACCCAGGCCTCGCTCTCGGCGCCGGTGACGAGCGCGAAGGCGGTGTCGGTGCCGGTGAGGTCGTGGGTGGAGACCCGGCGGCCGTGGTGCTCGATCCAGGCGTGGGGAAGTCGGTGGCCGGGGCGGGTGGTGGGGAAGTACACGCTGCCCATCGGGTCCCGCGGCGGAGCGTCGCTGCCGTCGGGCACCAGGGCGCCGTCCTGGTAGGCGAAGCCGATCTCGAGGTCGTGCGCCTGGAACTCGGTGCGCTGGGTGTTGGAGACCTCGAACGCCCGCGCCCGGCGGGTTTCGCCCATCGGGGTGTCGGAGAAGAAGTCGCGGAACACCTGGGTGCGAACCTCGAGAGGCTGATCGGGGCTCAGCCCGAGGCCGGCGTCGATGACCATGTGGTTGAGGAAGGTGAACATGGCCCAGTCGACGTTGCGCATGCCCACCGGGCGCCGTTCCGGTTCGTAGGTGTCGAGCAGCGCGGGGGAGGCGTCCCCCCGCAGGACGGCGGCGAGTTTCCACACCAGGTTGTGGGCGTCCTGGATGGCGGTGTTGAGCCCGAGACCGGTGGTCGGGGGGTGCCGGTGGGCGGCGTCCCCGGCGAGGAAGATCCGGCCGACCTGGTACTTGTCGGCGAGGACCCCTTCGAGGATCCAGTGGCTGACCTTGTGCACCTGCGGTTCGAGGTCGGGCAGCTCGAGCAGTTCCCGCAGCCGGGGCACGATCGCCTCTTCGTCGAAGCGGTTGGGATCGTCCGGACGGAAGGTGAAGTGGATGACGAACTCTTCCGAATGCTTGCCCCAGGTCGGTCCCATCGCGGCCATGGCGCCGCTGTGCCACGAGCCGGCCCCTTCCGGGTTGACCAGCCAGGTGATCAGCACGTCGTCTTCCCAGTACTGCGACAGATCCGCGGTGAAATGGGTGCTGACCATGTCCAGGATCCCGGTCGGGCCTTCCAGCGTCACCCCCAGTTCGGGTCCGACGGTCTTGCCGCCGTCCGCGGCGACCAGGTACTGGGCGTGGACGGTGTAGGTCTGCTGCGTGTCCCGGTCGAGGATGACCGCATCGACGCCGTCGTCGTCCTGGGTGAACGAGACCAGTTCCCGGTGGAAGTGGATCGAGCCCGGTGCGCGCTGCTCGGCGTGCGCGCGCAGCAGCGGCTCGAGCCGCACCTGCGGGTAGTTGCTCGACAGGCACGGGCTGTCGTCGGCGTACTTGTTCTCGAGGCCCCCGCCTCCGAAGGAGTCGAGGGTGAACAGGGTGCGGCCGTCGAGTTCGCCGTCGCCGCCCAGGGAGGTCACCCAGCGGGTCTTGCCCATGTTCTTCGGCGGCGTGCCGACCTCGTAGATCGAGTCCGCGACGCCGTACTGCCGGAGCACCTCCATGGTGCGCTGGTTGAGGTAGTGCGCCTTCGGCAGCGGCGAGGTGCCGGTGTGCCGCTCGACGAGATGGTGGTCGATGCCGTGCTCGGACAGCAGGATCGAGGTGGTCAGGCCGCAGCCGCCGCCGCCGACGACGAGTACGGGAACGGTGATGTCAGACATGGTGCGTGCTCCTGGAAACTGTGGTGAGAGGGTGGGGGCGGCCGGTGGCGACGAAGCGGTGGCGCATCTCGCCGATACCCTCGGCGCGGCTGACGAGTTCGTCGTCGGTGCCGATGAGCCGTTTGGGCTCGCGGGTGAAGCCGATGCCCGCGGGGGTGCCGGTGAAGATCAGATCGCCGGGACGCAGCGGCACGATCGACGACAGGTAGGACACCAGGACCGGGATCGGGAAGATCAGATGCCGGGTGCGGGACTTCTGCATGAGTTCACCCGAGAGCACGGTGCTCACCTCGAGGTCGTCACGATCGGCGAACTCGTCGGGGGTGACCAGCACGGGGCCGATCGGCGCGAAGCCGGTGAAGGACTTGCCGAGGGCGAACTGCTGCGGCGGCGGTCCGGACAACTGCAACTCGCGTTCGGAGAGGTCCTGACCGAGGGTGAGGCCGGCGACGTGGTCCCAGCCCTGCGAGACGGGAACGTGGCGGGCTTCCTTACCGATGACCGCGACGAGTTCGACCTCGAAGTCCACCGAGCCGCCGGGGTGTTCGATGGTGTCGTACGGTCCGGTGATCGCGGCGGGGAACTTCGTGAACACGAAGGGCGCATCCGGGAGTTCGAGGCCGGATTCCTCGACGTGATCGGCGTAGTTCACGCCGACGGCGAAGATCTGGCCCGGCCGGGGAACCGGAGCGTGCAGCTCCGATTCGATCACCGAAGCAGCATCCGAGAAGTCCACTGTCCGGGCCCACGAGACGAACTCGTCCCAGCGCTCGAAGATCTGCTGGGGATCAGCGGAGAAGCGCCCGGCGCTGGCGGTTTCGACGTCGACGCCGCGTCCGTCCGCGACGAGGGTGAGCCGGCCGGATTGATTTGCCACACGCATGAGAACGAATCCTTCGAGAGACGATCGAGTGTCGGTATCGGTAGAGACCGTCGGGTCAGCTGGTGAGCGCGACCATCGGATCGGGCAGATGGGGGCTGGTCTCGAGAGCCCAGGCATGGGTGGTGATCTCCGAGACCGGGGTGCCCATCGCGAGCGCCTCACGCATCAACTCGGGGACGAACGACACACCGACGGGGTTGTTGCCGTATTCCGGCCCGTGCATGTACTCGGTCGCCTCCTCCGGGGTGGCGAAGTTGTCGATCTGCAGTTCGACGAAATTTCCGTCCGGGTCCTGGTAGTACAGCGACGTGGTCACCCCGTGCTGGATCGGCACCTTCGGTTCGATCCCCTCGGCCTTGAGTCTGTCGTAGCGGTCGAGCAGATCCTGCAGGGTGTCGAAGGTGTAGGCGGTGTGGTGCATGCCGGCGGCTCCGGGGTTGCGCGGCGCCAGTTCGACGGGGGCGCCGAGCAGAGCAACGCGGTGATGCTCCTCGTCGAAGGTGATGAAGCACAGGCCGTGGCCCTCGTAGACCACGTGAGCGTCGAGGACGGTGCAGTACCAGTCCCGCATCTCGTCGAAACGACTGGTCTGCAGCACAACGTGAGCGAACTTCGGTGTGGAGGTCATCGGTGTCTCCTTCGGAGCTGAACGTGGTCGTCGGTGCGAGACCTCGGGCGAATCCGGGCGGACCGCCACGGGGGCCGCTCCGGGCAACAGCGTGCTCAGGACGGGAACGCTGCCGTCTGGGGAAGCGACGGCGCTGCCGGGACGGGTTCGTGGTGTGGTCTCTGCCATGTGATCTGTTGCACAATTCCATCCGATGTCGCCTTGTGCGGCTACGGGCTGGAAGCCAAGAAATCCGGACAGAGTTGGTCTGGAGCCCAATAGAGTCGTGTGCTCACCGTACTCGGCCCGGATCGGAAGGATGCCGAAGTGCCGCATTGGACATATGAGCTCTCGGGAGCACGTGCACCCCAGCCCGAGGGCGAGTGGCTGAGCCCGGATGCCGAGCGCGTCAGGGAGGCTCTCGGGGACGGGGCGGTGACCTGGGCGGTCGAGGTCGGTCAGGACATCGCCGCCAGGATTGCCCGGAAGATTCCGGCCCTGGCGGACGAGGCGGCTGTCATGGTGGCCATCCGTCGAGCCACCACCTCCACCGCACTGCGCGCACTGATGATGGTGGCCGGTCTCGGCGAGTCCGACACGACGCTGGCGAGTGCCGAGGTCGACGAGATCGCCCGGGACTTCGCCCGACGAGGTATGGAGCTCGACGACCTGCTGCGTACCATTCGCGTGGGGTACGCCGTCCTGGCCGCGGCCTTTCTCGACGCGGCGACTCTCTTGCTTCCGCCCACGGAGAGCAGTGCCGAACTCCGGCGGATCTCGGTGTTGCTCTTCGAGGTGCACGACGACTTCACGGCCGGGGCGGCCTCCGCTTTCATCGCAGAGCAAAGCGTCTGGGCCGCGGGGGTGTCTGCGGCCCGATTCGATCTGGTGAACCAGATCCTGGGAGCCGAGGATGTCGATCGGGTCCACGCCGAGAAGGTTCTCGGCTATCCGCTCGCCGGCCCCCACATTGCGCTCGTCGCGTGGGGCGGACCGCACTCCACCCAGGATCTGCGCACCGTCGTCGACACCGTCCTGCGGGAGCGAGGCACCGCGTCGGCCTCGTTGGTACTACCGGTCGGGCTCCAGACGGTATGGGCGTGGGGAACCGTGCGCCCCGGGAGTTCGCCGCACCGGGGTGCCCTCCCCATGTTCGACGACGTGTTCGTCACGGTAGGGGAGACGGGGGTCGGGGTGGAGGGCTTCCGTCGAAGCCATGCCGAAGCCAAGGCGGTCGAACGGCTGATCCGCCTTCACCCGGGCCGGGGTCCCTGCACCGTGGCCCACGAACACGTCGCACTCGAGGTGTTGCTCCTGTCGGATCCGGACGCGGCAGACCAGTTCGCGTCGCGGCTGCTGGGCCCGCTCGCGCAGCGCGAACCTCGCATGGCGGAGCTTCGGTCGACGCTGCGCCGCTATCTCGACATGGATCACAGTCTGTCCAAGGTGGCTGCGGCAGAGCATATCTCGAAGAACACGGTGACCTATCGCGTGCACAAGGCGTTGAATCTGTGTGGTCATTCGGGGGAGACGACCACCGATCTGCGTGCCGCGCTCCGCATTCACGAGTGGCTTCGCGGAGATCCGCTCGCCCGAGAGTAGCGCTCGGCAGTACCGGCATCCTGCGTCTGCAGTTTGGTCTGGAAACCAAGGTTGGTGCGCAACCTTAGGCTGCGCACCAATGCGCAAGGCGCAACCCGTGCGGTCTACTTGTGTCCTAGAACACAGCCGGCCACCGTGGTGAGAGCAGTCGAAGCGGGTCCCGGCGCCCCATCCTCCAGACCCGCGGCATGTCCCGCGGTCGATCGAAGGACACGTCCGTTGACTTCGCTCCAGGAAACTTTCAAGAACGTGATGGCGCACGTAGCCACCCCCGTCGCCGTCGCAACCTCCATGAACGGCGGGCTGCCCGTCGGCACCACCGTCAGCGCCTTCCTCTCGCTGTCGATGAACCCTCCGATGGTCCTCGTCTCCCTCGACCGGGGGTCCGAAACCCTCGAACTCGTCACCGAGTCGCGCAGGTTCGGCCTGAACATCCTGTCCAGTGACCAACACAGCGCCGCCCTGAAATTCGCCACCAAGAACGGCCTCGGCAAGTTCCACGGGGTTCGCTGGGACATCGACCACGACCTGCCCCGGATCACCGGTGCGGCCGGATGGGTAGCTTGCACCGTCGAACGGATCCTCGAAGGCGGCGACCACATGATCGTGCTGGGCAATGTCGTCGCCGCCGAGCAGCACGACAGCGACCCCCTCACCTATCACCGCCGCACCTTCGGCACCCACTGCGCGCTGGAAATGGTGTAACCGGACAGTTCCGGTCGGCAGCGTCTATCGCTTCTGTCCCTGTTCCCCAGCGCCGAACACCCTCGAGGAGAGGAAAGTCATGACCGCCTCCGTTGCATACGCCGCTGACCCGCGGACCCTGTGGTCGACTGCAGCCGAGGGCATGCGCGCCCTGGCGCGAGGCGAACTGATCATCCTGCGGCACGGTGCTCGTCTCGTGCTCGTCGGGTGTGCAGGCACCGTGACCACCGAGCAGATGGCCTTCGTCATTCGACACAGCACGGGATTCGTCCAAGTGGCCCTCCACGAGCGGGACTGCGACCGGCTCGGTCTGCCCGAAGCCACTCCGAGTTCGCGCGCGCCGTCGGCATGCGCATACGGCCAATGTGTTGCCGTCGACGCTTCGGCCGGAGTCACCACCGGCATCTCCGGGGCAGATCGGGCTCGCACCGCCCGGGTGCTCGCGGATCCGCGCTCGAGCGTCGACGACCTCAGCAGGCCCGGGCATCTCGTCCCCGTCCGGGTGGATCCGCGTGTCCTGTGCGAGCGACGAACGGTCGCCGCCTGCGCGCTTGCGCTGACCGATCTGGCACGGCCGGAATACTCCGGTGCGGTCTTCGCCGAACTCGACGGCATCGGCGACCCGGTGAACACCGCAGGTCCCCACGACGCCGAAGCACTGGCCGACAGCTACGGCCTCACCCTCGTAGCACCCGACGAGTATCACGAACGCTCACACTGACCACCGCCTTCGTCCGAATCCATTCCGATCCAGTCGATTTCGCGCACCCGAGGTGTGCGGTGCCGGAGTGGGTCAGCTCTCTGCGATCAATTCGACCACCCATCCCGAAGCGAGGAAACCATGGACATCACCGCCGATCAACTGATGAGCCGCGTCAACGACCTGGTGCCGGTCTTGGCCGAACGCGCCCAGAAAACCGAGGAGAACCGGGCGCCGCTCGACGAGACGATCACCGACCTGATCGACTCGGGGATCCTGGCGACGCTGACACCGAAAGCGTACGGCGGGCTCGAGCTCGGTCTCGATGTCGCAGCGGACATCGTTCGCGCCATCAGCGCCGTGTGCCCGTCGACGGGGTGGGTCACGTCCTTCTACATCGGCGCGGCATGGCGGGTGAACATCTTCACCGAGCAGGCACAGCGAGAGATGTTCGCGGACAAGCCCTACACCCTCACCGCCGGCACTGCCGCTCCACTGCGCGGAGTGCAGAAGGTCGAGGGCGGCTACCGGATCACCGGTCAGACCGCCTGGAACTCCGGCTCCGCTCACGCCGAATGGTTCACCTTCGCCGGCGTTTCCCTCGAGGAGGGTCGCCCGCCGGCGCCTCTGTGGTTCCTCGTTCCTCGCAGTGAGGTCGAGATCCACGACACCTGGTACATCTCCGGCATGGCCGGGACCGCCAGCAACGACGTCTCCGTCGAGGACGTGTTCGTCCCCGACTACCGGACCGGTCCGTTCGACCTCGCCCTCGCCGGCGCGGCGCCGGGCATGCTGCTCCACGACAACCCGATGTACCACCTGCCGTTCCTGCCCTTCGCGATGGCGGAGGTGACGCCCGTCGTCGTCGGGGCCATGCGGGGAGCGACGAACGCCTTCATCGACCGCACCCGTCAGCGGCAGGGAACATTGAGCCAGGAGAAGGCTGCCGGCAAGCAGGCCGCCCAGATGCGGCTCGGCCGTGCCCTTGCCGCGGCGGACGCCGCCGAGACTCTCCTGCACGCCTTCTTCGAACGCCTCACCGCACAGCGTCCCGAGCAGTCGGATCCGCAGGATCGGGCCGAAATGAAACTGAAGGCGGCGTACATGACCGACCTGTGCCGCAATGCGCTCAACGACATCGTGCGCGGCATCGGCGGCGACGGATTCCGCACCGCCTCACCGATCCAGCGCTTCCATCGTGACCTCAGCGTCCTGGCGGTGCATGCCTTCCTCGACATCGACACCGCGTCGGAAACGATGGGTCGCTTCACCCTCGACCTCCCCGTCGCCGACCCGCTGCTCTGACACACCCGGATCGGACTCCGACATGCCCTCCAGGTGCGCGACGTACGAGCACCTCCACCGCAACGGAAGTGAACGCCATGACCTCGGACACGACCTCCCCCGATGCCACCGCCCTCGAGATCACCCGTAGCCTTCTCCATGCTGCCGACACCGACATCGCCCGATTCTTCGGCTACTTCTCCACGGACTGCCACTTCCGCATGGGGAACAACGACCCGGTCGAAGGAAGCGAGGCGATCCAGCAGTGGGTGGCGTCCTACCTGGGATCGGTCGCCGGAATGCAGCACGTCATCCTCGAACAGTGGTGCGCCGGCAACGTCACCGCCCTGCGCGTGGACGTCACGTACACGATGAACGACGGCACCACGTTCACCCTTCCTGCGGTCACCCGCACCCGCATCGAGGACGGGAAGGTGACCGAGTACCTGATCTTCATGGATCCCAGCCCGGTCGTCGCCGCGCGCTGACACCGGGAGGCGGCTGCCGCCGCGGACCTACCGGTGGCAGCCACCCGACTCGGTGACGCCACCTCGCCCCACCCTGCGCATCCCCCACCCTGCGCATCCCCCACGCCCGGTCGTACTCCACGGCCGCGTACGGGCGGAACACCTCGAAAGGAATCGTCATGAGCCATCCCACAAGTCGCGAGCCGGAACAGGATTCGGTGCGCCCCGGGCGGTCGTCGACGGACGTCGCTGCGGCGATCGATGTGTCGTCGCGGCGACCGGTGGTGATTTCCGGCGCGGGCCCGGTGGGGATGATCCTCGCGCTCGAGCTCAGCCTGCACGGGATCCGCAGCACCTTGGTCGAACAGGCTCCGCAGACGACCCGCTTTCCGAAGATGGACCTGACGAATGCGCGCAGCATGGAGCTTCTCGACCGGCTCGGTCTCGTCGACGACATCCGTTCGGTCGGCGTCGCCCCGGAGCACTCGCACGATGTCGTCTTCTGCACCTCGATGGCAGGCCGGCAGGTGGGCCGCTGGAAGTACCCCGGCGTCGACGAGATGTCCGAGTGGATCGCGTCCAGGAACGACGGCACCACACCGGCGCACGCCTGGCAGCGGGTCACCCAGATCGAGGTCGAGAAGCTGCTCATGCGCCGCTGTCTCGCGGACGAGAACATCGAGGTGCTCCGGCCCTGGCGCGTCACCGCCGTCACCCAGGACGACGGCGGTGCCCGGATCGAGATCACCTCCTCGGTCGACGGCACTGTCCACACACTCGCGGCGGACTACGTCGTCGGATGTGACGGCGCCGCCTCGGTCGTGCGGCGCGCCATGGGGCTGACCATGGAGGGCGAGCGCGGCGTCATCACGTTCTGCCAGGTGCATTTCAAGTCCCGGGATCTCGAAACCCTGCACGCGCACGGCCAGTTCTGGCACACCTTCTTCGTCGGCGGCGGAGTCGGCGCGATCATCGCCCAGGACGAACGCGACACGTGGACGCTGCAGACCAGCGCCATCACCGACGGTGTGCGGACCGAAGACATCGACAAGCAGGAACTGCTGGACGCGGTCTGCGGCCGGCACCTCGACGTCGACGAGGTCCTGCAGAGCAGTGTGTGGCACGCGAACGTACTCGTCGCCGACCGGTACCGCCTCGGTCGGCTGTTCGTCGCCGGCGACGCCGCCCACGAGGTCATCCCCACCGGCGGATACGGACTGAACACCGGCATCGCCGACGCCGTCAACCTCGGATGGAAGCTCGCCGCAGTCCTCCAGGGATACGGCGGCAACGACCTTCTCGACAGCTACGAAACCGAGCGCCGACCGGTTGCCGTCATGGCCCGGGACTGGTCGTTCCGCCATCTCGGCGTCCACGTCGAAGCCCAGCAGCTCGTCGACCGCGAACTCGTCGAAGCCGACACCATCGAAGCAGACGAGCACCGGCACGCCCTGGAGGAGTACTTCGCTTCCCACACCGGTGAGCACGAGAGCTTCGGCGTGGAAATGGGGTATGTGTACGCCTCGCCGGTGATCGTCCGGGACGACCGTGCGGTTCCCGACAACGACGGTTCGACCTACATCCCCACCACTCTTCCCGGCGCACGCGCACCGCACGTGCGGCTGCCGGACGGCCGGTCCATGCTCGACGCCTACCGCGACACGTTCACCATCGTCAGCTTCGTCGGCGAGGACGCCGCGACGGAACTGGTCGATGCTGCAGCCGCGGCGAACATGCCCATTCAGGTTCTCGCCGTGGACGACGCCACGGTGCGCGCCGTCTACGAGGCCGATCTCGTACTCGTGCGGCCGGACGGTCACGTGGCGTGGCGCGGAAACAGCATCCCCGAGGATGTGTCCGTGCTGATCGGGGCGGTCACCGGTCGAGTGGACACTTCCGCGTGCTTGGCCACTACTTCCGGTCGAGGACCACAGTTTCCGTGATCGGGGACCGTCCCTGGGTCGACGCCGTGACGTCGGCGAACTCGTCGGCGAGGTAGGCGCTGCTGCCGACGAGCATGATGAGCGCACCCGCGATCCACGCGGTCCAGGCTGCTCCGTCGCCGGCGAACTGTCCGATCCAGGGCGAGATGAACAGGATCAGGCCGACGACGGACAGGGACCAGTGGTCCTTGGTGGGGTCGCGGGCGATCAGCGACCACAGGGCGTAGATCGCGGCGATGGCCCCCAGTCCGAGGGTGACGCCGGAGCCGACGGCGGTGGTGTCAAACCACACCGACGCGGTCATGGTGGCGATGCCCAGGATCAGGGCGATCGTTCCGGCGAGCGAGTTGGAGATCTTCATGTGCGCACCTCTCTTCGAATCGCTACATGTTGCGTAGCTACATATAGTGTAGCGACGTTGTAGGATGATCGTCGAAGTCGGGACGGCGGACGGAGTGATGCATGCGGTCAGGTGAGGGCCATGCGGTCGGGTGAGGACACTGCGACGCCGGAAGAACGCATCGCCGATGCCGTGCTCGAACTGCTCCGGCGCAAGGGGCCTAGGGCGGTGACGATCGAGGCCGTGGCCGCACACACGGGCATGGCCCGCACCACCATCTACCGTCGCTACCGCGACCGGGACGAGATGCTCACCGCGGTGATGGAACCGATCGCGCAACCGTCGCCTCCCGCACCGGATGCCACCGCGCAGCAGGTGCTGACGTGGCTGACCGAGCAGTCCCTGCGTTCGGTCGACGGCGGTGTGGGCTTCGGGGGTCTCGCCGCGCTGGTGACCGATGCGGATCCCGCGTTCACCGATCTCATCCGCTCGGTGCTCGTGCGACACCGCCGCACCTTGACGGAGGTCGTGCGGCGCCACATCGCCCGGGGGACCGTGCGGACCGACCTCGACGTCGAGACCTTCCTCGACTGCATCGTCGGCGCCTACTTCGCGGAACGGGCGCGCAGTGGCGGCATCGCCGCCGACTGGAACGAACGGGTCGCGCAGACGTTGCTGCCCGCGTTCGTCCGGCCGTGAGGCGGCCTGGAACGAGCGAATGTGCCCTTCAGCCGACAGAAGGGCACATTCGCTCGGTTGCAGGCAACGGGCGCTACTCGAACATGCGGTAGACCGCCTCGACGACGACGGCGGGCCGCTCGCTGCCCTCGAGTTCGATCAGGCCGTCGATGGTGATCTGGACGCCGCCCTTCGGCAGCTTCTCGAACGACTTCAGCGTCGCATCGAGGCGGACCTTGCCGCCGGCGGGCACGGGACTGGTGAAGCGGACCTTGTTCAGGCCGTAGTTGACGGCCATGGTGACACTGTCGACCTTCAGGACCTCGCTCCACATCGGGATGATCAGGGAGAGCGTCAGGTAACCGTGGGCGATGGGACCGCCGAACGGGCTCTCCTTCTTCGCCCGCTCGACGTCGAGGTGGATCCACTGATGATCGTCGGTGGCGTCGGCGAAGGTCTGGATCCGGTCCTGCTCGATCGCCATCCACGAGCTGACGCCGAGCGGTTGCCCGACGAGTGCCTCGAGGTCGGCCAGGGTGGCGACGTGGGTGATGGAGGTGGCGGGGACGGTCATGGGGCCTCCTGTGCTCAGCGCTTGATGCCGAGAACGCGCAGTGCGTTCTGCTTGAAGATCATCGGTGCGATGTCGGGTTTGATGTCGAGAGTGGCGAAATCGTTGCGCCATCGATCCACTTGGATGACGGGGAAGTCGGAGCCGAACAGCACCTTGTGGCGCAGCATCGTGTTCGAGGCCTTGACCAGTTGCGGCGGGAAGTACTTGGGGGACCAGCCGGAGAGGTCGATGTAGACGTTGGCCTTGTGGGTGGCGATGGAGATCTGCGCGTCGACCCACGGTACCGCGGGATGGGCCATGACGATGGTCAGGTCGGGGAAGTCGGCGGCGACGTCGTCGAGCAGCATGGGGTCGGAGTAGCGCAGCTTGATGCCGTGCCCGCCGGGCAGTCCGGCGCCGATGCCGGTCTGGCCGGTGTGGAACAGGGCGGGCACGCCGGCCTCGACGAGGGCCTCGTAGAGGGGGTAGAACTGCCGGTCGTTCGGCTCGAAGCCCTGCATGCTGGGGTGGAACTTGAAGCCCTTGACGCCGTACTCGTCGACCAGGCGGCGCGCCCGTTTCACAGCGGCCTTGCCCTGCAACGGGTCGACGGAGCCGAAGGGGATGAGCACGTCGTTGTGGGTGGTGGCGAGCTCGGCGATCTCCTCGACCGAGTTGGGGGCGTGGCCGGTGGCGGACCGGGCATCGACGGTGAACACGACGGCGGCCATGTTCCGCTGCCGGTAGTGCTCGGCGATGGAGTCGATGGTGGGGGTGCGTTCCTCACCGGACTTGAAGTACTTCTCCGAGGCGGCCATCAGTTCGTCGTCCATGGAGCGGTGTCCGCAGCCGTCGATCTCGACGTGGGTGTGGATGTCGATCGCCTCGATCGCCTCGAAGTCGATCCCGTATTCGTAGCGGCTCACTTGGCGAGCACCTCCTCGGGGAATTCCTCGCCGACGGACTCGACGCGGTCGGCGAACACGATGGGCCACTGCGCGGCCACGTCGTCGGCGGAGAAGCCGCCGTCGTGGAAGGCGGTGGCGGTCAGCTGCGGATGCGACCACAGCGCCAGGCGGTCGCCGCCGACGGAGAACGCCTGCCCGGTGATGTCGGCGGCGTCGTCGGAGGCGAGGAAGGCGATCAGGCCGGCGACGTCCTGCGGGGTGCCCATGCCGACCTCGCGGCGGATCACCGCGGGCAGCTCGCCGGTCTGCTTCATCTGCTCGATGTAGGGCGCGAAGATCGGCACGGTCTCGGTCATCGCGGTGACGGCGACGGGGCACACCGCGTTGGCGGTGATCCCGGCGCGCTGCAGTTCCATCGCCCAGGTGCGGACCATCCCGACCACCGCGGCCTTGGCGCCGGAGTAGTTGGTCTGCCCGAAGTTGCCGCGCTGCCCGGCCGGGGATCCGATGGCGATGATGCGCCCGCCCTCGCCCTGCTCACGGAAGCGCAGTACGGCCTCGCGCACGCACGTGAAGGTGCCGCGCAAGTGCACGTCGATCACGGCGTCGAAGTCGTCGTCGGTCATCTTCCACAGCACCTTGTCACGCAGGATGCCCGCATTGGTCACCATCACGTCGAGGCGGCCGAAGTGCTCGACCGCGGCGGCGACGAGTTTTCGAGCCGTCTCGGTGGGACCGACGGGGGCGACGACGGCGACGGCGCGTCCGCCCGCGGCGGTGATCGTCGCGACGGCGGCATCGGCGGTGCCCCGGTCGACGTCGTTGATCACGACCGCGGCGCCGTGACGTGCCAGCTCGGCGGCGTAGGCGAGGCCGAGGCCCTGCCCGCTACCGGTGACGACGGCGACTTTGTTGCTGAGGTCCACGAGATCCTCCGTTGCTCGAGCTGATGAACTCCCAATCACATAGGAACATCTACTATTGAGAATGTCAACGATTGAGGAACTGTTATCCTGAGGGTCGCGACGAAAGGCTCTCGGAATGGAACGTCGACGCGTCCTCGAGGACGACCTGGGATTTCTGCTGACGCGTGCCAGTGCGATGGTGGTGCGATCGGTGAACGAGGCTCTCGCCCCACTCGGGCTGCGGGTGCGCCCCTACACGGTGCTCTCCCTCGCGTGCGACGAACCCTCCGGTGTGGCGCAGCGCCGCATCGCCGCGGACATGGGACTCGACCCCAGCCAGATCGTCGCGATCGTCGACGAACTCGAGAACCGGAATCTGGTCGCCCGCACCGCCGACCCGGGCGACCGGCGCAACAAACTCGTCGTCGCCACCGACGAGGGACGAAAGCTGTGCGACGAAGCGCGCCGGCTCAGCGAGGAGGTGTCGGACCGGCACTTCGCCGGCGTGGACCCGGCTCTTCTCGCCGAAATGCGCACTGTGCTCGGCCGCATGGTTTTTCCCGAGTCGGTGAACGCCGCCCGCTGACCGCGCGCTCGTCCACGGGCGCGGTCGGGGCGTCCGGGGTGTGGAGTTGTCGACCCATCGAGGGTCGGCAGGGTATCGGCAGCCTGACGAGCTGGCTGAGGTGAGGGCCGGGTGCGGTGGCGTAGGGCAGACCGGCCTCGGCGCAGTCGAGCCGAAATCGGTCGAGCACGTCCACGCTGCCGTCGGAACAGCGGGTAGCCGGCCTCGAGCAGTCGGAGGTGCCGAAACCGGTGCCGACGGCACAGCCGCGAACCGGACCGTTCAGGCCGGCGGTGTCGAACGCAGCGACGGAGTCGAAGTAGTGGTCACAGGCCCTCCGTCGCGACGAGGTGCTCGACGACGCGGCGCAGTCGCCCGCGGTCGATCTTGCTGTTGTGCCGCGGGTCGGTCGGTAGCGCGGTGGACAGGTGCACCGGGGTGGGCCGTGGCAAGTGCAGCCGCTGGGCGAGGATTGCCATGGTGCCGAGGTCGACGGCGCGAGGATCCTCGTCGTGGGGAAAGACGTAGAACAGGCGGTCGAGATCCTCGAGATACACCACTGCGCTGAGCAGGAACCCGGTGACCATGTTCCACATCTGTTCGAGCGCATCGGGATGGATCGGGCCGTGTGGGGAGTCGACGACGTCCTTTCTGCGGCACAGGTACCACACCAGACCCGAGGAGTCGATGTAGCCGAAATCGCCTGTGCGGTGCCATATCTCACCGGTTCGCGTATCGCGCAGTTTGGCGGTGCGCACGGCGTCGTCGCGGTGGAAGTAGGTGGTGCTCACCCGAGCGCCGGAAACGACGATCTCGCCGGTCCTGTCGGCAGGGAGGCCGTCGAGCGCTACGTCGAAGTGCGGCCCCTCGAACTGCGATTCGACGACAGCGACGTCCATGTCCGCGGGCGGCCGCCCGAGCGGGGTGCCCATGCCGGTCCAGGTTCCGAGCTTCGAACGGTACACGTGCTCGTCGGCGCCGATCAGGGTGATCGGCATCAACACTTCGGTGCTCGCATACGGCACCACGACCTCGGCCGGGGCGAGCCTGTCCTGCATGCGTTCGACCAGCCGGGCGCCGATGGCCGACCCCGCGGTGGCCACCCGTCGCAACGCCGGGGCGGGCAGGTGATGCTGATCCATATGGGTGATCAGGCGATGCCACACCAGTGGCGAAGCGAACAGGTAGTCGCTGCCGGAGACGGCCAGCTGCTGGTAGAACGCGGCGACGTCGAGGCGAGCGGGTTGGACGGTGGCCAGGTCCGGCAACACCACGCGTCGGCCCATGGCCACGGCCACCAGAGCCAGGTGTGGAAACAGGCAGAACTCGGAGGAGATCTCGTCGCTGCGGTAGTAGCGCATCTGCGAGGCGAGCTCGCGCGAGGTCCACGGCACTCCCTTGGGGATGCCCGTGGTTCCGCTGGTGTAGAGCAGCAGCACGGTATCGGCGATGTCCCACTGCATTTCGCTCCGACTCGGGTCGGGCAGAACCGTACCGAGACGAGCGCTGTCGAAGCCGGTGCTCGTCGGGGTGCAGACGATGCCGTCGTAGAGATCCGCTCCGGGGCAGGGCAGTTCGGAGACCCACACCGGCGCATCGAGGTCGGCAAGGCACGCGGCCAGCGTGTCGGGGGGCTGGTTGGGGTCGAGGAACGCGGGGACTGCTCCTACCAGGAATGCGCCGTAGCAGTATGCGATCAGCTCGACGCTCAGCGGCAGCGTCACCACCACGTTGTCGCCTGGCCGTACGCCCAGCTGGTGCAGGTGTGTCCGTGCGGACTCGGCCGCGTGCTGGATGTCGGAAAAAGAGTGCTGCGATGACGAGCGCAGATCGGTCACCGCGATCCGATCGGGGCGCTCGACGCATGAAGTGGCCAGCCCGTCCAGCAGTGCATGTCCGGACGTGACGACGGTGTGGCGAGAATGCATGACCCCCCTTGATGGAACCGAACTTGCACAACGACGTGATGCACGGGGGAGACTGCTCGTGAAACCGTCCAGTTCCCGAATGCTCGTTCGGACGCCTCGAATGTCGTATCCCCCCGGAACCCCACCCGCGCAAGATGGTACGGTGCGGAGAATGCGAATGTCTGCCGGATGAAAGTGATCTCCGCCACGGGGTGTCCCGGCGCCACTTCTGCAAGCGCCTGTGATCCCTGAGCGAACGGGACGACAACGCTCGCCCTGCATCGTGGTCCGCGGGGGCACTGGCGCTCGGGGAGCGACTCGGTCACGATCGACAGGTGGACCGCGCCGCCAGACTCACGCTCGCCGTCGAACGACAGGACGATTGCTGCCTGTGGTGTGGCCGACGGTTCGGACCGTTGATTCCGCCGACCACCGAACATCTCGTGCCACGAGTCAAGGGCGGTCCCAGCATCGCGGCCAACGAGGCCGCCGCGTGCCGGCGGTGCAACGCCGACCGCGGTCACCGGGGTCCGGTCGAGTGGCTCGCCGAGTGCCGGAACCGGCGCGGCTGGGCCCCGCAGGCGAGCCTGCTCGCGACGCTCCTGAACGCGCTGGACCTCGAACTCGCCAGCGCGGGTGGGCATCGCCGCGCCCGGCGATACCTGGCCGGCCAGCTGCGACGCTGCCGGAGCAACTGCTGAGGCGTGCGGACAGATCGTCGGGAAGGATACGGGCGGCGCTCAGTCCAGAATCTCCTTGAGATAGGCGGTGATCATGGCCGTCAGCTGGTCCGCGACCACCTCCGGCTCGATCGGTGGCTGATCGAGCACGTAACCGACCGCGACGTTCTCGACGGTGCGGACGAGCATCCACGCGATGGCGTCGGGATGCTCGATCCGGCGCCGGCCGGGATTGAAGCGCAGCCACATGGCCAGCAGCGCGTCGATGCGGTGCTCGAACGCGACCAGCCGGCTGTCCGGCGTGCGGGGGAGTTGCTCGACGAGCACGCGCAGCAGCCGGGGGTTCTCGCCGAGTGCCTCGAGGAGTACGCGCATGTTGGTCCGCACCGATTCGGTCCAGGTGGGGGCGTCGAGCGCATCGGTGAACACGTGCGAAATGCGAGCCTGAACCTCCTCGGTCCACCGGTCGACGACTTCGGCCACGATGGCGTCCTTGCCGGGGAAGTACTGGTACAGCGAGCCGGGGCTGATACCGGCGGCGGCGGCGATCCGGTTGGTGGAGGCGCCCTCGTATCCGTGGGTGAGCAGGACCTCCCGGCCGGCGGTCACGATGCGCTCGACCATCGCCTGGGAGCGGCGTTGCCGTGGCACCCGGCGCAGCCGGCTCTGCTCCGCCGGCCTCATCGGCGCCCCCCGGACGCGAATTGAACGCGAGTATTTGCTCGTGTCAGCATCGGCTCATGGTGGCACACGAGATTCGACAGGACGCGCAGGCGGCCCGTTACCCGCGCCGGTACGCGGGCATCCGGCCCAGGAACCAGCGCATCGGACGCCCGCTGCGCGCCTACGCGCGGATCGGCGCCGTCGACGAGGAACTGCTCGATCGGATCGGCCGCCGGATGTTCGCCCGGGACGAGGTGGGCGCCGATCTGGTGCGCGCGATGCGCCGCCCCCGGACGGACGCCGAACGGGTGAGCATGGCGCAGTTCCATCGGGCGCTCGAGCACGGCATCGACGCGGTGCCGGAGGCCCCGGAGGCGCTGCGACGGTTCTTCGCCGTGGTCGACGACGTCCCGGAGTGGGTGGACTTCGACCTGCTGGAGAAGGGCGCCCGGGCCTTTCGCAGGATGGGCCGCAGCCGCATCGACGTGCTGCTCCAGTTGTCGCTCATCGGTGGCTATCGGTTCGGCGGGCCGCCGGATCTGCTCGTCGAGACCGGGGGCCTGACCGGCTCGACCGCAATGCGGCGCCTCGGCGAAACGCAGAAATGGGGAACCGCGGTCGGCGAGCCAGGCGGGATGCGCAGGAACGGTGAGGGATTCAAGCTCACCGTGCACGTGCGCGCGATGCATGCGCTGATCAACCACCAGTTCGAGACCAACGGCCGATGGGACGTCGAGCGCTGGGGTCTGCCGATCAACCAGACCGACCAGGCGGCAACTCTCGGGTTGTTCAACGGCACGCTGTTGCTCGGCATGCGGGCACTCGGGTACTTCGTCACCCGTGAGGAGTCGCGGGCGGTGATGCACCTGTGGAAGTACGTCGGATGGCTCATGGGAATCGACGAGGACTGGCTGTTCGACACCGAACGCGAGCAGCACGTGTTCAACTACCACGTGCTGCTGGTGCAGGACGACGTCACGCCCGCGGGTGCCGCGTTGTCCGGGGCCCTCGTGGAGGGCCAGCGGACCCTCGACCACGGCAGGTTCGGGGACGTGCGCGGCCGGTACGAGCGGCAGCGCCTGCTGAGTATGCTTCGGTACTTCCTCGGCACGCAGAGCCTGCGGGAGCTGGATCTGCCCGTCACCTCGGCCTGGGCCGTTCCTCCGGTGCTGGTCAAGAACGTCGTCGCCTCCACGGTGGTGGCCCGCACACGCACCGGCAGGCGGTTCCTCGAGCGGGCCGGCGACCGGGCCGCCCGGCGCGAACTCGCCTCGAAGTTCGGGGCGTCGAGGCCGGCCGTCGGCGCGCTGCCCGGCTGAGCGTCCGCCCCTCGGAAGCCGGAACGGTCGCGTCGTCGCGGTCGGCTAGGCTTGTTCCGGCAAGCCGGACCGCCGGTCCCTCCGCGGTTGCGGGCCGCGGTCGTCGAGAAAATTGGGTGAAAGACGTTGACGGACTCTGGGGAACTGAGTATCGGGCCGCTGGTGCGCCCGGCCGACGGCAGTGACGACACCGCCAAGGTGGTCGCCGACCTCGTCAATTCCGTCTATGCCGTTGCCGAGGACGGCATGTGGCCGGAGGGGGCCACCCGGACCTCGGCGACCGAGATCGCCGAACTTGCCGGTGCCGGTCAGCTCTTCGTCGCCTCGCTCGGCGACCGGATCGTGGGCTGCGTGAAGGTGGTGCAACTCGATGCCCGCACCGCCGAGTTCGGGATGCTCGCTGCCGACCCGGAGGTGCGGGGTGCAGGCATCGGCCGTGCCCTGGTGCGGTTCGCCGAATCCCACGCGGCGCGGCTCGGGAACGAGATCATGCAGCTCGAGATCATCCAGCCCAAAGACTTCGAGCACCCGTCGAAGGTGTTCCTGTCGCAGTGGTATCCGCGAATGGGATACGTGCCGGTGCGGACGGAGGACCCCGAGGTCATGTACCCCGAACTGGTTCCGCTGCTCGCCGTTCCGTGCGACGTCGTCGTGTACCACAAGCGGCTCGGCTGACCGGTTCCGAATCTTCCGTCTCCGCGTGGTGCCCGCTGCCGGCGGGCACCACGTGCTTCGATGGTCGGGACGAGTACCGCGAGGAGGCGAGATGACGAGCAACCGTATCGGCCGCCGTGCCCGGCGAGCGGGAGCGACGCTGCTGCTGGCGGCCGCCGCAGTCTTCGGCGCATCCGGCCCGGCGTCGGCGCAGGACCAGTGGCCCGAGATTCCGTCCTATCCGACACCGATGATGCCGTACGAGACCAAGGACTTCCTGACTCCTGCGGACCTGGACTACTGGAATCCGCTGGTGAACCGGAATCGGCTCACGTCACCGTTCGGCACCGGCACCCGGATCGTCTGCGTCGGCTTCCACGGCGTGACCACCGACTGTTGGCAGGCCGATCAGAACGGGCAGCCGCACAAGCTGATCCGGCTGCCGGCCAACCTGCCGAACGTCACCGGTTCGAGTCTGCCGGGCGGCGGGCCCGGGCACTTCGTCTATCCGATCCTGTGACCCCGCGGCCGCCTCAGCCGGTGAACAACACCGCCGCCTGAGCCGGCAACCGGGCGCCGTCCTTGCGGCGGAACAGTTCCGCAGGCCGGCCGGTACCCGGACTCGACATGCGCCCGGTGCTGTCGAGAGCGTCGACGACGTGGCGGCGGAACGAGTCCTTCTGCAGTGGAAGACCGAACACCACCTCGTACAGCCGCCGCAGCTCGAGGACGGTGAACTCGTCGCCGAGCAGCCCGTCCGGATCGACACGCTGTGCGTAGCGCGCCCGCAGATCCGCCACGGCCGCCGCCACCATCTCGGCATGATCGAAAGCCAGCGGCTGGTCGGCCTTTCCGTCACGCACCACCACGAGGAGGGCGCGGGGCGGGAGATCCTCGTGGGGGACCGCCGCGGCATGGGCGATCGAGATCACCCATCCGCGCGGATCCCGGTCGGGGGTGTCGAACGCGCCGATCTGGTGGAATCGGATGCCGGCGAGGTTCGTCTTGTCGCGCAGCACGCGCCGGGCGGCGTCGGCGAGCCGTTCGCGTTCGCGGAGGAACGTGCCGGGCAGGGCCAGGGGGCCGTGGCCGTGCTCGACGGCCAGCACCCGGAGTTCGCCGTCGCAGTAGGTCAGCACGGCGACGTCCACCGCCGCCGACGGGTGCGGATAGTCGCCCAGCGTCCGGCCGGTCTCGTCCCTCCACTCGTTCACTCTTGCAGCTTAGCTCGGACATGATCTAAGCTGATAGCGCAGATTTGATCGAAGGGTGGGACGAGCGATGGCATTGACGACACGACAGTGCGACCGAGCGGTGGGGGTGCTGGTGGCGACGGCGGCCGGGGACGCCCTCGGCGCCGGCTACGAATTCACTCACCCCGCGGCGGACGCTGAGATCGGCATGGTCGGCGGCGGCGTGTTCGGGTGGGAACCGGGGGAGTGGACCGACGACACCGCGATGACCGTCGCCGTCGCCGAGGTCGCGGCCACGGGCGTCGACCTCGGCAGCGCCGCCGGTCTCGACGCGGTGGCCGCGCAGTTCGTGCGCTGGTTCGACTCGGACCCGAAGGACATCGGCAACCAGACCCGCGCGGTGCTCTCGCATCGTCCCGCCGGCGGCGCCGCGATGCAGGCCCGCGCCCGCGCCCTTCCCGGCCGCAAGGGCGGCAACGGCGCTCTCATGCGCACCGCCCCCGTCGCATTGTCCTGTCTCGGCGCGGGCGGGACGGACGTCGCGCTCGTCGCCGCGGGGGAGGTGGCCCGGCTGACCCACGACGACCCCCGGGTGGTCCAGGCCTGCCGGCTGTGGACGTACGCGATCCGCCACGCCGTCCTGCACGGCACCTTCGACGGTGTCCGCGGATACCTGCAGGTCTGCCCCGCCGACGTCGCCGAGTACTGGGGCCCGTTGCTCGATCGGGCCGAGTGCGGCTCGCCCGACGACTTCGCGAACAACGGATGGACCGTCCACGCGCTGCAGACCGCGTGGTGGGCGATCAGCACGACCGACGATTCCGACGCCGGGCACCTGCAGCGTGCCCTCGAGGCCGCGGTCCGCGCCGGCGGTGACACCGACACGACCGCCGCCATCGCGGGCGGACTGCTCGGCGCTCGCTGGGGCGCCTCGGCGGTCCCGGATCGTTGGCGGCGCATCCTGCACGGCTGGCCCGGGTACACCGCGCACGACCTGACCCGCCTGGCCACGGCGGCCGCCCGCAAGGGATACGGTCGTCCCGTCGCCGTCCCCGCTCGTCCCACCACGTTCCAGGAGCAGTCGTGACCCTCATCGACGTCGTCCACGGCGACATCACCGCCCAGCGCGTCGACGCGATCGTCAACGCCGCCAAGTCCTCCCTCCTCGGCGGCGGCGGCGTCGACGGCGCCATCCACCACGCCGGCGGTCCGGAGATCCTCGCCGCCTGCAAGGCCCTGCGCGCGACGACCCTGCCCAACGGTCTGGACGTCGGTGCGGCGGTGGCCACCACTGCCGGAAAACTCCCGGCGCGCTGGGTGATCCACACCGTCGGACCGCTCTACTCGCCCCACGAGGACCGCTCGCACCTGCTGCGGTCGGCCTACACCCGCAGTCTCGCCGTCGCCGACACCCTCGGCGCCCGCACCGTCGCGTTCCCGCTCATCTCCGCCGGTGCCTACGGCTGGCCGAGGGAGGACGCGATCCGGCAGGCGGTCACCGCGCTGACCTCCGCCCGCACCGCCGTCGAGATCGTCACGCTCGTCGCGTACGACCGGAGCGTCGCCGAACTGATGCGCCGCTCGTTGCCGTAGGACGCCGGCGCCGGTGACCGAATGTCACATTCGGTCGGTTGGATCGACCGCATGTGACATTCGGCCACAACGGTTGGGCGGTGCTCAGGGCATCGACGGTTCCTGGGTGGGCAGGGTGAACACACAACTCTCCCCGGCGCCGAGTTCGCAGACCTGACCGTCGAGACCCACCCGGACGGGTCCGTGGAACCCCTCGGACTGGGCCAGCACGGTCAGTTCGCCACCCACGATGCGTACCCGTAGCGGGGTGCCCCGGAACCGGATCGAGAAGGACACGCCGTCGAGCCGGTCCACGAGGCGGGGCCGGAACAGCAGCACACCGTCGTAGACCCGGGCGCCGACGAAGCTGCTCTGCAGCAGGTCGAGCGTGCCGGACATGACGCCCATGTGGATGCCCTCCTTGGTGGTTCCACCTTGGATGTCGCTGACGTCGCTCTCGAGTGCCAGCATGAAGCGTTCCCACGAGCTGGGCGGATGGATGTCGGCGAGCACTCCGGCGAAGGTGACGTGGCTGAGCGTCGACCCGTGTGAGGTCCGCTGGTCGTAGTACTCGATGGTGCGCCGGGCCAGCTCCCGGTCGTACGGATAGCCCAGCCGCTCGAACGTCGTGTGCAGTTCGTCGTCGTCGAGCAGGAAGAACAACATCACCGTGTCGGCCTGCTTGGCCATCTTGAACCGGTTCGGATCCTCGCCCTCCGCCCGGAGGATGCGATCGAGCCGCTGGATGTTGGGATATGCGGCGCGGTAGTGCTCCCAGTCGAGTTCCTCGAGTTCGTCGTAACCCTCGAACTGGCTGACGACGCCCTCGTGGAAGGGCACGAACATCCGCCGGCTCATGTCGTCCCATGTGCGCAGCTCCTCGTCGGTGACCGCGAGCTGGGCGAGCAGGGCGCCGCGCCGGCTGGACGAGAGCGAGCCGAGCACCGCCGGAACCGTCGCCATGATCCAGGCCACCATGACATTGGTGTAGGCGTTGTTGCGCAAACCGGCCTCGGCCGCGCCGGGGTGGCGTTCATGGAACTCGTCCGGCCCCATCACACCGTGGATCTCGTAGCGTTCGCGCTCGGAGTTGTAGTGGGCCACCGACGCCCAGAACCGGGCGATCTCGAGCATGAGCTCGGCGCCGTAGTCGGCCAGGAACTCCGTGTCGTCGGTCGCCTGCAGGAAGCGCCACACGTTGTAGAAGATCGCCGCGTTGACGTGCCGCTGATTCCGGCTGAGGTCTGGATCCCACTGCCCGGAAAGGGGATTGAGATGGACTGCCTGGGTCTCCTCGGTGCCGTCGCTGCCGCTCTGCCAGGGGAACATCGCGCCGCGGTACCCGGCCTCCTCGGCCGCGGCCTGGGCTTCGGACAGCCGGCGGTACCGGTAGAGCAGCAGGCTCCGGGTCACCTCCGGCATCCGCAGGTTCAGGAAGGGCTGGATGTACATCTCGTCCCAGAACACGTGCCCCCGGTACGCCTCTCCGTTGAGTCCACGTGCCGGCACGCCGACGTCGTGCCGCGCCGTGTGCCGGGAACAGACCTGCAGCACGTGCGCGACATGGAGCCGCAGCAGGAGGTCGGCACGCGGTTCGCTGGGCAGCCGGACGTCGCAGATGTCCCACAGTTCGTCCCACGCCGCTTCGTGCTCGGCATACGCGGGGGCGAAGTCCGGGTACCGCAGCACGTGCCGGCCGGACGCGGCCAGCGCCTCGGTGATCGCATTGTCCCGGGAGGTGAACAGCGACACCATCTTCTCCACGCGCGTCGGCCGGCCCTGCTCGACGTCGAAGGAGAGCACCTGCTGGATGTAGTCCTCCATCTGGTACAGCGAGCGGTCGACCTCGAGCGGTCCGCCGTCGTAGCCCTCCCCGCGGAAGACCCGGGTACGGGCGGCCTCGGCGATGTAGATGTCGGACTGGCGGGTCTGCACGCGCAGCGCGATGGTCTCGTTGCCGAAGGTACGCGGGGATACCGGATCCAGATGGCGGCCCTCGAGCTGCCGGTAGCGGGCGACGATCTGGTTCGTGACGCGGCCGTCCAGTGCCGAGACCACCTCCACCGTCCCGGACCAGTTCTCCGGGACCAGCGTCCATTCGATCCCGGCCTGATGGCTCTGGGCCATGCTCACGAAGCGACGGCTCCGCAGGGTGGTCTCCCGCCCGAACCGGTCCCGGAATCGCACCTCGCGCTTCACCGTGGCGAGCCGGATGTCGTAGGTGTGCCGGTAGGACAGCACGTCGACGTCGTCGAGCCGTACGGCGTCCCCGCCTTCGATGCGAAGCTTGAGGACCAGCCAGTTCGAGACGTTGACCAGATCCTCGTTCAGCACCGGGCGGCCGCCCATGATGGTGGTCTCGCGGTTGTAGATCCCGTGCACGTACGTGCCGGGGTAGTGGATGGGACTCATGTCCTCCCACTCGGCGGTGCCGCGCGTGCAGAAGTAGCCGTTGCCGGTGGAGGTCAGCGCCTCTCGCAGTCCCTCCGACGCGCTGTCGAACCGGTCGTAGTCGAGTTCGAACTTCGGGTCCTGCACGACGTCCCCCTGGATGTCCCTGGGCGTGGCCCCCGATCACCGCGCCAGTGTGGTCAAGAAGCGCTCCACCTCGTCGACGGAGGCGAGTGCGAATTCGGCGGCCGTGGTCCGGCCCGCCATCTCCGGATCGTCCGGCCGGCCCACGAGGATGCCGATCCCCCGCCCGCGCAACGCCCGGAAGGCGTCCTCGTCGGTGATGTCGTCGCCCAGGTACACCGGTACCGTGTCGGCCGAGTCGAGACCGAGAACGTCCACGAGGTACAGCACGGCCCGGCCCTTGTCCCAGTCGATGGCGGGCGCGAGCTCGTACACCATCTTTCCCGGGGTGACCTTCAGTTCGCCGTGATGCTCGGTGAGCAGGGTCTGCACGACCGCCTCGATCCGATTCCGGTCCGCAGGGTCGACGAGCCGGTAGTGCACTGCGACCGACGCGCGTTTCGGCTCCACCAGCGCACCCGGGATCGTCCCGATCTCGGCGCGGAGCCGCTCGGTCACCGCGGCGACGAGGTCCGCGAACCGGGCCACGCGGTCGTCGGAGACGGAGCCGCGCTGCGGAGTCCAGATGTCGAAGCCGTGGCTGCCGGCCACCACGAGGTCGTCGACGCCCATCAGCTGCTGCACCACCGCCCGGTCCCGGCCGGTCACGACGCAGACCGGGCACCGTGCTGCGAGATCTCGGACGACGGTACGCATACCGTCCGAGATCACAGCGTCCTCGGGTCGCGACACGATCGGGGTGAGTACTCCGTCGTAGTCGAGGAACACCGCCGGCCGGCGTCCGTCCAGCAGCCGCGCCAGGTCCTCGTTCCCGAGCGCGGGGGGCAGGTCGCGAACCGAAGTGTCCGCCATTGTGGGATTACCTCCTGCGCCCTCGCGGCGCCTCGGTGGGACGAGGGCGACGCGACCGCAGACTCGCCGCGCGCACCGGCCGGTGAACAGTGGCTGTCACAGGCATCGGTACGCCCCCTCGTGTTCGGCTCCGTGACGCCGGCAGCGTCGACGGCGATGAGCTCCTCGATTCCTACTGTAGGGCCGTGCCGGAGGCAAGGCGGGCATACGACGTGACGGCCCCGTGGGGCGCGATCGTCCGCCGGGATCAGACGATGGCGCCGGCGAGCACGATCGCGAGCGCGATCAACAAGGCGACCTTGGCGATCTCGAGTGCCACGTACGCGTAGTGCGCGTTCGAGCGGGGCACGTCCTCGCCGGCGAGGACGCGGTTCGACCGGCGTGTCAACGGCGGCCGGACCACCGCCACCTGCACCGCCAGCACGGCCACGGTCACCAGCAGCAGCACCCAGCCCGTCGTGCCCGGCGAGAGGATCAGGCACGCGACGATCAGCGCGACGGCGAGAACGACCTCGACCGTGTTCAGGGCCCGGAACACCAGGCGCCCGATGCCGAGTCCGAGCGGGATGGTGATCCCCGGCGCCCGGAACTTCAAAGGCGCCTCCAGGAAGGAGATCGCGAGCACCATTCCGAGCCAGAGCATCGGCACGAACAGTTCGACGTAACGCGCGAGAGTGTCCATCACCCGTCCTCGGCTGCGGTCGGCATGTGGCCGCCGAGTCTAGCGGCGGCGCGCCGGCCGGTACTGCCTCGCGGACGGCGATTCGATACATCATTTCCTGAATACAGGATTCGATGTACATTCGAGGTCGTGGAGACGGTGGAGCATCACGACGCGCTGTCCCGGTTCGGTCATGCCCTCTCGGATCCGACCCGGACACGGATTCTGCTGACCCTGCGGCGTGGCCCGGGTTATCCCTCGGAACTGGCCGAGGCGATCGGCGTCAGCCGGCAGATCCTCTCGAACCACCTGGCGTGCCTGCGTGGGTGCGGTCTCGTCGTCGCGGTGCCCGAAGGCCGGCGCAATCGTTACGAACTCGCCGATCGCCGGATCGGGCACGCACTCGACGACCTGCTCGACCTGGTCCTGACGGTGGACCCCTCGTGTTGTCCCGCCGCCGCGGCCGAGGACTGCTGCTGATGTCCGCGCGGCCACACGCCCCCGCGCCGTCGGCGCCGCGCAGGGCCGTGCTCACGAAACGGATCCGGCTGCTGGTGACCGCGACGATCGCGTACAACATCGTCGAAGCGAGCGTCGCATTGACCGAGGGCGCGCGGGCGTCGTCGACGGCGCTGATCGGGTTCGGGCTCGATTCGCTGATCGAGGTGTCCTCCGCCGCCGCGGTGGCCTGGCAGTTCGCCGGCCGAGATCCGGAAGCCCGCGAGAAGGCCACGCTGCGGATCATCGCGTTCTCGTTCTTCGGGCTCGCCCTGTATGTCGGCGTCGACTCGATCCGATCGCTGCTCGGGATCGGCGAAGCCCGGCACTCGCCGGTCGGGATCGCGCTGGCCGCGGCGAGCCTGGTGATCATGCCCGTGTTGTCCTGGGCTCAGCGGCGTACCGGGCGCGAACTCGGATCCGCCTCCGCCGTGGCCGATTCGAAGCAGACGCTGCTGTGCACGTACCTCTCGGCCGTGCTGCTGATCGGGCTGGTACTCAACAGCGCATTCGGTCTGTCGTGGGCCGATCCGGTCGCGGCACTCGTCATTGCGGTCTTCGCGGTGCGGGAAGGACTCGAAGCCTGGAGGGGCCGAACCTGCTGTCCAGTACCCGCAGTGGTGACCGATGACGCGCCGGAATGCTGCTGCGGATCCGAATGCGATTGTTGCCGAACCCCTCCTGAACCGAAGGATCGATGATGCCTCGTATCGGTGCCACTGCCCGAGCCCTCTACCGACAGGAGATGACGGCGTCGAGAACCGCCGTCGACCCGCAACAGCGGTGGCGCCATCTCGAACGCGCACACATCCTCTCGCAGCCGGACCCGTGGCTGCACACCTGCAACCACGCCGCGATGCTCGCCCTGGCCCTGCGCTGCCGTGACCGCCGCGAGGCTTTCGGGCAGGTCGTGCGGATCCTCGTGGCTGCCCCCGGTTCGATGACCGGCCGGTATCCCGAAGGCAACATCGGACGGGTCGCCGCCGGACTGACCACGCCGATGCCGGTCCCCGACGATCTGGCCCGAGCGCTGTCGGCGTAGTCGCACGGAGACGACGGGAGACCCCGTCCCGAGACCGGTGCCCTACAGGTGCACGGCGCCCCGGATGCACGTCGTGCTGCGTCCTCCGATCCACACCTCGTCGCCGGACGAATGCACGGTCACGATGCCGCGGCGGCCGACGCGAGTGCCCTGACTCGCCCGGTAGTCGGCCGGCGCGAGGCCGGCACCGATCAGCCACTGGGCCAGGCCGGCGTTGAGGCTGCCCGTCACCGGGTCTTCCCTGACGCCCACGGGCGCCGCGAAGGCGCGCACCTCGAACTGCAGCGGCGATCCCGGCGGGTAGGGACCGACGACGCCGAGGATGAGATCGCGCATGTGCTGGTCGTCGGGTTCGAGGTCGAGCACCTCCTGCGCGGACCCGAGCAGGACCGCGGCCCAGCCGGGTCCGTTGTCGACCCAGTTGTGCGCCACGATTCGCGCACGGTCGATCCCGAGCCCCCGCGCGATCCGGGCCAGGTGCTCGTCGTCGAGGTCGCCGCGACGGACCGGTTCGGGAGCCCGGAATGCCAGGGACTCGTCGCCGCGGCGCAGTGCGACGAGTCCGGCTCCGCACTCTTGGACGAGCAGACCCGGGCTGTTCGGCACCCCGCCGGCCTCGAGCCACGCCTGCGCCGAGCCGAGGGTGGGGTGACCGGCGAACGGGATCTCCGCGGCCGGAGTGAAGATGCGGAGCCGGTAGTCGGCCCCGGCGGTCGTCGGGGGAAGGACGAACGTGGTCTCGGACAGGTTCGTCCACGCCGCGAACTGCGCCATCGCCTCGTCCGGGAGGCCGGCGCCGTCGAGAACCACCGCGACGGGGTTTCCCCGATACGGTTCGGCGGCGAACACGTCTACCTGCGCAAACTCCCGGGACCGTGGCTGCACCATTTCGTCTCCTTCGTCGTTGCCGTCCCATTGTGGTCGCGGAGCCGGCGGTACGCACCCGAATATCCGGCCGCTCGAGGCGGCGTTCGAGCCGTTCCCCACGGCGGTGGAGACCTCGGCGCGGGCGTATCCGGAGCACCGGCCGGTGCGGCGCTGACCGGAGTCGGAAACCCCGAGGGCGCGCAGGGATTTCCCTGCGCGCCCTCGGGGTTCGCGTATCAGTGCTCGTAGGTGCTCAGATCGCGGTCCTTGCTCTCCTTCGCCAAGAGGATGAACACCGCGCTCAGGACTGCCAGACCGATCATGAACGCCGCGACCAGTCCGGTGCCGCCGCCGGCGGCCGCCTGCAGCGACGCGAGGATCACCGGCGTGAAGCCCGCGCCGAGCAGTGTCGCGCCCTGGTAGCCGAGCGAGGCGCCGGTGTACCGGGCCGCGGTGCCGAACTGCTCGGCGATGTAAGCGGCCATCGGACCGTACGTCGCGGACTGGCAGACGCCGAAGCCGAGCACGAACCCGAGCGTCACCAGCGCGACGTTGCCGGACGAGAGCAGCGCCAGGATCGGCACGATCAGCACGACGAACGCGCCGAGGCCGAAGAGCATCACCGGGCGCCGGCCCACGCGGTCGGAGAGGCGGGCGAATCCGAGCAGGGTGAAGATCGCGACGAACTGGCAGACGGCGAACGCCATCAGCGCCTGCGATCGGGTCACCCCGGAGTGGGATGCGTACCCGATGGCGAAGGTGGTGAACATGGTCTGGATCCCGAAGCTGGCCATGCAGCCCAGGGCGACGAGCAGCAGATTTCGCGGCCGGCGCAGGATGCTCAGGATCGGCGGGGTGGGCCGGTCCACGGCGGCGGCATCGACCTCGACCTGCTTGGCCATCGCCTCCCGGAACAGCGGGCTCTCGGAAACCCGGGCCCGGACGAACAGGCCGACGGCCAGCATCACCGCGGACAGCAGGAACGGGATGCGCCAGCCCCACGACAGGAAGTCGTCCTCGGGCAGCAGCGCCACCAGTGCCAGGGCGAGGGTGCCGAGCAGCGAACCGGTGGGTGCGCCGGCGTTGGTGAACGCCGCGGCGAAGCCGCGTCCCCGCCCGCCGACGTGCTCGAGGGACATGAGTGCCGCCCCGCCCCACTCGCCGCCGACGGCGATGCCCTGGCACACGCGCAGCAGCACGAGAATGATCGCGGCCCAGGATCCGATCGCCGACGCCGGTGGGACGAGGCCGATGAGGAACGAGGCCACGCCCATGACCGTCATCGAGATCAGCAGCATCGACTTGCGGCCGTACCGGTCGCCGAAGTGCCCGAAGACGATGCCCCCGAAGGGGCGGGCGAGGTAGCCCGCGGCGAACGTGCCCATCGACGCGATGGTCCCGGCGAGCGGGGACAGGTCCGAGAAGAACACGGGGGCGAAGACGATCGCTGCCGCGGTCGCGTAGAGCAGAAAGTCGTAGAACTCGATCGTGCTGCCCAGGTAGCTCGACAGCACGACGCGTCGAACTTCCTTCTTCCTCTGGGCCGCAGTGATGTCCGCGGATGCGGTGACAGTCATGGGGGCTCCTGCAGTGGCGGTCGGGTCAGTGGGCGTACTGCTCGCGCAACGTGTCCTTGCGGACCTTTCCGGTGGCGTTGCGGGGGATCTCGTCGAGAACGAGGAGCGATGTGGGGATCTTGTACTTGGCGAGACGCTCGCCGAGGAAGGCGAACAGCTCTTCCTCGGTGAGGGTGACGCCGTCGGCGAGGGTGACCGCGGCCCGGCCGACCTCGCCCCATTTCTCGTCGGGCACACCGAAGACGGCGCAGCCGAGCACGCCGGGCAGGTCGAGGATGGCGGCCTCCACCTCGGCGGGGTAGATGTTCTCGCCCCCCGAGATGATCATGTCCTTGAGCCGGTCGACGATCGTGACGAAGCCGTCCTCGTCGGGAACCCCCACGTCGCCGGAGCGGAACCAGCCGTCGCCGGTGAACGCGTCGGCGGTGGCGTCGGGTCGATTCCAGTAGCGCTGCATCACGTTCGGGCCGGAGATCTGGATCTCGCCGCGTTCTCCGGGGGCGGCCTCGGTGCCGTCGGGGTCGACGACACGCACGTCGGTGAAGAAGTGCGGCGCGCCCGCGGTGCCGAGCTTGCGCTCGGCGTCCTTGGGGGTGAGGATCAGCGCGCCCGGACCGGTCTCGGTCAGCCCGTATCCCTGGCAGAGGCGGACGCCGCGGGCGGTGTAGGTCTGCAGGGTCCGCGGCGGAACCGGTGCGGCCGCCACGATCCAGCGCCGGATCGAACTCAGGTCGGTGCGGTCCCAGTTCGGGTGGGCGCTCATCGCGTCGAGCATCGTGGGCACCCCGAACGAGTAGGTGACCCTTTCGGTTTCGATCAGGTGGAGGATGCGGCCCGGCTCGAAGCCTTCCTCGATGAGCACGGTGCCGCCCTTGAGCAGGGTGGGCAGGGCGACGAAGTTCAATGCGGCGGTGTGGAACAGGGGTGCGGCGACGAGAGCCACCTCGTCGGACAGGAAGTCGAGGTCGACGATCGGGTTCATCACCGCGAACACCACGTTCCCGTGGGTGAGGACGACACCCTTGGGCCGGCCCGTCGTGCCGGAGGTGTACATGATGAAGCACGGGTCCTCGTGCGTGACCGGGAGGTCGAGGCGGTCGGTGGGAGCGGCCGCGACGATCTCCTCGTAGCCGACGGCCCGGTCGTCGGGCGCACCGTCGAGGACCACGCGCCGGGTGGTGCCGGCCGCGGTCGCGGCGGCGTCGGCGACGTCCGTGAGGGCGGCGGAATGGACCAGGACGATGCTGCCGGAGTCGGCCAGGCAGTACTCCACCTCGGGGGTGGTCAGCCGGGCGTTGAGCGGCACGAACACCGCCCCGAGCAGACCGGCGGCGAACAGCACTTCGAGATAGGCGGGGTGGTTCGCCGACAGCAGCGCGACGCGGTCCCCGGGGCCGACACCCTGGGCGCGCAGGGCGTGGGCGAGCCGGGTGACCCGCTCGTCGAGTTCGCGGTAGGTGACGCCGGTGCCGCGGAAGGCGAGCGCGACCGCGTCGGGGGCCTGCCGGGCGCGTCGGCGCGGCCACGTACCGGTACCTTGGTTGAGCACGGGATCTCCTCGATGCCTGGGAATTTCAGGATGTTCTGGATCGAAGCGGCTACGGCCGGGTGAGCCTGCGGCCGACGATCTCCTTCATGATTTCCGTGGTGCCGCCGTAGAGCGTCCCGGCCCGGGAGTCCAGATAGTCGCGGGCGACGTCGTACTCCTTCATGAAGCCGTAGCCGCCGTGCAGTTGCACGGCACGGTGCACGACCTTCAGATGCAGCTCGGTGACCCACCACTTCGCCATCGCCGCAGTCACCTCGTCGAGGCGTCCGTGGGCGGCGTCGAGGATGCAGCGGTCCACGAACACCTGGGCGACCTCGATCTCGGTGGCCAGTTCGGCGAGGTAGAAGCGGTTGGCCTGGAAGTCGGCGATGCGCTGCCCGAACGCCCTGCGGTCGGTGGCGTGGCGCAACGCCGTCTCGAACGTTCGGGTCATCAGGGCCATGGACGTCACCGCGATGCTCAGCCGCTCCTGCGGCAGGTTGTGCCGTAGGTAGCCGAAGCCCTTGTTCTCCTCGCCGAGGAGGTGGGTCCGGGGCACTCGGACGTCGTCGAACACCAGCTCGGCGGTGTCCTGGGCGGACAGGCCCACCTTGTCGAGCGGGCCGTTCTTCGTGAAGCCGGGCATGCCGTCCTCGACGACGAGCAGGCTCACCCCGTTCTTCCCGGCGGCGGGATCGGTCTTTGCGACGACGATGATCGTGTCGGCGAGGATGCCGTTGGAGATGAAGATCTTGCTGCCGTTCAGGACGAAGTGGTCGCCGTCGGGGATCGCCGTGGTGGTGACGGCGGCGAGGTCGCTGCCGGTGCCGGGCTCGGTCATCGCGATCGCGCCGATCGTCTCGCCGGCGACCATCGGGGCGAGCCAGCGGTGGTTCTGCTCGTCGGTGCCGAGGGCCGTGAAGTACGGCGCGACCAGGTCGTTGAATCCCGACAGCCCCATGGTGACGGCCTGGGCGCCGGCGCGGGCGAGTTCCTCGATGAGCACGGCCCCGAACCGGAAGTCGTCGATGCCGCCGCCGCCGAACCGTTCCGGCACGGCGACCCCGAGCAGGCCGAGCTTGCCGGCCTGCCGGTACAGCTCACGATCGACGCGGCCCGTGGCGGCCCACTCCTCGAGGTGCGGTGCGACCTCGCGCTCGGCGAAGCGTCGCGCGGTTTCGCGGAACGCGTCGTGGTCGGATTCGTAGACGGTGCGGTCGAGCGACACGGCACTCATGGAGACGGCGGTCCTCCTTCTGCGACGTTTGTCGCGCAGATCACAGTAGACCAATAACGATTGAAATAGTCAACGGTTGAATTCCAGTTGCTTTTGGGTGGCTACGCCCGCCAGCTGGAGTGACGCCGGCCCGCCGGTTATTTGCAAGCAGTCTGGACTGTTTGTTCATTGACTGTTACCGTCCGTTCTGTGACTCGAACCACATCCACGGGCACCGGGCGCACGCAGGCCGAGCGCACCGCCGTGACCCGGGCGAAACTCCTCGACGCGGCCGTCGACTCGCTCGTCGAGCTCGGCTACGCACGCACCACCACGCAGGTGATCGCCAAGCGGGCCGGGGTGTCCCGGGGCGCGCAACTGCATCACTTCCCGACCAAGGAATCACTCGTCGTCGCCGCGGTCGAACACCTCGTGGACAAGCGCCTGACGGAGATTCTCGAGGCGAGCCCGGACCCCGAGCGGGGCCTCGACGTCCTCACCGACGCGTTCCGCGGGCCGCTGTTCCATGCCGCGCTCGAGCTGTGGGTGGCCGCGCGGACCGATCCCGCCCTGCACGAGGCGGTGATCCCCCTCGAGCGCAAGGTCTCCGATGCGCTGCGGGTCGGCTGCCTGGAGATCATGGGTGACCGGATGGGGCCCGACGAGATCGACCTGAGCATCGAACTCGCTCGCGGACTTGCCGTCGCCGCCCTGATGCGTACCCCCGAATCGGATCGTGAGATCCGGGAGCGGCTGCTCCCGGTCTGGAAGGAACTGGTGATGAAGTGAGCATCGAGACCCTCCCGCCGCACGTACACACGCTCGTCGTCGGGGCGGGCTTCGGGGGCATCGGCATGGCCGCCACCCTCCTGCGCGAGGATCCGCGCGCCGACGTCCTCGTGATCGAACGAGGCGACGACGTCGGCGGCACCTGGCGCGTGAACACCTACCCGGGTGCGGCCTGCGACGTGCCGAGCGCGTTGTACTCGTTCTCCTTCGCGCCCGAACCGGACTGGTCGAAGGCTCACGGTACCCAGGAGGAGATCTACGCCTACCTGCGCCGGGTCGCGAAGGAGCAGGGCGTCACCGACCGGACGATGTTCGGGTGCGAACTGCGTGACGCGCAATGGGACGACGAAAGCGCCCGCTGGATGGTGTCGACGTCGCGTGGTGACCTCACCGCCGAGGTGCTCGTCTCGGCGACCGGCGCGTTGTCCACCCCCACCCTGCCGAAGGTGCCGGGACTGGAATCGTTCCGCGGCAAGATGTTCCATTCGGCGCAGTGGGACCACGACTACGACCTGACCGGCAAGCGCGTCGCCGTGATCGGCACCGGCGCCTCCGCGATCCAGTTCGTCCCCGCCATCGTCGACACCGTCGGGCACCTGACACTGTTCCAGCGCACCGCCTCGTGGGTCATGCCCAAGCACGACCACACCATCGCGCGTCCGGTGCGGGCCCTCTACCGGCGTTTCCCGCTCGCACAGAAGGTCGTTCGCGCGGCCGTCTACGGGCAGAAGGAGACGTACGTCGTCGGGATGACACGCCCGTTCGCACGCCGGTGGCTCGTGCCGCTGTTCGAGCGCCGGGCGCTGTCGGTGCTCGACAGGCAGGTCGCCGATCCGGAGCTGCGGGCGAAGCTCACCCCGAAGTTCCGGATCATGTGCAAACGGATCCTGCTGTCCAACGACTGGTTCCCGGCGATCACCCGGCCCGACGTCACCGTCGTGGCGTCCGGGCTGACCGCCCTCACCGAGAACGGGGTCGTCGACGAAGCCGGCAACGAGTACGAGGTCGACACCGTCATCTTCGGTACCGGCTTCACCGTCACCGAACCACCGGTGGCCCAGCACATCCGAGGCGGCGACGGCCGCACCCTCGCCGAGACCTGGAACGGCAGCCCCAGCGCCTATCTGGGCATCGCGGTCCACGGTTTCCCCAACCTCTTCCTGATGTACGGGCCGAACACCAACCTCGGTCACAGCTCGATCGTGTACATGCTCGAGTCGCAGGCCGCCTACATCGCGGATGCATTGCGCGCCATGAGGTCCCGGGGTCTGTCCGCCGTCGAGGTGACCGCGGGCGCGCAGCGCACCTACAACGCCGAACTCGATCCAGCCCTCGCGGGCACGGTGTGGAACGCGGGCGGCTGCGACAGCTGGTACCTCGACCGCAAGGGCCGTAACTCGGTGATGTGGCCTACGTTCACCTGGCGGTACCGCGCCCGGACCCGGCAGTTCGACCCCGAGAACTACCTCGCCCGCCCCGCGGCCGAAAGGATTGCGGCATGACCCATTACGACGTACTGGTCGTCGGCTCCGGCTTCGGCGGCAGTGTCGCCGCGCTGCGCGCGACCGAGAAGGGCTACCGCGTCGGCATCCTCGAGGCCGGCCGGCGGTTCGCCGACGACGAACTCCCGAAGACCAGCTGGCGGCTGCGCAAGTACCTGTGGGCGCCGGCGCTGGGCTGCTACGGCGTGCAGCGCATCCATCTGCTGCCCGACGTCCTGGTCATGGCGGGCGCAGGCGTCGGCGGCGGATCGCTCAACTATGCCAACACCCTCTACCGGCCGCCCGCCCGTTTCTTCCAGGACCCGCAGTGGGGGCACATCACCGACTGGCAGGCCGAGCTCGGACCGTACTACGAGCAGGCGGCGCGGATGCTCGGGGTGCGCCCGAATCCGCTGACGACCCCCGCGGACGACGTGATGCGTTCGGTGGCCGAGGAGATGGGGGTGGGGGAGACGTTCACCACCACGCCGGTCGGGGTGTTCTTCGGCGAGCCGGGGCAGACGGTCCCGGACCCGTTCTTCGGCGGCGCCGGCCCGGACCGGACCGGCTGCACCGAGTGCGGCGGCTGCATGACCGGTTGCCGGGTGGGGGCGAAGAACACCCTGGTGAAGAACTACCTGTACCTCGCGGAGCAGGCCGGTGCGACGATCCACCCGCTCACCACCGTCACCGGGATCCGCCCGCGCGCCGGCGGCGGATACGAGGTCCGCACCCGCAGCACGAACCGGATCCGCAAGCGCCACGACGTGTACACCGCCGACCAGGTGGTGCTCGCCGCCGGCACCTACGGCACGTCGCGGCTGCTGCTCGCGATGCGCGAGACCGGTGCGCTGCCGCGGTTGTCGCCGCGGCTGGGCACGGTGGTGCGCACCAATTCCGAAGCGGTGCTCGCCGCGACGGCGCAGGACCGCAGCGTGGACTACTCCCGGGGTATCGCGATCACCGCCTCCTTCCACCCGGACGACCACACCCACATCGAACCGGTGCGATACGGCAAGGGCAGCAACGCTATCGGACTCCTCCAGGCCCTGCTGGTCGACGGTGGCGGCCGGACACCGCGGCTGGCGAAGTTCTTCGCCGTGGCGGCCCGTAATCCGGCGGCGTTCCTGCGCAGCCTGTCGGTGCGGCGCTGGTCCGAGCGGACCGTGATCGCGCTGGTCATGCAGACCGACGACAACTCGCTCGAACTGACGAGCAAGCGCGGGTTCTTCGGGCGCCGGCTCACGAGCCGCCGCGGACCGGGTGCGCCGCCGCCGGAGTGGATCCCGGTGGGTCACGAGGCGATCCGGCGGGTCGCCGACAGGATCGACGGCGACGCGGGCGGATCGATCGCGGACCTGGTCGACATTCCCATGACCGCGCACTTCCTCGGCGGCTGCGTGATCGGGGATTCGCCCGAGTCCGGTGTCGTCGACCCCTACCTGCGCGTCTACGGTCACGACGGTCTGCATGTCGTGGACGGATCCGTCGTCAGTGCCAATCTGGGCGTGAACCCGTCGCTCACCATCACGGCGCAGGCCGAGCGGGCGATGGCGTTGTGGCCCAACAAGGGCGAGGCCGACCCGCGTCCGGCGCCCGGCTCCGGGTACGTGCCGGTCACCGCCGTGCAGCCGGTGCGCCCCAGCGTTCCGGACTCCGCACCCGGGGCGCTGCGCCTGCCGATCCATCCAGTCCGACGAGAGGAGGCCGCCCGTGTTGTGGAGCGTGCCTGAGAGCACCGACGAACGCACCGACTGGCCGACATCCGCGCCACCCCCGTGGTCGGCGCAGGCGCGCGCCGCCCTGTGGTGGCATCGCAGTGCGCCGGGGGCGGCGCAGTTCGGCCCCGGTGGCCGGACCCTGCCGTTCACCCTCGCGATGGTGGTGGACTATCTCGACTCGCCCGTCGGTCCCTACCGTGAGGTGCTCGCCAGTCCCGTCCTGCGCCCGGGCCTGATCCCGGCGATGGCGGTGCCGTTCATCGCCGTGGACTCCGAGGCGTCCGTGCACGGCGGCCGCGAGCACTGGCACCTGCCGAAGGTGCTCGCCTCGTTCGACGGCGACGTCACCGGCCGGTTCTCGGCCACGGGCCACACGTGGAAGGTGGACACCGACGCGTCCCCGCGTGGTCCCGAACTGCCGATCGTCGGCGGACTGGCATTCGCCCAGCCCGAACCGGACGGCAGTCAGGCCCGGGCCACGGCGCGGCTGCGGGGGCGGTTCCGCTACGCGCGGGTCCGCGTCGAGGCGCAGGGCCCGACGCTCGGGCAGTGGTTGCTGCCGGGGGCACACCACGGCATCGTGATCACCTCGGGCCGGATGAGCATCGGGCCGGCCCGGACGGTGCGCTGACGGGCGGCACCGGGCTCACGACGCCTCGCGCATCGTGAGCCCGCCGAGCTCGACGACGTACTGCCCGGCCGCGTCGTCCCACGTCACGGAGTAGGTGGTGGGGTAGTAGCCGGACTGCTGGTACGCGCTCGGCTGGCGCAGGTCCTCGTGCAGGTCGGGCCGGGAGGCGAGCCAGTCCCTGGTCATCATCGGCTCGATGAAGATGTGCCGGCCGTCCCACGAACCCTGCAGGACCGTTTCCGTGAAGTGCCCGTGCGGCTCGGTGGTGTCGAGCCAGTGCAGTCCCATTTTGGCGACGGTGCCGAGAATCGGCTGGGGGTCCGACGGTGCGTAGCCTTCCGGCAGATACTTCGGGTCTGGCAGCTTCGCGGCCCGTTCGAGATAACCGGGGACGAACGGGTGGATCGATTCCACCGTCGCGGTGTCCACGAGGTAGAAGTGCACGTCGAAGTGCGGCTGGTCGAACCCGTGCTCCGGATTGTGGCCGTGCGAGTTCCAGTCCAGCGTGACGTGGTCGACGACGGTGTCCGGCGCCCCGGCGGGCACGTCGAGGACGTAGGCCTCGGTGGTGGGCAGCAGACCGCTCGTGAGGCCGTCGAGTGCGGCCGCGTCGAGGCGGACGCCGATCGCGGTGGGAGTGCCGTCGGGGCCGACGGTGACGTACGTGTGGGCCGATCCGTTGCCGACCGGGTGCGGCGGGCCGTCGAGGGCCGTGGAACTCTGGGCTCCGGCCGCCGAGCCGAGGACGAGTGCTGTCGCCGTCGCCGTCGCACCGACGACTCCGAGCACCGCGAACGTGCGAAGATGCACCACTGTCACGACTCCTCTCGCATGGTGAGTCCACCGAGTTCGACGACGTATTCCTGCTCCCGGTCGTCGAAGCTCACCGAGTAGGTGGTGGGGTAGTACGCACTCTGCTGATAGGCCTCCGGCTGCTTCACCGGCTCGTCGACGGTGGGCCGGGTGAGCAGCCACTCACGGGTCATCATCGGTTCGACGAATGTCCATTCGCCGTCCCAGGATCCCTCGATGAGGATCTGGGTGAAGTCGTACTGTCCGGGTGCGATCGGCAGGGTGCCGTCGACCCAGTGCATCCCCATCTGCGGGACGAGTGCCACCTCCGGCGGGCCGGCGGGAACGTAGTCCGCAGGCATGTACCGTGGTTCGGGCATGTTGGCCGCCGACTCGGCGTATCCCGGTGCGGCCGGGTCGATCTCGTCGACCTTCTCGGCGGGGATCATATAGAAGTGGATGTCGAAGTGGGGCTGGTCGAACAATCCCACCGGTTCGTGCCCGTGCGGGTTCCAGTCCAGGGTCAGGTGGTCGAAGGCCGTCTCGTCCGCCTCGGCCGGGAACTCGAGCGTGTGCACCTCGAGGGCGTCGGCGAGCCCGTCGAGTGCCGTCGCCGAGAAGCGCAGCCCGATCGCCTGGGGTGTGCCGTCGTCGCCCGACTCGACATAGGTCCGTGCAGTGCCGTCGCCGACATCGACGGTGGGCCCGTAGGAGTAGGGCTCCGACTCCGAGTCGGAACCGCTGGAGCAGCCGAGCAGCAGGGTGAGCGCGGTGCCGGCCGCGATCGCGATCCCGGAGGCGCGAGAAATCGGGATGGTGCGCATGGCGGACCTCTTCCGGTGGGCTGAGAAGCAGGGTAGACCGCACCGAGGGGTCCGTTGTGTGGAATCGGAGGATCGTGCTCGCACCGATCTCGCCCATTTTCTTGACCTATTCCAGAAAAGGGGCATACTGGGGTCATGCACCGAACGGACGAGCCTGTCGACATCCCGGCGCAACTGCGCGCCGCGGGTCTGCGGGTGACTGCTCCGCGCGTTGCCGTGCTCGGCGCGGTTGCCGCGCAACCGCATTCCGATGCGGACGAGATCGCGGTCGCGGTGCGGAGCGAACTCGGCTCCGTCTCCACGCAGGCGGTGTACGACGTGCTCAAGGCGTGTGTCGGGGCCGGGCTACTGCGCCGCATCGAACCTGCCGGCTCACCCGCCCGGTACGAGACCAGGATCGGCGACAACCACCACCACCTGGTGTGCCGCAACTGCGGCGCGGTGACCGATACCGACTGCGTCGTCGGGGCGGTCCCGTGCCTCGTGCCCTCGGACGATCACGGATTCGCCGTCGACGAGGCCGAAGTGACGTTCTGGGGTCTGTGCCCCGATTGTCGAGAATCCTAGTTCAGCAACGCTTTTCCCTCCGCCACCACCGCATCCCGCGGTGGTGTGGCGGGCACCCTTCCTCAGGAGGATCACCATGACGAATCCCCGCCCCACCACGACCGGCGTCGGTATCCCCGTCGCGAGCGACGACGAATCGCTCACCGCCGGAACGCAGGGCCCCATCCTGCTGCACGACCACTACCTGATCGAGAAGCTCGCCCAGTTCAACCGGGAACGGGTCCCGGAGCGCGTCGTGCACGCCAAGGGCGGCGGCGCGTTCGGCGAACTCGTCGTCACGAACGACGTCAGTGCGTACACCGCGGCGAAGCTGTTCCAGCCCGGCACGAGAACCGAATCCCTCGTGCGGTTCTCGACGGTGGCCGGGGAGCAGGGCAGTCCCGACACGTGGCGTGACCCGCGCGGATTCGCGGTGAAGTTCTACACCGGGGACGGCAACTACGACCTCGTCGGCAACAACACCCCGGTGTTCTTCGTCAAGGACCCGATCAAGTTCCCCGACTTCATCCACTCCCAGAAGCGGCTGCCCGGTTCGGGACTGCGCGACCACACCATGCAGTGGGACTTCTGGACGTTGCGTCCCGAGACCGCGCACCAGGTGACGTGGCTGATGGGTGACCGGGGCATCCCCCGAACCTGGCGCCACATGGACGGTTTCGGCTCCCATACCTACCAGTGGGTCAACGCCGAAGGGGAGCGGTTCTGGGTCAAGTACCACTTCAAGACGAACCAGGGCATCGAATTCCTCACCCAGGCCGAAGCCGACCGGCTCGCCGGTACCGACCCGGACTACCATCGCGCCGATCTCCACGACGCGATCGAGCGGGGCGAGTTCCCCAGCTGGACGCTGAAGGTGCAGATCATGCCCGTGGCCGAGGCGGAGGGGTATCGCTTCAACCCGTTCGACCTGACCAAGGTGTGGTCCCAGCGTGACTACCCGCTGATCGAGGTCGGCACCTGGACGCTGAACCGCAACCCGCGCAACTTCTTCGCCGAGATCGAGCAGGCCGCGTTCGCGCCGTCGAACATCGTGCCGGGCATCGGACTGTCGCCGGACAAGATGCTGCTCGGCCGGGTGTTCTCCTATGCCGACGCGCACCGCTACCGCATCGGCGCGAACCACGCGCAGCTGCCGGTCAACGCGCCGAAGAACGAGGTGAACTCGTACTCGCAGGACGGCGCCATGCGGTACTCGTTCAACGACCCGGGCACCCCGGTGTATGCGCCGAACAGCTTCGGCGGCCCGCACGCCGACCCGCAGCTCGCCGGCGACGAAGGTCTGTGGGAGTTCGGCACCGAGGCGGTACGGGCCGGCTACGTCCGGCATGCCGAGGACGACGACTTCGGTCAGGCCGGCACGCTCGTGCGCGAGGTGCTCGACGACGCCGCTCGGGAGCGGCTGGTGGGCAACATCGTCGGACACATCCTCGGCGGAACCTCGGAGGCGTTGTACGGCCGGATCTTCGAATACTGGTCGAATGTCGACACCGACCTCGGAAAGAAGATCGAGGAGGGTGTCCGGTCGGGCCGGGCCTGACCGCGCGTCAGAGCAAGCCCCACCAGTAGAGGAGGGTGGCCAGTATCCACACGACGACCGTCTGCATCTCTTTGTCCTCCCTCGGTGCGGATTCTTCCTCCATCATCCGCCCGCGGGGGCACGGCCGCCACGGACACTCCGAGAACAGGGAGTCCCGTGTCCACTTCGTTGCCTGCGGCCGCAGGGAACCAGGCCACCGCCTCGGGCGTTGAAACAGGGCAGTATGTCCGAAGTACGACCGGCGCGACGTCCGTCGCCGCCGGGAGGCACATCGACACCGATAGGAGCTCGGATCATGACCGGACCCATCACCAGCACGCTGAATCCGGACCAGCAGAAGATCGCGGGGGATGCTCTGCAGGACACCCTGGTCGACATGATCGACCTGAGCTTGATCGCCAAGCAGGCGCACTGGAACGTCGTCGGCCCCCAGTTCCGCAGTCTGCACCTCGCCCTGGACGAGATCGTCACGGCCGCCCGGACCTACACCGACGAGGTGGCGGAGCGGCTCACGGCGATCGGCGTCAGCCCGGACGGACGGGCCACGACCGTCGCCCAGGACTCGGGCACCAAGGGGTTCGGTGCGGGTTGGACCAAGGACGAGCAGGTCGTCGCGTCGATCACCGACAACCTCTCGGCCGTCATCGGCCGCCTGCGCGAGCGCATCGCGGCGACGGACGAGGCGGACCCGGTCACGCAGGACCTGCTCATCGCCCAGACCGCCGGTCTCGAGCAGACGCATTGGATGTGGCAGGCCCAGCTCGCCTGAGCCGGTACCTCCCTCAGGGCCACCCGTTCCCGCGGGTGGCCCTTCGTGTGTTCCGGGCGATCGAACACCTGTGTTACTGAAGTGTCGGATGTGATTGCTACGTTGGCACCGGTCCGTTCTCCGATCGAAAGGTGCCTGCAGCGATGGTCATGGGTCCTACCCACGCGGTGTCCGGGGCGCTGGTCGGCCTCCTCGTCGCCGACGTGCTGCCCCCGGAGTGGGGTGGACCCGGCTCCACGGCGGAGACCTTCGCGTTCGCCGCGGTCTGCGCCGGCTCAGCCCTGCTGCCGGATCTCGACACCCCGCAGTCGACGGTGGCGCGGTCCTTCGGGCCGGTCAGTCAGGTGGCGGCGCGCGGCATCGACAACCTCTCGCTCGGCTACTACACGCTCACCAAGGGCCGTCGTGACCGTAGCCGCCGGGGTGGCCATCGCACGCTGACGCACACGGCCCTGTTCGCGGCCCTGCTGGGGGCGGGGGTGTCCATGCTCGTCGCCCGGTTCGACCGGGTCGCGGTCGTCGCCGTCCTGTTCGTCACGCTCGGCCTGGCGCTGCGCGGGCTCGCGGACGGCTGGGCCAAGCGCAACGGGTGGCTCGTGGTGACCGCGACCTCGGCGGTGTTGTCGGTGCTCATGTGGAACTGGTTCCCCGGCGAGGTGGGTTCGGTGGGCCTCGGGGTGGCGGTAGCGCTCGGATGCGCGACGCACTGCCTGGGCGACGCCGTCACCAAGGAGGGCATCCCGTTTCTCGCGCCGTTCGTGCCCTGGCGCGGCGAACGCTGGTGGGAGATCCGGATGCCCGGGTTCCTCGCCATCCGCGCCGGCGGCGCGTTCGAGCTGGCGATCCTCGGCCCGGCGCTGACGATCGCCGCGGTCGCGATAGCGGTGTGGTCGATCGACGGCGCGCCGGAACTCCTGCGCGAAGCCGTCGGGGTGTCGCGCGCCGGCAGCTGACGCGGATTTCGGAACCACTGGCATCGAAAGAGAACTTGTTCTATTTTTGCTCTGTTTCTGCCTCTCGCCAGATCGGAGCCCAGCCCGGTGAAAGCCCGCGATGCCCGGACGGACGGCGACCCCGTCTCCACCACGACCCTCAGCCGACGAGGCTTTCTCGGCGCCGCCGGTGCCGTGGGATTGACCGGTCTCGCCTGGAAACCCGCCGGCGCAGTCCCGGTCGGTGATCCGCGCGCCACCATTCCGGCGCCCCCGGCATTCCCCGCGGATATCCCGCTGGCCCAGCAGCGCTTCGAGAACTGGGCCCGGACGATCCGCTTCGACGCGGTGTGGACCGCGACCGCACGCGATGCGCACGACGTTGTGCGCATCGCCGACTGGGCCCGCGCCCACGGCTACCGCGTCCGCCCGCGGGGCACCATGCACAGCTGGAGCCCGCTGACCGTCGTGCCCGGCGAGAGCGTCGAGAAGATCGTGCTGATCGACACGATGGCGCACCTGAACGCCGTCACCGTCGATCCCGCAGGAACGCCCGCCACCGTCACCGCCGGCGCGGGCGCGAGCATCGAATCGATCCTCACCGCGCTGGAGCAGCACGGCCTCGGGTGGGCCAATACGCCGGCCATCGGCGACATCACCATCGCCGGAGCGCTGTCGATCGGCGCGCACGGCGCCACCTATCCGGCCGCGGGGGAGCGGGCGATCCCCGGCCAGTCGTTCGGCTCCCTGTCGAACCTCGTCGTCGCCCTCACCGCCGTCGTGTGGAACGGCGCCGCCGGCGCCTACGAACTGCGCGAGTTCCGTCGGTCCGAACCCGAGATCACGCCCCTGCTCGCCCACCTGGGCCGCAGCTTCGTCACCTCGGTGACCCTGCAGGCCGGGGCCAACTACCGGCTGCGCTGCCAGAGCTTCACCGACGTGCCGTGGCAGGAACTGTTCGCCCCGCCCGGCGCTCCGGGCCGCACCTTCGAGCGGTTCGTCGAGGAGTCCGGCCGAGTGGAGGCGATCTGGTTCCCCTTCACGCAGACGCCGTGGTTGAAGATCTGGTCGGTGTGCCCCGAGAAGCCGCCGACCGCGCGCGAGGTGCACGGGCCGTACAACTACTTCTTCTCCGACAGCATCCCCGAGGAGGTCACCACGCCTCTCGGTCAGGTGGCGAGCGGGATGCAGGCCGCCACCCCGGCCTTCGGCGCCGCCCAGTTCGGGGCCGTCGCCGCCGGTCTCGCCGCCACCGGCACCGCCGACCTGTGGGGCTGGTCGAAGGACCTGTTGTTCTATCTGCGGGCCACCACGCTGCGCGTCGTCGCCGGCGGCGGGGTGGTCCTCACGCGGCGGGCGAACATCGCCCGCGTCATCCACGAGTTCACCACGTGGTTGCACGAACGGATGACCCACTACGCCTCGCTCGGGCAGTATCCGGTCAACATGCCGTTCGAGGTGCGCCTGTGCACCGTGGACGATCAGTCGGAGGTGCTCGTCGAGTCGGCGGGCCCGCCGAACCTGTCGGCCGTCCGTCCCCGTCCCGACCGGCCCGAGTGGGACACGGCCATCTGGATGAACGTCGTCTCCGTTCCCGGCACCGCGGGACAGTCCGCCTTCTTCCAGGAGATGGAGCAGTGGATGGCCGACCATTACTCCGGTGACTACGCGACCTTCCGGTCGGAGTGGTCGAAGGGCTGGGCGTTCGACGCGGCGGGCGGATACCGGGATCCGAGGTTTCTCGGTGAGGTCGTCCCGGCGATGTACCGCACCGGACTGTCCGCCGACGAGGGCTGGGACGCGGCGCGCGCGTCGTTCGACCGGCACGACCCGCATCGGGTGTTCACCAACGGATTCCTCGATCGGTTGCTGCCGCCGGTGTGAGGCGCGGGACCGGTCCGAGGGCACGGTTCGGTTTCGATCCCGCCGCTTCCGTCGTTCACAACTCTCACATCAGTCACATCCGTATACATTTGCCCCGTTCCATGTGGGTGCGACGGTGGGAGCGACGTGCGGAAGTTCGAGACGGGGAAGAACGCGGGAGGCACGCACTCGGCGCGGCGCCACGTCCGTCGGGGGGCCGCCGCCGCAGCGCTGCTCGCCTGTCTGATCGCACCGGCGCCGTCGGCCGCGGCGAACCCGATCGTCGAGCCGGTGGCGGCCGACCCCAGCATCGTGCGGGCATCCGACGGGGCGTACTACATGTACACGACGGGTGACGACTGGGGCGACGGCCGGGGCCTGCGCGGGATGTCCGTCTTCACGTCCTTCGACCTCACGGACTGGAAGTACGTCGACGACGTGTTCTCCGAGATTCCCACCTGGCACCCGCCGGACAACTACGTGTGGGCTCCCCACGTGATCGAGTCGGACTCCGGCTACAGCCTCTACTACGCGCTCCCGGACGGGGCGAATCCGTGCATCGGTCTCGCCACCGCACCCGGACCGGCCGGCCCGTGGACCGACCTGGGTCGTCCCGTGTTCTGCGCCGAGGACGTCGGAGTCCAGGGCACGATCGATCCGTTCGTATGGGACGACGGCACGACGAAGACGATGTTCGTCGGGAATTTCAAAGGCGTCTACGCCATCCCGCTGAATGCGGAGGGAACCGCGCCTGCCGGCGAACCGGTCCGGGTCGCGGACGAACGCTTCGAGGGACCACACGTCGAACATCGCGACGGCTACTACTACCTGTTCCTCTCCTCCGGCCACTGCTGCAACGGCGCCGACACCGCCTACCGGGTCCTCGTCGGCCGGTCCGAGTCGTTGACCGGCCCGTACGTCGACCGCAAGGGCGACGATCTCGACGGCGGTGGCGGCGCGCTCATCCTGGCCGGCAGCGACCCGTGGGCAGGGCCCGGGCACAACACGGTGGTGACCGACGACGCCGGCGACGACTGGATCGTCTACCACGCGATTCCCCGCGACGATCTCCAGCTGCCCAGCGGCGCGCAGCGACGGGAGGGCATGATCGACCGGATCGTGTGGGCCAACGGCTGGCCGGAGATCGGCGACGGATCCCCGTCGTCGACCCGGCCCGCCGTTCCCCGAACGGATCTGCCCGTGCGCGTCTCCCTCACCGCGGACACGTCCACGACGCTGCCCGCGTCCGGCGGGGTGGTCGAGGCCACCCTGCTCGTCGAAGCACCCGACGACGCGCCCTACACGGGGCAGGTGTGGGCCGGGGCGGTCCGCCCGAACGGCGAGGAAGGCGAGCCGGTCCTGGACCCGATCGACGTCGATCTGGCCGCGGGGGAAACCCTCGAGGAGCGGATCGCGTTCACGGTGAGCGACGGTGCGGCGAACGGCACGTATGGTCTGTACGCGTTCGCCGGCACCCACGGCGGGGAGATCGTCGAGTTCGGTGCCGTCACCGCCCGCAAGTCCGACGGGCTCTCGGACGTCGGGGAGCCCGTCGACGTGATGACGCTGCGCGTGCGCGAGACGGCGCGCTGACAGGGGGCGCTCCGGCAGGAAGCAGGTGCCCGGGACGCATAATCGAGGCGTGGATCGAGCGTCCTATCCGAAGCTGTTGCGCGCGGACACCGAGCGGCTGCTCGCCGTCGGCGAAGGCCGGCTCGACCGGCCGGTCCCGACCTGCCCGCGCTGGTCCGTCGAGCGGCTTCTCGGGCACGTCGGCCGCGTGCACCGGAACGCGGCAGCCTGGCTGCGGACCGGCCGTCGCACCGAGATCCCACCCGCTCCGGCCGGGGCCGCCGTCCTCCCGTGGGTGCGGGACGGACTCGAGGAGTTGACGGAGGCCGTGCAGTCGGCCGACCCACACGCCGACGAGCAGACCTTCGCCGGACCGCAGCCGGCGTCGTTCTGGGTCCGTCGCATGGCGGTCGAAACTGCGCTGCACCGGATCGACGCCGAGCTCGCCACGGGCGAGGGCACCACGCCCGTCGACACCGCACTGGCCGTCGAGGGCATCGACGAACTCTTCGGGGTGCTGCTCCCGTTCCGTGCCCTTGCCGGGACGGGGAGTGCCGGGTCGCCGTCCTGGTCTGGGAAGACGATGCACCTGCATGCGACCGACCCCGCCCTCGCCGCGGGCGAGGGCGAATGGTCGATCACCTTCGATGCCGACGAACCTTCCGTCGTCCACACCCACGCCGAGGGGGACGTCGCAGTCTGCGGGCCGGCATCGGATCTGTTGCTCCTCCTGTGGAACCGGGCGTCCCTCGACCGGTTCGAGGTGTTCGGTGACGCCGCGTTGCTGACCCGTTGGCGCGACGAGGTGACGATCTGACGCAGATGTCGGTTACTGCCGTGCGAGCAATCGCTCGAGGTCGTCGAGAACGAGCATTGCGCCGGTCGGGCCGAGTGCGAGGAACCACGTCTCGTCGCTCACCGCGACGGCGCGCCCCTGCTGCACGGCTGTGAGGCTCGACCACAGCGGGCCGCCGACGACGGCCGCCTCGTCGGTTTCTCTGCCGTAGCTCGAGTAGAAGATCCGGTCGCCGTCCGCCTCCGTGATCGTTTCCGGGCTGACCTCGGCCGCAAGTTCCTCGATGTCCTGGACCGGCGGACGGCGCAGCCCGACGTCCTGCAGGATGACGCCGATGAACGAGAGGTTCCCGTACAGGCGGATCTTGCCGGACATGAACCGCACCAGCGAGATGCTTGGATCGCCCTGGATCGAGTCCCCCACCTCGTCGGCGCGGGTCTGATAGGCATTGAGGACCGACTCGGCTTTCTCCTCCTCGCCCAGCGCGTCCGCGACGAGCAGGAAATTCTCCTTCCACGGGAAACCGGGCCGGATCGAGAACACGGTCGGGGCGATGGCGGACAGCTGCGGGTACATCTTGTCCGCGCGGAGCTTGCTGCCGACGATCAGATCCGGCCGCAGCGTGCCGATGGCCTCGAGATCGAGGTTGTTGATCGTGCCCACGTCGGCGACGCCGGCGAGCCGGTCCGCGAGGTACGACGGCTGCTCCGCAGCGCCCTCGGGACTCGCGATGCCCACGGGAGTGAGGCCGAGGGAGAGGACGGCATCGAGCTCGCCGCCGTCGAGCACGACGACGCGCTGCGGCTTGACCGCGATCTCCGTCTCGCCGAGAGCGTGGGTGACGACCCGGGGGAACTGTCCGGGCGCCGCGTCGCTGCCGAGCTTCGCCGTCTCCTCGTCGGCGGTGGCGAACAGCCGGCCACCGGTGGCGACGTCGGCGTTGCCGGCGCCGGTGTCGCGGGTCGACTCGGCGGCGCCGCCGCAGGCCGCGACCGTGAAGGTGACGAGCAGGGCCGCGGCGGTGAGGCGGCCGAGGTGTCTGAGCTTGTTCATGAGGGGAGGCTATCCTCACGGCCTGCTCTTCCGTGGCCCCGCCCCGGATGGTCACCCCAATGCCGGGCAGGGTTCATCGCTCACCGGCGGTTGCGCCGGTCGAGGTGCAAGGTCCGCAGAACTGCCCGACGGCCGGGCCGAAGGGCCGCCGGCGGAACGACCGGCGCGGTAGCCGGGGAGCGGAACTTCAGTTCGGAGGCGGTTTCCGGGGCGTCATCGGAGGTCGCCCGCAGGAATCGATCGGGCAGCGCGAGCTTGTGGATCGTACGCAGAGTCAGAAGATACTGCCGCACAAGCGGACCCGTCGTGTACGGCAGATCGTACTTGTCGCACAGCGCCCGGACCTTCATGGAGATCTCTGCGTAGCGGTTGCTGGGAAGGTCCGGGAACAGATGATGCTCGATCTGGTAGCAGAGGTTGCCGCTCAGGAAAGCCATCACCGCGCCGGCGCGGAAGTTGGCACTTCCGAGCATCTGCCGGAGATACCATTCCGCCCTCGTCTCGTGCTCGAGCTCGACGAGGGTGAACTTCTCGGCGCCGTCGGGAAAGTGCCCGCAGAAGATCACCACGTACGACCACAGGTTCCGGAGCAGATTCGCGACCAGATCGGCCGTCAGGGTACGCCGCCAGCGACGACCGCTGAGCGCGGGGAAGACCAGGTAGTCCTTCAGCGATTGGCGGACAAGCTTTCCCGTCAGTGCTCGCCGGTGGGCGGTCTTCTCGGCCTCGCTGCCGGCGTGCTCGTTCGCGGAATGCAGACCGTGCAGTGCGATCCCCCACTCGAAGGTGATTGCCAACAGCAGGTTTCGCAGCGGTTGCGCCAGATTGCCGGGCTGCCAAGGCTGGTCGCGGGTGATCCGGATGACGCCGAAGCCGAGGTCGTCGTCCACTCCGACGACGTTGTTGAAAACGTGGTGGCGGTAGTTGTGGGAGTACCGCCACTGCGAGGAGAGCCCGGCCATGTCCCACTCCCACGTCGTGGAGTGGATTTCCGGGTCGTTCATCCAGTCCCACTGCCCGTGCGAGACGTTGTGACCGATCTCCATGTTCTCCACGCTCTTGGCGACAGCGAGGGCTGCCACTCCGAGAACCCACCCGGCCCGAGCCCTGCTGGTGCAGATCAGCAGCCGTGCAGCGACATCCAGTGCACGCTGGAACGCGATCGTGCGCCGGATGTAGGCGGCGTCCGCCGCCCCGAGCGACTCGGCGACATCTCGGCGGATCTCGTTCAGTTCGGTGCTCAGCGCCTCGACATCATCCGCGGTGAGGTGCGCATATTCCTTGATGTCGGAGATCGCCATGGTGTCCTTTCCGCATCGAGTTCGCAACGGGCGAGGTAGGATTCGGACCCCGCTGCGGGGATCAACGGTCGGTGCGGTGGCCCACCGCGGCGCACGTCGTCGAGTCACGTTCTCGGTAGCGGGGCGGCCACGACGCCGGTGCGTGTCGGTCGATTCGCGACGGGATCCGCGGGGCGCCCCGCCCGTTCCGGCGGTCACGACGAGCAGGACGTTCGGTCGCACAAGGTCGATCACGGCGGCCTCCCGAGGCCTGGGATGTAGGACCAGTCAACACCGCGTCATCGAGGGTGTCAACGCTGTAGACCTACAGCACAGGGCTACAGTGGACACGGACGGGAAGGAGTCCGTGATGCCGAAGACTCCCGCGGGCCGCCCGGTCGGACCCTGGGGCGGGAACATTCGGACCCGGGAAGCGATCCTCACGTCCGCGCTCGCGATCATCGATCGCGACGGCGTCGAGGGGCTCTCCATGCGCCGCCTCGGCAAGGCACTCGGCCGGGATCCGATGATCCTGTACCGCCACGCGCCGAACAAGGCCGCCCTCCTCGACGGAGTCGCCGAGATCGTCCTCGGGCAACTGTCCGTCGACCCCCAGGGCGGTGACTGGGAAGATCAACTACGAACGGTGGCAAGGGATTTCCGTCGACTGGCTCTCGACCACCCGCACGTGGTTCCGTTGCTGGTCACCCGCCCCTTGGCCACGCCCCTCGCGCTGCGTCCGCTCGGAACTCTGCGTCCCCTCGAAGGTATCCTGACCCTGCTCACCCGGGCCGGCTTCACTGCGGCCGACGCCCTGCATGTCTACCGGGCCTTGTTCGGGTTCCTTCACGGTCACGTCCTCGACGAGTTGCAGGAACTCGTCGAGCGGCCGGAGGAGTCCGACGACCTGCTCCGCCTGGGGCTGCATCGGCTACCGATCGGCGAGTTCCCCATCCTACGTAGTCTCGCGCCGATTCTGGCCTCCTACGACGGTGCCGCCGAGTTCGAGCGCGGCCTCGACGTCTTCTTTTCGGGCCTGACGGCCACACTGGACTCCGGGGGCGGCCGGTATCCGGACGAGCCGGCACCGCCGGCCGATCCTACGAATCCGCCAACGTGCGCATGATGCCGTAGGCGTGGTCCGGTTCGGTGTCGGGGGACAGGAGCACCAGCACGAGTTGGGTGCCGTTGCACCCGAGGAAGTACATCGTGTGCGGTGGTTGTCCGGGTGCCGGTTCGCGCAGGGCGGTGCCGCCCGAGTCGAGGGTGAACTCGTCGATTCGTTTTCGCGAGATCTGCAGGGCGTTCCAGTCGAAGCAGACCCGGGCCACGGGTCCGAGGCGCAGGACGAGCGCGGAGATCAGGTCGTCCAGCTCGTCGGTGAGGTTCGTGGTCCACGGGAACCAGGAGCCGTCGATCGAGGACGGTGGTGCGGAGTTCGGCCGGAGCAGGAAGCGCGGCGTGTGGGCCGGTGTGGGAAATCGGGCAGGCGGGCGGTGCGACGGCGCGGTGCGCTCGGGCGGCACGGAGCGATCGGGCGGCACGGAGCGATCGTCGGCGACGTGGGTGATGGCGTGGTTGTGCGTCATGAGACGCTCCTTGGGTGGCCTCGGGGAGGCCGGCTTGTCACCGGGAGGCGTCGAGCCGGATGCTCGAGACGGGAACGTGCCGGTCTGCTCACCGTACGTCACGATCACGGCGGACGTGCCGTGCCGAGAAACTGAGAACGAGATCGGGGCCTCTTCTCCGTGCGGAGAAGAGGCCCCGATCAGGTTCTTCGCGAGTCGGGGTGGCGGGATTCGAACCCACGACCTCTTCGTCCCGAACGAAGCGCGCTACCAAGCTGCGCCACACCCCGTTTCGAACCTCGGTCAGCTTACAGCACGATGGGGTTGACGGTTAAATCGCCTGGTCAGCGCGGCGAAAACGTACTCCGGGTACCCGCGTCCGCGGTGCTTCGAGCCTGCTCCCGCGGTGCCGGAACCAGCGTCAGCAGCGTCGCCTCGGGACGGCACCAGAACCGGGCGGGTGCCGTCGGTGACGTGCCGATGCCCGCCGAGACGTGCAACCGCATGTGCGACCCCCAGCGCGACGGGCCCTTGACCCGCGACCGGTCCAGCCCGCAGTTGGTCACCAGCGCGCCGACCAGCGGCAGGCACAGTTGACCACCGTGGGTATGACCCGCCATCACCAGGTCGTACCCGTCGTCCGCGAACCGGTCCAGCACCCGCGGTTCGGGCGAGTGGGTCAGCCCCAGCCGCAGATCCGCCGCCGGATTCGCGGGACCGGCGACGGTGTCGTACCGGTCCCGGTCGATGTGCGGGTCGTCGACACCGGCTGCGCTGATGCGCACCCCGGCGATCTCGAGCTCGCGTCGCACGTGCGTGACGTCGAGCCAGCCGCGCTCGCTGAACGCGGCGCGCAGATCACTCCAGGGCAGTGGCGCGCCGTGCACGCGCTCGTGGTCGCGGTCGAAGTACTTCAGCGGGTTCTTCACCCGCGGCCCGAAGTAGTCGTTGCTGCCGAAGACGAACAGCCCCGGCCGGGCGAGCAGACCGCCGAGCGCCTGCACGACGGCGGGGACCGCCTTCGGATGCGCGAGATTGTCACCGGTGTTGATCACCAGGTCGGGTTCGAGGCGGTCGAGCTCGCGAAGCCAGTTCTGCTTGAGCCGCTGCCCGGGCGTCATGTGGATGTCGCTCAGGTGCAGCACTCGCAGCGTCGAGGCGTCCGGCGCGAGCACCGGCAGCGTCACCTCCCGCAGAGCGAAGGCGTTGCGCTCGACGAGCGTCGCGTAGCCGAGGCCGAGGACAGCGGCACCGGCCGCGCCGATCGCGGCACGTCGGAGAGTAGGAACGTCTGGCACGTCTCCAGCGTACCGCCGGGGCTCGTCCGTGCACGGGTTCGCAGGGCACCGCGTAGCGTCGAGGCATGTCCGAGACCACGTCCTCGCTCAAAGCCACGCTCCGCGCCGACCTCACGTCCGCGATGAAGGACAAGGATGCGCTGCGCACCAACACGCTGCGCATGTTGCTCGCCGCCGTCCAGACCGAAGAAGTCGCCGGCAAGCAGGCACGCGATCTCACCGACGAGGAAGTCGTGAAGGTGCTCGCGCGCGAAGCGAAGAAGCGCGGCGAAGCTGCCGAGGTGTACACCGAGAACGGCCGCGGGGAACTGGCGGCGAAAGAGCACGCCGAGGCCCGCATCATCGACGGGTACCTGCCGACCCCGCTCACCGACGCCGAACTGGCCGACGTGGTGGACACCGCCATCGCCCAGGTCGCCGAGGAGATCGGGGAGCGGCCGGGGCCCCGGCAGATGGGTCAGGTCATGAAGGCGGCGACCGCGATCGCCGCCGGGAAGACCGACGGCAAGCGCCTGTCCGCCGCCGTCAAGTCGCGCCTGTAGACCGCACCGGTAGACGACGGCGCCGCCCGGTCGTCGCGCGACCGGGCGGCGACGGTCATCGTCCCGGGATGGGTGCCGGCGCGGCCGGCACCGTCGTGTCCGGTACCCGGCTCTCGCTCGGCCGGGCCGGTGTCGCACTCGGGCTCGGCGGCGCGGCGCGCACCGACCCGTCGCTGACGAAGATCGTCACCGTCGAGCCGGGGACGGCGGAACCGGACGGCGAGACCGAGGCGACGGTGCCACTGCGGCCTTCCGCCTTGACGGTCGTCTCCGTCACCTGGAACCCGGCGTCGATCAGGCGCTGGCTGGCCTGCTGCCGGTTCAGGCCCACGACGTTGGGGACCTGCGCGTTGCCGGCGCCGCGCACGTACTTCTGATCCACGGGGGGCAGCTCGGTGGGGCCGAACTTGTTCGCGACCGGCAGCAGCGCATCGAACCACGTGCGTGCGGGCTCGGTGCCGCCGAAGAGGTTGCCGTCGTAGCAGGGGCGCACCGGCCCGGAACAGATCTGCCCCGGCGTAGGCGAGTCACCGTACGTGTAGACGGATCCGGCGAGATTGTTGGTGAAACCGAGGAAGGCCGAGGACATGTGCGACTCGGTGGTTCCCGTCTTGGCCGACACCGGCAGGTTCCAGCCCACCGAGCCGGCCGCGCCGGCCGCCGTGCCGCCACCCGACGTGTCCTTGCCCAGGGCGTTCGCGAGCGTGTCGGCCAGGCCCGGTTCGACGACCTGTTCGCAGGCCTGCTGGGTGATCGGCACGGGCTTGCCCTCGCGGTCGAACACCGCGTCGATCGGCGTCGGCGGGCACCACTTGCCGTGGGAGGCGAGCGTCGCCGCGACGTTGGACAGCTCCAGCGGGTTGACCCAGGTGGGTCCCAGGGTGAACGAACCGAGGTGCTGCGCCTTCTGCATCTCGGACATGCTCTGCTCGCCGAAACCGGAGGAATTGGGCTGGGCGTAGGAGCGCAGACCGAGCCGCACCGACATGTCGACGACGGAGTCCACCCCGGTGGCCTCGATCAGCTTGACGAAGGCGGTGTTGGGGGACTGCGCCAGCGCGTCCGTCACCGACAGCTTCGGCGGGTACGGCGCGGCGTTCTCGACGCAGTAGGTGGCCGGCGGGCACCCGGGGGCGCCGCCGTCACCGAGACCGCGGGCGTTGTAGCGGGCCGGCACGTCCAGCACGGCACTCGTGCCGAGGCCCTTCTCCATCGCCGCGGCCACCGTGAAGATCTTGAACACCGAGCCGGCGCCGTGACCGGTCAGCGAGTACGGCTGCGGCTGCACCGTCTGGTTGGCCTCGCCGTCGAGACCGTACACGCGGCTCGACCCCATCGCGAGGACACGATGCGAATCCTCCCCGGGCCGGATCACGTTCATCACCGTGGCGACGTCCTCGACGGTCGGGCTCGTGAACTTGTCCAGCGACGACTTGACCGAGTTCTGGATCTCGGGGTCGAGCGTGGTGCGGATGAGATATCCGCCCTTGTCGATCTGTTCGCGGGACAACCCGGCTTCGGCCAGGTACTGCAGCGCGTACTCGCAGAAGAACCCCCGGTCGCCCGCGGCGATGCACCCGCGCGGCAGGGTCTTCGGCTCGGGCAGGACGCCGAGCGGCTGCTCCTTCGCGGCACGGATCTCGGCGGCGCGCTCGGGGATGTTCTGGATCATCGTGTCGAGCACGACGTTGCGCCGCGCCAGCACGCCGTCCGGATTGGTGTACGGGTTCAGCGCGGAACTGGACTGCACCATGCCGGCGAGCATCGCGGACTGGGTGACGTTCAGGTCCTTCGCGTCGATGCCGAAGTACGTCTGCGCGGCGTCCTGCACGCCGAAGGATCCGTTCCCGAACGGCACGAGGTTCAGGTAGCGGGTGAGGATCTCGTCCTTGGTCAGCTCGTCGTCGAGCGTCAGCGCCATCCGGATCTCCCGGATCTTGCGCGCGGGCGTCGTCTCGATCGCGGCGCGGCGTTCGGCGTCGGTCTTGGCGACCACGTGCAGCAGGTAGTTCTTCACGTACTGCTGGTCGATCGTGGACGCGCCCTGCTCGACCTGCCCGCTGGTGGTGTTGGTGAGGAAGGCGCGGATGGTGCCCTGCCAGTCGACACCCTGGTGTTCGGCGAAGCGCTTGTCCTCGATGGAGACGATGGCGAGCTTCATCTCGTTGGAGATCTGGTCGCTCGGCACCTCGAACCGGCGCTGGTCGTAGAGCCAGGCGATGGGTGTGCCCGCGGCGTCGGTCATGGTGGTGACCGCGGGCACCACCCCCTCGACGAGTTCGGCGGAACTGTTGTCCACCGTGTCCGCGGCGCGGTTCGAGACGTAGCCGAACCCCCCGGCCGCCGGGAACATCACACCGGCCAGCAGGACTCCGCCCAGTGCCGTGCATCCTGCGAGCTTCGCCACCGTTTTTCCGATCGACACGCCTACACAGTACGTGCCGCGGCGGAGCACGGACCCCGCCGCACGCGTTCCCGTGTCCGCGTTGCGCTGGCGAAAACCCTCCGACGTGCAGTGATGCACGGGCGTACCAGAAAAGTGTTTCTCCACCTTGCGCACGGGGAACTCTTTACCTAGATTGAGTCCTCAGTGTGATGCAGATAACACCTGAATAGGAATGTGGCGCAGAACGGTCGTGCTAGGCCGTCGATACTGCGTGCCTTCCAGGACCCCGTGACACGGCGTTCGGAGAGTAAGGGGCAACTGAATGCACATGACCACCCCGATGGCCCGGCTCGACGTAGACCAAGCAGAAGCACGCATCGCATGGGTATCGAAAGCCCGATGCCGTGAAGTGGACCCCGATCAGTTGTTCGTCCGTGGCGCCGCCCAGCGCAAGGCCGCAGTCATCTGCCGGCACTGCCCGGTGATGCTCCAGTGCGGCGCCGACGCCCTCGACAACCGCGTCGAATTCGGCGTCTGGGGCGGGATGACCGAACGTCAGCGCCGGGCGCTGCTCAAGCAGCATCCCGAAGTCGACTCCTGGGCCGACTTCTTCGAGGCTCAGCGTCAGCACCAGAACGCCGTCTGACCGATCGGCCGTCCGACCGATCAGCCGTCCGACCGATCAGTGGGAACCCGCGAGGTCATGCCTCGCGGGTCATCTGATCGGCCACGGCGCGCAGTGCCTCGAGATCCGAGACCTCGAAGGGCAGCGACGGTACGCCGACGACCGGCACCCGCGGATGCGCACTCGTGAATCGAGCCAGCAGCCGCAGCTCCCGCTTCGCCGTCACCGCCCGGTGCGCGTGGACCCGCAGCACGGCCTCGGCCGGCGCGTTCTCCTTCCGGCCCTGCTCCTCGAGCAGATCCGCCGCAGTCAGGGCGTGGTCGGCCGGTAGCGAGGACAGTGTCGGATGCGTGCGGTTGAGGATCAGCCCCGCGAGCGGCATGCGGTCCTCGGACAACCGCTCGACGAAGAACGATGCTTCCCGCAGCGCGTCCGGTTCGGCCGCCGCGACCACCATGAAGTGGGTGCCCGGCTGCTGCAGCAACTGGTAGGTGCGGTTCGCCCGCTCCCGGAACCCGCCGAACATCGAATCCAGGGACTGCACGAAAGCGGATGCGTCCGAAAGCATCTGGCTACCGACGATCGTCGAGACCGCTTTCAGGGCCAGGCCCATGGCGCCCGTCACCAACCGTCCCAGCCCCCGCCCCGGCGCGGTGAACATGCGGATCATCCGGCCGTCCAGGAACGCGCCGAGCCGCTGCGGTGCATCGAGGAAGTCCAGCGCATTGCGCGACGGCGGAGTGTCGACCACGATCAGATCCCAGGCGTCGCTCGCCGCGAGCTGCCCGAGCTTCTCCATCGCCATGTACTCCTGAGTGCCGGAGAACGACGAGGCCACGGTCTGATAGAACGGGTTGTCGAGGATCTGCTGCGCCTTTTCCGGTGTCGAGTGCTCGAGCACCATGTCGTCGAAGGTGCGGCGCATGTTCAGCATCATCGCGTGCAGCTCGCCCTTCGCGCCCGGCCCCAGCTGCACGAGCTGCGGACTGTTGTCGAGGGCCTGCACACCCAGCGCCTGAGCCAGCCGCCGGGCCGGATCGATCGTCAGCACCACGACGTTGCGGCCCTGCTCTGCGGCCCGCAGCGCCAGCGCCGCAGCGGTCGTGGTCTTGCCGACCCCGCCCGCGCCGGTGCACACGATGATGCGCGACGAGGGGTCGGCGAGGATGGACCGGACGTCGAGCGGCGGCGCATGGTGCGCCCGCGGCGCGGTCACCGCACACCCTGTTCGCCGAGCTGCTCCGCGAGCTCGTACAGCCCGCCGAGATCCACGCCGTCCGCCAGCGCGGGCAGATGCATTCGTGCCACGTTCACCTCGTCGAGTTGGGCGGCGCTGACCTGCTGCGCCTGCAGGGTGGATGCATGCTCGATCGTCTCGGTCAGCAGACCCGCGAAGTTCGCTTCGTCGAGCGCGACCCCCGCCCGGTCGAGTCCCTCGCGTACCGCGGCCGCATCGATCCGGCCGGCCGCCGCCTCGTCCACCATCTCCTCGGGCAGGAAGTCGGGTGCGGTCCGGTTGACGATCACGGTACCCAGCCGCAGGTCCGCCGCGAGCAGCTCGCTCACCGCGTCGGAGGTTTCCTGCACCGGGAGCGCCTCGAGCAGCGTGACCAGGTGGACCATGGTCTCGTCGGAGTGCAGCAGCCGCACGACCCCCTCGCTCTGGGAGCGGATCGGACCCGACTTCGCGAGGTCGGCCATCGCCTTGGTCACGTCGAGGAAGCTACCGATGCGGCCCGTGGGCGGGGAGTCCACCACGACCACGTCGTACACGGGTTCGCCGGTGCGGTCGGTGCGCACCACGGTCTCCTTGATCTTGCCGGTCAGGATCACGTCCCGCAGACCCGGCGCCAGCGTGGTCGCGAACTCGATGGCACCGATCCGGCGCATCGCCCGCCCCGCGAACCCGAGGTTGTAGAACATGTCCAGGTACTCGAGGAAGGCCGTCTCGATGTCGATGGCCAGGGCGTACACGGCGCCGCCGCTGTCCGTCGTGGCGATCTTGGTTTCGACCGGCGGCAGCGGCGGCACGTCGAACAGCTGGGCGATGCCCTGCCGTCCCTCCACCTCCACCAGGAGCACCTTGCGGCCCCCGGCCGCCAGCGCGAGGGCCAGCGCCCCCGCGACGGTCGACTTACCGGTGCCACCCTTGCCCGAGACGAAGTGCAGCCGCGCCTGCGCGGCCTTCGCCGGCCAGACGTCGTGTTCAGCAGTCGTTGATGCCACGACGTCGAGCCTATAAGTCCGGTGCGCATATAGGGTCGAGACATGAGCGAATTGACAACGTGGGAGTACGCGACGGTGCCCCTGCTGACCCATGCCACGAAGCAGATCCTGGACACGTGGGGGGCCGACGGCTGGGAACTCGTCTCGGTGCTTCCGGGACCCACCGGTGAGCAGCACGTCGCGTACCTCAAGCGCCCGAAGGGCTGACGGGCGTGGCAACAGGGGATTCCGCCGGGCAGAGCTGGACGGCACGGCTCGCCGAACTGGGCCTGAGCCTGCCGCCGGTGGCGGCGCCCGTCGCCGCGTACGTTCCCGCCGTCCGCACCGGTGACCACGTCTACACCTCCGGCCAGCTGCCGTTCGTCGACGGCGCGCTGGGCCTCGCCGGAAAGGTGGGCGCCGAGGTCGCGGCCGAGGACGCGAAGGCCGCGGCGCGCATCGCCGCGCTCAATGCGCTGGCCGCGGTGGACGACCTCGTCGGCATCGACAACCTCGTCCGCATCGTCAAGGTCGTGGGCTTCGTCGCATCGGCGGAGGGTTTCACCGGTCAGCCGGGTGTGATCAACGGCGCATCCGAACTCCTCGGCGAGGTGTTCGGGGAGGCGGGCGTGCACGCCCGGTCCGCCGTCGGCGTGGCCGAGCTGCCGCTCGGCGCACCCGTCGAGGTCGAGATCGTCGCCGAGGTGCGCTGACGGATGCGGGGTGGACCGGATCTAGAGTGGGACGCACCCCACATGGAGGAGGCCGGATCGTGACGCTGGTTCACCCCGCGTACGCACAGTTGCGGCAGGTCACCGCCAACGCCGCGGTGGTGCTGGCCGAGAACCCGTCGATGATGACGCTCGACGGCACCAACACCTGGATCCTGCGGGCCCCCGGCAGCGACGAATGCGTCGTGGTCGATCCGGGCCCGCTCGACGAGGCGCACCTCGCCCGCGTCGCGCGCGTTCCCGTGGCCTTGACGCTGGTCAGCCATCGGCACGGCGACCACACCGACGGCGCCGGCCGGTTCGCCGAACTCACCGGCACCCCGGTACGGGCCGTGGATGCCCGGCACCGGCACGGCGGGGGAGCGGGCCTGGCCGACGGCGAGACGATCGAGGCGGCCGGGCTGCGGATCCGGGTGCTCGCAACGCCGGGCCACACCGCGGACTCGTTGTCCTTCGTCGTCGAGGACGACCGCAGCGTGCTCACCGCCGACACCATCCTCGGCCGGGGCACCACCGTTCTCGACGACTCCGACGGCGACCTCGGGGACTACCTCGGGTCGCTCCGCCGGCTGATCGACCTGGGCGGCGGCTACACCGTTCTGCCCGGTCACGGACCGGACCTGCCCGACCTGGAGACCGTCGCCCGCGGCTATCTCGCCCATCGGGAGGAGCGGCTCGACCAGGTGCGGGCCGCGTTGCGAGTGCTCGGGGACGACGCCACGCCGCGATCCGTCGTCGAGCACGTGTACGCCGATGTGGACCCGTCGCTGTGGCCGGTCGCGGAGAAGTCGGTCAACGTCCAGCTCGAGTACCTGCGCAGTTTCGCCTGACCTGGGACGACCCGAGGCCGGTGCATCGACGATGCACCGGCCTCGGGTCGTTCGGAAGGGTGGGCCTACCGCGCGCGGCGGGCGAGGCGCTCCGAGTCGGAGATGAGCACGCTCTTGCCCTCGAGCCGCAGCCAGCCGCGGTGGGCGAAGTCGGCGAGCGCCTTGTTCACGGTTTCGCGGGAGGCGCCGACGAGCTGTGCGATCTCCTCCTGGGTCAGGTCGTGCGTGACGCGCAGCGCGCCCGCCTCCTGGGTGCCGAACCGCTGCGCGAGCTGCAGCAGAGCCTTCGCGACGCGACCGGGCACGTCGGTGAAGATCAGGTCGGCCAGGTTGTTGTTGGTGCGGCGCAGGCGGCGCGCGAGCACGCGCAGCAGCTGCTCGGCGATCTCCGGGCGCTGATCGATCCAGGCCTTGAGCGCGTCGCGGTCCATGCTCACGGCGCGGACCTCGGTCACGGTCGTCGCGGTGGAGGTGCGCGGGCCCGGGTCGAAGATCGACAGCTCACCGAACATGTCGGACGGACCCATGATGGTCAGCAGGTTCTCGCGCCCATCCGGGGAACGGCGGCCGAGCTTCACCTTGCCGGAGACGATGATGTACAGGCGGTCGCCCGGCTCACCCTCGTTGAAGATGACATGTCCGCGGGGGAAATCGACCGGCTGAAGCTCTTTGACCAGCGCCGCAACCGCCGAGGGTTCGACTCCTTGGAAGATGCCTGCTCTGGCCAGGACGTCGTCCACGTGCGCTCCTTTGAGGGTAATTCTCGTCGTCATGCTGCCGGGTCCGCACGACGTCCACGGGCGCCCGGACAGGCCACCTGCAACGCGTACGGAATCGAAGTCTACTGTGCGCGCCCTCGGCACGAGTGATTGACACCACGACAACCGTCGTGCCGTTCCCGCGGCAGCGCCCACGCATTCTACCGATGCGTCCCGGAATCAGCTCGCGCGGAATCAGCTCGCGCGGCATCAGCTCGCGCGGCGCTCCCCTATGTCGGACTCCGCGTCGTCGAACTCCATGACGAGGACCCGCCGCCGGCGGCGGTGGAACCGGGCGAGAGCGTGGGGGAATCCCTCCCTGGCCAGGGTGGCGACGTCGTCGTGGCTCGCCTTGTCGAGGAACTCCTCGACCTCCTGCTGGCGAACGGACAGACGGCTCAGCCGGGACTCGACCCGCTCCATCGCCAATGCGAACAGCATGAGCAGGACGGGGAAGAGCACGACAGCAAGAGCTTGCATACCGGGAAGTAAACACAAGAAAGGTCTCAGATGCGACACAGCGCCGAATCCGCGACGGGCCGGGTACGTACAGTGGAGCAGGTGCATGCGACCCCGTCCGAGAGTCCCGACGTGCGCCGACGACGCGCGTCCGGAGGCGAGCGCCCACCCGAGAGTCGGCTCGCCCTCGTGCGCCGGGCGCGTCGCATGAACCGGCGGCTCGCCGAGGCGTTTCCCCACGTGTACTGCGAACTCGACTTCACCACGCCACTCGAGCTGGCGGTCGCCACGATCCTGTCCGCCCAGTGCACGGATGTGCGGGTCAACCAGGTGACCCCGGCACTGTTCGCCCGCTACCCGGATGCCCGCGCCTACGCCGAGGCCGACCGCGCCGAGCTCGAGGAGTACATCCGGTCCACCGGCTTCTACCGCAACAAGGCCAACTCCCTGATCGGGCTCGGCCAGGCCCTGCTCGAGCGGTTCGACGGCGAGGTGCCACGCCGGCTCGAGGATCTCGTCACACTTCCCGGATTCGGGCGCAAGACCGCCAACGTCGTCCTCGGCAACGCGTTCGGCGTTCCCGGCATCACCGTCGACACCCACTTCCAGCGCCTCGTGCACCGCTGGAAGTGGACCGGGGAAACCGACCCGGTCAAGATCGAACACGCCGTCGGTGCGCTCGTCGAACGCAAGGAATGGACCCTGCTCTCGCATCGGGTGATCTTCCACGGCCGGCGCGTGTGCCACGCCCGCAAACCCGCCTGCGGCATCTGCGTACTGGCCAAGGACTGCCCGTCCTACGGCATCGGACCGACCGACCCCGTGACCGCCGCCGCGCTGGTGAAGGGACCGGAGACCGAGCACCTGCTCGAACTGGCCGGACGGTGACCCGGTGCAACTGACCCGCGCAGGCCGCTGGAGCCTGGTGGCACTCGTCGTCGTGGTGGCGCTGATCGTCGCGATCTGGCCCCGCGACACCGACGATCCGGCACCGCCCGTCGACGGTGCCCGGCCGGCCGCGGCGCCGGTGGACCGCCGGGCCCAGGACACCCCCGAGGCCCTCGCGCCGCTGCGTGCCGCGGCGGCGCTCGAGGCCTGCCCGGCCCCGGCCGGGAACGGAGCGGGGCCGCTTGCGGGGCTGCGGTTCGAGTGTCTCGGCGACGGCAGCAGCGTCGACCTGGCGGCCGCGCTCGCGGGACGGCCCGCCCTGGTGAACCTGTGGGCGTGGTGGTGCGGGCCGTGCGCCGAAGAACTGCCCTACCTGCAGGAGTACGCGCAGCGTGCCGGGGATGCGGTCACGGTCGTCACCGTCCACACCGATCCCAACGAGGCCAACGCCCTGTCCCGGCTCGCGGAGTACGCCGTGCAGCTGCCGGGGGTGCAGGACGGGTCCGCGCGGGCGCAGGCCGCGGTGCAGTCGCCGCCGGTGCTGCCGGTGACGGTGCTGCTGCGGCCCGACGGTTCGGTCGCCAAGGTGCTGCCCCAGCCGTTCCGCAGCGCCGACGAGGTCGCCGCCGCCGTGGAGTACCACCTGGGAGTGAAGGTATGACGCCGTACTGGCTGCGCCACGTGTCCACCGTCCTGCCGAGCGATCCGCACCGGGTCAACCCCGTGCTCGACCGCCGGGCTCCGAGCGGGGTTCCCGTTCGTCCCGCGGCCGTGCTCGTACTGTTCGGCGGCTCGCCCGAACCCGATCCCCTGGCCCGGGGCGGACTGCCCGCCGACGCGGACGTCCTGCTCACCCAGCGGGCGCCGACGATGCGTCAGCACAGCGGACAGGTCGCGTTCCCCGGTGGTGCCGCCGACCCGGAGGACGACGGCCCGGTCGCGACCGCGCTGCGCGAGGCGCAGGAAGAGACAGGCCTCGACCCCGCGGGTGTCCGCCCGCTGACGGTGCTGCCGGAGATCTTCATCCCGCCGTCCGGGTTCGACGTCACCCCGGTGGTGGCCTTCTGGGAGAAGCCCACTCCCATCGGGGTGGTCGACCCCCGCGAGGCGGTCCGGGTGGTCCGGGTGTCCCTGCACGACCTGCTCGACCCGGACAATCGCTTCCAGATCCGGCACGAGCGCGGCTACCAGGGACCGGCGTTCCTGGTGGAGGACATGCTCGTGTGGGGATTCACCGCGGGGATCCTGGCAGGCCTGTTCGCGGTGTCGGGCTGGGAGATCGAGTGGGACCACAGCGACATCCGTGACTTCGACGTCACGCTCGCCGAGCTCGAGACAGGGGTGGTCGAACCGTGACGCCGTCCGGATGGATCGATCTGCTCATCCTGCTGGTCGTGCTCGTGGCCGCGTCGTCCGGCCTGCGGCAGGGCGCGGTGGCGTCCGCGCTGGCGTTCCTCGGCGTGGTGCTCGGCGCGGTCGCCGGCATCCTGATCGCCCCGCACGTGCTCGTGCACGTCGAGGAGGGACGGATGCGGATCCTCGCCGGGATCGCGCTCATCGTCGTCCTCGTCATCATCGGCGAGGTCGCGGGCATGGTGCTCGGCCGGGCGGCCCGGAGCAACATGCACAGCCCCGTCGCGCGGGGCGTCGACAGCGTGGTCGGGGCCGGCCTGCAGGCCGTGGCGGTGCTGGTGGCGGCATGGCTGCTCGCCATTCCGCTCACCGCCTCGTCCCAGCCGGAGATCTCCGCGGCCGTGCGCGGGTCCCGGGTGCTGAGCACGGTCGACGTGCTGGCCCCGGACTGGTTGCGCGGGGTCCCGAAGGAGTTCTCTGCGCTGCTCGACACCTCGGGCCTGCCGGACGTCATCGGCCCGTTCGGACGCACCCCGGTCGCCGAGGTGGAGCCACCGGACCCGAGTGTGCTCGCCAGTCCCGTCGCGCTCGACCTGCACCCGAGTGTGCTGCGCATCAACGGCATCGCGCCGACCTGCCAGCGCGCGCTCGAGGGCTCAGGGTTCGTCGTCGCGCCCGAACGCGTCATGACCAACGCCCACGTCGTCGCCGGCACGTCGGCAGTGTCGGTGCAGACGCTGGGCGGGGCGCTCGACGCCGAGGTCGTGCTGTTCGATCCCGCGGTCGACGTCGCGATCCTCTCGGTGCCGGGACTCGACGTGGCACCGCTCGAATTCGCCCCGGCCCCGGCCGACTCGGGGCAGGACGCCCTCGTCCTGGGCTATCCCGGCGGCGGCCCCTACACGGCGAGTGCCGCGCGCATCCGGGAGACGCTCGACCTGCAGGGACCGGACATCTACCGCTCGGGCACCGTCGAGCGAGAGGTGTACACCGTCCGCGGGTCCATCCGGCAGGGCAACTCCGGCGGTCCGCTCGTCGACGAGCAGGGCCGGGTCCTGGGTGTCGTGTTCGGGGCGGCCGTGGACAACAGCGATACCGGATTCGTGCTGACCGCGGCGGAGGTCAGCAGTCAGCTGGCACTGGCCGACGATTCGTTCGCAGCGGTGGCGACGGGGACCTGCATCGCCTGAATCCCGGGGCTCCTAGAGCCCGGCGGCGAAGTCGAGCAGCGCGGCGGTCACGTCGTCGGCACGCTCCTGATGGGCGTAGTGCCCGGCGTCGTCGATCATGAGCAACTTCCGGCCGGGAGCGTGACGGACGCACCGGCGCACGGTCGCCGGCACGACGTACGGGTCCCGCGCGCCGTGCAGTTGCAGGACCGGCAGCGTCAGCGTCTTGTCCATCGCCGCCATGAACCGTCGCCCGTCCGGCCGCCACTGGCTGCGGAAGGCCCAGCGCTGGTACTCGAGCGTGCAGTGTGCGGTGCCGGGAATGCGGATGGCCGAGCGCATCCGCTCGGCGACCTCCCGGAATTCGTCCGACTGCTGCCACCGTGCGCCCGCGCGGGCCCGCAGCAGTCGTTCGATCTCCCAGCCGTCGTCGCGCACGAGCTTGCGTTCGGGCCGCCACGGCACCTGGTAGGCGAGGAACGTGGGCAGCAGCGCCGCCCGCTGCGCCCGGTCGTGCAGCGTCGCGTCCCGCAGTGAGATCGGATGCGGCGAGTCCACGAGGGCGATCGCCCGGACGAGCCGCGGGTGCAGCACGGCCGTCGCCCAGCACACCAGCCCGCCGTCGGCGTGCCCGACCAGCGTCGCCTCCGAGCAGCCCAGGGCGCGGATGAGTCCTGCGACGTCGCCCGAGAGGGTCCAGCCGTCGTAGCCGCGCGGGGGCTTGTCGGAGTCGCCGTAGCCGCGCAGATCGACGGCGACGGCGCGGTAGCCGGCGTCCGCGAAGGCGGTGAGCTGGTGCCGCCACGACCACCACAGGTCGGCGAACCCGTGCAGGAACAGCGCCAGCGGTGCGTCGGGGCCGGACGGGCCGGCTTCGACGGCGTGCAGACGGATGCCGTTGGCGTGGATGTCGCGGTGCGTCCACGGCCCGGGGAACCGGACCGTGGACGGGTCGGGGAGGGACACGGTGCCCTGCACGTGGAGGGTCAGCGCGCGTGCCGGGGGCCCGCTGCCGGCTCCGCGTCGTGTTGCTGCGGCAGGACGGTACGAGCCTGCCTGAGCGAGTCGATGGTCTTCTCCGGGGCGCGCAGTTTGCGCACCCGCAGGTACCCGATCAGGGCGAAGATCGCCGTGACCACGACCATGATGAGGAAGACGATCAGGAACGCCAGCCAGCGGGGCGTCCAGATGTCGATCAGTTCGGCGAGGAAGAAGAAGAAGAAGAACGAACTGAACACCAGGACCGCGAAGGCCAGGATGAAGAACAGACTGCCCTGCAGGCCCTTCTTCACCTCGCCGGTGACCTCGGCCTTGGCGAGTTCGACCTCGGCGCGGAACAGCGTCGAGACCTGTGCTGTGGCGTCGCGGACCAGGTCCCCGATGCTCGCTTCCTGAGGAGTGCGGGCGCGCACCTCGGTCAGCGGAATGGACGAGATGCTCGTCGGTACCCCGTCACCCTGCTTCCGGTTCCCGTTCGTCACGCTCACTTGTCGACCCCTCCAGTTGATTCGTATTGCCTACGGTGGGCTCGCCCACGCCGTAACAGTAGCGTCGATCCCAGCAGCGAGGCGATCAGTGACGTGACGAGGACCGACGCCTTCGCGATCTCCGCGGGCGCCCCGCCGTCGATTCCGGCGAGCGAGAGGTCGGCGATGAGCAGGCTCACGGTGAATCCGATGCCGCCGAGTACGGCGAGGGCCAGCAGGTCCGGCCATGCCAGCCCGGCGGGCCTGGTGGCCACGCCTGTCCGGATCGCGAGCCAGGATGCGCCGAAGATGCCGACCGTCTTGCCGATCAGCAGGCCCAGCAGAACGGACAGGCCCACCGGACTGGTGAACACATCGGCGAGGACCTCGCCGTCGATGGGAACGCCGGAGGCGAACAGCGCGAACAGCGGCACACACAGGCCGGCGGACCAGGGTTGGAGGTCGTGGGCGAGCCGCTCGGCCGGTGCCCGCCGCTCACCCGGGTCGGCGCGGACGCGGGTGAGCAGACCCAGCACGACGCCCGCGATGGTGGCGTGGATGCCGGCCTCGTGCATGCCGTACCAGGTGAGCAGCGCGAGCGGGACGTACAGCCACGGGGTTGTGATCCGCCGGTGCTGGGCGTACCAGTAGGCGGCGGCGCACGCGACGGTCCCGAGCAGCCACAGCGCCGCGATGGACGTGGTGAACAGGACGGCAATCAGTGCGATGCCGATGAGATCGTCGACGACGGCGAGGCTGAGCAGGAAGACACGCGCGCCGGTGGGGATGCGGGAACCGGTGAGGGCGAGAACTCCGAGGGCGAAGGCGATGTCGGTGGCGACGGGGATCGCCCAGCCGCGGTCCATGCCCGGCGTGCCCCACCCGACGGTGGCGGCGATGAGTGCCGGCAGCAGCACGCCGCCGCAGGCCGCGATGACCGGCAGCAGGGCCTTCTTGCGGTCTGCAAGTTCACCGATCACGAGTTCGCGTTTGAGTTCGAGTCCGGCGACGAAGAAGAACACGGCGAGCAGGCCGTCCTGTGCCCAGGTGCCTACGGTGAGATGCAGGTGCAGCGCCTCCGGCCCGACGGTGAAGTCGCGCAGCCTCTCGTAGGCGGGTCCGAGCGGGGAGTTGACCCACAGGACGGCGACGGCGGCGGCGACGAGGAGGATCGCGCCACCGACGGTCTCGGTGCGTAGATACCGAGTGAGTTCCGAGCGCAGTGGCTGATTCACGAAGGCCTTTCGATCGACGAATCCGCGGGGCGATGGGGCTGCCGCCGACCAGGATTCCCAGCGCACCCAGCGACGAATCGTATCCCCGTCCGTCCGGTCGGCGGATGTCCGATTTGATTCGTTCCGGAAAGGAGGTGTTCACTTTCCTAGAAGCTGGGATCGTTTCCCATCATGTGAATCTCTGGAGCTGGTTTCGTGAGCACTTCCCTCGACAACACCGCCGACCGAGACGGATCGCTGGTCGCGGGAGTACCGCGCAGCCGCATCATCGTCGCGAGCACCGTCGGCACCTCGATCGAGTTCTACGACTTCTACATCTATGCGACCGCCGCCGTCTCGGTGTTCCCGCACCTGTTCTTCCCGAAGGGCAACGGCACCACCGCTCTGCTCGCCTCGCTCGCGACGTTCGGTCTCGCGTTCGTCGCCCGTCCGGTCGGCTCGATCCTGTTCGGTCACTTCGGCGATCGCATCGGCCGCAAAGCCACCCTCGTCGGTTCGCTGCTGACCATGGGCGTCGCGACCTTCCTCATCGGAATCCTGCCCACGTACCACCAGGTGGGTCTGCTGGCCCCGGCGCTGCTCGCACTCATGCGCTTCTGTCAGGGCCTCGGCCTCGGGGGCGAATGGAGCGGCGCGGCACTGCTGGCCACCGAAACCGCCGAGAAGGGCAAGCGGGCGTGGGCCGCCATGTGGCCACAGCTGGGCGCGCCGATCGGATTCTTCCTGGCCAACGGCCTGTTCCTGATCATCACCCTGTTCCTGAACCACAACAACGCCGAGCCCGACCTGGACAGCGCGTTCCTGACGTGGGGCTGGCGGATCCCGTTCCTGCTCAGCGCGGTGATGGTGATCATCGGCCTCTACGTGCGGCTCAAGCTGGAGGAGACGCCGGTGTTCGCCCGCGCCGTCGCCGAGGGCAAGAAGGTCAAGACCCCGCTGGCCGAGGTTTTCCGGACCAGCTGGCGTCAGCTGATCATCGGCACATTCGTGATGCTCGCGACGTACACCCTCTTCTACATCATGACGACCTGGGTGCTCAGCCACGGCACCGGGAAGACCCCCGCGCAAGGCGGTACCGGCGCCGGGTTCCAGTACTCGGACTTCCTGGTGCTGCAGCTGGTCGCGGTGCTGTTCTTCGCGGCCGCCATTCCGGTGTCCGGCCGGCTCGCCGACCGTTACGGTCGCCGCATCACCCTGCTCGTCGTCACCGGGATCATCATGGCGTTCGGCCTGACCTTCGGGATCCTGCTCGACCCGGAGGGCATGGGCGAACCGCGCATGCTGCTGTTCCTCGTCCTCGGCATGATCCTGATGGGCTTCACCTTCGGTCCCATGAGCGCCGTGCTGCCCGAGCTGTTCCCCACCAACGTGCGCTACACCGGGTCGGGCATCGCCTACAACGTGTCGAGCATCCTCGGCGCCGCCGTCGCCCCGTTCATCGCGACGTGGCTCGCCACGACCTACGGGGTCGGCTGGGTGGGTGTGTATCTCCTGGCCGCGGCCGCACTCACCTTCGTCGCGCTGCTCGTGATGCACGAGACCAAGGATCGCCGGCTGGACGAGGTGTAGGCCGCTCCGCGGCCGGTGTGCCCTTTGGGCTGTTGGGGCCGCCCAAAGGGCACACCGGCAGCTTCGCTGCCTACTTGCTCTGGGAACGGATGGCTTCGAAGACCTTCGGGTCCACGAGGGTGGAGGTGTCGCCGAGTTCGCGGCCCTCGGCGACGTCGCGCAGCAGGCGGCGCATGATCTTGCCGGAACGGGTCTTGGGCAGTTCCGGCACGACGGAGATCTGCCGGGGCTTGGCGATCGGGGAGATCTCGGTGGAGACCTGGTTGCGCAGTTCCGCGATCAGCGCATCGCCGGTGTTCTCCACGCCCTCGCGCAGGATGACGAACGCGACGATGCCCTGGCCGGTGGTCTCGTCGGCGGCACCGACGACGGCGGCCTCGGCGACGGCCGGGTGCCCGACGAGGGCGGACTCGACCTCGGAGGTCGAGATGCGGTGCCCGGAGACGTTCATGACGTCGTCGACGCGGCCGAGGACCCACAGGGCGCCGTCCTCGTCGTAGCGGGCGCCGTCACCGGCGAAGTACCAGCCCTCCTCGGCGTACCGGGACCAGTAGGTGTCCTTGTACCGGTCCATGTCGCCCCAGATGCCGCGCAACATCGACGGCCACGGCTGATCGAGCACCAGGTAGCCGTTGCCGCCGGCCCCGAGCGGGGCCGCGTTGTCGTCGACGATCTTGGCGGAGATGCCCGGCAGCGGCGCCATCGCCGAGCCCGGCTTGGTGGCGGTGATGCCCGGCAGCGGGGAGATCATGATCGCGCCGGTCTCGGTCTGCCACCAGGTGTCCACGATGGGGGCCTTGCCCGAGCCGATGACCTCCCGGAACCAGCGCCACGCCTCCGGGTTGATCGGCTCGCCCACCGAACCCAGCAGGCGGATCGAGGACAGGTCGTGCGCGTCGGGGATCTGCCGGCCCCACTTCATGAAGGTGCGGATCAGGGTGGGGGCGGTGTAGTAGATGCTCACCCCGTACTTTTCGATGATCTCGAAGTGCCGGTGCTCGTTCGGCGAGTTCGGGGTGCCCTCGTAGACCACCTGGGTCGCGCCGTTGGACAGCGGGCCGTACACGATGTAGCTGTGCCCGGTGACCCAGCCGATGTCGGCGGTGCACCAGTACACGTCGCGGCCCGGCTTGTGGTCGAACACGTAGTGGTGGGTGTACGAGGCCTGCGTCAGGTAGCCACCAGAGGTGTGGACGATGCCCTTGGGCTTACCGGTGGTGCCCGAGGTGTAGAGGATGAACAGGGGATGTTCGGCGTCGAACGGCTGGGCCTCGTGCTCGGCGGAGGCCTTGTCCACCGTCTCGTGCCACCACAGGTCGCGTCCGTCGGTCCAGTCGACGTCGATGCCGGTGCGCTTGACCACCAGCACGTGCTGCACCGACGCGGCCTCGGCGAGGGCCTCGTCGGCGGCCGGCTTGAGCGGGGCGGCCTGGCCACGGCGCCACTGTCCGTCGACGGTGACCACCAGCTTGGCGCGGGCGTCGTCGATGCGCGAGCGCAGCGCGTGCGAGGAGAAACCGCCGAAGACCACCGAGTGGGTCAGGCCCAGGCGCGCGCAGGCGAGCATCGTCACGATCGCCTCGGGGATCATCGGCATGTAGATCGCCACCCGGTCGCCGGCGACCAGGCCCAGGTCGGTGAAGGTGTTCGCCGCCTTGGACACCTCGGCGAGCAGGTCGTTGTAGGTCAGCGCCCGCGAATCGCCGGGCTCGCCCTCGAAGTGGATGGCGACCCGGTCGCCGTTGCCGGCGAGCACGTGCCGGTCGACGCAGTTGTAGGCGACGTTGAGTTGCCCGCCGACGAACCACTTGGCCACCGGCGCGTCGGACCAGTCCAGCACCTCGGTCCACGGCGTGGCCCAGTCCAGCCGCTGCGCCTGCGTCGCCCAGAACCCGAGCCGGTCGGCGTCCGCGGCGGCCTGCAACTCGGGACCGGCGTTGGCGGTGGCGACGAACTCGGGGCTCGGTGGGTACACCTGCTGTTCGTGGTCCTGCGCTGCGCTCGTCATGGTTGCGGGGCCTCTTTCCGGTCGGTCCAAACAGTTCGGGCACCTGTGAGGGTAGTCACCTGTGACCGACATCGCACCGTTGCATACGGCTGCAACCTGCTCACTTTCGACGATCGGTCGGTCCCGCGCGACGGGCGGTCGGCCTCCGCGTCCAGCGGAACCGGCGCCCGGGCAGTCGGCACCGGCCGGTACCGTCGGATGCCGTGACCGACCCCTTGCAGCCCCTGCTCGACCTGCCCGGAGTGCGCGCCGCCGCGGACCGCGCGCGCGACGCCCTCGCCGAGGTGCACCGGCACAAGACCAACCGGCGCGGCTGGCCGAACACCGCCGCCGAGGCGTCGGTCCGGGCCGCCCGGGCCTCGGCCGCGCTCGACGGTGGATCCATGGAGCTGCCCACGCCGGGGGAGGCGGGTGAGCCGATTCTGACGGGCGCACTGCGAGTGGCGCAGGCGCTCGACGGCGACGGCCTGGCCGTCATGGTGTCCACCTGGCAGCGCGCGCCCTTGCAGACCCTCGCACGTCTGCATCTGCTCGCGGCGGCCGACCTCGTCGACGATCCGGAGGTGCTGGGCCGGCCCCGCCCGGAGCCGGGCGTGGGGGAGCGGCTCGACGCCCTCGCGCAGTTGGTGACCGGTGGTACCCGGGCACCCGCCCCGGTGCTGGCCGCGGTGGTGCACGGCGAGCTGGCGGTGCTGCGTCCCTTCGGAGTGGCCGACGGCGTGATCGCCCGGTCGGCGTCGCGCCTCGTGTCGGTCGCGAGTGGGCTGGACGTGCACAATCTGGGCGTGCCCGAGGTGAGCTGGATGCGTCGCGCCCAGGCCTACCGCGACGGGCTCGCGGGTTTCGAGTCGGGCACCGCGGTCGGCGTCGGCGGCTGGGTCGTCTTCTGCTGCGGCGGGCTGGAAGCGGGCGCGCGGGAGGCGACATCGATCGCGGACGCCTTCGCCGGCGGCTAGTCCGAGCGGTGCGGCTGGTCCGAGCGGTGCGGCTGGTTAGAGCAGTGAATCAGGCTGCCCGACATCGTTTTCGGGCCATGTCGTCACATGTAAGCGGGCGACGTCGCCGAATGACTTCGGTGGCGTCGCCCGCCAGCACGGACTGCCGAGTTACCAAGCGTGCTGCATGGGTTGTGTGTCACTGGCCTCGGCGAGGGTTCGGATATCGCTGGTTCGTCCTCGCAACGGGTGCGGGGTGCTCGCCGTCGAAGACCCGAATCTCGCAAGCCCACAACGCTTTTGCCCTTATAGTGGCATCGGCTCCGCGTGGGTGCTCGGTGTCCGTGCTGGGAAGTCCGGTCGGGAGATCGAACCTTCTCTTCCGATTCGCTCTTGGCCTTCCGTCCTTCCGTAACTCCTTTCTACTCCCGGTCTCACAGGGGGGCAAGTCCCATTTTCGGGACCGTCACCCCCGGGGCGTGAACCCGCGCCGGTGCCTCCGGCGCAACGCCAGGTACGCCGCGGCGCCCGCGGCCGCCGCGCCCGCGGTGATCGCGGCCGTCGCGGCGACCACGGCCGGCGACGTCGTGGTGAATCGGTGCAGGAGCGGGACGGGACGGATGAAAGTGAGTATGGGCCAATCATTTTCGACTGCTTCGCGGCGCAGTACCCGATCCGGGTTCACCGCCCGCGGATGACCCACGGCCCGCAACATCGGGATGTCCGTCGACGAGTCCGAGTACGCGTAGCAGCGTGCGAGATCGTACCCGTACTGCAGCGCCAGCGCCTGGATTGCCTCCGCCTTGGCCTCCCCGTAGCAGTAGAACTCCAGCTCCCCGGCGTAGCGGCCGTCCTCGATCCGCATCCGGCTCGCGGTGCTGTGCGTCGCCCCGAGCGCCGTCGCGATGGGGGTGACCACCTCCTCCCCGGACGCGGACACGATGATCACGTCGTGTCCCCGGAGCCGGTGGTCCGCGATGAGATCGGCCGCCTCGGCGAAGACCAGCGGGTCCACGATGTCGTGCAGTGTCTCGGCGACGATCGCCTTGATCTGCTCGACATCCCAGCCGGTACACATCGCCGCGATGTGGGCACGCATGCGCTCCACCTGATCGTGGTCGGCGCCGGACAGCATGAACAGGAACTGGGCGTAGCTGCTCTTGAGCACCGCCCGCCGGTTGAGGAGCCCCTGGGCGAAGAACGGCTTGCTGAAGGCGAGCGCGCTGGACTTCGCGATGACGGTCTTGTCGAGATCGAAGAAGGCGGCGATTCGGCCGGACGGGGTCGGGTCCACGGTCGCGTCGGTCACGGCACCACAATAGGTGTGGCTGCATCTTCCCGGTACGTCCCGTGATCCGGCCCGTCGTCGGGCGCCTCCACCTGCGTGGAACACGCGACGGTTGAACTTGCAAATATCGGGTCCCGGCGTAGTATCGACCTCACCTGGACATAGTCCAGGGGGTGTTCAGCCCGACCCCCCGGGGCTGAACATGACGACCCTCGCCTCCTCCCCCCCTGGCGAGGGTCGTCCTCTGTTCCGGGACCTTTCGAAGCCCGGCGTGTTCATCCACAGGCGGCGCATTCATCCACAGATTCGCCGATTCGCCCCGCCTCGGCTTCCGGCACCCTCGTTCGGCGCGCAAGCTGGGCGCCATGAACGACGTCCTGGCCCTCGTCGACGATCCCGCCCTGACGGCGAGCCTGCACCGCGTGGCGGCCGCCACCGACCGCACCGTCGGCGCGGCGGCGATGCCACCGCCGCGCAGAACCTGGCTCGACGCGGGACTCGTCGTGGTCGACCGAACCGCAGCCCTGCTCTGCGCGCAGCAGCTTCCCCGTCGAGGCGGCATCGTCCTGGTCACTGCCGGCGGGGCCGACCTCCCCGACTGGCAGGCCGCCACCGCCGTCGGGGCCGAACACGTCGTCGGCCTGCCCGACGACGAAGTCGAACTGCTCACGGTGCTCGGCACCGCCGCCGAACCCGACACCGGGGGTGGGCACGTCGTCGCCGTACTCGGCGGCTGCGGCGGCGCCGGCGCCTCCACGTTCGCGGCCGCCCTGGCATGGACCGTCGCCGCCTTCCGGCACAGTGCGGGAGCACTTCTCGTCGACGGTGATCCCCTGGGCGGAGGGTTGGACGTCCTCACGGGAATCGAGGAGCGGCCGGGTGTCCGCTGGTCCGGCCTGGCCGTCGATCGCGGCCGGCTCTCCGCCCGGTCGCTGCGGGATGCGGTGCCCGAATGGCTTCCGGGACTCGGCGTGCTCTCCGCAGATCGCGAGTCCACGTCCGAGCCGGCCCCCGCCGCCGTCACCGCGGTGCTCGACACCGTCCGCCGCTCGGGCGACCTGGTGGTGTGCGACGTGCCGCGCAGCCGCGGGCCGGCCGCCGAGGCGATGGTGGCGGCCGCCGACCTGGCCGTGCTGGTGGTCCCCGCCCGTGTGCGTGCCGCCCTCGCCGCGGGGCGGGTCGCCGGCTGGGTCGCCGACCAGAACACGAACCAGGGCATCGTCGTGCGCGGCCCGGCCCCCGGCGGACTGCGTGGCCGGGACGTCGCCGAGGTGGTGGGGCTGCCGCTGATCGCCACGATGCGCGCGCAGCCCGGCCTCGCCGCGGCACTCGAACGCGGTGGACTGCGGCTCGGACGTCGTTCGCCCCTGGTCCACGCCGCCGAGTCGGTCCTCGACGTGCTGGCCGGTCCCGAGCCGGGATCGCGGTGGGCAGCATGAGCGCCGTCCTCACTGCCGAGCTGCTCGACCGGGTCCGTGAACGTCTCGCGACGGAGGCCGGCGAGCCCACGCCGGACCGTGTCGCCGCTGCGCTGCGTGCCGAATCCGGCGGGGTTCTCGGCGATTTCGATCTGCTCACGGCACTGCGGCATCTGCAGACCGAGCTGTCCGGCGCCGGCCCGCTCGAAGCGCTGCTTGCCGAACCCGGCGTCACCGACGTACTCGTCACCGCCCCCGACCGCGTCTGGGTCGACCGCGGCGGCGGGCTGCGGCTCACCTCCGTCGCCTTTCCCGACGAGGCGTCGGTGCGGCGACTGGCCCAGCGCCTCGCGCTGTTCGCCGGGCGGCGGCTCGACGACGCCCAACCGTGGGTCGATGGCCGGCTGCCCGGGCACGGCGATTTCGGTGTCCGCCTGCATGCCGTCCTCGCGCCCGTCGCACAGGGTGGCACGTGTCTGTCGCTGCGGGTGCTGCGGCCCGCCACCCAGGGACTCGACGCGCTGCGCGATCGCGGCGCCGTCGACCCGCACGCCTACGTGTTGTTGCGCCGGATCGTCGCCGCCCGGCTCGCCTTCCTCGTCGTCGGGGGCACGGGTGCGGGCAAGACCACCCTGCTCGCGGCGCTGCTCGGCACCGTGGATCCGGGTGAGCGGATCGTGTGCGTCGAGGACGCGGCGGAACTGGCGCCCGCCCATCCCCACGTCGTGCGGCTCGTCGCGCGAGCCGCCAACGTCGAGGGCGTCGGGGAGGTCGCGGTGCGCGATCTCGTCCGGCAGGCGCTGCGAATGCGGCCCGACCGCATCGTCGTCGGCGAGGTGCGCGGCGCCGAGGTCGTCGATCTGCTCACCGCGCTGAACACCGGTCACGACGGGGGTGCAGGCACCGTGCACGCCAATTCTCCGGACGAGGTGCCGGCGCGGCTCGAAGCCCTCGCCGCGCTCGGCGGTCTGGACCGCGCCGCCCTGCACAGTCAGCTCGTCGCAGCGGTGCAGGTAGTCCTGCACGTGCACCGCACCCCCGACGGAACCCGTCGGCTGACGGAGATCGGTGTCGTGCAGCGCGACGAGGTCTCGGGTGTCGTCGTCGCACCCGCGTGGACCCACGAGCGCGGCACGCAGGCCGGCATGGACCGGCTCGAACAGCTCTTCCGGCGACGGGAGGCGCCGTGACCGCGACCGCCCTGTGCCTGGCCGCGGCCCTGCTGGTCGCACCGGCGACGGTCGCCGCGCCGCGACTGCGGTCGCTGCGCACGACAGTCGTCGCCGGACGGCCGTGGCGACCGCCGCAGGAGGTGACGGCAGTGCTGTGCGTCCTCCCGGTGTTGCTGCTCGGCGTCGCACCCGCCGTCGCGGCGGCGGTCGTCGCCGGCACCACCGTGCGCCGGGTGCGGCGACGCCGACGGGACCGCGCCCGTGACGCCGAACAGCGGGCCCTGCTCGCCGGTCTCGAAACCGTCGTCGCCGAGCTGGAGGTGGGCACCCATCCGGCCGAGGCGTGTGCGACGGCGGCACGGGAGACGACCGGGCCCACCGCCGATGCCTTCCGTGTCGCGGCGGCGCGGGCCCGGCTCGGCGGAAGCGCAGCCGACGGCCTGCGCGCGGTAGCCCGCGCGACGGACCCGTCGGGGATCGCCGCGTCGCTCGATCGGGTCGCCGGGGCCTGGGAGGTGTCCGACCGGTACGGGCTGGCGCTGGCGCAACTCCTCGCGGCCGCACGGGCGGATCTGTCCGGTCGTATGCGCCTGCGCTCCCGTACCGAAGCGGGACTGGCGGGGGCCCGCGCGACGGCGGCGGTGCTCGCGGCTCTGCCGGCGCTCGGTGTGGCGCTCGGGCAGATGATGGGGGCGTCGCCGGTGTCGGTGCTGCTCGGCGACGGTCTCGGCGGGGTGTTGCTGGTGGTGGGCACCGCACTGGGGTGCGCCGGACTGCTGTGGACCGACCGGATCGCGAGGGGGGTGGCATCGTGACCGTAGCGCTGGTCTGCCTGGCCGCGGCGCTCGTGATCCTGCCGGACCTGCGGACGCGACGGTGCCGGACTGCCGGGGCCGCGGCCTCCGGGGAAGCCACCGGAACCGGCGGCGCCCCGGACGACCCGCACGCCGTGCCGGCCGCATTCGACCTGATGGCCGCCTGCCTGCGCGCCGGCCTTCCGACGGCGACCGCGGCACGGGCGGTGGCCGACTCGGCACCGCCCGCGCTCGCCCTGGCCCTGCGGCGGGGCGCCGACCGTCTCGAGCTCGGGGCCGCGCCGTCGGAGGCGTGGAGCGGTCTCGGGGAGGCGACGGCCGACGGATCCGACGACGAGACGGAGGCGCTGGAGGCCTTCGCCCGCGCCGCGCGGCGATCGGCACGATCCGGTGCCCCGCTGTCGGGCATCGTCGCCGAGGTGGCGGAGCGGCAGCGCGAACGAGCGGAGGACCGGGCGGCTGCAGCCGTCGAGCGTGCCGGGGTTCTGGTCAGCGGCCCACTCGGACTGTGCTTCCTGCCGGCGTTCGTGTGCCTGGGCATCGTGCCCGTCGTGATCGGGCTCGCGGGACGCGTGCTCGGTGAGGGGCTGTTGTGAGACGTCGGCGCGGACGGTCCGCGCCGGAGGAGGGGAGGAACCATGGTAGGCAACGCAATTCGTACGGTCGTGCAACGGCTGAGCGGTGCCGTCGCGGCGGAGGACGGGATGTCCACCGCGGAGTACGCGATCGGTACGATCGCGGCGGCGGCGTTCGGGGCCGTGCTCTACACGGTCGTCACCGGCGACAACATCGTCACTGCGCTCACCGGCATTGTCGAGCGCGCACTGAACACGGCGGTGTGAGCGGGGACGACGGTGGGGTGACCGTCGAGGCGGCGATCGCCCTCACCGCGCTGGTGAGCGTCCTCGTGCTGTGTCTCGGTGCGGTGCTGTGTATTTCGAGTCAGCTCCGATGCCAGGACGCCGCACGGGAAGCCGCCCGGCTCGCGGCCCGTGGCGACGGGACGCGGGCGGTGGAGGTGGCGGCGCGGATCGCCCCGGAGGGCGCACGGATCTCCGTGCGCCCCGACGGCGACCTCGTCGTGGCGACGGTGACAGCGGACGGTCCGCTGCTGCCGGCGGTGACGCTCACCGCGGAGGCCGTGGCTGCGTTCGAACCGGAAGTGGCGCAGTGACGTTCCGGGACGATCGGGGTAGCGCGAGCGTGGTGGCGTGTTTCGTTGCGGCCGCGCTGATCGCGGTCACCGGACTGCTCGTGCAGATCGGCGCGGGGGTCGCGACGCGGCATCGGGCGCAGGGGGCGGCCGACCTGGCGGCCCTCGCGGTGGCCGGTGCACTCGACCGCGGATCGGGCACCGCCTGCTCGGAAGCGAACCGGATCGCGGCGCGGATGCGGGTGCAGGTGCGTTCGTGCACCGTCGACGGCTGGGACGCGGTCGTCGAGGTCGAGGCCGCGGTGGCGCTGCCGGGTGGGCGGCAGGCCCGCGCGATCGCGCGGGCGGGGCCTGTCGAGTGAGCGCCGGTCAGGAGAGGGCGTCGAGCACCGCGCCGAGCAGAGCGACCGCCCCGGCCTTGTCGAGCGGGTCGTTGCCGTTGCCGCATTTGGGGGAGTACACGCACGACGGGCAGCCGGCGGCGCACTCGCAGGCCGTCACGGCCGCGCGGGTCGCCCCGAGCCATTCGGCGATGCGCGCGTAACCGCGGTCGGCGAAGCCCGCGCCGCCGGGATGCCCGTCGTAGACGAAGACGGTGGGCAGCCCGGTGTCCGGGTGCACCGCCGTGGACACCCCGCCGATGTCCCAGCGGTCGCACGTCGCCACCAACGGCAGCAGCCCGATCGCGGCATGCTCGGCGGCGTGCAGCGCGCCGGGTACCCGTTCCGGTCCGATTCCGCACCGGTCGAGCAGTTCGGGGGTGACGGTGTACATCACTGCGCGCGTCGGCAGGCACTGGGACGGCATATCGAGTTCGGTGCTGTCGAGAACCTCGCCGGACGGCAGTCGCCGCAGGTAGGAGACCACCTGATGGGTCACTTCCACCTCGACGAGGCCCACAGTCACCGGACCGAGCGAGCGCTGCTCCGTCACGGCGGTCACGACGATGTCGGTGATCTCCCGCGCGGAGGTGGACCATTCGGGCTCCTCGGCGTGCACGAGCGCGATCCCGTCGTCGAGGTGCAACTCGTCGACGACGAACGACTCGCCGCGGTGCAGGTACACCGCGCCCGGATGCACGGTCGCCGGTGCCCGGCCGCCGTCGACGGTGCCGAGCATCCGTCCGGTGTCGGATTCGACGATGGCGATCTGGGTGCCGATGCCGCCGCGGATGTCGATGTCGGAGTGCGGACGGGTGTCGGGGGTGACGAACCAGCCGTGCGGGCGCCGCCGGATCGCGCCCTGGGCGGCCAGGGCAGCGAGGACGTCGGCCGCGCCGAACTCCTCGACCTCGGCGTCGCTGAGGGGCAGCTCGAGCGCAGCGCACAGCAGTTGCGGGCCGAGCACGTACGGGTTGGTGGGGTCGGTGACCGTCGCCTCGACGGGCTTGTCGAGCAGCGCCGCCGGATGGTGCACGAGGTAGGTGTCGAGTGGATCGTCGCGGGCGACGAGCACGACCAGCGATCCCGCGCCGCGGCGGCCGGCCCGGCCGGCCTGCTGCCAGAACGACGCGACGGTGCCCGGGAATCCGGCGACGACGACGGCGTCGAGGCCGGCGATGTCCATACCGAGTTCCAGGGCGTTGGTGCTGGCGGCACCGAGCAGACGGCCGTCCGCCAGAGCAGCCTCGAGCTCGCGCCGCTCCTCGGCGAGGTAGCCGGCGCGGTACGCGGCGACACGATCGACGAGTTCGGGGGCGGCCTCGGCGAGCAGCCGCTGTGCGCCGAGCGCAGTGAACTCGGCGCCGCGCCGGGACCGTACGAAGGCGAGGGTGCGGGCACCTTCGACGACGAGGTCGGCGAGGATGCGCGCGGCCTCGGTTCCGGCGGCGCGGCGCACCGGGGCGCCGTTCTCGCCGGTCACCTGCTCGAGCAGTGGCGGTTCCCACAGCGCGACGGTGCGCGGGCCGTGCGGGGAGCCGTCCTCGGTCACCTCCCGGCAGGGCGCGCCGACGAGCCGGGACGCCGCGGCGCCGGGGTCGGCGGTCGTCGCGGAGGCGAGGACGAAGACCGGTCGGGCACCGTAGCGTGCGGCGATCCGTCGCAGCCGGCGCAGCACCAGGGCCACGTTGGAGCCGAAGACGCCGCGGTAGGAGTGGCACTCGTCGACCACGACGTAGCGCAGTCGGCGGAAGAACCGGGACCAGCGGGCGTGCCCGGGCAGCATCGACATGTGCAGCATGTCGGGGTTGGTGAAGATCCACCGCGAGTGGCTGCGCGCCCACTGCCGCAGTTCGGTGGAGGTGTCACCGTCGTAGGCACACGCGTGCACCCGACCGAGTTCGGGCTCGGCGGCGGTCACGTCGGTGACGGCGCGCAACTGGTCTGCACAGAGCGCTTTCGTGGGGGAGAGGTACAGCGCGGTGGCGTGCGGGTCCTCGACGAGTGCGGTGAGCACGGGCAACTGGTAGGCGAGGGACTTGCCCGACGCGGTGCCGGTGGAGACGACGACGTGCTCCCCGCCGGCGGCGACGTCGGCGGCCGCCCTCTGGTGGCTCCACGGCAGGGGCACACCCGTCGCGCGCAGGGCCCGGACGACGGCGTCGGACGCCCAGTCCGGCCAGTCGGTGTGCCGGACCTCGCGGGCGGGCAGCTCCGCGCTGTGGGTGAGGGGGTGCTCCGAGGCCGGGGTGCCCTCGAGAACTCGTTCGAGCAGTTCGTGGCCGAAGCTCGTCGGCCCGTCGCCGACGGGACGGCGGTGCGGCGAGCTGGTCACACTGGGTACTCCGGAGGATGCGGTCGGGATGGGAAACCAGCGTAGTCGGCCGTCGTTCCCGGCGTTCGGTCGGTGTGCGACCCGCGCGCGGGTTAACATCGACGTAACCGTACCGACGAGTAATCGTACCGTCGGTATGTACAAGATCAAATTTTCGGGCGAATTGTGCGCCCTCCTACTGTTGTCGGCGCCCCGAACGTGGTTCACTGACATCGGTCGCAGCTTCTGTGTTCGGTGACTTGAGAAAGTGCACGGCTCGCAGGATCGATGGTTGCGAGCGCGGTGCTTTGCTCTTCCTGTGGGGGGATCAAGAAGTACAGCGGTCGGAACCGGCCCGGCGGCTCGCTCGCCCGCGAACCGCCGCATCCGGTGTTAGAAAGAGAAGGAAAAGCATGGCACAGGGCACTGTGAAGTGGTTCAACGCGGAGAAGGGCTTCGGCTTCATCGCTCCCGAGGACGGCTCCGCCGACGTTTTCGTCCACTACTCGGAGATCCAGGGCAGCGGCTTCCGCACCCTGGAGGAGAACCAGCGCGTGGAGTTCGAGGTCGGCCAGGGCACCAAGGGCCCGCAGGCCACCGGCGTTCGCGCGCTCTGATCGTCGACGCTCCTGCCGGAGCCTGACGTGACTCGGTCCGCAAGGACCGAAGCCTCGATCGTCCCCCGTCACCCTCGGTGATGGGGGACGATCTGTTTCTGCGGGAGGCAGCGAAGGAAGGACGGGGGAGTGAGTCAACTGTCGTTCTTCGGGGCCGAGGTGATGCCGCCGGACCCGGCCGACCTCGGTGGTCTGCTGGCCGCGCACGGACACGCGGTGGTCTCCGGTGACGGCGCGCGGATCTCCGTGGTCGTGGACGAGCCGTGGCGGGCGGACGCGATCGCGGAGCTCATGACGCAGGCCGCGCTGTCCCCGGAGGTCACCCGCACGGACGAGGGACATCCGCTGGTGCGCACCGCAGCCCTGCCGGAACTCGTCCCGGTCGCGGCCGAATGGACGCGGGGCGCGGTGAAGGCGGTGCCGGCGGGATGGGTGCCGGGCTCGCGAGCCCTGCGGGCGTGGGTGCTCGCGGCCGGTCGCGTCGAGGTCGAGGGCGAACGCTACGTCCTGGGGCTGGATCCGCACGCCCCGGACACCCACGCGGTGCTGGCCCAGTCGCTGATGCGTGCCGGGATCGCGCCGACGCTGATCGGCGCCCGCGGCGCCGGACCGGGCCTGCGGGTGTCCGGGCGTCGGCGATTGACGCGTCTCGTCGAGAACATCGGGGCACCCCCGGACGACGCCCGCGCGCGGCAGATCTGGCCGCGCGTGCAGTAGGGGCCGCATCACGCGTGACGGGCCTTCCGTTGCAGGTGTGCGACCCTGTGTATGGCCGCGTCCGGGGAACGGGTCGGTATACATGTCTTCAGAGAAGCGGGACATGTCAGCGAACAGGGAAGGTGCGGCAGCGCTGTGGCAGCACGGGACAACAGCACGTCGAACGGCTCGTCGGGCACGCGTCGGCTCGTCATCGTCGAGTCCCCGACCAAGGCGAAGAAGATCGCGCCCTACCTGGGCCGTGACTACGTCGTCGAGGCGTCCGTCGGACACATCCGCGACCTGCCACGCGGGGCCGCCGATGTGCCGGCCAAGTACAAGGGCGAGTCGTGGGCCCGCCTCGGTGTGAACGTCGACCACGGTTTCGAGCCGCTGTACGTCGTCAGTCCCGAGAAGAAGTCCAAGGTCACCGAGCTGAAGGGGCTGCTGAAGGACGCGGACGAGCTGTACCTCGCGACCGACCCCGACCGGGAGGGCGAGGCCATCGCCTGGCACCTGCTCGAGACGCTCAAGCCGAAGGTCCCGGTCCGCCGGATGGTCTTCCACGAGATCACCGAGCCGGCCATCCGGGCCGCCGCAGAACACACCCGCGACCTCGACAACAACCTGGTCGACGCGCAGGAGACCCGCCGGATCCTCGACCGCCTCTACGGCTACGAGGTCAGCCCGGTGCTGTGGAAGAAGGTCATGCCGCGGCTGTCGGCGGGCCGCGTGCAGTCCGTCGCCACCCGGGTCATCGTCCAGCGCGAACGTGAGCGCATGGCCTTCCGGTCCGCGACGTACTGGGACATCGCCGCCACCCTCGACGCCGGCGCCGACGCGAGCCCCCGATCGTTCGGGGCACGGCTCGTCGGTGTCGACGGCGCCCGCGTCGCCGCCGGCCGCGATTTCGGCGCCGACGGCCGGCTCAAGTCCACCGGCGTCGTCGTGCTCGACGAGGCGTACGCGCGACGACTCGCCGACGCTCTGCACGGCGTGGACCTGACGGTGACGTCGGTCGAGAGCAAGCCGTACACCCGCAAGCCGTACGCACCGTTCATGACGTCGACGCTGCAGCAGGAGGCGGGCCGCAAGCTGCGGTTCTCGTCCGAGCGCACGATGCGCATCGCCCAGCGCCTGTACGAGAACGGCTACATCACGTACATGCGTACCGACTCGACGACCCTGTCCGAGAGCGCGATCGCCGCCGCCCGGGCCCAGGCCACCGAGTTGTACGGCGCGGAGTACGTGCACGCCACCCCGCGGCAGTTCACCCGCAAGGTCAAGAACGCGCAGGAGGCCCACGAGGCGATCCGTCCGGCCGGTGACGTGTTCGCCACGCCCGGCGAACTGCACTCGCGTCTCGACACCGACGAGTACCGCCTCTACGAACTCATCTGGCAGCGCACCGTCGCCTCCCAGATGGCCGACGCGCGGGGCACGACCCTGACACTGCGCATCACCGGCACCGCCGCGAGCGGCGAGGAATGCACGTTCTCGTCGTCCGGTCGCACCATCACCTTCCCCGGCTTCCTGAGGGCGTACGTCGAGAGCGTCGACGAAGAGGCCGGCGGCCAGTCCGACGACGCCGAATCCCGGCTGCCGAACCTGTCCGAGGGACAGCGCGTCACCGCGACGAAGCTCGACCCGGACGGTCACTCGACCAACCCGCCGGCTCGCTACACCGAGGCCAGCCTGATCAAGGCTCTCGAGGACCTCGGCATCGGCCGGCCGTCGACGTACGCGTCGATCATCAAGACCATCCTCGACCGCGGCTACGTCTACAAGCGGGGCAGCGCCCTGGTCCCGTCGTGGGTGGCGTTCGCGGTCATCGGGCTGCTCGAGGCGCATTTCGGACGCCTCGTCGACTACGGCTTCACCGCCGCCATGGAGGACGACCTCGACGAGATCGCGGGTGGTCACGAGCAGCGCACGGACTGGCTGTCGAGCTTCTACTTCGGTGGCGCCCACGGAGCCGAGAACTCGGTGGCGCGCGAGGGTGGCCTGAAGAAGATGGTGGGCGAGAACCTCGAAGACATCGACGCCCGCGAGATCAACTCCATCCGGCTGTTCGACGACGCCGAGGGCCGGGAGATCCACGTGCGCGTGGGCCGGTTCGGCCCGTACCTCGAGCGGATGGTTGCCGATCCCGACGCTCCCGACGGGGAACCGATCTCCCAGCGTGCGAACCTGCCCGACGACCTGCCGCCGGACGAGCTGACGCTCGAGTACGCGGAGAAGCTGTTCTCGACCCCGCAGGAGGGCCGGGTCCTCGGCGTCGACCCGGCCACCGGCAACGAGATCGTCGCGCGGGAGGGCCGCTTCGGTCCGTATGTGACCGAGTTGCTGCGTGAGCCGGAGCCGGAGCCCGAACCCGACATCACGCCGATCCCGGTCGAGGCGGCGCCCTCGGCGGGCGGCACCACCACCGTGGCGAAGAAGGCTGCGAAGAAGGCACCGGCGAAGAAGGCCACCAAGAAGGCGGCCGGTCCCAAGCCGCGGACGGCGTCGCTGCTCAAATCGATGGAACTGTCGACGGTGACGCTCGAGGACGCACTGCGACTGCTGTCGTTGCCGCGGGTCGTCGGGGTCGATCCTGCGACGGGTGAGGAGATCACCGCCCAGAACGGTCGCTACGGGCCGTACCTGAAGAAGGGCACCGACTCGCGGTCGCTGGCGAACGAGGAGCAGATGTTCACGGTCACCCTCGAGGAGGCGCTGAAGATCTACTCCGAGCCGAAACGACGCGGTCGGCAGGCCGCCGCCACGCCGCCGCTGCGGGAACTGGGCACCGACCCGGTCAGCGACAAGCCGATGGTGATCAAGGACGGCCGCTTCGGCCCGTACGTCACGGACGGCGAGACCAACGCCAGCCTCCGCAAGGGCGACGAGGTCGACACCATCACCGACGAGCGTGCCTCCGAGCTGCTCGCGGATCGACGTGCCCGTGGTCCGGCGAAGAAGACCGCCAAGAAGACCGCTGCGAAGAAGGCTCCCGCGAAGAAGACGGCGGCCAAGAAGACCGTCGCCAAGAAGACGACTGCGAAGAAGACGACTGCGAAGAAGACCGCCGCGCAGAAGGAGTGACCTTCCGGGTACGGCGTCCTATCCTCGCCGTGTGTACCGCGAAGCGGCGTCCGGCATACCCGGTGTGCTCGTGTGGACCGCGACGAGGACCGCGGATTCGGCGGGAACGTCCGTGCTGCCCGACGGCTGCACGGACCTGATCTGGCACGAGGACGGCCTCCTCGTCGCCGGACCGGACACCCGAGCCCAGTTCTCCGACCTGGGTGCCCGGCGTGACCTGACCGCCGTGCGTTTCGGTCCCGGCGTAGGGCCGGCGGTGCTCGGCGTGGATGCAGCCGACCTCCGTGACGCACGCGTACCGCTGGACCACATCCGGCCCGGCGCACACGTTCGTCGCCTGGTCTCGGACGCGGAGTCCGACCCGGTCGGTGCGCTCCTGCGCGAGACCCGGCGCCGTCTGGACGGCGTCGACCGCAGTGTCGAGACGAGCATCGCGGCGCAGCTCGGGGCCGGAGCGTCCGTCGCCGAGCTGGCGGCGTCGACGGGCTGGAGCGCGCGCCGGTTGCACCGGCACGCACTGCGCGCGTACGGCTACGGACCGAAGACGCTGGCACGCGTGCTGCGGTTCCGCCGCGCGGTCGGTCTCGCCCGCGCCGGCCGACCGTTCGCCGACGTCGCGGCCGAGTGCGGCTTCAGCGACCAGGCCCATCTCGCGCGGGAGGTCCGCGCCCTCTCCGGCACCACGCTCGGTGCGCTCCTCGGCTGAGCGGTCACCCGGGCAGGGCCGCGAACAGCTCGATGCTGTGCCCGTCGGGATCGTGGACGCTCGCGTACCGCTGCTTCCAGAACGCGTCCCACGGTTCGAGCGCACTCGTGCATCCCGCCTCCAGCAAGTCGCGGTACGTCGAATCCACGCCTGCCGGTGAACCGCAGTCGAAGGCGAGCGCGGGGCCACCCGTTCCCGGCCGGAAGTCCGGATGGAAGGACCGGACCGATTCGACTGTGTCCCATGCCAGGCGGAGCCCACCTGGAAGTGTCGTTTCGAAGTGCGGTTCGTCGGTACCGGCGGGCAGGTCCAGTCCGAGGCGTCGATAGCAGTCGAAGGAACGGGTCATGTCGGCGACGACGAGCCCGACCAGGGCGAGTTGTGCGGTCATACCGGTGACGCTAGGTCGCTGCGCCGTCGCCGTCTTGAAGGTTTCGGACGGCCGACGCCTCGGCGGCGTCGGAACCGGTCGCTACGCTGAGGCCATGCCCGGTGTCTTCGAACGTCTCGTCGGCCAGCGCGACGTGGAGACCGAACTGATCGCCGCAGCCACCGCGGCGCGCGGCGGCGGAGCCGGTTCCCGGATGACGCACTCGTGGCTGTTCACCGGCCCTCCCGGTTCCGGTCGGTCGATTGCGGCGCTCTGCTTCGCCGCCGCCCTGCAGTGCACCGACCCGGACGTCCCGGGTTGCGGTCGCTGCCACGCGTGCAGCACCACCATGGCCGGCACTCACGGCGACGTCCGTCGGGTCGTTCCCGAGGGGCTCACGATCAGTGTCAAGGCGATGCGCGACATCGTCCGGACCGCGTCGCGTCGTCCGAGCACCGGGCAGTGGCAGGTAGTGGTGATCGAGGATGCGGACCGTCTCACCGAGGGCGCCGCGAACGCACTGCTCAAGGTCGTCGAGGAACCGCCGGAACGCACGGTGTTCCTCCTGTGCGCACCGTCCGTGGATCCGCAGGACATCTCCGTGACCCTGCGCTCGCGATGCCGGCACGTCGCGCTCGTCACGCCCAACCCGGACGCCATCGCCCGGGTGCTGCGCGAACGCGACGGACTCGACCCCGAGACCGCGAACTGGGCGGCATCGATCAGCGGCGGCCACGTCGGGCGGGCCCGGCGTCTGGCCACCGACGAGTCCGCTCGCACCAGCCGTCGACGTGCGCTGGATCTGGCCGCGGCCGTCCTCCGCCCTGCCACCACGTACACCGCTGCGGACGAGCTGGTGCAGCGTGCGGAGGCGGAAGCCAAGGAGATCAGCGCCACGCGCGACGAACGGGAGACCGAGGAACTTCGGACCGCTCTCGGCGCCGGAGGCACCGGCAAGGGCGCTGCCGGGGCGCTCCGGGGCTCGGCGGGCGTCCTCAAGGACCTCGAACGCACCCAGAAGTCCCGACGCACCCGGACCGAGCGCGACATCATGGATCGCGCCCTCATCGATCTGGCCGGTCTCTACCGCGACGCGCTGGCACGTTCCCTGGGCGCTTCCAGCACCGCCAACCATCCCGACATGGCCGAGCGTGCCGCCGACCTGGCTTCGCGTGCCCGGCCGGAGGCGTTGCTGACCTGCATCGAGGCGATTCTCGAATGCCGCGAGGTCCTCGCGCAGAACGTCAAGCCCCGCTTCGCGGTGGCCGCGATGGCGGCCCGGTTGAGCTCGGCCTTCCGGTAGGCACCGACGGGCGGTTTGCATTGGGCAGGGGGGTAGGCGCTAGACTCGTGCGCGCCGTCAGGCACGCTGCCTTAGCTCAGTCGGTAGAGCATTTCACTCGTAATGAAAAGGTCGCGAGTTCGATTCTCGCAGGCAGCTCCGCACGACGAAGGCCCTCCATCCCGAACGCGGACGGAGGGCCTTCGTCGTACGCACGTGCACTCTCCGGTCCGCTCGCCCCGGGCAAAGGCGCCCGCCGCCGCGTTCCGTGCCGCATGATGGCGGGTGTGCTCCTGGAGATCTTCTCGATCGTTCTGATCATCGGCGCCCTGGTCGTTCTCATCCCCACTGCGGTGCGCGTGTTCCGCCGGCGCGACGACGACCACTAGTCCGATCGCCGCTGCTCGGCACCCCGCTCGGGCGTCGTCGGCTCAGTACACTCGACTTATGAGTGAGTCGTTGAAGGAGCGGGTGCGAGCGAAGATTCTGCGCCAGCGCGGAGAAGACGGCGGGCGCCCCCTCGGGGACGCAGAAGGGGACAACCCCCGGCTCATCGACATCGGCCTCGACCTGGCACTGCTGGACCAGGCCGCCGAGGGGGACCCCGTTGTGGAAGAGCTGGCCGCGAAGTACTGGGTGCCCTGATGTCGTCCAGAAAAGCGGCTTGACCAGGCGATTTGGTAACTCGCGCAATGTTCACGTAACTTATTCCAGGTCAGAGCGACACGGACACCGACCCGGCCCGCAGGGGCTCGGGACAACGAGGTTGGACGCAGGCGCCTGATTGTTCGGTTCGGAATCTTCTGGTAGGGTTCTGGGCCGTTGCCGATCCCACCGAGTGCGTCGGGTTTGTTCCCGGCGGGTGGTGTGGGTAGGCTGGAACGGTTGCCCCGGAGCGCCGCGGACGTTGGTTCGCGGGGTGATGGTGTGTGCGTGTTCTTTGAGAACTCAACAGTGTGCCGATGAATGTCAGTGCCAAATTATTTTGGTGCGGCCACTTCACTTTTGTGGGGTGGTTGTTGCTGGCTGCCGCATTCTTCCGTCTGTGGTGGTCAGTGTTTTTGCTAGTTTGAGTTTTTTGCTAGTGATTCGGCTCTACGCTTATGGCTGATCGGCCCTTCGGGGTTTGATTGAGAGTCTTCAACGGAGAGTTTGATCCTGGCTCAGGACGAACGCTGGCGGCGTGCTTAACACATGCAAGTCGAACGATGAAGCCCAGCTTGCTGGGTGGATTAGTGGCGAACGGGTGAGTAACACGTGGGTGATCTGCCCTGCACTTCGGGATAAGCCTGGGAAACTGGGTCTAATACCGGATAGGACCTCGGGATGCATGTTCCGGGGTGGAAAGGTTTTCCGGTGCAGGATGGGCCCGCGGCCTATCAGCTTGTTGGTGGGGTAACGGCCCACCAAGGCGACGACGGGTAGCCGGCCTGAGAGGGCGACCGGCCACACTGGGACTGAGACACGGCCCAGACTCCTACGGGAGGCAGCAGTGGGGAATATTGCACAATGGGCGCAAGCCTGATGCAGCGACGCCGCGTGAGGGATGACGGCCTTCGGGTTGTAAACCTCTTTCAGTACCGACGAAGCGCAAGTGACGGTAGGTACAGAAGAAGCACCGGCCAACTACGTGCCAGCAGCCGCGGTAATACGTAGGGTGCGAGCGTTGTCCGGAATTACTGGGCGTAAAGAGCTCGTAGGCGGTTTGTCGCGTCGTCTGTGAAAACCCGCAGCTCAACTGCGGGCTTGCAGGCGATACGGGCAGACTTGAGTACTGCAGGGGAGACTGGAATTCCTGGTGTAGCGGTGAAATGCGCAGATATCAGGAGGAACACCGGTGGCGAAGGCGGGTCTCTGGGCAGTAACTGACGCTGAGGAGCGAAAGCGTGGGTAGCGAACAGGATTAGATACCCTGGTAGTCCACGCCGTAAACGGTGGGCGCTAGGTGTGGGTTTCCTTCCACGGGATCCGTGCCGTAGCTAACGCATTAAGCGCCCCGCCTGGGGAGTACGGCCGCAAGGCTAAAACTCAAAGGAATTGACGGGGGCCCGCACAAGCGGCGGAGCATGTGGATTAATTCGATGCAACGCGAAGAACCTTACCTGGGTTTGACATACACCGGACCGCCCCAGAGATGGGGTTTCCCTTGTGGTCGGTGTACAGGTGGTGCATGGCTGTCGTCAGCTCGTGTCGTGAGATGTTGGGTTAAGTCCCGCAACGAGCGCAACCCTTGTCCTGTGTTGCCAGCACGTAATGGTGGGGACTCGCAGGAGACTGCCGGGGTCAACTCGGAGGAAGGTGGGGACGACGTCAAGTCATCATGCCCCTTATGTCCAGGGCTTCACACATGCTACAATGGCCGGTACAGAGGGCTGCGATACCGCGAGGTGGAGCGAATCCCTTAAAGCCGGTCTCAGTTCGGATCGGGGTCTGCAACTCGACCCCGTGAAGTCGGAGTCGCTAGTAATCGCAGATCAGCAACGCTGCGGTGAATACGTTCCCGGGCCTTGTACACACCGCCCGTCACGTCATGAAAGTCGGTAACACCCGAAGCCGGTGGCCTAACCCCTCGTGGGAGGGAGCCGTCGAAGGTGGGATCGGCGATTGGGACGAAGTCGTAACAAGGTAGCCGTACCGGAAGGTGCGGCTGGATCACCTCCTTTCTAAGGAGCACTTCTCCCGGCGAGGGTTCACACAGGTGAATGCCTCTCGGGCAGAGACTGTTTCGTTCCCACACGTGGAACGGCAGGAGCTCATGGGTGGAACGCTGACAGGTATTTTCTTCGTCACCGCCGGTCCGAGTGCCGGCGGGAAGAGAGTTATATCGGTGCACTGTTGGGTCCTGAGAGAACACGCGAGTGTTTTGTCAGCGACGATGACCGGGAACGGGAAGGGTTCTTCTTTCCCCAGTATCGGTTGTTGTGTGTTGTTTGAGAACTGCACAGTGGACGCGAGCATCTTTGTTGTAAGTGTTTATGAGCGTACGGTGGATGCCTTGGCACCAGGAGCCGATGAAGGACGTGGGAGGCTGCGATATGCCTCGGGGAGCTGTCAACCGAGCTGTGATCCGAGGATTTCCGAATGGGGAAACCCAGCACGAGTGATGTCGTGTTACCCGCGCCTGAATATATAGGGCGTGTGGAGGGAACGTGGGGAAGTGAAACATCTCAGTACCCACAGGAAGAGAAAACAACATGTGATTCCGTGAGTAGTGGCGAGCGAAAGCGGAAGAGGCTAAACCGCGGGTGTGTGAGAGCTGGCAGGCGTTGCACTCGTGGGGTCGTGGGGCCCTTCTTCCCATCACTGTCATGGTGGGCGAGAGTAAGAAACCGGTGTGTTAGTCGAAGTGGTCTGGAACGGCCCGTCGTAGAGGGTGAGAATCCCGTAGACGAAAACATGCCGGCTCTCGTGGAGGGTGCCCGAGTAGCAGCGGGCCCGTGAAATCTGCTGTGAATCTGTCGGGACCACCCGATAAGCCTGAATACTCCCTGGTGACCGATAGCGGACTAGTACCGTGAGGGAAAGGTGAAAAGTACCCCGGGAGGGGAGTGAAATAGTACCTGAAACCGTGCGCTTACAATCCGTCGGAGCCTTCGAGCAGTTTGGTCTGCTGGGGGTGACGGCGTGCCTTTTGAAGAATGAGCCTGCGAGTTAGTGGCATGTCGCGAGGTTAACCCGTGTGGGGTAGTCGTAGCGAAAGCGAGTCCGAACAGGGCGTATCAGTGGCATGTTCTAGACCCGAAGCGGAGTGATCTACCCATGGCCAGGGTGAAACGACGGTAAGACGTCGTGGAGGCCCGAACCCACTTAGGTTGAAAACTGAGGGGATGAGCTGTGGGTAGGGGTGAAAGGCCAATCAAACTCCGTGATAGCTGGTTCTCCCCGAAATGCATTTAGGTGCAGCGTCGCGTGTTTCTCACCGGAGGTAGAGCTACTGGATGGTCTAGGGGGCCCACAAGCTTACCGAAATCAGCCAAACTCCGAATGCCGGTGAGTGAGAGCGCGGCAGTGAGACTGCGGGGGATAAGCTTCGTAGTCGAGAGGGAAACAGCCCAGATCGCCGGCTAAGGCCCCTAAGCGTGTACTAAGTGGAAAAGGATGTGGGATCGCTGAGACAACCAGGAGGTTGGCTTAGAAGCAGCCACCCTTGAAAGAGTGCGTAATAGCTCACTGGTCAAGTGGTTCTGCGCCGACAATGTAGCGGGGCTCAAGTACACCGCCGAAGCCGCGGCACTCACACAACACCCACTCGTTTCTGCGGAGACGGGTGCAGTGGTGTGGGTGGGTAGGGGAGCGTCGTGCCGCCGGGGAAGCGCCGGAGTGATCCAGGTGTGGAGGCGGCGCGAGTGAGAATGCAGGCATGAGTAGCGAAAGACGAGTGAGAAACTCGTCCGCCGAATGACCAAGGGTTCCTGGGCCAGGTTAATCCGCCCAGGGTGAGTCGGGACCTAAGGCGAGGCCGACAGGCGTAGTCGATGGACAACGGGTTGATATTCCCGTACCCGTGTGAACGCGCCCCTGGTGAATCAGTGATGCTAACCGTCCTGAAGCCGGCCGGTTCCTTCGGGAATCGGTCGTGTGGATGCACGGGACCCGATCTGGTAGTAGCCAAGCGATGGGGTGACGCAGGAAGGTAGTGGGGCCGGTCAGTGGTTGTACCGGTGTAAGCCTGTAGGGCGTGACATAGGCAAATCCGTGTCGCACGAGCCTGAGAGGTGATGCGTAGCCGAATGAGGCGAATTCCATGATCCTATGCTGCCGAGAAAAGCCTCTAGCGAGCTTTCACACGGCCCGTACCCCAAACCGACACAGGTGGTCAGGTAGAGAATACCGAGGCGATCGAGAGAACTGTGGTTAAGGAACTCGGCAAAATGCCCCCGTAACTTCGGGAGAAGGGGGACCGGCCCTGGTGAAGACCTTCGCGGTCGGAGCTGGGGGTGGTCGCAGAGACCAGAGAGAAGCGACTGTTTACTAAAAACACAGGTCCGTGCGAAGTCGTAAGACGAGGTATACGGACTGACGCCTGCCCGGTGCTGGAAGGTTAAGAGGACCGGTCAGCGGAGCGATCCGCGAAGCTGAGAATTTAAGCCCCAGTAAACGGCGGTGGTAACTATAACCATCCTAAGGTAGCGAAATTCCTTGTCGGGTAAGTTCCGACCTGCACGAATGGCGTAACGACTTCTCTGCTGTCTCAACCACAGACTCGGCGAAATTGCATTACGAGTAAAGATGCTCGTTACGCGCGGCAGGACGAAAAGACCCCGGGACCTTCACTACAGCTTGGTATTGGTGTTCGGTTCGGTTTGTGTAGGATAGGTGGGAGACTGTGAAGCGGTGACGCCAGTTACCGTGGAGTCGTTGTTGAAATACCACTCTGATCGTATTGGACCTCTAACCTCGGACCCTGATCGGGTTCAGGGACAGTGCCTGGTGGGTAGTTTAACTGGGGCGGTTGCCTCCCAAAATGTAACGGAGGCGCCCAAAGGTTCCCTCAGCCTGGTTGGCAATCAGGTGTCGAGTGCAAGTGCACAAGGGAGCTTGACTGTGAGACCGACAGGTCGAGCAGGGACGAAAGTCGGGACTAGTGATCCGGCACCGGCATGTGGAAGCGGTGTCGCTCAACGGATAAAAGGTACCCCGGGGATAACAGGCTGATCTTCCCCAAGAGTCCATATCGACGGGATGGTTTGGCACCTCGATGTCGGCTCGTCGCATCCTGGGGCTGGAGTAGGTCCCAAGGGTTGGGCTGTTCGCCCATTAAAGCGGCACGCGAGCTGGGTTTAGAACGTCGTGAGACAGTTCGGTCTCTATCCGCCGCGCGCGTTAGAAACTTGAGGAAGGCTGTCCCTAGTACGAGAGGACCGGGACGGACGAACCTCTGGTGTGCCAGTTGTCCCGCCAGGGGCACGGCTGGTTGGCTACGTTCGGAAGGGATAACCGCTGAAAGCATCTAAGCGGGAAGCCTGTTCCAAGATGAGGTTTCTCACCCCCTCGAGGGGGTAAGGCCCCCGGCAGACCACCGGGTTGATAGGCCGGAACTGGAAGTGCGGCAACGCATGCAGGTGACCGGTACTAATAGGCCGAGGACTTACCACGAAGAAGCTACGCGTCCACTGTGCGGTATCTGAAACAGCACACACATCAGATGCCGAAGCCCGACAAGGGTATTCGAGAACTCTGATGCGTGACGTTTCGCAGAGTTACGGCGGCCATAGCGACAGGGAAACGCCCGGTCCCATTCCGAACCCGGAAGCTAAGCCTGTCTGCGCCGATGGTACTGCACCCGACAGGGTGTGGGAGAGTAGGACACCGCCGAACACCCGTTACCGGAAGCCCCCCGACCTCGTCGGGGGGCTTCCGGCATTTCCGGGTCCGGCCGATGGTCCCGACGGAGCCCGCGGTCACCGTGCGACCGTCCGCTCAGCCGGCGAGCGCCTCGCGCCGCCGCCACAGCCGGGCGACAGTCCACGGTCCGAACACGAGCGAGACGACGTTGATGCCCGTCTCGACGGCCATTTCGGTAGTCATTCGCCGGTAGTTGCCGTGCTCGAGATTCCACAGCGTGTCCATCGCACCGAGGAATGTCATCGCGCCGCCGGCCGCGATCCCCAGCGGGACGGCGACTGCCCGCCCCCTCGTCAGGTGCCAGGCGCTCACTGCGAAACTCGCGGCCATCAGCCCGTCGGCGGCCGGGAAGGCGTTCTCGAACGCGATGTAGGCGGGGTCGTCGGACGACCGGACGTGTCCGGCGGTGAAGTAGTCGAGCCAGTACGCTGCGACGCCGGTGGCGACACTGCCCATCGCAGCCGCGTGCAGACGGTCACTCCGGGCCTGTCCTTGCCTCGTCATCCTCCTCCCGCCTCTCTTCTCCCCGGCGTCTTCGAGTATGGCTGCTCCCAGCGCCGCAGGGAGTCGTTCACCTGGGCGGCCTTTCGCACGGGACAGGGCCGCGTGGCGCCACTCCGACGGCATCCGGTATAAATACATCTTGTGTCTATGTCGTATTCAGCGGCCGAGTCGGTCTATCGCGAGGTCAAGGAATTGATCCTGTCGGGCGAGTTACGCGGCGGCGATCTGATCAGCGAAGGAGAGATCGCGGCCCGGATGTCGTGCAGCCGTACCCCGGTGCGCGAGGCCTTCCTTCGTCTCGAGGCCGAGGGCTGGATGCGTCTGTACCCCAAGCGCGGCGCATTGGTCGTTCCTGTGGCGGACGGGGAGGCCGAGCACGTCGTCGATGCGCGACGGCTGCTCGAGACCCACGCGGTGCGCGCCGTCGCCTCTGTTCCGCCGGCGCGAGAGCGACTCGAACGCACCCTGCGCGCAAGTCTGGACACGCAGCGCGAGCTTGCCGAGCGTGGTGACGTCGGTGCCTTCAGCGGTGCCGACGCCGACTTCCACCGCAGCATCGTGGCCGCGGGCGGCAATCCGCTTCTCGACACCTTCTATGCCGGCCTGCGGGAGCGCCAGCGACGGATGACGGCCCGTTCGGTCGCCCGGGATCCGGCGCAGCTGCAGAAGATCATCGCCGACCACACGCATCTGGTGGATCTCGTCGCCGCCGGGGACGCCGACGCATTCGACGCGGTGCTCGACGTGCACATGCGTGAGGTGCACGGACTCGGAGGGGGACGACTGTGACCGCAACTGCCACCGAACCGGGCCGTCTGCCCACCGGTACGGATGCCGTTCCTCGCAGGACGTGGCTGCTCGTGGCCGCCGCGATGTTCGCTGTCGCCTGGGGCGGCAACGAGTTCACCCCGCTGCTGGTGATGTACCGGCTCGAACACGGTTTCGCGCCGGTCGTCGTCGACCTGTTCCTCTTCGCGTATGTCCTGGGCATCGTGCCGGCCCTGCTCGTCGGCGGTCCGCTCTCCGACCGGCTCGGTCGTCGGCCTGTCATGGTGCCCGCACCGTTCGTCGCCCTCGTCGGTTCCGCGGTGCTCGCCCTCGGATCGGACTCCGCGGCGCTGCTCATCCTCGGTCGCATCCTCTGCGGGATCGCGCTCGGACTCGGCATGGCGGTCGGTGGCAGTTGGCTGAAGGAACTGTCCGACCCGCGCTGGGATCCGCGCGCGACGCCCGGCGCCGGGGCACGACGGGCCGCGATGAGCCTGACCGCCGGCTTCGGCGTCGGGGCCGGCATCGCGGGTGCCCTCGCGCAGTGGGCGCCGATGCCCAGTGCCCTGTCCTACCTCGTGCATATCGGGCTGAGTATCGGCGCAGGTGTGGCACTGCTGCGGACGCCGGAGACCCGGCCGGCGCAGCCGGAAGCGGAACGGACCGCGCTGCGCGAAGACCTGAAGATCCCGGCGGCCGGGCACGCCCGCTTCCTGTTCGTGATCGCCCCCGTTGCTCCCTGGGTGTTCGGCGCCGCCAGTTCGGCGTACGCGATCCTCCCGGCGCTGATGACCGGCCACAGCGGCGACGCCCCGATCGCGTTCTCGGCGCTGCTGTGCGTCGTCGCCCTCGGTGCCGGTTTCGCGATCCAGTCGCTGGGCCGCCGGATCGACACCCCCCGCAATGCCCGTGCGGTGGCGGTGGCACTGACGTTGCTCGTGGTGGGGATGGTCACGGCGGCGGTCGCGGCCGCCGCCCTGACCGTGCCGCTCGCTCTGCTGGCGGCGGTCGTCCTGGGCTGCGGCTACGGCATGGCGCTGGTGTCGGGCCTGCAGGAAGTGCAGCGTATCGCCCGCCCCGACGACCTCGCCGGGCTCACCGCGGTGTTCTATTCGCTGAGCTATCTGGGGTTCGCGGTGCCGGCCGTCATGGTGTACCTGTCCCAGACATACCCGGTCCTGACCTACCCGGCCATGTTCGTCGTGGGCGCGGTCGCGGCGGCCGCGTGCCTGGTGCTCGTCCTGGTGAAATGGCAGGCACACCTGCCGGAACGAGTACCGGCCTGACCTCTCACGCCTCGGGCATCGGCGGCAGTGCCTTCTCGGCGAGCCACGCGTCCCACAGTGGACGCAGCGGCGCGTCCGCGAATCGGGCCGCCAAGTCGGTGAACTGATCTGTGGTGACGGTCGCGTGCCGGTATTCCGCGGTCCACTGCCGAATCAGCGCGAAGAACTTCTCGTCGCCGAGGCGCAGGCGCAGTGCGTGCAGCGTCAGGGCACCCCGCTTGTAGACGCGGTCGTCGAACATCAGGTCCGGCCCGGGGTCACCGAGGAGTAGGTCCTGAGGTTTGCGACCGAGCCCGCGGTGCGCGTCCTCGGCGATCGTCTGCGCCGACGGCCCGTCGGAGTTCTCCGACCACAGCCACTCCGCGTAGCAGGCGAAGCCCTCGTTCAGCCAGATGTCGCGCCACCGTGACAGGGTGAGGCTGTTGCCGAACCACTGGTGCGCGAGTTCGTGTGCGACGAGCCGCTCTTCGCTCCGGGTGCCGTCGCAGTGGTTCGCGCCGAAGATCGACAGGGTCTGCGCCTCGATCGGGATCTCGAGTTCGTCCTCGGTGACGACGACGCTGTAGTGCGGGAACGGGTACGGCCCGAAGAGCCGGCAGAAGATCTCCATCATCTGTGGTTGCCGGCCGAAGTCCCGGTCGAAGTTCGCCCGCAGGCGCGGCGGATGCACCGCGACGAGCGGCACCGGTGTCTCGGACAACCTGCGGGTCTCGTAGTTCCCGATCTGCACCGTGGCCAGGTAGGTCGCCATCGGTTCGGGCTGCTCGTACACCCAGGTGGTCTGGCTGGCCCTCGTCGTCTTGCGTACCAGGGTGCCGTTCGCGATCACCTGGAAGGGGGAGTCGGCAGTGACCGTGATCCGGTAGCTCGCCTTCGCGCCGGGATGGTCGTCGCAGGGGAACCACGACGAGGCGCCGTTGGGCTGGCTCGCGACCAGCGCCCCCTCCTCGAGTTCCTCCCAGCCGACTTCGCCCCAGGGACTGCGGATCGGTTTCGGTGTGCCGTGATAGTGGACGACGATCGTCAGCACGCCGCCCACGGGGATCTTCCGGGCGGGGGTGACGACGAGTTTGCCGTCACGCTGGGCGTACTTGGCGGGCCGGGACCCGTTGACCGACAGCTTCGTCACCCGCATCGTCGGCGCGAGGTCGAGCGCGAACTTGCCACGCTCGTCGGTGGTGGTGGCGACGACGGTGGCCGTGCCGGTGAGCCGGTTGGCCACGACCCGGTAGTTCAGATCGAGTTCGTACCTCGACACGCGGTACCCACGGTTGCCGCTGCGCGGCAGGTACGGATCGATCGGCGCGTCCGGTTTCGAGGTCCTGCCGTTCTCGCGGGTCTTCTTCGGGTCGTTCCCCGGCTTCACAGCGGGGACCAATCGCTCGGGTGCGACCACGGCGCGATCGGATTGCCCTGCCATCTGGTCGAATCCGGAACGACGTCGCCGCGCATCACCAGCGAGGCCGGGCCGACGGTGGCGCCGGCCCCGATTCCGGCGGCGGGCAGTGCGACGCACTGGGGGCCGAGGGTGGCGCCGGCGCCGAGCGTGACGGTGTCCATGGACATGATCCGATCATGGAACAGATGCGTTTGCACAACACACCCGCGTTCCACCGTCGCGCCGTCACCGAGAGTCACCAGGTCGGCCTCGGGCAGCCAGTAGCTCTCGCACCACACCCCGCGGCCGATCTTCGCGCCCAGGCCACGCAGCCACAGGTTCATCACGGCCGTTCCGGCGGCGGGCCGGGCGAACCACGGTGCCGCGACCGTTTCGACGAAGGTGTCGGCCACCTCGTTGCGCCACACGAACCAGCTCCACAGCGGGTGCTCCTCCCGGCCGATGCGTCCGACGGCCACCCATTTGGCGGCGACGGACACGACGCCGGCCACGGCGCCGGCGAGGATGAGCACCAGTCCGCTCAGCGCTGCGGCCGGCGCATACCCCACCGAGATCGCCAGCGACTGCAGGGCGAACAGCACGCCGAGGCCGATACCGAACGTGACGATCATCGGCAGCAGGCGGAAGGTCTCGACGAAGCCGCGTGCCACGCGCAGCCGCCGCGGGGGCGCGAACGTGCGGCTCGAATCGCTTTCGTTCGCGGCGCGACGCAGCCGCACCGGTGGGCTGCCGAGCCACGAGGAACCCGACTTGGCCTTCGACGGCGCGGCCGAGAGCACCGCGACGAGTCCGTACTTGGGGACTCGTCGCCCGGGGGCGGCCATACCGGAATTGCCCAGGAATGCGCGCTTGCCCACCTTGGCCCGGGAGATGTACAGCCAGCCGCCACCGAGCTCGTAGCTGGCGACCATGGTGTCGTCCGCAAGGAAGGCGCCGTCGGCGACCCGGGTGAACTTGGGCACCATCAGCACCGTGGAGGCCTCGACGTCCTTGCCGATGTCGGCGCCGAGCAGTCGCAGCCAGCCCGGCGTGAGCATCGAGGCGTAGAGCGGGAACAGGAACGTGCGTGAGCTGTCCATCAGTCGCTCGGTCGCCCATACCTGCCAGCCGACGCGGCTGCGGACGGGATGATGTCCCTCCGTCATACCGACGGCCAGGGCACGCACCGACAGCACCGTGAGCGCGGCGAACACGAACAGGGTCCACAGTGCCGCCACCGGCAGGATCGCCGCGCTGCGGAGCAACGCGTCGGTCAGGTCGGCGGCGTCGCGGATCCACCATCCGACGAGTGTGAGCCCGGCGCCGATCGAGACGATCGGCAGCGAGGCCAGCACCATCGAGGTGAGGCCGAAGATCGGCACCCACCACGAGGCACGCCGCGGCGGTTCGGCCGGCCACGGATGCAGGGCCTTGCCGACCTTCCGGGCGGGGGAGCCGGCCCAGTGCTGGCCGGCCTTGACGCGGCCGAACACGGCAGAGCCGGCCGCGACCTCGGCGTTCTTACCGATTCGGGCGCCCGGGGCCAGAGTCGAGCGGGCGCCGACGGTCGCGCCGGCTCCGACCCGGATGCTGCCGATGTGGACCTCGTCGCCGTCGACCCAGTGTCCGGACAGGTCGACCTCGGGTTCGATGGAACAGCCGTCACCGAGCTCGAGCATGCCGGTGACCGGCGGCAGACTGTGCAGGTCGACGCCCTTTCCGACCTTCGCGCCCAGGGCGCGGGCGTAGTACAGCATCCACGGCGCCCCGGACAGGTTCACCGCACCGCTGGCCTCCGACAGCCGCAGCGCCGTCCACAGCCGGAGGTGTTCGCTGCCGCCTCTCCGATAGGTGCCGGCTTGCAGGTTGCGCAGCAGCAGCCGCGTCCCGGCGACGGCGACGGACATGCGGCCGAGCGGGGTCAGGAACAGCAGGATGCCGACCGTCACCCACCACCACGACACCGGAGCGAGCCACGGCACGTCGACGAACAGCGAGAAGACGTTGTTCGCGATCGCGAGCCAGGTCACCCACTGCAGCCCCGTGAGAGTGGTGAGTGGCACCGTGACGGCCAGTTGCAGCAGCTGCGCGCGGCGCGGAACGGGGGCCACCTGCCGCGGGGCGATCACCGCGGACGGCGCAAGGTCGTCGAGGTACTCGGCGAGCGAACCGAGTCGCGGATGGTCGTACAGTTCGGCGACGGTCATCGCGGGATAGCGTTCGCGCAGGGCCGTCACCAGCTGGGCCGCGGCGAGGGAGCCGCCGCCGAGTTCGAAGAAGTCGTCGTCGACGCTCTCGATCGGGGTGCCGAGAATCGACACCCACAGCCCGGCGACCCATTCGGCGGTCGGGTCGAGGCCGAGAGCCTCGGCGGCGGCGGCCTCGGCGCCGGGCAGCGGCCACGGAAGCGCGTTGCGGTCCACCTTGCCGGAGGTTCGGGTGGGCAGTTCGTCGACCAGCGCCAGTCTCGGGACCAGGGCTGCGGGCAGCTGCTCGCCGAGGAGGTCGCGCGCGGAGGCGAGGTCGAACTCGGGATCGGTGCTGGCGATGTAGCCGACGAGGATCGAGTGCCCGGCCGCCGTCTTGCGCACGGCGGCCGCGCCGCCGGCGACGCCGGGCAGGTTCTGCAGAGCGTTGTCGACTTCGCCGAGTTCGATGCGGCGGCCGCCGATCTTGACCTGATCGTCGGCGCGTCCCTGGAACAGCAGCCCCGCGCGGTCGAGGGTGACCAGGTCGCCGCTGCGGTAGGCGCGGTCCCAGCCGAGGGTGGGCATGGGGGCGTACTTCTCGGCGTCCTTGGCCGGGTCCAGATAGCGGGCCAGGCCGACACCGCCGATGACGAGTTCGCCGGTGCCGCCCTCCGGGACGGGGCGGCCCTCGCCGTCCACCACGGCGAGATCCCAGCCGTCGAGCGGCAGGCCGATGCGGACCGGGCCGGTGCCGTCCATCGTCGCCGCACACGCGACCACGGTGGCCTCGGTGGGTCCGTACGTGTTCCACACCTCGCGTCCGGGCACAGCCAGCCGCTCGGCGAGATCCGGTGGGCAGGCCTCCCCGCCGAAGATCAACAGCCGCACCGCTTCGAGCGCCTCGGCCGGCCACATCGCCGCGAGGGTCGGAACGGTGGAGACGACGCTGATGTCGCGGGAGACCAGCCACGGTCCGAGGTCCATCCCGGACCGCACGAGGGAGCGGGGCGCGGGGACGAGGCACGCGCCGTGCCGCCAGGCGAGCCACATCTCCTCGCAGGACGCGTCGAATGCGACCGACAGACCGGCCAGCACGCGGTCGCCGGGGCCGATCGGGTTCTCGCGCAGGAACAGCCGGGCCTCGGCGTCGACGAAGGCGGCGGCGCTGAGATGGCTGACGGCGACACCCTTGGGGGTGCCGGTGGAGCCGGAGGTGAAGATGATCCAGGCGGCGTCGTCGAGGCGCGGACCGCGCAGCTGCGGCTTCGGCGACGGCGGCGCGGTGCCCGGACCGATGCCGTCGGCGGTGACGACGGCGGTGACCTGCGCTTCCCCGAACACGAGCTCGGCGCGTTCGTCGGGGTCGTCCGCGTCCACCGGCACGTAGGCCGCGCCGGCCGCGAGAATGCCCAGGATCGTCACGTACAGGTCCGCGGAGCCGGACGGCATGCGCACGCCGACGCGGTCCCCGCCACCGACTCCCGCGTCGGCGAGCCGGTAGGAGCAGGCGACGACCTCCTCGACGAGTTCGGCGTAGCTGAGGGTGACGGATCCGTCGTCGACGGCCGGAGCGTCAGGGTGGGTGTCGGCGGTGGCACGCAGGATGTCGACGAGAGTGCGCGGGGCCGGGGCATGGGAGGAGCGGAGGAACTCCTCGGGGATGCGATACGACCGATCCGAATCCGTCGTGGGCTGGGCAGGCAATCGCATGTCCTTCTCTCGGCCTGGTGGTGCGTTCGTCCGGTTATCTCACGGTCAGGTGGACGGAGGGTGAACATCGGGTGTGTCGGTGCCCACTCGCGCGGTGGATTCTTCCGCGTCCCGCAACGCCGGAATCCCGGCCCGATGTCCGGCTCGGCGTGAGAAACCGCCTCTCCCTGGGGATTCGCGTTCCGGACGACCGACGGTGCGGTCCCGGTTTGACATCCGCGCGCGCTTTTGCCATCCTCTTCCGCAGGTCACGAGAACCAGCGACAAGCCCCGGCTAGCTGGTCGGCAACCCTCCTCCGCGGTGGGGTGCTCCGGGTGACGACCTGGCCGTGTTTCCACACCGGACACGGCAAGCGCGGATTCGGACCGTGATCGTACTCGGGCGACGAGGCGACCACCGGCGAATCCCTGAACGACGAGGGAACGTCATGACTGCCGCTGTACTGACCGCCGACACCTGTATCGCCCCGTTCGCCCGGGTCACCGGATGTGATCTCCAGGTGCCCCTAGTGCAGGGCGGTACCTGCACCTACGCCAACTTCGACTACGCGGCGAGCGCGCCGGCCCTCGAAGCGGTGACCGAGCGGATCGCCGAACTCCTGCCGTACTACGCCAGCGTGCATCGCGGTGCCGGTTACGCCTCGAGGATCTCCACCACCAGCTACGAGCAGGCCCGGGAGTCGGTGGCTCGATTCGTCTGTGCCGCAGACGATCAGGTGGTCGTGTTCACCCGCAACACCACCGACTCGCTCAATCTCCTGGCCGGAGCCGTGCCCGGCGACGTGGTGGTGCTCGACGTCGAGCACCACGCAAACCTGTTGCCCTGGAAGAACGCTCGCGTTGTCGAGGCTGCGGACACCGTCGCCGAGACGGTCCGCCGGCTCGTCGCGGAACTGTGCAGCCGGCCCGCCGCGCTGCTCGCCGTCACCGGCGCCTCCAACGTCACCGGCGAGGTCCTCCCGATCGCCGAACTCGCCGACGTCGCGCATGCCTGCGGTGCCCGGATCCTCGTCGACGGAGCACAATTGGTTCCGCACCGGCGGATCGACCTCGCCGCGCTCGGTGTCGACTACCTCGCGTTCTCGGGGCACAAGCTCTACGCTCCGTTCGGTGCCGGTGCTCTGGTGGGGCGCCGGGACTGGCTCGACGTCGCGGAACCGCACCTCGCAGGGGGTGGTGCGGTCCGCGACGTGAGTCTCGGCCACACCGAATGGGCTTGCGCCCCGGCGCGACACGAGGCGGGCACGCCCAACGTGCTCGGCGTCGCGGCCCTCGCCGCGGCGTGCGACGCGCTCGCCGGTTTCGACGCCGATGCCGTCACCGCGCACGAGGAGGCGTTGTGCCGGCGCCTGCTCGACGGGTTGCGCGGTGTCGACGGTGTCGAGATCCTGCGGCTGTGGAGCGACTCCCCGGACTCCGTGGGCATCGTCACCTTCACGGTCGCCGGCTTCGAGCCCGGCGAGGTGGCGTCGTATCTGTCCGCCGAGCACGGAATCGGGGTGCGCGACGGCCGGTTCTGCGCGCACCCGCTGCTCGCCCGGGTCGGGCTGCCCGGCGGCGCGGTTCGTGCCTCTCTCGGTCTCGGCAGTTCCTCCGCCGACGTGGATCGTCTGCTCGACGCGCTGCGCACGCTCGTCGATGCCGGTCCCGGCTGGACCTACGCGAAGACCGACGGACTGTGGGGGCCGTCGCCCGAGACCCGTCCGGGCCTGGCGGAGTCCACCGCCGGCGCGGCGCAGTGCAGCTGACCGGTTCCCCGGCGGGCCGTCGCACCGGCCGGGCCCGTCGTCCGGGCCGGCAGGGCTAGTCGACCTCGACGTCGACGGCTGCCGTGATGCGCATCAGTTCGCGGAACGTCGTGCGGAACAGCGTGCGTGGATGCCCGCCGGAGGCCCAGAGCTGGGGGAAGGCGGCCAGGGCGGTGTCGACGTACGTGGTCAGGTTCGTCGGATGCCCGAGCGGCGCCACCCCGCCGACGGGCTGACCCGTGACCTCGGTGACGACGTCCGGGGGCGCCGCGACGAGCACACCGCCGAGACGCTTGCCGGTTCGTTCCGGATTCACCCGATGGGCACCCGAGACCAGCAGCAGTACCGGTTCGTCGTCGAGCAGGAACACCAGCGACTTGACGATCGCGCCCACGTCGACCCCGAGCGCGGCCGCAGCCTGCTCGGCGGTGTGCACCGACTCCGGTTGGGTCGTGATCAACCCGTGGTGCCCGCGCGCGATGAGCGTGTCGGCCACTCGAGCGGCATTCGGATGCAGTGTCCCGGACATGGTTCCAGCCTAGGAGGCTGCCGCCGTCCGTGGCTCCGATCGGCAGGTCCGGCCGCGGCCGGGGTCAGTACAGCGGAAAGCCGTCCTCGGGTCCGAGCATGCGCTCGAGCCGGGTGCGGGTGATCTTGGCGAGTTCCTCCGTGCACACCTTGCGTTCCGCCTCGGGGTCGTGTGCGAGCCGGTGGCGGAGGTCGGTCAGCAGATCCCGCAGTCCGCGGCCCTGCGGGCACCACAGGTAGCGGTAGCCGAAGCGCTCCTCGTACGTGGCGGCGGCAGCGGTGATCGCGGTCGTCAAGGCCTCGTCCTCGTCCCACAGCGAGCACTGTTCGAGCCGCGAGGCGGTGCTGCCGCGCCGACGGCCCACCACCGGGTGACAGTCGAGGGCCGCCGCGATCTCCGCGTCGCTCGCGGAGAACAGGGCGGCGTCGGCGCGGGCGAACAGTTCCGGATAGCTCGCATAGGGACGTCCCGCCGCTACCTCCTGGGCCCAGGTGAGCGACGCGCAGCACTCGTACAGCGCGTGGGTGGCGCCCCGCCGGGACAGGGCGTTGAAGGCGCCCAGACCGATGCCCTGGTGCATCAACATGACAGTCCCTCCTCTACGAGCCGGACCGTTCGTGCCCTCAGGATCCGTCCGCGGCGTGTCGGCCACCAGAGGCGGAGCGCGGAATTTTCCAGGCTGTAACGAGTGGTCCGTGCCAGCGGATCGGCGCCCGCATATTACTCTCGAGTAATGACTCAGGAATCTCGCTGGAAAGCGTTCACGGTCGACGTCGCGGACCACGTCGCGCTCGTCACCCTCGTCGGTCCGGGCAAAGGCAACGCCATGGGCCCCGACTTCTGGACCGAGCTGCCGCTGTTGTTCGGCGAGCTCGACGCGGATCCGGACGTGCGTGCCGTCGTGCTCGCCGGCGCCGGCAAGCACTTCTCCTTCGGTCTCGACCTGCCCGCCATGAGCGGCGACCTGGGCAAGGTCCTCGCGGACAAGGCGCTGGCCGCCCCGCGCACCGAGTTCCACGAGATGGTCAAGCGGATGCAGGCGGCGATCACCGCGGTCGCGGACTGCCGCAAGCCCGTCGTCGCGGCCGTGCAGGGCTGGTGCATCGGCGGCGGCGTCGATCTGATCTCCGCGGCCGACATCCGGTACGCCAGCGCCGACGCGAAGTTCAGCGTCCGTGAGGTCAAGGTCGGGATGGTCGCCGACGTGGGCAGTCTCGCGCGCCTGCCGCTGATCATCGGCGACGGGCACCTGCGCGAGCTGGCCCTCACCGGCAAGGACATCGACGCGGCACGCGCGGAGAAGATCGGTCTGGTCAACGACGTCTTCGAGGACGCGGATGCCGTCCTGACCGCCGCACAGGCCACCGCCGCCGAGATCGCGGCGAATCCGCCGCTGGTCGTGCACGGCATCAAGGCCGTTCTCGACCACAGCCGCTCGCCGCGCGTCGACGACAGCCTGCGCTACGTCGCGGCCTGGAACTCCGCGTTCCTGCCGTCGGAGGATCTGACCGAGGCCGTCGCGGCGGTCTTCGAGAAGCGGCCCCCGGAGTTCCGGGGCCGGTAGAGGATGGACGGGTGCGCCCGGTCCTGACGTGGGGCGGCCGGCTGCTGCCGGCCGTCCCGCTGGTGTATCTGACGGTCTACCGGCCCTGGCAGTTGCACTGGGGTGCGACGAGGACCGAGGTGGCCGGACGGATGCCGGGGGACGAGATCGTGCCCCGGCCTCACTGGTCGGCGACCCGAGCGGTGTCGATCGTGGCCGAGGCGGAGGACGTGTGGCCGTGGCTGGTCCAGATGGGCGCCGGGGACCGTGCCGGTTGGTACAGCTACGACCTCGTCGACAACGGCGGGAAGCCGAGCGCCCGCGAGATCCGGCCCGAACTGCAGCGGCTCGAGGTCGGTGACCGGGTCCGGCTGGTCGCGGGTTCCCCGGCCGCCTTCCGGGTGGAGTCGATCGATCCCGGACGTTCCCTCGTGTATGCCCACTCGCACGACGGGGGTTCGGTCACCGTCGCGCTGACGTTGCGTCCGGACGGGCCCGGACGCAGCCGACTGGTGCATCGCGTGCGATTCCGGATCCCCCCGTCGCCGTTCGCGGTCGGTTGGGCCGTCCTCATGGACGTGGGCGACTTCGTGATGTCCCGGCGAATGCTGCTGGGGATCCGGGACCGAGCGGAGCAACACGCGCGGCGCCGACGGGGCGGTCCGCCGCCGGTCGACGAAAGTCCAGGAACCCCAATGGATTTCCGGCTTCGGATTCCGGTGCGCCGACCCGCCGGGATGGTGTTCGCGCTGCTCGCCGACGTGCAGGACCACGTGGGCGCACCGGCGCGCAGCGGCGTCCGGACGGGCAAGTCCCCGTCCGGTCCGACCACCGAGGGCACCCGGTGGCACGAGCGGGTGCGGCTCGCGCCCGGCTGGTGGATGCCCGTCGACAGCGTCGTGACCGCGATCGAGGACCCGGACCTGCTCGCGATGGACTTCCGCAGCGCCTGGTTCACCGGCCACGTCGACTACCGGATCGAGTCCACCCCGCAGGGATGTCTCCTGCGACAGCACGTCGTCCTGCGGTCGCGGCGCCTGCTGCGGCCGTGGTCGGCGCGGGTGGACGCCCGGCTCCGGCCGCGCCTGCTCGATCGGCTCGCCGACATCCGGGACGCGATCGAGCGCAGCGGCTGAGAACGCGTTCGGGCTCCGCAGCCGGCGGCCGCGGAGCCCGAACGGCGCGTGGGGTCAGTGCCCGCCGTTCGCCTTCAGGCGCTCGATCGACGCGGAGACCTCGGCCTCGGCCTCGGCGCGGCCGACCCAGTCCGCGGCCTCGACGTGCTTGCCCGGCTCCAGGTCCTTGTAGTGGACGAAGAAGTGCTTGATCGCGTCCAGTTCGAACTGCGAGACGTCGCTGATGTCCTTGACGTGGTCCCAGCGCGGATCGCCCGCGGGCACGGCGAGGACCTTGTCGTCGCCGCCGGCCTCGTCGACCATCTTGAACATGCCCACCGGACGGGCCTCGACGATGACGCCGGGGAACACGGACTCGGGCAGCAGCACCATGCAGTCCAGCGGGTCCCCGTCCTCGCCGAGGGTGTTCTCGATGTAGCCGTAGTCGGCGGGGTAGCCGAACGAGGTGTAGAGGTAGCGGTCCAGCTTCACGCGGCCGGTTTCGTGATCGACCTCGTACTTGTTGCGCTGCCCCTTGGGGATCTCGATGGTGACCTCGAACTCCACGCCGTGTCCTCACTTGTAGATCGATACGACTGCCGTATCTGCGGTGATGGTCCGCACAGAGGATAACGGGTCGGCGCTACGCTGGTGGCGCAGGTGCCGGACCACCGGGGCGGTCACCAGGGCGCGGGATTCGCCGGGGCGAACGCCGCGGGATTCGACACAGCGGAGGCGTGTTGGCGGGGCAGGGCAAGAAGAAGCTGGGCACACTGGCGGGACGGCGCCGCCGGAACCTCCGGATCCTGTTCACCATCTGGGCAGCGGGGACCGTCGCGCTGCTCGTGGGAGGGGCCTTCGCGCTCTCCGACTTCCGCAGCGGCGAGGCCGCCGCCGCGATAGCGCCGGCACCGGCGCCCGTCACCGCGACCCCGCAGGTGGCCCCGGTACCGGCCGACGCCCTCGCCCCCACCGGCCCCGCCCTGGCCGCCACGCTCGCGCCGGCGCTGGGGAACGCGGGGCTGGGCAACTTCACCGGTTCGATCACCGACGCCGCCACGGGCACCGTGCTGTGGTCGAAGGACCCGGCCCGGCCGATGATCCCGGCGTCGACGACGAAGGTTCTCACCGCCGCCGCAGCGCTGCTCGCCCTGCCCGCCGAACACCGGGTCACCACCAAGGTCGTCGAGGGCAGCCGGCCGGGGGAGATCGTGCTCGTCGCCGGTGGCGATCCCACCCTCACCGCCCAGCCCCCCGGCGAGCCCGGCTTCTACGCCGGCGCCCCGCGCATCGCCGACCTCGTGCAGCAGATCCAGCGCAGCGGCGTCGTCGTCGACACGGTGCTCGTCGACACCGGTGCCTACGCCGGTGACGCCCTGGCCACCGGATGGTTCCCCGCCGACATCGCCGGCGGCTCCGTGGCGCCGATCGAACCGGTGATGCTCGACGGCGGCCGGCTGAACCCCCTCGAGGACGAGTCGCCGCGCACCCCCACCCCCGCCCTCGATGCCGGCCGGGCCCTCGCCGCCGCGCTCGGCGCGGACCCCGCCCGGGTCGCCACCGGGACAGTCCGGCCCGGAGCGGCTCCGCTGGCCGCTGTGCAGTCGGCGCCGCTGCGCGATCGGCTGGGGCAGATGATGGGTTACTCCGACAATGTCCTGGCCGAGGCCGTCGGCCGCGAGATCGCCGCGGCCGAGGGTGTCGAGCCGTCCTTCCGCGGCGCGGTCGACAGCGTCGCCGCGGCCCTGCGCGAGGCCGGATTCGACCTGACCGGGCTCACCCTCCACGACGTGAGCGGCCTGTCCGTCGACAACCGGATTCCCGCTCGGCTCCTCGACGCGGTGATGGCCGCCGCCGCCGGAACCGAACAGGCGTCGCTGCGCCCGATGCTGGACTACCTGCCGGTCGCGGGCGCCACCGGCACCCTCTCGGAGCGCTACGCCTCGACCAACCGCGACGGGGCGGGTTGGGTTCGCGCGAAGACGGGCACCCTGTCGCAGGCGAGCGGTCTGACCGGATTCGTCGTCGACACCGACGGCCGGGTGCTGACGTTCGCCCTGTTGTCCAACGACCGTTCGCCGGGCGAGAGCCGACCTGCCCTCGACGCGGTGGCGGCGACCCTCCGAGGATGCGGATGCCGATGACCGACCGGGACCGGACGCTGGGTGACGCGATCGACTGGAAGTTCGCGGCCGGGGTCGGAGCGCGCCTGACCCGGCCGGGCCCGGCGATGTCGCGGTACACCGCCGAGACCGTCGTCGCCGAGCTGGCCTCGGCCGCCGACCGCGCCGAGCCACCGGTGCGGGAGCTGACCGGCCTCGGCGACGGGCGAGACGTGCCGCCGGCCGCGGTGGTCGACCGGTCCGAATGGGTGCACGCCGCCGCCAGGTCGATGGCGGACCTCACCGGTTCCGGGCCCACCGAGGGCCGGTGGGTCGGCAAGCCCGCCGGCATGCAGGCCGGCGCGATGCTCGCGTACCTGTCCACCGCCGTGCTCGGTCAGTACGACCCGTTCTCGCGGTCGCTGCTGCTCGTGGCCCCGAACGTCGTCGCCGTCGAGCGGGCGCTGCGGGTGCCCACCGCCGACTTCCGGATGTGGGTGTGCCTGCACGAGGTCACCCACCGCGTGCAGTTCGCCGAGGCCCCGTGGATGGCGGACCTGATGCGCGAGGCGGCGGCGGAGCTGGGCCGGACCGTGGACGAGTCGTTCACCGATCTCGCCGGCCGGATCACCGGGGTCCTGCGCGATCGCCGGCCGGGGGAGGAGAAGCCCATGGCCGAGCGCGGTGTGCTCGGTCTCGTCCGAGCGGTGCAGTCCGAACCCCAGCGCACCGCCCTCGACCGCATGCTGGCCCTGGGTACCGTGCTCGAGGGCCACGCCGACCACGTGATGGACGCGGTCGGACCCTCCGTGGTGCCCGCCGTCGCGCAGATCCGGCGCGCGTTCGACAACCGTCGCCGGCGCGCCGTGAACCCCGTCCACCGCATCGTCCGTGCACTGCTCGGGATGGACGCCAAGATGGCCCAGTACGTGCAGGGCAAGAAGTTCGTCGACACCGTCGTCGAACGGGTGGGCATGGCCCGGTTCAACACCGTCTGGAGCGGACCCGACGCGATGCCGACCCTCGCCGAGATCGACGACCCCGACGCGTGGATCGCACGGGTACTGGCCTGACGGTGTCGTCCGATCGACCGCTCCTGCCCGAGACCCCTGCCGTCCACGAGGTGCGTCTGGCCGTCCGTCGCTGGGTCGCGACCCACGGCCGGTCCGTCGCGGTCGGCCTGTCCGGCGGCGCCGACTCGTCGGCTCTGACCGTCGCCGCCGTCGCCGAGGCGGATTCGGTGCACGCCGTCGTCGTCGACCACGGCCTGCAGCCCGGCTCCGGCGACGTCGCCGCCCGCGCCGCGGCATTCGCCCGGTCGGCCGGATGCGTGTCGGTACAGGTCGTCCGCGTCGCGGTGACCGGCCCCGGCGGTCCCGAGGCGGCCGCGCGTGCGGCCCGCTACCGGGCGCTCGACGAGGCCCGGGCGGGATTGCCGGTGCTGCTCGGGCACACGCTCGACGATCAGGCCGAGACGGTGCTGCTGGGGCTGGGCCGCGGTTCCGGGGCCCGCTCCCTGCGCGGCATGTGCGAGTTCGACGAGCCGTGGGGGCGCCCCCTGCTCGGCGTGCGTCGCGACGTCACCCGCCGGGCCTGTGCGGAACTGGGGTACACGCCCTACGACGACGCGCACAACAGCGACCGTCGTTTCACCAGGGTGCGGCTGCGTGAGGAGGTGCTGCCGCTGCTCGAGGACGTGCTCGGCGGTGGGGTCGCACCGGCCCTCGCGCGCACGGCCGCGCAGCTGCGCGAGGACGAGGACGCGCTGGAGGAACTGGCCGGGCGCCGGCTGGGGGAGGCCCGGGTCGGGACCGGGCTGGCGGTGGACGTCCTCGCCGGCACGCCCGTCGCGGTACGACGACGGGTCCTGCGACGATGGCTGCTCGACTCGGGGGCCTCCGCCCCGACGGACCGCAAGCTGCGAGCCGTCGACGACCTGATCGGGCAGTGGCGCGGCCAGGGCGGCGTCGCCGTGGGCGGCGGGCCGCAGCCCGGCGTCAGGTTGGTCGTCACGCGTCGGCGTGGCAGGCTGATCGTCGAGTTCGTCGGCCGGCGACAGGGTGCGGACGACTGAGGGAAGGCAGGATGAACCCGGTGTACGAGAACGACATCGCGTCGGTACTGATCTCCGAGGAACAGATCGAACAGCGCACGAAGGAGCTGGCCGAGACCATCGCCGCGCGCTATCCGGTGGGCGCACCCGAGGGTGATCTGCTGCTCATCGGCGTGCTCAAGGGCGCGATCTTCTTCATGACCGACTTCGCGCGGGCGCTGCCGATCCCCACCCAGATGGAATTCATGGCGGTCAGCTCGTACGGGTCGTCCACCTCGTCGTCCGGCGTGGTGCGCATCCTCAAGGACCTCGACAAGGACATCGCCGGCCGGAACGTGCTGATCGTCGAGGACATCATCGACTCCGGCCTCACGCTGTCCTGGCTCATGCGCAACCTCTCCTCCCGGAACCCGGCGTCCCTCGAGGTGGTGACGCTGCTGCGCAAACCGGAGGCCGTGAAGGTCGACGTCCACGTCGCCGACGTGGGATTCGACATCCCGGACGAGTTCGTCGTCGGCTACGGCCTCGACTACGACGAGCGCTACCGTGATCTGCCGTACATCGGCACCCTCGACCCGAAGGTCTACACCGACTGATCCGGGCCCGGCTTCACCGGCTCGCGCGTCGCCCGGGTCGGGGCCACGCCGCGCTGCAGGGCGCGCAGGTCGTCCTCCATGATGCGGAACAACCAGTACACGAGCACGAACGCGGCGATGCTGCCCACCGCCAGTACCCGCACCGCGACGAGGACCTGCTGGATCTCCTCGGGTGAGAGGTACGTCACGCCGGCCACCCCGACGAGCGGAACGGCCGCCGCCAGCGCCAGGTAGCGCACACTGCGGCGGTGCAGGCCCTCGAGTTCGCGGGCATCCGTGGCGTCGGTCGCCCCGTGCGGCAGGAAGGCCGGATACAACGATCGCACCATGTAGAAGGCGACCAGGAAGAACGGATAGGCGACGGCGATCGCCCCGCACACCAGGATCGACGTGAGGAAGTGCGCGGCGGAGGGGCCGTCGATGTTGCCGCCGACGAAGTGCAGTGCCACCGGGAACGCGATGCCGGCGACCGTCCACAGGGTCATCACCACGGCGGCGACGCGATCGCTGATCAGCAGTGCGTCGTGCCGCGCCCGGGCGAGTTCCACTGCGTCGTAGCTGCGGCCGCGGTGCAGACCGCGCGGGACGGTGATCAACCGTCGGCACAGATACACGATGATCACCGTGCCGAGCGGGAAGGTGATCCCGTTGATGATCAGCGCGAGCTGCTCGAATTCGCGCTGGGTGTCCGGTGGGAGCCGGTCGACGATCAGGTTCGCATTGTGCTGGTAGTTGTAGAGCGCGGCCAGCACGTTCGGGATCGCGATTGCGGCGGTGAGGATCGGCACCACGGGGCGCCGGAGCCGGGCGCGCCAGCTGTGCGGCGGCGGGTCGACGAGGTCCCGGGCCCGCGGATCGAGGCACAGGTCGAACTGCTGTGCCAGCTCCGCACCCGACGCCCACCGATCCGCCGGATCCGGTTCGAGGCACTTCGCGAGCACCCGCAGCAGAGTCTGGGGGCAGTCGGCCGGGATCCGCTCGCGCGCGGCCGCGGTCAGTCCGGAGCGTCGCCGCGCGAGCATCGTCTCGAGTGCGGGCAGGGTTTCGGCGCCTAGGTCGTCCTCGCTGTTGGGCCGGCCACCCGTGAGCAGTTCCCACAACATGACCCCGAGCGCGTAGATGTCGCTGCGGGTGTCCATGTCCGCGGCGGTGCCGGGCAGACCGGGATGGCACGCCTCGAGCTGCTCGGGCGACATGTACGCCAGGGACCCGCCGAGGTACGCCACGGCCGACGTGCCACCGACGGACTCGGCGAAACTGATGTTGAAGTCGGCGAGCTTGGGCACGCCCTCCGCCGTGAGCAGAACGTTGGCGGGCTTCACGTCGCGGTGCAGCACTCCGCGCCGATCGGCGTAGTCCAGTGCGGACGCGAGCCGGCGCCCGAGCCACGCGACGGTCTCGGGCCAGCTCAGGTTCTCGAGCCGGCTGCGCACGGTCGACTCGGCGGGCCGGATCTCCCCCTTCTCGGCGAGGGTCTCGTCGACGACGTCGAGCAGGAGCCGGCCGCTGCGCTGCTCGGGTGGGGTGGTGCGCACCCGGTGCAGCACCCGCAGCAGCGTCCCACCCGGCAGATACTGCATGTACAGCAGCCGCAGGCCGTGGTCCGGCAGGATCCGCTGGTCGAAGACACGGACGATGTAGTCGTGGTCGAGCTGGGCGAGGGTCTGGGCCTCGGTACCGCGGTCGGGGGAGATCTTCACGGCGACGAGCCGCTGCATCGAGTGCTGCCGGGCCAGGAACACCCGCCCGAAGGCGCCGCGGCCGAGGTTGGTGAGCAGGTCGAAGTCGTCGATCCGGTTCCCGGCTTCGACGTCGTCGATACCGGTCGGGACGCGGACCGGGAACGGCTCGGTCGTCGCTTCGCCGCGAGGGACGACCGCGCTGGTACGGGCTGGTTCGGTGGGCGCATCGGCCGTACGGGTGAGCTCCACGGCGGCCGTGCGGGTCGGGTCGGCCTCGGCGGTGCGGGTCGGGTCGGCCTCGGCGGTGCGGGTCGGGTCGGCCTCGGCGGTGCGGGTCGGGTCGGCCTCGGCGGTGCGGGTCGGGTCGGCCTCGGCGGTGCGGGTCGGCTCCGCCTCGGCTGTACGGGTGGGATCGGCCGCAACCGTGCGGGTCGGCTCGGCCGCAGCGGAATGGGTCGGGTCGGCCTCGGTTGCAGATTCCGGCTCCTGCATGGCCATGCGAAATGATAACCACGGTGGGGCCCGTGCCCGCAGGCGGCTGACGCGACCGGCGGGAACCTCCGGGTGGCCCCGGACGTTGACCCCTCGAACCGTGCGGGCGCGCGAGGGCAACGCTGCGCGTACACGCGGTAACCTTGCGGTGTCCGGTTCGTCGCCGGACTCCTCGGGACGACCACGATGATGACCGCACTATCGAAAGGACCGGCCGGCCGGGCCGAACCTGTATGAACCGCAAGACAGTGTTCCGTAATCTGGCGATCGTCGCCGGCATCCTGTTGGTCATCTACGCCTTCAGCTACTTCGGCGACGACACCCGCGGTTTCACCAAGGTGGACACGTCTGTCGCGCTTGCTCAGCTCGATGCGGACAACGTCAGCCGGGCGCAGATCGACGACCGCGAGCAGCAGGTACGCCTGTGGCTGAAGAGCGGCAACGAGGCGACCGGGGACGACACCGAAATCCTCGCCAAGTACCCGGAGTCGGCGTCCGAGCAGATCTTCGACAAAGTCGCCGGCGCGGGCCTCGAGAAGTTCGACACCACCGTCACCCAGGAGAGCTGGCTGACGTCGATCCTGCTGTTCGTGCTCCCGATGATCATCCTGCTCGGGGTGTTCTTCTTCGTGATGAGCCGCATGCAGGGCGGTGGCCGCGGCGGGATGATGGGCTTCGGCAAGTCCAAGGCCAAGCAGCTGACCAAGGACATGCCCAAGACCACGTTCGCCGACGTCGCCGGTGCGGACGAGGCCGTCGAAGAGCTGTACGAGATCAAGGACTTCCTCCAGAACCCGGCGCGCTACCAGGCCCTCGGCGCGAAGATCCCGAAGGGCGTCCTGCTGTACGGCCCTCCCGGCACGGGCAAGACCCTGCTCGCCCGCGCGGTTGCCGGTGAGGCCGGCGTCCCGTTCTTCACCATCTCCGGTTCGGACTTCGTGGAGATGTTCGTCGGCGTCGGTGCGTCCCGCGTGCGCGACCTGTTCGAGCAGGCCAAGCAGAACAGCCCCTGCATCATCTTCGTCGACGAGATCGACGCGGTCGGCCGTCAGCGTGGTGCCGGCCTCGGCGGCGGCCACGACGAACGGGAGCAGACGCTCAACCAGCTGCTCGTCGAAATGGACGGCTTCGGGGACCGGCAGGGCATCATCCTCATCGCCGCCACCAACCGTCCCGACATCCTGGATCCGGCCCTGCTGCGGCCGGGCCGGTTCGACCGGCAGATCCCGGTCACCAACCCCGACCTCGCCGGGCGCCGGGCGATCCTGCAGGTGCATTCCAAGGGCAAGCCGCTCGACCAGCACGCCGACCTCGAGGGACTGGCCAAGCGCACCGTCGGCATGTCCGGCGCGGACCTGGCCAACGTCGTGAACGAGGCTGCGCTGCTCACCGCGCGCGAGAACGGCACCGTGATCACCGAGGCCGCACTCGAGGAGTCGGTGGACCGGGTGATCGGCGGCCCGCGCCGCAAGAGCCGCATCATCAGCGAGCACGAGAAGAAGATCACCGCCTACCACGAGGGTGGGCACACGCTCGCCGCGTGGGCGATGCCGGACATCGAGCCGGTCTACAAGGTGACGATCCTCGCCCGCGGCCGCACCGGCGGTCACGCGATGACCGTCCCCGAGGACGACAAGGGCCTGATGACCCGCTCGGAGATGATCGCCCGCCTGGTGATGGCCATGGGTGGCCGCGCGGCCGAGGAACTCGTGTTCCACGAGCCGACGACGGGTGCCTCCTCGGACATCGACCAGGCCACCAAGATCGCCCGTGCGATGGTCACCGAGTACGGCATGAGTGCCCGCCTCGGCGCCGTCCGCTACGGGCAGGAACACGGCGACCCGTTCCTCGGCCGCTCGATGGGCGTGCAGTCCGACTACTCGCACGAGGTGGCCCGCGAGATCGACGAGGAGGTGCGCAACCTCATCGAGGCCGCGCACACCGAAGCCTGGGCGATCCTCAACGACTACCGCGACGTGCTGGACGTGCTCGCCGGGGAACTGCTCGAACACGAGACCCTCACCCGCAAGGATCTCGAGCGGATCCTCGCCTCCGTCGAGAAGCGGCCGCGGATCACCGAGTTCAACGACTTCGGTGGACGCACGCCGTCGGACAAGCCCCCCATCAAGACGCCGGCCGAGCGGGCGAAGGAACGCGGTGAGCCGTGGCCGCCGGAAGCGGTGCGCCCGTCCTTCACCAAGCCTGCCCAGCCGCAGCCGCAGCCGCAGCCGCAGCCGCTGCCGCAGTCGCAGCCCGCGGCGCCGACCAACGGGCATCCGGCGCCGGTGCCGGCGCCCGCGTCGGAGCCGCTGCCGGGCTTCGGGCAGCCGCCGTACCCGGGCGGACCCCGCCACGCCACCCGGCCCGACTACGGCGCCCCGGCGGGCTGGTCGGCACCCGGTTGGCCGCCTGCCGAGTCCGAGCGGCCGCAGAGCACCTATCCTGGGTATCCGCAATGGACCCAGCCCGCGCGCCCGGCCGACGAGGACGAGCGACAGGCCGAGCGGAACGTGGCTCCCGAGCCACCGCCGACACAGCCGTGGGAGGGGCCGACCGGTCCGCGCTGAACCCGAGTCGAGAAGAGTGGAGGTACGGTCTGGTGTCGGTGAATCACCTGGATTCCGAGGCGGATTCCGTGTCGATCGGCGGTGACGGCGAGCTCCTGCGCAGCCGGGAATCGGGCCGGGCCTTCGATCAGGCTCGCGCGGAGGCGGCCGTGCGGGAACTGCTGATCGCGGTGGGGGAGGACCCCGAGCGCGAAGGGCTGCTCGACACTCCGGCCCGGGTCGCGCGGGCGTACCGGGAGATGTTCGCCGGTCTGTACACCGATCCGGACTCGGTCCTGGACAAGACCTTCGACGAGGGCCATCAGGAACTCGTCCTGGTCCGCGACATTCCGATGTACTCGACGTGCGAGCACCACCTGGTCTCGTTCCACGGGGTCGCGCACGTCGGCTACATCCCCGGTCCCACCGGCCGGGTGACGGGCCTGTCGAAGCTGGCGCGGGTGGTGGATCTGTACGCCAAGCGGCCGCAGGTGCAGGAGCGGCTGACCAGTCAGGTGGCGGATGCGCTGATGCGCAAGCTGGATCCGGTCGGGGTGATCGTGGTCGTCGAGGCCGAGCATCTGTGCATGGCCATGCGGGGCATCCGCAAGCCGGGGGCGAGCACCACGACCTCGGCGGTGCGGGGGTTGCTGCAGACCAACTCGGCGTCGCGTGCCGAGGCCCTGGATCTGATCCTGCGCCGGTGAGCATGCTGCCGAACCCCGGTCGCCCGGTGGTGATGGGTGTGCTGAACGTGACGCGGGATTCGTTCTCGGACGGCGGCCGGTACCTCGACCGCGACGCGGCGATCGCGCACGGCCTGGAACTGCGTGACCTGGGTGTGGACATCGTCGACGTCGGTGGGGAATCCACCCGTCCCGGAGCGGCTCGCGTCGACCCGGAGGTCGAGGCCGCGCGGGTCGCGCCGGTCGTCGCCGCGTTGAGCGCCGCCGGCATTCCCACCAGTGTCGACACCATGCGTGCCTCCGTGGCCGAGGCGGCGATCGAGGCCGGGGTCACCATCGTCAACGACGTCTCGGGTGGACGCGCCGACTCTCGCATGGCCGCGGTCGTGGCCGCGGCCGGCGTGCCGTGGATCCTCATGCACTGGCGACCCGCCGGCGGCTTCGTGCACGCCGGCGGATCCACCCACTACGACGACGTGGTCCGCGAAGTGCGCGGGGAGCTGATGGTGCAGGTGGACGCCGCGATCGCGGCCGGCGTGGATCCGGCGAACATCATCCTCGATCCCGGCCTCGGCTTCGTGAAGGACGCCGACCACAACTGGGAACTGCTGCGCCGCCTGCCCGAGCTCACCGAACTCGGCTACCCGGTGCTGATCGGTGCGTCGCGCAAACGCTTCCTCGGTTCCCTGCTCGCCGCCCCCGACGGCACGATCCGGCCCCCCGGTGGCCGCGAGGTGGCCACGGCCGTCGTGTCGGCGCTCGCGGCGGAGCACGGGGCGTGGGGAGTGCGCGTGCACGACGTGCGGGCGTCGCTGGACGCTGTCGCCGTCGTCGGGGCGTGGCAGCGCGGCAGTGCGGCGGGAGGATCGGCGTGAGCGACCGGATCGAACTGCGCGGACTGCGGGTCCGCGGCCACCACGGGGTGTTCGACCACGAGAAGCGCGACGGCCAGGACTTCCTGGTGGACATCGTCGCGTGGCTCGATCTCGCACCGGCTGCGGCGAGCGACGCCCTCGACGACACCCTGCACTACGGCATCCTCGCCGAGCGGGCCGCCGCGATCGTCGCGGGCCCGTCACGCGACCTCATCGAGACCGTTGCCGGTGAGATCGCCGCCGACGTCCTCACCGACCCGCGGGTCACCCGGGTCGAGGTCACCCTGCACAAGCCGTCGGCGCCGATCCCGCTGACCTTCGCGGACGTGGCGGTGGTGGTCGAGCGCACCCGGAGCGGCTCGTGAGCCGGGCGGTGCTGTCCATCGGCTCGAACATCGGGGACCGGACCGCGCACCTGCGCTCGGTCACCGAAGCCCTCGCCGACCGGATCGTGGCCGTGTCGCCGGTGTATTCGACCGCGCCGTGGGGCGGGGTCGAGCAGCAGGACTTCCTCAACGCCGTCGTCGTCGCCGAGGACCCGTCGCTGGACTGCCGCGGCTGGCTCGACCTGGGCCGGCAGCTCGAGGCTGCCGCCGACCGGGTCCGGGAACAGCGGTGGGGTCCGCGCAGCCTCGACGTGGACGTGGTCACCTGCCACGACTCGGACGGCCGCGAGGTTCTCAGCGACGATCCCGAGCTGACCCTGCCGCATCCGCGCGCCCACCTGCGCGCCTTCGTGCTCGTCCCGTGGTGGGACGTCGAACCGCAGGCGACGCTGGTGGTCGACGGCACGCGACGGCCGTTGACGGAGTGGCTCGCGGCTCTCGCCGTCGACGAACGCGAAGGTGTGCGCCGCACCGAGTACCGGCTGGAGCCGCCGCGGTGATGAAGCCGACGCGTATCCGGGATCTGCTGGCGCTGGCGGTGCTCGCCGCCGTCGCGGCATGGCTGCTGGCGCGCGGCCTGTACGGCACGCTGCCGCCGATCCCCGTCTATGCGGGAGCGTCGCTGTATCCGGTCGCGATCGTCGAGGTGGTGCTGGCCTTCATGATCCGTTCCCGCGTCGGCAAGCACGAGATCGGCGACGGGCCGCACCAGTTGCATCCCATCACGGCGGCTCGTGCGGTGGCGCTCGCGAAGGCATCGGCATTGGTCGGTGCGGCCAGCGCGGGCATCTGGGCGGGGTTCCTGCTGTACCTGGTGCCGCAGCGACCGGTGCTCCAGGCCGCGGTCGAGGACAGCGCCGGTGTGATCGTCGGGCTGCTCGCCGGTGTGGCACTCGCGGGTGCCGCCCTGTGGCTCGAACATTGTTGCCGGACACCGGAAGATCCCGACGAGCCGGCGACCTGACGGCGGCGGCGGTCCGGGTGCGCTCGACTTTCGGGTCACGGCGGCCACGCCCAGTAGTCTGGAGCCCATGGGGACTCCGGTGCGAACGAGGAAGGGTCGTCGGCCACGGCGCAGCGCGAGTTCTGTGATCGTGGCGGCACTGCTCGCCCTGGCGCTGATCGCGTCGCTGTTCCTGGTCTTCAGCGACAGCGTCCAGCTGTTGCGTGTCGGGCTGGTGGTCGCGCTGTGGGCTGCCACCGTCGGCGCGATCGCCATGACGAAGTACCGACGCGAGTCGGCACTGGACCGCGCCAAGGTCCGGGATCTGCAGACCGTGTACGAACTGCAGCTCGAACGGGAGATCGCGGCACGCCGCGAGTACGAGCTGACCGTCGAGGAGAAGGTCCGCTCGGAGCTGCGCATCGACGCCGACCAGATGGCGGCCCTGCGGGCCGAGCTCGCTGCGCTGCGACGCAACCTCGAGGTGCTCTTCGACGGCCGGCTGCCCGAGGACCGCGCCGCGTTGTGGGCGGGCCGGGGACAACTGCAGGAGCTCGGCGGCGGGAACTTCCGGGTCACCGCCGCGCCCCGCCCGGCGGGACCGTTCTTCGCGTCGCCCGACGACGAGCCGGTGACCGCCGAGACCACGGTGGTCACCGACGGCGACACGACGACCGCTGTGCCCCGCCGCCCGGCGGGAGCGACGGCTGCTCCCGGCGCGTCTCCGGACCCGCGACGACAGGACGGGACCGGCCCCGAGGACCGGACCGAGGCCGGGACACAGCCGGAGGAACCCGAGGCCGCCGGGACACAGCCGGAGGAACCCGAGGACGCCGGGACACGACCGGAACAGCCCGAGGACGCCGGGACACAGCCGGAGCCACCCGAGGACGGGGCCTCGGACGCGGACGGCGACGCCGAGCCCACGGGCCGGCGCGCCCGGCGACGGCGGGCGGACGACGCGGGCGAGGGCGCGCACAGCCAGGGGCGCACGGTCGCGGAGATCCTCGCTGCCCTGTCCGCCGAGCGCTGAGCACCCGCCACGGCGGGTGAGGCGCAGATCACGTTCTCTGCCGTGGCCGTGGTCGCTCGCACCGCGCTATCGTCGATCGGAACGTCTGGTACCCGCCGAGCGGGACTGGAACGAACGAGAGGACTCCCGTGACCTCCTTCGGGATCACCAACGAGCCTGCGCCTGCACGACTGACGGTCGGAATCGTTTCCGCCGGGCGGGTGGGCACGGCGATCGGCGCGGCACTCGAACGCGTCGGCCACCTGGTCGTGGCCTGTTCCGCCGTTTCCGAACAGTCCAAGCACCGCGCCCGCACCCGGCTCCCGGACACCGAAATTCTCCCCGTCGACGAGGTCGCCGCTCGCTGCGACCTGCTGCTCCTCGCCGTCCCGGACTCGGAACTCCACGCCCTCGTCCGCGGCCTCGCCGCCACCGGTTCCGTATCGCGCGGCACGATCGTCGCCCACACGTCCGGCGCGAACGGCGTCGGTGTTCTCGCTCCGCTGGCAGACCAGGGCGTCGTGCCGCTCGCCATCCATCCGGCGATGACGTTCACCGGCCACGACGAGGACACCGTCCGGCTCGCGTCGGCGTGCTTCGGCATCACGGCCGCCGACGACATCGGCTACGCGATCGCCCAGTCCCTCGTGCTCGAGATCGGCGGCGAACCCGTGCGCGTCCGCGAGGAGCGGCGCGCGCTGTACCACGCCGCGCTCGCCCACGGCAGCAACCACCTCGTCACCCTCGTGGTCGATGCGGTGGAGGCGCTGCGGGTGGCGCTCGAGGGTGACGAACTGCTCGGCCAGCAACTCGTCGACGACGCGCCCGGTGGTGTCGCGGAGCGGGTGCTGCAGCCGCTGCTGGCGGCGGCGCTCGACAACGCGCTGCGCCGCGGACCGTCCGCGCTGACCGGTCCGGTCGCTCGCGGCGACGCGCAGGCCGTGGCCACGCACCTGCGGGTGCTCGACGAGGTCGAACCTCGGATCGCCGCCGGCTACCGGGCGATGTCGCTGCGTTCGGCGCAGCGCGCCGGTGCGAAACCGGAACTGATGGAGATCCTCGAAGGGGCTGATCACGGTGAGTGAAACGCAACAGGGCGGCTACGTGCGCGGCGAGTTGACCGTGCACCACGATCCCGCCGGCCTGACCAAGGTCACCAAGGCGCTGCGCGGCGTCGGCCGCACCGTGGCGCTCGTGCCGACGATGGGTGCCCTGCACGCCGGTCACCTCGAACTCGTACGGCAGGCGAAGCTCACCGGTGCCGTGGTGGTGGTGTCGATCTTCGTCAATCCGCTGCAGTTCGGCGCCGGTGAGGACCTCGACGCCTACCCCCGCACCCTCGACGCGGACCTCGCGCTGCTGCGCGAGGCCGGTGTCGAGCTGGCGTTCGCACCGACGGCGGCCGCGATGTACCCCGAGGGCAGGCGGACCATGATCCATCCGGGCCCCCTGGGAGCGGAGCTCGAGGGTGGCAGCCGCCCGACGCACTTCGCGGGCATGCTCACCGTCGTCGCGAAGCTGCTGCAGATCGCGGCGCCCAACGTCGTGTTCTTCGGCGAGAAGGACTACCAGCAGCTCGCCCTGGTCCGGCAGATGGTGCAGGACCTGAACTTCGACGTCCGCATCGTAGGTGTGCCGACGGTGCGCGAGCAGGACGGGCTCGCGCTGTCGTCGCGCAACCGCTACCTGGATCCGGAGCAGCGCCGGATCGCCACCGTGCTGTCCGCGGCGCTGGTCGCCGGGGCGCACGCCGCCGCCGGCGGGCCGGAGGCCGTGCTCACCGCCGCACGCGCGGTGCTCGCCGCCGAGCCCGCGGTGGAGCTGGACTATCTCGAACTGCGGGGTGCGGATCTCGGTCCCGCTCCGGAACGTGGCGACGGCCGGCTGCTGATCGCCGCTCGGATCGGCACCACCCGGCTCATCGACAACGTCGGTGTCGCAATCGGCACCGGATTCCTCGAACGCGAGACCGGCCCGGTCGACGCGTCCACCCCCGACGACCTGCTCACCCGCCGATAGCGCGACCGGCACGAAAAGCTGAGGAGACACCATGTTCCGCACGATGATGAAGTCGAAGATCCACCGCGCCACGGTGACCCACGCCGATCTGCACTACGTGGGCTCGGTGACCGTCGACCAGGACCTGATGGACGCCGCCGACCTGCTCGAGGGCGAGCAGGTCGCGATCGTCGACATCGACAACGGCAACCGTCTCGAAACCTACGTCATCGCGGGCGAGCGAGGCTCCGGCGTCATCGGGATCAACGGTGCCGCAGCACGTCTCGTGAGCCCCGGCGATCTCGTCATCCTCATCGCCTACGGCGTGATGAACGAGCAGGAATGCCGCGACTACAACCCGCGCGTGGTGTTCGTCGACGCGGACAACCGGCAGGTCGAACTCGGCAACGATCCGGCGCACGCGCCGGAGGGTTCCGGTCTGATCACCCCGCGCATGCTCGCCACGCTCGACTCCGGTTCGTTGGTGTAACAGTGCTCCTCGCCGTCGACGTCCGGAACACCAACGTCGTCCTCGGTCTGTTCACCGGCAGCGGCTCGCATGCGAAGTTGTTGCGGGACTGGCGGATGCGTACCGATCCGCGGATGACCGCCGACGAGCTCGCGCTCATCTTCCGTGGCCTGCTCGGCGGCTACGTCGATCAGATCACCGGGGTGACCGCGCTGTCCACGGTGCCGTCGGTGCTGCGCGAGATCCGGGTGATGTTGGCCCGCTACTGGGAACACGTGCCGCACGTGGTCGTCGAACCGGGCGTGCGCACCGGGGTGCCGCTGCTCGTCGACAACCCCAAGGAGGTCGGCGCCGACCGCATCGTCAACAGTCTTGCGGCACACCACTTCTACGGCGGTCCGTGCATCGTGGTGGACTTCGGGACGTCCACGTGCGTGGACGTGGTCTCGGCAAAGGGGGAGTTCCTCGGCGGCATCATCGCCCCCGGCATCGAGGTGTCGATGGACGCGCTCGCCTCCCAGTCCGCGGCGCTGCGCAAGGTGGAGCTGCTGCGCCCGCGCGCCGTGGTCGGCAAGAACACCGTCGAATGCATGCAGTCCGGTGCGGTTTTCGGATTCGCCGGGATGGTCGACGGGCTGGTGCGGCTGGTGCGTTCCGAGCAGCGCGGCTTCGACGGTGACGACGTCGCGGTCATCGGGACCGGCGACCGTGCGCCGCTGATCATGCCGGAATCCGAGATGCTCGAGCACCACGAACCGGACCTGACGCTGGAGGGGCTGCGCCTGGTGTACGAGCGCAATCTCGCACGGCGCGGCGCCCGATCCGCCGCAGTGGGTTCCGCCCACCGCGATCCTGTGCAAGAATAGTCGCCGTGATCCGCTGCATGAGCGCCCAGGAGTGTTGTCGAGGCTGACGTCCGCCTCGACCGTTCACACCTTCCTGGAGTCTCTCTCATGCGCACTGCGCTTGCTGCATCCTTCGTCGCCGCACCCGCCCATCCCCTCCCGCTCACCACCGAGCGCATCTATCCGGCCGGACTGGCCGCGACCGTCGCGCGCGGCGCGGTGGTCGTCGACATCCGTTCCCACGCCGAGCGCGCCGCTCAGGGCACCCTGCCCGGTGCCCTGGCCATCTCCGCGGAACTGTTGCCCCGGCGTCTGCATCCCGCCGACGACGAGCGCCTGGCGGTGGCCGTCGACCGTGACGTCGAGTGGGTCGTGGTCTCGGCCTCCGGCGCGGAGACCGATGCCGTCGTCGCGGGGCTGCAGGCCCTCGGCCTGCGCCGCGTCACCGGTCTCGTCGGCGGGTACGCGGCCCTGGCGGCGGCCGGGGTGACCGGTGCGATCGCCGCCGCCCCGCACGTCGAGGACGACGTGGCGCGCGTCACCGCACACTGATCCGTCGGGGCGCCGGTCTCCCCGGGCGCGTCGGTCCTGCGCGGGCGTCCGACGCGGTCCGATAGTCTGGTCACCCGTGAGTGATGCACCGGTTCAGCAGTCCGACGACACCCCCGAGCAGATCCGTATCCGCCGCGAGAAGCGCGAACGGATCCTGGCGCAGGGCAAGGACGCGTATCCCGTCGTCGTTCCGCGCACTCACACCCTCGCGGAGATCCGCGAGAAGTACCCCGACCTCGAGCCCGACACCGTCACCGGTGAGGAGGTCGGCGTCGCCGGCCGGGTCATCTTCTTCCGCAACACCGGCAAGCTCTGCTTCGCCACGCTGCAGGAGGGCGACGGCACCCAGTTGCAGGCGATGATCAGCCTGAACGGTGTCGGCGAGGAATCCCTCGCGGCGTGGAAGCACGAGGTGGACCTCGGTGACTTCGTGTTCGTGCACGGCGAGGTGATCAGTTCTCGTCGCGGCGAGCTCAGCGTCATGGCGGACTCGTGGCAGATGGCCGCCAAGGCGCTGCGCCCGCTGCCGGTCGCGCACAAGGAGATGAACGAGGAGACCCGGGTCCGGCAGCGCTACGCCGACCTGATCGTGCGTCCCGAGGCCCGCGCCAACGCCCGCATGCGTGTCGCGGTGGTGCGCGAGCTGCGCAATGCCCTCGAGCGGCGCGGCTTCCTCGAGGTCGAGACCCCGATGCTGCAGACCCTGCACGGTGGTGCGACGGCGCGTCCGTTCGTCACCCATTCGAACGCGCTCGACATGGATCTGTACCTGCGCATCGCGCCGGAACTGTTCCTCAAGCGCTGCGTGGTGGGTGGCATCGAGAAGGTCTTCGAGATCAACCGCAACTTTCGCAACGAGGGTGCGGACTCCACGCACTCGCCCGAATTCGCCATGCTCGAGACCTACGAGGCGTACGGCACGTACGACGATTCGGCGACGATGATTCGCGAGCTCATCCAGGAGGTGGCGATGGCGGTGTTCGGCACCCACGTCGTCACCCTCGCCGACGGCACCGAGTACGACCTCGGCGGCGAATGGAAAGTGATGGAGATGTACCCGTCACTGTCCGCGGCCATCGGCACCGAGGTCACGCCCGAGACGTCCCTCGAGGAGCTGCATGCGCTCGCCGATCGGGTGGGTCTCGAGGTTCCGGAGGGCAAGGGCTGGGGCCACGGGAAACTCGTCGAGGAATTGTGGGAGCACCAGTGCGGCGACCAGTTGCACGAGCCGACGTTCGTGCGGGACTACCCCGTCGAGACCTCGCCGCTCACCCGGCAGCACCGCAGCAAGAACGGTGTGACCGAGAAATGGGACCTGTACGTACGCGGCTTCGAACTGGCCACCGGCTACTCGGAACTCGTCGACCCCGTGATCCAGCGCGAGCGGTTCGTCGACCAGGCGCGGCTGGCCTCCGCCGGTGACGACGAGGCGATGGTCCTCGACGAGGATTTCCTCGCGGCGATGGAACAGGGAATGCCTCCGACGACCGGGACCGGCATGGGAATCGATCGATTGCTGATGGCGCTGACGGGCCTCGGAATCCGGGAAACAATCCTGTTCCCAATTGTTCGTCCGGCGAGGTAATTGGTCGCATTCGATTTCCGTATTGCCATGAATTGATTCCCGGGTATTGTTGTCTCGTACCGCGGGGGGCCGCGCTTCTTCATTCGAGAGGATTTGCAGCACATGGCAAAGAAAGTCACCGTTACCCTGATCGACGATGTGGACGGGGAGACGGCGGCGGACGAATCCGTGGAATTCGGGCTCGACGGAGTCACCTACGAGATCGATCTGTCCGAGGAAAACGCGGCCAAGCTCCGGGAAGAATTGGAGTTCTGGGTCACCCATGCCCGCAAGGTCGGTGGCCGCAAGCGCGCGAAGGTCGTGCCCACCGCGCCCGCAGCGCGCAAGTCCGCGCGTGGTGGTTCGGAACGAACCGCGGAAATCCGGGAATGGGCCCGTAACAACGACATGCCCGTCTCCGCCCGGGGACGCATCTCCGCCGAAATCATCGAGGCCTACAACAAGGCACACTGACAGCACGGCTCGACAAGGCGCACCGGCGGTAAGCCGCAAAGGCACACCGGCGGCAAAGCCGCAAAGGCACACCGGCGGCAAAGCCGCAAAGGCACACCGAGCACAGGTGCCGTCTTCCGGCCGACGAGGCGATATCCGCGACAACAGTCCCGGATATCGCCTCGTCGTCGTGGCGCGCAGATTTCGTTCCCTATTCGCACGGAAAGCGGATCGGTCGCTCGGAACGGTGCGCTGTGGCGAAGCGGAGACAATCGTCACAACTGCCCGGCCTTTCGTCTCTCGCGGCGCGCGGGCGAGATTCCCGGGTAGCGTGTCGGCCATGGCAGAGCGGATTGCCGCCCCGGGCGAGACGTGCTGGCGGGTCGATCGGGCCGATCGTCTCGCCTGCATCGTCGACGCCGCAGACTATTTCCGGTACGCCAAGTCGGCGATGCTGCAGGCTCGCAGACGGATCCTCCTGATCGGGTGGGACTTCGACACGAGGATCAAATTCGAACCCGATCGCAAGACCCTCGAGGGACCGAACCGGCTGGGTGCCTTCCTCAAGTGGTTGCCACGTCGGCAGCCGGATCTCGAGGTGATGCTGCTGAAGTGGAACATCGGCGCATTCGCCGCCATCGGACGCGGGATGACACCTGTCTTCGTGCTGAACTGGCTGAGCGACCCCCGGCTCCGGCTCGAGATCGACGGTGCTCACCCCGTGGGAGCGGCGCATCATCAGAAGATCATCGTGATCGACGACGTCGTCGCGTTCTGCGGTGGCATCGACATGACCGTGGACCGGTGGGACACCAGCGAACATCCCGACCGCAGCCGTTACCGGCGGGAGCCGAACGGTCGCCGGTACGGACCGTGGCACGACGTCACCACCGCGGTGGACGGCGCGGCCGCCCGCGCGATCGGCGAGCAGGCCCGTGCCCGGTGGAAGGCTGCGACCGGGGAGGACCTCGAGCCGGTCGAGGCCGATCACACCATCTGGCCCGAGGGGTTGCGCCCGGCGCTGCGCGATGTCGACGTCGCCGTCGCCCGCACCCTGCCCGAACTCCGCGACCGCGCCGAGGTCCGGGAGATCGAAGCCCTCTACCTAGCGGTGATCGCCGGCGCCCGTCGCACGCTCTACATGGAGAGCCAGTACCTGGCGTCCCGGACCCTCGCCGAAGCCCTCGCGAAGCGGCTGCACGAACCGGACGGCCCGCAGATCGTGCTGGTCCTGCCGCGCAACGCCGAGGGATGGCTCGAGCAGAAGGCGATGGACGGTGCCCGTCGCAAGCTGCTGCACATGCTGTGGAACGCCGACGTCCACGGGCGGTTCGCCGCCTACTACCCGGTCACCGCGGGCGGAGCGCCGATCTACGTGCACGCGAAGGTCGTCGTCATGGACGACGTGCTGCTGCGCATCGGCTCGTCGAACCTGAACAACCGGTCCCTGGGCTTCGACACCGAGTGCGATCTCTTCGTCGAGGCGGATCACGAGGGCGACCACATCAGCCGTGCGGTCGTCGAGATGCGGGAGCGTCTGCTGTCCGAGCACCTGGGGGTGTCCCCGCAGGACGTCGCCTCCGCCGTCCGGTCCGAAGGCTCGCTCGTCGCCGCGGTGGAACGGCTGCGCGGACCGGGCCGGACGCTCGAGCGGTTCGAGCCCGGCACCGTCGCCGACGAGGACAGCCCCCTCGCGGAGAACGAACTCGTCGACCCCGAACGCGCCCCGCAGCGCGTCGGACAGCGCATTCGCCGGTTGATGCCCCGCTGAGCAGCGTGTTCGCTGCTGGCGTACACGGAGGTGGGAACGCCGGGTCGACGTGCGGCGTTACCCCTCGTAGCCGGAGTTGCCGCCGGTGCCGATCGGGTGGAGGGGCAGCGCCTCGAAACGGCGGCAACTAGAGTGTCGAGTGGGGTCGTGGAACCTGGTTCCACTCGACGACTCGAGTGCCGGAGCGAAACGCGGCAGCCGGGTCCGGAACGATCCGCGTACCGGACCTGTCGGCCGGAGAGTGTGAGGGAGTGCGATGTTCGAAAGGTTCACCGATCGCGCGCGGCGCGTCGTCGTCCTGGCTCAGGAAGAGGCCAGGATGCTCAACCACAACTACATCGGCACGGAGCACATTCTCCTGGGCCTCATTCACGAAGGCGAGGGCGTAGCGGCCAAGTCGCTCGAATCTTTGGGGATCTCCCTCGAAGGCGTCCGCAGCCAGGTCGAGGAGATCATCGGCCAGGGACAGCAGGCCCCCTCGGGTCACATCCCGTTCACGCCCCGTGCCAAGAAGGTGCTCGAGCTCAGCCTGCGTGAGGCGCTGCAGCTCGGACACAACTACATCGGTACCGAGCACATCCTGCTCGGCCTCATCCGCGAGGGTGAGGGCGTCGCGGCGCAGGTGCTCGTCAAGCTCGGCGCCGACCTGAACCGGGTCCGTCAGCAGGTCATCCAGCTGCTCTCCGGATACCAGGGCAAGGAGCCCCAGGAATCCGGCACCAGCCGTGGCGAGGCCGGCACCCCGTCGACGTCGCTGGTGCTCGATCAGTTCGGCCGCAACCTCACGCAGGCTGCGCTCGAAGGCAAGCTCGACCCCGTCATCGGACGCGCGAAGGAAATCGAGCGCGTGATGCAGGTCCTGAGCCGTCGCACCAAGAACAACCCGGTGCTCATCGGCGAGCCGGGCGTCGGCAAGACCGCCGTCGTCGAGGGCCTGGCGCAGGCCATCGTCAACGGTGAGGTCCCCGAGACCCTCAAGGACAAGCAGCTCTACACCCTCGACCTCGGCTCGCTCGTCGCGGGCAGCCGTTACCGCGGTGACTTCGAGGAACGCCTGAAGAAGGTCCTCAAGGAGATCAACAGCCGCGGCGACATCATCCTGTTCATCGACGAGCTGCACACGCTGGTCGGTGCGGGTGCCGCCGAGGGCGCCATCGACGCGGCGTCGATCCTGAAGCCGAAGCTGGCGCGCGGCGAGCTGCAGACCATCGGTGCCACCACCCTCGACGAGTACCGCAAGTACATCGAGAAGGACGCCGCGCTCGAGCGCCGGTTCCAGCCGGTGCAGGTCGGCGAGCCCACGGTCGAGCACACCATCGAGATCCTCAAGGGTCTGCGCGACCGGTACGAGGCGCACCACCGCGTGTCCATCACCGACAAGGCGCTGGTCGCCGCGGCGAGCCTCGCGGACCGCTACATCAACGACCGCTTCCTGCCGGACAAGGCGATCGACCTCATCGACGAGGCCGGTGCGCGCATGCGCATCCGCCGGATGACCGCGCCGCCGGACCTGCGCGAGTTCGACGACAAGATCGCCGACGCGCGCCGGGAGAAGGAGTCCGCGATCGACGCGCAGGACTTCGAGAAGGCCGCGAACCTGCGCGACAAGGAGAAGCAGCTCGTCGCGCAGCGTGCCGAGCGCGAGAAGCAGTGGCGCGCCGGTGATCTCGACGTCATCGCCGAGGTCGACGAGGAGCAGATCGCCGAGGTTCTCGCCAACTGGACCGGCATCCCGGTGTTCAAGCTCACCGAGGAGGAGACCACCCGTCTGCTCCGCATGGAGGACGAGCTGCACAAGCGGATCATCGGCCAGGAGGACGCCGTCAAGGCCGTCGCCAAAGCGATCCGGCGTACCCGCGCCGGCCTGAAGGACCCGAAGCGTCCCGCCGGTTCGTTCATCTTCGCCGGCCCGTCCGGCGTCGGTAAGACCGAGCTGTCGAAGGCGCTCGCGAACTTCCTGTTCGGCGAGGACGACGCGCTCATCCAGATCGACATGGGCGAGTTCCACGACCGGTTCACCGCGTCGCGCCTGTTCGGTGCCCCTCCGGGCTACGTCGGCTACGAAGAGGGCGGCCAGCTCACCGAGAAGGTGCGCCGCAAGCCGTTCTCCGTGGTTCTGTTCGACGAGATCGAGAAGGCCCACCAGGAGATCTACAACACCCTCCTGCAGGTCCTCGAGGACGGCCGCCTCACCGACGGCCAGGGACGCACGGTCGACTTCAAGAACACCGTGCTGATCTTCACCTCGAACCTCGGTACCGCCGACATCTCGAAGGCGGTGGGCCTGGGCTTCACCAAGGGCACCGGCGCCGAGTCGAACTACGAGCGGATGAAGCTCAAGGTGAACGACGAGCTCAAGAAGCACTTCCGGCCCGAGTTCCTCAACCGCATCGACGACATCATCGTCTTCCACCAGCTCACCCAGGAGCAGATCATCGAGATGGTGGACCTGATGATCGGTCGTGTCGAGGTGCAGCTGAAGAACAAGGACATGGGCATCGAGCTCACCGAGAAGGCGAAGTCGCTGCTCGCCAAGCGCGGCTTCGACCCGGTCCTCGGCGCCCGGCCGCTGCGTCGCACGATCCAGCGCGAGATCGAGGACCAGCTCTCGGAGAAGATTCTCTTCAACGAGATCGGCCCCGGCCAGATCGTCCTGGTCGACGTCGAAGGCTGGGACGGCGAGGGTGCCGGCGAGAACGCGAAGTTCACCTTCACCCCGAGCGAGAAGCCGGCTGCGGTGCCCGACACCCCGGCGGTGGCCCTGGCCAAGGACGCCGAGTAGTCCTGCTGTAACGAACGCCGACGGGCGGCACCCTCTGCGGGTGCCGCCCGTCGGCGTCGGTGTGTCCGGATCAGCGCCGCCACGCGGCGGTCTCCCGCCCGGACCAGTTCGCGAGCCGTTCGAGGGGGCTCGCATCCGGTGCGGACTCGACGACCGTGCCGAAGGGCACCCGTCCGCCGCGCCGGGCTGCGGGAATGCTGCGGCGCGCGACGGCGAACGCGGCCTCCACGAGCGCCGCGTCGGGCTCGGTCTGCAGACCGGTGGCGGCGGAGAGGTCCCATCCGTGCACGAGGGCCTCGTTGAGGTTGCTCAGCACCGCGGCGCGTCCGGGTACCGTTCCCCACGGCGCGACGACGGACCGGTCGAGCACGTCGTCGTCGCTCCACACCTTCCGGTAGTGGGCCTGCGCCCGTTCGAGCTCGGCCCGCCACGCGTCGTCGGGGACACCGGTGAGGAATTCCGGGATGCTCAACGGGTCGCCGCCGCTGCCGATCACCCGCCCCCTGTCCACGGTCGCGACGAGGTGGCCGAGCAGGGCACGCACGTCGAACTGCGGGCAGGGAGTCGGGTCGGTCATCTGCTCGGGGCGCACTTGCGCGAACAGCGTGTCCACCCATGCCAGGGCGTCACGGTAGAGGGGACGGGGATCGGTGACGGTGCTCATGTCGGGCCTCCCGGTGGTGTGTCGATGTCGGCGGACACGATGCTTCCTTCCAAACACGACATCTCCTGTCAGGTATCTCTGCGAGAGTGCCGGCATGCGCGCGGATCGGTTGCTGTCCCTCGTCCTGCTGCTGCGGCACCGCGGCCGGATGACCGCGCCCGCAATCGCCCGGGAACTCGAGGTTTCGGTGCGCACCGTGCTGCGCGACGTCGAGGCGTTGTCCACGGCAGGCATCCCCGTCTACGCCGAACGCGGACGCGCCGGCGGGTTCTCGTTGCTGCCCGGCTTCACCACCGACCTGACCGGTCTGACCGTCGACGAGGCGACCGCCCTGCTCGCGGCGAGCGCCTCGGCCACGCCCGACTCGCTCGGCATGGCGCCCGCGTTCGCCTCGGCGATGCGGAAGGTGACCGTCGCGCTGCCCGAGGCGCAGCGCACCGCCGCGGCGCGCGTCGGGGAGCGGATCGTCGTCAGCTCGTCCGGGTGGGTGGTCGACCACCGGCGGGACGAGCACCTCGGCGTCGTCCAGCAGGCCGTCTTCACCGATCGTCGTCTGCGCATCCACTACCGTTCCCGTGGCGCCGAGACGCGGTGGCGGACCGTCGATCCGCTCGGGTTGGTCAGCGCGGCGGGCCGCTGGTACCTCGTAGCCCTGCATCGCGGCGCCGAACGCACCTACCGCCTCTCCCGGATGGAACGGGTGCAACTGCTCGACACCGCGGCGCACCGCCCGCCCGACGTCGATCTCGCCCGGATCTGGCGCCGGCACCGCGCCGAGTTCCGGGCCGGCCTGGGCACGGTCACCGCCGCGGTGAAGATCCGGGACCGGCGCCGGGACGACCTCGCGGTGATCGCGATCCGCATCGTCACGCAGCGGCCCACGGGCGACGGGTGGTGGGAGACCGAGGTGGAGTTCGGTGGGGCCGGCCACGCCGGGGCCGCGATGTGGCAGCTGGGGGACGACGCCGAGCTGCTCGGACCGCCCGAGCTCCGGGAACAGGTCCGGTCGGCGGCGGAGCACCTCGCCGAGCGGCACCGGTAGCCCTGCCTCTCACACCGCCGCCGCCGTGCCTGTCCTCGCCGTGCCTGTTGTTGCCTCGTCGTGGTCGGGGACGCGGAGAGCGTCGACGAACGCCTCCTCCGCGATCTGGGCCGCGTAGATCGCGGGATCGATCCGCGCGACGAGGTCGCCGGTCTGGGTGGCCATGGCCCGCAGTGCGGTGAGTTTGCGGTCGAGCTCGGGTCCCTGCAGCCGGACGTGGACCGCGAGCTGCTCTTCGGGGATGCCGGTGGGGCGCTCGTCGCTCATGTACATGCCCCATTCCTCGTAGAGGTCCCGGAACCGGTCGAGATGCTCCACGGTCGGCGTGGCGTACAGCAACCGGGACCGGCCGCCGCGGTCACGCCAGGCGCGGGTGACCCAGCGGTGCACGGCGTTGTGATCCGGGTGGTAGGTCATTCCGTCGGCACCGAAGGTCAGGATCGTGTCGGGGCGGAGGTCGTCGAGGAGCCGGCCGGCCCACGAGAGACCGGCGTCGTCGTGATCGGTGAGGGCGCCGTCCGGCAGGCCGAGGACGTGGTGCTCCTCGACGCCGAGCACGGCCATGGCGGCGGCCGCCTCCCAGCGGCGGACCCGGCCCAGGCGTTCCGGCGGCCACGAGCGAGGATCTGCGGTTCCGTGCTCGCCGGCGCTGGCCGACGCGCACACGACGCGCCGGCCGGCGTCGCGGGCGGCGGCCATGATCCCCGCCGCGAGATAGGTCTCGTCGTCGGGGTGGGCCCAGATCGACAGGATCGTCCCGAGCCGGGAGGTCGTCGCGTTCATGCCTGTCACGGTGCGGGAGAGGACTCCCACGGCGCCCCCACGTGCTCTCACGGCGGTGTGATCCGGTGGGAGCGCGGTGGGAGCAGACCGGCGCATCGTCGTGGCCATGGACACCACACTCACCATGAACTCGACCCGCAACGGGGCGGCCGAGCTGCCGACAGAGATGCTGGAGCGGTTCCGCTCCCGTGCCGGCGAACTCGACCGGTCCAACTCCTACTTCGACGAGGACCTCGCGGAACTGCGAGCGGCCGGCTACCTCGCCGCCGCCGTACCCGTCCGCTACGGGGGATGGGGTCTCGATCTGGCCCGGCTGGCCGCGAGTCAGCGGCGCCTCGCGCGCTATGCACCGGCCACTGCGCTCGCGATGACGATGCACTCGTACTGGATCGGGATCGCGACCGAACTGGAACGCACGGGCGACACGTCGCTCCGCTGGATCTCGGAGGCCGCGGCGGCCGGCGACGTGTTCGCTGCCGGACACGCCGAGACGGGCAACGACATCCCGGTGCTCCTGTCGACGTGCAGGGCGCAGCGCGTGGCGGGCGGCTACCGCCTGACCGGCCGCAAACAGTTCGGCTCCAACGGTCCGGCGTGGCGGTGGCTCGGCGCGCATGCCGTCGACGCGGACGCGGCCGGCGGGCCGCACATCGTGCACGCGTTCGTCGAGCGAGGCAGCGCGGGGGTGAACGTCGTGCCGACGTGGGACACCCTCGGCATGCGGCCGACGCAGAGCCACGACACGGTCCTCGACGACGTCTTCGTGCCCGACGACCGCATCGGGCGGGTGGTTCCCGCGGGCGACGGCAGCGATCCGTTTCTCGTGGCGATGACGATGTGGCCGCTCGCGCTCATGGCGGCGGTGTATCTGGGGATCGCCGACCGCGCCCTCGAACTCGCTGTCCGCAGCGCCCGCCGCAAGACCTCGGTGGCGATCGAGCGGGGCGCATACGCCTACAACCCGTTCGTGCAGCATCAGGTTGCACAGATGTATCTCGAGCTGGACGCCGCCTCGGCGACGCTCGACCGGTTCGTCGCGGACCGGGTGGCCGGCGCGGACCACGGCGACGAATGGGTTCCCAAGGTGTACGCGATGAAGTGGCGAGCGGTGGAGGCGGCCAAACGGGTCGTCGACATCGCCCTCGACGTGGCCGGCGGCGCCGGCATGTTCACCGGGAACGAGCTCGAACGCCTCTACCGCGACGTGCGGTGCGGGGGATTCCACCCCGGGAACGACGCGCTCACCCACGAACTCGTCGGCAAGTCGTTGCTCGGCATCCTCGGCGAACAGCCCCGATGGTGAGGTCCCGGGTCCCCCGCGGTCACAGGGCGCGGAGCGCATGCTCGGCGGCGGCCTCGCCGTCGAGCAGCGCCCCGCGCCGCCGCGCCGCCTCGTACTCGTCGTCGCCGAGCTCGGTGCGCAACCGCACGCCGAGATCGTCCAGAGCCACCTCGTCGGCACCGAAGATGCGGTGACCGGCCGCTGTCGTACGCACGGCCCCCTCGAGCACCGCGGCGTCCCGGTAGCGGCCCAGGCGTTCGAGAAGTCCGGCGATCGAGCGCAGCATCGTCCACTGCGTCGACCACATCCCGGCCCGCCGCCAGTGCGGGATCAGCCGCCGGTACTCGGCGGCGGCCGCCACGGGGTCACCGATCCGGGCGTCGATGGACGCCTTCGACGCACCGGCGAGGCCGGTGACGAACGAGGCGTTCGTCTGCTCCGCGATCTCCAGTGCCCGTGCGAAGCGGGCGCGGGCCCGTTCGACGTCGACCGCCAGGTCCGCCTCCCCGGCGCAGTGCCAGACGTACGCCGCGTGCGGTGTGCGTGCATCGCCGATCTCGGTGAGGAGTGCCGCGGCCAGCCCGACGGCGGCCGGTGCGCCCGCATAGCCCAGCGGCAGCAGCTCGCTGGCACGTGCCATGAGGCGCTGCGCCGGGTCGTGCACGGCTGCCGCGGCGGCCCGCCGGTACCAGGCGGCGGCCGCGTCCAGGTGACCTTCGAACAACTCGTAGCTCCCGCGGACGGTCAGTGCTTCGGCCGCCGGCTCGGTCTTCACCCGCTCCACCGCACGCAGCGCAGCGGCACTGAGCCGGCCGGTCTCGGTCACGTCGCCGGACATCCACGCCGCGTAGGCGGCCACCACCTGCACGCGCGCGGCGAACGGGCTCCGTCCCTCCGCGTCGGCGGCGATCACCATCCGTGCCCAGTTCAGTACGTCCGGTCGCAACCGGAAGATTCCGTAGTCCAGCAGGGCGTTGACGAGTCGGCCCGCCGGGGCGATCTCGTCGTGGTCGAGCATCCAGCCGAGCGCACTGCGCAACTCCGGTACGGCGGCGTCGATCTGCGACAGGACCGGCTCACCCGGCTGCAGCAGTCGGGAATCCGCACGGTCGACCCAGTCGACGAGGTGCCGGGCGTGCCGCTCCGCGACCGTGTCGGCTCGGCCCGCACGGACGAGCTGTTCGGCGCCGAACGCCCGCAACGTCTCGAGCAGCATGTACCGGCGACCGGGCATCCGCATCACCAGCGAACGCTCCACGAGGTGCGTCAACGCCGCGACGGTCGTCCCGGGATCCGTGCCGCAGACCGCCGCGGCGTCGGCCGCGTCGAACGAGCCCGCGAACACCGACAGGTCCGCGAAGGTCCGCCGCAGATCCTCCGGGAGCAGCCCGAACGACCACGACACGGCCGCGGCCAGCGACGCGTGCCGTGGGGTCGTGCGGTACCCCGACGCCAGCAGCTCGAAGCGGTGGTCCAGGCCCGCCGCGACCTCCGCGACCTCGTGGGTGTGTAGGCACGCCGCCGCCAGCTCGATCGCCAGCGGCAACCCGTCCAGGCGTCGCACGATCTCGGCGATGCAGGCACGTTCCCTCCCGTCCGGCTCGAAGCCGGGGACGACGGCTCGCGCCCGCTCCTCGAACAGCCGCACGGCCGGGGCGTCCTCGCCGTCGTACGGCAGCGGCGGCACCCTGCGGACGTGCTCGCCCACGACGCGGAGCCGTTCCCGGCTCGTCGCCACGACCCGCACGTGCGCACATGTGCCGAGCAGGCGTTCGACGAAGGCGGCGATCGGCTCGAGCACGTGCTCGCAGTTGTCGAGCAACAGCACGATCTCGGTCTCGCCCAGCACGTCGGCCACCCGCTCGGCGAGTGCGGTGCCGGGCCGGGCGTCGATCCGCAGGGCGGCGGCGACCACATCGACCGCGGAGTCCGGCTCGGCGGTGGCCAGCTCGCACAGCACCACCGGACGGTCCGGGCGGGCGGCGCGGAGCCGGTGCCCGGTCTCGAGGAGCAGCCGGGTCTTGCCCACCCCACCCGGGCCGACCAGGGTCACCAGTCGCCCCGACTCCGTCAGCCCGGTCACCTCCGCAGCGAGGGCGTCCCGGCCGACGAGTGACGTCGCCGGAACCGGCAGCCTGCCCACCGGAGCCCACACCCGATCGGTGGCACCGGCGAGCAGTTCCGTGTGGTGGGCCGCCAGTGCCGGCGACGGCTCGATGCCCAGCTCGTCGCCGATCAGCCGCCGGAAATCGTCGTAGACGCGCAGCGCCTCGGCCCGGCGTCCCGTTGCCGCGAGCGCCGTCATCAGAAGCCCACGCGGTCGTTCCCTCGACGGCTGCGCGTCGGCCAGTGCGGCCAGTTCGGCAACGAGGCCGTCGGTGTCGCCCCGCGCGAGCCGCGCCTCGGCCCGCACCTCGCGGGCCCGGAACCGCAGTTCCTCCAGCCGCGTCGCCTCCACGCGGGCCTCGTCCACGTCGTCGAGCTCCGGGTAGGCGGGACCCTGCCAGCGCGCGAGCACGGCCTCGATCTCGGCTGCATCGGTCGTTCCCCCCGTCGAGACCGCGACGAGGCGGTCGGCGTCGACCTCCACGCGGGCCGGATCGAGCCGATAGCCCTCACCGACGGACTCGATCAGGCCGTGGGGCAGGCCACGACGCAGCCGGAACATGTGGTTCTGCAGGGCGGCGGCCGGATCCGCCGGCAGCCTGGACGGCCACAGGGCGTCGACGGCGGAGTGCGCGGGCACCACCCGGCCCCGCCGAAGCACCAGCAGGGCCAGCAGGCGCCGCTGCAGCAGCCCGTCGGGAGTGATGTCCCGACGATCCCCGTCCAGCACGCGGATCGGGCCGAGCACCTCGACCCGCACCCGGTCGCCACCCGTGGCCACGTTTCCATTGGACCACCCGCGCCGGTCTCCTGCCGAGACCCGGGACGTCAGGTTCGATGCGGGCCCGGCGGGTCGGCCGGACGCATCGACAGCGCCGCGACGAGGAAGCACAGCGCCCCGACGAACGTGCCGACGTCGGCGAGCCTCGGCGCGAACGTTGCGCCCGCCGGGTCGACGTGGGCGCCGACGGCCGCGGCACCGAAGGCGAGCGAACCGAGCATGTTCAGCCAGGTGCTGCGCCAGTTGCGGGCGTGCGGATCCCACAGCGCATCGGTGTCGGTGGTGGCCACCACCCCAGGGCACTGCTGACGAGGAAGCACACCGAGCCGACAGCGTCGGGGCGCCACACGAGATTCCGCTCCTCGGTCGCCGTCAGACCGGCGACGAGCGCGAATCCCGTGCTCACGTTGAATGCGAGGGTGCCGACCCACTGCACCGCGGCCGACCACCAGTCGTACCGGTCCACGCGGGTCACCGTCGGCGGGCGGTGCGTCAGCAGCAGTTGCACCGTCGCCGCCGCGGTGAAGAACCACGAACCCACGAAGTAGAGCAGATTGGAGGTGGCGGCGGGGAGGACGAGCACGCCGCCGGCACCGGCCCCGAACAGGGCGGAACCGACGACGAACAGTCGCGATTCGCGGCGCAGCGTCGGCCGGGTGAACACACCCGCGAACCTAGTGGGCGCGGCCCGGCGTCGTGCAGATTGTGGTTCGTGCGGCGCGTGCCGGGGCGCCTCGCCGCTGTTGTCGGGGCGCTCGCCGCCGTTGCAGGGGCGGCTCGCCGCCGTTGCCCGGGCGGCTCGCCGCCGTGCGGAAGCAGCGCCGCGCCGCGCCACGTGGCGTAGGTTCGGCGGAGAGGACACGCTACGACGAAAGGGACCGATCGATGCCCACACGTACCTCTCGCACAGCCTGGAACGGTGGCCTGCAGGACGGCGCAGGCCAGGTCGAACTCACCAGCTCCGGCCGCGCCACGTTCGATGTCTCGTTCCCCAAGCGGGCGGCGGACGACGCCGACGGCACCACCAGCCCGGAGGAACTCATCGCCGCGGCGCACTCGTCGTGCTACGCGATGCAGCTCTCGGCGCTCATCGCCGAGGCCGGCGGCACACCGCAGAGCCTCGACGTCACGGCCGACGTCTCGCTCGGCCCGGACCCGAACGGCGGATTCCGGCTCACCGGCATCAAGCTGACGGTCCGCGGCGAGGTCGACGGTCTCGACGCCGACGGGTTCGCGAAGGCGGCGCAGGGAGCCAAGGAGGGGTGCCCGGTCAGCAAGGCCCTGACCGGGGTGGACATCACGCTCGACGCAGCGCTCGAATCCTGAACGACCCGGCGAGTGCGCACGTCCCGCGGCGACGACCGCCGGGAGGTGCGCACTCGCGCTGTTTCAGCCGCCGGTGAGCGCGTCGAGGTAACGGCCCATCATCCACCGCTGAGCGAGCGGCAGGACCGGTGCACCGAGGCGGGTGAACCAGCGACCGGGCCGGGAGACGGCAGTGATGTGCCCGAACACCACGCCGTCGGGTCGTCGCTCGACCACGAACGCCTCTTCCCCGCTGATGGGGTGTCCCTCGAGCGTGCCGTAGGCGAAGCCGCGACGGTTCGGCTCGTCGACGACGTAGACCACCCGGCACCACGCCCCCCAGCGCACCGGACCGAAAGGGGGATCCAGCCGTACCTCCAGTCCCGTCCGCGGGGCGGGGGTGTGTGAATCGACGCGAAAACCCGCATGCCGCTGCATGTTCCAGCTTTCGAGCGCCCGGATGGCGGTGCGGAACGCGACGTCGCCCGAGCCGAGGCGGGAGGTCAGGTGCGCGTGCCGGAACCCCGCCGGCGTCTCGCCGCGGGTCGCGCCGACGTGCGGGTAGTTGAACGAGCGCTGTGCGTTCACGTCGGCACGCTCAGTCCCGGGCGGCGTCCTCGCCGGTGGCTTTGACGTCGAGTACGACCTCGAACTCGAGCAACGACGCACCCGATGCGACCGGTCGCTTCGCCTCACCGGCGTGCGCCTGCCGGGCCGGGCCGTCCCGCCAGGCCGCGAACGCCTCCTCCGACTCCCACTGGGTCACCACGAAGTAGCGCGACTCGCCCTGCACCGGACGCAGGAGCTGGAATCCGAGGAATCCGGGGGAGTTCTCCACGGTGTGCGCCCGATGCGCGAAGCGCGTCTCCAGTTCCGGGCCGGCGCCCTCGGGGACCTCGATTGCGTTGATCTTCACCACTGCCATGGCGGCGAGCGTACTCCGCTACCTTGGCGGTTGTGTTGCACGACGAAGGTGGTTCCGGGCGGCCGATCCTGCTGCTGCACGGCCTGATGGGCAGCTCCCGCACCTGGCGACGGCACGTGCCGTGGCTGCGCAGCCACGGTCGCGTCCACACCTTCGATGCCGCCGGCCACGGGCGTCCCGCCCCGGACCGGCTCACCACCGAGGCGTTCGTCGCCGACCTCGCCGCGCACGTGGACGACATCGGTGAACCCCTGGTGGTGATCGGGCACTCGATGGGCGCGCTGCACGGGTGGTGCTTCGCCGCCGCGCACCCCGACCGGGTGGCCGGCCTCGTCGTCGAGGACATGGCCCCCGACTTCCGTGGCCGCACCGCCGCGGACTGGGCCGCGATGATCGCGCAGTGGCCGCAGCCGTTTCCGGACGAGGACGCGGTCGTCGGCTACTTCGGCGACGTCGCCGGGCGGTACTTCCTCGATTCCTTCGAGCATCGCGCCGACGGCTGGTACCTGCACGGGGAGGTGGGCACCTTCAGGGACATCTCCGAGGAGTGGGGCTCCCGGCACTTCTGGGACCAGTGGCGGTCGATCTCGGTGCCGGCCCTGCTCGTCGAGGGCGAGTTCACCATCACGCCCGAAGGGCAGATGCGGCGGATGGCCGCCGAGCACCCCCGGTCCCGGTACGTCCGGGTCCCGGGCGCGGGGCACCTGGTGCACGACGAGCGCCCCGGCGAGTACCGCGCCGAGGTCGAGCGATTCCTCGACACGCTCGACGAGTGAGCGCGGCTCAGCCTTCGCCGGCGAGCGCGAAACGCCCGTCGTCGGTCTGCTCGACCAGGCCGTCCACTAGCAGCGAGTGCAGCGCCCGGTCGCGCTGCCCCGGATCCGCGAGCCACACCCGGTCCAGCACCGGCCGCTCGACGGGGACGTCGCTCTCGCGCAACACCGCCATGAGCTTGCCCCGCACCTGACGGTCGGTGCCCGTGAACTTCTGCACCCGTCGCTGCGGGCCGTCGTGGGCGGGCCGGCCGGCCTCCACCCACTCGCACCGCGGGAGCGGACACCGGGCGCAGTCGGGTGAGCGGGCCGTGCAGATCGTCGCGCCGAGTTCCATCAGGGCTGCGGAGAACGTCGCCGCCCGCTCGCGGGTGCGCGGCAGCAGCGCCTCGACGTCGGCCAGGTCCCGCGTCGTCGAGGGATTGCCGGGCTCGGCCGCGCCGTGCACCGCGCGTGCGACGACCCGGCGGACGTTCGTGTCCACCACCGGGACCCGCCGGCCGTACGCGAAACAGGCGACGGCACGCGCCGTGTAGGCGCCGATGCCGGGCAGGGTCAGCAGCACGTCCACGTCCGCCGGCACCTCGTCGCCGTGCTCGGCGGCCAGGACGGCGGCGCACTCGTGCAGCCGCAGGGCCCGTCGCGGATATCCGAGCTTGCCCCACGCGCGCAGCACGTCGGCCCGGCTCGACGCGGCCATCGCCGACGGCACCGGCCAGCGCTGCACCCACTCCAGCCAGATCGGGGCCACCCGGACCACCGGGGTCTGCTGCAGCATCACCTCACTCATCAGGATCTGCCAGCCGGTCACCCCGTCCTCGCGCCACGGCAGATCCCTCGCCTCGGCGGCGTACCACCGCAGCAGGGCGGTCGCGTCGACCGGCATCTCTCACGTCCTCCTGTCGGAATCTCGGACCGATGTGACCTCGCGGTAACCCGGCCGTGCGGGGCGCGTCACAGGCCAGGGTGGATAATGTCCGTATGCCGAACTCCAACCCCATCTCCGCCTGGAAGGCCCTGACCGAGGGTAACCAGCGCTTCGTCAGTGGTACCCCGCTGCATCCCAGCCAGGGCATCGACCGTCGCGCCGAACTGGTCAACGGGCAGCACCCCATCGCCGTGCTCTTCGGATGCGGTGACTCCCGGGTGGCCGCCGAGATCATCTTCGACCAGGGCCTCGGTGACATGTTCGTCGTGCGCACCGCGGGGCACGTGATCGACAGCGCCGTCCTCGGTTCGATCGAGTACGCCGTGGGTGTGCTGAACGTGCCGCTGATCATCGTGCTCGGACACGACAGCTGCGGCGCGGTCAAGGCGACCCTGGACGCCCTCGACGAGGGTCGGATTCCTCCGGGGTTCATCCGGGACATCGTCGAGCGGGTCGCACCGTCGATCCTCATGGGTCGCAACGACGGGCTGTCCACCGTCGACGAGCTCGAGGGCCGGCATGTGGTGGAGACCGCGAAGCTGATCGGTCAGCGGTCCCAGATCATCGCCGAGCGCATCGCCAACGGGCAGTGCGCCATCGCGGGCGTGACCTACAAGCTCTCCGACGGACACGTCCAGCTGCAGGGACACGTCGGCGACATCGGTGTGACGGTCGACTGACGCGACACGCCGACTTCGGTGCGGCGGCCCCTCGCCGGTGGCACATACCGTGGGAGACGTGCTTGAACCGAACGGGCCGCTGCCCCCCGAGATCTACTGGCGTCGACGCGCGCTCGCCGTGGGTGTCGGCGTGGTCGTGCTCGCGCTCGTCGTGTGGCTCGTCCTGTCCCTGACCGGCGGGGGCGACGACCCGGAGCCGGATCCGGCGGCCGCCGGCGTCCTGACGTCCGAGACCAGCACCACCCGCACCCCGACCAGCAGCACGGGGGAGGAGACGGACGAGGATACGGCCGACGGTGTCGCCGCGGCCGGGCCCGGCGGGTCCTCCGGCGGCACCCAGTCGGGGTCGTCCCAGTCGGGGTCGTCCCAGTCGAGCACGCCGTCGGGATCCGCCGCGTCCTCGAGTTCCGCGGCGGCGAGCGCATCCGCCGTCGCCGCCGGGCAGTGCCCGGACCAGGCGCTCGCCGTGCGGGTGACCGCGGACCGGCCCAACTACCAGGTGGGTGAGGAACCCGAGTTCACGATCGTCATCACGAACATCGGCACGACCGCGTGCGAGCGTGATCTCGGCGCGGGTCTGCAGCAGGTGCTGGTGTACTCGCTCGACGGCAGCCGGCGCTTGTGGTCGAATACCGACTGCTTCCCCGAGTCGACCGCCGATGTGCGCAAGCTGGCTCCGGGCGACCAGGCCGCCTTCGCGGTGAAGTGGTCCGGAACGACCTCCGAGCCCGGATGCCAGGCGCCACGGGAGCGGGTTCCGGCCGGCGCGTACACGGTGGTCGGCCAGCTCGGCGGCCTGCGCAGCACCCCCGAGCCGTTCAACATCGCCTGATCCGTCGCCCGACCGGCGCCGCTGCGAGCCGCGGATCAGTCGTACGGGCCGTTGATCGACGACTCCGCCAGACGCGACAGGCCTTCGCGGATGGAGCGCGCCCACAGCCCGCCGATCCCCTCCACGGACTGCAGGTCCGCCGCCGTTGCCGCGAGCAGGCCCTGCAAGCTCCCGAACGAGCTCACCAGCCGATGGATCTGCGAGGACTGCAGCCGCGGCACGCGATGCAGCACGCGATAGCCACGCGGACTCGTCGCGGTGTCCAGGGCCTCGATCGTGCCCGGATACCCGAACACGCGCGCCAACGTCGTCAGATCCAGCAGGTCGACGTCGGTGAGCCGATCCAGCGCGGCCAGGGTCTGCTCGACCGCGACGAGTTGCGGGGCCTCCGAACCGGCCAGATAGTCCCGCACGATCAGCTGGCGGGCCAGGTCGTTGTCGCCCACCAGCTCCTCGAGCTGCAGCGCCAGCTGGCGGCCGTCGGTGCCCAGTTGGAGCACCTCCTGTTCGATCTCCACCGAGACGCGCCGCACCATCTCGAGCCGCTGCGCGACGGTGAGCGCATCGCGCAGCGTCACGAAGTCCTCGATCTCCACCACCGACAGCTGCCGGGTGACCTCGTCCAGCCGCGACTTGTAGCGCTCGAGCGTCGCGACGGCCTGGTTGGCGCGCGAGAGAATGGTCGCCGAATCGTTGATCACGTGCCGCTGACTGTCGACGTAGACGGTCACGATGCTCATCGACTGGCTCACCGACACCACCGGGTAGCCGGTCTGGATCGCGGTGCGCTCCGCGGCGCGGTGCCGCGTTCCCGATTCGACGGTCGGGATCCGGTGATCGGGTACCAGCTGCACGTTGGCCCGCACGATCCGGCTGCCGTCGGTGGACACCACGACCGCGCCGTCCATCTTCGACAGCTCACGCAGCCGGGTGGGAGCGAACTCCACGTCCAGCTCGAAGCCGCCGTCGCACAGCGCCGCCACCTCGTCGTCGAAACCGAGAACGATGAGGCCTCCGGTGCGGCCGCGCAGGATGCGCTCGAGACCGTCGCGCAGGGCGGTGCCGGGTGCCAGCCGGGCGATGGTCTCGCGCAGCGTCACGGACGGTGCCACATCGGTCATCGATGGTTCCTTCCCGTGTCCGGCCGGTGCGGCGAACGTCACTTCGTGTCGGTCCGCCCGGTGGAGCCGACCGAACCGCCGACTAGATTACTTCCCCATGAGCGGTACCTGGACCCTGCCCGACGACCTCGCCCTTCCCGAGCTTCCCGACGACCATCCCGGGGCGGGCGCACCGATTCCGTCTCATTGGAGCAAGTGCTTCGGCTGCGGGGACGACCAGCCCGCGGGAATGGCGATGCAGTTCACCTTCGGGGAGGGCCTCGAGGTCACCGGCATGCTCGACGTCGCGAACCGCTACCAGGGCGGTCCCGGTTTCATCCACGGCGGGATCCTGACGACGGCGTTCGACGAGGCGCAGGGCATGGCGTGCATGGTGCTGCGCCGGCCCGTCGTCACCGGCCACCTGCAGATCGACTTCGCCGCGCCCATCCCGCTCGGGTCGGTGCTGGAACTGCGCGCGCGGATCGACGGCACCGTGCGCCGCAAGGTCTACACCAGCGCGGAGGCCCGCATCGTCGAGGGACCGTTCGCCGATCCGGATGTCGTCGTCGCGACGTCGCGCGGGTTGTTCCTCACCGTCGGTGCGCAGCACTTCGACAGGGCGAAGGACTTCGTCGACGGGGTCCCCGTGTCGCCGCACGGCACCTCGTCCGTCTGACACCGGGTCCGTCCGACACCGAGTCCGTCTGACACCGGTCCGTCTGACACCGGGTCACTCCGGGAGGAGGGGCACGGCCGGGTGCGGCCGCCGGCCGAGCACCGAGGCCGAGGTGAGCGCGCGCGTGCCGAACCGGCCGTGCACATCGTCGAGCACGGCGTCCAGTGCGTGACGGTCGAGGGCCGGGTGACCGGCTGCCGCGCCGTCGCGGGCCGGTTCGTCGAACGGCAGCTCGAGCTGTTCGGTGCCCGCGGAGTCGAGATTCGACACGGCCACCCCGATCAGGGTCAGCCCCCGGTCCGAGACCAGTGGCTGCGCGAGGCCGAGCAGTTCCCGCGCGGCGCCGAGGACGACGTCCGTGCGGGCCGTGGGTGCGCGCAGCGTGTGCGATCGCGTCGCCCGGGAGTAGTCGGCGAAGCGCAGGCGCAGCACCACGGTGCGGCCGGCACGCCCGGCCGCACGCATGCGGCCGGTGACCCGTTCCACCAGCATCCGCAGGGTCGCGTCGACCAACCCGGGATCGTGTCCGGCGGCGCTGCGGGGCCGGCCGAGGGCGTGCTGCGCCCCCACGGACCGGCGCCGACGGTGGGGCCGGACGGGCCGCGGATCGTGTCCGTGCGCCAGCGCATGCAGATGGCGTCCCACCGACCTGCCGAGCAGCGCGACGAGTTCGACCTCGCTCTCCCGCGCGAGGTCGGCCACGCGGTGGAGGCCGTGCGCGTGCAGCGTCGCGGCGGTCACCCTGCCGACGCCCCACAGCCGTTCGACCGGTAACGGACGCAGGAACTCGAGTTCCCGGTCGGGTGGCACCACCAGCAGCCCGTCCGGCTTCGCGACGCCGCTCGCGACCTTGGCGAGGAACTTGGTCCGGGCCACCCCCACCGTGATCGGCAACCCGACCTGTTCGGCGACGTCGCGCCGCAGCCGGGCGGCGATGTCCCCCGGGGTGCCGTCGATCCGCCACAGGCCGGCGACGTCGAGGAAGGCTTCGTCGATGGAGAGCGCCTCGACGAGTGGCGTGGTCTGCTCGAACACCGCGAACACGGCGCGGCTGGCCCGCGTGTACGCGTGCATGCGGGGAGGAACGACGATCGCCGCCGGGCACAGGGCGCGGGCGCCGCGCCCGGACATCGCCGTCGCGACGCCGAAGGCTTTCGCCTCGTAGCTGGCGGCGAGAACGACGCCGCCCCCGCCCACGATCACGGGACGGCCGCGCAGGCGCGGGTCGTCGCGTTGTTCGACCGAGGCGTAGAACGAGTCGAGGTCGGCATGCAGGATGGTCGCGAGACCGGACACGAACACATGTTCGCATCCGGCTCCGACAGGACTACAGTCCCAGCGCGGCCAGGGCCTGACCGACGTTGCCGACCTCGATCGGACCGCCGTCGGAGCCCGGGGGCCGCGACGTCCGCCGCCCCGGCTGCGCGAGTTCGTGCGGCACGATCGCGCGGCCGAAACCGAGCCGGCTCGCCTCTGCGATGCGGCGGCCGGCTCCGGTGACCCGGCGGACCTCGCCGGCGAGGCCGACCTCGCCGAGCAGCACCGTGCCCGGCGGCAGGGGGCGCTCGCGCGCAGCCGACGCGACCGCCAAGGCCAGCGCCAGGTCCGCCGCCGGATCGGTGATGCGCATGCCGCCGACGGTCGAGGCGTAGACGTCGCACTTGCCCAGCGGCAGCCGGCATCGCCGCTCGAGGACGGCCAGCACCATCGCGACCCGTGCCGCATCCAGACCGCTGACGGCACGCCGGGGTGCAGGGTTCTGCGTCGGCACGACCAGGGCCTGCAGTTCGCCGAGCAGGGGCCGTTTACCGTCCATGGTGACGGTCACGGCGGTCCCCGCCACCTCCTCGGTCCGGTGGTGCAGGAACAGTCCCGACGGATCGCTGACGCCCACGATGCCGCCCTCGGTCAGTTCGAAACAGCCCACCTCGTCGGCGGCGCCGAAGCGGTTCTTCACACCCCGCACCATGCGCAGGGTGGAGTGCTTGTCGCCCTCGAAGTGCAGAACCACGTCGACCAGGTGCTCGAGCGAGCGCGGCCCCGCCACCGCACCGTCCTTGGTGACGTGCCCGATGAGCAGCACCGGGACACCGCTGGCTTTCGCGAGCGAGGTCAGCGCGCTGGTCACCGCCCGGACCTGGGTGACGCCGCCGGACACGCCGTCGACGTCGGCGGCGAGCATCGTCTGCACGGAGTCGACGACGAGGAGGGTCGGTTTCACCTGCTCGATGTGACCGAAGACGGTCGCCAGGTCCGACTCGGCGGCGAGGAAGACGCGTTCGTGCACCGAACCGGTGCGGTCGGCGCGCAGGCGCACCTGGCCCGCGGATTCCTCCCCGGTGACGTAGAGGGCCCGGTCGTCGCTGCCGCGCTGCGCCCAGCGATGGACCACCTCGAGCAGAAGTGTGGACTTACCGACGCCGGGTTCCCCGGCGAGCAGTACCACCGAGCCGGGAACGACGCCCCCGCCGAGCACTCGGTCGAGTTCCTCGATGCCGGTGGGCTTCGCGTGGGTGGTCCTGCTGTCGACGAGGGTCAGCGGTGTGGCGGGGGTGGTCGGGAGCAGTGCGGCGGCCCCGGCGCGGGCGAGCGAGGTGCCGGGCCGCGCCGCCACCGCGGCGGGCAACGCCGGTGCCTCGTCCATCGAACCCCACGTCCCGCAGTCGGGGCAGCGGCCCACCCACTTCGCGACGGTGTGCCCGCAGTCGGTGCACCGGTAGATCGACTTCGTCTTTGCCACCGCGTCAGCCTAGGACCGGGGGCCGACACGAGAACGGGGCCCGGACCGAGCGGAGTGCTCGGGCCGGGCCCCGGGATGCGTCGGGGTGCCGGTCAGTGGCCGTCGCCCTCGACCGGCGACTTCTCGGAAACGTTGCGCTCGACGTCCGTGCCTGCGTCGACCGGGACCTGCATGGTGACGTCGCCGGCCTCGGCGAAGGTGAACGTGACCGGAATGGTCAGGCCCGGGCGCACGCCCTCCTTCAGGCCGGTGAGCTCGACCTGGGCGACGGACGGGGTATCGGAGGACTCCGCGGCCTCGGCGGGACGCGGGGACTCGTCGGTTGCGGCCTCGGCGGTCGCGTCCTCGGCGAGGGTCTCGCCGGTCAGGCCGGCCGAGATCGACGCCTGCGGCTCGATGCGCAGACCGGACACGCCGGTGGTCGACGACGCGAAGTCGGTGGTGATACGCGTCAGCTCGTCGGGAGTGGTCTCGCTCAGGTTCACCACGGTGAAGCCGAGTGCGGCCTTGCCTCCGGGTTCGAGGCTGTACTCCTCGGAGTCCGGGTAGATCACGTGCACGTTGCGCAGCGCGATGTCCCCGAGTTCGGCGCTGTTGCCGTTGACCGCTGCCACCTGGGTGGCGGTCTGGCTGATCTGGCCGGCGCCGCAGGCGGACAGCGTGAGCGCCGCACCCGCGGCCAGGGCGAGAGCGGTCGCGACTCGGCGAGTCGGCGCTTTGAGAGCAGTCACGGGTTGTCCTCCACTCGAGTAAGGCTCGCAATCCACTAGGCAGAGTAGTAGTCGAAGAGCGCCGAGTCTGCGCCGGGGGCGGAAGTCGTGGCTTTCGTCCTGCCCGGACCGACTCGGCGGGGCCGCCGGGGGCCGCCCCGGGCGACGTGTCGAATATCACGGGATACACGGAACCGGTTGGCTGTCAAGTCCTACGCGCGCGCCTCTGTGCCCCTGACCTGCGCCGTTGATGGGAGCCGGATGTGAGCACGTGTTAAACTCGAAGAATCGAAAGGGGCACGGGACACATGATTTTCAAGGTCGGAGATACCGTCGTATACCCCCATCACGGTGCGGCGCTGATCGAAGCTATCGAAACTCGCACCATCAAGGGTGAGCAGAAGGAATATCTCGTTCTGAAAGTCGCCCAGGGCGACCTGACGGTTCGGGTACCTGCGGATAATGCGGAATACGTCGGTGTTCGCGACGTGGTCGGGCAAGAAGGCCTCGACAAGGTTTTCCAGGTGCTGCGCGCACCGCACACCGAAGAGCCGACCAACTGGTCGCGGCGGTACAAGGCCAACCTCGAGAAGTTGGCCTCCGGAGACGTGAACAAGGTCGCCGAGGTCGTGCGCGACCTGTGGCGGCGGGAGCAGGACCGCGGCTTGTCCGCAGGTGAGAAGCGAATGCTGGCCAAGGCCCGGCAGATCCTCGTCGGCGAGCTCGCGCTCGCGGAAGGCACGGACGACGTCAAGGCCGACAGCCTGCTCGACGAGGTGCTCGCCGCCGCCTCCTGAGCGGCCACGCGCACCGCAGAACTGCAGATGAACGATCGCAACGGGCCGGTCGTCGGAATCATTCCGGCGGCCGGCCGTGGTGTCCGCCTGGGCGAATCCCTGCCCAAGGCGTTCGTCGAACTCGACGGGCGCACGATGCTGGACCGGGCCGTCGAGGCCATGCTGACCTCGGCGGTGGTCGACCGGGTCGTCGTGGTGGTGCCGCCGGACCTGGTGACGTCCGTCGCAGCCACGGCGCCGCCGCAGGTGCAAGTGGTGGTGGGCGGCGCGGAACGCACCGATTCGGTGCGCGCCGGACTGGCGGCCGCGGAGGACGCCGCCCACGTCCTGGTGCACGACGCCGCACGCGCCCTGACCCCACCGGAGCTGTTCGCCCGGATCGTGGCGGAACTGCGCGGCGGTCGTCGCGCGGTGATCCCGGTGCTGCCGGTCGCAGACACCGTCAAGAGCGTCGACGGCGCGGGCCGGGTCACCGGCACCCCCGACCGGTCCGCTCTCCGCGCGGTGCAGACGCCGCAGGGATTCGCCGCCGACCTGTTGCGCCGAGCCAACGCCGGCGCCGGCGACGCCACGGACGACGCGGGCCTCGTCGAGCGTCTCGGCGAGAGCGTGTACACCGTTCCGGGCGAACCGCTCGCCTTCAAGATCACCACACCGCTCGATCTGGTCCTGGCCCGCGCCGTGCTCGCGGCCGGGGCCCCCGTCGGACAGGAGAGCTGAGTGCGCGTCGGGATCGGTACCGATGTCCATCCGATCGAGCCCGGACGGCCGTGCCGGCTGGCCGGGTTGCTGTTCGAGGATGCCGACGGGTGCGCAGGCCATTCGGACGGTGACGTCGCGGCGCACGCGCTGTGCGACGCACTGCTCTCCGCGGCCGGTCTCGGCGACCTCGGTTCGGTCTTCGGTACCGGCCGCCCGGAGATGCACGGCGCGAGCGGGGTGTCGATGCTCGCCGAGGTGCGGCGCCTGCTCGACCTGCAGGGCTTCACGATCGGGAACGCGGCCGTCCAGGTGATCGGGAACAGGCCGAAGATCGGTCCCCGCCGCGACGAGGCGCAGCAGGTGCTGTCCGAGGTCCTCGGGGCGCCGGTGTCGGTGTCCGCGACGACGACGGACGGGCTCGGGCTGACCGGGCGCGGCGAGGGCGTCGCCGCCGTCGCGACGGCACTCGTCCTTCCGCGCGACGACGACCGGTAGGATTGCCGGTCGTGACCTTGCGCTTGTTCGACACCGAATCGCGGGCCGTGCGGGATTTCGTTCCGCTGATCCCCGGCCGGGCTTCGGTGTACCTCTGTGGCGCGACGGTCCAGGGCGAGCCCCACATCGGCCACGTGCGCAGCGGCGTCGCGTTCGACGTGCTGCGGCGCTGGCTGATGGCGAAGGGCCTGGATGTCGCCTTTGTGAGAAACGTCACAGACATCGACGACAAGATTCTGCGCAAGGCCGCCGAGGCAGGCCGCCCCTGGTGGGAGTGGAAGACGACGTACGAGCGGGCCTTCGCGCACGCCTACGATCGGCTCGGAGTGCTGCCGCCGTCCGTGGAGCCGCGCGCGACGGGCCACGTCACCCAGATGGTCGAGCTGATGCAGCGCCTGATCGACGCCGGCCACGCCTACGCGGCCGACGGCAACGTGTATTTCGACGTGCTCAGCTACCCCGAGTACGGCCGGTTGTCGGGGCACCGGATCGACGATGTCCACCAGGGGGAGAGCGCGGGGAGCGGCAAGCGGGACCCACGTGACTTCACCCTGTGGAAGGCGGCCAAGCCGGACGAGCCGTCGTGGCCGACACCCTGGGGTCGCGGCCGCCCGGGCTGGCACCTCGAGTGCTCCGCGATGGCCGAGTACTACCTCGGGGAGTCCTTCGACATCCACTGCGGCGGCATGGACCTGGTCTTCCCGCACCACGAGAACGAGATCGCCCAGGCCAAGGCTGCCGGCGACGGGTTCGCGCGGTACTGGCTGCACAACGGCTGGGTGACGATGGGCGGCGAGAAGATGTCCAAGTCGCTCGGCAACGTGCTGTCCATCCCGAACGTCCTCGCCCGGGTGCGCCCGCAGGAGCTGCGCTACTACCTGGGCAGTGCCCATTACCGGTCCATGCTCGAATACTCCGACGCGGCTCTGCACGAGGCGGCGGCGGGGTACCGCGGACTGGAGTCGTTCGTCCTCAAGACCCGGGACCGGGCCGGCGAGATCCCGGTGGGAACGTGGACCGAGGAGTTCGCCGCCGCCCTCGACGACGATCTCGGCGTGCCGAAGGCGCTCGCCGAGATCCACGGTCGGCGCAGCGAGGGCAACAAGGCGCTCGACGCCGGCGACCTGGACACCGCGGTGCACATCGCCGGACAGGTACGCGCCATGCTCGGGATCCTCGGGGTGGACCCGCTCGACCCGCACTGGGCCGAGGTGGCTGGCAGCGATTCGGCGGCCCTCGAGGCCCTCGAGGTGCTGGTGTCCGCAGAGCTCGAACGCCGGCAGGCGGCGCGGGCTGCGAAGAACTGGGCGCTCGCCGACGAGGTGCGCGATCGATTGACGGCGGCGGGCATCGAGGTGACCGATACGCCCAACGGACCCGAGTGGTCCCTGAAAGCAGGGCAGTGATGGCTGGTAATTCTCAGCGACGAGGTGCGGTCCGCAAGGGCGGCACCAAGAAGGGACAGGTCGTCGGGTCCGGTGGGCAGCGCCGCCGCGGCCTCGAGGGCCGCGGTGCCACCCCCAAGGCCGAGGACCGTCCCTACCATCCCGCCGCGCGGCGCGCCCGTGCTGCGGCGAAGACCGCCGACAAGCGCGGCCGCAGCACGGCCGGCCGCAAGGGCGAGGACGGCCCGGAGATGGTGCTGGGCCGCAACCCGGTGGTGGAGTGCCTCCGCGCGGACGTTCCCGCGACGGCGCTGTACGTCGCCGTGGGCGCCGAGGCGGACGAGCGACTCAAGGAGGCCGTGCAGCGGGCCGGGGACGCCGGCATCTCGATCCTGGAGGTCCCGCGCGGCGAGCTCGACCGGCTCACCGCCAACGGCATGCACCAGGGCATCGGATTGCAGGTTCCGCCGTATCGCTACGCCCATCCGGACGACCTGCTGGCCGTCGCCCACGACAACCACGAGCGGCCGCTGTTGGTGGCTCTCGACAACATCACCGACCCGCGGAACCTCGGTGCGGTGATCCGGTCGGTCGCAGCGTTCGGCGGCCACGGCGTGCTGATCCCGCAGCGTCGCAGCGCTGCCGTCTCGGCGGTGGCATGGCGAACCAGCGCGGGTGCTGCGGCCCGCCTCCCCGTCGCCCGGGCGACCAATCTGACGCGCACCCTCAAGGACTGGCAGTCCCGTGGGGTCCGGGTCGTCGGTCTGGATGCGGGGGGCGATACCACCCTCGACGATTTCGACGGCACGGACCCGGTGGTGATCGTCGTCGGCTCCGAAGGCAAGGGGCTGTCCCGACTGGTCCGCGAGACGTGCGACTCGATCCTGTCGATCCCGATGGCCGGTGACGTGGAGTCGCTCAATGCGTCCGTCGCTGCCGGTGTCGTGCTCGCGGACATCGCGCGTCAACGCCGCATGCTGTAGTTCCGTCGGCCGTGCGGCCGGTGTCGTTCCGTCGGCCGTGCGGCCGGTGTCGTTCCGTCGGCCGTGCGGCGGGGGTCGGGGAACCGTTCCGCTTCCGGCCGCGTCGAATCGGGTAGAGCTGATCGACAGCGGACGGGGGACACATGGCACAACGAACCGAATTCACGGGACGGATCGGAATCGATCCGCCGCTGAACCGACACGAGATCGACTTTCTCGTCGCGTTCGCCGGATCGGCCAGTGGCCCCCACCGGTCCCCGGCCGACGGGCTGCCCACCCGGGGGCGACCGCTGTCGTGGTGCCAGTGGGTACCCACCGCCGACGGCGCCGCGCTGGTGTGGAACGGCGGCGAGTGCTTCTACTTCTACACGGAGTGGCTGGCCTACCTGATCGACACCTTCCTCTCGCGCCGGGCGCGGCTGCGGCGTGCCTCGCGTGCGGCGGTCCCGTCCGGGAACTTCACGTTCGATCACGTTCTCACCGGCACGGTCGACGTCCGCACACCGGCCGGCACGCTGCGACGAATCACCGTGCGGGACAACCATGTCCAGGAGTGCGTCGTCGCCGGGCCGAGTCCCGTGGTCCGGCCTCCGGGAGATGTGGCGGTGTCCTGAGCTGTTTCGCAGTCATCGCGTGAGGGTGGCGACGAACCGCACCCGATGTCCCGGCCCGAGCTGCGCGGCGACGGGAAGATCGGCGAGCAGGACGACGGCGATCACCGGGTGGTCGCCGACGACAGGATGGTCGGCCAGGAACAGGATGGGGTTGCCGTCCGGGGGGACCTGCACCGAGCCCGGGGCGGTCGGCTCCGGACGATCGGTTCCGCCACGCGCGAGATGCAGCTTGCCGGGTCCCTGCAAGCGGATGCCGATGCGGTCCAGCTGCGGGGTCACGGCCCATGTCTCGTGCAGCAGCGCATGCACCGAACCGGCGCTGAACTCTCCGGGGTGCGGGCCCAGATGCACGCGGAGCAGTGCCGGGTCCTCGGGCGGGGCCGGTGGCGGGATCTGTTCCTCGCCGGGTAGCTCGCCCGTCAGGGTGCCGACCGGTATCCGGTCGCCGTCCCTGAGCCGGTCGGGCCCGGTCCCGGTCAGGGTGTCGGTGGATCGGCTGCCGTGGGTCTCGGGCACGTCGATTCCGCCGCGTACCGCCAGATACGAGCGCACTCCGCTCGTCGGATTACCGAGGGCCAGCACGGCGCCGTCGTCCAGCCTGAGCACCGAGTAGTCGGCCTCGGGGTGGCCGTCGACGGTGACCGGCACGCGGGCGCCCGTCACCGCAACGACGTTCGCGCCGATGCTGCGCACCGTCAGACCGCCGGCGGTGATCTCGAGCGTCGCCGCAGACGGGTCGTTGCCGACCAGGCGGTTCGCAGCGTCGTGCGCCGTTCGGTCGGCGGCACCCGACACGCCCAGCCCCTGGTCCTCGCGTCCCGGCCGGCCGCGGTCCTGGACGGTGGTGAACATTCCGCTGTGGACGACTTCGAGCCCTTGCATGGGGGAAATTGTCCTCGCCCCGCCGCCTGCGGCGGGCGCGTCCGGGGGATCTCGCTGCCCCCGAACATATCCGTCCCGGACCGGCGGTCGGCGATCGGCCGGCGAGCGACACGCAGCCCCTCCGAGCGACGGCGAGGCGCGCCACATCTTGCCGAAGTAATACGGTCGATCGTATGCTCATCCGCATGACGACAGTATCGAAGCCGCTCACCGAGGACACCGATCCGCACGTCCTGCCTCCGGCCACGGCCGCCGCGATGCTCGAGGGTGCACCGTGGAAGCGGTACGCCGTGTTCGGCGACAGCCTGTCGGTGGGCGCAGGCGATCCCACGCCCGGCTACGACAACCTCGGATGGCCCGCTCGGGTCGAACGGGTTCTTCGAATGGTCGAACCGGACCTCCGATACCTCAACACGGCGCGCATCGGTGCCACCACGGCGCAGGCGCTGGAGGAGCAGGCCGAGCGGATCGCCGCCTTCGAACCCGACCTGCTGCACGTCAACAGCGGGGCGAACGATCTCCTGCGCCGCAATCCCGACTGGGATCGGATCGAAGACGGACTGCGCACGATGTACACCTGGGCGGCGGGGACCGGCGCCCAGCTCAGCGTCCTGACGTTGGGTCGCGCATTCGTCATCCCGGCCTTCCCGGACTGGACCGAGCGTGTCGCCCGCCTCAACGACATCACCCGGAAACTCGCCCGCGAGTTCGACGCCGTCCTCGCCGATTCGTGGGACCACCCGCTCAACGACCGCGAGAACCTGCTGAGTGAGGACAAGATTCACTTCGCCACCACCGGGCAGGCCGTCCTCGCGACGTTGGTCCTCGAACAGCTCGCGGCCCGGGTGGGCGCCGACCGGGCCTAGGGGCAGGACTGGATCCGCCACGAAATCGCTGGAGAATCGGGTGACGTAAAATTCACCGCATGTCGAGCGCGACACCCCCGTCGTCGGGAACGGCAAGTCCGCTTGTCGGTGACATCACCGACAAGCGGCTTCTTCGGGGTGCCCGCACTCGTCGCGCGGTCCTGGACCGGGCCGTCGACCTCGCGTCGCTGGACGGTCTCGAGGGGCTGAGCTTCGGACGCCTCGCCACCGACACCGGTCTCAGCAAGGCCGGTATCCAGAGTCTGTTCCGTACCAAGGAGGCGCTGCAACTCGCCACCGTCGATCATGCCCGGTCGATGTTCGTCGATTTCGTCGTTCGTCCTGCTCTGTCCGAACCCCGAGGGGTGGCGCGGATCCGGGAGCTCATCGGACGCTGGATCGTCTACGCGGAACGGCCACTGTTCGCCGGCGGCTGTTTCCAGGCCGCCAATCTGACGGAGTTCGACAGCCGGCCCGGCCCGGTTCGGGACGCGCTCGCGCGCAACCAGCAGGAGTGGGTCGACGCGCTCTCCGGCGAGCTCGCCGTCGCCGTCGAGAACGGTGAAATCGCCGATCTCGATGCGGATCTCGCGGCATTCCAGATCGACGCGGTGCTGCGGTCCGCGAACACCGCCATGCGCCTCGGAGACGGAGCGGCGGGGGACAAGGTCCGACGCATCGTGGAAGGACTGCTGCGTCCGCCGGGGCGAACCGTCCGATAGGGCACGGTCTCACGCGTGTGATCCGGCGCGATTCGATGACGGGCCCCGTGAGTCGGGGACCTCCGACTTCGTTGTGGGGCAACAATATGCACAGGAACGTCCAACTCGTCGGAATCCGGGTGACCGGTCCGAGCGTCGTCGAGGTTGTTCGCCGACAGGTTGACGCCGGGGGTGCCCTCGGGCATGATCATCGGCAACGGCGCCGCCGTCGGTCCGACCGGCCGATGGGGACGTCGGCGCATGGCTGTCGAGACAGCGGCCACACCGGGTAGGGGACCCCGGTGGCAGGTCATTGGGGGGATTCACCGTTACGGCAACACATCTGGATGTCGGTGTACAACGAGGTCGCCGACGTCCAGGTTGCCGTGCCGGTGATTGATCAGAATGGGCACAGCGCATGATCCTTGGCAGACTCGCCGAAGTGGCATGGCGTCTACCTCGCACCGTGGTCGGGGCGGCGATGCTGTTCCTCGTCGTCGCAGGTGTCTATGCAGCGCCGGCCGCAACCCGGCTGCCGTCCGGTGGATACGATGTTCCGTCATCGGAATCAGCTCGGGCAGAACAGATTCTGGACGAAAGGTTCCGAACGGGTGGACTGCCGGTGGTGTTCACGGTTACCGACCCTGCGGGAGCCGGCAGCGTGCGAGCGCGTGACGAATCCTCCAGGATTGTTGCGGCACTGCAAGATTCGCCACACGCGGTCCAGATTGCGTCGTACTGGACCGCACCCTCCCCGCTCGACCAGATCCTGCTGAGTGCGGACCGGAACACCGGGCTGGTCGTCGCACGAATCGCCGGCGACGATCGGGAGGCACCGATCCGGGCGCACGAGATCGCGGCGTCCCTCGTCGGAACCCGCGACGGTGTGACCGTCACCGCCGGTGGTCAGGCCATCACGTACTACGAAGGCACACAACAGTCCCGAAGTGATCTGATCCGGCTCGAGATCATTGCGGTACCGCTGACCTTCATCGCGCTGGTCTGGGTGTTCGGCAGTCTCGTCGCGGCGCTGCTCCCGCTGCTCGTCGCGGCTATCGCTGTCGTCGGCACCGGTGCCTGCCTCTGGGCGCTGTACGCCGTCACCGACGTCTCGGTGTTCGCGGTGAACCTGGCGACGGGCCTGTGCTTGGCTCTCGCGGTCGACTACACGCTGTTCATCGTCAACCGATTCCGTGAGGAACGGGATGCGGGGACCGACGCACACGCGGCGCTGGTACGCACCATGCTGACGGCCGGCCGGACCGTGTTCTATTCGGCGCTGACCATGGCGGTGACCCTGGCGACGTTGCTGATCTTCGAACCGTATCTGCTTCGCTCCCTGGCATATGCCGGACTTGCGAGTGTCGGATTCGCGATGGCGGGTGCGCTGTGCGTCGCGCCGGCGCTGATCGTTCTCGCAGGAGATCGCATCGACGCACTCGATGTGCGAAAGCCGCTGCGACGCTGGTTCCGTCGCGAAGCCGTGCCGATCCGCGCCGTCGAGGATTCGTTCTGGTACCGCACGTCGGCGGCGGTGATGCGACGACCGGTCGTCGTCCTGGTGACGCTCACGATCGCGCTGCTGACCCTCGCGTGGCCGTTCCAGGGTGTGCAGTTGGCGTATCCCGACGACCGGGCGCTGCCGGAGTCGACGACTTCGCGGCAGACGGGCGACATTCTGCGAGCCGATTTCGCCCAGGACTTCGCCGGCTCGACCCCGATCGTTCTGACCGGTGCAGTGACGACCGTGCCGCAGGTCGCGGACTACGCGAGGGAACTCTCGACAATCGACGGTGTCCTGTCGGTCAGCAGCCCCGGCGGGGTGTATGCGAAGGGCATGCAGATCAGCCCACTCCGAGTCGATTCGGCAATCTCCGGTGACAGCGCATACGTCACGGTCTCGACCACGAAGGACCCGTACTCGCAGGAGGGCAAAGAGCAGCTCGAACGGTTGCGCGAGGTCCGGTCGCCGGCACCCACACTCTTCGGCGGCCTCGCGCAGCGTGACCTCGACAACGTGCACGGCATCACCGACCGCGTGCCCGTCGCAGTCGCGCTGATCGCTCTCGCGACGTTCGTGCTCATGTTCCTGATGACCGGCAGCGTGGTGCTTCCGGTCAAAGCGCTGGTCACCAACGCCCTCTCGCTCACAGCCGGATTCGGCGCCATGGTGTGGATCTTCCAGGACGGCAACCTCGGGGGTCTGGGTACCACCGCGACCGGACACGTCACGGCGTTCGTTCCACCCCTGCTCGCTGCCATTGCCTATGCGCTCTCGATGGACTACGAGGTCTTCGTGTTGTCGCGCATCCGCGAGGAATGGCTGGCGACCGGGAACAACCAGAGGTCGGTGTGTGCCGGCCTGGCGCGGACAGGTCGCATCGTCACGGCCGCCGCGGTCGTCATGACGGTGGTCTTCCTGGCGATCACCGCCGGGGAGGTTTCGTTCATGCGCGGACTCGGCCTCGGACTGACCATCTGCGTGCTGGTGGACGCGTTCGTGGTGCGCACGTTCCTCGTCCCGGCCGTCATGGCACTGACGGGCCGGTACAACTGGTGGGCGCCCGCGCCGCTGGCCCGATGGCACGCCAGACGCGGATTCCGCGAAGGGGAAGCGGTCCCGATCCCAGAACTACGAAAAGAGCAGTCGCTGTGGACAACCTGAACAGATTCGAAACCGAGGCCACGCATGCGGTCGCGCGGGCCGAGTGGTTTCTCGCACTGGTGGTCGTCGTGGTGCTGGCCGTCGCCCATCTCGACGAGATCGACTGGGTGGCGTTCGTCGCGCTCTTTCTGATCATCGACATCATCGGCTACATTCCGGGCGCGATCGCGTACCGGCGCAGCGCGGATCACGCGGTTGCGAAGGGCTACTATGTCGCCTACAACGTGATGCACAGCTTCCTCACGGCAGCCGCGATTGCGGCGGCATGGTCGCTGATCTTCGGTCCGGAATGGGCGCTTCTCGCACTGCCGATCCATCTGTGCGGAGACCGAGCTCTGTTCGGAAACACCATGAAGCCGTTCGGAATCTCGTTCGAACCGGTGAAGCATCCGGAGTTCGATGCCTTCGACCGTGCCTACCACCGCGTCGGTGTCCGCTCCGACGATTCCACGAACCACAGGGGGTTTCGACGTGCGCTTCCTCGCGCGTGAACGTGCCGTACTCGAGCAGTTCCTGCCGGGACTCGACGACGCGCTGGCCGATGTCCCGCTCGCGGACCTCGAGGGCAGTGCGGCCCTCGGTATCCCGCTGCTGCGTGATGCCGGCGGAGCCGGACTCGTGATTCCGGTCGAATACAAGGGCAAGGGCGCGAATGCTCTCGATGCCGTCAGGATCCAGCGGGCACTGGGCTCGCGGTCGCCGTCCCTGGCCGTGGCGAGCACCATGCACCACTTCTCCGTGTCCAGCCTCGTGCTGCTCGCCGAGACCGGGGGGAAGGAGTGGCTCGTCCTCGAAGCGATCTCCGCGAAGAACATGCTCGTCGCGTCCGGATTCGCGGAGGGCCGCCCCGACGGCCACATCCTCACCCCGACCATGGACGCCACCGTGACGGCCGACGGGGTCCGGGTCAGCGGGACGAAACGACCGTGCAGTCTGGCGCGGTCCATGGACCTGCTCACGGCCAGTCTCCGGCTGCCCTCCCCGGACGGTCGCGGGGACCGGCTGGCCGTCGCCCTCATTCCCGCCGACGACCCGGGTGTGACGGTCGCTCCGTTCTGGTCCAGCTTCGCTCTCGCCGGCGCCGAGAGCGATCAGGTGACGATCGACGACGTCCTGGTGCCTGCGGATCTGGTGGTACTCACGGAGGTGACCGAGGACGGGCGGCTCGACGCCGTCCAGACCGCGGGTTTCGTGTGGTTCGAGCTGCTCATGGCCGCCTCGTACCTGGGTGCGGCCAGCGCACTGGTCGAGCGTGTGCTGTCGGTGGAACGATCCGCCGACGTCGAGCGGATGCAGCTCGTCTCGCGCACCGAGAGCGCGCACGCGGCGATCGAGAACATCGCCCGGCAGGTCCCGCACGCGCAGACGGACGCGGGGCTCCTGGCCGACACCCTGTTGGTGCGGTACGCGGTACAGGACACGATCGCGTCGGTGGTACCCCGAGCGGTCGAACTGCTCGGTGGCATGAATTTCATGACGTCGGACGACGTCGGATACCTCGCCGCGGCCGTCAACGGCCTCGGCTTCCACCCGCCGTCGCGCACGCGAATGGCGGGACCGCTGACGCGCTATTTCGCGGGCAGCCCCCTCGAGATCGCATGAGGAGCGAAGAATGACGTGGCGTAGAAAGACACTGTTGTTGACCGGCGGCTCCGGTGTCGTCGGACGGGCACTGATCGACGAACTGTCGCACGACTTCGACGTGGTCTGCATGCGCAACCGCAACCCGGTCGACGACGTCCGGGTCAGCGAGTTCGCCGGGTCCTTCGCCGAACCGCGGCTCGGCCTGTCCGCCGGCGACTACGCCGTGCTGTCCCGCCGGGTGGATGTGATCGTGCACGCGGCGGCGGCAACCAGTTGGCGGGAGGACCCGCGACGGATTCGTGAGGTCAATCTCGGTGGCCCGACGGCATTGCTGGAGCTGGCGACGCAGGCATCGGCGCCGCTGTACTTCTTCAGTACCGCCTTCGTCGCGGATCCACCTTCGGCACAGGGACATTCGCCGGGAGCCGCGGCCTATGTGCAGTCCAAGATCGAAGCCGAGGCGCTCGTCCGGTCGCATGCCGTGCCGAGTGTGATCGTGCGGCCGTCGATCGTCATCGGTGATTCGGCGGACGGGCGGATGGCGGCGTTCCAGGGTCTGCACGCCGTGCTGGGAGCGATCGTGCGGGGCGCCGCACCGATGATCCCGATGCCGGCGAACGCTCTCATCGACTTCGTACCGCAGGACCTGGTTGCGGCCGTCATCGGCCGGCTCGTACGTCAGGAGGTCACCTCCGGCGAGTACTGGCTCACAGCCGGCGACCAGGCATTGTGTGCACGGCAGATCATGGACCTGTGCATGGGCCTGGCGGGTGACCTGGGTCTGTCGACGCGGGAACCGCGTCTCATCCCGACCGAAGCCGTGGACCGCCTGATCCTTCCGCTGCTGGAGGATTCGCTTCCGGCCCCGCTCCAGGCGAAGTTCCGCGATCTGCTCGAGTTCGCCTGGCTCTTCCAGAGCGCCGACCCGTTGCCGAACTCGCTGCCGGAACTGGGCTTCGCCGCGCAGGTCACCACGGAGGAGCTCCGGAAGACGGCCTACCTGTCGATGCGCTACTGGGCGCAGGTGAAGGGGCTCGTGGCCGGCGACGACGACGGGCGGGCGGCGTGACCGCCTCGGGCGTCCGGACCGGGATCGAGGACCTCTGCCGTGCTCACCAGGGCAGCGGGCGGGCCGCTCTGGGCCGTCTGCTCGGGGGCATGGAGGAGATCGCGTCGGAGGGCGCCTGGGTCGTCGTCGCGGACGGTCGGCGCTTCCTGAACTTCGGCGGCCACGGGGTGTATCTGCTCGGGCACCGGCATCCGGAGGTGACGGCAGCGGTGCACCGGCAGATCGACACGCACCCGATGTCGACGCGCGTCTTCTTCGAACCCGCGGGCGTGCACGCGGCGGCGGCACTGTCCGCCGTCACGCCTGCGGGCCTGGACCTCGTGCACTTCGTCAACTCGGGCGCCGAGGCCACCGAGGCGGCGTTGAAGCTGGCGCGGGCACATGGCAAGACCGAGATCGTCACGACCGTCAACGGCTTCCACGGCAAGACCCTGGGGGCACTGAGTGTCACCGCCCGCCCGGTCTTCCAGAGGCCGTTCGAGCCGCTGCTGCCGGGGGTGACCGCCGTGCGGTACGGGGACGCCGCCGAACTCGACGCCGTGCTCGCCCGGGTCGCGGGCCGGGGCGTCCTCATCGTCGAGCCGGTACAGGGTGAGGGAGGGGTGATCGTGCCCCCTCCCGGCTATCTCGCCGCCGCGGCCGATCTGTGCCGACAGCACGACGCGCTGTTGATCGTCGACGAGATCCAGACCGGTCTGGGGCGCTTGGGCACGTGGTGGGGTATCGACGACGCTCGGATCGTTCCGGACATCATGCTCGTCGGTAAGGGACTCTCGGGCGGTGTCGTCCCGATCTCCGCGATGGTCGCCACAGCAGAGACGTATCAACCGTTCGCCAAGGACCCGTACCTGCATTCCTCGACCTTCGCGGCCTCGCCGATCGCGTGTGCGGCAGCCGCGGCGACGATCCGGGTCATGCGCGACGACGACATCGTCGGCAAGGCGGCGGATCTGGGCCGGCGCCTCGTCCACGCCGTCGGGAACGCCGTGGCGGCTCACTCCTCGGCGCACCGCATCGAGGTCCGCGGCCGCGGACTGCTGATCGGCATCGAGTTCGACGATCCTCGATCGGTCGGAGACCTGTACCTGAACCTCGTCGATCGCGGGGTTCTGGTCAACCACTCCCTGAATTCGCCGACAGTGCTACGTCTCACCCCGCCGGCCGTCCTTTCCGACGGTGAACTGGACTTCTTCCTGACCGCGTTCACCGACGCGCTGTCCGCTGCCTTTTTCGCCTGAGCCCTACAGCAAGGAGAACCCCCATGCGCAGTGTCACCATGTCGTTCGTCCTCCCCGGAATCGACCCGAGCGCCGCCTTCGACCGGATCGGCGACTTCGAGAGCTACCCCCGATTGACCGAGGCTGTGGTCGCGGTCGAGGTGGCCCCCGGGGACGCCGGCGAAGTCCGGTCCAGCTGGACCGTCAAGTTCCGCAAGGGGCTGCTGCGCTGGACCGAGCACGATGTGCTCGACCGCGACGCCGGAACGATCGCGTTCACGCAACTCGAAGGGGACTTCGAGGTGTTCGACGGAACCTGGCGCATCGGCCGGACGGAAGACGGCGCGTCGGTGGTCTTCGACGCCCGGTTCGACCTGGGCATTCCGTCACTGGCCGACATTCTCGACCCGGTCGCCGAGGGTGCGCTGCGCGAGAACATCGCCCTCATCCTGTCCGGGTTGTTCGGCGAGATACGACAGCCGGCGCTGGCGGTCGACGCGTGACCACCACCCAGGACGCCGCGCAGCACCTCGCGCGGCGAGATGCGCTCGCCGTGCTGCGGGACTACGCCCGGAGTTCGTCCGCGTTCCTCGCACTCAACGAGGGCAACCGGTACTTCACGGTGCCGGGTCGCACCGGGTTCGTCGCCTACCGGCCGGTCGGCCGACGTTACTGGATCCAGTTCACCGGTGCCGTCACCCCCGAGCACGATCGATCCGCCGTCGACCATGCCTTCACCGAAGCGGCGAAGCGCGCCGGGAAACGGGTCGTGGCCGTGCAACTGGAGCGGTCCGATGCCGAGCGCGCAGCCGCGAACGGATGGGTGGTCAATCAGTTCGGATCCTCGTACAGCATCGACCTCTCCGCATTCAGCCTGCGCGGCCGGAAGTTCGTCAAGACCCGCAACATGATCACCCGTTCGCGTCGTGAGGGGGTGACCGTGCGCGAGGCGACGCCGGAGCAGCTGACCGACCCCGCGTTCGCCACCCGACTGGACCGGCTCGATGCCGCGTGGTTGCGGAACAAGGGGCGTCACGTCAAGGGACTCAAGCTGATGGTCGGGGAGCGCGGCGGCGAGGTCCAGGAGCAACGCCGGCTCTTCGTCGCCGAAGCCGCCGGCCGGATCGTCGCGTACATCTCCTACTCGCCCGTCTTCGGCGAGAAGGCCGGCTGGCTCTACGACTTGACGCGGCGATCCCCGGACGCGCCACCCGGCGTTGTCGAGCACATCTTCGCCGAGGCGGCACAGGTGCTGCGCGAGGACGATGCGCCCTGGCTGCACCTGGGGCTCACACCGTTCGTCGGCATCGACCCGGACGCTGCTCTTCCGGGTGCGTCCCGCATGCTGAGCACCGCAACAGGACTGATCGCGAAGCACGGTTCGGCCGTCTATCCGGCCGCGAGTCAGCTGGCCTTCAAGCTCAAATGGCGTCCCACCCTGGTGACGCCGGAGTACATCGCATTTCCCGGTCGTGTTCGCCTGCGAGACCTCTGGAGTCTCGCCCGGGCGACGAATTCGCTCTGAAAGGAGGAACAATGGTCGATGCGACCCGGTGCCTGGACACGGCACCGATCTGGAAGCAACTGGCGGATTACGTCCCCGATGCACCACGACTTCGCGGGTCGGCCGGGGCCGACCTCGTGGTCGTCGGCGCCGGACTCGCCGGACTCACCGCGGCCTACTACGCGGCCAGGGAACGGCCCGAACTGAACATCACCGTCCTGGAGGCCGGCCGGATCGGATCGGGGGCGACGGGCGCCAGCACCGGCATCGTCGGTCCCGGTCTGAAGATTCCGCTCGCGTCGCTGAGGAGGAAGTACGGCGACACCACGGCGCGCGCCGCCTTCGGCGCCTCCCAGCACGGGGTGAACCTGCTGCGCGAGCTCATCCGGACCGAGCAGATCGACTGTGATGCGCGAGAGGAACCGCACACGCTCGCGGCGCTCACGCCTCGTCAGCGCGAGCGGATGGCGGCCCACCTGATGCACCTCGAACAACTCGGCTACGGCGTCGAGTGGCTCGGGCCGCAGGACCTCGTCGAACGGGCGGGACCGGGATACGTGGCCGGATTCTCGTACGAGAACGTGCTGCTCGTGGATCCGTACCGCCTGCTGCTCGGTCTGGCCGACGCACTACGCCGCCGCGGTGTCGAGATCCACGAGCACAGTCGTGTCGTCGACATGCAGCCGGCACGAGGGGGTGCGACCAAGCTCTACACCGCGTCGGCCGACATCACCGCGGACCGTGTCCTGTTGGCCGTGGACGGGTACGCGCAGAAGCTCAATCCCTTCCCGAACTCGGTGGTGACGATCCGAGCTCACGTACTGGCCACCGACCCGCTGAGCTTCGAACAGCGCGCCGCCCTCGGCTGGAACGGTCGTGGCGGAATCATCGACCAGCGAAACTATTTCAACTACTACCGAATGACCGCCGACCACCGGCTGGTGTTCGGCGGGGGACCGGTCGTCGTACCGACCGGCGATCCCGTCCCCGACGCCCGCACCGCGGATGCGGTACAGCAGAGACTTCGTCGCGAGATCGGTGAGAGATTCCCGATTCTGAAGGATGTGCCGGTGGTGGCGAGATGGACTGCGCTGGCCGGGAGCACCGAGGACCGGCTGCCGGTCGTCGCTCCGGTGCCCGGACGGCCCGGTGTCCTCTACGCGGGCGCCTGGTGTGGTCACGGTCTGTCGCTCGCCGTGGATTCCGCCTGGCGCTTCGGGCGGACGGTGGGCGGCAGCGCGGCCGACAGCACCCTGCCGTGGACCCGCCTGCGGGGCCTGACACTGCCGAAGCCCGCGCTCGAGGCCGGCACGAGGGCATACCTGCGGATGCTCGACCTCGCCGATCGGCACGACCTGCGGACCGGATCGCCGAAGTCCCGGGAGGACGTGCCGGGACGCGTCGCTCCGGCCGAGGAAGGAGTCTTCTCATGAGCGCGAAGATCGATTCGGCCGTCCTGGCGCCGCCGACGGACGACATCCCGCCCGGTGCCGGGACGCAGGATCCCGTGCCGCCGAGCGGTGCGGGATCCTGCGAGGGGGCGAGCAGCTCGAGCTCGACCGGTGAACCGTGCATCGAGACCGCCGACATCGTGATCGTCGGCGCCCGGATCGCGGGGTGTGCACTCGCCGTCCGCTTCGCGGAGGCGGGAAAGCGCGTGGCGCTGCTCGATCGTGGTGAGCGGGAAACGGATGTGCTCTCCACCCACTACCTGCAGGACCTGCGGCTGTGGGACGAGCTGGGTGTGCTGCGTGAGTTGCACGAGTTCGGTGCTCCACCACTGCATTCCACTCGAACGGTCATGGACGGAGTGGACATGTCCGTGCATCACCCGCAGTGGCCGCGGATGTGTGTGCGACGGTCGGGCCTCGACGAGCTCCTGCGCCGCAGGGTCGAAGCCGTCGGGGTGCCGGTGCGCACCGGCGTGACGGTGCGACGGCTGCTGAAGGAGAACAACGGACGGGTGCGGGGGGTGCTGGCGACGAGAGCCGACGGCAGCGAGATCCGGATCCTGGCACCGCTGGTCGTGGGTGCGGACGGCAGGAACTCGACGGTTGCCAAGCTCGTGGGTTCCGCCAAGTACGCGGTCACCACCAACGATCGTGATGCCGTCTGGCGGTACTACCGGAATCTGCCGGTGCCGCCCGAGTTCCAGCTGGTTCGTGACGGCCGCGACATCTACTTCATGGTCCCGTGCGACGACGGCCTGACCCTGGTGGTCGCCCAGCCGCCCCGCGACGACCCCCGCGACTACCGGAACAGGGAGGTGTTCGAGGAGAACGCGCAGCGCATCATCCCCACGTTGCGCGGTCTCATGGCCGCCGCGGAACAGGTCGGTGACGTCCGCCAGGTACGTCGGATGGACGGCTACTTCCGGGAGGCGGCGGGACCGGGCTGGGTGCTGATCGGCGACTCCGGGCACTTCAAGGACGTCATCACCGGCCAGGGGATCTCCGATGCCCTGCGGCAGGTGCGGATGTTCACCCGCACGGTGCTGCCGGAATGGGGGAGCCCGCGCACCATCGACCGCGCTACCCGACGGTGGTGGAAGGAACGCGACGCCGAAGCGCGTCCGATGTACTACTTCTCCCGGTCGATCGGACTGGGTCTTCCGACCAATTCGGTGGACATCGAACTGTTCCGATACATCAGTGCGTCCCGGCGGCGCAGGGACAATCTCACGCTCATGCTGAGGCACGAGTACAACCCACGCAGGCTGATGGGTCTGCCCGCGGCGGTGTCCATGGTCCGTGCCGCGAGTCGGCCGCACAACTCGGTGGTCTCCGTCGTCGACGATGCGCGGGCATCGCTGTACCGGCAGTTCGGCCGGAAGCAGGCGAGGTGACGTGACGGTGCACAATCGATTCCAGCCCGGCTGGCGGCATCCCGATCTCGGCGAACGCGGCGACGTGCGTATCGGGTCGGGGGCGGTACGCTACTTCGAACGCGGAGACGGCGAACCGATCGTCCTCGTCCACGGCGCGATGGTCAACGCGAACCTGTGGCGCCGGGTCGTGCCCCCGCTGTCGACGCAGTTCCGGTGCGTGACGCTCGACCTGCCGTTCGGATCGCACGACGTCGGCGTGCCCCACGTCGACCTGTCACTCCCCGGGCTGGCGCGACTGGTCGTCGACTCGATCGAGACGCTCGGGCTCAGTGGCGCAACCGTGCTGGCGAACGACACGGGCGGCGCGGTCGCGCAGCTCGTCGTCGCACAACGTCCCGATCTCGTCGGACGCCTGGTCCTCACCTCCAGTGATGCGTACGGTGACTGTCCGCCCGCGGCATTCGGCTTCTTCAAGCTCGCGGCGTCGGTGCCGGGAGGCCTGCTCCCGATTCTGGCGCCGATGACGGTGCGGTCCTTGCGGCGTCTGCCGATCGCCCAGGGCTGGCTCACCCGACGAGCACTTCCGCCCCACATCTCGGATTCGTATGTGCTGCCGGCGATCCGGAATCGCGGAGTGCGTCGGGACCTGGCGCGAGTGGTGACCGGTCTGCAGTCGCGGCACACACTGGAAGCAGCGCGGCACTTCGACAGGTTCGACGGTCCCGTCCTCGTCGCGTGGTCCCGGGAGGACCGATTCTGTCCGCCTGCCAATGCGCACCGGCTCACGAGGGACTTTCCGGATGCACGGCTGGAGTGGATCCAGGACGCCTACACCCTCGCACCCGAGGACCGACCCGAGCGGGTGGCCGCACTCGTCTCCCACTTCATCACCACGACCGAAACGAGAGTCCCACATGACCGATGATCGTCGCGCATGGTGGCGCCATCGCAGTCTCGGCACACGGCGCGAGCTCACACTGTCCACCGGCCGGCTCGCCTACTTCGAGGCCGGTGCCGGTGAACCGATCGTTCTCCTCCACGGTCCACTCACGAATGCGAACGTCTGGCGCAAGGTGGTTGCCGCTCTGTCCGGGCGCTTCCGCTGCATCGCGCTGGACCTTCCCTTCGGCGCCCATTCCGTCCCGATGCCCGACGCGGATCTGTCCTTCGCCGGATTGGCGGCGATCGTGACGGAGGCGCTCGAAGCACTCGATCTGCGTGAGGTGACGCTGGTCGGCAACGACGGCGGCACCCCCGTCGCTCAACTGGTTGCCACGACGCGGCCGGACCTCGTCCGACGGCTGGTCCTGACGGCCGGCGGTGCGTACGACAACTGCCCACCGCGGCGGTACCGGGCGATCATGAAGGCCATCGCCTACGCGCCGGCGGCGCGTGAACTGATCCTCGGCCCGTTGCGCATCCGGGCCCTGCGGCGGCTCCCGATGTCCTACGGCTGGCTCGCGCGTCGACCGGTCGAACCGGCCACCTCCGACTCGTGGGTCCTCCCGGCCCTCGAGAGCGACGCCGTCTACGCAGACCTCCGCCGTATGCTCCGCAGCCTGGAACCGAGCGCTGTCCTCGCGGCCGCAGAGTCGTTCGGCGACTTCCCGGGGCCGGTGCTGGTCGTGTGGTCCCGGGAGGATCGCGTGTTCCCACCCGAACACGCCGAGCGTCTCGCCGGGGATTTCGCGGATGCCGGACTCGAGTGGATCGCCGACTCGTGTTCGCTGCTTCCCGAGGACAAACCGTTCGAAGTGGCACAGCTGCTCGCGGACTTCGTGCAGCGCACCAGCTCGGTGCCGGCTGCCGCAATCTCGACGAACCAGGAGAGCTGAGACGATGCTGGAAATCAGTAGACCCGAGGTGGCCGACGACACCCGCACCTTCGACGTCGCCATCATCGGTGGCGGCATCGGCGGAACCGCGCTCGCGGCGATCCTCGCCCGCAACGGCGTCCGGGTCGTGATGATCGAAGCCGGCGGACACCCACGCTTCGCGATCGGGGAATCGACCGTGCCGGAGACGATCGTCGGGCTGCGGGTGCTGGCGCGTCGCTACGACGTCCCGGAGCTGGGATACCTGGCCGGGCACAACACACTTCGCCGGAAGGTCAGTGCCGCATCCGGTGTGAAACGCAATTTCGGATTCGCGTACCACCGCGAAGGAGAGCCGTTCGCGGCCGAGGAATGCACACAGCATCCGACGTGGAGCCCGCCCATCGGCCCGGATTCGCACTTCTTCCGGCAGGACGTCGACGCCTACATGTTCCAGGTCGCGCTGTCGTACGGTGCGACGGGTCTGACCTACACACCGGTCACCGCGGTCGACTTCGACTCCGACGGGGCGACCATCCGGACCGCGTCGAGCGGTGACTTCCGGGCCGGCTTCGTGGTGGACGCGGGAGGCATGCGCAGTCTGCTGGGCGAGCAGCTCGATCTGCGCATCGACCCGCCGTACCGGACCCGGTCCCGCACGATCTTCAACCACTTCGTGGGTGTCGAACCGTTCGACCGCGTGGCCCCGCCGCGCAAGCAGCACCTGATGCCGAGCCCGTTCTCCCAGGGAACGCTGCACCACCTGTTCGAGGGCGGCTGGGCGTGGGTGATCCCCTTCGACAACCACGTGGGCACCACCAGTCAACTGTGCAGTGTCGGAATCAATCTCGATATCGACGTGTACCCGAAACGAGACGGCGAGACGCCGGAGGAGGAGTTCTGGGCGCACGTCGATCGCTTTCCCACGATCCAGCGGCAGATGCGGGCGGCCAGGGCGGTGCGGCCGTACACGTCCTCGAACCGGAGCCAGTTCGCATCGAAGCAGATCGTCGGCGATCGCTGGGTCCTGCTCCCGCATGCCTCCGACTTCATCGATCCGCTGTTCTCCAGCGGTCTCGCGGTCACCATGATGATCCTGAACGCACTCGGTCACCGTCTGATCTCCGCCGTCCGGGAGGACGACTTCTCGGTGGAGCGGTTCGAGTACGTCCAGACCTGGACGAAGCGGTCGTTCCGGTACTACGACGATCTCGTCAGCTTCTCGTACACCTCCTGGGACCACTTCGACCTGTGGAATGCATGGCACCGGGTGTGGTGCCTGGCCACCATGTACGGCGCCAACGCGCAGATGCAGACCGTCATGGAGTACGAGAAGACCAGGGACAAGGCGGTGTTCGACCGGTTGGAGCAACCGCCCTACCGCGGGCTGCAGGCCGTCGACAATCCGCGGTTCGCTGCGATGTTCGATGCGGCGTGCGCGGCGATGCAGGCATACCGCGACAAGGAGATCGACGCGACCGAGGCCGGCCATCGCATCCACGTCGCGCTGAAGGAGAGCGAGCTGGTTCCGTCCGCGCGCTGGACCGGTTGGCGAGCGCTCGACCCGGACAATCGTCTGCCCACGGGTGAGTTCACGCTGTGGGACATGACCCGGCTTCTGTTGTGGGGCAAGTACGCCAGTCCGCCCCACATCCGCGGAACCTACTTCACCAACGGATTCGCCGGAGTGGCGAAGGAAGCGGGCAAGTTGTATCTGTCGGAGCTGCGCCACGGCAGCGGGCTGAGCATGCAGGTGGCCCGCGACATGGTGTCGTATCGCAACCGGGACTGGCGTCGGGTCGGCGGACTCGACTAGGCGACTCCGATGACATTGGCACTCGACCTCACCGCGCCGCTGCCGGCGCACTGGTTGCTGGTGTTCCTGGTGCAGGTCACCGTGCTGTTGCTGGGTGCGCGGGTCCTCGGCGGCCTGGCGGTCAGGCTCGGCCTGCCCGCGCTTGCCGGGGAATTGCTGGCCGGAGTGCTGCTCGGTCCGTCCGTCCTGGCGCACGTTGCTCCCGGCGTGTGGGGGTGGCTGTTCCCTGCGGAGGGCGGGCAGGTCCACCTTCTCGACGCCGTCGGCCAGTTCGGCGTACTGCTGCTCGTCGGTCTGGCGGGAATGCACGTGGACGTCGGGCGTCTGCGACGACTGGCCGGCCCGGCAGCCAAGATCAGCCTTGCCGGCCTGCTGATCCCCCTCGCACTCGGTGTCGGCATCGGTGCGATCGCGCCGCCCCCCATGCGCCCGGAGGGCACGAGCCCGGCCATCTTCGCGATGTTCGTCGGGGTGGCAATCTGCGTGACCGCAGTCCCGGTCATCGCCAAGGTGCTCATGGAACTCGGGCTGACCGACCGCAGGATCGGGCAGCTCGTCCTGTCCGCAGCGGTGATCGACGACGTCATCGCCTGGTTCCTGCTCTCGCTGGTGTCCGCGTTGGTGACGGCCGGGGCACTGGGGGTATCGGACGTGCTGGAGCCGGTCGGATGTCTCGCCGGTGTCGTGCTCTTCGCCGCGACGATCGGCAGGATGCTCGTGCGCCGCGCGGTGCGCCACGCCGAGGCGTCACGCGATTCGACTGCGATGGTGAGTACGACGGTGATCCTCGTCCTCGGCGGTGCGGCGGCCACGCACGCCATGGGACTGGAGCCGATCCTGGGCGCGTTCGTCGCCGGCGTCCTCATCGGCTCCGGCGGCGTGCGCGCGCCGGTCCTCGCACCCCTGCATGCGGTTGTCATGTCGGTCCTCGCCCCGCTGTTCTTCGCCACCGCGGGGCTCCGGATGGACCTGTCCGGTCTGCTCCGGCCCGGTGTCCTGCTGGCGACGACCGGGCTCCTCGTCGTGGCCGTCGCCGGGAAGTTTGCCGGTGCGTTCGTCGGCGGCAGACTCAGCGGTCTCGACCGCGCGGAATGTATCGCCCTGGGGGCCGGGATGAACGCACGCGGTGTGGTGGAGGTGATCATCGCCACCGTCGGCCTGAGCCTGGGGGTGCTCGGCACCGAGGCATACACGGCCCTGGTCCTGGTCGCCGTCGTCACGTCCGTCATGGCCCCGCCCATCCTGCGCCGCGCCGTCGGCCGCTCCGACCGCGCTGCCGCGGAGGAACCCGGCGCGCGACCCGCCGAGTCCCGGTCCGGGGCCGGCACCGTCTCACTCGAGGAACCACGATGACCCTGTCCCGATCCGAAACCTCGCATCCCCCGACATCGCTGCCGCCCGGCCCGAGGTTGCCCGCCGTGGTCCAGACCCTGCTGTTCACGCTGGCGCGGCATCGCATCTATCCCGTGCTCACGCGGCGCTACGGCGACACCTTCCTGATCAAGCCCACCGCGCCGTACCGGCCCATGGTGGTGCTCGGACGGCAGGAGGACATCCGGACGGTCTTCGCCGGCAGCCCCGAGATCTACCATGCCGGCGAGGGCAACGCCATCATGCGCCCGGTCATGGGCGAGCACGCCGTGCTGGTCACCGACGAGGACCGGCACAAGCGGGTCCGGCGGCTGCTCACGCCCGCGTTCAGTGCTCGGGCGCTGCAGGGCTACCGCGACGACGTGACCACGCTGGTCCGGCACGAGGTCGCGCACTGGCCCGTGGGCCGCCCCTTCGCCACATTGGAGCGGCTGCAGGACCTCATGCTGGAGGTCATCCTCACCGTCGTGCTGGGTGTCACCGCGCCCGACCGCCTCGCCGAGTTGCGACCCGCGATCCGGCACATCACGGAGATCGACCCGATCACGTTGATGGGACTGCACAGCCCGAAGCTTGCGCGGATCCGGCCCTGGAGCACGCACTGGAAGCATCAGCGCAGATTCGACGAGATCGTCTACGCCGAGATCTCCGAACGTCGGTTCGCGGGCGACCTGCACGACCGAACCGACGTGCTCTCCCGGCTGGTGCAGGCCGCGGTGGACGACGCAGACGGTGGGCTCGGCGATGCAGAACTGCGGGATCAGCTCATCTCCATTCTCCTGGCCGGTCACGACACCACGGCCACGGGGCTGGCATGGGCCTTCCACGAACTGGTCCGCAACCCCGGCGTACTGGCAGACGCGCAGAAGGCGGCGGACGCGGGGGACGACGAGTATCTCGGCGCGGTGGCCAAGGAGGCGCTGCGCCTCAAGCCGGTGATCCAGGATGTGGCCCGCCAGCTCACCGCACCCGTGGAACTGGGCGGATACCGGTTGCCCGCGGGCATCACCGTGCTCCCCGCGATCGGCATCGTTCACGCCGACCCCGAGCATCACGAATCACCGGGCGAGTTCCGGCCGGAGCGGTTCCTGGGCGTCCAGCCCGCGGCGAACACCTGGATTCCGTTCGGCGGCGGTGCACGCCGGTGTCCGGGTGCCGCGTTCGCGGCCATGGAGATGACGGTCGTCCTGCGGGAGGTGTTGCGCGCCTACGATCTCAGCCCGCCCGGCCGGCGTCCGGAGAAGCAGAAGGCACGCAACATCACGACCGTTCCGTCGCGGGGAGCTCGCGTAGTGGCCCGGCGACGCACCACGAAGGCGGTGACGCCGTGAGCCCGACCGTGTTCACGGGAAAGACCTGTGTGGTCACCGGTGCCGGGTCCGGAATCGGCCGCGCACTCGCGGAGAACCTGGCCGGTCGGGGTGCGCGACTCGCTCTCTCCGACATCGACGGCAGCACTCTGGCCGAGACTGCGCGCCGATGCGAATCCCACGGTGCCTACGTGTCGACGGCACTTCTCGACGTGTCCGATCGAGACGCCGTCTCGCGGTACGCCGAGGAGGTGGTGGCGGAGTTCGGCATCGTGCACCAGGTGTACAACAACGCGGGCATCGCCTACTTCGGCAGTGTCCTGGAGTCGGACTTCGCCGACATGGAACGCGTCCTGGCGGTGGACTACTGGGGCGTCGTACACGGGACGAAGGCGTTCCTGCCGCACCTCGTCGCGTCGGGCGACGGTCACGTCGTCAACATCTCGAGCCTTTTCGGCTTGCTCTCGCTGGGCGGGCAGAGCGCGTACAACTCGGCGAAGTTCGCCGTCCGAGGGTTCACCGAAGCGCTGCGCCAGGAGATGATCGCCGAACGGCTTCCGGTCCGGGTCACGTGCGTGCATCCGGGTGGGATCAGGACTGCGGTGGCACGCAACGCGACGACGGCTCGGGGGATCGACGCGGCGTCGGTCGCGGAGATCTTCGATCGGCGGCTGGCGTTCCATTCACCGGAGATGGCGGCCCGGGCCATCGTCGCCGGGGTGCGACGTCGCAGGGCGCGCGTGGTGATCGGCTGGGAGGCGAAGGGGCTCGACATGTTTCAGCGGGTGACCGGAGCGGGGTATCAGCGGGTACTGGCCGTGACCAATCCGTTCACCGTCGCAGCGGATCGGAACCGGAAATGACCGAGCACTTCGATGTCGTCATCGTGGGGGCCGGGCTGTCCGGTATCGGCGCCGCCTGTCGTCTCGGGCGGGAACTTCCGGACAAGACGTTCGCGATCTTCGAGGCACGCGCGTGCCTCGGTGGCACCTGGAGTCTGTTCACCTATCCGGGGGTCCGATCCGACTCCGACATGTTCACCCTGAGTTACCCGTTCAAGCCGTGGCGCGGCGCGGACGCGATCGCCGGCCGGCAGGCGATTCTGGACTATCTCGAGGAGGCCGCGGCGGAGGGCGGCATCGCCGGCAGGATCCGGTACAACAGCCGTGTCGTCGAGGCGTCGTGGGATTCGGCCCGCTCGCGGTGGAGTCTCACCGTCGAACAGCGGGTCGGCCCGGACGAGACGGCCCGCCGCACCGTGACGTGTGCGTTCCTCTACGCCTGTGCCGGGTACTACGACTACGAACGCGCGTACACCCCCGATTTCGAGGGCATCGAGTCGTTCACCGGAACGGTGGTCCATCCGCAGTTCTGGCCCGGGGAACTGGACTACACGGGCCGACGCGTCGTGATCATCGGGAGCGGAGCCACGGCCATCACCTTGGCGCCGTCGATGGCGGAGCGCGCCGAGCACGTGACGATGCTGCAGCGCTCACCGACGTGGGTGTTCCCGCTGCCGCGCCGGGACATCGCTGCGGACTGGGCGCGGGCGGTGCTGCCGCCGCTCGCAGCCCATCGGTTGGTGCGTGCGAAGAACATCGCCTTCACCGGCTCGCTGTACTGGTTCTGTCGACGGTATCCGCGGGCCGCACGGTCGCTGCTGACCCGTCTGGTCACCCGCTCCCTGCGGGATCGGGACACCGTCGCCGAGCACTTCACCCCCACCTATGCGCCGTGGGATCAGCGGCTGTGTGCCGTCGTGGACGAGGATTTGTTCACCGCGATCCGGCACGGCACGGTCACGATGGTGACCGACCACGTCGACCGGTTCGTCCCCGCGGGGATTCGTCTGCGGTCGGGGCGTGTCCTCGAAGCCGATATCGTCGTCACCGCAACCGGATTGCAGATGCAGGTGTTCGGCGGCATCGACTTCGTCGTGGACGGCCGGCCGGTGACGATGTCCGACGAGTTCCTCTGGCAGGGCACGATGGTGACCGGGGTGCCGAATTTCGCGGCGGGGATCGGATATGCGAATGCGTCGTGGACGTTGCGCGCGGATCTCAACGCACGCGTGATGTGCAGGGTGCTGAGCCATATCGACCGCAACGGGCAGGTGCCGGTGGTGCCGCGCCGGGAGGAGACGCTGGCGGCGCGTCCCTTCCTGGACCTGTCGTCGGGGTACATCTGCCGGTCGGTCGATCGGTTTCCGCGTCACGGAGATCGAGATCCCTGGCGGGCCAGGAACTATGTGCGCGACGCTCTCACCCTTCGGCGCACGTCGCTGCGGGGGTCACTCGTGCCGTTCGGGTCCACGGGAGCATCTCGTCGACGCGAAGACGGTCTGGGACAGAATGTTTCGTCGTCCGGCCGGACCAGACTTGTGTAGACCATAGTCAGCCGTTTAGAGTCGGGCCATGGTCGAATCAAGTCGGACGATGGTCGGCGAGCAGACGGGTGACGCCCCGGTTCGGGACCGGTCCAATCTCATGTTGCTCGTACTGTGCTCGGCGGCGTTCATGGCGATGCTCGACGTGTTCGTCGTCAGCGTCGCCTTCGCCGCGATCGGGGAGGGGTATCCCGGATCGTCCCTGGCGGACCTGAGCTGGGTCCTGAATGCGTACACCATTGTGTATGCGGCCCTGCTCATTCCGGCCGGCCGGCTGGCCGACCGCTACGGTCGCAGAGCGGGGTTCGTCGTCGGGCTCGTGGTGTTCACGGTCGCGAGTCTGGCGTGCGCGCTCGGTCCGACGCTCTGGTGGCTCGTCGGATTCCGGGTCCTGCAGGCGGTCGGGGCGGCGGCCCTGACTCCCACGAGCCTGGGTCTGCTGCTGACGGCACTGCCGCCCGAGCGGCGCGCCACTGCGGTGAAGATCTGGGCCACGTCGACCTCCCTGGCCGCGGCGGTCGGGCCGGTGATCGGCGGGGCGCTCGTGAAGGTGTCCTGGCAGTGGGTGTTCCTGATCAACGTGCCGGTCGGCATCGCGGCGGTGGTGGGGGCCGTCGTGCTGCTGCCCGAGACGAAGGACGCCACCGTGACGCGGATTCCCGACGTCCTCGGCGCGGCGGTGCTCGCGGTGGCCCTGGGCTCGCTCGCCCTCGCGCTGGTGAAGGGGCAGGAGTGGGGCTGGTCGGGAACCGGCACCCTGACTGCCTTCGCGGTCGCCGTCGTCGGGCTCGCCGCAGTGGCCGTCCGGATGCGACGGCACCCGGCGCCGGTCGTGGATCCCGCGCTGCTGCGGGTGCGGTCCTTCTTCTGGTCGAACGTCACCGCCCTGCTGTTCTGCACGGCCTTCGGCGCGGTACTGCTGAGCGTGATCCTCCGCCTGCAGACGGGTGCGCACTACAGCGCCCTGGTCACGGGTCTGGCGGTGGCACCCAGCCCGCTGATGGTGCCGATCTTCGCGGCGGTGAGCCAGCGCCTGTCGAATCGTCTCGCGCCGTCCACCCTCGTTGCGATCGGCAACGTGCTCGTCGGCGTGGGCGTGATCATGCTGGCCGTCAGCGCCACCGAGGAGGTGAACTACGCCACGCAGGTGCTGCCGGGCTGGCTCCTCGTCGGTGTGGGCGTCGGGTTCTCGCTGCCCAACCTCCTGGCCAAGGCCACGGTCGATCTGCCGCCCGCACGAGTGTCCACGGGCAGTGCGGTGGTCAACACCAGCCGTCAGATGGGGTACGTGCTGGGCGTGTCCATGCTGGTCGCCATTCTCGGCGAGTTCGGTTCCGCCGACGCCGAGACGCTGGCGGTGTTCACGTACGCATGGTGGGCGATCGCAGTGGTCGCGCTCGCGAGTGCCGCCACCGCGATGGGGATGAGGTCGCGCCGAGCGTCCGCCGAGGCGCTCCGGTAGCGGCAGCCCGGCGGCGGACCCGCCGGTCGCGTCGTGCGCCGCGGCATCGGATCCTCGATGCCGCGGCTCCCGTCGCGGCTCGGTTCGGGACGGCGCCCCCGCCCGAAAATCGCTCGTGCCGATCCCCGGGCTCCTGCTAGCGTCGCGGCACCCCCGCCTCCGAGTGAATGCCGATCGACGTGACCGCCCTCGACCTGACCACCCGCCGCTTCGCGCCCCTGACCCTGCTCGGCGTCGCCACCCTGCTGTCCGCCACCGGCAACGGCATCGTGGTCGTCGCACTGCCGTGGCTGGTGCTCGAACAGACCGGCCGGGCCACCGACGCGGCGATCGTCGCGGGTGCAGCCACCGTGCCGCTGCTGCTGGCGAGCCTGCTCACCGGGACCGTCGTCGACCGGTTCGGGCGCCGGCGCACCGCCCTGGTCTCCGATGCGCTCTCGGCGCTGTCGGTCGCGGCCATCCCGGTCCTCGCCGCGACCGTCGGACTCTCGGTGCCCCTGCTGGCCGCGCTCGCGGCCCTCGGCGCCGTCTTCGACCCGGCGGGCATCTCGGCGCGCGAATCGATGCTGCCGGCGGCGACCCGCGCCGCAGGGTGGTCACTGGACCGCGCCAACAGCCTCTACGAGGCGAACTACAACCTCGCCTACCTGATCGGCCCGGGTGTCGGCGGCGTCCTCATCGCCGCCGTCGGCCCCGAGAACACCCTGTGGGTGACGTCGGCGTGCTTCGTGCTCTCCCTCGTCACCGTCGCCTTCCTCCGGCTCGAGCACGCCGGCCGGCCCGACCGGTCCACCCGCCCGGCTTCGCTGTGGGCCGGCACCCTCGAGGGGCTGCGGTTCGTGTGGCGAGACCGGTTGCTGCGCACGCTCGCACTGGTCGACATGATCGTCGTGGCGTTGTTCCTGCCGATCGAGTCGGTGCTGCTTCCGACCTACTTCACCGGGATGGACGCGCCGGCCCGGCTCGGCTGGGTGATGATGTCGCTGAGTGTCGGTGGTCTGGTGGGTGCCCTGGCTTACGGCGCCTTCGCGTCGCGTCTGCGGCGCCGCACCCTGATGCTCGTCGCGGTCACGGTGCTGGGTGCGGCGACGATCGGCATGGCGTTCCTGCCGCCGCTGGGGGTCCTCGTGCTGCTGGGCATCCTCATCGGCCTGGCGTACGGTCCGGTGGGGCCGATCGCGAACTGGGCCATGCAGACCCGCAGCCCGGAGCACATGCGGGGCCGCGTCGTCGGTGTGATGACCTCGACCGCGTACGCGGCGGGCCCGGCCGGGATCCTGATCGCCGGGCCCCTGATCGACGCGACGGGTGTGCGCACGACGTTCTTCGCGCTGGCCCTGCCGATGGTCGGTGTCGCGGCGGTGTGCTTCGCGCTGCCCGTCCTGCGGGAACTCGATCCCGTCCCGGAGTCCCGTTCGTCCTATCGTCCGTAGCCGCCACCGCCCGGGGTCTCGACCACGAGCACGTCACCGGCCCCGACCTCGACGGAGTCGCAGCCGGCCATGCGGGTGACGGTGCCTTCGGCGCGTTCGATGCGGTTGCCGCCCAGGGCGCCCGGCTCGCCACCGGCCATCCCGTACGGCGGCACGCGCCGGTGTCCGGACAGCGTGCTGACGGTCATCGGCTCGAGGAACCGGAGCCGTCGCACGGCGCCGTCGCCGCCGCGCCACCGGCCGCCGCCACCGCTGCCGTGACGAATCGTGAACGCCTCCAGCAACACCGGCAGGCGCCACTCCAGTACCTCGGGATCGGTCAGACGCGAGTTGGTCATGTGTGTCTGCACCACCGACGTCCCGTCGAAGCCCTCGCCCGCACCCGACCCGGAGCCGAGCGTCTCGTAGTACTGGTACCGCTCGTTGCCGAAGGTGACGTTGTTCATGGTCCCGGCACCCTCGGCCTGCACCCGCAGCGCCGCGTAGAGCGCGCCGGTGACGGCCTGCGACGTCTCGACGTTGCCGGCGACGACCGCGGCGGGGAATTCGGGGGCGAGCATCGACCCGTCGGGGACGACGATGTGCAGCGGACGCAGACAACCGTCGTTGAGGGGGATGTCGTCGGCGACGAGCGTGCGGAAGACGTACAGCGTCGCGGCCCGCGCGACCGAGGAGGGCGCGTTGAAGTTCGATGCGAGTTGCGGTGACGTGCCGGTGAAGTCGATCGTCGCCGAGCGTGCCTGCCGGTCGACGGTGATCCGGACCGCGATCACCGCACCGGAGTCCATCTCGTAGCGGTACTCGCCGTCGTGGAGACGGTCGACGACACGGCGCACTTCCTCCTCGGCGTTGTCCTGCACGTGCCGCATGTAGGCCTCGACGACGTCGAGACCGAAGTGGTCGATCATCCGGCCCACCTCGACCACGCCGCGCGCGTTGGCCGCGACCTGGGCGCGCAGGTCCGCGAGGTTGGTGTCGGGGTTCCGGGACGGGTACGGGCCGCCGCTGAGCAGCGCACGGGTCTCGGCCTCCCGGAAGGCTCCGTTCTCGACGAGCAGCCAGTTGTCGAACAGGATGCCCTCCTCGCGGATGTCGCGGCTGGCGGCGGGCATGGAACCCGGTGTGGTTCCGCCTATTTCGGCGTGGTGACCGCGGGAGGCGACGAAGAAGAGGATGTGCTCGCCGGACCCGTCGAACACGGGCGTGATCACCGTGACGTCCGGCAGGTGGGTACCGCCGTGGTACGGGTCGTTGACCGCGTACACGTCACCGGGTTTCATCGACCCGTGCCGGCGGCGCACCACTTCCTGCACGCTCGTGCCCATCGAGCCGAGATGGACGGGGATGTGCGGCGCGTTCGCGATCAGGTTTCCGTCCGGATCGAACAGCGCGCACGAGAAGTCCAGACGCTCCTTGATGTTCACGGACTGCGCGGTGGACTCGAGAGTCGTGCCCATCTGCTCGGCGATCGACATGAACAGGTTGTTGAAGATCTCGAGCATGACCGGATCGGCATGGGTGCCTACCTCCGCGTCGTCGTGGGCGCGCACCCGGGCCAGCACGAGATGGCCCTGTTCCGACATCGCCGCCTCCCAGCCGGCCTCGACGACGGTGGTCGAGTTGTCCTCCGCGACGATGGCCGGGCCGGCCACGGAGTCGCCGGGGGCCAGGTGCTCGCGACGGTACAGCGGTGCCTCGCGCCACGACCCGTCGACGAACATCCGGACGGTGTCGGGGGACGGGCGGGTGGACCCGGTCGCGTCGCTGTCGGCGCGACCGAGCCCGGACAGATCGGGCCGGCGTGTGGCCCCGACGGCCTCGACCGCGACGGCATCGACGATCAGCGGCCGGTCCATGAGGAACGAGTAGGTGCGCCGGTGCACGGCCTCGAACTCCGCGGTCATCGTCGCCGGGTCGGCGAGCGCGACGGGCACGGAGGTGTCGGTGCCGTCGTAGCGCAGGTGTGCCCGGACGGTCACGTCGATGCGCTCGGTGGGCACGTCCTCGTCGAGCAGTTCCGTGCGCGCCGCGGCCTCGAGTTCGGCGGCGACGTCGCGCAGCCGGGGCATCGCCTCGTCGTCCAGTTCGACGACGACGGACTGCTCGCGCATCGCGGTGGTGTCCGCGAGACCCATACCCAGCGCGGACAGGACACCGGCCAGCGGCGGCACGAGGACGGTCCGGATGCCGAGCGCGTCGGCGACTGCGCAGGCGTGCTGTCCGCCGGCCCCGCCGAAGGTCGTCAAGGCGTACTCGGTGACGTCGTGGCCCTTCTGCACCGAGATGCGCTTGACGGCGTTGGCCATGTTCGCGACCGCGATCTGCAGGAAGCCCGCGGCGACCTCCTCGGGGCTGCGGTCGTCGCCGGTCGCCTCCCGGATCTCGGCCGCCAGCGCGGTGAACCGGGCCCGCACCGTCTGCTCGTCCAGCGGTTCGTCGCCGCCGGGACCGAACACGTGCGGGAAGTGGGCGGGCTGCACGCGCCCGAGCATGACGTTGGCGTCGGTGACGGTGAGGGGGCCGCCGCCCCGGTAGCAGGCCGGACCGGGGTCGGCGCCGGCGGAGTCGGGCCCCACCCGGTACCGGCTGCCGTCGAAGTGCAGAATCGATCCTCCGCCGGCGGCCACGGTGTGGATGTCCATCATGGGGGCCCGCAACCGCACCCCGGCGACGACGGTGTGGAAGACGCGCTCGTATTCGCCGGCGAAGTGCGACACGTCCGTCGACGTGCCACCCATGTCGAACCCGATCACCTTGTCGAACCCGGCCAGGGCCGACATCCGGCTCATGCCGACGATGCCTCCCGCCGGCCCGGAGAGGATCGCGTCCTTGCCGCGGAAGTGCATCGCCTCGGTGAGCCCGCCGTTGGACTGCATGAACATCAGCCGGACACCCGGCAGCTGGTCGGCCACGCGATCGACGTAGTGGCGGAGCACGGGGGACAGGTACGCGTCGACGACGGTGGTGTCGCCGCGTGGCACGAGCTTCATCAGCGGGCTCGCGTCCGCGGACAGGGAGATCTGGCCGAAGCCGAGGCGCTCGGCGAGGTCGCCGACGGCGTGCTCGTGCTGCGGGTACAGGTGGCTGTGCATGCACACCACGGCGACGGAGTCGATCCCGTCGTCGCGCACCTGCCTCAGATCGCGCTCGAGCCGGTCCAGGTCCGGGGCCCGCAGCACCGTGCCGTCGGCTCGGATGCGTTCGTCGACCTCGATCACCCGCTCGTAGAGCAGCTCGGGCAGCACGATGTTGCGGTCGAAGATCCGCGGCCGGTTCTGGTAGCCGATGCGCAGCGCGTCTCGGAAACCTGAGGTGATCACCAGCACGGTCCGGTCGCCCGTGCGCTCGAGCAGCGCGTTCGTCGCGACGGTGGTGCCCATGCGCACCTGCTCGACGAGGCCGGGGGTGACGGGGTCGCCGGCCGGTACCCCGAGCAGTTCCCGGATCCCGGCCACGGCCGCGTCCCGGTATCGGGACGGGTTCTCCGACAGCAGCTTGTGGGTCACCAGGGTGCCGTCGGGCCGGCGGGCGACCACATCGGTGAAGGTGCCGCCGCGGTCCACCCAGAACTCCCAGCGCCCGGGTGCCCGGTCTCGTCCGCTCGTCTGCTCCGCTGTCGCCATGCCAGCAGGTTAGTCACCGCGGACGGGACGGACGGGACCGCGGGACTCAGGCGGTGACGGCGCCGGCCGTCTCCGGGGCCGGCGCGACCTCCCCGCGTCCGATGCCGCGTCGGGTGCGGGCCGCGCCGATCCCGCGGCACGCCAGGTAGATGACGAATGCGATGGCGGTGATGAACGCCGAGACCGGAACCCCGGGGGCGAGGGCGAGCAGGATGCCACCGACCGCGGAGACCTCCGCGAAGAGCACGGACAGCACCGTCGCGGCCAGCGGGCCGCTCGCCACGCGGGCGGCTGCGGCGGCCGGGGTGATGAGCAGCGCCATCACCAGCAGCGCCCCGACGATCTGCACGCCCAGGGCGGCGGTGATTCCGACCAGGACGGCGAAGACGATGGACAGCGCCCGCACCGGCACTCCACGTGCCGCGGCGACCTCGGGGTCGGTGCTGGCGAACAGCAGCGGCCGGTAGATGACCAGCATGGTGCCGATGACGCCGACGGCGCACGCGGCGAGCAACGCGATGCCGGTGCCGCCCGGCGCGACGATCTGGCCGGTGAGGAGGGAGAACGCGGCGCCGGTGCGGCCGTCGTAGGCCCACAGCAGCAGCACGGCCAGCCCGAGCCCGAACGCCATGACGACACCGATGACCGAGTCGCGTTCGCGGGCTCGGGTGCCGAGGACGCCGAAGAGGACGGCCGCCACCACAGCACCGGCCACGGCACCGAGCCCGACGGAGACGCCGACGATCAGGGCCGCGGCGGCACCGGTGAGGGAGAGTTCGGAGGTGCCGTGCACGGAGAACGCCATCTGCCGGCTGATCACCAGGGGTCCGATCACGCCGGCGAGCAGGCCGAGGATCGCGCCGGCGAGCAGCGCCTGCTGCACGAAGTCGTACTGGAGCAGGTCGACGGTGGCCTGCACGTCGAACATCCGGCCCATCGCGTCGGTGAACTTGCTGCTCAATGCTGATCCTCGTGATGGTCGTGGTGGACGCCCTCCCCGGGGCGCAGTCCGCCGGCGCTGCCGAGCGCGTCGATGGCGTCGCCGGTGCCGACGACGACGAGACGGCCGCGGATCTCGAGGACTTCGACGTCGGTCCGGTACAGCTCGGAGAGCACCTCGGAGGTCATGACCTCGGCCGGGGTGCCGATGCGGAACTGCCCGTCGACGAGATACAGCACGCGGTCGACCAGCGGCAGAATCGGGTTGATCTCGTGGGTGACGAACAGTACGGCGGTGCCGTGTTCGCGGCGGCGACGGTCGATGAGGGACGACACGAGGTGCTGGTTGGCCAGGTCCAGGCTGAGCAGCGGTTCGTCGCAGAGCATGACCCGGGGGTCGCCGACGAGTGCCTGCGCGATGCGCAGCCGCTGCTGTTCGCCACCGGAGAGGGAGCCGATCGGGGCGTTCGCGTAGGCCTCGGCGCCGACCTGCCGGATCGCGGCGTCGACGGCGCCCCGGCGGGTCTTCCAGTAGCGCAGGCCGGTGCCCCAACGGTGGCCGTCGACGCCGAGTCCGACGAGGTCGCGTCCGCGCAGCGGCACACCTTCGTCGAGCGACTTCTGTTGCGGCACGTAGCCGACGTGCGAGTTGCCCGTGCGCGCGGGCACGCCGGCGATCGTGGCGGTGCCGCCGCTGAGGGGGAGCTGACCGAGCAGGACCTTCAGCAGCGTGGACTTGCCCGCGCCGTTGGGGCCGAGCACTGCGACGAACTCGCCGGGCTCGACGGTGAGGTCGAGATCCCGCCACAGGACGCGGTCGCCGAAGGCCATGCGCGCGCCGCGGAGTTCGACGGCGGCGCTGTGTCCGGGGGTCGTCGCAGGCGCGCCTGGTGCCGCGGCGGTGCCGCCCGGGGTGACGTCGGCCGGTGTGGTCACGGAAGTGATGTCCTTGCCCTGCTCGAAGGGTCAGCGGGCGGCGTCGAGGGCGGCGGCGAGCGCCTCGGCCGTCTGCTTCTGCCACTGAATGTAGTCCACACCCTCGGGCAGGGTCTCCGTGACTTCGACGACGGGGATGCCCGCGGACTCCGCGGTCGCCCGCATGTCGCGGCTGACCTTGTCCTCGGTCTGGGGGTTGTGGACCAGGACGTCGACCTGCTTGTCGAGGAGCAGCTGGCGGGTCGCGGCGATCGCGGCGGGCGACGGGTCGGTGCCGTTCTCGATCGCGTTCGTGAAGTCGGCGGGGGTGCGGTCCTCGAGCTTCGCGGACGTGACGAGGTAGTAGCCGATGGATTCGGTCTGCGCGACGGGGGTGTTCGCGTGTGCGGCGGCGATCGCGGCGGTCACGTCGGTGACCTCGTGCAGCTGCGAGTGGAACGCGTCGGCGTTGGCGCGGTAGGTGTCGGCCCCGGCCGGATCGAGCTCGGCGAGGCGGTCGGCGACGGCATGGGCGACGGCGTCGGCGGCGGCCAGGTCGTACCAGACGTGCTCGTTGATGCCGCTGTGGTCGTGACCGGCGTGGGCGTCGCCTTCCTCGGCGGCATGGGACTCGGCCTCGCGTTCCTCGGTCGCATGGGTCTCGCCCTCGTGGGTCCCGTCTTCCGGTGCGCTGCCCGCCGAGTGGCTGCCCGCCGAGTGGTCGTGACCGTCGTCGAGGTCGCTGCCGGTGCCGGACTCGAACAGGGCCATGGCGTCGACCGTGGCGGCGCCGGCTCCGGTCGAGTCGAGGATGTCGTCGACGAACTGGTCGTAGCCGCCGCCGTTGTAGACGACGAGGGACGCGTCGCTGATCGCGGCCGCGTCGGCGGGGCTGGCCTCGTACGAGTGCGGGTCGGCGGACGGCTCGGTGATCAGCGACTGCACCTGGGCGCGGTCCCCGGCGACGGCCTGCGCGACCGAGCCCCACACGTTGGTGGAGGCGACGATGCGGATCTCGCCGGAGTCGCTGCCGCCCGAGCCGCTGCCGCCCGAGTCGCTGCCGCACGCGGCGAGGGTGAGCGCGGCGGCGCAGGTCAAGCCCACGGTCGCGGTGGCGGCGCGCATTCGGCGGGGCAGTCGCACTGTTCCATCTCCTGTGATCACGTTCGGCCGGACGGCCGGGAGGGGCGCGGTTCCACCTTATTGGAAACCGTTACCGTTCCACTTTAGCGGATGTCCGGGTCCGCGCCCATCCGGCCCGATTCGTCGCCGCGGCGCCGACCCGATACCGTCCGTTCATGCCCAGGTCTCGTCAGCCGCGTCCCCAGGCCACCCTGGCGTCGATCGCTGCCGAGCTGAAGATCTCCCGCACCACCGTCTCCAACGCCTACAACCGGCCGGACCAGCTGTCCGCCGAGCTTCGCGAGCAGATCCTCGAGGTCGCCAAGCGCCGGGGCTACGCCGGCCCGGACCCGATGGCCCGTTCGCTGCGTACCCGCCGGGCCGGGGCGGTGGGCGTGCTGCTCACCGAAGCGCTGAGCTACTCGTTCCGGGATCCGGCCGCGATGAGTTTCCTGTCCGGCCTGTCCGAGTCCTGCGAGGCTGCCGGCGAGGGACTGCTGCTCATCCCCGCCGGGCCGGGCCGCGACGAGGAGGAGGCGGCCCAGGTCGTGCACGGCGCCGCGGTCGACGGCTTCGTCGTCTACTCGGTGCCGTCCGACGACCCGTATCTCGCGGCCGTCCTCGAGCGGAACCTGCCCCTGGTGGTGTGTGACCAACCCCGCGGCATCGCGAGCGCGCCGCTGGTCGGCATCGACGACCGCGGCGCGATGCGTGGGCTCGCCGAGCACCTCATCGGTCTCGGCCACCACCGGATCGGGGTGCTGTGCATGCGTCTCGGCCGTGACCGCCGCGACGGCGTCGTCGATCCCGCCCGCTTCGAGTCCGACCGCTTCCACGTCCAGCACGAGCGGATCATCGGCGTGCAGGAAGCCCTGCGGGCGGCCGGGCTCGACCCCGCGAGCCTCACCGTCGTCGAACGCTATGCGCACACCGCGGAGGACGGCGCCTCCGGTGCCGCGCAGGCGCTGGCGGCGGACCCGACGATCACCGCCCTGATGTGCACCACCGACGTTCTCGCGCTCGGCGCGCTGGCGTGGGCGCGCAGCGCCGGTCTCGAGGTGCCCGGACAGTTGTCGATCACCGGCTTCGACGGGATCGGCGAAGCCCTGCGCGAGGGCGTGACCACCGTGCGCCAGCCTCAGGAGGAGAAGGGCAGGCGCACCGGCGCCCTGCTCATGGCCGCACCGTCACACTCCGGGGTCGCGACGGTGGAGACGCTCCCGACGGAACTGCTCATCGGCCAGACCACCGGCGTGCACGACGAGACGTCGATCTACGCCGAGTGATCGACGGCCGACAGCGTCCGGTCCGCCTCCGCCGGTGCCGCCAGCAGCTGCGCGCACCGCAGCAGCCCGAGGTGGCTGTACGCCTGGGGGTGGTTGCCGAGTGACCGCTCGGCCACGGGGTCGTACTCCTCGCTGAGCAGGCCCGTGGGGCCTGCCGCGTCGACGAGCTGCGCGAACAGCGCCTCCGCCTGCGGACGGGCACCCACGAGGAGGTATGCCTCCACCAGCCACGCCGCGCACAGGTGGAAGCCGCCCTCGGTGCCGGGAAGGCCGTCGTCGTGCAGGTAGCGGTACACCGTCGACCCGCTGCGCAGTTCCGCCTCCGTGGCGACGACCGTCGCGTGGAATCGCGGGTCCTCGGGGTCGATGAGCCCGGACAGGCCGATGAACAGCGTCGCCGCGTCGAGGTCGGTGCCGTCGTAGGCCGCGGTGTAGGAGCAGACGTCCTCGTTCCAGCCCTTCTCCAGCACCTCCTCCGCGATCTCCGCGCGCAGGCCGGCCCAGCCGTCGCCGGCGGTGCGCCCGAAATTCTCGGCCAGTGTCAGCGCGCGGTCCACGGTCAGCCAGCCCATGACCTTCGAGTAGACGTGGTGGCGCGGGTTGTCGCGGATCTCCCAGATGCCGTGGTCGGGCTCGAACCAGCGGCACTCCACGGCGGTGACCATGGCGCACACCAGTTCCCAGTCCCGGTCGGTGAGGGCCCGGTCGTGCGGGACGCCGCGTTCCTCCCGGCGGTGTGCCAGCGCCGAGATCAGGTCCACGATCGGACCGAACACGTCGAGCTGGACCTGCTGGCTCGCGGCGTTGCCGACCCGCACGGGCCGGGAGCCCGCGTAGCCGGGCAGCGTGTCGATGACTGCCTCGGGCGGCAGGGCACCACCCGCCAGCGTGTACAGCGGGTGCAGGCGCTCGGGGCCCGGAACGGTGTCGAGCACACGGTGCACCCAGTCCAGGTAGGCGTCCGCCTCGGCGAGCGACCCCACGCTCACCAGGGCATGCGCGGTCAGCGCGGCATCGCGCAGCCAGCAGTAGCGGTAGTCCCAGTTGCGGACGCCGCCGATCTCCTCGGGCAGCGACGTGGTCGCGGCCGCCATGATGGAGCCCGTCGGCGCGTGCACGAGGCCGCGCAGGGTCAGTGCCGACCGCTTCATCAGGTCCCGCTTGAGCGGCGGCAGGTCCAGGCCCGCCGCCCACTTCCACCAGTACTCCTCCGCGGATGCGCGCCGCTGCACCTCCGCGACGGGGTGTGGGCCGATGTCGTCTGTGCCGCAACGGAATTCGAGGATGATGTCGCCGTCCGACGGGTCGACGACGGCGTGCGCGGTCTGATGGGCGCCGTCGGTGGTGATGTTCCACTCGACGCCGGGGGAGCGCAGCACGTACGGCTCGTTGAAGCCCAGTACCCGCAGGCCGTCCGCCACGGGCTCGAGCCCGACCTGGCCCTGGCCGAACTCGGGGCGCGGGGCGAACGTCACCACCGCCCGGGCCTTGCCGGTGATGACGCGGGTCAGGTCGGTGCGGCCCGGCTCGACGTCGTGCGGAAGGTAGTCGATCACCGCGAGGCTCGCCCAGCGGGTCACCACGGTCATGGTGCCGTCGATGTAGCGCTGGCTCAGGGGCAGGGCCTCACGGCTCGGCCCGATGGTGAAGTGCCCGGCGGGTTCGCCGCCGAGCAGGTGCGCGAACACGGCGGCGGAGTCCGGCTCGGGATGGCACAGCCACGTCACCGTGCCGTCCGGGGTCAGCAGGGCCTTCGCACGCGGGCTCGCGAGCATCGTCAGCCGCTCGATCGGGCAGGCCGCCGCCCCCGAGAGCCATGTGCGGCGCTGCTCGAGCAGGAACGCCAGCGCGGCCGCGACATCCTCGACCGTGCCGATCCGGTATTGCGCGGCGGTCTCGCCGTCGCCGACCTTGACCCCCACGTCCGGGCCGTGGAGGGACGCGAAGGCCTTCTCGTCCGTCACGTCGTCGCCGAAGAAGACCGCGGCGCTCGCCGACTCCTGATGGCGGATGATGTCCAGCGCGTGGCCCTTGTCGGTGGGCACGACCGCCAGCTCGATCACGGCCTTGCCCTCGGTGACCTGCACCCCCGGGTGCCGGGCGAGATCGCCGCGGACCAGCGACAGTGCCTGCTCGGCATCCCCCGGGTCGGCGTTGCGCACGTGCAGCGCAGCACTCGCCGGCTTCGACTCGACGTGCACACCCTCGTAGCGGGCGGCGATCACTTCGAGCTCGGCGACGATGTCGCGCAGCAGCTGCCGGGCATCGCTGTCGATGGCGTGCACGAAGCCGATGTCGAACTCGGAGCCGTGGCTACCGACGAGCTGCACCTCGGCGGGCAGGCGGGACAGGGCGGCGAGATCCTTCAGGGCCCGGCCGGAGATCACGGCGGCGGCCGTGGACGGCAGACCGGCGAGCGCGCGCAGAGCGCGGACCGACTCGGCGTTCGGGAACGCCTTGTCCGGATCCGAGACGATCGGCGCGACGGTTCCGTCGTAGTCGGAGGCCACGAGGAGTCGCGGGGTCCGCGCCAGCGCGACGAGGGCGCGGCGCAGGTCGATCGGGAGGTCTTGGGCGCTCACTCACTCAAAGGTAGGTGATCGGGCCGCCGGCGTCGTCTCCCATGTCCGGTTCGGGACGTGTTTCCCGTTACAGTTGCGCGACTCGCGGCGCAGGTCAGCCTTCCTGGACCGGAATCGAGGCCGGCCGGTGCGAGCCGTCGCCGAGCAGCAGCTCGACGGTCAGCTCCAGCCGCCGCGCGACGTCCGTCGCGGACGAACGCCGCGTCAGCCACGCCACGAGGTTCGACAACCACACGTCGCTGATCACCCGGGCGATCGCGAGCTCCTCTTCGGTGGGCTCGCCCTCGTTCATCGCGCGGGCGAACAGCCGGTCCATGAGCAGGCCGACCTGATCGACCTCGGCGGCGGCGGAGGCGTCGGCGAACATGAACGCCCGGGTCATGGCTTCGGTGAGCAGCGGGTCGCGCTGCATGGCCTTGGTGATCAGGCTCAGGATCAGCTGCATCCGCTCGAGCGGGGTGTGACCGGGCGGGATCTTGCCCTTGCCTTCGATGCGTGCGAACTCGCGACCGAGGGCGGAGACGAGCAGATGCACCTTCGACGGGAAGTACCGGTACAGGGTGCCGACTGCCACGTCGGCCTTCTCGGCGACGGAGCGCATCTGCACGGCCTCGTACCCGCCCTTGGACGCGAGCGCCAGGGTGGCGTCGAGTATCCGCTTGCGGCGTTCCTTCTGGGCGTTGGAACTGAGGTCGTCCTCGGTGAGGGCGGTGAGAGTTCCGCTGCCGGTGGAACGCGAGCGGGACGATGTCGTCATCGAGATGTCTTCCTCTGCCTTGACTCTGAACCGGCTGTCATATTAGAACACGTTCTAGGCATTGTGTCATTCCCGAAAGGCGGAAACCCGCTGTGAGCATCGCCACCACCGACGAACAGGTGGCCGCCCAGGCCTCTGTGCAGGCCTGGGCGCGCGCCACGCCGCCGATCCAGAACCTACGTGACCACCCGGCCGGAATGTGGCAGCCGGGGTGGGCGTCCCTCGCCGAACTCGGGATCTTCGCCGTCGCCGTGCCCGAGGCCGCGGGCGGCGCCGACGCCACCGTCGTCGACCTGGCGACGATGCTCGAACAGGCTGCGTACCACCTCGCGACCGGGCCGGTGCTGCCCACCGCGCTGGCCGCCCTCGTCTTCGGGCGTGCCGCCGGTTCGGACGGCGCCAAGTGGGCGGAGCTGCTCGCCGAGGGCGCCCTGCCCACCGCGGTCGCGCTGGACGGCGCACTCACCGCGACCGCGCGGGAGGGCGGGTACGACCTCGACGGCGATGCGGGAACGGCGATCGGCGGCGAGCCCGGGGTCGCGGTCCTCGCCCGTATCGGCGCCGGCGACGGAGCCGAATGCTGGGCGCTGCTCGAGGCGGACACCCCCGGGCTGAGCCTCGAACCGCTCGACACCCTCGACAAGTCCCGGGCCCTCACGCGAGTGCGGCTCACCCGCGTCGCAGTCCCGACCGACCGCGTCGTCTCCGTTCCGGCAGGTCTGGTCCGCGACCTCGCCGCCACCCTCGCCGCGGTCGAACTGGCCGGTGTCGCCGGCTGGGCACTGACCACGGCCGTGGAGTACGCCAAGATCCGCGAACAGTTCGGTAGGCCCATCGGCTCCTTCCAGGCGGTCAAACACCTGTGTGCCGAGATGCTGTGCCGCACCGAGAAGATCCGGGCGACGGCCTGGGACGCCGCCGTGGCGGCCGATGCGGCGCCGCACGAACTGCCACTGGCCGCGGCCGTCGCCGCTGCCGTGGCTCTCGACGCCGCCGTGCAGAACGCCAAGGATGTCATCCAGGTGCTCGGCGGCATCGGCTTCACGTGGGAGCACGACGCGCACCTGTACCTGCGCCGCGCCGTCGCCACCCGCCAGCTGCTCGGCGGCTCCGCGGCCTGGCGGGCCCGGGTCGCCGGCCTCGCCCGCTCCGGCGCGCGTCGGCACCTCACCGTCGATCTGAGCGCATTCGACGACGAACGCGCGCGTATCCGCGCCGAGATCGCACAGCACCTCGACCGGCCCGGACCGCAGCAGCGGGCCGCGCTCGCCGAGGCCGGGTTCCTGGCCCCGCACTGGCCGCCGCCGTACGGACGGGGCGCACACGCCGCGCAGCAGATCCTCATCGAGGAGGAACTCGCGTCCGCCGGGGTGGAGCGGCCCGATCTGGTCATCGGGTGGTGGGCCGTGCCGACCATCCTCGAGCACGGCACCGCCGGGCAGATCGAACGTTTCGCCGCACCGACACTGCGCGGGGAGATCGTCTGGTGCCAGCTGTTCTCCGAACCGGGCGCAGGATCCGATCTGGCGTCGCTGCGCACCACCGCGGAACGGGTCGACGGCGGCTGGCGCCTGCAGGGGCAGAAGGTGTGGACGTCGCTCGCGCAGGAGGCGGACTGGGCGATCTGCCTGGCCCGCACCGATCGTGACGCCCCGAAGCACAAGGGCATCACCTACTTCCTCGTCGACATGAAGTCCGCGGGCATCACCGTCTCGCCGCTCCGGGAGATCACCGGCGACGCGCTCTTCAACGAGGTGTTCCTCGACGGCGTGTTCGTCCCCGACGAGTGCGTCGTCGGTCCGCTCGGCGGCGGGTGGCGGCTCGCCCGCACCACGCTCGCCAACGAACGGGTCGCGATGAGCGGCGGGTCCTCGCTCGGGAAGGCGGTCGAGCAACTGCTGGACCTGGTGGCGCCCGGCGACCCGGTGGCCGAGGACCGGATCGGCGGGCTCGTCGCCGAGGCCACGGCCGGCTCGCTGCTCGAGCTGCGGACCACCCTGGCGCAGCTCGACGGTCAGGATCCCGGTCCGGCATCGAGCGTGCGCAAGCTGATCGGCGTGCGGCAGCGTCAGGACACCGCGGAGCTCGCGATGGATCTCGCCGGCGAGGCCGGCTGGGTCGAGGGGCCGCTGACGCGCGAGTTCCTCAACACGCGTTGCCTGACGATCGCCGGCGGCACCGAGCAGATCCTGCTCACCCTCGCGGCGGAGCGCCTGCTGGGTCTGCCGCGCGGCTGATCGGTACTTCCACGTGCCGCGCCGAGGTGATACAACTAGAACACGTTCTAATCGAAGGTGGATCCGTGGACTTCGCTCGTGACGACACGCAGGAGGCCGTGGCCGAGGTCGCGGTGGGCCTGCTGGCCCGCGGCCTGGGCCCGGACGAACTGTGGCGTGCCCTCGCCGACGCCGACCTGCTCTCTCTCGCCCTGCCCGCGCGGCTCGGCGGTGACGATCTCGGTGTCGCCGAGGTCACCGCTCTGCTCACCGAGATCGGACGCGGCGCCGCACCCGTGCCGGCCCTGGCCACCCTGGGCTTCGGCGTGCTGCCCGTCCGGACCCTCGCCACCGCGGCGCAGCAGGACGAGCTGCTCGCGGACGTCGGTGACGGCGCCGTCCTCACCGCCGCTCTCGCCGAGGCCGGCCGGGCCTTCCCGGCGTCGCCTGCCGCCACGGCGGTACCCGACGGGGAACGCCACGCCGTCACCGGGCACTTCGTCGGCGTCCCCTACGCGGCGACGGCGCGACGGATCCTGGTGCCCACCGCCGCCGGTGTGATCGCCGTCGAGCCCACGGCGCCGGGCGTCACCCTCACCGAGAGCCCGTCGTCGGCCCGTGCTCCCGAGTTCTCCGTGCGGCTCGACTCCGCTCCGGGCCTGCGCCTCGGCGACGGCGCCGACCCGGCCGCCGACGTCGCCGCCCTGTACCGTCTGGCGCTCGCCGCAGTCGGTGCCTACGCGGACGGACTGCTCTCGGGGGCAACGCAACTCACCGCACAGCACGTGAGCACCCGCCATCAGTTCGGCAGGCCGCTCGCCACGTTCCAGGCGGTGGCCCAGCAGATCGCCGACGTCTACGTCACCTCCCGCACCCTGCACGTCGCGGCACTCGCCGCGGCCTGGCGCGTCGCGCAGGACGCCCGCAGCACCGCCGCGGACGACGACCTCGACGTCGCCGCGTACTGGATCGTCGCGGAGCTGCCGCCCGCGATGGGCGTGCTGCACCACTTGCACGGCGGTCTCGGCGTGGACGAGACCTACCCGCTGCACCGCTATTCCTCGACCGCAAAGGACCTGGCGCGCCTGCTCGGCGGCGCCTCGTACCGACTAGACCTCGTGGGGGCCCGGTGTTCATCGACCTGACCGACGAGCAGCGCGCGCTGCAGGCGGAACTGCGACGGTACTTCGCAGATCTGATCTCGCCCGAGGAAGCCGCGATCATGCGCACCGAGCGCCACGGACCCACCTATCGGGAGGTCGTGCGCCGGATGGGCAAGGACGGCTGGCTCGGGGTCGGCTGGCCCGTCGAATTCGGCGGCCGCGGCTTCGGTGAGGTCGAGCAGCAGATCTTCGTCAACGAAGCCGTGCGCGCCGACGTGCCGCTGCCCAGCGTCACCCTGCAGACCGTCGGGCCGACCCTGCAGGTCTACGGGACCGAGGAACAGAAGCGGAAGTTCCTGCCCGCCATCCTCGCGGGGGAGGTGCACTTCGCGATCGGCTATTCCGAGCCCGACGCCGGAACCGACCTCGCGGCGCTGCGCACCACGGCCGTGCGCGACGGCGACCACTATGTGGTGAACGGGCAGAAGATCTTCACCACCGGCGGCCACGACGCCGACTACATCTGGCTCGCGGTTCGCACCGGCAGCGCCGACTCGCGGCATCGCGGCATCTCGATCCTCATCGTGGACACCAAGGATCCCGGCTTCGGCTGGACGCCCATCATCACCTGCGACGGCGCGCATCACGTCAACGCCACCTACTACAGCGACGTGCGCGTCCCGGTCGAGATGCTCGTCGGCGAGGAGGACAAGGGCTGGCGGCTGATCACCACCCAGCTCAACCACGAACGCGTCATGCTCGGCCCCGCCGGTCGCGTGGGCGGGCTCTACGATCGGTTGTCCGCCTGGGCCCGTTCCCGGGACCTGCTCGGCGAGCCCGACGTGCGGCGCGCGCTCGGCGAGATCCATGCGACGTTCCGGCTCAACGAACTGCTCAACTGGCAGGTCGCCGCCAGCGAATCCGAGGCCGTGGACATCGCGGACGCGTCGGCCACCAAGGTGTTCGCCACCGAACGCATCCAGCGCGCGGGCCGGCTCGCGGAGGAGATCGTCGGCCGGTTCGGGGACCCGGGCGACCCGGCGACCGCGGACCTGCTGCGCTGGCTCGACATGCAGGTCAAGCGGAACCTGGTGATCACCTTCGGCGGCGGTGTCAACGAGGTGATGCGCGAGCTGATCGCGACGGCGGGCCTGGCCATGCCCAGGGTTCCGCGGTGAAGGAGGACGTGTCGATGAGCACCGGCGTGCCGGGTCCCCACGACGAGATCCGCGCGGCCGCCGAGCGCGTCCGCGCCGACGGCCCGTCCGAGCCGCGGGCGGGCCGTGACCCGGTGAACCTGCCGCTGATCCGCAACTGGCTCGAGGCGATCGGCGACGAGAACCCGATCTACACCGACGACGCAACCGCGATCGCGGCCGGCCACGACGGCGCCGTCGCGCCGCCGGCGATGGCACAGGTGTGGACCATGCGAGGCCTCGGCGCCAAGCGCGAGGAGGACGATCCGCTCCGCCGGATGACGGAGATCCTCGACGAGGCGGGCTACACGTCGGTCGTCGCCACGAACTGCGATCAGCTCTACCACCGCTATCTGCGCCACGGCGAGGAGGTGACCATCGAGTCCACCCTCGAGGACCTCGCCGGACCGAAGAAGACCGGCCTCGGCGAGGGCTGGTTCTTCACCACCCGCAGCGTGTGGAAGGTCGGCGACGAGGTGGTCGCCGAGATGCTCTTCCGCATCCTGAAGTTCGCGCCACCTTCCCGCGCTACCGACCGAATGTCACATCCCGTCGATTCGATCGAACCGATGTCACATTCGGCCCTCACGGTTCCGGAGGATCTCGACCCCACCCGCATGCTGCGGCCGTCCGCGTCGCAGGACACCCGGTTCTTCTGGGACGGTGTCGCCGCGCACGAACTGCGGATCCAGCGGCGCCCCGACGGCACGCTGCAGCATCCCCCGGTGCCGGCCCTGTGGCTCGACAAGGACGAGACGACGGACTACGTCGTCGCGTCCGGCCGGGGCACCGTCTTCAGCTACGTGGTGCACCACGCGCCGAAAGTGCCGGGCCGGACGGCGCCGTTCGTCGTCGCCCTCGTCGAACTCGCCGAGGGCGTCCGGATGCTCGGGGAGCTGCGCGGGGTGGACCCCGGCGACGTGCGCGTCGGGATGCCCGTCGAGGCAATCTTTCTCGATTTCCCGGGCGACGACGACACCGGCGGTGACCCCTGGACCCTGTACGCCTGGCAGCCGAGCGAGGAGCGCGCATGAACGTGGCAACGGCCGGACAAGCCCTGCCGCCGTTGACGATCCGGGCCGACCCGACATTCGTCGTCTCGACTGCGCTGGCCACCAGGGACTTCCAGGATGTGCACCACGACCGCGACAAGGCACAGGAGCGCGGCTCGAAGGACATCTTCGTCAACATCCTCACCGACACCGGACTGGTGCAGCGGTACATCACCGACTGGGCGGGCCCGCGCGCGGTGCTGAAGTCGATCTCGTTGCGGCTGGGAGTGCCCTGGTACGCGTACGACTCGCTCACGCTGACCGGAACCGTCGCCGCCGTCGAGGACGACGGTCGCATCACCGTCGACGTCGTCGGGAGGAACGGTCTGGGCGATCACATCACCGCGAAGGCCGTCCTCGTGATCGGAGGCACCGCATGAGCGAATTGTCCCGTCGCGCCGCCGTCGTCGGTATCGGCGCCACCGACTTCTCCAAGGACTCCGGCCGCAGTGAACTGCGCCTGGCCGCGGAGGCGGTGCGGGCGGCGCTGGCCGACGCCGGACTGCGCCCTGCAGACGTCGACGGCCTGACCTCCTTCACGATGGACACCAACACCGAGATCGCCGTCGCCCGTGCGGTGGGTATCCCGAGCCTGAAGTTCTTCTCGCGGGTCCACTACGGCGGCGGCGCGGCCTGTGCCACCGTGCAGCAGGCGGCAATGGCCGTCGCCACGGGGGTCGCGGAGGTCGTGGTGGTGTACCGGGCATTCAACGAACGCTCCGGTGCGCGGTACGGCCAGGTCAACACCGCGCTGTCCACACAGGTCAATTCCTCGGGCACCGACTACGCCTTCTCCTATCCGCACGGTCTGGGTACCCCGGCGTCGTTCGTGGCGATGGCCGCCCGACGCTACATGCACGTCACCGGCGCCACCAGCGCGGACTTCGGGAAGGTCGCCGTCGCCGCGCGCAGGCACGCCGCAACGAATCCGCACGCCTTCTTCCACGGCAAGCCGATCACCCTCGACGACCACCAGAATTCGCGGTGGATCGCGGAACCGCTGCACCTGCTCGACTGCTGCCAGGAATCCGACGGGGGTGTCGCGCTCGTCGTCACCACCACCGAACGGGCCCGGGACCTGCCGCAGCCGCCCGCCGTGGTGGCGGCCGCCGCGCAGGGCAGCGGACCGGACCAGTACATCATGGCCAGCTACTACCGGGACGGGCTGACGGGGCTGCCCGAGATGGGCATCGTCGGCCGCCAGCTGTGGGAGCAGTCCGGTCTCGGCCCGCAGGACGTGCAGACGGCCGTGCTCTACGACCACTTCACCCCGTACGTGCTCATACAGCTCGAGGAACTCGGCTTCTGCGCACCCGGTGAGGCGAAGGACTTCGTCGCCGACGGCGCGATCGAGGTCGGCGGGCGGCTGCCGCTCAACACCCACGGCGGCCAGCTCGGTGAGGCGTACATCCACGGGATGAACGGCATCGCCGAGGGGGTGCGTCAGGTTCGCGGCACCTCCGTCAATCAAGTTCCCGACGTGGAGAACGTGCTGGTCACCGCAGGCACCGGGGTGCCGACGTCGGGACTGGTGCTGACGCGGGGCTGAGGGCGGTGACGCCGGCCCGGACCGGGAGGGATCCGGCGGGACATCACGGCCGGGAATCGAGCGGGACGGTATAAGTAGGACATGAATTCCGCCTCACACTCAGGCCGCGGCGACGCGGGCCGCGACGCCGACTGGGACGGCCCGGCGCCGTCCATGGCGCCGGCGGACCTGCTGCACGACCCGCCGGTCACCCAGCGCGGGGCGCGCCGCCGTGCCGAGCTGATCGCAGCGGCGCGGGTCGTCTTCGAACGGTCCGGGTTCCTCGACAGCAAGCTCACCGACATCACGCGTGAGGCCAAGTGCTCGACAGGGTCCTTCTACACCTACTTCAACAACAAGGAGGAGGTGTTCGCAGCCGTCCTCCAGGAGGCCCAGGAGGACATGTTGCACCCGGGGATGGGCCGGGTCGCCGGGACCGACGATCCGTACGCGGTGCTCGAGGCCAGCAACCGGGCGTACCTCGAGGCGTACCGTCGTAACGCCCGTCTCATGGTGCTGCTCGAGCAGGTCGCCAGCATCGATCCGCGGTTCCGCGAGCTGCGGCGCCGGCGCGGTGAGACCTTCATCCGCCGTAATGCGCGCAGCATCGCGGACCTGCAGAAGCGGGGCATCGCCGATCCGGAGATCGATCCGATGCTCGCCTCGCGTGCCCTGTCGGGCATGGTCAGCCGCCTCGCCTACTCGACGCTCGCACTGGGCGACGGCGACGGCGTGGATTTCGATGTGCTGGTGTCCACTCTGACGCGGCTGTGGGCGAACGCCCTGCGGATTCCGGAGCGAGCCGCCGCAACCACTTGAACTTGAAGTCTGATTCAACTAAACAGGGGGGACCATCCCGCGACGAGAGGAAAGCCCCGTGCACGTCGAAGACAAGGTTGCCGTTGTCACCGGAGCCGGGAACGGAATCGGCGCGGCACTCGCGGCCCGGCTCGTAGCCGCGGGCGCACGGGTGCTCGTCGCCGACCTCGACGGCGACGCCGCGTGCCGGGTGGCTCGCGAACTCGATCCGGAGGGCGCCGGTCTGGCCGTGGGCGTCGGTGCCGACGTCTCCGATCCCGACCGCATCCGTGCGATCGTGGACCGCGCCGAGACCGACCTCGGTCCCGTGGCGCTGTACTTCGCCAATGCCGGGATCGGGGGCGGGGCGGGACTCGACGTCGACGAAGCCGCCTGGGACCGCGCGCTCGATGTGAACCTGCGCGCGCACGTGCGCGCCGCGCAACTGATGGTGCCGCGGTGGCTCGAGCGAGGGGAGGGCTACTTCGTGAGCACGGCTTCCGCCGCGGGGCTGCTCACCCAGATCGGATCGGCGACCTACTCGGCCACCAAGCACGCCGCGGTGGGATTCGCCGAGTGGTTGTCGGTCACCTACGGCGGCAAGGGAATCCGCGTCAGTTGCGTGTGCCCCATGGGAGTGAACACCCAGTTGCTGCACGAGGGCGAGACCGCCGGCGACGGCCTGGGCGCGGCGGCCACACGGGCCGTCACGTCCGCGGGCGCGGTCCTCGAACCGGCCGACGTCGCGGAGGTGGTGCTCGCGGGCGTCGAGGCCGAGCAGTTCCTGATCCTCCCGCACCCCGAGGTCCTCGACATGTACCGGATGAAGGGAGCCGACTACGACCGTTGGCTCGCCGGAATGCGGCGCTATCAGGAACGGTTGCTGGCCGGTATCTGACGAGCCGGGAAAACCGCTCGAAACCTGTCGGAGGTCTGTAGCACACTGGGGCGCACATCCGACGACGGGGAGGACTCATGGCCGACGCCATAGTCGCCGAGGGGTTGATCAAGAGGTACGGACCGGTCACGGCCCTCGACGGAATCGATCTGCGAGTCCCGGAAGGGACGGTGACGGCGCTGCTCGGGCCCAACGGCGCCGGCAAGACGACCACGGTGCGGGTGCTCACCACCCTGCTCGTGCCGGACGAGGGCCGGGCCACCGTAGCGGGACTCGACGTCGTCGCCGATGCACGCGCGCTGCGTGCGCGCATCGGCGCCTCGGGCCAGTACGCCGCGGTCGACGAATACCTCACCGGCTTCGAGAATCTCGAAATGGTCGGCCGCCTCTATCATCTGGGCATAAAACGCAGCCGCGAGCGGGCACGTGAGTTGCTCGAACAGTTCGACCTGGTCGAGGCGGGGGACCGTCCGGTCAAGGGCTACTCCGGCGGCATGCGGCGCCGGCTCGACCTCGCCGGTGCGCTCGTGGCGCAACCACCCGTGCTGTTCCTGGACGAACCCACCACCGGTCTGGACCCGCGGGCCCGGCTGCAGCTGTGGGAGGTCATCGACCAGCTCGTCGCGCGAGGGACGACGCTGCTGCTCACCACCCAGTACATGGAGGAGGCGGAGCGGCTCGCGGACCGGATCGCGGTCATCGACCGGGGGGTCGTGATCGCCCGCGGTACCGCCGACGAACTCAAGCGCCTCGTCGGCGGGGAACGCATCGAGCTGGGGGTCGCGGACGCCGCCACGATCCCGGCCGTGCGCCGCGAGCTCGACGACCTCGCGGTCGGCGAGATCCAGGCCGACGCGGGTTCCGGTCGCGTCACCGTGCCGCTCAGCGACACCGGCTCGACGGGCAGCGGCGCCGATGCGCTGGCCACGGCGCTCGGCCGCCTGTCCGCGGCCGGCATCCGCGTCACCGATGTGGCGCTGCGCAAACCGACACTGGACGACGTGTTCCTCGCCCTCACCGGGCACGAGGCGGACGAGAAGATCGAGGAGGCGGTGGGATGAACACGGCTCAGATGATGGTGTCGGACGGCGTCACCATCGCCAAGCGCAACGTCATCAAGATCAAGCGGGTGCCCGATCTCATCGTCTTCACGATGCTCTCGCCGATCATGTTCGTGCTGCTGTTCGCGTACGTGTTCGGCAGCGCGATCCAGGTTCCGGGGATGTCCTACCGCGAGTTCCTCATCGCCGGCATCTTCACCCAGACGGTGATCTTCGGGGCGACCTGGACCGGTCTGGGCATGGTCGAGGACCTGCAGAAGGGCATCATCGACCGGTTCCGCTCGTTGCCCATGGCGCCGTCGGCGGTGCTGGTGGGCCGCACCTCCACCGACGTCCTCATCAACGTGCTCAGCCTGGTGGTCATGTCGCTGACGGGTCTGCTCGTCGGGTGGCGGATCCACTCGTCGTTCGGGGAGGCCCTCGCCGGATACGCGCTGCTGCTGTTGTTCGCCTACGCGCTGTCCTGGGTGATGGCGGTGGTGGGGATGTGGATCCGCACGCCGGAGGTGTTCAACAACGCGAGTTTCATGGTGATCTTTCCGCTGTCGTTCGTCGCCAACACCTTCGTCGACATCTCCTCGCTGCCACCGGTGCTGCAGACGATCGCGGAATGGAACCCGGTCTCGGCGCTGACGCAGGCGGTGCGGGAGCTGTTCGGCAACACCAATCCGACGATGCCCGTCTCGGATGCGTGGCCGTTGCAGAACCCGATCCTCGCGTCGCTGCTGTGGACGGCCGCCATGCTGATCGTCTTCGTGCCCTTCGCGATCCGTCGCTACCAGAAGGCCGTCAGCCGCTGAGGGACCTTGGACCGGAGGCGCAGGTCCCCGGTCGACGCCGGATGTCCCAAGGAGCCGGAGCGAGGCCGGTCGGCGTGGGATAGTGGGCCTGCCGAGCCAGGACAGGGAAGCAGGCCGACATGGACGAATCGACCGGGAGAGAGCGATGAGCGGGCCGGTGATCGACCCTCGCCGTCACGACGCGGTGATCTTCGACCTCGACGGAGTGGTCACCGACACCGCAGCGGTCCACGCCGCGGCATGGGCGGAGCTGTTCGACCGGTATCTCTCCCAGCGCCCCGACCACGACGGTGAGAACCACCGCGAGTTCACCGACGAGGACTACCGCAAGTTCGTCGACGGCAAGCCGCGTGTCGACGGCGTCGCGGACTTCCTGGCCTCGCGCGGGATCACGTTGCCGTGGGGGAATCCCGACGACGGCCCGGACATGGAGACCGTGTGCGGTCTCGGTGCCCGCAAGGACGAGATGTTCCGGGAGCGCATCCATCGCGACGGGGTCCCGGTGTTCGAGTCGAGCGTCGAGCTCGTGCGCCGGGTGCAGAAGGCCGGACTCGACACCGCGGTCGTCACCTCGAGCCGCAACTGCACGCTCGTGCTCGAATCCGCCGGGCTCGCGGATCTGTTCGGCGTCCGAGTCGACGGCGTGGTCTCCGACGAACTCGGGCTGCCCGGCAAGCCCGACCCCGCAGCCATGCTCGAGGCCGCCCACCGGCTCGGGGTCCGCCCGGCCCGGTCCGTCGTCGTCGAGGACGCGGAGGCGGGCGTCGCCGCGGGCCGACGCGGTGGATTCGGGCTCGTCGTCGGCGTGGACCGCGTCCACCATCGCGAGGAACTGCAGCGCCGCGGCGCCGACGTGGTGGTCGAGGACCTCGCCGAGCTGGCGGTGCGCACCGGCGACCGCCGGATGTCCCAGATTCCGGACGGCCTGGCCTCGTTCCAGCAGCTGACCGCACTGCTCGGCAAACGCCGGCCCGTGGTCTTTCTCGACTTCGACGGCACGCTCTCCGAGATCGTGAACGATCCCGCAGCCGCCACGCTTCTCGACGGCGCGTCGGCGGTGCTGTCCACGCTGGCGAGCGAGTGCACCGTCGCCGTCGTCTCCGGGCGGGACCTCGCCGATGTGCAGACCCGCGTCGGTCTCCCGGGACTGTGGTACGTCGGAAGCCACGGCTTCGAGCTGGTCGGCCCCGACGGGCAGCACCGGCAGAACGACGCGGCCCTGGCCGCCGTGCCCTGCCTCGAGCGGGCCGCCGCCGCCCTGCAGGAACGGCTCGACGACGTGCCGGGCGTCGTGATCGAGCACAAGCGGTTCACCGTGGCCGTGCACTACCGCAACGTCCCCCCGGACCGCGCCGACGGACTCGTCGCCGATGTGCGCGAGATCGCCGCTGCCGAGGACCACCTCCGGGTCACGACCGGTCGCAAGGTCGTCGAGCTCCGCCCCGATGTCGACTGGGACAAGGGCCGCGCCCTCGAATGGGTGCTCGAGCACGTGCGCGACGAGGACGACCCGATGCCGGTCTACATCGGGGACGACATCTCCGACGAGGACGCGTTCGACGCGCTTGCCGGCACCGGGCTCGGAATCGTGGTGTGCCACAACGAGGACGGTGACCGCCGGTCGGCAGCGCAGTTCTCGTTGGACGGTCCCGAGCAGGTCCGCCGACTGCTGCAGCAGCTCGCCGAACTGTGGGGCGGGAACCAGGAGGTCGGTCCGCGCCACGACGCCTGGACGCTGTACTTCGAGGGTTACGATCCGCCGGCCGAGAAACTGCGCGAGGCCGTGTGCACCGTCGGCAACGGGTACTTCGCCACCCGTGGCTGCGCCCCCGAATCCCACGCCGGCACCGTGCACTACCCCGGCACGTACGCCGCCGGGATCTTCAACCGCCTGACGGACGAGGTGGCGGGTCGCACCATCGACAACGAGAGCATGGTGAACCTGCCGAACTGGCTGCCGGTCACCTTCCGCATCGACGGCGGTGAGTGGTTCGACATCGACGCCGTCGACGTGCGGGAGTACTGCCAGTACCTCGATCTGCGCCGGGCCGTGCTCACCCGGCGGTTGCGTTTCCGCGACGCTGCGGGCCGCAGCACGACGGTCGTGCAGCGACGGTTCGTCGCGATGCACCAGCCGCACGTGTGCGGCCTCGAGACGACGATCGTCCCGGAGGACTGGACGGGGCGGCTCGAGATCCGGTCGGAAGTCGACGGCTCGGTCCGCAACACGCTCGTCGAACGCTACCGGCACCTCGACGGCAACCATCTGCGGCTGCTGCACACCGCCCGGCTGTCCGAGGACTCGGTGTGTATGACGGTCCTGACCAACCAGTCCCGGATTCCCGTCGCCGTGGCTGCCCGCAGCACGCTGTGGCGCGACGGCGAACGCGTCCCCGCCGAGTACACCCTGCTCGATTCGGGAGGACGGGTCGGACACATCATCGCGCTCGACGTGGCGGCCCACCAGCCCGTGACCCTGGAGAAGATGGCGACCCTGTTCACCGGGCGTGACCTGGCGGTGTCCGAGCCGTCGGAGGAAGCGGCCCGCTGGCTGGCCCGCACGGGACGCTTCGAGGAAACGCTCGAAGGACATGTTCTCGCCTGGGTGCACCTGTGGGACCGGGTGGACATCTACCTCGGGGGCGACGGCGAAGGTCTGCGCATCGTGCGGTTGCACCTGCTGCAGATGCTGCAGACGCTGTCGCCGAACACCGCGGAGCTCGACGTCGGCGTTCCGGCGCGGGGGCTGCACGGGGAGGCGTACCGCGGGCACATCTTCTGGGACGAGCTGTTCGTGCTGCCGGTGCTGAACCTGCGGTTGCCGGGACTGACCCGCTCCCTTCTGCGCTATCGGTACCGCCGGCTGGACGAGGCGCGCCGCGCGGCGCGGGAGGCCGGTCACACCGGCGCGATGTTCCCGTGGCAGTCCGGCAGCGACGGCCGTGAGGAGAGCCAGCAGGTTCACCTCAATCCGAAGTCGGGACGGTGGAATCCCGACGCGAGCTGGCGCCAGCATCACATCGGGGTGGCGATCGCGCACAACGTGTGGCAGTACTACCAGGTGACCGGGGACCTCGGGTTCCTCGCGGATTACGGTGCCGAGATGCTGGTGGAGATCGCCCGGTTCTTCGCCGACATCGCCACCTACGACCACGCCCGCGACCGGTACGTCATCCGGGGCGTCATCGGCCCCGACGAGTTCCATTCCGGTTATCCGGACGCGCCGTTCGACGGTATCGACAACAACGCCTACACCAACGTCATGGCGGTCTGGGTGATCCTGCGCGCCCTCGACGCGCTGGAGATCATCCCGCTGCGGATGCGCACCGAACTGGTCGACACCCTCGGTCTGACCGCGCGCGAGACCGCGCGCTGGGAGGATGTCAGCCGGCGTATGTTCGTGCCCTTCCACGATCAGGTCATCAGCCAGTTCGAAGGCTACGGGGACCTCGCCGAACTCGACTGGGAGGGATACCGGCGCCGGCACGGCGACGTCCAGCGCCTGGACCGGCTTCTCGAGGCCGAGGGCGACGACGTCAACCGCTACCGCGCGTCGAAGCAGGCCGACGTGCTCATGCTGTTCTACCTGCTGTCGGCGGACGAACTGCGGGAGTTGTTCGAGAGGCTCGGCTACGAGCTGACTGGTGAGACCATCCCGCGGACGATCGACTACTACATGGCACGGACGTCGCACGGGTCGACGCTGAGCGCGGTCGTCCACTCGTGGGTACTGGCCCGGGCACACCGCGGTCAGGCGATGGAATTCTTCGACCGCGTGCTGGCGTCCGACATCGCCGACATCCAGGGCGGCACCACGTCGGAGGGGATCCATCTCGCGGCCATGGCCGGCAGCGTCGACCTGCTGCAGCGTTGCTTCTCCGGTCTCGAAGCCCGCGGTGACCGCCTGGTCTTCGGCCCGCAGTGGCCGGAGGAACTCGGTGTGCTCGCCTTCCCGATCTTCTACCGGGGACACCACCTGCAGGTGCGGATCTCCGGCCGTCAGGTCGAGGTCAGTGCGGGCGCGGGCATCCAGCGGCCGATCGAGATCGAGTGCCGGGGCCGGGTCGAACGCCTGCATCCGGGCGACACGGTGCGGATGCTGTGACGATCCGGGAGAAGCTCAGAGCGGGCTTTCGAGCCACGAGTAGTCGACCCCGACCCAGCCGCCGGCCAGACTGAGGGTGCCGAGCAGCCACAGGGTCATGACCACGATCGCGCCGGTCGTGAGCGCTCCCGCACCCCGTACCACCAGCGACTGTTGTCCGAACCAGTGCATGAAGCGGTCGTAGCGGCCCCGCGCGAAGTGCAGCAGACGGTGCGCCCAGGCGAACTCCGAGGCCAGGATCCCCAGGCCGGCGAAGACGATGAGCCAGCCCGGGCCGGGATAGGGGATGGCCACGATGCCGGCCAGGAACACCAGTGTTCCGAAGGTCCCGACGGTGATGCGGTACGTCAGGTTCAGGGAGGGACGCCGCTCGATGCGCCGCCGCCAGCGGAGCCATCGCTGCTTCAGCCGGCGCAACGGGGATACCGGGGTCCGGGCCTCGGCCCGGCCGGGCGAAACCGCGTGCCCACTCCGTCCTTCACTCACGATCTACCGAGCCTGCTTCTCGTCATACCAGGTTGCCGTGCACGGCAGGGTCGACCTTCAGTCTACCGGTGACCGGCGGTCACGGCGGGGCCCGGGAACGCGGACCTGCACGTCGCGGGCCGGTCCGCCGGCCGGTCAGGCTGCCGCGACGTCCGTCGGAACGGGACCGGCGGCGGTGAGCCGGTCCAGGTAGGCGGTGAAGACGGCGCCGAGTGCCACCGCGGTGTCGATCGTGTCGAGCCCGTGTATCGCCCCGACGAAGCACTCGTAGACGAGGGCGGCCGCCTGCGACGGGAACAACCCGCCCTCGTCGGCGGTCAGCGCCCGCGCCGCGTCGTCCACGCTGCTCGCCACCGTGCGGGCCACCGATCCGTGCAGCGGCACGTCGGCCGCCGCAGCGACCAGGGCGTCCGCGAGCGCGGAGGAGGGGAACGCCACCGCGGTCGGCGCGATCACCCGACGGAACATCGTTACGTTCACCATGTCGAACCTCCCGTGGAATCTCCCGAGCCGTTCGGTCGAGTGGTACCCGTACGGGCACGCTGTACACAGTGCCGCAGGGGTCCGACAACTTCGGCTGCCGACGAGTCATGCCGTCAGGACACGGCGGGCGGCGGCGCGTCCGGCGCGCATGAACTCCGGCCAGTCCCGGGTGCCGAGGAACTGCCGGTAGAAACCGACGCCCCGCACCTTCGCGTACGGCACCGGCTCGATCATCGAGACGCGCGAGGCCGCGCGCAGCCGCGCCAGGTTCTCCCGTGCCAGCTCGACCTGCTGGGACGTGCGGACCTGAGCGGCGATGTAGAGGATGCTCGCGCGGCGTTCAGCCCAGCCGGTGGCGTCCTCGCCTTCGAAGCCGGGCGGGTAGAAGCCGTTCACGGCGAGGGTGACCTCGCACGGCTGCTCGAGGTCGAGCAGCGGGTGGACGGGGAAGATGTCGACGATCCCGCCGTCGCACCAGTGGAACCCACCGAGTGCGACGGGGGCGACGAACAGCGGCAGCGCGACCGCCATGTGCACGGCCCGGGCCACCGACAGGTCGGGATACGTTCGCGGCCCGAGGTACTCGAGGCGGTTCTGCTCGATGTTCCAGATCGGCGCGTAGGCGGGTACGGGCAGCGCGGCGAGCGTCATGTCGCCGAGCAGGCGCCGGTACGTGGCCTCGAGCGCGTCGCCACGCAGGATGCCGGCGAAGCCGCGGCCCACGGTCGGTGCGACGGTGAGCAGGCGTCGCCAGTCGACGTCGATGTAGTCCGCGGGGTCGAGTGCGAGGGTGAATGCTGCGGCCTCGTCGGCGGGGACGCCCGCTGCGATCGGGAAGCCGAACAGCGCGGAACCGGAGCACAGCGAGACGACCGACGGCCGGATCCCGCCCTCCTCCAGTGCGCGGGCCACCCCGACCAGCGATGCGAGCGCTCCGCTGCCCCCGGTCGCGGCCAGCGCGATCCGATCGCCCTCCCGGACACGGACCCGGAAGGGCTCGAACGCGGGAAACGGATGCAGTTCCCGGTCCCATAGGCCCGACGGCCGCTGCAGGGCCGCCCGCGCGCCGTCGACGAGGAATCCGGTGTCGGTGCGCACGCCGTCGACCACGTCCCGACCGCGGGCGAGAACGTCGAAGTACTGGCGCACCCGGAAGATGTCGAGGACGGTGTCGAGCATGTCTCGACTGTGCGCGCGGGCCGCGGCGCGGACCAGGGTCCTCGGACCCGAATCCGAGGCGACCTACGGTGCGGCGGCGGGACGGGGATGCGGCGCAGTCAGCGTCCGGGCACGGGGCCCGGTGAGGTCGCGGCACGGAGCTGATAGCGACGCTCGGCGTAGTCCAGGTCGTCGCGCCACAGCCGGGTGGCCGTGCGCTGCATGAGGGGGCGGAGGGCGGCGGCCGCGCGCCGGGTGGCCATGCCGAACCCCGGGCGGGGGGAGTCGGCGACGACGGCCTCGACGATCGCCGTCCGGGGACGGCCGTCCGGGCCGGTGCCACGCGGGGTCGCGTGGGTCTCGACCACGCTCCCGACGCCTTCGCCCGAGACGATGCGCATGACGACGGTGCGCGGTTCGGGGCTGGTGAATTCCGCGCGGACCGGAACCCCCATCCGGCCGGCGACCCGGAAGGTGACGTCGACGACGAACCGGTCCTCGTCGCCCGGGCTGCCGTGGGTGGAGGGTGCCTCGACCACCTCGAGGCGGGCGAACGAGTACGGATGGAACCAGGCGCCGTGCCACGGGTCGAGGCGGTTGGCGACGATGTCGGTGGGTTCGCACACCCCGACGAGGGTGGCGACGGCTGCGATGCGGGAGTCGGCGGTCGGACGCTCGGGGACGACGGGCAGTTCCGTCGGTGTCTCCCCGCCGACGTGGTCGAGCCGGACCCATACGAGCACCCCGTCGTCGTGACTCGGGAAGGGTTTCCAGCCGTACGCGCCTGCGGCGTCGATGCGTAGACCGTGCCAACGGCAGACCAGCGCACCGCAGTCCACCGCTGCCAGCGACATCGGCGCGCCGAGGTGGGGGCACGCGCCGGGGCCGACGATCACCTGCTCGCCGTCGCGCCAGGCGACGAGTTCGACATCGGCGACGGTGACGCCGAAGGGACGCTCCGCACCGATGTCCCGGCTGGCGGCCACGACGTACCAGTTGCCGGAGGGCCGGCGCTGCGAGCGGTCGAGGACGGCGTTGATCAGCTCGGGGCGGGCACCCCGGTAGGTGGGCGCCTGTGCGGCCCAGCGGTCCGGATCCATGGGCTGGACGGGCCAGGTGGCGGGCCAGCGACGGTACAGCGGATCGAGCACGCTCATGCGGGGCGCCTTTCCAGGGCGGCGAGCCGGCGCAGGACCGTCGAGCGGCCCCGGGTGGGAACCGTGTACAGGTCGTGGCCGGCAATGCCCCATTGGGCGAGAAGGGCATTGGCGGCCTCCCACCCCGTGGTGGCCGCGCGTTCCATGAGGGCCACCGGCAGGTCGATGCGGATGCCGTCGCCGGCGAGCATCAGCCGCTCGTGCGGGGTGCGGACGGTGGGCCGGTGCGCGAAATCGCCCACCCCGAACAGGGGGCAGTCCTGGCGCCACAGCGTGCGTTCCTCGACGACGCGGGCGGCGGCGGTCTCGGGGTAGATCGCGTGCAGGCGCGCGAGCACCTGCGCCTGCACATCCTCGGGCGAACGCGATTCGCCGACTCCGTCGCCGGTGGCGGCGTACGCGTGCAGTTCCACGACCGAACCGCCCGTGCGAGCGGCCCAGCCGCGGGCCTCCTCCTCGTAGCGGTCGAGCACGCTGATGTTGTCGAGCGGGCGCAGGCCGCCGGTGCCGAGGAATGCCGGGCGGTCCGTGGCGACTGGGCGATCCAGCCAGAGCCGCTGCACCAGGAACGGGGGAGCGGACCGCAGGTGCTGCACCCGCGAGCGCCACCCGGAATCACCGAGATCGGGCGAGGCGTCGACGAGGGCGCGCAATCCGGCCACGTCGAGTGCGAGGACGAGGCCGTCGGCGTCGGTGCTGCCGCCGGTGTCGTCGTGGATGCGGAAGGTCCGGGTGCCGCCGGGTTCGATGCCGGTCACCGCGGTGGCGGTCCGGATGCGCGCGCCGTGGCCCTCGAGATACCGGCCGAGCGGTCCCCACAGGGCGGTGTCGAAGTTGCCGGTGGCGACGTCGAACAGCAGGCCCTCCGCGGAGCCGAGGAAGTAGATGTGGAACATCGTGGCCAGCTCGGCGGCCGACATCCCGGCCGGGGGCGCGAAGAAGCTGCGCGAGAACACCTCGAACGCGAGGTGATTGGCCGCCTCCGGAAAACGGATGCGCTGCAGGAAGGTCTGGGCGTCGACGTCGTCGAGCCGGTCGTAGATCTCCGGCACGGACACGGTCGCGAGCGGGGCCGCGGCCCGCACGTCGATGCGCACCAGATCCTGCAGCCGGAACGTGGGACTGCGCAGCGCGAACACCAGTGCGTTCCACGGTGGGGTGTTGGGAATTCCGCGAAAGGTGTCGCGCCGGCCCGCGCCGTCGACGAGCGGATAGTCGTCGACCGCCGTCAGCCGCTGCAGATCGGGGTCGGTCCGTCGCAACAACCGGCGCAGGTTGTAGTACTGCCGGAAGAAGGCGTGGAACCCGCGGTTCATGGCGAGTCCGGTGCCGTCGTCGAGACGTTCACGCCAGCCGCCGACCCGTCCGCCCAGGTACGCCTCGCGTTCGAGCACCTCGACTTCCACGCCGCGCTCGGCGAGCGCGGTGGCGGCGGTCAGTCCTGCGATGCCGGCGCCGACGACCACCACGCGGGGCCGCTGCGGCAGATGCCCGGTGTCGGGCGCACCCCTGGAGGCGGGGTGGTGGGCGATCCGCGGGTCGCTGCCGACGGCACCGTTCATGTAACTGCCTCCTGCGGCGCCGGTGGGACCGGCCGTCGTGGTCGAACAGTGGCGAGCCCGAGCCTACCGCGGTGATGTCCGCCGCGACGGCCGACGAGCTCAGCCGCGCAGGCGTGCCGCGTGGGACGCGACAGCTTCGAGATGCTTGTCCGCTGTGCTCAGATCCAGATGGGCGTCGCTGAGGCTGTCGATGACCTCCCGCAGGTTGGCCTCGCCGGTGTCGTCGTCCGCCGCCGGCTCCACCATGTCGAACGCATCGGCGAGGGAGCGCACCCGCCGGTCCAGGGCCCGCAGATCCGTGCGCAGTTCGGCGACCTGCCGGAGGAGATCGTTCAACGTGCTCCCTCTCCGTGTGTGTGCGGCCGGTGATCGCCCGGGCGCGAACATGCCGCCGCACGCTCACGGTAAGCCGGACCGGGTGGCGTTCGAGGCGGAACGGGCGCTCGGCTCACGGCACGGGGACCGCTCAGGACCGATCGGGCCGGTGTCCGGCACGGAAGGCTCAGGCCGGCCGGGTCGCGACGGCATAGACTCGGCTGAGCGCATCCGGAGCCGAACCCGTACGGCCCCGGGGCCGGTGGAACGGCTGAAGCCTCGTCGGACGCGCACTCCGTCGAGCGCGCAGCCGGGTGGGAGAACCGTGAACAGACACTCCGCCCTGTCCCTTCTGGTCCTGCTCTGCGTCGCCGGTTGCACGGACCGCGGCGGGCCGCGGGTTCCTTCGTCGCCGCCGGCGACCGTCCCGGCGGCCGCCGCGTGCGACGTCGCCGAGAGCGCCGGCCATCGCTACGTCTCCTCCGTCGGTCGCAACGGCCGCTACTTCGAGGATCAGCACGGTGACCCGATTCTGATCCGCGGGGACTCGCCGTGGTCCGGCATGGCGGACTGGTCGCCCGAGCAGGCCGAGCTGTACTTCGCGAATCGAGCAGCGCACGGGTTCGACGCGGCCCTCGTCTCCGTGATCGCCGACCCCGACAACGGCGGGCCGAACGAGAACGGAGCCACTTTCGACGGCATCGAACCGTTCGTCGGCGGCGACATCACCGCATGGAACGAGCCGTACTGGGAGCGCGTCGACGAGTACGCCCGAATCGCGTGCCGGTACGGAAACACGTTGTTCCTGTATCCGATCGACGGGTGGAACCTCTCGGGCGTGTTCGCATCGGCCACTCCCGAACAGGCTGCGGTCTACGGCCGGATGATCGCCCAGCGATACGCCCGGTTCCCGAACATCGTCTGGCTGACCGGCGGTGACTATTCGCCCGACACGGACGACGCTGCCGCCGGGGCCGAATCGGACCGGGTACTGCGCGCCGTGCTCGACGGGATCAGGGCGGCCGGCTCGGACAGGCCGTTCTCGATACAGCTCGGCCCCCAGAAATCGCTCTCCACGGACAACCCGTTCTGGGAGCCACTGGTGGACTGGAACTTCGTCTACACCTACCTGCCGACCTACAAGGCCGTGCTGGACGGGTACGAGCGACCGGCAGGCGTCCGGGATCCGCGTCCTGCCGTGTTCGCGGAGGGCAACTACGAGGGCGAGAACAACCAGCCCGAGACTGCGCCGACGACCGACGAGACGCTTCGCCGCCAAGCGCTGTGGGCGTTGACATCCGGCTCCCCGGGGGAGTTCCGCGGCTCCGACGACTGGGAGTTCCGGGACGGCTGGGAAGCGCGTCTCGATACCCCCGCCGTCACGCAACTCCGAGCTCTCCGTGACCTGTGGGCGTCGTGGGCGTGGTGGCAGTTGGTGCCGGACGTCGACGACCCGTTCGTCCTCGACGGGCGCGGGACCCGCGCGACGGACGACGAGACGGTGGACGTCCTGGACAACGACTACGTCACCGCCGCACGCACGCCGGACGGCGCCCTCGCCGTCGTCTATGTGCCGACGGAGCGGACGATCCGGCTCGCGCTCTCCCTGATCCCGCAGGGAGCGAGCTACGCCTGGATCGATCCCGCCGATGCCGCAGCGCCCGCGTTGCCGGCGCAGGTGGACCGGGACGGAAACGTGTCCACGCCGGGAACGAACGTCGGTGGCGCGGAGGATTGGCTGCTGGTGGTCACCGGCTGATGCGGGCTACGGGGTGGCGGGTTCCGGCCGACCGCCGGAACTGCCGGAACTGCCGGAACCGTCGGTAATGCCGGATATGCGGCACGTTTGCCTCTCCCGGACCCGGGTAAGCGGGGGGCGTACGGCTGGTGGAGATCGACGACCATCGGCGACCGCCGGTGACACGGCGGGACGGCCCGGCACAGGCAGGACCGTGCAGAAGTGCCGGCCGTATTCCCGATCCCCTCGGAAGGACAACACTGATGACGTACAGCGGATACCCGGACCCGGGCGGACGGAGCACCGACCCGCTCACCGAGCAACCCTTCACCTCCCCGGACGGTCCGATACCGGAGCCCCGGCACCGTCTCGACGAGTATCGGACGGCACGCGGCGAACCGGACGATGCGTCGTCGGCGCAGGTCGCGCAGGAACAGGCCGGCCGGGTCGCCGGGCGAGCCGCGGACGCAGGCCGGGAGGTGGCCGGAACGGCCGGCGATCAGGCTGCCCGCGTGAAGAACGAAGCGACTGCGCAGGCCCAGGACGTGCTGCGGCGCACCCGGGACGAACTGACCGACCAGGCCGCTCGACAGCAGAAGAAGGTTGCCGAGGGGTTGCGCACGCTCGGAGCGCAGTTCGGTTCGATGGCGCGCGACTCGGAGCAGCCCGGCATGGCCGGTGACCTCGTCCGCCAGGCGGCCGACCGAGCCGACACCGTCGCCTCCTGGCTCGAACAGCGGGAGCCGGGTGGAGTCCTGCACGAGGTCAGCGGTTTCGCCCGGCGTCGACCGGGGGCCTTCATCGCCCTCGCTGCGGGAGCGGGATTCGTCCTCGGCCGGCTCGGTCGCGGACTGAAGGACGCGGACTCCGGATCGGGTTCCGCGACAACACATTCCTCCGACCCGGCTTCTCCCGCGCCTCATTCGCCGACGGCGCAGTCCCCAGGGGTCGCGCACCCCGGGTTCACCGCCGCCGATCCCGGCGCCGGCGGGCCCGCCGGATACGCGTACCCGGCGCAGGGACCCGGCACGTCGGCGCCCGGAACGTATCCTGCGGGACCCGCGACGGGGGCTCCGATGCCCGGCGGCTACTCGGCGCCGGGGACGGGCACCCCGCCGCCCGGCGGATATGCACCGCCGCATCCCGGTGGGGAGGTGCGGCCGTGACTCTTCCTCCCGCAGAACACAATCGAGCCGGCGACCAGCGCTCGCTGGGCGAGTTGCTCGCCGATGTCAGCGGTGACCTGTCCACCCTGATGCGCCAGGAACTGGCACTGGCGAAGGCCGAGGCCACCCAGACCGCGACCCGTGCCCGCAAGGGCGCCGGCATGCTGGCCGGCGCCGCGGTGGCGGCGCACTTCGTGCTGCTGTTCCTGTCCATCGCCGCATGGTGGGCGCTGGGCAATGCGATCGGCCGCGGCTGGTCGGCCCTCGTCGTGACCGTCGTGTGGGCGGTCGTCGCGACGCTGCTGGCCGTGCTGGGACGCTCGGAGCTGGCTCGCGCCAAAGGACTTCCCCGCACCACCGAAACCCTTTCCCAGGTGCCCGGAGCACTTGCCCCTCATCCCCAGGAGAAGCGATGACGAACACCGACGACCCGGATCGGATCCGCGCCGAAATAGACCGTACGCGACGCAGTCTCAGCGCCGACGTCGACACGCTCGCCGATCGGGCGCGGCCCTCGACGATCGCCCGGCGCAAGGTCGGCGGGATCGGCGGCTCGCTGTCCCGGATGCGGGACAGGGTCATGGGCACGGCGCAGGACGCGACGTCGCAGTTGTCGGACACCGGCCGTTCGGCCGTGTCGTCGGCGACCGACGCGGCACGCGGCGTGCCCGCCACCGCGCAGCAGCAGGCGCAGGGCAATCCCTTGGCGGTCGGGCTGATCGCGTTCGGCGCCGGCCTCGTGGCGGCCGCGCTGGTGCCCGCCAGCCGGTCCGAGCAGCAGGCCGCCGTCGCGCTGAAGGAGACCGCGGAGCCGGCATTGCAGGAAGCTACCGACGCTGCCAAGGACACCGCTCAGCGGCTCGCGCAGCCCGCGCAGGAGGCGGCGCACGCGGTCGCCGACACGGCTCGGGATGCCGCGACGACCGTCGCCGAGGAAGGTGCCGGCGCCGCGCGCACGGTGCAGGGTGACGCACGCGACGCCGCACACACCGTCCGCGACCGGCGCTGAGCTGAGCCCGAAACGTCCCGCCCTCGGCCGGAGGGCGGGACGTTCGCCATGCAGGCCGGCGCGTCGTCGTCGCGGAAGAAGTCGTCGCGGAAGAAGTCGTCGCGGAAGAACACGATCCGGATCGCCGTGCCGAGTCCTCGGCGCTCCCCGAGGCCGGCCCCGCGACGTCAGATCATGACGGCGGCGACGGCCACGGCCACCAGAACGGATACCGCGATCGCGAGTCCGAGCAGCACCGAACCGGTGACGGCGACCGTCATGGCTGCCGCTACCGCGCAGGCGACGCCCGCCGTGCCGGACGTGTGCCGCAGACGCGAGCGGGACTCGTCGGCCTCGTCGTTATCGGTCGGTAACCTGTGCCGACCCTCGAAGGTATGGATCACGATGTACCCCCTGCCGTACCACAATGTGATCGCTCTCACATTATGCACTGATTTGTATCGCATCACAAAACGATGTCGCCAGTCGAACGCGTATCGCGTTCGTTGCGGCGCCTCCCGGGTTCGTGCACCCGGGGTGTGGATTCCGTCCGAGCGGGGTATCGGATACGGAGTCGGCAGGAAAGGAGACGGGCGTATGGAGTCGGAACGGCAGGGCAACGACGAACCGCTGGTTGCACATCCCACGATGGCTTTCGTGCTGGACGGCATACTGATTCTGGCCGTGGCGGTGGTGGGGCTGTGGATGTTCGGTTCGCTGCTGTGGGCAGTACTCGGTGGGATCTTCTGCGCGGCCACACACCTGGTGTGCCGGGCGACCGGGCATTGCGGTGCGCCCTCGGCGGCCGTCGCGCAGGCGGAATCGCAGCAGTCGATCCCGGTGACGAGCGCGGAGGTCGCACAGGCGGCCTGACGTTCGATACCCGTCTCGACGCGCACCCCGGCAACTGCTCCGACGGTTCCGCACCGGCAGCCCAGCTCGAGTTCCACGCTCTCCCGTGAAGACGCCACACCCGTTCCCGTCGACCGTCATGGACGACACCGGCACGAACGCCGCGGCGCCTTCGCCTCCCGGCCGGCGGCGCCGCACCGAGACCGCGTCCTGTGACCGGCGGTCTACCGGCCGGCGGCTCGCGCCGCGGCAAGACCGGTCGCGAATCCGGTGACGACGGCCGCGTCCGGCAGCAGCACCGCGGACGACCAGGGGATCTGCGTGAGCGCTGCCTCCGCGGACGGGAATCCGGCACCGAGCAGACCGCCTGCGAGGGCGGCGACCGTGTCGGTGTCCCCGCCGAGCGCGACGGCGGCGCGCATGGCGTCGATCGGCGACCGCGCCGTGACGATGCAGTGCAGCACGGCGGCGACGGTGTCGTACGGTTCGAGCGAAACGCCCGACGGGGCGGCGCTCCAGCGGTCCGTCGCGACCGCGGCGAGGAGGTCCCCCAGACGACGGCCACCACCGAATTCCCCGGTCGCGATGCGCGCCTCGTCGCGGGCCACCTCGAGCAACCGCTGCGCGTCCGCGCCTTCCAGCGACCACGAGGCGCACGCCGAGATCACCGCTGCCGCGCACTGCGCGTCCGGTGACGGATGCGTCACCCGGGACAGACCCAGGCTGAGTGCGCGCCGGCGATCCGGTTCGTCGACCGGAACCGCCCAACCGGCCGGAAGAGCCCGCATCGCAGCGCCGTTCGTGTCGCCACCGGTCTCGGGACGCCGGCCCGATTCGCGGAAGGCCCGGATCGCGGCCAGTGTGGAGGGCCCCAGGCCCGGGACGGTCTCGGCGCGCTCGCTGAGCAGACGCAGGAACCTCGAGCCCGGGTCCTCGTTCGAGGTCGTCGTCAGCACCTCGGCCACGAGGAGGGTGAGCGCCGTGTCGTCGGACGTCGCGCCCCGGGGCCGGCCCGGCCGGACGGGCAGGGTTGCCGCCGTCCCGAGATCGATGTCCGCGGAGTCCGCGCCCTCCCAGGGGACGCCGAACGCGTCTCCGCAGGCGTACGTGGTCAGTGCGGCCGCGATCCGGTCGCGGTAGGAGGCTGCGTCGAGTTCGTCCGTCACCGGAGCCGGTCCCTTCCCTGGGCCAGATGTTCCGCACGTTACCGGAGGTCGCCGGCAGCAGGACGGACGCGGAACCGCTTCCGTGGGCAGTCGTCGCGGTCTATCGTGGGCGTGCGGATCTCGTGTGGGAGGACCCATGACCGAACCGGCTTTCGAGGGGTTGCAGGGCACGGACGGATCGCGCCGGTTCGAGGGGCTGCGCGCCATGTTCGTCAACTGCACACTCAAACGGTCGCCCGAGACCAGCAATACGCAGGGGCTGATCGATCGCAGTGTGGCGCTGATGGAACGGGAAGGCGTCAGGGTGGACCAGATCCGGGCCGTCGACCACGACATCGCGACGGGCGTGTACCCCGACATGACGGAGCACGGGTGGCCGAGCGACGAATGGCCGCAGTTGTTCGAGCGCATCCTCGCCGCGCACATCCTCGTCGTCGCCGGCCCCATCTGGCTGGGTGACAACTCGTCGGTCACCAAGAAGGTCGTCGAACGTCTCTACGGCTGTTCGTCGCTGCTCAACGAGCACGGCCAGTACGCGTACTACGGTCGCGCCGGCGGTTGCCTGATCACCGGCAACGAGGACGGCGTCAAGCACTGCGCGATGAACATCCTCTACAGCCTGCAGCACCTCGGATACGTGATCCCGCCGCAGGCCGACGCCGGCTGGATCGGGGAGGCCGGTCCGGGCCCGTCATACCTCGATCCGGGGTCGGGCGGTCCGGAGAACGACTTCACCAACCGCAACACCGCCTTCATGACCTACAACCTCATGCACACCGCCGCGCTGCTCGTGCGGGCCGGCGGTTTTCCAGTCGGGGGCAATCAACGCTCCCTGTGGGATGCCGGTTGTCATCCTTCGTTCGAGAATCCCGAGCACCGGTGACGGCGCGACTCGGCGGGCGTGCCCCTGCCGCGCGGTGCGCGATCCTCCCGCTCGCGATGCTCGTCGCCACCGCCTGTGCGGCGACGGACGACAGCACCGACGATGCCGCCCCGGCGTCGGGCCCCGCGGTGACCGCGGCCGGAGAGTCGACGGTGGTCACCACGGCGAACGGTCCCCTCGGTGAGATGCTCTTCGACCGGACGGACCAGGCGATCTACATCTTCGACCGGGAGGTGGGCACGGTTCCCGACTGCTACGGGGACTGCGCCGTGGCGTGGCCGCCGGTCCTCACCGTCGGCGCCCCCGTCGCGGCCGGCGACGCCGACCAGGCACTGCTGGGGACCACGGCGCGCTCCGACGGGACCACCCAGGTCACGTACGCCGGGCATCCGCTGTACTTCTATGCCGACGAGGAACCCGGGCAGGTGCTGTGCCACCGGGTGGAGGAGTTCGGCGGGCTGTGGCTGGCGGTCGACGAGGTCGGCGTCCCACTCCCGTGACCCGAGGTCACCACCGGCCGCCGTGACGGTGGACGACGCGTCCGGGAGATCCCGCGGCGCTACGGCAGCGGCGGAACGAGGATCTCGTCCGGCTCCTTGTCCGGTCGCAACCCCTTCCAGCTGGGGTGCCGGAGACTGTCGCCCGTGAACTCCCGGTACTCGACGTCGCCGACCAGTACGGGTTCGGCCCACCGGGCGGCCCGGACGACGGGGGCCGGCGGCGTGACGTCGAACGGATAGGTGGGCCGCTCGAGTTCGTCGAGCCGCTCCCACAGGGCCCGTCGCCCCGCGGTGGTGAAGCCCGTGCCGAGGTTGCCGATGTGGACGAGACGACCGTCGTCGTCGTGGGCGCCGAGGACCAGGGACCCGAAGGTGGCGCGGTGCGGACCGGTGCCCGGCAACCACCCGGCGACGACGGCCTCGGTGTTCCTGCGCAGCGCCGTCTTGATCCATGCCGGGGACCGGCGTCCCGGCTGATAGGTCGAGTCGGTCCGCTTGCAGACGATGCCTTCGAGACCGTGGTCGCGGGCGAGGTCGAGCAGGATCTTCGTATCGGTGCCGATCCAGTGCGGTGGGGTGCGGACCAGAGGACCGGACATCGACAGGTCGACCAGCCGGCGACGGCGTTCGAGGTACGGCAGCCCGGTCGTCGGTGCGCCGTCGAGCGCGAGCAGGTCGAACGCGTAGAACTCCACGGGTGTGGTCCTGATCAGCGCGGCCGTCGGTTTCGCCACGTGGATGCGGCTCTGCAGCCGGGGGAACGACGGCGCCCCGGTCCGCGGGTCGGGCGCGACGATTTCGCCGTCGACGACCGTCGGACGGCCGCGAGCCAGCGCCGACAGCGCGATCGTCAGCTCCGGGTAGATCCCGGAGACGTCCCTGCCGTTGCGGCTGTGGAGCCGGCACCGCTCGCCGTCGCACATCGCCACCGTGCGTGCGCCGTCCCACTTCATCTCCACCGCCCATCCGGTGCCGATCGGCGGGCGGCCGGCGGTGGCGAGCATCGGCGCCGGGACGGAGGCGCGGGCTGGGGGCATGGTAGGGATTATCCGGTGCGGCAGCGCGATGTGCAGCCCTCGAGTGCAGAATTGCGCTGGGCCACAGAGAATTACACCGATGTACTCTGCTGTGCGCCGCGGCGTGCCCCCAGGTCGGCGGGTGGGCACACGGCGCGGGGGCGGGTGGATAACGAGATGGGATCGATCTGTGGGGGTGGCGCCTGCCGGTCGTGCCGCTCGGGGGTCGCCGGTGCGCGGCTGACGAACCAGACGGCGGCGACCACGACCGCGCATCCGATCGACTGGACGAGAGTGGGGCGCTCGTGCACGAGGGCGATCGCCACCCCCATCGCCAGCACGGGCTGAGCGAGCAACAGCGTCGCGCCGACCTCGGACGGGAGCCGGGGGAGGCCGATTCCGATCAGGACCCAGCCGAGCACCTGGCCGCTCAGCGCCAGCATCGCCAGCCATCCGAGGGCGGGCCAACCGGGGGTGAGGTCGACCGGGCCCCACAGCGAGCCGACGGAAGTGCCGACGACGCCGGCGACGAGAGTCGACACGAACACCTGCGAGGAGGCTCTTCGTTCCGAACCCGCCCGACCGGCGACGAAGAGGTAGGTGCCGTACGCGAGGCCTGCGGCCAGTGCCAGCAGTGTTCCCCACATCGACCGATCGGTCTCGCCGCCGCCGAACAGGGCTCCACCGGCGAGCGCGACACCGGCGAACAGGAAGGGAACCGCCAGGACGAAGCGCACCGGAACCCGTTCGCGGAAGACCAGCCACGCCAGCAGCGGGACGACGACGACCTGGACGTTGACGACGACCGTGGCGATTCCGGCACCGATCATCTCGATCGATCGTGCCCACAGCGCGAAGTCGATGCCCAGCATCGCGCCGCCGAGCGCCTGGGTGGCGAGCACGCGGCGTGAAATGCCTCCGTGTCGCCGAATCTCGTGCAGGGCAAGAAGGCCCAGTACGGGAAGAGCGAATGCGCACCGGAAGAGGGTCGATGTCGCCGGCGACACCCCGGAGAGCTTGATCAGGCCGGCCGTCAGCGACGTCGCCGCGGCACCTACCAGCACCGTCACCCGCGGATCCACGGGGGTGACGGTGAAGCGGGGGCGGGCGACGAGCACAGGCGGCAGGCGCGGTCCGGAGGTCATGCTCGAATTCTCGAGGGGCCGACCCGTGAGCACAAGTAAATATTCGTGCCGATGAATCGGTAGAGTTACTACCGTGTTGAGCGTCGAGCGCCTCCGGGCCCTGTGTGCGGTCGCCGAGTACGGTTCGATCAGTGCGGCGGCGCAGGCCCTGCATGTGACCCCGTCGGGGGTATCGCAGCAGTTGCACAAGTTCGAGCGCGAGGTCGGTGTGGCGCTGCTGGTGCCGTCCGGTCGCGGAGTGCAGCTCACCGATGCGGGCCGCCTGCTGGCGCGCCGTGGGCGAGAGGTGATATCCCTTCTGGCGCAAGCAGAATCGGAGGTCGTGTCCCTCGAGCGCGACGTGGTCGGAGACCTGCGGATCGGGTCGTTCGCGTCGGCGAGCCGGGTCGTCGCTCCGGCGGCGATCGCCGCCCTGCAGCGCCGCCACGCCGGACTCCGGATCGGTTTCGTCGTCGGTGAGACCGAGGAACTCGTCCCTGCGGTTGTTCGGCGTGAGTTGGATCTGGCCGTCGTCGACAGCTGGGTCACGATGCCGTTCCAGCTCCCCGAAGCGGCGGTATGCACGCTCGTGCACCGTGATTCCGCCGACGTTGCGCTTCCGATCGATCATCCTCTGGCGCACCGGGACTACGTCGATCTCGACGAGATCGCGCAGATGCCGTGGACGACCTGGACGAAGGGTGCCGTCTTCCACACCTGGCTGGTCCAGACGCTGCGCAAGCGGGGCGTCGAGCCCCGGGTCCGTTACGAGGTGCCGGAGTTCGCTGCCCAGCTCGAGTTCGTCGCGCACGGCCTCGCCGCCGCACTGGTGCCGCGCCTGGCTCGGGTGTGGGTGCCGGAGACGATCGCGATCGTGCCGGTACGGCCGACGTTGGAGCGGGAAATCTACGCCCTCCGGCGCCGGGACAACGACCGGCCCGCGGTGCGCGCCGGTATCGCGGCGCTCAGCGAGTCGTTTGCCGGGATCGGTACCTGAGTGTGCCAGTGGACCGCCTCCGCGATCCCGGTGCGTCCACCTCCGGTTCTCGCCTGCCGCAATCGATTACGTGCGCGTGCCTCCGCAGGTGCCGACGTCCCGCTCGGGGCGCAGGCCCCGGAGGAACACCGCGATCGGCCGGGCCAGTAGCGCGACGCTCTCCTCCGTGCCGGCGGTGACACCGTCCAGCGACCGGGCGCCGAGCAGCCGGTCCGCGGTCAGTCCCTCGGCCAGGCTCACGAGATCGGCGGCTGCGCCGTCGGCGTCCTCGGCTTCGCAGGCGAGCGCGAGGCCGCGCGCGGCCTCGCGGGAGAACAGAGAGGTCGCCAGGGCGGCGCGCTGTTCGGCGGCGATGGTCGGATCGGTGGCCAGGGCATACCGCACGAGCAGATCCCGGCGGCGGTGGCTCAGGTTGTGGTCGAGCACCGTCGCGACCGCTCGCGCGGCGGCGTCGACGTCGATCGGGGCCGGTGGCCGGGTGAGGCCGGAGTGTGCGAACTCGGCACGGGAGCGTTCGGTGAGACGGCGCACGGCCGCATCGATCAGACCGCTGCGGGTGCGGAAGTAGTACGAGCACGAACCGTCGGGAAGGTCGAGGGCGCGGTCCACCGCCCGGTGGGTCAGGGCGCGCAGTCCGTCACGGGCGATCAGGTCGAGGGTGGTCTCGGCGATCAGGGCGCGGCGATCGGGACTGCGGGCCATGCCCGGAACTCTACACATGTAGAGTCCCCGGCACGTGCAGAGGAGGATGACGGTGGACGATCCGCACCAGCGCGCCGGCGCGGAGGCGCTGCATCGGCTCGGTGGCGATCTCGCTGCCCGGCGGGCCTCCCCGTCGGGCGTCTACCTGTGGGGGCCGGTCGGCCGGGGCAAGACGTGGCTGATGGACCGGTTTCTCGAGACGGTGCCCGTGCCCGCGCGACGGCACCACTTCCACGGCTTCTTCACCGCCCTGCATGCGCATGCGCATCGACTCGGCTCGATCGACGACGCCGTCGATGCCGCGGTCGGCGACGCCCGCGTGCTGTGCTTCGACGAGTTCCACGTCCACGACATCGGCGACGGCATGCTCGTCGCGCGTGCCGTGCGCACCCTCCTCGGACGGGGCGTCGCGCTCGTCGCCACCTCCAACTATCCGCCGTCGGGGTTGCTGCCCAACCCCCTGTTCCACCACCTGTTCGAACCCACCATCGTCCTGCTCGAACGCCGGATGGAGGTGGTCGAGGTCGGGGGGCCGATCGACCGTCGCCGCACGGCCGCGCCCGCACCGGACGGCGGGTTCGGGTCGGGCGAGTTCCTCTCGCCCGGCGTCCTCGACCTGCCGGAACCGGGAGAGCGGCGAACGCTGCGGCCGTCGGGCCGGGCTCTGCCTGCGCTCGCCGTGCGCGGCGGCGTCGTCTGGTTCGACTTCGCCGACCTGTGCTGCGCGCCCACCGCGCCCGCCGACTACCTCGCAGTCCTTCGCGACCACCGCGAGTGGATCGTCACCGGCGTCCCGCCGTTGCGCGAGGTCGACCCGGACGCCCTGCGCCGCTTCGGCAACGTCGTCGATGTGCTGTGCGACGCCGGCGCCCGGCTCACCGTGTGCGCCACCGTCGCGCGCGCCGACTTCGCGACGTCCGTCCCCGCCGAACCCGACGTCGACCGGCTGCTCAGCCGCCTCGCCCTGCTCCGCGAACCCGCCCGAGCCTGGATTCAGGACAGCCAAACCTTATAGACTGCCGCGGTGTCACCACGTTCCACCGAGCTCGTCGACTGTCCGACGGTTCCGTTCGTCCGACGCCTCGCCGAGCACGGCGAACGGACCGCACTCGTCTGCGACGGCGCCGAGATCACCTATCGCGACCTGGCCGAGCGGGTCGCCGGCATCGCCGACCGACTCGGCACCACCCGCCGGCTCGTGCTCGTCGTCGGAGCCAACACCGTCGACGCGATCGTCGCCTACCTGGCGGCGCTGTCCGCCGGCCATCCCGTCCTGCTCGTGCCCGGCGACCGGCCCGACGCCCTCGCCGCGACGATCGAGGCGTACCGGCCCGACGTCGTCGTCGACGGCGGCCGCCTGGAGGAACTCGCCGAGGGCACCGGCCACGACCTGCACCCCGACCTGGCGCTGCTGTTGAGCACCTCCGGCTCGACCGGCTCGCCCAAGCTCGTCCGCCTGTCGCACCGCAACGTGCAGGCCAACGCCGAGGCCATCGCCGACTACCTCGACATCCGCGACACCGACCGCGCGATCACCACGCTGCCGATGCACTACTGCTACGGGCTGTCGGTGCTGCACAGCCACCTGTTGCGGGGCGCCGGCGTCGTGCTCACCGACCGGTCCGTCACCGACCCCGGATTCTGGGACCTCGTGCACCGGCACCGGATCAGTGCACTCGCCGGCGTGCCGTACACCTTCGACCTGCTCGACCGTGTCGGTTTCGCGGACATGGCCCTGCCGCACCTGCGCTACGTCACCCAGGCCGGCGGTCGCCTCGACCCCGACCGCGTCCGCCGCTACGTCGGCCTCGGCCATCGCCGCGGGTGGCGGTTCTTCGTGATGTACGGGCAGACCGAGGCCACCGCCCGCATGGCCTACCTGCCCCCGCATCTCGCCGCGGAGCACCCCGACACGATCGGCGTCCCCGTCCCCGGCGGCGCCTTCCGCATCGACCCCGTGCCCGAGGCCGGCGACGGTGCCGGCGAACTCGTCTACACCGGGCCCAACGTCATGCTCGGCTATGCCACGGACCCGTCCGATCTGGCTCTGGGGCGCACCGTCGACGAACTGCGCACCGGTGATCTCGCCGTCCGCACCGACGCCGGGCTGTACCGGATCGTCGGCCGTCGATCGCGCTTCGCGAAGCTGTTCGGTCTTCGCATCGATCTGCAACGCATCGAATCCGTCCTCACGCGCCACGAACTCGCCGCGTGCTGCGCCGGCGGCGACGACGAACTGATCGTCGCCGTCGAGTCCGCCGACGCCGCGCACGTACGGGCGGTCGCGGCGCGCGCGAGCGGACTGCCCGAGTCCGCGGTGCGGGTGTGCGTCGTGGCCGAGCTGCCCCGCACACCGAACGGCAAACCGGACTACCGCGCTGTCGCCGCTCTGGGCGCTACCCCGGTGCCGCCGCGGCCGGCCCCCGAATCTCGGGCCGCCGACCTCCGGCAACTGCGGGAGCTCTACGCGGACGTACTCAGCCGCGACGACGTCACCGACGACAGCACGTTCGTCGGCCTCGGGGGCGACTCGCTGTCGTACGTGCGCATGTCGGTGCGGCTCGAGCGGCTGCTCGGGCACCTGCCCGCGGACTGGCCGACGACGCCGCTGCGCGAGCTGAGCCCGTCGTCGCGCCGGACACCGCGAGGCTGGCGGACCGTCGAGACCAACGTGCTCATCCGTGCCGTGGCGATCGTGTTCATCGTCGGCTCGCACCTGCACCTGTTCGCCCTCGTGGGGGGAGCGCATGTGCTGCTCGCCGCCGCGGGCTACAACTACGCGCGGTTCCAGCTGCCCAAGCCTCGCGCCGAACGGCTGCGCACCACCCTGCTCAGTGTCGCGCGGGTCGCCGCACCCGCCGCCGTGTGGATCGGCGCGGTACACGTGATCACCGGCGAGTACCGCTGGTCGAGTGTGCTGCTGCTCAACGGGGTGTTCGGACCGCCCGCCTGGACGAGGGAGTGGCGGTACTGGTTCGTCGAGGCACTGGTGTACGCGCTGGTCGCGGTGGCTCTGCTGCTCGCCGTTCCGTGGTTCGACCGGCACGAGCGACGATTCCCGTTCGCGTTCCCGCTCGGACTGGTGGGCCTGGGGCTGCTGACCCGGTACGAGGTGCTCGGGCCGGACATGCCGACCAGTCAGATCCTCGCCTCGTACGTGGTGTTCTGGCTCTTTCCGCTGGGCTGGGCGGCAGCCCGGGCCGACGCGGGGTGGCAACGGCTGGTGGTCTCCGCCGTGGCGATCGCGACCGTACCGGGGTTCTTCCACGCCGAACCCGAGCGCACCGCGCTCGTGATCGGTGGGCTGCTCCTGTTGATCTGGGTGCCGCGGATGTGGTGGCCGGTGCTGCTGGTGCGGCCGGCCGAGGTGCTCGCCGCGTCGTCGCTGTACATCTACCTGACCCACTTCACGGTCTATCCGCAACTGCGGGACATCGACCCGTGGCTCGCGTTCGCGGCGTCACTCGTCGTGGGTGTGGCGTACTGGCAGCTGTGGGTGCGGCTGGGACAGCTGTGGGGCCGCTTGGGCAGGGGTCCCGTCGACGCGATGCTCGCGCGGTCCGGTGCTACTCGCGCGCGTGAGGACGCGCGCAAGTAGCACCGGGGGGCGCGGATACGGGCCGGCCTCTCGTCAGGGCAGCAGCCGGTCGATGAAGCTGTTGCTGAAGATCCGGTGCGGGTCGAGGCGGTTGTACACCGCTCGCGCCGAGTCCCAGTTCTCGTCCGCGGGCACGCCCTCGCGGTAGGTGTCGGGCAGGACCTGCTCGACGATCCGCTGGTCCGTGTAGGGCAGCTCGGGACCGAACGCCCAGCCCTTGGACCATTCGGGACGGAACGTGGCGCTGCCGTTGTCGTAGTGTCCGCGCATCCACTGCTCCATCTCGCGGTAGAACGCGAACATCCCGGGTGTACCGGGCACCCCGAGCACGTTGAGCCAGATCGCGGTGTCCCATTCGGGGTGATCGGGTCGCGGGCGGGTCGCGGAGATGGTCGGCGGCCCGGCGGACGGGACCTGCACGTCGTCGGGCTGGTCGAGTCCGCAGCATCGGATCTCGACGGGGCCGTTGAGCGGGTACTGCCCCAGTGCCCGGTAGTGCTCGATGCGCTGATGGAACCACTGCGTGAAGTCGTGGATCACGTTCGCGATGTTGGCGCGGTTGGTGAGGACCGCGCCGCCGCCCTCCGTGAGCCGCAGGGTGGTGGCCTTGATGTAGAACTGCAGATCCTTCGACCAGCCCCAGATGTCGCTCGAGTTCGTGGCGGCGAGGCCCGCGACGGTGGTGTTGTAGTAGACCTGGCCGAAGGCCGGGGCGACGGCCGGATTCCCGGCGGTCATCTGCCCGAGCAGATCGGTGACCGGCTCGGGGACGTTGTCCGAGAACGGGTAGTTGTAGGGGCCGAACACCTCGCGGGACGTGGCCGGCCGTTCGGGGGCGAGGGACCACACCTTCATCCACGGCTTGTCGGTGAAGGGGTACCAGATCGCCTCCGCACGCCCGGAAGCGCGCACGAAGCTCTCGAAGGTGCGTCCGGCGGCGCCGGCGGGGGCGAAGAGTTCGCGCCAGTCGATGTCGGTGTAGCTCTGGCACCGCATCCGCGTGTTCGGCCCGGCCTGCAGGGTGACCGAGGTGACGAACGTGCGACCCAGGTGCGTGAGCAGTGCGGTGCTGTCGGCGTCCGCGCGCGTGACGGTGCGCAGCGCGTACTCGCTCCCGTTCCACGCCACCACGGTCAGTTCCGTGACGAGGTTGCTCAGCGAGCCGAACGTGTTCCCCGGCACCTGCGCTTCGCCGTCGGCGGGTAACGCGGCGCCGTGGGCGTTGACGGCCAGGGAACCGGCGACGGACAGTACGCCGGGCGCGGGAAGGTTGGCCCAGCCGAGTCCGTTCGCCTGCAGCGCCGTGGTGATCGCGTCGAGCGTCGCGCCCGCACCGGCGGTGACGGTGGCGGGTGCCGATCCGGGGTTCACCGACACTGCGTTCAGGTGCACCATCGTGTCCGCCAGGATCACCTTGTCGATCGGTGCGCCGTTGACGATGGTCAGCGGCGTCCACCCGTGCATCGCGCCGCGTGGCCGGATGGTGTACCCGTGGGCGTGGGCCCAGTTCGCGAGGCGGACGACGTCCTCGGGACTGCGCGGGGCGCAGGTCCAGATGGCGTCCAGCATGATCTCCTTGGACCAGTTCTGGTAGGCCTGCTGGTACAGGGCGATGCCGTCGGGGAAGGCGGCCGGGGTGGGCAGCGTGGCGCCGGACGAGCCGGCCGGCACGGCGTGGACGGGGGTCCAGCCGCCGAGCGCGGTGGCCGCGAGGGCACCCGCGCCGGCCGCGAGGAAACCGCGACGGGACAGGCGCAGGGGTTCGGTGCGAATCGTCATGGATGCGCTGCTTTCTCACCGCCCCGTGCCGGGACGGTGCTGGGGGAGGGCGGTGCTGGGAGAGGGCGGTGCTGGGGGAGGGCGGTGCTGGGGGAGGGCGGTGCTGGGGGAGGACGGGGTCAGGCGAGGGTGAGGACGACGTCGGTGAGGGCGGGGGCGAGGTCACGCTCGACCACCGCGGCTGTCGCGAGCACGCGGTCGCCGGTCCGCCAGGCGCGCACCCTCAGTGTCTCGCCGGGAAAGACGACGCCGGCGAATCGAGCCTTGAATCCCCGTACGGCCACGGCATCCCCGGCGAGGGCCGCATCCGTGATCGTCTTGCAGACGATCCCGTAGGTGCACAGCCCGTGCAGGATCGGGGCGGGAAATCCGGCGGCTGTCGCGAACTCCGGATCCGAGTGCAGCGGGTTGCGGTCGCCGCACAGCCGGTACAGCAGGGCCTGCTGCGGCAGCGTCGCGACGTCCACCTCGAAATCGGGTGCCCGGCCGGGAAGTTCGACGGACTCGGACGGTCCGCGTTCGCCGCCGAAGCCGCCCTCGCCGCGGGCGAAGATGGACGAACGGGCCGTCCACAGCGGACTACCGGCCGGATCCGTGGTCGTCGACTCCTGGACGATGACCGCGGCCTTGCCCTTGTCCCACACCTCGGCGATCCGGGTCACGGTGCGGCCCTTGCCTTCCGGCGGCAGGGGAGCGTGCACCGTCACCTCCTGGCTGCCGTGCACCACCTTCGCCAGGTCGATCTCGACACCCGGGAACGACACCTTCGGCGGCTCGGTCGCGTGGAACGTCGCCGCGACGGTGGCGAAGGTGGGCAGGACCTGCGGGTCGCCGTCGCGCAGGTAGCGGAGCTCACCGAGGTCGGTGGGACGGGCTCCGGCGCCGAGGCCGAGGTGATAGAGCTGGACGTCGCTGCTGCTCCAGGTGAATTCCTGGACGGGCAGTTCGGCGCCGAGCGCGACGGCGGGATCGATGGGCACGAATGAGCCTTTCTGTTCGGCGGACGGAGATCGGCGCGGCCGGGTGCGGGTCAGTGCTGTTCGACGGTCTCGGAGACCGGCGGCACCGCCGGCTGCTCCGGCCGGGCGAGTGCATCGAGGACCGCGAGATAGGCGAAGGTCATGGCCGGGCCGATCGTGGCGCCCGGTCCGGCGTACGTGTGGCCCATGACGGGACCGCTGGCATTGCCGGCCGCGTAGAGGCCCTCGATCACGGTCCCGTCCTCGCGCAGGACCCGGGCGTCGGCGTCGGTGCGCAGGCCACCCTTGGTGCCTAGATCGCCGGGCACCACCTTGATCGCGTAGAAGGGGGCTTTGTCGATGACGCCGAGACTCGGGTTGGGCTTGTTGCGCGGGTCGCCGTAGTAGTGGTCGTAGCCCGATTCCCCGCGCCCGAAGTCCTCGTCCCGGCCCGCCCGGGCGAAACCGTTGAAGCGTTCCACCGTCGCGGTGAGGGCGGCGGCCGGAACCCCGATCTTCCCGGCGAGCTCGGCGATCGAGCCGGCGCGGACGACGACACCCGCCTTCAGCCAGCGCTTGGGGAAGGGGCTGCGGGGCGTGATGCCGGCGAAGGTGTAGCGGTTGCGGTAGCGCTGGTCGAGGATCATCCAGCACGGGATGTTCTCGCCGGGCCCGTCGCCCCGGCCGTGCCGACCGCCGTACATGGCGTGCACCGCTTCGACGTACGGGGCGGATTCGTTGACGAAGCGCCGGCCCGCCGCGTTGACCATCATCGAGCCCGGCAGGCTGCGCTCGGACAGGGCGAACCACGGGCCGCCGGTGAGCGGGAAGGACGGGCCCCACCAGGCGTCGTCCATGAAATCGACGGCGGCGCCGAGGGACTGGCCCGCGCGGATGCCGTCCCCGGTGTTGGCCTTCGCGCCGACGGTCCACTCGGTGCCGATCGGCGCGCGCTGGTACTGCGTGCGCATCTGCTCGTTGTGTTCGAAACCGCCGGAGGCGATCACGACGCCGCGGCGGGCCCGGACGGTGCGCTGCTGTCCGTCCGACTCGACCCGCACACCGCGCACCACCCCGTCCTCGACGACGAGGTCCGTCAAAGCGGTGTTCAGCAGCAGCGGTACTCCGGCGTCACGCAGACCCATGCGGAGTCCGGCCATGAGTGCCTGGCCGCGGACCAGCAGGTGCCTTCTGCGGGCCCGCGCCCACAGGTACCGCACGCCGACCTTCGCGGCGCGGACCGGCCCGCGGGGATTGCGCATGAGCAGGTTGAGCCACTTGTAGTCGGCCTGGGTGATGACGAAGTTGGGTGGGCCCTTGACATAGTCGGGTTCGAGCAGCGCGAGGTCGTCGCCGAGTCGCTTGCCGTCGAACGGCTTCGGTTCGACGGACCGCCCGCCGAGCCGGCCGCCGGGGGCCTCGGGGTAGTAGTCGGAGTAGCCCGGCACCCACTGCAGTTCCAGGGCGCTGTGCTCCAGGACGAAGGACAGCATCTCGGGCCCGCGGTCGATGTAGGTGTCGATCTTGCCGGCGGGCACGACGTCGCCGATGATGCTGTGCAGGTAGGTGCGGGCGGCCTCCGGGGTGTCGGTGACGCCGGCCGCCCCGAGGACCTCGTTGTTCGGAATCCACACGCCGCCGCCCGAGCGCGCACTCGAACCGCCGTAGTGCGGTGCCTTCTCGACCAGGACGACGCTCGCGCCCCGGTGCGCGGCGGTCAGCGCGGCGGTCATTCCGCCGGCGCCGCTGCCGACGACGACGATGTCGTATTCCTGCTTGATCATGTAGAACACGTTATAGAATGATGGCGCGGTGAGTCCATCCCTTCTGCCAGGAAGATCACCCGCACACCACGCGTCGAACGGAAACAGGTTGCAGAACATGCCGGTCGCCGGTGAACAGGAAGGAACCGCAATGCTGCCGACGCAACTGCGCACCCGGCTGGCGGACGAGCTCGAGGCCGCCGAGCGCGACCGTACCCCCGTCGACCCGCTCGTGGCCCGGCACCCCGACATCGACGTCGTCGACGCCTACGAGATCCAGCTGATCAACATCCGGCGTCGCCTCGCGGCCGGTGCTCGCGTGGTCGGCCACAAGGTGGGGCTGTCGTCCCTGGCCATGCAGCAGATGATGGGTGTGGACGAGCCCGACTACGGTCATCTGCTCGACGACATGCAGGTCTTCGAGGACCGGCCCGTCGACACCTCGCGATACTGCTTTCCGCGGGTGGAGGTCGAGGTGGCCTTCGTGCTCGGCAAGGACCTGCCCGGGGCGGACTGCGCCGAGAACGACGTCCTCGATGCCACCGTCGCGTTCGCGCCGTCCATCGAACTGATCGACAGCCGGATCAAGGACTGGAAGATCGGCCTCGCGGACACCATCGCCGACAATGCCTCGTCTGCCGGCTGGGTGCTCGGCACGCAGCGGGTCGCGCCGTCCGATATCGACATCAAGGGCATCGACGCGGTGCTCACCCGCAACGGCGAGCGGATCGCCGAGGGACGCAGCGACGCGGTGCTCGGCAATCCCGTCACCGCGGTCGCGTGGCTCGCCCGCAAGGTCGACAGTTTCGGGGTGCGGCTGAAGGCGGGCGACATCGTCCTGCCCGGTTCGTGCACGCGGGCGATCGATGCGCGCCCCGGCGACGAGTTCCACGCCGAGTTCGCGGGACTGGGCTCCGTCTCGCTCACGTTCTCGTGACCACCCGGTCCCGACTGCAAGGAGAAACCATGGCCAAGGCACGTGTCGCAATCGTCGGGTCGGGCAACATCAGCACCGACCTGCTCTACAAGCTGCAACGCTCGGATGTGCTCGAGCCTCGCTGGATGATCGGTATCGACCCCGCGAGCGAGGGACTCGCCCGCGCCCGCACGCTCGGCCTGGAGACGTCGGCCGAGGGGATCGACTGGTTGCTCGCGCAGCCGGAGAAGCCGGACCTGGTGTTCGAGGCGACGTCCGCATACGTGCACCGGGAGGCCGCACCGAGGTACGAGGCGGCCGGCATCCGGGCGATCGATCTCACCCCCGCGGCCGTCGGACCGGCCGTCGTGCCGCCCGCGAACCTCGGTGCGCACCTGGACGTGCCCAACGTCAACATGATCACCTGCGGCGGCCAGGCCACCATCCCGATCGTGCACGCCGTCTCCCGCGTGGTGGACGTGCCCTACGCCGAGATCGTGGCGTCCGTGGCGTCGGTATCCGCCGGTCCGGGCACCCGCGCCAACATCGACGAGTTCACCAAGACCACCAGCCGGGGCATCGAGACCATCGGCGGTGCCCGCAGAGGCAAGGCGATCATCGTCCTCAATCCGGCGGACCCGCCGATGATCATGCGCGACACCATCTTCTGTGCCATCCCCGAGGACGCAGACCGGGGCGCGATCGCCGAATCCATCCACCGCGTCGTCGCCGACGTGCAGCAGTACGTGCCCGGCTACCGTCTGCTCAACGAACCGCAGTTCGACGATCCGACCGTCGTGTCCGGCGGGCACGCCACCGTCACCACCTTCGTCGAGGTCGAGGGCGCCGGCGACTTCCTGCCGCCGTACGCCGGCAACCTCGACATCATGACCGCGGCCGCCACCAAGGTGGGCGAGGAGATCGCCCGCGCACTCCTCTCGGCGGACGCCCTCCCCTCGAACACCTCCGTGAAGGCGTGAATCCGATGACCGCTACCGACCGCCGCGACGACATCTTCTTCGAACCGTCGTGGGACATCCGCGTGACCGACACGTCGCTGCGCGACGGCTCCCACCACAAGCGTCACCAGTTCGACCGGGAGGAGGTGCGTGCCGTCGTCGCCGCCCTCGACCTCTCGGGCGTCCCCGTCATCGAGGTCACCCACGGCGACGGTCTCGGGGGCTCGTCGTTCAACTACGGGTTCTCGAAGGTGCCCGAGCAGGAACTGATCAAGATCGCCGTCGACACCGCCCAGCACGCGAAGATCGCGTTCCTCATGCTCCCCGGTGTCGGCATCAAGGAGGACATCATCGAGGCGCAGGACAACGGCGCCTCGATCTGCCGCATCGCCACGCACTGCACCGAGGCCGACGTGTCCGTCCAGCACTTCGGGCTCGCCCGCGAGCGCGGACTCGAGACCGTGGGCTTCCTGATGATGGCGCACACCGTCACCCCGGAGAAGCTCGCCGAGCAGGCCCGCATCATGGCCGACGCCGGCTGCCAGTGCGTGTACGTCGTGGACTCGGCCGGCGCGCTCGTCCTCGAACAGGTCACCGAGCGCGTCGAGGCGCTCGTCGCCGAACTCGGCTCCGACGCACAGGTCGGATTCCACGGACATGAGAATCTCGGCCTGGGCGTGGCGAATTCGATCGCCGCGGTCCGCGCGGGTGCCAGGCAGATCGACGGGTCGGCCCGCCGGTTCGGCGCGGGTGCCGGCAACACCCCGGTCGAGGCGTTCGTCGGGGTGTGCGACAAGGTGGGGATCAAGACCGGCATCGACTTCTTCGCGATCGCCGACGCCGCGGAGGACGTCGTGCGCCCGGTGATGCCCGCCGAATGCCTCCTCGACCGTCAGGCCCTGATGATGGGCTACGCCGGGGTGTACTCGAGCTTCCTGCGCCACGCCGAGCGCCAGGCCGAGCGGTACGGGGTCTCCGCCGCGGAACTGCTGGTGCGGGCGGGCAAGCGCAAGCTCATCGGTGGCCAGGAGGACCAGTTGATCGACATCGCCCTCGAACTCCAGCGCGAGCAGCAGTCCGCCTGACCGACCGCCTGCCCGACCCCCGACCGACCCCCCGCCCGCCTGCCCGACCGAATGTCACATCGCGTCGATCCGATCGACGCGATGTGACATTCGGCCCCCCGGGGGCGCGTCGCTGCGCTCACAGGCGGGGGATCGCTCACGGCTTCACGAGTCCTGTTCGGTAGGCGATGACGACCAGTTGCGCGCGGTCGCGAGCCCCGAGTTTCACCATGGCATGGCTGACGTGGGTACGGGCGGTGGCCGGGCTGAGGCAGAGTTCGGCGCCGATCTCCTTGTTGCTCATGCCCATACCTACGAGCGTCAGGACCTCACGTTCCCGGTCGGTGAGAACCTCGAGCCGACGATCGGCGGCCTTGTCGGCGGTGCGCTGTGCGGTGAACTGGGCGATGAGTCGGCGCGTGATGCGCGGTGCGAGCAGAGCCTCTCCGGCGGCGATCACGCGGATACCGTGCAGGAGCTCGGCGGGGCCGGCGTCCTTGAGCAGGAAGCCGCTGGCGCCGGCCTGCAAGCCTTCGAAGACGTAGGCGTCGGTGTCGTAGGTGGTCAGGATGAGGATGCGTACGTGCTGGAGCCCGGGGGTGGTGGTGATCTGCCGGGTGGCCTCGATGCCGTCCATCTTCGGCATCCGGATATCCATGAGGACGACGTCCGGGCGCACGGCGCGGGCCTGCTCCACGGCCTCGGCGCCGGTTGCGGCTTCCCCGACCACCGTGATGCCGTCCTCGACCTCGAGCAGGATCCTGAAACCGGACCGCACGAGATGCTCGTCGTCTACGAGCAGGACCTTGATGGGGGCGTCGGGGCCGGAGGCGCCCGGGTTCATGCGTTCACCGTTCCGGTCGGGGCCAAGGGCAGCCGGGCGGTGACGGCGAAGCCACCGCCCGGGAGCGGACCGGCGTCGAAGTCTCCGCCCAGGAGCTGGCAACGCTCGCGCATTCCCACGATCCCGTGTCCGCGTGTGCCCGTGCCGGCGAACCCACCGTCGGCACGGTCGGCTGCTTCCTCGGTGTCCCCACCGATGCGCGGGCCGTCGTTCGTCACGCGGACTTCCACGGCGTCGGGGCCGTAGTCGAGTACGACCGCGACCCGGGTCGGGCCGACGTGGCGAATCACATTGGTGATCGACTCCTGCAGGATCCGGTACACGGCGCTGCCGACCGCGCCGGGTACGGGCGGCGGGGGTGAGATCGTCTCCAACTCGACGTCGAGCCCGGCGTCGCGCGCCCTGGCGGTGAGTTCGCCGACCTGCGCGAGGCCCGGCGGCGGGAGGCGGTCGTCGCGGTCGTCGCGAAGGACTCCGAGGATGGCCCGCATCTCCTGCAGTGCCCGGGAACTGGTCTGCTCGATGGCCTCGAGCGTCCGGCGTGCTTGTTCGGGTCGCTTGTCCAGCACGTGCGCGGTGACCCCGGATTGCACGTTGATGACGGCGATGGCGTGCGCGACGGTGTCGTGGACCTCGCGTGCGATCCTGAGCCGTTCCTCGTCGACCCGGGCGCGTGCTTCGTCCTCACGAGAGCGTTCTGCCAGTTCGGCGCGCTCGAGCGCTTCCTCCGCGATGACTCTCCTCGAGCGGACGCTCTCCCCGAGGGCGGCACTCATGCCCGCGGCGCCGATCCGGAAGTACACCCAGCCGACCGCGGCGGGGGGCTCGATGTCGGCCGCGGCGAGCAGCCACACCGCGGACAGTGCTGCAATGCCGACCCCGGCCACCACCAGCGAGCGACGTCCGTCGCCGCGGGCGGTGAGGGTGTAGAGGGCCACGAACAGGCCCAGCCATGTGGGACCGTCCGGGAAATCGAGCGCGTAGTACACCATGCTCGCGAGCGCGGTCACGACGAACACTGCGACGGGACGGCGGCGGCGCCAGACCAGGACCGCGCCGCCGGTGACCAAGAGGAGGTAGCCGAGATTCCCGAGGTCGGACAGCGGGCGCAGCACGGCCTCCGGTTCCCCGCCGTTGCGGACGACCGTTCCCTGGACCTGCATCACCGTGATGAACACCGCCAGGAGCACATCCTGCGCCCAGGCGGGCGGGCGGAACAACGTGACGCGCTCCTGCATGGCGCGATCATATGGCTCCGGGCCGGGATGACAACTCCCCCGAACTGCGCAACCGCCTACGTCGAGGAGCGTGGTTGCGGGTGAGCGACCTACGTCGAACTCCGTATCCGCTGCCGCCCGCCGCCCGAGGACACCGCGTTTGCCGAGACACGACGATCGAGTGCGTCCGCTCAGCGACGGAGGCCTCCGGTAGCCGTCGTTCGACCGAAAGGATCCGCAATGCCTGTCCTCGACTTGCTTGCCGCACCGGCGACGACACAGGTCGTCGTTCTCGCTGCCGGCTACGAACTCGGCGTCGGACGAGCCGTGCCCACAGCGGCAGCCGTACTGGGGTTGATCAGCGCCGTCGCCGGGGGGCTGGCCCTGGCCCGATCCCGCCGGCCCGGCACCGGACCAGCCCGGACGATCGTGGCCGTGGTGCTGGGGCCGCTCAGCGTGATCGCCGGTGGAGTACACGGGGTCAACGCCGCCGGGGGCCTCGGCACCGGCAACGGGCTCGCCGGCGCCGTCGTCGCCGTGGCGCTGGGACTGACCGGCACGGTCCTCGGCGGGCTCGCTCTGGCTCGCGCTCGTCGCCGCTCCGGACATGGCTCCGGTCCCGCGCCCGCGTCGTGAGCGCCCGACCGGTCCGCCGGCGCGGGGTGCTGCGCAGTGACCCGGCGCCGCCCCCGACCGGCAGCCCCCCGTCTGCGCTCGCGGCGCACCCCTCGGCTCGCAGGCCCGCTGCTTACGCGGTGGGCCATGCCGACCGGCGCCGCCCCCGCGGGGTGACGAGCCCTTGCAGGCGAGTGCGGTGGGGCCTCGTGGCCCGGCGACGTCGGGCACCGGGCGGCCGGGTGTGTTCCCGGTCGTGAGCGGCGGGACAGGGTTGGGTGTGGTTACCCTCGACTGATGGCTGCATTCCCGGAGTCCACGGTGAGCACGAACTCGGCGGTGGCCGGCTTCGAAAGCACTTTTGCCGACGAGCTGGGTGCTCTGGCCGTGCCGTGGCAGGGTGTTCATGTTCCCGACCCGAAGTTGCTGGCGCTCAACGAGCGGCTCGCGGTGTCGCTGGGATGGGACGTGGAGGTGCTGCGGAGCGAGGCCGGGGTCGGGGTGTTGTCCGGATCGACGGCGCCGGCCGGGGCCACGCCGGTGGCGATGGCGTATGCGGGCCATCAGTTCGGTGGGTACGCGCCGCTGCTCGGGGACGGCCGGGCGTTGCTGCTCGGCGAAGTGGTGGGCAGTGACGGTCGGCGGGTGGATCTGCACCTGAAGGGCTCGGGGCCCACGCCGTTCTCTCGGGGCGGTGACGGCTACGCGGTCCTCGGCCCGATGCTGCGCGAGTACCTGGTCAGCGAGGCCATACACGCTCTCGGTATTCCCACGACGCGCGCGCTGTCGGTGGTCGCGACGGGCCGCCGCGTACGCCGGGACGGCGCACAGCCCGGTGCGGTGCTCGCCCGGGTCGCGGCCAGTCACCTGCGGGTCGGGACCTTCGAATTCGCGGCCCGACAGGAGGGAGTCCTGCAGCGGCTGGCCGACTACGCGATCGCCCGCCACTACCCGGAGGTGGCCGAGCTGCCGGCCACGGGGGAGGGCAGTCGCTACCTGGCATTCTTCGAGGCGGTGGTCGAGGCACAGGCAGCACTGGTGGCGCAGTGGACGCTCACCGGCTTCGTGCACGGGGTGATGAACACCGACAACACGACCATTTCGGGACAGACCATCGACTACGGTCCGTGCGCCTTCCTCGATGCGTTCGACCCCGCGGCGGTGTTCAGTTCGATCGATCACAGCGGCCGCTACGCGTTCGGCAACCAGCCGGCTGTCCTGAAATGGAATCTGGCGCGCTTCGCGGAAACACTGCTGCCGCTGATCGACACGACGCCGGAGAACGCGATCGGCGCGGTATCGGCAGTCCTCGACACCTTCGAGGAGCGGTACGAGGGCCACTACGCGGCCGGGATGGCGGCCAAACTCGGGGCGGCGGGCACACTCCTCGACCGTGCGCTCGTCGACGACCTGCTGAGGCTGATGGCCGGGCACGGCGCCGACTGGACGGGCAGCTTCCGTGCGCTCGCGGAAGAACTGCGGGGACATTCGACGCCGTTGCATGCCCTGATTCCCCGCGAGCGTATGGGGCCCTGGGTGCAGCGCTGGCGCGGCGCACTGACCGCACAGGGGCGCGAGGCGGTGGCGACCGCGGACGCGATGGACCGGGTGAACCCGCTGTACATCCCGCGCAATCATCAGCTCGATGCCGCGTTGCGGGCCGCGACCGACGGAGAGTTCGCCCCGTTCGAGAAGCTGCTCGACGTCGTCACGCATCCGTTCGATCGTCGCGACGAATGGTCCGACTACACCACCCCTGCCCCGCCGTCGTTCAGCGCAACCTTCCGAACCTTCTGCGGCACCTGACGCCCGAGTGCACGCCGCCGGGTACGACTGTGTTCGTCCCCGGGGGGGCTACGTCGTCGGTGATGCGCCGAGGGGAACGACGGCGGCAGACCCGGCGGAGGCACCGCCGAGCACACGGACCCAGGTGGGGCGGGTTCAGCCGTCCCTCCCGGCGCCGCGGTCGGGGGCGCTCATGTCCCCGGTGCCGGGTATGCCGTCGGCGAGCGCGTAGCGCAGGTACACGGTGCCCGTCGGGCCGGCTACCGGCGGTGCGAGGAGAGTGAGGTTGGTGGGCACCGCGCCGGCGTCGAACACCTTCTTCCCGACGCCGAGCACGATCGGGTGCACCCACAGGTCGAGCCGGTCGAAGAGTTTCTCGCGCAGCAGGGTCTGGACCAGGTCCAGGCTCCCGACGACCTTGATGTGCTCGTGCCGGTCCCGGATCTCGCGCACCGCACCGGCCAGATCGGGGCCGAGCTGTGTGGATCCGGACCAGGAGAGGTCGGGCCGGCCGCGGGAGGCCACGTACTTCGGGACGCTGTTGAACAGTGTGGCGATGTCGTGGTCCTCGCCGCTGTGCTGGTGCGGCCAGTAGGCGGCGAAGATGTCGTAGGTCCGGCGGCCGAGCAGCAGGGCGTCGGTGCCGTCGTAGGCGGCCCCGATCTGCGCGCCGGTGACCTCGTCGAGCAGGGGCGCCTGCCACCCGCCGAACGGGAATCCTTCCGGGTCTTCGTCGGGGCCGCCGGGTGCCTGTCCGACGAGGTCGAGGGTGGTGAACAGTTCGATGTCGATCAGGCCCATGGCTCGGCTCCCGGTGAAGTGGTGTGTCTCCGTCGCAAAGGTAGACCCGTGGGAGGCGGCGGACTCATCGCTGTGACGGCATCTGACTTCATGCTCTTCGACCGACCTCGCGGTGCATCGGTCCCGGCCGGTCCTGCGGTGGCGTCCGTGCGGTGCCCGGCAGTCCGGGCTCGAGGGGCGGTGCACATCTCTCCCTCGCCTCGATCGATCGCGCAGGTCGTACCGGAGAACGGCCGCTCGTGCGGTACCGAGTTTCGTGCGATGCGAGCGGTATTGCGGCACTCGCGGAAGACGATGACGGTGTCGCGTTCTGAAATGGTGGACGATCTGGCTGATTCGTCGAAAGAGGTGCCGCAACAAGCAAGAGCGATGCCGAGGACGCTACGAGGAAATTCGACGATCACGCTCTCGGCGCGACCGAGGCCGGATTCTCGCCGACGCGCTGGTGGCCGGTCCGGCGGTCGAGGGGGCGGAGTTGTGGAACAGTTGCACGCCCGGTAGGCGGCGTCCGTGACGGAATGTCTCACCTGCACACGAAAAGCTATGTTGCTCAACTGTTTTTGTCTGGCAGCACACAGCGTTGCAGTTGTCGGAACAGCTCCGGTGCTCGATTCGGCTCGTCGATCCGGGTATCGGCTGAGTGCGCCGACGCTCCGGCGGTGACGGTCGCCCGGAATGAAGGCGCTCAGACTTCGACGGCGGTGCCGCAGATGCCACATTGCTCCAGCTGCCGGCGCTTCCATCGCGCGACCGGGACGAAGAACAACGTGAACTGGTTGAATTCGCGGATCCGTGCCCACTGTGTGGTGTTGTGGCAGTTCGGGCACGTTCGGGTCTGCCCGGAGCCGAGGTGTTGCCGCTTGGTGCTGAAGCCGAAGAGGAGGAACACGACGCCAGCATAGTGCGGCGTGGCGCTGTCAGTCCGGAATCGTGATCCGGCCGTCGAGTACGGCCTGCTCGATGCTGGCGCGCAGCTGCGGGCAGCCGTCGCGCAGGGCGCCCGGGACCTCGGAGCCCCGGAAATTCGGGCACACCGCCGCGGGGTCCTCGCGCCATTGCACGGTCGTGTGGTCGAAGCTGTTCTTGCGCACCAGGACACAGGTGCCGCACTCGCGGCACTGCACCTCGTGCAGGCCCGAATCGAGATAGTTGATCTTGTCGATGGCGGTCTGGGCGCGGACCGCCTCGACCCGGGCGGGCTGGCCGGCGAAGTCCGGGGCCTTCGCCCAGCTGCGCGCCCGGGTCGAGGGATCCATCGTCAGACCTCCGCTTCCTGCTTGCCCTGGTCGGCCTTCTGCCGCGCGAGGTTCTCGGCGACCTCCGCCTGCCATGCCTCGTTGGCCTTGGTGGTGTCGACCTCGTACTCGAAGCGCTGCGTCATCTTCTCGGTGACGTCGGCGACGTCGACGTAGAACTGCTCGTACCAGCGTCGCAGCTGGTAGACCGGACCGTCCTCCTCGCACAGCAACGGATTCTCGATCTTGGTCTTGTTCTTCCAGATCTCGACGTCCTGCAGGAAGCCCTCGCCGATGCCTTCGGTCAGCTTCGCGGCCAGCTTGTTCGACGCCTCCTCGGGCATGCCCGTCGGCTTCTTGACGATGATGCCGTACTGCAGCACGAACGAGTCGTGTGTGACGGGGTAGTGGCAGTTGATCAGCACCGACTCGACCTCGTAGCCGCCGTAGCTGTTGGTCAGCGGATTGATCATGTAGGACGGGCCGTAGTACGCGGCGAACGACTTCAGCAGCGACTCCATGCCGTACTGGGTGGACATGCCCTTGTCGGGACGGCCCCGGGTGTTGAGGTACTGCGCGGCGACGTGCCCCTCGAAGACGTTCTTGAAGTACGTCGGGAAGGCGTAGTGGATGTAGTAGAAGTGCGCCATGTCCACGACGTTGTCGATGATCTCCCGGCAGTTGGCGCCCTCGATGAGGATCGAGTTCCAGGTCCAGTCGGTCCATTCGTCCGACCCGTACTGCTCGATGTCCGGGATCGTGACCTCCGGCGGCGGGGTGTTGCCTTCGGGGTCGTTCCAGACGAAGAGCTGACCGTTCTTCTCCATCGCGAGCCAGGCGCGGGTGCGGGCGAGCGGTGGCACACGGCGGGCGTAGGGGATGTCGGTGCACTTGCCGTTTCCTCCCCATCGCCAGTCGTGGAAGGGGCAGGCGACGGAGTCGCCCTTGACCTCGCCCTGGGACAGGTCGCCGCCCATGTGGCGGCAGTAGGCGTCGAGGATCTTCAGGTCGCCCGCGCTGTCGGCCCAGACCACGAGTTTGGTTCCGAAGGCCTCGACGGCGTGCGGCTTGCCGTCCTTGAACGTCCGGGCCAGCCCGAGGCAGTGCCACCCCCGCGCGAACCGCGTGCGGACCTCTCCGACGTCGATCTCGCGAACCTGTGCCATCGTCCCCTCACTTTCCTTCGGATGCTTGGTAGAACACGTTATAGAATTTTGGCGCGTACCGGAAGCGTTCGAGGACTTTCGTCCCACGGAAAGCCCGTCGACCTGGGACGCGGTTCCGGTCTCGACACAAATGGGAACGTGTTCTAGTCTCGAATCAAGCGATCAATTCCGGAACAGACGGGAGCGTCCAGTGGGCGACCACGAGAGCCACGAGGTGCTGCAGCGGATCGACGCGCTGCTGCCCGCCCTGCGGGAACGTGCACAGGAGACCGAAGACCTTCGCCGCATCCCCGACGACTCGATCAAGGCGCTGCAGGAGACCGGCTTCTTCCGACTGCTCCAACCGAGCCAGTGGGGCGGGTACGAAGCCGATCCGGTCACCTTCTACACGGCGGTCCGCAACATCGCCGCCGCGTGCGGCTCCACCGGCTGGGTCTCCGGCATCATCGGTGTCCACAACTGGCATCTGGCGCTGTTCGCGCAGCAGGCCCAGGAAGACGTGTGGGGCGAGGACACCGATGTCCGCATCTCCTCGTCCTACGCCCCCATGGGCGCCGGCGAGGTCGTCGACGGCGGATACAAGGTCAACGGTGCGTGGGCCTGGTCCTCCGGGTGCGACCACGCCACCTGGGTCGTCGTGGGCGGCCCGGTGATCAAGGACGGCCGCCCCGTCGACTTCGGCAGCTTCCTGATCCCGCGCGCGGACTACGCGATCGACGACGTCTGGAACGTCGTCGGGCTCCGGGGTACCGGATCGAACACCGTGGTGGTGCAGGACGTGTTCGTGCCGCGGCACCGCTTCCTCAGCTTCCGCGCCATGAGCGAGCTCACCGCGCCGGGGCTCGAGCGCAACACCGCACCCGTCTACAAGATGCCTTGGGGCACCATCCATCCCACGACGATCTCGACGCCGATCGTCGGCATGGCCTTCGGCGCGTACCGGGCCCACGTCGACCATCAGGGTAAGCGGGTTCGTGCCGCGTACGCGGGGGAGAAGGCCAAGGACGATCCGTTCTCCAAGGTCCGGATCGCGGAGGCGTCCAGCGACATCGACGCCGCGTGGCGTCAGCTGTCGGGCAACGTCGCCGAGGAGTACGCGCACCTCGTCGCCGGCGAGGAGGTCCCGATGGACCTGCGGTTGCGTGCCCGTCGCGACCAGGTCCGGGCGACGGGCCGCGCCATCGCCTCCATCGACCTGCTGTTCGAGAACTCCGGCGCCACCGCCCTCGCCAACGGCACGCCGATCCAGCGGTTCTGGCGCGACGCCCACGCCGGGCGGGTCCACGCCGCCAACGACGCCGAACGCGCCTACGTGATGTTCGGCGCCGGCGAGTTCGGCCTGCCGATCACCGACACGATGGTGTAGGGGATATCGAATTGACTGCGACGGAAGAGATCACCTACGAGTCCACGTCCCGGTTCGCGCAGGTGCGGGACGACCTGCGGTTGCACTACCACGAGGCGGGGGTCGGCAACGACACCACGATCGTCCTGCTGCACGGCGGCGGGCCGGGCGCCTCCGGCTGGTCCAACTTCGCCCGCAACATCCCCGTGCTGGCCGAGCATTTCCACGTCCTGTGTGTCGACCAGCCCGGCTACGGCAGGTCCGACAAGCCCACCGAACACCCGCAGTACTTCGTGCACAGCGCCACCGCGCTGAAGGACCTGCTCGACCACCTCGGGCTCGAGGGGCGCGTGCACCTGCTCGGCAACTCGCTCGGCGGCGGCGCCGCAGTGCGATTCGCGCTGGACTTCCCGGACCGCGCCGGACGGCTCGTGCTCATGGGGCCGGGCGGATTGAGCGTCAACCTCTTCGCCCCCGACCCCACCGAGGGCGTGAAGAACCTCGGCCGGTTCGCGGCGCCGCCGGAGGGCCCCACCCGGGAGAAGCTCGAGGCGTTCCTCCGGGTGATGGTCTACGACCAGTCGCTGATCACCGACGAGCTGGTCGACGAACGGTTCGCCGCCGCGAGCACCTCGGAATCCCTCGCTGCCGCACGCGCGATGGGGAAGTCGTTCTCCGGTCCGGACTTCGAGCTCGGCATGCTCTGGCGCGACGCCTACAAGCTCCGGCAGCGGGTGCTGCTGATCTGGGGGCGCGAGGACCGGGTCAACCCGCTCGACGGCGCGCTCGTCGCGCTCAAGATGATCCCGCGGGCGCAACTGCACGTCTTCGGTGGCTGCGGACACTGGGCTCAGCTCGAGAAGTTCGACGAGTTCAACCGCCTGACAACGGACTTCCTGACGGACAGGAGCAACTGACATGGGTATCCGATCCCTCGCCTACCTGCGCATCGGCGCCACCGACATGGACGCCTGGCGGGAATACGGTCTGAAGGTGCTCGGCATGGTCGAGGGCAAGGGCGTCGATCCCGCGGCGCTCTACCTCCGGATGGACGATTTCCCGGCCCGGCTGGTCATCGAGCCGCACGAGAGCGACCGGCTGCTCGTCTCCGGCTGGGAGACCGCGAACGCCGCCGAGCTGCAGGAGGTGCGTGACAACCTCGCGGCCGCCGAAGTGCCGTTCAAGGAGGGCACGGCCGAGCAACTCGCCGACCGCCGGGTCGACGAACTCATCGTGTTCCAGGACCCGTCCGGCAATACTCTCGAGGCGTTCCACGGGGTCGCGCTCGAGCACCGCCGCGTCGTGAGTCCGTACGGGCACCGGTTCGTCACCGGAGAGCAGGGACTCGGGCACGTCGTCCTGTCCACCCGCGACGACGAGGAGGCGCTGCACTTCTACCGCGACGTCCTCGGCTTCCGGTTGCGGGACTCGATGCGCATGCCGCCGCAGATGGTGGGCCGCCCGGCCGACGGGAAACCGGCCTGGCTCCGCTTCTTCGGATGCAATCCCCGGCACCACAGCCTGGCGTTCCTTCCGATGCCCACGCCGAGTGGCATCGTGCACCTGATGATCGAGGTGGAGAATTCCGACGACGTCGGGCTGTGCCTGGACCGGGCCCTGCGCCGCAAGGTCAAGATGTCGGCGACGCTGGGCCGGCACGTCAACGATCTGATGCTCTCGTTCTACATGAAGACCCCCGGCGGTTTCGACGTCGAGTTCGGCTGCGAGGGAAGGCAGGTCGAGGACCGGGAGTGGATCGCCCGCGAGTCCACAGCCGTCAGCCTGTGGGGCCACGACTTCAGCGTAGGCTTGCAGCCATGACCGGACCCGGCGACGTCACGATCGACCCTCGCACCTTCCGCACCGTGCTCGGCCAGTTCTGTACGGGTGTCACGATCATCACCACAGTCGACGCCGGCGAGCCGGTGGGATTCGCCTGCCAGTCGTTCGCGGCGCTGTCGCTGGACCCGCCCCTGGTGCTGTTCTGCCCGACGAAAATGTCGCGGTCGTGGACCGCCATCGAACGCTCCGGGCGCTTCTGCGTCAACGTGCTCGCGGAGGAACAGCGGGACACATGCGCGCGGTTCGGATCCCGCGAGCCGGACAAGTTCGCCGGTGTCGAGTGGCGTCCGTCGCCGCTCGGCTCGCCCATCCTCGCCGGCTCCCTCGCCCACATCGACTGCACGGTGGAGACCGTGCACGACGGGGGCGACCACTGGGTGGTGTTCGGCCGGGTGTCGTCGCTGAGCGAGGTGCGGGACGAGAAGGAACGGCCGCTGCTGTTCTATCGAGGCCAGTACACCGGGATCGAGCCGGACAAGACGGTGCCGGCCCCCTGGCGGGACGACCTCGAGGCGTTTCTCACGAGCACCTCCGAGGACACCTGGCTCTAGGGGCCGGCTCCGGCAGGCATCGGTCCGTCACTGGCCGGGTTGCGGCACCTCGATGCTGTCGGGCAGCTGGTCGCGGGCCCGATCGAGCTGCTGCTCGAGCTGCTCGACCATGCGGTCGTTGTTGAGCACCGTGACGACGCCCGCGACGTACGCGATGGACAGCACGAGCGAGACGACGCTCAGGACGATGCCCGCGATGGCAACGCCCCGTCCGGTCACGCCGAGGCGCCGGGCGGCGCGTAGGCCGACGATACCGAGCACGATGCCGATGATGGACAGCACGAGGCCCACCGGCGACAGGACGAGCGAGAGCACGCACACGAGTGCGGCCGTGCCGACCGCGAGTGCGAGTGCGGCAGCGACGCTCGTCTTGGCGGGCTTCGTCGTCACCCGCTCCTCGAAGGGGGCGGCGGTGGTGGTGGTGACGCGGTCGTCCGCCACTACACGGTCGCGGTCGGAAACGCGGTCGCGGTTGGGAATCGGGTCTCTGCCGGCGGCGCTGGCCCCGGCGGGTTCGCGTTCGATCATCGTCGGTCCTCCTGGTCGGGATGCTGGCCGGGATGCTGGCCGGGGGCGCCCTCGTCGACGTAGTACTCGGTGGTCACGACCCGCTTGTGGAGCCGCGGACCGGGCGAGGGCGTGCCGTGCTGCTGTGGCGTGCCGTGCTGTGGCGTGCCCTGCTGCGGTGTCCCGCCGGTGCCGCCGCCGTGCGACGGTGCCGACGGCGGCGCCGAGGTCGCGACACCCGGCGCACCGGTGGACGGTGTCCGATCGGCGTCGCGCAGTCGGTCGGTGTCGGGTGTCCGGCCGGTGTCGCGACCGGTGTCGGGTGTCCGGTCGCTATCCGGCGCGCGTCCGGTGTCGGTATCGGTATCCCCCCTGTCGTAGTACCGATAGAGCTGCGTCTCCTCCTCGGGGGTGAGACGGCCGTCCTCGTCGATGTTCGGGGCGCCGGTCACCGTGTCCTTGTCGAACGGCAGACGGACGTCCTTACCGTCCAACTCGGCGACGTCGATCGGCACGAAGTGCCGACGGGTGCCGAACAGGCCGGTGACGACGGTGATCCACGCAGGGTTGCCGGTCCGGTTGTCGAGATAGACCTCGCCGACCTTGCCGAGCTTGTCGCCGCCGGGACCGTGGACGGTGGCGCCGACGAGCGCATCGATGTCGCTGTTGTTGATCATGGTGACCTCACCGATCGATTGTGTCTTCGACTCGGTGGGTGCCCACTGCGGCGCGCGCCGAAACCCGGCGGTCGGGTCAGATCGGTTCGGCGTCTCCGAACGTCATCTGCAGACGGGAGATCGACGACGTGAGCAGCGCGCGCCGGGGCAGACCCAGGGTGCGCAGTTCACCGGCGATGGGGTGGGTGCCCAGCTGCAGGTCGGCGCCGCCGATGCGGCTGCGCACGCCGGCGGGATGCATCGCCCATCCGGTGCGCCGGGTGACGCCGCCCAGATGCGAGTAGGCCGTGACGGAGGCGGCCGCGCCCCGGCCGGGAACCGCGAAACCCGGCCGGACCGACAGTTCCGCGATCAGCTGCCCGTCGCTGCGCACCGACGCGCGCTTGACGTCGCCGGTGTGGTCGGCGTCGAAGTCGGCGAGAGTCTTGGGGAATCCCCAGATCCCGCGTCCCGCCGCCAGGGTGAACTCGCCGTCCACCGGGAGCCGGTGGATGAGGGCACCCGCGCCGCCGCGGACGAGTTCCCGCAGATCCCGCAGCGCGGTGCCGCCGCGCCGGCGGTGGTCGCGAACGAGGAAGCACACGCCGAACTCGTTGTAGGGTCCGAGATCACCGTCGACGTAGTCCACGAACACCAGGATGCAGACTCCGCGACCCGGGCGGGGGTGCAGCAGTTCGAGTCCAGAGTGGTCGATCAGCGCCTGAGCCGGCGCGGCGGGCACCGAGTACATCGCCGTGAATGCCGTCGCGGTCCGGACTCGCACCGGCATCTCGATCGCGGTGCCCGAGATCATGTGTGTCGTCACGCCCTGCCCCTTCTGCGCGGACCGATCGCGCACCCGGCGGTGGCCGGCCGGGTTGCGGATGAGAACGTGTTCTACTATTCGTGGTCCGTGCTGGGAGCGCAAGAGTGGTCGGCGAATGCGTCCGAAGAGCGGGCAGCCGCGCCGGATGGGCGCGGCCGCCCGTGCAGGGTGGGTCCGTCAGCTCGGTGCGCCGAGGTTCATCTCGTCCGGGTGCATGCCGACACGCGTGCCGTCGTCGAGGGTCGCGATCTCGCTCAGATCGAGGTCGTCGAGCTCGAAGTCGAACACGTCGATGTTCTGCGTGATCCGCTCGTCGTGGACGGACTTCGGAATGACGATCAACCCGTTCTGCAGGTGCCAGCGAATCAGCACCTGGGCAGCCGACTTGCTGTGCCGGTCCGCGATGCGAGTGATGATCGGATCGACCAGGAGCGTGTTCGGCTTGGACTCGCGGCCCCAGCCCGAGTTGCTGGTACCGCCCAGCGGGCTCCACGATTCGACGGCGATCCCGTGGTCGGCCGCGAAGGCGCAAATCTCCTGCTGGGGAAGGTGCGGGTGCAGCTCCACCTGGTCGACGGCGGGCAGCATGCCGCCGCGATGGACGAGCAGCTGCAGGTGGTGCGGCTCGAAGTTGCACACGCCGATCGCCTTGGCCCGTCCGGACTCGGCGATCTTCTCGAGCGCGTCCCACGTGCGCAGCAGCCGGTCGTCGTCCTGCAGCGGCCAGTGGATCAGGTACAGGTCGACGTAGTCGGTGCCGAGGCGGCGCAGACTCTCGTCGAACGCCTTCGACGCCCGATCGTAGCCCTGGTCGGAGTTCCACAACTTCGTGGTGAGAAAGACGTCCTCCCGCGGGACGGACGCCGACGCGATCCCGCGTCCGACACCCTCCTCGTTGCCGTACGCGGCGGCGGTGTCGATGTGCTGGTAGCCCGCCTCGTCGAGGGCGTAGCGCACGGCGTGTTCGGTCTGCTCGTCGGTGGCCTGCCAGACTCCCAGGCCGAGCTGCGGGATGGTGGTACCGGAATTCAGCGTGATGACGGGAGTGCTCATCGTCCCAGGCTAACGAGTCCGAAGGTGTCCTGCCGCGCTCGAGTCCGTCGCTCACTCGCCCAGCGGGATACTGCGGAATCGTGGTTCGGTGCCCCGTCGGGAAACGCCACCGGACGAGCACGCTCGAAGTCCGATCGCCGCTCCGGCGGGGCCAGGAGGTGCGATCACGCGAGCAGTCTTCCTGCGCCGAGACCGCCCCCCGCGTCTCGGTCAGGCGAGGGGTTCGATCTCACCGGGTCGCCAGGTCCGATCGAACCATGCCTGGAGTGGTCCGTAGAGGCGCAGGAGCAGGAACCAGGACTTGCCCGGGACCGTCTGGATCCAGTTCGACTCCCGGCCCGCCGGTGATGCGGGTCCGAAGTAGACGTCCACGGAGCCGTCTTCGTCGGCTGCGACCGTCCCGGTGTTGCTGTTGAGTGACGGGTACGGGTTGTCGGTCTGCAGCAGGGAGCGGGACTGGCAGTCGTAGACGCACAGCGACCAGAAGTCCTTGGCGGGAATGCCTGCGGGCAGGTGCACCCGGTAGGTGCGGCCCCCGTCCAGCCACTGTCCCTCGGAGTCCTCGGCGGTGTAGGCGTACTGCGAGCCCACTCCCACCGTCGGCGTCGCCATCGCCGGCGTGACGACGGTGGCGACGTAGTGGAACAGCGTACGGGCATCCAGGAGACGAACACCGTCGTGCAGGAACTCGGAGCTTCCGCCCACGAAGGCCGTCTTCCACGACGACACGTCCCGGCCGTAGATGTAGGACTGCGGGTCACGTGGCCGGTACGCGAGAGTGCGCGCAATCGCCGCACCGATCGGCGCCGCCTGAGACAGGATTGCGCGCATCCGCTGATCGGGAGCGAACGGCCGGCCCTTGACGATGCCGATCGCCGCCAGCTGACCGGCAAGCTCGGGATCGAGTGCGTCGACCGGTTCTTCCTGGACGATCTGGTCGACCTCTTCGTAGAACGAGAAGTCGTTCGAGTGGACGGTGTTGTACGGCACGCCGTCTGCTTTCACGAACCGCATCTCCGGCGGGTCACCGGCCTGGTCGAGCGGATAGATACGGGTCTGCTCGATGACATCGAGCCCGCCGAGGTTGCGGGCGAACAGGAAGTTGGTGAACGTGCGCGAGCGGAAGGTGAAGTAGCCCTCGGGGACCTCGCCCTCGTAGCCCGGCGGCAGGAACAGGTACTTCCCGCCCTGCCCCCTGTCGGGCCCGGCATTGCCCAGGTCGGCCACGTACCGGAACCAGAAGTCGTCGACCACGTCGAGTGACATCGGCGGGCACTCGACCACCGTCGGCCCGTCGGCCCGCAGGTCGAGCAAGGTGAACCCATAGGTCGTCTCGGTGTTGGCTGTCAGGAGGTAGGGCACCGAATCCATGCGCGCGCACACGGCCATGTCCCGCGACGTGTGGATTCCCAGCGACGGGAACGCGGCACGTGCGGCCGCGAGCGACGCGCCGGGAACCGCGTTCAGGAACACGTCGACGCCGCGCAGCAGGTCGAGACGATCCCAGCACAACGCCATCGTGTCCAGGTCCGGGACACCGTCGTCGAATCGGAATGTCCCCAGGTCCGTCTCGACGACATCGGGGATCCCCACCGCGCGGCGGGCCTCGTCAGAGCTCCCGCCGGAAGACCGAGCCGGCATGACCCCTCCTTCCCCGGCCGGCGCTCGGGAGCGGGACGCCATGGTGCGCGACGTCTGTCGAGGGTCACCCGAGGAACAGGCCGGGCAGTTGGCAGCTGCTGCGTCCTCTCTGAAGATAAGGGCACCGCACTCGATCCGGCAAGGTTGCTTGCCCGGGCCCGGGGCGGGGAGGCGTGGGTACCGAACCGAGCGGACGATGTGCATGTCCCGCTGCTACGGACCGGGCAGACGGTGTACGGACGGTGCCGCCGCCGGCAACGGTGGCGGCACCCGGATGCGGGTGCCGCCCGCGCTCAACGCGCGATCGCGGTCAGGAACTCCCGCGGTTGCCCGAACAGCTGGGCCGCCCCGTGCGCGCGTTTGAAGTACAGCTGCGCGTCGTGTTCCCAGGTGATCGCGATGCCCCCGTGCAACTGGATCGCTTCCGCGGCCACCTGTTCGAAGGCCTCCGAGCAGTACACCTTCGCCGCGTACGCGTCCTGCGTGTCCTGCGACAGCGCGGCCGCGTACGACATCGAGCGTGCGGTCTCCACCAGTGCGTACATGTCGGCCATGCGGTGCTTGAGCGCCTGGAACGACCCGATGACCCGGCCGAACTGCCTGCGGTTCTTCGAGTACTCCACCGTCAGATCCAGCGCGGCCCGGGCCGCGCCGACCTGCTCGGCCGACAGCGCGATCAGCGCGACGGTCCGCAGGCGCTCCTCGAGAGCGGCGGACGCCGCGAGCCGCCGGCCCGTCACCCCCTCGAAGCGCACCTCGGCGAGGGTGCGGGTCGGATCCATCGTCGGCACCCGGCGTCGCACGACACCGTCGGCGTCCGGATCCACCTCGACGAGCGCGACGTCGTCCCCGTCGGCCGCGAGCACCAGCAAGGTCGTCGCGACGTCCCCGCCGAGCACGTAGTGGGCGGTGCCGTCGAGCCGGCCGCCCTCGAGGACGACACCGGGTGTGGACCAGCCGGCTTCGGAAGCCCAGCACACCGCGGCGATCTCCCCGGCGGCGATGCCCGGCAACAGGCGGGTGCATGCGTCGGTGTCGCCGGAGAGCAGCAGAGCCTGGGCCGAGAGCACCGCCGAGCCGAGCATCGGCGACGGGGTGAGCGTGCGGCCGAGTTCCTCGAGCACGACGTGGGTCTCGGCGAGGGAGGCGCCGACACCGTCGTATTCCTCGGGCACGGCGAGGGCTGCGACCCCGATCTGTTCGACCAGCTTCTGCCACAGGTCGGCGTCGTAGCCGTCCGGGAGGGTGATGGCCTTGCGCACCGCCGCGGAATCGGAGTGCCGGGCGAGCAGGCTGCGCACCGACTCGCGCAGCGCGGCGCGATCCTCGGTCTCGAAGGTCACGATGCGTCCTCCAGTGCGTCGACTACCCGCGCCCGGTGCACGTCCGCGGTGCCCCACGCGGTGACGAGGGCCCGCACCCGGGTCAACGCCAGCGACAGATCGTGTTCGAGGGTGTAGCCGATGGCGCCGTGCACCTGCAGTGCCGTCCGTGCCGCCCGGTAGGCCGCGTCGCCGCAGGCGACTTTCGCGGCCGAGACGTCGCGGGAGGCGGTCGCTGCGCCGTCGCGCACCGCGAGGGCCGCACCGAGCAGCAGCGGGCGCGCCATCTCGAGGCCGACGGCGACCTCGGCGAGGTGGTGCTTGACGGCCTGGAACGAGCCGATGGCGCGACCGAACTGCTTGCGCTGCTGCGCGTACTCGACCGTGGTGTCGAGGAGGGTGCGTCCGAGCCCCTGCAGCTGCGCCGCGGTGGCCAGGGCTCCGTAGTCGAACGCCGCGCCGAAGTCCGTGTCGCCCAATGCGTCCGCCGCGGCGACGGCATGCAGACGACGGGCCGGGTCGACGGACTGCCGAACGTCGCCGGCGGTGCCCGTCGAGACCGTGCCGCCGTCGACGTGCAGCACGAGGTCGGCGACGTCGGCGTCGACCGCGTACGGCACGTGCGGTGCCGCGGCGACCGTCGCGAGCTCACCGGAGGCGAGTGCGGGCAGCCGGTCCGGAGCGACGGCGGCCAGCAGGATCGGCGCGACGGCCACGGTCTCCACGATCGGGCCGGGCACCGCGTGGCGACCGAGCTGTTCCATGGCGACGACGAGGTCGACGGCGTCGGCCCCGAGACCGTCGTGGTCCTCGTCGACGAGCAGCGCGCCGACGCCGACCTCGGCGAGCCGTTGCCACACCTTCAGGCCGGGGCCGGTGTCACCGGCGGCCCACGACCGGACGACCGCAGGCAGATCGGACTTGGCGAGCAGCGCGTCGATGCTGGACGCGAAGTCCTCGTGGGAGGAGTCGAGCGCGAATCTCATCGGTCGCCCTTCGGAAGGCCGAGCAGCCGCTCGGCGATGACGTTCTTCTGGATTTCGTTGGTGCCCGCGTAGATCGGCCCCGACAGCGAGAACAGGTAGCCGTCGGTCCAGCCGTCGGCGATCTCCGCGGCCGGGCCCTGCAGGTCCAGCGCGGTCTCGTGGGCGGCGATGTCCCAGTCCGACCAGAACACCTTGTTGATGGACGACTCGGCGCCGAGCTGGCCGCCGTCCTGCAGCCGGGTGACGGTGGCCCAGGTGGACAACTCGTATGCGCGCGCCCCGATCCACGCGTCGGCGACGCGGTTGCGCAGGGCCGCGTCCCCGTGCCGGTCCGACGCCGCGTACAGCGCCAGCAGGCGGTCGGCGGTGGCGAGGAACCGTCCGGGGGAGCGCAGCGACAGTCCGCGTTCGTTCGAGGCGGTGCTCATCGCGACGCGCCATCCCTCGTTCACGCCGCCGATCACGCCGGACTCGCCGGGGTCGGCGGGATCGTCCGGGACGAACACGTCTTCGAGGAAGATCTCCGCGAAGCCGGGTTCGCCGTCGAGCTGGTCGATGGGCCGGACGGTGACGCCCTCGGCACGCAGATCGAACATGAAGTAGGTGATGCCCTTGTGTCGCTGCGCATCCGGGTCGGAACGGAACAGGCCGAAGCCCATGTCCGCGAAGGACGCCCGCGAGCTCCACGTCTTCTGCCCGTTGAGCAGCCACCCGCCGTCGACCCGCCGGGCGGTCGAGCGCAGCGACGCGAGGTCGCTGCCGGACTCCGGCTCGGACCAGGCCTGGGCCCAGATGTCGTCGGCGCGGGCCATGCGCGGCATGATGCGCGCGAGCTGGTCGGGGTGGGCGTGCTCGAACAGCGTGGGAGCGAGCAGGAAGATTCCGTTCTGGCTGACCCGGCCCGGCGCGCCGGCGCGGTAGTACTCCTCCTCGAACACCACCCACTGCTGCAGCGTGGCGTTGCGCCCGCCGAGTTCTTCGGGCCACGAGACGACCGACAGACGGGCCTCGGCGAGGGTGCGTTCCCACTCGCGGTGTTCCTCGAAGCCCTCGGCCGTGTCCATGGACTTCAGCGGGCTCGACGGGACGTTCTCGGTGAGGAAGGCGCGGACCTCGTCGCGGAAGGCGAGGGTCGCGTCGTCGAGTTGCAGATCCACTACTTCGTTCCTTCCTGCGCGGCAGAGCCGCTCACCGGGCGTGCGCTCGCGGCCATCGATTTCGCGTTCATGCCGCCGAGGGAGTCGGTGCCGACCTCGGCGTTGTGGGCGTGCGCGAAGTGGTGCAGGCCGAACACCGAGTCCATGCCGTTGCGCATGCCCATCTGGTCCTCGCACTGGTTGACGGCGCGCTTGGTCAGGGCCAGCCCGAACCGCGGCATCTCCGCGATCCGTCCGGCCAGGGCGAGGGTCTCCTCCTCGAGCTTCTCGCGTGGCACGACACGATTGACCATGCCGACCTCGTAGGCGCGCTGGGCACCGAAGCGGTCACCGGTGTAGAGGATCTCCTTGGCGAAGCGCGTGCCCAGGACCCAGGGGTGGGCGAAGTACTCCACGCCGGGAATGCCCATCCGCACCACCGGATCCGAGAAGAACGCGTCCTCCGAGGCGACGATCAGGTCGCACACCCACGCGAGCATGAGGCCGCCGGCGATGCATGCGCCCTGCACCATCGCCACCGTCGGCTTGGGGATCTCCCGCCAGCGGCGGCACATGCCCAGGTACACCTCCATCTCGCGGGCGTACCGCTGGTCGCCGCCGGGCTTGTCGACGTGGTCCCACCACATGACGGCCTTGTTGTCGTAGTGGACGTGGTGGTCACGACCGGGGGTGCCCAGGTCGTGCCCGGCGGAGAAGTGCTTGCCGTTGCCGGCGAGCACGATCACCTTGACCTCGTCGTCCTCGACGGCGCGTTCGAAGGCGGCGTCGAGCGCGTAGGTCATCACGGAGTTCTGCGCGTTGCGGTAGTCCGGCCGGTTGAGGGTGACGATCGCGATGCCGTCGCGCACCTCGTAGGTGACGACATCGGGCTCGTAGGGGACGGTCATGACTTCTCCTCACGCAGAATGTTTTTCAGAACCTTGCCGGACGGGTTACGGGGCAGGTGCCCGGTGAAGCGAACCGAGCGCGGCACCTTGAAGTTGGCCAGCTTCTCCTTGCAGAACGCGATCACCGACTCCTCGGTGAGGCCGCTGCCCTCGAGGGCGACGACGTGCGCGCGGCCGACCTCGCCCATGCGCTCGTCGGGCACGCCGACGACCGCGACCTCGTGGACGCCGGGCAGGCGCATCAACGCCGCCTCGATCTCGGCGGGATAGACGTTGAACCCCCCGCTGATGTACATGTCCTTGAGCCGGTCGGTGATGTCGAGGTAGCCGCGTTCGTCGAGGGTGCCGACGTCGCCGGTGTGCAGCCAGCCGTCGGCGTCGATGGTCTCGGCGGTGGCCTCCGGGTCGTCGAGGTAACCGAGCATCACGTTCGGGCCGCGCAGCAGGATCTCGCCCTTGTCGCCGATGCGGACCTCGAAGCCGGCGGCGGCGCGGCCGGAGGAGGTGGAGACGGTGACGGGATCGTCGTCGGTGCGGCACATCGTCGCGACCACGGCCTCGGTCTGGCCGTACGCGGTGAGCACGGCGTCGAAGCTCAGTTCGTTCTGCATGCGCTCGACGAGCGCGACGGGCACGGGTGCGGCCCCGGTGACCGCGATCCGCAGGGACGACATGTCGAACTCGTCGCGGCGGGGGTGGTCGAGGATGCTCTGGTAGATCGTCGGTGCGCCCGGCAGCACGCTGATCCGCCGGTCGGCGACGGTGGCCATGACCTTCTCGACATCGAACACCGCCATCGGCACGGCGGTCGCGCCCGCGAGCAGCGCGGCGACGAACCCGGCCTTGTAGCCGAAGCTGTGGAAGAACGGATTGATGATCAGGTAGTTGTCGTCCGGCGTGAGCTCGGCGCACTCGGCCCACGCCTGCGCCACCCCGATCAGCTGCCGGTGGGCGCTGAGCACGCCCTTGCTGCGCCCGGTCGTGCCCGAGGTGAACAGGATGTCGCTGACGTCGTCGGGAGAGACGGCCCGCGCCCGGGCGTCGGCCTCGGTGCGCGCGTCCGCCGTCGCCGCGGCGAGGAAGTCGTCCCAGTCCACGACGCCGTCGGCCGGTGCGTCGGTCCCACCCAGCGGGACCCGCACCACGGTGGGCACGTGCAGGCCGGGCGCGGCGGCGCGCAGGGCGGCGTACCTGTCCGTGCCGAGGAAGTCGCCGGCGACGACGAGGGCCTCGGCACGGATGCGGTCGAGGATGTCGTGCGCCTCGGCCCCGGTGTAGCGGGTGTTGACGGGGACGACGACGCCGCCGGCCCACTGGATCCCGAGCGCAGCGACGATCCAGTGGTGGGTGTTGGGCGACCAGATCGCGACGCGTGCGCCGGGCCCGACGCCGTGGGCGACGAGCGCGGCGGCGAATTCGCGGACGTGATCGCGAAGTTGTGCGAACGTCGGTCGCACGTCGCCGTCGACGATCGCGGTCCGGTCGGCGTACACCGATGCGGCGCGTTCGACGGCGGCCGGTGTGGTTCTCGGTTGTGCAGTCACGGAGCTCCCTACCTAGCAAGTGCTTGGTAGGTTATCGTACAGACGTGCATGAGAGCGAGAGACTGGACGACACGGGTTTGGCCGACACCGAATTCGCCGCGACCGTCCGCCGGTGGCTGGAGGAGAACCTGACCGGCGAGTTCGCCGCGCTCAGAGGCAAGGGCGGACCGGGCAGCGAGCACGAGTTCTTCGAGGAACGTCTGGCCTGGGACCGGCACCTCGCCGCCGCCGGATGGACCTGCATCGGCTGGCCCACCGAGCACGGTGGCCGCGGTGCGACCCTCGAGCAGCAGGTGATCTTCCACGAGGAGTACGCCAAGGCGAACGCACCGGCGCGGGTGAACCACCTCGGCGAGGAACTGCTCGGCCCCACCCTCGTCGCCTTCGGCACCGAGGAACAGAAGCGCCGCTTCCTGCCCGGGATCCGCAACGTCACCGAACTGTGGGCGCAGGGCTACTCCGAGCCCGGTGCGGGCTCCGACCTGGCCAACGTCTCCACCACCGCCCGGCTCGAGGACGGCAAGTGGGTGATCAACGGCCAGAAGGTGTGGACGTCGCTCGCGCACGTCGCGCAGTGGGCGTTCGTGGTGTGCCGCACCGAACCCGGCTCGACCCGGCACCACGGCCTGAGCTTCCTGCTCGTGCCGCTCGATCAGCCGGGCGTGACGGTCCGGCCCATCCAGCAGCTCACCGGCACCTCCGAGTTCAACGAGGTCTTCTTCGACGACGCCGTCACCGACGCCGACCTCGTCGTCGGTGCTCCCGGCGACGGCTGGAAGGTCGCGATGGGCCTGCTCACCTTCGAGCGGGGAGTGTCGACCCTCGGCCAGCAGATCGGCTTCGCCCGGGAGCTGCAGAGCATCGCCGATCTCGCGGTCGCGACCGGTGCGGCCGACGACGCGCACATCCGCGAACGGATCGCCCGCGCCCGGATCGGTCTGCGCGTCATGCGGGCCCACGCCGTGCGCACCCTCGGCGACGCCGACCCCGGCCAGGCGTCGGTGGCGAAGCTGCTGTGGGCCAACTGGCATCGCGACCTCGGCGCCCTGGCAATGGACGTGCAGGGGCCCGCCTCGCTCACCGGACCGGACCACGACCACGCCGGCAACCCGTCGGTGCTCTCGGACCCCGAGCACCTCGAGCTCGCCGAATGGCAGCGGCTGTTCCTGTTCACCCGCGCCGACACCATCTACGGCGGATCCAACGAGATCCAGCGCAACATCATCGCCGAGCGCGTGCTCGGCCTTCCCCGAGAGGCCCGTCCGTGACCACTTCCCCCCTCGCCACCCCGCCCGTCGAGACCCCGGGCCACGGCCTGCTGAGCGGCAAGAAGGTCGTCGTCACCGCCGCCGCCGGCACGGGCATCGGGTTCGCGACCGCCCGTCGCGCCCTGCTCGAGGGCGGCGACGTGCTCGTCTCCGACTTCCACGAGCGCCGGCTCGGGGAGACGGTCGACAAGCTCGCCGCCGAGTTCCCGTCGCAGCAGGTGGAGTCCGTCGTGTGCGACGTCTCCTCGACCGAGCAGGTCGATGCGCTGATCACCGGGGCCGCCGAGCGACTCGGGCGCATCGACGTGCTGGTCAACAACGCCGGCCTCGGCGGCGAGACCCCCGTCGTCGACATGACCGACGAGCAGTGGGACCGCGTCCTCGACATCACCCTCACCAGCACCTTCCGTGCGACGCGCGCGGCGCTGCGCTACTTCCGGTCGGCCGACCACGGCGGCGTCCTCGTCAACAACGCCTCCGTGCTCGGGTGGCGCGCGCAGCACTCGCAGGCGCACTACGCGGCCGCCAAGGCCGGCGTGATGGCGCTGACCCGCTGCTCGGCGATCGAGGCCGCCGAGTACGGGGTCCGGATCAACGCCGTCGCGCCGTCGATCGCGCGGCACGCCTTCCTCGCGAAGGTCACCAGCGAGGAACTGCTCGACCGGCTCGCCGCCGACGAGGCGTACGGGCGGGCCGCGGAGGTCTGGGAGATCGCCGCGACCATCGCCATGCTCGCCAGCGACTACACCACGTACCTGACCGGTGAGGTCGTCTCGATCTCGTCGCAGCGGGCCTGACCCGTGCGCGGTTCCGGTAGCGGCCGCTACCGAAACCGCGCACGGCAGCCCTGAAAGGATGCCTTCATGACTCCTCCCAGAGACGATGCCACCAAGTCCGGGCGTCGGGCCGAGCTGCTCGACATCGCCGCGGAACTGTTCGCCTCGCGCGGGGTGCGTGCCACCACCGTGCGCGACATCGCCGACGCCGCAGGCATCCTGTCGGGCAGTCTCTACCACCACTTCGACTCCAAGGAGTCGATGGTCGACGAGATCCTGCGGGGATTTCTCGACGACCTGTTCGGTCGCTACCGCGAGATCGTCGCCTCGGGTTCGGACTCGCGTGCCACCCTCGAGGCGCTCATCACCGCGTCGTACGAGTCGATCGACAAGTCGCACGCCGCGGTCGCGATCTACCAGGACGAGGCCAAGCGGCTCGTGGAGAACGAGCGGTTCTCCTACATCTCCGATCGCAACACCGAATTCCGCGACCTGTGGGTGGGGGTGATCGAGCGCGGCATCGCCGACGGCACGTTCCGGCCGGACGTCGACGTCGAACTCGTCTTCCGGTTCCTGCGCGACACCGTGTGGGTGGCCGTGCGCTGGTATCGGCCCGGTGGCACCCTCACCGCCGACAAGGTGGCCCAGCAGTACCTGTCCATCGTGCTCGACGGACTTGCCAATCCCTGAACCGACTTTTCCCGGAACCGACTAGGAGTCCCTCATGACCGAGGCATACATCGTCGACGCGGTACGCACCCCGATCGGCAAGAAGAACGGCGGCCTGTCCGCCGTCCACCCCGCCGACCTGGGCGCGCACGTGATCAAGGCGATCGTGGACCGCACCGGCATCGACCCGAGCGACGTCGACGACGTCGTCTTCGGCTGCGTCGACGCCATCGGCGGTCAGGCCGGCAACATCGCCCGCACCTCGTGGCTCGCCGCCGGCTACCCGCAGCACGTCCCCGGCGTCACCGTCGACCGGCAGTGCGGGTCGAGCCAGCAGGCCCTGCACTTCGGTGCGCAGGCCATTTTGTCCGGCACCGCCGACCTCATCGTCGCCGGCGGCGTGCAGAACATGTCGCAGATCCCGATCTCCGCGGCGATGATCGTCGGGCAGCAGTACGGCTTCGACACCCCGTTCGGGGGTTCGACCGGCTGGACCGAGCGTTACGGCGATCAGGAGGTCTCGCAGTTCCGCGGTGCCGAGATGATCGCGGACAAGTGGGATCTCAGTCGTGAGGACCTCGAGCGCTGGGCGCTGCAGAGCCACGAGCGGGCCAAGGCGGCCATCGCCGAGGGCCGGTTCGAGGGCGAGATCGTCCCGCTCGGCGACGCCGCCGTCGACGAGGGGCCCCGCGAGACGAGCCTCGAGAAGATGGCGTCCCTCGCGACGCTCGTCGAGGGCGGCAGGCTCACCGCCGCCGTCGCCAGCCAGATCTCCGACGGTGCGTCGGCGGTGCTGCTCGCCTCCGACGAGGCCGTGCGCACGTACGGCCTGAAGCCTCGTGCACGGATCCATCACCTCAGCGCCCGCGGCGACGACCCGATCTTCATGCTCAGCGCGCCCATCCCGGCCACGCAGCACGCGCTGGCGAAGACCGGTCTGAGCATCGACGACATCGATCTGGTCGAGATCAACGAGGCCTTCGCCCCCGTCGTGCTGGCCTGGATCAAGGAGATCGGCGCAGACCCGGCCAAGGTCAACGTCAACGGCGGCGCCATCGCGCTGGGTCACCCGCTCGGCGCCACCGGCACCAAGCTGATGGCGACGCTGCTCAACGAGCTCGAGCGGCGCGAGGGCCGGTACGGGCTGCTGACGATCTGCGAGGGCGGCGGCACCGCGAACGTGACGATCATCGAGCGCGTGTAGCCGGGGCGGCTGCGCCGCCGGTGTGTCCTTTGGGCGGTCAGGGCAACCCAAAGGACGCACCGGCGCGTCAGCGCAGGGTCGGGTCGGTGACGCGGTCGCTGCTGCCGGCGGTGCGGAACACATGGTCCGCGAGATCGGCGAGCGGATCGGCGGGTAGGACGTGGACGATCTGCTCGTGGACGACGCCGCCGTCCGGGCACCAGACGACCACCCGCCGGGGCCCGGGCGCCACCTGATGGGCGACCATCGACCCGGACGGCTCGAGAGGCAGACTGCGGGTGTTCCCGTCCGCGTCCGGATCGACGCGGCAGCTCTCCGGGTGGACGGGCACGCCGTGCACCGTCACCTTCACCCGCTCGCGGCCCGCGACGACGTCGGCGGTGGCGGTCGCGTGGGCCGTGGCCGGAACAACCACTGCCGCAACGATCGTGGACAACACCGCCGCCGTCGCACCTGCATACCCGAATCGCATGGCTTCTCCCTCCCGTGCGGGCCTCTCCCACCCGTCGGGCACAGCGTACGACACGGGCGGGCGGCCGCTCAGGACTTGAAGGACACCCGGGCGTGCAGGCCCTCCGGCATGAGCGTGAGACGTTCGGCGACCTTCAGCCGGTAGCCGGGATCCATCGTCAGGTCGTAACGGCGCAACAGGGTTCCCAGCACGAGTGTTGCCTCGTGCAGCGCGAACTGCCGTCCGATGCAGGCGCGTTCTCCGGTGCCGAACGGCTTGTACACGTGCGCGGGGCGGGCCCGGACCCGTTCGGGCAGGAATCGGTCGGGGTCGAACTCGTCGGCGTCGTCGCCCCACACCGCGCGGTCCCGGTGCACCGCGGGCAGCAGCACGAGCACCCAGTCGCCGGCGCGCATCCGGTACCGGCCACCCAGGGTGGTGTCCGCCTTCGCTTCCCGCGCGTATGCGGGTGCGGTCGGCCACAGCCGCAGCGCCTCGTCGAGCACCCGGCGGACGTAGCGCAGCTTGGCGATCTGTTCGAAGGCGGGCTCGCCGTCGCCCCAGACCTCCTCGACCTCCGCCCGTGCCCGCGCGTAGGCCCGTGGGTCGCGCATCAGGTAGTACAGGGCGAACGACAACGCGCCCGAGGTGGTTTCGTGTCCGGCGACGAGGAAGGTGAGCACCTGGTTGCGGATGTTGACGGGGTCGAGCCTGTGGGGATCGTCCTCGCGGGCCGCCCGCAGCATCAGCTCGAGCAGGTCGTCGGGGGCGGGGCCGGGCGCATCGCTCCTGCTGCGGATCACTGCGTCGACGACGTCGTGCATGTGCGCCCGGTCGAGGTCGTACTGCCGCTTGGCGGCGGGGAAGAGGAAGCGCCCGACGACGGGAACGGTGCGCAGCATGCTGCGCTGCGAGAACGACAGGCCGCCGACCATCGCCTCGACGAACGGGTGCCGCTCTTCGCGGTCGAACGGCTCGAACGAGTAGCTGAACCCGGTGCGGCCGATGGTCTCCAGGGTCAGCTTCGTCATGTCCGCGGCGACGTCGACGTCGCCGCCGCTGCGTGCCCGGCGGTCCCAGTGCGCGACGAGCTGGGCGGTGACGTCGAGCATCGTGGCGTGGTACCGGCGCATCGCCTGCTGCGTGAACGCCGGCATGAGCAGTTCGTGAGCGCGACGCCAGTTCGGTTCCTCGTTGTAGGCGGTGAACAGCCCGTCGCCGCCGATCGCCCGCAGGGCCTCGACCCCCGGGGCGAGGTGCTTGGCGAAGCGCTTCTCGTCGGACAGCTCGGCCGTGAGGTCGCCGGAGCAGACGAACACGAAGCGACGGCCGAACGCCGTGCGCTCGAACACCGGGCCGAGGGCCTTGTGGGTGGCCATCGAGTTCTGCACCGGTGTCTTCAGCGACATGCCCAGGATGTCGCCGGCGAGGGGCAGGCGTTTCGGCGGGCGTGGAATTTCCGTGTCGAACACCCGCGACGTGGCCATGACCATGCTCCGACCCCCAGCTATTGAATCCGTGTACAGTAGCCACGCTACGCCGGGACGGACGCCTGTCAAGAACTAGATTGGGTCCGTGGCCCAACCCCGCCGACGTCTCGATCCCGAGCAGCGCCGCGCGCAGCTGCTCGACATCGGCGCGCGTCTGTTCGCCGAGCGTGCCTACGACGACGTGTGGATCGAGGAGGTCGCCGAGCTCGCGGGGGTTTCACGTGGCCTGATGTACCACTACTTTCCGACCAAGCGAGACTTCATGGCGGCGGTCGTCCAACGCGAATCGGACCGGCTGCTCGCCGTCACCGAACCGGATCCGCGGCTCACCGTCGCCGAGCGGATCACCGCGGGCCTCGACGCCTACCTCGACTACGTCGCCTCGCACCGGCAGGGCGTCGCGGCGGTCAACCGGGCCGCGGACTCCGCCGACGCCGGCATCCGCGCGATCGTCGACGCCGAACTCGGCGTGCAGCAGGAGCGCATCCTCGACGCCCTCGCCCCGCCCGACGACGAACGCGAACTCGTCGCGGTGGCCGTGCAGGGCTGGATCGCCCTCGTCCGCAGCGTCTGCGTCGACTGGCACGATCACCCCGCCGTCACCGGCGAACAGCTACGGGAGCTGTGCCTGAACGCACTGCGGGGCATGCTCGGCGGTCGCCTCGGCTGACGGTCCGGCGTTACCCTCGGTCCATGTGCCGGAACATCACGGAGCTGCGCGGGCTCGAGCCGGCAGCGACCGACGAGGAGATCGAGGCCGCCGCCCGTCAGTACGTGCGCAAGGTCAGCGGCGTCCACAAGCTGTCCGACGCCACCCGCGAACCGTTCGAGGAGGCCGTCGCCGAGGTCACGGCCGTCACCATGCGGCTGCTCGACCGGCTCCCGCCGCGCCGCCAGCCGCCGCCGACGGTGCCGCCGCTGCGCCGGCCGGAGGTGCAGGCGCGGATCGCAGCGCGCGGCTGAACCACGTCCTCGACGGGCCTCAGCCGGACGCCGGTGCCGTTCCCGCGGCACGGGCGTGGACCCAGGCAACCACCTGCGTGCGGGATCCGACCCCGAGTTTGCCCAGGATGTGCTCGACGTGCCCGTCGACCGTCCGGTGCGAGATCACGAGCTGATCCGCGATTTCCCGGTTGCTGAGGCCGCGGGCGACGAGTTCGGCCACCTCCGCTTCCCTGCGCGTCAACGGCGAGGCGCCGGGCGCCGTGGTGACCGACTCCTCCGCAGGCGTTCCGAGGGCCGTGTCGACGGTCTGCTCGATCGTCAGTCGTGCCGGCGGTGTCGACAGGCGCGCGTACCGCTTCGGTCCGAGAGCCTGCCGGACCCGCTGCTTCCAGTGCGCGGAGTCGTTCGTGATGTGGGGACCGAAGGCGGCGACGGACGTGCCGAGTCGCTGCCACACCGCCTCGGCGGCACCGAGGAGCGCAGCAGACCGCTCGGTGCGACCGGCCGCTTCCGCGGACCACGCGAGGAGTTCGATCGACAGGGCCGTGCAGATCTTGTCCTTGAACTCACGCTGGATCCGCAGGGCCCGTTCCGCCGCGCCGACGACGTCGTCGACACGGCCGAGATGGAAGTAGGCCAGGCCCGAGACCCATAGGGCGTACCCGTCGTCGCGGGGTCCGGCGCGGTGTTCGTCATGGCGCCCGACGGCGTGCCGATCGCCGACGAGTTCGTGGAACTAGCGGTGGCAGAAGTAGTTTCACGGCTCGTGTTGCTGTCCAGCAAGGCGATCGACACGATGAACGACACGCGGCTGCTGGCCGCCGAACGCGCGGTCACCTCTGCGGGAGTGGAGTCGACAGTGGTCCGGGCGGACTGGTTCGATCAGAACTTCGACGAGGGCTTCCTGCGCGACGCCGTGCTCGCCGGCGACGTCGTGGTGCCGCTCGGCGACGTCCGGCAGGCGTTCAACGACGCCGAGGACATCGCCGCCGTCGCGGTGGTGGCTCCGACCGAGCCCGGTCATGCGGGTCGCACGTACGAGCTGAGCGGACCCGACGCGTTGTCGTTCGGGGAGGCGACGGCGATCGTCGCCCGCGAGTCGGGGCGGCCGGTGCGTTACCGCGGCGAGCCCGACGCCTACCTCGAGACCATGACCGGTTTCGGTCTGGACCGGGCGCAGGTGCTTGCCGAGATCGAGGCCTTCGAGGCGCTGCGGGCGACCGGCGACGTCACCCCGAACGACGTCGTCGCCGAGGTGACGGGCCGGCCACCGATCTCGTTCGAGACCTACGCGCGCGGCGCGGCGGCGCGCGGCGCCTGGGCCTGACCACGCAGCGCGGCCAGCGCGTCGATCCGCTCGACGGCCTCGGTGACGATGCGGTCGATCAGCTCCTGGCAGCTGGGCAGGTCGTCGAGCATGCCGACGACCTGCCCGGAGGCGAGCACACCGGCCTCGGTGTTGCCCTCGACGAGCCCGGCCTTGAGCAGCATGGGGGTGTTGGCCGCCATGATGATCTGCTGCCACGTGCGGTCGCTCGCCCGCTTCATCGCGATGCCGTCCTTGACGAGCGTCGACCACTTCATCCCGGTCATGGCCTTGAACTTGGCCGCGTTCCTGGCGGCGGCGGCGAGGCCCTTCGCGTAGCTGCCGCGTTCGAGGCTGTCCACGAGCTCGGTGTTGAGCACGCGGTGCGGCATGCCGTCGACCTTGACCGAGACCGTCGTGTCCTGCAGGCCCCGGCCCAGGTACTCCTGCTTCACCGAGTCGGGCACGGCGCTGTCGCTGGTGAGCAGGAACCGGGTGCCCATGGCGACGCCGGCCGCCCCGTAGGCGAGCGCCGCTGCCAGGCCCCGGCCGTCGAAGAACCCGCCGGCCGCGACGACTGGGATGTCGACGGCGTCGAGCACGCTCGGCAGCAGCAGCGTGGTGGCCACCGGTCCGGTGTGCCCGCCGCCTTCGCCGCCCTGCACGATCACCGCGTCGGCGCCCCACGCGGCCACCTTCACCGCGTGCTTCGCGGCGCCGATGGACGGGATCACCACGACGCCGTGATCCTTGAGCTCGGCGATCAGTTCCTTCCTGGGCGCGAGCGCGAAGGACGCGACCTTGACGTTCTCGCGGATGAGCAGGTCGATGCGCTGGGCGGCGTCGGACGCATCGGCCCGGATGTTCACGCCGAAGGGCTTGTCCGTCGCCGCCTTCGTCTTCGCGACGGCGACCTCGAGTTCCTCGTACGTCATCGTCGCCGACGCCAGGATGCCGAGGCCACCCGCGTTGGAGGTGGCGGCGGTCAGCCGGGGGCCGGACACCCAGCCCATGCCGGTCTGGACGATCGGATGCTCGATGCCGACCAGGTCGGTCAGGGCCGTCGTCAGGCGCGGACTCATACCGCGACCTCCCGGTCTCGCAGCCCGCGCGGATCGAGGACCTCACGGATCAGGCGCAGTTCCTCGGCGGTGGGCTCCCGGGTGAGGCCGGCCTCGTCGAGGCCCGCCACCTCGAAGGAGGTGTTCTCGGCGACCTGCTCGGCGGTGACCCCGGGGTGCAGGGTCAGCGCCCGGAACGTGTGGCCGGGACCGCCGAAGTCGAACGAGCCGAGGTTGGTGACGACCCGGTGCAGGTGCAGGAACCGGAACGCCGGGTTGGCCGGATCGACCTTGTCGTAGCCGACACCCGAGACGATGTCGACCTTGTCGCAGAACACGCGCGTGTTGTGCTTGCCGACCCAGTAGCTCGTCGCGTGGTTGATGGTGTTGCCGGGGGCGCCGCGCACGCCGAACATCTGCCGGGTGGGGTGCTGCAGCGGCCCGAACGCCGACAGGTTCTGGTTGCCGTGCCGGTCGATCTGGTTGGCGCCCATCACGACGTGGCGTCGGCCGGAGGCGACGACGTCGAACACCTTGCGGAACGGCATCCAGCCTTCGATCGGGCCCTTCGCGCCGACGGCGGGGGTGTCGGCGAGGATCAGGGCCTCGCCGTCGGTGATGAGCAGGTCCGGTTCGGTGGTCAGCCGGGCGAGGCGGGCGCCGATGAGCGGCAGGGTCGCCATCGGGCTGGCCATGATCTCGCCGGCGCCGGCGAAGATCTCGGCGCATGCGATGGCGCAGTACTCGGCGCGGGTCACCGTGCCGGAGGTCGCCGGGGTGGTCGTCTCGGTCATGCCTGCTCCTCGCTGAAGGCCTGCACTGCGGCCTGGTAGTCGTCCTCGCTGCCGGAGAGGAACCGGTCGACGAACCCCTGCCACGTCTGCGGGTCCTTCGCCGATTCGGCGTAGTGGCGCTGGAACTTCTCGTCGCGGCCGTAACTGTCGCCGGCAAGGGTGAAGTGGGCGCCGTTCGGTGCCTCGACGACCCCGTCGACCATCATGCGGTTGAGGACGAGGGACTGCAGCGGAACGGACTTGACGAGTTCCTCGGTCTCGACGATGCGTTCGACCGAGACGTACCGCTTCTCGGCAGCCAGGCAGTACAGGTCGTCGAAGTAGGGGTCGACACCGGTGTAGGCGGCGTTGCCGTGCGCATCGCCGAGGTTCAGATGCACCAGGGCCGCATCGAGATTCAGCGCCGGCATCGCGATCAGCGTCTCGGCCTCGCCCGACTCGCCGGGGTACGGCGAGGTGACGGTCTGCAGCTCGCCCTCCCAGAAGTCGACGACGGCCGAGCCCAGGCCGGCGCGGATCGGCAGGAACGGCAGCCGCGCGGCGGCCGCCTCGAGGCCGCACTTGACCATGCCCTCGTCCATCTCCCGCGCGACGATCTCCCCGTTCGTGCGGGCCTTGGCGAACCACGGGTCGTAGAACGGGGCCGAGTCGAGGGAGACGAACCCGTAGTACGCCTTCTTCACCTTCCCGGCCGAGCACAGCAGGCCCAGGTCCGGGCCCCCGTAGGTCACGACCGTCAGGTCCGTCAGATCCGAGCGCAGGATCGCGCGGACGAGCGCCATCGGCTTGCGCCGCGACCCCCAGCCGCCGATGCCGATCGTCATGCCGCTGCGCAGCTCGCCGACCACGTCGTCGAGCGGCATCCTCTTGTCACGCATGGTGTTTCATGTCTCCTGGTCAGTGGTTGGCGCGCGGTTTGCCGGTGGCGACGAACTCGTCCCGGTGCTCGTCCGCGACGCCCGCGAGGTTGAGTTCGAAGGTGAAGCCCTGCTCGAAGCGGTAGCTGTCCTTCACGTCCACCGGGTCGATGCCGTTGATGGCTTCCTTGGCGCAGCGGATGACGCGGGTGTCCTTCGCCGCGATCTTCCCGGCGATCTCGCGGGCCGTGGCGTCGAGTTCGGCGCGCGGGACCACCTTGTAGACGGAACCGAAGTGCTCGAGCTGCTGGGCCGTGACGTTCTGCGCCGTGTAGTAGAGGGTGCGCATCATGTGCTGCGGCACGAGCCGGGCGAGGTGGGTGGCGGCGCCGAGCGCGCCGCGGTCCACCTCGGGCAGGCCGAAGACGGCGTCGTCGGAGGCGACGATGACGTCGGCGTTGCCGACGAGACCGATTCCGCCGCCGACGCAGAAGCCGTTCACGGCGACCACGACGGGCACGGCGCAGTCGTAGACGGCGGCGAAGGCGGCGGCGCAGCCGCGGTTGGCGGCGATGAGGGCGTCGTGCCCGTCGGTGGCCTGCATCTCCTTGATGTCGACGCCGGCGTTGAAGCCGCGGCCCTCCGCGCGCAGGATCACCACGTGCGTGGCCGGATCCTTGCCTGCGGCGAGGACCGCGTCGGCCAGTTCGAACCACCCCTGGGAGGGGATGGCGTTCACAGGCGGGTAGTCGACGGTGACCGTGGTGATGCCCGCGCCGTCGGTGGTCGAGGTGATGCCCATGGCAGGTTCCTAACGTCTGTACCGAACCAAGCGATTGCTTGGTAAGTTAGCACATGCGGGGCGAAGACCCCAGGGAGCGGAATCGTGGAGGCGGGGCGAGCGTGTCGCCCGAATTCCGCGACAACGACATCTATTCGAGGAGAAGACAAGTGAGTGGACTGGTCAACGGGCGCGTCGTGATCGTCACCGGCGCGGGGCGCGGTATCGGACGGGCCCACGCGCTGGCGTTCGCCGCCGAGGGGGCGAAGGTCGTGGTCAACGACATCGGGGCCGGCGCGGACGGTTCCGCGACGGGGGAGAGCCCCGCGGAGCAGGTCGTCGCGGAGATCCGGGCGGCCGGCGGCGAGGCCGTCGTCAACGGTGACGACGTCGCCGACTGGGCCGGCGCGCAGAACCTGGTGCAGACGGCCCTGGACACCTTCGGGCGGCTCGACGTCCTGGTCAACAACGCCGGATTCCTGCGGGATCGCATGCTCGCCAACATGAGCGAGGAGGAATGGGATGCGGTGATCCGGGTGCATCTGAAGGGCCACTTCGCTCCGATGCGGCACGCGATGGCGTACTGGCGCGGGGAGGCGAAGGCCGGCAACCCGGTCGACGCCCGCATCGTCAACACCAGCTCGGGTGCCGGCCTGATGGGCAGCATCGGCCAGGGCAACTACGCCGCCGCGAAGGCGGGGATCGCCACCCTCACGATCCAGGCGGCCGCGGAGTTCGCGCGCTACGGCGTCACCGTCAACGCGATCGCGCCGGCCGCGCGGACCCGCATGACCGTGGGCGCGGGCGGGGCGATGGCCGAGTCGATGGCCGCCCCCGAGGACGGGTTCGACGCGATGGCCCCGGAGAACGTCTCACCGCTGGTGGTGTGGCTCGGCAGCGCCGAGTCCAAGGAGGTCACGGGCCGGGTCTTCGAGGTGGAGGGCGGCAAGGTCTCCGTCGCCGACGGCTGGCGGCACGGCGAGGCGATCGACAAGGGCGAGCGCTGGGATCCGAAGGAACTCGGCCCGGTGGTGGAGAAGCTGATCGCGCGCAGCGAGCCCCCGACCCCGGTCTACGGCGCCTGACCGGCCGTGCGCGCTTTCGGTAGCGCCCGCTACCGAAAGCGCGCACGGGTGGGGGCGACTATGCGGGCGAACGGACGATGATGGTGGTGCCGGGGAAGTACGCGGCCAGCTCGGTGCGGGCGTGCTTGAGGGTCGCGGTGCCGTAGCCCTGCTTGCGCAGCTCCGGGTGGACCCAGATCGCGACGTCGACCTCGTGGCCCTGGAGCTCACCGAACGCGAAACCGACCGGCTTGGGGTCGGTGCCGGACAGGTCCTCGGCGACCAGCCACACCGCGGACTCGTCGTCGATGCGCGACAGGCCGGCGGCGCGTTCCTGCTCGACCCGCTCCTCGCCGGCGTCGCCGAGCTGCTCCTCGCACCGCGCGCGGAACAGCTCGCGGTCCCGATCGCTGTTGCTGAACTGACGCAGCCGGAAGTGGGCACCGGTGGCGTACGGACGTTCGGCGGGCGTCCACTTCAGCACCGCGTCGAGGTCGTCGAGTTCCTCCCGGATCTTCTTCCGCTCCGCCTTGGTCAGCCGCCGGAACGGAAGGTTGAGCACCGCTTCGGCGCACGACTCGTTCGTGTCGAGCAGCCGCGCGACGGTCGTGACCGCCTCGGCCCGGTCGTCGCTCTCGACGATGGCATCGAGGACCTCGTGCCGGCGTTCGAGCGCGCGCAGCAGTGCGGCGGCGATCTCCCGCTTGTCGAGTACGCGGTCGTGGTTGGCGGTTGTCATCGGGTGACATCCCTTCTCGAGAGCAGCTCGACCGGGCACCCCACTGGTTCGTGCCCGGCCGTGCCGGCTCCCGCGAAGATCACTCGCACACCACCACCGGGATGACCCGATCCGTCCAGGACTGATAATTGTCGAAATCCGCGTACATCGCCACCAGCCGCGGCCAGTAGTGCGACCGCTCCTCGGGCGTCGCCACCCGCGCCGTCATCTGCCGCACCCGCGAGCGCACCTGCACGGTCACCCGCGGATCGGCGCGGATGTTGCGGAACCACAGCGGGTGCTGAGGCAGGCCGCCCTGGGATGCGACGAGCACCACCCGCTCGCCGTCCTCGAGGAACAGCAGGGGGACGGTCCGTGGCTGCCCGGTCTTGCGGCCCGTGGTGGTGAGCAGGCAGACGGGGATGCCCCACGGGAAGGCGCTGCCCACCCGCCACTTTCCACCGATCCGGCCCCCGGTGGCCTTGTAGGCCGCCACGTTGGCGCGCGACATCCACTTGATGACCGGCACCGTCCACTTCGAGTCGAGGCCCTTCGGCGCGGCGGCTGCGCTCATGTCAGATCCGCTCGATGATCGTGCCGGTGGCCAGCGCGCCGCCGGCGCACATGGTGATCAGCGCGGTCGAGCCGTCGCGCCGCTCGAGCTCGTGCAGGGCGGTGGTGATCAGCCGCGAGCCGGTGGAGCCGACGGGGTGGCCGAGCGCGATCGCGCCACCGTTCACGTTGACCTTTTCCATGTCGGGCTCGTGCACCCGCGCCCACGACAGCAGCACCGACGCGAACGCCTCGTTGACCTCGAACAGGTCCAGGTCGCCGATCGCCATCCCGGACTTGTCGAGGACGCGGCTCGTCGCCTGCACCGGTCCGTCGAGATGGAACTCGGGCTCGGCGCCGACGAGGGCCTGCGAGACGATCCGAGCCCGCGGCTTCAGGCCGAGCGCCGCGGCGCGGTCGGAATCCATGAGCAGCACCGCGGCCGCGCCGTCGGAGATCTGCGACGAGGTGCCGGCCGTGTGGATGCCGCCGTCGAGGACCGGCTTCAGCTTCGCGAGCGACTCCGCGGTCGTCTCGCGCAGGCCCTGGTCGCGGGCGACGGTCTGCTTCTCGCCGGTGAGCGCGCCCGCCTTGTCGACGACGGGTGCGACGACGGGCAGCACCTCGCGGTCGAATCGGCCCTCGTCCCAGGCCTGCTCGGCCAGCGCCTGCGACCGGACGCCGAGGGCGTCGACGTCCTCGCGGGTGATGCCGCGCCGGCGAGCGATGCGCTCGGCCGCCTCGAACTGGTTGGGCATGTCGATGTTCCACGACTCGGGGCGGCGCGGGCCGGCGAGTTCGCCGACGTTCGCGCCGAGCGGCACCTGGGACATCGCCTCGATACCGCAGGCGATGCCGACGTCGATGGCGCCGGTGGCGATGAGCCCGGCGATCAGGTGGTTGGCCTGCTGGGCCGACCCGCACTGGCAGTCGATCGTGGTGGCGCCGACCTGCCACGGCAGTCCGGCGTGCAGCCAGGCGGTGCGGGTGATGTTGTTGGACTGCGCGCCGGCCTGTGTGACGCACCCGCCGATCACCTGCTCGACGAGGGCGGGATCGAGGCCCGCACGCTCGATCAGTCCGCTCTGCGCGGCCCCGAGGATCTCGGCAGCGTGCAGGCCGGCGAGCCAGCCGCCGCGCTTGCCGATCGGGGTGCGTGCCGCCTCGACGATGACTGGTGTGCCCACGGTGGGCTCCTTTCTGATCCTTGTCCTCGCAAAGTAGAACAGGTTGTCGTGGCGGACAAGGTGTGGTCCGAATGATCGGGACTTGGCGATTCCTTGGCCTGCGGGCCGCCCTGTGCTTGAATGCTTTTAGAACGTGTTCCACATCGCGACCCGGTGCACTCGTCAGGGTAGGAGAGAATTCAGTGGCGCAGCCCAACATCCCCGAAGACATCGACTTCACCGATCCGGATCTCTACGCCGAGCGGATGCCGTTCGAGGAGTTCGCCGAGCTGCGTAGGACGGCCCCCGTCTGGTGGAACAAGAAATCCCCGGACGTCGGCGGGTTCCACGACGAGGGATTCTGGGTCGTGTCCCGGCACGAGGAGGTCCGTGAGGTCTCCCGCCGCAGCGACGTGTTCTCCAACTGGGAGAACACCGCCATCCCGCGGTTCAACGACGACATCCCGCGCGAGGCCATCGAACTGCAGCGGCACGTCCTGCTCAACAAGGACGCTCCCGAGCACACCAAGCTGCGCAAACTCGTCGCCCGTGGGTTCACCCCCCGCGCCATCAACGGCCTCCGGGACGAGCTGAACGCCCGCGCGAAGAAGATCGTCGAGGAAGCCTGCCAGGCCGGCCGGGGCGATTTCGTCACCCAGGTCGCCGCCGAGCTGCCCCTGCAGGCCATCGCCGAACTGATCGGCGTCCCGCAGGAGGACCGGGACAAGATCTTCGAGTGGTCGAATCAGATGACCGGCTACGACGATCCGGACAACACCGCCGACCCCGCGGCCGCGTCGATGGAGGTTCTCGGCTACGCGTACCAGATGGCCGCCGCGCGCAAGGAGTGTCCGGCGGACGACATCGTCACCACGCTGATCGAGGCGGACATCGACGGGGACGAGCTCTCACCCGAGGAGTTCGGCTTCTTCTTCATCGTGCTCGCCGTCGCCGGCAACGAGACCACCCGCAACGCGATCACGCACGGCATGGCGGCGTTCCTCGACAACCCGGAGCAGTGGGAGATCTTCAAGCGGGACCGCCCGAAGACCGCGGCCGACGAGATCATCCGCTGGGCCACGCCGGTCACGTCGTTCCAGCGCACCGCGCTCGAGGACACCGAACTCGGCGGGCAGACGATTCGCAAGGGCGACCGCGTCGTGATGCTGTACGCGTCGGCGAACAACGACGAGGAGGTGTTCGAGAACCCCCGGACATTCGACATCCTGCGAGATCCCAACCCGCACCTCGCGTTCGGCGGAACCGGCGCGCACTACTGCCTCGGCGCCAACCTGGCGCGGATGGAGATCGACCTCGTGTTCAACGCGATCGCCGACTACATGCCCGACATCACCAAGGTCGCCGATCCGCGCCGGTTGCGGTCCGGCTGGCTCAACGGCATCAAGGAGTTCCGGGTGGACTACAGGACGGAGGGCGGCTGCCCCGTCGAGCACTGACCCGATGCCACGGCGCCGGGGCGATCGGGGCTCCTACGGCGCCGCCGTGCCGACCGCTGGCCCCGGCGTCCTGCGGATCCGGTCGCCGTTCCCGGATCGGCGCGCGGAGGGATGTCGGACAGAGGTGGGGAGTACCGCAGAAGCCGGCGACGTGGGTGCACCCCGCCGAAATTGGGGGTGAGGGCGGGGTGCTCGGCCACAGTATTTCGGCCGCCGAGGGCCGGTAGCCTCCGGTCCTGCTGACCGGGATCGGCCTGTGCGACGTCGCCGTGCCGGGTCCGGCCGTGCGGACCGAACGGGGGAGATCTCGCGTGCGGCAGGGCCCGGGCCTGTTGTTCCGCCCAGTGAGACGTCCTCTCCCGTGCGCCGCGGTTGCGGAAATAGTGTCACGTGCTCCCGGAACGGAATCGGCGAAAGGCTTCGAGCATGGTGGATTGGGCAGAGGAATGCGACGTCCTCGTCGTGGGATCGGGGGCGGGAGGCTGCTGCGGCGCGTACACCGCCGCCCGTGAGGGACTGTCGGTCGTCCTGGTCGAGGCCTCCGAGTACTTCGGCGGCACCACCGCCTACTCCGGCGGCGGTGGGGTCTGGTTCCCCACCAACGCCGTGCTGCGACGTGCCGGCGACGACGACACCATCGACGACGCCCTGACCTACTACCATGCCGTCGTCGGCGACCGCACCCCCCGCGACCTGCAGGACGCCTACGTCCGTGGCGGCGCACCCCTGATCGACTACCTCGAGGCCGACGAGGACATCGAGTTCACGGCCTACCCGTGGCCGGACTACTTCGGCAAGGCTCCCAAGGCCAGCGCGAAGGGCCGTCACATCGCACCGACCCCGCGGTCCGTCGCCGACGACCCGGAACTCAACGAATCCGTCCGCGGGCCGCTGGGTCGCGAGCGCAACGGGGATCCGTTGCCGGACAAGCTGATCGGTGGGCGTGCCCTCATCGGCCGGTTCCTGGTCGCCATGCGCAAGTACCCGAACGTGCAGCTGCACCGGAACACGCCGCTCGAGGAACTCGTCGTCGAGGACGGCGCCGTGGTCGGCGCGATCGTCTCCCACGGCGAGCAGCGGCGCGCGGTGCGGGCCCGCAAGGGCGTCGTGCTCGCCGCCGGCGGATTCGACCACAACGACGAGATGCGCGCACGGTACGGCGTCCCCGGCGCGGCCCGCGATTCGATGGGGCCGTGGTCCAACCTCGGCAAGGCCCACCAGGCGGCCATCGCGATCGGTGCCGACGTCGACCTGATGAGCGAGGCGTGGTGGTCGCCGGGGCTGACCCACCCCGACGGGCGCTCGGCCTTCGCGCTGTGCTTCACCGGCGGCATCTTCGTCGACCAGGACGGCAATCGCTTCACCAACGAGTACGCGCCCTACGACCGGCTCGGCCGCGACATCATCGCCCGCATGGACAAGGGCGAGATGACGCTGCCGTTCTGGATGATCTACGACGACCGGAGCGGGGTGGTGCCGCCGATCGCGGCGACGAACGTTCCGCTCGTGGAGACCGAGAAGTACGAGGCGGCGGGACTGTGGAAGACCGCCGACACGCTCGCCGAACTCGCCGGGCAGATCGGGGTGTCGGCCGAGGCGCTCGAGGCGACCGTCGCACGGTTCAACCGCCTCGCCGCCGGCGGCGTCGACGAGGACTTCGGCCGCGGGGACGAGCCCTACGACGTGGCGTTCACCGGCGGCGGTTCGGCGCTGGTCCCGATCGAGAAGGGCCCGTTCCACGCCGCGCAGTTCGGCATCTCGGACCTCGGCACCAAGGGCGGCCTGCGCACCGACACCGTCGGCCGCGTGCTCGACGGCGCCGGGACGCCCATCCCCGGGCTGTACGCGGCGGGCAACACGATGGCCGCCCCGAGCGGCACCGTCTACCCCGGCGGCGGCAACCCGATCGGCACCAGCGCGTTGTTCGCCCACCTGGCGGTCCGGCACATGGCCGGCGCGTAAGGACGACGCCGGCCGCCCGGTCCCGCTCAGTGGGTCCTGCGTCACACTCGGCGTACTCCGTCCGTACGGTTCACACCGACGAACCGTAGGAGTATTCATGAGTACATCGTTGGCACCCGAACGGGCACCCTCGACCCGTGCCGAACGCCGCTACGAGCGGACCCGACCCGTGTGGGCGGTGGTGGCCATTCTCATCGCCGTCGAAGTCATCAGCGCATTCGAGACGTCGATGATGTACGCGGCGCTGCCGACGTTCGCCCGGGTCTTCGAGGCGGACGCCTCCGCGGTCGGATGGACCGTGACGGCGTTTCTGCTGGTGGCGGCGGCCTCGGCGGCAGTGTGCGGCCGGCTCGGCGACATGTACGGTCGCGAACGGGTGCTGATGTTCGTGCTGGCCTGCGCCGCCACCGGCTCGATCGTCAGCATGGCGTTCGGGACCCTCGAGGCCATCATCGCCGGCCGGGCGATCCAGGGGGTGGCGGGCGCGATCCTGCCGCTGTGCATCGGGCTCGCCCGTGAGCACCTGCCCGCGGAACGCGTCCCGATGGCCGTCGCACTGATCTCCGGATCCGCCGTCGCGGCCGGGGCCGCCTCCCTGCTCGTCGCCGGCATCCTCATCGATCTCGGGGACTGGCGGTACATCTTCGTCGTCGCCGCGGCGTACGCCGTCGCCTGCATCTTCCTGGTCGAGGCCGTGCTGCCGTGGCGACGCCGCCACCACCACCGGCAGCCGATCGACGTGGTGGGCGCGGCCGGCCTGGCGACGGCCGTGGCCGCCGTCCTGTTCGGGTTGACCCAGAGCCGCGCCTGGGGCTGGAGCGACGGCCGCGTCCTCGCGCCGATCGTCGTCGGTACGGCGATCTTCGCCTGGTGGGTGTGGTGGGAGCTCGGCCGGCCGTCCCCGATCGTGAACCTGCGCCTGCTCGCCGAACGCAACGTCGCGCTGACGATGCTCGCCGGGGTGGCCCTCGGCGTCGGACCGATCGGGGTCGGGACGATGATCATCCCGATCATCATGCAGAGCCCCACCTCCGCGCCGTTCGGCCTCGGACTCACACCCACCTACGCCGGAACGCTGTCGTTCGTCGGCGCGATGATCGGCATGGCGTTCACGCCCGTCGCGGGCCGGATCGCCGCCGCGGTGGGGGCACGGTCGTCGCTGCTGCTCGGCAGCGTGGTGTTCCTCGTGGCGTGCGCCGGATTCTTCTTCTTCCGGGCCTCGGTGCTCGGGATGACGCTGCTGGTGGTGGCCGTCTCGGTGGCGACGGCGTTCGCGTACACCGCGCTGCCGAACCTGCTCGTCGAGTCCGTCCCGGAACACAACACGAGCGAGATGGCCGGCAGCCAGACCGTGCTGCGCACCGCCGCGTCGGCCGTGGGCACCTCGGTGGCGTCGCTCCTGCTCGCGTCCCTGGTGGTGCCGGGGACGGCCACGCCGACGGTGGCCGCACTCGGGGCCGTCTGCACGATGCTGGTGCTGTCCTGCGCCGTGACGATCGTCCTGGGCTCGGCGATCAGGTATCGCCGCGCGTGACGTCCCGCCGGTCCAGCAGCGCCAGATCGCCGGGCACGTCGACGTCTCCCGGATCGGCGAGACCCGTGCAGTCCAGCCGCCGCACCCGGTCGCGGTGGCCGGCGAGGAATCGCCGGGCGCCCTCGTCGCCGACGGCCTCCCGGGCCGCCGCCTCGGCATCACGCCGGTCGAACACCACGGGATGGCCGGGGCGGTCGCCGAACATCGGCACGGTGATCGTGCCGGGGCGGTGCGCGGCCAGCACGGTTCGGACGAGTCCGGCGGTGATGCCGGGAAAGTCGACGACGGTCAGGGCGATCACCTCGTGGCCCGTCGTGGCGTCCATCCCGGCCCGCAGCGACGTCGACATCCCCTCGGCCCAGCGCGGATTGACGACGGTTCGGATGCCGGGCGGGCACGCGGCGACGACGTCGTCGGCGTAGGCGCCGGCGACCACCGTGATCTCGTCGCAGCCCCCGGCGGTGAGCGCGGCCACCACGGTGTGCAGCAGCGGGTGGCCGCGGTGGGGGAGCAGTGCTTTCGCGCGCCCGCCCAGTCGCGTGCCGCCCCCCGCCGCGAGGACGATCCCGCCGACGGTCATGGCCGGACTCTAGCCGCGCGCCGCCCCGGCTGCGGGGCGAACCGTCTTCATGGCCCGCTCGACTTCCCAGAAGGCGCGCAGCGACGCGATCCGGCCGTCGTCGTCCACGCGGTAGACGAACACGCCCTCGGCGTCGATCACGTTGCCGCCGAGGGTGGTGCGGATGGTGCCGATGTTGACGCACTCGTCGCCGCACACCAGCACGTCGTCGACGAGGAACTCGAGCCGGTCGGTGTTCGCGATGGTCATGTCGTAGAAGCGCGAGATCGCCTCGCGCCCGTGGTGCCCCGTGCCCTCCGGGTCGAACCCGGACGGACCGACCGGGTCCTCGACGACCCCGTTCTCGGCGAACAGCGCCAGCCACTCGTCCTTGCGCTTCCCGCTGGCCGCGGCCTGGGACGCCCGCGCGGCCACCCGCGCCGGATGTTCGTCGCTCATGCCTGCTCCCGTCGATGGATGTACCTGTCGGCGAATCTGTGCAGGGACTCCTGCTTCGCCTCGAGGGGACTGTCGAAGCCGTGCCCGTCGAAGATCCACGGCACCACGATGATGTCGGTGACCCCGGCGTCCTCGAGTTCGGCGTACCCCGCGCTGCCGAACCGGTCGACGCACACGGCCTGGATCTCGAACGGCCCGTCGGCGCGGCCGTATTCGGCGCGCAGTTCGCGCAGTCGCGCGACCACGTCGACGAGGTCGTCGAAGCGGATCATCGCCGAGGTCCAACCGTCGCCGATCCGGGCCGCGCGGCGCAGCGCGACGTCGGTGTGGCCGCCGATGTAGAACGGCACCGGTGCGCTGGGGGCGGGGCTCATCTGCAGGCGGTCGAAGTCGAAGAACTCGCCGTGGTGTTCGACCATGCCGCCGCCGAGGATGAGCCTGATGACCTCGATCATCTCGTCGACCCGCTTGCCGCGCCGCGCGTACGGGACGCCGCACCACTCGAATTCCTCCGGGGCCCAGCCGATTCCCACGCCGAAGCCGAAGCGGTTCCCGGTCAGGTTGGCGACCGACCCGACCTGGCGGGCCAGCAGCACGGGGTTGCGGGAGCCGAGCTTGAGGACCTGGGTGTAGAACCGGAGCGTCGACGTGACCGCCCCCATCGCGGCCGCGGCGATCAACGGATCCACCCACGGGGTGTCCTCGGTCCACATCCGCGACCCGTCGGGAGTGTACGGGTAGTCGACGCTCTGCTTCTCCATGTAGAACAGGGAGTCGGGCAGCGCGATCGAGGCGAACCCGCACTCTTCGGCAGTGCGGGCCAGGTCGGCGAGTTGATCGAGCGGCGTCATCGCGACGCCGACGGTGAAGTCCACCACGGTCCGTGCCTATCGTTCCGGTCGGTCCGAGCCGACCACCCACATCGAGAAGTACTGCGAGCCACCACCGTACGCATGCCCGAGCGCCTTGCGCGCACCGTCGACCTGATGTTCCCCGGCGCGGTGCATCACCTGCATCGCCGCCTCGGCGAATCGGATCATTCCGGACGCGCCGATCGGGTTGGACGAGAGCACCCCGCCGGACATGTTGACCGGCAGCTGACCACCGAGGGCCGTTTCCCCGGACTCGGTGAGCTTCCAGCCGGAACGTTCCGGGGTGAAGCCGAGGTTCTCGAGCCACATCGGTTCGAACCACGAGAAGGGGACGTAGATCTCGGCGCAGTCGATCTCGGTGAGCGGGTCGGTGATCCCCGCGGCCTCCCACAGCGCCGCCGCGGCCATCCGGCCCGCCTCGGGGTTGACCTGGTCGCGTCCCGCGTACGTGGTCGGCTCGGTTCGCATCGCGGTGGCGTGGATCCACGCGACGCCCCGGCCCTGCGCCTCGACTGCCGCGGCCGAGTCCTCGTCGCCGATCACCACGGCGCACGCGCCGTCCGAGGAGGGGCAGGTCTCGTCGTAGCGGATGGGGTCCCACAGCATCTGCGACGCCTGCACCGACTCGAGCGTGATGTCCGGCTGCTTGAGGTGCGCGTAGGGGTTCTTCGCGCCGTTGAGGCGGTCCTTGACGGCCACCATCGCGCCGATGTGCTCGGGGGCGCCCGAGCGCCGGATGTAGGAGCGCACGTGGGGGGCGAAGTAGCCACCGGCGCCCGCCCCGACCGGCATGGTGAACGGCACCGGGGTGGACAACGCCCACATGGCGTTCGATTCGGACTGCTTCTCCCACGCCACGGCCAGCACCCGTCGGTGCACGCCGGCCTGGACGAGGCTGGCGGCGACGTTGGCGGTGGACCCGCCGACCGACCCGGCGGTGTGGACCCGCAGCATGGGCTTGCCGGTGGCACCGATCGCGTCGACCATGCCCAGCTCGGGCATCATCACGCCCTCGAACAGGTCCGGGGCCTTGCCGATGACGACGGCGTCGATGTCGTCCCAGCCCACGTCCGCGTCCGCGAGCGCCCGGTCGATCGCCTCGCGGACGAGACCGGACATCGACACGTCGTGCCGTTTGGCGACGTAGTGGGTCTGTCCCGTGCCGAGGACAGCGGCGAGTTGCTTGCCCATCAGTTGCGTCCCTCCAGAACTGCTACCAGATTCTGTTGCAGCACAGCTCCACTCGTCGCGTGTGCGAGCGCACGTCCGGCGCGGCCGTCCATGATCGCCTGCGCGGCGCAGCCGATGCGTTCGAGTCCACCGGAGAACATGGGGTTGCCGGTGAGCGGACCTCCGGTCGGGTTGACCGCCGTCGCGCCCGAGAGGCCGAGCGCCTCGCGCAGGATCAGCTCCTGATGCGTGAACGGGGCGTGCAGCTCGGCGACGTCGAAGGCGGTGTCCCCGCCGGTCACCGCCGCGGCGGCCGCGGCGGCGGACGGTGCCTGCGTCAGGTCCCGCGAGCCGAAGTTCGGGGTGTCGATGCGGTGCTCGATGCCGGTGATCCAGGCGGGGTTCTCGCACAGCTCGCGGGCCCGGTCGCCGGTGGCGAGCACGACGGCGGCGGCGCCGTCGGTGACCGGGGCGCAGTCGTGCCTCCGCAACGGGTCGGCGACGTAGGGCCGGTCGAGCAGTTCCTCGACCGTGACGTCGCCGCTGATCTGGGCATTCGGATTGTCCTTGGCGGCGGCCCGTGCGCGGACGGCGACCTGCGCCATGTCCTCCTCCGTCCACTTGCCGGCGTCGAGTCCGAACCGGGCCTGCAGCCCGGCGAGCGAGACGGAGTCGAGGCCGAGCGGTGCGACGAGGTACGGGTCGAGTTGCACGCCGAGGACCTGGCGCAGCGTGCCCGCCGAGGACTTGCCGAAGCCGTACACGAGCGCGGTGTCGACCTCCCCGGTGAGCAGCTTGACCCACGCCTCGTACAGCGCCCAGGCGGCGTCCATCTCGACGTGGGATTCGTTGATCGGTGGCACCGCGCCGAGCGCGTCCACGGCGGAGATGAACGAGAACGCCCGGCCGGCCAGGTAGTCCGACGAGCCCGAACACCAGAAACCGATGTCGGACTTGGTGATACCCAGCTTGTCGTAGAGCTCCCGGAAGCACGGGACGAGCATCTCGACGCCGTTGGTGGTGCCGGTGGTCTCGCGCACGTGAGGTGCCTGCGCGAAGCCGACGACTGCGATGTCTGTCATGGTGGGCGCGGCTCCCTTACAGGTGGTGTTCGAAGGTCTCGTAGGCGGCGTCCGGCTCGCCGGTCGGACGGAAGTACTCGATGTTGCGCAGCGTGTAGTCCCACTCCTCGCGCGGGCGCCACTTCGCCTCCACCCGCATGCCCATGCGCACCTCGGAGGCGTCGCACTCGAGGATCAGGTGCAGGAACGGGATGTCGGCACCGTCGAGCAGCACGTACGCCGCGACGTAGGGCGGCGTGATCTGCTGCCCGAGAAACGGCACGTTGACGATGCAGAACGTGGTCACGATGCCCTTGTCGGACACCTCGACCTGCTGGCGGGTGGGGATGCCGTCGGTGGGGTTCGCGCCGCGCGGCGGGATGTAGACCTTGCCGCCGGGACCGGTGCGCCCGCCGATCAGTCGGCCCTCGGCCAGCCCGCGCAGGTAGTAGGACTCCTCGGACGACGCGCTGTGCGTGTAGTGCAGGTCCAGCGGGGTGATCATCATCGTCACCGGTTCGCCGGAGTCCTCCGGCCGCACCGTCACGGTGCCGGCCTCGCCGGGCTCGAACCCGGCGATGTCGCGGATGTGGCCGACGCGGTTGTCGGCCCAGCGCACGCGCACCCGCATCCCGGTGCGCATGTCCGCCGGGTCGGGGACGTCGACCGCGTGCAGCAGCGTCGTGTCGGCCCCGTCCAACTGGATCAGCGCCCACGCGAAGGGACGGTCGAACGGCTGGCCCGGCAACGGATCCGGATTCCAGGTCCAGCTGCGAACCGTGCCGCTCTGCCCGACCTCGACGAAGTCGGTGAGCGGTTCGTGGGTGACCGCGTCGAACTCCGGGGGCGGCACGAGGACTCGTCCGTCCGAGCCGCGGGCGCCGAGGATTCGTCCGTCGCGCAGACCGGTGACGAACGCGCCGACGGTCGGCCCCGTGGATCGGGTGTAGTCGAACTTCAGGTTCAGTGGTGCGCTCAGCGGTTTCTCCGCGGTCGCGCTCTTTCCCAGGCTCACAACTTCGAGTAGAACAGGTTCTAGAGACGGTGGCAAGGGTACTGTCCGAGCAGCGGTGCCTTCGGCCCACCCCGAAAGGAATGGTGTGCAATGAAACTGGGTCTGCAGCTCGGCTACTGGGGGGCGCAGCCGCCCGCGAACGCCGGAGAACTCGTCGCTGCCGCCGAAGCGGAGGGCTTCGACGCGGTCTTCGCCGCCGAGTCGTGGGGCTCGGATGCGTTCACACCGCTCGCCTGGTGGGGCTCGGGCACGCAGCGGGTGCGGCTCGGCACGTCCGTCGTGCAGGTCTCCGCCCGCACCCCCACCAGCTGCGCCATGCACGCCCTCACCCTCGACCACCTCAGCGGCGGTCGGCACATCCTGGGCCTCGGTGTGTCGGGCCCGCAGGTCGTCGAGGGATGGTACGGCGAGCCGTTCGCCAAACCGCTCGCTCGCACCCGCGAATACGTCTCGGTCGTGCGCAGGGTGCTCGACCGCCGCGAGCCGGTGACCAACCCGGGGCCGCACTACCCGCTGCCGTACGACGGTCCCGGCGCCACCGGTCTCGGCAAGCCGCTCAAGCCGATCACGCACCCGCTGCGCGCGGACATCCCCATCTGGATCGGCGCCGAGGGACCGAAGAACGTCGCGTTGACCGCCGAGATCGCCGACGGATGGCTGGCCATCTACTACTCGCCGCGCCTGGCCCCGATGTACGACGAGTGGCTCGACGAGGGCTTCTCCCGTCCGGGCGCCCGGCGCACCCGCGCCGACTTCGAGATCGCCGCGACCTGCCAGGTCGTCGTCACCGACGACCGGGCGGGGACCGTCGCGGGCCTCAAGCCCGTCACCGCCCTGTACGTCGGGGGCATGGGCACTCCCGAACTGAACTTCCACGCCCAGGTGTACCGGCGGATGGGCTACGGCGACGTCGTCGACGAGGTGACCAGGTTGTTCCGCGCCGGCCGCAAGGACGAGGCCGCCGCCGCGATCCCCGACGAGATGGTCACCGAGACGATGATCGTCGGCGACCGCGACGAGGTCCGCGCCGGAGTGAAGCGCTGGTCCGACGCGGGCGTGACGATGCTGCTGGTGAGCTGCCACGACGCCGAGCACGTGCGTTCCCTGGCGGACGTCGTCCTGGGCTGATCACGCCGCCCCGGCGCGCACCCACTGCTGCCGCGTGGCCGAATGTCACACCGGTTTCGATGTGATCGACGCGATGTGACATTCGGTCGGCGGGGGCGGTCGGCGGGGGCGGTCGGCGGGGGCGGCCGGCGGGGGCGGGCAGAGGCCCCTCAGGCGCCGGTGAACTTCGGGGCCCGCTTCTCGGCGAAGGCGCGGGGGCCCTCCTTGGCGTCGGCGCTCTTGAAGACCTCGGCGCCGAGCTTCGCGTCGATCTCGAAGGCCTCCTCCTCGTGCATGCCCTCGGTGTCGCGGATGGTCTTCAGGATGGCCCGGACGGCGAGCGGGCCGTTGGCGGCGATGGTGCCGGCGATCTCGAGGGCCTTGTCGAGTGCCTGACCGTCGGGGACGACGTGGCCGATCAGGCCGATCTCCTTCGCCTCGGGGGCCGTGATGTGCCGGCCGGTGAGCAGGATGTCGGCGGCGATCGTGTAGGGGATCTGACGCACGAGCCGCACCGCCGAGCCACCGAGTGGGAACAGGCCCCATTTTGCTTCGGACACACCGAATTTCGCGCTCTCGCCGGCCACCCTGATGTCGGTGCCCTGGAGGATCTCGGTGCCGCCGGCGATGGCCGGCCCCTCCACCGCGGCGATGAGCGGTTTGGTGAGGCGGCGGCCCTTGAGCAGCGCGGGCAGCCTGGACAGGTCCCATCCTCCGCCGTCGCCCTGCTCGAACTTGTCGCCCGGGGCGGACCGGTTCATCGCCTTGAGGTCGGCGCCCGCGCAGAAGGCGCCGCCCGCGCCGGTCAGGACGGCCACCCGGATCTCCGGATCGTTGTCGACGCGGTCCCACGCCTCGGCCATGATCGCCATCATCTCGCCGGAGAGGGCGTTGCGCGCCTCGGGCCGGTTCATGGTGACGATCAGGACCGGACCGCGCTGCTCGACGAGGCAGTGCGGAGCGGCTGCCGAAATGCCGGAAACTTCCGATGCGGTGGTGGACACTGAGGACTCCTGCGGTGTTGTGAACTGGATCTCATTCGGGTCTTGTCAGAAACGGTAACACGTTCTACTTTTGTGTCGTGGCCCTTAACATCGCAGACCTCGTAGAGCACGCAATCGACCTTGTTCCCGACCGCGTCGCGCTCGCGTCGGACGGACGTGAGGTCACCTACGCGCAGCTGGAGGAGCGCGCCAATCGGCTCGCCCACTATCTGCAGGAACAGGGTGTGAAGCCCGGTGACAAGGTGGGGATCTACTCCCGCAACACCATCGAAGCCATCGAGGCGATGGTCGCGGTGTTCAAGATCCGTGCCGTGATGGTGAACGTCAACTACCGGTACGTCGAGAACGAGTTGCAGTACATCTTCGACAACTCGGACATGGTCGCGCTCGTCCACGAGCGTCGCTATTCGGACAAGGTCGCCGCCGTCCTGCCGCACTGTCCGCAGATCCGTACCGTCGTCGTGGTCGACGACGGCACCGATCTCGACTACTCGGGCTACGACGGCGTCGACTACGAGTCCGCCCTGGCCCAGGGCTCACCCGAGCGCGACTTCGGCGAACGCAGCGCCGACGACCTCTACATCCTCTACACCGGAGGCACCACCGGCAGCCCCAAGGGCGTGATGTGGCGTCAGGAGGACGTGTGGCGCGTGCTCGGCGGCGGCATCAACTTCATGACGGGCGAATACGTCGCCGACGAATGGGAACTCGCCAAGACCGGTGCCTCGGGTGCGCCGCTGGTGCGCTTCCCGATCCCGCCGCTCATCCACGGCGGTGCCCAGTGGGCGGTGCTGCAGTCGCTGTTCAGCGGCGGCAAGGTCATCATGCATCCCGAGTTCGACGGCCACGAGGTGTGGCGGGTCATCGAGGAACACAAGGTCAACGTCATCTTCATCACCGGCGACGCGATGGGCCGCCCGATGCTCGACGCCCTCGAGAGCGGCCGTCCCGGGACGGGGGAGAAGTACGACCTGTCGTCGCTGTTCGCGATGGCGTCGAGTGCGGCCCTGTTCTCCCCGGCGCTGAAGGAGCGCTTCCTGGACCTGATGCCCAACACGGTCGTCACCGACTCGATCGGCTCGTCCGAGACCGGCTTCGGCGGACTCGGCATCGTCGCCAAGGGACAGACCCACGCGGGCGGCCCGACCGTCAAGATCGACGCCTCCACCGCCGTGATCGACGACGAGGGGAACCCGATCGAGCCCGGATCCGGTCAGGTGGGCGTGCTCGCCCGCAAGGGCCACATCCCGATCGGCTACTACAAGGACGAGGTCAAGACCAAGGCGACCTTCCGCGAGTACCACGGTGTCCGCTACTCCATCCCGGGGGACCACGCGCGGGTCGAGGCCGACGGCACCGTCACCATGCTCGGCCGCGGCTCGGTCTGCATCAACACCGGCGGCGAGAAGGTGTTCCCCGAGGAGGTGGAGGGCGCCCTGAAGGCCCACCCGGACGTGTTCGACGTCCTCGTCGTCGGCGTGCCGGACGAGCGCTGGGGACAGCGCGTGTCCGCCGTGATCGCCCCCCGGGCCGGCACCCGGCCGGCGCTGGCCGACCTCGTCGAGGTGGCCCGGACGCAGATCGCCAGCTACAAGATCCCGCGCAGTGTCTGGTACGTCGACGCCATCAAGCGCTCACCGGCCGGCAAGCCCGACTACCGGTGGGCCAAGGAGCAGACCGAGCAGCGCCCAGCGGACGACCACCACACCAACGGCTCCGCTGCGGCGAGCTAGAAGGGACCGGGATGCACACCGATCTCAGCAGGAAATTCGGAATCCAGTACCCGATCTTCGGGTTCACCCCGTCCGAGCACGTCGCCGCCGCGATCAGCCGGGCCGGTGGTCTCGGCGTCCTCGGCTGCGTCCGGTTCAACGACCCGGCCGAACTCGACGACGTCCTCACCTGGATGGACGAGAACACCGACGGCAAGCCCTACGGCGTCGACATCGTGATGCCCGCGAAGGTCCCCACCGAGGGGTCCGCCGTCGACCTCGACAAGCTCATCCCCGCCGAGCACCGTGCCTTCGTCGAGCGCACCCTCGCCGAACTCGGCGTGCCGCCGCTCGACGAGTCCGCCGAACACGCAGCCGGTGTCCTCGGATGGCTGCATTCGGTCGCCCGCTCCCACGTCGACGTCGCGCTCGGGCACCGTCCGGCCCTCATCGCCAACGCACTCGGCTCCCCGCCGAAGGACGTGATCGACCTCGCCCACGAGAAGGGGGTGCCCGTCGCGGCGCTCGCCGGGGCGGTCGAGCATGCCCGGCGGCACGTCGAGAACGGCGTCGACATCGTCATCGCCCAGGGATACGAGGCGGGCGGGCACACCGGTGAGGTGGCCTCGATGGTGCTCTGGCCCGAAATCGTCGACGCCCTCGGCGATTCGGCGACGGTACTTGCCGCCGGCGGAGTGGGGTCGGGTCGGCAGATCGCCGCCGCGCTCGCGCTCGGCGCGTCCGGAGTGTGGATGGGCTCCTACTGGCTCACCACCTCCGAATACAAGCTCGGCGCCGCCGCGGCCGGCCCGTCGTCGGTCCAGCGAGCGCTGCTCGGCGCGTCGTCGTCCGACACCGTGCGCTCGCGGATCTACTCGGGCAAGCCCGCCCGCCTGCTCAAGACGAAGTGGACCGAGGCGTGGTCGAAGCCCGAGGCGCCGTCACCACTGCCGATGCCGTTACAGAACCTGCTCGTGAGCGAAGCCCACCAGCGGATCGCCGCCGCGGACGATCCCGAGGTCGTCGCGATGCCCGTAGGGCAGATCGTCGGCCGGATGAACGAGATCCGGCCGGTCGCGGAGATCATGGCCGAGCTCGTCGCGGGGTACGAGCAGGCCGTCGACCGGCTGAACGCGGCCCGGTGACGGACCGGTGGTGACCGTCTACGATCCCTTCGACCCGCAGTTCCTGGCCGACCCCTACCCGGCCTACCGGATGCTGCGGGACGAGGATCCGGTGCATCGCCACGTCAGCGCCCGGAACGGCATCCCGCCGTTCTGGGCGCTGTCCCGCTTCGAGGACGTGTGGAACGCGGTGCGCGACACCGGCACCTACTCCTCTGCACAGGGATTGACGTTCGTACCCGACGAGATCGGAAAACTGGGTCTCGCGCCGACGATCGTCATGCTCGACCCGCCGCGGCACGGACAACTGCGTGGACTCGTGGCGAAGGGCTTCACTCCCCGGCGCGTCGCGGCTCTCGAGGACGCGGTGCGCGGATTCGTCCGAGTGCTGCTGGATTCCTTCGCGGGCTGGCGTGAGGTGGATCTGCACCGCGAGTTCTCCTCGCCGATACCCACATTCGTGCTGGCCGAGCTGCTCGGGGTGCCGGCAGCCGACCGGCCGCGCTTCGATCCGTGGGTCGCTGCCCTCACGGCGCTGCAGGACTCCGGGTTCGACCTGAACGCCATGAGCGCCCCCGCTGCCGTCGCCGAGATGTTCGAGTACTTCGCCGGGTTGATCACCGAGCGCCGTCGCGCACCCGGCGACGACCTGATCAGCGCGTTGACCGAAGTCGAGTCCGACGGCGAACTGCTCACCGACTGGGAGATCCTCGGCTTCTGCTTCGTCATGGTCGCCGGGGGCAACGACACCACCGGGAACCTGATCTCGCACGCGGTGATGCTGCTCGACACCGACCACCGCCAGCGCGCCCTGCTCGTCGACGACCCCGCCCGGATCCCGGGCGCGCTGATGGAGACGCTGCGGCTGGAGGGATCGGTGCAGGGACTGGCGCGGACCACCACGCGCGACGTCGAACTGCACGGGGTGACGATTCCCGCGGGGGAGAAGGTGATGATGCTCTACGGCGCGGCCAATCGGGACGAACGCGAATTCGGGGACACCGCCGAGCAGTTCGACATCACCCGCTCCATTCCGCGGCACCTGGGTTTCTCCAGCGGTCCCCACTTCTGCATCGGCTCGCACCTGGCGAAGTTGCAGTCCCGGGTCGCCCTCGAGGAATTGCTGTCCCGGTATCCGCACGTGTCGGTCGACCCGGGTGCGGGGGTACGCCTGCAGTCGTCGTTCACCCGCGGCTGGGTGAGCCTGCCCGCGTCGCTCGGGTAGCCGCGTTTCAGGGCTGCACCTCGACAACCCCGTGCGCGCCCCGCTCGGCGTCGACCATCACGTGCGAGACGAAGGGATAGCGGCCCTCCTCGGGGAAGGTCAGCTCGACGAACCCGCCCTGGGACGGCGACAAGCCGAGCGTCTGCGCACCGGAGACGCCCGGGCGCAGGCGATAGTCGCCCTCGGTCCAGACCGTGTCGAACTGCCCGCCGACGACATGGAACGCGGTGCCCCGGTCGGGTCCGGCCGCGAGTACCCAGATCCGCACCCGCTCGCCGACACGGGCGGGCAGCGGCACGTGGTCGTATTGTCCGGCGTAGCCGTTGAACACCACCAGATCCGGTGCCTCCGCTGCGATCTTGGCCGCGTCCGCCTCACCCGCCGCCGGACCGAGATACAACTCCGACTGCACCAGCACGTACTCGCGGTCCACCGGCGGGAGGTCCGGCGGATCGATGACGACGGCGCCGAACATCCCGTTCGCGATGTGCACGGACATCGGCATCGTGGCGCAGTGGTACATCCAGATGCCGGCACGCGTCGCGGTGAACCGGTAGACCAGGGACTGTCCGGGGTCGATGGTGCGCATCGGCCCGTCGGGGGCGAGCGACCCGGCGTGGAAGTCGATCGAATGCCCGATCGTCCCGTCGTTGACCAGCGTGATCTCGAAGACGTCGCCGACCTTGCCGTGCAGGGTGGGACCGGGTGCGGTGCCGCCGAACGTCCACAGTCGCTGGGTGATTCCGGGGGCGACGGGACGCTCGGATTCGGTCACGGTCAGGGTGATGCGGTGCTCCGGCATCGGCGCGGGCAGCGCCGGGTCGTGCGGGACGAAGTCCGGTCCCGGTTCGGCACCGAGGCTGCGAGCGACGTCGGTGGCGGCGAGCGATGTGCCGGCTGTCGCCGCGGCATGATCGGCGTGCGCGTCCGGGGCCGGCGCGCCGGTCGCGCGGATCCGTAGCGTCATGCCCATCTGCCGGTGGCCGGCGACCGAGCACCACCCGTCGACGTCGCTGCCGATCACGCCGGCGTCGAGAGTGGCGGAGTCGCCGGGAGCGAGGCGCTCGGTTCGGGTTCCGTCGGCAAGGACGAGGTCGTGCCGATCCGTACCGGAATTGGTGAGGGTGACGACGAGGCGGTTTCCGGCGGGAACGTCGATCACGTCGGGCACGAACCGCATCCCTTCGATGCGGACCTGAGCTTCCGTGGTGACGCCCGTGACCTCGACCGCCTCCGCGCGCACGGTGGAGATGCCCGCCGCCGCGGGATCCGCCGCCACGCCCGCGGCGGCGGCCACCACGACGACACCCAGGCCCGCGGCGGCCACACCGAGACGCCGCCGGGCGGGGATCGGTTCGGGCCTGCCGAGCCGCGACGGCGTGCCCTTGGCCCGGCGGCCGGCCACCACCGCGCGTACCGCGAGCGGAAGAAACGCGGCGAGGGCGACGAGAACCAGCATCGACGCCAGGACGCGCACCAGGCTCGGCGCCGGGAGCACGCACAGCACCAGGCCCCCGTTGGCCACCGCGACACGCCACGCCGCGCCGCGTTCGAGTTCCGCCGTCGCGGCCTGCACGGCCGCCCGCCCGCCGATGACCACCGGGAGCAGGTACGTCAGGGCCCCGAGCAGCACCTGGACGAGGAAGCCGGCGAGCAGGATCCCGGTGGCCGTGCCGATACGGCCGGCGGCGGCCGTCCAGCCGGGTGCGGTGGCCAGCGCGACCGCCACGTAGGCGGCGCTCACGAGGAACCAGGTCACCCCCGCGAGGACGGACATCGTCGCGAAATCGGCGGGTGTGCGGCGACGGATCTCCGCGAGGTGCGGTTCGAGCACGTACACCGCTGCGGCGAGGTAGGTGAGCGCGCCCGCCGCTGCGAGCCCGGTGCTCCCCATGATCGCCCCGGCCACTCCGGCGCCGAGCCCGGCGGCGAGAACGGGCAGACCGTGCCGCGCCGCCGTCTCCACCCGCTGCGCCACCCGGGTGCGCAGCATCGTCGGCCACAGGGTGACCAGCGTGCCGAGCACGGTCAGTCCCATCCACCCGAACAGGTTGACTCCGGCGTGCGCGACGACGAACCGCTCGTGCAGCGTCCCCGGCAGCGCGTCGTTCGCCATCGCGGCGCCGAGACCTGCCCCCAGCGGCAGCAGGGCGGCGGCCACGATGTAGAAGCGGACGGTCTCGCCGAAGCGTGACGGCAGCGCGGCCCGCAGGTGCCGGACGAGGATCACGGCGTGTATCGCGGCGATCACCGCCACCGTGACGCTGCCGGCGAGCACCAGGGGCCACCAGCGGCCGAGCATGCCCGCGACGACCGCGACCGCGCCGGCGTTGAACACCACCAGCCGCAGCGCTTCGGGTCGACGACTCGTCGCCGGCGGGCGGCGCAGCAGGGCGTCCGCGAAGTGCCGGCTCCAGACGAGGACGGCGTTGCTCGCCGCCCCGAGTCCGAGCAGATGCACCAGCAGCCACCCGGACATCGGCACGAACCGGTGAGCGAGCGCGACGACGACGAGCGCGACGAACCACGCGAACACGATCGTCCCCGCCCGCAGGTGCCATCCGCCGCGGCTCATGCCGGCGCCTCCGTCCGCGCCGGTCGCAGCGCCGAGTACGCGGCCACCGCGAGAAAGGCGAGCACCGCGACGATGTTCAGGACCCCGCCGACGGTGACGGCCCATCCGACGCCGCGGACGTCCCCGACCGCCAGGCGTAGCAGCAGGGACCCATGCAGCAGCACTGCGGGCCCGTACATGGCGGGGCGGTGCGGCAGGGGCCGTCGCACCACGGCCGGGAGAACGATCGGGGCGTGCGCGAGGATCATCGACAGCACGAAGCCGAGCATCACCGCATGCACGACCGCGTCGTACCCGCCGCCCGTCCGGACCGGGCCGACGAGCAACCACGTCAGTCCCGCCGCGGCCAGCCACCCGTACCCGGCGAGCAGGCACACGGCCGTGAACCGGGCCTGTCCGGCCGCGCGGACCGTGCGGCGGGCCACGTCGAACCGGGCCAGCCAGGCGACGAGGGCCAGCAGCGCGGCGCCCAGGAGGGGATACCCGGCGGACGGCCACAACAGGGTGGCGAGCACGCCGGCCACGACGGCCCCCGCGCTCGCCACCAGGAGCTGCTCCGCGCCGGTGCCGACCATCGCCACCCGCGCGAGCTCGAGGCGTTCCCCCGCGATCGTGAGCACGAGGAAGCCGACGAACCACGGCAGCAGGTCGGGGACGGACACGCCGCCGAGCCACAGCAGTGCACCGCCCGTTGCGAGGACCGCGCCGGCCGCCTGCACGACCACCGCGACGTCCTCGGTGCGCCGCCACAACGGCACGTACACCGCGACGAGCAGGGCGCTGCCGGCCACGAGGAGGCCGTCGGCGAGACCTCGGGGGGCGGGGGCGACGAGCAGCAGACCGCCTGCGCCCAGGCAGATCGGCGCGGAATACCCCCAGCGGCGTCCGAGTGCGACAGCGCGCTCGAGGGCGACCACCGTGCCGACGAAGCCGAGCACCAGCACGACGCCGTGGACCTCGGGGAGCCGGTCGCTGTCGACCGGAGCGGGCACACCGAGCATCAGCAGTGCGGCGTCGAGACCGGCGAGGAGGGCCACCCCGCCCGGGAAGAGCAGCAGCGCGCGTGTCGGAACGGGACGCTCGTTCACGGCTGCCGCCCCGAGGGCCGTGGCGGTGCGGCGGGCGTAGGCAGGAAGAGCCGGCACGCGCCGGGTTCGGCGAAGGGCAGCAGGTCCAGGCCCGGCCCGGTGGGAGCGCCGAGTTCGGCGAGGACGCCCTCGACGATACCGAGGTGGACCTGGCACACCACCGTGGGGAAACGGCGGGCGGCGGCGAGCAGCGGGCACCGGCGGAGCGCGACGCCGCGGAGCGGCCCGTCGTCGACCGGGTCGAAGCCGAGGTGGGCGAGCAGGGTCAGCACCGTCCGGTCGGGGTCGCCGGAGGCGCGGTACTCGCGCACGAGGTCGCGGCCCCAGTCGGTACCGGCCGCGCGGGCGTCGGACTCGGGAGTGGCGCTGGTGCGGGCGAGGTGCCCGGCGAGGGCGGTGGCGAGTCCGGCGTAGTCGCGCGCGGAGACGGAGGGGTCGGCGGCGGGTGCGGGCCGGTACCACCGCGCGGGCCGGCCGCGTCCCCGCGCCGGTTGCGGGCCGACGCTGTCGTGGACGAGCAGGCCGAGTTCCACGAGGGCTTCGAGATGCTCGCGCACCGTGTTGGTGTGCAGGGTGAGACGTCCGGCGACGTCGCCGACGCGCACGGGAGCATGGGTGCGCACGTCGCCGAGGACGGTCGCGCGCTGGGCCGACAGCGGCGGCGGCTCCGCCGTTGCCGGAGGTGCCGGCCCGAGAACCGGATCACTATTTTCCACGGAATTAACTGTAGTAAATGGGGCCGGGAACGGCCAGCCCGGCCGCGGATCGGTGTGTCCTTTGGGCGGTCAGGACCGCCCAAAGGGCGCACCGCTGGCGAGGTCGGGTGTCAGGAGGGTGAATTCGCGGTCACCGCGCGACCGCATCCACACCGGGTCGGTGCAGTTCCACCGTTCGGCGCTGAGCGTGCGGGTGAGCACCTTGAAGGTGGCCGTGCGCGGGAAGTCGGAGCACACCCGGATCAGCGTCGGCAGCTGTTTGGGGCCGAGGTCGGGCTGCGCGTCGAGGAAGTCCGCGAACGCGACCGGATCGAACTCGTCGGTCGCGGTGGGGATGACGGCGGCCATCACCCGATCGCCCACGTCCGCATCCGGGACCGCGTAGACCGCGACCTGGGCGAAGCCCGGATAGCGGAGCAGGATGCGCTCGATCGGTGCGGCCGCGATGTTCTCGCCGTCGACGCGCATCCACCCGGAACTGCGACCGGCGAAGTAGACGAAGCCCTCGGCGTCGACGTAACCGAGATCGCCGCTGTGGTAGCGGCCGTCGCGCATCCGTTCGGCATCGGCCCCCGGATTCTTGTAATAGCCTGCGAACAGACCGGACCCGGTGACGTTGACGAGTTCGCCGGTCGCGACGTCGGCGTTGAGGACACGGCCGTCGGTGTCGAACTCGGCGACAGGGCAGGGAGATCCGGTGTCCGGGTCGAAGATCTGCACGCCGTCGGGCAGTCGGCCCAGTGCTCCGGGCGGGGCGTCGGGCGCCGCGGAGATCGAGATGCCGCCCTCGGTGGAGCCGAACCCGTCGACGACCGTCGCGCCGAACCGTCGCCGGAACGCGGCGATCGCGGGGGCCGTGCCCTCGTTGCCGTACATGATGCGCAGGGGGTTGTCCGCCTCGCGGGGTTCCTCCGGGGTGGCGACGATGTAGGACAACGGCTTTCCCACGTAGTTGGCGTAGGTTACCCCGAAGCGGCGCACGTCCGGCAGGAACCCGGAGGCGGAGAACCTGCGTCGCAGGGCGATCCCGGACCCCGCCGCGAGCGCCACCGCCCAGCCGGCCATCATCGCGTTGGAGTGGAACATCGGCATCGACACGTACACGACGTCGTCGGCACCGAGACCGAACCGCTCCGCGAGCATCACGCCGGGGCCGGTGATCTTCTCGTGGGTGCAGCACACGGCCTTCGGGTCGCCGCTGGTGCCGGAGGTGAAGATCAGCATGAACAGGTCGGTCGGGCTGGCCGGGACCGGTTCGACGGTGGCACCGGCATACGGGGCGAGCAGCGCGGCCCACTCGGCGGAGTCGACGTCGATCACCCGCACCCCGCCGAGATCGAGCCCGTCGAGCAGTCGGGCGTTCGCGGTCTCGGTGAACACCACCTGGCAGTCCGCGAGCGCGATGTCGCGGGCCAGGGCCTGCCCGCGGCGAGTGGTGTTCAGCCCGACCACCACCGACCCGGACAGTGCCGCGGCGCCGAGCAGCAGCGAGAACTCCGGCACGTTGTCCATGAGGATCCCGAAGTGCCGGGGCCTGCGCGGGTCGAGCAGTTCGTGCAGCAGGGCGGCCCGGTCCCGGCCGGCCTGCACGTGCTCGCGCCACGTCAGCGACGTGTTCTCGAACTGCAGGCCACGATCGTCGACGGTGGCGAGCCGCTCGAGGAGCGCGGTCACCGTGAGTGCGTCGGTCATGGGGGCATCCTGGCGTCCGTGCGTGCCGGCCGAGGTGCCGGTTCCGCTGACCGGGACTGTCACGCGGGCGTTTCCGCGAGGGACGCGCCCAGGGCCCGGAGCTGTGCGGTGGCCGAGCCGAGGTGGAATTCGTGGTGCTTGGCGGCCAGGAAGTAGCGGTGCACGGGATGGTCCTCGTCCAGACCCACTCCGCCGTGGACGTGGACGAGCGTGTGCGCGACGCGGTGCCCGGCGTCGGCCGCCCAGAACGCGGCCGTGCGCAGTTCCCCGGTGTCGGGCAGCCCGGCGTCGGCGCGGAAGGCTGCCTGCCACAGGGTGAGCCGGGCCCCCTTGACGTCGATGTAGGCGTCGGCGAGTCGCTGGGCCACCGCCTGGAAGCTGCCGATCGGCCGGTCGAACTGCACCCGTTCGCGCGCGTACTCCGCGGTGAGCTCGAGCGCCCGGTCGAGCACCCCGTACTGGTATGCGGCCGAGCCGAGGAGTCCGCGGTCGTGCAGCCACGCCGTGATCGCGCGGCCGTCGGTGCCCAGCACACGGTCGTCGGGGACGGCGGCGGCGGTCAGGGTCAGCGTCCCGAGGCAGCCTCGTCCGGTGTCGTACTGACGGGTCACGCTCACGCCGGGATCGGCGGGGCGCACGAGGAGCACGGTGACGCCGGCCGAGGTCGCCGCCGGCACGAGGAACAGGTCCGCGGCCGGTGCCGCGTCGACGAGGATCTTGGTGCCGTCGACGATCCAGCCACCGTCGGTGCGACGTGCCGTCGTGGTCGGCGACGTGGGGTCGTCGTTCAGTTCCTCCTCGAGGGCGGCGGTGAGGATCTGCTCGCCGGTGGCGGCGGGTTCGCCCCAGTCGCGGCGCTGCGTGTCGTTGCCGAACTCGGCGACGGCGGCGGCGGACACGACGATCGAGGACAGGTAGGGGACGGCGGCGACACCGCGGCCGAGTTCGGCGAGGATGCTCGTCTGTTCGAGCGGCCCGAAGCCGTCGCCGCCGACGGATTCGGGCAGTGCCGCGCCGAGGATGCCCGACGAGGCGAGCGCGTCCCACAGGGTGTGGTCGATGCGGTCCTCGGCGGCGTCGAGCCGGCGCAGGTGGTCGTTGGTGGCGATCTCGGTGACGATGCGGCGGGTGAGCCCGGCGAGGTCCTGCTGTGCCTCGGTGAGGGTGAAATCCACGGCCTTGTCCTTCCGGTGGAGTGTCAGCGCTTGGCGGGCGGCTGGCCGAGGGCGGTCATCGCGATGATGTCTCGCTGGACCTCGTTGGTGCCGCCGCCGAAGGTGAGGATCAGGGAACTGCGATGCATCCGTTCGAGCCGGCCCCGCAGCAGCACGCCCGGCGAGTTCTGCCGCAGGATGGCCGACGGTCCGAGGATCTCCATCAGCAACCGGTACGCCTCGGTCGCGAACTCGGTGCCGAACACCTTGTTCGCCGACGCCGGGGCGGGCCCGAGCGGCGCGGCGCCGGAGGCGATCTCCCAGTTCATCAGTTTCAGGTACTCGGCCTGGGCGTGGACGCGGGCCAGGTTGATCCGCACCCATTCCTGATCGAGGACGCGGCGGCCGTCGGGCAGGCGGGTGTGCTGCGCCCACTCGCGCACTTCCTGCAGCGCGGTGAGGATCGGGCCCGCGGACGTGAGTGCGACGCGTTCGTGGTTGAGCTGGTTGGTGATCAGCGCCCAGCCGCCGTTCTCCTCGCCGACGAGCGCGGAGGCCGGGACGCGCACGTCCTGGTAGTAGGTGGCGCTGGTGTCGGGGCCGGCCATGGTGTGCACGGGGGTGTAGGAGAACCCCTCGGCCGTGGTGGGCACGATGAGGACGCTGATGCCCTTGTGCTTGCGCGCGGCCGGGTCGGTGCGGCATGCGAGCCACACGTAGTCGGCGTAGGCGATCAGGCTCGTCCACATCTTCTGGCCGTTGATCACCCACTCGTCGCCCTCGCGGACGGCGGTGGTGCGCAGCGACGCGAGATCCGTGCCGGCCTCGGGTTCGGAGTAGCCGATGGAGAAGTGCAGCTCGCCGGCGGAGATCTTCGGGAGGAAGAACTCCTTCTGCTCGGGTGTGCCGAAGTGCATGATCGTCGGCGCGACCGAATTGATGGTGAGGAACGGAACGGGAGCGCCGGCGATGGCCGCCTCGTCGGTGAAGATGAGCTGATCCATGGCCGAACGGTTCTGGCCGCCGTACTCCTCCGGCCAGCCCAGGGTGAGCCAGCCGTCCTTGCCCATCTGCTGGACGACCTCCCGGTACACGTTGCCGGCACCGTACTCGCCCGTCGTCGCGGCGAGCGCCTCCCGTCGTTCGGGCGTCATCAGGTCGGCGAAATAGGCGCGCAACTGCGCGCGGAGTTCCTCTTGCTGCGGGGTGTACGCGATGTCCACGAACCGCTCCGTTCGTCGGGTAGGCAGCTGTTCGACGGCCGAGGACCGGGACCGGCTCGGCGATGTTCCCGAATCATTGCACAGAACTGAAACGCGTTCTAGCCTGGATTTCGAGCCGTCGCGCCAGCCCGCGCGACCGGCGCCGGATCGGTTGTGCGAGCGAGAAGCGAGGTCTGTTCATGGAGGTCAAGGTCGACTTCGATCGTTGTGAGGCGAACGGCGTGTGCGTGGGGATTGCGCCCGAGGTCTTCGATCTGAACGACGACGACGAGCTGATCGTCACGCACCCCATCGCGCCGGAGCAGGAGGAGGACGTGCGCACGGCGATCGCGCAGTGCCCCCGCGCGGCACTGAGCGAGGCCTGACGAGTTCACTTGTCAGAAACGAGAACACGTTCTACATTTCTGATGGCCGCTGGAATCCGCGGCGACCAGGAGCGCGGCGGCCCGGGCGGCCGCCCGGTATCGCTAGGGAGAACGCGTCGATGAGTGCAAGCGGCAACGGTCTCGGCCCCGCGGGAAACGGTGCGGGGGACGACGGGGGCGTGAGCCTCGAGGGCGGTGTGAGTCTCGAGGGCGGTGTGAGTCTCGAGGGGCGGGTCGCCGTCGTCACCGGAGCCGGCGCCGGACTCGGACGCGCCGAGGCCGTCGCGCTGGCCCGGGCCGGTGCCGCGGTGGTCGTCAACGATCTCGCGGCGTCGGACGCCGTCGAGGACACCCTCGCCGAGATCCGCGACCTCGGCGCCGACGCGGCCTTCGTGGCCGGCAGCGTCGCCGAACGCGCCACGGCCGACGCCCTGCTCGCGACGGCCCGGGACCGATTCGGTCGTCTCGACATCGTCGTCAACAATGCCGGCATCGTGCGGGATCGCATGCTGTTCAACATGTCCGACGAGGACTGGGACGCGGTGATCGCCGTCCATCTGCGCGGCCATTTCCTGCTGTGCCGCAACGCGGCGGCGCACTGGCGTGGCGAGTCCAAGAAGGCCGGCGGGCCCGTCTACGGCCGGATCGTCAACACGTCCTCCGAGGCCGGCCTGCTCGGCCCCGAGGGGCAGGCCAACTACGGCGCGGCCAAGGCCGGGATCACCGCCCTCACCCTCTCCGCCGCGCGGGGCCTGTCCCGGTACGGGGTGCGGGCCAATGCCATCTGCCCACGGGCGCGCACCGCGATGACGGAGGGTGTCTTCGGTGCCGCGCCCGAGGGGGAGGTGGATCCGCTGGCACCCGAGCACGTCTCGGCGCTGGTCACCTACCTGGCATCTCCCGCGGCGGACCGGATCAACGGCCAGGTCTTCGTCGTCTACGGCCCGATGGTCGCGCTGATGGCCGCGCCCGTCGTCGAGCAGCGGTTCGACGCGGACGTCCGCTGGACCCCGGAAACCCTCGCCGACCGCGTCGGAAGCTACTTCGACGACCGGGATCCTGCGCGCACCTTCTCGGCCGCGCAGGCCCTCGCTCTCTGAAACACCGCTAGGTGATACCCGAAGTGACATGCAAGGTCGCCCTTCGGTAATATCGCGCCGTCCCGGGCCGATCCGGTTAGTGTCGGGCTCTGCCCGGCGTGCCGCGCCGGGTGCGCGGCCGCGACCGCGGGCGTGTGAACTCTGGTGATACCTGTTCTAATTTCTCTCCCTCGACATCCGGCGGGACGCGCCGGTTCGGTGCCGCGACCCCGTGCGACCGGGCGCTGTGGACGGGTGGGGGATCCCGCGGTCCGGGTGGGCATCTTCCCAGTTCGAAGCCCGATTCCGGGTTCGTCGTGGCTGTCGCGCCGCGGCCGGTGCGGCACGGTTCCCGCCGCGCGGGCGGCGGCGTGTCGCGACGGTCTTTGACACATGAACACGTTCTAGTTAGTATGACGCGGGTCACAAGCTGACCTCTCGTCGGCCGTGGCCGGCGAGCGAACCAACGGAGGAGGAGACGGTGGTAGACCTCCTCGAGGTCCCGCTCCGCGCGGTGGGCGGATTCTTCGCGATGACCGGTGAGACCGCCCGGGCCGTGTTCTCCCGGCCCTTCCAGCGACGCGAGTTCGTCGACCAGGCCTGGTTCGTCGCACGGGTGTCCCTCGTGCCGACGGTCCTCGTCGCGGTGCCGTTCACTGTCCTGGTCAGCTTCACCCTCAACATCCTGCTGCGCGAGATCGGAGCCGCGGACCTCAGCGGCGCCGGCGCCGCGCTCGGTGCCGTCACCCAGGTCGGCCCCATGGTCACCGTGCTCATCGTCGCCGGTGCCGGCGCCACCGCCATCTGCGCGGATCTCGCCGCCCGCACCATCCGAGAGGAGATCGACGCGATGCGCGTGCTCGGCATCAACCCGATCCACCGTCTCGTCGTGCCCCGGGTCCTCGCGTCCACCGTCGTCGCGCTGCTGCTCAACGGGCTGGTGTGCTCCATCGGCATCCTCGGCGGCTTCGCGTTCTCCGTCTTCCTCCAGGACGTGAACCCCGGCGCCTTCGTCAACGGCATCACCCTGCTCACCGGCTTCGGCGAACTGATGATCTCCCAGATCAAGGCCGGACTGTTCGGCATGATCGCCGGCCTCGTCGCCGCCTACCTGGGCCTCAACGTCAAGGGCGGCGCCAAGAGCGTGGGCGATGCCGTCAACCAGACGGTCGTGTTCGCCTTCATGGCATTGTTCGTGGTCAACCTTCTCGTCACCGCCGTCGGCATCAAGCTGACGGGCGGGTGACCGGCACGGCGGTGATGTAGATGGCAGTGATCTCCTGGCGCTTCCCCCGCGCGCGGCGCCGCATCGCCCGGGCCTCCGACTCCGTGGACCGGCTCGGTGACCAGGCGCTCTTCTTCGGCAAGGCGCTCGGCTACGCCCCGCGTGCGCTGATGCACTACCCGAAGGAGACGGTCCGGCTGATCGCCGAGATCAGCATGGGCACCGGGGCGCTCGCCGTGATCGGCGGAACGGTCGTCATCGTCGGCTTCCTGACCCTGTTCACCGGCGGGATCATCGCCGTGCAGGGCTTCAGCTCCCTCGGCAACATCGGCGTCGAGGCCCTCACGGGCTTCTTCGCCGCCTTCATCAACGTCCGCATCGCGGCGCCCACCATCGCGGGCATCGGCCTGGCCGCCACCATCGGCGCCGGCTCGACCGCCCAGCTCGGCGCCATGCGGGTCTCGGAGGAGATCGACGCGCTCGAAGTCATGGCGATCCCGTCGATCCCGTATCTCGTGAGCACCCGCGTGATGGCGGGCATGATCGCGATCGTCCCGCTGTACTCGCTGGCCGTGATCGCCTCGTTCGTCGCCAGCCGCTTCGCCACCGTCGTGCTCTACGGCCAGTCCGCGGGCGTGTACGACCACTACTTCGACACGTTCCTCATCCCCACCGACATCCTGTGGTCGTTCGTGCAGGCCATCGTCATGGCGATAGCCGTCATGCTGATCCACACCTACTACGGGTTCAATGCCGGTGGCGGCCCGGTCGGCGTCGGCGTCGCCGTCGGCAACGCGGTGCGCGCCTCCCTGATCGCGGTGGTGACCGTGACCCTGCTCATCTCGCTCGCGGTGTACGGGGCGACCGGCAACTTCAACCTGTCGGGATAGGCGCATGGACACACCCTCCTGGAAGAAGAAACTCGCGGCCCTCGGGCTCGTCGGCGGCCTCACCGTCGCCGTCGTGCTGGCGCTGCTGATGTTCGCCGGTGCCTTCACCGCCACCACCCCGGTCACGGTCACCTCCGCACGGTCCGGCCTGGTGATGGAACCCGACGCGAAGGTCAAGCTGCGCGGTGTCGAGGTGGGCCGGGTCCGGTCCGTCGAGCACACTCCCGACGGTGCGCTGCTGCAGCTCGCGATGGATCCCGGTCAGCTGCACCTGGTGCCGTCCAACGTGCGGGTGGCCATCGAGTCCACCACCGTGTTCGGGGCGAAGTTCGTCAACCTGCTCGTGCCGGACGACCCGTCGCCGGTTCCGCTCCAGGAGGGCGCGATCATCGCGGCCGAGAACGTCACCGTCGAGTTCAACACCGTCTTCCAGCACCTGTCCGACGTGCTCGCGCAGATCCAGCCGGAGAAGCTCAACGCCACGCTCGGGGCGATCTCCGAGGCCCTGGACGGTCGGGGCGACACCCTCGGCGCCACCCTCGTCGAGGCCGAGGACTACCTCGCGACGATGAATCCCTCGCTGCCGCAACTGCAGTACGACCTCGCCGTGGCGGCCGACGTCACCAACCTGTACGCCGACGTCGCCCCCGACGTGATGAACCTGCTCGACAACGCCACCTCGATCGGCAACACCGTGGTCGACGAGCAGGCCAACCTGGACCTGATGCTGATGAACGTCACCGGTCTGGCGAACACCGGGCGCGACGTCCTCGGCGAGAACGAGGCCCAACTGACCTCGGCGCTGGATCTGCTGACGGAGACCACGACGCTGCTCGCCGAGTACTCGCCCGAGCTGCCGTGCTTCCTCGTCGGGCTCAACGACGCGCGCATCGCGTTCGAACCCATGGCCGGCACCGGCAAGTACCCGGCGCTGATGCTGAGCACGAACTTCCTGGGCGGCGCCACCATGTACGACCACGAGCAGGACCTGCCGGTGGTGGGAGCTTCGGGCGGGCCGAACTGCCACGGGCTGCCCGACTTCGATCCCAAGCGCGACGGCCACGCGCCCTTCGTCGTCGCCGATACCCATCCCGTGCCGTACCACCCGAACACCGAGACGTGGGTGCGGTACCCGACGATCTTCGGTTTCCTGTTCGGCGACATGATCCCGGGAGGCGAGTGAGATGCCGCAGGCGCAGATGCGGACGGACCGGGCGGCGCGGGAAGGCGGGGTGATCCGGTGAGGGCCACCACGGTCAAGTTCCTCGCGTTCACCGTCGTGATGGTGCTGATCTTCGCGGTGCTGGCGATCGTGTTCAGCCAGGTGCGGTTCACCGGCACGCAGACCTATCACGCGACGTTCACCGACGTGTCCGGACTGCAGGCCGGTGACAAGGTCCGTATCGCCGGGGTGCCCGTCGGATCGGTCGACAGCGTCGACGTCGGGCGCGACAACCAGGCCGAGGTGTCGTTCGACGTCGACGCCGAGCACACGCTGCTGGCGAGCACCAAGGCCACGGTGCGGTACGAGAACCTCGTGGGCGACCGCTATCTCGAACTGCTCGAGGGACCGGGGACCGGCGAGACGCTGCCGGCCGGCGGCACGATCCCGGTGTCGCAGACGGAACCCGCGCTCGACCTCGACCTGCTGCTCGGCGGATTCAAGCCGCTGCTGCAGGGCCTCGACCCGCAGCAGGTCAACGACCTGTCCGGCGCGCTGCTCCAGGTCTTCCAGGGCCAGGGCGGCACCCTGGTGTCGCTGCTGGGCAACACGAACTCCTTCACGAACTCCCTCGCCGACCGGGACCGGCTGATCGGCGACGTCATCGACAATCTCAACGCGGTCCTCGCCACCATCGACGAGAACGACCAGCAGTTCACCGAGACCGTCGACCGGTTGCAGACCCTGGTGAGCGGGCTCGCGCAGGACCGCGACCCGATCGGCACCGCCATCCCGCGGATCGCGGCCGGCACCGGCGATCTCGCGTCGCTGCTGCAGAACAACCGGCCGGACCTGCAGTCGGTGATCGCCGAGACCAACCGCACCATGACCCAGCTCGACCTCGGGCGCGACGACATCAACCGGACGCTCGAGCGGCTGCCGAACGACTACAAGAAGCTCATCCGGGTGGGGGTGTACGGCAACTTCTTCCAATTCTTCCTGTGTGCCAACACGTTCAAATTCTCGGGACCGGACGGGACCACCATCCGTTTCACGTCGGCCGAGCAGACGACCGGAAGGTGCGCGAAGATCGAATGAGTCCGATCCGTGAACGCAATCCCGTGCAGGTCGGCATCGTCGGCCTGTCCGTCGCCGCCGCGACGGTGCTCGCGGGCCTGCAGTACGACCAGCTGCAGTTCCTCTCCGGGGGCCTGACCTACTCGGCGTACTTCGTCGACGCCGGCGGTCTCGTACCCGGCGACACCGTCACCCTCGCCGGCGTCGACGTCGGCGAGGTCACCGACGTCCGCCTCGACGACCGGCAGGTGCTCGTCGCCTTCACCGTCCGCGACGGCATCGCGCTCGGCGAGGACACCGGAGCCGACATCAAGACGAATACCGTGCTCGGCCGCAAGTCGCTCGCCGTGCAACCGTACGGTTCGGGGACGCTCGACCCGCGCGAGCCGATCCCGTCGACGCGCACCGACTCGCCGTACTCGCTCACCGACGCCCTCGGCGACCTCACGACCACGGTGTCCGAGCTCGACACCGAGCAGATCGACGACTCGCTCGATGCGCTGTCGGATTCGCTGCAGGACACCCCGCCCGAGCTGCGGGGGGCGCTCGAGGGCATGACCAGGCTGTCCCAGTCCGTCAACGCACGCGACGAGTCGCTCGAGGATCTGCTGGCCCGCGCCGAATCGGTGACCGGCATCCTCGCCGAACGCAGCGACCGGATCAACGCGCTCGTGGTGGACGCCAACGCCCTCTTCGGGGAGCTGAGCCTGCGGCGCGACGCGATCACCGAGCTGATCGCGAACATCTCCGCGGTCTCGAGGCAGCTCTCCGCCCTGGTGCAGGAGAACCAGGCGCAGATGGGTCCCACCCTGGACAAGCTCAACGCGGTGACCGCCAACCTGCAGGCGAACAAGGAGAACATCGCCGGCGCCCTCGACGGGCTCGGCCCGTACATCAGCGCGCTCGGCGAGTCCGTCGCGAGCGGCCCGTTCTTCAACGCGTACGTGTCGAACGTCCTGCCCGCGCCGTGGTGGAAGGCACTGGTCGACAGCATGGTCGCCCCCGAACTGCTGGAGCAGGACCTGCAGGACATCATCCCGAAGGACCCGCCGTCGATCACGAAGGATGGCGAATGAGCACCGATACCCTCCAAGCCCCGGAGGACCGGCCCGGGAAGCGCCGCCGCCTGCTGCTGCCGGTGATCGCCGGTGTCGCAGTGGTGGCCCTGGCCCTCGTCGCGTTCGCCGTGGTGCTGCCCGGCTGGGGCAAGCGCACGATCAACGCCGAATTCGTCTCCACGAGCGGCCTGTACGAGGGCGACGACGTGCGGGTGCTGGGCGTGAGCGTCGGCAGGATCACCCGCATCGAGCCGGGCGACGACCTGGTGCGCGTGCAGATGCAGGTCGACGACTCCGTCGACATCCCGGCCGACGCCAAGGCGGTGATCATCGCGCAGAGCCTCGTGTCCGCGCGCTTCGTCCAGCTGACCCCGGTGTACTCGGGGGGCCCGCAGCTCGCCGACGACGCGACGATCCCGCTCGAGCGCACCGCCTCGCCGGTGGAATGGGACCAGATCAAGACGGAACTGATGCGTCTGTCGGAAGCCCTCGGCCCTCAGGGTCTCGATCCGCAGGGCTCGCTCGGGCGTTTCATCGACACGGCCGCCGAGAACCTCGACGGCAACGGCCTGACCATCCGCGCCACCCTGCGCGAACTGTCCGACACGATGCACACCCTGTCGGAGGGGCGCACCGACCTGTTCGGCACCGTCCGGAACCTGCAGGCGTTCGTGGCGGTGCTCTCGACCAGCAACGAGCAGATCGTGCAGCTCGGCGGCCGACTCGCGTCGGTCTCGGACGTCCTCGCCGAGAGCTCGGATCAGCTCGGCACCTCGCTCGCGGACCTCGACCTCGCGGTCGGTGACGTGCAGCGGTTCGTGCAGGACCACCGGGCCGCGCTGACCGAGTCGGTGCAGCGCCTCGCCGACGCCACCGAAGTCCTCGCCCGCAAGCGACCCGAGATCGAACGGGTCCTGCACTCCGGACCGACGGCGCTGTCGAACTTCTACGACATCTACAAGCCCGCACAGGGCTCGCTCACCGGTGCGCTGGCGATCAGCAACCTCGCCAATCCCGTCGAGTTCATGTGCGGGTCCGTGGCCGCGGCCGCGAACGCCACCTCCGACCGCAGCGCGGAACTGTGCCGCCAGCAGCTCGGACCGGTGCTCCAGTCGCTGGCGATGAACTACCTGCCGGTCATGACCAACCCCATCGCCGCGGTGGAGGCGTTCCCCGACCAGATCCAGTACACCGAGCCGGGTCTCGAGGCGGAAGCCGCGGCCGCGGGGCGGGGCACCGCACCCGCGGACGCCGTGCCGCCGGCCGGGCCGCTGCCCGGCCTGCCCACCGTGACGGTTCCCCCCGACCTCGGTGCGCTGCTGCAGCCGGGAGGAGGACGATGAGCACCCGAATCCGGCACTCCCGCCCGACGCGACGCGGTGCCGTCGCCGCGATGCTGGTCGCGGCGGCGCTGACCTCGACCGGATGCGAGTGGGAGGGGCTGAACTCCCTTCCCCTCCCCGGCACCGCCGGGCACGGCGAGGACGCCTACCAGGTGCGGATCCAGATGCCGAACGTGACCACCCTGACCCAGAATTCGCCGGTGCGGGTCGACGACGTCCAGGTCGGCAGCGTCACCAGGATCGAGGTCGAGGACTGGCACGCCCTCGTGACCGTCGCCCTCGACGGTGAGGTGGCACTCCCGGCGAACGCGACGACGAGGATCGGGCAGACCAGCCTGCTCGGCTCGCAGCATCTCGAACTGGCGTCGCCTACGGACGAGCCGCCGCAGGGCCGGCTCGAGGACGGCGACCTCATTCCGCTCGAGCGGGCCGGGGTGTACCCGACCACCGAGCAGACGCTGTCGTCGCTGTCGGTGGTCCTCAACGGCGGTGGACTCGCACAGATCAACGACATCACCACCGAGCTGAACGCGGCGCTGTACGGACGGGAGGACTCGATCCGGAACCTGCTGCCGCGGCTCGACGAACTCGTCGGCACCCTCGACCGGCAGCGGGGCGACATCATCGCCGCGATGGAGGGCATCGACCGGCTCGCGTGGACGGTCGACGCGCAGAACGCCACCCTCGTCCGGGCGCTCGACGAGATGCCGGCCGCGCTGACCGTGCTCGCCGACCAGCGCCAGGACCTGACCACCGCGCTCACCTCGCTCGGCGAGATGAGCACCGTGGCCAGCCGGCTCGTCGAGAACAGCGGCGAGGACCTGCACACCAACCTGCAGGCGCTCGCTCCGACGCTGCGGGCGCTCGCCGACTCCGGCAACGCCCTGACCGAGGTGCTCGGCGTGCTGCTGACCTATCCGTTCCCGCAGGCCGGCATCGACCAGGTCATCCGGGGCGACTACGCGAACCTCGCCATGACCATCGACCTCACCCTCGAACGGCTGGACCTGAACTTCCTCACCGGCACCCCGCTCGCCGGGCGTCTCGCCGGACCGGAAGGCATCCTCGGGCAGGACGCCGGGCTGGCGGCCCAGTCCGCGGACCCGTTCCAGGCCCCGCTCGAGCAGCCGGCCGCACAACCCGCACCGGGCCCGGCCGCGACCCTGTCGGTGCCCGGCCTGGGGGAGATCACCATTCCGGGGCTGCCCCCGCTGGGGGTGCCGGCGCCATGATGCTGTCGAAGTTCGTCCGGATCCAGCTCGTGATCTTCGCGGTGCTCACGGTGGTCGGGCTGCTGGTGATGTCGCTGCAGTACGTCAAGCTCCCGCAGCTGTTCGGCGTCGGCCGGTACACGGTGATCGTGGAGCTGGCCTCCACCGGCGGGCTCTACCCGCACGCGAACGTCACCTACCGCGGCAACACGGTCGGGGTGGTCGACAAGGTGCAGCTCTCGCCCACCGGCGTGGAGGCCGTCCTGTCGATCGACAGCGACCGCGCGATCCCCGCCGACGTCGACGCGGCGGTGCGCAGCGTGTCCGCCGTCGGCGAGCAGTACGTGGACTTCGTTCCGCCGCAGAACGGTTCGAGTGGGGAGTACCTGGCGGACGGCGACGTGATCCCCGCCGACCGCACGTCGGTGCCGCAGGAGGTGGGCGCGCTGCTCGACCAGGCCGACGTCCTGCTCGCCAGCATCAGCGACACGCGGCTGCGCACTGTCGTCGACGAGTCGTTCGACGCGTTCAACGGTTCGGGACCGGACCTGCAGCGGCTGATCGATTCGACCCGCCTGTTCGTGCAGGAGGCGAGCGCGGGCAGCGAGCAGACCAAGGCACTGCTCGATCAACTCGGTCCGCTGCTCGACACCCAGGTCGTCACCAGCGACGCGATCCGGTCCTGGACCCGGGACATGCTGACGTTCACCGACGGGCTGCGGGCCGCCGACACCGACCTGCGGGCGGTGCTCGCGAAGGGGCCGGGCGCCGCGGCCGAGGCCGAACAGCTGCTGCAGGACCTGCGGCCGACGCTGCCGCTCCTGCTGGCCAACATGGTCAGCGTCGGGGAGGTGGGCGTGATCTACAACGCCGGCATCGAACAGATCCTGGTGCTGTACCCGCCGATGACCACCGCCCTGATCACCGCCGCCGGCAGCGGACCGGCCGAGGACGGCGCGGTCGTCGACTTCCACCTGCAGCTGCACGATCCGCCGCCGTGCCTGTCCGGCTTCCTGCCACCCGAGCAGTGGCGCAGTCCCGCGGACACCACCATGGTGGACACCCCCGGCGAGGTGTACTGCAAGCTCCCGCAGTCGGATCCGAACGCCGTGCGCGGTGCGCGGAACCTGCCGTGCATGGAGTTCCCGGGCCGGCGCGGGCCCACGCCGGAGGCGTGCCGCAACGGGTATCAGCCCGAGTACCTCGACAACCCGTGGCGGGGCGCGCCGACACCCGTGCAGTCGGAAGGCGACGTGCCGGTCCCCGCGTCGCACGCGACCGGGACGAACCCGGCTGCACCCGCCGGGGTCACGGCGCGGGGCATCGACCCGGCGACGGGGACGTACATCGGTCCCGACGGTACGGTGTATCGCAACGTCGACACCGGCCCCGAGACCAGTTTGGAGACGTACATGAAGGCGCAGCAAGGCTGATGGCAGACGAACAGACCTCCGCCATCACGACGACCCCGGAGACCGCACCCGCCCGGACGGGCCGGCTGCTGCCCGCGCTCGCGGCCGTGATCGTCCTCGCCCTGGCGGGCGCCGGGGTATGGCTGTGGCTCGACGCGAGAGCCGACCGCGACCACGACGCCCGGCGGGCGGCGTACCTGCAGGCCGCGCGGCAGACCGTGCTGAACCTGACCACCATCCACCCGCAGAGCGCGGCCGCGGACGTGCAGCGCCTGCTCGACGGGGCGACCGGCGACTTCAAGGCCGAATTCGAAGGCCGCGAGGGGCCTTTCGTCGACGTGGTGACCAAGGCGAACGTCGACACCACCGGCGAGGTGATCGAGGCCGGCATCCAAGCCGAGGACGGCGCCTGCATGACCTCGCTCGTGGCCGCCCGGTCGATGGTGTCCAACGCGGAACAGACCGAACCCGAACCGCGCGACTTCCGGCTGCGGGTGACGATCTGCGACGAGGACGGCCGCCTGCTCGCGTCGAAGGTGGACTTCGTACCGTGACCGAGAATTCGAAGGACGACGCCGTGACCCAGACCGACGACACCACGCGCGTGGACGCCGCGGAGGACGCGACGACGCCGCCCGGCCCCGCGGGCGGTCGGCGGAGAATGCTGCTCGCGGCCCTCACCGCCGCGGCGATCGTGCTCGCCGGCCTCGTCGGGTTCGGCGTGTACGACAAGGTCGAGCGCGACGGTGCCGAGGCGGCCCGGACCGAGGCCCTGCAGGCGGCCGAGGAGCAGGCCGTCGCGATGCTCGCGTACGACCACGCCAGGGTCGACGAGCAGGTCGCCGCGGCCTCCGACGGGCTCACCGGCGACTTCCGGGACGAGTACACCAGCCTGATGACGAACGTCATCGCGCCCGGCGCGAAGGAGAAGTCGATCACCGTTCAGGTGAGCGTGCAGGCGTCGTCGGTCGTGTCGGCCGAGGCCGACCGGGCGGTGACCCTGCTGTTCCTCAACCAGATCACCACCAGTTCCGTCAATCCCGAAGCGGTCAGCAGCGGCAGCCGTGTGCGCGTCGAACTCGAGAAGCACGACGGCCGGTGGCTGGTGAGCCGCCTGACGCCGGTGTGAGGGATCAGCGACCGGGCAGGCGCACCATGTGCACGAAGAACCGGTCGATCTGCCGCACGGTGGCGACGAACCGGTCGAAGTCCACCGACTTGGAGACGTAGGCATTGGCCCGCAGCCGGTAACTGCGCACGACGTCCTCCTCGGCGGTGGACGTCGTCAGCACGACGACCGGGATGGACGCCAGGTCGGGATCGGCCTTGACCGCCTCGAGCACCTGCCACCCGTCGTACTTCGGCAGGTTCAGATCGAGCAGCACCAGCGCCGGCCGCGCGGCGTCGGCGTGCATCCCGCGCCGGTACAGGAAGTCGAGGGCCTCCGCGCCGTCCCGCACCACGTGCAGTGTGCTGCCGATCTCGTTGGCCTCGAACGACTCCCGAATGATCAGTTCGTCCCCGGCGTCGTCCTCGACGAGGAGCACGTCGAGGGAACCGGTGGTCGTGCGCGGCGCGGGGACGCCGGCCGCCGCAGCCCCGATGCGCTCGGGCGAGGGCCGGGAACCGTAGTCCTCGCGGTCGGGTGTGCTCGTCACTCGGGCTCGCCGACCTCCGCCGGCGCGATCAGCGCCGGACCTGCCGCGCCCTGATGGGCGAGGGCGTCGAGGAAGGACCGGGCCCACCGGTCCACGTCGTGGGCGAGGACCTGCCGGCGCAGTGCCCGCATGTGCCGCCGGCCGTCCTCGCGCGGCTGGGTCAGCGCCGCTTCCATCTTGTCCTTGACGTCCTCGAGGTCGTGCGGATTGCACAGGAAGGCCTGGCGCAGTTCTGCTGCGGCCCCGGTGAATTCGCTCAGCACGAGGGCGCCGCCGAGGTCGCTGCGACACGCCACGTACTCCTTGGCGACGAGGTTCATGCCGTCACGCAGCGGCGTCACCAGCATGACGTCGGCCGCGACGAAGAACGCGATCAGCTCGTCCCGTGGAATGGGCCGGTGGATGTAGTGCACCACGGGCCGGCCCACCTCGGCGTACTCGCCGTTGATCCGGCTGACCGTCTGCTCGATGGCGCCGCGCATCTGCACGTACGACTCGACGCGTTCCCGGCTCGGGGTGGCGAGCTGCACCATCACCGTGTCGGCCGGATCCACGCGCCCCTCGGCGATCAGCTCGAGCAGCGCGTCGAGGCGGACGTCGATGCCCTTGGTGTAGTCGAGCCGGTCGACGCCGAGCATGATGTGCCTCGGATTGCCGAGTTCCTTGCGGATCTGCTTGGCGCGGTCGCGGATCGACTTGCGGCGGGCCTGCTCGTCGAGCTGCCCGGAGTCGATCGAGATGGGGAACGCCCCGACGCGCACCGCCCGGAACCCGACCTGCACCACCCCGAGCTTCGAGCGCACGCCCACGGTGCCGCGGGAGGTCTGATGGCCGGCCAGCCGGCGCGCCAGGTACAGGAAGTTCTGGGCACCGCCGGGCAGGTGGAAGCCGATCAGGTCGGCGCCGAGCAGACCCTCGACGATCTCGGTCCGCCACGGCATCTGCATGAACAGTTCCACCGGCGGGAACGGAATGTGCAGGAAGAAGCCGATGGTCAGGTCCGGGCGCAGCATCCGCAGCATCTTCGGCACCAGCTGCAGCTGGTAGTCCTGCACCCACACCGTCGCGCCCTCGGCCGCGGCCTTCGCGGTCTCCTCCGCGAACCGGCGGTTGACCTCGACGTAGGTGTTCCACCACTCGCGCCGGTACTCCGGCCGGACGATCACGTCGTGGTACAGCGGCCACAGTGTCGCGTTGGAGAAGCCCTCGTAGTAGTCGGCGATCTCCTGCGCGCTCAGCGGGACCGGATACAGCTCGAGGTCGTCCTGGACGATCGGGTCGAGTTCGGCGTCGGCGACACCGGCCCAGCCGACCCACGCTCCGCGGTTGCTGCGCAGGATCGGCTCGAGCGCGGTGACGAGGCCACCCGGGCTGCGCTTCCACCGGGTCGAGCCGTCCGCAAGACGCTCGAGGTCGACGGGCAGGCGGTTCGCGACGACGACGAAGTCCGAACCACCCGCCTGCGTCGACTCCTCAGCTGCAACCACGTGGCGCTCCCTGTCCTTGTCCGACTGTCCCTGTCCGGCGGTGTCCGGTCAGTCCATCTTCGGGTTCGGCCCGATGCCGAGCATGGACAGCAGCATGCGGCACTCGTCCGCATCCTCCGCGTAGGCAGCGACGACACGCTGCGCCTGGCGGGCGGTTTCGTCCGCGACGGGTTCGAGTTCCTCGTCCGGAATGTCGTTCTCGGTGGTGGCGTCCGCGGCCATGGTTGTTCCTCCCGGGCTTGCTGCTCCGTTCGAGCAGGTCATTCGTAGTGCGACTCTATGAGAACCGGCGCTTCCGACGCCACCCGCGCTGCAAGTTAGGGTTGACTCACTTCTCGGGGTGGTGACGTGGAACGGAGAGTTTCGTGTGGTGGAACGCATGAGCGGTGACGACGACCGCGGGGCCGGCGACGGGAAGAAGCCAGGTCCGGGGCTGTTGCGGCGCACCATCGTGAACCAGCGGATCGCGCTGGCAGTCGGCACCCCGCTGGTCTCGCTGCACCAGGTGATGGAGACCCTCGTGCCCGTCGCGATCGGGGTGATCATCGACGGGCCGGTCACCGACGGCGACGTGTCGATGCTGGTCGTCGCCCTCGCGGGCCTCGCCGCGTTGTTCGTCGTGCTCACCTACTCGTGGCGTCTCGGTGCGCGCCGGCTCGTCGCGGCGATCGAGGCGGAGTCGCACCGGCTGCGGGTCGCCGTGGCCCGCCGGATCCTCGATCCGCGCGGGGTGCGCACCTCCCTGCGCACCGGGGAACTCCTGGCGGTGGCGACCACCGACGCCGGGCGGGCCGCGCAGATCCTGCACGTGGTGCCCGCCACCGCCGCGGCCGTCACCGCGGTGGTCGGGGCCGCGATCGCGCTGCTGCTCGTCGACGTCCCGCTCGGTCTGCTGGTACTGCTGGGCACACCCGCGATCCTCGTCGCGCTCGACCGTGCCACCCCGCTGCTGACCCGGCGGATGACCGCACAGCAGGAGGCGGTGGCGCGGGCATCGGGTCTGGCGACGGACCTCGTCACGGGACTGCGTCCGCTGCGCGGCATCGGGGCCGAACCGGCCGCCGCCCACCGGTACCGGGACGCCAGCGCGGACGCGCTCGCCTCGACACTGCGCGCGACCCGCGCCCTCGGCGTCTACACCGGCGCCTCGTCGGCGGTGAGCGCGCTGCTGTCCGTCGCGGTGGCGGGCGTCGCGGGCTGGGCCGCCCTGTCGGGCCGCATCTCGGTCGGCGAACTCATCACCGTCGTGGGCCTGGCCCAGTTCGTCGTCGAACCGCTCGGGACGCTCGCCGCCCTGCCGTCGTCGTGGGCCGCGTCCCGCGCCTCCGCCGACCGGCTCTCGCTCGTGCTGCACGCGCCGTCGCTGCTGCCCGCCGGAACCGGGACCCCGGCGGACGGCAGCCTCGAGCTGCGCGGGCTCGGCTACCGGTCGCTGCGCAGGATCGACCTGACCGTCGCGCCGGGGGAACTGCTCGGTGTCCTCGCCCACCGGTCGCAGGACGCGGAGGCCCTCGCCGACGTGCTGTCCGGCCAGGTGCCGCCGGCGGACGTCCGCGGCGAGCTGACCGTCGGGGGAGTGCCGCTCGATGCGCTCGACCCCGTCGCCGGACGCCGGACCGTTCTCGCGGAACCCCACCACAGCGACCTGTTCGCGGGAACGCTCGCCGACAACATCGCCGCCGGCATGAGCCGACCCTCCGACGGCATCCCCCCGGAGGTGCTCGGCGCGTCCGCCGCCGGCCAGCTCGCCGACACCCACCCCGACGGCCTCGACCAGCGGATCGTCGACCGCGGCAGCAGCCTGTCCGGCGGACAGCGGCAGCGCGTGGCGCTGGCCCGGGCGCTGGCGCGGCGCGCTCCCGTGCTCGTGCTGCACGAGCCGACCACCGCGGTCGATGCGGTTACCGAGCAGGCCGTCGCGGAGGGGATCGCGCGCCTGCGGCACGACGGCGACGAGCACACGACCGTCGTCATCACCTCGAGCCCCGCGCTGCTCGCCGCCGCCGACCGCGTGGTGGTGGTCGACGACGGCGAGATCGTCGCGTCCGGCACCCACGCCGAACTGTCCGCCACCGACCCCACCTACCGAGCGGCGGTGCTGCGATGACGAACAACGAGTCCGAGCTGCTGCCGATCGCCTCCGCGGGACGGTCGTGGCGCTGGCTGGGAGCGCAGCTGCGCGACGCGCCGGGGCGGGTCGCGCTGACGGTGACGGTGTCCGTCGGGTCGGCGATCGCCGCGGTGGTGCCGGTGCGCGTCCTCGGTGTCCTCGTCGACCGGGTGCGCGAGCAGGCCCCGATGTCCACCCTCGGATGGGTCGTCGCGCTGATCGCCGCGGCGGCGGTCGTCGGCGGCGTGCTCGAGGGGGCCGGCCTGCACCTGGTTGCGCGTCTCGGCGAGACGGTGCTGGCCCGGCTGCGCGAGACGGTGCTGGCGCGGGTGCTGACCCTGCCCACCGAGACCGTCGAACGCGCCGGGCACGGCGACGTCCTCTCCCGCGTCGGCGACGACGTCGCGGTGCTGGCGAAGGCACTCGGCTCGGTGGTGCCGCAGCTGGTGGCGGCACTGATGCTGGTGGTGGTCAGCGTCGCGGCGATGGTCGGAATCGACTGGCGGCTCGGTCTCGCCGGCCTCGTCGCGCTGCCGATGTACGCGCTCGCCCTGCGCTGGTACCTGCCCCGCTCGGCTCCGCTGTACGCCGCGGAGCGGGTCGCGATGGGCGCACGGTCGCAGGCACTCGTCAGCAGCATGCACGGGGTGCGCACGGTCCGTGCCTACGGCCTCGACACGACCCACCTGTCCGGCATCGATGCCGCCTCGGCCCGCGCGCGCGACCTCACCGTCGGCGTGTTCGGCCTGTTCACCCGATTCGCGGGCCGGGCCAACCGGGCCGAATTCGTCGGTCTCGCGGCGCTTCTCGTCGCCGGGTTCGTCCTGATCCGGGCGGACGCGGTGACCGTCGGCGAGGCCACCGCGGCGGCACTGCTGTTCCACCGCCTGTTCTCGCCCCTCGGGCTGCTGCTGTTCACCTTCGACGACGTCCAGTCGGCGGGCGCGAGCCTGGCCCGGCTCGTGGGCGTCGCCGACCTCCCGGCGGCGCCGACCCCGGACGACGGTCCGCCCGACGAGCCGCGCTGCGGTCCGCCGGCGCTGGAGCTGACCGGGGTGCGGCACCGATACGCGCACGGCCCCGAGGTCCTGCACGGCGTGGACCTGAAGGTCGCGCCGGGGGAGACGGTGGCGTTGGTCGGCTCGACCGGCGCCGGGAAGTCGACGGTCGCCGCTGCCGCCGCCGGGGTCGTCACGCCCACCTCGGGGGAGGTCCGTCTCGGTGGCCGGGCGCTCGGCGAACTCGGTGCCCGGCTGCGCCGCTACGTCGTCGTCGTCAGCCAGGAGGTGCACGTGTTCGGCGGCCCCCTGCTCGACGACGTGCGCCTGGCCAGGCCCGACGCCACCGTGGACGAGGTCGCGGCCGCGCTCGACGCCGTCGGCGCGGGCGAGTGGGTCCGCGCCCTCGACGACGGCGTGTACACGGTCGTCGGTGAGGGCGGCCATCCCGTGACCGCGGCCCAGGCCCAGCAGCTCGCGCTGGCGCGGGTGCTGATCGCCGATCCGCAGGTGGTGGTGCTCGACGAGGCGACGGCGGAGGCCGGCAGCGCGGGCGCGCGAGCCCTCGAAGCCGCCGCGGCGGTCGTGACGCGAGGACGCACCGCGCTGGTCGTGGCGCATCGGCTGACGCAGGCCGCGGCCGCGGACCGGATCGTCGTGCTCGAGGCGGGCCGGGTCGTCGAGGAGGGGCCGCACGCGGCGCTCGTCGCCGCCGGAGGCCGCTACGCGCGGCTGTGGCGCGCGTGGCAGGGCGGCGCCTGAGGATGTGCTGCCAGGGTCGCGACCTGCGGTGCAGGGTAGTGTGGATCGGTCCGTTGTGCCCGTGCTGCCGTGCGGCCGCACCCGCGCCACCCACCTCAGGAAGGTTTTCATGCCCATCGCGACAATCAACGGCATCCCGCTGAACTACCAGGTCAAGGGGACCGGCGACCTCGTCGTGCTGATCATGGGGACGGGCAGCCCCGGCCGGGTCTGGGACCTGCACCAGGTTCCCGCGCTGGTCCAGGCCGGCTACCGCGTCGCCACCTTCGACAACCGCGGCATCGCGCCGTCGGGGGAGAGCCTCGGCGGCATGACCATCGACGACCTGGTGGCCGACACCGCCGGCCTGATCGAGCTGCTCGGCGGTCCCGCGTATGTCGTGGGCACCTCCATGGGGGCGCGCGTCGCGCAGGAGCTGTCGCTGGCCCGCCCGGACCTGGTGCGCAAGGCGGTGTTCCTGGCCGGGCACGCCCGCATGGACCAGTTCCAGGTCACCCTCACCGAGGGCGAGCGTCAGCTGTACGACAGCGGCGTCGAACTGCCCGCGAAGTACCGGGCGGCGGTCACGGCCGTGATGAACCTGTCGCCGGCGTCGCTGGCCGACCCGCACACCGCGCGGGACTGGCTCGACGTGTTCGAGTTCACCGGCGGCAAGACGTCGCCCGGCGTGCGGGCGCAGCTGGGAATGGACCGTGAGTTCGACCGTCGCGCCGCCTACCGGGCGGTGCGGGTGCCGTGCCTGGCCGTCGGTTTCGCCGACGACCGGATGATTCCGGCGTACCTGTCGCGGGAGGTGGCCGACGCCATTCCCGGCGCGAGCTACCAGGAGATCCCGGACGCCGGGCACTACGGCTACCTCGAGCAGCCGGAGGCCGTGAACAAGGTGCTGCTGGAGTTCCTGGCGAGCTGATCGCCGCCCGGGACGAGCCGGCCGCTCCTGCTCGGTGCCACCCGCTTTCGCTACCCGCTCCACGCTATCCACAACGCGGGGGAGTGCGTGCCACCGTGAAGTGCCGGTCGGTACCGGGGCGTTCGATCTCGTCGAGGGCGGCCACGGCGAGATCCTCGGCGGTGATGCGTGAGGTGCCGTCGGGTTCGGTGAGCAGGGTGGTGGCTCCGCGCCGGTACGTGCCCGTGCGCGTTCCGGATTCGACGATCGCGGGCGGGCTCAGGTATGTCCAGCGCGGGTTCGTGTGCCGGACACAGGTGCGGAGCTGGGCAGTGCTGGCCTCGGCGACCGCTCGCCATTCGACCGGCACGTAGTCGGGATCATCGAGGACCGCCAGGCCGTCCCTCCGCGGTGAGCGCAGGGGGCCGGCTCCGCCGATGACGAGCAGGCGGGTACCGGAGCGACCCGTAGCGTCCAGGACCGCCGTGGTCAGCGGTGCGATCGTCTGTTCCTGGCCGGGAGCGGCACGGACGGCGAGGATCGCCGCGTGCGCACCCGCGAGTGCGGCATCGAGTCGTCCGGGCACGCCGGCATCGACGGCGAGTGGGGTGACGCCCGGATCCGGATGGGTGCCCGGATGCCGGGCGGCGGCGACGACGCGGTGTCCGCGCGTGGCGGCTTCGGCTACGAGGCGCGAGCCGACCATGCCGGTGGCCCCGATGACGGTGACGTTCACGACGAAAGTCCTTTCCGCGTACGGGCGCGAGGCGCGGTCTGCCCGGCGCCGAGCGCCGCGAGGGCGAGCACGAAACCGACAAGCTGCAGTGCGCTGAGGGTTTCCCCCGCCACGAGGACACCGAGGGCGGCGGCCACGAGGGGGGAGAGCAACCCGAGCAGCGCCGTCGCGGTGACCGGCAGGGTGCGCAGGCCGTTGAACCAGAGGGTGTAGGCCAGCAGCCCACCGAGGAAGCCGAGCCAGAGGTAGCCCGCGACGGCGGGGGCGTCGATTCGGCTGGGAACCCCTTCGATCAGCAGTGCCGGTACCGACAGGATCAGGCCGCCGACGGTGAGCTGCCACCCTGCGAAGCTGATCGCGCCGACTCCCTCGGGCCGGCCCCAGCGTGCGGTGAGAACGACGCCGGTCCCCATCACCGCGGCACCGGCGAGCCCGGCGACGATGCCGACGGGATCGAAGGCCGCTGCGGGGCCGAGCACGACCAGGCCCACGCCGAGCACGCCGACGACACCCCAGACCAGACGCCGGAGCGAAAGGCTTTCGGGCAGAAGGACGACGGCGAGAAGAGCGACGATGATCGGCTGGGTCGCGCCGAGGGTGGCGGCGACCCCGCCGGGCAGCCGTTCCGCGGCGAGGAACAGCAGCGGGAAGAACAGGCCGATGTTCAAGGCGCCCAGCACCGCGGTTTTCCACCACCAGGCCCCGCGGGGCAGCGTCCGGGAGAGCAGGAGGGCGAGCACGCCTGCGGGCAGCGCCCGCACGAGCGCCGCGAACAGGGGGTGGCCCGGGGCCAGCAGTTCTGTGGTGACGACATAGGTCGTGCCCCACACCGCAGGGGCCACGGCGGTCACCGCAGTGAGTGCCGTGCGGTTCGTCACCCGCCCCGGGGGCGCCGGCAGAGGAGTTGTCGTGGTAGTCACCACATCACTGTCGCGTCGTTGTACCGATGAGTCCAAGACATGGTTTTCATATCAGCAATCGATGTGCACGATAGGTGAATGGAACTGCAGCAACTGCGGTATGTGCTCGCCGTGGCCGAGAAGCGGAACTTCACCCGAGCGGCCGAGCAGTGCTTCGTCGTCCAGTCGGCGCTCAGTCACCAGATCAAGGCGCTCGAACAGGAGCTGGGCGTGGCACTGTTCGCCCGGACCAGCCGCCGCGTCGAGCTCACCGACGCCGGGGCGGCGTTCCTGCCCGCCGCGCGGGCGAGCCTGGAAGCTGCCGAGCGTGCCGCTGCCGACGCGACCGCTACGGTCGGCCAGGTGCGGGGCACGCTGACGGTCGGTGTCATCCCCACCGTGACCGCCGTCGACATTCCCGCTGCCTTGGGCCGGTTCCACCGCGCGCACCCGGCGGTGCGCATCGCACTACGGCACGGCGGCAGCGACGAACTCGTGAGCGCACTCCGCGCGGGTCGGGTCGACGTCGCCGTGCTGGGCCTGCCTGACGCGACCACTCCCGACCGTGTCCGGTCCGTCGAGCTGGCACGCGAACGCCTCGTCGCTGTGCTCGCGGCCGATCATGGGCTGGCGGGGCGGCGCCGGCTGCGCTTGCGTGATCTTGCCGGGGAGACCTTCGCGGACTTCCCGGCCGGGACCCAGGGGCGTGCGCAGAGCGACCTCGCCTTCGACGCCGCCGACCTGCGGCGGGAGGTGACCTTCGAATCGATGTCGACCGACCTGATCCTCGACCTCGTGAAGCAGAACCTCGCCGTCGCGCTCCTGCCACCCGCGTTCGTCCCGTCGACCCCGAACCTGGTCACGGTGCCCGTCGGCGACGGGCCGACCCGAGTGGAGTATCTCGCCTGGAGCGACTTCAATCCCGCGCCTGCCGCGGTGGCCTTCCTGGACATACTGCAGCCCCGGGCATCGCCGCGGTGACGTCGATGGTCTGTCGAGCCGGCCGTGGGGTGCTGCCGTCACCGGCACGGTCGCAGGCACCCGCACGCGTTCGGGCGGAGGCGATCGTGTCGCCTCCGCCCGAACGTGACGGTCCTCGACGGATCCTCGAGGTCGCGGGTCCTACGCCTTGGGGACGCGGACGATGAGGGCGTCGCCCTGGCCGCCGCCGCCGCACAGGGCCGCGGCCCCGACCCCGCCGCCGCGGCGGGCCAGCTCGAGGGCCAGGTGCAGCACGATCCGCGCCCCGGACATCCCCAGCGGGTGCCCCAGCGCGATCGCCCCGCCGTTGACGTTCACCCTGGCCGGGTCGATGCCCAGCTCACGGGCCGAGGCGATCCCCACCGCGGCGAACGCCTCGTTGATCTCCACCAGGTCCAGCTCGGCCGGCTCGAGGCCCTCCCGCGCGCAGGCCTTCGCGATCGCCCGCGCCGGCTGGGACTGCAGCGTCGAGTCCGGACCGGCGACCACCCCGTGCCGGCCGATCTCCGCGAGCCAGGACAGGCCGAGCTGCTCGGCCTTGGCCTTGGACATCACCACCACCGCGGCCGCGCCGTCGGAGATCTGCGAGGCCGAGCCGGCGGTGACGGTGCCGTCCGGGGCGAACGCCGGCCGCAGCGTCGCCAGGGACTCGGCGGTGGTGTCCGGGCGGATGCCCTCGTCGGCGGTGACCACGACCGGGTCGCCCTTGCGCTGCGGGATCGACACCGGCACGATCTCGTCGTCGAACAGCCCGTCCTTCTGCGCGCGGGCCGCCCGCTGGTGGCTGGCGGCGGCGAACGCGTCCTGCTCGGCGCGGGAGACGGCCGCCGCGCCGGTGTTGGCGGCCTCGGTGAGGGCACCCATGGCCTGGTCGGTGAAGATGTCGTGCAGCCCGTCGAAGGCCAGGTGGTCGCGCAGGGTCACATCGCCGTACTTGAACCCGGCGCGGGAGTCGGCGAGCAGGTGCGGGGCCCGGCTCATCGACTCCTGGCCGCCGGCGACGACGACGTCGAACTCGCCGGCGCGGATGAGCTGGTCGGCCAGCGCGATGGCGTCGATGCCGGACAGGCACACCTTGTTCACGGTCAGGGCGGGCACATCCATCGGGATGCCGGCGGCGACGGCGGCCTGGCGGGCCGGGATCTGCCCGGCCCCGGCGGTGAGCACCTGCCCCATGATCACGTACTCGACCTGCTCGGGGGCGACCCCGGCCTTGGCCAGGGCCCCGGCGATGGCGACCCCGCCGAGGTCCGAGCCGGAGAAGTCCTTCAGGGCGCCCTGCAGACGCCCCATCGGGGTCCGGGCTCCGGCGACGATGACAGAACTGGTCACGATGGCTTATCCGATCCTGTTGGCGAGCAGTGGTATTCGACTACGTTCTCAGACGAGCTCGTCGATGCGGACCTCGAGCGGCGCCGCGGTGGCCGCGAGGACCTCGTCGACGGTGACGCCGGGAGCGAGTTCGCGCAGCGCGAGGGTCCCGTCACCCACGACGTCGATCACCGCGAGATCGGTGATGATCCGGTCGACGACACCCTGACCGGTCAGGGGCAGCGAGCAGGTGTCGACGATCTTCGAATTGCCCTCGCGGTCGGTGTGTTCCATGACCACGATGACGCGGCTGGCACCGTGCACCAGGTCCATGGCGCCGCCCATGCCCTTGACCATCTTGCCGGGGACCATCCAGTTGGCCAGGTCACCCGTGCGGGAGACCTGCATGCCGCCGAGCACGGCGGTGTCGATGTGCCCGCCGCGGATCATCCCGAACGACAGTGCCGAATCGAAGAAGGCCGCACCGGGATTGACGGTCACCGTCTCCTTGCCCGCGTTGATCAGGTCCGGGTCGACGTTCTCCTCGGTGGGGTAGGGGCCGGTGCCGAGGATGCCGTTCTCCGAGTGCAGCGTCACGTGCACGTCCGGCGGGAGATGGCCGGGGATGAGCGTCGGCAGTCCGATGCCGAGATTGACGTACTCGCCGTCGATCATCTCCTCGGCCGCGCGGGCCGCCATCTGATCTCGGGTCCATCCTTTGGTGCCGGTCATCGTGCCGCCCCTTCCGTGGCCTGAACTGTCCGCTTCTCGATCCGCTTGACCTGCGGGCCGGTTTCGACGATGCGCTGCACGAAGATTCCCGGCAGGTGCACCTGGGCGGGATCGAGTTCGCCGGGCTCGACGAGTTCCTCGACCTGCGCGACGGTGACCTTGCCGGCCATCGCGGCCAGCGGATTGAAGTTCATCGCCGTCTTGTCGAAGATCAGGTTGCCCGCGGTGTCGCCCTTGACCGCGTGCACCAGTGCGAAGTCGGCGGTGATGCCCTGCTCCATCACGTACCGCTTGTCGCCGAAGGCCCGGGTCTCCTTCGGCGGGGACGCCACGGCCACCGAGCCGTCGACGTTGTACCGCCACGGCAGTCCGCCGTCCGCGACGGGGGTGCCGACGCCCGCGGGGGTGAAGAAGGCGGGGATGCCGGCGCCGCCGGCCCGCAGCCGCTCGGCGAGGGTGCCCTGCGGGGTGAGCTCGACCTCGAGCTCACCGGCGAGGTACTGACGGGCGAACTCCTTGTTCTCGCCGACGTAGGAGGCGGTCACCCGGCGGATCTGCCGGCCGTTGAGCAGCAGGCCCAGGCCGTGGTCGTCGACGCCGCAGTTGTTGGAGAAGACCTCCAGGTCGCCGACGCCGGACTCGACCAGCGCGCGGATCAGGGCGTCGGGGATGCCGCACAACCCGAACCCGCCGACGGCGATCGTCGCGCCGTCGGACACGTCCGCGACGGCCGCCGCGGGCGTACCGAACACTTTCGTTCCCATCAAGACCCCTCTCGAGAATTCGGTCCGTCCGGACCCGGTGCAGGACGTGTTCACTCAATGGACGAGCACACATCGATCGCTTACCACTACAAACTCCCGGCCCGCCGATTTCAAGGCCTTGTCAGCGGCCCTTTCGAGATTGCTCGCCCATCGGAACGTCGTTACGGATGGCGTTCACTGAGTGGACGTATTCTGGGGGCATGACGGACGAGCAGAGACCTCAGGTGATCGCGCGGGTCGGAGCGCTCCTGCGGGCGATCGCCGGGCACGAACCGGTCGGATCGTCGACGTCCGACCTCGCGCGGGCGACGAGCCTCGCACGGCCGACGGTGCACCGCCTGCTGACCTCGCTCGCCGACGAGGGACTCGTCGACCGAGACCCGAAGACCGGCCGATGGTCGCTGGGACCCGAGCTCTACCTCCTCGGTTCGCTGGCGGCCGGCCGGTACGACATCACCGACCTCGCCCGGGATGTCCTGCGCGATCTCGCGCGGGAGACCGGTGAGAGCGCCTTCCTGTCCGCCCGGCGCGGGGACGAGACCGTGTGCCTCGCCAGTGAGGAGGGCAGCTTTCCGCTGCGCTCCCACGTCCTGCACGTCGGCATCCGGCTGCCACTCGGGGTCGCGTCCGCGGGCCTGGTCATCCTGTCCCATCTCTCGGACCGCGACATCGACGAGTACCTGTCCCGCACCGACCTGACCGCGGGGTGGGGACCGGACCACACCCGGCACGCGGTGGAGGAACGGATCGCCGCGACGCGCCTGGCCGGCTACTCCACCAATCCCGCCCTGCTCGTGGAGGGAAGCTGGGGGATGGGGGCCGCCGTCTTCGACCACCGGGACGCACCGGCCTGGGCGTTGAGCATCACCGGGGTCGAGAGCCGTTTCCGCGAAGATCGCCGCCCCGAACTCGGGGAACTGCTGCTTCGGCAGGCGCACCGGCTCACCCAGTTGCTGCGCCACCGCCCCCGGCGAACGGGCTAGGACCGTCCGGCGAGGGCCTCGCGGGCCATCTCGGCCAGCTGCGCCGGCCGCCGGGCGAGGGCGTCGACGTCGATGTCCTGACCGCCCATCGTCCCGGCGCGGAACCTCGCCGCCACACCCTCCGCAATGGCGGCGAGCTTCCACAGCGCGAAGGCCTGGTGGTAGCGCAGGTCGTCGAGATCGCGTCCGGTCGTGTCGGCATACCGCGCGGCGACCGTGTCGACGTCGAGGAAACCCTCGGCGGGATCGGGTGCCCAGCCGATCACGTCGGCCGAGGCCCAGGTGGCGGTGAGCCACCCGAGGTCGGCCATGACGTCGCCGACGGTCCACAGTTCCCAGTCGAGAACCGCCCGGACCTCACCGTCGGGCCCGATCAGGAGGTTGCCCGGCCGGAAGTCGCCGTGCACCAACCCGGTCCACCGTTCGGCGGGCAGGTTCCGGGCCAGGAGGTCGTGGACGTCCCACACGGGACCGGGACCGACACCGCCGTCGGCGAGCTGGCGGCTCCAGCGCCGCAACTGGCGCTCGAGGTAGCTGCCGGGTCTGCGCATCTGCGCCGGCGGTCCGGTCGTGGTGTCCACCGCGTGGATCTTCGCGAGGGTGTCCACGATGCTGTAGGAGGCGGCCCGCCGGTGCTGCCGGGGGAGCGCGGCGACCGTCTCGGCATCGTCGAGGACGATGCCGTCGACATGCGTCATGACGTAGAAGTCCGCGCCCGTCACCGCGTGGTCGGTGCAGTAGCCCAGTACCGGCGGTACCGGCACCGGGCCGCCGGCGAGCAGGTCGAGGATGCGCCACTCCCGCACGACGTCGTGGGCGGAGGAGAGCAGCGTCCCGGTCGGCGGCCGGCGCAGGACCCACCGCGTCCCCGCGTCGTCACGGACCCGGTAGGTCAGATTGGACCGGCCTCCGGTGATCAGTTCGAAGTGCAGCGGCGGTGCGACCGCCGGGAGGTTCTCGACGAACCACGCGGTGACGCGCGCGGCGTCGATCCCGATCGGCTCGCTCGCGGCATTCGACTGGGCCATCGCGCTCTGCTCTCGGTGGGAAGTCGTGTGTGCGGATCCTTCATGCCTACCCGCCCCGCGCACCGATCGGTGCGTGCCGTGCCGGGCGGGCCGAAAGTTCCGGAACGCCGTCCACGGGGATGGGATCTCGGCGACCGTGCGAGTATGAGGCCCGTGAATGTCCTCACCAGAAACCACGTACGCGTCACCGGCCGGGCCGGCGCGCCCGTCGTGGTGCTGGCACACGGGTTCGGTTGCGACCAGAACCTGTGGCGACTGGTGGTGCCGGCCTTGGAACGCGACTTCACCGTGGTGCTGTTCGACCACGTGGGCGCGGGCCGATCGGATCTGTCGGCGTGGAGCGCGGAGCGGTACTCGGATCTCGACGGCTACGCCGACGACGTGCTGGCGGTGTGCCGGACGCTGGATCTCGGACCGGTCGTCTTCGTCGGGCATTCGGTGAGCGCGATGATGGGGGTGCTCGCCGCCGCGCGCGACCCCGGCGCGTTCGCCGGGCTGGTGCTGCTCGCCCCGTCGCCGTGCTTCGTCGACGATCCGTCCACCGGATATCGGGGCGGGTTCAGCGTCGCCGACATCGACGAGCTGCTCGAGTCGCTGGAGGCGAACTACCTGGGCTGGTCGGGTGCGATGGCGCCCGCCATCATGGGCAATCCGGAACGTCCCGAACTCGGCGAGGAACTGACCGCCGCCTTCTGCCGCACCGATCCGGCCATCGCCCGGGTCTTCGCCCGCGTGACCTTCCTCTCCGACAACCGGGCGGACCTGGCGAACGTGAGTGTTCCGACCGTGGTGGCCCAGTGCTCCCGCGACGCGATCGCCCCGCCGGAGGTGGGTGCGTTCGTCCACGCGCAGATTCCGGGAAGCCAGTTGGTGACGTTGGACGCCACGGGGCACTGCCCGCAGCTCAGTGCCCCGGACGAGACCGTGGCCACGATCGCCGCCTTCGCTGGTTCGGTGGGCTGATGATCCCGGCCCGGGAGACGGACGACGGCCGGAACCCGGGCGCCGGGGCGACGGCGGGCGAGGATCGCGAGATGCGCGCCGCGCTGGCCGAGGACAGCGCCGAGAGCCTGTACGAGAACGCGCCCTGCGGCTACCTGTCCACCCTGCCGGACGGGCGGATCGCGAAGATCAACGCGACTCTGCTGCAGTGGCTGGGACTCCGGCGCGACGACGTGGTGGGCCGGCGGTACTTCTCCGACCTGCTCACGGTCGGTGGCCGCCTCTACCACGAGACCCACTTCGCCCCGCTGCTGCGCATGCAGGGGGAAATCAGCGGCATCGCACTGGAATTGAGGGCGGCCGACGGCACCCGCCTGCCCGTCCTGGTCACGTCGGTGGTCCGGTACGACAGCGGCGGGCAGCCCCTGCTGATCCGCACCACCGTCTTCGACGCCCGGGAGCGCCGGGCGTACGAGACCGAACTGCTGCGCGCTCGCCGGGAGGCCGAGGACGAACGACGACGCCTGCAGCGGCTGACCCGCACCCTCCAGGCGACGTTGCTGCCACCCGACCTGCCCGAGGTGCCCGGTCTCGATGTCGCCGCGCACTACCACATCGCCTCTCCGGACGAGGTCGGCGGCGACTTCTACGACCTGTTCCCGCTCGGTGCCGGCACCTGGGGCCTGTTCCTCGGCGACGTGTGCGGTAAGGGGGCGGCCGCGGCGGTGATGACCTCCGTCGCGCGCTACACCGTGCGTGCCGCGGCCGTCTACGCCTCCGGCCCGTCGGCGGTCCTGGCCGACCTGAACACCGTCCTCGTCGATCGGTACCGCATGCACGATCCGCGGTTCTGCACCGTCGTGTTCGGGATGCTCACCCCCGACGCGTCGCCGGGCAGCTTCCGCGTCACGCTGGCGTCGGGTGGGCACCCGCCGGCTCTGCTGCTGCGCGCCGATGGCAGCGCCGACTACGTGCACATTCCGGGTGGACAGCTCATCGGGTTGCTGCCGCGGGCCCACATCGCCAGCGCCGTCGTCCGGCTGGATCCCGGCGACACCCTGGTGCTCTACACCGACGGTCTCACCGAGGCCCGCACCGCTCCGGGCGCCGACGAGCGCTTCGGCGAGCAGGCTCTGCTCGACTTCGCCCGGAGGCTGGGTCCGGTCACCGCCGCGGAGGCCGTCGCCGCCGTCCGCGACCTCCTCGACACCCTGGGCACCGGGGTGGAGGACGACACGGCCGTCCTCGCCGTCCACGCGCCGCGCCGCAGCGTCGGGTCCTGACCCGGGTTCCCGGTCACACGGGGCTGCCGGAAGCGATTGACATCACACCGTCCCCGGCGCACACTATGCAAGCGCTCAGCAACTTGAATCTGACGTCAAGTTATGTGACTCCCTGCTGTGAAGGAGCACCGGATGACCGACGCACCCGCCGCGACGACCCGCGGCGTGGCCACCACCGACGACCTGGTCCTCGCCGAGCGGCGCGGACCGGTCGTCCTGCTCACCCTCAACCGGCCGGCCAAGCTCAACGCCTGGAGCAACGCCCTCGAGGACCGCTACTTCGACCTGCTCGAGCAGGCGGACGACGACCCGCAGGTCCGGGCCGTCGTCGTCACCGGCGCCGGCCGCGGATTCTGCTCCGGTGCCGACCTCGACGACCTGCGCCACGTCGCCGACGCCACGGACGACGACCTGGTGCGCCCGCGCCCGCGCGACTTCCCGCTGCGCGTCCGCAAGCCGATCGTCGCCGCGATCCGCGGCCCCGTCGCGGGACTCGGCCTGGTCGAGGCCCTCTACTGCGACGTCCGCTTCGGCGACGCGACCACCCGCTTCACCACCGCGTTCGCGCGCCGCGGACTCATCGCCGAATACGGCGTCACCTGGCTGCTGCCCCGCGTCGTCGGCCACAGCCGCGCCGCGGACCTGCTGCTGTCGAGCCGCATGATCGACGCCGGCGAGGCCCACCGGATCGGCCTGCTCGATCACCTCGTCACCACCGGCGACGTCGTCGACGCCGCCGTCGCCTACGCGACCGACCTCGCCGTCCGCTGCTCACCGCGATCGATGGCGACGATCAAGACGCAGCTGCGCGCCGACGCCGACCGGTCCTACCCCGACGCCGTGACCGCCGCGGACCGCCTGATGGTCGAGGCCTTCCGCGGCCCCGACGTCGCCGAGGGCGTCGCCAGCCACCTCGAGCGGCGCGCCCCCGAGTTCGCCGCCCTGCCCGGGAGCGCCCATGCCACTGCGTGAAACCGTCGGCATCGACCCGGACGCGATCCTGCGCTGGCTGGGCGATCTCGGCATCGAGCACACCGCACCGCTGACCTTCGATCGCATCGGCCTCGGCCAGTCGAACCTGACCTACCTCGTGCAGGACGGCGACGGGCGCCGGTGGGTGCTGCGGCGACCACCGCTCGGGCACCTGCTGGCGTCCGCGCACGACGTCGCGCGCGAGGCCCGCATCCTCTCGGCGCTCGAGTCCACCGACGTGCCGACACCGACGGTGTTCGGGCTCACCGACGATCCGGCGATCAGCGACGTGCCGATGGTGCTCATGGAGTACGTCGACGGACAGGTGGTGGACCGGATGTCCGTCGCCGAGTCCCTGACGCCGGAGCGCCGCCGCCGCATCGGGCTGTCGCTCGCGCGGACGCTCGGCCGCATCCACGCCGTGGACCTCGACAGCACGGGCCTCGCCGCCCTGGCCCGGCCCAAGCCCTATGCCCAGCGGCAGCTGCACCGCTGGGCCGGCCAGTGGGAGAAGTCGAAGACCCGCGAGCTGCCCGAACTCGACGACCTGACCCGCCGGCTCCTGGCCGCGGTGCCTCCGCAGCACGAAACCACCCTGGTGCACGGCGATTTCCATTTGCGCAACGTCATCACCTCGTACGACGGCGGTGACGTCGTCGCGGCGCTGGACTGGGAGCTGTCCACCGTCGGCGACCCGCTCGCCGACGTCGGGTCGCTGTTCGCCTACTGGCCCGAGCCCGGGGAGGACACCGGCGGCGACTTTCCCGCCTCCACCCTCGAGGGTTTCCCCAGCCGCGCCGAACTCGCCGCCGTCTACCTGGACGAGACGGGCCGCGACCCGGCGGCACTGCAGTTCTGGCACGCGCTCGGATTGTGGAAGGTGGCGGTGATCGCGGAAGGCGTGATGCGCCGCGCGCTCGACGAACCGCAGAACAAGGCCGCGGCCGGCACTCCCACGATCGAACGCATCGACGCCCTGGTTCACAAGGCCCGCGAGATCGCCGACGACGCCGGCATCTGACGCCCCGACCCCTCGACACGCAGGAGACGACGATGTCCCCCGACGAGCAGACGACCGCACGCGACCTCTCCGCGCGTGTGAAGACGCTTCTGTCCGAACATGATCCGAGCACAATTCGGCCCGAGGACTTCCTCGGCGCACGATTCGACGCCGGCCTCGCCTGGGTGCACTTCCCGCCCGGCCACGGCGGGCTCGGCCTGCCGCAGAGCCACCAGGCGCAGGTCGAGGCCGAACTGGCCGCCGCCGGCGCGCCCCGGCCTGCCGCCGGCCGCAACGGCATCGGCCTGGGCATGGCCGCCCCCACCATCGCCGCCTTCGGCACCGAGGAGCAGAAGAGCCGGTTCCTGCGCCCGATCTACACCGGACAGCACATCTACTGCCAGTTGTTCAGCGAGCCCGGCGCCGGCTCCGACCTGGCCGCCGTCGCGACCCGCGCCGTCCGCGACGGTGACGACTGGATCGTCGACGGCCAGAAGGTGTGGACCTCCGGCGCACAGAACGCGCAGATGGCGATCCTGGTGGCCCGCACCGATCCGTCCGTGCCCAAACACGCAGGGCTGACGTACTTCCTGCTCGACATGAGCGATCCCGGCGTCGACGTGCGGCCGCTGCGGCAGATCACCGGTGAGGCCGAGTTCAACGAGGTGTTCCTCACCGGAGTGCGGGTACCCGACGCCGATCGGCTCGGTGACGAAGGGCAGGGCTGGCGCGTCGCCACCACCACCCTCAACAACGAACGCGTCGCGATCGGCTCCGGTGCGCCCCGCGAGGGCGGCATGATCGGCAAGGTCACCGAGGCCTGGCGCGAGCGCCCCGAGGTGCGCGACCCGGCGCGGCACGACGAGCTGATGCGGCTGTGGGTCGAGGCCGAGGTGACCCGGCTGACCGGCGAACGCCTGCGCCAGCAGCTCGCCGCGGGCCAGCCCGGCCCGGAAGGCTCCGGTATGAAACTCGCATTCGCCCGCCTCGCCCAGACGATCTCGGGCTTCGAGGTGGAACTGCACGGCGAGCAGGGCCTGCGCTACGACGACTGGACCCTGCGCCGGCCCGAATCGGTGGACTTCACCGGCCGCGAACCCGGATACCGGTACCTGCGCGCCAAGGGCAACTCGATCGAGGGCGGCACGTCGGAGATCCTGCGCAACGTCGTCGCCGAGCGGGTGCTCGGACTACCGCCGGAACACCGTGTGGACAAGGACATTCCGTGGAAGGACCTGGCGCGATGACCGACCTGCTGTACTCCGACACCGAGGACGCCCTGCGCGACAGCGTCCGTCGCATGCTCACCGAACGCTGCCCTGCGTCCGTCGTGACGACCGCGTACGACGCCGCGCCCGCTGACTTCTCGGGCGTGTGGAAGACCGTGGCCGTCGAACTCGGACTGGCCGGACTGCTGGTCCCCGAATCTCTCGGCGGCGGCGGCGCGAGCACCCGCGAGGCCGCGGTCGTCATGGAGGAGATCGGCCGGGCCGCCGCCCCGGTGCCGTACCTGTCGAGCGCGGTGCTCGCCACCGTCGCGCTGCTGCGTGCCGGCGACACCGGGACTGTGCCGGACCTGGCGGCCGGTGCCGTCACCGGCGCCCTCGCGGTCCCGCTGTCGACGGGGCCGGACGCCGCGATCACCGGGGTGCGTCGCACCGGCGACGGCCTGACCGGCCGGGTCACCAGCGTTGCCGGAGCACACGAGGCCGACGTGCTCGTCGTCCCCGTCGCGGGGCCCGACGGCCTCGAACTGCACACCGTCCGGTCGGATGCGCCCGGCGTCACCGTGACCCCCGTGCTGTCACTGGACATGACCCGGCCGATCGCCGACATCGAGTTCACCGGGGCCGCCTCCACCCGCGTCGACGACGGCGACGCGGCAGCGGCGGTGGCCGAGGCGCTCCGGTGCGGGGCGGTGCTGCTCGCCTCCGAGCAGCTCGGGATGGCCCAGTGGTGCCTCGAGACGACCGTCGCCTACGTCAAGGAGCGCCGCCAGTTCGGTCGCGCCGTCGGCTCGTACCAGGCGATCAAGCACCGGCTCGCCGACCTGTGGCTCGAGGTGGGCGCGGCGCAGTCGGCCGCCCGGTACGCGGCCGACGCGTACGCGCGCGGCGACGACGACACCGCGATCGCGACCGCCGTCGCCCAGTCGTACTGCAGCGACGTCGCGGTGCACGCCGCCGAGGAGTGCATCCAGTTGCACGGCGGCATCGGAATGACCTGGGAGTACCCGGCGCACCTCTACCTCAAGCGGGCCAAGGCCGATCAGCTCGCGCTCGGCGTCCCGTCCCGGCACCGCGCCCGCCTGGCCGAGCTCGTCGACCTGCCGGTCGCATGAACTCGACTGCGCTGCAACCACACACGAGAGGACAGGTGTCGCGACGATGAGCTGGTACGACGACAGGCCCTGGATGGCGCAGTACGATCCCCGCGTAGCCGAGGCCGGGCCCGTCCCGCGGCGGACCACCCTCGAGGTGTTCGCGGACGCCGTCGCCACGGCGCCGGACGGGCCGGCGATCACGTATCTCGGTGCGGCGCTGACGTATCGGGAGGTCGACGAGCTCAGCGACGGGGTGGCGGCGTACCTGTTCGCGCAGGGATTCCGCAAGGGTGACCGGCTCGCCGTGTACCTGCAGAACGTGCCACAGTTCGTCCTCGCGCTGTTCGGTGCGTGGAAAGCCGGCGGCGCGGTGGTGCCGCTGAACCCGATGTACAAGGACGAGCTCGACCACATCCTCACCGACGCAGGCGTCGTCGCCGTCGTGTGCGGTGAACAGGCGTGGGCGGACCGGGTGGCGGAGCGGTCCGCCGGGGCGGGCGTGACGATCGCGTTGACGGCGAGCGAGCTGGACCTGCAGACCTCGAACGACGAGCGGCTCTTCGCCGGTGTCGAGCGCCGCCGGACCCCGGGTGTCCCCGATCTGCTCGAGGTCGCCCGCGAGTGGGCCGGCCGCCCCGTCCCCGACCCGGGCCTGGTCCCCGACGACATCGCGCTCGTCTCCTACACGTCCGGGACGAGCGGACTGCCCAAGGGTGCCACCAACACCCACGCGAACCTCACCGTCAACTGCGTACTGCTGCGCCTGTACGACGAAATCCCGGCGGGTTCGCCGATCTTCGCGCTCGCGCCGCTGTTCCACATCACCGGGATGGTCGTGCAGCTGCTCACGGCGGTGGATCTGGCCGGTCCGCTGGTCCTGGCCTACCGCTTCGACGCCGGGGTGGTGCTCGACGTCCTGAAGCGGGAGCGGCCCGCTTTCATGGTCGGCCCGTCGACCGCGTTCATGGCGCTGCTGGCACATCCGTCGTTCTCGTCGGACGCGTTCGAGTCGCTGCTGACTCTCAATTCCGGTGGCGCGCCGCTGCCGCCGGCCATCGTCGAACGCTTCCGCGAGCGGACCGGCCTCTACATCCGCAACGGGTACGGCCTGACGGAGACCAGTGCGCCCTGCGTCGTCGTGCCTTCCGGTCGTGAGGCGCCGGTGGATCCGGACTCGGGCACACTGTCCATCGGTCTGCCGCTGCCCACCGCGATGGTGCGCATCGTCGACGAGGACGGCAAGGACCTCGGACCGGGCGAGGTCGGGGAGATCGCCGTCGAGGGGCCGATGGTCGTCCCCGCCTACTGGAATCTGCCCGAGGCCACTGCCCAGTCCATTCCGGGCGGACGGTTGCTGACCGGTGACGTCGGCTTCATGGACGCACAGGGCTGGGTGTACGTCGTCGACCGCAAGAAGGACATGATCAACGCCTCCGGGTTCAAGGTCTGGCCCCGCGAGGTCGAGGACGTGCTCTACCGGCATCCGGCGGTCCGGGAGGCCGCGGTCGTCGGCGTGCCCGACTCCTACCGCGGCGAGTCGGTCGCCGCGTTCGTGAGCCTGCGCCCGGACCAGCAGGTCGACCCGGACGAACTGGTGACCTGGTGCCGCGAGCGGCTGGCCGCCTACAAGGCACCCCGGTCGGTCGAGATCCTCGACGAGCTGCCCAAGACCACCAGCGGGAAGATCCTGCGCCGCGAGATGCGCAGGGTCGCATCGTCCTGACCCGAGGAGGAGACACGTGCCGAGCATCGACGAGATCCTGCGCCTGCGCGAGATCGCCCCGGCGACGTTCCGCGCCGCCCCGGTGCCGACCGAGATGGAGCGCACCTTCGGCGGTCAGGTCGCGGGGCAGGCGCTCGCCGCGGCGGCACGGACCGTGCCGCAGGAGTTCGGCGTGCACTCGGTGCACGGCCACTTCCTGCGCCCCGGCCGGCCGCTCGAGCCCGCCGACTATCACGTGGACGCCGTGCGGGACGGCGGCAGCTTCCGCACCCGCTACGTCACCGCGGTCCAGGACGGCGAGACCGTGTTCACCCTGACCGCCTCGTTCCACCGCGGTGACGACGGGCACGCCCACCAGACGGCCATGCCGCCCACGACCGGACCGGAGGAGGTCACGGAGAACGGGCGCCCGTGGGCCGCGTGGTACGACTTCCCGGAGTGGGACGACTGGGAACGTCGCTGGCTCCCGGCGGACGAGGCCACACCCGACGCGCCGGCGCGCCGGCGGCTGTGGATCCGGCACCGCACCCCGCTGCCTGACGACCCGGTCCTGCACGCCTGTGCCCTGACCTACTGCAGCGACATGGCGCTGCTCGACATCGCCGTCCTGCCGCATCCCGAAAGGCCGATCCAGGGGGCGTCGCTCGACCACGCGGTGTGGTTCCTGCGGCCGTTCCGGGTGGACGAATGGCTGCTGTTCGATCAGGTGTCGCCGTCGTCCGATTCGGGACGCGCCCTGATCCAGGGACAGATCTTCGACACGACCGGACGACTGGTCGCCGCCGTCGCGCAGGAAGGCATGGTGCGGTTCCACACCGAGCGCGCCGCGGCCGTCGGTGCCGGACGCTCCGAAGGGCGGGATCGATGAACCGCGCCGCGCCCGAGCGCTCGGCCGTCCTCGTCGACTTCGGTGGCGTGCTCACCACGAGCGTGTTCGCCGCGTTCGAGCAGTTCGGCGCGGCACTCGGCGATCCGGGACTGCCGCTGCGGCTGCTCGGCGGCGACCCGGACTCGCGACGGCTGCTCGCCGACCACGAGTCGGGGCGCATCGACGCGGAGGAGTTCGAGCAGGGCTTCGCCGGACGGCTCCGCGCCCACGGAGCTGCCGTGACTGCGGAAGGACTCGCCGCCCGGATGCAGGCCGGGCTGCGGCGCGACGACCGGACGGTGGCCCTCCTCGACGATCTGCGGGCCGCCGGCGTGCCGGTGGCGCTGGTGTCCAACGCCTTCGGACGGGACTGCTACGCGGGCTTCGAGCTGACCGCACTCGCGGACGAGGTGGTGATCTCCGCCGAGGTCGGCATCCGTAAGCCGTCGCGCCGGATCTACGCCCTCGCGTGCGAGCGCCTGGGGGTCGCCCCCGAACAGGCCGTCATGATCGACGACCTGCAGCAGAACCTCGACGGAGCGGCGCGGATCGGAATCGCCGGCGTGCTGCACACCGACGCCGACCGCACCCGCTCCGAGCTCGCCGAGCGATTCGGCTTCGTGACGGGGCAGGTGCCCGGCCAGGTGTGAGCCCCGGGCGCGCGGGTACCCGCCACCCATGACCAACGCACATCCTCACGGTCTCGATGCCGCGCCGTCCGGCGCTGCGGGCTCGTCGGACGAGTCGGTCAAGGAGAGGCAGCTGCTGCAGGTGCTGACAAAGGCGGTGAACACCCTCGGTGAGGCCGGGGTGCGGTTCGCCGTCGGCGGCGGCTGCGCGGTGTACGCCCGTGGTGGCCCGGCGTCCGACCACGACGTGGACCTGTTCGTCCGCCCGCACGATGTGGACGCCGCGCGGGAGGCGCTCGTCGCCGCCGGCATGCGTCCCGTCGACCCGCCCGAGAACTGGCTGAGCAAGGTCTACGAGGGTGATCACCTCGTGGACCTGATCTTCCGGCCCAACGACCGGGACGTCGACGATTCGATGCTCGCCCGCGCACAGTGGATGCGCATCGGTCCGACCGCGGCGCCGGTGATCAGCGGCACCGACCTGATGAGCGACAAGCTCAACGTGCTCGACGCCCACCGCTGCGACTTCGCGCCGTTGCTGCGTATCGCCCGCGCCCTGCGCGAGCAGGTGGACTGGGGGCAGGTGGCCACCGCGACGGCCGCGTCGCCGTATGCCCGCGCCTTCCTCGGCCTGCTCGCCGATCTGGGCATCATCGAACCCGACCCGGAGGCCCGACGATGAGTCACGAACACCCGGAGCACCCGCAGTACGTGGTGGCGCACCTGCACCGCGCCCTGGCCGAGGACCCCCGCACCGCCGAACAAGGCGTGCGTGTCACGATCCGCGGCACCGACGTCTACCTGACCGGCGAGGTCGCCAGCGCCGCGCGTCGTGACGCGCTGAGCGTGGTGGTGCAGGAACAGTTGCCGGGCGTCACCGTCCACAACGACGTGCACGTGGTCGACTCGCGCGACCCCGGAACCTCGGTGGAGGAACTGCGATGAGGATTGCTGCCGTCGGAGACGTACACCTGGCCGAGGACGCCCGCGGGCATCTGCGGCCCGCTCTCGAACACCTGCACGAGCACGCCGATGTGCTGCTGCTCGCCGGTGACCTCACTCGGCACGGCACCGTCGACGAGGCGCGCGTCGTCGCCGACGAGTTCGGCGATCTTGCGGTGCCCGTCGTCGGTGTGCTCGGCAACCACGACTACCACAGCGATGCCGAGGACGAGATCACCGAGCTGCTCCGCGACCGGGGCATCGTCGTGCTCGAGGGGGAGTCGGTCGTCCTCGACGTCGACGGGGCCCGGCTCGGCGTGGCGGGAACCAAGGGGTTCGGCGGGGGTTTCGCGGGCAAGTGCGCGAGCGCGTTCGGTGAGCCGGAGATGAAGCAGTTCGCCGGGCACACCGTGGAACTGGCCGACAGGTTCCGTGGCGCCGTCGCCGAGCTCGACGGTGCCGACGTCCGCGTGGCGCTGCTGCACTATTCGCCGATCAGCGACACCCTGCGCGGCGAGCCCGCCGAGATCTATCCGTTCCTCGGGTCGTATCTGCTGGGCGAGCCGATCGACGAGTTCCACCTCGATCTCGCGGTGCACGGGCACGCACACGCGGGGTGCGAGCGCGGCACGACCCCGGGCGGTGTGCGGGTCCGCAACGTCGCACAGCCGGTCATCCGCACCGCGTACGCGGTGTATCGGTTCGAGAACTGATCGCGCCCGGCCGCGCCGCGGGGCGACCCGGCCGGGCGCGGGGTTCTCAGGAGTCGGCCGTGGTCGTCAGGACGAGTTTGCCGGTGTTGGCACCGTCGAACAGCATGTTGAGTGTGCGTCCGAACGCCTCGACGCCGCCGGTCTCGACCTGTTCACGGGTCACCAGTTCGCCGCGGCGGATCCATTCCGACACGGCAGCCATGCCCTCGGGGAAGCGGTCGAGGTAGTCGAAGACGATGAACCCGGTCATGGATGCCCGGTTCACGAGCAGGGACAGGTAGCGGGACGGGCCCGGCTGCGGGTCGGTCGCGTTGTAGCCGGAGATGGCCCCGCACAACACGACTCGCGCGTGCTTGCGCAGCACGGCCAGCGCCGAGTCGAGCGTCTCCCCGCCGACGTTGTCGAAGTAGATGTCGATCCCGTCCGGTGCGGCGGCGTGCAGCGCCCGGCCCACGGATCCGGCCTTGTAGTCGATGGCGGCGTCGAATCCCAGCTCGTCGGTGAGCCACGCGCACTTCTCGGGTCCGCCGGCGATGCCGATGACGCGGCATCCGCTCAGTTTCGCGATCTGCCCGGCGATGCTGCCGACGGCCCCGGCGGCGCCCGACACGAGCACGGTGTCGCCGGGCTTCATCCGCCCCACGTCGACGAGACCGAAATATGCCGTCATGCCGGGGAATCCGAGTGCACCCAGCCACACCGGCGACGGTGCGAGGGACTCGTCGACCGCGATGACGCCGCTGCCGTCGGAGACGGCGTAGTCGCACACGCCGAAGTGCCCGGAGACGAGCTGTCCTTCCTTGTAGCCGTCGTGGCGGGATTCGTGTACCCGCCCGACGGCGTGGGCGCGCATGACCTCACCGATCCCGACCGGCGGGACGTACGACCGGACGTCGTTCAGCCATCCGCGCATGGCGGGGTCGAGGGAGACGTACTCGACGCGGACGGTGAACTCGCCGTCGGCCGGCTGCGGGACCGGGGCGCTGGTGACCTCCCATGTGGAGTCGTCGGGGCGGCCGACCGGTCGTCGTGCCAGTCGGACCTGCCTGTTCGCGGGCGCCATACGTCTTCCTTTCGATTGCAGAAAAGCTCTGCTGCGGTGCGGTGATTCGGATGTGCGGCGGTCGTCCCGGTCAGTTGAATTCGACGCCGGATTCAACTATACACGGTGGGTGACCGGGATCACCCCGTCGCCGCCGGATGCCCCGAGAACGGAAGGTCGACTTAACGCCTCTCCTTCCTGAAGGCAGGAGATTCCCGGCTCAGACCGCAACCGCACCACCACCCGGAGGGAGGTGATCCGCTTGACTCACGTCGTCGACACCGGTGTGGCCACGCTCCGCCACAGCCAGAATCACTCTGGCAGCGTTCCGGTCCCGGCACGCGGTATGCCCGCACGCCCAGCACCGGAAGATACGTTCCCCGAGTCCGAGGCGTTGCTTGGCTCTCGCGAAACACCTCGAACACGTCATGGTCGTGTACGCGGGCCGCACCAGCACCACCTTCCGGCCGGCCCGCCTGCCCCGCTCGAGCAATTCCCGTTTCACCGTCGCGATCGCGGCATCGGCGGCCGTGCGCGCCATCGTCGACCTCGACAGGAACCGGGGTCGGAAATCCTCCACCGCGACCAGATGATGCGCCTCGACCACGGCCCGGGCGCAGATCCGGCCGTCGTGCCGGCTGCGCCGGGCCGCTTTCTTCTGCACCTTCGCGACCCGGGTGCGGGCCCGGCGATAGCCCCTCGAGGGTGGGTGCCCCGTGCCTCGGCGGCGCCGCGCCATCGTCCGCTGCGCTCTCGCCACCTCCGCCGCACACCGTCTCCGGTGCCCGTGCTGCGGCAGGTCGAACCGCTCCTCGGTGGCCGTCGCGGTGCGGGCCACGCCCCAGTCGATCCCGACCGCGCTGCCCGGGTCGGCCACCGGGATCGGCTCCACCTCGCGGGTCACCACGAACGAGGCGTACCAGTGCCCCAGGCAATCGCGGGTGATGCGCACACTCGACGGCTCCGACGGCAACACCCGCGACCACACCACCGGCACACTCACGCCCTTGGGCAACACCAACCGCCCGTCCCGGAGCCGGAACCCGCGGCGGGTGTACTCGAGCGACGGCAGGGTCTTCCTCCGCGCCTTGAACCGCGGCCGGCCCCGGCCCTCGACCGTGCACGACGCGTCGAGCGCCTGCGCGTAGGTACGCAGCATCTGCTGCTGGGCGACCTGGGAGCCGTCCCGCAACCACGACGAGCGGGCCCGCGCCTCGGTCAACTGCTTGGCCAGCTTCCCGAACGTCGGCCGGCGACCGGCCTTGTGTTGGTGCACCGCCTCGTTCCACAGGAACCGGCAGCGATGCCACTCCTGCATCAGGGCATGTTCGGCGATGGTGCCCGGCCGCAACCGGTAGTTGTAGCGCACCACCTCGACCCCCATGCCCGGCACGCTGACCGACCCCACCGACAGGTTCGCCCGACACCACCACTCCCCCCGAAAGGAGGACGGCGCTTCCTCTCCCTCGTGAACGAGGGAGTATCCGCGCCGCACATCAGATGACACGCGAGCTCAACACGGTCCCCACCGACTCCGACGCCCTCGAGGCTGCACTCACCGGGATCCGGCGGGTGCAGGAAGCGCACTGGCCGCCGGAGGTGCCGCGGACGGTGGAGTACCCGATCGACGAGCGCGCGCTCGTGGACTACCTGCGGCACTGGGCGCACGTGCGCCCGCATGCCCCCGCGATCGAGTTCTACGGTCGCACGGTCGGTTACGCCGAGTACGACGACCTCTCCGACCGGTTCGCCGGCTGGCTGCTCGCCCGCGGCGCCCGGGCCGGCGACCGGATCGGTGTCCACCTCGGCAACTGTCCGCAGTTCCACGTCGCGATGCTCGGCATCCTCAAGATCGGCGCCGTCCACGTACCCGTGAATCCGATGCTGCGCGAACACGAGCTCGCCCACGAGCTCGCCGACGCCGGCGTCACGATCCTGCTCACGCAGCCCGAACTGCTCCCGCTGGTGGAGGCGGTCCGGCCGCGCACGCCGGTGCGGCACGTCGCCGTCACTGCCCTCGGCGACATGCTCACCGGTACGAGGCCGGGGGAGGTGCCGCCACCGTTCCCGGTCACCGATCCCGCCGCGGGCGACTGGGCGAGCATTCTCGACAGTCCCCGCGCACCCGCCGTCGCGACGGACCCGGACGCGCTCGCCGCGCTGAACTACACCGGCGGCACCACCGGCATGCCGAAGGGCTGCGAGCACACCCAGTGGCACATGGTCTACACCGCGGCCGCGGCCACCGTCGGCGGCGGCCGGCGGGTGGGGGAGACCACCGTGGTGCTCAACTACCTGCCCATGTTCTGGATCGCCGGCGAAGTCTTCGGCATCCTCAATCCTCTCGTCAACGGCGGCTCCGTCGTGCTGATGACCCGGTGGGACGCGGACGCCGCGCTGGCTCTCGTCGAGCGGCACGGCGTCACCAGCGCGGTCGGCACCGTCGACAACTATGTCGAACTCATGGACGCGCCCGGCTTCGACGGGAATCGTGCCGCCACGCTCGACAACGCCATGGCGGTGTCGTTCGTGCTGAAGCTCGACCCGGCGATCCGCCGGCGGTGGCGCGACGCGACCGGCCACACCCTGCGGGAGGCGAGCTACGGCATGACCGAGACGAACACCGCGGACACCTTCACCCTCGGCTTCCAGGACGGCGACTTCGACCTCGCGAGCGAGCCGGTGTTCTGTGGCCTGCCCGTGCCGGGCACCGACATCCTGATCGTCGACGAGGCGGGTGCCCCGGTGCCGCTCGGTGAGACCGGGCAGATCGTCGTGCGCAGCCCCTCGGTGACCACCGGGTACTACCGCAACGCCGAGGCTACCGCGGACGCGTTCCAGGGCGACTGGCTGCGCACCGGCGACGTCGGCCGGTTCGACGAGCGCGGTGCGCTGCACTATCTCGCCCGCAACAAGGAGATGATCAAGACCAACGGTATGAGCGTCTTCCCCGCCGAGGTCGAGGCGCTGCTGCGCATGCACCCGGGGGTCGCGACGGTCGCGGTGGTCCCCAGGTCCGATCCGGACCGAGGGCAGGTCGCGTTTGCGTTCGTCCAGCCGGTCCCCGGCGCGACCGTCACGGCCGGCGAACTCACGGCGTGGGCGCGCGAGAACATGGCGGGTTACAAGGTGCCGATCGTCGAACTCGTCGAGGCGATGCCCATGACGGCCACCGGCAAGATCCGCAAAGGCGATCTGTTTGCGCGGGCGGAGGGGAGTCACTAGGGAGCGGGGTTCCGGGCCGGCGGGTGACGCACCCCAACCGGCTGCAATGATTGGTAGGCTAACCAAACCAAGGGTAGCCTGAGCTATCTTCTTGTGCGATCGATCCATCCGCGGCTGCGGCCCCCGAGCACGGAAGAGCGACCATGACCGACCGCTCCTGCAACGACAGCGGTGACTCGCCGTCGCCGGACGGCGAACCACCGGAACTCCTCGACCTCGTCGGGATCGGATTCGGACCCGCCAATCTCGCATTGGCGATCGCCGTCGAAGAGCACAATGCCGAAGCCCCGCACGACCCCGTGCGGGCCCGGTTCTTCGACCGGCAGCCCGCGTTCGCCTGGCATCCCGGAATGCTCCTCGAGGGCTCCACCATGCAGATCGCCTTCCCGAAGGACCTGGTCACCTTCCGCAACCCCACGAGCCCCTACACCTTCTTCGCCTACCTGCACGACCGGGGCCGGCTCGTCGACTTCGTCAACCACCAGACGTTCTTCCCCACCCGACACGAGTTCCAGGACTACCTGCAGTGGGCGGCCGCCCGCGTCGACGCCGACGTGCGGTACGGCACCGAGGTCGTCGCCGTCGAGGCCGTACGCGACCCGGCGGGCATCGCCGACCGCCTCGCCGTCCACGCCGCCGACGGCACCGTCGTACACGCCCGCAACATCGTCGTCGGGGTGGGGTTGCGGCCCCGCATCCCCCCGTGGGCCACCGAGAGCGTGCGGTGCTTCCACAACCACCGGTTCCTGTTCCATCTGGCCGAGATGCCGGCGCCGGTGCACCAGCGGTTCGTCGTCGTCGGTGCCGGCCAGAGCGCTGCCGAGGTGGTGCAGTACCTGCACAGCCACTACCCGCAGGCCGAGGTGCACAACGTGTTCGCCCGCTTCGGCTACAGCCCCGCCGACGACAGCCCGTACGCCAACCGCATCTTCGATCCGGCCACCGTCGACGAACTGCACGCCGCACCCGAAGCGGAGCGGGAGCGACTGCTGGCCCTGCACCGCAGCACCAACTACTCCGTCGTCGACCCCGACCTCATCGCCGCGCTGTACGCGGCCGAGTACCGCGAGCGCGTCGGCGGCCGGCGGCGGCTGTTCATGCGGCGCGCCTCCGAGGTCGCCGCGGTCACCGAGACTGCCACCGGAATCGAGGTGGACGTGCGCAGCACGCTCGACGGACTCACCGACACCCTGACGTGCGACGCCGTGGTCCTCGCCACCGGATTCGACGCCGCCCCGCTGCCCCCGCTGCTCGGCGCTCTCGCTCCCGAGTCGTCGCCGCTGCGCACGGTCGACCGGGACTACCGCCTGCCCACCGAGGGCGACGTCCGGGCGGGGATCTATCTTCAGGGCGGCACCGAGAAGACCCACGGGCTGACGGCCTCGCTGCTGTCGAACGTGGCGATCCGGTCCGGGGAGATCCTCGGATCCGTCCTCGAGCAGCGCGACGGAAAACTACCAGCGGGTCATGACCGGGCCCCGGAGCTTGCTAGGGTACGGGAGCAGCACACCTATGCGACAAGTGAGGCGAGATGAGCACGAATCCTTTTGACGACGAAGACGGCCGCTTCTACGTCCTCATGAACGACGAGGAGCAGTACTCGCTGTGGCCGACTTTCTCCGAGGTGCCGCAGGGGTGGCGCGTGGTGTTCGGGGAGGAGTCGCGTGCAGCGTGCGTCGAGTACGTGGAGAAGAACTGGACCGACATGCGGCCGAAGAGCCTGCGTGACGCCATGGAAGCCGACGAGAAGGCCCGCAACGCCGGCGCCTGACCGTCCGAGGTAACGCGTAGACGAGAGTCACGCCGCGGGTGCGCCACCCGCGGGGTGGCTCTCGTGGCGTTTCGCCCCCCGGTACGGACGGACCAGCCGGACGCGCCGCAACTGCGGCCGGCGCAGCGACCCCGCCCGCAGCACGCTGCGCGGATGCCGGACCGTGCGGGCCAGCCACTCGCCGAGCGTCACCCCCGCCGCCAGCGCGCACCCGATGCCGAACGCCGAGAACAGCGCGGTCAGTCCGAGCAGCAGTTCGTTGCCGATCACCGCATACAGGCCCCGGTACAACGACAGGCCCGGCAGCAACGGGGTGATACCGGCGACCGCCACCACCAACGGTGGGGTCAGCGCCCGTCGCGCCATCAGGCCGCCGGCGAAACCGACCACCGTCGCGGCCGTCGCCGACGAGATGATCGGACCCACCGCGAACTCCATCGACATCAGGAACACGAGGCTGCCCACCGCACCGCCGAGCGCGGCGGCCGTCAGCGCCCGCCGTTCGGCGTAGCACGCCAGCGCATAGAACAGTGCCGACGCCGCACCGGCGAGTACCTTCACCGGCAGGGCGGTCGCCGTGGGTAGCGCATCGTTGCTGATCACCGGCAGCTCCGCGCCCAGCGCCTCCATCACCTTCAGCGCCGTCGCCACGCCGGCGATGATCCCGCCCGTCATCATCACCAGTTCGAAGAACCGCGCCGACGCGGTGATCGGCGCTCCGGTGATCGCGTCCTGCACCGAGCCGACCAGCGACAAGCCCGAGAGCAGTACCGTCACGCCGGCCGCGATGATCAGCCCCGGCGGGGCGTCGACACCCAACGGTTCGCGCAGGTTGAACAACAGGATCGCGGGCGTCGCGGCGATGATGCCGCCGACGACGTGCTGGAAGAAGAACGGCAGACCCATGCCGTTGAGGATGCGGTTCGTCCGGTCGATGACCGCCGTCGACGCGAACGCCATCGCCGCCACGAGCGCGCCACCACCGAGCAGCACCGAGATCGACGCGGCCATCGCCGCCCACGCGAACGTCGCCACCCAGCGGTGATACGGGTGCGGCGCCGTCGTGATCGCCAGCAGATCCTCACGGGCCTGCGCCGGGGAGATCGCCTCCCGCCGGATGCGCCGGGTCAACCGGTCCACCGCGGCGAGCCGCGTGAAGTCCATCGACCGGTACTGCACGACGCGCATCGTGCTCGCCGGCGGCATCGTCGGCCCGCGGTACGCCGAGAGCACGATCGAGTTGTAGGTCACGTCGACGTCGCACTGCGCCAGGCCGTACGTCGCGGCGACGAAACGCACCTGCTCGGAGGTGTCGATCGCGCCGGTGCCCGCGGCCAGCAGCACCTCGCCGACGCGGACGGCGACGTCGAGTGCCTCGGCGACCGTCGCGTCGTCCGTCAGGTCGATCGGCTGCAGCGGCGCCGGCGCCTCGGTGATGGTGTCCAGGGTCGCCCGGCGGTCGAGGACAAGCTTTCCGAAGGCGGCTGCCATCGTTCCCACCGCTGTGCGCTCCCAACTCTGTCGTCGTCGATTGCGGCCGTCGCGGCCACCAATCCACCGTAACGAACCGGGGGGTGGCATGCCGGGCCCGGTGTCTCGGTATGATTGGCGCGCTCGACTGCCTCCTTAGCTCAGTGGTAGAGCACTCGCCTTGTAAGCGAGCGGTCGTCAGTTCAATCCTGACAGGGGGCTCCACCAGCGGCGCGGGGGCATCCGCGCGGTTCTCGGTCGGACGCGACAACAATTGCATTCGCGTCCGGCTGCCCGGATCGCGGATGCGCTCAGGTCTCGCTGTCCGGGTGGATCGGTGAGGCGCGCAACCCGGTCTCGTCGCTCTCGTTCGCGGCGACCTCGAACACCTGCAACGGCGTGTTCGGGGGAGGGGCGTCCTCGGTTCGATCGGGCGCTGCTGCCGCGGAGACGGCGGGCGACGACTCGATCCGGCGGCGGATCTCCGCGAGCAGGGCGTCGGTCGGCACCCGGGTCAGGTCGGGTCCGGCACCGGATTCCGGCATCTCCGTCACGGTGATCACCCCCGGAGCTCGTGACAACGTGTCGACCGATTCTCGCAGAGCGCCCGGCGGTGGGTCACCGGTTTGCGGAGGCGTTGCGCATCGCGCGGCGGGCCTGTTCCGCGGTGAAGTTCGGCGTCACGCGCAGTTCCTCGAGGGGGACTTCGCGTTCGGCGCTGCGGACCTCGACGCGCACGGGATCACCGGTCGTGTCGTCGGACAGGCCGAGAGGAGCGCCGCGCTCGCCCTGGAGGTACTTGTCACCCCACTGCTGCAGCGCGAGTACCACGGGGAGCAGGTCGCGGCCCTTCTCGGTGAGGACGTACTCGTACCGCGTCCGCTGCCCGGGTTCCTTGTACGGCCGACGCTCGAACAGGCCCTCGGCGGTCATCTCGCGCAGTCGGGCTGCCGCGACAGCCTCGGTGACCCCGACGCGGCGGGTGAAGTCGTCGAACCGCCGGGTGCCGTAGTAGGCCTCGCGCAGGATCAGCATCGCCGAGCGGGTTCCCACCGTGTCCATCGCCTTCGCGATCGAGCACTGGGTGGTCTGCCAGGCATCGCGATCGGCGAGAAAGCCCTCCAACCGTGCCGCATCCATGCACCCATCCTAAGTGACTTGCCCGCGGCATAGTCAGGCCGACGGTCGGTTCCCGGCACGAAGGCCGTCGGCTGGCTACCCGACGAACCGTGGTGAGGCACATCACAGAGTGCGCTTGTCGAACTGGGGGTAACACCTATCGTGTACCGCTCGATGATCTTGATGATGCCCCCGTCGCGCGCTCAGCGACGTGGAGCGTCGTTCGTCTCCGTCCCCTGCGGAGACGAAGGATCGTCACACGACACCTTGGAGGTAGGAATGGTTCTCGGTTCCCTCGCTGCAACGCTGTTCACTCTGCTCGCCGGTCTCGGCATCCTGCTCTGATCCATCACCCCTCGGGCGCTCCCACCTCGAAGTGGGAGCGCCCGAGGGGTTTCGTGCAGTCCAGCGGTCGAACGCGATCAGCCCTTCCGTTCCGCACCGGCCCGTGTTCCGACTCCCGCATCACCTGCCGCTGTTGCCGTTGCCGCCGCTGTTGTTGCCGTTGCCGCGGTTGCCGTTGCCGCGGTTGCCGTTGCCGCCGCTGTTGTTGCCGCCGCCCTCGTTGCCACCTTCGTTGCCGTCACCGCGGCCCTCGTTGCCGCGGCCGTCGTCACCGCTACCGTTCCCCTCGTTACCGTCCTCACTGCTTCCGTTCCCGGACTCCGGCACTACCGGCGGCACGATCGGGGCCGGCGCGGGAACGGTGGTGAACACGGGCGTCGGGCTCGCCTCTGGGGTGCCGGGTGAACTGGGGTTGCCGACCGGAATCGGGATGCTGACGGGAACGCTGCTCGTCCCCGCGACCGACGGCGCATCACCGCCCCGCCCCCAGGCAAGCAGGAGCAGGGCAACCGTTACTGCGGTCGTCACGCCGAGTGCCAGCAGGATCCGGCGACGACCGGGGTCGGGTTCGGGGGTCGCGTCGAACCGCACAGCAGTCGTGGCGGGCGCGAGTGGCACGGCGGCGGTGAACTCCCGTGTCGGCCCGTGAGGCACCGGGCTCACCGGAGCGGCGAAAGGCCGGCCCTGCAGGGCGGCGAGCATGTCCCGGGCACTGGTGAAGCGTTGTCCGGGATCGCGTGCCATCGCCCGCTCGATCACGGCCACGAGTCCGGGGTCGACGTCCGGTCGCGCTGCGGCCAGCGGGGGCGGCGGTCCCTGCGTGATCGCCCGTGCCAGCGCCAGCAGGTTGTCGTAGTCGTAGGGCTTGCGCCCGGTCAGTGCCTCGTACCCCACGGCCCCGAGGGCGTACAGATCGTCGTGCACGCTCGCCGGCGTGCCGGCAAGCCGATCGGGGCTCAGGTAGGCGACGGTGCCGACGAGTTCGCCGGTGCGGGTGTAGTCCTCGCCGGCGCTCTTGGCGATGCCGAAGTCGGTCACCTTCACCGCTCCGGCCTCGGTGAAGAGGATGTTGCCCGGTTTGATGTCGCGGTGGAGGATCCCGGCGTCGTGCGCCGCGGCGACCGCGGCTGCCACGTCGATCAGGATGGCCCGCACCCGGTCCTGTGGCATCGGGCCGAGCGCGATCTCGTCGGCGAGGGTGCCGCCGGGCAGGCGCTCCATCACGATGTAGGGCACTCCGGCGTCCTCGCCGCTGTCGTGCACCGCGACGATGTGCGGATCGTCGAGGGACGCCGCAGCGCGTGCCTCGGCCTCGAAGCGTCGGCGCACGTCGGGCAGGCGTCCGAATTCGCCCCGAAGCACTTTCACCGCGACGGGTCGCCCGAGACGGGTGTCCCAGCCGTCTCTGATCTCACCCATCCCGCCGCAGCCCAGCACGCCGCGCAACTCGTAGCGGCCGGCGAGCAGTTCGGGGACGGGCATGGTTCCAACGCTAGTAGCCTCGGCCGGTCCCGTCGCGCTGGTCCGTCGCGCGGGGCGCCAGCACGGTCCGTTCGCTCGGTGGGGCGAGGCGGTCCTTCGAGCCGGCGTCCAGGGCCGGCTCGGGCACAGTTCAGCGAGACCGGGTCCCTCGAGCCGACGAGCGACCCACCACGCTGCGGACGAAGGTGACGAGGGCGGCGACGATCCCGATGACACTGCCCACGATTCCCAGCCCCAGGACGATGCGCGCCACGAGCGGCCAGTCGAACGAGGCGTCGCCGAAGTCGAACGGGAACACCTGCCAGATCGTCAGCAGCGCCAGCAGCGCAACCGTCGTGGTGACCGCGTCTCCCAGCGCCTTGAACCACACGGGATCCCGCATCAGGTACAGGAGATTGGCGACCAGGCTGACCAGGATCGAGGCGTTGACCCAGCCGATGACGGACCGCGTGTCGTCGGTGAGGAACGGCACCGCCTCCCAGCCCGGCCACACGTTCGCGGCGTACAGCACCACCGCGTTGAGGAGGGCCGCGACGAGATACCCGAATCGTCGGGCGGCGACCGGGGAGCGCGGTCGGGTCGAAGTGGGTGTCATGGCGACCTCCCTCGGTCGGAACCGTCTTTCACGCTAGACCCGGGGGTCCGTGCCGGGGAAGAAGGTCACCGCCCGGCCGATGAGTTTACCGCCGCTCGGCGGTCGGAACAGGTACGGCATCGTTCGCAGTGAGGAGTCAGCACCATGTTGGACCGTTCCTTTTCCAGTTTCGCTGTCGACGACGTGGCGGCGGCCGCGAAGTTCTACGGAGACGTCCTCGGTCTCTCCGTGTCCGAGGAGCACGGGATGTTGCACCTGCACCTCGACGGCGGACGCGACACGTTGATCTATCCGAAGGAGGACCACACTCCGGCCACCTACACCGTCCTCGACTTTCCCGTTCGCGACCTCGAGAAGGTGGTGGACGAACTCGCCGCTCGCGGTGTCCGGTTCGAGCGCTACGACGACGTCGACGACAAGGGCATCTTCCGTCGGGTCGGCCCGCCGATCGCGTGGTTCCGGGACCCGGCCGGCAACATCCTCGCCGTCCTCGAGACGGACGAGGCTCCGGACGAGGAGCGGATTCGTGCGCTGATCGAGGAACACACCGCGGCCCGCAACGCCAAGGACGTCGATCGGCTCGCCGCGTGCTACGTCCCCGGTGCGACGGTGTTCGATCTGGCGCCGCCGCTGCGCAAGTCCGCCCCCGCTCCGCAGGTCTGGGCGTCGTGGTTCGCGGGGTTCGACGGCCCTCTCGACTGTGAGGTGCGGGACCTGCGCGTCGAGACGGCCGGCGACGTCGCGTTCTGCCACGCACTGTCGCGGCTGGGAGCGACACAGCACGGCGGGCCGCGCTTCGACCTGTGGTTCCGCGTCACGTTCGGTCTACGCCGCGTCGAGGGGCCGTGGCGGATCGCACACGAGCACGAGTCCACCCCGTTCCACATGGACGGCACCTTCCGGGCCGTCACGGACCTGCAGGAGTGAGCGGATCAGTCCGGTGCCCGCAGTTCGTGCCTGCCGCTGTTGCCCGAGCCACCCGAGTTGCTGCGCAACCACCGGCCGGGCAGCTTGCCCGCGAGATCACCCAGCGGGCCCACCGCCTCGCGGAGCAGTTCGGCGGTCTCCTGCAGCACGTCGATGCTGGTGCTCATCCGATGGATCGTGGGGGTCAGCTGCACCAGCGTCTCGGACAGCGACACGATCTGGTCGAGCGGTCCGCCCTTGGCGAGCAGGCGTTCGAGGGCGCCCTGTTCGGCGAGCAGGGTGTCGAGCACCCCGCCCTGCTCGAGGGCCCGTTCGACCAGGCCGCCGGGCTGGAGGGCGACGTCGACGATTCCGCCGGGAGCGGTGAGCCGTTCGACGGGCCCGCTCTCGGCGAGCAGACGCTCGAGCGGGCCGCTGGGGGCGGTGAGCCGATCGAGGAGGCCGCCGCTCGACAGCAGGCGGTCCAGGGCTCCGTCCTCGGCGAGGACCTTCTCGAGCGGACCGCCGGGCGCCGTCACCCGGTCGAGGGCGCCACCGGGTTCGAGGAGCCGGTCGAGGGGGCCGCCCGGGGCGGTGAGCCGGTCAACCGGTCCGCCGGGCGCGAGGAGGCGATCCAGCGGTCCGCCGGGACGCAGCGCCTGGCCGAGCGGACGGTCGTCGGCGGCAAGCACGGAGACCTGTTGCAGCAAACCGAGCGGTCCCCGCGGGCTCGCGACGCCGACCGCGTTCAGCCCCGCATACGTCTGGGGGGAGACCGCCAGGCGGACGGTCCCGATGACGCCTTCGGCCACGCCGAGGGCCGAATCCGCCGCAGCGAAGCCGAGACGGACGGGGAACGCGAGCGCGGACGCCAGACTCATGACTGTCACTGTAACCGGCGCAACAGTGCGGCTCGGCGGGACGAGCCGCCGCCGCCGGGGGTCCTCAGGAGACGCGGAGCGTTCCCACCCGGGCATACACCTCGGTGCAGCCGCAGCCCCGAGCGAGTTCGGAGCAGTCGATCACCAGCACGTGCCGCACCCGGGAGGTGTCGAAGCAGTCGGGATCGGTGCATTCCACGGTGGTCGTCGCGTGCACGACGAGGGTGCCGTGACAGTGGTCGAGATCGGATCGGCACGCCCGGCACGTCGTCATGGGCGGGACCTCCTTCGCGGTGGCTGTCTTCGTCCCGTAATAGCATCACGCGCCGACAACGTGGTGGACGTGCGGGGGCGTGTCCGGTCGGGTCGGCGCCTCCGGCGGGGCCGGATCACCGCCTCCGGCGGGGCCGGATCAGCGCCTCCGGCGGCGGGCGAGGACGGCAACGGCCAGCACACCGGCGATCGCCCCGACCCCGGCGGCGATCCACCAGCCGCGGGCGTTCCCGGATCCGGGCACCGTCACCGCGACGGGTTCGGAGGTCGCGCCCGCCGCGCCGGGCGCGCCCGAGTAGACCGCGGTGATCGTGTGGCTTCCGGCGCCCGAGAGGCGATGCTCGACGGCGGCCCGGCCGTCGACGACCGCCACCGGCTGACCCAGGTCGGTGCCGCCGTCCCGGAACAGCACCGTGCCGCCTTCGACGTCCGGCGACACCGTCGCCGTGAGGGTGACGACCGTCCCGTCGTCCACCACGTCCGGGGCGTCGACGGTGACCGTCGCGGGCACCTCGGCGACGTCGGAGATCGTGATGACCGCGAGCGGACCGGCGCCGGCGTTGAGGGGCCCGGTCATCGTGTCCCGCGGTGAGCAGCGTGTCGGTCCCCACTGGGTGGAGCCGAGGAACGTGGCCTGGGTGAGCGAGGTGTTGTAGTTGGCGTCGTCGTCGACCAGGCCCGCGGCGCCGGCGGTGCGGAGCATCGGCGTGATCACGCCCGCGTCGCCCGCGATCATGGTCACCTCCACCGCGGGGAGCCGGAACCAGCTGTCGCCGACGGGACTGGGGGTGCCGTCGAGCTGCAACTGTGTCTTGGGCGCCCGGATCCCGGCCTCGCCCTCGGTGCCGGACGTGGGGCTGTTGCCGATGACCTCGTTGTTTCCGGACAGGCGCAGGATCGTGCCCGCCGGGTCGGGGACGCCGTCCTCGTTCACCCGCAGCACGCCGGGCGGCACGTTGTCCAGGTTGAAGGCGGTCCCGGGCACGACCGCGGCGTCGACGAACGTCGCGTTGGCGGGAATCGCGAAGTCGTTCTTCAGGCGGGAGACGCTGCGGGTGGTAGCGCCGCGGCTCGAGTCCGGATACGCGACGGGGGCCGTCTGGATCCGGTAGCTGAACCGTTCACCCGGGCGGACCCGGGCGGGCGCGTCCACCGTCGCGGACGATCCGAGCAATTCGTCGACGTCGATCACCGACCGCACCCGGCACGCGAGGCCGAACGAGACCTCGACCTCCTCGGCGGCCCCGGGCGGGCAGGCCACGAGCAGGGACACGGCGACGGCCGCGGCCGACGCCGCCCCGCGGCGCAGCCACTTCGGCGACACGGCGGCTCCTCACGATGCGGATACGTCTCACAGTGCGAACACGTCCATGATCCCCGATCGCCGCACCCCGACGGCCCGGATTCGGCAGGGCCGGCCATACAGGAAGTTCCCAGGGTTCTCGCAGCGGCATGCCAGAGCACTCCGGGAGAATCGGCGCCGTGACCGACAAGACCCCCGAAGCCCGGATTCTGATCGTCGACGACGAACCGAACATCGCCGAACTGCTCTCGGTGAGCCTGAAATTCCAGGGCTTCGAGGTCGAGACGGCAAGCAACGGCGCCGAGGGGCTCGACCGGGCCCGGGCGTTCCGGCCGGACGCGGTGATCCTCGACGTCATGATGCCCGGGATGGACGGGTTCGGGATGCTGCGCCGGCTCCGGGCCGACGGCTCGGACGCGCCGGTGTTGTTCCTGACGGCGAAGGACGCCGTGGCGGACAAGGTGTCCGGCCTGACCCTGGGCGCGGACGACTACGTCACCAAGCCGTTCAGCCTCGAGGAGGTCATCGCCCGGCTCCGGGTGATCCTGCGACGGGCCGGCAAGATCGCCGCGGACGAACGCTCGGCCCGCATCACCTTCGCCGACATCGAACTCGACGACGACACCCACGAGGTGTGGAAGGCCGGCCGGCCGGTGTCGCTCTCACCCACCGAGTTCACCCTGCTGCGGTACTTCATGGTCAACGCGGGCACGGTGCTCAGCAAGCCGCGCATCCTCGACCACGTGTGGAGCTACGACTTCGGCGGCGAGGTCGGCGTCGTGGAGTCGTACGTCTCCTATCTGCGGCGCAAGGTCGACACCGGGGACACCCCGTTGATCCACACGCTGCGCGGGGTCGGGTACGTCATGCGGGAACCCCGCGCGTGAGCCGCGTACGGCCGCTGCCGCTGCGGTTGACGCTGGTCGCGGCGCTGGTGGCGTTGTCGGGCCTGGGACTGCTGGCGTCCGGGGTGGCGGTGACGTCCGCGTTGCAGGGTTCGCTGCTCGCCCGGACCGACCAGGACCTGCGCACCGCGGCGCAGACGTGGGCCAAGCCGCCCGGGGCCGGCCGCGAGCTGCCGCCGCCGGACGCTCCGAGTTCGAACCGCCCGCCGAGCCCGTTCTATGTGCGGGTGGTCGACCCGGACGGGCAGGAGCGGTTCGTCGTCAACGACGAGTCCACCGCGCCGGCGCTGCCCGGCGAGCCGGTGTGGGAGCCGCAGACCGTGGGCTCCGCCGACGGGTCCGACGTGCGCTGGCGGGTGGTGTCGACCCGTAGCGCCGCGGGCCTCGTGACCACCGTCGGTGTCACCCTGGTCTCGATCGAGGACACCGTCGATCGGCTCGTCGTGCTGCAGGTCGGCATCGGCGCCGCGGTGCTGCTCGTGCTCGGGGTCGCCGGGTACTTCGTGGTGCGGCGCAGTCTGCGGCCGCTGAAGGATGTCGAACGCACCGCGGCAGCGATCGCGGGCGGGGATCTGCACCGGCGGGTTCCCGAGCGGGACCCGCGCACCGAGGTCGGTGGGCTGTCGGTGGCGCTGAACGGCATGCTCGGCCAGATCCAGGAGGCCTTCGCGGCGACGGCGGCGTCGGAGGAGTCCGCCCGCAGATCCGAGGAGAAGATGCGACGGTTCGTCGCCGACGCCGGCCACGAGTTGCGCACCCCGCTCACCACGATCCGCGGGTTCGCCGAGCTCTACCGGCAGGGCGCGAGCAGCGACACCGCACTGCTGATGGACCGCATCGAGAGCGAGTCCCGGCGGATGGGCCTGCTGGTGGAGGATTTGCTCGTGCTGGCCCGCCTCGACGCCCAGCGGCCGCTCGAGCAGAATCCGGTGGACCTGCTCGCCCTGGCCGCCGACGCCGTGCACGATGCGCGGGCCGTCGCGCCGGAGCGCACCGTCGAGCTCGAGGTGTTCGACGGCCCCGGGATACCGGAGGTGCTCGGCGACGACGCGCGACTGCGGCAGGTGCTCGGCAACCTCGTCACCAACGCTCTCACCCACACTCCGGCCGACGCGCGCGTCACCGTCCGGGTCGGCACGGCCGGACCCGACGCCGTGCTCGAGGTCGTCGACACCGGCCCCGGCCTGAGTGAGGCGGACCGCGCCCGGGTCTTCGAGCGTTTCTATCGCGCCGACGTCTCGCGCGCCCGTTCGTCGGGCGGCAGCGGTCTCGGGTTGTCGATCGTCGCCGCGCTGGTGGCGGCCCACGGCGGCCGGGCGGAGGTGGAGTCCGCGCCGGGCGCCGGGTCGACGTTCCGGGTGCTGATCCCGCGGATGCCGGTGGGATGACGGTCCGGCCCTGGGCTACGGTGACGTAACTGACTTTCGAGTAAGGAGACGTCGTGGGACTGTCGGGGACGGCGCAGCGCGCCGTGCGCAACGCGTGGGCGCTGTTCGTCGGCGACGGAATCGAACCACCGCACGCCACCGCGTCGGCCGTCGTCGCCGACGGACCGCACCGTACCCTGCGCCGCTACGGTGAGTCCGACGCGGGCGCCCCGGTCCTGCTCGTGCCGCCGCTCGCCGCGCCCGCGCGCTGCTACGACCTGCGCCCCGGGCAGAGTCTCGTGCAGCACCTCGTCGCCACCGGTCGCAACGTCCACGTCCTCGATTTCGGCACCATGGACCGCTCCGACCGTCATCTCGGGTTCGAACACTGGGTCGACGACATCGTGCCCGAGGCGATCGCGCGGGTCGCCGAACTGTGCGGCGGCCGCGACGTCGACCTGGCCGCCTGGAGCCTCGGCGGAACCCTGTGCCTGCTCACCGCGGCCGCCCATCCCGGGTTGCCGATTCGCTCGATCACCGCGTTCGGCACGCCGATCGACTACGAGCGCATCCCCTTCCTCGGGCCGGCCCGGCACCTCGGCCGCCTCGTGGGCGAACCCGCCCTCACGGCCGTGACCCACCTGCTCGGGGGCGTGCCCGCCCCGCTGGTGCAGCTCGGTTACCGGGCCACCGCCCTCGAACGCGAACTGACCCGGCCGTGGTTCGTCGCCCGCAACCTCGCCGACGCCGGCACCCTCGCCCGGATGGAGGCGATCGACCGGTTCCAGGCGGACATGCCCGGCTACCCGGGCCGGCTGTTCCATCAGATGGCGATGCGCCTCACGGTCGCGAACGAACTCGCGACGGGCCGGGTCCGGTTCGAGGACCGGACGATCGACCTCGCCGACGTCACCGTGCCCGTGCTCGCACTCGCCGGCAGCGACGACGTGCTCGCACCCGTCCCGGCCGTCGAGGCGATCGGCCGGGTACTGCCCGGATCGCCCCACGTGCGGTTCGAGGTCGTGCCCGGCAGCCACCTGGGACTGCTCGCCGGCCCAGCCGCCCGCGGCACGTCGTGGGCGCACTTCACCGGGTTCCTCGACGACCCCGCACCGGTGCCGCCGCGGACCGGAAGGTCAGGCGGGGACGTGGTCCGCGTGCCCGAGTTCCCGTAGCGCGGCCTTCAGCTTCGCCTGGGCCTCGTCGAGCGACTCCGGCGACGGGTCCTTCTCCGCCTTGCTGATGTCGAAGTCACCGAGGTCGTACGCCGGGAAGACGTGCAGGTGCAGATGCGGCACCTCGAGGCCGGCGACGAGCAGTCCCGCACGCGGCGCGCCGAACGCCGAGCACACCGCCCGGCCCATGATGCGGGCGACGTGGTGGACCTTGTCCCACAGGTCGTCGTCGACGTTCTGCCAGTGATCCACCTCCTGCCGCGGCACCACGAGCACGTGGCCCTGGTTCACGGGGTTGATGGTCAGGAAGACGACGACGTCGTCGTCCTGCCACACGAACCGGCCCGGCAGGTCGCCGGCGATGATCATGCTGAACACGGAAGCCATACCGGGGAGAATAGGCGGACCCCCGCAGCCGGCGCCTCTCGTATCCTCGTCGCATGCCGTCGCCGCAGCCACCCCGGACGGGACCGCTGCGCGCGCTCGTCGCCGACCTGATCGACCGGCACCTGCGCACCGTCGCGGCGGGGGAGCGCCGCGTGGTCGGGCTCTGCGGCCCGCCCGGCGCCGGCAAGAGCACCGCCGCCGACCTGCTCGTCGACCTCCTGCGCGACGCCGGCATTGCCGCCGCCGCCGCTCCGATGGACGGCTTCCACCTGTCCAACCACCGGCTCGACGCCCGCGGCACCCGATCCCGCAAGGGCGCGCCCGAGACGTTCGACGTCGACGGATTCGCGGCCCTGCTGCGCCGGATCCGCGACGACCGCACGGAGACCGTGCACGCACCCGAGTACTCGCGCCGCCTCCACGAACCGATCGCCGCGTTCCACGAGATCACCCCCGAGACCCGCGTCGTCGTCACCGAGGGCAACTACCTGCTCCTCGCAGACGGCGGATGGGAACGGATCCGCCCGCTCCTCGACCTCGTCGTCTACCTCGACGCACCCGACGACGAGCTCGAGACCCGCCTGGCCCGGCGTCACCGGGCCACCGGATCGACCGTCGCCCAGGCCGCCGAGTGGGTCCGCACGGTCGACCTGCCCAACGCGTACACCGTTGCGCGGACCCGGGACCGTGCCGACCTGGTGTGGTGCCCGGTCGTGGGAACCGGAGGGGACGCCGGAGCGGCCCGGTAGCGCCGGGCGGTCCCGGTCGTCCGTCCCGGTACCCCGTCGCCCGCGCACGGACGGTGGGGCACCGATGCGTCGGTCCGGGGCCCCGGACCGGTCCCGTAACCTGTCCTGCGTGCGCGTACTCGTTATCGGTTCCGGTGCCCGTGAACATGCCCTCGTCCTGGCCCTGACCCGCGATCCCGGCGTGACGGCCGTGCTGGCGGCGCCCGGCAACGCCGGCATCGGCCGGATCGCCGAGCAGCTCCCGGTCGACGCCGCGTCCGCCGAGGACGTCGTCGCGCTCGCGAAGGCGCAGAATGTCGACCTCGTGGTGATCGGCCCGGAAGTGCCCCTGGTCCTCGGCGTCGCCGACGCCGTGCGCGCCGCGGGCATCGCCTGCTTCGGTCCGTCCGCGGCGGCCGCCCGCATCGAGGGCTCGAAGGCGTTCGCCAAGGACGTCATGAAGACCGCCGGGGTCCGCACCGCGCACAGCGAGGTCGTCGACAATCCCGCCGATCTCGACGAGAAGCTCGACCGCTTCGGCCCCACCTGGGTGGTCAAGGACGACGGGCTCGCCGCCGGCAAGGGCGTCGTCGTCACCGCCGACCGGGCCGCCGCCCGCGACCACGCCGCGGAAATCCTCGAGAACGGGCACCCCGTGCTGCTCGAATCGTTCCTCGACGGCCCCGAGGTCTCGCTGTTCTGCCTCGTCGACGGCGAGACCGTCGTGCCGCTGCTGCCGGCGCAGGACCACAAGCGCGTCGGCGACGGCGACACCGGCCCCAACACCGGCGGCATGGGCGCCTACACGCCGCTGCCGTGGCTGCCGCAGGGCATGGTCGACACGATCGTCGCGGACGTCGTGAAGCCCGTCGCCGCCGAGATGGTCCGCCGCGGATGCGGCTTCTCGGGCCTGCTCTACGCGGGCCTGGCCATCGGCAAGGACGGTCCGGCCGTCGTCGAATTCAACTGCCGCTTCGGTGATCCCGAGACCCAGGCCGTGCTCGCCCTGCTCGAGTCGCCGCTCGGCGAGGTGCTGAACGCGGTCGCGACCGGCACCCTGGCCGAGCTGCCGCCGCTGCGCTGGCGCGACGGCGCCGCCGTCACCGTGGTGCTGGCGGCCGAGTACTACCCGGCCAGCCCCCGCACCGGCGACGTGGTCGTCGGCGCCGACGCGGAGGGGGTGCTGCACGCGGGCACCAGGATCGCCGACGACGCGGTCGTCTCGGCCGGCGGACGCGTCCTCAGCGTCGTCGGCACGGGCGCCGATCTCACCGCCGCCCGCGACGAGGCGTACGCCACGCTCGCCGGCATCAAGCTGCCGGGTGGGCACTTCCGCAAGGACATCGGACTGGCCGCCGTCGAAGGGCGCATCACGATCCCGTCCTAGGGGGGACGTACCCGCGCGGTGCCCGGACACGGGCGCGCTCCGGTCGGCGCGCGGGTGTCCGTCGAAGGAGCTGACGTCGCGACGGTCCGTCGGTGCATGCCCACCGGGAAACATCCGGCCGAGCGCGAGCGGCTAACGTCGAGGTCGTGCGCTTCGAATCCCGACGATCCAGGATCCAGACCTTCCACGTCATGGACGTGTGGAAGGCGGCCACCGAGCGGCAGCGCACCCACGGCGACGTGCTGAGCCTGGCGGCGGGTCAGCCGTCCACGCCGGCACCCGCCCCGGTGCTGCGCGCCACCCACCGTGTCCTCGACGACGAGCTGCTCGGCTACACCGAGACGTTCGGGATCCTGCCGCTGCGCGAGGCGATCGCCGGCTACCACCGCGACCGCTACGGCGTCGACGTCGGGGCCGACGACGTGGTCGTCACGACCGGATCGTCGGGGGCGTTCACGCTGCTGTTCCTGGCTGCCTTCGACGCCGGCGACACGGTCGTCGTCGCCCGGCCCGGCTACCCCGCCTACCGCAACACCCTCGCCGCCCTCGGCTGCAGGGTGGTCGAGCTGGACTGCGGACCGCACACCCGTTACCAGCCGACCGTCGAGATGCTCGAGGCCCTCGACGGGCCGATCGCCGGACTCGTCGTCGCCAGCCCCGCCAACCCGACCGGCACCATGATCGAGCCGGCCGAGCTGGCCGCACTCGCCCGCTGGTGCGACGACCACGACGCGCTGCTCATCTCCGACGAGATCTACCACGGCATCGAGTTCGGAACGCACGGTGCGCCCGCCACGAGCTGCGCGTGGGAGACCTCCCGCGACGCCGTGGTGATCGGCTCGGTGTCCAAGTACTTCTCGATGACCGGGTGGCGGCTGGGCTGGATGCTCGTGCCGGAGGGACTGCGCCCGCCGCTGCAGCGCCTGGCCTCCAACATGACGGTGTGCCCGCCGGCGATCTCCCAGTACGCGGCCGTCGCCGCGTTCGGCGCGGAGGCCCGGGCCGAGCTCGACGGGCACGTCACGCGGTACGCGGCCAACCGGGAGCTGCTGCTGCGGGGCCTGCCGGAGCTGGGTGTCACCGAGCTCGCCCCCGCCGACGGTGCCTTCTACGTCTACGCCGACATCGGCCACCTGCTCCCGGACGGCGAGAACTCCACCCGCTGGTGCGCCCGGCTGCTGCACGAGACCGGGGTGGCGCTCGCGCCCGGCGTCGACTTCGACACCGTGCACGGCGATCGGACCGTCCGGCTGTCCTTCGCCGGGTCCACCGCGGACGTGCAGGCGGCGCTGGAACGGCTGCGCGCCTGGCTGCCCGGATCGTGACGAAACCCGACAGATTGGTCCTACCTGCGAGTATTCGGGCCGTTTCCGTCAGGCGCGACCACCGGGACTGGCACCATGACAAGGGTGTCGATCGCAGCCACCCCCAAGGGCGAACGGCGCCGCCAGGCGCTCGTCGCGGCGGCGGCCGACCTGATCCTCGAGGGCGGAATCGATGCCGTCCGGCACCGTGCCGTCGCGCACCGGGCCGGACTTCCACTCGCCTCCACCACGTACTACTTCCACTCCCTCGACGACCTCGTCGCGAGCGCGGTCCAGCACAACGGCCGGCGTGAACTCGACGTCATGCGCTCGCGCGTGCAGTGCGTCCCGCCGAGCGACCGCGGACCCGAGTCCACCGCGGACCTGATCGTCGACCTGCTCGTCGGGCCCGGCGGGGTCGGCGAGATCGAACGCGAGCGCCTCATCGCCCGCTACGAGCGGTGCGTCGCCACCGCCCGTCACCCCGAGCTGCGCGACGTCCAGAAGGAGCTGCGCGCGCAGATCGAGCAGCTGCTCACGGACCTGCTGCAGCGGTGCGGGCGGTCGGTGCACGAACCACAGCTGCGGCGGCTCGTCGCGGTCGTCGACGGTGCCGTGCTCGGCGCGCTCGGCGACCTCGACCCCGATCCGCGGGCCCTCGCGCGGTGCATCCTGCCCGGCGTCCTGGAGGGAGTGGCACCGCCTGCCGAGCAGGAGGCGTGACGGGGCGCCGTAAACTGATGTCCTGTGAGTCGCATCCCGAACGTCCTTGCCACCCGTTACGCCAGCCCGGACCTGACCGCGCTGTGGTCGCCGGAGCACAAGATCGTGCTCGAGCGCCAGCTGTGGCTGGCGGTTCTGCGGGCGCAGGCGGAGCTCGGGATCGACGTCCCCCGGGAGGCGCTCGCCGATTACGAGCGGGTGCTCGAGCAGGTCGACCTCGAGTCGATCGCGGCGCGGGAGCGCGTCACCCGCCACGACGTGAAGGCCCGCATCGAGGAGTTCAACGCCCTCGCCGGCCACGAACACGTGCACAAGGGCATGACCAGCCGCGACCTCACCGAGAACGTCGAGCAGCTGCAGATCCTGCGTTCGCTCGAGCACGCCCACGCCCACGGTGTCGCGATCGCCGCGCGGCTGGCCGAGCGCGCCGCCGAGTACTCGACGCTGGTGATGGCGGGCCGGTCGCACAACGTCGCGGCGCAGGCCACCACTCTCGGCAAGCGGTTCGCGTCCGCCGCCGACGAGTTGCTCATCGCGCTCACCCGGTTGCGCGAGCTGATCGCCCGGTATCCGCTGCGCGGCATCAAGGGACCCATGGGCACCGCGCAGGACATGCTCGACCTGCTCGGCGGTGACGCCGACAAGCTCGCGCGTCTCGAGGCGAAGGTCGCCGAGCACCTCGGCTTCGCGAACGTGCTCACCAGCGTCGGCCAGGTCTATCCGCGCTCCCTGGACCACGACGTGCTCTCCGCGCTCGTGCAGGTCGCGGCCGGGCCGTCGTCGTTCGCGCACACCATCCGCCTGATGGCCGGGCACGAGCTCGTCACCGAGGGCTTCCAGCCGGGCCAGGTCGGCTCGTCCGCGATGCCGCACAAGATGAACACCCGTTCCTGCGAGCGGGTCAACGGCCTGCAGGTGGTGCTGCGCGGGTACGCGTCGATGGCCGCCGAGCTCGCCGGCGCGCAGTGGAACGAGGGCGACGTGTTCTGCTCGGTCGTGCGGCGCGTCGCACTGCCCGACGCATTCTTCGCCCTCGACGGACTGATGGAGACCTTCCTGACCGTCCTCGCCGAGTTCGGTGCCTACCCGGCGGTGATCGAGAAGGAACTCAACCGCTACCTGCCGTTCCTGGCGACCACGAAGGTGCTCATGGCGGCGGTGCGCGCGGGCGTCGGCCGCGAGACGGCGCACGAGGTCATCAAGGAGCATGCGGTCGCCGTGGCACTGGCGATGCGTGAGCAGGGCCGCGAGCCGGACCTGCTGGACCGGCTGGCCGCCGACGAGCGGCTGCCACTGGATCGAGCGGCCCTCGACGCCGCGCTGGCCGACCGGTCGGCGTTCGTCGGTGCCGCACAGGCGCAGGTCGCCACCGTTGTCGCGGCGGTGCAGGACCTCGTCGAGCAGTACCCGGACGCCGCGAAGTACACGCCGGCGCCGATCCTGTAGGGATCGTCCGGGACAAGGCTGCCGGGGGGAGTTGTCAGATGGGGGTAGCCGAAATGCAGGGGAGAAGATGTTGGCCGGGAAGCCGGGTAATGCCGTACGGATCCGGGATGCGGTGCGGACGCGAGCCGCGCTGCTCGACGCCGCGACGGAGGTGTTTCTCCGCGACGGGTACGCCGCGGCGGCGACCGAGGAGATCGTCGCCGTCGCGGGCGTGACCCGCGGGGCGCTCTACCATCACTTCGCGAACAAGCGGGATCTGTTCCGCGGGGTCGTGGAGCGGATGCAGGTGGAGACCGAGGAGACGCTCGCGGCGATCGAGGGCAGCGATCCGTGGGAATCGTTCACCGCCGCGGTGCTCGCCTCGCTCGATGTCGTGTACGACCCGGCGATCCGGCGTCTGCTGCTCATCGAGGCCCCCGCGGTGCTGGGCTGGGCGGAGGTCCGGGAGGGGCACCGCAAGAACACCATCATGATCACCGAGCGCGCGCTGCGGGCAATCGCGCGGCGCAGCGGCGAACCGGCACCGCAGTCGTCGGCGCTGGCGCACATGATCGTCGCGGCCGTCGAGGAGGCCATGCTCTACCTCGCCCACAGCGACGACCCCATCCGCGAACGGCCGGAGGTGCAGGCGCAGCTGCTGCAGCTCCTCGAAGGCGTCCGGCGGCCGGCACCCGTTCAGGAGAGTGCGTGAGCGACTGCGTGTTCTGCGCGATCGTCGCCGGCGCCGCGCCGGCGAGCATCGTGTTGGACGAGCCGGATGTGCTGGCGTTCATGGACATTCGTCCGTTCACACCCGGGCACCTGCTGGTGATCCCCAAGCGCCACGCATCCGGCCTCGCGCACCTCGCCCCACAGGACGGCGCGCGGGTGTTCGACGCGGGCCGGCGCATCGCGACCGCGCTGCGCGCGAGTTCGCTTCCCATCGAGGGGGTCAACCTCTTCCTGGCCGACGGCGCCGCCGCCGGCCAGGAAGTGTTCCACGTGCACCTGCACGTCGTTCCGCGCCGTCGCGGCGACGGTTTCGGACTGCGGGCCGTGCCGCGCACCCCGAACCGCGCCGTGCTCGACGGCACCGCCGAGACCGTGCGGGCAGCGCTGGCCGACGCCGGGGGCAGCCCCGGCTGAGACCGAGTCGTCCGGGCTCAGCCGGCCAGGTCGTCCGGACCCACTTCGTCGTCGCGCCACGCCGACGCGCTGACGCCCTGGCTCGACCGCAGCCACCGGATGCCGGCGGCCAGGGCCAGGACGAGCGAGCCGACGAGGAGGACTGCGCGGCCGGACGAACGCCCGCGCAGCAGGATGGCCGGAGAAGGTGAGGAATCGGGCACCGCACCATCCTGCCTCATCTCGGATGCGACGGACGGGTGCCCGCCGCGGGCCGCGACTGTATTGCCCGCATCTCCCGGGTGCGGGAGACTGTCCGGGGGCGATGGCCCGGCGAGTCGCAGGCGTCCGAGGAGGCGGTCGTGCAGTTCGGATCGTGGCGGTCGACGAGCCGGACGACATGAACGTCGTCGTCGGACAGGTTCGTCGCGACCGTCGGGGATCTGCACGAAGCGCTCGTCGGACTGCCGCGCCCGATCGGCTACCCGCGCGGCCCTGTGCCGCATCGCCGGTACCGCGTGTGCCGCACCACGCGAGAGGAGACGACCGTGTCCGCTCGAATATCCCGGCACCCGGGGATCCACGGATACGCGCGCGACGACTTCGCGGCCGTGCGGCAGGCGTTCGCCGAGAACTTCTCCCACCGTAGGGAGTTGGGTGCCGCATGCTGCGTCTACTACCGCGGGGAGAAGGTGGTCGATCTGTGGGGCGGGGTACGGGACAAGACGACCGGCGCGCCGTGGGAACGGGACACCATGACGCTGGTGTTCTCCGCCACGAAGGGGATGACCGCCGTGACCGTCGCGCTGGCCCATTCCCGCGGCTGGCTCGATTTCGACGAGCGGGTCTGCACCTACTGGCCCGAGTTCGCGCAGAACGGCAAGGAACGGATCACCGTCCGCCAACTGCTGGCCCACCAGGCCGGGCTGTTCGGCTTCGACGAGCCGGTGGATGCCGGGGTCATCGCCGACCCGGACCGGCTGGCCGCGATCATGGCCCGCCAGAGACCGGAGTGGGCGCCGGGGGAGCGGCAGGCCTACCACGCGATCAGCCTCGGCTTCTATCAGGGTGAACTCGTTCGCCGGGTCGACCCGCAGCACCGCACGCTCGGGCAGGTCTTCCAGGACGAGATCGCGACCCCGCTGGGGCTGGAGTTCTACATCCGCCTCCCGGCCTCCGTTCCCGACGCCCGACTTGCCCCGCTGATGATGCGGAACCCCCTCCGGAATCTCGCCGAGCTGTCGCCGCGGCTGTTTCCGGCGTTCCTGAACAAGCGGTCGGTGTTCTACCGCTCGCTGGTCGCCAACCCGGGAACGCTCGTGGCACTGGACCCGGACACGATCTACGCGCGCGATCTGGAGGCGCCGTCCGGCGGAGGCGTGGGCACGGCACGCGCCCTGGCGCACGCCTACGGTGTCCTGGCCACCGGCGGTGCGGAACTCGGCATGCGCCCGGAAACGCTGCACGAACTGACGGCCCCGCCGGTGCCGCCCCGGGACGGTTTCCACGACGCGTGCATGCTCGGGGACATCCGGTTCGCCCTCGGTTTCATGCGCCCGAGTCCCGACTGGTCTTTCGGCGGCCCCCGGTCGTTCGGCGCGCCCGGTGCCGGCGGTTCCTTCGGCTACGCCGATCCGGATGCCGGGATCGGCTACGGCTACGTCTGCAACCGCATGGGCAAGTCTCGGAACGATCCGCGCGACGTCGCCTTACGTGCCGCGATGACCGGCGCCGTCACGTCGGCCTGATCCGGGGCGGTCGCCTACCGGGCGCCGGGCGCATCAACCGAAAGACCCCTCCGGAGAGGGGGTTCGGAGTCAGGCCTTCGACAGCGCCGTCGGGCGGGGTTCGGTGTCGACGCCGGGGATCCCACGCCCGCGCAGGGACGCGCCGGCCGTCTCGGCCACGAAGTACAACGCGACGAGACCGACGACGCACGCGCCCATCATGTAGAAGGCGGGGACGAGGTCGTTGCCGGTCCGCTCCACCAGCCACTCGTTCACCGCCGGGGCGGTCCCGCCGAACAGCGACGTCGAGACGTTGTAGGCGATCGCGAAGCCGGCGAAGCGCACGTGGGTGGGGAACATCGCCGGGAAGGTCGCCGAGATGGTCGACAGCTGCAGCACGTACAGCAGGCCCAGGACCGTGAACGCGACGATGGCCCAGGCGAAGCTCACGGTCATGAGCATGTACATCGGAATCGCGAGCAGCAGCAGCCCGCCCATCGAGATCAGCCACATCGGCTTGCGGCCGATCCGGTCGGACAGCGAGCCCGCGAACGGAATGACCGCCATCATGGCGAGCTGCCCGATGACGACGAGGGACAGCGAGGCGGTGCTCGACAGACCGATGCGGTTCTCGAGGTAGGTCGGCATGTAGCTCAGCAGGGTGTAGTTGCAGACGTTGAGCGCGACGACCAGACCCATCAGCGTCACGATCGGCTTCCAGTACTGCGAGAGCAGACTCCTGAACTGCGTGCCGGTGTCCTGCTCGACCTCCCCGTCGGCCTCGAGTTCGCGGAACACCGGGGTGTCCTCGAGCTTCGACCGCAGGTACAGCCCGACGAGGGCGAGGGGTCCGGCGACGAAGAACGGCAGGCGCCAGCCCCACGTGCTCATGAACGCGTCGGTGGAGAGCAGATCGATGGACAACACGATGAGCGCGCCGAACGAGAAGCCGGCGAGAGTGCCGAACTCGAGGAAGCTGCCGAAGAACCCGCGCTTACGGTCGGGGGAGTACTCGGCCATGAAGGTCGCCGCACCACCGTACTCGCCGCCGGTGGAGAAGCCCTGGATCATGCGCAGCAGCACCAGCAGCAGCGGTGCCCAGAAGCCGATGGAGGCGTACGAGGGAATGGCACCGAGCAGGACGGTCGCCGTGCCCATCAGGATGATCGTCAGCGCAAGCACCTGGCGGCGTCCGAGCCGGTCGCCGAGGGGACCCCACACCAGCCCACCGAGCGGACGTACGAGGAAGGACACGGCGAAGACACCCAGGGTGAGCAGCGTGGCCGATTCCAGATCGCCGGGGAAGAACGAGTCGGCGATGTAGGTGGCGGTGTAGGCGTATACGCCGTAGTCGAACCACTCCGTGAAGTTGCCCATGGCCGAGGCGCTGATCGCGCGCCGCAGATGACCGGGTCGGACCTCGGAGTGCACGTCGGTATCGCCGGTGGGTCTCAAGACACATCCCTTCGTTCGGACAACCGTTCCGGCGTACCCGACGGGCGGCCGTCCGATCCATTCGATGTGCAGTGAGAAGTAGTTTGTTACCCTTCCGTAATGTTTTTCCTGCGGGTTCCCGCATGGTGGGAGTGTGGATCTGCCGATCGACCCCCGGGGAAGGCCCGGATCTCGCGTGCCTAGTGTTGATCGAGGGCGCCGGCGCGCAGCGCGGCGGCATTGATGCGGGTCAGCACGTCGTGCAGTTCCTCGAGCTCGGCGAGGCTCACCCCGAGCCGGCGCACCACCGTTTCGGGCACCGTCTCCGCCCGTTTCCGCAGTGCACGTCCCGCGTCGGTGAGGTCGACGACGAGCTGACGCTCGTCCTGGGGGCTCCGGGTGCGGGTGATCAGACCGAGCGACTCCAGTCGTTTGAGAAGCGGGGACAGGGTGGGCGAGTCCAGTTGGAGGGCCCGTCCGATTCCCTTGACCGACATCGGCGCGTCCCCCCACAACGCCAGCATCACGAGGTACTGCGGGTGGGTCAGGCCGAGCGGTTCGAGCACCGGCCGGTACACCGAAAGGACCGCGCGGTTGGTGACGGACAGGGCGAAGCAGACCTGACGGTCGAGGGCGAGGGGGTCGGCCGTCGCCCTCGACGACCCGGCTTCGGCCCCGGTCGAGTGGGGGCGGGCCTCCGTGCTCATGGCCTCGATGCTACCCAACCGGAACCTGCCGGCGACGGTCGCCGGACGGGCCGCGCAGCGACTCCGGCGCCGGTATCGCAGGCCGACGAGAGATTCCGGCCGGTGTGGAGTCCCCGCGAGGTGGCATCGCCCCATGGGTAATGCCTCCGAAAAGGACTGTCGGACCGTCGATTACCGAATGAACGGGGCCCCGGTCGCCTCGATGCGTGAATCGCACTGCATCACAGAGCAATTCGACCTCCGCGGAGAGACGCCGTGAGACGGTCCGGTTGTGATCCTCGACGCCCGGTTCGCGAAGAACGACTGGTTCGCGGACCACTCGGACAGGCGGAGCGGCGCAGCACGGCGGGCGCCGGAACCCGGGAGCGCCGTGCCGCGCACCCGGGATTCGAGGAACTCCCCACCATCCGGGCAGACGACACGCCAGACTGGATACCACCCGAGTTCGAGAAGTGCTACCGGCCGGAGGAATCGAAGAGCGCCGACGGCGACGAGTTGCGGTCTCGGCCGTGAAGGCAGGAGGAAATCGATGACCTCGCATGCGAACACCACACCTATTCCGCCCGGGATCGCGATGCCGGACGAGGTCCGGACCCGGTTGGGCACGTTGCGATTCTTCGACGGGGTCCCCGACGACGCGGCGACCCGGACGCTGTTCGACAACCTGGACTTCCAGCGGGCGGTCCAGGCGTACCTGCTGGGGCTGGCCCCGGTCGCCGTGGCGGCGATGCGTAAGGCGCTGGTGCAGTGGGGGCCGGTGAACGCCACCCTGGTGATGTGGGCGGACCTGGTCCATCCGCGATTCCTCGGCCTTGTCTACAACACGAGCACCTCGTACCACTACGCCTGGCTCGACCTGCGCGACGGGCCAGTCGTCGTCGAGGTCCCCCCCGAAGGTATACGGCGCCGCAATCGATCCCTGGTGCCGGTGGGTGGTCGACGTGGGCCTCACCGGACCGGACCAGGGCCGCGGCGGCCGCTACCTGTTCGTGCCGCCGGGCTACGCCGGGCAGGTGCCGGACGGTGACCGGGTGGTGCGGTCACGCACCGTCGGGTTGTGGGTGGGCTGGCGGGGTTTCCGGGACGAACACGGTGATCCGCGCCCGGCGGTGGAGATGGTCGAGGCGCACACCCGGATTCATCCGCTCTCCCAAGCGGACGATCCCCCGTCGACGCGGTTCGTGAACGTCTCCGCCGAGCCGATGTGCGCCGTCGCCCCGGCCGACTTCCGGTTCTGGGAGATGCTCGACGAGGTGGTGCAGTCCGAACCGCCGGAGTCGGCCGACCCGCTCACCCTGGGCATGTTCGCCTCGGTCGGGATCCGTCGGGGCAGGCCGTTCGCCCCGGACGAGCGGATGCGCGCGATCCTGACCGAGGCGGCGACGGTCGGGGACGCGACCGCCCGCGCGCTGACCTACCGGTTCCGCCACCAGGAGGCGTACTACTACCCCGGCCGCGCCTGGCGCTCGGGCTTCCTCGGCGGCTACTCGTGCACGGAGGACGGGGCGTTGCTGCTCGACGCCGCCGCTCAACTCGACTTCTTGTACGGCAGTACCAGCCCGGCCTTCGATCAGAAGGCGGTCGGGACCGGGTCGCAGTACGCCCTCGCATTCGTCGACGCCACCGGCGCACCGTTCGACGGTGACCGGAGCTACCGGTTGCACGTGCCCCCGCACGTGCCCGTGAACAACTTCTGGTCGGTGCTGGTCTACGACACCCAGGCCCGGTCGATGCTGCAGACCGATCAGCAGTGGCCGTCGGTGACCAGCCAGGATGCGGACCTGGCCGTAAACGAGGACGGCTCGGTCGACGTCCACTTCGGGCCCGAACGACCCACCGAGGACTGCAACTGGATACAGAGCCTGCCCGGCAGGGGCTGGTTCGCCATGTTCCGGCTCTACGGGCCTCTGGAGCCACGGTTCGACAAGACCTGGAGGCTCCCGGACATCGAACCGGTCGGGTAGCGACCGGGCCGACGGGCACCGCTTCGGCGGGTACGCGGCGCAGAACGCGAACTGCCGCTCATCCGGCTCGGTCCGCCTTCCATGTCCGGTGGCGATCCGGCAGGCACACCGCGCACGGGCGGTAGCCGGCTGCGACGGCGTCGGATTCGCCGGCAAAGAAGACCCGGTCCCGGACGTAGCCGCCGCGCGCGATCGCCCGCCGCGCCGCGCGGCAGTCGAGTCGTCCGTAGATCCGGCCGCGACGGTGGCCGCCCAGTGTGCCGGGGGCTGCGCTGAGGTAGGGACGTCCGTCGCTCCCGACGAGCGTGTAGTGGGTCACCGTGCGTCGTGCAGGACGAGGCCGAGGGTGTGGCGGACGCCGGCGCGGACGGTGCTGACCCCGTGCCGGACGGGGGAGCGGGTCCAGCCGCGCGTGGATCGGGTGGGCCGGTCGCGGGTCGTGAAGATCAGGGCGTGACCTTGCTGCAGCACCGTGGCGGTGCCCCGGGACTGCGCGCGGGCGCGTTGCTCGACGAGGAGGAACTCGCCGCCGAGGTGGTCGTGGCCGGGCCGGTCGAGGCCGATCACCACCTGCAGCGGGAACACCAGGTCGCCGTAGAGGTCGCGGTGCAGGGCGTTCCAGTCGCCGGCGGTGTAGCGCAGCAGCAGGGGCGTCGGCTCGGTCTGTCCCGCGGCGCGGCAGGCGTCGAGCCAGTCGCCGAACTCGTCGGGCCACGGCGCGGGGTCGCCGAGGCGCTGTGCCCAGTCCCGTGCGACGGGCAGCAGCCGGTGGTAGAACGCCGCGCGCAACCGGGTGATGCCCTCGGGTACGGGACTGCCGAAATAGCGGTAGGTGCCTTTGCCGAAGCGATACCGCGCCATGTCGATCGTGCTGCGGAAGCGGCGTTCGTCGTCCCACATCGCGGTGACGCGTGCGCACTCGTCCGCGGTGAGCAGCGGCCCGGTCTGCGCGCACCCCGTCGCGTCGAGCTCGGCGACGAGCGCCGGCCAGTCCTGAGCCTCGACCCGCGCGGTGAGCGAGTCGGTCCGGTTGGTCATCGTTCCTCCTCCGGCCGGGCAGTCCACCCCGTAGACGCTCGTCGGGCGGGAAACGTGAGATCCGGCCGGGAGGTTCTCGCGGCGAACGGGAGGAAACCGGCGACGCCACTCGCGCGTTGCCGCGACAACCTCCCGCTCGTCGCGGCAGTCACCCGTCGGCGAGCTTGGTGAGCAGGCGGGCGAGTTCGGTGCGTTCGGGGCCGTCGAGACGGGCGAAGAACTCGGTGGCCTCGGCGTCGCGCGCGGCATCGAGTTCGGCGGCGATGCGGCGGCCCTCGTCGGTGAGGTGGACGCACACGGCGCGACGGTCGGCGGGGTCGGCGACGCGGCGGGTCAGGCCGCGGGTCTCGAGCCGGTCGATCACCTCGGTGGCCGAGCGCGGCGCGATGCGCAGCGCCTTGGCGACGTCACCGAGGCGCAGCGGCTCGGGGGAGTGCCCGACGACGTGCAGCGCGCGGTGCTCGTGCGGGGACAGCTCCCACGGACCGAGGGTGGCGTGCCAGCGGCGGCGCAGCGTGCGGGTGGCGGTCATCAGCAGGTCGCGCAGCGCCGGGTCGGTGGGGACGTCGGACATGATGCGGATCATACCTCACTTGACGGTTGCCTCTTAGTGAGGCAACCTCAACAAGTACGTTTCGTACCTCACGAAGGAGGTGACGGGCATGATGCAGCCTCCGCCCGGCGGCGGGCCGGGACCGATGCGGCACGCCAAGCCCGACCCGCGCGACCGCGCCCAGCTCGAGGAATCCCCCGTGAGCGTGCGCCGCATCGGCGCGCTCTTCGCGCCCTACCGCTGGCAGGTTGCGCTCGTCGTCGGGCTCATCGTGGTCTCGTCGGTGATCACGCTCGCCAACCCGTTCCTCGTCCGCACCCTCATCGACCACGCGATTCCCGACCAGGACGTGCCGCTGCTGCTCGGCGCCGTCGGGGCGATGCTCGCCGTCACCGTCGTCGCCTCGATCCTCGGCGTGGTGCAGACGTGGATCTCCACCACGGTGGGCCAGCACGTCATGCACGACCTGCGCACCCGCGTGTTCGACCATCTGCAGCGGCAGTCCCTCGGCTTCTTCACCCGCACCCGCGGCGGGGAGATCCAGTCCCGGCTGACCAACGACATCGGCGGCATGCAGAACGTCGTCACCTCCACGGCGACCTCGATCGCCTCCAACGTCACCACCGTCGTCGGCACGGCCGTCGCGATGGCGGTGCTCAGCTGGCGGCTGTCGCTGCTGTCCCTGCTGGTGCTGCCGCCGGCGATCTGGCTCACCCGCAAGGTCGCCCTGATGCGCCGCGAGATCACCACCGTGCGCCAGCGTCGGCTCGCCGACATGCAGACCCAGATCGAGGAGAGCCTCTCGCTCAGCGGCGTCCTGCTCGGCAAGATCCTCGGCACCGGTCCCGCCATGTCGGAGCGCTTCGCCCGCACCTCCACCGAACTCGCCGACCTCGAGGTCCGCTCCCAGTTGTCCGGGCGCTGGCGCATGGCCACGATGAACATCGTCTTCGCCGCCATCCCGGCCCTGCTCTACCTCGTCGCCGGCCTGCCCGCGACGTCGGGCGGGATGACGATCGGCACCCTCGTCGCGTTCACCGGCCTGCAGGCCACCCTGTTCCGGCCGCTGATGAGCCTGCTCGACGTGGGCGTGTCGGTCACCGGGTCGCTGGCGCTGTTCAGCCGCATCTTCGAGTACCTCGACTTGACCGTCGAGATCGGCGAACCCACCGAGCCGGTGCACCTGGACCTCGGGCGCGTCGCCGGCGCCGTGCGGTTCGACGACGTCCGCTTCCGCTACGACGGTGCCGACCGGGACGCGCTCGCCGGCATCACCCTCGACGTGCCGGCGGGCTCGCACGTCGCGCTCGTCGGCGAAACCGGTTCAGGAAAAACAACTCTCGGGTCGCTCGTCGCGCGACTGTACGACCCCACGTCGGGGCGGGTGACGATCGACGGCGTCGACGTGCGCGACCTGCCGCTCGCCGACGTCGCGAGCCTGGTCGGTGTGGTCTCCCAGGAGACGTACCTGCTGCACGCCACGGTCCGGGAGAACCTGCGTCATGCCAAGCCCGACGCGACCGACGCCGAGATCGAGCAGGCCGCGCGCGCCGCGCACATCCACGACCTGCTGTGCTCGCTGCCGGACGGCTACGACACCGTCGTCGGGGCGCGCGGGCACCGCTTCTCCGGCGGCGAGAAGCAGCGCCTCGCCATCGCCCGCACCCTGCTGCGCGACCCGCGCATCCTGGTGCTGGACGAGGCGACCAGCGCCCTCGACAACGAGACCGAACGCGCGGTGCAGGCCGCGCTGGACGCGGCCCGCCGCGATCGCACGACCTTCACCGTCGCGCACCGCCTCTCGACCGTCCGCGACGCCGACACCATCGTCGTCCTCGACCGCGGCCGCATCGTGGAGCAGGGCAGCCACGACGAACTGCTCGCCCGCGACGGCCGATACGCCGCGCTCGCGGCCCGCACACAACCACAGGAAGTCGGCGTGTGACCGCCGCTCAGCCGGACACCGAAAGGGCGCCGGTCCGCAGGCGCCGCACCGCGTCCGCCGCCGGCACCACGGCGGCGCATCGCGCCGCGAGGTACTGCAGCGCCTCGGTGTGCTCCCGCCGGGAGAAGTCCGCGACCCCGTCCGCGACGACGAAGACCTGCACATCCCGCATGAACCCGTCCAGCGCGGTGCTCAGGCACCCGATGTGGGCGTAGACGCCGGTCACGACGAGCTGGTCCCGGCCCCACGCGTGCATCCGCTCCCGCAGGTCGGTGCGGATGAATGCGCTGTAGCGCCACTTGGTGAGCTGCACGTCGTCCTCGCGCGGCGCGAGTTCGGCGACGACGGACGTCAGAGCCGGGTCGTCGGCCAGGCCGGGACCCCAGAAGTCGGTGAGCAGGGCGCGCTCGGCGGGATCCTGATCGCCCGGCTGGGCGGTGTAGACGACGGGAATGCCCGCCTCGTACGCCGACTGCCGGATCGTATCGATGTTCGGCACCACCGTGGCCAGCGGATCCGCCGTGCGGTCGAACGCGCGGACGAAGTACTCCTGCATGTCGTGCACGAGCAGCACCGCCCGCCGCGGATCGATCGTCCAGTCGACGGTGTTCTCCGGCAGGTCCGTGGGCATCGGATAGGAGACGGACTTCGGCAGGGCCATGGCGGGATTCGCTTTCTGTCGTCGGGGATCAGTGCTGCAGGGTGGCGGCGAGCGCGCGGCGCAGCTCGGCGCGGCTGGTCTTGCCCACTCCGGTGACGGGGAAGGCGTCGACGAGGACCACCTTGTCGGGGATCTTGTACGCGGCCAGGCCCCGTTCCCGCAGGAACGCCTTCAGCGCCGGGGCTTTCGGCGTGGTCCCGTCGGCCACGACGAACACGCACGTGCGCTCCCCGAGGTAGGCGTCGGGCACGGCGACCACCGCGGCGTCCAGGACGTGGGGGTGGGCGAGCAGGTGGTTCTCCACCTCTTCGGCGGCGATCTTCTCGCCGCCCCGGTTGATCTGATCCTTCGCGCGGCCCTCGACGACGACGTAGCCGTCCTCGGTCAGGCGCACGAGATCGCCGGTGCGGTAGAACCCGTCGGGGGTGAACGCCGTCGCATTGTGCTCGGGCGCGGCGTAGTAGCCGCGGATCGTGTACGGGCCGCGGGTGAGCAGGTGGCCCGTCGCGCCGGGGGCGACGGGCCGATCCTCGTCGTCGACGATCCGGATCTCGTCGTGCGGGCTGATGGGACGGCCCTGCGTGCCGACGACGGTGGTGTCGGGGTCGTCGAGCCGGGTGTAGTTGACCAGGCCCTCCGCCATCCCGAACACCTGCTGCAGGGTGCAGCCGAGTTCGGGCGTCACCCGCGCGGCCGCTTCGGCACCGAACTTCGCCCCGCCGACCTGCAGGACCCGCAGCGACGACAGGTCCCGCTCGGTGCGGGCCCGCGCCGCGAGCCACGCCAGGGCGAGCGGGGGCACGAGCGAGGCCATGGTGATCCCCTCCCGCTCGATCAGCTCGAAGGCGGTGTCGGGGCTCGGGTCCGGGGCCAGCACGACCGTACCTCCGGCGTGCAGGACGCCGAGGATCCCGGGTGAGCTCATCGGGAAGTTGTGTGCCGCCGGCAGAACCACGAGCATCCGGGTGCCGGCGTCGACGCCGCAGATGCGGGCCGACTCGCGCACGGAGTACAGGTAGTCGGTGTGGGTGCGCGGGATCAGCTTCGGTGTGCCGGTCGTCCCACCCGAGAGCTGCAGGAACGCCACGGATTCCGGGTCGACGTCGGCGCACGCGTCCGGCTCGTGTGCGCGCAGCGCGTCGAGCGCGGTGAACTCCTGCGCGTCGCCGGCGACGATCACGACCGGGGGCCGGTCGAGAGCCGCGCACACCTGCCGGGCCAGCGCCCGGTAGTCGATTCCGCCGTGCTCGCCGGCGATCACGTACGCGGCGGCGTCGGTGAACCGGCAGAAGTACCCGATCTCGGCGCTGCGGTGCGCGGGCAGCGCGAACACCGGCAGCGCACCGAGACGGAACACCGCGAAGACCACCTCGGTGTACTCGACGATGTTGGGTAGCTGCACCAGGACCCGGTCGCCGCGCTGCACCCCGGCCGCCGCGAGGCCCGCGGCGATCCGGTCCGCCGTGTCGGACAGCTCGCGGTAGGTGATCCGTCGCTCGGTGCCGTGGGCGTCGCGGCCGACGAGCGCGACGCGCTCGCCGTGACGGTCGGCCCGGCCGGACAGGAACCGGACGAACGTCTCGTCCGTCCAGTAACCCGCGGCGCGGTAGAGTTCCGCGAACTCCCGCGGGTAGCCGGCGGTGGCGGCCAGGGGAGTCCGGGTGGCGGCGATCGTCACGGGGGTCCTTTCGGGTCAGGCGCGCAGCGTGGCGCCGCCGTCGACGTACAGGGTCTGCATGGTGATGTGGCGGGCGCGGTCCGAGAGCAGGAACGCGACGGCGTCCGCGATGTCGGCGGGCTCGGCGATGCGGCCCAGCGGAATACCCACCTTGAACGAGGTCGCGTCGCCGTCGATCGCGGTGCGGGCACCCGCGTCGTCGCCCGGATCCGGCCACAGGGACCGTTGCATCGCGGTGTCCGTGGAACCGGGCGCGACGACGTTGGCGCGCACCCCGAATCGGGCCAGCTCGAGACCGAGCACCCGGACGATCATGTGGGCGGCGGACTTCGACGCCCCGTAGGCGCCCATCCCGACGCGGGGCACCCCCGCCGAGTTGGAGCCGACCGTGACGATCGCGCCGCGGCGACGTTCGCGCATTCCGCGGCCGACGACGCGCAGCACGTTGACCAGGCCGGTGACGTTGACGTCGAACATCTTCCGCCACTCGGCGGGATCGCAGTCGAGCACCGATCCGGTGGTGAACACACCCGCGACGTGGGCCAGCGCGTCGACCGGCCCGTGCTCGGCTTCCACCCGGGCGACCGCCTCGGCGACGGCGGCCGCATCGCACACGTCGAGACCGTGCACGGGAGCGGGCACGTCGAGCAGCGCGGCGGTCTCGGCCAGGCCGTCGAGATCCCGATCGGCGAGGACGACGCGGTGCCCGGCCCCCGCGAGGGTGCGGGCGGTGGCGCGGCCGATGCCGTGGGCCGCGCCGACGACGAGGGTGACGGACCGGCTCATCGTCGCACCTCGAGCGCGTCGAGCACCGTGCCGAACTTCGTTGTGGTCTCGGCGAGTTCGTCGAGTGGATCCGAACCGGCGACGATGCCGCCGCCGGCGTGGGTGGTGAGCGTGGTGCCGTCGGCGTCGAGGACGGCGCAGCGGATCGTCACCATCCATTCGCCGTCACCGTCCCGGTCGGCCCAGCCCACGGCACCGGCGTAGAAGCCGCGGTCGCCCTCCAGTTCGCGGATCAGTGCCCGGGCCGCGGCGGTCGGCGTGCCGCAGATCGCGGGGGTCGGATGCACGGCCAGAGCCAGGTCGAGCGCGGTGACCGACCGGTCCCGCAACCGGCCGGCGATCGGGGTGCCCAGGTGCCAGAGCTGCCGGGTGCTCGCCAGCGTCGGCGTACGGGGGATGTCGAGGTCGGTGCACAGCGGGTCGAGGCTCGTCCGCAGGGCCTCGACGACGTGGGCGTGCTCCGCGCGGTTCTTCTCCGATGCGGCGAGGCGTTGTGCGGTGCGCCCGTCCACCTCGGGATCCGGATGCCGGGGCGCGGACCCGGCCAGCGGATGGCATGTGACGAGGTCGCCGCGGCGCCGGACGAGCACCTCGGGGCTGGCGCCGACGAGGTGCCGGCCGGTCCACGCTCCGCCGGCGGCGGTGAGATCGACGGCGAAACCGTTTCCGGTGGGATCGTTTCCGGCCAGCCGGGCGAGCAGCGACATCGGGTCGACGGGTGCGTCCGCCCGCAGGAGCAGCGCCCGGGCCAGCACCACCTTCGCCAGGTCGTCGGCCGGATCGCGGAGCTGCCGCAGCGCCGTGGCCACCCGGTCGAGGTGTTCGTCCTCGGCGGGCAGTGTCGCGGCGATCCGCACCGGCGCGAGCGGGACGGCGGCGTCCCCGACGGGGTCCGGCTGGTGCCGCAGCGCGACGGGCGCCGTGAGCGCGGCGCGGTGATCGGGAGCGAACGGTAGCGCGCCGACGACGGCCGCCACCGAGCCGGCGCGCAGCGCGGCCGCGGCCTCGCCGGCCGAGTCGAACCGGACATCGACGCCCTCCGCCACGACGGTGCCGTGCGGACGCGACAGCACGAACGGGGCGGCGGTATCGGCCTGCCGCGGGGCGGCGGTATCGACTTGCCGCGAGGCGGCGGTATCGACTTGCCGCGAGGCGGCGGTGCCGCGGGCGGCGACCGGTGCTTGCATGTGCACAGACCTCTCGTAGCGGTGACAGGGTCGGTCGTGGTGCCGTGCACCCGACCCAGCAGAACATATACGGTTAGCCTAACCTTTGGTATCGTCACGTTTCGCGCCGGACCGGCTTCACCGCTCGTGATGCGATACGGCACAGTCGAATTCGACCGTAGAAAGGGGATCGATCGTGCCCACGTCCGGCCTGTCGACCTCGGAGTTTCCGCTGACGCGAGCCCAGTCCGGCGTGTGGTTCGCCCAGCAGCTCGACCCCGCGAACCCCGTCTTCAACACCGCGGAATGCGTCGAACTCCGCGGCGAGGTCGACGTCGCCGCCCTGCTGCGCGCGGTCCGGGAGACCGTCGCCGAAGCCGAGGTGCCGACCGCAGCCTTCGCCGTGCAGGCCGACGGATCGGTCGTCATCCGTCCCGGTGCACACGCGGCGCCGGAGCCTGCCGTCGTCGATCTGCGCCGCGAGCCCGACCCGGAAGCGGCCGCGCAGCACTGGATGCGCGAGGACCATACGCGCGTGCTCGACCCCGCACGGGAACTCTGCCTGCGCGCCGCCGTGCTCCGGCTCGACGACCGGCACGTGGTTCTCTACCTGTGCATCCATCACCTGGTGATCGACGCCTACGGCTTCGGCCTGCTCACCCGGCGCATCGCCGAGCGCTACACCGCCGACGTGCTCGGGCGCCCGGTGCCGCCGGCGAGGTTCGCCCCGCTCGCCCCCGTCGTCGCCGAGGAGGCCGCCTATCGCGCGTCCGCGGACTTCGCCGCCGACCGGGACTTCTGGGCCGGCTACCTCGACGGCGCCGAGGACGCCGTGGCCCTCGCCGACGGTCCCGGCGGCATCGCCGTCCGCTGCCGCGGCGTGCGCCTGACCCTGACCGCCGAACAGCAGCAGGGACTCTCGCAGCTCGGCAAGGCCACCGGGGCGAGCTGGGGCGACGTCGTCACCGCCGCCGTCGCCGCGTACCTGCGGGCCGCGACCGGACGCGGCGACGTGATCGTGGGATTCCCGGTGATGAACCGGCTGGGCAGCGCCGCGACGACCGTGCCGATGTCCGCGGTCAACGTCGTACCGCTGCGCCTGCGCCCCGAACCCGCCCGCACCCTCGCCGACCTCGTCGGCGACGTGCGCGCCGCGGTGGCGAACTGCCGTCCGCACCACCGCTACCGCGGGGAGGACATCCAGAACGACCTGCGCCTGCCCGCCGGCTCGCGCGGTGTCGTGGGGCCGTCCGTCAACGTCAAACCGTTCGGCGACCGGCTGCGTTTCGCGGACCTGCACGCCGCGGTGCATTCCGTGGCCCGGGGCCCGCTGCAGGACTTCATGGTCACCGCGCGGCCGCTCGACCACACCGGCGGCCTCGAGATCTGGGTGGACGCCGACGCCGACGCCTACACCGCCGACGACCTCGAGCGGCACGCCCGCCGGCTCGAACTCCTTCTCACCCGGGTCGCCGCGCTCACCGACCCGCACCGGCCGCTGGCCCGGCTGCAGATCCTCGACGCCGACGAGCGCCGCCGCCTCCTCGGTGAGCGCAGCGGCGACGACCTGCCGGTGCCCACGGGCCTCACGCTGCCGGACCTGCTGGCCGCCCAGGTGGCCCGCGACCCGGACGCACCCGCGGTGCGCGATGCCGCCACCGCACTGACCTTCGGCGAACTGGCCGCGCGCTCGCGCCGACTCGCCCGGCACCTCCTGAGCGCCGGGCTGGGCCCGCAGCGGCGCGTCGCCGTCGCGCTGCCGCGCCGCACCGACACGCTCGTCGCGCTGTTCGCCGTCCTCGAGGCCGGCGCGACGTGCGTCCCGCTGGACCCCGACCATCCGGCCGAGCGACTCGCGCACGTGCTCGCCGAGACCGCGCCCGGTGTCGTGCTCACCGGCGGCGACGTGGCCGCACGTATCGCCGAGATCGCCTGCGCCGCGGGCCTGCCCGATCCGGTGGACCTCGACGAGCTGGACCCGTCCGGTTACGCCGACGAGCCGCTGACCCGCGCCGAACGCGGCCGACCGCTGCACGAGCTCGACGTGGCCTACCTCATCCACACCTCCGGGTCGACCGGCCGGCCCAAGGGCGTGGAGGTCCCGCACCGCGGGGCCGTCAACCTGTTCCACAGCCACCGCGCGCGCGTCTTCTCCCGGGCCCGCGCCGAGGCCGGCCGCGACCGCCTGCGGGTCGGGCACGTCTGGTCGTTCGCGTTCGACGCCTCGTGGGGCCCGCACCTGTGGCTGCTCGACGGGCACGAGCTGAGCATCGTCGACGAGACCACGCAGCGCGACCCGCACCGGCTCGCCGAACTCGCCCGCAGCGAGGGGTGGCACTTCGTCGAACTGTCGCCCGCGCAACTCGAGCAGATCGTCGAGGCCGACCTGCTGCGCGACGTGCCGACCCTCGGGTTCGGCGGCGACGCCGTCACCGACACCCTGTGGCGACGCCTGCGCGACCGGGACGGCGCCGCGTTCAACTTCTACGGCCCCACGGAGGGCACCGTCGACGTCCTCGTCGCCGAGGTGGGGGACGCGGCGGAACCCGTGATCGGCCGGCCGGTGGCGAACCTGCGTGCCTACGTGCTCGACGCCGCGCTCGAGCCCGTCCCCGAGGGGGTGGACGGCGAACTGTACGTCGCCGGTCCCGGCGTGGTGCGCGGCTACCTCGGCGCGCCCGGCGCGACGGCGGCGCGGTTCGTGGCGAACCCGTTCGGCGACAGCGAAACCCGCATGTACCGCACCGGCGACGTGGTGCGGTGGACCGCGGACGGCCGCCTCGCCTACCGCGGCCGCCGGGACGACCAGGTCAAGATCCGCGGCTTCCGCGTCGAACTCGGCGAGGTCGAGGCGGCGCTGCAGGAGTTGCCCGGCGTCACGCGGGCCGTCGCCGGGGCGCGTCCCGACGCGACCGGCACCGCGCGGCTCGTCGCCTACCTGGTCGGCGGCGACGGCGACCCGGCGGCGGCCCGCGAGCACGTGGCGCGGCGGCTGCCGGCGCACATGGTGCCGTCGGCGTTCGTGTTCCTCGACGTGCTGCCGCTCACCTCGAACGGCAAGGTGGACCGCACGTCGCTGCCGGAACCGGACTTCGGGACTCTTGTCGGCGGGCGCGCGGCCGCCACCGAACGCGAACGCGTGCTGTGCGCCGCGTTCGCGGACGTCCTCGGCCTCGACACGGTCGGCGTCGACGACGACTTCTTCCTCCTCGGCGGTCATTCCCTCGCGGCGGCCAAGCTGATCGCGACGGTCCGCGACACGCTCGGCGTGGAACTGCCGATCCGCACCGTCTTCGACCACCCGACCGTCGAGGCGCTCGCCGCGCAGTGCCCGGACGGTGCTGCAGCGCTGCGGATCCCGCTGCGACCGGTCGAGCGCGGCGACTGGGCACCGCTGTCGGCGGGGCAGCAGCGGCTGTGGTTCCAGTTCCGCCTCGAGGGGCCGAGCCCGACCTACAACGTGCCGCTGACGCTGCGCCTGCGCGGTGTCCCCGATCCGGCGGCGCTGCGCGACGCGGTGCGCGCGGTCCTCGACCGGCACGAGGTCCTGCGCACCGTGCTCGAGGACCACGACGGCGTCGGCATGCAGCGCGCGCTCGCCGCACCCGAGGTGCCGTTCACCGCCCGCACCGTCCCGGCGTCCGGCCTGGACGCGGCGGCGGCGGCCGAGGCGCGGCACGCATTCGACCTCGAACGCGAGATCCCGATCCGGGTGGCGCTCTTCGACGACGGAGGCGCGGAGACCGTGCTGCTGGTGCTCGTGCACCACATCGCCGCCGACGAGCTGTCCGCCCCCATCCTGCTGCGCGAGCTCGGCGCCGCGTATGCCGCCGCGGCCGCCGGACGCTCCTGGACGCCGGCGCCGCTCCCGGTGCAGTACGCCGACTTCGCGGTATGGCACCGCGAGATCCTCGGCGGCGCAGACGGACTCGCGGACCGGCAGCTGGACTACTGGCGCGCCCGGCTGGACGGGATGCCCGAGGAGCTCGCCCTGCCCACCGACCGGCCGCGTGGGGTGACCGCCTCGTTCGTGGGCGGCACGGTCGAGCAGCCGGTGTCCCCGCACGTCGCCGACGCACTGCGCGCCGTCGCGCGCGCGGCGAACGTCACGATGTTCATGCTCGTGCACACCGCCGTCGCCGTCGCACTCGCACGCAGCGGCGCGGGGGAGGACCTCCCGATCGGCTCGCCCACCGCGGGCCGGCCCGCGGCCGAGCTGGACGGCCTCGTCGGGTTCTTCGTCAACATGGTGGTGCTGCGGACGGACCTGTCGGGTGACCCCACGCTCGCCGACCTGCTCGCCCGGGTCCGCAGCACCGATCTCGACGCCTACGCGCATCAGGACCTGCCGTTCGACCGTCTCGTCGAGGCCCTCGAGCCGGCTCGCAGCGCCGGCCGGCATCCGCTGTTCCAGGTGCTCGTGCAGCATCGCACCCCGCCCGTCGTCGACGCCTTCGCCGGTCTGGAACCGCGCGTGTCCACCGTCGACACCGGCGCCGCCCTGTTCGACCTGACCTTCGACGTGATCGAGGACGTGGACGGTGGCCTACGGGTGCGGGTGGAGTACGCGCGGGACCTGTTCGACCCGACCACGGCCGACGCGCTGGCGGGGCGCGTGGTGCGCGCCTTCGACGCCCTCGGGACGGATCCGCAGACCCGCCTGTCCGCGCTCGACCTGCTCTCCGACGACGAACGCGACCGCCTCCGCTCCGGCAGCCCGTACGTATGTATGGACGAGATCGAGGACGTCGGGGCGGGCACCCTCGGCGACCTGTTCACCCGCCAGGCGCAGCGCACCCCGGAGGCGACCGCGCTCGTCACCGGCACCGAGACGCTGACCTTCGGGCAAGTGCACGCCCGCGCCGGCCGTCTGGCCCGCTACCTGATCGGCCGCGGCGTGGGACCGGAGACCGTGGTCGCGCTGATGCTGCCGCGCGGCACGGACGCGATCGTCGCGGCCCTCGCGGTGTGGCAGGCCGGCGGCGCCTACGTGCCGGTCGATCCCGGGTACCCGGTCGAGCGCGTCGAGCACATGCTCGCCGACTCCCGGCCCGTGCTCGTCCTCGACGAGGCCGCGCTCGCCGCGGTGGACCCCGCGCTGCCGGACACCCCGCTCGAGCCGGGCGAGCGTCTCGGCGCGGTCTCCGGCGACGGCGCCGCGTACATCGTCTACACCTCCGGTTCGACCGGCCTCCCCAAGGGCGTCGTGGTGCCGCACCGGGGTGTGGTGAACCTGGTCGCGACGCAGCGCCGCCGGACCGTCGGCCGCGCGGAGGATCGGCCGCTGCGGGTGCTGCTCACCTACGCGCTGTCCTTCGATTCCTCGATCGATCCGTTGCTGTCCATGCTGGCCGGGCACACGCTGTACCTGCCGGACGCCGATCTGCTCGCCGACGCCGCCGCCACCGTGGACTACGTGCGCACCCACCGCATCGACGCCGTCGACTGCGTACCGTTGCTCATGACCGAACTGCTCGCCGCCGGGCTGTGCGAGCCTGCGGCGCCACACCGCCCGCGCCTGCTCGCGGTCGGCGGCGAGGCCGTGTCCGCGGACCTGTGGTCGACGCTCGGGTCGATCGACGGGGTGCGGGCGCTGAACATGTACGGCCCCACCGAATGCACGGTCGACGCCACCATTGCCGAGATCCGCGGAGTGCGCCCGCACATCGGGACGCCGATCGACGGTGCCCGGGTGTACGTGCTCGACGACCGCCTGTGCCTCGTGCCGACGGGAGTGGCCGGGGAGCTGTACGTCGGCGGGCCCGGCGTGACCCGCGGCTACCTGAACCGGCCCGGCCACAGCTCCACCCGGTACGTGGCCGATCCGTTCGGTGCCTCCGGAACCCGGCTCTACCGCACCGGCGATCGGGTGCGGTGGCTCGACGCGGGCGGCGACCGTCCGGTCCTCGAATATCTCGGCCGCAGCGACGATCAGGTCAAGATCCGCGGGTTCCGTATCGAGCTCGGCGAGATCGAGACCGTGCTGTCGGCGCATCCGTCGGTCGCGGGCTGTGTGGTCGTGGCACGCGAGGACGAACCGGGCCGGCGCCGGCTCGTCGGCTACGTCGTCGGCGATGCGACCGACCCGGAGGTGTTGCGGCAGCACATGTCCCGTCGCCTGCCCGAGCACATGGTGCCGGCCGCGGTCGTGGTGCTCGACGAGTTCCCGACCACCCCGAACGGCAAGTTCGACCGGCGGGCGCTGCCCGCTCCGGTCTTCGCGCCCGCCGGTGCGCCGCGCGCCCCGGCGAACGACCTCGAGCGACGCCTGTGCGTGGTGGTGGCGGAGGTGCTGCACCTGGACGTGGTCGGGCCGGACGACGACTTCTTTTCCCTCGGCGGCGATTCCATCGTCTCGATCCAGCTCGTGTCGCGTGCTCGCGCGGCGGGACTGCGGTTCGCCGCGCGCGACGTCTTCGAACACCGCACCCCGGCGGGCCTGGCCCGGATCGTGCAGGTCGATCCGGTATCGGAGGCGACGGATCGGACCGCGGCCTTGGGTCTCGTCCCCGCGACCCCGATCGTGCACGACCTCCTCGACCGCGGCGGCCCCTACCGGAGATTCGCCCAGTCCCGGCTGCTGATCGCACCCCCCGGCCTCGACCTCGCCACCCTGGCCGGCGCGGTGGGCCGGGTGCTCGCGGGGCACGACGCGCTGCGTGCCGTCTTCGATCCGGTCGCACGGACCTTCGACGTCCGTGCCGCGGACGTCGTAGATCCGGCCGCGCTTGTCAGACGGGTGGACGTCCGGGGACTCGACGAGCGGGCGCGCTCGTCGGTGCTGTCCGAGGAGACCGACGTCGCGTGCGCCGCCCTCGATCCCGAGGCCGGCGCGATGATGCGGCTGGTCTTCTTCGACACCGGGCCGGACCGCCCGGGCCGGATCCTGGTGGTGATACACCACCTGGTGGTCGACGGGGTCTCGTGGCGGATCCTGGTCCAGGACCTGGCCGCCGCCTGCGAGGGCGTCGAACCGGACGGCGGGGGAACACCGCTGCGGGCATGGGCGCGGGGACTGCTGGAGCAGGTCCCCGCGCGGCGCGGCGAACTGGCGTTGTGGCGCCGCGTCCTCGAACCCGCCGGGTGCGTGCGAATTGCCGGGCGGGACGTGGACCCGGTGCGTGACACGCTGGCCACGGTCGCGCGGGTGCAGGTGGAGGTCCCGGCGTCGGTGACCGAGGCGCTGCTGACCACCGTGCCGGAGCGGTTCCGCGCGGGTGTCGACGACGTGCTGCTGACCGCGTTGGCGCTGACCGTGCGCCGGGCGTGCGGCGGCGGGCCGGTCCCGGTGGACCGGGAGGGGCACGGACGTGAGGAGCAGGTGGTGCCCGGCGCCGACCTGTCCCGCACCGTCGGCTGGTTCACCACCCTGTATCCGGTCCGTCTCGACGTGTCGGCGGTGGACCTCGCCGAGGCCTTCGCCGGTGGGGCCGCCGCCGGTGCGGCGCTCAAGCTCGTCAAGGAGCAACTGCGGGAGATCCCGGACAGCGGAATCGGATTCGGCATGCTCCGTCACCTCGACCCCGACTCCGCGGCCGAGCTCGGGGCCGGACCGGCACCGGAGATCGGGTTCAACTACCTCGGCCGGCTGACCCTCGGCGACGGGACCGGCGCGCCGTGGACGGCGGCTCCGGAAGCCGGCGTGCTCGGTGGCGCCACCGACGAGGCGATGCCGGTGAGCCACGCGATCGAGGTCGGTGCCGTCACCGAGGAGACGCCGGCCGGGCCGGTGCTCCGCGCGACGTGGGGGTACGCCACCGGCGTCGTCACGGCGACCGTCGTCGCCGAGCTGGCACACGGCTGGGTCGCGGCGCTGCGTGCGCTCGCCGACCACGCCGCGCGCGACGACGCGGGCGGCTTCACGCCCTCCGATCTGACGCTGAGTGGTCTGGACCAGTCCGAGATCGACGAGTTCGCCCTGGAGTTCGGGTGAGTGTCTGTGCGCTGGGCCGGCAGGCGCGCCCGCAGGCCACCCCTGGCCGGCCCTGCGCACCTGTTCCTCACGATGCTGCGGTCGACCGACCCCGACACAGCCGGGCAGGACCGACCCCTACGCCGTCGTGCGCGAACTGCGACGCGCACTCGACCGTCGGGTCGGTACCTGCCCGGCCGGCCATCACTGCATCCTGACCGGACGAAGTCCTACCGCAGGACTCCTGGAAGGAACACGCTCATGGTGCAGTGATCACCTCGCCGAGGGCTCGGCTTCGTAGGTGACCCAGTTCGTTCGTGTGGCGAGGGTGTTGTAGAGCGCCTGGGCTCGATGGTTGTCCTCGGCGGTCACCCACTGCACCACGGCGCGGCCCTCGGCGGCGGCCATCTCGGTGAGACGCTCGATCAGTGCACGTCCGACCCCCCGGCCCCGGGCCGCGGGGTCGGTGAACAGATCGTCGAGGAAGAGACCGGTGGTACCGGTGTAGGGCGAGGAGAAACGACGGTGGTGTGCGAACCCGAGGATCTCGCCGTGCGCCTCCGCGACGAGCGCCTTGCATTCGTGTCGGGGATCCATGAACCATCCCCATGCACGGGAGACGATGTCCTCGGACTCGGGCAGCTTGTAGAACGTGCGGTACTCACGGAAGAGGACGCGCCAGCGGGTCTCGTCGGTGGGGGCGAGCGGTCGGACCGTCGGAGTGGTGGTCGTTGTCAATTCGGTTGCTCCTGTGGGTTTTCGAAGGTCTCGGGTGGAGCGGTGCCAGTGCGTAGTGTCCGCGGGCTCTGCGTCTGCGAAGTTCGATGCGGGATGCGCTGCGCTCGGCAGGCGGCAGCGTTCGGCCAGTGCTGCGTGTGAAATACGAGCGGTGGTGGTGTTCCGTCACCGGCAGGCGGCGATGAGCTCCTCGAGTCGGGCGGTTTCGGGTTCATCGAGGGGAAGCAGGGGCCGGCGCGGGGTTCCCGCCTCGACGCCGACGCTGCGCAGGCCCGCCTTGATCGTGGCCGGAAGCCCGCGGCTGACGATCATGTCGAGGAGCGGACGGAGCCGATCGAAGAGTTCGGCCGCCTCGTCCTCCCGGCCTGTGGTGATCGCGCGGTGGAACTCGACGATCCGGTGCGGGATCAGGCACGGCGCCGCGGTGCACCAGCCTGCGGCACCCGCCTGAAAGGCCCTCTGCGCCAGCGGGTTGCTGCCGTTGAAGAACGCAAGTGTGTTGCCGCTGAGTTCGTTCAGGCGGTGCATGCGCGCAATGTCACCGGTGGATTCCTTGACCATCGTGATGTTCTCGACCGTGGCGACGAGGTCGAACAGGAACTCCGCCGTCATGTCGATGCCGGTGGTAGCTGGGTTGTTGTAGACCATCACCGGGATTCCGATCGATTCGGCGAGGGTGGTGAAGTGCAACCGGACCTCTTCCTCGGTGAGGCGCCAGTACGAGGTGGGCAGCGCCATCACCGCCGTGGCGCCGAGGCGCTCGGCGATCTGCGCGCGACGGATCGTGCCGGCAGTGGTCAGGTCCGAGACTCCGACGACCGTCGGCACCCGGCCGTCGGTGTGCTCGATGGTTTCGGTTGCGACGGTGATCCACTCGTTGTGGTCGAGGTAGGCGCTCTCCCCGGTGCTGCCGAGGGGGGCGATCGCATCGACGCCTGCATCGATCATGCGGTCCAGCAGCAGGTGCAGGATGTCCACGTCGATCGTCTCGGGGTCTCGGCTGTCGAACGGTGTGACGGGGTATGCAACGATTCCGCTGATTGTGGTCAAGGTGCACTCCAAGAGAATTCGGATGGTGGGTGGCCGGGGTCAGTGGCAGTCGATCGCGTCCGGGTGGGAGCGCAGGGCCTTGCGTGCGTAGTAGCCGAAGTTGGCTTCGCTGCGGCGTGGGGTGAGGGTCCAGTCGTGGGCCTCACGCGCCAGCCGTGGGGGAAGAGGCTTGATCTCGCCGGCCGCCATCGCGAGCAGTTGCAGGCGGGCCGCCCGTTCGATCAGGTGCGCCAGCGAGCACGCCTCTTCGATGGTCGATCCGACGACGAGTTGCCCGTGGTGGGCGAGCAGGATCGCGCGCTTGTCACCGAGCGCGGCAGAGATGATCTCGCCCTCCTCGTTGCCGACGGGAACTCCCGGCCAGTCCGGCAGGAACGCACAGTCGTCGTAGAGCGGGGCGACGTCCATCTGCGAGACCTGCAGGGGGATCTCGAGCATGGACAATGCCGCCGCGTGCAGCGGATGCGTGTGGACGATGCAGTTCACATCCGGCCGTGCCCGGTAGATCCAGCTGTGGAACCTGTTGGCCGGGTTCGCCATGCCGCTGCCTTCGAGAACCTGAAGGTCCTCGTCGACGAGGAGCAGGTTGCTTTCGGTGATCTCGTCGAAGCCGAGACCGAGCCGCTGCGTGAGGAAGGTTCCCGGTGCCGTGCCGCGCGCGGAGATCTGGCCCGCCAGACCGGAGTCGTGTCCGGCATCGAACAGGGCCCGGCAGGTCAGGGCGATCTTCTGGCGGTCCGTCCACTCGGCCGCCGCGACCTCGGTGAGCATGGTCTTCTTGGCGGTCTCCATCAACTCGGCTTTGCCGAGATTCATCGTTGTCGCCATCCTCGGGGCTCCTTTCACCACGGACAAGTCGATGACACGTAGAGCACTATAGGACACAAAGTGTCCTATAGTGCAACCGGGTGACGTGGTCGGTAGGGTGGGCGTGTGCGGGGACGCCTGTCTTCGCGGGCGCAACCGAGAGGGAGGTGTGGACACGATGGCGGCGCTACTGCGGTCGCATCGACGCCGGGCGGGGTTGACCTTGGAGGCCCTCGCCGAGGGCACCGGGCTGACCAAGAGCTACCTGTCGAAGGTCGAGCGAGGGATCAGTACACCGTCGATCGCGGTGGCGCTGAAGATCGCGCGGGCCCTGGACGCCGATGTCAGTCAGCTGTTCTCCGACAGCCCCGACAACAGCATGATGACGGTCGAGCGGCGAGGTGAGCGCGCGCAGGTCGACGAGCGCGACGGGAGTGCGGTCTACGACGCCGTCGCCACCCGCATGATCGGTAAATCCATGCAGCCGTTCATTGTTCACCCGACGACGCAACCCGGATCCGACTACATGGAGCACCCGGGTGAAGAGTTCATCCTTGTCAAGGAGGGGACTGTCGAGGTGAGCATCCCCGATCAGGTGATCACCCTGGACGAGGGGGACAGCCTCTACTTCGACGCGAATACCCCCCATCGCGTCCGATCGGTGTCGCCGTCACGGGCCGTGCTGATTGTGGTCGTCCACGACCGGGACGGCGACAGTGCCGACGCCGGGCCGGCGTCGAAGTCCGCGCAGCGCTGCGCGCCCACAGCGCCGACGTCCAGCAGCTGAACGCCGCCTCTCCCGAGGGTGCCCCGACCCGAACCGTAGGCATACCGGCCCTCTGACTTCCGCCGATGTCCCCCGTCCTGGGCGGTGAGCCCCTCCGACAGGCCGGAGAACCCGCGCACAGCAGGGTCGTTCAAGCAGCCAACGGGTGACGTGATCCTCTCGGCCTCGTCGAAATGAGGGGTCGCGGGAATCTGGGGATACGCGCCCTGCGGTGAGCCCGTCGCGCAGATGCGGTTGCACGGGAGCAGTGCGCGAAGGTCGTGGGCGTGGCACCCTCCGATTGCTCGGGTGGAGGGGGTGGCCGGGCCGGTGCGCCCGACTCGAGGTCGCCCGGGGTCAGGCGAGTAGTTCTGTTGTGCCCGACCACAGCACGACCCCGGCGAGAATCGTCAGGACCGCGGAGGTGGTGCGGGCGAACGCGCGGGCATGGGACCGCAGCCAGTGGTCGACGACTTTCGCGGATGCGAACCAGGCGAGGGCACCGAACCACGCGGCTTCGGAGGCGATCAGCAACACCGCCACGGTGAGTTTGTCTGCTCCGGAGGCGTGCTGCGGTATCAGTGTGGCGAACACGGCCATGAAGAACACCACCGCTTTCGGGTTGGTGATGTTGGTGGCGACACCGAGCGCGAAGGACGTCGACGGGGATTGCGGCGATGCGCCCGTTGCGGTGTCGGTGAGGGGCCGCGCCCGGAGGGTCGCCACGGCCAGGTACAGCAGCAGCGCCGCCCCGAGGATCTGGACGGCGGCGAGCACCTTCGGTGGTCCGGCCGCCACACCCAGCATCGCTACGGTGACCCAGACCGCGATTCCGGTGGCGATCCCGAGGGCTGTGGCGATCCCGAGGCGGCGGGACCCCAGGACCGACTGTCGCAGCACCACAACAGCATCCGGTCCGGGGGAGACGACCCCGGCCAGCCAGACGCCCATCAGGGCCAGATAGCTACCGATGCTCACCGCGCCATCGTGCCATTTCTCCAGGATCGGGGCGGTGTCGCCCACCCGTCGGGTGCCGCACGGCGTCCACCTCGGGCCGCGCCGGCGCGAGGAGCATCTTCAGGAGGCGAGGGTGTCCACCGAGGCGGTGTTGCCTGCCTCGCCGAGGTCGGGGTTGCGGCAGGGTCGGCCTCCGCACCGGAGGGGCGGTGCGTGTGCGGCTGCGGTGGTGGCGACGCGGTGGCGGGGGAGCCGGCGGCTCGGACCGGCGCGACGCGTGAGGGGACGCCGTGGTCCGGAGACGTAGCGCTTGGCGCGCAGAGTAGGTTCGGTTAGCCTAACCAACTGAGTTCGGGCAGGTGCCCGGCGAACAGACATGTGGGAGTGAGCGATGCGGGTTGAGGGACTGGGCCGGGTGCGCCGCGCGGCGGCGATCGGCGCGGCGGCGATGCTGGCGATCGGCCTCGCGGGATGCGGCAGCGACAGCGGCACCGGTGAGGAGTCCGGCGCGAGCACCACGCGCACGTTCGAGGCGCAGAACGGGTCGATCGAGATCCCGGCCGATCCGCAGCGCATCGTCGCCTGCGGCTACGCGGTCCTGCCGCTGCTCCAGGCCGAGGCGAACCTGGCTGCGGCCTGCGAGTGGACCCGCGAGCTCGACAACATGGACGCCGAGACCGAGGCCGCGTACGAGGCCCTGCCCAAGGTGGCGCCGGACGGAGCCGTGAGCGAACTCGACTACGAGGCCGTGGCCGCCGCCGCACCCGACCTGATCATCATGGGCGTGCCCGCGCGCGTGCAGTCGCAGCTCGACACGGCCAAGCTCGAGGCGCTCGCTCCGGTGGTCTTCCTCGGCCTGACCGACCCCGGTGACTGGCGCATGCTCGGCGAGCAGTACGCCGACGCCGCCGGCGTCTCCGAGGAGTACGGCGAGTACAAGGAACAGTACGAGGCGCGTGCCGCCGAGATCGCCGACAAGTACCGCGGCACCCTCGGGAACCTGACCTTCGCCGGGGTCTGCAATGTGTGCGGCACCGAGCCGGGTGAGTTCTACCGCGAGTACGCCTCCTCGTACACCACCAACCTCTTCCAGGACCTCGACCTGCAATTCCCCGGTCAGCCCGCCGATCCCGAGGCCGTGCACGGCGAGTACCTCTCCGTCGAGGAGATCGGCCGGAACCTCGGGGACGTCGACGTCATCGTCTACGGCGTCGAGGGCGACGGGTCCGTCTCGCCCGAGCTGCAGGAGCTGATGGCCTCCCCGCTGTGGCAGGCCCTGCCCGCCGTGCAGGCTGGAAACCTGGTCCCGGTCCGGCACTCCCACGCCGCGACCTACGAGACCGCGCTGCTCGCACTCGATTCCATCGATCAGGCGCTCGCCGCGCTGCCCGCGAACCAGCAGCAGTAGCCCTCCCGGCACCCACGGCCCCCGCGTCCGGCGACCCGGGGGCCGTGTTCGTCGCACACCCGCTCCGATAGGCAGCCATGACCCGCACCTCCGCGCTCGAAGACATCGTTCCCCTCTCGCCGCTGCAGCAGGGCCTGCTCTACCTCAGCACCGTCGCCGCGCCCGACGACGCCGCCCGTGCCGCCGGAGCCGTCGAACCGGACGCCTACACCGTGCAGTCCGTGCTGCGCCTGACCGGGCGGGTGGACGAGGACACCCTGCGAGCCTCCGCGCAGGCGCTGCTGGACCGGCACCCTGCCCTGCGCACGTGTTTCCGTCCCCGCAAGGACGGCCGCACCGCCGGGCTCGTCGTGCGCGGTGTCGAGGCGCTTTGGCGCAGTGTCGATCTCACCGGTTTCGCGGTCGACGAGTCCGAGCGACGTCTCGCGGATCTGCTCGACGAGGATCTGCGCGACTGGTTCGACCTCGCGCGGCCACCGCTGATCCGCTGGCTGTTCGTGCGATTCGGGCCCGACGACGTGCGGTTGGTGCTCACCGCCCACCACATCGTCGTCGACGGCTGGTCCACCCCGATCCTGGTGCGCGAACTCCTCGAGATCTACGCCGCCGGCGGCACCGCCGCCGGGCTGGCCCCGGTGCGGCCCTTCCGCGACTACCTCAGCTGGCTCGACCGGCAGGACCACGACGCCGCTCGCGCGCTGTGGCGCGAATCCCTCGACGGGCTCACCGAACCGAGCCTCGTCGCCCCGCCCGGCGCCACCCGCGCCACCACACCCACCGTCGCACTCGCCGTCGACGTGCCGGTCGAGCTGAACGACCGGCTCACCGGCCTCGCCCGCGACGCCGGCGTCACCCTCAACACCGTCCTGCAGACCGGCTGGGCGCTGCTGCTGTCCGGACTCCTCGGCCGCGACGACATCGTCTTCGGCGCCACCGTCTCCGGGCGACCGCCGGAACTGACCGGCGTCGAATCCATGGTCGGGCTGTTCATCAACACCGTGCCCGTGCGGGTGCGCCTGGATCCCCGCGCCACCGTCACCGAGTTGCTGCGACAGGTGCAGCTGGCGCAGTCCCGCACCGTCGACCATCAGTACCTCGGCCTCGCCGAGGTCCAGCGGGAGACCGGGCTCGGGGAGCTGTTCGACACCCTCACCGTCTTCGAGAGCTACCCCGTGGACCGGGACGCGCTCGACCGCGCCGAGCGCGCGGGCGGGGTCACGATCGCCGCCGTCGAGGGCCGCGACGCCACCAACTATCCGCTCGTGCTCACCGCGGGTGTCGCCGAGACCCTCGTCATGACCCTCGACTACCGGCCCGGTGTGTTCACCGCGGACGACGCCGCCGCCCTCGCCGACCGCCTCGTCCACATCCTCGACACTCTCGCCGCCGCGCCGGACCGCCCGGCCGCCGGGCTGGACCTGCTCACCGGCGCCGAGCGCGGTCGCGTCCTCGGCACGTGGTCCGTCGCACCGGCCGCTCCCGCGGATGGCACCGTCGCGGCGCTGCCCGCCCCGGGGGAGCCCGGCACCCTCGCGGTGGTGTGCGGCGCCGAGGAGCGCACCTTCGCGGAACTGGGAGCGAACTCGGCGCGGCTCGCGCGGCTGCTGATCGAGCTCGGTGTCGGACCCGACGTGCTCGTGGGCCTGGCCCTGCCGCGCTCCGCCGCGACCGTCGAGGCCATCCTCGCGGTGCTCGCCGCAGGCGGTGCCTACCTTCCGCTCGACCCGTCGTACCCGGCGGACCGGCTCGCCCACATGGTCGCCGACGCCCGTCCCGGCGTCGTGCTCACCACCGGCGCCGTCGCCGCGGAACTCGGAGCGACCCTCCCCGGCGGTGGTGCGCACGTCGTCGTGCTGGACGATCCGGACGTGCAGGCCCGGCTCACCGCACTGCCCGCCGCCGCGGTGACCGACGCCGACCGTCGCCGGCCGCTCCGCCCCGGCCACACCGCGTACGTCGTCTACACCTCCGGCTCCACCGGTCTCCCCAAGGGCGTCGTCGTCACCCACGCCAATCTCGCCGATTTCCTTGCCGCACAGAGAGAGACGATCATGCCGTCGGCATCGGGCACACGGCGGGTGCTGCTCACCTACCCGTTCGCCTTCGACTCGGCCGTCGCCGCCCTGACCTGGCTGCTGTCCGGGCACACCCTGCACGTGCTGCCCGACGAGCACCGCAGCGACACCGCATTCGTCGTCGACTACGTGCGCACCCACCGCATCGACCACGTCGACTGCGTGCCCGTGCTGATGAGTGGTCTGCTCGACGCCGGTCTGCTCGACGGGGACCGCCACCGGCCCGCCACGGTCACCGTCGGCGGCGAGGCCGTCGGGTCGGCGCTGTGGCAGCGGCTGCGCGCCGCGGACGGCGTCGAGGCCTACAACTGCTACGGCCCCACCGAATGCACCGTCGACGCCGCATACACCCGGATCGGCGGTGACACCGTCACCATCGGCGGTCCGCCCCCCGGCACCCGGCTGTACGTGCTGGACCGGTGGCTGCGGCCGGCGCCGCCCGGTGTGGCCGGGGAACTCTACGTCGCCGGCGGGGGTCTCGCCCGCGGCTACCTGGGACAGCCCGGCCGGACGGGGGAGCGGTTCGTCGCCGACCCGTTCACCGGGGACCGGATGTACCGCACCGGTGACATCGTGCGGTGGCTGCCGGACCCAGTCGGCACCGTGCGGTGGCTACCGGACCCGATCGACACCGTGCGGTGGTCACCCGACCCGGTCGCCACCGCGCGGGGCGCCCTCGAATACGTGGGCCGCGCCGACGACCAGGTCAAGATCCGTGGTTTCCGCGTCGAACTCGGCGAGGTCGAGGCCGCGCTGGGTGCCGTGCCGGGGGTGGATGCCGCGGTCGTCGTCGCCCACACCGACGCCCGCGCCGTGCGTCGCCTGGTCGGCTACGTCACCGGAACGGCGGATCCCGGGGCCGTGCGCGCCGCGGTCGCCGCCCGGCTGCCCGACTACCTGGTGCCCGCCGTGATCCTGCCGCTGCCGGTCCTGCCGACCACGGCGAACGGCAAGGTCGACCGGAAGGCCCTGCCGGAGCCGGACTTCGGTGCCCTCGCCGGATCCGGTGCGGCCCGCACCGACACGGAGGCGGCGTTGTGCTCCGCGTTCGCGGAGGTCCTCGGTCTCGACCGCGTCGGCATCGACGACGACTTCTTCAGCCTCGGCGGCGATTCCATCGTCTCGATCCAGCTGGTGTCCCGCGCCCGCACCGCCGACGTGCGGATCACCGCGCGTCAGGTGTTCGAACTGCGCACCGTCGCCGCGCTCGCTGCGGCCTGCGACGCCGACACCGGGGACGAGCAGCCGGCGCGGCCCGTCGTCGCGGCCACCGGCCCGGTCCCGCTCACCCCGATCGTGCGCGAAACCCTCGACCACGGAGGGGATCTGCGGCGCTTCGCGCAGTCCCGCCTGCTCGTCGCCCCGGCCGGGCTCACCGAAGCGCACCTCGTCGCCGCCGTCGCCGCGCTGCTGCGCACCCACCCCATGCTGCGCTCACGGCTCACCGTGGCCGGCGACGATGCGGAATGGATAGTCCCCGAACATGTTCCGAACCCCGAGACCGCGGTGCGCCGCGTCGATGCGGCAGGCCTCGACGGCCCGCGGTGGCGGGCGCTGTTCGAGGCCGAACGTGCTCGCGCCCTGGCGGAGCTCGACCCCGCGGCCGGACGGATGATCCGCGTGCTGTTCCTCGACGCCGGCCCCGGCGCCGCGGGCCGGGTGTTCGTCGTCGTGCACCACCTCGTCGTCGACGGCGTGTCGTGGCGGATCCTGGTCCCCGACCTCGCGGCCGCCGTCGATCAGGCGCGGCGGGGCACCGCGCCGGACCTCGAGCCGGCCGGCACCTCCTTCCGGGACTGGGCGCTCGGGCTCACGGCAGCCGCCGCGTCCGACCGCGTCGCGCAGTCCCTGCCGCACTGGCAGCAGATCGCCGGAACCACAGAACCGCGGCTCGGTGCCCGCCCGCTGGATCCGGCGCGCGACACCGTCGCCACCACCCGGTCGCGCGAGGTGCGAGTCCCCGTGGCGGTCACCGAGAAGGTGCTCACCACCGTGCCCGCCGCGTACCGGGCGGGCGTCGCGGATGTGCTGCTCACCGCCCTTGCGCTGGCCGTGACGTCGGTACGCGGCGGCGACGGGCTGCGCGTGCACCTCGAGGGCCACGGCCGCGCCGAGCACGTCGTGCCGGGCGCCGACCTGTCCCGCACCGTCGGCTGGTTCACCACCCTGTACCCCGCCGTGCTCGACGTGTCCGGCATCGACCCGCACGAGGCACTCGCCGGAACCGCCGCCACCGGGACCGCTCTCGCACAGGTCAAGGAGTCGCTGCGGGCACTGCCCGACGACGGCATCGGATTCGGGCTGCTGCGGCGGCTCGCCCCGGAGGGAACGCGGAACTTCCCCGGATACCGTTCTCCCGACGTGATGTTCAACTACCTCGGCCGGATGACGCTGGGGGAGAACACCGGTCAGGAGTGGTCCACCGCACCGGAGGCGGGCGCGCTCGGCGGCGCCGTCGATCCCGGCACCCCGCTCGACCACGTCCTGGACATCAACGCCGTCACCGAGGACGGCCCCGCCGGACCCGAGATCGTCTGCGAATTCACCGCGGCGGAGGTCCTCGACGAGGAAACCCTCACACTCGTCTCCCGTCGCTGGGTGGAGGCCCTGACCGCGCTGGCCCGGCACGCCGACGCCCCCGGCGCCGGCGGTCCCACCCCGTCGGATCTGACCTACCCCAGGCTGACCATTACGGAACTGGACTCGCTCACCGCCGAACTCGGCCCGATCGACGACGTCGTGCCGCTGACGCCGTTGCAGCGCGGGATGTTCTTCCTCGCCGGTCTCGACGGCGGCACCGGGACCGACGTGTACTCGATGCAGACCGTCCTCGATCTGCGCGGTGATCTCGACCGGGACACCCTGCGGCGCAGCGCCGCCGCGTTGCTGCACCGGCACGCGAATCTGCGCACCGGGTTCCGCACCACTGCGGCGGGCGACCCGATCGGCGTCGTCCTCCGGGACCCGGGCCTGCGGTGGACGGACGTCGCCCTCACACCCACCCCCGTGACCACCCCCGCCCCCGTGGCCGAATGTCACATTGCGTCGGTCGGATCGACGCAATGTGACATTCGGCCGGTCGAGGAGCGCAGCGACGAGCTCGTCGCCGCCGACCGCGCCACCCGGTTCGACGTCGCGGCCGCGCCGCTGGTGCGGTTCACGCTCGTGTGCCTCGCGCCGGACCGGCACCGGTTGATCGTCGCCGCGCACCACCTGCTGCTCGACGGGTGGTCGTCGCCGCTGCTCGTGCAGGAACTGTTCACCCTGTACGGGGCGGGGGCCGATCCGGCTGCGCTGCCCGCGGTCCGGCCGTTCACCGACTACCTCGCCTGGCTGGGCGACCGCGACACCGACGACGGACTGCGCCGCTGGAGCGAGGCACTCACCGGGGTCGAGGAGCCCACGCTGCTCGCCCCCGCCGGCTCGTCGCTCGACGCCACGTTGCCCGCCGAACTTCCCGTGCCGGTTCCGGCCGGCCTGGCCGCGCGGCTGCAGCGCCGCTGCCGCGACCTCGGCGTCACCGTGAACACCGCGGTGCAGACCGCATGGGCGGTCCTTCTCGGCGCCCGGCTCGACCGCACGGACGTGACCTTCGGTGCTGTCGTCTCCGGCCGCGTCCCGGACGTGCCCGGCATCGAGACGATGATCGGTCTGTTCATCAACACCGTGCCCGTGCGCGTCGCGCTGCGCCCCGGCGAGCCCACCGACGACCTGCTCCGCCGCGTCCAAGGCGAGCAGAACCGGCTCCTCGATCACCAGTACGTCGGACTCGCCGACATCCAGCGCGCCGTCGGCGTCGGAGAGCTCTTCGACACCCTCATCGTGTTCGAGAGCTACCCGATCGACACCGACGCCCTCGCCCGCGCGCAGCGTTCCGGCGGCCTCGACGTCACCGACGTCCGCGGCCACGACGCCACCAACTTCCCCCTGGTGCTCGTCGCCGGGCTCGACGACGAGCTCGCCCTCACCCTCGAGTATCAGCGGGCGCTGTTCACCGCCGGCGACGCCGACGAGATCGGCCGCCGGCTCGTGCACCTCCTCGAGCAGTTCGCCGGCGACCGGCCGCGGCGCGTCGCGCAGCTCGACGTCCTCGGCCCGGCCGAGCGAGGACGGTGGCACGAGCTCTCGTCGACCGCTCCGGCGCCGTCGAGCGGGCACGGCACCGTGCCCGCTCTCCTGGCGGCGCAGGTCGCCCGCACCCCGGACGCGACGGCCGTCGTGTGCGGGGACGAGCACCTGACCTTCGCCGAGCTCGGCGCCGCCTCGGCGCGGCTGGCACGGCGGCTGATCGACGAAGGCGTCGGACCCGAGGCGCTCGTGGGCCTGGCCCTGCCGCGCTCGGCCGAGATGATGGTCGCGATCTGTGCCGTGCACGCCGCCGGCGGCGCCTACGTGCCGATGGACCCGTCGTATCCGGCCGAGCGCCTCGCCCACATGGCCGGCGACTCGCGGCCGCGGGTCGTGGTCACCGGCGGCGGCGTCGCGCACACGCTGCGACCGGTGCTCGGTGCGGTGCCGGTGCTCGACCTCGACGACGAGTCGGTTCGTGCCGACGTCGCGGTCCGTCCGGCCGTCCCCGTCACCGACCGCGAGCGCACCGCGCCGCTCCGGCCCGAGCATCCGGTGTACGTCATCTACACGTCCGGCTCCACCGGACTGCCGAAGGGCGTGGCGGTCACGCACGCGAACCTGCTCGGCCTGTTCGACAGCCACCGCGCCGACCTGTACGTGCCCACGGTGGCGGCGGCGGGACGGCCGAGCGTGGGTGTCGGGCACGCGTGGTCGTTCGGGTTCGACGCCTCGTGGCAGCCGATGCTGTGGCTGCTCGACGGCCACGCCGTGCACGTGTTCGACGAGGACGCCATGCGCGACCCCGAGGCGATGGTCGGTTACGTCGCCGCGCACGCCCTCGACTTCCTCGAGGTCACCCCGTCGTTCCTCGACCGCATGGTCGCGGCTGGGCTGTTCGACGGCGAGCACCGCCCCGCCACGGTCGGATTCGGCGGTGAGGCCGTCAACCCGGCGCTGTGGCGGCGGCTGCGGGAGCTGACCGACGGACGTGCGTTCAACCTCTACGGACCGACCGAATGCACCGTCGACTCGCTCGTCGGACAGGTCACCGACGCCGACGCCCCGTGCCTGGGCCGGGCCGTACACGGCGCCGCCGCCTACGTCCTCGACCGGATGCTGCGCCCCGTGCCGGTCGGCGTCGCGGGGGAGCTGTACGTCGCCGGATCCGGCGTCGCCCGGGGCTACCTCGGCCGACCCGACCTGACCGGCACCCGCTTCCTGCCCGACCCGTTCGGTCCGCCCGGCGCCCGTATGTACCGCACCGGCGACGTCGTGCGCCGCGTCCCGGCGGGCGACGGCCGGGTCACCCTCGAATTCCTCGGCCGCGGCGACGACCAGGTCAAGATCCGCGGATTCCGGGTCGAGCTCGGCGAGGTCGAGGCGGCGCTGACCGCGGTGCGCGGGGTGCGCGACGCCGTCGCCGTCGCCCACACCGACGACCGCGGGGTGTGCCGCCTCGTCGGCTACGTCGTCCCCGACGGCGACGTGGACCCCGCCGCCGTGCGGGCCGTGCTCGCCGAGCGGGTCCCCGACTACCTGGTGCCGGCCGCGGTGCTCGTGCTGGCCGCATTCCCCGTCACCGCCAACGGCAAGGTGGACCGGAAGGCGCTGCCGGAGCCGGACTTCGGGGCGCTGGCCGGTTCGGGGGAGCCGCGCACCGCGCGGGAGGCCGCGCTGGCGGAGGTGGCCGCCGAGGTGCTCGGCCTCGACCGCGTCGGGATCGACGACGACTTCTTCGCCCTCGGCGGCGACTCGATCGTCTCGATCCAGTTCGTCTCCCGCGCTCGGGCCGCCGGGCTCCGGCTCACGGCCCGGCAGGTGTTCGAGCTGCGCACCGTCGCGGCGCTGGCGGCCGTCGACGAACCCGCCGTCCCGGCGACGGTGCCCGCGATCGCCGCGACGGGCGACGTGCCGATCACCCCGATCGTGTGGGAGGCCCTCGCGTGGGGTGGCGACCTCGCGCGGTTCTCGCAGGCCCGGCTGCTCGTCGCACCCGTCGGCCTCACCGTGGACGTGCTCGGAACGGCCGTCGCGGCGCTGCTCGACACCCATCCGATGCTGCGGTCCCGGTTCGTCGTCACCGACGGCGGGCCGCGCTGGACCGTCCCCGAGGACGCACCGGACATCGAGACACTGGTGCGCCGCGTCGAGGTCGGCGAGGTCGACGCCGAGCGGTGGGCGGACCGATTCGCTGCTGAACGTGAAATCGCCTACGGCGCACTCGATCCGGAATCCGGAGTGATGGTGCAGGTGATCTGGTTCGACTTCGGGCCGGACCGCCCCGGCCGCGTGTTCGTCGCCGTGCACCACCTGGTGATCGACGGCGTGTCGTGGCGGATCCTCGTCCCGGATCTCGCCGATGCCGTCGAACAGGCCGGACGCGGCGAGACCGTGGCGCTGACGCCGCCGGGCACGTCGTTCCGGGCGTGGGCGACCGGCCTCGCCGAGGCCGCGCGCTCCGAGCGGGTCAGGACCTCGCTGCCCGCATGGCAACCCGCGGTCGAACCACCGCTCGGTGCGCGGCCGCTGGACCCGGTCCGCGACACGGTCGCGGCGCTGCGCTCGACGCACGTGCGGGTCCCCGTGCCGGTCACCGAGGACGTTCTCGCCTCCGGGGCCGTGAACGACGCCCTGCTCGCGGCGCTCGCCGTGGCGGTGGCCTCGGTCCGCGGCGGCGACGTCGTGCGCGTCGAACTCGAGGGCCACGGACGCGAGGAGCAGATCGTGCCCGGGTCCGACGTCGCGCGCACCGTCGGATGGTTCACCTCGATGTTCCCGGTCGCGTTGAACCTGTCCGGCATCGACCCCGGGGACGCCCTGGCCGAAGCGGCTGCCGCACACGCGGTCCGCACGCGCGTCACGGAAGCCTTGAAGGCTGTGCCCGACAACGGTATCGGGTTCGGACTGCTGCACCGACTCGCCCCGGACCCGGCCTTCGACCGCTATCGGCGACCGCAGGTGGTGTTCAACTACCTCGGCCGGATGACGCTGGGGGAGGACACCGGTGCCCCGTGGTCCGGCGCACCCGAGGCCGTCGCGCTCGGCGGTTCCGTCGACCCGGCCACGCCGCTCGACCACGTCCTGCATGTCGACGCCGTCGTCGAGGACACCGCGGAGGGTCCCGTACTCGACTGCGAATTCGCCGCGCCCGCCGAGGTGCTCGACGAGCACACCGTCGACCTCGTGGCCCGGCGCTGGGTCCAGGCCCTCGCCGCGGCCGCGCGCATCCCCGTACCCGTTGCACCCGAAAAGGAGTGATCACATGTCAGCACAGTCCGGCACCGTGGACCGCGAGACGATCCGCACCGACGTCGCGCGGCTTCTCGAGATCGAGGCCGACGAACTCGACCCCGCGGTCAGCCTCGTCGACCAGGGCCTCGACTCGGTGCGCCTGATGGCGCTCGTGGAGCGGTGGCGTGACGCCGGCGCGGACGTCGACTTCGTCTCCCTGGCCACCGAACCGCAGCTCGAGGCGTGGTACGACCTGCTCACCCCGCGGTGACCCGGCCGTGGCCCTGATCGACAGGCTGGTCCTCGACGTCGACCCGCTGCGCACCAGCCGCGAATTCCGCTACATCTTCACCGCCCGGATCGTGTCGCTGTTCGGTATCGGCTTCCTCGTCGTGGCCGTGCCCCTGCAGGTGTATCGGCTCACCGGGTCCACCGCGCAGGTCGCCGCCGTGTCGGCGGTGCTCGGCGTGACCACGTTCGCCGCCACCTTTGCCGGCGGGGTGCTCGCCGACCGCTACGACCGGCGCCGGGTCATCGCGCTCGCGCGCGGCACGGCGGGTGTGGCGTTCGCGGTGCTCGCGGTCAACGCGTTCCTGCCCGATCCGAAGATGTGGGTCGTCTACGTGGCGGCGGTGATCGACGGTGTGTGCGGTGGCATCTCCGCAACGGCGCTGATGGCCGTCACACCGAGCCTGCTGCCGCGGGAGAAGATGGCCGCCGCCGGCGCCCTCATGGCGCTGACCGGCGACCTGGGCGCGATGATCGGGCCGGCGCTCGGCGGCGTCGTCATCGCGACCGGGGGAGTCGGGGTGGCCTACGCGCTGGCCGCGTTCACCACCGCGATCACGACCTTCTGCATCACCCGGCTGCCGGCGCTGCCACCGGCCCACGTCGCCGACGAGTCGCCGCTGCGTTCGGTGGCGAGCGGCTTCCGCTACGCGGCGGGAAACCGCGTCATCGGCGGCGTGCTCGTGTGCGGGTTCGTGACGATGCTGCTCGCCGGCTGGTCGGTGCTCGTCCCCGAGTACGCGACGGAGGTGCTCGGCGCGGGACCGTCGGTGGTCGGACTGCTCTATACCGCCCCGGCGGTCGGCGCGGTGATCGGCTCCCTCACCAGCGGCTGGACCGGTCGTCTCCGCCGGTCCGGACAGGCGATCTTCGTGCTCATGGCCGTCTCCGCCGCGGGGCTCGTCGGGGCGGGCCTCACCGCGACCGTCGCGGTGGCGCTGATCGGTCTGGCCGCGCACGGTTTCGGCGACGCGCTCACCGATATCGTCCGGTATGCGACGGTGCAGAAGCACACTCCCGACGAGTACCGCGGGCGTATCGCCGCGGTGTGGGCGGCGCAGGTCACCGCCGGCGCCTCCGTCGGCGCGGTGGTCGCGGGCGGTGTGGCGACGCTGGTGCCGATCTCCGCGGCGCTGCCCGCGTACGGCGCCGTCGGGCTGGTGGTCACCGCGCTGCTGTGGGCGGGCCTACGGACGCTGCGCCGGCTCGACGAGGGCACTAGCCTCGAGCGCGTCGTCTGAGTCCGTCCGGTCCGTGCCGCGATGAGTTCGGCGGAGCCGGCCGGTCTGTATCCGAGACAGCACGCCCGTCCGCGCGGACGGGGCAAGCCGAAGAGGAGTGGATGTCATGGGCAAGGTCACGGTCACCGAGTTCGTCTCTGCGGACGGCGTCATGGAGAACCCCGCGTGGACGTTCCCGTACTGGAACGACACGATCGCCGCGTTCAAGGACGGCGAATTGAACGAGGCGGACGCGTTGCTCCTCGGCCGCACCACCTACCAGGAGTTTGCCGCGGTCTGGCCCGATCATCCCGGCGAGGACGACGCGTCCAAGGCGCAGATGAACGACATTCCCAAACACGTCGCCACGACCACGCTCACCGAACTCGAGTGGAACGCGACCCGCATCGAGGGCGACGTCGCGGAGGGGATCCGCGCCCTCAAGGCCGAGAAGAACCTGCTGGTCATGGGGAGCGGCAGCCTCGTCGAGTTCCTGCGCAGTCAGGGACTCGTCGACGAGTACCGGCTCGCCGTCTACCCCGTGCTGGTCGGCTCGGGCCGGCGCCTGTTCGACTCCGTCGAGGCGCAGGCGACCCTCGACCTCCGCGACTGCAAGGTCCTCGACAACGGCGTCCTGCTGCTCGTCTACAGCGTGGTCTCCGACACCGTCGCCGTTCCGGACTTCGACTGACGGCGTACCCGCAGCCGAGGTCCGGCGCGAGCCGTTGTTTCGGGGCTCGGATGCGGGGAACCCGACGGCATGTCCACGTTCCGCACCCCCACGCCCCCGCGCAGCGACGGATGACGACCGGCGCTGCGCGGGCGCGGGACTACGACACCTGGTTCGACACCCCGTGGGGTGCCCACGCCTGGGCGGTGGAGCGCGACGCGGTCGACGAGGTCCTGCCCGACGTGGCCGGCCGGACCGTGGTCGAGGTCGGCTGCGGGACCGGCCGGCTCGTGAGCCATCTCGCCCACCGCGGTGCCCGAATGCTCGGTGTGGACCTCGCGGCGGGCATGCTCTCCGTCGCGACCGACCGGGCACCCGCCCGGCTCGTGCGCGCCGACGCCACTCGCCTGCCCGTGCCGGATGCCGTTGCCGACGCCGCCGTCACGATCGCGACCCTCGAATTCACCGACGCCGCGGCGGTGCTGGTCGAGATGGCCCGTATCACTCGCCCGGGCGGGCGCATCGTCGCGCTCACCCTCAACCCCACCAGCCCGTGGGGGTGGATCGATCGGCCCACCCGACGAGCGCCGTACTCGGCCGCACGCTACGTTTCTCGGCGAGAGCTGCGCCGCCTGGGCGGTCGACACGGCCGGGCCCAGGTGCGGGGCCGGTTGTTCACCGCGGCGCGGTTCGGGCATCGACTCGAGCCGATTGCCGCCCTGCCGGGCCGGATCGTCCCCTGGTTCGGGGCCGTCCAGATGCTCGTCGTCGACCGGGAGCTCTGAGAGACGGCCCGGCGCCGCGAAGACCCGAATTAGTGCAACTTCGGGGTTGCGGTTTGGGGAGAGAGACGCAACCCTGGAGTTGCACAAATCGTATCCCCGGACTGGAGGCGATCATGGCCCCGCTCGACATCACCCGCACCATCGACATCGCGGCCCCGGCCACCAAGGTATGGGCCGCACTGACCGAACCCGAACTGATCGCGCAATGGTTCGGCGACAGAATCGAATTCGACGCATCGCCCGGAGGCGCGGGCGCGTTCGGCTGGACGGGACACGACCACGGTCCCTTCCGCGTCCTGGTCGAGCATGTGGACGAGCCGAAGACGCTCGTCTACCGCTGGGCCCGCGACGCGAACGTGGACCCGGTGCCGGGTAACTCCACGGTGGTGCGGTTCGACCTCGCGGAGATCGACGGCGGCACCCGGCTGACCCTGGTGGAAACCGGCTTCGAGGAGCTCGTCGACCCGCAGGCGGCCCACGACGGCAACGTCGACGGCTGGCGCGCCGAACTCGGCGATCTGGTGGAGTTCCTGGAATCCCGGTGAACGATGTGGCGAAGGGAGTTCCGGCGGTGCTCGCGGTACTGGCCGACGAAACCCGCTGGAACATCCTCACCGCGATCGGCGCCGAGGACCTGTCCGCGAGTGCGCTCGCGGAGCGGCTGCCGGTCAGCCGTCAGGCGATCGCGAAGCACCTGACCGTCCTCGCCGACGCCGGGCTCGTGGAGTCGTTCCGGATCGGGCGGGAGATCCGCTACCGGGCAATCGGAACCCGGCTCGGCGAACTGGCCGGCGAGCTGGACTCGATCGGACGGCAGTGGGACCGTCGCCTCGAGGCGATCAAGCGCATCGCCGAGCGACCCGGCTGACCGCACGAGCGGGCCGCGCGGTGCCGTCGAGGGGGTGCCCATCGGCACCCTCGGGGTGGTGGTACCGAGCGCCGTCGGCGCCGACCCTGTAGTGGTCCGCGGAGGGATCTGCTTCCTCCGGTCGAGTACCACTGGAGGGCAGGTCGATTCATGGCGTCGAACGGCGAACGCGGGATCCGGCAACGGGTCCTGCAGTTGGTGACCACAACGGGAGCGGCGACGGCCCTGATCGTGGGCGGGTTCTCGTCTCCGGTCGTCGCCACCGGCTTCGCCTCCACGACCGGTGAGATCCCGCCCGGCCTCGAACCGTTCTACACCCAGCAGGTCCGGTGGGAGTCGTGCGACGGCTACAGCACCGACGGGTCGGACCTGGTCGGGGCCGGGCTCGAGTGCGCGCGGGTGACCGTGCCGATCGACTACGAGAGCCCCGAGGGCGATACGGCGCAGGTCGCCCTGTCCCGTTCGCGGGCGACGGGAGAGAAGATCGGATCACTGCTCGTCAACCCGGGCGGACCGGGAGCCTCCGGGCTCGGGACGGCCGTCGTCGCCGACGGCACCGAACTCGCCGAGCGGTTCGACGTCGTCGGATTCGACCCGCGCGGAATCGGGGCGTCGACGCCGCGGATCGACTGCCTGACATCCGAGGAGACCGACGCGTGGCGGCAGGATCCCGTGGTGGACATGACCGCCGAGGGCATTGCCCGGGCCGAGCAGAAGAGCCGGGAGTACGCGGCGCGCTGCGCCGAACGCACCGGCACCGACGTGCTCGCACACGTGGGCACCCGCGACGTGGTGCGGGACATGGACGTCATCCGGGCCGCGCTCGGCGACGCGGGATTGAACTACCTCGGATACTCGTACGGGACCCGGCTCGGCTCGGCCTATGCGGAGGCGTTCCCCGGCAACGTACGCGCGATGGTGCTCGACGGGGCGCTCGATCCACAGCAGGACCCCGTCGAGGAGGCGGTGCGGCAGGCCGCCGGCTTCCAGCAGGCATTCGACGCGTTCGCCGCGAACTGCGCGACCCGCGAGGACTGCCCCCTCGGCGCCGATCCCGCGGCCGCGGTCGCGCGGTTCCGCTCGCTGGTCGATCCCCTCATCGACCGTCCCGCGGCCACGGACGATCCGCGGGGACTGAGCTATCCGAACGCGATCAGCGGTGTCGTCGCCACCCTGTACTCGCCGCAGGGCTGGGAGTACCTGCGGACCGGACTCACCGAGCTGGAGCAGGGCCGGGGCGACACGCTGCTGCTGCTGGCCGACATGTACGAGGGCCGGTTCGCCGACGGCTCGTACTCGAACTCCGGCGAGGCGATGGCGGCTGTGCGGTGCGTCGACGACGCCGCCGTGACCGACCCGGCGGTGGCCGGTGAACTCGACACCCGGTCCCGTGCAGCGGCACCGTTCCTCGACGACGGCCGCGGCACCGGCAACGCGCCGCTCGGTGCGTGCGCCTTCTGGCCCGTGCCGCCGACGGGAGATCGGCACGCCGTGGAGGTCGACGGCCTGCCCCCGATCGTCGTCGTCTCCACCACCGAGGATCCGGCGACGCCGTACCAGGCGGGGGTGGACCTGGCGAAGCAACTGGACGCGGTGCTCGTCACGTACCGCGGAACCCAGCACGGGGTGGTGCTGAGCGGCCAGTGGTGCATCGACCTGCCTGTCGCACGCTACCTCGTCGATCTCGCTGTGCCGGAGGGGGATACGACATGCTGAGCCGTACCGGATCCGATTCGTCGGGACGGACGGTCAGGGCGTCCGCGGCGGCCACCGCGGGCGGGCATCGCGAATTCGGAGCCGAACGTCAGGGTTTCCCGAGCCTGCTGCCGGCTGCGCGAGTCGGTGTCGAGTCGTCCGACGGGCGGGGAACCGCCTCGCCCCTGACGAGAGGACTGCGAAGTCGTGAAGGTTCTGAACACGAAGCTGGGCAAGGTCGCGGCGACCGGGACGATCGCGTTGGCGGCGGTGGGCGCCGGCGCCGCGAGCGCCGAGGCGTCCCCGATGCAGCACCAGCAGCAACAGCCGCAGCCGGCCCCGCAGCGGCCGGCCCCGCAGCATCAGCAGCCCGGGTCGCAGGGGCACGGGTTCTGGCTGTTCGACCGGTGGGTGCCGCTGCCGTGGTGACGACGGTGCCCGCGTGAGGGCGCGCAGCGACCGTGCCGTTCCGGCGCGGTCGCTGCGCCTCGCGCCCACGCTCGTCGCCGCGGCTCCGAGTCGTCGCCGGGCCCCACCCTCGGCCGACCTGGCAGACTCGATCGGGAAGGCGACGAGGAGACAGACGGTGACAGAAACGGTGGACGGCGCTGACGACGTGCAGCTGAGGCAACCACGACTCGAGCCCGCGCAGCTCCACCTGGACCCGCCGCAGATCGCGCTCCAGCGGGAGTTCCGCCGCGTCCTGATGGTCTACAAGTTCGGCATCGACGAGATGATGACCAAGATCAACATCCTGCGGGAGGAGTTCGGCTTCGCCCACGACCACAACCCGATCGAGCACGTCAAGTCGCGGCTGAAGACCCCCGAATCGGTCGTCGAGAAGGCCGTCCGCAAGAACCTGCCGCTCACCCTCGACGCGATCCGCGACAACATCTACGACATCGCGGGCATCCGCATCACCTGCAGCTTCGTCTCCGACGTCTACCGGATCTTCGACCTGATCACCGGGCAGCACGACATCCGGGTCGTCCAGGTCAAGGACTACATCGCGTGCCCGAAGCCCAACGGATACCGGAGCCTGCACGCGATCGTCGAGGTCCCCGTCTTCATGTCCGACCGCGTGCAGCCGGTGTTCGTCGAACTGCAGATCCGCACCGTCGCGATGGACTTCTGGGCCAGCCTCGAACACAAGATCTTCTACAAGTACGACAAGGCGGTGCCCGTCGAACTGCTCGACGAACTGCGCGCGGCGGCCGCGACCGCCCGCGACCTCGACGTCCGGATGGAGGCCCTGCACGACCAGGTGCACGGGCCCGACTCGTCGCCCTGAGCGGCCTGCGGCCGAGCGAATGTATCGCCCGCCGGCGCTGAGGAGGGGGACGATACATCCGCTCGGCCCGAGTCGCTCGGCCCGGCTCAGGCGTCGTGCTCGGTGAAGTCCCGGTCGTGGTCGGTGGTGCGGCCGTACCCGGTCTCGGTCATGCCGTGCCGCCAGTAGCCGATGACGAGGGTGGACCGGCGGTCGAAGCCGGCCTCGTGGCGCAGGTAGCTGCGCATCCGCAGCACGGTCTTCGATTCGGCCGACACCCACGCGAATCGCTTCAGTTCGCCGTCGGGGATCGGCACGGCGGTCGCCGCGTCGGTCAGGTGCGTGGTGGTGCCCGCGGGGGCGCCGTCGCGGTGCACCCAGCGGATCTCGATGTCGGCGGGGGAGCGCAGGTCCTGGTGTTCGCCCTCGTCGGCGACCTCGACGACGGCGGTGCCCCGGGCGCCCTCGGGGAGGCGTTCGAGCATGCGGCCGATCGCGGGCAGCGCCGTCTCGTCGCCGACGATCAGGTACCAGTCGGCCGGGGGCGCGACGATCCCGCCGCCGCCGGCCGCCGCGAGGCGATCGCCGGGACGGGCCCGCTCCGCCCAGGCACTGGCCAGGCCCTCGTCGCCGTGCCGGACGAAGTCGACGTCCATCTCGGCGGCCGCGGGGTCGAGTCGCCGCACGGTGTAGGTGCGGACCTGCGCCTTGAGCGTGGGGTCGGGCCACTCGAGGCGCCGGCCGCCGGTGTTGACGGGCAGGTCGAGGTCACCGTTCGCGCGCGGGAAGATCAGCTTGATGTTGGGCACCCGGGTCGGGTCGCTCGCGTAGACCTCGACGCCGCGTCCGGCGAACGTGACGCGGCGCATGCGGGGGGTGATGTCCTCGACCTTCGCGACTTCGATGACGCTGGGCAGCAGCCCGTCTTCGTTCGACATACCCCACACCTTAGGTGAGCCTTTCCAATCTAGGTGGGGTCGGGTTGTTCCGCAGGCCGGTTCGGCATCGTGGCGGCCGTCACGGCCAGGGCCACCGCGGTCACGAGAAGGGCGACGAACACCGGCGCCACCGCGTCGGCGAGCTGCTCCGGCGCGAGCGGTCCCGAGCCGGCGACGTCGTGCGCGGCCGCATTCGCCAGTGCCCCGAAGACCGCGACCCCGACGGCGCTGCCGATCGAGCGGGCGAACGAGTACGCCCCCGTCACCACCCCACGCTCGGCCCACGTCACGCTCGACTGCGCCGAGATCAGCGCCGGGCTCGCGATCAGGCCCATCCCGAGACCGACGAGTACGCAGCACCCCGCGACCTGCCACACCGGTGACCGCTCGTCGAGCAGCGTCAGCAGGCCGGTGCCGGCCAGCACCGGGACGGAGCCGATCATCGCGGTGTTGCGGAACCCGATCCGCAGGTAGAACCAGCCGGAGCGCGCCGCCGCGAGCGGCCAGCCGATCGTCATCGTCGACAGGGTGAATCCCGCCACCAGCGCCGTGGTGCCCAGCGACCCCTGCACGAACGCCGGCACGTAGGAGGTCAGGCCCAGCACCACGGCGCCGACGAGAGCAGCGACCGCGCTGCTGGTGAGCACGACGCGGCGGGCGAAAACCCACGGCGGCAGGATCGGCTCCGCCGCGCGTCGCTCCACCCACACGAACAGCAGCAGCAGCGTCGCGGCGGCCGCGAACACCCCGACGCTCGGCGCCGACGCCCACGCCCAGGCCTGCCCACCCTCGAGCAGACCCAGGATCAGCAGTCCGGAGCCCGCCGCGAGCGTCGCGGCACCGGCCCGGTCCACCGGCCGCCGCGGCCCGGAGGGCCGTGACTCGGTGAACGCCCTCAGCAGCACCGCCACGGCCAGCGCGCACAGCGGCAGGTTGATCCAGAAGATCCACGGCCACGACACGAAGTCGGAGAAGACCCCGCCCACGGCGGGGCCGACGATCGCCGACATGCCCCACACGCTCGCGAGGTAGCCCTGGGCCTTCGCGCGTTCGGCGACGGTGTAGATGTCGCCGGCGATGGTCTGCGCCATCGGCAGCACGGCCCCCGCGCCCAGTCCCTGTACCGCGCGGAACGCGATCAGGGCCGGCATGCTCCATGCCAGCGCGCACAGCGCCGAGCCCAGGGCGAACAGCGCGATCCCGAACACCAGCACGGGTCTGCGCCCGTACACGTCCGACAACTTGCCGTACACCGGCACGAGCACGGCCTGGGTGAGCAGGTAACTCGAGAACAGCCACGGGAACTGCGTGAAGCCACCGAGGTCCGCGACGACGGTCGGAACGGCGGTGGCCAGGACGGTGCTCTCGAGTGCGACGAGCGCGGTGGCGAGCATCAGGGCCGCGAGAATCGGTCCGCGTTCCGAGCGCAGACCCACGTCGATCCGGGGTGCCGCCGACATCACGCTCCTGTTCGGGGTGGGGTTCCGGTCACGATCATTGTCGTCGTGAACGATCCCGGGATCGGGCGGGGGTGCCGTGCAGGTCCGGGCGGCGCACTAGGGTGGCACCGTGCGTCCATCACTCGAGTCCTACCCCCACCTCGCCGGCGGCAAGGTCCGGGACCTGTATGTCATAGACGACGAGCACCTGCTCCTCGTGGCCAGCGACCGGATCTCGGCATACGATCACGTGCTCGACACCCCGATTCCCGACAAGGGCCGGGTGCTCACCGCGATGAGCGTGTTCTTCTTCAACCTGCTCGAGGTGAACCATCACCTCGCCGGTGAGCCCGACGACGACCGCATCCCCGCCGAGGTCCTCGGCCGCGCCCTCGTCGTCAAACGGCTGAAGATGGTGCCGATCGAGTGCGTCGCCCGCGGCTACCTCACCGGATCGGGCCTGATCGACTACCGGAGGACCGGTGGGGTGTGCGGCGTCCCGTTGCCCGACGGCCTCGTGGAGGCCAGCCGGCTGCCCGATCCGATCTTCACTCCCGCGAGCAAGGCCGAACTCGGCGACCACGACGAGAACATCACCTTCGACGAGGTCGTCGACAAGGTCGGCCAGGATCTCGCCGTGAAGCTGCGCGAGGACACCCTCGACATCTACGGCCGCGCCGCGATGTACGCGGCGGACAAGGGCATCCTGCTGGCCGACACGAAGTTCGAGTTCGGACTCGACGGCGCCGGGCACCTCGTCCTCGCCGACGAGGTGCTCACCCCGGATTCGTCGCGCTACTGGCCCGCCGAGGGGTACGAGCCGGGCAAGGTGCAGCCCAGCTTCGACAAGCAGTTCGTGCGCGATTGGCTGACGAGTCCCGAGTCCGGATGGGACCGCACCTCCGACACCCCGCCGCCGCCCCTGCCGCAGCACATCGTCGACGCCACCCGTGAGAGGTATATCGAAGCCTACGAACGGATCTCGGGTCTGTCGTTCTCCGACTGGCTGGAGCCGAGCGCATGACCGCGCCGATCGCCAAGCGGGTGCCGTCCGAGCGGGTGCATCACGGGCACACGTTCGTCGACGAGTACGAGTGGCTCCGCGACAAGGAGAACCCCGAGGTCATCGCCCACCTCGAGGCCGAGAACGCGTGGACCGAGAAGCAGACCGCGCACCTGGCGCCCTTGCGGGAGAAGATCTTCGAGGAGATCAAGTCCCGCACGCAGGAAACCGACATGTCGGTGCCCACCCGCATGGGGGACTGGTGGTACTACGCCCGGACCGCCGAGGGCAAGCAGTACAGCATCCAGTGCCGCTGCCCGATCTCCGACCCCGACGACTGGAATCCGCCGGAGCTGGCACCGGGTGTGGAACTGCCCGGGGAGCAGGTGCTGCTCGACGGCAACGTCGAGGCCGCCGGGCACGAGTTCTTCTCCCTCGGTGCGTTCTCGATCAGCCACGACGGGACGCTGCTCGCCTACTCGGTCGACGTCGTCGGCGACGAGCGCTACACGCTGCGGTTCAAGAACCTCGGCACCGGTGAGCTGCTCGCCGACGAAATCCCCGGGACCGCACCCGGCGCGACGTGGGCGATCGACCACAGCCACATCTTCTATCTCACCGTGGACGAGTCCTGGCGACCGGACACCGTGTGGCGCCACCGTCTGGGTACGTCCCACACCGAGGACGTCCGGGTCTTCCACGAGCCCGACGAGCGGTTCTGGGTGTCCGTGGGCACCACCCGCAGCGAGAAGTACCTGATGATCTGGGTGGGATCCAAGATCACGACCGAGGGGTGGGTCCTCGAATCCGCCGACCCCACCGGCGAGTTCCGGGTGCTGCTGCCGCGGCGCGAGGGGGTCGAGTACGGCGCCGAGCATGCCGTCGTCGGCGGCGAGGACCGGTTCCTGGTCATGCACAACGACGTCGTCGAGGTGGTGGACGACGCGACGGGTGAGATCACGCGCGAGAAGGCGGAGAACTTCGTTCTCGCCGAGGCACCCGTGGACGATCCGTCTGCTCTGCGCACTCTGATCGGGCACCGGCACGACGTGCGCCTCGAGGACGTCGACGCGTTCGCCGGGCATCTCGTGCTCGGTTACCGGCGGGAGGCGCTGACCCGGCTCGCGGTGTGGCCGCTGACCGCCGACGGCTACGGCGAGCTGACCGAACTCGAGTTCGACGAGGAACTGTTCGCCGTCGGTCCGGGTGCGAACCCGGAATGGCACCAGCCGATGCTGCGGCTCGGGTTCACGTCGTTCATCACCCCCAGCCGCGTCTACGACTACGTCGTCGACTCCGGAGAACTGTTGCTGCGCAAGGCCCAGCCGGTGCTCGGTGACTTCGATCCGTCGGACTACGAGCAGCGCCGGGACTGGGCGGTGGCAGAGGACGGCACGCGCATCCCGCTGTCGATCGTGGCCCGCAAGGGTGCGCCCGCGAATGCGCCGGTGCTGCTCTACGGGTACGGGTCGTACGAGGCCAGCATCGACCCCGGCTTCTCGGTGGCGCGGCTGTCGCTCCTCGACCGGGGGATGGTCTTCGCGGTGGCCCACGTGCGGGGCGGCGGCGAGATGGGCCGGCACTGGTACGAGAACGGCAAGACGCTGGCGAAGAAGAACACCTTCACCGATTTCGTCGCCTGCGCCCGGCATCTGATCGACACCGGCGTCACCCGGCCCGACCGCCTCGTCGCCGACGGCGGCAGTGCGGGCGGACTGCTCATGGGTGCGGTGGCGAACCTCGCGCCGGAGTTGTTCGCCGGGATCCTCGCGAACGTGCCGTTCGTCGACCCGCTCACCTCGATCCTGGACCCGTCGCTGCCGCTCACGGTGATCGAGTGGGACGAGTGGGGCAACCCCCTCGACAACCCCGAGGTGTACGAGTACATGCGCTCGTACAGCCCGTACGAGAACGTCGAGGCGAAGGACTACCCGGCGATCCTCGCGATCACCAGCCTCAACGACACGCGGGTGCTCTACGTCGAACCGGCCAAGTGGGTGGCCAAGCTGCGCGCGACGAAGACCGGCGACGCGCCGCTGCTGCTCAAGACGGAGATGAGCGCCGGCCACGGGGGCGTGTCCGGCCGGTACGAGAAGTGGCGCGAGGTCGCCTTCGAGTTCGCGTGGGTCCTCGAGACGTCGGGCGCATATCGTCCCTGAACGTTGTTGTGGCCCAACGCCCTGGTGGCCCAACGCCCTGGTGGCCCAACGCCCTGGTGGCCGAATGCCTGGTGGCCGAATGTCACATTGCGTCGATGTCATCGACGCAATGTGACATTCGGTCCACGGGCGGCTCCCCGGGGCGGCGCCTCGTTCAGCGCGGGGCGTAGCGGATCTGCGGACGGCCGGCGCGACCGTACTCGGTGTGCCGGGCGGCGACGCCGTCGTCGGCCAGGCGTTCGAGGTACCGCCACGCCGTCACCCGCGACACGCCCACTGCGCTGCCCACCTCGGCGGCCGTCAGCGGGCCCGACGCCTCCCGCAGACACCGGGCGACCGCATCGAGAGTGTGGGGCGCGACGCCCTTCGGGGACGACGCACGCGGATCGGAGGTCCGCAGCGCCGCCATCGCCCGGTCGATGTCGTGCTGGCCGGCGGCCGCGCCGGACGCGCCGAGCGCCTCGCGGTAGGCCAGGTAGTGGTCGAGCTTGTCGCTCAGGGCGGCGAAGGTGAAGGGCTTGAGCAGGTAGAGCACGATACCCCGGGCGACGGCGGTGCGAACGACCTCGAGGTCGCGCGCGGAGGTCACGGCGATGATGTCCGGGCTCGGCCGGATCCCGCTCAGCGCCGCCGCGACGTCGAGGCCGCTCATGTCGGGCAGCCCGATGTCCAGCAGCACCAGATCCACCGGCTCACCGGCCTTCGCGGCCTCCGCGACGGCACGCAGCGCGTTCCGGCCGGTGCCGGCGACGGCGACGACCGTGAACTGCGGCAGTCGATCGACGTACGCGCGGTGGGCGTCGGCGATGCGAGGCTCGTCCTCCACGACGAGGACGCGAATCACGGTGCGCCGCCTGCGTGCTCGGTCTGCAGGGGGATCTCGGCGACGACCATCGACCCCAGCGACGGCTCGGTACGCAGGGTGCCGCGGTGCCGCGTCACCACCTGCGCGACGAGGGCCAGCCCCAGGCCGTGGTGGTCTGCCTTCGTGGAGTAGCCCCGCGTCATGGCGCGGGCGAGGGTTTCCGGCGACATCCCCGGTCCGCTGTCCGCCACTTCGACGATCATGTTCGAATCATCCTGTCGTATCGTCACTTCCACCCACGGTTCGTCGACGGCCCGGGCGGCGTCGATGGCGTTGTCCACCAGATTGCCGACGAGTGTCACCAGGTCGCGGGTGCCGAGGGGGGTCGGGCCCAGCGCGGTGTCGTCGGTGACGGTCAGTTCGACGCCGCGTTCGGCGGCGTCGTTGATCTTCCCCAGCAGCAGGGCGACGAGTGCGGGTTCCTGCACCGACGCGGTGAGCCGGTCGATGAGCTGCTGCGACAGGCGCAGTTCCTCCGTCGCGAACGCGACCGCCTCCTCGGGACGTCCCAGTTCGACCATCGTGACGATGGTGTGCAGCCGGTTCGCCGACTCGTGTGCCTGTGCGCGCAGCGCGTCGGCGAAACCGCGGACCGAGTCCAGTTCGCCCAGCACCGTACGTAGCTCGGTGCGATCCCGCAACGTCGTCACCGTGGCGATCCGCCGGCCCTCCCACTGCACCGGGCTGCGGTCGACGACCAGGACGCGGTCCTCGGTGAGAAGTACGTCACCGCGGGCGTCCGCGTCCGGGCCGGCCACCCGCAGCGCCTCGGGCAGATCGTCCGTCGTGACCGGGCCGTCGCCGAGACCGAGGAGGCGCCGCGCCTCGTCGTTGACGACCTCCACGCGGGCGGGGTCGTCGGTGCCGATCACGATCAGGCCCTCCCCGATCGCGTGGAGGACCGCGTCGTGGTGCTCGTAGAGCCGGCGCAGTTCGTCCGGCGCGAGTCCGAGGGTCTGGCGGCGCAGGCGCCGGCTGACGAGCACGGCGCCGGCCGCGGCGACGGCCAGGGCCGCGGCCGACAGACCGAGTAGGGCGGGCAGCCCGCGGGCGAACTGGTCGGCGACCCGCGCGCGGGTGACGCCGACGGAGACGAGACCGACGACCTGCCCGCCGTCGAGGATCGGCGCCACGGCCCGGATGGACGGGCCGAGCGAACCGGCGTAGGTCTCGGTGAACGCCGTGCCGTCGAGCGCAGCGTCGATGTTGCCGCTGAACGGCAGACCGATCATGGCGGGATCGGTGTGGGTGTACCGGGTGCGGTCCGGCGCCATCACGACGATGAAATCGGTACCGGTCGCCTCGCGGATCCGTTCGGTGCGCGGCTGCAGCACCGCCGTCGGATCCGGCGTCCGCAACGCCGCGGCCGTCGAATCGGAGCCCGCGAGAGCCTCGGCGATGCCGAGGACGGTGCGGCGGGTGGCGTCGTCGCTGTCGCGGCGTTCGTCGATCCCGACGAGGACGGTGCCTGCGGCGATGACCAGGGCGAGCACCGCCAGCTGCAGCACCAGCAGCTGACGCGCCACGCTCATCGACGGCCGGTGCGCGGTCGGCGGCACGGGCGTACTCCTTCCGGATGCCGGTGGGTCCGCCTCGTGAGCGCGACATCACCTGAACGAAATGAACGCAACCTTCACCGGGTGAGGCTGCGACACCACCATTTCTATCAGGAACGTGACCGCGATCACGAAGCCCCCGAACCGCCCATCCGAGAGGATCCGCCATGAGCACGTCACCAGACTCCCGGGCACCCGGCGCCACGCCACCGGCCCAGCGCAGAGACCGCACGCACTGGCTCTACGTCGGTGTCATCGTGGCAGTGGTGGCCGGCGTCCTCGTCGGCTGGCTCGCACCGGACGTCGGCAAGTCGTTCGGCGTCCTCGGCACGATGTTCGTCGACCTCATCAAGATGATGATCAGCCCGGTCATCTTCTGCACGATCGTCCTCGGCATCGGCTCGGTGCGGGCCGCTGCCAGCGTCGGCAAGGTCGGCGGCCTGGCGATGGTGTACTTCCTCGGCATGTCCACCGTCGCGCTGGGCATCGGCCTGGGGGTGGGCAACCTGCTCGATCCGGGCAGCGGCCTCAACCTGTCCCCGGAGGCCGCCGGCGCCGGCGCCGCGCTGGCCGACAAAGCCCATGCCGCGGGCGGGACCATGGACTTCGTCGCGTCGATCATCCCCACGTCGCTGCTGTCGGCGCTGACCGAGGGTAGTGTGCTGCAGACCCTGTTCGTCGCGCTGCTGGTCGGCTTCGCGCTGCAGGCACTCGGCAAGTCCGGCGAGCCGGTCCTGCGCGGCATCGGCTACGTGCAGAAGCTCGTGTTCAAGATCCTGTCGATGATCCTGTGGCTCGCTCCGATCGGTGCCTTCGGCGCCATCGCCAACGTGGTCGGGCAGACCGGTCTCGGCGCGGTCGTCCAGCTCGGCACCCTGATGATCGGGTTCTACCTCACGTGCGTGCTGTTCGTGTTCGGTGTGCTCGGCTCCCTGCTGCGGATGGTGGCCGGGGTGTCGATCTTCAAGCTGGTCAAGTACCTGGCCCGCGAGTACCTGCTGATCTTCGCGACGTCCTCGTCCGAGTCCGCGCTGCCGCGGCTCATCGCGAAGATGGAGCATGTCGGGGTCGAGCGCACGACCGTCGGTGTCGTCGTGCCCACCGGCTACTCGTTCAACCTGGACGGCACCGCCATCTACCTGACGATGGCCTCGCTGTTCATCGCCGACGCGCTCGGTTCGCCGCTGTCGCTGGCCGAGCAGCTCTCCCTGCTGGTGTTCATGATCGTCGCGTCGAAGGGCGCGGCCGGGGTGAGCGGGGCGGGCCTGGCCACGCTCGCCGGCGGCCTGCAGAGCCACCGTCCGGAGCTGCTCGACGGCGTCGGCCTCATCGTCGGCATCGACCGGTTCATGTCCGAGGCGCGCGCGGTCACCAACTTCTCCGGCAACGCCGTCGCCACCCTGCTGGTGGGAACGTGGACCGGAACCGTCGACCGCGGTCGCGTCCGCGACGTCCTCGCCGGCCGTATCCCGTTCGACGAGGAGACGATGGTCGACGACGGCCACGGCCCGGCCGACGCGAAACCTGCCGTCGTGGTCGAGGAGGCGAAGGTCCTGGCGCGCGCCTGACGCGGTACCGCTCGCGGAATCCACTGTGGCCGAATGTCACACCGGGTCGATCAGATCGAACCGGTGTGACATTCGGCCACACGCACGCGCGAGTGCGGGTCAGGCCGGACGGAACCGGGCCGCGACGTGGGCGCCGACCCGTTCGACGAGGTGATCGAAGAAGACCTGCGGGTCCGTGGCGACGACGATCTCGGCGTTCGGCGGCCGGCCCCACATGCCGGACCAGTCGGCGACGGTGGTGCCGCGGGTGAGCCGGCCGTCGAGTTCGACGTCGACGGTCGCCGGGCGGGTGGTGAAGGGCACCGTTCCGAGGGCGACCGCCGCCGCGAACGGATCGTGGACGTGGGCCAGGAAGCCCTGACCCTGGTCGCGGTGGAACTCCATGTAGAAGCGCAGCGCATCGGACAGGTGCCGCACGATCGGGTTGGACGCCCGCGAGCGCAGACCGCGCGGATCGTCCGGCGAGAGGAGCTCGGCCGGGACGCTTCCCGCGGCCTCGGCCAGACGTCGCAGGTGATCGGGCCGCATCGCGATCGACTCGGTGGTGTCGAGGGAGCACACGATCGGCCGGCGGTCGGGCGCCACGGCGGAGAATGCGTCGAACACCGCCTTCGCGGCCTCCGGATCCACCGCGATGTTCCATTCCGAGGTGGGTGTGGTGTTGCCCGGGTAGTTGAACGCCCCGCCCATCACGACCAGGCGGCGCAGCCGGTGGGGGAGTTGCGGATCGAGCCGGACGGCCAGCGCCAGGTTGGTGAGCGGACCGGTGACGAGGCCGACGAGTTCGCCGGGGTGGGCGCGGGTCAGCTCCACCCACGCCTCGGCGGCGCTGCGGCCCGACGGGCCGTGACCGGGGGCGGGCAGGTCGGCGTAACCGACGCCGCGCGGACCGTGCGTGTCCTCGGTGGTCATCAGCGGCGCGACGAGTGGGGCCGCCGATCCGACGGCGACCTCGATGTCCGGTCTGCCGCACACCTGCAGCCACGCCAGGTTGTTCGCGGTCACCTGCGGGACGGGCACGTTCCCGGCGGTGGAGAGCACCGCGGCGATCTCCGCTTCCGGACTCGCCAGCAGGTAGAGCAGGGCGAGAGCATCGTCGATGCCGGTGTCGACGTCGGCGACGAGGCGGATGGGTTCGGGCACCCGCCCATCCTGCAGCACGTGCCCGCGGCCCGGCACGGCCGGTGCCGCGGACTCCCGCTCAGGAGGGTGGTGTCGGGTCGACCAGACCCTCGGGGAGCCGGCGGAACATCTCGGCAAGCTGCGGCAGGAAGTCGCGGAAGCCGCTGGTCTTGCGCCAGAACATGCCGATGTGGCGACGCGGGACGGGCTCGGCGAACCGCAGCAGCCGGATCTCCGGGGGCTGGGCGACCGGGGTGGTGACGGCCAGGCGCGGCAGCAGGGTCACCCCCACCCCGGCGATCACCATCTGCCGCAGGGTCTCGAGGCTCGTCGCCCGGAAGCCGTTGCGTTCGGCGGCTCCGGTCAGCCGGCACACCTCGAGGGCCTGGTCCCGCAGGCAGTGACCGTCCTCGAGCAGCAGCAGGCTCTCGTCCGCGATCACCGACACGGGGGCAGGTTCGGGTGTGCCGGCCAGCGGATGGGAGGCCGGGACGGCGAGCACGAAGTCCTCGGAGAACAGGTACTCCTGGTGCAGGTGGTCGTCGTCGATCGGCAGTGCGAGCACGCAGACGTCGAGGTCGCCGCGGCGGAGCCGTTCGAGCAGGTCCTCGGTCTTCTCCTCGATCAACAGCAGTTCGAGATCGGGAAACCTCGCCCGTACCGACGGCACGACGTGCGGGAGCAGGTACGGGGCGAGGGTCGGGAACAGGCCGATGCGGAGCGTGCCCGACTCCGGGTCGGAGAACTGCCGGGCGATCTCGCGGATGTTCGCGGTCTCGCTCAGAATGATCCGGGCCCGCTCCACGATCTGCGTGCCCGCGCCGGTCAGGGTGATCTGACGCGGGCTCCGCTCGACGAGTTCGACGCCGAGTTCCTGTTCGAGCTTGCGGATCTGGGTCGACAGCGTCGGCTGACTGACGAAGCAGGCCTCCGCCGCCCGGCCGAAGTGGCGATGGTGCGCCACCGCGGCCAGGTACTCGAGATCACGCAGGTTCACGACGGACGAACTACCGGACGGTCGCGGCGACCGAGTCCTCGGCCGGGGCGCTGGTGCGGATGAGGTGGTCGAACGCGCCGAGCGCCGCGGTCGCGCCGGCACCGGCGGCGATGACGATCTGCTTGTACGGCACCGTGGTGCAGTCACCGGCCGCGAACACACCCGGCACCGAGGTCTGGCCGCGGTCGTCGATCACGACCTCGCCGCGCGGCGACAGCTCGACCGTCCCGGCGAGCCACTCGGTGTTGGGCAGCAGACCGATCTGGACGAAGACGCCCTCGAGCTCGAGCGTGTGCGACGTCTCGGTGGCGCGGTCCTGATAGGTCAGTCCGGTGACCTTGGTGCCGTCGCCGAGGACCTCGGTGGTCAGTGCGCTGACGACGATGTCCACGTTCGGCAGGCTGCGCAGCTTGCGCTGCAGCACCTCGTCGGCGCGCAGCACCGAGTCGAATTCGATGAGCGTGACGTGCGCGACGACGCCGGCGAGGTCGATGGCGGCCTCCACACCGGAGTTGCCGCCGCCGATCACGGCGACGCGCTTGCCCTTGAACAGCGGTCCGTCGCAGTGCGGGCAGTAGGTCACACCCTTGTTGCGGTACTCGGTCTCGCCGGGCACGTTCATCGAGCGCCACCGCGCGCCGGTGGACAGGATCACGGTACGGGCGAGGAGGGAGGCGCCGCTGTCCAGTTCGACCTCGACGAGGCCACCCTCGACGGTCGCCGGCACGAGCTTCGCGGCCCGCTGCAGGTTCATGACGTCGACGTCGTACTGACGGACGTGATTCTCGAGCGCGGCGCCGAGCTGGGGACCTTCGGTGTAGGGCACGGAGACGAAGTTCTCGATCGCCATCGTGTCGAGCACCTGGCCGCCGAAGCGCTCGGCAGCGAGTCCGGTGCGAATTCCCTTGCGGGCGGCGTAGATCGAGGCTGCGGCGCCGGCCGGTCCGCCGCCGACGACGAGTACGTCGAACGGGTCCTTCTCGGCGATCGCGGCGGCCGCGCGGTCTGCGGCGCCGGTGTCGAGCTTGCCGACGATCTGCTCGAGGCTCATGCGGCCCGAGTCGAACAGTTCCCCGTTGAGATACACCGTCGGTACGGCCATCACCTGGCGTCCGTCGACCTCGTCCTGGAACAGGGCGCCGTCGATGGCGACGTGCGTGATGCGCGGATTGAGCACGCACATCAGGTTCAGGGCCTGCACGACGTCCGGGCAGTTCTGGCAGGAGAGCGAGAAGTAGGTCTCGAAGTGCAGTTCGCCGTCCAGGTCGCGGACCTGCTGCTGCAGTTCCTCCGGCTCCTTCGACGGGTAACCGCCGACCTGGAGGAGAGCGAGTGCGAGGGAGGTGAACTCGTGACCGAGCGGGATGCCGGCGAAGCGGACCTCGATATCGGTGCCGACCCGGTGGATGGCGAACGAGGGGCGTCGTGCGTCGTCGTCGCGGCGCTCGTGGGTGATCTTGTCCGACATCGCCGCGATCTCGTCGAGAAGGGCGGCGAGTTCGGCGGACTTGGGTCCGTCGTCGAGGGAGGACACGAGCTCGATCGGCAGGGTCAGCCGCTCGAGGAGGGACTTCAGTTGGCCGGCGAGCGAGGCTTCGAGCATGGGTATCTACTCCATCGACGGGTGGGGAACGGTGATCGGAATTCGGCACGGCGCCGGGTGGCTCGGCGCTCCGGGAGCGCGGGGCCCGATGTGGGCCGGGCCCCGCGCCGCAGGAAGGTCGGATCCGGAGGTGTCAGATCTTGCCGACGAGGTCCAGCGACGGGGCGAGGGTCTCGGCGCCCTCTTCCCACTTGGCCGGGCAGACCTCGCCCGGGTGCGACCGGACGTACTGAGCGGCCTTGACCTTGCGGACGAGCTCGGCGGCGTTGCGGCCGATGCCCTCGGCGGTGACCTCCATGAACTGGACGATGCCGTCGGGGTCGACGAGGAAGGTGCCGCGGTCGGCCAGGCCCTCGTTCTCGCGTAGCACCTCGAAGTCGGTGCTGATCTGCAGGGTCGGGTCGCCGATCATGGCGTACTTGATCTTGCCGATGGTCTCGGAGGAGTCGTGCCACGCCTTGTGCGTGAAGTGGGTGTCGGTGGAGACCGAGAAGACCTCGACGCCGAGCTTCTGCAGCTCCTCGTAGTGGTCGGCAAGGTCACCGAGCTCCGTCGGGCAGACGAAGGTGAAGTCGGCCGGGTAGAAGAAGAAGATCGCCCACTTGCCCTTGATGTCCTCGTCGGAGACGGAGATGAAACCACCCTCCTGGTAGGCGGTCGCGGAGAAGGGCTTGATCTGCTTGTTGATCAGGGCCACGTTGAACCTCTGTTCGGTCGATAGGGATTCTGACCTTTCAAACACTAACGAGTTTCGATAGGCAGGGCCAATCGATCGACTGCATTCGATTGATAGTCTGCATCTATCGATCCGATCGGCGCGGCGAAACCCCAGTTGGGCGACCGAACCGCCGTCCAGGCGCAGGGGCACGCGCGTCGAGACGTGACCGATATCACGACTGCTGCGAGGCGGTGTCGGTGACGCGGAACACCGGGTAGCGCGAGGCCACGGCCGCGAGTTCCGCCCGGGTGGGTGCACCGGCCAGGCCGAAGTACATGTCCGCCTCCCGAGCGATCTTCCGGTGGCCGGGTTCCCGTCCGCCCCGCAGCAGGTAGGCGCGGAGGATGTCGGCGCGGCCGGGGACCGGTACCTCGACCAGGGTGACCGCCCGACGTCGGCGACCGCGGACCAGCAGTGCGCGCCCGGCGGCAGCCCGCACGTTGCGGGCCCACTGGGACTGGCCGGCCAGCGACAGCAGGTACTGCTCGCCGTCGTGGTCCAGCAGCAGCAGATTGGTCCGGCGCACGACACCGGAGCGACGGCCGGGGACCTCCAGCGTCACGACATTCCGCGGGCTGAGCCGCAGCCGGGTCAGTGCGTGGCCGAGCCACTGCAGCCGCGCGTACACCGGCGGTGGGGGCCGATACCGGCCCGCTCCGCCGTAACGGGGCGCGGCCACGGCGCTCCGGAGCCTGCGCAACCGACCGGTCCGGGGGCGGTCGAGTTGCCGGGCCAGGTGGTGCAGCGCCCCGGCCGTCCCGGTCGTCAGCGGCAGCCCGTGCCCGGGGGCGAGCATCTGCGGCTGCAGCGCCGCCAGGGCAGCGACGGACCGCACTGCCGCCGGCCGGCTCCAGGTGGTGTACCGGGGTGGCCCGGCCAGCCGCTGCCGGCCCGTCAGCACCCCGGTGACCGAGTTCAGGTCCACGGTCACGGTGGCGTCCCCGGTGATCAGCACGCCGTCGCTGCGCCGCAGGTAGGCCACGTGCCCAGGGGTGTGCCCGGGGGTGTGCACCCATTGCCAGTCCGGCAGCCCCGGCACCGCGCCGCCCGGCTCCAGCGGGCGCACGACGTCGGTGATGTCGCCTGCGTGCTCGATCCGTGCCCGAGTTCGCCGGGGCAGCAGTCGCATCAGTGGGGCCACCACCCACCGGTCCAGCGGCATCGTGAACTCCGGCAGGTAGCGGCCCGCCGCCATCGGCAGCTCGGCGGGGTGCACGTACACCGGCACCCGCCAGGTCCGGGCCAGCGCTCCGGCCGCCCCGCAGTGGTCCGGATGGATGTGGGTCAGCACGATCGCCGCCGGTTTCGTGCCCCGGCCGAACAACGACTCTGCTGCCGCGGTGACGATCTCGGCGCTGCCGGACCAGGCCGCGTCCACCAGCACCCACCTCGCTGCCGACCCGAGCAGGTAGACGTTGGGGGCGGCGGCAGTCCGCCCGGCCCGGAGGAGGTGGACGCCGGGGGCGATCCGGTGCGGTCCGGTGCGAGAGGTCATCGGGTACTCCTGCGGTGGTGATCGTCAGGCAGGCGGAGCCGGGTGGCGTGCTGCCACGCCGCGAGCCGGTCGCGAGCCCGGGCGGCCCGCAGTGCCAGGATCGCCCCGCCGAAGGATGGGCGATCCGAACCCCTCTCCGGTTCTCTGTCCGGCAGCGCAGTGAACCGATCTCCGGTCAGTGTATTCAGCCCTGCTCGACTTCGATCCACGTCGTCCGGCGCATGCCTGCGACGCGGGGCCACGTTCCGCGTTGACCGCGCGCCTCCGGGAGGTTGTGCCGATGCCCGCTCCGCGCGACCATCGTTCGATGACCGGCCATGTCGAGGTCCGGGCGTACGCCGAGTTGAACGACTTCGTCGCGCCCGAGTCGCGGGGCGTCGCGGTGCGACGGCCGTTCCGGAGCCACCAGACGGTCAAGGACGTCGTCGAGGCGATGGGCATCCCGCACACGGAGATCGATCTGATCGTGGTCGACGGGGAGCCGGTGGACTTCGCGTACCGCCCGCGGCCGGGTGCCCGCATCGCGGTCTATCCGTTGTTCGAGGCGCTCGACATCGAACCGATCACCCGGCTGCGCCCGGTTCCGCTGCGGGAGCCCCGGTTCGTGGTCGACGTGAACCTGGGCCGGCTCGCACGCCTGCTCCGGCTGCTCGGGTTCGACGTGATCTGGACGTCGGACATGGACGACGCGGAACTGGCGCGGATCGGGAGTGCCCATCAGCGGATCCTGCTGACCCGCGACCGGGGACTGCTCGAGCGCCGGGAGATCACCCACGGGCTGTTCGTGCACGCCGACCGTCCGCTCGAACAGATCGTCGAGGTCGTGCGCCGGCTCGATCTCGGGGCACGGTTCGCTCCGTTCACCCGATGCCTGCGCTGCAACGGCAGGCTCGTCGCCGTGTCCAAGGAGGAGGTGCTCGATCAGCTCGAGCCGCTCACCCGCCGCTTCTACGACGAATTCTCCCGCTGCACGGACTGCGGCCGGATCTACTGGGCGGGCTCGCACCACCGGAATCTGGTCGCCCTCGTGCGGGAGATCGATGCGGAGCTCTGACGCGCTCAGACGCGCAGACCGACCTCGACGATCGCCTGGGCGACGGCGCGCACCGGCGCCTGACGGCGGCGCGCGTAGGAGCGGATCAGCTCGAATGCCGCAGCCGGGGTGACGCCGCGGGCCTGCGCGGTGATGCCCTTGGCCTGCTCGACGACGATGCGGGTGTCGAGCGCGGTCTGCAGCTGCGCCGAGAGTTGTTCCTGCTGGCGCATCTTGTCGGAGTTGACGATGTAGCCGGTGGCCATGTCGGCGAACACCTGCGCGGCGGCGAGCTCGTCGTCGGCCCATTCCCGGGGTTCGCGGCAGTAGAGGTCCAGGGCGCCGACCTTGACCTCGCCGAGTTGCATCGGGACACCGGCGACGGCGGCGATCCCGAGCCGCCGCGCCTCGGCGGCGAATTCCGGCCACAGGTCGTCGCGGCCGCGGACATCGGCGACGGCGATGGTCTCGCCGTGGGTGAAGGCGTGCGCGCACGGTCCGGCGTCGAATCGTTCCTGGCACCGCTCCATCGCGTCGACCTGTTCGCCGGCGGCGGTGACGAACCGGAGCCGGCCGTCGACGTGCAGAGTCACTCCCGCTCCTGTCAGTTCGAGCACGGAGGTCACCTTGCCCACGACTGCGTCGAGAGCGGCGTCGACCTCGTACGGGGTCAGCAGGCGCTGCGCGAACTTCGACAGCGCAGCGACGAACTCCTCGTGCCGGTAGGCCATCACCACCCCCTGGGCCGCGCGGACGTATCCCGATTCTTCCGTACTGCAAGTGTTCCCCGGAACGCCGAGATGATGCCGCGAAAGTCCGGATCCGGACCGCTCCACGGCCCCGGGTGGCGCCGAGCGGCCGGATCCCTAGGATTCGATCACGCGATCCGGGCGCCGCGGGCGCGAGCAAGGAGGCTGTGCGATGAACGAGGAAGCCGGCCCTCGGGACGTCCCCGACACCGAGGCGAGAGCCGAGTTCCGGTCCAGCTACCGCCACGGCTTCCTGCGGGTCGCGGCCTGCGCGACGCCGACGGCGATCGTCGACCCGGCGGCCAACGCGGCGACGGTGCTGCGGGCCGCACGGGTCTGCCACGACGACGGGGTCGGGCTCGCGGTGTTTCCCGAGCTGACGCTGACCGGGTACTCGATCGAGGACCTGTCGATGCAGGACACGGTGCTGGAGGCGGCCGAGCGGGCACTGGCGGAGGTCGTCGCCGGCTCGGCGGGCCTCCTGCCCGTCCTGCTGGTGGGGCTGCCGTTGCGGCCCCGGCACCGGATCTACAACGTGGTGGCGGTCGTGCACCGCGGGCGGATCCTGGGGGTCGCACCCAAGTCGTATCTGCCGACGTATCGGGAGTTCTACGAGCGCCGGCAGCTCGCACCGGGCGACGACGTGCGCGGCACGGTTCGCCTCGCCGGTCACGAGGTTCCGTTCGGTCCCGACCTGCTGTTCGAGGCCACGGATGTTCCCGGTCTGGTGCTGCACGTGGAGATCTGCGAGGACATGTGGGTGCCGATCCCACCCAGCGCGGAGGCCGCTCTGGCCGGCGCCACGGTGCTGGCGAACCTGTCGGGCAGTCCGATCACCGTCGGCCGCGCCGAGGACCGGCATCTGCTGGCTCGTTCGGCGTCGTCGCGGTGCCTGGCCGCCTACGTGTACTGCGCGGCGGGAGCGGGGGAGTCCACCACCGATTTGTCCTGGGACGGGCAGGCAATGGTGTACGAGAACGGGATGCTGCTCGCCGAGACCGAGCGGTTCCCGCGCGGCGAACAGCACGCGGTGGCCGACGTCGACCTCGAGCTGCTGCGCAACGAGCGCACCCGCATGGGCACCTTCGACGACAACCGGCGTCGTCACGCCGCCCGTCTCGACGCGTTCCGCCGCATCACGTTCACCCTCGCACCCCCGCTCACCGACATCGGCCTGCGACGCCGGGTCGAGCGCTACCCCTTCGTGCCCGCCGACCCGGCCCGCCTCGAGCACGACTGTTACGAGGCCTACAACATCCAGGTCGCGGGGCTCGAACAGCGCCTGCGTGCGCTGAGTGGTCCGACGGCGGGCGGGCCGAAGGTCGTCATCGGGGTGTCGGGCGGACTCGATTCCACCCACGCGCTCATCGTGGCGGTCAAGGCGATGGACCGGCTCGGCCGTCCGCGTGAGGACGTGCTCGCCTTCACCCTCCCGGGGTTCGCGACGAGCGACCGGACCCGGGAGAACGCCCGCCGGCTGTGCCGCGCGCTCGGGGTGACGCTCGAGGAAATCGACATCACCCGTGCCGCCCGCGTGATGCTCGAGGACCTGGGTCACCCGTTCGCGCGCGGGGAGCGGGTCTACGACATCACGTTCGAGAACATCCAGGCCGGGCTGCGCACCGACTACCTGTTCCGGGCCGCGAACCAGCGCGGTGGGCTGGTGCTCGGGACGGGGGACCTGTCGGAGATCGCACTGGGCTGGTCGACGTACGGCGTCGGGGACCAGATGTCGCACTACAACGTCAACGCCGGGGTGCCGAAGACGTTGATCCAGCATCTGATCCGCTGGGTCGTCTCGTCCGGGCAGTTCCACGCCGAGGTCGGCACCGTTCTCGAGGCCGTCCTGGGTACCGAGATCAGTCCCGAGCTGGTCCCGGTCGGGGAGGGGGAGACACCGCAGAGCACCCAGGCCGCGATCGGTCCGTACGACCTGCACGACTTCTTCCTGTTCCAGGTGCTGCGCTTCGGGTTCCGGCCGTCGAAGATCGCCTACCTGGCGTGGCAGGCCTGGCACGAGACCGGTGCCGGGGACTGGCCGGCCGGCCATCCCGAGCATGCCCGCCGCGCGTACGACCTGCCCGAGATCCGGCGGTGGCTGGGCGTGTTCGTCCAGCGGTTCTTCGCCTTCAGTCAGTTCAAGCGGTCCGCGATGCCGAACGGTCCGAAAGTGGCTGCCGGTGGCTCGCTCTCACCGCGCGGGGACTGGCGCGCGCCCTCGGATGCGTCCGCGCGCATCTGGCTCGACGAACTCGAGCGGGAGGTGCCGCGCGACCGGGACTGCTCAGGTGCCGAGGAGATCGGTCAGCGGTGAGTCGGCTCGCCGGCCGCGCAGCGCCGCCGAGACACCGTCGAGGATGTGCTCGAGGACGGCCCCCGACGTGGCGAAGTTGATGCGCACGAACGCTTCTGCCGAACGTCCGAAGGGTCGGCCGCCGTCGACCAGCACCCGGCCGAGGTCCCGGATCCGGCGGACCGGATCGTCGACGGCCAGAGCCGAGACATCGACCCAGCTGAGGTAGGTGCCCTCCGGCCGATGGTGGCGGGCTTCCGGCAGGTGCTCACGCAGGACCGTGTCGACCCGCCGGCGGTTGCGGTCGAGCACGCGGAGCAGGGCCTCCTGCCAGTCCTGGCCGTGTCGCCATGCGGCCAGGGTGCCGAGCACGGCAGGGGTCGAGACGGTGCCGTACAGGTCGGGCGGTTCTCGGTCCCGCACGGCAAGCAACTGCTTCGACCCGTAGTGCGCGACGGCACAGCGCAGGCCGGCGATGTTGAATGCCTTGCCGGCCGAGGTGAGGGTGATCGTCCGCGCCGCCGCGTCCGCACCGATCGACGCGAACGGGATGTGCCGGTGGGGCGCGTAGATCAGCTCCGCATGGATCTCGTCGCTGACGACGAGCAGGTCGAACTCGGCGGCAAGTTCGGCGATGCGGGTGAGTTCGGGACGGGTGTGGACCCGTCCCGTCGGGTTGTGCGGGTCGACCAGGACGAGCACTTTCGGGCGTTCGGCGACGAGCGAGGCCCGGAGCGCGTCGAAGTCGAGCCGCCACCCCTCCGGGGTGTCGACGAACGGGAATTCGACGGTCCTGCGGCCCATGGTCGCGATCGTGGCCAGGAAGGGCGGGTAGTTCGGGGTCTGGATGACGACACCGTCGCCGCGCTCGGTGTGCACATGCAGGATCAGCTGCAGCGCCTGGATGAGATCGGTCTGCTCCCGCACGTCGGCGGGGTCGATCGTCCATCCGTAGCGGGACTGCATCCGCCGGGCGAACTCCGCGCGCAGCGGGGTGCCGCCGGCCCAGTCGGGGTAGCCGAGCTCTCCCGACCGGGCCGCGTCGCACAGCGCGTCCCGGATCGCGGGGGCGATCGGGAAGTCCATGTCGGCGACCCAGGCCGGCAGGGCGCCCGCGCGGACGGCACGTGCCCACTTGACGCCGGTGCGACGGACGAGATCACCGATCTCGAGGTCGTCGAATCCGGGTTGCCGGGCTTCCGGCGCGGGTGACGCTCCGGTCAACGGGGATCCCCGGGTCGAGGTCGTCTCCGGTGCGGCGATCCGCATCCGGTCGGCGTCGTTCCTCGTCGGGTGGCCGAACGGTCCATGCAGTGAGTGTGCCCGCGGCGCGGATCGGGCGGAGGCGAACCCGAAATCCGACCCGGGGCCGATGCTCCGTCACCCTGCTGTGGGAGACGGCGACCCGGGTGCCTTCGAGTCGGCCGGTCGGTCAGTCACGGCGCAGTGTGCGGCCGTCGGGCAGGGTGCGGCCGCTCAGCAGTGCCACCAGGCGGCCGCTGTCGGTCCGCACCACCTCGCCGCTGCCCCAGCTCCAGTCGGCGTCGTCGGCTTCGAGCCGGACCTCGGTCAGGTCGACCCCGAACACTGCGCCGTTCGCGGCGGTGAGCTGGTCGAGGACGGCTACCACGGCCTCGGCCGGGGCAACCGTCGGCCGCTCGAGCGCGACCGTGACGTCGAGGGAGTGGATCACTGCATGGCTGAGCGCGCCGGCCGCGCCGCCGCCCGGCGGCTGCCACGCGTGCAGCAGCGGCGACCGGAGATGGGCCAGGTGTTCGGAGACCGGAAGGAACGCGTCGCGGGCGGCCACGGTGTCGGACAGCACGGTGAAGTCGCCGCCCGCCGCCGCCATCTCGGCTCCGAACTGTTCGGGTGTGAGCCGCGCCGGCATCGTTGCGTGCGCGACCACGTGGCGCACCTGCCATTTCTCGCAGAGCGAGGGCGCGTCCCAGGTCTCCGCGGGGACGGAGGCGAGCAGGTCGGCCAGGCCGTCGTAGGTCGGCGCGACCCCGGATTGCAGGTTCACAGCAGGTCCCTTTCACGCGGTGGGCAAGGTGATCCTCGAGCTCGCAACGCGAGACGAGGAAGCCGGCGCGGGGCTCGGACGAGCGCCTCGGCGGGCGCGTGTCATCGATATTCCGAACCTTCCGCAGTCGAAGCACCCGCGCCGGCGATGACGGTGATGCGAGAGTTGAGACTCCGCGGACGGGACGAACTCATCGGGGGACGGTGGAGCCGCGGCCACGGCTCCTGCCCGACTGTCGTGTACCGAGACGACCGGTGGGTATTCGACAGGGACGGATCGCCGGCCCCGGCGCGGCGCCCGACACCGACCACGGGAGGAAACGAACAGTGACCGACTTCGGCTACACCATGCTCTGCGAACAGTCCCGGCCCGACCACCTCGTCCGCGACGTGCAGATGGCGGAGCAGGCCGGCTTCGATTTCTCGGTGATCAGCGACCACTACAACCCGTGGCTGGAGGAACAGGGACATTCCGGATACGCGTGGTCCGTCCTCGGTGCCGCGGCGCAGGCCACCGAGCGGATCCCGCTCATGACCTACGTGACGTGCCCGATCCTGCGGTACCACCCGGCGGTGGTGGCGCAGAAGGCGGCGACGATGCAGATCCTGTCCGGGGGCCGCTTCCGCCTCGGACTGGGCGCGGGGGAGAACCTCAACGAGCACGTCGTCGGCAAGGGCTGGCCCGCCGTCGGCACCCGGCACGAGATGCTGGCCGAGGCCGTGGAGATCATCTCGGCCCTGTTCGACGGCGGGAACGTGAACTTCCGAGGCGACTACTTCGACGTCGAGTCCGCGCACCTGTACGACCTGCCCGAGGACCGGGTGCCGATCGGGATCGCCGTCTCCGGCGCGCGGTCGTGCTCCCTCGCCGGGGAGAAGGCCGACCTGATGGTCGCCACCGAACCCGAGCCGGACCTGACCCGGATGTTCGACGAGGCGGGGGGAGCGGGCAAACCGCGGGTCGGGCAGATCGCCGTCTCCTACGACACCGACCGCGACGCGGCTGTGCGACGGGCACACGAGCAGTTCCGCTGGTTCGGCCTCGGCTGGAAGGTCAACCCGGATCTGCCCGCGCCGTCCTCGTTCGCGGCCGCGACCCAGTTCGTGACGCCCGAACAGGTCGGGGCGCAACTTCCGTGCGGCGACGACATCGACGAGTACGTCGACAAAATCCGGCCGTTCGTCGAGGCGGGGTTCACCGAGGTCGCCCTCGTCCAGATCGGCGGTGACCGGCAGGAACCGTTCATCCGGTGGGCCGAACAGGAGTTGCTGCCGGCGCTGCGCAGTCTGCTGCCGGGCTCGTGAAACGCGGGAGCCGCGCGCCGCGATGGTCTCGGTAGAAGTCAGTTCTCACTGACGCCGCAGGCCTCGTCAGCGGTGTGCTCCGGCAGGCGCAAACCGACGGTCGTCCGGCGTCGAAGGGTGTCGAGATGTACGTCGAACCGCGCGTGGCCGGACTGCGTCAGTGGCGCACCGAGCGTCTCGAGGATTTCGTGGCCGAGCTCGAACGCACGACCGACCCTGCCCTGCCGTGTTCCGCCCGCGACGTCGCGCGTACCGAGCTGGCGTCGCGCCGGGAGGGCGGAACGGTGGACTGGGTGTGCCGGGTCAGGACCCGGCCCGGGTCCGGCGGTCGTTCCTCGCTGCTGACCCTGGCGCTGCCCATCAGGCTGTCGGAACCGGAGGTGCGCCACGCGGCCCTGGCCCGTGCCCGCGAACTGTTCGGGTCCGACGTCGTCGTCGACAGCGTGCAGTTCGGCAACTGAGGAAGTTCGCCGGAATGGTCAGGGACCGAGCCGCACCGCCGAGATCACGCCGGAGACGGTGGCGGCGGCACCGACCGCGACGAAGCCGGTGACCATCGTGGCGACGGCCCCCGCGGAGACGACCGTACCGAGCACGGTGCCCAACCGCGGACGCAGGCCGGGCGCCGGGCGGGCCGGGGCGGGGTCGTCGAGGCGTACCGGGTGGCGCACCGCCGCGGGCGGCAGAGCGAAGTGGGGGTCGGGTCGGTGGGCGAAGTTCTCGGACATCAGTGTCTCCCCGTCCGTCGTTGACACTTTGTGCCTCCAGTGTCGCGGCGCCGGGTCTCCGGCAGATGGCCGCATTTTGAACTCTGGGTTTCGTAGAGTCGGCCTGCCCGCGCCCGGACGCCGGCCACCGCCCCCTGCGCGGTGACCGGCCCCGCCGGTCCGCATCCCCACTCGACGTTCCGGCGCGTTCCCCTCCGGGGAGGGGCCGGCGGCGACGGCTCCGGCTGCACGAGAGTGCGGCCTGTCCGACAGCCTCCATCGGGTGGAACGCATCGGAGCTTGCCGCGGTGCCGGAGCGAGCGTCGCGAACGGGGTGAAAGCAGGGGTGAATTTCGAGCACGCGGCGCGGACGGCGCCCGGCCGCCGTTCCGAGGACCCGCGCATTCGGGACCGACCCTGCGATACGTGCCGGCCGTCGACATGCATAATGACCGCAGCGTTGCTGACGCCCATGCAGGGAAAGTCCGGTCCGAGTCCGGCGCTGACCCGCAACGGTAGACCGTCCACCCGACGGTGAGCCCGATCGCCTGCATGGACGTGCGCGACTCCGGTATTTCGTCGTGGTCTACGAGATGGAGTCCAGCAGGGTAGTCGGTGACCTCTGTCCGGGGCCGCTGCCGTGCCGGAGTCTGCCCCGTGCCACCTGAGCAGAGCACGAGGTCCCATGCCCGTCGACTTCCGCCGTCCCGCCACCGCGGTTCTCGCCGTCCTCGCCGTCGCCACCGCGGCCGGTTGTTCGCGCGGCGCCGACATCGGCGCCGGCCCGTCCGCGGCAGCCTTCGCCGAACCGGTCTCGATCACCAATTGCGGACGCACCGCCACCTACGACGCGCCCCCGCAGCGGATCGTGTCGATGAACGACCACGTCACCGAAACCCTGATCCAGATGGGCGTGGGGGACCGCATCGTCGGCATGGGCTACGGCGAGAAGGACGACCCGCTCCCGGAGACGGCCGAGCAGTTCCGGGCGATCCCGTCGCTGGCCGCCGAGTACCCGACATACGAGCAGATCCGCGACCTCGAACCGGACCTGGTCGTCGGCGGGATGCGCAGCGCATTCGACGACAAGACCGGTCGGGGGCGGGACGCGCTCGAGCAGGCGGGGATCCACACGTTCCTGTTCTCCGAGTACTGCGGTGCCGGCTTCTCCGATATCGCCCTGCTGGAGAACGACTTCGCCCAGCTCGGCGCTCTTCTCGGTGTCGAGGAGCAGGCCGCGGATCTGACCCGGTCGATCACCGCGGAACTCGACGCGGTACGTGCCCGGCTGGCGCAGGCTGCCGTCGCACCCGTGCGCACCTTCTTCTACGACTCCGGCGAGGCCGAACCGCTCTCGGTCGGTGGCGTGGGCATCGGCAACCTCATCGCCGGCTACGCCGGCGCCGACAACATCACCGCCGAAGGCCCGAAGCCGTACTTCACCACCGGCTGGGAGATCGTCGGTGAGCGCGCACCCGAGGCGATCGTCGTTCTGGACTACGGTGCGACCAGCGCGCAGGACAAGATCGCCTATCTGAAGAACCAGCCGATCGTGGCCACCACACCCGCCGTGCGCAACGACCGATTCGTCGTCGTGCCGCTCGACGACTTCTTCGAAAGTTCGCGCATGGTCGATTCGGTCGAGACGATCGCCCGCGGACTGCACCCGGCCGCATTCCCGGACGCGCCGTGACCGCCGCCGGCACCCTGACCGGCCCGTCGTCGCCGCACGCCCCGGCCACGACGGTCCGGGCAGGCGAGGGGGGCGCGCACCATCGTTCGCTGTGGCTGATCCTGCCGCCGCTGCTCGCCGCGCTCGTGCTGGCGCTGGCGGGCGCCGTATCGCTGGGCACGGTGAACATCCCCTTCGGCGACGTGTGGGCGATCGTCGCGCACCGCCTCGCCCCGGGAGCCTTCATGCCGTGGTGGACCGCGGCGCGGGAAGCGATCGTCGTCGACTCCCGCCTGCCCCGAGCGCTGACGGCGGCCGTCGTCGGTGCCGCGCTCGCGATCGCCGGGGTGGTGGCGCAGGCGGTGACCCGCAATCCGCTGGCCGACCCCTATCTGCTGGGCGTGTCCTCCGGCGCCGGGTTCGGGGTGGTGCTGGTGACGGTCCTGGGTGTCGGCGGCGGCGCCCTCGGAGCCTTCACCCTGCCGTTCGCGGCCTTCCTGGGAGCCCTGGTCCCGCTCGCCGGCGCGATCGCGGTCAGTGTGCGCGCCCACGCCGTCACCGCGATCGTCCTCGTCGGCGTGGCGATGTCGATGGTGTTCTCCGCGGCGACCACCTTCACCCTGCTGGTCCTCGGTGACGACCACCAGCTCGGCACCGTGATGCGCTGGCTGGCAGGAGGATTCGGGGATGCGACCTGGTCCGTGCTGGCCGTGCCCGCGCTGGTCCTGCTCGTCGTCGGCGGCGGCGTCCTGCTGTGCGGCCGGCAGGTGAACCTGCTGCTCGTCGGCGACGACGGGGCGACCGCGCTGGGAATGGACGTGCGGCGGTTCCGCATCCTGATCCTGCTCGCGGTCTCGCTGCTCACCGCCGCGGCAGTGGCGGTCTCGGGGACCGTCGGTTTCATCGGACTGCTGATCCCGCACGTCGCCGGTCACCTCGTCGGCCGCAACAGCGTCCGGTCGATACCCGTGGCGGCGGTGGCCGGGGCGCTCGCGCTGGTCCTGGCCGACGTCGTCGCCCGCTCGGTCAGCAGCTCGACCGAACTGCCGGTGGGGGTCGTCACCGGACTGCTCGGGGCACCGGCCTTCCTCGTCATGCTGTGGCGCAGCTACGGGCGGGAGTGGTGACCTGCCTGCGCGCCACCGGGGTCCGTGCCCGGCTGGGCGAACGCATCGTTCTCGACGGGGTGGACCTCGACGTGGCGGTGGGCCGGGTACTCGCCCTCGTCGGACCCAACGGCAGCGGCAAGACGACCCTGCTGCGCGCCTGTTACCGCGCGGTGCCGGTCGGGGCCGGCACGATCACCGTCGACGACCGGGACGTCACCGACGTCACGCGCCGCTCCCTCGCCCGCCTCGTCGGGGTCGGCGTCCAGGAACCGGTCGCGCTCGGCGGGACGACCGTCCGCGAATCGGTGCAGCTCGGGCGCACCGCCCGCCGCGGCTGGCTCGAACCGTTCGGCGACGACGACCGGGCGGTGGTCGAGGACGTGCTCGGCCGGCTCGGGCTGCTGCACCTCGCCGACCGCGACGTGCTCGCCCTGTCCGGGGGAGAGCGTCAGCGTGTCTCCATCGCCCGGGCCCTGGCCCAGCAGCCCCGGGTGCTGCTGCTCGACGAGCCGACCAATCACCTGGACCTGCGTCACCAGCTGACCGTGCTGGAGTTGCTGCGCGGCCTCGCCGCGGACGGGCTCGCCGTCCTGGTGACGCTGCACGACCTGCGGCTGGCGACCGAGTACTGCGACCGGATGGCGGTGCTGAACCACGGGTCGGTGGTCGCCGAGGGAACTCCGGAGGACGTCCTGCAACCCGCGCTGCTGGCGGAGGTCTTCGGCGTCCGCGGCCGGGTCGGTGTGGACGGCGACGGCCGGCGCACCCTCGACGTCCGGGGGCCGGTCGATGCCTGACCGCCACTCCGGTGCCGTGGCGCGTGCCTATGCCGCGGCCCGGTCCCTGCTCGGCGACTTCGCGCACACCGTCGACCTCGGGCCCGTCGTCCTTCCGGGCAGGCTCTCGACCGATCCGCAGTGGCTGGCCGAACGGGTCCGCGACACCGGACGCAGATGGGACTGCCCCGACCCCCGGGTCGCCGGCACGCTCTGGTGGTACTCGGCGAGTTCGACACTCGTGGCCGGACCCGTCGCGATGCTCCTGGCCACCGGCTGCGCCCCCGACCCGGACCCGGCCCGGTGGCGCTGCACGCTGCGACCGGACGGCTACCTCGGCGCGGTACGGTCCTCACACCTGCTGACCGGGGCCGATGCCTTCGCGCGTGCTCTCGGGCCGGCGCTGTCGGCGATCGTCGTACCGCTCGCGGGGGTGTCGGGTGCCTCGGAGCGGGCGCTGTGGGCCGTCGCGTCCGACTCGATCGCCAACCGCGCCCTCGACGCCGGGCGTGCCGCCCACCGCACCGAGGACGGATGCGCTCTTGCCGCCGTGCTGTCCGTACCGCCCCTGCTCCCACCGCGTTTCGTCGACGTCGGACCGGGCGGGAGCGGGACGGCGGCGCCGGGATCGCCGGAATCGGGACGGCGCTTCGTGCGCCGCAGCTCCTGCTGCCTGATCTACCGCGCGACCGGCAGCGACAAGTGCACGAGCTGTCCGCGCCGGGCACCGGCCGACCGCGACGCGGCGTTGCGGCGGTACGTCGCCGCACGGACGTGACGCGGATCAGGCCGCCGCGAGCGCGATCAGCGCGATCGCCGGTGGCGTGCACTGCGCCGCGGCACCCCCGAGCCCGGCGCCGCGGGGCCGGCTCATGGCCAGGCGGTCCGAGACGAACAGGGCGATCCCGGCGAGCAGCATGAACGAACACGTGTAGAGCACGAGCGCGCGTCCGACCGTGTCCTCGCCCGCCCGCCACAGGGCCACCCCCATCAGCGCCCCGGCGCCGAGGAACAGGTTGTAGAAGCCGACGTTGAACGCCCACATCCGCACCGCCGCGACGTCGCCGGAGGGAATGCGGAACAGGTCCTCGTGGATCGACGGCCGCCGGAACAGCAGCGTCTCCCACACGAACGCGAGCAGATGCACTGCCGCGGCGAGGGACGCGGCGAGCTGGGCGAGGGTGATCACGGCGCACCCGCCTCCGTTGCGAGCGCGACCCCGTACCGGTCGGCGACCGCTCGGAGCGCGCGGGCGGACTCGCCCGGCGACTGCGGCGACGCGAGGCCCTCGAGCGCGCCGAAGAAGCCGCTCATCGACGTCCCGGCCGCGATCAGCAGGAAGGTCGCGGTGCCGGTCAGGACGGTGAAGGAGTTCATCGTTCCCGCCGCCACGGTGATCGTGTCCCCGCCCGCGAGTTCGTGCACCTCCGTGCCGGCGCGGACCAGGATCCGGCCGGTGAGAACGTGATACGACTTGGCCCACGGTTCGGCGTGCAGCGGTGGCGGCTCGGTGCGCGGCGCCTCGACGAGGAAGAGTTCGTACGCTCCGCCGGCGTGTGCGCCGGTGGACAGGGCCGTGACGGTGGCGTCGGGCAGGGTGAGACGACGGCCCTCGCCCATCCTGCAGAGTTCGGTGTTCTCGGTCATGCCTGTCACGTTAGGAACCGCCCGGCCGGTGGCCCATCCCCGGAAACGGGGATGGGTGGTAGCCCGCCACCGGCGCATACTGGGATCATGCTCGAGATCCGGGCGGAGAAGGTGGGCCGGGAGGTGGTGGCGCTCGCCGCCGCCGGCGCCGACGTGACCCAGGTGCACGAGCGTGCCATCGAACTCGTGGGCCGAACGGTGCGCAGCGACCTGACGTGCTGGGCGATGATCGATCCCCGGTCCCTGACGATCGGCTCCATGACCAGCGGCCCCGACCGGATTCCGCCGGAGTACGAGCCGCTGCTCGCCGAGAGCGAGTACCGCGGGCACGATCCCGGCACCTTCGCCGAGTTGTTCCGCACCGGCCGCACGGCGACCCGGGGATCGGATCTGCCCTCGGACGAGGTGGCCCACTGTCTTCGCCACGCCGAGGTGTGGCGTCCGCTCGGAGTGGAGAACGAACTGCGCGTGATCTTCCGGAGTGGTGAATTGTGCTGGGGAGCAGCAGGATTCGTTCGATCCGGGGTGGACTTCACCGATGCCGAGGTCGAGTTCCTCACGCAGGTGGCGCCGGCGGTGGCGGTCGCGACCCGCGCCGCCGTGTGCGCCACCGCCCCCTCGGGCCGGGGCGACCCGGGTCCGGCGGTGGTCCTGACCGGGGCCGGAGGCGAGCCCCTCGCGCTCACGGCAGCCGCCCGCGACTGGGAGGAACGATTCGACGAGATCGCACCGGGACGGCTGGCCGTCATGGTGCGCGCCGCCGCGTTCGGGGCGCGTGCGAGCGGTTCGGGTGTGTTCCGAACGCGGATCCGCGACACCACCGGCGGCTGGATCCTGCTGCGGGCCACCGCGCTGCTCGGGGGTGACGAACCGCAGACCGTGGTCACGCTCGAGCCCGCGGCCGGTGGCGAACTCGCCGAGTTGCTGCTCGCCGCCTACGCCCTCACGGCCCGGGAACGGGACGTGTGCCTCGAGGCGATGGCCGGGTACTCGACCGCCGAGATCGCGGCCCGTCGCGGCATCACCCCGAACACCGTCCACGATCACCTCAAGGCGATCTACACGAAGACCGGCGTGCGCAGCCGGGCCGAACTCACCGCCCTCCTGCGGTCCGGACGGGACCTGCGCCGAGCCGCCGTCGCCGCGCCGGAGTGAGCACACCGGTCGAGCGCATCTGCCAAGATCAGGTATGCCCCTGACCCGGCGGATACTGCCCGTGCTGTGCGCCCTCGGGCTCCTGGTCGCCTGCACGGCCACGGACGACGCGGCACCCGGCCCGCCCGGATCGGCGGACAACGCGGCCGCGTCGGCGACCTCCTCGTCGGCCGACCCCGCGCAGGCCGAGGCCGTGGACCGGATCGTGCGCGACACCATGGCGGAGTCGCATCTGAAGGCGGCGATCGTGCGCGTCACCGTCGACGGCAGGGAGATCCTCACCCGCGCCTACGGCGAATCCACCACCGGCGTGCCGGCGACGACCGACATGCACTTCCGCAACGGCGCCGTGGCCATCTCCTACGTCGCCACGCTGCTGCTGCAACTCGTCGACGAGGGGACGGTCCGCCTCGACGACACGGTCTCGACGTGGCTGCCCGACATCCCGCATTCGGACCGGGTCACCCTCGGCCAGCTCGCCCAGATGACCTCCGGCTACGCCGACTACGTGCAGAATCCCGAACTGTCGGACGCGATCTACCGGGACCCGTTCCGGAACTGGACACCCGAGGAACTTCTCGCCTTCGGCACGTCCCAGCCCCTCTTCTACGAGCCCGGCACCAACTGGAACTACGCGCACACCAACTACGTGATCCTCGGCATGGCCCTCGAACGGATCACCGGCCGGCCGGTGGCGGAACTGCTGCAGGAGAAGGTGCTCGACCCGCTCGGACTGGACGGCACGACGCCGTCGCAGACGCCGGCGATCCCGGAACCGGTGCTGCATGCGTTCAGCTCGGAACGCCGGCAGGCGCTCGGGATCCCCGTCGCGACCCCCTTCTACGAGGAATCCACGTTCTGGAATCCCTCCTGGACGATCACCCACGGGGCCGTCCAGACCACCGACATCCACGACCTGCACGACACCGCGGTCGCCGTCGGCACCGGCGCGCTGCTCTCACCGGAGTCGTACCGGGCGATGGTGTCGACCGACCTGCGCGGCCGCACCACCGCGCTTCCCGGTTGTCCCACGTGCTTCCCGCAGTCCGAGGGCTACACCTACGGACTCGGGGTGGTGATCACCGGCAACTGGCTGATGCAGAACCCGCTGTTCGGTGGGTACGCCGCGGTCGAGGCATACCTGCCGTCGCAGAAGATCGCCGTCGCCGTCGCCGTCACCTACGCGCCGGCGGCGTTCGACGACGCCGGCGCGTACTCGAACAAGGCCGACACGCTCTTCCGGCGGATCGGTGCGCAGCTCGCCCCGGACGACGCGCCCCCGTCGCGGCCCGCCCGGTGACATTCCCGCCCATGCCCGCCCGGTGACATTCCCGCCCCTACCCACCCGGTGACATTCCCGCCCCTACCCACCCGGTGACATTCCCGCCCCTACCCACCCGGTGACATTCCCGCCCCTACCCACCCGGTGACATTCCCCGTCAGAGCAGCCCCGACAGCCGTGCCGAGCCGTCGACGAGGAACCGGACGAGCGCCGCGTCGTCCGGGGTGACCCGCGACGCCGACCCCTGCAGGTAGAGGCCGCCGACGACGAACGCCGACCGGTCCCGGATCGGCGCCGCCAGCGCGGCCCGCCCGATCCGGCACTCCTCACCCTCGTACGCGTAACCCGCGACAGCGACGGCGCGCAGTTCCTCGGCGAGAACGCCGGGGTCGCAGATCGTGTGGTCGGTCAGGCGACGCAGCCGCGGATCGGGACGCACGTGCGGATGGTGCGCGAGCATCAGCTTGCCGAGGGCGTTGGCATGCAGGTTCTTCGCCAGCGCACCGACGGCGACGATCTCGTGGTCGGGATCCTTGTCCACGAACCGCAGCCGCCCGGCCGCGAACGACGCGACGTGCACCCCGAAGCGGGTGCGGGTCCGCAGCTCCTCCACGGCGTCGTGCAGCGTCGGCGACGGGCTCGTCTCGACGGCCGCCCGCGCCAGCTCCGCGGTGCGACGGCCCAGCGCGAAGCCGGACAGGTCCGGCACACGGACGAGGAACCCGTCGGCCACGAGCAGGTTGAGCATGCGGTACGCGGTGGTCGGCGGCACCCCCGCGAACCTGGCGATCTCCTTCGCGGACGTGCCGGGGCCGAGCTGCGCGACCGCCTCGAGCATTCCCAGTGCCTTCTGCACCGCGCCCGGCTGCTGCCCGCTGAAGTGCGAGTCGTCCGCGTGCACGGACACGTGCGCCGTCAAGCCGGGTCCCCGTCGCGGGAGTGCGGGACGTCCGGAAGTATGCGCGGCCGCCCGTCCGCACCGATCACGAGAGTCCCCGCCCCGGGGAGGATGTCCCCGGTCTCGACCGAGTCGAACGCCCCGATCGTCGCCAGGCTGCCCGGCCGGACCCGCCGCAGGACGTACTGCCACACCGTGCCGGACACCGCGACCGCCGCGAGCGCCGCGGGCACGATCCACACGCCGTGCGCGGTGCCGTCGACGGCGATGTAGCCGAGCAGACCGATCCCCAGGACCGAGACGAACACCGCGGCCGCCCGCGTCACCACGGTGTGCTCGCCGATGCGGTGCAGGAACCGCCACGACGCGACGGCCACCAGTGTGTAGGCCACGACGAGGCCGATCTCGACGACACCGTCGAACGACCCCGAATCCGCCTCCGCGAGGGACGCATACAGGCATGCACCGGTGAGACTCGCGGCCGTGAAGGCGAGCACGCTCACATGCGGGGTGCGGAACCGGTCGTGGACCCGGGCGAGGGTGCTCGGCAGCACCCGCTCGACGCCCATCGAATACAGCAACCGCGAACCGGCTTGCGCGCAGCCCAGGGTCGACGCCAGCCACGAGCACGTCATACCCGCCTGCACGGCGAGCACCACGCCGACACTCGCGCCGGACGCCGTGCCGTCGAAGTACGCGCCGACGACGACGGCGGCGTGACCGGACAACGCGGCCCAGGCAGCGAACACGAACAGCACACCGACGACGACGGGAGAGATCAGCACGGTGCGCGTGACGGTCACCAACGGCCGCTTGGCTTCCGGGCCGAAGAACGCGGCGCTCTCGAAGCCGGCCATCGACAGCACGGTGAGCATCGCGAGGAACGGCATGATGCTCAGCGGGGCGTCCGGCAGTTCGGTGGTGGCCGGGCCCGCCCCGGCCGGGGTGCCCACCATGAGCGCCACGACGAGCACGAGCGAACACGTCTCGACCAGCAGGATCGCGCGCGTCGCGAACCGCACCCCACGCACGGTGATCACCGCGACGGCGAGCGCCACGAGACCGATCGTGACCGACCACGGCGCGGCACCGGACACGTGCACACCGAGCAGGTCGGCGATGCGGAGCAGGCTCTGCGCGGCCTGCGACATCACCGAGATCGAGATGCCGAGATAGCCCACCAGCAGGGCCGCGCCCGTGGTGAGGGTCGCGCGGGCACTCAGGCCCTGGAACACGAAGCTGTAGAGCGAGCCGGCCGCGGCGAGCCGCCGCGTGAACTGCGTGATGCACAGCGCCACCGACGCCACCACGGCGGTGGTCCCCGCGATCGCGAGCAGGCCGCCCACGCCCGGGCGGTGAGTCACCATCCACAGCGCGATGAACACCATCCCGGTGGCCGGCGCGATCGTCGACAGGGACTGGCCGAGCAGGTCGACGGGGGTGAGCTGCCGGCGGCCGAGGGCACGCAGCGGCGAGTACACCGGATCCCGGCGAGTTCCGGCATCCCGTGAGCGGGCAATCGCGGCCCGGAGTGCGGTTGTCACGATCGTCGTGTCCCGTCTGTGCGTCCGTGCGGCCGGCGGTGCCGGCACCCGGGCGGTGAACCGCCTCAGGGCGAGGGACAACGTAGCGCCGCGGTGTTACGCGACGGTTTCCTCCGCGAACGACATGTGGACGGCAAGTGGGAATCCGCCCGGGACAGCGCTGTGGCCCGCGCCACCCCACGGCCCGGGTGCCCGGCGAACAGGTCCTCCGAAAGGTCGAGAAACCGCGCCCACCTGCAGCGTTCGCATGAGGCGCACCGCGACGCCGGGTTCCACTCGCGGTGCCCCCGGACGTTTCCCCGACGACCCGTTCGCGACGCATCCGGTGCGCACGATTGAGCGGCACGATCATTCGACTGCGAAGGGGACGACCATGATGTGGGCGGTGGTAGCGGCGCTCGTCGGCGGGACGTTGTTGCTCGCGGGGGTGCCGAAGGCCGGCGATCACGAGGGGCTGCTGCGCGTTGTCCGCGGTTACCGGCTGCTGCCGTCCGGGGTCGAGCGGGTGGTCGCGCGGGTGCTGCCCGCCGCCGAGATCGTCGTGGGTGCCCTGCTGGTGTTCGGCGTCGCCGGCCGCACCGCCGCGGCCGCCGCAGCGGTGCTGTTCCTCGGCTTCTTCGTCGGCCTCACCGTGAACCTCGCCCGCGGCCGGCGCGAGCTCGACTGCGGCTGCTTCGCGTTCGGCGACCACGATGCGGCGCCGCGTATCGGCTGGTTCCACTCGGTGCGGGCCGGCGGGTTCGCCGTCGTGTCGATCGTGCTGGCCCTCACCGGGCCCCCGGGCATCGGCGTGCTCGAGCAGGCGGCAGCGCTCGCACTCGCGGCGCTCGTCCTCACCGCCGCCCTCGCGGCAGCCCAGTTGCGCGCCGTGGTCCACGTCGGGCGCCGGCCCGTCGACGAACACCTGACCCCCGCGTCCGCCGAACTGCGTGCCGTCGCCACCGTGTCGCGCTACGGCGCCTGAGAACCCCTCTCCCGAAACCCTTTCCGAGACAGGACCGATAGATGGACACCATTCTTCTCGTTGCGGTCACCGTGCTGACGGCGGCGGTCGCCGTGCTGTTCCTGATGGTGCTCGCGCTGGCCCGCGAGATCGGCCGGGTGCAGGTCCGGCTCGGACCCCTCGGGGCCCGCATGATGGACACCGGCCCGAAGATCGAGCAGGCGGGTCCGTCCTTCCGTGGCCTCACCGACCACGTCGGACGCACCGTCGGCATCGGCGGGCACCGGGACCGGCCGCAGCTGCTGCTGTTCACGGCGCCCACCTGCTCCACCTGCAAGAGTCTGCTGCCCGGCGTCCGCGCGATGGCCAAGGCGGAGAGGGACTTCGACGTCGTGATCGTCTCCGACGGCACACCCGAGGAGCACCGGCAGTTCCTCGCCGGCAGCAACATCGGCACCGAACTGAGCTACGTCGACGGCCGCGACGTCGGCATCGCCTACCAGGTCGGCACCACGCCCTACGGGGTGATCCTCGACGAGCACGGCAAGATCCGCGCCAAGGGCCTGTGCAACCACATGGCCCAGGTCGAGAGCCTGCTCAACGCCCTCGAGACCGGCACCCCGTCGCTGCAGCACCTGCACGAACAGGCCAAGGCCCGCGCCGCCGCGAGCGCCTGAATCCCCCCGGACGAACGGAGAGATGCGTTGGAAGAGATGTACGAGAACCGGTACCCGGTCGACAAGGAGACCGTCGAGGAACAGGCCGCCTGGATGGCCGGCAAGGGCGGCTCGTTCATGAGCCGGACCGGACGCCGGATGTCGGAGCAGGTGTCGCGCCGCTCGATGATCAGCCGTCTCGGCCGCTGGACGATGGGTGTGTCGGGAGTGGCGCTCATCAGCTCGCTTCCGGTGACCCGCACCGCGTTCGCGCAGGAGCCCGCACCCGATCCCGGCCCGGAACCGCTCGTGCCCGTCTACGACGGCAAGGATCCGGCCGAGTGCGAGTACTGGCGCTGGTGCAACATGGACGGCACCTCCTGCGCGGCCTGCAACGGCGGCGGAGTGACCACGTGCGCGCCGGGCAGCAAACCGGGTGCCGAATTCTGGGTCGGGTGCTGCACGAACCCCGACACCGGCAAGACCTACCTCATCGCCTACTACGACTGCTGCGGGGCCCCGTCGTGCTCCAACGCGTTCTGCGGCGAGCCGGACATGCAGGCCGTGATGTACAACCCGGTCTCGGGCAGTTACGACCAGGAGATCATCTGGTGCGTCTCCGACGAATCCCAGTCGTACACCTGCACCATGGCCCCCATCATCGGCGAGGACTGCCAGGCCCGTCCCGCCGAGCGTCCGAAGGTCGGTGCCGGATCATGACATTGCGTTCCCGTCGCCTCGTGCGTCCCGCCGCGGCCGCCGTGCCCCTCGCGCTGCTCGTCACCCTCGCCGGCTGCGGCTCGTCCGGCGACGACCCGAGCACCGCCGGCGACGTCACCTATCCCACCGTCGAATTCACCACCCCGGGGGAGGGCATCGCCCTCGGGCACGACGACCAGGAGATCGGCGACACCATCCCCGAACCGCTGCACGTCTCCGAGATCGAGCCCATCGGGCGCGACGAACTCGTCGCCGTGGCAGGCGGATTCGGGAAGCTGGAGCTCGGTGTCAACGTCCTCGACCCGAAGACGGGTGTCGCCGGCAGCCGCATCGTCGTCGGGCCCGGCATCTGGGACCCGGTGATCCACGGCTTCGTCGGCGAGACCCCGTCCGACCCGGCCGTTCTCGCCGCCGAAGTGTGGCGTCCCCGCGGATCGCGGGGCGCCGCCGACTTCACCGTCAGCACCTACTCCGGAAACCTGCTCGAGCCCGCCGAGGCGCTGCTGCCCGACGTCGCGCGTGTGCACTCGCGGCCCGGTTCCAACGCGGTCACCTCCGACGGGCGGTACTTCGTCACCTGGGACGACGGCCTCTACGGCGTCCGCGTCGTGGACCTCGAGACGAGGCAGCAGAGCGGAGCCGTGCAGCTCGTCGGCTGCGGACCGTTCACCTGGACCGTGGACCACGAGATCTACAGCGTGTGCGAGGAGACCGGTGAGCTCGTCCGGATCTCCGTCGGCGACGACGGCGTGCCCGCCGAGACCGCCCGGGCGAAGGTGCTGCCGGACGACTTCGTCAGCGCGCGGAAGGTCGGGTGGGCCGCCGAGGCACGCAAGGCCCTGCTGGTCGGGGAGAACGGCGACGTGTACGTCTTCGACTTCTCGAACGGCCTGCCGCAGGACGCGGTGACGCCGATCGGCAACGCCGGCCGGCCCGAGGGCCGGTTCGCGAGCGACGTCATCGACAACACCGGCACCCGGATCGCGATCGCCTACACCGACTCACCGATCCATCCCAGTTCCGCCCGCGGCGGCGACCTGGCCCGCATCGTGCTGTCCGACGCCGCGAACCTCGCGCCGATCCGGTCGCTGAGCCTGCCGGACCTGGGACTGACCGACATCGCGAGCATGGCGTTCTCCGTGGACGGCGCCACGTTCTACGTGCTCGGCGGCAACCCGGAGGGGCAGGGCGAGGCGGCGCAGCGCATCGTCGGGTTCGACGCCGCGACCGGGCAGCAGGTCTCCTCGGTGGAGATCAGCGGCAACGTCGAGGATTTCACCGATCTGCTCACCCCCGAGGTGATCGGATGAGACCACCCGGCGCCGTGTTGGGCCGGCGCAGGTTCCTGGCCCTCGGCTCCCTCGGGGCCGGGGCGCTGGGGATGAGCGCGCTCGGGTTCGGCGCCGCCGGCTGCGCCACCGCATCGTCCGGTACGCAACCGGCCGGCGCCGGCGCGGAGAACGGGGCGGCGGCCGATCTCGACTACATTTCCCCGGCCGACCCGGAGGTCGCCGCCGCCGAGGCCGCCCGCGGCTGGAACGGCACCGTGGCGTCGTTCGCGCTGGCCGCCGGCGTCGCCACCGTCGACCTGGGTGGGCGTCTCGTCGACACCTGGACGTACGGGGGCCGGGCCGTCGCCCCGGAACTGCGGGTCCGCAGGGGTGACCGGCTCGACGCCGCGGTGCGCAACGACCTGCATGCCGACACCACCGTCCACTGGCACGGCATCCGGATCCGCAACGACATGGACGGTGCTGCGCCCGTCACCCAGGCGGCGATCGCGCCCGGCACGACGTTCGACTACAGCTTCGTCGTCCCGGACCCCGGCACCCACTGGTACCACTCGCACAGCGGCCTGCAGGCCGATCGCGGGCTGTTCGGCGCCCTGATCGTCGAGGACCCCGACGACCGCACCGGCGCCGACGCCGACGCCGTGCTGGTCCTCGACGACTGGCTCGACGGCCTGGGCACCACACCCGACGCGGTGCTCACCGCGCTCAACCCCGCGATCTCCGGCGGGCACGGCGGGCACGGCGGTGGTGCGGCACCCGGGGCGCAGCCCGCCGGGGACCTGGACGTCGCCCGGCAGCTGGTGAGTGCCGGGCACGGCGACTCCGCGGCGCTCGGCGGGATGACCCAGCACATCGCGTACCCGCTGCACCTGATCAACGGCCGGCCCCCGAACGATCCCACCCCGGTCGTCGCCGCGGCGGGGCAGCGCGTGCGGCTGCGGATCGTCAACGCGGCGGCCGAGACCCCGTACCGGTTCGCGGTGGCCGGGCACGAACTCACGATCGTCGCGGCGGACGGCTTCGACGTGCAGCCCACCGTCGCCGACACGATCGTCGTCGGAATGGCGCAACGCTACGACGTCCTCGTCACCGTGAAGTCGGGCGTGTGGCCGATCGTCGCGAAGGTCGAAGGGCGGCCAGGATATGCCTCGACGGTGCTGCGCACCCCGGACGCGGTGCCGATGGCCGACGCCGACGTGGGCGGCGCGATCCCCGAACTCGGCGGCCGGCTCGTTGCGGAGAGCGCGTTGCGGCCCGTCGAGGCCGTGCGGCTCGATCCACGCGAACTCGATCGGGACTACCGGATCGAGCTGATCCAGGCGGGGGGCCGCTACGTGTGGGGCATGGCCGGGACCGACGCCGGCCGCCTGGTCATGAAACAGGGTGAGCGCGTGCGGATCACGATGAAGAACTCGTCGACGATGTGGCACCCGATGCACACGCACGGGCACACCTTCGCGGTCGGCGCCTACGGCGGGCTGCGCCGCGACACCGTCAACGTGCTGCCCGGTGCCGAACTCGCGATCGAATTCGACGCCGACAATCCGGGTGAATGGATGTTCCACTGCCACAACGCCTACCACTTCGAAGCCGGTATGACCGCGAACCTGCGGTACATCCGATGAGAGGAATCGTCATGCGAAAGTTCGCCGTCCTGCTCGCCGGCCTGCTGACCGCGGTGAGCCTGTCCGCCTGCGGCACCGCCGGAGGTTCGGCCGAGCCCACCGTCGTCGTGGAGGTGAAGAACATGGCCTACAACCCGGAGTCGGTGACGATCGAGAAGGGCCAGACCGTCGAGTGGCGCTTCGACGACGGCGGACTGCCGCACGACGTGGTGGGGGAGGGCCCTCTCGAGGGCCGGCTGAAGAGCGAGCTCCTCACCGAGGGAACGTATTCCTACACGTTCGACGAAGCCGGCACCTTCACGTATCACTGCACGCCGCACCCGATGATGGTCGGCACCGTGATCGTCCGGGAATGAGCCGGCAGCCGGGGTGGGCTGCGGCCCTGCTGTTTCCGCTCGTCGCAGCCTGCGGCCCGTCCGATCGCCCCCCGGACGCGGTGGTGGTCGTCCGCAACGTCCACTTCGCGCCGCCCGACGTGACCGTGCCGGCCGGCGGCACCGTCGAATGGCGGTTCGAGGACGGCGGGGTGCTGCACCAGGTCGTATCGGAGGGGTCGTTCGACAGCGGGATCACCGCGGAGGGTACGTACTCCCGCACCTTCGACGAGCCGGGCACCTACCCGTACACCTGCTCGGTCCACCGGTACATGACCGGCACCGTCACCGTCACCGTCACCGAATCCTGAACCAGCCGTCCGTATCCGGAAAACACCGATCCCCTGGAGGAAGTCATGACCGCAGTTCTCGCGCACGAGCCGCTGACGACGGACGTGCCGGACATCCGTCCCACCCTGCAGAAGGCCGTGCCGTCGCACACCCGTGCGGCGCTGATCGCCGCAGCCGGCGTCGCCGGTGCCGGGGCGGCGGCGCTGCTCACCCCGTCCGGGCCCGCAGCGACGACCGCCGCGGTCGTGGGTGCCGGAGCCGTCACCGCCCTGGCCGCGAACTGGTCGACGTGCGGCATGTCGGTCGCCGGCGTCGTCGCCGCCCCGAAGCAGCCCGACCGTCCGGGTTCGTCGACCCCGGTGCGCCGGCTCGGCTGGCACGCCCTCGGCTCGATCGCGACCGGTGCCCCGACCGGCGCGCTCGTCGGGGCGCTCGGTGCGCTCGTCGCCGGGGCGGTCCCGGTGACGTGGGCGCTCCTCGCGTGGGGTGCCGTCGCGTTCGCCTACGGCCTGCACGAGCTGGGCCTGGTGACGCTGCCGACGCCGATGCGCCGCAGGCAGCTGCCGCGGCACCTGCGCCGGTCGATGGCACCGTGGAAGGTCTCGCTGCTCTTCGGCGCCCTCATCGGGCCGGGTTTCGTGATCTTCATCCGGTCGAGCGCGTACTACCTGCTGGTGCTCGGCGTCGCCGCGGCCGGCTCACCCGTCCTCGGTGCCGCGCTGTTCACGCTCGTCTCGCTCGGCCGGTGCCTGCCGAGCCTGTTGGCGATCGTGCACACCCGCGGCGGTGGGTCGATGCCGGGCTTCCTGTCGGCGATGTGCGTGGTCGACCGCCGGGTGCAGACGCTGACCGGCGCCGCGCTCGTCGCCCTCGGCGCATTCGCGGTCGTCGCCGCACTCTGACGTGCCTGCCCGCGGCGGCCCCGGGGCGCACTACCGCCCCGGGGACCGTCGCGACTAACGTCGGGCGGCATGACGACTTCTCTGCAGAACATCGGCATCAACACCCTCGGCGGGGTGCCGACCTCCCTCGCCGAGTTCGACGGTCGCGCGGTCCTCGTGGTCAACGTCGCCTCCAAGTGCGGCCTGACTCCGCAGTACACGGCGCTCGAGAAGCTCGCCGTCGAGTACGCGGACCGGGGCCTGACCGTCGTCGGCGTGCCGTGCAACCAGTTCATGGGCCAGGAGCCGGGGACCGCCGAGGAGATCCAGACCTTCTGCTCCACCAACTACGGCGTCACGTTCCCGCTGTGGGAGAAGATCGACGTCAACGGCGAGAGCCGGCACCCCCTCTACACCGAACTCACCCGGCACCCCGACGCGAACGGCGAGGCCGGCGACGTGCAGTGGAACTTCGAGAAGTTCCTCGTCGCACCCGACGGGAACGTCGTCGCCCGGTTCCGGCCCCGCACCGAGCCCGACGCCCCCGAAGTGATCGCCGCCCTCGAAGCCGCGTTGCCCCGCTGAGCGCGATGACCGACACCATCGATGCGCGGGCGGCGCTGTACGACGTGATCCGTGCCCGCCGCGACGTCCGCGCGGAGTTCACCGGTGAGCGCGTCGACGAGCAGGTCCTGTGGCGGGTGCTGGGGGCGGCGCACGCGGCACCCAGCGTCGGCAACACCCAGCCGTGGGACTTCGTCGTGGTCCGCGACCCGCAGCGGCTCGCCGAGTTCGCCGACCACGTCGCCGGATGCCGTCGCGCGTTCGCGGACTCGCTGCCGGAGGACCGGCGGCGCACGTTCGATCCCATCAAGGTCGAAGGCATCGTCGAGTCGGGCACCGGGATCGTGGTCACCTACGACCCGTCGCGCGGAGGGCGGCACATCCTCGGCCGGCACACGGTCGACGACGTGGGCGTGTTCTCGGCGGTGCTGTCGATCCAGAACCTGTGGCTCGCGGCAACCGTCGAAGGACTCGGCGTCGGCTGGGTGTCGTTCTACGACGAGGCGTTCCTCGCCGACTTCGTCGGAGCCCGGCCCCCGGTGCGGCCGATCGCGTGGCTGTGCGTCGGTCCCGTGACCCGATTGCAGGACGTGCCCGACCTCGAGCGGTTCGGATGGCGGACCGGCCGGCCCCTCGCCGACGCCGTGCATGCCGAAACCCTTCAGGTGCGCGACGCCTGACGTTCACCCGGCCCTGGCACCGTGGAGCCCATGAGCGGCCAGCTGATCGTGTCGGTGTCGGGCATCAGGGACGAGACCCGCCCGGCGGTGGACGCCTTCGCCCGGGAGATGGACGCTCGCGGCGTGCCGCTGTCGCTGCTGGTCGCGCCGCGCATGAAGGACCACTACCGGCTCGCACGCGACCCGCACACCCAGGAGTGGCTGCTCGAGCGTCGCGAGGGCGGCGACGCCATCGTGCTGCACGGCTACGACCAGGCCGCGACGAAGCGGCGGCGCGCCGAGTTCGCGGTCCTGCCCGAACACGAGGCGCGGCTGCGGCTGCTCGCCGCCGACCGGGTGCTCGAGGAGACGGGACTGCGGACCCGGTTGTTCGCACCGCCGCGCTGGCTCGCCTCGCCGGGGGCCGTCGCGGCGCTGCCCGCCACCGGGTTCCGGCTGATGGCCGGCGTCGCCGGGATCCACGACCTTCACCGCGACACCGTCACCCACGCGCGGGTGTTCGGCATCGGGGAGGGCGCCAAGGCCGAACCGTGGTGGTGCCGGGCGATGGTGATCGGCGCCGGTCGGGTCGCCCGTCGCGGGGGGCTGCTGCGGCTGTCCATCTCCGGCAAGCAGCTCGACCGTCCCGGACCGCGGCAGGCGATGCTCGACGCGGTCGACCTCGCCCTGCACCTCGAGGCGCAGCCCTCGGTCTACCGCTGGCCGCCGCGCGCACGCACACTCGGCGCGGCCTGACCCCGGAGATCCGCCCACGCGAACCTACCCTGCAGTAGGTTGGCGGGCATGGACGCAGACGTGATCGTGGTGGGCGCCGGTCTGGCCGGGCTCGTCGCCACAGCCGAACTCCTCGACGCCGGGCGCACCGTCGTGCTGGTCGACCAGGAGAACTCGCACAACCTCGGGGGACAGGCCTTCTGGTCGTTCGGCGGGCTGTTCTTCGTTGACTCCCCCGAACAGCGCCGGCTCGGCATCCGCGACTCGTACGACCTGGCCCTGCAGGACTGGATGGGCAGTGCCGCGTTCGACCGGGAGGACGAGGACTACTGGCCGCGCCGCTGGGCGCAGGCCTACGTCGAGTTCGCGGCCGGCGAGAAGCACGCGTGGCTGAAGGAACGCGGGCTGAAGCTGTTTCCCATGGTCGGCTGGGCCGAACGCGGCGGCTACGACGCCGGCGGTCACGGCAACTCGGTGCCCCGGTTCCACATCACGTGGGGAACCGGACCGCGACTCGTCGAGATCTTCGCCCGCACGGTGCTCGACGGCGTCGACCGTGGCCGGGTGATCCTGCGGAACCGGCACCGCGTCGACGACCTCGTCGTCACCGGCGGCGCCGTCACCGGGGTGCGCGGAACCGTGCTCGAACCGTCGTCGGCGGCGCGGGGTGTGGCGTCGTCGCGCGTGGCGACCGGCGAGTTCGAATTCTCGGCCGGCGCGGTGATCGTCACCTCGGGTGGCATCGGCGGCAACTACGACCTGGTGAAGAAGAACTGGCCGAAGCGGCTGGGAGACCCGCCGAAGCACATGCTCACCGGCGTGCCGGCACACGTCGACGGGCGGATGCTCGAGATCACCGAGCGCGCCGGCGGGCGCATCGTCAACCGCGACCGGATGTGGCACTACACCGAGGGCATCACGAACTACGACCCCGTCTGGCCCAACCACGGCATCCGCATCCTGCCCGGCCCGTCGTCGCTGTGGCTCGACGCGACCGGAAAGCGACTGCCGGTCCCGCTGTTTCCGGGCTTCGACACCCTCGGCACCCTCGAGCACATCGTGCGCAGCGGGCACGACCACACGTGGTTCGTGCTCGACCAGAAGATCATCGAGAAGGAGTTCGCGCTCTCCGGCCAGGAACAGAATCCGGACCTGACCGGCCGCGACATCCGCAAGGTGCTGCAGCGGGTCAAGCCCGGCGCGCCGGCACCGGTGGAGGCGTTCAAGCAGCGCGGCGTCGACTTCGTCGTCCGCGACACCCTCGCCGACCTGGTGGCAGGGATGAACGAGATCACCCCGGACGCGCCCCTGGACTATGCGGCGGTCAGGCAGGTCGTCGAGGCCCGGGACCGCGAGATCGCGAACAAGTACACCAAGGATCTGCAGGTCGCGGCGATGCGCGCGGCCCGCGCCTACGTGCCGGACCGGATCACCCGCATCGCCGCCCCGCACCGGTTGCTCGACCCGAAGGCCGGTCCGCTGATCGCGGTCAAGCTGCACCTGCTCACCCGCAAGACGTTGGGCGGGCTCGAGACCGACCTGTCGGGCCGGGTACTGACGACCGGCGGCTCGGTGTTCGAGGGCTTGTTCGCGGCGGGGGAGGTCGCCGGGTTCGGCGGCGGCGGGGTACACGGCTACCGCTCGCTCGAGGGCACCTTCCTCGGCGGCTGCATCTTCTCCGGCCGCGCCGCCGGCCGCGCCGCCGGCCGCTGACGCGGCCGGTGCGTCCTTTGGGCGGCTACCGCAGCCCAAAGGACGCACCGGCGGCTACGCCTCGACCGAGTCCTCGGCGGGCAGGACCCGGAACTCGGTGCCCTCCGGGGCCATCTCGGAGTAACGGCCGTAGAAGATGCCGGTGGCCTGGTCTGCGAGGATGCCTTGGTGAATCGGGACGGCCACCCGCGGGTTGACCGCGCGCAGGTAGTCCACCGACTCCCAGATCTTCAACCACGGCGCCGCGGCGGGCAGCGCGAGCACGTCGACCCTCTCGTGCGGGATGTACAGCGAGTCGCCCGGATGCAGCAGACGCGCCGGGTTCTCGTCGTCACCGAGCAGGTAGGCGGTGTTGTCGATGACCGGCAGTTCCGGGTGGATGACGGCGTGCCGGCCGCCCGTGCCGCGCACCCGCACGTCGCCGACGGTGAATGCGTCGCCCGGGTGCACGGCCTGCCAGCCGCCGCCCAGCTGAGCGGCGGTTTGCGGGTCCGCGTACAGGGCGGCCCCCGGGTTGGCCTCCACCAGCGCCGGCAGCCGCGCCGGGTCGGCGTGGTCCGGGTGCTGATGGGTGACCAGGATGGCGTCGAGCCCCGTGATGCCCTCGAAGCCGTGCGAGAAGTTGCCCGGGTCGAACAGGATCGTCGCGCCGAGGTGTTCCACGAGCAGGCAGGAATGTCCGAAGTGGGTCAGTCGCATAGACCCGAGTATGGACCGTCGGGCGCGGCTGTGCGCCGAGCGGAGGTATCGTCGTGTCGGCCCACGGAGACGAGCGGGACATCCGCTCGGCCCACGGGCGGGTCAGCGCACTTCTTCGGATCCGCTCGCCGCCTGCTGTGCGAGCGACCGGCCCCACTGCTCGGCGCGTTCCTCCTCGCCGGGCTCGAGTGCCGACTGCTTGTCGACGAGGAAGCTCTCCGGATCGGCGACGAGCTCGAACCCGTGCTTGCGCAGCTTCTTGGCGATGCCCTTGCCCGCGCGGCCGGTGAGCACGGCCGCCAGGTCGATGCGTGTGTCGAACGCTGCGGCCCTGCCGCCGCCGGACGGCAGCGAATCGAGCCACTCGCGGACGCCCTCGCTCTCGGCGTCGGGTTCGAGCGTCAGTCCGCTGTCGGGTTTCTCGGCCTGCTCGGCCGCGCCGTGGCGCGTCGACTCGCGGCTCATGCCGTGCGCATGTGTGGGGCCGCCGACCACCACGAGGTCGTAGTCGGACAGGTTCTCCTCGTGTGCCTGGGTGACGGGAACCGTGCGTACCGCGGATCCCAGCCCGCGCGCGACGGCTTCCGCCACGTGACGGGTGTTCCCGAACATCGATTCGTACACCACCAGTGCTCGCATGCCGCGCCTCCTCGGCTGGGCGGAAAGTCGATGACCGTCCCACTCAGCATAGGAGCCGTCGGACCGAGCGAACGGGCCTTTCCTGCGGAGATCAGCGATACATTCGCTCGGGTGGGTGGCGTTGTGAGGAGCCGCGAGGAGAGGAACGGGACATGACGGATACGGTGCAGACCGGAGCGGGCGCGGTCCGGGGGACGGTCGTCGACGGGGTGTGGGCGTTTCTGGGCATCCCGTACGCGGCGGCCCCGGTGGGACCGGCGAGGTTCGCCGCTCCGGCACCGGTACCCCGGTGGGAGGGGGCGCGTGACGCCACCGTACCCGGCCCCACCTGTCCGCAGTCGCCGTACGCCGCGCCCGCGGCCGCGTTGCTCGGCAACGTCATCGAGCCCGGCGACGAATGCCTGAACCTGTCGGTGTGGACCCCGGACCCGGGTGCCTCGGCACTGCCGGTGATGGTGTGGATCCACGGCGGCGCATTCACCCGCGGCTCGAACCGGATCGAGAGCTACGACGGGCGTGCCTTCGCGCGCGACGGGGTGGTGCTGGTGTCGGTCAACTACCGGCTCGGAGTCCCCGGGTTCCTTTCGCTCGACGGCGCGCCGGACAACCGAGGCCTGCTCGACCAGATCGCCGCGCTGCGCTGGGTGCAGGACAACATCCGGGCGTTCGGCGGCGACCCCGGCAACGTGACGGTGTTCGGCGAGTCGGCCGGCGGCATGAGCGTGGCCGCGTTGCTCGCCTCGCCCGCCGCGACGGGCCTGTTCCACCGCGCCGTCGTGCAGAGCGGCAATGCCACCGCGGCCGCGGACGTCGAGGACGCGCGCCGGGTGACGGCCGTCCTCGCCGGCAACCTGGGGGTGCCGGCCACCGCCGCGGCATTCGGTGCCCTCGACCCCGGCCGCCTGCAGTCCGCGCAGGACGATCTCGGTCTCGAACTGGCACAGAATCCGGATCCGGCCCGGTGGGGTGAGTCGGTGGTGCAGCGCGGACTGGGGGTGATGAGCCTGTTCCCCACGATCGACGGTGAGGTGCTTCCGTCGCTGCCGATCGACGCGCTCGCCGCGGGGGCAGGCACGGATGTGCCGGTGCTGGCCGGAACGACCACCGACGAGTTCCGGTTCTTCCTGGTGCCGACCGGCATCGCCGCGGTGATCACCGGTGACACCCTTCCGTTCGTCCTGCACCGGTACGGGATCGATCCCGCGATCGCCGATCTGTACGCCGGTCACCGTCCCGGGGCCAGTCCCGGGGACGTGCTCGCCGCGATCCTCACCGACTACGCGTTCCGGTCGGGCACCGTCGCCCTCGCGGACGCGATCGTCCGCGGCGGTGGAACGGCCCGGTTGTACGAGTTCGCGTGGCCGAGCCCGGTCCAGGATCTGCGGGCGTGCCATGCGCTCGAGATCGCGTTCGTCTTCGACCGTCTCGACGTCGCCCACCGGCTCACCGGAGACCGGCCCCCGCAGTCGCTCGCCGACGAGATGCACCGCGCCTGGGTGCAATTCGCGACCACCGGAGATCCCGGGTGGGCACCGGTCGGTGCCTCGCGACCGGTCCGGGTGTTCGGGGGCGAGGGCGATCCGGTGGTGGTGAACCCGCGGTCCGACGAGCTGGCGTGCTGGATCGGGTGACGCCCCGGCCGGATCCGGACGACGGTGCGTCCCGCCGCCCGTGGCCGAATGTCACATCGGTTCGGTCAGATCGACGCGATGTGACATTCGGCCGCCCGCCCCCGTTTCCGGGTGCCGACCGCCGAGTGCCCCTACCGGTCGGTGCCGGCGACGAGCTGCTCGACACGCTCGTGGAAGATCCGCCAGCGACGCTCGTTCTCGTGTGTGAGCACGGCGCTGTGGGCGGCGAGATCCGAGGCGTGGTCGAGCATCTCCGCGGCCGAGAAGAGGTAGCGCGGGGCAATACGGTCGGCGGCGAGGTCCGCCCGCAGTGCGGTGGGAGCGAAGTCCACCCGCTCGAGGATCGCGACCGCCCGGTCGAGGTGGCGGGCGACGAGTTCGGTCGTCGACGCGCACTGCCAGTCGTGGGAGACGATCCGGTGCCGTTCGGCGAGCAGGTCCGCCAGCTCCGGGTATGTGAGCAGTGCCTCGAGCATGTCCCAGGCCGTCGCCATGGCGGACGCGAGCCACTGCCCGGTCGTCCGGCTCGCCTCGGCGAGTGCGCGCAGGTCGGTCTTCAGCCGGGTGATCTCCGCCGGTTCGCCGCCGCCCTCCATGAACAGGATGCCGAGCGTCTCGGTGGCGCGGTCGTCGTTGAGGTCGGGTGCCCCGGCGAACGGGCTCGGCGACGTGTCGTCGGCCGGTGCGACCACCGACCACCGCTCGGCGAGGGCCTTCAGGGCACGGGAGCTGCGCTGGAGCCGGATCACGTCGTGATAGGGCGATTCGGAATAGAACTTCTCGTGCTCGCGGTGGAAGCGGGCGAGGTTGCGCACCGTGAGCAGCAGCGGGTCCGGCTCGGACTGCATGCGTCGAGCGTGACACAGCGCGACGCGGCGCCGCCGGGGAATCGACGACTCCCGGCAGCACCGCGTCGGCCTCGCCCGGGCCGGCTCAGCGCGGGCTGAACCGCCGCAGCCGCAGGCTGTTGCTCACCACGAACACCGAACTGAACGCCATCGCCGCCCCCGCGATCAGCGGGTTGAGCAGCCCGAGCGCCGCGAGCGGGAGGGCCGCGACGTTGTAGGCGAACGCCCAGAACAGGTTGCCCTTGATGGTGCGCAGCGTCGCGCGGGCGAGCCGGATCGCGTCGGGCGCGGCCCGCAGGTCGCCGCGCACGAGGGTCAGGTCGGAGGCCTCGATCGCGACGTCGGTGCCGGTGCCCATCGCGAGCCCGAGGTCGGCCTGGGCGAGGGCGGCCGCGTCGTTGACGCCGTCGCCGATCATGGCGACGACCCGGCCCTCGTTCTGCAGCCTCGCAACCACGTCGACCTTGTCGGCGGGCAGGACCTCGGCGATCACCTCGTCGATGCCGACCTGCGCTGCGACGGTCTCGGCGGCACTGCGGTTGTCGCCGGTGAGCAGTACGGGACGCAGACCGAGTTCGCGCAGCTCCGCGATCGCCGCGGCGGAGGTGTCCTTGATCGTGTCGGAGACGACGACGACGGCCCGGATGCGTCCGTCCCAGGCGATCCACACCGGTGTGCGGCCCTCGGCCTCGGCGTCGTCGGCGCTGCGCCGCAGCGATTCGGGGGCGGTCAGCGACCACTCGTCGCGCAGCCACGACCGTCGGCCCGCGAGCACGGCGTGACCGTCGACGACACCGGAAACTCCTCGGCCACCGTGGTTCTCGAAGTTCTCCACGGTCGGGAGAGCGCCGGTGGCCGAGGCCCGCTCGGCGACGGCGCGCGCGATGGGGTGCTCGGAAGCGTGCTCGAGTGCCCCGGCCAGGCGCAGTGCCTCGCCGTCGTCCTCACCGTCGGCGGTGTGCACGGCCGCGACGGCCATGCGGCCGGTGGTGACGGTGCCCGTCTTGTCGAGCACGACGGTGTCGACGCGGCGGGTCGATTCGAGGATCTGCGGTCCCTTGATGAGGATGCCGAGCTGGGCGCCGCGACCGGTGCCGACGAGCAGCGCGGTCGGGGTCGCGAGACCCAGCGCGCAGGGGCACGCGATGATCAGCACCGCGACGGCCGCGGTGAACGCCGCTGTCACCGAGTTGCCGGTGAGCAGCCATGCGGCGAGGGTGAGCAGCGACAGTCCGATGACGATGGGGACGAACACCGCCGACACCCGGTCGGCGAGCCGTTGCACCTCGGCCTTGCCGTTCTGCGCCTCGGTCACCAGGCGTGCCATCTGGGCGAGCTGGGTGTCGGCGCCGACGCGGGTCGCGCGGACGACGAGGCGGCCCCCGGCGTTGACGGTGGCGCCGACGACCTGGTCGCCGGGCGCGACCTCGACCGGCACGGGTTCGCCGGTGAGCATCGACGCGTCGACCGCCGACGTGCCCGAGACGACGACGCCGTCGGTGGCGATCTTCTCGCCCGGCCGCACGACGAACCGGTCGCCGACGGCGAGTCGGCCGATCGGGATCCGGGTTTCGAGGTCACCGTCGCGCAGCACCGCGACGTCCTTGGCGCCCATGTCGAGCAGTGCCCGCAGCGCCGCGCCCGACTGCCTCTTGGCGCGGGCCTCGAAGTAGCGTCCCGCGAGGATGAAGGTGGTGACGGCGGCGGCCACCTCGAGGTAGATGTGCGGCTCGGAGTCGCCGGTGGGCAGCAGATCGAACGACATGCGCATGCCGGTCATGCCGGCGTGCGTGAAGAACAGTGCCCACAGCGACCACAGGTAGGCGGCCGTGACGCCGACGGAGATGAGGGTGTCCATCGTGGCGGCGCCGTGCCGGGCGTTGGTCCAGGCGGCGCGGTGGAAGGGCAGCGCCCCCCACACGACGACGGGGGAGGCGAGCGTCAGGGTGAGCCACTGCCAGTTGTCGAACTGCAGGGCCGGGATCATCGACAGCAGTACCACCGGCACGGTGAGAACCGCGGAGACGGTCAGGCGCTGCCGCCAGGCCGCAGCCTCGTCCGGTTCGGGGGTGGCCTCGGTGGTCTCCTCGTCCCGAGGCGGCGCGGGCAGGGCGGCGGTGTAGCCGGTCGCCTCGACCGTCGCGACGAGGTCGTCGGGGGCGACCCCGTCCGCGTAGGCGACCTTGGCCTTCTCGGTCGCATAGTTCACGGTGGCGGTCACCCCGTCCATCCGATTGAGCTTCTTCTCGATGCGGGCCGCGCAGGAAGCGCAGGTCATGCCGCCGATCGAGAGTTCTACCTCGTGCACCATCTCGTCCGTGGTCATGGACGGGTCCCTTCTCGAGTCGACGGGTCGTCGGTGGGTCGCTGGGTCGTCGCAGTGTCGTCGCAGTGTCGTCGCAGTTCACTGCGGGGCGAGGTGGTAGTCGCCGGCCTCGTCCAGCGCGGTGGCGACGGCGTCGTCGTCGAGGCCGTCGATGCTGGTCACGGTGACGGTGGAGACGCCGCCCGCGACGAGTTCGACGTGGACGTCCTCGACGCCGGGCAGGGCGCGCAGTTCCTCGGTGACGGCCCCGGCGCAGTGGCCGCAGGTCATGCCGACGACGGGGAAGGCCTGGGTGTTCATTCGGGGATCCTCACTGCTCGGTCCGGTCGGGTGGTCGGCGCAGCGGCAGCCGCCGGCCGTGTCGGTCAGGGGCAGGAGCCGGGTCATCGCGATCCTCCTCTGGTCGTGTGCTTCCTTTATACCCCCTAGGGGTATGACTCCGCCAGTCCGGGACGGTCCTTTCCCCGAGACTCCCGGAATCGTGCGTACCGCCCGGGCGGAGGCTCGGGTGGGCCCGCTCTATCCTGAGAAGCTCCGACAGGAACGACGCACGATGTGAGGCACCGAGGTGGACGACGAGACTTCGGCCCGCACCCTGTTCCCGGGGCCGGACCCCACCGCGACCGTCCACCGCGACGCCGACTGGGCGGCGACCCAGCTGGGACCGATCGACACCTGGCCCCCCGAACTCACGGCGGCCGTGCGGACCGTCGTCCCGTCCCGGGTGCCCATGCTGCTGTGCTGGGGGCCGGAGCTGGTGCAGATCTTCAACGACGCCTTCCGGCCCCTGCTCGGGGAGAAGTTCCCGGCGGCGGCGGCCCAGCGAGCCGCCGAGTGCTGGGAAGAGATCTGGGACGTCATCGGGGCTCTCGTCACCCAGGCGCAGCGTGGGGAGCCGACCCTGTCGGAGCGGATGCAACTGTTCATGCACCGCTTCGGCTACACGGAAGAGACGTACTGGACGTTCTCCTACAGCCCCGTCCGCGCCGCCGACGGCACGGTCGCCGGCATCTTCGTCGCCACCACCGACGTCACCGAGCAGGTGCTCGCCGAGCGCCGGGCCGCCGTCCTGCGGGAACTCGGCCAGCTCGCGATGACGGAGACGGCCACCGCCCACGACGCCTGCCGGGCCGCGCTCGGTCTGCTCGGCGGTCACGAGGACGATCTGCCGTTCGGCAGTGCCCACCTGTGCTGCGAGGGGGTGATGGTGACGGTGGCCGAGTTCGGCGCCGCCCCCGGCGTCGTGTCGGACCTGTCGGAAGTGATCGCACGGGTGGCCGGGTCCGGCAAGGCCGAGGCCGTCGCGGACCTCGGTCCCGACCGCGACACCGCGGTGGTCCTGCCCCTCCCGGTCTCCGGGGGCGGCCCGGCCGGTGCACTCGTCCTCGGAACGAGCCGGTTCCGCGAGCTCGACGAGCAGTACCGGGTGTTCCTGGACATGGTCGCGGTCCGCGTGTCCACGGCGCTGTCCGATGCGCAGGCCTACGAGGCCGAACGCCGGCGAGCGGCCGAGCTCGCCGAGCTCGACGCCGCCAAGAGCCGGTTCTTCGAGAACGTCAGCCACGAGTTCCGCACCCCGCTGACCCTGCTCCTCGGCCCGCTGCAGACCCTGCTCGACGAGCACACCGCCGCGTTGCCTCCCGCCCAGGTCGCCGCCGTGGCCGCGGCGCGGCGGGCCGCACTGCGTCTGCAGCGGCTCGTCGACATGCTCCTCGACGTCGCCCGGGGCGACGCCGGCCGGCTCGCCGCGCACAGCGAGCCCACCGACATCGTCGCGGTGACGCGCGACGGAGCCGAGCTGTTCCGGGACGCGGCGGACCTTGCGGGGCTCGCCCTCGAGGTCGACGTCGACGATGTGCCGAGCCGGTACGTGGCCATCGACCGCACGATGTGGACACACATCGTGCTGAACCTGTTGTCCAACGCGATCAAGTTCACCCAGGCGGGATCGGTCTCGGTGACCCTGCGGGGTGACGGGGCGAACCTGGTGCTGCGCGTCGCAGACACGGGCACGGGCATCGCGGAGGCCGAGCGCGGCAAGATCTTCGACCGCTTCTACCAGATCGGCGACCGGTCCGGCCGCAGCCGCGAGGGGTCGGGCATCGGACTGTCCCTCGTCGCGCAGTTCGTCGCCGCCCTGGGTGGTTCGGTGTCCGTCGACGACGTCGCCCCGCACGGGACGGTGTTCACGGTGACGGTGCCCGCGGTGCCGAGCTCCCAGCCGGCGCCCGGCGCCGCGGACGACGTCGTGGCTTCGGCGGGCGCGGCGTACCTGGGAGAGGTCGAGGCGTGGCGGCCCGTCGCGGTGCCCGCAGCCGGCCCGCGCGAGGGACAACCGTGCATCCTCCTCGTCGAGGACAACGCGGACATGCGTGACCACCTTCTCGGTCTGCTCACGGCCCAGGGCTGGCACGTCGACGCCACGGCCGACGCCGAGTCCGCGCTCGAGCGGATCCGGGCCGAGCTTCCCGACCTGCTCCTCACCGACGTCATGCTGCCGGGGCGGAGCGGGTTGTCGCTCCTGCAGGACGTGCGCGACGACGAACGGCTGGCGCGGCTTCCGGTGATCCTGCTCACGGCCCGGGCCGGATCGGAGTCCGCCGTCGAGGGACTGCGAGCCGGTGCCGACGACTACGTCGTCAAGCCGTTCCATCCCAGCGAGCTCACGGCGCGGGTCCGGGTGCACCTGGAGATGTCGCGGCTACGGGAGGAGCTGCTCGCCGCGAGTGCGCACGAGGCCGCCTCGCTCCGGATCGCTTTGGATACCCGGAGTGTCACGAGCCGCGCCGTCGGCCTGCTCATGGCAGCGCACCGGGTCGACGCGGACACCGCATTCGCGCAGCTGTCGGCGATGTCCCAGGCGACGAACGTGAAGGTCCGTACGCTCGCGGCCGAGATCGTCGAGAACTTCACGGCGTCGCTCACCGAGCAGCCGCCTCCGCAGCCGTGACGGACCTGCCCGCGTGCGGCCCTGCCGATTCCGGGTCACCCGGGGTCGGCCGGTAAACTGCGGGGCGTCCGGTGTCCGTCCCCGGGCGCCAGCACTACTACCGAGGAGCAGCACGTGGCTCGTGTCGTCGTCGAAGTCATGCCCAAGGCCGAGATTCTCGATCCGCAGGGCCAGGCCATTGTCGGGGCGCTGTCGCGACTGGGCTTCGCGGGCGTGTCCGACGTCCGTCAGGGAAAGCGCTTCGAGCTCGAGGTCGACGGCAGCGTCGGCGACGCCGAGGTCGAGAAGATCGCCGAGGCGCTGCTGGCCAACACGGTCATCGAGGACTGGACCGTGCGCCGGATCGACGGTGACGCATGAGTGCACGCGTCGGGGTCATCACCTTCCCGGGCACGCTCGACGACATCGATGCGGCCCGCGCCGTCGAACTCGCCGGCGGTGAGGCCGTCAGCCTCTGGCACGGCGACGCCGACCTGAGGGGAGTCGACGCGGTGATCGTGCCCGGTGGCTTCTCCTACGGCGACTACCTGCGCTGCGGCGCCATCGCGCGCTTCGCCCCCGTCATAGGCAAGGTCGTCGAGGCCGCTCGGGGCGGTATGCCGGTGCTCGGCATCTGCAACGGCTTCCAGGTGCTGTGCGAGGCCGGTCTGCTGCCGGGTGCCCTCACCCGCAACGAGGGCCTGCACTTCATCTGCCGCGATCAGTGGCTGAAGGTGGAGTCGAACGACACCGCGTGGACCACCCGTTACGAGGCCGGTGCCGAGATCCTGGTGCCCCTCAAGTCGGGTGAGGGCCGGTTCCAGGCTTCGGAGAAGGTGCTGGACGAACTGGAGGGCGAGGGCCGCGTGGTGTTCCGCTACGCCGGCGACAACCCGAACGGCTCCCAGCGCGGCATCGCGGGCATCTCGTCGGCGAACGGACGCGTCGTCGGTCTGATGCCGCACCCCGAGCACGCCACCGAAGCACTCACGGGCCCCAGCGACGACGGGCTCGGCATGTTCTACAGCGTTCTCGACGCGGTCGTCTCCGCCTGACACCCGTTCGTAGGCAGGGTCAGGTCGAAGCGGGCGCCCCGCCCGGGCCCGTCGCTCGCGGCCGTGAGGTCGCCGCCGTGGGCGCGGGCGAGGCTGCGCGCAATGGTCAGGCCCAGGCCGCTGCCGCCGGGGCTGCGGGCCGGATCGACCCGGTGGAACCGCTCGAACACCGCGTCGAGCTGATCCGCGGGTATGCCGTCGCCCGTGTCGCGCACCCGCACCAGGACGGTCGCCCGGTCCGTGCGCTCGCACGTGACGACCACCCGGCCCCCGGCCGGCGTGTGCCGTAGGGCGTTCTCGAGCAGGTTCGTCAGGATCTGTGCGACCCGCTGCGGATCGAACCGGACCGGCGGCAGCACCTCGGGCGGTTCCGCCTCGAGTCCCACCTGCTTGTCGGCGAACCGCGGGGTCGCGGCCGACACCGACGCCGCCACCGTCGCGGCGAGGTCGCCCTCCTCGGGGTGCAGGTCGAGCGCGTGCTCGTCCGCGGCGGAGAGGTCGGACAGGTCCGACACGAGACGCCGCAATCGGTCGAGCTGATCGTGCATCACCTGCCACGAGGTGGCGTCGGCGGGCAGTACGTCGTCTTCGATGCCTTCGAGGTAGGCCTCGAGCGTCGCGACGGGGGTGCGCAGTTCGTGAGCGAGATCGTCGAGGAGCCGGCGTCGGGAGAGTTCGGTGGTGTAGAGACGGCCTGCCATGTCGGCGAAGGCGTTCTCGAGCCGGGCGAAGTCCGCGTCGCCGGACCGGGTGATCGGCACGTCGTAGCGGCCGCGGGCGACATGGCCCGTGGCCTCGACCAGCCGGCTCACCGGCGCGGTGATGCGGCGCATCAGGACGACGGACGTGATCGCGGCGGCCCCGAGCGCGACGGCCGCCCCGGCGGCGAGCGCGACCGCCCCGGCCTGCGCGAACGCCTCCTCGGTGTGCAGGCGCACCTGCGCGTTCTCCACACCCGCGTGGGCCAGGTGGTAGTGGAACAGCGGGGCGGCCACCAGCGTCGCGACCACGGTGAGTGTCGCCGCCCCGACGAGCAGCACGAGCAACTGCGCGATCAGCAGCCGCCCCCGCAGTCCCAGCCGGTTCACCCCGTGGCCTCCATCGCGTACCCGACTCCGCGCACCGTACGGACGAAGCGGGGGGCGGCGGCGTCGTCGCCGAGCTTGCGGCGCAGCGCACGGATGTGGACGTCGACGATGTGCTCGTCGCCGAACCAGTTCGGCCCCCACACCTCGTCGATGATCTGCCGCCGTGACAGCGCCGCCGACGGTCGATCCGAAAGTGCCAGCAGCACATCGAATTCCGTGCGTGTCAGCGCGACGGGTGCGTCGTCGACCGAGACGGTGCGCGACACCGGATCGACGACGAGCCCGCCGATGCGGCGCGGTGCCTCCGACGCGGTGCCGCTGCGGGGCCGGCGCAGCATCGCCCGTACCCGGGCGACGAGTTCCCTCGGCCCGAAAGGCTTCACGACGTAGTCGTCGGCACCCACCGACAGGCCGATGACCTTGTCCACCTCGTCGCCCCGGGCGGTGAGCATGAGCACGTACGCGTCGGAGAACGTCCGCAGTTGCCGGCACACCTCGATCCCGTCGAAACCCGGGAGCATCAGGTCGAGCACGACGAGCACCGGATCCGTTCGCCGGGCGAGCGCGACGGCCGTCGGCCCGTCGTGGGCGAGTGCGACCTCGAAGCCCTCCCGTTCGAGATAGCTGGCCACCACCTTCGCCAGGGCTGCTTCGTCGTCGACTACGAGGATGCGCGGGCCGGGGGTGTGCACGCGGCCAGGGTACCCAGCGCTCACGGCCGCCCGTTCCTCGTCGCGGGGCGGGTGCGCAACCGGATGGCTCTGCCCGGCGACCGAGGGGGTGCCTCGCGTGCCGGGCATGCGGGTCATCGCCGCATCCGTCGCGGAGACCGCGCGTCCAGTTCGTCGCGCAGGGTCCGGTAGGTCTCGAGGTCGATCTCGCCGGAGGCGAGCCGCCGATCCAGGATCCGGCGGGCATCGTCGCCGGAATCCGGTGGTGCCGCGGCCCGGATCACCGCCCACACCACCACCCCGGCGAGCAACAGCCAGAACACACCCATCGCGAGGGCCGCGGCCCAGCCCGCGCCGCCGTACCAACCCATCATCGCGCACCTCCTGTGACGAGTGTGCGCGCCGCCGCATGTGGGCGGGCCCTGCGGACGATGAAGTTTCGATGAAGGACCGGCCGGGCCAGGGCCTGCGGCACCGGACCCGGCCGATGCGACGAGTACGTTCGAATCATGTTGTGGAACAAGAGAGTAGTAGCGGCGGCGGCAGCGGTGCCGCTGGCTGTGGTGATCGCGGCGTGTGGCAGCGACGAGCCGCAGCAACAGGCAGGGACGTCGGCCCCGGGCACGTCCCAGACCTCGGCTCCGGCCGCGCAGGCGCAGTTCGCCGACGCGGACGTCGAGTTCCTGCAGGAGATGTACCCCCATCACGCGCAGGCCGTGCAGATGGCCCAGGCCGTGCCCGAGCGCAGCGAGGATCCGCAACTGATCGACCTCGCCGCCCGCATCGAGGCCGCCCAGGAACCCGAGATGGAGCAGATGGAGTCGCTGCTCGCGGAGTGGGGGCAGGAGGCACCGGACGAGGACGGGATGGGGCACGGCGGCATGGGGATGCCCGGCGGCATGCCGGGAATGATGTCCGACGACGAGTGGGATTCCATGATGGGGGCCCGCGGCATGGACTTCGACCGCATGTGGCTGACCATGATGATCGCCCATCACGAGGGTGCGATCGAGATGTCGCAGACCGAGCTGGCCGAGGGAGTGAACCCGGAGGCGCGGCAACTCGCCGAGTCGATCATCGCGACACAGCAGGCGGAGATCGACGAGATGCGCGCCATGCTCGAGCAGTAGTTCCACCGCCGTGACCGAATCGTGACCGCCCCAACCCTTCCATTGATACCCCCTGGGGGTATCAATGGAAGGGTCCACGGAAACGGAAACGGATCGAGGCGAAAGCCATGACACAGCTCGCACACCACGGACACGGGGCCCACACCGCGCCACCCGGAGGGAACGACACCGGGCGCAGCCGGGACCGGCACGCCGGTCACGGGCCGCACGGTGAGATCTTCCGGCGCAGATTCTGGGTGAGCCTGGTCCTCGCGGTTCCGATCGTGGTCTTCAGCGCCATGTTCGCCGACCTGCTCGGCTACCCGCTGCCCGACGCCGCGTGGGCCGGATGGGTCTCGCCCGTCCTGGGCACGGTCGTCTTCGTCTACGGCGGCAGCCCCTTCCTCGTCGGCGGGTGGAACGAGCTGCGCGACCGCCGGCCCGGAATGATGCTGCTCATCGCCATGGCCATCAGCGTCGCGTTCGCGGCGTCCTGGGTGACCACGCTCGGACTGGGCGGGTTCGACCTCGACTTCTGGTGGGAACTGGCGCTGCTGATCGTGATCATGCTGCTCGGGCACTGGCTCGAGATGCGGGCGCTGGGCTCGGCGTCGCGCGCGCTCGACGCCCTGGCCGCGATGCTGCCCGACACGGCCGAGAAGGTGACCGCGGACGGCGTGGTGCCGGTCCCGCTCGGCGACCTCACCGTCGGCGATGTCGCCCTGGTGCGGGCCGGTGCGCGCGTCCCGGCCGACGGGACGGTCGTCGACGGCCGCGCCGAGGTGGACGAGTCGATGATCACCGGTGAGTCCCGCGCCGTGCCCCGCGCCGTCGGCGACACCGTCGTCGCCGGCACGATCGCCACCGACAGTGCACTGCGCGTGCGCATCACCGCGGTGGGGGAGGACACCGCGCTCGCCGGCATCCAGCGCATGGTCGCCGACGCGCAGGCCTCGTCCTCCCGAGCCCAGGCGCTCGCGGACCGGGCCGCCGCCTTCCTCTTCTACTTCGCCACCCTCGCCGGTGTCCTCACCTTCGCCGTGTGGACGCTGCTCGGCAACCTCGACGAGGCCGTCGTCCGTACCGTCACGGTCCTGGTCATCGCGTGCCCGCACGCGCTGGGCCTGGCCATTCCGCTCGTCATCGCGATCTCGACCGAGCGCGCCGCCCGCGCCGGCGTACTCGTCAAGGACCGGCTGTCGCTCGAGCGGATGCGCGGCGTGGACGTCGTCCTGTTCGACAAGACCGGGACCCTCACCCAGGGCCGGCACGTCGTCACCGACGTCGTCGCCACCGCCGGCACCACCGAGGACGACCTGCTGGCCCTGGCGGCCGCCGTCGAATCCGACAGCGAGCACCCCGTCGCCCGCGCCGTCGTTGCCGCCGCCGGAGGCCGGGCCGCGGTGCCGGCGAAGGACTTCCGGTCCCTGCCCGGACGCGGGGTGCGAGCCGTGGTGGACGGGGCCACCGTGTTCGTCGGCGGTCCGGCCGTCCTCGCGGACCTGGGGGCGCACGTTCCCGCCGACGTCGAGGCCGCGACCGGACCCTGGGTCGCGCGCGGGGCGTCGGTGCTGCACGTCGTGCGCGACGGTGCTGTGCTCGGGGCCGTCGCGCTCGAGGACGCGGTGCGCGAGGAGTCGCGGCAGGCGATCGACGCCCTGCACGCACGCGGAGTGAAGGTCGCCATGATCACCGGGGACGCGCTCCAGGTGGCCGACGCCGTCGCCGCCGACCTCGGTATCGACGAGGTGTTCGCGAACGTGCTGCCCGAACACAAGGACGCGAAGGTCGCCGAGCTGCAGGCCCGCGGGCACCGCGTCGCGATGGTCGGCGACGGCGTCAACGACGCGCCGGCCCTGGCCCGCGCCGACGTCGGCATCGCCATCGGCGCGGGCACCGACGTCGCCGTCGAGTCGGCCGGGGTGGTCCTGGCCGCCGACGACCCGCGTGCCGTGCTGTCGGTGATCGCCCTGTCGCAGGCGAGTTTCCGCAAGATGTGGCAGAACCTGGTCTGGGCCACCGGGTACAACATCGTCGCGGTGCCGCTCGCGGCCGGTGTGCTGGCCTTCGCCGGGGTGGTGCTGCCGCCCGCGGTCGCCGCGGTGCTCATGTCGGTGTCCACGATCGTCGTGGCGCTCAACGCGCAGTTGCTGCGCCGGTTGGAGCTGGATCCGGCGAAGATCGCAGCCGGGAGCTGACCCGATCGTCGTCCGGCGTGGCGAGAGAACATGACGAGAAAGGGACCCCGTCGCCGTCCCGATCGGCGGCGGGGCCCCTTCTTCTCCGGTCCGGAGCGGCCCCCAACCGGCTCCGGCCGGCACTGCCGAATCCCCCGATCGGCCGTGCCGGGCACCACTATGCCGCATGTCGCGGTCCGTGTCTCGAGTAGCATTACGCATCTTTCCCCGGGGCTGTCCGGCCTCGGGGCTGTCCGGCCGCCGGGGCGGAACGTGCCCGAGCGCAGCGGTCCGCCGCGAATTCCGCCTTTCCGGGGCACGGGAACGTCCCGGCGTGTCACGCTCGAACCATGAAGACTCGGACTGCTGTGGTGGCGGCGGTCGCCGCCCTCTTCCTCCTCACCTCCTGTGGATCCGACGACGAGACGTCGGCGCCGGCGAGCACGACCCGCCCGGCCGGCAGCGTCGCCTCCAGCGTCGTCGAACGTGCCGTCGACGCGGCGAAGCTGGGGACGTTCGTCGCGACGTTCCGGACGGGATACCCGAACCTGGCCGACGGCAGGGACGATGCCTCCATCGAGGCGATCGTCACCGAAACCTGTCCGTTGATCGACGACGGTGCGAGCGACGAGGAGATCCGCGACAACGTCGCCGAACTGTCCACCAACGGTGCGGTCGCCCCCACCGATCAGCAGGTGGACCGCATCACCCAACTCGTTCGCGCCGCCTGCTGACGGCGTACCCGGTGCCGTTGCGGCGCAACGTTGTCGGCCCCGTCCGTTACCGTCCCGGCCATGGCACTGAACATCGGCATGATCACCTTCGACAGCGCCGACCCCGGTCCGCTCGCCACGTGGTGGGCCGAACAGACCGGCGGCCGGATCGAACAGGACAACGAGGGCTGGTTCTTCGTCGTCGGAATGCCCGGCACTCCACAGAAACTCGGGTTCCAGAAGGTTCCGGATCCGACGCCGGGCAAGAACCGGATCCACCTGGACCTGGTGGCGCCCGACCTCGACGCCGAGGTGAGCCGGCTCGTCGAGGCGGGTGCGAGCGAGGTGCACCGCCAGGACATGGGCGGGTTCCGGTGGGTGACGCTCGCCGACCCGGACGGCAACCAGTTCTGCGTGGCGAGCACCCCCTGAGGTCTGTCGGAAGAGCGTCGAGGTTCTCCGGAAGAGCGTTGACGTCTCACCCTTCTCGGGGCGGCACGCCCATCGAGGCGGCATGCTCGCGCAGGTACTCGCGCAGGTAGGGCATGGTGAAGTCGAGCCGGCCGTAGCCGGCGGGTTCGACGAGTTCGGCGTTGATCAACCGGAGCCGGTACTGGCTGGCGTAGGTGCCGTTCACGCCGAGGCGTCGTGCGACGTCGCCGATCCGGCTGGGACCGTCGTCGACCGCCATGGCGACGAGGAAGCTGCGGTCGATCTGCGACAGATCGGCCAGGCTCGGCTCGAGCACGAGCGAGCCGATCCGCCGGCGGGCGGCCGCGATGCCGTCGGCGACATCCTCGGCGGTGATGTGTTCCCGGTCCGGACGGCGGCGCCACACGTTGTGGCCCACCAGCTGGATCAGGAAGGGATATCCGCCGGTGGCGGCCGCGGCCGTGCGGCACTGCTCGTCCGCGATCGAGCGTCCCGACTCCTCGACGGGGACGCGGATCGCCTCGGCGACGTCGTCGAGGGACACGGGGCCGAGGACGTGCCGGTCGGCGCGGCGCAGGAACGTGACGACGTCGTCGCTCAGCAGGTCGCTCACCGCGGCCGGGAGGCCGGCGCCGACGAACGCCAGCTCCCGCTCCTCCCGGAACGCGTGCTGGACGACGGCGCCGAGCTCGCGCAGGTCGCCACTGCGCCGGCGGTGCATCTCGTCGACGCTGATCAGCAGCCCGGTGCCGTGGCCGGCCAGGATGCCGGTCAGCTCCTCGAGCTGCCGGCGCAAGCCGGCCTCGGGCCGGCCCTCCGCGACGTCGGTCCAGCTCACCGAGACCCCGGCGACGGACCCGCCGGTCAGCCGGCGCCGGGCCGGTGGGTCGCGATGCTCGTGCAGCAGCCGGGGCAGGTGCTCGCGGGTGAGCCGGTCGACGAGCCCGGGGGTGGCGGTCTCGGAGATCACCAGCCAGCCCCGGCGGCGGGCCTGCTCCTCGGCCTGGTTGAGCATCACGGTCTTCCCGACCCCGCGTGCACCGGTGTAGAGGGTGGCGCGTCCGGGCGCGCCCGGACCGTCGTCGAGCGAGGCGCCGAAGTCCTCCACCAGGTCGCCGCGCCCCACGAGCAGGGGCGGCGTCACCCCGAACGACGGTCTGAACGGGTTCCGCACCCGGCCAGCCTAGCTGGATTTTTAGCTCCTTTTAGTTCTTTTGGTGCTTTTAGCGGTGTATAGCGGTGCGGGCGGTGCGAGGATGCACCCATGCCTACGACTACCGCCGCCGACGCCCAGGGCCTGTGCAACTTCGTGGATCTGTCGCCGTCGCCGTTCCACGTGTGCGCAACCGTCGCCGCCGCTCTCGCCGACGCGGGCTTCACGCAGCTCACCGAGACCGAGGTGTGGCCGAGCGAGCCCGGCCGCTACTACCTGCTGCGGGGCGGTTCGCTGATCGCGTGGAGCACCGAAGGCGCCGACGGCGACCCCGCCCGCCCGTTCCGGATCGTGGGCGGGCACACCGACAGCCCCAACCTGCGGGTCAAGCAGCATCCGGACCTCACCTCGGCGGGCTGGCAGCTGGTCGGCCTCGAACCGTACGGGGGAGCCTGGCTGAACTCGTGGCTGGACCGCGATCTCGGCATCTCCGGCCGGCTCACCGTACGGACCGGCACCGGGGCCGAGGACGTCCTCGTGCGCGTCGATCGGCCGATCCTGCGCGTGCCGCAACTCGCCATCCACCTGTCGGAGGACCGCAAGGGCGTGCAACTGGATCCGCAGCGCCACGTGAACGCCGTGTGGGGAGTGGGCACCGCGCCGCGGTCCTTCCTCGCCTTCCTCGCGGAGGCCGTCGAGGTGGAGGCCGACGCGATCCTGGGCTGGGAGCTGATGACCCACGATCTCGCCCCGTCCACCCTGATCGGGGCGGATGCGGACCTGCTCAGCGCGCCGCGCCTGGACAACCAGGGCACCTGCTACGCCGGGACCGCGGCGCTGCTCGCGGCCGTCGGCCACGTCGCCGGGAACGGTGGCCCGGCGCCGGTGCTCGCGCTGTTCGACCACGAGGAGGTCGGCAGCATGTCCGACCGCGGGGCGTTCTCCGACCTGTTGACCACCGTGCTCGAACGGGTCGTGCTGGCCCGGGGCGGCGGCCGCGAGGACTTCCTCCGGACGATGGCCGGCTCGGTGGTGGCCTCCGGAGACATGGCTCATGCCACCCACCCGAACTACCCCGACCGCCACGAGCCCGCCCACCGCATCGCGGTGAACGGCGGCCCCGTGCTCAAGGTCAACCAGAACCTGCGCTACGCCACCGACGCCGCCGGCGCCGCTGCCTTCGCGCTCGCCTGCGAGCAGGCCGGAGTGCCGTTGCAGCGCTACGTGCATCGCGCCGACCTGCCGTGCGGTTCGACGATCGGCCCCATCACCGCCTCCCGGACCGGACTGACGACCGTCGACGTCGGGGCCCCGCAGCTCGCGATGCACTCGGCGCGCGAACTCATGGGAACGAAGGACGTCACCGCGTACGCCCGCGCGCTCGAGGCGTTCCTCACTCCGCCCAACTGACCGGCACGGTGCGGCATCCGGTGCCAGACTGAGGGGACAACACGCCCGACCGCGAACGGTGGTGATCCTGTGACCGGCCCGTCGTTCCCCGACCATCTGCTGACCCTCGCCGAATGGGCGGAACTGCCCGAGTACGAACAGTTCCACGTCGAGGTCTGCGAGGGGGTCCTGTCGGCGTCGCCGCGGCCCGGGTACCTGCACCAGCACGTCGCGTTCGGGCTGGTCGCCCAGCTCGCCGACCAGCTGCCGAAGGAACTCGCCGTGCTCGGCGACGTGGAGGTGCTGCTCACCGAGACCCCGCTGACGGTGCGCTGCCCGGACGGCATCGTCGTCGACCGCGCACTGGTGGATGCCGATCCGGACCGCGCGACGGGGACCGACGTCCGGCTGGTGGTGGAGGTCATGGCCGAGGGCTCCGTCCGCACCGACCGCGTCACCAAGTTCTCCGAGTACGCCGAGGCCCGTATCCCCGTGTACTGGATGATCGACCTCGTCGAGCCCGCCACGCTCGGGGTGTTCGTGCTCGACGACGGGTGGTATCGCTACGAGGGCGAGTACACGGGCAAGGTGACGCTCCCGGTCGCGGGGCACCGCGTGAGCGTGGACCTCGACGCCTTGACGGCGGTGCGGCCGCCCCAGCGGTCCGCACCGGTGGACGGAGCCGGGCGTGCACCCGGATAGACTGGCCGCGGCAGCGCGCGCCCGGCCTGCCGTTTCGATCCCAGAGTGAAGGGACCCGACGCCCAGTGTCACCGCAGGTGGATACCGTCACCCACGCCGCCGAAACCCCCGAAGTCGCCCAGCCCTTCCGTGAGCTGGGACTGAAGGACGACGAGTACGCCCGCATCCGGGAGATCCTGGGCCGTCGTCCCACGGATGCCGAGCTGGCCATGTACTCGGTGATGTGGTCCGAGCACTGCTCCTACAAGTCCTCCAAGGTGCACCTGCGGTACTTCGGGGAGACCACCACCGACGAGATGCGGGCCTCGATGCTCGCGGGCATCGGTGAGAACGCCGGCGTCGTCGACATCGGCGACGGCTGGGCGGTCACCTTCAAGGTCGAGTCCCACAACCATCCGTCCTACGTCGAGCCGTACCAGGGTGCCGCGACCGGTGTCGGCGGCATCGTCCGCGACATCATGGCGATGGGTGCCCGTCCGATCGCGGTCATGGACCAGTTGCGCTTCGGCGCCGCGGACGCGCCCGACACCCGGCGCGTCGTCGACGGCGTGGTCCGCGGCATCGGTGGGTACGGCAACTCCCTCGGCCTGCCCAACGTCGGCGGCGAAACCGTCTTCGACGCCTCCTATGCCGGCAACCCCCTGGTCAATGCGCTGTGTGCCGGGGCGATGCGCACGGAGGACCTGCACCTGGCGTTCGCGTCGGGCACGGGCAACAAGATCATCCTGTTCGGCGCGCGCACGGGCCTCGACGGCATCGGCGGCGTGTCCGTCCTGGCGTCGGAGACCTTCGACGGTGACGAATCCGGTTCCGGACAGGAAGCCGGCCCCTCGAAGTCCCGCAAGAAGCTGCCGGCGGTGCAGGTGGGGGATCCGTTCACCGAGAAGGTGCTCATCGAGTGCTGCCTCGACCTCTACCGCGAGAAGCTCGTCGTCGGCATCCAGGACCTCGGCGGCGCCGGCCTCGCCTGCGCGACCTCCGAGCTGGCCGCCGCCGGCGACGGCGGCATGCACGTCGCGCTCGAGCGGGTTCCGATGCGCGCGACCGGCATGACCCCCGCCGAGGTGCTCTCGAGCGAGTCCCAGGAGCGCATGTGCGCCGTCGTGACCCCGGAGAACGTCGACGCCTTCATGGCCGTGTGCAAGAAGTGGGACGTGCTGGCCACCGTGATCGGCGAGGTCACCGACGGCGACCGGCTCGTCATCGACTGGCACGGTGAGACCGTCGTCGACGTGCCGCCGCGCACCGTCGCGCACGAGGGCCCGGTGTACCACCGCCCGGTGCAGCGCCCGGAGTCCCAGGACTCGCTCGTCGCGGACACCACTGCGGGGCTGAAGCGGCCGCAGACGCCCGAGGAACTGAAGGCGACCCTGCTGAAGATGATCGGCTCGCCGCAGCTGTGCAGCCGCAAGTGGATCACCGAGCAGTACGACCGCTACGTCCGCGGCAACACGGTGCTCGCCGAGCACGCCGACGCGGGCGTGATCCGCGTCGACGAGCAGACCGGCCGCGGGATCGCGCTCGCCACCGACGCTTCGGGCCGCTACACCCAGCTCGACCCGTACGCCGGCGCGCAGCTCGCCCTCGCCGAGGCCTACCGCAACGTCGCCGTCACCGGTGCCACCCCGAAGGCCGTGTCCAACTGCCTGAACTTCGGCTCGCCCGAGGATCCGGGCGTGATGTGGCAGTTCCAGCAGGCCGTGCGCGGTCTCGCCGACGGGTGCGCGCAGCTCGGCATTCCCGTCACCGGCGGCAACGTCAGCTTCTACAACCAGACCGGGGCCACTCCGATCCTGCCGACCCCGGTCGTCGCCGTGCTCGGCGTGATCGACGACGTGCACCGCCGCATCCCCACCGGCCTCGGCCTCGAGCCGGGCGAGACGCTCATCCTGCTGGGGGAGACCCGCGACGAGTTCGACGGCTCGATCTGGGCGCAGGTCGAGCACGATCACCTCGGTGGCGTCCCGCCGAAGGTCGACCTCGAGCGGGAGCGGCTGCTCGCCGAGATCCTCACCGCCGCCTCGCGCGACGGCCTGGTCTCCGCCGCCCACGACCTGTCCGAGGGCGGTCTCGCGCAGGCGGTCGTCGAGGCCGCGCTGGCCGGCGAGACCGGCTGCCGGATCCTGCTGCCGGAGGACGCGGACCCGTTCGTGACCCTGTTCTCCGAGTCCGCCGGCCGGGTGCTGGTGGCGGTGCCGCGCACCGAGGAGACCCGCTTCACCGGCATGTGCACGGCGCGCGACATGCCGTGGGTGCGGATCGGGGTCGTCGACGAGGGCTCCGACTCCGTCGAGGTGCAGGGTCTGTTCTCGGTCACGACGGCCGAACTGCGCGAGGTCTACGAGGGCACACTTCCAGCGTTGTTCGGGTGAGCGATGGTCGGTTCCCAGGTCGATCGGCTGGCGTCGATAGAGGCCCGGCAGGGCCGGATCATCGACGCGGTCACCGAATTCGGTGACCGCCACCCCCATACCGCCCAGGTGTGGGGGGCGCTGAGCCTGGATTTCACCGGCATCGCCTTCGCGGCCCTGTTCTTCTGCTGGTCGCTGACTCCGTCGCTGCTGCCTCGCGACTGGTTGTTCCAGGGGCTGATCGGCGGCATCAACGTCGCCATCGGCTACGGGGTGGGATGTGCCGTCGGCTGGGCCGGCAACCGGCTGCTGGCGAAGCGGCCGTGGTGGCCACCGCCGCTGCCCGTGCTGCGGGCGATCAAGGTGGCGGTCCCGGTCGCCGCCGTGCTCGCGTCGCTGGTGGCGCTGGTGTTCGCGTCGCGGCAGCAACGCCAGCTGGCCGCGCTGATGAACGCCGAGGGCACCACGACCAGCGGGTATCTGCGGACCCTGGTGCTCGCCGCCGCCGTCGCGCTCACCCTGATCGCCACCTGGCGCGGCCTGCGCGAACTCGCGGGGATCGTCGCGTGGCAGCTGGTGCGGCGTCTGCGCATACCGCCGGGGGCCGCGCGTTCGCTCGGTGCGCTGCTGGTGGTGCTGGTGGTGTTCATGCTCATCGACGGTGTGCTGGCCCGGGGCGCCTACGCGGGACTGAACTGGGTGTTCGGCATCCACAACAACGAGACCCGGCCGGGAGTCACGCAGCCGCTCGTGCCCGAGAAGTCCGGGAGCCCCGAGTCGTTCGCGGCGTGGGACACCCTCGGCTACCAGGGGCGCGACTTCGTCGGCCGAGGTCTCGACGCCGCCGAGCTGACCGCGATCAACGGTGTCCCGGCCCGGGAACCGATCCGGGTCTACGCGGGACTCGAGACCGCCGACACCCCCGAGGCGCGTGCCGACGTCGTGATCGACGAGCTCGAACGCACCGACGCGTTCGACCGCGAGGTGCTCGTGATCATCCCGACCACCGGAACGGGATGGGTCAATCCGACCGCGGCGATGATGATGGAGCTCGTCCACAACGGCGACGTCGCCCTCGTCGCGTGGCAGTACTCGTACATGCCGAGCTGGATCTCCTTCCTCGCCGACCGTGAGAAGGCCGCGGCCGCCGGCGACATGCTCATCGATCGGGTTCACAACCGGTGGCTCGCCCAGTCCGCCGAGCATCGGCCGGAGCTGTATGTGTACGGGGAGAGCCTCGGAACCCAGTCGGGGGAGGGCGCTTTCGGCACGGTCGCCGCGATCCGCGACACCGTCGACGGCGTCCTGTGGGTCGGCCCGCCCAACTCGAACCGCCTGTGGCGCCAGCTCGTCGACCGCCGAGACCCGGGCACGACCGAGGTCGAACCGGTGTACGCGGACGGCCTGGTGGTGCGCTTCGCCGACGACCGCGCGTCGATCGGGGAGCCCGACACCCCGTGGCTGTTCCCCCGGATCCTGTACCTGCAGCACGCGTCCGATCCGGTGGTGTGGTGGTCCCCGGACCTGATCGTCAGCCGGCCGGACTGGCTGTCCGAACCGCCCGGCCCCGACCGGCTTCCGCAGATGCGCTGGTTCCCGTTCGTGACCTTCTGGCAGGTCTCGGCGGATCTGACCAACGCCGCCGGGGTGCCCGACGGGCACGGTCACAACTACGGCACCACGGTGCTCGACGGCTGGATCGCGGTCACTGCGCCCGACGGCTGGACCGAGGCCGACACCGAGCGGGTGCGGTTCGCGCTGACCGTCATCGACGATCTGCAGGGACCGGAGAAGTGAGCCGGCCGGGACGGAGTCACCGCCGGCCGTGGCTCGGTCCGGCGGTCGCCGCGGCGGTCGTGGGCTGGGGCGCGGTGCTGCCGGCCACCCGGATCGGGCCGCGCGGGCGCGCCGTGCTCTCGGCGACCGTCGGCACCGCCGCGGTGTTCGCGGCCCGGGCCGCGGGCGTCGAGCGGGGCATGCTGGGACTGGATCCGCGGCATCTCGTGTCCGGCGCGCGGTGGGGTCTGGCCGCCGCCGCCGTCCCGCTGGCCGCGTACGCAGGCATGCTCGCCGTCCCGTCGCTGCGGGCCCGGCTCGTCGACGAAGCCCGTGCCGAACGCGAGGACTTCTACGAATGGGTGGGGCTGCACATTCCGTTCGGCACCGTCGCCGCCGAGGAGCTGCTGTTCCGCAGCGTTCTCGCGGCGCTGCTCGGTCCGGGCACGGCGGGGTCCGGTCTGCACGCGGCGGCGTTCGGGCTGTGGCACGTGCAGCCCGCGCGGGACGCCGGTCATCACGTGCTCGGCACGGTGCTCGTCACCGGACTCTCGGCGGTGGTCTTCGACCGGCTGCGCCGCCGCAGCGGCAGCGTCCTCGCACCCGCCCTGCTGCACCTGGCACTCAACGTCGGCGGGGCCGTGGCGGTGCGGCTGGCGGGACTGCCCGCCGAGGACGACGACGCCGCCCGGCGTAGCTAGGCTGGCTCGCCGTGGCACCGCGCAAACCCGTCGACCCCGCCGAGCTCCGCGCCGCCGTCCTGCGGGTCGGTCCGTGGCTGCGGGACGAGACGGTCGACGCACCGGTCCGCGCCGACCTCGCGGCGGCGGTGCGCCTGACCGCTCGCGCCCTGGAGCAGGCGGCGCCCGGATCCAGCGTCGAGGTGCGGGTGCCGCCGTTCGTGGCGGTGCAGTGCATCGAGGGGCCCCGCCACACCCGGGGGACCCCGCCCAACGTCGTCGAGACCGGCCCGCGGACGTGGCTTCGTCTGGTCACGGGACTCGTCGATTTCGCCGACGCCGCCGCCGCGGGATCGCTGGACGCGTCCGGGAGCCGTGCCGCGGAGATCGCGCACTGGATGCCGCTGTTGCGGTTGTGAGCGCAAGGGCTGGGAACGGCGGAGGAGGCCCCGGTGACCCGTCGGAGCGGGGCATCGTCGGCCGACCCGTAGAATGGCCTTGCCTCTCTTTTGTCCAGCCCCCAGGGAGCACCCCGGTGACCAGTGCCGATCTGTCGGTTCACACACGTAATCTCCTCGCAGCCGAGGAACCCGAGAACGAACCTCGTGAGGAGTGCGGAGTCTTCGGAGTCTGGGCTCCGGGCGAGGATGTGTCCAAGCTCACGTACTACGGCCTCTATGCGCTGCAGCACCGGGGGCAGGAGGCGGCCGGTATCGCCGTCGCCGACGGCTCTCAGGTCCTCGTGTTCAAGGATCTCGGGCTGGTGAGCCAGGTCTTCGACGAGCAGACCCTCGCCGCCATGTCCGGGCACATCGCGATCGGGCACTGTCGCTACTCGACCACCGGGTCGACCACCTGGGAGAACGCCCAGCCGATCTTCCGCACGACCGCGGCCGGCACCGGCGTCGCGCTCGGCCACAACGGCAATCTGGTCAACACCGCCGAACTCGCCCAGCGTGCCCGGGAACTGGGCCTCGGCGACGACCGGCGGGCGGTCACGGCCACCACCGACTCCGACATCGTCGGCGCGCTGCTCGCGCACGCCGCCGCCGACAGCACGGTCGAGCAGGCGGCCCTCGAGCTGCTGCCGACCCTGCGCGGTGCCTTCTGCCTGACCTTCATGGACGAGCACACGCTCTACGCGGCGCGCGACCCGTGGGGAATCCGGCCGCTGTGCCTGGGCCGCCTGGACCGCGGCTGGGTCGTGGCCAGCGAGACCGCCGCGCTCGACATCGTCGGCGCGTCCTTCGTGCGCGACATCGAGCCCGGCGAGCTGCTCGCCATCGACGCCGACGGCGTCCGCTCGAGCCGCTTCGCGAACCCGGAGCCCAAGGGCTGCGTGTTCGAGTACGTCTACCTCGCGCGGCCGGACTCGACGATCGCGGGCCGCTCGGTGCACGCCACTCGCGTGGAGATCGGCCGGCGACTGGCCAAGGAACACCCGGTCGACGCGGACCTGGTCATTCCGGTGCCGGAGTCGGGCACCCCCGCCGCCGTCGGCTACGCGCAGGGCTCGGGGATCCCCTACGGCCAGGGCCTGATGAAGAACGCCTACGTGGGCCGTACCTTCATCCAGCCGAGCCAGACCATCCGCCAGCTCGGCATCCGGCTCAAGCTCAATCCGCTGCGCGAGGTCATCCGCGGCAAGCGGCTCGTCGTGGTCGACGACTCGATCGTGCGTGGCAACACCCAGCGGGCCCTGATCCGGATGCTCCGCGAGGCCGGTGCGCTCGAGATCCACGTGCGGATCGCGTCGCCGCCGGTGAAGTGGCCGTGCTTCTACGGCATCGACTTCGCATCCCCGGCCGAGCTGATCGCCAACGGCGGCGGCACCCGCGACGCCTCCGAACGGACCGGGCACGACTTCGACGAGATGGTGGAGATGGTGCGCCGGTCGATCGGCGCGGACTCCCTCGGATACATCTCGATCGACGGGATGATCGGCGCCACCGAGCAGCCCGCCTCGCGCCTGTGCGCCGCGTGCTTCGACGGGCACTACCCGATCGCGCTGCCGAAGGAGCACGCCGTCGGGAAGAACGTGCTCGAAGGGATGCTCGGCGGGGCCGCGGGGGCCACGCCGGCGCTCGACAACGACAACGCGGACGCCTTGAGCCGTCCCTAGACCCGCCCGCCGTCGCGAGGACGGCGGCCCCGGTTTCGCGTCGTCGCGCGTCGGCGGTCCGGCCCGGTCGGGTACCTTGAGGTGCGCGATCGGCGGGCTTCGGCGTGCGTTCGCGCGCCCGGCAGCGATGCCGATACACCTGTTCACCACAACTCGAGGCTGGAGCCGACAACCCATGACCGAGGACACAACCCCCGGAGCTTCCTACGCAGCGGCGGGCGTGGACATCGAGGCCGGCGATCGAGCCGTCGAACTGTTCGCGCCGCACGCGAAGAAGGCGACCCGCCCGGAGGTGCTCGGCGGCCTCGGTGGATTCGCGGGGCTGTTCGCGCTCAAGGGCGACTACAAGGAACCGCTGCTCGCGGCGTCCACCGACGGGGTCGGCACCAAACTGGCGGTGGCGCAGGCCCTCGACAAGCACGACACCGTCGGTCTCGACCTCGTGGCGATGGTCGTCGACGACCTCGTGGTCTGCGGCGCCGAGCCGCTCTTCCTGCAGGACTACATCGCGGTCGGGCGCGTGGTGCCCGAGCGGGTGGCCGAGATCGTCGGCGGCATCGCGGCGGGCTGCGTCCAGGCCGGCTGCGCCCTGCTCGGCGGCGAGACCGCCGAGCATCCCGGCGTGATGGCCGACGGGGACTACGACCTGTCCGCCACGGGTGTCGGCGTCGTCGAGGCCGACCGGCTGCTCGGGCCCGACCGGGTGCGTCCGGGCGACGTGGTGATCGCCATGGGTTCGTCGGGGCTGCACTCGAACGGATACTCGCTGGCCCGCAAGGTCCTTCTCGACATCGGCAAGATGAGCCTGACGGCGCACGTCGACGAGTTCAGCCGCAGCCTCGGCGAGGAACTGCTCGAGCCGACCCGGATCTACGCGAAGGACTGCCTCGCGCTGGCCGCCGAAACCGAGGTCCGCACGTTCTGCCACGTCACCGGCGGAGGGCTCGCGGGCAACCTGGCCCGGGTGATGCCGAAGGGACTCGTCGCCGAGCTCGACCGGACCACGTGGAGCCCGGCCCCGGTGTTCGGGCTCATCGCCCAGCGCGGCCGCGTCGAGCGGACCGAGATGGAGAAGACCTTCAACATGGGCGTCGGCATGGTCGCGATCGTCGCGCCCGAGGACGTCGACCGGGCCCTCGCGGTGCTCACCGCGCGCCACATCGACTGCTGGACGCTGGGCACCGTGCGCAAGTCTCAGGACCAGGACGACGTGCGCGCCGTGCTCGTGGGCGACCACCCGCGGTTCTGACCCGGCGCCGGTCCGGAGCCGACACCGGAAACGGAGTCGGCACCGGAGCCGGATCCGACACCGGATACGCGTCGCACCGATACGCGCAGCGCCCGGGCCGTGCAGGACGGCCCGGGCGCTGCGCGTCGTGGTGACGAAGTTTTCCGGATCGCCTCACCTGCCGGCCGGGTGTCGCAGCGGTGTGCGAGATCCGGACGGCGAGGAGGGTGCCAGCGAAGGGGGGAGTCGGTGGTCCGACTCCCCCCTCCTGTGCGTGAGGCTCGGGTCAGCGACGCCAGTCGTCGTCGTAGTCGTCGTCCCAGGGGGAACGACCGTCCGGTCCGGAACGCTGGTCTGCGAAGACCTCGTCCCGGTGCGAGTTGGGTGTACCGCCAGACAACTCCCGCTGGAGGCTCTCGAAGTCGGTGGCCGGTGAGCTGTACTTGAGCTCCCGTGCAACCTTGGTCTGCTTTGCCTTAGCCCGGCCGCGGCCCATGGCTAACCCCCTCGCGCCTTGACGGGGCGGCCTGGGGAATTTGGCGGCCCCGGTTAATTGAGTATTTTCCTGGCCACCACTCTAGCGTGGAAAAGTCGGTTCCGCCTCCACACACCTGGTGGCGCCGGTGTCCGATTGGTCTCACCCACAGGCGACCTGGGCAAATGCGGGACGAGGGAGCGTTCAGAGCACTCCGGGGATCGCCCGGACCGTGCCGACCCGGATCCCACCGCCGAGCACCGGCTGCGACGCGAGCTCCGCGTGCTCCTCGGACCACGTCACTCCGAGGTGGTGCAGCAGGGCGGCAGTGAGGGGAAGGCGGGCCCGCTCGTGGCCGTCGTCGATCTTCAGTGCGAACGCGGTGCCGTCCGGCAGGGCACCCGCGTGCACGCCGTCCGCCCCGGCCTTGCACAGCAGTCCCGGCACCGCGGGCATCAACCGGGCGTCGTCCTTGCCGGTGCCAGAGACGAGGTGCGGATGACTCCGGATCGCGTCGGCCACGGCCCGTTCCGGCGTCCCGGGCTCGGCCGTCGCCAGCCGCGAATAGGCCCGGGCGAGATTGACCAGGGGCAGCGGCACGATCGGCAGGCCGCACCCGTCGATTCCGAGATCGGTGTCCTCGACGTCGCCCGCGAGGTCGAGGACCGTCTCGACCACGGCCTGCTGCAGCGGATGGGCGGAGTCGAGGTAGCCCGGCTCGTCCGAGCCGGCGCGGACGGGCCAGCCGTTCGCGGCGCACGTCGCGAGCATCGCGGCGTGCTTGCCGGAGCAGTTCATGTACACCGTCCGCCGGGGGTGACCGGCGGCGACGATCGTCGCCCGGGCCGGTTCGTTGCCCGGCAGATCCGGCGGGCACTGCAGGTCGTCCTCGGTGAATCCGTGCCCGGCGAGCAGCGCGTCCACCAGCCGGACGTGCCCGGCCTCGCCCTCGTGCGAGGCCGTCGCGATCGCGAGTTCCTCCGTCGAGCGGGGCACGAAGCCCTGCCGCAGCAGCGCCACCGCCTGCAGCGGCTTGTTCGACGACCGCGGATAGATCGGCGTGCGGATCTCGCCCAGTGCGAGCCGCACGTCGCCGGCCGGGTCGAGTACGACGAGCGAGCCGCGGTGCACGCATTCGCGGAACCCCGATCGCACCACTTCCACGAGTTCGACGCTCAATACTCCACCTGCACCTCTCGTCCGGCGACTCGTCTGCGAGCCTTGTCGGCGACACTAGGGGACAGGTCGTCCTGCTGCGCGAGCATCTCCGCGATCCGCGCCGGGTCCCGGCCGGTGAACAGGTCCCGCACGGTCACGCCGTGTTCGGGTACGTGCACGACGAAGATCCCGTCGCCCGCCTCGACGGGGCCCTCGGCGAGCACCTTCAGATAGGCCCCGGTGTCGCCGCGCGCGGCGAACCGCCGCACCCAGCCCGGTTCCTGCGCCCACACCCCGAAGGTGCCGCACGGCGTGCGCGGCCCGGTGACCTCGAGGAGCAGACCGAGCGCGCCGATCCGCCAGCGCTCGCCGATCACCGCATCCGAGGCGGCGATCCCGCTCACGCGCAGGTTCTCGCCGAACCACCCCGCGGGCAGTTCGCGGCCGAGCTCGTCGGCCCAGCGACGTGCCTCGTCCTCGGCGTACGCGTAGACCGCCTTGTGGCGACCGCCGTGGTGGGCGGTGTCGCACTGCCGGTCGCCGGCCAGGCCGAGCCGGCGGACCTGCACGGGGCCGGTCACGGGACGCTTGTCGATGGCCGTGTGCGCGACACGGCGGGTGCCGCTGGCGCGGACGGAGTGCACCGTGCAGACCGCCTCGACCCGTCCGGTCGGCGGGTTCCGGTGGCTCACCGACCCCGGAGCCGTTCCACGGCGAGCCGGCCGGCCTGCACGGTGGCGTCGTCGGGGATGGAGTCCGGATCGATCGCCGCGGCGCAGGGCCCGGCGACGAGGGCCGTGCCGACGGGCACGTTCCGCTTGATCAGGGCCAGCGCGACGGGGCCGAGCTCGAAGTGGTCGACCACGGTGCCCAGCCGCCCCACGGCGCGGCCGTCGGCGGTCACCGGGTCCCCGGGTTCGGGCCGGCCCTCGGCGGAGCCGTCGAGGTGCAGCAGGACGAGATGCCGGGGCGGCTTGCCGAGATTGTGCACCCGCGCGACGGTCTCCTGCCCCCGGTAGCAGCCCTTGTCGAGATGGACGGCGCCGTGCTCGGTCGGGCCGCCGATCCAGCGGGCCTCGTGCGGGATGGTGCGCTCGTCGGTGTCGAGACCGATCCGCGGGCGGAGCGCGACGACGCGCAGCGCCTCGAACGCCCACGTTCCGGCCGGGCGGGCCCCGGCGTCGACCAGGGCGGCGAACACGTCGGTGAGCCGCTCGCGGGGGACGAGCAGGTCCCACGCGTCGTCGGTGGGCCAGGGCATGCGCCGGACGAGCCCGCCGCCGGGCAGGGCGACCGCGGCGTAGACGTCGGCGGGCAGGGCGTCGATGCCCAGCGCGGCCAGGACGGGGGCATCGCCGGCGCGCGGCCCGAGCAGGCTCAGCACGGCCATCTCGTTGCCGTCCCGCGGCTCGGCCTTGGACCAGAACACCATTCTGCTGAGGAACGTCAACAGGTCCGGCCCGCACTGCGGTTCGGTGTCGATCCAGGTGACGCCGTCGAGGTCGGTCTGCACGAAGTGGTGCTCGACGCGGCCCTGCGCATCGAGGCTGAGGTTCTCCGCCGAGGTGCCGTCGGGCAGCTGCGCGACGTGCTGGCTGGAGATGGTGTGCAACCAGCTCAGGCGCTCCTCGCCGGAGATCGCGACGACGAACCGGGTCGAACGGTCGACGACGGCCACGCCGGTGAGGGCGGCCCGCTGTTCGCCGAACGGATCGCCGTAGTGCCAGGGCAGTCCCGTGTCCGGGGTGCCGGCCGGCGCGGGAACGGCACCGGGACGAGCGAGAAGTGGGCTGTCGGTCACAAAGGGAGTGTCGGCCACGACATCAGTCTAGGAGCGCGGGTCTGCGCCCGGCGGAATGGATAGGGTGTGCGCATGGCTGAGCGGGTGCTGGTGACGCTGGACGGCGAGGTTCGGGACGCGGACGTGCCGCTGCTGCACGCGGACGACATCGGGGTGCTGCGCGGCGACGGGGTGTTCGAGACCCTCCTCGTGCGCGGTGGGCGGGCACGGACCGTCGAGCAGCACCTGAGCCGGCTCGTGTCCTCCGCCGCGGCGGCGGGGCTGCCGACGCCCGAGCGCGACGACTGGCGGCTGGCGATCGACGTCGCGGTCGAGCAGTGGGACGCGGAGCGGGAAGGGGCGTTGCGCCTGGTGTACACCCGCGGCCGGGAGGGTGGCAGTGAGCCGACCGCGTTCCTGTTGCTGACCCCGGTGGCCGAACGGGTGTACAAGGCCCGCGCGGACGGTGTGTCCGTGGTGACGCTCGAGCGCGGGTATTCGGTGGATCTCGCGTCGAAGGCGCCGTGGCAGCTGCTCGGCGCCAAGACCCTGTCCTACGCGACGAACATGGCGGCGCTGCGGCATGCCGAGTCCCTCGGGGCCGACGATGTGATCTACATCAGCAGCGAGGGTTTCGTGTTGGAAGGGCCACGTTCGTCGGTCCTCGTCGCGCGCGGGCGCACGCTGATCACCCCGCCGCCCGAGCAGGGAATCCTGCCCGGCACCACCCAGCAGGCGCTGTTCGACGTCGCGGGCGACCACAACTTCGTGGTGCGGTACGAGCCGGTCCGTCCTGCGGATCTCGTTGTGGCAGATGGCGTCTGGCTGGTCTCGAGCGTCGCGTTGGCGGCGCGCGTGCACACCCTCGACGGGCACGATCTGTCCCGGCGGTCCCTGGTCGGCGAGGTCGAGGCCCTGGTGGACGCCGCGGTCGAGTGAGCGCCGGATCCCCCGTCGTGGGCCGGTCCGGAGCACGCGAGCGCGGGGATGTGTCGGTCGACACCGTCGACGCTCCTGTCCACTTCTACTACTGTAAGTAGTAACAAGGTCACCGACGCGTCCGGCGGATGGTTCCTTGTGCACAGAGTCCGAGGCCCCGAGCCCGTGCCCCGGACTCGGAGCCTGTCCCTGGGCGTTACCTCGGAGTAGCCATGGATGTGTTGGACCTGTCCCGGTGGCAGTTCGGCATCACCACCGTCTATCACTTCATCCTCGTCCCGCTGACCATCGGTCTCGCCCCGCTCATCGCGGTCATGCAGACCATGTGGGTGGTCACGAAGAAGGACCACTGGTACCGCCTGACGAAGTTCTTCGGCAAGCTCTTCCTCATCAACTTCGCCCTCGGCGTGGCCACCGGCATCGTGCAGGAATTCCAGTTCGGCATGAACTGGAGCGAATACTCCCGCTTCGTCGGGGACGTCTTCGGCGCCCCGCTGGCGCTCGAGGGCCTGGTGGCGTTCTTCCTCGAATCGACCTTCCTCGGCCTGTGGATCTTCGGATGGGGCCGGCTACCGAAACTGGTCCACCTGGCGACGATCTGGCTGGTCGCGATCGGCGTGAACGCCTCCGCGTACTTCATCATCTCCGCCAACTCGTTCATGCAGCACCCCGTCGGCGCGACGTACAACCCCGAGACCGGGCGTGCGGAACTGACGAGCATCTGGGAACTGCTGACCAACAACACCGCGCTCGCGGCGTTCCCGCACACCGTCGCCGGGGCGTTCCTCACCGCCGGCACGTTCGTCGCCGGCATCGCCGGCTGGTGGATGGTGCGCAACATGCGCCGCGCCGCGCAGGCCGAGCCGGTCGAGGCCGACCGGCTCGAAGGCGAGGCCCGCGGCATGTTCCGGCCCGCCGCCCGGCTCGGCATGCTCGTGATGATCGTCTCCGGTGTCGCGCTCTTCGTCAGCGGCGACATCCAGGCGAAGCTCATGTTCGAACAGCAGCCGATGAAGATGGCGTCCGCGGAGTCGCTGTGCCACACCGAGACCGACCCCAAGTTCTCGGTCCTGACGATCGGTACGCACAACAACTGCGACGGCGTCATCCACGTCCTCGAGGTGCCGTACGTGCTGCCGTACCTCGCGCAGGGCGAGTTCACCGGCGTCACCCTGCAGGGCGTCGAAGACCTGCAGGACCAGTACGAGCAGCAATTCGGTCCCGGCAACTACCGCCCCAACCTGTTCGTCACCTACTGGTCGTTCCGCGCCATGATCGGCCTGGCCGCCGGGTCGGCAGCGCTGGCCGTCGCCGGTCTGTGGGTGACCCGCCGCGGCCGCGTCCCCGACCAGAAGTGGTTCGGCTGGTTGAGCATCCTCGCCATCCCCACGCCGTTCCTGGCCAACAGCGCCGGCTGGATCTTCACCGAGATGGGCCGCCAGCCGTGGGTCGTGCACCCCAACCCGACGGGCGTGGACATGATCCGGCTGACCGTCGACCAGGGCGTGTCGAACAACTCGGCCGGCGCCGTGATCGCCTCCCTGGTGGCCTTCACCGTCGTCTACGGTGCGCTCGGCGTCGTGTGGTTCTGGCTGATCCGCCGCTACACCCTCGAGGGCCCGCTGCCGCACGACGCTCACCCGCCGGGCGAGCACGACGACGAACCCGACGACACCGGCCGGCCCAAGCAGCTGTCCTTCGCGTACTAGGAGATCGGTCATGGGACTTCAAGAGATCTGGTTCGTCCTGATCGCGGTGCTGTTCACCGGATACTTCGTGCTCGAGGGCTTCGACTTCGGTGTCGGCATGCTGATGCCGGTGCTCGGCCGCGGCCGCACCGAGACGGCCGACACCCGCCGCCGGGTGTTGCTCAACACCATCGGGCCGGTGTGGGACGGCAACGAGGTGTGGCTGCTGACCGCGGGCGGCGCGATGTTCGCCGCGTTCCCCGAGTGGTACGCCACCCTGTTCTCGGGGTTCTACCTGCCCCTGCTGCTGATCCTGCTCGGTCTCATCGTCCGGGTCGTGGCGATCGAGTACCGCGGCAAGATCGACGACCCCACCTGGCGGCGGCGCTGCGACTGGGGCATCGTCTTCGGCTCCTGGGTACCGGCCGTGCTGTGGGGCGTGGCGTTCGCGAACATCGTCCGCGGCGTCGCCATCGACGAGAACAAGCAGTACATCGGCGGCTTCTTCGACCTGCTGAACCCGTACGCGCTGCTCGGTGGTGCCACCACCGCGCTGGTGTTCGCGCTGCACGGCGCGGTTTTCATCGCCCTGAAGTCCGCCGACGAGGTGCGCGAGGACGCCGTGGCCCTCGCCGCACGTCTCGCCGTTCCGGCGGTCGTCGTTGCCGGATCCTTCGTGCTGTGGACGCAACTCGCCTACGGCAAGACCTGGACGTGGCTGCTCGTCGGCGCCGCGGCGGCTGCGCTGCTCGCCGTCGTCGCGCTCACCCGCGCGGAGCGTGAGGGCTGGGCGTTCGTGTTCACCACGGTCGCCATCGTCGGCACCGTCGTCCTGCTGTTCGGATCGCTGTTCCCGAACGTCATGCCGTCCACGCTGGGCGACACCCTGTCGCTGACGATCGAGAACGCGTCGTCGAGTCCGTACACACTGAAGGTCATGACGTGGGCGGCGGTGATCGTCACGCCGGTGGTCCTGATCTACCAGGGCTGGACGTACTGGGTGTTCCGTCAGCGCATCTCCACCAAGCACATCCCGAAGTCCATCGGTCTGTCGCTCGGGGCGAAATGACCGCGCCCGCCGACGCCGCGGTGCGTCCGTTCGGCTCCGCTCCCGGAGCGGCGGATGCGCCACGGCGTCGCGGGCCGATCGACCCGCGGCTGTGGCGCTACTCCGCCACCGCCCGCGGCTACCTGGTGCTCACCCTCGTCACGGCCACGATCAACGTCGCGATGATCGTCGTGTCCGCGCTCGCGATCGGTGCGGTCCTCGCGGGGGTGCTCACCACCGGCACCGCGGAACTCGGGGAATGGCGGACCGAGTTGCTGGTCCTGGCCGGGGCCGTCACCGTGCGCACCCTGGTCACGTGGGTGCAGTCCCGGTTCGCGCACCGTTCGGCGAGCCGGGTCGTCGCCGAACTCGAGCACGAGGTGCTCGCGGCGGCGACCCGGCTGCCGCCGCGGGAACTCGAACCACGCCGCGACGAGATCGCCACGGTGCTCACCCGCGGGCTCGGCGGGCTGTCGGAGTACCTCACCGGATACGTGCCGGCCCTGCTGCTCGCCGTCACGCTCACCCCGATCACCGTGGTGGTCATCGCATTCCAGGACCTCACCTCGGCGATCATCGTCGTCGTGACGCTGCCACTCATCCCGGCGTTCATGATCCTCATCGGGCTGCTGACCAAGGGCAAGGCCGACCGCACGCTGCAGACCATGACGACGCTCTCGGCCCAGCTGCTCGACCTGATCGCCGGTCTGCCCACGTTGCGCGCACTCGGCCGGGAACAGGGCCCGGCAGAGAAGGTGCGCGAGCTCGGCGACGACCACCGTCGCACCACCATGTCCGCGCTGCGCGTGGCGTTCCTGTCCGGGACCGTGCTCGAATGGCTCGCCACCCTCTCCGTCGCGCTGATCGCGGTGAGCATCGGTCTGCGCCTCGTCTACGGCGACATGGCCCTCGAGGCCGGCGTCGTCGCGCTGATCCTCGCCCCCGAGGCGTACCTGCCGCTGCGCACGGTGGGCGCGAAGTTCCACGCCGCCGAGGACGGCAAGGCGGCTGCCGAGCGCGCATTCACGATCCTCGACCGCGCGGCCGCCACCCCTTCGGCCACCGCCGGTGCCGGATTCGATGCGACCTCGGCCGAGCTGACGTTGACGAATCTCAGTGTCGCGAGCCGCGACGGATACGCCCCGCACCGGCTCGATGCGGTGTGCCGGCCGGGCGCCGTGACCGTGCTGGCCGGGGCGAACGGTGCCGGCAAGTCGACGGCCCTGCTCGCCGTCCTCGGACTCGCGGAGCCGGCGGAGGGGAGCGTCGAGGTCGGTGGTCGTCCCGTGACGGCCGACGACGCATGGTGGGAGCAGGTGGCCTGGCTGCCCCAGCGGCCCGTGCTGCTCCCCGGTACGCTGGCGGACAACCTGCGCCTCACGGGCGTGGATCTCACCACCGACGGACTCGAAGAGATTTGTGCGGCAACGCGATTCGATGAAGTGCTCGACGAGTTGCCCGGCGGCTGGGACACCGTCGTCGGCGCCGAGGGCAGCGGACTGTCGCTCGGGCAGCGGCAACGGCTCGCCCTCGTCCGCACCCTCGCCGCGGACCGTCCCGTCCTGCTGCTGGACGAGCCCACCGCCCACCTCGACGACGCGACCGAGACCACGGTCCTCGAGACGGTGCGGGAACTGGCGCGTCGCGGACGCACCGTGGTGATCGTGGCGCACCGCCCCAGCATCCTCGCGATCGCCGACTCCGTCGTTCGGGTCGTCTCCGACTCCGGCGTTCGGGTCGTCTCCGACTCCGGCGTTCGGGTCGTCTCCGACTCCGGCGTGCGGGTCGTCTCCCACGGCGACGCGGCGCCCGGTACGGGGGAGCGGTGATGAACGATCTGCGCCGGGCCCTGGCGCTGCTCGAACTGCGCCCCGGACGGGTCGCCGCCGCCGTCGCCGCCGGCGTCGCCACCCTGGGCAGCGCCCTCGCGCTCGCCGGCCTGTCGGCCTGGCTGATCATCCGGGCGTGGCAGATGCCCCCGGTGCTGGACCTGACGGTCGCCGTCGTCGCCGTCCGGGCCCTGGGCATCTCCCGCGGGCTGTTCCGCTACCTCGAGCGAATCGCGAGCCACGACACCGCCCTCCGGGGGACCACCGCCGCCCGCACCCGGGTCTACCGGCGCCTCGCCGACGGCGACCCGGTGGCCTCCGCCGGTCTGCGCCGCGGGGACCTGCTCGCCCGCACCGGCGCCGACGTCGACGCCCTCGGCGACGTGGTGGTGCGGGCACTGGTGCCCATCGCCGTCGCCGCGGTCCTCGCCCTCGCCGCCGTCGGCTGGCTCGCGCTGATCTCCCCGCCCGCCGCGGCGATCCTCGCCGTCGCGTTGCTCGTCACCGGCGTCGTAGCCCCCTGGGTGTCCGCCCGCGCCGCGGCCCGCGCCGAAGCCGACAGCGCCGCCGCCCGCCTCCGGTTCTCCCGCGACGCGGTCACCGCGCTCGACCACGCCGCAGAACTGCGGGTCGCGGGCCTGCTCCCGCAGGCCGTCGGCCGGGCCCGCCGCGCCGGTGCCGACGCGGTGCGCGCCACCGACCGGGCGGCCGTCCCCGCGGCCTACGCGGAGGCCGCCGTCCCCCTCTCGGTCGGAGCAAGTGTTCTCGGGGCGTTGCTCGTCGGCATCGCGCTCTACGCCGACGGGGGTGCGAGTCCGATGTCCCTCGGGATCCTCGTGCTGCTGCCCCTGTCCGCGTTCGAAGCCACCGCGGCGCTGCCCGGTGCTGCCGTCACCCTCACCCGCGCCCGGATCGCGGCACGCCGCATCGTCGACCTGCTCGACCGTGCCGACCGGCCGGTGCCGCACGGCACCCGGCCCGTCGTCGAACCGTGCCACCTGCGTGCCGTCGCTCTGCGCAGCGGCTGGCCCGGCGGCCCCGCCGCCGGGCCCCTCACGCTCGACCTGCCACCCGGCACGCGCATCGCCGTCGTCGGGAGCAGCGGCAGCGGCAAGACCAGCACGCTGATGACCCTCGCGGGGCTGCTCGAACCCGCCGCCGGGACGGTCACCCTCGGCGGTGTGCCGCTCGCCGAACTCGACCCGGCCGCCCTGCGGCGGACGGTGGGATTCTTCGCCGAGGACGCCCACCTGTTCGAGACGTCCGTGCTCGAGAACCTGCGGGTGGCCCGCGGCGACCTCACCGAGGCCGAGGCGCTGGCCGTGCTCGGCGACGTCGGGCTGGGGGAGTGGGTGGCCGGGCTGCCCGAAGGACTGCACAGCACGCTCGTCGGCGGGGCGCGCGCCGTCTCCGGGGGCCAGCGGCGCCGGTTGCTGCTCGCTCGGGCCCTGGTGTCCCCCGCGCGGGTGCTGCTGCTCGACGAGCCCACCGAGCACCTCGACGCCGCGGACGGTGCGCAGCTGCAACGACTGCTGCTGGACCGGGACGCCGGATTCGTCGCACCTGAGCGCACCGTCGTCGTCGTCACCCACCAGCTGCCCGGCGACACCGCAGCCGACCTCGTCGTTCGCCTGGGGAAAAACTCGTTGCCCGCGGTCTGAGCGGCGCGTACTTTCGGGCGTACACGAGAAAGGAGGTGGTCTGAATTGAAGTATCGGACACGTGAGGTGGCTGCGCGCTAGCCGCTGTCATCGACGACGGGATTGTCGACCGCCCAGCGGCCGGCGAATACCACGCAGTCACCCGGCCCCCGAGCCATCCGGTCCGTCCGACCGGAATCCGCCGACCAGGCGTCCGCGGAGAACGGCTCGGGGGCCGTTTGCGTGTCCGGCAGGTGTGCGAACGCGCAGTTCGGGGTACCCCCGTTCGCGGTAGGCGGCGCGTGCGCCTCGCGTCCCGAACGAAAGGTGTCCTCATGCTCGAGCGAGCGCACGGCCTGTTACGCCTTCGTACGTCGCCCGGGGTGTTCTTCGCCTCCGCGCTGATCGCCCTCGTGTTCGTCGTCGTGACGATCGCGTTCACCACGGCTGTCGACAACCTGTTCAGTTCCGTGTCGGGCTGGATCATGACGAACCTGGGCTGGTTCTACATCCTGGGGGTGTCCACCTTCCTGGTCTTCCTGGTCGGCCTCGCGTTCACGCACTACGGCCGGGTGCGGCTCGGCGGCGACGACGACCGGCCCGAACACTCCACTCCGGCGTGGTTCGGAATGCTGTTCGCCGCCGGCATCGGCACGATCCTGATGTTCTGGGGCGTGGCCGAACCGATCTCCCATTTCGCGAACCCGCCGATGCAGGACGTCGAACCGGGGTCCGCGGCCGCCGCCACCGAGGCCATCGGCTTCACGCTCTACCACTTCGGGCTGCACACCTGGACGATCTTCGCGCTGCCCGGCCTGTGCTTCGGCTACTTCATCTACAAGCGCAAGCTGCCGCCGCGCGTCAGTTCCATCTTCGCCCCGATCCTGGGTGGCCGAATCTACGGACCCATCGGCAAGACCATCGACGTGATCGCGATCGTGGGCACCGTGTTCGGCGTGGCCACGTCGGTGGGACTGGGGACTCTGCAGGTCAACGCCGGCCTCGCCGAGCTGTTCGGCCTCCCCGAGAACGGGCTCGTCCAGATCGTCCTGATCGCGGTGGTCACCGTGGCGGCGGGGACGTCGGTGGCGCTCGGTCTCGATCGCGGCATCAAGCGGCTGTCGAACCTCAACATCGGCATGGCCGTCGCGCTGCTGGCCTTCGTCCTCGTCACCGGCCCCAGCCTGTTCCTGCTCAAGGGCATGATCGAGTCCGTCGGCATCTACGGCAGCATGCTGCCGCGGCTCGCGTTCTGGAACGACACGTTCGGCGACACCGGCTGGCAGAACACCTGGACCGTCTTCTACTGGGCGTGGACCATCACGTGGGCGCCGTTCGTCGGGATCTTCATCGCCCGCATCTCCCGCGGCCGCACCATCCGCGAGTTCGTCGCCGGCGTCCTCGGGCTGCCGGTGCTGTTCTCGGTGATCTGGTTCAGCGTGTTCGGAATGGCCTCGTTCGACATCGAGCTGAACGGCTCGGGTGGTCTCGCCGACCGGGTCGTCGGCGACGGCGACATTCCCGGCGCCCTGTTCGAGTTCCTCGGCAACTTCCCGTGGGCCGGCGTCATGTCGTTCTTCGCCGTGGTGATCGTGGTGGTCTTCTTCATCACCTCGGTCGACTCCGCCGCGATGGTCCTGGACATGATGGCCGCCGGCAACGAGGGACGGGTGCCGCTGCACCAGCGCCTGTTCTGGGCGGTCCTGATGGGTCTCGTCGCCGCGACCATGCTCGTGGCCACCGGGAAGGACGGTCTCGACGCGCTGCAGCAGGTCATCACGGTGATCGGATTGCCGTTCTTCGTGATCGGCTTCGTGATGATGTACAGCCTCGTCAAGGGGATCCGCGACGACCTGGGGGAGCGGGCCGAGCCGGTGACCCGGCAGTGGAGCCGGGTGCGCACCGCCGAGGAACTCGAGGCCGCCGAGCAGCGGCCCGCTCCGGAGCCCGTCGTCGTCACCCGCGCCGTGCCGGATCCGGACGCCGAGCCCGGTGACGGAACGGATTCCCCGGCGCGAGGATCAACCCGTGAGGATCAACCGATGTAGCGAGCGAGCCGCGCGGACATGTGCGGCCGCAGGTCCCCGTCCGCGGTGACCCGTTCCTCGACGTAGGCGAGGTCGCCGCCCTCGACGATGCCGTACAGGCGCTTGGCGCCGCCGACCACCTCGCCGGACTGGCTGCGGATCACCACGTCGGTCGCCAGTTCCCAGGACGACTGGGTCAGAGCGGTGCCGTAGTACAGCTCGACGACGCCGGAGCTGTGATTCAGGAGCAACTCGAGGGTTTCCGGATCCTCGCTGCCGGGCGCGCCGGTGCCGGCGACCCGCCAGAAGCCGCTCTCCCGGCGATCCGGACCGCTGTAGGCGCCCTCCTCGTCGAGGCGCCACGAACGGGCCTCCCACACGAGGTAGTTGCCGCCGTCGTGGGTGACCACGATCTGCTGGCCGAAGCGGTAGTCGCCGGTGCGGGGGTCGTTGCCCTCGCCCTCGCCCCGCCACACACCCACCATGGGCAGCAGCGCCAGCAGCTCCGGATGCATGTCCGGACCGAGGCGCAGATTCGCGGTGTCGTCGGGGACGGGCAGACCGCTCAGGATCGGGACGTTCTTGTCGGCAGTCGCCTTGGCCCGTTCGAGGGCGTCGGCGACGGCCTTGTCGCCGCTGCCGCGGACGACTTCCCGTTCCTCACCGGACTCGGCACTCACGGCTGATCGGTCACCAGACGGTAGAGGACGTACACCGCGAACCATGTGATGAGCACGGCCGCCAGGACAAGGAGCGCTTCGAAGAAGATGACCACGGCCATATCCTAGACGGCGTCCGGAAAGCGCGAAAACCGACGTCCCCACCGGGCGCGCGACGCGGCGCGCGGGATAGTACCGTGCACGGGGCCGGGCGGGCCTTTCGCCCGGAAAGCCCGATTCGGAGGTCGTGTGCGCTCCATCCGTCTGCTGCTGCCGGTTGCCGCGGTCCTCGCGGCCCTGTCGCTGATCCCGCCCGACGCGGTCGCCGTCCCCGGGGCGGGGTCGAACAGCGGTTCGTCCGGGCCCGGCGTCCATCCCGACAACTACGCACTCGAGTGCCCCGATCTGCTGATCGTGGCGGTTTCCGGCGCCACCGACTCCGAGGCCGACCGCGACCCCGTGGTCGAGGAGTCGCGTCAGCTGTGGTCGAACTGGGTGGGCAACGTGACGGTCCCGGCCGGTGAGGCCACCGCGGACCGGCCGGGCACGATCGGCTGGATGTACGTTCCGTACCCGGCCACCTACGGTCTCGGCCTGTTCGAGGACGTGCCCACCTATCAGGACTCGGTGGCGGCGGGTGTCGCGTCCACCAACCGCATCCTCGACGAACGCAAGCGCGCCTGCGGGGAGCGCACCCGGTTCGCCCTCGTCGGGTACAGCGTCGGCGCCGAGGTGATCGAACGGGTGAGCCGCGAACTCGGGCACCGGCCCGACGACGCCCATGTCGCCCCGGACGACATCGCCGGAGTCGTCCTCGTCGGTGACCCGTACCGCCCCGCGGGGGTCGACTCGCTCGGCGGGGCCGGTCCGCGCGGCGGCGGATTCATGTCCTCCGAGCCCGCCGACTACGGAGCGCTGGCCGACCGGGTGGTGTACTCGTGCCGGCGCTACGACGTGGCGTGCGACGCCCCCGAGGACATCGCGGTCCTCGAGCTGGCCCTCGGCATGCTCGGGCAGATGCGGTTCACCCTGATCGACCCGATGCAGACCGTCGACGACCTGGGACGCACGGTGGCGGTGACGGCGGCCCGCGCCGCCGCGCACATCGTCACCCGGGACGACTGGTGGGAGTCCGACGAATCCCTCCTCGACGTGCTGCGCAAGGTCGTCGACAAGACCTACCCCGTGGATCCGAGCGCCGACGTGAGCCCCGAACGGATGCGGGAGATCCGCGACTGGGCCGTCGGCCCGGGCCGGCCCATCGTGCTGGAGAAGTTGCGCGCCGAGGGAGTCGGCTTCGTCGACGACAACAGCGGCATCGTCGATCTGTTCGTCGAGCCGTACATCCTGCTGGGCTTCGTCCAGCACATCGGCTACTGGAACACCAACCCGCACGATCCCTGGTACTGGGACAGCGAGCGGATCGTCGACTGGATCGTCGCGCTCGCCGAAGCCGAGCGGGTGAGCGGACAGCCGCAGAACTGACGAACGACGGCGGGGCCCGTTCCCCGAAAGGAACGGGCCCCGCCGGATCGGTCCTACTTCGCGACCGTGACCTCGACGTGGTGGACGCCGGGGGCCGTCGGGCTCACGGCGACGTCACCGTTGCCGCGGCCGGACAGCGCGCGGACCTTCCAGTCGCCGGGCGCGGCGAAGAAACGGAAGTCACCGGTGCCGGAGGCGACGACCTCGGCGGTGAACTCACCGGTGCCGTCGAGCAGGCGCACGAAGGCGCCGCCGACCGGCTGGCCGTCGGTGTCGACGACACGGCCGGTCAGAACCGTCTCCTTCTCGACGTCGACGCCGGCGGGCAGGGTCTGGGACTGAACGGGTGCACCACACATGGTCAGCGAACCTCCAACTCGATAGGGGCTCCGACGAGCGAGCCGTATTCGACCCAGCTGCCGTCGTAGTTCTTGACGTTGTTCTTGCCGAGGATCTCCTGCAGCACGAACCAGGTGTGGCTCGAGCGCTCACCGATCCGGCAGTAGGCGATGGTCTCGCGGCTGTCGTCGAAACCCTTGGCCCGGTAGAGGGCCTCGAGGTCGTCGTCCGACTTGAAGGTGCCGTCCTCGTTGGCGGTGGTGCTCCACGGGATGTTGATCGCACCCGGGACGTGGCCGCGCTGCTGGGCCTGCTCCTGCGGCAGGTGGGCCGGGGCGAGGATCCTGCCGGAGAACTCGTCGGGGGAGCGGACGTCGATGATGTTCTTGGTGCCGATCGCGTCGATCACCTCGTCGCGGAAGGCGCGGATCGAGTAGTCCGGCTCCTGCGCCTTGTACTCGGTGGCCGGGCGGGTGACCTCGTCCTTGGACAGCGGGCGCCCGTCGAGCTCCCACTTCTTGCGGCCGCCGTCGAGGAGCTTGACGTCCCGGTGCCCGTAGAACTTGAAGTACCAGTACGCGTAGGCGGCGAACCAGTTGTTGTTGCCGCCGTAGAGCACGACGGTGTCGTCGTCGGCGACGCCCTTCGCGGACAGCAGGGCGGAGAACTGCTCCCGGTTCAGGAAGTCGCGACGGACGCCGTCCTGCAGGTCCTTGCGCCAGTCGAGCTTGATCGCACCTTCGATGTGCCCGCCGTCGTAGGCGGCGGTGTCCTCGTCGACCTCGATGAACACGGTATTCGGTGCGTGGAGGTTCTGCTCTGCCCAGTCTGCTGAGACCAGGACGTCGGAGCGAGCCATGGAGTTTCCTTTCGGTGCTGACACTCTCGGGTCGAGTGGAACGGTGCGGAGGGAACGGTGGTCAGGCGGCGACGGCCCGGAACCGGGCCACGAGCGGATAGATCCTGCACCCGAGGCACACCCCGAACGCGGCGTTGAGCAGGGCGGCGAACAGTGCGAATCCGGTGGCGACCAGCCCGGTCAGGTCGGCGCCGAGGAGGAAGGCGAAGGTCCCCACGGCGGCGAACACGAACCCCACGAGCTGCGCGAACCGCAGCGGGGCGACCGGTTCCGTCTCGGTGGGCGCGCTCGACCGGGGCGCCACGAACCGCGCGAAGAGCAGGCCGTAGGGGCTGCGGCGCGGCCCGAGGGCTGCGCCGGCCGCGAACACCACGGTCTGGGCGGCGAGCAGTACGCCGGCCACCGTGGTCGAGACCGACGCGACGACCAGGACGACGACGAGAACGGCGGTGGTGATCCACGCCGCGAACCGGGGGCCGCGGACGTCTACCTGCGGGCTCCGGCGGGTGGTGGCGGTGGTGGTGGACATGGGTGGTACTCCTGCTGGGAGGGGACGCGTGAGGGCGGACCGGCGCGGTGACAACCGCGGGGACCACACCGGCGAGGGCGGCGGATGCCGCGGAGACGGTCGGACGTCTCGGCCGGGGTGATCAGCAGCAGGTACAGCAGAAGCCGCCGAGGCGGCACAGATCGACTGTGCGGCGTCGGGTGAGCATGAGCTCTCGGCGGGTCGACACGGCAGGCAGCTTAGTCGACGTCTCGGCGGATCGGGTCCGCGGGGGTGCGCAGCGGCACCAGCGCGGCCCGCAGGTCGGCCGCGGCCGGCACCCCCGACACCCGGTACCTCTCGGTGCCGGCGGCGTCGAACAGGAACGTCGTCGGCAACGACAGCACACCGAGTTCCCTTGCCAGCTGCGGGTTCTCGTCGATGTCCAGTTCGAGGTCGCGGGGTGCGGGCAACCCGTCGCCGGTGGCTGCGAGGTCGGCGACCACCTGAGCGACGACCCGGCGCACCGCGGCGCACGGTCCACACCAGTCCGCGGAGAAGTGCAGCACCACCGGCGCATCGCCGGTGCCCACCCCCACCGCGGCCAGGAGGGGATCCGGCCCCGACGCCGGGGCCGGGGCCGGATCGACGACGCGGACCTTGCCTTCGCGGGCCCGCAGGACGGTCCCGATGATCAGGGCGGCAGCCACCACCACCAGCAGGACGACGACAGCGGTCACAGGCGCTGCACCTCCTCGAGATCGATCGTGGTCTGGTGCGCCTCACCCTCGATCACAATCGTCGAGCCGCGGGCCTCGACCGCGGTCGGGCGCACTCCGAACGGCAGGTTCTGGGGTTCGATCGTGGTGGTGAACAGACCCAGCACCGTCGGCTTCAGCAGATCCGGGACGGTGAAGTCCGCCTGTCCCTCCGGGCCGAAGTACAGGTCCGACGCCACGATGCGCACCGTGTCGCCCTCGAGCAGCAGGTTCGCCTGCACACTGACCTCCGCGGAGACCGGGCCGACCGGAACCGTGCCGGTGAGGACGACCCCGCCCGCGGTGGTGCGACCGGAGCCACCGGACCCGCCCGTGCCGTCGGACTTGTCGGCCGGGGGAGCGGACACCTGCAGGTCGGGAATGCCGTAGAGCTGACCGAGCTCGGTCGCGTCGATCATCACGCGCCCGTACAGCAGATCCACCGGCACCGTGCGGATCGAGCCGTCGAGCAGTTCGCCCGCGTCCGCGTGAGCACCGATCAGGTTGGCCTCGATCGTGATGTCACCGAGCGTCCCACTGGGCACACCCTGCGCCCGGATCTCGACGTTCTCGTAGTGGCCGGACCGGGCCTGGGTCAGGAACGGGAACCCGTGGATGGTCACCGCCGGATCCGCCGTCAGCGCACCACCCTCCCGCAGCGCCCGTGAGACCCGGTACTCGGACCACGCCGCGGCGCCGAAATCGATCAGGAGCGCGACTCCGACGAGCGTCACGAGAGCGAGGATGAGTTTGCGCACCGCACCATTGTGACGGACGGCTCGCACCGCTTCCCGAGCGCGGTTGCCCGGTGAACGCCCTCGTGGCGCTAATCTGTAGCGCGTCGTTCACACGAGTTTCGCGCAGCCCGCGAAGAATGGAGGCACGGTGGAGCTGTTGCTGCTGACCTCCGATCCCGACCCGGAGGCGGTCCTGCCTTCGCTGTCGCTGCTCGCGCACTCGGTGCGCCCGGCGCCGACCGAGGTGTCGTCGCTCCTCGAGGCGGGGTCCGCGGACATCGCGGTCGTCGATGCCCGCACCGACCTGGCTGCCGCCCGCGGCCTGTGCCGGTTGCTGGGCAGCACCGGTTCGGCGATCCCGGTCGTCGCCGTGCTCACCGAGGGGGGCCTGGTGGCGGTGAACCCGGAGTGGGGGCTGGACGACATCCTGCTCACCACCACCGGACCGGCCGAGCTGGACGCGCGACTGCGACTGCTGGTCGGCCGGTCCGGCGCTGCAGCCGGCCCCGAGAACAGCGGCAAGATCACGCTCGGGGAGCTCTCGATCGACGAGGGCACCTACACCGCTCGGCTGCGCGGCCGTCCCCTCGACCTGACGTACAAGGAGTTCGAGCTCCTCAAGTACCTCGCACAGCACGCCGGCCGGGTGTTCACCCGCGCGCAACTGCTGCAGGAAGTGTGGGGTTACGACTTCTTCGGTGGTACCCGCACCGTCGACGTGCACGTGCGGCGCCTGCGCGCCAAGCTCGGCCCCGAGTACGAGTCCCTGATCGGCACGGTCCGCAACGTCGGTTACAAGGCGGTGCGTCCCACCACCAAGACCGGGAAGGGCGGCTCCACCAGCGTCGAGTTCGAGGACGCCGAGTTCGCCGACTAGGCTCGCCTCGTGGAATTCGTCAGTCGACTGTCCGCCGAGCAAGCCGCCGAGGTGCGGGCACTCGTCGCGCGCGCGCACGCTGCCGACGGAACGGCCCCGGTGTCCGAGCAGGTGCTGCACTCCCTCACCGGCGACGGTGACGAGCAGCATCTGGTGGCCGTGGCGGACGCCACGATCGTCGGCTACGCCACCCTCGTCCCCGGCCACGGGGAGCACCCGGCCATGGCGGAGGTGGTCGTCGATCCGCCGCACCGCCGGCACGGTGTGGGGTCGCGGCTCGTCGCCGCGGCGCTCGAGGCCGGAGGTGCCGGCACCCGGGTGTGGGCGCACGGCAACCTCGAGCCCGCCCGGGCGCTCGCGGCGCGGCTCGGCCTGACGCCGGTCCGCGAGCTCCTGCAGTTGCGGCGCCCGCTCGGCGAGCCCGAACTGCCGGCCCTGCAGGTCCCCGACGGTCTGCTCCTGCGGACGTACCGGGGACCCGAGGACGATGCCGAACTGCTGCGGGTCAACGCGGCCGCCTTCGCCTGGCACCCCGAGCAGGGCCGGTGGACGGAGCGTGATCTCGCGCAGCGCCGCAGCGAGTCCTGGTTCGACCCGGAGGGGGTGTTCCTCGCCTTCGACGAACAGGATCCGGACCGGCTCCTCGGCTTCCACTGGACGAAGGTGCACGCCGCCACGGCGGACCGACCGGCGATCGGCGAGGTGTACGTGGTCGGCATCGACCCCGAAGCGCAGGGACGCGGTCTCGGCCGGCTGCTCACCCTCGCCGGGCTGCGGTACCTGCAGGAGTGCGGCCTCGGCGCGGTGCTGCTGTACGTCGAGGGTGACAACACCGCCGCCCTGCACACCTACGGCCGGCTCGGGTTCGAGCGATTCCACGTCGATCTCGCCTACGTCGGCGCGTGAACGGCGCACGTACCGCACGCGTCCGTCCCGTCTTCGTCGTGTGACATCGACCATACGGACTGCAGGTGTACTTTTCGCGTTCACGCCGCGTTCACCTTCGGGCGTCCAACCGTCAACCCGTCCTCATTAACTTTCCATTACGGGCCGCAGCATGCCGGTCCGGCGCCGGGATCGCCCCGCGCCTGATGCCGCCGCCCGTATCGCGGGCGTGCCGGTCGCGAATTCCGGAGGAGAACGAGTGAACCTCAAGCGCAATGGCGCCCTGCTCGGTGTGGTGGCTGCAGGTGCCCTCACCCTGGCCGCATGCGGCAGTGACAACAATGCCGCCTCGACGGACGTGGACGCGTCCGCCTCGGCTGCGACGTGTGAGGGCAAGGAGACGCTGTCCGCCGCCGGGTCGTCCGCGCAGAAGAACGCGATGGACCAGTTCGTGTCCACCTACATCGCGGTCTGCCAGGAGAAGGGCAAGAACGTCAACGTCGCCTACAACCCGTCGGGTTCCGGTGACGGACGCACCCAGTTCATCGCGAACCAGATCGACTTCGCCGGCTCCGACTCCGCCATCAAGGACGAGCAGGCCGCCCAGGCCGCCGAGCGGTGCGCCGGCAACCCCGCGTGGAACCTGCCGCTGGTCTTCGGTCCGGTCGCCATCGCGTACAACGTCGACGGCGTCGACAACCTCGTGCTGAACGGCGAGACCGTCGCCAAGATCTTCAACGGCACCATCAAGCAGTGGAACGATCCGGCCATCGCGGCTCTCAACGAGGGTGTGAGCCTTCCGGATTCGGCCATCACCGCGATCGTGCGCTCCGACTCGTCGGGCACCACCGACAACTTCCAGAAGTACCTCGAGGCCGCCTCGAACGGTGCCTGGACCTCCGGCGCCGGCTCCGACTTCACCGGCGGCATCGGTGAAGGCGCCAAGGGGTCCGCCGGTGTCGCCCAGGCCGTCGCCAGCGCGCCCGGCTCGATCACCTACGTCGAGAAGTCCTTCGCCGACCAGAACAGCCTGAGCATCGCGCAGATCGACAACGGGTCCGGCGCGGTGGAGCTGACCGACGAGTCCGCCGGCAAGGCCATCGAGGCCGCGACCTTCGCGCCCACCGGGGAGGGCGACCTGACGCTCGACCTGAGCTCGATCTTCGGGACGACGCAGGAGGGGGCCTACCCGATCATGCTCGCCACCTACGAGATCGTGTGCTCGGCCGGCTACGACGCCGACACCTCCGCGGCCGTGAAGTCGTTCCTCGTCAGCGCCGCCAACGAGGGCCAGGAGGGTCTCGCCGAGCAGGGTTACGTGCCGCTGCCCGAGTCCTTCAAGGCGAAGCTCACCGAGTCGATCAACGCCATCGCCTAGCCGATGAGCGCCGCGGACCGTACCGTCGATCACGAGCAGAGAGAGATTGCGAGCGCAGATGAGTGACGCGCCCACCAAATCCGCACCTCGCACTTCCGGGTCCGGCGACGACGCCGGGTCCGGGGCGGGCGGTCCGCACGGCAACATCCCGGAGGCCACGATTACCACCCCAGCGCGCGGCGACAGCAAACCGCTGACCAGACCGGGCGACCGGATCTTCAGTTCGCTGGCCTCCGGGTCCGCCGTCCTCATCTCGGTGATCATCGCGGCCATCGGCGTGTTCCTCGTCTGGCGCGCGGTGCCGGCGCTCCAGCGCAACACCGTCAACTTCCTCACCAGCCGCGAGTGGGTCACCCAGGACATCGCCGAGATGTCGTTCGGTGTGCTCGACCTGTTCCAGGTGACCGTCCTGGTGTCGTTCTTCGCGCTGGTCCTCGCGATGCCGGTCGCCCTCGGCATCGCGATCTTCCTCACCTCGTACTGCCCCGCGCGCCTGAAGAAGCCCCTGGCGTACGTCATCGATCTGCTCGCCGCCGTGCCGTCCATCGTCTACGGCCTGTGGGGCCTGCTCGTCCTGGCCCCGGCGATCCGCCCGCTGGCGACGTGGCTCAACGAAAGCCTCGGCTGGTTCCCGCTGTTCGCCTCCGGTTCGGGTTCGATCCTCGGCGGCGGCACGATCTTCACTGCGGGCATCGTGCTCGCCGTGATGATCCTGCCCACCATCGCCGCGGTGAGCCGGGAGGTGTTCGTGCAGACGCCGACTCCCCACATCGAGGCAGCGCTCGCCCTCGGCGCCACCCGCTGGGAGGTCGTCAGGACCACGGTCATCCCGTTCGGCAAGTCGGGTTACATCAGCGGGTCGATGCTCGGCCTCGGCCGCGCCCTCGGCGAGACCATGGCGCTGTACCTGATCCTGCGGACCACGTCGCAGCCGTTCTCGTGGTCGCTGTTCGACGGCGGCGCCACCATCGCCTCGAAGATCGCGCTGGGATACGCCGAGTTCAACAACGACATCCAGGCCGGTGCCTACATCGCCGCGGGCCTGGTGCTCTTCGTGCTGACCTTCGTGGTCAACGCCGCGGCGCGTGCGGTCGTCGCAGGAAAGAAGGACTGAAGCCATGACGACCACACTCCTCGAGACGCCGGTCAAGGGCCCCACCTTCCGGGGCGTCGGCACCCGTCGGCGCGCAACGAATCTCGCCGCCACCGTGCTGGTCACGGTGTCGGTGCTGGTCGCTCTCGTGCCGCTGGCATGGGTCCTGATCACCGTGATCGCCAAGGGCATTCCCGCCCTGACCAGCGCCACCTGGTTCACGAACTCCCTGAGCGGGCTGTCCGCGTCCGCGATGGGCGGTGGCATCTACCACGCCCTCGTCGGAACCCTGCTGCAGGGCCTGGTGTGCGCGGTGATCTCCATCCCGATCGGCATCTTCGTGGCGATCTACCTCGTGGAGTACGGCGCCGGCACGCGACTGGGCAGGATCACCACGTTCATGGTGGACATCCTCAGCGGCGTCCCCTCCATCGTTGCCGCACTGTTCATCTACGCCCTGTGGATCGCCACGTTCGGATTCCCGAAGTCCGCCTTCGCGGTGTCCCTGGCGCTGGTCCTGCTCATGGTTCCCGTGGTCGTGCGCAGCACCGAGGAAATGCTGCGGATCGTGCCGCAGGACCTGCGCGAGGCCTCCTACGCCCTCGGCGTGCCCAAGTGGAAGACCATCGCGCGCATCGTGATCCCGACCGCGCTGCCGGGCATCATCACCGGCGTCATGCTGGCCCTGGCGCGCGTCATGGGCGAGACCGCGCCGCTGCTGATCCTCGTGGGCTACGCGCCGTTCATCAACTTCAACCTGTTCGGCGGCGAGATGGGCAGCCTGCCGGGCGTCATGGTGGCGGAGATGAACAACCCGACCGACGCGGGCACGATGCGGATCTGGGGCGCTGCCCTCACGCTCATCCTCGTCATCGCGGTCCTCAACATCGTCGCCAAGGTGATCGGCCACTACTCCCAGGTGCGGACCAAGTAGGCCTCCTCGTGCACACATCCCCCGATTTCGATACACCAGTAGGGAGCCGGTAATGGCCAAGCGTCTGGACCTCAAGGACGTCAACATCTTCTACGGCAAGTTCCACGCCGTCGCCGACGTGACGCTGGCCGTGCCGCCGCGGAACGTCACCGCGTTCATCGGACCGTCGGGCTGCGGCAAGTCCACCGTGCTGCGCTCGCTCAACCGAATGCACGAGGTGACCCCCGGTGCCCGCGTCGAGGGCTCCGTGCTGCTCGACGGCGAGGACATCTACGACTCGTCCGTCGATCCGGTCGGCGTCCGAAAGACGATCGGCATGGTGTTCCAGCGCCCCAACCCGTTCCCCACCATGTCGATCCGCGACAACGTCGTCGCCGGCCTCAAGCTGCAGGGCGTGCGCGACAAGAACAAGCTCGACGAGATCGCCGAGCGGTCGCTGCGCGGCGCGAACCTGTGGAACGAGGTCAAGGACCGTCTCGACAAGCCCGGTGGCGGCCTGTCCGGTGGTCAGCAGCAGCGCCTGTGCATCGCCCGCGCCATTGCGGTGCAGCCGGAGGTGTTGCTGATGGACGAGCCGTGCTCCGCTCTCGACCCGATCTCGACGCTCGCCATCGAGGATCTGATCGCCGAGCTGAAGCAGGACTACACCATCGTGATCGTCACGCACAACATGCAGCAGGCGGCGCGCGTGAGTGATCAGACCGCGTTCTTCAACCTCGAGGCCACCGGCAGGCCGGGCCGGCTCGTCGAGATCGACGACACCGAGAAGATCTTCTCCAACCCCACCCAGAAGGCCACCGAGGACTACATCTCCGGTCGCTTCGGCTGAGCCGGCTGCGACTTCGGCACCGCGGACGCGGAAAGGCCCCGCCCGGAAAATCCGGGCGGGGCCTTTCCGCGTCGGGTTACTGGTCCTGCGGATACACCGTCAGCTTGTCGACGCGTTCACGCATCGCCCGGAAGTCCTCGTCGGTGGGCAGCTTGCCGGTGACCAGGAAGATCACGCGACGACCCACCTCGACGGCGTGGTCGGCGAACCGCTCGTAGAACCGTCCCAGCAGCGTCACGTCCACCGCCGCGGCCACGCCGTGCTTCCATTCGCGGTCCATCAGCACCGTGAACAGGTGACGATGGAGATCGTCCATCGCCTCGTCCTCCTGGTGCAGCCGGGCCGCCCGCTCGGGATCGCGCGTCTCGAGGATCTCCCTGGTCGCTGCGCCGAGGGAGACCGCGATCCGGCCCATCTCGGCGAAGTAGCCGTTGACCTCTTCGGGCAGAACGTGATTGGGGTGCCGGCGCCGCGTCGCCTTGGCGACGTGCAGGGCCAGCGCACCCATCCGGTCGATGTCGGCGACGATCTGGATGCCGCTGACCACGGAACGCAGGTCGCCGGCGACCGGCGCCTGAAGGGCGAGCAGCGAGAATGCCTTCTCCTCGCACTGCGTGCTCAGGTCCGTGATCTTGTCGTGCTCACCGATCACGGTCTCGGCGAGCGCGAGATCCGCCTGGAGCAGTGCCTGGGTGGCCCGCTCCATCGCAAGGCCCGCAAGGCCCGCCATCTCTCCGAGGAGATCGGCGAGCTCGGTCATCTGTTCGTGGTATACGACGCGCATAATGACACAGACTACGGCGCACACACAGCCGGGTCACGAGCAGCGGGTGAACGCAGGGTGAATGGCCGGGCGCGACGACCCGCTCAAGCGCAGGAATCGTCGCCCGCGTTGGTGATCGACAGGTCGACCGGCAGTTCGTTCTCCTCGGCAGCCTGGATGGGCACCGTCGGCAGGACCGACCCCGCCTCGGTCGGCGCGGTGATGCTGCCGGCGAATCCGGTGCCGAGGACGAGTTCCACGATGCCGCCGAGGTCCGCGGATTCCTGCAGCACCGCCCCCGGCACCGCGGACGCCAGTGTCAGCGCCTCGGCTTCCTGCCCGGGCGAGAAGCGGACGACGGTCTCCTTGCTCGTGCCGGAGTAGTTGCCGACGCTGTAGATCGGGAAACCGTAGGCGCCGAGTTCTTCCGCGGTCCGGGCCGCGAGGCCGGACGCGCCGGAAGCGTTGGACACCTGCACCGACACCGTCGACGGATCCACCGCGGTCCGGTCGGGCAGAACGGACACCGGCGGCGGCGCGGACGAATCGGGTTCCGGGGCCTCCCGCTTCTCCCCGGGCAGCGGTTCGTCGTCGATGATCGCGTGGAAGATCGCCTTGATGTCGTCGAGACGCGGAATCTCGTTGCCCCACTCGTTGGTTCCCGCCGTGGGCACGGTGAGGAAGGTGACGGCTCCGGCTTCGACCCGTTGCAGCGAGCGCCCGAGCCGGACGAGCGACTCGGTGTCGACGTTCTCGACGAACGTCGCTCGGGTGAACGCGTTGATGAACCCGTTCAGTTTGCCGGGGTCGAACAGGACCCTGTTCGACATCGCCGAGCGCAACAGCGACGACAGGAACTTCTGCTGCCGGGTGATGCGTCCGTAGTCGCCGTTTCCTTCCGACTCGACCTTCCGCGCCCGCACGTAGTCCAGCGCCTGCCGGCCGCTGAGGGTGTGGGTGCCCGCGGTCTCGATGACGGTGCCGAGTTCCCCGTCGACCAGGGGGGTAGGGGTGCACACCTCGACGCCACCGACCTCGTTCACCATGCTCTCGAAGCCGGCGAAATCCATTCCGACGAAGTGCCCGATCTTCAGGCCGGACAGCTTCTGGATCACCTTCACCAGGCACTTCGGTCCGCCCAGCGCGTAGGTGGCATTGAGCTTGTCGCCTTCGGCGGCGGGGAACGTCTCCGACGTGTACTCGCCGGTGGTGCTGTCCCAGCCCCGGCACACGGGCCGCGTCACGTCGAGGTCGCGCGGAAAGGAGACGGCGACGACGCGACTGCGGTCGGCGGGGATGTTGACCAGGATGACGGTGTCTGCGCGCGCGCCCTCGGCCTCGGCCTCGGTCCCGGCGCCGACCGCACCGCTCGCCCCGGCACGGGTGTCGGTGCCGATGATCAGATAGGTCTCGTCGCCGGTCTGGCCGCCGGGGTCGACGATGTCGGTGGATTCGGTGTCCAGCGCCGCGATCTGGGCGAATCCTGCCTCGGTGGAACGCACGTAGCCCCACACCAGGCCGCTGCCGACGAGGGTCAGTACGGACAGCAGGGCCAGGACGGTGCGGCCCGCCGTCGCGAGGCGCCGGCGTTTGCGCCGTTTGCTCAGAGCCAGCCTGCTCGGACCGTTGTCCCCGACCGCTCGGGGCAGCGCGACCGGTTGCTCGGGCTCGTCGTTCTGCTCGTCGGCGCGGTCGTCGCGCGGGGGTGTGGGCGGCGGGCTGTCCGGCGGCGCGGCGCCCACGGGCGGGATCTTCTCGGTGGGGTCGTCGTCGGCGGGCGGTGTCCGCGGCGGCCGGACGGGCTGCGGGTTCGGCGCGGCCGGTTCGGGTTCGGGACGGCGGACGGGGGTGCTGTCGCGCCCCACCTTGTTCATCAGCGCCGCGACGGTGACCTGGTCGGGGTTCTCGCCCGGAGTGGCCGAGCGGCGGGGACGGCCGGTTTCGGCACCGCGCACCGGCGGCGGCGGTCCGGCGTCACCGGGCAGATCCGTCGGGCGTCGGCGTGTCCGGCCGGTGTGTGAGCTGCGATACCCGGAGTCGGCGATAGGACGTTCCCACGGAGCGCGACTGTCGGGCAGGCCCGAATCGTGCTCCTCACCCACCGATTCCCTCGCCTCTCCGCGGATGTTCCGCTTTCGTACGCACCCGCCACCACGGCGATCCCGTCATGATACTGGCGGCCTCGATCCGGATCGAGGTGTCCGCCGAGCGACAGGCCGGTGCGGTCCGGTTCGTCCGGTCCGAACGGCTGAGCCGACGTCAGCCGCCCGAGTGCATGACGTCGGCGCCTGCCGGCACCATGCAGTCCTCGGGGTCGTCGAGCCAGCCGTCCGGCAGGGCGACGGTACCGGGGGAGCCCTGGCGGCCCCGAGGGCCCTCCGCGTCCTTGGGGAAGGGCACCGTCGGGTCGAGGCGGCCGAGCAACTCGTCGAGTTCGGCGAGGCCGGACACGCGCGCCAGGGCGTTGCGCACGTCGGATCCGGCCGGGAAGCCGCGCAGATACCAGGCGATGTGCTTGCGGATCTCGCGCATGCCGCGGTCCTCGCCGTGGTGGTCGGCGAGCAGTTCGGCGTGCCGGCGCATGATGCCCGCCACTTCGCCCAGATTCGGCGGGGTGGGCATGGGCGTGCCGTTCAGGGCGGCGCTGAGTTCGGCGAACAGCCAGGGCCGGCCGAGGCATCCGCGTCCGACGACGACGCCGTCGCAACCGGTCTGCTCCATCATCTTCTGCGCGTCCTCGGCGGCGAAGATGTCGCCGTTGCCCAGGACCGGTACGTCGGTGACGTGCTCCTTGAGCCGGGCGATCTCGTTCCAGTCCGCCTCACCCGAGTACCGCTGGGCGGCGGTGCGGGCATGGAGCGCGACGGCGGCGGCGCCCTCGGCCGCTGCGATCCGGCCCGCGTCGAGGTGGGTGTGGTGATCGGCGTCGATACCGATGCGGAACTTCACGGTCACCGGGATGTCGGTGCCCTCGGTGGCGCGGACGGCGGCCGCGACGATGTTGCCGAACAGGCGTCGCTTGTACGGCAGGGCCGAGCCGCCCCCCTTGCGGGTGACCTTCGGCACGGGGCAGCCGAAGTTCATGTCGATGTGGTCGGCGAGGTTCTCGTCGACGATCATCTTCGCGGCCTGGTAGGTGACGTCCGGGTCGACGGTGTACAGCTGCAGCGACCGGGGCGTCTCGGTGGGGCCGAATGTCGTCATGTGCATCGTGACGGGGTGACGTTCGACGAGTGCCCGGGCGGTGACCATTTCGCACACGTACAGCCCCGACGTGCTTCCCGAACGCTCGAGTTCGAGCTCGCGGCACAGGGTGCGGAAGGCGACGTTGGTGATTCCCGCCATCGGCGCGAGCACGACCGGGCTGTTCAACTCGAGCGAGCCGATGCGAAGGGGTGACATGAAGAACCTCGAAGACGGCGTGAAGAAGAAGTGCGTACAACTGTGCCCGGCACCGAATCCGGCACCGGGCACAGGATAGCTGTTCGGGGACGCCGCCCCCGAATCACGCACCGGCGAGGATCAGGATGCGGCTTCGTTGCGTTCGCGGCGGGCGGCGTCGCGGGCGAGGGACCGATCGCGCATCTCCTCGAACTTCACCGCCTGCTTCTCGAGATCCTCGAGGAAGGTGCCGAGTTCGTCGAGGACGCGGGCGCCCTCGGCACCGAAGTCTTCACGCTCGAAGATGCGCCACTTGCGGAGCACCGGCATGACCACCTCGTCGAGGTGCTGACGCAGGTCGTAGATGCCGTGCTTGGCCATCAGCACGCCGTTGCGGCGGAAGTTGGGCATGCCGGCGCCGGGCATCTGGAAGTTCGTCAGCACATCGGTGATCGCCGCGAGAGTCTGATCCGGGGCCACGTCGAGAGCCGCTTCACAGATGTTGCGGTAGAAGATCATGTGCAGGTTCTCGTCGGCGGCGATGCGCTGGAGCATCTTGTCGGCGATCGAGTCGTGACACGCCCGGCCGGTGTTGCGGTGCGAGACGCGGGTGGCCAGCTCCTGGAAGGTGACGTACGACACCGAGTGCAGCATCCCCACCTCGTTGGGCGAGGCGAACCCGTTGGTCATGTGCTCCATGCGGGCATTCTCGAGAGCGACGGGGTCGACGCCGCGGGTGACGACGAGGTAGTCGCGCATCACGATGCCGTGGCGGTTCTCCTCGGCGGTCCAGCGGCCCACCCACGTTCCCCACGCGCCGTCGCGGGAGAAGCTCTCGGCGATCTCGCGGTGGTAGGACGGCAGGTTGTCCTCGGTGAGCAGATTGGTGATCATCGCGGCCTTGGCGACCTCGTCGAGCTTCGACTGCTCGGGCTCCCAGTCCACGCCGCCCATCGCGGCGAAGTTGCGTCCCTCGTCCCAGGGCACGTAGTCGTGGGGGTGCCAGTCCTTGGCCATCGAAAGGTGGCGGTTGACGTTCGCCTCGGCGACGGGCTCCAGCTCGCGCAGAAGCTCCAGCTGAGTCAGAACTCGCGTCATTCCGTTTACCTCTCCATAACTGTGCGTATCACGAACGAATTACAGGCTACGGCACCGTAGGTTGGGCGCCGCCATGTCTGTGACGTGCTCCAAATTCGGCCGACCCCGGCCCGACCGCCGATGGGATCCTTCACATGCGGTGATCCGGCCATCCTACCGGGTGGACACGGGTGCCTCGGCGCGACGCGCGGGAGTGAGCCCGTGTCCTCTCCGAAACCTCAGCGCTTGCCGCCACCGAGGAGTCCGCCGAGCAGATCGCCCAGGCCGCCGCCGTTGCCCCCCAGAACGCTGCCGAGAACTCCGCCGAGGCCGCCGGAGGCGCCCCCGCTGCCCGCGCCGCCCGACGCACTGCGCAGGAGCCCGCCGAGCAGATCGCTCAGGCCACCCGGCTCGCCGGATTTCCCGCCGGCCTGGCGGGCCAGGTACGTCAGCACGATCGGAGCGAGAATGGGCAGCAGTCGCGCGACGAGGTCGCTGCCGCCCGCGCCGTCGGCGTGGCCCAGCGTCTGCACGACCTGGTCCTTGTTGTCGCCGAACACGTTCGACACGATCCGGTCGCCGTCCTCGGTGTCCACGTCGCTCACGTTCACTCCGCCGTCGAGCAGGGGTGAGCCGCGGTGCTGGTCGAGCGCGGACAGCAGGGACGTGGCGCCGTCCGGATTCCGGGTATTCGCCTCGAGGCCGCCGACGAGCGTGGGCAGGGCGGCCCGCACCGCGGTGGCCGCCGTCTGCTCGTCCACGCCCAGTCGACGAGCGATCTGGTCGACCGGGATCTGCGAGAGGAGTTCGTCGAGTGAGGGCATGGGCACCGAGGGTAGCCGCCGTCGCCACCCCGGTCGGCGTTCCGCGTCGGCGTTGCGGCTACGCGGACGTCCGCCGTCCCGCGATCACCGCGCACAGCAACGCGACCCCCAACCCGCTGAGAATCAGCACGAACCCCGTCTGGTTCGTCAGCGCCGTCGCGTGGTTCGCGCGCACGTAGTCGTCGAACCGCTGGTGGACCCGCACCGCGAAGGCGCCGGTCGCGACGAGACCGACGACCACCCCGGCCCAGCCTGCGACCGCCGAATCGAACAGGGCGGCCAGGAGCAGCAGGACGGCGGCGAGGACGAGCGGTGCCGCGAGTGCCTGATGGACCGGAAGGTCGGCTGCGCCGAGGGCGGAGACGTCGCCGGCCGCAATCCCGTCGCGCAGGTCGGTCAACGGGATCTCGGTCGGCCGGGCCCCGGCCACCACCGGCAGGAACGAGCCGATTCCCAGGGCGACGGCAGACAGGAACAGGCCGAGGTCCACGAAGCTGCGCACGCCACTCCCATCGATCGCCGGATCGGTTTCGTGAGCGATGCCACCCTAACCACACTTCGGGTGCGGCAGCAGCGCAGAACCGGCGATTCGGACGCCGTGTCGGGTGTGCGGATCCGTAGTCTGAAGAGACGGCACACCCGGACCCGGAAGGGGAACTACGTGATGGCGGGCAACGAGACGGCGCAGCGGTCGGGGCTTCCCCCGTGGGCGAAGAAGGCCCTGTGGAGCGTCGCTGCCGTGCTCACGCTGGTGGCCGCGTACTTCGCGCTGGCGGCGTTCGTCCCCCGATGGTGGGCGCAGCGTGTCGCCGGGCTGGCCGACGCCGGTTTCGCTCGTGGAACGGCCTGGGGACTGCTGTTCGGATTCGTGTGCACCTTCGTGCCGTTGGCCCTCTTCGCTGCGGTGTGGCGGATCAGGACGTGGCGGCGGCATCGCGTCCTGCAGGTGGTGTTCGTCGTCGCCGCCGTCATCGTGGCGATTCCCAACCTGATGACCTCGAGCATCGTGCTGGGCAGCGGGAACGCGGCGCACGCGGGGGAGCGGATCCTCGACGTCGACGCCCCAGGATTCCGGGGCGCGACGCTCGTCGGCGCCGTCCTCGGAGCGGTCATGTTCCTCGTGTTCGCCGCTCTGAGCTTCATGTACCGCAAACGCGGTCGCGACCTCGAGCGGGAGCGGGCCCAGCAGGAGTCGGAGCTGCGAAGCGACCGTCCGGGCAGGGTGGCCGGCGCGCCGGACTAGCAGGCGACGACGAGGTGTGTCGAACACTGCGGGCGCACTCCGGCCGGCAGTGTCCAGTGCCCCCACCAGGGTTCGAAGTCACAGTGCCCCCACCAGGGCTCGAACCTGGGACCTGCGGATTAAAAGGGCGATCGGCCGCTGTCACAGTGTGTGAGCGGCTGCCCCGATCGGGCACCTGACCAGCCGACCGACCCCGGGTGTGGGAGGGGCGCTGTGAGCGGCTGTCACAGCCTGTGACAGTCACTGTGCTGCACGTCGTGCTGCACGCGCCGGGCCGTCGCCGAGCACCGCACGTACGGCATCCCACTGTGAGTTCGCCAGGTGCGAGTACCGCTGGGTGGTGAGCACCGACTGGTGGCCGAGCAGGTCTTTGACTGCGAGGATCGGGACGCCGGCCTGGACGAGCCGCGACGCGTAGGTGTGGCGAAGATCATGCAGTCGGGCGGCGGTGATCTCTTCCCGGCCGTCGGCGGCGAGCCGGGCGTTGGCGTGGGTGAAGGCTCGTTCCCACCGGGCGCGGAGCTTGGCGCCGTCGAGGGGGTTGTTGCCGCGGCGGCCGCGGAGCACGAGCCCGGTGCGGGCGGTGACCTTCGGGTCGTAGGGCACGTCGGCGGGGGTGCCGGGCCCGCGCGCGGTGAGCTCGTCCTGCAGCATCTTCGCCAGCCGCTGGGAGATGGGGACGGTGCGTTGCTGCCACGACTTGGGTGGCTTCATGGTCCGGCCGACCGAGTCCCAGGAGCGGGCGACGCGGACGGTGCGGGCGAGCAGGTCGACCGATTCCCAGTGCAGTCCGAGGGCTTCGCCGAGGCGTAGGCCCGTGCCGACGAGCAGTTCGACGACGAGGACGTCGGGCGGGTCGAGCTCGTAGAGCAGCTCGGCGAGCTCGGCGTCGGTGAGGAACCGGTCGAGGTGTTGGCCCTGTTTCGGCAGCTTCACTCCGGTGGCGGGGGAGGTGGTGAGCAGTCGGGCGTGCACGGCGGCGCGCAGTGACGAGGACAGCAGGTGGAAGCACTTGGTCACGGTCGAGGGGGACAGGCCGGTGTCCTCGAGTTCGCGGAGCCAGGTCTGGATCTGGTGGGCGGTGATGTCGCGGAGTCGGGTGTTCTCCCATCGGGGTCGGACGTGCTTGGCGAGGCGGAGTTGGTCGCGGGCGAGGGTGCCGGGGGCGACGCGGCGGGCGGTGAGCCAGCGTGGTTCCCAGTCGCCCCAGGTGAGTCGGGCGGCTTCGGCGGAGGTGGGGGACAGTTGTTCGGACTGCTCCTTGGTGGCCGCGGCGTTCATCGCGTCCTTCTTGCGATCGAACGTGCCGGCGGAGCGGATGCGGCCGGCGGCGTCGCGGTACATGCCTTGGTAGCGGCCGGAGGGCAGTTGCCTGGTCCATGCCATCGGGTGGGGTCCTAGTTCTCGAGTGCCTTGTTCAGTCGTGTGCGTTCGTCGGGGGTGAGGCCGCGCAGGCGGGCTTGGACCATGGGCATGTCGACCCAGAGTTCTTCGGACAGCTCCCACAGGTCGGTGGTCCAGCGCATGGCGGCGATGAGGGCGTCGAGGGTGATCAGGCGGCGGGCCGCGAGTTGTTCGACGGTGCGTTCTTCGCGGGGGCCGAACCAGGGGTGTTCTTCCTGGCCGGGGTGGATGCCACGGTCGAGGTGTTCGAGTTCGTGGGCGAGGGTGGAGCGCCGGCCTTTTTGGTCGAGTCCGCGGTGGAGCCAGATGTGGTTCCCGCGGGTGAGTCCTGCTGTGCCGGGTGGGAGTTCGTGGCGGCAGGTGACCTTGATGTGTGGCAAGGATCGCAGGCGTCGCCAGGGGTGGTATTTGGTCATAGCGGGCATTCGAACACATATTCGAACAGAGGGAAAGATTATCCATCACACTGTCCTTCGGCGTGTCGCCGCGCTTCGGCGTGCCGCGGCGCCCACATGAACCGGCGCGGCCCGTGCTCGGCCGCCTCCCACGCCTCGTAGAGCGCGACCTCACGCGCCCATTCGCGGCGGCGGCGGCACAGCCAGGTCGCGGTGGACATGTGCCACGTCGGCATCGAGGCGCCCGACAGCCCGGACGAGGAGACGAGTCCGGCGATCACCGTCTCGAGGAGGTCGAGTGCCTCGCCGAGTCGGTGCGTTCGAATCAGGTGTTCGATGTGCGGCCGCAGGTGTGTGTAGTGGCGGCCGCCGAAGTGCAGGGCAGCGTCAGCTGCGCGGGCCCTGTCGTCGATCCCATCCCAATGCGTCCACACGCATCACCCCCTCGAGGTCAGTAGGAGAACTCCCAGCCACCGTCGGCGGCGAGGTCGGCGTTGACGGTGTCGGGCCGGAAGATGAGGACACCGCCGGCGTCCTGGACGACGAGCCCGACGACGGACCGGTAGCGCGAGGACGGGGACAGCTCGTTCGGCGGGTCGTCGCCGCAGTCGAGGCTGATGCCCTGCACGTCGGTGTCGGTGACGCCGTCGCGGGTGACGGCCTGCCACTCGTCACCGGTGAACGGCAGCGTCAGCGAGGACCGGTCGAAGTCGGCGGTGGTTTCGATTTCGAGGTGCACGAGTACCGAGTCGCCGTCGCCGGAGCCGAACGGCAGGATCTCGCAGCCGGGGTTCGTCTCGATGTCGGTGACGGTGAAGGCGAGGGCGCAGCGCGATCCGGTGCACAGCGTCTCATAGCGTTGGCCGACGATGGCCTGGTGGTTGCCGCGCGCGGTCATGCCGCCGCGGGCGGGCGAGGTTGCCGGGGCGTCGGGGGCGGTGCCGACGGGGTAGGCGCGGCCGGTGATCTCGGAGCCGCATCCGGTGGCGAGCGCCAGGGCGAGGACGGTGCCGCAGACGGCAGGCAGCGCGGAGCTACGCATCCTGGTTGTGGTCTCCGTCGGCGGGGCGCGGGTTCTGGTGCTCGGTGGGGAGCGTGCGTGCCGCGGCAGGCAGACCGGTGATGGGCGGATGATCAAGATCATTACCTTGATTCGCAGGTTTCAAGGCCCGGACCTTGTCGACATTCTTGGGGTCGGGGGCGGCGCGTAGTCGGGTGGTGACCAGCTCGATCAGCTGGTCGTTGCTGATCTCGGCGGCGCTCTGGCGGAGCTCGATGGGGGTGCCGGCCTCCGTCTTGTCGAGGTAGCCGGCGGCGATGAGGGCTTCGACGGGGTTGCGGCGGAAGTGGCGCGCGACGGCGATGACGCTGTCGGCGGAGGGGATGGTCTTGCCGAGCTTCCAGCGGGAGACGGTGGCCGGGTCGACGCGCGCGGCCTTGGCGATCTCCACCTGGGAGGCGCGTTTGCTCACCCGGTTGACGTACTCCCACCAGCTCTCGGACATGGGCAGCACTCTATAGGCGTCTACGCAATGGCTAGACGGTCGACAGTCGGGTTGCGTGCGCGCAATCGAACGCAGCTACGAATCCTGCCGGTGTGTTTTCGCAGGTCGAACCGGACAAACAGGCACCCTGCTATGTGCGTTATGAAATCGTGACCTTCCCTGATTGCATGCACGCCATTGCGTGCGTACAGTTCCGGACATGCCCGCAATCACGCAGGTAAGACCACACAGACGAAGGGAGGGAGCGATGAACGCGACCCTCACCCTGAAGGCCGAGGGCCTCGCGAAAATCCGGCGCTGGTCCGGCATCGCCACCGACAGCGAGCTCGCCGCCCGCATCGGTGTCGACCCCGCCACCGTCCACCGCGTCCTCACCGGCAAGTCCGCGCCCGGCCCCAAGTTCATCGCCGGCCTGCTCGCCGAATTCGGCACTGACGCCTTCCAAGACCTCTTCGAAGTCGCCCCCGACGACCACCCCCACCCGGCTGCCTGACCCCATCCGGCACCGGAAACGACAAGTGCCCGCCGCGACTGGACCTCGCGACGGGCAAGCCACCACCGATCTGGAGAAGCAGTGACCACCACAGACCCTACCGACCGGCGCACCCGCCGCGTACTCGTCACGGTCACCGAGACCCGCGAGCGCATCGCCCCGGTCGACATCGACGACACCGAGTACCGCACCTGGCTCGACGGTGACGACGACACCCCCGCCGCCGCCTGCGAATTCCTCGAAGCCGGCAGCGATCTCGACGACATCATCGACGGCGTCGTCGCCGACGCCTTCCCCGTCACCGACATCGGTATCACCGACGTCACCTACCCGGAAAGCGAGTCCTGACCATGCACGTCCCGCGTTTCCGCCGCACCCGTCGCATCGCCCGGGCCGCACTGCTCGCCGTCGTCGCCGCCGCGATGCTCCCCTCCACCGCCGAGGCCCGGCCCGTCGTCGACCACTACGCCGGCAGCGCCGACCGCGGCCGCTGCATCCTCGCCTACACCCACGACCGCGGACACCTGTACGTCATCCGCGTCACGCGCCGCGGCGAGACCGTCGTGCGCACCGTCCGCCGGCTGCCGACGTCGTCGCCGTACACCCTCGTCGACACGATCGACCTCGGCCTGGTCCGCACGTGGACATGCGAGTACCCGCGATGACCACCACCGAGATGACCTCACCGTGGATGACCGTCAAGCAGGCTGCCGCCTACCTGGGCATGCACCCGAACACCGTGCTGCACCACCTCAAGGACACCAAGCAGCTGCGCGGCTACCAGCCCAGCGGCAAGGACGGGGTGTGGCGAATCCACCGCAGCGACGTCGACGAGTTCATCCGCACCCCGCCGCCGCGCCGACGCCGCCCCCACACCCGCAACCTCAGGAGCACCCGATGACCACACGCCCCAGCAGCTCGTACGTCAACAGCAGTGTCGATGTCGGGCGTATCGCGGTCACCGACTGCGTCGCCGAGCTCGGCGTCTACGCCGTCCATCTCGGTGCGTACGCGAGCGTGCACCTCACACCCGCCGACGCGGAAACCCTGCTCGCCCAACTGGTCGCCGCCGGCGTCACCGTCCCGGCCGCCACCGAGGCCGCAGCATGAGCGCGCCGATCGGACTCGACACCGCCGCCGCGCCGGTTCTCGACGCGACGGAGGGCATGGTGCGGTTCGACGTCACCGTCCACGCAGACGGCACCGTCCGCATCTCCGCCCACGTCGACGGCCACCACCCGAACGCCGAGAACACCGTCACAGGCAAGGGATTCGAGTTCTACACCGTGCTGGTCAAGCTCGAGTCGTTCGAGGAGCTCGACACCACCGACCGCGCCGGTCGGGTGCGGATCGCCGCCGACCGGTTCCTCGCCGCGTGGGCAGCCCTCGACAACCCGCAGGAGATGCAGAGGTGAGCAAGAACAACGGGCACTGGCCGACCCACGCGCGGAAGGCGAAGGGCCGCGATCAGCGCAAGAAGCTCGGCCCGCCCGCGGTGGTCAAGGCCGGCAACAACACCAACGGACGACGAAAGACGAAGTGGGGTGAGTGATGTGAACACCGCAATGAACGGGCGTCGCCTGGCGACGATTCAGGAGGCAGCCGACCTTCTTGCTGTCCATCCGTGCACCATCCACCGCCGAGTTTCCGACGGAACCCTCACGGAATACCGACTGGGGCCGCGGGTCGTGCGTATCGATCTCGACGAGCTTGAAGCGTCCATGGGTGCTGTGGGCGACAACTCCGATCGAAAGGCCGGTGACAACACCATGACCGAGTACGACGTCATGACGCGGCTGCTCGTCCAGGCCGCGGTGATGAAGGAACTCCGCGCGGCCGTCGACGAGACCCGCGCCGCCGCCGCCGACGAACTCGAGCCCGGCGACAAGAAGGCACCACGACTCGGAGGCGCCAAGATTGGCACCGTCTCCCTCTCCGACCCGGACCCCGAACCGGTCATCGTGAACATCCGAGAGCTCGACGAGTGGATCGAACAGCGCCGCCCCGACCTGGGCCCCGCCGGGGATGGGCTGCCGCTGGTGGACCCGAGCCGCATCGCCGAGGTGGTCGAGATCCTCTCCCGGTACGCGCCGTACCTGCTGCTGCCCGCGACGGAGACGGGGATCCCGGAGTGGGCGCGGTCCCAGGCCGTGCGCGACGCCGTCACCGACGGTGAGGTTCCGCCCGGTGTGGAGTTGCGCGCGAAGCTCCCGGTGCTGTCGGTGCGGCCGAACGCCGATGCGACGATCGTGGCCCGCCGTGTGCTGGCCTCGTCGCAGCTGCTCGAGCTCGAAGCGGGTGAGCCGCGATGAGCGCGCTGCAGTTCGCTCCGGCGACGAAGGAAGCATCCAAGGCCCGCATCGCGCTGTGTGGTCCGTCCGGGTCCGGCAAGACGTACACCGCGCTGGCCCTGGCGACCGCACTATCGGATCGGGTGGCGGTGATCGACACCGAACGCGGCTCGGCCTCGAAGTACGTGGGGCTCAACGGCTGGGCGTTCGACACCGTCAAGCCCGACCGGTTCAGCCCGCTCTCGCTCGTCGAACTGCTCGGCCTCGCGGCCGGCGGAGGCTACGGCGTCGTGGTGGTGGACTCGCTGTCGCACTACTGGATGGGCGCCGAAGGCATGCTCGAACAGGTCGACCGACGCGCCCGCGGCGGCAACTCGTTCTCCGGATGGAAGGAAGCCCGCCCGGACGAGCGCAAGATGATCGACGCGCTGCTGGCGTACCCCGGGCACGTGATCGTCACCATGCGGTCGAAGACCGAGTACGTGGTCGTCGAGAACGAGAAGGGCAAGAAGGAGCCCCGGAAGATCGGATTGAAGCCCGATCAGCGTGACGGCGTGGAGTACGAGTTCGACGTGATCGGTGAGCTGGACGTGCAGAACACCCTGCACATCACCAAGTCCCGCATCCACACGCTGACCAACGCGGTGATTCCCCTCCCGGGCGAGGATCTCGCTCGGCAGATCGACGAGTGGTTGTCGGACGGTGTGCAGGTTCCGACCGCTACCGAGTACCGCGCCCGCGCGCTGGGGCTTTCGGGTGACCGTGACGGTCTGCTCGTCCTGTTCAAGGAGGTCGACGGGCACAAGATGCTCGGCGCTCCGACGACCGACGCCGACGGCCGGCCCACGGTGCTGGGCGACCTCATCAGGACCCTCGGCTCGGCGGCCGCGGCCGGGCCTGCGCAGGCAGCGTCGTGAACGACAGTGAGCCGACGTTCGCGTGCTGCGTGATCGTCGGTATGGAACCGATCGCCACCCACCCGACCTGCGGGCACATGTGGCTCATTCAACTCGCCAACGGCTACACCCAGGTCGCGTTCGGACACGAGATCCGGATCGCTCTCTGACTTCGGTGGCGGCGTGTGTGGGGTTGCCGCGCCGCCACCGAATCCCCACCTTCATTCCTCCGTCCAGACAAGGACCCTTCCATGAAGCTGCCCATTTTCGAGGAGACCCGCCGCCGCGTACCGGCCGCGCTGATCTTCGACGACACCCTCACCCCGGCCGACCAGGCCGAACACCTGGAGACGACGGTCGAGCTCGACCACCTGCCGACCACCGCCGAGTTGGTGCGTCTCGCGGAGGAGTCCGCAGACGAACCGCAGTGCACCGACGACGGCGACTGGTACGCCCTGCTGCTGATCGGGCTGCCGTTCTCGCTCGTGCTCGGCCTGATCCTGTGGGCCCTGGTGGTGAGCACGTCATGAGCGCCCCGGAACCGATCGATCCGATGCGTGACCCGTGCGAGGCGTGGGATCCGGTCAGCCGGACACGACCCACCCCGGCGGTGGTGCCGGCCCCGGCCCCGGGGTTCGGTCCGTGGGAGCCCGTCGACGAGCGGGCATTCCACCGGGCGTGGCGTGACGACACCGAGTGGCTGCTGATCACCCACGGCTCCGGCGGTGAGGAGACCACCACGTACTACGTGGCGCGGCGGATCCGGAGCGGACGATGACCGCGCCTGTGTCGGACATGTCGTGGTCGGAGGCGCTGGACCAGTTCGCTGCGTCGATCCCGGCGAAGCCGCCGCTTCAGCGTGACCCGAGGCTGTGGCAGCTGTTGGCTCGGGACCGGGCCGAGGCCCCGCATCACAGTGTCGCGCTGGGGCGGCCGCACCGGAAGGACGTAGCGATCGTCGACGACGGGTGTGCGGTGTGCGGCAAGGAGATGCGTCCGCACCACACGAGGCTCGCGGACTACCCGCACACCGTGCAGCGCGGCGCCGCCGGCAAGTGCATGTCCTGCTACCAGCAGACCCGACGGAAGAACCAGCGCCGCCTCAGAGAGGGGAGTGCAGCATGACCGACACAACGTACACCGACCTCGATGTCGACGACGAGCTCGACGACCTGGACGACGACCTGGACCGGGAGTTCGACGGGGGAGCGCTGGCCGATCGTCTGCACGAGGCCGCGATCGACCGGGCTATGGGGGTGTGGTGATGGCCGGCATCGGAGCGTTGCTGGCTCGGCACCGCGAACTGTTCCCCCGTATCAACCGGCCGGACTGCCCCGACGAGCTGCGCGCCGAGATTCCAGTCGGTGTGCGTGCAGCTGTGGGACGCCGGCCACGTGTTCCCGCCGGGGCCGGGTGACGAGCCCGAGGACTACCGAACCGATCCGACCATCGACCACATCTGGAGAACCCGATGACCCACGAGATGACTCTCGCCGAGTACAAGGCCCGGGTCGACGCCAAGTACGCGGCCGTCCGAAAGCACCAGGAGCAGTACGCGCGTGAGCAGAAGGCGCGTCGACGTAAGGATCACTGGCTGTTGGTCGGTCCGAACGGGGAGATCGACGGCGTGATGACGAAACGGTTCTGCGGGTCGGCTGCGCAGGCATTCGAGGAGTTCTTCCCGAAGAAGCGCGATCGGCACCGGGCGTCGGCTGAGGGTTGGCACATCGAGGAGGACGACGCGGAGGGCAGCCGGTGGGCGGCGGCCTGCGAGGAGCACCGGCAGATGGAGGAGGCCAACCGTGGCTGACTTCTCCGATCTGCTCGACGCGGAGATCCTGCGCGAGCGACGCCGAATCACCGGCGGGCCGCGCCGCTACCAAAAGGCACCGGGCCGGTGCCGGCGGTGCCACACACCGTTCCGTCCGAAAGGCACCACGATCGCCGAGCATCCCGGCACGTTGGTCCACGCCGGTCGTGGCTACTGCTCCACGCACCTCGCCGAGGCATACCTGAGGGAGACCCGATGACGCTCATCCCCGTCACGATCCGCACTATCCGGCACGGCAAGTTCACTGTCACTGGTGAACAGGTCACGCCGAACTTCGCGCTCACACCCATCGCCTCGGTCCACGACGACGGAACTCCGGCTCTGCGCGGCGGACTCAATCTCACTCACATCCACACCGGCCTGACCGTCTGCAACGACAGCTGGATCGACATGCGCAAGGCTGCCGCCGAGCTCGAGGAACTGCCCATCGACTGGGCCGCCCTCACCAAGCCCACACCGGAACAGGCCAAGCTGGTCCGGGAAACCTACATGCGCCTCCTCACCGACACTTCGGATACCGGCTGGCCGTGGCCGAAGTGGGCCGGCGACGAATCCACCCCCGCGACCTCCACCCTCGCTCAGCGGCTCGACGCCGCCCTCAGTCACAGCGAGATCCGCGACAGCAGCAAATCTCTCGTCGACGAGGTCAGCAAGCTCGACAAGGACCTCGGCAGGAGACTCGACACCGAACTGCTGTGGCGCGACTGCGGGATGAACGTCGACGGCTACAGCGCGATCTACCTGCTCGCGGTGCTGCAGCGCATCGACCCGGCCGCCGCCGACCGCGCCGCCGGGAACCTCGTGCGCGACTGCGACGCCGGCGACTCCTTCGGCGAGTGGGTTTACCAGTGGCGGCAGGAACTTGCCGACGGTCGGCCGCTCACGCTGCATGGCTTCCCTGCCCGGATCGAGTTGGACGGTGACCAGTGAGCAGCTGTGACTGCGGGGACTGCCGGGCATGCCTGCGCGCCATGGGATTCACTCCCCAGCCTGTGCAGCGACCTGTGGAGTTGTCCGAATCCACCCGAGCGATCCTCGCCCGGCTCGACGCCCCCACGCCCGCTGACGGCGCGACCCGGCCGCAGCGAAGCAGGCCCCGCCCGCGCGCGGCATCGCGGCCGCGGGACTACTGCCGCGCCGGCCTGCACAAGCTCGAAGGCGACAACATCCGCATCACCCGCCGATCCAACGGTGGCACAGCCCGCGAGTGCCGGGCATGCCTGCGGGACCGCAAACGCGCCCAGCGCAAAGCGAACCCCGCCTCGCTCATCCCGCCGGACCCGGTGCCGTGCCGCGGATGCGGCGGCATGATCGGACCCCGCATCTTCGGCTACTCCGGATGGGTGCTGTCCGGCGCCGACGGACTGTGCGAAGTCTGCTACGACCGGCCACGGCTGCAGAAGTACCTCGCCGAGTACCGCCGGTGGGATCAGGAGACGCGCCGGAAGAAGTCGTCGTCGGCGACCAGGGCCCGGTACCTGCTGCAGCGGATCCTCGTCGACGGCCGCGCCTTCCACCCGGACCCGGACCTGACCCACGGCACCGGCCACACCTACGGCAAGTTCGGGTGCCGCTGTACGTCGTGCTCGAAGTGGAAGTCCGACGACAACAAGGCCCGCCGCGAACGCGACAAGACCGATCGGAGCACGGCCGCATGACCAGGCGATATCGATCGATGCGATCGACCAGCACGACCTGATCCCGCACTGCTGCGCGCCCGACCTGTGGCATGCAGGTCGGGCGCGTGCATGCATGCACCCCACTCGCGTACAACTTCCGCAAGACATTGCGCAGCAGAGACTGCGCGCCGCAACACACTTCACCGATGAAGGGGGTCCCGATGATCGACCACAAGACCCGCGCCCTCGACGCCGTCGCCGCACAGCGCCGCCAAGAGCAGACCATCCGCCGCAACCGCATCCACGTCATGCGCGCCGCCCTCGAAGCCGGAGCCACCCGCACCGAAGTCGGCGCCGCCCTGGGCCTGTCCGAATCCGGTGTGCGCATGGCCCTCGCGAAGGCCGAGCAGGCCGACGCCACCCGCACTGCGGCAGGTGCGGCGTGACCGACCTCGACACCACCACCACGAACAGCGAGCTTCGGGACCGGGCCCTGGAGATCCTCGACGTCCTGCGCCAGCGCCAGGAAACGAACCGGCTGCACCGCGTGCACTACATGCAGCTCGCCCGGCAGTACGGCTGCACCAACCAGCAGATCGGCGATGCCCTCGGCGTGTCCGAAGCCGCGGTCCGCGCCATGCTCAAGCGCGCCGGCGGTGACGCGTAATCATGACCACAACGAAGTACAAGAAGGGCCGGATCCCCAGCGCAGTGCGCCGCGAGGTGTGCCGCCGCTACGGCGCAGCACCGGGAACCACAGTCCCCGCACAGTGCGCGTACTGCAGCGCCTCGGGCGCCATCGCCTGGCACCTGAACAGCCCGTCGTGGCCCGTGGTCGACGGACTTGAATTCGACCACGTCACAGCCGAGTACAAGGGCGGCACGTCCACCGCCAGCAATCTCGTCCTCGCCTGCAGGTCGTGCAACCGGTCGAAGGGGTGCAAGTGAGAATCCGCAGCATCAAGCCGGAGTTCTACCGCTCCGACGACATCGACGCCCTCGACTGGGAATCCCGGTTCCTGTTCATCGCCCTGTGGTCGTACGTCGACGACAACGGCGTCGGACTCGACAAGCTCGCCAGCATCGCCGCCGACCTGTTCGCCGGAGACCTCGAGCGAGACCCTCAGGAGACATTCGCGAGAGTCTCGCGAGGGTTGCAGACCCTTTCCGAAGCCGGCCGAATCACCCGCTACACCGTCGACGGCAAGGCCTACCTCCACATCACCAACTGGGAGAAGCACCAGCGCATCGACAAACCCAACAAGGCCCGCTACCCCCTCCCGACCAGCGACAACGCTGAGATTGGCGAGACTGTCGCGAAACCCTCGCGACAGTCTCGCGAGACCCCAGCGCCTGGAACAGGGGAACAGGGGAACAGGGGAACAGAGAAAAGCCGTGCGCCGGCTTCGCCGGACGCGGCCGCACTGTTCGAACCCGATACCGCGATCGAACCGCCCGCCCCGAGCAAGCCGCAGGCGCTCGAGCAGGTCACCACCGACGCCGCCTACGTCCGCTGCGGCAAGGCGTTCAACTTCATCGCGGTCAGGCAGATCGTCAAGTGGGCCATTAACGAACGTGTCGCCGATCCGGACTCCGTCGAGGACACCGTCGTCGCGCTGTACGAGATGGGCAAGCCCATCACCAAGCAGACCGTCGGCCAGTACCTCGACGGCTACCTCCGCCGCCACGGCCCGGCCGCGCTCACCACCCGCCCCGACGCGCCCCGCGACGTCAAGACCGGGCTGCTGGTGGAGCGATGACCCACACCCTCACCGAGCACGAGCAGGACGTCGCCGACGTCGTCGACTGGGTGCACGCCACCCACCGCCCCGACGAGCACATGGTGTGCACCGCGTGCGGGCAGCAGTGGTGGGTCGACCCGAACACCGGCCTCGTCCAATGCCAGACCTACCTCGATGCCCGCATCGAAGCGAACTTCTCGATCATGCGCCGCGTCTGGCGCCTGCGCGCGAAGTGGAGAACCGCATGACCCTGACCGACACCTCCGCCGAGGCCACCGTCCTCGCCGCCGCCCTCGCCCAACCCGACCTCATCGGCCACATCACCGCCCTCGACCCCGGGGTGTTCTCCATCCCGATGCACCAGATGATCCACAGCGCCCTCCTGGCCTGCCACCAGGCCGGCGAGCCCCGCGACCACGCCACCGTCGCCCGCCGCGCCGCACAGGAAGCTGTCAACGACCTCCAGGCCCGCGCCGTCTCCAAGGCGATCGTCGACATGATGGGCCGCGGCCAGGACTACGCCGTCGGCTTCTACCTCGACCGCATCCGCAACCTGCACACCGCCCGGCAGGTCGCCGACGCCGGCCAACGCCTCATCGAAGCCGCCACCGAAGCCGCCCACCTCGAAGACACCGAACTTCTCGAAGCCTCCATCGGCCGCGCCCACGACGACCTCGCCGCCGTCCATACCACCACCGACGCCACCACCGCCGACCTCCCCATGAGCCTTGACGAGCTGCTCGGCAAGAAGTTCGAACACAACTGGCTCATCCCCGACCTGTTCGAACGCACCGACCGGCTCATCCTCACCGGCTTCGAAGGCACCGGAAAATCCATCCTCGTCGCGCAGATGGTCATGACCATCGCCGCCGGCCTGCACCCGTTCCTCGGCTCACCGATGACCGACCACAACCAGGTCCTCGTCATCGACGCCGAGAACAGCGAACGCCAAACCGGCCGCCGCTACCGCATGATCCGCGACCGCATCACCAACCTGTGCCGCAAACACCACGTCGACGTCCCCGACTGGTCCACCATGGTCCGCTTCGTCATCCGACCCGAAGGCATCGCCCTCAACGACCCCCGCATCGTCAAACGCATCGAACGCGCCATCGCCGCAACCCAACCCGTGTTCGTCGCCATGGGCCCGCTCTACCGCCTCCACAAACTCGACACCCGCGACGAACAGGCAGCGAAGGAACTGACCGACACCATCGACCGGCTCCGCGTGAAGTACGGCTTCGCCATCGTCTGCGAAGCCCACGTCGCCCACGGCCAAGCCGGCACCCAACGCCTGCTCCGACCCACCGGATCCTCCCTGTTCCTACGCTGGCCCGAATTCGGCCTCGGCCTCCGCCCCTCCACCGGCACCGAACAGGAACAGCACCCCTCCCAGGTGGACCTGACGACGTGGCGCGGCGGCCGCGAAGAACGCATGTTCCCCCGCTACCTCCACCACGGCTCCGCCGACACACACCTGCCGTGGATGAACGGCGACGAGTTCTACGAGCACCGCGCCCGACAGATGGGATACGCCCTGTGACCAGCCACATCGTCACCACCCCCTGGACCAAGCCGCCGCTGAGCCTCAACGACCGGCACCACTGGCGCGCCAAGGCACGCATCACCGCCGACATCCGCCACACCACCGCGGTCCTCGCCAAACACTCCCGCGTGCCCACCGGCGCCGCGCACGCCACCGTCACCCTGCACTACCGGCCCCGCGACAACCGCCGCCGCGACGCCGACAACCTCCTCGCCACCGCCAAGGCCTGCTTCGACGGACTCATCGATCACGGCCTCGTCACCGACGACACCCCCGACCTGATGACCAAAGCCATGCCCGTCATCCATCCCGCCGTCCGCGGTGCCGCCGGCGAACTCTGGCTCGAAATCACCACCACCGAAGGAGCACAAGCATGAGCCAGCCCACTGCCCTCAACGCCCGCAGCGTGCTGGCCATGCTCGACAAGCACTACAACGCACCCAACCGACCGAAGAGCTGGCTGTTCGCTCCCGAGATCCAGGCACCGCACTCCGACCGGCGGGCAGACCTGATCGTCGCCCCACTGTCGAGCACAGCAGGGGAGAAGATCATCGGCCACGAGATCAAGGTCTCCCGCGCCGACGTCCTCGCCGAACTGGCGACGCCGATCAAGCACGACGACTGGGCCAAGTACTGCACGCAATGGTGGCTCGTCATCGCGGACCCCGCACTGATCGACGGCCTCGACATCCCCGCGCACTGGGGCGTCATGGCACCACCGTCCGGCCGACGCACACGCTCGATGACGATCCTGAAGCCAGCGCCCGAGCTGAACCCGCACAGTACCGAGGCGGCGTGGGCGAAGCTCGCCCGCTGGACCGCCTTCCGTGCCGAGGAGCGGGTCACCAAGCTGCAATCCGAAGCGCAGTACGACCAGCGGAAGATCGAAAGCCTCAAGCAGAACGTCCGCGAGCTCCGGGCGTCTGGTGCCGGTGGCCTGTCGCCTGCCTTGCGCCGAGCGCAGGAGATCGTCGACGAGGTCACGCAGCGGTGCAACGACGAGAGCATCTGGTTCCGGCACGAGCCGGGCCTGGTCGCCGACGCCGTCGTCGATGTGCTCGCCACCCGTGAGGCAGCGCAGACCCAACGCCGGGAGATCGAGAACATCGAGCACGCGCTACGCCCGAAGTTCAACGGGCTCGCCGACGACATCGCGAGGGCCAAACGTCTCGCCGCCGCTGTCAATCCACCGCTCGTCAATCAAGGAGGCCACCATGGGTAGCACCAGCCCGATGGACCCGGAAAACCTCGACGCGTCGGAGAAGGCGCGTCGGGCGTTGGCGTTGCGGCGCGACGGGAAGTACTGGTCGGAGATCGCGGCGGAGCTCGGGTATGCGGATGCGTCGGGGGCGTACCGGGCGGCGAAGCGGCTGCTGGATCGGACGGAGTTCGAGTCGGTCGAGGAGTACCGAGCAGTCGAGTCCGATCGCCTGGACGAAGCGCACCGCATCCAACTGCAGCATCTGGCGCAGTTCCGTCCGTCGCAGTCCGGCGTCGGACTGTCCGCGGTGGCGTCGGCGGTGGGTGCGATCGTGCGGATCTCCGAGCGGCGGTCGAAGCTGCTCGGTTTGGATGCGCCGACGAAGGTCGACGTCGGCTCGACGAGCATCGATCTGGACGGCACGGTCGCGGCGATCATGTCCGCGCTGCAGGCCGACGCCGGCGCGGATGCCGACGACGGTACCGGGGAGGGCGCGTGAGCCTCCTCGACGCCGCCGAGCTCGAGTGGGAGCCGGACGAGCAGATGATCGACGCCGCCCGGTGCGGCCGCCTCGACGCGAAAACGATGAGCCACGAGGACCGCTGCTTCGTCGTCGCGCGACTGACGATGCTGGGGGAGACCGCCGACGTCATCGCCGACCGCCTCCACTGCTCGAGTCGGTTGGTGAAGCGGATCCGGGCGGAGGCGCTGACGGTGATGATCGTGCGCGCCGAGAAGGCCGAGACCCGGGTGCGCGCACTGGAGTCCACCCGCGCCCGGGTCGGGCACCTGACTGCGGTGCGTGACTCCGAACTCGCCGCCGAGAACGCTCGGCTGCGTAAGCAGGTCGACCAGCTCGTCACCACGGTCGGCCGGCTGCGGGCACACCTGCGGGATGCGCAGGCGCAGCGGCCGCTGATCGTGCGGTTCTACCGCAAGAAGTCGTTGGGTCCGCGGCAGGCCGAGGCCGTGATGGACCCGCTGTTCCCTGAGATCCCCACCAACTGAAAGGCCTCAGTGCCGTGAAGCATCTCGCCACCTACACCGCCGCCACCCTCACCAGCATCGCCGGCATCACCACCGCCATCCTCCTCCTCGCAAGCTGGTGCACCGACGCCATCGAAGACCTCGAACGCCACGCAGAACGCTGCGGACACTAGTGCACCCCAACCCATTACGGTCCCTCGCACGAGCCACCCACCGGACACTTCGCACCCTCGCCCGGTGGGTGGCCCATCCCACCCGCGTCGAGGAGGCCCTCCGTGTCGCCAGCCCCTGAACCCCCACTCGTCGAGCGCCTCGAAACCGGCATCGCCGCCACCGTCCACCAACTCGACGGCGTCCTCGCCGACAACCACCGCCTCACCGACCGAGTCGAAGTCCTCGAACGCGACCTCCAGCACTGGCGCTGCGCCGCCCTCCGCGCACAGCACGACCTCGCCCAGCACCAACTCCGCTGCCCGATCGAAGGAACCCACCCATGACCACCTACACGTATTGCCCAGGCAGCCGCCAACACCCCACCACCCCCGGCCACCGCTGCCTCTGCCAACGCCCCGCCGGCCACCAGATCGACCACACCGCACACCGCTGCGTGTGCGGCTTCCAATGGGCGGTCACCCGATGAGCAACCTCCACACCGACCCGCACGCCACCGCCACCCGCCTCGCCGCGCAACTCGAACACACCGAGGCCACCATCGAACGCCTCGCCGGCAAACTCGCCGCCGAAGAATTCCGCTGCCACGGCTGGCAATCCCGCGCCCTCACCGACGAAGCCACATTGCTCGACGTCCGCGCCGACCTCGCTGCCGCGCGCACCCAGGTGCTCCGCCTGACCGCTCTCGTCGAGCAGGGCCTGGCGCTGGCCGAGCAGTGGACCGACGACCGCGGCGCGAGCCTGCGCCGCGCACTGACTGTCGCACCAGGGGAGGAGTCCCGATGACACCCGAGCAGATCGCGGAAGGACGGCGCCTGCTTGAGTCCGCCACACCCGGACCGTGGAACCTCGACACGGATCGGCACGGGCGTGACGAGGTGTCTCATCGCCGCATGGTCGGGATGAGTGAGGTTGTCGCCCAGGTTGGGCGGGTACGTCCCGACGCTGAGCTGATCGTGTGGGCGCGGAACAACCTGCCCGCACTGCTCGCCGCCCTCGACGATGCCGAATGTGAATCCGAGCGTTTCCGCGGTGATTGGATCATCGAAAATCGGCAGCGTAAGGCTGTCGAGGCTGCGCTCGCCCAAGCGCGCGCGACAAACGCTCGACTCAACCGACGATGCCAACAGGCAGAGAAGGCCGCACGCGAGAACATCGAAGCCTGCCAACGAGCCGGTATGTCCTTCGGTCGATCACTCGCCAACTACGGCGCCCTGCTCTACCTCGAAGACCTCGAGCGAGCACAGGCGACCCTCACCCGCGTCCAGAAGCTCATCGACGATGCTGAACAGTCGCCATCGCGTGGTGTCCAGTTCGGCGGCACCCCATTCCCCGCGTCCGTCGGCACGGACCAGCTGCGCGCCGCCCTGGATGGTGACCAGTGAACGCCACCGCCCGCCGTCTCCCTGTTGCGTGGGACGGTCACCCCGTCGAGTGGGGCGAGTTCACGGCAGACCCGTTCATGTGCCAAGTCAACATGGACGGCACCTCGGAGCCTCTTCCCTTGGACATGTGCTGGCACTGCGGCGTCCGCACCGAACGCGTCACCGCCGAAGGTCGCGTCGCCATCCCGAACTGGCCGTACCGGTTGGTCCTGCGCCGCTGCACCCGATGTGGTCACGACCGCGTGTGGAATCCACAGACAGAGCAGGGGTGGTGCCTCGACGAGAGCGACTACGGGCCGAGTGGATCATGGGAGGACGCATCATGAACGCCGACCAGCTCCGACTGCTCGCCGAACTCGCAGACTGGCAGATCCTCGGACTCGCCGACAACCCCGGCTACTGGTGCGGGCACATCCGCGACATGCACGGCGGCGGAACACCCATCGACGAGCAGTGGCGGGCCGCCGGATTGTGGCGCTCCACCTACCGGTGGGGCATCGCCATGACCACCCACGGCGACTACACGAAACAGCGCAGCCTCCGCGACCCGGAGCACGCCGTCACCCTCACCTGGCGACAGATCCTCGACTGGGTCAGCCAGCTTCCCGACGATCTCCGCGCCGACGCCCGCCGCGCCCGCATCGCCGACGGCGACGAGAAGCAGCGCGTCGTCGAACTGCTCCTCGCGCCGGCACCGGCCCAACCGGAGGAGCTGGCGCTGTGGTGAACCCGAACTACCACGTCACCGACCTCGTCCCGGCCGCCCGCGTCGAGCAGCCACCCACACCGCCGGCACGCGTCTGCAAGATCTGCGGAGAACCGGCAGCGCCCGGGGCGTACTGGTGCCGAGACTGCCGCGGACTGCTGTGATAAGACCGCGGGCTACACGCCAGGCCCGTCGTTCGAAGTGGATTCATCAACCACCGACGCCCCGTCGCTTTGCTTGAACGCCGCCTGAGCGTTCTTGATGTGCGCCATGGCCTCGTCATGCGCCTTCTGGTCATACGGAGATCTCCGCAAGTGACGAGTTCCAGACTTTCGATCCTTCACCCGATCCACATACCCCTGAATTGCCCACCAGATCCGAGGTTCCTCGTTCGGTCCCGGCGCCTCGGTCGGACCGTACACGGGAGTGCCCTCCAGTTGGCGCATGTTCCAGATCAGCTCCAACTCGGGCATGACCTCCTGGATAAGGTGTCGATCGTCAGGATGAAGGTGACCGTCAAACGGGTATTCATCCGGACCCCACACGTTTCGTGCCACGTCCACCTCCATACCGATTTCGCGAGCGAAATATGGGGGCAGGGCCGCAGTCAGCAACTGGACGCGTAGACGGTTACCTGGGGCATTTGGATCCGCGCGATAGGACGCGTAGGCATCACCAAGCTGGAGGAGCAATGAGCGCATCTCTCGACGGTGCTCTCGGTCTATGTCATCCTGGCGGTTTCGGCGAGCGTCCTTGTCTTTCTGGTCCTTCCCTCGATCAGCAGCCTCAGACGCCGAAGGTTGGATTACTTCAGTCCACGTTCGCTTCTCGGATTCACCTTCTGGGATCCACTCGATGGTGACCTGAGTGCCGGCTGTACTCCACTTGGTAAGCAGGTCGATTGCGCGAGATTGTCCCGGCTCGATGGTGACCGGATCCTGTGCCTGAGTGAACCCAGCACGGGCGAAGTCGCCATTGTTGTCCAGGATTCGTACGTGGGTAGCGGTCACGGTTCCGACGTTTCGTAGGACGTGGCGGTACGGGACGGGATGTGGTTCCAACGCCCACTTGTGGCGCCGGCGGATGTCCTCGTTATGCGCAAGAGCGGCGTTCCTTTCTGCCGCATCGGCGGACCTCTTTGATTGTCGACGAGACAACAGCGCCACCACGACCGATGCTCCGGCGATTGCGCGAGTGATCCAGTCCCCTACCGCGGTGCCATTGAGAGAGAAATAGGTGAGGAATAGAGCCGCGGCTACCGCGAAACAAGCTGAGGCAATCCAGGCCCATTGCTTTGCGCTGCCCTTACCGGCCAGTTCTCTGATCCGTTTCACGGGGCTAGACAATCCGAAGCACGCACAGATTGCAACGCGAACTTGAATGCACCGCGGTCCGTCATCGTCGCGTGCAACCACACGCCGAGGAGACCGAAGTGCCTGTCGACCCAGCCCGCGCCCGCGCCCTGATCGACGCGCACACCCACGGCTGGAACGATGAACAACGCGCCGCCCTCCTCACCCGCCTCCGCCAAGAAGCCACCCGCCGCGACATCGCCCGCACCCACCACACCGCCGGCGCCCTCGCCCGCCACTGCGACCCCCAAACCGTCCAGACCCCCGCGCTCGACGTCATCGACGCTGCCCTCGAGCAGGCCCTGTCGACCCCGAATGCGCGCGTGGTGATCTCCGTGCCACCGCAGGAAGGCAAATCCACCCGGGTCTCGGTGTGGGGCACCATCCGCGCCCTCGTCCAGGACCCGGACCGGCGCATCGTCCTCGCCTCCTACTCGGATGCGCTCGCGCGCACCCACGCCCGCACGGCCCGGAACATGGTCCGTGACCACGGCTCCGACGCCCACGACCCCCTCACCGGCCTACCCCTCCCCGACAAACTCGGCATCGCTCTCGCCGAAGACAAGAGTGCGGCCGGCAACTGGAAACTCCGCGGCCACCGCGGCGGCCTCTACTCCTGCGGCGTCGGCGGCTCCATGACCGGCCAACCCGCCGACATGGTCATCATCGACGACCCCCTCAAAGACATGCAGGCCGCCGACTCGGCGCTGGAGCGGCAGAAGGTCATCGACTGGTGGGAAGCTGTCGTCCAAACGCGCCTCGCCCCTGGCGCCCCGGTGATCATTGTGCAGACCCGCTGGCACGAGGAGGACCTCGCCGGTCACGTCCTCGCCCAGGACGAACCGCTCCCGGAGGGGGAGCGCAGGTGGCGGCTGGTGAACATCCCCGCCATCTCCGAGGCCGGGGTGCCGGACGCGTTGGGCCGGCCGCCGGGGGTGGCGATGGTGTCCGCCCGCGGCCGCACCCAGGCCGACTTCGAACGCACCAAGGACGCCGTCGGCCCCCGCGTCTGGTCCGCGCTGTACCAAGGCGCCCCCACTCCATCCGGGGGTGGTTTGTTCTCGCAGGAGTGGTTCGACCGCTACCGCATCCCCACCGTCGACGCCGCGGTGGTGCGGATCGTGTCGATCGACCCGGCCGAAACCGGCCGCCGCGACGAAGCCGGCCTGATCGCCGCGGCCGCAACCGCCGACGGGCGGGTCGTGTGGACCGACGACTGGTCCGGCCGCATGCAGTCCGACCAGTGGGCCCGCCGCGCCATCCTCCTCGCCCTGTCGACGGGGGCGACGGAGCTGCTGTTCGAGGCGTACACCACCGAGCAAACCTACGAGCGGGTCCTCAAGCAGGCATGGCGCGACATCCGCGACCAGGCCCGCCTGCTCCGCAACCACGGCGCCGAGAGTGCGGCCGCGGTGCTGGCGTCCGCGGAGGACGGACCCGCCACCCCCACCGACGCCGCGCAGCTCCTGCACGAGCTGGACGGCATCACCGTCCCCGACCAGACCGACCTGCCGCTGCGCATCCACCCCGGACGCTGGAAAGGCGACAAGATCGCCCGCGCCACCGGCGCCCGCCAAGCCGCCTCCACCGGACGACTCCGCATCGCCGGCACCCTGCCCGTCCTCGAGAAGCAGGCCGTGCACTGGCAGCAAGGCCAACACTCCCCGGACCGCATGGACGCCGCGGTCAACGCCTACAACCGACTGTGCGAGCTGATCGGCGCCGAAACCGTGATCGCCTCCCCGACATCGGTGGCGCAACGCGCCGCGGCCACCAGCGGAGCGGGTCGGGCGCGGCGTGGGGGAGCAGCCGCACTCCTCGGCCGGACCCTACCGACCAGCGGACGCGCCTGACCGGCACACCCCGCCCCTACCGTCCCGGAACTCATGGGCACCCTCATCCTCGGCGTGACGGTCCTGATCCTGCTCGGCATCTGCCTCTACGCCGTCAGCCTCCCACCCGAAGACTGACCCGCTCGGGCACCCCCGATTCCTATGGTGCCCGCCATGGCCGCCGTCTGGATCGTCGCGCTCCTCACCCTCGCCGCAGCACGCCTCACCCGCGTCCTGACCACCGACAAGATCGGCGAACCCTACCGAGCCTTCATCGTCCGACGCTTCGGCCCGGAATCCCTCGCCGCATACTTCGCGCACTGCGCCTGGTGCACCGGCATGTGGATCGCCGCCCTCGCCACACCACTCACCTGGTGGGCCGCCGGCCTACGCCACCACCTCCCCCTCAACGGGGGGTGGGCCATCCCCGCCCTCACTCTCACCGTCTCGTACCTCATCGGTGTTCTCGCACGAGCAGATTCGGAGTAGCCGGTGGCCCGCATCACCCGACGCCGCATCACCCCCACCACCCAGACCGCCGACACCACACCGGTGCCGGCGTCGCTGGTCGCTGCCGCCACCCCCGTCAACCTCTCGAAGAAACCTAAGTTCGGGACCAAGAGCAGCGGCGGCTGGCAATCCGAAGCCTGGGACATGTTCGACCAGGTCGGCGAACTGAAGTTCGTCACCCGCTGGCTCGGCAACAGCCTCTCCCGCTGCTCGATCGTCGCGTCCGACGTCGATCCCGTCACCGGCAAACCCATCGGACAGACCGAAGACCAGGCCGCGATCGAACTCGCCCGCGACATCGCCGGCGGCCCCGCCGGACAAGCCGCCCTCCTCGGCCGCCTCGCCACCTTCCTCACCGTCCCCGGCGAAGGGTGGATCGCGATCATCCACCGCACCCACCCCGACGGCACCGTCCTCGAGGAATGGCACGTGCTGTCCGCCGACGAGATCACCACCAAGGGCAAGGTCGTCGAGCTCATCCTCGAGGACAACACCAAGTACCTCATGAACCCGGATATGGACACCCTCACCCGGATCCACGTCCCGCACCCCCGCAAGGCCCACGAAGCCGACTCCCTCGTCCGCGGTGCGTTGCCGATCCTGCGGCGCATCGTGCTGATCTCCCAGTCGATCTCCGCCACCGCCAAGTCCCGCCTCGCCGGCAGCGGCATCCTCGTGCTGCCGCAGGAGATCTCCATGCCGGTCGCGCAACCCCCGACCGGCACCCCCGACCCCGACGCCCCCAACCTCCCCACCCCACCCACGCCGGTCACCCAGACCGTCGACGCGAACGACGTCGTCGAGCAGCTCGTCGAGGTCGCCGGCACCGCGATCTCCGACCCCGGCTCCGCCGCCGCCCTCGTCCCGCTGGTGATGCAGGCCAAGGGCGAACACATCAAGGACATCAAGCACCTCGAGTTCGGTCACGACCTCGCCGAAACCCAACTCAAGGTCGAGGAGGCCGGCATCCGCCGCCTGTCCCTCGAACTCGACATCCCCCAAGAGGTGCTGCTCGGCTACGCCGACTCCAACCACTGGTCCGCCTGGGCCTCGGAGGAGTCGTCGGTGCGCAACCACATCGCGCCGCTGCTCACCGTCATCTGCGACGCCCTCACCGACGGCATCTTCCGGCCGCTGCTCAAAGCCTCCGGGCATCCGGATCCGGAGCGGGTGACGCTGTGGTTCGACACCAGCGCGCTGACCGCCCGGCCGGATCGCAGTGGCGACGCCAAGGACGCCCACGGTGCCGGCGCGATCAGCAGCGAGGCCTACCGGCGCGAGATCGGGTTCGACGAGGACGACGCCTACGACATGACCACCGACGAGGGTCGGCAGCGGTGGGCGTGGGATCTGCTCGGCCGCCACCCGGAGCTGATCGACAAGATCGGCCACCTCGTCGGCCTCACCCCACCCCCCGCCCCGGGGGCGCCCGCGGGCGGCGGCCCGACGCCCGGGGTCGAAGCGGCACCGCCGGTGCGCGCCATCCCCGGCAGCCGCGGCACCGAACGCGACACCACGCCGACCGCATCGGACACCGGTGCCGCGGCGCGGCTCATGGCGGACCTGTGCGTGCGCCGCGCCCTCGAACTCGCCGGCAAACGCCTGCGAACCCGGGCCCTGCACACCCAGCTCGCCGACATCCCCATCGCCGAGACCTTCCGGCACGTCGACCCCGTAGATCGGGCGCGGGCCGCGACCCTGATCGACGGCTGGGATGCCGCCGTCTACCCCTCGGACTACGCCACCGCCCGAGTCGAGCCCGCCCGGTTCCGGGCCGCGGTCGAGTCCGCCGCCATCCACGCCCTGTCCACCGGCGAGTACCGGGAGGCCACCGGTGTCTGAACAGCAGGCGATGGAGGCGGAGATCAGAGCGTGGGAGGAGCAGCTGCACGCCGCGGTGCTCGAGGCGCTGCGCCTGTGGCTGCCCGTCGTCCGCGCCGCCGTCCTGCACGAACCCACCGGACTGGTGGCGGCGGGGGAGCAGGACCCCACCCAGCCCCCACCCCCGGCTGAGCAGCCGGTGGGGCAGGTCCCGCCACCGGACCCGGCCGCGGTCGTCGAGACCGAACCGATCTGGGGCAACATCCTCGCCGCCTATCTGCTCGTGCAGATCGCCGAACTGTGGAACGCGCGGCTGCCGCGGATCTGGCGTCGCCGCGGCCGCCGCTTCCGCCGCACCCACTCGACCCGGCCCCGCACCCGCACGGTGGTGCTGCTGCCCGGCGGTCGCCGCGTCGAACTCCCCCCGAACATCCCCGCCCCCGCCGCCGCGCCGGCCCTCGTGCCGGCCGGACCCGCGCCGCAGCCTGCGCCCACCGGTGGTTCCCGCACCGGCGGACCCATCCGCGTCCCCGAACCGGCACAGCCGCGCCCCGCCGAAACCAGACCAGCACCGTCCACCCCGCGCGGTGGCGGCACCGTCCGCGTCGACCGCACCCCGCCGACAGCGCCCGGCAGCATCGACCAGGACCCGCCCACCACCGACCCCGGCGACGACGGCGACCACGGCGGGGACGAGCCGATCATCCTGTTCGACCCGGACAACCGCGCCCGACAACGCGCACACCTCGACACCGTCGCCAACCGCACCTCCAATCTGCCCGACGACGTGTTCCGCGCCATCACCCTCGAAATCGACCGCGGCATCGCCAACGGAGAATCCCCCGCCGACATGCGCGACCGCATCGGCGCGTTCCTCGACATCGAATCCGAGGGCGGCTTCGAACGGTGGAACCGCCGCGCCCTGCGCATCGCCCGCACCGAATCGACGGACGCGTACAACGCCGCCGCCCTCGACGCCGCCTACGACGAAGAACAGATCTTCGGCGAACCGCTCGAGAAGGTGTGGCTGGCCACCGCCGACGACCGCACCCGCCCCTGGCACCTCGCCGCCGACGGCCAACGCCGCCCCCTGCACCAAGACTTCCGCGTCGGCGGCGAAGACCTGGCACACCCGGGCCGCGGCTCCGCCCGCAACCGCGTCAACTGCCGCTGCTCGATGATGATCGTCCCCGCCACCGACCCCCTGCCGGACGAATCCGATCGGCAGACCGAACGCGAACGCTCCGACGGCACCCGCCGCGACCCCCACGAAGTCATCCGCCGGCGCCGCGAACAAGAAGGCATCGTCCGAGACCGCGACCGCGACAACGGGTTGTCGGCATCCGCAGCACGGGAGGGAAACAGCATGCGACAGCAGTGGTCCGCGATCCTCGCCCCCATCGGCACACCCACCGCCGACGACCGGATCTTCGCCCCCGACGGCGACTACACCTGGCGGCCCTTCCCGCGGCCGCTGTGGTTCCAGCACGCCCTCGACAACGGCCACATGACCGCCGTCATCGTCGGCCGCATCCTCTCCGCCTCGGTCGCCGACGGGGTGATCGTCGGACACGGCGAGTTCTTCAACGCCGACACCGACGAGAACCAGGACGCCGTGCGCACCGCCATGCAGCTCGTGGCCGACGGGGTCATCGCCCCCAGCCTGGACATGGCCGAGATGGAATGGTCCATCACCGACCGCGACGGCCAGCCCATTCCCGACCAGGTGCTGCGCTCCGCCGCCGAACAAGGACTCGAGATCCCCACCTTGTTCACCATCCGCGCCACCACCTTCCACGGCGCCACCCTCGTCGGAAAACCTGCATTTGCCGAATCGAAGATCTGGCTCACCGACCTCACCGATGGGGACCTGATCGTCGACGGTGGACCGGCGGAACTGCTCGCCTCCGCCGCCGGCCCGCAGTGGCTGCCCGACGCCGCCGCCTTCGACGACCCGGCACTGACCGAGCTGACCCCGCTCACCGTCACCCCGGACGGACGGGTGTTCGGGCACCTCGCCGGGTTCAACACCTGCCACCTCGCCGTCCGCGACGCCTGCATCCTCCCGCCCCGCTCCCGGACCGAGTACGCGTTCTTCCACGTCTCCGAGGTCGACACCACCGCCGGAGCGTTGCCGGTCGGCAAGCTCACCGTCGGCGGCGGCCACGCCCACACCCGCGCCGGCGTGCAGGCCGCGCTCGCGCACTACGACAACTGCGGCGCCGCCTGGGCGTACGTCCGCGCCGGCGAGGACGAGTTCGGCATCTGGGTCGCCGGGGTCGTGCACCCCGACGCCACCGAAGCGCAGATCCGCGAAGGCGCCTCGTCTCCGCTGTCGGGGGATTGGCGCAAGGTCGGCGGCAACCTCGAGCTCGTCGCCGCCCTGTCGGTGAATACACCGGGGTTCCCGATCGTGCGTGGGGTGCGGGACGAGGCCGGCCGGGAGGTGGCGCTCGTCGCCGCCGGCGCCCTCCCCGTCCCCGAACCGGAGGCGCGGGTGGGGGAGTTGTCGGTCGAGCAGATCGCCGAGCAGGCCGCTGTCACCGCGGTGCGTGAGTATCGCGCCAGCGAGCAACGCAGCAGCACGGCAGCAGGATTGGCCCAGCGCCTTGGAGCCGATCGTGCCTCGCGCGCAGCAGCATTGGCCGCTCGCCTCACCCCGACGAAGGAGTAGCCGTGAGCCACGCCGACCAGCGCAGCACCGCGGACATCGACCACCGCTTCAGCTTCCACCCCGCCAGCACCCCCGACCGTGCCGCCGAGCACGAGAAGGTCCGCGAGGGCTGCAAGGCCCTGGCCCACTTCCTCGACGAGCTGCTGCCGGGCGGGCGGGAGAAGTCGCTGGCGCTGACCAATCTCGAGCAGACGATGATGTGGGCCAACGCCGCCGTCGCCCGCCAGACCCAGGCCGGCGCCTGATGCCCGAGTCTGCGGTCACCGTCTACTCGTCGCCGGCATGCATGCCGTGCCGCGCAACCAAACGCCACCTCGACCGCCTCGGCGTCCCCTACACCGAGGTCGACGTCACCACCGACCCCGCTGCCGCACAGACGCTGCGCGGCATGGGGTATTCGGCGACACCTGTGGTGACGGTGCAGCTGCCGGACGGGCTCGATCACTGGTCCGGGTACAAGGACGAGCGGTGCAACGCCCTCGCGTACCTCGCCGCCGAAGGAGTCGTGTCGTGACCTCCCCGGTGCTGACCGCCATCGCCGAAGCTCGGCAGGTCATCACCGCGCGCGGCATCGATCTGACGGTGGCACACAGCGCATACCAGTCGATGCACCCACAGATCAGCGCGACACAACTCGACCTTGCGCTCACAGCGGAGGTGGCGATCATCCTCCAGTTGTCCGGCCCGTACGACACCGAGTCCGTCGCCCGACAGATCGCGAACAGGTCGGGTGCCTTCCCGTGGGACGGCCCTGTCGGCAACGGCCTGACGCCCGAGTACTACCAGTCCTGCTTCCGTGAGATGGCGTCGGAGAAGGTCTTCATCGGGAAGCTGCTCGGCCTCATCAAGGAAGACGCATGATTCGCGGACTCGTGTGGTTCGGCATCGACACCGCCCAGCTGGTCCTCGACCTGCTCAAGATCGCCGCCGCCGAATAACCACCCCAGGGAGGAACGACATGGCACTGCGCTGGTGGATCCGCTTCCTCCTCGTCCACATCGCCCACCTCACCCGATAGGAGCACTCGTCATGGGATGCGGCTGCCGCAAGAACGCCAACGTCAAGTACGAACTCACCACCCCCACCGGAGAGAAGCGGATCTACCTGTCCGAGACCGAAGCCCGCGCCGCCCGCACCGGCTTCGGTGGCGGCACCATCCGCCTCCTCACCGAATGACCAGCGGCGCCGCCCGGGTGGGTCAAAGCGCAGCGGGCGACCCGACAAGAATCTGCGCAAAGGCCGCTTGGCCGGTTCACGCCCGTGCCTTCCCGGCTGCAGCAGCGCGCCCTGCCCGACCCGAGTAGCGTCGCCCCCTGGAGCCCCGAACCAACCCCATCCGGTTCGGGGCTCCACCATGTGCACCCCCATGTCCTACCGTCCGCGCCCATAGAGACGCCGTCTGGCTGCGGGCCGGGATCTCTCACGACCACACGAACACCTGTCGAGTCCTGAGAGGGGACCGCGATCATGGACTTCACCCTGCCCGACACGCTGCCCACCAGCCACGCCGAGCTCACCGACCTCGCCGCCCAGGCCCGCAGCGCCTTCTCCGCGCTCTACGACGCCCACGGCGCGAACCCCACCGCCGAGCAGCTCACCGACCTGACCACCCTCGCCGAGGCCGTCGAGCAGGTTGAGACCGCCGCCGCGCAGGTGCAGCAGGACGAAGCCGAACGTGTCGCCGCCGCCGCAGATCTCGCCGCCCGCCTCGCACCCGCCCCCGAACCGGAGGCCGCCCCCGAGCCGGAGGCTGCACCGGTCGAGCCCGCCGCCGAGCAGACCCAGCCGGCCGCCGAGCCCGCACCCGCAGACCCGGCCCCCGCCGAATCCACCACCCCTGCTCCCGCCGAGGAGGCCCTCGTGGCTGCCGCCAACACCCCGCAGCGTCGCTCCTTCGCCGGAGCCGGAGCCGCCGCCGGCCACAACCCCGCCGACGTCGCCCCCCAGCCGAGCCGCGAACTCGGGTTCCGCATGAACCCCAACGCCCCGCTCCACCAGGACGGCCTCGTCGACATCGCCACCGTCGCCCGCTCCATCGACCAGATGTCCGGCAGCTTCCGCTCCGGCGGCGGCATCGCCAAGGCCCACCTCGACGGCGCCATCGGCATGACCTTCGCCTCCATCTCCCGCGAGATCCCCGACGAACTGCGCGCCACCGAACAGAACATCGAGGACGTCCTCTCCCACGCCGCCGACGAAACCCGCCTCGACGGCGGCTCCCTCCTCGCCGGCGCCGGCTGGTCCGCCATCAGCGAGGTCATCTACGACTACCTCGACGTCGACGACGCCGCCGACCTGCTCGACCTGCCGGAGATCGGTGTCGCCCGCGGCGGCGTGAAGTTCCCCGTCGAACCGGACTTCTCCGCGGTGTACGCCGAAGCCATCGGCGCCTCCACCGTCGGCTTCGACCAGACCGAGGCGCAGAACATCGCCGACGCCACCAAGCCCTTCTACACCGTCCCCGCCTCCACCTTCGCCGAGCTGCGACTCGACGCGATCGGCCTGGCGATCCGCACCGGCATCCTCCAGGCCAAGGGCCACCCCGAGGAGGTCGAGAAGTACATCAAGCTCGCCCTCAAGGCACACGCCCACCGCGTGTCGAAGTACTCGATCAACAAGGTCGTCGCCGGATCCGGTGCCGCGCGGGTCATCGCCACCACCGGCACCCTCGGCGCCGCACCCGCCCTGCTGAACTCGGCGGAGCTCGCCATCGAGGACGTGCGCAGCAAGCACCGCATCCCGTCCTCGACCACAGTCGAGCTCGTCCTGCCGACGTGGGGCAAGCCGCTCGTCCGCGCGGACCTCGCCAACCGGGACGGTGTGCACCACGACCAGGTCGACGACGCGTACATCGACCGCTGCTTCGCGATCCGCAAGGCCCGCGTCCAGTGGGTCTCGGACTGGCAGACCTCCGCCACCGGACTGCCCGGCGTGGCCGGCGGCATCCTGGCGTTCCCGTCCACCATCCAGTTCGTGGCCTACCCGGCCGGCACCTGGGTCCGGGCCGTCGAGGACGTCATCGAGCTCGGCACCGTCCACGACAAGGCGTCGCTGGAGAAGAACCTGCAGACCGCCCTGTTCACCGAGGACGGTATCGGTGTCGCCAAGCGCGGTGTCGAGTCCCGCCTCTACACGGTGGCCACCCCGGTCTCCGGTGAGGTCGGCGCCCGCACCGTCCTGCCGCGCGTCTGATCCCTCCCAGCCCCTCTGGGGCGGCAACCACCGACCTGGTTGCCGCCCCAGGGACGGGCCACCGCACCTGAGATGGGAGGAACCCCGTGAGCTTTCCCGAACTGAACGTCGCCGGCACACCGGCGAACCCGCACACCGGCGGCCTCTACTCCGCCGCCGCCCTCGTCGAGCACAACGACCCCGCCCGGCTGACCACCGGCGTCACCGTCGACTGGGTCAACTCCGGACCGCACGGCGTGTTCACCGGCAGCTCCGACACCAAGGGCGGCACCCGCCCCGCCGAAGACACCTTCGCGTCGATCGTGGTGTGGGCCGGCGACCAAGCCGTCATGGTCGGCTCGTCGCTGCAGCAGGCATGGGACCGGGCCGCGCAGCTGCTGCGCATCACCGAATCCCTCGACGTCGAAACCCACCTCGCCACCGACCTCGCCGCACTCGCGGCCCCCGCACCGACCGACGGCACCGGCGGTCCGTTCGTCGACGTGCTCGGCGAGATCGAGCACGAGCTCGGCAAGACCGGAGTGGCCGGGGTGATCCACGCATCCCGACGTCACGCCGCCCTCGCCGCGCACCTCGGCCTGGTCGTCGCCGGACCGATGGGCCGGTTGCTCACCCCGCTCGGCAACGTGTGGGCGTTCGGCGGCGGCTACGACCCGCTCGGCAACAGCGTGGTCGGCACCGGCCCGGTCACCGTCCACCTCGGCCCGGTGACCCAGACCGAGGCCCGCGACCTCGAAACGAACGAACGCCTCGTCATCGCCGAACGCGAGGTCGTCGTCGCCTACGAGTTCACGCCCGTCGCCCGCACCATCACCGCGCCCACACCGTAGGAGCAACCATGTCCGACACCAGCATCCACACCGACGTGGTGGTGGAGGGGGACTGGGCCACCGTCACCGTCCACCACCCCGCCGATCTGCCCGACGTCGCCGCCCGCCTGCTCGCCGCCTCCGACGAGAACGGCGGGGTCACCACCATCACCGGTGCCGCGATCGGGTTCCGCGCCCCACTGGAGGTGGTCCGCGCTGCCGGCCTCGACACCGACGAGCCGGAGAAGCCGCGCAAGCGCAGCACCCGCAAGGCGGCACCCGCCGCTTCTACCGTCACCACGACCGTTACCACCAGTGAGGAGACCCACCGATGACCGCATGGAACGTCGTCAAGGGAAAGCGGCTGCGGGCCACGCGCGTCGACGCGTGCGGGCTCCCACTCGCCGGCCCCAAAGCCCAGCTCGTGACCAAGGGCTTCGTCACCGTCAACCTCGAACCCGAATGGGAAGACGCCGAGGATCTGATCCAGAAGAACGCCGACGGGGAGATCGTGGTTTCCGACCGCACCCCGCCGGAGATGAAGTGGCTCAACACTTCCGTCGAGTTCTGCAACGTCGATCCCGAGCTGATCAACATGCTCACCGACTACCCCCTCGTTCTCGACTGGGCGAACCTGCCCGTCGGCTACCGCATCACCGACAAGGTGAAGGTCGACGGCGCGGTCGCGCTCGAACTGTGGGCCGGCACCGCCGGATCCGACTGCGAGGTCCCCACCTCCGACGACATCTTCGACAACGCCGGCAACCTCACCAGCTATGGGTACTTCCTGCTCGGCGCGGTGAAGGAAGCCACCCTGTCCGGGATCGAGATCGGCGCGAACGTCGCCACCTTCACCCTCGAAGGCATCGCGGTGTCCGCGCCGCGGTGGGGCAAGGGCCCGTACAACGTCGTCCCGGTCGACGCCTCGAACACGCCGGGTAGGTTGCTGGTGCCGTTGGGTGCGAAGCAGTTCCTGCACAAGCAGCTCACCACTGTCGCACCCCCGGCGGTGACCGATGGTGCGGTGACGCTGACGTTGCCGTCGCCGTACTTCACGGCTCCCGTGGACGAGGTGCAGACGGTGACGGTGACCGGTGCGACCGGTGGCACGTTCACGCTGACGTTCGACGGTGAGACCACCGCGGGGATCGCGTACAACGCGGCCGCGTCGGCGGTGCAGTCGGCGCTCGAGGCGCTGTCGAACATCGGGGCCGGCGACGTCACGGTCACCGGCACGGCGGGTGGTCCGTACACGGTCACCTTCGCCGGGGCGCTGGCGGACATGAACGTGCCGGCGATGACCGCGGACGGTGCGTCCCTGACGGGCACCAGCCCGACGGTCACTGTCACGACCAGCACGCAGGGCGGATAGCCCACAACACCGGACGGCGGCCCGCCCCCAGACGCCGGGGGCGGGCCGCCCACCAGGGGAGGACACGATCATGGCGGATCCGGTGTACGGGGAGTTCGTCACGCTCCGCGGTCTGATCTCGCTCGCGGGTTTGCAGCGTGGGCAGTTGAAGACGGTGGTGTGGAACAAGCAGAACGAGCAGCTGGTTGCGCTGGGCTACGCGGAGATCTACACCGGCACGGGTGCACCGCCGCCGGTGTCGGATCCGTACGCGACGCGTGAGTGGGTGCAGTCGCAGCTCGCCGACGTCGAGGTGTCGGATGCGGATCTGGCGGCGACGGTGGCGGCCGCGTCGGCGACGCGCACCGCGGTGGACGCCCGGGTGCGTGCGGTCGGAGATGCCACATATGCCCCGCGAGACCTGGCGTCGTTCGTCACCCTCGGGGACTCGCGCACCCTGCTGAACGGGCAGCCCGCTGGTCCGTCGAACTCCTCCGGCTACATCGCCAAGGAAAACCGGGGCTACATCACGCAGGCGATGGTGATGCTGCGCCAGCGGATGCAGTGGCTCGCCAACGGCGGTGTCGGCGGCGACACGGTCGGCATGATGCTCGCCCGGACCGACGACCTGCTCGCACTCGACCCCGGCTGGCTGATCGGGATGGGGGTGATCAACTCGATCAACACCGAGGGCGCCACCTCGGCGACGATCATCGGACAGCTCGAGCAGATCTTCGACAAGTGCGCCGCCAAGGGCGTGCGGGTCGTGTGGGGCACCGATTGGATCAGCGGAGGCACCAACACGACCGACAAGAAGAAGGCCGCCGCCGAGGTCAACAACTGGCTGCGCCAGGAAGCTACCCGCCGGCCGAACTTCTACCTTGCCGAGTACGCCGCCGTCATGGGTGACACCGAAACCGGCATCATCCCCGCCTCACTCGGGCAGGACTTGCTACACCAGGACGCACCCGGCGCTCACAAGATGGCACAGGAGTTGGTCCGCGTGCTCGACCCGCTGGTGCCGCGATCGGACCGGCTGCTGACCTACAACGCCGATCCGACGAACTACCTGACCAACGGGATGTTCACGGGGAATGCGGGTTCGGGTCTTGCACCGAACTGGTCGAAAGGATCATCCACGGCGACGTACGCGAAGGTCGCCCGCACTGACGGTGTGGTTGGCGAGTGGCAGCAGGTCGCGTGTACGGCCGAGACAGTGACCTCGTTGATGCAGCAGGTCACACTGTCTACGACCGATCTGGTCGAAGGGGTCCCGGTGTTCGGGGAGATCGAGTTCGAGACCGATGAAGCAGGGTGGGACGCGACCGAACTTGCCCTCCAGCTGCAGACCATCGGCGGGCCGGGCGGGTCGACTTCCAACGCCAAGGTGGTAGCCGACATGTATCGCGCTGCCTCGCAGCCGCTTGCGCAGCCGCGCATCGCGAGCGGTGTGCTGCGCACTCCGACATTCCCAGTCAGTACCGGAGCGACCCACCTCCAGTTCTCGATTCGGATGCGCGGCACCGGCACCTACCGTGTGTCCCGTGCCCGGATCGCCCGCGCCGGCTGACCCCGCCCGTAACAGCTCGTTGCGTGCGAACATCGCGACATGGGAACGAGAAAATTCGAGGCCACAGAAAAGCGGTGCCCGAACTGTGGAGGCGAGATGGAGTTCGAGGTTGATGTCGAACCGTTGCTGGGCGGCTCTGTCGACCGGACGCCTATCGGCTACAACTGCACAGGCGACTGCGGCCGGAAGTTCCACCCACATGAGGTTCCTTGATCCACTCGTAACGAATCCTTTCGGACGGCCCCACGATGCAGAGACAACGGCGTGGAACCGCGCCGCGCGGACCCTGTGCGGACATGGCTGACAGCCGGGCCACCGATAGATTTGCCGGATGATCAACGAACCACCGTCCGTGCCCGAGACCCTCCTCAAGGCTGGGGTGTCACTCATTCCCACCGTTGGCGGAGCGCTCGCAGTGATCATCCAGGACATATCCGATCGTCGCGCCTACAAGGCACAGGAAACCCTGGCATGGACAGTCGATGCTGTCGGCGAGTCAAGGCTGAGGCAGCTGGCTGAGAGCGATTCCGAGTTCGACGCGTTACTCGCGGACATGATGTTCGCGGCAGTCCGTACTGGCCTCGACAACAAGAGGCGCGTCCTCGCCAAGGTCGTTGCCAACGCAGCAACCAGTGACGAACCGATCGATACCGCCCAACTCGTAGTTGCGGCGCTCACCGAACTCGATGGCCCGCACATCCGCGCATTGGCACGGATCCGTGCAGCGGAAGTCGCGGCGGAGGGCACTGAGGTGCCGGCAGGAGAACGAGGCTTCTCGGACCCTTCGGAGAACGCTGCTTTCCACGCTGGCCATAAGGAACCCACGCCAGTTCTGTCGACTCTCGTTAGGACCGGAGTTGTGGATCCCGCGACAGTTGTAAGTGGAGGTGTTGCTATCAGGGGGACGACACCGTTTGGGCGGGAGTTGTTGGGCTACCTTGAGGATGAATCGAAGCCGCTGTCCTGAGCCCGTTATGCATGCGCTCGCAACGCATCCGGACCTCGTCGCTATCCGAACCCTCCAGCCCAGCCGCATCCGCGCGCGCAGAACCCCACCACGCCGATGTCGCGGCAGGAGCCGTCCGCGAACGACATCACCTCCCGAGTGGCGGCAGCTTCGGCCCCACATGCGGGGCAGCTGTACCCGATCGCGGGCATGGACTTCGCCTCAACCGGCCATAGTGTCTCCCCCATAGAGACGAACCTACTCGCCTAGGCAACCGGTTGGGCGGTATCTTTCGGCGAACGCTCAGCTGGCCGACCGCGACGGATCGTCGTCGCGGTGCTCGAGCTGGCGGGACTTCTCGCGTTCGTCGCGCGCTCGGATGACACGTCCGAACACCACGGCCGCGGCGACGGACAGCGCGAGCCACCCGAGCGGCAGCCAAACGATCCAGGTCATGCCCGGTACAACGGAACGTACCGGGGTAATGTTACCAGTGAGTAGAGTTCTCACCCGCGCTTTCATCCTCTGCCGACGGGAGGCTCGCAGGGGCTCCGCGCACGGGAATGGCGGGGGTCTTGCGCGTTCAGCGAGGTGGGCTGTAGGAGTCCGGACGTAGCCGTCCGTATCGGGTGGCCGGACCGACTGTGCGGCCCCCTGCGGCGCACAGACCGATCCGGCCGAACCAAGGATCCCACGCAGTCCCGCGAAGTGGAGTTCGCGGAGAAAGCAGAGCCCCGCCGGGGACCGAGTCCACGCCGGCGGGGCTCCCGGCCGCCGGCAGGGGGATGCGGCGGCCGATACCGCCCGAATACAGGGGGATGTACGGGCGGCAACCCGGAACTTTACTTCATCTTTGAACCAGGCTGAAGCCCGCCCACAGTGTCCCTCCGTCGGTGCGGCCGGTGGAGGCGCCGACCGCACCGCCGGTGACGCCCGCGGCGTCACACGGATCCCCGCCGTCCAAACTCCACAGCCGGGCAGGCGCACAACGTCGGGGTTACGCACTGCCGAAGGTGGAGACGCGAGGAGCCGAACGCGATGTCCAGCCCTCCCCGGCAGTCCACCACGCCTCGACGAGGGGAAGATATCGACAAACCGGGCGTAACGCCAACAGGTAGCTGACCGCTCGGATCACACGACGCGCGCTGCGTGCGCCTTCGGGGTCCTCCCGTAACGGCTCGCAATTGGCGGCCGGCTCGCACTGCGCAGCCCCCTGCGAGGCACAGTCCGAACCGGCCGGTCTCCAGCCTTCCACGCCCACCCGGGATGGGGACGGTATCGGACAGAAAACCCCGCCGGAGAGAGAGTGGGGGCAACTCCGGCGGGGCCTCGGTCACCGTGCAGGGGGAGTGACGGTGACAAGACCAACGGTATCGAAGGCCGGGCGACCTCGTGGGAAATCGGCTCACGAACCCCGCTCGAATAGGTGAAGCCCCGCCGGTGATCTCTGTGAGGAGCCGTCCGGCGGGGCCTGGCCGCCGGACGGGGGAGAACGGCGACCAAGATCAACTCTAGGCGGGCGGCAGCCGGCGTGCAGACCTCCCGTCAGCACCGGCTCACGATGGGCTGGCTGTACGAGTTCATGCTGATCATGGTGAACGGCATGGCGTGCATGAGCGGGCTGATCCCGGACATGCCGCAACCGCGAAATGTGGGGGGTGCAGCCCTTCAGGGAGGACGAGTCCACGCACGCTCGGCGGCAGGCCTCGACACGGGAGAGCCTCGCCGTACTGCGCGTCGCGGCGAGGCCCAGCCGCCGAACGAAGGGAGAGGCGGCCGAGGTCAACTCTATGCATGCGGGTCGCGGGCCCGCAGCGCATCGGGATCACTCATCCGCGACGTCTACCGAAGCGCCGCGAGCCGCTTCCTGAACCACAACGCCACTGTCCGGGGACACCCTCGATACCCCCGGACATTGAATGCGTACCCGACGAGGGCAATCGAAAACACTATCTGCCGGTCCTACCACGGACCCCTGTCCGCTTGTATGTACGCGCCAGCCGCAAATCCCTAAAATCGGGAGCGCGCCCCGTCCTCTTCGGAGGGCGGGGCGCGTTTGTCGTGGGGGCGATGTTTCCGTCGCTCCGTGCGGGGGCGACTACTGCCCGCGGGGTCCGCGCGCGGAGTAACAGACCCGGTCGGACCGGCGATTCAGGATGTGTCGTAGATTGCCGCTACGGTCCGGTGGGCCGTGGGCATAATGGGGTAGATCCGGTGGGGAACGGAGGTGAGTGCAGTGACAGAGACACATCGCGCGCTGGATATCGCGAAGTGGTTCGTGCTTGAGGCGGAGAAGCGGAAGGCGGAGCTGTCTCACCTGAAGTTGCAGAAGCTCCTCTACTACGCCCAGGGGCACGCCTTGGCGACCCTGGGGGTGCCGGTCTTCGACGCGGAGATCGAGGCCTGGTACCACGGCCCGGTTGTCGTCGAGGTGTATCGGGCGTTTCGCGAGTTCGGCTCCGAGAACATTCCCGCATCGGTGGCGGCGTCCTTCTCGCAGGACCGCATCGACCGGGAGGCCCGCCGTCTGTTGGAGACGGTCTGGTCGGAGGAAGGCAGTAAGGCAGCGTGGGTGCTTCGGGAAAAGACCCATGCCGAGGCGCCCTGGAAGGATGCGTACGTTCCTGGAAAGAGGCATGTCGTGATCTCGCGGGAATCGATCCGGGAGTTCTTCACGGAACAGCACATGGCTCCGAGCCTGTCGATCGACGACGCGTTTGCCGAGTGGGTGGACGAGTCCCACGACCTCGCGGAGGTATTCCTGCCGGCGGCTGACCGATCCTGGGATTGGTGACTGGCATCCTTGGAGGACTTCGACACGAACCCGCCGCGCCGGGGCGAGATCTACTGGGCCGACCTCGATCCAGCTCGCGGGTCTGAACAGGCGGGCCATCGGCCTGTGCTGGTGATCAGCTCGGACGCGTTCAACAAACACATGCGCACAGTTGTCACCGCCGCGATGACGTCGAAGGTGAAGGACTCCGTACGGGAAGGGCGCAGCCCGGTGTCGGTGTACCTGCCGACGGGGCAGCCGATGGAGAAGGAAGGCGCGGTGCTCGCATTCCAGATCACCACCCTCGCGCGCGAACGCCTCGAGGACTACGGAGGGGAACTGACCCCCGAGCAGATGCGCGAGGTCGATCGCGCGCTCGCTGCATCGTTCGGACTCGCGAGTTGGTCGGGTCACCCGATACCGAACGGCCGCGGCAAGCCCAGCAGATAGTCAGAAGGAGTCCGCTCCGGGGCGTTTCCAGAGGCCGGTGTGTGTTGCGAACCATGCTGGTGGCGCGGTGTTCTCGGCCGTCGGTACCATCGCGGTCGGCGCCTCGAAAACGAGTGCGGGACCGGGCGGTGCTGGAATACCAGGCCAGGGCCTTACCGCCCCCCGACGCGGGGATCCGTTGCGGGACGTGCAGATCATGGCCCGGCACTCCGACCCTCGCATGACCAGCCGCTATGACCGGGCCCGACACAACCTCGCCCGACACGGGAACTACGTGCTCGCCGCATACCTCGGCGGCGCCGCGTAGAGGCGTAGTGGGGGTCACCCCGGGCACCTACCGTCGCGCGCATGATGCTTGAGGTCGGGATGCCTGGGGGTGCCCATGACGTGTGACTGGCCCGTCGATCGCACCTGCCTCCCGACCATCGCGGCACTACCCGACACGCCGACCCCGGAGCAGGTCGCCCAATTCGAAGCCGACCACCTTCGGATGCAGGCCGCGGTCGACTCCGCCGTCACCGTGCTGTGGGCGCTCACCGGCCGCCGATTCGGCGCCTGCCCCGTCGTCGCCCGCCCCTGTCCACGCCGCCCGGATCCGATCACCGGGTGCTGGACGCCCGGCATCGGGTTCATGCCCATCCTCGACGCCGGGGTATGGCGCAACGTCGCCCTCGCCGCCGGCACCTGCGACCCGTACGGGCCGAACGTCATCGACCTCCCCGGCCCCGTCCAGGAGATCACCACCGTCACCGTCGACGGTGTCGTCCTCGCCCCGGACTCGTACGAGCTGCACGGTGACCGGTTGTACCGCGCCGGCGGTCAGTCGTGGCCGGGACAGGATCTGTCGCTGCCACCCGGCGCCGCGGGGACGTGGTCGGTGGAGTACCTGCGCGGCACCCTGCCCCCTGCCGGGGCTGCGCACGCCGTCGGGCAGCTCGCGGTCGAGTTCTGGAACGCCTGCTCCGGCGGTAAGTGCCAGCTGCCGCGGCGCGTCACCTCCATCAGCCGGCAAGGCGTGACCGTGCAGAAGGTCGACCCCACCGACCTGATCTCCGCCGGACAGACCGGCATCCCCGAGGTCGACCTGTGGGTGTACGCCCTGAACCCGAACAAGCTCGCCGCCCCGCCGCGGGTCATCTCTCCGGATGCGAGGCCGCGATGAACTCCCACCAGCGGCTGCTGCGGCTGGTCGCGATCACCCTCGAGGAGCTGCGCGCCCAGTTCGTCGACGCGACCCCGCTCGGCGGAAAGACGAACGAGCCGATGTTCGCCCCGGGTGCGTTCTACGCGGCCGACACCTACGACTACGACGGCTGCGCGGGACAACCGGTGGTGAACGTGGTGCGGATCTACCCGACCGCCGGCCGCGGCGGCGGACCGCTCGACGAAACCGCCACCAGCGTGCCGTGCGGCACGGTGTGGGCGGCGATCCTGCAGATCGGCATCGTCCGCTGCACCTCCGTCATGGACGAACGCGGCAACGTCGGCGACCCCGCAGACATCCAGAACGAAGCACTGGTCCTGCTCGACGACGCGGCCCGGCTGCGGGCGGTGTGGTGCAACGTGATCGCCCGCGCCGACGACGAGGACATCTCCTCCGCCGCGCTGGTGGACGCATTCGAACCGGAGGGGCCGGACGGCGGACTGGTCGGTGGCCGGCAACCCGCCCGGTTCCAACTCGCATAGGAGGCATACCCATGGCGCAGGTGTTGATCAAGGGAAGGATCGCCACCGTCGAGCTCGGTGTGGGGGAGGAGACGGTGGTCGAGCACACCGCCCGCATCGAGCAGCTTGCCGAACTCGGCTACATCCGCATCGTCGGGTCCATCGCCGGCACCCACACACCACCACCGGCGTCCCTGGCCCCCGCAGTGCAGGCGGCGGCCGACGACAAGGACCCGGTCGACCCCGAGGTCGAAGCATCCGCCACCGAGAGTCTCGCGGCGGACGGCGAGGTGCCTCCGCGGTCGGGCCGCGGCTCCCGCCTGACCGCCTGGCAGCGATTCCTCGACCATCGGGACATCACCTACCCGGCCGACGCGACCCGCGACGACCTCGTCGACCTGTGGGGCACCCACCTGCAGGATCAGTCGTGACGCTCGAGGAGCAGATCACCGACTGCCTGCTCCGGCTCCGCCGCGCCCGCACCGAACACGCCCGCATGCTCGCCCGGGGCGCCGGCAAGAATCGGATCACGGAGGTCGCCGACGCCGTGAAGCTCCTCGACGACCGTCTCGACACCCTGCTCTCCCGCGTCCCCCGCACACCGATCGAACAGGCGGTACCGGCATGAGGATCCATCTCGACTACGACGGCGACTACAACCAGGACGACGCCGCGCTGCGCCAGTGGTTCGTGCGGGAGGTCGGGGCCAAGACCCAGCGCGCGCCACCCGCAACACCATGAACCAGGCCAAGACCAACGCCCCCGTCGACGTCGGCACCCTGCGCAACTCGCACCGGCAGGACCCGGTGCGGATCGCGGGCTGGATCATCGACTCCGCGGTGGCGGCGACGGCGCGGCACGCGCTGTGGGTGCACGAGGGCACCGGCCCGCACCCGATCCGGCCGCGCACCAAGAAGGTGCTGTCGTGGAAGGGCCCCGGTGGTCGGGTGTTCGCCCGCTCGGTGATGCACCCCGGCACGACGGCGCGGCCGTGGCTGCTCAACGCGGCGCGGGTTGCGGCTGGAGCCGAGGGGTTCTCGGTCACCGAATCCTGACGCGGGGTCGTCACCTCGGGGTCGCATGATGCGCGCCATGACCACCACCCCTGAGAACGGCATCGAACTGGAACGTGAGCTCGCGAAGATCTCGGCCGAGCGTGAGGCCCTGGAGAAGCGCGAGGCCGAGCTCGCGGCCCGCACCGGCGGCGACACCCCGTCGGCCGACACCCATCCGGACACCGACAGCGCGGACGACGGCGACGACGAGGAGGCGCCGCCGTGGCCGCACGACACTGTCGAGTTCGCCGGCGAGACCTGGGAAGTGCGCTACCCGACCACCGACGCCGCCCTGGTGTGGAACATGCAGGTGTCCAAGCACGCCCCGGCCTCGGTCCGCAACGACGCACCGATGGTGTTCCTGTCCAAGCACATGTCCGAGAAGTCCCTGGCCCGGATGCTCGAGCGGCTCGCCGACCCGGACGATGCGGACTTCGGATTCGACAAGCTCGACCAGCTGCTCACCACGCTGTTCACCGGGGAGACCTCGCGCCCTACCCAGCCGTCGTAGCCCTCGCCCAGGCCACGACGGAGCAGTGGCCCCCGCTGCGTGCCCGCATGGTGCTCGCCGGGATCCACGACCCGCTGCGCATGCTCGGCTTCCACCAGCTCCTCGACGTCGTCGAACAACTCATCCTCGAGACGATGGCGCCGGAGGAGCGGCAGAAGTACATGCGGCAGATGTATCCGCCGCCACCGATGCCGGATCCGGACACCGATACTCCGCCGCCGGGGTGGAGCCGGGAGGACGAGATGGCCGCGTTCACCGACGGGTGAACGCGGCACCCTCACCTCGTACCGTCCGCGGCCATGACGACCGTCGGCGAAGCGAAACTCAAACTCTCTGCTGACGGTTCGTCCCTGCCCGCCGAGGTGCGGGCCGCGGTCGCCGCCGCGCTGCGCAACATCAACGAGACCCTCAAGGTCGAGGTCGACGCGGACGTTTCCCGCTTCGAGTCGAAGATGGCGACGGTGCTGCGGCCCCGCGAGGTCGACGTCGATGTCGATGTCGACCGCACCGCGTTCGACCGGTTCCTGCGCGACATGGACCGCGCCGACAAGGAATTCGTCGTGCGCGTCGCGTTGCTCGGCGACACCGACGTCGGGGACCGGTTCTCCGATCAGAGCATCGGGGTGCGGCTCGACATCCAGAACGCGGGGGCGTTCAACGCGCAGATGGCCACCCTCACCCGGCCACGGCAGGTCGACGTCAGCATGAACGTCGACCAGTCGCAGCTCGGGGCGTTGGCCGCGGTGCAGAATCGCACGGTCGACATCCGCGCCAACCTGACCAACGCCGGGCAGGTCGAGGCCCAACTCGCGTACCTGACTCGGCCGCGGTCGGTGAACATCGGTATCGACGTCAACCACTCTCAGCTGCAGATGCTCACCCAGATGCTGCAGTCGCTGACCAACCTCGGCGGGTCTCTCGGCGGCGGCGCGCTGTCGTCGGTCGGGTCGATGCTCGGTGGCATCGCTTCGGCTGCGACCTCGGCAGTCGGGGCGATCGCGATGGTCACGACCGCGGCCTCGGCGGCGGCGGTCGCCGCCGGCGCGATCCCCATCGCCCTGGCCGGAGCCATGGGTGCGGTCACTGCCGCCGCCGGTGCGATGTCTGCAGCGATCACCGGCGGCATCGCGGGGTTCATGGCGTGGCAAGGCGTACTCGCCGACGACCGCGTGTACGACAACATGATCGCCAACCTCGACAAGGTCAAGCAGCGATTCTCCGAGATCGCTGAGCGGCTCGGACCAGCCCTGACCAGGATGTTCGATTCGCTGCCGGGAGTGTTCGACCGAATCGCCCCCTCGTTGGAGCGGATCACCGACGGTGTCTCCGGCCTGATCGACCACTTGACCGGCAAGCTCCCGGAGATCGCGGATCAGCTCGGCCCCGCGCTGGAGAAGGCCTTCCAGGCCGGTGTGCCGCACATCAAGAACCTGATCGACAACCTGCCGCGGCTGACCGAGGCGTTCGGCAACTTCATGTCGAAGTTCGGCGACCCGGCCGTGGTCGAGGCTGCGAACCGGGTCTGGCAGAAGCTGCCCGGCATCCTCGAGAGCGTCGGCGACGCCATCCCCGCCGTCGCGCAGGGCTTCTCGGACCTGATGGGCTGGATCGACGCCGGCAACCTCGACCCGTTCATCCAAGGGTTCAAGGACCTGTGGGCGGAGCTGTCCTCGGCGGACTGGTCCGGCACCATCGATTCGATTGCCAACCTCGCCAACACGTGGGGCGAGTTCATGTCCAGCATCGACGGGCAGTCGGTCGCCGACGGCATCACCGCGGTCGCGACCGCGTTCGACGCTGTCCTCAACGCGGGCATGGCCGTGAAGAACACCCTGGACGGGATCTGGGACGTCATCTCCCCGAAAAACGTCATGGGCGAGATGCGTGAGATGGCGCACGCCATCCTGGGCATGCTCAAGGACACTTTCGGGAATCTGCCGTTCATCGGGGACGACATCTCCAAGGCCATCGACGGGGCGCTGCAGAAGCTCGGGCCGGTGAAGTTCAAGGCCACCCCGGAGATCGACAAGGTCGGCGTCGAGAAGCTCGAATCCATGCCGGGTCCGAAGATCAAGGTGGACGTCGAGCCGCAGTGGCATGGTCTGACGACGAACAAGCCGCCGAAGGTCAAGGTGGACATCGAGACCGACAGTCACAAGATCCCGGTCGAGGTCGACGTCAAGCCGTTCAAACTGGATATCCCGCCCAAGGCCAAGGTGATGGTCGACGTCGAGTCCACCCCCTTCAAACTCGACATCCCGCCGAAGACGAAGGTCATGGTCGACGTCGAGCAGACCGCCGGGTTCAAGCTCGACGTGCCGCCGAAGGTGAAGGTGATGGTCGAGCCGGACGGCTCGGGGTTCTTCAACTTCGCGCCGCCGCAGCCGCCGCCGGTGAAGGTCAAGGTCCTCGCCGACACGGCCGGGTTCTCCGCGGATATCGATTCGAAGACCAAGGTCATGAAGACCGTGACGATCCCGATCGCCTACGGTCCGCTGCCCGCCGCGCCGCAGATTCCGACTCCGCCGACGGTGCCGGTTCCGCTGCAGTTCCAGGTGCCGCCGATGCCGGCGATCCCCTCGCCACCGCCGGTGCAGGTCCAGGTCCACACTAACGCGGACGAGGTCACCGGGAAGATCAACAGCATCCCAGGGTCGAAGGTCACCGCGCACACGGTGACGTCGAACGTCGGCGCGGTGATCGGGCAGATCGCGTCGATGCAGTCCGGCACCAGCTCGTTCCATTCGGTGTCGTCGAACGTGGGGGCGGTGGCGGCGCAGATCTCCTCGCTCAACGGCCGCAACACGAGCTCGACGCACACCATCCGGGTCGTCGAGACCGGCAGTGGTAAGCGGATGGAGGACGGCGGGTTCAACTTCCGCTCCTACGCGGCCGGGGGAATCACGGCGCTGGAGAAGTACGCGAACGGCAAGCTGCCGTCGGCGGCGACGATCATGCGGCCACGGCGTCGGCTGATCCAGTGGGCCGAACCCTCGACGAAGGGGGAGGCGTTCATCCCGCTGGCCCGGTCCAAGCGCGCCAGGTCGCTCGACATCTGGGAGCAGACCGGTCAGATGCTCGGGGCGTGGGATCAGGTGTATGCGTCGATGGCGGCGCGCGCGGCGGGGGCGCCGTCGCTGGCACCCTACGCGATGGCGGCGGCCGGTCTGGGCAACGCAGGAGGAGTCGGAACGAACCGGACCGAGGTGCACGCGCCGATCACGATCCAGGCGGCGGCGCAGCCGGCGACCACGGGGTGGGCGGTGCAGTCCGCGCTGACCTCCCGGCTGAGAGGGTAGAGGGAGATGGCGTACCGAGGCCTGTTGTTCTACGGCGACACGGAGCTGATCAACTCCCGCCGCACCGTCGCGCACATCCTCAACGGCGTGAGACCGCTGTCGTTGGAGGTGCGGCACGACGACTCGTGGCCCCACACGGCGCGGCTGCTTTCGCACGCGCCGTACGTGATGCCCGACGAAGCACCATGGCACCCCTGGCAATCCCGACTCGCTCGAGTTCGCCGGGGTGTGGCCGATGTCCGTCGACGGCCTCGACACCTCCACCTTGTCGCGGGAGATCGTCGAAGGGCTCGGCGACGGAGCCACCACGGGTGTGACCCGTTTCGGGTCGAAACAGATCACGATCACCGCGCTGCTGGTGGCGTCGTCCGCGGCCGGTGCGGAGTTCGGGTTGCGGTGGCTGACAGAACGGCTCGCCGACGCCTCGGAAGTCGGGACCGGGACGTCGTTGCGGTTTCTGTCCGCCGCCCCCGAACTCGATCCGAATCTGACAGGTGTGGCGACACGGGCAGCGATGGCCGGGCGGTGGCGGACGCTGTACCAGGTGGTGACCACGGCGCCGCCGACGGTGACAGGCCGGTTCGGATTCACCCGGGGGCAGGACACCCAGGCATCGGTGTTCGCGGTGTCGTGGACGATGACTGCGCTGATCCCGTACGTCTTCCACGACCCCGTCGTCGCGATCGCCGGCTCGTCGTTGACCGGGATCTTGACGTCGACTCCGACCTGGACGGTCGCGGTGGACGGAGAATGCGACGGCGACTGCACGGATACCGGTGCAGCAGTGCTGTTCGATCCGGACGCTGCACCGGCGGCGAGGGTGGTGCGGGAGCTGACGACCGTCGGTTCGGCGGGGGTGTGCGTCCCGCTCGAATCGAAACGGATCGCGCAGGCGTTGCCGGCGGACACGGGCCGCGCGGCGCGTCCGGATGTGGTGCGGGTGGCGGTGACGACTGGTGCGCAGGTGGCGCGGGGACTGCGGCTGCAGATCGTCCCGGGCACAGGCATCGAGGCGTGGGAACTGGCGGAGCGATGCGGCGCGCTCACCGAGATCGGCATCTCCTACATCCCCGCAGGGTCGACCCTGACCCTCGACGGTGCGACCGGCACCGCATGGTGCGACACCGCCGATGGCCGTATGGACGCGGCCGCGGTGGTGCGGGGAAGTGGTGGCGCGCCGTGGCGCTTCCCGCTGCTCGACGACATCGGCAGCTACGGGGTGTTGCTCGATACACCGGCGTCGCTGACCGAGTTGACGGTGGATGTGTGGACGATCGCGAGGGAGTCGTAGACGATGTCGGGGTTGCTCGGGGCTGTGTCGCAGCGCGTCACGTTGACCGACTACGCGGGGGTGTTGCTCGCCGAGATCCCGGCATCGGACACCGCCCGGGTGGAGTGGACTCGCGAATCGCGGTCGGTGTCGGTGGCGTCGACTGCGGTCGTCGCCACCGACCAGGTGGCGCGGGATGTAGAGCCGTGGGTGCATCGGCTCAACGTCTGGCGCGGTGAGCAGCTCGCGTGGACAGGTCCGGTGATCCGCACCGCGGCAGTCGGTACGAAGTTGACTGTGGCGGCAGCCGACCCGGGGGTGTGGTTCGAGCGCCGCAAGATCAAGCGGGGCCGACTGTTCTCGAATACCGATCTGTCGATCATCGCGGCGCAGATCATCGAGGACGCTTTCGAAGGCGACGACCCGGACCGCATCGTCGACCGTATGATCGTCGCCCCGACCGGTGTCTTCAGCTCGGTGACCATCACCCCGAATACCCGATATGTCTCCGAGCAGCTCGCTGACCTCGCCGACCTCGGGTTGGTGTGGCAGTTCGTGGCCGGGGTGCTCATCGTGGGTCCGGCTGTCGAGCAGATCGAGCTCGCGTCCCCGTTGGGGGATGAGCACTTCTCCGAGCCGGTCACGGTGATCAAGGATGGGTCCAAGACGGCGACGTCGGTGACCGTGCTCGGCACCTCGTCGTCGGCGACGGTGGGGGTAGACCCCTCGGAGGATCCGGGGTTCGGTCGGATTGAGCGGATCGTCAAGGCGGACACCGCCGATTCGGTGCAGGCGTGCACGGTTGCGGCGTTGGACGAGTTGAACCGGTCGAAGGTCACCCCGCGGTCGGTCACTGTGTCGGACGCAGCGAGGTTGTCGTCGAGCGCGCCGGTGCAGCTCGGTGACCTGATGCCGGGAGTGCGGATCCCGATCGCGACCACATCCACCGGCATCGACCTGGGGAGTGTGATGCGGCTGCAGACGGTGCGGTCGATCGCCCAGTCCGGTACCGAGTCGATCATGATCACCGTCGAGGACGCGCCGCCGCCGCGCAGCGAGACGGAGATCGCCGAGATCGCGCCGACCTCGTCGTCGCCCTACACCATCGTCACCTCCGGCGGCCCCATCGTGTGCCAGCAGGTGTGGGAGCCGACCGGTGGGTTCATCGGTGCGCTGCTCGGGTGGGGAAAGTGGGTCGAAAAGTGCACGAAGGACGGCAAACCCGTCACCCGAAGCGGCAAGGAGGAGGTCGATACGCTGCCGGCAACGAAACGCTATTCGTACACCCTGTACGTCTCGGTCGGAACCAGACCCGACTTCTACATCAACTGGGAACTGCGGAAGGTGGAATCGTGACCGAACCGATCGATGCGGCGCCGATCGATGCGGCACTGACCGCCCCGGCACCCGCCGCGGGCTCGGGTGTGACCGATCAGGACGCGAAGACCCTCGAGGACATGGCGAACCGCCTCGGCAAGCTGGAGCGGTCCACCGTGGTGCGAATCAACGAGTGGGCGCTGACCCAGGAGTACGAGACGGTTCCGCTCAACGGGCTCACCGCAGGATCTGATCCGCAGCCGCAGGTCGTACTCAAAGCCACCAACGTGACCACCGGGGAAGGGGAGATCCTGGTGCCCCCGGCGGCCACCCAGGAGTGGATCGCCTATATCGAGGCGCTGATCGAACAGAAGTACGCCGCATTGTCGTCGTCGCTGTCGTCGTTGGCGTCACGCGTGTCGTCCCTCGAATCGAGGATGTCGACGGCCGAGTCGGACATCAACGATGTGGAGTCGGATGTCCGCGGCGTCGAGCGGGACGTACGGAGTTGCTGCTCGTAGGCGGTGCGGCACCGGGGGTGCGTACGGTGCGCAGCCATGGTGAATGTGTGTACCTCAGAACAGTTCACCGAGGACGGCGGCATCCTCGGGCTGTCACCGTTCGCGTTCGCAGCGCCGGTCGCGCAGACGACCGCGACGTCGACCGGAGACGGCACGATCACCGCCCACCCCGGCGCCGGCGGCCGCGCCCTGATCGACGCGTCGCTGCACTGGGCCAACACCTATCCGTGCCCCGTGCGGGTGCAGCCGATCCTCCGGAAGCAGCGGCGGGCACTGTCGGCGACAGCCTCGAATATTCTCGTGGTGCGGGACCGGGCGACCACGCTGGTCGGGACCGACGCGCCCGGAGTCCCGATCACCGCGGTGGACCCGGATCCGACGGCGGTGTTCGACTCGGAGTGGGGTGGCGGCAACATCGTCGGCGCAGCCGCGACCGGTGATGCGACACCACGGGTGGAAGTCAACAGGTTCGCGCCGCAGCAAACCGTGTTGCTGCAGATGGTGTCTGTCGGGGCGGGCGAGTCGATCTCGGTTCGCTTCAAGGCCCGGATGTACATGCCCTATGGTGCCGGGGCTGCCGGCACCTTCCATCCGTCGACCGACGCGAACGACGTCAACAGCATCGCGGTGCTCGGGACGAGCATCGAGTTCGTGGCATACCCCACTGCCCTGTAGTGAGAATGGGAGGCAGTCGTGGCGATGATCTGCAGTAGCCGTCAGTTCACTCACAGTGCGGCGGGGGTGATGGGTCTGTCGATGCATGCGTTGCCGCGGCAGGTGGCGGTGGTTCAGTCCGATTCCGGTGGCGACGGTGAGCTGAAGTACCCCGACGATCAGGGCCGGGTCCTGGTAGACCAGGAGCTGCACTGGGCCAACACCTATCCGTGCCCGGTGCGGGTGCTGCCGGTCATCAAGCGACGGTCCAGGTTGCTGCACACCACAGGATCGGTGCTGCTTGTGGTCCGTGAGCGTGTGACATGGTTCGTCGGCCAGGACCGAGAGCAACGGGTGCAGGCTGCTGATCCGGATCCGACGGCGGTGTTCGACTCGGAGTGGGGTGGCGGTGACACCGTCGGGTCGGCGGCGACCGGCTCGGCGGTGCCGCGGACGTATTCGTGGCTGCTCGACCCGGAGACGGTGCATCTGCTGCCGTTTGTCACGGTGCCGCAGGATCGGTCGATCTCTCTGCGGCTCCGCATCGCAGCATGGTTCCGACACTACGTTGCAGACAACGCCGAAGCCGACATCAACGAGGTGTGGGTGCGCGGCAACACCCTGTCCCTCCTGGCGTTCCCCGCCCCGGAGGAGACGACGTGAGTGCACCTATCGGTGGCACCCCGGTGAAGGTGCGGGGTCTGATCTCGCTGGCATGGTTGCAGCGTGGCGACACGACCACCATCGTGTGGGACGCCACGGCTGTCGAGCTGGTCAACGCCGGCTACCTGGAGATCCTCGAAGTCCTTCCCGTCGATCCGGGGAGCCGGCCCCGACGGTCGCACAGTTGCAGGCTGCCGTCGTCGCGGCCGAGCAGGCCCGCGACGAGGCGGTAGCGGCTCGGGATCAAGTCGTCGTCGACCAGACAGCTCTCGCCGATGCCGTCGCCGATGCGGAGGACGCGCGCGACGCGGCACTCGGGCACGCCGGGACCGCGCAGACCGCGGCGGGTGAGGCGCAAACGTGGGCGGCGGCAGCCGAAGCCGTCGTCATCGACCAGATCCCCAACGCCTCGGCGTCGACGAAGGGCGGTCTCCGCCTGACCGGGGACCTCGGCGGCACGTGGGATGCCCCCACCGTCCCCGGTCTGACCGGGAAGCAGTCCACGTCCGAACGCAATCAGCCGAACGGATACGCCGGCCTCGACGGATCCGGCCTGGTGCCGGCGGTGCTGCTGCCGTCGTACGTCGACGATGTGCTCGAGCACGCCAACCTCGCCGGGTTTCCGGCGACGGGCAGTGTGGGAAAGATCTACGTCGCGTTGGACACCGGCCGCATCTACCGGTGGTCCGGCTCCGCGTACGTCGAGATCAGTGCCTCCCCGGGCTCGACCGATGCGGTGCCCGAGGGCTCGGCCAACCTGTACTTCACCGATGCGCGCGCCCAGGCGGCGACCGCGGCGGCGATCGCCGCGAAGTACACCAAACCCGCCGGCGGCATCCCGGCTGCTGACTTGGCGGCGGCGGTGCAGACCTCCCTCGGCAAGGCCGACACCGCGATCCAGCCCGGCAGCCAGCCGTACGACGTGACATTCGTGGCGCAGTCCGGCACCCGCAAGACCGGCGCCGGCGACGTCCCACTCGGGCTCAAGATCAAACGGCCGACCGGGGTGGTGTTCTCGGAGGTGACGTTCCGCTGCGAGACCGCGGATGCTTCCGGCAACCTCGTGGTCGAGGTCCGCAAGAACGGCTCCGCCACCGGCATGCCCGCCGCGACGATCGCCGCGGCCAGCCAGGTCGCCGGCGTCACCGTCACCGGGCCGTGGTCCTTCGCCGACGGTGACGTCCTGACCGTGCACGTCACCGGTGTCGGCACCACACCGGGCAAGGGCCTGGTCGCGGACTTCGAAGGACTGGCCTGATGCCGCACCTGTTCGTCCGCGGCGGCTCCGCACTGTCGGCGATGAAGGCGCAGCGCATCACCACACAGAACCTCGCCGCCGCGAGCGTGTACGAGAAGATCGTCGGTCTGGCCGCGGTCACCGGTACGCATCCGGAGACGGTGCTCGTCGACGACGAGTTCGAGGCCAATGGCAGCGGCTCGTGGCAGCTGGACGTGGCGATCACCCACAGCACCACTTCCTCCGGGACCGGGGTGCGGTTGCTGCGCAAGCCTGTCGGCGGCAGCTATTCGGTGCTGCAGACGTGGTCGATATCCGGGACGTTCCACACCGGTGTGTCCGGGTCGATCACCGTGCCGGTCGAACGTGGGGATCTGGTGCGCGTGGAGGCGATGCACGCCAACAGCTTCACGCGGGACATCACGAGTACCGTGCTGACCGCGACGCTCGTCTGAGGTCAGCGGCCGGTGTAGAGCAACAGAGTGCCGAGCAGGAGCACGATCGTGGTCACCGTCAGTAGAACGGCCGCACTGCGGGTCGATCCGGTATCCCCGAACAGCGGCTCGTGCTCACTCCACTTCCATCGCGACATGCGCTCAGTGTCCTCCGAATCGGACCTTTCGGACCAGCGTATTTCTGCTCAACTGAGAGGGACGCGCGGGCGGTGCTTCCCGGGCCGCGTGGCTCCACCGCCCGCGCCGCCGCGAACCCTACCTCCAATCGAACACATGTGCGAGAGTATTGAGCATGGGACCGTCAATCGAGCGTGCCCCGACGCGCTGCCCGAACGGGCACTGGCTCGGCCCTCGCACCGTCCTCGTGGGATGGGTGCCGTGCGACTGCACCCCCGGCGCGGGCGGCCACCGGGTCTACACCTGCCGCTCGTGCGACGTCACCATCGGACGCCCACCGCACGTCGGTCCTCCGCGGCCCGGCGTGCAGTGGGCGACTCTGCCGCCCTAGCCGAAGGCTCATCCGTAAGCGGTCACCGAAGCGGCACTTCGACCCCACCGGAGAACATCGAGTCGTGCAGTTCCAGGTGGGAGGGAACGGCGCCGCTGAGGACGTAGGTGAATGTCCCGGAAGCGGACTGCCCGGGGTTCAATGTCGCCAGGAAGAGCTCCGACCCGAGGTTGCCCTCCGGCTCGAATTTTCGGCCCTGAGTGTCGTATAGGTACTGCGCCGAAGTATTCATGAACTGCGGTTCGTCACCGATGTTCCGGACCGTGATGTGCGCCGTGGTTCCGTCCCAGGAGTTCACGACGAACTCGAACTTTCCGTCGCGGTACGGCCGCCCGATCCCTGCCGGTGCTGCCGGAGTCCGTGCAGTTGCAGCGGCAGTCGGGCTGGGGGCAGATGCCGGCGGGGTCGCCTGGAGCGGGGCGGGGGCCGCGGTCGTGGTCCTGGGGGCGGCTGCCGTTCTCGTGGTCGTTCGTGATGACGAGGATGACTCGTCGTCGCCGGCGTTCTGGATGAGGGTGACGAGGATGCCGAGGCCGGCGAGCCCGAGGACGATCCACAGTGGGATATAGGACTTCTTCGACGGGCGGGAAGGCGGAGGTGGAGGCGGAGGCGCCAAGACGCCTCTCGGTCGGGACTGTGGTCCCCACTGGGTGCCATCCCACCACCTCTCCATGTGGGGATTCTGGGGGTCCGAGTACCAGCCGGCCGGTGGGTTCATTCCTGTCCGTTCTCACGCATCTGTTTGGGAGAGGGTCGAACGGACTGCCCGGATTGTTACAGCGTGACCCTTGTTCACAGACAGCTGAGTGCACACGAAGTTCGGTCCGATTCAGCAGTCCTCGGGGTACTCGTCGATCGACGCGATGAACGCCCACTGCTCCTGCGGAGACAACGATGACCACTCCGGATCGTCGATCATCATGTTCCTGAGTTCACGAAGGGCGTCGCGGTCGAAGCACATCTCGTCGGCGAGTTCGTCCACCCACGAGTGCAGGGACGGGTCGGGTTCCGAAGTGGGTGTCCCCGCGGTGCCGCTGCAGGCTGCGAGCATGGCGGCGAGCGCGACGGTTCCCAGCGCGCGTCTGATCACGGCTGGATCGTACGGCCATCTCCGGCACCCCGGCCTCGTACGGTCGCGAATGACTCGGGACATCAGGGGAGGGAACACCGATGGCGCCACGGTACTGGCCACTGGCCCGGGGCCACATCATCACGTCGGGCTATGGACCGCGCTGGGGCACCTGGCACCGCGGTGTGGACTTCGGTTGGCCCGGCGGATCGGCCGGCCAGCCGGTGTACGCAGTGCAGGCCGGCACCGTCGTCTCGGTCGGATGGGACCCGTCGCCGGGCGGGTTCGGCCACTACCTCGACATCGACTCCGACGACTCGCAAGGCGCGAACCTGTGGGTATACGGCCACATCGTTCCCGAGGTGCAGCGCGGGCAGCAGGTTACGGCGGGGCAGCGCATCGCCCACGTCAACGGTGACCGGTCCACGAACGGAGGTGTCGACCCGCACTGCCACGTCGAGGTCCACAACCGCGTCCGCCAGCCGTTCGGCCCCGGTCGAATGGACCCGATGCCGTTCCTGCAGGGCGCGGCCTACCCGGCCGAGGCGTCCGCACCCACACCGGAGGTTCCTGTGTCCCGCGTGCTGTATGGCATCGACGTGTCGAACCACCAGCGTGAGTTCGACTTCGCTGCGGCCAAGCGGGAAGGGTTCGTGTTCGCCACCCACAAGGTCACCGAGGGTGGCGGCTATCGCGACCCGTTCTGGCCGCGTGCCCGCGAGCAGATGCGCGAGCACTTCGCGGGTCTGTTCGGCGGGTACGTGTTCTGTCGGCGCGGCAGCCACCCCGAACGGGAGGCCGACACGCTGCTGCAGCATCTCGGCGATTCGTCGATCCCGATCCAGCTGGACTACGAGGACACGATCGGCGGCGGCTCGCTCGAGGACATGTGGGCGCGGATCCACGCGATCCAGGTCCGCGGTATGCGGGTGTTCTCGGTGTACCTGCCGCGCTGGTTCTGGCGCGACCGCATGGGCTCACCGAACCTGGCCGGGATCCCGGCGCTGTGGAACTCGCACTACGTGAGCGGCAAGGGCTACGCCTCGACGCTGTACGAGACCGCGCCCGGCACCATCACCGCCGGGTGGGCCGGCTTCCATCCCGGCGGTCCGCCGGTGCAGATCCTGCAGTTCTCCGAGACCGCCCGGGTAACCGGGCAGCTGATCGACGTGAACGCGTTCCGCGGCACGATCACCGAACTCCGCGCACTGTTCGCGGGCGACACAGGGGGTTTCCTCATGGCACTGTCCGATGCCGAGCAGCGGCAGCTGTTCGAGGCTGTGTGTAAGCCGCGGCCGTCGCTGGTCGAGCCGGAGTTCCTCGGCGGCCAGCCGCCGGCCGAACTCGACTCCGCCACCTTCGCGCGCACCGCGGACTACCAGGCGTTCCACGCCGCCCGGCAGGCCGAACGGGCCGCGGGCCTGGTCGAGAAGCTGACCGAGCGGATCGCCCAGCTCGAGCAGCGCCTGGCGAACGGAGGCAAGTGATGCTGCAGAAGATCCACACGTCCTGGCCGACGATCCGGCAGGTCATCTACTCCGTCGCCGCCGCGATCTTCGGCGGGCTGACGCTGCTCGGGGTGTTCACCGACGCCGACGTGACGACCTACCTCGGGCACACCGCCACCGTGCTCACCGGCATCGGCACCCTGGTATACATCCTCGCCGGTCTCTACACCCCGAACCCGAAGGGCGCACAGCCCCCGACGATCCGTGACGGCACCGACACGCCGGTCGACTACCGGACCGCGTCAGTGGCACACCCGGGGCCTGGTGCCGTCGTCACCGAGACGCTCCGTGTCGCCACGGAGCGGGCACAGCAGCTCGCCCCCAGTGTCGGGCAGTTGCGCGCGGAGTTGGAGCGCCGCATTTCGGGGCGCGGGTAGCCCCGGCGATGCCGTATCGGATCGTGCGCGTCGTCGCGCGGCGGCTCAACGGGCGGCGGGGCCGGTTCCTGCTCGTGCATGCGGTGGTGTTCGCGGCGATCGGGTACAGCTACCTGATCGCCCCGGCGACCTCGACGAGGAAGGGCGCCTTCGCGTGGCTGCTCGACGCGCTGCCGCTGCAGGTGCTGGGCTGGCCGTGGCTGATCGCTGCGGTGGTCGCGGTGGTGTCGGCGGCGTCGTACGATCCGCCCCGCTCGGACCGGGCCGGGTTCGTCGCGATCACCTCGGTGCCGCTGCTGTGGGGGATGCTGTTCGGGTTCGCGTGGGTGGCCGGGTTCTCGCCGACGGCGTGGATCAGCGCGGTGACCTACATCGGGTATGCGCTGATCGTGATGGTGGTGGCGTCGTGGCCGAACCCGATCGACGTCGAGGTGATCCCGACGCCACCGCCTCCTCCGCCCTCGGGTGGTGAACGGTGACCGCGGCCTCGACGATGTGGGGGAGCGTCGGTGTCATCGTCGCAGCGTTGCTGACCTACCTGGGGGTGCGGTTCTCGTCCCGTTCGTCGGAGAAGGCGGCGCAGCACACCGTGCAGGCGGACGCCTACACGAAGGCGTTGACGATCTGGGAGACGAGCGTGGCTCAGTTGACGAAGGACGTGCAGCGGTTGTCTGCGGATCTGGAGACGGCGCGGCGGGATCTGGATGCGGCGCGTGCGGAGATCCGGGGATTGGTGGACAACCGTCAGACGTGGGAGCGGCGTGAGGCTCTGCTCGAGGCGCGCGGTGCGGCGCCTCGAGCAGGAGCTGCTTGCGCACGGGGTGACGCCGCCGCCGTGGGAGCAGGCGACCGGGGCCTGACCGTTCTGCTGCATTTCTGCTGCACGTTCGGGTGGGGCTCTGCTCCTGTCGTCGTGTTCCGGCTGGTGAAGCGTGGTGCCCCCACCAGGGCTCGAACCTGGGACCTGCGGATTAAAAGTCCGTAGCTCTACCAACTGAGCTATAGGGGCGTGGGCGCACAGTCTAACTGCATCGCGCCGGTCAACAGTATCGGACGGCCGTGCCGCTCGAAGGCTCGGGTGCGCACCCCCTGCGGCGCACCCGAGCCGGATAAAAGCATACCACTTGGTGTGTTCTGTGCGAAGACGGGAAATGCCTGGCTGTGCGCGTGCCGGTCGCCCGGCGGCTACAGTGGCGATCGGGGGACCGCAGGTCACGTTCGGAGGCACGAACCCCCATGTCACGTCAGCAAGAGCGGGCGCGGCGCACCCGCGCGTCCATCGTCGAATCCGCGGCGATCGAATTCGCCCGGCGCGGATACGGCGCAGCCTCGGTCAACGCGATTCTCGAGCACTCCGGGGCGACCAAGGGCGCGATGTACTTCCACTTCGATTCGAAGGAGGAGCTCGCCCGGGCGGTGCTCGCGGAGGGCCTCGACCGTTATCGGGTGATCACCGAGCGGTGGCTGCACGCGCCGGGGCTGGATCCCTTCGAGCGGTTGCACGGCCTCGTCGGAGATCTCGCCGACGCCCTGCAGGGCGACGTCATCATCCGGGCCGAGTTCAAGCTCGTGACCGAACCCGAGTTCGACGCCGAGGCGAAGCTGCGCGGCAGCTCGGTGTGGGGAGCCGCCGGCCGCCGGCTGGCCGTCGAGGCGCGGGACGCGGGGCTGTTCCGTGCCGGCGTCGACCTCGAACGGTTCCTGGGTGTGCTCGGGGCGTGCCTGGCCGGCCAGCGCTACTTCCACGATCTCACCGCGACCGACGTCGACGTGCGGGCCCGCTTCGCGGAATGCCTGGACGTGTGCCTCGAGGCGACGGCCGCGCCGGAGTGGCTCGAGCGGCGGCGCGGGGCGCCGGAGTCGCCCATGGAGGGCGAACAATCGGCGTGACCTGCTGATTTGTGAATCCGGAAACCGGTGTCCTAAGCTATCCAAGCTCCCAACGGAACGCGAACCCGTTGAGGGTGCGGGTCGGAGTAATCCGGCGGGCCCCCTTCGTCTAGCGGCCTAGGACGCCGCCCTTTCAAGGCGGTAGCGCGGGTTCGAATCCCGTAGGGGTACGCTTGCGGAAGCAGTATCGCCGCATGCAGTACGGTTTGACCACAAGTGAAGAGCATGGCCCTGTGGCGCAGTTGGTTAGCGCGCCGCCCTGTCACGGCGGAGGTCGCGGGTTCGAGTCCCGTCAGGGTCGCAGAGTTGGCAATTGGCATTCGGTTCGGGTGCCGTCCGGCCAGGTAGCTCAGTTGGTACGAGCGTCCGCCTGAAAAGCGGAAGGTCGCCGGTTCGATCCCGGCCCTGGCCACCACACAACTTCATACGGTAGGCCCACCGCCCGGCGGTGGGTTTTCTGTGGAAATCCCCTTCGGGGATGCACACGGCCCTGTGGCGCAGTTGGTTAGCGCGCCGCCCTGTCACGGCGGAGGTCGCGGGTTCGAGTCCCGTCAGGGTCGCTTCACGGCGAAGGCCCGGTCCCGACACGGACCGGGCCTTCGCCGTCCTGCCCGGTTCAGCCGCGGGCCCGGAGTTCCCTGCGAAGAAGCTTGCCGGACACGGTCTTCGGGATCTCGTCGATGATCTCCACCAGCCGCGGGTACTTGTACGCCGCCATCCTCTCCCTGGCGAAGGCGATCAGTTCCTCCTCGGTGACCGAGTGCCCCGGACGGAGGCTGACGAACGCCTTGACCGTCTCGCCGCGGTAGCTGTCCACCACCCCCACGACCGCGGCCTCGCGCACCGCATCGTGCTCGTAGAGCACGTCCTCGACCTCTCTCGGCCAGACCTTGTACCCACCGGCGTTGATCTGGTCCTTCTTGCGGTCGACGATGTAGAACCAGCCGTCGGCGTCCATGTACCCGACGTCCCCGGTGTGGAGGGCACCCCCGGGCAGCGCGGTCGCGGTCTCCTCGGGCTTGTTCCAGTAGCCGGCGACCACCTGCGGCCCCGACGTGACGAGCTCGCCCACCTCCCCGACGGGAAGGTCGTTGCCGTCCTCGTCGACGACCCGCACGACGGTGTCGAAGGTCGGGACTCCGACCGACAGGGCGCCGGAGGCCTCGTCCACCGGAGCCCGGGTGCCGAACGGAACTGCATGCGAGGGAGAGGTGGTCTCGGTGAGGCCGTAGATGTTGTGGATGTACGTCCCCGAGAACGTCTCGAACGCCGCGACGGTGCTCGGCGGTATCGGCGCTCCGCCGGAGAAGATCTTGGTCAGCGTCTTCAGCGACTCACCGCGGGCGCCGGGAACGTTCATCAGCGCGATGAACACGGTGATCGAGCCGACCGTGAACGTCGCCTGTTCCACCGCCACCGTTTCGAGGGTCACGCCTGGGTCGAGCCGGTACATCAACACCAGGGGCGCGCCTGTCAGCAGGGCGACAGCGATGTGCCCGACGAGCCCGGTGATGTGGAACAGCGGGGCGATGCCCAGCACGACGTCGTCCGCGCCGAGTCCCACCCATTCCCGGTAGGTGCGGGCATTGAACACCACGTTGCGGTGAGTGGTCATCGCACCCTTCGGTGGTCCGGTCGTACCGGATGTGTAGGTGAGGAACGCGATGTCGTCCGGGCCGAGGGCGTGCACCGGGACGGGCCGTCCCCAGAACTCGGCCAGGAGCGCCTGCAGGTCGAGAGTGCCGGGCAGATCGAGGCGTTCGATGCCGGAGAAGATCCGCTCGTCTCCACGCGTCTGGTATTCCAGTTCGGACGTGGTGATCACGATCCGGACGGCGGTGCCGGCGACGACGTGCTGTGCGACGTCCCGGTACAGCCCCTGGAGTGCAACGAGCACGGTAGCCCCTGAGTCCAGGAGGATTTCGCCGAGCTCGCGTTCCTTGTTCATGGGGTTGACGGAGACCGGGATACCGCCGGCCTTCCAGACACCGAGCTGCGCCACGACGAACTGCGGGACGTTCTGCAGGAACAGCGCCGCCCGCTCACCCGGGCAGAAGCCGTGGGCCGTCAGTGCGGCCGCGAACGCGTCGGACTGCTCGTCGAGTTCACGGCGGGTCAGACGCCCGTCGAAGTAGCGGATGATGTCCGCGTCCGGGTCGCGAGCGACGGTGGCGCGGAACATCTCCAGCGCGTCGGTGTACTCCGGCTCGATGTGGGTCGGCAGGCCCGGCGCGTAGCGCGCGAGCCACGGCTTGCTGTCGTAGACGCCCGTGTGCGCGTCGCGGGGTCCGGCTGCGCTCATCGGATGACGACCGGATTGACCGGGGCGCCCGTGCCGCCCACGACCTTCAGCGGGGCCGCGGTGTACAGGAAGGTCCAGCGGTTGTCGGCGGCGCACGCGTCGGCGAGGTCCTCGAGCCAGGCGATCTCGGTGAGGGCGACGCCGAGATTGCGCATGAGCGCGCAGTGCAGGGGCAGCGCCACGCCACTGGCCGGGTCGGTGGTCACCTCGTTGGCGATGGTGTCCGTGACCAGGTTGGGGATCTCCCGGTTCCGGAACCATTCGACGAGTCCGCGGCTGTACGTCAGGCCGGGTTCGCAGAAATCGGCGTAGAACTCGGTGGTGTCTTCGAGGCTGTACCAGTACTTCAGCCAGCCGGTACGGATCACGAGGATGTCGCGCGGCTCGATGGTCACGCCCTGGGCGGCGGCGGCCGCCTCGAGGTCGTTGTGGTCGAAGGTCTCGCCGGCGTCGAGCCACTCCTTGCCCCGGTGGCGGGCCATATCGATCAGGATCCCCCTGCCCACGACGCCCTTCTCGGCGATCGGCAGCACCGAGGCCTTGTCCATGCTGCCGACGGTGCTGCGCGCGTCGTATCCGTTCCAGAGTTTGCCGTCGTACCAGACGTGGCCGAGGGCGTCGTACTGGGTGGAGCCCTGCAGGAAGAGGGTGGCGGTGTCGTCGGCGTAGTGCAGTCCGCCGGGGAACTGCGGGGCGTCCTCGCCGTCCCACGACGATTCGTCGAGGGTGTTGCGGCGATCGATGCCGCTGCGGCTGGGCCACAGGGGATCGCCGGGGCCTCCTTGCGGCCCATGTGGATCTGCAGGGTGAACACGTCGCCGGACTCGACCTCGGCTATTCCGCCGAGAACCTCCTTGGTGCCGAGGAAGTTCAGAGCTCCGATCTCGTCGCCGGCGCCCCAGCGTCCCCAGTTGCTGGGGGCGTCGTCGCCGAGCAGTTCGCGCATGGACGGGGCGTCGGACATACCGTCTCCTGTTTCGGGGGTCGAGGTGCAGTTGCCGCTCACCGAGCGTTCGTACGGTAAGCGTTCGCTTATGGTGTAGGTCACATCTCGAGGTGTCAACCCGCGGAGGACGAGGGCGCGCCGCCCGCTCGTGATGCGCACCGCAGAGCCTGGGCCGGTGTCGTCTCGGCGGGTCTTCGACGGCGGAACGGGTCGCCACCCTGTACGTTCAGTTTGCACCGGACCCGGTGCGGTTCCGGCGCTGATCCGCAGGGCGGAGCCGGGTCGAGCGTCGGATGAGAACATGTTCTAGAGTGAGTTCGATCTTCCGGACGGACGCACTCCGGTGACACGACGAACGAGGTGATCTGTGCGAGTAGCTCTGCTGTCGTACCGCAGCAAGCCGCACTGCGGTGGTCAGGGCGTGTACGTTCGACATCTCAGCCGCGAACTCGCGGCACTCGGCCACGACGTCGAGGTGTTCTCCGGGCAGCCGTATCCCGAGCTCGACGACGGGGTCACCCTGGTGAAGGTCCCGAGCCTCGACCTCTATCGCGACGACGACCCGTTCCGCTTTCCGCACCCGCGGGAGATCCGCGACGCGATCGACCTGCTCGAGCTGGGCACGATGTGGACGGCGGGGTTCCCGGAGCCGTTGACCTTCAGTCTGCGCGTGGCCCGGCTGCTGCGCGACCGGGCCGGGGAGTTCGACGTCGTGCACGACAACCAGTGCCTCGGCTACGGCTTGCTCCGGATCGCGGATGCGGGCCTGCCGCTCGTCGCGACCATCCACCATCCGATCACCCGCGACCGGGAGCTGGACCTCGCGAGCGCCCCGACGCTGCGCCGCAGGATCACGTTGCGCCGATGGTACGGATTCCTGCGCATGCAGGCCCGGGTGGCGCGGCGCATCCCGACCCTGCTCACCGTCTCGAAATCCTCCGAGGACGACATCCGTACCGCGTTCGACATCCCCGACGGGCGCTTGCGCACGATCCCGCTGGGAGTGGACACCGAGATCTTCGCCCCGCCGTCGACCGAACGCGTGTCCGGCCGCATCGTGTGCGTGGCCAGCGCGGACGCACCGCTCAAGGGCGTCGCCAATCTGCTCGAGGCGGTGGCGAAGCTCCGCACCGAGCGGCAGGTCGAGCTGGTGCTCGTCACCAAGCTGGCCGCGGGCGGCGTCACCGAGAAGCTGATCGAGCAGCTCGCCATCGGGGACTCGGTACGCACCGTCTCCGGGATCGACGACGGCGAGCTGGCCGGACTGCTCGGTTCGGCGCAGGTGGCCGCGGTCCCGTCACTCTACGAGGGGTTCTCGCTGCCCGCGGTCGAGGCCATGGCCTGCGCCACGCCGCTGGTGGCAAGTCGCGCCGGTGCGATTCCCGAGGTGGTCGGCGATGCGGGCATCCTCGTGCCCCCGGGTGACAGCGAACAGCTGGCCGCGGCGCTGGCACGGGTTCTCGACGATCCCGCCGAACAGGCCCGGCTGGGGTCGGTGGCGCGGGCCCGGGTGCTCGAGCGATTCAGCTGGGCGGCCGTGGCCGCCCGGACCGCCCAGGCCTACCGGGATACCGTTGCGGCCCAGGCAGGAAGGACCGAAGTCTGATGCTGACAGTCGATTTCGACCGGCTGGGGGTCGAACCCGGTGACCGTGCCATCGACATCGGCGCGGGCGCCGGACGGCACTCGTTCGAGCTCTACCGCCGGGGCGCCGACGTGGTGGCGTTCGACCGCAGCGCGGAGGACATGAAGGCCGTCGGCGACATGTTCGCGGCGATGGAACTCGAGGGCCAGGTACCCGAGGGAGCACTGGCCCGGGCCGAGGTGGGCGACGCCCTCGCCCTGCCCTACGACGACGAGACCTTCGACGTGGTGCTGATCTCCGAGGTGCTCGAGCACGTGCCCGAAGACGACCGCGCCATCGCCGAATTCGTGCGGGTGCTCAAACCCGGCGGCGTCGCGGCCGTCACCGTCCCGCGGTGGCTGCCGGAGCAGATCTGCTGGGCGCTGTCCGACGCGTATCACGAGGTCGAGGGCGGCCACGTGCGGATCTACAAGGCCGACGAACTGGCAGCGAAGCTGACGGCCGCAGGCCTGACGGTGCGCGGCCGGGACCACGCCCATGCCCTGCATTCGCCGTACTGGTGGCTCAAATGCGCCGTGGGCGTCGACAACGACGACAACCCCCTGACGAAGGCGTATCACCGTCTCCTCGTATGGGACCTGATGCAGGGGCCGTGGCTGACGCGCACGGCGGAATCGTTGCTGAATCCGGTGCTCGGCAAGAGCGTCGTGTTCTACCTCGAGAAGCCGACGGTTCCCGTTGTCGGCCGCTGACTTCCGCCCCGGCGGGGCACGGCACGCGGTTCCGGCCGTGCCGGGAGTGCTGTCCGAGGATCAGTGCCTGCGAACCGCCCGCGCGATCGCCGACATGCAGGAGTCCTCCGGAGCGATCCCGTGGTTCCCCGGTGGTCACACCGACCCGTGGGACCACATCGAGTCCGCGATGGCGCTCACCGCCGCGGGGTTGTTCGAGGAGGCCGAGGCGGCCTTCGACTGGTCCCGTCGGACCCAGCGGCCGGACGGCTCGTGGCCCATGCAGTTCCGCGGGGACGCCGTCGAGAACCACGACGCCGACTCGAACTTCACCGCGTACATCGCGGTGGGGGTGTGGCACCACTACCTCGTCACGGGCGACACCGACCATGTGGTGCGCTTGTGGCCGACGGTGCGGGCGGCCCTCGACCATGTGCTCGAGCTGCAGGCACCCGGAGGCGAGATCTACTGGGCTCGAGGCGAACACGGCACGGCCGACGAGGCTCTGCTGACGGGGTGTTCGAGCATCCACCACAGTCTGCAGTGCGGGCTGCGCCTGTCGGAGGTGGTCGGCGACCCCCATCCGGACTGGGAGGTCGCGTGGTACCGGCTCGGCCACGTGCTGCGACGGCATCCGGAGGCATTCACCCCCAAGCCGGAGTACTCGATGGACTGGTACTACCCGATCCTCGGCGGGGCGGTGCGCGGTGCGCCGGCCCGGCAACGGATCCGGGAGCGCTGGGACGATTTCGTGGTCGGCGACATCGGCATCCGCTGCGTCGACCACCGGCCGTGGGTGACGGGTGCCGAGACGTGCGAGCTCGTCCTCGCCCTGGACGCGATCGGTGAGGCCACGACGGCCCGGATCCTGCTGGCCGCCATGCAGCATCTTCGCGACCCGGACGGGTCCTACTGGACCGGAATGGTGTTCACGGACGGAAAGCGCTGGCCCGTGGAGAAGAGCTCCTGGACCAGCGCTGCGGTCATCCTCGCCGCCGACGCGCTCTCGCGCAGCACCGCCGGCAACGGAGTGTTCCGCGACGCCACCGCACCCGCCGGATGGGTCGCCGCCGAGAGCTGTCACGAGGACTGCCGGGTGACGGTCTGAGCCGTCAGCCCGGCAGCATTCCGGCGGTGCCGGAAGTGCGTTCGAGCACGCGCAGCGAACCGGTCACCGACACCTCGGTGAACTCGCCGCTCCCGAGCGCGCGCAGGTAGACCTCGTACGGGGGACGGCCGCCGTCCTTCGGATCGGGGAACACGTCGTGGATGATCAGGGCGCCGCCGACACGCACCCACGGCGCCCAGCCCGCGTAGTCCGCCTGCGCCGCCTCACTGCTGTGACCACCGTCGACGAACACGAACGACACCGGGGTCCGCCAGAACTCCGCGACCTGGCCGGATCGTCCCAGCACCGCCACGACATGAGATTCGAGATCCGCGTCGGCCAGGGTGTGGCGGAACCGTCCCACCGTGTCCAGATGCCCGGTGTGCGGGTCGACGAGGGCCGGATCGTGGTACTCCCATCCGGGTTGGTGCTCCTCGGACCCGTGATGATGGTCGATCGTGACGATGGTTCCCCCGGTGGCCTTCGCGGCGGCTCCGAGATAGACGGTCGAGCGCCCGCAGTAGGTGCCGATCTCGACGCCGACCCCGTCGCCGAGATACCGGACCGCGGCGTCGTGCAGGGCCGTGCCCTCGTCGATCGGCATGAAACCCGGTGTCGCCTCGGCCAGCTCGATCGTCTCCCGGGGCAGGGTGGTGCGGGTCATGATGATCGGTCTCCGTTCGTTGCGGTCCACGGTGTGCTCGGAAGCGGTACGTATCGGAACCACAGTACCCACCGGTTCCGGCGGGCCACCCGGCAAGCCGCCGGATGCAGGTCAGGCGCCGTAGCCGCCGTCGACGTCGAGGATCTGCCCGGACACGAAGTCCGCCCGGTCCGAGGCGAGGAAGGCGACGGCCTCGGCGACGTCGTGGGCGTCGCCGAAGCGTCGCAGGGGAATGTTGTTGCGCGCGACGGACAGTGCGCGCTCGTCGAGTTCGCCGGACCCGATCAGCCGGGCGGCGGTGCCGTCGGTGAGCATGCCCGGCCCCACCGCGTTGACCCGCACCCCGAATCGCCCTTCCTCGGCCGCCAGCGCCCGCACGAGGGCTTCGATCGCACCCTTCGGTCCGGCCGACAGGCCGTCCCGGACCGGGAACCGGCGGGTCGCCGCCGTCGTCACCGCGACGATGTTGCCCCGCGACTCCCGCAGCCGGGGCAGTACCGGGTGGACGAGATTGAAGAACGCCCCCGCGTCGCCCACGAGCTGGTTGCGGAACTGCGCGGGCGTCACCCGGCTCAGGTGCACCATCGGCACGTGCGGTCCCGCCGCGTGGACGAGGGTGTGCAGTGCACCGAAGGTCGCGACGGCTGCGTCCACGACCCTGGCGGCCGCGGCGCTGTCGCTCAGCTCCGCCTGCAGCGGCAGCACCTTCGCCCCGAGGGTGCGCAGGTCCGCCGCCAGTGCGGCGGCGGCCCCGTCGTTGCGGTGGAACGTGAAGGCGACGTCGCTGCCGCGCTCGGCCAGTATCCGGCACACCACCCGGCCGATCCCGCCGGTGCCGCCGGCCACGAGGGCCGCGCCCGGGCGGTCCGCGAAGTCCTGCACTGCTCACTCCTTCGGTTCTCGCGCCACGTGGCCGCCTAGAGCGGGCTCGGGGAACTCCCTCGGTGGGCTCACGCCTTGCGGCGCCGGGCGAGCACGCCGCCGATCATCGAGTCGAGTTCGGTGCCGAGCGGCCATCCGACATAGTGGCACAGGAACAGGGCGATCTCCTTCAGTTGCGGTTCGTCGAGTTCCTCGTTGTGGAGTGCGGCCCCGACCTGGATCTCGGCCACGTCGATCAGCCCCTGTGCGGTGAGCGCGCCGAGCAGCAGCAGCCGCCGGTCGCGGATGCTCAGCCCGGGCCGGGACCAGATGTCGGCGAAGAGGTGGTCTGCGGTGACGGCGAAATGGTCGCCGGGCCCGTCCTGCATCTCCCAGCCGTACACCTGCGACATCATGTCCAGGCCGCGGCGGCGACGGTCGTCGGTCATGCGGGCTCCTCCTGTCGTGCGTTCTCTCCCCGGCCCACCCCGAGACCCGGACCGAGGTCGCCGAGCGCGCGCGCTGCGAGGGGCAGGTCGACGCCGAGCCGAGCGCCGAGACCGAGGGCCAGCGACAGGTCCTTCTCGCCCAGCGCACGTACGTGGTCGAGGATCGGGAACCAGAAGTCGTCCGGTGGGATCGGTGCGGTGGTGTCCCGGAGCATGATCGCCCCGGCGCCCCCGCTGATCGCGTCGGTGTGGCGGACCACCTTCCCGAGCGCGGTGATGTCCAGCCCGGCCGCCTCGGCGAGCCGCTGCGCCTCCGCGGCAGCGGTGAACGACACGAAGTGCAGCAGATTCCGGGCCAGCTTCATCCGGGTGCCCGCGCCGACCGGACCGGCGTGCACGACGAGGTCGGAGAACCACGAGAACGGTTCGCGCACCATGTCGAACGCCGCGTCGGAGGCGCCGACCATCACCGCGAGCCGGCCCTGCTCGGCGCCGGGGGCCCCGCCGCTGACGGGAGCGTCGACGAGCTCGAGCCCGCGCTCGGCGCATGCGGCGGCGAGTTCCACGGCGGTGGTGTCGGCGACGGTCGAGTGGACCGCGATGACCGTGCCGGGCCGCGCGCCGCCGAGCAGTCCCGCGACGACTGTGCGGACCTGGGCATCGTCGACGACGGTGACGCAGACGACGTCGCATTCGCGCGCGAGGTCTGCGGGGTCGTCGGCGGCTCGCGCGCCGGCCGCGGTGAACGGCGCGACGGCCTCGGGCCGGGTGTCGAGCACGGTGAGCCCACCCGGCCGGTCCAGCAGTCGCTTCGCCATCGGGGCCCCCATGTTGCCGAGGCCGATGCAGCCGAGCCGGGTCACGAGCGGATCACCTGGCCGCCGTCGACGTTGAAGATCTGCCCGGTGATCCAGTCCGCCTCGTCGGAGAGCAGGAACAGGCACATGCCCACCAGATCCCCGGGGGTGCCCATCCGTTTCAGTGGCAGTCTGGAAACCATGTCCGCCACCATGTTTCCCGGTGTGACGGTGCGGGTGGCCTCGGTGTCGATCGGGCCCGGGGCGATCGCGTTGATGCGGATGTTCGAGCCGCCGAGTTCGGTGGCCAGCTGCTGGGTGAGTCCGTTGACGCCGACCTTGGCCAGGCCGTAGAAGCCGGAGTACACCCATGCGGCGGTCGACGACTGGTTGACGAGCGAGCCGCCGTTCGCCGTCATGTGCGGCCACACCGCGCGGGTGACGTTCAGCGCGCCGTCCATGTTCACGCTCATGAATTTCCTGTAGTAGTCCCACGGAACCGTCAGCAGCAGATCGAGTTTCATGCCACCGTAGATCGCGGCGTTGTTGACCACGTGGTCGATGCCGCCGAACGTCTCGACCGTGAATGCCGCGAGTTCGCCGGCCGAACCGGGATCGGACACGTCGACGGTCTTGAAGACGGCGGTCCCGCCGTCGGCGACGATCTGCTCGGCCACGTGCTCGCCGCGCTCGGTGTCGATGTCCGCCACGACGACCGAGGCGCCCTCGGCGGCAAGGGCCTTGGCGTACGCCTCGCCGATGCCCTGGGCCGACCCGGTGACGATGGCGGTACGGTCGGCGAAACGCGTTGTGCTGCGGATCATGTTCGTCAGCCTCTCTGCTTCGCCGCGGGTTCGGCGACGAGTTTGGTCTCCAGGTACTCCTCGAAGCCGGCCACACCCATCTCGCGGCCGATCCCGGACTGCTTGTAGCCGCCGAACGGAGCGTCGGCGGCGTACCAGATCCCGCCGTTGACGCTCAGGGTGCCGGTGCGGACCCCCTCGACGACCCGGCGGATCCGGTCCTCGTCGGTACCCCAGACGGCTCCGGACAGGCCGTAGGGGGAGTCGATCGCAATGCGGATCGCCTCGTCGTCGCCGTCGTAGGGGAGGATCACGAGGACCGGCCCGAAGATCTCCTCCCGGGCGACCCGCGCGTCGTTGCCGACCCCGGCGATCAGTGTCGGTTCGACGAAGAAGCCGCGCTCGTGCTCGGCGGGGCGGCCACCGCCGACGACGATCGTCCCGCCCTCCTCGACGGCGAGCCGCAGATAGCCCTCGACCCGGGCGCGCTGGCGCTCGGAGATCAGCGGACCGCACACCGTGCCGGGGTCGTCCGGGTCGCCGGGCCGGATGCCGCGCAGCGCGTCGGCGGTGACGCGGACCGCCTCCTCGTAGCGGCCGCGGGGGACGAGCAGGCGGGTCGTGATGGCGCACCCCTGCCCGGCGTGGGTGCACACGGTGAAGGCGGCCATCGAGCAGGCGGCGCCGAGATCGGCGTCGTCGAGCACGATGAACGCCGACTTGCCGCCGAGTTCGAGGAACACCTTCTTCACGGTGTCCGAGGCGGCGCGCATCACCGACCGGCCGGTGGGGGTGGATCCGGTGAACGACACGAGATCCACCCGCGGGTCGGTCGCGAGCAGGGCGCCGAGGGCATGGTCGCTCGAGGTCACGATGTTCACCACGCCCGGCGGGATGTCGGTCTCCTCGGCGAGGATCCGGCCCACGACCGCGGCGCACCACGGCGTGTCGGGCGCGGGCTTGAGCACCATCGCATTGCCGGCGGCGAGCGCGGGGCCCAGCTTGGCGAAGTTGATCTGGTGCGGGAAGTTCCACGGGGTGATCGCCCCGACGACACCGACCCCCTCGCGGAGCACGTAGCGGTGGGTGGGGATGCCCATCGGCGCGGCGTTGCCGAGATCCTGGCGCCACGCGTAGTTCTCGGCCAGATCGGCGAAGTACCCGAGGTCGCCGACGGGGCCCTCGAGATGGGCTCCGGTGGTGAGGAATCGGGGGGCGCCGGCCTCGGCGATGGTGATCGCCCGCAGTTCCTCGAGGTGACCGCGCAGCGCATCGCGGAGCTGACGCAGGCAGCGGGCCCGGAAGGAATGGTTGCGGGACCAGCCGGTGGTGTCGAAGGCGCGACGGGCCGCCTCGATCGCGGCGTCCGCGTCGGCGGCGGTGCCGTCGGCGGCGGTGCCGAGGACTTCCTCCGTCGCCGGGTTCACGACCTCGAACGTGCCTCCCGAACCGGGAACGAGTTTGCCGTCGATGAGCAGTGCCGAGCTGCCGGTCGGAATCAGGGACATCGGTGCTTCCGTTCGTCGGGGCGGCGTGGCGGGCGGTATCGGAACGGGTCCGGCGGGGCGTCGAGTGCCGGGCGGCACGATGTGAGCCCCTCATTTTCTGGACAGCTGTCTGGACTATAGTTCGGCTAGGGGGGTGGCGCAATGCCGCCGGACCGGTCCGCGCGGCGGCAGGGACGCGCCGGCGGGCACTCGGGACGGCCGGCAGTTTTTCCTCCGGCGACGGCGTGGGACGGACTCAGGATCGCGCGGAGGCCGCGCGAGCGGCGGCCAGGGCGCCCGCGACCACGTTCTCGTAGATGCGGTCGAGGTCGAGCTCGTCGCCGAGGAAGCCGCTGCGCACGATCACGGCGAACCCGTGCATCGCGGTGAACAGGCTCACCGCGGCCTCGAGCGTGTCCTCCTCCGGCACCCCGCACGAGGCGAGCATCGAGCGGAGGGCCGAATTCGCGTCGAGGGCCGCCGCGAGCAGGGCGCTGCGGTCGCCCGGCGCCACCGTCAGCGCCTGGTAGCGGTGCGGATGCTCGGAGGCCCACGCCCGGTGCGCATCGATGAGAGCGCGCAGGCCTTCGGGCCCGCTGCGGCCCATTGCCACCTCGCGGAGCCGGGCGCCGAGCTCGGTCATCGTCCGCACCTGGATCTCACCGCGGACGTCGTCGAGTCCGCGGACGTGGTTGTAGAGCGAGGCGGTGACGATGCCGAGACGGCGGCGAGGGTGCTCATCGTCAGCTGCTCCCAGCCGGACTCGTCCACCACCGCCGAGGCCGCGTCGATCACCTTCTCGCGGCTGAGATTCCGACGGCGTATCGGCCTGTGCTCTCCGGTCCCCATGCAGCCATCCTACGGATCTTCCATTTCAAACGAATGTGTGTAGCTTGTAAACGACGGTCATTCGTAGACATGTGCGAGGTGGTCCCGTGACGGCATCCCGTATCGACCTGAAGAACCCCGACCTCTACACCGAGGGCGTCCCTCACGACGTCTTCGCCGAGCTGCGGCGCAATTGCCCGGTCTACCGGCAGGACGAGGAGGACGGACCCGGCTACTGGGCGGTGACGCGGCATGCGGACGTCACCGCGGTCTCGCGCGACAGCACCACGTTCTCGTCGGCGCTCGGCACGACGCAGATCGACGAGTTCGACGAGGAGACCCGCCGCAAACAGGCGGCGATGCTCGTCAACCTCGATCCGCCCGAGCACACCCGGTTGCGCCAGCTCGTCAGCCGCGGATTCACGCCCCGGGCGGTCCGGACGCTCGAGGGACACATCCGCGGCATCTGCAACCGCGTCGTCGACGATCTCGTCGAGCGGGGCCGCGACGGCGCGGTCGTCGACTTCGTACCGGTGGCCGCCGCTCCGCTTCCGCTCGAGGTGATCGCCGCCCTGCTCGGCGCACCCGGGGAGGACGTCGACAGGCTCTGCGACTGGTCCGACCGGATGATCGGGTTCGACGACCCGGAATACGGCAACACCCGCGCCGACGGAGAACTCGCCGCCGCGGAGATCTTCTTGTACGCCAACGAGATCGCCGCGGCGCGCAGGGCGGAGCCGCGCGACGACATCGTCTCCCGGCTCGTCCGGCCGGACGAGAACGGTGACACGCTGACCGAGATGGAGTTCGACATGTTCTTCGTGCTGCTGGTGGTGGCCGGGAACGAGACGACGCGCAACGCCGCCGCCGGCGGCATGCAGGCCTTCGTCGACCATCCGGAGCAGTGGCGTCGCCTGCAGGCCGAGCCGGAACTCGCCGCCGGTGCGGTCGAGGAGATCCTCCGGTGGGTCACCCCGGTGATCGGGTTCCGCCGCACTCCGACGTGCCCGGCGACGATAGGGGGCCAGCCCGTCGAGGCGGGGGACAAGGTGGTGGTCTACTACCCGAGCGCGAACCGGGACGAGGACGTTTTCGAGGATCCGCACGTCTTCGACATCGGGCGCACCCACAATCCGCATGTGGCGTTCGGCGGCACCGGGGTGCACTTCTGCCTGGGTGCGCACCTGGCGCGGCTGGAGTTGCGGATCCTGTTCGAGACGCTCGCACGCCGGATCGAGCGCGTCGAGCCCGCGGGCCCGGTCCGGCGGTTGCGCTCGAACTTCGTCAACGGCATCAAATCCATGCCCGTACGCGTGTACCCGAAGGGGTGACCGGTGTACGGAGGCCGTTGCCCCGGACAGGCGACCGTAGTAATGTCCAGACACGTGTCCAGAAATGTGAATCTCGAATCCACCCGCCGCCGTCTCACCGAGAAGCAGGCCGACACCGTGGATCGCCTGACGCGCGCTGCCGTGGAGGTCCTGCGGGAAGAGGGGTTCGCAGGACTGACCGTACGCAACGTCGCCGCCCGGGCCGGTGTCGCACCGGCGACCGCCTACACCTACTTCTCGTCCAAGGAACACCTTGTCGCCGAAGTGTTCTGGCGCCGGCTTGCCGCCTCGCCCGAACCCGAGGCGGCCACGACCGACCGCGTCGGCCGGGTGGTCGCGGTGTTGCGCAACGTCGCGCTGATGATGGCCGACGAGCCCGAACTCGCCGGCGCGGTCACCAGCGCACTGCTCGGCCGCGACCCCGACGTCGAACACCTGCGCGCCCGCATCGGCCTCGACATCCGGGCGCGGCTCGCCACCGCGCTCGGCCCCGACGCCGATCCCGACGAGATCGAGGCGCTGGAAATGCTCTACGCCGGCGCCCTCGTCCGCGCGGGCATGGGATACGAGACCTACGAGAAGATCGCCGATCGGCTGGAGACCTCCGCCGCACTTCTATTGGAGTAGCGCATGACCCAGGCTTCGCTCGAACCGCTCCTGTTCGATCCCTACGACTACGGCTTCCACGAGGATCCGTACCCGGTCTACCGGCGTCTGCGCGAGGAGGCGCCGCTCTATCGCAACGACGACCTCGGCTTCTGGGCCCTGTCCCGGCACGCCGACGTCGTCGCGGGCTTCCGCGACCACACCCGGCTCTCCAGCGCCAACGGGGTCTCCCTCGACCCGTCGGCCTACGGACCCCACGCCCACAAGGTCATGTCGTTTCTCGCGATGGACGACCCCCGCCACATGCGCATGCGCCGGCTCGTCTCGAAGGGCTTCACCCCGCGCCGGGTCGCCGACCTGCGCGGCCGCATCCTCGAGCTGACCCTCCGATACCTCGACACCGCCTTGGGCACGGGCGAATTCGACTGGATCGCGGAGTTCGCGGGCAAGCTCCCGATGGACGTCGTCTCCGAACTGCTGGGTGTGCCCGAGGCCGACCGCGCCGAACTGCGCCGGCTGGCGGATCTCGTGGTCCACCGGGAGCAGGGCGTGCTCGACGTGCCCGTCGCGGCGATGGAGGCGTCGCTGAACCTCGTCGGCTACTACGCGGACATGCTGGCGCAGCGCCGCACACACCGGACCGAGGACCTCACCTCGGCCCTGCTCGACGCCGAGGTCGACGGAGACCGCCTCGACGACGACGAGATCATCGGCTTCATGTTCCTGATGGTCGTCGCGGGCAACGAGACCACCACCAAACTTCTCGGCAACGCGCTGTACTGGGGTGCGAAGAACAAGACCGAGCTGGCCGGCGTCCTCGGCAACCCGGACGCCGTCTCCGGTTGGGTGGAGGAGACACTGCGCTACGACACCTCCAGCCAGATCGTCGCGCGCACCGCCGCCACCGACATCGAACGGCACGACGGCACCATCCGCGCGGGCGACAAGGTACTGCTGCTCATCGGTTCGGCAAACCGCGACGCCGAGGTGTTCGCCGATCCCGACACCTTCCGCATCGGCCGCGACAGCGCGTCCAGGATCGCCAGCTTCGGTGGCGGCGTGCACTTCTGCCTCGGTGCCCACCTCGCGCGCCTCGAGGCGAACATCGCGCTCGAACAGTTCGCCGCGCGCGTCGCCGACTACGACGTCGACTTCGACCGTTGCGAGCGCGTGCACTCGACCAATGTCCGAGGCCTCGCGGCCCTGCCCGTAGAGGTGACCCGGCGCCATGCCTAGATTCGAGCCCAATCCGCCGCGCCGGCCCGCGATCGTCGGCGGCGCCTCCTCCGGCATCGGTACGGCCACCGCGTTCGCACTCGCCGCCCTCGGTCACCCGGTCGCCCTCGGCGCCCGGCGCGTCGAACAGTGCGAGGCCCTCGCGGAGAAGATCCGCGGCGAAGGCGGCGAGGCCGTCGCGCACTTCCTCGACGTGTCGTCCACCGACTCGGTCGACGAGTTCGTCACCGCCGCCGAGAACGCCCTGGGCCCCACCGAGATCGTCCTGTCCGGCGCCGGCGACATGGATTTCCGGCTCGTGCACGAGATGGATCCGGACCGGTTCGAGTTCCAGGTGAACGTCCACCTCGTCGGCACGCAGCGTCTCGCCCATCGCGTGCTCCCCGGGATGATCGAACGGCGCCGCGGCGACTTCGTCGTCATCGGTTCGGACTGCGCCGACGTCGCGCGGCCCCGCATGGGCGCCTACGTCGCCGCCAAGACCGGTCTCGAGGCGCTCGTGCGCCAGATGCGGATGGAACTCGAGGGCACGGGGGTTCGCGCGTCGGTGGTGCGTCCCGGCCCGACACAGACCGGGATGGGGCTCGACGCCCCCGCGGAGGTCATCGAGCCGCTGCTCGCCGACTGGACCAGATGGGGCTTCGCCCGGCACTCCTACTTCCTCCGCGCCTCCGAGATCGCGAACGCCGTCGTCGCCGTCGTGTCGGCCCCGCGCGGAACCCACCTGGTACTGACCGAAGTGCAACCGGAAGCGCCGCTGCTGAAGGACTCTCGGGGAAAGGACCCTGAATGACCACGATCGTCACTCCCACGCGTGTCTCGGGGGGCGAGCACGAACACGGCCACCTCGAGGAGCTGCGCACCGACCCCATCGGACTGATGCAGCGCGTCCGCGACGAGTGCGGCGACGTGGGGTCTTCCAGCTCGCCGACCGCAACGTCGTGCTGCTCTCCGGCGCGCGGGCCAACGAGTTCTTCTTCCGCTCCGCCGACGAGGACCTCGACCAGCAGGCCGCGTACCCGTTCATGAAGCCGGTCTTCGGGGAGGGTGTGGTCTTCGACGCCAGCCCCGAGCGCCGCAAGGAGATGCTGCACAACTCGGCGTTGCGCGGCGAGCAGATGAAGGGTCACGCGGCCACGATCGAGCGCGAGGTCCGGGACATCGTCGCGGGCTGGGGCGACGAGGGCGAGATCGACCTGCTGGAGTTCTTCGCGGAGCTGACGATCTACACGTCCTCGGCCTGCCTGATCGGCAAGAAGTTCCGCGGCCAGCTCGACAGCCGGTTCGCGCGCCTGTACCACGACCTGGAAAAGGGCACCGACGCGCTCGCCTTCGTCGACCCCTACGCGCCCATCGAGAGCTTCCGTCGCCGCGACGAGGCTCGTCGCGGGCTGGTCGCCCTCGTCGAGGAGATCATGGTCGATCGCATCGCGAACCCGCCCCGAGGCAGGGAGGACCGCGACATGCTCGACGTCCTCGTCTCGATCGAGGACGAGGACGGCGCCAAGCGGTTCAGCGCGGACGAGATCACCGGCATCTTCATCTCGATGATGTTCGCCGGCCACCACACCACGTCGGGAACGGCGGCCTGGGCGCTGATCGAGCTGCTGCGCAATCCGGAGTACCTGCGCGGGGTCACCGACGAGCTCGACGTCCTCTACGCCGACGGTGAGGGCGTGAGTTACCATGCGCTGCGGCAGATCCCGCTGCTCGAGGCGGTACTGAAGGAGACGCTGCGGCTGCACCCGCCGCTGATCCTGCTGCTGCGCGTCGCGCGCGGCGAGTTCGAGGTCGAGGGTTACCGGATCGGGAGGGCGATCTCGTCGGCGCCACCCCGGCGATCTCCAACCGCATCCCGGAGGACTTCCCGGAGCCCGATTCCTTCGATCCGGGCCGCTACATCGATCCGCGGCAGGAGGACATCGTCAATCGCTGGACCTGGATTCCGTTCGGGGCGGGCCGGCACCGGTGCGTGGGCGCGGCGTTCGCCCTCATGCAGCTCAAGGCGATCTTCTCGGTCCTGCTGCGGGACTACGAATTCGAGATGTCCCAGCCGTCCGGAACCTACCGCAACGACCATTCCAAGATGGTGGTTCAGCTCGCGCAGCCGTGTGCAGTGCGCTACCGCCGTCGGATGTGAGGACACCCCCGTGAAAGTGGAAGCAGACCTCGACCTGTGTCAGGGGCATGCGATGTGCGCGCTGGAAGCACCGGACGTCTTCGACGTTCCAAAGCACGGCACGGTCCGGATCCTGATGGACGACATACCCGAAAACCTGCGCGGCGACGTCGAATCCGCCGTCCGGTACTGCCCCACCCGAGCCCTCCGCATCGTCGAGGACTGATCCCGAGGAGACACGTCATGGCACCGTTCGACCGAGCCGAACTCGACGAGATGATCGAACGCTGGATCGGAGCGAACATGAAGGCCGAGGCAGCCGGCGACTGGAAGCCCTTGGCCGAGATGTACACCGAGGACGCGACCTACGGTTGGAACTACGGCCCGAAGGACGACTTCATGGCCGTCGGAAGGGCGGAGATCCGCGAACTCGCCCTCGGCCAGGAGATGGCCGGTCTCGAGGGATGGCAGTACCCCTACCAGCGGTTCGTCGTGGACGAGCGGACCGGCGACGTCATCGGCTTCTGGAAGCAGGTCGCCGACGCGACCCGCGACGACGGATCACACTACGAGGTGTACGGCTTCGGCGGCAGCTGGTTCCGCTACGGCGGGGACTTCCAGTGGTCCTGGCAGCGCGACTTCTTCGACTTCGGCAACGTCTCCCACCTGTTCCTGGAGATGATCACGGCCGGCACCCTGTCCGACGGCATGAACAGGCGGATCGAACGGTCGACGTCGACGAAACGCCTGCCCGGCTGGTACCCGGCCGGACAGGCACCGGTGCCGCTGTGGTGAGCCCGGTGAACGTCCGCGACTCGTTCGCCGCGCTCACCCGGTCGGACCTCGCCGTCCTCGTCCCCGAACTGCTTCTGTGCGGCCAGCTCGTCGACCGGTCCGGGATGGCCCACCTGATCTCGGCGTTCGGACGGCAGGGGATGGCCGAGGTGGCCGTCGAGGAGTGGCAGGCGTCGAGCCCGTGGTACACCCGGCGCATGCAGCGCGCCCTGCGGTACGAGGGCGACGGCGTCGAGACGATCTTCAAGGGGCTGCAGCTCGACATCGGTGCGCCGCCACAGTTCATGGACTTCCGGTTCCGCGTCGACGACCACGACCACGGCGAGTTCCGGCTCGACCACTACGGTGCGCTCATGGACGTCGAGCCGCTGGGCGAGGCGTATGTGACGGCCATGTGCCACGACATCGAGGACCCCACCTTCGACGCGACCGCCCTCGCCACCAACCCGCACGCGCAGGTGCGGCCGATCCACCGGCCCCCGCGCCGGCCGGCCGACCGCCACCCGCACTGCGCGTGGACGGTGACGATCGACCCGTCGCACGTGCCGCCGGAGACCGCCCCGCACACCGAGGCGATCGGCCTTACCGCGGCCGTCGCGGTGGAACTCGGTCCGATCGACCCGGCGGACGAGGACGCGGCGACTCCTCCGGCCCCTTGCTCTCCGACCTGCGGTTCGCGGACTTCCGCACTCGGCCCTCGTACGGCTTCCTTCTCGGCGTGCGCAAACGCACCGACGAGGACACCGCGCTGTCCCTCGCCCGCAAGCAGCTGACCGGCATTGCGGGGCTGGCGTCCGAGCGGCTACGCGACGCCCTCGGCCTGCCGCGCGACGTCGAAGGACTGGCGACGGTGCTCTCGGTCCACCCTGTGTTCGCGCCGAGGCAGTACGTCGATTGCGAGATCAGTTGGGAGCCCGGCAGGCTGCACCTGCGCCTCGGGCGGTCCGGGGGTGCCGACGCGGACGGATCGTGGCCCACCCTGATCGACGGGGACCACCTCGGGCCGTTGCAGGCGCTGGTGCGCGGCGTCGACCCGCACTTCACCGCGCGCGTGGTGTCCGAGGACGCCCACGCGCTCACCGTCGAGGTGATCCGCGAGGCCGAACCCGCGAGCGAGTGCGGCGAGGTCGCGATCACCCGCTTCAGCACCGGCGCGACCTTCGCGTTCGCCGACCGGGGAATCCCCCTGCCGCTCACCGTCGTCTGAACGCCCCGCCCCCATCCGTCCGGCCCGTACCGGCCGAATGTCACATCGGTTCGATTCGATCGAACCGATGTGACATTCGGCCACACCGACGGGGTGGGGGAACGTTCAGGTCGCGGCGGCGGCGATGCCGGCGCGGCGGCCGAAGAAGCTGCTGTCCCCGAGCGACGTGCCGCTCGCGTAGCCGCCTGCGCACACACCGGAGGTGCAGCGGCCCGCGGCGTACAGGCCCGGGATCGGCTCGCCGGAGACGTGCAGGACCTCCGAGTTCACGGTGGTGTGCAGGCCGCCGAGGGTGAAGCCCGCGGTGCAGTTGCGCAGGTCGAGCGCTGCGACGGGGGTCCCGATCGGTCTGACCCACTCGGGCTTCTTCCCGAGGACGGGGTCGGTGCCGGCCGCGGCGTGCCGGTTGTACACCTCGACGGTGGCCTGCAGAGTGCCCTCCGGCAGGCCCATGTCGGATTCGAGTTCGGCGACCGTCTCCGCCGCCCATTTCGGCGGGAACCGGAAGTACGGAGTGGAACTGGTGGTGGCACAGCCTTCTTCGTAGGAAGCCTCGTCGATGACGAGGTACGCCTGGTTGTCGTTGCGCAGAAGGGTGAGCTGTCCGACGCGTCCGGGGTAGGTGTCCTCGGGGACGTACCGCTGGCCGCGGGCGTTGACGAGAATGCCGCGTGCCATCAGTTGCGGATCGGCGAAGAACGCCACCTCGGTGGCGCCCATGTGCGCGAGGTCGGCGCCGAGGGCCTGAGCCATCCGGATGGAGCAGCCGTCGTGCTCCTCGATCGCGGCGGCCGGCCGGCCGATGAGCTGCGGGGCGAACGCGGTGACCATGGCGTCGTTGTACGCGAAGCTACCGGTGGTGAGCACGACGCCGCGACGTGCCCGCACGAAGACCTCGTCGCCGAACTTCTTCGCGGCGATCCCGACGACCCGATCCGCGTCGTCGACGATCAACTGCTGCACCCGGATGTCGAACACCGGTGTCACCCCGAGGGATTCGGCCGTCTCGGCCAGCGGCTTCATCAGCATGCCCGCCGCCCTGCTCGCCGGTGCGCGGTTGCTCATCTGCGGCACGTGGCCGCGCAGGGCGTGGCGCGCGCTGGAGCGGTGTGCCGCCGCCCAGGTAGACGATGCCGCCGGACAGGGCCGCGGCACCGCCCAGCCGCCGGTGCGTTCGAGGATCAGCACGTCGGCGCCGGCGCGGCCTCGATGGCGGCCGGACCCCGGCGATGCCGTAGCCGGCGACGACGACGTCGGCCTCGTGGTCCCAGGCGGTGATCTCGGCGGCGCGCAGTGGGCGGAAGGCGGCAGTGGTCATGGAGGTGTTCCTTCTCTGTCGTGGACCGTCAGCAGGTCGAGTCCAGCGTGGCGGCGAGCTTGTCGAGGTAGGCGAGGATCTCGTCCTCGGGGCGGTCGGGCAGGCCGAACATCACTTCGGTCACGCCGAGGTCGCGCCACCGCTGGAGCCGGGCGGGGTCGGGCGGCCGGCGAGGACCACGATCTCCGGGGCGCCGTCGCGGCCGGCTTCGGTCCAGGTGGTCCGCAGCCGTTCGACGCGGTCGTCGATGTCGCGTTCGATCGGGGTGGTGATCCAGCCGTCGGCGGAGCGGGCGATCCACGCGAAGGTGCGGTCGGTGCCGCCCGCGCCGATCAGCACCGGTGGGCGGGGCTGCTGGATCGGTTTGGGCCAGGCCCAGCTCGGGCCGAACGAGACGAACTGCCCGGCGTAGGCCGCCTCGTCCTCGTTCCACAGGGCCTGCATCGCCTCGAGGTACTCGCGCAGCGCGGTGCGCCGTTTTCCGGGCGGTACGCCGTGGTCGGCGAGTTCCTCGGCGTTCCAGCCGAATCCGGCGCCGAGGACGACCCGCCCGCCGGAGAGGTGATCGAGGGTCGCGACGGTCTTGGCCAGCGTGATGGGGTCGTGCTCGAGGGGCGAGGGCGACC